>CAVPBA010000002.1:0-4795655 GCA_963701805.1 Terriglobales bacterium
CATCCCCATATTCACTACATCGTTCCTGCCGGCGGCCTGGCTCTCGACGGTTCCAGATGGATCGATTGCTCGCCACGCTTCTTTCTGCCTGTCAGAGCGCTCAGCGAAGTCTTCCGCGGCAAGTTCTGCGAGCAGCTACGTGAACTGTTTCAGCAGAACAGACTGCAGTTCCATGGCTCAGTCGAACAACTTGCCGCACCTGGCGCATTCAGCCACTTACTCTGGCAACTCAGCCTGAAGGACTGGGTGGTCTACGCCAAGCCACCCTTCGCCGGTGCCGAGCATGTTCTCAACTACCTGGCCCGCTACACCCATCGCGTCGCCATTTCCAACCATCGGCTCGTTGCCTTCGAAAACTATCGCGTCTCCTTCCGCTGGCGAGACTATGCTCACGGTGGCAAGAAGAAGGTCATGACCGTTTCCGCTCATGAGTTCCTGCGCCGCTTCCTGCTTCATGTCCTGCCCGGCGGCCTGGTTCGCATCCGACACTTCGGACTCTTCGCCAACCGCAGCCGAGGTCCTGCGCTCCAACGTTGCCGCGCTCTGCTCGGCACGACGGCCTGCATCGATCCGCACGATCCGCCTGGCCTGCGCTGTCCAGCATGCTCCGGCATTATGTTCGTCGTCGAACGGCTCACCTGCGCCCAGCTTTACTTCCAGCCGAGCCTGGCCCCGTCTCAGCCAAGGAGGTGCAGTGTTGACAGCTCATGACAGCCTCACGGACCCCGACCTCAACGCTGTCGTGTTCGCGCACGCTATGCCGCAGTGTGCACTGGCTGCAACCACGAACCACTCAAGGCGCATTTGCGATTACCACTTCAGCCTCGCCTACCCCGGAATCAGACTCCGGGCGGCCCGATTCGTTCACCGCGTCGAGTCAACAACCAAAAAAGCCATCATCCCGCCGATTGAAATCCCATAGGTAGATCACCGCGCCCGTCCCGCCACCGACTTACTTCAAACGACCCTATCGAAACTGCCCCCAAAAACTCTTGGGCAATCCACCATCGTTGCGTTGGGGCAGTCCCGATAGGGACCTAACGTTTATCGGGACAGATTCAACCGTAAGCAGGCGGGAGCGCATTGTTCCGTTCACAGAAGCTGGAGAAATGGCCGGCTATAAGCAAAATTCCAAGCGAATACCGCCGTTTCCGCGCTAGCCGGGGCGCGGGTTGAATTGGGAGCACAGAGCGAACGTCTTTTCAAGATGCTCGATGAAGACTTTTACCTTGGCGGACAAACGACGGCTGGCTGGCCGGACCGCAAGGATAGGGACCATTCGCTCGAAAGGTGTCAGCAGCCGGAGTACTGTGCCCTCTCTTAGCTCAGCTGCAAAAAGCCATGCCGGTGCCTGTGCAATCCCCAAGTGCTCAAGAGCGCCCATCCGTAGTTGTTCAAGGTCGCTGGTGCGAAACATTCCGGCAGGCACAACGCGCTTAGCGGTATTTCCCGATCCAAAGCACCACGGCTGCGCGGACCCTCGTTCGACGAAAACAACCGACGGAAAGCGGCCTATATCCTCTGGCGATTCCGGAGTTCCGTGCCGCGTAAGATATTGCGGCGTCGCCACGAGAATAATCATGGTCTGCGCGAATCTGCGCGCCACCAGGGCGGAGTCTGGCAGATCGCCCGAGTGGATCGCCAGATCGAAGCCATCCTCGACAATCGTCGCCGGGCTCTCGGATGCCGCCATTTCAATGACGATATCCGGGTAGGCAGCAAAAAACGCAGGCAGCTTCGATACCATGTGAAGCCTCGCAAAGGTAGGAGGAACGGTTAAGCGGATCAGCCCCTTGGGCGACGTCTGGCCGCGGCCGATGCGGGAAGTCGCGCTTTCGAAGTCATCGAGAATCCGCAACGCAGACTCGTAGAATTCGCGGCCCGCATTCGTCGTCACAATGGAGCGCGAGTTGCGGTGAATCAGCTCGGTGCCAAGTTCGTCTTCGAGGCCGGCGATCTGCTTGCTCACCGCCGGCTGGCCGATCCCGCGTTCTTTCGCCACGGCAGAAAAGCTCCCCTTCTCAACAACCCGAACGAACACCTTCATTGCGTCTAATCTGTCCACACGATCTCTCCGCGTCTTCGCCGAACCTGTTTGCATTCCTGTCTGGAATGGATTGTATTCCCCAAAGTGTCTAATCCGATGTCGAGATAGGAACATCCGATAGTGGTCTGACAATGTCAGTCAGTTGAGTCAGGGAGCGCAAGTACTCCCGGAAAGCGCAGGAATTTTATGTCCAAATTAACTGAGAAGGCAGCGCTCGTTACCGGCGGTTCAAGGGGAATCGGCGCAGCGATCGCAAAACGTCTGGCTGCGGATGGCGCGAGCGTGGCTATCACATACGCAAGCGACGCGAAGTCAGCTGCGGCGGTAGTTAAGGCTATTGAAAGCAATGGCGGTAAGGCCATTGCCATTCAGGCTGACTCAACCGATGCGGAAGCCGTCAAGGACGTAGTTGAAAAGACAGTCGCGGCCCTCGGTGGCCTCGATATCCTCGTCAACAATGCCGGCACGGCGATTCCGAAACCATTCGAGGAGCAGACCCTCGATGAGATAGATCGCATGTTCAACATCAACGTACGCGGCACGCTGGCCGCCACGCAGCAGGCGCTCAAGCACATCAAGAGCGGTGGCCGCATCATCACGATCGGTTCGTGCGTCGGCGAGCGGATGATGACGCCCGGGCTGGTGGCGTACTCTGCCACCAAGGGAGCCGTGAAGATGTTCACGCAAGGGTTGTCGAGAGAGGTTGGCGGCCGCGGCATCACAGTGAACAACGTGCAGCCTGGTCCCATCGACACCGACCTGAATCCCGCCGCAGGCGATTGGGCTGAACCTCAGATCGCCGCGACCGCTCTGAAGCGCTATGGTACCGTCGAGGAGGTCGCCGCTCTGGTCTCCTTCCTTGCCAGTCCCGAGGCCGCGTACATCACCGGAGCCAATCTCACCGTCGATGGGGGCACCAACGCTTGACAGCCGCCGCGTGCGTCCCATCGGGGCGTGACGCAACTTGGAATCCGGCCGGGGCACAATCCGGTCGGATGGATGTCAATGGAAAGGCGGAGCCGAGAAGGCATCCGAATCCGCAAGCGAGAAGGGGATGCGAATGCCGAAAACCTCACCGGAACAAAATAAAGCTCTCGTCCTGAAAGCGTTCGACACACTCTTCAACAAGCGAGATTATGTCGCCGCAGAAGGCTTGTGGTCGCCCCGCTCTATCCAGCACAGCGCGCACATCGAGCCCGGTCGCGAGGGCCTGTTCAACCTGATCAAGTCGCTCCCTCCCACACTCGGATACAAACCTGGCATGATTGTCGCAGAGGAAGACTTTGTCATCGTCCATGGCCGTTTTTCGGGGTTTGGTGCAGAGGTGAATTGGATCGCGGCCGACATTCTCCATATTCAGGACGGGATCCTGGTGGAACACTGGGACGTCATACAGGACGAAGCTACCGAGAAACAGTCGAGGAGCAAAGCGCCGATGTTCGGTGAGACATTTCCATCGTATGGATGACCGACACGGATCGGTACCGAAATGTCGGCAAGCATTCGCCGATCTGGCTGTACATCTTCGTCGGTTGACGACTATACCCCTTGGCGCGTTTCCAGAATGCGGATCGGTGGAAAGGCGCGTTGTGCGCTCATCGATGTTTTGCCAGGGGTTGGTGGAGCGAAGTGCGTCCACCAGCACCAACCAGCGACCACGGTCACAAGACGATCCGCCAACTGATTATGCGTTCCCCCAACAGAAAGCACTGTCGCGATCAGGGGTTCAGCAGCTAAAGTAGTGCCACTCCCTGGAGTCGTCTGATTTCGGAACAGAGATTGGAGGCAACGCTTAATGGCCACTATTACGGTAAATGGGGTCAAGCGAGAGGTCCAGGCACCCGGCGATACGCCGCTTCTTTACATCTTGCGCAACGATCTTCTCCTTACCGGTCCGCAGTTCGGCTGTGGACTGGCGCAGTGTGGAGCTTGTTCCGTTCTAATTGATGGCAAGGAAGTGCGTTCCTGCATTACGGCTCTGTCGGATGTTGCTCCTGGCCAGGAGATCACCACGCTCGAAGGCTTGCCTGGTCGCTGGGCAAAGCAAAAGGGTCTTTCGGGCGAGGAAGTGAAGACCACACTCCACCCCGTCCAGCAAGCCTGGATCGAGCAACAAACTCCTCAGTGCGGATTCTGCCAAAACGGAATGATGATCAAGGCGACGGAACTGCTGGAAGGCAATCCGAGTCCGACTCTGGAACAGATCAAAGCGGCTTACACCACGTCCGGCATATCCCCGATTCTGTGCCGCTGCGGAACGTACAAGGCGGTCATTGAATCCGTGCAGCATGCTGCCGCGATCATGGCGAAAGGGAGGTAAGCGATGGCGACCAAGAGAACTCAGTCGATCGATGTGTTTGGGGCGACTCTCACCCGGCGCCAGTTCGCTAAAACAAGTGGCATCCTTGCTGTAGGCATCAGCGTCGTTGGCCCCGCCCGTCTCCGCGGCGATACGCCGAAAGCGTCCTTCGCGAAGAATTCTCTCGACCCTTCCCTGGCTAGTTCCTGGCTCGAAATCCACCCGGACAACACGGTGACTATTCGCACCGGCAAAAACGACTTCGGCCAGGGCTCGGTCTATACTTCCTACCGGCAGATCGTGGCCGAAGAGCTGTCGATGCCCTTCGAGGCCATTACGACCGTTGTTACCGGATCCACCGACCAGACTCCCGACGGCGGCGGCTCATTTGGCTTTCTTAACGACGGAACCCCCAATCTCCGCAAGGTGGCCGCCTATACCTACCAGGCACTGCTTGATCTCGCTGCAACCAAACTGGGCACGCCAAAAGACAAATTGACCATCAAGGACGGCGTGGTCTCCGGCGGAGGCAAGAGTATTTCCTACGGCAACCTCATTCAAGGCCAGCAGTTAAACCTGACCATTCCGGTGCGCGGAGATCTCACCAACATCATCGGGTTGAGCGTCGAGGGCAATCCCCCGATGAAACCCGTGAGCGATTACACGGTCATCGGAAAATCGTTTCCCAGCTCCGCCATTCGGGAGAAAGTGTCTGCCAAAACGGTATGGGCCACGGATGTGCGCCTGCCCGGAATGCTCCACGGGCGGGTGGTGCATCCCAAGACACTCGGCTCCACACTTGTCTCCGCCGGCAAGCTCGACAAAACCAAATATCCGAATGCCCAGGTCATCGTGAAGCAAAATCTCGTCGGCGTGGTAGCGCCCACAGAGTGGGAAGCAATCCAGGCCGCACAGCAAATCTCCAGCGATACAAAATGGACAGATTGGAAGGGGCTACCGGGCAGCGCGAAGCTGCACGAGTGTCTGAGAAAAGACTCCGACTGGACATCGACCCCAGTGACGAAAAGCGCCGCGACGAAGGGCGATACGGCTGCCGCCCTGGGATCGGCCCAGAAGAAGCTCTCTGCCACGTACCAGGTTTCGTACATGAAACACGCGCCCATTGGGCCAACCATGGCAGTGGGCGATGTCAAAACCGATGGCATGGTGCATGTCCACACGCACAATCAGAATCCCCAGGAACTGCGGGGCGAGCTTGCCAAGATGCTCGGTACCACGATCGACAAGGTGATCGTGCACATATATCCGGGACCCGGCCATTACGGAAGATCGAACGGCGGAAACGCCGGAGCGGAAGACGAGGCCGTCATACTCTCCCAGGCCGTGGGCAAGCCCGTGCGCGTTCAGTGGATGCGCGCCGACGACATGCAGTGGTCCACACAATCGCCCGCTTCCTTCTCCGATGTCGAGCTGGCAGTTGACGATAAGGGCAAGCTGGCCGCCTACCAGATCGATCACTACATGCCTGCCATGCAGGACGACCGGCCCGTGGGGGCAGTGCTCGCGGGCCTGCCCACGATGCCCGCCCCCGATGTCCACGGCGACTTCATCACCTCGACGATGAACAACATCTCGGACGAGTGGCTCTATGCTCAGGCGGCGAACGTAATCGAACGCGGTCATGGCACGTTCCAGGTTGGGCAAAAGGCATCGCCGATTGCAGTAGGCCTGCGCGACCACAGCATGCGCACGCCGGTGCAGTTCCAGCAGAACTTTCCGCGCGAATTGGCGATCAGTGAAGCCGCAGCGCTCGCGGGCGTGGACGCCATTCAATTCCGCATCGACAACCTGAAGGAGGAGCGCGCCATCGGAGTGCTGAAAGCGGTGCGAGATGCGTCGGGTTGGGATACGCGGCCATCGCCGCGGCCCGGCGCCAGTACGGCGGGGAAAGATACAGTCCGTGGGCGCGGCGTCTCGCTCATGCTGCGCGATGGAACCTATTGGGCCTGCGTCTGCCAGACCGCCGTCACGCCCGGGACCGGTGTCATCAAGGTTGAGAAGTGCACCCTGGCGGTCGATCCCGGAGTGGTCATCAATCCGAACCATCTCAAGCGCCAGGTGGAAGGCGGCGCGATGATGGGAATCAGCATCGCGCTTATGGAAGAGGTGATGATCGACGAGAGCAGCGTCACCCAGGACGACTGGCTCAGCTATCCCATCCTCACCATGGCCGACATCCCGGAGATCAATGTCGAGCTCATTCACAATCCCAAGGTTGGGAAATACGGTGGTGGCTCAGAGGCAGCGAACGCGCTGGCTGCACCGGCAATCGCCGCAGCATTCTACGATGCAACTGGAAAAGCGATTCGCAGGCTTCCGATGAAACCGGCCTATGTGCTCGCCGTTTTGAAGACCTAACGCCTTCAAGAGGATTGACATCGGGAGATGTCCTGGTCCAGCCACGGCTCTGGAGCCCATCCTGTGCCGTGATGAGCGCAAAATGGTCTCAAGTTAATCACGGCCAATTAGGAAAGGTCCTCAAATGTCGGCATTGCGACTGGAATCTCGTACCGTCCCGCCGAACTGGGGTCCAAAGGAGGCTCCGAGAGCCAGGGGCGTTTGATGGTACTGATCCGGCCCGGTGGCCGAATTCGGTGCGGATTATCTCGTCTATGAGCAATCTGGTCCAGATTTGTTGTCGCGAACCTCGGCGACGGCACAGAAGCAGAAACGATCATCGCGTTTTTTGACGTACTTCGCTGTTCGATTCCGAACGTGGGGTTTTAAATTCGGACAGAAGGACGCCTCACCTCAGCCTAAAGCTCTTGTTTTGAGGCTGAGCACCCGCAGGAAACGGCGAACGGCGTGCTCCCACAAATGGCGCGAGCGGAATTCAGAAGTTGGGAGAGTGCGAATGCTGGCGGACCTGCGTGACGCGCTGCGGCAATTGCGGAAGGCACCCGGGTTTACGGCGACGGTTGTTATTACTTTGGCCCTGGGAATCGGAGCAACGACAGCGATCTTTACGCTCGTGCACCAGGTGATGCTGAAGTCGTTGCCAGTGACGAAGCCCGATGAGTTGTGGCGGATCGGGGACAAGATCCGCTGCTGCAACTGGGGCGGATACTTGCAGGGCAGCGATGGCGACTTTTCGCTCTTCTCGTGGGAAGCGTACAACAATTTCCGCGAACATACGCCGGAGTTCGTCGACCTGGCCGCGCTGCAGGCCGGCAATGCGCCGCTTGGCGTACGCCGCGCTGGATCGCGCGCGCAGGTGGACACGCGCAACGGGCAGTATGTGTCGGGCAACTTTTTCCGCACCCTGGGTGTGCAGCCGTTGATGGGCCGGCTGATGACCGACGCCGATGATCGCGTGGGAGCACCGCTGGTCGCGGTGATGAGCTACCGCGCCTGGGAGAGCAAGTATGGCGCGGATCCTTCGGTGGTCGGCTCGGATTTCCAGATCAACGGGCACGCCTTTACGATCATCGGGGTGACGCCGCCGGGGTTTTATGGCGCGAAGCTCGCCGGGTGGGGCATGCCTGACATCTGGCTGCCAATCACGTCCGAGATGGTTCTTGCCACGGATGTGGCGCGGCCCAAGCGGGCAAACGAAAACTATCTCGACCTGCTGGGCAGAGTGCGCCCGGGCGTCAATCCACAAGCGCTAGAGGCCAGGCTACGCGTGGAGTTCCACGACTGGATGGCGAGCCATGTGGCGGACATGGAACCGGGCGAGAAACAGCTCTGGCAGCAACAGACGCTCCACTTGACGCCCGGCGGCGGGGGCGTATCAGCCATGAGGGACGAATACGAGGAAGGCCTCAAGCTATTGTTGATCGCGGCCGGATGCGTGCTGCTTGTGGCTTGCGGGAACCTGGCGAACCTGATGCTGGCACGCGGATTGAAAAGCCGGGCGCAGATCTCAGTCCGCGTCGCATTGGGGGCTTCGCGGCTCCGGCTGATGCGCAGGGCGCTGGTAGAGAGTGTGCTGCTGGCGATCATCGGCGGCGCACTTGGAATTGGCGTCGCGTATGGCGGAACACGGCTGATTTTGTATCTGGCCTTCGAGATCGGCGGCCCGAATAACTATGTTCCCGTCAGTCCTACGCCAGCTTGGCCGGTGCTGCTGTTTACGCTTGGCGTTTCGATTCTGACGGGGGTGATCTTCGGGACGGCGCCGGCGTGGATGACGTCGCATGCCGATCCAGTGGAAGCATTGCGCGGGGCGAACCGCTCAGTAGGCGGAAGGCGTTCGTGGGTGCAGAGATCGCTGGTGGTCGCGCAGGCGGCCATGTCACTGGTGCTGCTCTCGGCCGCGGCGTTTCTGACGCAAAGTCTGGGTAACCTGGAGCACCAGGATTTCGGCTTCGATTCGCAGGGGCGTTATATCGCGTGGATCAATCCGACGCTCGGCAACATCAAGCCCGAGCAGATGGAGCAACTGTTCCGGCGGATCGACGAAAGCCTGAGGGAGACTGCCGGGGTGCGAATGGCCACGCCTGCACTGTATGCGCCGATGACGGGCGATAGCTGGAACAATGGAGTGCGCATCCAGGGCAGGCCTGAGCCCGGACCTAAAGAAGATACGGGAGCAGGCTACGTGCGGGTAATGCCTGGGTTCTTCGAGACCATCGGAGCCAAGATCATGATGGGCCGGCCATTCACCGAAGACGACACGGCAGCGACGCCCAATGTAGCGGTTGTCAACGAGGCTTTTGTCCGGCGATTTTTCAAAGGACAGAACCCAATTGGCCAGCATTTCGGTCCGAACAGGCTCCGCTACGCCTCCACATATGAGATCGTCGGTGTGGTCAGAGACATCCGGTATATGACCTACGACTACAAGGAACCAGTCGGGCCGATGTACTGGGTGTCAGAGACGCAGACGGCGAGATTCGACGATCCGGACTGGGCACAAGGCGAGAAGTGGTCGCACTACCTCTACAACATCGTGATCTGGGCCCCAGGCGACCCTCCGGCGATGGAGCAAAAGGTGCGCAAAGCGATAGCCAGCGTCGATCCAGGCCTGGTGGTCGATGACGTCAACCTTTACAGCAAAGTCGTGAGCACCGACTTTAAGCAGCAAAACATGATTGCCACGCTCACCTCCCTGTTTGGACTCCTTGGTCTTGTGTTAGCGGCGGTGGGGCTTTACGGGGTCATGGCCTACACGGTGGAGCAACGAACCAACGAAATCGGACTGCGCATGGCTCTCGGAGCCGACCGCGCAGATGTCATCACCATGGTGCTTCGCGGCGCGCTTTGGCAGGTCGGCATCGGCCTGGGCCTTGGGATTCCGCTGGCCATTCTCGCCGGAAAGCTGATGAAAGACCAGTTGTACGGTGTGCAGCCATGGAACCCTATGATGCTGGCGGGCGCCACGGCACTGCTTTTGGTCGCCGCAGTACTGGCGGCGGTGGCCCCAGTACACCGCGCAGCCAACGTTGAACCCATGGTCGCATTGCGCAACGAATAGTGAGGATAATGACCAGCCGAATCAAGCACCGGCTCGTAACAAATCACCGCGGGTGAACACAGTCGACTAATGTCATTATTCTGTCCTCAGCGCCCGCGCCGGATCGACAGACGCCGCACGCCGCGCCGGAATCAACCCGGCAACGCACGCCGCCGCCAGCAAAGTTCCCACCGCCACCGCCAGAGCCCCGCCGCTCACCGTCGTGGTCTCATAAAGCTGCGACTTCACCAGCGTCACCCCATAGAACGCCACCGGCACTCCAATCGCCAGTCCAATCGCCGTGTGCAGCAGCGCGCTGCGAAGAATCATCGCCACCACGCCGCTCCGCTCCGCGCCTAAAGCCATGCGGATGCCGATCTCGCTGGTGCGCCGTGCCACTCCATACGCCGTTACGCCGTAGAGTCCGACCGCAGCCAGCATCAGGGCCAGCCCGCCGAAGAGCGTCATCAGCCGTGAGAGCATCCGCGCATGCGTGAACTGCTCCCCGATCTGCGAGTCGAAGGTCTGGAACTTTACCACCGACAGGTTCGGATTGATGCCCGAGAGGGTCTGGCGCGACACGGCCTCCAAGTCATCCATGGGCCCCGCTGTATCCAGCACGATCGCCCTGGTAAAGACGTAGTCGGCCGGCTTTTTGTCCCCGGCCGGCTGTTGTAGCAGACGCATAAAAAACATCGAGTGATCCTTCCAGCCCACGCCGCCGTAGGTCGTGTCCTCGACCACGCCGACGATCGTGAAATCGCCCGGCGACTCCGGACCTCCGAGGTGCGCACCGATGGGGTTCTCCCCCGGCTTGAAGAATGTCTTCACGAAGACCTGATTGACTATTGCGGCCGCGGGCGCGGTAGGGCTGTCCTGCGGGCCGAAGCCGCGGCCCATCACCACATGCGTGCCTACGGAGTCGAAGTATTCAGAGTTCACCCATACATAGGACGCGCTCTTGTACAGATTCGGGTGCCCCTGGATCCGGACGGCGGTGTTGTCGTTGTAGGACTCCATCGGCGTGTAGTCGCTGAGTCCGACCTTGACCATGCCGGGGATCTGGTGGAAGCGGTCCTCGATCGTCGGGTAGAGAGCCGCCAACTGCGGCTGAGAGTAACCGGCGGACTGGGGATCGAAGTGGATGATGTAGCGGTTGGTAGCCTCAAGCTTCATGTCAAAGTGCTCAAGCTTGCTGAGGCTCTGGGCGAACAGGCCCGCACCCACCAGCAGCACCAGCGAGAGCGCCGCCTGCATGACTACCAGCGCGCGCTGCAGCACCGAGGCCCCTCCTGCCGTTGTGCGCGATCCGCCGCGCAACGCATCGGCGGGTTGTGTCCGCGCCGAGAGCCACGCCGGCGCCACCCCGAAGAGCACGCCGGTCACCAGTGAGAGCCCAATCGCAAATCCCAACACGATCAGCGAGGGGGTGGCATGGATGGGCACATCGTTTGAAGACGGGAAAGCCAGCTTCAGCAGCAGCTCTGCTCCGCCATACGAAACTGCCAGTGCTGAGATGCCGCCAATCACCGCGAGCACCAGGCTTTCGGTCAAGAGTTGACGAACGATGCGGGCCCGAGCCGCACCTAACGCCGTACGCAGGCTCATCTCCGCCTTGCGCGCCATGCCACGCACCAGCAGCAGGTTGGCGATGTTGGCGCAGGCGATCAGCAGCACCAGCGCGGCGATCCACTGCAACAGATGCAGGTTCGATCGGTATTCGGCCTGCATGTTCTGGATGCCTGCACCGCCCGGGGTGATGGGAACATGCACGCGGTCGAGATACGGATGGTCATGCGCACTGGAGAAGAACTTGCTTGGGGAGAGCATTTGTTTCAACTGCGCGGAGAGCTTCTGCTGCAGCGGAGCCAGGGCCGTGTCCGGCTTGATCCGCCCTATGAGGTAGAGCCACCTCGCATCCGGCTCATGAACATAATCCTTGTCTCGCACGACAGGCAGCGACTCGATGGGTAGATAAACACCCGGCGGCGTGCTCTGCAGGCGGTCGCCGTAGAACTGCTCCGGGGCGATTCCCACAACGGTCACCGGCCTGGAGTTGACCCAGAAGGTGGCGCCGACCACCGACGGGTCGCGTGCATAGTCACGCTGCCACAGCGCGTAGCTTATCACCGCCGCAACCGGCGCGCCCCGCACATCGTCGCTATCCTGCAACAGCCGTCCCGCGGCCGGCCGCAGCCCGAAGGTGCGGAAATAGTTGCCGGAAATGAACTCCGCATTGACCGAGTGCGCGGCCTCGTCCGAGTGTTCGCGGCGCACCACCAGCGGATTGAGCCCCGCCTGCATCGCGGCCAGCTCTTCAAACTCGGGGTTGTTCTGCTTGAACCGCTGCCAGGTATCCGTGGAGTGGATCGAGTAGTTTCCATCTTCCTCCGCGCCACGGTTCACGCAACATTGGTCGGAGTCGCCCAAACGCACCAGAGACTGCGGATCGACCACCGGCAGGTCCTTCAGCAGCACGGCATTCACCAGGGTGAAGATCGCCGCATTGGCGCCAATCCCCAGCGCCAGCGTCAGGATCGCCGTGATCGTAAACCCCGGCGTCTTCCACAGTTGCCGCATCGCGAATCGCACATCCTGCACCAGGCTCTCCAGCCATCCCCATCCCCACGTCATATAGCTCCTCTCCCTGAGAACGGTTAGACTGCCAAATCTCCTATAAGCCGTGCGCCGCGCTGCCTCTGCGCTCAACCCATTCTCCGCATGCTGCTGCGCTCTCAACTCCAGGTGCAGGCGCATCTCCTCTTCCAGTTCCGCCTGAAACCGCTGCCGATCAAACAGCATGCGCACTCGGCGCCAAAGCTCGCGGGCCTCACTCATGGCTCATCTCCTCACGCTGTCTGAATCACCCGCGCAATAGCTCCTATCACGCGTTCAAACTGCGAAACCTCCGCCACCAGCTGCTTCCGCCCCGCAGCCGTCAGCTTGTAGTACCGCGCCCGCCGGTTGCCCGCTGTCACGCCCCACTCCGCCTTCACCCAGCCTTTGATCAGCATTCGTTGGAGCGCCGGATACAGCGACCCCTCTTCCACCTGCAGCACATCGTCCGAAGTGCGCTGAATCGAATTGGCAATCTCGTATCCATGAAGCTCGGCATGCCGCGCCAGCGTCTTCAGGATCAACAGGTAAAGCGTACCCGGCGGAATCTCATCACGATTCAAATCACACCTCTTCAACCAAAGAAGAACTCTAGCATAGACAGACTATGTCAAAAACAAAGCTACTGCCACAGCCACCCTATGTCAAGACCCGATCGCTGCGGGAGAGTAGCCCATGCCCACGAAAGAACTGAATCTGCTCTAGCTCACCTCCAGCCTGACGGGCACAAGTCCGACCAAGGTCGTGCGGCGCGAGAGACGGGATGTCACAAGCCTTCGCTTTCTCCTTGACAACACCCAAATGACCTTGGCGTGCATATTTCGCTCGCCAATTACACTTTAACTATGACGAGGACGATCAGCCGCCGCAAATTCATTACCACTGCCGCCGTTTCTCTTGCTGCAACCCGTCTTCGTGCGCAAGGCCGGGTGGGAGCACAGGTCACCCTCAGGATTCCGACTGAGGCCGCAGGTCCACACATGCCTGCCGACTTCGTCGGCCTCTCGTATGAAGTGCAGCAATTGACCGCCCCGAGCTTCTTCGCGGCGAGCAACATCGGATTGATCCGCCAATGCAAAGCTCTTGCGCCTCATGGCGTGCTGCGCCTGGGCGGCAATACCAGCGAGTTTGCGTGGTGGAAGCCGACGCCTGAATCTCCGGAACCCGAGCACCCACAGACCCGCGAAGTGGAAGGCGAGCCCAAAGCCCAGTATTACGCCGTGACACCGGAAGCGGTGCGCAACCTGGCAGATTCTCAAAGCGGCCGGTTGGACCTGCCTGTATGGCATCGGGATGGGAACCAATACGCCCGAGCGCGCGGCGGAAGAAGCCGCGTTTGTGGCAAAGACTCTTGGTGAGAGCCTGCAGTACTTTCAGATTGGCAACGAGGCGGACCTGTTCGGGCACCACTTGCGCGATCCCAAAACGTGGTCCGCGAAAACATACCTGCAGGAATGGCTCGCGCTTGCCCGGGCCGTGACCTCCCGCGTGCCAGGGGCAAAGTTCGGGATGCCGGATGTCGCCGCGAATGTAGCGTGGCTGACGGAGATCGCTGATCTTTGGCCCTCGATCGAAAATCCGCCACACGTTACAACCCTTACCCACCATTACTATTTCGGAGGTCCGGCAACCAACCCAGAGGTCAGCATTCCCAATCTGCTGAACCCAGCCACGATGGCCAGGGTCCAGAAGACGGCGGATACCGCGACCGGCGCGGCAAATAAGATCGGCGCCCGTGTGCGCATGACTGAGGGAAACACTTGCTATCGCGGCGGCAAGCCCGGTGTGTCCGACGTTTTCGCGGCAGCACTGTGGGCTGCGGACTATTCACTGTTGCTCGCCAGCAACAACTATTCCGGAGTCAATTTGCACGGCGGGACCGGCAAATCCGTCGCAAACTCCGTCGGAGGGTTCCTTCCGGGTGACGTCCTTCTCAATGAGAAAGGAGAGACTCCGGAGCAGATCGCGACTCATCCTCATCCCTTCTACACGCCCATTGCGACGTTTGGCTCAGAATACGTGATGGAACCGGTGGCGTACGGCCTCAAATTCGCCGGGCATTCAGCGGAGCATCCTTTTTCCGAGGTGACTTCACATCACAACTCCAGGCGGCGGGAGTCAATGCGACCGCTTACGCTGCTTTGCTTCCCAGCGGTAAAGTTGCAATCATCATTCTCAACAAGGACACGGAAAAGGACGTCGAAATAAACCTGGACTTTGGAAAGGGGAGAATCGGAGAGGTAGAAACCGAAATAATGTACGCTGCGGCGCTCGATAGCCGGGAAGCTCATATCACACGGTCGCCGCAGCCTGCCCGCCTGAAGGAAGGTCAGTACACCGTAACCATCCCCCACGCGACGGGACACTTCCTGACCCTCAAGTAAGAACCGGGGAATTCTCCTCATCCGCGTTTTGTCCCTTGCAGGCCTGCGAAGGGAGGCGGTTATTTGCTCCGAACCCTCTAAAGTGCAGAAATTAATTTCCTGTGGAGGTCTTATCGGGTCGAGTTGGGAGGTGCTTCAATCCATCTCGCTCAGCGATTGAATCAGCCCCCGAATGTACCCATAGCAATAGGCAAACGACTGGAGAGAACCAGGATCGTTTACCGCCAGCGGCACATGGTCCGGCATCAGCATATATTCGTAGCCGATCTCTTTGTATACTTTGATCGCCTTGACAAAATCTATGTCGCCTTCGTCTGGGAAAACTTCGGTAAAGTCATTGCGGTGTCCGCGGATATTGCGAAAATGCACGTTGAAGATCTTCTTGCGTGTACCGAAATAGCGGATCACATCGAAAATCTCGACGCCCGGGTTCCCGAGATCTTCCGAGATCGTTCCCTGGCAGAAGTTCAGGCCATGATATGGGCTCTCCTGAATAGTGATGAACTTCTTCAGTCCATCCACTGTGCCGAGCGCTCGATTGACTCCCTGGTATCCCTCTGGTGGAACACCCGGATCCTGCGGATGGCAGGCCATCCGTATCTTGTACTCATTGGCCACCGGAATCACGCGGTCGAGAAAGTAAGTGATCCGCTCCCAGAATTGATCTGCATTAACCACGCCGGCCCGAGTGAGTGGTTTCGTTGGATGAGCCTCAGAAAGCCTCCACTGGTGGTAAAGAGCGTCTCCGCGTCCGTGCATGCGCCCCGTCCGTAATACACCCAGAATGCTCATGTTGTATTTAATGCTGGGAATGCCCGCAAGCGAACAGTTGCGGATAAACGTCTGCATCTGCTCGATATCGCGGTCGCGCTCCGGGCTTTCCGCCAGCAGAATGGCCGGATGCTTTTCCGCATCGATAAAGCTCGACTCGAGAAATGGCGGGGCCGTGCAATCGATACTGATACCGTACTTACCGGCCAAATCGATCATCCCCTTCAGTTCCTCCACGGTCGCATAGAGGCGCTCGCCATCAATCTGCGGGTAGCCGCAGATGTTGCGCACGCCATACCGGGCCAGGTAGGCAAGGTGCGTATCGTTAGTAGGCGATGTCTGGTCGCCAAGCTTCATCCGCACCGACGGAGAAAGTGGACCTGCACCCGTAGACTTGCTTGATGCGTTGCCTGCAACCGCGAATCCGACAACGCTGGTGGCCTTAAGAAACTCTCTACGATTCATGAGTTCGATTCCTCCGGTGGATGCCCTCTTCAAATTAAACTGGCCAGCCCAACCCCCGCCGGGACGCAGCCAAAGCACCTGCAGCAGGCGAGTGGTGCCGTCGCCCGCCAAGCCCGCAGACCCCGGCAGCGCCGAGCATAGTTTCTGTGGCCGCTTGCCCAGAGCGAAGACTTCATCGCCATGCGGCGCCTAATCCCCAACTGGAAGTTCCGCATGGTGCGATGATGAAAAGCGAGGCGCAACAATACAACGCATGACCGCTTCCCTCCCACCCCGCTATATTCGCATGCATCCTGCCGACAACGTCGCCGTCGTTGTCAGCCCGGACGGACTGGCTGCCGGCAGTCGTTTCCCTTGCGGTCTCGAACTGAGGGAGGCAGTGCCCGAGGCGCACAAGGTTGCCCTGGGCGATCTGGCTCCGGGCGACGCCATCCTTCGCTACGGCGTAGTGATTGGCTACGCGAATCGCGCCATTTCGCGCGGCAGTTGGGTACATGAAGACCTGGTCACGCCGCCCCCCGCGCCGGCGCTCGACGCCTGCCCACTCGCGACCGCTGTTCCTGCTCCGCAACCGAAACTGGACGGATTCACATTTGAAGGCTTTCGCAACGCCGACGGCTCGGTCGGGACCAAAAACATTCTCGGCATCAGCACGACAGTGCAATGCGTGGCCGCTACGGTGGACTACGCTGTCAGGCGCATCAAAGCTGAAATCCTGCCGCGCTATCCCAACGTAGACGACGTCGTCGCAATTACTCATCCTTACGGCTGCGGTGTCGCCATCGATGCTCCGGGCGCTGCCATTCCCATTCGTACGCTGCGCAATCTGAGCCTCAATCCCAACTTCGGCGGCGAACTGTTGCTCGTCAGCCTTGGATGCGAAAAACTGCAGCCCTCGCGCCTCATCCCAGCGTCTTTCCTGCCCATTCTTGAGGATGAGCCTTCAATCTCCGTCATGCAGGAGGCGCAGCACGGCTTCGGCGAAATCGTGCACCACATCATGTCGCTTGCGGAAAAGAAGCTGCAAAGGCTCAACCAGCGCCGCCGTGAGCCATGTCCCGCGGCGGATCTCGTCGTCGGCTTGCAGTGCGGCGGCTCCGACGCGCTTTCGGGAGTGACTGCAAACCCCGCGGTGGGGTTCGCTGCCGACCTGTTTGTCCGCGCGGGCGCAACTGTGATGTTTTCCGAGGTGACCGAGGTTCGCGATGCTGCGCATCTTCTTACCGCCCGCGCCGCCACGCCCGAGGTCGCGCGTGCCCTTCTTCGTGAAATGAGGTGGTTCGACGAATACCTGCGCCTTGGTGGCGCCGATCGCGCCGCTAATCCTACGCCCGGCAACAAAAAAGGCGGCTTGGCAAATGTGGTTGAGAAAGCGATGGGCTCGATCGCCAAGGCCGGCAGCACCGCGATCATGTCCGTGGCCGGACCAGGCGAACGCGTCACGCAAAAGGGCCTCGTCTTCGCGGCCACTCCGGCCAGCGATTTTATCTGCGGCACGCTGCAACTCGCGGCATCGATGAACGTACACATCTTCACGACCGGGCGCGGCACTCCCTACGGACTTGCCATGGCGCCGGTCATCAAGGTTTCCACCAACAGCGGGCTCGCTGCGCGCTGGCACGATCTCATCGACATCGACGCCGGCTGCATCGCAACTGGCGATGCAACGGTTGAAGAAGTAGGCTGGCAGATCTTTCGCTTTGTCCTCGAAGCGGCCAGCGGTCGAAAGAAAACCTGGGCCGACCATTGGGGCCTGCACAACCAGTTCGTTCTCTTCAATCCCGGGCCGGTCACGTAGCGGGAGCACGGCTAGCGGGTAGCGCCCTCTCGCTGGTCGCTCTCATCTGTCAACCGCGCATCGTAGATTGATCACGGTGCGATTGGGTGACGAGTGCCGCCGTGGGCGACCGCCACGGTGCATCGAAGAGGACCGGACGGACACGATGGCAACAGGACCGATATTTCCCAGTGCGCGGTACTGTCCCGGTTAAATGCCCTGAATTTCCTTTATAGTTCTCCTGCGGCCTATCGGCCCTTCCCGAGACCTTGACCATGAGTAGAGTGACTCCCGCTGAATTGGCAAGCAAAATTTCCGCTGGCCTGCTTTCCTTCCCGGTGACACATTTTGGCCAGAACGGCGACTTCCGCCCCGAGAAATATCGGCAGCATATCGGCTGGATGCTCGAAAACGGTCCCGCAGCGCTGTTCGCCGCCGGGGGAACCGGCGAGTTCTTTTCGCTGACGTCAGCCGAGTATTCAGAAGTCGTGTCCGCTGCTGTTCTCGAAACTGCCGGGCGCGTACCCGTGCTGGCGGGCTGTGGCTATGGAACGCACACCGCCGTTGAATTTGCACGCGCCGCTGAAGCTGCCGGCGCGGATGGACTGCTTCTGTTTCCCCCATACCTGGTCAACGCGGATTCCGCGGGTCTGATTGCACATGCAAGAGCTGTGTGCGACTCCACCGATCTCGGAGTAGTCTTTTACAACCGTGACAATGCTGTCCTGGCAGAGTCCTCTTTGGAACAACTGTGCAGGTTGTGTCCGACCCTGATCGGACTCAAAGACGGGCACGGTGACCTCGAACTGATGACCCGGATCTGCACACGCCTTGGGAATCGTTTGGTCTATGTCGGCGGCCTGCCCACGGCTGAAACTTTCGCGTTGCCGTATCTCGAGATCGGCGTCAGCACGTATTCTTCAGCGATCTTCAACTTCCTTCCCGGTTTCGCTCAGTCCTTCTATGCCGCGGTACGGCGTCGCGATCACGCCACGGTATTCGAGATGCTGCGTGACTTCGTTCTGCCCTACATTGCGATTCGCAATCGCCGCAAAGGCTACGCGGTGTCGATAGTGAAGGCCGGCCTGAGAGCCGTTGGCCGCGATCCGGGTCCTGTGCGCGCGCCGCTCACCGATCTGGCCCCAGGAGAGTTTGAAGAACTGAAGAGCCTCATCGCGGATCGAAACTGAATCGAAAACGAGACCTGCATGCAGACGGCGAAGATGACCCACGTCCGATACATGATCGTGCTAATGTTGTTCATCGCAAGCACGTTCAGCTATGGCGATCGAGTGGTTCTGTCGATTGCCGCATCGGATATTACTCGTGATCTTCATCTCGATCCTCTGCGCCTGGGCTACCTGCTGTCGGCGTTTGGCTGGGCCTACGCATTGGCGCAGCTGCCCGCAGGCGGTCTGCTGGACCGGCTCGGCTCGAAGCGCGTGTACGGCATTAGCATCGTGTGCTGGTCGATCTGCGCGGTTTTGTCGGGGCTTGTGGGGTTTGCTCCCGTTGCAGTTGCGTTCACTCTCCTGTGCGCTTTGCGGTTCCTTTCCGGTTTGGCCCAGGCGCCCGTCTTCCCCGGCAATGGGCGCATTGTGGCGGCATGGTTTCCAACTACCGAACGCGGCCGGGCTTCCTCGATCTTCAACTCTTCGCAATATTTTTCTCTGGTGGTGTTTGCGCCCGTAATGGGCTGGATTGCGAGCGAATTCGGCTGGAAGCAGTGCTTCTGGTTTGCTGGCATCCTCGGCCTGATGCTTGGCGTAGTTTGGTTTCGCGCGATTCATGGCGTCCAATCTCACCCGTGGATCAGCCGCGCCGAAATGGAACTGATCGAGCGTGGCGGAGGGCTGGCGCGCCTCGACGCCGCGGGACAAGCGCATGCCAATACCCTGACCTGGCCGGCGGTGCGATGGCTTCTATGCAACCGCATGCTGGCCGGTATTTACTTAGGGCAATATTGCATCACGACCCTCACCTGGTTTTTTCTCACCTGGTTCCCGGTTTACCTGGGCCAGACACGGCATATCTCCATCGTGAAAGTCGGCTTTTTGGCTGCATTTCCCGCTCTCTGCGGATTCGCCGGGGGCATTCTGGGAGGCGCTGTCTCAGACCGATTGATGCGTGCGGGCCATTCGCTGACATTCGCGCGAAAAGCACCCATCGTTGCCGGCATGCTTTTGGCCACCACGATGGTTGCCTGTAACGCAGTTCATACCAGCCTCGGTGTCACGCTTCTCATGTCCCTTGCTTTTTTCGGCAAAGGCTTCGGCGCGCTGGGATGGACCGTTATCTCCGACACATCGCCCAGAAGCCTGGTTGGAGTGAACGGTGGCCTGTTCAATCTCATCGGCAATCTTGCGGGAGTGACCACACCCATCGTGATTGGCCTCATTGTCAAACGTACCGGCTCCTTCAACTACGCGCTTGTCTTTGTTGCAGCAACGGCACTCCTGGCCATCGTCGCCTATCTTCCCATCGTCGGCGAAATCAAACGCCTGGAAGCGCCGCAAAATCTGATCCCTGGAGCAGGTGCTTGAAGTTGCCAGTGACATCCGCGGATACGCCCCTGGTCACGAGCATGCGTGTGATTCCGGTCGCTGGCCTGGACAGCATGCTTCTGAACCTCAGCGGCGCACACAGCCCCTTCTTCACGCGGAACCTCGTTCTGCTTGAGGACAATGCCTGCCACATCGGGATGGGCGAAGTGCCGGGCGGCGAGGCCATTCGCGCGATTCTCGAGGCGTGCAGGGACTTGGTTGTCGGCCGCAGGATTGGTGACCGCGAGCAAGTGCTGGAAGTGGTCTATCGGCGTTTTGGCAGCCTGGACAAAGACGGTCGCGGTTCACAAACCTACGATGAGCGCACCACAGTGCATGCCGAAACGGCGCTTGAATCGGCGTTCCTCGATCTGCTCGGACAACACACCGAAGTCCCCGTTGCGGCTTTGCTCGGGGAAGGTCAGCAGCGGACTCGTGTTGACGTGCTTGGATATCTGTTTTTCGTCGGCGACCGGAAGCATACCCCGCTCGCATTTCGCGCCGAGCCGGACGCGACGGATCCATGGCTCGGCTTGCGCAACGAGGAAACCCTTACGATCCCCGCGCTTCTTCGGCTTACCGAGGCGGCGCGGGATCGCTACGGTTTTCGCGACTTCAAATTAAAAGGCGGTGTCTTTACGGGTGCCTTCGAAATGGAGGCGATCGTAGCGCTCGCCGAGCGGTTTCCGAACGCGCGCGTCACGATTGATCCGAATGGAGCATGGAGCCTCGCGGAGGCGATCGAACTTTGTCGGGGAAAGCAGTCCGTGCTGGCATATGCCGAAGATCCGTGCGGCGCCGAGGGTGGATACTCGGGCCAGGAGATCATGGCGGAGTTTCGGCAAGAGACAAGCATACCGACGGCAACCAACATGGTGGCGACGGACTGGAGGCAACTGCATCACGCCGCACGGTTAGGCGCCGTCGACATTCTGCTTGCCGATCCGCATTTCTGGACCATGACCGGCTCGGTTCGTGCATCGGCGTTCTGCCGTGACCACGGAATGACTTGGGGCTCCCATTCCAATAATCACTTCGATGTGTCCCTCGCCATGTTCACTCATGTTGCAGCGGCCGCGCTGGGACAGGTCACAGCCGTCGACACCCATTGGATTTGGCAAGACGGACAGCGGTTGACCCTCGAACCGTTGCGCATTGCAGGTGGCTCGATCGAGGTGCCCACTCGACCCGGCCTTGGCATCGAACCCGACATGAAGCAGATTGAAAAGGCGCATCAGCTTTATCGGAGTGTTGGTATGGCAGGTCGCGACGATGCGGCAGCAATGCAGTTTCTCGTCCCTGGTTGGTCATTTGACCCAAAGAAGCCTTGCCTCGTTCGCGCTTTGTGAGACCGCCCTTCTCTGACGGGCCGCTCTCAAGCACCCGAAAGGCCACCGATACCCCTTGACCGTCTATCGAGTGCGCATCCTCATCCGCGGTCCATGACTTCGACGGGCTACCGCGACGTACTATATCTTCACGCGCAACTCGCCCTCCACGACCGTGGCCGCCAGTACGTCGGCCTTCAATTCTGAATCCTGATCCGAGACTCCGGTCCGCAAGTCGAAGGCGTATCCGTGCCACGGGCACACGACGCGGCCCTCTTCGATGCTCCCCTCTCCCAGCGGTCCTCCCTCGTGTGGGCAAACCCCATCGAGCACGCTGATCGTTCCATTCAAATTCGCCACGCAAAAGGCGCGTCCCCCCGCGGTGAATTCGCGAACCTCACCGGTGCCAGGCAATTCGGATTGCGAACAGATGCGTACAAAGTCAGGCATCATCGTCACTCCCTGGGCGAATAGCTCCTTCGCCCTGAACGGATCGTGCAATCAGCATAAAGTAGTGTCACCCCGCGCGGATAGGGCGGGTGCTCCCGACAAGCCACCACTGCGATGATCGGGTCGTGGACCGCCCTGCAGTAATCGTTTTGTAAACATTCTGATAGGGCAGCGTCCATTGTATCTGCCGACTAATTGATCACTTGAACGAAAAGTGGGCAAGTCGTTCATGTAGTTTCCTCTCGCAAGCTGTGAGAAGAGAAACTCTCGCGAGTGAAAGGCGGTGGACCTAAGGGACGATCGAGGAGCTCGGTTCAATGCCGATCTTGTCGTTGACCGCTTCGCGGAGGGGCTGTTTGCACCCAGAACGGCCCACAGCGCACGGTCCCGTGCTCCCTTCAAGGTTCTCGAGTCTGGAAGTTGCCAGAGATCCCGCGACTCACATTGGGTCAGCCAGTTGCCGAGACGAACGCCAAGCTTTTGGTGCCCTTCACCGGGCGTATACCAGCCGCCAACTCCGGGCCGAGGAGGCCCGAATCTGAAGCTTCATATGCCAAACGCCGAACCGAAGCCAGGCGGAGGTTGATCGTGGCAGCGGCGGATGACGTTCTTCAAGATACATTCGAAAACGACCGGCCACAGTCCTGCTGAAAGAAAGGCGCGGCTCGGAGCAATACCACGCGACAAATTCGACGATTCTGCGACCGTACTCGCACTTGGAACCCCGGGGATGGCAGGCTCCCAACCACCGCCGCCTTGGCTCGCTCGAGGTCGGGAAGCCCCAGCTTGGTTTTCGGACGAACGGGTTTCCGCTTGCTCTTCGTCTTCATGACAACCGCCTCCAGGACGGTTGACCACGAGCCAACGCAATACTAGTAATCTCTCAGCGAGTTTGGGCTCGATTAACCAGACGAACGCCAAGCCCGTTTTGCAACAACTTGCGAACTGTCCGAGGTGGCTACTTTTCGTCCGAGTGGAAAGTCACACACTGGAAGTCAGTAAACACTGGGGGTAGGGTCGAGGACTGGCGCGGTGTTCCGTAGGTCCGGCCTATCTGTTTCTCCCCGTTTCCTCTGGGAGTGCCTCCGTAGTCAAACCGTGAATCCGTTTCCAGCCCCCGCCACATCGCACCCAGCGTGCGGATTTCCCGCACTGGGCGCACCTGTTTGCTTCATGCCAAGAGTTATGTGACCTATCGTGCTGGAGCGACTTTCGCGCTGGCCCATCGACGAAGCTGGTAGTCATTAAAGAGACCCAGCCCCTCATAGAGCCACTCGCTACCCCGCCGCTTCCAGGGAAAGCCATTGCGCCCCCGGGCACGTATCAGATGTTTCCGGACCTTCATTTCTACCCACTGCTTGATCTTGGAAAAACAGGAACTCGAATGACCGATCCGAAAGTAGTTCACCCAGCCCCGCAGGATCGGATTGATTTTCGCAATCACGACCTCGATGGGCCAGCTGACATGCTGTCGGAAGACCTCCCTGAGCTTTTCATACAGCGCTGTCCGCTTCTTCAGCTTGGGCGCATAGTATGGCCGCCCCTTCTGCCGAAAGCTGAGTATGCGCCGATACTCAAAACCCAGAAAGGTAAAGCTCTCTCCCTTCTTCAGATCCACCATTCGACTCTTGTCCTCATTGATTGCAACGCGTAGCTTTGCAAACTCCTCGCGCAGCCGCTTGTTTATCGCCTTCACCAGCCAGTCACTCCGCCGTTCAGCGTCGATCAAGATCACCATATCGTCCGCGAAACGTGCATACTGGACGTTGGTTGACTTGCCCCTTCGCGTTGTGTCCACCGCCTTCTCCAGCATCCGGTCTACCTCATTCAGATAGAGGTTACTGAGAAGAGGTGAAATCACACCGCCTTGGGGAACGCCTTTCTTTCCGGTTGCCTTCAGAATCACCTTGAGCAAATGCATGACCGCATCATCCTGAACTCGCCGAGCCACTTTCTCTAACATCAGCGAATGCTGGACGTTATCGAAATAGGAGGCTAAATCCAAATCAATGATGCGCGTCTTCTCTTCGACGATTGCGCGAGCTACCCGGGCTACGGCTTCATGCGCCGTCCGCTTCGGTCGATATCCAAACGACCCTGCTTGGAAATCAGCTTCGAAGATCGGCTCCAGGACAAGCTTTAACGCCCCCTGGACCACGCGGTCACGGATTGCGGGAATCGACAGGACGCGGACTTTCCTTCCCCCCATCCTTTGGAATCTCCTTCCTCCGTGCCGCCATGGGCCGATACGTGTTGGTGACCAATTCATCCCTAATCTGCACGAGAAAACCCTCTGTTCCGCCTTCTTCGATGGCTTGGAACGCGACCCCGTCAATTCCCGGCGCCCCGTTATTACTCCTCGCCATCTGGTAGGCTTCCCGCAAGGTCTCCATCTTGCAGACGTGGACGTATAGTCCCCAGAAACGCCAAGACGGTTCTGCCTTCGCCTTGACATATAGGCTCCTTCGCAGGTCCTGCAAACTGATGGGCGCTGTTGTCATTTCACCCTTGCCTCCCTTTGTTAGAGCCGTTACAAACAGCAGGGCCTCTTCGCTCTGCGGACGTTACTCCGCTTCCTCGCTACTACAGGCCCGGCCGAGTCCCTCTCGCCTTCCACCGACTTCCCGGTGTCACCGGTTATACGGCTTCCCTGCTCCGCCGATTTCTCGACGGGGCGAGGAGGGCTTCTCCAGTTGCTTAGCATGACCTTGTCACCGTGCCGTCCCTACCAACCCCGCCGAAGTGTTGCGCCGCATCAGTCCGTTCGGCGCTCCATGCTGCCTTCGCCTGAAAACGGGAGGCTCGACCTTCGGGTTTCTCCTTTCGAGGCCATATGGGTTTACTGCATTACGGCCCGGTGACTCGCTCACCATCCTTTTCAGACGGCTTCGTCAATGGGCTTCAGAATGGGAAGTTTCCTTCCCGCCCTGCCATTCAAGCTACGGGGCTTGGACTTTTACCCCGGTGGGACTTGCTCCCACTGATCATGCCAGCCTTCGCTGGACGCACCATTTTCGGGGAGTAATCCTGAAAATGATGCTTAATCTACCGCTGCCTAAAGGAGTTGGTGGCCTGTCATCCGCCGCCGATCGAGGGCGAACGTTGAAGATAAGATTGGACGGAACACAAACGAGCATTCATCGGAAGAGCAATCATGTTTTCGATCACGGCGATCGGCTCGCCGGGATGTATGCCGCAGCCACGTCCGGAGGCGATTGGCGATACTTGGCTTGCTGATAGTGCCCGCAGAACGGCGCTCTGAGCATCAGTTGATCCGTATGCTGGCAATGTACATCATGGCAAAGGCTTGGTTTCAGACTCATCGACAGCCAGGCGAGTGAGGTGGTAAGACAAGGTCTGGTCGGGGAGCAGAAACACTTTGCGGAACGTGGCCCTCGCTGCTTCGCCTTCTCCGGCCTCCTGCTGAAGCATGCCCGCGGTAAAGGTCGTATACGAGTTTGTCTGTGCGTCGACATCGAATAGAGCTAGGGCGGCCGACAGTCGCCCGCGCCAGACGTTCGCGTCGTATGCAGGAAGAAGACGTGCGGCTTTCTCCGCCCACACGAGATTGGCGCCTTCCGCGTTGGCGGCAACCTTCTTGAGGATTTCATTGGCCTCTGCAGTTCGCTTACAGGTGCGGTCGATCATCGCGATCTCATACCGCGACCGTCCCGTATCGATAAACGGGTCCAGTCCATCCTGGGTGAAGACCATGCCGGGCTGAGGTTGATTGAGGTTTTCGAGCCCTGCCGCCGCCTGATCACATTGTCCACTTTTTGCGAGGGACTGCAGCCTCCGCAAATCGATCTCAATCCAGACTTCCCGAACATTGGTGCCGCCTTCTTCGCGCGGGAAGAAACGATTGCGGAGAAGGTCCTGGGCGGCAGTGTAGTTACCGGCTTCAGCCTGATGCAGGGCTAACTCATAGACGAGTTTGGCGCGCATGTTCGGCTTGTCAGGATATTGGTCCATGGCAGCGACGAATTCAGATGCGGGATGGCTCAAAATACTGAGCGCCTGGTCCATCCCCAGGTAGATCGCATCGTTTGATGAATCATTTTTGATGCCTTCGCGGAATGCCGCGAGGGCGCCCTCCGGATCGGAATCGATGTGCAGACGCGCCAGTCCGCGATTTGCATCCAGACCAGGGAGAACGGCATGCAGATCGTGAGCGCGGGTCCAATGCGCTTCGGCGGATTCGGTCATGCCGGTAGAGAACTGCAGCATTCCAAGCAGGTATTGCGCGGTCGTATCGTCCGCGTTGTTCTTCAAGGTGAACTCAAGTACATGCGCCGTTTGCGCACCGCTGGGGAAGACATAGAGAACCGGCAAACGAGAAGCTCTCGAAGCTTCCTGAGCGTACGGTCGACCCAGCTTTTGCAGGCAGAATGCCTTGTAGTACCCAACGATCGGGTTTTGCGCCGGCGCGACGGCACCGGGCTCCATTTCTCCGGCGTCGACGTGAGGGTAGTTACGCGATAAGACGGCGAGCGCCGGCTCGTAGAGTCCCAGCCGCATGTACTCAGCTGCCACGTTCAGTACGCGTTCGGGCTCGGCAGCCAGGTGTTCTATCTGCGGTGTGCTGAGCACTTCCGCAAGGAAGTAACTGGTCGGATATCGGCGATACCAGTCTGCGGCCAGGGAGCGAGCCTCATTGATTTTGCCGCGCGCGTTGTGAACAGCAGCGAGTTCCTCCGCTGTGCGCAGATCGTCAGGGCCGCTGTGCAGGGCATCGGCAAGCCAGGAATTCGCGGAGGCAAGATCGCCTGCCCGCGCGGCCAATTCACCCAGTCGGAGGGCGGCCGCTGCGCGCATTTGAGGCAGCCGTGCTGCGGTCTCGTAAGCCGTCTGTGCGTGGGCCGTATCATCGAGGCCGTCGTACGCGAGGCCCATGTAATAAGCAATCTCCGGATTGGGTGTGTCGCGGGCTTCCGCTTCTTTCAATAGTGGAATGGCGCGGTCGAACTGGAGAAGAGCCGTATAAAGACGTCCCGCCGCGATGGTGATGCTCTGACTCTGCGGAAATGCCTTAAGTCCTTCCTCATACTCTTTGTAGGCCACCAACAGGCGGCCATTGAGCTCGTCGTCCTGGCCGACCTGGACCCAATCATCTGCGCTTCGTTGCGAGGGCTTCGGAAAGGTGATCTGCTTCTGAGGGCCAACATGAATCTCAGAGTCGGGCGTCCAGTCGTAATTGCCTTCGGTTTGAGAGATCAAAACCTTGCCGCTGTGATCCCTCACTTCGACGGTGTAATGGCGCGCGCGATCGGGAATCACGATCTGATGCGTCCAGGTGTGTTCCGGTGCAAGATCGGCGGTTTCCGTGTAAAGGGCGTGATCGCTATCGAGCAAGCGAAGCTCCGCTCCGGGGAATTTCCTGTTCACGTTGAGCGAAGCGGTGAGTGTATTGCCGGTTCGGATCAGGTTCACCGCTCCCGAGAGATTGGCGCGAGCGAGACCGCCGAGTTCGTGAAGCGGCATCCAATACTCAGAGAACCTGATGGTCTGGCGCGGCTCAAGAAAGGCATAGGTTTCCTGATTGCGGAAGAGTCCGCCCTGCACTTCGACATAAGCACTGTTGTTGTCGGAGAGTGCTTTGCGCCAGTCCAGGCCGTCCGCATCCCCGCCCCACGACCAAATCTTCTTGGCGGGCAGTTCGGAATATTCGGCGAAGTGCGCGACACCGGCGTTGGTATGGGGGTTCCAGATTCCCATGAAAGGCTCACGGCTGCCATGCACGAAGCGCGATACAGGACCGTGGGTGTGGTTGCCTACGATGCTTAAATCGGTTCCGCTTGAGTCGACGGGCCAGCGATCGACATCGGCGAAGCCGTGCGCCGCACTATAACGCATCGGATAGGAGATCCGGGTATCGTCCCACGCCTGGATGCCGCCGTTGCTCCACCAGTAAAAGCGGTGCCGGACATCGCTTCGGTTGTTGAGCGTCACCCGCAATTCGAGCAAGGTGCTTCCGGGATGAAGAACGACCCGCACCGACCACTCCATCCCATACATGCGATCGATGTTGCCAACTGTAACGAAGGCGCTACCATCGTCCTCTTTCCCATAGGCGAAATCGATCGGAGAAACCGTCATCCAGTTATGCGAGACCGGAAAGTTGAACTCAAGTCCGAAAGCCGCCCAGCCGCCGCGCATCCCGATGGCCGCTTCCTTGATGGACGGGTTTTCGTAGAACATCGGGATGTTGTTGATCCTATCGGTGCAGGTGTAAATATGCCCGCCGACGTCCGGCAGAATTACGCACTTGAGATATTCATTCTCGAGATAAACGGCGCGGAACGCGCGCTCGACCAGATGGGAGGTGAGGTTGTCCCGGAGTACATATGGATAATTGAAGCGATTGGTGGCGTACTGATCGAAAGGAGCGTTGGGGTTGGGCGGCCCTTCCTGATAATAGGGCAGAGACAACGTACCTTCATGAACTTTCACCTGCGCATGCAGCGCACAGGCTGAAACAGTAAGCAAAGCGAGACCACAGAGCACACGCTTCTTCATCGTTGAGGTTCCATTTCGGGTGTGGCGATATCGAGCATTGCGGGTTCGGTTGTCACCTGCCCATGCCAGACTCCCCCGCCAAATGTTGTGATGTAGACCTTGTGGGAATCCTGAGGATCGAGGACCACGCGATGTCCCCATTTGAAGTTGAAGCCGGAGATGCGTTGCCAGTGAGCGCCGGAATCATGCGAGACCCACGCAGAGGATTCGAAGCCGCAGGCATAGACCGTTCCCGGCAGTCGAGGTTCGGGAGTGACGTCAAACACGTGCTGATCGCTGGTGAGGGAGGAGAACCAGTGCTGACCTGCGTCCTCGGAGATATAGATACCGCCCCCTTCGCCGTGCATCCCCGCGGCGCGGCCCCATTCTGAAAGATAGAGGCGCTGCGGGTACGAGGGATCCACGGCAATGCCGGTGGGGCCGTTCATGCCGGCGGGCATAGGCAGCTCATGCCACGATTCAGCACCGTCGCTCGATCGATAGATGGCGCCATCTCCGCTGTTGCCTATGCTGCCGTCTTCTGACCTGCGCGCCACCACCAGATAAAGCGAGCGGTCGGGAGCGAGAGTGACTCGCCATGCAAACGGCGTGGGTTGCCGAATGCCGGTGTTCTTCAGCGACCAGGTCCTTCCATCGTCGATGCTCTTGTAAACGCCCCGGCCGAACGCCGTCACATATAGCGTTCGGCGACGTTTCGGGCTGGCCGGGTCAAGGATGATATCGGTCGCCGCCACCGGAGGCATCCCTGCACTGGAAGCATTCCAGGTGCGCCCACCATCGTCGCTTCGACAGACGCCACCCTGGTAGCTCTCCGTTGGTGTATGGCGCCACATTTTCGGTCGCGGAAGATCGTGGGTGCCACTATAAACGGCCCAGGCGCGACCCTTCACTTCCGGATCAAAGACCATCCAATATGCGGTATTGAGCCAGGCTTTGGGAACTCCGGAGCTGGAGCTCAACCAGGACTTTCCTCCGGTCTCGCTGCGAAACAGAGAGATATCGGTGTAGGTGATGAATTGGCGACGAGCGTCGAAGGGATCGAAGTGGATCCCGTAGGCGGTGGTGACGTCGAGTCCGTTGCTGGCCCATCCGCCGTCTGGAGTCTGGTGGGAGTAAGCGGCGTGCCACTGCTCTCCGCCGTCGGGACTGATGAGAGTCCGTCCAAAGTCGGTGCCATAGACGAGGTTTGGGTTCTGATCGGCCACCGTCATATTGAGGGGATTCTCTCCCCAGTCAGGTCCGAAACGGGCAGTGATCCAGGCGTCGTGCACGTTGGGCGCGGCGCTGGTCCCTTCCTTCCAGACCAGGTCCCATGTCTTACCTGCGTTTCGCGAGCGGGCGACCCCGTGCCAGACGGAGCCGTCAAGATGGAGGCCGCTGTAGGAGGCGTACGCGACGTCGGGATAATGAAAGCTTGTCGCAATCGCACGGACCTGTGCTCCGCTTCCGGGGAGCGAAGCATTGACCCACGTCGCCCCTGCATCGCCGGAAATGGATATCCCGGACGGAGTGGCTGCATAAAGCACCCAGGCGTTTTTCCCTGTTGTGCCAGCCGAGGAGTCGAGGATCGGCGATGGAGCACGATGAACCTGGAGATTCGCACCGGATCTCTCCACGACGTAGTGCGGGCCGGCTGCCAACAACCATGAGGTCGGCCCGGGCTGAATCCACATCCGGTTGGCGAGTTCGGGTAAGTCCGCTGTCCGGGTCCAGTGCACACCGGCATCTGCGGATTCAAAAAGGCCGGGGCTGGTTCCTCCCGCGGATGCATAGAGATGATTGGAATCGTGCGGATCGATGCCTAACGCGGTGATGGTATCGAGCGGGTTGTCAGTAGAGGCGATCGTTTCATCGCTATGATCGGAGGCCATCGAGATTCCCTGAATGCTCGAAGCCACCGGCCATACCAGGCTCCAGGTTGCGCCATGGTCGCGGCTGCGCCACAGGTTATTATTCTGCGCATAGATCACGCTGGGAAGAGACGGGTCGAAGACGAAGAAGCGAATCACTCCGCGAAGGTTGAACATACGCCAGGACCGGCCGCCGTCGTGGGTGATATAGGCTCCCGTCATATCGCACGCGACAAGAGCAATTGCTGGATCGTGGGGGCTGACCACCGGATGAAACATGGCGCCTCCGCCGCCAGGACCTACGATCTCGAATCCGCCTGGATGCTGCGCCGATGAGACGATCGAATTAAGGAGAACAAATGCCATCAAACAAAAGAGCTTCCGCATAGTTGTGTTTATTCCGACGCATATTGTTTTATTACATGGAAGGCCGTCCGGGCGATGCCGGAGGATCCCGGGACCATCGAGCACAGTTGATCGTGGCATCCTCTTCCTTGACCGGGTGCCACGTAGAGATCCCTACAATCCTCATAGTCTCGGATGCACCACGACAGGAGCCTTCCAATGTCCGCACAGACGATAGGCAGCACCCTTGCACCTCTTACGGTCACTATTGCCCTTCTCGTGAGCTTTCTTCCAACTCAACTGCTGTCCGCGCAAGCAGCAGCTACAGGCGCCACGGACACGCTCGACGTCGCGCGCCTGAAGACCTACTCAGCTGCCCGGGTATCCAGCAGTAACCGCTTCGTCGACTCGAACGACGACAGCAAGCGCATCCTTCCCGGCGAGACGCTCGTGATGGCCGACGTCAAGGGCCCCGGCATGATTACCCACATGTGGCTCACCGTGGCCGACAGCGAATTCGCCTGGCCGCGCCTGTTACGCCTGCGCATCTACTACGATGGGCACAAGACACCGAGCGTGGATGCACCTCTGGGAGATTTCTTCGGCGTGGGCCACGGCTCGGAGCGCAATCTCGAATCGAACCTGATCCGCGACAGCTCGCAGGGCCGTGCTCGGAACAGCTACTGGCCCATGCCCTACCGCAAAACGTGCCGCATCACGGTTACTAACGAAGGCAACCGCCTGGTCGCCATGTTCTACTACCACGTTGACTACCGCACATACGCTTCGTTGCCGGATGATATCGGCTACTTTCACGCCTATTACCGCCAGGAGCGCCCGGCACGCATGGGACGCAACTACGCTTTCCTCAACATCAAGGGCGAAGGCCACTTCGTGGGTACGGTCATGAGCGTCGTGCAGACACAGGTGTCATGGTTCGGCGAAGGCGATGATCTTTTCTACATCGATGGAGCAAAGAATCCGCAGATTCTCGGCACCGGCAGCGAAGACTACTTCAACGACGCGTGGGGATTGCGCGACAGCACCGGTCCGTGGACGGGGACCCCGATTACCGAGGGAGAGAAGTTGGGCTCGAGGCTCAGCGCGTACCGATGGCACATCCCCGACCCCATCCCGTTCAAGACATCCTTGTGGGCCGGCATCGAACATGCCGGGTGGACCGCAAATCCCGACGGCAGCGTGCATTCTGGGTTTGAGCAACGTCCTGATTTCTTCTCCAGCGTGGCTTTCTGGTATCAAAAGGGCGTAAACGAAGGCTTGCCTGAACCCCCGTATGGATACGATCGCCTGCCCTTCGGGAATGCCACGCAGCTCACCGTCGAGAATTCCATTCAGGATGTAACCTCTGAACACGGCAAGCCCCGCGTCCTCAAGGAAGTCGACTGGGAGAAGGACCTGCTCTATTTTGAGGCCGAGGGCCCCGGAGCGAGGGTCAATCTTCCCATCGATATTCCAGAATCCGGCCGGTACGAACTGATCGGCTTGCTCGCCCAAGGTCCCAACTACGGGGACTACAGCGCCGTCCTCGATGGCGAGTTCATGAACCTGGATAAGCGGCAGCCCTCTACGTCCGAAATTCCGTTCCCCGGCCCCGACATCCTCTACGGCTATCTCCCTGAACTGTACGTGGCGCGCGACTGGTCGTTGGGGATGGCCGACCTTACGAAGGGCCACCATAGTCTCACTTTTGTGTGCGCTGGAAGGGATTCCCACTCCTCCGGCTACGCATTGGGCATCAACGATATCGTGCTCGAAAAGATGCCCGATGTGAACGCGGCTGCGTCTGAAGACGATCGTCCGTCGCCCGGCAAAGTTAACACTGGAGTCGTGTATCGCGGTCAACCACTGGATTACTATCTCACCGGTCTCAAGAGCGCGTCAGGCTCAATCCGTACGCCATACATCGAAGCTCTCGGCGCATTTGGTGACAATGGTGCGCGAGCCTCAGCCGCGCTGCGGGCAGTTCTTGCCGATCCCGACCCTGCCGTCCGTCGCTCCGCTGCTCTGGCGATCGAAAAGGTCGGCACGACCCCTGTCGATTTCCCCCCGTTGATCAAACTGCTCGAAGATTCCGACCCAGAGATTCGTGTAGCCGCCACACTGGCGGTCAAATCCGCTGCGGCGAAGGGAGTGCCTGCCGTCCAGCCGTTGATCAAGGTGCTCAGTGATCCGGTCATGACCGTTCGCCTCGCTGCCATCAACGCTCTTGGCAGCATCGGTCCAGCTGCGGCTGCCGCGGTTCCGAGCCTCGCTGCAATCATCGATGACCGAACCGCAACTCGTTTCATGGTTCGCTCTTCGATGCATGCTCTGGGAGAGATGGGCTCCGCAGCCAAGGCCGCTTTGCCCGCCCTGCGAAGGCTCGCTCAAGAACGTCCAGACAGCACAGCAGCGGACACGATCCTGTTGATCGAAGGGAAAGAGCCTGCTACGTACTTCTAGAAAAGACCACGGGCCGTGAGGTTAATGGTCGGATTTGACCCCGCAAAACATGCATCGAACCAGCTGCGGTAAAGCCTCATCCTTCGACCTATTGTTGTGGTATCTTGAGCGGTAGAAGGTTGAGGTATTGATGCCATCGTCGCGATTTCCTATTCCTCAAGGCACGCTCGACATGCTGATCCTCCATATCCTCTCTTTGGAGCCGGCGCATGGGTATGGGATTGCGCAGCGCCTCGAACAGATCTCGAAGTCCGTTGTCCAGGTAAATCAGGGATCTTTATATCCAGCGCTCCATCGGCTGGAACAGAGAGGCTGGCTGAAAGGAGATTGGAAACAATCGGAAACTGGACGCGAAGCCAAGTTCTATTCATTGACACGCTCCGGACAAAAGCAGCTCCGCTCTGAGAAAGATAGCTGGGTTCGTTTGACGGGCGCGGTGCAACTGATTTTTGACGAGGGTGCAACGCAATGAAGCGAATCCTTAACTGGTTCCGGTTAAGAAGGCTGGAGGGCGACCTGGGTCGCGAATTGCAGTATCACATCGACCGCCGCGTGACGGACCTGATTCATTCTGGTTTGCCAGAGCCCGAGGCGAGAAGGCGCGTTGCGCGGGAACTCGGGGGTGCCTCGCAGCTTCGGGAGGAAGTGCGCGACGTCTGGCTGAATCGATGGGTTCGAGACTTCGTGCACGACCTGCGTTTCTCGGCGCGATCTGTCCTCCGGAGTCCGTCGTTTACTGCGACGGCTGTGCTTACCCTTGCACTCGGTATCGGGACGACCACGGCCCTTTACTCCCTCATCGATCAGATCGTTCTCCGCGCCCTCCCGGTCGACCACCCCGAGCGCCTGGTTCTCATTGACTGGAACGGCGAACAGTTGGCGGAGACCTTCGGCAGCGACAACTTGATGTCCTACCCGATCTGTCGCGACCTTCAGCAGCAGAATCAATTCTTTGATGGCGTATTCTGCCGCGCTGCGACAACGATCAGCTTCTCGACGGGCGGAGAACCCAGGCTGACCGTCGCGGAACTTGTGTCGGGTGCATACTTTTCGGTGCTGGGAGTGGGCCCCGCTCTAGGCAGGCTGCTGACGATCGATGATGACCAGGTGCCGGGATCAAGTCCGGTGGTGGTACTCTCCTACGACTTCTGGAAGAACCAATTCGGAGGCGCTCAAGATATTGTTGGTCGAAACGTATTGGTGAATCAACATCCGATGACGGTTGTCGGCGTTGCTGCGCGGACGTTCCATGGCATTGACGTGGGTGAGGTCCCATCTGTCTGGATTCCGCCCGCCATGTCGGCTCAGTCCATCCCTGGATTCAAGACGATGCTCGATCGACGCACCCGCTGGATGCAGATTCTCGGAAAGCTGAAGCAGAACGTCCGTTTGGCAGAAGCCAAGGCAGGATTACAACCCTGGTTTAAAGCGATGTTGGACGAAGATACGCGCCGCACGGGCTTCTCAAGGTTCAGCGCCGAGCAACGGCGGCAGTTTCTTGCATCGACACTGGACCTCTCAGCGGCTCCTGAAGGCTATTCTGTTCTGCGCCATGACCTTTCCCAGCCGCTCTGGGTCTTGTTCGTGGCGACGGCGGTGCTCTTGGCTCTGGCTTGCCTGAATGTTGCCGGACTTTTTTTGGCGCGCGGCTCGGCTCGCCATCGAGAAATCAGCACCAGATTGGCGCTGGGAGCATCACGCGGGCGAATTGCACGACAGCTTCTTGCCGACAGCGTGCTTCTCGCATCTCTTGGTGGAGTCCTTGGCGTAGTGATGGCACCTATTGCAATAAGAGCGTTCATCGCATTCCTGCCCACAACACTGGTGGGAACGACTTGCACGCAAATATCGATACACGTTTGTTGCTTTTTGCATTCCTGCTTAGCCTCGTTACCGGCTTCCTGGCCGGCTCTGCACCGGCTTTACAAGGCAGTCGCAAATCGCTGGATTCTTCGCTCCGGGAGCGGGGCGGCACACCTTCCGGCGGCGTGGCCCTACGCAGGGCGATTGTGACGGCTCAGATCGCGTTTACGTTGATTCTGGTAATCGCGGCAGGTTTGTTTGTTAGAACTCTCTCTGGCCTGTTGGTAAAAGGTCCGGGGTTTGACACATCCAGCCTGGTCTCGTTCGGTATTAAGCCGGCTCTTAACGGCTACTCTGGAGTCGAAGAAAGCCGGCTCATTCGACGAATTAGTGAAGGACTTCGCGATTCAAGCAGCATTCAAGCCTCGGCCATGTCGCACGACCAGTTACTCCTTGGGGGCGCGTGGAGTAATTCGCTGACCATCCAGGGTCGTGAACGACGGTACACGACCGATCGTGAGGTCCAGATGAATGCCGTGAGTCCCGGGTTCTTCGCAACACTCGGAATCAGGATTCTCGCCGGGCGAGACTTCAACGAACACGATTCACTGGACGTCGCCCGCGTGGATCTAGCGCTACCTGTCAGTAAGAACGGGCAGCGCGCGGTGATTGTCAACCAAGCCTTTGTAAAACGATATTTCGAGGGACGCAATCCTATCGGCGCCCGTGTGGCTATTGGAGCCGCACCCGACGCCAAACCGGACAGCGAGATCGTCGGGGGCGTGGAAAACGTCAGCTACCGTAATGTTCGCGAACAGTGGGAACAAGTCTATTATCCCCTTGGTTCCGAGTTCTCGGGCTCAAATTTTTATGTCAGGTTTCGGGGAACACCCGAGTCGGCCAATCGATCGATTCGGGCTATCCTTAGCAATGCTGATCCAACTTTGCCAATCAGCTATTTCCGCACCCTGAACGAGCAAATTGACCGATCCTTGAACACAGAGCGTATGTTGGCGACACTTTCCAGCAGTTTCGGCACGTTTGCGCTGCTGCTGTCGTTGGTTGGACTGTACGGCGTGATGTCTTTCGTTGTGAACCAGCGTACGCGCGAGATCGGTATTCGACTGGCGCTGGGCGCCACACGTATTTCTACAATCTGGCTCGTACTGCGCGATGCGATGGCGATGATCGCCGGCGGAAAGCGATTGCGCTACCCTGTGTCTGGGCGTTTGGCCGCCTTGTTGAATCGCAGCTATACGACGTCAAGCCAACAGATCCGATAACGATTTTCTCGGCAACTCTGGCTCTATGCTCGACGGCACTCGGTGCAGCGCTCATTCCCGCACGCCGCGCGGCGGCTGTTAACCCTACTGAAGCACTTCGATTTGAATAGGTAATGGACTATTGTCCTTTGCGCCTCGCGACATCACACAGACTTCCTGTGTAGTCGCCCAGTATTTGGCTTTCCGGCGATGCTTCGGCCAGCAACTTGCGTGCATACTGCCCGTTTCTCGTTACTTATCGGGTTGGGAACGCGTAAACCGTGGTCGACAAGCGCATTTCCCGGAATTCATCAGTTGGAATCGGATGGGTCGCAAAGGCGTAAATTGACCTCTTGGCTCTTCCCTTGATGGTTCGGTGAACGGGTTGGCCTGAGAGCTTCAGCCGACGCATCGGATTTGACTGCAGCGATCACTGAGCTTTGAGCACATCTGCAAGATTGATCGCGGAAACGCGAGAAGCCGGCAAGTAGCTTGCAAGTGCGGCTGCCGCGACCAGGACGAGAGCTACCATGGCGAAACTCAGAGGATCCAATGGATGGACTCCAAACAGGAGGCTCCTCATCAATTGTGCGACTGCGGCGGCTGCCCCGAAGCCGATGATCAGGCCGACACCCGTGAGCGCCAACGCGGAACGAACGAACAGCCAGCGCAGTTCGCTCATCTGAGCGCCAAGAGCAATTCGAATGCCCATTTCTCGCGTGCGCTGCGAGACAGCATAGGATATGACTCCGTAGATGCCTACGACACCAAGAACCAGGGCCATGGCAGCAGCGATTCCGAGCATCGTGAGCGTAAACGAAATTCGCGCCAGGGACTTCGAATTGATTTCCTGCATGGTGTGGAGGCCACTCACCGGCAGATCACCATTAATTTGCCAAACGGCCTGCTGCATTTCTTTGATCAGGCTTCCCGTGCCTGCGCGCGGGCTACGCACGACGAAAGTCACCCCCCGCACGGCGTCCAGAGGCTCCGGCCCATAGAGATTCGGCATCATCGTCGGCCAATAGACGATGGCCGGTGCCGGAGCATCCACCCCATTCTGCCGCGAGTCCTCCACCACGCCAATCACTTCATGCCACGGCATCTGCTGAAACATTGTCATTTGCTTGCCAAGCGCGGCCTGAGCCGACCCGAAAAGCTCGCGCGCCAGAATCTCTGACAGAATGCCCATCGGCCGCTGGTTGTACACGTCTTCCCAGGTAAATTCGCGGCCTGCGATCAGGCGGGAACCCATCGTATGGAAGTAGTGGGGCGAAGTGTTATTGAACAGGCGCATGGGAAGAACGTTCTTGGCGCTCCACGCATCTCTTCCCTGGACGAAGATACTATTCCAATTGGGCTCAATCCCCTCCATTGGCACTATCGCCGCATAACCCACAGAGGTCACGCCGGGGAGTTGGGCAAGCTTGTCCGCGATTTCGTTCTGCGTGCGTGTCACGTCCAGTGGATCGGAAGCGATAGACTCCAGAATCGCAACCCGCATTGTCTGGAGATGCGCTGGGTCCGAAAAACCCGGCGGCGTGTTGAGCAGCACAGTGAAACTGCGAATCATCAACCCCGCGCACACCAGCAGTACCAGCGCCATGGCCACCTGCGCGATCACCAGCGCATTCTGCGAGCGATGCCGCTCGCGTCCAGCACTCACGGTGCGACCGGAGCCGCCCAGAGCAGCGCTTGCCCCGACCTGCGAATACTTGAGCGAAACAATCGATCCGAAGAATAGCCCGGAAACAATCGACAGTCCGGCAGTGAAACAAACTGATTCGAGGCTGAGCGAAATCTCACTCAGCCGAGGCAGGTTTGCAGGTCCGATCGCAGAGAGCAGCCGCAGTACCCCGAACGCCACGGCTATTCCTGCCGCACCGCCGATTCCCGCGAGCACCAGGCTCTCGATCAGCAGCTCGCGAGCGATGCGGCCACGGCCAGCACCCAGTGCGGCGCGCACTGCCAGTTCCTGCTGCCGGGAGTCGGCGCGCACGAGCAGCAGGTTCGCTACATTGGTGCAGACGATCAGTAATACGACGCCAATCGTGCCCATCACCAGCCAGAGCACACCGCCAATGTTGCCGATGACCTGCTGCTTGAGCAATTTGAAGGCCGGAGTGATGCGCCAGATTTCAAAAAAGTGCGAATTGGAGCCGGGGCCATCCGACCAGGAATCCATCCATACCGGAATCAGGGTTGAAACATCCCTATCGGCCTGTCCAATCGTCACGCCATTTCTCAGGCGCCCCACACCGTTCCAGGCGAATCCTTCCATGATCTGATTGCGTGGATCGAAGGCTGAAGGTCTCAGGACGTCGAACTCGGAATCAACAACTTTGAACCCGCGCGGCATGATTCCGACAATCTGCCACGGCTGCGTATCCAATCGGATCGTCTGCCCAATGACGCTTCGCTCGCCGCCGAATCGTCGCTGCCAGAAACCATAGCTGATCATCACGCTCCTGGCCCCGTGGGTTTTTTGATCGTCTGCGTCCAACCAACGCCCCGCGACAGGCGGGACCGCCAATGTCTCGAGCAACCCGCTGCTCACCGTGATAACGTGAACCTCCTCTGGCTGCTCGATGCCGGTAAGGTTTGCCGTGCTCGCCGCCCACACCCCAAGCGATTGAAAGCTGCGATTGTGCTCGGCGAAGGTCAGAAACAACGATGCCGACAGTAGTAAGCCGTCGCGAAAGCTCGCTAGGCCGGCTGCTCCCGGCGCCTGAAGCGAGAGTGTAACCAGCCGGTCCGATTGCGGATAGGGGAGCGGCCTCAGAAGGACGCTGTCGACGACGCTGAACACGGCCGTATTGGCGCCGATGCCGACCGACAAGGTAAGAAGAACGGTGGCGGCGAAGCCAGGGGACCTCGAAAGTCGACGAGCGACAAGCTTGAGATCGGCAAGAAGAGCTTCAAGCCTGGTCCATTTCCAGACCTCGCGACTGCGCGTCTGGACCAGAGTGGGGTTGCCAAAGGCGCGAAGAGCGGATTGACGAGCCTCGGGTCGCGACAGATTCTCGAGACGCATGATCTGATCGGTTCTCTCTTCGATATGCTCCTGCAACTCCTCGGCCAAATCGTCATCGAGGCGCCTGCGACGAAAGATTCGATCAAACCAGCTCATGCCAGTGGTCTCCTTAGGTGTTGTTTGCGCGCCGGGCTGGTCCAAGCACCATCTGGATGCCTTCGAGCATCCGATCGAAACTCGATATCTCCCGTTCGAGGTGCTGCAGGCCGGCTTTGGTGATCTGGTAGACTCGCACGCGGCGGTTAGTCGAGGAGGAGATTGTCCATTCTGCCTTGACCATCTTCGCTTTAAGCAGCCTCTGCAGCGCCGGATACAACGAGCCTTCTTCCACCTGGAGGAGGTTTTTGGAACGCACTTGAATGTGTTGCACCAGGGCATAGCCGTGGGCGGGCTGGCGGCGGAGAGATTCGAGAATCATCATCTCCAGTGCGCCGGGAAACAAATCACGCGATGCGTTGTTGCTGTTTTCCATAAGGCTTGTCCGTAACAGGCCTAGAGTAAACAGGTCACATATTAAAAGTCAAGCTGATCAAAATGACGATTGAAAATCGAGAGTCGAGACCGGATCATGGTCAAAGGGCTGGATTTCGAGCCTCGGTTTTGCTCAGCTTGCGATGGTGTCGAAACGAGGCAAAAGTTGACGGGACCGATTCGGTCCAACACTCATTGGCCGGAATGAGGCCGCAGGCGCTTGTCCGACTTCAGGATGCAAGCCAGAAGATCGGAATCAGGCCGAGGGCGGCAAGAGCTGATAGCAATGCGAGGGCCTGGATGCCGGTCCGGCGGTCGGCAAGCGTGAAAGCGTAGAACCCCTTGGCGACGTTATTGCTGGCGGCGGCGATGACGGTGGCTACCGCCGCGATCTTCACCGAGGCGAGTATTCCGGTGGCCTGCGTCATTCCCATGATGAACGGATCGACATCGACCAGGCCCATGATTGCCGCCAGGGTATCGATTCCGGCCTTTCCAAGGTAGGTCACGGCCAATTGCGTCGCCACGAGCATGGCCATGAAGAGCAGGGCAAACAGAAATGCCGTCAGCAACTCGAGTGGGTTCCTGGGCTCATACTCCGGCTCCACGTCATGAGAACTCTCGTCGGGAACGCGCGTCCAGAGCCAGCCAATGCCGATGGCCAGGGCCGCCAGGGTGAGGAACGGCCCGATGAGCACCAGCATCAACTGGCGATTGAACAGCGTGACCAGCGCGGCCAGGCGCAGGTACATCATCCCGGACGCCATCAGGATGCTGCCCGCGAACAGATGCGCGTGCCGTTCGCGGGCCGCGCGGCGCGCCAGGACAACCGTGGTGGCGGTGGAGGAATAAGCGCCGCCCAGCAATGCGGAGACAACCAGTCCCCGTTGCACCTTCGTGAGTTTCTGAAGCACGTAGCTGGCATAGGAGATGGTGCTGATGGCAACCACTACGAGCCACGTTTTGAACGGATTGATATGAAACCTGCTGAATTCCTGGTTTGGCAAGACCGGCAGGATCACGCCAGTAAGGAGCAGAAACTTGGTGAGGGTGAGAATTTCGGAGGCGGCGATGCGCACCGCGAGCTTTTCGAGGGCCGTTTTCAGATCGAGTAAGAGAAGGCTGGCAACGCAGAGCGTGGTCGCAATCCAAAGGTGCCCGTAACAGACCAGCGCGCCGACAAGGAAGGTCGCGAGGCCTGACATCTCGGTGGTCACGCCGGCCGCGGAGGAAGCGAGCTTGTGCCAGTAGGACAGTAACAGAAAGGAGCCGATCACCGCGAAGCCGATGGTCAGCGGAATGAGTTGCGAGCCGGAGACGAGAGCGAGAGAGTAGCCAATAAGGCCGATGAGCGGGAAAGTGCGGACTCCACCGAACGAATATTTGCCGCCCGAGGCCTTGTGCTCTTCCCTCTCCATTCCGATGAGGAAGGACAGGAACAATACGAGAAGGATCTTTTCTGCTTCGGGTGGTAGATACTTGATCAAGTCCATAGGAATCAGCCTACGATTGTAACCCCGCTCCCTACTTATCGGCAGAAGAGCCCGACTCTTGAACAGCAATGCGCCCAGGTCTTGCGGTCGTCCAGCCAAACCCAGGCCCTGCCTTGATGGCACTCTGGGCTCTCGACATTGCACCAGTTGATAACTCGGCCCCTTCTGTCCCCTGGCTGATGCTGAACACATCGTCTTCCATTCGGGTTGGAGAGGAGCGGCGAACAAAAGCTGAATAGCCAGTTTTCCCACGATCATGAAGCCTCGGTTCCAAGGGGTCTTGCTGCTAGAATCCATGCGAATCTTCCGCGCAATTATTTCGCGCTCCATTGTGTTTCCTACGCAGCAGGAGGACCTATGCGGGTTTCAAAAAGTGTTGCCGTCATTTTTCTGATTACTGCGTTCCTTTGCATCCGTGCGAGCGCTACGGAGACTCGATTGAGCCCGGGAGACTGGGTAATCGCTGTGGACAGTACACAGGAAACCTTCTCGGTTGCGGTCGGAACGCCTGGAACTATGCTTCAGAACGGCAAGCTGTGGATCGAACGCGAGGGCAAACTTCGTCCTGCCACAGAGTGGACCGTTCATGCCGAGGGTGATTCACTTGCCATTCGCACGAGCAACCCGGCGATGGAGTGGAAACTCAGCATTTCGGGCGACGACACGTTCCACATCGCAGCCAGTGACTACCATGCCGTGGTCACGGCCGATGCGCCCTCAAACACGTCTCGCATCTTTGCCCGGCTGCTTGATCGGGAGGGAACTCCGGTGGTGTGGTCGGGCACGGGCGAAGTGCATGAGGGCTATGGCGGCAGCTATACCCGGAATCCGTCGTTTCTGCCCCGGACGAACCCTGACGTGCTGTATCTCCGCCTGGGCCGGCTTGAGGGCGGAGGCTTTCACAGCCTCTTCGACCGCGACACCGACACCGCCATCGACTTTCCAGAAGACGCCGTACTGCACCGCAGCCAGGCGGATCAGGACCTGGTCAAAGTCACACTCCCGATACCGGGCAATGCGCTTATCCGCATCGAGCGCGACTATTACACACGCGTGCTTGGCGTGCCCTACTACAGCAACTACGACGACCGCCGCTTTCCGCACGCGCCCGTCGTGTGGTCGAGTTGGACCAGCTACTACGACGCCGTCCGCGAGGAGGACATCACCGCCAACGCCGACTGGCTGGCTACCCATCTGAAGCCGTACGGGGCGGAGTACGTCGAGTTGGACGATGGCTATGACCGCGGTTCCAGGGGCGAGCACTACTGGGTTGAGAATTGGGACAAACAGAAGTTCCCCCATGGCGCTGCCTGGCTCACCCGGTACATCCATGACCGCGGTATGAAGGCCGGGGTCTGGCTGGTGCCTAACTCCTATGCCGGAGCAGTAAAGGATCATCCCGACTGGTACGTCTACGACAAGAAGGGCGAGGTGCTGCTCGATTACACTACTCCCGCGCTCGACCAGACCAATCCAGCGACGTTCGATTGGCTCAAGCACGAGTTCAAGACGCTGGATGACTGGGGCTTTGACTATTACAAATTCGATGGCGAACACGCTTTTCCGAAGTACGTGCCCACAACGGACCTGAGCCGTTTGCACTACCCGCATGCCGAACTGGTGAAGAACTATCGCGAGCGCGTCAAGCTCATCCGCGAGACGATCGGACCGGAGCGCTTTATTGAGTCTTGTCCTGCGGGCACGCCCCTGAACAGCATCGGTCTCGTTGACTCCTACTTCAATGGCGACGACGTTTACAACAACTGGCAGGGCAGTTATCCGCTTTTCAGCTCCATCATGTCGAACCTGTTTCTGAATCATCTGCTGGTGTACATCATGCCGGGCGAGGGGATCGAGCTGGGCGAGCCGATGAGCGTGGAAGAAGCGAAGAAGAAGCGACCGCCCATCGTGATCGAAACCGAGCAGAGCCGCGAGGATCCCATGACCGGATTTGGCGTTACGGATGCGGAAGCGCGAACACTGGTCAGCTATGTGGCCATGACCGGCGTGGTGTATCCACTGGCCAGCGTAATGCCGGAGTTGCCCGAGTCGCGTGTCAAGCTGCTGAAGGCCACGATGCCAACCCTGCCGGTGATGCCGGTAGACTTGTTCAGCCGCGGCAACGACAACAGCTGGGACACGTTCCGTCATCAGCGTGCCGACTTTTACATTCACAACTACCCTGAGATTCTCGACCTGAAAGTGAACGCGATTGCGGGGCAATACGACCTGGTTGGTGTAACCAATTGGCGCAGTGCACCGGACGTGCGCACGGTCGACGTGGCAGACAAGCTCCATCTGGACCCTAATCAGCAGTATGTGGCGTTCGACTTCTGGAACCAGTCTCTTGCTGCTGTGTTCCGAGGAATGCTGAAACTCGAGGTGGCGCCTCACGATACGCGCGTGATCTCAATTCACCCACTCGCGGGACATCCGCAGCTCATCGGGAATTCGCGCCATATCTCAGGAGTGTTCTCGGTACTGGAAAATGAATGGGATCCGCAGAAGATGTTGCTGAGCGGCAAATCCCAAACGGTGGACGACGATGTCTACACTGCATGGATCTACTGTCCCGCCAATTTCTTGTTGCAAAACGTGCAGGGCTCCACAGATGGAGGCAAACAGGTTGAGATCAGCAAGATCGTTAACGCCGAGCTGATCGGGATTACGTTCCGCGGCGGAGGAGTTGCCGTGAGCTGGTCGATTCGCTTTGCCCCGGCACACAAGTAGCGCGCTCGGCCGTGCCCTGGTGGATCCCGTCGTGCTCATTTCAGCCAAACGATCAACTCCCGTTCCTGATTTGAAGGCCGAAATCGGTGGTCGCCATAAATCACATCTGTCGCAGGTCACTTTCCTCAAGCGGCATTGCGAGCCGAGATCAGGCCCCGGATGAACTTCAGGTTACGGCGCATGTCGGGCTCTAGCGAGGCAGGACTGTCGGTTTCAAGCTGTGCCCACCCATCAAATCCCACGTCAGCCAGCGCGTCGATCACTGCTTGGAAGTCGATCTTCCCTTCCCCAAGGTAGTGAGGGTTATCCTTCAGATGAACCTCGCAAATACGCGCACTGCCCAACCAGCGGATCTCCTTCACCACGTCGAATCCATTATTGGTGGAATTCCCGACGTCGTAGTAGGTAAGGACGGCGGAGGACTGGGTACGATCCACGATTCGCACATTGTCACGTGCGGAAATTGTGTCTTCAAGGCCTAAGATGACGCCGGCCTTCTCGGCAGCCGGGGCAAGTTCTTTCAGGACGTCGCCAACTTTGTCCATCTCCGCCGCTGTCTCCAACGCACACTTCCCAAAGAAGGGAAGGAGCACCACGCGCACGCCCATAGCCTTCGCGATGGAAATCGAATCAGCCACCCAGCGCTGTCCCAAAGGGTCGGATTTTAAGCAATTCTGATGCAGGATTTCGAGGCATAGCGATTCGATCTTCAGATCCACCCGCTTCGACTCTTGTAGAAATGCTTTCTGCAACGCGGGATCGGAAAGAGGAAGTTTGTCTTTCCCCTTGCCGATGCTGATCTGTATACCATCGAACCCCAATTGTTTGGCCAGGGATATGGATTCGAGCTTGCCTTCCAGTTTCAGGTTCCAGTCGGTAACCCCAACCTTGAACCTGACCTTCGTCGCAGCGGCAAGCCCGAGCAAACTCAGGGCCGCGAGGGCTGTGGAGGCACCCGCGCCGATGAACGCACGGCGAGTGAGCAATCGCGTAACCTGCTCATCACTGAAGTCATTCGCACTAAACGCAGCCATAGCAATCGGATTATACCGATGGCGACCGAACCATCAAGCCCTCGGGGTTTTGTGGGCGATCCGGGCCCCATTCCAGCTCTTTGCCTTAGCGGGCCAGAAATCGATAGGTTGCCCAATCTAAGCGCCGCGTTGTTCCCAGGTGGTCGCCACTCTTCCCCTACGGTAATCTTGGGTCGCGATCGCGTGAGAACCCCAGAATGGAATCAACCACATCTTTACGCTGAGCCAATGTGGTCTCAATGGCCTTGATGGAAGACCCGCCCAATCAGAGCCTGGACGGGGCAGCCCGTTGGCGCTGGGCCACCCGCCTATTCGTCTTCCATCGACTTCGATTGTTGTATCTGCTCCTCGATCATCGAATCGATATCTTCGTTGGGCACGGGACAAAAATCGTAGGTCACGACATCGGTTTTCAACCTCAGTTCTTGGTCCTGCCCGCTGTCGATGCAGCTGCCAAATACTTCAGGCTTAATCTTGGTCTTGTCGTCACCTGCATCGTGCCAGGCGTCAAGCACATTGCTCTGATAACGCTTGACCTGATCCCAGCCCTTTGCAACAGCCTTGTCATTGTTCGGCTTAATCTCGATGATATTGCAATAACCACTGTCGACTTTGACGCAGTCGATTCGGCCACTGGATACATCGACTTCGCTGGCGGTGCATCTTGAAGAGTTCTCTTGGTATTCCTTGTGCTTTTTAATGCCAATCTCGATACGAGCGCGCACTTTTGCGTTATCCGTCCCTTGCAGTATCCCGCCGTCATTCCGCACTCTGTCCAGCCTTGTTTTGGCGCCCCTCATCACGCCCCGCCATTTACGCGCATCTTCGCCCACGGTCTCATCGCTTTCGTATTTTGAGGCGCGATCGATAAGCTCATCGAGTTCGTGAGCGAGCTTCTCATAGCCGCCCTGCAAATTTCCCTGAGCGCTTTTCTCCGCATCCTCCACACGACTCTGAATTTGTTCCTCGTCTCCATCGCAAATCGCCAGGCGAATCCTGTCAGCGTTAGTCACATAATTGGCGGCGAGCTCACGGCGCAGGTCTTTCCAGGCACCCCAATCGGCCTTTATCTTTTCCATCTCCTGTTTTGCATCATCGTCCGCAGATGCTGTGCCGCTGGAATACAAGACCAGCGTCGCGCAAATCATCACCCCCACCGCAAGACTCAATATCTTTCGCATGCCAGTTCTCCTCTATGCCCTCGTCGGAAGTAATGGACCCATAGGCAGCACGGCATCGTATGGGTACCGTTCGATCGGATTTGTGCCAGTCTTGAGCACATAAACTTAGATCCGGAATCTCGTCATGGCTGAGCATTCGTAGAGGCCATCAACGCGGTCCAGTATTGAAACGTGATCTACAGGCCAATAGCGTTTCAGACAAATTGGGCTTTCTTGTCGCTCTTAATTTGTCGTGCCAGCGAATCTAAGAGTTTGGGCAAGAGATTGCTTGCAGTAAGCCAGTGACTATATGGGGATGATACTTACTCATTGAGCAAAATGTTCGCGATCTCGCCGGGGCGTTCGACATGGCAGTCGTGACCGGTGTTCAGTTCGGCGACCTCCCAGCCTAAAGCACGAGCTTTGGCTGAAAATGGAGCGAAGAACGGCCTCGCTGGATATTCTTCCGCAACGCAGGAAACGAAGGTGGATCGAATGCTGGTCTTCCGATTCGCCGGAAGACGGAGGGGCTCCTCAAAGCAACGCAGACTGAAATCACATAATCGGGCGCGTACAAAATCACGAGCCTCGCCGGGCTTAAGTCCCCAGAGGTCGAGATGTCCCTCCCCGCCGGGTAAGCGCCAGCCGTCTCCATGATCTCGTGCGACGCTGCGAAAGTAGGTGCCCATCTCCAGAGGAAGCAAGTCGAGTACGCGTTGCCCATCTTCCGGAATGAAAGCATCCAGAAAAACCAATCGTCGCACCCGAGTTGGATTTATCTCTGCCACACCGCTGATGATCATGCCTGCGTAACTGTGGCCCACGAGGATTACATAGTCCGCGGACCTTGATACCTCGACCGAAACGTCCTCTACATGTTGCTGGAGCGTAATGTCGGGAGACAAACGGCTTTGGTCGGTGCCAAGGCCACTAAGCACCGGTGTTATCACCCGATGGCCATGCTTTCCAAGCAAGGGTCCCAAGAGGTCCCATGTACCGGCCGACTGCCATGCCCCGTGCACAAGAACAAACGTAGACATGGGCAGAGTCTAGCACCTTGAAACCGGATGTTCGGTCGAGTGTGCTGGATACAGTGTTGTGCTGCCACTTGGCCGACCTGGAACACGTCAATCTGTCACTCGGTGCGAAAGGGCTCCGACGGCCGCCACCCCGTTTACGAGATGTAACGGCCCGCTAACGACGCTTCCGCATCGGCCACCAACCAGGCACAATAGCAGTTCAAGACCTGAGGCGTCATCGAGACTAATTCGCGTGAGATGTTTTTCGTTCCCCACGCGGTAGATTGAACACCTTTTTCACTCTTCGCGCATCAGCGTGATGGGATTGACAGCAAGCGCCTTTTGCGCTGGAATCCACGCCGCGACCAGCCCCAGGACCAGCATTGTCAAAACCACACCGGCCAGGACGATCGGATCCTTCGGCGCGGCCTGGTAGACGATGTACGAAAGCACTTTCGAAGCCGGAACTCCCAGCGCCATGCCGGCTACCGATCCCACAGCCAGCACCACAAACGCTCGACCCAAGGCCGCCCGCAATACCTGTTTCCGCCGCGCACCGAGCGCCATGCGAATCCCCAGTTCGCGCAGCCGCTTGCTTACGGTGTAGGAGGCCATGCCGAAGATTCCTGTCACGGCCAGCATGGCGCCGAGCATCCCCAGAACTCCGAGCGCCACGGTAGCTACCCGGGCAGCGAACAACGCCCAGCTCATCTCGTGGTTCCACGTCCTCACAATGAATGGCAAGCCCGCGTCGAGCCCGCGGATGGTGCGCTCGAGGGCAGCGGAAATCTCTGCCGGATCACGGGTGGACCGCACCAGCAGAAATGTGCCGCTAGCCTGCCGCTGCAAAAACGATAGGAACATGGCGGGCTGCTGATCCTCGGTAAGTGTGCGGTATTTCCCGTTTTCGACAACGCCGACTACCTCGGCACGCGCTCCACCACCTGCAAACTTGAAATGGCCGCCGATTGCCTTCTGCACCGACCCAAAGACTTTGACTGCAAACTCGCGGTTAACCAATGCGACATTCGGCGCCTTTTTTGTCGTCGGCGTAGGTCAGATCGCGCCCGGCCAGCAAAGTAGTGCCCGCGGCGGCAAGGTAACCCGGCGAAATGTTGTAGTTCATCGCGTCGGCGGTCACGTTGGTCGGCCGGAAATCTGTCGTGCTGTCCGCATAAACGAACTCGTCACCACCACCGACGCCCAGCGGAAGGTGGTCCACATAGCCAACCGATGTTGCGCCGGGGATGCCTTTCGCCGCATCCAGCATGCGCCGCTGCATTTGTACTGTCCGGTCCTCAGTGTAGCCACTCCGATGCGCATGTCGGCTTCCGCCAGCATCACGGTCTGTGGCCGAAAGCCGAAGTCGCTGCGCATGGAACGCATCAGGCCACGCCCTGCCACCAGCGAAGAGGTAACCAGCACGGCACAAATCGCAATCTGCACCGCCAGCAGAACGTCCCGCAGCGTGAATCGTCTCAGGCCGGCCACGCCTGATGCACCGGTACGAATCACCTGCCATGGATCGGCCCGCATTACTTGCCGCGCAGGCATGATGCCGAACAGCAGGCCGCTACCGACCGCCAGCAGCAGCGCTACAACATAGGTCCAGGCATCCGGATTCACCGGTACGTTGATAGGAATATCGGGCATCGGCTGCCAGGCACTCAGCACGTGCAAGATCGCCACCCCTCCGCCCATCCCCAGCGCTCCCCCCACCACGGAAATGAGGACGGCCTCTGTCAGCATCTGGCGGAGGATCAGTCCGCGCTTCGAACCCAGCGCCAACCGCAGTGCCGTTTCCTTCGCTCTATCCGCCGTTCGCGCCGCAAACAGGCTTCCCAGATTGGCGCACGCAGCCAGCAGAATCAAGCCCGCGAGTAGCATTAACCCAGCCATGAACGCACGGGCCGGACCGCCAAGCATGTCTCCGATCAGCCCTGGGCGAGCCAGAGTGAACGTAATGCCATCGTCGTCTGCGGGATAGGCTTTCGACAGCCATGCTGCCAGGGTATTCAGGTCCTGCGTGGCCTGCGCGGCTGTCACTCCGGCTTCAGATGTCCGACCACAAAGGCGCCATGGTTGCCGCGATACTGCATTTGGTTGTAGCCGCCGATGGCGGGCTGCTGCATCATCGGAATCCACATCGCCGGCGAAAAGAACAGTTCCGTACCCCGAAACGCCGGCGGCGCCACACCGATGATCGTGATCTGGCGTTTGTTAATCAGCACCGGACGCCCCACCACACCCGGGTCGTCATGAAAATGCCCATGCCAGTATGCGTAACTCAGCACTACGTTCGGAGCACTGTCTTGCCCTTTCTCGTCGGAGGCGTGGAAAAAGCGCCCCTTGTAGGGCTGAATCCCCAGCCCATCGAAGTAGTTTCCGCTGGCCATGTAGGGCCACGCCGTCGTCGCATTTCCCCCTGTATCCACGCCAACCGGGCCGACGATGTCGTAGAGCACCATGCTCTCAAATGTCCGGTTCCGGTCGCGCAGATCTACATAGTCGAGATACGACTGCGACGCATAATTGAAATGTTGCACTAAATAGAGATTCCACGCATTCGGCACATTCACCGGCCGCAGCACCACGGCGTTCATCACGCTGAACACCACGGCATTCGCCCCAATCCCCAGCGCGAGCGTCAGGATCGCTGTAATCGCAAATCCGGGCGACTTCCTCAATTGCCGTAACGCAATTCTCAGTTGATTAGTCAGCTTGGGTGGCCTTGAACAAAAATGCGATTCCGCCGCGCATTTAGTTCCATTGAACTGCAGGCTTTGTTTCAATGAATGCATCATCGCCTTGGCTGAATTGACCGTCCGCTCGGGCGAGATCCAAACAAACTTCTCGACGTCACGCGAGATCATGTGCGGAAGCATCGAATGTTAGAGGAATGCACTCGCTTCGGCCGTCAGGCACCTGAGGCGGTTGTCCGCGCTAACGTTCCTTATCGCTGACTATACGGATCGCCGAGCCGCATCAGTCTTTGTCGTCACTTGTCAGAGTTGGCGATTCTTCGTCCAAGAGAAAAGTCTCGACTGGAATCAGCTGACACTAGCACGTCTCTGAATACTCATTCAGCATATCCTGAAGGTTTTTCTCACGAGTGAGTTAGCAGCAATCGGCTCGCGCGTTTTGGTGCCCGTTTGGTGGCTTGACGGTCTCCGGGGCAGGTTGCGAGGCATCTCAGAACCGATTCAGCAGCCCGCGCCGCATCGCGAGAAACACGGCATTTGCCCGATCAGTGGCGCCGAGCTTTGCCACGATCTGCTTGACATGTCCTTTTACCGTGTTCTCCGATATGCGCAGTCGATCGGCAATCATCTTGTTCGAACACCCGGCCGCAATACTGTGCAGAACCTCCACTTCACGTTCGGAGAGTTCCTCCATATCGAGACTCTCCGCCACCATGGTTGCAATTTCGTAAGGGATATATTTGCGCCCTGAATTCACGGTCCGGATCGCATCCAGCAGTTGTTTGCGGATCATGGTCTTCAGAAGATAACCCATGGCGCCGGCTTTAAGGGCGCTGGCGGCTTCGACATCTCCTCCGTAGGTTGTCAGGACGATGCATTTCGCCCTAGAATTGAGGCGGCGAATGGCCTCCAACGCCTGAAGGCCGCTGAGCCCCGGCATCTGCAGATCCATCAGTATGACATCCGGTGCGTGCAGTTTGAATGCCTCGATGGCTTCGGCGCCGTTGGTCGCGAACGCAACAAGCTCTATACCGTTCTCGTCTCCAACAGCAAAAGCGATCCCGTCCCGAATGAGCGGATGGTCATCCGCGCAGACTATGCGAATGGGCGTCTCGTGCTTCATATCCCTCTATCTGGCGTAAACCATCCGTGCCTGAAAAACGATCTCTATCACGGTACCGTGCGGCTCATTTTTACGCAGGACGAACCGTGCCCGCAACCTTTCGGCCCGTTCCTGGAGTCCGATCAGCCCCCAATGCCCCTCCGCCCGGCCGGCCTTCAGCACTGCGACCGGCAAGCCCGTTCCATTGTCGGAGCAACGGAACGAGAGATGCGCGTTGGTGAAATGGAGTTCCGCTCGAATCGCGGTTGCATTTGAATGGCGGAAGGCGTTGGTGAGCGCCTCACGGGCCATTGCAAATACTTCTTCATCGACGATTGGCCTCAGGACGCACTCCGTGCCTTGAACGCTGAGCTCGCAGGCAATGAATTTTTGCAACTGAAGATCGGCGATCACAGTGTTCAGCCGCTGGGCTAGTCCTGGTGAATCCCCTGAATGCGACCGCAGTTGCAGCAGATTCGTGCGTCCCTCGATGAGGATCTGATCGGCACGATCCATCGCATCCTCGAGCGCAAGGCGCGCGGATGATGACTCGGACATCGACTTTGCGATTCCCTGCAGCCGCAGGACGATCCCCTGAAAACCCTGGAGAAGAGTATCATGCAGTTCCCTGGCGATGCGGTCCCGCTCCTGAAGTCTTTCGTTCATCCGGCCCTCGACCAGTCTTGTCGAAACGCGGAGCCGTACGACAAAAGCGGTATAAATCAGCGCCAGCGCAACTAGTGCGAGAAACGCCAGAAACCAGCGGGTCTGATAGAACTTCGGTGGAATCGTGAAGGTCAGCGCATCGCCGGTCATATTCCAGATGCCGTCGTTGTTGCCTGCGATGACCTGAAACCTGTAAGTCCCCGGCGCCAAGTTCGTGTAGATAGCCTGCCGCCGTGTGCCAACATCCTGCCATTCGTGGTCGAAGCCGGAGAGCCTGTACCTAAAATCGACCTTCTCGGGAGCCATGAAGCTCAAAGCCGAATAGTCGATCTCGATATCGCGGGTGAGAGGGGGAAGCCGCAAGCTGTCCGCGACAGCGAAGTCGCGAAAATCTGCCCGCAAAAATTCAATTTGCACGGGCGGAATTACCGGGTTGGTGTAGAGATGGGCCGGATCAATGACCTGCAGCGCCTCCAGGCCGTTAAACCACAACCTTCCATCCGCGGATCGTGAGGCTCCTTCAAAAGGCGGTGAAAATGGCCGGAAGCCGTCGGCAGTATCCAGTACTTTTGGATTCAGGAATGCAGACGGATCCGCCAACCAGAGCGCGAAATTGGAGTGGTCGATCCGAATCAGGCCACAGCGTGCATAAAGCCACAGATCGCCCTGGGCATCAAACACAAAGCTGCTGACGTCGGTGCACGGCAGCCCGTTGCGCGCGCCAAGAACGTGAGCCGCTCCGTTGCGCAGGGAGACAAGTCCGAATTCGCCCGCCGCCAGAAGCGCTCCATCCGGAGTTACGGACAAGTGGGAGATTCGGGCGCCGGACCCGTGGGCAAACTGAGCAGAGGAAAGCGTTCCATTGGACAGGTGGAGGATGTCGCCGCTATTCGACCCAATCCATAGTCCGCCGTGCGGATCGCCGACAATCTTGCTGGCGTCGGTCTGCGGTCCCGGCGTTGCGTGCAGCGCGTGCGGATCGATGGAGAGAATCCTTCTCGGGGGGCCGGTTGTGAGCGCCCACAGGGTTCCATCGGTTTCTTCCGCAATCGAGACAATGAAGCCGGTGGGGCCGCCATCCACCATTCTGACTGGTGCAAACTGTCCATCGCGGAAGAGGTTGAGGGTGTTGTCCACGCCGATCCAGATACGGCCCACCCGATCGCCAAAGATCGCAGTGACTTGTTTGCCCTCGACGTTTTTTCCTTGCGGATTGAATGCCGTCGCGCCATTGCGCAGAGTGTAGAGGGTGCTGTCCCCGCCGATCCACAAAGTTCCGTCCGGCGTGGTAACAAGATTGTCGAATTCCTCGGCGGGAGGATAGACCGTTCTGGACAAAGTCTGCACTGCGAGATCGCGGAACTGATCGAGCCCTTCCGATGTTCCGACCCAGAGCGATCCCTCACGATCCTCATCCAGTGAGACAACAAAATCCCCAGAAAGACCGCTGTGACTGTCGAAATGATCCGCTCGTCCGTGATAAAGGCGGTAAAGGCCCTCGTCGGTCGTTCCGATCCAGAGGGCATCGTGCGAGTCGATCAGCAATTTTGTGATTTTGTGGGCGCTGCCGTCAAATCCAGTGGCCGTAATTGCAGTCCAGCGTCCGTTCCGGAAGCGCTGCAAGCCGAGGCCGGAGCCACGTTTCGAGATGCCGACGAGCAGCGACCCATCGCTGTCAGCGGAAAGTGCGGTTATTCCTGCCTGCGAGGTGTTATTGCGCAAGGCATAAGAAGGATAGATTTTCAGTGAGTCATTCCGCCAGGCGATCAGCGCCTCACTCTCAGCCAGCCACATTGTTCCTGACGGATCCATAGTGGAAGCGAGAGACGGAGTCAGAAAAGGAACGGCGCCTCTATCCCCGTAGCAGGATAGCTTCGAGTGGAATACCTCGCAAACGAGAGCATCGTTGTGGATGCTTAACAGCGAGGAAGCAAACCAGACAGCTCCATCTCTGTCCGGTAGTGTCCTAATTTGGGCACTTGGCTTCCTTCTCATCTTCCACGCCGTTGCGCAATGCGCAGGACATATTCCCAGCGTTTTCGCCGCTGATGAAGAAGTCCCTGCACATGTAAGTTCGATGTTCGCACCCGAAAATATCCCAGTATTCCGTGAATCCGTAGACCGCCACATAGGCGCCTTTGGAAGCGAGCAAGTTCGCTTCTGCGGGAGTAATGGGACTTATCTTCCATGCACGTCCCACCGGTGCATCTGCAAAGCGAATAGCCGAAACATCGGAGTGGTCTGCGGGAAAGATTGTGCCAGAAATGTGGGGGACGCTGACCGCTCGACTCCCCTTTTTCGGAATCTTGGGGCTCGTCCCTTTATCGGTCACTTCGGCAAAAAAGAAGGATGTGACCTTTACTGCTGGCGTTTTTCCGAGATTGTAGAGGCGCATGGGTATTTGGAGTGGGCCGCCAACAATAAGAGTCTCCTGCCTCAAATCCGGGTTGGAAGACCCAGCGACTCTATCACCAGCCAATTCAAGTTTAAGCCAGGGACGTTCTTCGTCCTCTATCGCCGTCCGCGCAATTTTTCCTTGGGTATCCAACTTTCCTACGGCGTCGTTGACATTCCCGTTTATGAGTGCGGCAGTGCTCGCAAAATCTTGAGCTGCTTGCGCGCTTTTACTTGCCGCGCAAGCCTGTTTCTCGGCGGCATCCCTAATTCGAGCGGTGTCTTTGCCGCTCTCAACGACAAGAATAATGCCGACAATGCCCGTTGCAGCAATAACGGCAGTGAGGAACACCATTACCCATTCATGCTTACTGAAAAAATCCCAAGGCCTCCTCCACTTGGAAGGTGGTATGGGTGGGGGTTGCTGTTGATTGGAGTCCTGTTCGTGTTCGGATGGACTCTGGACACTGCAACTATTCCCTTCTTCTGGACTCAAGGGCGCTGGTGCCGCTGGGGAAGCATCATTCTTTGGCCGCTGTTGTTCGGCAGCTCCCTCTGGTTCATTTGGCATGGAATTAGCCTCTTACGGGAATGATTCTTAAATTGTACCCCACAAATATCTTGACTCTCTGCATTTATTGGGGTACAGTTATTCCAGTGAGGCAAGTATGGCAAACGTTCTCAATACCGACAAGAAAATCATGGTAATCAGCGCACTGGCTGAGGGTTCCAGCATCCGCTCCATCGAGCGCATGACGGGGATTCACCGGGATACCATCATGCGCCTGGGTGTTCGCGTCGGGCAGGGCTGCACGGCCACGATGGATACCACGATGCGCGATCTGCCCTGCAACCGCCTGGAACTGGACGAGATTTGGGGATTTGTCGGCAAGAAAGAACGCCACGTTCAGCCGGGCGACGATCCGCAGCTTGGCAACGTGTGGACGTGGTGCGCGATTGACGCGGAAACCAAACTGGTTCCTGCCTTCCATGTCGGGGATCGTGGTCGGAAAGCAGCGCACGCCTTCGTACAGGACGTAGCCAGCCGGATGCGGAATCGGGTGCAGATTTCAACCGATGGCCTGGGCGACTATATCAGCGCGATTGAGAACGCCTTTGGAGCGGATGTGGACTATGCGCAGATCATCAAGACTTACGGCCATGAGGAAGCCGCCGACCACCGCCGTTACAGCGCACCGGAGTTCGTTTCCTCTGAGAAGAAAGTCGTCACCGGGAACCCCAATGTTGACCTGATTTCGACCAGCTATGTCGAGCGGTTGAATGCTACCACGCGGCTGCACATGCGGCGGCTCACTCGCCTCACACTGGCATTCAGCAAGAAGCGCGAGAACTTTGCGGCGGCTGTAGGGTTGCACTTCGCTTATTACAACTTCGTACGTCGTCACAACACGCTGCGCTGCACCCCCGCGATGGCTGCTGGCGTTGCGCCGTCATTCTGGACCGTTGGGGACTTGCTGGAGGCGACAGCATGATCCCTGCCCACATCGAAGAGCTTTCTGGCGTCATCAGGCAGCTACATAAGGCGCATCCGAAACACCTCCAGAGCGTGCCTGTGACGGAAACCTTTCAGGGGAGAACGGTCTGGGATGGCGTGGTGGAGGTGTTCGAACTCTACGGGCATCCGCAGACACACAGAGTCTATGCGTGGACCTATGAGACTGACGATCCAGCTAAACCACGCGAGAGCGTGACCGTACTTCATATCCCACCTGTAATTTCACCCCAAACGGCTGTACAGGCCGTAATCATCCGGGAGCATAAGAGCCGTGGCAAAAGCAACTAAGAGACAGCCAGGTAGACCGAAACTGCCAAAGGGAAACGCCAAAGCCGCAATGCTGCGTGTGCGCCTCACACCTGATGAGTTGCAGACTATCGAAGCGGCGGCCAAAGCCAGCAAGCAGAGCGTCTCAGACTGGATTCGCAGCAAGTTGGCTGCCACGGCGGAGGCATAAGGCCGTGGATTTCAAATTAGGACACTACCTCTCTGTCCTGCGTCATTGACAAAACAGCCATTTCCCGATTTTTTTCGGCATAGGAAGAAAGGCGTTGGTGGTCCCAATGCCTCAACCCGTCCGTAGTGCCAATCCAGAGGCTTCCATCTCTGTCAGCCAGCAGCGAGAGTATCGCGCCGGTTAGGGGAGTTCCTGAAAGTGAGTCGCACCGCGTGAAGCGTACCCCGTCGAAACGAAGGAGGCCATTTGTGGTTCCCAGCCAAAGATAGCCCTTTGCATCCTGCGTGATTGCATTCACTCCGCCGGCAGGCAATGTGTTTCCGATCTTCCATGCCCGGTGCCCATACTGATAGAGGCGCCACTCGGGATTGAGCGCAGATGACGGCGCGCAGAATAATGTGGCGACCACAACGGCCGATGTCAGCGCCCCGCCCACCTTGCGGAGCCCCAATCCTGCGGAAATCAAACGGATTAGCACAAGCACGCTCGCGTCGTTGTGCCGGTAGCTTATCACGCACCTCGATTTCCAGGCGATCCGGATTTAAAAGGGTGGTTTCCGGTCCACCCAATCGGGTCTTATGTGGCGTCCGCAATTTCGCTATTGATAGAGCCATCGGTTCATCTTCCGCGAAACGGCTGTATAGGCCGACGGAAGCACGGCTAGACCAACGCTCGAGCAGAGGAATCAATGACCCTGGGATGGTCCGATCAACCATCTCGCCTGTACCGGATCGGCGCCAACCAGGTGAGGTCCAACCCAACATCGATTGAAAACACACTCGGAGGTCACAGAGTCAAATGCGATCAACCGAACGGATGGAAAGAAAAGCAAACGGAAGCGCAAACATATCGCGTCGGCGAATTCTGATTGGCGGCGCGACCTTGGCGATTGGGGCGAACCTGCCCCTGGCCGTCCGGGCCCTGTCGGCGCACAGCGGTCCACGATCGAATTCACACACTTCATCTGATTCCGCAACCGCAAAGGGAGGATCTATGTCTCACCACCTCGACTCCCCTGTCGCTCGGGAGGACGGTCGCCTCGACATCACCGATCTCTATGCATTTCGCGGCCAGGTCGGCACTGTGTTCGTTATCAACATCTGTCACTCTCTGGGAAAGCCGAAGATTCCCGGCTACCATCCGGAGGGCATGTACGAATTCAAGGTCGATCTCAACGGCGATGCTGTCGAAGAGGTGACCTACCGCATCACGTTCGAAGAGCGCGACGAGCATGGGAAGCAGAGCTATACCATCCGGCGCATTCGGGGGGCAGAAGCTGTCGATCCGCACGCCGCCGGTACAGTGATCGCGCAAGGGGCAACCGACGAACCGGTTACCGCACCTTCGGGTGTGCGCGCCTGGGCCGGCCACGCCGGTGACCCGTTCTGGATTGAGCCGACGGTGCTACACGCCGTGGGTCACGCGTTCCAGGACGGCACCGTGGTGGATCTAGCCGGCTGGGACCCGAGCCAGGCGAAGAACTTTTTTGCCGGTCAGACCGTGTACGCGATTGTGCTGGAACTTCCGGACAGCGAATTACTCGCAGATGCAGGTGGCAAGAGGCGTATCGGTGTGTGGGCCGTGGCCTCGCTGGCCACGGATGCGGGAGGATGGCGCTCCATTAATCGCATCGGTCTGCCGATGATACCGCCGCTCTTCGCCCAGTACAACGAAGATCTCGGCAATCGTCTTAATGCGGGCCGCCCAGCCGACGACTTCACAACCTACGGTGAGGCTCTTTCCAAAAAGATGGCAGCCGTGGTTGCCGCATACGGAACGGCTGAAGACCCCCAGGAATATGGAAGAAAAATCGCCCACCGACTGCTCCCCAACATGCTTCCTTACGAGGTTGGCACACAGGCATCGCTCGGCTTTACGGAGTGGAACGGTCGTTCGCTGACCGATAACGCGCCCAATGTCATGTTCTCGACCGCGGCGAACACTCCCATCAGCCTCGGGATCGGCAAAGAGTCAGTGACTTCGAAACCGTCGAAGACCTTCCCCTATGTTCCCGTCGCACCTTGAAAGACGGCCGACCTTCGCAAAAGGCGTGCAGTTCGTCAGCACCAGACAAAAGCAATCAGGGAGACAAGGGAATGTACGGTCTTTGTGCTGCACATTTCGAATGCCCGGCTTCGCCAGACTTACAGGCCCTGCTTGCCAGCGATACTGCATGAAATGCGGTGAAAGAGAGCAATCGTGAACCCGTCTCATCCCGAAGCTCCCCAACGTAAGACCGTTGGGAGTTCTCTTCAGATCAGAGGCAAAGCACTCACGGCGATCTGTTCCGAGCTGAAACGGCTCCTCGCCGATATCTTCGCGCTCTACATCAAGACCAAATACTTTTGCTGGCATATGACGGGTCCACATTTCCATGATTACCACCGCCTACTCGACGGAGAAGCCGGTCAGTTGTTGGCGATGACCGACCCGATTGCCGAACGCTCCAGAATACTGGGCGGAGATGTTCTGTACTCCGTCGGAGACATCGTGCGACACCAGAGAGTCACAGACTGCGATCAGAAAGGACAACCTCCCAGGGCGATGTTCGCCGAGCTTCTGGAGGACAACCGGATGCTGGCCGACAATCTTCGGACTGCACACATCGTTTGCGAGCAGTTCGGCGATGTCCCGACTGCAAGCCTGATCGAAAACTGGATCGATGAAACGGACCATCGTATTTGGATCCTGAGAGAGACGGTGTCATGACACAGCATCATTTGCCGGGTCGCGACTGTACGGTCATGGAGGTTCTCCAACACCGGCCTCCCAATCCGCCAGCGATCACCAATTCGGCCTGGGCCGCACAACGGATGGTGGATTTCAGGCGCATGACTAAACCATCTGGATCCAACTTGGCCTTGCGCGAACTGAAAGACAGTAACGTGGAGCGTTCATCGGCGCCAAGGTCAAGTTTCATTCTCGAGGAGCGGGAATTTCGAAGAAAGCCACGAGTCGAAGGGGCTCTCGATCAGGTCGTATTTTCTCGCTGGACACTGGAAGACGTCCAGCGTCCCATCGAGCTGGTGTCCGATCCGAAAAGTCTGGACGACTCCCACATCATAACTTTCGCTCTCAAGCCGACTGACGCAGAGATAGAGTATGGGGGCCGGGAGTTCTTTCGTGGACATGTACCCCGCCAGAACCTGCTCATGACGGGACCTCACCAGGGTATCCGTACCATTCAAAAAGCGCCGTTCGACGGCATTCGCATGTATCTGCCACAAGCTCTCTTGGCCGAGTGTTTCGAAGAGACTCACAAACGCCCAGCGCCTGCTCTAACCACTCTCACCGATCCATCGATGATGGCGGACGCAACCATCGCAAAGCTCTTGCTCCTTCTCTACGAGTGGGATTCGTGCGCAACTCCCTTCGTGCCATCTTTTGTGGATGGGATCAGCCTGGCGATTGCTGCGCGCCTGATTCAAATCGATTCTCTGCATCGGGGTCGAGCGACAGTGTCCAGAGAAGCGCTGGCGGGATTCAGGTTGAAGAGGGTCATGGATTATGTGAGCCATAACCTGCATCGCCCCATCTATCTGGCCGAGCTCGCCAATGTTGCGGGATTGAGCCGTATGCGCTTTGCCAGCCAATTTCGCGCTGCCACAGGATTTACGCCTCATGAATACATCCTGCGACAGAAAATTGGACGCGCCCAGGAAATCTTGGTGGCATCCCGCGAATCTATCATCAGCGTCGCGCTCGGCCTGGGTTTTCGCAGTCAGACCCACTTCAGCACCGTGTTCAGGAAATACGTCGGAGGGAGTCCCGCACGCTGGAGGAGCGAACAGCCAAAGCAAAGTGGCTATCTCTCGGGTACTTTGTAGATGTTATCCACAGACATAATCAGGAAGACTGGGATGTATTCGGATGAATCGTCCGATCAGAATAGACAGCCTGTTCAAACTCAGAATAAACATCCATGAAGAGCGGATCCAGAAATGGCACGAGCTGCGTCATCAAAATACCAGCGACGCCGCCGGTGGGATCGAACCAGAAATGAGTATTGAGCAGTCCGGCCCAGAAACATGAACCTGCCCGCCGGCGAAGCGGCAGATCCTGATCGACCCGCATGAAAGGCAGGGCTTGAGATTGCAGCGCTCCGGGAAGTAAATCCAGATCTCCAACAAGCGCCGGCATCGCGGAGCGCTCCACGCTTACAGGCGGGATAGTACTATCCTTCTGCAGAGAGCGGCTGATGGTTTGGGGTTCCAGGATCCGAACCCCTTCCAGGACACCTTCATTGAGCCACATACGGAGAAAGCGGAGATAGTTGGAAGCGGTGGAATAAAGTCCGTAGCCAGTCCAAACATCTCCGGCCTGCTTGGTGGATCGAGATTGAATGGGGCTTCCTTGAAGCCGCCTTCCTCATCTCGCACGAAGACCGGAACGACGCGTTCGGTCATTGCGCCCGACAATTCGAATCCAGTACATTCCATTCCAAGTGGCTCGAAGATCTCTTTCCGGCAGAACTGGTCGATGTTCTCGCCAGAAATAGCCTCGATCACTAATCCGAGCCAATCGACGCCCAGGCCATATCTCCATCTTTCACCGGGCTCTTCAAGCAAAGGGCTTCGGAGCGCAGCAAGCTTGCCTGAATTCACGGGTGGTATGGCATGTTGCCGATGGTAGAGCGCCAACTGCTCGTTCCAGAAGCCGTATCCCAAACCGCAAGTATGGGTGGCGAGGTGCTTGAGTGTTGCCTTCGTTCGTGCCGCCCGCTTGCGGAACTCACCGGCGGCTACTGGCTCGATGACACAAAGTTCCGAGAAGGAGGGAACGATATCTTCAACGCGTTCGCTCCAGTCGAGTAGTCCACGCTGCTCCAAAATCAGGGCGGCCGTGACACCTACGGCCTTGGTCATGGAGACGATTCGTAACACGGAATCAACAGAGACTTCAGGAAGCGAAGGCATCCAAGCACAACCAGTCCAGTCAGGCTGACCACAATATGCAGCCGCACCGATCGGGAAAGGTGCTCGCCTCAAATCGACAGCTCTGTGCAGAACGCTCTCCATCCTGTTCATATCATCCCTGAAATACGGTAACTGGGATTTTGTTCGACCGGCATTGGCAGGTCCCGCTGATTATATCCAAATCGCGACGGAGCCTTTCTCCGATCGAGTACAGCCATGAGACGTCATGACTTTCCTTGCGAATTCAACCAGGCGTCAGCTGCAAATGACCGCTTCGCAGTATTTCTTGTGAAAGGTCATCGCATATTTTGCCGTGCGAATGTGAAAAGCCGGTGCGATTGTGACAGACGCGTCGTCCGCCAGGAGAGATGCTGAGACCACGGCGCGAACATGTTATGACGGCGTAGCGCCTGAAGGTTTTATGTCGTCGCCTGAAGGAGTTAGGAGCGGTCATACACTTGTGCCGCCCAACCTCGAACACCAGATACAGAAAGGGTTCGCTGGTCCCGCGATCACGAGATCGTCGAACTTCCGGAAAGGTCAACTCACCATGAAATCTCTACGACGCTTAGCCATTCTCACTCTAGGAGCAATTGCCACCATGTCACAACTCGCAGCGGCCCAAACGCCAGATGCGGCAACCGATCTTCGAATCGACCCGCAGCTCAGAGCCTTCCTCGCGGAGCTCAATAAGGACAGCAGCCCTTTTTGGGAGCTGCCACAACCGAAACCGCAGGACATCCTCACGGCTCTTCAGAACCAGACTCCGGTTGATATGTCTGGAGTTACCACATTTGAAAAGACAATCTCGCAGGACGGACATACGGTAAAGCTGCACATCATGACGCCTAACCACGTAAGCGGCAAACCTGGAGTGCTGTTCTTTATCCATGGCGGTGTTTGGATCGTGGGGAATTTCCAGAACCACCGGCGCCTGCTGCGTGACTTGGTGGTCGGGTCGGGCCAGGTCGGCGTGTTCGTCGAATACACGCCGCTGCCGCAGGGCAGGTTTCCGACACAGATGGAGGAAAACTACGCGGCGCTGAAGTGGGTCGCGATGCACGCAGGCGATTTCGGCGCGGACGGAAGCCGCATCGCGGTTGCGGGTAACTCAGTCGGCGGAGACATGTCTGCGGCTCTTACGCTGATGGCCAAAGACCGCAATGGCCCCAGGATCGCCTATCAGGTGCTAATGATTCCTGCGACGGACGCGAGCGTCGATACCAACTCCTACCACGAGTTTGGCACCGGCCGCTTTCTCACGCGAGCATTCATGAAGTATGGCTGGGACCTCTACGCGCCCGATGCGGAAACACGCAACAATCCATATGTCTCTCCGCTTCGAGCCAGCGACGAAGAACTCAAAGGATTGCCCGAGGCACTCGTCATTACCGCAGAAAATTGTCCGCTTCGTGACGAAGGCGAAGCCTATGCGCAAAGGCTCAAGAACGCGGGCGTTGCGGTAACTGCCACCCGGTACAACGGGATGATTCACGACTTTGTGCTGCTCAACGCAATTCACGATAATGCCGGTGTTCAAGCCGCGATTCAACAAGCCAGCGAAGGAATCCGCGAGGCACTAAAGCCGTGACTACCTGAGGGCGGCGGCTTCTTCCCCAGGCCGCCGCTCCACGAGGTGTGGTTACCCGATCTGAACGCACGACCCAACTCTCAACATTTCACAGCCCCATACGTTTCGCCGTTTCCTGGGCGTCAGAAGGCTTTTTGCAAGGCGCCAAATCACGCATTGCCTAGTCAAGCATTGGTTTGTCCCAGCGGATTTCCCTCGAAAGGTGGTTTGCCATGCCCCGAGAAGACCTACTCCCAATCGATCGAACAGACGCGATTTTCGCCTCGGACGCCGAAATCTTTTTCAGCGAGGCCGAGAGAGAGATGGGAGCGTTTGTCGCAGCGGCCGAAGAACTCTACGGTGTCGAAGCGGGCCAGCTTGCCGCCGAATTTTGGATTGAGCAGGTGAACAAACTGGATCCGTCAAATCGACAGCGGTCGACGCTGCGTCAAGTCACTGGCGCAGCCGCGTCCAAGCTGGCAAAGAATACGGTCGAAGATCCTTCTAATCCCCCGGAACGAATTGCAATCACATCCGTCAGCAACACTCGGCCTTCTGTAGGAGTCGCATCAAACGAGGCGTTGCTTGACGACGCCCGCCGTCCCTTCGTCGTTAGTCGCAATCCTGCGTCGAAACATAGGGTAGAAGGGCAATTGCCCGGGATTCGACCCGGCAACCGATCTGCTCTGGAAATTCACGAATCCCCGATTCGCACATTTGGAGAATTGCAGCAGCCCTTCGATGATCCCTCTGAGCCGGATCCTGTTGGAATCCTGGGGTGCATGACAGACGACATATCTCACGATATACGGAACCACTTATGCGCTGTTTATGCCCACGCAGAGCTGATGAGTCAATCGACGAGGAGTCAAACGGAACGCGAGGAACATCTAGAAGATGTCCATTCGGCGATTTGTTCCTCGATCGCCCTACTGGACTCCCTTCTATTGCCCGCCCACACCGGCCATACTCACAATTTCCGCCGGCACCCACTCAATCAGATAATCGCCCACACCGCGAGGATGGTCCGTATACATCCCGATGCGCGGAATGTGACGTTTTCAATTGACGACTATCCTGCTGTCGAAGCCTGGGTCGATTCCCGGGAGCTTGGCAGAGCAGTTTATAATCTTCTGCTCAACGCATGTCAGGCAACAAGCAACGGTTCCGCGCCGAGATTGGTTCAGGTCGCGCTTCAAGAAGAACGAGCGTCGATCCAAATTCGCGTAATGGACAATGGCTCTGGAGTACCCGAGTCAATCCGCGAGATGTTTCGCATGGGATTCTCAACTGTAGAGAGCACCAAGCGCATTGGACTCGGCCTGGCCATTGCCCAATGCGCTGCGCGTGAACATGGTGGATCTTTAGAACTCGAAGAATCAATGTCGGGAAAAACGGTCTTCGTATTGCATCTTCCGAAGCTCACCCCTACGCCTTTGTCGGCCGCGCTTGCCGGCGATATGAGTGACTTGCCCCGTTTTTCTCAGCCAGTAATAGCTGGAGTTTCTCGGTTTTGACCCGCCCCGGAAAACCCGGCCGCACGAGGTTGGAAATTTCGGCCTGCGTGGTTCGGTTTGTGCCCGTTTGGCGGGCACGATTGCGATTAATGTAACTCAATTGATGGTCTCTAGCAACTCGATTGAGTCCGTGGCTCCTTCCGGTTCTCTTTGAGAACAGAGAAGCAGATATGCTTCTCATGATCAGACCACACCCGCAGCGAGGATGGTTGTCAAGGACGCGCGTTCTCAGCGCGCCGAGAAGCGGTCGAAGATCCTTGATAGCCACCGCAGCGGAGGGTACGCACGCTAGCGCGTCCTCTCTGCAAAGCGTGGCAGGACCTCTTTTGGCCTGAGCAACGCAGGCGAGGCTGCAACGCGCCGCCAAGGGCCTCCTGGGCTTGCCCTGGTCGATCAAGGGCTTCATCTTGTTCACAATCCGGCCGGCATTGGCGAAGAAGACCCGGCCTTCGATTCGGAGAATCAGCAAACCCGGAAAATCCTCGTCGTCGGGGTTCTCTTCCGAGTGGGGGCGAAAGATATTGGTGCCCCGTTTGGTCCGAGGATGTACACGGGCGGATCAGCGACCTGATATGCCTGGGAGAAGAGAGAGACGACGATCCCAACGATAATACCTTTGAGCGTTCCCAGGAAAACGACCCCGGAAAAAGGACCACTGCCCAAATGAATTCAGTACGCCGAACGCTTAGGATCGCGCGGAACTCCGCGGGCTTGATGAGGCCGATGGAATAGACAATGACCACGGCCGCGAGGGTGGCGAGCGGCATGAGAGCGATCATTGGCGCCAGCAGGAGCAACACTCAAGCCGGTCACAGCCTCGATGCTATTCGATACAGCCATCCAGAGATTTAGCGAACACTAGGACCAGGCTGAGGCCCTGCACTGCAACCCAGGTTAGATAATTTCCGTATTTTATTGATTAAGAATGCCTTATTGCTCTTGGCTGCCCCCCAGGGATTCGAACCCCGATATGCTGATCCAGAGTCAGCTGTCCTACCATTGAACGAGGGGGCAACACGCACAGATCGCGCGCTCTTGACTCACAGCACACGCATCCACTGGTCCCTGGCTGAACCAACCTATCTATCATAAGGGCATCTGCGGGAGGGGGTCAAACGGCCGAACCTACCGCTCGGCGTCCAATTTTCATTGCTGAACCCCTCGATTTTATTCCCTGCCGGTGAGGGCTCTATCGTCAATTGCCATGGAGCCCCGCTTGCCCGGATGGATGCTCCACCTCTAAAGTAGGTACACAAATGGAGTTGTTCTTCAATCTCGCGTGGCTGGTTGTGGCTGGAGTCCTTGTAACCCTCTGGCTGCGCAGCAATGGTCAAATACACGTGGAATGTCGAGGACAGGTCATCGCCATGGCCGTTCTTATCGCGATTCTGTTTCCGGTTATTTCCGTGAGCGACGACCTCCAGGCCATCCAAAACGCTTCAGAAGCTGACAACTACCTACGCAGGGACCACCTGGTTCCTTCCAACCCAAGCCCGGTTCAGCCTATGCTTGCCGTGATTCAGCCCGCGATGATCTCCGGCCTTGGATTCGGCTTCGTTCGGTTCATCGCGCCAAGTCTCCTTGCGGTTGTGGAACCGCAACACCCCGAGATCGCCGGGATCGACAATCGCCCCCCACCCGTGGCCTGATTTCGTCCCCGCTCTTTCCAGTTTCTCTGCAACGTTCCCGTCATAATTCGTCGCGCCGATCCAGGCGCAAGGGCGTGTATGAAACATACTTTCTTCTCACTGTCTGGTGTTGCGGTGGTCGCGGCTCTTACCGCTGCTCCTGGCTACATGGGCGCACAGCAGGTGCTCACCTGGGAGCAGGTCAAGGCCAGGTTTGAAGCAGCGAATCCCGCGTTGAAGGCCGATGCCCTGGGCGTAGACGAGACGCGCGCCCAGGAGGTCACCGCCGACCTGCGCCCCAACCCAACATTCAATCTCTCCGCAGACGGCACTCAGATCGCATCGGATAATGGCGTGTGGCAGCCTCTCAAGGGAACATACGTTGTTCCCACCGTCAGCTACCTGCACGAGCGGAAGCACAAGCGCGAACTGCGCCTCGAGAGTGCCCAGGAGGGCACGCGTATCGCCGCGTCCGAACATCAAGACCTGCAGCGCACTCTCGAGTTCACGCTTCACACCGCGTTCATAAACACACTGCAGACCAAGGCAATTCTCGAACTGACCAGAGCCGACCTCGACTATTACGATCACATCATCCAAATCAGCCGCGATCGTTTCCGGGCCGGCGACATCGCGCAGGTCGATCTCGATCGCATCGAGTTGCTGCGGGTGCAGTATGAGACCGAGATCCAGTCCGCGATGGTGAACCTGCGTACCGCGAAGATCCAGCTCCTCCAGTTACTCAACGACCGAGGCCCGGTAGAGAAATTCGACGTCGACGGTCCGTTCGATTTTTCCGAATCCCTGAAGTCGCTCGACGACTTTCGACAGGCGGCGATCGATGCCCGGCCCGATTTGCAGGCCGCACTCCAGGCCATTCAGCAATCCGAAACCAATCACAAGCTGGCTGACGCCAATGGTTCCACCGACCCTACCTTCAGCGGCTGGTACACATACAACTCCTCGACCAATAACCCCGACGGCACCCAGACGCTCGGTGTCGCAGTGAACATTCCCCTGCGCATCTTCGATCGCAACCAGGGTGAAAAGCAGCGCACCCTCATCGACATCGAAAAGAGCAAGCAGGCCAGCGAAGCCACGCGGGCGCAGGTCTTCAGCGACGTCGATTCCGCCTATGCCCAGGTGGAGAGCAGTCTCGCGCTCCTCAAGCCATACAAGGCAAAGTACAAGGACCAGGCCACCCGCGTGCGCGACACCGTGACTTACTCCTACCAGCAAGGCGGCGCCTCCCTCATCGACATGCTCAATGCCCAAAGCGATTACCGCACCGTGCAGCTGGCCTACTTACAGTTGATTGGTTCGTATCTGAACGCCGCCGGACAACTGAATCTTGCCGTGGGGCGAGAGGTGATCCCATGATCCCGCGCCCCTATCGCAACGGAGTTTTCGCGCTTGCCGCCTGGGGCCTCATCGGGTTAGCCGGGTGCAAGAAGCAGGATCAGGGCAACGGCGCTCCGCCGCCGGCCCAGGTAGTCCAAGTGCCCGACATGAATCTGCTCACCATTGACCAGAACGACTTGCCGAGATTCCCGCTGATCACCGCTGAGGGAATGAAGCTAGCCCCGGAGTTGAACGCCACCGGAACCGTCTCCCCGGATATTTCGCGCGAGGTTCCAGTCATCACCCTCGCCAACGGCCGCGTCGTCGATATCAAGGTGCGCCTCGGTGATGACGTCAAGAAGGGCCAGTTGCTGTTCCGGGTGCAGAGCCTTGACGTCACAAACGCATTCGACGCCTATCTGAAGGCGGTCAATGACGAGCAACTCGCCAATAAGGCCGATATCCGTGCGCGGGATCTTTTCCAGCACGGCGCTATTTCCCAGGCCATGCTCGAGCAGGCCGACGATGCCGAGCGCAACGCAAAGGCCGACCTCGATGCCGCGGATCAGCAATTGCAGATCCTTGGTGTGGACAAGAATCATCCCACCAGCGTCGTTGATGTGAATGCCCCGATCTTCGGCGTCATCATCGCCCAGAACATCACCAATGCCGCGGCTGCGGGGGTAAGCCTTTCCGGCTCGGCGACTGCCTTTACTATTGCAGACCTCACAGAAGTCTGGGTCCTCTGCGATGTGTACGAAAACGATATTCCCAAGCTGCAATTGGGTCAGGAAGCGGCGATCAAATTGAACGCCTACCCGGACAGGCCCCTCAGGGGACGTGTTAGCGACATCGGACCAGTGCTTGACCCCCAGATGCGTACTGCCAAGGTACGCATCCAGGTCGCGAATCCCGGATTCCTCAAGCTGGGCATGTTTGTCACAGCTTCTTTCACCAGCCGCAAAACCGAGGCCCACGCCGCCGTCCCCGCGGACGCCGTGCTCCACCTCCATGACCGTGACTGGGTCTTTGTGCCCGCCGGCGGCAATCACTTCCGGCGAACCCAGGTTCGCACCGGCCAGATGCTCAGCGGAAATCGCCAGATAATCCTCTCCGGCATCAATCCCGGTCAGCAGGTCGTCGCCAATGCCCTGATGCTCGAAACCGCGGGGAGCCAATAATGATTCGCGCTCTCGTAGATTTCGCGCTCAAGAGCCGCTGGCTGGTGCTTGGCGGAGTAGTCGTGCTCACGGCATGGGGCGTCGTGTCGTTTCGCAATTTGCCGGTCGAAGCTTATCCCGACGTGGCCAACAACTACGTCCAGATCATCACCCAGTGGCCGGGCCGTTCTGCCGAAGAGATCGAACGCCAGGTTACCGTACCGGTCGAAATCCAGATGGCCGGTATCCCGCACCTCACCCATCTTCGTTCGACCACGCTGGCAGGGCTGTCCAGCCTGATGCTCATCTTCGACGACGACTCGACGAGCGACGTGAACCGCGAACACGTGCTTGAGCGCCTGAGCCAGGTCAACCTCCCGGCCGGCCTCACCCCGCAGATGGGCTCCGACTGGAGCCCCGTCGGCCAGATCTATTGGTACACCGTCGAAAGCACCAACCCTGCCTACGACGTGATGGAGAAAAAATCCCTCGAAGACTGGACCCTGGAAAAGGACTTCAAGAGCGTCAAGGGCGTTGTCGATGTTTCCAGCTTCGGCGGCCCCACCAAGGAATACCAGGTCCATCTCGATCCCAATACGCTCAGCGCGTATGGCCTCTCGATCGGCCAGGTGGAGCAGCAACTCGCCAACAACAATTCCAATGGCGGCGGCAGCTTCATTGAAGAGGGCAGCCAGCAAATCAATGTTCAGGCACTCGGCCTGTTCACCTCGGTACAGGACATCGCCGATACCGCCGTGAAATCGTTCAACGGAGCAGCCATCAAGATCGGCGATCTCGGGACTGTTCAGCAAGGACCGAAGATTCGACTGGGCCAGATCGGCCGGGCCTGGCACCACACCGAGAACGGCAAAGACACGATCGTCGACAATCCGGATACCGTCGAAGGCATCGTCCTTCTGCAAAAGGGCGACCCCGCCGACCCGGTCCTGCAGGGCATTCACGCGGAGGTGAACCGGCTCAATGGGGATAAAGACCATCCCGGCATACTCCCCAAAGGCGTCAAGATCGTTCCCTTCCTCGACCGCTCCGACCTGGTAAAGTTCACCGTCGAAACCGTCGAGCACAACCTCACCGAGGGCATGATTCTGGTTTCCATCATCCTCTTTCTGTTCCTCGGCAACATCCGCGGTGCAATTGTTGTCGCCCTAACGATTCCCTTCTCACTCTTATTCGCGTCCATCTGTCTCGACCTGAGTAACATTCCCGCCAATCTGCTCTCGCTCGGCGCACTCGACTTCGGCATGTTGGTGGATGGTTCGGTCGTCATGATCGAAAACATCGTCCGCCACCTTGCGCACACCGACGACACTCGCACGCCCATCCAGATGATTCGCGATGCCGCACATGAAGTCCAGCGGCCGGTCTTCTTTGCGCGCGGCATCATCATCGCCTCATATCTTCCCATCTTCACTCTTCAGGCTGTGGAGGGCCGCCTCTTCAAGCCCATGGCCTGGACTGTCACCTTTGCCCTGATCGGGGCCCTGATTTTCGCCATACTCATCGCGCCCGTCGCCGCCAGCATGTTGTTCAGCAAAGGTGCGAAGGAGTGGCAGAACCCCATCATGGAGTGGCTCACGGTCCGCTACCGCAGGGCCATACGCGCAGCCATTGTCCATCGCAATTGGACGCTAGGCATCTCGACCGTCCTCTTCCTGATCGCCGTTTACCTCACCGTGGGCGGCCCCATCGGCTCGGAATTCCTGCCCCATCTGGACGAAGGATCCATCTGGGTGCGCGGAACCCTGCCCCCCAGCGAAGGGCCGACCGCCGGCATCGACTTCACCAACAAGGCGCGCCTGGTGATGGCTTCTTTCCCTGAAGTCACCCAGGTTGTCAGCCAGACCGGCCGTCCCGACGACGGCACTGATACCGCCGGCTTCTTCAACACCGAGTACTTCGTCGATCTCAAGCGCAAGGAGCAGTGGCGTCCCGTCTTCCACCAGGACAAAGAAAAGCTGATCGCCGCTCTCGATACGGAGCTCTCCAGGTTTCCCGGCGTTCTCTGGAACTATTCGCAACCTATCTCCGACAACATGGAAGAAGCCGTCTCCGGCGTAAAAGGCGAACTCGCTGTTAAGCTCTACGGCGACGATCTACGCCTCCTCGAACACACCGCCGAGCTCATTCAGGCTCAGATGGCCAACGTTCCGGGTGTCGGCGACCTGGGGATTTTTCGCATCGTCGGCCAGCCCAATCTGAACTTCCGGGTCGATCGCGCCGCCGCGGCACGCTGGGGCATCAACGTCTCCGATATTCAGGACGCCATCCAGACCGCCGTTGGTTCCAACGCCGTCACCCAGGTTCAACAGGGGGAAGCACGCTACGACGTAACCCTGCGCTATGAAAAGCAGTACCGCGACACGCGCGAAGCCATCGAGAACATCCGCCTTCTGGCCCCTTCCGGCGAACGCGTTTCCCTCGGTCAATTAACCACCGCGACTACCGATGACGGCGCCGAGCAGATTAATCGCGAAGGCGGCCAGCGTTACATCGCAATCAAGTACTCCGTCCGCGGACGAGACCTGGGCTCCACCGTCGAAGAGTCCATCGCGCGCGTTGAGCACAACGTGAAACTGCCCCAGGGTTACCATCTCGAGTGGGCAGGCGAGTATGAAAGCCAGAAACGCGCAGACAAGCGCATGGAAATCGTCGTGCCTGTCACCGTGTTGGCCATTTTCCTAATCCTCTACACCATGTTCCGCTCATTCAAGTGGGCCATGTTGATCCTGGTCTCGGTCATCATGGCTTCCATCGGAGGACCGCTCGCCCTGTTCCTCACCCACACCAACTTTTCCGTCTCTTCCGCGGTCGGCTTCCTTGCCCTCTTCGGCGTCTCGGTTGAAACCGGCGTCATCATGATTGAGTTCATCAACCAGTTGCGCGGGCGGCGCAAAGGGATGGAAGAATCCAGTCGACAGCACATCGTTGAAGCCGCCGTCGAAGGTTCCGTCCTGCGCCTGCGCCCGGTGATGATGACCATGCTGGTGGCAACGCTCGGCCTGCTCCCGGCCGCCCTGTCGCATGCCATCGGCTCCGACTCGCAGCGCCCTTTTGCCATTGTTATCGTGGGCGGACTGCTGGCAAACCTGGTGATCGGAGTGTTCCTGTTACCTACGCTCTACGTCTGGTGGGCCAGCGTGGACGACGTATTGCCGGCCGCCGAAAACTCAAACGATTTCTGATGGGGAGCTTTTTCCCTATCTCAGCCCGCTGTCATCCTGAGCAGCCCGACTCGCTCCAGCGAGTAACGGCCAAGCATGACAGCGGACGCAACCACGAACCTCCGTGCCCTATCCTTTCCGCTTTTTCTTGCGGAAAGGGTGGGAGACAACGAATCCAGCAGTCCTTGTCATGAGGATTGAAGGTCGCCGTGGCAACCGGATCCAACAATCAATGCCAAAAGCACACTGACAAAGCCCTCACAGATGTCGCGTGCCCTGGAACTTCCCCTCGCTCGCCGGCGTAGACACCTCCAGCGCCCGGAGGCCCTGCATGCTCTGGTTCTACGAATCTTTCTTTCCCGTGATCTGGATTGTCTTTCTTCTCTACTGGCAGATCAAAGCCGCCAATACCAAATCCACCCAGCGCCTCGAGCCTGCTGCTTCGCGCATCCTGCGTGTCTTCATCTTTCTGATCGCGATCGTTCTTCTCTCGACAACTCGCATCCCGCTGCCCGGGCTGTACCTGCAGCTCTGGCCGGCTGGCTTATTGCCCTTCTGGATGGGAGCGGCCGTCACCATCGCCGGCCTTCTCTTCGCCATCTGGGCGCGCCAGCACCTCGGCAGCAACTGGAGCCGTTCCGTCACCATTAAGCAAGGCCACGAGCTGATCACCACCGGTCCCTATGCCGTGGTCCGTCACCCCATCTACACGGGCATTCTGACCGGGTTCCTTGGCATGGCGATTGCCATCTCCCAGTTGCGGGGGTTCATCGTTTTCGTTCTCATCTTCCTCGCGCTCTGGATCAAGCTCCGTATGGAGGAACAGTGGATGCGCTCCCAATTCGGCGAGGCGTATGCCACTTATGCTCGCCACACCGCTGCCCTGGTGCCTTACCTCCTCTGATCGGCGCCTCACGATATCAGTCCCGGCAAGAACGGGTTGAGCCAAACTGAGGGTTAAATCTCGAGATCAATGAGCAACCGAAGGAGACGCGATCTATCTCCAAAACGAAATTCCAGTTATCGCCTTAAGAAGGGTCCCGATGAAGATGTTGAGACGAAAGTGCTTGGCGGGTGGCCCAGCTTTGGCGAACAGGACTAAGCAGGAAATTGGGTGCCCAAGGTCTCGATTCTGAGACCTGGGATAGCGCTAGCACCCATCCCGAAGCTGTGTCGAAACTCCAATCTGGTTTACGCATCATCGCTAATGCGCGTTTCCAACTTTGCAGTCCTGGAAACGTGGTTTGACCTGAAGCCAACAGTTCAGCCAAGGGTCACTTATCCGAAAAGGCGACTAAGGCTAGCGACTATTCGGCCGCGCGGCGAGAAGCCTGTTCTAACCAAGCCTTCGCCGCCAGCCTCAGCTGTATCTCGCGCAGGACGATCGTCAAAACGGCAACTTCCTATTTCGCCCGCATTAGCCCCGCAATAACTGCGGCAACTTTTTCGAGTATCTCGTTCCAGCCCTCCATTTGACCGCTATTTCTCGCGCTCTCCATGGGTTCATTTCCAATGAAGGTGAGTTTCGTCTGGCCGTTTCCGAGATCCTCAAAGATGGTCACGTCGTATGCCCCGTCTATGGCTTCATGTTCTATTCCTAATGTCGCAGGGTCAACCTTGTTTCCTTTCGAGTCCGAAAAGTCCATCAAGGAAACGATCTTCTCGTGCAGAACAATCTCGTGGTATTCAACCGCATTCCAGCACTCCTGCCCATCCGGCGCCTTCATGCAGCAGAGAAGTTTTCCTCCCACGCGAAAATCCATCTGACAAACGGGCGCAGTAAAGCCCTTCGGTCCCCACCATTGCATCACGTACTTCGGGTCGGTCCACGCCTTCCAGACCACTTCGCGTGGGGCATCGAAAATTCTTGTAACGACCATCCGCTCAATCTCGCTAACCGTGTTATCTGTCATCTCTGACCTCCTCCTTCTTCATTCGATTTACAACTACATCCAGTTTGTCGAAACTCTCTTCCCAGAAGCGGCGATAGCTAATCGCCCAGTCGCTGACTGTCTTAATCGCCTCTGGCCTAAGCGTGCATACACTCTCTCGTCCACGCTTCGTCTTGATCACCATCCGCGCCCTCACCAGGTAGGCGATATGTTTTGAAATCATCTGCTGCGAGAGTGCAAACGGTTCCGTCAATCCATGCACGGAGGCAGGCCCATGGGAGAGTCGTTCGATCATTGCCCGGCGGGTTGGATCAGACAAAGCCGCGAATGTTGTACCCAGATTATCCACAACCATATGGTTGTGAATTGTCTGGTCAATGTCAAGTGTGAATTTTGCGATTCTTGATTTCTGTTCCCTGATCTCTGAACCCTGACGCGCTGATTGATCCTCTGCGCAGGAGCGGCGAGCCGCCAGCCTCGTCTCGTTCTTGAACTAAAATGCGCGCTTTTGCACTTTCTTTCGAACGGTTTTGCCACAATAGAGGTGGAAGAGAGGATCGAAGCACGGCCTCAGGCAGAACCCAGCGGACCGAAAGCAACTCGGTTTCGTTCTGAACGCTTATGGAACCCTAAACCGACCCTTTTGGACCGTTTTCATTTGCGCGATGGAGCCCATATCAACTTTTCCTTCAATAACTTGCAACGGAAACCTCGAGCCGGGACGGGTACCCCTCCCCCCCTGGCCCTGTAAAACTGTAAAGCCGGTCGTTTCGAGCAAGCCACCTTACTCTTCGCGCAGAACTTCGAGGGGCCTTAACCCCAGGATGCGGTAGCTGGCGATCCATCCGGTGGCAGTGGCCAGGATAGCCGTACCCACAAGCGCAACGCCGGCAGCTGGCCATTCAATATGAAAGCCCACCTGCATCCGGTGGAGCAAAACCCGCGTGAGCAGATTCGCAAAAATCACGCCCACAAGCCCCGCCAGCAGCCCTAGCACGCCGAACTCCACGCTGAACGTCCGCACAATGCGCATGCGTGTGGCGCCGAGCGTCTTCAACACCACCGCTTCCCGCATGCGGCGGAAGCGCGTGCTGGCGATGCTCGATGCCAGAATGGTCAACCCGGCGAAGATGGAGAAGCCGGCCAGGAACCGAATCACAACCGTGATCTGGTCGACCACGGTCTCGATGCGCGTGAGCACATCGGCAATGTTGATGACCGTCACCGTTGGATACGCCAGAAAGAAGGCGCGCTCCATGGTTGGGATCTGCCGGGGATCGAGGTGCGCTCCGCCATACCACGTAGCCACATCGTTCTTGAGCTGCCCCGAAGGCAGCACAAACGGAATGCGCGCACCCATGTGCTCGCCGTCGGCCTTGTACACAACTGCAACTCTCAGCCTGTGAACGCCGCTCGATGCGGTCTCAATCTCGACTTGCGAACCGACGCCTAACTCCAGCCGGCGCGCCGCGCCCTCGCCGATGGCGATTTCCTGTGCGCTTCCGTCCGTCCACCATTTGCCCTGGGTTATCTTGTCCCCTGCCGGAGGGGAATCCGACCAGCTCAACTCCGCACTTTGCAGCAGGTAGCGGGGATAGTGTTTGTCCTTCAATTGCTCAACCGTCTTCCCGTTGAGCGACACAAATCGTCCCATGATGCCCGGCATGAGATCGAGCGCCTGGGTCACGCCGGCCTGGTGCTGGAAAAAAGCCCGCACTCCAGCCACCTCATCAGTGGTCACATCAATCAGGAAAACATTGGGCAAACTCGGCGACGCGGTCTCGCGAATTTCGCGCAACAGCGACGCCTGCATCAGGTAGACCGCAAGAATCAGCATGACCCCGGTGCCCAGAGCCGCTAGCACCGCGGCCGACTGATTGCCCGGCCGGTAAAGATTGGAGAGCCCATGGCGCACGGAGGAGGGCAGGCGCAACCGCACCCGATTCAGCAGAGCCCGCACCGTCCGCAACGTCACCGCTGCCAGTACCAGCAGAACCAGCAGCGCCGTGGCAAGCCCCAGCGTAAACCAGGTCCCGATCATGGCCGAGTCGGAGAGCGCCCACGCGATCCCACCCAACGCAAGAATGACCGCGAACGACAGCCCCAGCTGAAGCCGTCGAGCCCACAGACGCGCGAACCAGCCGCCAATGCCCTCCGGGCCAGGCTCAACTAACCGTCTCAGCACCAGAACCGGCCGAATCGCGCGCACGTCGAGCAGGGGAGGCAGGCAGAAGAGCAATGTCGTCAGCAGCCCGGTACCCAGTCCAGCCAGCACCGAGCGCCACGGAAACTCAAGCGTGATCCGTACCGGCAACAGCTTGCCAAACACCGCCGGCAGCGCTTCCATCACGCCCACTCCGGCGGCCACTCCGAGCAGGCCTCCGGCCAGCCCCAGGCCCAGGGTCTGGAGCAGAAAGATGCGCAGCAGGTCGGTCGAACCCGCCCCCATGGCCTTCAGAATCGCCAGCATATCCATGCGCTGCTCGAGGTGGGCGTGCATCGCCATGGCCACGCCAATCGCGCCCAGCACCATGGCGACCAGGCAAATCAGGCTCAAGATGGCGGTGGCGCGATCGAGTCCCTCGGTGAGCGCCGGATTCCCTTCCCGGTAATCAATCACTTGCGCCTCGCCCAGCGCGGATTCCAACTGCTTGCGAAGGCTGACCGTGTCGATTCCTTTGGGCAGTTTGTCCGGCAACTTCAACAGCAGCCGGTGGCTCGCCCGGCTGCCCGGCGCTAGAATGCCCGTGCGCTGCAATGCCGCGTTCGAAATCATTACCCGGGGACCCATGCCCGCACCGGCGCTGATGCGGTCCGGTTCCTGCCTCAGGACCGCGGCGATTTTGACGTTGCGTCCACCCAGCCGGAGGGTCTGGCCGACATGCGCATTCAGGCGGATCAGAAACTCATCGGCTACCACGGCCGAATCGCCGTCCAGAGCCTGCCGCAGGCTCATCTCCGGTTCGAGCAGAGCCTTCCCGTAGTAGGGGTATTCGACGGGATCGACCGCTTTGAGAGCAACCAGCAGCGGCACCGGGTCAGGCGGTACCGATGCCATCGAAAGTGTCTCCGTCACCCACGTCGAACGGCTGCCTGGAATATTCTGCTCGATCGCTTCAACCTTTCGGTCATCGTCGCTCGTCGGGACGTGGAAGATGCGTGCGCTCAGATCACCCGCAATCAGCGATCGCGCTTCAGTCGACAAGGTGCGTCGAAAACTTTCGCTGAATCCGCGCACACCCACCAGTGCGGCCACTCCAATTGCGACCGAAAGCACCACGAAACCAAACTTGCCCGGCGCGGACTTCAGGTCGCGCCATGCGATGGCGGCGGCTCGCTTCCAGCTAAGCGCGCGTTGTCCGTTTACCTCTCCCGGCGCATCAGCCACGGCTCACCTGCCCAGCCTCCGCAGGCATCGGAGCTTCGAACGGCAACGTGTCTTCCACCACCTGGCCATCCTTGAGCACGATCTTGCGATCTGCCCGGCTGGCCACTTCCGCATCGTGTGTCACCAGGACGAGCGTGGTCCCGGCGCGCTTGTTCCGCTCGAGCAGCAAGTCCAGAACCAGCCGGCCGTTGGCAGAATCGAGGTTGCCGGTCGGCTCATCGGCCATCACAATCGGCGGCTCCACTACAAATGCGCGCGCCAGTGCCACGCGCTGCTGCTCCCCCCCGAAAGCTGCACCGGGTAGTGATCCACGCGGTCCGCCAACCCGACTTCCTCGAGCAATCGGCGCGCCCGCTTCACGCCATTCCCATCGGAATTCAGCTCGAAAGGCAACAGCACATTCTCCAGCGCCGTAAGCGTCTGGATAAGTTGGTAGGACTGAAACACGAAGCCGATCTTGCGCCCGCGGACGGCGGCGAGTTGCGCCTCAGCCAGGTTGTGAATCGGAATGCCATCCAGCCAGATTTCCCCCGAGCTGGGACTGTCCAGCCCGGCCAGGAGCCCGAGCAGGGTGCTCTTCCCGCTGCCGCTCGCGCCCACAATGGCCACAAACTGGCCCGCCGGGATGGTCAGAGAAATTCCCTTCAGGATGTCCACGCGACGTGCGCCGTTCTGGATCCACTTCTGTGCATCTCGAACTTCAATCACCCGATTCTCTCCCTCAGGAAAAACACCGTCACCCTCAGCCGTGCGAGCCACTCCATCTGTTACGCAATTCCGGGGCTGCAGGTTTCGTCCGGCTCCGACCCTGTTTCTGCTTTTACACTGTTAGTGTGGACGTTCGCCGGTTCCTAATCGTTTCGTTTTGGATGCTGATCCTCGGGGTTCCGGCGCACGCCGAAGGCCGGCACCTCCTGGTGTGTTTCGGCGACAGCATTACTGCCGGCTATGGATTGCAACCTGGTCAGGCCTATCCCGACGCGCTACAACGAAAACTGGACCGCAGCGGCTACCAATACAAAGTCGACAACCGGGGAACCAGCGGCGCAACCACCAAGGACGCGGTTGCGGAGCTTCCTTTCATTTTGCAGTTGCATCCGGAGGTCGTGCTCGTGGAATTCGGCGGCAACGATGGGCTGCGCGGACTTCCGCCCGACCAGACACGGCGCAATCTTGATGCGGTCCTCACCGGCCTCGAAAACGCCCACATCAAGATCCTGCTGGCGGGAATCACCCTTCCGCCGAACTACGGAGCCGATTACATCCACTCCTTCGAATCCATCTTTCGCGAACTAGCCGCCCGCCATCACGCAGCCTTCGTGCCCATGATCTACAAGGATCTTGTCAATGTGCCTAACACCATCCAGGCTGACGGGATTCATCCCACCGCCAAGGGTTCGGACATCATCGCCGATACGTTGTTTCCGACGTTGAAGCCGCTGCTGCGAAAACAGTGATCCGCATCCACTGTTTTCACCCCATCACCACGACCGGCTGAAACAGGGTTCCGGCAACGCGCTTCGCGATGCCGACCAACTCACGCTGGTCCGCGAAGACTTTCACCATGGACGCCTTGGAGAACTCGGGCAGATTCGCCTGCGCACCGTTCCGCAGCCGGCCGAGAACAAATGGATCGCCGGTCACCGACGGCATCTCGGGCAGAAGGCTGCGCGGATGCCGGCACTGCCGGGCCAGCGCTTCGAGATTGCCCGACAACGGCTCCAGTTCACTTAAAGCGCGCGCGTCGTCCAGCGTGAAGATCCCGGCCTGGGTTCTGCGCAGACTGCTCAAATGCGCCCCACAGCCCAGATCCTTGCCCATTTCGTAAGCCACGGCACGCACATAGCCGCCAGCGCTCACGCGCATAGTGAATGTGACCTCCGCACCGTCCAGGGCCACGATCTCAAACGATGAAATCCGAATCCTGGCGGCCTTGAGGTCCACTGGCTTTCCCGCCCGAGCCAGCTTGTACGCCGGCGTTCCACCAATCTTCTTGGCGGAAAAAGGCGGCGGCAACTGTTCGATCTCGCCGTGAAAGCGGACCGATGCAGCGCGAACCTGGTCCAGCGTCAAGACCGGCTCAACGCTCGGTCCAACTGCTTCCCCCTCGCAATCATAGGTGTCGGTCGCGAAGCCAAAGCGGATGGTTCCTGTGTAGCTCTTTTCCGCCGAGGAAAAATACTGCGCAAGCCGGGTAAACTTCCCCAGCAGCAGGGGAAGGACGCCCGTCGCCATCGGATCAAGCGTGCCCAGGTGGCCAATGGAGCGCTCGCCGGTGATCTTGCGCAGCCGATGCACTACATCATGGCTGGTCATGCCTCCCGGCTTATCAATCACCAATAACCCGTCCACTCAGCTAATGTAGCGGACCGCACCCGTAGGGGTCACACGCCGCCGGTTCCTGAAGACCTGACGAGCGAAAGGAACTCCGAGCGTGTTTCCTTCTGCCGGAAGCAGCCCATCATGGCTGATGTCACCGTCGATGAGTTCTGTTTCTCGATGCCGCGCATCATCATGCACAGGTGGCGCGCCTCGATCACGACCCCCACGCCTTGCGGTGCAATGGCGTCCTGGATAGCGTCGGCGATCTGGCGGGTCATGCGCTCCTGCACCTGAAGGCGGCGCGCGAATACTTCCACCAGGCGCGCAATCTTGCTCAGCCCCACCACCTTGCGCTTGGGAATATACGCCACGTGCACCTTTCCGAAGAAGGGCAGCATGTGGTGTTCGCACAACGAGAACATCTCCACATCTTTCACGATCACCATCTCGTCGTAATCGACGTCGAACAGCGCGCCGCGCAGTAGTTGGTTCGGATCCTCGTGATACCCCTTGGTGAGAAATGCCATCGTTTTTTCGACACGGGTCGGGGTCGCGATCAGCCCATCGCGGTTGGGATCCTCGCCCATCCTGCGCAGGAGTTCGCGATAGATATCCTCGGTGCTGGCTTCTTTCAGGACGTCAGGCTCCAGCACTGCACTTGACTTGGACTTGCTCAACATCACCGGGTGTGCCATTTACGCGATTCCTCCGTGTGCTTGCGATGACTCTCCGAAGTACTCAAAATAGTTGTTTTCGGTTTCTTCGACGCGCACATGCACCAACCGTGCGGGTTCGAGCGATCCTTCGAGCAGTTTATAGACAGCCTTGCACAAATTCTCTGTGGTTGGAACGTTGTCGAGTAAATATCGGATCGAAGTTCAGGTTGGCGTGATCGAAACGATCCAGGATTTGTGTTTGCACCACTTCATCCATCACCGCCAGGTTCACCACCATGCCGGTATCGGGATCCACTGCGCCACCGGCAAGTACTTCGATGATGTAGTTATGTCCATGCCCGTGGGGGTTGTTGCATTTCCCGTAGGCCGCGCGGTTCTGCTCCGCGGACAGCTCATCGCTGTGCAGTCGATGACTCGAGCTCATGGTATAGCGACGGCCGAAATACGCACTCATGGTTCGCCTCGATACTCGGCAAAGATCTCGGGCGTTTCGTAGACCCTTATGCGGCTCAACTTTGCGCCGTCAACTTCGTTGATCGCCGGTTCCAGCCGCTTCCAGGCGGCGATCGCCATGTTCTCCGTAGTTGGAATCTTGGCCGCAAACTCCGTCACCTCGATATTGAGGTGACGATGATCATAGACGGCGAGCACTTCGCGCTCCATCACATCCTTGAGCCATTTCAAGTCGACAACGAAGCCCGTGACCGGATCGGGATTCCCGGCAACTGTCACCTCGAGCGTGTAGTTGTGCCCATGCCCATTGCGGTTCGCGCAACGTCCAAACACCTGCTGGTTCTTCTCCGCAGACCACGCATCGTTCCAGTAATAATGCGAAGCCGAAAACGTGGCCCGCCGCGTCAGGAATACCATCAAGCTCCTCTTGAACAATGATGCTTTGCGCCTTGTAAGGGCTTCATTTCGCACCGGAATCTCAGCCCGGATAGGTCCTTCCCTTCCAGCTTACCTGCTTGACAACCCGGTGTTGAAACCAGCTGCGGTAGAGGAGCGCCACAAAAAGCGGCAGGCCGAGGGGGGCAATCGCACAATCCAGAAAGCGGAAATTGGACTTGGCCACGCGCCCGTAGAAACGAAAAAGGTTGCGTACCCACAATAGCGCCAGCACCCATCCGGCTCCGAGCCACTCCAGCGAATGAGAGGCGAAATGCGCGTTCCAGAGCTCGATCGCCAGCAGCGGCAGCCCCACCAAAAGCAAAATATCGAGACCCCGCCAAACCGCAAGCGACAGAGCGTTATCGAACAGCAGGGCGAGATTCTTTGTCCAGCCTTCGATCATCGCGGAAGTCGAGCGGTACATGCGCGTCGATACCGCGTCATCAGCATAACGAAAGCGCAGACCCACTCTGCGCCGCTTAGCGCTGACAGCCAGAGCGACGTCTTCGAGGACCTTGTCCTTGACCGCCGGGTGTCCTCCTATCCGCCTGTAGGCCTCGCGCTCCACCAGCAGGAACTGGCCGTTCGCCGCCGCCACACGCTGGTTTGGATCAGAAACTTTGCCCGGAGGGTAGGCCAGCGCCAGTTCGCTGAACACCAGCGGCATGAAAGCCCGTTGCGCCAACCCGCTCACGATCTGTCGGGGCGAGTAGCTCAGCATGCCCGCATCGTGCCGCAACGCCTCATGCAGCGCCCGGCGCAGATCTCCGGGTTCGTGGATGGTATCGGCATCGGTGAAAAGGAGCCATTTTCCGCGCGCCCTCCGCGCCGCTGTCCAGATGGCGTTGGCCTTCCCTGTCCAGCCCTTTTCCAGGCGGGCGGCCTTGAGCACCGTGACTCCCGTAAATCCGCGCGCGATCTCGGCGGTGCGATCGGTCGAGTCATCATCCACCACAATCAATTCCCAATCGCGGCCCAGTTCAAACACGTCTTCCGATTGGTGGACCAGGGACTCGAGGCATGCGCCCAGGCAATCCTCCTCGTTTCGAGCCGGTACGATGACCGTGAGCTCCAGCAAGAGCTCCGGCTCCGGCTGATCGTAGAGCGTGCCGGTCCGCACGGGCAGTTCCGCCGGAGGGCCGGGTTCATCCGATAGCCCAAGTATCGGTTTCCAACTCGCCGAATCTGGTTTGGCCGTCGGCTCCGGCTGGTCTTTGCTCATTGCCCTCGGCTTTCTCCTGGAACAAGTCGTTCCCTATTCTTTTGAGACTTTGGCTTAAGTATTATAGGTATGTGCGTTTCCCTCGTTTCTCATCGTTTGTTTGCCTGGTTCTGTCGGCCGCGGGGCTGTTGCTCTGCGGTTGCAATCGGGGCGCAAAGCCCTCGCAGATCGGCAAGAAGGCGCCCGACTTTACGGTTTCCGACGGTACGAATTCGGTCCAGCTCGCGAAGTACCGCGGCAAAGTGGTTCTGCTCAATTTCTGGGCCAGCTGGTGCGGACCCTGCATTCAGGAAACGCCGGCGCTCGTGGAGTTACATCATGAACATCCCGACCTGGCCATTCTCGCGGTGAGCATCGATGAAGACCCGGGCGCATATCAACGCTTCCTCAACCGTTTCCACGTCGATCTCACGACGGTTCGCGATCCTAACCAGACGGTAGCGAAAATGTACGGTACCGAGGGCTGGCCGGAAACCTACATTATCGACCGCAACGGCGTCATTCGGCGCAAGGTGGTCGGCGACCCCGACTGGTCAAACCCGGAGATCCGGGCTTTTCTTCAGGGACTCTAACTGGATTCCCCATCCTTTGCGACGTCTTTGTCTTTGTCGCAACGGTGGGATAGCACGAACCTTATTGCTATGATTCCTGTATGACCACAGTTGACATCCTGTTCCGCTACGCGGCGCCGCCCAGCGAGCCGCAGGTTTTTGCGCTGGCCAATGCGCGGGATGTCTACGGCATTCGCCGCATCAGTTTTGACCACACTGCGCGAACTGTGCGCGTGGAGTTCGACGCTACGCGTTTGAATGCCGCGATGGTAACTCAGCTCATCCGGCGCTCCGGAGTCCAGATCATGGAAGAACTTCCATTGATCCCGCCGCCGGCACCAGAACCGGGACCCGCGGCCTGATTGCGCCACGGTCCATTCCTTGGTAATCTGTCTTAGGTCCCGCCAGGGACAGGGTGTGCGCCCGTAGCTCAGCTGGATAGAGCGACTGACTACGAATCAGTAGGCCGGGAGTTCGAATCTCTCCGGGCGCACCATTTAACTCTCGATCTTACAATTATTTGCGGCATTTTCGCCGTCTTCGCTTCCTGCAGGCAATTCTGGCGTGTGCCCAATTTTGTGCCCACCTGAGAGGTTTCCAAATGCTCTTTCGATGGCATCAGCTTGCGGGTGGCAGTACCGCTGCGTGATTGTTATGGAACTGTGCCCGGCGATCCGCGCCAGCGTGAATGCATCGCATCCGCGCTCTGCAAGCATGGTCAAGGCTGAGTGACGCAGGCAATAGGGTTCAAAGCCCTTCCAGCCTGCCTGTATCGCGCCGCTATGCCTCTCAAGGTACTCGGGAACCAGCTTGCCGGCCGCGCTCATTGCTTCGGCCCAATTGCCCTTGCGTCCCTGCTTTATCCACTGCTGATAAACCGCCGATGCCGTGGTGAGCTTCTTCACCGCCTCGCTATGGTAAGTCTTCGCGGTGCTCTCTTCAAGATGACCAGAGCGTGAACCCGCAGGAAACACCCAACCCGTTGCCGGATGGCTCTGCTCCGCGTGCCGCGTCTTGAGAGCCGAATACACTTCGGGCACCATCGGCAGGAATCGCCGTGCCGCTTTTGTCTTGCCCTCCGCAATTTGGATCAGGCCGCCTGTGCCTTTCAAGAGAACATGCTCCCAACGGAGCTTGTACGCTTCGCCGGGTCGCATCCCCGTGCCATACAGAACCGTTGCAACGTCGCGCCAAGGCTGGCGGCACAAGTCGCGGTAGGCCAGGAACTCGGCTTGCGTGACCACCCGTTCCCGCTGGCGCTCACCTTTGGCAAGTGCAAACTTGGGGGCGCGGTCGATCTTGCCCCACTCATCAGCAAGATTCAAAGCGCGGCGAAGGGTACGCAGTCCGCAATTTACCGTCGACGGCGAACGCTTGGCTTGTTTTGCGATGTATCCCGCCGCGTGCTGGGAGCTAATCTCATTCAGCGGTAGCTCACCCATACCCGCCTCAAGCAAAAGGGCTGTGCCGTACGCGTAGTATTCAGCAGTCTTTGGCTTCGCGGCGAAATGCGCCTCCACATAGGGCTTGAAATCCTGCTCAAAGAACTGCGCCAAGGTAGGAATCCGAGTGTGCCGTTTCGTCCAGGAGGTAGAGCAGGAGCCGCTGCAAAAGACGCGGGATCCTTCCCGATGCTCCTCTGCCGCGTTGAACCATTTTTCGCATTCCTCGCAGAGCAGAACTTCGGAACATTTCATCCGGTCCCGCGCTTCCTCACGTGCGTCCTGCCGCTTCGCAAGGCGCGTCTTATGCGCCGCTTCGATCTGGCGGGCCTTGCGGTCGTTTCCCTGCTTTGTGGACTCGCGGATCAACTCGCCATGCCACATGAATTTGTACCAGTACACGCTACCACGTTTGAAAATGCTCATTTCGCTCGCCTCGCCTTCGTTCCTACCTTCTTCGATCTCGTCTTGGCCTTCTCGATTGCTGCGCGTTTTCGGCTCTCGCGCACCGCTTGCCGATGAGCGCACTCATAGTCGCAATAGATTTTGTGATCGTAGTTGCCCACCGGAAACAACTCACCGCAACCTTCGGCCTTGCAGACTCGCTGCCACAGCCCTCTGATTCCGTCGATTTGCGTGGTCACTATGAGAACATCGAGCAACGATTGGCAGACAACTCGCGCCATCGGTGCGCCGTCTCTCCCTTCGATTGTGAGCGGGAGCGGCGCGAGAAGCTCTCTTACCCATTCTGCCGGGTGCTTTGATGCAAGCTGCTTCCAGTCAGCGTAATCCATTTGCAGCGCATCTCGCAGCAAGGCTCTCCAGCCGGAACACTCGTCTTCGAGAGCGGCTTCAATCGCACTGAGCGGCGAGTCCTCGTGCGCCCGCACGGTCCCCAGAATGAAGCTGCCCCCGGTTCCTTGCAGGCCGAGTGCCCATGAGTGCCTGGGATTGTCCCTCGGACGAAAGCCGACCATCTTAGCTAAAATCCCTCTCCCAGCTCTTATGGCCGCCAAACCCGCATTGCATTTGCGCAGTGTTGCGCCCTCGCGGAGAAACTCATCCCGGCAGGTCCACGGAGATAGAACCGCATCGGCCTTAGGCTTGTTTCCTGCGAAGAAGCGGTAGCGCAGCTTCTCTAGGAGGCATCCCGAATCGCGGTGTATGAGCGTCTTGTTGGAGAAAAATCCCATGCTATACACCCTCTGTCCATCAACCACAAGCGAATCTGCTGCCTCTAACTCCAGTTCGATGGGGAGCGATAGCTTTGTTTTCTCTGTGACATGAAGTGTTGTTTGCATATGTCTCATTACTCCGTTAGCGTAGCACATATGGGCTTGTACGCAAGCCCCAGTCTTTAGCTTCTTTGGGCTGGGATGAGGAGGACTTCGATGGATTCAGGCAAATTGTACTCGGTAGAAGATGCAGCCGTATTTCTTGGCGGAATCAGCAAGTGGACGGTTCACGCATGGTTGGCAAAAGGGAAGTTGCGCCGGACAAAAGTTGGTGCTCGAACGATGATCCGCGAGTGCGACTTGCAAGCGTTTATCGCCCGATGCAATCCAGAGGTTCAAGCGCAGAGTATCGATGATGGCGGCATTGTTGAGAGGCCACAATGACCGCCGCGCGCGGAGGATCGTTCTTCGCTATTGATCGCGGAACGTGGTCAGCGCTCTGCGATCGAGACATGAATTTAGCTGCGGCCTATTTGGTGCTGGCTTGCGGGACCGGGCGGGACAACCGAACTACAAGCTGGTCGGCCAATTCGTTGCACGAACACTGCGGTATAACCTGGGAGCGGGCCAAAACTGCAATTGACGACTTGATCCATGACGGATTCGTGAGCCGCGCAGCGGGTCATAGTTCGTCAAGACCTCGTTATGAACTGCTTTCCCCCGGCACGTCAGATGAAGTCAACGACAATAGCGGCCCAATCATTTGGCTGCCCAATTCAATCGTCATGGGTACAGGGAAAGGCGAAACAGCACCTGTGCATCGTCTTCGGAGTGCTGGAGACATCTTGGCGATGCGTCTGTTCGTGGAGATGTATCACGCCCAAAACTTGCGGGACGATGGCGGAATCAGCCCTCGAATCATCCGTGCCAACTATGAGCGAAGTTACGTAGGTGAACAGGGAGCCTATGCAGTATGGGGATTCAAGTTCGCCCAACAACAGATTTTCTGGAAGGGACCTTTAGGGGCGCATGAAGCAAGCCCGAACGTAGCAGGGCAACATCCGGTATGGATAAGCATCGGTCTCTTGGAGAAAATGGGCCTGTTGTCGTTCATCCCGCATATTTTTGAGAATGACTCGCCCGCAGCGGAGATACACCATCCCTATGGAGTCGGCACCCAAGGCGAAGAGCCAATCGAGACTGAGATCGGTGAGGCCGCGGACGCGGTGGCGCGTGCAATGTGCCCGGAATGGATCATCGAGAATGCCGAAAATGAAGGTTTTGAGCATTTCTGTCCCGCCAGCCGAACGATGCCCAATATCCAAATGATAGGGGTTGCGCGCCTTCGGTATCGTCCTCACACGAGCCGGACAGCCGCTTGGTACGCCCAGCTTCACGAATTCGGCAGCGCGTGGATCGAGAAGTATCAGCACCTTCCATTAAAAGCGCGAAGTTCAGCGGCAGCGAAAGCACAGGATGGAGACTCAAAGTGGCTCAACAAACGTGCGTGAATAACAGAAGAATTGAGTAAATGGAGACATCAAGGAGCATCAAAGAGGTTCAAAGCGCTTCAACGTGGATCAACGTCTCTCAAGGGTGGTCAACGAGGCTTCGCCTGTAAGCGTTCTTCAAAGTACATCAACAGAAGTAAGTTCACCTTACTTGGGCGCTTATAAAAGAGTGAGGAAGTAATGACGAATCCGGAGACCTACTTTCGAGACACAGAACGGATCGAAAATGAGATGTCTAGCTGTGGCCGTTGCGAAGGACGGCAGAGCCGACCCTCCACACGGAGTAGTCCCACTGGGAGGGAGCGGAGGTACTCAAGAGAAACATTGCCATCCGGCTGTATCCTCTATTCGCTGAGGGCCGAAAAGACGATAACCGGAAGCCGTTAGAGTTTCACCAGCAGCCTGCCAGCGCCATCGCTGAGCATTCGGAGCTTCATCCCCCACCCGCCTCGGAGATGACAGGCCGTGCGAGTCCACAATTTGGAGTGGCTTCCCTCAGGCGCAGGGTCCAGAATCGTGGCGCTTTGGCTGCCTCAATTGTCGTGCTGAATCTTCAATCGCGCAACGCGGATCGTAGCTTTCGTTAGAAAATGTAATGCGCAGGGTGCGGTTTTCTGGAGAGGATTAGAAACAGTAGAGAAGTGAACGCCGCACCCGCTCCGATCCAAAACCCGTAATTAAGACGCCGACATTTCGAGAGACACATCTTTGACAGTTGAGGCAGACTGAAAAGCCGAAGGTCTCTCAGGCTCGGATACAAAACAGCGAGCATTGTGGCGGCGGACCCTGCAAGCCCGATCACACTGAAGAATCCAATTACGTCTACAAGGGACCACTGCGCGATGCTCCTGAACCATCCGGCCGGTGCGTTGTGCGAAATGAGATACCCGAGAACGGCAATTATCACCGCTAGGAGGAACATCGCCTTGTAGTCGGCGTTCCTGATACTCTCGCGGACGTGACCAAGCTCCTGTTCTGTAGCTGCGTCTGGTGTCAAGCTCGAAGCTACCTCCCGCTCCGCCGGTTCGAGAGCCTGAGCTTTGACGCCCCCCGATTGCCCCTCGCCAGAGGCCGCCGCATTTCCGACGGCTTCCGCCACCTTGCCGTCTGACGCATCACTTGGGGATTCTGGTATCAACATCCCAAAATCCGATTGGTACGGAGTGTACACGCTCGCATCAGTAAGCTCATTGGCCGCGTTGGCCTTCTTGCACATTGCCGTTTCAGCCGATGGGAACTCAATCAGGCTCCAGTCATTGAGGCCAACAATTCGCGCTTTGCCTCGAACATAAAAATCATTCGCGCTGATCCTGACTCTGTTCCCTTCCGCAAACGCCAAGGCGTCTTGCAACGCAGTTACCCTCTGTTCATCGGAATAGCCAGACATTGCAGTTGCCAGGGAGTCGCGCTCGCCTAGTACGAAAGCTCCTAGCACCCTCAGTAGCGGTGCCACCTTTTGCCGCATCATCAGTACGTCCCGTTCGGAGTCAGTGGACAGAAACACGGCATGAACATCCGACTTGGCGCGAGGCCACCACGTCAGCCCCACGGCCCGCTTCAACAAAACCCCCGAGAGGGGCGGCCTGAGGAAGATAGAAGCACGAGGACGGTGACCGCCTTCAATGCCACAATCTGGGTAGTCGGTATCGCGCAGGCTCAGGGCAATTTCTCCAGTTTCATATGTCGAGTAAAGAATTCTGAACCTGCCGGAGAGAAATTCTTCTCGCGGCTTGTCCCGTTCCGAAGACGATTCAGAGCTTCCGCTGTAATCTGCCACGTTGCCGAACTGCGCCTGAAGTGCTCCGTAAACATTTCGCACGGCCGGCAGAATTCGTCTTAGCAGACCGTCAGTTGCGCTATCGAGATCATTCAAGGTCACGAACTCAAGTGGGGAGATTCGATGGCGCAATACACCAGACCGTTCGGTGGCAATGATTACCTGATAGCCTGCATCGATTGCTCTCTTCAGAATGGTTGTGGCTTGCGGCAGAGCCTCACCCTCAAGGTAGGCTTGCGTGTATCTCGTCTCGAACCAATCAACCCCCTTCGCTATGGCTTCCTGGCCCTTCGCGGAGAGCTGGTGGTGAGCCCTTGCAAACCCTTCCCTGATGCGGTCAAGGCCGCGCTTCATCTCGTAGGTGACTGGAACCACTCCGAAGTGCGCCGTGAATCGGGCACGAGCTAAAGCGGCAACTTCCGCTGCTGACACTTCACCTCTACCTTGGACGCCTCCACGCCCGGCTCCTGCATGTTCATTTAGCCCCAGCTTAGGAGGCTGTGGAATCCCTTCTGCGCCGTGATCGAAGCGAACCCGGTTCTTCAGACTGTCGATCTGTATCTGAAGCACGCGGCGCTCGAAGGTCTTGCAGGATGGCGTTTCACGCAGCCGTTTCTCAAGGTCTTCGAGTTGAAGGCTGAGATGACGGTCTGGTAGCTCCATGCCGCTTTTCCCCGGGCTGGCCGCTTCTGCGCCAAACCCCTCATCAAGACTTTTCCCGCATAGACACTCCTGCGGGCCGCAAATGGAACCAGAGATAGGGGGATGGTAATACTTATCGTCTCTAGAATCAAAGTATTTGCTGTTCCACCATTGGGGCGTGGCAATTGATCCCCGCGTCCAACTCGGTAAAACACTCAGAAAAGAGCGTTTGCTGCTTGGACTCTCTCAGGAGGGCCTAGCCGAAAAGGCAGACCTTCACTGGACCTACATCGGCGGCATCGAGCGCGGCGAGCGGAACGTCAGCCTATTGAACATTGTGAAACTTGCCCGCGCTCTTGGAACCACGCCATCGCGCCTGCTAACCGGCATTCGGTAAGGCAGAATTCTGATTGCTTGTCGAAAGAGCCCGCGAGTCCAAAATTTGGAGTTCTGCCTTTGGCGGCCCATAGGTTCTAGCCAGCCAAGCCCCGCCTTCTGTGAAGCCCCCTCTCGGTCATTTACAATTCAACCGACTTAAGACAGATGATTTTCAATGCACTTACGGAGTCCCTCAGCTGCCCCGCAACCGGGCCATCATCCGAAAACCTGAAGCAGCGTCTACAGAGAATGCGGCTTAGACATGGAAAACCCATTTTTTGAACACCCGATCCTCAACTCCCCCTATGAGATTCCAGCTAGGCACTGGGAACTTGACGCCGAAGGCCAGCCGACCCAAAAAACCATCGAAGCACGGCGAGAGGCGAAATACATCACGCCGGTTCCCAAGGCTCGGAAGAGGAAGAAGGGGTCGAAGCAGGAGTCCCTTATCTTCGATGAGGGCGCGGGCGTCTCCACGGCGGAACAGCAATACGACCCGACTCCCATCATCAATGAACTCCGCTACCACGTTGATCAGTGGCGCAAGTGGCCAAACCCGGCCGACTGGCGTGTGACCCCTGAGACGGAACGTCTTCTCCAACACTGGCGGCGCCATAAGTTCGAAAGCATCCGTCCGTTCTTCTGCCAGGTCGAAGCCGTTGAGACCGCTATCTGGCTGACGGAGGTGGCACATAAATCCGGCAAAGCCGGCAAGGGCTTCCTTGAGCACTTGGCTAACGCCAACGCCGCGTCCAACCCAGAACTCATGCGCCTCGCCCTGAAACTGGCCACCGGGGCTGGCAAGACGACCGTTATGGCCATGTTGATTGCCTGGCAGACCGTCAACGCCGTCCGCCGCCCCGGCAGTTCCCTTTTCACCAAGGGCTTCCTCATCGTGGCGCCGGGCCTGACCATCAAGGACCGCCTCCGCGTTCTCCAGCCCAATGACCCAGACAGCTATTACATGAGCCGGGAACTGGTCCCGCCGGACATGCTTGAAGATATCCAGCGTGCCAAGATCGTCATTACGAATTACCACGCCTTCAAGTTGCGCGAGCGGTTGGACATCTCCAAAGGCGGACGATCACTCCTCCAAGGCCGGGGCGAGCCCCTTAAAACCGAGGAAACCGAAGGTCAGATGATTCAGCGGGTCATGCCTGACCTGATGGGCCTGAAGAACATCCTGGTACTCAATGATGAGGCCCACCACTGCTATCGGGAGAAGCCGGGCGATCCGATGGAAGAAGATATCTCCGGAGAGGAGAAGCAGGAGGCAGAGAAGAACAAGGAAGCGGCCCGCCTTTGGATCTCTGGCCTGGAGGCCGTCAAGCGCAAGATCGGTATCACCCGCGTCTTCGATCTATCAGCCACGCCGTTCTTCCTGCGGGGTTCTGGGTACGCTGAAGGCACCCTCTTCCCCTGGACCATGTGCGACTTCTCGCTGATGGATGCGATCGAATGCGGCATCGTCAAACTCCCGCGAGTCCCCGTCGCCGACAATATTCCCGGCGAGGAGGTCCCCGTCTTCCGCAACCTGTGGGACCACATCCGAGCCCACATGCCCAAGAAGGGGCGCGGCAAGGGTGAGGTCCTTGACCCGCTCAAGTTGCCAGCGAAGCTGTGTACCGCCCTGGAAGTCCTCTATGGGCACTATGTGAAAACCTTCGATGCCTGGCGCGAAGCCAAGATCACTGTGCCGCCATGCTTCATTGTCGTATGCCAGAACACCGCGATTTCCAAACTGGTCTATGACTACATCTCCGGCTTTGTTCGCACCAACCCCGATGGCTCCAGCAAGCCCGAGGTTGGCCGGCTTGAGTACTTCCAGAACTCTGACGTGCACGGCAACCCGCTTCCCCGGCCCCACACTTTGCTCATCGACAGCGAACAGCTCGAATCCGGGGATGCTCTGGACCCCAAGTTTCGCGAGATTGCGGCCGACGAGATCGACCGATTCCGCCGGGACATTATGGAGCGCACGGGCGACCGCCAGCAGGCCGAGAACATTTCTGACCAGGACTTGCTCCGCGAAGTTATGAATACTGTGGGCAAGCCGAATCGGCTCGGTGAACGCATCCGCTGCGTGGTCTCGGTCTCCATGCTCACGGAGGGGTGGGACGCTAACACCGTTACACACGTTGTTGGGGTACGTGCATTCGGCACTCAGCTCCTGTGTGAGCAGGTCATCGGCCGCGCCCTTCGCCGCCAGTCCTATGACCTGAACGAGGAGGGCCTCTTTAACGTGGAGTACGCCGACGTTCTCGGCATTCCGTTTGACTTCACGGCGAAACCAGTCGTGGCTCCCCCTCAGAAGCCCAGGGAAACCATCCAGGTCAAGGCCATGCGCCCCGAACGGGATGCTCTGGAAATCCAGTTCCCGCGGATCCTGGGCTACCGCGTGGAACTGCCCGAAGATCGGCTGACCGCTACCTTCACCGATGACTCGGTCCTGAATCTGACGCCTGAGCTTGTCGGTCCAACCAACAGCATCAGCTCCGGCATCATCGGCGAGGAAGTGAATCTCACCGTGGAGCACCTCGCCGACACGCGTCCCTCCACCGTTCTGTACAACCTCACCGCGTATCTGCTCTCCACCAAGTGGCGCGACCCAGGCGAGGAACCACGTTTCACGCTCTTCGGCCAGCTCAAACGCATCACCAAGCAGTGGATCGATACCTGCCTCCACTACTCAGGGGGAACCTACCCCGCGCAGCTCATGATTCGCGAGATTGCCGAAATGGCCTGCGAACGAATCACGGCTGCCATCGTGCAGGACACAGTGGGCAAGTTGCCCATCAAGGCGGTGCCGGACCCCTACAATCCGACCGGTTCCACCATGTACGTGAATTTCACTACCTCGAAGACGGACCGTTGGCAGTCCAGGGCCGACCGCTGCCACATCAACTGGGTCATTCTGGACAGCGGTTGGGAGGGTGAGTTCTGCAGGGTGGCGGAGTCCCACCCCCGGGTCAAGGCCTACGTCAAGAATCATAACCTCGGGTTTGAGGTGCCTTACCGGTATGGTTCCGAAAGTCGCATATACCGCCCGGACTTCATCGTGAACGTGGATGACGGACATGGGGAGAATGACCTGCTGCATCTTGTGGTCGAGATCAAGGGGTACCGCCGCGAGGACGCCAAGGATAAGAAGCTGACCATGGAGACTTACTGGGTGCCCGGCGTGAATAACAGCGGGAAGTTTGGCAGATGGGCCTTTGCGGAGTTCACCGAGGTCTACGCCATGGAGACGGACTTTGGAGCAAGGGTCGAGTCCGAGTTCGACAACATGATCGACAAGGTTGCCCCGCTCGCAGCCATTCAGCCCACGGCGTAAGACCTACCCGAGAGAAGAGACGATGGCAAAGACCACTTCAGAACCAAAAGCCCCCAAACAGAAGAGTATTGAAACCCTGACGCACAACGAAGCATCGCGGCTAAATATCCCCACGGCTGAGTACCAGTCGGTGATGCGGGTCGATGAGCAGACGCCGGTCCGCGTAGCGTATGAACGCCGCAACCGCGATCTTGACCCGCAACTTGTATGGCGCGGCAAAGACGAGCGGGACTGGTCCGACCTTGTGGTGCCCGCGCCGCCGCTCTACATCCAGGAGAAGGTACACCCCAAGGTGCTCATTGATGATCTGCGCAAGCAGACGGAGCGCAAGACATCAGAGAAACCGGGGGAGACGCTCGATCTGTTCTCGGACTTCAACGGTCTGCCCAGCGAAGATGCCAAGACCGAGTTCTACCTGCACGATTCCAACTGGTCGAACCGGATGATCCTCGGCGATAGCCTGCAAGTCATGGCATCGCTTGCCGAGCGTGAAGGATTGCGCGGTAAAGTTCAATGCATCTACATCGACCCGCCCTACGGTATTAGGTTCAACTCCAACTTTCAGTGGTCTACAACTAGCCGCGACGTGAAGGATGGCAACGTCAATCACATCACTAGGGAACCAGAGCAGGTTAAAGCGTTTCGCGACACTTGGCGGGATGGTATCCATTCCTATCTTACGTACCTTCGCGACCGCTTAACGGTGGCGAGGGACTTGCTCGCCGATTCCGGTTCAGTCTTTGTGCAAATTGGCGACGAAAATCTGCATCTTTTGCGGTCCTTGCTAGACGAAGTATTCGGAGAATCAAATGGCTGCGCCGTAATAACGGTGCGTAAAACGTCTGGAGCTAATAGCCCTCAGGCCAGAGTCAATGTCTTAGCGTCAGTCACTGATTATGTTCTCTGGTATGCAAAGAATATTGAGCGCATCAAGTACCGTCAGCCATATGTTCGCAAAGAATTCGGCGGAGAAGGCGGGGGGCAGTATCAATGGATTGAGGATGAATCCTGCCAGCCAAGAGCAATCACGTCAGTTGAGGCTGCCAACTTGGACTCCATTTTGTCCAAAGGGACGCGACTGCTGCGTCCCGACACGCTGGCGTCGGCAGGCTACAGCGAAGCACTGTCAACACCATTTGAGTTCCATGCACGATCCTTCAGCCTGCCAGACAACACGCATTGGAAGACAACAGTCAGCGGTCTAGCTAAGCTTGTCAAAGCACAACGGGTCATTCCAATTGGGAAGCGACTATATTACAAACGGTTTATCGACGATTTCGGAGTTTTCCCGCTCACTAACATCTGGACCGACGTGGGAAGTAGCGGGTTTTCAGATCCACGTATCTACGTGGTTCAAACGGTGAGTCGCATTGTGGAGCGGTGTGTTTTGATGGCCACAGATCCGGGCGACCTTGTACTTGACCCCACATGCGGCTCTGGGACGACAGCTTATGTTGCCGAGCAATGGGGTCGCCGCTGGATTACGGTGGACACTTCTCGTGTTGCACTGGCTTTGGCCCGCTCACGGATCATGGGTGCTCGGTATTCCTACTATCTCCTTGCAGACTCAAGGGACGGTCAAGTGAAGGAAGGTCAGGTGACCGGACGTGTACCTTCGGAAACCCCAACGCACCGAAGTATCCGCCAGGGCTTTGTTTACGAACGCGTACCGCATATCACATTGAAGTCCATCGCCAATAACTCCGAAATAGATGTGATCTGGGAGGAGTACCAGCTTTCGCTCGAACCTCTCCGGGAACAACTAAATGCAGCACTCAATAAGCATTGGCAGGAGTGGGAGATTCCCCGCGACGTGGACTCGTCATGGCCCCAGACAGTCGAGGAACTGCACGCCAATTGGTGGACGCACCGCATCGAACGTCAGCAGAGGATTGACGCATCCATCGCGGCTAAGGCCGACTTCGAGTACCTCTATGACAAGCCCTACGAAGACAACAAGAAGGTCCGCGTCTCCGGCCCATTCACTGTCGAGAGCCTCTCCCCACATCGAGTTCTGGCGGTGAACGAAGACGACGACCTGATCGATCTGCCAGGCACCATTGACGTGGATGTGCGCGGCGCACGGGATTTTGTTCAGGTGATCATCGATACCCTGAAGATCAGTGGCGTGCAGCAGGCCCACAAGGAAGACAAGATAGCCTTCTCTTCGCTTGCCCCCTGGCCCGGCGACTTCATCTGCGCCGATGGGCGGTACACCGACGTGGATGGCGCAGAGAAGCGGGCGGCCATCTTCATCGGTCCTGAGTTCGGCACCGTCTCCCGCCCGAACCTGGTGTCCGCCGCCAAGGAGGCCGGGGATGCCGGGTTCGATGTCCTGATCACCTGCGCCTTCAACTACGATGCCCATTCGTCCGACTTCAACAAGCTGGGGCGCATCCCTGTGCTAAAGGCGCGGATGAATGCCGACCTGCATATGGCCGACGACTTGAAGAACACCGGCAAGGGCAACCTCTTCGTCATCTTCGGCGAGCCGGACATCAAGATTCTTCCGGCTGCGGGCGGGCAGATTCAAGTGAAGGTCAATGGCGTAGATGTCTTCAAGCCGCACCTGGGGAAGGTGGAGTCCAGCAGCCCGGATGAGTTGGCCTGCTGGTTCATTGACACCGACTACAACGAGGAGAGCTTCTTCGTGCGCCACGCCTACTTCCTGGGCGCCAATGACCCCTACAAGGCCCTGAAGACGACCCTGAAGGCCGAGATCAACGAGGAGGCGTGGGAAACGCTCCACAGCGACACCTCGCGGCCATTCGACAAGCCGGAATCCGGCAGGATCGCGGTTAAGGTGATCAACCACCTCGGCGACGAGGTGATGAAGGTGTTCAGGGTGGACTGAGGACGGCCAATGGAATTCCTGATCGCGGACACATTCACCGACAGTCTCGCCAAGCTCACAGGCGAGGAGCAGAAGGCTGTAAAGACTACAGCCTTTGACCTCCAGTTGAATCCCGCGCATCCGAGCCTTCAATTCCACAAACTCGACAAAGCCAAGGACCCGAACTTCTGGTCCATCCGCGTGGGTCGTGATGTCCGGTTGATTGTTCACCGAACGGGTGCGAGTCTGCTGCTTTGCTACGTGCACCATCACGACCAGGCGTATCAGTGGGCTGAGCGCCGACGGATGGAAACGCATCCGAAGACCGGCGCGGCGCAGTTGGTGGAGGTCCGAGAGCGCATCGAGGAGATTCCCAAGTACGTAGAAGTGGAGCAGCCCGCCCCGCCCAGGCCCCGAATATTCCAATACATATCCGACGGGCAGTTTCTGGCTTATGGCGTCCCGCCGGAGTGGGTTGATGCCGTGCGGGAGGCAACGGAAGACACTCTTCTAGAGATTGCAGGTCACCTGCCGGCCGAGGCTGCCGAAGCACTTCTGAATCTGGCAACTGGCGTCAAGCCGCCGCTGCCCGAGCCGGTGCCGGCGGGCACCAATCCCTTCGAGCATCCTGACGCTCTGCGCCGCTTCAGGGTGATGAAAAACGTCGAGGAGCTTGCTCTCGCACTTGAGTACCCATGGGAACGGTGGGCAGTGTTCCTGCACCCCGCGCAACGCCAATTGGTTCAGAAGAGCTTCACTGGTCCAGCCAGGGTAGCCGGTTCCGCGGGTACGGGAAAGACGATTGTCGCGCTGCACCGGGCTTTTTACCTTGCCCGGGCCAACCCGAACGCACGGGTTCTGCTCACGACCTTCTCCGACCCGCTGGCGAGGGCGCTGGATGCGAAGAGGCGACTACTACTGACTGGTGAACCGCGACTCGGCGAACGTATAGAGGTTCACTCAATGGATTCGATAGGCCGCCGACTCTTCGACTTGAACGTAGGTAAGCCCAAGATCGCCACACCAGAGGCCGTGAAGGGTCTCTTGAAGGAGGCCGCCGGTTTGGTGGAAGGGAATAAGTTCTCGCTGCAATTCTTGACTACCGAGTGGGAACAAGTTGTGGATGCCCGGCAACTGGATACGTGGGAAGACTACCGTGACGTTGCCCGCTTGGGCAGGAAGACCAGGCTCAAAGAAGCGCAGCGGGCTATCCTCTGGTCGATCTTTGAACGGGTACGGTCCGCGTTGAAATCCCAAAAAACGATCACCAACTCAGGTCTCTTCAATGTTCTGGCTAGCCTGTACGCCAGCGGTACCGGGTCCCCATTCGAGTTTGTGGTTGTTGATGAAGCTCAGGACATCACTATCGCGCAACTCCGGTTCCTGGCGGCGCTAGGGGGTGGAAGGGCGAATAGCCTCTTCTTCGCCGGCGACCTTGGCCAGAGAATCTTCCAGCAACCATTCTCGTGGAAAGCTCTGGGCGTGGACGTGCGCGGGCGCTCCACGACCCTGAAGATCAACTACCGGACCTCTCATCAGATTCGTTCCAAGGCAGACCGTCTACTCGGCGTTGAGGTATCCGACGTAGATGGCAACTCCGAGGAACGCAAAGGGACGATTTCGGTGTTCGATGGACCCGTTCCCGGCATCAGGGTTCTACCAACCATAGCGGCAGAGACCAACACTGTTGCTGAGTGGCTTGTGGCCGTCGCGAATGCGGGGGTGCAGCCGCACGAGATCGCCATCTTTGTTCGCTCCGCCGCCGAATTGGATCGCGCCAAAGCCGCGGCGCAGGACGCCGTTCTCGAATTTGTGGTGCTCGACAATAATGTCGAGGCTGCTCCCGGCAAGTTGTCGATCAGCACGATGCACCTTGCCAAGGGCCTGGAGTTCAGGGCCGTGGTAGTTATGGCTTGTGATGATGAGGTAATCCCCCTCCAGGAGCGGATTGAGACGGTCACAGATGAACCCGACCTTGAGGATGTGTACAACACGGAGCGCCAGTTGCTTTATGTAGCCTGCACCCGTGCCCGCGATTATCTGCTTGTAACAAGCACCTCGCCTGCCTCGGAGTTCCTGAACGACTTGGGTCACTGAACTCGTCGCATTTCCATGAGTACCGTTGCAAGCGTAGGAAACCAAGGATAAGTGCTTATCGAGTGCTTGGACATCATTGAAAAACAACTACATCAAATCGTGTTCGATCTCCAAGATAGATTTCGTCAAGAATCTCGCGAAAACTTCCCCGGACCCTGGCCAGAGGTTGAACGCAGGTTTAAGATTGCTCGCAGGCAAATTGAAAGCGACGAAATTGATTGGCACTATGTCGAAGGCGTTGGACTAACAAGGTCAGTGCTCATTTGGAAGAGAAACTTACTCAAGAAGGCTCCTAAAACAGGTGTTCTGCGCCGCTTTCTGGACATTGCGAACAGTATTCTCGGAAGTCTATCTGGTGGACTACCAGTCGTTGAATTCATAAAGGAATACAAAGACATGGTAGAGGCGTGCCTCAAGATCGTCAGATCGATTGAATAAACCTGGCGACACCCATCACCTCGGGCTGGCTTGCAGGTCCACTGCAAGCGGGCCAAGGCGCGAGGCAGCATCAGCAGGGAGTGTCCTGGTAGCCTTTTCCCGAGCGGATTCAGCCCGTTTGTTGGCTGCTATCCGAATGAGACCAGCTTTCTGCCGAAAGGAGAGGGGCCTTCTGTATCGGTCTAGGTGACGCACGACAAGGGACTTTAGCAACAGATCGGCGTCTCGCACCAGACCATCATTCCATTTCCGGGTGCCGCACTTCGGGCATTGGCGTGGTCCTGATTCCGAGTCGAAGAGCCATTCGAATTCACACACATCGCAGTTCCAATAAGGGGCCATCCGCACAACTAAACCCATCGATCACCCCCACACATGACGCTCACAGAATCATTTTGCTCCCGGGCGGGAACGGCGTCCACAGCAATCGTCCTGCGAGTGGAGTCCGACCGTTGCGTCCAATCCGGTGAGACGCCAAACCCTTCAATGCGGCTCTGTAGCAGAATAGTGCAACGATAAGGGATCGTTTCGACCGGGCTCGGGAATCGTTGAACCATGCGGGATTACTGCAATGAACTTGACGGGCGTTTCTCATCTACTCTGTGGGACAAAGTCCGGTCAAGGGGAGTTCGCGAAGCAACGATGCAACAATAACCAACGCTGACCTGAAGGTTGCAAAGAGCAAAACCAGTTTCTAGGCTATTACCGGTTTGGGCACCACCTTTTTTTTGGGGGGGGCGCCAGCAAAGCGGCCATTTGGGGACTCAGCCGACCAAACGCCTGTCAACATCACTGTGGTTTGCGTCCACTGTGCGCTGTGGCCGGGCTTCCCGCGATTGACCCTCAGCCGAGAGTTGCCAATCTGCATCGCCAAGCGGCGTGCATACATTGGCGGTCATGACTTCGTATCAATAACCAATCTAAGCCGAAACAAGCATCGCGCGCGGTAACGGAGAAAACTCCCGGCGCCGACGTACGATTGTGCCCTCATGTGGGTCATATTCGAGTTCAAGCAGAATTCCGTCTCCAGGATTTTCGGCGCGAAGCCGCCGACAGAGCAGCTCTGCAAGAGCCCCGTCTTCGACAGTGCAAATGATTTGGCGGCCCAGTTGCCGTATTGCCGCAAGTGTTTCAACCAGATGCAGGGAGCGGTAATCATCAATGTGTTGGATCGGATCGTCCAAAATAAGCGACTGCAATCGACACCAAGGTCGCGCGAGATGAACTGAAAGTAAAAAAGCAAGGCCAAGAGCCCGGCTCTGACCACTACTGAAAGTGAATCGCGGGTTGATGTCCCTTCCGACAGAAAAGCTTAGAAAGCGCTTAACGTCACCGCGAGTTCGATAAATCAGGTCCGAGTAGGCCATATGTGGACGAAGTCTGACATACATTTCTGAAAGCAATGGTGATAAGGAAGCAAGCCGTTCATCGACGACCTCCCAAGCGACGCGTTTGATTGAGTCTCCAGAGCTTTTCGCATTCTGCCCTGCAGTGGTCAACAGAGATATTCTCGAAGCGAGTTCGTTCGTAATTCTCACCGCTTCGGACTTCGACTGTTCAAGATCTGCGATGCGTCCGGTCGCTAAGCTGGCGTTCAAGATCTCCCGATCCTTTTCCAATGCGGAAAGATCATCACGAACATGCCGCAACGCATCTTCAATCGCCGAGACATCGAGAGGGACTTCCAGGCTCTTTGCCGATTGATCAGCTGCGGAAAATGCCTCGTTTATGGCGTCTAAATCGCTTCGACAACGGCCGTACTCGGCGCTCAGAAGCTCGAATTGGCGCTTATTCTCGGCCTGCTTCACTGTCAAGTTCGCTTGTTCTTGAACGAGCTTGGCGAGGGTTGCATTGCGAACGTCGAGTTCACGCTTGAGCTCGTCCAAATGCAAATTGAAATCTTCAGCTGATATTCTCGACCCGCAAAGTGGGCAATGGCCATCGCGCAGACCGAGTCTCATGCCCTGCTCCCGCAGTTGAGCCAAGGAACTGTCTTGCGGGGACGACGACTGAGCAGAAGCAAGTCGTTCTGTGGCTGCTGCAAGATCATCTGTCGCTACTTCAACCGAGGCAGTGAGTTCAACCAGGCGGTCATTGAGAGCGCTTGCCTCCACAGCAAGAAGCTCCCGTTCCTTACTCGCGCGGCGCAGATTGAGGCACGTGAGACGAAGTCTCTCCAGGGAAGAAGTACGATTTCTCAATTCACGAATGCGCATTTCTAGCGGAGTGAGAATGCCTTGCGTGCTGTCTGCGTTTAGATTGAACAAGATGCTCAATCGAGTGCGAATCTCTTGGATGTTTTCATTTGCAATCTTTGACGCGAGAAGTCGCGCCTCACTCAATTGACCTACAAGGTCTGAAACGCGGCTGCGTTCTTTGGCATAGTTCTCTTCTGCGGACCGCAGTAATTTCGCCACCTGGTCCGATATATAGGTCGCCCTCTTCTCGATGGAAGTGAGACTGGTGGTGCCAATGGTCTTGTGTACAAAGTCAAATCGATCAGCTTCTGCAAGCTCAGTGCTGAATCGTCCAATCAGCTCATCACGGATGATTGTTGTTTGGACCAGCCGAGACATCGCGTTTGGTGGACTACTGCCCGGTTCAAAAAACCTCTCATTCCCTGCACCACTTATTCGCAGATCTGGACCAATATGGCGCTCAAATTCGGTCCCATCACTCTCGATGAATGTAGCCCGCACTTCTCGCTTCATTTGGACGCCGTCTCGACACCAGATGTAATCTTCAATTCGCTCGCCATTTTCATAGAGCGTTGAAGGATAACGATTCAGATTGCCCGACAGCGCTAATTCGATAGCGTCGCACACAGTGGTCTTGCCTGATCCGTTGAGACCAGTGATTACCGTGAAAGCCGACCCAAAAGGAACCTGCTGACTAGTTCTTACTCCTCTGAATCCGGCGATCTCAATCTGCTTTAATATCATGGGCCCTCAAGAACTCCTGCAATGCAACACGGTCGTCCAAATTGTTCGAAACCAGCGCATAGACAGCATGGTCGCGCAGTTGTGTGAGTCTGGAAAGTAAACGAGCCTCTGGGTTCTGAGACTCGATGAAAACCAGGCTCTGAATAGGTATCAACGGGTAAAGAGCCCGTAACAACTGCGTCTCACTTGATATCCCTGCTTGGACTATTTTGCGTGCCCCCCGAAAGTCTTCTTGAATCCCTTGGGCAGCACTGAGTTGAACGGGGGATGGCAAGTCGCTGCACAAGCAGATCATATAGAGATTCCACGTCTTTAACATAGATCTTCGCAACTTGCTCGCATTCAACCTCACAAATTCGTCCTGCATATGTTCCCAGTCCGAAATGATCGTATCGAGCTCATCTACCCAAAGAAGGCCAAGAAGACTGTCGTCCTCAAAGAAAACAGTCACCCGGTCGGCCAATTCGGTCTCTTGGATTGAATAGCCAAATCTCTTTAGGTATGACGCGGCTTGCGTAGCGATGTCCATGTGTTTGCACTCAAATTATGCGCTGGATTTGTGCTTCGCCCTCGGTAATCCAGTCCGCAGAGAATCCGGGTCTTAGAACAGTAGGAGTCGGCGCTGGCCTCAGCAGGTGGGTTGCAGCACCAGCGTCATCGTAAGCTCCTGCGCAGATTACGATGTCTTCGGACATTCCTGGTGGTGGTGTCGGTTCGTCACGATATTCCGATTTTACTCGACTCAGAGCTCTTGTTCGGCCATTTACGACACGGACCTTTCGTCCGTCCACGAGCTGGTATATGGGTCCGACGAGCGCGGCACCAGAATTTCTAAGCCTTAGATGAACTCGGCCGACCGATTCGAAGTGTGGTTCTGGCGCAGACGCCTTCGGGATGCGAAGACGTGGCACACCTACGATATCTTGGCGCAAGTCATAGAGCTCGTCATTAGATACGCCGTCGAATCCTGTGTCTGGATTGGTACGCCCCGGACATAGAGTATTGAAGCTCGGAAGAGCCAATAATAGTGCGCGTTTCAGTAGGTTTTTCGAGAAAGCTAGGCGTAGCTCATCCAAGAATTGATCGCCGGATTGGCGAACATGTTCAAAGACCGTCGCCTGATTGGCCCAAGCCCAAAGCTCAGGAGCCTTGTTCTCCAAAAATGCCGAATCGCCGGGATCGACCAATGCCACAAATGTGGCCCGGTGGCCGGTGAGGGCTCCAGCCAGGACCGAATTCAGGTATGACCAATCCGACCAAAACCCGACAAACACGATGTCGCGCCCTGCGATATTCGCTGCGAGCCAATTGGAGCATGAATTCACTCGACGCTGTATTTCCTGTTCTGGCGGTGCAACCGGAGGCGGTGGAGGAATGAGCTGCCGTGTGCACCATAAAGTATGAATCTTGTCCATGACGCAACCGTGAATCTTGAGGAGTGGCTTGTGTTTGCGGGTGAGATTAGCCTGGACCAGGTCCAATGCAGGCTGGAAGTCGTCTTCGCCAAGTTCCAAAGCGCTTAACTCAACCAAAGTGTCGTAGTTCGTGGTAACAGCCGAATGCAGGGCTCCACAAGTGAGTAAGTCCGCCGCGGCCAAGTGCCCACTATTGGGACTTCTCCGGAATGGACGCCAATCCACGAGTTCTTGGACAAAGAAGCCTTGCAATTGGCGTGAAACAAAGAAATCGGACAACAAGTCGAGATTCGTATCGGTTCCAGCGGGAAGGTCGACCGGCAACGCTCGTCGGTTGTATTCCGCAGCGCATTGTCCCGATAGCTCCGCGGCGCCAGGAATCGTGCTCGGCAAAGATCGCGAGAGCCCTGCACCGGTGAAGAGAATTAGCCTATTCTCCTGTATTGATGCCAAGAGCCGCTGTTCCAAATCTGGATTCATGGATGGAAGGAGTTTATCTCACAAATCGCCACCTCTCTCGAGAAATTCACGACAGTAAGCGTATTGGCCGCACTTTACCCATCTGGACGCTATTCGTATTCGTTGCACGGGATTACTCCCCGAGAGTCGGCCCGTGTCCAAGAATGTGACCGCGGCTGAGGTTCTCAACTGGCGAGAACAATGCACTCTTCGAGCCGAACTGCGGCGGGCTTTTTCTGTTTCCGGCGGGTTTGTCGGAATTCGGGAATTGGCCCTGAACTCCAGAATTTGGAGTTCGAAATTGTCGACAGAATGACGCGCCTCTTGCTTTCAGCGGCCCTAGCTGGGATTCCGACGCGCCCCCATCAACCCCGAGTTTCATCGCTTGTTTTGCGAGGTGGTAGCGCGGGCGGATTCGGCGCTTCGTTGATTGCCCGAAAGCAACCAGCAGCCTGCTCGCAGACAACGACCTTATGGGGGTGCGTAATGCTATGATGTAGTCAATATTCCCCATAGGTGTGCGTTGCGGCGATCCTTTTGAGCCACGTCCTTCTTGACGGAGTGTGCCGGTCGGATCGAGGCGGCCGGGGAGCCCGGCTGGAGCGAATCGGAACACGGCTCATGGGACGTGTTCCGGGTGTAGACCGGTTCTAATCCCGAAAATGTGGTCGCCGTCACAGGAACTGCGCAACCCGGTTGCGGTATCCGAACCTTGGGAACATTAGGTTGGGTCAAGCGGTAGCCCGAGTGCGGCAGGAAGACCACTCGTCGGGGAGAATGATGCTGGATTCGGCAACGAGGAGTTCGGCGGGGGAAGGCCCAAGGGCGAAGTTGGCCAACAATTCAATTGCGGCGACGTATTACAAGTCACTGACTGGTAGGGCTGAAATCGCCACACTTAATTCCCTCGGAAAATTACGGAAATGCCTTACCTGATTTAGATCGGAGTTCCCCCTTGGTTTTCTTGTTGCAATCTCGCAATCAAGCGTCACGCGAGCACAATCGTCGCATCAACTCGATAGTTCGACTAGGCCTTCGGCTCGCGGGACTGCTGCCAAATTCGCGGAACTATCCTGGGAATTTCTTGACCATTCAAACCGAGACTCTGCCTTCAAACGTGACTCCCAGTCGCCTCGCTCGCGGGCTGATCGCGGCAATGTTGCTGTCAATTCCAGGGTTTGCTACCACTCAGACTCCCACAACCACAACACTGTCCGTGACCGAGTCCGGCCAGGCCGTGAATACCGTGCCACAGGGGAGTTTGTTGACTCTGACGGCGACGGTGATCTCTGATTCGGGGCCAGTGACGACGGGCCAGGTGTTGTTCTGTAATGCCGCGGCGCCGCTCTGCACGGATATCAATCAATCGGGGACGGCGCAGTTGACCGGCACAGGTACCGCTCGGTTGCGGTTCCATCCGGCACCGGGAAGCCACAGTTACAAAGCGATATTTCTCGGCACTCCCAACGGTACACCGGCGTACACAGGCAGTTTCTCCGCCAATGTCACCCTCAGCGTGAGTGGCGTCCCGACAACGTCCACGATAGCGCAGGGTGGCTACGCCGGTGATTACACGCTGACCGCGACAGTCACAGGTTCAGGATCGCTGGCACCAACCGGACCTGTGTCATTTCTGGACACGAGCAACGGCAACGCCGTAGTGGGGACAGCTCCACTCGGAAGCGGAAAGCAGGGTTTGAGCTTCGCGAAGGCATCGAGTCCCGGCCAAGGTAACAACTCCATTGCGGTGGGCGACTTCAACTCTGACGGCAAGCCGGATTTGGCCATAACAAACGAGGCCAGCTTGACAATCCTGTTGGGGAACGGGGACGGCACCTTTACCCCGATTCCTGAAAGTCCCGCCACGGGCTCCGGGCTGAGTGCAATTGCGGTGGGGGACTTCAACTCTGATGGCAAGCCCGATCTTGTTGTTATTAGCGAAAATTATACGATGACGATTCTGCTGGGAAATGGAGACGGCACGTTTACTCCGACCGCGCCAAGTCCGGCGACACTTAACGTCCCCGAATTCAACAGTTATACCCCGATTGAGGTCGGCGACTTGAATGCAGATGGGATACCCGATCTTGCGATTGTCTCCAACAATTCGGTCTGGATTCTGTTCGGCAAGGGCGATGGTACCTTTACCATGCCCGTCGCAATTCCCAATCCCATAGCCGGCTACGCGAGTTCCTTCGCAATTGGCGATTTCAACGCGGATGGCAAGCCCGATCTTGCCGTAACAAACTTCTACAGCGCCAGTGTGACAGTCCTGCTAGGCAACGGGGACGGCACGTTTACCCCGACGTCCGAAAGTCCGGCCACTTTCACCAGTCCCTCGTCGATTGTTATGGGCGATTTCAACGGTGACGGAAAGCCGGATTTGGCGGTGGGGGGCACATATATCGACAGTGTGGCAATCTTTTTGGGGAACGGGGATGGCACGTTTACGCCGGCTTCCGAAAGTCCGGCGACCCTTTTCGACTCTTCGGCAGTGCTTGTAAGTGATTTCAACGGTGACGGCAAGTTGGATCTGGTGGTGGGAAGCCAGTATCAAAACCCGGTGACAATCCTGCTAGGCAATGGAGACGGCACCTTCTCCAATGGTGTTCAAGGCCCCACCCTGACTGCGCCTAATTCCATTGCGGTGAGCGATCTTGATGGTGATGGCGTTCCCGATCTGGTCACTCGCGATGGATTAACGGTGCTCATCTCGACGACCAGGCTCACAGAGACCACCACCGCTACCATTACCGGAATCGCGGTTGCTGGTTCGGGAGCCCATGCCATAGTGGCAAGCTATGCCGGCGACGGAACCTACACATCCAGCATCTCAGCTTCAACCACCATAACCGCAACGGTGCCGGCAGCCCAGCCGGTGCTTACGCCCAGTGGTGGGACATACTCATCGCCCCAATCTGTGACCATTGCCGATGCCTCGCCGGGCGTCCAGATTTACTACACAACCGATGGAACCGCTCCGACGCCGGGATCAAGCAAATACGCCGGTCCCATCACGGTCCCCACATCAGTCACGCTGAAAGCGATTGCCTGGGGCGGCATTTATGGACCGAGTCCTGTGGCCTCGGCAACGTATACCATCATTACAACAACCTCCACCTTGACGGTGAACGGTTCCGATCCCTACAACATGACGTGCAACGTCGTGGGGCCGGAAGGTACGGGTAGTGCAGGCCCGACGGGCACTGTGACATTCAACGATGTAACGGCCAATCACGTGCTGGGGACCTCAACGCTAGGCGATGCGACAACGGCCTGGTCGTTCAGGCCGCAGACCTCTTACCCACTTGGTAACAAACCTTTGGGCATAGGGTACGGAGACTTTAACAACGACGGCAAGATTGATGTCGCGATCGTGAACTCTGGGGACAACACTGTCTCCATTCTGCTCGGTAACGGAGATGGAACGTTCCAACCGCAAACTACATTTCAAGTAGGCAGCGGTCCACAGGGAATGATCGTCGCGGATCTCAACGGTGACGGCAAGCCCGATCTTGCGGTGACGAACTCACTGGATCAGACAGTTTCTATTCTCCTCGGCAATGGAGATGGGACCTTTGCACCACAAATCCTGGAGAGTGCGGGCATTGGTCCTAAAGGAATTGCCACAGCCGATTTTAACGGCGATGGGAAGCCGGATCTGGCAGTAACAAATTACGGAGACGGCACGGTATCTGTACTACTAGGAAACGGAGACGGCACTTTTAACAAGCAACTCACTTTTCGGGTCGGTCCTGTGCCAGTGGGAATTGTGGCCGGCACGTTCACCGGGAGTGGAAAGCCTCAGGATCTGGTGGTAGTAAACTCTCTCGACAATACTCTTTCGCTGCTGCTGGGGAATGGAGATGGTACATTTAGCGCCCAATCGGTAATTGATCCTGCGATTGGAACTGACAACATTGGCGACACTGTTGCCTCGATAGTTGCTGCTGATTTCAATCGTGACGGGAATCTGGACGTAGCTATTACCAGTAGCAACACGGTCACAGTCTTGCTGGGCAACGGAGACGGGACCTTCCAACAGTCCCCAGCCCTTGTTGTGGCAGTACCCTCCCGCCCGCTAGCGATAGCCGCGGGAGACTTCAACAATAACGGAACTCTAGATCTGGCAGCCGTCTCCGCCAACGGCTCGACGGTACTGATTCTCGCTGGCAATGGCGATGGCACATTCCAGTCACAGAACAGCTATGTGGTCGATGCATCCTCTCGCGTGATCGCTGCGGCTGATCTGAACGGAGACGGAAATCCGGACCTCGTGAACTCCGGAATAGACCGAATCTCTGTGCTTGTGAATTTCCTTGCAGCATCCACAACAGCTCAGTTGACCAATGTCACGGTTGATGTAGGAACGATAGCGACACATGTCTTGCAATGTTCCTACGGGGGAGGTCCGAACTATGCTGCGAGTACCTCGAATACTGTAACTGAGAGCTATTCCAGTGCCGCCACACCGGTGTTCTCGCTTCTGGTCGGCAACTACCCAGCATCGCAGCCAGTGAGCATGACCGCAGGCACACCGGGAGCGTTGATTTACTACACCACGGACGGGAGCACGCCCACTCCGGCGTCCACTCTATATAGCGGTCCCTTTAATGTGTCTTCAACCATAAAAATCAAAGCGATCGATGCCCCCGTGGGATACACGCAATCCGCGATTTCGGAAGTGACTTACAATATTGCGGCTGCGCCGGTGATCACGATTGCTCCTAACTCATCGGGCCAAACCGCGACCATAATGGACACAACGCCTGGAGCCGTAATCTACTACACCACCGATGGCAGCACACCATCGAGGAACTCAACGGTGTACCACTTGCCCATCTCAACCACACGGACAACTAAGATCAATGCATTTGTAACCGCACCGAATTACATCAACAGCCCGGTGAGTTCGTCAATCAGCGCTACGAAGACACCCGCCCTAACTGTGACGCCTTCCCAGTCGAGTATTTCAAAAACTGTGGCTTTGTCCGTAGCCGTCACAGTAGCGGGCACTGCCGGGGATCCAACTCCGACGGGCACGGTTACGATTTCTGGCGCCGGGTACACGTCCCCCGCGCAGACTCTTCTGTCCGGGGCTTACACGTTCAGCATTCCTGCGAACAGCCTCGCCGTGGGAACAGATACACTGACTGCCACCTACAACGGTGACACCACGTATCTGTCAGCCTCAGGAGCAGCCACGGTCACGGTTACGGCGCCGGCGGCGACGCCGACTTTCAGCGTAGCTCCTGGCACCTACACCTCCGCGCAGATCCTGACCGTTAGCGATGCCACGTCTGGAGCCACGATCTACTACACCACCGACGCGAGCACGCCGACCACCAGTTCTCCAATTTACATTGGCCCCATCACCGTCTCCTCCACCGAAACGATCAACGCCATCGCCACAGCGCCGGGTTACTCGACCAGCGCCGTGGCCTCGGCAACCTACACCATCAACCTACCGGCCACGTTTTCGCTATCTGCTTCGCCTTTGAGTCTTTCGGTTGCTGAAGGCGGTAGCGGGACCAGCATCATCACGGTAGGGACGGTGGGGAGCTTTTCCGGGAATGTCAGCCTTTCCGCAAGCGGCCTGCCCAGCGGCGTTACCGCTTCGTTTGCGCCTGGTTCGGCGACGGGAAGCCAGACACTCACCCTTACGGTTGGCATCTCGGCTCAGGTAACTTCCTCGCCGTTGACGGTGACCGTAACAGGAACCTCCGACTCGCTCACGGCCACCACCAGCATCGCGCTTACCATCACCGCAGTACCCAGCTTCACCGCGGGCAGTGGCGGAACAACATCCTTGACACTGGCGCACGGTGCAACCACGGGAAATGCTGGAACGATAAGCGTCGTGGGGACGAACGGGTTCAGCGGAACCGTGAACCTGGCCTGTAAAGCCACCACTTTGATGACGAACGTCAACGACATGCCAACGTGTAGCCTGAGTCCACTCTCTGTAAAGATCCAGGGTGCAACAGCTCAGACGTCGACGCTCACGATCAATACGACTGCGGCAACCAGTGCAAATAACCAATTAAAGAAGGTTATTTGGCCGTCGGCTGGCGGCGCGACCTTGGCATTACTGTTGTTCTTCACTCTTCCTAAACGTCGCAACTGGTTGGCGATGTTGGGAGTCCTTGTTCTTTTTGTTTCCGTGGGCACGCTCGGTTGCGGCGGTGGCGGTAGCAGTCAAGGGAGCGGGGGAGGCGGAAATTCCGGCACGACCGTTGGCAGCTATACGATCACCGTAACCGGTACATCAGGCGCGCTTAGCGTGACAGTTGGTACAGTCACGTTGACGGTTCAGTAGGCTGCCCCACCGATAGTCATTCTGGGGCAAGGCGCTTCTGCTTAAAAGCTGGAACGCCTATCTTGCAAAATGAGGTCTGAATTTGCGGAACCGGCTCTATACTGCCAAAACCGGAAAATTGGAAATTGTTTTTCACCTTCCGGGTTTATGCCAACATCGAAAAAAACTGAAGGTAGATTTTTGTTGGTGATAGCAGGGTCGCGGTAGCGACCCCACCCCCGGCCCCCTTGCGCCGGTGTCCCGCGCTGGCGGAGGTGCGTCGGCCACGGGGTTGGCGGCGGCAGAGCGATGGTAGGATCGCGGTGGAGGGCCAAAGCCGGAGCAGACAAAGGAACAGCCCCAGCCAGAGCCGGGGCTGTTCGAGTCCAAATTTTGGACTCATCTACCAGAGTGTTGGGTTGTCGCCTGTTCCATAGAAGAGTGGGCTTTCGCGTTCCATCTTGCCCACCCTCTCGTCGATGCTTGGTCTTGGCTCTAGCAGCCTTGCTGTTAGCTCTGCGGCCTCCGCCTGCTGTCTGGCCTCCTCTGCATCCCTGGCGGCTGCCTCCATGCCAGGGAAAGCCATAACGTGAACCACAGCACCGACAGGCTGACCGCATACGGCGCAGCCAATCAGTCTGCCCGTGTTGCGGCCAGGTTTGAATGCATGTCCTTCCACAATTACTCCTTTCATGCCTCCATGCTCCGGCCACTGTTGCCGCACCGCAATACCCCTAGGCGTTGGCATCGTTTCTGCCGTACCCTAGCGCACCGGGGACCGCTCCCGTTGCACCTGGACGCCGGTCTGCGCAAGAAAAGCCCGGCCACTAGGACCGGGCTCGTTCTCTTTTGGCGCCGTCAATGCTCTGACGGTAAGAGGATCGTTCCGCCCTCGCAGAATAGCTTTACTGTGTCGAGAGGGAAATCCGTAAACGGAATGCGCTTGCTGTAGACCGTGTTCCCGTTGCCGTCGCCGCAGTCAAGCATTGCACCGTTGCCCCTCTTGTCCCGCGTCAGAGTCCACATTTGGAACTCTTCCGCCTTCACCCGGCGCTGGTAGCGGTTAGCCAGCGCGATCTCGTCCAGCAGCCAGTAGGCGCCGCCAGCCTCGGCCACATACTGTGCGCCATCCGTGTAAAGGATGTCGCGGTTCAAGCTGTGCCGATACCAATTCTCAGACCCGGTAAACTGGCTCAGGTCTGCCGTTGTCAGTGTTGCCGTTCCCATTGTTCCCCCTTCCTCCTCAGCAACTCCGCAACCGATGAATGCGTTGCCGTTTGCTCCATGCCCACCATCCCACTAGCCCGGGGCCGTTACAAGGGGCCACTCTCCTCTGCGCCTTACATTGCCGAGAATGAGACCGCAATACACCGCGTGCGCTGGCGGGCTGAAAACGGAGATGGTCTCGGACTCACGCGCTCTGGTTCTCGAGCTCTCGCCATCGCAACCAATTCAGCCGGCGGATCGGGCTCCGCTCTACCCTCGATGGCTGCCTCTCTTTTCCTCTTTGTTCACAACTTGCGTCGGGCCGCTCAGGCTTGGCCGCTGGCTTTGCGGGGGCGAGTGGGCAGCGGCGGGTCGGGCGAGGGGCACGGCGGATCGGCAGGGCGCGGAGAGATCGATAAAGGCGGTATCGCGGGGCTCCCTAGGGGCTGATGGTGCAACGTTCCGGGGTTCCATCGCTCTAAGCGGGTGCCGGGAGTCACCGATTGCGGGGCCCACGGAAGGCCCAATAGCCTGACCAGCCAAGCAGCAACAGGCCAAGCCATATGTCGACCGGCTGCCACTGTGAATGCTGCATCCTTACGGGCAAGATCGGGTTGAGCAGGAGCGCCACTGCGAGAAAAGTCAACATCGTCCCGCTGAAATCATTTCACCCTCCGTTTCATTGCTCCAGCGGCAACAGATTGAACTGTGCCCAGTCTTGTGCCCATGTGCGGCTTAGACGCGCATGTATCTGTTGGAAGGGTGCGAGCGGAACATCCAATGAATACAAACACATACATTTCAGAGCATGTTCCGCTAAGTTATTGATTCTAGGTTCGTGCAGAACTACGAATCAGTAGGCCGGGAGTTCGAATCTCTCCGGGCGCACCATTTAAATCAAAGATTTAAAATATGTTGGGAGCCACCTGAAGGCCAAGTCCAGATGGCTTCTTTTAGTTTAGTGCATTTCTGGTCGTATTTAAATCCGGCTGGCCCTGACCCTATGACGCTGCTCTGCTTCCAGTTTCACGCGACAAAGGATCGTGAAGACCCCTGCTTCTCCAGTGCTGTTGAATTCAGTACCTTCAAGTTCTGCGTCTTCACGTCCCAAGCCAGGCGAAGCACTCGCAAGATCCAAATTCCATACCAGTTCAGATCGACTTCATACCAGACCATGCCATGGCGAGCTGATTGAGGATAGGCATGATGATTGTTGTGCCAGCCCTCACCAAACGTAAGCAGCGCCACCCAAAGGCTGTTTCTGGAATCATCCCGGGTGCGAAAGCGCTGTCGTCCCCACATATGCGTGGCGGAGTTGACCAGCCAGGTCGAGTGGAGGCCGATTACTGTGCGGAGGAAGATGCCCCATAGAACGTACCGCCATCCGCCAACGGCAAAAAGCAACACCGCGAGTGCCGTGATCGGTATCCAGTGCCACCGGCTGATCCACCTATGGAATCGGTCTTGGCGAAGTTCTGGAACGTACGGCAGAAGGTCAGCCGAGTTGCGCTGCATGGTCTTGCCGGTGAGAATCCAGCCCATGTGGGCCCAAAACCCTCCATCGTGGGGAGAATGCGGGTCACCCTCCTTATCGGTGTTCTGGTGATGTTGGCGGTGGGTCGCAACCCAGAGAAGCGGTCCGCCTTCCAGGGCCAGCGTCCCGCACACAGCCAGGACATATTCCATCCATTTGGGAGTTTTATATCCGCGATGCGTGAGCAGCCGATGGTATCCCATCCCGATGCCGAGGCTGCCGGCGACCCACCACAGCAGCAGAGCAAGCACCAGGGCTTTCCAGCTGAAAACGAAAAGGGCCGCCAATGCGCCGACGTGAAACAACACCATAAAGAAGGTCGTGAGCCAGACGATGGGCTGCTTAAATGTCCTGTCTCGTCTTAAGAATCCTGGCATTCGCATAAATTCCGCCGGTGATAGATGAATCATGTGTTTAGTAGGTGGAATGGCCGAAGAGGGCAACGTCCCACTTCACTACTGTGACGCTTTCACCGCATCAATTTCTATGCTGGTCAATTTTGAACAGTTCGGCTGATTTTTGGGGCTGGCCAAGCTGCGGGATATCTGGCTTGACCGTGCCGTCATCGGGCCGTTTAATCGTAAAGCATCACGTTCGGCAGGGACATGTATACACGAATACGGCCGTTCGAGCCAAGACCTGCGTGGCCGTCTATTTGCTGAATGGGACGCCAAACATGAGGAGAGCTGTGCGAACCGGGCGGACTTGGGCACCAATGACTCTCGGCGCCAGAATCGGTTGATTCGCGACGAGGCGGCACAAAAGATCATTTGACGTGCGACTGGAGTCACATTCCAGAGCGCTCATTCGACGTCTTGCATGTAAAACCAGTCCGGCAGAATGGATCGCTCCCACGGCAAAACGGAATGGCGTTTCACTCTTGTTTTGATTTCCATACCCCGGAGGCTTGAGTGCCGATGAAACCAATCGGCGTCACTGATTTGCCAGGGATCGCGTGCTCCCTGGAATAGTCATCGGAAAATGCTGACGGATTTGGCTTTATTTCGTCCGGTTCGGCCACCGAGAAGCCGGTTGCGTCTGGCTGGCTCACTGGCCTGCACAGGTTTATGTCTCTACGGTGACGTTCTACATCGCTTTTCTCGATGATGCTCATTGCAGCTCCAGCCGTGCAGTTGCGTACTTGAAGGGGAACTCGTCTGGAGCGAAGCCGGGAATGCTGAAGGCGAGGAAAAAAGAACCGACTAAACTTGAGCATACTCTCACAAGAGGCTCGCGTGTCGGCAATGCAGCGATCAACTCCAGCCTCCTTGAATTCATAAGGCGCATAAATCGTGAGTGTGCTTAACTCAAACAGTCAAGAATCCTCTTGACAACGTCGACGTCTCTCCCTAGTGTTAGCAGTCAGAAGGCAAGAGTGCTAAGTGCTCTGCTGGTGGAACTACCAGACCGGATCCGCCGCTCCAATCTTTTGAAGCCCCAGTCCGCAATCTCAGAAGCCTCCCTCTCAAAACCACCCAGAACCCACCGCTTGGGGCCTCACTCTGCCCGCGCATGAAGGAGAATCACGAAATGACAGCGACATCCGTAACCACCACGTTCACCCCTCTCCACGACCGCATCCTCGTCCGCCGCGTCGATGAGGGCGAAACCGTTCGGGGTGGAATCATCATCCCGGACAGCGCCAAGGAAAAGCCCCAGGAAGGCAAGGTCATCGCGGTCGGCAAGGGCAAGTCCAACGACGAAGGCAAAGTCTTCCCTCTCGACGTCAAGGCTGGCGACAGCGTGCTCTTCGGCAAGTATGCCGGCACCGAAATCAAGATCGATGGCGAAGAGTTTCTGATTATGCGCGAGGAAGAAGTTCTCGGCATCGTCAAGAAGTAGCGCGCTGCGCGCGTTTTCAGTTTTCAGTTCTCAGTTTTCAGCACGCCCGCGGGTAACCGCTAGCGTCCGCCGATGACGAAACAGGAGGCTGACAACTGACAACTGATCACTGACAACCGTTCTTAGGAGTTACAAGTATGGCAAAGCAAATTCTGCACGGTGAGGATTCCCGTCAGGCGATCCTGCGCGGCGTCAACATTCTGGCGGATGCGGTGAAGGCGACGCTCGGACCCAAGGGCCGCAACGTTGTGATTGAGAAGAAATTCGGTTCGCCCACCATCACCAAGGACGGAGTGACGGTGGCCAAGGAAATAGACCTGAAGGATCCGATGGAGAACGTGGGCGCGCAACTTGTGCGCGAGGTTGCATCAAAAACCAGCGACGTGGCTGGAGACGGTACAACCACCGCGACAGTCCTGGCCCAGGCCATCTTCCGCGAAGGCGTTAGGACAGTGGCGGCCGGCGCCAGCCCGATGGCACTGAGGCGCGGCATCGAAAAGGCCGTGACCGTGATCATCGGCACGCGAGACAAGGACGGCAAGTGGGTTGAAGGCGGCTCACTGGGCGAGTTGTCCAGGCCCGTGGACGAGAGTGCTGTCGCCAAAGTAGGCGCCATCTCGGCCAACGGCGATATGGAGATTGGCAACATCATTGCCGGAGCGATGAAAACGGTTGGCAAGGATGGCGTCATCACGGTCGAGGATTCGAAGACAGGCCATACTTTTCTCGAGACAGTGGAGGGTATGCAGTTTGATCGTGGTTACCTGAGCCCTTATTTCGTTACGGACCCCGGTCGCATGGAAGTCGTGCTTGAGGAGCCTTCCATCCTTATCTTCGAAAAGAAGATCAGCAACATGAAGGATCTGCTGCCGTTGTTGGAACAGGTCGCCCGCGGCGGCAAGCCGCTACTGATCATCGCTGAGGACGTCGAGGGTGAAGCCCTGGCTACCCTGGTGGTGAACAAGCTGCGCGGCACATTGAACGTGGCGGCAGTCAAGGCGCCTGGGTTTGGCGATCGCCGCAAGGCGATCCTCGGCGACATCGCTATCCTAACCGGCGGCGAGGCTATCACTGAAGACTTGGGCATCAAGCTGGAGGGCGTGAAGCTCGAGAATCTGGGCCGCGCCAAGCGCATCACCATCGACAAGGACAACACCACCATCATCGACGGTGCCGGCGACGCCGGCAAAATCAAAGGCCGCGTGAACGAGATCCGTTCCCAGATCGACAAGAGCACGTCGGACTACGACAAGGAAAAGCTGCAGGAGCGACTGGCCAAGCTGGTGGGTGGTGTTGCCATCATCCAGGTGGGCGCCGCAACCGAGACCGAACTGAAGGAGAAAAAGGCTCGCGTCGAGGACGCTCTGCACGCGACCCGGGCGGCAGTCGAGGAAGGGATCGTTCCCGGCGGCGGTGTGGCCCTGGTCCGCGCTATTCCCGCGGTTGACGCCCTTATCAAAACGCTCATGGGTGACGAAAAGACCGGCGCGCAGATCGTTCGCCGCTCGCTAGAAGAGCCTCTGCGCCAGATTGTGGCCAATGCAGGCGAAGAGGGCGCTGTCGTGGTCGGAAAGGTACTCGCGTCCAAGGAGCCTAACTTCGGCTACAACGCCGAAACGGGCGCCTACGAGGATCTGGTGAAGGCCGGCGTTATCGACCCAACCAAGGTGACCCGCACAGCACTCGAGAATGCTGCCTCGATCGCCGGACTTCTGCTCACTACAGAAGCGATGGTGGTGGAGCTCCCGGAGTCCAAGGGTGCGGCGGTACCAGCCGGCGGTTACGGCGGCGGCGACGGCATGTACTAGGCCAGCCAGGATCGAACCCCAGGCGGGTGTTTGCAGTACACAACAAGAAAGGCCTCCGGCTTCGGCTGGGGGCCTTTTCTGCTAGTGTCCTATGTGCGCGTTGTTGACCTTAAACCAGGGCATTTTCCCACTGAGGTCGAGCGACAAATTGGCACGAGCATCCGTTCAGCGGAGCCCATCTACCGGCATGACCTGGCGCGATTATCACGAAGCAACGAAGCATAGTGTCGAATCGCTGATGCGAGCGCGGCGCGTTCTCGATTGGGCAAACATGCCTGATCCGTTTCGTCATTACGAGGGCGTGCCGGTTCTCGATTTGCCGGCGGATCCGCCCATGCCTCAGATTCCAGCCCTCGAATTGCTTCGTGGCGTCTCCGGCGCCTCGCCGGTGGGCAATGGACCCGCTTTCCTCTCGCAACTCCTCTTCTATTCCGCCGCGATCAGTGCGTCCAAGCGTGTCCCGGCCACCGGAGACGCATACGCGTTAAGAGTGAATCCTTCTTCCGGGAATCTGCACCCCACAGAGTTCCACTTTGTCGCGCGCGGTCTGACGCAATGGCCGGATGGACTCTATCACTACGATCCATCCAGGCACATGGCCGAGCAACGTGGGCGCGGTACGTTCGAAACGATGATGGCCGATGGCCCTTCGTCAATCGTATTTATTTTGACCAGTATTGCATGGCGCGAAGCCTGGAAGTATGGGGACCGGGCATATCGGTATTGCCTGCTCGACATGGGACACGCATGGCAGGCACTGGCACTGTCGGCTCGGGCTATCGGATGTGATACCTTCGCGGCCGGAAGTTTCGTTGACGATGAAGTCAACCAGTTATGCCGCCCCAGCAAGGACGAATGGCCGATGCTGATGATCAGCCTGCGCGGCGAGTCCATTCCAGTCCGCGAGGCAAAGACCGGCAATTCCGCGTGGCTCGGCGGGGTAGCGAACCTGCTGTCGAAGGAGACGATTGCCCAGCCACTGATTGACGCCATCCACTTTGCCACGAAGCTAACCAGCAGCGAGAGTGCTCGCCCTCTCTCCGCGGAGCCAACCCCAACTGGCTCGGGCAAAACTGCGCTGCCCCCACCGGCTTCAACGACTCGCAGCTTTGGCGGGGTTGCCCGCATGCGACGCTCTGCGCTCGACTTCCTCGGAGGAGCGCAATCGATCTCCCTGGCGCAACTGTCCGCGATTCTCCGGAGCGGGGCCCGGTTGTCGGCCGATTTTGCAGGCACGCGTTTCATTCAGCTGTACTTGTATGCTCACCGCGTTGTTGAGTTGCAACCCGGTGTGTACAGGTTCTGGCCCGAGTGTGCTGAGTTGGAGCAGATCCAGAGTGGCGACCAGCGACTAGCGGCCGCGGCCCTGAGCCTCGGACAGAACCTGGCCGGTAACGCCTGCGTGGCCTTTTCGATGGTTGGCGATCTCGAACGTGCCGCCGGCACATTTGGAGACCGCGGTTATCGCTATGTGCATTTTGAAGCCGGCGCTATTGGCCATCGCCTTTACGTCGCCGCTGAGGCCCTTGGGTTGGGTGCGACCGGCATCGGGGCCTTTTACGATGACGAGGTGCACCGTCACCTGAACCTGACACCCGAAGAAGGGCAGGCCGTTTACCATTTTGCGATTGGTTATCCCATCCCCGATCCGCGCATTCCGGCATCAAGAGATCCGCAGGAGTCCCTGGGTAGTTCGTGAGTTCACGCCCTAGCTGGACGTAGGTCCTGATAAATGACGGCTGTAGGACAGACAACATAGATATTCTGCGCGACATTCATAAGATGGAAACCGCTTCTGATTGCATTGTCGTTTATGCCGAAAGAGTGGGTGGAAACGTCATCATCGAATTCAATGATGGGAAGTGCGCGCTCTATTCAGCGTCTTTTCTTTACTCCATGCTGACCCTGGCCACCGAATTGGGCGCGCCAGATTCCGAGGAAGAATAGAGGTATCTTTTCTCAAATATTGACCCTCTGCAGGTATGCGGTTGTTTTGGATGCACGGCTAGATCGACTAGCGGATCTACTGATCTATATAGCTCAGTATTCGCGCCTGAGCATTGAAATAATCAATTTGGAGAAGAGCCTGGTTGTCATCTCCCTCATGGTCTCTGAGCTAAGTCAGCCCATCTGACATTTCTCCCTCCTTAGCTCTGCGTATTGTGCAAGGAACCTCATGAAACGGTGCGTTCGCCGGAATCAGTCTGGACGGCGCCGTTATTGAACAAGACGAGGATTCAACGTGCGCAATCTACGGCAGCGATCTTTCATTCCATGCCGTCCTTCCGGGCAAAGTCCGTGCGCCCAACTCGACGCTGAAGTTCCTGAAGGCAGTCTCTGAAGCTGCTCACACCGGCGCAGTCGCCGAGGCGAAGTAAAACAAACCAGGTTGAAGCGAGCCGCACGGCCAAGTCCTGCGGATGGAATCTTTCCACCCGCAGGACCGATCGACTTCGACCGCTCGAATGGAGCATGTTATGCCACTTATGAATGTTGGTTTCGCACTCATCGCGGTGGGTGTGTTGCTTTGGCTTGTGAACCGTTTCATTCCAATGCAAGGATCCATCAAATCAATACTGAATGCGGTCGTGGTTATCGTGGTAGCCCTTTGGGTATGCAATCTGTTTGGGCTATTCCACACCCTTAGCCGGTACCGGATAGGGCAATGACGTTTGCCCGATGTAGGTCAGTCACTAAGCTGAAATGTCTCGTATCTGATCCATGCACCATGGCAGGCATCCGCCCGCAGGAGATATCTTGAATACCTCAAACTTAGTTGCATTTGGAATTATCCTGAGCCTGGGCTCATTCTCTCAGACGAACGCGCAAACAACCCTGACGAGCGCGGGGTCAGGGTCTACATTTAGGGAGACCGTGACTACCCGGACGGTCGAAGCTGTCAACTATCGGCATCATGGCGGGGCCACCAAACTCAACTTCCGTGGCACGGATCTAATGCCGGCAGCAACCGGCGTCGCCAGCGTGAAAAGCAATCGTGGCTCGATCGCAATCGAGGCGGAGTTTGGCGAACTACAAAGGCCCACGGCGTTTGGAACCGAGTATCTCACTTATGTTCTTTGGGCGATCTCTCCCGAGGGCAGCGCAGTCAACCTGGGCGAAGTGCTTGTTGGCGGGAATCACCGCAGCAAGCTCAACGTAACCACCGATCTCCAGGCATTTGCTCTGATCGTAACGGCCGAGCCGTACTATGCCGTTCACCAGCCCAGTAATGTCGTTGTGCTTGAGAATGTGGTTCGCATCGATACCAAGGGGACGAGCGAGACGGTCAATGCCAAGTTTGAACTAATGGAACGCGGAAGCTATATTCCCAGCGGCTACAAGTTCGACCCCGTAGTTCTGGATGCGAAATTGCCACTCGAATTCCTCGAAGCACGAAATGCGCTGCGCATCGCTCAATCCCAAGGCGCCGAAAGATATGCCAGCGAAAGCTATCAACACGCATCCAGATTAATGGACACCGCAGACGGATACGCCACGACGAAGCATTCCTCAAGGAAGGAACTGATCGCGACCTCTCGCGAAGTTGTGCAGACGGCCGAAGATGCGCGTACGATCGCGGTGAAGCATATGGACGAGGAGCGTCGCGCTGGTGAACGTCAGGACTCAGCCGACGCACAGGCAAGAGCGCAGGCACAGGCTGCCGACGCCACCCGGCAGAAGGAACTAGCCCAGGCAGATACGGCAAGGGCGCAGTCGGATACTGCGAGAGCCCAATCTGACACCGCGAGGGCACAGTCTGACGCAACAAGGGTGCAGGCCGATGCACAGGCGCAAACTGACAATGCGACCCGGCAGAAGGAACTCGCCGAGGCGAACACGGCAAGAGCCCAAGCTGACGCCGCAAAAGCCCAGGCGGACATGACGGCTAATCAAGCCGCATCGGATGCCAATCAGGCGTTAGCTACCGCCCAGGTAGCTGCAGCCCGTTCGGATGCCGATCAATCGCGTCAAGCAGCACAATTAGCAAAGCAGAATGAAACCCAGGCCATAAGCGACAAGGCGGCAATGCGCGCCCAATTGTCGGAGCAATTGAACAAGGTATTGCAGACCCGCGATAGCGCACGAGGGCTCATCGTCAGTATGTCGGATGTGCTGTTTGACACGGGGCAATTCTCATTGAAGCCGGGCGCTCGGGAAAAGCTGGCCAAGGTTGCAGGAATACTGATTGCCTACCCGACGCTGGACATCGAAGTGGGCGGCTATACCGACAATGTCGGCGGCGACGAGATGAACCAAAAGCTGTCTGAGAACCGCGCCCACGCAGTGCGCGATTACCTGGTGGAACAGGGCGTGGCGGACAGATCGGTTAGCGCGAGGGGATTCGGCAACGCGTCACCGGTGGCTTCCAACGGCAACTCCGCAGGCCGTCAGGAAAACCGGCGGGTCGAACTGGTGGTCTTTGGCGATGCGATTGGCAGCCCGGCGAATGTAACCACCGGCAGTCTCCGCTAGTGCGATCTGGAGCCAGGATTTCGCCCGCGCCCCGGAAATCGCAGCTATCAACAATCGGCGTTGTCTCGAAACGGGCTGCGCCGAAGTGTTTGAGCTTAAGAGGAAGAGAGGGATGAAGGATGATCGCAACTGTACTAATCGTGATTCTGCTTCTGGCGCTCCTGGGAGTGTTGCCGCGATGGAACCATAGCAGAAGCTGGGGTTATTACCCGACTGGAGGATTAGGTTTGGTTCTCCTGATTGTCGTTGTCCTCCTTCTGATGGGTCGAATCTGACCGCCATCGACACCGGTGCAATTTCTCGAAATCAGTGTTCTCGTTTCATGGTCCGCACGCGCGCAATTTAAAGCGTATGCTCGAAGAAGCCATTTACGATTCGACCCTCGCCTTCGGCAATCCTGGCTTTGCTCCAGACGAGCAACGTTCAAGCACGCAACCGAACAACAGGAGTTGTCAAGTGCTGATAAAGAAGAAAGATGTAAATGACTATTTCGCGGCTCGCAGGGCCAGACATCCGCTAAGCGTCAAAAAAGCGAGCGCTGTTGCGGCAACCAGGTCCGCGAACGTTAAGCGTGCCAGTAAAGTTTCGCCTGATGCCTCAATTGATGTGCCGGGATCGCCCGCCGCATCCCGAGATTCTGGTGTTCCGCCCTTCACGAATCAGCACAGCATCATCGACACACCACCGCCAGTTGTAGAGCGATGGGCGAAATTGTGAAGCGGCACTCAGTGTTTCTTCGCAAAGGATGCTACATGCCGGCTCATTTCGATCTGGGCCAGCATCCATGTGCGGACAAGTGGATGTTGCTGGAAGATATTGAGGCTCCGGTACTCGACACTATAATTCGTCATGCCGGATGGCACTTCATGTATCTGCAGGGCTCTTATTCGCGTTCCCGGATCGGCCTCACACGCGATATCGCGACCCATGAAGGACACGAGAGAAGTCGCGCACGGAGAACTGGCACTGGTTCGAAAAGAGTCTCGCTTATTCGAACGCACGATTGTCGCAGGCGCTAATCCTGGCCGGATGGCGAGGTGAGAACCAGAAGATGGTTCGGATGGGAATCGAGTCCCTGGAATAGCTGGTCGCGGCACAGCATCGTAGCGACGTAGAAGTTTTTGTGCCCATTGGCTCCAGCGGCTTCTTTGCCCTGGGCGAAGAGAAGGCTCGCTTCGATCAGCAGCCCGTGGAGGCAGCGGAGATGTCAGCGATGTTGTATTCCCCTGCGGGCAAAACTATCGGCGCGGACGGAGACACGATCCGCCTGTAGTACGGCGCGGCCGACTCCTGTATGGCCATGGCCACGGGCAGCATTCGCACTCTACTCGCATGGCTGGATATACACTCTGGCCCGGAAAGAACGACCAGGCGATAACACATCGGAGAGGATACCAGGATGAACACGACAGGCTTATCATGGCCCAGTTGGCTACCGCATCTTCTTTTTATTCGCCACGCGTGTCCTCGATGCACATCGATCGAATTCAAACCAGCGGAACTCCATTCGTCCGATGGTCTGCTGAGCCTGTTTGCTCTTCGGCCTTTTCGCTGTATGTGGTGTTGGCGGCGTTACTATTGGTTTACGTTCCATGGCGCAAATGCAAAATGAGATTGCCGATCTGGGCCGGGAGTCAACTTGCATGCCTTGGAAATGCATCCTTCAGACCTATCAGAATTGACACCGGAAGCTGAACTGTTCGTATCCTGGGATCATTTCCGCTGATGGCGCGAACTGCGACGCAATCATTATCGGCAAACGGATCTGACACTATTTCAAGGTGTTCTCCATATAGATTCAGCCGCTTACCCGCAATGTAACCGAGCTCCTTTATTCTTGCGCAATTCCTGGAATGTGACAGATCTCCGATCTTCGCATCCGGAACACCTGGAGACTTGAGAGAGAAGGCCGGCATTTTGTACCTCGACGGGGAAACATCAGGCAGCTTGTTGAGGTGTCGCAGTTAAGATATTGCACTTCAGATAGACTGACCTAACTCTCGGCCCTGACAATCACGCTTCGGGGGAGAAGAAGCTGGAGAAGTATCGCGACCGGACGCTGGCGCCCCGTTTTGCAGCAGGCACTATCGCCTTCTCAACAGATTGACGATCAAGATGATTACTGCCGCGACCAGCAGAATGTGAATCAGGCCGCCGGCAATATGAAAACTGAAGCCTAGCAGCCACAGGACTACAAGGATTACAAGAATTGTCCACAACATATCTTTCTCTTTCTCCACATTGCAGGACCCGAGGAGTGAAGCATTCCCTGGGGTCCCGCAGTGCACCTCAACTGACTTTTAGTTCGCGGCAATCGCCTGAGCCTTTGCGTCCCTGACTGCATCCAGGAACGAATGGGCCGAGGCAGGAGTGGCAACATCGCCTCTCAGAATCTGGCGTGTGGTGACGTCGCGGCCGTATATGGCCTCCGTGGAATCTTCATCACTGCGAATCGACGCACCGTTCAGAGTGAGCCCGGCGAATGCTCCCTTGGCCCGGGAGTAGGTCAGGATTTCCGCATCAAGCTTCCAGTTAGTATTAGCAGAGGCATGGCGGCCAACCGGCCCGGCTGCCGCTGAAGCATCCGCACCAAGCTCGAAGCCGCTGCCGATCAACCGCTGCATTCCCTTCTCGTTCTGGATAATCATGACCAGATCAACACCTTCCAAGCCGATCTGCAAGCCCCAGTTGCCACCTGTTATCGCAAAAAACGCCGGCGCGCTCCAGCCGTTGGCGGTCCGGCACGTAGCCACACCCCGGCCATTTTCCGCACCAAACACAAATCCACCCTTGAGCAGATTCGGCACGACGGCCACGCATTTGGCGTGTTCCAGAACCTCTTCCGGAATGCCGCTATCCGGCGCGGCCATGATCTCGTGCAGCACCTTGGCCGCATGGTCAAGCCGGTCGATCGTTGCTTCGCGCGACGATCCGGCCCAGCCGATGCTTGTCACACTGAGTAGTGCCAGTAACGTCATAAGTTTCTTCATGCATATCACCGTTTTCTACCTATGCGCGACGTAACTTGCTTTGGGGCACTGAGGCGCACAGGGTACCTTCAACACTAGGGTGATCGCGTGGCACAGTCTGAGCAATAACGCTCTAACAGTGTGCTGAAAAAGTCACTTCCATTCCACAGCGTGTTCGGTTAAGAAGGGAACATGCGAGGAATCGATCATCAGCAGGCGGATATGTTCAGTTATTTGTCTCCGGAAGCACGGGTGCGGAAGGATCATCCTCTTCGTGCGGTGCGCTCGATGACGGACGAGATCCTGAGCAACATGTCGCCCCTGTTCGACGCCATGTATGCCGAAGGTGGTCGGCCATCGATCCCGCCGGAGAAGCTGCTGCGTGCGCAGTTGTTGCAGATGTTCTTTTCGGTTCGCTCGGAGCGGCTCCTCATGGAGGAGATCGATTACAGTATCCTGTACCGCTGGTTCGTTGGACTGAACTTGGATGAGCCGGTTTGGGATGCAACGACGTTTACGAAGAACCGCGATCGATTGCTGGAAGCGGTGGTGGCAAAGGAGTTTCTGGCTCAGGTGGTGGAGCGTGCACGAGGGGCGGGGCTGATTTCCGACGAGCACTTTACGGTAGACGGAACGCTTCTGGAAGCGTGGGCAAGCCTGAAGAGTTTCCGGCCCAAAGACAAAGAGAAGACCACACCGCCAGACGATCCCGGCAATCCGACGGTGGACTTTCACGGAGAGAAGCGGTCCAACCAGACGCATGAATCGAAAACCGATCCAGATGCCAAGCTGGCGCGCAAGGCCAAGGGCAAGGAGGCGAAGTTGAGTTACAGCGGCAATCTCCTGGTGGAGAACCGCAATGGACTGATCGTCAACGCCGAACTGCTGGAAGCGAACGGTCGCGCCGAGCGCGATGCGGCGCTGGTGATGCTGGAACAGATTCCGGACAATGGGCGCATCACTGTGGGCGGCGACAAGGGTTTCGACACGCAGGAGTTCGTCGAAGAATGCCGCCGAATGAACGTCACGCCGCATGTGGCGCAGAATGACGGCAGACGGGGCGGCAGCGCCATCGATGCGCGTACCACGCGGCACACCGGCTATCCCGAGAGTCAGAAGAAACGCAAACGGATCGAGGAGTGTTTCGGCTGGCTGAAAGACATCGCACTGCTGCGCAAACTGAAACATCGCGGCATCCTCAAAGTGGGGTGGATCTTCACCTTCGCAGCAGCGGCCTACAACCTGGTGCGGCTGAGAAAACTGGTTCCAATTCAATCTGCGGCCTGATGGGGCCGTGGTGTCTCCGCCGAGGCCTACAACGCTCCGCGGAACGAAACATATCCGTGGTCGAGTGCTCTGAACACCCGAAAACGGGGGAAAACAATAAATTCAGCAGTGCTATACATGGTTTTTCAGCACACTGCTAGGGTTTGGAAGACAATCAATCGGACGGTTTGAATATCCGATCGGAATGTGGAATCGTCCCCACGTTGAGCGGGGAGATGATCAATTTTGATCATCTCTTACCGTGCCTCTCGTGCTGGAATGTTAACTTGGTCCAATTGCGGAGTAAACCGATGGAGAAGCAAGGCAATTTTTTCAACCCGAAAGTCTTCCTCTCAACGGAGGGCGAGGGCAGGAAGATGATGCTCTTTAGGAAAGGACAGCCGATTTTCACTCAGGGTGATCGGAGTGACGCAGTATTCGTCGTACAAGCAGGATTGGTAAGACTCAGCGCAAGGTCCCAAGCCGGAAAAAGAACGACAATCGACATATTGGGCGACGAGGACTTTGTCGGCAAGGACGCGGTTAGCAGTCAGCCGACCCGCACGGCGTCTGCCAATGCGTTGACAGACTGTCAACTCCTGCGAATTGACAGTAAGACCATGGCGCTCGCTCTGGTCCGAGAAGTGACGTTGTCGAACACGTTTTGTCTATTCTTGTTGGCGCGGAACATCCGATACCAGCAGGACCTGGTGGATCAACGGTGCAACCCCAGCGAGAAGAGATTGGCTCGCATTCTCCTGCTATACGCTCATTTTGATGGCCAATCCTCACCGGAGATCGTGGTGCAGAAGATCAACCATGCGACTTTGGCAGAGATGGTAGGTACGACGCGGTCTCGGGTTTGTTTTTTCATGAAGAAGTTCAAGGACGCAGGCTTCATCGACTACAAGGTCAGAGATCAGGATCTACGAGTCCGCCGTTCCCTTCTTACTTTCTACACCCAATAGCTTCCGCTTATTGATTTCTCGAAGACTAACTAGCGACACGGGCATTGGCGCCGCGGAATCTGTAATGCTCCGATACGAAAGGCGTTCACACAAACCAGAAGAACTTGATTTTCGAGAGTTTGCCATGCCCCGCGCTAAGCCGAAAGTCGTTCGCGGCCCGCTCCAGAAGGCACCCCTGCGGGTCCGCATCATGGGCCGGTCATTGTGATCGGGGAACAAAGTAGTCAGAACGGCATCGAAGACGGACCTCGTTGAATAGCGCTTCCACTTCGCGCGAAATGCGCCTGGTAATGTTCTTCTTCTGCTCGCCCAGCTAGGCAAGATGCACGAACATGCCCCTGATCAACCCGCAGCAGTCGTCAGCTCCCATCCAAACCTCCGGAAGCGTCGTCATATGCCACTGAGTGATAAGAACAGCCTCGACATTCGACCCAGCTGTCTTTCTTGCTCATGCCGGTCTCGGCAGAAGAATTATCGAAGTGAAGCCCAGGCAGGCCCTCTTCACCCAGGGAGATCCGGCAGACTCTGTCTTTTATCTTCAGAGTGGCCGGGTAAAACTCACGGTGGTTTCGCAGAGCGGGAAAGAGGGCACGATCACGCTTCTCTCCGCCGGCGATTTTGTCGGAGAGGAATCCCTCGCCGCAGTGCCTGGATTGCAGCTGACAACCGCCACTGCCGTAAGCACCTGCCCGGCGCTCAAGATTGGAAGGGACGGGATGATTCGCGTCATGCATGAAGAGCATGCCTTGTCCGACGTGTTCTTGTCGTTTCTGCTGGCGCGCAGCATGCGCGCTCAAGCCGACCTTGTTGATCAGCTCTTCAACTCCAGTGAAAAACGCTTGGCCAGGGTTCTCTTACTGATGGCGGAATTCGGCAAGCCTGGCGAGCCGGAAACCTTGATTCCTAGGATCTCGCAGGAGACCATGGCGGAGATGATCTGCGCCGCACGATCCCGAGCCAACTTCTTCATGAAATTGGTTTCGCAAGCTTGGTTTCGTTGAATATGACGGCCGCATTCGCGGTGCACAAGTCCCTGTTGAACCTGATACTGCACGATCAACTGCCCGATGACTAAACCGTCAAGCTAAATATCTCTCATGTTCAGTCAATTAACCGAAGTGTCCAATAGTGAACAGATCCACATTGGATGTAATGAGATGCTTACATCTACCCCAGGATTCTGCTGACTGGAGTGAGAGATGAATAAGATCGAGGGTTCAATCCTTGTCGTTGAAGACGAAGAATCAGTTCGAACGTCCTTTGCGGAGGTCTTTGCCTATCTCGGGTTCCGCACCCGGTCTGTGCCGGACGGTCTCGCGGCACTGATCGAGATTCGCAAGGAGGTCCCGGACATCCTGCTTTCCGACCTCAACATGCCGGCAATGTCCGGATTTGAATTGCTCTCTGTCATCCGTCGCCGGTTCCCTGCCATTTACGTGATCGCCATGAGCGGCATGTATACGGAAAGTCCGTTTCCTTCCGGAGTGACGGCCGACGCCTACTATCAGAAGGGCGGCGGCATCGCCGAGTTGGTGAAGATCGTGGAGAACCGACCTCTACCCTCGCGCGAGGATCGCGACAGGCCGGAGCCGATATGGATACAGAGAAACGGTCGCGATGCCTCAGGTGGGGAATTCGTCACGATTGCCTGTCCGGAATGCTTTAGAACCTTTCCCCAGACTATTAACGGCACAGCCACAGCGATTCTCGATACAAACTGCGTTTTTTGCCATAGCTGGATTCTCTATGGCATCGTCGATCCCCGCAACCTCGAGTTTCCGCGACGTTTTCAGCCGGCTTCCCCCTTCGCCCAACTCAGCGATTGACCGCTGGAACAAGAAAGAGAGACGGTAATGCCCAAATCGCGTGAACCTGCGTTTCTGGTCCGTGCCGACGCACGGTTGCCGGTTGACTTGAAGCTGAACCAAAGGAAGTTCTACGAAGGCTGGAACTCTGTGCCATCCAGCGATGCACGAGTGCTTGGCAAGCGGGTGAACCGCTGCCAATGGCAACTTGTGGTGGATGCCGAGCCATTGCTGAAAAGCGGCCTGGGAAAGACGCCGCAAGCTGCAACAGCAAGGGCACTCAAACTGGCTCTGCCGCAGGTAGGTAGATCATTCAATGCCGCAAGAATAGAGTATTTGGAAGTAGATAAATATCCATGGTTCTACCTGGCCAAGATCGCTGTATATCCTCACACCATCAGCCCCGGCCTGCGCCAGTAGGATCACAAGCCTGGCGCGGATTACGTCCGCGCTCGCGAGCGTCTCAGTGGGCAATTTCGCTAAGGTCGCCGAGCCGGGTGGCGGCGATGCGGGAGACGAGTGATCCATTACCTCGCGGCGCATCCTCTTCATGCGCGTCTCTTGCTCGGCGCGACTAATTTCGAGGCCACGACGGATGGCCTCGGATACGCCTTCAACGGCAAAAGGATTCACCAACAGTGCATCGATACCAGCGTGACACCTGCGATCAGGGCAAGGATTAACCGCATGGAAAAGTGCACGTGCCCCCTTGTTCTGCCTTAATCGACCCCGCGGACACTACCCTCCCCGGTGCGATAATCGATACACGACCCGGTGTGATCTGTCTATCAGGTACTCGGTTGAATGGGGCACTTCCCGGCGCGAGGCTGCCTCAATCGCCATCGAATGAATTACGAGTGGCGGCGGCATTTCTCCTGTTGATCCTCAAGAAAGGGCTTGGCAAGAAACGATTGCTATGATGAAAAAACTCGCATTTGATGCCCAAGCATTTCTGGCGAAGGCCGGACTAGAGCGAAGAATCGTTCAATTGGCGCCTCGACAGACCTTCTTTTCGCAGGGAGATCCGGCGGATTCGATCTTCTATCTTCAGAAAGGTCGCGCCAAGGTCACGGTCGTCTCGCAAGCCGGAAAGGAAGCAACTATCACGCTCCTCTCCGAAGGCGATTTTGTAGGAGAAGAGTCGCTCGCGGCGCTGTCGGGACTTCGATTGGCCACGGCCATCGCCGTGACCGCCTGCACCGCGCACAAGATCACACGCGACGAGATGATCCGTGTGATGCACGAGGAGCACGATTTCTCCGACTTGTTTCTGAAGTTTTTGCTGGCCCGCAGCATGCGCATCCAGGCCGATCTTGTCGATCAGCTATTCAACTCCAGCGAAAAGCGCCTGGCGCGCATCCTGCTATTGATGGTGGAATTCGGCAAACCCGGTGAGCCGGAGGCGATGATTCCCAAAATCTCCCAAGAGACCCTTGCGGAGATGATCGGCACTACCCGCTCCCGGGTCAGCTTCTTCATGAACCGCTTTCGAAAGCTCGGCTTTATCGAATACGACGGCCGTATACGGGTTCATAAGTCGCTGCTGAACGTGATTCTGCACGATCACCTGCCGGACGATAACTCCGAGAATCGGCCCATTCCCGATATCTCCGTAGAGTAACTACGCGCCAGCTGAGTTTTCCCGCAAACTCCGCACAGAGCAAATTCTGTACAGAATGACGAGCCATGCGATCCACCGCATGAGGCGTTGTAATCTACCTCCTTCCCTGCGATCCCGGCTCGGCGCGCGGCGATCTTCATCCAACCGTGTTCTAAGGTCAACTACGGCATTCAGTCACGTCCGCGTCAGATGAGCATTAGTACACAGACTTGACTTGTCAACAATGCGAGCCTTGACTATGAGGTGTACCGCGTCACCTTTAGTCTTTGGCAGCTCGGGTTGGTAGTGCGCAGGCGAGCGAATCAAAGGACGATTGGCAAGAGGATCCTATGCGAACCATCCGAACCTTGTTAGCGTTTATTGCTTTGGCCATACCGGCCACTCTGTTCGGGCAAGTTAGCGTCTCCATCTCGATCGGCCCGCCTGCTTTGCCCTTCTACGAGCAGCCAATCTGCCCCGGAGACGGTTATCTGTGGACACCCGGCTACTGGGCGTATGACAACAACATCTCCGATTACTATTGGGTGGACGGACAGTGGGTAATGGCTCCGGAAGAAGGCTTCCTATGGACGCCGGGCTATTGGGGCTGGGGAGATCGCGGCTATCGCTTCAACGAAGGATACTGGGGCCCTCAGGTTGGTTTCTACGGGGGGATCAACTACGGTCACGGCTATTATGGCGAGGGGTACGGCGGCGGCCGTTGGGACCACGGACACTTCTTTTATGACCGTTCCGAAAACCGCCTAGACACTGCGAACATTCACAATGTCTACGATGAAAGGGTTGACCACGGTGGAAATGTCAACCGTGTCAGCTACAACGGCGGAAAAGGCGGCATCGAGGTGCGTGCTACCTCCCAACAGGAAGCGGTGTCGAGAGAGAGGCATGTTGCCCCTGTCGCTGTCCAAACTGAACATGCGCAGACTGCGCGGGCCAACCCTGAATTGCGGGCATCGACAAACCATGGCAAACCGCCAGTTGAAACAAACTCGAGGCCTCAGGTAGTCAACGACCACCAGGAGACAGGCCCCAATCACTCTGTTGAGTCCTCGGGCACGACTGCTGCGACCGAATCCCACGCGGAACCGCGACCAGAGTCATCAGACAAAACTCAGCCCCGAGCCGTTATCCATCCAAATGACCTTGCCCCTATCAGGCATCCCGAGCCGGCAAACTCAGGAAACGCCAAAGGGGACAAGAAGTATCAACAGCAACAGGACGACCTGATTGCCAGACAGAACCTGGAACGCCAAAGCCTCCAGCAGAAGCAGGACTCCGAACATCAGCGGGTAAATCAGCAGAAGCACCAGCAACAGACGCAGCAGATGTCCAATAAGCACACGACCCAGCAACAGTCCATGCAATCCCGTCGACCGCAGCCAAAGCCGAAGCAAGATCACCCTGACAAGGCGCATTGATTGTAGGTTGAGTTCATTTCCGGCCGGGGTATACCTACCCTGGCCGCTTCTTTTTGCGGCGGAAGAGTGGCCTGGCTCAGTCCACAAAACTGCCTAGTCGGAGATGTGCAATGCCGTTCAGAGGAGAGACGTTGACACCACACCGCGTGTTTCGTTTTGCATGGACTCATTTCCGTAATTCCCGGTGCACAATCTCTCGAGACTGTGCAGAATTGACCAGACACGTACTTCGAAGCCGGGCGATGATGGACAGGGATTGGTGGTAGATCGCTGTGGGCCAAGGAACTGACTGGTGGCACTTCGACCGTCAAGGGACCACCCAGCGCAACCAGCTTGCCCTGAAGGAACCGTTTTGACAAAGGAAAGCATCACGACCTTCGATTCCACAGCGTTTCTCGCGAATGCCGGGCTTGGCCGAACAATTGTTGAATTGAAGCCAAAGCAGACGTTCTTTTGCCAGGGAGACACAGCGGACTCGGTCTACTACCTGCAAAAAGGTCGCGCCCGAGTCACCGTAGTTTCGCAGAACGGCAAAGAGGCCACGATCACGCTCCTATCCGCATGCGATTTTGTCGGTGAGGAGTCTCTCGCGGCGATCGTCGGGTTGCATATGGCAACCGCCACCGCCATAAACACCTGCACAGCACTCAAGATCAGCAGACACGAGATGATTCGCGTAATGCATGACGAGCCTGCATTCGCAGACATATTCCTCAAGTTTCTTCTCGCCCGCAGCATGCGAACCCAAGCCGATCTTGTTGATCAGCTCTTCAATTCCAGTGAAAAGCGTCTGGCCCGAATTCTCCTGTTGATGGCCGAATTCGGAAAGCCCGGTGAACCGGAAACATTTATCCCACCCATTACTCAAGAAACACTGGCAGATATGATCGGCACGACCCGGTCCCGCGTCAGCTTTTTCATGAACCGCTTTCGCAAGCTGGGTTTTATAAGTTACAACGGCCGCGTCCAGGTTCATAAGTCGCTGCTCAATGTGATTCTGCTCGACCAATTGCCTGACCACAACGCCCAGAAACCAGCCCTTCTCCCTATCCCATAGCATCCCCGAACGGAGCCTTGCGCACCCGGTTGGCTCTGCGACTTCGACTATGCGGCTGACTTCTTCTCTTGAGGCGTTCGGGCCTGCACGAGTTCATCGAAGATGGCACGGTATTGAATCATCGCAGTTCGGAGTTCTTCAGTGCTTGCCTCAGCCCGGTTGGGCCGCACCGCGATGGCATGCGCTACTCGGTAGTTTTCCATTATGCGTGGGTAAGTAACGGAGACATCGGCCGCGGGTTGTTCAAAACTGTCCTTGGGATAGCCCCGGGGCTTCAACAAGCGCAGCGATCAGGTCATCGGCTTCGTTGACCGCAGCCTTGGGGTAGTCGACGAAGCGGGATTGCACCGTTTGCCACTCGGCGAGGAAACGCTCTCGCTCGGTGGCGCTGAGTTCGCGGACTCTCAGCGCCTCCACTCGGGTTTCACGGCCGGCCAGCTTGGCCTCGGCCTTGCGCGAGGAGCCATGTTCGAGAACCGCGCGGTCGTACTCCGATCCAAAGCGATTGTGGTACGCCGCGGTTTTGGCTTTGCGCCGTTGAAGATATACGGCAACGACGAGTATGGCCGCCGCAACGATGAGCTGGAAATTCGTAAATTGGAATTGCATCACAGTCTCCTGTGCGGGTAGAGTCCGCAACGGCACTGCCTTGATCTGGGAGGCTTCCCTAGGAGACCCCTGAACACAATCCATCATGGGCGGCCAAACGACATGAACGCTGACCAGAATTGCTCACTCTGAAAATCGACATTGCGGGGGAAAATACCGCTTTCGGCGAGTTCGCTACACGTCCACGGTCGATTAATCGCGTTCGTGAGAGTGAAAGCTACGAAGGACCGTGCCCCTCGATAGCCGTTCAAAGAGTGGTCAATTCTAACCAGATTTCCGAAACCTGAAGTTTGATACTGGCGATTCACCCGAAGCGCACCGCTAAGAGCGCCGGAGGTTTCCGTGTCACAAACGATGGTAGAAAAACGGCCGAAACCATTGCGGAATCAATTCACCAGGCTTCTCGCGCAACGGGCGCGATTACCGATGCGATAGAGGATGGCGTGGGAATGATGAGCCACGCCGTGAAACAAGGTTGCGATGCCGCCGAAGAATTATTGAACGACACAACGCGTCGCCTCCAACGGCACCTTGCCCTGACTGTCGTAACGACTTTTGCGGTTGGCGCCGCTACTGGTGCACTCATGGCGTGGATGATGCAACGAAAATAAATCGGAAACTCGGCCGCACCACGATGCATGAGGAAAAGTTGGCACACGGAAGCAATCCTTATAGGTCTCCTATCGTGGCCTTAGCCAATGGCGAACAAAGTTATACGCGTGTACCCACACGCGGGGAGAATTCTCTGATGGCGCCAACCACGACTGCTAAGAAACACCACGCCCGTGACTCAAGGAGAATCCAAGCGGCTATCGGCACGGGCGCGAGGGCCGTGACCCTTCTCAAGAAACAAACCATCTTCACACAGGGAGACCCGGTTGGCGCAGTCTTCTACATCCTCGAAGGTAAGGTTGAACTTACCGTCGTATCCAAATTTGGAAAAAAAGCAACCTTGACTGTATTAAGAGAAGGAGAGTTTTTCGGTGAGGGGTGCCTGGCTGCACAGCCTTTACGTTTGGAGTCTGCAACCGCAATGTCGGACTGCAGATTTCTGCAAATTGACAGGGAGGCAATGATGGTTGCGCTCCCCAGGGAACGCGCTCTGTCGGATCTGTTCATCATGCAACTGCTGGCGCGCAACATCCGATACCAGGAGGACCTGGTTGATCATCTCTTCGATCCCCGTGAAATGAGACTCGCCCGAGTTCTACTCGTGCTTGCTCATTTCGGCAAGGAGGGCGGACCCAAGACGATATTTCCCAAGGTCAATCATGAGATCCTCGCTGATATGGCGGACACAAGCCGGCTGCGCGTTAGTTCTCTCGTGGAGAAGTTCAGAAAATCAGGCTTTGTGGCTGATAGCAAGAGCGGACTCCGAGTCCATAGTTCGCTCCTTAGATTCTTCCTCCGGGGTTAGCCTCCGCACATAACTCCCACGAAAGAAGACTCGTACACAGTCGTCTGGGCGCCTTGGACCTGTATGTATTCCACATTCGCGATACGATCCGACCGCAAGGGAATTTGCATAAGGAATTCAATCCGAAGCCAGCGGCAAACGCCCTCTGTGGCCCAACTGCTTCCGCCACGAGCCTTCCAAAGGCTCTTTTCGATTGCGAAGTAGTATGGTTCGATGCCATTCCAGCCTGCCGCCAATCGCCCTGTCTAAGCATCGCCTGAACTGAATCGACCGCGAAGTCGTATGGAGATCGAGAGGAGAATTCCCCTCTATCGTGTTCATTTGCGCACAGAAGTTTTCGAGATCGAACAAGCGCAGGACTCGTTCGGCTGACAATCCGGCTCCGGCCGTTCATTTGATGAGGCTTAAAGGGCGGTCGTTTGGCCGAAAACGTGCACTACCTTTGTAATCCTGGCCTGAGAGGAAACCTATGCAAAAACTACGATTTGATCTTCGCGTCGCGATGCGGCAACTGGCCAAGTCCCCCGGTTTTGCGATTACAGCCGTTCTGATGCTGGCATTTGGCATTGGCGCGACCACGGCGATTTTCTCGATCGTGGAGGCAGTCCTGCTGCGGCCGCTGCCGTTTCCAGATTCGGAGCGGCTGATGGTCTTGTCCGACCGTCTGGAGGGGGTAAATTTCGGCGGGAACAATGGAGTAGGCGTGACAACGCCCGACATCAAGGCCTACACGCGCGAGACCCACGGGTTCGCGGCGCTGGGCGGATACCAGGGTACGGGTTTTGAACTGTCGGGTGCGGGCGAGCCGGCGCAACTCAACGCGGCCCGGCTGACGGCGGGAGTTTTTTCTGCGCTCGATGTACAGCCCCAGCTCGGAAGAGTCTTCACGCCTGATGAAGACGAACACCATCAGCAGGTCGTCGTGTTGAGCTATGGAACCTGGGTGAGCCGGTTTCATCGCGATGCCCAGATCCTGGGTCAGAAGATCCTCCTCGACCGTAAGCCCTATATCGTCATTGGCGTCATGCCGCGCAATTTTGAATTTCCCCTGGTGGCAGGACAACTGAACCGCGCCGAGTTGTGGGTCCCCATGAGCTTCCGGCCGGATGAGTTAGCTCCCGTGGCCGCGGCAAACTGGAGCTACCAGATGGTGGGCAGGCTGAAGCCCGGCGTTTCAGCCAAACAGGCCGAGAGCGACGCGGAGACTGTGGCACAGGAGATCATGCGCGGTTATCCGCCCATGATTGCGAACCTCCGTATCAGCGCCATGGTGCGGCCTCTGCGCGAAGATCTAACCCTGCAAACACGCCCCCTGCTGAGGACCCTGTTTCTCGCGGTTGGGGTCGTCCTGCTCATCGCCTGCGTTAACCTGGCCGGCCTGATGCTGGTGCGTGCCATTCGACAGCAAAGAGAAGTGGCAGTGCGGTTGGCGCTCGGAGCGCGAGCGTCGGCACTGCTGCGCCAGGCGATCTTGGAAAGCCTTATCCTCAGCCTCGGTGGCGGCGCGCTGGGACTGACCCTGGCCGCGGTCGCCTTGCGGGTGGGCAAGACCATGCTTCCTGAGAGTCTGCCACGCATCAGCGAGATCGGCCTGAACTGGACTGTGGTGGGGTTTGCGCTCGCGCTGGGTGTGGTGACAGGGCTGGTGTGCGGAATGGTTCCGGCATTCGCCGCCCTGCGCACCAATGTGAATGCGAATCTGAAAGAAGGCGGCAGGAGCGGCTCCGAAGGCGGAGGGCATGCGCGCCTGCGTTCCACCCTCGTGATTGCGGAGATTGCCGTGGCCCTGGTGCTGCTGACGGCCTCCTGCCTGTTGCTGCGCAGCTTTGAAAAAATGCGGTCAGTCGATCTCGGGTTCCGGCCGGAACATGTAACCACGGCTGCCTTTGGGCTCCCCCAGAAGCAGTATGAGAAGCAGTCGCAGGTGGATACATTCAATCGCGAACTGCTGCAGCGCCTCAATGCATTGCCCGGAGTGACCGCAGTCGGGACAACCAACCAGCTTCCGGCCGGCGGCGTCAACAACAATCAGACCTTCGTCATTGAGGGGTACACGCCGCCCAAGGGCGCCGACCTGAATCTGGCGACGACCTCGCAGGTCATTGGAAACTTTTTCCCGGCGATGGGGATTCCGCTGCTGCGCGGGCGTTTGTTTACTGAGGCTGACCGGCACGCCGCACAACTGGTTGTCATCGTGAATCACAAGATGGCACAGCATTTCTGGCCCGGACAGGACCCAGTCGGCAAGCGACTGCGCATCGGCACGCCGGAGATGCAGACGCCCTGGATCACCGTGGTGGGCGAAGTTGCGGACGTGAAGCTCACGTCACCGGACGAACCGTCGAAGGAGCAGTACTACACTCCCGTCGACCAGGGAGAGGACATCGCCGGCGCGCTGGCTCAGCCCACAGATCTGAACGGCAACGGTGGATTCATCGTTCTCCGCTCCCTGGTTCCGGCGGAACAGATGGAGAATGCGCTGCGCGCGGCGGTGCGTTCGATCGACCCGCTCCTCCCACTTACCCAGGTGCAGACCATGGAGCACGTCGTGTCCCAGAGCGAGGCGCCGCGGCGCTTCAACACGGTCCTGATCGGGAGCTTCGCCTTTGCTGCCGTACTGTTGGCGGTGCTGGGGATCTACAGCGTGATTGCGTTTTCGGTGGCATCGCGGGTGCAGGAAATGGCGATCCGGATGGCGCTCGGATCGCAGCGAGGCGCCATCGTGAGGCTGGTCCTGCAGTCGGGAGCAAAGCTGGCTGTGGTCGGTTGCGTGATCGGACTGGGCGGAACCGTGGCGGCTTCGAAACTATTGCGGTCGCTTTTGTTCGGAGTGAGTCCGTTCGATCCGCTGGTGTTGTCGGTAGCGGCCGTGGGAGTGCTACTGTTGGCGATCGCGGCGTCGGGGTTGCCGGCGCTGCGGGCAGCGTCGATTGATCCCATGCGCGCATTGCGAGGCGAATAGGACTTTAGGGTTTGAATTCCGCGCTGGTTTCGACGGCAAGGGTGGCCTGAACAGGCAGGTTGTCGCTCGAGCCGCCGGCCAGCACGCGCACCTGTTCCTTCTCGACGCGCCACGCATGACGCACGGCGTCCCAGTAGGCGAGGTCGCGCGGCTTCAAATCGAGCGTGACGTCTGTCTCCACGCCGGGCTCGATTCTCACCCGCTTGAATCCTCTGAGCTCCAGCCTGGGCCGGTCGACGATCGAGCCCAGGTGCTGCACATACATCTCGACGACTTCATCACTGGCGCGCTGGCCGGTGTTCTTCACCTTCACCGCGACCTGAACGGTGCCGTCCGCGGCCGTGGTTGGCGCACTCAGCTTCAGGCCTTCGTAAGCGAACGTGGTGTAGCTCAGGCCGTAGCCGAAGGCGTAGAGCGGCTTGTCCTTGCTGTACATATACGTGCTGCCGTGAGTGATGTCGTAATCCATGATGGGAAGCAACTGCGCGTCGCCGGTGGGCCAGGTCTGGGTCAGGCGGCCGGCGGGCGAGTAGTCCCCAAACAAAACGTCAGCCAGCCCGTGACCCTCTTCCTGGCTGTTGTGGGTGATGTGGACGATGGCGGGAAGATTCTGCTGGCTCCAGACAATGGCATAGGGGAAGCTCGAGCGCAGCACCTCGATGGTCCGCGGATTGGCGGCGAACACCTGCTTCACCAGCGCTTCCTGCTCCAGCACGATAGTCTTGCGGTCCACATCCTCTTTGCCGTTGGAGGGTGTCGGGCACTGATCCCATCCGGCGTTGCACTCGGGGTGATTGCCCACCACCACAATCGCCACATCGGCCCGGTGCGCGAGCGCGGCCGCCTCGGCTGGATCCGACCCGTCAGAGTAAAGCACCTTGATGCTTTTGCCGGCGGCCTCCTTGATTCCTTCCAGCGTGCTGACTGCGTACGGCGGCGTGCCGCTGTACCAGTCGAGCAGGACCTCGTCGATCCACGGCCCGATCACGGCAATCGTCTTCAGGCGGGTACGATCCAGCGGCAGGGTGCTGTTGGCGTTCTTGAGCAGAACGATGGACTCGTCCGTCGCCAGCCGCACCAGGTCGCGGCTTGACTGACGCTGCCACGGAGGCAGTTCGCCATTGGTCTCGCGGCCGATGCTGGCGTAGGGATCGACCCCGGACGGATCGAATTCGCCGAGGCGCAGGTACACCGTCAGCAGATTCCGGAGGGCGCTGTCCATGTCGGCTTCGGTCACGAGGCCGTCCTGCAGGGCCCGGGTGAGATCGTCCTTGTAGGTGTCGAGAAAGTGATTGATGCCGGCCTTCACCGCCGCCGCGGAGCCGTGTTCCTTATCCGGAAAGCTCTTGTGCGCGGTGATCAGGAGCCCCAGAGCGCCGCCGTCGGTGCAGATCAGGCCGTCGTTGCCCCACTCCTTGATCATGACGTCTTTCAGGACCGGGTGAATCATTATGGGGGTGCCGTTCCATGAGTTGTAGGCAGCCATCACCGCGCGGGAGCCGCCCTCCTCGAATCCCATGCGGAAAGGTACGGAATAGTATTCGCGAAATAGCCGCTCGCCGAAGTCCGAGGACGAGTGGGCACGGCCGTTCTCGTTCTCATTGGCCAGAAAATGCTTCATCAGGGACGCAGACTGCCAGTGTTTCGGGTCGGGGCCTTGCAGGCCCTGGGCAAATGCCACCGTCAACGTTCCCACCAGGAAGGGATCTTCGCCGTAGGATTCCTCGGTGCGCCCCCAGCGCGGATCTCGGCTCAAATCTGCGTTGGGCGCCCGGACCACCACCCCTCCGAAATCGGTTACCGGGTTCTGGTAGTAGTAACGGGCTTCGTACCCCTCGAGGGCCGCGATCTTCTTAAGCAATTCCGGATCCCACGTCTCTCCGAGGCCCTTTTCCTGGGGAAAGGTGGTGGTGGGGAGCGGCTGCTTGCCGCGGGGGCCCCAGCCGCCTGGACCGCCTAGCGCCAGGCCGTGCAGCCCCTCGACTTGCCCGGAAAAAACGATTCCCAGCCGTGGAATCTTTGGATGGTTTGCCATGAGGTCGACCTTCTCGTCCAGGGTCAGGCGCCCGAGCAGGTCGGCGATGCGTTGATCGTCAGTCAGTTTTGGGTCACGGAAAGGGTGGTCGGTTTGCGCCTGCACCAGCCGGGCCAGTCCCGCCGCCAGCAGCAATGCAGCTATCCACGGCACACTCGGACGCAATCGAAAACACATCGTCAGCCCCCGCGCAAGAACAGCGAAGATTAACACACCAGCCGCACGTAAATCGATTGAGCAATCGTTGCCTTGCGGCAACATGGGATCTCCCAAAATCTGCGGGCGTTGCCGCATTCCAAACGCCGCTCGCCGCCGAAAGCCCTCCCTGTATAGAATCGGGGTATCCACTGTCACTTATCCCAGTTGTCCCTGCTGCGTACGATGGGCAAGCTGAAATGGGTGCAACCGGCGCAATGGCCTGCCTGAGCTGATCGAAGAGTTTGATCCGGATGCCGAAAACCTTCGAGAAGGCACAAGGCTTTTGCTTTCAAGTCGGAAGCGCCCGCCAAAGGGTGGTCTTCATGTCTTCAAGAGTCTGGACGAGTTGGTGCCTGAGTGCCGGGATGGTCGTTGGGTGTCCTGCCTTCGCACAAAATGATGCGTCATCGGGCCAGGAACCAAAAACCGGCCTCGTACTCGAGGGTGGAGCAGCGCTCGGTCTCGCCCACATCGGGGTGATCCGCTGGCTCGAAGAGCACCGCATTCCGATCGGCTACGTCGCAGGCACGAGCATGGGAGGCCTGGTCGGGGGCCTGTATGCAACCGGAAACTCCCCAGCCGAGATTCAGAAACTGGTGGATAGCATCGATTGGGACGTCGTGCTGCGCGGAGAGGTTCCCTATCAGGACCTTTCTTTCCGGCGCAAAGAAGATGCGGAGGAATACCCCAACGGCCTGGAGTTTGGAATCAAGGGCGGAATCCGATTCCCCGAGGGCTTCAATTCCGGCCACCAGGTCGGACTCATCCTGGACCAGATTGCCCTCCCCTACTCCGCAGTCAAGTCATTCGATGAGCTTCCCATCCCGTTTGCGTGCGTGGGAACGGACCTCGTGAGCAATCAGGCGTATACGTTTCGGAGTGGATCGCTTTCGCTGGCCCTGCGCTCCACCATGTCTCTTCCCGGAATATTTACGCCGGTCAGAGACAAGGACCATGTTTTCGTAGACGGCGGTCTTCTCGACAATCTGCCCGTGGATGTGGCCAAAAAAATGGGAGCTGACCTTACCATCGCAGTCCACCTGGCATCCAAGCCGCTCGGAGCCACTGAGCCACTCTCCTCGGTTGGCGTGCTGGGACAATCCGTTTCGACGGTCATCGCCTCTAACGTTTTGCGGAACATGGAACTGGCGGACATTCTCATCTCGGTGCCGCTGGAGAACTATACCGTTGCCGACTATGACAAGAGCGTGGACATCATCCGGCTGGGCTATGAAGCCGCTGCAAGCAAAGCATCTATCTTGTCACGATTAAGCGTCGATGAAGCCACTTGGCAGGCCTACCTGGACCGCCGCAATGGCCGGCGAAAAACTGTAGTCGAGCCACAGTTTCTCGAGGTGACCGGCACCAAGCCGAAGCTGGCCAAGGACATAGAACAGGAACTCTCCGAATATGTCGGCAAGCCGCTTGACGATACCAAATTCGACCAGGATCTAACCTTCCTTCTCGGAAATGGGCGTTTCTCAAGTATCGGCTACACAATGATCGAAAAAGGCGGCAAACAGGGACTTCAGATCATTGCCCGGGAGAAAGAGTGGAGTCCTCCAGAGGTTCGACCGCTCATCATCATCGACGGCTCGCAGTATGACCAGGTGCAGTTCATGCTCGGAGCACGGATCACTTTCTACGATGTTGCCGGTTTCGGTTCCGAGTGGCGCAATGATCTGGTCCTCGGCTCACAACACGGCATCCAGTCTGAGCTGTATAAACCCTTCGGCAAAAAACTCCGGTGGTTCGTGGCGCCCCGGGGCTATGGATTTAACGCCCAACAGAACTACTACCAGGGGGGAACTCTCCTGGCCGAATATCGAAATAAGGAAGGCGGGGGCAACTTCGATTTTGGATTTCTGCCCTCGCGAAGCGCCGAAGTCCGGGTCGGATACCGGGGTGCATACCAGAGGCTTTATCCGACAATCGGCTCGCTCCCTGTCGGAACAGTTGAAGGCAGAGTCGGAGAGACCTATCTCAAATTCCAGCTGGATGGTAGAAACAGCCCGGTCATTCCCACCAGCGGCACGGACATACTGTTCAAGAGTTCCTGGTTCGACGCCAATCCTGGCGCGCCTGGCGGGTTTCCCGTCGATAATCTGTGGATCACGAGATTTTTCCCAACAAAGAAGGGCTCTTCGATTTTTTTCAACGCTTCGGGCGGCACGACATTCTCGTATCACCAGACCGGTTTTCCCCCATTTAAGCTGGGGGGCGGCCCCGACCTTTATGCATACGGGAGAAATGAGTTCCTGACGAATCAGTATTTTCTTTTCAGGGGAGGATACATTCATCCCCTCTTGCCATTGCCCCCCTTGGTCGGGGACAAGATGTATGCAGTGATCGCCGCAGAGGGCGGGAAACTTTACGATTTGCCGCCGGGCACATCGACCCTTCCGGGCGATTTCACCGCGGGGATCATCATGAACACAATATTCGGGCCCATCGAGGTTGGGGGAGCTTTCGGCGCCACGGGCCACTACAAATTCTTTTACCAGGTGGGGCGAGTGTTTTAGAACTGCCGAGGGCGCGGTTCATTCCGGTGGGGAGACACGGCTTCGGCTATCCGGCGCTCGCCACGCGGAAGTAAAGTCGCAAGGATCGGAAGTCACGCTTGACAAGACTCGACGCTGAACGAGTTCTTTGCAACCAGGCTCAATAGAGCCGGAAGTTGACCTCGATGGTGATCATCACCGGAACCGGGGTTTTGCCATCTTTCATGGCCGGCTTGAACTTGTACTTCCGAACCGCTTCAAGCGCCTTTTCATCGAGACCCATGCCCAACGCGCGAATCACCCTGGGATTCTGCGGATTGCCCTGGGCATCGACGATGAGCGAGACCAGGCACACACCTTGATACTTGGCGCGGCGAGCCTCATCGGAAAACTCGGCTTCGGGGGAGACGATAGGGACGGGCGCCGAAACCCCGCCGCCGATGCGGAACAATCCGCCGCCAGCATTGCCGCCGGTGCCCGGTCCCCAGCCATTGCCGGTCCCCGAGCCCAGGCCGCCGCCCGAGCCGGTGCCCATGCCGCTGCCGGTGCCCTGCCCGTTGGAGCCCAGGGTGACATTAGGGGAATTCAAAACGCCAATGTTCGGCATGGTGGGGTTATCAGGAAGCTTGAGGTCCGCCTGAACGGCGATCGCCGAGGGTACGGAGAGCTTTGGATTGTCGAGGACTGGGACCTGTGGAGGCGTGATCGGTTGTTTGGAGCGTTCAGGCAGCTTGCCTTTGATCGGATCCACAATGCTGCGGTCTCCGCCGCCGCCGCCGCCGCCGGCGGTCTGGGCGGACTTGGGAGCGCTCAGATCGAAGTTGCCTACATCGATGCTGGTGACCTTGGGGGGGGCGATGGCTTTAATCACTGCCCGCGCGCCCCAGAAGAGCGCCAGGGCGAGAATCAGACCATTCACAACCGTCGCGGTACCGACCGCCCAGGGGTTGTACTTCACGGCCATCCGGTCGGGCACGGGAATGGGTGTTGAAGTCAGTTTCAGGGGCGGAAGCTTGGGAGGGAAGAAAACGTCGCGTACGCTCTCCCAGAGTCCGGTCCAGATCGGCTTCTCTTCAAACGGGTTTCCGAGGAAAGACTCGAGTTCACGACCGGTCGCATTGGGGAGGTCAGATGGCGAACGGGTCTCGGGCTGTGTCAGTAAGTCATTTGCCATATTTGCCGCTGGCTCTGCTGCGCTTCGATCCATGGGGTGGGGATGATCAGCCACCAAGCTTATCCTTCCATTATGCGTGACGGAACCGCGATTTGTCGCGGCATCAGTTAACGCATTTTCGGTGTTTGGCTCGTGGCTTTCCAGGTTGTCCCTCTCCAAAAAGTCATATCCTTCGCGCGATCGGACTCCCATATACGATAGACGACCTGCTTTCGAAGTTGTTAGACCTATGTCAATAAAATTGGCTATTCGGCCCTGGGTGAACATCATCCGGCTCGGGGACCCCGTGAATGGCCAGCCATTCCGAAAAACGTTCCTGCGCAAGTTACACTAAAGATTGAACCAGTTTTCTGACCACGGCAATCTGATCCATACCAGTTCGACTGATACCAGGGAGCGACGATGTCCCCAGCGCCGGAGTTAAAGGCGACACTGACTTTGCCACAAACTGCCTTTCCGATGAAGGCGAATCTGCCTCAGAATGAGCCGCTGCGCCTTGCCAAATGGGCCTCGCTCGGTATGTACGAGGAATTGCGGAAGGCCGGCACAGGCCAGCCTACGTACATCCTGCATGACGGCCCACCGTATGTGAACGGGCCCATTCACCTCGGTCATGCACTCAACAAAGGCCTCAAAGACTTCGTGGTGAAGTCAAAAACGATGGCCGGGTTCGACTCTCCTTACGTGCCCGGGTACGACTGCCACGGCCTGCCCATTGAGATCAAAGTCGATGAGCAACTGGGCCGACGGAAACTAGAGATGCCGGCCCCTGCGGTCCTGGATGCCTGCCGGGCCTACGCGCAGAAATATATTGATCTGCAGACGGCCCAGTTCGTGCGCCTGGGGATCTTCGGCCGCTGGGACAAGCCCTACAAGACCATGGCGCGGGATTACGAAGCTCGCACGCTGGAGGCGTTTTATGGCTTCCTCGAAAAGGGCTTCGTTTATCGAGGTTTGAAGCCGGTGTACTGGTGCACCCACGACCGCACCGCCCTGGCCGAGGCCGAGGTCGAGTATGAGATGCACACCAGCCCGTCGATTTACGTGCGCTACAAAATGACGAGCGCCCCGGAGGCGGTGGACCCAAGGCTGGCGGGCCGCGACGTTTATACGATCATCTGGACGACCACGCCGTGGACGCTGCCGGCGTCGATGGCGGTGGCGTTTCATCCGGACTTCGAGTACGTGGCTCTGGCAACGAGCGGAGACTCTCCGGATCAGGGTGGTCCAGTCTACATCGTAGCGGCCGAACTTGCCTCCCCTGTCATCGCCGCCTGCAAGCTCGGCGAGACTACCGAGCTGGCCCGCTTTAAAGGGGCCGCGCTCGAGGGAATCACTTTCCAACATCCGTTCCTCGAGCGCAGCATCCTGAGCGTGCTGGCCACCTATGTGACCGCCGACACCGGCACGGGCGCTGTCCATACCGCTCCTTCCCACGGCGCAGACGACTTTTATACCGGGCAGCGTTACCACCTTGACGCCACTACGCGCGTCGACGATTCCGGGCACATCCACGTGGATTCTGAAGCCTGGAACCGGGTCGCTCCCCCGCCGTTTGAGCGTAAGACCATCTGGGCGGCGAACCCCATCATCGTGGCCCTGCTGGAGGAATACCGCGCGCTCATGGCCGTGGGAAGCCTGGAACACTCGTATCCGCACTGCTGGCGGTGCCACAACCCGGTCATCTTCCGGGCCACGGAGCAGTGGTTCATCGACATGGAACACCCGGTGCAACGGGCCGATGGCTCGGAGACCTCGTTCCGGCAGTTGACGATCGAGGAAATCGACAGGGTGACCTGGGATCCGGCGTGGGGCAAGGAACGCATAACCAATATGATGGCGACCCGGCCGGACTGGTGCATCAGCCGGCAGCGCATCTGGGGCGTGCCGATCGCCGTGTTCCTGTGCAAAAGCTGCAACCAGGCGATCCTCGATCCGATGCTGAACCGCAAGATTATCGATCTCTTCGAACAGGAAGGGGCCGAGGCATGGCATACGACGGATGTTTCCGCGCTTCTGCCGGAACGGGTGCGATGCGCCCATTGCGGCGGGGCTGAGTTCCGCAAGGAAACCGACATTCTCGATGTGTGGTTCGATTCAGGGACCAGTTGGTTCGCGGTGTGCGAGGCTGATGCCGACCTGAAACCTGGCTACACCGCGTTCCAAAAGGATGAGGGCGTGAAGTGCCTGTACCTCGAAGGCGGCGACCAGCATCGCGGGTGGTTTCACTCTTCCCTGCTGACGTCGGTCGCGCTGCGCGGACGGGCACCCTATTCGCATGTGGCCACGGCCGGATTCACACTCGACGAACAGGGCCGCGCGATGTCGAAGTCGTTGGGCAACGGCGTCGATCCCGTGGATATCGCGGAACGTATGGGAGGCGAGATCGTCCGCTTGTGGGTGGCGTCGATCGATTTCCGCGAAGACATGGCGGCCAGCGAAAACCTGATGGCGCGATGCGCGGAGATCTACAAGAAGCTGCGCAACACCTTCCGCTTTCTGCTTGGGAACCTCAATGGTTTTGAGCCGGCCCGGGATGAAGTGTCTGCAACTGAGTTGCTGCCGCTCGATCGCTACATGCTGGCGCGTACCCGCGAGCTGACGGAAAAGATCCTCGCCTGGTACGAGGCATTTGAGTTTCACCGTGTGTATCACGCGGTGAACGAGTTTGCGATCGTCGATCTCAGCTCGTTCTATCTCGACGCGCTGAAGGATCGTATGTACACCTTTGCGCCCACGAGCCTGGAGCGGCGCTCCGCGCAGACGGTGCTGTGGAAGATCACCGAGGCGCTGGTGCGGCTGGTGGCGCCCATCCTCAGCTTCACATCCGACGAGGTGTGGGAATACCTGCCTCGAGTCGAGGGACGCGCGATCAGTGTCCACCTGGCGCTGTTTCCAAAGCCAGAGGATGTATACGCCGAGGAGCCGGCGAAATTGCTGGTGGAGTGGAAGCAGATGTTCACGGTGCGGGATGAAGCCCTTCGCGTGCTCGAAGACGCTCGCCAGGGCAAGCGGATCGGCAAGGGCCTGGAAGCGGATCTGGAGATTGCCGCATCGGGTGATCTCCTGGCGTTGCTCCGGCGCCACGCCGGCGGTCTGAAGGAGTTCCTGAACGTGTCGGCGGTTCTGGTCACCGACAGCCGCGAACCGGATGTGGCACTGGAAGTCACGGCCGTTCCGGCGGCGGGCTCGAAATGCGCGCGCTGCTGGAATTTCATGCCCGAGGTCTCGGAGTATGGCATCTGGAAGAACGTTTGCATGCGCTGCCAGTCGGCGCTGCGGGAGATGAAGATTGCGCCGCCCGAGCCGCTCGAGGCGGCCTCATGAGCTATCCTCCGCCGCGGCGGCTGCCGTGGCTGCTGCTGATTTCGGCACTCATCTTCGTTGCCGATCGTGCCACGAAGGTATGGGTCGCGAACCATATTGGTATCGGGGATGCCATCTCGGTAATCCCGCGCGTGCTGCGCCTGACCCACTGGCTGAACGAGGGGGCGGCGTTCTCGCTTTTTGCCGATACCGCTTCGCCGCACGCGGTCCGCTGGGCCCTGATCGTCTTTACGTGCCTCGCGGCTGCGGCGGTCCTCATCGCGCTCATCCGCCTGGGGTCGCGCATCACACCTGCAACCGTGGCCCTGGCATTGATACTGGGCGGCGCGGCAGGCAATGTGCACGATCGGATTGCTTATGGCTCAGTGGTGGACTTCATCGAGGTGCACATCTTCAGCTATCACTGGCCGGATTTCAACGTCGCCGACAGCGCCATCGTGACCGGCGCGTGCCTGCTGCTGCTGGATTCGCTGCTGCCCAAGAGGAGAGATCAGGGAATGGGGATCAGCGATCAGGAGAGCGCTTCCTGAGCATGGTTCGCCTTCCTGGCCTACAATAGCTGGGTCGAATCGAAGCACTAACATAAACAAATCTCGGTGCCATCCTTTCCGCTTTTTTCTGCGGAAAAGGTGGGAGACCACCAATGCCAATCCAGAGGAATTTCCGCTTCAAGAGGTTTGAATGAACGATCGCGCCCGTACTTTCCTGATTCGTATTGCTGTGGCCATCTCCGCTTTCACCGGGCTTTTCGCAGCCCACGCCCAGCGCCTGCCTGAAACCGTGCGCCCCGAGCACTACGCCATCGCGCTCACGCCGGACTTGAAGTCCGCCACTTACACCGGCAAGGAATCGATCGATGTGCTGCTCAGGGAGCCGAGCGCCACCATTACGCTCAACGCCATCGAAATCACGTTCAAGTCGGTGAAGGTGACGTCAGGCGGCAAGGAGCAGACCGCCACCGTGGTGCTCGACAACGACAAGCAGCAGGCCACGCTGACAGTCCCCGACAAGCTGCCCGCCGGGAAGGCCACGATCGCGATTGAGTTCACGGGCATGCTCAACAACGAGCTGCGCGGGTTTTATCTCTCCAAGACTGCGCGCCGCAACTACGCTGTCACACAGTTTGAGGCGCTCGACGCGCGCCGCGCTTTTCCCTGCTTTGACGAACCCGCCCTCAAGGCGACCTTCGATGTAACGCTGGTGGTCGACAGCGGCGATACCGCCATCTCCAACAGTCCCATCAGCTCCGATACACCGGGCCCGGGCGAGGGTAAACATACTCTGAAGTTCGATTCGACTCCGAAGATGTCCACCTATCTGGTGGCCTTTTTGGTGGGCGACTTCAAGTGCACGGCGGGCGAGCAGGATGGGGTTGCGATCCGCGTCTGCTCGACACCCGACAAGGTCGCGTTCACTCCCTATGGCGTGGATGTCGCCAAGTATGTCCTCCACTACTACAACAACTACTTTGGTATTCCCTACCCGCTGAAGAAGCTGGACCTCATCGCGCTGCCTGACTTCGAGGCCGGCGCCATGGAAAACTTCGGCGCGATCACCTATCGCGAAAATCTACTGCTGCTCGATCCCAAAACGGCCTCGGTCGGATCGAGGAAGAACGTGGCCTCGGTCATCGCCCACGAGATGGCGCACCAGTGGTTCGGCGACCTGGTGACGATGCAGTGGTGGGACAACATCTGGCTCAACGAAGGTTTCGCTACCTGGATGTCGAACAAGCCTCTTGAGGCCATGCACCCGGAATGGAAGATCGAGCAGTCGGTGACCTCCGATCTGGACAGGGTTTTGAATCTTGACACTCAGCCCACGACGCGCACCATTCGCGCCAAAGCCGACACTCCTGACGAGATCAACCAGATGTTCGACGGCATTACGTATGGCAAGGCCGGCGCGGTTCTCCTCACGGTGGAGAACTACCTGGGTGAAGACACCTTCCGCCAGGGGGTTCACAACTACCTTGCCGCCCATCTCTACGCCAACGCGACCGCCGAAGACTTCTGGGGAGCACAGACGGCGACCAGCCACAAGCCGGCAGACAAGATCATGGAGAGCTTGGTGGTTCAATCGGGGGCGCCCATTCTCACCTTCGGCGAGTCCGCAGAGGGCAGAGTCGAAGTTGCCCAGAAACGCTTTTTCATCAGCCCGAGCATCCAGCCCGATCCGGCTCAGAAATGGACCGTTCCCGTCTGTTTCAAGGACGGCGCAACGGGTCAGGATTGCCAGGTGCTGACTCCGGCCTCGACCACATTGAAAGTGCCGACAGGCGGCCTGTTCTTTGCCAATGCCGGCGGCAAGGGTTATTACAGAAGCGCGTATCCCCCCGGTGCTTACAAGGCACTGGTCGCCGCTGTCGAGACTGGCCTGACGCCATCGGAACGGATCAGCCTCCTTGGCGATGAGTGGGCCCAACTGAGAGCAAACAAGGCGACCGCGGGCGATTATCTCAATCTTGCTACCGCCGTTCGAAGCGATCCCAACGCCGACGTGATTTCCACGGCAGTTGGCGCTATCGAAATCATCGTGGATCGCGTTGGCGCCACCGCTGAGGAACGCAAGGGGCTGGCCGCCTGGATTTGTGGCACCTTTGGGCCCCAGCTTGCCAAGCTCGGTAACCCGTCCGAAAGCGATTCTCCCAATACCCGCGAACTGCGCGCACAGCTATTTAACCTGCTCGGTTCCTACGGCAAAGATCCCGATGTCATTGCGCAGGCAAAGGAGATTGCTGAAAAGTACATCGTCGATCCCGGCTCCATTGACGCAACGCTGGGCCAGACCGCACTCTATGTCGCGGCGCGCAATGGCGACGCGGCTCTTTTTGACAAGCTGCAGAAGGTCTATGAGACCTCGACCAACCCGGAGTTTCAGCAGGGGGCATTGCGTCTGCTCGCCATGTTCCAGGATCAGGCGCTGCTGAAGCGGGGGCTCGATTATGCGGTGTCCGACAAGGTCCGCAACCAGGATTCCGCAATACAGGTCGCTATCGCCCTCCAGAATGTATCCACCCGTGACCAAACATGGAACTACGTGACAACCAACTGGGACAAGGTACAGGCCCAGTTCACCACCGAGAGCGGGGCTTACGTGGTAGACTCCACAGCTTCATTCTGTTCCGCGGAAGCCCGCGATGACGTGCAAAAATTCTTTGCCGAGCACAAGGTTGCCAGTTCGAGTGTGTCTTTGAAGCACGCGATCGAACGCATCAACGGGTGCATCGAACTTCGCAAACTTCAGGAGGCAAACCTGCAGCGCTGGCTGGCGGCGCAAGGTAACCTCGCGGCCCGTTGAGTGGGCGGTGAGTCCTGAGCCTTGAGCCGCTCAATCTGCGCACAATCTTTGTCCCGGGGCGATCGGGATGTTATTTTCAATCCCAATATGTTGCGCAGATTCTTTCTTCCTTCCGCCGCTTTGGTTCTGTATTCCTTCATGGCACTCGCCCAGCAGAAGGACGCTCCCGCAGTGACCCAGGCGGTGCTGGCCGGAAAACTCATCGATGTGCGCACGGGCGATGTGCGCAGCCATGCCTACATCCTCATCGCGGGGGACCGCGTGCAGTCGATTGGGAACGCCGCTCCTGCGGGCGTGCCGGTCGTAGACCTGTCGGAGTACACGGTGCTTCCGGGACTGATCGACGCCCACGGGCACATTCTTTCCAATCCGACCACGCAGAACTTCGCCGCCCATCTGCGCACCTCGATTCCGCAGGCGACGCTGTGGGGGGTGTACAACCTGCGCCTGTGGCTCGATCACGGGTTCACTTCGGTTCGAGACGCATGCGAGGGGCCGTCCGATTACCCCCAGTTCGCTCTGCGCGATTCGGTCAAGCGCGGCATCATTCAGGGCCCGCGGATCACGGCTGCCGGCAGTTGCGTCTCGGTGAGCGGTGGGCACGGCGACGGCGCGCCCTTCCCTGCCGATCTGCAACTGCCGCACGGGCAAAACGTGGCCGACACGGTGGAGGACATCGATCACGTGGTGCGGCGCGACATCAAGTACGGAGCGGACTGGATCAAGCTGATGGCCACCGGGGGCGTGATGGATCCCATCTCCGACTTTCACGTGCAGGAGTTGAGCGAGGCGCAGATGGCCGAAGCGGTGGAAGTAGCCCATCGCGCCGGCAAAAAGGTGATGGCGCACGCGGAGGGCGCGGTGGGCATCAAGGCGGCTGTTCGAGCGGGCGTGGACTCGATCGAGCATGGCACCATGCTTGACGAAGAAGGCGCGCGCCTGATGGAGGAGCATCACACCTGGCTGGTGCCGACGCTCTACTGCTTTCAGCACGACATGGAAACCGGCCTGAGCAAGGGGCGCGACCCGGACTCATTCGCCAAGGGGCAGGAGATCATGGCGGCGCAAGGGCCGGCGTTCAAGCTGGCACTGGCCCATCACATCCGCATTGTGTACGGAGTGGATGATGCCGACGTGGACGAGTCGGTTTCGAAGGAATTTGGCGCGCTGGTGCGGGGCGGACTCTCCACGCTCGGTGCGCTGCAGGCTGCGACGATCAATGCCGCGACCATGCTCGACAAAGACAAGGATGTGGGCACCCTTGAGCCGGGCCGCTATGCCGATGTGGTCGCGGTCAAAGGCGATCCGCTCGGCGACATCACGGTGATGGAGCATGTTGCGTTTGTGATGCAGGGTGGCAAGATCATCAAAGACCCGGCGCATCCGGATCGCAATCCGGTGATTCATGTGCAGTAGGTCGCCGTAGGGCAAGGGTCGGGCGCATCCGAATGCAAAAATTCAAAGGAGTTCGGAATCGTGGCTCTTGAACACAGCGCGCATCCCATCAGCGCTTCGATCCTGAGTGGCGTGGATGGCCTGGATGAGCTGATGAATCCGGGGTGTCATGATCAGCAGGTAGCGGACCGGCGCGGCGTCGGGATTCCAGTAGGTGTGAGGAGTACCTCCGGGTACCAGGACAGCGGTGCCGGCGGCGGCTTCGACCGTGTCATCGCCTACCAGTACGCACAGCTTCCCTTCCAGGACGTACCACGCTTCATCGTCGTTGTTGTGCAGGTGCAGAGGGGCGATCCACCGCGGCGAGGCAGAGTCCGATCTCTGAGGTTCGCCTGGGTCGCGCCATTCAGCGATGACAAAGGAATTCCCGGCCGAACCGAGGGTACGGCCAGACAGCAGTTGCGCGATGGCGGGTGAGTTCATCTGGACGACGAGAATATCGAAACAGCATCGCCGCGGACAAGTGTCGTTTAGACTGGCTCAGCACCCTCGCGGTGCCATCCCATCCCGGAGTATCGCTCATGCCCCTTGCTGCCCAGGGAACATTTGAAGTGAAAACTGCGCCGCTGCCTCCCGACGAGGCGACGGCGGCGACCTCGATCGGCCGCTTCTCGCTCGACAAGGCGTACCTGGGCGATCTGCAGGCAGTCAGCGCCGGCGAGATGCTGGGCGCGGGAAATCCTGCGACCGGGACAGCCGGCTACGTGGCCATGGAGCAGGTGACCGGAACGCTGCACGGACGGAGTGGCTCTTTCGCCCTGCAGCACTTCGGCAGCATGCAGGGCGGGAAGTTCGACCTGAACATCCGGACTGTGCCGGGGTCAGGAACGGGCGAACTCGAGGGCATTGCGGGCGACCTGACGATCATCATCGAATCAGGCAAGCACTCGTACTCGTTCGAATACACCCTGCCGGTGGTGCAATGACTATTAGTGCGAAGGAGCAGCCGGAGGCGGGGTCGAGGTGGTCGCAGGCTGGGACGGGGCTGGCGCGGGCTGAACGGCGGGCGTCGCATCGGCAGCTTTTTTGGCGGTGACAGAGGCGCTCCATGCCTGGTCCGCGGTGCCAAAGTCAAAATCGATCTTGCCGGGCGTGAGCTTGCCCCTGTAGACGATGGTGTAGGACTCCCCCTGATATTCGGCGGCAATCCAGAAGGAGACCGTGTCTCCGTCAAGCTTGCCCTCGTGTACTTCAGTCGGGGGCGCATCGGTCCGTTCAATCGAGCCCGTCACCACGTTGCCGGCGCTCTTGAGGTGAAAAATGAGTTCCGTCGGAGTGCCGTTGAGATCAAAGGTGCCTTTCCAGTTGCCGTTCACGTCGGGAGCGGGGGGCGGTGGCGGAACGGCTGCCGAATCGGGCCCGCTCTTCTTCACCATAAGTGGCGCGCTCCAGCTTCCGTCTTCGGTGCCGAGGTCGAAACTGATCTGATCGGCGCCAACCTTGCCCTTATAGAGGATCTTGTAGGTCTGTCCCTGGTAGTCGGCATTGATCCAGAATGTGACCGCGTCTCCCGCAATCGTGCCGTCATGAATCTCGATGGGCGAGTTGGGGAGGCCGTCAATGGTGCCCGTAACGGTGTTGCCGTCGCTCTTCAGGTTGATCGTCATGGGCATGCTGGTGCCTTGGACGTCGATTGCGCCCTTCCAGGTGCCCGAAAAGTCCGCGGCCGTCGCGCCGGGCAGGATGGAAAGGAATGCGAGAAGAATGAACAGGCGTAAGACCAGCTTCATGACCGTGAGTCCTCCGAAAAAGGCGAGTGTAGCACACAGCGGGCGCCGCTGGTCGGGCCTCGGGATGGGGACGTCGAGCCGGTTTTCGGCCCGACATTCGATTCGATAGGATGAGCGTATGACCCAGTTCCCTGCCGGCCAGACGCTTCTCATCGATGCCGACGATACCCTGTGGGAAAACAACGTCTACTTCGAGCGGGCGATTGCTGCCTTTATCAGCTATCTGAATCACCACACCTACACGCCCGCCGATGTGCGCCATGCTCTCAATGCGGTCGAGCGCGAAACGATCCTTTCGCATGGCTACGGGCTGACTAGCTTTACGCGTTCTCTTCTGGAGTGCTTCGAGCGGCTCAGCCCCGAGCCCACAACTGAAGAAAAGCGGGAGCGCATCATCGGCTTTGCCCGCGCCATCGCCGAACAGGAGATAGAACTCCTGCCTGGGGTGGCGGAGACGCTTGCGGACCTCGCGACGCGCCACCGGCTCATCCTGATGACCAAGGGCAACCACGCCGAGCAGGCCGACAAGCTCAGCCGTTCCGGCCTGGCGGTGTTTTTCAATGCGGTCGAGATCGTTGCCGAGAAAGACCCGGCGACGTATCGCGCGGTGATTGCTCGCCGCGAGCTTCGGCCGCACACCAGCTGGATGATCGGCAACAGTCCCAAAAGCGACATCAATCCCGCGCTGGCAGCCGGGCTGCATGCGGTGTTTCTGTTCCATAAGGACACATGGACGCTGGAGCATGCGGAAATCGATGCCGCGCCCGAGGGCCAGCACTTGATCGAGCTCGATTCGTTCGCCAGGCTGGCTTCGATCTTCTAAGGGATGTTGAAGCTCCTTGACTCAGCCTCCTCGCCTCTGGTCTACTCTGATCAACGTCATGCGTGATTTCAGCGCCAACCCGAAGCTTCAGACCGGCATGCGCGGCGCTGTCGCCATTCCCGCCATTCGAATTAGCGGCCACAACGTGCGCGCGGGAAATGGAGCCTGACGGGTAGGATTCAGTAGCACCGGTAGTAACAGGCCACCATCCGCAAGCGCGGCTGGTGGTTTTTGATTTTATGGGCCCACTCGAGGTCGCCCGGTTTCACACGACGGAGCGCAATGTATACGCCGAAGTTCAATCAAATCGCCGATCGCGGCCTGCTCATCGAGGCAATGCGGGCCTATTCGTTCGCGATTCTCTTCGGACCGGCCGGAGAGACAGGTGGATCGGAGACGGGGACAGAACTCAGGGCCACGCATTTGCCGCTCCTGGTGAAGGATGAGGGCGAGCACGGCACGCTTCTGGGCCACTTCGCACGGGCCAACCCGCACTGGAAAGAGCTGGCCGGGCGCGAGACGATGGTTGTGTTTCCGGGACCGCACAGTTACGTCTCGCCTGCTCACTACACGGAACCGCTTTCGGTGCCGACGTGGAATTACATCGCCATCCATGCCTATGGAACGCTCTCATTGATCGAAGACGAGGACGGCAGGAACCATCTGGTGGAAGAGCTGATCGAGGCGAACGAACCGGGGTATCTGCCCCGCTGGCGGGCCATGCCTGACGGCTTCCGGCGCACCATGCTGGCCGGCATCATGGGATTCCGCATTCCTATTGCTCGCATCGAGGGAAAATTCAAGCTGAGCCAGAACCGCGCGCCTGAAGAACGACGGAATGTTGAGGCCGCGCAAGCGGCCGGAAGCGCCGATGAGCGCGAACTGGCGCGATGGATGGCGCGATTAATCGTATGAATGCCACTGATCAAAAAGTGAAATCCAGCGAAAGTGGCGGGAGAACAGGGATCATGAAAGACACCACGCATCGACGAGTCGAACTCTTTGATACCAGCCTGCGCGACGGGATGCAGCAGCCGAATCTCGAGATTTCGGTTCCCAACGCGGTTTCGCTTCTGCAGCGCATGTCCACGTTTGGCGTGCACTACGCCGAGATTGGTTTCGCGGGGGCCTATCAGTTCGTGGCGGACCTCACGCCGGCTCTTGCGGATGCCGATATTGGACCGATGAAGCTGGCCCTGTTCGGGCGCACGCGGGGCCCGGGCACCCGGGTTGCGGACTGGCCCGACGTGCAGTTCATAGTGGGGCACAAACAGCGCATTCCTGTGGCGGTGGTGGTAGTGAAGTCGCGCTTTCTCGATGTGGAACGGTCGCTCGAAACCACTCCGGAAGAAAATCTTCGCATGGCTTATGACACCATCGCCTGCCTTCAGGACCACGGCCTCGAGGTGCTGGTGGATCTCGAGCACGCCATGGACGCGGCCTGCGGCAGACGTGAAAATGGCAATCCCTGCGATCCCGATTTTGGCGCGCGCACGCTGGACTATTTCCATCGCATGACGGCCCAGTGCGCTGACCAGGGAGTTAGCCGCGTAGTGGTTTGCGACACCACGGGGGGCGCAAATCCGGAGGAAGTCGGCGCCGTCATCTCCGGGCTGGTACGCGATTATCCGGGGATGCGATTCGGGTTCCATGGGCACACCGATCGCGGTTTTGGGGTGGCCAATGCGCGGGCGTCCATCCTTGCCGGAGCAGTCCACATTCAGGGCACGCTCATCGGCACAGGAGAACGGTGCGGCAACGTTAACCTGACGACCGTGGTGGGAAGCATGCAGCTCCGCGGGGAGGCCGAATTCGTCACCCCGGAATCGCTGCGCGGCTTGACGAGCCTGGCGCATGCGGCCTACGGCGCGTTCTCGCTGGATGTGCCGCACGGGGCGCCCATCGTGGGCCCGGGCGCTTTCGGCACCTGGGCGGGCATGCATGGTTCCAGCGAGCGCAAGAACCCGGGAGCGTATCTGTGGTGCGATCCGGCGCGGGTGGGATCGAACCCCATTATCGGGGTCAACGCCCAATCGGGACGGGCCAACGTGATCCTGTTGTCTGAAGCGCTCGGAGTTCCCCTCAACGTTGCGCAAGCTCAAGCTCTTATCGAGGCAAATCAGGCCATGATGGAAGGTGGCGGCTTCACCGCCAGCGAGGTCTCGTTTCGCCTGGCGTGCCTGCGGGTTCAGAAGACGGTGCCGGAGCTTTTCACCGTCCGGACGTGGCGAGTCTTCGACGAGAGCGACGAGGCCGGCAACAGGTTTGTTCAGGCGTTCATGTCCTTGTCTATTGGCGAATCCACCATCCGGACCAGCCGCGCGGAAGGCGCAGGCCCGGTGGACGCGCTAACCAGGGCCATGCGGCATGAACTCGAAAAATGGTATCCGGCTCTCCAGCTGATGCGGTTGGGCCGTTTCAGTGTCACGGCGATCGACGTGTCGGCGCACGACTCGGCGGCCCACGTGCGGGTCACGGTCAGTTTTCACGCCGATGGGCGCGAGCCGTGGGTTACCGCAGGGGTCAGCAGCGACCTTAACCAGGCGGCGCTGATGGCGATTGTGGATGGGTTCCATTACTGGCTTCTGAACCAGCCCGCTGAGCCGGCGGGTTCAGCGGTGAGTACGAAGCTCGAGGAGCAAGCGATGTCTGACGTGCACCATGGATAACACGCTGGACGTCCGCTTCAGTTGCAGTTGAAAAAGGAGAATTGCCGCATGCGTAAGGTTTTGCTCTGTCTCAGTCTTCTGATCGCGCCTTGCGCCCTGTTTGGCGCCTCGCCGGCGGCTTCCTCGGGATGGCAGTCCAAAGTGGAACAGGATATGCCGATGCTCGGGCACCGCAACTGGATCCTGGTCGTGGATTCCGCCTACCCTCTGCAGTCCTCGCCCGGGGTTGAGACGATAGAAACCAACGCCGATCAGCTGGATGTAATCAAGTTCGTCCTGGGGGCGATCGACAAGTCCGTGCATGTGCGCCCCGACATCTTCATGGACGCGGAACTACCTTATGTCCAGGAGGAAGACGCTCCGGGGACCACGGTTTACCGCGACGCGATCGCCAAGCTGCTCGACGGTCAGAATATCGGGTCGGAACTGCACGAAAAGCTGATCGCGGACGTCGACGACGCGGGCAGGCTGGTCAACGTATTGATCCTGAAGACCAAATCGGTGATTCCCTACTCGTCGTTATTCATCCGCTTGAATTGCAAATACTGGGGTGATGACGCCGAAGAGCGCCTGCGGGCCAAGATGCCGGCGCCCGTGGAGACAGGTACGCCGGCCACCGCGCCCGTTCCGCCGGTTCCGCAGCCCACGCCCGACCAGAGCGCGCCTCCACCACCGGCTCAGCCAGGCACGCCTCAGACAGAAGAGCCAAATGGGCAACCCACGCCACCGCCCAGTCCGCAGTAACCAAAGGGGCTGGCCGCCGTATGCCAAGCAGGAGAAACGCTCTTAAGTTTTGGTATACTCAATAGGTTCACCACCGTGCGGAGGTGGCGAAATTGGCAGACGCACTAGCTTGAGGTGCTAGCGGGTAACTCCATAGGGGTTCAAGTCCCCTCCTCCGCACCAAAATGACTTCGCCTGACCGGCCGAAAGCAGCTTAGAAATGCAGATTCTCCTTTACTTTGTCGTCGTGTTGCACGTAATTGTGTGCCTGTTTCTCATTGGTGTCGTGCTCCTGCAGCAGGGCCGCTCGGCCGACTTGGCCGGCGCCTTTGGCGGACAGGGTTCGCAGACCGCGTTCGGTCCCCGCGCCGCGGCTAACGTGTTGACCCGCATGACCACGTGGTCCGCCGTGATCTTCATGATCACGTCTCTCACACTGACGGTGCTGTACGTGCGTTCCAACCGCAGCCATTCGGTGCTCGAAGGCACGAAGTCCGCGCCCGCGTCCGCGCCTGCCAAGTCCGGCAAGTGAGTTTTCGCCACCATGGTGCTTTACGGGCATGTCCGGGGTTGTTCTGTGCCTGCCCGCTAGACGAAGCGCATGAGCCCTTTGGGCTCTAAATCGGGCTCAAAGCATCCCACCGGATTCCGTGCAGCGAGACCTAGCGCTTCGGCCGCTAGGTGCCCCGACCGCGCGGCGCTTTCCATGGTCGAAGGCCAGCCGGTCGCGATCCAGTCTCCCGCCAGAAACAACTGTGGCCACGGTGAGATGACACCCGGCCGCGCGGCGTCGATGCCCGGCGGCACGCCAAAGGTGGCACGCACCTCCTTGACGAGCACGGCTTTCTCAAGCTTTGCCTCGTTCACAATCGGAAAGAACTCAGCCAGTTCCCTTACCCCCTGGGCAATCGCCTCTTCGCGGGAGAGGGACGCGAACGATTTCGAAGCGCTGACGACCAGTTCAACGTAGCTGCCCTTCACCTTGCGCCACGGCTGCAAGCGCCCCTTGTTGTAGAGCCAGTGGATCTCGCGGTCGAGCAGGACGGCGTGCTCGAGGTCAGTGATTTCCCGATCGAACCACAGGTGCACGCTGCACAGGGGCCAATGCTCATGGCGCTCAATCTTCGCGATCAATTCGGCTGCGGCATCTGTGGCCGACAGGTTGGGCAGCAGTTTGGCGGTCGCCTCAAACGGCAGCGCCAGAATCACATAATCCGAAATTAAATCTTCGCCGCGGGTGTGAATGGTCCATTGCGCCGTTTCCTGTTTCCAATCCGCGCCTTCGACAAACGTGTTGTAGAGAACCTGCGACGCGCGCTCGGAAAGAAACCGCTCCGCGCCTGCATACAGCTCACTCAACGGCACGGAACTCATGCCCATGCTGCCCGCTTCCGCCGAATTCATGAACAGCTCGCGGATCACCTTGGCCGCGTAGGGCACGGCGATATCTTCAATGTCGGCGTTGAGCGCGCTCGCGATGACCAGGCGCCAGAAGCGATTGATCGCGCCTGCCGTTTGCTTGTTACGGCGCAGCCAGTCGCCGAGCGATTCACGGGAGTGTTCCAACGGGCCGGGCCGCATCATGGCCCGGAACGCGCGGGCAAGGGCGAGCTTGTCGGCCAGTGTGAATGCCTGTGCGCTGAGCAGACTCGGCATTCCGTGCATGGGCGCGGGCAACCGCAACGGCCCAGCCTGAAGCGGCCCGAGGCGCGAGCGGCGGCCACTGGGCTCGATCATGGTCATATCGCGTGGTCCAGTGGATCTTGTCTGCGACACCGATGCGGCGATAGAAGCCGATGAGATTGGTGCAGCAGCCGAAGAGCACGTGCTGGCAGTTGTCGATGACTTCGTTGACGCCGGGATGCAGATACGATGACGCGCGCCCGCCAAGATAGCCGCGGCGCTCAACTAGCTGCACGCGAAAACCCGCCTCGGCCAGTGCGCAGGCCGCACTCATGCCGGCCACGCCGCCGCCAATGACGGTTACGGTCTTGCCGGGTTTTCGAGCGCTGAAGTCAGTTTGCGTTTCCCTTCTGTTTGATGGGCGAGAGTTACAAATCAGTTCGACAGATTTGAAGCTCAGCCAAACGAGGCGCACCCAGGCCATCCATCCAAGGCCAGCGGCGAGGATCTCAAGCTTCTGAAATGAGGGGACACGAATACGGCGCGAAAAGACGTCGTAGTCGGCGCGGCGGATGTTGTTGAGTAGCCGGTGATAGATCTGCACCAAGACCCAGAGCGCAGGCCGGCTCTCGCGATCGATCAACGGCAGCAGGGTTCGCGCCGATCGGTAGTAGTCCTCAGCGCACTGCCCGATCGACGAAAGCAGGGCCCGCTCGTTGGCCGTGGGCGGCATACCCGGCCTGCGGTTGAGCAGCGAGTCGAGCGAAACATTGTGCACGGCGAGGTGATCCAGGGGCAGGTACACGCGCTTGCGTTCCGCATCCTCGGCCACGTCGCGCAGGATGTTGGTGAGTTGAAATGCGATGCCGGTTTCTTCCGCGAGCTTCTCAGCGCGCGGATCGCTGTAGCCGAAGATGCGAATGCAAACCAGGCCGACCACGGAGGCGACCAGATAACAATAGCGATACAGATCGTCGAAGGTTGCGTAGGTGTCGACCGAGCCGGCCGCGTGTTCCAGATCCATCGTGGTGCCGGCGACCAGCTCATCGAGTAAGGACAGCGGGATATTGAATCGCCGGATGGCGTCGCGCACGGCGACAAAGACCAGGTCAGCGGTGCGAGCCCCGGTGGAGGCGGCGTGCCATTCCGTGAGCCATGCATCGAGGCGGCGGCGCCGTTCTTCGCGCGGGATGCTCTCGTCGTCGGAAAGGTCGTCGGCCTTGCGCATAAAGGCGTAGATGGCGCAGATCGCATCGCGCCGTGGTTTGGGCAGCGCAACAAAGGAGTAGTAGAAGTTCTTGGCTTCGCGTTTGGCGATGGCGCGGCACTCGGCGTAGGCGAGTGCGAGGACATCATCTGGGACGAGGTCTGGCACCTGATCGTGCAATGGAGATTCCTGCCTCAAGCCGCCTTCTCTGCCGGACGGGGGCCGAGCCGCCAGAAGGGCAGCATCTTGCCGCTGAGGGCCCGTAATGCAAGCTGGATTTTGGTCGCCCTGGTAATCGCGGGCCGGGCGCTGAGCACGTCGTAATCGCGGCGCTCGATGGCGCGCAGAATCTCGAGGCCGCCGCGGCTGAAGAGGTCCAGATCGAGAGCCAGGTCACGCTGTACTCGGCCGATCAGCGGCAGTCCTTCGCTCGAACATCGCGCGCGCGTAGTCGACTTCATAACGCAGAAGCGCGCGGAACCCCGGCGTGGCAATGCCGGCTGCGATGGTCTCATCACTCACGCCGAAGCGCTCGCATGTCGGCCTGTGGGAGATATACACGGTCCTTGGCGAAGTCCACGCGCACGTCCTGCCAGAAGTTGGCCAGTTGCAGTGCCGAGCACGTGGCATCGGACAGGCGGAAGTTTTCCTCGCTCACTTCGCCGCACGCATAGAGCACGAGCCGTCCGACCGGATTCGCTGAGTAATGGCAGTAGGCCAGCACATCCTGCATGGTTTCGAAAGCGAGTGACGGTCTGGTCCTGGCGGAAAGCGGTGAGCAGATCGGCAAATGGCTCCTTCGGAATCGAGCATGCGCGGATAGTCTCGCTCAGGGCAACGAACACCGGATGACGCGCGCGGCCTTCGTAGCACGCATCAAGTTCGCGTCCCCACAGATCGAGCAGCGCCAGCGCCTGCGCGGTGTCGCCGACTTCGTCGCCAAGATCGTCGGAGACGCGGCAGTAGGCATAGATGGAATGAAAATGGGGGCGCAGGGCCTTGGGAAGAAACCATGAGGCGACATGAAAATTTTCGTAGTGGGTCTCCGCGAGCTGCTTGCACCAGGCGCGCGCTTCCTCGAGCGTCGGTGCGACATCCGGAATGCGATAACCGGGCGGGAGCGCAGCCCAGCCGCGAGCGATCAGTTCGCTTTGATCCGGCGGCGTGTCATTGGCAGGCTGCGTTGTAGAACTCATTTTTCGTCTCAAGGCACGATCGCGGTTTTGATTTCACTGTTGCGGTTCATCAAGTTCTCGAAAACGCGATTCAGTTCGTAGAGGTGGGCGTGGCCGGTGATGAACTTGTCGGCTTGGAAGCGTCCTCCGGCGATCAGATCGAGCGCCTTGCGGCAAATGGCCGGCGTGTGATGGAAGGTGGCGCGCAGCGTGATATCGCTGTAGTGGACGCGATTGGTGTCGAGGCTGACATGCGTCCCAACGGCGCACCCGCCGAAGAAGTTGACCGTCCCGCCCTTGCGCACCAGTTCGACCGCCTCCTGCCAGGTTTCGGGAATGCCGACCGCTTCAATGGCAATGTCGACCCCCTGCCGTCTGGGTGTGAGTGCGCGCGTTTCCTGAATCGCTTTGCGAATATTCGGAGTCTGCACCACGTGCGCCGCGCCTAGTTGGCGCGCCGCTTCCACCTGGCCATCGTGCTTGACGATTGCAATGACTTCGCAACCGGCCAGCGCCGCGACGTGCAGAATCATCAAGCCGAGCGGACCACCGCCGATCACTGCCACGATGTCGCCCGGATGGGGCCGCGAGTCTTCAAATCCGTGCACAGCGCAGGCTAGGGGTTCCGTAAGCGCGGCGTGCTCCAGCGGAACATGATCGGGGATACGCAGCGTATTCTTGGCCACGATCCGCGCCGGGATGCGAATGAACTCGGCGTAGGCTCCGTTGTTGAAAAGGAGATCGTCGCAGAGATTCTCCTGCCCGCGCTCGCAGAAGTAGCACTGGCCGCACGGTGCGGAGTTCAGGGCGACAACTCGATCGCCGGGAGCGAAATCCGTGACTCCCTCTCCGGCTTCGACGACAGTTCCAGCCAGTTCGTGTCCAAAGAGTGCGGGGGGGACGATCATGCGCGCATGATAGCCGCGGCGAAAGACCTTGAGATCCGTGCCGCACGTCAGCGCAGCACCCACTTCGACGATCAATTCGCCCAGCGCAGCCTTGGGCACTGGAACGCTTTCGATGCGCACATCTTCGCGTCCATGGAGGATTGCGGCTTGCATGGTGGCGCGGCCGTGATGGAGCGCGCTCTCCACGGTTGCACGGCCGTGATGGATGACGCTCTCGACAGTTGCACGGCCGTGATGGAGCGCCTCTTCCACCGTGGCGCGGCCGTGTCCGATCACATCCTCGACCGTGGCCCGGCCGTGCTCGATCGCGGTTTCAACCGTGGAGCGGCTACGCTTGATTGCGTTTTTTACCGTGCCTGGCATCAGGCTCCCTCTAGTCTGCCCCCACCCGGAACAGGCTCAATCATAATCTTCATGGAGTCGGCCTTGGGGTGCGACGCAATCTCGATGGCATCGACTGCCTCTTCGAGCGTGAAACGGTGCGAGATCAACTGCGTCAGGTCGAATCCGTTGCGATAGCCGCCGAAGACCAGGTCGGTCACTTCGTTGAGGATGCGCAAAGGAGGACGAATAGGACCCTAGCAGGGTCTTCTCATCCATACAAACCGCGCCCGGATCGAAAGTTGCGTCGCCGTGCTGGGTCTGGGCAAAAAGCATCACCTTGCCCCCCGGCCGGACAGCATCCATGGCGGTCTTGATGAGGGCATTGCCGCCCACCGCCAGAATGACGGCGTCGGCTCCGCGGCCTTCGGTTTCAGCGAAATACCCGCTCCACCACATTTTCCGTTCCCGCATTGATTGGATGCTTGAGCCCGAATTCGGCCGCAATGGCGTGGCGCTCAGGATACAGGTCGGAGGTGAGCACACGCGCGCCGGTGCGGCTGGCGAGAACCGCGTGCATCAGGCCGATGGGGCCCTGGCCGATGACCAGGACGGTGTCATCGGAAGCCAGGTTGAGCAGCTTTACGCCCTTGAGCACGGTGTTGACCGGCTCGACGAACGCGGCCTGCTCGAAGGGAATGCCGTCGGGGATGCGCACCACGCCGCCGTTCGTGACCACGAAATCCATCACCCGGATATACTCGGCAAAGCCGCCGCCGGAGGGCTCAAAACCCGCCGTCACGCCGGTCTTCTTGTAGAGCGGGCATTGCGCGGGTGTGCCTTTGCGGCAGTAGTAGCACTCGTTGCAGGGAACGTGGTGATGGACGACGACCCGCTCCCCGACGCTGTACGAGGTAACGCCCTCGCCCATAGCGACGATGGTGCCGGCCATCTCGTGGCCGAAGATGCGGGGAGCGGAGTGGGAGCCGTAGTGGATCTTCTTCAGATCTGTGCCGCAGATGCCGCACGTGGCGATGCGGACCAGCAGTTCTCCGCGGCCGATAGCGGGGACGGGGACGGTTTCCACGCGCATGTCGTTGATACCGCGATAGACAACGGCCCGCATGGTGGCAGGGAGCTGTTTTCACCGTTTGGAATTCAGCGCGTGAGAATTGAGTAGCCATTGCGTTTCTGATGTGACCTCAATCATCGGAGAAACTCGTGCAGGGACTCCGCGATGCTTTGGGCAGCCTTACTACTATTTTCGCCCATCCGGAGGAGTGCAGGCCAGTACCACGGGCTGGAGAATCGCAAAAACCACCATGCGGCCAATTTGGAGCTTTCCCTCGGGAGAAAGGAAGCGATTGAAATCGGGCAGGGATTCGTCGAGGCCGTCGCTGACGCCCTTGATGCAGTAAAACGGGATGGCTGCGCATCGCGGCGAGGCGGGCCAGGGCGGCAGCTTCCATGTCCACCAGCCCGGCGTGATACGCGGAGGCGAGGCGGCGCTTCTCAGCCTCGTCGGCCGACTATGGGACTGGTGGCGAGCCAGACTTCGCCGGCTCCGGCATCGCAGCGAAAGCGTTCGCCGGTGCGAACGTCGATGACGCCGGCGACGTTGTGCGCGGTCCCGGGCGCGAGTCGAGGCGTGAGCGCTCCGGCCCAGCCGACGGAGAAGACCAGGTCGATCGGACCGCCGTCTTCGATGGCGGCAAAGGCGCGAGTCGCAGCCGGCTGCCCGGCCCCGGCGCAGGCCGCGATCCATTCGTCTTCGGAGTCGCGCTGCGCCCAGAAATCGACGCCGTTGCGGGTGCCATGCGGCCAGCCGCGGACAAGCGGCTTCACTTCGCCGGGGAAGGCGGCGATGATGGCGGTGCGGGTCATGCGCGGGTAGGCTCGCCGGCCGGTGGCACGTATCCGTGGTCGCGGAACCACTCGATGGCGGCGCGCATCGCCGGATAGACGGGCAGAATGCGGAATCCGAGTTCCTGCTGGGCGCGAGCACTGGAGGCGAACATCTTCTTGCGGCCCATGCGGACCTCTTCAAGGGTGGCGCGAGGTTCACGGCCGCGAATACGGCCCGTGATCCACTCTTCGAAAAAGGCGTAGGTGGCCGCGACTGCGAAGGGGATTTTTACCGTGGGCGAAGGGATTCCAGTAATGGCCGACATCTTGTCGAGTATCTGTTTGAGGGTCAGGTTTTCGCCGCCGAGGATGTAGCGGCGCCCAAAGCTTCCTGCCGTCAACGCCGTAACGTGCATGCGCGCCACCTCCGCGACATCGACCAGATTCAGGCCGGTGTCGACGTACGCGGGGAACTTCCGATTGAGAAAGTCAACGAAGATGCGGCCGGTGGGAGTGGGCTTTGCGTCGTTGGGGCCAATGGGCGTAGTGGGATTGAGGATGACGACCTTCTGGCCCTTCTTCGCGGCGCCGATGGCTTCCTGCTCGGCGAGAAATTTTGAACGCTTGTAGTGGCCGACCATGTCGCCGATGGAAACCGGCGTGTCCTCGTTGATGACGAGGCCGTCAGTGCGGAAATGCATGGTGGCCACGCTCGATGTATAGACAACTCGCTTCACGCCGGCCTCGCGGGCCATGCGCAGTAATTCACGGGTGCCATCCACGTTGGCGCGATACATCGCTTGGGGATCCGGAATCCAGAGGCGATAATCGGCCGCTACATGAACCACCGCATCGCAACCGGCGAGCCCCGATTGCAGTGACGCCGCCTGGGCAAGATCGCCGACAAATGTATCCCCGGCAATGCCTTCAAGGTTGGCGAGGTTGCTGGTCTTGCGCACCAGCATGCGGAGTTGCGCGCCCTCGGAAGCAAGAGCATGAGCCACATGGTGGCCTACGAATCCGGTCGCGCCTGTGAGAAATATCCGCATGGGAAGAATCTGGGAACCTTTATCTTAAATGGCCATTGCGAGGCTCACCAATCGACGGGGTAGCCGGACTCCGCAGCCGCATCGTTTTCAATGGGGAGCAGGCATGGTGTTTCCAGCCTCGGTGGTATGATCTGGCTACTTGCAAATGGCCATAGCTGCCGGCAAGGAGTTGAGCCGATGGCCTACGTAGTCCCAATCGTCGTCGGCCTCCTGATGGTCTCGGTAGGCATGAGCCTAAGTCTCCGGGAACTGGCCGCAAGTCTGTGCCGGCTCACCTGGCTGGCGTGGGCGCGAATGCTTTTGGCAACATTCATCCTCCCCGCGCTTCTCGCCCTCTTCCTCGCGCGTGTATTCCGCCTGACAATGGGCGAGCTGGCCGGGGTCTTTCTGATCGGCGTTGCGCCCGGCGCACCACTGCTCACGCGCAATATGGCGAAAAAAGGATTCGACATGCATCTGGCCGCCAGTTACCAGGTATGGGCTGCCCTGATGATTCCGGTGATGATCCCGATCGTCGTCTTCTGCGCCGGCAAACTGTACGACCGCGACATCTGGATCTCACCGGCAAAGCTGCTGGGTCAAATCGTTATCAAGCAGTTTGTGCCACTCGCATTAGGGATGGCCGTCGCCAAAGTCGTTCCAGTTTGGTCTAAGAAATACCAACCGACCCTAAACACGGTCGGCAACATCCTTCTCACGGTCATCTTAGGGCTGGCGCTTTTCAAACTGGGCCCCGCCTTGAAAGAGATCACGCCGATGCTTCCCGTGGTCTCGCTTCTGCTGGCCCTGGGGTGCATAAGCGCCGTCTGGCTCATCCGGTTGACTGATCCGATCGTGAGAAAGACATTCGCAATTTCGAACGCAAATCGCCATGTGGGGCTCGCGCTGCTGCTCTCCGGTCAATATCTTCATGCCGCGCACGCGCTGCCGGCCATCGCCTGCTATGCTCTGCTGGCTCCGCTGGTGATGTTCGTGTACGCGCGCTGGTATCGGGGCGGGAATGCGGCACAGGAGGGCCAGGCACTGGAAGCAACAAAATCCCTTGCATGACGCGAAACTGCGATAGGCCGGGTCACATTCGCGGTCTCCCACCCTGGCGACAAAGACAAAGGCGTCGCGAGGATGGGGCACCCAGGCTGTTGTGTCTGTGTTTGAAAAGGCGCTTGTATTAGTCCAGCTTGTCGGGATGCAGCGCGATGTTTTTTTCGCCGGCAGCCCTCTTTTCGTTGAAGGCTTTAACCCAGTCTTCCCAGTGCTTGCCGGCAGCGCGATCTTTGCCGCTGAATTCGAGACGGGCGATCTCAGTGTAACTTACTCTCCGCTTCTCTTCTGCCTTCGGAGTGAAGTACTGCACGTACGAGTCAGCGAGAGTGGGGCCGGATTGGCGATTGAAGACGTAGGCCTCGATCTTCTCGCCCGACTTCAACATGAGCGTCACATCGCCGCGATACTCAAAGGCCTTTTCGAGAGCCTTCCGCAGGTCTTCTTCGCTGGCCAGCTCGGGAACCCAGCCCTCGAGCTTTTCATGCTCCGTGCCCGGGGCCAGTTCCAGAGCCTCAACCTGCTCCATCGTGTATTTCGCCACTTCCGCGGTCATCGTTGGTCTCCTCAAGGCTCGAATTGGCCGTCCGGGTAGCATTCTCAATCTTCACCAACGTCGCCGGACCATGCGGCGCCGGCTCGTTCAGCAGCTTGAGCGCATGCTGGTCGCGATACTGGCTGAACGAGCCGCGCACCATTCCCCAGAAGCCCTTGAGCGATCCGAATCCGTCGATGCACAGCCGATGGCTCGTAACCGCAGCTCACCATGCAGTTGGCGCACTTGGGATTGCCGCTGGCCACGCCGTACTCTTCCCACTTGGTGGTTTCGAGCAGTTCCTTGAACGATCTCCGCGTAGCCGTCCTGCAGCAGATAGCAGGGCCTCTGCCAGCCGAAGATGTTGTACGCCGGCGAACCCCATGGCGTGCACTCATACTTGCGATCGCCCATCAGGAATTCGAGAAACAGCGGCGACATGTTGAACTTCCAGGTCTTTTTCCGATTCGACAGAATGGCGCGGAAAAGCCTGCGCACGCGCGCCCGGCCGAGGAACCGATGCTGATCAGGGGCCATCTCGTAGCTGTAGCCCGGCGAAAGCACGATGCCCTCGACGCCCATCTCCATCACATCGTCGAAGAAGCTGCGGACCTGATTCGGATCGGTGCCGTCAAAGAATGTCGCGTTGGTCGTGACGCGGAAGCCGCGCTTGACGGCTTCCTTGATGCCTTCGACTGCAATGTCGTACCCGCCTTCGCGGCAGACGGAGAAGTCGTGGTGCTCGCGCTGCCCGTCGAGATGCACCGAGAAGGTGAGGTACTTCGACGGCGTGAATTCCGGCAGGCGGCGCTTCAACTCCAGCGCGTTGGTGCAGAGATAGATGTACTTCTTGCGCGCGATAAGGCCGTTGACGATTTCGACAATCTGGGGATGGAGCAGCGGCTCGCCGCCGGGGAGGGACACCATGGGCGCACCGCACTCTTCGACGGCGGCAAAGCACTCCTCGGGCGTTAGCTGCTTTTTAAGGATGTGGGGCGGATATTGCACCTTGCCACAGCCGGCGCAAGCCAGGTTGCAGCGGAACAGCGGTTCAAGCATCAGCACCAGCGGATAGCGCTTTTCGCCGGAGAACCGCTTCTTGAGCACGTAGCTGGCAACCGTCCACATCTGGGAGATTGGAACTGCCATATTTTGTAAACCCTCCAAGATCAGCTACTAGCTTCTAGCTACTAGCCTCACAACAACAACGAAAACGTCCGAACGACCACCAAAAGTGCTAGCAGCTAGAGGCTAGTAGCTGCTTTTCCGTTCCATGGCCCGCCGGTAGGTAGTCAACGCCAGCAGCGGGAAGTAATGCCGGTACATTGTCATAGGCCAGGTAAAACACGCTGGGGAAGCCGGTCCCGGTGTAGATAGCCTGGCGGGTCAGCGTCGACGCCGACTGACTCGTCCCACGTTCCATTGCCGCCCTGGCGAGTCAGCAGCCAGCGCACGCCCTTGGCGATGGAATCGGAACGGTCGTCGCCGGCCGCCAGCAGTCCGAGCAGAGCCCACGCGGTCTGCGATGGCGTGCTCGGTCCTACTCCGCGCGTGTTGGGATCGTCGTAACTGCCGCAGGTTTCGCCCCAGCCGCCATCGGAATTCTGCACCATGCGAATCCATTCCGCAGCCTGCTGCACTTGCGGCTCGTTGCTGGTCGAACCCGATCGCCTCAAGCCCGCGCAACACCAGGAATGTGCCGTAGATGTAGTTCACGCCCCAGCGCCCAAACCAGCTTCCGTCGGGCTCCTGTTCGGACAGGATGAACTTGATGGCTTTCTGTACGCGCTTGTCGTCGCGCGTGTAGCCATAGGTTGCCAGCATCTCCAGAATGCGCCCGGTGATGTCGACCGACGGCGGATCGAGCATCGCGTTGTGATCGGCGAAGGGGATGTACTGGAAGATCATCTTGGTGTTGTCTTTGTCGAAGCTGCCCCAGCCGCCGTTGCGGCATTGCATGGCAAACTCCCAGTCGATGGCGCGCTGCGCGACCTCGTGCTGATAACGCTCGCGGGGGTTGTCCACCTTGGTCAAGGCGAGCAGCACCTGCGCGGTGTCGTCCGTGTCGGGATAGAACTCGTTATTGAATTCGAAGTACCAGCCGCCCGGCTCGGTCTTGCGGAACCTTGACTGCCCAGTCGCCCTTGTGGCGTACTTCTTTTGACAGCAGCCAGTCCGCCGCTTTGATCATGCGGGCATCGTCGCGCGGTACGCCAGCCTCGCCTAACGCGTAGACCGCCTGCGCGGTATCCCACACCGGCGAAACCGCCGGCTGCATGCGGAAGGTCGGCTCCGGCACTTCGTCTGTGGGCGGCCTGCTCGATGCCCAGCTTTTCGAATTCGTCGCGGGCGCGGATCACCTGGGGATCGTCTTCTGAATATCCCAGACAACGCAGCGCCAGGATCGCGTTCAGCATGGCAGGATAGATCGCTCCCAGGCCGTCGGTCATTTCGAGGCGGGCAAGCATCCACTTTTCAGCTTGCTTCAGGGCCAGCTTGCGCAGTGGCCGTATGTGCACGGCCTCTGCCCAATGCATGATTCGGTCCACAATCAGGAAGAAATTGCGCCACGAGACCAGGGCTTTGCGATCCATGCGCAGGCGCAGGATGGCATTGGCGCGGCCGCCTACGAAGAGCTCGTCGATGCTGTGCTCGCGGGGGATCTTCTTGTACGGCTTCTTGGCGTAGATGATGGCCAGTGGCACGAGGATGGAGCGCGACCACGACGAGATTTCGTAAATGTTGAAGTAGAACCAGTTGGGAAAGAGAACAATCTCCGGCGGGATGGCCGGGACGGCATCGTAGTCGTACTGCCCCAGGGCACAGAGATACATCTTGGTGAAGGTGTTGCATGCCACCACGCCGCCATGAGCCAGAACCCATTCGCGGCACTTCGCCAGCCGCGGATCGTCGGCCCCAATGCCCATCAGCTTTGCTGAAAAATAGCACTTTACCGAGAGCGATATGTTGCCCGGCCCGCCGGGATAGAGGCTCCAGCTTCCATCGTCGTTCTGGTAGCGCAGCATCTCGCGCAGCGCGCGCTGGAGACGGCCGGGATCGCCGGTCTCGAGCAGGGTGTGGAGGAAGATGTAATCGGCCTCGAGCATCGAATCCCCTTCGAGCTCACCGCACCAGAAGCCGTCGGGATGCTGACGTGACAGAATGTACTCCGCAGACCGGCCGATGGCGGACTCGACATCAGCCAGATCCGCATCCAGCCGTCCGAATTTCGGCTGCGCGTTTTTTGGGGGTTCGATTTGGGTCGTTCCCTGTTGTAAAAGCATGCGTTCCAAAGTGTCTCAGGTCCTCTCAATACTCCCGGTTACCGACGGCGCCAATCGAAAAAGATACGCGCTGCGACGATATCACCCGATGTGCCGGGAGAGCCTACCCATTTAAACGATAAGCTTTGATGCCAAAAAACTGGACGGGCTCAGCGAACCGCGACTGCTTCGCCGCCCCCCGCGCCGCCGATGGCCTGAACAATTTCAGGAGGCAGGCCAAAACGTACATTCTCGGGCATCACTTCTACTTCTTCGACGCTTTCGAAACCGTTTTGGCGCAAATAATTCACCACGTCCTCGACCAGGATCTCCGGCGCCGAAGCGCCCGCTGTAACTGCAACTGTATTGACGCCCTGGAGCCACGCCGGATCGATAGCCTGGGAGTTATCAATCAGATAACCCATGGTGCCCAGGTTGCGCGAAACCTCAACAAGGCGATTGGAGTTGGAGCTGTTGGTGGAACCCACCACCAGAACCAGCCCGGCATCGTGGGCCACATTGCGTACCGCAACCTGGCGGTTTTCGGTGGCATAGCAGATGTCCTGCGAATGGGGACCAACGATGTTCGGAAATTTCACTTTGAGGGCATGAATGATATCGCGCGCTTCGTCCAGGCTCAGGGTGGTCTGAGTCAGGTAGGCCACGCGGTCGGGATCCGGTACCCGAAGCGATTCAACCTCTTTTGCGCTGGAAACCACCTGGGTAACATTCGGCGCTTCGCCCAGGGTGCCCTCGATCTCGTCGTGGTCGCGATGGCCGATGAGCACCAGGGAGTAGCCCTGCTTGGCGAACTTCACCGCCTCAATATGGACCTTGGTCACCAGCGGACAGGTGGCATCAATCACTTTGAGGCCCCGGCCCTTGCTGCGCTCTCGGACCGCGGGCGAGACACCATGAGCCGAGTAAATCACGCGCTGGCCGTTGGGCACATCGTCGATCTCATGCACGAAGATCGCGCCCTTTTCCGCCAATTCGTTCACCACATAGCGGTTATGGACGATCTCGCGGCGCACGTAGATAGGCGCGCCGAAGGTTTCCAGAGCGATCTTGACGATGTCGATCGCGCGCACCACGCCGGCACAAAAGCCCCGTGGCTTGAGCAGCAAGACGCGCTTCTGACTGGGGGAAGTTCCGGCGGCGTCACCGTTGGAGATGGGGTCGAGGACAGTAGAAGTCACATTGCAATTATAACAATTTCCCAATTTTTGCTGCCTCTGAAAGCGAAACGGGAACCCGCGACAGAACCTGGCTGCATGATACTGCTCAGCTGCCGGCCCCTCTTACGAGTTCCTTCCTCCGGTTGAAGGCGTCCCGCGGCAAGGAGCTTCTTCCTAAATTTGGAATTTTCTACTTGCAATGTACTATAAAACTAGTACACTATTTATGTCATGAAGCGTAACACCGATATCGAAAGCGCTGAATTTACCTTCCGGCTGGACGGACACAGCGGAGTACCGGTCTACCGGCAGTTGATCGACCAGGTACATGGCGCGATTGCAGCCGGCATCCTGCGCCCGGGCGACCAGCTCCCCACGGTTCGGCTTGTTGCGGTCGAGTTGGCCATCAATCCCAACACGGTGTCGCGGGCTTATCGCGAAATGGAGATCCGCGGCATACTCGACACCCAGCAGGGGACGGGCACGTTCATCGCCGACCGCCAGGTGGAGCCGTCGAAGGAGGAACGGGAGAGGCAGCTCTTGCAGCTGGTCGGCGAATTCGTCTCCCGCGCGGGATCGGCGGGCCTCACAGTCAACGAGCTCATCGAGGCGCTCAAGGAGCTCAACCCAGGCGGATTTGAGAGGAGGTAAGTTGTGTTCCAACAAGGAGTGTTCCGATCCAACGCATCGCAAACGAAACGGGTGACCGGCGCGGGGATGCTGGTGTTTCTGGTCAGCATTTTTGCTGGAGTGTGGATTACGCGATGGATCAACTCGCCGTATCCGCTTCTGGCAGGCGCTCTTATAGGTGCCTATTTTCTGCTGGCGATCAAGGTGGTGGATCAGTGGGAGAGAGTGGCCGTGCTGCGCTTCGGCCGTTTTCGCGCGTTGAAGGGGCCGGGCGTGTTTCTGCTCATCCCCATCGTGGATACGCTGAGCCGCTACGTGGATCAGCGCGTGCGCGTGACAACGGTAAGCGCGGAATCCACGCTTACCCGCGACACGGTGCCGGTGAACGTAGACGCGATCGTGTTCTGGCTGGTGTGGAACGCAGAAAAGGCGATCTTTGAAGTGGAAGACTTTATGGAAGCGATCACGCTGGGCTCGCAGACCGCGCTGCGTGAGTCGATCGGGCGCCATCAACTGGCGCAGATGATCACCGAGCGCGAAACGCTGGGACATGAGTTGCAGAAGATTCTCGACGAGAAGACCACGCCTTGGGGCATCACGGTGCAGTCGGTGGAGATTCGCGATGTGCGCATCCCGCAGGCGCTCGAGAATGCGATGTCGCAGCAGGCGCAGGCCGACCGCGAGCGCCAGGCGCGCGTGATCCTCGGCGATGCCGAAGTGCAGGTTTCCGATCAGTTCGCGAAGGCGGCAAGGGTCTACGCAGACAATCCTGTCGCGCTGCATCTGCGCGGCATGAACATGCTGTTCGAAGCCATGCGGGAGAAGGGGTCGATGGTGGTGGTGCCTTCGTCGGCGCTGGAGACGATGGGATTGGGCGGAACGCTGGCGGCGACCACGCTGGCGAAACAGGGTTAAGGGCTTAGGCTTCAGGGTTCAGGTTTCGCCGCCAGAGAAGTGGCGATTCCATTACCCGCCCATCCGAGGAGGAGATGCCATGAAGGGACGGATGTTGCTGATCGTCGGAGTTACAGCAATGACGTGTGCGTTGCGCGCACAAACGACCGGGGGTGAGCGGTTTGTTGGCGTATGGCGCGGACAGATGGAAATTCTGCCGGCAGTCACACTCAACATCACGGATGAGGGCGGCGCATTATCAGGAGCAGTACTCTTTTACCTCATCAAGCGAAGCAGCGTCATGAGCGAGCCTACCACTTCGACTCCTGGAGTTCCGGAGCCTCTCTTCAACCCGAACCTGGAGGGCCAATCACTGGTGTTCGAAGTCAGTCATCGTCGTGCGCATCCCCCCGGGACGTTGTCCGATCCTCCGGTGCACTTTCGACTGAAACTGTTGGATCACGATAAAGCCGAGCTGGTGAATGAAAGCGAGAGCTCCGGTCCCGGCGTGGTACTCACTCGGGAGCACTAGAGCAGAACCGCGGTTACTCTTCCCGGCTATTTTCCGAGAAACGTCCAAGCTCTCTGACCATCGCGTCGACCTCGGTGCGGTAGCTCCGGGATACTCTTCGGTGCTTTCCTGACCATCCAATCGGCTACAATGGGCCGGCCTGAAGGGGCACGATAAGACGAACCTGCAGGACCGAAGAGGCGCAAGGGATGGCCGTAACACAGCACGTGAAAATCGGGCTGCTCAAGAAAGCTGAACTGCTGGAGGCGGACCGGATTTTAAGAGTAGCTTTCGGAACATTTCTGGGGCTGCCCAATCCGGCGGAATTCATGGGCGACCGCGACCTGCTAATCTCGCGCTGGCACGGCCCGCACGTTGAGGTTCTGGCAGCACGCAAGGATGGGCGCTTGATCGGGACCAACGTGGTCACCCAGTGGGGCTCGTTCGGATTCTTCGGGCCGCTAACCATCCTTCCGGAGTTCTGGGACGGGGGCGTGGCCCATCTTCTCTTGCAGGGGACGGAAAAGACTTTCGATAAATGGGGCGTGAAGCGAACCGGGCTGTTCACGTTCGCCGCCAGTGCAAAGCATGTGGGCTTATACCAGAAGTTCGGGTATTGGCCTGGGTATCTAACCGCGCTGATGGCCCATACACCGAAAGCAGATGCGCAGCAGACTGGCCGCGGGACGGCGGCGGTTCATCTTTCGATGTTGAGGAAAGCCGGGCGCGAGGAAGCGATTGCGGTCTGTGCGCGACTCACGGGCAGGGTCGACCAGGGTCTCGACCTGAGCGCTGAAATCCGCTCTCTGTTGAAGCGGAAGATTGGCGAAGTGGTTCTGATCTACACCCGTAAGACGCTGGACGGGTTTGCGATCTGCCACCAGGGGCCGGGGTCGGAAGGCGGAACCAAGACGTGCTACATCAAATTCGCGGCGGCACGGCGAGGAGCGGGGGCCGGCGAACGGTTTGACCGACTGCTCGATGCCTGCGATGAATTTGCGCTCGCGCGGGAATCAGCACTCGAAGCCGGCATGAATCTGGCCCGCGAGGATGCATACCGGCGGATGCGTTTGCACGGGTACCGGGCATTCGGGCAGGGCGTATCGATGCAGCGTCCGCATGTGGCGGGTCATAACCGTGCAGACGCTTACGTGATCGACGACTGGCGGTAGCGCCCGGAGCGTCAGGTTGAGAATCGGGGATTCCGCCTGGTTTCAGATGTGTCGTTTTCGAGAGTCGCGATAAAAGTCCGGCGTGCATCTAAGCTGAGTGTCTGAATGTACTCTCCTGAAACCAACTCGGAAGCTCCTTTACAGAAAGCAACCCCGCGAAGGCCGTTTCCCTTGGGGGCGCTGCTTCTCGGAGTTTTGCTCGGTTGGGTGCTTCTGTCCCTGTTCTCGCACGCGGCTAAAGACGGCGTCTGGAACCGGCTGGCGGGCATGGTGACTGGCCGCAGCACGCGCGTCGACACTTCAACGCCGGCCGTGGTTGAGAAGATCCGCCAGTTGTCGCGTTTGGAGACGGTCGACTATTCCATCGACAAGATCGTGCAGGGCTCCCGGGAGAATCCCTATCTGCCGAATTTTCTGGTAGGGGACAAACTCATGCTGGTGGCTCACGGCGATGTCATTGCGGGTGTCGATCTGGGCCAGTTGCAACCAGCCGACGTGGCCGTGAACGGAAGCCACGTGCGGGTGCGCCTTCCCCAGGCGCAAGTGCTCAGCACGCGAATCGACAATGCGCACACGCGGGTCTATTCCCGTGTAACCGGGATGCTGGTGGAAGCCGATCCCAACCTGGAGTCAGAGGTGCGGCGCGCCGCGGAGGATCAGTTTACGCAGGCGGCGCTGGCGGACGGAGTGCTTGACAAGGCCCATCAGAATGCCCAGGCCAGCGTGAGCGCGCTTTTGCACGGATTGGGATTTCAGCGTGTGGACGTCGAGTAGTGCGGCAACCGTCAGGTCGCGAGTTCGGCGTCGCGCGAAACCCACCACAGCACCTGGCCGAAGATCTTCCACTTTGAGGCGTTGCTGACGTCGAGGGGAAGGTGCTTGTGGTTGGAGGAGACCATGAGGTCGGAGTTGGCGAGACGCTGAAAGCGTCCTACCTTGAATCCCAGGTCGCGATGCGAAACCACGGCGATCTTCTGGCTCAGATGGTCGCGGTCGGTGTCGGCAGTGTCGACAAAGAGAATTGAACCGGGAGACATGGTCGGGACCATCGAGTCGCCCGTCAGGTGCATGCTGATCATGTTTTCCGGGTGCGGGCACCAGGACAGTGGCGCGAGGAGCACCTCCTGAACCCTCACGTCGGGCAGACTGACGTTCTCGGCCGGCGGCACCGGGTCGCCATAGGCAGAAACATTGAGGAGAGGGATCGCGACCGCTCCGAGTTTTTCAGGCAGGGGCTTGGAAAGCTTGCGGCTGGCGATGAGGGTGAAGTCGTGGAGGTTGATTCGCACCGAGGACTGAGCGCGCCCGAAGCTGGTCTCAGGAAATGCGGAGGTGTCGATGCCGGCGCGCTCCCAGAAGTAAATGGCATCGGCCCGCTGGGCAAGATTGCCGAGAGCCACGTAGCCTTCGGCCGTGGGTTCATATTTGCCCTGAATCCATCGCGATACAGTAGCCGGGGAAACGCCGAGACGCTCCGCGAGACCGGCTTGGGTCAAGCCCAAATCCGTGGCAAGACGCATGATCCGCTCGGACCATTCGTGGGAGGAAGACTGGGGATCGGCCATGAGGACTCCAGTTCTTGCGCGGGCCTCTTGGTTGCTTTCAGCGGTGCAATGGAGCGTGTGAAAACACCAATTAAACGCCTTGGGAGGAATACTATCAGGAGATTTTCTGCATCCAACACTCTGTTGTGAACTTTCCTCGGAGGAATTCTGACGAGGAATGCACAGGTCCCGGGAAAACCACTGGACCGGCAACACAACGGGGCGACTGTCGATTGAGGCGAGTCTTTGGGGGATGTATGCCAGCCGTGGCCGGGGGCCGGAAGATTTTGATCGTCGACGACGAGCCAACCATAGCGGATACGCTGGCTTTGATCTTCGCATCGAATGGGTACGAATCGCGCGCGGCTTATTCGGCCGAACAGGCTCTGGAAATACTGGAGGATTGGCGCCCGGACCTGGCCGTCATCGACGTGGTTCTTCCGGGCATGAACGGGATCGAATTTGCGATCTTCCTGAAGGCCAGCTACACGGGGTGTCAGTTCCTTCTTTTTTCGGGCCAACCCGGCACCAGCGGTCTGCTCGAAGAAGCCAGGGAGAAGGGTCACCTTTTCGAGATCCTGGCCAAGCCCCTGCATCCCACGTTTATGCTCTCGACGGTTTCAGACATGCTTACGCCCTGCCAGGATCCGCCCAAGCCGAACCTGATGCATTAAGAAAATCAGAGGGCCGTCGCGGCCTTGCGGGTTGGATCGTCGCGTTTGGGTTGGGGTGCCTGCGCCCTGGGACTATCCGGACGCTTCAGAGTGCCGAACTGATCGATCAGCACATCCCCCTCCGGAAAAACGGCCCGAATTTCCAGATCGCCGCCGATGGCTCGGACATAATTGCGCAATGTGCTGACAAACATGTCGGTGCGGCGTTCGACTTTGGAAACCGCGCCCTGGGAGATCTTCAGCAACTGGGCCATTTGAACCTGGGTCATTTGCTTTGCATCTCGCAGCGCATCCAGTGGCATGGCCGCAAGCGTCGTTTCGGCCGGATGCTCTGCCCTGCCAACCGCGTCCAAGTCTGCCATGCAACCAAGTTCCTTCGGGCTGCGAACCATGTTCATTCCCCCTTTCCGGACCTCGACAGCAGAGGGTCCAAGCCAACTGGAGAAACCACCATGGAATGCGGACAATCGAGCGACGCCGAGCCTGATTTCCATGGATTCGAAATAAGTCGTGCCTGCGCCTTGCGGCTCATTCAAGAATAGTGGAACCGTTGAAGCGCTTCGGACCTGGAGTTTTCTAAGGTGCGATCGATGACGCAGAAACCGGAAATGTCAGTGCATGACCAGCTCTTTATTCAGGATGCAGAACCGCGGGGAATAAAAGCCGGACTAAGTATGCAAGAAGTAATCCGAGTTATGCAACCAGTAATTCCAATTACCGGCTGGCGGCAATCATCTGTGCGGCGTGCTGGAGACTGGTCTCAGTGACCCTGGCTCCGCTGAGCATGCGGGCGACCTCGTGGGTGCTGGCGCGTTGATCGAGGAGACGGATATTGGTTTTGGTGCGGCCGGCGGACTCGCGCTTGTCGATGAGAAAGTGCTGATCGGCAAAGGCGGCGATTTGCGGTAAGTGAGTTACACAGAGAATCTGCTGGCCCTGCGACAAGGTTTTGAGTTTCTGGCCCACGGCTTCGGCGGCGCGGCCTCCGATGCCGATATCGATTTCATCGAAGACTAAGGTGCGCGGCGTGGGATTTTTTTTCCTGGTCCTGGACGAGTTCTCTTCCACTGCCACTTTCAGCGCCAGCATCACGCGGCTCATTTCGCCGCCGGAGGCGATTTCGTGCAGCGGCTTGAGCGGTTCGCCGGCATTGGTGGCGATGCGGCACTCGACTTCATCCCATCCGCTTCGCCGTCCAGTGAGACGAGTCTTCGCGCCCATTGACAGCCACTTCAAAGCGGACCTTCATGGCCAGGGAGTTGATCTGCGCTTCGGCGAGCCGCGCCAGCCTGGCTGCTGCGGCTTTGCGATCCGAGCTCAAGGCCCCAGCGGCGATGCGATAAGATGCGGCAGCCTTGTCAAGTTCTGCGCGGCGGGTCCTTGAGGAGTTCGTCGCGGTTTTCGACTTCGGCCAGTTTGCCGGAGACATCTTCGGCGAAGGCAATGATGTCTGCGACGGTCTTGCCGTATTTACGCTTGAGCCGATCGAACTGAGCGCGAGGCGATCTTCGATTTCGGCCAGGCGCTCGGGGGAAGCATTGATTCCTTCCGCATAATCGCGGACGCTGGCGCCGATGTCGCCGACCGTGGCGCGAGCCGACTGCAGTTGCTGCGCGGCTTCGGTGAAGCGTGCATCGTAGCGGGCCAGTTCTTCAATGTTGCGCAGCGCCGCGCGCAACGCCGCTTCAGCGGAAGCTCCGCCTTCGTAGAGCTGATCGAAAGCGCTCATGGCTGCGGTATAAAGCTTTTCGGCATTGCCGAGAACGCGCTTCTCGGTTTCGAGACTCTCATCTTCGCCCGCCTCGAGATGCGCGGCTTCGATCTCCTTGAGTTGATAGGTCCAGAGGTCAACCATGCGCAAGCGGTCCTGCTCGCCTTGCAGGAGTTCATCGAGCTTCTGCGCGGCGTCGCGCCAACGCGCGTGGGCAGCGGCAACGGCCTCTGTCGAGAGCGCGCCGAAGCGGTCGAGGAGGAGCCGCTGCTGGGCCTGATCGAAGCTCGAAAGAGTTTCAGTCTGCGCGTGCACCAGGGCCAGTTCCGGTGCGAGCAGCTTGAGAACGGCGACGGTGGCGGGCTGGTTGTTCACGAACACGCGGCCCTTGCCGGTGGAGAGGATTTCGCGTCGGAGGATGATTTCCGAGCCTTCGGCGTCGATGCCGTTTTCTTCGAGAATCGATTCAGCTCCGGAGGTAGACTCAAACACGCAGGAAACGGACGCCTTGTCGGCGCCGTGGCGAACCACGTCGGTCGAGGACTTCCCGCCCATCAGCAGGGCCAGGGCGTCGACAAGGATGGATTTGCCCGCGCCGGTCTCCCCTGTAAGCAGGTTGAGCCCGGGGCCAAACACGGCAATGGCGTGGTCGATGACGGCGTAGTTCTCGGCGCGCAGCTCGATGAGCATTTTTCTATTCCGCTTTCCCGGTTCGCGGCGAACGACAGGAATCCGAGAGCAGCGTAGCACGAAGCGGCTCGGCGCAGGCACACGTGCCGGTAACGAAATGCTTCGGGGGCATCCCGTCTGCCACGTCTCACCTTTGGGGCGAAGAGAAGACGATCGAGATTGCGCCGACGCTGCAAACACCGATAAAACAAGGGCAAAAGGAACCCTTTTTGTTATCAGCGGTATGCGGCGCACAGCTTTCGATGGCATCCACCAATCTGATACGGTTGAAGGTGAGGTGAATGCCGATTTTTACTGCTGCGCTCCTTTTTTGCACTGCAGAATGACAGCGACGCACCGCGCTGCAGGCGGATCGCTGGCCCACGGCGCCAGCACGCTGATGAACTTGCTGAGCAACATTGGCGCTGTGGCCACGGGCGTTTTGCTGGTTCTGCTGTTTGCCAGCCTGTATTCCTGGACCGTGATCCTGGGCAAGATGTCTACATTCAGCAAGGCCACGAAGGAAAGCAAACGGTTTATCCGCACTTTCCGCAAAGCATCGCGGCTGCAGGAGATTGCTGCCCTGACGCCTGATTTCAAAGCCAGCCCACTGGCCCAGGTGTTCGATGAGGTCTACGAGACGTACAAGCGGCAGACAGGCGGTTCGGGACCACCCCGCAACATAACACCGCTGGAGCGGTCGGCGCAGACCGCGGGAAGCGAAGCGGTGACCGGCCTTGAGCGGCGGATGACGTGGCTGGCCACCATCGCGGCCACAAGTCCCTTTGTGGGGCTGTTCGGAACGGTGATGGGCGTCGTGGACGCGTTTATGGGATTGGGCACCGCCGGCGCGGCAACGCTGCGGGCAGTGGCGCCCGGGATCTCTGAAGCGCTGATTACTACCGCGGCCGGCTTGTTTGTTGCCGTGCCGGCAGTGGTGGCCTACAACCAGTTCACGGCCCGCATCCGTGTATTCGCGGCGGCGATCGACGACTTCAGCCGCGAATTGCTGAATTCCCTGGAGGAGATCCAGGTGCGTCCGGCAAGCGCCCCGGCGACGCAGCGCGTGCCTTCCGCGGAAGGCCGCGAGTTGCCCGGCCGCGAAGTGGCCCACGAGGTAGAACGTGGCTTTTACAAGTAGTGCAGGACAGCACGCACCTCCCTGGCAGAGATCAATATCACGCCTCTGGTGGATGTGGTGCTGGTGCTGCTGGTGATCTTCATGATCACCGCGCCGGTGCTGCAATCGGGAATCGAGGTGGCAGTTCCCAAGACGCGCACGGTGCGGGAGATTACCGAGCAGCGCCTGGTGCTGACCATCGATCGTGATTCGGGATTATTTCTCGGCGATACCCCGATCAACATTCACGAGCTGCCCCAGAAACTGCACCAGGGAAATACCGATCCATCGAAACAGGTGATCTATCTGCGCGCGGATGAACGCGTGCCGTTCGGAGCGTTTGCCAGCGTTATGGATGCGGTGAAACAGGCGGGGATCACGAATATTTCGATCGTGACCCAGCCGCTGGATACGAAGAAGAAGTGAGAAAAGCAGGGACCGAGGGACCAGGAACAGAGACCAGTCTCCGGGTAAGGACATGAGCGGTTTGCTGGAAGGCGAGGAACGATTGGAGCAGGAGTTGACGGGAGAGCCGGTGTTTGCGCCGGCCACCGGTTCGGTCGTGCTCCATGCGGCGTTGGCGCTTGCAATCGTGCTTTATTACGTGGTCGGTGGGTTCTTTCACTCCAACGTGTGGGGCGGGGCCGCGGCCGGAGGAGCGATTCGCGTGAATATCGTCAGCAGCGCATTGCCCCTACCTTCCGACCTGCCGCAAAACCAGAATGTGCTGGCGACGGACAAGCCCAGTCCGGCGCCGGAAATCCCTCAGCCGAAGGTGCAAACCCCGAACATTGACATGAAGGCCATCCCGATTCCGGGAAAGAACGCCAAAGTGAAGCCGCAGCCGACGCCGAAGAGTCAGCTCAAACAACCTCCGCCCAAACAGGAGAACCGGGCCCAATACGGCGAGCAGTCCGGCAGTTCGATACCACGCGCGGTTACCGGCCAGACCACTCTGGTTGGGCCAACGTCGGTGGCCGAGGGGGATTTCGGAAGCAGATTTGCCTGGTACGTGGACGGAATCAATCGGGCGATGTCGCAGAACTGGAACAAAGGTGAGGTCGACTCAAGAACACCGAAAGGCGCACGTGCGTACATTCTATTCACAATTTCGCGAGATGGGACTGTCAGCGACGCAAAGGTGGACCGTTCAAGCGGTGGTCGTACTCTCGACGTTTCATGCATGCGGGCTGCCCAACGGATAGGAAGATTACAGCCGCTCCCCGGGGGGTACACCGGCAATACCCTGAACGTTTCTTACTATTGTGAGTATTGATCTTCCGGCTGCGATCAAATGCACATGTGCTGCTTCAGAACGCCCCGACGCAGCCCCAACCTTGGATCTGTTCGAGGAAGGATTGCTTCAAGCATGAAGGTATTTTTACGCCTATTCCCCCTGCTGTCATTGGGTTTGATGTTTGTTTTTGTGGTGCAGACCCCCGCACAGGATTGGGTACACACAGGTACCAACCTGGGCAACGCCCGCATCCGTCTTGCGGCTGCCGACTTCAAAGCGGCAAGTGTCGACCCGGATACACCCGCGCTCAAGGCAACGTTTGACTCCACGCTTTATAGCGACCTGCAGAACGCCGGGATCTTCGACATGGTGGCGAAAGCGATGGCGCCGCAGGCGACCCCTGGATCGCCGCAGGAAATCAGCCTCGCGCAATGGGCGGCCGCCCCGGCAAATTCCGAGATGGTGGCGTTCGGAGCGCTGTCGTCGACCAATGGCAGGCTGGTCGTGTACGGCTGGCTGGATGACGCGCGCAACACCGCCAGCCCGCAGGTCCTGGGCAAGCAGTACAACGAGGCGGCCAGCCAGGACATGGCCCGCACCATAGCCCACCGGTTTGCCGACGAGATCATTTCACGGCTGGGCGGGGGCATCAATGGCATCGCCGAGACCAAGATCTTCTTCGTCAGTTCACGCACCGGAACGAAGGAAATTTGGGCGATGGACTACGATGGGCAGAATCAGCACCAGGTGACCCATCTGGGCAGCATCTCCCTGTCGCCGCGCATCTCGCCCGATGGCAGCCGCATCGCCTTCGCGTCGCTTGATCGCAGCGGGTGGTCGGTACGGATGTATTCCCAGGATCTTGGCCGTCTGGTCAGTTTCCCGGGAGGTACCGCCGGTGGCTCCAACCAGTCTCCTGCATGGTCAGGAGATGGAACCAAAATCGCCTTCTCCTCGTCGCGATCAGGGGACCCCGAGATCTGGGTCGCGGACGCCAGCGGTGCAAATCTGCGCAAGGTCACAGCATTCCGCGGACCCGACGTCGGTCCCACCTGGAACCCGCGCACCAATTCGCAAATCGCGTGGGTGAGCGGCCGGACCGGGCTGCCCCAGATCTACATCATGGACCAGGATGGGGCCAACATCCAGCGCATGACGGATGGGGGCTACGCCATTTCGCCTTCGTGGTCGCCGAACGGCCAGTTTCTCACTTTCAGCTGGAACCGTAAGTACGGGCCAGGCGCGCCGGGCGGACAGGACATATATGTGATGGACATCGCCAGCAAGCGCTGGCTGCAGCTGACCCACGACGCCGGAACCAACGACTTTCCCTGCTGGGCGCCGGACGGGCGGCACATTGTCTTCGAACGAGCGATCGGCGGCCACAGCGAGATCTGGATGATGCTCGCCGACGGCACCGAACAGCATCAGCTAACCCACATCGGCAACAATTTCATGCCCAACTGGAGTTGGAAATAGCGGCGCCTGTGTCAGGTTTCGGAGTTTGCAACCCTGGTCCAAGGATGGCCGAACCGTAATTCAGGTCCAATATATGAAATCGTTTCCACGGAATAGGGCGTATCATAAGCTCGTCAGCCCAATCACTATGATCGCTGAGGTCAAAAGGGTCCAATTCCCCAAAGCTTTGGCGATATACACCTGGTGGTGTTGTCGTGGTGTGCTCACCATCACTCAAAAAGTCAGGAAGTCGGGAAATCAGCAATTAGAATGTTCCGTTGTCTGAAATTCGCCGCTTTACCCCTGCAAAAGGAGATAGGTCTTGAAACAATTTGTTCGCATTCTGGTTCCCGTCGTAGTGCTTGTAGCCCTCATCGCCGTTGCCGGTTGCAAGAAGAAACATCCCGCTCCGCCGATGCCGGCGGAAACGGCCCCCCCGGCCACTGCACCCCCCACAGCGCAGATTTCGGCGACTCCGACATCGATTTCAGCCGGGGACCAGGTGGTCCTGACGTGGCGCACCGTAGACGCGACCAGCGTCTCGATCGACGGAATCGGCGATGTGCCTACCTCGGGCGTAAAGACGGTCACCCCGACGACCTCGACCAGCTACCACCTGGTGGCCAAGGGCCAGGGCGGTACGGCAGATGCCACGGCGCGAGTAACCGTGAATGCTCCCCCGGCGGTCGTGGTGCCAACCAACACCATGAGCACGGAAGAGCAGTTCAAAGCCAACGTGCAGGACATTTTCTTCGACTACGACACATCCGATATTCGTAGCGACGCGCAGGCCACGCTTTCCCGCGATGCCTCGTTCCTGGCGGGCCACCCCGAAATCAAGATCGTGATCGGCGGCTACTGCGACGAGCGCGGTTCTAACGAGTACAACATCGGACTGGGCCAGAGCCGCGCGGATGCGGCCAAGAATGCGCTGGTAACAGCGGGTGTGGCGGCAAACCGTATTCGCACCGTGAGCTACGGCAAGGAAAAGCCGTTCTGCACCGAGTCCACAGAGGAATGCTGGCAGCAGAACCGGCGCGGTGGATTCTCGATCGACCAATAACCCGGTCTCTGAATCGGAGCGGTCCGCAGGGAGCTGTTTGACATCGCTGCTTGCGGATCGAATCAAGGGCTGCACCACTCGGTTTCTTTCTCCGATCTCGGCTGCCCGGTGATCATGTCGACACGGTGGTGTCGGCCTGCAAGCCTGCAATACCTCCGGCTCTGCGATAGTGCGACAATGGAAGAGACTGCGGCATCCCTGCGAGTACGAATCGGGGTGCCGTACTTCTTATGTTATGGGGATGGGTGAGGGATGTTGAAAACTTATAGGTTTCGCAATGTTCTGTTTTTCCTGGCCCTTTCTGGGTTAATTTCTGGAACCGCTTCCCTGCGGGCCGAATCGACAAAGGACACCGTCGTGGCCCTGCAAACGCAGGTGCAGCAATTGATGGACGCGGTGCAACGCTTGCAGTCCACCGTGGATTCGAAATTCGGCCTGTTGCAACACCTGGTGGAACAGACCGCGGACAACGCCAATCGGATGACGACGACGGTGGACGCTTTGCAGCAAAAAATCAATGCGCAAAGCGAGGCCCTCGGCGGGAAGCTCGACACCAACTCGGGGCAGATGCAGTCGCTGAATGACTCCGTGGATGAATTGAAGTCGCGGATGAGCAAACTGGACAAGAGCATCCAGGATTTGCAGGGCCAGTTGCAAAACATCCAGAATCCGCCGGTGGCCGGGGCTGGCCAACAACCGGGGGCGGGAGGCTCGCCAATGCCGGCGCCCGGCCCTGGCGCACAGAATGTGGTTCCCGACGGCCCCTCTGGCGGACAGGCGCCTCCGCTCCAGGAGACCTACCAGGCTGGCCTGCGCGACTACAATTCCGCGCGTTACGATGTGGCTGCCGGTGAATTCCGCGATGTGTTGACGTATTACCCGCAAGACGACCTGGCCGGCAACGCACAGTTCTACCTGGGTGAGATCGCCTATAAGCAGAGCGATTATGCGGGGGCAGTGAAGGCCTATAACGTGGTTCTCGAGAACTTCAGCGGCAGCCCCAAGGCCGCCGCAGCGCAATTGCACAAGGGACTGGCGCTCATCAATTCGGGCAAACACGATGCCGGCGTTCACGAGTTGCGCGCTCTTATCCAGCGTCATCCCCAAACGCCAGAGGCCACCCAGGCACGAGCGAAGCTCAACGCGATGGGGGTAAAGATTGTGGCCAAGACGCCGTAGGCGTGCTTGTTGTCGCATCGGACGGACAAATTTTTGAAGCGGCGGCGGCAGCGTGTATCCTCCTGCACAGGAGGAAAACGATGGCGGGTAAAGCAGCTGCGGGGCCGATAACGGGCAAATCCCTCGGCGTCACTCTCGAACAGGCTCGAGCGGTGATTCGCGCCGGGCAAGCGAAGGCCGAAACCATCGGCCAGCCGATGAACATTGCGGTCGTGGATGCGGGCGCGAACCTGGTCGCTTTCGAGCGCATGGAAGGGGCCTGGATCGGGAGCATCGATATCGCGATGAACAAGGCATTCACTTCGCGCGCCTTCGACATTGAGACCGGAACCTTGGCCAAGCACTCGCAAAGCGGCAATCAATTTTTTGGAATTCATGTCTCGAATCACGGCCGGGTGATGGTATTCGCGGGCGGTGTACCCCTCAAGCACGGCGACCAGGTCGTGGGAGCCGTGGGCGTCAGCGGCGGATCAGGCGAACAGGATCAGGCGGTGGCGGAGGCGGCAGCCAAGGCTTTCGCGAAATAAGACGGCAATGTGGCGTGCTGACGACGGCACGCATGCACTGCACAACGGCCCTGCGCGATGCAGGGCTTTCGTTTGGACCAGATGAATCTCGGATACAGTCGGCATTCATCCTGGACCTTCCCCGATCCTGGCCCCGGATCCCGCTCCCGCTGTTGGCCGCAGTCTCATCGAATAAATCTCTACAATATTTGCGGCTGTCATTCGTCCTGAGAGTAGACGGACGAGATGGCCAGCATGACCACGATGATCGAGCAAGACCGGCAAATCGCGGCAGTCGTGGCGGAAGAAGGTTCGCGGCTGCGGAACTTCATCCGCAGGCGCGTGCCCAACGATGCCGACGTCGAAGACCTTCTGCAGGAGGTCTTTGCCGAACTGGTGGAAGCCACCCGTCTCCTGAAGCCAATCGACTACGTGACCGGCTGGCTGTTTCGCGTGGCGCGCAATCGGATCACGGACTTCTTCCGCAAGAAGCGGCCGGAGACATTCTCCGAGACGATGGGCGACGACGAAGAGGGTGTCGCGCTCGACATCGAAGACCTGCTGCCTTCCCCGGATGCGGGGCCGGAAGCGCTCTACCTGCGGCACATGCTTGTCGATGAGCTGACGCTGGCCTTTGCCGAGTTGCCCGTCGAACAGCGAGAGGTGTTCATTGCCCACGAACTGGAGGGACGCAGCTTCAAGGAGCTGTCCGCCGAAAGTGGCGTCAATCTCAATACCCTGCTTGCCCGCAAGCGCTATGCAGTGCTGCATTTGCGCGCGCGATTGCAGAGCATTCACGATGAGTTTATGAGGAAGTGAGGAACAGACATGAGAAAGAAATGGTGGATTTTCCTGGTGGCCCCGCCGGCGATGGTGCTGTTTGGCTGGTTGTTCGGCGAGTTGGTGATGCATTTGTGGAATTGGCTCATGCCCATGCTGTTCGGTCTGCGCCAGATCACGTTCTGGCAGTCCCTGGGCCTGCTGGTGCTGTGCCGGATCCTGGTCGGAGGGCTAGGCGGGGGTAGTTCGAGTGGCTCGAGGGCCCGGCGGCGGGCAGGCCAGCGATGGGAATGCATGACGCCGGAAGAGCACGACCGGTTTCGGGAATGGATGCGCGGCCGGCGTGGCGACCTGGGCGCTTCGCCAACCGGAACTCCGGGAACCGCTTGATGCCTGAAGCATGTTGAGCTACGTACGGTGGGTACCCTGTTCTAACCGCGTTGTCAAACGCGGTTAGGGCGGGAGAACTCATACTCAATTTGTCGGAACGCGGCGTCGGACTCTGCGAGAATCAGGGTGAGGATTCAAGCGATGAAATCGTTGTTTCTCTTTGGCAAAGGGGGGATCGAGGTTTCGGTACCCGACGGATTTGACTGCCATGAGGTGAGAAGCAGGAAGGCCAATGCGGTTGAGGACGAGGCCGCGGCTGTGAATGAAGCCCTCGATCACCCCATCGCATGCGAGCCGCTTATGGATCTGGCCCGGGGCAGGAAGACGGCAGCGATTTCGGTTTGTGACATTACCCGGCCGGCGCCGAACCGGATCACGCTGCCGCCACTGCTCGCCCGGCTGCACAAAGCCGGCATCGCTGCCGACAGCATCATCATTCTCATAGCGACGGGACTGCATCGCGCCGCAACCAGGGAGGAAGTCGACATTATTGTCGGGCCTGAGATTGCGGCCAAATACCGCGTAGTGAGCCACAATGCGCGGGCGCTGGAGGAACACCGCTACGCGGGCGAGACGCGCCGCGGAACTCCGGTCTATGTCGACGAGCGGTTCGTAAGCGCGGACCTGCACATCACCCTGGGATTCATCGAGCAGCACCTGATGCTGGGTTTCTCGGGCGGGCGGAAGCTGATTGTTCCTGGTCTGGCGGCTCAGGAAACGATCAAGGTAATTCACTCGCCCCGATTCATTCGCGAGCCGCTGGCGACGGAAGGATCGATCGCCGGCAATCCGCTCCACCAGGAATTACTGGAATGCGCGCGCATGGTGCGGCACGATTTCATCGTGGACGTGGCCCTGACCCAGGAGCGGAAGATCGCTGGCGTGTTTGCGGGCGATCCGGTGAAGGCACACGCGTCGGGCGTGGAGTTTGTCGAGAGCGCGTGTCTCGAAGAGGTCGACGAACTGGCGGACGTCGTCATCACCAGTTCAGCCGGCTTTCCGCTGGACCTGACGTTTTACCAATCGGCCAAGGGGATTACGGCGGCCGCACACATCGCGAAGCCAGGCGGCCGGATCCTCATCATCGCAGAATGCGCAGAGGGAATGGGTTCAGAGGAGTACACGCGCATGGTTAGGAACATGAAGGGCGGGTATGCCGAATACCTCGACCAGGTGCGCGACCTCCCGGTTGAGGTGGATCGCTGGCAGTTGGAGAAACTGTCGCTCGCGGGCGTGCAGAACGAACTCTACTACTACACGCCGGGCGTGATGAAGGAAGAGCTAGGACCACTGGGGACGCGATGGTTCGGTGATATCGACGAGGCCATCGCAGCGGTGCTGCGTGGAGTTCCGCACGGGGCGCGGGTGGCGCTGGTGCCGGAGGGGCCCTATACGTTTGCGCGGCCGACGGCGGGAGTCGTGTGATGAAGTTTACGGGGGGTTACTTCTCCCCGTCGGTCTGGATAATGAGATAGCGCTCGTATCCCATCTCCTTGATCAGATGAAGTTGGGCCTCAAGCCAATCCACATGCCCTTCTTCATCCTTGAGCAACCGGACAAACAGATCACGTGAGCCGTTGTCCTTGTTTTCCACGGAAATCCGGATGGCCTCGTTGTACGACGCCACCGCTCCGAGTTCGAGTTTCAGATCGGACTCGATCATATCCCTGACCGTTTGCCCGATGGAAAGCGAGAGCGTTTCCATGCTCGGAATGCCATCGAGGAACAAAATGCGTTCCATGAGCGATTCAGCATGCTTCATCTCGTCGATGGATTGTTTCTTGATGTTTTTTGAGTATTTGGAATAGCCCCAGTTCTCCGCCATTTCCGCGTGGAGAAAATACTGATTGATTGCTGTCAATTCGTCGCGAAGAGCAAGGTTCAGTTGCTCAAGGACTTTTGGGTTGCCTTTCATGGCGAGAATTGTATAGGACCATTCTGGTCGTGGAAATCAAAATAAAAGCAGCGACTCATATTTCACTGGCGCGCAAATCCGTCTGCAGGCGTGCGTAGCGCTATTGATGAAAATGATTCCGAGAGTGATGCGGGGGGAGGTCGCGCAGTCGAATTCCGTTGGGTCACTGTCGCATTTCAGGGCGCAGAAACTCTAGCGAGCTTGAAGCTGCGATGGGGACCATTGAGCGTCGCGGAAGTATTCGGATTGCCTGCTGACGCGATGAGCATTGTTGAGGCCCATCACCTCCGGTAAGTGCTAAACATGGATCGAAGCGAACCTGTCAGTTCATCCGGTTCAGCTTGCCCTACTGGTTCCGGTATGGGCACAACTGCCGCTCCACGGATTTCGCTGACCGTTGCGCCAGTTGCAGGGGGAGCGCTGGCTATAGCTGGAGAATTGGTATTCCCGCCAGTGAACCGCCGCTGAAATCGCTCAATCGCCGCCACGTCCAGCTTGTAGTCTTCGTCCACCTGGCGTCTTAGCGCTTCTAATTGTTCCCTATCCAAGCCTGCTGCCATCATAACTGCCCCTCTCGGAATTCTCCCCGCCCGAAATGGCACACGAAGTGAACGCTACGCGCACACACAGAGCCATTCAGGGAGGGTACCTTGCAATTTAGCACAGGGGTTCGAGCCAAATTTGTAAGCACAGTCACAGGCTCGGGATAACTCATTACTTTAGTTACTAACAAAGCAGCGACATCCCAGAAAAAGCCCCGCTATGTGCGGGGCTTTTCTTGGGATCGATCATTTGGTTTATTGGAGGTTCTGCATGAGCGCGTCAAGGGCAGCCTTGGGCGGACGCGTAAGGGACTCGGGCAAAGTGCTGAGCGGCTGATCAACGACGTTGAGCAGATCGATAAACGTAGGTTTCTCGGTGTTGATGTAGAAAACGCCGGTGAGGACTTCTTCTGCCGCTTGCGCTTCCATCAGCGTGCGCACCGCACTGGGCTTGTCGGTGGGGTCGTAGTCTTCGCGCAGCTTGCGCAGGCGAAGGCTGGAACCGTCGTGCATTTCCACTTCGTAGACCTGGCCCGAATCGTAGTCGACCTCGATGTCATCGAAGCTGGCGACAAAGCCGATTTCGTTGATGGGCTCGTCGTTCTCCTGCATAAACTTATAGCTCTTGGTCGAGCCTTCATGGTCGTTGAAGGTCACGCAGGGGCTGATCACGTCGAGTAGCACCGTGCCCTTGTGAGCGATCGCGGCTTTGAGCATGGCGAGAAGCTGTTTCTTGTCGCCCGAGAATGAGCGGGCCACAAAGGTTGCGCCCAACTGGATGGCAAGAGCGCAGGTGTCGATGGGCGGCAGATCGTTGATGACGCCCGTTTTCAGCTTGGAGCCGAGGTCGGCGGTGGCCGAGAACTGGCCCTTGGTAAGGCCGTAAACGCCGTTGTTCTCGATGATGTAGATCATGGGCAGATTGCGTCGCATCAGGTGCACGAACTGGCCCATGCCGATCGAAGCAGTGTCGCCGTCACCGGAGACGCCAAGCATGGTCATCTGGCTGTTGGCCAAAATTGCCCCTGTTGACACCGACGGCATGCGCCCGTGCACGCTGTTGAAGCTGAACGAGCGGCTCATGAAGTATGCGGGGCTCTTCGACGAGCAGCCGATGCCGCTCATCTTCATCACCCGCTCCGGCTCGATGCCCATTTCGAACATGGCGTCGATGATGCGTTCGGAGATGGCGTTGTGGCCGCAGCCGGCGCAGAGCGTGGATTTGCCTCCGCGGTATTCAACGATGGGAAGGCCGATGTGATTGGTTTTGGGTGTAGGTGTCGCGGTTGCCATTAGAGGCCCTCCTTGGTCGCAAACTCGTCTGTGATGCTGCGGGCATCCATGGGCAGACCGTTGTAGTAGAGAATGCTGCGCAGCTTGACCACCTGGTCGGCGGGAAGGTCGAGCTTGAGCAGGCTGGCAAGTTGCGCGTCACGATCCTGTTCGACGACATAAATCCGTTCGTGCGACGCAACGAAGTCATGAATCTCGTGGGCAAACGGGAAGGCGCGAATGCGCATGTAATCGACGTCGGCCTTGTACTCGTTCTTGATCTGGTCGAGGCTCTCGCGCAGGGCAAAGTCAGTGCTGCCGTAGGCGAGGAAACCGATCTTCGAGGTCCCGTTTTTGACCGCGACGGGCGCGGGCAGATGCTTGCGCGAATTTTCGAACTTGCGCAACAGGCGTTCCATCACCGCGATGTATTCATGCGGCAATTCGGTGTACCCCGCGGCGTCGTTGTGGCCGGAGCCGCGGGTAAAATAGGCAGCCTTTGGATGGTCCGTGCCAGGCAGCGTGCGCCAACCAATCGCATCGCCGTCGACATCGCGATAGCGGGCAAATCCGCCCAGGCGCTTGAGGTCTTCCGCGTTGAGCACCTTGCCGCGATCGAGAGGCTTGTCGGGATACTGGAAGGGCTCGGACATCCAGTTGTTCATACCCAGGTCAAGATCGGTAAGGACAAAGACCGGAGTCTGGAAACGCTCAGCGATATCGAAGGCGTTGTAACCGAACTCGAAACACTCCTTCACGGAGCCGGGCAACAGGATCATGTGCTTGGTGTCGCCGTGGGAGAGGAAAGCAACTGAGAGCAAGTCGGCCTGCGAGGTGCGCGTGGGCATGCCCGTCGAGGGGCCGGTGCGCTGCACGTCGAAAATCACGCCGGGGATTTCGGCGTAGTAGCCGAGGCCGGCGAATTCGGCCATGAGCGAGATTCCCGGGCCTGATGTCGAAGTCATGGAACGCGCGCCGGCCCAGCCTGCGCCGAGCACCATTCCAATCGCGGCGAGCTCGTCTTCAGCCTGCACGACGGCGAAGGTGGCCTTGCCTTCCGGGGTGACGCGAAACTTCTTGAGCAGGTCGGCAGTGGCTTCGATGAGCGATGTCGACGGCGTGATCGGATACCACGCGACCACGGTGACGCCCGCAAATACAGCGCCCATGCCGGCGGCGGCGTTGCCATCGATGATGATCTTGCCGGCAGTCTGGTTCATGTGCTCGATGAAGTAGGGATCCTGCTTGACAAGCTTTTCCTGCGCGTAGTCGTAGCCGGCCTTGACGGCGCCGAAGTTCAGGTCGAAGACCTTCTGCTTCTTGGCGAACTGCTTGCGCACACCATTTTCCACAACCTTGAGGTCAAGGGAGAGGATGTGAGCGACCACGCCCACGTAGACCATGTTCTTGACCAGCTTGCGCAGCTTGGCCTCGGGACAGACCGACGCCGTGATCTTGTCGAAGGGAACGGGGTAGCAGACCACATCGCTGCGATACTGCTTGAGATTCAGGCTCTCTTCGTAGATAGCAACGCCGCCGCTGTCCAGTTCGACTATGTCCTGCTTGGCGGTCTCGGGGTTCATCGCCACCAGAATTTGCGACCCCTTCCTGCGGGCCACGTAACCATCTTTGCTGGCGCGGATGGTGAACCAGGTGGGGAGTCCGGCGATGTTCGACGGGAAGAGGTTTTTACCGCTGACGGGTACGCCCATTCCGAAGATGCTTTTCAGCAGAACGCTATTGGCGGATTGCGAGCCGGACCCGTTCACCGTTGCTACGATAATGCTGAAGTCGTTGACTACGCGCTTCTGCGCGCTGATTGAGCCCTTCTCTTGACCAAGGGCAAGGTCTCCTGTCGCCATGTGGCGGGAATCCCTTCCGATGAAATTCTCTTAATGGAGTTAATGTTTCATCCACATGTGATTATAGTCACGTGGTAATGCGACCGTCCCGTTGCGCAAGGACAATTCGTCCCCGCGAACCATCCGTGGTTACATTGACGAACATGATCCCCCGGGACGCATCATCACAGCAATACAACCATTGGTTGAGCTTTGAAACGGAACCAGTCATGAATGTTTGCTTAGGTGGTCTTTCAAACCAGCCCTCGAATGATCGGAAATGGCCGCCAGTCTCGCGGAGTGAACCATAAATAATTAATTCAAATGGATTAAGACGCCTTTCCGCGAGTCCTTGCGCCACCGCAACAGCAGAGTGGTCGCAATCACGATCAGGGCCAGCGTGAGACCGATCCAGAGTCCGTAAATCCCCCAATGCAGGCCAAAACACAGAAAAATGCCAAGCGGGAGACCCAGGATCCAGTAGCCGACGAAGTTGGCGATCATGGGAAACCGGGTCTCGCCCAGGCCGCGCAGGGCCCCGGTGGAGACGGTCTGGATGCCGTCAAATATCTGAAACGCCGCCGCCAGGCCCAACAAGCTCGGACCCACCGCCAACACCCGCGGATCGCTTGTATACAGGGCAATGAGGGGACGGGGTGCGATGAAGAATACGACGGCGGCCAGGAGCATAAAGCTGGTGCCGAGGCCCAATGCCAGCCAGCCGGCGCGCCGCGCCCGATGCCGGTCTCCAGCGCCGATAGCATGACCCACACTGACGGCCGCGGCGGCAGACACTCCAAGGGGCACCATGTAGGTGACGCTGGCGTAGTTAAGAGCAATGGAATGAGTGGCCAGCGCGACGGGTGTTAGAAGGCCGGCGCAAAAGGTGCCCAGGTTCCAGGCTCCCACTTCCAGCACGATCTGTCCTGCGGCCGGCGCGCCCAGGCGGACCAGCTGCTTGAGCTTAAGAAGACTGGGCCGGGCCCAATGCTGAAAAAGCGGGTGGCCGCGCTTCCGTTCATACTGCCAGGCCACGCCAATAAGAGCGGCAGCCATTGCGACTCGCGCCACGCAGGTTGACAGCGCCGAGCCGTTTACCCCCAGGGCCGGCATGCCCAGTCTGCCATAGATCAGCACCCAATTGCCAAACCAGTTGAGCAGGTTGGCCAGCACGTAGGTAAGGGTAAGCAGCCTCACCTGACCTACACCCTGCAGATAGCGGCGGGTGGCCCCATACAGCAGCAGCGGCAGCGTTCCGAAGTTCAGGATGCGCAGGTAAGAGCCTGCGGAGCCGGCCACTTCCGGCGTAACCCCGGCGCGCGCCAAGCCAAAGCTCGCCGCCGCAATCAGCACCATGAGCGGCGGAGTGACGATGCATGCCAGATAAACGCCCTGCGCCAGCCATCGATGGCATGCGTCGTGGTCCTTGCGCCCGAAGGCATGGGAGACCAGCGTATCGAGGCCGAGAAGGAGACCAATGCCGAAGAGCGAGGGCGTGTAATACACGGCGTTGCCCACGGCGACCGCTCCGATAGCGGCGGGACCGAGCTTGCCCACCATGATGGTGTCGACGACGCCCTGGGCCATCCATCCCAGTTCGCTCAACACCACCGGAACCGCGAGCGCCACCATGGCGCGCAGTTCCTGCCGCCACTCGGCTTGCGCAGAACCCATCCCATCAATCTAACTGAAGGCTTGCGATCATCGTCATCGGGAGGCTGCGGCTAAGATGGGTCCCTACCGCAAACTGCGCCGCCGCGCCAAAGACCGGTCGCCTTCAGAGAACAGATCGTCAATTCCGAAATGCGCCTTGGTGACCCCTTGTTCACTGTGCCCCGCGTACTGGGTGGCAATATGAACCCACTCGTGCACAATCACCCGGGCAATGGCCCCAGCCATGGCGTGGAGCCGCTGTTCTCTGCTGAACCAGTAAATACCCGGTTCCAGAATCTGACCGATACTTGTGCAATCCACATGGACAAATGGCTCGATGGTTCCCTGCCGTTGCCATACCCATCCCAGGGTCGCGCCGGCCGGGTAGCCGCGTGGCGGATGGACTTCAGCGTTGCAGTCCCCATGCAGATATACAGACAGGGACGCATCGACCCGCAAACCCGGGACCAGGGCATCGCCTTCGACCAACTCTGCATTGATGTCGACGGCCTGCGTTTTGGCCCCAACGCCGGCCAGGACCGACCGGATGGCCGTGAACAGGGATGGCCATTCGCTCTTCGGCATCGGATGGTCGGCGAAGACCACAACCGTGGTGTGGGGCGCGGTCAGCACTACCGAGGCCTGCGCCGCCGGAGTGACACCGCTCCAGAACGCCGCGAGCAGCATCGGCCAAACAAGAAACAGGGCGAGGCCTGACCGGCGGCCGAAAGACTGGCTTACGACTGGCATGGTTCTGGTCTTCATAGAGAGCATGGTCGGCGCGAAGTGCGTCCGCATACTACCCGTTTCTTGCGGGGAACTCAGCTTGTCTGCTGCGAACGAGAGGGGATGTCTCAGTCTGCCTGGCATGCGCGACCTCCGGCGATCGATGACCGGCTATCGGGCCATTTCGATCGCGGTATAAAGAGAGTGTGGCGCTGCCTATTGCATTCGTCCAATAGATTGATAGGATGGTTTCAATCTTGATTGGAGATGGACTATGGAAGTTCGTCAGCTGCAGATTTTTCGCATCCTGGCCGAAGAACTGAACTTCACCCGGACTGCGGAGCGCGTGCATACCGTGCAGTCGAACGTGACCGCGCAAATCAAGGCACTGGAAGAAGAACTCGGCGTACCGCTCTTCGATCGCCTCGGTCGAAAGGTTACCCTGACGGATGCCGGACACCGCTTTTTACCCTTCGCCGAACAAGCCCTGATCGCGATGGAACAAGGACAGCGCGCGGTCAAGACCGGTTCGGAACCAAGCGGGCCTCTGCGCATAAGCGCTCCGGAGAGCGTAGTCACATATCGCCTGTCGCTGTTGTTGCGCGAATTTCGCCGCCGTTTTCCGCACGTTGAACTGATCTTTCGCCCTCATCTGGACAACGCGCTGGTCGTTGAACTTGAGACCGGAAAGGTCGACCTGGTTATCGACATGCGCGACACGGTATCCAACCCGGCGTTCCGATCGATCCCGCTCCGCATCGAACGGATTTTCCTCCTCGCTCATCCCAACCATGCTCTGGCCCGCCAGCGCACGGTGAAGCCGGCGGACCTTGCCGGACAGACCCTCTTGCTCACCGAGAACGGATGCGGATACCGCGCCAAGCTTGATCGTTTAATGGCCATGCAAAACATCCGGCCGGGGCACGTGACCGAGTTCTCCAGCGTTGAAGCCATAAAGCAATGCGTGGCCGCGGGAATGGGCCTGGCGTTATTGCCGGCCATCGCCGTGGCGCGCGAGGTGAGGCAATACCAATTCAAACGGCTGCACTGGGCGGGTCCATCGCTCGATATTCAGACCCACATTCTGTGGCACAAAGACAAATGGATCTCGCCCGCGATGGCAGCGTTTCGGGACCTGGTGAAGGACTCGCTCGATACACCTGAAGCCGAAGAACCCCGCCTGATGATAGCGGGATCGTTCGAGCGCTAGCCCGCCCCGGGGCACGGTTGACTTCGCGGAAGCAACTTCGGTACTGTGTGGATCAGCGCGAAGGGCGCATCCAGTCCGCGGAAAGGGCCGTGCCCACCTTCTGCAACATCCAATTTAGCGAAACTTCTTTCAGCCTGATCGGTGCGGACTCCAGGCACATCACGAAAGGAGCTTCCTATGTCTGAAAGAGTTTTACCCGCCCGCCCCAACCTCGAACAATACAAGAAGCAGGCCAAAGATCTGGCGAAAGAGTGCGCCCTCGGCGTAACCGACGCGTTGGCGCGCGTGCGCAAGCATCATCCGCGATTCTCTGAGGCGAGCGAAGATTCGCGTGAACCGCGCGTGGCCCTGGCGGATGCGCAACTGGTGATCGCGCGCGAACACGGCTTCGAGAGTTGGCCGAAGTTCGCAGCGCACATCACGACTGCCAACCTGGAGCGCTCGGTGGCCTCGCTGGATGATCCGGTGGCGGCGTTCATCCGCGCCGCATGCGTGCCACGCAACGACGCGCACATTTCCGGAACATTGGAGGAAGCCGAACTCATCCTGGCGCGGTATCCACAGGTGGCGCGAGCCAATATCTATACAGCTGCGATCCGTGCCGACGAAGCAGCAGTGCGGAGTTTCCTCGCCGGCGATGCCGCGTCGGCAACGAAAACCGGCGGGCCATACGAATGGGACGCATTGACGCATCTTTGCTTCTCCCGTTATCTGCGCATCGATCGGGCGCGGTCCGACGCATTTGTTCTCACCGCACGCTCCTTGCTGGATTCCGGAGCCAGCGCCAACACGGGCTGGTACGAGATGATCGACCACCCCAATCCGCGGCCAGTCCTGGAGAGTGCCATCTACGGAGCCGCGGGTATCGCACAGCATGAGGGCGTGACCCGGTTGTTACTCGAATATGGCGCCGATCCGAATGACGAAGAGACACCGTACCATGCCGCAGAAGGATATGACCATGCCGTGCTGAAAGCGCTTCTGGAGAGCGGCAAGCTGAACAGCGCGAGCATGACTACGCTGCTGCTGCGCAAAGGCGACTGGCACGACACCGAAGGAATCCGCCTCGTGCTGGAACACGGGGCCGATCCGAATGCCATGGCGTTCTGGAAAAATTCGGCCCTGCACCACGCGGTACTTCGCGACAATCGCCTGGCCAATATTGCGCTGCTGCTGGATCACCGAGGAGATCCTTTATTGAAGAACCTGCATAATGGCAAGTCGGCCGCATCGATTGCCGCAAGGCGCGGGCGTGGCGACGTGCTTCGGCTCCTGGCCGAGCGGGGCTTCGATCCAAAGCTAGAGGGCGTGGAGCGCCTGATAGCCGCATGTGCAATGGCTGACGATGCGGCGATTCAAACGATCACTGCCGCCGAGCCGCAACTTGTGGTCGAGTTGGTTGCCGTGGGCGGTACGCTTCTTGCCGAGTTCGCCGGCAATGGCAACACCGAAGGCGTACGGCGCTTATTGAATCTAGGGGTGGATGGGGCTGCTCTGTTTCGAGAAGGCGATGGCTACTGGGATCTCGCCCGGGATAGTACCGCCTTGCATAACGCGGCATGGCGCGCATGGCCGGAGACCGTCAAGCTGCTGCTCGAACGCGGCACGCCGGTGAACGCTCGAGATGGAAAGGGACGCATGGCGTTGGCGCTGGCCGTCAAAGCTTGCGTGGATTCGTACTGGAAGGACAGGCGCACGCCGGAGTCCGTCGAGGCCCTGCTTGAGGCGGGCGCCTCCGTCGAGGGAATCGACATTCCGTGCGGATATGTGGATGTAGATGAACTTCTCTCGAAAGCAAGAAACGCCGGGACCTGAGTCAATTCGATGGCAACATCAGCCACGGTTCATTTCGGGTACCGCCGGCCGCAACTCCACCCGCTTCGTCAAGATGACGAGCTTGGCGGGCGTAAGCTCGGGACCATTCCAGCCTTCCTTGGCTGCTTCAATGTGGATTTCGCCAGGCTGCTTCGTCGATTGCACGATGACCTGCGCGAGTCCGTTGAAGAGCGAACGCTTGGGCTCCTTGTCGCTCTGCTGGCAGTTGGGATCCCCATTGCCGACGCCGATGAGCGCGCCCGCACCGGAGACCTTGAAGCCGACAAGATTATCGGCTGTTGGAACGGGCCGGCCCTCCTTGTCGAGAGCTTCGACCTTCAGGACGGCGACGTCTTCCCCATCGGCGTTGATCTGCGTTTCGATCCGCAGTCATCCGGATGGCGACCGCCGGGCCGGTGGTTTCGCGCTTCTCCGTCAGCACCACCTGCCCGCCTTTCGATGCGCGCGCCTCGATTGCGCCTGGCTCGTACTTGCCTTCCACTCCACGTGGCCGAGATGCGGCACCTTCTGGCTGCCCATGCTCTTGCCGTTGACAAACAGCTCGACCTCCTCAAGATTGGTGTAGACCCACACTGGAATCTCATCGCCTTCCCTGCCCTCGAGATTCCAGTGCGGAAACACGTGCAGCGATGGCTCCCTGCCCCACCACGCTTTGTAGTAGTAGAAGAAGTCCTTGGGAAATCCGCACATGTCCACGATGCCGAACTGCGAGTTGATCGAAGGCCAGCCATAGGGCGTAGGCTCGCCGCGATAATCGAAGCCGGTCCACGCAAAGCCGCCCGCCATCCAATCGCGCGTGCCATAGAACTTCCACCACTCTTCGGCGGTTTCGCCCCACGGTACGACCCCGTCGTACGAATTCACGAGATTGCGCAGCGGATCGGTTGTGTACATGCCGCGCGTGCCGATAGCGCTCGACGTTTCCGATCCGTAGACGGCCTTGTTTGGATGCCTCTTGTGAAAGCCGTCAGGAAACTCCAGGTTGTAGTTGAAGCCGATGATGTCGAGCGCGTCGGAGACGCCCTTTTCGTTATCCGCATTGACGGCGGCCGAGACCACGCGCGTGGGATCAAGTTCGTGGCAGCGGCGCACCATGGTCGCGCCGATCTTCGCGCCCTGCTCGGCCATCGTCCCCTGGAGACTGTCCCTCTTCGTTGCCGATGGACCAGAGGATGATCGAGGGCGAGTTCCGATAGCGCTTGACCATGACTTCAAGTTGGGCCAGGCCTTCGGGGCTGGAACTCATCTGCCGCGTCTCGCACATCATCATCATGCCCATGCGATCGCAGGCGTCCACCCACTCCGGCGTGGGCATGTTGTGCGAGGTGCGCACCGCGTTGCCGCCCATCTCCCGCAGCACGGCAAGCCGGAACCACTGCAGGCGATCGGGAACCGCAGCGCCCACACCGGCGTGATCCTGGTGATTGCACGTGCCCTGAATCTTGATCGACTTGCCGTTCAGGAAGAATCCCTTGTCGGCATCGAAGACTGCCGTGCGCACGCCGAAGCTGACGCGCTCGGCATCGCGGACTTTGCCGTCGGACTCGACCGTCACCACCGCTGAGTATAGATTCGGCGCATCGACTGACCACAGCGCAGGGCTTGCAAGCTGCGCATTCGCCGCATAGCTCGCCGAACCGTCGACCGCTATCGATTGCGCCGGAGCGTCGGCAGTTGCAACAGCTTTCCCCGACGCATCGAGAATCTTCCAGCTCACTTTGGCGTTCTCGGGCTGTTTTCCTTCGTTCACCACAACCGTGCCAAGCGCGAGTCTGGCGGTATTGCCCTTGACTTCAGCACGAACATAGCTCTCCCAGCGGCCCAGGTGCAGAGCGTCGGTCTTGGTCAGCCACACATGCCGGTAAATGCCGGCGCCCTCGTAAAACCAGCCGTCGCCGAAACTCGCATCGACGCGCACCACGATATAGTTCTTCGCTCCATAGGCAAGAAAATTCGTGAGGTCGAAGCGGAAAGGTGCATAGCCGTTGTCGTTGCGGCCGATGAAGCAGCCATTCACGAAAACCAGAATGCTGCGAAAGGCGCCGTCGAACTCGACATAGATGCGCCGGCCCAGGTCGCTGGCCGGCAATCTCGAACTCGCGCCGGTACCATCCCACGCTGGTATCGGGATAGCGTCGGCCGAGAGGCTTGTATCCGTGCGACTGCAAGCTCATCATCGCGGACGAAGGGCAGCTCCACGGCCCAGTCGTGCGGAAGATTCAGAGCGCGCCATTTCGAGTCGTCAAACTTGGCCTTGGCAAAGTCGAAGTCGCCGGTCTTGGCGAAGTCGCCCTGGTTGAAGCCGAAGTTGAGGTCGCGCGCGGGATCGGTTCCATGGCCGAAAGTGAACTTCCACCCGAAGTCAAAAAGCAGTTGCTCGCGCGGCGCGATAGCGGACAAAGTTGCGCCTGCATCAGCCGCCGATGACTCAGCCAGTGCGTCAGTGCGGGCCCAGGCCGAACGGACCAGCATGGAAGACGCGGTAAGCGCCAACCCCGAAGCGAGCAAGTCGCGACGCGAGATCACAGGCATGGAATTCCTTTCGATGCGGAAGTCACCGTATCGTAACCACCGGGCGCATTGATCTGCGGGAACAACGCGCCACTATAAACCAGCCAGGGAGAGGAAGTAAACGATTTCAAGAAGCATTCGCAAACACCCGGTAAGAGTGATGGACGGACCTCGGACGCGCCCGGCTCCTATGTTAGATTCAAGTAAGACAACCACCCCGTGGAGAGATGGCCGAGTGGTTGAAGGCGCACGCTTGGAAAGCGTGTTTAGGGGAAACTCTAACGTGGGTTCGAATCCCACTCTCTCCGCCATACACTTATAAACTCAATTTCATGTATGACTTCCAGCAGCGTAAACCCAACAGAATCACGGAACACCACGCGGATCGGCATGAATGAGCATGAATCCGCCTGAATCCACCATAGCCCAAAATGTGCCTTGTCGGGTAACGGATCATGGCATTTTTAAAGAAGCCGGGTAACGGGGCGGAGGGTTCCGGCGCGGAGAGTTCGGGGAAGAAATTGCAGCGGACTAAGCCAGACACTGGTGCGGGGTTAACCGTTGCAGTTTAACGCAATCACTCGGGAAAGCCTCACAGTTGCGGTGCCGTCAGCGGGAATCGATCTCCTTAATCCGAACAAGCTCAGTCTTCGTCATCGGGCCCATCGGGCGCCTCCAGCATCAGGCCTCCATTCGTTGAAGTTTCTGCCGTAAGACTGCCTTGGCGATCATCTGGGTTTCATATTGGGCGACCAGCGCGGATGAAAGGTGGCGGCTCACGGCATACTCGACAACCTCATCGTCCTTGCTGCGGCAAAGCCAGAACGCCGATGCTGGGGGTTCTCGTGTGGGCGCTTCCTGTCACGATCAAGCGCTTCCAGATAGAAGGCAAGCTTGCCCAAGTGTTCGGGTTCGAAGCGAACAGTCTTCAGCTCAAATGCCACGAGACATTGCAGATCACGGTGATAGGAGAGCCAGGTCCAGTTCAAAATCCTGGTTACCGACCTGCACACGCCACCTTCTAACGTATAATCCCGGAACTGGAGAGCCAGACAGATCCCAGATTGGGCCACGACAGCTCAACGAACAGTTTGATCCGCCACTATAGAGAACTCAAGACAACATCACGATCCGAGGTGACCAAGAATGGATAACAACGCTCTACAACTTGAACAAATGAGGACAAAACCCGGTTTCATTGCGGCGCTGGATCAAAGCGGTGGCAGCACGCCCAAGGCGCTCAGTTCTTATGGAATCAAGGAAGATGCTTGGTCCAATGAGACTGAGATGTTTGCGCTCGTGCATCAAATGCGCACGCGGATCATTACCAGCCCCAGCTTCACGGGTGAGCGGATTCTTGGCGCCATCCTGTTCGAGAACACCATGGACAGTGACATCGAGGGGCAGCCGAGCGCGGACTATCTGTGGAACGTGAAACGGGTTGTGCCTTTTCTAAAAGTGGACCAGGGCCTTGCAGCGGAGAAGGGCGGTGTTCAGTTGATGAAGCCGATACCCAATCTTGCTGCGCTCCTCTCCAAGGCACAAGCGAAGCACATATTCGGAACCAAGATGCGCTCATTTATCAAACAAGCCAACGCAGCGAGCATCAAGGACATCGTAAACCAGCAGTTCGAAGCGGCTCAGCAGATTATTGCGGCGGGTCTTGTGCCGATTATCGAACCAGAAGTTGACATTCACTCCCCAGAAAAGGCCAAGGCTGAAGGGCTGCTAAAGTTGGCCCTCCTCGAGGAGCTCAATGAATTGCCCGAGGGCCAGTTGGTCATGCTCAAGCTCACCCTACCAGAGCAAAACGACTTCTACGCTGAGTGCGTCGCTCATCCCAAGGTCGCGAGGGTGGTTGCTTTGTCGGGCGGTTATTCACGGGAAGAAGGCAACAACCGTCTGCGCAGGAATCACGGCATCGTGGCCAGTTTCTCGCGAGCCCTAGTAGAGGGGCTGTCGGTCCAGCAATCCGATGCCGAGTACAACGCCCTGCTGGATGAATCTATTCAGAGCATCTTTGAGGCGTCAACAATCAAAACTAACGATCACCGCATTGCCGGAGAGCAATAAGATATCCGATCGCGCATCACGCGGAACGTTCTGAGAGCTGTAACGACTATCTCTGTGAGCACCGTTTCTGACAGCTTCGAGTCGCATTTTCCATTCCCCGACTAACGAGCCGCCGAAAGGTGATGAAGGAATATCAAAGCGACGTCCTGGCGTGGTTTATCGCGGCAGCCAGAAATGTTAGCCCGACGGCACATCGGCCGCTAAGCGGCAGGAAAGTGAGCGAGAAGAATCCGGAGAAGGCGCCAACAACGATGAGAGGCAAGGCGAATGCGAAGAGGCGGCGGGGCGAGGATCCGTGTTCACAAAGATTAAGGAACCGTATGCGCCGTTGAGTCGTATCGAGCTGTGTACGCTTCGGAGGATTCGATATGCGTTTTCGCACCCCGGCCCTTCCCTGCCTTGTTTTCGCATTGCTGGGAACACTCCTGATCTTCGGCGGCTCGCTCGGGCGGGCGCAAAATTCCGGAAAAGGATTCGACCTACACGCCAATGGCAACGCGACGGCGGCCGACATGGGATTGCCCGTCTATCCGAGATCGAAGCTCTTTAAGAGTCCGGATGACGATGCAGCGGTCGATATGGGATTTACGTTTGGCGAAACACGTTTCAGGCTCATGGCTGCCAATTACCTCAGCGGCGACTCGGTTGCGCAGATTCTCGATTTTTATCGCAAGCCGCTGGCGCGTTATGGCGATGTGCTGGAGTGCGCTCACGGGAAGCCTGTGGGTGCGACCAAGACGGCTCGCAGCGGACTCACGTGCGGCGACCTAAATGGGAATGAGAACTCGTCGGAGAATCACGAGCTACGCGCAGGAACGCCCAAGAAATTCCGGATTGTGAGCATAGGAGAACGCGAGGGTTCGGCTATTCACTTCGGGCTGGTGTACGTGGAGATGCCGAAGGACAACGCGTCCAAGCCGACGAAGGCAGATTGAGCTGAAGCCGGCCTTCTAAATGGCTGCCGTTTCACCGCCCTTATATATTGGATGCGCGAAGCGGGTTACCGGGATCGATTCCAGGAGTTGGGATGGGGCCGCGACAAGCGGGCGGGAGCAGTCGATGGCCGTGCGCAGAACGGCGAAGGCGGGCGCGGGCTGCATCGTGTAAATCCGTATAGAAAATATCCCAAGCGCGTACAGCGATTTCTACGAGGTCGGTACCCCTGATCCCCCGGGCGTGGGATTGGAGGTGTTCGCAGCGGATTCCGGCCAGTTCCGACCGCCGCAGCCCTCCCGCGAACCCGATCAGGATCAAGGCCCCGGTCCCGGGATGCTGTCAAGGGCCGTCCACGTATCCACCATCCTCCGGATCAGCTTGAGCGTAACCGCCGCCTTGCCCTCCTGCTTTCTCCCTGTGGTTTTGCGGACGCCAGCGTAGACCTGGGCGAGCTCGCGATCGGCTTTCATGGAGCAGGGGGATGGCAGTTGGTGTTCCTTCTGCCAGTAGGAGATGGCCGCCGGTTTGCGGCTGATGGTCGAGACCTTGGCCCCGCCGGTCGAGAGCTCCGTTATGGTGGCGGGCCGGGCCTCAAGCCCGGCCTGGCCGCACCACGCTTCGAAGAACCGAAAATCGGACCGTTGGCCCGGATGTTGAATGGCAGCGTTAACGTCTACCGAAGAACCACTTATGTAGTTGATTATACATGACATATGCGTTGGCATCTTGAAGAGTTGCCCCCGTTGTTGCCCCCAACCAGAAAAATCGCAAGTGGATGATTTCATCGTCCATTCTTGGCTTATTCAGGAATCATTCAAGGCTTGAGACTAGCTTCACTGAGGTTGGCTCCGCAGTTCGGACTCGAACCTACAAACCTCGGTTAAAAGCCAAACGCGCCACTACCCTTCCCGCTGATGCCAGCTTATACAAGGTCTCATAATTTGTTCGTTTTAGGTCAGCCAGCACAAGATGGGCACAGTCCACTTAGGTGAATCCCTCGGTTGCCCCCTTCAATTGAGACAGTCTGAAATTCTTCAGCAGCAGAATTTCAAGAAATCATACGCGATATTGTTCCTTATCGTTGGCGAACCTCAAATCTGGCGCCAAGCCGAGCCAGGTAGACGCTGAAGTTTCAGGTATCGGTTTCGGAGCTACTGTCGCGAGGATTTCGTTGCCAGGCCCGCGCGAACGCAAGTATTTACAAAGCCCACTTTGCATCAAAGTGGCAGCTCTGGGCCCCCCGCTCGGCAGACAGCAGCCCATATGCCACCACGGATTAAAAGCCCTAAGGCCGAAGGTAGACCCCACCCCGGACCGGTCAGCGTAGCCGTCAATCGACTTGCACTGTTTCGCCTACGGACGGAATGGATCTGAAGTCGGGCGCGGGGGGCGTTGTCAGAACTGACGAATCTCGGTGAGGGCGGCGGGAGTCCGGGCTTAAGCCCGCACACCCCAGCTCGAATTCCTTCCATCGGCTACAGGGTCGGGGCGTGATAGTCCTCCCAGACGTATTCGAGGGCTTCGGGCAGTGTCTGGAGCTTGGTGGCATCGTCGACATGACCGGCATTCTGGGCGAAGACGAACTGGTAGTGGTAGTGCTTTGCGGCGAAGGCGCGGGCAAGGTTTTCGTTGGCAAGGACCCAGTCGTGCATGTTGTCGCGCATGACGTTGGGGTTGAGGAGATCAAAGTCACCGACCTCCATCCAGATGCGGATGGGCTTGGTGGGCGAGTTGGGAATGAGGTGCTCAGGGAACTCCCAGGCGCCGTGCGGAGTTTCGGGGTTGGAGGGCCACTGCTGGTTGATCCACGTGCCGGAGTAGGCGAGGACGCGGTGATAGAGTTCGTTGCCATACCAGGCCATGATGAGGGCGCAGGCGGCTCCGGAGCTGCCGCCGGTTGCGGCGCGGGCGTCGGGATCGTGGGTGAGCTGACGTGCGCCTGGGCGTGTGACATGAAGCTGATTCATCGATTGTTCAACATGGATTCATCATGAAGTGAACCTGTGGTTCCGTCCACAGTAGCCCATCGGCACCGGCGTGACTGGTAACGGTCGGGTCGGAAGCTGCCGAGACAATATCCTCCGCGCAAGCGATGGAGATTGCCGTGAGGGAATCTCCTTGACTGCCAGCGTCAAGGTGGTAAGAGGGTTAGGCTGAATGACAAGCCCAACATATGTGAACCGCCGCAGGCATCGTTAGCATGAACCAGCCAAAGACGCTGATAGGCTGAAGCCAAAAGGTAAAGCAGTCGGTTGACCTGAGAACTTTGACAGGTCACACGGACATTCGGACTGCCGGTGTGAAGGCGGGGGCTAAATCATTCGTGTCGTTGAAGCAGAACATGGTAACCCCGCAGGCCTCCTCGGGAATTCGGGGAAAGCAACTCGCAAGAGTCGCCGATAGGTGTGTGGGGAGAGGATGCTGGAAAAAGCAAAGGCCGTTCTGTAATGGAGCGGATAGGAAGTGGCAACTTCTCTGCGATAAGCAGGCAGACTTCCAGCAGGTCATGAAGGGCGAGAAAACAGGCAGAACCATCGCATGAGGAAATCGCAAATGAACGTGGAAAACTTCGCGTGTGCATCCTCAGCCTCCGTGGAACATTGGGACCAGATCGACTGGAAACGATGCGAATGGACATTTCAAAGTGTCGCCGAGTTTGTTCGTCGGGGTCTTCCGGCAAGCCGGTTCAGATGCTCGTAACGCAAACGCGAGCCGATTTGGATACGTTCTTCAAATATAGGCAGTTTGAACTGATGGGCGGCTTTCGATTGCCTCCTGACCGGTGGCTCTATAACATCCACCATTCTCTGTGGTGGTACACGAGCTTTTTGGGACAATACCCCGTTTTCAGCCTTTGTCAAGAGTGTCCGCCGGCAAGCGCGCTGCATCACGTCAGACAACTTCGCCCGATCGTTGTGGCCTCGCTCGCAAGTACACTTGTTTCGCTTGCCGAGTGTGGAGTTGAACTACGGAGCTCCGGCGTTCGGTTGATTAGCACCAATTCAGAATCCTCTACCCTCGAAGAGAGGTCTCGATGGGAAAGAATTTTTGGGGTTCCCGTCCGGGATGAATACTCATCGGAGGAACTGGACATAGTTGCGCACCAATGCCAAGCTGGCACCTATCATGTTGTCGAGGATGATTGTCATTTGGAATCGCTTGTCCAAGACGATGCTGGAGTCGGAAATGTTGTCGGGACAGACTTGTGGAACCGTGCAATGCCCATCATCAGATATTGGCAAGGTGATTTGATTCGGATAAACGAAAAAGAAAAGTGCTTGTGTGGAAGCGACACAAGAATCGTGGAGGAATTACATGGGCGGCTCGATCAAGCCTTCACCTCGAAGACTTTTGGGCGCATAGCGCCGGGAAACCTAATGGAGCTTTGTGACAGTTACCTTAGCCCAGCGGCATCCGGAGTGCATGAATTCCGACTCATCCAAAGGAGCATTGAGACCGTCGAGCTTCTATACGTGCCGCGCAAAGGAATAGAGTCCTTGGATTCTGCACATTTGGCCGGATTTAAGCGTTCGCTAGCACGACTCTTTGGTTATGCACCGTATCTTCGGATAACGCGCTTAAATGAAATTCCCATTCTCGGCGGGTATAAGCGCCGGTCGATCATTTGTGAGTTGGGACAGGAATGATGCGAATAGCGATTCTTTGGGATGTAAGACATGCATTGATCGACCGAATTGGCATGACCCTTCTTAGTCTCGGTGCAACCGTTCGGTGGGTTCGCTGGACGGATTTGAACTTTCGAACTGGTGATTCAACGATTCTATCGTCAATTGACGATTGTGATGGCGCATACCTCGATCGTCTCGGCGAAAGTACTCGTGGTTATGCGGCCCATTTAGCGCTACTTGATCGTTGGAGGATGGGTCGCAAGGTAGTCGTGAATAGCCCCTGCGCATATTGGGTTGGAATGGATAAGACCCTCACTTTCGCGCATCTCGCAAAAAGCAGGCTTCCTTACCCCAGAACTGGCATTGTGTGCAGTCTGACTGCCTTGGAAGCCTTCTGCAGTTCGTGCATTGACTCGTGCGTAATCAAATCGTCTCTTGGAACTTGCGCTGAGGAGATTGTGGCGTTCCGCGCGTCGCAGGTTCCCGTAGATATTGCACGGCGGTGGCTTGATCGCGATGGGATAATTCTCGTGCAAGAATATATTCGCTTTGGTGGCCGATATATTTGGCGAGTCGACGTGGTCAACGGCTGTGTAATAGTCGCAAACAAGCGTCATGCCTTCAACCCGAATGCTGAACACTCTCTCTGCAATGGGAGTCGCGGTGGAAAGATCGAATTTTTTAAGCCGAATGAATTGCCGGCTCAGGTTCGTGATCTGGCGTTAGCCACAGCTGCGTCCTTTGGTCTAGAAGTAGTGGGAGTCGATCTTCTGCCTGAGGATCACGGAGGTCTAATGGTTTGCGAGGTTAACCCTGAGCCAGACATTACATTGGATCGGATGGAGTTCCCTGACGCGATTGCCCGTCACCTGTTTGATCGGGTTCTGGAGGAACGCGCAGGGTCTTCTGGTGGAGCATCATAGTTTCAATTAGTATTTGCCCTTGGGATCGTGTCCTTCGAGCGAAGACTATGTCGCTCGAACCGGTAATTTGAAGACATATAAGGAAATGTTTGTATCCAAGCGGGTGACTTCGGAGGCTCTGTGATGGATTGTTTGCCTAAATTGCTTATCACGGGAGACTTTGATTTGCCTTCGGATATAGACTCGTCTCTTCGTGTGGCCTTCAACGTAGTTCACTTGCGGGAAGTGAAAACACGCGAGACTCTGCTATTGGCCCTTGTCGATGCGGCTTATTACGTGCTCGGTGGACCCGAATTCTTGGATGAGGCACTTTTGGGCTGTGCCAATGAGCTCGTGGGTGTGATCGTGATGGGTACCGCCACCTCCAGCTTTGTGGATCTTTGTGCTGCGGCCAGGCGCGAAGTTAGAATAGCGAATTGTCCTGGACTCAATGCACATACGGTGGCGGAATTTGCAATCGGATCGCTGATTGTAGCAAATGCCGCGACCTTCCAAAGCTACAATGGCACGGTGAGCGGAGCTGAATGGTTTCAAGGGGTTCGCGATGACTTGGACGATTGCAAGATTGGCCTTGTGGGATTCGGGAATGTTGGCAGAGCTCTAGCTTCTAAAATAAGGGCTCTTGCACCAGCCTGCAACTTACTATATTGGTCACGCCATCGTCACGTCCCGGAGGAAGTCGCTCTCGCCATTCGGTATGTCAGTCTAGAGGAAATGTTTTCTGAAGTGGACTTGTGCAGTATTCAGGTCGCGTACGACAGACAAGAAACCCATCATCTGATCGATGCGTCACTGTTGGCCCGTGGCCGTGGCAAGTTAAGACTCCTAAATTTCTCGAACCCGCTTATTGTCGACCCAGCCGCGTTGAGAGATGCATTGCAGAACGGGCGTTGTAAGTTCGCGTATATGGATGGTTACTACAGAGAGTGGATATTCAACGAAGGAATTCGGAACGACCTAGATGGATTGCTAGTCCTTGGACCGCAAAAATTTGTTGCAACTTCGCACATTGCTTCTTTGACTCATCGTACGCTTGACGCCATTCTTAGCTCGGCTTGTCGGCAGTTGCTAGACTGGAAAGCCGAAGACAAAGCCGCACACTCTTAGGATTATTCCGTTACAATTTCCACCTACCGGATCGCACGTGCCTACAGTTGCAAATAGGTAACCTCGGCTCCTCTGGTCAACCTCGTTTTGGAGAACCTTTGCTACCTCCTGAAAGACGGCGAGCATTGAGCGCTCACCGACAGAGAGGTACTTTCCAGTGAAAGCGCCATGCATCGAAAGCTGCTGGATGGCGCGCTGGAAGAGGTCAAAATGATAGGGATGGAAAGGATAGAATCCGCAGAACTCATCGCTGCCCCGCCACCCTTTGAAACTAATTGACTGGTCGCCGAATCGATAGAGGGTTTGAAGGTTGTCCTTTTCACGATCATAGATAGCCGTCAAAACTTCCGGCTCTTCTTCCCTTTTGGCAAGAAGTCGCTTTTGGATCACTTCTCGCACGTCTGCGCTTGCCAATGTAAGCTGTGTTCTAAACCGTCCCATAATCTTGCTTGGAGTGGACCCCAAAATTGAGACAGGCGAATAAGACACATTTCTCAGCGAATGGAGAATTGTCTTATGGGTCTGAATCGACGGAAGTTCACGCGGGAGTTTAAGGAGGCCGCCGTTCGGCGGCTGGAGTTGGGGGCATCGGTGGCCGAAGTGTCCCGTGCCTGTGAGGTAAACCCGAACGTTTTGCACCGCTGGCGGCGCGAGTTGCGCGAGTTTGGCGCTAAGGCGTTTACCGGACCGGGCCGGAATCGCGCCGATGAAAATCGCATCGCTGCGCTGGAACGAAAGGTAGGGCAGCAGGTGGTGGAGATCGATTTTTTGCGGGGATGCTTGCAGCATGTCGAGGAGCAGCGGAGGCTGCAGGCATTGACTACCCGCAACTCGTCTACCCGTACCTCGAAAAGCAAATGAACCTCGCCATCCCCATGACGACCAGTGAGCTCTGCCGGCTGGCCGAGGTCAGCCGTGCGGGCTTCTATCGCTGGAAGGCCCAAGTTCCGTCGGCAGACCCGGACATGGAACTGCGCGACGAGATCCAGCGCATCGCTCTGGAGTTCAGCTATTACGGCAGTCGCCGCGTCACGCGGGAGTTGCACGAGCGCGGTTGGCTGGTTAACCGCAAGAAGGTGCAGCGGCTGATGCGGGAGGACAACTTGTTGTGCCTGCGCAAGCGCCGGTTCATCGTGACCACCGACTCCAATCATGCTCTGCCGGTGTATCCGAACCTGGCGCGGGAAATGGTGCTGACGGGCATCGATCAGCTATGGCGCTCCGACATCACCTACGTTCGGCTGGAAACGGAGTTCGTGTATCTGGCGGTGGTCTTGGATGCGTTCTCGCGCAAAGTCGTCGGCTGGGCGCTGGACCGCATGCTGGAGGCGAGGCTGACCATCGAAGCCTTGCAGATGGCTCTCGGAACACGTAAGCCCGCTGCCGGCCTGGTCCATCACTCGGATCGCGGCGTGCAGTACGCCTCGGGAAACTACACCGATCTGCTCAAAGCCCACGGCATCCAGATCAGTATGAGCCGCCGCGGCAATCCGTACGACAACGCCCAGTGCGAGTCGTTCATGAAGACGCTCAAGTACGAGGAAGTCTATCGCAATGAATATCGGGACCTGACCGAGGCGCGCGCCCAGATCGGCGTGTTCCTGGAGAAGGTCTACAACCAAAAACGCTTGCACTCGGCGCTGGGCTACCTGCCTCCGGCCAAATTCGAAGCACAACTGACGACGAAAAACATGGAGGCGGCTGCGCCGCAACTGGTCGCATGAGTTTTCTCAGGCATCAGCGATCTTTCCGTCCGATGGGGAAAGAACAAACCGGGAGCAGGCCTGGCGCCCACTCCCGGCTCTCATCGGCTCGGATGAGTCGCAGCCGATTATTCCTCGGCGGGGCGGGCTCCACCAGAGCCCGGAAGGTGTGAAGAAATCGGAACCAATCTGCGCAATACCCGTTTTGCTGAGCGATGTTTGATTCGAGCTATGGTTAGGCATGAGTTCGTCTGAACAAAGCCTCTCGCCTCGATTGAAACCGATCAATCGTCAGCAGATGGTGTTGCGGGCGGTCGATGTTGAGCAGCTGATCGACCTCGAACACCCGGCACGCTCTATATGGGAGCTCGCTGGACAATTGAATTTGGATTCCTTTTATCAGAGTGTTCACTCCTTCGAAGGCTCTGCAGGGCGAAGCGCATTTGACCCGCGTTTGCTCATTTCCATTTGGATCTACGCCTACAGCCGTGGGATTGGATCGGCGCGAGAGATTTCCCGCTTGTGTGAAATCGATCCGGCGTTTCAATGGCTCACTGGTATGGATTTGATTAATCACCATACGCTGTCGGACTTTCGCGTAGATCACCGCGTTGCTCTGGACGAACTGTTCACGCAAGTACTTGGTCTGCTGAGTCATGAGGGCCTGATCACATTGGAACGCGTGATGCAGGATGGAACCAAGGTTCGCGCGCAAGCTCAGGCGAAAACGTTTTGCAGAGAAGATCGCATCCAGCAGCATCTGGATGCCGCTCGCCAGCACATCCTGGCCATGGGAGAGCCGGAGCAGGAACCCCCATCCGGTCGTTGCGCTCAGGCCAGACTTCGCGCCGCACGAGAGCGAGTTGAGAAGCTTGATCGAGCGTTGAAGGAGATTGAAGAACTTAGGGCGGCCAAGATGGAAGATAAGCGAGGCTACGAGCCACGCGTGAGCATAACCGATCCGGATGCGCGGATCATGAAAACCAGTGAAGGAGGATTTGCCCCGAGCTACAACATGCAGGTTGTCACGGATTCCCACATGGGCTTGATTGCCGACGTGCGGGTCACTCAAGATGTCAACGATAAGTTCCAACTCCTGCCGGGAATGGAGGGCCTAGAGTCCCGCTGCCAACAAAGGCCAAAAGAGGTTGTGGCAGACGGGGATTTCACCACCAATCTTTCGGTGATCCAAATGGCGGAACGCGAAATAGATTTCTTCGGCTCTTGGAATCCTGGCCCAGCGGCGCGAACCTACACTGAGCCCGATTGGCGTGGCATTCACCCTGAGTTTCAGAGGGATGCATTTCGCTATGACACAGTGCAGGACGTCTATGTTTGTCCAGCAGGTAAGTTGCTGGTGTTCGGCAAAGCCAACAAGCTGCCGCATGGAGGCGAAGATCGGTTCTATAAGGCGACCCAGGCCGATTGTGGTCCGTGCGAAAACCGCGTGCGTTGCTGTCCACACTACACAACCCGGGGAAGGATCATCACTCATCGAATTGAGCCAGCGGCAGTAACAGAATTCAAAAGGAAGATGCAGACCCCCGAGGGAAAAGCCGTTTACAAACAACGGAGCCAGGTCGCGGAGTTTCCATTTGCGTGGATTAAAGAGAAGCTGGGACTTCGACGTTTCCACGTGCGTGGGCTGGTCAAAACCGGGACGGAGGCTCTCTGGGTATGCCTCACCTTCAACATCCAGGCATGGATGCGATTTCGGTCTAGGGCAACTTCACCTCAGGCTGCGTAGCAGCATCTCGAAAGCCGGGCGACCAGATCCAGCAACGAGTCCAAACCGTCATAATCGTCTACCCAAACCATCTGCGACCGCCAGATCTTCTGAGCGGAGCGAACAAACTTGCGTCGGGGAAATTTCCGCCTATCTGTCCGCTCTCCGATTCCCGGAGCGATTTTTTCACACCTTCCCGCTTCCGCTTCACCGGCTGCGGTCAGAATGCTGTACAGTGGTCCTGCCGGTCGAGCAATTTGCAGCGAACGGCGAACAGTGTCTTATTCGGTTGTCTCAGCCAAGGGGTCCACCCCAGCTGATGTCCTGGCCGGTCATGCCCTTGTACGATCCAAGTACGCCCTCAAGATTGGCCTGTGAGGTTACGAAAAGCCAAGCTCTTCCATCACAGATCGTCGCCAAGGTTTCGGCTATGGTCTGGAGGTTGAGCATACGATTAGGATCCTGCCCAACAAACTGGCCAACCTCATCTACGAAGAAGTTAAGTCTGAAACCAGCTGGCTGTTTACTGATGTAGTCCTTGACCATCTCTGCAAAGGTTTCGATTGAAACGCGGTAGTCCTGGCGGACCTGCTGCATCACATTGAGAGCTTCTGATTCGGCAACACCAAAATGGATAGCATAGGCTTTTCCAAAGGCGGCCTTGCGTGCGGTCGCGAGCGCCTCGCGATCTTTGTCCCAATCGGTGTTATTTAGACGACGATAGGTTTCCTTGAATGGAGAGAATTCGCCCCGAACATCCAAATCATGTTCGAATCGAGCGATGTAGCCCTGTTTCCCGAAATACCCCTGCAGTTCGTTCAGGACTTTGACGAATACTTCGAGAATCGGGGCGGAGTGGTCCCCACCAATCCCGTCGAACTTTTGGTCGATGTTGAACAGGATGCTCCGAGACGGAATCGAGACTGCTTTCCGAAGGTTGGCCTGAACGATCTCGTCTTCGATCTTCGGAAGAAGAATGGTTGCGGGAAATGCTCCGCTCGGAAGTGGTCGCCCATCAAGGACGATCGAAAGCATCTTTAAGAGATGTGATTTTCCTGACCCAAAAAACCCCGAGATCCAAACGCCATTCGTTCCTGGTTCTGCCAGATACCTGTCCGTGAATGAGCTGAGTCCCTTGGCAACTTCTCGCGTGACTACGTACTCCTCAACCTCGGTCTGGAGATGACGCACATCGTCCGCTTTGATAACCCCATCAATCGGACGGTCTACAGGTTTCAAGAAAAGCTCATGGATCATCATGATGGTCTACGTCCTGAAGTAGTCAAGGTTGGTTGCGCGATAGTACGGATTGACAATGGTTGGGCTGGGCATCGATCCAAACAGCCTTAAAAGCGAGCCACCATTCGTGTCTTGCTCGTATTGCCCAGGAAAGAAAATTACCACGGGGTGCCGAACCATGACAGGTTGAAGTGACTCAAGGATTGTGTGAGTGCGCAAGAACGGAAATATGCGTCCCGAGCCCGTAATGAGGGTCAACTGAGTGTCATCATTCCCTATTGCGCGAGCCAGGCGGGGGATCAGGTGAGCCTTCGGGTCCGAATAATTGTGCAGAGTCTCTAGAACTTCCACTTTTTCAAAGGTCGCCTCATCTCGCAGAAAGTCCTCCAGGATATGGATCTCCTCCAATTCCTTAAGCACTAATTCGAAGAGATCTATCCTTTGCAGAGTTACTCCAAATGTCTGCAATCGCACGGACAAGCTCTGAACCATTCGCCTGATTCTGTCTTCCTGCGCCGGTTCGTAGGTTTGGATGAATAGCGGGACTTCATTTGCTTGCCCACTCATAGATAGGAAACTGGGGTCGCGGAAGATCTGGAATAATCGTTCGGGAAGGTCGTTCATGTGTAGCAAATTAATGCCCTCCAATCTCAGCATCAGAGAAGAGGAACCCAGCTAGCCATCGGGGCTTGTCGGCCGTGATCACGCGTCGGACTGCAGGCGATAGAACCGGACGCTGGATTGTTCCCAACGCGGTTCCCACGCCAAGCATGCCTGCCTCTGAGAGCATGAGAAGTAAAACCTGCCTTATTTTACTCCTCGAGGAGGCTTTCAATTGATTTAAGCTGCTGTGAATCAATGATTTACTGTCCACGAACGCTTCGTAATCGGAGCGCCGCAAGACTGGGTCATGCATAGCGAGCTTTTCCCGAAGCAACTCGGTCGCAAAGTCGAATGCAAGCTGGGTGTGCTTCAGAGTGGCAAGCCATGCGATTGCAGCACGGTCGTCTGCATTTTCTCCGGCAAGGATCGCCATCTCATCCTCCGTCAGCCTCTCCAGACGCCGGCGAAGTTCCCGCTCCAGCCGAATCGCGCTGCTTGTGCTCCGGCATTGAAGTGCGTTGGCTCTTAGAACATGGTCCTTGGTCAGCTCCCAACTGCCCACTTTCAAGTAGCACTCTACAACGATGCGAGCAAGTTCGGGTCGCAATGAGGCTGCAGTAAAGCTAAGGTTGTATTCGGCTTGCACACTCGTCAGCATTTGCTTTTGGGCTCTGTGCGGTCGATGGATTATCCACAGGAGGCTCCTCTCAGTATCGCATCCGAGCTGCGACCGGTCGCCTCGGACTAGGCTCCTTATTCTTCAAAATTTGCCGTGGCTTGAAGTGGTGAAAGCCCTCTGTCGTTTGAATCAACGAAAGTTGGCGCCCTTGGCGAGCTTGCCCAGCGCTCGAAGCCTTCCGAAGGAAGCGGTAACAGATGCTCTTCCTAGGTAAGCAACAACATGTCGACACTCTGCGTGCGGCTGACCACCATGCGGTTCTCGTCATGACGACAATCTGCGAATAGCTTCGCGTTCAGATCGGCCAAGATACCTAGCCACCGGGACGGGTACCAAGTGGTTACGGCGGAATTAGCCTGCTTCGCCTTCCACACCGCCATTTTCGTGTCCTTTGCCACGAGTGCAGAAGCTGGCTCGTACTGCCAGTGTGAGCGGAAGGCAATAAAGCGAGCCGTCTTCAATCGCTCATAGCCGCGTAGTATCTTCTTCACCGCTCTGGTCAGGCTAAACCTGTTGGAAGTCGAATGGCCGTGCATGTCCCAGGAAGCCCTGAACCACGCGGACCGCGTCCTCGCCGCCCCATCTGTCCTGTTTGGCTGTCCAGCCATTCGTCCAATTTCGCGCGAGGAACAAACTGTGCCTGGCAGAAGACATTGTCCAGCACCCCGGGTCGGGCAACTCCAAGAACGAGTTGATGCAAGTCTTCCGGCACTCTGACCGCGATCTCTGCCAATGTGGACCCCTGAACAGTGAACCACGTCGGACTTCAAATGAAGCTTGCGAGCCGAGACTGCTTTCGACAGATGAATTGCTTCCGCACCAGCGCTAGCTTGAATAACTGTACTTTTCCCTCATTGCGCATTCGGATAACTTGTGAAGTTTACCCGTCTCCTTAAGAGGCTGAACTTTTACCTCGCCGATTGCAGCTAGAGGCCTAGTCCGCCCTGCTGTTTAGGCCGCTTCCTCCGCTTCAATGGCATCGATAGCTGCATCCATCTGGTTATCTTCGCCCGCAGAGGCTTTTATAAACGACCATGGAACCGAAATATCGGGTGTAATGCCGTTTCCCTCAATCTGGCTTCCGTTGGCACTGAGGTATGCAGCCACAGGTATGACAAGACGATAGCCGAACCCGAGTTTACTTGCGCTACGAGATACAAGCCTGCCCGGCGTCTGAGTTCCGACGATGGTTGCCAGACCGTTTTGCTGGGCGAACTGGGCTACCATCTCCGCTGCGCCGGTTGTATGTTCGTTGACAAGAATTACAGTTCGACCCAGGTGGGCACTGCGGCCGAGTCCTTCCGTATAGAGGAACACTGATGTTTTGCCAAGGAATTTCAAGGCCAGCAAGGGGATCGCAAGCTTCGAGCGCGGGACTTTGTCGAAGACAGGTAGGCTGGAAGGGTCCTTCTTCTCGAGTGCCATCTTTCGATTCCTGCTATAACCGATCGGCAAGCGGTCCGGGGTCAGATAACTCATGAGCGTTAGGCCACCAATACCGCCTCCGGGGTTCCCGCGAAGATCGATGATCAGGCGATCGCTCTTGAGTTGATTCCCAAACAGAGCGTCAAGTTGATTCGCGAAGTCGATCCCAATCTTCCCCGGAAAGAGACTGACCTTCAGGCAATCGATGCCTCCAGGTTTTGCTTCCGCGTAAAGGGCGGTCGGTTCCGCATAGGGGTTATCTTTGTATTTCGGCTCCGGCGTCCCCAGCGTCAGCGACACATCCTGTGTTGTGCTGCTTCGTGAAATCACGATCGGGATTTCTTGTTGCATTTCAAATTGCGGACCTGATTTGTTCTCTGCCGTTGGCGCAACCGACCTCCCGCTGATGCTCAACAGCACATCCCCGGGACGCGCCCCGGCCTTTGCGGCTACACCGCCGGGCAACACGTCCTGGAAGACCCACCGTTGTTCGCCGCCAACAGTCTCAACGGTGAAGCTTGCATTGATAGCGTTGCGTGGAGTGATAGGAGTGTGGTCTGAAAGCAGGGCAAGTGATTTTGGAGTTAGCTCTGCCAACATCTGGCTGACACGGGCTTCGAACTGAGCGGTTGTGCCAGCGTCAATGACTGCACCGCGGTGACGATCCACGATCGCATGCCACTTGGCTTCCTCGAATGACGGATCGAAGTACTTTTCGGTAACCTGTGATTGGATCTTGTTCAGAAGTGATTGTCTTTGCGTGGCGGTAAGGTCCATATCCATCCTTTCGATATCAGAGTGTGCCGTTCGGATCGCCGACGAGTTGAACGTCTGCCCAGAAATAGGGTGGGAACCCTTTGTTCATCACCTCCACCTGGGCAGATCGAAGCGCGTCGATCTTGCGTTCATGACGCGCCAGCTGGGAGTAGAACGAGATCATAAGATGCATGGTGGATTCATCCTCCACTTCCCACAGCGTGGCGACCACGGAATCTGCCCCAGCCTCGATAAAGGCATTGACCAGGTTCGCAACGCCGACTTCTCCGACCGGACCGACACCGGTGTTGCATGCCGATAGCGTTACCAGTTTGGAATTGATCCGCATGCCGCGAATTTCGCGGACCTGCAACAGCCCGTCGTTAACACCGGACTTTTCAGGCGCAAAGACGAGTGCGGACCGGTCAGGATAGTCAAGGTCGACATAACCATGGAGAGCGAGGTGGATGACCTCGGGATTGTCCGATACAGTTCTCTTGAAATTAGTCTCTGTGGCGTCAGTTCCCAGCAGGATCGTGCTTGGCGGAGGCAAATCCTTTGCAATGCTCTCAACTTCCAGCTTGCTCTCAGGGAGCGGAATGAGCGCACTGCGTTGCGGCGCCGAGATCGCGCGCACGACCGGACCGCGGGTATCGCGGGTCTGAGTCCAGGCGGCAACCCCCAGGTACGGCATTTGAATCCCCGCCTTCTCCCGATCGCGTTTTTCGAGAATGCTGTAAACCGTAGATGAAGGAACCACATCGACTGTGTGCCTGGCAATCACGTATGCGTCGTTCTTCATGAGAGCGGAAAACGGTAGCAAGTGCAGAGAGCCGTCGGGAATGACGATGAGATTTGTGTTCTTTTCGAATTGGCGGACGGGTTCAAGAAGTTCGTTGTACAGGGACTGTGCAAGTGTCTTGTCCACTCTTTTCGATTGAATCTCGCTGATATACCTTTCCGAATCCGCCTCAATGAGCGATTTCGCAGCCAGTCGATAGGGCGTCACCTCATTATTGGTAACTGCGAGAGCGTACGAACTTGGCTCAGCCAGCACATACTCAACCAGAACGGTATTGGGCGAGAGACTTCTCTGCAAATCTTCCAACGGTACAGGGTGGGTCGTTGTCTCCTGCGCCAAAGTTCTTGGCCCAATTGCGAGTTCGGCACTGTAAATAGCCTTGGAGATTTTTGTCCTGGCGTCCGGATCATCGGAGTTAACGAGTTCGAGATTGAGACGTGTGAGTTCGCTTTCTTCCTGCGTGGGCGCATGCGGGACTTCGTTGACATGATGCTCCAGAGCATCTGCTTCGACGCGGCCTCTGATCTGTTCCAGTGTTCGCAGCGCATCCCCGTATCGTTGGCGAGCACACAGAAAAGCAAAGTACCCGGTATAGACATCACTCATCTCCACAAGGAGTTGCCGCTGAATATTTGCCGTCGAAGCGTGGCGGATCATCGTATCGACCAGGGTGATGCCGCGGAGGTAAAGGCTCTCCGCTTCCTTGGCATCACCCATTTGGTCGGCGATCTCAGCCTTGATCGCGAGGTTCCTCGGCACGAGGTAAAGCTCATCCGGAATCTTTGTGTTCGCGGTGATGGCTGAATCAATCGCGGCGAGCGCGGCGGGCAGATCGTGGTTGTGTTCATACGCCTGGGCTAGTAATCCGCCAGCATCCGTGATCCCGCGAAAGTTGCTGATCCTTATCGAATACCCAAGGGAATGGTTGTAATCTTCAATTGCCGCTTTCCAATCACCTCGTTCAGAATCGATCTTCCCCCGTGAGATATACAACTGCGACTTGTAGCCGTCGTATCGAGTTCTCGCAATCTGTGCCAACGCATCATTGGCCAGCGCCATGGCTTCATCGGATCGATGAAGGCCGGCCAGCGCGTCAATCTTGGAATAGACGGCGATGGCCGGGTAGCCAATCCCTGGCTTCGTTGTGGCAATTCGTATGGCATCATTTAGAGTCGTCAGCGCTTCACTGTAACGGTGAAGCTGGACTAACCCCGCGCCAAAGACAGATGCATAGCGCACCGTTGCCGCCGGGTCATTTTCGACCTTCGAAAGCATCCATGCCCGGAGCACCTTTTTCTTCGCCGTCTCGGTATCGCCCAGTAGGAAAGCCGCAATCCCCTGCTCTCCCATGGCTCGAGTTGCAATCGAGTAGTGGTGGAGGCTGACGGCGAGAGAGGAGATCTCTGTCCACGTGGAGAGGGCTTCCGCGGCGTTATAATTTGTCTCGAGCATGCCCCGAATCATCAGAATCCGGAGCCGCGTTTCCGGGTTAGCCGCCGCCGGCAGAGTCAGGTCCTGGGTCAGGGCCCAGATCGTGGCCGGCAGATCAACGGATTCGTTAGGCGGGATCTGGCTTACCTGCGCATACAGAGCTTTTGACGACTCACCTTGCGCTGCGAACATCTGTTCAGCCCTCTTGTACAAGGGCTCAGCATCAATCCATCGGTTGTCCCAGGAGAGAGAGTCGGCACGGTCCAGCCATGCCTGCGCTGAATTCGGAGGAGCGCTGCTGGGATGTGGGGTGATTACATAGAAGTACACGCCTGCGCCCGTCAGCAGGAAAAGCAGAAGCGCAGCTGCAGAAAGTCTTAGAGCGCGGGGGATTCGCACTGAGGACCTCGTCAGAAGTTTGTATTCCGCGTCCGGGGAAGTACTTTCTGTCGGTCTGTCGTGCGTCGATCTCTTCGGTGACCCAGCCTCGATGTCGTCGGGCCAAGCCTGCCAAACTCTGACAACAGGATAATATGAAATTGCGTTTTTTGCAGCACATCGGGGGACAGCAATTTAAGCCCACCCTTATCGAGGACGGAGGCCTTACCTGGCGTTCGGAGGTGGATAGCCTGATGATGAAGGCACAGGAACCGCGATGGCTTTCGTCTTGTCTCCGCCGTCGGCAAACACATCGGGGGTTTGCTAAAGCCGAAGAGGCCTCCGGCGCCTGGGGCGTTTGCCGTTACTAATCCGATAAAACCACCGCAAACTATGCTGGATGAGCGATTTGGCCTGGATGCGCCAGCTGAGACTTCAAATCGGGGAATTCGATTGACTCTGGTCTCAGAGCACCTGTGATCGAGTCTTTGCTTTTGCGATCGTGTCTACTGGAAGACGGCATCTCATTCGGTGAGGAGGTAACAATGGCAAAACTCACAACGGCGAAGAAGAAGACTGAACCGAAGAGCGATTTTGGACTTCCGGGGGAACGCAAATACCCCATGCCAGACGCGACTCACGCCCGCAACGCAAAGGCCCGGGCGTCGCAAGCGGAGAATGCGGGCAAGCTTAGTGCGGCTGACAAGAAAAAGATCGACAGCAAGGCGGATAAGGTTCTGAAAGAGAAATGAAAGAACTCAGGACTGAAATCGTCTACGTCCTCATCGCATTCTGAAGGTTTGCTTCGAGTCACTGGCCGCTGCCGCGCGGGGGCTTTGAGAGCGACTCTCAACGCCCTACGCCTGAAGGAACGGCGGATGCGCTTTACCCCGGCGTTTGCTTCCGCGCAGCAGCCTGATCCTCCGACGTCAGGCCTTCATGGGGCGGCCATCGAAGTGTGCCCAATCGCCTTTGCGCTCCTTGACAGAGCACGTGATCTAAAGGATTGCTCTACCTTGTGCATGTCAGCGGTATTGGAGGCCGCACGCATGCGCAAGAAGAACAGGAGACCTCTATGTCGAAAGATCGTTCTTCGACTGCCGGACCTAGATCACACTAAGACGGCGGTTCTGAACAGCCTCAGTTCGCCACACTCGAGACGCAACTACAAGTTCGCCATCGAGCAGTTCATCACCTGGTATTGCTCTGAACCTCGCCTTGCACTGAATCGGACCGTCGTACTCAGGTTCCGGCTCTACCTCGAATCGCTTGGACTGGCGGCAGGAACGGTCAATCAGCGGCTCGCGGCGGTTAGACGCTTGGCGTATGAGGCCGCGGATTCAGGTCTGCTCAGCCCGGAACTTGCCGCAGGCATCCGGCGCGTCAAGGGTGTCAAAGCGTTAGGCACTCGTCTAGGAAACTGGCTGAACGCTGATCAGGCCAAGCTGCTCTTGCTAAGCGCCGACGGCAAGGATCTTCGCAGCATTCGTGACTTCGCCATGGTTGCGGTGTCGGTGGGTTGCGGCTTACGGCGTGCGGAGTTGTCAGCCCTGAGAGTGGAAGATATGCAGAACCGGCAGGAACATTGGGCCATCGTAGATTTGGTTGGCAAGGGTAAACGCGTGAGGACGGTGCCCATCCCGATGTGGGTCAAGGAGGCTGTCGATCATTGGACTGCAACTGCAGGCATCAAACAAGGGCGGGTATTCAGGGCAGTCAGCCGACATGGAACTCCTTGGGGCGAGGGCATCTCAGAGAATGTCATCTGGTACGTGGTTCGGAGGTGTGCTGAACGGATGCAGCTGCACCACCTTGCTCCCCACGATCTGCGCAGAACCTGTGCAAAGTTGTGCCATACTGCCGGCGCGGAGAGATAGAACAGATCCAATTCCTGCTCGGACACGCATCCGTCCTCACGACAGAGCGTTATCTCGGTTGCAAACAGAACCTCGAGGAGCCCGTAAACGACTGATTCGGGTGTTTGTGGGCCGATAGACCGGTCGAATTACGGTAAGGCCTGTTCTCGTCAACTGACACTCAGGTTCTGTATGGCCCGTGACACGTCCGAACGCGCAATTTGGACGATGCCGCTACTCAACGTCCGCTTCGGCACGTGATAGTTACTTACGTTTCAGCTCAGTTGCTAGCCTTACACAAGCCCTTTGGCGTCCAATCATGAGACATTGTGGTCGAGGGCTGCGATGACTGATGGAGGATGATCACGATCGAACGGCGCCGCTCGGAGCCAATAGCGGTAAGGTGCATTGATAATCCCATGGGAATGATTACCGGGTTGTCTCCTGCGCGGCTGATCTGCATGCGGCCATCGGAGGTCTCCAGGCATGTTTCGCCGCCAACCGCATACCAGGCCTCCGGGCCGGAGTGTATGTGTGCGGGTGCCGTCATTCCGGGTGTGAAGTCCGCTTCCATAAACTGCGCCGAGTATTTTTCTCCTGCGACGACCGGAAGCGGTCCAATCTCTGCAATGCGATTTCCGTGGCTAGGTTTCCAGTTCTCGTCCTCGATGGTCATCAACCACACTTTGCCAAAGGATTCGATCACTGTGCCACGCGGCCCCTTGTCTGCTTCGGCCGCTACGCGTGTTGGATACCTATCGAGATGCCAGAACACTTGCGGTTTTGCAAGTTGACCCACGGGATTGTCGGCCAAGATCCAGCATCCGATGTCTTGCGTTCGTGCACTCGCCGGCTTGCATGTGTCCCCCGGAACAGCAACGCCTTGCGCCGCTAGTTGTGTGCATAGGAGCAGTAGCAAACAAGAAAGGAGCGCGCTGTTCAACCGCACTTGTCGAATCATTTATCTGAACTCCAAATTCGTTGTTGACTGTCAGGGACAAATTGTAGCCGACCAACATAGATACGCCAGCAAGGACATGCATCGTAAGGTCAGATTTCAGATTCTGGCCGTATTGTCGAGCAGCCGGAGATTGGCGGAAGCAAACTGAGCTCTTCGTTACCACATAATCGCCGATGCGCTAACGGAAGTCGTATTGGTACCGATAATGTACGGTCCGCCGCAGGACTGCAAGGGGAAGTTTGGTCGAGAAGACAAGTCTGCGCAAATGTATTCGGCCTTTGGGAGGAGATCAGCTCTTCTGGCCATGATGAGTTGCGTGTCTGTCCTTCTAAGTCGGTCGTTGAAGATCATTCTAGGTACCAGGGTGCGGACACGCCGTTGTGACTGTTCTTTCGTCCTTGCTGGTCCTGTGCAAACTTAGGTGGGTAAACTCTACGCCGTGGCTAGGGGGACCTTCACCGAATTCGTTTCCATGTGAGGTGTGCATGCCAAGCAGGCGAATCAGCGTCAAGCGATAAGCTGTCTCCAGAAAGCTGGAACGCGCGCGTCTGATTCTGACCTACCCAGTTGGTCAACCAGGCGCCCTCGATGTGATGCGTGATGATGCCCGCTTTCGCATCGATCGTGTACGTGCCCCAATAACCGATGTAGTTTCTCCAGGCCGAAGCAGCTTCCTGGTCGGTCGCGCCTAGCGGGTCATCGCTCGCGAAGGCCATCATCTCGGGACGCATCAGCTGGGCCGACATTTGGCCGTTCGCCTCATAGAGGATTCGACCGACAGGATGTGGTCCAAACGGCGTCGTGATCTTTCCCGAGGACTTCAGGCGAAGTTCGTACGAGCTGAGGCTCCAGGCTCCGACGATGAGATTGCGATCCTGGGTGGTCTGAGTCTGCTTGACCTGACCCGTTACAAGAAGAGCGAGGGTGAGCCAGACGAGTATGGATTTCATCGGCCGATTCTATCGTGCAGCAAGCCATTTAGGACAACGCACCCGGTGAAGTCATGGTTCGTCTGCTATCCGGAAGTTAGGCCCGCACCGATTCTCGACGATTGCATAATCGACAATGCGTAAATTCACGGGCGCTGAACCACCCTTTCCGCTCGGTGAGCGGTAAGCCCTGAAGTCGACAGTTGACAACGGTACGGTTTGCAAGCGGACGCCGGACAGGTTCACATTTGGTATAGAACGAGTCCTGCGTTCCGCGCTGATACTTCGGCGGCGGTGACGCCCCTTACTGGCGTACAGGGATGGCAAATGAATCTGCGAATCGTTGGTCTGGCAATTGGAACTCTCTTGCTGTGCATCTGCTGTGCTGAGCCGAGAGTACGCGCGACAAGCCGTAACAGCGGCAGAATTGTTACAACCGGACAAATGATCGAGGCACGTTTCGATCATGCGGCTGTCTTGCTCGACAGTGGCCGAGTGTTAATCGTCGGTGGGATCGAACGCAACGGAGTGATGCAACCGAGCGCAGAACTCTTCGATCCGGTAACTGGGCGATTCACTATCACTGGAAAGCCGCTGGCGCAGCATGGCTGGGGCGTCACGGCAACTCGACTTCGGGACGGAAAAGTACTCGTCGCCGGAGGTTCAACTGGTTGCGATTCACCCTGTTATACAGCGTCTGCGGAACTCTATGATCCGGCCACCGGCACGTTTGCACCGACAGGTAAAATGACGGTCCGACGGGCCGAAGCTCGCGTGGTGCTTTTGAAAACAGGAGAGGTGCTTCTTGTCGGCGGGACAGCGATCACGGAGGGCAACTCTGTCCTCACGGCAGAACTGTACCACCCATCGACAGGATCTTTCACTTCGATCGGTGCGACTCACCTGTCCGATGCAACTCAGATCGTGTTACTGAACGATGGCAGAGCGCTCGTGGTTGGAAGTTCGGGAACTGATCTCTACGACCCGTCTACAAAGCATTTCATGACAACCGGCACAATGACGATTCCACGTAGCAAGTTCGGAGGTGCTTTGTTGCCGAATGGCCGTGTACTCATGGCTGGCGGACAGGCCGGCGGTCCGTTCGGAACCCGCGTCACAAGCACACAGATTTACGATCCTCGGACGGGCAGATTCTTCCCGGGTCCGAAGCTAAACGAAAATCGGTTCAAACTGGCCAAGGCCGTGGTTTCGCTTAATGACGGCCGAGTGTTGATTGCGGGTGGTGCGGAGCAACCTGAAATCTATGATCCGAATTCTGATGTGTTCGTTCCAGTGAGCGGTGAGAAGTTGGATGGATTCTGCTTCTCCACAGCCACCCTGTTGAACGACGGTCGTGTTCTGCTGGCTGGAGGTTATGCGAAACCCGGAGGCACGGGAGTTAATCATGCATGGCTCTACCAGCCATAAGCCCCCAGACACACCAGTGGATCGGCGAACACTGGGCGATTTCGCGATGCCGATCCTCTACGGGCGAGTGTTAAGAAATTTCATCATCTCGTCGATCACTTGCGCTTCGTTCGAGCGGTAGACGTAATGGTCTGCGTTCGGAATGCGAACGACACGGGCAGTTGGAACTCCCTTTGCGAAGCTTTCGGCTCGTGCCGAGCAGGCCGCCGTATCCGCGGCAAGTCGCGCCGCTCTGCGTTCTGGATCGTTCGGAAAGAAGTGGCTCCAATCGTGAGGGCAGGCAAAAATGGCGAGAACCGGAACGGGGATGGACGTGTACTTCTCCGCCCCGAAGTTGAGAGCGGCGCTGATCGGTGACCGCGGCGGCAGTGGAGGCATCGTCTTTACGTCTTCATTGTTCTGGTGAAGAACCGTTTCGAAACTTGCGATTGCAGTTTCCAGTTCGCGTAGCTTCTCCTGCTCGTCGATCCCTCCAGCTTCAATCTCCTCGATTCGTTTCTTGACGCCGTTCATCTCGATCTCCACCTGGGGGTGCGCGGGATCGTAGAAAGACCAACTCGCTACGGCATCCAGATAGATGAGGCCGGATACCTTGTTCGGAAAGCGACTGCCGATTGAGCTTAGCTCCTGACCCGCTAGCGAGTGTCCCACCAGAACAGGACGCTCAATCCGAAGTGCTTGCATAACAGCGAGGACATCGTCTCCCAGACGATCGGCTGAGTAGTTCCCGTTAGCCGCTGCCGGCTTGCTGGACGCGCCAAAGCCCTTGCGCGTGATGCCGTAGACATGATACTGATCGGTAAACTTCAGGGCAAAGCTATCGAATGCGTGAGCGGTATCTCCATTGCCCGCCAAAAAGATGAGCGGCCTGCCGATTCCGCCCCAATCGAGCACTTCGAGCTGGACACCCTTCTCGACGCTGATGAATTGAACCCTGTGCGGTGAGGAATCCGTCTGCGCAGGCGTCTTCAGCGAAACCATGAGTGATGCGATCAAGAGAAGGTTTAAGTTCCTTGTTTTGCCCACAATACTCTCCCAGAACGATGGTACCCGCCTATTCGCCTTTATACGGAACTCACGCCATTTACGCAGTTCATCGATGAGCCAATTAACGCCGGGTGTCGAATCGAGAATCTGGCCACTTGAGTGCGTCGCACTGAGCGAGGTCTACGCCGAGTCAGCTTGACACAATCAGCGGGAAAGGAGCATTCTTCCATAGACTTCTATGGGAGGGCCTAGTGGCGAAGACTAAGAACGACAACCTGCAAGGAGCTCTGGCTCTCCTCGTTCTGAAAAGTCTCGAACAGGGCCCTATGCACGGCTGGGGTATCACACTCCATATCCAGCGGATTTCGAACGAAGTTCTACGCGTCGAGGAAGGGTCACTCTATCCGGCGCTGCACCGCATGGAGCAGGATCGTTGGATCGTTTCAGAATGGGGTACAAGCGAAAATAACCGTCGCGCGAGGTTTTATCGGCTCACGGCGCTTGGCCGCAAACATCTGAGCGCAGAGCGAGAAAACTGGCAGAAGATCACGAGCGCGGTGGCCCTGGTTCTGGATTTTGGACAGGCTTAGGTGAGGTGAGTTTCATGGCGTGGTTTTCTCGCTTTCGGGCAATCTTTGGAAAAGAAAAACTGACAAGGGAGCACGAGGAAGAATTCCGATTCCATCTTTCCATGCGCGAACAGTTGAATGTGGACGCGGGTATGACGCGTGGTGAGGCGCGCCGCGATGCGCGGCTCCGCTTCGGCAATCCGAGCCTTTGGCGGCAACGCATGAACGAGGTCGACCTGATTATGTTGTCGGAGACCGTACTCCAGGACTTGCGTTACGGAGTCCGTATGTTATCGCGCAACGCGGGATCTACACTTGTTTCCGTGCTGGCACTTGCGATTGGCATTGGGGTGAACACAGCCGCTTTTACCGCATATAAGGCGTTCTTCAAGCGATCTCTCGATGCCCGCGAATCCGGACGGATGGTTAATCTTGCGGTGCAGTTGCAATCGGAAGCTAGCGACAAGTCAGGGAATTTCCAAGCCTCGTTCAGCATTCCTGACTACGAGGCATATCGAGACCAGGTTCACTCTTTCAGCGGCCTGATCGCGGCGAGCATTCCGCGGAATTTAACGCTTACAGGAACGGAGGACATCTCAGGCCGGCGCAGTTCGTCAGATGGCTCGCTGGTATCACGACTGATTCCGCTGCCGAGTATCCTAAACGTCGAGACGGCAAGCACGTTCTTTGTCTCGGAGAACTATTTTTCCGTCCTGGGGCTCGGAGCACTTTACGGGCGAACCTTTGCGTCTGAAGATTCTACGAGGCTGGCTGCATCTCCGTCGGCACTGATCAGCGATAACTACTGGCAGAAGCGGTTTGGCGGGGATCCGGCGATTCTAGGCAAGACTGTTCGCTTGAACGGGGTTGCCTTCACAATCGTCGGAATTACACCGCACAACTTTGTTGGCACGAGTGTGACAGCACCGGATTTCTGGCTTCCACTCAGCCTTGAGCCTTTGATTCATCCCGACGACAATTGGCTGCGCAACCGAGAAAACTTGTGCTGCCGAGTCTACGGGCGCTTGTCTCGGGACGCCAGCATCGGACAGGCGCAAGCCGAGATGACCCTGGTGGCAGGCCACCTCAGCACACTGCATGCTGCCAGTTCTGATTTGCACAAATCCACCAAGGCGGTGATTTGGCCGGGCTCTCCATTCCCCTATCCACTGAATCAGTACGGCGGCCTGGAGTATGCGATCTTGCTGATTATGGTCGGAGTGGGAATGGTGCTGGTGATTGCCTGCGCAAATGTGGCGAGCTTGCAGCTGGCGCGGGCCGCTGCACGCCACCACGAACTAGGCATGCGGCTGTCTCTTGGTGCGAGCCGATTGAGGATCATCCGACAGTTGCTGACGGAAAGCGCGCTGCTGGGTTTGGTAGCAGGAGCTGTTGCATTGCTGTTCAGTTGGGCCTTCCTCCAAACAATTGTGGTTGCGATCGCTGATGCATTCCCCGAGGATTACGGTACGTTCATCTTTCACGTCACGCCGGATCTGGAAATCTTCGCGTACGTATTTTGCCTTAGCTTGCTGGCAGGTGTCCTGTTCGGGTTGGCACCCGCACTTGAAAGTTCCGGAGGTGCCGTTTCTTCCGCGTTGAAGGCCAATGCGGGAACTGGCAAGGTACGCAACCGCCGAATGCGCGATTTGTTGATGGTGGCGCAAGTGGCCGTTTCCTTGGTCCTGCTGATCGCCGGAAGCATGTTAATCCGAAGCGCCATTCGTGCCGTCAAGATGGATCCAGGCTACGACACTAAGCACCTGCTGAGCCTTGAACTCCGGTTCCCGGAGGGAGAACGATATAACGCCAAACGCCGAGCGACCCTGGTCCGCGAGGTTCGAGCGCGGCTATCATCCCTTCCGGGCGTGGTCTCGATAACCAGCGCGCGTGCCCCGGATAGCGGTGGATTTCGATCCGCGGCCGTATCGGTAAATGGGGAACCGCCCTCGCCGCAAAATACGCAGGCGATTCTCTATTACATGTACATCCAGCCGAATTACTTTCAAACCCTGAGCATTCCCCTCGTTTTCGGACGCGGATTCGAAGCGCAAGCCGGTCAGCCAGAGAATGCCGTCGTCCTCAGCGAATCTGCCGCGCAATTGCTGTGGCCAGGACAGAATCCGATTGGCCACAGCCTGCGCATGGCGCCCGGTGGGCAGTTCAATACGAAGGATGACGCTTACCTCGGCGGGCCAGCATACGAGGTGATCGGCGTGGCTCGTGATACACGCGGTTTCCTTTTGAACGGAAGTGACTCCGAGCAGATATATCTTCCGTTGCCCGAAAACATGCTTCAAGACTTCACAATTCTGATCCGGACCCAAGCCGCACCGACGCAGATCGTGAACGCAATCGGCCCAATCATCCTGTCCATAGATCCAAATCTGGTCGCATATACGCTAACTCTCGAAGAGATGCTCCGCACGACGGAATCTTTCTTCGCATCGAGCATATCGGCCGTGATCGCTTCGAGCATCGGTCTGCTCGGGCTCCTGCTGGCTTCGATGGGCATCTATAGCACGGTCAGCTATCTGGTTGTCCTGCGCACACGTGAAGTGGGGATTCGCATGGCGCTGGGAGCAAGGAAACGTGATGTTCTCACCCTAATCCTGCGTGAAAGCGCGCGGCCTGTGGTTGTAGGATTGTGTGTAGGAGTGTGTCTAGCGCTCGGAGCATCCTATTTGTTGCGCGGAGTGCTCTACGGTCTGAATACGATCGACAGTATCTCTTTCATCGGCGTTTCGATGTTGTTTCTTACGATCGCACTTCTTGCTGCCTACGTACCGTCTAGGCGAGCAACGCGAGTCGACCCTATGGTTGCCCTCAGATACGAATAGTCTTCTCCGCGCTCTTCGAGCGGCCAAGAATTCGTATCTCGAGTGGCACTGACGAAGCCTAATTTCATCTCTAGCAGGGCAACCCATTCATCTGGCTTCGTTTCCTCAACTCCCCTGCAGATTGTCAATGACCGCGTAATCTCTGTTCACTCGTACCGTAACGCGACCGAGGGATCCACTCGCATTGCCTTTCGCGCCGGCAGGTACGCGGCCAGCGCTCCTGTCAGTGCTACTAATCCGCAGACGCTGGCCAACACAAGCGGGTTTCGCGAACCGGTCCCATACAAAAAGGCTTGTAGCAAGGATCCTGATGCAAGAGCTGCAGCAATCCCCAGCCCCGATCCGATCAGGATTAACACCGCAGCTTGCCGCAGCACCATCTGCAGCACAGTCCATCGTGGCGCACCGAGCGCTAGACGTACGCCGATCTCGCGGGTACGCAGTGTCACAGAATAGGCCATGACTCCGTAAAGACCCACCAAGGTCAGCGCCAGTGCGAGGCCCGCAAAAGCAGCCAGCAGTACCATGGCAAAACGCGGTTGGGCCAATTGAAGGCCGATCCGATCACGCATGGTGCGTACATCGGAGATGGGAATATCCGGATCCATTGATGCCAGCAGCTTTTGTACTTCTGGTTCCAGAGCGAGCGGATCCATACTGGTCCGGGCCACCGTGTACATGCAGCACCAGTTTGGGAGTTGGAGGGCGGGTACGTAATACATCGGATCTGTCTTCCGCTGCGTCGCTCCGGTCCGAATGTTGCCCACGACGCCCACGATGGTACGCCATGCAGGAGGCTGAGAGGGGCCGCCGCTGGTACCCGGTTTCAGCCTCTTGCCCAAGGGATTTTCGCCCGGGAAGAACTCTGACGCGAACGCCTGGTTCACGATCATCACTTGAGGCGATTGCACCGTATCGCTATCGTTGAAGTCTCGCCCCGTGAGAAGGGGAATCTCCATGGTCTGAAAGTAGGCCGGCGACACCAAATCCACTGCCGCGCTTTCCAACTGCCCCTTCGGACGAGGATGCTCCGGATTTTCAAAACTGATGTTGGCACTGTTATCTATCATCGGCAACAGGATTGACCCACCGGCCGACTGGACGCCTGGCAGCGCCCGCACCTTCTCGAAATATTCCTGATAGAACGCAGCTCGCGTATTTGCATAGCGCGATTCCGGCGTCTCAAACAAAAGTGTCAGCGCGTGATCCGGATTGAAGCCATCGTTCGTATGTGTCAGGTGGATGAAGCTCGTCACCAACAGGCCAGCACTTGTTGTCAACACGATTCCCAGAGCCACTTGTCCCGCGATAACCACTGATCCCAGCCGGTGCTGGCCCCCGGTCTCGCTTCTCCCGCCCTCTTTCAGCGGTGACAGCAGATCGCCCCGCGTGGAGGTCATTGCAGGTACGAACCCAAACAAAACTCCAGATGCAAGCGAGATTGCCAGCGCAAACCCCAGCACGGGCAGATTCACACCTGCATCCACCGCTCGCGGCACGCCGTCGCCGATCAGGCGCAACACGGCCGGCGTCGACGCAAATGCCAGAACGCACCCGGCCGTGCCGCCAAGCACGCCAATCATTATGCTTTCCACCAACAGCTGCCGGACAAGCCGCGCCCGGTTAGCGCCGAGAGCGGAGCGCATCGCCAACTCCCGCTCGCGCTCGCGTACCCGCACAAGCAGCAGGTTGCCCACATTCCCGCACGCGATGAGCAGCACCAGCCCCACCGCTCCCAGAATGACCAGCAGAAGCGTGCGCGTATCGCCCAGCTTCGCCGTGAGCTCGCTCTCTACACGCGCTTCATTGTGGCGGGTATTTGTGTCGGGATACTGCTTTGCCAGCCGTGCCGCGATCTCGGTCATGTCCGCATTCGCCTGAGTCACTGTCACGTTTGGTTTGAGCCGCCCGATCACGCTCATCTCGTGGTCACCACGATTCGCAGCCTACGTTTTTGGCGTCCCGTTGTCATCTACCGCCAACGTTGTCCAAAAGCTGTTTTGTGGCGCGTCGACAGGAAACCGGAAGGTCGCTGGCATCACGCCCGCTATGGTATAGACCTCGCCGCTTAGGTGTGTCGTTCGCCCGACGATCGAGCGGTCTGATCCGAACTGGGATGCCCACAGTGCGTGGCTGAGCAGTACCACCCGAGTACCGGACTTTTCTTCCTCCGGCCGGAACCCTCGCCCCATTTCCGGATTCACGCCCAGTAATGGCAGCAGATCCCAGCTCACTACTTCGCCATTCAGATGCACCGGGCGCTCCACGCCCGTCAGCGTCAACGAGGTGCCGTGGTATGACACAAGGTGATCGAAGCTCTGATTTTGCGCCCGCCAGTCAAAGAAATCCGGATAGCAAACAGAATCTGCTTCAAACACCCCTGTTCCTTCCTGCACCTCAACCAACCTTTCCGGGTGCAAGTATGGCAAAGGGCGCAAGAGGACAGCATCCACAATACTGAATACCGTCGTGTTCGCTCCAATTCCAAGCGCTAGCGCGACAACCATCGCCGCATTCAATGCCGGCCGCTTTGCCAGCATCCGCATTCCGAATTGCGCATCGCGAGCCCACTCCGCTGGCGAAAGAATTCCGCGCTGCGCTCTCTGCTTCTCCTTAAGGGCTGTCACGTTCCCGAACTGGCGCCGCGCTGCCTGAGCCGACTCCCGCGCGCTCATTCCCTGTGCCTGGTAGCGCTTCTCCAATAGCGCTATATGCTCGTGCATTTCCTCTTCGAAAGCCTCATCCTCGCGTACTTGATCTGCCTGCCCCTTCACTCTCGACCACAACATCCGCAGTTTCCCCATCCCATCACCTCTGTCGCTCGAGTTTCAACGCGCGCTCATCGCGCACGCGACGCGCTCCCTCAGAGTCAACCTTTGTTGGCGGCCGCCTACTCGTATCGCAACGCCACTGAAGGATCCACATTCATTGCCTTTCGCGCTGGCAAATAACACGCCGTGAGGGCGATCGCCGCCAGTCCTGTCGCCACCGCCATCATCGTTGCCGGATCGTTTGCCCCAATCCCGTAAAGTAGCGGCGAGAGCAGCCGCGAAGCACCAAACGCTGTGACGAATCCAATTCCCAGTCCGATCGCGGTCAGCCGCAGCCCCTGGCCCATCACCATCTTCATCACGTCGCTTTGCCGCGCGCCCAGCGCCATGCGGACTCCGATCTCATGTGTCCGCTGCGACACCATGTAGGCAATGACGCCGAAGAGGCCAATCGCCGTCATTAGAACTGCCAGGATCCCCGATACGCCCAGCAGCCATCCCACGGTGCGGGCGGGGAATAGCGGCAGCGCCATGTACTGCTCAATCGTCTGGACATCAGTGGCCGCCATCAGCGGATCGACGATCGGAACTTCGCGACGAATCTCGTTGAGCAGCGTTCGCGAGTCTCCTGCGGTGCGCACTACAAGCGTGCGCGCTGGAGGCACCTGGCCGTGGAAGACGGCAGGCGCAGGCGCTTCGCCCAGCGTGCGATACTTGCCGTTCTTCACCACGCCGACCACCTGGCTCATGGCCTTCTCGCCTCTCAGCGCCAGGGGCTTGCCGATAGGATCCTCACCCGGCCACATTCTCTGTGAGAGGGTCTCGTTGATGACCACGGCGTCCGGCTTCTCGGCGTCTGCCTCCATCTGGGTCAGATCGCGCCCGCGCAGCGGAATCCCAATAGTGCGGAAGAATCCCGGCTCCACGCGGAACTCGTCCGCCATCACGGCGTTCGGATCTTTGCCCGCTTGCCTGCCGACGAATGTGACAGAATGCGAGGTACCCAGGGGGAGAGATTGCGCGTAGCTCGCAGAGTTCACACCGGGCAGATGCTCGACCCGTTTCAACAGACGCGCATAGAAGTCGTTGATCTTCGCCGGCGTGTACCCCAGTGCCCCCGGATCCAGCGTGGCCAGGGCAATATGATGTGTCTCGAATCCCGCATCGATCGCGTTGGCGTTCATCAGACTGCGCACGCACAGCGCCGCCCCAGCCAGCAGCACCACGCACACGGCCATCTGCGCCACCACCAGCGTGCTGCGCAGGCGCGACTTCTTCAGGCCTCCTGCGGACGACTCATCCTTCAGCACCCGGGCCGCCTGCACCGCGCTCGCCCGGAGCGCCGGCGCCAAACCAAACACCACGCCTGTGGCCACTGAAATCGCCGCCGTAAACAACATAACCCGCCAATCCATCGGAATTGACAGCGTCACGGGTATGTTCGCCGGCTTCAGTGCCATCAACATCCGCGAAGTCACCCACGCTATCCCCGCGCCTGTTGCTCCGGCAAGCCCGGCCAGCAGCAGGCTCTCCACCAGCATCTGCCGTACCAGCCGCGCGCGCCCCGCGCCCAGTGCTGACCGGGTCGCCATCTCTCTTGCCCGCCCCGTGGCCCGGGCCAGCAGCAGGCTGGCTGCGTTGGTGCACGCAATTAGCAGCACCAGCGCAAAGACCAGAAGAAGTCCTCCCGTAAATGCGCCCACGTACACCCGAAGAGGCCCCGGCACCATCGTCAGGGGATAAACCAGCGGGTCCAGAAAGTTGCCCTTGCTTCCGTGCTCGAGGTAGACCTGCTTTGCCAGTACCTGCATCTCCGCCTGCACGCTTTTGCGGCCATCAGCGTGGGGCATCTTGCCGGCCACGATCAGCCAAGACGAGTCACGATCCGTAAATCGGTTCTGGTCGTCGGGGCGGAATCGGACCATTGCCGTCAGCGGTGCCCAGAAATCCGGATCCGTCCCCACCATCAACCCGGTGAAGCTCGCTGGCGCCACACCCACCACCGTGAATGCTTTACCATCCAGCATCAGCGTCTTTCCGATCACACCTGTATTCCCGCCCAACTTCTGCTTCCAGAAGGGGTAACTCAGTACGACTACCTGCCGCGGGTCGTCGATCCTGTCATCATCCTCTGAGAGCGTGCGCCCCGCCACCACATTCAGTCCCAGCAGCGAAAACAGGTTCCCTGACACAAACTGCACGTGCAGAATCTCTCCCGTGCCCGCGTGATTCCAGATCGCGTCCTCGCCATCGCCGTCGAAAGCCATCAGCCCTTCGAGCGACTTTGCGTGGTCGCGATAGTATGCGTAGTCGGGATAGTTGAACGGGAGATAGCCCTCTACCCCGCCGGCTTTCGGATTGTGCAGCCATACCTCCACCAGCTTGTTGATCCCGCTTACGCCCTGCGGAGGCCGAAGCAGCAGCGCATTTACAAACGTGAACACTGCGGAGTTCAACCCAATCCCCAGTGCCAGCGCCAGCACCACCGCCGCACTCGATATGGGCCGCTTGGCCAGCATCCGCATGCCGAAGCGCACATCCCGCCACCACTCCGTCGGCGAAAGAATCCCTCGGTACAGCCGCTGCCGCTCCTTCAGTGCCGTCACGTTTCCGAACTGCCGGCGCGCCGCCCGCTCCGCCTCCTGCGCGCTCATGCCTTGCGTCCGGTAGCGTTCCTCCAGCAAGGCTATGTGTCCACGGATCTCCTCATCGAAGGCTTCATCCTCGCGGCCCTGCGCCGCCTGCCCTCTTACGCGCGCCCACAGTATCCGTACTTTCCGCATCACCTCATCCCTGCCTCTCCAGCTTCAGCACTCTGTCCATTACGCCGGCCACCCGCTCCCAGTTCTCGGTCTCGCGCTCCAGTTGTTTCGCGCCCTGCCTTGTAATCGAGTAGAACCGCGCCTTCCGGTTGTTCTCGCTCGTTCCCCACTTCGAGGCGATCCATCCCTGCTGCTGCAGCCTCAACAGCGCCGTGTATACCGTTCCTTCGTTCAGATTGAGGACACCGTCGCTTACCTGCTCGATCCGCCGGGCAATTCCGAATCCGTGCAGCGGCCCCAGCGCGTAGAGCGTCTTCAACACCATCAGGTCCAGCGTTCCCTGCAGCACTTCCGATTTGCCTTCGCCCATCTTCCCCGTTCCTTTGGACAGTGCATAGAAGTTATCACACACTCCTATGCAGTGTCCATAGGAGATCAATTCAAGGATCTCAGTTGAGCCAAATCGACTCATTCACCACTCACCGACCCGATCAGTCGTCCGATGTCGGGATGGCAACTGTGATGTTGGTCCGCGCGCTCATCGCACTTGATTACCGTCACAATGCGCGTTTTTCGTTACTAATGCTCCGATGAGCCATTCAAATCATTCAGAAATATCCACTTAATCCCACCATCTGAGGTTTGCAATCCGAATGTCGACATTCACTCACTCATGTCGAAGCCTGGAATCAAAAACTCATGAGTCATTTGTCGAATCCGGAATTTTCCGCACCGGCAAATCCCCGAGACGTCCCGAATCGGCAAAATGAGTTGGTACACTGCTCTGATCGAATTGCGCTTGATAGAAGGACAGAGAAAATGCCGATATCAGAGAAGGACAAACTGGCTGCTGAGGCCATCGATCGTTGGGGGGATTTCCAAGAGGGCCTTGCCTCAGTAAAGCGGAAATACCCAACCAGTCAGTTTCAAGCGTTTTGGTCAGCAACAAAACGCTATGCCGAATTAACTAAGGCAGATGCACTGATTCACAAGCAAGTCGCCGCCGCGGTCCATGGGCTCGTCGATTACCTTTCCGCGGAACGTAAGCGAGTTCCAGGCGACGTTCTTCGGGACGCTGAGCGGTTGGAGTGCCTCCTTTTTATGGGATATGACCCGTGCTTCGAAGGTAACGAACCGCCCGGATTGTGTCGCATTCTCGCTGAGCGGTGATACCAACAACTGAGCGCTGCCATGCTTCATGTTTCCGCCAAGGCGGTTTTACGGCAACTTGGACTCTTCCGCAGCAGCAACTGCCACCCGACCGACCGACCTTAGGATCTCGGCCCATGATTTTCTGCTCGCTTTGGGTCCTCAGTATCAACGAGGGCCACTGAGATTCACTTCCGACGAGTCCGACTCGTTCCCAACCTTGAGCGACCCTTGCCGCCGGAACGCGCACGCGCCGCATGCAAGGGGAGGTCGCATGTGTAATCTTAGATCGCATCAACTTCCGCGCTCTCAGCCGTACAAGCAGCGTACGCGGTTCCCGATCAACCTGGGGCAGATTCAAGCTCGCCGATCTCCGGATTCGAGGTGTTACTCCAGCCTGCTGCCAATGGAAGTAGATGGTTTGTTACCTCCCGTGTTGTTCAATCGCGTCTATATATGCCTCGCCAGGCGCTATTTGATCTTAGATCCGAAGTGAGGCGAATTCGTGGGGTCGGGACGATTAATTGATCAGCACGGTAACGGGCGCGACTCCTACGGACGGGAGTGAATTGATCAGGAAACGCTTGCCATCCGGCGAGACTGCGTACTGAAAGAGAAGGATACGCGGAGCAATGATTCGGGTCTGGAAAAGAGCATGGGGAACTCCGGCTTCCAGCTTGCCATGCGAGGTATCGATGGCGACAGCCATGAGCTTCTTGTCCAACTCGATGAAATAAAGTTCTTTGCCGTCGGCGCGCCAGCGAGCCTGTGCACCGCCATGGTTTGAGATCTGGATGTGAGCGCCGGGATTGGGAAAGCCCGCAACAAATACTTCGCTGTCCTGGTAGTTTCCTACGCTGCGACCGGCAGCGAAGTAGGTGAACGCGATCCATTTGCCATCGGGAGAGAATTGAGCTTCCACGCCGGGGCCGTATGTTGTGCTTGAATGTTTTTGAAGATCGTAGACGGCCAAATTAGAGTCGCCGTGTGGAAAATCCATGTAGACCAGATATCTGCCGTCCCTCGACCAGTCGTTTGGGATGGGTCTATGTCCGTTGACCAAGGCCTGGGGCTGGCCTGAGTTATCTGTGGCGAGAGTGGAAATCGTGTTCGCTTCCGAATTACTGTACGCTACTGTCTTGCCGTCGTAAGATAAAGCCGGAAACTCGTCGGTCCCGCCGTCGGAAACCGACGTACTGGTACTGCGAGCGAAGTCATAAATTCGGATAGAATGCCTTCCGTTGCGCTGGTCATCCCCTGTAATGGCGAGTAGACTGCCATCCCCCGAAAGAGATGGATCACGATAGCCACGAGACGACACCGATTCGAGATCCTTGCCTTGTCTGTCGAACCAGGACAATCGAGAAAAGTTATCGGAAGCAGACTGAAAGACCACCACCCCGTTGGATGAAACCGAAAAGCCCGTGTTAGAGAAGGCGGAATCCTCTTCAATCTCCTCCGGCGCGATTACCTCCGCTTTTCCCGTCAACTCAAGTCTCTGAAGATCGAAGGGTTGGGCCATCAGACTGCGATTACGAACGAAGAACAAACGACCTGAAGCGAATTGCACCGCGTTGTTGATCTCTGAGGAGATTTTCTTACTGTCCATGGAGGTAAGGGAACTCGCGTAAATCCCACGTACAGCGGCACTGCCGCCGGAATGTTCCGGATTGTCGACGAAGTAGAGGAAATGATCCTGATCGGGGAGAAACGACGGCCAGCGATGTGCCTCGTTGCCCCTTGCTCTCGTAACCGGCTGCGGCGCGCCGCCCGAATCATCCACCTTGTAGAGAGGACCTCCTGCCCCTGCAAAGAGAATGGTCCCATGGTCGTTCCATGTGTCACCGAACGGGTAATCGATGTTACATATGACCTGGACGGCGCCCGTACTGGGGTCAGCTCTCTTTAATTTGCCACCGGAGGAGAACCCGATCTCACGACTATCCGCCGACCAGAACGGGTACAGTGCATTCTCTGTGCCAGATATCTGCTGATAGGAGCCGCCGACAAGGGACCGAACCCACAACGCCGTTGCACCATCCAACCCCGCGGCTACGAAGGCAACACGCCGTCCATCCGGTGAAACTGCAAGACTGTAGGGAACAAAGGATGTGGATGGGGGCGGCTGTATAGAAAGACGGAACGACTGTCGCTGCGGCAACGGCGGTTTTATCCAACGCGCGAAACCCAGCCAGGCAAGCACAGGGAGGAGGGCCGCTGCGACACCCCACGGGATCCATCGCAGCCGCCGCGCCGCGGGCCTCACTTCTTTGGTGATTTCGCTTGCCGATTGGGGCTTCTGAGTTTCGGAGCTAATAGTCTGGCCCGTGGTCCCCGAGCTTATGTCGTTGTGCGCCGGCAGGTTCGCATCCGCGGCCTGCCCATTCGCAGGCACCTCGCCGATCCTTCCCAGATTATCGTTGGCCTCCTCGGTAACCTCGACCTTGCACACGAACCGGTAGCCCACCGTGGCCACAGTGGCGATATAGCGCGGCTCCTGGAAATCATCCCCCAGCACGCGCCGCAGTTTCGCGATGCTGCGCGTCAGGGAGCTCTCTGTGACGGCGGCATCGGCCCATACCTCGTCAAGAAGCTCTTCCTTCGTGATCAGCGTTTGAGGACTGTGGAGCAGGAATAACAAGACCCGAAAGGCCTTTGGCTCGACCGGCAACACCTCGCCCGCCTTCGTGAGGGTGAACTCCCGCTCGCGAACCTCCACGTCCTCAAAGCGGAAAACCAAGGACTTACCCGCCGCCGTCATAAAACCGTCATCCCTAGTCGGAATTTCGTCATGGATCCGCCAAGACTAATGAAAGCCATGCGCCCAGTCTGACCTCAGCCAAACCGGCTGTGGAGCTCGCAATACCGTGGCATCTCATCAATGCCGTTTCCCAGGAGGTCTCTTTCGTCGCCGTTTTCGTTTGCGAAGACAGCAGGCGGTATTCGAAACAGCGGCCATAAAGCAAGAGGCTTGAGAAAGATCCCGAATGCGTTGTGGCGGCCCTTAATTCAACTTCAAAGGAGAGAACAAATGAAATTCACTTCTGACCTACAGGTTACGAATCGCAACGTTTTTCAACTCGTTTTCGCAGCTTCGCTATTGGCTTTGGTCTTGTCGGCAGCAATCGTACCAGCCAACGCCCAATCCAGTACATCTGCTGATAAATTCGGCAATTCCGCCTCCATCGAGGGGTCATGGATCTTCAATATCGATGTATTGGTCGACCAACAGCCTGTTGCGACCTTCAATTCACTGATCTCTTTCGGTGGAGGAGGAATAGTTGTGACAACCCCTTCAGCACCTCCGATGTCGACCTTTTACGGCGCATGGAAGTGCAAGAAGTCGGACAGCTGTGAAGCCGTCTTTTATGCCTTTGCTTCTAATTCCAGTCTGCAAAGGCTGAGTCTTCGGTTACACCTGACGGGCCGAAACAACCTGGCAGGCACCGGCGAAGGTGCCAGTTGCGATTTGCAGGGTGAAAACTGCGTTGACCAACCAGGCGGTTTTCAATTTACGGGCAGGCGCATAGTGTCGACGGCGGAGTAAAAGATCATTCGGACCGGAACCTACCTGGACCATCTGCAACCCCATTTGCACCGACGCCCCAAACGCGAGTTGCATTCCGGCGCCGTTTGATGGGAACCTGCTGCAGGTCATGCCGCGGGCCCAACTTCAAGGGAAAAGACGCAAGAATGGTGCACGGAACTTTGTTTCTGGCTATTGCTCTTTCTCTAAAGTTCATGGCATAACCCTGGGCTTGTAATCGCCAGTTGGCATGGCCAAACGCAGGTTCTCCGACTCCCTTCTTTTCGCTGCGGTCGTTCAGGATGAGAGGCGAGTGGCCCACATCCCGATCGACCGCAACTGTCCCCGAGCTCTCGTTCTTAGCTCCAGCCAGCAACCGAACGTTCGGCCGGTTGGCTCAATGTCACTCCAGCGCCAATGCGCGTGGCCGAGCAAACGCCCAATGCGATCCTTCGGTGTTGTTCTACAGGATTCTCGACGATTGGTACCGAAACGGGGATGTGGCCCGGAAAGCTCTCGGTTGATGCCGAAATACACTCACCTGCAGTGGAACCCCGAAACCACACATGGCCGTGTAGTCCGCATATCGGAAAGGTGAACAGCGGCGTAGGCCCCTCTGAGCTCACATCTCGAATAAGTCCCGATATTGTATGGTCCGCCGCGCGACTGCAAGGAAAAAGCGTGGGGCGAGTAGACAAGTCTGCGCAAATGTATTCGGCCTAATAGGTGGAGATCATCTCTCCTGGCCAGGATGAGTTGCGCGCGTGGCTGTCCTTATAAGTCGGTCGGTTGCTCTTTCGAGACCAATTTCGGGATCAGGCTGCAGACACGCCGTTGTGACTGTTCTGTCGTCCTTGCAATTCCTTTGCAGACTTCGGTGGGAAATCTTAAATCGCCGCAGCAGTAGTGCGGTAAAGTGGTGGCGCTTCAGCGCTTCCAAGCAGCAGGCGTCTTTTCCGCACTATTTCATACGGCAATTGCGTTCGCTGTCGGTCGATATTCTTGTCCACTCGACAGCACAGCCCAGGCGATCCGCGCAAGCTTGTTAGCCATCGCGACCACAACGACATTCTTGGGAGCTCTGGCGTCGAGTGCATCAAGCCAGGCTCCGATCGGTGCTCGGTCGCGCTTGATGCGTAGCACGGCAGCCCGTGCACCGTGAATCAGGACCTTGCGCAGGTATACGTTCCCGCGTTTACTGATGCCGAGCAACTTCGCCTTACCTCCGGTCGAGTGTTGGCGCGGCACAATGCCCAGCCACGCGGCGAAGTCCCGGCCCTTGCGGAATGCTGCGCCGTTGCCGATGGCAGCAACGATGGCAGTGGCTACCACTGGTCCGATCCCTGGGATCTGCCGTATCCGTGTGCATCCTGCATCCGCAGCAGAGATCCGTTCCAGTTCCAGGTTGAGCTTCTCGATCTGCTGTTCAACGAGCTTCCACTCATCCCACAGCATGTCGATCAGGTTCCGCATCTGCGGCGTCAGGTCGGCCTCTGCGTTCTCCAGGACGTCAGCCATGGCGGCCTTGAGCTTCGCTGGTCTTTGCGCAAACGCCATACCGCGCTCGAGCAGAAATGCGCGAATCTGGTTGATCACCGCTGTGCGCCGGGAGATCAGGCGATCACGCACCCGGTGAATGCCCTGGAGGTCCAGCTGATCGTCGGTCTTGATCGGGACAAAGCGCATGTTCTCCCGCTCGACAGCCTCGGCTATCGCCTCTGCATCGATGAAGTCGTTCTTGTTCGACTTCACGAACGGCTTCACAAACTGTCCTGCAATCAACCGGACATCGTGGCCCTGCTTCCGCAGAGCACGTCCGAGAAAATGCGCTCCGGCGCAAGCCTCCAACCCGACGAGAGACGTCGGCATGTTCGCGGTGTAAGCCAGAAGCTGGTTCCGGGTGAATTTCTTCCGCACAAGCACCTTGCCTGCTGCTCCGAGCGCCACCAGATGAAAGGTAGTCTTTCCCAGATCGATGCCAACCGAATGGATTTGCATGTCGATGATCCTCCTTCTCAAAGGCTGCCATATCAGTCACCCTCCGATCGAGGGTGAGTAAAGCGGCGGACCATCTCATTAGTCGGCATTTCGACTGGAATGTATTGACCTGCCCGTGTTTGGGGATCTCCGTCGCGAAGCGCGTTTATCAGGACTATCCGGATCTAACCCGATCTCCAGATTTCCAGATACGCGGTTTTCGGCCAAGTGAGCGAAAGATTGGCAGACGCTGACTTAAGAAATACGGGCTTAATGAACGAGCCGGCGAGCATCACTGTGGGAGAGGTTGGGCCACTCAAAACCATCACTAGCGCTCGCAGTGCAGGCAGCCGAACAGCGGCAATCCTCGCATTATCTTGGGTCGAAGATGACGAAGTGATCGGAGTGGCTGACGAACACGCGTTGAAAGAGCACCGTCGCCAGAATCCCGTCCTCCTCGCGATCGGGCACGCTCTGCGACCCTTTGGCTGGAGTGACGAAGGGAACTTTCCGTACGATGCGGCTGCCGAGCCTCATGTCCTGTGGAGGCAGGACGGCGAACGCCCTGCGCGCATCGCTTACCTCCGGTCCCTGCAGCCTGGCTCGCTTGAGCAGTGGCTGCTCTAACTCCCGGTTGCCGGCATACAGAATCGGGCCGTCGCTGCCGGAGTCGACCTGGAGCAGGATCGGGCGGGTTCCTGTGTCGGACAGATTGACTGAGACAACGAGGCGCTCGCAGAACGGCACTTCGGTGTCCGGGTGTTTTGAGGGGACTAGGGCAATCCGGTCGCCGCGAAGGTTTTCTCCCATAAGCCTGGTTTCGTCGAGACAGAGCAGTCCCCGCGAGTAGTCGATGAGCACATCGAAGTGGGCGAGAAAGTTCTCTCCGAGGACGCCCCGAATCCGCGGATCTGCCGCCTGAAGCGGCCCCAGATCCTGGACGACGACCAGAGGCTTCAACACCGTCTGCGAACCCGCCTCAAGCGAATCCAATACCCCGAGAGACGCCTGGGACGAGGCCGCGGTGGCGACCAGGCCGACCGTGCCTTGCGATTTCAGGCTAATCTGGGCCGCGAGTGCGGGGTCGATGACGTTGAGCTGGCTTCCGGTGTCGACCATGAAGTCGAACGGACCGGACTGGTTGATCTTCACGGGAATCACAAGCAGGGCCCCGGCGACAATTCGCGGTCTGAGGCCTGCGATGTTACCGGGGCAACGGGTTTCTGCGTGGCTGGAAATGGACGTGACGGCGAATGCGGTGGCGAGAAGGGCGCAGAGGGAACTGCGGGGGGATGCGAATTTCATGTCGGCCTCCGCTCGCGGGGTGCGAGCCGAAGACGACATTGGCGGCTACATCTGGCTACCTCAATGGATTGGGGGTAGAATTCGTGTCAATGCAATATGGAAAAGATGTTGATCGGCATAACTGCTGGGGACTGTTGAAGTTGAATAAGTTAATCGCAAGGTGAAGATGGAACAGCAAGGCTGGTCTTCAACCGCAAGGAAGCTTACCCGATGGCTGAAACACAGTCCCATCCGCGGTTTGTACGCTTCGGCGCGTTCGAAGCAGACGTGCAGACGGGGGAGCTGCGCAAGGATGGCGTGAAGCTGAAGTTCAGCGGGCAGCCGTTCCAGGTGCTCGCCATCCTGCTGGAGCGGCCTGGCGAAGTGGTTACGCGGGAAGAATTGCAGAAGAGGCTGTGGCCGGACACGTTTGTGGATGTCGAGCGCAACCTCAACACAGCGGTCAACAAGATCAGGGAGGTCCTGGGCGACTCGGCCGAATCTCCGCGGTACGTCGAGACGCTGCCGCGGCGGGGGTATCGATTCATCGCTGACCTGCAGGCCCCGATTCAGCCCGTCGTTCCCGTAATCACGGTCGAACCAGTTCGCAGCCTGCAACGTCGTCAAGCTTGGTTCAAAATCGGCCCCGTCGCTCTCGCCATCTCGGTTGTTGTGCTTGCAGCGCTTGTCACCTATCGGTGGCATCGGCAGCAGCGACCGCAGGAGCAGGCGGTCTTGACTGCCGTTCCGTTTACGGCTCTGCCCGGCTGGGCGGCTGCCCCGGCTTTCTCTCCCGATGGCTCCCGAATCGCCTTCACCTGGGGTCTCGCGCCCATGACCAAGGGCTCTGATCTATATGTCAAGGCCATTGGGAGCGAAACCCTTCTCCGCCTGACGCAGCATCCCTCCATTTTGGGGAATCCTGCATGGTCTCCTGACGGCACGCAGATCGCGTTTTTCCGCAACGCCGGCGCTGATTCGGGAATCTACGTTGTGCCGGCGCTTGGCGGCCAAGAACAAAAGTTACACTCTACCCGACCTTTTGGGCCGACAATCAGTTGGTCGCCAGACGGCAAGTGGATTGCATTCACAGATCGGGACGACAACCATCACCGGATCTATCTCCTCTCAACAGAGACATTAACGACAAAAAGGATTCCGAGCGATCCAACGTGCGTCGCTGATGAAGATTTTCCCGCGTTCTCCCACAATGGCAAGTATCTTGCGTTCTGGTGTTCTCGAAACGAGGCCGAAGAAGCGATCTATTCCTTTTCGCTTCCAGACGGAAAGCCGAAGGTGATAACGCCATTTAGGGAAACTTTTGTAGACGGGTTGACATGGTCGGCGGACGACGCGAAGCTCATTTATTCCAGAGGGGACAACGCCTTACCGGACGGCCTCTTTGAAGTGTTCGTTGCGAACGGTTCGGCGAAGCGGCTTGGACTCAAAGGCTCCGACCCCGCCGTTTCTCCCATTGGCGACAAACTTGCCTATGGCACCTTTTCCAGGAACATAAGTTTGTGGCGAAGAGACCTGCTCCACTCCGAAGCTCCAGCTCTAGAACTCCTCTCTTCCTCGCGGGCTCAGTACGACGCTAAATACTCTCCTGACGGGAAGCGCATTGTATTTTGTTCTCAGCGCTCCGGCGTGCAGGGTGTATGGATTAGCAATCAGGATGGCAGCAACCTGGTCCAGATCTCAGACACCAAGGACGCTAGCGGCAGTCCGAGCGGCAGTCCGGAATGGTCGCCGGATGGAAGCAAGATCGCGTTTGACTACTTTCAACGGGGGCGGTGGGAAATATTTATTGCCGACGTGGCCGAACGGAAGCCCAGAAAGCTGGTTACGAATATTTCCTCCATAATCCGACCTAGCTGGTCCCGGGATGGAAAGTGGATCTATTTTTCTTCCGGCGAACCCGGCAGGGAGGGAGTCTATCGTTGTCCCGCCTCGGGGGGCGACGCCACTGAGCTAACCAGAGATCTCCATGGGCTCAATCCGCAGGAGTCTTTCGAAGGAAAAGCAGTCTATTTTGCAAGCGATCGGGGGAAGGGGACCTTGAAGAGAGTGCCTGTGCCGGGGCAGCCCGGTACGGAATCAGATGTGGATGCATCAATTCGCGTGTACGGTGGCGGCCACATTTGGCTACTGTCTCCGAGCGGTATCTATTTTGTCCCCGCCGATGCGCCCCGGTCTGTCCGATACTTTGACTTCGCGAGTAAGCGAATACAGACAATCTTCGAAGCGGACAGTGATCTCGGCATGGGACTTTCGATCTCTCCGGATGGCCGCTGGATCCTCTATTCGCAAATCAGCGATCCGACCGGAGACATCATGCTGGTCAATGATTTCCATTAGTATGGCGCTCATTTAACCCGGAGTTCTCGTTGGAGTTAGCAAGGAAGCTTCCCAATGGCTGAAACACAATCTCGGCCGCGGTTTGTACGCTTCGGCGCGTTCGAAGCAGACGTGCAGACGGGGGAACTGCGCAAGGATGGCGTGAAGCTGAAGTTCAGCGGGCAGCCGTTCCAGGTGCTGGCGATCCTGCTGGAGCGGCCGGGCGATGTGGTGACGCGGGAAGAGTTGCAGAAGCGGCTGTGGCCGGACACGTTTGTGGACGTGGAGCGGAACCTGAATACCGCCATCAACAAGATCCGGGAGGTGCTGGGGGACTCGGCGGAGAGCCCGCGGTTTGTCGATACGCTGCCACGGCGCGGCTATCGATTCGTCGCGCCGGTAGAACGTGAGAGTTCAGTAGAACGGGCCGTCGAGATTAGCCCGGTCCCACCGCACAAATCGGCCGGAGGGTTCCTCGACCGGCGGTGGATGGTGGTGATGGTCGGAGTAGTGATTCTGGCGGTGGGCGGGGGCTTCTTTGGTTACAGGCGCCTGAGCACTCACAAAACCATCGCGCAACGCACTCTCACGCGACTGACCTTTGACGACGGCCTGCAGACGGAACCGACGTGGTCGCCCGACGGCCGCTTCATTGCCTATAGCTCCGATCGGGGCGGAAAGTTCGACATCTGGGTACAACAGGTAAGCGGCGGCAATCCGATACAGGTCACCAAACGTCCTGGCCAGAACTGGCAGCCCGACTGGTCACCCGATGGCAAATACATTGCGTATCGTTCCGAGGAGGGGGATGGGGGAATATTCGTGATTCCGTCCTTCGGGGGTGCGGGACTCGAACGCAAGATTGCAACGTTTGGTTACCATCCCCGGTGGTCGCCGGATGGTTCGCAGGTGTTGTTCGAACAACTTTTTACTTCTAACAGCCGGTTCTACATCGCCCAATTGGATGGCAGCCCGCCGCGCAAAATCCCCGCCGAGTTTCTGGCTCAAAAGAAACTGTCGGCGAGTGCAGCCGCCTGGTATCCAGACGGAAAGAAGATCACCGTCTGGGTTGCGGATTCGTCGCCCACTCCCAGCTTTTGGACCATACCGATTGCGCGTGGACCCGGAATCAAGCTCGAAATTGCAGCCGCGGTCCAGAAGGAACTTGCCCAGGCTTCCGGAGACGGTGAAGCCGGTCAACAGCTGGGGGAGTACTCTTTCTCCTGGTCACCGTCAGGTGACGCGATTTACTTCGAGCGGGGTTACCGGGAGGCCAGGAACATTTGGATGGTGCATGTCGATCCCGTGGCGCTGCGAGCCACGAGCATCGATCGCCTGACCACTGGCCCGGGACCCGACGCTGGCGCCGTAGTTTCGAAAGATGGCAAGCGGCTGGCGTTCTCAGCGAAGTCGCAGCGGATTCAGACGTGGCTGTTCCCGTTTGATGCCAGAGCCGGCCAGATCAAGGGCGACGGCACTGCCGTCACTTCGCCCGGACGAAGCTCGATCGACCCGGACATATCGCGTGACGAAATGAGCATAGCCTATACCGTTTCTCACGGCGAGACAGGCGAATTGGGCGTGGGAGAGTTCGACGTCCGAAACGAAGTTTGGGTGAAGTCGCTGGTGGATGGGAGCGAAGCGCCGGTCATCGCCGACCAGGAATATTCACGTTGGTTTCCGCGGTGGTCGCCAGATGGTATGCGACTCGCTTATGAGCGTCGAAATCTCAAGACGAACGAGCGGCAGCTAATGGCTTGGTCCAGGCAGACTCACGACGAAGAACCAGTGGCGGCGCCAAACACTCTTGGCGGCCAATACGATTGGTCTCCAGACGGCAAGTGGCTGTTGGATGCTACGAGAAATGAAATTCTGCTGGCTCCCGTGGCTGCAGCACCTCATGCCGAGACCGCCGTGCGAAGGATTCCTTACGATGGCTCTGAGTACGTTGTCTACCAGACCCGCCTTTCTCCTGACGGCCGATGGATCGTCTTCCAAGCCCTCATGAACTCACCGCAGGTCGAATCCGCGCTCTATGTCATCCCTGTGGCGGGTGGTCCCTGGACACGCATCACCGACGGCCGGCATTGGGACGATAAGCCCCGCTGGTCTCCGGATGGAAGGACGATTTACTTTGTTTCCGGAAGCGATGGCTTCTTCAACGTCTGGGGGATCCGCTTTGATCCTGCCACTGGAAAGCCTGTTCGTCAGCCGTTTAAGCTGTCCAAATTTGATAGACCGCGCCTGATGATTCCTCGTTGGATACCGTCCGTCGGGTTTTCGCTCACCCAGGACAAATTCGTTTTGACCATGGCGCAAGAGTCGGGCAACATCTGGGTGCTGGACAATGTGGATTAATAACTCCGCCCACGTCAGCTCACACTTCTATTCTCGCTTGCGCGGTACATGGTAATCCGTTCATCGAGGTGCGATATTGATCCGGATTTGGCTATCCGGAAGCAATCACATGACGTAAGGTCGCCTTTCCGGAAAGGTGACCAGCGGTATCGGGACAGCTTTCTGAGCCCTGATCTCCGATAGGTCCTCAAATGTCGGTCAGTGTTGAGTAGTATTGCGCTCATCCATAGAGACGAACTGCGGAAGATGGGCCCCGTCCCAGCGCCAAATGCCTTTTCGACGAATGGATTCCTCTCATGGAGAGAGCCTCGCATAGATTTGTGACGTGCTCCTTCTTCTCTACTCGCCTTTGAGTCAAGACGGGTTGCTGCGAAGCCTGCGATGTACACTGTGCCGTGTGCGGTTCGAGGAGATGTTGGCCATGAGCACTGTAGGACTGGATCTCGACAGGATGTTGGATGTGGCGTGGGTGCGTTCGCAGTTTCCTTCGCTTGGAACGCAGTTCGAGGGGCAGACCGCAGCCTTTTTGGACGGACCTGCGGGCACCCAGGTACCGGCCCGGATGATTGGGGCAGTCCAGGACTACCTCATGAACTCCAACGCCAATACCGGCGGAGCCTTCCCGACTAGCCGGCACAGCGACGAGATGATCGCCAATACGCGGGTGGCGATGGCGGATTTCTTCCACTGTGACCCGCACGAGGTTGTCTTTGGTCCGAACATGACGACCCTCACGTTCGCAATGTCGCGTGCGATCGAGCGAGAGCTGGGCTCGGGCGATGAGATTCTTCTGACAACCCTGGACCATGACGCCAATTTCTCGCCCTGGAAGGCACTGGAGGAAAGAGGTGTGGTCATCCGGGTGGTGGACATTCACGAGGAGGACTGCACGCTCGATCTCGATGACCTGACAAGCAAGTTGAGTGACAGGACAAAGTTCGTAGCTGTTGGTTATGCGTCCAATGCGGTGGGCACGATAAATCCAGTTCGAGAGATCACGCGCCTAGCCCACGCCGCTGGCGCAATGACGTTCATTGACGCGGTGCACTATGCGCCGCATGGTCTGATGGACGTCGAAGACCTCGATTGCGATTTCCTGGTTTGTTCCCCTTACAAATTCTTCGGGCCGCACATGGGAACGCTCTTTGGGAAGCGTGAACATTTAGAGCGATTTCAGCCCTATAAAGTACGGCCATCACACGATGAGATTCCAGATCGATGGGAAACCGGCACCCAGACGCACGAACTGATCGCCGGGATCGGCGCGGCCGTCGACTACATCGCTGGTGTGGGTCGCCACAGCCATCCAGCGGCGAAGACTCGGCGTGAAGCGCTGGCAGCCGCCTATGGCACGACCGTCGCATACGAACGGCGCCTGATCTCGACTCTCATTGAAGGTTTGCAGACCATTCCGGGGGTGCGCATCTACGGGATCACTGACCCCAAACAATTCGGGGAGCGCTGCTCGACACTCTCGCTCCGCATCGGGAATCATCCTCCGAAGACGATTGCCGAATTCCTCGGCCGGCGTGGCATTTTCACTTGGGACGGGAACTACTACGCAATCAATTTAACTGAGCGCCTTCAATTGGAACAAAAGGGCGGAATGCTGCGCATCGGCCTGGTACATTACAACACGCTGGAAGAGGTGGATCGCCTGCTCGGTGCCCTGCGCGACTTCGTCTCCCAATGATGAATTCGGGACCGGACTGCATTGCCAGAAGTGTCGAATCTGGGACCCTCAGGCCGGTCTTTCATTTCCACCACGGTTCTCAGAGCACGGTTTCGCCTTGAACTTAGCGACATCCCCTTCGACGGACCTACCGCTCGATTCACTTACGCCGCATCGCTCGCCATTAGAATGCGACTATGGATGCGTGCGATGTTGGCATACGATCCAACGGATGGAGTGACGACGGTGCGCGAGCTAACCTGGAGCGGTTGCCGGATTCTATGTCTTGCTGGATTGTTGGTGTGGTATTCAGAGAGCAGCATATCAGCCCTGTGTCAAAGCGTCATTTCAGTCACAAGTGATCCGGCTGCACTTGTTAATCCGCTGATTGGTACCACCAATGGGGGGAACGACTATCCAGGTGCAACGTTGCCTTTGGGCATGGTGGCGTGGAGTCCTGAGGAGCCACGTAACCATCCGCGGCGGCAGGTGCAGGGCGTGCCAGGATCGATGCGTGACGATCTCGGTCGGCCTGCAGCTCCGGGTGGATATGAGTATTCGTCGACTCGCATCAGCGGGTTTTCATTGACACACCTGATGGGGACGGGTTGTGCCGGAGCCGGCGGCGACATCCCATTTATGCCCTATGCGGGGGAAATCGCGACACCGCCAGCGGAGGACTCAGGCGCAGAGATATACGGCAGCACGTTCTCGCATGATCACGAGACGGCGCAAGCCGGTTATTACAAAGTGGAACTCGACGATGGGGTAGTGGCGGAACTGACGTCCACGCTTCGCACCGGATCAGGGCGGTTCACCTATCCGCAGGGTAAGCCGGCGGTGATGCTGGTGCGGACGGCGTATTCCGAGACGGGCAGCACGGACGCGCACATACGTATTGATCCCAAAACGAGGACGATTTCGGGATCCGTGACCAGCGGGAATTTCTGCGGCTACATCGGTACCGTTAACCGCCGGAGTTATTACACACTCTACTTCGTCGCTTACCTCGATAGGCCGTTTCGGAGTGAAGGAACTTGGCAGGGTGCGACCGTAAAGCCGGGTAATTTAGAGGCAAGCGGCGGCACGACGTACGGAACAAAAGGATTCGTGCCGCCCGGAAAAGGTTCCGGAGGATGGGTGGTTCTCGATACTTCGAAGTCAGCCAGCGTCGGCATACGGGTGGGCATTTCCTACGTCAGTGCACAGAACGCCGAGGCCAACCTGCGTGCCGAGAATCCAGAAGGAACTCCGTTCGAACTCGTGCGCGAGAAAGCTCATTCGTCCTGGAACGAAGTACTCAAGCGGGTAGAGGTCGAAGGCGGCACACAGGACGAGCAGATCGTCTTCTACACCGCCCTGTACCACACGCTGATGGGAGAGAACCTCTACAGCGATGTCGATGGGAGCTATCTGGGAATGGACGGCAGGGTGCATAGAGTGGCCGCCCCGCAAAATGCGCAATACAGCACGTTCTCAGGGTGGGACGTGTATCGCTCTCAGTTGCAATTACTGACTCTGCTGGCACCGGATATAGGCGGAGATGTGGCCCAGTCGCTTCTAAATCAAGCGAACCAAAATGGCGGCGAATGGGATCGATGGACGCACAATGCAGGCATCACCCACGTGATGAATGGCGATCCGGCACCGCCTGCGATTGCCGATATTCTGGCCTTCGGCGGAATGAATTTCGATGCGAGAGCCGCTTACCAATCGCTGCTAAGAGCCGCTACTGTGCCGACGGCGCATGATCTGAGCAAAGATGGCTGCGAGGTGGCATGTGTCGGGCAGAGGCCGTCGTTAGATAAGTGGCTATCGCTGCATTACATCCCGGTTGGGGCGAATGCCTGGGGACCCGCGGCGGATACGCTGGAAGATGCCACGGCGGACTTTGCCGTGTCGGAATTGGCACGGCACATGGGCGACGATGCAACGCGCAAGCAGTTTCTGGTGCGGGCGCAATACTGGAAGAACATTTTCAATCCGCAGGCCACGCCGGAGGGCGGTTACATTCAGAACCGCAATGCCGACGGCTCATGGCCGAGGTTCGATCCGGCATCGGATGAAGGTTTCGTCGAAGGCAGCGCGGCTCAGTACCTTTGGATGGTGACCTTCAACGAAAAGGGCTTGTTCACGATGCTGGGCGGGACGGACAAGGCGAGTCAACGCCTGAACGCGTTCTTCTACAATCCGGACGGCGGCCTGGCGGTTACGGAATCGGGCGGCCTGCACGCCGAACTGAATAACGAGCCTTCGATTGAGACGCCCTGGCTCTTTGACTTCCTGGGCCAGCCGTGGAAGACGCAGGAAGCGGTACGCAAAGTCCTGAATACCATCTGGACAAATTCGCCGAAGGGAATGCCCGGCAATGATGACCTTGGGGAGATGTCCTCCTGGTATGTATGGTCGGCAATGGGGATGTATCCGGAGATTCCTGGCCGTGCAGAGCTGGTGTTAGGTAGTCCGCTGTTCTCGAAGATATTGATCCATCGCCCCAGCGGCGACATCCTGATGAGGGCGAGCCGGGCGGCTACGGATTCCCCCTACGTCCAAAACGTAAAAGTGAATGGACAGGTGTGGACGAAGACCTGGCTTCCACAGAGCTTTGTTGAACACGGGGGGACGATCGAGTTTGAGCTAAGTACGTCGCCGAATAAAAGCTGGGGGATTGAAGCGGAGGACGCACCTCCCTCGTTTGAACCATAGGATATGTACTCTGCTATCGACAAGAGGTGTAGCGTATCCACCTGGCCGCAAAACCTGGCTTCACGGACGGGTGACTGGACTTGGCTGATGAGGTTTCACCGTAACCGAGATCATTCCTTACTGAGTGGCTAATCGACGATTGTCAAGCCGCCTGCATCGGGATGACCTGCCCGAAAGGCGCACGGCGGGTCTCAGTCGATGCCCATAACACCGGATATGTAGGGGCCTCAGCTGGGAACGATCCACAAAGATCGGTCAAAAAGATCAGGTTCTGCGGTACGATTCCGCGTTCATTCAACCATGCAAAGCAGGGTTCGAAGTTGGTACCCCCGCCTCCTGTCGGAGTCAGATTGATCGTCTGCCCTGCCTGATAAGTTTCTGCCCTGTGGACTTCGGTATCGAAGTAAAGCACGTGCACCAGATTCGGTCGCTGTGCTTCGAGAATCGAGCGAACCTCCGCCTGAAAAAGCCCCAGCTGCCGACGACTGACGGATCCGGAGCAATCGACAGCGATGGCAATCTCGCCGGCACCTTCGGAGGTGACACCTGGCAGAAACAACCCTGACCAAACATGGCGCCGGTTTGGTCTTATCCAGCTGTAATCCGATGGAATTGTGTCGGACCAGGCGCGGCGCAACCGTTCGCGCCAATCGACCCCCGCGGCATCTGATTCTTGGAGACTGCGAGGAACACCGGCGGGCAGCTTCCCGGCAAGTCTTGCGACGCTTTCAGCCTGCTCAACGGCAATCTTCCATTCCCTTGCCTGTTCGGCGACCGAAGCACCTTCATCTCCGTCCGGCTCCGGAGCGTCCAGCACCTGACCAATTCCACCTGGGGTTACCGGTGCGTCCACCTGACCACCGTCATCTTTTGAAGAAGCCTGTTGATCGGAAGAGTCTCCCTTGGGGGCGTGATCTGCAGGCACCGTTTCTTGAGACGGTTCAGTTCCCTGCTCCTCGATCAGGTTATAGATTTGTTCGGCACTCATGCCTCGAAAGCGATGTTCAATGAGAACGTCTTTCGGTAGCGTGAGGCCGGCATCGATGAGCAAGGGGTTGATCGCATAGTCGCAGGCCATATTCCAACGTTTTCGATCACGGCCGCTCCGGCGCGTGTGATGCTGGAGTGCCGGATGCATCACCTCGTGGGCCAGAACCCCGGTAAGTTCCGCCGCGCTTAAAGTATCCACATAGCCCGGATTGTAGTAAATAGAAACACCATCCGTAGCCATCGTCTCAATTGAACTCGAAGATCGTCCGCCCAGTCGAAAAAGCAGCGAACCGAAAAAGGGATGATCGAGCAGCAGAGCGGTCCGGGCTTTTTGAATTCGGACCGCAGGGCTTCTACCGTTGTTGTTAGTCATGACGTGGCAACCTCCATATACGAAGACATGTGCGAGAAGATGGCGTCGACATTCGAGGCGGGGTCAACGATTGGGAAATGACCTTCTTCCGCCGGTTCAATTTCCCGCGCACGAATCGCGGCATCCATCTTGGACAGGATTTGAGCCGCATCGGACGCCGTTGTTACGCGAAGGACCTCGTTCCGCTTGAGATCATGTGCGCTGAAGCCGCACAATCGGTCCCTGACCTCTGCCGAAAACCTGTTCAGTTCCTCATCCTGGTTCACGTTGAGGCCGGGGAGCAACTCCACCAGGTCGAAGACGTTCGTAACGAGAGAAGCGTGGAAGCGCGATTCGGGATCATTCAGTCTCTCGACCATGTGCGTGACCACCTGCGTCAACCGGACCCACAGGTCTCGCGTGCCCCGGTCGAGCGATTGGCGCACGCTCTCGTCGATTTCTCGCGCAACGCGAGCCTGCTCTTCCTCTGACAACGTAACCCGGAAGTCATTGCCGCTCGGGATCGGCAATACCTCCAGCTTCAAGCCGAATTTTCCGCGCAGTTTTTCGACCGACGGATAGTCCTCCTCGCGAAAGAGGCCATTCAATTCTGGACGAACCTGCTCGATGTAGGAGGGATAAATTTCCAGGAATTCGTCCACGCTGCGCGCGAAGGCGGCTTCGAACTCTCGGACCTGCGTAGTGAGCTGAAAGTAAAAGTGCGCCGGCAGCAGACGATAGCCTTCATCGGACCATGGCAGCGTGATCTTGTAGAAAGTTTGTCGGATTTGTCCGGCAAGCAATCGCAGCGCTTCGAGCTTTTCCGCTCCGCGAAGCAGTTGCTTGTTGTAGCGTCCAGCACTTTCGTGGGCGCCATGCTGGCTGGCTACGTCGCGGCTGATCTTGCGGTCGTGTTTCACCGCCGTCCAGATTTTTATGTGGATGGCGGCCAGCATTGCTCTTTCGGTAGTCATTGGAGGACTCCCGCATGTTCGACACCGAAGCGAACGAACTCCGGCGTGTGAGTGATGCCCCGGTTGCGAACGGCCGCGTCGCGGATCGCAAGCACGCGCATCTCGGTGGGCATCCGATCGAGATATTGCATGCCTTTCGCGATGGAGTGGTCGGTCAGCACTCTTCCCAAGGCAGTAGCGATCGCAATCTGAGCTGACGGCTCGCTGGGCAATGGCGCGGTACAGGGATTGAGAAGAATCTCGTCGATCGAAGGCAGCGCACGGAACAGTCGCAGGAACGCGACGAGTTGCATGGCGGCGGCGACTCCGACGGTCCCCTCAAGCAGCTGCGCCTGGATTTCGGTCGCTCCAGCAAAGAAACCGCTATTGTGGCGACGAGCAAAGCCACTTAACACATTCGAGGCCATCTCCCAGGAACGAGGGGTTGCCCATGCATTCGCGTCTAACGTGGAATCGGCCTCATGCAGGAGCGCCGGTTTGAACCGCAGGAATGCGATGACTTCCGGTCGGACGCCGGCACGGACTGCCCATTGACACCAGTCTTCGAAGTCCGGTTCGAGGTTCAGATGAACGAAGCGATTGCGCAGTGGTCGCGGCATGGAAAAATGAACACCGCGTTCGGAGGCCGGATTGCCGGCGGCAATAACGACCCAGCCGTCGGGAAGCTGGTATTCTCCCAGCTTCCGATCAAGTACCAGCTGATAGCATCCGGCCTGCGTCATCTGCGGAGCCGATGTCAGTTCATCGAGAAACAGAATGCCGTTGCCCGAGGTTGGTAGGAATTTCGGAGGAACCCATTCTGCTTTGTCCGCGGAGATGCGGGGCAGTCCGCGCAGATCGACCGGATCAAGCTGGACCGCACGAATGTCGAGGAACTCCCAACCCAGGTCGCTGGCAACTTGTGCAACGATTTGCGACTTGCCTACGCCGCACGCGCCCCAGATGTGAAGAGGCACACGTTCAGCAATAAGCGCATGGAGCGCTTCAAAGAGCTCAGACGGTTTCATGAAGTAGGATCCTTTCGAAATGAAAAGATGGGAATTGTAGGTTGACGCAATTGGTGACATTCCGTGACGCAATTCGTGACATAGATTCATGCTCGAACACGCCTTTACTAATGCTTTCTGCGACTTCCATGCACAGCGGGTTCTTGAGACAGTAGGTTTATGCCATCAATTGCGTCACGAATGTAGGATTGTGCCACGAATTGCGTCAATTTGTGCCATGAATTGTGTCAGAAATCAAATCCTTCCCCTTTAGAATCAGCGCGCCTTATGTCGCGAATTGCGTCAACCTACATCACGGTTCACGGTATTTGTCGCAAACCGCGCTCTGCGCTGTCTGGCTGCATCGTTCAAGTTGCCGACGAAGGCGTAGCAACCGGTATCCTGAAGGCACCAATTCAGCGAGGAGATAGTAGAACGATGGTTAAGGGAAAGAGACAGAGCGAGCGCAAGAGCAATGCCAGTCTGATCAAGAAGCTTGATGCCGCAATTGCCTTGCTTACTCGCGCTCGCACACTCGCCGCATCCAAGGACGCGAGCGCAAAAGCCGTAATGCCCGCCTCAACAGGCAAGCGTGCCAAGCGGAAATTGAGCACCGAAGCCCGTGAAGCTATCGCGGCCGCGCAGCGGAAGCGCTGGGCAAAAGTCAGGCGACAGAAGAAGCAGGCGTAACGCGGTACGATTGCAAAGTAAGAATCCCATTCACAGCGGCTCGATGGCCCGTGCGGCTGCGGCCGGATCCATGTTCTTATTCAATCCGCCGTTTGCGAAAGTCCCGCTTCCGATGACCCCGCATCCCTGGCCACGCGGAACGTGTTTCCGCCCTTGGTCAGGAAATAAAGTGACACCACGACCAGCGCCAATCCGCCTCCGCCCAGGGCTTTTGCAACGCCAAGCCACGGAATCAACTTGCCGAACAGCAGCGCTCCCACCGGCATTCCTGCGCGAAACGCCAGGTTGTAAACGCTCATCACGCGTCCGCGCATCGCGTCCGTGGCCAGCAGTTGCGCCAGCGAAAGCATGAACGACGCCGACGCCATCACCGCCGCGCCGGCCAGAAACATCAGCACACACGAAAGCGGCAGCCACCGCGACATCGCAAAGCCGGCCGTCGCAAAGCCCAACAAAATCAGGATCAGCAGCGTCAAGCGGCCCTGTCCCTTCAGTTTCTCCAGTGCCGCCACGCCTAGCGCTCCGGCGATCGATCCCGCCCCCGAGTACACCAGCAGGAGCGTGTAGGTCTCCGGCCCGCGGTGAAATACATTGCGCACGAACACCGGCAGAAAGCCATTTATCGAGAATCCGAACAGTGCCGTCGAAAATGCCAGCACCACCAGCGCGCTCATCCCGTCCCGCTGCCGGATGAACCGCAGACCCTCTTTCAGGCTTGAAAGAACTGACGCGCTCGACTTCGAGGGAACAAACTTCACCGTGATTGCGAACAGAGAAGCGATCACCGCTACAAACGAGAGCCCGTTCAGCACAAAGCACCACGTCGCCCCGAACATCGTGTATGCCAGCCCCCCGATAATCGGCCCCAGCACCCGCGCCAGGTTGAACTGGATCGAATTCATCGCAATCGCATTCGACAGATCCTCCGGCCCCACCAGCGCCGGCAACAGCGCCGAGTAGGCCGGCCCTCCAAACGATTGCCCCAACCCCACAATGAAAGACAGCGTGAGAATGTGCCACACCTGCACCACGTGCGTCGCAAACAGCGTAGCCAGCAAAAAAGCGCACGTCATCTGGATATACTGCGAAGTCAGCAGCATCTTGCGCCGGTCCAGCCGGTCCGCAAACACTCCGCCGAACAGCGAGAACATCATGATCGGCAACTGGCCCAGAAACAGGTCCAGGCCCAGGTAGAACGGATTCTTAGTTAAGTCGTAGACCAGCCAGCTCTGCGCAAACTGCTGCACAAAGGTGCCAATGGTCGAGGCGCAGGCCCCCATCCACATCAGGCGGAAGTCGCGATAGCGAAAAGCTCGAAAAGTGCGTGCGATAAAAGCAGGGGTTTTGGACATCAGACGTGAAACTGCTCCGCTGTGCGACTCGTGAACCTATTCCAATCGTACAGGGATGGATGTCCCTCCACGCGCAAGGTCGCACTGCCTTCTGCCACCGATGCCGCCGGACTTGGGACCAGCTGCGATCAGACAGATAGCGCCCTCAAGTCGGGTTCGTAAGCGGCGTTCCAGATTTACTCCGGATCCTCCTCGGTACTCTCTTCTGCATATTCTCGTTCGGCATTGATTTCGGCCCATATCTCCTGGTCTTCGTCAGAAAGTTGACACCCCGTCGCTTGCTCGACCCCTGGAGGAGCGTTCGCGGCAACATGAATAGGCCCCGGCTCCTGCGCCACCTCGAACAAGCTCGGGGTCTTTGCCGGCTCGGGCTTATGCTCGACAGGCGCTTCGACCGAGAGTGGCTTCGCTGCCGTCGTGTTGTTTGTATCCTTCTTTGCGACCTGGTTCTTCGATTTGGTGCGTGCTTCGGCCTGTGCCGACTTCGCGGCCGCGGCCATGTCGGCCTTCGCCCGGTCCAGCGTATTTCTGAGTTCCAGATGGCCCGAAACAAAATTCACCAGCGTGCCCGCGAGTTGTGCGTCGAAATCCTCGGCTGCCCCGATTCGTGACACAAATCGACGTAATAACGTGACATAGACTGCCAGCAGGGCTGACGTTGTTGACTATTTACAATAGAACGGTGTAGATAGTCATAGTATGGGCAAACCGAGCGATCTGGTGCAAGGCACTCTCGACCTGCTGATACTCAAAACCATCCTGCTCGAGCCCAAGCATGGCTGGGCAACCGCCAAGCGCATCCAGCAGATATCCAATGAAGTTCTGCAAGTCCAGCAGGGCTCTCTCTATCCCGCGCTTCACCGCCTTGAGCAGCAAGGGTGGATTCGCGCGAAATGGAGCGAAACCGAGACTGGCCGCCCCGCCAAGTTTTATTCGCTCACTACAGACGGACGCGCGCAGCTCGATCGTGAAAGGGAAAACTGGACCCGGCTCTCCACCGCAATCAATCTTGTCGTCGACGGCGTGTAACCTGGGCGCAAATGGAGGCGCAAATGCGCATTCTCGCACGATTCCGTATGTCGGTCTTGTCGCTCTTCCATCGCCAGGCCGAAACGGCGCGGCTCGACAATGAATTTCAGTTCCATCTCGACCAGCAGGTTGCCGAAAATATCGCGCGCGGCCTCAGCCCCGACGAGGCACGATCCGCAGCCATGCGTTCCTTCGGCAACCCATCGCTTCTCCGCGACCAGGCACGCTCCACATGGAATTGGATCTGGCTCGAATCGATTCTGCGCGACATACGATATGGCGCGCGCACCCTCACCCGCTCTCCGGGTTTCACGTTGATCTCCATCCTGGTCATGGCGCTCGGCATCGGCGCGACCACTTCGCTGTTCACGATTGTGCGTGCTGTTCTGCTCAAGCCGTTGCCCTTCGCCGGGTCAGACAAACTGGTCGCCGTCTATGAACACTTCCGCGAATCGAACGGACGGAGACGGCTTCAATGTTGTCGCGCCCGCGGACTTCCGCGACTGGCGTCAGGAGACCCACGGCTTCCAAGACATGGCTGCGTGGCGTCGTTATGGCTTCGATCTCACCGGCGAGCATCAGGAATTGCCGGAAGTCGTGCTGGCCGCCGGGGGCTCCTCAAATCTCCTCTCGGTGCTCGGTGTTCAACCTGCCCTTGGACGCGCTTTCACCCCGGAAGAAGATCGGCCAGAGGCAAACCACGTGGTCATGCTCAGCTGGAGCCTCTTTCAACGGCGTTTCGCTGCAGATCGATCCGTCATCGGCAAACAGCTCCATCTCGACGCGACGCCCTATACCATCATCGGCGTGTTGCCCGAATCCTTCACCTATCCTGATCAGGAAATCCAGCTCTGGGTTCCATATGGGCAGACCTTCACCCCCAAGGTCTACGCCATGCATGACTCCCACATGAGCCATGTGGTCGCCAGGCTCCGGCCTGGAATCAGCGCCGCCGCCGCAACCAAGCAGGTAAGTGCGCTCCAGTATCAAATCCATCTTGCCAACCCAATGGCGCCCGTCGCGGAAGATGCCGTCTTTCGTCCCCTCATCAATGACGTGGTGCTGGACGTGAAGACGCCGTTGATCGTTCTGCTCTGCGCCGTCGGATGCATGTTGTTGATAGCCTGTCTCAATGTCTCCAATCTCCTGGTGGCGCGCGGGGCCTCGCGGCGCAAAGAGGTCGCTGTCCGCGGCGCCCTCGGCGGCAGCCGCCTCACCCTTATCCGCGAACAAATGACCGAGAGCCTGCTCATCTGCTTTGCCGGCGGTTCACTGGGTCTCCTGCTCTCATTGCTTTCGACACACTGGCTGGCCGGCCATTGGCGAGACCTTCCGCGTGCAGATTCGATCCACGTGGACGGAACCGTGCTCGCATTCTCAATCGCCCTTGCCGTTTTCGCCGCAATGCTCGCTGGCTTGTTGCCCGCCATCTCCTCCACCGGCAAAGGAGTCTTCGCCGTCCTCCAGGAATCTTCCCGATCCATCGGCGGCAGCGCATCGCGCTCTACGCTTCGTAAGGTCATGCTCACCGCGGAGATTTTCCTCACTGTCATCCTCCTCGTATCCGCCGGGCTTCTCTTTAAGAGCTTTCTCCACCTGCGCACGTTAGACCTCGGCTGCGTAACCGACCACGTACTTACCGTCAAGTACGGACTTCCTGAGAAGCAATACGATTCGCGCGACAAGATCATAGCGTTTCACGAGTCATTGCTCGAGCGCGTTCGCCGTCTGCCTGGAGTTCATGCCGCTGCCTTGGTTTCTACCCCGCCAGGGGGCGGCTACGAAAGCGATTATGTCTTTACGATTCCAGGGCGTCCCTCTCCCCGCTTCAACCTTCAGTACGACGCGATGACTCGCACCACCGATCCGGAGTACTTCAGTACCATGCAAATCCCATTGATCAGCGGCCGGGTCTTCACCAGTCATGAGCGCCTCACGAACGACCACTACATCGTCGTCAGCAAGAAGTTCGCCGACGAGTTCTTTCCCAGGGATACCCCTGTCGGAAGACGCATCAATGTCAGATGGTATGGCAAGCTTGAAGACTTCGAGATTCTCGGAGTTGTCGGCGATACCGTCTATGACGTGACTCAGCCGATCAAGGCCACGATATATTTCCCAATCCTCTCCGGGGCTCCGGAACAGACCGGCGATGCGACCCTTGTGGTGCGCACGGTCGGAGATCCGCTTGCGCTCTCCGTTCCAATCCAGCAGCAAGTTTCAGCGCTTGATCCGGCGCTTCCTGTCTACGACGTCCTCACCATCGACCAGATGCTCGGGAAGAACACAGCCAGTCAGAGCTTTAGTGCGACTCTCGTGCTCGCCTTCGCTGGGCTCTCCCTGTTGTTGGCCGGCGTCGGGCTCTATGGAGTTCTTTCCTATCTTGTCACCCAGCGTGTCACCGAGATCGGAATCCGCATTGCGCTCGGCGCGCAACGCTCCGAGGTCCTTCGCATCGTCCTTCTCGACGGCCTTCGCCCTGTTTTCATCGGATTGCTCGCCGGCCTGGCCGGCGGGGCCGCCGCAGGAGCTTTGATTCGTTCCATCCTTTACGGGACAAGCGCCTTCGACCCGCTCGTACTCGTCGCGATCGTCGCCTGCCTTCTGCTCACTGCGATTCTCGCCTGCGCCGTGCCTGCCTTCCGCGCATCACGCATCGAACCGATGCAGGCGTTGAGAATGGAATAGTTGCTTCCCGCCGTTTCTGGTGATCAACGATCGCCGAAGCCGCTGGCGACGTGGTATTCTCCCCCGAGTATCTCCACTAGGACCGCCGCGCAGGAAAAAACAAACTCATCATATCCTCTTCTTCGCTAAAGTCACGGGCACCTCTACAACCAAGGATGGTTCTGCACTAACAAGCTATCATCGGGATTGCAATGCGAATTCGGTGGCCATCGGGAAATGGCGACCGCTAAGAAGGAGGGTGCCTGATGCGCACTTCTCATTCCGACGCTCTTGTGGTTTATGGCGTAACAGGCGATCTCGCCCACAAAATGATCTTCCCCGCACTCTATGCGATGGTGAAACACGGAACGCTCAACGTTCCTGTCATCGGTGTCGCGTTTCCGAAGTGGTCTCTTGAGCGTCTGCAGAATCGAGTGGCACACAGCATCAAGCAATCGGGCGGGATTGATGATAAGCGGGCCTTCCATCATCTTCTGTCGCTGCTCAAATATGTAAGCGGGGATTATAACGACAGCAAAACGTTCGCGGCGATCGAGGAATCGATGGGTAGAGCGCGCTGTCCCGCGCATTACCTCGCCATCCCGCCTTCGCTCTTTGGGACCGTAATCAAGGGGCTAGGTGCAGCCGGGTTAGCCGAGAATGCGCGCGTCATCGTGGAGAAGCCATTTGGGCGCGACCTGGCGTCGGCTCGTGCGCTGAACCGCGTTGCGCGGTCCGTGTTCCCCGAAGATTCGATCTTTCGCATCGATCACTTCCTCGGGAAAGAAGCGATCATGAATATCCTGTACTTCCGCTTCGCCAATTCATTCCTTGAACCAATCTGGAACCGCCACTATATCTCCAGCATCCAGATCACCTTGTCTGAAAGCTTCGGCGTGGGAACGCGTGGCGCATTTTACGAGTCCGCCGGTTGCTTGCGAGACGTCATCCAGAATCATCTCTTTCAGATCGTCGCGTTGCTTGCCATGGAACCGCCGGCGGGCCGGCATTTCGGAGCAGTGCAAACTGAGAAGGCGACAATATTCAAGGCGATGCGTCCTTTGAAACCCGACGACATGGTGCGCGGTCAATACGCGGGTTATCGGCAGGAAAAGGACGTTGCAAAAAACTCCGATGTTGAGACGTATTGCGCTGTTCGGCTATCGATCGACTCATGGCGTTGGAACGGTGTGCCGTGGTATCTGCGCTCGGGCAAGTATCTGCCCGATACGGCGACCGAGGTTGTTGTCGAGCTCAAAGCACCGCCGCAAAAGCTTTTCGCGGATGCAGCGACAGCCACCGGCCAGGGGAACTATCTTCGCTTCAGGCTCTCTCCCAAGGCAGAGATCGGGCTCGCCGCTCGCGTGAAGCTTGCAGGCGAGGAGTTTATCGGTGAGCAGCGGGAGCTGTATTTGCTGGAACAGCAGCCTGGAGAAGAAACGCCCTACGAACGGCTTCTGGGCGACGCCATGAAGGGCGACGGGGGGCTGTTTACTCGCGAGGATGCGGTGGAAGCCGCATGGGTAGTGGTCGATCAGGTACTCAAGCACCATTCCCGGGTGCGCCCATACAAGCGCGGACACCTGGGGGCCAAAACAGGCAAATGCACTGATCGCAGCAGACGGCGGCTGGCATAATCCCAGCACCAATTCATCTGGATCATAGCTCTCGTAGCCAGGCAACTGTCAGGGTTCTAGGCAAGTTTCTGCAACAATCCAACCAGAATCCTCAAGTCAGAGCCGAGTCGGTGCTGGAAACTCGCTTTGGCCTGAAGTGGTCATTCCAAAAGCTTTGTTGAACCGTCTTCTTCCTGACCTCAAGGCGCTGGGCGATTACGTGCACTCCAGGGGTTTGAAGTTTGGCATCTACTCGTCTCCCGGACCGAAGACCTGCGCCGGATACGAGGGCAGCTATGGGCACGAAGAGCAGGATGCAAAAACGTATGCTGCGTGGGGAGTCGATTTCCTGAAATACGATCTGTGCGGGCTGCGCGACGTCATGAACTTGCGAAGCCCTGAATACGATCGAACCAAGGGAGAGGCGATGATGAAGGATGCGTATCTCAAGATGCACCAGGCCCTCGTGAAGACCGGCCGGCCCATCGTGTACAGCATCTGCCAGTACGGTATGGACTCGGTGTGGGAGTGGGGCGCGGAGGTGGGGGGGAACCTGTGGCGGACCACCGATGACATCAGCGACAGCTTCCGCAGTATGGCTCTGATTGGTTTCTCGCAGGCAGGACTGGAGAAGTATGCGGGCCCGGGACACTGGAACGATCCCGACATGCTTGAGATCGGTAACGGCGGCATGTCGGCCGACGAATACCGGACCCAGATGAGCTTGTGGGCGATTCTCGCGGCTCCGCTGCTGGCGGGAAATGATCTAAGCAAGATGGACGACACCACCAAAAGCATTCTCATGAATGGGGAAGTGATCACGGTCGATCAGGATGCGATGGGCGTGCAGGGCTTCCGCCTGGGGCCGCCGCAGGTGTGGGTAAGGCCGCTCTCCTCGGGCGCGAAGGCGCTGGCCATCTTCAACTATGTCACCGATGATGTGCCGCAGCCGGTGACGGTTGCTTTTAAAGACCTGGGCTTCACCGGGCCGGTACATGCGCGCGACCTGTGGGCGCACAACGATCTCGGCGTGCTGCGCGATTCGTTTACCGCGACTCCGCCCAAGGGTGGCGTGGTGATGCTGCGCCTGTGGCAGTGAGAGCACCGACCAGAGCGGTTCGCTGATGGCCGGCTGAAAAGCCCGGAACAATTCCCGGGCGATTCACGCTCAGTTTGTGCTATCCTCCCCGCGTGCCAGACCCTTCTTCGGTCCAAATCCAGGCAACCCCGCGGCGGCATACTGCGCTCGTCCGCATCACGCACTGGATCACTGTTCTTTCTTTCTTCGCGGTGCTCATCACCGGCATTGAAATCGTGATCTCACACCCGCGGTTTTATTGGGGCGAAACCGGCAACTCCGGAACTACCCCGCTTTTCAAAAATACCGATTCCTGCATCGCGGAATACGGTTCCCACGGGCTATGGCTATGTCATGCCCGACCAGAATGGCTGGAGCCGCTATCTCCACTTCGAGGCCGCATGGGTTCTGGTACTTACCGGCATCGTCTACGCGATCGCAGGGCTGTTGACCGCACACTTCCGCAAAAACCTGCTCCCGCAGCCTGCCGATCGAGAGTGGCGCGCCTTCCGCAACGTGTTTGCCAGATATCTGCGCCGCGCGCCGCCTGATGCATCAGAAAGCCACTCTTACAACGTGGTCCAACGCGTCGCATATCTGCCGGTTATTTTCGTCCTGTTTCCCCTCGTCATCTGGACTGGCCTGGCCTTGTCTCCCGCATTCGACTCCGTGGTACCGGCGGCGGTCAACCTGCTGGGAGGCCGCCAATCTGCGCGCACCCTGCATTTCTTCGTGTCCGGATTTCTTGTTTTGTTTCTCGTCGTCCACGTTGCGATGATTGTCCTTGCCGGTTTTTGGAGTCGCACGCGGGGCATGATCACAGGGCGTGCCGTCGTTCCATCGGAGCGCACATGAGCAACATCTCTCGCCGCAAACTCATCACCACCGGTCTTGCCGCCACGGCGGGCATAGCCGGCCTCGCTACCGCATCGCGTCTCGCCCGAAGCTACGGACTCATTCCACCCGATAGCGGCGGAATCTATGGCCCCGGTGAGTCGCTGACGTATGCAGCCCAGCGCCTTCTCACTAGACACTCGCTGGCCCGCGAATTTCCACGCAGCATGATTTCCAAAACGCCCTTCCGCAATGAGACCGCCCCTCCCGGCGAGGATTTCAAGCGCCACCAGGCCGCCGGCTTTTCTGACTGGCGGCTGTCAATCGACGGCATGGTCGCGCATCCAGCATCGCTCTCGTTGTCCGACCTCAAAGGACTGCCAAACCACAACCAGATCACCGAGGTAGCGTGCGAGGAAGGCTGGTCTTACATCGCCGAGTGGATCGGAACGCCGCTCACCAACGTGCTGAACGCCGTCGGAGTCCTGCCGCAGGCGCGGTACATTGTCTACTACTCGATCGAGCGCGACTGGTGGGAAAGCATCGACATGGCAGACGCCCTCCATCCCCAGACGTTCCTGACTATGGGAATGAACGACGGCGATCTCCCCGTGGGGTTCGGCGGCCCGCTCCGCCTGCGCTTACCGCGCCAACTCGGCTACAAGAGCGTCAAGTACATTACCCGCATCACGGCCACCGACTCGCTCAAAAGCTTCGGCAAAGGTCTGGGCTCCGCGTCTCCTGAAGCCGGCTACGCGTGGTATGCCGGTATCTGAGTTCTGCCTGCTTAACGGGGTCGCGCAGGGCGAAGATCGTTCAAGGGTCAGAGCAGACCGACGTCGCCCAGGGACTTCGGCCAGGACGACGACATCTGCGTCATCGCCCTTACCCGCACAGACGATTTGGAACCCGCCGCAGCATAAGGAAACTGAATGTCAGTTCCATGGGTTGTTTGTCGCGCCCGAATAACCGCCTCATCGGACAAGTGATTTCTGCAGGTAACGAGCCGTTTGGCACGGCTATATCCGGCCGACGCTGACGAAATGGGTTGCCGCTGGTATATTCGTCTTCTCGTATTCGGCGATCACCTCTTGAACACTGGGTCGACGCACAATCCCGGAAGGGACCTTCAGTGTGCAGCGGGCGGCGATGCTGAATTGGGCATTGTGGTAACTGCGCCAGAAGGACGGCGAGGTACCCGGGCGACGACGGGCGGAAAGCTTCATGATGACTCTCCTGTGGTTGATCGCACGTGAATCGAAATTAGCAGTTCCTTACGTGCCGACTGCCCGGACGAAAAACAGCTTCAGACGATGGGCGCCATGTGCGGGCGGATCCGGATCGCGGTTTAGGATGGGTTCAACGCGCAGAACCGCCTCGCTATCGCATACTCCGCAGCGATGCGGACGTGAATTGGAGATTGTCTCGCAGTTCTCGCAATAGACTGCGAGCTTGAGCGGGATACTGTAGATCAACGGTTCAGAGTGATTTGGAAAGACTTTGAGCATCCGCTTTGTCTTCTCCCTTCGTTCTGGTTTTGGACCGCGACAAGCGCCCGCCGCCGCGGAATGCACAATCCACGTCAGTGAGCCGCCGAATGGGAAAGCGATCGACGCCGGCCTCCTGGACGATGACTTCCTTGTGCCCCTCGCAGAAGAGTTCCCTGTCGATCAACCACGCTGCCCGACGGCGGCATATCGAACGTTCGATGACGCGCATGAATTGACCTCCACGAAAGAAAAGGGCTGCAACAAGCGCGCAACCCTTTGGCTTTCGAGTATTCAGTTGTCCGGTTTCAGGCGACGCGATGGCGCGCACTTGAGACAAACCGCGAACGCCGCTCTCCATCCACTTAAGCACCTCCATTTGCAGGTGCTGATTTGGAATGTCGCGCGCCGCCCGGACCTTGGCGATCGATCCGAGGATATTGGCGTAGAGAGCCTGACCAACTTCCCGGCGGCAACTCTCGATCCGGCTCGTTACGCCTGCATCAAGTGGTCCTTTCTGCACTGCGGTATCGGTCCTCTTAGTCCCATCGGAGTCCTGCCTCGATTCCGTGCTTTTGCGTTCGGCTGGCGGCAAAGCCCAGGAAGGCAGATCAGGAAGCTCTCTGGGCTGTTTGTATTCGTTGATTTCCACCCACATCTCGCCGAAGTCGTAGAAGTAGCGCCCCAGTCCAAAACATGAGCAGGCGCGCTTAAAAGCCTGTGCTTCGAACCCATCGTCCACCTTGTCCAATCCGTATAGCATTTGCGGGCCCGTGTGGGCGTCTCTGATAATCAGGCACACTTTCTTGGAGCAATATGATTCGCCATGGCCGAACCGCGAACAGAGTATTATAAGATTTATTCGTAAGTTTTTAATAGCCAATCATAAATTCACGTAGGAGTATTGAACGATCTCACGCGAGGAATTTGCCCACTTGACGATGAGGAACCTTTCCTGATGAGACCGTGTTACGACGTCGCTGTGATTGGAATCGGGACCATGGGTTCATTCGCCGCCTGTGAACTGGCCCGACGGGGAACGCACGTGATCGGTTTTGATCAATTCACCCCCCCCCCACGAGCGGGGGAGTCATTCCGGCGATACACGTGTCTTTCGGATAGCCTACGGCGAGCATCACAATTATGTACCCCTGGCAATGCGGGCGAGCACGCTTTGGGATAAGTACTCTGATCTCAGCGGCATTCAATTACTCAATCGCTCCGGAATGCTTACAATCGGCTCACCACAATCTGCATTTATCAAGGGAATTCGCGATAGCGCAATGACTTACCAGCTTGACACCATTCAATACTCCTCAGCACAGTTGATCAGAGTATTTCCCGCGTTCAATATTGATGATTCTCAGGTCGGAATCTTCGAAGCCAATGCAGGGTGGCTCAACGCCAACCTCGCAATCGAAGCGGCACTAAAGCTCGCGTGCCAATTCGGAGCGATTCTGCGATACGAGGAGCCTGTATTGAGATGGACCGCAAAGCAAGATCACTTTGAGATCATCTCCACGGATACCACCGTGCTGGCCGAAAAACTCATCGTGACTGCCGGGGCATGGGCCTCCCGTATCCTCGCCGATCTTGGTCTGCCTTTGCAGGTCGAACATAAAGTATTGGCTTGGGTAAGGCCGCTCGATTGGAGGCTCTTTGAGCCTGGGATTTTTCCAGTATTCGCTTTTGGCGATAATTTCTTCTATGGTTTTCCCGGCATCGACAGCTATGGCGTCAAGCTGGCCGTGCACTGGGCACCCGGCAAACCGGAGTCTGATCCGACCGCCCCAGTTCGTGAAGCGACTCTCGATGACGCAATTGAACCCCTTCGTATCGCGGCCTCTCTTCTGCCCCAGTTAGCGGGCCCCATGCCTGAGGCACTGGAGCGCGTCACAAAAGTGAAGAGCTGCCTCTACACAAACTCGCACGATGGGAACTTCTTCCTGGACCGCCATCCTAACCTGCCCAATCTTTTTTTTGCGGCAGGTTTCTCTGGGCACGGATTCAAATTCGCTCCTGCCATCGGCGAAGCGATGGCTGATATGGCAATATCGGATAGCACTACACTTCCGATCGGATTTCTCAGCATCGACCGGTTGGGTAAGCGCTGAGGAGCGAGGCATGTTATCTCGTGTTTCGACGTGTGACGCTTCAGGAACGGCGAACAGCAGGGTCATGAAACGGTCGGCCGCTCTCAGCGTGTCACTGATCGTCATGGTGCTCGCAAATGCTCTGGCCGGCAGTGCTGGTCGAGGAGGGCAAGAACCAACTCCGCTTCCTTCGGTCGCTTCGGCTGCGAGCGTCGAAACTCTGCAACAGCAGCGACGGGACGCCGAAGCCGCAGAAAAGCATAGCGAGGTGGCCCGCATTGACCTGCTCATTCTTGCCTCCATTTTCCGGCAAATGGGCGATTTTGAGCGGGACAAGCACGACATGTCTACAGCTGAGCTGCTTAATAGAGAATCGGCCAACGCAGGGAACCTTAGTGATTCACCGCCATCCGAGCTGGTTAAAGAGTTTGCGTTGCGCACTAAAAACAAGACACTCGATCACCGGGAACAGGCTTTGATCGTGCAGCTCGGAGATACGTACAACAGCCTGGGGACAGCTTTTGTCCATATGAACCAGCTTTCGTCTGCGCTGGACGCCTACCGCGCGGCGACAGCATGGTGGCCGCAGACGCAAGGTCTCAACCGCAATTTAGGCCTAATTGATGCCCAAACCGATCACGCGGAACAGGCAGTGCAGTACCTCACTCCGATTGTGTACATAAATCCGGATGATGCCGATGCACGCATGGCGCTGGCGATGAGCCTTTCCGCGCTGAATCGCCAGAAGGCAGTGCTGAATACATTGAAGCCAATTGCAGATGAGCTGACCAAGAAGCCAGCGGTGGCATACATCTATGCACAAGCCCTTCTAGCCACCGGCGACAAGTCCGGCGCCCTGATTCTCCTTTCAGACCTGGCAAGCACTCCTATGGCCCCCGGGATTGCCTTTCTTGTAGGTCGCACGCTTGTCGTACTGGGCGACGATGCCAACGCGCTCATTGCTCTACATACTGCTGAGGGATCTGATCGAATTCCCAGGCTGTACTATTTCGAAGCGATGGTCCAACTACGTCTTAAGCAACCTTCCGAGGCTATTTCCTTGCTCCAAAAGCAGTTACAAATGACCCCAAAAGATACCGAGGCTGAATACGCACTTGCTTTCACGCAGCTCTCAGAAGGAGACGCTGCAGAGGCGACCAAGCATCTGGAGAACGTTCTAAGTCGCGCCCCTAATCATCCTGATGCCAATTACGAATATGGCAAATTACTTCTTGGAAGGGGCGACATGACCCAGGCAATCAGCCATTTGGAAACGGCCGAAAAAATCGCTCCCAACAAGCCTTTTATTCACTATCAACTTCAACTCGCATATCGCAAGGCGGGCCGAATAGATGACGCAAAGCGTGAGCTTCGGATATATAACGCTGAAAAGTCCATTAGTGAGGGCCATCGCGCCGATCCTGTGGGCATGGACCATCCATGATTTCCAATCTCTTTAAAGTTGGCCCTCTGATCATGCTCTCCTGGTGCATCATCACCGTGGCATGGGCGCAGTCGCATACCAATATTGAAGGTTCTACGACTCCCGAAGAGGTTGCAAAGTTCCAATGCAAAGGCCGCGTGATTCCCCAATTTCGCGATATTACGGCCACCACCCGAATCACCTTCGCACATGCCTACGATCCGCAGGAAAAATATATTGCCGAGAACATGGGTGGCGGAGTCATTCTGATAGATTACGATCAGGATGGATGGCCGGATATCTTCTTCACTAATGGTCCAACGATCGCAATGGCGCTCCATGGCGAGCACGTGCACGGCGCTCTTTACCACAACGATCATGACGGAACGTTCTCGGACGTTACCATAAAAGCTGCCGTAAACAAGCCATGCTTCGGGATGGGGGGCGCGGTGGGCGATTACAACAATGACGGGTGGCCCGATCTTTACCTTACATGCCTTGGAGGAAACATCCTTTATCGCAATAATGGTGACGGAACTTTCACCGACATCACTGCGCACGCGGGGGTAACGGACGGCTCCTTTGCAACGGGCGCGGCTTTTGGTGATTACGACGGAGACGGCAATCTTGATTTGTATGTGTCGGGCTATGTTGATTTTCGTTTCGATGCCCTTCCGAAATTCGGAGACTCTGCTACATGCACGTTTCGAGGAATTCCGGTGCAATGCGGCCCGAGAGGGCTCAAAGGAGCGCCCGACGTTCTGTACCACAATAATGGCGATGGGACTTTTACAGATGTAACGCGTCGGGCCGGAGTCACGGATAGCTCGCTCTACTACGGCCTCGCAGTTCTGTGGTCTGATTTCGACAACTCCGGACGACCAAGCATCCTGGTTGCCAATGACACCATGCCCAATTATCTCTACCGGAATAACGGAGATGGTAAATTCACAGAGATTGGCGAAGAGGCAGGCGTAGCGGTAAGTGGCGACGGTGACGAACAAGCCAATATGGGAGTTACAACTGGCGACTATTTGCACAGCGGTCTTCCCGCTCTCTACATCACTACCTTTGCCGATGAATATTTTCGACTCTACCGAAACGACGGCAAATGGAATTTCACCGATGTAAGCGCAAGTGCAGGAACGGCGGTTCCATCTCTACGATGGGTTGGTTGGGGAACTGCTTTCTTTGACGCAGACAACGATGGGTGGCTCGACCTGATTGCTGTCAATGGGCATGTCTATCCTCAGGTCAATTCCGTGCCGACACTCACGAGCTATCGCGAGCCAGAGCTGCTTTCGATAAACGAGGGAGATGGTACGTTTTGCGATGCCAGCGCGCAGGCAGGCACCGCTCTGACTGAGTTGCACGTATCCCGCGGCGCGGCTGTGGGCGATCTATTCAACACCGGCAATCTGGACGTAGTTATTGAAAATCTGGATGGACCGCCGATGATTCTGAGGAATTCCGGAGTGCCTGGCAACCACTGGATCAGTTATAAACTTAGCGGCACCAAAAGCAATCGCCTTGGCATTGGAGCGCGGCTCACACTACGGACGGGTAACATGGTACAAACCGCGGAATTGCAAAGTGGGGGCAGTTACCTCTCGCAGAGCGATCTAGCCATTCATTTTGGATTAGGCAAGGCTACCACTATCGACAGCGTCCAAGTTCAGTGGCCTTCCGGTCATATCGATATTATCAAAAACGCGGGAATCGATCAGCGGATTTGCCTGCTCGAGGGTAGCGGAATAGTACAGTGCCACAAGCTGGCGCCCGCCGCTGGCCATCACAACCCCTAAGGAACTTGTTGAAAACCGTTCAGCCCAGCGCGTAGCCCAAAACCGAATCGCTTCAGAAGGCCCGTAGAACGATTCGCGCCTTGTGGTTGATGGTTCAGATAGCCGAAGTTTTGACGTATTTCGGTATCCGCAAGTGCTTTCAACAAGTTCCTATTACTACTGTGTTATAAAATGTGTACCTTTTATCTCGATTTCCCTGGTGCTGGCATGAGTAACGCTTTACGTTGAGGTCGATGAGCCGCCACCGGACGTCTTTCTCGCGCCAGCCTGAACGTCTGCAAGCCTATCTGGATGGTTTGACCCGGGTAGCCGGACATGCGGATCGAGTAGTTCCCATCGAAAACTACACTAAGGGCCTGATGCTTCCGATCGAGCGCAAGAGCGTGGAGCCGATGGCTGCGCGGCTTGCTCCGGGCAACGTACGCCAGATGCACCAGTCACTGCATCACATAGTGGCCGATGCACCATGGAGCGATGTAGCGCTTCTCGAGCAAGTGCGGCTTCAGGTTCTGCCGGCGATGACCAAGAAGCATAAGCTGGCAGCCTGGATCGTGGATGACACGGGATTCCCCAAGAAAGGGACTCATTCAGTTGGGGTCACGCGCCAGTACTGCGGTCAGTTGGGCAAGCAGGATAACTGCAGAGTGGCGGTGAGCGTATCGCTTGCCACTGAGCATGCCAGCATTCCCGCGACCTATCAGCTCTATCTTCCCGAGATATGGGCCAACGATCCAGTGCGTCGCAAGCAAGCAGGTGTACCCAACGAGATTCGATTTCAGACCAAGCCGGACATGGCGCTCGATCATATCCGTGGGCTGGTGAACAAGGATGTGCCGCGCGCCGTCGTGCTGGCTGATGCTGCCTATGGCAACGACAGCACCTTTCGCGAGGGACTCGAAGCACTGGGACTCTCCTACGCGGTCGGCATTCAGTCCTCGACCGTGCTGTGGGCGCCGGGCACCGGGCCGCTTCCGCCACCACCCAGGGGCAAAATGGGCCGTCCACCGCGGTTGCTGCGGCGGGACAAACTGCATCAGCCGCTGCCAGCCAAAGAGATCGCCTTATGCCTGACCGCAGCCGAACTGCGCAGAGTGACCTGGCGCGAAGGTACCCGCGGCAGTATGCGTTCCCGTTTTGCCGCCCTGCGTGTTCGTGTGGTCCATCGCGATTACTGGCGCAGTGAACCACACCCGGAGCAATGGCTGCTGATCGAATGGCCGGCGATAGAAAAGGAGCCTACCAAATACTGGCTTTCCAATCTGCCCGCATCGATCAGTCTGCGCAAACTGGTTGCCATCGCCAAACTACGCTGGCGCATCGAGCGAGATTACGAAGAACTCAAGCAGGAACTCGGGCTGGGACATTTCGAAGGCCGGAACTGGCGCGGCTTTCATCACCATGCCACCCTGGCGATCGCTGCCTACGGCTTCCTGTTGCAGGAGCGGTGCCTATTTCCCCCCTCCGCCAACTCCTCGTTGCTCGAAACTGGGGACATCCGGTTTCCCTTACCCAGCTTGCCGCCAGCATTCACGCCCCGAGGCGCTACCGGTAAGAACCGAACGGCATAATCCACACTCCATCGCCACCCTGCGCCGTCTAATCGCTACCCACCTCGCTCGATCTCTGCCCCGGTGTCCTTGTTGTGTTCGCGTCTCTTTCTAACACAGTAGTACTAGACCGGCCCCGCTTACACGTGTTGACCCTTTAAGAGCGTGCCGAGTGGCTTTTCTTGAGGAAAGAGCCACTCGGTGGCCTCGACTCAATACACAGTCGAAGCTAAACCGCTACAACGGTCATGCCTGCAGCGGGACATGACGCGTGTTTCCTTTATAGCTTAACTATGATTTGTTTTCGAAAGAGCAAATACATCGCGAACCAGCACACAGCCACAAAACTAAGCGAGTATGCCAATGAAGCGAACGCGGCATCCGGAATCGCGCTCACGATCAGATTGTTCAGGTATTGCTTGATGCTCAGCCCCGGCGCGACATCGATATGGACGATCGTCAAAGCCAATAGCTCAGAAAAGGCGTAAGCGGCAATCGCGTTCGTGCCGAAGACGAGCATCGAAGACACAACAAGCCTCTTCCATCGCGAATGCCGACCGCCCTTTCTAGCTGGAGGCATATCGACCAGCCACATTGCAAAAGCGAGCAACAGAAGGCTTAGACCGCCAGCAAAAAGCACAAAGGAGCTGGTCCAGAGCTTCTTATTGATGGGGAAGAAGAGATTCCAGAGTCCGCCCAGCAACACGCTCGCAACTCCTGCGACTGCGACCCCTCTTATCTGCGCAGTAAGCTGTCTTCCTCTGCGAAGCCACAGCCCGCAGATCTCACCCATCATGGTGGTGCCAAGGGCTGGTATTGTGCTCAACAGGCCTTCCGGATCGCGAGTTCTCTCATAAAGATGAGACGCGAAGAACAACTTTCTATCGAGCCATGCGACGATATTTGCATCCGGATCGAGGAGAGGAATCCGACGGGTGGGAATGCCGAAACCAGGTACCGGCACGAACCGCATGAGAATCCAGTAGCCCACCAGACTCGACACAGCAATCACCACGCAACTGCGCCAATTGGGATTTGCAATATAAAAGACGGAGCAGAACAAGTAGCAGATCGCGATTCGCGGAAGCACGCCATAGAACCGCATTGTATGTACATCAAAATGGGGATATAAATGAATGGCAATTCCCACCAGGAACAACAGGACAGAGCGTCTCAGTGTGTGTATCAACAGAGAGACGTGGGTTTCGCCCTTCGCGAGTCTGGAGTCTATGGCGAGAACAATAGCTACGCCGACCAGAAAAAGAAACGTCGGAAAGACGAGGTCAGTAGGTGTAAAGCCATTCCACTCGGCGTGTTTCAGAGGCCAGTAAGCATGCACGCGATCGCCGTTGTCGTTCACAAGAATCATGAACGCGACGGTAAGACCGCGCACGAAATCGATAGAGACGAGGCGGCGCGATCTAGCGACATTGGCCCCGGAAGCCTGAGCCTCGACAGTATTCACGGCCGCGCTCAACGCCCTCCTGGAGCTGCCTGCTTCTTCCTCAATAAGAGCACCCAGTCTTTGGTCTCAGGCCAGTTTTCAGGATTGTGCGGCTCCGGGTCAGGGGAACGCCACTTGTCTCCGTCGGCGTAGACGTCGGGAATCTCAATCTCTTCCCCGGTTCGTGGATTAAACCATTGCGCTGAGTACCGACCGCCCTTCAGTTCGATATCAACCTTGCCTGCATGCGGCAGATAAACCACGTAGATATTTCCGGGATCGGCAAGACAATAAGCACCGTTATTCACCAGTTCATCGTGAGGATTCGTTTTCCACCATTCGAAGCTGGTGAAAAAGTCATACATATAGCCGTAGCCAATGAGCATTGTCATCGTGTCATCGCCGCGGCCATTGAACCATCCGCCACCAGTGTCGGGCCAGACGTTGGTTCCCTGCCGCGTCGATTCCCCGGTGTCCTGGTATCCACCCGCCATGATGATGTCCCAGGCGGTTCGACGCAAAGCGTCTGCCGATTCGCCCGGTGGAATCGGAGCGTAGGTGGGATAGTGGTCCTCGTATCCGTATTCTTCATTGGTCTGAGGGATTATTCGCCCCGCTGAATTCTGCCTTTCGCGCGAACGAAGCATCACCTCGTGCTGCTCGCTCCCCCGGCTCCAATCCTGATACGACGTAAAGCCAAACCAGGGCGAGGCACGATCCTGATGATGCATGTCCAGCGCAGGATGGCTTGTGGCCAAGTGCTTGTAGGGATCACGCGCTTCAATATAAGTTCCAGTGTCGTGGGTCCATGCCACGTCTCGATAGGCATCCAGGTCATCGCCAAGGTCCCAGGTAATATTTGAAAACGCTCCGAGACGATCCACTGCGTATCGAATGTAGCGACGTTCCTCCTCGCTGCCGGCCGCCGGGTGCACCTTGTTGTCGTTCATATCAAGCACAATCGAGATGATCATGTTGCGCTCGCGCGCATATCGGAGCATCGAATCCCAGCGCTGCCAGTAGGAGGTATTGAACCGCGCGTAATCGAATCCGGGATGGGAGTAATCCGATGGGTTCTCCCCCGGCCACGGGACGAGGTAAACAGTCCAGTCACCTCCCGGTTGCACTCGCTCACCATCAAACCAGATCGTTCGTCCGGCGAGCGTGACGCGCATCCTGTTGACCTTGAGGCGGTGGAGCCGGTCAATAACGTAGTGGACGGCGCTGTCTTCCTTAAAACCCATCAGAAAATAGGCAGTAGTGCCATTGAAGAAGTAATGCTCTTTTGTGCCTTCCCAGAGGAAGTGCCAGGGATACTGCGAATCCACGCGAATCGGCCCAACTCGGTGCCGGTTAACAGCATAAAATGTCCCCGACGACAACCGGCTGAATGCGCCCTGGCGATAAGTGATCGTGTATTTGTAATTGCCCGCGCTCGACGGCATAAAACGAATACGGAAGACGGTTCCGTCGGAGGAATCACAAAACCCGCTGACCTGCCACTGATGTGCGCCGTCTGCAGTTTCGAATACCCCCTCGATGGCTACATCGGTGAAGGGGTTCGCCGCATCGGGACGCGAGACGTCCAAGGTGACTTCGATGAAGTCGTACACTTCAACTGAAGTGGCGGAAGCGTGGAACGCCACATCTGCTGGCAGCGCAAACGTATTCCGTTGCGACAAACACAAGACAATGAAAAGAACTGCCGCCCACCATCTGGCCGCTTTCGAAATTTTCATTTCACCGGTTCTCCATTGACGAATGTGAATTGTGCTTACCGAGACTTGTTCTCTAGTCTCCCCGAGTTACATTCAGACGCACGGTATCGGAAGCGTGACGACCGTGATCGTCGGCGACTGTGCACGTAATCACTAATGGACCTGGAGCAACCCGGATCGCCTTGAACAGTGCTGAACTCCCGTTGCCACTTACCTCTCCCGTAGTTGCCGTGAAACTATAGGTGAGAGGTCGATTCTCAGGGCTCGTTCCTTTAGCGGTGATGGTTGCGGAACCTTCTGGGTCGATTGTCAATGGATTGGCATCGCACAATACACTCGGCGACCTGGGTTCATCTACAGACCCTTTCGGCTGCGCAAACATCGACGTAGCGGCAGAGCTTAGCAGACAGATCGCGCTCAGCCCCTGGCAGAGCCTTTTCTGGCAGAGTTTCATTGATCCTCCCCACGCGGGTCGCATGCCATAATCATCTTTTGTCTTCACGAATCGAGTGTGTATTTTCTCCCGGAAGCGATACTACGCGATATCGAGATCATAGGATCTCTTAAAAACATGGTCTATGGCTCATGGACATATTTTTGTTAGAAAACTATGGCGGCAGGAGCAATTTACCCAATCTGGCTACCGGCACGCAGGCCCAGCATTCGCGTTTCAGTTTCCGCACTGTTGATTTATTACAAAACCGTGTATCAATTTTCTAGCTTTTTGGAAAGGACACACCTAGGCTCATCACTACCGGCAGCTCTCACATCGAGAAAGTGAAACAATTTGTGGGCATCGGTCGCCGGAGCTACCACCGGCAAACAGATGGAGAACCATGCGATGGAGAACATCACGAGAAGGGCGATGTTAGCAAAATCGTCGAAGACCGCTGGAGCACTTGTCCTGGGATCCCGAGTTCTCGAAAAGGAAGCGACGAACGAACAATACTCCGGTTCCCCCCTGAAGATCGTCGTTGTGGGAGGTCATCCTGACGATCCCGAATCAGGCTGTGGCGGGACAATCGTGCGCTACACCGACCTGGGTCATGAAGTAGTGCTTCTTTATCTCACTCGCGGTGAAGCTGGGATCAAGGGAAAATCCGCGTCAGAAGCCGCTGCGATTCGGACGGCTGAAAGTCTGAAGGCATGCGAAATCCTGAAGGCACGTCCTATCTTTGCCGGCCAGATCGACGGCGCCACGGAGTTGAACGGAGCGCAGTATGATCGTTTTCACAAAATCCTGGAGGCCGAGCGGCCATCAGTTTTGGTCACTCACTGGCCGATCGACAGCCATCGCGATCATCGCGTCGCTTCTCTGCTCGCCTACGATTATTGGCTAAAGAGCGGCAAGACAGTAGATCTCTTTTATTACGAAGTGGAAACCGGTGCTCAGACACAAACGTACCATCCAACGCACTATGTCAATATCACGGGAACGGAAGCTCGCAAACGCCAGGCCTGCTTTTTGCACGCTAGTCAACAGCCTGGCCCCGGTTTCTATTTGATGCACGATACAATGCACAAATACCGTGGCATGGAATATGGCTGCAACTTGGCAGAAGGCTTTGTTCGCCACAACCAGAGCCCTACGCCGGGGATACCTGGCCTTTAAGTTTGAGAAAGAGACTGCGCTTCCTGGGCCGCGGGCGGTTTTCTTGACCCTTGAGGTGCTATGTGAATCAGATCAAGCCCGGATGCACACTGCTGGTGATACTGTGGGCCAGTTGCGCTCGGACTGCTAGCATCGTGCCTACGCTACCCTGCCATTACGATCAGATGTATGTATTCGGTGATAGCTATTCAGATATCGGCGAAGGGTATCTGGATGGAAATGGGCCGACCGCGGTGGCATATTTCGCACACCAGCTTGGAATCAATCTGCTCCCGGCCAATGCGGCACCTACTGCCCACGACAGTCTCGATTTCGCCATTAGCGGCGCCGGAACGGGAAGCGGCTCCGGCACCCAAATCGATGGAGCTCTGCTCGGCGTGGGCATGCATAAACAGGTCGACGACTTCCACGAGATGGTCATCGAAGGCTCTCTTCGTTTTCGGCCGGAAAGTACGTTGTTCTTTATCGCGGGTGGCCTTAACGACGACAAGCTGCCGAGCAGAATAACAGCACAAAATCTCACGTACGTGGTCCAGACTCTCTACGCATCGGGCGCGCGCAACTTTGTAATCGCGCTACTGCCCACTGCCATTCCCTCGTTCAGTGCGGTCGGCAGACGGCTGAATCCCGTCCTGGCAAGACTGCACAAACAACTGCTTCTACAATTCTCCGGAGCGCACATTACATTAAGCCGCTGGGGCTTGTATTTCGACGATGTGATACTACATCCTGCCCAGTACGGGTTCACAGATATCTCTGAGCCCTGCGCCGGCCGCGCAATCTTCCATCAAGATCCCACACCCTGCCGAAGTCCGGACACCCACTTTTACTTTCACGAAGGGCATCCCTCCACAGCGGTAAACAGGATTGTCGGGAACAGGCTGCACGGCGAATTACAAGATGCATGCATCGATCGCACCCTCTTTCCAAGTGAGCGGCGCAAACAAGATGTCGAATAGATCCAATTGGGGGCCTACTCGAATACGGCGCCTGCTGATTCCGCTGATCCTGCTAGAAGCTAATCTTGAGCGCGAGTTCCATCTTTCGTGGATCATGCGCGCTGTCCACTTGGCCATAGTTGCCATCGCCTAGAATCGTGTCCACATCCTCAAAGGAAGGATGGTTGAACACATTGAATGCCTCAACCCGGAACTGTATCCCGAGCCTGTCGTAGATCGGGAAGGTCTTGTAGAGGGAGACGTTGAATGATGTCTGGCCTGGTTCACGTATAGTGCCATTTCCCGCGTTCCCAAAGAATCCGAACGGAGGAGCGACAAAGGCGGATGTGTCGAACCACTGGTCCATTTTCTTGATCAAATGCACCGGCGCAATCTGGTTCGGACGCGTTGCCAGCCCATTCGTATCCGTCGAAATGGCCGGACTTACGGCAAAGCCACTCTGGTGAAGCGCCATACCGGCAAAGCTCCAATGCCCCAGCAGAGTTTGGGCGAACTTGCTACTGTTGCGGAAAAAGGGAAGGTCATAGACCCATGTCGCGGTCAGATCGTGCGTAAAGTCATAGTCCGGGGGCCCGTACTCCGCCGTGTAATCACGCCAGTTCTGGATCGAGCTGCCGATCGAATACCCAGTCCCAGTCGTACGGCTGCCGATGGTTGTCAACACCTTACCATAGGTGTAGGCCACCGTCGCTTCGGAGCCACCCGATTTGTAGATTAGCTCGGACTGCAGTGAGTTATAGTTCGAGCTGCCGTGGTTTGACTGTCCGGTGAATGCGGTATAGCCCGGATAGGGTCGCGTGTAACTGTCAGATACCGTACCCGCATTGATGCACGGATCGAACTGATATGTCTTCGAAGGGGTTTGATCGTCGGGCAGGCAGCCATCCGTGCTGGGCTGGCTCACGGGCAGAGGAAAGTTATCGTCTGCTCCCTGCGTTTCCAAACGGCGGCCAAGATTGCCCACATATCCAATCTGCGCTATCATTTTTGCCGTCATCTGCCGCTCGAAAGTGAGACTGAAGGACTGGATCTGGTCGGGCCGGAAATCCCACGCGAGTGTGCCCAGGGCCTGGGTCGTGGGAGCTGCCGCCGTGCCGGCAGTGCCGTCACTCAACAGACTGTTCAGCACATGCGCGGATTTGGTGTAGGGCGGGTTTGTGCCGTAAGCGACACCATTGAATGATGCCTCGCGGCTGTAACCGATTCCGTAACCGCCCCGAAGCACAGTCTTACCATCTCCTGTCAGATCGAATGCAAATCCCAGGCGGGGTCCGAAGTTTGTCTTGACCGGAATAAAAAAGCCTTTGGGGATTCCATCTTTGCCCGCATAAACCAAGCCATTCAGCAGATTAGCAACTGCTCCAGTGCTCGTAATCGGAACATTATCCTCGTTCGTTAACAATGTGCCATCGAGGTTCACCACTGGCGCCTGAGACGGAACGAAAGTCGAAGCGAGAAAATTGGTGACATCATTTCCTGTGTCACCGCCAAAATAGTCGCTCGAAAAATAGGCCCAGCGTAAACCGGCATTGATCGCCAGGCGGGGGGTCACTTTCCAGTCATCCTGCACATAAATCTCGGACTGCTGGTAGTAGTCGTTCTGGTAGCGATCTGTATTTACCTGCTTATACGACGAATTGAGTCCAAGCAGATAATCCGCTGCCGGATCACCGGTATGCGATCCGTTAAAACTGAACGACCCCTGCGGCTTGGTCTGCGAGTCTCCGCGGAATACCTCCCACAGATAGAAGCCGCCGACCTGCAAGACGTGCCTCTTCTTAACCCAGCTCACGTCATCGGAAAGAATGGTCAATCCTTCGGACGCAGTCACGGGCAACGCTCCTACACCGTTCGGCGCCCATCCGCCACTCAAGTTAATGTTAGGAATCCGGTTATGCATGTCTGCGCCAGGGAAAGACTGAACAATTGTGATTCCATCGGGCATTGTGCCGCCCACGGGATTCAGGCGTGGCTTGTTGTAGGTTTCGGCCACACCGATCGTATTGACCAGGTTCGGTGTTAGCGAAGCCGTCTCCCGGATCAGGGCGTTCATGCCTGTTGTGTAGAGGGCTTCCTTGATCGTAGGCGCAGGATTTCCCTGCCAGGACTCATTAGGATAGGAGTTCTTTACTTCCTCATAGATCACGCGGCCTGTCAGAGTGTTATTGGCATTGATTGAATGATCTATGCGATATTGCTGATCAGCCTGAAAGGTTGTTGAAGAACCCTGATTGATGAAATTCAAAAATCCACCGGAAGGATTATTGGGTAGAGGCCAGTATTCGTTCATTAAGGCAACAGATACTGAATCAAAGCACGCCGTATTTAGCGTGGTTGGTCCCTCGATGCAGTTGCTCTTTCCCTGCGATGCGAGTAAATCCTGACTATGCGCATCAAGGGTCAAATCACCTGAGAGGGTCGGGCTTTCGCTGAAATCGCCATTGCGCATTGCCTGCGGGAACATCGCGCCGCGCACCACTCCTCCGTTGGTTATAAGCTGCCATTGGCCGGCAGCAAAGAAGAAGGTGTTCTTGTCGCGGTTTGTATTGTAAAGCTTGGGAATTATGACTGGGCCACCGATAGTGTACCCGAAGATGTTCTGGCGCAGCTCCTGGTTCTCTACGGAAAAGTAGTTGCGCGCGTCAAACGCGTCATTGCGAAGATAGTCCCAGCCTGACCCGTGAAAGGTTCCGGATCCACTCTTGGTGTTTACGAGAATCTGGCCCGTACCAGCGAGCCCGTACTTGGCGCTGTAATTTCCCGTCAGGACGCGGAATTCAGAGATGCCTTCAGCAATCGGCAGTACATTCAGGTTTTCCAAGTTTCCGGTATATTCGTCGTAGACGCCATCGATGGTGTAAGCCGTGTAGTTAATCGAGCTTCCATTCACGATCAGCGTAAGGAATCCATTGATGCCACCACCGCCGAGCGCGTCGGAACCCGTCGTGCTGCTTACGCCCGGTACCGCGATCGCCAATGTCTGGAAGTTTCTCCCGTTCAGCATCATATTGTTGATCTGCTTCTCGGTAATCGTGCCCCCAGTTTCGGAACTTTCCGTGTCGACCTGCACGGTTTCTGCATCCACCGTCACTTGCGATGCCACGCTTCCAACCTGGAGTGCGACGTTGGTCGCGCGGCGTTGTCCTGGATCGAGGTGAATACCGCGCGTGATTGCTTCTTTGAAGCCCTGCTTGGAGATCCGCACCGTGTATTCACCGGATGGCATTGCCTCTATAGCGTAAAATCCCTCACCGTCTGTTGTCGCAGAGCGGGAAACCGAGGTACCCTCGTTTGTGACTGTAACGGCCGCACCTGGAATTGCCGCTCCTGTGGGATCGGTCACAATGCCTGAAATGGACCCGGTAATCACCTGTTGCGCACATATGCTGTCGGTTGCCAGAAGGACCGTGGCAACCAAGACTACGTTTCGCGCGATTTCAACAACGTATTGGGGAATTGGATTGGGATTTAGTCGATGCATCGGGTATTCGACCTCCGCAGGCTATGCAATTGGAATGCCTCCCTTTTACCGAGACGGATAACGGGTTGGGGCGGGAAGCGTTTGACGGTGAGCATACGTCCGCTCCATAAGAGGATCTATAAACAAACGCAGTTTTTTTATGACAAATCTACTATGAGGATCCGGGCATGTGCAGCAGCTCCCACAGACTCGTCTACTTGAAATTGAGCGAATCAACAATATGCGTTCCCACGGCTAAAACACCTCACCGAGATGGAATCATGCACAGCTCACCGCCAGCGCAAGGGCGCTGAACCGACGGATCGAGGATTACCGATAGAAATGAGGTTGCAACGCGTGTCGAAGGATTCAGAGTTTTTCCAGGAAAGAGTCGAGGGATTTTTCTAGATTCTGGGGAGAATGCAATACTACCATCGCGCCAGCACATTGCAGTCAAAACGCGCTGCCTGCAGTAGAGAGCGATAGAAGGACGTGCGTGAAGGCATGGAAGCCATGGAAGGCAGTTATTGTGGCACTGATCGTACAGTGCGTTATCAGAGCTGAAGAGGCTCCTCATGCCCGGCTGCTGCCACTCCCTTCTTCACTTAAGAGCGGACAAGGGGAGCTGATACTCACATCGTCGTTCGATGTGCGGACACCTTTGGGGATCGATACACGATTACGCATGGCAATTGAAAGGGCACAGCACCGTCTTGAACGGAAGACGGGCCTTTCCAGTCTGGGTCCGGATGAAGTGGGCAAGACAAGACTCATAGTCAGGGTGGCTAATTCTGCCGAGCAGGTGCAGAGGCTTGATGAGGATGAGAGTTATTCGCTTTCTGTCACACCGGAAAGCGCGGAGATCGATGCCGAGAATGATCTTGGCGCCATGCATGGCCTAGAAACCCTGCTTCAGTTGGTTACACCCCATGGCGATGGATACATTTTGCCCGCTGTTTCTATTACTGATCGACCACGATTCCGCTGGCGCGGCTTGATGATCGACTGCTCAAGACATTTTGAGCCCCTTCCTATTCTGGAGCGGACGCTGGACGCTATGGCGGCGGTCAAGCTCAATGTTCTGCACTGGCACCTTACGGATGATCAGGGGTTTCGCATTGAGAGCAAAGAGTTCCCTCTACTCACTGCGAAAGGATCCGACGGTTTTTTTTATACTCAAGCCGAGGCTCGAGAGCTTGTGGCCTATGCACATTCGCGAGGTATTCGGATTGTGCCTGAGTTTGACATACCTGGCCATAGCACAGCTTTACTTGTCGCTTATCCGAAATTATCGAGCGGATCAGTACCAAAAAACATTCGGCGTGAATTCGGCATTAGCCTATACGCAATCGATCCGACTAAGGAAGAAACGTATCGCTTTTTACGGCGGTTTCTGAAAGAGATGGCGACGATTTTCCCCGATCGTTATGTACATATCGGCGGCGATGAAACAAAAGCACCGGATTGGTCGATAAACCCTAGCATCGTTGATTTCAAACGCCGACGCAATCTGGCGGACGATCGGGCATTGCAGGCCTATTTTAATAGTCGAGTAGAGACTATCCTCGACGGGATTCATAAACGAATGATCGGCTGGGATGAGATTCTGTCGACCGATTTGCGGCGCGATGTTACTGTGCAGTCATGGAGAGGTGGCGACGCACTTATCAAGACTGCACAGCAGGGACACGGCGGAATACTATCCGCCCCCTATTATCTCGACAGGATGGAGCCAGCCAGCGCGCATTATCTGGCGGATCCGCTCAACGGAACAGAACGGCTCAACGATGAGCAGAAACACCTGGTTCTTGGTGGAGAAGCTTGCATGTGGGGAGAGCACATCGATCAGGACACGATCGATTCGCGTATTTGGCCTCGTACTGCTGCGATTGCAGAACGCTTCTGGTCTCCCGCGGAGATTCGCGGGGTGGGTGACATGTATAGTCGTCTTGATAGCATCTCTATTGAGTTAGAGAGACTGGGCCTGCGGCACCTCTCCTCAAGGGATGCCATCTTAAGAAGTCTCGACGATACTGAGAAAATTGACGCACTACGCACCTTTGCATCGGTGCTAGAGCCTGTAAGCCATCACAATCTTACCCAGGCACAGCATCCAACTCAACGTACCGAGTTGAACAACTTCGTCGATGCGGTTCGGCCAGACCCTCCCTCGAAGCATTCGATCAGCACCCTCGCGATGCGCGTACTGACGAAAGCTCCTGGAGCTGAACAGGCCACGGAAGAATTAGATGGATGGTTCCACAAAGTCCACGACGTAGTTCCAGAGATAAAGCTGCAACTTAAAATATCGCCGCAATTGATTGTTCTAGAACAAAGGGCGGATGAACTGGCTTTCTTAATGGAAGTAGGGCGCGAAGCGCTTCGATTTCTTTCGTCACATCAGCAGGCCTCCGCGGAATGGCAGACGACGAGTCTACGAAAGGTCAAGGAATCCGAACGGTCCGACGATTTGGTAGTCTTCACTTTCATTGCGCCGCTTCGACAGCTCATCATTGGGGCAAGTTCCAACACGGGTACGCGGACCGAAGCTGCGATTTTCTGATGAAATGAATAATTTGGCCCGCACCGCTTCTGCAGATCTTCCAGGCAAGCCTGCCAACGAGACGTTCGCCTGAGGAGACCACTCTTTCTATAGAGCTCTTCTTTGATCGATCTTTTTGTGGTCCCGATGAAACCCGTTATGCCGGGGGAAGAAGCTCCAGTCCGTACCTTGGAGCAACAGCGAGCGCCCGGCCGATCAACTCTTCGTTGGCAGGCGTCGGCGCCGCGGAACGGTCCGCAGCAGGCTCGAAGATTTCCGTGAAGAATCCCTCACGGCCTGCCGGAGTGAGAGACGCTGGTTGACTCCATCGCGACAGAACGCACTACGCAGTGCTCGAGCCAATCGGTCAGCGTATACAGATCGCGCGTGAAGGTGGGAAAACGGCGTACTGACTGGGGATCGTGACCGGCGCCTGCTGCGACGAATAGCTCACTCGCTCCAACATCGATCCCGGCAGAATCGGGATGCAGGAACCGGCAGCGGATCACACCTTCTATGCCGTCCACGCTGTGTGCGGAAAGTAAATATCACCCAAGACTTGTCCAGAAACTACTGTGGGCGACGCCACAAGACCGATACATTCACCGTCTGGCGGATTACGTCGAAACAGCGAATGGTGACAAAGCTGGAGACCATCAAGGTTGAGCTTCTCAGCCGGAAGCATCATCGTATCAGTCAGGTCGGTGCATGGCTTCGGAGAGTGCCCACTGGCTACTACCAATGCCATGCTGTTCCCGGGAAGATCGGTCAGCTGCGCACCTTCAGACAGCGCATCAATCGGCTCTGGCGGAACGTTCTGATTCGTCGCAGCCAACGCGCAAAGAAGAAGTGGAAGTCACTGACTCCGGTCTTCGACAGGTGGATACCCGGGCATGCTCCTACCCACGAGGAGAGCTTTTTAGCTGACGCGAAAGTGGCTGCATTGGCACCAACTTCGGCGATGATCTGTTGCGCCGAATCTACTCCGAGCCCGGGGACTGCCGCGAGTCTCTCGACTGCATCCTGATTCCCCTGAAGCAGACTGGCGATCTCATGGTCCAGTTGACTGATCTGCTGCTCGACGAATTCGAAGTCGTCGAGCGTCAACTTGACCAGCCGGCGATAGACCGGGTTGATCTCCGTGCAGGCACCCAGAGCGTCATGCAGTTGGGCCGGGATGGCGCGCAAGCGATGATCGGCCAAGGCGGCCAGAGCCGCAGGATCACTTCCTCCATCCGCAAGCGCCCGAAGCATACGACGTGCACTGGCACCCAACAGATCCGAAACCAAACTGGATAATTTGATATGGGCTTCTTCCAGCAGTGCCTCCAGTTGGTTCTGCAGACGAACCTTGTCACGCGTCCGTTGATACTTGGTGCGGGTGAGTGTTCGCCACAGACGTTGTTCGGCATCGGGCACGAAGCTCAAGACTAGCTCCGCTGATACGAGCCGCTTCACCAAACGTTCGGCGTCTCGAAAATCTGACTTGCGCCCGCGCCGCCCGCGGTTAGACTGCGCCTGCGCCAGATGTAGTGACCCTGACATCCGACTTGCACCTTCACGACTCTGGCACTTCGCCTTCCAAAATCGCTCCAGTGCTTCCCATACAGGCTTCCAGTATTGCGCGGTCGATTCCATCACCACTTCCTCGACCTGCTGCTCGATGAGCCATTCCGACAGCACCCGTAACTGTTCAGGGTTGCTGCCGTACCAGCGTCGCTCAAATCGATACTCATCTTCCTCGACGTCCGCCACAACCACGGACAGCTTCTTCTTGTGAACATCGATCCCCGCCACCCTGTAAGGCATAGCTTCCTCCTGGCGGGAATGGAGAACGTGCCGGAATTACATTAACCTGGGTCTCGGGCTATTGCCGCTCCCGGGAGGGAGAGACAACGCGCCATTTATTCGCTCAATCACGCACGCTCCGGATCAAACTTACATTCGGCTTCAGAAGCTCCACTGTCAAATCGATCTCGCCACTCCCAGCCGCCCTCAATTATTGCTTGGGTCGCAGCGATTTTCATGGGATTCCGCGGGCCGGAGGCCCAACTCAACTTACATGGATGGCGGTGATTCTCCCGGAGCCCAGAATTCCGCCCTACTAGCTCACTGAGCGCCTAGAGATTTTGCGTCAATTGACCCCTACTCCTATATAACGAAAAACAGGCGCAGGCCGATCCAGGATGACAGCGGCAGGGATGTGCCAAAGCAGGCCAGAAGATGCGAAGAGGCGGTCTGTTCTTGGGGGGAACGGACCGCCTCTTCGCTTCGAGAAAACCAAGGTAAGCTTGCAACAGAGGGCAGGTGCGCCTCTGGAATGGCTTACAAGCTCACCCACAGAGTCAGATACACGGTGTTGTTGTCTGAAGCGTTGCGCTGAGCGCCATCGTAGTTCTTCACCGACGCGCCATTGAACTTCGTGTAGCCGGCATAGTTGAGATTGAGATTGATGTTCAGGATCGGCCAGTAGGCGAATTGCGCAATGTAGCCGTTGGTGCCGGGGCTACCGTTGTTACTCCCGGACAAAGGGGCTGCTGCATAGAGTGCCGGATCGCTTGTGCCGCCGATGGAGAAGAACTGACCCCCAACCTGAACCGGCTGGCCCAGTGATACTCGGCATCGGCCTTGAACGTGTCCAGGCGATGCGAAGTGGCGCTGGCTCCACCTCGCCACTTCAGGGTCATTGGGCGGCAAGTCGGCCACCGGGGGCCGGGCGGCCCAGCTTTCCGTGATGCGCTGGAGCTGCCCCGCCATTGATTCCAGTTGAAAAACATTACCGGTCTTCGTACCGTACTGACCGCTTGCGCGATGTAAATTGAGCGTCTAACCCAGTCTGGAGAAGAAATGTATCCGATCAATCGAAATTCCTGTGCGAAGTGGCTCGCCGTCCTCGCTGCTCTTGTTGCGTCGTTCTCGCTGCTTTCAGCCCAGACCCCTGAACAACTGTCCTGGAGCCTGCTGTCGGCCGGCGCATCGGACAAAAGTGCTCACATCAGGGCAACTGCCATTCGCTCACTGGGCCTGGTTCCACATGACTCCGCCGCCGAGAAGCTCGCTGCCGGTTCCTTGCACGACTCCTCCGCGGAGGTTCGCAGCGCTGCTGCAATAGCCCTCGGCCACATGGGAGCCAAGAGCGCAATTCCAGGTCTCAAGCGAGCCTTAAAGGACCCGGACGTCGGTGTCATCCTTGCCGCGGCGGGCTCGCTGAGGCTACTCGGCGACCCAAGCGCATACCTGGTCTATTACGCAGTTTTAACAGGTGAGCGCAAAAGCGGCCAGGGTCTGATCGAAGAGGAGAAAAAAATGCTGAGCGATCCCAAAAAAATGGCGATATTCGGCTTTGAAACCGGAATCGGTTTCGTTCCTTTTGGGGGACTTAGCTACGGTGTCTACAAGACCTTAACCAAGGACGACGTCTCGCCGGTCCGTGCAGCCGCCGCGGTTGCACTGGCCCATGACCCCGATCCGAAAAGCGGCGAGGCTCTCGTGAAAGCCGCGGCTGCACCCGCCTACGACTCCTTCACGAAAGGCGGCGAGGCTCTTGTGAAGGCCCCGGTCGACAAGACCTGGATCGTCCGGGCTGCCGCCCTGGATGCGATCGCGCAACGAAACGATCCACGGCTCATCGTCGGGATCATGAGCGCAATGGCCGATCCAAAGCCGGAAGTGCAGTACACCGCCGCGGCGGCCATCTACCACCTGTCAAAGCTCGCAGAACCGAAAAGCAATTGATCTCCACCGTTCAAGGCTGCTTCTCAAGAGACTGTTTACAGCTCGACGCTCTCTCCGTAGCCTGGGAGCGCGTCCGCCTGACCTTCGGACGCACGATCTTCGAGCGCAAGAGAGAGGCGGCGCTTGCAACCGCCGCCACGCCATCGCCGTCCGGTCCGCATACTGCGAAGCTGCGGGAAGCTTTCAGGACCTTGACATTCAGAATGAAGTCCCGGTCCATGGCAGCCTGCTCCTGCTGGAGCGATATAACCACCTTGTCAGTGGATCTGGTGAGGGTGACCTGGTGCGACCGGCAGGTGAACTGCGCGTCTCGCAGGCTCCCGAAAATCTCCATCGAGAGCGAGAAATGATTCTCCACGGCCAGTGAGGATTCGGGCGCCTGATGCGGGGCCTGGGGTGAATCGCCAAACCGGTCGGCGATTGTGGTCGGGATGAAAAGGCGGAGGCGCTCACCGACCCAGCGGTACAGGATCGAGTAGCTGAACGTGATGGTTGCGTTCTCGTTGGGAAGGAGGTTCCCGACATTCATCGTGTAGAGTCCGGGCTCCAGTTGCTCGAGCATGACGGCTGCATCGCCTTCGGCAATTGCGTCCTCGTACTCTTCCTCAGCGGCCTTCTTTTCAACGACAACGCCCTTGAGCAACCGGCCGCCGATCTCCACCTGCAGATCGAGCAGCACCACATCGAGCGGGAGTGGGAAGGTGTACACCGCCTCAATGTTCACCTGCTCTTCGTTGCGGTGAGACTTGCACATGGTCACCTCGGCGAGGAGATCATTCAGGACCGCACAGACCGTGACGTTGGTTAGGGCAACCCGCTCACCTTGAACGCCGCTGAGGGCGCAAGCCAAACTGCTCATCTTTCTTCCTCTTCCTTCTGAATTTGCTCGAATACCTGCGCCACTCCCCGAAAGAATGCCCGAACCTGCTCCGGGCTGAGACCAGAGCGGCTGGGGTCCAGGGTCACCTCGACGCCATCCCCGACAACAAGGTGGCTCCAGACCTCGACGGTACCCTTTCGCCGTGGCGCCGGCGGCAGCGGCCCGTTTGTCTGCTGCTTCAGTACTTCACCAATCCGCTCGAGAGAGAGCCCGGCCAGTTGCCATTTGCGGACCAGAAGGAGCTGCTCGACGTGTCGCCCCGTGTAATAGGCTCCCTTGCCGATGCCGTGCGGGCGGTCCACCAGACCTGTCTGGATGTAGTACCGGACTGTCCGACGCGGCAGTTCGGCCAGTGCGGCGATGTCATCCAGCGTGAAGGTCTTTACCGTTTCCACCAAAAGGAATACTATACAGTAGAACTGTAAATGTAAACTGTCACGTAAATCTGCACGGAGTCGCTCGCTCTCGGAGGGTACCGCTAGGCTAAGATACCTGCGTCATCCACTGAACGTTGCAGTGTGGGCTGAAAAGAGAATCTTGTGAATTGCGCGTGCAAATTGTCGCTCGGAAACCAGATTGTCGGCCTTCCCGATGGGCTTAGGCCTCGCTTTCTAGCGGGGCTGCCGAAGGCCGAACTCGACTCTATCCTTTCCGTCGCAAAACATCGGCAATTCCGTGCCTCCTCTGTGATCATCAACGAGGAAGACCAAGCGGAACGATTGTTCCTGCTCACCAGTGGTCATGGCCGACACTTCGTTATCACGAGTGACGGGAGGAAAATACTTCTCAATTGGTTAACTGCCGGACAGATTTTTGGTGGCGCTGCCATTCTTTCGATCCCGTCCCAATATCTGGCCAGCACCGAAGTGCTGTCTGACAGTTGCGCGTTAGTGTGGGAGCGGCACACCATTCGGGAATTAGCGACTACGTTCCCCGCACTGTTGGACAATGCCCTATCCATTGCGGTGACGGAAAATATCGCGTGGTCGACTGCAGCTCATGTTTCACTCAGTTCCAATGATGCGCATGGACGGGTTGCCCACTTACTGGTCAGCCTCGCAAGCGCAATCGGTGAAGCCACTCATGATGGCATTGAGATGAGAATCTTGAACGAAGACTTGGCTGAAGGAGCGAACGTTACGCCATTTACAGTCAGCCGTTGTCTAAGAGAGTGGCAACGAACGGGTATATTGGCGAAGCGGCGAGGTAAAATCCTGCTGCGAAAACCTGAACTGCTGTTAGCCGCAGACTGAAATTCACGTAGTTTCCTTCTATGTTTGAAATCTCCCTTCCTTGAAACTCCCTCCATTCATTCAAGTTGATCTCCCTACCTGCTCCAGAGCATGTACATACCCCCAACTGAGCAACGACTAGGTTTGCATTCAGTGGGAACATGAGGCTGTAGAGGAGAAGCCATGAATAATTCCGATATGTTCGGCATCGCTGTGACACCACAGGCGAAGATTCCCTCTAAGGCGTCGCCTATGCTCACTGGGCGGGCACCTGCGATCCGGAGCGAAGTTGCTTCACAAGTGAAATTATTCCTGCCCTGTGACGCGGCCAATTGGCTGCTTGCCGAGTTGGACTACGACGACGTCGCGTTCCGCCTATGCGACCTCGGGCAGGCCTTTTCGAAACCCTGGGTACGGTGTCACTGAAGTAGCTGCGCCATAGTTGTCGTCGCCTTTTAGCGGCGCTGTTCCTCGCGTCTACGCGGATAGCGCCAGACCGCAAGCACACCGGCTGAGCATTAGTCTCCCTCAATACGAAGGTGAGGATTTCCCGATCTGTTTGATCGCAGCACAGGCCGCGAGAAGACGGAAGAAAAAGGAAGTGGCGTAGTAGCTTTTCAATGCCAGAATTGCTGGACCCTCGGATTAGACAAGCAGAGTTCAGCATTCAGAGGATGATCGATGAGTTCAGTATTTTTCCGAAGGTTGCTATTGCCTTTGGTTTTGTTTTTCGCCGCGGCAGTGCGTGTTGCGGGCTCAGCGCCGCCGGTGCTCCCCGATGCCCCGCCGCCCTCGTTGGCGCTCGACTCAGCCGCCGAACCGAACGCAATCAGCGCCGCGGGGGGCATGACGCTCGGTCCCGGCCACATTATCATTCCCCAGCTCGAAGCCGCTCCCTCACTCCGAGATTTCCTGGCGCCTTCGCTCACCGGCGCCCCGCGCACTATGATGCGCATCACCAACTTCGTTCAGCGCTATCCCAATGATGGCCAGGTCGCTTCTCAGCCCACGACTGCCTATCTGGGCTATACTCACGAAGCCCTGTTCGTCGCGTTTATCTGCAGCGAGGCAGACCCGCAGCTCATCCGCGCCCACATGCTGGCGCGCGATTCGCTGGCCGACGATGACAACGTAGCCTTGTTTTTGGATACATTTCACGACCAGCGGCGCGCCTTCGTGTTCCAGGTTAACCCGCTCGGCATTCAGGCCGACGCCCTGTTCAGCGAGCAGAGCGGTTTCGACTCGTCGTTCGACACGGTGTGGGACTCGTGGGGCCAACGCACCCCTTCGGGGTACGCCGTGCTGATGCGCATTCCATTTTCAAGCCTGTACTTCGCCAAGGTGGATGCCGGCGAGATGCGCACCTGGGGCATCATCCTGCAGCGCAACATCTCGCACACCAGCGAGAACGACTTCTGGCCGCGCAGCAATCACAACATCGCCGGCAGCCTGACGCAGGACATGGAGGTGGAGGGTATGCGCGATGTCGAGCATGGGCAGAACCTGCAGTTCCAGCCGTATGTGCTGACGCGCAACCTGCGCAACCTGAACAGCGTGGACCCGCTCAATCCGTATTTTGAGGTCAAGCCTTTCGAAGCCTACGGCGGCCTGGACGCCAAGTTTATCCTGCACAACAGCCTGGTGCTCGATACCACAGTGAATCCCGACTTCAGCCAGGTGGGCATCGACAATCCCGCGGTTCCCAACCAACGCTTTCCGCCATTTTTTGCCGAGGTGAGGCCGTTTTTTATTGAGAACAGCAGCTACTTCATGACGCCCATCAACCTCTACTACACCACTGGCATCGTGAAGCCTCAGTACGGGGCTCGGCTCACCGGCAAACTGGGCGGATGGGCGATGGGTCTGCTCGGGGTGGACGATCGCAGCCCGGGCCAGCTCGTGCCCGAGCATGACCCCTCATACAACAAGCGCGCCAAGGTTTATGTCGGCCGGCTGAATCGCGATATCGGGTCGCTCTCCAATGTGGGGCTGATCTATGCCGATCGCGAATATCTCGATTCCTTCAATCGCGCCGGCGGGATCGACTACCGCTTCCGCATCAAGAATCGCTGGACTGTGACCGGCCAGGGTCTTACATCAGAGACTCGAAACATAAGCAACAATACGAGTGGCGAGCAGCCGTGCCTGACGTATGCGCTGAGTTGCAGCGGGCAGGCGTGGCTGCAGGAACTCAGCTATTCCGACCTGCACTGGAACTGGTGGACGGCGTACAGCGACACTTCGGCTGGATTCGTCAGCGATACCGGATTCTTTCAGAGGCCCGATGTGCGCCAGCCGAATGGCCGAGTGTCCTACACGTTTCGCCCGGGCAGCGGTCTGGTGCTCTCGCACGGGCCAAGCGTTTACAGCGAGCGCATCTGGGATCACAATGGCGTTCCGCTCGACTACTACGTGATACCTCGCTACAGTGTGGACTTCAAAGGGAACACGTCCATCTCGGCCATCGTTGAACTGGGGCAGGACCGCCTGCGGCCCATCGACTACTCCGCCTTGCCTGAGAATGTGGAGTACCACAGCCAGAGCGCGGGCGTGAATCTTTATACAGCGCCGTTTTCGTACGTGGCTGTGAGCGGCGGGTTCAACAAGGGCGAAACGATCAACTACTCTCCCCCGGATGGCAGCGGTCCGGTCCCGGTGCGTGCGGACTCTCCGAACGTGAATCTTCAAGTAAAGCCGCTGGGGGCGCTGGATCTGCAGAACACGTATGTGTTCACGCATTTCACGCAGCCTGAAACCGGCGCGCTGGTCTACGACAACCACGAGTTGATCTCTCGCTGGAACTACCAGGTGACAAAGGCGGCGTCGTTCAACCTGACGGGGCAGTACATTTCGACGCTCCCCCATGCCGATCTGACGGACGCGCCGAACTCGAAAACGCTGTTCGCCGATGCTCTATTCACCTATATGCCACATCCAGGGACGGCTGTTTATTTCGGATACATCGGGAACTTCGCCAATCTCGATCGCGCCCTGTGCACGCGCGAGGCCCGCGGGATGTGCGACCCCGGCGCGCCGATACTCGGGCCGACAAATTCGTCACTGATGAACGACGGAAAGACGATCTATATGAAAGTCTCGTACCTGCTCAGGTTCTAGCTAGCGCGAATCGCCGATTGCCCGGATGTGACTACCGAAGCGGGTGGATTTCTCCACCCGTAATCCTCACCCGTGATTGGCCCGTCTTACGCGTATTTCGGCGTATTTCGGCGTATTTATAAGTCATGTAAGTAGTTGCAAGTACTGCTTATTAACGCCCTGAAAAGGCCGGCGTCGGCGGTTCAATCCGGAGGCTGCTGCGTCTCAGAATCGCCCGCTATGCGATGGACGAGTTCATTCATTGTGTAGTGCACGAATTCTCTGCCTAGAGATGTTAAGACGTAAGGCTTAGTGTCTTCAAATGCCGATTCCATCGTCGTTTGAGCTCCTCCGTGCCGAACATGTCGCGGTCGTTTCCGCACGAATTGGCCGACGGAGTTGATATCCCGTTCTTGCCTCACAACGCCTCCTGTACTCAACTCTCGTATTAGAAACCTGTACAAATCCGCCGCAGACGAGTCCTCACGCGGGATTTCGCCGTAAAGCCCCGACCATATATCGAAGCGCGTTGATCCTGGATTTTGGAATATCTCCCTAATAACCGCGAAGTGAACCTCGTTGTACAGATTGATCCAATCCAGAAAGAGACGGAGTACATCGTCTGAGCACGCTCTGGTACCCGCTGCATTGGTTATCACATTCGAAAGTAGTCGGCGCTTCTCCTCCGTGTCAGCCTGATCCCAGATGCGAAACGCCTTCCGAACCAGAGAGAGATATTCCTCACTCTGGATGCGCTCCTCAATTTCATCTCCGAGGCTGCTTAAACGGGTTCCAATTTCTTGCAGAGTATGACCCAGAAGCTGAATCTTCTTCTGGTGCTCCTTCAACCATTCCGTCTGTAAGTGGTTTAGCCGGTGCGCGCCTTTTTCAGTTCGATAGGTTTCGGCGGCGCTCAACACTCCACCGACCCAAGGGATACTGCTCAACGCCGCCAGAAAGAACTTCTCGAGAATTCGGCTGCGCCGTGACGGTTCTGCCTTCTCGATTTCAGCTTGGAGCGACTCTATGATTTGCTCATCTCCGTCGAGCGCGTTCTGGGGGTTCTGATCCATGGGTTCGCCGGATCGTGGTCCGTCCTCTCTGATAGTTTCCCACTAACAGAAAATGGGGAAAATCGCGATACGGTTACGATTACGGTTACGATCCAAAAACTAAAGGGCCAACCGTGTTAGGCTGGCCCATCATAAATCGTTTAGTTTGAATCTGGTGCGGAAGGGGGACTTGAACCCCCAAGCCTTTCGGCGCTAGCTCCTAAGGCTATCGTTGGCATGTGTCCCCTTGGCAACGGGCCAGTCGGGTCTGCCCGCTTGGATTATTCATATGCCTGAACCAACAGCCGAGACTCAAGCTGCCTCCATCGAAACAACCTGCCCGAATGGCGACGGTCGAGCTTCCGTGGACGCCCAGATTACCGGATACGGTGGCGCTTCGCTTGGAAACGTGCCGCAAAGATCGGTAAGGAACACCAGCGTCTGCGGGACAATTCCCTGATGACGGAGCCAGTGGAAGCAGGGCCGAAAATCTGTGCCTCCGCCGCCAATCGGCATCAGCGAAATCGGCTCGCCGGCCTGATACGTCTCGACCTTCTGTACGGCAGCGTCAAAGTAGAGCACATGCGCCAGCCTTGGGCGCTGTCCGGCCAGGATCGACCGAATCTCCGATTCGAAGAGCCCCAGCTGTCGCGCGCTGACCGATCCGGAGCAGTCAACCGCGACTGCAATTTCCCCGACTCCTTCCGATCTGATCCCCGGCAGGTACAATCCTGACCAGACATGCCGCCTGTTGGGGTGCATCCAGCTGTAGTCGGCCGGGGTGGTATCGGACCACGCCCGCCGGAGATGTTCACGCCAGTCCACTCCGGCGGACCGCGCTGCTTCAAGGGTTCGCACAGCGCCTCCGGGCAGCTTGCCGGCCAGCTTCGCTACGCTCTCTGCCTGCTCGACAGCGATTTTCCATTCACGTGCCTGCTCGGAGATCGACGGGCCCGCCCCCAGCTCCGCTGCCGGGGCATCGAGCACCTGCCCAACTCCGCCCGGAGTCAAAGGCGCCAGAGGCTCGTTTGCAATGTGATCGCCCTGAGGCGCCTTGTCTTCTGTTGCGCCTGATCCGCTTCCCGGTTTGCTCTCCGTCTGTTCAGACGAACCCTCTTGGTTCTTTCCCTCCTCGATCAGGTTGTAAATGCGCTCTGCGCACATGCCACGAAACTGGTGATCGATAAGAATGTCTTTTGGAAGCGTCAGGCCGGCATCGAGCAGAATCGGATTGATGGCATAGTCGCAAGCCATATTCCATCGCGCTGGGTCCCGATCGCCGCGACGCGTGTGGTGCTGTAGGGCCGGGTGCATGACCTCGTGAGCCAGGACGCCGGCCAGCTCTGCCGCATTCAGAGTGCCGACGAATTCCGGGTTGTAGAAGAGAGAAACCCCGTCTGTGGCCATCGTCGCGATCAAACTCGATGGCTTGGCTCCAAGCCGGAACAGCAGCGTGCCGAAGAAGGGGTGGTCGAGCAGCAGCGTAGTCCGCGCCTTCTGAATGCGCAGGTCGGTCGAGAGTAGGAGGAGGTGTTTCATGACGCTGGAGCCTCCATGTAGGCTGCCATGTGCGCAAAAATGTCGTCGGCGCTCGCGGCATTCGACGAACAATCGATCTGCTGCCCGCGCTCGCGCAGAACCGCGTCCATCTGCGTCAGGATCTCGGCGGCATCGTTCGCCGTTGCCACGCGGAGGATCTCGTTTTTCTTGAGGTCTCGTGCGGTGAATCCGCAAAGCCGATTCTTAATCTCCTCGGCGAAGTGATTGAGTTCTTCGTCCTGATTCACGTTGAGGCGAGGAAGCAATTCAACGAGTTCGCACATGTTGGTCACCAGCGAAGCGTGGAAACGCGACTCGGGTTCATTGAGGCGCTCGACCATGTGCGCAACGACGCCCTTCAGCCGCGTCCAGAGGTCCTCGGTCCCTTTCTGAAGCGACTGCCGGACGTTCTCATCGATCTCCCGCGCCACCCGTGCCTGTTCCTCCTCGGAAAGCGTCACACGGAAGTCGTTGCCGCTCGGGATGGGCAAAACTTCGAGCTTAACGCCGAACTTGCTCCGCAATTTATCCGTCGGCGGATAGTCTTCCTCCCGAAAGAGCCCGTTCAGCTCCGGACGGACCTGCTCGATGTAGCTGGGGTAGACGGCCAGGAACTCCTCGACTTGCTGCGCGAATGCCTGCTCGAACTCCCTCATCTTCGTGGTCAGCTCGAAGTAGAAGTGGGCTGGCAGCAGGCGATAACCCTCGTCGGACCAGGGCAGAGTGATCTTGTAGAAGTACTGGCGGATCTGCCCCGACAGCGCGCGAAGCGATTCCAGCCTTTCCGCCTCCCGAAGCAGCTGCTTGTTGTAGCGGCCGGCACCGACATGGGCTCCGTGCTGCTCGGCAACTTCCCGGCTGACCTTTCGGTCATGTTTGATTGCGGTCCAGACGCTAATGTGGATCGCTGCCAGCATGGCGCGTTCGGTGATCATTGCAGGACCTCCACTTATGTTGCTTACCACATAAGGCAGAGCATTTTTAGCTCGGCGGTGCGGCGAGAAGATGCATCAGGCGCGGAGAAGGACGTCTATGCCGCACCGGTGGGCTAAAAATGCTCTGCCTTGTGGTCGCCTTCTACACAACATAACTTCAAACGCAACATAACACCGCGTGTTCTACGCCGAAGCGGACGAACTCCGGCGTATGGGTAATGGCCCGATCGCGGGCGGCGGCATCGCGCATTGCAAGTACGCGCATCTCGGTCGGCATCCGATCGAGATACCGGATCCCCTTCGCGATCGAATGGTCAGTGAGTGCGCGCCCGAGAGCCGTCGCAATGGCAATCCTCGCCGAAGGCTCATCGGGAAGTGGAGCCACGTCGGGATTGAGCAGAATTTCGTCGATCGATGGCAGCTGCCTGAAGAGGCGCAAGAAGGCCACTAGTTCTATGGTTGCCGCCTCTCCGATCGTTCCCTCAAGCAGCTGCGCCTCAATCTCCGTAGTGCTTGCAAAGAAGCCGCTCTGCTGTCGGCGCGCGAAACCACTCAGGACATTCGAGGCCATCTCCCAGGAGCGCGGTGTCGGCCACGCATTCACGTCAGCGGTCGCATCGGGGTCGTGAAGAAGCGCTGGCTTGAACCGCAGGAATGCGATGACCTCGGGACGAATCCCGGCCTTTACGGCCCACTTGCACCAATCCATGAAGTCCGGTTCGAGATCGAGATGAACGAAACGGTTCCGCAGTGGCCTGGGCATCGAGAAGTGTACGCCCCGTTCCGATGCTGGATTGCCGGCCGCGATCACCACCCAGCCGTCCGGAAGCCGGTACTCGCCCAGCTTTCTGTCGAGGACGAGTTGATAGCAGCCAGCCTGGGTCATCTGCGGGGCTGAAGTCAGCTCGTCCAGAAACAGAATGCCCTCTCCGTCGATCGGTAGGAATTTCGGCGGCACCCACTCGGCGCGGTCGGCGGAGATCCGTGGCAGGCCACGCAGATCGACGGGGTCAAGTTGTACCGCCCGGATATCGAGAAATTCGCACTTTCGGTCGGCGGCCACTTGGCCAACGATCTGTGACTTCCCAACGCCGCACGCGCCCCAAATGTGCAGGGGCACACGTTCGCTGATCAGCGCATGAAGCGCCTCGTAGAGTTCTGAAGGTTTCATGGTGTTCGATCCTTAGGAATGGAGGGAGAGTGGCTGTAGGTTGACGCAATTAATGACATTCGTGACAGAATTCGTGACACAAACTGACGCAATTAATGACACAGAACGCCAGCGACTGCGACCTGCTGCTTTTGTTGGAATGGGTGTGGATTATTTGCGAGATTTTGGTTGGCGCGCTCTTCTGAACAGCGCGTAGAGCGTCACCTCTTCCAGATCGTTGTCGTCGAGCCCACGCGTGGCAGTGAGCAAGGCATTGATCTGAGAAGATGGCTGTATCACCGGGAAAAACGCACCGATGGGCACATTGAAGAACTGAGCCAGCATGTCCAGATCCGAGATGGATGGCTTATAGATCGCCGTTTCCCACCGGGAAATGGTGTTGGCCGTGGTCCCTATTGCTTCCGCCAGTTCCTCCTGGCTGATACCGATGCCTCCCCAACCTGTCCTCAGTTCTCGGATTCGGTTCCCGATCCAACTGTAGATATTGCGTGCTTCCCGAGGCATGGCTGACGATCCTTTTCTGTTGACATTCCTCTTGACGTATGTTGTATTTCCTTTTATAGGATATGTCAATCCTATTGTAGGACGGATCAACGGGTAAGCACGACGCGACTTTTGCTTTGCTGGATGGAGGGCAAAATGTACGGACTGAGCGGCCCGGACCTTCGACGCAGCCAAATCACGTTTCGCTCATCTCACGGTTTCGCCGAAGCTATTGATTTCCGTTATCTGGAACGAGCGCGAGAGCCAGTGAGCCGGTCCAAAGCGGGCGTACAAGGGAAAGTTGCCGATGTTTTCAGCGGCCGATCACGTCACGCCGAATCGCAGAATGAGCTCCGGGCATTTCAAGTACTACTGGCGACTGGACGGACCAATGATTGGCAAGAGCAGCCGTTCCACCTGGACTATCACCTCAACGGAGGAAGGCATCGATATACGCCGGACATTTTGGTGGCGTGGGGTTCGCACCGGGAAGTCGTCGAGATCAAGGACGACGTCGAGGCTGACCTGCCTGCCAATCAGGAGCGGTTTACTCTGATTCGCGAACTTCTCGATGAGCACGGCTATCACTTCCGCGTATGGCGAAAAGCCGAAATTTGTGCCGAGCCGCGCTTTAGCAACGTCGCAGTGATTCTGCGCTATAGATGTGCGCAGGTCGCTCCCATTGAGCGCGAGAAAATCCGACGAGCATTTGCTTCCACTTCAAGATATTGTCTGCGCACGTTGTGCGAACTCCATCAAATTCCCATTCAGAGCGTGCTTCGGACGGTTCTGGATGGCACGCTACACGTGAACTGGTGGGAGCCGGTCACGCTGGATTCGGAAGTAAGCTGTATACCCACTGGCCCACAGGTCTGGCCTTCCCCTCAACAGGGCGCGCAGCCGCTGACCTGCGCAGGGAGCGGGGATGTCGCATTTCGCATTTAGAAGAGGGCAGTCCGTAAGGATTGGGCCGAACGAGTTTCAGTTTCTCCGTCGGTTGCCTGAGGCCAAATGGCAGCTTGAAAACGCTGCTACGGGAGAATGGCGTACGCTTACGGAGAGCGAACTGCTCGACCTGTTCGCCACCGGAAAACTGTCCTTCATTTCGAGAGTCGACGCCGCATGTCCCGCAGTGCATAAACTGGCCGGAAAGTTGGAGCGAGATATTTCTGCATACCCGTCCGAACTGGTCGCGCTGGCGCAGGTCCGCGTTCAATATCTCAAAGAACTCGATCGGCGTCAGCCGATCGCCATCAGCCGAAGAACCATAGAGCCTCTCATCGGCACCCTCTCGAAACAGGCCAACGATGAAAATCCACCCAGCTGGCGCACGGTGTGCCGGGACTACCGCAAATGGGTATCGGCGGGCCGGGACATACGCGCGATCATTTTCCAGTACGCCGAACGCGGCAACCGCACTTCTCGAATGGCTCCGGAAGTCAAAGCGATTAGCGACCAGGTGATCACTGAGTTGTACATGACGCCGGAGCGCAAGCGCGTTCCTGAAGTGCACTTGGAAATCCTGCGCCGCGTAAATGATGAAAACGGATTCCGCCCCATGGACAGCAGGCTTCCTTCGCCAAGCCAGAGGACGGTCTACCGCGAGATAGCACGCAAGACTCCCTTTGAATTGACACTGGCGCGCTACGGGAAACGGCACGCCGACATGGAGTTTCGAGTGTCGATGACTGGACCCACCGCGTCTCGTGCTCTTCAGCGCGTCGTGATGGATCACACTCCCGCCGACATGATCGTTGTGGATGATGACAGTATGTTGCCACTGGGGAGGCCGACAATTACCACGGCCCTCGATGAATACACCCGATGTCCAATGGGCTTCTATACCGGTTTCGAGCCGCCCAGTTGCCTGGCAGTGATGCGATGTCTGAAGCATGCGATTCTGCCCAAGACCTATGTGTCACGTGAATTTCCCTCGATCAAGAATCAGTGGGAGTGCCACGGCCTTCCGGAGTTGGTCGTCGTCGATAATCCTCCCGAGTTCCATTCGACGCATTTTGAGCATGCCTGCTTGCAGATCGGCACAGATATCCAGTATGCAAAGGTGCTGGTGCCATGGTACAAGGGGACGCTTGAGCGGTTCCAGGGAACCATGAACCGCGATCTCATGCATGGCGTGCCCGGGACAACATTCAGCGGCATCCTGGAGCGCGACGATTACGACCCCACCAAGCACGCTGTCGTTCTGCTCAGCACCTTCCGCGAGATCCTTCACAAATGGATCATCGACGTATACCTGCAAACCCCGCATCGGGGCATTCAGGAACTGCCGGCAGAGAAATGGCGCACTGAAACCATCGGCCTACCGCCTCCCCTGCCGCCGAACGCTGCTGCACTGGATGTTGTTCTCGGCATGAGAGCACAGAGGGTTGTCTTTCATTACGGAATAGAACTGGAGGGGCTCAAGTACAACAGTCTCGAACTCGGTGAACTGCGGCGTGGAATGGGAACCACCTTCAAGGCCGAACTGACATCCGATCCGAGCGATTTGGGCCATATCAACGTCCTAGACCAGCGCAAGGGTAACTACATTCAGGTTCCCGCACTGAATCAAGCTTATGCCACTCGGCTCTCGCTATGGCAGCACAAGGTCATTCGCCGTTATGCCCTGGAGCGGCTGAATGCCCGAACGGACACCCTGGCGCTGGCGCAGGCTAAGGCTGAGATTCGCGCGTTTATTGATCGCGACTTCCACCGCAAATCGACTCGTGGCCGCAAACGCCATGCGCGTTTCTTGTCAGAACCCTCCCCGCAACTATCCACAACGGAGACCTTGGAGAACCCGGGGATTCGACTCGTTCCCCCGAAAGACATGCCCGTTGTTGGAGCGACTCCGAATGCAATCGCGCCCAGCTTCTTTCAGGATGACGAAACCCTTCCGGTGTATGAAGCAGGCTTCGATCTGCCGCATCCGGCCCCTGTCATTGCGAGTGCGGAGAGGGTCGCATTCGCTGCGGAGGAAGCATGAAATGATGGACTGCTCAGAGCGGGTATTGGTCAAGTATCCCTTGTTTACGACCGCAGTTCGGCGTATTCAGGACTGCTTCGACAGCTTTGGCACAACCGCCGAGCCAGCGTGCTGTCCCATTGTTGGCGAAAGCGGCAGCGGCAAAACCACCATCATTTCCTACTTTGCAAACCTGCATCCACGGGTGGATCACACTTGGGGCGTTGAGCAGCCGGTTCTGCTTGCCAAGGTTCCCGCACGGCCTACGGTAAAGAGCCTTGCCGAAACACTTCTGTATCAATTAGGCGATCCGTTATGGACGCGAGGAAATTACGGTCAGCAAGAGTATCCGGCTCCGCGAATTGCTCAAGCGCTGTCGTGTGCGGCTCCTTGCTCTGGACGAGTTTCAGCATTTTGTCGATGTTCGCCAGGCGAATATTCCCAACGACGTTGCAGACTGGCTGAAGGAGCAGGTCGAGGAAGCAAAGCTTGCCATCGTCGTGCTGGGACTCGACCGCTGTTTGGAAGTGCTCAGACAGAACGAGCAGTTGCGCCGTCGATTTGGCGCCAACGTCCGAATGGGCGCATTTCGCTGGGACAACAAAGAGGAACGCACAGTCTATCGAGCGTTTCTTCGGGCTGTTCAGGAACAGCTTCCCGAGTTTACGATGCCGGAACTCTCGGATGTTGAGATGGCTTTCCGCATGCACTACGGCTCATTCGGGCTGATTGGCTACACCATGAAGATCCTTCGCGGAGCGGCACGAATCGCCAGCTCTCATCCACGGAAACAGATCACGACGGAGACTCTCGCACAATCCTATGCGGTGAATGTCTGGGCAGAACGTCTTGGTAGCCCCAATCCCTTTTTAGAAGGCTTTGACATGGAAAAGGCACCTGCAGTCCGGTTGCCGAATGGGACAAGAGCAATTCCGTCGGCCCCAAATAGGCGCAGGGTAGAACGTGTCGAGCTACATGCATGACCCAATCATTACCAAACGCCTCAAACCCATCTGGCTCCAAGATCATCGGCCTGGGCCGCCTCCCTTTTCGTGTTGACCCTTTGGAAATTGAGAGTGCTCGCGGATACATCAGCAGGGTAGCGCAAATATACAGCACGAGTGTCTGCGCTCTCGGTGAGCTCTTAGGGTTGACTCAAATGCTGGGTTTGGAACGGGGCGACAATACCGAGCAAATTGCCTATGCGCTGCGCCTGGAGGCATCCGAGTGGCGACGCCTGTGCTATAAGCAGACCAATGCAAAGGGGCAGTATGGACCGACATCATTCTTTGGCCAATTGATCGGTGGGGATCGGCTCAATTACGGATTCCCCCGAGTATGCCCAAAGTGCCTCAGCGAACACGCCGCGGTGTGGGGCGTTTGGGACCTCGGTTTGGTTTGCGCTTGTCCGATCCATCGTTGCGTGCTTGTCCACCACTGTCCGAAGTGCGGACGAAGACTCCGCTGGCAGAGGCCCAGCCTTCATCGATGTTATTGCCAGTTCGATTTGAGGACGGTCGGGAGTGAGCCGGCGGACTCGGGCTTGGTGGCCATTAATGCCACAATCTATCGCGCTGGCGGCTTCCCCGTCGAGGCGGCCGAAGCTGATATGACTGCTGCAGAATTTCCTGCTGCCCTAATCGAACTGCATCTGGATCCATTGTTGCGCATCATCGCTTACCTCGGATCGACTCAAGAAGAGAACGCGAGCTTCATGCATCACAGCCGATTTGCGTCAAGCCTGGACGCTGCAATTCAGACGAGCAAGACGGCGACGGGGTTATTAGCCAACTGGCCCCAGTCCTTTCATGAAATGTTACGGCGAATGGCTCCCGGAGACATCGCAGCACCAACGACTCGCAGCATCGAAGATACATTTGGGAAATTACACAAGAAGATGACTGTCATGTTTACACGTGCGGAATCAGGGTTTCTTCACGACGCCTTCGAAGACTTTATTGCGCGCCATTGGAAAGGATCGAGACGTGGACACCGGCATCTTGACTCCCAATGGATCGTGGCCGCAGAGGCTGGCAGGGTGATAGGCACCAGATCTGTTAAAGGTCTCGTGCATGGGGGGGCATTGAAGGGCATCTTCGTCAAATGCCGGAGCGGAAATGGGACTGAGTGCTGGATTACGCGCGAGTCATTAACTCGGTGGATTGCTGAAAGAGATGGCAAGCGTGCAAGCTATATACGGCGCGCTGAAGCGGATCTCGTATTGGGCCTGAAGAGGGGTGTGGTGTTGAAGCTCGCCCACGAAGGCCTCATCCGATCTGTAAACGGCATTGAGCACCGTCTCTCGCATGGTATCCATCTTCATCGCGACGATGTGATGAATATCAAAGATGCATTCGACAGACACTTACCACTCAACCGAAATCTGCATCCAGGGGCAACACTGCCGCTTGCAAGCATAATCCGCCGCCTCAGGCGTACTCATGAACTTGGGGCAATCCTTCGAGCTGTTGTTGCTGGGACGCTCGTACCAGTGGCTCATGAGAAGCACCTCCCGGGAATCACAGCTTATTGTTTTCCCATAGAAGTTCTTCACCACTATCGTCGCGTATCGAACAAGCAAGCGAGTGGCGAACATCTTAGCCGCAAAGAGGTGGCTTCGTTCTTACAGATTCCCAGCGAAGCCGTCCCTCAACTTGCCTCTCGCGGATTCTTGGGCACTTCAAGTAAGCCGAGCCAAGGCCGATCAGCCCTGTATTCCGTAGCGGACGTCCAGCACTTCGCTGAGCAATATGTTCCGCTCAATATTGTCGCTAAGAAATTCAGAACTAATCCATGCTGGCTTGGCAAGTACTTGGAGTGCAGCGGCGTCCAACTGCTGACCGTTCAGTTGCACCGCGAGCGAAGATTGTTCATCTCACGATGTGTTGCCTCGCAGCTGCGGACCCTGTCGCCGGGGGAGCAAGAATCAGTTCGTGATAACAGCAGGTCTCGTACTTCTCTACCGCGATATCACGTAGGGCTGAACACAGGGACACTGGTGTAGGATCGCGCCACGAATTGCGTCGAACATGTAGGATTGTGCCACGAATTGCGTCAATTTGTGCCATGAATTGTGTCAGAAATCAAATCCTTCCCCTTTAGAATCAGCGCGCCTTATGTCGCGAATTGCGTCAACCTACAGGAATTGAGAAGGCTAAACCCTAGTCGAGGGGTCACGTATATTTCGGAGTTGCATTTTCCGGCGACTCTAGGACAAGCGACAAATTGGCGGACTGATAGTCTGGATGTATCTATTCACGGGAGGATATGAGAAATATGCGTAAAGGAAAGATCGAGCGGGCAACAACAGGAAGTCTGGTTACGGAAATCGATGCAGCGATTGCGCTGCTTACTCGGGTTCGTGCCATGGCCATTTCGAATAACACTCCTCAAGGAAGGATCACCATAGCCAAAAAGCAAGCTGTGGAGAGTCGCCCAGTCAAGAGAGTTCTCAGCGCCGAGGCCCGGGAGGCCATCGCCACTGCACAAAAGAAGCGTTGGGCCAAAGTTCGGCGTCTGAAGAAGCAGGCTGAGCGCGCTGCACTGGCACGCTAGGTTTCAGCATCATACCAATCGGCGCGAGCGGCTTTGACAGACTTGGGGTTCTCGGTTGCTATACATGTACAAACGATTATCTGGAACAAAGCGGAAAACATGGGATGGACCAGGCGACCTGTGATCTCACGCTGGCTTTACCCTTCTTCGCAGTCGGCGTGCTTGCTTCTCCCAGAGTTCGGGGTCAATAGGCATCGGAACAGAACGCCCTGTGACGGCGTTGTAGAAAGCTCCGTGATGATCGAGAGTGCCATAGCGAAGCAGTCTCGTGAGCATTGCCAGGGCACTCGATGCGAGCACGTTGTTGATGAAGGGCTCCTGACGCTCGAGGGCCTCGGCGGCTGAACAACTGGGGAGTGTTCCCCTCGCCTTGCGTCGTATCCATGATTGACGGGAATAATTCGGTCACGGTACGAAGGCGCGTCCTGCTCGCGCGATTGATATCGTTCAAGGGTTGGCCGAGAACGAACTGGCCGTTGTTGGCATTGTTTCCGACATCTAGCCAATAGCGAATCTGCCGCCACGGGCCGGTCTTATTGTTGAGCCCTTCATGAATCTCGCGGCGGGCACCGCGCGTATCGACACAACTAATGACGATGTCCAATGCGGTGTCATAGCCTGAGAAAACATTCCGCCTTTCCCCTGAAAAGAGTGCTTCCTCCGATCGCCAAATCAATCCATGGAACATGTTAATGCGGTTGACGAGGATAGTGGCCTTGTTTTGCCCCACGTCCGCCGCGCCGAATGGCTGTCGAACGCAATTGGTCGGCGATACGGTATCGGCGGCCATCACGGTGACGTCGATACCCCAGGGGTTCCCCCAGGCGATCAACGCATGGTGCAGATAGGGCAGTCCAAACAACACCGCACTGCCGTTTCCTCCGCAGCCGATCAGGAGGATGCGGAGGGCACGCCGGTGCCGTCTTTCTTCGGAAAGAACGTGCGCGATTTTCATCAGGATGGATCTCCATGGAATTCGGCGCCAGGTACGAAGGAGACTACCCGTCCGCGGACTCACGCCGGATGAAGCTGCCCAGACTTTCTTTGGCGTCAACCAGATAATTTGCCGGAAAGTGTCTTTTGCCGATCAGTGACTTCCACAGAGCGACGAAACCACCGGGGTGCTCGGTCAATTTCCTGGTCGCATTGGGGTGGGTAAACTCGCTCTCGAAAAAGGCGTTTTCCCATCGAGCGAGCGAGTCGATCGTCACTTCGTTGGGAACCTGTGTTGTACCAAGACAAACCTCGCCGCTGTCGTTCACGTTCCAATAGGGCGCGCGATACAGTGGCGTCTTCGGATCAGGACGTTCGTTGAACGCAAGAGCGCGTATATCGAGGCTGCCGGTCTGAGCACGAAACACAAGGCTTGGCTGAGGGAATCTGCTGCCCGACAAGAAAGCAACTTCGTTTCCCTTCTCTTTTGCATAGAACATGGAGCGGATCGCAGGCGGTGTCCACCAGACGATCGATTCTTGCGCCCGTACCAGAACGTTGGCCGGAAGGAACTCGACCGGCAATGCTCCGAGCAGCTGCTGGATCAACTCGAAGATATCCGAACGCTGAATGGGGGAACCCACATCCAGCGAAGGAATTCCGGACTGGCTCAGCCGGACGCTATGCTTTGTCACAAATGCGCCGACACTCGTTGATGGCGAACGACGCTCGCTGCTGCGATACACAAGAAGCGCTTCACGCAGTTCGAAACTCACGATTGAACTGAGACTGATGTGTGTCTCCAAGATGGGTGCTCCTTTCAAGCGAATCGAGCGCTTTGCCGAGGTCGACCAGATGACGGTTGATCTCGACAACATTTCGAACGTGATCGAGAACTCGCTTGACCTCGTCCGAGTTCGTGCAATCGAAAGAATCAATCCACGTCGGCGCATGCGTGCACTCATTCATGGAACGGCTCTCTTCATCAAACGCCTGTGTGATTGGGTCATGAGCCTCAAAGGCGATCACCCAATTCGGAAGTGGCCCGTCGTCCCACACTCCGTCGACCACATCGCGACGCAAGCCTCTTGAGGTTCTCCTGATGGCGGCCATCGCCAGAATGGGCTCGATCAGCGCCGCATTCTTGCCCTTCCTGTGTTTGCTCAAGAGATCAATGAGGCGCCTTCTCTGCCGGTATTCCCCGTGATAGTCAACGTCCCGCAGGCATGCGGGTGTCGCCGCCTTCAAGTCAGGAAAAGTGATGTCGTGTGCTTTGCAGAAGCTCTGAAAGCCCTCTTCCGATCCGTCACCATTTTCCATGTCCATTTCGATGGACTCTTTCCATCGGTCCAGAAAGTACTCGGTTGCCGTAATGTCGTAGGTGTCCATCCACATGAATCAGGGTGAGATAGAAGGCCCGTCCCAGCCCCGGCTGTTCTTCTTCCAGTAGCTTTATTGCTTTGCCGACGGCCAGAAACCCGCAGCCATCCGAGGTTTCAAGAAGAATGAAAAGCTTGCCTTCGTCGCATTGCAACTCATCGAGGTGATCGACGATGGCAAAGTCAATGTCGACATGATTTTCAAGCATCGAGGCGCCGAGAGATTCGAGCCACTCCCTGAGCCCATCCCGGATGAAGAGCGTTAGGTTTCCATTGTGACGTCGCCAGAGTTGCGGTGACCCCAGTCCAAGCTGGACCAGGCTGTAAGCCAATCCAATCGCCAGATCTCCACCCGCGGTCAACGTATACGAGGCAGGAATCTGACTCAGGACCGGCAGGACGAGGCCCGGCGTCTGCCGCGACAGCGTCAATGCAGCCAGGGAAGCAAGCCGCTCGGAGCCGGAATTGCATGCTGGGAACGATGCTTCCCCTCCGTCAGGCACGCTGCGATTTTCGATGCTTGCTGTGCCTCTTCGCATTGGAGAAACCTCTCAATCATCTGTTCACTGGGGGTACGCTCCTGCCGGCGGATGCGGTCGAACTCTGTCAGCAGGGCCGCGCGGGATTTCCGATTGATCTTCCGAAGTAGCCTCGGCATTCCTGCTTACCCCTTATGTCCCACCGACGCGGTGAAGGTGATCGTTTGCGCCTTGTCGGTCAGCTTTTCCTCGTACGAGGCGTTGTTAAGGGCGGGGTAAATCCCGGTGTAGTGTGTTCGCACATCTTCGATCGAAAGTGACGGATTGGGATCTGCCAACTTGCGGCCGTCGAGGATAAACTCACGCGGCAGCGTCATCGTCTTCAATGCCATGGAAGGCCTCCTGGTAGACTTCGTAATCTTCGTTGGAAATGCCGAACATGTTTGTCTGCGTCGCGGCCGTTGCCGCCGCTGTTGAATCCCGTGCAGCCGAGGGCGACAGAACCGGACTTCCAGATTGGTTTTGCTCATCTTCCTGTTCGTCATCGGGTTCATCAGGTTCTGCCGGCTCATCGCCGTCGCCACTCTCGAGTTGATTCGCGTCCGGGATGCGGCCTTCGGCGCCACCAGTAGTCGAGATCTCTCCTGGAGCATCGAACAGGCTTGCTGCCTCCGGCTTCTTAATCTCTGGCTTTTTCGCCTCGAGCTTTGTCGGCTCTGTCTTCGGCGCATTGTTCTTAAGGCCCTTCCTGGCTTCGGCAACCTTCTTGCCCGCCGCTTCCCTGGCGTCTTTTAGCGCCGCGTCCATGCTCGCCTTTACTTGTTCGAGGGAGCGTTCGAGAGTCATGTGCTCGGCTGTGTAACTGACAATGGCCTTCGGCAGCTCGTTGTCGAGCTCCTGCGCGGTGCCCTCAACGGCAAAGGGCTGGCTAAGCTCCCTGGCTTCGTCCTTGCCGACTGGACGTGGTGTGATGGTGATGCGTACCCGGTCATCGCCGATTGAAGAGAGGGTGAGAATTAAACTACGTTTCGCCAGCAGTGGCGAGAGTTCTTTGAACATGGCGAAGTCCTTTGTTTTGGAGTGATGATGGAAACATGGCCGGCATAATCCTCGTCAGTTGACTGAACTGGCGAATTGGTGCTGAATCTAGGAATGGCGAAGCCGTCGGACCCAATCCGCGTCAGTGAACTGGCAGAATTTGTCTATTGCCAGCGCGCGTGGTGGCTCAAGATGGTTCGCAAAGCGCCGTCCAGTCCCGAGGCACGGGAAGCCCGGTCGGAAGGCGAGATCTGGCATCAGGAACAAGGTTCCCGGATCGCCAGAACCGACGCCCTGAGCGGAGCAGGCTACGCAGCATTGCTGATCGCCGTACTGTTATTGGTCCTCGCGGTTTGGAGTTGGCTGCGATGACCCTGGTTCTTACCGCCTTAATCGCGCTCCTGATTGGCATCCTGCTTCTGCGCAGGAGCCAGCAACGCCGTCAGCAACTCGGCTTGCCCAATGGGGATGTCTTCTATCAGGACCATCGTGGACAACCGATGCCGGCTGTGACTCTCCAATCTCGCATCTATGGCGTGCGGGGAAAACCCGATTGTTTGATCCGGACAGCGGATGGGATCGTTCCTGTGGAACTGAAGAAGTCCGCGCGACCGCCTGCACGCGGCGGTGTGTACCCGAATCACCTGATCCAGGTACTGGCTTACATTGTTCTGGTGCGCGAGCACTATGGCGAAGACGTGCCCTACGGGCTTGTCATTTACGGGGATAAGACTGCCCGAAAGGTGATTCCGACTCCGGAGAACCTGGCCTGGTTTGCCGAAGTCGTGCAACAAGTGCGATCGGCCCGTGGCATGGAGCAACTCGACCGGAGCCATCACCAGCGTAGCCGTTGCCGCGGATGCGGCCTCAAGCCCAACTGCGATCAGTCATTGGATTGTTAGTCGTCGTGGGCGGATGGTCGGTATGAATCCGAATCGGGCGTAAGGTACTCACCATTTCTGAACGCTTCCCCTTCCTTCTTGCTTTCACGCGTACGCAACAGGCCAAGATCCATATGCTTGACGTCGTAAAGAAAGTTGCTGAGGAACTCGATTCGCTTCTCGGGGAAGCGACGAGGAAACATGCCGCCTGCGTGACGTGAAAGAAACTTGCGCAGTTGCTCGTCGGAGACGACAAAGGAGGGCTTGCCCCCATAGGTCACCGGGATTGCTTCAAGCAACCCCATGTTGATCCAGCGCTTAACAACCTCGACCCGCACGCTCAGCAGCTTTCTCAATTGGTTGAGCCCGTAGTGACCGGAGCAGTGACCGACTTCCCTCCCCTGCCGTTCCATCAAGGCATAAAGTGCTTTCCTGGTGCAACCGAATCTCTCCGCTGCCTTCTCGTACCCATGCTCCATTACGAACTCGACGACTTTTTCGTCCCATACCTTACGTTTCCCCGAACCCGGCCGCTGCACGCCGTAACGTGCCAAAAACCTCCAGCACGCATGGTCGCTGAAACCGGTGAGTTGGAGAAGCTGATCGTGGAGCAGGACAGCATGTGAGCTCTTGTCCTGCGTACGGAGAGACCGTGCCACCAAGCGTTTGGCTTCCTCCGGCCAGATATACCGGCCTCGTTTCCGAGGGTTCATTTCCATCGCCAATTGACAATCCTCCGCTCTCGCTAATATGCACAACAGGCTCCAAAATGGAAGCATCATATAGCGACATCTTTTTCATGAGAGCAAATATCGTTTGATCGGCTTGCATATCTGGGGCAGACGGCTGCCCCTGTAAAGATAAAAGGCACTTTTCCCTGTGGACTGTCTGTGGAAAACTAGCAATTAATTTTCGGACCCAGGGGGCGCGAATTGGACGAATCGCGACTTTGGCTATACTCTTTCCTTACTCGAAACGTTCGTCAGTCGAGCGCGCAGGGCCGAAGAGTCCTGCACGTCTTTCCCCCTGACGGTGTTCAATGGCGACTAAGACTTGTAATCCAGATCCCCTTTGGAGATTGAAAGACTCCCTGGACGAAGGGCTTAGAGACAAACTCTCGAAGGCAGTCGAGGAAACCTGGGCCTATGCCAGGTTTTCTACCTGGTCGTATTTGCATGACGAGTCCATGGCCGCAGAGATCATGGAGGAGGCACTCGATGTTGTGCGGGATTACGCGCTTCGATGCTCGCCGCCGCCAACCGTTGAAAAGCTGACGGGGCGCTTATTCGGCCAGTTCCGAAGGATTACCAAACGCAAAGCACGTCGTCTGCAGAAAGAGCACGCGGCCGGGTTGCTTCGCGACCTTGCATTGTATTCGCCCGTGGTACAGGATCCCGACCCCACGGACATTCTGTTGCTCAAGCAGGTCTTGGAGTTGCTGCCTCCCCAGGCGCGCGAAGTAGCCGAATGGATTCGTATGGGGTATTCCTGGCGGGAGATCGGGAAGACGTTCGACGTAAACCACAACACTCTAAGGTTCGCCTTTCGCTGCGACGTGGACGCCGCTTTGATCCGGCTGGGAGGGGGTATCCGTATTTGCCGTTAAAACCGCGTCAGTTGAATTTTCCGTTTGTACGTTGCGTTTGTCTAGAACGAGCACAAGGATTTACTAAACAGGAATGTGCCTAAGAGGACGAAACATTGGAACCTGGCAAGAATTCCCCGATCGGCAAAGTCAACTCAGAGGACTGGTTCGCAGAGCTTTATCGCAATCTGCCCGTCGACGATCCTGATGTTGTTCGGCGATGCGACAACTTCGATGAAGCTTTTCTTCGCGAGCTTGTTGCTGCCTCTCGAAAACCCTCGCTTCTTGATCCGCGCGTCAACCACGTTTCCCGGTGTTCATGGTGCTTGCGCCGGCTGATGGAGTTGCGCCAGGAGTCGCTGCGGTCGCAAACTCGGAGGAATGCCCCCATGATCGTTGGGGCAACCTCGGTTGTAATCCTACTCTGCATCGCCGGGGTCACCGTATTGCTTAACAACCGGCACAGTACGGACCAGATAGCCACCGCATCTTCGCCCACAACCCCCGTTAGCCAAACGATAGATCTGTCCAATTCCGCAACCACGCGAGGCGGTTCCGCACAACTCTCACTTGTTACGCTTCCCAAGAGAACAGTTGACCTGACGCTGATCCTTCCCGTTCTCAGCCAGACTGGCACGTATTCAGTGGCGGTGGAGAGGACTCGGGAAGGCTCTGATCGCGTTGCGGCTGCTACTGGATCTGCAACCCAACAGGGCCAGCAGACGAAGCTGGAAGTCGCGTTACATTTGGAAGGAATCGCGCCCGGTCTTTATTACCTTTCGACCACGTACGAGACCGACGATGCGGTTTATTACTATCCGTTGAGAATCATTCCATGATTCATCCCATGGACTAACAACGCAAGAAATGACGACCCGCAAAGGCACTGTGAGCAGCTCCAATCTTTCAACCCGCCGTAAACCCCATTTGGAGTCTGTCAGAACTTCAAGATAATGCCGGCTGAGGCGCTACCGTTGTTGTTGTTCACGGTACCTGCAAACCGCGTACTTAACCAATCGGCCTGGATGAGCCGAAAGCCGATGCCTTTGCGGAAGGCGATGTCCAACCCTCCACCAACCAACATCGCAAAGTGAGTGGTAGATGTTCTGCCCACGGTAAGAGTAGCTCCGCCGAACAAGGCGTGAACGAACGGTTGATATCGAACCACTTGGCAATTGTTAGTCTTTCGCATGAGCCGCAAGTGGTGGACCGGACCCGGCACAGAAATGCGCAAAATGCCAAGTTTCCGTACAAACCGCGTACAGTACAGAGTATTTCAAGAATTCCCAGAACGCCAGACCCGGACCTCGATTCCGTTCGGCCGACTAACCTGAAGAGTCTCCGATAGTTATACGTGAGTTCGGACCCCTCGGGAATGCCCGAGTCATGCAACCTGAGCGGATCAGGGATTCGGTTTGCAACTCAGCGCTGGTGGCCCCTCCGACTGGCACCAGAGTTCGTAGTGTGGTTTGTAGAAAGGCGAGCCAAGCCACTGGAGGGTCGCGGCTGCTACCGGTTCTGCGGGGCCAACGATAAAATTCTTCGCGTCATCGATGTTCCCGGTTCCTGTGTACTTTGCTGTAAATGGGTATGGGAAGATGGGCCGCGTGCGGTCGATCCACGCTGACGCTCCAGTCGTTGACGATGGACCGTCGTGGCCGCCATCCCTGGGCGTCGAGGGCATGCCTGCTGGAGGACCTTGCATGCCGGATGGCGGCATCATTCCGGCGCGACCGCCCGGAGGCACGCCGGGAGGCACCCCGGCTATTGGCCCGTTCTCATCTCCCCGTTCGTGAGCGGCGGTGATCGCAAAGGGCGCTTTCCCACGTTCGACCCAGGCGATGATGACACTCATCAAGTCAAACGTGAACGGGCCCTCGCCGCCGCCGCAGTGGTACCCACCGGGAAAAAGGTAGAGCCGGGCGAACCGCTGCACCTCAGACTCACCCATCTCCTGAATCATCGCAGTATAGTAGGCGATCGTATTCAGGGGCGAGATATGCGGGTCCGCGAGGCCATGCCACAGGATCAATTTTCCACCACTTTTTGCAAACGCGGTGAGATCCGGATCGGTGGCATCGTAGAGTCCATGAAGCTGCGTCGTGGCGGCGAACGATTCTTGCGTGAACTGCAGATCGTTAAGGGTGTAGTTTGCAGGTGGATTTTTCCCGTAAACAAGATGCTTTAGAGATCCAGTCGCGATCATCGTGCTCATGATGTGTTCGTTGCCTGGAGAGGGCACGTAGACGCCCGCCCACGCCAATTCCGAGCCAGGGAGAGGACCGCTCAAGACCATCTTGTTCCCCTGGCTGTCATGGGCTCCTTCGTAAATCTCACGCGCAGTCTCAACCTGGGCGTGCGTCAGACACGTGTCTGGGCTCTGCCCCGCTTTGCACTCCACCATGGCTGGGTCGACGTGGCAGGATACAGGATCGCTGATGAGCCCGTCCTTGAGGCCATCGGCTGCATCGCAAGCCTCAAGCGCCGCCCGATGGAGCATGGGCAAATTATCGGCGGTAAGGATCGGCTTTCCCTCCGCATCCGTGTTCTTCAGTGCATTCCAGCCGTGGTAGAAAGTGTTCTGAGTCGTGAAATTCATTGCCGGAGCGCCGGCCGTCATGCCGTTGAAGTCCTGCGGGTAGCGCTCGGCCTCCATCAAAGCCTCCCGGCCGCCATCGGAACAACCCGAAAAATAAGAATATTTCGCCGGTTGTCCGTAGAATTCGGAGATCAGCGCCTTCGCTGCGAGGGTGGCGACGTGCACGCCACGATATGCGAAGTCGATGCGCAGCCGCTCGTCGTCGCCGAAGTTGCCGTCCATGCCGCCGGAGTGACCCATATCGGTCGAGGCAAGGGCCAGTTCTCCATGATCGGCCGGATAGCACCCTTGGGAATTGCCTAGACGTATGTTGAGATTGCCGCATAGTCCGCCGCAACCCGTCTGGACGAAACGCTGAGTCCAAGTTTTAAGCGGCAGACGCACTTCGAATTTCACCATGGGCTCGACATATCCGGTGACACGACAATACGGAGACGGCTTACCGTTTGTAACGGGTTCAGCTGCCGTGATGTGTGTCTCGGCTCCAACGGCTTTTCTGATGTCCGCTTCTGCGAGTTTTGCGCAGTCAGTTATGGGAGCCACCGCGGCGAGTGATGCCGGCTTCACGTCCTTTGAAGGAAGTTGCGGCGGTGCCTGGACGGCAGAACACATACCCATAACGGCGGCACAAATGACGACGGCTGAACTCTGAAGCAGCGCGCTGCGAGTTGCCAAGAGGATCATGACGATAAGACCTTTCGTTGCGAACGACCTGGGCATAGCGATCCGCGGGTACTGGAGACGAAGCTTTCCATCGACATCGAGGAATTCCTTTCTTATACAGACGCAACTTGACCTTAGTCGACGACGTTTTCGGGAAGAAACCAGGACCTCGACTTTGTTGAAGAATGCAGATTGAGGGCAAGCAGCATTGCGACTACGGCTGCACCGCCTGTAGCCGCGGGGACCCAATTCCAGCCAACTCGCGTTGCAATCGCGCTCACGATCGGGGGACCCAGTACGATCCCAAGATTGCTGCCCTGCACAAGCAGTCCGTTGGTAGCGCCGATCAGGGATGGCGCAGGCGCGTAAAACGGAGTTGCTCCCATGACGGCTGACGGAATGAGCCCACCGATGCACGAAAAGCCAATCGCGCAGATGTAGAAGGCTACAAATGAAATCGGAATCGAGAACATCGCGACTGTGATGCAGGCCATGAAGAGAGAAGTCGTCAAGATGATTCGAAAGCGAGGTATACCCCGCTGCAGGAGAACGCCTGCAGCCAGATTCCCGACCACATTTGAAGCCATCGCTACTGCAACCAGAATGCCTGTCAGTTGTTCAGAAATCTGAAACCGCTCGCGCAGCAGAGTGGGCATGAAGCCCATGATTGATAATTGTTGCAGAGTGTACATGCCGAAGATGATGGCCAGCAGGAAGGGACCGCGCGAGGTGAGGACACATTTAAACTCGGCCCATATGCCAGCTGTCTCGTCGACGTGTGCCGGTTTCAGACGCCCTCTGGAAAACAGGCCCACCAGGATGGCAAAGATGATAAGGAGAATCGCGTTCAGCCACCAGACTGCCCGCCATGTGTGATGGAGTAGCACTGAGGGCGCTAGCGCCGTAATCAGCGCGATACCCCCGGGCATGTAGGCAGACCAACCCGCGAGCGCAAACCGAATGTCTGCCACGTTCGTGACTTCCACAATGAGAGAGGGGCCTGCGACAATGACGATTACGAAACCGATGCCTTCGACCAGACGCGAAATCAAGAGCCATGCAAGGGATGGGGAACATCCTCCCGCGGCACTCGCTGCAGCTATCATGGCCAGTCCAGCTACTAAGGAGTGCTTATTCCCGATTCGCTCGCAAAGGGTTCCCACGGGGGTCGCGACGAAGAGTCCGACCACATTCAGCGCCGACAGAATCCATGAAGCACTTATGAGGTCAAGAGAGTAGGAATGTCGTATTGATGGAAGCGCAATGTGTACTTTGCCCACCTGGAAGGCGGCCAGAATCCCGGCGCTGATCGCAAACAACACCGTCAACCATGAGGTTCGCGCCTGCGCCACCGTCCCGCTGTTTTGCGAATCCTTCATTGCGGCATCCGAAGAAAGCATGTCAGTTCTCCTCGGGCGGTGTGCCGTAAGTGTGAAATGTAGACACGGTTTGAAGCCCCCATGCCTGGCCGCGCATGCGCTCTTCCCTGCTCCACACAATCGGCTGCCAGTCGGGGTCTAGAATCAAGTACCCTCCGGCGCCAACTTCGATGCGATTGCCCCCCGGCTCGTAGAAGTAGAGGAAAAAGGTTTGCCCGATCGTATGCTTGTGTGGCCCAGTCTCGATGAAGATGCCCCGCTCGGTGAGGATGTCGGCTGCACGGAGCACGTCCTCGCGAGAATCCATCGCATAGGTCAAGTGGTGAAAGCGACCGTGCGCTTTGCTACGATCCCGGGTAAACGCGAGATCATACGACTTGTTCGTTGCTGCAAGCCAGGCCCCCATTTCGTCACCGCCTTCAAACACGATTTGCTCCGTGACCCGCATCCCAAGCAGGTCGCGAAATAAGAGGCGGCAGGCCTTGATGTCCTGTGCGAGCAGATTCACATGGTCAAGACGCTTTGGGGCGATTCCTGAAGGAATGTAGCGCTCAGGAAGGTTTTTGAACCCGGGAACGTGGTCTCCGGTAGCCTTGAAACGCTCCGTATCATAATAGATCTCAATCGCATGACGGTCAGGACTTGGAAACCGAAACGCCGGTCCATGCCCGAATTCTGCAGGGCGCCACTCCCCCTCCACCCCATGTGATTGCAGGTTGTCGACAAGCTGGTTCAGGACCGCTGCACTCCTGGCTCGGAATGCCAGGTGCCCGAGGCCCGAAGTCATAGAGCGCGTGAGCTGCAAGGTAAAGCGCTCATAGTCAGCCCAAGCGCGAAGGTACACGGAGTCACCCTGTCGGCCCGATTCGTGCAGGCCCATCACGTCCTTGAAGAACGCGAGACTCTGCTCAAAGCGGGGTGTCAGCAGCTCAACATGGCCAAGATGAGCAAGATCGCCGAATGCCGGCTGGTGCGTCATAGATACCTCGCGTTCAGGACCGGGGCACATCGGCGATCGTTTCGAAGTAGCGGAGCCCAAGAGCTTCGAGCGCCGGCCGCATGTTTTCGATGTCCAATCCAAGCTCGCCATTCGCAAGCTGACGTCGCTTCTTGGATTCCTTTTCCAACCGCTGACGGCACGACACAAGCGTTGCGCTCACGGACGCGTAAGGGACGACGACAACTCCGTCATGGTCTGCGACGATCACGTCTCCCGCGTTGACGGCTGCACCTGCGCAGACCACCGGAGTGTTCACCATTCCGAGAGTTGCCTTGATGGTGCCCTTCGCCGAGATGCAACGCGACCAGGCGGGAAACTTCATTGCAGTGAGATCTTCGACATCGCGCACGCCCGCGTCGATGACAAGTGCGGCGACTCCGCGGGCACGTAGCGACGTCGCAACGAGTTCACCGAACATGCCGTCGGAGTTTTCGGCGGAAACAGCTACAACAAGAACATCTCCGGGATGGCAGAGCTCGACGGCCACATGAATCATCCAGTTGTCTCCTGGGTGTGAAAGGACTGTGATCGCGTTGCCGGCAACCCGGGCTCCTGGATAGATCGGACGCATATAGGGCTGCATGAGACCTGTACGGGCCATGGCTTCGTGGACAGTCGCTACCCCTGCTTCCGCGAGTTCCTGTAGTTCGTCGGGAGAAGAGCGCGGGATATGTCGAATCACTGTTCCCATCTTCATCGCAGTTCCTCCGTCACGAGAGGAAATACGCGCTGGTAGGCTTCGCCGTACTTCATCTTCCGTTCGGAGTTGCGCGCACCCTGGACTCCACGCTGCAACGCGACACGCGTGTAGTACTCCCACAGATGCTCCTGCGCCGCCATGCTCTCGAATGCTTTGCGCTTAATGTTCCATACTTCGGTGATGTCAAGGATCAGCTGGGGCTTCCAATTGCACTGTTCCGTCTGATGGGGCTCGAATAGGAAGACGGGAGGGGCGGCAATCGCGGCAGCCGCGCCGTGCCGCCCATGCGCCTGCGCCACCACTCTCGCTTCCTGAGCGAATCGCGTCGCTTCGGGATGATCGAAGTTGTAAGGATCTTCCTGCGAATGCGTCAGGACCCACGCCGGCCGAATATCCTGGTAGATATCCGCGAGACGTTCAAGCGATTCCAGATTCGTGCGCATGGGGTAGTCACCGAGATCGAAGAACACCATCTCGTGCACGCCAAGAATCTCTCCGGCCCTTTCAGCTTCGATACGCCGTTCCTTCTTGACTCGCTCAAGAGTCATGGACGGGTCCTTCCAGAGCTTCTGGCTCTCACCCTTCTCGCCAAAGGAAAGACACACGACAGTGATCTTCCAATTTCTCTTCGCGTAGAGGGCGACCGCTCCCCCAGCACGCCAAATGAAATCTGCTGAATGCGCACCCACAACGAGCCCCGTCTTTGGGTTGCTTTGTTCCATGGAACACTTTGCCTCTCGATCGGAAAATGTTGCAATTCATGGGCGAGGACCGCGGCAGATCAATCCATGCCGCGGATACACAACGCCGTCAAACAGCGCTCGAGCGGTACGGATCAGCCCCGCCCGCTCGACGGAGGGTGACGCTTCGGAGCCTCCAACCTCCAGGCGCACCTGGAAGGCGCCCGTTGGATGCTCGATCTCAAGAACCTTGATAGGCCCAGACGGTACGACAGCCAGAGGATGAGCGACCGTTCCCGGCAAAACGCATGCAGTTGCGACAGTAACCGCGGCGAAGACGCCGATAGAAGTGTGGCACTTCTTCGGGATCAACATCCGCGTGTTGACGCAGTTACCGTCACGGGGCTCGGAAAGGAGGCCCATTTTTGGCACCACTGCATCCCTCACGTCACCCAAGCCCATGCGGCGTCCCGCGTCTAGGCGCACCCATTCGATCTTTGCCAGGGCTTCAGAGGCGGCTTCGACCTCCATGCAGTTCTCGCGGCCGGAAAGACCGAAGTCACTTGCGCGCATCAGCACGACTGGCATCCCGTTATCGATGCACGTGACATCGACATCCCGAATCCTTTCCATCCGCTGCGCTGTCGGGAAGAGCGCACCGCATACTGAGCCCTCAGTCTTCAGGTAGTTGGTAGGAATTGGCGCTGCCGTCCCGGGCACCCCATCGATACGCTCTTCACCTTCATAACAAACTTCGCCGTTGGGAGTTGAGACGACAAGCTCGGCAAGAGTTCCGGTGTTGAGTGTCTTTACGCGCACTCGGGTCTCCGGACCGGTGATGGCAATCAAACCTCGCTCGATTGCGAACGGGCCCACGCCAGCGAGAATATTGCCGCAGTTCGGGGAGGTGTCCACCTGTGCCCCGTCAACCTTCACTTGAGCGAAGAGAAAATCCACATCGGCCTCGCTCGATGCGGAGCGGCTGACAATCGCCACTTTGCTCGTCAGCGGATGAGCGCCTCCGATTCCGTCAATCTGGCGCGGATCGGGAGAACCCATGATGCGAAGCAGAAGATCATCTCGTTCCGCTATGTCTTCCGGCAGGTCATCGGCCAGGAAATAAGCTCCCTTGGAAGTGCCACCCCGCATGAGCATGCAGCGAATACCAAATGGCAACAAACACCTCCGTCTGAGCGATCAGTTTACACAGTCGTATAAATCGTGCAGAGTGGATGTGTCAAGAACTTTGAGAAAATTGCTCAAGCGCCGCGGGCGATGTCTGGCTTCTTTATCGTGCTGAAGACCTTCGGATTGGCACTTGCCGCAGGCGCGCGGAATCCTGCTGCCAGAAATGGAATCAGTTCCTCAGAAGTAGCTGCCGGATCGGAAGGATCGCAACGGCCTTTCGTGAGCGTCTTAATCCGGTGTGGTCCGGTCGCGGTGTAGTAAATCGTGCCCAATAAGAAGTGAAAGCGCCAGAACACATCCTCTCGGCTCAGGTGGGGAAGGCATCTGCATAGAGCGTTCACGAACGCCTTGCTTGATTCATCAAAGTTCTGGGCCACAAGTTGCTCGAGCAGCGAGGAGTTTTCGGCGGAGAGAATCGCGCGCAGTCGCGAGAAACTGCGCTTTCCATTGCCGTCGGTGGTTGCTTCCAGAGACGGCCTTATGAACGCGCCGAGGATCTCTTCGAGAGAAGGTAACCGGCCATGCGAGCTGCACTCTTTCAGCAGACGGGTTCGTTCTGCCTGCAATGGCTTGCAGTGCCGTGCGTATACCTCAGCAAGCAATCCTTCCTTACCCCGGAAGTAGTAGCCCACTAGAGCAGAATTCACCTGCGCTTTGTTGGCGATATCGCGAACCGACACGCCGTCGAAACCCCGTTCGGCGAACAGTCGCTCCGCGCTTTGAACCAGCTTTTCCCTTGAGGATTCTCCCGATTTTGCAGATGCTTTCTTCATTCGACTTGACGTGTTCTCCGTCTTGTGGTGAAGAGTAATAAGTTTGCCCCTTCGGATCACGATCCGACTGCCCTGACCGGCTCTCCATCGCGTCCGGATGAAGTTTATTCTGGACAAGTGTTAAGCATTCGTATAACACATAAGTTTAAAATAAGCCCGCCAGCAAATCGGGCACGGCTCATGTCAGGGAAATGCGACATTGAGGAAGGTATTGCACTCCCGGGAGGATTAAGTATGGACTTTGGGACATCTCGTAGTGCCAGCCTGGTTTTCACCTTGATAGCTCTTCTCGTCGGCTCGCGAGTTCTCCTGGCACAGGCCACCCTCAATAATCCGCTTCAGCTTGTCCCTGACCACGCAACCGCTTCGGTCGCAGACCTGGATGCGGAGGCTGACTGGTATGCGCGCGTCCTCGGATTCGAGGTAGTTAACCGGATTCATCGCGGGGCGACTTTGAGGTTCGGCAGATGGGGATTTCAGGATACCGAATCGATCTCGTATGGCAAAAGGGATCTTCAAGGCCACACGGGACGACCGGGTCTTTCCAGCAGGGATGGCTGCATGTGGTTTTCAAGACTCCTGCCCTCGACGAAGATTACAAACGGCTAACCGAGGCGAAGGCCAACGTCGTTGCGGATAAGGATAGTCAGTCGAAAATCACGCGCCTGTTGCTCCATGACCCGGAAGGGAATGAGATTGAGATTTTTCCGAAATAACCAAATGCGACCTCTCAACAAGCAAAACTCCCACACCGCAAAACACCAAGATCCGAGCACGTCTCCCCGAGTGGAGACAGCTTAGAAAGATCCGTTGTTGATCCTTGCGGTCCGTGTAACGAGCGTGTGCCCTGGATGACAACGAGCTTTGTGGACCCGTTCCGCCATACGCGATAATGTAACAAACAGAAAGCGCCTGACGATATCCTCGAGAGAGACGCGGGCGACGTTGGGTCCCCTCGCCGCAGTGGAATGTAAAGCGATCGGACTCAAACGTAATCGGCATCGATGGGAGGAATCAACCAACAATTCGGCTCAAACGACAGGAGGAATGATAATGCGATTGCTGACTCGCCGTGCCTTCATCGGCGTGGGTGCATCGACGGCCCTCGCGACCGTCAGTTTGCCCGGGCTTGCCTCTGCGGCAAAGGCCAGTTTCAAGGTTGGTGTTACCGACTGGAACCTGAAGCTGGAAGGCAGGCTTGAATCCATTCCCCTGGCCAAGCAACTGGGATTCGATGGGGTGCAAATCAGCGTTGTCAAGGCGGAAGACAAACTCGCTCTCTCCGATCCCGCGTTGCAGAAGGCGTTTCTAGACGAGTCGGAACGAGCGGATCTTAAGATTGCATCGATGTGTCCCGATATTTTGCGTCAGAACTACTTAAAATCCGACCCATTGGGACAGCGCTGGGTGGCTGACTCGATTTTTATTGCGAAGGCAATGGGTGTGCGCGTGCTGCTTCTTCCCTTCTTCGGAAAGGGTGCGCTGGAGACGCAGGCGGACATGGACAAAGTCGGCGACGTGCTGAAAGAACTTGCTCCCGCTGCCGAGAAGGCCGGCGTGGTCCTCGGCCTTGAAAATACGCTTTCGGCACGTGACAACGTGCGAATCATGGATCGTACCCAATCTTCGGCGGTCTTGACCTACTACGACGTAGGGAATTCGACCAATAATGGATTCGATGTGGTGAAAGAGATCCGCTGGCTGGGCAGTTCACGAATCTGTGAGGTTCATTTTAAGGACAACCCTCACTATCTTGGAGAGGGGAGGATCAACTTCAAAGCGGTGATTGACGCGCTGGCTGATGTGGGATTTGACGGGTGGGCTCAGCTTGAGACCGACAGTCCAGTTTCGGTGGAGGCCGATATGCGCCATAACTTGAAATTCATTCGAAGCCTGATCGCGGCTCGAAACGCCGCGTGAGGGGCTACTAAAAACACATACGTATTAGCTGCCGCAGACTTAGGAATCTTCCCAGGTGCCTATTTAAACTCTGAACCGCGCGCCGTACTCTAGTAATAATGTTAGCAATGTCTATTGTGAGGTTGTTTCTTGTTTGTCCGCCAATTGTGTCCGTGTGAGCAACGCACCTGTTGTGCCGCTTGGTTTAGTGGTGGACTTGAGTTATGAGCGAAGCGGGATCAGTTCGGAGGCGGCGGAGTCGGGTCGAGGTGGAGAAACTGGTTGCGGAGTATGAAGCCAGCGGGTTGACGCGGGATGGGTATTGTCAACAACGGGGCTTGTCGGTGGCGGCCTTGGATAAGTACCGGCGGCGCGTGCAGAAATGGGCGCGATCGGAGGTTGGGCCGATGCTTCCCGTGGAAGTGGTTTCGTCCACAGCACAAGGTTCAAATTGCGCTGCCGGGAGCGACGGTGTTCTGGTGGTCGAGTCGCGCAGCGGGCGTCGAATTGAAGTGGGTCGCGGATTCGATGCGGCGACGCTGGAGCGGCTGTTGACTGTGTTGGACAAGGCGTAGCGGCAGTGTTTGGCTTTGGACCGGCGACGCGGATTTATGTGGCGGCCGGCGCGACTGACATGCGGAAGAATTTCAACGGCCTCTACGGGCTGGTGCGCGACCATCTGAGTTGCGATCCGGAAAGCGGCCATGTGTTCCTGTTCGCAAATGCGCGTCGCAACCGTCTCAAACTTCTGGTATATGACGGAAGCGGCCTATGGGTTTGTGCGAAGAAGTCAGATGGCGGCCATTTTCGCTGGCCGGAAAACGACGGCACGGTCAACAAAATCGTGCTGAGTCATGAAGAGCTGACGCTTCTGCTGGGTGGTATCGATCTGAAGCAAACGAGTCGCCGGGCATGGTATCGCAAGGAACGCGGGGCGGAATCAGATAAGTCACGAATAACCGCATGAACACTGCATGAAATGATTGCACGGGGTCATTGAACGTGCTATCAAATAGGCATCGTGAGTGAGAGCGATCGATCATCTGCGCAGTCCACTCCGAGCCCTGACGCTTCTCGTCACAGCGATCTTCTCGAACAACTGAAAGCACATCTTCCGGACTCGCTGTTCGCGGCGGTGAGCGGCAAGTTGAATGCATATGCAAACGAGCTGGAGTATTCAAAGCTGAAGACCCAGGTTCTGGAAGAGAAGCTTCGCCTTCAGCGGATCGCCAAGTACGGTCCTGGCAGTGAGAAGTTAAGTAGTTTGCAACTGGAACTGTTGGAACAGGAACCAGGTGTCAGCAACACGGAAGTGATGGCCGAAAGCGAACGCGATACTCTGCCTTCCGCTCCGGAAAAGAAGAAGAGACGCAAGCATCCTGGCCGCCAGACTCTACCTGCCGATCTTCCCCACGTGGAGCGAGTGATCGCCTGCACGCCGGAACAATGCTCATGCGGAAGCTGCGGAGCCGAGACAAAGGTGATCGGCTACGAAGTCAGCGAAGTATTGGATGTGAAGCCGGCCGAGTACTTCGTGCAAGTGACCAAGCGGGAGAAGCGCGCCTGCAAGACCTGCGAAGAGCAAGGCGTAGCCATGGCGCCGCTGCCGGTGCGGATCATCGCCAAAAGCCTGGTCTCGGACCGGATCATCATCGACACCATAGTGGGCAAATATGCCAACCACAATCCTCTTTATCGTCAGAGCGTCATCTTCCTGCGCGACGCCGGCATCGACATCAGCCGGGCCACGATGTGCGGCTGGGTGATGACGGTCGGTGAGATGCTGGCGCCGGTGGTGGGAGCGATGCGGCGCGAATTGCTCGCCGGAAGTTACATCCAGGCCGATGAGACCACGGTCGATGTGCAGATGCACGATCGCCGCGGCAAGAACCACCAGGGTTATTTGTGGCAATACGGCACGCCGCGCGGCGCGACGATCTTCGATTTTCGCATGGGCCGCGGTCGTGAAGGTCCGGCAAGCATCCTGGACAAGTTCGAGGGGATTTTACAAACCGACGGATTTGTCTCTTACGTCAGTGGGGTGGGCGGCCCGAAGATGGTGCACGCGGCATGTTGGAGCCACTCGAGGCGACCGTTTGTCGATGCGATCAAGCTCAATACGCTGGATGCCGACTCGATCCGAATCGTAGAGCTGATGGATAAACTGTTTGCCATCGACGCCCGAGCTCGCGACGAAAAGATGGATCACTCAGCGCGTCATGCTCTGCGCCGGCAGGAGGCTCCGCCTCTGCTCGACAAAATCCACGCTCAGATCCTGGCGCTGAGTAAGAAGGTGTTGCCGAAAAGTGCGGCAGGTGAGGCTTGCACCTACACGATCAAGCTATGGAAAAAACTGACCCACTTCCTCGAATATCCGGAACTCGAGCTCAGCAACAACCTGGCGGAAAATTCCATGCGCGGCGTAGCCTTGGGCAGAAAAAACTGGATCCACATCGGCAGCCAACAGGCCGGGCCGCGCGTGGCCGCGATCCTCTCCGTGGTTGAAAGCTGCCGCCGGCTCAGGATCCCTGTCCGCGACTACCTGAACGACATCCTACCCGGACTTGCCAACAGGTCCATTCAGGAAGTCCACGACATTACGCCAGCCAAGTGGGCCGCAAGACACTCCCGCTAATCTGTAAAACCTGCTCGCCTACCGCGTCAACCGGGTATTTGGCCGTACGCATACCGTGCACATGCGTGGTGACGGGAAGGTTTTCGAAATCCGCGATCCGGCGCCGACCCTTGCGCCGCTTCACTCGCCGCAACTCCTCTTGTGGCTCGGAGTGGGGCGGAAGATCAGTGGGGTTGACCGGCTTGCGGTCTATCGCCTCGGAGAAGCTGAGAAGTAACTGCGCCAGATCGCCCTCGGACTGAAGCTGGTCCGCGCGCGGGCCATAGTACCACTTCTTCAAGCGACCGAGTTCGACCTGCAGGCGCAGGTTCTCCACATACAGATCGTCGCCACGCCGCTGCTGCTCCGCGATGCGCTGCTGCTGCCGGTCACGCTCCAACAGCAGCGCGTGAACCATCGCTTGCAGTGTCTCCTTGTCTTCAGGTAAGTCGGGCAACGCGGCGGCAGGCACAAGTAAGTTATGCCATAAGTTGCTGTAGATAACTTATACCGCGACCTTCTCTCTATTGCCTCCGCTGGTTCGCTCGTAACGTGGCACCCGCTTCAGCTTCGTCATATCGATCCCGTCAAGAATCATCGCCAACTCGCTGGCCCGCAACTCCACCGACCGCGCCCCTTCCTTCAAGCGTGGCAGTTTGAAAACTCCAACCTCGAGCCGCTTGTACCATAGTACGAATCCGTCGCGGTCCCATAGAAGGATCTTCAACCTGTCTCCGCGGCGCGAACGGAAGATGAAAAGCCCGTCGCTCGTTGGATCCTGGCCCATCACCGCGCGCACCCGCTCCGCCAAACGATCGAAACCGCAGCGCATATCCGCCGGTTCTACTGCCAGCCAGATACGAGGCCCCTGCGCCCGATCGAGCGCGCGCAAACTGGGTAGCCCGATCATGCTTCGGTTTCCGCCAGGGTATCGACTACAGCCAGTAACGCGCGCAGATGAGCGGCGTCGAAACCAGGTTCTACCACCAGGCTGCGGCCACCGCCAAGCCGCACCTCAATCGCTCGGCTGAGCTTCGCCGGTGCCGGCCACTTCGCCTCCACAGGCGGCGACATTTGTATCCCTACGAACTTGGGCGCCTCCGCTTCGCGCAGCCTTTTCTTCCAAGCGAAAAACTGCCCGCTCTTCAGGCCCCGGTCACGACAAAAGACCGCTACACCCTGACCGCTCAGATCCTGCTCCGCAACCAACCCACGCCACTTCGCCCATGCTTCCGTTTTCCGTTGTCTCATCCTTCCAGCGTGCAACAGCGCTGGGACCTAAACAAGATGCGGTTCAGATGGCGCTCACGGTCAATCGCGCGAATCGGTTGTCAGGGCTGTAAACGAGGGCCCGGCCGATCGGCTCGCGCGTGTTGCGGTTGATCACCGTGCCGCGGATTGTTGCCGGGTGTTCGGGGGGATCGCCGTTCTGAGCAGACGCACCTCGCGTAACGACGTGGCTGAATGTCAAGAGGAATGACAGCGCAGCTGCGCAATGGTTCAACCAGGACACAGCGCCGTGCCTAAGGCTTTGGTCGAGTCGATCCCCATAAATGGCGCGCCTGAAAATCAAGGCTGCCCGGTCGTGAATTTTCGAGGAGCGTACTGGTCGAACTTGATCCATACGGTTCGATTTGACTTCCAATCCCCCCTGCCGTCAACCGGTCGATTCAGTTCCCCAATCACCAGATCACATCGTCATGCAACTTTGATTGGCTTGGAAAGCACAAGGACTACCAGACCCACTGACTTTCCCGCCTTCCACCAAGGCGAATAACAGGGTCATGCGAGGCATCTCCTGCATCTTTTTCTGGAGACATGCGGCTTGCCCCTTCCCTGAGCAGGATAAATCGGTCGACCGCGATGTTCTGGAAGGTATCTACAGTCCCCGAGGGCCAACGGACTTGGATGTCTACGGGATGGGAGTTAGCTCCAAAACCAAAATGGGGGCGAGGGTCACTCGCTGACAAGTAACTGAAGTTGCTACGCACTTCGCGAGTCTGGGTGAGGCCCTCCTGAGTCACCTTCACCCGGGCCCCAAAACCATCCCGATTCGACCGTGTGCCCTCAAGCTTCATGGCTAACCAGTGATGCTGTGTCGACTCCCCGTCAGCGCTCACATTGTGAAGTAGCGCCGGCGAGGCATCCAAGCGTGTAAATATCAGGTCCATGAACCCGTCATTGTCGAAGTCTATCAGCGCGAGGCCCCGATTCACCGCCGATCCGCTAAAACCGGCGCCAGCAGCTCGTCCACATTCAAGAAATCGGCCATTTCCAAGATTCCTGAACAAGAAGTTCCGTTCGTCATACCTTATCCCCATCGGCTGACGGTCGACTTGCGGATTCACGTGCCCATTCGCCACAACGATGTCGAGAACGCCGGAATTCTCCAGATCGGCGAAGGCTATGCCAAAGCCCAGCGATGTGCGGCTGACTTCGCCCACTCCCGATTCAAACGTGAGATCGGTGAAAGTGCCGTCCCGGTTGTTGTGATAGACATTCGGCGCATCGTCTGAGAAATTCGTCTTGATTAAATCCATCCATCCATCTGCATCGTAATCTCCGAAATCAACTCCCATTCCCGCCTGTTCATGACCGTCACGGCTGTAAGCCACGCCAGCCGGGAGTGCGATCTCCTCAAACCGCGCGGGACCACCCGCAGGCGTCACGTTGTGATACAGGAGACTGGCGGTGGAATCGTTTGCGATGTAGAGGTCGAGACGACCATCGTTGTCATAATCTCCCCAGATCACACCCAAGCCATAAGACTGCTTGGGATCAATCCCCAATTGCGCGCCGACTTCCGTGAACGTTCCATCTTTATTATTGTGGTATACGAGATCGCGCTGGCCGTTAAGGCCACGAGGCCCACAGTAAACGGGCAGCCCACGGTACGAACAGAAGGGGCCCTTTCCGAATGCCGGGGGATGGGCTGGATCGACATCGACGTAACGCGCAACCACAAGGTCAAGGTATCCATCATTATCGTAGTCGCCGAAGGCAGCACTCGTGGAGAACCCCGCTCCGCGCACTCCGGAGCGATCGGTTACGTCGGTAAAAGTCCCGTTGCGGTTGTTGTGGTACAGATAATTCCTCTGAAGACAGCTAATGAACAAATCGTCGAAACCGTCGTTGTCGTAGTCCCCTACTGCTGCGCCGAAACACCAGCCCGCCACCGAGATGCCTGAACGCAGCGTGACATCTTCATACGTTCCGTCATGGCGGTTTCGGTAGAGTTTGCCGAGTGGCGCCCGGGGACCATTGCCCAACTCCATCGTTGTGCCGTTGACAAAGTAGATGTCAGGCCAGCCGTCGTTGTCGTAATCAAAGACCGCCACCCCACCCTCAAGCGATTCAAATATGTATTGTTTCTCCGCGCTTCCGGCGGTCAGGTGAAAGTCAATATTCGCCGTCCGGGTCACATCCACGAACCGCCGCAAGAGCTTCGGAGGCTGCGCGACCGCGGGGACTGGGCCGCTCGGTCCAGCGGTTTGAGCTACAGCCCCCAATGTCATCGAAGCGCCGAGGCCAATCATGCCAGACGCTAAAACAGCCAAGAGATTCCCGGGCAGTGACATCTTCAGCAACGGCAACACTCCGTTCTCCGCGAGCGCTGCCCGCGCAGTCTGAAATTACTTCAAAGATTCGATGATTCGTTGGAACGCAACCATACCTGGATCCGCGTTTCCCAGGCTTCGATCGGCTGCCACACGAGCCCTGCCTTGTCGGGAGAGTTGATGCTTGTAATGTTCGACGGCCTCCGCCACTGCTCGATCCGCAAGGGCCACCAGAACCTGTGGATCCTGAATACCTGCCGTGGCGGAACGAGCCGCTTCGATCGCGTCCACTAAGGTCTTGTCACCAAGGCGACAATTTCCCCGCCGAGACATTCCTTCAATCGCAGTGGCCAGCATGAGTGACATCTCCGACCACGGAATCTCCCGCCTGCCCTTATTGGTTTTCGACACGCACAACAGGCCGGTGGCGAACAGCGTGCCGCAGGTTGAACCTGAAATTCTCGTGATAGCCTGGGCACATTTTCCAAGTGCCGCGCCGATATCGTCATCAGGAAAATAAGGCAGCTCGGCCAGCAAGCTACGCCCTCCACGCATGAGAGATACGCCAAGATCACCATCACCTAGCACGGCGTCGAGCGAATTCAGTTCTTCCTGGCAATCCTCCAGTTTCTTTACGATTCGAGTGAGCCCATCTTTCAACGTCGCAGTAGTTAATGCAGACATAGTTGATCTCCCAGTACGATCAAAATCACATGACAAGCTTCTGCCGCCCCCTCCAACGGATTGGTCTGCTCTCTTGTACATGATCCGCGGGCCAACCCAAGCGCGTGTTCCTGTGGATCGCGGATTTCTGTCAGACCGCGTCACGATTCGAAGGATGTGCGCATTAGGGAAAATACTCACACCTTCAGGAATGGAGAATCACACGGGGCTTTCAGAAGAACCTCAAGCTCGTCATCCAGCTTACAGACTGTCAATGACATGCCGGCCATCTCCATTGACGTCGCATATCGCCCGACAAGGGGCGCCACGATTTCCACTCGCATCGCCGCGAGCCGATGAGCAATGTACCGATAAACAATGTAAAGCTCTTCGAATGGTGTAGCGCCCAGGCTATTCACCAGGACTGAGACCCTGTCGCCAGGTTGCAGTGGCATATCCGTGAGCAACAGCGACAGCATTTCCTCGGCGATTGCGTCTGCGGTCAGTAACTTTCCCCTGCGCACGCCGCGTTCGCCGTGGATGCCCATGCCAATTTCCATCTCGTCTTCACCTAAGGTGAAAGTGGGGCGACCCACTGCGGGAACGGTGCAAGAGGTGAGTGCGACACCGATCGACCTGGTCGCGGTGGCAGCCTTTGTAGCCACCGAAGCAACCACCTCCAGGCTGGCCGGAGTTTCCGCCTTTGCGCCTGCAATCTTATAGGCGTAAAGCAGTCCCGCAACCCCGCGACGCTTGGATCGCTCTTCAGGGCTGGCGCTGGCCACGTCATCAGCGACTCTGACAATCCTGGTGTCTATGCCGTCGAGCTGGACGATTTCGCTCGCCATCTCGAAATTCATGTTGTCGCCACTATAGTTTCCCTGCAGTAGCAAGACGCCAGAACCTGAACTCACAGCGCGGATTGCATCGACGATCTGATCAACCGAAGGCGAAGAGAAGACCTCTCCAATCGCACAAGCATCAGCCAGCCCTTCACCAACGAATCCGGTAAAGACAGGGAGATGACCCGACCCTCCTCCCGTCACAATCGCCACTCTTCCCTTCGGCTTCTGCAGAGTACGAACGATGACCCGCTTTTCCGTTCCCGTTTGCACGTAGTAGTCTGGCTGGGCCAGGCACAGTCCTTCCAGCATCTCTTCTACATAGGCTGTTGGCTGATTGAGAATTTTCTTCATGTTCGTATTAGCTCCGCGGAGGCAGGCCGGATCCGAACCCGCCATCTACCACCATCACTGCCCCGGTAACAAATGACGCCTGATCACTTGCCAGGAACGCCGCAAGCCGTGCAACTTCACCGGGTTGGCCTATTCTGCCAAGGGCATGCAACTTGCCAGCAGCTGCTCGAGCTGCTGCTGGGTCCGGCTGAGACTGAAAGTATCCTTCTGCCAATCCAGTATCGATATAGCCTGGGCAGATGCAGTTCACGCGAATTCCTTCCCGACCATGGTCAATCGCCATCGCCTTTGTCAAGGCAATGATCGCGCCCTTGGTTGCGCAATACCCGGCACAGTTCGGCTCGACGAAGAAGCCGTTTACGGAACTCATGTTGATGATGTTGCCCTTGACTTTCCGTAGTTCGGGCAAGAAATATTTTGAACAGAGGAATACTCCGCCAAGGTTTACTCCAACCTGTCGATTCCACTCCTCAAACGTTGTGTGCTCCACCGTCTTGTCTACTTCGATAGCCGCATTATTTATCAGCACGTGAACCTGCGAAACTACACTAAGCGTATGGCGAAGGAGCTCTTGCACAGACTTTGGATCGGCAACGTCGACCTGCACCGCATGACCAACCCCTCCTGCTTCACTAATCAATTGGATAGTGCGACGTGCGGCATCCAAATTGATGTCCGCCGCCTCCACAAATGCGCCTTCCTTGGCAAAGTGCACCGCAGTGGCGCGCCCTATGCCTGACCCGGCACCCGTTATAACTACCACCCGACTCTCAAGAAGCATCAGTTTTCCTTTGGATCAGCCAGGCCGAGCGGACAACCGCTAATGAAGTCTTTCCTTGCGGACATTTCCTCTCTTGCCGTGGTTGTCATTCTTCTCCATTCCCCGCCGGACTCTTACGCCGGGCTGGGTTCCAAAGACGAGTTCCGTCGCAGTATCCCTGATCAACAAGTTCACGCATCGGGTCGTCGCCACCATATACCCAAAGCATTGCCATCATTTCCTTGGAGTCGTTAATAAAACGATGAGGGTGGCCACGCGGAATAAACGCAGTATCGCAGTCACTTAGGTAGTAGTGGTGGCCCATCACCTCACAGCGCGCCGTGCCCCTGACTATCGTGATCGATTCTCCAAAATCGTGGACATGGCACGGAATGGAGCCACTCGGCATGAATTCGCCGTAGCCACCGCATATTCCGACCGCTCCCAGATGTCTGGCGAACAGGTCGCAAAATTTCGCGTCCGCGGCCAACTCATATTTTTTGACCCTGTCGAAGCGTTCGACGTGTTCGGGGTCGGTCGCCTGAGGATCGCTAAATCCAAAATCGCGAACCGGAAACGAATCCCCTGCGACCAGCTTTCTGGACGGGGTGGACGATCCAAATGCCGCTAGCAACACCAACTCCGCATCACTCGAAAGGTTGACTGCGGAATGGGGTACACCTTTTGGAACGTGAATGCAGTCGCAGGGTCGAAGCAAGTACGACCTTCCCTCCACCAATACCGATGCGGTACCCGACACAACAGTCATTGCTTCGCTGTATTCGTGGATATGGTACGGAAGCGTTGCTCCCGGGGCAAATGTGGCCAGAGCCGTGCTAAACCCCTCTGCCCCACACTCTTCAGAGGCAAACAAACACAATGACACACCCATCGCGATTTCCACCGGCTTGCTTCCTCTTCGAATAATCGTTGCCGGCAGTAATTCTTTGGTGTCTTTCATTGAAGTACCCATCACGCCGGCTGCCTGACATTCGCCATCGTTCTTCACTGACTGCTGTCCTTCAACTTTCCCTCGGCCTGCTCTCGCGCCCCGAGTTCGGCCAGGGCCTCTTTCTCCCTCCGTATTCCAATGGTGTTTCCAGAACGTCCGTAGACTCTGAGCAAAAGCCGGTGCGCCCTAATGAGCCCAGGATCGACGGCTACGAGCCGTTCCAAAATGGCCTGTGAATCCGCGATTTTATCTTCCGATTCGTAACATAGCGCCGACTCGAACATCATCTCAGTATTTTCTGGATCGAGGGCGAGCCCTTTTTTAAGAATCGCCAAGGCCTCAGTCTCCTTTCCTTCGTATCGCTTGACCTGCGCTAATGCGGCGTAGTACGGCGGTCTTGTGGCATCTAACTGAAGTGCTCTTTCAAAGTGGCTCTTTGCCAGGATTAAATCGCCCAATGAAACTTGGCAATTGCCCAGAAGAAACTCGGCCGGCGCAAAAGTCGGGTCCTGATTTAGCAATGCCGTTGCAATCGAAACAGCCTGTTCAAAATGGCCCAGACCGTAATGTGCATACGCAAGGTCGTACTGAAATTGGGGCAGAGTTTCGAAGCGCGCCTTCACCCCATTCAAGAACTCGAGTGCCGTCGAATAGTGATGCCATCTCAGCAATACTTCGGCGACTCCCATCGAATATCGTGCCGATTCAGGTTCGATCCGCACCGCCTGGCCGAGTTCCCACGCGGCACCTTGAAATTGTTCCTTCTCCATCAACAGCAATCCCAGTTGGCCATGGGCTTCGGCTAAATCAACGTTTGACTTAACCAGGTCTTCGAGAACCTCTTGAGCGCGCTCAACGTGTTTCATCAGAATCAGAATTCTGGTCAGTTCCAGTTGGTCTTGGCTAGTGGAAAGCGTCAACACCTTTTCTATTCTTGCCGCAGCATCGTCAGGTCTACCGGTCTTCAAATATGCCTCGATGAGCGCAAACTGCGATTGCATGTTCCCAGGTTCCCTGCGAGTCACTGTTTCGAGCGGTTTTACGGCTGCTCCGAAATTACCGCCTTGAATTAGCAGTTGCGCGTAATTTTTGTTTGCGGAAAGGTTCCCGGGATCGACCGCCAAGCCCTTCCGATAGCTCGCAAGAGCCGGCTGGAATTTGTTCTCTGACAAATAGATTCCGGCCAATCGAAACCACATGTCTGCATCTCTGGGGTTCAGAGAAAGGGCCTTCTCGCAATCATCTATTGCGATTTGCTGCGGTGCGGGAGCTTGCCCCGGGTCAGCCTTAAATGTTTGGTTTTTGCTGTCCTGTGCTAAGAATGACGGATGAGCTGTCAAGGTCGATAACAGGGCGACTAACGATATCGTTGCGAACCGCGTTCTTACTCGCATGTCGGGACCTCGCCATCAACTCGCACTAGCCCGTATGGAGGCAAGTCGAATTTCAATTCGTCGGTGGCGCTCACAACCTCTTCATTCGACTGAATTCGATATTCCTCGGGCGAAAACATGGCTAGACACGCGTTGCTTTCGTTCAGGGGCCGCAGACGTACGCGTCCTTTAATGCCGTGTACAGTCACCGACTCTTTGGCTCCGGTGAAATTCGCGCACATGAGCCGAAAACTGCCGTTCCTGACCAAGCCCAAGGCATTCACGCGAAGTGGTTCACTTGAGCGAGTGCGTACCACGGTTGCACCTTCGAAACCTTGCACATCAGCCAGCACGTGAAAGATGGGAAATACCATGCCTGGAAAGGAATGGAAATCATCGAGATTTGGACCACTGGAGCTTCCCTGCACACCGCGCCAACCTTGCGTCTCGAAGTAAGTGAGACTACTGGCGCCGCTCTCTGCCAAATGCTTTAAGCTTCCCAGCGTCCAGCAGGCTGCAAATAACGATGCCTGGCGCTCATCGACGCTCGGCGGCACAACATCACGTTTCGGGGACGATATGGCATCCCCACTGTAAGGGTTGAAACGTGCCTTCAGCGTGATCGGTGTTACGTAAATAGGGCGCCCTTCCGCCCACTGCTTCGCACTGATAACCGTTGAAGCCTGGGCCTCGAGCGCCTCGACTAGAGTGGAATTGTCGCACCCATGCACCTGAGGATTGACCGAGTAGCACAGAAGATCCAAATCCTGCGGACGCGGCCTTGATCGGTTCACCTCCGCGTAATTGGCATTCGTACCGCCACCAATTGCCGCATCTTTGTCGTAGCGTCGGAGAAGTTTGCTCGCGATCCCGAGAGAATCAGAGGAGCCACAATGCGTCGCCAAATCGAAGATCAACCAACTAGACACCTTCGGAGTTACCGTGCGCAATACGTCCAGCAGATCCTCGATTTCCTTTTCCGGATTGCCAGACAACAGGAGCGCGACTTCCAACCCTACACCCAAGGCCTCAGCATCTGACCACGCCTTCTTTAGATGAAGGTGGTAATCCGGTTGGATCAGCTTAAGATCTACTCGAAGATGGCTGAGGTTTAACTGCCGGAGGTGATGCAGCTGTCTTGTGCTCAGGGGACCGTATTCCGCCGCATACCCTAATCCGATGTTCGGAAACGCACCATCACTCTCCTGAGTCAGGGTCAACGACACCCCCGATTCTACGCCCTGAACCACATAGGGTCGCACCGTCCCGCCAAGGCTGAGCCTTACTGTTTGATCAATCGGCATATCGGGCGTAACTTCCCTGGGATAAGCAACCACCAGCGGAGGACAGTAAGTTTTATAGGAACCATCGGTCCAGTTGCGTTGATCCTCGATTTCAAATACTCCCCCCGAAAAGTCGAGGCTGGCCCACACTTCGGAACCCACCGGATGTCGTATCGCTTGAATGTCGGTAAAAGGTTGCTGGGGAGAGATGTAGAAGGGAAATTCATGCTCGGTGACCGCCCCATTTAGATGTAGAACCGCACAGCGCGTTCCTGCCAATTCACGAATGGGATGAAGCACGCACAAACCAAGTCGGTTCGTCAGAAAGCTTGATCTGGCTCTACCTTCCATGCGAAAAATAACGGTGCCACTGGCATCGCCGTCGATCCGTCCTCGCCAACCGAAGTCAACATTGCCTTGCTGATGCTTCGCGTCGAAACTGAGTTCAAATGAATCATTCACACTTTTGCAGAGAACATTCTCGATCCTTGGGACTAACGTTCCCCAGTTCTCGTCCCGCAGGGTCACATAAACCCGCCGCACGATTTCGTGATCTCCCATTCTGATGTAACGGAGTTCACCAGTTTCGTAAACCATGCGCAAGGGTCCAGCACTCAAAATTCTCCTCTCAGCCTCGGGTTTATCGACTCCGTAATACAACACCGCAGGCGGAAGGCGGGTCCCTCCCGGCGTGGTGGCGTCAGATTTCTGGCTAAGTCGCGACATTCCCACCCTCGGGTCTCCGGATGATGCGCCGGCTCATCTTCACCGACTGCCGGTGCCGTAAGCTATCGACAAGGACCGTTAAGAAAATCACGATTCCGGTCGTGAGCGGGTAAATGTAAGGATCGGCATTCAACATCACCAATCCATTCTCGACCGTCTGGATCAGAAGGGCACCGATTATCACACCCGGAAACACCTTGCCCCGTCCTCCGAATAGACTTACTCCGCCCAAAACGGCAGCAGAAACAGCCGCAAACTCACGCTGGTATCCAAAGGTTTGCGAGACCGTTCCCAGGAGCGCAAGGGAAACCAAGCCGCCGATCGCAGCGCACACGCCACAAATGATGTACGTCGACGCAAGCACCCGTCGAGTATCGATGCCGGCTTTGCGGGAGGCTTGAATGCTGCCACCGATGGCGTAGATCTGGCGGCCAAGGGAGGTCCGGCTCAGCAGCAAGTGAACCGCACTTAACACAACCACAAGCGTTACGATCGGCAGCGGCACTCCTAACAGTCTCTCCGAGCCGAGTCTTGCAAAACCTTCCGGAAGGTTGAGAGAGCGAGTTTCGGTTATCAGCAGGGCAAGACCACGACCGAGGAAAAGCGTAGCCAGCGTGGCAATGAAGGGCTGCATTGCAAGGTATGCCACCAATATCGCGTTAATCAAACCCGCGACCAAACCCACGCCCAGGGCAGCAGCAATGGCCGCAGCTATAGACATTCCTGCCAAAATCATTTTTCCCGACACGGCAGCTGCCACAAACATCGTGGAACCCACGGAAAGATCGATCCCGGCGGTGAGAAGTGTGCAGGTCATTCCCGCAGCAACTATTGCGATAGAAGAAGACTGAACAACTATATTAGTGAGATTGGTCGCGCCCAGAAAACGAGGAGCCAGAAATCCAAATGTTCCCAGTACAACGATAAACATCAAGGCCCCGTTTCCGAAGCCCCGGATCAGGAAGTTTTTGCCGGGATATCTCATTGGATGCTTTGTGCTCCGAATGCCGATCGAAGGATTCTTTCGGCGTTGAATTCCGTCCGAGCCACACAATCGCACACTTCCCCGGCGCGAATTACTAAAATACGATCGCACACACCCAGCAACTCCTCTATCTCCGATGACACAAACAGAATCGCCTTGCCTTCCTGGGCGCACTGGTTGATGAGCCGGTAAATCTCATACTTGGCCCCCACGTCAATGCCTCTCGTCGGTTCGTCCAATATCAAGACTGTCGGGTTGGACAGAAGCCATTTCGCCAGTACGACCTTTTGCTGATTGCCTCCGCTCAAAGTCTTGACTGGCTGTTTCCGAACCGCCGCGATATTGATGCTGACCGCATTTCCCGCATCCGTAACGGCTTTACGGAGCCGGGCTTTGTGAATGACTCCTGATGACGCAAATGACGAGAGCGCGACAAGAGCAATGTTTTCCTCAACGCTGGCATCCATGCATAAGCCTTCAACCCTCCGGTCCTCGGTAAGAAATGCCAGGCCCCGGCGAATACTTTCCCTGGGAGAAGGCTGTCGTTCCTGGGAGCCACCCAACGCAAGCTCTCCCTGCTCAAACGTGTCGAGACCGAAAATCATGCGAACGAGTTCGGTGCGTCCTGAACCCATGAGGCCAAACAGGCCCACGACTTCACCGCGGTACAGCGTGAGGTCAAGATTCTCCACGACACCCGGTTGACTCAGACGTCTCACTTCCAAAGCGGGCATATCCGAAGGAGTCGTATCGCGACGGGGGTAAAGATTCTCGAAGCTGCGCCCGGTCATGAAGGAAATCATCCTCTCGGATGAGAAGTCACCTTTCGGGCCGTGTGCGACAAGCTGACCATCTCGCAATATGCAGATGTCGTCGCAAAGCCTCAGGACGTCGCCGAGGATATGGGAAATGTAAATCATCGACATTCCCTCAGTTCGAAGACGGTTCATAAGCAGAAACAGCCGCTCCACCTCCGGACGCGAAAGAGACGACGTAGGTTCATCAAAAATAACAATCCGTGCATCGGCATTTAATGCCTTGGCGATCTCCACGAGTTGGCGTTCTCCCGGACTGAGATCTGCCACCACGACGTCGGGAGAAAGCTCGAGACCCACCGAGCGCAAACATTCTCTTGTCTTCTCTCGCGTGTCCCGCCGATTGATGAGCCCGAGGCCCGCGATCTTGTGTACTGGGAAACGCGGTATGAACAGGTTTTCGGCGATAGTAAGGTTAGGAAATAGATTGAGTTCCTGATGGATAAAAGCGATACCGCGTTCCGCGGCCTGCTGCGGGTTCTTGAGAATCAAGTCTTTTCCGTCAAGTCGAACCACGCCCGAGTCGGCGGCGATTACACCGCCGAGAATGTTCATGAGCGTGGACTTTCCCGCCCCGTTTTCGCCGACCAGTCCCAGAATGTGTCCGCGAGTGACGGGGAAGCTCACGTCACGAAGCACCGTGACGTTAAAAAACTCCTTCCCGACTCCATCGAATTCCACAATTGATTCCATGGGATGGGTTTCACCCGCCTACGTGCTTACTGACGACGCGTTACGGAAGACATCAAGAAGGGCGGCAAAAAGAATAAGACCGCCTTTCGCCATCATGATCACGAACGATGAAAGCCCCAGCAGATTCAGGCTGTTGTCCATCAAGGTAACGAAGAGGGCACCCAGTATGACCCACTGTATCTTCCCCCGTCCGCCGAACAGGCTCACTCCCCCGATCACAGGAGCAGCGATAACATCGAGCAAAAGCCTTTGCCCGATGATCGGCGATGCGGTTTCCAATCGTCCCATCAAGAGAATCGTCGCCAACGCGGCACAGAGGGCACTGGCAACGTAGGCGAAGATGATCGTTCTCCCAATTGGCACACCTGAAATAACCGAGGCCTTCGTATTGTGGCCAGTCGCGAACAACCAGCGCCCCAGGACAGTACGGGTCAGAACCCAATGAACTACCCAAACGAGCGCCGCCGTTACCAGCAAAGCGTACGGAACCAGGACCACTGAACCCTTTCCAATCGTCAACAGAAACCTGGGCAGATGATAGATGTTGCGAGATCTAACCACCCATAAGGCCATTCCAGAAAAAAAAGTCATCGTCGACAAAGTGACGATGAAAGGAGGCATCTCGAATTGTGTAATCGACAGACCATTGATCAAACCGATCCCGAGCGCAACCACGAACATTGCCACCAATCCTGCCGGGAGCGACCACCCGCTTCCGGCGAGCGGGCCCATGTTTGACGTCATGATCCATCCACCAACAACGCTGGAGCAGGCAAACACGGAGGTGACCGAAAGATCGATGCCCGCCGTAATCAGAACAAAGCTTTGCCCCACCGCAGCGACTAACAGCGGGAACAAATTCGATAGAACGTTTCTGATATTCGTGGGGGACAGCAAACCCGGCACCAACTGCGTGGCAACAAGAAGATAAGCAATGGTGAGATACAGCAGAAGATATTCAGAATGCAGCAACTTTTTTGCGGTGTTTCGAAACCGCCCTGAGCGCAGGAATCTAGTCGGCCGATTGCTGGATTCAACATGAGCCGAAGATCTGGGGGCAAAAGCTTTCACACGCGAACCTCTCCCGTTCCTTGCATAGCCTGGATACGCCCCAGGCAATCGGAAACCGTCTTCGACACACTCTAACTCTTAATCTGCGGGCTGGATTTCCTCGTTCCCTGCTTCGCCACTACCAAGACCCACTCCACCATTTCTTCCGGAACCGGAGGCACCCAGGTTCCCTCCATCCCAACCTTTACTTCACTGATCGGCTCTTCTTTCGCCGTGGACGGACAAAACCAGAAAGCTTCGTAGGTTACTCTCGGATCGAGGTTAGTCAAGGTAGGAGATCTCCACTGATGCAAAGATTCCTCCTTATCGCGCAAGAGTCCGGCGAGGTAAACGATGTACAACTCGCCGGGGATCGCCGCAGCATAGGGCAATCTGAAGCTTTCGCTTGAAGCATGGGGTTCCACCCATTCAGAGTGCGGCTCAAGGCGCCACCACTCAAATTGGGACAACAGCTGTTTTCCCCACGCGACCTGCTGTGACCCTGGAAAATGAGCGGCCACATCCCATGAAGGATCGAGATACGAATGCCAGTCGCCGTCGGGAGTAAGCCCATAAGGCTCATGCGCTGACTCCATCTCGAATATTCCCCCAGCCCCATAAGTATGTCCCGCAGCGCCGCTTAGCATCGCTGTCCAAAATGCAAATCGTACAACCTCCTGCCGATTGTGCTCCTGCAGCCCTTCGTAGACGATCTCGCCGATCAGGACCGGCATCTTAAGAGTGCCTTGCAAGCCTCGCTTTAGCAACTCAATCGAAGCCGGCATACCCCACCAGTCATCGTGACTTGCTTGCAGCATTTCGAAATCAAGAAGGGCCGATTCCTCGATCTGCTCCCTCCCACTATGCATAGCTTGTGGATGGAGAGTAAACGGGCGCCGATACGGATCGGTTTTACGGATGTACCGCGCCACCTCCGTCCATGCGTGTTTTTGGAACGCAGAGTCCTGCGTTCTGCGCTCAGCAATGGTCGAGCCACGCTTTTTAAGATCCTCCAGTTCGCCGGCGGTCCTGGGCGGCCAGTAGGGCATCGTGAGTTCGCCGGCCAGGCACCAAACGACTGGCAGGGCGCCCCATCGAGCAATCATGTACCTCCAATGCTGGTTCATTTTTTCGACGCCCATTGCAGGAAGATGATAGCCCCAGGCACCCACAATACAGGGCACCAACTCGTTCTCTACCAAATATTGCACGCGCTGATCGGCAAGGTCGAAGTATTTGGAGTTTATGCGAGCGTAGTTGTCTTCCCACGGGTAACCAGCCTCATTCATGCTGCGCGGATCGAATGGGGGAGTACCGCCCCCCGAGTCTTCAGGATTCAACCCAGAGGTAATCTGAATTACTGTGTAACCCTTCTTTTTGCGATCTTCAGTTAGAGCGTGGAAATCGTCCGGCCAGCCGAAACGCTTGCAGAGCGCAAACCACCAGGTGTCGCCCAGCCAGAAGAAAGGAGTGCCGTCCTCATGTTCGAAGTGACGAAGGTCGCTGCTCACGCGCAACGGTCCGTGAAGTAGAAGCTGATTGGCTCCTTTGTAAGCGGAGAACTCCAGCGTTCCCGACCTGCCGTGCAAGCTTGAATTTTCCGTGTCGCTGCAAATCGCCCGGTAGCTGTACCGGCCCGGCACCTGAGAGGCATAACGCACTTTCCACAATTGCCCTCCCGCCCAGAACGCTGGAACGATTTGCTGTTTCCCCTGTGAGTCCGATACCACAACGTCAACCGTCACATCGTTGTAGGGATCGCGGTACTGTTTGGTGGAGATGAACGTCAGCTCAAGTGGTTGGTGATTAATGCCGGATGAATTTTGCTGGGACGATCCCTGGTCCACATTGCTGTCCCCAAACATGGCAGCCTTGGCAGATCTTCCAGAAAGAACCGCGGGTGTCAACGCGAGTGAAGCAGCTCCCACCGACTTCAGGAACGAACGCCGGGAAGTATCGTCCATGTTTTTTCTCCAGAGTTTTTGCCGCGGTGCCAAATCTTGTGCGTGTGGATCGGGAGGTCCTGCGTTGGTCGCGGCAGACGGGGCCTGGTTCTTAAGCCCTGCCTGAATAAGACCGGTTGCTTCACCCAACTACCAATCGAGTTTCCCTCCCAGTTGCATAACCCTGGCCGGCCCGGCGCTCACAATTTCTCCGAAACTGGAAGAGGAAGGGTCGTTCTGCGGCAAGCCAAAGTGGGTTCGGTTAAAGGCGTTGAACATTTCCCACCGAAATTGAAACTTGTAACGCTCATGGAAAGAAATGACCTTGGCGATGGACAGATCGACGTTGTTATTCCCAGGTCCAGTCAGGACATTTCTGGGTGAATTTCCAAATGTCCCAGGTGCGTTGCTGGTGAACGCGGCCGGGTTAAAGTACTGTTGAAGCCAGTGCGTCTTGGAGCCGGAATGAGCCTGGATGGCCTCTCCGGTCAAGTCAGAGCGGTCTCCGCCGATTTGGGCCAGGGAATTATTGTTACCAAAGCCGCCAACGATACTGAAGGGCGTCCCTGAACTCAACTGCCATACACCAGAGGTCTGCCAGTCGCCGAGCACTTTCGAACCGAACGTCCCGAGTTCATGAAATGAGGGCAACTGATACACCCACTTGTTGGACCATATGTTGGGAAAATTCAGATCCGAAAGCCCTCGGTTCCACCTGAGGTCAAACGGGTCGCCAAGAGGTCCAGCGTATGCTGTTGTACCCAAGGAGCTCGAATCGATGTCTTTGGAGTGGGTGAAGTTCGACATGAGTTCGAAACCGTGGGAGAAACGGTGCTCCACGACCGCTTGGAACCCGTTGTACGAAGCCGTACTCCAGGCGACGTTCGAGACGATGGTGCCGAAATTGGGATAGTTCAATCGCGCCCCTTCGGCCGAGAAGAATCCAGGGTTCAATTCGAACGGGCTCTGCAAGTGGTACGACTCTCTCCCGACATAAGACACTCGAACGAGCAGATTACCAGCGAATTGATGCTCTAGCGAAAGGTTCCATGCCTGCGTCTTGCCCAGTGTGAAGTGCTGTTCAAAGTTATCTTGCAGCGACACCGGTAGTGCGAAAGTCGTGGAAGAAGGTGGAACATAAGTCGGAGAAGAGAAAGGTGGGAATGGGGACACGCCTCCCGTACCGGCGACGTTCATGAACGGATCGGTTAAATCGATGTAAGGGCCTAGGTCCGGTCCGGGGTTGAGGACGAAATTGGGAGAGAAAGGCGCGCCATCGGCACTGTGAGGATAGTCATTTAGAAGGTTCGGACTGATGAAGATACCGTACCCGGCTCTAACCGCGGTGTTGTGAAGCGCCTTTGGTTGCCAGGCGATGCCCACCCTTGGTTCGAAATTAAGAAGTTCCCGTTCGAAGCCGCCCTCCGGAACACCGTGGTCACCGGGAAACACCAGTCCGGCGGGCGCATTCGGGTATCGCGTGCTTTGCAAACCCTCACGGAACAACGTCATTCTTCCTCCGACGACGGTTGGAGGAAAGAAAGGTTCCCATCTTAGTCCCGCGTCGACTACCAGGTTAGGAGTCACGCGATAAGTGTCACCGACGAATAAACCGTAGAGGTTTCCTCGTGGATGGGTAGCTTCTCCGCCCGCTTGTTGAAAGAAACTGGCCTGCCCCAGTAAGTAGTCAGCAAAGGAGCTTCCTGTAACTTGCCCTGTAAAGCTAACCAACGGGCGGGCAAGATAATCTGTCTGCTCTGACATGTCTTGCCTAAGAATATCCACTCCGGCTACTACAAGATGTTTGCCCTTGGTCAAGTTAAATGACTCGCTGACCTGCATGTTCCACCGGGGGTCGAAGTTTGTGTTTCCAATGATGGTAAATCCTCCCGACACTGAGAACAGGTCGAGCACCGGAGGGAATTGCGGAAAATCGCTGATCTTCGTTCCGTAGCACGGGAGGCACACCGGCTTGCCATCGCTCCCGATCTGATCGCCGAAACTAGTGACATTCAACTTACCGTACGACCCCACCAGGTGATTCACTAAGTTGGGCTTTAGCGTCCACGTCCAATTACCTGTGTATGACTGAAACCTTGTGGCGAGACTATTGTGGGACCCAATGAGATCTCCCGCACCATCGAAACCAGGTTCGTTGAAATCGTCGAAGAAAGTCCGAAAGCTGAGCTGTTGCTTCTGGGTCGGATAGTAATCGCCCCTGATTGTGAATTCCGTATAGTGATCGTTAAAAGGCACTGCGGGCAGATGCACCAGTCCGTCCGGTGCGGTGGTTTTTGGAATGCTCTCCTCGATCTTCAGTGCGACAGGATTAAAGGTACTGGGATCGATGAAGTTATTTGCATAAGGCAACCCGGTATTCACGTTTATCAATTGTGTCGACGTGGAACTGAAATCGCCGGCTAGCTCCGCATTAGTCGGTGCAAACGCAGTCAGACCGGTCTGGCTCACTCGTTCGATGGTTCCCTGAATATTCCCGAACACGAATAGTTTGTCACGAATTACTCTTCCCCCGACTGAACCGCCGAACTGGTTCCGTTTCAACGGATCGACCTCGTGGGAAAAGTAGTTGGCGGCGTTAAACATATCGTTGCGCACAAATTCGAACAGGTTGCCGTGCCATTGGTTAGTCCCGGACTTGGTCACGATATTCACGATGCCGGACGAGGAGTACCCGTACCGAATGTCGTAGTTATTTGTCGCAACGCGAAATTCCTGGGTGGCATCAGCATTCGGAAACGGGGCGGGGGCGTATGTATAACTGTCCATGTTGAGGCCGCCGTCGAGCAGGTAGGCCGTCGTTCCCATGCGCCCCCCGTTTATCGTCGCGCCGGTCGGCACGGGCCAGGTACAGCAACTATTCTCAAATACGAAGGCGTTGCTCTGAGTACCACTGACGGCTCCGGGGGCTGTATTTACGAGAGCCGCCGGCTCCCTCCCGTTCAAAGGAAGTTCCTCAATGGCCCTTTCACCCACCGTTTGATCGAGCGTGGGGCTTGCGGTCTCAATCATTTCCTGGTTTCCAGCAACCGTCACAGATTCTGTCACGGCTCCTACCTGCAACGTAAAGTTCACCGTCGCGGCCTGATCGGTAGTGAGGGTTACCCTTGACAAGGTCTTGGTCTTAAACTGGCTTCCTACAGCACGGACCTCATATGTGCCGACCGGCAGGTTGGGCAGAGCGTAGAAACCACTCTCGCTTGTCGTTGTCGTTCTCTCCAACCCAGTGCCTGTATTCTTGGCGGTAACTTGCGCCTGAGCCACCGAGGCTCCGCTCTGGTCTGCAACCGTGCCCGAGATCGTGCCCTGACCGGTTTGGCAATACCCGATTGGATATGCAAACCACATGAGAACCGCCAAGAGCGTTATGTCCTTACACCATTGCGAACATCCCCCACTGCTACGGAGCGACGGCATAGTTCCCCTCCTCGAAAAGTTACGCTCGGTACTCCACTACAGGCGCGGCGTCAGCCGCGACTCGCCCACCCAAATTCACTGTCGCACTCGTCCGAGTTGCTCGGATTTTTGGCCGGCCGGACGTCTTCGACGGCCTGAACTCAATGGCGCCTGGATCTGGCCGGCTTTCTGGACGGGCTGAAACGACGGAGCGCCGCCCTCCACCAGTTGTTCCTTGTTGACCAGTGCAAGCCTTTTGCCCATGGCTTCCAGATGGAGTTCCATCGCTTCCCCGGCCAAACGCTCATTACCCGCCGCGATCGCATCCAGAATCGCCCGGTGCTGCTGCAGGGCCTCGTCCGCAACCCCGGTCATTCCTCGAACGAGGGCGACCCACTGACTCATCAAGTTCCGTATCAGCATCAAGAACTGAGTGAGAACAGGGTTTTGGGCAGCGTCCGCGATGGCAAAATGAAATTCCACATCTCCCCGCAAGTACTCCTCGGAATTGTCCGACTGTGCTCCCTGCCGCATAAGAGCAAGATGTTCTTCCATCATTCGAATCGAGCTCCGATTGGAACGCTTGGCGGCGAGTCGCGCGATCTGGACTTCAATCAGTTTCCTGGCATCAATCAACGAATCCAGCGGCAACGAGGAATCGAAGCCCAGGGCAATCGGGCCCACGAGAAACCCTGAGCGGTCTGCGACGAATGTGCCTCTGCCCCGCTCCGCCCGAAGAAATCCCACGATGGCCAAGGCCTTGATGGCCTCGCGGATCGTTCCTCGCCCAACGTTGAACTGGCTTGCCAATTCATGCTCCGAAGGCAACTTCTCGCCCGCCTTGTAACGATTAGCCATGAGGAGTTGGATCATTCGCTTAGCGACGGAGTCCAAAAGGGTCTCGCGTCCCCCCACAGGAAAGCCAACCTCCGAATCGTGAATGGCTGACATGTATGATGTCCTACAACTTTCTTAATGTCGTGGATTTTACTCAGAACACATGGTTCCCTGTCAAGAGAATTATGTTCCTGCCAACGAGCGGCTTGAATCCAGGCAGGATATCTGGTGATCAGCCCGGGCCGGCTTAATCGAGATCGACCCAGTGCGAGATTCGCCACCACGTGGCCCCGGTAGGACTCGATCTAATTGTGGCCATTTGCATGTATCGCCGCAACAACGCCAAACTCTCGATTGGCGTCTTCTCCTCGCCCCATCTGCTGGTAAAGCCGCGCCAAAGCATAGTGCGCTTCAACGCTGTTAGGTTCCTCCGCGAGCGCATGCCGGAATTCAGCCTCTGCTTCTAACCCTTTCCCCCTCCGCGCCAAGACTCGAGCCAGACCGTAATGCGCGGAAAAGGCTTCAGGATTGCGTGCAATCGCTTGGACGAACAAAGTCTCTGCGGCATCGATGTTTCCGCGGTCGAACTCGATATTACCCATCATCCAATAGGGATCGGCAAAGCCCGGATTCACTTTTGTTTCTGCCCCAAACTCCGCAATCGCCGTCGCTCGATCTCCCAACGCCAGTTCTGCATAGCCTAAATGGAAATGCGCCAGGGGAAGCGTAGGATCGATGGCCAGCGCAACCTTGAATTGCTCGATTCCGAGAAGTGTCTGGTTTAGATTGTGATAGGCGCGGCCGAGCAACACGTGTGCCGCTGCATCTTTCGGCTCAAAGCGAAGGAACGTTTCCAGGGAAGTTACTGCTTCCGGCAACCGGTTAAGACTCAAATCAACCCGAGCAAGGTTGAAATAGTTCACACTGTCTCCGGGGGCAAGCTCGATCGCGCGCTGAAACGTCGAACGAGACTCTTCCTTATCCCCCTTTTTAAACAGGGCACTGCCTAGTAGCTGGTAGATGATAGACGAGGCTGGATACAGCGCAATAGCCGACCTGGACTCCGACACTGCCGAATCGAACTGACCTGCTTCGAGTCTCGCGCGAATGCTCGTAGCCAATTCGTTTTCTGAATTCTGCCCTGCCGCCAGGGAGACAAGACACACCGACATTAATCCTGCGAATATCAGGCTGCCGACAAAAAGCTTTTCTTTCATCCCAGGCACACGTGACTCGTGGAATCCCCCAATCTGCCGCGGAAGATATTCGGTTATATTGGCGAATACATTCTTGACCCTGGTCATTCCGAGCCGTTTTGCAGGCTGAGGATTTGGTTCTGCCGCGAAAGCAACTGATTCAGCACGTTGTCTACCGCAATTCGGAATACATTTCGAATGATCATTCACAATCGTTATTTCCTGCGGGATGCGACACTTGTTTGGTCAGAGTTTTTGTGTTATCAACGGGAGCCATGAAGAATATTATTCGCGAAGCGTCGCGGCTCGCACTCGCCACACTCTTGATTATCGGCGGTTGCACTCGTAGCTCCAAACATCAACCCACTGTCGGAGTGGCCTTTGAATCTCTGCAAAGCGAGGGGTGGGTAGTCGGGTTTGAAACCATCAAACATGAGTTAGCCAAACGCAATTTCGAAGTTCTTGAAGCGATTGCGAACTCTGACGCAAATCGTCAATACGAGCAGGTAAATACGTTCATCTCCCGTAAGGTCGATGCCATCATCATAGCGCCGGTAGACGCTCAAACCGTCATTCCCATGATTAAGGCAGCCAATGATGCCAGGATTCCAATCGTTCTTTACAACCGTCCACCCGCTGAAAATGATGCGAACTGGGTAGCTGTTGTCAACGACAACTACTCTCTAGCCAAAGCGACGGTAGAATCCATGGCGCAGTTGGCCCTCAAGTCGCGCCGCAAGTATAAAGCCATGATATTGATTGGCAGCCTCACCGATTTCAATGCGGTGCAACGGCGGGACGGCTTTGAGGATGCGCTTAAGCCGTACGCCGGCACCATCGACGTCGTAGCGCGCATTTCCACCGACTGGAATCAGGAAAAAGCGCTGGCGGGTGTAACCAATGCCCTGCAGGCCCATCCGGACATAGGATTTATCTTTTGTTCGTCGGATTTCATGTTGCCTTCGGTGGAGTCAGCGCTAAAGGCCGCCGGAAAGTACAAGAAGGTCACTGAACCGGACCACATTCTGCTAGGCAGCTTTGACGGCGACGGAACGGCCTACAAAATGATGGTCAACGGCTATTTGGATGCCGACGGCGCTCAAGATCTTCCGTTTGAAGCTGTGACCTCCGTGCAGGCCATTGCGGATCTGCGAGAAGGCAAGAAGGTTCCCCAGACCATCGTGGACAAGGGTCTTGTAGTCACACAAAGCAATCTGCACGAGATCGGATCGCAGATGTGGGGTTCGCGCTTCGGGCAAAAATAGAAATGAGTCGTGAGTTCGGCAGAGGATCCCGATCCGGATCGCAGCGGGTTGGAATGAACCGCTGCTTCACCAACCTTCACTGTAGTTCGTGTATTTCAATGGGCCACCAAATTTCGTGGCGCCAACGCGTGTCATCAACGTCGCATCAATCGGCTGGCAGAATCCGGGTTCTTACATTGCCCTTGACAAGCACGAGTTGAGTCCAGTTTAATTCTGCTCGTTACAAGTTGTCGGACATCCTACATCTTTCGTCTTTTTTTTTGGTGACGCCTTCTCGCACATCTAGATCTCGAAGTCTTATGGTTTTCTCGGATCAGATCGCCGTCGCACCTGCGGAACATCAATAACTGCTGGATCACCAAATACGGGTTCGATGCTGGAGAGTCGAGATTGAAGACCGAAGCGCTACAAAAGTTTCGTCGAAAGTTGCGCGCGGACGAGCCGGTGTTTGGCTTGTGGAGCACACTCCCGTCGCCGAGCATCACCGAAGTGGCGGTCGCGGCAGGCTTGGATTGGGTGGCTATCGATGCCGAGCATGGTTCGTTCGATTGGGCCACGATCGAAGGGCACATACGGGCGACCGTACGAAGCTCAACCGTATTGATCGTACGCGTGTCCGAATTGAATATCAGTCTCTTTAAACGATCCTTGGACATTGGAGCCGACGGTGTATCCGCGCCGTTCATCAACACTGCCGCGGACGTTCGTCGAGCCGTGGATTACGCCCTGTATCCCCCCAAGGGTGTTCGAGCGGTTGGTGGCGACCGGGCAACGGGATGGGGACAATGCCTCGCCACGCATGTCGCGGAAGCCAACGACAATGTGTTAGTCCTGCCCAATCTCGAGACCCTGGAAGCAGCCAGGAATCTGGATCAAATACTGAAAGTGCCTGGCGTCGATACGTATTTCTTCGGCCCGGCCGATTTCTCAGCCAGCGCTGGCTACGCAGGCCAGTGGCAGGGTCCGGGCGTAGCAGAGGATTTGCTCAACATGAAAGATCGTATTCGCGCTGCCGGAAAACATTGCGGCGTGATCGCCGGCAGCCCCGAGGACGTATGCCTCCGCATCAAGCAGGGCTTCCGCATGATCGGCGTCGGATCCGATAGTGGTCACCTGATCAATGGATTGCGGCAGACTTTGTTGTCGATGGGTCGAGACACGGCGTTCACTACGTCGCTGACCCCGCACGACAATCTGAAACGAGTGACAGCAAACGATGACTGAAATTCGAAGCCGACGATTCCCTGTTGCCCTTACCGCCGACTTGCTCGGCGCCGATGGAAAACCCCGTTTCGCCGACATTGGTCTATCCGTTCTGACGAGCCTGCCCGGCATTGAGGCAGTCCCGATGGACGAGTTCTACCCTGTCGTTCGTCCGAAGCAACTTCAAGGGGTCCACGCGGCTATCGTTATGGATTCCGGTATCGATAGCCACAGTGTTTCCGACTGCAAAGATCTTCTGGCGATAGCGCGTTTCGGTGTGGGGTACAACGATATCGACGTCGAAGCCTGCACCGCAGCAGATGTTGTTTTCTTTAATGCAGTTGGGGGAGTCGAACGGTCAATGGCCGAAGCGACAGTCGGATGGATGATCGCATTGGGTCACCATTTCCGGATGAAGGATTTGTTGGTGCGGAGTGGTCAATGGAGTCTGGCTCCGCGCTATGTAGGAGTCGAATTGCGCGATCGGACCTTTGGATCGGTCGGTTTCGGCGGCATTGCGAGAGCAACGGTCGAACTGCTCAAAGGCTTCGGAATGTCGCAACCACTTGCGTTCGACCCCTTTGTCGACCCGGTATTGGCCCAACAACTCGGCGTTCGCTTGGTCTCGCTCGAAGAGCTCATGCAACAAGCGGACTTCGTCTCCATTCATTGCCCCCTTAATAGCAACACACGCAATCTGGTCGGCCAGAGAGAGCTGGCCCTGATGAAGACTACGGCATTCCTGATCAATACCGCACGCGGTGGGATCGTGAACGAAGACGCCCTATTCGAGGCGCTCAAAGAAAATCGTCTCGCCGGGGCCGCGCTGGATGTTTTTGTAGGTGAGCCTTTTGACAAGCCTCATCGCTTTGCCGTTTTGGACAACGTTCTGCTGGCGCCACATGCAGTCGGCCTGACTCATGAGATCCTCCGCGATATGGGCCGGGTTTCCTGCAGCGGAATTGTAGCCATCGCTTCAGGACGTCGCCCAAACCATGTCATCAATCCTGAAGTCTTCGACCGCCCCGGCTTCCAGAAGAAATGGAAACGGCTGCAGCTTTGAACGAAAGGATTCGGCAGCTCATCTGCTGGTTGGTGTTTTCTTTGAAATGAGGCATTGGAATGAAGCCTGCCGCATTGCTCGGCTTCCGACGTAAGCTGCGAGCGAATGAACCTGTGTATGGCGTATGGGTGACTCTGGAAGCCGCCGCTGTCAGCGACATAGCTGCTGGCCTGGGCTTCGACTGGATCGTGATTGACGCTGCCCGTGGACATTTGGATTGGGCCGATGTCCTTGAACACATACGGGCCACAGCCCGCAGCGAGACGGTGGCTCTGATGCGGCTGGCTGGGGCAAGTCCGGAGCTGATCAAGCGCGCGTTAGATCTCGGCGCAGATGGCGTCCTGGTTTCGGGAGTGGAGACCGCCGACCAGTTGCGATCAATCGTCAAAGGAGCCAGCACCACCCCCCTTAGTCTTTCCAGCCAATCTTCGGCGAACGACACGCGGGAATCGGATGCAAGGGTTCTGATTGTGCCGGTCATCGACATGGAGGATGAACAGAAGCTCCGTGAAATGATCCCAGTTGAGGGGGTGGAGTTTTTTTTCTTCGAACCCCGGAATTCAAGCGCTCGAACGTTCGCCAGTGCAAGGGCCGTGCAAGACGGATTGCTCCTCGAACTCCGAAGCCGTGGAAGACACGCAGGCATCATCGCGGAAAGTGACGAGGCTCTGAGGGAATGCCATGAGCGACAGTTCAGGGTCCTGGGAGTGGGCCCCGATGCCGCAATCATTCGAAGAGGCATTCAATCTATGCTGCAAGCTGTTAAACAAACAATCAGGTCCTGATCCGGACTTGACGGTAATTCAACCCAACCAGCCTCAACTCTGTAGAAGTGCTGTCGTTTAGAACCAACAAAGGGAACTCAATCATGAACGCTGTAGCGACGACCAATACATCCTCGCAGGTTCAACTCAGCGATACTCCGACTCCACCAGCACTAGTAACGGAGGGTAAGCCGATAGCGAGAGCCTGGACCGCGGCTCAATCGCCAGATCAACTGGTAACGCAAGGCGTTTGGCAGTGCACTGCCGGTAAATTCACCTGGGATTACTCATGGGATGAGTTCGTCATGGTTTGACTCGCTATCCGGAATCGCTAAGACTCGCAAAATATACGGAACGATGAGCAGAATCACCCTGGGTTGCATTGCAGACGATCTCACCGGCGCGGCCGATCTCGCGAATAATTTGGTGCGAGCGGGAATGCGTGTGGTACTCACCGTCGGTGTTCCACGACACGACGACGCCATCGACACGGATGCTGTTGTCGTCGCATTAAAGTCACGCACGATTTCAGTAGCAGATGCTGCGGAGCAATCACTGGAGTCCTGCCGCTGGTTGCGCAGACAGGGCGTCCGCCAAATTTATTTCAAAGTTTGTTCTACCTTTGATTCCACAACGCAAGGCAATATCGGCCCGGTCATCGAAGCATTAATGGACGAGTTTGATTGCGACTTCAGCGTCGTACTTCCAGCTTTTCCCGATAACGATCGCACCGTATACAAGGGACACCTCTTCGTGGGCGACTCCTTGCTTTCGGATAGCGGGATGCAAAATCACCCGCTGACACCGATGACCGATTCCAACCTCGTGCGTTTCTTGCAGAAGCAACTAGCTCCCAATAACGGCAGGAAGGTGGGGTTGATTGACTATCGGACTGTCGCACAGTCAGCAAGTGCCATTGTTCAACGCATCCATGAGCTTCGTTCTGAGGCAGTCTCCATCGCCATCGCTGACGTGGTCAGCAATGAAGACCTGAAGAGGTTGGCAGCAGTGCTGCACTCCGCACCTCTCGTCACCGCCAGCTCTGGACTTGGCGTTGCCTTGCCGGCGCAATGGGGATTCACTGCCTCCCCCAAATCCAGCAAACTGCCTCGGGCGGACGGGCGGAGAGCCATTATTTCCGGTAGTTGCTCTGCTGCCACCAATGCACAAGTGCGCGATTTTATACATAGCGGAGGGGCTTCACGTGCTCTGGACCCCGAACAACTCGCATCGAGCTACGATGCCCAAATTGAAAAAACGCTCTCCTGGGCGGATTCCTGCTGGAGTGTAAATTCTGCCATGCCATTGCTCGTGTACTCTACAGCCAAGCCTGCTGCAGTCCAATCTACGCATGCAGCACTAGGAGTCGCGCGAAGTGGGGAAGTTGTCGAACACGCGCTTTCCGCTTTGGCTCGCGGTTTTGTAGCACGAGGTGCCGGACAATTAGTGGTGGCGGGCGGAGAAACTGCCGGAGTATGTCTCCGAGCGCTCGACGTTCAGCAAATGCAAATTGGGCCGCAAATCGATCCAGGCGTGCCGTGGTGTTATGCGACTTCAGCCGGAAACAATGCAAGTGGTCTGCACCTGGCTTTGAAATCCGGAAACTTTGGATCGCAGGATTTCTTCATCAAAGCTTTTGCGTTGCTCGAATAGATCTATGATGACGGAACTGGAAATTAGAAAAGACATCTGCCGTGTCGGCCGTTCACTGTTCGATCGCGGCCACGTTCACGGCACGGCCGGCAACATCAGCACGCGCCTGTCGGATGGTTATCTGATCACTCCGACCGACGCGTGCCTGGGATTTCTTGAGCCCGAAAAACTTGCAAAAGTGGACAACGATGGCGTCCAGCAAAGTGGTGATCGCGCCAGCAAAACTCTGGCGCTTCACCGGAAGATTTATGCCGCCGACGAAACCGCGTCTTGCATTATCCATTCTCATTCCACGCACCTGGTTGCCCTTACACTCTCTGGTGTATGGAGTCCGCAAGATATCGTGCCGCCCATCACTCCTTACTACGTAATGAAAGTTGGGCATGTGCCCCTCGTCCCCTACCATCGCCCCGGCGATCCAGTCGTCGGCGAAATCGTGGCTCAGATCATCCAGGGGATGCAAACGAAAAAGACACCTATCCGCGCTGTCATGATCGATCGCCTTGGGCCGAATGTTTGGCATAGTTCGCTCACGTCCGCAGCGGCCGCTCTGGAGGAGTTGGAAGAGACAGCACGGCTATGGCTAACCTGCACGCCCAAACCGGAACCTCTGTCGTCAGCACAAATTGATCAACTACGTGTTCACTTTGGTGCGTCCTGGTAAACCGTACTTGGCTTCGCTGCCACGGCTCACGATGGATCTTCCTCGGTCGAATATCTGTTTGCCCTGAAGAACGCTTAATGCAATTCATTTTGCTCTGGAAGTGCTGCGAGGTCGCGCAACGTTGGGAGATAGAAAGAGTGCTAAGGAGTTGCAAATAGCACCAGCAGGTTGCTGAAAAACTCGCTCGGAGCAGCAATTGCCTCAAAACAGGTGAGGGCTTTAGCCCCTGTAGGACGTTTCACCGCAATTCGCCCGTCATTCTCTGTTTTTCTGTGAGCGCTACGTGAACCACAGGTCGGGTCAAGGTTGGGGATTCTGACCTGGCGAGGCGGCCAGCCGTGCTTTCTGCGCAACCTTCCAACGGTCGGGGAGCCAGGCGGGCAGGTCGCTGATGCGGAGTGCCGGCAAGTTTACCAGTAGTTGGGTGATGTAGAGTTGCGGATCGACGTCGTGGCGGCGGCAAGTTGAAGTGAGACTTGCCAGGATGGCTGCGGTGCGCCCTCCGCGCGGGTTGCCCACGAACAAGCTGTTCTTCCTGTTTAACACGATGCGCTTCATCTCGCGCTCGGAGACGTTGTTGTCGATTTCCACGGCACCGTCAGTCGAGAAGACGTTTAGTTCCTCCCAATGACCCAGGGCGTAGTTGACTGCCTCGGCCATAGGGTGCTTGGGCAATAGCTGCTCTTTCCAGTCGAAGAGCCTCTCGTGCAATTCGGCTAACACCGGCGCCGACTGCTCCTGGCGCAGTTCCAGGCGCCCTTCGATGGAAGCGTTGCGGGCTTGCTTCTCGACGGCATAAAGCGCGCGCACCATCGCGATCGCGTCCTGCGCGATCTTGGGAGCCGCCCTTTCGGCCTCGATCACCTTGCGGCGCAGATGTGCCCAACATCCGGCGCGCACGATGGCGTTGCCGGCCACCACGCCGTCGTATCCGCCATAGGCGTCGGCCAGAAGCACCTGGTTGTAATCCTTGAGGAAATACTTCGGTCCGTCGCGCCCGCGGCTCAGGGTGAAGTCAAAGACGTTGTAAGGATGCGCCGCGTCCCCCACGTAGACCCACATGCGCGCCTTGGCGCAATGACCCGTTCTGAGCATGGGCATGATGGTGTCGTCAGTAGCCACCACGTGCGAAGCTCGCACTTCATTGCCCATCAGTTCATAAAGCGGTTCGGCCAGGTCGCCCACGTCGCCGCACCAGACCGACTGCGTAGCCCGCGAGATCTCGAACCCTTGCCGCGCGAAGATGTCTTCCAGTCGATAGTTAGGAAGATAATCGTTGAACTTGCTGGTTACGATATAGCTCAGCAGACCCGGCCCGGCCAACCCCTTGTCGATGACCGTCTCCGGCTTGGCCGCCGCCTCGATCTGGGGGCTGTCGCCGTTGCTCTCGCAGGCCGCGCAGGCATACTTCTTGCGCACATGATGGATACGCTCGAAATGGCCCGGGCAATACTCGATCTGCCAGCTATCCTCGTGGCCGATTTCCTTGCGTTCGATGCCGCAGCACGGGCAAACACGTTCCTCTGCGCTCAGCTCGTGCACATGCGTGGTGACGGGAAGGTTTTCGAAATCCGCGATCCGGCGCCGACCCTTGCGCCGCTTCACTCGCCGCAACTCCTCTTGTGGCTCGGAGTGGGGCGGAAGATCAGTGGGGTTGACCGGCTTGCGGTCTATCGCCTCGGAGAAGCTGAGAAGTAACTGCGCCAGATCGCCCTCGGACTGAAGCTGGTCCGCGCGCGGGCCATAGTACCACTTCTTCAAGCGACCGAGTTCGACCTGCAGGCGCATGTTCTCCAAATACAGATCGTCGCCACGCCGCTGCTGCTCCGCGATGCGCTGCTTCTGCTGGTCACGCTCCAACAGCAGCGCGTGAACCATCGCTTGCAGTGTCTCCTTGTCTTCAGGTAAGTCGGGCAACGCGGCGGCAGGCACAAGTAAGTTATGCCATAAGTTGCTGTAGATAACTTATACCGCGACCTTCTCTCTATTGCCTCCGCTGGTTCGCTCGTAACGCGGCACCCGCTTCAGCTTCGTCATATCGATCCCGTCAAGAATCATCGCCAACTCGCTGGCCCGCAACTCCACCGACCGCGCCCCTTCCTTCAAGCGTGGCAGTTTGAAAACTCCAACCTCGAGCCGCTTGTACCATAGTACGAATCCGTCGCGGTCCCATAGAAGGATCTTCAACCTGTCTCCGCGGCGCGAACGGAAGATGAAAAGCCCGTCGCTCGTTGGATCCTGGCCAATCACCGCGCGCACCCGCTCCGCCAAACGATCGAAACCGCAGCGCATATCCGCCGGTTCTACTGCCAGCCAGATACGAGGCCCCTGCGCCCGATCGAGCGCGCGCAAACTGGGTAGCCCGATCATGCTTCGGTTTCCGCCAGGGTATCGACTACAGCCAGTAACGCGCGCAGATGAGCGGCGTCGAAACCAGGTTCTACCACCAGGCTGCGGCCACCGCCAAGCCGCACCTCAATCGCTCGGCTGAGCTTCGCCGGTGCCGGCCACTTCGCCTCCACAGGCGGCGACATTTGTATCCCTACGAACTTGGGCGCCTCCGCTTCGCGCAGCCTTTTCTTCCAAGCGAAAAACTGCCCGCTCTTCAGGCCCCGGTCACGACAAAAGACCGCTACACCCCGACCGCTCAGATCCTGCTCCGCAACCAACCCACGCCACTTCGCCCATGCTTCCGTTTTCCGTTGTCTCATCCTTCCAGCGTGCAACAGCGCTGGGACCTAAACAAGATGCGGTTCAGATGGCGCTCACGAAATAAGGCGTTCTTCAGTGTTTCTTACATACTCGATCCACCGCGCAATTTGTCGCTGACATAACCCGCAAAGAGCCATGTGCATGGACTTGCCCGAGATAAGAAACCTGTCAGGATTGAAAGCGAATAGCTTGATCTCCTGTTCAGAGTAACAGACCAGATCCTCTTGGGTTACGGGAGTATTGAAGGCGGATGCGCCACTTTGGAGGATGTCTGACTTCTGTGCCGCCACGACGTCAGGCAGATGCACCGTTCGATTGCCGGCCTTGGTCCATAACGAATCATTCGCAGCCCAGTAGTCTTCAAGCCGGGCGCTGGTGTTGATGGCCAGGTAGTGAGTCGCCGAGCGGCGGTCCGTGATCATCGCGTCTTGATCGACATAGGCCGCGATCGCTATGTTCGCAAGCCCGACGATCGCCCTATCGGGATATGAATCAGCCAATATTGCCAGGCGCGAGACTTCATTCTCCGCAATAGACCGGAAGATAGAGTTGGAGCCCGCTCCTTTGAAGACCTGCGTATTGAGGGCTGGCAATTTGATGATCAATCCCGGCGGGTCCGTCCACGCCGAATGACCCTCCATGTACATCACCGGATCAAAGAGCAGATCGAAATCCCCCTTGCGGTCAACCGCGCCCCGCAACTCATTCATCATGTGCAGAAGCCAACTCAGTTCCCTGTCGCTGAAAGCAGCGGCCGCCTTTCGCATCTCGCGACGCCGATGGTACTCAAAACAATCCATCAAAGTGCCGGGAAGCGCGAAGGCCTCCAGCGGTTCAATGTACTCTGCGAGTTGCTGTGTAAAAACGTCCATCTGCTTCTCCCTCGAACTTGCAATGGACGTTTATCCCATGGAGTCAGTTTTCGGTCAAATTGTGCGTAAATCTGCGCTATTTTCGATCAAACGAACCAGCGAAGCTGTTGAACCGTTGAGGGCAATGAGGACGGTGCCGCGGCCGGCAGCCGGTTCGGCGGAGCGGGCCTTGATATGGCCCTTGCCTCTCAGTCCCGGGAGCATGGCGTTCCCCTGCCTGACGAAAACAAATCCTGGAGTCGCAGGACTGACGTCAGCATCCTTCACCCTAAAGATTGGGGTGGGATTACCGATGCCGAACGGTTCGAGTTGCCTCAGTTGTTCGAAGAAGCGATGGTTGGCCATACCGAGATCGAGATCGGCTTCTGCTTCGCGGGCTTCTATCCGTTTGGGCTGATTTTTGAGAATGAAGGTGTTGAACTCCCGCCGGAACGAGTCGATACATTCAATGGACACGGTCAATCCCGCCGCCTGATCGTGGCCACCAAAGCGATGGAGCTGAGAGCGGCAGGCGCGCAGAGCCTCAATGAGACTGAGCCCCTCAACGCTCCGCGCGGAACCGACCGCCATTCCGGTGTGTGAATCATGCACCAGAACGACGGCCGGCACACCGTACCGTTCGCGGGCCCGGCTGGCGAGTATGCCGGCAATTCCCTTCTTCCACTGGGGGCCGTAAACGACCAGACTTGTTGGTGCACGATTTCCGACCATCAACAGCAGTTCTTCAAGCGCCTCCTTTTCGAGGGCGCGGCGTTCCTGATTGAGCCGGTCGAGCGCGAACGCCGATTCGATCTGGTCCTCGATGGTGATTGAGCTGAGCATACGAATCACTTCGTTAGGATGCCCGACTCTTCCGGCAGCATTGATCCGAGGCGCGACACGGAAAGCGATCTGCTCGGAACTGGGGGAATGGCCTGGACGAACACCTGCCCAGCGCAACAGTTGCTGCAGGCCCGCGTGATGGGTACTGCCGAGTTCCGTCAACCCAATCCTGGTCAGGATGCGAGTGGGGCCGGTCAATGGAACGCAGTCAGCAATCGAAGCTATAGCTGCAAGACGGCTGAGGCTTTTTAGCACTTTAGCAATCTCAGCCTCCGAAACATGGGCAGCTTCGAGCAATGCCCAGCACAGCATTAGCCCCAACCCCGCGGCGCAATACTCCTGGGACCAGACGGAAATCGCCTCAGCGGAAGTTTCGATGTGATGATGATCGACGACCACTACGTCGATTCCGAGCCTCCTCGCTAACTGGATTGGCCCGGCGGCGTTGATGCCGTTATCAATAGTGATGACAAGGTCAGTTCCGCTCAGTGAGAAGCGGTGTACGGCCTCGTTTGTGAAGCCGTATCCTTCATCGCGGTGCGGAAGGTAAATCACAGGGCGAACTCCAAGTCTGCCAAAAGTGACCTGGAGGATGGCTGCCGATAGTGCTCCGTCGCAGTCATAGTCGCCAAACACCGCAACTCGCTGTTTCAACCGGACAGCCAGGAGAATCCGGTCGACCGCCCCTCTCAGCCCTTGAATCTGGAGCGGCGATGGCATATCGCTCCATTTCGAAGGTGCCAGAAATTGTTCGGGATCTTCGATGCCTCGACTCATCATGCCATCGGCAATTGGTGAGCAAAGAGTCATCATTGAAGAATCTCCGCGGGTTGAATTGGAAGTCAGTAATTGAAGAGTTTAAGAATGGTCGATGCTCTCGCCATTCATTGCCCGGAGTAGGCACCCCGCACCGGAACATGAGATCGCGACCGTCGCCGGAAACCTGAGTTGGAATTTTGAGGTGGAGTGCCGATCAACGGCCAGGAGTTGGCCATAATGTCGCGGGAGCGCGTCTGCCGGGTAGAGGCCTTACCCGAGAGCCAAGGCCGAAGTTCCTAAATCGTGAAACCGCTATCGCTTCCCGCTTTTCCACTCTTCATACGAGATGCGTGGAATCGTCATGAACGCATCGCGTGTGCGAGCGTAGTTACCTAGCCCGTTCATGCGGCCGATCGCGTGCATTTCATCGGCCTTGATGTACGGACCTGCAGGATCCACGTAGCGGTCCTCCACGTAAACGGCTACAACGCGCCCCAGGATAATCCGCGAGCGACCGATCTCCATCGTCGTGTGCTCGCGACACTCAAGTGCGGCATGTGATTCGGCGAGCCGCGGCGGCTTCACGAACTTCGAGGGCGCGGTCGTGAACCCTGCAAGTTCAACCTCGCTCATCTCGGGCGGGAAATCGGTTGCGCAGATGTTCATCTTTTCAGCGATGTCTTCGGTGACAACGTTGACAACAAATTCGCCGGTGCGGCGGATGTTGCGCGCCGTGTCTTTGGGGACCAATCGCCGGTCCGGCCGGTTGGTCACGCCCACGCCGATAATAGGCGGGTCGGTACAGAGATAGTTGTAGGCACTGAATGGCGCCGCATTGAGTATCTCATTCTCATCCAGGCTGGTAATCAACGCAATCGGTCGCGGCGCCACGAGACCCACCAACAGCTTGTAGGCATCACTGGCAGGGCTCCGTTCGAGATCAAAATACATACCTTGAAGTACTCCTGACGCATGCATAACTCTGCCAGCGCACTCATAAAGTATACGGACCCTTCTGACGTCAGCACCAAGGACCAAGCAATATCGGCGCTATCAAACACAAGATGCCCGCATTTCTGCAAGTTCATGGCACCTTCGATTCAGTTTGGCCGTAAATTCCCATGCCGCCCGAAGTACGCTCAGCGCCTCGTGGTCGAGCATCCGTTGAGCCGTCTTGCGGGTTAAGCGAATGATTTTTGCTTCCATGGCGATCTCCTTTCCTGATCAATTCGTAGAGACCTTCCTGACGGGCATCGATGAGCAAGTCACACAGGGCTCTGTCTTCGCGGCGGAAGCAGCTGAGGGATTCAGCCATGCTTTGAATGAAGACGGCGAGTTCGGCTTCCGAGCAAATCAATCCCAGTTGTATTAATTTTGTGGCCTGCGAGATTGCCGATTGCAGGGCCAACGCATACTGCTCGCAAGATAGCTGTAAAGCCCCTGACGGACCGCCTCTTCCTGCAACACTTTCAGAGGCACATCTTCTACGCTCGAACGAAAGCTAAGGTACTCAAGCAGGTCAACACTGCAGTCAATGCGGTGGGCCAGGATGCGCTGCCACGCGCCTTGGATGACTTCGGTTACGGTATTCATTCTGACCCACCTCCTCTTAACATTTGGTTGTCTTATTTCATGCCACCCGAACGTGATGACCCCGGACGACGGTCACCCCCTCGACACACTCGTCTGCGGCGATCGCCTGCTTGATTGCTTCGTTGATCGGTACCACGTCGTGAATGCCAGCGATCAGAACCGCTCGCAATGCCTCGGGCACGGAAGCGAGAAGCCTCTCCCAGATCCCGCCCTCAAACCGCGCTTCAATCCGCTTGAGCCGCAGGGGAATCAGCGCGGGATCGCTGATCCGCACTGAGTCCTGAGAGTTCTTATGGCAGCGGATCGTGAATTGTTTGCCTTCCATTTTCGATAATTGCCGGCTCTGCAGGAAATAGAGGAGAAGAGACTTGGTTTGTTCGACTTTGTTCTCGGCAGACTTTCCCCGGGCAATGAGCCGGGCCACTTCGCTCTTGCAATAGGCGGCTCGGGCTTCCATGACACGAATGAACCGGCCGATGCGATCGACCTTCTCACCGTAGGCATCGCAGAACTGCTGGAAGCGCTCGATGCTCTCCGGGCTTGCTATACCGGACTCCTCATATTCCTCCTGCACCCGCTCGAACATGAGATCGAGTTCGTGATCGATCTCAAGAAGCGAGTGATCAGCGGCGATGGATATCGCTACCGACGGCGCAATGGGAATCACGGTGTCAGAATTTGATTGCTTCTCCTGCTGCGGCTGATTGAACAGCAGTGCAGGAGTTTGAGAGTGGGTGGTTAGGACCATAGAAATCTCCTTTGCATGTTTCAGGGCTCCCGAAAAGCCCGGTTGCAAGACCGGGTTTAGAGCAAGAAAATGCCGCGCTGCATGGCACAGGCGGCGGAGAATGTATTTGAAGATGAATCAGTTCTTGGGCTCTTTGAATCGGCACCAGTTCCATGCACCAATGAGCCGAGGGCCCCGGGTGTTAGCCAAATAAGCTGAGTTGTTCGCCGACTGTGTGTGCGGTTGGCCACAGCGGAGATGCCTTGCGGTTCCGACGCGGTATCGATGGTTGAACGAGTTGGAGGCCACCAGCGTTCGGAAACGAAGTCTCAACTGCGATGACAGAACTGTCTTCTGCAATCTTCACTGAGACACTTGACGACACAGTTGATACTTCGACGAAGGGCGGCTGTTCCGCTGTGTGCTTCGATCGTTCCCTCTCGAGATCGCGCCAAACCGCCTCCGCCGATTCGCCGACTCTGCCCTTTTCCACCAGCTCACGAGCCAGGGCGGTCAGCATGTCTTCATCGGCATCATGGGCGCGCCGACGGCCTGCAGCATCCCACCGATAATGATGAGTGGATAAATCCAGGCAATCTTCATAAAAACCTCCTCGAAGATTCAAAGGGAATTCAAAACAATGGCTGAACCGATTGCCATTAGCAGGGAAAGAGGCATAACGAGCATGCCGACTTTCAGGAATTGCCAGCCGCTTACGTTTAATCCCTCGCGGCGGATTGCGATGAGCCAGAGGATAGTCGCAAGTGATCCGGTGATCGAAAGATTAGGACCGAGATCGATGCCGATAAGAACTGCCGTCGACAGCATCGAGTGCGAAGGTGTGGTTTGGAGAGCGGCTCCCGAGATGAGCCCCAGCGGCAGATTATTCACAAGATTTGTTCCGAAACCAGCTGCGCTGCCAATCGCGAGACTTGTCACTGCCATTGGCCAGCGCAAGGCGATCGTGAGGCTGTCATGCAGAATGCTCAGGGCTCCGGCGGTCTTCACCGCTTCCACGATGATGAAGAGTGCGGCCACGAGCGGCAGGACACTCCAAGAGATCTCGCGCATCAGACGCAGAGGATTGCTGCGGTCGTAGATGAGGACGATGGCGGCAACGACCAACGCCGCAGTGAAAGTCGGCAAGCCGAGGTCCCGTCGCCGAGCGGATGCAACAAGCAGGACGACGGCGACCGACAGGATGCCAAAGAGAGTAATCTTTCCCGTCGTTGTGAGGTGGCCATCTCCGTCTAGCGATCGGCTCGGCAGAGAAAGGTCTCCACGGCTATACCAACGTAACAAAAGATAAGTGATAGCGATGGACACGATGGATGGCACAAGGAACATGGCCAGCCAGCGCGTGAGCGGCGGCATGGTGTTGTGGAAGACAACCAGGTTTGCGGGATTCGAGATCGGCAGAAGGAAGCTGGCGGCATTTGCGATCAGAGCACAGGTCAGAAGGCATGGCATAGGCCGGGCTTCTGCGCGCTTGACTGCTGTAAGAACCGCGGGGGTGAGCACGACGGCGGTGGCGTCATTCGACATCAGAGCCGTGACGACGGTTCCTACAGCGTAGATAAGCGTGAACAGGCGAGCTGAAGATCCGTTTGCATGTTCGACTGCAATCCCGGCGAGCCAGTCGAAGACGCCGTGCACGCGGGCAAGCTCGGAGAGGAGCATCATGCCGGCAAGGAACAAGTAGACGTCCAAACTCTCGGCCACCGCATGAGCTGCTAGCCGCCAGGAAATAAGGCCGAAGATGCAGAGCAAAAACGCGCCTGCGGAGGTCGACGCAACCTCGGGGATTCCGAATGGCCGAAAGAGCATCAGAGCAATGCTAATGGCGGAGATACCCCAGACCAGGATGTGCGCCATTACCACTTCCTACCGTTCTTATTGGGACCGAGCTGTGTTCCCAGGATTCCGCGTTCAGACCAAGCGCCAATCGCGTTGTCCTGGTCGCGGTCGGCCATGCGGAGTTGTGGTGAAGCGATGCCTTGCAGCTCAATTTCATCGATTCCTTGTTGACCTTCTTCGGTCCGAGCAATGACACGAACGCGAGTGCACCCGTCGAGCCGCGTGTTTGGTCCTTGTCACACATTCGTCCCAGGAATCTGTTCCAGGAGGATCGGCTCCACGCCTGCGAACTCCGCATGGACTGCTCCTATGGTTTGAGCACTCCACACTTTGACCCGCAGAGGAAGGATGCCTGAGCGTTTCCGCGCGGTTTGTGGAGTGAGCCGCAAGTCCGCGGGCGACGTAATCATCACGAAGGGCTCGGCGCTCGCCAGTTCTTTGAATTTCCAACTCACGCAGCCGCCGTCGATATTGGTGATGGAAAATCCGACCGGGCCTTCCTGGATCTGCCCCGTTGAACGCGTGGTTGAGTAAACGGTTGCTTCATCGCGGGCGATCTCGTTGTAGTGGGTGTGGCCCATCGCAACGATCAGCGGGCGATAGTGGAAGACAAGCTCCCGCAGCCGCGCATACCCATTTTTCAAATCGCTCGGATAGCAGTGCATCAGGAGAACGGAATTCATTCCGGATGATGTTGCGGAGTCCAACTCCTGTTCAAGGAAAGCGAACTGCTGTTCGTCCATGGCGAAGCTGTGTGGAACGGGGTCGCAAAAGGTGTTGAGCGCGATGAAACGGCAGTTGCCCACCTCGAACCCGTAGTGCGCCATGGGGAGCATCGCGCGGCAATAGGGATCGAAAGTACGAGAGTGGACATCGTGATCGCCGACCGTGGAGAACCATGGCAGACGCAACTGGTCGAGCACGGATCGCACCAGATCGTATTGTTCGGGCCTTCCGTTTTCAGCGTGATCGCCCGGAAGAAAGGCAAAACTGAGATTCGCAGCAAATCGAGCGTTCAGTTGCTCTGCGATGTCTTGGAGATCCCCGAAATTCTGCTCGGCGGCCGTTGTCAGGTGAAGATCGCCAATCTGTACCCACGAGACAATGCCCGTGGTGTCGAGTGGCAAGGGGAATGGAAGAACGTCAATCTGCTTCATTGATGGCAAGTCTCTCCTGGCGCAGGATGGTCGGATTCGTTTCAATCTGTGTTTCCGGGAAAGAGGCGAGTAGCAAGATAAAGGCGATGAAGCCTACTGCGGATAGCCCTAGAAAAGAAGCGTTGTACCCGAAATGCTCGATCAGGTAACCGCCGTATGTGGTGCTGAGTGCGGCGCCGATGCCAACAAAGCTGGCAAGAGCTCCCTGCGCGAGGTTGAAGCGCCCCGTACCGCGCGTGCGATCGGCCACCACAAGAGCAGAGACAACGCCGAAGATAACGTTGGCTACACCATCGAGCACCTGCACGGCAATGAGGGTGGGCTGACCACGGACGACCGTGTACAGGCAGCCGCGGATCACGAGCACGGCAAAGCCCGCGAGCAGCAGCGGCCTGCGTCCGAATATGCCAGCCAGTCTTCCCGTTTGAGCTGCGGTAAAGGTGATGACGAGTTGCGTAACGATAACGCAGGCCGACATGAGTGGGCCTGCCGTTCTTTTGTCGCCATGAGCAAGCATTTCGCCAAGCTGCGGGAGCATTGCCGCATTCGACAGGTGAAAGAGCGCCGCACTAAGGAAGAAGATCAGCAGAACACGATCCTGCAGAAGCACTGCGAAGATACCTGCATTGTGGTCGGAGCTGGATTTGTCGGCTCCTCTGGCATCTCGCAGATCGATATCGCTTTTGCGCACCTTTGCCAAACACGCAAGTGTCGGGATGGCGAGAATTGCGGCGAAGAGAAAGACATTGCGAATTCCGATCCAGTAGCTGACGCCCGCCATCAATAGTGCAGTAAGCACATTGCCGGCGGCCGCGAACGACTGGTTGCGTCCAAGTTGTCGGTCAAATCCCCGCGCGCCTACCACGCCCATTGTGATGGCGTTAAGAGTAGGACCCAGGAACAGTCCTGCGATGGCCAACACCGTCTGCGCGAAGACGACGTAAGTTGTGCTGGTGCGCCATGCCAGCAGCAGAGCTCCGGCGGCGATTGTCACGATTGCCGCTGCGGTCAACCCTCGCTTTCCTCTTACCTCGTCGACTACACCGCCCGCGGGAATTTGCAACGCAATTGGAATCAGGCCGCATGCGGTCAAAAGAACCCCTAAACGCTCAGGACTCCATCCGCTTGAGGCGAGATAGGCCGCCAGAAATGGACCGAGTCCTGTCTGAACATCGGCTACGAAGAAGTTCAGCCACTCCAACGCTCGCAAACTCGACGTCTTTGATTCAGACAACATCAACAGGCGTTGACTCCTCGCGTCTCATTCGGTTGTTGCCCTTCGAGATCGCGTCGCCGCTGAAAAAAGTCTTCGCGATCGATCTCTCCGCGCGCGTAGCGATCTCTCAATAGGGACAAGGCACAGTCATCTGATGCTGATGCGGGCATTGACGTACGACGAGAGCGAGTCGCTGTGAAAAGCACAGCTGCTATGAGCAAGACGATCATGAGGAGCTGCCCTAGACCGGGGGGCAAGCCAATATCCAGTGGTCCCAAGGGTGGACCGGCCGCACAACCCGCAATAAACGACAAAATATAGAGGCTGCCGAGGAGAACAACTGGATCAAGACGAGTTCGATGTGATTGGCTTTGCATGCTCGTTTCCTCTTGGCTTGCTCAGTGCGACCGGACAGGGTCCGAGTCTATACTTCGCAAGCGCGATGCCAAACCGCTCAGATATCAATTGCCGGAACTTAGCGTTCAGCTGGTTCGAGGAATGAGTACGGAAAGCGTTCAGCTGTGGACGGAAAGCGAACGCCTGGGGTCATGAAAGGAGTGCCGAGGCTGATTTGAAATTCTCTTGGACGTTTTGGAATGGAATGAGATACCTCGCGGCGAGTCGAGACTTGGAGTATGGCAACGGAGATGCATTCAAGCGAGACGGTCGATAAACCAGTCTCGAAGAGGTGTACAGTGTTGCTTCAATCTCTGAATCAAAGTACTCGGCGGAATGCCCGCAGTCGCACCCTGATGGCTTTGGTGTTGGGCGTGCTCATCCTTGGAACGGGTGCCGCACACGGGCAGCCAGCCGGTCCGCCTCCGCCATCTCGCCCGGGAGCGCCTCCTCCTCCTCCAGCAGACCCAATGATGGCGACGCAGGAGGGCGCAGGCGCCGCAATTCAACATGCATACGATGCCATTGGCCGAAGCGGGGTGTTGGTGGAATCGAGCCGCGCGGAGGGCTCCGGTGATCTCCTGGCGAAAAGCCGAAACACTTATCAGCAGGCCCTCACCGCTTATCAAGCCAGCAACTTCACTGCGGCGCAGGAGTGGGGAATGATGGCCGCCGATCTCGCGCGCGCAGCCGATGAACTAGCTTCTGCGCGCCTGTTCGCTGCAGCTCAACCGAAGGTGAATCCACCTCCGCAGGTGATGGGAGGGCCGGACCCCGCAGCCAGGGTCTACGACGATCTGGGACGTTTTGCTCAGCACCGGGCGGAGATCGCTGCACGAATTGGCTCCACTCCCGACGCCGCTGACCAGCAGGTGCACAATCTTCTTGAGGAGGCTGGCCGCCTTGAGCAGAACGCGCAGAACCTCCTCAATAGCCAAAAGCTGCAAGAGGCAGGCTCCACGGCGCGCGCTGCCGACGCGCTTCTGGCCGCCTGTGATCACTCAATCCAGCGTGTGCTGGTCGCAAGCGGAAGAGTGGCAGCACCTCTGCCTCCGCCGTCTGGCGGGCCCCCACCGCCGCCCCCGCCGCAGCCGTAGTGCAGAAGACTGCAGCGGGCATCAAAATGTCAGGGTTTCGCTTCGCCGACTGCTGGCCTTACGCTTGTAGAGGGCGGCTTTCAAGGAGAGTACGAACTTAGTGTCCATCCGCATCACAACGCCGAGTGTCCGGTCACGGATCTATCTGCTTGCGGTGCTGACCTTGTTCCTTCTGGTCAGCGCCGCGATAGCTTTCTTGACCCTGAGGCGCAATAGTCAGTCGGCGACACTGGATTCTGCTCAGTCGCACCTTGGAACACTCGCCGGGAATCTTGCCCAGGACTACGCGAATCGTTCGTCCTGGGAACTGCTTCACTCGAACCAGCCCGCCATTGAAAGGCCGGAAGAGCCCGGCTCGAATCAGTTGCTCGCCCTGATGACTTCTGCTGTTTTGCAGCATGAACCAGGCATCGAAGGGGGCTTTTATTCGCGTAAAGATGACGACCTGCTAGGCTATGCGTTCCCAACCCATCCCGGGCCGGGTCCAAAGACTGACATTCCTGCCCATGAACGACCGGCTATCACGGACTTGGCGCGGAAGGCTGCTCAATCTGGCCAAATGCAAACACTTCGGTTTACCGGCCCGCGCGACGCGACCGTCTTTGTCGCTTATCCGATCTCGCTCAACGGGGAGAATCTTGGCGCTTCATGGATGATGCAGCGCATGCCAGAGCTCAACGCTGGCACGAGTGCCGGCCTCCTGACTGGAATGATCGCCTTTGCACTTGGTGCCCTCGCCTGCGCTCTGATTGCATTTTTCGTGGTAGCGGAAGTGCAAAAGGCTGTACTTGCGATTGGCACATACCTCGGAAAACTTGCTACCGATCTCTCGATTCCACGGCCACAGCCGCTAAGGCTTGCCGAATTTGAAAGTGTACTGCGTGAGATCGAAACCCTGGCGGTTACGCTTCGGGAAAAGAATGAGAATGAGCGGACACTTGAAGCGAAGCTGCGCCACCAGGACCGGCTTTCCTCCTTGGGCCAGTTTGCAGCAGGAATTGCGCATGAGATACGCAATCCGCTGGCCACCATTCGGCTCCGGATTCAGATGTCTCAACGCGCGAGTACCGACCCGGCTCTGCAACGAAATAGCCAAGTCGCGCTGGAAGAAATCTTACGCTTGGATGCAATGATTGAGCGGCTCTTGTATTTCTCGCGGCCAATCCGGTTGGACAAGGCGCGGGTTGATTTAGGCGAGCTGTGTCGAGACGTTCTCGATGCGCATTCCAGCGCAGCCAGTCAGCAGTGTGTCGACATGGGTTTCCAGAACTCCGCACCCGCCTTTGCCTGGGCCGACCGGAATCAACTGCGCCAGGTCCTAGATAATATCGTCTCCAATGCGATCGACGCGGTGATCGAGCAACAGGAAGATCAACGTGGGATCGAATGCTCCGTGGGTAGCGGTCCAAGTTGGGCAGAGATCGTCGTCGCAGATTCCGGTCCGGGGTTCACTCCCGAGGTAGCAGCCCATGCGTTTGATCCTTTCTTTACGACGAAGCAAAAGGGTACGGGGCTAGGACTCTCGATCGCATACGAGATTCTGCAAGCACATGACGGCCACCTCACATTGAGCAATGGTCCAGGCGGAGGAGCAGTTGTCAGCCTTAGACTCCCGAGCACAGACGATGATGCGACCGAGCCGGCACTGGAACATACTAGCTAAACATGGGAGGCCCCCCGCCTCTGGCGGGGTGGCAGTAGAAGTTTGACATTTGCGGGAGTCCATCCAAGAAACTCCAGATCGTGAGCCGCCAAGCACACGACGAGGAGATCTCGGATGGACGAATACGAAAGTTTAAGCCACAGCAAATGGGAGTGCAAATACCACGTAATTTTCATTCCCAAATGCCGTCGCAAAACGTTGTACAAGGAGCTTCGGCAGCACCTGGGCGAGGTATTCCGGCGCCTCGCCGAGCAGAAGCAGAGCCGGATTGAAGAAGGCCATCTGATGGCCGACCACGTGCACATGATGATCTCGATTCCCCCCAAGTACGCGGTGTCAGAGGTGGTGGGCTTCATCAAGGGAAAGAGTGCGATTCACCTTGCGCGGGTTTATGGAGAGCGCAAGCAGAATTTTGTTGGCCAACATTTCTGGGCGCGGGGATACATGGTGTCCACGGTAGGCCGAGATGAAACCGTGATCCGCGAGTACATCCGCAACCAAGAGCAGGAAGACAAGCGATTGGACCAACTCAACCTATGGAAGTGACCTGCCACCGTCAAGGTGGCCCAACGTAACCGGGGCCGCGTTAGCGTCCCCGCTCAAGCCGCTTTGAGCGGCTCACACAAATAAGGCCCCCGGCTTTGCCGGGGGATACTTACCGGAGGCGAAAGATCACATGTTTGAACGCATTCTGGTTGTCGACGATGAACGAAACCTGCGCCTCACGCTGCGAGAAATCCTCGTCGGCCACGGCTTTGAGGTCGCGGAAGCTGAGGATGGAAAGGCGGGGCTGGAAGCACTCCGGCAATGCGCGCCAGACCTTGTCCTTTGCGATTGGAAGATGCCCAGCGCCGATGGCGAATTCCTGCTCCGTAGCCTTGGCGACCTAGAATCTCCGAAATGGTTGCCGGTGATCGTCATGACTGCTCACGGAACCGGCCAGAATGCCATGACTGCGATTCAACTCGGCGCGTACGACTTCATCACGAAGCCGCTGGACATGGACGAACTGCTGGCCACTGTCAAACGCGCGCTGCATCATGTGAAGTTGCAGCGTGAGGTGGATGAATTGCGAGCGGAACGGTCCGGACAGCTTCTCAAAGAAGACAATGGAACCGAGCTGATGATCGGCTCCTCGCGCCCCATGCTCGATCTGTTCAAGGCAATCGGACGCGTCGCGGCTACCGACACTTCTGTCTTGATCCTCGGGGAATCTGGCTCAGGAAAAGAGTTGGTGGCTCGAACTATCCACCGCCAGAGCGGCCGGGGCGCCAAACCTTTTGTCGTGGTCAACTGTGCGGCGCTTCCTGCGGATCTTCTTGAATCCGAATTGTTCGGGCATGAAAAGGGAGCGTTCACCGGAGCTCATACGCGGCGGGCCGGAAAATTCGAAAGCGCGGCTGGCGGCACAGTATTTCTCGACGAGATCGGCGAATTACCACTTGCCCTTCAGCCGAAACTCCTCCGCGTTCTTCAGGAACATACATTTGAGCGTCTCGGAAGCAGCGAGACCGTCGCTGCGGACTTCCGTCTAGTGACCGCAACCAACCGGTTCCTCCAGGAAGAAGTCGAGGAGAAGCGATTCCGGGCAGATCTGTTCTACCGCTTGCAAGTCTTCACAGTCACGGTGCCGGCTCTACGTGAACGACGCACTGACATCGTTCCGCTTGCTGAGCATTTTCTGCGGCGGTTTGCGGAACGAAATGGGCTTCCACCCTCCGTATTAACCGACGATGCCGTGCTTGCCCTGCAGCAGAGCAGTTTTCCCGGCAATGTTCGCGAGTTGGAACATCTGGTCGAGCACGCGGCAGTACTGGTCGCCGGCCGGGTCGTCACATCTGAGATCCTTCACCAATCCATGCTACAACCGCTGGAGCGCGAAACACCGAGTGATTTGGCGCAACTGCTGCGCCTGCCTTTCCACGAGTCCGTCGCCGCATGGGAGAGGAAGCTTATTGAGAGTGCGCTCATCGTGAGCGGTGGAAACAAGGCTGATGCTGCTCGCAGGCTGGGAATTCAGCGGAGGCTTCTTTACGAGAAGATGAAAGCGCTCGGCCTTGAATCGAGTGAACAACAGAATTGCGATCCGAAGATCGGAGCATAAAAGTGAACGAATCCCGAGAGCGCCTCGTCCGGATATTGCGCAAGACCCTGGAGCAAGTAGAGCAGGACCCTCAGATCGGGTCCGACGATCCGGCGGTTGCCGAACTAAGGCGCACCCTCCTTCACAGAATTGCCGATCTCCAAGCGAAACACTCAACGGCGGATTCCGATGCCGAGGTCAAGGAGTGACTCGGCGATTAGCCCACTGCTAAGCCCGAGTCTCCCTCCGGTTTGGAGGTCGCTCACAGCGGACGTCGCAGTCACAATCCATGTTTTGCTGCGGCGGGATCAGAGATGCCTTAGTGTCCGTCATGGTCTGGGCCAGTTTCGCTGGCATGTTGAGTTGACAGCAATGCACGAAATGCCTTCATTGAAGCAAATCGCATCGCGGCAGAGGTCTACAGGGCAGAGGTCATGGGTTTGATATGGGTTCGATAACGGTTACCGATCGTACCTTACAACGCCAAAAGGAGCCACCCGTGACGCGTGTTTTCTGTAGGTTCCGACCTTCCTTTTTGCTGTCACGGCAGAGGTCAACAACCACATGGACAAATAGTCCGCTGTACGTCAACTTGTCGGCACCTTGCACAGCAGGCGGTTATACAGCAACTTGGATGACCTCGAGTTCAAGGACTCCATCCATGAGGACGCATCGACTAAGTCAGATTAGGCCTTGACGCCAGTCAGACACATCGGAGAACAAAGGCCGACACCCGGTTCCCGATCGCGATTCTCGACGAATGACTCGGTAAGACTAACCGGTGCAAACCTCCCCCGCCGACGCGCAGAATGAGTAATCCGGCCTCAGAACTCGAAGGCACGAATTTCGCGTTCAGAATGCGACCAATCACGCGGTTTCTCCTTTAGTTAAGAAGTGATTTCTGATTTAGCAAGCCGCGGCCAGATCATACAATGCATAGGCACGATAATGCGACGGAGTGTCAATACGAACTGACGTATGACAAGTTGAAGTCCTGCCGAGACAGGCCTAAAGTGATTTATTCGTTGGCCTTGATCATCTCCGTCAGGTTGTTAACGATGGCGTTCTCAGCGCAGCCGCGAGCCAGCGGACTGCCGTTCACCTCAAAGAGCGGCATGTCATATGCAGCATCGTCGGCGATGTAGCCAAGACGATCGTTCGCGATGGTGAGCATCACGGTGTTGCGAAGTGGCGAGGTATTCTTGAGGTGCCAATAAATTTTGGTAACCACCTCTGCGGAAACTCCGGTCAGAGCGACATCGTTCAGCTGAATGAGACCGAGGTGTAGCGGCATGGTTATTGCCTGCTGCTGTTTCATGTCGGCCATCTGACTGGCGCCCTGCTTCACCGGGCAGTTGACGATGCGCTCGCCCGCACGGATACGGACAGCGCCTGTAAGGTCCTGGATGTCCGAGCTCACGCGCGCCACTTCGGCAGCGAGCATGTACCCCTGCATTTGAGTGGCTTCAAACTGAGCTGCAATGCGCTCCGGGCTCGGCGCTGCCATACCACCGCGCGGACTACCGCCCTCGGGGCGTTGGCCTTCGGTCCCCGTAACCTTGGGGATCTGATCTCCGGCAGAACCCATCGTATAGAGCGCGACGACGTTGTTGCCGATCTTCTGCTCAATAACCTGCTCGGCCGCGCCGGCGAGATCACCGCTCAGCACTGCGGTGTTAAACATCGCTGTCGAGTGCACAGCATAATTAAAAAGAATGGCGATCGGCTGGCCGCTCTGACTTTCGAATTCGAGCACGGATACGGTCTTGTCAGAGATGCCGTCTGGGTTATAACCCAAACCCCATCCGCGGCCCGGCGTGTACTGATCGCGACTCACATTCACGTCGACGCTGCCGGTGCCGAAGCCGAACTTCGCCGGCTGGAGCGAGGCCTTGGCTTTCTTCAGCGCGCCCAGCATTTTGTCGTACATCACCTTGGAGTAAGCCAGGGACTCCGATGAAGGGCCGTGCGCCAAGCCGCCAGGCGTGACCGAACCCGCGCGAGGCGCGCTGTGATCGTGGGTCGCCGTGATCAGGATGTGGTCCAAGGGGATGCCGAGTTCACTCTGGATTTGTCGGCGAACCTCGGTCGTGTCGCCGACCTCGATCAGGTCGAGGGACACGAGCGCAGCCATTGTGGCGCCGTCGTCCAGGACAAGGACGCGGGCAAAGATGGGATCGTGCACGCCGGTGAATTTTCCACCGTTGAATGAGTTGAGGTTCGTGAGGTCCGCCGGTGTGATGTCCACCCTGGCCGCACCCGCGCGAAAATTACCAATCGAAGCGTTTGCCTGATCAGTGGTCTGCGGCGCAGCAGACGCACGTGCTGGGATCATCGACAGGATCAAAATGCCAAGTGTCGCCATGCTTGCCGCGGCTCGCAAGTTGATCATGGGTGGTGTTTGGACCGTCATACGTCTCCTGTTACCGATAGAGAATTCTGGGAGGAGCGAGAACAGGCCCCCCGTGTGCCCGTCGAAGAATGAAGCTGAGGACACAAGCCTCAACCGTAAATACTTTTCGACAGTCTTGGCCAGAGAGGAGCATTGAGTGATAAAAAGGAGTTGTCATGTTAGTTGCGATGTTAACCAATCCTCTGAGTGTAAAGACGCACGAGACAAAGATCAAGTCTCGAAATTGTATTTCCGGAGTAGCCGCCATTGCACTGTTGACTGCGTCCTGCAGCGGAGGGTTTGCGCAGCAGGCGAAGACCGCGACCTCGTGCGCCCAGCTTGCCAAGCTCGACCTGCCGGAAGCAACAATCACGGTGGCCGCCGTCGTGCAGCCGATGGCCTTCAAGCTACCGCCAACAACAATGGGACCCGGTGGACCAGGCGGGCCAGGTGGCGGGCCTCCTGGAGGTGGTGCCGGCATGGCGTTGGCTCCCTTCGATCCTAAAGACACCACTAATCATGCTCCGTTCTGCCGGGTCGCTGCCACGTTAAGGCCCAGCGGCGATTCCAACATCAAGATCGAGGTCTGGATGCCCCTCTCCGGATGGAATGGCAAGCTTTTGGGGGCGGGAAACTTCGGGTGGGGTGGCTCCATTATGTACGGTGGACTGCTGCTGGGGCTGGAACGCGGTTTTGCCGCTGTGAGTACGGACACCGGCCACGACAACTCTCTCCCAATGGGTGCGTTTGCGCTGGGCCACCCCGACAAGGCGATCGACTACGGTTATCGCGCTGCGCACTCCATGACAGTGGTCGCCAAGGTCTTCATCAAAGCGTTCTATGACGAGTCGCCGAAGCACTCGTATTGGTACGGATGCTCGCTGGGCGGCCAGATGGGGCTGACGGAGATCCAGCGGTTTCCCGAAGACTATGACGGCGCTATCATTGGCGCTCCAGCAAACCCGATCGTAGATCTGAACGCGTATCAAATCTGGCCGTCTCTGCTGGTGGCCGAAAAGCCAGCGCGACAGCTTTCACGCGCGAAGGCTGCGATGCTGCACGAAACCGTGATGAATGCGTGTGACGCACTGGACGGCGCGAAGGACGGTGAACTCGAGGATCCAACTGCCTGCCACTTTGATCCCAAGACGTTGCTCTGCCAAGGCGAAGACAGTGACAAGTGCCTGACGGCGCCGCAGGTAGAGTTTGTGCAAATGTTGTACGCGGGCCCCATCAATCCGAAAACCAAGGAGAGGCAATTCGCGGCGCCTGTCGCGGGCACCGAAGGCAACTTCGGTAACTACTCCACGAACAACGTGATGGGAGTTGCTGTTGCCCTTTTCAAGTACATGATCTTCGAGGACCCTAACTGGGATTGGAAGACTTTGGATCTGGACAAAGACGTGGCCTATGGGCGGGCGGTGCTGCGATCCATAAACCTGGCGGACAACCCGAACCTGAAGCCGTTCTTTGACCGTGGCGGCAAACTGCTGATGTATCACGGCTGGATGGACGGCGCCAGCCCCATGCAAAGTGTCAGTTACATGGACGCGGTGAAGAAGACGGTAGGAGCGGCGCAGACGGAGAACTCCATGCGGCTGTTTACCGTGCCGGGGATGGGACACTGCATGGGGGGAAGCGGTTGCGACACCTTTGACAAGGTCGCCGAACTTGACCATTGGGTCGAAACAGGCAAGGCTCCGGAACGTATCGTGGCCTCCAGGCTGCAGGACGGTACAGTCGTTCGCACGCACCCGTTGTGCCCGTATCCCGAAGTCGCGAGGTATCAGGGTGCGGGTGACCTGAACGATGCTGCCAATTTCAAATGTGTGACGAAGTAGATCGCCCAAGGCGAAGGTCGAAGCAATCATGACGTGTAACCGTCCAAAGATATATCGGACGATATGTTGACAAGCGTCCGTATAAGATATATCTTCAAATATAGCTAATGATAGGAGGATTGAAATGAAAGGTCATTTATTGGAGACATATCGAAGGGGAGATTTTCGCTTTGCAGGGCGAGGGAGATCGGCTTCGGAGGAAGGAATTGGGGCTGGACGCGGGGCCAAGCACGGGCTCAAGGGGTGGCCACATCACTCAGTAGCGCATGGTCGGGATCCGTTCAACGGTGGGCGTGAAAGGCTCTTCGATGCTGGCGACCTCAAATTGGTCATTCTGAAGCTTCTGTCTGAGAGCCCGAGCTACGGCTACCAGTTGATAAAGAGGATGGAGGAACGCCTTTCCGGGGGGTATACACCGAGTGCGGGAGTAATCTATCCAACCCTGACGATGCTCGACGAAGAGGGATTCACCTCAGAAAACACATCAGACGCAAACAAGAAGGTCTATTCTGTCACGCCCGAGGGCCTCGCCTACCTGCAGCAAAACAAGGAGCGAGTTATCCAGGTATTCGACCGCCTGAAGGAAGCGGGCGAAGATTTTCGCAGGCGCCGCTCGCCCGAAATCATGAAGGCATTTCACAATCTTCGCGGAGCAGTGGAGGCGCGCGTCTCCCGTCAAACGATCACGTCCGAGCAGATTCGGAAGATCGCCGATGCAATCAATGCCGCGGCGGGAACAATCGACAAACTTTGAATTCATCGGCCCGTACGCGCTGCGACATTGAGGGCGAGGAAAAACCCGGTCAGTTTCACAATCGCGGGCACGCGAATGGACGTCGTGCTCGAGAAGAGTCAGGAGCCATCTATGTATCGCTATCGCATTACGCTGGAGTCTCTTTCACCTGAAACGGAGGACAAAGAACTTCGATTTGAAGTCGAAAACCACGATGATATCTTCGCCATCGCGCGCCGCATGTCTGGAAAGCTGGACTTGGACGAGAATGCCACGAATGCCTTCGCACTGGGCCTGAAGTTGTTCGGCGAGACCATTCTCAAGAATCGTGACAATCCGTTATTTGCTCAAATCAAACCCTCAATGGGGGAATTCATGAGGGCGCTTAAGGGAAACGTTCGCTCCCCAGGGTCGGACGTTTAAGCATCGTGAATGTAAAAATGTGCTAGAGCTTAAGTCACAGTTAGGATTCGACTTCCAACTCATCCGATCTGAGATTCATACGGCTTGATTTGGTTTTTTCCTCCCTCCTACCAAGGGCGCGGGCCGCCCATTTACTACAGATCATTTGATAGTTCGCAATAATCCTTGACGATCGTGGAAAGAAATGATTAACATGTGAAGCTTATTGGAGACAGCAGGCCTGGGCAACCTTGAAATATATCGGATCCGGGAATCATCTTAAGAAGAATTTCAGCTTCTTCGCAGATAGTCGGATGAATGGGTGGAACCCGGAACGGAAATGGCACGTGAGTCCATTCGGTAACCGATTGCACTTTTTGCCAGTTCGGTACTGGCAGTTATGGAAGGAAGAGTCTTATGTCTACCGCTAAGTCAGCCACGGCCGCTCCACCGGACATTCTTCGTGCTGCGGCGCTCGAACTGGTGGTTACTGATCTCGAGGCATCGCGAAACTTTTACCACGATGTCCTTGGCCTGTTGATAACCTTTGAGGACGCGGAAGAAATCCATCTTCGCGCTTTCGAGGAGTATCTGCACCATTCGCTGGTCCTGCGGAAAGGTCCCGTGGCGGCAGTTAGACGAATATCGTACCGGGTGCGTTCTCCCAGGGATCTGGATGCAGCGGAGCAGTATTTCGGGGAGTTAGGCGTGCGTGTGGAACGGCGCGCCGAAGGTACGACCCGAGGTTTCGGCGAACTTGTTCACGTGCAGGATCCCCTGGGTTTCCCCCTGGAATTCTTCTGCGACGCCGAACACGTTGAGCGGTACACACAACGATACGATGCTTTTGGTGCGGCGACGCTTCTGCGTCTTGACCACTTCAATATCCTGACGCCTGATATTCCTGCCGCACGGCAATACCTTCTGGAGCTCAACTTCAAGGTCTCCGAGGAGATTAGTGACGAACTGGGAACGACGTTCGCGTCCTGGATGTATCGCAAGCCGTCTGTGCACGATATCGCACTAACGCAGGGCGACGGGCCACGCCTGCATCACTTCGCCTTCAATGTCCAGGAGCGCCACGAGATTCTGCACATCTGTGACCGCCTCGGCGCGCTGCGCCAGTCGGAGAGAATTGAACGCGGTCCAGGGCGTCACGGCGTATCGAATGCGTTTTATCTCTACATGCGCGATCCCGATGGCCATCGCGTCGAGGTCTTCACCACAAATTACTACACGGGCGATCCTGATAACCCGGTGAAGATCTGGAGTGTACATGACAATCAGCGCCGCAGTTGGTGGGGCCACTCGATTATTCCGAGTTGGTACACAGAAGCTTCGAGGGTATTAAATCTGGACGAGGAACTGCAGCCCATAGCAACGCACCAAGGCTCCATCGAATTGAAAACAACCGTCGGCGCCGACGGTTACTGAGCCAGGGAAGACGGTTTCGAATCGAATTTAACTAACTCTTGGAGTTCTATCAGGAAGATGCTGCCAAGGGAACGGAGACTCGAGGTATGGCCAATCTAATGGACCGAACAGCATTCAGAATCGCAATCATCTTCGGTCTGGGCGTAATGGCAGCAATGACGGTAAGTGAAGCCGTGACAGAGTTGAGCGCGATTGCCAGAGAGTTTCATCCGGACAATCGCTCGCTCATCGGCCTGGTAATGTCACTGCCGTCCCTGGTCGTCGCATTGGGGGCATTGTTGGCCGGATTTGCCGTAGACCGGGTAGGCGATCGACGCGTCCTCCTGGTCGGCGCTGTCACAGCGATTATCGGTGACATCTGTGTCATCGCTTCGCCGTCGCTTCAACTGCTGCTGGCGGCCCGCCTGCTTACGGGAGCCGGTTACGTGCTGACTGCTGTCGCGGCCATCACGATCCTGATGCGAATCACCAGCGGCAAACAGCGCGTGATGGCTCTTGCCCTATGGTCGACATCCGTTCCTGTTAGTTTTATCTTGCCCTTTTTGACAGCCGGGCTCGCCGCCCGATTGGGAACCTGGCGGGCCGCTTTTGCTGCCCATGCCGGGCTGACCGCGATCCTGTTATGGCTGGCAGTTGTCAATCTTCCTAAGACTGAAAGCCTCTCTCTTCAGACTTCACGAACATCGGGGCTGACCGCGGTGCTGCGAACGCCCTGGCCATATCTGCTTGGTCTTTCTTTTGCCGCGAACGCTTTCCTTCTGACGGGCACAATTGCGACGCTTGGCCCCTATCTCGCCGGTCGCTATGGAGTCGGCGAACTGGAGGTGCAGCGATGGAATGTTCTCGCCATGGTCGCGAACATGGTGGGATGCCTGCTTGTTGGTCGTTTGCTTAACAGAGGCGTGCCCGCCCACATCATCGGATTCTGTGGAATCATCCTAAGTGGCGGAGCGGCAGGGCTCATCTTTGGCGCTCAGATCGGAAGTGCCGGATCGATCGTTGCCTCGTGTGTGTTTACCTTTGGCTGCGGACTGCTGGTCGGAATGTGGGCTCTGGTGCCACGGTGCGCGCCCTCGCCGAGCAGCATGGGCGCGACCAGCGGACTTGTTACTCAGTTGACGCTGATCGGCGTGCTCCTGGGTGCTCCGCTGGCATTTGCGGCACAATCGGCGCCGACATCAACACCCATGCTAACTCTCATCGTTCTAGGAACGTTGGTCTGCCTGGCTGCGGGTGGACCGATCTGGATGCGCAACCAGGGGACACAGCCCGCCGGCCTGCCAGGGGCATCATCGCCGATCGGGGTCAAATAACGTACGCACGGCGGAACAGGCGTGTGGTCGAGAGGAATTGAGTCATGTTGGATATCGCGATTATCGGCGCGGGACCTGCCGGTTTGGCTACCGCTCTGCGGTTGCACCAGAAGGGTTTTCGGCCCAAGATCTACGAAGGGGTGACCGCACTCAAGCCGCTGGGCGTCGGGATCGACGTCAAGCCCTACGGAACGAAGGAAGTTACCGAACTGGGACTGCTGGACGAGTTTCAAACCATCTCGGTAGAGGCGCGTGAGTCAATCTTTTATACCCGTTACGGCCAGGAGATCTACGCCGAGAGATGCGGCAAGCATATGGGCTACGAGCACGAGCAGCGCTTTGTGCATCGCGGCACCTTTCAAATGATGTTGTTCGACGCGGTCATCGAGAGGCTGGGGCCTGAATCGGTGGTGCTTGGCGCGAGCTTCAAGGGCTTCAGTCAGGATAACGATGGTGTGACGATCTGTTTTGAGTCCCGTCGCGTGGAGGCGCCCACGGAAGTTCGCGCCGACGTCATGATCGGCATCGACGGCATCAAGTCGGCAGTGCGCAAGCAGCTTCTGCCGGAATCAACGCGCAGCCATTATTCGGGCATCACGCTTTGGCGCGGTGTGACCCTGATGAAACCGTTCAAGAGCGGCGGCACTATCCTGCACATCGGGGATCCCAAGAGCCAGGGCAGTCTCATCGTGTATCCCATACGCGATAACGAAGACGGGCAAGGCAATACGCTGGTGAATTGGGTAGTCGAACAGAACGGAAGGCCGGAGACGATTGAGGACTGGAACCAGAAGGTCACGCCAGACGAGATCGCGCACAAATTCGACGAGTGCAAGCTGGACTTTCTCGACGTGGGCCATATGATTCGCAACGCGCGGGAGGTATATCTCTTCCCGCTCATTGATCACGATCCCCTCCCGCAATGGACCTTCGATAGGGTCACGCTGCTGGGCGACGCGGCACACGCGATGTATCCCCGCGGCGGCAACGGTGTTTGCCAGGGGCTAGTTGATACTCGCGTCATCGCCGAAAAGCTTGCGACCGTCAGCGACCCGGTCGAAGCGATGCGCCAATACGAGGCGGAGCGGCGTAACATCGTGAACCGGATCGTGGTTGCAAACCGCGGGGAGGGGCCCGAGGTTGTGCGCCGCATCGTCGAAGAACGCAGCGGCGGCAAGCCTTTCGACGACATCGAGAAGATTCTTCCACTCGCCGAAGCCGATGCGATCTTCAAGGAATACCATCGCCTGGCAGGAATGAAGCGTCCTGACGAAAAGCCCGGCGAGACTAGCGGGTTTCGGTCGGTATTTCTGGCGGAACGCTGAGCTCCAGATAGAACAATGATTTCGACCTACTGAAAGGACTTCTTTATGAGTGATACGGCTACAATCGAGCAGCCCGGCGCCGCCGTGAGCCCAAGTGTCTCGACGAAGATTGTCGACGCAAACATGCACTGGCTTCCGGGAAATCTGTTTTCGGACGAGCGCCTGCTCAACGCCTTCATTGGCTCGGTGCCGCGCGAATACGGGATCACTGCGCGCGTGGAACCCGTCGCCGGCAAGAATATTCGGCAGATCATCATCGAACAACCCAAGGGCTGCGTGAACCTGAACTATGCCGAGAACCAGTACAGCCTGGAGGGTCAGCTCGCCGATATGGCCAAGGCAGGCGTCGATCAAGGGGTGTTTCGCTTACCTTGCTGGCAGGAATGGCTGGATCTCGAGACCTGCAAGATCGTCAACGATGGTCTCGCAGAATACGTCAAGCGCAGCGAGGGACGCCTTTCAGCGCTCGCCGTGGCTCCGCCGTGGGGTACGGCAGATTGCAAGAGGGAAGTCGAACGTTGCATCAAGGACCTTGGTTTTCGCGGTGTGCAGATGGCGGCACACTACGGCAATCTCTACCTCGACGATGAGTCGTTCCGGCCCTACTTCAGCTTCCTCAATGATCTCGGTGTTCCCGTAGTCGTGCATCATACGCCGCTTCCGGTCGACTATGGCTCGCTACTGTCCTATACCAACCAGCGTCGCCAGTATGGCCGGTGTGTGGCCCAGGCGACGGCTGTCGGTCGCGAGCTTTTCAGCGGTATGTTCGACGATTTTCCGAACCTGAAGCTGATTCATTCCATGCTGGGCGGCGGCTTCTTTGCCTATGTCGACATGCTGGTTCCTCCGCGCAAGGAAGAGTTCAAGGACGCGGTCGACCGGTTCGACGTGCAGAGTAACCGGCTACGCAGTCAATTGAAGGAGAACATCTTCTTCGACGTGTCAGGTGCGCCGCAATGGGGTAAGGCACAACTCGAATGCGCGGTGAAGGTGATCGGGGGGCAAAACATTCTTTACGGAAGTTCATATCCGATTCGCCAGGATTGGTACTTCCAGGGACTCGACTTTGTTCGCGCGCTGGATATTAGCGAGGAGGACAAGATCGCAATTCTCGGCGGCAATGCGATGCGGCTGTTCAAGCTGAACTAAGAATCCTTTAACCATCCGTTTGATAACCCGACGGCCTGAACCTGGGAAGTACATGCAACGATGAGCAACGCAGACTTTCGAAACAACCTGCTCTCTCCGGAGTCGCCGCGGATCTTGAGTGCCCGCGGGCTCGACCCCTATGACTATGCGAAACCGATTCTTAAAAGGCCAGACGCTCGGTTTCTCATCGACTCATGGATGGACCTATACTCGCAACCCTTTAAAGGGATCACCGCTAGTGGTGAAATCGAGAAGGATCTCTACGCCCTTGAGGACGAGGGGCTGGCCCCCCAGCCGATCGTCGACGCCGGCTTGGCGCTTCTCGCCGCGCTAAGCGACGACGAGCGTAAGTGTATCCAGTATGGAATCAACGCGCACGAGTGGCGGAGTTGGTATAACCCGGAGTTCCCGATGAACTCGCATGGTCTGCGACTGGACTACGTTACGCCGCAAGTGCGTGAGGCAGTAGTGGACCTGATGCAAGCGAGTCTTGGCCCCGACGGCTACATGAAAACGGAACAGTGCCGATCTGCCAATCTGTACCTAGGCGAGCTCTATGACCTTCGCAACATCATGAATGAGTGGAGCTATCACTTCCTTCTGTACGGCACGCCGTCTTCCGTTGAGCCGTGGGGATGGAGCATGTATGGGCATCACCTGGCAGTAAACTGTTTCGTACTCGGCGGGCAGTTAGTCATTTCTCCCGTATTTCTGGGATTCGAGCCGAACGTCGTCGATCGCGGAGACAGAGGAAGGTTCCGCTCGTTCCAGAAGGAAGAGTGCCTGGCGCTTGACTTGATTCGTTCGCTTTCTTCCAACCTGCGTGAAAGAGCGATCACCTTCAAACGCATGGTCGATCCTGCGATGCCAAAGGGTCGCTGGCACTTTGCCGATGAGCGTCATCTGGGAGCAGCCTTCCAGGACAATCGTGTCATTCCGTACGAAGGTGTGGTCGCGACGGATATGTCAGCCGGCCAGCAGCAACGGTTGTTGAAACTCACCGAAGCGTTTCTTGAGTTTCTCCCAGATGGTCCGCGGGCGACGCGCATGCGCCATATTGGGTCGAAGCTAGACCGGACATACTTCAGTTGGATTGGCGGCTACGGAGACGATGACCCATTTTACTATCGAATCCAGAGCCCCGTGATCATGCTTGAATTCGATCATCACAGCGGCGTCTGGCTCACCAATTCCGACCCCGCGAAATTTCATACCCATGTGATCGTCCGCACGCCGAATGGCAACGACTACGGCAAAGAACTGCTTCGGCTGCACTATCAAAAGACTCGCGGTACGGACCAGCGGATCGTCGAAGAAGACCGCGAACCGATGCAGTACGCGCGCAATCGGGAGGAGGGCGCTTCTTTTACCCCCGCGCAGAGGGCTGAACATGATCAGCACAGCTAGAAAAAGTAACCGATCGGCGAATCCCTGACCGGAGTCTTGAAAAGCGATAGATATTGGTTGGTATTCGGAGGAAAGGCTAGATGGATCTGGGAATTCGAGGTCGGACCGCGTTTGTCTCTGCCTCATCGCAAGGACTTGGGTTTGCCTGCGCGGAGTCTCTGGCACGGGAGGGAGTGTCGGTCACGCTGAATGGCCGCAACGCGGAAAAGCTCGAGTGCTCGGCTGAAGAACTGCGCCGTCGGATTCCTGGCGCTGAGGTGAAGTGCATTGTCGCTGACTTGACTACGGAGGAGGGCCGACGCGCAATTCTCGGCGCTTGCCCGGAAGTCGATATCCTGGTGAATAATAATGCCGGCCCACCGCCGGGCAAGCTGGATGACTGGGATGAGGCCGCTCTCCTCTCTGCGATGGGCGCGAATATGATTCCGGCTGTTCAACTCATGCGTGCCTACATTCCGGGAATGAAAGCCCGGCGATTCGGACGCATCGTGAACATAACGTCCGCAATGGTTAAGTCGCCACACTACGAGATGGGCCTGTCGACATCTGCGCGTGCCGCGCTCACCGCCATGAGCAAAGCTATCAGCACGTCGGTGGCCGCCGACAACGTGACCATCAATAATCTGCTACCGGAGCGCATCGACACGCCGCGGCAGGAATTCATGGCCAAACGGATGATGGCGCAACACGGCATCGACCGGGATGAAGCGCGCTGCCGCATCGCCTCAACGATCGCTGCGAAGCGACTTGGCCGTCCGGAAGAGTTTGGGGATGCCTGCGCATTCTTATGCAGTGCGCAAGCCGGTTATATCTCCGGCCAGAATCTACAGCTCGATGGCGGCTCTTACGAAGGACTGATTTGAGCTACGCTCAAACGGGGTAAGGGAATGTTGGAAGCCTATGAAAGTGGTGCGGTACTCGAAGCCGAGCGGCGGCGGCAGGCGGCTTTGGTGGCCGTCGACCTCGCTGAACTCGATAGGTTGTTCGCCGATGATCTGACGCATGTTCATAGTACCGGGATGGTGCATGATAAGGGACAGCTTATGCGGCACATCGACCAGAAGCGAGCTTTTATTTCCGTCACACGCGGGCCACTGAATGTGAGGATTCACGGCGATGTTGCAGTTATGACTGGTCCAATCACGAACCGAATGCGCTCAAAGGATGGAAGCGGCGAGATCGTACTCGAAGGATTTGTGACCCAGGTTTTGCGGCGTTCGGAAGAGGGTTGGAAGTTCATTAATTTTCAGCTTACTCCTGCCCGCGAGCCGTAAGGGCACCGTTTCTTGCAATAGGCAGCTCAAATAAATTGAGTATCGAAGGGAAAAGGATGAAGCTTGTTCGTTTTACTGTAGGAGGGAGGACCCACGTCGGAAAAGTAGTCGACGATGTCGTAGTCGGTCTCTCAGGAATTGCTGGTGTCGGTCATTCGATGCGCCAACTGCTGGCTGCTCTTCCGGAACTCCGCGCGTGGCTTGAGGCGGCAACCGGTCCCACTTTTCCTTTGGACTCGGTGAAGCTTGAAGCACCATGCGGCGATCCACAGAAATTCCTTGCTATCGGCATGAACTACAAGGCACATGCCGAAGAGGCGCGAGCTGCAGGCATCCCAATTCCGACCAGTCAGTTGTGGTTCAACAAACAGGTATCTTGCCTCAACGGTCCCTATGATCCGATTGAATTCCCCAAGGCAGTCGAGAAGCTTGATTACGAGATAGAGCTCGGTGTTGTCATTGGCCGCAGATGTAGGCGAGTGAAGGCGGTCGACGCGCGTTCTGTTATCGCAGGCTACCTGGTCACAAATGACGTCTCGGCTCGCGATTGGCAGCATCGTTCCCCCACGTTTACGTTGGGCAAGTCATTTGACACGCATGGTCCAATCGGGCCGTGGCTGACTACCGATGACGAGATTGCCGATCCGCTGGCGCTGGAAATGGTCTTGACGGTAAATGGCCAGGAGCGTCAGCGCATGACGACAGGGGACATGATCTACAACATCTACGATCAGATCGAATATCTCTCGACAGTGATGACGCTGGAGCCCGGCGACATCCTTGCCACGGGAACTCCAGCGGGTGTTGGAGCTGCTTCCGGCCGATTGCTCAAGCCGGGCGATATTGTACGTGCCGAGATTCAAGCACTTGGGTATATCGAGAATCGAGTCGTCGCCGAAGTATAGGCGATCGCGGGTCTGATCGGCGCCTCGGTTCTTACTGCGATCGAAAAATGCTTGACATGTTAAGCAAATAGGCGTCAAGATGAACCAGATGCAGCTCTCTTGAGAGCGCGCTCCGGGAGTTCTGTCCATGGTAGGGTCTTGTTTACGTCAATGCGTCCCGATCGACGGTACGGTATACGGCGTCGCGCTGGATGGGGATGGCGCTCTTTGTACGCATTCGGAACTCTTCAGCCGGCCGCCATACAATGCAGCTCCAACAACCCCGGTTCTCTTTATCAAGCCTCGCAACACATTTCTGGCACACAACGGCATCGTGCAGTTGCCCCGCACCCTGCGGGAAGTGGAGGCGAATGCCGCCCTCGCAGTGGTTTTTGCCTGCGACACGCGTGGAGTCGCGGCCGCACAGGCACTTAGTGCGGTGGCAGGATACACGCTTGCGATCGACTTGGCCGAACCCGGCGCGGATTTCTTTCGTCCTCCGATTCGCGAAACGTGTCGGGACGGCTTCCTGCCGGTGGGTCCGGTGATCGTGTCCCGCGATGCCATCGATATTGACCGTAGTTTATTACGTCTTGAAATCGACGGTCGCGAGGCTGCATCACTGAGCCTCGAGAGCAGCGACGAGCGCATCGCGAAGCTGATCGAGGAGGTGTCGGCATTTATGACCTTCCGCGCCGGCGATGTGTTGCTGGCAAGTCGCACGCCGCTGCGGCCATGCGCGCGGATCGGCAGCCGGATCTCCGCGATACTCGATGGCATCGGACGACTGGATTGTTGTCTCGGATCGGAAGAAGAGGTCACGCGATGAAGCATGCACGCATAGCATACCGTGGGGCATTACGCACGGCCCTGGTCGAACAGGATGACGAGTTGTTGCTCATGGCCGACGGTCAGCGTGCTGGTTTCGACGAAGTGGTCTGGTTACCGCCCTTAGAGCCGCGGACGGTGTTTGCGCTGGGCCTCAACTATGCCGATCACGCGTCCGAGCTCAGTTTCAAGGCGCCTGAAAGGCCGCTCATATTTCTCAAGGGGCCGAATACATTCGTGGGGCACAACGGATACAGCCCATGCCCGGCGGATGTCCGGCAGATGCACTTCGAGTGCGAGCTCGCCGTGGTGATCGGGCGCAAGGGTCGCCGCATCCGCCAGGAGCAAGCTTACGACTATGTGGCTGGATACACGATTGCCAATGACTACGCGCTGCGCGAATACCTGGAGAACTACTACCGGCCTAACCTGAGGGTAAAAAACCGGGATTTTTGCACACCACTCGGTCCGTGGATAGTGGATGCAATCGATATTGCCGATCCGATGGCGCTTGGATTGCGTACCTTTGTCAACGGCGAGGCCGAACAGCATGGGAATACCCGCGATATGATCTTTGGGATCCCAGCGTTGATTGAGTACCTATCGGATTTCATGACTCTGAGTCCTGGTGATCTCATCCTGACAGGAACTCCGAAAGGCGTCCGCTATCTGGAGCCAGGTGATGAAGTTATCACTGAGATCGACGAAATCGGGCTCCTTGCGAACACGATCATCCCGGAGGCAAACGGGCGAAGGCATGAGCTTGTGCCAGTTTCAGAGAGTCCTTCCCAGCGTCGCCCGGAACCCGCATCGTAGCCTTGCACACTTCATAACTAGAGCCACCGCTTGAGGACAACAACATGCCGCATTGCATCGTCGAGTACACCGACAACCTCGGCCCGGACGCCGCAATTCCCGAACTTCTCGAGAAACTGGCCGCGAAGTTTCGCGACTCGAATGGCGTGTTTCCAACCGGCGGGATCCGCGTCCGCGCTATTCGCCTGAGTGAATACGTGGTCGCCGACGGCAAAGGGAATGATGCTTTCGTCAACGTCACCGCGAAGATCGGGCCGGGGCGCGATCCTGACTTTAAGAAGCAGTTTTTCAAGCAGATGTTCGAGATGGTTAAGGAGCATTTCAAAGTGGTGTTCGCCACGCGGTCGTTTGCCTTGTCGCTATACATTGAAGAGGCGGATGAAAACGGCTCCTTCAAAGAGAACAACATCCATGCGCGTCTCAGGAGCCAAAAGTAGACGATGGCTCTCGACAATAACTTGATCATGAATCTGGCTTCCCGGCTCAACGAGGCTGAGAAGACACGCGCCCAGATCCGCCAGTTCTCGCTCGCGTACCCAGACATTACCCTCGAGGACGCCTATGCCATCCAGGAGGAATGGGTACGCCGCAAGATCGCAGAAGGGCGCAGGCCCATCGGCCACAAGATTGGGCTCACATCGCGGGCCATGCAGCGGTCATCCAACATCACCGAGCCAGACTATGGCGTGCTCCTTGATGACATGCTGTTCCAGGACGGGTTCGACATTCCCATTGAGCGCTTCATCGTGCCGCGTGTCGAGGTTGAACTCGCGTTCATCCTCAAGGATCGGCTGAGCGGCCCCCATTGCACCATCTTTGATGTGTTGAAGGCGACGGACTACATCCTCCCGGCGATCGAGATCATCGATGCACGAATTCAGCAGATTGATCCTGAAACAAAGGTCACACGAAAGGTCTTCGATACCATTTCGGACAACGCCGCAAACGCCGGGCTGGTGATGGGCGGCCGCCCTGTGAAGACCGACGCAACTGACCTCCGATGGGTCGCAGCCATCCTGTATCGCAACGGAGTGGTCGAAGAGTCCGGAGTCGCCGCGGCGGTGCTCAACAACCCCGTGAACGGACCCGCGTGGCTGGCCAACAAGTTGCATCCGTATGGCGTCACGCTTGAACCGGGCGAAATCATCCTCGGTGGATCGTTCACCGCGCCTGTGGCTGCGCGGGCGGGTGATACATTCCACATCGACTACGGCCCTCTTGGATCAATCGGCTGCCGCTTCACCGGAGGCCAGGCATGACCGATGTGATCGAAAATGGATTCAAGCTGGCGCTCGCTGCAGGCCAGGTTCAGATCGGACTCTGGACGAGCTTTGCGAACGCGTATGCCATCGAAATCGTGGCAAGCGCCGGCTATGACTGGCTGCTGATCGATGCTGAACACGGGCCGAATGATTTGCGCTCCGTTCTCGAACAACTCCAGGCTGTGGCCGCATACCCCACGCAGCCGGTGGTCAGGGTGCCGATGGACGATCCGGCCCTTATCAAACAGTACCTGGACATCGGCGCTCAGTCCCTTTTGATCCCAATGGTTGAGAGCGGAGAACAAGCAAGACGACTGGTGGCCGCCACGCGTTACGCGCCCCAAGGCATTCGGGGCGTCGCCTCTGCGCGGGCTTCACGATGGGGAGCAGTAAGCGACTACTTCGAGCGGGCCGGTGATAGCGTCTGTCTGATAGTCCAGGTAGAGACGGTGAAAGGCCTCGAGAACCTTGACGAGATCCTTGCAGTGCAGGGAGTGGACGGCGTGTTCATCGGCCCTTCGGATCTTGCCGCCTCGCTTGGTCATCTGGGGGATCCCGGGCATCCAGACGTAGTTGCCACGATAACCACCGCCATCGAGCGCATCGTCCGTATGGGCAAGGCGGCAGGGATTCTAACGGCGGACAATGCGCTGGCTCGTACTTACATTGAGCTGGGTGTTACGTTCTGTGCGGTCGGAATCGACACAATGATGCTGGCCCAGGCTGCACGTACACTGGTGCGCAAATTCAAGCAGGACTTGCCCACGGTACAGCAGATCAAACCAGGTGCCACGTACTGACGAGTTAGGCCGGTTGGGGGTGGCTACCTCCACCTGCGGTAACCTTCGATGCCCGATTAAACGAATAGTAGTTGCTGCAGACTGAGCGACGCATGCGGTGGATAGTCGATCGGGGTACATTCTTACGGCCCGGAGATGTAAGGGAGTGCAAAGAAGATGCCAACATTGGAATCAGTCGATCTGAAGGACGCCTCGTTGCTGCGATCGCAGGCTTACTTAGCTGGGGAATGGCGGGATGCCGATAATCGCGCAACGTTCGAAATTCGCAACCCAGCGAGCGGGGAGGCGGTCTCGACAGTGCCACTGATGGGTGCTACGGAAACGCGCCGGGGGATAGAAGCCGCAAACGACGCGTGGCCCGCGTGGCGTGCCCGGCCCGCTAAGGGCCGCGCTGCCGTGCTCCGCAGGTGGCACGAGTTGATGATTGAAAACACCGATGATCTCGCGCGCATTATGACGGCCGAGCAAGGCAAGCCTCTGGCGGAAGCGAAGGGCGAGATCCAGTACGCTGCATCGTTCCTCGAGTGGTTCGGTGAGGAAGCTAAGCGCAGCTATGGCGATACCATTCCAAGCCCCACGGCGGACAAGCGCATTATCGTTGTGAAAGAACCGGTGGGCGTATGCGCGGCCATTACCCCTTGGAATTTTCCCGCCGCAATGATCACTCGCAAAGTCGGCCCCGCACTCGCCGCCGGGTGTCCGATCATTGTGAAGCCGGCGGAAGCTACCCCGCTGACAGCGCTTGCGCTCGCTGAACTAGCTTCGCGTGCCGGGGTGCCGGCCGGGGTCCTCAGCATCATCACCGGTGAGCCGAAAAGCATCGGCTCCGAAATGACCGGCAATCCACTGGTACGAAAGCTCTCATTCACTGGGTCAACCGCAATCGGCAGGCAGTTGATGGCGCAATGCGCACCAACGTTGAAGAAGCTGTCGCTGGAACTCGGCGGAAACGCCCCCTTCATCGTCTTCGAGGATGCGGATCTCGATGCTGCCATCGAAGGCGCCATGGCATCGAAGTACCGCAACAGCGGCCAGACCTGCGTTTGCGCAAACCGGTTCTACGTGCACGAGCGCGTCTACGAAGCATTTGCCGAAAAGCTGTGCATCGCGGTGGAGACGTTGAAAGTAGGTCGCGGCACTGACGCAGGCGTCACGCAGGGTCCGCTCATCAACGAGGCCGCCGTGTGCAAAGTGGAATTGCATATCGAGGACGCACTCGCGAAGGGCGCGCGGATCGCGACAGGTGGGAGGCGACACCCGCTCGGCCGCACTTTCTTTGAACCGACGGTCCTGACGGGGGTGACCAGGGCCATGCGGCTGGCGGAGGAAGAAACATTCGGGCCGGTAGCTCCGCTGTTCAAGTTCTCCTCCGATCAGGAAGTGGTGCAGCTCGCGAATGACACGGAATTCGGCTTGGCGGCCTATTTCTACAGCCGGGATGTGAGCCGCGCTTGGCGGATAGCGGAGGCGCTGGAGTACGGCATGGTGGGCATTAACACCGGCGTCATTTCGAATGAGGTTGCGCCGTTTGGCGGGGTAAAGCAATCGGGTCTCGGGCGCGAGGGCTCGCACTACGGCCTCGATGAATACATCGTCCTAAAGTACATGTGCATGGGCGGCATTTAAAAGTTCGTAAAGTGACGTCCGCATGACATATCGCGATCGTGCCACCGCCTGTGAAACGGCATTGAAATTCTTCCCCAGACACGACGCCGAGGTATAGAAATGAAACAAGATTCATGGGCGAACAGGCCACAGGCCATGGCGTACAGCCCGCAAAGTGAGTGCCGCTCCTGGGCGACGATACGCCTCTTTCTCGAAGAGATATTCTTCGCGTATGCATGTGGGCAACTGGCTTCGAGGTGAACCCCCTGGCAAAATCCGGGCTGTAATCTCGCGCCCCTTCGCTTGCGGTCGATATGGCAGCCAGGACGGGCTCCTAAAGGCCGTCGGTGGACGCTACCAATGCTCTGAATAGAGCCTCGCTGCTTCGAACTAGCGAATATACTTGACAATATATACTTAACATGTGTAGCATTTAAATTCATAACTGCGGTGGGGGTTCTTCGCACAGAGGCAAGGTCCTACCTCGAAGCCATCCCGCCGGCGGTCGTTTTTTGAAATCAAGGATTTCCCTGTAAGGAAGGAGTTGATTCAATGCGGATCAAAGACATTTTCGCAACCGGCACATCACCCGGACGCTTAAGCGCAGGGTTGTTTATCCTGCGCGTTCTGACCGGTCTGAGTTTGTTTTTGAATCATGGCGTGGAGAAACTTACCGGGTATTCGACCATGGTGCAACATTTCCCGGACCCAATCCATATAGGTGCTCACGCTAGTCTGGCGTATGCGCTGATCACCGATGGCATTTGTTCCATACTTGTTGTCATCGGCCTTGCCACGAGGCCTGCGGCAGTCCTTATGCTAATCAACTTGCTGACCGCATTTTTCTTTGTTCATCACGCTGCATTCTTTGTCAAGAACTCTGGTACAGAGCTTATTGCCGTGTACATCGTTGTACTTACTTCGTTGATCTTCACGGGTCCGGGGCGCTTCAGTATCGATGCGCGCATTGGACGCTCCGATCAGCATCCGAATGGCGCTGAAGCCGTGGAGTCCGATATAAGCCGCGCAGTGAGCGTCTGAGGGACATAAACACGACCGTTCTGTCTACCTGAAATATGGCCCACAAGCGATCATGCTTTTCAATGGCTCCGTTCGTCCCAATCATGTTTTTGCTTGGTTCGGGGAGCCCAGAGGAGCAAACATCGGCCAAATCCGCTTCACCTTTCTCCCCCATCACGCCACCACTTCGGTCGTAGGCTTGGAGAAGGAAGGCGCAAGAAATTATGAGCTGGGTCTTCGGGAAGCTGACCGATTCAAGATCGAATCTGATTCGAGATCCGTCATCGACCATCCCGAGCTACTTCATCGATCTTGGGGCAGTGAGCAGGATCGGCGGGACACCGCTTCATCTCAAAGGAGGAGTGGATGGCAACAGCAACCCGTGTTGCAACAAATGCGCGCCCTCTGACGACTTACAAGCCCCTGCTTCGATGGGTGGAGAAAATGGCGGGTCTCACGCGGCCGGCATCCGTGCACTGGGTTGATGGCTCCGACGAGGAGAACGATCAATTGTGCGCCCAACTTGTCGCCGCGGGAACCTTCATCAAACTCGATGAGAAGCTCTGGCCGGGCTGTTATTACTCCCGCAGTTCCCCGAGCGATGTCGCTCGCGTTGAGGACCGTACCTTTATTTGTTCGCTTTCGAAGGATAACGCGGGTCCTACCAACAACTGGGAGAACCCATTCGCAATGCGCAGGCGGTTGAAGGAACTTTTTGGCGGCTCAATGCGCGGACGCACCATGTACGTTTTGCCGTTCTCGATGGGGCCGGTCGGCTCCGCACTCTCGCAAATCGGAGTGCAACTCACGGATTCAGTCTACGCGGTAGTCAATATGCGAATCATGGCGCGAATCGGTGTGGAAGTCTTTACAGAGATTGATAGGGGTACAACGCGGGTCGTCCCCTGCATGCATACAGTAGGAGCCCCACTGGAGCCTGGGCAAGACGATGTTCCTTGGCCCCAGAATGACACGAAGTACATTGTTCACTTCCCGGAGACACGCGAAATCTGGAGCTACGGATCGGGCTATGGTGGCAATGCTCTTCTTGCCAAGAAGTGCTTTGCGCTGCGCATCGCGTCGAATATCGCTCACGACGAAGGATGGATGGCCGAGCATATGCTGATACTCGGCCTGGAGTCCCCACCCGATCCGCACGGGAACACCGAAAAGACATACATAGCTGCGGCTTTTCCGTCTGCCTGTGGGAAGACGAACTTTGCGATGATGATTCCTCCAAAGGGATTCTCCGGTTGGAAGGTGTGGACGGTAGGTGACGACATTGCCTGGATCCGTCCGGATGCGAATGGACAGTTGAGAGCCATCAACCCAGAAGCAGGCTTCTTTGGCGTCGCACCCGGTACGAGCGGAAGGACGAATCCCAATGCGATGGCTACCCTGACTCGCAACACCATCTTCACTAATGTGGCGCTCACATTACGAAATGGCAAGCCGGAAGGAGTCTGGTGGGAGGGCATGACCGATGAAGCACCCTCTGAAATGGACCCGAGTGTGACAATGGAGGATTGGCAAGGAGAGCCATGGTCGTCAACCATCGGAAAGGTCTTTGGACGCAAGGCCGCCCACCCGAACGGTCGGTTCACCGCCCCGGCTTCGCAGTGTCCCAGTTTCGATCGTGAGGCTTGGGATTCGCAGGATGGCGTGCCTATCGCGGCGCTTATCTTCGGTGGCCGCCGCGCATCAACGATTCCTCTCGTCTTCCAAGCCTTCAATTGGTCATCGGGTGTCTACACCGGTGCGACCATGGGCTCAGAGACCACGGCCGCGGCTGGCGGTGAGCTTGGCAAGGTGCGCCGCGATCCGATGGCAATGCTGCCGTTTTGCGGCTATCACATGGGAGACTATTTGCGTCACTGGTTGCGGATGCAACAAGAGCTGTCGGCAACGCCTTGCATCTTCCATGTGAACTGGTTCCGAAAGGACGCTGAGGGCCGCTTTCTCTGGCCAGGGTTCAGCGAGAATATGCGCGTACTCAAGTGGATCGTCGATCGAGTACACGGCCGTGCCCATGGCAAGGAGACCCCAATTGGTTGGACACCACACTTTGAGGATTTACATTGGGACGGCCTAGACTTCACCGCAGCTGAATTCGATGAACTGGAACGGGTTGACCGCACGGCATGGACACAGGAGGTACTGGGCCATGAGGAGCTGTTTATTGCACTGCATAACCAGTTGCCGCCGGAGATGATATACGAGCGCGAGCTTCTGATCTGTAGACTTTGATTGAAAGTGCAAAGGAGTGCTGGTTGTAATCAACTAAAAGGAGCGGAGTTAATCACTGCAAAAAGATGGGAGGCTCGAAACGACTCCGATTCGCCGTAAATGCAAGTTGTGAGTCTTGGTGATGCCGCCTTGTTTTTTCCGCTAGCCACTGGAGTTCTCGCTCGATACCGCGCCGCTTTAACCCCTCACCTGCCGTGCCCCTTCAAAGCGGGAATTGTTACCCAACTCCGCCGCATATGGTTACTGCAGAGATCTGCGCGATGGTGGCATTCGACAGTCAGTACTTGATATGTTAAGCTGATCCTCAGCCTGTCGGCATGAGAATAAATGTTTGCGGAACTGGGTAATGACCTGAACAATTGAGGAGATGTAAGCAGGGTTCAGAGCGGGAGGGCCTGGTCCTTACAGGATTCGAAGAGCCGGATCAACAAATCCGATCATCGAACCGGAGAAAACCTGATCGACCATTGCGCCAAATTGGGAGCCAAATTCCTACGGCCTGACCAAGCACGGCTTTACGCGACCTGACTTGTACCGGGTGAGTAATGCGCGGGTCACAGCATGTAACGGACAGAACGAGCGGCGCTCTCGGGCAACGGTGCGCGCCTTCAGGTTCTTCCGGCGAGCAACCGCTGGACAACGGATGACTTTCCTTAATACGGTTAGGTTTATTCAGACTGCCTCAATAACTCTCGCCGAGGCCTCTATGCTCGGCTTTTATGCGAGAAGATCAATGCCATCGACTTATAATCGGCCATTCAAAGCTCGGTCCAACTCTGAATCGGCGGCCGACCACGCCGAGATCCGGTCGTTCGGGCGATCGTTGCCGATGTTGTTGATGCGAGCCCGCGAAGCCGTGATGCAACGTTTTCGCCCTCACCTGCGGGATCATGATGTAACGGAGCAACAGTGGCGGATACTTCGTGTGCTTGCCGAACAGAAGACCGCGGATATGCTTGATCTGTCTGTTCGTTGCTCTATCCAGCCGCCGAGTCTTTCGCGCACGATCCCACTCCTAGAGGAACGAGGACTCGTGCTCCGTAGTACCGACAGTGGGGATCAACGGCGCACACTCGTGAGCCTTACAGCGCAAGGTCGGTCGCTGTTCCGGACGATGTCGGCCGAATCAGCCCGGATTTATGCAAACCTGGAGTCTGACATCGGAGCGAAACGACTGGCCGAGCTTTACCGCGTCTTGGACGACCTGATTGCGGTAGCCGAGGGAGATGGCAGCGGCGGAAGCGAGCAGGAAGAATAGGATTCAGCCCACTATCAAAGCGTATCCAGGCGAATCCTATGTACAGCGATAAGGTTCCTGAGTGCTTCGACTGGTTAGCAACTCCGTCGGAATATCGGTCAATTGGGTTATCCGATCGAACGGTACAAGCCGCCCGTAAAGACGCACCCTATTCGCTCTTCCTGTCTGCGAGGAGATAGTCGATGCTGTAGCGCCCGGGGCCAGAGGCAATCAGTCCAGCCAGCGTTCCCAACATAAGGATGATGATCTCTCCATGGTCTGCTCTTGGGCCGAAGTATTCGTAATGGTGAACGGTGATAAATGCAACCATGATACTCACAAACGAGAACGCGGCCGCAAATCGGGTCCCCAGTCCCAGGACCACGAGGATACCGCAATAGAAATCAGAGATCAGGGCTATGGTCAGGCTAGTGGTCACTCCCCAGTGAAAGGGATCAGGAAACGGAAGTTTTGTGTTGGTGGCCATCGTATGGAAGTCGAAGGCTTTCTCCCAGCCATGTTTGAGAACCACCGTACCTGCAGTGATGACTCGAATCACCAGGAGTCCCAAGTCGACATTGGTGTACTTCTTGGTGCTCAGAAATCCAAATCGTGTGCTCATCGATTGTTCCTTTAGTTTCGCGATTGAGTGGATTAAGAGGCTAGTGACAGGTATGCAAGGGTAACCAGCGTCGAAGAACTTCAGTTGCAGCAAGGAAATTCACCGTGTTGTATATCTCAATAACCGCGGCGAACTCGTAATCATTTGATCGGGTTCTGCCGTTCCTCGAAGAACTCTTTCTGCAGCCGTGGGCTCTGATCATCGGCCTTTATCGCTCGGATCGCTACAATCACCCGAGTCGTGGCAAACTCAACCAGAGCCTTGCCGCGGGCCGCCGTTGCTCCCGAGGCATCCCCTTCATACCCGGTCGGCAATGCAGCTTTTCTCGCAATACCAACCTGCACGCCCGGCGGGAGACTCAGCCGTTTGCCGGCCGAGCCGGATTCGTCATGGGCCCGGTCAAGGTGTACCAGGTCAGGCCGGTACGCAAGTAGCGCGGCAATCCTCTCTTCACCTCCATGGCCGTCGGCGCCGGGCTTTGACTCGTGCGCGGCGGGCGGCATCTTGTCTGCATCCGGCATACCGGGAACCACCTTGAACTCTGGACCGTAAATCGTGTAGACCACGTAATCGTGTGGCTTTGCCAGCTCGCTACTGAGGAAATCGCTGAGCAGGCCACCGTTCCCGCTGTGTCCGTTGACGATCAGGATTTTCTTGCATCCGTTGCGCGCCATCTCGCTGGTGGTCTCGTCCAGCATTTCGTACTGCAAGTGCGCGCTGTACGCGACTGCCCCGGGCAGATTGCTGACGTCGATCGTTCCGGCGACGATGTACTCCGGAAATACCACCGCATATTCCTGTTTCGCGGCTTCCAATGCCACAATGCGATCAACCAACAGATTCGTGCCAAGGGGACCCGATGGCCCGAATTTTTCGATGCTTCCCATCGGTAACAGACACACACCATCCGCCTCTTTGATGGCTTTGGTGAAATCCGGAGACGTCAATTCTTCCCACTTTGGTGAGAGAGTTTGGGCGGAGCACAGGGCTGTTCCAAAGAAAAGACATGCGAGAAAGTTGAATGTGCAATTAGTCATAGAAACCCTTTCATTGCTTCCGACCGGGAATTGTTCGCCTAAATTGCGCGCGGTTTAGGTGCGAGTTTCTCGAGCATGCGAAAGTCAGTTCATCCTTGAAACGGCTCCGGTCCGAGTCCGGGACGTCCAGGATAGCGGGCGGCCACGGCAAGTACCGCTGGGTCATCGAGAGCCGTTAGATGACCATTGTCGTACAACAGAGTATCTCCGACGCGGAAAGTGGGGTGGCGTATGTCGCCAGTGATGTGCGGCCAATAGGGGTATTGAGCATTCGCTTTAGGTGATCCGACATGTACGTGCAGGTTGTGACTGTCGGAGTGCTCGATCAGCCGGCGATACAAAACACTTGGACACTGTTGCGGCGCCACGTGGGCCTGGGGATGCACGCCAAAATGCAGCGTATCGAAGTTATAGGTGCTATCGCCAAGCCGGTCGCTCAGTGAGGCCAGGAAACGGCGAATCGAATCAGCTTCGACTCCTCCCTCGATCTTGAGGATGCGGCCGCCTTTGATCGTTAGAGTCACCGGACGTTCGAAGTACGGCGCGACACCGATGTAGCGCGACCACCAGCTGAGGGTGCGATCGAAGATGAAGGTTCCGGAAGTTTCGCCCAGCGAGATGGGTGGGCAGACCCACTCTGGCCATGGAAGGTAGTTGCCACCTTCCCGGCGCGTCGCATAACCAAGTGTCGGATTCCGCGCCGGCATCACCACACCTTCCAAGTCGGTTCCATTGGGATCCGTGAGCTGCCATTTAAGCCCCGCTTTGATGTGCGACGACGCCTGGAAGCGGATCTCGCTGACCAGTTCTTGCGGCGTTTGCGCCCAAGCGGTGCACAGCAGGGGCGCCGTCGTGGCAAAGTTACGCACCATGGGAATCTTGTGATCCTGTTCTACATATTGGCGGAAGGCAAGAATCTCTTCCACGGTGAGATCGAAGGAGTGATTGATCACCAGGTCACTTCGATCCATGGCCATGCGTACATCATCGGGAAACTTCCACTCATTGACACGCGCAGGCGCATCGACCCACAGCACCTCGACCTTGGCGCCAAGTTCTTCCGCCGCGCGCTGGATCCAATGAATGGCCTGGCGGTCAACCAAATTGTCGCCGCCATAAAGACCGTCGAGATAAGCGATGAGAAGCACTTTCTGACCGGAGCGCATGTGCGCTCCATGCTCCAGCAGATCATTGATGGCAATCTGCGCCGCATGCGGAACAGAATCTTCCGTGACATTCCCCTTCGTTTGCGCGGAAGAGAATTCGGAAGCCTGGCTCCAGCCTTTCGCGTCACTGTGCGTCAAGACAACCGCTGCTGCCGAAGTGGTAACGCCATTGCGTAGAAAACTCCGCCTTGTCCAACTCATCGTTTCCCTACTCCTTGCACTCGGTCCGAATCAACGCAATAGGCGCCCAGGCAGATTCAGCGCGCTTACACGGGAGATGATTTCTTCCGGAAAGCATGGCATCGACAGCCAACAACGGCGTTCACGGTGTGCGTGATAGATTATGACCACAGGACAGTCCAACTTCGTGAATAAAATTAACATGTTAATCAGTTCTCTGGCCGGATGTCAACAAGTTTGCGCTAGGCGTAGATCACGCAGGACGCCCGGAGATGTTGCAGCTTTATTCGGGTTGGAAGCTCCCATTCTGACTCGCGGTTCCTCCGGACGATAAAAAGTCGGAAGCGACATCCTCGCACAATGTCGCCCCTTTAACCGAAGGTGTGGATCCGAAAAAGTCAATAAATACTTGCGAACGCTTATCATGCCATTCCTTGGGTAGATCCATCGCGCCCTTATTTATCAGCAACATGAAGATTGTTTGCGAAAGTTCTTGACAGTGAAGACTTAACATGTGTAGTAATTTTGTTGTTCTAATGAACATGAGATCTAGAGCGTTCTGCGATGCCGACCTAGATGCACCAATGGAACCTTCCCCCTGCAAAGCGAGAAATAGCTTGAGGAACAATCCGATGAAGAGTCTGACGAAACCAACCGGTCATTGCCCGACATGCGAGCTGGAAGTTCTGCGCAATGAATTGCAATTCAAATTCGCGGAGGTCCGTATGAATGTGCGTGGTCGTAACCCAATGATTGCGTTTGCGCTCCAACTTCTCTGCCTATTGGCGATTCTGAACATCTCTTCTCCGTTAAGAGCGCAGAGCTTCTACGGATCGATTGTAGGAACTGTAACCGACACCTCCGGTGCTCTGGTGCCGGATGCAACTGTGACCGTGACCAACATCGGGACCGACGAAAAGCAAACCGCGCAATCGGATGCCGAGGGAAAGATCAGTTTTGTCAATCTTGTCCCAGCCAAATACAGGGTGGAAGCGACAAAGGCTGGCTTCAAGCGGTTCTTGCTCGGATCGCTAGCTGTGGAGGTCGGAGCGGTGGTCCGTCTCGACCCGGCACTGCAAGTAGGCGCCGATAACCAAACTGTGCAAGTCTCAGCCGAGACGCCGCTCCTGCAGACCGATTCGAGCACGATGAGCCAGGTGGTCACAGGAGACGTGGTGCAGCAGATGCCGCTCAACGGCCGCAATGTCGAGAACTTGGTTGCCTTGGCTCCGGGGGTGATCCCGGGAGGCTCATCGGCCGGTGGTACAGGCCTCAACCAGGGGACGCGGACCGCCGGCGGCGCGGGTTGGGGTAACTACCAGATCGGCGGCGCCATCCAGGGCCAGAGCGCCGAGTATATTGACGGCGTCCCGAACAATGTCCTTGGCGGAAACCTCATTGCTCTTGTCCCAACCCAAGACGCAATTCAGGAATTCAGCGTCGCCACCAGTAACGCTGGCGCCGATTTCGGACGGTTCGCAGGCGGCGTGGTCAACATGACTACCAAGAGCGGCGCCAATTCGTTCCACGGCTCAGCGTGGGAGTACTTCAGAAATGCCGTCCTGAACGCCAACGATTTCTTCAGCAACCGAAACGACAGCCCCCGGGCTCAGTGGAATCAAAACCAGTATGGCGCTATGGCCAGCGGGCCCATCAAGAGGGACAAGGCCTTTTTCGTCTTTACGTGGGAGGGATTCGCGGCTCTCACTGGCCAGACCACGCCCACCAATGTGCCCACCCTGGACATGCAGAACGGTGTCTTCACCAATGCGATTACCGATCCTCTGGGCAACTGCAACATCGTGCATGACCCGAGCGCCGGAACCTGGACCATCACGAATCTTTACCAGGGAAACTGCGGTGACCCGCTGAACAAGATCCTCAAGACCTATTACCCAGCGCCAAACGCTTCCGGATCGTCCAATTGGTTTCTAACCTCACCCATCACGAACCACCAGAACCAGTACAACGGACGTGTCGATTACACCATCAGCCCCAAGCAACGGCTCTTTGGCCGCTATACCTATTGGTCTGTGCACGACACCGGGCACTCGGAGTTCGGCAATAAGGGGCTCAACGGCGCTACATGGCCGACCGCCGATGGCCACGTCATCGTCGACACGCACCAGTTTGTGCTGGGAGACACATACACCTTCAATCCGACCACCGTGCTGGATGCTCGGGTTAACTACGTCAGGCAGTATTTCCCGAACTTTCCCGATAGCACCTCGGTCGATGAAACGCAATTCGGATCGGCGTATACCACGCTGGCTCCGCAGATGAGCATCCATGTGCTTCCCGCCTACAACGCGAGCGGAATCCATAACTTGTATAACCTCGGCAACTTCACCGGCTACTCCGTCAACTGGTACAACACCTATGGGACGAATGTGAACCTGATTAAAATCATCGGCGCTCATAGCCTCAAGATCGGGACGGAACTCCGGCTGATGGATTCGAGTGGTACGTCCTTCGATAACCAGGGCGCCGGACAGTACCAGTACACGACGAAATATACCGGGGACGAATGGGCTTCGTTCCTGATGGGCTATCCCACTCAAATCCAATTCAAAACGATCAGCAACGTTGCCGGCTACAACTACTACCAGGCCTATTACGTAACTGACACATGGCAGGCGAGACGGAACCTGACACTGAACCTGGGCCTGCGCTACGAGCTGCCGGGAGGGGTCGCAGAACGTAATAACAGGAATGCCGTACTGCTGCCGAATGCCGTCGACCCGAACACGGGAATCACAGGTACACTGGCGCTGACGGATTCTCCGCTCTACAGCAACAGAAACTCCGTTGTTCCGCAACACAACCTGTTTGCGCCGCGTGTGGGATTTGCTTATCGCCCCGATGCGAATACGGTGATCCGCGGCGGCTACGGAATCTCGTACCTGCCGAATGACATCTCGATCGGGGTGATGCCGTACAACTCCCTGGTCAATGCCGCCGGCACTCAGGTGAACATCTCCGGCGCGCTGCCAACGCCTTTACAGACGTCCTTAGATGGTCTTGTCGCAACTGGAATCAATCAACCCGTCGGGCGCAGTGACCCAAGCTTCATGACCCAGTACGGGAGCAAGTCAACCTACCTGGGCCAGAGCATCAGCGGGCCGCTTCCGTATCAGAACTACCCCAACGTACAACAGTGGAACTTCGCCGTGAGCCACCAATTCAAGGGCGACTGGATGGCGGAGATCGGTTATACCGGACTAAAGGGAACGAACCTGCCCGGAATGAGCCAGTTCGGAAGCGGCCGCAAGTTGGACGAGCTTTCCAGCCAGTTCTACTCTCTCGGCGACGGGCTGTTGACCGTCCAGCCCTGCGCGAACGCGAACGGGGAGACGATGACGGTGGGTCAGTGTAACAGGCCTTACCCCTATTACAACGACGTCCAGGATACGGCGCAATTCTACGCCAGGAGCAACTACAAATCGGTGCAGGCAAAAGCGGAAAAGCGCTTCGGTGCCGCCGGCGTCGTGATGGCCAACTACACGTGGTCGAGGAACTATGCGAATACGGACACACAAAATGACTACCTGGAAAGCAAGGCAACTCTGCAGGGCGGCAACGGTACCGGACAGATCCAGGACTATAACAACCTGGAAGGAGAATACTCGCTCCTCAGCTACAACGTCACGGGACGGGCGGTCATCAGTTACGTTCTGAACCTGCCCTTTGGCAAGGGGCAGAAATTCGGCAACAGCCTCAACGGACCATCGAATGCACTAGTCTCCGGCTGGGCCGTCAACGGAATCACGACCTTCCAGTCCGGGTTCCCGGTGTTCTTAGCCACGGCAAGTCCCAATCTCATTACATCGAGCTTCGGCGCGGGGTTGCTCCGTCCGAACGTGGTGCCAGGCTGCAATAAGGTGATCGGCGGCTCTGGGCTTAGCCGCGTGAATGCGGGAGGATGGTTCAACACGTCCTGCTTCGTTTACCCCACCTCGGCTTCCGATCCCACGGGCTTGGTCACCTTCGGCAACGAACCGCGCACGGATCCTGACATCCGCGCCGACGGCATCAAGAACTTCGATTTCGCTATGCAGAAGTCGACAGCGCTCCATGAGTCGGTCAATCTGGAGTTCCGCACCGAGTTCTTCAATATCTTTAACCGCGTGCAGTTTTCTCCTCCCGTGAGCACGCAGGGTGCCGGAAATTTCGGAGCGGTTCTTTACCAGGCCAACAGGCCCCGGCAGATTCAGCTCAGCATGCGAGTGAATTTCTAGCCAATGCTCGGACCAAGCGCGGTCACGCCTGATACAAACTCGGCGGGGCGCCTTAGGGTGCCCCGTCAATTCCACTTCAGCTCAAGTACAGCGACGCTCATCTATGGAAAAGTCTCTGCTCAATAGGCCCAGCGGCAAAGAGAAGTCTCTTCTCAACAAACTTGGTGGAAACGCGATGCGGCCGATCCATCGGATCGTAGGCACGATCATCCTCGTCTTCACGTTGTATTTCGGCGTGACCGGATCGACCGTCCAGTTGATCGATCTTCGGACCATTGCCTCCCATGCTGCTGCCACCGATCCCGACATGTTGGCTATCAGGGAAAGCATCGACGGGACACCCAACTATGCGGTGATCGAACCGACGGATTATGCCGCCGCCGCATTGCCCGAGGGCTTCGATTTCAATAGCGCCCTGTCGCGTGTGCTCAAATCCGCGCGTCTGTCCGTCGGCGACAGCGCACCGTTGAAGTTCCTGGAACTGCGCGTCGTCGACGGCAAACCTGTCGGCTTGGTGCAGGTAGGCGACCCTGTCGGCGACCATATCGTTCGCTTCGATTTAGCGACAGGAGGGTCGCTGCCAAGCGTCCCCGAGCTCCCCCGCGGCCGTCAAACCCCCTCGCTGCGCGGCAAAGCAAAATCGTGGCATCGCCTCAATGCCCTCGGGGACCCCAACGTTTGGTTGAACGCGCTTGTCGGGATCGGCCTGTTCGTCATGATCGTGACCGGGCTGGTGATGTATTTCCAGCTTCTTCGCGCACGCAGACGCGCGGGCCTCAATGCGATCTTCTGGTCAGCCGGGGGATGGTGGAGATCCCTTCACCGCTGGGTTTCGATTGTGGCGGCGCTCTTTCTTATGGTCGTTTCGGTAACTGGAACGCTTCTCTCGATCGACACACTCGCGCTGTGGATCTACAGGTATATACATGCGCCGCCGGGAAGTTCCTTGGGACACTTACCATTTCCCATCGGCATGGACGGCGATTTCTCGACACCTCTGCCGGATGCAAAACTCCCGAGGATGTTGGAGACAACACTTTCCGCTTATCGGTCAACTCATGGCACTACGCCCATCAAGGTACTGCGGTTGCGATATTTCGGAGGCATGCCGCAAGGCGTGCTCATCACGGGCGGTGACGATACTCAGCAACTGGTATTCAATGCCGACACCGGTAAGCGCGCCAGTATGACAGAACCGGGCTACCCTTACACTGGCTTTCCGTTCGGTTGGGAGGAGCATGAGCTGGTCAAAAAGATCCATCGAGGCGACGCTCTTGGCATCCCCGGGCGCCTGATGGACCTGTTCGCGGGATTCTCGCTGGTGTTCCTTTCGGCCTCGGGGCTTGTCATGTATCTGGACCTCTTGCGCAGACGTCGACGGGCTGGCCGCAAACAGTTGTTCTGGACCTAGAACTGCTTAGCTTCTGGTGATCAAAAGAACTCGCGATCGAGAAAGCGTTGCTCTCGACTGTACATCGGCAAACCTGATTCAGAATCCTCACCGGAGGTCGAAATGACAAGGATGCTTTCAAAACTATTGACTGTGAGGTTCGTTGCCGGAGTGGTTTTATGCGGAGTGGTACTGTCTCAACTCAGTCAGGCACAGGCCGGAAATCCGCAGCCAGCGCCGCTGACCGGGCTGGCGCCTGACCACGCCACGATTTCTGTCGAGAACCTTGACCGAATCGCCGAATGGTATGAGCGAGTTCTGGGTTTCAAGGTCGCTCAGCGATTCGATACCAATCCCGATTTCTTGCTGGAGCAGTTGAGCATCCCAGGCTATCGGATTGACCTAGTCAAATACAAGGGATCCGTCAGGCCGGCCGCGGTCAATCCACTCTATCTGCAACAGGGCTGGATTCACGTTGTGTTCAATGTTCAGGATCTTCCTGCGGCCTTGAAAGAGCTTCAGGATTTGAACGTCAATGTGGCTGCTGACAAAGACTCCAAAGGCATCCCCGCACGCCTGGTGATACACGATCCGGAAGGCAACGAGATCGAAGTAGTAAATCGCAAGTAGTCCCCGCACCGCTCTCGAAGCAAATCGCACGGGCAACGAAAATGAAATGGGAACTGTGTCTGTTCGAAAGTAGAGACAACTTGCCAGAGGTGCCCTATGATCCATCTGAAAACGATGAATACTTTCATCGCTCGAGTTCGCGCAGGTCGGTTCCGTTCCCTTTTTTGTTGCCTGCTGGTATTCTCGGCTGGCGCAGAAGTCTCTACAGCGCAAGATCAAGGCCTACGCGTTGGTGGAGCGCGAGTGGACATTACGCCGCCACTGGCAACAGGCGCATTACCTCCCACTGGAAGATATGAGCACGAACACCTTTATGTGCGAGCGATCGTCATCGACAACGGGAGCTCGCGTGCGGCCCTGCTGGGAGCTGACCAGAGCGGCCTTAGTGAGAGCATCTGGAAGGAGGCTTCTCAGAGGATTGCTAAGGGTCTGAATTGTTCTGTGGCCGACATCCTAATGTCGGCTACGCATACGCACAGTCCGGGCGTCCAGCTAGGTCCACCTCCAGCGACAGCGCCCGCCGGCAATATGGACCCCAACGAACAACGCGTGGTGGACGCCATGGTGAATGCAGCCCACCAGGCCAAGGACAAGCTGCAGCCGGCACGGATGGCTTTTGGAACGGGCACTGCATATCTGAACGTGAACCGCGATGCGATCCAGCCGCAGACGCATCGTTGGACACAGGCGTCGAATCTGGTTGCCCCGTCTGACAAGACTGTGGCGGTGCTGAAATTCGAGACGATGTCTGGGGAGCCGATCGGCGTCTATGTGAATTACGCCATGCATCCGATCAACGGATATCTGGCGAATTTCACGAGTGCGGATTTTGCAGGCGCGATGAGCCGCTATGCCGAGCAGGCCTACGACGACAAGCCTACGGTTATATTTACTCAAGGCGCGTCGGGAGATCAAAATCCACTATACTTGCGTCCTTCGACAAATGGGATGGCCTCACGCGAGGGGGTGGCGATCCCTGGTGACGTGCTTGTACGCGAGTCCATCGAGGCACCGTTGCGCGACGGTACCGTCCAAATCACTCAGATGGATCCGAAAGTCAGGGAGCGGTTGGAGCGCTGGATGGAGAGCGAGGGTGCCCTTCTCGGAGAAGAGGTGATCCGAGTGATGACGGACGCGACCCGTACGGAGCGTAACGTTCGCATCTGGGGTAGCCAGACAGAAATCACCTGTCCAGGCCGCGCGAGGACGGACAAAGGCCGCGAGGGCGTGGCTGGCACTTATGTCGACGGACCTCCGGTTCCAATCCGGATCGGTGTCCTAGGCGTCGGCGACGTGGCGCTTACCTCAGTGGACGCGGAGGTCTACACCCTGATTGCACAACGCATGAAGCGGCAATCACCTATGACAAATACCGTTATGGTTACCCTGGCGAATGGAAGAGCACCGTCCGGCTATATACCGGATGACGCATCATTCTCGCACAATAGCTTTCAGGTGTTGGGTTCGCGCTTAAAAGTCGGCTGCGCGGAAGACTCCATTCCCGATGGGCTGACGAGATTAATCACTGACTATGCTCATCAACAGCGATAAACCGACATTGATATCCATCGCTGTTTTATGGTTCCCGCAAAGATCGATAACCATCGTGTCTTCTGTCCCTTCTTAAGCTGATGCCTCCGAAAATCAGCCTAAATACTCGGGTCGGTCCTGCGAAACGGGCGGTGGCCGGGAGATTCTTGTTTGATACCAAACGCACTACTGACAATTGAAGGCGAGCCACTTGGCCGTAAAGTCCGCTTCGCGTCAACTTGGTTTCGCAGGAACCAACCCGGACTCAATTTGCAGAGAAGGCGGTTTTACGGCCAGGTGGATTGGTCATACCGCTCGTCACCAGCAGAAATCGACACAAGTCAGCGGCCACGGGAGAGTCGGCGTCTGTTGCCATGATTCGACTTCCAAAGACTTCTCGGGTGTAATCCGGAAGAGGTTCTTTAACCGGGAACTTCCTTGCGCGCGCTCTCCTCGTAGTAGACGAGAGACATGCCGATCGTAGCTACCGGGGAGGTCAGCGCCACGGCAATGAAACCAGCTACTGCACCCGAAATCCGGAATGCCGCCCCATGGCTGGGCAGCAACAATGTGGGCGCGCCGAAAATGAAGTCCGCAGCCAGGACGAGTATGAGAAAGGCAAAGTGCACGATGGCTACTCGGCCGCGGTCTCCCACAGTGAGGAACGTACTGCGCTTGAGAGCTAGTCTGCTGCCGATGTCTTCCACCACGCAGGCTTGCACGGCTAGCGCATAACGTACGCAGATCCATATCGAAGCGAAGATCGCCGAGATTAGCGAGATGCCTCCACAGACGTAACCAATTGTGCCCGCTTCGACTCGGGAATTGTAGCCAAGAGCGGCGGCCATGGCGAGAGCCATCACGCCGGCGCCTATGAAAAGGATGCCTCCTGGACATGCACGGATGAACGCCGACAATACGATTCCGATGATCTGCCAGAACCGCTCTCCGAGCGCGCGGTAGCCGTCTGCGACTCGCACTTTGCTGCCGCGACTGGCGGCCGCAGCCGCCTCCACCGTGGCCGCTGAGGAAATCGACACGCCCGCCAATACGATCACGATTCCCACCAGAACCCCAAGCACTGCCGATGCAGCCGTCGACGAATGCATGCGCACGAGGGCAACCGTGCCTCCGCCGTAGCGTAGCCGGTACACGAACGTGGCCACGGGACCGAGCATCGATAGCCCGGCGAACTGTACGAAATTTCGGCCGTAGAGGCTGAGAGTACTGTCGAGCAGTTCCTGCATAGATATCGGACGGAGAGGTTCGTCCATTGATCTGGAATCTGCTTCTTCAGGTGGGTGGCTCGCCTGAAAAGGGCGGAATGATGAATCGGGTGCCCGGTCTCGATCTTGAGACCGAAAGCTCAAAATTAGTCCCATTGCGACGCGACTCCAGGACGAGTGTGTGGACGAAGAAAGATCAGAAGGGCTCGCGAGTATCCGTTGAGCGAATTTCGTTCTAACGGCCATGGAAATCCATGCCTCACTCGTAGGAGGTGTTCTTCCGCGCCCCGTTGTGAAGAGCTCACGCGAATCAATCACTTCGCCCTGAGCATGAGAATAGGCACGCTGATACTATGCCGCACTTTACTCGCCGTGTTGCCAAGGAACAAATCTGCGAGAAAGCGGTGGCCGTGCGTGCTCATGGCCACCAGGTCGCACGACTTTTCTCGCACCCATCTGATGATCTCCTTGTCTGGTTCTCCATATGCCAGTTCGGGTTCAGCTGGGATACCCAGAGACTGAAATTCCTGTCGAACTCTTTCCAAATAGGCGGTGTCTTCGGTGATTTCGGGACTGACAGCGTCGGGTCCATAGGTTCTGGCTGCCCATCCATCAGCCACGTGCAGCAGCACGATGCGGCTGTGTGCGAGCTTCGCCAGCTCCTTCACGTGTTCGATGATCGCACGGTCTGTAGGCGTGCCATCCAGGGTCAGCAGAATCGTTTCGTACATAGTGTTTCCGTTTCTGTCGTCATCTGCCGGTGACAACATGCCAGGCAGCGCTGAGCGAATCCGGCAGGCCGTAAATGTCCATCGCGGTGATCAGGATAGCACTGCCCCAACCTGCAATCAGCAGGAACCAGCCGAGCCGCCAGCGCCCCACGCGTCGTCGCGAACTTGTGAAATGCAATAGGGGAAACATGGCAAAGGGTAGCTGGATCGCCAACACGACTTGGCTGAGGGTGAGCAGATCGGTCACGCTGCTCTCTCCTCGCAGCCCAATAATCAGAACGGCCGGCAGGATCGCCAACGTGCGGGTGATGAGGCGTCGCACCCATGGCTTGATTCGCCAATGCATGAAGCCTTCCATCACTACCTGTCCGGCGAGCGTCCCCGTGATCGTGCTGCTCTGGCCGCTCGCGAGCAGGGCCACCGCGAAAAGAGTGCTCGCGACAAATGTCCCTAACAAAGGTGCAAGGGTCAGATACGCCACCCGAATCCAATCACTGTCGGCGCTGAAGGTGACCACCAGTCCACCCGATGTAGTGACGCTTTGTTTTCCGAAGAAGACTGTGGCTGCCAGCACCAGGATCGCAGCGTTTACGAAGAATGCGACGGTCAGGGCTACGATCGAGTCAATGCTGTTAAAGCGGAGTGCGCTTCGGACGGATGGCTCGTCCTTCTGCAACTTGCGGCTCTGCACCAGTGCCGAATGCAAATACAGGTTGTGGGGCATCACGGTTGCGCCGATGATTCCAATCGCAAGGTATAGGATCCCGGATTGACGAAGATGTGGGGAAACCAGTGCTCTCCCCATTTCCAGGAAACTGGGCTGGGTCTGTGGCAGAACGAAGATTTCGATGTAGTAGCACACGCTGATCGTTGCCACCAGCAGCAACACAATGGCCTCGATCGTACGCATGCCGAACCGCTGCAAACCCAGGAGCAGTAGCACGTCCAGGCCCGTGATGATGACTGCCCATAGCAGGGGAATATGGAACAGGAGGTTGAGGGCCACGGCGCTTCCGAGCACCTCCGCCAGGTCACAGGCGCCGATGGCGACTTCGCTCATCATCCAGTTCGGCCAACGCGTCCACTTGGGATACCAGTCGCGGCAGCATTGAGCGAGATCCTTGCCCGTCACTACACCGAGCCGGGCGGAGATCACTTGCATGAAGATAGCCATCAGGCTGGCAAGTCCGACCACCCAAAGCAGACCGTACTTGAATTGAGCGCCGGCTTGGAGGTCAGTTCCCCAGTTCCCGGGATCCATGTAACCGACACTTACCAATATCGCGGGGCCGACAAAGGCACGCCACTGTTTCCAGAAGCCCGCAAGATGATGTGGAACCGCGATCGAACCGTGAACGTTCTCCAGGGAAACGTGGGTCTCCGATACAGATCCTGCGACTTCGGTTTGAACCGAAATATTCGTGGGCCTATCTTGTTGGTTCATCGGTACCTTTTTCCCAAATTCATTCTTGTAGTTCAATTCATTCAGGCTCCCTAGACGCAATTCTCAAAATTCAATCCTTGCCTGAAACGCGATCATGCGGGGCGAGCTATCTCCTCCCAGCCCAACGCCCAACAATCCTGTCGGTGGCGAGATCGTGCTTTCAAGCGTTCCGAATCTGGCCGGAACCGACACGCCTGGGACTCCGGCTTCAACCTCGCTTGGCAAAGCGAAGTTGGGATGGTTGAATGCGTTGAACATCTGAGTATCGAGTCGGAGCGAAACAGCCTCTTTGATTGGGAAGGTTTTGGTGATGTAAAGGTCGGAGTTTGTGTAGTGGGGACCGCGTACTGAATTCCGTCCGGAGTTTCCGAACTGGCAGTTTGACGGCAAATCGCCTTCCACACAGGCTCCTGTCGTCGGATCGACCACCGAGATGAAGGCTTCCGGGTTGAGCCACTGTTTGGTGCCCGCCACGGTGACGCCCGCTACAGAATTCTTTCGATATACGGGCACGCCTGGAATCCGGCTCGCGTAAGCCGGCGCATTGAACTGGGCAGTACTTGCTCCATTCGCTTGAAACACGCCGTTGGCGTCGGCGATGTAAGGCTGGGCGAGCACGCTGAAGGGCAGGCCGGAATGAAGGATAACAGTCGCTGAGATCGACCATCCTCCAAACATTTGACGAAGGAACGAATGGCTGGAGTGGAATGGCACCTGGTACAAACCATAGGCGGAAACGTTATGGTGAACGTCATAGTCGCAGCTCGCATATTGCCGTCTGAGTTCCCCAGGCAAAGGGGACATCAGTCCCTGCGTAGAGAACGCCAGCAATCCGCCGTTTGACACTTCGTCGAGGCAGTGACTGAATGTGTAGTTGCCGTGCAGCGTGAGTCCGCGCCACTGCTCGGTGTAGGAGGTCTGAAGTCCGGCATAACTGCTATTGGCGTCGGTGCGAAACTCATTGACATTTCCAAAACGCTGGTCGAGCGGTCTCTGATACGGGTACGGCGCAAAACATCCGTTGCAAACGGTCTGATAGCCATTGAGTTGCACCTGATACGGCTCGTGGACGCCGCGGGTTCCGACAAAGTCAATGCGGAGGTCTCCGCGAGAACCGATTTGCCGCTCAACGCCGAAGTTGTACTGGTAGTAGTACGGGGTCTTCAGCGTTCCGCTGGGAAACGTGTTGAAGCTCACGGCCAGTGGACAGGTCGATGCGCCAGGCTGGATCCCTGTGCAAGGTGCAGCGCCCGAACGAAAGATCGACTGGAACAAACGGTTCGCGTTTGCGGCGGCGTCGATTGCGCTGCCGGCGACACCAGGAGCGATACCCACCCCGCCAACCTGGCCGCCAATCCCACCAACGAACGTCGGGTCGTTGGGCGCGTTCATGGCAGCAAGATCGGCAATCTGCATGGGTATGATGTCGTTGAATACGCCGAATCCTCCGTGGACCGCCGTCGCGGGGAGCAGGTGGTACGCGAACGAAACGCGCGGCTGGTAAACGAATAACGGCGTGGCAGGAAAAAGATCACGGACGTTGCCGAGGATCGTTTGATTCAATGGCATATTCATGTCATGCGCAGTATCGAGGAACGATCCAGCACTTCGGGCAAAGAGATTCTTTCCGCTCGTCACGTTGGTATTCCAGGTGACGCGCATACCGTAAGTCACGGTCGTTCGCGAGGTGGGTTTGAACGTGTCCATCGCGTAGGATTCGAGATTGCCTGCGGACACCCTCTCTTTCAGCGCGACCGGAAAGCTCTCTCTCGCTGTGCATGCGGCGCCGTAGGTGAACTGCGCGAGGTCATTGAAGGTCACGGTGGGCACCGTCCCCTCGCCAAGGTCATAGTTGCTTACGTCCAGCCGCCGTGTGTTCATGCCGAATTTCCACGTGTGCTTCGCATGCGTCCAGGTCAAGTTGTCGTTGATCTGCCATTGCGTGACCTTCCGTCCCTGCGGATATGTATTATCGTTGCCCCCGATGGTCGTAAATGGTACGGAGTCGCTGCCTGAAACAAGGACGATCGGAAAGGTCTGAACGACATGCGAGTAATCGTTAGGCTCGAAGATGCTCGAGTACCAGCTTGCGCCGGGATTGAACTGGTTTACAAGCGCCGGGCTGAAGACATGCGTGTAACCAAGGACGAGAGTGCGTTGCGGCTGTGGTGAGTAGGAATTAAAGATCGGATTGAGTGGATCCGTATATGCGGCCTGCAGCCCCGTATCCTGCTGGAAGCGATACCAGACGCTGTCCTTCGCGTTAATGGTGTGATCGATTTTCACCACAATGAGGTTTTCCCTGTCGCTGTTGTTCAGCGAAGCCTGGCGTTGGCTCGCGCAGCCGTCACCGTTTGTGCCGAGCGGACAACCAACAATCGGCACAGGTGAGCCTCCCGGTTCCGGCAACAGCGAGAACATGTTCTGGTAGAAGGGAATCTCGCCAGGCTGCGCCGGAAGGGTTGTGCCTGTGACCGGGTCTGCTCCGCCTTTGGCGAGCTGTGCTAACACATACTGCTGGTAGGCCGGTGTGGGCAGAGTAATCTGGGAAACGAGCGGCAGGGCGAGACGAAGACCCTCATAGTGAGCGAAGAAGAATAGCCTGTCTTTGCGAATAGGTCCACCCACACTCGCGCCAAATTCGTTCACGGTGGATCGAGGCTTCTTGGCGATGCTATCCGCGGTGTCGTTTGCGTGAAGGAAGTAGTCTTCCGCGTTAAACAATGAGCCGTTCCAAATCTCGTACGCGTCACCGTGAAAGGCGTTTGTGCCTGATTTCGTGAAGTAGTTCACCTGCGCCACGGCATAACGGCCCTGATCGACTGAGAAGGAATTGGTGTTGACGGTCGCTTCTTGTACAGCATCGAGTCCGATGACGAGGTTCGTGGATAATCCGATATTGAGCCCCAGCCATGGATCATTCGTGTCGTACCCGTCGAGAATGTAGCCGTTCGATGTGGCCGGGAGCCCATTGAACTCGACATTTCCGTACCCTCCTGGAGCCTTGGCATCGTTCGACGAGCCTGCTGTATTCATCAGCGCGCCCTGGGCGAACTGCGCAACGTAGGTCAGATCCTGACCTGGGTTGGGCAACTGTTTGATCACCTTTTCTTCCAGTGTCGTCGAGGTATTCGGATTCTCAAGGCTCAGAAGGCCGGCCTCCGCAGTGACTTCGACGGTTTGTGTATTGGCTGCCGGGGACAAAGTGAAGTTCACAGCGATCGTTTGGCCGACCGCTACGTTGGCCGGCTGCGACTCCGCTTTTGCAAATCCAGTGGCCTCCACGGTGATTCGATAGTTGCCTGGGTTGACTTGAGCGAACAGGTAGCGGCCTTCAGCATGGCTTCGCGTGATTCGAATTGCTCCCGTGTTCACCTCGGCGGCCTTGACCTGGGCATTGGCTACCATGGCGCCGGAGGGATCGCTGATGGTACCGGTAAGCGCGCTGCTCGTGCCGCTTTGCGCCGCTGAATTTATTGAATTAACCCAAGTTAACATCGAGAGAAGAACGAGGCTCAGTACGGTTCGAGTTCGCATGTCAGACTGATCTCCGGGAGTGACGGGTAGCGTGGCTGCGCCCTCGAACGCAGCCGCTCATCGGGAAGGGGCAGAAGTCCTGGGCGGCATATTTAGGCTCGCCTAATTCGTTAGGTTAGCCTAAAATACATATAGCGTCAAGAGAACATCCCCAAGAGAGCTATGCCCCACAATCGCCATGTGAACGTCAATACCGAATCGGTCGACAATTATCTCAAGGCAATTCTTGCCCTCGGCGGCGCGGAAGAGCGCACCGTTTCGAGCACGGCGCTTGCACAGCACCTCGGAGTCGCGCCGGCATCGATTACCAACATGCTGCAAAAGCTCGCTTCGGACCAGCCGTCCTACGTTGAATACGAAAAACGTCGCGGCGTGCGGCTTTCTCCGCAAGGAAAGCGGCGTGCCCTTGAGATCCTGCGCCATCACCGGCTCATCGAAACATTTCTCTATGAAATCCTCGATTACCCGATCGAAGAAGTTCACGAGGAGGCCGAGCGGCTCGAGCATTTCATCTCCGAGCGGTTCGAGGAACGCATCTCCGTGAAACTCGGGCATCCGAGATTCGATCCCCATGGGCATTGCATCCCGACGATGGACGGGAGGATGCCCAAACAGGCCTCGAAACCACTGATAAGCCTTGAACACGACGGGAAATTCATTGTGGACAGCGTCTCGGATCAGGATGCGCTCCTGTTAAAGCGGCTGAGGGCCCACGGCATTATTCCAGGAGCACGAATACAGGTCACGAGGCGAGCCCCGGAAGAATTTGCTCTGCGCACAGGCAGCAAAACGCGGGTCCTGATTCTTTCTCGCAATCATGCTGAAGCAGTTCTCATCCGCTCTGGAGACTAAAAGCTATGCGGCGGCGCGAACGTTGGACGGGATTATCCTGGACTGCTCGCCTGGCTGGCGACACCAATCAAGTTCGATATGAACCAATTCGCAAACCAAGAACGCCGGGGCAGAATGAAGACCCGGCCCGACTCATCCTGGAGACCGTTTTTGCCACCGCGCGTGTTCATATTCGTTGCAGGACTCCTTCTCTTGTGTTTGCCCGCGTCCGGACAAATCTCCGTTGATAAGCCGTCCGGCAATCGACAACAAGCCGACGAGGATTACGAAAATGTGGTCAATCTTGAGATTGGGGCGGCCGCAAATTGGAATATCAAAGGCGGCGCAGCCACGTTCGCTCCCAATCTTGCAGCAGAGACCACGCTGATTGAGCGCTGGGTCGAGCTTGAGGCAGGGGTGTCACCCTTTTTCACTCGCAAATCCACGGAATGGGACACTGATCTGCTCTTCAAGAAACCGTGGACCCTCTCACGGAAGGCGGAGTTTATGCTGGGCATCGGCCCGCAATGGACCTGCCTCAAACAAAATGGAAAGACGGCGAATTCGATAGCCGGCGAGGTTGCGGGAGACTTCATGTTCTGGCCAACCGGCAAACACCGTTTCGGTTGGTTCCTCGAACCGGCTTATGACTACAGCTTCGCGGGAGGCCACCAGCAATCCTTAGGAATTAGCGGGGGTCTGCTTATTGGCATTCCAGGACCTCATCGAAATGGAAGATAGCCGCGAACGATTTCCGAAAGGGGCGGAGCGGGAATCCCGCCAAGATCGGTAAAACGCGTCTGCAACCAGTCAGACGGCGAACCGAACTCGACACGCGCGTTTCGTGTCAGCCTGTTCAGGGCGCAAACCATTGGTTTCACATTCACAATTCGACCCAGCAACAGGCCACTGGCCAGGATCAGCCGCACTTCCGGCACTAAAAATCGACTAACGGTAGCCCGTCGCGCGAGTGCTCTGGATTGGCGATTCTGATGCCCTGATGTATATTGATGACTAATTATGGTATTGGGCGCCAAAATGCCGGCATCAAGTACGCCAGCCCGCATTTTGTTCGTAGCCTTGTTCGTTGTCCTGCTGTTTCTTGGCACCACTGCCGGGCTAATGCATGTCCATGCGGACGGTGTCGGACACACGGATTGCGCACTCTGTCAGACCGCACATAATATTGCGCGGCCTTCAGTCGTCGCCCACATTCGTCACACCGTTTTTGCCGCAATCCGTATCGCGCTGCCTCCCAGGCGCGAATACCGCGAACACCTCTTCTCCTATTCGCACTGGAACCGACCTCCGCCCGACCAGATCGCTAGCGCCTAGAACCGTCCCCGAATTCGCGTAGCGCAGGCAAGCCTGTTTACGTGGCTTTTCCCTTTTCGAGGGAAAAGCGGTGCCGCCGCTTCCCGGGCACCGATTCGGAACTTCTCGCAGGCAAGCCACACCAGAAAATCGGCGATTCACCAGGAGGTCAGTCCATGCGCACGACTACGCGCGGCATTCTCTTTTGCCTACTTGCGTTTCTAGTTTCCCCGGCGTTCTCTCCGTTGCATGCTCAATCCAATTCCGGATCAATCAGCGGCACAGTAACCGACCCGTCGGGAGCCGTCATCCCAGGCGCATCCGTGTCTATCCAGAACCCCGTCAGCGCCTACTCAAGAACGACAACCACCGACACTACCGGCCATTTCCATTTCCCGAACCTCCCCTTCAATCCCTATCACTTGACGGTCACGAAGGAGGGTTTCGCTTCGTTCGCGACAGACGTCGATGTCAACTCGGTGTTGCCTGTCACCCCCAATGTCCACATGAAAGTCGGCGCCGCGTCCACTTCGGTCACCGTGGAAGTGGCTTCGGATCTGCTTGAGAACGACCCGACGGCGCACACTGACGTGGACCGCGGTCTGTTCGACAAGATCCCGCTTGAAAGCGCCTCGTCCACCCTGAGCTCGCTGGTAACCCTGGCGTCGCCGGGGGTCGCCGCTGACTCGAACGGACTCTTCCACGGATTGGGAGACCACGCTTCGAACTCCTTCTCCGTGGACGGCCAGCCCATCACCGACCAACAGAGCAAGGTCTTTTCCAACCAATTGCCCTCGAACGCGGTTCAGTCTCTCGAAGTGATCGATGGCGCGCCGCCCGCAGAGTATGGCGGAAAGACCAGCCTGGTCATTAACGTAACGACGCGGTCCGGGATGGGCATGACCAAACCCGTTGGGAATATCACCACTTCGTACAGCTCGTTCGGAAGCGCGACCGGCTCAGTCGACCTCGGCTACGGCGGCCAGAACTGGGGCAATTTCTTCGAACTCGACGGCCTGAACACCGGCCGTTTTCTCGATCCCCCTGAATTCAAAGTCTTCCACGCCAAGGGAAATGAACAGAACGTCTTCGACCGCGTGGATTATCAGTTCACGGGCGCCGATTCGATTCATGTCAACCTCAACTACTCGCGCTCCTGGTTCCAGAGTCCAAATGATTATGACCAGCTCAATGTCTCGAATGTGGTGAGCGGGGGAACCGGCCCCAGCCCGGTGTTCGACAATGTCGGGGATGCAGATCAACGCTCCAAGATAGGAACCTACAACATCGCCCCAACCTACACCCGCATCATCAGTACGAACTCTGTCCTCAACGTCGGCGGTTTCGTGCGACGGGACGGGTACAACTACTATCCGAGTAACAATCCTCTCGCCGATCTTGGCCCCATCCAGAGCGAGTCGATCTCTCAATACCGAACCCTGTTGAACGCCGGTGCCCATGCAGAGCTGACGCTCCACAAAGGGATCAATGACATCAAGGCCGGAGCGGTGTATCAACAGACCTTTCTCCGCGAGCACGACAATGTTGGTCTGGTCAATTCAACCTTCAATTCGCCATGCGTCGATGCCGATGGGAATCCGCAGCCCGGGTTCACCGATCCGGGGCAATGCGCGGCCGCCGGCCTGGTCTCGAACGATCCTTCGGTGGGAGGCACATTCGATCCCGACTTGCTTCCCTATGACCTTACCCGCGGCGGTTCGCTTTATGCCTATTTTGGCCATACCGATGTCAAGGAGCTGGCCCTCTATATTGAGGACCAGATCAAGGCCGGCAATTGGGTCTTCAATCTCGGCATCCGCGGGGATCTTTACAACGGTCTGACCGATCACGGGCCAGGCAGAACCTCGCGTTGGCGTGGCGTACAACATCAAGCCGACCAACACCGTTCTGCGGGTATCTTATGCTCGAACCCTCGAGACTCCTTTTAACGAAAATCTCGTGCTCTCCAGCGAGGGGTGTCTGAACAACGTCCTTAATCCACTGCTGGCGTGCACTCCTGGTGTCACCGGAACTCTGCAGCCTGGATTCCGCAACGAGTTTCATGCCGGGTTGCAACAGGCTTTCGGCAAGAACATCGTGGTCAGCGGCGATTACATCTGGAAGTACACGCACAACGCGTTCGACTTCAGCATCTTTGGCAATACGCCGATCTTCTTCCCCATCGACTGGCATAACTCGAAGATACCGGGCTTTACGCTCCGCGCCGATGTGCCGAACTATCACCGCTTCTCGGCATTCGTCGTCATGTCCTCTGTCGCCGCCCGTTTCTTCCCGCCCCAGGTCCGCCGGTGCGGGCGCAACCGTGGGAGCGCCAGGGCTCCCGTTCCGCATCGATCATGATGAGAAGTTCAACCAGACAACCCACGTTCAGTACCAGGTTCCTGGCCGGCTCGCTCCGTGGATCGGCTTTAACTGGCGCTATGACAGCGGACTCGTGGCAGGCTCAACGCCCTGCTATAACGTCATTGGTGCAAATACACTCTGTACCGGCACGTCGACCACTCTCAACGGACAGCCCGCGATCGATCTGAGCGGACTTACCGCCGACCAGGAGTTTCAGGCTGGCTTTGCCTGCAATGGCGTGAGAGCAACACCGACCACGGCCCTGCCCACGCCCTGCCTGGCCTCGCAGTTCACTTCCAGCTTGATCAGCATCCCGGCGCCCAACACTGAGGACGACGACAAGAACCCGCCTCGCGTCGCCCCGCGCAGTCTATTTGACGCCTCCATCGGGGACGACAACCTCTTCCATGGCGACAAGCGCAAATGGAGCCTTCGGCTCACTGCTGTCAATGTCACGAACAAGTACGCACTTTACAACTTCCTCTCAACCTTCAGCGGAACCCACTATGTGACACCACGTGCGCTGACTGCAGAAATTGGCTTCCACTTCTGAGAAGCGCATGTTCCGTGACTTCCGCTTCAATCGGGACAGCGAACGTCTGCTGTCCCGGTTTGCACAAGGGGAGGGAAGGTGTCATGGCGAAAGTAATTACCTTCGACAAAGGCAGTAAGCGGAGACTCAATGAGATTCGATGGAGGTTGGCTGAGATTGTCAGTTTAGCCCTATTGTCCGTGTTGATGATTGCAGCGGTCGCATTCGCCATCCTTTGGGAGATGCACCAGGAACACCCTTATTCTGAGCCGACCAAGGATCCCCAGATCAGGGAGGCGGAGCCTTCAAGTCCTTAGTAATTTGATCACCTAGGATTCTGTTTTGAGATCCCGCCCTTGCGGTCCATCCATGTTTCGACCGGAGACTTGGGCGACGCCTGCGCCATCTTATCGGGGCTGCCGCGATGGATGGTTTTAGACATCCGAGGCGATGTAAGGGACCCGGTTTCCAGTTCGGGATTTGAGCGTTTCTTCGGAGAATACCGACGGTACTCAATCGGCTTCGTTCTATGTATCTTGTCACTCTCCTCCAGCACTGTGCGAATCTTTTTCAATGCTCGTTGCAGGTAGACCTTCACGGCGTCTACCTTCAGGCTGGTGGATTGTCCGATTTCGCGCAATCGGAGTTCTTCGACATAACGCAGTAGAAAGACGCTTCGCTCGCGCGGGCTCAGGGTCTCTACGGCCCGCCAGACTAGGGACGTTTGCTCTCTCACAATTAGTTGAGCCTCAGGAGATTTCTCTGCGCTCGCCAAACAGTCTGTAGCAAAGTCCTCGTCCAGGGTGTTCGCCTGGGTTTCGCGCCAGAACTGCAAGCGCCGACTGCGCCAGAAGTCTGTCTTTAGGTTGATGGCAATACGTATCAGCCAAGTTCTAATCGAGGATTCCCCGCGAAAGCTCGATCCATTTCGGAAGGCCTTTAGAAAGCATTGCTGAGTCAATGACTCAGCCACTTCCTCGTCCTGTATAGAAGCCAAGAGGAAGCGATAGAGAGCCGACCGGTGCGCCTCCACGAGCCTGGTGAATTCGTCTGACGAAGACCACATCATGATCGCAATCCGGAGATCAGGACACTCTCGTTCCGTGCAGGCTATCTGAACGGATCGAGGCGCATGCCAGGCACTCTTGAACGGATAGCCGAGGCGCCCAGTTGGGGAGAGAAACCGCGCACGGGCGACTTCAGGAATCTGCAATTGTGATTGGGATCTGCTAGAGAGAGCAAGTTCGGCGGGAGGAGGCCGGCAGGAGAACGAAAAGACAAAGAGTTCGCGAGGGCAGTCTTCCTGAAAGACCTCTACCGTGGAGATATGCTCAGGCCAAATCGTCAATACAAAGTGCGGGGAACTTGTAACACCCTCATGAGCAACGAGACAAAGCGCGCAATCGGGGCGGAGAGTCCCGGCTAAATCGTGCGTATGTATAACTTCGATCGTGGCGCAAAACGCAATCAGCAGCACACAGACTGATCCGAGGATGGCTCTCTTCGGTATTTCCGCAACCACGATTTGGATTGCAACTCGAACATTCGATTCAAAAAGATCTTGGGGCCCTGCAAGACCCGGGGAACCCACAATTTCGACGCGTTGGTGCACAGCTCCGTTAGCGGTCTTTGATCCAGCCCATTCAGGGCGACTGAAAATCTCTCAACGCCAAGGATCAATCTTGTTCTTATTGAATTCCCTGGGAAGGTCGAGCAATCTGCCTGCCTCAACTGATCGTGCAGTCCAATCCACCAGGGACCTGTACTGATCGAATTCGGTGATTTCCGCCAACCACTGAGAACCTGATCCCGAATTGATTGCAATGATGTTAGGCAAATCGCAGGGACCAAGGCAGCCACTGATCGAAAGCTGAAACCGCTTCAAGAGCCCGCGCCTGCGCCACTCGTCTTTGAGCCATTCCACCGGAAGTTCCGGTCGGCCCTTCTCTGTAGCGCCGCAACAACAACCCTTGCAGACAATGAACTGTCCGATCACTCGACGTTTTGTCTCCAGCATCCTGTAACCCTCTTGAAACGCTTTGACGTGTACTCTAGGGGAGTATATTACTATTTTGGAAGAGGTCGACGTGTCGCACACCAGTAAGAACAAAGAACAAATGTTGAGCCGGGTCCGCCGCATTAAGGGCCAGGTCGAAGCGATCGAAAGGGCTCTTTCCGGGGAAGAAAATGAGTGCGAAGAGATCCTGCAGCTTGTCGCTTCCTGCCGGGGGGCACTGAATGGGTTGATGGCGGAGCTGATTGAAGGCCAGCTTCGATTCCATGTCCTCGTCCCCGGTCAGAAGACACTTCCGTCTCAGTTGGAAGCCGCTGACGATCTCATTGCCGTGGTGAAACGCTATTTCAAGTGATCCGGGTGTCCGCATCCCGAGACTCCGATTAGGAGACGCATATGAGCCCCGTTGCAGAACGTCCCCGCAAGTCTTCCGCGCCTGATCAGTTAACGGCGCAATCGGGCGTCGCTGACCACTCGCCCGAAATTGAACGCGACGATCACGACGACCATGGCCACGAGCACGGTGGCTTTGAGTGGCTGGACGCGGCACGCGTCCTCTTCGTTGCATTGGCTGCGGCTGCGGTTTGGTTCCATTTGTGGGAACCGTTCCACAGAGTCAGCGTCATTGGCCTTGCCGCGACCCTGATCGGTGGTTATCCAATTTTCAAAGAAGCGCTCGAGAACATCATCGAGCGCCGGATGACCATGGAATTATCGATGACCATTGCGCTGCTCGCGGCGCTCGCAATCGGTGAGTTCTTCACGGCCCTGGTCATCACCGGGTTTGTGCTTGCCGCCGAGATTCTTGAAGGTATGACGGTCGGCCGCGGCCGACGGGCGATTCAAGACATGCTCGACTTTCTGCCGCAAACGGCCAGCGTGCTCCGGAACGGCGAGGTAGTCGAGGTCGCGACCCACGGCATTACTCCAGGCGAGATAGTGATGATTCGGCCGGGGAGCCGGATTCCAGTCGATGGCCAGGTCGTGAGCGGACACTCGTTTGTGGAGCAGGCCGCCATCACAGGCGAGCCCATGCCTAGCGAAAAGGCGGCAGGCAGCCAAGTTTACGCCGGGACGATGAACCAGGCCGGGACGCTGCAGGTTCGGACCGAACGTCTCGGCAAGGAAACGACCTTCGGGAAGATCATTGAGGCAGTTGAACGTGCAGAGCACTCGCGGGCACCGATCCAGAAGATGGCTGACCGGCTTGCCGGTTATCTGGTCTATTTCGCACTTGGCGCCGCAGTATTGACCTTCTTCATCACGCACAACATCAGATCGACCATTTCCGTCGTCATCGTGGCAGGCGCGTGTGGAATCGCGGCCGGAACGCCGCTTGCCATTCTCGGGGCGATCGGACGCGCCGCCCGGCACGGCGCGATCATCAAAGGCGGAATCTATCTGGAGGCCCTCGGTCAACTCGATACCGTCTTCTTTGATAAGACCGGCACACTCACGCTGGGCACGCCCACTGTAACAGAAGTCGAACCTACGGCAGGGAACAATATCGATGCGCTGCTTCGAGCCGCTGCCAGCGCCGAGCGCGGCACGGAACATCCATTAGGGAAAGCAATTGTTCGCTATGCCACTGAGCTTGGAGTCGCGACAGAAGAGCCGGTCGGCTTTCGCTACGAGATTGGGCGCGGTATCTCGGCTTTTGTGGGCGGAGAGCATGTCATCGCCGGCAGTCGAAGTTTCCTCGAATCTTTGGGCGTTGCGGTCCCTCCGGAACGAATGGCAAACGGAACCATCGTGCACATAGCAGGCAGCGGGCAGTACATGGGGTTTATCTCGATTGCGGATGCGGTCCGAACGAGTGCCAGCGCGGCGGTGCGCGCTCTCGAGAACATGGAAATTCGGGTCATTTTGCTAACTGGCGACACGAGCGCCGCCGCTTTGGCTGTAGCGAACCAGCTAGGTATCTTTCGTCTCCGCGCCGATCTCCTTCCGGAAGCAAAGGTGGCAGAGATCACCGAGCGGACGCGCCGCGGTGAAGTTGTAGCGATGATTGGTGATGGTATCAACGATGCTCCAGCCTTGAGTGAAGCAACAGTCGGAGTGGCCATGGGGGCAGGAACCGATGTGGCCCGCGAAAGCGCCGATGTAGTTCTCATTGGCAACGACCTGATGAAGTTTGTCGAAACTGTCCGTATCGCGCGCAACTGCCGTCGAATTATCCTTGAGAATTTCTATGGGACGCTGATCGTTGACACAATCGGCATCGGCTTGGCAGCCGCCGGCCTGCTGAATCCACCGTTGGCTGCATTCATCCATGTCGCTTCGGAACTGACCTTTATCGCCAATTCCACTCGCCTGCTACCACCGAAACAGAGACCGAAGCCTACCGACACACTCATTGCCGTTTCTGAAGGACAGCCTTAGAACCATGCGACACATCGCATATTCCGATCTGATAGGGATCGTTCTCGCCATCGCGGCATGGATAGTGGTCGCCGTCATTTCTGTTGTCGCTCTGCAAGCAGTCTTGAAGCATCACTGAGCAACTCACTACTCCTGGTGGAGGCTCAGCTACGTGACGCCCTTTCGCCGGGAGAGCGGATCGAGGCGGCATCCTGTTTGTTGAGTTTGACCGCATCCAGAGCTCCCAGTTTCATCTGGACGCGCGCACCCGCGACAACCTCAATGCCGGCATGAACGAGGAAGCTGCGCAGCTTGACGCAAGACGACGATTCGGCAATGCGCCGGCGCCCGCCGCCTCATACGTTCCCATCGAGCAGGACGAGCAGCCAAAGCCTTCGCTCACTGCGGTCATCCGTGCGGACGGGCTGCAGGCCCCGTCGGCGGGCGCAGCACGTGTACTGGCTGTACGCTTGGCCCCCACCATTCCCGCTCCCGTCATGCCCCCATGGACGACTACTCAACAGATCCGTAAGCATCGAGCGAACGATGGCATTTCTGGCTTTGTTCTTTGCTTGTGGCGCGTTGCTGGTAACGGCCATCGGTCTCTATGGAACGCTGGCGTACGCCACCGCGCGGCGCACCAGCGAGATCGGCATCCGTATGGCATTGGGCGCGCGTCGCGCGGATGTTGCGATCATGGTGCTCAGGGAGAATCTTCTGGTCGCCTCCGTTGGAACCGGCGCGGGGCTGATTGCTGCTGTTCTGGTTTCCCGCGCCCTGGCGAGTTTTCTCTATGAAACATCGCCGAGGGACCCGTCGGTACTGGTGTGCTCAGTTGCTGCGCTCACTCTCATTTCTGATTCTGAAATGGCTTTGGTAAATGAGACATCTTTCCCAAAAACCAGGCGGCAAACTGCAGGGTGTAAAAGCCCCGTTGCGCAGTGGCGCGGCGCAGTCCAACCATCCCGGAACACCCATTTCTGACAGCCGTCATAAGGCCGTTTCTGGATTTGTATTACTGACGGAGAGTCGTGCCACAAATCTCGTAATCGTGCTATTATCCAGTTTTCAAGGGAGCGCCGATTCTCTTCCAAGGAAGTGACCATGGGTGTACTTAGCAGAATCGGAGTTGCACTCGATTCTGATCTCCTCGAACGCTTCGATGATTTCATTTCTCGGCTGGGCTATACCAACCGGTCCGAGGCCTTTCGCGATCTGATTCGCGATCGGCTGGTCGCAGAGCGGACGTCAAATCCCAATGCAACGGTAGTCGGCACGGTCACACTAATCTACGACCACCACGCCCACGGGGTGACTGAGAAGCTGACCGAAATTCAGCACGCGAATCACGAGCTAGTGGTCTCGACTAGTCATGCGCATCTCGACCATGACTCGTGCCTGGAAGTCCTCATTGTCCATGGCAAATCTGGACAAGTCGAAGAATTCGCTGGGCGCCTGATCGGCTTGAAGGGTGTCCAGCACGGGCGGCTCGTGATGACCGTTGCACAGCCCGAGCCCGGGCATCATCGCGCGAACGGAAAACCCCACACTCACAAACACTGAGATGTTTGGCTGTATCCGAAAGAGAAAGCGCAGTGGCAAAGCGTAACACGATTCTCACATTTGTAATACTGACGTGCCTCCTGACTGGAGCACCACTGGCCGATGCGCAAGACAATCCTGTGCCTGGAGCAAAGGTTCAATCGACTGCCATCTCCGGTGCAAAAACGACTAAGGTTACTCCGCTCTTGGTTGCCGCGCAGCAGAAGACACCGGTCTCCACCGGTGATAAGGCTTATCCGCCTCAGCTATCAGGAACTGTCGTCGACACGTCTGGCGCAGTGATTGCCGGGGCTACCGTGCAGGTTTGGAATGCGAGCGGTACCGTACAAAGCACGACACAGTCGGACAGGAACGGAGCCTTCCTAATTTCTGGACTGCCGGCAGGTAGTTATCGACTCGTCGTGTCGAATCCCGGTTTTGAAACCAAAGAAATGCCCGTCACCATAGGGACTACCAAGGCGCCGGCTCCGCTGCGCATCTCCCTGGCTGTGGGCTCTGTGAGCACCGACGTAAACGTGCAGGGTCGGGAGGATGACCTAATCGGAATTGCCGATTCCGCCAGCCAGGGGACGGTGGGCGCAAAGGAAATCCAGGATCGTCCGATTCTCCGTTCGGGAGAAGTTTTGGAGACGGTCCCCGGTGTCATCATCACTCAACACGCCGGCGGCGGCAAGGCCAACCAATATTTTCTTCGCGGCTTCAATCTCGACCACGGCACAGATTTCGCCATTTCCATCGACGATATGCCGCTTAACCTGCCATCGCACGCGCACGGCGAGGGGTACGCGGACATGAACACCGTCATGCCGGAGTTTGTGAAGCGGGTGAACTACGAGAAAGGTCCATATTACGCCGGTATCGGCAACTATGGCTCGGCTGGATCGGCCAATGTGGAATATTTCAAGACGTTGGCCCAGAACTTCTTCAAGGTGGAAGGCGGAATATATGGCTATGAGCGGGCCATTTTCGGCGTATCGCAAAACCTTGGCTTGGGCAGTTTGCTGTACGGCGCAGAAGCATATCACGATGACGGCCCATGGACGCATCCGGATGACTATTACAAATTCAACGGCCTCCTTACCTACAGCAAGGGAGGTGACGCCGATGGTGTCAGCATTACGGCCCGCGGTTACCATGGAAAATGGAACTCGAGCGATCAAATCCCCGATAACGCCGTGCCCCTCGTTGGTGTCTTCGGCACACTGAACCCGACCGATGGTGGCAATTCACAGCGTTATAGCTTGCAGGCTGGATGGCATCGCCAAGACGCAAATTCCGCGTCGAGTGTCGTAGCCTACGGATTTTATTACGATCTTGATTTGTTTTCTGATTTCACTTACTACCTGACGGACCTCAAGCGCGGCGACCAGTTCGAGCAGAAGGACAGGCGCTCGGTGGCTGGGATGGACGCACGCCACACGATTTTCGGCCAACGGTTTGGCCGTAAGGTGGAAAGCACGTTCGGCCTGCAGGTCCGCAACGATTGGATCTACAACGGCCTCTACCAGGCGGAAAATCGCGTGCGCGTGGACAAAACTGATTCAGACACCGGCACCACTCTGCCAGCGACCACCCAAGCGGATCGCTTCACGGACACGCAAGCAGGTCTTTATGCGGAAAATGAAATTCAGTGGGCGGAAAGATTCCGCTCGGTCGTGGGCCTGCGCGGCGACCTGGAATACTTTGACGTCACCAGCTTGGTTACGCCGGCCAATTCCGGCACAGCCAGCAAGCTGCTCCCCAGCCCCAAATTAAGTTTTATTTTCGGCCCGTGGTCCAATACTGAGTTCTATGTACAGGGCGGATTCAGTTTTCACAGCAATGACGGGCGTGGTACAACGCAAACGGTCGAACCGATTTCGGCGGAAAATCCCTACCCCAATACGCCCAGCTCGAGAATTCCCGCCCTGGTCCCGACCAAAGGCGCGGAAATCGGCGTGCGCAGTCTGGTTGTCCCACATCTGCAAAGCACCGTTTCGCTTTGGTATCTCTACAGTGCTTCCGAACTGCAGCAGTCTGGCGACACCGGAGGCACGAGTGCTTCAGCACAGCCGAGCAACCGCTATGGTGTCGAATTGGCGAACTACTACACCCAACTGAAACATTTGGCTTTTGATTTTGACCTTGCGGACTCCAAGGCCCTTTTCGCCACGATAGACGCAGCTGATGCTGCGCCGAACAGTCCGGGTGGCAAGCGTCTGCCCGAAGCGGTTGGGCTGGTGATTTCATCGGGTATCACACTGCACGATTACGAAGGCTTTGCGTCGAGTCTGCGTCTGCGCTATTTTGGTCCGCGCGATTTGACGTCTGACGGAATTTATCGCTCAGAGGCAACGGCGTTGCTCAATGGGGAGGTCAGTTATCAAATTCACGAGAAATGGCGCGTTTCGGCCGAATTTTTCAATTTGCTTTACCGGCGCGATCATGACATTGACTACGCCTATGAGTCCCGAATAACACCAACTGCCACGTCGGAATTCACAGACGTTTTTCACCCCGTCGAACCGTTTCAAGTGCGATTCGGGTTAGGAAGAACCTTTTGACAAATGCCGCGGTTGTCAGCTCTCGGTGGCGTGGGCGCCGATCGGGGCCGCCTTTAATGTGCTCAAAGGCAATCACGCCTTGAACCTTTCGGCAGGCCCATCAACCGATCGTTTCTTCATGGCAGGTATAGCTTCGTGTTTTAGAAGCTGATACCCGAAACGGACACTCGTGGACGTCCTGATCCTTCTTTGTCCAAACGGCGGTGACACTCGCGTCGTCATTTGCGATCCATCGAGGCAGGGAGTGAAATGGCGCGGGGCCGAGAGCAATGGGCAATGACATTTCGCCGGTTACGCGCACATGGCGGGCCCAGGTTTGCCCATCTTCCAGCCAGCCGACAATCGCAGCCTCTCCTCTGGGCAGGAGCGTGAGGGTGACCTGGCCCTCTCCTTGGCCCGTATCGACTCGGGTTGGTTGGCCGAAGGTGTCTCCCGCGTCAGTGGAGAACGCAATCTGCACTTTCGGTTGATCGCCGGAACGTGTCCACCAGGCAACCGCCAAATCATCGCCATTCGCATCGACGGCCCAGTCCGTTGTCAGGACAGGCATTGATCACCCAGTTGTCAGCATGGACGGTGTGTGGTTTGGTCCATTGTCCCCCTTGCAGACGCGTGATGTAGATATCGCGCACCGTGGCCCGGTTAGGACTCACCTCAGATGGCCTCGTTCCCGGCACCTCTTGCCGGCCCCGATACACAACCACCGGTCCGCGCCCCGTGACCGCTGCGCTTGTAGGGCAGCATTCGTCGGTGATGGGATCAACGAAGAAATCGTGCGCGACCTCGCCTCGTGTGTTCAGGGCGGCGTACCGCAGGCCGATGGAGCCCATCTCAGCGTCGGCCGCATGCGGCTTGGCTGCCATGGAACCATGGCGGACCTTGGATTGTTCATCGGCATCGAGCCACAGCAACCCGACACTTTGGCGATTCGGGGAACCATGAGATGAAGCTGTGCTGTCCGGCGAGTGCAGCGAGCGGGCGGAATTGACGCCTACTCGCAATTTCAACCCGCAAATTTATACGCTTAGCCAGCCGCTCGGATATCTGGATTCGCCCTACCGCGACGATAACCCCTGGACCTGTAAGGTTTCGTTCGCGTCGATGCGCGAAACGTTCTGGTGGACTACTCTTCCCCGGCTTGGTTAGGGAAGATTAGCGGTGATAGGGCCGGAAGCGGAATTTGTGACGATGCCTCGATAAGTGCCTCAACGACTGCACCTTATTTCCTTATTCGACTGCGATCTCGCTTGGTGCGGCCCTGCAATGCAGCGTTCAAACTGGGAGGAATCAAAGGTACCGTACAAGCGAAGAATTGTTGATGCGAAGCCCACTGATTGATCTCTGGCAAAGCGAGAATCTCTTCCGGATGATAGAAGAGGAAAAGCACTGAATGACATATGACCGGAGTGGACCGATTTTCCGATTGACTCGGGCGGTCTGTTTCCCGTATAGCATGGAACTACGATGAGGCGTGTGCTGTCCATTTAGATGACTCTGCTTCTCTGGCTGGGGCCGTTTGCGGCTGTCCTGCCGGGGATCGACGAGTCGCGCCTGCCGTTCTGCTGCCGGCGCCATGGAGCACACCACTGCGCGGACGCGGATATGAGCGCCTCCCGAAGCGCAGGTTCTGGCCCGTCGTTCAACGCTTCGTCCCGCTGCCCGCAGTTTCCCGCTACCGTGGCAGCGGCGACAACGGCAGCCTTCGCGCCGGCTGTTGGACCTGCCAACGCGGCACCGGTCGTCGATATATATACACCCGGCGCCAGCCGGGATTCCGCTCGCGTTGGCCAGCTCCGCACGCAAGCGGACCGAGGCCCTCCTTCCCTCACCCTCGCCTGAATCCCTCGCGGATCGTCTTCCGAACCCTGAATGCGATGGCTGTCGGTTCCGTTAAGGAACGATCCGGTTGCGGTGAATGACGGCGACGGCTTGCGTAAGTTACGCGTGCCATCTGCCTTCGCTTCCCTCTAGGAGGTCCGACGGTGCTATGCGCCTCTCTTCTTACTTAGTCACTGCCATATTGGTTGCCTCATCTCTGAATGCTCGCGCCACGGTCTTCGCCACCGTGCACGGCGTAGTCCACGATCCGCAGCACCGGCCCGTCGCCGGTGCCCACGTTGTTTTGAAAGCCGTAGATTCCCAGTTCTCCCTGCACTGCGATACCGACAGTACCGGTGAATTCAACCTGCCCGAAGCGCCTCTTGGCCTTTACCAACTGGAGGTAGCCTCCGCCGGCTTCGCGACTTTCAGTGAACCCATTACCGTGGCGTCAGGCACCAACCCTGTGGTGCACATCGCATTGAATATCGCGGCGACGAATCAGACTGTAACAGTGCAAGGCCTGGACACCACGCCGGCCACGGATTCGGTGACTCCCACCACGCTCATCACGCGCGCCGACATCGATGCCACACCCGGCGCCAGCCGCACCCTGGGCGTGCAGATGATTACCGACTACGTTCCCGGGGCCTACATGACCCACGACATGCTGCACATGCGCGGCGGCCATCAGGTCAGCTGGCTGCTCGATGTCGTCTCCATTCCCAACCTAAAAATCGCTTCCAATGTCGGCCCGCAGATCGATCCCAAGGATATCGACTCCCTGGAGGTTCAGCGCGGAAGCTACTCGTCCGACGTGGGCGACCGCACCTATGGCGCTTTCAACGTTGTGCCCCGCAACGGATTTGAGCGCAGCCGCGATGCCGAGCTGCGCGTCTTCGGCGGAAACCTGTATTCAGGCGAGGCCCAGCTTTCGCTCGGCGATCATTCCGCTGCGACCGCCTGGTACGCCAGCCTTACGGGCGGGCGCTCCAACTATGGCCTCGCCACTCCCGTGCCGCAAATCTATCACGACGCCACAAACTCCCAGAGCGCCTTTGGCTCCGTCATTCGCAACCAGGGCGCCGCCGACCAGTTGCGGTTCAGTGGCCAATATCGCCAGGACTTCTTCCAGGTTCCGTAAGACCCCGACCCAAACGACTATGAGTGCGCATCCGGCTACTACTGCTCGACCGGTCTGCGCGACGGCCAGACTGAGCGCGACGCATTTGTGATTGCCAACTGGGTGCACACCTTTAATCCCAAGTCGATCCTCTCGGTGGCGCCGTTCTATCATTTCAACTTGGCGAACTATGACTCGCCCGTGACCGATTTTCCCGTTGCGACCACCTGGCATCAGAGATCGCACTATGTGGGCGCCCAGGCTGATTACCACACCGAGTTCAAGTACAACGACTTGTCTGCCGGGCTTTACTCGTTCTACACCCGCGAAAACGACCTCTTCGGCACCATAGTCAACGACGGTTCCGCTGCCTCGCAACCCAACGAACCGGCCAACGCGACTGCGGGGCTAGTCGAGTTCTACGTCTCCGACCACCTGCACATCGGCCGCTATGTCACACTTCTCGGCGGCGAGCGTTTCTCGATATTTCAAGGAAGCCTCAACGAGACCGCGATCTACCCGCGCATCGGCGCCACGGTTGAGATTCCCCGCCTCCATTGGGTTCTGCGCGGATTCTACGGCCACTTCTTCCAGCCCGCGCCGCTGGAGACGGTCAATTCCTCGGTCCTGAACTACGCATCAAGCCTTCCCTCGGGCGAAAACACCTTCACATCCCTGCCTTCCGAGCGCGACGAAGAACACCAGTTCGGCATTCAGATTCCGTTCAAGGGATGGTTCCTCGATGTCGCCAACGTCAAGAACCGCGTCAATAACTTCCTCGACCACTCCAACCTCGGGGAATCCAACATGTACTTTCCCATCGCCGTAGATGGCGCTCTGGTCCGCGCCTGGGAGATGACGCTGCGCTCGCCTCAGCTTGGCCGCCTCGGGCAATTCCACCTCGCCTACTCCAATCAGATTGCCGAGCAGCGCGGCGCCATCATCGGCGGCTTCACATGCAGCCTTCCCGGTGATCCCGCCTGCTATTTGCCCGACTTCTCTTACACGCCCGTCGATCACGACCAGCGCAATACGATGAATGCCGGATTCAATGCGAATCTGCCGTACCACACGTGGTTTGCCACCAATGTCTATTGCGGCTCGGGCTGATGGCTACGCGCTCATCCGGAAGCCGGTGCCGGTTGGCTTCCGGGGGACCATCCGGGTTGCTTGGAAGTGCCGGTGTCTCTTTTGTTGGACTGCTTTGTCCGCTCCCGCCGGCACCGGAGCGGCCCGAATTGTCGGTGCCCGATTCCTGGGTCGTGAAGTCGTTCGGCATTTCCGGCCTCCTTTCGCGGTTATCCAAGTGGGATGAGGGCTGTCTTGTGAGCATTGCAAGCTCAATCGAACAGGCTGAGCTGAATTGAGCCGTCTGTCGTTGTGGTAGTGGGTCACGGGGGAGCGCTCTTTCGTTTCTTCCTCGATCTCGAGTGGACCAGATGAATACTCGATTCGAATGCGGGCTCCGGAACTGGCTTGATATCGTGCGGGCCATCGTCGGCTGTCGGCACCGTCGCGGTGTGCTTGGTGCGTTCGCGATCGAGTTGTCGCCAGATCGCGTCGGCCGGATTTAGGGTGGGCCACCCGCCAGATGGAGTGGCCCTTTCGTTTAAAATCAGGCTGGATGGCTACCGGTGATCAAACCGAGGGATACCTCTGGCTGCTTGGTATGGGTGTATACGTCGGCGCTGCAGCTGTCACTGCGCTTCCGATCCTCGTAGCAGTTCTCAAAGGAATCCCCTTACACCCAGGCGGCAATACATTCGAAGAATCCCCACATTTCTCCGATCAGGCAAAGCTGCGCCTGACGCAGCATTATTCGAGGATGACAGGAACCCTGCTTTTTTGGAAGAAACAAGCGGAGATCTACCGGAGACTGCACTACTACACAATCTGCTGGACCATTCCGTCTTCGCTCATTATCCCTTTTCTGGTGCAAGCCAGCAAAGGCGACATCTACTCCAAGTGGCTAATCACTATCATCTCTGCCTTTACTGGGATCCTACTTGCCTTCCACAGAGCTCTGAAGGTGGATTCAAATTTCAAAGCCTTCCGGTATGGTGAGTCAGAATTCTATGACACTTACCGAAGGATGCTGGATCGGCCGGATAGCTTCGGGCCAACCGAAGAGATTCAGCTAACGACATATTTTGATGCCGTCGAGGGCGTGCGCAAGTACATTCGAAACGCCGAAATCGACAATCTCCCAACGATCGAGCAAGTGAAGACCCAGATTGACTCCGAGCACATTCCGCCGGCGGAAAAATGAGGCGATATCTGCCCCTATTAGGAGAATTGCACGATCGCCGAAGGCGCCTGAATAGCGGCTGCGAGGATTGGCTGCCCGCAACGACGGTCACCGTTAAATCGGCAATGCGCGTGTTGAAGTCGGATAAGTCCCCAGATGCCAGCGTTCGCTGATCCGGCGAGGTATGATCCTGGGTTGACGCGAACAGGCAAAAGCGTTGATCCAGCGCCGACACGGTTTGAAATAACGGTCAGAGGGGAACGCGTGCCGTCCGACCGCAATCGGCCTTTCTAAAGTACCCGTTGCCACTTGTTAGCTGACGTGCAACAGATCTTGGACTCTCAATGAAGGCCAAAGAACGGGTCCGTTCTCTTCCGGAAACCTAAGCTTTCCGATCTTCAATCCTTCAGAAATCTCTGCCAAAAGACTGTCCCGCGTCGCTGACACCAAGACCGGCCCGCATCCGATGCCCTGCAACTCGACCACTTGATTGTCAAGTTCCAGCCGCTCAAGAATCCACTCCGACCAGCGTGGGTACGCCGGTACACCAAGAAGACTCGCCATCGTTGCCCAGGCGGTTGTGCGCTCATAGTTGAGGAGGTAAGTCTTTCCCGCTGCCCCGTTCGCGTGAAGCGCTTGCGAAGCAATGACAAGGTGACGCAATGATTGCCTGCGGCCACGGACCACAATACCCGCGCGATAGCAGGAAGCGTCCTGTCCCATGTTGATCTTTTGGCCGGTGCCATCTGGGAACCTCACGAAAAACGAATGCCCCTCGTAAACAGCGGCCGCAATCGCGCCAACCTCTGCATCTCCTCCATAGACACTGAGCAGGTGTCCTTGTTCGTGTTCTCCGACAAAACGGTCTACATGGAGGCGCACTCGGGTCTGAATGGTAGTCGTGGAGCGCAGATACTCAAGCTGCCCCAGCCTCAGGTGTGCATTCTGCATCTCCTTCCTCCTTGGCATGGTTCGGTGACTCTGTTAGAACCAGCGTCCGTCCATCCTGGTAGACAAGTGAGAGTTCGTTTGAGAATCGTTCGCGCTTTCGAGTGATCTCAACCTCGTCTTCCTTCTCCTTGATGATCGTCGTGTGCTTGACCGATCTCCACCTGGCCATGTGACGATCCGCGCCTTGGCCGAACACGCCATTCAACAGTCCCGCCGTGCAAAGCAAACCAACATGACCTGCGTGCAACGGAGTGATGGGACGCCCCGAAGCAATCTCTTCCTTCGGCAGAAGAAATGGCGCGACCTGTTTCCAGGCCGGCGACATAGGAATGAGATCCTCGATCTCGTCCAGGGGAAGCCCGCGATAAACGATTGAAGCAGGTGGTGTAGGTGGAACAGTGTACGGCACATGCTCATCTTCAAGGTTGAGGAATTGCTCGTTGGAGATGGTCTTTTGCAGGAGTCGCCGATTGGACTCCATGGCATCGCCGCGCATCGGTTTGCGCACTGCTGTGAGTACAACCTGGTTGAAGCGTATCGAATCGGGATCGGTTAACGCGAAGATTCGAAAGTCGGTGAAGTTCGATGCGAGAAGAGGGACGCAGACGGACAACCGATTCTCCGGTACAACAAACATCAGCAGTCCGCCCACCACAAGCCAGCGATAGGTGTGTTCCAGAAAAAGCAATTCCATGCGCTGATTGTTGAGTGACCCAACCTCAGAGTCGTACGGTGGGTTCAGGTAGAGCATCGAGAATGATTCGACCCTCGCGTGCGAATCGAACAGGTTGCCTTGAATGGTCTCGATGCCGGACCGAGATGCTAACGATGCGCGCTCCGCATCAAGTTCGACTCCGTAGCGCCTGCAGTAGCAACTCTCCGTAACAAGGTGGAGTGCAAGCCCGGTCCCGGCACAGGGATCAACAACGCTGAAAGTTTCGCCGCAAGAGACAAGCCGACGCAGCCGGCGGCCCTCCTGAGGCGGGAGTGGGTAGTATCCGAGTTTTAGCCTGCCGGCATTGCGCATTCAGAGTTCCTCTCTTGTAAAGAAGATGTGGTGGCGTGTTTTGTTAGGTTCGAGTCTGGTAGGTTGCTCGATACTCGAGCGCGTTGGAGTCGAGAGGTTCGACTGGCATGTTCCTCACCCCAATCGCTAGAAGTGATGTCAATGCTTTCTCTTCAATTGGTCGGTCGGGCAAGAGAGATCTGTCGAACGAAACCTTTTGCGGACTTTTGACGCCCATGAAGTCCACGAACACAGGGATTCTCGAAGCTCAATACTCGATATCACGCAATCGCATTGTGACGCGTCGGAGTTTGCTCGAAGTGTTGGCGGCACTGGTACGCGCTGTTTGTTCTCGCCGATCGACGTATCGAAATCCATGCGTTCATCCTCTGAGATCGGCCATTTTATATATGCTTAGTTAATATCGTAGTAGTTATTACCTTATGTGTAATTTCCGGGTAGGCAGTTCTTACCGGAATGCCTGGGCGTAAAGAAATTGGGTGCCTTTTTCACTTGGCTCCGCATCCAGAATTCGCTGGTAAATCAAGCAATTTGATTCAGTTTCTTTGCTGCGAGCTAACATATAAGCCGTCGTACATTTCCCCTTGGGGCCGAGAACACCATGCGCAACATCGTTGTTTGCATCCTGACGATATTCGTGTCAAGCCTTTCCCTGATCGGCCAGGATTTTGGCTCGACTCCGAAACTCGACTTGGACTCGACTGCTCTGCAAGACACTTGGCGACCGATCATCTCAATGCCATGGGTCACATACGGGGGGGATTTCGGTGGCGTAGCTGGATGGCACACCAGCGGGATATCTTCCGACAGCCGCCTTGATCTGTTGTTCGATCAACTCGAACAAAACGGAGTTGTAGCGGTTGCGTGGTTCCTGTTCGGAGATGGCCGCGGCGCCTTGGCTTTCGATCCATCGGGTTATGTCACAGGAGTGGTCCCGAGTTTTTGGGCCGACTATCACGCAGTGCTCGCAGCGGCTGAAAAGCACCACGTGCGGCTAGTTTGGGTGCTGACGGACTTCGAGATTGGTATGCCGATCCAAATGGAACGAGGTGTACAAACACATGGACGAGCAGACCTGATTGAGAACCCGGCGAAGAGACACTCTCTCATCAAAGAGGCGCTTGAACCCATTCTCAAAGACAAGAATGCGTCCGGTCAGGTTGCCGGTTGGATAGTCATCAATGAGCCGGAACATTTGCTACGGAGTGGCTACGTGACAGACTCTGCGCTGCGGGCTTTCATCACGGAGACAGAGGCAGAAATCAAACATTATCACCCCGAACAATCTGTAGGACTTGCGAACGCGGACCTTGCAAGCATGATTCAGTTTTCTGATATCGAGTCGCTGGATTTCCTCGAATTCCATCACTATGGGGTCAATCTTCCGCCGCCAGCTGCCTTCGTTCGAGACTACCTTCGTAGGCGATTCAAAGGCGTCGCACGATCAAAACCTATTTTCATCGGTGAATTCAATTGGAACTTCCCTCCCGGTATGGATCTTGACCGGTTTGTGCTTACGTGTAGGGAGTTCGGATATGCGGGTGTCTGGCCATGGAGTCTCAGAAATCGCCTTAACCCGACGGGTAGCGCGGGAACTGATACTGATCCGCAGATTCCACTTCTTGGTACATACGGGAAGAGCATGCTTGCAGTGAAGCAGGGCAGTACATCTAATCGAAAAGGAGTAAAAGAATGGGCAATAACCGAGTTGCAAACTCAGCTGCTGCCGGAAGTCAAGCGACGTGTAGAGGCGCTCGCTGGCATCTCTACGTCTCATGAAGCCGAGGCTAAAGAGAATAGAGAATGGGCAATCCGATGCCAGAATGAGCTGTCGAAGTCTAGTGAGGCGATGAAGGCGGCACAGAAGCAGCCTCGCCAGGATTATGGACAAATTAAGCTCATACAAGAAAACATTGACAAACAGAAACGCGATATTGTCACGGCCAAAGAGCGAGCCAGAATGCATTCCTACTTAGCTCAGGAAGCTTCTGCGGAATTGACTTGGCTTGAAGTACTCGAGGAACGATTAGCAGATACAACGGCCCTCGCTGCGGCAGTAGACATCGACCGGTGAGGGAAACTCAGCATTCTGTGTGCGTCGAATCTCCCAACGAGGTGGATTGGGAGAGGATGGTGGCCGATGCGGACATTACCCCGAGGTAATGTCTGGAATGGTGGTTAACCACTCACAACCTCGGCTCGCATCCGGTACGATGTTCTTCAAGGCAGTGGAGCGTGGGTACGCGAGTCTCGCAGATGCGTATAACAGAGCGGGGCAAAAAGCATTGGCAATCGAAAACTTCAAGAAAGCACTTCAAATGGATCCGCAAAACTATTTTGCTATAGACCAACTCAAAGCGCTGAACTGATTAATGACGTGGTTCCAATATTCCTTTTTGGGGATTCGGGTAGGTCGTGGCCAATGCTGACATCCCCCCGAGGTAATGTCAGCATTGGCGGTGACACCACGAGGACTCAAGACTCCCAGCCTATAAGAATCCGCACCTCGACCAACAGATGAACTTCGAGTGCCCCTATAATCTTGGTTTGAGCATTCCATCCAACCGCGCGTCCACAAAAGCGCATGCGCTTCTCGTAGCCGTCGGTATCCTGCTCAGTCGTCTGGTCGGGCTAGTGCGCGATCGCGTCTTCGCGCACTACTTCGGCAACTCCGATGCCGCAGACGCATTTCGCGCCGCATTCCGCATTCCTAATTTTCTGCAAAACCTCTTCGGCGAGGGCGTGCTCTCGGCGTCCTTCATCCCGGTCTATGCGCGGCTCAATGCGGAGGAGCGCCATGAGGAGGCCTCGCAACTCGCCGAGGCCATCTTTGCGCTCTTGTTTTTCGTCACCACTGTGCTGGTGGTGGCGGGTATTCTTGCCACGCCATGGCTCATCGATCTCATTGCGCCTGGGTTTCATGGCTACAAGCGGCTGCTCACCATCCGCCTAGTGCAGATCCTGTTTCCCGGTGCGGCCATGTTGGTGTTGTCGGCGTGGTGTCTTGGAGTTCTCAACAGCCATCGTAGGTTTCTGCTTTCTTACTCCGCACCCGTCGTCTGGAACATCGCCATGATTGCAACGCTCCTGTGGGGCGGGCGCGGGCATGCGCAGCCGCGGCTCGCCGTGCTCGTGGCCATCGGTTCGGTAGTTGGCAGCGGGCTGCAATTTGCGGTTCAACTGCCCGCAGTCATGCGATATCTGTGGCCGCTGCGCTTCCAGTTGCGCGGAGCCGGCAAACACGTCCGCACTGTGAGCGCGAATTTCTTCCCCGTCTTTTTAAGCCGAGGAGTAGTGCAGATCAGCGCGTACATCGACGCGTGGCTCGGCAGTTTCTTGGGAACCGGCGCGGTTTCCGCGCTGGGATACGCGCAGACGCTCTACACGCTGCCGGTGAGCTTGTTTGGCATGGCGGTTTCGGCAGCTGAGTTGCCCGCCATGTCGAGTGCGACGGGCACCCAGGACGAGGTTGCGGGAGCGATACGGCAGCGTTTGACGCAGGGCGTTCAGCAGATTGCGTTCTTTGTGATTCCGTCGGCCGTCGGCTTCCTCGTGCTCGGTGACGTCATTGTGGCTACCATCTACCGCTCAGGCGCGTTCCAGCAAAAGGACGTGCTGTTTGTTTGGGGAGTGCTCGCGGGGTCGGCCGTGGGAATGCTCGCCTCCACGATGGGACGGCTTTATTCGTCGGCCTTTTATGCGTTGCGCGACACCCGTACTCCGCTCCGCTTCTCGGTGATTCGGGTGGCGCTTACGTTGGCCCTGGGCTATCTTTGCGCGCTGCCTCTGCCGCGACTGCTAGGACTCGACCAGCGCTGGGGCGCCGCTGGACTGACTGTCTCTGCCGGCGTTGCAGGCTGGGTCGAGTATGCGCTGTTGCGGCGAGGACTGCAGAGGGTTGTTGGCGCTGTACCTTCCGGACGGTCACGGATTGTGCTGCTTTGGGCAGTTGCGCTCTTCGCAGCGTTCGTTGGTTACGGGCTCAAAGTGGAGTTGCATCACCATCAACCTCTCGTTGTCGGTCCTTGCGTTTTGATTCCGTATGCCGCCTTGTATTTTGGCATCACGCAATGGATGGGAATCGCCAGCATGGGTGCAGTCGGGCGCCTATTCACGCATCGCCGATAAGTCCTGGTCTCGCCCTACGATCGTTTCAAGATGGGGTTGAAGTGAGTGTCTTTGTGCCCAATACGATTCAATCCAACAACGGGCAAAACATGCGGGCACTTGAAGAGTTTATTCTTCCGGTGATAGAGCTTGGAGTACGCCCTGGGTGACCGACTTCCGTAAAGCGAAGGCCGCACCTAAAAGGGGACCAACCGCTGAGATCGCACCCGCAATAGGCCACCATCGATAAGCAGTCTCCAAGGTCAGGTAATCAGAAAACGCCGTCGCAACAACCCACTCTGCTCCGTACGTCATTATGATCCCCGCAGTTGTGCCTAGAATCGTGACGAGAAAGGTCTCCTGATACAGGATGCCAAGAAGATAGACCATGGAAGCGCCAAGGATTCTGAGAATCCCGATCTCTTGGGTCATTTCTATAACTTCAACGTACCTACCAATGGCGACGAAGATGAAACTCACAGCGAACGCGAACAACAACAAGACCGAGACATATATTCCGAAATTCAGTCGCACAATAGTAGGGTTTAACCCCATGCCGCGTTGAATGCCAACAAAGCTCAAGATTATGGTGACCTCCATGCTTATCCCAAGAACTTTCACGGAGGTTTGAAGCACGTTACGGAGAAGATTCTTGCGGGCGATGGCACTGATCATGGAAGGCCCTTTCAAAAGCACCATGGAATCCAATGATCACAAACTTGCACTACGGGCCGCAAATTCAGCTGCAAATGAGGCGAACCGTAATGTTCTGGCCACAGCACATAGCGGAGGCTCCTAACAGAACGCTGAGCAAAGCGACTATTTGCGTCTTCCGTCGCATGATTCACCAGTATAGCCACGATGGTTCCCGGGTTGTGGGCATTGCGGAAGTTTCGAGCGAGCCGGGTCACAGGCCGGCGGACCGGAAAACAAAGATCTGGCAAAGGGAATGTATGGTCCGCCGCCGTTTTGCAAGCGAAAAATGAGTGTGGCGTTATGGTCTGCGCGAATGTATCCGGCCTTTGTTGGAGAATGATCTCCTGGCCTGAATGGAATGCGCTGCGCCCTCGTCCTATTTAGCATCGCTGCCTTTGCAGGCATGTTCCCTTTTCAGGTTTCGGGGGCGCCGGGATCGACCGTTGTGCCATCTCATGTTTCGCCAGCAAACCTGGCAGGAATCTCAAACTTCAGACCGTCGTCGTTGGAGTACAGATGTGGGAATCGCTTCGGCGATTTCCACGCCTGGCGCTCTGTGCCAGGCGTCATGTGCAGTCCATCAGGCTGCCACTGTTTGTGCCGCTAGTGGTGGCCGATAAGCTTCTCCTTTGTACAAAACCGCCCAGACGATTCGCGCCATCTTGTTGGCTAGAGCGACTGCGGTTACTTGAATGCGTTTGCGCGACGTCAGCCGATCTAGCCATGCATTGAGGCCAGGAGCTTGCTTTGTCCTGCTTTGCAGCACAGCGTGTGCTCCTTGCACGAAGAGTTTTCGCAGGTATTTGTTTCCACGTTTGCTGGTTCCGGTCAGATTCTGCTTGCCTCCCGTGGAGTACTCCCCGGGCACCACTCCCAGCCAGGCAGCAAATCCGCGGCCCTTCTTGAAGGCTGCCCCGTTGCCGATCGCAGCGATCGTGGCCGTGGCAATCACCGGTCCGATTCCGGGGATCGCGACCAGGCGCTTGCACTGTTCAAGTTCGCCAGCGATGCGCACGATCAGTTTGTCGGATTCCTCGATCTGTCTGTGCAGGTACTGCATCTCCAGCCGCAGCTCGTGTAGCAGTGCACGCAATGCGCCGGAGAGCTTGTTATCGGGATCTTCCAGGATCACGGGCAGGGAATCCTCGATGCGACGTCGTCCCTTTGGTACCGTAATGCCGCGCTCCAGTAGCAATCCACGGATTTGGTTGATCACCGCGGTGCGCCTGCCGACCCAGCGTTCGCGTACCCGGTGCAGAGACTGCAGGTCGAGCTGATCATCCGTCTTGATGGGCACGAAGCGCATACTTGGGCGTGTAACGGCTTCGGCAATCGCTTCGGCATCGATGTAGTCGTTCTTGTTGGTCTTCACATAGGGCTTCACGTACTGGGCCGGCATCAACCGCACATCGTGCCCTTGTTCCCGCAGAGCTCTGCCCAGGAAGTGTGACCCTCCGCAGGCCTCCCTGCCGATCAGGCACTCACGGAGGTTCGATGTAAAACGAAGCAGTTGAAGGCGCGAGCACTTTTTGCGAACCACAACTTCACCGCGTGCGTTGACACCTACAAGGTGAAAGACCGTCTTCCCTAAATCGATACCGATGGTGCGAATCTCCATGGGACACCTCCTGTGTCTACATCTACACCCCCGAGGGGCTCAGGCGGCGGACCATGCCAGTAGCATCGGCGGTCATACGACCGGAGCGCACCAAGATCAAATCGGGATCTTACAATTTCGGTTCAACGAACAACGTGGAAAGTGCGTTTCCAGCGCGTGTCTGGGAAGAAATGCACCAGAACGTGGCCGATCCACGCGAGCTTGTGACCGAATCCTGTTTGTTCAAGTTGTCCCTCTGCGGCCTTGAACGACCAATAGTTGAACAGCGGACGGCCAAGTATGTTGGCGCGCGGCACGAAGCCCCAGTAGCGCGAGTCTAGGCTGTTGTGCCGGTTGTCGCCCATCATGAAATACATGCCGGGTGGAACCACCAGGTCGCCGTCCTGGATATATCTCGAGAAGTTCACGGCCCACGACTCTGTTGCCCCGGGCACCCCGGCTGGAGGTACTGCGGGGAAATCGTCGAGAAACTCGTTGAAGTTATCCGTCGTCGTCGGTTGCACAAATCCCGCAGGCTGTGCGACACCATTAACAATCACAATGCCGTTGCGTAGATGAATATGATCGCCGGGCACGCCAATCAATCTCTTCACCAGGGGAGTGTACTGCGGCGTCCCATCGGCGTCAGTCGCATCAATACCGGGTTGATAAACGGGCTTGTTGAAGACCACTATATCGCCGCGTTTCGGCTCGCGATATCTTATCAGCGGCATCCACGAAGCAGGCGGCATTAGCGTGATCCGGTCGACCACCAGGTGATCACCTATAAGCAGAGTGTTCTTCATCGAGCCTGACGGAATGACGTAGTTCTGAGCTAAGAAGGTTAGAATGAACAGACCCACTACTAGAACTGAGCAGATGCTGGCCAGCGCCTCGAAAGGAGTCTCTTCCCGATTGATGTTGACGGAAGCTGCGGGCTTCGTTGAAACAGGAGATCTCTTCCCCGCTGAACTCATCCAAAGGCTCCTCATCAGGAAGGCTGGCGAGCCCCAGGGCGTTCGCAGCGGTCACTTCAAAAGCGATGATTTCATGTATGTTCGACTGTCGTCGGTTTGCGTCTTGACCAGAGTCTATCAAATCCCTGTGCCGCGTAGAATTCCCCGGATGATTCGGCGTGCGAGCGGTTAGTGGACAATGGGGAAGTGTGGGGCGGCTCCGGGATCAATGGCCGGCCCCGCCAGGAGAAACGTTGGCAAAGTGAAGAGTGGGGGTCATTCGCTCCGGAAGAACTTCTCCCTTAACATCGATGACATCGCTCGACGGGATTCTTCGGTCGGGAGCTGTGCACTACAGCAGTCAATCGTCGAAATCAAATTGGTCATTGCCCGCTTTTCAAGCTCAAAATCGGCAAGAAGCGTGGCTGCATGCCCCTCATCGAGCATCGAGGGAACCAGGTGCTCAGTCCGGATTTCTCGACATTGCTGCGCATCAGCGATCCAGATAGCATGTTCCAGCACTCGGCCCAACTCCGGTGTTATGGGAAGATCCATCGTGTCAGGTATTGCCGGTATGAAGGCTTGCGACTGCTCAGATCGAGCCCCAATGGAAGCCGCGTCCATTTCGATAGAAAGTTGTTTGGGAAGTTCAGGATGAACAGTCAGAACCCCCACCAGCAGATGCTCACTGTCGATTGATGTTGCCCCGGTTTGGCCCGCCTCTTTCCGGGAGACGAAGATTGCCTGTCGAGCAAGAACGGAGTAGCGGTCAAACACAATTCCCCCGATTACCAGTCTTCTGGGCCCTCTGAAAATGTTAACCCCAAAAAAATGTAGGATGGGTTGCCGCCAACTAATCGACCAGAAAAGGCATGACTCGCAGCATCGAACAGAACTCGCATCCGGGAATCGCAGCTTCCCGGCGAGCCGGACGGCTCACCATCGCCAGCTGTTAGAGTCTTTCTGACAGCCGAATCACTATAGAAATCGGCTTCCACATTCGCTTCCGCAGTCCCGAACTAATGCTCTTGCCAGCGTGCCTGTCGGATCGATTGTGCACGCGGCTCTCGTGAAAAGGGGTACGACTTTGGCTACTCTCCTCGCCGACATCCGCCAGGCCGTTCGCATATTCTGGAAGAGTCCCGCCTTCACACTCGCGGTCCTTGGCGCGTTGGCTCTGGGCATTGGCGCCGATATCGCCATTTTTTCCGTAGTCAACGCCGTGCTGCTCAAGCCGCTCACCTATCCCGATCCCGATCGCATCGTTCAGTTCCTGAATACTTCGCAGGATGGCGAATTTCCGGGAGCTTCGGCCACCAAGTTCCACGTCTGGCTGGCGCAGACCAGCGTGGTGCAGGATGTGGCGGCGTATGACTTTGGCGGCAAGGGCCTGAACCTTACCGGCACGGTTCCGGAGCAGATCCACGGCGTCCATGTGAGCGAAGCCTACTTCCGTCTCTTTGGCGCGCGCATGTTTCTGGGCCGCACCTTCACGCCGCAAGAGGACATGCCGCACGGCGGCAATCTCGTGGTTCTCAGTTACGGTTTCTGGAAACGCAAGTTTGGCGGCGACTCCGGCATCGTGGGCCGCACGCTCTCGCTCAGCGGCGAGCCGTACACCATCCTTGGCGTCACCAACCAGGATTTCGTAACCGATCCCGAGGCCGATGTCTGGCTCCCATTCCAGTTCCCGCCCAACTCCACGGACCAGGCACACTACTTTACGGCTGCGGGGCGGTTGAAGCCCGGGATTTCGCTCGAGCAGGCCAAGGCCCAGATGAAGCTCGCCTATGGCGAGTTCAAGCGGCTCTATCCCGACGCCGATCCCAAGAACGGCTTCAGCGTGAAACCCCTGAAGGACGCCATCGTCGGGGATATGCGCAAGTCACTGCTTGTTCTGATTGGCGCGGTCAGCTTTGTGCTTTTGATTGCGTGTGCCAACGTGGCCAACCTGCTGATGGTACGGGCCGCCGGCCGCAAACGCGAGTTCGCCATCCGCGCCGCGATGGGCGCACGCCGCACGCGCATAATTGTGCAGCTTCTGACGGAAAGCATTTTGCTGGCGCTCGTGGGTGGAGCGCTCGGCCTCGGTCTGGGGTTTGCGGGGGTTCGCTGGCTGCTCTCCATCAGCCCCGGAGGCATACCCCGCATTGGGGAAGACGGCGCCGGCGTCACAATCGACTGGCGCGTTGCCCTGTTCACCATCGCCGTGTCCATCGTCACCGGCATCCTTTTCGGCCTCATGCCGGCCTTTGGCGCTTCGCGTCCGGACCTGGCGGCCACCATGAACGAAGGCGGCAGCCGCAGCGGCTTTGGCTTGCGGCAGAGCAAGGCGCGCTCGCTGCTAATTGTTAGCGAAGTAGGCCTTGCGCTCGTGCTGCTGGTAGGCGCAGCTCTGCTGATCCGCACCTTCATCGCGCTACATCGGGTTCAGCCCGGGTTCGACGCCCACAACGTCATCACGATGGAGATGGCGCTCAACGGCCCGCGGTACGAAAAGACGGCTGGAGTGGCGCAGCTTATCCACGAGAGCCGCGACCGTATCCGCGCGATTCCCGGCGTCGAAGAGGTCGCCGTCAGCAACACGCTGCCTCTCGATGGCGGGTTTGGTCTCCCATTCATCGTTGTCGGCCGCCCGCTCAAAGACGGCCCGTATCACGGCGGAGGCGAATGGAAGGCCACCTCGCCTGGGTACTTCGCTGCGCTGCACATTCCCATCGTCCGCGGCCGCGACTTCACCGTGAACGACGTGGCCGGCGCTCCACCCGTGGTCCTGATCAGCGAGGCCTTTGCCAAAAAGAACTGGAAAAAGGATGAAGATCCGGTCGGCCAGCAACTGCTGATCGGAAAGGGAGTGGGTCCCGAATTCGAAGAGCCCGCGCGGACCATCATCGGCATTGTGGGCGATGTGCACGACGGGGCTCTCGATGAGCCGGTTAACGAGGTGATGATCATCCCTCTTGCCCAGATGGCGGACGGCGTCATGGCGCTCAATTCGCGCATCGGCCCGCTGATCTGGGTTGTCCGCACGCGGACCGAGCCGCACCAGGTCATCCCCGCCGTGACGGAGCAGCTGCGCAACGCCAGCGGTGGATTCCCTACCGCCCATATCCGCACCATGGACGAAATCATGATCCGCTCCACCGCGCGTCAGAACTTCAACATGCTCCTTCTGTCGATCTTTGGCTTCTCGGCTCTCGCACTCGCGGCCATCGGCATATATGGGCTGATGGCTTACAGCGTGACGCAGCGCGTGCGCGAGATCGGGATTCGCATGGCACTGGGGGCCGACCGGCGCCACATCCGCCGGATGGTGGTGTGGCAGGGCATGCGCCTGGCGCTTGCCGGAGTCGTCCTCGGCACCGGAGCTGCATTCGGGCTCACGCGCCTGATCGCCAGCTCTCTTTATGGCGTGAAAAGCTGGGACCCTGCCGTCTTCATCACAGTTCCCATCGTCCTCAGCGCCGTGGCGCTAGCGGCCACCTGGTTGCCGGCTGTGCGAGCCTCAAGACTCGACCCAATGAAGGCACTCCGCATCGATTAGCGTGCGGCAATCTTGCCTCCCGAACTCACCCGCGCCCTTGTCCAATTAACGCCGCAAGCAAAAATGATTGTCCGCCATCATGCAGGTACGACTGCTGCTTCGCTGCGCTCATGCCATCCGCATCATCAGCGAGCGCGAATTCTCCTTCGAGTAGTAGCCCAGCTTAGCCTACATTGGAAGGAATGTCGCCGATACTTCAGGAACCCAAGTCTAGGAAAGCGGCTCGGGGCGAACGCATGGCAAAGCAAAGAGTGGGGGTGACTCGACCGGAACGCTTGGGCATGTCAAACACAGCGACCAGAAGGAGACGAGGAGCCTACGCGTAATTACTCATTCGTTGCCGCGCGGATCAGCCTGAACTTGTGCTTCTCCCCCTGATCGTCCAGAATCACGAACCACTGGCCGTCGCGATAGAACTTCAGCTGGTCGTTGACGGTCTGGTTGTGGACAAGGACGATAAAGTGATGCCAGTCCGGGCTGCGTGTGACCTCCTGCCACACGTAGCTGTGTGCACCCGTGATTACAGCCACTGTGTTTGAATCAGAGGTAAGTTTCTGAGAGATGACGGTGGCAGTTTCCCATTGGTGCGACTGTTCGGCCATCACAGCAGCACACGTGGCTAATAGGACGGGACCGAGTACAACCTGGACGAGACCGCGATTCATATTGGCACCTCCTCAAACGCCATTCATTCGAGTCAGTCACCGATCTAAGAACAAGAGTAATCACAGGGCGCATCTAGTGCAACGATCTCCCCGTTTTGCCAGCCGCGAGAGCTTTCCGACTCTCGTTCCGTACTCCGAGGGGCGGATGGTGGCCGATGCGGAACTTTCGAGTCAGATGGTAGCCGATACGCGAAACATTCTTCAGACGAAGGACAAATCATCCTATGATCCGTGGCATCGGAGGTGCCACGGATATGAAAAGAAAGCACTTCCGCAGGAAACGCAAGAAACCAAGAACCGTTCTGCGGCTTCCCGACCTGGAAATCGCCAGAACAGCTGTCCTCCAGGGTTTGACAAGCCCCGATTCCCAGCGTGGCTATCGTCACGCCATGGATGAGTTCGTCGATTGGTACTGTTCCGAACCTCGCCTGGCCTTCAACAAGGCGGTTGTGATTCAGTACCGAAACCACCTCGAGTCCCGGTCTCTCGCACCGGGCACGATCAATCTCAGGCTCGGCGCCGTGCCGCGTCTGGCCTACGAAGCTGCCGATTGTGGGCTCCTGACCAAATCTAGCCGAGCTTATCTAGCCGTCCTAAAGTTTCACGACGAAGACCTTTCGAGATTCAGCGGGATAAGGCGAAGCCGCTTTGATCACTTTAGTGCGAATGACCTGCGGGTTGGGAGATGGACGCACTGAAGGCATGCACGCCCGCGCCATCATCAACTGCCGACCATCGTGGTTGCGCCAGAATGAGGGAGATGTGCCGCGACGAGAACGAGAAGAGTTTGCCATGGGAGTTCTCCTTGTGGGCGATCAAAAGCTGTTGAACCGTGAAGACTTGCCCTGCGCAGCAAGATCAAGGCGCAAAAATGCAGATGCCTTGCTGCGGCAGGACGGCAATTAATGCATTCAGGGAGTGGGCTACTTTTGGGGCGAGGGTATGGATGACGCGCTATGCTTGTGCCGGCCGCGAACAGTGAAGTGTTCCTCCTGTGCGGAAACGCGCTTCACGGGGAATCGATCGACGCCATGCATAGCGATAATCTCCTCCTTGTGTAATTCGCAGAAGATCTCTTTCTGGATCAACCATGCGGCAGGACGCCTGCAGAGCGAGCACTGTTGCGCACTCATGTTGAGGTCCTTTGAATTGGGAGTTTGAAGAGTAGGGCAAGACTGGCAGGCACTTGCCCCCTCCTTATCGGTATGTGAAGAGTCCACGCTCGATTGCTACGCGGTTCAAGCAGCGGACTGATGTGCTGCATTCTGCAGATCGACGACTACCGCCTTCAACACCTCGAAAGAGGGCATCTTGTCGACCGACTGAACCTTGTGGGCATCGAGCACGGCGTAGAAGGCATTTTCATGAATCTCCTGTGCCAGGGATCGAACGCGCATGATCCCGCGCTCCACGATTTCAAGCTGCTGGATCATCCACTTCTGAGCACGCACGTTGGGAAGTTCCCGCGCATTGCGCGCCGGACCGCCCCTGCGGAATGTTTCAAAGTAGAGCGCGTCACCGACGTTGCGTCGGAAGCCTTCGATCTGTTGCGTCAGGCTGGTATCGAGCGATGAGGAAACCGGCTGGAGTTTCGCATTCCCGGCACCGTTATTGCTTCTTTCGGAGCCCACACTTGGATTTGCTCGTGCATTGGGACGATGCTCGTTTTCGATCTTGCTGAGAACCGCCCCTGGCGGTAGCGCCCACTTTGGGAGGGTCGGGAAGCTCGCCGGGTGGCCGTACTCATTGAGATCCACCCACATCTCAGGGAAATCGTAGAAGTAGCGGCCAAGCCCAAAACAGGAGCAGCTCCGTTTGAACGCCTGGGCCTCCGCCCGCGTCATAGCATTATCGTCATCGGCCCACATCTCACCACTTCCGCTGTGAGATCCGAGTCCGTGAATCGAAACGACGCAGGTAACGATGACCTTCCCTGTTTGTATCGCTTTGTCCTTCTTTACGCGGGTGACCGGAGAAAGTGTTGTGACTTCGTACTTCCGGGTCCAGCCTGCCGGAGTAACGATTTCATTGAGGCGATCGGTATATGCTCGCTGGTCAGAGTATGGAATGACACAGCCGCGTCTACCGTCGCGGCTCTTGTTGGTGACTCGCCAGTTGATGGCGTCAGGGTGAAAAGGAACGGCTAGCCTCTCGAGGTAGCTCTGCTGTTCCGCTGAGAGTTCCGTGTGCATGAGATGGTCCTTTCACAATGGTTTGTGGACTTGTTTGAAGATGGAAAAATGTGTAGACCAAAAGAAAGGCGCTCGATTGAGAGCGCCTCGTCTGCTGGATACGCTTTTCGAGCGAGACTTTGCCCCTCAGAAGGGGATATCACGGTCGGTTATCTCCGTATCGCTATAGTCATAATTGTCGCCATAGCTTGATGGACTAGGGTCACCCCCTGCCTTGTTCGCGTTAGTGGATTTGTCCGATCGGCGCGGGGATCCTGAGCGCGAAGTCGCATTGCCTTCATCACGGCTCTGAGCTCCGCCAAGCAACGTGAGCTCGTTGACGATGATCTCCGTCCGAAACTTCTTCTGGCCGGACTCTTTGTCGTCCCACGACCGTGTCTTGATCTTGCCCTCGATCATGATCTGCGAACCCTTTTTGACGTAGTCACGAATGACTTCCGCCGTCCTGCTGAAAGCGACCAGATTGTGCCATTCGGTCTGGTCGACCCACTGCTCACCTTGTTTCTGCCTATCTGTGGTGGCGAGCGAGAAGTTGACGACATTCGTGCCACCCTGCGTGGCTCTGATTTCAGGATCTTTTCCCACATGACCGAGTAGAAACACTTTGTTGATACCCTTTGACATGGAATTTCCTTTCTCGATGGAATCGATTGGATTTGTTTGCGATTGAATTTGCTCGAATAACAGAGATGACCATCGTGCTGAACAACAGGTCAAATATTGATTCTTGCTTCCCTTTTGAGCCGTGACCTGACGACTCACTCTGACCGGCTCGCGTCCTGCCGACCGCGTCCTTCACAGCTATGCGGGCGCCAAGCCATTGGAGTCTGAATCGAAATGGATGCGATTCCCCGCTTACTTGTCATGAAACAATCTCATGAGGCATCCAAACGTGATCAGGTATGACAGCTGGTTGATAAGTTGAAGCTTTTCGAGCTTCTTAGTGAACATCGCCTCAGTTTCGTCTGCCTTAATGCTCAACTCGATTGCGAGTCGGCAAAGCAAGCTCGGAACTAAGAGGCAGCCGGCCAGGACGACCGCATGAAGATTCGCAAAGTGGACGGTGACGCCAATAACCAGCAGGATGGCGCCGTACGTTTGCAGTCGCTGCCCGAAACGGGGATGCCCTGTATTCAAAAGCCCACCAGCACTTCCGGTCGCATCGTTGTGGTCGTCGTTGTTGTCGGCCCGAGTTCGAGTAGGTGGGAGTGCTTGCATCCGATACAGCAGACCCCTTCCGTAATTTTCAGCAGAGGACCGAGGAATGATTCCGGCGGAAGCATTTCTTCTCCGTTCCGACGAAAGAACCGCGGGATTGCGCCCCCGCGGAATGCAGAATCCATACCCCACAGCTCAGTGGATAAAGTTCCCGAGCGGCGGAAGAAGACGACCCTGCTTTCCAACTGCGGAGTTCCGTTTTGTATTTCGGAAATCGAATGCTTCGTGATGAGGACGTCGTACGTGTTCTCGTATCGGAACATTTCAACGCGGCAAAGCTCCGGCTCGATCGCAACGGCATGAATTCCATTGGGCATGAAGTTCTGAACCCGTTGCATCCAGGCGAGCGACCGGCCGGTCATTGTGGTGAAACCTACATAGTGGCCGATGCTGGCAACCGCTCCGCCGGATTCCTCTCCGCGCAGCACCCATCTTTTGGCGTGTTGTTGGTGGACCATCGCAAGCGTCGCACGGCAGAAGATACCGGTCTTGCGTAACTCCTTCCGCGTCGGCTCAGGGAGCGTGAGGCCTCGTTGGGCCATGTTTCGAAGTTTCTTGTCCATGAATTCGACTCTCCTGATGAGGATTGGCTCTTCGATGATTAGCGTTTCCGAATCGGGGCACCGAGGACTTCCCGAATCATCTCTTTCGTACATCCGGCCCAACACTTGTAAAAGCGAGGATCCCCGACCGCGATGGCGAGGTTGTCGCCGGACCGGTCGTGGCCCTGCTTCGCGCAGGATGGACATTGCGTCCACCAGTTGTTGCTTGCCTTCCGCGTTACCTGGACATGCTCAAGGATGTTGAATCCCCGTGAGCGATCGAAGGGAAGGATTGCCTGCTCAATCTTCGGCCGTGATTGGAATTCGTCTGGGATAGTCAGACCTTCGACGAACGTTGCAAGTTCCGCCGCTGTGAGCCGTTTCAAGTGCCGCAGGTAATCAAACTGGGATGAAAGATCCGGTGCGGCCTCCTCGAACCAATAGCGATGCATGTTGGCCCGATGGACCCCGAGAGGGCCGCGAATGGCGTTTCCGAATTCTCCTTCTCGCAGCTCATCCTGACGTGGGAAGATTTCGATTCCATCCAGTTGATTGAGCGTGCCCTTGATCGGCACCCCAAGGCGCAGGGCAAGGTTGTAGATGTACACCCTGCAATCTTTGGCCGGAAGTGCTTCTTCGCAAAGAATCCAGAGATGGGCGCCACGACGCGACATCTCGAGTGCCGCTTCGACCCCGTCCTGCTTCAACTCCAGTCTGAGGTTGGCAAGGTCGCGATGCGCCCTGTCGTAGTCTGCGTCGATGGCCACCCATTTGGACCGTTGGCTTTCAGGGTTAATCGCATAGAGGCCGATGGTCTGGAATCCTCCCAGATGTTTCCTTACCGTGTTCTCGTCGAGCGCCAGCCGCTTTTTCGACAGTCGCTCTTTTGGCTGGTAGTAGTAATAGCGCCGGTTGTCGGGGTTGGGAGTGTCCGATTGCCTTGTGTAGGCTCGCCGATTCACGAACCACGTCATATATAGAGGAAGAAATGCGGGATCCACTTTCAGAATCTCCGGCGTTGCTTTGGGCGGAATCCAGTTTGTCGCCAAAGAATCTGACATGGTTCGCTCCTTTCATTCGGATTTTTGTAATAGGGGTTCGAAATTCAGTCAAATGGAGAGAAATAGTCTAAATTTGACGTCAATTATCCCCATGGTCGCTGCCGGGCACTAGCAGGGTACAAGGGGAGGCGACTGTGAACTTCTTGCTCAGAGATGTTGACCCCTTCCCTGCCCGTCAACGCAGATCCGCCCACTTGAGTAACCGGTAAGCCCATACCGCCCGGTCGAAGTCCTTACCGTTGAGATCGTCATCGCGATCAAACCGCATCCAGAGGAAAGCGTTCGTGGCCTCGTTGTAGACGTAGATCGCCCCCGTGTTCGGGCGATGCGGAACGCTTTGCAGGAAGATCAGTCCGCCGTCGGTTTCGATCAGACGTTCCGCCCGGGCATCCCCGGCCTTCAAGAACGCCGCGAGGACTTCCCATCGAGAAGAAGAGGCGTCGACGCCGGGAAGTTCATTTGTGGAGAAAAGGTAATCGACTTGAAGCTGCCCAAGCAGCTCCCGTTTGGAATAGCGTCGCTGCATCCTCATCGGAATGTCCTCCCTTTGATGTGTTTGGGGCAGAGACTGCCCATGGTGAGCTTTATCGAAAGGGTGCGCTTCCTGTTGCCAGTCATTCCGCACGTTTCGAGGAATCGCGAGAGAGTCTGAGACTGGCGCAATAGAGCCGCCGTCAGAGCAGATTTGGCCCCTTGCGAGGCCGGGCAAATTGCTAAGCAGTGGTAGCGGGAGTCTTAACCTGCAGGAATGGATCGATTTGGCGAATCGGCTTTGGAGATTAATCCGCAGAGTTGAGGGTTATCCTCAAATGCCCCCGGGGTTCAATTCCGGGTATCGAAGACCGGTGCGGGGATTGGAGATTATCTCCCCCAGATCCCGCAGTCCTTTGTGTGGACAATTCTTTCCAGTCGCTCGAGTTCAAGGTCAATCAGTTCCCATGGGAGAACGGGGTTGTCTTTGAGCATCGCAAACGCATCCAGGTTGGAACGTGAATTAAAGCTGGGCTTGATCAGCCCGCACTCGATGGCGCGGAGGCGATGAATTCTGCGAACCGTGCTGACCCTGAGGGCCTGCATCGTTCTTCGGCTAGCGTTGAGTAAAGAGACATTGATGGTCTGCATAAGGCGGATCTCTTTGTTGGTTAATGAAGCGTTTCGGCAGCAGCTCGGCTGTTCAGCGGAGGCGGCGAGAATAAGGAGAACCGAAAGGCGGCGTCGGATCGGTAGCCCCTTTGATGAACCATGGCTGTGAAGATTTCAGAAACGAGAATCTGGCAAGACGAATCTGTCACCACCGGACCCGAAAAGCCGCGTCGGGCAGATCTACGGCTCCGGGTTCGGTCTCTGCCGGGATGAATCAAGGTCCGGGTCGTTCATATTAGTCAGGGGCAGTCTCTATAGAGACGCTACGCAACACCGAATTCCTGGTTGTTATGGGATGGATCGCACCGTCACCTGAATATTCCTGCCACGACAGGCACAGGACGAACGAGCTTTTCCTTGGCGCAACGGGCAGTACGGCATTCGATACAATTCCGATGTGCAGCGATTTCGTGCTGCTTGATCTCGCATCAGGAAAGTACATGCCTCATGGGTAGATCCACACGCCGCCGTTTTCTCGTGAATGCTTCGGCTATTGCCGGCTCTCTCGCGGTGGCGAGGCGCCTCGGATTAGCCGAGTCCCCGCCCATCGAGTCTGGCGACCTGAAGCTGTGGTACACAAAGCCTGCTTCACAGTGGGTTGACGCGCTGCCTATCGGCAATGGACGTCTGGGAGCTATGGTATTTGGAGGAGGCGCTATCGACCAGATCGATCCCCCGAATCAAAAAGCCGATCATGCGGCCGGTCCTGTTCCGACCGATCCTGCAAAAGAAACGCTGCAGCTGAATGAGGACACCTTCTGGTCGGGCCTTCCTGTTGACGGCAACAATCTCGACGCGAAGAATTACCTGTCAGCGGTGCGCAAGGCGGTGCTGGAGCAAAAGGATTATCACCTTGCCGATCAACTCTGCCAGAAGATGCAAGGCCTGTTTGCCGAGGCATATCAGCCCATCGGCAGCCTGCATGTGGATTGCGCTCACCCTGGCCAAGTGACAGAGTATCGCCGCGAACTGGACCTTGCATCCGCCCTGGCGGTAACACGCTACAAGGTGGATGATGTCCAATTTGAGCGCACCGCATTCTCATCCGCCCCAGATCAGGCGATTGTGCTGCGAATCTCCGCGAGCAAACCGGGGCAGTTGAACGCGACCGTCTGGATGGACGGACCGCTTGCGAAATCGGTAAAGGCTGTGACTGGCAATCGCCTGCTGTTGACTGGCAAGGCAGCAAAACATGTCGCCGGGGCCGGTCATCCCGGCAGCGAGGATCCGGTCGTATTTTCCGATGCGCCTGGTGAAGGCATGTACTGCGCCGCCATATTGCAGGCGGATATGGAAGGCGGTCGAATCTCCTCGAACGGCGAAAGACTTGTCATCTATGGCGCGACGGTCTGCACGATTGTGCTGACCGCAGCCACCGGTTACCGCGGATTTGCTCAGAAACCCGATGCGCCCCAGTCTCAAATAAATGAACACGCAAGTCAGCAACTCGATGCTGCGCTCGCGCATAGTTTCTCCGCATTGCGTGAGCGGCATGTGGCGGATTACCGAAAGCTCTTCGACCGCGTATCGTTCACATTAGGGGCGAATTTGGCGGCAGCGCAGCCGTCAGCGTCACAACCAACAGACCAGCGTCTGGCGAACTTCGCCACCGCTCCCGATCCTTCGCTACTCGCGTTGTATTTCCACTACGGCCGCTACCTGCTCATCAGCAGCTCGCGTCCTGGCACGCAGGCGGCGAACCTGCAAGGCATCTGGAGCTATCAAGTGCAGCCGCCGTGGAGCAGCAACTGGACGGCAAACATCAATGTGCAAATGAACTATTGGCTCGCGGAGACATGCAACCTGAGCGATTGCGCTGAGCCACTGTTGACGCTCATCGGAGATCTCAGCCACACCGGCGCACGGGCGGCGCAGGAGACCTACGGCTTGCCGGGCTGGGTGACGCACCACAATATCGACATCTGGCGCGCCGCAAACCCTGTGGGAATGGGCGTCGGCTCGCCGACCTGGGCCAATTGGGCTATGAGCGGCCCGTGGCTTTGCGCGCATCTCTTCGAACACTATCGATTCACTCGCGACCGTGAATTTCTGCGCGCGCGTGCCTATCCGTTGATGAAAGGCTCCGCGGAATTCTGCCTTGCGTGGCTGATTGACGATCGAAACGGACGTCTGACAACCTGCCCGTCGGAGTCGACCGAGAACGATTTCATGGCCCCGGACGGCAAGCCCGCCATGACCAGTGCGGGCTGCACGATGGATATAGCGCTCATCCGTGAACTGTTCACCAACTGCATCGAAACATCAAAGGAGCTGGGGATAGATGGAGATTTCGCGGCGAAGCTCGATGCAGCGCGGGTCCGGCTGATTCCATATCAGGTTGGCAGATACGGGCAATTGCAGGAATGGTCGGTCGATTTTGCTGAAAGCACCCCGGGGCAGCGACACATGTCGCATCTGTATCCTCTGTATCCGGGCAATGAGATCACGCCGCGCGGTACGCCGGAACTGGCGAAAGCGGCGCGAACTTCGCTGGAACGGCGGCTGGCCAACGGAGGCGCTACACCGGTTGGAGCCGCGCCTGGGCTGTCGGGTTCTGGTCGCGCCTGGCTGATGGCGATAAGGCGTGGGAATCTTTGAGCATGCTGATGCAGCACAGCACCAATTTGAATCTGTTCGATACGCATCCGGCGGGGAAAACATCGATCTTCCAGATTGACGGAAACTTCGGCGCGACCGCAGCGATTGCCGAGATGCTGCTGCAAAGCCAGACCGGGGTCATTGACCTGTTGCCAGCGCTACCTTCCGCGTTGCCGGCGGGGGAAATCAAGGGCCTGAGGGCACGTGGTTCTGTTGAAGTCGATCTGCGCTGGGAGAACGGAAAGGCCGTCGATGCCACGATTCGACCGGATTTCGCAGGCGAATATCGCTTGCGCGCACCGGCTGGACAGAAGATTCGCAGTGTCATCAGTGGAGGTGAGGTTCCATCTTTAACTCAATCTGACGGCAGCATACGCGTCACGTTGCAGGCAAAGCGGAGTTATCGAATGACGTTTGCATAATGACCAAGGCTGCTTGCAAGCAAACGTCCTCAACAATACGTTCACGCACTCTCGATCAGACTCATCACCACAAAGTTGGGAAATTCCAACACAATGAACCTCCTGTCGTGCGCAAGCAGCGCATGCAATCGGTCCACCTTCCGAGAGGCGGCGGGCCATGGGCAAAGCGCTCAGGCCATCGTCTTTGCACGCACATACATAGGTAGTCAGAAATAAGCCGTTTCGCTCTTACAATTTATGACCACGGCGGCAACGGTACGGCAACGGTGCGGCAAGTCCAGGAAAGGCACAAACAAAGGTCGGGAAAGAGACGGACATCGGCATAGGCAAAGGGCGGCAACGAGTCGGCAAGGCCCATTCAAGACTAATCAGCCTAATTTTCTATTTGGCTGGACGGATTAATTACCCCTTTATTGGCAAGACAGTCACGATTGCTTCGCGGAGGGAGAAGGTTTCACGCATCGATCCGTAGGCAAAGAGAAGCACAGTATCGAGAACACTAACTCTCAGCCTCGCTGCCGAGACGAAGCACATAGGCAGCGCTGGACGGTTGAATTCTCGTGACAAGGTAAACACGAGATCGAGTGTCGAAGTAAGATAAAGCACCATATCGACCTGACCTTCGTCGCAGATGGCGTTCTGTATTTCCCGATAACGATCCGCTGATTTGATCGTCCGCTCGTATTCAATTGCAATCCGGAGTGTCTCGCCATCTGTTTCGAGTTCGGCGATCGCGTCGTAATCTTTCGCAAGCGGCGTTCCAATAACATAATTGAGGGAGATGAGTTCGCGATCCGATTTCCAGCTTTTCAGCTTTCCTGTATCTCTAAATGCCAGCTGGACCTCATTCAATTCGAGGAAATGCGGCGCTTGCAGGATACTCGGCATGTTTCGTGAGCCGGAAGTCACACTCACGAGTCCTTCCCCGTAGCTCTCGAGCACGGCCAGGCCGAACCTGGTTATTGAATAAACTACGCCCCTATAGGGAGCAATCGCGGGTACCTCGCGGATATGCGCGCCACAAACGAGACGACGGACTCTCCAATTGAAACACCGTCGATTGTGTTCAGTCCCGGCGCCAGCCAACAGCCGAAACAGCTGGTCATGAGACACAAATGTGCTGTTGCGAACGGCTAACAAGAGTGGCAGATCTCGCTCTGCGCTAAAGTGAACTCCGACTCTTTCTAGATCCTCGGCGTCGTAATTGCCGAGACGTTCGCCGGCATTCTGGTCAACGTTGCTGTCCGTCCCGTCCATGAACACCTCCACTCCCCGATTTCCGTGTTGATAATTCCATCGATAGGCAACAGCACTAACGATTGCTGTCTTCGGCCAAATTCGCTCGACGAGAGGATACGTACCCCTGGCGATCTCCAATCAGAGTCAAACAAAATGTGCCCGTGTTCTTCTTCCGAAATGCATGCCAGCAAAAGATCGGCTGGCACGTTTCCCCTCACCCGCCGCGTAAGCAACAGCCGGTTCAGCGAACCACTGCGCTCCGGCCCAGGAGAGACGAACCGACTTTGTCCTAACTGCTCGGGCCTGACACGCTGTTCATTGCACGTCCCAACATTGAACCGGATAACACCGGCGACGATCCAGTTCCGCCGTTCACGCGCTCCAGAGACAAACCCGGTCGTGTTAAACACTGCCGCCTCGGTCGTGAATTTGGTCGCTGACTCGTGATTTCTGCCGGGCCGCATCCACCACAATGCGCCGAAATTCAGACAATGGATGATCATGCCTGCCTGCCGGTCGGCGGGTTCTCGCGAAGACCTTCGAGACTGTGATGAGCTCTTCCCAGTTGGGTTCGTAAGTTAGCAATCTTCTGTTCACTGGCTTTATTCTGCGCGGTCAGCTGACGGACCCGCTCCTGAAGTTGAGCAACACCTTCACTACCCTCGTCCTCCGCTGAAGCCTTTTGAAGCTCCGCCTGTGGCGCGGCAATGTCGGCCGAATTATCTGTCCCGGGATCAACAGCGGATTTGGATGGCCGCCTCGATCGAAGCTTTTCCGCCGCTTCAAGACCATCCTTTGCGGTCGCCATTGATTCTCGGGGGGTGCTGGCTGCCCGCGCAGCGGCAAGTTCGATACTCTGTGCATTGAAGCGGCGTGCGAGTCGATTATGCATCTCGATCGCCTCTATTGCCTTCTGCCGAGATGACGCGTGGCCGTTATAAAGCTGTGTCACAATGTCGGCCGAAATGCACAGACGAGTCTTCCGTTCACGCAAAAGCCAAACGACGTACATGCACCCCAGCATCAGGATTAAGCACAGAAGGAGACAACTCCACCAATAGAAGTCCTCAATGGTTTGTTCGACTGCCGCGAGGCGTACCTGATCAATCACGCGGCCATAATCCTTATTCTGTGGATTGATCTTCTCAATTGCTGCTTCAAGGCCGGACTTCGTCTGACGGCACGGAGACGAGGTAGCTGCCGGGTCGTAGGAACTGCGTGGCCTCTCCACGGGCTCTGCGACAACGCTTGACCGGCAAATGGTAAGACTGGATACCAACAGTAGTGCATATATGATCGACTTCAATCTCATCGTTCCCCCCGTCGCCGGCTTTGCCGCGTGCGCTTTTCCTCGAGCTCCGGATTCGGAAACCGGAGATTCAATCCCTCCGAATCGTCGAAATAACTGTCTAGCTTCGGATATAAATTTTCCGGCACGTCGGAAAGCCAGTGCCTTACCGGCTGGCGGATATGCACATGCCGATGAACTATCCCGCGGACTCTATCCGGAACGAGGATCTCCATCTGCCCCGTGGGCATGCGTTTAATATGCTCCTCCTGCGCCAACGTATCTTTGATTTCCGTCTGGCTTCCCTCACCGTCTTCCCTATAGGCGGTGAGGAAAACGCCAACCTTACGAATGCGCATGCTACGCCGAAGCTGGCGAATGCGAGCCGAAGCTTTGAGGAAATCCTGGGCAGTCTCTTCATCCTTAATGCGGAGCATGAAAGTGGTATTCGGCGCACTGGCTACATCATTTCGAAAGCCGCGGCCAACCTGTAGAAGCTGCGGCGCGCTCTGCAAGGCGAACAGAAAAGCCACTCTCGCGCCGCGAGCGGTCACCAGAATATGCGCGAAGTTTTCGTATGCAAAGGGTGAGAACTCATCCATGATGACGCTCACGAAGGGCTGCGGCTTCCCCTTCTGAGCCTCGGCATATCGCTTCCCGATCATCAATTGGAGGTTCTGGAGAAGCATCCGACCCAATGCAGTCACCGCGCGCTCATTTACGTTTACGTTCAGACTGACGTAGAGAATCAGCTTCTGCTCGATGACATCGTCAAGCGACAACAGATTATGGTAAGAGCCGGTAATCAACGCCAGATCGTCGGCCATGAAAGTCATCAGGTTGTTAATGAGACCCTGAATCTTGGCAACCCGTTCCCGATCGGCGAACGACTCAATCAGGTTGCGCACGCTCATCTGCAGGGTGAGCCGCTGCTGGTCAGTGATGAAGTCGGCGCTCCGGACCCTTTCCGTCGCTAGCTTGATCTGTTTCTCAAGGATCTGCTGGTCATACGCGGCCACCAGAACGTCGTGGAAATTGAATCGCTTTCCGGTGTAATGGAGAACGCGGGCAATATTTTCGAGGTACACCCGCTGGTGTCCTTCAAAGAAATCCTTCTCCATCTTGAAGCTTTCGAAGATGAAGCTGATGTGATCCTCGTAGTTCCCATCGTGGGACCAGAAAGGGTTATAGCTAGCGGAAATATCCGGCCGCATCGGATTGATGACGCGCAACTGTTCGATGCGCCCGGCTGCCTCCATGGCCGGAAGCAGTTTCTCGAAGAGTTCCCAATCCCCTTTTCCATCAATGAAAATAATCGGAGTCCCACTTCGGATGTCCTGTTCAGTGATGTTATGGAGCAGCGTGGTTTTCCCCCCGCCCGTCATCCCAAAACAATTTGCCTGGTAGGTCCGTACGTCGTTGGACCAGAATACTGGCTCCCCGTAGATGTCATAACCAAGCAGGATGGCATCCTGCGCGCCTGCGCGATCCAGCTCCTTGCGGTCTTCGGCCGGCGAGATATGTGGGATCGGCCGCGGCCACGCTTCCTCAAGTTTGCTTTTGCGGGTGGCAGCGTAGCGAAGGCACTCGTAAAGAAAGTACGCGATAAGCGTGGGGTAGAGGGTCAGCTCCACCAATTGGCTGGGCCGAAGATGGAAGCGAGAATAGGCAAGATAGTAGACAACTCCCGCTACGGCAGCCAGAAGGATCCAGACCAAAATCATGGCGTCCTCGGCATCGTTCCGGGGACGCTGACGGATTTGCTGAGTCGGTGTCATAGAAACCTTAGAAGGAAAAGAAGATGAGAGTGCCTGCCGCGAGCAGAACAAGGACGATTCCAATGACAAGCAAGGGATGAATTTTGCGCCTGTTGCGTTCATCTCTCTGCTCGATAGGGTTCAGAAAAGGGCACACCAGGAATTCGGCGAAGGCGCCGATATTTCCATCTTTATAAGCAAGAAGGAGGCGCCGCTGCGCCTCCTTCTGGGTAAGGCTATTCATCTGTTCCATCAGAGCACTGCCGCAGCATCGACCGGGTGGATCTCATCATTCGCAAAGACGAAACGGTAGATATTCGGTTCGTCGCCTCCCTTGAAGCACAAGACTCCTTCCACGGTCTGGCCTGGGTTGAGGTCGCGATCACTGATGCTCGCTTCCTCGACGACGAGGGCGTCGGCAGAGACTCCGCCGAACATCGACATCCCCTGCTCCGGGATCTGCACTCCTTTGAAAGCCACGACATGCTCGCCCGCCAACTTCGGGGTGAGCCGGTACACCTGTGGGTCACCGACCCGGTACGGGTGCTTGCCCGGATTCGAAACCGTGTAACGAACGTACAACACGTCCTTGCCGCGGGTGACCTCTGTGATTCTCACGTTGACGTGATCCTTGGAATCCTTCACGCTGCGGCTGCTCACAGCCTTGGTTTCGAGCATTGCCTGAGCAACAAGCGTATTCGCTGCCTTCTGAACATCAAAGTCGCTCACATCTGGCTTAACCGCTTCAGGTTTGCTGATTCCGCGTGCATCCGTCTCATCGATAACAAAAGCCGCGCCGGAAACTTCTCCGGGGGAGAGTATCTCGTAGGTAGATTGGGTGTGCTCGGTCCACACAAATAGGTTCGTGGCCTGACCCTGCTTGAGAGGCTTAAGAGCGACTGTGTTGCCATGGCATTCGATGCGAAAGTCGTCGCTTCCAACCGCAGCACGGATGATCGGTTCGGGAAGCTCAATAAGGCTGATGTGGTTGAGGGCGGTGGCAATGGGCGTGACTGCATTTGGGTTGACGGCCTGATGGGAAATGGTTTGAGCTGCCGAGGCTACGCTCCCCGCCGCCAGAAATAGAGATGCTACCGTCGGCTTCATATTGCTCTCCTTTCAATATCAGTGGGAGAGTCCTCGTGACCTCTCCCGCCTGATGGTTTAGCTTTGCGAATTCTAGAGGGTCGCAAAGACGGTTTTATGCTCCGGCACATCTGGAGCGGCTTCGTTCAAAATTGCCACGTATTTGGCAACCTTCATTTCGAGGGCGTGAAGCTCTCGCTTGCTCAATCGCCTACTTGGCGAATGCGCCACGGTCCACTTGTAGACATACACATCCGGATTCCGCACAATTTCGATGCGGACCCGGGTTTGGTCGACATTCGGTGACAACCCACGTTCCACGCGCCAGGAAAGGAACCGCATTTGTCTCTCCTCCCGCTCCACGCCTGGAATCTTCCCATCGGGGAAGTCACCAGGCGGCAAAGCCAGTTGATCTCCCCCGAAAAGGAGGGTCATGGTTGTGCCCATCTCATGGAGATGGTCTGAACTACTGCTGCCTGTACACCAGAGAGCCTGTTTCCCGATCGAGCCTGAAGATGAAACTCCTGTGTGTACCCCGAACGAAAAAGAGAGCGCCATCCTGAACGATTACGGCGCCATCTTTATCCGTTACCTGGACCGTCGTGCGCTTGCCACCGGTCCGTTCAGCGATTGCATTGACTACTTCTTGGGGAAACGCATGGAACAGGATCGACCCCATTCCCCTCCTGCTGCGCGATACGATCGAGTGCAGCGCAGAGCACCAGCCCTCGCGATTTTCACGCTTGCCTTGACCCCAGTACCAGATGATGGTCTGGAGATTGCGGGACTGATCACGGGTTGATTCCTCAACCCGGCGGAAGTTCGCATTGGTTTTCGCGAGTTCCCGCCTCCTCAGCTTGATCGAGTTTTGGTCGCCGGACTGAATGGCAGCCTTAACTCGTTCCTGGGCAGCTTCGAGCGCCTTCTTTGCTGTGTTGAAATTATTCTGGATGACCGCATGACCCGCCGCGTAGACCGTGTTCACCATGCGGACTTCCTGAAACATCGTTTCCGATACTTCTCCGCCGACGATCAGGCCACGAAACTGATCTACAGGGAATGGCCTCTCCAACAAGTCCGCGATATCTTTGCGGAGCACGTTATAGAGATTTCCGATGCGGTCAGTCTTAAGCACTTCGAGACTCATCGGAAGTTCAGAAACGGCCTTGGCATTCTTGAGAGAAAGCCAGGGGGCGGATCCGACATCCGAGCGAATCGAATGCAGTTTCGATCGATCTGCACGCACATTGTGCTTCAGAGAGTCGATCTCCTTCTGCAACTCGGTGACCAGTTCATAAAGCAGGTCGTGCCGATCGGCAGCGACGCAGGAGCTCATCAGGTCGGTGATTGCGCCGATCTGGTTTCCCCGCGACTTCAAGGCCACAAATTCGAGATTGAACCACGGAGACTTTGTCTTCTCGTGCTTTGTCTTCGTGATCTCGTGCCGATCTTTCATCGCGAAGCGATCCGCCACAAACAGCGGAAAGCGGTCGCTCTCGATAGCGCATACCCAGTCAAAATCGAAATCGCCGCCGTTTAGCCTGGCGGTCTCGGAATGCAGGGTATACGTTCCTTGAAGTGTCAACTGTTCTGTTGCGACTTTACGTGCCACTTCGATAGTGATGCTTTGTTGCTCTGCCAGTAATGTGGCAGTTTCTTCGGAACCGAGGTGGATCATAGGCAAAAGATCCTCTTTCATGCGCACTGGATAACGAACGCACAGGCTCCTTTCCGAAGTGCTTGAGGTGATGGCTTTGTCCCGAGGCATCCAATCGGCAGCGGCCATGACTTCGCCGTTGCTGAGATACAGAACCCCGTCATCTGCCAGTGCGAACGCGGGCAGGTCGATACCCCCGCCCGTCATCAGCTTGTAAGCCCAGCGTGCAAGGAGACGGTCGAGCTGGCGATGAACATAGGGGTGCCTGGTAAGCTCGCCACTCCCGTCTGCAATCAGCGTCGCCTCGATGATTCTTTGGGGCTCTTCTCCCTCGGAATCGTCGCAACGGACTGACGAACCAATCATTTCGACGAGCGCCTGATGATTGTGTTCGCTCCACGCTGTTTTGAGAGCATCGATCTTTTCACGCGCCTGCGGCACAATCTCGGTACCGATTGCGTCAACAGGAGCGTGCTGCAGCACGGTGTAGCTCGATTCAAACGTGAGCGGCCGAGAAAGCTCTCGGATACCCAGAATGATCGCGCCACGGAACGCTCGAACTTCGGAACCAAAGAACGTTTTGAGCACGGATTGCTTCTTCAGGCCCGGTTTGATCGAGCTTTCGGGAACGATAATGTCGCAGCCTACCGCTTCTGCTACATCGTCGTTCATTACCTTGAAGCTTCCCTTGGCCTGGGTATTCTCAAAAGCCAGCCTGAATTGATAGAAGTAACCTTCCGGAAGCCCGAGCTTCAGGAAAAGGCTCCTTCGAATCCAACCCCGGCAGTCATTTGTTCCCAGCTTCAGGTCAGGAACCACGAACACCACTTTGTCGGCTTCCTGGCGGACGACCTTGAGTCCAGATACCAGGATTCCGAAGTAAGTGATCGCAGCCTCAGGCCACATCTCGAAGCGTTTCGCGAGTTTGGGCTCGTGATCAGCATCGCAGAAGTAGTATTTGCCGTTCTTGGCGGAACCGGAGGCTCCTACCATCTTGTAGTGAACGCCGTTGTGACGGATATTTGTGAGGGAGCGTGCAACGTTAGCCTCTTCGAAATCTTCAAGGGCCTCGGTGGGTACGCTCACGATTGCCACTTTCGCGTCGGGATACATAGTTCCGAGCAGCGTATTCGCTGTCGTTGAATCCTGGCCTACGCCGGGGATCCGTTCGACGATGCTGCCATTCTTTTGTATGTCCAACATGACGATTCGATTTCCTTCCATCCGTTGCATAGGGAGTCTCCTTGTGCTCTTGTTGCGGCACGGAGAGACCACCAAAGCCAATGAGAGGACCGCTGCACCGGCTTTGCCTGGTCTTTCACGTCCTGTTGAAGGGACTAACCAGGCTTGGAGCGCCGGGTCAGCGGGACAAATCCTTGCGAGTAACACCCGCAAGGTGGCTCAGAAAACCGAATCGATAGCGAAAGCTAAGCGAGACGATTCTTCTGAACTTGCCCGCTGGCCGCGATCATGTCCTGCTGCTGACAGCGCGCTTCTCGACAGCGACGCTCCCGTTACTCAAGTCGGCAACAGCCTTGAACGCCTCAACGGTGAAATAGGGCTTACTGAGTTTCAAGGATTCCAATTGCGCTTCGGGTTCGCTCTTGAACTCCTGCGTCAGCGAGATGGTATTTGTCCCTGCCTCGCCCATGAAGAACCGTGCGCCAGGACCACCGGTTTTCTCCTGAGGCTTCCGCCCCCTGCGCGCGGGCTTCTCGATCGACGGGATCTCCGTCAATTTATTCACAGTTGCAGTGGTCATCTTCCCTCGCCTCCTTCCCTCTCCTGTCTTTGTGATCCAGGTGTACCCTCTAGGACCGCATCCCGTTTTTCCCCTTCGATCTGCTTGGACCAGTACTCACCAACCAGCAGACCGTCAGGGTTTTCGGCGGAACGTTCCATACTGACCAGCCGGACATGGTACTGTTCGACCAGCTTGTCGATGGTCTCGTGGTCATTCACCATCCTGTGAACCGTGCGTACTCCGAAAGCCTCGTAGGTAAGCGGGTCTTCTTTGCTCGGCTCCAGGTTCCTAACCTTCAAGGCTGACATGGCCTGCTCTTCCTCAAGCTTCCCTACCGTGTTGTCTTGTTGCATCTTCCCAAGGGCCGCGTGACGCAAATTGCTCGTCATCATGTTCATAGCGTCAGCCCAGTTCTGCCCAAGCGTGTGTGGGTCATACGTAAGGTAGTGGCCGAGGAATTGCTTAATGAACGCCTGCTTCTCATATTCGTCAGGCCCGGCACTGCGCGCAGACGCGAGCACTGCTGGTAAAACACCTCGATGTGAATTGGTCCCATAAGGGCTGAGAACCTGGGCTTCTCCCGCGCTATTCACCTTGATGACAGTGGGCGGCTGCATCCGGACGAAGAGGAAGCCAGTTACTGCAACCAGTGCCGTCACACTCATCAGTCCGGCAATTACCAGCGTGCGGTTGGAGTACGCTCGCAACGCTCCGTCCATTTCGTAGAACTTCGGCTCTCTTTCACTCCTGTCCTTTTTCACGCTTCCCTCCCTTGGGTAGGAATAATGCTGCGGGCTTTGAATGTGTCTGTCAGATCCTGGCCTGTCGCGGCGGTGTGTCGTCGGGTGGCCGGCTTAAATTTCGATATGTTCCACCTCCCATGCCTCCCTGACTCGTTTGAGTTTTCCCGGCAGAACCACTTCCCCGACCTCCCGCAATACCGGCAAGTCGCGTTGCCTGATTTGCGGTCGCCACCAAACCCAATAGAGCCCCGCTGACGGCGCTGAATTCTCCCCTCAGGATGAAGAACGAAATCACCGGGATCAGCAGGATACACACCGAGTAGAGAATGCTCGTAAGGCCAACGAAGATCTGTTGTTGAGCACCCGCTATCGATCCGTTGAAGAACGGATTGGAGGAAATGTCCTTTCCGTTAACCGCCGCAATCAGGCAGGCAAAAATCGCATAAACGATACTCCACGAATTCCAGACGATCAGGTTCTGCGCATAGAACTTTGCGGTCGAGTTCACCATTCGGCTTGGTGCCAGGGCCAGAACCAGGGGCCCGACGGCATAGAGGACGGCACCCCAGAAGGTGTAGACAAGCGTGAATATCTGCGTCATCAGCGGGAAAATGAGGTATGCGATTGCGATTTCAAGGGAATTAACAATCGCAGCGCCACCGTTCGAAATGAGGTTCCAGATCGACGTGTAGCCACTCGTGTTCCAATTCTGAGCCAGTTGCTTTCCCCAGTCTTTCAGCAGATCCCAACCATCAAAAGAGTTATCGATGGTGCTGGCCATCTGGTTGAAGCCAATAATGGTGTCCGAGAAGAACCTGCTCCAATTGCCAACGATGAAGGCGACCACCACATACTTCAAAACCGAGGCCGCGAGCTGCCTTGTGTCTCCGCCCTTGGCGAATGATTCGTAGATACCGAGCAGCAGACAGATAACCATCAAGACGTACGAGACATTCTGGAGGGTAGGAATCATCCTCCCCGTCATATTCCCGAGGACGTTCGACATCATTGTTTGATACTCGAAAATCACGGTTCCCATGATTGGCCTACTTTGGACGGATGATGCCCAGGATGTTTTGATTGAACTGCTGCGTCTGCGACGTACTACTCTTCATTTCGCTTCCTGCATTTGACAGCTCTGTGCTTCTGACTCGAAGCAGCGCTGCCATCGCCGACTGACTGTAGGCATTTCCCTGCAAAACCCAGGCGGAGCCTTCCGCTTCGAGGATCGCGGCAGTGCCCGGAGCCGCAGTCTGTATCTGCTGATTGAGGGATTGAGCGACCTCAAGCTCGCGCGTAGCCAGGGCATCGAGCTCGATCGCCTTTTTCATCGCGTCCTGAGCCTGAGCATCTGTCATGTCGATTCTGGACCGCAGGTCTGGCGGAGCCGCCGACGAAATCGGCAGCGTCCCATATACCTCCGAGTAGCTGCTTTGAAACCCAGCGATGTAATTAGAATTCCCGGAGAGCATTTGACGCTCGAGCTGTTGCGGAAGCTGTAGTGTGGCACTCGCGAAGTTGAGATTGATCAGGGATTGCATACCCCGCATCTGACCACTAAGACCGGAAGCGAATGCTTTTGTCCGGTTGATCTCCTGAATCGGATACAGAACCTCATTCTGGTATCTCTGCATATCCTGCTCAACGGATTGAATCCTCTTAAGAGGGGAAGCTACGCTGCTGGTCAGAAGGTTCGAAACCCTCTGTAAGCCTGCCAGGATCGCCGCAAGGTCGAGTCCGAACTGGGCGTTTGCCTGTCGTGGAATAGCCAAGGCCAAGAAGATCCCGGCGGCGCAGACCCATCCGCTACGAGCCGCCACCTTTTTCAGCGTCGTTCCTTTCAATTTCATTTGGTTCCTCCTTCATCTCGTGCATTTCACTCACTGCGGCGTTATCGTTCCGAGCAGATTACCGTTCATCTGTTGCGCCTGCTGGACGGTTTGTTTTCGGATACCATTGTGGTGAGCCAGATCCGCGGCCTCCTCCCGCAGCATGGAAGCCAAAAGCTTGTGCTGACCGGCCAGGCTCTGCAGTTCTGCCGCTCGCGCCATGGCCGAGAGCATGCCAGCGGTTCCCGGCGCAGTAGTCGCACTTTCGTTCTCGATTCCGTTGGCAATCTTGATCAGACCTGCCGTAGCCTGATCGGCCGCAACAGATTGTCCGAGCGCGTCCTTCGCCAGGGCATCGTCCATATCCATCATTTGACGGTGCGCCAGTGGCGCGGCGGTCGAAACCGGCATGCTGCCGAACGCCTTCATGTATGCGCCGTCCATGCCTCCGAGCGACATGCTCGATCCCCCGAGAAAGACTCGCTCAAGGCTCTGGCTAACGGGTAACTGCGCGCTATTTACCGGCAAAGCGAACACTCCAGACATCCAGCCCCGATAGCTGCTCATGATGGCGTTCACGTAGTTATGTGACTGGTTGATAAGCGCGACTGGGGCCAGGATCGTTTGCTGGTCCTGCCGCAGGGCACTCTGTACGGTGTCCATGGCAGTCAGAGCGCCACCGATGTCCCGGCTGATTGTTGAATCGATGATGCTGAAAATATCGATGCCCAGGGCTTTCGATCCCGTAGGAGCCGCACAGACACTCAACAAGACCACACCAGCCGATATCAACAGACCTTTGCCCCGCACAGCTATAGATCGCATTTTTATGCCTCCTGAAGACTGGCGTTATCGAAAGAACCGCCACCTCGTTCAGCCAGTGCCCGAGCACGGCCGAGGGAAACGTCCATGACCTCGCCGGAACGCTCTTCCGGCAACTCGTCGAGAGTGGAGAGACCGTTTGGATACTTTGCCGCCAGGCGCTCGTACGCCTCGGTAACTGGCAGTTCTGAATGCCGGCTCAGCCAGTATCGCCGATACCATTTCTCTCTCGGGAACGTGGTCAACAGCCAGTATTCAATCGGCGTTGGAACGATGTGGAGACTGTGCGTTGTCTCCGACTTTTCACCGATAACGAGCAGAAACTCGCTCTTCCTTCCCTTTTCCGTCATTCCAAGGTGCTTGACGCGATGAATCGCCGTCTCGTTGAGATGGACGAACTGCCGCAACACATCGATATTCCCCTTCTGCCGGCCAATCAGCTTGGTTGCAGTCGTGGTGAGAATGGCGCCGCCAAACTCGTTCGGTTTGTCGGGAGTGCCCGTAAAATCTTCGACCGCCTGTGAGAGTCCCCACACGCAGGCATTTCTTTTTCGGGCAGTCCTGAAAAGCTGGACAACAACCGGACCGAGACTCGGCGACTGCAGCAACGCCCAGCACTCATCGAGCACAGTTATGCAGCGCTTATTCCCATTACCCATCGCCCGCTTATTCGTGGCATAGGCAATCAGGAGGCTCATCGCAGTCTCAAGTTTGGGGTCATCCTTGAGTTGCTCGATGTTGAAGTAGAGCCAGGGCGCAGACATGTCGATCGTCGTCGGCCGGTCAAAAAGCTGCGCATACATGCCGCTGTCCACCCAGGCACGAAGCTTGGTTGCCGCCAGACGCGCCTCGCGATTAACGGTCTCGTTCTTATCCTCGTCGTGGTAGTTTTCAAGCTCATCCTTGAGGTCGCCGTACGTCGGAATCGTACTGCCGGACCGCATCGAAGCGCGCTCGTAGGTCTTGCGGATCGCGGTCAGCAGAAGATTGTCCAGCAGATCTGTATCCGTGCTTCCGCTCTCGCCGATCATGAAACGAGTGAGGTTTTTGAGGAATGCAAGATGATCATTCGTTGGGAATTGCTCTCCCATTTCAAGATCGAATGGGTTTATGGTCTGCTGGCTGTCGAGCGACATCGAGATCATCTGACCGCCCATGTAAGTCACAGCCGGGAGATAGGAATCTCCACGTTCGATGATCGAAACCTGGACGTCCTGCCTGCTACATGTCAGCAGCATTCGGCCCACGACCACGCTCTTGCCTGAACCTGAGGCTGCGGCCACAATTGCGTTCGCATTCTCGAGGCCTGCATCGAACGGGGAAAACGGAATGAGCTGACGGTAAGGCGTCTCGAACAACATCAAAGGGGAACGCGGAGTTCCTGCCCATGGCATTTCGACGGGAACAAGATCGGCAGCATGTGGCGTCAACAGATCGTTATCCCGGCTGTCTTCATCGGCTAACCCGGGCATGGAAGAGATAAGCAACCGACGCTGCGCAAGCGACTCTCCGTAGGCACGGGCACCATTGGCCTGCGAAACGATATGCAGAACTTGTTGGCGGCGATTCGACAGTTCCCGTTCAGCCGTTTCGTATTCCTTGGCCGTGAATGCCGGACGGGAGGTACGGACGACAATGGTCAGACTCACCTTCGCCGTCTTAACGGAACTGGCAAGAATCTCTGCCTGAATATCCATCAGCTCCTGCGTCGCTACCTGGGCTTCAATGTCGACTCTCTGGTTGCCCTTGGAGTCGATCTGAGCTGCCTGCATTTTCCTTAGCCGCTTCTTGTACTTGTCGAGGGCCGAACGTTGGTCGGGAATCACTACGTGCGTAGAAATGACCACCGGAAAGCCGACAGTGAGCAACCCACGAAGTATTCCTGGATACGTTCCGTCCGGAGGCGTCTTCAAGGTTATAAGGCTCCAAAGCACGCCATCGATATTGATGTAATTTTCAGCGTCACCAAGGATGGAGACTGTCGCCGCTTGCTCGCGGGCTGAGACGTACCTTGACGCGAGATCGCCCTTTCTGAGCGGTGCCACATCGGCTGCCGGGGGATTCAGTGCACGTTTGATTTCAAGAAAGAGTTCGTCGTGCGTCATCCGTTCAGGTCCCATCGCTATCTTTTTCATCGAAGACTCAATGCCGTTGATCATCGATTCGAATTCTGCTACGGCGTCCGTGTGCTCCTTCCTTGAGCGCTCAATGCACTTACGCAAAGACAGCGAGAATCCCTGTTTGCTTTCGTTTCTCTTCTTCGTGGCTCCTCCGGCTACGGCCATGAGACGTCGATGTTTCTCCGGATCCCAAATGAGGTATATACCTGCAATTCGCGTCAGGTATTCCCCTTTCGATTCCTTCTCGAGCCACTGACCAGTTCGATGCCGCTCCAGCACCAGCGCCTCGGAGTGTTTTGTGCGGCGATATTCGTCATATCGCGCAACTAGACCGTTTGAGCCTTCCACCACTTCATACCGAAACTGCAGCCTCATACTCTGCTCCGGAACAGTGCGTAGAAGTGATTCGATCAGTTCCTTGGCTTCGTTCCGCCCCTCATCGTCAGCGAAGTAAGTCAGGGTACCGGAGATACGAAACCCGGCGACGTAGCTGCCGTCCGTGCGAACCATAACGTTGTCCAGGAAGTCACGAACGGGGAGCAATTCGCAAACTGCTGGATTTTCAAGGGAGTGCCTGTGCGCCTCTCGAGTCTTGGGCATTATTCGTTCTCCTTCAGATAGTTGCCCGTCAGTATTCTGTCTCTTGCAAGTGCACAATAGAGATGCGGCTTGCCGTAGGACGCGATGAGATCAGCCAGGTATCTCCGTGGTTTGCCATATTTGAAAAGAGTGAGGGCAGGCACACCAAGGCCAAGGACAAGCAGCACGAGAAACCAGTTCATCGGTATCGCGAAGACATAACGATCGGAGAATAGGAACTGCCCGGCCAGCATGGCGATCGCGCAGGCAAAGCCAAGAGCCAGCATGTCCTCGATCTCGAGAAACATCAACGTTACCTTCAATGCCAGGTTCCGTGACACCGGGCTGATTCGCAGTGCCATCATGCCACCCCTTTCGTTCCGGTGGAGACAAAGTGTTCGAGCAGCCGGAGCAAGCCGGAACAGGAGAGCGCCGCGAATGCAGCTACAACATGCCGCATCCAATCGTCACCGATGTTGAGTCGTGAGCCCACGCCGCTGATACCCAGAACTGTGCGAACAATTTCTAATCCGGCGTAGACCGGGAGAATCACGTTGCAGACCCAATCCGCCAAGGTCAGCAGCGCCTGAAACAGCTGGCCGGATCCCGACCCTTGTTTAGTGAAAACTTCAGCCAGCCGCAGCAATCCAGATACAGACAGAGAGCCCAAGGCTCCCCACACGTATCGCTCAGCGTCGCCGCCGCGAGAGAACTTGTAGATTGCGAGAGCAACCATGAGAGCGGCCAGCAAGGGCATCATTCCGTTGCCAACCCAGTTCGTCATATTGAGCAATCCTTGGTCGAAGGAGCCGGAGTTCACGCTAGTTCCTCTTTCTTCGTGTCACTCGTGAGTAGATGGCAACCGGTTTCGACCGACGAGGCAGGTACGATCTGTGCCGGAAACTTTGTCTTGTCATTGACAAAAGCGGACGCCATGGCCCCGCTCACACCCCATAGCCTGCGAAGGATCCATGCGCATGCTGCCAGGGCTGCCAGCAGTGCAGCCAGGCCGATAAAGATGGCCATCGCAATCCAGCTCGCCTGAGTTCGAAGCACAATGGAAGCGCCGTGCATCAAGGCAAGTACACTGCCGGTAAATAGCATTACGCGTATGGCGCCCGCCGTTAGCACGTGGACATTCATATCCGGTCCTCCCAATCGGGAATGGCCTTGAACTGATTCCTGAGATGGATAGCCCAGCTGAAGTGAAGCGCCGTCGGTTCGCTCAGTTCCCAAGAATCGTTTGCTGTAATGCTGAACGCGGAAGACAATACGTAGACTGTCGTCAGGAATATCGAACCGAATAGAACGGATGCTGCCCCTTGTGCGGTGAGCAAGTAGAGAGTACGCAAGCGTGGCCTCATATCGACACTCCTGTCCAGTTCTTGACCAATGCCCAAATGCCCGCAGCGCTTAAGAAGCCAATGCCACTCGCCACAAAGCTCTTCCACTGCTTATGCTGGACGAATGCCAGGATTCCCGCCGATATCGCAAGCCCGCCTACGATAGGGCTGATCGTTCCTGCCGCGTAGTTGAAAATATTCATCAGCAAGTCCGTCGTACTGTAGGCTCCGCTGCTGAGCCAGCTGTCCGTCGCTAACTTGTATGTACCTTGAACTCCGAGTAAAAACATCGCCGTGATGATCGAACCAAGCGGGCTGGTTCCCTGCGAGTGATCGAGCAAGGCCTTGAATACCAACGAGGCCGCGACGACCGGAACAATATGGGAGATAAGTACGTCATCCACAAAATCGTTTGCGACCTTACTGATGCCATTCGTGTATGGCGTCGACGGGGATGCCATGACGAGTTGCGCTGCCCCCGGTACGCTCTCTTGCACTAACCACATGCTGAGACCGGGCAGCGTGAGAAAAAGAGCACCCCAAAACAGCCATTTAAGGAAACCGCCACTGGCCTGATAGTTCGCTCCGCCCTCGTTACGCAGCTTCATTCCTGCAATCACGAAAGATGCGAGCGAGGCAGGCACCCCGAGCGTCACGAGGAGGCCAAGGAGAGCATTGAAGATCAGTGGCGGTGTCATGGGTTATGCAACCGCCTGACCGTTCTGAATAAAGTACTCCACCAGGCGAGTTATGCCCGAGACGGCTAGCAAACCACCAGCTGTCATCGCAGTCGGCAACCAGCTTCGGCCACTCCTCCACTGAATAACTGTTCCAACAACGGCCAAACCCGCGCCTACCGGGCAGATCACGTTCCCGATCCAGTTCACCACGTTGAGAAACGCACCCTCTGGTTGTGCTGCGGTCTGACCCTGTACAGCCTGACCCGTCGCAGGGGTGTTGCCGAGATTTTGCGCGACTGCCCCAGCCGGGGCCAGGCAGACGGCGCCTGCGAAGCTGATGAAGATACCAAGCATCAGATGTCGTGAGAGGCGACCCAGTCCACGTTTTACGGCGGCTTGGGTTTGACGAAGAAGCGTCAGCATGTTGTTTCCTCCTCGGCGGGGTTGCCGCCGCAGGAGAAACATAGGGCCAAGCAGAAAGTCGCGCAAATCCCAAAGAATAGAATTAGCCGCTTCAATTAGCTTGGGTTCATGACTGCGAAGAGGCGTCCTGTTAAGTACAAACCACACCTCAAGCAGCATGGAAGATCTTCGAGAGCGAGCAGCCAGCATTAACGCCGGGGAATTTGCGATGCAGTCAACACAACCATATAGATACGCTCTAATACGCTCTTTTCGCGAGGTGTTTAGTTTTCCCTGAATGCGCGGAAGAGCAATGTGTGTAGTTATGCTTGACTACGCAAATGGGAAATGTGTGTACTTATGCCTATTTGCGCAGACGGGAGATGTGTTCGCTTTTCCCCGTAGGCTGAAGTGCGCGTTCAAGCAATCCCCCGCCAGTGCTTTCCCGGGCATGTAACACAAGACAACAAAGGGGACGCGGCCAAACTAACTGGTGCCGCGTCCCGAATAAAGCCCAAGTATTGGCTACTGGGATTCCCCGACCGCTGAGATGGTCTGAACGGCACTCGGACTTGCCTTCTGAGCCTTAGTAAAGATCAGATAGATTTCCGTTCCCGCCGGTATACTGACCACAATGTGCTGGGTCAGCATCATGCCCGTGACCTGGGCGTCGGCACCATTTCCGATATTTTCAGCCGCACGCTGGCGGATCAGATCGGACTCACTCACCGCTGAGTTGACGTTGCCCTGACCAACGAGCATCGCTCCCGCCTCTCCCATTCCAGCCAAAGCCCGCACAGCGAAGCTGCGCCCGGCATTCTTGCCTGTCACTTGACCTTTAAGAGCCTGAAGAGAAGTTGTCGCTGCGATTGCTGATATTGGAGTTGTTTCCCCGCCAGTCATCTCAATCGAATCGAAGACGATGTTCATGATGCCCGAGGTATCGGCTTGAGAAATCTTGCCGACCACCCGTGAACCGGCCGGTATCAAAAGCTTGCCATCGCGTTCATAGTTGTACTCGATCACTGCGGTCACCGGAGCATGCAGTGCGGTACTGGCCATCGACTCCAACCGAGCCGCAACATGATATCCAGGCTCGAATCCGAAGTTGTCCGGTTCCGGCTGAAGTTGGATACCACGTTTGCTGGCTCCGCCTGTCTCATGTGCCATGAAGACGACGGAAGGTTTGGCATATTCTTCTTCCACTTGCCGGTCTATTTGCGCTTGCTGCCCATTGCCCGCTTGGTTGGAGCCAGAGTACGCCTCTGGATTCCAATTCTTGAGGTGTTCAGGATCGGTGTCCGGTTTTTGAAACGGGGCCACGTCACCTAGTGTTCGCCCTCCTCTATTCACTCGCTTTTGCGTTGACGCCTTTTCCCCGGCTGCTCCCAAGCCGTTAGGGTCCTGGCTCTTCGTCTTCTCTATGTCATGCGCGTCGAGCGCCCCCGTTTTGGCGTCAGCGTTTTGCTGCACCGTCATCTTGTCAGCAGGAACAATCTGTCCGGGACTGGAAGGTGTGACCACTCGACCCAGGTTTGGCTTTCCGGTCTGTTCCGAAGTACCTTTTCTCTTCCCCGAGCCTTTCGTCGAGATGAATGCAAAGAAACAAACCAGGAGGACGCAAAGCCCGATGGCGATAAGCAGCATGCGGTTGGTCTTGTCCTGGCCCCCTGATCCAACTGCTCTGCTTGTCATAACGAATGGACGGTTCTCGAGCGGTGGCAAAGCAACGGGATCGACCCGATCGGATTTCGAAGGCACCGACTGTCTTTCTTCCTCATTCGGGATTGGACTGGGTGTGGGCATGAGTTTCTCCTTGGGACATGAAGTGACTTAGTTGGCGGGCGCGACGAAAGGAACTGCGAGTAGCAGCGGCTTGTCGACTGCATTCGCTGATACGAGTTGGAGAAGAAGCCTCTCCTGGCTTTGTTTGAATCCCGGCCGCTCAAATGTCACAGCGCCATCGGCTCGTTGCCCTGGAGCGAGTCTGCGTCCATTCACCCGGAAGCCCTCCACCTGAATCTGTTCGGCCTCGACTACGCGATTCTTGTCCTTCTTTTTGATTTGCTCGTTATCTCCTGGACTGCTCACTTCGATTTGAGGTGGAAGAACCTCGATCCAATGGTCACTTTGATTTCTGACAGAGTAGGCAACCAACATCTTCCCACCGTATTGCTGGACTTCGCCTAGTGCTCCCGCTATTGCAGGGGGTTCTACCTTCTTCGACTTATGGTCCAGTGATGCTCCCTTTTGCCATGCCGGTGTCGCAACGCGAGACTGTCCCTCAAGAGCCCCGTCGATAGGATCTTTGCGGCTTGCAACTGCTGGCGCTTCTGGTGACGCATTGACTCGAGTGTCCGTAGATACGATGAAGAAGCTTTGTCGGGGTCTGTAATCGACGATGAAATCAACCAGTGGATTGGCTGCCGAGCTGCCGTCTGAAATCAGCCTCATGCTGATGGTTTCCCCCGACTGCATGGTAATCACAAGATTGCTCTCTGCCGGGTGTTTGGTCGAAGGTTTGACATAGACGAGCCGGGGCTCCGAATCGGAATGCTCTGCCTCAAAAAGGGTCGGCGCACCCACGGCGACAGAGCTGACGACATCGGGTAGACGAATCGTAGTCGTAAACAAAGGTCTTAAATGTACGTCATTGACGGTGGATGCAGACATGGTTACATCGGACACAACAGGCTGAACATTTTGCGAAGAAGCAACGGAATCAGCCGCCGCTTCCCGGGATTCGTGTGTCGTTTGTTGTTGACTCAGCGCAGTGGTTGCCGCCATTGTCAGAGTGATGGCGAGAAATCCATGCCTGTTAAGAATCATCGGTCCATTCCCTTTCCATGGTTGTTATTGCTGTTCGGTCGATGAAGCCGTAGTTCATTCTCGTAACGCCGCTCGACCGAGCGGACGTAGTCAATCACATCGGGATTCTGGTATTGCAGGCCGCTTCTCGCGATGCGATGCTCGCCGCAGTAATAGGCAGCAACGACCAAGCGAAGGTCGCCACGAAATAGTCGGTTGAGTTCCGCCAGATAGCGAACACCACCGCCGATGTTGTCCCTTATCGATCTGCGATCCGGCACCGAATGCAAGTACGCGGTCTCCGGCATCAATTGCATCAGCCCGACGGCGCCCTTGCTCGACACAGCGTTCGGGTTCCAACCGGATTCCTGGGCGATGATGGCGTGCACCAGTTGGCGAGGCAGATCGTAGTGATCGGCGTAAGCGTTTGCGTAATAGACAGCCTCGGGATATCTGTCCTCAGGAAGTGACTGTCCGTGGAATGAAGTAGGCGCAACCGCGCTCAGCAGCAGAGGAGCACACAACACGCAGTGCTTCATACCTGGCCCTCGATAGCGGCAATCGTAGGTCTCACTTCCTCGGCTTCCATGGCATCGGCGTTCTTCTTTGCCGTATGAATGATGACTTCGAACGCTTGCTTCATAAGCATGCGCTTGCGGTCGCCCTCCGTCTTCACAATCAGAGGAAGCATGATGTCTTTATGTACTGCGAGAATTTCGTTCATGCCAAGTAGCTGCATGGCTTGAGCGACGTCATTCATCTCCGAGATGCTCGGCGGCTTTTCAAGATTGAAGGAGCGAAGTGCCATCGCAAGGCCCGCAATAAAGCGATGTGTGGCTGCACTTGCCTTCGGTGTCTTGTTTTTGACGATGGCCGCTTCCCTTTCCGCTGTCGGATGATCGACGACCAGATAGAAGCTGCGGCGCCGAAGTGGATCTCCGAGACGGCGCTCCTGATTCGAAGTCATGAAGACGAATGGAATGGTCCGCGCCTTGACGGTGCCCATCTTGGGGATGGAAAGCGTCCATGCAGAAAGAAGTTCAAGCAAAACTGCTTCAAACGCGTAGTCGACTTTATCGATTTCGTCGATGAGCAAGACACAACGTTCTTCCTGCTCTATCGCAGCGAGCAAAGGTCCTGCCAGGAAGAAGGCTCGGCTGGTCACGTCGCGGCGAATCTGTTCCCAGTCGCAGGGCCTGTCAGCCTTGGTCTTCAAGAGGACAAAGAGCTCTTGGAGACTCTTATCGAACTGGCCGATGGCCTTCTCTTCGTTGATGCCTTGATAACACTGCAGACGGAGGAGTTCTGCCCTGGCCGCCCGGGCTACCGACTGCGCCAGCTCAGTCTTGCCGGCTCCGGCGGGGCCCTCGAGCAAGACAGGCTTTTTGATTGCGCTTGCAAGATAGATGGTCGTGGCCGTTTTGCTATCGGTGAGGTAGCCAACGCGACCCAAGCCGGATAATACCTGCTCTGGTGACTGAAACATCCTTCCAAATCCCCCGCTGCTGAATAGATCAGCTCGCGGTGAGACTAGGACACGGTCCGAATTCGGTCAAAAAAGCCGCTTAATCTTTGAAGTGGGTTCCGTCGGGTCCTTGCCACCCTTCTTCGGTCTTCTGAAATCCATAATTTGACTTGATAGTTTCTATATCGCCGGGCTTTCGGTTCCCCATGGAAGTCAGGTGTTTCTCTCGCACTTCGTAGAAGAGCGTATAGATTTTAACCCCGTTAGCTTCGGCCATTTGTCCGTCCGTCTTGGTCATGTCGACTAATTCCAAGTCTCCTTTGAGGCCGGACCGGGAGTTCAAATTGTTCCAAACGACCTTGGCATCATCGATTGTTGGCGGGGCCGGATCCGTTTTGCATCCGACAAATGCGGACGCCAGGAGCGTGAGAATGATGAAGTTTCCTCGCATGGACTGTCTCCGTGGATCTGGCTTTTTTCCTCAGCAAAGGAGAGAGGCATTAACCCGATCCAGCATCTGCCGCCAAATGGCTCCCTTTTTTTGTACCATCATTTTCTCCGTGGGGACAATCTGCCGTCTTCATTTCGGACTGTCACAGTCTGCCTGGGATGGAGCAAGTTTGCAATCACTCCAGCTCTGGAAACTGAACTGACATCCGAAATCAACTGCCGCATCCTGTTTCAGGCGGCTGGCAAGCGCAAGTTGGCCTGTGACATCGTGTTTTGACCGAATTCGAGACTTGGGTTACAAACCATTTCAGTGTGAGTTCACGCCGGGCGCCGAGCTGAGGGGGTTGAATGCCACGAATTTCACAAGCATCAAGTCTAACTTTAATTGAACCGTCAAAAATACGAGCGGGACGGCGCGCCCAATCTGATGCGGCCGGTGCGTTGAAGCGCCGCCCGCAGCAAAACGGCGTCTCAGCCTCAGGAACTCTGGCAGATTTGCATCCAAACGAAGCCACAGGAACCGAGACATTGATCCAGAGACTGACCCGCAAAGAAGGATTGCTCAATTCCAAAGAGGTAATCGGAATGCTCGGAGTGCATATCACCACGCTTCAGCTCTGGACGCGCCGCGGAGAAATTCCGTTCTTACGGGTGGGCCATTTGGTGCGATTTGATCCGGTTCAGCTCGCGCATTGGCTCGGAAAACGGCAGGACGGAGCCTGACACCAGCAATCAAAGGGGCCCAGTCAGGAGAGTGGGCCCTTTTTCTCGCTATCCGAGCGCGTCCCAAGTCTTGTCAACCTGCATGCGCGTATGTTCCGAACTGGGGTCGGCGGCTGCGAGATAGCGAATGGTTGTTTCGAGTTCCGCATGCCCCAGCCAGCTCATCAGCGTTCGAATAGGGACTCCATTCTCGTGGTGGAGCGTTGCATAGGTCCTCCTGAATTTGTGAAGGCCCAGTTGCTTGCAACAAGCAGCTACTTTACAGGACGTTCCGGTTTTCGTCCGGCATTCACCGCAGTTCAGTTTGGCGCGAAGACCTAGATTCTGCAATTTTCTCAGCATGTGACCGTCAGGTTGCCCACGGTCGGTGGGGAATATCCATCGTTCATGCATTCGCTTCCGACATCTCTTCTTGAGTTCTTCCAGGAGCCCCGTTGGGATCGGGATGAGCCTCTCTTCCTTGTCCTTGATCGAGAAACCCGCGTCGGGTTTTTCCGTCACATGGAAGAGACCGCGTTCGAAGTCAATGTCTCGCCACGCCGAAAACATTACCTCCCGTTCACGCATTCCGAGTCCGAGGAAGAAGCGAAAAAGCATCTCTTCGTCGGGGTCTGCCGCTCTAAAGATGGCCTTCAGATCTGAGGTGGAGTAGGCGCACACTTTCTTTTCAGTTGGCTTCGGAACGAACCGCTTCTTCACTTTCTCCTTGTATTCGTAGCGTCGCAAAAAAGCGTTCAGTGTGGCGCAATAATTTGCAATCGTTCGATCCGATAGATTCCGGGCCTTAAGACTCGCCACGTAAGTGATCACGTCGTCGTCATTGATCTCGTCCAAATAGGTCTTCTTGAACGTCTTGAGAAACAGGCCCAATTGCAGACGACAACCATAGGCCCTCCCGCGACTACGAATCGCAGTTATCTCCCGAACGAACCTGTCAATCGTGGGCGCTAACGCAAGACGGGGGCTCAAAGCATCCGCCGGAGGCGCCTGGGCGTTGACCAGCGGCGCGACCGACGGTGGCTCCACAACAAGAACCCTCTTCGCGCGGACGGGAGGTGGAGGTTCCACCGTCGCCAGACCCATCCTCTCCCCGGCGATGACATGCTGGCGTTGCAGTTGCATGGTGCGAACCAGTTTCGGATCAGGCCCTGCAAATCGGTAGTGGCGCTTCCCTGCTCCATCTCGGTAGCGGAGATAGTAGACGCCGTCGGGGCGATAAACCTCCTTGCCTCCGATGCGCGCGTAGAAGGGTTTGATCGTGCCGTTTGCGGCCACGATCGCTGGGTAGAAAGGGTGATAGCCGTGGTCATCTTTGACTCGGAGCATGATACCTACGGTGCGCTGCTGCATGGACCCTCCGCAATCATGCCGGAAGGTATCCCGGATTCTCGGGTAACGCAAAGGGTAACGGGGCAAATTAGCCCCATTAAGTCCTTTCTTTAGAGAGCGTGGAGTTTCTTCCCACTCTCTCCGCCATAGAAAACTACCACAAAATAAACGACTTAGATTTTTATCACAAACTTTTGCGCTAATCCTCTGCTATAGTGGCTCGGCCAGTACGGGCCGGATTACTATTTCTAACTGCGATGTGAATTGCCCCTAGCGGAGTAACCAACAAGATTCCTCCGTGCCGAAAACTCCACACTAGCGGTTGACTCGTTGCGCACCATGTTCCATTACTGCGACCATGCTCAAGGACTTTTTCAAAGAGCATTATGGCCAGCTCCCTCTTTCGACCGATGCGTACCGGCATTTGGGTATTCTGCCCGGCATGGCCACGCTAGGTGACATTCACAAGGCTTTTGAGGGTCGCCCGGACTACGCAAGTGCCCACCCGGACCTCACAGCGCCGTCAGGCTTTTTTGTTACGGATATGCAGTGCAAGTTCTTCAGTATTCCCTGAACTGTGGCGCGTGCCCGCGCCGCGCATTAGAGGCCGTTCTAGGGCGTCCGTGGTGCCGGGTGCTTCGCTAGGATTGGCCCGCACTCTAGCGGAACGCCACGAAAAGAGCTATCAGAAGAACTATCGACATGAGTGTCAAGTAGCCAACTAACGGATCGCTGCTCTTTGGTTTCTTGCCGCGTTTTGATTCATCGCAATTCATGATTTGGAATCCTTCCGTCACCTAACGTTTACTACGTCTCGACGACAAGATAAATTCCTCTAAGGTGGTGCATCTTCGGTCCCCGACGCGCTCAAAAGGGGCCGAGCCTCTTATGCTCTCACCGTGGATTGTTCCCCGGCTTGGGGAAAGGCCAATAGCTTTTGTGCTAATTTGTGCTACCAACCCGTCATTCATGCCGTTTGAGCCCATGTTACCGATCAATAAATCTATAACTTATAGATTCCATTAGACACGGAGGAGAACGAATCCCACTCTCTCCGCCATCTACTGGATATAAAGCACTTATGGTCCGTGTTACACCCCTGTGACACTTTCCGTCCATCGATAATCAGGATTTTCCCTCGCCCCGACTCACGGAATACAGTCACTGGGCGCATCCCTAGCCGAGAACCTGGCCTCCCAAAAAGTACCTCGCGATCCCCTCTTCCGTCGGTTCCTCAAACCGCGTCCCGGGTGGGGAATCCTCTCTGCGGATTACGCAGCAATGGAGTTGCGCCTCGCCGCTACCTTGGCCAACCACGCGATAGCCGATTTTCACAAGTTCCCCTGGACCAGATCGAACCACCGTCGCAGAAATTTGCAGATGAATTGAAACGTAACAGACAAAAGCAAACGCGGGATACAGCCAGATGGATTCTGATGTTTTTAGGACGATTGGCAAGCCCGGCAATTGCGACGAAGGGACTCTTGGTATGAAGTCAAATGGAACTCTCCCATCTATTCCCCATCCCAATCGCGAGCAAGCGCTAAAGAAGGCTCGTCTGAGCGCGGGGTTTCCGAATATAGTGAACGGCCAAAGAATCAACTCATCGAGGTCGATAAAGATCTCCGATCCTGTAACCGGAGAAGAACTCGCAAGCGTCACCGATACCCAGAAAGACGGTCTCGAGCAGGCGGTCCATGCTGCAAAGGCAGCCTTTCCCCTTTGGAGCAACAAGACCTGGGACGAGCGAAGGGATTTTCTTCGAACTGCCGTGGAAGAGCTCAAAGCTCATGTCGATGAGCTTTCCACGATCCTGACAGCGGAAAACGGCCGGCCTTACAGCATGGCGCAATTCGAGATCACATGGATTATCGAGACCTATGCCCCGGCGTTATTTCAGATGGAACTACGAGATTCGACATCGAACGAAGCCGGTGTCGAACAGATTACGAAACGTTATGTTCCACTGGGTGTTGTCGCCGCGATCAGTCCGTGGAATCTTCCGTTCTGGCTGTCTTTCACAAAAGTGCTCCCATCTCTGTTGGCCGGCAACACCGTTGTCCTGAAGCCAGCGGTCTTTACCCCTCTTACGGTACTTCGAGCCGCCGACTACATTCGTGAGATCCTGCCGCCGGGCGTTTTGAATGTGATCAGCGGAGGGGATGACCTCGGCCCCTGGATGACGTCCCACCCGGCCTTCCAGAAGGTCTCCTTCACAGGATCTTCGGAAACCGGACGCAAGGTCTTCGCATCCGCCGCTCCAACCCTGAAACACCTGACCCTTGAGCTAGGCGGGAACGATCCCGGTATCGTACTTCCGGATGCCGACCCTCATGCAATCGCCCAGCACCTGTTTCGAATCATGTTTCTATTCAGTGGCCAGGGGTGTTGCACTCTCAAACGCCTTTTTGTGCACGAGAGCATCTATCAAGATCTTGCGGAAGCACTCATATCCTGTGCTCAACATCAGAAACTCGGCGATGGGTTTGATCCCGAGACCACCCTGGGCCCTATACAGAACCGTCCCCAGTTCGCTCGCTTGCAAACAACGTGGGAAGAGATTCAAAAGGCGAAAGCTCCGATCCTCTTTCAAGGGGAATTTCCATCGGAGGGTGCCGGCCTGTTTTTTCCCGTGACACTCCTGGATAATCCGCCTGCTGAAGCGACTTACGTAATCCGAGAAAACTTTGGACCATTGCGCGCCGTTATCAAGTACCAGGATCTCGACGAAGCCGTCCGGCTGGCCAACGGGACCCCATATGGCCTTGGTGCATCCGTGTGGGGCACAGATCCTGAATCACTGGACGCCGTTGCACGTCAGCTTGATGCCGGGACGGTCGGGATCAATCAACACCTCAATGTCCATCCCAACATTCCATTCAGCAGACATAAGAATTCAGGGATTGGCATTGAATTCAGCGAAGATGGGCTCAAGGAATTCTGCAATGTGCAGGTCATTGCGAATAAAGCTGGTTCTGCAGTCGCGGCGTAGGCGTCGAAAGAGTCCACCGCTATAGTGCACCGCCTTTCCGGAAATCTACACAGGCTCTGAAGTTGGTCCCCATGCGAGTGCGGAGAGATCCATCGAGCGGAAACAAGATGCAAAAGGAGAACAGCAATGGTTGAAATGTTGGTTGGAATAGAAGCTCTGGAAGGAGTGGTACTCACTGTCCTGGAACATCTAAGAAATGGAGAGATCGACGACGCGATCGCCTGTTTTGCGGAAGAGTTCAGCTACAGGGACCACGGGGTTGACTTGGAATTCAAGAACAAGGAGCGCCTGGCTGAATTCTTCCGAAAAGCAAAGGAACTGTACCCAGACTCTTGCTGCAGACTGACGCAATCTTCGTGAGCGGCGATCGCGTAATTACGGAATGGACGATTCGTGCCAATGTAAAAGAGCCTGTCTACGCTGGAGTCTCACTAACGTTTCCGGTTTCGGTGCACGGGGTCTCCATCGTGCTGATAGACAATGAGAAAATAGCCGACTGGTCGGATTACTACGACAAACTCGCCTCCCGACGCATAGCCTTGGCCTCACATTTCACGGAATGAGTGGAACTCTGAACGGTTTCAGCCGCGCTGCAATCGAGGCATGGATCGCTGAGCGGACCACTTCTTGGAGTCCGGCCAAAGCACCACATCTGGAACACATTGCTTACCAGCAAAATATGAACCAATGGAACCGCGCTGCTTGTGCGATCAATATCAAGCCTGCCCCGACGACGATGAGTCCCGTGGCTCGCGCCACTCGATCACCGGCGGGTGCGAGACGTTCAGCGGTGATAGCGGCCGTAATGGCGGCCATTGCACGCAGGTCCATAACACCGACAACCAAAAGGATCGCAGTCAGGTTGGCACAACTGAGGCCGCAATGGAGCCCGAAATGCACACCCAGCCTCCACGCTTCGCCGGGGTCAGCCGATGGCACGAAGTCGCGCCCCGGCGCTTCCCGGCAGGAGGTAAGGTGATGTGCCTTCCACTTTGTGAACTGAAGTACGCCGGCGATAAGAACGACCCATCCGGCCGCGATGGGAACCGCCCGCGCCAGTGCCGCCCGTTCCATCTCGATCGTTGCCATCCCCGCGCCCACTGGGAAGACGGCTAATCCGAGGAGTGTCCAGGCGAAGAAGTAACAGAAGCCGACCAGCGTTGTGAGTCGTCCCCGGCGCGCATCGCGGATCGTCCGAAGGGACAGGCGATAGCGCCATAGCACCGGCGCCAATGATGGCAGCATCATCGCTGCCATCATCACGACCCACATGCCGACGAATGAGACCGTGGCGCCGGCCCACGTCTGTCCGGGCATCCGCATCCAGGCCATCGACATTGTCCAGCCGCCTGGCATCGGCATTTCACCAGAAGCCGACATGGAGTTGCACCAGACGGTTGTCACCGCCGCACACACGACAAACACCATCACTAAGGTTCCAAAGAAAGTTCGTCGAGACGGCTCCTCCGAAGCCAGGCGAGCAACGGCGGTTGCATAGATGCGAGACTCGAATTTGCCGGCGACCAATGTTGGGTTCGTCATGGTACTCTCTCCGTCTCCTCAACCCGGGCAGCAGCACCCTTCTCTAGCTCGCTTTCCCCTCTGCGTCCTTGTTGCGGAAGGCAGCTACTCCAGCGTCGGATACCTTAACCCACTTCTGATCGGGCGCGGCCTCAGCGTCATAGCTATCGTGCCAGTTCCACCATTTGTACGGAGGAGTCTGGGGATAACCCTCCGGCGAATCCTCCCAAAGCTCCTGACGGCCAAGGGGCGTGATGTCGAGATAGCTCCAGAGCGTTCCCATCGCCTCGTCGCCGCGGCTGTTGATGAAGTAGGTGCGGAACACGCGCTCGCCCTCGCGGAAGAACACGTTGTGGCCGTGCCATTGATCGACGCCGAAGTTCACGTCGAAGCCGTCGGTGATTGTGTACCAGGGCATCTCCCAGCCCATCCGCGCTTTCAGCCGCGCAATGTCCGCCTGCGGCGCTCGTGAGGCGTAGGCGAGCGTGGTGTCGCGGGCGTTCAGGTGGGTCAGGTGCGCGACCTGATCGGCGCCGAGTGAGCAGCCGCGGCAGGCGTGGTCGGGCCAGCCGAACACCCCGGGCTCGAAGAAGGCGCGATAGACGATCAACTGCCGCCGGCCCTCGAACAAATCGAGCAGGCTGACCTTGCCCCTGGGTCCGTCGAACTCATACTTCGTATCCACTGCCTGCCACGGCATCCGCCGGCGTTCAGCGGCCAGCGCATCGCGGGAGCGGGTCAAGTCCTTTTCCTTCACGAGAAGCCGCTGGCGCGCAGCCTCCCACTCCTGCTGTGACACCACCGGAGGTGTGTTCATCGCGCGATCCGTTTTCTCTTCGCTTGTTGCCATTTGTGTCGTCATCGTCTTTTCTCCCATCGTCGGATTTCGGAATTCATTTCGTCCTGGAATTTCGTCCCGGACATGACCGGTTGTCTGGCAGTCATGTACAAATACTGATGCAGCTATCGAACGACCTGGGAGTGACAAGTGTGGCGGGATTCGGATGGATTCGCTGATTACAGCCGCAGCACGGGCCCTCGCCGCAGGTGATCCCCTCGGCGCATTGAAGCGAGTCGCGCTGCGCGACGATGCGCCTGCGCTCGCGCTTCGCGGAATCGCAATGGCGCAGCTCGGAGAGTTTGTGCGGGCGAAGGAACTCCTTCGCAAGGCGACCCGCGCCTTCGGTCCGAAAGAATCCGTGGCCCGCGCGCGGTGCATCGTCGCCGAAGCCGAGATCGCTCTTGCCTCGCGCGACCTGGGCCGGCCTGCAAAGGCGCTTGACGCGGCGCGTGCCACTCTTGAAGCTCACGGCGATCGCGTCAACGCCGCGCACGCGCGGTATCTTGAGGTCCGGCGGCTCGTCCTCATCGGGCGTCTGGACGAGGCGGAGCGCGTGCTCGCCGATTTCGACCCGACGCCCTTCCCGCCCGCGTCACGGACCGTCCACGAACTCGTTGTTACCGGAATCGCGATACGCCGCTTACGCACCAAGGCCGCACGCGCCGCGCTTGCTCGGGCCGAGCGTGCCGCGCGGCAAGCGGGAATCGCCGCCTTGACGGCCGAGGTGGAAAGCGCATCTCTCGTTCTCGACACGCCGGCGGCTCGGCTCATTGCACGCGGCGAAGAGCGACCGCTCCTGCTCGAAGAAGTCGAAGCGTTGCTGGCGTCAGGAGCGATCGTCGTTGACGCCTGCCGAAACGTCGTGCGGGATGCACACACAGTGGTTTCGCTCGCGACGCGTCCAGTCTTGTTCGCGCTTGCGCGGGCGCTGGGCGAAGCATCTCCCGGCGACGTACCGAGGGATGTGCTCGTCGCTCGCGCATTCGGATCGAAATTCGTCAATGAATCTCATCGCGCGCGGCTGCGGGTTGAAATCGGCCGGCTTCGCAGGTTCCTTCGGCAGCTGGTCGAAGTGAGCGCTACGCAACGTGGTTTCACCCTGGCCCCTCGTTCCGCACGCGAAGTCGTCGTCCTGGCGCGGCCTGTCGAAGACGAACATGGGTCAGTGCTCGCATTCCTTGCCGACGGTGAGTCGTGGTCAAGCTCGGCCCTTGCGCTTGCGCTGGGAACGAGCCAGCGCTCCGTTCAGCGCGCGCTCGATTCTCTCGCCGCAGCAGGCAAGGTGCAGTCGTTCGGCCGCGCGCGAGCTCGTCGTTGGATCACCCCGCCGGTGCCCGGATTCACGACCACTTTGTTACTCCCCGCACCACTGCCGATTGATTAGAGTGGACCTATGAAACGATCTAGCGCCGAAATCATTCGAGAGTACGGTCCCTTTCCAGGTGCCGACAGAGTCGATGGAGTCACCTACGACGGTCAGCACGTCTGGTTTGCGTCCGGAGACAAGCTGAACGCGTTCGATCCTGTAAGCGGAAAAGCAGTTCGTTCAATCGATGTCGCGGCGCATGCGGGAACGGCATTCGACGGCCGGCATATTTTTCAGATCGCAGAGGATCGCATTCAGAAGATAGATCCCATGAGCGGCCGTGTGCTGGCCATGATCCCGGCGCCCGGCCGCGGCGGAGACTCGGGGCTGGCGTGGGCCGACGGCACGCTTTGGGTAGGACAGTATCGGGACCGGAAGATTCATCAAATCGATCCCGACACTGGAGCGATTCTTCGTACCATCGAGTCAAATCGCTTTGTCACCGGGGTAAGCTGGGTCGACGGAGAGCTATGGCATGCCACCTCAGAAGGCGACGAGAGCGATCTGAGGCGAATCGATCTTCAAACTGGGGAAGTGCAGGAGAGTCTCGAGATGCCGCCCGGTTTCAACGTTTCAGGACTCGAGTCCGATGGAAACGATCGATTCTTCTGCGGAGGACAAAAGACCGGGAAGGTGAGAGTTGTCCGCCGCCCGAAGCGTGGCTGAGCAGGTGGTTCAAACGAGGAACATTTGAGCGTTGCGGGGATCGACTTCGGAACGACAAACAGCTCAGTAGCGCTCGTTACTGGGAATTCCAAGGTGGAACTTGCGTCTTTTACCTTTGCGGGCAGCGAGACACTTTCGTCCCGGTCGGTCCTCTACTTCGAACAGCTATTATCACCCGGTGGAATGAAGCGGACCCATGGCCTGTCAGGACCAGCGGCCATCGAGCGCTACCTGGAGTCAGATGAGAAGGGGCGATTGGTTCAGTCGCTTAAGTCGCACCTCGCGAGCCGCACGTTGAGCGGGACCGAGGTGTTTGGCCGGCGCCACGGGCTCGAAGAACTGATCTCGCGGATGCTCAGCGACCTCCGCAAACAAGCCGAAAAACAGTTCGAACGTCCAATTCGGCGAGCAATGGTGGGACGGCCCGTTCGCTTCGTCGGCGCGGAAAGCACGGGCGATGACGACTTCGCCGTTTCGCGGCTTCGCACAGCGTTCCAGATGGCCGGCTTTGAACACGTGGATTTCGAACTCGAACCGGTGGCCGCGGCGTGGTCGTATGAGTCCACCCTCGACCATGACGAACTGATCCTGATCGGCGATTTCGGCGGAGGTACGAGTGATTTCTCACTCTTGCGCGTGGGGCCGGGCGCGCGGACGGCCGGTCATGCGAAGAAGGAAATCCTCGGCCACAGCGGCGTTGCTTTGGCTGGTGATGCTTTCGACGCCCGGATCGTGCGAAAGCTGGTCTCCCCTGCCCTGGGCTCAAATTCCGAGGCGCGCTCGCTCAACAAGATCCTTCCCGCCGTTCCGGCATGGATCTATGCCAATCTCGAACGCTGGCATTATCTCTCGTTGCTGCGCACAAATAACGTGCGCGAGATTCTGAAGAGCGCTCGCATCCGAGCCCTGGAACCGGAGAAGATCGATGCCCTGATCGCCATTGTCGAGCAGGACCTGGGATTCCAGCTCCATCAGGCGATCCAGCGGGTAAAGTTTGCTCTTTCGCAGCATGAATCCGCGGAGTTCCGCTTCCATGACGGCGGTCTGGACCTGCGAATTCCCATTACTCGCCGTGAGTTCGAAACCTGGATCGCCGACGATCTGAGAGCCGTCGAGGGATCCGTCGATTCGCTGCTGCGGAAAGCAGGCATCGATCCGCGCGAGGTCGATCGCGTTTTTTTGACTGGAGGAAGTTCGTTCGTTCCTTCCGTACGCCGCATCTTCTCAAGCCGTTTTGGGAAGGACCGGATTCGTGGCGGGCACGAATTCACCTCGGTCGCGCATGGATTGGCCTTGCGCGCTCAAGAGAACCCTGCCATCTAGAAATTTGCAGAATACGTGCGACCGCCGTAACCAAACGTGGAATCGAAATCAACTTGTTCTCGACAATCATCCGGCCACGGCGCCGACTCGGCACGCGCAGCGTCAAGTCCCTGTTCAACGAGCGAGTCATCCGTTCGAACCCATTTACTGCGGGTTGCGGAAACGAATGTTCTCCCCCTCCAGTTGGTACTCGGCCGAGCACACATCGCCGCCGCAGATCATGATTTCTCCGCCGCACAGCTGACGACGCGTGATCAGGCCCATGGTGCCGCATCGCGGACACGACATTACGGCGACGAATGGGTTTTGGGCATGTCCCAGTTTGCCTTGATTTTGGAGGACAAACACGGTTCCCGGGTCCATTCGTTCGGGGATCCATTCTTCCAGAAACTGTAAGTCGGCTGACATCCTGCCCTCCCAACGTTGAGATGCAACAGAGCAGGATTCTGTCTAAAATCGCCCGGCTCTGTCTTGCAACAACAGCAGGCTGCGAATGGCAACCCAGAGATTGGACTCCTCAGGGCTGGAAACAGTGTCCCGGGCGAACGATCGTTCCGTCAACACAAAACCTGCACGGCTCGTATCAACCAGGATTCCTGCATTCGCAAACATTCACCACTGACTACAATTACCGCGATGCTCCGATTCCTGTTTTGCTTTGCGTCCCAGCGGCTGCGTCGATCGATCGATAGATATCCTCGTTGCGCAGAATCCCCTGAACATAATCCCGGGTCTGCGTAAAAGGAATCGACTCCACAAACTCATCGATGCCATGATAGGGCCCGGCTGCCTGCCAGTCCACTACCCGTTCATCGCCCGCGTTGTAGGCGGCCAGCGCGTATTCCTGCACGCCCCCAAAGCGGTCCAGCATTTTGCGAAGATACCGTGTCCCCAGGCGAATGTTGGTGGCAGGGTCGAGCAACTGAAACGTCTCGAAATGACCCATTCCCTCTTCGCGAGCCATCGCTTTGCCTACCGACGGCAACAGTTGCATCAGGCCGTACGCGTTGGCGTAGGAGATAACAGATGGATTGAATTCCGACTCCTGGCGGATCAGAGACGCCACCATGTAAGGATCAAGACCATTCTTTGCCGACTCTGTCTGGATGGTGTCCCACCAGGCCTGCGGAAACAGAATCCGCCAGTAGGTCAGGGGGATCGAATTGATCGATGCGGATGTCGCGTAGGGCAGCGCTCGCTTCAGCGCGCGCATGGCGCGATAGCTTTCGCCAAACGAAGCGTAGAGCTGCGCCTCGGCCAGGGCGCTCCAGCTGTCCGAATCGGGATCGGCCGCAATTTCCTGGGCGATGTAATCGTTCAGCCCGGCGTTGGCTACCAGGCGAGCCTTTGCAATATGCGGACTGTCGGCCGGAAACGTGTCTGCCAAATGCGGGACGGGCAGGGGTTGCATCGTCTCCGCCTGCGATTGCGAAACCAGCAGAGACTCGCCAAGAGCCTGCAACCGCTGCCGTGCCATCTGGGCATAAAAATAGTGCTGATACACGCGTGAAACGGTGCGATAGTTGGTGGCGGCGAGGGCGCGATTATTGTCCTGCGTCTCGTACAGCCGTCCCCGCCAGTAGAGGGCAGCCGCTGTCTCGGTAGCGTTCGGGAAAAGCTTGATCTGCTCGTCAAAGATGCGGGCCGCATCACTGTACAGACCCTGCCGGTAGTTCAACCAGCCCGCTCTCCAGTGCGCCGCGGCGGCGTTCTTGTGCGCTGGAAAATGCGTGGCCAGGTAACTGTAGTAAGTGGCGGCACTGGAATAATCGCGCCGCAAAAGGTACATGTTGCCACTCGAGAACAGCGCCTCGGCAAGCCACGAGCTCTGCGGAAAACGCGTCTTCATCTGCTCGACGATGCGTTGCAGTTCCGCCTCGTCACTGCGGTTTCGCGCCAGCTCCATCAGAAGATACTGGCGTCGCGCGCCATTGTCGTCCTCCGTGTCGGCAAGTGCCAGGGCCTGTGCCTCGGTCAGCCGCTTCAACTTCAGGTCGCATGCCGCCGCGGACACGGCGAACCCATTCCGTTCACCCGAGGGCAAGGTCGCGTTGCGAGCCAGGGCGTGGTATTGTTCCCCCGCTTCGGCATAGCGGCCGGCGTTGTAGAAGGCATCGCCCAGACTGCGCAATTCGGCGGCGGTCAAGCTGCTCTCAGCCCCTATGGCCGTCAATTTGGCGCGCGCCACTCCTGCCTCCGGGCTCAAAGGATGCGACAACAACAGCTTCTTGAAAACGCGCTCGGCTTCCTCCTGTTGCCCGAGTGCAAAATCAATCTTGCCCAGAGTCAGTTCGTAATTCGGAAGCTCCGCCCCCTCGTCGGCGATGCTGGCCAATGCATGCTGCGCCGCAGTCGGGTTACCCTGGGCCAGGAGCACATTCGCCTCCAGTTCCGGAGCTTCTATGTCGAAGATGCTGTCCGGGTGGCGCTCATTGAAGCCTTGCAGTAGCGCCGCAGCCGCGGCCTCATTTCCCTGATCATGCTCGGCCTCCGCGGCCAGAAAATCCGCATAGTCGGCCAGGACCTCGCTGTTATGGCGCACCAGGCGCAAATTGGCCGCTGCGTCGGGATAACGCTTGTCGAGCAGGTAAGCGTGCCCCAGCGACAAGTAGGCGGCAGCGGCCGCATCGCCGGTCTGCCGGTGTGCGTAAGCGGTCACGCCCGCATAAGCAGCTGGGGTGCGCAGCGTGGTCAATTGCTGCGCCATTGGACGCAATTCGGTTGAAGCCACAAATGCCTGTTTAATCCGGGCGGTGCGCGCCATCCGCTGCGCTTTGGTTCCCCTCCGGCGGGTGTTCCGGCGCGATGCCGCAGCGTGCGAAGCTGCGCTGCTGTGAGACGAATGTTTTTTGGTGGAAGTGGCCTTCTTCGTGTGAGTTCCGGACGATTTGGCGGAAGGTGCAGCCGGATCGCCAGTTCCCTGCCCGTACACGGGACTGGCGGAAATGAGCACCACCAAAAGAGCAGCCATTCCCCGGAAAGCAATCCCGGCTGGCCCTTTCGGCGTGGCGGAAATCTTCATGCTTCCAATGTAAGCGGATTTTCGACGGAGGGACAGTGACGTACCTCTCTCGTTATGTGCGAACTCTACGACTTCTGTGCGATAGACTCCTTGGCGCCGCGCAAGGGTAGCGCGGTTTGGCCTCCCGGCGGCCCGTCCGGTACACTGGTTTCTTAAGGCCGGTACCCCAATCCGTTCAAGTTCCAAAGGAATTCCGCAACCAATTCCCATGGCGACCATCCAATCGATTGCAGGAGAAAACGAGCAGCACCCGGACGTGGCCCTGGTCGAGCGGGTACGCCAGGGTGATGTTACGGCATTCGACACGCTGGTGCGCAAGTACGAGCGGCAGGTCTTCAGGATTGCGCAGCACATTACGCAAAACCGCGAAGACGCCGAAGACGTAATGCAGGACGCGTTCCTTAAAGCGTACGAAAAACTCGATCAGTTTCAGGGGAATTCGAAATTCTACACATGGTTGGTCCGGATCGCAGTCAACGAGAGCCTGATGCGCCTGAGACGGCGGCGCACCGGCAGAATGGTTTCGATCGACGAGGACGTCGAGACCGAGGAAGGCAGCGTTCCCCGCGACCTGGCCGACTGGGCGCCCGATCCGGAGCAGAATTATACGCAATCGGAACTGGCCGAGATTCTGCGCAAGACCATCCAGGGGCTCCCCCCGGGGTTTCGAGTTGTATTCGCCCTGCGCGATGTGGAAGGACTCTCGACGGAAGAGACGGCGGAAACGCTCGGCCTCAGCATTCCTGCCGTCAAGTCGCGCCTGTTGCGCGCACGGCTGCAGCTTCGCGAGCGCCTGAGCCGCTACTTCAAACGGAAAAGTGGGTCTGCGGCTGTGGGACCTGCTCCAATGGGTATTGACAAGTGACCTGCACCGAGTTCCTCTCCCTGCTCGACGACCTGATCGATGACGAGGTCACTACCGAGATGCGCGCCGACCTGCAGGACCACCTGCGCGGCTGCGAGCACTGCGAGGTCACCCTCAGCACCACCCGCAAGACCATCCAGATCTACCGGTCTCACGAGATCTACGAGATGCCCGCAGGCCTGCGCGAGCGGCTGCACGCCGCCATCATGACGCGGTGCAAAAAAGGCTGCTAGCTGTCCGAGTTTCTGAGTCCAGCCTCGCAAAAACGGTCGGCCTTCCGAATCATTGCTTCGAGCCCTGCGCTGCCGCCGAGGACTCCTCTTTCCATTCCTCCACCGGACCCAGTTTCAGATCCTTCAGACCTGTTTCGATCTTGCTCTTGTCGCCCACCGCGATCACGAGAAGATTCTCAGGATGCACATATTTCGCGGCCGCGGCCTGCGCGTCCGCCGAAGTGACCGCCTCAATCTGCGCCGGCAACTTGGTGTAGTAATCAAGCGGCAACCCGAACGACCACAGGTCCGACAACTGCCCATTCACCCCGCGCGCGCTTTCGAAATTCCCCGGAAGCGAGCGGATGATGTTGTCCTTGGCCATCCTCAGTTCGGCATCGGTCAATGGCCGGGTGTTGATTCCGTCCAGTTCCTTGAACAGTTGTTCCGCCGCGGGCGCCGTCACATCCTGCCTCACCAGCGCTCCCGAAACGAACGGACCCGTGCCGCGATAGAACCAGTAGAACGAAAACGCCCCGTACGTGTACCCATGCTCTTCGCGCAGGTTCATGTTGATCCGCGAAGAGAACAACCCGCCCAGCATGGTGCTCATCACGCTGACCGCCGGGTAGTCCGGTGATTTCCGCTCCATCCCGACACCGAACGTCACCAGCGCGGTCTGCGGAGAACCCGGTTTGTCCACCAGCACGATCTTTCTTCGCGGCGTCGGTGGAGCCGGAGGGATGGCCGTCGAACCCCCAGCAGCGGACCACGATCCGAAAGCCGCTTCGGCCAGTTTTCGCGCTTCGGCAGGGCTCACGTCTCCGGTCAGCTCGAGCAGACTGGCTTTGGGTCCGTAATGGCCGGCATGAAACTTCACCACCTCGTCGCGCGTTATGGTGTGCAGCGAGTCGGCAGTTCCAAGAGCGTCATATCCGTAGGGGCTGGAACCGCCAAACAGACTACGCGTACCCGCACGCAGCGACAGTTGGAGCGGATCATCCTCCTCCTGCAAAATCGACGTCAGGCGGTTGGCGCGTATCCGGTCCAGGTCTGCGGCAGGAAACGCTGGATGCTCGGCCGAGTCGGCCATCAGTTCCAGCCCGTTCCGGAGGTGCCACGACAGGAGAGAAATATTCAATTGCGCGGTGTCCGAATTGCTGTCGACAGTAAGGTCGGTGCCCAGCATTGCAGCCTCGTTGGCCATGTCGTCCGCGGAGCGCTTCGCTGTACCTTCGGTCAGCATGGCCGCCGTGAGGCCGGCCAGTCCTGGCCGGCCCCCCGGATTGGCCGCGGTTCCTGCCAGCATCACTAACTGGGCGCTCACGATGGGCAACTCGTGGCGCTCGACCAGGTAAACCGTCAGCCCGTTGCCGAGTGTGAATACAGACGGCTTGGGGAGTACGAGAGCCCTCTCCGGTCCTGGCTTGGGAGCCGCGGCCCGCCACGCCTGCTCCTTTTCGAATTCCGGCGTGTGCTCGGGATTGATCTTTACGTTGGCATCGGTATCGTCGGGGCTGCGCGGCACATCGTTCAGCACCTTCTTGCCAGGGAGTCCAAAAACCACCACGCGCTGGTCTTTGCCAAGCGTCGCCTGCGCGAATTTCTGCACACTGGCGGGCGTGGCGGCATCGTAGCGAGCCAGGTCCTTGGGGAGATAGCCGGGATCCCCGGTGTACTGGTTGTACCGATCCAGTACGTCTGCTACCCCGCCGAAGCCTCCCAGGCGTTCGAGCCCCGAGATTAGCTGCGTCTCGACCTTGTTTCGCGACCATTCCACCTCCGCCGCGGTGGGACCGGATTGCGCGAATCCATCGACAATCTTCTCCGCCTCCGCCTCCAGCTTCTCGGGCGTCACATTCGGCTTGGCGATGAGTTCGCATTCGAACACCGACTGCAGAGAAAGCGAGACCTGGTAGCAGGTCACCGATTGGGCGATCTGCTGCTTGTAGACCAGTTCCCGGTACATGCGGCTGGACTTCCCTGTTCCAAGAATGTTTCCGGCCAGGTTGGCTTCCGCATCCCCCGGGGTGAATGCGGACGGAGACAGCCACGCCATATCCACTTTGGGCAGTTGCACCGTGTCCGTGACCGTGATGCGCCGCTCTGACGTGATCGGCGGCGTCACAACCGTAGTGGGAGGAACAGGCGGCCCGTGTGGAATCGGCCCGAAGTATTTCTCGAGAAGTCCTTTGATTGTGTCGGGATCGTAATCGCCGGCGATCGCAACTGTGGCGTTATTGGGCGCGTAGTATTCGGTGAAAAACTCGCGCACATCCATCAGGCGGGCAGCTTCGATATCCGCGTGCGATCCGATCACGCTGGCATAGTAGGGATGAGCCTTGGGAAAGAGCTGGTGAAAGACCTCTTCGTCGACAATCCCGTAGGGCGTGCCCTCGCCCTGGCGGCGCTCATTGCGAACCACGTCGCGCTGGTTCGTGAGCTTGGCGCGATCCAGCGTGTCGAGCAGGAACCCCATGCGGTCACTCTCCAGCCACAACGCCAGTTCGAGTTGATTCGCTGGAACGGTTGCAAAGTAGTTCGTCCGATCGAAGTCGGTAGTGCCATTGATGTCGGTCGCCCCAGCCGACTCAAGATATTTGATGTGCGCTTTTTCGCCGACATGCTTCGAGCCTTCGAACATCATGTGCTCGAACAAGTGCGCGAAGCCGGTCCTTCCCGCTCGCTCCTTGACCGGTCCCACGTGATACCAGATGTCGACCGCGACGATGGGCAGCTTGTGATCCTCGTGTAGCAGGACCTCAAGCCCGTTGGCAAGCTTGTAGCGCTCATATTTGATCTCCGGAGCACGGGTCGCAGACTTTCCCTCGCTCTGCGCGGGTGAGATAGCAGATGCTGCGGTCATGTTGCTGAGACAAAGGGCGGCTACAAACAGGAAAGCGCAAAGGGTGCGTTTCATCGATCCTTCTCCTTTGGAGTTCCGGAGGTATGCAGTCATCGCGCTGGACTGCGAAACGTCTAAGGACGCAGAGGGAATATGCGCACCCAAGAATAGCTCAATTCCCCGGTTGCAATCAGAAACTTTCGCGTACGCCCGGGGTTCAGAAGAGCAAGCTTCCCTGCGCGCCCGGTTGGCGGGCGCTCTCAATTTGCGGCTGCGACCCAATCGGAGAAAGAAGTGAGTGCCACGAATCGACGGACGGTTTTTGAACGATCACTCGCTGCAATCGCGTGTTTCAGCCTGCTGAATCCAGCAGCGCCGGCGGCTGTCGACCAGCCAGCCGCCCACGATCGGGTGCCGGCCCCGGCCCCCGCCGCGACCCGGCCCACGTATCACCCAAGTCAGATCGAGGGTGACGAGCGCATCCTCCACGCGCTGAACCGTTTCACATTCGGTCCGCGTCCCGGCGACCTCGAAACCGTTCGCGCCCAGGGCCTCGACCGCTGGTTCGATCAACAGCTCCATCCTGCCGCGATCGACCAGCCTGAGTTGAACGCGCGCCTCGCCCAGTACCCGGCCGTGCAGTTGAGCAGCGAGGAACTGCTCTACCGCATGCCCAGCAACGCGGTCATCCGCCAAGCGATCGCCGGCAAAGTCCCCGTCCCAGAACAAGGCGCGCTGCACGCGGTCTACGAAAACCAGATGTTCCGTGTAGCAGAGAAAAAACAGGAAAAGCAGAACGAGGTATTGCCAACCAAAAGCGCCCAGGCGCCCGCGATGGAAGCGACTGCCGTGATGACTTCCAACGGCGCGGCCGCGAAATTACTCGACTCGCTCGACACGGATGGGGAAGACACCCGGCCGGCAACTGTGATGGCCGCCGCATCGACTCCATCGGAGACGGATCCCGCGCGTGTCCCGGCAGTTCTGGCGCTTCCTCCGCAACAACGCATCCTCCGCCTCAGCGCCATGCAGCCCGCTGAGTTCGACGAATTCTTCAAGTCCCTCCGAGGCCCGCAGCGCGCGGCCCTCATCGCCGGCCTCAGTCCCGAGATGAAAGAAACCGTCGGCGCGCTCGAGAATCCGCAGCGCGCCGTCGCCGAAGAACTCATCGCCCAGCGCCTCACGCGCGATATCTATTCGAATGCTCAGCTCCAGGAAGTGATGACCGATTTCTGGTTCAATCACTTCAATGTCTATCTGCGCAAGAACGAAGCCATGCCATATTACCTGGTCAGCTATGAGCGGGACGCCATTCGGCCCCACGCTCTGGGCAAATTCGAAGACCTGCTCGAAGCAACGGCGCACAGCCCGGCCATGCTGCTCTATCTGGACAACGCGGAGAGCATCGGCCCCGATTCACGAGCCGCGGAACGCGCCAAAATGAATGCCGCCCGCAACGCGGGCAAACCAAAGAAGGCCCAGGAAGGCCTGAACGAGAACTACGCGCGCGAATTGATGGAGCTTCACACGCTGGGCGTCAATGGCGGCTATACCCAGGCCGACGTCATCCAGGTCGCGCGCATTCTTACCGGCTGGACAGTCGATCGACCGCAGCGCGGTGGCGGATTTGTCTTTAACTCCAACCGGCACGAGCCGGGCACAAAGAAGGCGCTCGGCAAGAAGTTCAAGGAGAACGGCGAGCGCGAAGGACGCGACCTGCTGCACTGTCTGGCCGCGCGTCCCGCAACGGCGAATTTTATTTCGCGCAAGCTGGCGGTGCGTTTCGTCAGCGACGACCCGCCCGAAAGCCTCGTCAATCGCATGGGCAAATCGTATCTATCCTCCGGCGGCGACATTGCCGCCGTGCTCAAGACCATGTTCCATTCACCCGAATTCTGGTCAACCACGGTGTATCGCGCCAAGGTCAAGACGCCCCTCGAGTACGTCGTCTCCGCGGCCCGCGCCAGCAACGCCGACATCACCAATCTCCGGCCGCTGGCAAACGCTCTGCGAGAGATGGGCATGCCTTTGTACGGCGCCATTCCGCCCACCGGCTACAAATGGGAAGCGTCTGACTGGATCTCGACCGAAGCACTGGTTAACCGCATGAATTTTGCTCTCTCACTTGCCGCCAGCCGCCTTCCCGGAATCTCGACAAGCTGGTCCTCCAAAGATTCGCAGCCCGCCGCGCCGATGCCGAATCCGCAATCCGAAGAGTCGCGCCTCGAATCGATCCTGATCTCCGGCGGGGTCAGCGACTCCACGCGGTCCGCGGTGCTCGAACACTTCGCGGCGCAAAACACGAATGGGCAAGCCGCGCACCCGCAACAGCGCGCCCAATCCATGCCGGTGTCGGAAAACCGCTCGCCCGCCCCAGCCGCAATCGAAAAGCAAGACCAGTTGCTGGCCGGACTTCTGCTCGGCTCGCCGGAATTCCAGCGCCGCTGAAAAGGATTCTTTATGCAGACCAATCGCCGCTTCTTCCTCCACAAAGGCGCACTGGTGCTCGCCGGGACCACCACGATTCCCGGCTTTCTCGTCCGCTCCGTGCTGGCAGAAAGCGCACCGGGGCCGAACCGCAGGCTGGTCGTGGTTTTTCAGCGTGGCGCTGCCGACGGGCTGAACATCGTCGTGCCCTATCGTGAAAAGAATTACTACGCCATGCGTCCCGGCATTGCGATCCCGCCCGACAAGGTCATCGATCTCGATGGATTCTTCGGGCTGCATCCCTCGATGGCTGCCGTCAAGCCGCTTTATGACCAGGGACACCTCGCTATCGTGCACGCGGCCGGCTCACCCGACATGTCGCGCTCGCACTTCGATGCCCAGGACTACATGGAGTCTGGCACGCCGGGCGTAAAGAGCACCGAGGACGGCTGGCTGAATCGCGCACTCCAATCAGAAGACCTGCGCAGGCGCCAGGAACACTCCGCATTTCGCGCCCTGGCTCTCGGCGCCAATGTTCCGCGCACACTTGCCGGCAGAATTCCCGCGATCGCGCTCAACAATGTGAATGACTTCACCGTAGGTGGACGTGGTCCGGCCACGACTCCCGCAGCCGCCGCATTCGAAGCCATGTACGGTGCCAGCGGCGATCGCATCTTCCACTCTACCGGCGAAGAAACGTTCGACGCGGTGAAGATGCTCCGCGCCGCCAATCCAGCGCAGTACAAGCCCGCCGCGGGCGCCGATTATCCGGCCTCCGAATTCGGCAACAGCATGAAACAGATCGCGCAGTTGCTCAAAGCCAACCTGGGAGTCGAGGCTGCTTTTACCGACGTCAACGGCTGGGATACCCATCATAATCAGGGCAGCGTCAATGGCCAGCTCGCCAATCGCCTCAGCGATTTCTCGAACGCCATCGCGGCCTTCTGGCGCGACCTGGGAGACGATGCCGCCAACGTAACGCTGGTCACGATGTCGGAGTTCGGCCGCACTGCCCGCGAAAACGGCACCGGCGGCACCGATCACGGCCACGCCAATGCGATGTTTGTTTTGGGAGCAGATGTGAAGGGCGGCAGAGTCCATGGTCGGTGGCCCGGTCTTGCCCACGAGCAACTTAACGAAGGCCGCGACCTCGCCCTCACGACTGACTATCGCCAGGTCCTGGGAGAGCTCGTTACGCGCACGCTCGGCGCCAATAACCTGGAACTGGTCTTCCCCGGCGCAAGGTTGACCCCGAGCCGCTTCCTTCACTTCGCCTGAATCATGTGGGTGCCCCAGGTCTCGATTCTGAGACCTGGGATATTAAAGATCCCCCCTGACCAGCCTTCCCTTCCCTTCTCACTCAGCCCTCAGCGCCTCGCACGGATTCACCCGCGCCGCGCGCCGTGCAGGCAGAAAACTCGCCAGCAGCGAGGCGCAACCCAACACAATCGCCACCGATGCCAAAGTCCAAACGTCCCAGGCCGCCACACCGAACAGCACTTTGCGCATCGCCAACGAAGCGCCCACGGCGCACATCAGCCCCAGGCCGATCCCGATCGACGTTAACCATCCGGCCTGCCGCATCACCATCTGGTAGACCGAACGGCGCTGCGCGCCCAGCGCCATGCGCACGCCGATCTCGCGCGTCCTCTGGCTCACCGAGTAAGCAATCACCCCATACAATCCCACCACGCTCAGCACCAGCGCCATCACCGCAAAGCCGCCCACCAGCCATGTCGAGAAGCTATGCATCAGCGCCGCCTGGGTCGAGTCCATCTGTTGCCGCATGGTCTGTTCGCCATAGACGCCCAGATTGGGATCAACCTGGTGCAGCGTACTCACCAGCAACGGCAAAATGGACTTTTCATCCTGCGACGTGCGTACGGCCACCGCAAAAAAGTTGCTCGGTCCCTGGTAGATGGCCTCGTACTCTGTCGGCCATACCTCGGCGTCCAGGGCCCCTTCGCGCACATCGGCTACGACGCCGATAATCTCGCGTATCGACTTGGGATCCAATGCGCCGTTACCGATCTTCTGGCCGATGGGATCCTCGCCCGGGAAATACTTTCGCGCCAGCGTTTCATTGATCACCACCACGTTCGGCTTGGACGCATCGTCATCCTCGGTCATCAAGCGCCCGCGCACCAGTCTTGCTTTGAGCGTCGGAAGATAGGTCGGACTCACGTCGCGCTCATCCACTTCGTTGTGTTCCCCATGAAATGGCTTGCCCACGATGCGAATCCAGTCCGTGTCGCAGTTGCATTGCAATGGCAGATCGGAAGTCAATCCCACCGATTGCACGCCGGGTAGACTCGACGCGCGCCGCGCGACCTCGCGGAGCAGCGCTAGTTTCTGCTCGTTCTTCGGGTAGGCGCTCTCCGATGCCATCACCTGGACCGTGGCCAGGTGCGTCACGTCGAAGCCCGTCTCCACATGCAGAAGGCGATAGAAACTCCTCCCCAGCAACCCCGCGCCCACCAGCAACACCACCGCGATCACCAGTTCAACGACGACAAAATTAGCGCCCATGCGTCGCCAGAAGCGGCCTGCGGCACCACGGTCGCCGTCGCCGAGACCATCGCGAATGCGTTGGAACGACAAGCGCATCGTGGGAGTGGCCGCCATGAGCAATGCCGCCCCCAGTGCGATCCCCGCCGTAAACATCACCGTGTGCGCATTCATGCCCACTCCGGCAAGGTAAGGCATCGCATCCGCCATCACTTTGGGGACCAGGCGCTTCAACAGCGACATGATCCACACCGCAACAAGCCCGCCGGCGAAGCTTCCCGCCGCGGCCAGCAGCAATCCTTCGGTGATGAATTGCCGCATCAGGCGCAGCGGAGTTGCGCCCAGGGCTCCACGCACGGCAACCTCGCGCCGCCGGTTCTCCGATCGAACCAGCAGCAGACTCGCCACATTCACGCAGGCGATCAACAGCAGCAACCCCGCGCCGCTCAGCAGTGTCAGCAGAATCGGCCGCACCTGGCCCACAATCAACTCCGAAAGCGGAAACACGCTCGCGCCCTGTCCGTGGTTCGATGCCGGATACTGCTTCTCCAGCTGCGCCGCGATCGCCTTCATTTCCTCGAGCGCCGCACCCGGGGTCACGCCATCTCGAAGCCGTCCAATTCCATCAAGATCGTGGCAGCTCCGCCGCTGCTCACAGCCGTTCTTGTCGAGCAACGGGGTCCAGAATTCTTTGTTTCCGATCGGAGCAAAAGCGAACTCGCGCGGAAGCACGCCGACAATCGTGTAGGCATCTCCACTGAGGGTTACCGACTGCCCTATCAAGTCGCGGCGCCCGCCATAGCGTTTCAGCCACGTTCCATAGGGGAGAATCACGATCTTCGCCTGGCCCGGCCTGTCCTCGCCCGGCAGAAAGTCGCGACCAAGCATCGGCTTCACGCCCAGCGTGCGAAAGAAGCCATCGCTGACCCGCGCTCCCGGCACCGGCTCTGTGCCTGACGCAGTATGCAGCAGGTATCCCGTCCCGGTGTAGACCTCGATGGAGCTGAACGACTTGTTCATCCGCTTCCAGTCGTCGTAGTCGTCGCGGGAAAGATTCGAACGGGGGAAGACCGCGCTGTTCTCGTCCACCGACATCAACCGGTCCGACGCGCTGTAGGGCAGCGGCTGCAGCAGCGCCGCATCCACAAACCCGAAGATGGCCACGCTCACGCCCATGCCGAGCGCGAGAATCAAAATCGCTGTAAGCGCGAACCCCGGGTTCTTGCCCATCTGCCGCAACGCAAAGCGCAGATCCTGAACCACCGTCTCCGCCCTGAAGCCCACGATCTCGTGGCTCTCTTCTCTTAACCTGGTCCGATTTCCGAACCGCAACGCGGCGGCGCGGCGCGCGGCCTCGGGCGTCATTCCGTCAGCGACAAAATCTTTCTCCGCCTCTGCGCGATGAAAGGCCATCTCCTCGTCGAGTTCGGAGCGGAATTTGTCCCGCCCGAAAAGGCGTGCAAGTTTGTTGACAAACAAAGAGAGCCCGTCCACGTTGACCTCCTTGCAATTCGCAACTACGTCTTATTGGCGCGCGATCAATCAGCTCGCAGAGCGTTCATCGGATCGGTCGCGGTCGCTCGCAGCGCCGGAACATAACCCGCCACCAACGCCACCACGATCACGATCCCGGCGACCGAAGCAAACGTTGCGGGATCGGCAGGGCTGACATCGAAGATCAGGCTCTTCAGCAACCGCGACAGGCCAAACGCCGCCACCACTCCAAGAGCCGTCCCCAGTCCCGCAAGCCTTGCGGCGTGCGACAAGATCAGGGTCATCACGTTGCTCCGCGCCGCTCCAAGCGCCATGCGTATGCCCAGTTCCGGAGTCCGCTGGCTGACGGAATACGAAATCACGCCATAGGTCCCGATGCCGGCGAGCACGATCGCCAGTCCCGCAAACAGTCCCACCAGCGCGAATGCGAAACGAGGCGTCGATACCGACGAGTCCACGATGCTGTCCATCAGCTTCACGTCCGCGACGGCAAGTGCGGGATCGATGCGATGCACTTCGTTGCGCAACGCATCGGCGAGCAGGCTCGGAGTGCCGCGCGCCCGGACGACCACAGACATGTCCGAAGTCCATCCGCTTTGAAGTTCGGGCCACCAGAAGGCCGGTTGCGCGGCAGGGCTGTTGGGCTGATCCTTTACGTCGCCGACTACCCCCACGATTGTCAGCCAGTCTTTTTCCTTTGGCTCATCCGCAAAGGACATTCGCTTGCCGATCACGTTCTCATGCGGCCAATATTTGTCCGCCATTGCATGGTTGATCACGACCACCTGCTGCGTGTCTTTGGTGTCGGCTTCCGTGAAGAAGCGGCCGGCCACCAATGGAATCCCCAGTGCGCTGAAGTAGCCCGGCGTGGCCATGTGGTAGCGCCCGTGGAACTCTTCTCCCGCAGGCGGCTTCTTTCCCTCGATTGTGAATCCCGAATTCTCGTCGTACCCGGTCCAGGGCAGATCGCTGCCCGCGCCCGCGCTCTCGACACCCGGAAGTCGATTCAGATTCGTGACCAGCTGGTCATAAAATCGCGCCACCTGCTCGTTCTTGCCGTAGTTGACATGCGGCAGCGAAATACTCGCCGTGAGCACATGTTCCTGCTGAAAGCCTGGATCGAGATGCAGCTGGTTCAGCAAGCTCCGCAGCATTAGTCCCGCGCCGATCAGCAGTACGCATGCAAGGCTCACCTCGGCAACTACCAATGCGTCGCGCAGCCTGCTTTGCCGTCCGCTGCCGACCGTGGTGCGCCCACCCTTCTGCAGTCCCTCCCTGGGATCCGCTTGCGTCGCCTGGAACGCCGGCGCCAGCCCGAAGAGAATGCCCGTAGCCACCGTCACCAAGATTGTGAACGCCAGCACCGGCGCGCTCACGTGAATGTCCTGCGCGCGCGGAAAATCGGCGGGCAGCAGCGCCACCAGCACCTTCACCCCGCTGAACGCCAGGCCCAGCCCGAGCGCTCCGCCCAAGAATGAAATCAGCAGGCTCTCGGTCATCATCTGCCGCATGATCCGCATCCGCGGAGCGCCCATCGCCAGGCGCACCGCGATCTCCCGCTGCCGTGACGATGCCCTGGCCAGCAGCAGGTTGGCCGCGTTCGCGCACGCAATCAGCAACACGATCGCCACCGCACCCAGCAACACCAGGAGCATCTGGCGGCTCGCCCCGACCACTTCCGAGTACAGCGGAATCACCAGCACCTTCCAACCGCCATCGCCGGGATGCTCGCGGCCAAGTTGCGTCATGATCGCGTTCATCTCCGTCCGCGCCTGTTCCAGCCCGACATCGCTCTTCAGCCGCGCGATCCCCTCGATGTAATGCGACCCGCGCTGATTCGGATTGCCTTCAAACGAAAACGGCCACCAGGCATCCACGTCCTCACCATAGGCGACCGAATGATATTCATTTCCCGGATGCACGGTTCCTGCCGGCATCACGCCGACAACGGTAAACGGCTGCATGTTGAGCGTGATCTTGCTCCCGATCACGTTGGGGTCCGCACCGAATCGCGTGCGCCACAGCCGGTTGCTCAGGATCACCTGCAGCCCGTTGCCGGGAACCTCCGCCGCCTGGTCAAATTCGCGTCCCAGTTCCGGCCGCAGCCCAAGCACGTGAAAATAGCCCGCCGTGATCCCGAATCCGTTCACGCGCACCGGCTCACCCGAACCGGAGAGCTGCACGTCGCCGCGCGTAAAGGCAGCCATCGATTCGAACGATTGGTTGCGCGCCCGGTAGTCGCGGAAGTCAAACGGGTTCAGGGAAAATTTGGGGTAGCTCGAACTGGAGAGAAATATCCTGACCAGCCGCTCGGGCTGCTCATAGGGGAGCCGCTTAAGTAATACGCCGTTGATCACGCTGAAAATCGCGCTGTTGGCCCCGATGCTCAGCGCCAGCGTCAACAGGATGACGATCGTGAATGCCGGGCTGGCCCACAACTGCCGGATGGCATAGCGGACATCCTGCACCACCGTCTCGCCGCGGAATCCAATCACCTCACGGCTGCGCTCTTTGATCCGCGTCCCGTTGCCGAACTGCCGCATGGCCGCGTAACGTGCGTCTTCCTCCGTCATGCCCTCAGCCACGAAGTCCCGTTCCGCCTGGGCGCGATGGAACGCCATCTCTTCATCCAGTTCTTCGTGAAACCGCTGGCGGCCAAACAACAGCGAGAGCTTGTTCAGAAATTTCATTGCCGTCTAAGCCTCCTGCACATCGCTCAGTACCCGCCCGATCGCCGAGATCATCTGCTCGAACTGCGAAAGCTCCACGCCCAGCTGTTTGCGCCCCGCGGGAGTAAGCGTGTAGAACCGCGCCCGCCGATTCGTATCGGTCATCTTCCACTCGGCCTTCACCCAGTTCTGCAGCAGCAGCCGTTGCAGCGCGGGATAAAGTGAGCCTTCCTCCACCGTCAACACATCATCGGAGAGCCGCTTGATGGAGAGCGCGATGCCATACCCATGCAGCGCTCCGCGGGTCAGCGTCTTGAGAATCAGCATGTCGAGCGTGCCCGGAAGCAGGTCGGGTTTCTTGGCCATGGTCCGATATATAGATGATCTATGGATAGAAAGTCAATGCAGCAGTGATCAGTGGACCGTGATCAGTGATCAGTTCCTGGCAGCTGAGGCCGGTCAACACTCTGAACACTGACCCCTGATCACTGATCACTGTCTTTCAATGCTTCGCGAACATCTCCATCACATCCTTGCGCAGATCGGCACGGCTGGAATCGCGCGTGTAGAACATGTGCCCTCCCGGAAATTCATGCACCGCCACGCGCGTGGAGTCGCCCATCACCGGTATCTGGTCCACCGTCAGCACCGAACCCATAAATGGACAGGAAAGATCGTTCCATCCATGCACGATCAGCACGCGCATCTTGGGATCGGCGGCCACGGCCTCTCGCAGATCAGGCACCGATCCCTTGCGCAGGTCGTTGTCGCGATCCCAAAGGCGATTCACCTCGTACGACAAGCGCGTTATAGCGCGCGTCGATCTTCCAGCCCACGGTGCGGGTAATGAAATCCACCATCGCCGTGGTCAGGGGCGCAATGATGCTGGCCAGGATCGGATCGCTCGCACGCTGCTCCGGGGCAAACGGGAACGGATCGAACGAGGTCACGTTGGAGTCGTACACCGAACCGAGTTTACCTTCCTCTCGATGCACCTCGCGCAGGTACGCGCCGGTTTCGATGCGGCCGCCCGAGTACTTCACGAATGCGGGATCGAGGCCGGTCATCTCGGTTACTCGCTGGATCATCTTCTTTTCGCCATCGGGATCGGAGTGTCCCTTGAGCAGGGCCTCCGCGTAATCGCCGCGCGTGTACGCAATCACCTCCGCCATCGCCTCCGGCGTCAACTTCTTCTCGCGCTCCAGGTGCGCCGCGGTAATCGAAGGCAGCGTCATCATCCACGGCAAGGGTGACAAGTCTTCATTCTCAGCCTGCGCGGGGTTGAGATACGGCGACACCAGCACCACCCCATTGAGTGCTACGCCCAGCTGCGACTGAAGGTAGTGCGTGATGCGTGGCCCGCGAAATCCGCCATAGCTTTCGCCCACGAGATACTTGCGCGAGCCGAGGCGGCCATTCTTCACCAGCCAGTCATAGATGACGCGCGACAGGTATTGAATGTCCGGTGTGGTCGAATAGAAAAGCCTTTTGGCCTGGTCCTCCGGGACCGTAGCGCGACTGAATCCTGTTCCTATGGGATCGATGAAGACCAGGTCGGTGAAATCGAGCCAGGTGCCGGGATTGTCACTCAATGTCGGCGGGTCCGAAGGGCTGTCACCCTCATTTCCCGCATTCATGTGCCTGGGCCCGATGGCGCCAAAATTCAGATACACGCTGGACGCGCCCGGTCCGCCATTGAACGCGAACGTCACCGGCCGGTTCTCGCCTTCGACAGTGTAGGCCGTGAACACCACGGCGCCGGCTTCCTTGCCGTCCTTGTCCCGCACCGGCAGAGAGCCCACGGTCACCGTGTACTTGAGCGTCTTGCCATCGAGTTGAATCTGCTGCGACACGTGCGCGTCGGCCGGCAACGGCGGCAGCGCAGTTTTGTCGGCGGCAGCCTTGTCGGCCGCGGGTTTGTCTCCGCCCGCGGCAGGCTTGTCGCTCTGCGGCCACGCCGTGGCAAAAGGAAAAGCAAAGCAGCCAAGTGCGCATGCAAGCACAAGGGGAAGGCGCTTCGTTGAGACCGTCATGCAATTACGATACATGCCCGGCGCAATGCGTCTCGAGACTCCGGATTGAGGACCTTTCCGGGCTCCTCACCTGCTGGCAGCCCCTCCGCCTGATGATTTATCCTTTGACATGGCATGACATTCAGGAACGCGATTCTCGCTCCATCCTTGGCCGCAGCATTCGCTTTTGCGTCCGCGGCTTCCGCACAGCAGCCGTTGCCCGACGCGCCGCAGGCCACCGCGGCCGCTTTAATCCAGCCCAACGGGCCGACCGTCGTGATGGATACCTCGATGGGACGCATCACCTGCCAGTTCTATCAAAAGCAGACGCCCAAAACAGTGGCCAACTTTATTGCCCTCGCGCAGGGCACCCGGGACTGGACCGACCCAGCCACGAAGAAAGTAATGCACCGCAAGGCGCTGTATGACGGCACCATCTTCCACCGTGTTATTCCGGAGTTCATGATTCAGGGCGGCGACCCCACCGGGACCGGAATGGGCGACCCCGGTTACACCTTCGAAGACGAGTTCAATCCTGACCTTGGATTCGATGTTCCGGGCCGCCTTGCCATGGCCAACTCCGGTCCCAACACCAACGGCAGCCAGTTCTTCATCACCGAGGTGCCTACGCCGCATCTCAACGGCCATCACACCATCTTCGGCCAATGTGACGAGGCCAGCGTCAACTTGGTAATGACGATAGCCCGGGTGCAAGTGGGAGCCAACGACAAACCTGTCGTGCCGGTCGTGCTCAAAAAAGTCACGATCGTTCCCGAAGGCAAGCCCCTGCCGCCGCCGCCCGTAGTCGCACCTAAACCCTAAACTGCTTCGATTGACTATCGAGGCGCCCCAGGTCCCGTCCGCCGCGGCGGATGAGGCCGGAGATACATCGAACCCAGGAGTTTTCATGGCACAAGCACCAGGCACTTACGCCACCTTCAATACCACCGAAGGCAAGATCACCGTCCGCCTTTTCGAATCCGAAGCGCCTATCACCGTGAAGAACTTCATCGACCTGGCCGAAGGCGGAAAAGAGTGGACGCATCCCACGACTCACGCCAAGTCGACTGACAAGCTCTTCGACGGAACCATCTTCCATCGCGTGATTCCCAATTTCATGATCCAGGGCGGCGACCCAACCGGCACAGGCATGGGCGGCCCCGGCTATCGCTTCCAGGATGAAACCAAGGGCTCGCCGCACAGCTTCGACAAGCCCGGCAAGCTCGCCATGGCCAACAGCGGCCCCGAACAAACGGCTGCCAGTTCTTTATCACTGTCGCGCCCACGCCGTGGCTCACCGGCAAGCACACCATCTTCGGCGAAGTGGTCGAGGGACAGGATATCGTCAACAAGATCTCGACAGTCAAGACCGGCGCGCAGGACAAGCCGGTAAAGCCCGTTGTGCTTGAATCGGTGACGATCGAGCGCATCGCGTAGCTCTATAAGCTCAACCAGGCATAGAAAAGGCGCCTCTTCGGTTTGGATCAGCCTTGATCCGATGGGAGAGGCGCCTTTTGCTGGTCCGTTTCAGGTCCGCAGTAGAACTACTCAGCTGCCGATTCCACGGGCTTGGTCTGGGAGACGGTCCAATCCGGCGCGCCCACCTTGAAGCGTGCGAACCGGCGAACCGTGATGTTCTCGCCCAGCTTGCCGACCTTCTGCGCGATCAATTCCTTGATGCTGATGGCCTGGTCCTTGATGAAGGGCTGCTCGAGCAGGCACACTTCCTCGTAGAACTTGGCCATCTTGCCATCGACGATCTTCTCGATCACCGGCGCGGGTTTGCCGGTTGCGGCAGCCTGCGCGCGATAGATATCCTTCTCGCGCTCCAGGTCCTCGGTGGTCACGTCCTCCGGCTTGACATAGCGCGGATCGGTGGCCGCGATATGCATCGCAATGTCCTTCAGCAGTTCCTGGAAATCTTCGGTGCGGGCCACGAAATCGCTCTCGCAGTTGACTTCAATCAGAACGCCGATCTTGCCGCCGGCGTGGATATACGTGCCCACCGCGCCCTCATTGGTCGTACGGGCGGCCTTCTTCTGTGCCGAAGCCATGCCCCGCTTGCGCAGAACCACGAAGGCATCTTCGATGTTGCCCTTGGTCTCCTGCAGCGCCTTCAGGCAGTCGCCCATGGGCGCGCCCGATTTCTCGCGCAGGTCTTTCACTAACTTGGCATCAATCTTCTCGCTCACTGTCGTCATCTCTCTTTTCCTTCTCTGGTCTAAGCGAATCTCCGCGTTCGCGGACTCCTGAACCACGTTTCTACGTCTTTGCCAGAAACGCAGCCAGGCGTAATACGTTTCTCGCCTGCCACCGCACGGCGCCATAAAAGAAAAGCGTGGCGCTCGTTGATCGTGGCCACGCTCTTCATCATGCGCAAGCTTGTGCGCACAAAATGATTAATGGCCGCCCTCGGCCGCTTCGTCTTCGTCCAGCAGAGCGGCAACCGCCGCCGGGGCCTTGCGTATCCCGCCGCCTACCGCAGCATCGAAGTCGAATTCCTCCGGCGCCGCAGCAGCTTCCAGAGCCACCGTCTTCCTCGGCCGGAACTCGCGGGCGGTTCCTCCGCGAACGCCTTGTCGCCCACCAGGTTCACGCCCTCAGCGGCCGAATCGGCGATCTTCGACGTGAAGAGGCGAATGGCGCGCAGCGCGTCGTCGTTGCCCGGAATCACGTAGTCCACCACCGTCGGATCGCAGTTCGTATCGACAACCGCAACCACCGGGATCCCCAGCTTGCGAGCTTCCTTCACCGCGATGGCCTCGTTGTTCGAATCAACCACGAACAGGGCGTCGGGCAGGCGCTTCATGTTCTTGATGCCGGCCAGGTTGGCCTGCAGGTGCTTCCGCTCCCGCTCCAGCCGGATGACTTCCTTCTTGGTCAGGAGTTCGTACCGGCCATCGGTGGCCATCTCATCCAGTTCCTGAAGGCGCTTCACCGACTTCTGCACCGTCACCCAGTTGGTCAGCAGACCGCCCAGCCAGCGCTGGTTGATATAGGGCATGCTGGCGCGGGTGGCCTCCTCGGCCACTGCATCCTGCGCCTGGCGCTTGGTGCCGACGAACAGGATCGTCTTGCCTCCGGCGCACAGCTCGGTCACAAATTTCGACGCGTCCTTGAACAGCTTGAGCGTCTTCTGCAGATCGATGATGTAGATCCCGTTGCGCTCGCCAAAGATGTATTCCTTCATCTTCGGATTCCAGCGCTTGGTCTGATGCCCGAAGTGAACACCCGCTTCGAGCAGCTCCTTCATTGTGATCGTGGCCATTGGCCTCCTTCGTGGATTGCATCCGGGTGGTCGATGCCGGCGCCCGAATTGAACCCGCTAATGCGGGAGATGTGTAAAACCAGCTTCCAGCTTCTAGCCGCTAGCTTCTAGCTAGTTCGCGCCGGGTATGACTTCCGAGGTCAACCTCGATAGTTTGCATGACCGAGACCAAGCTAGAAGCTAGGAGCTAGAGGCTAGCAAGCGCTTTAGCGCTTGCTGAACTGGAACCGCTTGCGAGCGCCCTTCTGACCGTACTTCTTGCGCTCTTTCTACGCGCGCGTCGCGGGTCAGCAGGCCTTCGGCCTTGAGCGTCTTGCGCAGTTCCGGGTTGAACTCGATCAGTGCGCGGGCAATGCCCATCTTCACCGCATCGGCCTGCGCGGCATACGCCGCCGCTCTTCACCGTGGCCAGGACGTCGAAGCTCGACGCCAGGTCGGCAACGACAAGCGTCCGCTTGGCCGACACCCGCTGCTGCTCGGTGACGAAGTACTCGTCGAAGCCCTTGCCGTTGACCTTCCACTCACCCGTTCCCGGACGCAGAAAGACGCGGGCGATCGCCGACTTGCGCCGCCCCGTTCCGTAATACTGAACCAGATCTGCCATTCTCTCTCTTAGCTCCTAGCTTCTAGCTTCTAGCTTCCAGCTAGCAAACCCGAACGGCGTTCAATCTCAAACTCGCTCTGGCTAGCAGCTAGAAGCTAGCAGCTAGCGGCTGCTTTTACGCCACTTCCAGCGCCACCGGCGCCTGCGCCTGGTGGGGATGCTTGTCGCCGCGATAGACCTTCAGCTTCGAACCCATCGCGCGGCCCATCTTGCTCTTGGGCAGCATGCCCTTGATGGCCTCTTCCAGAATCTTTTCCGGCTTGCGGTTCAGCAGGCGCGTAAACGACTCCTCGCGCAGGCCGCCCGGGAAACCGGTGTAGCGGCGGTAAACCTTGTTCTGGCTCTTCAGCCCGGTCAGCCGAACCTTCTCGGCATTGATCACGATCACGTGATCGCCCATATCGATGTACGGCACGTACTTGGGGTTCAGCTTGCCGCTCAACACACTGGCGGCCTTGGTCGCCAGCCGGCCCAGCGTCTGGCCGCTCGCATCCACCACATACCATTTGCGGTCAATGTCCTTGCCGCTCGGAACAAACGTCGACATTCTTTTCCTACCTTTGAACCAGCTCGGTGGACAAACCGAACCCGGCCGTCAAAAGATTCTTCGCGCACAGCGCGTTCGCCCGCGCCAAACGCTCACGGGCCAGATTCCACCCACTGCCAAACAATTCTGTTCGGGTGAGGATTACGGGGCTTACCCTCTTCGGGATCCTGACTCTGCTGGACTTGAACGCCGACTCCAGCAGAAGGTGCCTGTTCCAGCCGAACCTGGCTCGTGGTCCGGGCTATCCACATCGTCCCAGCGACCGAGACCGTCTTGGGGCCACGATACACAGACCCCAGGCGCAACACCGCACAAGGTCTACAGAATACGTGAATTGAGGACCGCCGAGTCAATGAACCGGTCGGTCATTCTGGGTGAGTTGCGCAACCGCGGAGATTTAAGGCCGTCGAGCGCGAAATCCCCCGGAAAGGTCGCTCCGCCGCGAATAGTCCCTCTTTCCAGGACTTTATCGCCTGGTTGCTCTGGAGTCAAATTTAGGCGACGCCCCACGATTCGCGGGCAAGTTTGGACCGGCACCGTCGAGCCGAGGTCTGCGCATCCCCATGGTTTCTTTACACATCGGCCACCGCCGGCACAACTTTCGAATGCAGTTCTTAACCGCTCAACGAAATATTCTCCGTAACTGCGCTGTAACGTTGGGGGCCTGACTTCTACTACCTGCGCAGTAACACTCTGATGCCCCATCAGAGACCTCCCCTAAAAGGAATTGAAGATCATGAAGAGCCTCTCCTCCGCCCTTGCGGCGGTCTCTTGTCCTTGCTGCGCCTCTGGCCGCATGGCCACTCAACCCGCAGCCCCCCACAAGCTTCAACCCAACGAGCACGCTCTCAACCTTCCTGGCGCGACCACCATCGACGCACCTCCGGCCGGCTTTGACCCCATCTCGGCTTCGGATGAGGACCTCCAGTATCACGGCTTCCCGCCGCGTCCCAACCAGACCACCGAGCCCAAGGCGTATGCCACCTGGGCAAAGGCCATGAGGCCTCCAAGACCCGAGTCGCTCCCACCCTCGAGCAGACCACCATCTTCCATGGGCCTTCCAAGATCAACAAGAACGCGCCCAATCCCACCGCTGTGGAGAGCAACGCTACCCTGTCCCTCCAGCCGAGCAACATGCTCCTACTCCTCTAACTGGAGCGGCTACGTGGACTTCAGCGGCGCCACCAGCTACGGATCCACCTCCTACTACTACCTCGTCAACGACATGGTCGTTCCCATGGCACAGCAGGCTCGGGAACCTGCACCGGCGGCTGGGACTGGGGTTCGGAGTGGAACGGTATCGACGGCTGGGGATCGAGCGACGTGCTCCAGGCCGGCGTTGAGTTCGATGCGTACTGCCCCGGCGGCACCCGTCGTCCTACTACTCCGCCTGGTACGAGTGGTATCCCTACGGCGAAGTCCGCATCTCCAGCTTGCCCGTGGCGCCCGGCGACGACCTCTTCGTCGAAGTCTGGCACACCTCCTCCACGCAGGGCTATGCCTACCTCGTGAACTACACCAACAACCAGTCCGTGCAAGTGGGCTTCACCGCCTATCCCGGATATCCGCTGAAGCGGCAACTCGGCCGAGTGGGTCGTTGAGCGCCCCGACCGTCGGTGGCAGCCTCGCAACCCTGACCAACTACATCATGGTTCCCTTCTGGGATGCCTATGCCTACACCGAGGCCAGCGCCTTCTATGACATCGCCACGGCCACGCCGGTCGACATGGAAGTCGGCACCACAGTTATCTCGTATCCGGAGTACCTAGGCCCCGAGGCCTTCGTGATGCACTACTGAGAACGCTCCTCCCCCGGGATCAGCAAAACGAAAATGGCGACGGCCAACCAGCCGTCGCCATTTCCGTTTTTCGTCTGCCGCGCGCCTGGCGGCCTGTGGTGGAAATCAAGTTTTGAAAGGGCCCGACTTCAGAGGCTGCGGAAAAACGCACGGTTTTGAAGGGGCACGGCTTTAGCCGTGCCGTAAGGGTAGTAAAATCAACGCGGCTTTAGCCGCTGAGGATGGTTTCTTCCGGATTCCGTTTTCTCGCGCCGCGCCCCTATGGCAATGTCGTACAGCTCAAATAGGTTGCGGATGCCGCCGTTCCCGGCAAATAGCAGGGCTGGCCGTATCCTGGCTTGCGGCTGGTGTTGTTGTTATTTCCGCTGCCGCCGTTCTGCGAACTCACGCGAACATCCACGATGTTGCCCTGCACCAGGACGGTCGTGTCCACGATGTCCTGATCGGTACGAAGAATAGTCAGATAGGGGCTGTCGGGTGCGGCCACAAAGACCTTGCCGTAAAGCGAATTCTGGGTCGAGACCACGGTGCGGGGATGCCCGGTCACCGCCACCGTCTTTAACGCCGTATGGCTGGTCAGATTGAGGACCGTCACGGTTCCGTCGCCCTGGTTGGCGGTATAGGCGCGGCTGCCATCGTAGAGAGCCGTCACGCTGGCCGGATTGCTGCCAACCGGCATGGTAAACGTGGTGCCGAAGGTGGCACTGTCGTCCCCGAATTCATCAAGGCTCACATCGATAAGGGTCACTGTCCCGCCGTCATAGTCGGCCACGATCAATTGACTGGTCGCCGCGTTGTAATCCGCAGATACCGGCCCGGCGATCGCGGGCACATTCGCCCCGGTTAACCCAGCGGTGGTCGAGAGCGGCAGGGATGGATGACAGGTGACCAGCCGTCCCAGCTGGTTGACGAAAGGTGTACATGCATTGAGAGTGTTGTTCTGGCTGTTGATGACGGTGATGGTATCGTCCCCGCGATTCAAGACAAACAGGCGCCTGAAGTCCGGGCTCGGCACAGCAAAAACAGGACACTTTCCGAGCGGAATCCGTGAGGAGACGGTGTAATTCGATACTTCGATACCGTCAGCCTCGCCCACCGGACCGGTGGTCGGGGAGATATTGCAATCGACCCCGGTAGCCACCGCTCCCTGGGTAATGGCGTAATTGCGCTGTCCCACGAGTCCCGGCCCCACGACCCCGATCGGGGTGGGCGCAACTGGAATCGCGAGCTTGAACGCCTCCGGCGCCCCGGTGAGTACGTCGATGACGTTCCCATCCAGGTCAGCCATCCAGAGTCCGGCAGACGGCGAAAACAGGTTGACCGGGACCGCCGTTGAAGGCAGCGTTGAAAAGGTCACGTTCTTCTGCTGAAGAGTATTGCTGGCCGGAAAATTGGTGATCGTCCCGTCGCTGTTGACGGTGTACCCCGTCGAGCCGGTCTCATCGAGAGTGAACGTCGTCGGGCCGACTCCGATGGGCGCCGTCGCCATGATCGTGTCCCCGGAATAGTTGATGATGGTGGCGATTCCGGGCGACGTAGGCGAAGGCGACGAAACCACGGCGGCCAGCGATGCCGGCTGCGCCGCAGGGCCGCTGGGATTGATGGGCGTTACCACGGGCCGGTATCCGGCGCCGCAGCCGGCAACCATCACTGCGATCACAAGCGCAAGACCTGCATATGCCAGCAGCACACGCGGCCGGCCCAAATACCTTGGAAAAAGACTCATTCAGTATCGTTCCTGCTTACTGATCGATTGTAAATGACCGCGACAGGAGGCCTGAGCGACCGGACATTTGTCCCTGCCATTTCGCGAACGTTGAGTGTTGGACGCGCCAGAACCTCATCGGTGTGGAAGGATGGCCGCTTGCCGCCTCTCCCGGGTGCCCCAGGTCCGGGGTCCCCACGGACAGGTCTTCGTCCGTGGGGACGAGGTCTCGCTCTTGAGAAATGGAATTGCGTCAGTGTCCCACTATCTCCACCATCGCGCTGTCGGCCCCGCTCCACGCCGGAGCCCCGTCGTGCTTCAGTTGATGGCCGGCATCGTCCCAGTGAAGCTTCGTCACCGACCCCGCCCCGTTCTCATACGCATAGGTCATTCCATCGTCGGAGAAGAGCGTGAAATCAGCATTCGCTCCCGGGTAGATCCGCACCTTTGCAATCGACTGCGGCTGATGCGTATTCTCGATCTGCGACCCAAGGGGCAAGATCGAGCCCGCACGCACAAACAGCGGAATGGTATCGATGGGCGCGGAAACCGTGACGGTCTGGCCGCCCTTCACCCGCTCATTGGTCCAGTAGTTGTACCAGTCCGCACCCGCCGGCAGATAGACTTCGCGACTCGTCGCTCCCTGCTCCGTGACCGGCGCCACCAGGAACGCCGGCCCGAACATGTATTCGTCGCGCAGGTCCGCAACCCTGGGATCGTCGGGAAAATCCAGCGGCAGCGCGCGCATGAACGGCGCACCTGTCTGCCATGTTTTGTAGCCCAGAGAATAGATGTACGGCATCAGCTCATAACGCAGGCGGAGATATTTCTCGAGAATCGGCTGGGCCTGCTTGCCGTACGACCAGACCTCGTTATTCGGCCGGCTGCCGTGGGTGCGCATTATGGGCAGGAAGGTGGCGTACTGAAACCAGCGCGTGTAGAGCTCCGGATAATCGTCGTAATGGCCCACCGTTTCTCGGGCATCCGAAGGATCAAGCAGCGGTGGACGCGCCGGATGGTGCTCCCCAGGAAGGTACTGCCACCCTCCCGTGTCGTTCGACCAATACGCGATACCCGAAGCTGTGAAGTCGAGCCCGGTAGGAATCTGGCGCTTGTACGTATCCCAGGTGGGATAAATGTCGGAGGACCAGAAGATGGCGCCGTTGGCCTGCGCCCCCGTGTAGACATCGCGCGAAAGGGTCAGCGCGCGCCGCCCCGGCTCGTCCTTGCGAAAGCCGTCATAGAGGGCCGCCGTATGGAAGAGCGGGTACACGTTGAAGTACTGCGTCCCCGGCCCGATATGGTAATACGCGCCATTGGGAGGCAGGTCGGGCTCCGTTTCGTCAGCCCACAGCGAATCGAAGCCGAGGCTGATGATGTTCTCGTGGATGGTCTTCCAGTACCACTTCGCCGCGTCCGGGTTGGTCGTATCGATATCGGAGCCGGCGCGGTCGTAAGGCAGCCCGTTGATCGGCTTCCCGTCCGCCGTCTGGATCAGCCACCCGTTCTTGAGCAACTCGTCATAGAAGCGGTCGTCAGGCACGAACCGGGGCCACACGCTGATCATGGTCTCGAAGCCCATGTCGTGCAGCTGCTTGTTCATCGCCTTGGGATCGGGCCAGAACTTCGGATCCATGTCCATCTGCCCCATTTTGGTGTAGTAGAACCAGTCCACCACCAGCACGTCCGCAGGCAGATGCCGGTCGCGATAGCCTTTCGCGACTGAAAGAAGTTCCTCCTGGCTCGAATAGCGCTGCTTGCACTGGATGTATCCGTAGGCCGCCTTGGGCAGCATATGCGTGGGACCTGTCAGCAGCTTGTAGCCGGAAAAAATCTCGTCCGCATTGCTGCCGGCGATGACGAAGTAGGAAACGCGGTCGCCGACTTCGGAGAACCACCGCGTCTGCTCATTGAACCCAGGTTCAATCGTCGTCTTCGACGGATTGTCCCACAGTAGTCCGTAGCCCTTGTTAGTAATTGCGAAGGGCACGCACGTGCTGGGCGCGGCAGGCGCCAGGTAATCGTTCCAGCAACGAACAGGGTGGCCGCGATGATCGAGAATGCCCTCGTGGTTCTGGCCCAGCCCATAGTAGTGCTCGTCATCCGGCGAGGCGAAGTACGCTCCCACGTAATACGCCGGCGGATCCGTAGGCCTGCGATCGTTGGCCAACTGCGCGGTTCCGTCCTTGTGGTTGTACTCCGACTGCTGCCAGCCGTTCATCTCCAGCAACGTTTTGCCATCGGGCGTCTTGAACACAATGCGAGCCCAAGGAACCGAGCCGTTGAAGAACTTGCCGATATCGACCTGCGACTGAACAGGCTTTTCCGAGCTGGGCTTGGGATTCGGGCGCGGCCGATTGACCGTAACAACCATGCGGTCGGAACGGTAAACATCCGCGCCGTCGGCCTCCGTGGCGCTCCATCCGGCCGCGTCCGGTTTGCCGATGATGCCGTATCCGGGCGCCGCCTTGGCCGGTCCGGCATCCTTGCTCAGCGTGACGCGAATGATGTTGGCCGCGTACGGCTCGAGGACTATGGTTTCTCCCTCGCTGGTAAGTTCGAGCCGTGGGGCTGCGGAATTCTGGGCCCGGGAACTGACGGCAGCGAGCGCGAATCCGGCGACCAGCGCCAGGACCGTTGAATACCTTTTCATGCACAACTCCCTAGACAACGCGAACAGTTGGAAAATGGCTGCGCAAGAGAGTCTAAACCGCTTGACCACGTGACTCCCAATAGCAAGCGGCGCCCGTCGCGGCGCGTTGCTCTTCTTCGCTCCATAAACCAAACCACGAACCTCCGTGCCCCATCCTTTCCGCTTGTTTCTGCGGAAAGGGTGGGAGTCCACGAATCCAGACCGTCCTTGTCATGAGCACCCCATCCGCGGTCAGGAGAACCAGCTACAGCTACGATGAGACGTGGCCCGATTCAACCAACACTGGCAATCGAAGCTGGTGCTGCTCCTCGTTCTGCCCTATACGGCGGTCGGCGTCGCAGTGCATGCGCTTACGTGGTGGACGCAAGCGCCCGCGGTGGTCCTGTGGGCTCTGTGGCTGAGCGGATTGCTCGGGCTGGTGGCATGGAAATTGCGCACCGCGACACCCGCGGCGGCGGCGACCGGCGCCACCATCACAGCCAGCCTGATGTTCTCGACCTTCGTCTTTCCCTATCGTCCCTGGAACACCGCGCTCATTCCGGTGCTGGCAGTGTTGCTTCTCACCTCATGGGCTACCCGCTTTGGGCGGCGCAGCAAAGAACGCCTCGGCACCGCCGAGAAGCGCGGCGGCCGCGGCGCCCCACAGGTGGCAGCCAACCTCGGCATCGCCGCCCTGGTATTGGAGCCGTCGATACAGTCTCGGCTGATCGACTCGCACGTGTTCTTGCCACCTGCGTCGGCGCCATTGCTCATCTTTGCCCTCGGTTTAGCCGCCGTGGCCGAAGCCGCAGCCGATACCGTGTCCTCCGAGATCGGTCAGGTGCTCGGAGGACAGCCGCGCATGATCACAACTCTGCGCCGTGTCGATCCCGGAACCGATGGCGGCGTAACACTGGCCGGAACGCTGGCAGGCGTGATTGCCGCGGGAGTTGTGTCCGCCGCCGGCTGCCTGGCTTTGCGCGGCGGCCCATCCCTCTTCGCCGTCAGCTGGGCGGGTGGAGTCTTCGGCCTGTTCTTCGACAGCCTGCTCGGAGCCACTCTCGAGCGTGCGGGATGGCTCAACAACGATGGTGTGAATTTTCTGTCGACCGCCGGCGCGGCAGCGTTCGCCCTGGCAATCGTGGCGTTCATGCCTCAAGCCGGCAGATAGTTACTTAAATACCTGGAAGCAAGCTTCGCCCCGGTGATCCTCATCACTTTCTCAAAATGAGGGATGGACAATACTACGTTTGCCTATAGGGAAATAGCGGTTACATACAAAGCTAGTCGGCCACTTAGTCTTTCGCTCGCGCGCTCCGCGCACCCCTGCATTCCTTTCACCTTGGATCCATCGAACGTGGAATTGATTCGTGTCCATCGGACCCGGGTTGCTCTACGTCGCGACTCATCTTATTCCGATCTTTTCGAGGTATATATGAAAGTTACGCGTCGGGAATTCTTTAATTACTGCGCGGGGTCTGCCGCAGCATTGGGGCTGGCGGGGACACTCGGTCCGCTCGAAAAGGCATTGGCCGCCACCACCGGCCCGCCCATCATCTGGATCAAAGGCGCATCGTGCACGGGCTGCACGGTCTCGCTGGCCAACCGCATCTCCAGCAGCGCCCCGGTCGATCTCACCGACCTGCTGATTCACACCATCGACCTTGTCTATCACCCCGCCCTGATGGGCGCGGCCGGCGATCTGGCCGTCCAACAACTCGCCAACGCTGCCGCCGGCTCCTACATACTTGCGGTCGAGGGCGGCATTCCTACCATCTACAACGGCAAAACCTGCACCATCTACACCTACAACGGTGTCGATATCACAGCGCTAGCTGCCGTCCAGCAACTCGCGCCCAAGGCCGCCAAGGTCCTCTCCATCGGAACCTGTGCGTCGTACGGCGGAATGTCGGCCGCCAATCCCAATCCAACCCAGGTCAAGAGCGTCAGTGCCGCAACCGGCGTGTCCACCATCAACATCCCCGGCTGCCCGCCCCATCCCGACTGGATCGTCACGACCATCGCCCAGCTGCTTTCCGGCGTCACGCCCACGCTCGACAGTTCAGGCCGTCCGACGTCGCTCTACGGAAAGACGGTGCACAGCCAGTGCTCCCGTCAGAGCAAATCCTGGGCCACCTCCCTCGCCTCCACCGGCCTCTGCAACGGCAACCTCGGCTGCAAGGGCCGCCAGACCCACGCCGACTGCCCCACGCGCCTATGGAACAACGGGGTGAACTGGTGTGTCGGAACCGTGTCGAGCAGCGGAAACGGCGCCGACTCCCTTTGCCAGGGCTGCACGGAAAGCGGCTTCCCAGACAAGTTCTCGCCGCTGTTCAGCACTGCGGGCGCAACGCCGTCCGGGCACAAGACGATTGCGGTCAAGCCCTCTTGCATGACATGCCACACCAGCGGCAGGCCAGACTGATCGCATCCTCTAGCCCGGTCGTTCACCTTCGGAACGTTTGGAGATTGAGAAATGGCAACAATTACGATCGTTGATCCCGTGACCCGCATTGAAGGACACATGAAAGTCCAGGTCACGATAGACACCGTCGGCGGCAAGCAGCAGGTCACCGACGCGCAGTGCACTGGAACCCAGTTCCGTGGCTTTGAGAAAATCCTCGTCGGGCGCGACACCAAGGACGCTCCCTACATCACCGAGCGCATTTGCGGCGTCTGCCCGGTCTCGCACGCCACCGCCGCTTCCATGGCTCTTGAACACGCCGCCGGCGTCACGATTCCCACCAACGCCCGCATCCTGCGCAACCTGGTTCTGGGCGCGAACTTCATCCAGTCCCATATTCTGCACTTCTACCTGCTGGCGGCCCTCGATTACATCACTCCCCCGGCCTCCGCGCCCTGGACTCCGGTATGGAATGTCGACCTGATGCGCAGCTCATCGATGCAGCAGATCGCCACCAACTTCGTGACCGCTGTCGCCATGCGGCGCGATGCCCACGAAATGGCGGCTATCCTTGCCGGCAGAATGCCGGGGCTCTCGGCCATCCAGGCAGGCGGCTTCTCGACCAAGCCCACCAGCAGCATGATCAGCAGTTTCAGCGGATATCTGAACACCCTCATCAACTTCATCAACAACAACTACGTCCCCGACGCCAAGCTGCTGTCCAGCGTCTACACCGACTATCACCAGATCGGCAAAGGCCCCGGCAACCTCATCGCCTACGGCGTGTTCGATCTCGACAACGCCGCCAACCCCAGCCGCCTGCTCAAGCGCGGCGTGGTTTACAGTTCCAATCCCACTTCGGTCCGCACCGTATCGACCTCGAGCATCACCGAGAGCGTCACCAACTCCTGGTACGACAACTCCACCAATAACCTCAACCCGACCAAGGGCACCACGGTACCGGTCGATCCGGCAACCAAGACCGCTGCGTATTCGTGGCTTAAGGCTCCCCGCTATAGCAACAAGCCGTGCGAGGCCGGCCCGCTGGCGCGCATGTGGGTCAACGGCGACTATCGCCAGGGCATCTCGGTGATGGACCGCCACGTAGCGCGTGCTCTCGAGACGCAAAAGATCGCCAACGCCATGATTGGATGGCTCAGCCAGCTGACGGTAGGCGGGTCCGAATTCACCCCGGTCACAGCGCCCTTCAGCAAATCGGGTGAAGGATTGACCGAGGCTCCCCGCGGCGCACTCGGCCACTGGATGAGCACCGCGCCCAGCACCACTCTTGCTCCCAACGGCGTGGCCTCCATCAGCAATTACCAGGTCATCACGCCCACCTGCTGGAATGCCTCGCCCAAGGACACGAGCGGCGTTCGCGGCCCGTTGGAAACGGCCCTGATCGGCACGCCGGTTTCGGTTGCGGTCCAGCCGGTCGAGGTGCTGCGGGTGGTCCATTCCTTCGACCCCTGCATGTCGTGCGCGGTGCACGTGATGCGGCCCGATGGAAAACCGGTAACCGTCATCAACGCCCAGGCCGAGTTTTAACCATGAACACGTTGATTCTCGGCATGGGCAATCTTCTCCTCTGCGATGAGGGTGTGGGCGTTCACGTCGCCCGCGCCCTCGCGCAGCGCGATCTTCCACCCGACGTCGCGGTGGTGGAAGCGGGCACCGCTTTTCTCGATGTGCTCCCCGACATCGAAAGAGCCGATCGCATCCTGCTCATCGACGCGATGGAAGGAGGCGGCGCCCCCGGCAGCGTGTATCGGGTGCCCTTCGACCAATGCCTGCATCCGGAGATGCTGGCTTCGCTGCACGGCTTCGATCTCTCCCGCGTTCTTTTCATGGCCGGCAGCAACCGCGCGCCCGAGGTCACAGTCTTCGGCGTCGAACCGGCCCGAATCGAATGGGGAACCGAACTCTCCCCCGTCATTCAACAGGTTCTCCCCGCGATCGAGAAAGCCATCCTGAACGAATTATCGCGGCCTACATTCCCCTATCTCAACGCGCTATCATCCTGAGCGAAGGCCCACGAACAGATGAAGTTCTATCGCGACGGTCAGTCGTTCGTGGTTTTGGATAACCAGGGGGAGAAGCACAAGTTCCGCCTGCTCCACGCGATAAAGTTTGAGTAGCTCGGGATACGATCTCGTCTCCTCCTTCCTTTGGCGTTGCGCCAACATTCCGGGAGGACACCGCCAAACCGTCAGTTACTCCCTGATACTCAAGAACGAGCACCTTGGTTTGGCGAAATACGCTGAAGCGGCCCGGAATTGCATGAAATTACAGCGTCAGATGGAACAATCGCGATAGCTGGGTTCTGGGGCTTCATGCGACAAGCGCCCGGAGACGGGTTTCATCGCATCATGGACCCTTTTGAGACCCAATAAGGCGGTCATGGACCATTTAATTTCGCAGTATCCAGACAATAAGTCGTTCTTTTTACTCTACCTATAGGAAAGAAAGCGACCCAGAAACAACACCCCCTCTTCTCAGTCCAAATGCAGGCGCCACAGGGTGTAGGTGATGATTTCGTGGAGCATGGCGTCGTTGTCCTGCGACGCAGTTTCGGCGCCGGTGCGCGGGCGCGGCGACGTGAGCACGTTGAGCCCGTCAGCGGCGCAGATGGCGTGGATACGGAACATGTGTGTGCCGTCGCTGACAATCACCAGGCGGCGCAGCCCGTTGACTCGCGCAATCACGGCGGTGCGGCGCGCCGATTCCGACGTGCTGCGGCTGTGGGTCTCGGCGATGATGGCGGAATCGGGAACGCCGCCGCCCATGAGGTAGTCGCGGCCCACGCCGCCCTCCGAGTGCTCGTCAGCGCCCTCGCTTCCGCCCAGGGTCACAATCAGCGGCGCGGTGCCCCGCTCGTACAGAATCCGGGCATGATCCAGGCGGGCGCGGAAGACCGGCGAAGGACGCCCGTCATACTCCGCCGCGCCGAACACCACGATGGCGTCGGACGGCGCGGCCTGGTCCATGACCGCGTAGCGCTTCACTTGCACGTATACCCAGCGGCACCAGCCTGCGGCCCCCAGAACCAGCACCAGGAGGAGCAAAACCACGGCTCGGAGGCGCCGCGTGCGGCGCTTCGGCGCGCGAAGCTTGGGCTGGGACGTGCTGTTCATGTCGACCTGGTCTATCTTTGCAGGACCATCACGATTTCGTGCGTGGGAATGGCGCCCTCGCGCAGAACCTCCCAGCGCCCCTGGCCCAGCGACAGGTCGACGATGGTCGTAGGCAGGCTGCGCCCGGTGGGCCCCCCGTCAATAATGAGCGGGATCCGGTCGCCAATCTGGTCGCGAACGCACGCGGCGTGGGTGCACTCGGATGCTCCCTGCAGGTTGGCCGCGGTGGCCGTGATCGGCAGCCCGAATTTCTCCACAACCGCCCGGGGGATGGCAGCGTCGGGGATGCGTATCGCCACATTGCCGGTATGCGCCGTCACGCGCAGGGGCAGCTTGGTCCCGGCGCGCACGATGATCGTCAACGGCCCCGGCCAGAACTTGTCCGCCAGCTTGTCGAGCATCGGGTCGACGTCGCGTGCCAGCGAATAGGCCTGCCCCAATGATGAGATCAACAGCGAAAGCGGCTTGTGCTTCTGCCGGCTCTTGAGCTGGTAGATTTGCTCCACCGCGTGCAGGTTGACGGGGTCGACCGCCAGCCCGTAGAAGGTATCGGTAGGCATCGCAATGAGATCGCCCTTGCGCAGGCAGGACACGATGTAATCAATCCGGTCCGGCTGGGGCTCATCGGGATGGACGCGCAAAATCTCCGCGGACAAAAGTTCTACCTCGGTTCCCGCAATGAATGTATCGTAAAAACGGAAGCTATCACAGCACCGTCTGCGGTGCAAGTTCCCCACGTGTCGCCCGTTGGCCGGGAGGGCCAACCAGCTAGAATCGCCTCAGTGGATGGCGGTCCTTCTCGAGATGCCTGTTCGCATTGTACAGAGTAAGCAAAACGCACGGTTGAAAGACCTTCGCCGTGCACTGAACCGCTTTGGACGGGATGATGGCAAGTTCCAGGGGATAGAAGGTCCCAACCTGCTCGAAGAGGCGCTTCGGGCTGGGCTCCGGTTGCCCTACGTCTTTGTCGCCCAGGAGATGCAGCACCTGCTGGACGGCGTGCCTCTGGGCGTCGAAACCGAAGTTCTGCTGGTTCCCCGCATCCTTCTGAATGCCGCGCTCAGCACCGAAACTCCGCAACCCGTCGCTGCCCTGGTTGAGTCTCCCGATTGGACCTGGGCTCATGTGCTGGGCCGCCGAAAGGTTCCGGCACTGGTGGTTGTGCTCGCCGGCATCCAGGATCCCGGCAACCTGGGCACGATTCTCCGCTCCGCTGAAGCCTTCGGGGCCAACGGCGTGGTCAGTCTGCCGGGCACGGTAAGTTCCTGGAACCCGAAGGCGGTGCGTGCCTCCGCGGGCAGCGTTTTCCGCTTGCCGGTGATTTCTTCCGGTGTGGATGAGTGCCTGATGCGGCTGAGAGAAGCCGGGGTGAGGGTATTTACGACCGTGCTTCGTGGCGGGACGCCGGCCCAGGATGCCGACCTCGCCGAGCCCTCGGCCATCGTCATCGGCAACGAAGGCAGCGGGGTGCCGGACGAGATCTCCCTCGAAGCTGAAGGAGCCATCACGATTCCCTGCCCCGGCCCGGTGGAGAGCTTGAACGCCTCGGTAGCAGCCGGAGTGCTGCTCTACGAAGCTTCGCGGCAGCGGCGCGCCGCCATCGAGGCGAGGAAGGGGCCGGAATGAGCCTGTTTGACGGCCTGTCCGACCAGCCTCTGCGCTCATCCAAAACTTCGCCCCGCGCAGCTGCGCCATTGGCGGAGCGCATGCGCCCCCGCACCCTCGAAGAGTACAGCGGCCAGGAACATCTGCTCGCGCCGGGCAAACCGCTGCGTGTGCAGATCGAGCGCGACGATGGCGGCTCCATGATCTTCTGGGGCCCGCCCGGTGTGGGCAAGACGACCCTGGCGAAAATCATCGCCGAAACCACCAAGGCGACTTTCATTGAGTTCTCCGCCGTGACGAGCGGCATCAAGGAAATCAAGCAGGTAATGAGCGAGGCGGCGCGAGCCGCCGAATTCCATTCGCGCACCATCCTGTTCGTCGACGAGATTCACCGCTTCAACAAGGCGCAGCAGGACGCGTTTCTTCCCTACGTGGAACGGGGGACCATCCGGCTCATCGGAGCGACCACCGAGAATCCTTCCTTCGAGATCATCTCCGCACTGCTCTCACGCTGCCGTGTGTACGTACTCGAGCCGCTCAGCGAAGACCGAATCACCGTGCTGCTGCGCCGTGCCCTGGACGACAAGGAACGCGGCCTCGGCGCAATGGAGTTGACCGCGGACGACGAAGCGCTCGACCTGATCGCTGGCTACTCGAGCGGTGATTGCCGCGCGGCGTACAACACGCTCGAGGTTGCCGCACAACTCGCCAATGAGGGCGCAAAGCACATCGACAAAGCCATCGCGACCGAGGCCGTGCAGCAGCGCGTGCTGATGTACGACAAGTCAGGGGAAGAGCACTTCAACCTGATTTCGGCGCTGCACAAAAGCGTGCGCAACAGCGATCCCGACGCGGCTCTGTATTGGCTGGCGCGCATGTTCGCCTCCGGCGAAGATCCGCTGTATCTCGCTCGCCGTGTCGTCCGCATGGCCGTCGAAGACATCGGCCTGGCCGCGCCGGAAGCCCTGAACCTGTGCCTCTCGGCCAAGGAAACCATCGATTTTCTCGGCTCTCCCGAAGGCGATCTCGCGCTAGCCGAGGCGGTGGTCTATCTCTGCCTGGCGCCCAAGTCGAATGCGGTGTACACGGCCTACGCGGCGGCGCAGGACGACATCGAGCACACGCGACAGGAACCCGTGCCGCTCCACCTGCGCAACGCGCCCACCCGGCTCATGAAGGATCTGGGTTATGCCAAAGGCTATCGCTACGCGCATGACGAAGCCGGGCGCGTGGCCGACATGGACTGCCTGCCGCCCTCACTGCAAGGCCGTACGTACTACCGGCCCACCCAGGAGGGACGCGAAAAGCAGCTCGCGCAACGGATGGAGGAGATCCGCAAGATCAGGGAGGCCAAGCGGGAACGCTCCTGATCCCGGTCTTAGACGCCGATCACCGCGCAGAGTTCCTTCACCGCTGCGGCGCTCTTCTTCAGAGCCGCATCTTCTTCCGGTGTCAGCTTGATCTCGATGATCTTTTCCAGGCCGGCCGCTCCAAGCTTGCACGGGACGCCGATGTAGAAGCCATCGATGCCGTATTCCCCCTGCAGATAGGCCGCACAGGGCAGAATCTTCTTCTTGTCTTTGAGAATCGCTTCGACCATCTCGACGGTGGCAGCCGATGGCGCGTAGTAAGCGCTGCCGGTTTTCAGGTATTTCACGATCTCGGCGCCGCCGTCGCGGGTGCGCTGAACCAGCGCTTCCAGCCGCGCGGGCTCGATCAGCTCGGTGATGGGAATTCCGGCGACGGTGGAGTAGCGGGGCAGCGGGACCATGGTATCGCCGTGACCACCCAGCACAAAAGCGGTTACATTCTCGACGCTGACGTCCAGTTCCTCGGCGATGAAGGTGCGGAAGCGCGCTGAATCGAGAATGCCGGCCATTCCGATGACGCGCTCCCGGTTGAAGCCCGCCTGCCGAAACGCGGCCTGCGCCATCGCATCGAGCGGATTCGACACGATGATCAAAATGCACTCCGGCGACTGCGCCACGACCTTCTGCACCACTTCGGACATGATTTTGAAGTTGGTGTGCAGCAGATCGTCGCGGCTCATTCCGGGTTTGCGCGGAATGCCCGCGGTAATCACGACGATGTCGGAGTTGGCCGTCGCGGCATAGTCGTTCGAACCCGTCACGTGCACGTCGCGCTTCTCGATCGGCAGCGCTTCCAGCAAGTCGAGAGCCTTGCCCTGAGGGATGCCGTCCACCACGTCAATCAACACCACATCGGCCAGTTCCTTCGACGCAATCCAGTGCGCGGCCGTGGCGCCCACGTTGCCGGCGCCGACAATGCTTACTTTCTTTCGCATGCTTCTCTCCTTAGCTACTAGCTTCTAGCTACTAGCTGCTAGCTGATTCGTCCGAGCACTGTGAAACCATTACGTCGCCGATCGTTTTTGATGGCATATCGAGGCGGCAACTAACGGCTAGAAGCTTGTGGCTAGAAGCTAGAAGCTGGCTTTACATGTTTCCAATAATCCGTGTCGCAAACTCGCTGGTGCCTACCTTGGTGGCGCCGGCGGTCTGCCGCTCAAAATCGTAGGTGACGAACTTCTGCTGGATGGTCTTCTCCATCGCGCTCTCAATCATTTTGGCTGCTTCCTTCCAGCCAATGAAGTCGAGCAGCATGACGCCCGAAAGAATCACCGAGCCGGGATTGATCACGTCCTTGTCGGCGTACTTGGGGGCGGTGCCGTGCGTGGCTTCAAACACGGCGAAACCATCGCCGATGTTGGCGCCCGGCGCGATGCCCAGGCCGCCCACCTGCGCCGCGGCCGCGTCCGAAATGTAGTCGCCATTCAGGTTTGTGGTGGCGAGAATGCTGTAGTCCGACGGGCGGATAATGATCTGCTGAAAGATCGAATCGGCGATGCGGTCGTTAATGAGAATCTTGTTCTTCCACGCGCCGTTACCGTGGGTCTTGCCGATCGATTCCAGCACTCCTTTGATCTCGGCATAGAGACTGTCGCGGAAAGCCTGGTTGCCAAACTCGAGGCCCGGCTCGATGAGAGCCGCGTTGTCTTCCACGCTGATTCCTGGATTGGCGTCAGCGTTACCGAGAATCCAACTCTCGCGCTCGGTTACTGTATGTTCACGAAATTCTTCGGTAGCAACTTCGTATCCCCACTCGCGGAATGCGCCTTCGGTGAATTTCTGAATGTTCCCCTTGTGAACCAGGGTCACGGTCTTGCGGCCCGATTCCAGCGCGTGCAGGATGGCATACCGCACCAGGCGCTTGGTGCCGAAAATCGAAATGGGCTTGATGCCCACGCCCGAGTCGCCGCGAATTTTTTTCTTCCCGCCCTTCAGCAGGTCGTCATTGATAAAAGAGATCAGCCGCGCCACGTCTTCCGAGCCCTGCTTGAACTCAATGCCCGAGTAAACATCCTCCGTATTCTCACGGAAGATCACGATGTCCACTTTTTCCGGATGCTTCACGGGACTGGGCACACCCTGGTAGTACTTCACCGGGCGCACGCACGCATACAGGTCGAGGATCTGGCGCAGCGCCACGTTAAGCGAGCGGATGCCGCCACCGACCGGCGTGGTCAGCGGTCCCTTGATGGAGACGCGCAGATCGCGTGCCGCATTCACCGAATCGTCGGGCAGCCAGTTGCTGAATTGCCGGTAGGCTTTCTCGCCGGCGAAAATCTCGAACCACTTGATGGCGCGCTTGCCGCCGTAGGCTTTTTCCACCGCTGCGTCAAATACGCGCTGCGATGCCTTCCAGATATCGCGGCCGGTTCCGTCGCCCTCGATAAACGGAATGATGGGATTGTCAGGGACAGTGAATTGGCCGCCGGCGTACTCGATGGGCTTGCCGTCTTGCGGCAATTCCAGCCCGTTATAGGTGGTTTGCATGGGGTCTTGGTCTTGTCCTTCCCGAGTGAGTGTCCAAAGGGAAGGCTAGCATCCGCCGTTTAGGGGTGGCAATTGCGAGAGGATCAGTTCGTTGGCCGAGGCTTGAGGGTTGGCTCCGGTGGTTCACCACGCGACTGGTTCTGCAGCTCGTCGCCATCAAAGCGCGGAATCCCAAAGTGCCCGCGCAGATGCAGCAGGTCCACCGGGCTCAGGTTCCCGGCTACCGTCACCAGGGTCAGCGATTTCGGCGTCTCGGCAAGCACCACCGCGCCGCGCACGTTCACTCCGTCCATCACCACCCACACGTCGGTGGTTCCATCATGCACAGGACCGCCATTGCCTGACGTGGTGACCACGTGCTTCCAGCCTCGCAGGTGATAGGCCTCGCGAATGGAGTTGACGGCGCCCTCGTCGGGAACGCCCGCCTGGCCGAAGCGCAGCAGGTGAACGCTCACTCCATCGAGCCGATTGATGGCCTGCCGGGTGGGCTCATCCGTATCGGGAATGAGGCTGGCGGCAGCGGTGAGCATGCTCCGGTCCAGCGTGAAGCTGTTTTTCACCGCTGCCAGTGCGCTGAGCTGGCCCAGCGCCGGAGGGGTCCAATCCAGCACCACCGGCCCGCGGGCATCAACTGCCGGCGGAGGCGGTTCATTGGGAGCGGGTGGCTGGCCCAGTGCAATGGCGCTCGCCGTTAAGACGACAAGGACAGGTATCCAGAGCCGGAAAATGCGCGTCATCTCCACATAAACCTCCCTTGCCTGAAAAAGTTACGGCGGCCGCCGCACAGAATCGGAAAAATTATTCGAGCCTCACCGGCGCTGAGGGGAACCTCGGATTCCAGCTTAGACCCAAATCGGCATCGCAGCCGGGCACGCTCGAAATAAACTCTCCATGTAGTTAAGCTCTGTGTTCCCCTCCTCAGGAATGAGATACACTCTTCCGGGAACGTTTGCAGAATTCCGGGTCTCCTGAACTTCACGGAGGGCACATAGAAATTGGGAAAAAGCATGGTCCCGAAGAAGCTGTTCTTCACCAAGGGTGTCGGCAAACACAAGGAGCGTTTGACCTCGTTTGAGCTGGCCCTTCGGGATGCGGGCATCGCCTCGCAGAACCTGGTGCGCGTCTAGCTCCATCTTTCCGCCGCAGCTGCAAGATCGTGCCGCGCAAGGAAGGCCTCAAGTATCTCAACCACGGCGAGGTGGTATTTTCGGTCATCGCGGAAAACTCCACCCGCGAGCCGCACCGGCTGATCGTCTCGCAGCATCGGCGTGGCCATTCCGGCCGACCGCAATACTTACGGCTACCTCAGCGAGCATCACAGCTTCGGCGAGACCGAAGAACAGGCCGGCGAATACGCCGAGGAACTGGCGGCCGAGATGCTGGCCACAACGCTCGATGTCGAGTTCGATCCGGACAAGAGCTGGGACGAAAAGAAGGAGATTTACCGCATCTCCAACAAGATTGTCCGCACCAGCAACGTCACGCAGTCGGCCGTGGGCGACAAGCGCGGCCTGTGGACAACAACCATCGCCGCGGCGGTGCTGATTCTGAACGAAGACTAGGCCGGCATAAAGGATTCTCTGCAGCACCCTAGCGTCGTGCGTTTTGCATCTTCGCGGATTAGCACCAAACTCCGGTTCAAGCGCATCACTAGTGAGGGCCAGTTCCGCGGGGCGGAATTAGCTTCGTTTTCATAAAGGGAGACTACAAAACAGATCATGGCGAATACGCGCAAATACAAGGTCGGCCTGGTGCAGATGAGCATGGGCCCCGATCCGGAGGCCAACCTCGACGTCGGCGATCGAGCCACATTCGCGAGGCGGCGCGCCGCGGCGCCAATATCGTCTGCCTGCCGGAGCTCTTCCGTGCCCAGTATTTCTGCCAGCGCGAAGACCTGCGCCTCTTCGATCTCGCCGAACCCATTCCGGGCCCTCGACGGCCACGCTTGGCCGAGGTCGCCCGCGAAGCGCGCGTCGTCTATCGTGGCATCGCTATTTGAGCGCCGCGCGCCCGGCCTTTATCACAACACGGCCGTCACGCTGAACCCGGATGGCGCCATCGCCAGCGTCTATCGCAAGATGCACATCCCCGACGATCCGCTTTACTACGAGAAGTACTACTTCACGCCCGGCGATCTCGGCTTTCAGGCCGTCGATACGCCGGTCGGCCGCGTCGGCACGCTGGTCTGCTGGGACCAGTGGTATCCCGAAGGCGCGCGCCTCACCGCGCTGCAGGGCGCCGAGGTGCTCTTCTATCCCACCGCCATCGGCTGGCACCCGGCGGAGAAGGAGGAATTCGGCGCGGCGCAGTACGATGCCTGGCAAACCATCCAGCGCGCCCACGCCATCGCCAACGGCGTCTACGTCGCCGGCGTCAATCGCGTAGGCCACGAGCAGGGCGACATACTGCGGCAATCGCGCTCGAAGGCCCGGGACTCGAGTTCTGGGGCGGCAGCTTCCTCGCCGATCCCTTCGGCCGCATCATCGCCAAGGCCTCGCACGACAAGGAAGAAATCCTCATCGGCGAAATCGACCTGGCGCTTCATTGAAGAGACGCGCCGCAACTGGCCGTTCCTGCGCGACCGCCGCATCGACGCCTACGCGCCCATCACCAAGCGTTTCCTCGATCCCGTGCGCGCCTGGGCACCGGATGGGGAGCCAAAATAGAAATGTCCGATTCCCTTGCTCCTGCAGCAACACCCGCGCGAACTGGGCTATCGCATGCCCGCCGAGTGGGAGCCGCACGAAGCCACCTGGCTGGCTTGGCCGCACAATCCCGAGGACTGGCCGGGCAAGTTTCAGGCCATCCCCTGGCTCTATGCCGAGATCGTCCGCCTGCTCGCCGCGCGACGAGCGCGTGCATCTCATCGTTCGAGGACGCAGAAAGAGGAGAGCCGCGCCACAAGGCATCCTTCGCCGCGCCGGCGCCAATCTCGATCAGCGTCAGCTTTCACCAGTGGCCAACCGACCGCGTATGGACCCGCGACTCCGGCCCCATCTTCGTCCGCAACGCCGAAGGCCAGCATGGCCATCACCAACTGGCACTTCAACGCCTGGGCCAAGTATGCCGACTGGCATCTCGACGACCAGGTTCCCGGCCATGTAACGGAAGTGCTGGGCCTCGCCGAATGGCAGCCGGCAATACCTTTGCCGGACGGGACCTCGCGCCGGCTGGTCCTCGAAGGCGGCTCCATCGACACCAACGGCGCAGGCATTCTGCTCACCACCGAGGAATGCCTGCTGAGCGAAGTGCAGCAGCGCAATCCCGGCGTGAGCCGCGAGCAACTGGAGCAGGCCTTCCACGATTATCCTCGGCATCGACCAGGTCATCTGGCTCGGTCGCGGCATCGCCGGCGACGACACCCACGGCCACGTCGACGACATCAGCCGCTTCGTCGGCCCGGCACCATCATCACCGCCGTCGAGCCCGACACGAGCGATCCGAACCACGCAGCCGCTCGCCGAAAATCTCGAACGCCTGAAAGCCGCACGCACGCTGGACGGGAAGCAGTTCACCATCGTCGAACTGCCGCTGCCGCGCCCGGTTGTATTTCGCGGCCAGCGCCTGCCGGCCAGCTACGCCAACTTCTATATGGCCAACGGACTCGTCCTCGTGCCCACATTCCATGATCCCAACGACCGCATCGCGCTGAACATTCTCGCCGAAGTTTTCCCCGGCCGCGAAGTCATCGGCATCCACTGCGTCGACCTCATCTGGGGACTGGGCGCGCTGCACTGCATGACGCAGCAGCAGCCCGCTGCGAAAGTCTGAGCCCGGTCCGGTACAATCCCTTCCGACAATCAAATGGGTGGAAAGAGGCGGGGTGCCACAGGTCTCGATTTTGAGACCTGGGATGCTGGCGATACCATCCGTTTATGGCGTCTGATCGCGAATACATGGAAGCCGCGCTGGCCGAGGCCCGCAAAGCCGCGGAAGCCGGCGAAGTGCCCATCGGCGCCGTAGCGGTCCACGATGGCGGGATCATCGGACACGGTCAGAATCGCGTGCTTCGCGATAACGACCCCACGGCCCACGCCGAGATTGTCGCTCTGCGCGAAGCCGCCGCCGCTCTCGGCAATTACCGGCTCAACGGCTGCACTCTCTACGTCACCCTCGAGCCGTGCGCCATGTGCGCGGGGGCAATGATCCATGCGCGCATCGATCGCCTCGTCTACGCTGCTGCCGATCCCAAGGCGGGCGCGGCCGGATCGGTGCTCTCGGTGCTGAATCATCCCAGGCTCAACCACCAGATGCCGATCCAGCCCGGGCATACTGCGGATGAAGCCGGCGAACTGTTGCGGAGCTTCTTTCGCGAGCGGCGCTCTTCCTAACTTCGCGTCAGCGCGCGAATCCGTTCCGCCGCAGCCGGCCACTTGACAGCCAGCTCCGCGTACCCTGCATTCCTGTAGTCCGCGAAATCGAAGCCGGGCGTCACCGAGCAGCCCAGTAACGCCACCTTACCCTCGCCGAGAAGCCGCGTGCCCTGCCACACTCCCGCCGGAACGACCACCTGCACCTGCTGGCCCGCCGCCAAATCGGGTCCAAGAGTCAAAACGGCGAACCCTCCGTCAGGATGAAGCTGCAGCATTTCCACCGGGTCGCCAAGATAGAAATGGAAGATCTCGTCCGACTCCAGAACGTGCATTTCCGAAAATCCACCTGCCTCGAGCAGGTAGTAAATCGCCGTCCCCTGCGCCCGCGGGCCGCGGGGCAACTCGACTGTTCCTGCAGATGTGTACGTCCGGCGAAAGAATCCTCCTTCGACCGGGTGCGGAGCGAGATTCAGCAGCGCTTTGATCTCATGGGCGGTCATACGTCACCGATGGTAGCAGCTGCATCAAATTACAATGGAGACATATGAAAGTTCAGGTCTATACAGCTGCCTGGTGCCGCGATTGCCGGGCTGCCAAGCAGTTCATGGACTCGCACGGGGTTCCCTACACCGAGATCAACATCGATGCCGATCCGGCTGCGTCGGCTGAAGTCGTCCGCCACGTGGGCAAGCGCGCCATTCCACAGCTTGTGATCGACGGCGAATGGTTCCAGCCCTACCGGCCGGGCCGCGGCTTGCTTTATGACGAGTTGTTCCAGCGCCTTCGCATCCCCCGCAATTAAGCTCGTTGACGATCCTGAGGCAGGGTGCCCCAGGTCTCGAGGTTGAGACCTGGGAAAATCGAAAGCACGCTCCCTGTCCCTCGTACAATCAAGAGTTGGCGCGACTCGGCGTTTTTGCCAGGCGAGGAGCAATCATTTGATCGACCGCTATACCCGTCCCGCGATGGGCCGCATCTGGACCGAAGAAAACAAATATCGCTGCTGGCTGCAGGTCGAGTCGGCCGCAAGCGCGGTTCTCGCCGAAGACGGCGTGATTCCCGCCGCGGCCGCCGAAGCCATCGAGAAGAAGGCCACCTTCTCGGTCGATCGCATCCAGGAGATCGAGGCCGAGGTGAAGCACGACGTAATCGCATTCACGACGGCGGTAGCCGAAAGCCTCAAAGCCCAGGGACTGGACGCCGAGTCCCGATGGCTGCACTATGGCCTGACTTCGAACGACATCGTCGACACGGCGCAAGCCCTTCAGGTGAAAGAGGCCTCGGGGCACATTCGCAAAGGACTGGTCGCGATGCTGGAAGTACTCAAGCGCCGCGCCATCGAATTCAAGCACACCCCCACCATCGGCCGCACCCACGGCATTCACGCCGAACCGACGACGTTTGGACTGAAGCTGCTGAACTGGTACGCCGAGATGCAGCGCAACCTGGCCCGCTTCGATGCTGCCGCTGAAGACATGCGCGTGGGCAAATTCTCGGGGGCTGTTGGCACCTTTGGCCATCTCAGTCCAGAACAAGAAGAAATAGTCTGCGCGCGGCTCGGCCTCAAGCCCGCGCCCGTCGCCACGCAAGTGATTCAGCGCGATCGCCATGCTGCATACATCTCCACACTTGCGATGATCGGCAGCACGCTGGACAAGTTCGCCGTCGAAATTCGCCACCTGCAACGCACCGAGGTGCGCGAGGCGCAGGAGTACTTCAGCGAAAAGCAGAAGGGCTCTTCTGCCATGCCGCACAAGAAGAACCCCATCACCAGCGAGCAGATCAGCGGCCTGGCGCGGGTGCTGCGCGGCAACGCCCAGGCGGCGTTTGAGAACGTCGCACTGTGGCACGAGCGCGATATCTCGCATTCGTCGGTGGAGCGAGTGATCTTTCCCGATTCGACCATCCTGGTCGACTACCTGCTGGCCAAGACCACGGACCTGATCGATCGGCTGCTTGTTTATCCGGAACGGATGAAAAAGAATCTCGAGAGCACCGGCGGTCTGATCTTCAGCGGCCAGTTACTGCTCGATCTCGCCGAAGCCGGCATGATGCGCGAAGATGCCTACCGTCTGGTGCAGTCGCACGCCATGCGGGCGTGGAAAGAAGACCTCAATTTTCGCGATGAAGTGGCCGCCGATCCCCAAATTGCTACGCTGCTTTCATCCGGGAAGCTGGACAAGACATTTGATTACACGCGGCAGCTAGGCAACGTAGACGCGATCTTCCGCCGCGTCCTGGGCAAGTAAGTCGAACCAACCGTCTTGCCATCGAAATTCCCGGGCCTGATATCGTCTGTTCAACAGGAGAGGTCGATGAAACTCATCGTTTGCTTCCTGGTCGTTTGCGCTGCTGCGATGTCGTATAGCCAGCAACAAACCCCACCGTCTCCCGACGGCTTGACCAGTCTTTCCTTCATGAAGGGCGATTGGACTGGCAAGCAAAATTTTGACACCGGTGGCGGACCCCCGATGATTGGCGAGGCCACCGACCGAATCGAGATCGGGATCGCCGGCAAATACCTCTGCGAGATGCTTTCAACGACGATGCCCGGCCGCAAGCCCACCGACACGCGCCATTTCATCTCCTACGATAAGCAATCGGGGAAATATACCGCGTGGTGGTTCAACGACACTGGTACCCGGCCCACCGAATTGACCGGCGACCTCACCGGGAACAAGCTGGTTTTGACCAGCAACTCCCCTGGCCCGGTCCTGCGCGCCACCTACGAGAGCCCATCCGAAACCACACTGACATTTCTGCTCGAAATGAAGCAGGGCGAAACCTGGACCAAGCTCTTTCTCACCACTTACATCAAGAAATCTGACGCAGGGCAGCCGTAAATCGAATCTCAGGAAGGGAACTGGCCGTGGAAGCCGCACAACTTACCGTCGCCATCACCGGCGCCTCCGGCGCGGTCCTCGGCCGCGAACTGCTGCGCGCGCTCGAAGCCGAGGAGCGCGTGGCCCGGGTGCATTTCGTCGCTTCGGAGAATTCTCTGCGCGTCGTCGCCGAAGAACTTGGTGTCTCAGGCCGCAACAGATCTGCTGGAGAAGCTGCTCGGCGCGGCACCCACCAAGACTATCCAGCACTCCGACGCCGACATCGGCGCCTCCATCGCCAGCGGCAGCCATCCGTCGCACGGAATGATCATCCTGCCCTGCTCCATGGGCACGCTCGCCGCCATCGCCAACGGCCTGGCCAACTCGCTCATCGCCCGCGCCGCCGACGTCACGCTCAAGGAGCGCCGTCCGCTGCTGCTCTGCGTGCGCGAAACGCCCTTCAACCGCATCCATCTGCGCAACATGACGCTGGCCGCCGAAGCCGGCGCGACGATCTTTCCCGTCATCCCCGCCTTTTACAATCAGCCGGCCGACTCCACAGAAATGGCGCGCCAGTTTGTTTGCCGCGTGCTCGCGCACATCGGACTGCCGCAGCCCGGCGCATATGTCTGGAAGCCGGAGGAGTGAAACAGGGACCAGGGACTTAGGGACTAGGGACTGCACGGTCCGACATTGTTTGTTGACACGACTGGCGCGTAACCTCGATACTGCCTCAATGCTGAACGCGTGCCAGTACGGAATGGGGGCCATGGCCATGTGTATGCCATCTGGACCCGTCCGTGCGGCTCTTGAGCGGCCAATGCGCTAAGCGCAACCGATCTCGAAACCAAGCGGCCCGGGTCCTTAGAGGATTCGGGCCGTTTTGTTTTCGGCTTGTATCCGACCCGATCATGCGGCTCACCCGGCCGCCCCACTTGCAAACCGAAGGAGAGTCCATCATGTCCGAACCCAAGCAACAGCAGCTTGCCACTCTTGCCGTCCATGCCGGTCAGTCGCCCGATCCCACCACCGGTTCGCGCGCCGTCCCCATCTACCAGACCACGTCGTATCTCTTTCAGGATGCCGACCATGCCGGCCGCCTCTTCGCGCTGCAAGGAGTTCGGCAACATCTACACCCGCATCATGAACCCCACGACCGACGTCTTCGAGAAGCGCGTTGCGGCGCTCGAAGGCGGCGCTGCCGGCGCTGGCTACCGCCTCCGGCCAGGCCGCGGAAACGCTGACCATCACCACCCTGGCCGCGGCCGGCGAAGAGATCGTCTCCACCACTTCGCTCTACGGCGGCACCTACAATCTCTTCCACTACACGCTGCCGCGCCTGGGCATCAACGTGCGTTTTGTCGATGCCGACGATTTCGACGGCATGCGCGCCGCCATCAACGACAAGACCCGCGCCATCTACACCGAGACGCTCGGCAATCCCAAGCTCGACATTGCCGACATCGAGACGCTCGCCGCCATCGCCCACGAGAACAGGCCTGCCGCTGGTCATCGACAACACCTACGCCATCGCCCGGCCCTGGTGCGGCCCATCGAGTGGGGCGCGGACATCGTGGTCAACTCCGCCACCAAGTTTCTCGGCGGCCACGGCACCGCCATCGGCGGCGTCATCGTCGACGCCGGCAAGTTCGACTGGGCGGCCTCGGGCCGCTTCAAGGAGTTCACCGAGCCCGATCCTTCCTATCACGGCCTCTCCTACATCGAGGCCTTCGGCCCGCTGGCCTTCATCCTCAAGGCGCGCATCCAGGGCCTGCGCGATACCGGCGCCGCGCTCTCGCCGTTCAATGCATTCCTGCTGCTGCAGGGCATCGAGACGCTGCACCTGCGCATGGAGCGCCACTCGCAGAATGCCCTGGCCGTGGCGCGGCATCTCGAACAGCATCCCGGCGTGGAGTGGGTCAACTATCCCGGCCTCGAATCCAGCCCGTACTACGCGCGCGCGAAGAAGTATCTGCCCAACGGCCAGGGAGCGCTCATCACCTTCGGCATCAAGGGCGGCTACGAAGCCGGGCAAGAAGCTCATCGACTCGCTGAAGCTGTTCTCGCTGCTGGCCAACATCGGCGACGCCAAGTCGCTGGTCATTCACCCCGCCTCGACCACGCACCAGCAGCTTTCCGTCGAGGAGCAGGCCGCCACCGGCGTGACTCCGGAGATGGTCCGGCTCTCGGTGGGCATCGAAGACATCCGCGACATCCTCGCCGACCTCGATCAGGCCATCGAAGCCGCCAACGGTCATACCCTCGCGGGCGAGCCGGCAACTGCCGGCCATGCGGGACAATGAAAGTGAATGAGCGAAGCCCGAACTCCGACGCCTGGGACGGAAGCGTCCCCGGCCAGAGTGCAGATTCCCGTGCCCACCTACGAAGGCGACTTCGTGCTCGATGAGCACTGTTGCTGGAGTGCGGGCGCACGCTGGCCGGCGTCACGCTGCACTACGCCGTCTACGGGCGGCTGAATGCCGCGCGGGACAACGCCGTGCTGGTGTGCCATGCGCTGTCGGGCTCGGCCCTGGTTGGCTCCTGGTGGCCGGAGGTCTTCGCTCCCGGCGCCGTGCTCTCGCTCGAGCACGATTTCGTCATCTGCATCAACATGCTGGGCTCCTGTTACGGATCCACGGGACCCGGCTCGGTCGATCCGGAAACCGGCAGGGTCTACGGCCCGGATTTTCCCCTCATCTCGATCCGCGACAACGTCCGCGCGCAGGCACAGCTGCTCGACTCGCTCGGCATCCGCCGGCTGCGCCTGGTCATGGGCGGCTCCATCGGCGGCATGCAGGCGCTGGAGTGGGCCATTCTTTATCCCGGCCGCGTCGAGCGAGGCGCTCATCATCGGGGTCGCGCCGCTCTCCGCCATGGGACTGGCTCTCAACCATCTTCAGCGCCAGGCCATCCAGCACGATCCGGAATGGGAAGGCGGCAACTACCTGCCCCAGAAGCCGCCGCGCCAGGGACTCTCGCTGGCCCGCCAGATCGCCATGATCAGCTACAAGTCGCGCGTCCCTGTTCGAGGAGCGATTTGCCCGCAATCCCAACCGCAACGGCGAAGATCCCTGGAGCCTGACGATCATGGCGGCGGCCTGATCGGCGGCCGCTTCGATATCGCCGGCTATCTCGATCTCCAGGGCAGCGCTTCATCGAGCGCTTCGACGCCAACGCCTACCTCGCCATCCTGCGCACCATGGACACCTGGGATCCGCTGCGCGGCCAGCCTCGCCTGAGGAGGCGTTCGGCCGCATCCAGGCCCGCCTCAGCTTTGTCGGCATCAGTTCCGACTGGCTGTTCCCTCCTGAATCGGTGCGGGAGTTTGCCGATTCCATCCGCGCTGCCGGGCGTGGCAGCCGACTACCGCGAGATGACAAGCGCCCACGGCCACGATGCCTTTCTCGCCGAACAGGCCGAGTTGGTTCGGCTTGCTGCAGTAATCCGGCTGTAAACGACATTTTACCGGCGCGCATCCAAACAGAGCAGGAACAGTTTTTCCGGTTTGGTGTCTAAGCCGGTATGCGAGCGCTTGGGGGGCTCGTCGTTACAACGGCAAGAGAAATTGATCCGAGCCGCGCCGGATCGCGGGAGAAGCCGGTTCTGGATTCAGACGAAATCGGTCGCCGGTTGGACACACCCTGATCCGGATCAGCCCAAATCCGCGTTTCTTGTGCAACTTTGCTTGTCAGGGGAAGCAGGGCTTTCTATAATCCTTCCAACACTGCCAAGGAAGCCGTGGTCTATGCTTTCCTGATACCCGGGACTCAACCGCATGACTCGAACGGTTGTACTTTCCGCGAGCGAGTGCTTGAATTTTGATCTCCATTTCCGAATTTCCCAGGAGCACTGAATGAAGAAGTTAGTCTTTGCGTCTGTGGTGGCGCTGGTAAGCGTGGGCTTCGTTGCCGCACCCACGCTGCGTGCCCAGGATCCGGGCCAGATCACCATTAAGGATCCGGCTGAATACAACGCGTATCAGATGTTCAGCACTCAAACCGATCCCAAGGCCAAAGCCGCGGCCGGGGAAAGCTTTTTGGAAAAGTATCCCCAGAGCAAGGTGAAGGCGGCAGTGCTGGACTCCCTGCTGGACGCCTATCAGGCAACGGGCGATGCAGCCAAGGTGCTCGATGCAGCCAACAAGCTGCTGCAGGTCGATCCCAACAACCTCAAGGCCATCCTCTATTCGGTTCTGATCAAGAAGCAGCAATGCGCCAAAACCAGCGAAGCTGCCACGTGCGACGATGCCGCCACTATGGCCCAGAAGGGCCTTCAGGTTCCCAAGCCGGCCGCGACGGCGGACGACGAATGGAAGAAGCTGACCGGCGCCGCGTATCCCATCTTCCACTCCGCCATTGCCCTTGACTCCGCTCTTAGCAAAAAAGATTTCAAGGCAGCCCAGGAACATTACACGGATGCGCTGAAGATGTACACGGACGATCAGTCCAAGTCGCAAGGTCTAGCCGACACCCTGCAGCTCGCGACGGCATACAGCCAGCCGGGCTCCACGCAGGATCTGCCCAAGGCAGTCTGGTTTTACGCGCGCGTGTGGGGATATGCTCCCCCGGCCTACAAGGCGCAGATCGAGCCCAAGCTCGAGTACTACTACAAGAAGTTCCACGGTAGTCTCGATGGCCTCGACGCCCTCAAGCAACAGGCCCTGGCTTCGACCTTCCCGCCGGGAACTTTCCATATCGACCCCGCCAAGAGTCCCGCTGAGCAGATTCATGATCTGATTGCCGCTACGCCTGATTTGAATACCCTGGCCCTCGCTGACAAGGAAACAGTGCTGGCTGTCGGCTCGAAAGATGATGCGGACAAACTGTGGGCATTGCTGAAGGACAAGGAAACCCAGGTGCCGGGAATTGTCATTTCCGCCGATGCGAACACGATCAAAGTCGCGGTAACGCAGGATGCCAAGGACTCGAAGGTGGCTGACTTCATTGTCAACTTGAAGAAGCCCCTCACCGACGCCGACCTCAAGAACATCGTTCCCGGCTTCGAGTTCAAGACCCAGCCTGACAACGAGTTGGTCGGAACCTACGACTCCTACCGGCAGGTTCCCGCCACCGACACAACCGCGCAGTCTGCCGAGATCGTTCTCCGCGACGGCGAATTCATTCCAAAGAAGAAAGCCGCCCCGGCGCACCATGCGCCGGCCCACCGTCCGGCGGCCCACTAAACGGGTCCGGAACCAACCAAGGGTGGTGAGTGATTATCAGGCTCACCATTCTCCAACTCCTGGGATCAGCAAAGGGCAGCCTTGCCGGGCTGCCCTTTTTCTCAGCCCGGGATCATGCCTTGCCCCCGCCGCCCGGGCTCGTCTGCGCCCTGGCAAGTCCAACCGTAGTGGTAGTCTGGAGGCAGCATGCTGCGTATCAAGCCTCCCCTGATCCTGTTGATATTCATCTCCGCTGCCGCCTGCGCATTGCTGGGAGCCCAGACCAGTTCTGACGTGCGCGCTTCGCGATTTGACACCGGCAACAGGAACGTCGAATTGGATGCATCCGTCAGGATCCTTTCCGCAGACCAGATGACCCGGCACGATCGCGACCTCGAGGCGGATGCGGAAGCCTCCATTCAGGAACGCGCGGGATTTCAGAACCTGGAATTCAACCAGGGCCCGTGGACCTATCAGCAGCTGGTGTGTCCGGCCTTGCCCAATCACCTGCTTTTGCGCTTCTCGCGCAATGAGGGCACGGGCGAGACGAGCATGTTTTCGGCCGCGATCCCGCGCGGGGGCGAGGGCAGGGTGCGCATCATTCCCATCGTGCGCAAGGGTTATTCTCTCTTCTCGCCGGCCCCGATCGGCGCCCTCACCATCGCGTCCTTCAATCGCATCCGGTCCGACGAGAATACGGAATGGCGCGCCAACTGGCTGGGGATCGGTCTTTGCTACGCGGCTTTAGCCGGCGCCAACCCCCAGGCCGGTGAGTTGCCACCGCCCACCTTCGATAGTGAACACGTGGCGGTCACGATTGAGCCCACACTCTTCTTGACAAAGGAAGGCGGAGCCATCGTCCGGTTTGCGGATGTTTCCACCATGCCCCGCCCCATGGAGTGGAACCTGACCTTCGATCGCAAAGGTACGCTGGTGAAGGCCAATCATTTCCCGGCAGACGTGGTCCGCGCTCGGCCCAATCCCGTCCGTGTCCTCAACATTGAGGATGTTAACGCCGCCCCTGAAAAGCCCTGAACTGGTATTCCGCTACTCGCCCAGCATGATTCGCTGAACCGCTGAGGCGCGCCCCGTCAAGGCGTCGCATGTAATCAGCGCGGCGCACATCTTGGGGTTGCCCTTCGCGGCTTCGAACTTGCCCGGCATGCCGGTAAGGAACCGGTGCAGCACGAGCTCAGTTTCCACGCCGATCACGCTGTCATAGGGACCGCTCATGCCCACGTCGGTCTGATAGGCGGTTCCTTTCGGGAGCACGCGCTCGTCCGCGGTCGGGATATGGGTGTGCGTTCCCAGGATCGCTGTTACGCGGCCATCCAGGTGCCAGCCCATGGCCACCTTCTCGCTGGTCGCTTCGGCATGGAAATCGACCAAGATGACCTTGGCGGCGACCTTCTTGAGTGCATCGTTGATGGCGTGAAACGGATCGTTTGTGCCGTTCATGAACACCCGTCCCATCAGGTTGATCACTGCATAGGGGACGCCGCTCGAAGTAATGCCCTCATAGACGCCATGTCCGGGCAGTCCGGGCTGCAGGTTCAGCGGACGCAGCACCCGTCGCGCTCGCTCCCGGCTTTCTTCCGGAACGGAAGCGAAGTAGTCCAGCAACTCTCGTTTGTCCCAAACGTGGTTTCCCGTGGTGAGCACATCGGCCCCCAGTTCGAAGACTTCGTCGGCAATCTGAGGCGTCACGCCAAAGCCGCCGGCCGCGTTCTCCACGTTGACGACCACGAGGTCGACCTCATTGGACTTGCAAACGTGACCGATATGCTCGCGCACAATCCGGCGCCCCGCGCTCCCGAAAATATCGCCGACGAAAAGGATGTTCAAAAAAACAAGCTCCTAGCTGCTAGCTTCTAGCCTCTAGCTAAACACGGTTAGTGCTTGAGGCAAAGGCAAGCTGATACGAGTGCGATCGGGTCGACACTTGAGTCCGTCGCACCACCTCCGAAGTCCCAAAACAATAGCTAGCAGCTAGGAGCTAGAAGCTAGCGGCTGCTTCTCCGGCCGCATGAGCGGAAAGAGGATCACATCGCGGATCGATTTGGACCCCGTCAGCAACATGACCAGGCGATCGACGCCCAGGCCTTCCCCGCCCGTAGGAGGCAACCCGTAGGCCAATGCGCGTACATAGTCCTCGTCCATCTGGTGAGCCTCGTCATCTCCCCGCCCGCGCTCCTTCAATTGCTGTTCAAATCGCTTGTGTTGCTCCTCCGGATCGTTCAACTCGCTGAAGGCGTTGCCCAGTTCGAACCCGCCCGCGAAAAACTCGAATCGCTCCACGTGGTCCGGATCGTCGGGCTTGGCTTTCGACAGCGGCGAAACCTCGGTCGGATAGTCGAAGATAATCGTCGGCTGAATGAGGAACGGCTCGACGACTGCCTCGAACAGGTTGTAGACCGTCTTTCCCAGCGGAGCGCCCTTGGTTGAATCGTAGTAGACCGCCGTCACGGCCTCGCGAATCGTCTTCAGTGCCGCCAGCCGCTCCGGTTCGATCTGCGCGGTCTCGCCCGCTGCCTGTTCCAGAGTACTGATGGCGGCATGCAACCGGGATTGCAACACCTCGGTCGAATCGAAGGCTACCAATGCCGGACTGGGTCCCGCTTCGTGCGGCCAGTAATGGCGGATCGCCTCGCGCATCGTCAACCGTTGCCACTTGGCCAGATCGATCGTGTTCCCGTTGAAATTGACAACGGTAGTGCCGTTCACCTCGCGGGCCACGAACGCGATCATCTCCTCGGTAAGCCGCATGAGGTCGTGGTAATTCGCGTAGGCCTGGTAGAACTCGAGCATCGTGAACTCAGGATTGTGCTGCGTGCTGATGCCCTCATTGCGGAAATTGCGGTTGATTTCGTACACGCGATCGAGGCCGCCCACCACCAGCCGCTTCAGGTACAGTTCCGGCGCGATGCGGAGAAACAGATCCATGTCCAGCGCATTGTGATGGGTGCGGAATGGCCGCGCCGCCGCGCCACCGGCAACCTGCTGCATCATCGGCGTTTCCACTTCCAGAAAACCGCGCTCGTCGAAGAACCGCCGCAGAGCTTTCAGAACTCCGGCCCGCTTGACGAACACCTCGCGAGCGTCAAGATTCGTGAACAGGTCAACGTAGCGCTGGCGATAGCGAAGTTCGACATCGGCAAGCCCATGGAACTTTTCCGGAAGCGCGAGCATGGCCTTGGCCAGAAACGTCAACCGCTCTACATGCACCGTCAATTCGCCCGTCCGGGTACGAAACAGGTAGCCCGTCACGCCGATATGGTCGCCAAGATCGAGAAACTTGTAGAGCGCGAATCCCTTTTCGCCCACGGCATCGAGGCGAACATAGATCTGCAGGCGCTCACCCCCCTGTTGCAGGGTCGCGAATCCCGCCTTGCCCTGCTGGCGGATGGCCATGATGCGGCCCGCGATCGCGACCGTCACGCGCTTGGCTTCCAGGTCTTCTCCCTGGGCCTCTTTCCATTGCGACCAAATATCCGCAATGGTATGCGAGAAAGGAAACTGGTTTGGATAGGCAGCCTGCCCCAGCTTCTCGATCTCGACCAATTTCTCTTTGCGCAATTCAAAAAGATTGCGCTCGAACTCCGATTCGAACACGTTTTCCTTTCCGGATGTTGCACTTGGCCCAAAAGGGAAGTATACCCGCTCCTCCGGTAGCGCTGTATGCTGGACAGTAGTGCCTATGCCCTTCAACCGCCCCATCCCGGACCCCTCGCCGCGGCGCAAAAGCTCCAGCGGCCTCGAGACCCTGGTGCAGGCTGAGAAGCTGATGCAGATAGCGATTCTCCTGCCCTCCGCGGCCTTCATCGGCTGGCTCCTCGGAGCATGGGCCGACAAGGCCTGGCATCAATCGTGGATCGGCCTCGCGGGCATGGTCTTCGGCGGCATTTCCGGAATCGTCTACGTGGTTCGCCTGGTCCTCTCCACCGGCGCGGATACCGAAGTGGGAAACAACGGCACGAAGCCATGACCGATGAGACTTCTCCCATTGGGGACCTTACCGACGAGGCCCTTCAGGCTCTGCTTAAGCGCGCCATTCGCGACACCCTGATTCTCGGGCTCATTGCTGCGCTGATTCTGCTTGTCGCCTCGGGTTGGCGCAACGCCGCCATGCTGGCCGTGGGCGCCGTCATCTCGGCTGCCAGCATCATGGAATGGCAGCGTCTCATTCGCCTGTTCAACGACCGGCTCGACCAGCAGAAAACGCCCAAAGGCGCGGCAACCGTCGTTGTCTTCTTTATGATCCGGCTGGCCATCTTTGCGGCGGCCATTTATGGTAGCCTTAAATGTTTCCGGGGTTCCGCGATTGCGCTTTTGTGTGGCCTGGGTCTGGCTATGATCGCCATGGCCTGGGAGGCGCTTCGACTACTCAAGAACTGAACCGGTGAGCAGTTCCTGCGCAGCCCGGCCGGAAACAGAAAGTCATTCGTCTTCATGCATGAGAATCTCGCGATCACGAACCTGCTGAATCAGATTTTCGGGCCATTGGTGGCGTCGGTGATGAACATGCTGGGCAATCATCCCGCCCATCCCCAGGCCCCCATCAATGACACGTTTGCGCTTGAACTCACGGTGGCCGCGGGGCTCGTCCTGTTTTTCCTGATCGTCCGCTTTACACTCTCGGTCGAGAAGCCCAACCCAGCGCAGCAGATCGCCGAAATGGTCCACGAGTTCACCGGCAGCACCGCGGATCAGATTATCGGCCACGGCTATCAACGTTTCCAGGCGTTCGTAACCTGCGTCTTTCTGTTCATCGTCATCAACAACCTGCTGGGCCTGATCCCGGGCATCGTCACCCCCACCAGCCAGCCGGTAGTGCCCCTCGGCATCGCGCTCTGCACCTTCGCCTACTACAACTTTTACGGATTCAAAGAGCAGGGCTTCGTCGGCTACATGAAGCATTTCGCCGGACCGATCTGGTGGATCTCCTGGCTCCTGTTTCCGATTGAAATCATCTCCCACCTGGCGCGCGTCATGTCGCTCACCATTCGTCTCTATGCCAACATGTTCGCCAGCGACCTGGTGACCCTCGTGTTCTTCTCCCTGATTCCGGTAGGGATTCCAGTGATCTTTCTCGGCCTGCATGCTTTCGTTTCGCTCATCCAGGCTTACGTCTTTATGCTCCTGGCGATGATCTACCTGTCCATTGCGGTCGCGCACGAGCACTGAGATCAGCTGCTAGCTACTAGCTTCTAGCTTGCCCTTGCCCAAAGCGATGATCGTGACTCTCGCAAGGAGGAGCTAGAGGCTAGGAGCTAGGGGCTCAAACATTCTGCTGGAGAGCGCTTCCGCTCCAGACCAACAGACGGCTGCAAGCGTGAGGGGGCCAGCTCGGTGAGCCTCAACCACCCACTGGCAGCCAATTCATAAGGAAGCAGGAGAGCAATGAAGAAACTTCAGTTCGTATTTATGACGCTGGCGGTGCTTTGCTTTGCCGTTCCGGCATTCGCGCAGGGCGGCTCATCCACGGTCGACCTGGTGCCGATCGGCGCCGGCATCGGCATGGCGCTGGCCGCCGGTCTCTGCGGCCTCGGCCAGGGCCGCGCAGCCGGTTCAGCCGTTGAAGCGCTCGCCCGCAATCCCGGCGCCCGCGCCGGAATCCAACTGCTCCTGGTTCTTGGCCTGGCGTTCATCGAGTCGCTCTCGTTGTTCACCATGGTCATCATCTTCGCCAAGGTCAAGTAGCGCAGTTCCACAACCAAACCAACAAAGCGGCCCCGCGCATATCTGTGCGGGGCCGCTTTAGTGTGTTGGATGATGCCAGCCCGGAAGGTGAATTCAGCACGCGACATGCCCTGCGTTTGAGAACTCGATCGGTCCGCGGCGATTTGACTCCCCGCAGCTATCTCACAAGAACTGTCTGGGCATTCTGCCCCGATCGCAGCATTTGAATCGCCTGCTGATACGTCATCCCCACCGGCACGGGCACAAACTGCGTCTCTTCTTCCGTGGTATCGAAGCTGTGCGCCTTGAAGAGCACGCGCCCATTCATGTCCATCCGGAAGTGCACGATCCGCCACTGCCCCTGGCCCACGTCTGCCTGTTCGATCACGATCGATCCGCCCTTGTTCAGGCGCCCCAGCAGGCCCCAACCAATATCGACGTCCTGCTGCAGATGGCCCTCCAGCCGCACGACCCGCTGATGAGTGGAGTCGATCGATAATTCGCCGGTCAGTGCCGTGAGCACCTCAAGTTCCAGGTCCGATGAACTGAATTTAGGGTTCGGCCGGAAAGTGTACCGCTCGATTCGAACCGGCCCCTTGGTTTCCGAACCGGCATATTGATATAGGAATGCCCTCGGCAGCGAGCGCAGCGCCTTTAACACCCTTCCGGTATCGTCTTGTTCACTCTGTTTGCGTCTCCGCTGCCGGCTGGGATCGGCCAGCAATGCTTCCAGGCGCGCGTCGTCTCTTTCCCGGTCCGACGGGCTGGGAACAGCGTCATTAATCATTAGAAGGCGGGCCACCGCTCCGTCCCCGGTTTCTATGATTTCCTTGGTCGACGTCAGGCGTGGGGTGGATTTACGCAGCCAATACTGCATGGGATGGTTGGTGTCCTGCGCAGCCCTTAATTCGGCCTCCAACGCCTGCATAACCAATACGTTGTCCCCGGGCAGACGGTCGAAGGCACGGGTCCCGGAAACAGATCCCGACAGCAGCACCAAAAGGACCACCGCGCGGGCGAAGCGCTTTGAATGGTCAGGCCGTTTTGCTGCCAGTTTCAAGATCATTCGCCTTCCGGATCAACTCCTTCGCAAATTGTGGATTTCGCGGGCTAAAAAACCACCTCGTGCGTTCCACGTACTACGCAAAAGAGCGTGGCTCTGCCGGATTCTCCGCATATTAGACGCCGCAGAGTCTTGCCGGTTGCGGACATTGAAGCCGGTTAGCTTCTATTGAGTCTGGATAGCTCCATTCAGTATAGTTCGCATCAGGATTTCAAGCGAGTTGAGCAATTTTGCACACGGAGAAGCCGGTGGTGAGGCAGAAGATCCAAAAAGTGCCACTCCAAAGCCCGGGCAAGCGGCTACACTTGTATCGAAGATCCTGGAATCGATGGATGGAAGGAATGAAAATATGGCAGTGGAATTGACGCCTGCGCGTCTGGGTAAGACCGTTATCATTCGAGGCGAAGTCAAAGGCAGTGAAGATCTTATTATCGACGGACATGTAGAGGGAGCAATCACTCTGGCAGAAAACCGCTTGACCATCGGGCCCAATGCCGATGTTCTTGCCGACCTTTCCGCCCGCGACGTACTCATCCAGGGCAGGCTCAAGGGCAATATCGTGGCCACCGGCCGGGTAGAACTGCGCGCCGGCAGCGCAGTGGAGGGCGATGTGCGCGCCCTGCGTCTGGCTATCGAAGACAACGCCGTGTTCCGCGGCAAAGTCGACCTGACGCAAGGGGCCAAGAAACCGGATGGCCCCAATCCTTCCGCCAACGGTGGCGGTTCGTAACCTGCGCGATATTGGGTTGCAATCCGGCTCGGCGAAACATGGTTTCGCCGGTCCGCAAAGGAATTCGGGATTGATCAAGAACTGGTTCGACAAAAAGCAAGGCAGTGGAGCCGCAACTCCGGGTCCGGGACTCACCGGACCCCGGATTCCCCGTTACTCAAGTGGATGGGCCACCCTGCGCAAGCGCCTGCAGACTGAGCCCGGTCTTCGCGTCATCGATATTGGATACACCTCTCCCACAAACATCAACTACCTCACCAGCCTGGGACACAGTGTCTTCATGGCCGACATTGTCCACGATGCCTGCAAAGGAGACTGGCACGAGGGCACGGATGACAAAGGCGATCCCAACTGGAACATCCCCGGCTTTATCGAGAGCACATTCAATTTCAGTGGGCGCATGTTCGACGTTGTCTTGCTCTGGACGGCGCTCGACTATCTGCCCGAACCCTTCGTCACCCCGGTCGTCGAACATCTTCACTCGGCGATGAACCCCGGCGGTGCGGTCCTCTCCTTTTTCCACATGAAGACCCAGGGAGAGGGCACCCCGTTTTGCCGCTTCCACGTGACCGAAGGCGATGACGTGCAGATGCAAATGACGGAATCATTCCCGATACAAAGAGCCTTCACCAACCGCAGCATCGAGCGCCTCTTCGCCGGCTGGTCCGGACACCGGCAATTCCTCGCCAAGGACAGCCTCTCCGAGGTCATCATGACCCGTTGAAGCGCAAAACCAGCATCACACGCGAGGCTCCCAATGATTACGCGGATCTGGCATGGCTGGACGACTCCCGCCAACGCTCCGATTTATGAGAATCTGCTGCGCAGCGAGATTTTCATTGCCATTGCGGAGCGCAACATTGCGGGCTATCGCGGTATCTCCCTGTGCAAGCGAGACTCCGGCGACGAGGTGGAGTTCGTTACGATCATGTGGTTTGACTCGATTAACGCCGTCCGCGCCTTCGCAGGGGAGAACTATGAGGTCGCCGTCGTTCCTGCGAAAGCGCAAGCGGTTCTGTCTCGATTCGATTCAGTTTCGGCGCATTATGACACCCGCAGCTTCGAGTTCGAATCGGGAGTTGCGGGAATACCGCCGTTGCGAGATTGAATCGAACCCCCGCTCTCACTCAGGCTCTCGCTTCCCCGCGCGCAAACGGAAGCCACGGCTGGACCTCAATCGGCGGAATCTTTTCTGAGGTTGCGTCTCCGGTCGACAAATGTTCCAGGTAGCGCTTTCCCAGTTTGTGCTCTCGGCACACCGACTCCACCACATCTGCAATGCGCCTGCGATATTCGGAAGAGACAAATGCGCCGGCCCCGTAGCGCCGCTCGTAGTCAGCCGCTTTTTCCGGAAAGTGCTCTCGCACAAACCGGAAGAACGTCGGCTGTGAGCAAGGCTTCAGGAACAGCGGACTGGCGGCGAAGAAGCTTGCATCAGCAGCAGCGGCGGCCTTCGCCACCGCATTGATTGAATTGCGCGCATCCGTGATGCCCGGCATCAGCGGTGAACACAGCACCCCGGCCCTGATCCCGGCCCCGCGCAGTTGGGCAACTGTGCGCGTCCGCAGGTCGGGGCGGGGAGCGCGCGGTTCAAGAATGCGGGCCAGCTTCGCGTTCATGGTTGTAACCGTCAGGTGAACCGTCAATTCGTGCCGGCCTGCGATCTCTTGCAACAGGTCCACGTCGCGCATGATCAGCGTGGATTTGGTCACGATGCCCAGGCGAAACCCTGACTTCCGGGCAAACACTTCCAGCAGCGATCGGGTGATGCGCTGTTTACGCTCCAGGGGCTGATAGGGGTCGGTGGCTGTGCCCAGCGCAATCTCCGTGCCCGGCTTGAGGCGCGCAAGCTCCTGGGCGAGAAGCCAGGCTGCGTTCTGTTTGAAATAAATTTTCCGTTCAAATTCCTCCGGATCGCGGAGCTCGAGGAATTCATGGGTGTACCGGGCATAACAGTACCGGCAGGCGAATTCGCACCCACGGTAAGGATTGATCGTGTGGGTGAAAGGCAAACCGCGCCTGGAGTTGGTCTTGCCCAGAATGGACCGGGTCTCGATGGGCCGGTATTCGGTCAGGCAGCCACTGGAGTCGAGCGGCGCCTCCGCGGCGGATCGAGCGAGAAGGGAAAGATTCTGGCCGCCGAGGATGGGAAAGAGAGTCTCAAGTTTCGCCATATATTCGCCTTCAACACTCAAAGTAATCCGCCGTCGGCTCGTGAGTCAAGTCGGAATGCACCGTCTTCGATCCCGAGTGAGCATCCAGTACGGAGGTGAAGCAATCAAACGCACCGTAGCCGGCCAGCGTGTGCAATCCTGATTGCGACCGGGCCGGCCTGTTCTCACCGGACAGAAAGGAAGTGAAATGGTTTCACTCAAAGGTACGCACATTACGTGGCTTGGACATGCTACTGTTCTGATCCAGACCGCCAAAGGCACCAATCTTCTCATCGACCCTTTCATTGCGCAGAATCCAAAATATCCCAAAGGCTTCGAACTTCCATCCAGGATCGATTACGTCCTCCTCACGCACGGGCACGGCGACCACATCTCGGACGTCACCCCGGTGGCCAGGAAGCATGGATCGACTGTCGTGGCCATCTACGAGCTCGCCGACTATGTGGCTGGTCAGGGCGTGGACAGGGACAAGACCATCGGGATGAACCTGGGAGGAACCGCGCAACTCGGAGAAGTAGCCGCCTCCATGGTGGAAGCCAAACACTCTTCGGGCGCACAGGACAAAGACGGAACGCACTATGTGGGCGTCGCCGCAGGCTACGTTCTGGCCATTCAGAATGGCCCGGTGCTTTATCACGCCGGAGATACGCACGTGTTCGGTGACATGCGCCTCATCGGCGAGCTCTATCACCCCGACGTTGCCATGTTACCGATCGGGGGTCATTTCACCATGGGACCGAAAGAGGCCGCCCTCGCGGCGCGCTTTCTCGGCGCAAGCACCATCCTGCCGCTCCATTTCGGCACATTTCCCCCGTTGAAGGGCACACCCGCGGAGCTTGCGACCCTGGTGGACCCCAGCGTTCAGGTTGTTCAATGGAAACCGGGCGACACGCTGTAAATATAAGAACGCAAAAAAAGGGGCTGGTCTGGGGAGTAAGAGTCAGCCCCTGAGTTCAGATTGGCAAGTGTTACGCCAATCGCTGATAACTTACCACGAACACCTCAGATTCAACTTGTCTTACGCACGCCAGCGCGAAAAATAAGTTTCTCCTGCGTCTGTAATCAGAATTCGAAAATAGGTCGACTAACTAACGATCGGCGGTTATCGGATAGCAGTCTTCGCCTTCCCCTTCCGCTGCGCCGCCCAGCGTCGTTTCACAGCTTCCGAAATGCGTCTCCGCCCTTCCGGTGTAAGTCTCCTCTTCTTCGATTGCCTGCTTAGCGAAGAGAACGTGCCGCCGCTCTTGAGTAATGAGCGCGCTTGTTCCAGTTGGCCGATCTCGCGATCAAGCTGCGCAAGAATTTCTGAAACGCCCACAATTTCTCCTGTCGTATTGTGCAAGGATGTTCGACACTCCTCGGTGTACGCTGCCCTGAAGCACAGCTCCGCTTACTTATCTGACGACTAAAGTACGTTTGCGTCTGGAGATTTACAAATGAACTTTATGTCATCTTCAATGGAACACAAATTAGACATCAAAAATCCCTGGCAGTCACTCAATTTGTCTCAGTGCAAAATAGCAAAACGGCGTTGCTTCGAGTTAGAGGAATAAGCCGTCGGAGTTATAAAACGCGATTCAATGCTCTGGCCGCGTGCTCTCGCACCATCTCCGTGCCCCATCCTTTCGCCTTTTTTCTGCCGAAAGGGGTGGGATAGCAGGAACTCCAGAGAAACGAAATCACGTCGTCTGGGATCTAGTGCGCTTGATCAGACTGCGGCCAGAGTGCAAGGCTCAGCGGCCCACACAGCTTTACCCCTGGTCCGGACCAGCGTTCGGAATGTATCTTCTGAGTAAATTCGATGGCAATTCGCGGAGAGACCCATTCCAGGAGAAGAAGGATCGTCAGTGGGAGAGTCTCGGTCTGCCACCGCCGGGTGAAGCCTCGGAGGAGGGCGCGACAGGCTGCACGGTGGTCAGGTCGTTCCCGGTGGGATGGCCGGCCATCATCGACGAATCCGCAGCCTTGTAATTGCGCAGATCGCGAAGAATGTCCACTTTTTCGCGGGCATACTGGCCTGCAAGCCGGGTGAGCGCATAGGTGATGATGTCGCTGTGGTGCAGGTCTGGCACGGAAGGATCGCGGCGCATATTCAGCCACAAGCCGGTGCACCAGCTGCACGTCGTCGGGGCTCGAGTGCCGGCGCATGCGGCCCGATGTAAAAGACCTTGGCCTGCCCGCTCGGATCGACGACATAGAAGTTGAACTGCCGCTTTGGCTCCGGCAGAGCCTCCCACGCCTGGCCGAGGTGAAAAGCCTGCTCCTCTGCGGTCAGCTTGTTGGAGATGCCCGAAACCACCGAATCAACTTCGAGCGAATTGGCTCCCTGCGCGAGTGCAGCGAAGATGTCTCCCGCAGGCACGACAAGCAGAGAAACCTTCTTGCCAAAGCTCTCGGCCACGGAGATGGCCTTGGTAAACAGCATCTGTTCGTGTTCGCTAAAACTCTGTTGATCGGCGCTGAGAAACTCAGGGCCGCCCGCGCCCATGATTCGCACGCTCAGCACCACAACATCCTGGTCGTCGGTCCGCGTACGCGCCAGGGTCCATTTCAGGGCGAACGGATTGGCGGCATCGCGCATGGTCACCATGGTGCCACCCGCGCGGATGGCGACCGATTCCCTGCTGATCGTGTCCTGGTGCTCCAGCTGAAAATGATCCTTCATCTGCCGCGCGGTCAGCGCGTGCTTGCGCAGATTTGCCGCTTCCGAGACTGTGAAGATGACAAAGAATGCGGCCGCAAATACGATGCCGCTGACCGTGGCGACTGACTTGGTAAACAGGTTTATGATGGCGGTGGACAACAGCACGAGAAATACCGAGAACAGCCCAACCGGGATTTCCGTTTTGCCGATGCGGATATTCGGAGGCACCTTCCAGCCCCGCTCGCCGTGGTACTTCCAGCGCAGCACCAGCATGGCCAGGCTGTTGAAGGTAAACGACCAGATCACGCCGAATGCGTACGCTTCGCCCAGGGTGATGACGTTGCCCCGCGTGGCGATGATCGTGAACATCTGCAGCGCGAACACGAGGTTCACGATGCGATAGCTGGTGCCGAACTTGGTGTGCGGCTTGCGGAACCAGTCGGTAAGCACGCCGTCTTCGGCGACCCGCATCAGCACGCCCGTCGAACCGATCATCGAAGTGTTGATGGCGCCGGACAGGATCAGGAAGCCGACGAACACCACGAAGATGCGAAACGCGATGCGCCAGCATCTGCGGGCCGACCATGTACATGGCCAGGCCGGCAATCAGGTTGTCCTGGTAGATCTGCGTCCGCGGTCGCGTCCGGGAATCAGCATCGACGCCAGCAGCGTGGCGCCGCCCGTAAAGATCAGGCTGTAGATGGCGATGACGATGGCCGCGCGCTTCAGGTTCTTGAGCTTGGGATGCTCGATCTCGCGGTTGACCTGCGCCAGGCTCTCCTCGCCGCTCATGGCCAGGATGGAGTGGCCGAATGCCATGAGAATTCCGAACAGCCCCAAGACCGGCAACCAGGGTGTGCCCTTCAGGAACCCGAGCGCATCGTCGCTGAACTTGAGGTTCGGAGGTGATCGGGAAGGGCGGCAGGTGAGCCCCCTTGACCAGCAGCGAGTAGCCGCCCCACAGAAACAAAACCACCACCATGATGGTGGTGATCTGCATGACGCGAAGCGCCTTGTCGCTCGACTCTTCGATTCCTTTGATGTTCTGCCACCAGTAGTAGATCGTCACCGCCGCCGCGAACACCGCCGAGGTGTGGTTCATGTCGAACTGAAAGGCGTGGCCGTGCGATGTCGAGCAGGGCCGGAGGAAGCCAGTGGCTGTGATTCGCCACGGTCATCAGTCTCGTTCATCAGCCCGGTGATGTATTGCCCGGCGGAAACGCCCGAAATCGGTCCCGTGAGAATGTAGTCGAACATCAGCGCCGAGACGCTTAGCTTGGCGAACGTGCCGCCCAGCGCTTCCTTCACAACGCGATAGACGCCGCCGCGGGTGAACATCGAGCAGCTCTCGACGTACACGGCGCGCACCGCGAAGCTGAACAGCATGATGCCGAGGATGAACCACGGCGCAGCATGCGCCGACCGCCTGTTCCGCAATGCCGCCGGCATAAAAGGCTGACGATCCAAGGTCGTTGAGAACGATGGCGGCGGCACGCCAGAAGGAGATGAACGTGAGCATCACGGAGGATGCCACGATAAGCCGCACGCGGTCGGAAGGCGGGGCAACGGTCGTTCGAGAAGATGCCATCGCGAATATGCCGGCACGGCCGGCCGCTTACCATCCCTTGAGGGGGCCGTGTTCAACCGCACGCCCTGCGACTGAGTTTATGTCTGAAATGCCAGTCAGTCAATAACATAGATTTCGCGAAGGTCCGCGTGCAAAAATCGCTTTATTCTTTGCCGAAGAGTTCCTTCGCATCTTCGAAAAAACTGATGAGTATTACCATCGCCGACCCCGCCATGCCGGTGAAGAAGAGGATCTCGAGAAGGCGGATACAGAAGATCGCCACTTTCATAGACTGATTATCTCTCGCCCGGTGTTAAGAAAGTATAAGGACGTTGACGGGGGCGGGACCAGACCGGCGCGACCCCGGTGGCATGCTTTAAACTCGCCCCTGTATGCCGCGACACGCATGGAGATACTGGGGAGCCGCGGGCCTCTCTGCGGGCTTGCTGGAGTTGCCGTTTCCGCTCGCCGGTCCCCTTCCCGCCTGGCGCAGTCTCATCGCGTGGTTCGGGCTGGCTCCGCTCTTGTGGGCTGTGCTCTCTCTCCGGCGCGATCGAGCTGCGCGCGACCCCTGCGCCGCGCTTTCCTTCTGGCGTATCTGTGCGGGTTCCTCTGGTACATGGGCAACTGCTACTGGGTCCGCGACACCATGTTCCGCTACGGCGACATGCCGCCGCTCGCCCCGACGCTGCTGCTCATCGCTTTCAGCCTGGTGCTCGGCCTCTACTTCGGATTGTTCGGCCTGGGCGTGATGCTGGTGCGCCGGGCGACGCGGCAGTGCACGGCTGGCACTGGCTGCGGCGCCATTTCTTTGGGTTGCGCTCGATCTTGCGGCGGCACGCATCACCAGCGTTCCCTGGGATCAGCTCGGCTACTCGCAGGTCGACAACGCCCTGGTCAATCAGCTTGCCCCCTGGACCGGTGTCTATGGCATCACCTTTCTGCTGGTCGCCGTCAACGCGTTGCTGACAGGCGCGTCTGTGCTCGGCCGGCAGTCGAATATGGACAACAGCGCGTGGACGGCGAAAGGTTCTGGTCGGGCCTGGCCGGAGTTACTCTCCTGGCGACGGGTGCAGCCGGACTCATGTCGACAGCCGCCCAAAGCCCCTGCTCACGGCCACCGCCGTCCTCGTCCAGCCCAATCTCGATGTCGGCGCCGAAAATAACTGGACCGGCCCCGGCGAATGGGACAGCCACATCGCCGAGTTCACCCGACTGGCCGGCGAGCAGTGCAAGACCTACATCGCTGGAATTCCGCAGACCGGCGCACCCACCGGCGAAATCGTTTGCCCGCCGTATCCCACGCATCCGGATCTCGTCGTCTGGCCCGAAGCGCCGGCGCCCTTTGTCGAGGCCGATCCCCGCTTTCAGCAATGCGATCGCCTCGTTGGCCCGGTCAATGCAGGCGCCGCTGGTCGTCGGCGGCATCGGCAACGAATATTCGTCCGACCTGACAGGCCTGGCAGCGACTACAACTCGGCCATGATCTTCGCTCCCGACGGAAGCCGCATTGGCCGCTACGACAAGATCCACCTCGTCCCCTTCGGCGAGTACATCCCCTTCAAAAACCTGCTGCTCTTTGCCCATAAACTCACCGGCAGGGTCAGCGAGTTCACTCGCGGAACCGAGCGCAAGGTCTTTCTCCTGCCCACGCAAGCCGGGGCCAGTCATCGCTATGGCGTCTTCATCTGCTACGAAGCGGTCTTTGCCGATGAAGTGCGGCAGTTCGCGAGCAACGGCGCCGAGGTCCTGGTCAACATCAGCGACGACGGCTGGTACGGCGACACCAGCGCCCCTGGCAGCACCTGAACATGGCCCGCATGCGGGCCATCGAGAACCGCCGCTGGATTCTCCGCGACACCAACAACGGCGTCACCGCCGCCATCGATCCGTACGGCCGCGTGCGGCAGAGCATTCCCCGCCACCAGGCCGATGCGCTTCCCGCCCAGTATGGTTTTCGCGATGACATCACCTTCTATACCGCGCACGGCGATGTGTTCGCCTGGTGCTGTGCCATACTTTCAATAGGCATTGCCGGTTGGTCGGTCAATCGACTCACCCGCCTCACCGGCAACACCAAAGTCCAAATCAAAGTCAGGTCCTAAGAGCAAAATGGCATTACAAGATCTCGAATTCGCCTATGCTCCCGTGCGCGACCAAGTGCGCGACCTGCGGGAGTATCTTTGACCCTGCCCGCATCCGCAGGGAACTCGCCGACATAGAAACCAAGCTTGCCGATCCGGCCTTGTGGTCCGATCCCGCCGCCAGTCAAGCCGATCATGCGCGACCGCAAGCGTCTCGAAGCCCTGATCGCCGATGATGAAGAACTCGTCCGCCGCACCGGCGACATCGACGCCTACTTCGAACTGGCCCGCGAAGGCGAAGACGTTCTCGCCGATCTCGAACGCGAGATCAAGGCTCTGGCCGCGTTTGCCGAGGAACTCGAAGCTCGCACCATGCTCTCCGGCGAGGCCGACGCGCTCAACGCCATCGTCACCGTCCATCCCGGAGCCGGCGGCACCGAAAGCCAGGACTGGGCCGAGATGCTGCTGCGCATGTATCTGCGCTGGGCCGAGCAGCAGGGCTTCAAGACCGAAATGAACGACTACCAGGACGGCGAAGAAGCGGGCATCAAATCCGCCACCTTCACCATCACGGGCGAATACGCCTTCGGCCTGCTTGCCGGTGAGAGCGGAGTGCACCGCCTGGTCCGCATCTCGCCGTTCGACTCCGCCAAGCGCCGCCACACCTCGTTCGCGTCGGTCTATGTCTCGCCGGAAATCGACGAAACCATCCACGTCGATCTCAAAGCTCGAAGACCTCCGCATCGACACCTACCGCTCCGGAGGCAAAGGCGGCCAGCACGTCAACACCACTGACTCTGCGGTGCGCATGACGCACCTGCCGACCGGCATCGTGGTGCAGTGCCAGAACGAGCGCTCGCAGCACAAGAACCGCGAGAAGGCGATGAAGATGATGCGCTCGCGGCTCTACGAATATGAGCTCGAAAAGAAGCGGGCCGTGAGCAAGAAGCTCGAAGACTCCAAGCTCGAAATCAACTTCGGCTCGCAGATCCGGTCCTATGTCCTGCAGCCTTACCGCATCGCCAAGGACCATCGCACCAAGGTGGAAGTGGGCGATGTGGACAAGGTGCTCGACGGCTATCTCGAGCCGTTTCTGCGCGGCTATCTGCTCGCCAAGCGCCGCGGCACCGCCGTGGCTGCGCCCGCGGATGATGAACTGGATGTATAGAACGCCAGCTTCCAGCCCGCATTTCTCACAGCCCGAGGCCCGTCTTCTTGATTACGCAAAAAATGCCGCCTTCTTTTGCATTTTCTTCCAACCGGTTTTGCCACAATAGAGGTGGAAGAGAGGATCCGAATACGGCCTCAGGCAGAATCCGGAGCACCGGAAGCAATTCGGTTTCGTTCTGAACACTTCAGGAAGCATAAAACGGCCCTTTTGGACCGTTTACATTTGCGGAATTGAGAACATATCATCATTGTCTTCAGTAGCTTGCAGAGACAAGTTCAAGTTGAAATGGGTACCCCTCCCCCCCCGTTGCTGTAAAACTGTACGTCGATCGTTTCGATCGAGTCGCGACTCAAGCCTTGGAAGCTTGTGATAAATCCGGGCGGGCGGCGTCCGCTGGGCCGCGTTGCCGGATGACCGGAGCTAGTCAAGCATGAATGATCCAGACGTGATTGAAGAAATGCTACGCACCGCCCGTACCATCGCCGTGGTGGGCATGAGCGACAAGACCTGGCGCGCCAGCCACAACATCGGACGCTACCTGGCCGCCAAAGGCTATGACGTTCTTCCCGTGAACCCTTCGCTCACTTCGATCCTCGATACGCCCTGCTACCCCGACCTCGATGCAGCCGAAGCTGCAATTCGAAAGCAGGGCGACGGCGGCATCGACCTGGTCGACGTGTTTCGCTCCTCCGAGCACGTGCCGGCCATCGTTGACGATGTGATCCGGCTCAGGATTCCTTACCTGTGGCTTCAGGATGGAGTGATCCATGACGAAGCCATCGAGCGCGCCCGGGAAGCCGGCGTCAAATGCGTCCAGAACGACTGCATCTTCCGCGAGCACGCCCGCCTGGTGGTGGGTTCCTGATGACCCGGAGCTTTCTCCGCGACCAACGACCCCGGGGGAGCGTCCAACAAATAAGTCGATTTGTGTTCAAGATGCGCTTTTCAAGACTGATCTTCGCGGCGGTTTTCCTGCTCCTTGCGGGAAAGCTCGTGCTCGCTGCCTCAAGTTCGGCGGATGTCGCCCATCTCCATGTGCAGTTGGTGGTTCCAGCCTCCGCCTTGACCTCAGGCCAGAACGCTGAAGCAGGGCTCTACTTCAAGCTCGAACCCGGCTGGCACGTTTATTGGAAAAACGCCGGAGATTCCGGCGAGCCGCCGCGCATGAAATGGACGCTGCCCGACGGCATCACCGCCGGTCCCCTCCAGTTTCCTGTACCCAGGCGGCTTCCCCTGGGTCCGCTGATGGACTTCGGCTATGAGGACGAAGTCCTGTTTCCGTTCCAGTTCAAAGTCGCGCCAAGCGCCAAATCCGATCCCGCCATCCTTCACGCCAAGGTCGACTGGCTGGTGTGCCGGGAAGTCTGCATCCCTGGCAAAGCCGAACTCGAAACTACCCGGCCCATTACCGGCCAGGCCTCCAAAGCCACTGTGGAGCCCGACGCCACTCTTTACGCCCGCCTGGGCAATCGGCTACCCCAGCCGCCGCCGTCCGCTTTCAAGGCTGGATTCCAGCCCACCGCCACAGGCTTCCGCCTCACGGTGTTGACCGGTCAGAAGGAGACGCAAGCTTCGTTCTTCCCCGCCGATCAGAACGTCCTCGACAATCCCGCGCCGCAGAAGCTGACGCCCACGGCGAGCGGCCTGACCCTTGACCTCAAAAAGGACGCCAACCTCACGACGAACCCGGCCCAGTTGCGTGGCGTACTCGAGTTGTCGAACGGCCTGGCCTATGAGATGGCCGCCCCAGCCGGAACGCCCGCCGCGGCTGTCGACAAGAACGATGGTGACACCGCTGCCGCCACCAGAATCGCCAGCTCCGCCAACTCACCCTCAACCCCGCAACAGGCATCCACTCCCGGTCTCGCCCGCATCGTCGGCCTGGCCTTTCTGGGCGGCCTCATCCTCAACCTGATGCCCTGCGTGTTCCCGGTGCTGTTCCTCAAAGGCCTTGCCCTCATGCAGTCGGGCGCCGAGGAGCGGCACAGGCTGCGCACGCATGGCCTGGTCTACACGGCGGGCATCCTGGTCTCGTTCTGGGTCCTGGTCGCAGTGCTGCTCGGCCTGCGCTCGGCGGGTGCCCGGCTCGGCTGGGGATTCCAGTTCCAGTCACCCATCTTCTTGTCGCTGATGGCGGGCCTGCTATTCTTTCTCGCGCTCTCTCTCGCCGGGCAGTTCGAAATCGGCCTCTCCCTCACCAGCGCCGGCGGAAGTCTCGCTGCGAAGCAGGGCTACACCGGCAGCTTTTTCACTGGCGTTCTGGCGGTCATCGTCGCTACGCCGTGCACCGCGCCATTCATGGGCGCCGCCATCGGATACGCATTGGCGCAGCCCGCCGCCGTCACCTTCGCCGTCTTCACCGCGCTGGCTCTGGGATTGGCCGCCCCCTATGCGGCACTCACGCTACAGCCCGCGTGGACGCGCATTCTTCCCAAGCCGGGAGCCTGGATGGAAGTCCTCCGCCAGGCCGTCTCCGTGCCTATTTTCGCGACCGTCATCTGGCTGGCGTGGGTCCTCGCCAACGCCTACGGCGCCGCGGTGCTGGCGGGACTGCTGACCGGGTTTCTGCTGATCGCCATCGCCGGATGGTTTCTCGGCCGCTGGCCTGCCCAAGGCTGGTCAACCATCATGGCCGCTCTCATTCTTGCCGGATTCGTTGCACTGAGCGCATGGGCGCCGAAAACGCTGGCGGTCGCGCCGACTCCTTCCGCGTCGCAGGAACATGCATGGCAGCCCTGGTCAGCCGAAATTGTAGCCCGCTACCAATCGCAGGGCCGTCCTGTGTTCGTCGATTTCACCGCCACCTGGTGCCTCAGTTGCCAGGTCAATGAGCGCGTGGCGTTGACCACGCCGGAAGTGCGTAAAGCCTTCTCCGATGCCAATGTCGCCCTGCTGCGCGCTGACTGGACCCAGCACGACGAAGCCATCGCCCAGACCCTAGCCAGCCTCGGCCGCAACGGCGTTCCCGCTTACGCGCTTTATGTTCCCGGCGAAGCCAGCCCCCGGCTCCTGCCCGAGGTTCTGACCCCCGGAATTGTGACGGACGCCCTGAACAAGCTTCCCCGGGGCGCAACCCAGCCAACGGTTGCTTCGTCGAATCTCCGGTAACACTCACTTCAGGAGGTTATGCCCCATGGCCTTCTTTTCTCGCGGAATCTCGTCCGTTCTCCTCGTCGTCAGCTTCAGTCTCGGTGCTTCAGCGCAGATTCGCGTCGGAGACGCCGCGCCCGCATTCACCGCCACGGACTCGCGTGGCCAGACACAATCCCTGAATCAATACGGCGGCAAGTATGTCGTCCTCGAGTGGCACAACCAGGGCTGCCCTTACACGCGCAAGCACTATGTTTCGGGCAACATGCAGAACCTGCAGAAGGAGTGGACCGCGAAGGGCGTGGTCTGGTTCACCGTGATCTCATCGGCGCCGGGCACCCAGGGCTATGTCACGCCACCCGAGGAGAACGCCTACCTTGCAAAGATGCACGCCGTGCCGACCGCCGCGCTATTGGATTCGGATGGAAAGGTGGGCCGCCTCTATGACGCCAAAACCACGCCACAGATGTTTGTGATTGATCCGCAAGGAAAAGTAGTCTACGCCGGGGCGATCGATGATAAGCCCACGCCCGATCCGGATGATATCCGAGGAACCGACAACTATGTCACCGATGCGCTGACTGCGGCCATGGCCGGTAAACCGATTGCAACGCCGTACACCCGTTCGTACGGGTGCTCAGTGAAGTACCGCGACTGATCCGCGGTGTGAGCACATCGCTACCACTTGAAATAGTGACGGCCCAGGGCTTGCAAGTCGGGACGAACCGGGAGCTCGCCGCCGTGGCCAAAAATGTACGTCGGCACACAGTGAGCGCGCCCCTTATGCTCCTGCACTTCGCGAGTTGTTAGTCCGGTCGTGACACGCAGCCGGGTATGGATGCGGGCGGGAACGGATTGGAACCCGTCGCACAGATTGCCAACCAGCTCCTTTCCATAGACGAATTCATTCGAGGGAGAAGACATGGCGACCTCCAGACTTCGCCGGTTGGTCGACCAACCCGCGCTTGCTCCTTTTTCGTGCAAACGCCATGCCAAATCCACGACGATTCGGACGGTTCATCCTCGATGATTGAAAGGAAAAGGCTTTTAAGCGTCGCTCATGCATAGCGGAGCAAGAGGCCCGACTCCTGGTGACGAAATCGTCAGTGACGAAATCCCGTCTCGATGACTGTATATGGTCATGTTGTAGTAACGTGTCCCGATCCTTGCGCGCCCTGGGAGGACGCGGCAAGGATCAGGTGCCGTGTCGGCCTAAGCGGAGAACGCTGCTTTCGCGCCTTCCTCTATTTCTTCCTGGCTGGGACTTTTCAGGGTTTGTCCGACCGACCACTTGTGCCCAAAGGGATCCCGTAACTGCCCATAGCGATCGCCCCAGAACTGATCAGCCAGGGGCATGGTCACTTCGGCTCCCGCGGAGAGGGCCTGCGCCCACACGTCGTCGGCGTTCTCGGTATGGATGTGGAACGTGACCGGGCTGCCGCCCAGCGCTTCCGGCGTTTCGCTCTTACCGCCCATCTGGCCTGCAAAATCATCGCTCAGCATCAGGTGGCCGCCATGCACCAGCAGGTGCGCATGCATGATCTTGTCGGTACCGGGCGCGGGATGCCGCACCAGTTCCGCGGCCCCAAATGCGTTTTTGTAAAAGTCGATGGCGGCGGCGGCGTTGCTCACCACAAGGTACGGGGTAAAAGTTGGTCTGTTTTCCATGAGTGTTCCTCCGTGGATTTTTGGGGGATGTGAGGTAGATCTCGGACGATCGCTCTGTCAAGATCGCGCGGCGAGTGTACCACCGCCAGATAAAATCCACGGCAAACTGTGACGAAACGGTCGCGGGGTAAATTCGCGCCCGAAATCTACATCAAAAACTGAGTGACCGTTGGGCCGATCCGGTCAGCGCACTGCACCGGGGCCAGGTGGCCGCAGCCCGGAACCACATCCAGTTGGGATTGCGGAATAAGCTGATGCATCTTCTCGGCCTGGCGCAGCGGGAAGATCTGATCATGATCGCCCCAGACAATGAGCACCGGCATCTTGAGCTGAGGCAGCAGGCCATCGGTTGCGTCCCGGCCGCTCAGCATTGAATCGAGTGCGCGACGGATGACCCACGCATCCTGTCGCGAAACGCGCAGAATGTCGGCAATGATGAAGCCCGGCACCTGGGGTGGATGCGGCATGAGCAGGTCGTCGAGCTGGTCGAGTTCGACGGCCGAGGCGGGTGTAAAGAGCCGCGTATCCCAAACGGGAACTTCGTTGAGGCCGGCGGCGTCGAAGAGCATCAGTCGCGCGATGCGATCGGGGTGGTCGGCGGCGATCTTCTGCACGATCCAGCCGCCCATCGACCAGCCGCCCAGGTCCACTTGCTTCAACCCCATGGCGTCCATAAAGCCGACAACTGTTGCGGCCTGGTCAGGAATGGAATAGGAAAAATCTGCGGGCTTCTCGCTGCGTCCGTACCCGGGCAGGTCGGGCATGTACACGCGGAAACCTGCCCGCACGAGATAAGGCGCGAGGTTGCGCCAGTCTTCGCAGCGGCCGCCCAGCCCGTGCACCAGCACCACCGGAGCGCCTTGAGCCGGACCCATCACGTAGTAGTGCAGGCGTTTTCCTCCCACCGTTACCGATCGGCTGCGCGCGCCTGCGAGACGAAGTTGAACGTAGGTCAGAGCATTGAAGTAGCTGAGCGGCCGCGCCCAGAAGCCGATGACCACCGCGAGAAACAAGCCGATTACGATAACCGCCGACCAGACGAGCTTGCGAATCGGCTTCACCATTTCTCTCCTGTTTTTGTCAGTTCCCTGGCCCGCTGCCATCCAGCTTCGATCACCCGAGCGGTGATGGGTTCGATGCCCAACGCGCTGGCCGGGGTCCCCGGCGACGGGTCCTTGTCACCGGGGTGGGTGTGGCTATTCCACTCCGCCCGCTCGCCCCAGCGTACGGCATCCGCATCGGAGGCCGCCAGCAGCGTACCGCCCACGACGCGGCACAGGTAGTCAGCAATCACGTAGTGGTAACGAACCCGCTCCCCATCGTGATGAATGCGGTCGAGCAACTCGATCAATTCCAGCGGTTCGACAAGCAGGCCTGTTTCCTCGCGCACTTCGCGCGCCACCGCCTCGAGGAGAGACTCTCCGACTTCGATCAGTCCGCCGGGAATGGACCACCGGCCTTTCGCGGGCTCGGTGCCGCGCTGCACCAGCAGAACGCGCCCCTGCTCGACCACCACCGCGCCCACGCCGACCAGCGGCGCTACTGGAAATTCTCGTTGCAGCATCTGTCTCGATTCGTCAGGTTCGCCGTGAGCGCAACTCGAGGGATTATGATCATGGGGTGATCGATTCCAGCCAATTCGTGAACGGCCTATGGATGGGAACCATTCTACTGGTCCTGGGACTGATTCCCGGCCTGCTCGACCGAATGATCCAGGGACTAATCGACTCTGGTGCAGCCACCCGGTTCCCGTTCCCTCGTCCGGTGCGGGTGCGTTTTTTCGCGGATCGTGCCACGCCTGCGCCGTTCCCGCATCGGCGACGGCTAACAGCGGCCGGGATGGCTCTGATCGCCCTTACCGTTGTCGCGTATATGGCCCACTGATTCAATCCGGCCCCGCACCCACGAATCTGCTCCCTGGCCCGCGACCCTCTCTCGCCATCCGGTGGCTCGGGACGCCCCTTGCATCCTTCCCCGACAGCTATCATGAATCAATACAGGTGGAATCATGCCGGAATTTACATTGCGTATTGAGGGAATGCATTGCGGTGCATGCGTTCGCCGTGTGAGCCACGCCCTCGCCGGGACAGGCGGCTTAGAGGTGAAGGAGGTTCGCGTGGGAGCGGCTCGCATCGCCTCCGATCAGGATCCGCCGCCCGTTGAACGCGCCCTCGCCGCCCTGGCAAAGGCAGGCTACCCAGCGCACCTTGATCCGGCCAACGAATCAACCTCAAGCCAGGCGGGGCACTAGACTTGGCTGCACCTGTCACAGAATCGGTGACCCTTCCTGTACTAGGCATGACCTGCGCGGCGTGCCAGCACCATGTCGAAGATGCGCTGCGCTCGACGGCCGGCGTGGAATCAGCCCGAGTCGACCTGATGGCACATCGTGCCAGTGTCGTCTTTGATCCAACTCGCGCCCGGCCAGAAGCGCTGGTCGAAGCCATCCGTGGTGCTGGCTACGATGCCGTACTTCCTCGCCCCGAGTCCGGCGGATCCCACGTCGATCCGGAGGCGGGCTCCGACCGCAAGCCTGAGGTCAAAGCTGTCACCATGCTCGCTGCTGGCGCCATAGCCATGCTTCTGTCCATGCCCCTCGGAGCAGAAATGGGGGCCATCGATCGCGCCTTAATGAACGTTCTCCCATGGCTCTATACTCTGCCGCCAGACGTCCTGCGCTGGACGCTTCTAATCCTGACAGGCCTTCTCATGGTCTGGGCCGGTGCCGGCATCTTTGCCAGTGCCGCCCGCGGGCTGCGCCATGGCGCCACCAACATGAATACACTCGTCGCGCTTGGAACCAGCGTCGCCTTTCTCTACTCGGCCTACGCCACGATCTGGCCCGCGAGCAGCCACCAGGTCTACTTCGACGCGGTATTGCTGATCCTCGGGTTTCTGCTGCTGGGCAAAGCACTCGAGGCCCGTGCCAAACGCCGCGCCCTGGCCGCACTCGATTCGCTCAGCCGTCTGCGTGCCGTCACTGCGCGCCGCATCGTCGATGGCGTCGAAACCCTTGTGCCGCTCGACGAAATTCGCCCCGGAGACCATGTGCTGATTCTTCCCGGCGAGCGCTTTCCCGTCGATGCCACCATCATCGAAGGCCGCACCAGCGTCGACGAATCGATGCTTACCGGAGAATCGACACCACTGGCACGCGAGCCTGGAGGCCGGGTCCTTGCCGGATCGCTTAACTACGACGGCGCGGTCGTGTGCCTCGCCGAATCGCTCGGCGAAGCCACGGTGCTGGCGCAGATCACGCGCATGGTGGAACAGGCGCAATCGTCGCGCGCGCCCATGGAACGGCTCGCCGATCGCGCCAGTGCGATTTTCGTGCCCGTGGTGCTGGCTCTGGCGCTGATTACGGCCGCCGCCTGGGTTCTCGCCACGCATTCGCTTCCTCTCGCATTGGCCAACACGGTCGCGGTGCTGGTGATTGCCTGCCCCTGCGCGATGGGCCTCGCGGTGCCCGCGGCCCTCACCGTCGCGGTCGGGAGGGGCGCGCAACTCGGCGTCCTGTTCAAAGGTGGAGAAGCGCTGGAGCGGCTGGGGCATCTCGACATGATCGTCCTCGACAAAACCGGCACGCTGACAGTGGGCCGCCCGGTTCTGGAGACGGTGCATACTCTTGCAAACCAGGACGAAGACAACCTGGTCCGCATCGCAGCCGCTGCCGAAGAGCGATCGAATCATCCCCTGGCGCACGCGATTGTGGATTACGCGCATGCCCGCGGGCTCGCCTGGCCCGCCGCTGAAGACGTGCAAATCCTGCCCGGCCGGGGTCTCACCGCAAAAGTGGACGGCCGCGAGTGCCTGCTCGGAAATGAGGCTTTGTTTCACGAGTTCTTCATCGACTTGCCTCAAAACGTTCCGCCGGAACCCGGAGTTACCCGGCTCTGGATGGCATTGGATAGCGCGGTCGCGGCCTGGTTCGACGCCCGCGATGCGCTGCGCCCGGACGCTGCCGAAGCTGTGGCCGCTCTTCGCCGCGACGGCCTGCGGGTGGTGATGCTCACCGGCGACTCCTCCGCCGCCGCCGAACCCATCGCGCGGCAGGCCGGAATCGCGGAGGTCGAAGCGGGTCTCGATCCGGCCGGCAAGCTGGCGCGCATCCGGTCTCTGCAGGCGAGCGGGTTGCGCGTCGCCATGGTGGGCGACGGCATCAATGACGCAGGCGCCCTGGCCCAGGCCGACGCCGGGATTGCCATGGGCACAGGCGCCGACCTGGCCCAGGAAGCGGGGGACGTTCTGTTGCTGCGGGCGCAGCCCTCTTCCATTCCCGCAGCGCTCGGACTAGCTCGCTCCACCCTGAGCGTGATGCGTCAGAACCTGGTCTGGGCGGCGGTGTACAACGTGCTCGGCATTCCTCTCGCCGCGGGACTGCTCTATCCTGCCTTTCACATCCTGCTCAGTCCCTGGGTTGCTGCCGCAGCGATGGCCTTTAGCTCCGTGAGCGTGCTGGGCAACAGCTTGCGCCTGCGCGGCTGGCAGCCAGCCACCTTCGTTCAGCCCAACGCCAGCTAGACCCCGCGCAGTCTAGACTAGAGGCAGGATCCCCGTGCGCATTCTCACCCGCTACATTCTCGGCGAGATTCTCTCCCACGCCCTCATCGGATGCGCGCTGTTCACCTTCATTCTCTTCATTCCCCGCCTGCCCCAGATTCTCGAGATGGTGGTGCGCAACAGCTCCACCCTCGGCAACGTGCTGCAGATTTTTCTGTTCACCCTGCCCAACCTGTTCTGGGTCACCATTCCTATGTCGGTCCTGGTCGGGATCCTGCTCGGATACAGCCGCCTGGCCGCCGACAACGAAGTCATCGCCATGCGCGCGTCGGGCCTGGGCGTCGGCTATTTCGTACGGGTGGCCTCGGTGGTGGCCGTAGGCGGCGCATTGCTGGGTTTGGGCAATTCGCTGTACGTCGCTCCCCGCGCCAACCAGGCAATTCTCGAGATGGAGCAGTCCCTGGCTGCGTCCCAGGCCTCCTATCAGATTCAACCTCGGGTGTTTTATGAGGACTTCCACGAGCGGGTGCTGTATGTGCAGGACGTACGCGGCGGAGCAGGCGCCGCCAACTGGCGCCAGGTGTTCATGGCCGATGTCAGCGATCCGTCGTCGCCGACCATCACCACCGCGGCATCGGCTACGGTCGTCAACGATTCAACTCAGGAATTGCTGATGCGCCTCCGCGACGGAGCCGAGCATGAGACGGCGGCCGGTCAACCGCAGCAGTACAACATCTCCACCTTCACCAGTACCGACCTGCCGCTCCGGCTCAGCGCCCAAAGCGATATTCACCTCGGCCGCATGGATACCGCGGTGTACGCGGTGCCGACCGATTTGCTGTTGAAGCGCATCCACGAGCCGGACGGCCGGCGCTTCCTCATCGAATTGAACAGTCGCTTCTCCTATCCCGCCGCGTGCCTGGTTTTGATGCTGGTAGGTGTGCCCCTGGGCGTGATTTCCCGCCGCGGCGGCAAGAGTTCCGGGTTTGTCTTCACCCTGCTCCTGGTGATTCTCTACTACGTTCTTTCCTACACCGGGGTCGCTCTGGCGCGCCAGGACAAGCTGCCCGCCTTTATCGGCGTCTGGCTGGCAAACCTGCTCTTTGCAGCCGTCGGCATTTTTCTCCTCTGGCAGATGGCGAGTGGAGGACGCGTGCTCAGCGCTATCGTCAGCCTGGCCTCGCGCGCATCGAACCTCACGCTTCTGCCGGCGCTTCCCGAAAACGGGGTTCACCTTACCAAAATCTTCCGTCGCCTGCAATCGCGCGCGCCGCGCACTTCGTCCCGTAGCGTATTTCCGCGCATCCTCGACGAGTACGTCATCCGCGAATTCACCAATGTCTTCGTCCTGGTTCTGGCCGGCTTTGTCCTGCTGATGCTGGTCTTCACATTTTTTGAGCTGGTAGGGGACATCCTGCGCAACCACATTTCGCTGGCCATCGTGGGCGAGTACCTGGTGAATCTCACCCCCAACATGCTTTACTCCATTGCCCCGCTCGCGGTGTTGATCGCGGTGCTGGTGACCTTCGGCGTGCTCAATCGCAACAGCGAAATCATCGCCATGAAAGCCACAGGCATCAGCCTCTACCGCCTGGTGATTCCCATCGTCTCCATCTCCGCCATCCTGGCCGTAAGCCTGTTCCTGTTCGATGAGTTCTACCTGCCCCAGGCCAATCGCCGCCAGGAAGCGTTGCGGAGCACGATCAAGGGACGTCCGCCGCAGACCTTTCTCCACCCCGAGCAGAAGTGGATCTTCGGGCAACAGGAGCCCGGCGGTCCGGGCCGCATTTTCTATTACCAGTTCTTCGATCCCGACCAGAATGAATTCGCCAATCTCTCCGTCTTCGAGTTCGATCCCCACACCTTTTCCTTGTCGCGCCGCATCTTCGCCGCGCGCGTCTTCTGGGACGGGGATACCAATGCCTGGCGATTCCAGCACGGCTGGGAACGCAAGCTGAACGGCGCCAACGTGAAAGAGTACCGCGATTTTGTCAACGCTTCGTTCCCCGAGATCTCCGAGGAACCAAGCTACTTCAAAAAAGAAAGCCTGCAATCGCAGGAGATGAACTTCGGACAGCTCGACCGCTATATCCGCGACCTGCGCCAGAGCGGGTTCGACACCATGCGCCTGCGCGTCGCCCTGTGGCACAAACTCGCTTATCCCCTGGTGGCCATTGTCATGGCAGTGCTGGCCATTCCCTTCGCGCTGACGATGGGGCGGCGCGGTTCACTCACAGGCATCGCGGTGGCCATTGGCGTGGCGCTGGCCTACTGGGTGATCGATGGCCTGTTCGGCGCCATGGGCAATGTCAATTATCTTCCCGCACCGTTGGCCGCCTGGTCGTCGGATGTTCTGTTCGGCCTCACCGGCGGTTATCTGCTGCTGCGAACCCCGACCTGATCCAAAATCGAGTTCCAGGGTCTTTAGTTGGCCCTGAACAGAAAACTAAAGCTCCGTGCCCCATCCTTTCCGCTTATTTTTGCGGAAAGGGTGGGAGACAACAGACGCCAAATTGCGTTCCCTTCGACTACTCAGACGTTGGCGCAGCAGCTGCGCTGAGCCGCTCGAGCAACTCATGAAACTGCTGGTCCATGCGAGGATCGCCGGGGAGGAATTCGATCCCAACCCCCTTGCCGGGCCGGACCTCCATTACCCTCGCCAGCGAGCTGAGATACTGGCCATTGGCTGAAAACCGCAGCTCGATCTCCGCAAACCGCTTGAGGTTGAGCCGGGCACGCGTGGCAATGTAACACCCAGTCAAGCTGATGTCCTTGACTTCCCCCCGGAAAAGCAAGTCCGGACGGAAGACCACCACCTCGGCGCTGCCATCGCACGCAAATCGCGCGTGCCGCCTGCGTTCGCTGCCCGTTGCCGTCTCCTCATTCGCCATAGCGCCGTCGAAACCAACCTTCCCGGCACGACCGTCCCAGACAGCCTCGCCCGCAAAAGTTCTCTCCCGCTTTATCGGCTCAGCCAGAGTTCCCGTCACAGTTCGTACCAAAGTCGTGCAGGCCGACGGCTGCGCGCGAACCAGCCTCCCCGTACAATGGAGTTATGCTTCGCGAACTGCGCCCCCTCTTCGCCTACATGCGCCGCTACCGCTGGGGATACTTGTGGGGAAGCCTGTGCGTCATTGCCACCAACGCCGTGTGGGTTTTGTTCCCCAAGGTTCTTCAACAGGCGATCGACGCGCTCAATCACGGCGTGACGCGACAAAGGGTCCTGCTCTTTGCCGGAATTCTGGTTGCGATCGCGCTGATCAAGGGCGTCTTCCTCTATGCGCAGCGATGGATCCTGATCGGCATCTCGCGCGAGATTGAATTCGACCTGCGCAACGACCTGTTCCGCCACCTCGAAAAACAGGACACCGGCTTCTATCAGCGCTATCGCACCGGCGACATCATGGCGCGCCTCACCAACGACCTCAACGCGGTGCGCATGCTGCTCGGGCCGGCCATCATGTACAGCGCCAACACCTTGATGTTCACCGTCGGGGCGCTGTTCTTCCTGCTTCGGATCAGCCCCTATCTGACCCTCGTGGCCCTGGCGCCGGCTCCCATCGCCAGTATCGTTATCCAGTACCTGGGCCGCAAGATTCATGACCGCTTCGAGCGCATCCAGGCCAGCTTCTCCGAAATTTCAGCGCAGGCCCAGGAAAACTACTCCGGTGCGCGCCTGGTTCGGGCGTTCGCCCGGGAAGAGTCGCAGATCAGCCTGTTTGAACAGCTCAATCTCCAATACATCTCGCGCGCCCTGCGCCTGGTTCAACTGATGGGCATGTTGTGGCCTTCGCTCGAATTCATCCTGGGCGTCTCGATGATCATCACCTTGCTGGCAGGCGGCCACCTGGTCATCCAACACCGCATCTCGGTCGGCGAGTTTGTGGCATTCAACACCTACATGATCCTCCTCATCTGGCCGATCATCGCCGTGGGTTGGGTGGTCAACATCTTCCAGCGTGGCACCGCCTCAGTCACGCGGATCGACGAGCTGTTGCGCCAGGAACCAGCCATAGACGACCGCAACGCCGATCCCGCAATGACGCAAGACACCGTGCCGGCAGGGGAAATTGAGTTCCGCCACCTCGACTTTAACTATGGCCAGACGCAGGTGCTGCACGATATCTCGCTTCAGGTTCCCGCCGGTTCGAGCCTGGCCATCGTGGGCCCAACCGGCTCCGGCAAGACCACGCTGGTCAACCTGATCTCGCGCCTCTATGAAGCGCCCGAAGGCTCCCTGCTCATCGACGGCAGACCCATACGCGAATATCCTCTCTCGGTGCTGCGCCGCAACATCGGCATGGTGCCGCAGGAAACATTCCTCTTCAGCGAGACTCTCCGCGAGAACCTCGCCTTCGGCGCCCCGCAGGCCAGCGCCGCCGACCTGCTCGAGGCAGCCGAAGCGGCCCATATCCGCCAGGAGTTCGAGGAATTTCCCCAGGGCTTTGAAACCATGGTGGGCGAGCGCGGTGTGACCTTGTCCGGCGGACAAAAGCAGCGCACTGCCATCGCCCGCGCCCTGCTGCGCCGGCCCGCAATTCTCATCCTCGATGACGCGCTGGCGAGTGTGGATACCTACACCGAGGAGCGTATTCTCGGTGGCTTGCAGAGTTACACCTCGGGTTCGACGACGATCCTGATTTCACATCGCGTTTCCACCGTGCGTCACGCCGATCAGATCGCCGTCCTCGATCGCGGCCGGATCGTCGAACTGGGCAAGCACGATGAGTTGCTGGCGCTCGACGGCTACTACGCAAGCCTCTACCAGAAGCAGCAACTCGAAGAAGAACTCACAGTTGCCGGATGAGCGGTGGTATCAAGCATTCCACGAACGGGCGGCCGAGTCGCCGCCATCGCTCTCAAACGCTGATCTTGAGTTAGACAAGCGGGCCACCTGAAGCGGGGCGGGATTGACCGCGGGATCCCGGGCCACCTGTCGCCACGCATCGCGGACATTGCGCACACAATCGATCGCATGCTGGAATCTGGGCTTTGACACGGATTGGGAGGCCTGCAGGATCTGCGCAAAAACGGATGCATAGAATTCGCTCAAAGCCTGCGCTGGCCGTCCTCCAACATCCATGCGCAACCGCGCCTGCAGATGAATGATGATATCCAGCGCCCGCTTGACCGCGATTCTCCGGCCCGCCTGGTCGCCGCTCTCCACCGATTCAATGGCGGCGTAGAGAAAGCGAATGATTCCGTCGTAGAGGGCTACCACCAGGTCGACCGCGGACGCTCCATCCAGCGCATGTTTCTGATAACTGTTCATTGAGTTTGGCTCCTTGGCCGACGGTCGTTATGACTTCTGGTTGTAGCCGGTGATCGCCGAGTAAAGCATATCCACGCTCGACAACTGGGATGGCAGCGCTTGGAGGATCTCGTTGGCTTTGTTCAACTCCGTGGTGAGGTTCTTCTGCTGCGCCGAAATCAGAGTCTCTTCCCGGGCAATATCCGCATTCAGATTGGATTCCATGGTGCTGTTCGCCTTTTGCGCCAGCTTCAGAATTCCCGTCGAGGAACTCGTACCGGCCTGGTTCAGCACGTTGGCCGTGGTCATGCCCCAGCTGTCGACACCCTGAAAAAAGCCCACGACACTGCTGAAATCCGAATTCAGGGTCGAATCGAGAGTGTTAGCGTCGAGGCTGATCGTGCCGTCGTTGTTCATGCTGATGCCGAGACCGGTCAGTCCCGAAATATCCGAATTGTGGGTGTAATTCAAAGTGGTGTTGCCGTTGGCACTATCGACAATGTTGGAAGTAACGCTCAAGGCGCCGTTGGTCCCCGCCGTCCCTGATAGCAGCGTGAGTGTCGACAGGCCATTACGGGTCACCACTTTCGCGGTCACGCCGATGTTGGCCGTGTTGATGGCGCTCGCCAGTCCTGACAGCGTCTGATCCGACAGCGTCGACATATCAATCTGATGAGCTGTTCCGCTGCCGACCTGGATCGAAATCGTGCCGGAGAGTGTGTCGCTCGCGTTCTTGATCGCGTCCAGAGATCCGTTGGGGTTCTGGGTGTTGATGCTGCTCAACAATTGCTGCTGCAGCAGCGACAATGTCGGCGAACCGAACAGCGGCTGGGCATTGCCCGACGCGTCATTGCCGGTCTGCGCGTTGATCGCGTTGATAAGGGAGTTATAGTCGGTGACCATGGTGTTGACGGCACTCTCCACGCCGGAATTGTCGTTGGCGATGATGACCTGGATGGGCACCGGATCTCCATTGGTGTCGGTCGCGGTCGGGGAAAGAATCTGAAACGTGACACCTGGAATCAGGTTGGTCGCCGTATTCGAAGGACTCAAGAGATCGACACCGTCGATATTCAGCGACGCGTCTACACCGGTGACGGTGGACTTGTAACTCAACGGCACATTTCCGTTGCTCGAATCGGCCAGCGAGTTGGAACTGATGCTGATGTTTCCCGCACCGCCGGAGGTAGCCGAAACGAGGCTCAGCCGCGAACCGGTAGAGTCGGTAAGAATGCCGGCCGAAATGCCCGCGCCGGAACTGTTGATCGCAGAAGCCAGGCTCGCAAGCGTGCCGCCGCCCGTGGGCAGAGTGATGGTGTGCGTCGTCCCATTGCCCACCTGCAACGTTATGGCGCCGGTCAGGTTGTCCGAGGCGCTCGCAACTTCGGTCAGATAACCGCTCGAGGTCCTGGCCAGGCTGTTGACGATCACGCTGTGGGCCCCAGGCATCGCGGCGGATGTAGCGGCGGTGAGCTCGACCACGTTGGTATTGGAACTTGACCCGGCCTTCTGTGACAGGATGCCGGTAAAGTCGGTAAGAGCGCTCACGTCGTTGGAGAGACTCGACAGCAGCGTGCCCAGGCTCGAGATCGCCGTATCCTGGCTCTGCAGTGTCGACAGCTGTGTCTTCCAGGGAGTCTCCACCTTCTGGAGATTGGCGACGATCGACGACACCGTTGCGCTCACATCGAATCCCGCTCCGCTCGTCGGCGACCCGAAACTCAGTCCTACAGTGCCCATGAATTCCTCCGTGGTTGACTCAGGCAGCACGTCTGCCAAGTCCAGTTGAAAAAGATTGGGAAATACTCATCTGCGGGGAAAAGCAGTGCGCGTCACACGCGAAGGGCGTCCTGTTCGGACGCCCTTCGCGGCTTGTTTGGATTCTGACTGCATCCATTCCGACGGTACAGTGGCCGCGGGAATGGGGCCCGGGTTACTGCAGTAGCTTGGTCACTTCCTGCTGCATGCTGTTGGCCTGCGCCAGGGCGGAGATGCCGGTCTGGCTCAGGATTTCGTACTTCGACATGTTGGAGGATGCCTGCGCGTAGTCGGTCGCCTGCACCGCGTTTTGTGCAGCCACGATGTTCTGCTGCTGGGTGTTGAGCACATTGCTCATGGCGTTCAGGGTGTTGATCTGCGATCCGACATAGCCGTCCTGCACTGCAACGTCGTTGATGGCGGCATTGAGGTCGGTAAGAGCGGTCGTCGGGCCCGTTGTCAAATCGTCGGTGCTCAGTTTTTGCCCGGCGACTGGCGTGTAGGCAAAACCGGTGCCGGCTGTGTAAGCAACAGCACCGCTTGCTTCACCGACTCCCGCCGTGGTATCGATGGCGCTGAAGTTGAGGGCATCGGTCGTCGCGCTGGTGCTCGTCGAGTCTCCGGTGTAAATGTTGAAGGTGTTTCCAAAGACCGCTTGTCCGTTGTAGGTGGTTGTCGCGCCAATGTTGTTGATTTCGCCCAGGATCGATTGGAACTCCTGGTTTGCAGCAGCCGTCTGCGCGCCGTTGAGGGTGCCGTTCGAGGCCTCGGTGGCCAGAGTCACGGCACGGTTGAGCAGGTTCGTCACTTGCGAGAGAGCGCCATCGGCCACCTGCAACAGTCCCACACCCTCCTGGGCGTTGACCTGGGACTGCGCCAATGCGGTCGCGTTCGCCTGGAGTCCATCGACCAGCGAGAGGCCGGCGGCATCATCGGCGCCCGAGTTGATCTTCGATCCGGAAGACAATTGCTGCAGAGTCTTGGAAAGGCTGTTGTTGGTGTTGGTCAGATTGCTTGCCGCATACATCGCGGAGAGATTATTCAAGACACCCAGGGACATGGGTTACTCCTTGTGGGATGCGTTGATTTACGTCCCTCCTCCCGCCGCTCGCTCCCATTGTTTTTGTTGCCCTGGGCTGCTGCTTTCGGGGTGGTACGTCGCATCTGGCCCCTTCTTCGGCCCCCACCTGGCGGACTTTATTGCATCCCGCCGAATGTCCTGATCAGGACACTCCTGAGCCATTACCTTAATGTTTCAACCTTTCTTTTCCTTACGCCGATAACTCCCGTGAGGAAACAGGGGAAATGATCGAACTAACCAGGCTCAATGGAAATCCCATGGTGTTGAACAGCGATCTGATCAAGACCGCTGAGGCTTCGCCCGACACCATGCTCACGCTGATCAACGGGGAAAAACTGATCGTGCGCGAAAGCTGCGCCGAAGTGATGGAACGCGTTCTCGCCTACCGGGCGCGCCTCCTGGCTGCCGTATCCCGGCAACTGCCGTCCCTGGACGATCTGGACAAGATGACCTCTCTCAACAGTCTCAATGTGGGCGCCCAGAGCGATCTCCCACTTACGTTAGAAATCAACAAGCCGGAGATTGTCCGCTGAGGCTTCGAGCGGGGACTGCGCGGACGATATCTGGAGGAGCGTTCCATGGATAAAGCAAGTATTGGCGGAGTGTTGCTGGCCATTGCGGGGATCGTAGCCGGACTGCTGATGGAAGGAGGCAACCTGGGCCAGATCCTGCAGCCGACCGCGGCCCTGATTGTCTTTGGCGGAACCATGGGAGCGGTCCTGCTGCAGTTCCCGCTCACCACCGTCGTCGCCGCATTCCGGCGCATGAGCCATGTCTTCGCCGCGCCTCGAAAGCAGAACGATCAGCTCATCCGCCTGCTGGTCGCATTTGCCAACAAGGCCCGCCGCAATGGCGTGGTCTCGCTCGACAGCGATCTGCAGACCATCCAGGACCCGTTCCTGAAACAGACGGTGATGCTGGCCGTGGACGGCACCGAGCCGTCCGACCTGCGCAAGATCATGCAGGTCAGTCTCGATTCCACCACCGAAAGCGAAGAGCGGCTTCCCGCCGTATTCGAATCAGCGGGCGGCTTTTCGCCGACCATCGGCATTCTCGGCGCCGTGCTCGGGCTCATCCAGGTGATGCAGCACCTCGACAACATTCAGGAGGTGGGTCGCGGGATTGCCGTCGCTTTTGTGGCGACTATCTACGGTGTGGGAATCGCCAATCTCTTCTTTCTGCCCCTGGCTGGCAAGATGCGCCTGCGCGTGCGCGAAGATTACCTGAGCCGGGAATTGATGCTCGAAGGGGTTATCTCCATCCTCGAAGGAATGAACCCGCGCATGCTGGAAGTTAAACTTTCCGGCTTCCTCGAGCATTCTCAACGCAAGCCGGCGGAGCGCGCCGCATGAGGATCCGTGTGCCGAGAAGCCGTGTCACTCATGACCGCTGGCTGGTTTCTTACGCCGACTTCATTACTCTCCTGTTCGCTTTCTTTGTGGTTCTGTTCGCCTCCGCCAAGGCCGATCAAAAGAAGCAGATGGAAGTGTCCCAGGCCATTGATGCGGCGTTTAAATCGCTGGGCATTTTTCCGGATGCGTCCCGCCGGCCCGCCAAGCCGATAAGCACGTCCGGCGGAACCGAGGCGGCCGCCATTCCCATGAACATCGTGATGGGCGAGGATGTACTCTCACCCGCCCGCGTCCGCGACGACCTCGAAAGCCTCCGCCGGGAACTCCAGCAGCGACTCTCCAACCAGGTGGCTCAGCACACAGTCTCGATTCAGATGGGCCGCGATGGGCTCGTGATCAGCCTGCGTGAAGCGGGATTTTTCGATTCCGGCTCCGCCATGCCACGGCCTGAGACTCTGGCAACGCTGCACGAGATCGCTGCCTCTCTGGGCCGCACTCCCTACGACCTGCGCGTCGAGGGCCACACCGACAATATTCCCATTCACACCGCGAACTTCGATTCCAACTGGGAGCTTTCTTCAGCCCGCGCCACCCGCATTGCCCGGCTCTTTCTCGACTCTCGCGCCATCCCGCCCGATCGGCTTTCGGCCGCGGGCTATGCCGAATTTCATCCTGTCGCCAGTAACGCCACGACCGAGGGGCGCGCCACCAATCGCCGCGTCGACCTTGTGGTTCTGCCGCGTACCAAAATTAATTTCTCGGTTCCCGAATTTCCGCGCGCCGATGGCCAATGGAAAAAAATTACGGATGAGTAAGTGGAGCAAGCGGAGTTAGTAAGCAGCGTCGTCGACAGTATCATCAATTTACTAAGCTAACCTCCGACAAACCCGCGACATAACTCCGCTGTTACTCCACCCCCAGCACCTTCACAATCACTCGCTTGCGCCGCTGCCCGTCAAACTCCGCATAAAAAACGCGCTGCCATGTGCCCAAGTCCAGCCGGCCACCGGTGACGGGCAAGGTTGTCTCGTGGTGCAGCAGCAGCGACTTCAGATGTGCGTCGCCGTTGTCTTCGCCGGTCCTGTGATGCTTGTAGTCGGGCCGCGCCGGCGCCAGTTCCTCGAGCCACTTGCCGATGTCCTCGATCAGCCCGCTCTCCAGGTCATTCACGTAAACCGCCGCTGTAATATGCATCGGTGAAACAAAACACAGCCCGTCCTGCACGCCGCTGCGCCGGACAATCTGCTCCACCTGGTCGGTAATGTGAACCATCTCCCGCCGCTTTTTCGTTTCGAAAACCAGGTACTCCGTGTGGCTCTTCAACAATGCCTCCTGTGACCGCAACCCGTTCCTCGGAACCGGCTCTCCAACCCTTATCCTAATAACAACCGTGTCCGCGCCCGATACTCCCGCCGAATCGCTCTCGCAGCAGGGTCTCGACCTGCTGGCGGCGGAGCAGCCTGCCCAGGCGGTCGCAGCGTTTCGCGCTGCCATCGCGGCCGACCCCATGCACTACGAGGCGCATCACGGGCTGGTCCGCGCCCTCCGCGATGCGGGTCGCCCCGAGCAGTCGATCGCCGCAGCTCTGGCGCTGACTGCGCTCACGCCTGCCGATCCGCTGGCACATACCGCCTTATCCATTTCACTGCAGCACGCCGGCCATATCGCAGAAGCGGAAGCGGCCGCCGCCCGGGCGCGCATCCTGGAATGGAAAATTCAACTCCAATCGCCGCCCACCGAAGGCCATCCGTTGTGAAGTCGCAGCCCCAATCAAAATCGGCACGGCGACCCACTCCGGCCCAACGGCTGCGCCTGATGCATGACCAACTCGCAGCAGCCTATGGGCCGCAGTCCTGGTGGCCTGCCCAGACTTCGTTCGAGGTGATCGTTGGCGCGTACCTCACCCAAAATACCGCATGGAAAGCCGTCGAGCGGTCGCTCGCCAACCTGCAGTCCGCCGGAGCGTTGACCGTCGAGGGCCTGCGGGCAATTCCGCTGGAACAACTGCGGGAACTGATCCGCCCCTCCGGCTTCCCGACGCGGAAGGCTCCCGCGCTCAAGGCTTTTGTCGCCATGCTGGATGCGGACTTCGGCGGCTCGCTCGGCCGGATGGCGGCGGAGTCAACCCCCACGCTGCGGCGCCGGCTGCTGGCCCTGCCCGGCGTAGGCCTGGAGACCGCGGATGCAATCCTGCTCTATGCGCTGGGACACGCAGTGCCCGTCGCAGATGAATATCTGCGCAGAATTGCGGAGCGCCACCAGCTTGTCGAGCCGCCGCCCGGCCGCGACCGCAAAGGATATGAGTGGCTGGCCCACCTGACGCGCCAGGCTTTCTCCGACGAAGTGGCCGCCGGGCATGCGCAATTCTTCAACGAGTTTCACGCGCTGACTGTGGCCGTAGGCAAGGCCCATTGCGGAAAAACAGCGCGGTGCGCGGGTTGTCCGCTGGCCGAAGACCTTCGCTATGTCTCGAATGACGTAAAGTAACGCTCGCAGGCTACTTCTGCATCGTATATGTCGAGGCCGGCACTTTTTCAGCCAACTGCGAGGGTGTCGGCAGCTGCGTGTGATCCCACCCTCCGCCCAGGGCTTCGACCAGTTGAACGCTCGACAACATTTCCTGCACATGCAGCGTGTTCAGCTCAGTCTGGTTATTCAACAGCGCGGTCTGAGCAATCACGACGGTCACGAAGGGATCCAGCCCCATCCTGTACCGCTCCATCTCCAGATCGAAAAACTGCTGGGCCGCCTTGACCGCTTGCTCCTGCTGAAGGATCTGCTGTGAATAAATCCGGGTGGCCGACATCGCGTCTTCTACCTGCTGGAATGCAACGAGTACAGTCTGACGATAGTTGGCCAGGTCGGCATTGTAGGTGGCTTCGTATTGGTGAAGTTGAGCGCGATAGAGTCCGCCATCGAAAACCACTTGCGAAGCCCCGGGCCCGAGCGACCAGAAGCGGCTGGCGATGTCAAAAAGATGCTTGAACGAGGAACTCTCGAATCCGCCGCCCATGGAGAAAGTCACCTGGGGATAAAACGCACCGTAACCAATGCCGATCGTCGCATTCGCCTCGGCAAGCGTGCGCTCGGCCGCGGCAACATCCGGCCGGCGCTCGGCCAGCTGCGAAGGTATACCCGTCGGGATCGCCGGCGGCGTGTAGAGCAAGGGTTTGACGGGAATTGCAAATTCCGACGCAACCTTGCCCACCAGCATGGCGACCGCGTGTTCATACTGCGCGCGCAACAGGCCAACATTGATGGCGGACGACTGTGCACACTTCAGCGTTGTCTGCGCTTCGACCACGGAGATGTAGTCGCCCACTCCCGCATCGTAGGCGCCCTGCGTAGCGTCGAGAGCCTTCTGGTCAACTTCGACCGTCTGGTTCAGGATCTGCTGAAGCATGTCCTGGCCGCGGATCTCGAAGAAATACTGCGCCAGGCTTACCTGTTCGGTAAGCTTCTCGAGCTCGAGATCGGCGGCGCTGACTTGCGTGGCATATTCCGCCGAATGCACCTGGTTGCGAACCTTGCCCCACAGATCCGGGGTCCAGGAAACGTTGAGCGGCAACGACCACAGCGTGGAGGTGGTCCCGGTGTTGGCCTGGGAAGAATTGTGAAGATTGGACGAGCTACGCGATCGGTTCCACGACGCACCCGCTGTAATGGTAGGCCAGTATTGCGAGCGCGCCTCGGCGATGACGGCGCGGGCTGCCATGAAATTCTCGAACGAGACTTTGATGTTTTGGTTATTGACGATGAGCTGCTCTTCGAGAGCATTCAGCTCGGGCTCGTTAAACACCTCCCACCACTTGCCGCGGATCATCGCGTCCTGGGGGCTGGCCACTTTCCAACCCGCCTGGTCGTGGAAATTGACCGTCGACTCCTTGTAGCTCGGAGCCGTGACCGCCGCGGCCGTGGGCGGTTGGTACTTGGGCCCCACCTGGCAGCCGTCCAGCAAGACCATCAGGCTTACAACGGCGGCCCCGATGAATACAATCGATCGATTCCTTTTCGCCTTGAACATCATTTTCTCTTCCATACTAGGACGCAGTTTCTGCTGCCTCCTGGGGCATAACATCATGCGACCTGCCCAGTAGGCGCAGGCGCATGCGATCCATAGTGAGATAGACCACCGGCGTGGTGTAAAGCGTGAGCAACTGGCTCAGAAGCAGCCCGCCAACGATGGTGATACCCAGCGGGCGGCGGAGTTCCGAACCTGTGCCGGTGCCGAATGCCAGCGGCAGCGCTCCGAACATGGCGGCCAGCGTGGTCATCATGATGGGACGAAAACGCAACAGGCATGCCTCAAAGATTGCGTCGCGCGTACTCTTGCCTTCCTGTCGCTCCGCCATCAGCGCGAAGTCGATCATCATGATGGCATTCTTCTTCACGATGCCGATGAGCAGGATGATGCCGATAATGGAGATCACGTTCAGGTCGATGTTGAAAAGCATCAGCGCAATCATCGCGCCCACGCTGGCCGATGGCAGCGTCGAAATAATCGTCAACGGATGGGCCAGGCTCTCGTAGAGAATGCCGAGCACGATGTAGACCGCAAGCAGCGCAGTAATGATCAGGTACTTCTCCGTTGCCAGCGAAGCCTGGTACGCCTGCGCGGTTCCGGAAAAGAAGCCATGAACGGTAGCAGGCATGCCCAGGCTTTGTTCCATCTCCGTGATTTCCCGCGTGGCGTCGCTCAACGACACGCCGTTGGCAAGATTGAACGAGACCGTCACCGAAGGGAACAGCCCGGTGTGGTTCACCTGCAGGGGCGTGGTGCCGGTCTTCGGGTGCATCAGGTTCAACAGCGGCGACACCGCGTTGAGGCCCGCGCGGTTGGAGTTGGACGTGGGCGCGACATAGATGCTGTTCAGCCCCGACGGATCCTGCCAAAAGGGCGGCGCGACTTCCAGCACCACGTAGTACTGGTTGAGCTGGGTGTAGATCACCGAGACCTGCGACTGGCCGAAAGCGCTGTAGAGAGCACGATCGAGCGACTGCGCCGTCTGCCCCAGCCGTGCAGCCGAGGCGCGGTCGAAGGTCAGCATTTCCTGCAAGCCGCCATTCTGCTGGTCGCTGTTGACGTCCTGCAGCCCCGGAAGCCGGCGCATGTTCTGCTGAAGGATGGGACCCCAATGCGCCAGGTCGGCAATGCTCTCGGTCTGAATGGTGTACTGGTACTGCGCATTGCCGCCGCGGCCTCCGATGCGCAGGTCCTGTGCCGCCTGCAGGAAAGCCGAGGCGACGGGCAGGCGGTTGATCTTGGGACGCAGGCGATTGATCACATCTGCGGCGGAAACTTTGCGCCCATTGCCCAACGGCTTCAGGGCAATGTAGATGAACCCGCCGTTGCTCGAGCCCTGGCCGCCCGTAAAGGCATTCACGTGCGCAATTGCGGGGTCTGCCTTGATCACACCCACAATCTGCTGGATGGAGAAATTCATGAAGGGGAACGAAGCATCCTGCGGTCCCTGAATGCCGCCCACGAGGGCGCCCGTGTCCTGCTGGGGGAAGAATCCCTTGGGGATCCGAATGATCACCACCACGTTCAGAGCAATCGTCAGCGCCAGCACGATCAGGGTGAGACCGGGATTGTCCATCACCCAGGAGAGCGAATGCCGGTAGATGGCAACCATGCCGCTGAAGAATCTCTCATTGAGGCGGTAAAGCAGGTTGTGCCGCTCACCCTGCTTGTGCGCCTTGAGAAGATGCGCACACATGGTCGGCGTAGTGGTCAGGCAGATCACCATCGACACCACGATGGCCGTCGAAAGCACCACCGCAAATTCGCGGAACAGCCGGCCAACAATTCCCCCCATCATGAGAATCGGAATAAAGACCGCGATCAGCGACATGCTGATGGAGAAAACGGTGAAGCCGATCTCTTTCGCGCCCTGCAGCGAAGCGGCAAACGGGTCCATGCCGGCTTCGAGATGGCGGGTGATGTTTTCCATCACGACAATAGCGTCGTCGACTACAAACCCCGTGGCCACGGTAAGCGCCATCAGCGAGAGATTGTCGAGGGTATAGCCCAGCAGGTACATCACCGCGAAGGTGCCGATGAGCGAAACCGGAACGGCAACGCTGGGAATGAGCGTGGCGCGCGGGCTGCGCAGAAAAATAAACACCACCAGCACCACCAGGATGACCGATCCAATCAGAGTCGTCTCGACGTTACGAACCGAGGCGCGAATGGTAGTAGTGCGATCCATGACGATCGTTGTCTTAATGCCTTTCGGCAGCACCGCTTCGAGGAACGGCAGCTGCGCGATAATGCGATCGTCGGTCTCGATGATGTTAGCGCCGGGTTGCCGGAAGATGATGACGAAAGACGCCTCGCTCGCCATCCATGTAGCCGGCAGTGCGAATATTCTGCGTGGAGTCGACGACGTCGGCGACATCGGAGAGCCGGATCGCGGCGCCGCGGTGATATCCCACGATCAACGGCTTGTATTCGTTCCGCTTCAGAGATCTGGTTGTTGGTGATGATGTCGGCGGTGGTATAGCCGTCGGAGAGCTGGCCCCGGGGTTCATGCGAATTCTGGAGACTCAGCGTGGACTGAACACTACCGAGTGTAAGGCCGAAGCTCGACAGTTTCTTGGGGTCGACCTCGACGCGCACGGATGGAGTGGCGCCTCCACCCACATTCACCTGACCCACTCCTTCGATCTGGGAGAGCTTCTGCGCCAGGATGGTTGACGCGAGGTCATAGAGCTTGGTGACGTCGTACTTGTCCGACGTCATGCCGAGAATCATGATGGGCGAGTCGGCCGGGTTGACTTTGCGATACGACGGGATTGGAGGGAAGATTGGCGGGCAGATAAGTACGCGCTGCATTGATGGCCGCCTGCACGTCGCGCGCGGCGCCGTTGATGTCGCGGCTGAGATCGAACTGGAGGGTGATACCCGTCGACCCCAGCGAACTCGACGACGTCATCTCGCTGATGCCGGCAATATGGCTGAACTGACGCTCCAGCGGCGTGGCCACCGACGCTGCCATGATCTGCGCGCTCGCTCCCGGCAGGCCGGCATTCACGTTGATGGTCGGAAAATCCACCTGCGGCAAGGGAGAAACCGGCAGCACCGTGAACGCAATAGCGCCCGCAATCGCCACCGCAATGGTCAGCAGCGTGGTGGCGACCGGCCGCCGGATGAATGGAGAGGAGAGACTCATGCCGGCATCTCTCCGCGGCGCGGCTCATTCCCGGGAGCCGAGTGCGACGGCCTGCGACCGGTGAGGCGCTGACCCAGCGAGTCGAAGAAGATGTAGATGACCGGCGTGGTATAGAGAGTGAGAATCTGGCTCAGCAGCAGGCCGCCGACCATCGAAATTCCGAGCGGATGGCGCAGCTCCGATCCAAGCCCGGTGCCTAGTCGCCAGCGGGATGCCGCCCAGCAGTGCCGCCATCGTGGTCATCATGATCGGACGGAAGCGAAGCAGGCTGGCCTCATAAATGGCATCCGTCGAAGACTTTCCTTGTTCGCGCTCCGCCTCCAGCGCGAAGTCGACGATCATGATGCCGTTCTTCTTCACGATGCCGATCAGCAGGATGATGCCGATAATCGCGACCACGCTGAGATCCTGGCCAAACATCATCAGTGCAAGCAGCGCGCCCACGCCCGGCCGACGGCAGCGTGGACAGAATGGTGATGGGGTGAATAAAGCTCTCATACAAAACGCCCAGCACGATGTAGACCGTCACCAGCGCGGCAAGGATCAACAGAGCCTCGTTCGAGAGCGAGTTCCGGAAGGACGCCGCGGTGCCCTGGAAGTCGGCCTGGATCGTGGGCGGGAAACCCATCTGCTGCGCTCAGTTTGTCAATGTCGGCAATCGCCGTGCCCAGCGACGCCTTCGGCGCCAGGTTAAATGAAACCGTGACCGACGGAAATTGCCCCTGGTGATTGATCGACAGCGGCTCCGTGGTGAGCGAAGCATGCGTAAATGCGGCCAGGGGAACCGCACTGGCCGACGTAGAGGTGACGGAAGCGTTTGGCGTTGTTCCTGAGAATGTCCCGCCAGGCGCCGAAGATCCTGCCGTCGACGTGGTTCGCTGCCAGCACCGTGGCCGGCGCGGTGAGCACACCGGACGTGGGAGTGTAGCGGACTGGCAGTCGTCAGCGCATTCGAACCTGCTGCCGCCGAGGCCGAGGATGAAAACGACGTGGACGCCCCGGCGCCCGTCGCGCCCGCTGACCCGTTGGCCTGGATGTAAAGGGACCCAAGATGAGAGGGGTCCTTCTGCCACTCGGGCATCGCTTCCAGTATCACGTGGTATTGGTTCAGTCTGCGTGTACAGCGTGCTGATCTGGCGCTGGCCGTAGGCGTCGTAAAGCGTGTTGTCGATCGTGGTTGGCGCAATGCCCAGCCGGGACGCCGTCACGCGATCGATGTTCAGCGAAAGCGCGCGCCCGCCCGTCTGCTGGTCGGTGGCCACATCTTCGAGTTCGGGCAGCTTCTTCAGCTCGGCGACAAACTTGTCGGTCCATTCATTCAGTTCATTGAAGTCGGGATCTTCGAGCGTGTACTGGTACTGGGTGCGGCTCACGCGGTCGTCGACCGTGATGTCCTGCACCGGCTGCATGTAAAGGTGCATGCCCTGCACCCCGCCGAGATTGGTCTGCAGCCGCCGGATCACATCGGCCGCGCTGATGTGCCGCTCGTCCAGCGGCTTCAGATTGATCGAAATCCGGCCGCTGTTCATCGTGGTATTGATGCCGTCGGCGCCGATGAACGAGGAGAGGCTCTCGACCGCCGGGTCCTGCAGAATGATGCGCGCGAGTTCCTGCTGCTTGGTCGCCATATCGGTGTAGGAGATCGACTGCGGCGCCTGCGAAATCCCCTGGATCACCCCCGTATCCTGCACCGGAAAGAACCCCTTGGGGATCATGATGTAGAGAACCACCGTCAGAACCAGCGTTGCCAGAGCCACCAGCAGGGTGATCGTCTGGAAGCGCAGAACCACTTTCAGCGTGCGTCCGTAGAACGCGATCATGCCATTGAATGCCTTCTCTGAGACGCGGTAGAAACGCGACTGCTGAGCTCTCGGGATTGTGGCGAAGAATGCGAGCGCACATCATCGGCGTGAGCGTCAGCGACACCACCGCCGAAATGATGATGGTGACCGCCAGCGTCACGGCGAATTCGCGGAACAGCCGCCCCACCACGTCGCCCATGAACAGCAGCGGGATCAGCACCGCGATCAGCGACACCGTCAACGAGACGATGGTGAATCCGATCTGTCCCGCGCCCGTCAGCGCCGCCTTCATCGGCGGCATGCCCTGCTCGAGAAATCGCGAGATGTTCTCGATCATCACGATCGCGTCATCCACCACGAATCCCGTGGAGATGGTGAGCGCCATCAGCGAAAGATTGTCGAGGCTGTAGCCCAGCATGTACATCACGGCAAAGGTGCCGATCAGCGACAGCGGCACGGCCACGCTGGGAATGATGGTGGCGGAAAGATTGCGCAGGAAGAGGAAAATGACCATGACCACCAGCCCGATGGTCAGCATCAGTTCGAACTCCACGTCGTTCACCGATGCCTGGATGCTGGTGGTCATGTCGGTCAGGGTGGTGACCTTGATCGACGCGGGAAGATTCGCCTCCAGCTGCGGCAGGATCGCCTGGATGCGCTTGACCACCGTGATGGTGTTGGCGCCCGGCTGGCGTTGAATATTGAGAATGACCGCCGGGGTCTGGTTCATCCACGCTGCCTGGCGCGTGTTTTCCACTCCGTTGACGACGTTGGCCACGTCTTTGACGAAGACCGGCGCGCCGTTCTGGTAGGAGATAACAACGTCCTTGTATCCGGCCGCTTCCGTGATCTGGTCGTTGGCGTCGATCTGGTAATCCTGGCGCGGGCCATCGAAATTGCCCTTGGCTGCGTTCACGCTGGCCTGCGTCAAGCGCCGTGCGCACATCCTCCAGGTTGATTCCGTAGGCGGACAGCTTGGTGGGATTCGACCTGGATGCGAACCGCGGGCTTCTGCCCGCCGCTGATGCTCACCAGGCCCACGCCGCTCAACTGCGAAATGCGCGGAGCCAGCCGCGTATCGACCAGGTCCTCCACCTGCGAAAGCGGCATAGTGTCGGACGTGATCGCCAGCGTCAGAACCGGCGCGTCAGCAGGATTCGTCTTGTTGTAGACCGGCGGCGTGGGCAGGTCAGACGGCAAGAAGCGTCTGGCCGCCATTGATGGACGCCTGCACCTCCTGCTCGGCCACATCGAGCTCGAGGCTCAGGTCGAACTGAAGTACGATCACCGAAACGCCGCCGGCGCTCGTGGAGGTCATCTGGCTCAGACCCTGCATCTGTCCGAACTGGCGCTCCAGCGGCGCAGTAATCGTGGTGGCCGTAATATCGGGACTGGCCCCGGGATAGAACGTGACCACCTGAATGGTCGGATAATCGACCTCGGGCAGCGCCGAAACAGGCAGTTGCAGGAATGCAACAATGCCCACCAGCAGAATGGCTGCCATCAGCAGCGCCGTCGCCACCGGCCGCAGAATGAATGGGCGAGACGGATTCATTGCGCCGGACTCCCGGGTCGTGTCAGACGAGGTGGACGGCAGCTTGATCTTCGAAACCGTAATCTGCGACCCGTTCTGCAGCTTCTCGAAGCTGCTGTTGGCCACCACATCGCCGGGGTTGATGCCTTGGACCGCGGTCTCGCCCCGATCAGACTTGCCCGACCTTGACTGTCCGCATCGCCGCTTTGTTGTCCTGGATGACGTAAACAAATTCCTGGTTTCCGTTGTGCTGGATGGCCGAAGACGGGATGATCACCTGGTTCTCAAGGGTCTTCACCAGAAGACGCGTATTCACAAACTGGTTCGGAAACAGCATTGCCGTCGCGGTTATCGAACTCCGCGCGCAGCTTAACCGTTCCGGTGGTAGTGTCGATCTGGTTGTCAATGGAGGTCAGTTTGCCGGAGGCCAGGTGTCCCTGTTGCATGCGATCGAGGGCTTCGACCTTCAGCGGCTGCTTGCCCCGCGGTTTGCTCGAGCACTTCAGGCAGAGAATCTTCAGCCAGGGTGAAGATCACGGTGATCGGCTGCATCTCGGTCACCACTACAAGAGTGGTGGTGGAATTGGCGCTGACCAGGTTGCCGGCATCGACCAGCCGCAGGCCCACCCGGCCGTTGATCGGTGACTTGATGTGGCAATAGCCCACCTGCACCTGCGCGTACTCCACCGCCCCTTCGTCATTTTTAACCGTTCCCTTCTGCTGCAGAACCACCTTTTCCTGGTCCTCGAGGATCTGGCGCGAAATGGCATTCTTTCCCCAGGCCACCTTGTACCGCTCCAGGTCCATTTCCGACTCGGCAAGAAGGCTCTGATCTCGCTCCAGCGTGCCCTGTGCCTGGGCCAGCTGCGCTTCGTACTGGCGGGAATCGATGTCGATCAGTGGGTCGCCCTTGCTCACCGTCTGGCCCTCGCGGTAGTGAACCTGCGGTGATCACGCCTGTAACCTGGGCGGTCATCGACGCGGTATAGATGGGCGTCACGGTGCCGATGGCATTCTCGTACACGCCGACGCTGCCTTTGCGTGCGGTCGCGATGGTCACCGGAACAGTGCCGCCCGTCGGACGCCGGCCCCCGCCCGAAGTGGCCGCCTGGCCTTTTTGCTGGTGCTGAATGACCCAGTAAAACGTCGCCGCGAAGAAGAGCAAAACAACAACCCAGACCCAGCGATGGCGGCGTTTCTTCACCGGCTTGGGCGAATCTCCGGCAGACTGGCTCGCCGGCGGAACGTGCGAAACAGATGATTGTTCGTCCATTTTTTCTCTGTGGCGACTTGCAAACTTGCGTGGATTGGATGGAAGCGGCGCTTCCGATGGTTTCGCTCGAGAAGACTCGAAGCGGTACAGCGGTTTTTCCTATGTTGCTCCCCAGGATTCCGCTCGGCCAGGCGGCCCTTTTGCTCGATTGGGCACCCTCGCTCGAGGTCTCTGCGCGAAGCAAACCGCTCTAGTCTACTACGGCGACATTGTCGTTCCTAAACCCCGTTGACTTGTATTCCTTGCAGACCATCGTTTCGGCAGCAACGTCCCCATTTTCAACCATTTCCTTTCTGACGATGTACTGATTCGAATAGTTGCAGAAAGGCCCCCATGAAGTGCACTCCAAAGAGTGCAGGCAGGTTTGTGCTGAAACACGCCGAAGGGTGCAATCGCAACTACGGAACGGAACAAGAGCAATACTCAGTCAGCGGCGCCCGCAGCCGGAGCTTCGCCTGTTCCCTGACGTGCAGCTCCACCCGATCCCGGCTCTGCCCCAATGCACCGCTCTGCCGCCGCCGCCTCGATCTCGCTGTTTACCTCAGCTCCGAGAAGAATCATCAGGCCGGTGATATAGAACCATGTCATCAGAATGATCACCGCTCCCAGCGAGCCATACGTGACCGAGAAGCTGTTAAAGAAATGGAGATAGAGCCGCAGCCCAAGCGATGCCAGCAGCCAGCCCACAATACCAATTGCCCCGCCCGGGGTGAGCCAACGCCAGTACCTCACCTTGAGATCCGGCGCCCAATAGTAGATGACCGCGAACCCCAACGCGAGAAGTGCGGTCGCCACAGTCCAGCCAATGATCCTGGCGGAAACAACTGCAACCCCTCTCAGAACTTCATCCTGGATACGGTGCTCGACAAGAGACGCCCCAACGTCCCCGCCCAGCATCGACGCCAGGCACAGGCTCACAATCGCGGTGAGGATGATGGTCAGACCGATTGCATCAATGCGTGCCCGGATATAGGAGCGAGAGTCGTCGATCTTGTACACCACGTTGAGCGTGTCCTGGAGGGCCGAGATGCCCACCGATGCCGACCAGACCGCCGCAATGAGGCCAAACGTGATCTTGCCGGACGAGGTGTGAGCGGCCGTCTCGTTGAATGTGTGACGAATGGTCCCCAGGGCCTGGGCGGGGATGACCAGCGCCAGGTAATCGAGTAAGCGGCCAAAGATTCTGGAAGCGGATCGGGCGATCAGGCCAAGAATCGACGTGGCGCTAAAAAGGATGGGAAAAAGAGCGAAGAGGAAATAAAAGCCGAGTTCGGCGGCATGGCCGAATATCCGGTCCTCCACCACTGATTTCCAGGTACGTTCGGCCACCACGTGGACGGGCACACCGCGAAGATCCCAGAGCGACTTCAGGGGAGTGCGTGACACGAAGTCCCAGATGCGCCGTTCATCGCGGCTCAATCGCAGATCGACGTTGGATCCCGTTACGGAAATACGCCCCTCCTGGGCTCAGCAATGGACTGGCGCACTTACAATCGGGTATGGATGCGCGGTGCCACGAGGGCGATAGCCTTGCGAAGAGAACCCGACTGGCTCCTGGTGGCGCGCGCGGAGTGGAAATCAACCAACCCCTTTCACCAGGCATCCCATCGCACGTGAGACTTCAAACAGCCTGTATGGACCGGACCAACTCAAGTGCCTGTAGTGACCGGTCATGGCCGCGTCCGGGCTCGCGATTTCGTAATCTTACCGGTTCCTCCGTCTTTTTGTACCTCTTCCTTGTTTGGGCGTCGTCCTCCGGGCTGGCCGCCCAGGACACACACACGGGATCGGCGTCCGCTCCCGCTGCATCGGACGCAAAGACCTCGGTTCCCAAAACCTCGCCCGGAGAGATGCTTTCATCCTACGAAGGGCAGAACGTCTCCTCCATCCAGTTTGCCGGGCAGCCGGACCTGGATCCCGCCAGGTTTTCCGCCGCGGTGGATCAAAAGACCGGACAGCCGTTTTCCCAGCAGAAGGTCGAACAGACAGCCGCGGCCATCAAGTCTGCTGGAAAATACGAAGAGGTGCGCGTCCGGGTCGATCCGGACGCGAACGGGGTGCGCGTCCGCTTCATCCTCGAACCGGCGGTGTACATCGGAATCTTTCAGTTTCCCGGGGCAGAGCAATTTCCCTATTCGCGCCTGATCCAGGTGTCGAATTACCCGGTGCAGGCACCATTCGATGCAGCAGAGATCGAGCGCGACCGGAAGAGGCTGCTCAATTTCTATCGCCAGGCGGGATTCTTCCAGGCGGATGTCCGGTCCGACGTCAAGGTGGATCCGAAACGCCAGATCGCCAACGTGTCTTTTGCTGCCACCCTCGGCCGGCGGGCGACATTCGGCGAAATCGTCATCGCTGGAGTTCCGCCCGCCGAACAGGAACGGCTGCGGGCCAGTCTGCAAACCACCATGGCGCGCGCGCGGACGGTTGCGATCCGCCCGGGTAAGAGGTACCGCCGGGGCACAATCGGCAAAGCAACCACCTACTTGCAGTCGGAATTGGAAAAGAAAGGACTGCTCAATGCGCAGGTCAAGCTAGCGGGAGCGGAGTACCACGCCGACACCAATCGCGCCGACATTCATTTCGACATCGTTCCTGGACCGACGATCAAGGTAGACATTCAGGGCGCCCACGTTTGGCCCTGGACGCGCAAGTCGCTGCTGCCCGTTTACCAGGGTATTGGTGTTGACGAGGAATCTGTCGAGGAGGGGCGACAGGCCTTGGCGTCCTACTTCCAGTCCAAAGGATTCTTCGACGTGAAGGTGGAGTCTCACCTCGAGACAGTCCCGACTCACGACGCGATCGTTTATAACATCACGAAGGAAAAGAAGCACAAGGTGGCCGACATCAGGGTGGCGGGCAACATCCAGTTGCCGTCCTCACAGTTGATGCCGCACATCACCATAGAAAAGAAACGCTTCTTCTCCTCGGGAAAAATCAGCGACCAGCTGGTACGCGACAGCGTTAAGAATCTCAAAGCCGTTTATGACTCGGAAGGATTCAGCGACGTCGCCGTGGTTCCCACCGTGACAGATCGGGGCAGAGAAATCAGCGTTGCCTTCCGCGTAACCGAGGGACCGCGCGACATGGTGACTTCGCTCACGGTGGAAGGAGCGGACACCTTTCCACCAGACCGCTATGCGCCCAACGGTCTGAGACTTGCCGTCGGGCAGCCGTATTCGCAGGCTCATGTACAACAGGACCGCGCCAACATCGTGGCCAACTATCTGCGCGCCGGGTATCTGACCTCGAGCTTTCGAGAGACGGCGACAGAAGTGTCGAAGAAAGACTCTCACCAGATCAACGTGGTCTACCACATCTATGAAGGCCCCCGCGTAATCACCGGCAACGTGATCACCCTGGGTCGCGAACACACCGTCCAGCAGTTGATCGATCGCGATGTGTCGATGCTTAAGCCTGAGCACCCTCTCACCGAAACCGATCTCCTGACCGCCGGCAGCCGGCTCTACGATCTGCCCAACGTCTTCGATTGGGCGGAAGTCGATCCCAGGCGCGACGTGACCACCCAGACCACCGAAGATGTTCTTGTCAAAGTCCACGAAGCAAAGAAGAACGATTTCACCTATGGCCTCGGGTTCGAGGTGGTCAATCGCGGCGGCAACGTTCCCAGTGGAACAGTTGCCGTGCCCGGCCTTCCTCCGGTCGGGCTGCCGCCCAATTTCACCACCAGCGAGGCCACATTCTGGGGCCCGCGTGGAACCATTCAGTACACTCGCAACAATTTCCTCGGCAAGGGAGAATCGATTTCCGTCACCGGATTCGCGGGAAGACTGGATCAGCGGTTCGCGTTCTATTACATCAATCCCTTCTTCCTCTGGTCTCATTGGCGCGCCACCACGTCATTTACCGCCGAACACAACGAGCAGAATCCGATCTACTCGTCAGAGCAGGAGATTGGCGGCTTCCAGGTACAACGCTTCATCGACAGGGCAAAGAAGAACGCGCTCTTTCTTCGCTATCAATTCAGCCAGACCAACATAACTCATGTTCTTATCCCCGACCTGGTGCCGGCGGCAGATCAAAACGTGCAACTTTCCACCCTCGCCGCCAACCTGACCCGCGACACGCGCGACAACGTCATGGACGAACACAGCGGCGTTCTGAAATCCATAGAACTGGACCTGAATTCGACCAGACTTGGATCGAGCGTGAACTTTGCGAAACTGACCGCCCAGGCCGCCTGGTACAAGCAGGCCTTCCATAACATCGTGTGGGCGGGCAGCGTTCGCATCGGCCTGGCTCAGCCATACGACCGCAGCCATGTGCCGACCAGCGAGAAGTTCTTCACCGGCGGCGGCAACTCGCTGCGCGGCTATCCCCTCGATGGCGCAGGTCCCCAGCGCCAGGTGCAGGTATGCTCCGACGGATTAACCGACTGCAACGACTTTATCCAGGTTCCCGCCGGCGGCAACCAGATGTTGATCTTCAATGGCGAAGCGCGCATCCCTCTTCCTTTCAAGAAGGGATTGAGCGTGGTCGGCTTCTACGATGGTGGAAACGTGTTCCCGCTCGTCGGATTCCACCAATTCACTTCCCTCTATTCGAATAACGTCGGCGGCGGCTTCCGCTACTCCACCCCGGTCGGTCCCATCCGCGTGGACATAGGACAAAACCTCAACCCCGTTCCAGGCGTAAAGGCAACGCAATATTTCGTCAGCGTAGGCCAGGCATTTTAAGGAGCAGGCTATGCATGCACCGGCTTCATCCGATCCTCCCCATCCCATTCCTCTACGCCGCTACCGCCGGTTCATGAGAATCGTTGCGTGGTTCTACGCCGGATCGACGATCTTCCTTCTTCTGCTCGCCGCGACGACAGCCTTCCTGCTCAACAGCACGAGGTTTCATAACTACGTGATCCGGACCGCCGAGCAACAGGCCCAGGAAAGCCTCGGCGTCCGCGTCCAGTTGCAGAACTTTGCCATCAGCCTGTCGAATCTTCGCCTGGATGTCTATGGTGTCACGGTGGACGGCGCCAGTCCTCACTCCAACCCGCCTTTGCTCCAGGTACAACACGCCGAAGCGAGCCTGCGAATCGTATCCATCCTGCGCAAGAAGTGGTATCTCGACGACATTCGGGTGGATCAGCCGGTGGTGCAGGTCTACATCGACAAGGATGGTCATTCGAACATCCCCACCATCAAAAGCAGCAATAGCAACAGCAACACCAGCATCTTCGATCTCGGCATCCGCCACGCGGTCCTCGACCGCGGCGAGATCTTCTACAACGACCGTCCCACACCCCTGGCCGTCGACCTTCACAATGTCGACTTTCATTCGGTCTTCAACGAAGCCCTCAAGCAGTACACAGGAAAGCTCGCCTATGCGGACGGCCGCCTCTCCTATGGCGCGTTCCAGCCCTTTACGCACAATCTCGAAGCCCAGTTCGATGCCACGCCTGCCACGTTTCATCTCAGCACGGCAAAGATTTCCGGCAGCGCGGCACAAGTCGTCCTTTCCGCCACGGCCAACGATTACAGCGCCAATCCCGTCCTTCAGGCGCAATATGACGTCACCGCGGACGGCGCGCAGCTGGCCAGGCTGCTCAACAATCCGTCGGTACCTTCAGGCATGGTCCGGGCTACCGGATCCGCTCAATACCAGTCCATCCCCAATCAACCGGCGCTTCAGGCCCTTGTCATCAACGGCGACATGAACAGCCGCCAGTTGCTTGTGAAAACCGGTTCGGCCAAGGCTGCGATCACCAACATTGCCGCTCATTATTCCCTGAAAAACGGCGACGCCACGCTGCGCGATTTCCGCGCCAGCCTGTTCGGCGGACAGATCACGGCCCAGGCAACGATGAAAAACATCAGCGGCAATTCCCGATCCGAAGCCACCGCATCAGTACGCGGAATTTCCCTCGCCCAGGCCAGACAGATGCTTGGCCCCTCGGCGTCCACCGGCAACGTTGCCATTGCGGGCGAGCTGAACGCAGATGCGAAAGCCAGTTGGGGAACGACGCTGAACGATCTCGTAGCCAGGGCCGATGCCACGATCTCAGCCCAGATGCAAAGCGCGCCGCCTGCCGCCCATGCGAGTCCCGCCGCAGCAACACCGGCCGCCATTCCCGTCAACAGCGCCATCCACGCCACCTACACCGCCGCTAACCAGCAACTCGCATTAGCCCAGAGCTATCTGCAAACGCCCGCCACCAACCTCACCATGAATGGAGTGATCAGCAAGCGATCGAGCCTCGCCGTGCATCTCGAGGCCAGTGACCTGCGCGAGGTTGCTGCCATTGCCGGACTCTTCATGCCCGGCGCCACCGCTCAGCCGCTCGACCTCTCCGGTGCGGCTTCCTTTCAGGGAACCGTGCAGGGCTCGCTGGCCGCACCGCACATCGAAGGCCAGCTTTCTGCCTCCAATCTCCACGTGAATGGAACCGACTGCAAGGTCGTTCGGACCAGTGTCGATGCCAGTCCGTCCGCGGCCAGCCTGCAACATGCCGATCTTGAACTGCAAACAGGAGGCCGCATCACCTTCAGCGCCAGCACCGGTCTCGACAAATGGTCATTCACCAATGGCAGCCCCATCCAGGTTGATCTCGACGCTTCCCGCATGAACATCGCCGACCTCACCAGGCTCGCGCGTCAGCAGATTCCCGTAACCGGCACGCTCAATACCCACGTGTCGCTGCACGGAACCGCGCTCCATCCGATCGGTAGCGGCAACGTCGCGCTCACCAAGGTCGTCGCCTACGACGAACCCGTGAACTCACTCAATGTGGAATTCAATGGCAGCGGCGATGACGCCCACGCGAATGTGTCGATTCGCCTTCCCTCCGGTTCACTTCAGGGAAATGTGACAGTCCATCCGAAGGAGAAGACCTACACCGCGCAACTGACTTCCGACGGGATCCGCCTGGATGAGATTCAAAACCTCAAGTCCAAAAATATCGACGCCACCGGAGTCGTCTCTCTCCACGCCAGCGGTCAAGGAACCTTCGACAATCCGCAGCTGAACGCGACCATCGAGATTCCTTCTCTTGTCATCGAGAAGCAGGCCATGGATCGCATCAATCTACAGCTGAATATGGCCAACCACGTCGCCGACGCAACGCTGCAGTCCTCAGCGGTTCACTCCTCCATCCAGGCAAAAGCGCGCATCGACCTGGCCGGCGACTACCTCACGGATGCAACCGTCGACACGCAGCGCATCCCGCTGCAGCCTTTGCTCGCGGTGTATGCCCCCGACCAGGCCGACTCGGTCACCGGCGAAACCGAAGTCCACGCCACCTTGCACGGCCCGCTGAAGAACAAGAACCTGGTCGAAGCGCATATCGCCGTGCCCTATCTGCGCCTGGCCTACAGCAACACTGTCCAGCTCGCCGCCGCGGCTCCCATCCACATCGACTACAAAAACAGTGTCCTCGATGTGCAGCGCAGCGCGATCACGGGGACCGATACGAACCTCGAATTCCAGGGCTCCATTCCGGTGGCGGGTGACGCGCCCATGTCCCTGGTGCTTGAAGGTTCAGTGAACCTGCAAATGGCGCAGCTGTTCGATCCCGACGCGCGCACTTCAGGCGAACTCAGATTCCACATCAACTCGCATGGCAACGGCCCCAACCTGGGCGGTGAAATCGATATCGTCGACGCCAACTATGCCTCGAACGGCCTTCCGACGGCGCTTCAGCACGGCAACGGTGTGCTTACGCTCACCAGCAATCGCATCAATGTCGACAAATTCGAGGGCACAATTGGAGGCGGAAAGGTCACCGCACAGGGCGGTGTCGCTTATCGTCCGGCCATTCAATTCGATCTGGGCCTTGCGGCCAGGGGCATCCGGATGCTCTATCCGCAGGGCTTGCGCGAAACCTTCAACGCCGACCTCAGGTTCGCCGGCACAACCGCCAACGCCAACCTGGCCGGAACAGTGAACATCGCCGATCTTTCCTTCACGCCGGCCTTCGACCTCACAGGTTTCATCGGCCAGTTCAGTGGCGTTGCCACTCCGCCTTCGCGCGGATTCGCGCAAAATATTCAACTCAATCTCGGCGTACGTTCCACGAACAACGTGAACCTGGTCAGCCGTACACTTAGCGTGAACGGCTCTGCCAATCTTCAGGTGCGTGGCACAGCGGCAGACCCGGTGATCCTCGGCCGTGTGATCCTCAACAACGGCGACGTGATCCTCAATGGCGACCGATTCGTACTGAGCTCAGGTACGGTGCAGTTCGTCAATCCGTCCCAGACGCAGCCGGTGGTCAATCTCGCTTTGAACACCACGATCCAGCAGTACAACATCGCCTTGCAGTTCCGCGGGCCGGTCGATCAGCTTCAAACGCAATACACCTCCGATCCGGCGCTGCCCCAGGCCGACATCATCAACCTGCTGGCTTTTGGCACGACCACAGAAGCCAGCGCCCAGAACTCTGCCAACACCACCGCCAACCAGCAAGCCCAGTCTCTGATCGCCTCGCAGGTCTCTAGCCAGGTCACCAGCCGCGTGTCGAAGATTGCCGGCATCTCCCAGCTCTCCATCAACCCGGTTCTGGCTAACTCAACCTCGCAAGGGCCGCCCGGAGCCATCATCACTATTCAGCAACGCGTGACCGGAAATCTGTTTGTGACCTTCACCAGCAACGTCGCCTCAACCCAGGGACAGACGATCCAGGGGCAATACCAGTTCTCCCCGCGCGTCGCGGTCAGCGGAACACTCGATCCCAACGGCGGTTTCGCCGTGGATACCATCATCAAGAGGAGCTGGTAGCGTACTGGCCGACCGGGGTTGCCGGCCCGCGATCAATGAAACCGCGCCGTGCCCCATCCTTGCGCCTTAGCGGGGTCCCCGGCGACAGGTCTTCGTCGCCGGGGTGGTCGGCCGCAAGGGTGGGAAAGCACAACCCTTAAGACAATCCTTTGTTTCTTGTTTCTTTTTAGGGTCGGAAACCACGAACCCCAGCCATGAGGAGTGGCGTCCGCCGTGGCAGACGCTCTCTTAACCCTGCCGCGGCATATCGCGATGCAGAGCCTTCACGTGATACCCCGCGTCCTTCAATCTCTGCGCCATCTCCTCGGCCATCATGACGCTGCGATGCTGGCCCCCAGTGCAGCCAAAGGCCACGGTCAGGTAGCTCTTCCCTTCTTCAACATAGTGCGGAAGCAGAAAGAGCATAAGGTCGGTCACGCGCGCAAGAAACTCGACTGTCTGCGCAAAACTGCGGACAAACTCCGCTACCTTCGGATCCTTCCCCGTCTTGTTGCGGAACTCCGGCACAAAGTGAGGATTGGGAAGAAAACGCACATCGAACACCATGTCCGCATCCAGCGGCACTCCATTCTTGAATCCGAAGCTCAGGCACGAAACCAGTAGATGCTTGGTCTTGTCGCCGTGACTGTACCGGGCTTGAATATTGGCGCGCAGCTCGTGCACGTTGAAGCTTGAAGTATCGATCAGGGTATCGGCGACATTGCGGATCGGATCGAGAAGCTGCCGCTCTTCCACGATCGAGCGCGACACCGTCTCCGAGCGGCTCAGCGGATGCGGACGCCGCGTCTCGGAATAACGCCGCACCAGCACGTCATCCTTCGCGTCCAGAAAGACCACGCTGGTAGGCAGAACCGTTTTCACATCCTTGAGGATTTCGGGAAGGCGATCGAGCGTCTGCCCCTCCCGTATATCGACGACAATGGCCGCGCTCTCAATCTCCGTCGACTTACCCACCAGCTCTGCGAAATCAGGCAGCAGTTCCAGGGGCAGGTTGTCGACCGCATGATAGCCAAGATCCTCGAATGCCTTCAGCGCCGAAGCTTTTCCCGCGCCGGAAATGCCCGTCACGATGACCAGTTCTTTTGCCCGACCCTTCGATTCACCCTTGTGATTTGTGGCTTTCCTCGACGGTCGCGGCCCTGACTGCTCGAATGGGGTCATGCGCCCATCCTACTATGCCCACCGATCGAGCGCGCCTGCTGCAAGCGCCGCCGTCAGCGGCGATGCGACCGCGGACGCAAGACGAATCTCCGTGCCCCATCCTTGCGCCTTACCGGGGTCCCCGGCGACAGGTCTTCGTCGCCGGGGTGGTCGGTCGCAAGGGTGGGAAACCACGAACCCCGTCATGAGCCTCTCAACCCTAGGGAATTTCGACCAGTTCCATCTGCCCGTCCCGGCGGCGATGAAGGACGAACAGCTCTCCCGAAAGATCGCGGAAGATGAACAGATCGCGGTCGCGAAATTCTGCCTCTTTCACCGCTTCCTCGACGGTCATCGGTTTCAGGGCAATGGCGTCGCCGCTCTTGAGGATATGCGGCTCCACAACGGTCGCCGGCGCAGGAAAGGAATGAACGGCAATCGCCGCGCGAGCCTTGGATTCGGCGCCCGGCCCCTTCCCGTTTTCCGAACCAGCCGCAGTGCGTGACTTGGGCCGGGTCACAGGCGGGGCTTCCATTACCTTTTCTTCTTTGGGCAGCCGCTTGCGTGCCAGGTTCCGGTCCCGGTAGCGAAGCGCCTGGTGTTCGGCATGGGCCAGGGCGGCTCGCAGCGCCGATTCCTGCGTATCGGCCTCCCCATAGGCCGCGATCGTCTGCAACCGCGCCTTTACCGTAAGTTCAGCGATCTGCAGATGCCTCTGCGTCCGAAAAGTGATGGAGGCAGTCGTAGTCTTGCCCAAAATACGGGCAATGCGATTCATTCCGTCTTCCACCTGCGCACGCAGCGCTTTGGGAATCCGGACCTGTCTGGCGGTCAACTCCACTTCCATGGTCAGCCTCCGCTCTCGTTATCTTTGCTCCCGTCGTTCTGCGCGACAGGAGAATTCTCGGATTCTATAGCATTTCGAACCGGGAGGGACTAGGCGTCTTGCTAGTCCCTGGCACCTAAGTGCCTAGTTACCCCGGTCCAACTAGTCCCGCTTTCGTCTCTGATGCGTCGAAGGAATATTCATGTCTTCCCGGTATTTCGCTACCGTCCGCCGGGTAAGCTGAATCCCCTGAGCCTGCAGCATCGCGGCCAGCTGGTCGTCGGTCAGCGGACGCTTCGGGTCTTCCTCGTCAATGAGTTTGCGTACTTTTCGCTTGAGCACCAGCAGCGGCGTATCAGCGCCCTCCGGCCCGTTCGACCCCTCCGAGAAGAAGAACCGCAATTCGATCACGCCCTGAGGTGTGTGGGCATATTTATTCGCCACCGCCCGGCTCACGGTCGAGGCGTGAACCCCGATTTCTTCCGCGACCTCCTTGATCATCATGGGCCGCAGGGCCTCGATGCCCTGCTCCAAAAAATCCTGCTGGCGGCGGACAATCACCTCGCAGGTCCTCAGGATCGTGCTCTTCCTCTGCGCAATATTGCGCATCAGTTGCAGGGCGGAGCGGAACCGTTCCTTGACATAATCCTTGACTTCCCGCTCCGTGCCTTCGGCAGAAAGCATCTGGCGGTAACGCCGGCTGAGCCGCAAGCTGGGCATGTCCTCCTCGTTCATGGACACAACCCACTCTCCGCCCCGCTTGACGAACACCACGTCCGGTTCGATCAGCCGGGTCTGCTCGCGGTTGTATTGCCGTCCCGGCCGAGGGTCCAGCGTGCGAATGAACTCCAGCGCCGCGTGCGCCTCCTCCGAGGTCACCTGCGCCGCCTTCGACAGGTCCTTCAGATCGCGCTTCTGCAGCAGGTGAAGATGCTTGTCGACGATCAGCGCCGCCACTTCCATCGCCCGGCGACGCTCTTCCAGCCGCGCCTCCGCCTCGCTGCGGAAACTCCGGTGCGGATCCCCATCGGACTCAACCGGATGCTGGCGCGAATAAACCTGGGCAAATTCCTGTTGCTGGGCCGCGATTTGGATCATCAGGCATTCGCGCAGATCCCGCGCCCCCACCCCGGCAGGGTCCAGGTGCTGAACCAGGTCGACGCCCCGCCTGATCAATTCAATGGCTTTAGTGACGAGCGGGTCCGCACCGTTCCCGTTGACGTTCTCGTCTGCATTTGCGAATTTGTAATGGTCCGCAATCTGGCTGAAGGCAGGCACCAACTCTTCCTCGCTGGCGGCCAGGTACCCGTCCCCGTCCAGGTTCCCGACTACGAACTCCGCGGCGTCATAGAGCGCCGGCTCCAGCGTCAGAGCTCCCAGTTGCCACGCCAGGTGATCGGCCAGGGTCGTCGGCTGAGACAGGAAATTCTCAAAGGAAGGCTTTTCGCTCTCCTCATATTCCGGCTGAGTCCGGTAGCCGGGGTCCAGATATTCCTGGAAATACGATCCGAAATCGACTTCGTTAAACGAATCCTTGGGCGGGGAGGCCGCTGCTTCTTCCACGGGACGTTCCAGCTTCTCCTCGCGCCCCGCCACCTCGTCCAGCATCGGAACCGACTCGTCGATCTCTTCCAGGACGGGGTTTTCCACCATCTCGGCATCGATCATCTCCTTCAGCTCGAGCTTGTTGAGCGCTAGAACGCTCACCATCTGCATCAGGCCAGGGGTAAGGATCTGGCGTTGCGCCACCTTCAAGCTCAATTTGGGCTGCAACAGCGCCATAAGAGGATCTCGGTTCCCGCTGGGATTACTACCAGTGTAATCAAATGATAAAAGGCCCGTAGCGGAAAATGCCCTCTTCCGATCCCTTGGTCCCGGAATGGAATCCCTCCACTCGGGAACTCCGCGTGCTGCAATTAGGATGCAGGGCTTTCCTCAACAGACAATCGTTCGGCAAATATTACGATCAGCCCTCCCGCAACCGTCGAGTCGACCCGCAGGTGCCTGAGCCGCCTCAGCTCATCGAAAACCCCTCGCCGAGATAGACGCGCCGGACCTCCATGTCGTTTCCTAATTCGTGGGGCGTCCCGGTTCGGAATATCTTCCCTTCCGCGATGATATAGGCCCGGTCCGTCACGCTCAGCGTCTCCCGAACGTTGTGGTCGGTGACCAGGATTCCGATGCCGCTGGCCTTCAGGTCGAAAATGATCCTCTGCAATTCCAGCACCGCGATGGGATCGATTCCGCTGAACGGCTCATCCAGCAGGATGAAGTTGGGCCGGATGCACAGGGACCGTGCAATCTCAACTCGCCGCCGCTCGCCCCCGGAGAGTGCGAACCCGCGGGTTCCCCGGATATGGTCCAGATTCAACTGTTTGATCAGCCGTTCCGCCTGCGCACGCCGTTCGCGATCCCCCAGCGGCTGCGCTTCAAGGACGGCGAGAATGTTCTCTTCCACGGTCAGCTTGCGGAAAACCGAAGGCTCCTGGGGAAGATAGCTGATGCCGAAGTTCCGCGCACGCAGATACATGGGAACCCGCGTGATCTCGGTCTCGTCCACCATCACGCGGCCCGATTCCGGCACCACCAGCCCCACGATCATGTAAAAGCTGGTCGTCTTCCCGGCGCCGTTCGGGCCCAGAAGGCCCACCACTTCGCCACGGGAGATCCGCAGGTTGACTCCGCGGACAACTTGCCGGCCCTTATACGACTTGCCGATGCCCTCGGCGATCAGTGTTTCCATCCAGCCTTCGCGCCTGCCTCACGAAACCCGCCGCCGCCATCATTTCGGCGCCGTGGTTTCGGTTAGAGTTTTTCCGCCGGCGCCTTCGATACTGACGCTATCATCGCGGCTATTGAAAATCAAAGATGCCCCGGTCACTTTGCCGCGCGCGGGGTCCGTCATCCGGGGAGGCACCGCGGCGGTCCCGGTGAGCACATACTCGCCCGTCTCGCTCGAATACACCAGCCGCTGGCCGGTTCCCCGCCGCCCCTGCGAGCTCACCACCACGTCGCCACTGGCGATCATGTGGTCCACCTGCGCCGGGGCCCCGTCCTTGCCGGCGTGGTTGCCCGGAGGCAGCAAAACCAGTTCCAGCTCTTTCGAAATCGAGGTGGCCGTCCCCGTCTCTGCGACCACGCTGCCCGCCGCACCCCCGCTCATCACTGCTTTTCGCTCCGCTTCGGAGTACTTCAGCTCCCCGGCCCGTACTCGAATCACCGATGGCGCCGCTCCGGTACCGGTTGTCCCTCGGGGCGCCAAACCCGCTCCGTGCCCCATCCTTTCCGCCTCTGCTGCGGAAAGGGTGGGAGACCCCGACTGCCCGGCCCTGAGCATATCCGTCCCTCCCGCGCTCAGCATCACCACCCGCACCGGGCTCGCCGCGTTCGTGCTATGGGCCACCAGGGTCTGTCGGCTCCGGTTCAATACGATCTCTGGAGCGGCGATCGAATTCGCCTGCTCCCACAACCGGACCTGTCCCCGGAAACTAGCCTCCCCGGTCGACTGGTGCAGTTGTGCTTCATCGGCCACAATATGCGCCGGACCTTCTCCGCCCAATGCCCCGTTCCCTGGAGCCGCGGCACTCCCGGGCTGTTTTTTCCCGGTTCCACTGTCGCCGGCCGTCGCAGGGGCCCAGGTCGCCTTCACACTGCCGTAGGCAAAGGCGTCCCCCGAAGCCTGCATCACATCCACCTTATCGGCCGTGAGTTGAAGAGCCCCGTTGTCCACGCGCGGATTCGCCGTCAAGTGCAGCCGTTCTTCCCCGCCTTCGTACACAGCGTGTCCCGCGGTCGCCCGCAACGGCGGACGCACCTCGGAGCCCGATCCGTGGGCAGGCTCTTCGACCAGCACCACGTTCCCGTCGACAGTGGCCGATTCAATCTGCGCCAGGGCGCCGGAAGCGTTCCCCGCTTCCGCAGATTCGTCCCCAGCCCCGGGATGAGACTTCGGCCCCCCCGCCCCGTGCCCTGCCGAAGCGTGCTTTACCGAAGCCGTAGTGAAATTGACCTCGATCCGATCACCGCTCGTGGTCTGCCGGGTGCCCGAAGACGTTACCTGGTCGAGAAGTGCATGGCCCGTTCCGAGCGCGCCGGTCATCACCTGTCCGGCTCCGAACGACGCCGTCACCTCATCCGCGGCCATCCGAGACGGGATCACCGGCCCCTCGCCGGTGCGTGTGGCGCCGGTGATCACGACCCCTCCGCCACCGTGGAGTGCGGAAAGCTCCACCTGCCTCTCGCCCTCCCGCTGCGGCGGACGGAAATCAACATCGGCCACCGGCGACCGCCAATCCCGGCTCACCGTTCGGGATCCGCCTTTATCCTCCTGCAATACGGTGGTCTCTTCGCTATGCATGGTCACGCCACGCTCGAGATGGGCGTGCCGGAGCGCTCCCTGCGATGCAAACACGAGGTCCGCGGAGGGAGCAGACCCCGACACCTGGCGCCCGTTGTTGCTTGAGTCCAGCGTCGCTCCGCCTTCAAGGCGCCCGCGCCGGGGCTGATTGTGCTCGTCGAACTCCAGCCACCCCCGCGGCGCGGCAATGTGGGCGGCCGTCGCCGTTTTGATTATGAATCCGCCGCTGGCGTCGAGCCGCACCGCCGATCCATCGTCGCGGAAGAGGATATTCGCGTCGCCCGCCGACGCCTCCCCGCCGCTGAAACTGGCTGAAGCAGCATGCATCCTGCACAACAGGTTGTCGCGCTCGAATTCCGCATGCTGCGCATGCAGCACGACATTTTCGTTTCCCCGCTTGACATTCAATTCGACCGCCCGGTCGAGCACCAGCCGGCCGTTATCTGAATCGAACGTGGCGCCGATCGACGAGCCATTTCCCTGTGTGACGGCAAATTCCACGCGGGCGGCCGTCGTAGCCACCCCGCTCTTCTGGTCGAACGTCAAGGCGCTGGTTTTCACATGGATCTCGCCCTGCGACGCCGTCGTCGCGGCGCTCTGGAGCGGAGAATTGCCGGGCCCAGCGCCCGCCGTCGACTTACCCGCCGCACTCCTGGGAGCGCCAGCCACCGCTTCGCCTGGGTGTTCAAGCGTGATCTCCACCGGCCCCGCGGCGATGACCTTCCCGTTCTTCTGGTCATATTCAAACTCGCCGCCGGAGATCCGGTCCACCCGCTTGCCGTCCTCCCCGAAAAGCTCGATCTGCACGTCATGAAGCAGCGCTGTTCCCTGCTTCATCTGCACCACTTTGGAGGCCCGGATTTTGAACTGGGAGTGTTCCCCAATGTTGCGCGCAATGACGACTTCGTTTGATTCCTGCTGAATGTCTACGCCCAGGCGCTTGGGTATTTCGCGCAGGCTGAAGCGGCTCTTCCAGTGGGCCAGGGCCAGAAACCCCACCAGCGCCACAACCAGGAGGGCGCCGGCCCCGAGCACTAAGGTCCGCAACCGCTCGATCGTCAGGCGCACAAGCTAATTCCCCTGGCCGAGGCGCGCCGCCAGCCGCTGGGCAAGACTCTCCCCCAGTTCGCTCCACAACAGGCGTGCCGTTGCGCCCGAGACCCTCTCCATGGCCACGGTTAGATCGACGAGCTGGCGCACGTTTTCTTCGATGTGCCGGGCCGCAACCGAATCCAGTTCAGCCTCTTCCTCCAGGAACGGAGTATCGCTGCCGAAATCGATGCGAATATGCCCCTCTTGCTCGTAGGAGCCCTCGTCAAACAGCGGTCCGAACCCGATCACCCGCACCAGCCGTGTGCCTCGCACCCATTGCGGGACGAGACCGGGATGCGTGTCATCCTGAGCGAGCCCTACCCCACCCCGCTCGTCATCCTGAGCGAAGCGCCGAGGAGTCGAAGGATCTGCGGTACCCGTCGGAGCTGTCTCCAACTCCCACAAATTCCACCCCATCTGGAACTCGTATGCATAATCCTCGTGGATCAGTTCCATCGCTTCTTCAACCGCCGCACGCGGTTCGGCGCCCATTTCTCCAGGTCGGTCGGGTCCGCCCGCCCGGCGTCCATACACCTGCTGGAACATGGGCGATTCGCTCCAACTCACCGGCCACACCGTGGCGGAATAGACCAGCGCCTCGCCACCATGTCTGGCAAACTCGCTCAGAACCGCAACCAGCTTGTCAGGCAGCGCGGCCAGGCGGAGATTGGGGTACCACAGACTCAGATAAAGTGCGTCGGGCATCTCTGTCAATTCTAGACGGGGCAGCTTGGCTTGCTGCTTCAAAGACTAAATAGTCCGATCTGCAAGCAGTCCTTCATTTCCGCGTTTTGCTTTTCTGTGTCGCTTTGGAGGCCATCCGGAACCGCATTTCTCGCCGCCCGCAGCCTCTGTCTCGCCGTTGCACAAAATGCGCGCGCTTTGCATGTTCTTTCGATCGTTTTTGCCACAATAGAGGTGGAAGAGAGGATCGAAATGCGGCCTCAGGCAAAACCCACGCATCGAGTGCAATTCGGTTTCATTCTGAACACTTCAGGGACCCAAAACGGCCCTTTTGGACCGTTTACATTTGCGGGATTTAGCCCATATAATCATTTCTTTCAGTAACTTGCATGATAAACTCGAGACGGAATGGGTACCCCTCCCCCCCGCCCTGTAAAACTGTAGATCCTCCACCCGGAAGCGCGGATCACGCAAGGTACACTTTGGGCTATGCGGAAACTTGGGTTCTCGTTCGCTTCACCGTTCCAGCTTGCCTGCCTGGTTCTGTTCCTCAGTTATCCGATCCTGGTATTCGCCTCCGACGGCGAACAGCAGTTTGCTGATCTGGGCGTCTGCAAGCTGGCCAAGGGAAGGGAAATCGAGAATTGCCGGCTCGGCTATCGCACCTGGGGCACCCTGAATGAGCAGCGCTCCAATGCGATTCTGTTTCCTTCCTGGTTTTCGGGGAATAGCAACAACATCGCCAGCTTCGTCGGCCCGGACAAGATGATCGACCCCGCGAAGTTCTTCCTCATCGCCGTCGATGCCTTGGGCGATGGCGTGTCGTCCTCACCATCGAAGTCGGAGACGCAGCACGGCACCCGGTTTCCCTCGATCACCATCACCGACATGGTCGATGCGGAATATCGCATGGCGTCCCAGGTCCTTCACCTGAAGCATGTCCACGCGGTGATGGGAATTTCGATGGGCGGCATGCAGACCTTTGAGTGGATGGTGCGGTACCCGGAATTCATGGATGTAGCGATTCCCATTGTCGGGTCTCCGCGGCTGACCAGCTATGATCTGCTGCTATGGCAGTCCGAGACCGAGGCAGCCCAGGACGACCCCATGTTCCAAGGCGGCAACTACACCCAAGCCCCAAAGTTGCCATTGGTTGAATTCATCCACACTATGAACCTGTCCACCCCGGCCCACTATGCGCGTACGGTGGAAAGAAACGATTACGCCGAAGTGCAGGAAGGCTACTACACCAAGGGCATATTGCCCTTTGACGCCAACGACTGGCTGGCACAACTGGCAGCCATGATCGCCCATGACGTGGCGCACGGGGGCAAGCTGGAAGACGCCGCGAAAAAGGTGAAGGCCCGGGTGCTGGTGGTGGCCTCGGCCCAGGATCACATGGTGAATCCCCAGCCGGCGCTCGATTTTGCCCCACTTATCAAGGCGAAAACGCTGGTGCTGGAATCGGACTGCGGCCACCTCGCGCCCGGATGCGAAATGGAAAAGGTGGCGCCGGCAGTCAAGGCATTTCTAGAGGGGCAGTAGGGGAGCCAACTACCCCGTCACGATCTCGCTGAAATCCGCGATCGTGGAGAAACCATGCAGCACTTCATGAATCAGTCCGAGATGCGCGCCGCGGATGCCTGGGTCTGGATCAAGCACCATCACCTTGTCAAAGAAAGCATCCACAACCGGTCGCAGCGTTGCAATTTCCACCAGCGCCGGGATGTACGCGCGCTCCTGCCGGAGTCCGGCAACTCTGGGCGCCACGAAGGCTACGGCATCGAAAAGCCCCTGCGCTTCAGGGGCCAGCTTGATGCTGGCTGCTGATCCGATAACGAACTTCTTTTCTTCAGCCTGGCGCAGAATGTTCTTGATCCGCTTGAAGGCCGCTGATATGGCGGCAAAGTCCTCTGAGCTGCGCACCGCCGTCAGTGCCTCGGCGCGGGCAATAGCGTCGCGGACGTCGTCCGCCTCGGCGGCAAGGACCGCATTGACGACATCGTAGGCAAAGCCGCGCACGTCCTTGAGGTAGAAGTTCAGGCGCTCGCGGAAAAAGGCCGAAACCTGTTGCTCGATTGCCGCGTCGGCAGGGCTGGCTTTCAAAACATCACTGAGACCGAGCGGCAAATCGGACTCAGCAACGATCTTGACGATCGAATTCGCGGCCCGCCTCAGCGCAAACGGATCCTTCGATCCGGTCGGCGCGTTGCCGATACCGAACATCGCGGTAATGGTCTGGATGCGGTCGGCCAGACCGAGCAGTTGGCCTTCCACGGTCCTCGGGATCGCATCTTCCGCTGACGCTGGTGTGTACTGGTCGTAGACCGCCTTCGACACGGTCTCCCCGAGGCCTTGGGAAAAGGCGTAAAGGCCGCCAATCTGCCCCTGGAGTTCGGTGAATTCCTTCACCAGCTCTGTGGTCAAGTCTGTCTTGGCCAGGAGCGCCGCCGTGTACAGGCCGGCTTCGTCAAAGCTGATACCGGCCTTCTTCACCAACGCTGCAAGCCGATGCGCCACCTGTTCATTTTCAGATGTCTTCCAGTGATAGCTGCCCAGTTCCTTCTGGAACGTCACCGCTTTCAGGCTCTCGACGCGGTCAACGAGCGGCGTCTTCTGATCGAAGTCCCAGAAGAAAACCGCGTCTTTGAAGCGGGAGCGGAGAACCCGTTCGTTGCCGTGCCGGATGATGGCCCCGCCTTCCTCGTCAACCTCGGTGTTCAGAACCGCAAGGAAATGGGCGTCAAGCTTGCCGTTGGAGTCCTCAACGGCAAAGTACTTCTGGTGGTCACGCATGACGGTGACCAGGACTTCTTCCGGCAGGCCGAGGTACTCAGGCTCGAAGCTGCCAAGGATAACGGATGGCCATTCTGTGAGATGAACCACGGTCTCGACCAGCGCCTCGTCTTCCCGCCACCGAGCCCCAGACACGGTCCGGGTGGCCGCGTCCAACGCCTTGCGAATGATATGCCTGCGCCGGGCAACCTCAACCACAACTTTGGCTCCCATCAAGGCCCCGACATATTCTCTGGCGGCGCCGATCACCACTGGCGCTTCCCCATGGAGCACCCGATGCCCGCGGCTGGTGCTACCGGCCTGAATGCCGGCGATCTCAAGTGGAAGAACAGTGGAGTCAAGAAGAGCGACGACCCAACGTACCGGGCGCACCGAGCGCTCCGGCTTCCCTTCGCGCCAATACATGTTCTTGGCCCAATAGAGGGAGAGGGCTTCTTTGGGCAGATCGGCTGCCAGGATCTCTGTCGCGGAGCGGCCCAGGCGCTTGACAGTCGCGCCCGCGAACTCGCCCCGGGCGGTCGTGACCTTTTCGAGAGCTTCGACCGCCAGGCCGGCCTTCTTTGCGAAAGCATGGGCGGCGGCGGTGGGTGTCCGGTCTTTGAAGGCCACCTTCCACGAGGGGCCCGTCAATTCCTCTTCGGTATCGGCCTGGCCCGAAAGCACGCCCGCGGCCAGAACTGCCAGCCGCCGCGGCGTCGAATAGGTGGTGATCTTCGCGTCCGGCTCAAGCAGGCGTTCGCGGATGAGAAGATCGGTGACCCGGCGGCCGAGTTCCGCTTCGGCGGAGGCGATCATGCGGGCGGGAATCTCTTCGAGGCCCAGTTCAAGTAAAAAGTCTGACATTGTTCTTTATCTCGTTGGAGCTGCTACCTTCTAGCTCCTTACTAATTTGTTTGAGCTGCTGCCGGCACCTCGTCCGAAGCGAGAGCTGGAAGCTAGCGGCTAGGGCTAATAGCTGCTTCTACGCCGCTTGCTGAGCCGCATAAGCTTTGGCGACGCCCACCGCAAGATTTCTGATCCTCCCGATCACGCCCACCCTCTCGGTGACGCTGATAGCACCGCGGGCATCGAGGAGGTTAAACAGGTGGCTGCACTTGAGCGCCAGCTCATATGTGGCCAGCAGTGGAAATCTCTTCTTGTCCGGAGCGGCGGCGTTTGCATCTCCCATCAAACTGTTGGCGCGCGCAAGCAGCGACTGCGCCTCCGCTTCATAGGAGTTGAAGTGTTCCCATAACCTCGGCACATCGGCGTATTCGAAGTTGTAAACCGAGAACTGAAGCTCTTCGGCGTGCCGGACATCGCCGTAAGTAACCATCGCGCCGGTTTCGGGATCGCGGGCCCAGACGATGTCGTAGATCGAGTCCACGTCCTCAAGGAATTGCGCGATTCGCTCCAGACCGTAGGTCAGCTCGGCGCAGATGGGGTCCAGATCGAGCCCTCCGCACTGCTGGAAATAGGTGAATTGGGTGATCTCCAGGCCGTCGAGCATGACTTGCCAGCCCACCCCCCACGCTCCCCCGGCGGGCCATTCCCAGTTGTCCTCCTCAAACTTGATGTCATGCTTACGAAGATCGATGCCAATCGCCTCAAGCGACTGAAGATAGAGCTCCTGTACATTGATCGGCGGGGGCTTCAGAATGAGCTGAAACTGGGTGTGCTTGAAGAGCCGGTTGGGATTCTCGCCATAGCGTCCGTCGGCGGGACGGCGCGAGGGCTGGGCGTAGCCAACCCTGTACGGCTTGGGGCCGAGAACACGCAGAAACGTCTCCGGCGCCATGGTTCCAGCGCCCACTTCCACGTCGTATGGCTGCTGGAGGATGCATCCGCGCTCCGCCCAGAAAGACTGCAGGCGGAAGAGCAGTTCCTGAAAGGTAAGTGCGCCTGGCTTGGTTGCGGCAGGGGCCGGGGCGAAGCTGGAAAGGCTGGAAGACACTGGCGGTTCTCTCTGGGTTCAGCGGGAGTTCTTTTACGGAACTGCGTTCGATTTTAGCAGTTGGGCCGCGTCCAGCGGCGCGGACTCAGCCGTGCATGATCTGGCGGATGAGTTCGGAGAGCCCGTTCCAGGAGATCTGCACACCGATGCAGAGCAGGATAAAGGCGATCACGCGCAGAATGCCGTGCGCGGTGGAGGGCGGGATGACTTTGGTGATCTTGGGAGCGTAGCGATAACAGAAATAGACGAGCACGCTGAGAACCACGATGGCCACAAAGACGCCGACGTGGGAGAGAGCCTTATTGGAGAGGTTGCCGCGAGAGTTATGAGCCGTGACGGTAATCAGCGCAACCAGGGTCCCTGGCCCGGAGGTGATGGGAAAAGTGAATGGGTAGAAGATTTCCTGCTCGAAATCGTGTTCCGGCTTTTCGTTCTCATCGGTCTCTTCCTTCTTTTTTCTGGACGTGGCGCGGACGTCGCGTTCGTTGAGCACGCCCCAGCCCATGGCCGCGATGACAATGCCGCCGGCGAACTGGACGATCGGCAGGGAGATACCGAAGAAATTGAGGATGGTGACGCCGAGGAGCTCAATAACGGTGAGAAAAACAATGTTGTTGATGGCGATGCCCCGGGCCAGATGCCGATACACGGTAGCTGGTGCGTCTCCGACGAGGCCGAAGAAAACCAGCGCCGAGCCAAGCGGGTTGATGAGAGGCAGGAGCGCGGTGAAGGCGACTAGGAATGCATTCAGGACGGGCAGGGTCGTTCTCCAGCCATGATTCTAGCCGCAGAATGCGCAAATTGCGGAGTTCATGCGCCCAGGCGGGCGAGTGCTTCGGCGGAGCGAAGCTTGCGCTCGAGATGCCGCTCGAGAACTGCCAGCGTCAACCGCCGCAGATCCTGACCGCGGCGGCGCGGCCAGGGATCGGCGGCGAATGCCGACACCGGTGCGCGCAGCATGCGTAGCGCCAGTTGCCAGGAGTCGGCTGAGAGGGCGTTGCTGCTGCCGTTGCAATGGACGGGGCAGAACAGGCCATCGGCAAGCGCGCTAAAAGTAACTTCCCCCGGACGCAGCGCCTCCCCGCACACCGTGCAGTGGGCAATATCGGGCAACAGGCCCAAGAGCCGCGTCATCCACAGCGAAAAATAGGTCAGGGGCATCCACGGTTGGGCGCTTTCAGACGTGACGGCGGTGGTTTGCTCCAGGACCGAAACCAGAAGGCGGAACACGGTCTCCTGCGGATCGTGCTCGGGCAGCGCCTCCTCCAGCACTTCGGCGAAGAAACTGAGAACCGTGAGGCGAGCCATGTCCACCGGCGACGATAGCGGCGAGCGAATGATTTCGAGCTGATCGAGACGGGTAAGTTCCTGTCGCGGGCGTTCCACAAACCACGCGCGGGCCAGGGTCATTGGCTCCAGGGCCCCGCCGAAGCGCTTGCGGCTTTTGAGCGCCGCCTTGGCCACTCCGCGGATCTTGCCGTGGTCGCGCGTGAAGAAGCTGACGATAAGGTCCGCCTCGTGCACGGGCCAAGTGCGCAGCACGACGGCTTCTGAGGTGATCACGGCCATCGGGTTCCATCATCGCACCCTGACGGCCGCAGGCGGCGTGGAACCGGTTTGGGCGAAGCGCACAGACACAAACGTCCGCCGCGGCGACACCGCGACGGACGCGTGGGGTGAAGCTCGGGCGGCGGCTAGCGGCCGAAGTGAGAGGCGTTCGTCTCCGTATAGTGGGCCCACTTCTCGGGCAGGTCATCGGCGGCAAAAATTGCCGAAACCGGGCACGCGGGGACGCAGGCGCCGCAGTCGATGCACTCGACCGGATCAATGAAGAGCTGAACGGCCTCGGCGTGGTCGGCCTCGTCCTTCTTCGGGTGGATGCAATCGACCGGACAGGCGTCTACGCAAGCGGTGTCCTTCGTGCCGATACAAGGTTCTGCAATGACATAAGCCATGTCGTAAATTCTCCGGGAGACGAACTCTCGACGCTGATAGTAGCACACGAGCCCAACCCCTCAAGCCAAATGTGGAAAGGCGGTTTTGCCATGCGGGAAAAGGGCGGATTCGAGCTTCTACCTGCTAGCTCTTAACTCGTTCCTGTTTGCTTCCGGACATTAGCCTGCGCCCAGCCGCACAGGGTATCTCGCTCGTGTTCGCTACACTGTTCGCCATGCGGCGAGTGGCTTGGTTTGTCAGCATGGCTTTTGCGGTCTCGGTGTACGCACATGCGCAGTGGGAGATTGAGACCTCCAACACCACGGCGGATCTGCGCGGAATTCACTCCATCGGCAACGGCGTCGCTTGGGCTTCAGGAACCAATGGCACGGTGCTACGGACGGAGGACAGCGGCTATGTCTGGCAGACGTGCACCGTGCCGCCCGGCGCGGAGCATCTCGACTTCCGCGGCATCCAGGGCTTCGATGCCAATACAGCCATTGTCATGTCTTCCGGCAAAGGAGATCTATCGCGGCTCTACAAAACGACGGACGGATGTCATTCGTGGAAACTGGTGTTCACGAATCCCGATGCTGACGGATTCTGGGATGGATTAGTGGCGGATAACAAAGGCGCATCAGCGCTCGTGATAGGCGATCCTGTAAATGGACATTTCGCCCTATTTGCTTCATTCAACAATGGTCTGCGCGAATGGTATCCATTTCAACATCCGGAAAGGGCTACCAAAATTGGGATTCCAGCGCCGCACTCTAAGAATGAAGCATTGTTCGCCGCAAGCAATTCGATCCTCAGCGGAGATGTGTGGAACGGAGTGGCGTTCGTCACAGGCGGGAGTGACGGTTCGTTTCTATATCAAACCAGGTGGCACTCATGGCCTACAGACTATAACTTCGCCACTTTCACAAACGTGCCAATTCCGATGATAAAGAACAGTTCAGGCGGAGCCTTTTCCTTCACTACAAGCACCGGATGCAATCCCAACCAACGTGGAGCATGTGCCCTTGTGGTCGTCGGTGGAGACTACAAGAAACCTGATGATACGACAGGAACGGCTGCTTACGCGGAATCATTGAACCCAAGCCGGTTGAAGGCCACCACATCCCTTCCCCACGGCTACCGTTCCTCGGTCGCCTACGCCGCCGCCGCAAAAACCTGGATCACTGTAGGCCCCAACGGCACCGATATCTCCACGGATGACGGCAAGAACTGGAAGCCCTTGCGCCCTGACCCCGCGCTGCATGAGGCACCCGATGCAGACCGCAACTGGAACGCCATTTCCCTGCCCTTCGTCGTCGGTCCCCACGGCCGCATCGGCAAGCTCAACCCCGCAGCACTGAAGCACTGATGCCCGCGCCGGCAGCGCAAAAAATATGCCTTGTCTCGCTCCGTGAGAAGTCCCCTTCGAGCAGACTGTCATTCACAGGATGTTTACTTGACCTGCTCCGGTGCGGCTTCGATCATTTCTCCTCGTGAGCATTCTGCTCCAGGAGGTCCTTCCCCCCATGAAGCATAGAGCCATCCGAATCGCCTTGATCGCGTTCGGCTGTGTTGTTTTCACCGTCGGGCACTCGCCTGCCCAGACCCTTCCTCTTCTTGCCGTTGGCACTCTCGACCAGTCCCGCGGTGGAGCGTGGGCCGATGTCTCCGGTCTCACCTACACGCTCGAGAATGGGGTCCCCGCTAATCTTCTTGGCGGCTTCGGCTCCGCCATCGCTTACGTGTCCGGCGATACGTTCCTCGCGCTGCCTGACCGCGGACCCAATGCAGTCGAATTCGATGACGCCATCGATAACACCGCCGGCTATATCAACCGCTTTCACACGGTGCACATGCGCCTTCAGCCCAACACAAGCGGTTCGGGCCTTCCGTTCAATCTCACACCCGAGCTGCGCGCCACCACGCTTCTGTGGAGCGCCACTCCACTGGTCTACGGCACGGGAGACGGTCTCGGTGTGGGCTCCGGCGTTCCTCCCATCAATACCCGGCTCCGCCACTACTTCACGGGCCGCAGCGATAACTTCGACCTCGATCGCAACTCCGGCGACGCCAGCGACGCCCGATTCGATACCGAGGGCATGCGCGTCTCCAACGACGGCCAGAGCGTGTTCATCTCCGACGAATACGGCCCGTACGTCTACCAGTTCGACCGCCGCACCGGCATGCGCCTGCGTTCGTTCCGACTGCCTTCGTCGTTCTACGTCCCCAACCTCTTCCCGGTCGGCGCCACTGAGATCTCCGGCAACACGGCCGGGCGGACCGCCAACAAGGGCATGGAAGGACTGGCCATTACCCCCGACGGCCGCACGCTGGTTGGGATCATGCAGAACGCGCTTATCCAGGACGCCAATGAAGGCGGCGCCGCTGCCAACCTGCTGCGCGTCGTCACCATCGACATCGCCTCGGGCCGGGTGAAGCATCAGTTCGCCTACCTGCTTACGACAGGCACCGGCGTCAGCGAAATCGTCGCCCTCAACAACCATGAATTTCTGGTGGACGAGCGAGATGGAAAAGGACGCGCCAGCCAGAACAACGCCAAGATCAAGCAACTCTTCAAAATCGACTTGAACGGTGCGGTGGACGTCAGCGACATGGGCGGAGCAACCGCCGCTCTCAATGCCGTCCCCAAAACACTGTTTGCCGACGTTGTTGCTTCGCTCATCGCCGGCGGGTTCACGGCTGGCGACATTCCCGCCAAGATCGAGGGCGTCGCGTTCGGACCCGACATCCGGCAGGCCGGCAAGACCGTTCACACCCTCTGGATCGCCAACGACAACGACTTTCTCGGAACCACCACCGACGCCAACAACAACAGTATCCCCAACCCCAACCAATTTTTTGTTTTCGGATTCACCGATGCCGATCTGGGTGGTTCGAAGCTTGTGCCGCAACATGTGGCGGGATTTGACGACTAGTCGGGATCCTCACGCAAGCTTCGAAGGCTTGATCGAAACCATCGATTTTACAGTTTTACAGGCCACGGGGGGGAGGGGTACCCATTCCGCCCCCCTCATCATCTGCAAGTAACTGAAGATAATTATGATATCGGCACAATGACAGAAATGTAAACGGTCCAAAAGGGCCGGTTTTGGTTCCTGGAAGTGTTCAGAACGAAACCAATTATTTTGGGATCCCCGGGGTTCTGCATGAAGGGTGCACTGCGATCCTCTCTTCCAACTCTATTGTGGCAAAACCGTTAGAAAGAAAATGCAAAAGCGCGCGCATTTTTACGTAAATCAGACGAGGGCTGAAGGTTGGGAGAAATGCGGGTCCGAACAGGCACATGTGGCGGGGTCTAACGGGGGTGTCCAATCCCGGGACATCCCGTTCGTGGAACGGGCTTGGTGTCTCTCGCCCCATGCCCGAGCATCTCATGGACGAAGACCTGTCCGTGGGAACCGGGGGCGTTCAGGATGACACCGTGGTGTCGGAGCGCTCAGCCCGGCGGGCCGCGAACTCCTGGGGCGTCGGGATAGGGCTGAGCCCGCGGCCGGCAAACATGTCCTTGAACAGGCCCACCATTTCGTCGTGGATCAGGCCGTTCGAAGCCAGCACTTCCCGGCTGTCGAGCCGAAAGGGACCGCCCGAAAAGTCCGTCACCTTGCCGCCCGCTTCCTCAAGCAGCAAGATGCCGGCGGCGGTATCCCACGGGTTCAGGTTGAACTCCCAGAACGCTTGATAGCGGCCGCAGGCCACGTAGGCCAGGTCGAGCGCGGCCGAGCCCGCGCGCCTTACTCCATGGGAGCGCAGGGTGAACTCGTGGTAGAAGTGAATGTTCGGATTGTCGTGGCGCTTGCGGCTGGGAAAGCCCGTTGCCACCAGCGACTCGGCGAGATCGGGAATCCGAGACACGCGCATCGGTGCACTGTTCAGGAATGCGCCGCGGCCTTTCTCGGCGCAATAAAGCTCATCGCGCATCGGGTCATAGATCACACCCGCCACCAGCGTCCCGTCGTCGCCCGCGCCCAGCTTGCCGGCCCGCTGTTCCAGCCCCATCGACACGCAGAACTGCGGCACTCCGTGCGCGAAGTTCGTGGTTCCATCCAGCGGATCGACATACCAGCGGAATTGCTGCTCCATGCCTTCGCGGGTTCCCTCTTCGCCATAGACGCCGTGCTCGGGCCAGACTTCGCCGATGCGGGTGCGGATCAGTTTCTCAACCGTCCGGTCGGCTACCGTGACCAGGTCGACATCGCCTTTGTACTCGGTGGCTACGCCAGCGGCGAGGAATTCACGAAGGCGCGCACCCGCTTCCCGGGCGATCCCGGCAGCCTTGGGAACCCAGACGAAATCCGATGGAGGAACGACCGTGGACCCGCTCACAGACCTGCCCCGCCCGTCGCTGACGTGAGCGCGCTCTCGCGGCGCTTGCCCGACTCGGTGATGGTGCGAATCTGGTGTTTGTAGATAAACAGGTTGGGCTTGCCTTCACGCGTCAGGCGCAGCATGCCGTCATCGAAATACTCGATCCAGCCGCGCACGGTTTCGCCGTCGCGCAACTTGATGGTGACCTGCACCTGGCGATCGCTCAGCGAGCGCAGGTAGAGCGCTTCCTGCCCGGTTTCTCCCGGCGGAGGCGTCTTGGAGCGACGGCGGGAAGGCAATGGGGGAGTCATATTGGCATTTTAGATGCAGGGATCAGGGAACAGGGGCCAGCGATCAGAAAAAGCAGGGCCGGCACAACGGAAGCGAGCCGGTCAGTCGACTGGCTTGGGCCGGGGCGCGGCGGGTGAATCGGCGTAGTAGCCGGAGCGGTAGCGGATGTTGAAAGCATCGGCGGCAGCGCGGGGCACTGTCACCTGCAGGCGATGAAAGCTGAGTTCCAGCGCCTGGTCGTGGGGATAATAGCCGAGGAGATACTGCGTGCGCAGGTCGTCGCTCACCTTTGCAAAGGCCTTGTCGAGCCCGCCTTCCGAAGCGTAGAAGCTCTTGCCGCCGGTCTGCTCGGCGAGCGTGATCAGGGCGTGCTCTCCGCCCAGATCGCGCCCGGCGCTGGCCTCAATGGGCACATCGATGATGGAGTAGATCATGACTTCGCTGCGCAGCGCCTGTTCCTGCGCTTCGGCATAGGTGGTGCTCTTGGCGGTGTCTCCACCATCCGAGACCAGTACCAGGACTTTGCGGCCCTGCTTTTTGGCAAGGTCGCGGGAGCCCAGGTAGATGGTGTCGTACAGCGCGGTAGCATCGCCGCCCCGCAGCGCGCCCAGGCCGTGATCGAGTTGAGAGAGATTGTTGGTGAAATCCACCAGGAGACGAACGTCGGTGGCGAACTCGATGAGACTCATCTGGTCCTGCTGGCGAAGCAGTGCATGGATGAAACCCTTCGCGGCGTGGTATTCGAGGTAACGGTCTTTATACGTGCTGCCGCTGGTGTCGATGGCCAGGGTGAGGTTGAGGGGGAGTTCCGACTGGCGCTCAAAAATGGCGATCTTCTGCGGCCGGCCGTCTTCAAAAACCTGGAAGTCATCCTTTGCGAGGCCGCCCACAATCGCGCCCGTCTTGTCGGTGACGTTGACGAACAGGTTCACCAGCTTCACGTCCATGCGGAAGGTGGTGTCTTGCGCGGCAAGGGCGAGTGGGGCCAGCAACACAAAGCGGGCGAGGCCCTTGATAAATCTAAGAGGCATGCGGAGCCTCCGGCCCGTTCACAGCGATCCCTTCGGGAAACGGTTCGCCCGCGGCCCACACCGCGCCGTCGACAAAGGTCTCCTTCTTCCAGATGGGCACCGTCTTCTTGAGCGTGTCGATCAGCCAGCGGCATGCGTCAAAGGCCTGCGCACGGTGGGCCGAGGCAACGACGATCAGGACACTAGTCTCTCCGACCTGGAGCCGTCCCAGGCGGTGAACCAGGGTCACATGCCGCACGCCGAATCGAGCGATCGCGTCCCGCGACAGCTCATCCATCTGGTTGGTTGCCATCTCCTCGTAGGCTTCGTAGTCGAGGTGGAGGGTCCGGCGGTTGCGGGTGTGATTGCGTACGATGCCGTCAAAGACAACCACGGCGCCGTCCTCGCCCTGCCTTGCCGCCTCGACGAGTTTGTGGGCTTCAATGACGTCGCGGGTCAGGAAGGTGATGACAGGCAATTCGGGGTCACCTGCCGCGCGCGAGGCACCGCCGGAGACAGGAGGCAGAAGACCGACTTCATCGCCCTCGCACAGCACCCGGGCAGCGACAGCATACTCGGCATTGACGCTCACCGCGATGCCTCGCAAACGAGCCGCAGGACTCCCGGCATGCTGATGCGCCAGATGATCGAGCAGATCGGCGACGGTCGCCCCGTCCTCTAACTCGATGCTCGAGCCCGCATAACCAAGCCAGTCCTTCAAAACACCAAAGGTAAGAATGTGCACCCGCATCACTTAAAGAGCATACCGCCTGCAAGTCTTAGACGGTTCCAGATGCCGGAAGGGGTTCGTGAGCGCGAGGAGCGAATTTCTGAAATGTGTGCGGAATTCAGGATCAGCGCCAACAGAAATGGCGAGCGAGCGTTCCCCAGTGGTATGCAACACACGCTCGCCCTAATGAAAATCTCTCCGAGTTGAACTACATTGGTCGCCGTGATCGTCTAGCGTATTTCATTACTTCAGAGAGATAGCTCGCACACAGATTCGCTTGCAGGGGTAAGGCCGAATGGCGATGGTTTTCGTCAGCCGGGTTGCCGGGTTCCGTAAGCAAAATCGTCGCCGCGCTGCTTTGCCGCGCCGTTTTTCGATGATGTCGCGTTCTTTGTTCTTGGTTCGTCTTAACATAGCCGCACCGCTCGGGCGAATGCTTGCTCACTATCAAGTAACGCAAGATTGGCACTGGCGCGAAGGTTGTAGACGTGGCGGGCGGATCGCAAACCATTCGACGGAGCCGTCGCCCGCCTGGCTTGCGTCTCTACGGCATCCTTCCTGGAAAAGTCGTGCGTGTAAGCTTCGAAGGCTTGAGTGGCAGCTTGATCGGGGTGAGTGGATTTACAGTTTTACAGTCACGGGGGGGTGGCCATTTCCAGCTCGACTATTGTCGCAAGCTACTTAAACTAATCAAGATATTGGCGCAATCCCGCAAATGCAAACAGTCCAGAAGGGCCGGTTTTGGGGTTCTAAAGCGTCCAGAACGAAGCCGAATTGCTTGCATTAGTCCGGGTTTCGCGATGCCCGAGATTTGAAAGGGAGCATAGCTGACGCCGCGAGGAAAAGACATTTGGGTATCTCCAACTTCAAGTTTGCAGCACCACGCCTTAATCTTCGGCAAACCCGACGCAAGGAGCTCTCTGCCGAGCCGATGGGAAGTGGTGCGCCCTCAACAAATCCAGAAAGCGGACTTGCCATTACTGGATCCGCGGGTTCTTGACACCCAGCGTTTGCCCTGATATCTTTCGCGCCATCTTCGTTTCGAAGATTCCTCCAGTCCTGAGAGTAGTTCCATCTGAATTTTGACTAACAGAACTGAGGCGACGTCTGCCTGTGTGCGGCAAAGAAAGGACTACCATGACCCGAGCCCGAGTGCTCCTCCTTGTTTTTGTTTGTGCATTAACCGTCACGACCGCGGCTGGCGGCCAATCGCGTCTCTCCCGGGCAACTGATCTTGGCCCGGTGAGTGCCACAGGCCCAATCGAGATCACATTGTGGATGAAACTGCACGACCAGCAGGGTCTTGATGCCCTGGTGGCGGCACAGCAGTCGGGCAAGGCGGCCTTCCTTTCCTTCGAACAAATCCAAGCCCAGCATGCGCCGAGCCACGGAGAGGTTGCCAAGGTTGCGGATCTCCTCAAAGCGGATGGATTCACGGTCAGCAGCATCGGTCGCGACAATATGTTCGTCAGGGCCACCGGATCGGTCGAGCTCGTGCAGAGCACGTTTCACGTGGAGCTGCATGAATACGACCTGGCCGGGCGCACTTTCCGGGCCAGCAGCCGCAGCGCAACTCTGCCGCCTGCGCTCGTTGGGCTGGTTGCGGCCGTAGGCGGACTGTCGGACCTGGCTCCCGATCCGCAAATCGCACGTACCCGAGTCACGGCCTCCACCAGTGTCCACCGGGCGAGCGATGCCGAGCGCGTGGCTCCCCAACCGCTGCGTCTCAGCGCGGCGCCGGACGGCCTGGTCTTCTCGGAGCGGTGCTTCTACCCGCCGACCTCGGTGAATTTCGTATCCAACGACGGCACGGTCACGGCGAGCTACCAGGGCAACGGCTACGGCGCCCCCATCACGAACAGCTCGGCCGGGACCCTGCCCCCTTGCGGCTACCAGCCAAGTGAAATTCAGACAGCCTACAACTTGACGAAACTCTATCGCGAGGGGCTGACCGGCGCCGGCACCACGGTCGCCATCGTCGATGCGTACGGCTCGACCACCATCGGCCAGGACTTGACAGCGTTCTCGCAAGCCATGGGCCTCCCTCCGGCAAACCTCAGCATCCTCGGCACGCCGACCGAATCAAACTTCTCGACCGATGCCAATGCCGGCTGGGCGGCCGAGACCACCCTCGACGTCGAGTGGGTGCATGCAATCGCCCCGGGCGCGAAAATCGTGCTGGTGGTCGCGCCTACCAATTCCTTCGACGACCTGTTCTCAGCAGACATTGCCGCGGCATCGATACCCGGCGTGGTCTCCATCTCCAACAGCTGGGGCACTGCTGAAATCGGAATCGCCGGCGACGCAGAGTTCTACAAAGCGATCGATAACATCTTCAAAGCGATCGGGGCGGCTGGCGAGTCGATTCAGTACAGTACCGGCGACAATGGCAACAACGCCAGTGCGACCGGCGGGCTCTACACCTCTACAGGCTGGCCCGCGAGTTCGCCGTATGTGACTGGAATCGGCGGAGTCAGCGTCGCTCTCGACTCCCAGAAGCACATCGCCTGGCAGACGAGCTGGGGCAACAATATCACCGAAATAGCCGACACGGCTGCGCTCGGCGCCCCGCCGTTCGATCCACCCTCCAACGAAGGCTTCGTGTATGGCGGAACGGGGGGCGCGAGCGACGTCTACCCGAAGCCCTCCTACCAGGCAAGCCTTCCCGGGAATCGCCGTCTCACTCCTGACATTTCCTGGGTGGCGGATCCGTATACGGGTGTCGAAATCATCTACACCGGGGACGCAGAGGGCGATCTGTTCATCGATGTGATCGGCGGTACAAGCGCCTCGTGCCCGATGTTCTCGGCCCTTTGGGCCATTGCCAACCAGCATTCACGCCATCGGCTGGGACAGGCGGCCCCTCTTCTGTATCGCCTCCCGCCCTCGGCCATCACCGACGTTGAGAGTCCGAAGTCGCGGAATAACGTCACGGGAACGATCGAAGATCCGGGTGGGAGTTTCCCGGTCAATTCATGGGAGCTGGCAGCGCCGCTCAACGGGCTTCCGACCTTCGTCAGCGCGCTGTACAACAGCCCGTTTTCTACGCGCTGGTTCGTCCTCACCTTCGGTGTCGACTCCACGCTTGCCACCGGAGAGGGCTGGGACCCGGCGACCGGCCTGGGCACCCCGAATGGTTGGAACTTCGTACACGCATTTTAACGGCAGTGTCGACAGCCCGCGCCTCTGTGTGAATTCACAGAGGCGCGGGCAGTCGTGCAACTGACTTCAGCCGGGTGCAACATACCGCTATTACTGGCACGTGAAACAAAAACGAGAGGCCGGCAGATTTGCCGGCCTCTCGTTTGATGGTCAGGCGCCTCAGGCGCCTCAGGCGGCGGCGGTTGCGGGTTTTTCCTGGACAGGAGAAGCCACCGCTACAGGCTGCGCCTTGAAGAGCGGAAGAGCGACCGCGAGCACGTCCTCGATGTGCCGGGCGTAGTGCACGGTCACTCCCTGCATCAGCTCCGGCGTCAGGTCTTCTTCCACGTCCTGACGATTGTCCGCGGGCAGGATGATGGTTTCCACTCCCGCCCGGCGTGCAGCCAGGAACTTCTCCTTGATACCCCCCACCGGAAGCACGTTGCCGCTCAACGTGATCTCCCCGGTCATGGCGGTCAGCGACCGTACCGGAGTATCGGTCAGCAGCGAGGCCAGCACCGTGGCCATGGTGACACCCGCCGAAGGCCCGTCCTTGGGGATGGCTCCGGCCGGCACGTGGATGTGCAGATCGATGTCTTTGGTGAAGTCTTCGGCCAATCCCAACATGCCGGCGTTGGAACGAACCCAGGTCAGCGCGGCCTGCATTGACTCCTGCATCACCTCGCCGATCTGCCCGGTCATGGTGAAGGAGCCCTTGCCCTTCATCTTGTTCGCTTCGATGAAGAGGATGTCGCCGCCGGCCGGCGTCCAGGCCAGGCCCACGGCCACCCCGGGCCGCTTCACCCGTTCGGCGATCTCGGTATCCACCCGTACCTGGATGTTGCCCAGGAACTCTTTCAGAATTTCCCGGGTGACAACCAGCTTTTCCTTCTTGCCTTCGACGATGCGGCGCGCTTCCTTGCGGCACACCGTACCGATCACCTGCTCGAGTTTGCGCACGCCGGCTTCCCGGGTGTAGTGGCGGATGATGTGCCGCACCGACTCCTCGGGAAATTCGATCTGCTCGGTCGTGATTCCGTTCTCCTTGATCTGGCGCGGAATCAGGAAGCGGCTGGCGATGTGCACCTTCTCCTCTTCGCTGTAGCCCTGCAGAGGGATCAATTCCATGCGGTCGAGCAGCGGAGGAGGCACCGTGTCGAGCATGTTAGCGGTGCAGATGAAGAGCACCTTCGACAGATCGAACGGCACATCGAGATAGTTGTCGCGGAACGTGTTGTTTTGTTCCGGATCGAGGGTCTCGAGCAGCGCCGAGGCCGGATCGCCGCGGAAATCGCGGCCGAGCTTGTCGATCTCATCGAGCATGATCACCGGGTCGTTGGTTTCGGCGCGGCGAATGCTCTGGATGATCTGGCCGGGCAAAGCACCGATATAGGTGCGCCGGTGGCCGCGGATCTCCGCCTCGTCGTGCATGCCGCCGAGGGAAATGCGCTGGAACTTGCGGCCAAGCGCACGGGCGATCGACCGGCCCAGGCTGGTTTTGCCTACTCCGGGCGGTCCGACGAAGCACAGGATCGGCCCCTTCATATCCGGCTTCAGTTCTAGGACGCTCAGGTAGTCCAGGATGCGGTCCTTGACCTTTTTCAGCTCGTAATGGTCGTGGTCGAGAATCTCGCGTGCCTTGTTGATGTCGATCTTGGAGCCGGAGCTCTTGGCCCAGGGCAGGACGGCAAGCCACTCAATGTAGTTGCGAGTGAGGGAGTAGTCGGCTGCCATGGGCGACATGCGCGAAAGCCGGGTGAGCTCTTTCAGGGCTTCCTTCTTCACGTCTTCGGGCATGCCGGCGTCGTCGATCTTCTTGCGCAGATCTTCGATCTCGCGCTGGCCTTCGTCCTGTTCCCCCAGTTCCTTCTGGATGGCCTTCATCTGCTCGCGGAGGTAGTAATCGCGCTGCGACTGCTGGACCTGATCCTGGACCTCGTTCTGGATCTTGGCGCGCAGCTGCTGCACCTCGATCTCCTTGGCGAGGTGGGTGTTCAACAGCTCGAGACGGGCGGGAATTCCCGGAGTTTCCAGCAATTGCTGCTTGTTTTCCGTGGTCAGGAACGGGAGCGACGAGGCGACAAAATCGACCAGCCGGCCCGGATCTTCGATGTTGGCAGCGATGGTGCGCAACTCATCCGACAGCGTGGGGGACTCGGTAACGATCTGCTGGAACTGGCCGATCACCATACGGACCAGGGCCTCGACATTGGCGGAGGGCTCGACCTGTACGGAGTCCATGGTCTCGACCTCGGCAACCATGAAGGGCTCGGTCTGAACATACCGGACAAGGCGTACGCGCTCCACTCCCTCAGTGAAGACAAAGCGACTCTGGTTGGGCATGCGGACGATCTTGTGGACCGTTGCCAGGGTGCCGACTTCGTGCATGTCTTCGGGCGTCGGCGCGTCCTGACGGGGATCTTTCTGCGCCGTCACGATGATGGAGCGGTCCTCGCCCAGCGACTCAATCAGCTGAATGGAACTCTCCCGGCCGACGGTCAGGGGAAGAACGGCGTGAGGAAAGAGAACAGTATCGCGGACGGGAAGAACGGGGATCCGCTTCACCGTCGGCTTGGCATCGGAGGGACCAAGAATCTCTGGTGGTACTGGTGGCTGGTTCGGCATTGAGTGTCCTTTTATCAACTTTACCTACATTAGACAGCGCAAGCTTGTCAAAAGTTGCAGAAACCGACGGATGGCCCGGGAGTCACGCAAAGCACTTCTGCTCAGTAAATTACGGTAGCTGTTCCCATTTGGTTCCGGAATAGCTCTTCGAGCCTCCGCAGGGCTCTTCTCTTCGACTCCTGGTCGACCCGTGCGGCGGCCACTTGTTCCGCAAACGTTATCGGCCACACTCCATGAATCATGAGCGTGGCCGATGGAACGAAGAGAGGCAAAACTGGACGCGGGCGGGAGAGCATCGAGAGTCATTCCTTTCGCCAAGAAGCGAAAAAGACCAAACCCGCGGGTGGAGGTCTTACTTGGGACTGGGGTCCTGCTCCTCCTCCTGGATAGCGGACTGGATATGTTCCCACACGCGATCGGACGGGTCTTCGATCGGAAAGAGTTCGCGCGCAGCCGCGGCGATGGTCTCAAGATCGGCGAGTAATGCCCGGCAGAGTTCACAGCTTTCGAGATGCGGATCGCCCGAGACGTCGAGGCCGGAGCCGATCAATTCGGGCAGATGTTCCTGGAACTCCTGGCACGACTTAACTTTGCGGTATTCGATCATCGCCGCCCCTCCCTTCGAGGAAACGTACGCATGGCATCGCGAAGCTTCAGCCGTGCTTTGTGCAGCTGGGACTTACTATTACCGATGGAGCAGTCGAGCATTGCGGCGATTTCATTATGCTCGTATCCCTCGATATCGTGCAGCACGAAGATGAGGCGATAGCCTGCCGGAAGGTCCGAGATGGCACGTTCCAGGGCCAGGCGATCAATGGATCCGGCCAGCGAGAGGTCGGGAGCTCCAAAGCTCCGGCCTGGCCCTTCTTCCGGTGTCGGCTCCATTGCTTCGTCTAACGAGATGAGCGACAGGCCTTTCTTGCGCAGATGCATCAGAACCACGTTGATCGCGAGGCGATGCAGCCAGGTGGAGAATGCCGAGTCTCCCCGGAACGTGGCGATCTTGCGATGCAACTGTAGAAATGCTTCCTGGGTGAGGTCTTCGGCTTCCGCTACATTTCCCACCATGCGCAGGCAGAGGGAGTAGATGCGCCTTTTGTGGAGCGCGTAGAGTTGAGCGAAAGCATAGTGATCGCCGGCCTGAGCACGCTGTAGAGCATCGGCATCCGGCGAGAGTGGCGCGGACGCGACAGGTGCCGGGGGCGGATCCTGAACAGCAGGCTCCGATGATCCGCCAGCGCGCGACGCCGGAGGATCAGGGGGATGTGCGGTGGATCTGGGTTGCGTCATTCGTTTCCTTGGGGGATCAAGTTGAAGACTGTTTACTGCTGCGCCGCTCATTATTCCTCGTTAGTATAGGTGCAGCGGTTTGAAGTGGCGGAACATGGTTGATGCCGACAGGAACAGGGCCCTCGCTGATGTTTGATTAGATGCAAATTTTGGCCTGGGGCGTTTCGCGTTTTATCGGGAGAGGATTTTGCGGTCCATTGCTCCGAGGCGGTGCGGCAGTCGGTGCGGCTGGGGCATTTTGCTTTCGTGCTTCATCCTAAATACGACGTTCGCGACCGTCCGGGGTATTTGTCAAACTCCCGCGGCCGCGCCCCTTGCGCCCCATTCCAATGATCCTTCTCAGGGAGCCGCGCCCCGGGAAACCGCGAAGACACAAGCCCAACCCAGTCCGACAGCAAGAGATTCCATTACTCCATGGGAGGGACTGACGGTACGCACGATCTCTTTTTCAGGCGTATCGCCCGAGCGGCTGTCTTTCCTCCAGGGCCATCTGGCCCAGGCCGAAGGGGCGCCGCTCGATCGGGAAAAAGTGGCGGCGAGCCTGCGCCAGGTATTTGAAACCGGGCTTTTCAATTCCGTCGAGGTTTCCGGACAACGGCAGGGAGACGGGGTTGAGCTGGTTTTCCTCGGCAAGCCACGCATGTTCATCGGTGTGGTGACGGTGGATGGGGCGAAGGGCCCAACCGTGAATACGCAATTGGAACGAGCCAGCCGCCTGAATGCGGGAACCCGCTTTACGGACGCGAAGATGACCCAGGCCGAAGAGCAGATGCGAGCGGTGCTGGTCGATAACGGCTACAACGAATCCACGATTACCTTCAATCTGCGTGAGGATCCAGAGCAGCAACTTGTCGACATCGCCTTTCACGTTATCTCCGGTCCGCAGGCGCGCGTGGGGCCTGTAACGCTGACCGGCGATGCGGGCATGACGGCGGATGAGTTCCGCCGCCACGCGAAATTGAAACCGGGTACGCCCGTCGATCGCGAAACCGTGAACCGCGCCTTGAACGGAGCGCTCAAGTTTTATCAAAAACAGAAACGATTGGAAGCGGAGATCAAGCTGGATTCGAAGAAGTACGCGGCGCACAAGATCGACTTCAGCTTCACCGCCAACAAGGGTCCGATCGTGCACGTGCTTGTGGAAGGCGCGTCCCTGAAAAAAGACCAGCTGAAGCGCTTGATTCCGGTCTTCGAGGAAGGCACGGTGGACGATGACCTGCTGAACGAAGGCAACCGGCGGCTGCGCGACTACTTTCAGAGCCTGGGCTACTTCGAAGTAAAGGTGGACCACAATCAGCAGTCCTTGGGCCCGGGCGAGGTGGCCATCAAATATGTGGTCGAGTTGGGTATCCGGCGGAAGGTGGCAAACGTTGCGGTGGAGGGGAACAATTACTTCAATTCCGCAACTCTGAAGGGTCTTCTGGGCGTGCACGAGGCCAACGTGCTCGACCGCCATGGCGTTTACAGCCAGGCCCTGGTATCGGCGGACGTCAGCGCGTTGGAAGCCCTCTACCAGAACAACGGATTCTCGAAGGCCAGGATCACGCCCGAGACGAGTCTAACGAACACGCGTGAGGACGATCCTCCCGGTCAGAAGCCTACGCCGGCCTCGCTCAAGGTTGTATATCGCGTAGACGAGGGTGAACAGAAGCGCGTCGGCAAGGTTACACTGGCCGGCAACGATCACGTAGATGCAGACAAGCTGTTGCCGCTGATGAACACCGAATCGGGCCAGCTGTTTTCACCCCGCAACCTCGCCGGTGATCGCGATGCGCTGGTGACCGACTACCTGACCCGCGGATTTGACCAGGCCCAGGTGGACGTGGAGCAAAGCAGCGAGCCAGAAGATCCGAGCAAGGTGGATGTTGCGTTTCATATCACCGAGGGCCGTCAGATCTTCGTGCGCAATGTGCTGCTGACGGGGCTCCAGTTCACGCGCAAGAATACGGTCGCCAAGGCGATCACGTTACATCCCGGCGATCCGCTGAACCAGACAGCCCTGGAAGAAACGCAGAAAAATCTGTACGAATTTGCGCTTTTCAACGAGATCGATGCGTCGGTCCAGAATCCCAACGGGGGCGAAACCTACAAAACGGTTCTCCTTCACGCGGTCGAAGCGCGACGCTGGACGTTGACCTATGGCGCCGGGTTCGAGGCTCAGACCGGTACGCCCGAGAACAACTGCGCGGGATACATCGCCAGCGGCGTGCCGTGTACGCCGGGCGGGCGCACGGGCGTCAGTCCCCGGGTGGTGTTCAATGTCACCCGCAATAATCTGTTCGGACGGGAGCAGTCAGGCTCGTTGCAGGCCACTTACGGCCTGCTCGAACAGAAGATCAATGTCATTTATCAGAATCCCCATTTTTACGGGAACCGGAAGCTGGGCCTGGCGCTCACGGGGGGATATGCGAACAGCCAGGATGTCACCACCTACGTGGCTTCCCGGCTGGACACTGGAATGCGCTGGACGCAGAGCTTCAATCGCGTAGGCGCGGGCATACTCCGCGCCAATACGTTCATCTATGAATTTGATTTCCGCCGCGTGAAGGTAGCGGAATCGAGTCTGCAGGTGTATCCCTCGGTGGTAACGCTGTATGCAACCGCGGTAACCGTCGGCGGTCCCGCATTCACGTGGCTTCGGGATACGCGCGACAACCCCATCGACGCGCATCGAGGCTCCTACTGGAGTTTCCAGGAATTCGTGTCCGCCGAGGCGTTTAAAGCACAAGCCAGTTTCAATCGTCTCGACTTGTCTAACTCGAGTTACTACGGCTTCGACAAGAATCGATTCGTGCTGGCGCGCAACACGCGCTATGGCCAGGAAAGAGCCTTTGGCAGCGACAGCGCGCGGCTGATCCCGCTTCCGGAGCGCCTCTATTCCGGTGGCGCGACATCTCTGCGCGGATTCTCGATCAATGCGGCCGGCCCGCGAGACGGAGAGACCGGCTTTCCGATCGGCGGAGCGGGAGCGCTGATTAACAGCACTGAGCTCCGCCTTCCTCCTCCCACGCTTCCCTACTTCGGCAACGCCTTGAGCCTTGTTCTTTTTGAGGATATGGGCAACGTATTTACCAATGCCGGCGATGCCTGGGCGAGCGCCCTCCGCATTCATCAGCCTGATCGGGATGTTTGCAAGGTTTTGAACGAACCACCGGTACCCAATCCCATTCCCGAGGGTCCCGTGACCTCGACCGGGAAACAGGGCCTGTGCAGCTTCAATTACTTCACCCACACACCGGGGCTTGGTTTGCGCTACCATACGCCGGTCGGTCCTATTCGGCTGGATTTTAGCTACAACCTGAATCCGCCGATTTTCCCGGTGAACATCAACTACTCACTTTCGGTTCCCGACAGCGAACCCCACGTGGGCCAGGCCAGCCATTTCAACTTCTTCTTCAGCCTGGGACAAACATTCTGATGGGCGTGCTTTTTCCAACTCGAAGGGGCGTGAAACGAGGCGCAGCTCTTGCGCTCGCTGCTGCAATGGCATCGGCGACCGCGGTGGCGGCCGCGGGGGGACAAACGCAGCCTGCCGGGCCTGGTTCGACGGGGTTGGCTTCGACGGTGCCGGCATCGACGGTGCTGGATCGCGTGGTTGCGGTTGTGAACAACCAGCCGATCCTGTGGAGCGATATAGCCAACGAAGTCCGGTTTTCGGTGCTCGACCCGGAAGCGACGATCAACACAATACTCAGTCCTCAGACCGCGGTGCAGGAGCTCATCAGCCGCACCCTCATCCAGCAGCAGGTTCGGCAGGAAGACATTACCGCTTCTCTGCCCAAGACCGAGGAGGTGCAGGCGCGTTTGAAGGAACTGCGCACGGAACTGCCCGCGTGTGTTCGCATGAACTGCGGGACCGACGCGGGCTGGCAAAACTTTCTGAACACCAATGGATTGACGGCCGAGCAGGTTGAAGCTTATCTCGACCTTCGCCTGGAAATGATCCGGTTCATCGAAATCCGTTTTCGCCAGGGAATCCGCATCTCGCAGCAGGATATAGAGACTTACTATCGCACCAAGCTGGTGCCGCTCTACGCTCCCGGGAGCAAGGTGCCTCCGCTGGACGATGTAGCCCCTCGCATCGAAGAGATTTTGCTGGAGCAGCAGGTCAACGTCCTTTTTGACGCCTGGCTGGATAACCTCCGCAAACAGGGAGACGTCGAAATTCTGGATCCGGCACTCGAAGCCGGAACCAAGTCAGACTCCGGAAAGGACGCGGTGAAATGAGCCAGGTCGAGATCAAGATGCCTGCCGCCCGCGCGCCCCGCCGGAGGCACTGGGCGTGGAATACTGCGGCCTTGTTCATCGCCGTCGGTGCCTTAATCTCGGTCCTTTGGTTCTGGGTTAATTCGCATCAGTTCGAAGAACTGGTCCGGGGACGAATCGTATCCCTGCTCGAAACGGCTACGGGCGGCCGGGTGGAGATTCGCTCTTTTCACTGGCACTTGATCGATCTTGAAGCCGAAGCCAGGGGAGTGGTGATTCACGGACTGGAGGAGGCCGGCGACGCTCCCTATGCCGAGGTTGAAAGCCTGCGTGTGCGTATCAGCGTGCTCGGCTTTCTCAGTCCGAGCATCCGCTTGCGCGACCTTGAAGTGGTCAAGCCCGAGTTTCACCTTATTTACTATCCCAACGGATCGACCAACCAGCCGTATCCGCGCGTGCAGAAGAAGGCAGACAAGGCTTTCATGGACACACTGTTCGATCTCCAGGCGGGGCATGTTGCGATCGAGCAGGGAATGTTCGATCTCGACAACCGGGCTGCATCGTTCGATTTTGCCGACAAGTATCTGCCGCTGGATTTCGAGGCCAACGATTTGTCGCTGGTATTGAAGTACAGTCCTGCAGAAAAGTCGAACCCGGAGAGCTACCACGTCGACGCCGGAGTGCGCGATCTGATGCTGCAGCGGGGCGGCCGCCAGCCCACCGCTCCGGCGGCACTCCACGCATTGTTCCAGGTTTCGCTGGACCTCACTCGTAACGCGGCTTACCTGCGTTCCCTGCGGATCACTGCCAGCAGCCGGGGCGTCAAAGACCGGACGCTCGAGGTATCTGGCGCGATGACAGATTTTACGCATGCCCGATGGCGGGCAAAAATCGCGGGCGAATTCGATATGCGGCTGCTGAATCCGATCGTGGATTTTCCCTTCACGCCCGACGGAGTGACGCGAATGGACCTGGTGGGAGCCGGCGACCGGGGCGAGTTCCGGCTGGACGGCGCGGTTCACGTGGACAAAGGAACCTATGTTGCCCCCGGGGTTTCGGCCCGTGAACTACAACTGGACACAAAGGTCCACGCCGATCCCAATCAACTACATTTCACCGCGGTCACGATTCGATTCAAGCAGGGAGGCAAGATCACAGGCGACCTGCAGCTGGATCAGTGGTTGCCGCACATTGCGGGGCGGGCGAGCATGGAGCCGTCTGAAGGAGAGGCGAATCCACCCCGCGATTCCCGGCTGAAGCGATTCTTTCACCGGCAGGCCCCTCCTCCGCCACCACCTCCGCCTTCCAATCCGCGCGACATCGTGGTCAAGGAACCCCAGCAGGAAGTCACAGTCAACGGAACGATCGCGAGCCGATTTGAAGGCGTGTCGCTCGATACGATTCAGGATGTCGTCGGCCATGAGCCGTTCAGGCGGATGGGTATCGATACGACATTGAACGGTCGGGCAACTGCCAATTGGATGAAGGGCGACGTGAATACCCTGGTTGTGGCGGCGACGCTGGACCTGAGCCCGTCGGTTCAGGCTATAGCCAACGAGGAGCCGGGAAACGGGGCTCTCGACGCAACCTACACGCAGCGCAACGGTGTCGTGGATGTTCGGAGGTTTGACTTAAGCCTTCCAGCGAGCCAGATCCAGGCCCACGGTCGATTGGGCGCTTATCCCCTGACCAGCCCAACGGCTCTCAATCTGGATTTTCGCTCGCACGATCTGGGCGATTTCAACACCGTGCTGCGTGAGTTGGGACTGGGGCGGGAGGGAAAATCGGGAACTGCGGCATTACCTGTATCTCTGGGGGGGCAGGCCGAGTTTCAGGGAAGCTGGGCGGGGTCACTGGTTTCGCCGCACATTGCGGGAACCGCGAAAGCAACGGAGCTGGCGATCGAGTTTCCGCCTAAGCCTGGCGATGAATCGCACACCCCACAATTCGTACGCTGGGACTCGATCGAGGCCGACGGCAGCTACGATGCGGAACACATCGCCATCGTGCACGGGCAATTGAACCGCGGGGAAGCCCAGATCAGCCTGCAAGGCACCCTCTCGGCCGCCACTGCGAATCCGGGCGCAGCCCGTCCGGACGAGAGACCGGCATTCAGCGCTAATTCCCTTCTGCACGCCCGGGTACATGCGACCAAGGTAAATGTGAACGACATCCTGCTGCGCACCGGTATTCCGGCGCAGGTCAGCGGTACACTGAATGCCGACTTTCAAACCGACGGCCCAGTCTCCATGCTGGGTGGCTCCGGATGGGCGGAACTGGACGACGGGACGGTGTATGGGGAGCCGGTATCGCGAATCCGAGCGGACGGTACAATCGCGAACCAGACCATCAAGTTGAGCTCCATCAACGTCAAGGGCGCCGCTGGAACAATCTCCGGTTCAGGCAGCTACGATCTGAATTCACGGCATTTCCAGGCGGAGTCCCATGGATCCGGGATTATCCTTGCCAGTCTCGAACAGTTGCGCTCGACGGGCAACGCCCTGGGTGGAACCCTTGAGTTTTCCGCGACGGCTTCGGGCACTCCCGACGACCCACACATGGAGGGCCGCGCTACACTCGCGGGGCTCGTAGTCCGCGGAGAAACGGTCGGAACCGTGCAGCTGAAGGCGCACACCGTCAATCGAGACATTCTGTACGACGTCACGACGAATGTCGAGACGGCAGAAGTCTCCCTGCACGGCCAGACCGAATTGCGCGGTAATTTTCTCACCCAGGCGAAACTCGACTTTTCTCGATTCAACATCAGCGCGATCTTCAAGCTCACCCACATCGAAGGAATCGAGGCCAATTCCGCGTTATCGGGCACAGCTACGCTGGAGGGCCCGCTGACCGATCCCTCGCAACTGAAGGGCGAGGCGCGCATGGCGGGGATCGATGTGACTGTGGCCGGCGTCCGGTTGCAGAGCGAAGGCTCCGTCCATGCCGCGCTGGCCAATGCGCGCGTGAGCCTGGATGCCATGCACATCACTGGCGACCAGACCGATTTGCGCGCGCAGGGGAGCCTTGAGCTGAAGGGCGCAAAGCTTCTTGACCTTGCCGCCAACGGGTCCATCAACCTGGCACTGGCCGAGACGCTCGATAAGGATCTGACGGCAGGAGGGACAACAACATTCCAGGTGGAGGCCCACGGGCCAATCGCCAAGCCGAACCTGCGAGGCACCGTCCATTTCGAGAATGGTTCCCTGTCACTGGAGGATCTGCCCAACGGACTCAGCCAGTTGCAAGGGACGCTGGAGTTCAACCAGAATCGTCTCGAGGTGAGACAGTTGACCGCGATGACAGGCGGAGGCCAGTTGAGCATGGGCGGATACCTGTCCTACCAGCAGGGCATCTTTGCTGACCTCTCCGTCACCGGCAAGTCGATCCGAATTCGCTATCCGAAGGGCGTGAGTTCGCTGGCGGATACTACGCTGCATCTGCAGGGATCCCAAAACAGCCTGCTGTTGTCGGGAAATGTGTTGCTCACGCGATTCTCTGTGAGCCCGGATCTCGATATTGCGGCCCTGGCTGCGCAAGCCGGTACCGCGCAACCGTTGGCGGCTCCGGATGCTCCCTCGAACCATATCCGCCTGGACGTCCATCTTCGGTCGTCACCGCAGTTGAGTTTTCAGAATGCCTTCGCCAAGCTCGCCGGTGACGTGGACCTGCGGGTGCGCGGAACGCTGGCTTCTCCTTCGCTGCTGGGACGGGTCTCGATTACGGAGGGCAGCGCCACGATTGCGGGAACCCGCTATGAGTTGCAGCGCGGCGATCTGCAGTTCACCAACCCGGTCCGCATCGAGCCCAATATCGATCTGAACGCCACGGCCAGGGTGGACGATTACGACATCACGCTGGGGCTGCACGGGACTCCGGATAAGCTCAACGTAAGCTATCGCAGCGATCCTCCGCTGGCGCAGGCGGATGTGGTGGCGCTGCTTGCCCTGGGACGCACCCAGAGCGAGCAGGGGATCTACACGCAGCAGCAGGAGCAGGCGCAAATGAGCCCTTCAACCGACGTGCTGCTGGGCGGCGCGCTCAACGCCACGATGAGCAACCGCGTGCAAAAGCTGTTCGGGGCGGGCTCGGTGAAGGTGGATCCAAACTATCTCGGCTCGCTCGGCAACTCCACCACGCGCATCACCGTGGATGAACGGGTGGGCAAGAGAGTTACCCTCACCTATGCCACCAATGTGGACACCTCGGGGCAACAGTTTCTGCAGGCCGAAATCGCCATTAATCGCCACGTCTCGCTTCTGGTCACGCGCGATGAGTCGGGGGTGTTCTCAATGGTCATCAAAGCTACGCGGCGCTATAAGTAGCGGTCGCACCCGGCGCAGTTTCGCAGTGAGTCAGCGGACGGCGCCTCATGTGACTCCGGCTGAACTTCACTCGGAAGGAGTCCAGGTCTTTTCAGGGTTGTATTCGGTAATCGCGCCCGCGAGTTTTCCTGTGTCCGCGCCAAGGTCCTTCTCGTATACGACTCCATCCTGGTTGACGATGAAGGTCATCACACCGGAATTCCGGTACTCCGCCGGATAAGCGAGAAAAGCGAAACCCTTTGTAAGCTGGCCATTCACGCTGTAATCGCGGACGCCGCCTTTGGCTGCCGGTCCCTGCCGGGTGAGCAGGCGATAGTAGTACCCATGAAACGCAGGCGCTGCGCCGTCTTTCCTCGAATAGCCCTCGCCCGCAGCAGACGCCAGCAACGGTCCCACAGGACTCGGGGGCTCGTTATCGCCGGTCTTCCAGTAGAGCCCGTTATGCTTGCCCTCATCGCTGAAGACTTTGTTCGCATAGTGTTTGACCTGCTGGTCATCGTGGGTAGTGGAGGCGTACTCAATCTGAGCGTCGACCAGTGAATGGAGGACGTCGATCGCATCATTCTCGTTGGTTCCGATCCGCCGGTAGAGAATCTCCTTCTTGCCCGTTTCCGTATCGAAATACCAGGCGCCGCTGCTGTTCTTTACGAGCGAAATGGGCATCGGCCAATTGTCTGCGCCGACATACAGCGTGGCCGTCTGGTCGGGCTCGATCACGAGGCGATGCATCTGGTCGTAATGGCGGATGAAATTCGAGACCATGTTCTTGTCGGCTACATCGTCGCCGGTATTGAGAATCGGACCGGCATTGGCGCCGAAGATGGCATTCACAGAATTGGTATCACCGGCTTTCAATGCCTTATACACGGCCAGAACGGCTTCGCCCGGAGAGGCAAACGTCTTCTCATTGGCGGATTGCGCAAACGATCCAGACGACGGGAAAAGAAGCACCAACAGGGCAAGGCTGATCGTGGCCCACAGGAAGCGACCCAGGCGCGAAGCTGGTTTTCTTGAAAGGTGTGACGAGATTTTCACGAGATTTCTCCTGCCAAAACACTTTGTATGATTGCCCGGAACATCGGGTCATCCGGCCTATTTTCCGCGGCCTCCGCGGGGCGCGGCATTACCGCCTCCCCGGCCGCCTCCGCCACCACCGCCGCTGGTCCGCGCTCCCCCGCCAGCGCTGGCGCCGCTATTGAGGCTCTGCTGCCCGCGCGCGCTGTTGGTGCGGGCGTTGCCGCCCTGGCTGTAGTTACCCAAAGCCGCATTGCTCGAGCTCTTGCTTGCCTGGTCGCCGTAACCGCGCTGCGGCTGCCTCTGGTTCTGGTTGAGATTGCCGCCGCTGGGCTGATTTCCTGCCCGCTGCTGGCTGGCCTGGTTTTGGCTGAGATTACCCTGGCGCGGTTGAGCAGCCGCGGAGCCGGCTCGATTCTGCTGATTCACACCGGCCTGATTTGCGCCGCGCTGCTGGGCCGCATTGGAGGCATTCCCGCGCTGCTGGGCGTTGGCCTGATTGAGCTGGGGCTGGTTGTATTTCTGATTGAACTGCGGCGACGAACCACTGTTGAAGTTATTGGCACGGTTGTTGGGGTTATTCGCGCCGGCGCGGTTCGCGTTATTGGCATTCAGGTTGTTCCGGTTCGCGTTATTGCCGTTGACATTGTTCCGGTTGACGTTGTTGCCATTGACGTTGTTCCGGTTAACGTTATTGGCATTAACGTTGTTCCGGTTGATGTTGTTGGCATTGATATTGTTGGCATTGATGTTATTGCGATTCACATTGTTGACGTTGTAATTGCTCCGGTTTACAAACGTATTCGAGTTTGAGACATAGACATTCCGGTTATAGGTCACGGAGGAGTTGTTCCAGCCGCAACCCCAGGAATTGTAGCCCCATCCGCAGCAGTTGTTGTTGTTGTTAATTGCCGCTCCGACAGCAATGCCAAGCCCAAACGAGAGCAGGCCGGTGGCAACCATCGCCTCGGTCGAATAGCCCGGTGCCGGAGGCACAGGGGCGCCATAGACAGTGGTCGGATTGTAGGTGGGGACATAGACGACGTCCGGCTGGGCGGGCTGAATCACGATTGTCTGGGGCGGAGACTGGACCACGGTGACCTGTGGCTGCCCTGAGGATGACGGTGCAGGCGCCGCTGCCCCAGGCGCCTCATTCTGGACGGTAACGTTCTGCTGCGCGCCGGTCTTGAGATTGCCGGCATCATAGGCTCTCTGACGCATGACCTGAACCGCGTTCATCACGCTTTGCGGGACGTTAAAGTAAGCATCCCCCAGGTTAGAGGTCCAGGTCAGATTGGTGGCCATCTGCTGCAACACGTCGGAAAACTGGGTCAGTCCCTTGACGCTGGCATCCCAGGGCTGTTGATCGACAGCCTGCATCAACTGGTCGCCCTTGAGGCTCGTATTCTGCTGGAGCCATTGCCAGGCTGCCGTGACCTGGTCTGGAAAGGTCGAGCCGGCGAGAACCTGGGCAACCAGGTTGTCGGGAAACAGCGCGATCGGCGCCACAAGCTGATAGAGCTGGTCGGGAGTTGGCATCGCGTAGGTCGCTGCGGGCGCCTGCTCCTGCGCGGCGCCTGAAGCGCCTCCGGACGGCTGGGCACTCTTTTTGCAGCCGTCCACGCCCGTTGAAGTGACTACGAGCGCAACACTGAGAAAAACGGAAATCGCTTGCTGGCAATTTGGCATCGATTTTTACCCATGGGCACGATAACGGGTGCCGAACCCGAACGGAACTGTAAATTGTGCTAGTGCGGCGTCAGGAAGAGCTTCATTTTTTTGGGTTGGTTGGTTCGCTGGGGTCCCTTCCGGCCGCGGTAAGGGGATAACGCCGGCTGCAATCGTCTCAATTGAAATGTTTTGCCGGATCACGCAACTTCCCGCCCCGTCTCGGCATTCTTTGTTTATCAGGTGGGGCAGCCCGTCCAGCAACAGTTTTGTGGCGGCGCGCGGACCCGGAGCGTGATTTTTGCCGGTTCACGTCGCTTATGAGGGTAGGCTGCAGCGGGTGGCATGCAATTCAGGCAGCACACATGAGGAGGGAGTAAATATGTTGAGGACGATGCGTCGTTCCATGGAGGCAACTTTGATCGGGGCACTGACCCTTGCAGTCCTGGCTTTTCCCCGAGTTTCCGCGGCGGGGGGACGGGGTGCCCTGGCGCAATCCGACGGAAGCAATGCCGCCGGTGAAGCCCAGAGCAAACTGGACAAGAAGCAGTTCAAAGACGTGAAGGTGAGCGTGGACAACAATGGAATCGCCACCCTGACCGGAACCGTCGATTTGTATGAATACAAGATGGACGCCGACAAGCGTGTCCACAAGATCAAGGGCATCAGAGGCGTCCGGAACGATATTGAAGTAGCGGGTCCCAGCGTCCCTGACCAGGAATTGCAGAAGAAGCTGCAGGAAAAGCTGGCTTACGATCGCGTGGGTTACGGCACCAATGCGTTCAATGCGATTGGGGTCAAAGTGCAGAACGGAGCCGTGACGCTCGGGGGTCACGCTTACAGTGACGTGGATAAGGATTCGGCCCTCGCGCTGGTGAGCACTTTTCCGGGCGTGAAAGACGTCAATGACGAAATCGAAGTCGATCCGGTGTCGATCATGGACGACCAGATCCGGCTCGCGGTGGCCCGCGCTGTCTATGGCTATGCCACGCTTAACAGGTATGCTATCGATCCGGCCAAGCCGATCCGGATTTCGGTGCGGAACGGCAATGTGGAACTCTATGGAACCGTGGATTCGAAGGCGGACCGGGATACAGCCGATATCCGCGCCAACGGGGTTCCCGGAGTTTTCAGCGTGAAGAATTACCTGCAAGTCGCCGGACAACCCTCAGAACCGGATAAATCGCAGAAGTAGGTTGCCTCTGCGGATGAACAGAACCATGGCCCCGGGGTAGGAAGTCCCCGGGCCATTCCTTCCCCACCCTTTTCTTAAGTCGACTGTCACCGCAGGGGCGATATTCGTTACACGCACGGTGTAAACTCTCGGGTAACGGATCGCCCCTTCGACCGATGGAACATCCTGTTGGCAGCACGCGCTTCTATCGTTTCGACACCTACACGCTGGATGTCAGAACGGGCGAGCTAACCCATGCAGGAACGCGCACTCCCTTGCGCGAACAGCCGCTTCAACTGCTCCTGGCTTTGCTGGAAAAGCCTGGAGAACTGGTCACCCGCGAAGCACTGGTGAAGCGCCTCTGGCCCGCCGGCACGTTTGTAGACTTCGACCGGGGGCTGAACAAGGCGATCAACCATCTGAGGGAGGCCCTGGGGGACTCGGCTGACCAGCCTCGCTTCATAGAAACCTTTCCCCGCAAAGGCTATCGGTTCATCGCTCCGGTAACGCAGGAGGATCAGGCGTTGGCGGAGAATCGACCGGAAAGTCCCCCGCCCCGGTCGCGGGTCCGCCTATGGATGATTGGGGCGGGCGCGGCTACGGTCTGCCTCGGAATTCTGGTTGGTGCCAATGTCGGCGACGTCCGAGACTGGGCCGCGCACCGTTGGCGTTCCACACCGCAAATCTCCGCGCTGGCTGTCATTCCCCTGGAGAATCTTTCACGCGATCCGGAACAGGAATATTTCGCGGACGGAATTACGGACGCTCTGATTACCGACCTCGCCAAGGTCAGCAACGTCCGCGTCACCTCGCGCACATCGATCATTCGGTACAAGGCCACGAAGAAGAGCATCAAGGACATTGGCCGTGAACTGAATGTGGACGCCGTGGTGGAGGGCACGGTGACCCGCTCCGGCAACCGTATGAGAATCACGGCGCAGTTGATTCAGGTTTCAACCGATATGCACTTGTGGGCCGAGGCTTACGAGCGCGACGTGAGTGAAATACTCACGGTGCAGAACGAAGTGGCAACGGATATCGCTCGGCAAGTCAGCGCGATGGTAAGGCCGCTCGGTCAAGCTCAACGCGTGAATCCCGAGGCGTATGGTTCCTACCTGAAGGGGCGATTCTTCTTTTACCAATACACGAGCCTTGGGTGGCAGCAGTCGATTGACAACTTCAATCGGGCCATCGAAAGCGATCCAAATTTTGCCCCGGCTTACTCCGGCCTGGCGGACGTTTACATCGTGGCGGGCGCCTACGGTTCGATTCCGATCCGCGAAGCACTGCCGCGCGGCAAGGCGGCTGCCGCCCAGGCCCTCGCACTGGACCAAAAGCTGGCCAGCGCCCACTATGCGTTGGCCACCGCCTATGCCTGGTACGACTGGGATTGGGGAAACGCAGAAAAGGAGTTTCAACGAGCTCTTGCTTTGGATCCCAACGATGCGTTGGGGAGAAATTGGTATGGCGGCTACCTGTCGCTGCGGGGGCGTCACGACGACGCCGTCGATGAACACGAGCGGGCACGGGAGCTGGACCCGGATTCGCCGATCATCAACGCCAACCTGGCGCGTTCACTCTATTGGGCGCGTCGCTACGACGAAGCAATTCTTCAGGCCCGGAAGACCCTTAAAATGGACCCCGGCTTTGGCGTTGCGCTGTTCTGGCTTGAAGGCTCGTTGCGCCACAAAAATCTCTTTGAAGAGGCAGTCGCTTTGCGGCTTGCCATGTCCACTCCAGAACGAGCGCAGAGCATCCGCAACACTTTCAAGAACGGGGGCTTTCATTCGATCCTGCGCGAGGATGGGGAGATGTTCAAGAATGGCGGAGACCTGATCGACGCCGCGCGGTGTTTTGCGCAAATTGGGGAGAAGAACGAAGCCCTTTCATTGCTGGAGGATTGCTACCAACACCGCTGCTCCTCCATGGCCACACTCAAGGCAGAACCGGACTTCGACGTACTGCGATCGGAAGTCCGATTTCAGAAGCTCCTGGACAGACTTGGACTGTCGCAGGAGAACTCGCCAGAGGGCTCTTCTTCTCTATGAAGCAAAGAGCCGCCGTGATTCGTGCTCCACCGCGGCTCTATGGGTTGTTGATCAGGTGGTCATGATCGAGAGCCTGGTTGTCCCTAGTCAGTACCGAAAATCGTGAAACCGGTCTTTCCCGGGCCGTAGACCTTGTTGGCAAAGCAGGTGGGATCGTCGGGGACCTTGTCGCCGCCCTCCACGTAGTCGGACCAGTTGTCGGTTGATTTCGTGCCCTTGTAGCGATAGATGAAGTGAAACTTGGTCAGCTCCTCGCCTTCCGAGTCAGTCAGGTTGTCGCCTGCGGTGAAGCAGGTCTTTCCCTGGTCGCAGTCGATGTCTTTCAAGCCTTCGGTTTTCCAGTCTCCGTTGGCCTTGTTGAAGTATTTGATCTGGTGAACTTCGATGGTTCCGCCGGAGTCGTGCTTGTTGGTGAACTTGAACTTCACGTTTTTGCAGGTGTCACTTGCGTGGGCGATTGCGGCGCTCGACATTAAAATCGAGAGCACCGCGACAGTCATTTCCTTTGAAAACCTCATGGTTGTATCTCCTCGTTTGCTGGATTTTTGCGGTTAGCGTGCCAGGAGATCCATGTGCCGATCCGGCTCTCGAATCTCGCCAGTCGCTAGCCCGCTGCGGAGTCGTGCGACTTCCCGCAAAAATGTTGCCGTCCACGGGGTTCTTTGTAGGTGGATTTCATATTCTCTCGATGTTCCATAGTGAAATCAATGACTTACGCTCGCCGGCAATGTGAACGCCAAGAACCGGTTGCACGTTCAATACTGTCCAAATCGTTCCGAACCGGGTTTCGGGATCTGTGCATGTTACCCCTGCTCCTCAAGTAAACTGTTCATTGGGGTTGGCGATGACAGGCCTGTGGGGCAAGACGCGAACGACGCTGGAGATGATCAAGTGGGAGCATTCCATCTTTGCGTTGCCGTTTGCGCTGACTGCCACGCTGCTGGCGGCGCACGGACTACCCGAAGTGCACACCGTGGTATGGATCCTGGTGGCCATGGTGGCGGCCCGCTCCTGCGCCATGGCTTTCAACCGCTGGGCCGATGCAGAACTCGACGCTGCCAATCCCCGCACCCAAAGCCGGGCCATCCCCGCGGGCCTGCTTTCGCGTGAATTCGTACTCGGTTTCACCCTGCTGGCGGGGCTCGTGTTTGTGCTCGCCGCGGCGGCGCTGAACCGCCTCACGCTTTACCTTTCACCGCTGGTGCTGGTGGTCCTGCTGGGCTACAGCTATACAAAGCGCATCACCCGGTGGTCGCACCTGGTACTCGGACTGGCGCTGGGACTGGCCCCGACCGCAGCCTGGATTGCCGTGCGGGGCACGCTGGATGCGCGCATCCTGGTTCTGACCTGCGCCGTCACTTTGTGGGTGGGCGGGTTCGACGTGCTCTATGCGTGCCAGGATTATGAACACGACCGCGCCGCGGGCCTGCACAGCCTTCCCCAGGCGATCGGAATTCCCGCCGCCTTCTGGGCTGCACGCCTCATGCATCTGCTAATGCTGGGGCTACTGGTCTGGTTCGGAAAGCTGTTTCATTTCCAGATAGCCGGCTGGCTGGGGATTGCGGCGGTGGGCATGCTGCTGGCCTATGAGCACTCGCTTGTATCGCCCCGCGACCTGCGCCGCCTGAACGCCGCTTTCTTCACCATGAACGGTGTGATCGCCATGGTGTTTCTCGCGTTTGTGGCCGCCGACCTGTGGCTGCGGAGTTGAGCTGTGCCCGATATCCCTCGTAACAGCAACCCACAACTTCAGCTGTGGTATGGTGCCAGAAAGCAGTCCTTGCGCGAGATCCCCATCGGTCCGAAAGCAACTTCGAGTACAGGAGAACCCGGCAGCGGTATGAAGATCGCCATCCAGGGAGAGCCCGGCTCCTTCAGCCATGAGGCGGCCATCAAGCTGGTCAACGACGCGGTTGATCGTTCCGTTCTGCCTTGTCTGCGGACGTATTCGCCGCGCTGGCCAGCGAGGAAGTGGAGGCTGCGGTGATTCCGATTGAAAACAGCCTCGCGGGTTCGGTGTCGGAGCACTTCGACTTGCTGCTGGCGCAACAACGTGAAAGTGGAGCGCGAGACACTGCTGCGCATCCGTCATAATCTGATCGGGATCTCGGGCGACAACCATGGGCGATATCGACCGCGTTTTTTCGCACCCCGTGGCCCTGGCGCAATGCCGCCGGTTCCTGGCCGACCACCCCAAGATGGAGGCCTACTCCTTCTACGACACCGCAGGGAGCGTGAAGCAACTGGTGGAGTTGCGCGACCACCACGCCGCGGCGATTGCCAGCGCGGCCGCGGCTCGAATACTATGGCGCGCAAGATTCTGGAGTCGCGAACATCGAAGACAATCCCGAGAACTACACCCGTTTCTTCCTGGTCAGGCGATCGCAGGAAGGGACGCTGGACGGCCCGGCCAACAAGATGAGCCTGGCGTTCTCGGTTGAGAACCGGCCGGGATCGCTGGTGGCCGCGCTGTCGGAACTGTCCGCAATGGGCACGAACCTGACCAAGATCGAATCGCGCCCTGTGCACGGCAAGCCGTGGGAATACATTTTTTATGTGGATTGCCAGATTCAATCGCGGGATGAGGGCACGCGGGCGCTTGAAGCTCTGCGCCCCCATTGCGCCATGGTCAAGTCGCTCGGCTGTTACCAGGAAGCGGAGCCCTGACCCAGAAATCAGGGGTCAGATTAGACAGCCCCCAAAACCGGCCCACAATCTGCTGCCCAACTGTTCCCTGTTCCCGTCTTTAGAAGTGGTACGCCACGCCCAGGGCCGGCACATAGATGTTGAACCACTTGTTCGTGGTCAGGTTGGTCGTGGACGACCCGCCACCCAGGCCGAAGTTGGGCACCTTGGTTACCCACGCCCTGTATTCGGCGCGAATGTCGAAGCTGGGGCTGATCTCGTAGGCGATACCACCGCCGTACATGCCGCCGATCTCGGTCTGCTGCTTGGCATCGATATTGGTCGTGCCCGAGTTGCGAATGGGCAGAAAGATGAGAGCGGCAGGGCCGGCTTCGACGAAACGGATTGAACTTCTTGAAGGTGAAACTGTGCACGTAGGCTGCAGAGATCTCCTGGGTGCGGGTCAGGATGTTGTAGTTGTTGGTGTTGCCGACGATGTACCGAAAGTGTTCTCGTAGGTGACTCCGTAATTGGCTTCGAGAGCACTGGAGGGGGTGAGCATGAATCGATAGCCTGCCAAAGCTCCGTAGCCTGCGTTGGAGTGGACCTGAACGGTGGTTGATGAGGCGACAAAAGGGGCGATCAAGGCGAAACCGCTAATGCTGATATCCTGACGGCTTTCCTGGGCATGACCCGCGGCCGCGCACAGGGCCAACAGGCAAAAAACGAGTGCGATCTTCTTCATTCGGTCCTGATCCTCAAGACTGCACAACCGTTCGTGGCTGGCAAAGAGCTTTTTTGATTCCGGCGCGCCGGGCGAATGCCGGGCCCCGCTCTCAGCATTGTAAATGGCCGAAACGGGGCACCGCCGTACGTGCATGCTCCAGAATGATCTGGGTCTTAGACGCATGCCAAGCGCAAACGGTATCTTCCCAAAACAGGTGCGAAATCGTTGCCCCGATTCCTTGCCCCCGGGGGGGAGTCTCTACGAACCGGTCGCAATCACCCCACCTTCTCCACGTGGTAATAGAATGGCGGACCATTGCAGCCTGGCCAGCGCGCGCACGGAATGGAGAAACGCCGTGGCCGCGTAGGAGAGCGTTCCCTGGCGGCGGTGGACCAGGCGCAGCACCCGCTTCATCTCCAGCTCGGCGACCGAAACCGCAACCAGTTCGCCGGTCTCCAGTTCGCGCGCCACGGTGAGGTGAGGAACCAGGGCCACGCCGTTGCCCATGGCCACAAAGCGCTTGATGGCCTCAATGGTGGGCAGTTCGATGCCCATGTTCAGCGGCGTGCGGTAGCGCTGGAATGTTTCGATCACTCTTGCGCCGCAGGGGCGAGGCGACGTTGTGGGCGATGAAGGTCTCCGTTCCCAGATCGCTGATGGAGACCCGCTCGGCGCCGGCGAGGGGATGCTGGGGCTGACGATCAGCGCCAGGCTGTCGCCGTAGACGGCGATGGTGCGGAAATTGCCCGGGTCGGGACGGAAGGAGATCATGCCCAGCTCGAAGGTGCGCAGATTCAATTCGTCGGGAATGCGCGAGGCCAGCATGCGATGCACCGTGACGGTGATATGCGGGAAGTCGCGCCGGAATGCATCGATAGCCGGCAGCAGGTACATGCAGGTGTACTCGTTGGCGGCCAGTTGCAGGTGCCCGCGCTCGAGGCTCTTCAATTCGTCGAGGGCGCTGGTGGCTTCGCGGCGCAGCGCCATCAGCCGCAGCGCATAATCGCGCAGCAGCGCGCCGGCCGCGGTGAGAGAACCGTCGCGCGCCGCGCGGTCGAAGAGCGTTTCGCCCACCGCCGCTTCGAGCTTGCGGATCACCTGGCTGACGGCGGGCTGAGTCCGGTGCAGCCGCACCGCCGCGCGGGAAAAGCTGCGCTCTTCGGCGACGGCGAGAAAGGTTTCGAGTTGAGAAAGTTCCATAGTCAGCTCCGGCTTCAGCTGCGAGTCAGTAGCGTTTTCGGTCGCACCGCCGTCTGTTATAGCGCGCCGACCGAAGCAGGCGACCTCTGGCGGCTTCCGCAGATGTTCGCGTTTCAGCGGACAAGCTGAGGCTAGACGCTAGAGCTGACCGCTGCTCCATAAGCAATTGTAATCGCTTACCCAACAATAATAACTTTGCCTTATACGGCCGGATTGCGCGAAACTATGAGTGATTTTGAGTTCGTCGAGAAGTGTGTTTCCCTTCCCGGGCGGAGTCTATGAGTACACATCAGTCCCCCAATCACGGGTCCTCTCATCATGTAGCGTTCTTCGACACCACTCTGCGCGACGGCGAGCAGTCTCCCGGCTGCAGCATGACCACCCAGGAAAAGCTCACCATGGCGCACGCCCTGGAGGACCTGGGCGTGGACATCATCGAGGCCGGCTTTGCCATGGCTTCGGAGGGCGATTTCGCCGCCATCTCCACCATCACCCAGGCCATTCGCAAGCCGCGCATCGCTTCGCTGGCGCGCGCCAAGCAGGAAGATATCGAGATGGCCGCCCGCGCGATGCAGTTTGCCGACCGCGCCGCGCATCCATGTGTTCCTGGCCTCGAGCGACCTGCATCTCGAATACAAGCTGAAGATCGGCCGCCAGGAGGCGCTCGACCGCACCGGCGAATCCGTGCGGCTGGCGCGATCGTTTGTCGATGACGTGGAGTTCTCGCCGGAAGACGCGACCCGCTCCGACCGGGATTTCCTGGTGGAGATGGTGCGCATCGCCATCGAGGCCGGCGCCACGACCATCAACATGCCCGACACGGTGGGCTACACCACGCCCGAGGAATACGGCCAGATGTTTCGCGAAGTGCGGGAGCGCATCCCGGCCATTGACGAGCAGGGCATCATTCTTTCCTCGCATTGTCACGACGACCTCGGACTGGCCGTGGCCAACTCGCTGGCCGCGATCCAGGCCGGCGCGCGCCAGGTGGAATGCACGATCAACGGCATCGGCGAGCGAGCAGGCAATGCGGCGCTCGAAGAGATTGCGGCGGCGCTTTACGTGCGCGGCGACCACTACGGCGTGAGCACGAGCATCAAGCTCGACCAGCTTTATCCGACCAGCCAGGTGCTGGGGCAGATCATCACTTTCCGGCCGTCGCCGAACAAGGCCATCGTCGGCGCCAATGCGTTTGCGCACGAATCGGGCATCCACCAGCACGGCATGCTGGCCAATCCGCTCTGCTACGAAATCATGACGCCGGCCCTGGTGGGCGTTTCGAAGACTCACCTGGTGCTGGGCAAGCACTCGGGCCGCGCCGCCTTGCGCCATCGCCTGGAACAGCTGGGGTTCACGCTCACACGCGAAGAGCTGCAGCAGACCTATTACCGCTTTGTCGCGCTGGCCGACCGCAAGAAAAACATCTACGACCAGGACCTGGTTGGCATTCTGCCCGACCCGATCCGCGAGCGGCGCAGAGCCGGTGGCGGACTGGATTAAGCTGAACTGCGACTCGCATCGTAACTGCCGCGTTGTCCACACTAACGACTGCAACGGTTCACTGAATTGAGAAGATCGAATGAAGCTGAAGATTCTTGTAGTTGCCGGCGACGGCATCGGTCCCGAAGTCACCAACGAAGCAGTTGCTGTTTTGCGCGAAGTGGCAGAGTTGGGCGGGCACGAATTCATATTTACTCGAGCGCCGCATCGGCGGCGTGGCCATTGTGCAGGACGGAACGCCGTTGCCCGCAGACACGCTGAATGAGGCGCTGGCCAGCGACGCTGTGCTCCTTGGCGCCGTGGGCGGAAACGAGTTCAATTCCCTTCCCCCCGACAAGCGGCCCGAGGCTGGCTTGCTGAAGATCCGCGCGGCGCTGGGCGGATTCGCCAATCTGCGTCCCGCATTTGCGTTCAAGGAACTCACCGTCAACAGCCCACTGCGGCCGGAGATCGTGGAAGGCGCCGACATCTTATTCGTCCGCGAATTGCTGGGCGGTCTCTATTTCGGCAGCCCGCGCGAGTGGAATCGCAGCACAGGCGAGGCGTGGAACACGATGCGCTACACCCGCGAGGAAGTGGTCCGCGTGGCCCGTATCGCGTTCAAGCTGGCGCAGGGCCGGCGCAAGAAGCTGACCAGCGTGGACAAGGCCAACGTGCTTGAGGTTTCGCAACTGTGGCGCGCGACCGTGAATGAGGTTGCGGCGGAGTTTCCCGGACGTCACCGTTGAGCATCAGTATGTGGACGCGATGGCCATGCACCTGATGAACCAGCCGCGCAATTACGACGTGGTGCTGACGGAGAATTTGTTCGGCGATATTTTGTCCGACGAGTCGGCGGTGATCACCGGTTCGCTGGGCATGCTGCCCTCGGCGACGATTGGCGGCAAGGTCAATCTGTATGAGCCGGTGCACGGTTCGGCGCCGGATATCGCCGGCAAGGGCCTGGCCAATCCGCTGGGCGCGATTCTGACCGGCGCACTGATCCTGCGCCACTCGGCGGGACTGGAAACCGAGGCCCACGCGATCGAAACCGCGGTGCGCAAAGTGCTCGAGTCCGGCTTCCGCACGCCGGATCTGGCACGCACCAATCCGCATGGATACACGGTGCTGTCACACGACGGCCATGGGCAGCAAAGTGCGAGAGACGATCAAGACGCAGCTATTAGCCGTTAGCTCGTAAAAAGCAGCCGCTAGCTACTAGCTTCTAGCTACAGCTCATCGTGCAGAGGCAAGCGGCATTGGCAATCAACAACCGGAATCGGCAGTTTCAGATTCGAATCATTCTCGATCAGCAAGACAAAGCTAGAGGCTAGGAGCTAGAAGCTAGGAGCTGTTATGAGAACACCAAAGACACTATTTGAAAAGGTCTGGGAGCAGCACGTGGTGGTCGAGCCCAAGGGCGAGCCCACGCTGCTTTACATCGATCTGCAACTGGTGCACGAGGTCACTTCCCCGCAGGCATTTGAGGGGCTTCGGCTGGCCGGGCGCAAGGTGCGCCGGCCTGACCGCACCATCGCCACGGTGGATCACAATGTGCCCACGACGATTGAAGGCCGGCTGAACATCGTCGACCAGATTGCCGCCACGCAGATTGCCACGCTGCGCAAGAACTGCGCGGACTTCGGCGTTGAGCTCTACGACGTGAACTCGCGCGAGCAGGGAATTGTGCACGTGATCGGGCCGGAGCTCGGCATCACCAAGCCGGGCATGACGATCGTCTGCGGCGACTCGCACACCTCGACGCACGGAGCGTTCGGAGCGCTGGCGTTTGGCATCGGCACCAGCGAAGTGGAGCACGTGCTGGCCACGCAGACGCTGCCGCAATCGAACCCGAAGACGTTTCGCATTTCCGTTGAAGGCAAGCTGCCCATGGGCGTAACGGCGAAAGACATTATTCTCGCCATCATCGGGCAAGATCGGTACGGACGGCGCGACGGGCAGCGTGATCGAGTACGCCGGCTCGGCCATTCGCTCCCTGTCGATGGAAGGCCGCATGACGGTCTGCAACATGAGCATCGAGGCGGGCGCGCGTGCGGGCATGATCGCTCCCGACGAGACGACATTCGCGTATCTCAAGGGGCGGCGCTTTGCACCCAAGGGCGATGCATGGGACGAAGCCGTTGCCGAATGGAGCAAGCTGCCCACCGATCCCGGCGCGAAGTTCGACCGCGAACTGGTGATCGATGCCGCAACCCTTGTTCCCTATGTCAGCTGGGGCACCAGTCCCGGGCATGGTTGCGCCGGTAACAGCGGCTGTTCCCGATCCCGCCGCGGCTGGCAACGAGCTCGACCGCAAGTCGTTTGAGCGCGCGCTTGAGTATATGAATCTGAACGCAGGGACCAAGCTGGAAGACGTGGCCATTGACCGCGTATTCATCGGTTCGTGCACCAACGGCCGAATCGAGGATTTGCGTGCGGCGGCGCGGATTGCTGCGGGACACAAGGTTTCGACCCACGTGAATGCGATGGTGGTGCCCGGATCGCAGCAGGTGAAGGCGCAGGCGGAGCAGGAAGGCCTCGACCGCATCTTCAAGGAAGCGGGCTTCGACTGGCGCGAGCCGGGCTGCTCGATGTGCCTGGGCATGAATCCCGATATCCTCTCGCCCGGCGAGCGTTGCGCATCGACGTCGAACCGCAACTTCGAAGGCCGCCAGGGACGCGGCGGACGCACGCACCTGGTTTCGCCCGAGATGGCCGCGGCAGCCGCCATTGCCGGTCACTTCGTCGATATTCGCAATTGGCCCGCCGCCGAGTCTGTGCGTGAGGAGGTAACTGCCTGATGCAACCGTTCAAGACACTCACTGCACTGGCCGCGCCTCTCGACCGCACTAATGTCGACACTGACCAGATTATTCCCAAGCAGTTCCTGAAGCGCATCGAGCGCACCGGCTACGGCGATTTTCTGTTCTTCGACTGGCGCCAGACGCCGTCGGGCGATCCCGATCCCCGAGTTTGTGCTGAACGATCCGCGATACAAGGGCGCGCAAATCCTGATCGCCGGGAAGAACTTCGGCTGCGGGTCGAGCCGCGAACATGCCGCGTGGGCGCTCTCGCGATTTCGGTTTCCGCTGCGTGATCGCACCCACGTTCGCTGACATCTTTTTTTCCAACGCCGGCAAGAACGGAATTGTTCTGGCGCGGCTGAGTGAGGATCAGGTTGCGGAGTTATTGACGAAGGCGCAGACGATTCCGGGCTACAAGCTCACAGTTTCGCTCGAAGATCAAACCGTAACGGACGATGCCGGGCTTCAAGGCGAAGTTTCGATATCGACCCGTTCCGCAAATTCTGCCTCTCGAAGGGCTGGATGATATCGGGCTCACGCTGCGGCATGAATCCGCGCTGGACACGTTTGAAGCCAGGCATGATGAAGCGACATGGCTGAAGGCGAAGTAAGCGGCGTGAGAAGTGAGAAGCAACCGCAGATCCTTTGACTCCGGTCGCCGCGGCGACCTTCGCTCAGGATGACAGGCCATTGGGAATTTTATTGCAGCATCAACAGGCTGATAGCTGAAAGCTGAGAGCTCACAAGAAATGACCATCGAAGGCAAACGCCAGAGCATTCCGTTGACTGAGGGACCCAGCCGCGCTGCGGCGCGATCTTATTTGCGCGGGGCCGGATTTGCCAAAGACGATCTGCACAAGCCCATCATCGGGATCGCCAATACCTGGACCGAGATCGGCACCTGCAACCTGCACCTGCGCGAAGTCGCCGAAGCACTGAAGGAAGGCATTCGCGAAGCGGGCGGCACGCCGATGGAGTTCAACACCATCACCATCTCCGACGGCATCACGATGGGCACGCAGGGCATGAAGGCGTCGCTGGTGTCGCGCGAAGTGATCGCCGACTCCATCGAGCTTGCCTCGCGCGGCAATCTTTTCGATGGCCTGGTGGGCATCGGCGGATGCGACAAGAACATGCCCGGCATCATCATGGCGTTGTGCCGGCTCGATATTCCCGGCATGATGCTCTACGGCGGATCGATCGCGCCAGGCAAGCTGAACGGCGTCGACATCACGATTCAGAACGTCTTTGAAGGTATCGGCTCTTATGCTGCGGGAAAAATCGACGAGGCTGGCCTCGAGGCTCTGGAAGCGAATGCGTGTCCCGGGCGCGGGCGCATGCGGCGGCCAGTTCACCGCCAATACGATGGCGATGAGCGGCGAGATTCTCGGCATCTCGCCGATTCAGCTTTCCGGGCGTTCCCGCCACCGTCGAAAGATAAGTATGCCGCGACACGCGAGGCGGGACGCATGATCATGGACGCGGTGCGCGCCAATCGCCGCCCCTCGCAGATCATCACGCGCAAATCGCTTGAGAACACCATCGCCAGCGTAGCGGCAAGCGGCGGCTCGACCAACGCGGTGCTGCATCTGATTGCCATTGCGCGCGAAATGGACATTCCGCTTTCAATTGACGACTTTGACACGATCTCGAAGCGCACGCCGTTCATCTGCGATCTGACTCCGGCGGGCAAGTATGTCGCTTCGGACTACCAGGCGGCGGGCGGATCGCGGCTGCTGGCAAAGCGGCTCATCGATGCGGGCATGCCGATGGGTCGACGCTTACCATCAGCGGCAAGACACTCGCCGAAGAAGCGGCGCTGGCAAAGGAGACTCCCGGCCAGGTCGTGATTCATACCTTCGACAAGCCGATCAAGCCTACAGGCGGGTTGGTGATTCTGAAAGGCAATCTCGCGCCCGAGGGCTGCGTGATGAAGATTGCCGCCGCCGACCGTGTGGAGCATCGCGGTCCGGCGCGCGTCTTCGATTGCGAAGAGGAATGTTTTGCCGCCGTGCAGTCCGGCAAGATCAAGCCCGGCGACGTGCTGGTCATTCGCTACGAAGGCCCGAAGGGCGGCCCTGGCATGCGCGAGATGCTGCAGGTGACGGCGGCAGTCAGCGGACATCCGGATCTCAGCACACACAGTTGCGCTGCTCACCGACGGCCGCTTCTCCGGTGCGACGCGCGGATTCACCGCCGGCCACGTGGCGCCGGAAGCATTTGTCGGCGGACCCATCGCGGCGGTACGCGAAGGCGACATGATTCATTTCGATATCGCCAATCGCAGGCTCGATGTCGAGCTCAGCGATGAGGAGATCGAGAACCGGTTTGAAGAACTTTGCGCCGCCCCCCCTGCGCTGGCCCACGGGCGTTTTTCGCAAATATGTGGATCGAGTGAACTCGGCATCGCTGGGGGCGACAACGTAAGAAGCAGATCCAAGCTCCTAGCTTCTAGCTCCTAGCTTCGAACGTGGCTAACGAAACCTCAAGGCTACGCGCAATGAACGGGTTGAACGAACTGAAGAAGAGCAATACAGGCCGCATCAGCGCGAAACAAGCTAGCAGCTAGAAGCTAGAGGCTAGCAGCTAATTAGAAGGAGACCTCATCATGACGAGCAACGCCAACTCTCATCTCACCACTCCCACCCGACTCACCGGCGCGGAGATTCTCTGGGCAACCCTGGTGGGCGAGGGCGTTACCGAGGTCTTCGGGTATCCAGGTGGGGCGATTCTGCCGGCCTACGATGCACTGCGCAAGTTTCCCATCCGCCACATACTTGTGCGCCACGAGCAGGGTGCGGCGCACATGGCCGACGGCTACGCGCGCGCTTCGGGCAAGGTGGGCGTGGCGATCGCCACCAGCGGCCCCGGCGCAACCAACCTGGTCACGGGCATTGCTACCGCGATGCTGGATTCGATTCCCATCGTATGCGTCACCGGCAACGTTTCGAGCAAAGTGCTGGGCACCGACGCATTCCAGGAAGTGGACATTACCGGAATCACGCTGCCGGTGACCAAGCACAATTTTCTTGTGAACAAGGCGGAGGACCTTGCGCCCGGCGCTGCGCCTTGCATTTCAGATTGCGCAATCCGGCCGCCCTGGCCCGGTGCTGGTCGACATCACGAAGGACGCGCAACAGGCGACTGCGTTGTTCGACTTTTCCGCGGCCAAGCCCAAGCCGTATCGGCCGCATCCCATGCTGCGCGTCGAAGAGTCGGGCCTTGCACAGGCCGCGGAACTGATTCGCAATGCGCAGCGGCCGGTGATTCTCGCCGGGCATGGCGTGACCGAGTCGGGCGCCATGGAGCAGATTGCGCGACGCTCGCCGAACGCGCGCAGGTGCCCGTTGCGTTGACGCTGCTGGGCCTGGGTGGATTCCCCGCTTCGCATCCGCTCAACATGGGCATGATGGGCATGCACGGAGAAGCGTGGGTCAACCACGCTATCCAGGAAGCCGACCTTCTGATCGCCTGCGGCATGCGGTTCGACGATCGCGTGATCGGCTCGCCGGCGACTTACGCTCTCAAGGCCAAGAAGATCCACATCGAAATCGATCCCGCCGAGATCAACAAGAACATTAAAGTGGATGTTGCCCTCGTCGGCGATCTGTCCGAGGTTCTCGAACAGTTGCTGCCGCGTATTTCTGCGACGCGACGGAAGCAAGTGGCTCCGCGCCATTGACGAGAGCAAGGGCGCGGTGGCCGTGCACGATATCAAGAACCTGCCCGACTCCGGCCACCTCTACGCGGCGCACGTGATGCACGACCTGTGGCGCATCACCGGCGGCGACGCCATCGTGGTCACCGATGTGGGCCAGCACCAGATGTGGGAGGCGCAGTACTTCCATCACGAGCATCCGCGCTCTCTCATTACCTCCGGCGGGCTGGGCACGATGGGTTACGCGCTGCCCGCGGCCATCGGCGCGAAGACTGCATGTCCAGATAAGGAAGTCTGGGTTATCGCCGGGGACGGCGGGTTCCAGATGACGGCGGCGGAGCTTTCCACCATCGTTCAGGAGAATCTCAAGATCAACATCGCCGTCATTAATAACGGCTATCTCGGCATGGTGCGGCAGTGGCAGGAGTTTTTCTACGAGCGCAACTACGAGTCCACGCCGCTGGTCAGCCCTGATTTCGTGAAGCTGGCCGACGCGCATGGCATCGCCGGCCGCGCCGTCAGGACGCGCAGTGAGGTGGATGCGTCGGTAGCCGAAGCGCGCAGTCACGCCGGTCCCTACCTGCTCAATTTCCTGGTCGAAAAGGAAGACTCGGTTTACCCGATGATTCCCGCCGGCTCGGCTTTGCACGAGATGATCCGCCGCCCCGGAAGCAATCCGATGGTGGAGTCGGCGGAAGACCTTTAAACAGCTGCTAGCTTCTAGCTTCTAGCTCCGAGCTTTTTCTCTGGCGTTACTGAATCGACGCCAAATGAACAGCTCCGCTGAGCAATGAACCAGCTAGAAGCTAGAGGCTAGAAGCTAGAGGCTGATTTATGCTGCATACATTCGTAGCTTACGTGGAAGACAAGCCGGGCGTACTGACGCGCGTAGCTTCGCTGTTCCGCCGTCTCAACATCAATATCAACTCGCTGACGGTTGGCCGGAGCGAGCGTCCCGGGCTTTCGCGCATGACGATCGTGTGCGAGGCGTCGGCCGAGGCTGGCCATCGCATCCGCGCCAGCCTCTTCAAGCTGGAGAATGTCGTCGATGTGGATGACATTGCCGGGGCGGCGGCGGTGACGCGTGAACTCGTTCTCATCAAGGTCGCTGCCACCCGGCACACGCGGTCAGCTATTTTCGAGCTGGTGGAAGTGTTTCGCGCACGCATCGTCGACCTTGCCCCCGAATCGCTGATGATCGAGATGACCGGCGTGGAGAGCAAGATTGAAGGGCTCATCCAGGTGCTCGAGGAGGGAGATAACCACATCCTCGAGATCTGCCGCAGCGGTAAAATGACCATGCGCCGCGGCCACCACACCAGCAGCGTGCTGCGCGCGATGGGCGCTAAAGAAAGCGAGTCGGCCGAAGGCGAAAACCAGGTTCTCGAAGCTGAGGAAGGCGCGGTGGTTGAGCCGGAGTAAGATTGGGCGTTGGAGAACCGCAGATCCTTCGCTCTGGATCACAGCGGCAAAGTGACGAGACCTTAAACGAAGTAACAAATCTTAACCAAGATTCCCAAAAGGACGAACGAAACAAATGGCAAAGACCTACTACGATCACGATGCTGATCTTTCCCTTATTCAGGCGAAGAAGGTGGCCATTATCGGCTACGGCTCGCAGGGACATGCCCACGCTCTCAACCTCAAGGACTCGGGCGTTCAGGTAAAAGTGGGCCTCGCCGCGGGCTCCAAGTCGATCGCCAAGGCACAGAAGGCGGGCCTCGAAGTCACGACCGTCGGCGAAGCCACCAAGTGGGCCGACGTAGTGATGGTTCTGGTTCCCGATCAGACCGCGGCCAAATTGTATGCCGAGGAGATCGAGCCGAATCTCAGCGCGGGCAAACTGCTGCATGTTTGCGCACGGCTTCAATATTCACTTCAAGACCATCGTCCCGCCTGCCAGGTATCGACGTGGGGATGGCGGCGCCCAAGGCACCGGGCCATCGGGTGCGCGAAGTGTTCACTGAGGGCGGCGGCGTACCGGGCCTCATCGCGGTGCACCAGGATGCGACAGGCAACGCGCATGCCCTGAGCCTCAGCTATTTGAAGGGCATCGGCTGCACGCGGGCCGGCGTGCTCGAAACGACGTTCAAGGAAGAGACCGAGACCGATCTCTTCGGTGAGCAGGCGGTGCTTTGCGGCGGCGTGAGCGCACTGATCAAGGCGGGATACGAGACGCTGGTCGAAGCCGGCTATCAGCCGGAGAGCGCCTACTTCGAAGTGCTGCACGAACTCAAGCTAATCGTGGATCTGATCTATCGCGGCGGACTGGCTTACATGCGCTACTCCATCAGCGACACCGCGGAGTGGGGTGACTATGTGAGTGGGCCGCGGGTGATCAACGAGGAAAGCCGCAAGGCGATGAAGGCGATCCTCAAAGAGATTCAGGATGGAAGCTTCGCCAAGCGATTCCTGGCCGACCAGAACTCGGGCCGCAGGGAGTTCATGGCATTCCGCGAAGCCGAAGCGAAACACCCCATTGAAATCGTGGGCAAGCAGCTTCGCGCCAGCATGCCGTTTCTCGATCCGGTTACGGTTGAGGAAGTGGCGAAGACGCGGTAGGAGCGAGCCGCAGCTTTCACCTATCAACGTTGCCGACCCGCGGTGGATGAAAGAAGGGCTCGGGTTCGTGGTTTCCCACCCTGTCCGCAGAAAAAAAGCGGAGAGGATGGCATGGGGTATTTGTCTGTTTTCAGACGAGAGCAGTTGGGGTGACTGGCCATTCCACCTGCTCCAGCTTGCGGACCCCGAAGATCCATGCCAGTCCACCGACGATCGAGACCAGCGCCGCAATCGTGAGGGCAGCGTCAAAGTGTCCGGTCCAGTCAACCAGCAAACCCGTCAAGGGCGGACCAGCGATGCCGGACAGATTGGCTATGCCGTTCTGCAACCCGGTCCAACGTCCCGCCGCGCGCGAGCCTGCCAGGGTCTGTCCGACGGCGAAGGAGGCAGAGTTGCCGATTCCGCTGCCGGTGCCAATCGCGACCAGGCACCAAAGGTACGTGCGCGACCCGGAATAGGCGAGGGCCGGCAAGGCGACAGCGGCGACCGCGAACCCCAGGGCCATGGTTGTCTTGCGCACGACCGCGGGACTGCCTCCGTTGCGGATTTTCCTGTCGGCGATCCAGCCGCCGGCGATGGCCGAAAACGAATCGATGGCGTAGAGCGCGCCTGCCGTTCCCGCCATGGAAGTCATGGAAAGGTGACGCTCGTGCACGAGGTAGTAAGGCAGCCAGCTGATGAGGAAGTAAAGGAGATAGTTCCCGCAGAAGTGGCCGGTGGCGGCTCCCCAGAACGAGGGCTGGCTCAAAACGGCGACAACGCTCGGGATGCCGGATGCGATCTTCTCGGGAATGGCGGGCGGCCCGGGTTTCCATCGGTACCAGGCGGGCAACCATAGCAGTCCGGCCAGGCCGACGAAGAGGAAGGTGTTACGCCAGCCGTATCGGGCCATGATCAGGCCGCCGCCGAAGGTCCCGATCGCCGAACCCCAGCGTATGGCGGCGATGATCAACGCATTGGCGAAGCCGCGGCGATGCTCCGGCAGATGCTGGGCGCATATTTTGGAGCTGACCGGAAACATGACCGACTCGCCGACCCCCAGCAGGAGACGCATCAGCAACAGGGCAGCAAACCCAGTGACCAGGGCCGTAGCGGCTGTCGACAATGACCAGACCAGGAATCCGAGGGCCATGACGAGATTCACGTTGAAGCGATCGACCAGCCAGCCGACCACGAACTGGAGCGTCATGTAGCTCCAGAAGAAAGCGGAGAAGAGGACTCCAAGCTGGGAAGCGGAAAGGCCCCACTCCGATTTGAGCAGGGGCGCCGCGAGGGCGAGGTTGCCGCGATCGACGTAGTTGATCAGCACGGCAAGCAACAGGAGCACGAGCGTGGGGGTGAAGGATCGAAACTCCCTTCCTCTTCCCATTCGCTTTGCCCCTTTTGTTCTGCTTTTGAAGTCCAGGGGGCACGCCGGCCGACCTGATTAGACTCACTCTACATGCTGCGCGTCCGAGTGACCTAATACGGCGGCTAATGCCAATCAGTCAGAATCGTTGCGACAAGAATCGAGGAGGACGATGGAACACAAGCTGGAAGAAACCGTGGCACTTCTTGCGCGCACGCCTGCGGCGCTCGATGCGTTATTGCGCGGCCTGCCTCATGTCTGGACCCGGGGCACCGAGGGCAATGGTTCGTGGAGCCCCTTCTACGTGGTCGCTCACTTGATCCACGCCGAGCGCGAAGACTGGATTCCGCGCGCGCGCCTGATCCTGGACTTCGGCGAAACCAAGGCGTTCGAGCGATTCGACCGCGAAGGAAACTTCGGTGAAAGCCAGGGAAAGACCATGGAACAGCTGCTGGACGATTTCGCCCGGTTGCGAACGGAGAGCCTGCAGCAACTGAGCGCAATGAAGCTGGAGCCCCGGGACCTCGAAAAGAAGGGACGGCATCCGGCCCTGGGTGCGGTAACTCTATCGCAGCTTCTGGCCACCTGGGCGGCGCACGACCTCACCCACCTGCACCAGATCTCGCGCGTGATGGCCGTCCAATACCGGGAAACTGTGGGATCATGGAACAAGTTTCTGGGAGTGATGGCGTGTGCGGGTCACAGTGCATGAGCCCGCCGATGTGACCAGCCCAGTTAAGGGTGCGACGATTCATCGGTGCATCGCACCGCTTCGCATCGCGTTGGCACCAATTCCGTGCAAAGTTCTTCCTCAAAGCGAAGCTGACGGCCATACTCGAATCAAGCCGATTCAGCCGGCGATGGGATTGGTGTCCAGTTTTCGTCAAAAATCGGTCAAGATCCACATTCCCCAAACGACCTAATTAACACGATAAAAAGGGCTTAATCAGCGTTCTGTGCCGATACACATATTTCCACTCCGTTCGATCGAGGGAAATTCTGATGTTTGGATCGGCTATCCTGAAAGTGCGCTCCGGAGGTATGGATGGTCTCTCCTGTCGCTTCCCTGTCCCCGCCCGCTTGTCCTACGCCCCCTGAAATCATCGCGGAGGCGCTTGAACGGGTCACGCCTCTACAGGGCCTGTCGTTTGAAGATCGCCTGTGGCTGGCGGAACATGGCGAAGAATACATCGCCCAGACCGGCGACGTGCTTTTTGAGGAAGGCGCGCCCGCCGACCGCATGATTCTGATTCTCAAGGGCGAGTTCCACGTGCAGCGGCAGCACGGCGGGGCAATCTCGCTCTTCATCGGACGCGCCGGCCAGATGACCGGGCTGCTGCCCTTCTCGCGGATGAAGGCGGCCGGAGGACAGGCGGTCGCGGTTTCGCCGGGTTGGGCCCTGCTGATTCACAAGTCGCTCTTTCCGGAAATGCTGGTGGCCATTCCCTCGATGGCTCAGCGGGTGGTCTCGACGCTCCTCGACCGGGTGCGCGAAGTCACGCGCATTGAACAGCAGGCAGAGAAACTCACGGCCCTGGGAAAGCTGGCCGGCAACCTGGCACATGAATTCAACAACCCGGCTTCCGCCGCGCAACGCGCCGCGTCCAGCCTGGAAGGCGAGTTGCGAGCCAACCGCGAGAACCGTTTCCGCCTGGTGAATCTCTGCCTGACTCAAGAGCAGATCCGCCAAATCGAAGAGTGGGAGCAGCGTCTGATCAATCTGCCGCAGCCGTCTGAAGCCCAAGATGCGGCGAGCCTCATCGCCAATGAGGAAGCACTGCGGACATGGCTGATCGATCTGCCCTGCGACACAGCTTGGGACGTGGCGGCGCAGCTGAACGAGCAGGGCGCCACGGTGACCGACCTGAACAATCTGCGGTCGATGCTCGGCGCCGAAGAGACATGCGTCACTTTGCAGTACTTCGCGCGTTATCTTCGCTCTTCCCGCTCCGTGGACACGCTCATCCATGCGACGGCGCGTATCTTCGACCTGATCAGCGCGGTCAAGACCTACTCCAACATGGATCGTGCGGCCATTCTTGACGTGGATGTCCCGGCCGGCCTCGATGCCACGGTGCAGATGCTGAAGTCACGCATGCACCATGTGAAAGTCGTGCGCGACTATCAGCCCGACCTGCCCTCCATCAGTGCCTACGGCGGGGAGTTGAACCAGGTGTGGACCGCGCTCATCGAAAACGCCCTTGAAGCCATGGCGGGCTGCCAGGACAAGGGCCGCCTCAAGCTGGTGTGCCGACTCGAGGCGGACATGATGCTGGTGGAGATCTGGGACAACGGCCGTGGCATTCCTCCTGAATTACAGGACCGGGTATTTGAGCCCTTCTTTACCACCAAGCCACCGGGGCATGGGCTTGGGCTTGGCCTCGACAATGCGACCCGAATCGTCCGCAAACATCGCGGTCACCTGAGCGTCCGTTCCGAGCCAGGCTCAACCTGCTTCCGCGTCCGTGTGCCGTTGAACCAGTTCCAGGCGTACTAGCGTGGCAGCTCCTGGCAGTTAGCTGACGGTTTCAAAAGAACAACGGAGAACGAAGATGGCGTCACCCGACCAAGGCTCTACGAGTCCACGGCCCAGCGTGGCGCCGATGCTTTCAGTGCGACGCGGATCCGCGGCTATTGACTTCTACAGGCGGCATTTGACGCTACCGAGATCTTCCGCATCGAGAGCCCCGATGGAGCGGTGGTTGCACAACTGGCCGTGGGCGCGTCCGAGTTCTGGGTGGCCGACGAGTCGCCTGAGCACAAGAACTTCAGCCCCGAAACCCTGGAAGGCGCCACCACGCGGATGATCCTGACCGTCGACGATCCCGATGCGGTGTATGCGCAAGCCGTTGCGGCCGGAGCGAGTGAAGTCTCAGTCGTAGAGGACAAGGAGTACGGCTGGCGTGTGGGCAGGGTGCGTGACCCCTTCGGTCATCACTGGGAAATCGGGAAACCACTCCCGTAGTTTCGTCCGATGGAACCTGAAATCCTGCAGGCCGCACGGCTCTTGCTGCGTCGGCCCACGCTAGCGGACGATTGCGCGATCTTCGATCGCCACGCCAGCGACCCGGTGGTGACCCGCTATCGGAGCGGGCCCGGACACGTGCATTCTTGCTGATTGCCGGGCCCTGCCGCCAGTTCGTACGGCCTTGAGCACTGCGCCTGTCACAGGGCCACGATGAAATTGAATGATTGTAAGCGGAAGATTCGGAACGTATATTTGGTCGGAACCAACAAACGACATGGAAGTCGCGCGTAGAGCCCTATGACAAAGAACTGTCTCATGTCTCCACTCATATTTTTAGTTGGATTCACTCTGTGCATTGCGGCGGTCGGTCAACCACCCAAGGTCGAATTCATGTCGCTTGAGGCGACACAGCCGATCCTCAAAGAATTCTCCGATACGCTTCCGGTGGAGCTGCGCAACGCGCCCGGAGCGGAGGCATGGTCGGCCTGGCTGAAGGCACAAGATGCCAGCATCCGTCAGAGATTGGAGATTGGCGAAGAAGACACGCTTACCAACCTGCTGCGCTTTGGAGTGACTTATACCAAGGAGTATCAGATCGACCGCGAGGATCTTGCCCGCTACGGTAAGAGCAGCCTGGTCAACTCCTACGCGGAAAACCGAGCCAATGACCTCGTTCGTGCCCTTGCCTCTCCAACCGCGAATGAGGGTATGCAGCAGATGCGCGCTTTTCTTACCCAGCGTGGCTGCTCATTCAAGACTGCGCAGGACCGGGCGCGCGTGAAGCAGCACTTACTCGATAACCTGGCGCGCATGCGAGATGAGTTTGCGCAGTTTCGCGAAAAACTCAAGACGGCGGATCCGTCCGAACAGTCGCAGCTCTATTCCGAGCGCGGAATCTCACTGGATACCAACCTTTGGCCGGACTATGCACTCGATCGCAGCCTGGGCGAGATGGTGAAGGCCGGCTTGCTTAAACCAGGCGGCGTGCAGCGCATCGCGATCGTTGGACCGGGGCTGGATTTCGTCAACAAAGAGTTCGGCAACGACTTTTATCCGCCTCAATCGATCCAACCCTTCGCGGTCCTGGATTCCCTGATTCGACTAGGACTGACCGATCCGAAATCATTTCAACTTTATACGTTCGACATTAGTCCAAGCGTCAATATTCATCTGGCGCGAACACAAAAAAGTGCCGCCGCGGGCAAGCCGTACGTCGTCCAGTTGCCCTGGAACAGTGCGGTCCCGTTCAACGAAGAGTACTTTACGGCCTTTGATAAATACTGGCAGATACTGGGGGCGCAGATTGGATCGCCCGTGAAGCCCGCGCCTGTTCCTCTCGCGCTTGCGCAGGCAATCCACATTCGCGCCGTGAGCATCCGGCCGGAGATCGCCAGGCAAATCACTCCGGTCGACATGAACATCGTGTTTCAGCATCTGGCTGTAGCCGATCCCGATCAGAAGTTCGACCTGATTATCGGAACCAACATATTCATCTACTACGGCGCATTCGAACAATCGCTGGCTCGCACCAACCTTTCGGCAATGCTCAAACCGGGTGGGTTTGCGCTCTCCAACGACATGCTGGCAGACAAGGTGCCATCGCAGTTGGACGAGGTGCATCGGACAACGATCGAGGTCAGATCGAATCCACAAATCACGGAGCACGTCTACTGCTACAGACGACAGCCCTGAGTGCGGATTCAGTCTGAGGAACCCGATCAGAACGACACGTCGGCAGGCTCCGTGACGCGCAATACCGATTGATCGCCGGTGCTGCTCTTCCACGCGGCCCGGATGGCATCGACCTTGTCCCGGTTTTCTTGCGTGTCAGGGTAGTCGATGATCAGGACTTTGGAGCGCAGGCGCTCCGGGACGGACTGACTCTTGCCCAGCCACTGGCCGTAGACATCGGCCACGCTCAGACCATGTGGGAAGCGAGGCGTTACTTCGCGGTCGAGAAACTCGCGCCAGCGGGATTCAGGGATCCCCTGTTCGGGGTGATCGGCAGGCCCCAGACCGAAGTAGAGCTTTGTGTCGACCCAGCCGGTCGTATTTCCGGGATGCGCCGGATCGCCGGTAAGCGTGGGCGCCATGGCTCCATGCGATTGTGGAGCAGCGGTGGGATGAGAGCACGCAGCCATCACCGCAGCCAGGCATGGAGCCAGCAGAATCGTACCTACCCGCATTCGGTCTCCGCATGTCAACGGCGGCTATTTTTCGACGTCCACACCCCGCCAGAAAGCCACAAAGCCTTTGATCTTGCGGGCGGCGGGCTTGGGATCGGGGTAGTACCAGGCCGCGTCGGGGTTCTCGTTCCCGTCGATCAGAAGGCTAAGATACCGGGCCTGCCCCTTCCAGGGACAGGTCGAAGTGGTGCTGCTGGGACGAAAGTATTCGCGCTTGAGGCTCGTTTCAGGAAAATAGACGTTTCCTTCCACCGTCTCCGTCACATCGCTCTCGGCGATGACCTCGCCATTCCACAGTGCTCGTGCCATGGGTAATCCAATACAACGTCGATTGTTGCCCCGCGGCGCCGACTTCGCGCGGCTGCCCCGGGACAATCCTTATGACACTACCAGAGTTCGGTGGTCGTGGCGAGACAGGAAAACTACCCATCTCGCGTCCGGAATCTACTTAGCAGCCGCGATTGAATCGATGTGGACGGTCTTGTTTTCCGCATCCGCGGTGGCCGAAACGGTCACATGATCACCGTAAAAGCCTTTGACGGAGTCGGGATTATCGATCTTCCAGACCGCCTTCTTCTCTTCATCGACAAACACCGGTTGCATACCGCCTTCGACGCACTTCTTGACGCAGGCAGCGCCTGATCCGGCGTGCTTGGCGCCGCACATCGAGTCGGAGATCCAGCCATTGATTTTGGATGAATCGGCCGCGCGAACGGTGACAGCAGCAAAGGCGAAAACCACTACCAGCAAAGCGACGATACGTTTCACTTCAACCTCCTTGGGGTTATGGAAGGATTTCATGCACCTTCAATGATGCTCTACGGAGTCGAATCCGGCAAACCAACCAAGGGTTCAGGACTTCTGTCCAAAGGCGTATTCAACAGGAGCGACCTGCTGCCGGCGACTCCGCATGGCTTCGACGTTCTTCTGGACCACTTCGTATCGCGCAGCCGCCGCCGTGAATCTTTTTACCAGTTCCGAAGTCTTGTTCAGGAACATCGGGTTCCGCTGGCGGATGTCGTCGAGAATAGGAGCAAACTTGGCCAGGAGGAAGAAGCCCTCGGCGTTGCAGTCCACAAACAGTTCTGCGGAAACTGCGCCGTGGAGCACCATGGCTGCAGCCATCTCCCAGTACGTAATGACCTGCCTCAGAAACGGGTTATGGGGATCCGCTGAATTCGCAACCATCGCAAAATAATCGTCAGCCGTTTCTGGCCAGAACTCGCCAATGACCCAGGCCCGTGCCTGACGCATCACCGTCTCCCGACGCAACTCATACAGCTTGAGAATGATTTCCGCATCAGCCGGGGTGGCCAGCATCCGTTCCATCTGCATTCTTTCCATGTTTGGCTCTCCGCTGGAATCTTACTCGATCGGGCCACACGAGGACGAGGGCGTCGAACCCGATCTGACCGCGCACGCATGTTGGAATTCGTAGCGGTGGAGAACTCGAGCAAGCCTGTAACAGCTCAGCGAGCACCGACCGGATACCGGAGGCACCGTCACACCGGCTGCAATTCGCGCTTGCCGCTCTTGTCCTTTTCTTTCTCCAGCACGGGTCCATGCGTTTCAGCCGTGGGCGGGGGCGGCGGGTCGCCGATCTTCTTTGAATAGTGGCACACCACGGCGCTCTGCGGCTCCGGCTCGGCGCCTTTTTTGGCACGCTTTTTGGGTACGGCCGCCTCTTCCTCGGTGCTCTTTTTCTTGTTCGGGCACTCGAGGTAGATGCCGGTTTTCAGCGTCTTTTCGAGCAGGTAAGGACTGCCGCACTCAGGACACTTTTTCGCTACCGGCTTGAAGTTGGAAGTGAAGTCGCACTTGGGATAGTTGGTGCAACCCCAGAAGATGTTGCCACGGCGCGCCTTGCGTTCCGCCAGGTCGCCGGTGCCGCACTTGGGGCACTTCATCCCTTCAATGAGATTCTGCTTAACGTATTTGCACTTGGGATATCCGGAACAGGAAACGAATTCGCCATAGGCGCCCTGGCGCAGCACCAGCGGCTTGCCGCATTGCGGGCAGTCTTCGCCGGTGGGCTGGGGTGCCGACTGCTTCTGCTGCTGCTTCTGGCTCAGTTTGCGGAATGTCTTGCACGGGGGGTCGGCGTTGTAATCGGGACAGGACATGAACATGCCGAATGGCCCGCGCCGCAGGACCATCACCTTGCCGCAATTCTCGCAATATTCTTCCTGCTCACCGGCCTCTTGCGCTTCCGGCGTGTTCAGGTCGGGCTTGTTGGCCGTGTTCTCCTTGGTGAAGGTGCAGCTGTTGGGGTCCTTCTTGTTGTAGGCCGAACACGCATAGAAGCTTCCGAACTTGCCCCACTTCAATAGCAGCGGCGAGCCGCACAGGTCGCACTTTTCATCGGTGCGAATTTCCATGCGCTTGATGTCTTCCATGTTCTTGTCGGCAACCGCCAACTCTTCTTCGAAGTAGTTGTAGAAGCCGTTAAGAAGATCGGTCCACTTCTCCTTGCCTTCTTCGATGTCGTCCAGCTCTTCTTCAAGGCGAGCCGTGTACGTGGTATCGAAGATGTAAGGAAAATTCTTCACCAGCAGGTCGCACACCACCATCCCAATCTCGGTGGGATAGAATCGCCCGGTAATTTTGGTTACGTATTCGCGATCCTGGATGGTGTTGATGATGGAAGCGTAGGTCGAAGGCCGGCCGATGCCGCGCTCTTCAAGCACCTTCACCAGCGAAGCCTCGTTGTAGCGCGGAGGGGGCGCGGTGAAATGCTGCTCATGGTCGAGCTTCTCGAGTTCCAGCGTGCTTACGCCATCCAGGTTAGGCAGCTTATTCTTCGACTCGTCCTCATCGTCGCTGTTCTTGTCTTCCGCGATTTCATACAGCTTCAGAAATCCGTCGAAGCGAACTACCGAGCCGGTGGTGCGAAAGTCGTAGGTCTTGCCCGAGGCTCGCGAAACTGCAGCAATCTTTGCGGTGGTCACATCGAACACGGCGGGTGTCATCTGCGAGGCCACAAAGCGCTGCCAGATCAGGCGGTAGAGCTTGAGTTGTTCATCACTGACGTATTTCGCAATTGATTCCGGCGTGCGCGAGGCATCGGTGGGGCGAATAGCTTCGTGCGCGTCCTGCGCGTCCTTCTTGCCCTTGTATACGTTGGGCGTTTCGGGCAGATACTGCTTGCCCAATTGCTTTCCAATCCACTCGCGCGCCCCGGCAATGGCTTCGGGCGCGACACGGGGCGAATCAGTACGCATGTACGTGATGAGGCCTGTCGATCCATCCGGGCCCAGGTCCACACCTTCATAGAGACGCTGCGCCACACCCATGGTGCGGCGTACGTTGAATCCAAGCTTGCTGGCGGCATCGCGCTGCAACTGGCTGGTGATGAACGGCGCATAGGGTCGGCGCTGCTGCTCGCGCGACTGGACCGACACCAGCGACCACTTCGCATTGGCCAGGGCCGCCACTACTTCGTCCGTTGTCTTTTTATCGGGCAGGGCGTTGGCAAGAAACTGATCTTTGCCATCCTTGTCCTTACCATTCGATACGCGCGCCGGTTCGCCATCGATTCCGATGAATCGCGACTTGAAACTGTCATTGGCACGCTTCTCGGGATGCAACTCCGCGTCGAGAGTCCAGTACTCCACGGGCACGAATGCGCCGATCTCGCGCTCGCGTTCCACGATCAGGCGTACGGCCACTGTCTGCACGCGGCCCGCCGACAAACCGCGTCGAACCTTGTCCCACAACAACGGAGAAATCTGGTAGCCCACCAGCCGGTCAAGCACACGGCGGGTCTGCTGCGCGTCGACCAGGTTCTGATCAAGATCGCGAGCGTGGGCAAATGCGTCCTGCACAGCCTTTTTGGTAATCTCGTTGAACGTAACGCGGCGAATTTTTTTCTTTTCCTTGGCCGACGTTCCCAACTGAAGAGCAAGATGATAGGCGATCGCTTCGCCTTCGCGATCCGGGTCAGGCGCGAGAAAGATCTCGTCCGCCCTGGCAGCCGCCTTCTTCAATTGCCCGACAACTTTCTCCTTTCCCGGAGATACGATCAGGGTCGGCTCAAAGGTGCGCTTCTCGAGTTCCACGCCAATTTCGTTTTTGGGCAGGTCCATGATGTGCCCGACTGACGCGAGCACCTCGAAGCCCTTGCCAAGATATTTTTCGATCGTCTTCGCCTTGGCCGGCGATTCGACGATCACCAGTGATTTGCTCATTGCCATCCTTATTACTCGTACACCCCGCCTGGGGCTATTGGACTCGGAACCGAGGTGTTCCGTACTGTCCTTGACTCTCAATTTGTGACGACCGCTCGGAATTTATTTTTTACGTTCTCCGAAGTCCCGCAGCTAAAAATGGTCGCGAAGATTGGAAAGTATCACGGCGGACCGCTCCGTTTCCAGTGGCGCGGCTGGCATCCTCGAGCGAAAGCGTTCTCAACACTGTACGCGCAAACGACTTCGCGGGTGTCAAAAAAATCGCGCGGAACCAATATTTGGCTGGCTTATCGCACAACCAGGTCAGAGTGTCCGAACATAATTCTTGCCCGGCAACTGCCGAATGCGTCCCGCCATTTCCAATTCAAAAAGGGCTGTAAATACCTCTGAGGACGTTAATTGAGCCTCGAGCAATTCGAGGACCTCGTCGATCTGCAAGGACTCATCCGCGCGCAAAACCTCCAGGACGATGGCCTCTTCGGGTCTCAATCCCGGATCCGGCAAAAGAGATGCTGCAGACTCGGGTTTGGATGCAAGGCCGGCTTCGGCCTCCAGTTCGAGCCTTACCTGCGAGGGCAGGTCCTCCCACACATCTTCCCAGGTGGCCACCAGCTTGGCCCCTTGTTTAATCAGCGTATTAGGCGTCCACGAATTCTTGTTGGTCACGTTTCCAGGCACGGCGAACAGATCGCGATTCTGCTCCGCAGCGCAACGGGCGGTGACGCGGGTCCCGGAGTTCTCCGCCGCCTCGACGACCAGCACCGCTACGCTCAATCCGCTCAGGATTCGGTTGCGGCGGGGAAAGTTTTGCGGAGCCGGGAATGTTCCCATGGGCACCTCGCTCACGATGGCGCCGCCGGCGGCGAGAATGTCGTCGGCGAGTTTCCTGTTTTCTTTGGGATACACGACGTCAATGCCGGTTCCCCACACCGCCACGGTAGGCATGCGCGCCGCAAGTGCTCCCTTGTGCGCGCAGGTATCGATACCGCGCGCCATTCCGCTGACGATGAGCAGGCGGCGCACCGCCAGATCGCGCGCCAGCATCTCCGCCACGCCCGATCCATACGGAGAGGGATGGCGTGTGCCGACGACCGCAATCGAGGGGCGGGCCAGCAGAGTCGCATCGCCGCGCAGCCACAACACCGGTGGCGGGTCATAAATCTCTTTTAGCCGTTCAGGATACGCGGGACAATCGTAGCTGAGCACGGTGGCGCCCTGTGCCGTCACCCGGGCCCATTCCTCCTCCGCTGCACGGCGCGCCTTGCCATCGAAAATGAAGTGGGCTGTCTCGGCGGGAAATCGGAGCCCTTCCAGATCAGTCAGAGAGAGTTCAAACAGCTGGCTCGCCGACCGCAACTCCTTCCTTGCATCCAGAATGCGCTTCGGACCGAGCGCTGGCGAGAGCGCCATCGCCAGCCATGCCAGCAGGTCTTCTTCAATGTGCGAAGCCCTCTGGGGCTCCGTGGCCTGGGTTGAAATCATCTTGACATGCCGGGTCTCTTACAGGCGCAAAACAGACATCGCCTCTGGCTGAAAGAGAAAAGGGCGCCTTTCCTTGGTAATTGCGCTCACGTTACCCCGGCCCACGACGAAAGTCAAGCGCGACTGTCACAGGAAGCGTGCGCCCTAAGCGCGTCAACCTGATCGAGCGCGACAATTTACACTCAAGATGTGCCTGAGTCCGATCAGTATCGTCTGCGCATCGCGGCGATTCGCTTTGTTAATCCGGCGCCTCTGATGTGGGATTTCGAGCACCTTCCGCTCAAAAGCGAGTTGGCTTCGCGATACCAGATCGATTACATGGTTCCGTCGGAATGCGCCGATCGCCTGGCGGCCGGGACTGCTGACATCGGGCTGGTTCCGGTCGCTTCGCTCGCCGTCACGCCAGGATTGCGTGTCCTTCCTGGTTGCACCATCGCATCGAAGCGCCGCGTGCGCTCTCTGCTGCTGGTCCGCCGCGCGCGTCAGCCGCTAGCCAGGCTGCGCACGTTGGCTGCCGACACGGCCAGCCGCACCACCATTGCGCATGCCCGCATCCTTTTTCATCATTGGGGCAATCTATCGGTCGAGTACGTGCCCATGCCGGGAGATCTCGACACGATGCTCGATCGTGCCGAAGCCGCCATCGTGATTGGTGATCCCGCGCTGCTGGCCCTTGAAGAGCTGGCCAACCGCGAAGAACGCACCGGCGAAGAACTTGTTTATCACGACCTGGCCGAAGAATGGCGCAGCGTTACCGGCCTTCCCTTCGTCTCCGCCGTCTGGGGCAGCACTGCGTGCGGCGGGGTTTTGGACGAGAGAGTTGCTGAGGACCTAATCCGCTCCCGCGACCACGGCCTGCAGAACATTGAAGCCCTGGCAAGTGAATGGGCGGCACGCCTTCCGCTTCCCGAGGACGTGATCCATTCATACTTCACTTCCAACATTCATTACATTCTCGATGAGGAGTGCGTGGAAGGCATGCGTTGCTTCTTCCGCAAGGCGGCTGAACTTGGCATCCTGCCGGCCTACGATTTTTCAATGAACGCGATGGCGGTTTGAGTTCCTTTCGGGAATCATAGTTGCCGGCCGGTTTCGTTATCGCGTAAATCGCCTCGCATATAATCCCCGCAACGGAGGCATGCATGGCGACCTCTCTGTCCACGAGCGAGATGAAGGCGCGGGTGCGGAGGCATTTCGAGGATTTCGTCAACAATCAACGAGCCGAAGTGATTCACGACAACATGAGTGCGGATTTTCTGGACCATGACGGGCCCGGAGGCAAGCCAACCGGGGCAGAGGCCGATGAGGCGATGATGCGCGGCATGTACCGCGTGTTCCCCGATCTGCACATCACCGTTCAGATTTCCCAGCGCAGAAGGGCCGTGCCCACCGTGAAACCCGCGCCCACCGCGGCCAGCAGCACCAGGTCGCCCTTTTTGAGCTTGCCCTGCTCGATGGCGGTTTCCATGGCCAGGGGAATGGTTCCGGCGGACGTATTGCCGTACTTGTCGATGTTGATGATGACGCGCTCCGGGTCCATGCCGAGCCGGTCTGAGGTAGAAGTAATGATGCGCTTGTTGGCCTGGTGAGGAATAAAGCAGCCGAGGTCGGCGCCAGTCACGCCATTGCGCTCAAGCAGCTTGGTCGTGGCTTCAGCCATCTTGCGGACGGCGAACTTATAAACAGCCTGTCCATCCTGGTAGATGTAATGCATCTTCTTGTCGACGGTCTCGTGGGAGGAAGGATTGAGGCTGCCGCCGCCCTTCAAGTTGAGCGCTACGCCTCCCGAGCCATCGATCTCGTGCACAAAGTCGATCATGCCGATCTCGCCTTCTTCAGCCGGCTCAAGGAGAACAGCGCCCGCCCCATCCCCGAAGAGGACGCAGGTAGCGCGGTCTGTGTAATCGGTCATGCGCGTATTGGCATCGGCGCCGCACACCAGCACCTTTGACTGCGCGCCGCTCTCCACCAGTTTCACACCCGCCTGCAGCGCAAAGACAAATCCCGAGCAGCCGGCCGAGACATCGAATCCCCACGCTCCCTTGGCGCCGATCTTGTCCTGCACCAGGCAGGCCGTGGAGGGAAACATCATATCCGGGGTAACGGTTCCGACGATAATGACTTCAACTTCGCTGGGCGCGATGCCGCGCGCCGCCAGGCACTTCTTCGCTGCCTCCACGCACATGTCGCTGGTGCCAAGCCCCTTGGCAAGCACGTGCCGTTCGCGAATGCCGGTGCGTTCCAGGATCCACTGGTCGTTCGTGTCCACCATTTTTTCGAGATCTTTATTGGTCAGTACTTGAGGAGGGACGTAGGTGCCGAGCGCTGTAATCTTGGCGCGCCGGCCCACCACGGGACGAACAGTGAGAGTCAAGGCATTCTCCTGGGCGCGCGAAACCTGCGGCGGAGACTCGCGCTCGACATCAATGGTGAAACTTCAATTCAGCCGCAACGGAACAAATAAGGACTGTCCTCGGGCAATAATAAAGGCGCCTTCGGCGCCCTCAAAGTACCGGGTGACCTACTGCGCCCGTACTAGCCCGTTACCGTTGCTTCCTTCCGGACCTGGCGGGGTTGGCGGGATTACGTCGCGTAGGACCCGGCACACTTGATTTTACCACCCCATGGCCCGCCGGCCCGAGGCCTCGCGACAGGGTCCTGGAACAAAGTCCGGGAACGAAAGTATCTTCAGAAGCGCCCGGCCCTACGCCGGACGAGGTATCCTTTCCCCGCCAGGGAAACACGGAGAGACCGATGAGCGACCGCCTGCACAGCCACACACCTCATAGCCACCCTCACGAGTATCCTCACGCGGGCCACCACCACACTTCCCGCCGCGACTTCCTGCGCCTTCTTATGGGAGGGACTCTGGCGGGCGCGTCCGTTGTGGAGCTGGCCTGGCATCGCGCGGCATGGGCGCGCGCCACTGCCGCGCCGGTGGACGACAAGCTGTTCGATCTGGAGAAGGCAGCCGAGGGCGTGTACTTTGCCAAGGCCCGTCCCCAGGCCATGATCAACTGCAACGGCGCCGTCTTCGTGCGATCAAAAGACGTGGTGGTGGTCGACGCTCATTCCAAGCCTTCGGCGGCCGCGGCGCTGGTGGCGCAGATCAAGCGCGAACTGACCGACAAGCCGGTGCGGTACGTGATCAACACGCACTTCCACTGGGATCATACGCAGGGGGACCGCGCCTATCGCCAGACGGGTGGGAAGGTCGATTTCATTGCCACCAACGCCACTAAGCAGCTCATGTCGGAGCTTGCGATCGTTCGCATGAAGGCCTCGCTCGAGGAGGTTCCGCAGCAAATCGACAAGATGCAGCAGCGGGCGGCCCATTCCAGCTCGGCCGCCGAGAAAGCCTTCTGCGCGGAGCAGATTCGGCAGATGCAGTCCTACCAGGCTGAACTCAAAGACTACCCGCTCGAATTGCCGACCATTACGTTCGACGATTCGTATCTGCTGCGCGATCCGGCTTTCGATCTGCACCTTGAGTTTCACGGCCATGCGCATACGGCCGGCGATGTGTTCGTGTTTTGCCCGCAACAGCGGGCGCTGGCCACCGGGGACGCCAGTCATGGCTGGCTTCCCAACCTCGGCGACGGGTTTCCCCATGCCTGGCCTGCGACGATCGATAACGTCATGCTCGCGGATTTCAAGTATGTTCTGGGCGGCCATGGCCCCATGCAGTCGGACCGCATGGTGATGACCAACCAGCGCAACTATATCGAGGAGCTGACGGGAAAGGTGGAGGAAGGCAAGAAGGCCGGCCTGACCATCGCGCAGATGCAGGAGCGATTTACCGTGGCCTCGCTGCGGTCGCTGCAATCGAACCACTACGCTGAGTTCCTGGCGCGAATCCAAGCCGGGGGGCATCCGCACTTCAGTGATGGGGATACACTTCCTTTGCAGGATGATGTCAATGGAAACATCCGCGACATCTTCAAGAATCTCGATCGGGCCTAGGAGGTTGCGAAAAGACTCCTGTTATCCAGCCAGATTGGAGATACGAAGCTCACAGGGGCTAAAGCCCGCGTTGATTTTGAAGCGGCCTCGGCACGACTGAAGTCGTGCCCTGTTACAAAACGCGAGACGAAACGAGTTTTTTCCGCAGCCTGCCAGGAACAGCCAAGGGAAATGTGGGCGTCCGCTCCTGTCGAGCGGACGCCCACAAGATGGATTGATGACAAGGCGAGCGACAAACCTTATTGGCTCAGGATATTGAGCGAATAGTAGTCTGCCCGGCCGCTGTTGTCGGTGAAGTGGTCGAAGGTCTCGACGATGAGAGCGCCATTCAGCAGGCGTCCTACAATTGTTGTTTGCTTGAAGGCGAAGGTGTAAATCGCCGAGAAGGCGACCGCCGGCGTGGCCGTCACATTGTCCGCATAGATATGGCCGGGGACAGCGCCCCAGTCGCAGGGAGTGGGCGTGCAAGCGCCAAAGCCGTGGACCATCACGCCGTTGCCGATGGCGGAAATCATCAGCCGCACCAGGCCGGGTGCCTGGTGATTGCAGTTGACCCAGGTGCCAAGGAGGGGCGTGGCCACGACGGCCAGCGGCGCTTTCGGCAGCGGAACATTTAGACGCGCAACTTCCTTTTCCAGAATGTCCGACGGAGCCCGAAATTCAGGTTTTGTGACAATGGGGGACATGCGAGACTCCTTTCCCGGTGTTTCAAATCAGCGAGTTGTCGATGTGAGTCGACTATCGTGACCGTAGGTTGAGGATGGTTGGGTCGCGATAGCGAGGGTGCGATACTGCGCCGGTTATTGAAGCGCTAATCGGTAAACCCGTCTGTGACTCGTACTACATTCTCGTGTGATAAGCCGGTGCCGGTTACGGGGTTTGCCCTCTCCGGGTTCCTCGCCGCCTTCTTCTTGAGTCAACTTCCAGCTAAAATAGACAGGTGAGCAAAGATTCCCCTCCCACGGCACCCACCGTGGGCTTTATTTCGTTAGGCTGCCCCAAAAACCTCGTGGATTCAGAGGTCATGATGGGCCTGCTGGACCGCGCCGGCGCACGCCTGACTGCGCGGCCTGAAGAGGCCGACATCCTGGTCGTCAATACGTGCAGCTTTATTGATACTGCGAAGCAAGAGTCGGTCGACACCATTCTCGAAATGGCGCGTCACAAGACCGAAGGCCGCGCAAGCAAGCTGATCGTCGCGGGCTGCCTGGTGGAGCGCTTCCGCGACGAAATCCGCAAGAACATCCCCGAAGTTGACGCGGTTGTCGGCACTGGCGAGCTGGAATCGATTCTCGAGGCAGCAGGCATTGCGCCCGGGCCTCTCGCGCCGCCGTCGCTGTTCAACATTCTCACCGGCAATGGCCACGGCGACATACGAGCGGGCCAGGAGTCGCTCTCCGGCTCCCACAAGAGCGAGTCAACCGCTTCAAGGCCGGAAGGGCAGCTCCGCGAGCAGCAAGGCCGTTTTCGCCGGGATGACTGGCAAGGCGCCGCGCACCTGCTGCCGACGTATCTCTACGACGACACGACGCCGCGCCTGCTTTCAACCGGCCAGACATCGGCTTACATCAAGATCGCCGAGGGATGCGACCATCCCTGCACCTTCTGCATCATCCCCAACCTGCGCGGCAAATTCCGTTCGCGCCGATTCGAGTCAGTGGTTGCGGAGGCAGAACAGCTCGTGGCCCGGGGCGTACAGGAAATCACGCTGATCGGCCAGGACACCACCTGCTACGGCGAAGACCTGGGCCTGAAGGACGGACTGGCGCAACTGCTCGACCGCCTGGCGGCGATCGAGGGCCTGCGCTGGCTGCGCTTTCTCTACGCGTATCCCAACCGCATCACCGGGCGCCTGCTTGAAACCATTGCCAAGCACGACAACATCTGCAAATACCTCGATGTGCCGCTGCAGCATGCCTCACCCGACGTTCTCAAACGGATGAAGCGCGGTGCGGGTGCGGACATTTTTCTCAAGACTCTGGACAAGGTCCGGGCCGCGGTCCCCGGGATTGCCCTGCGCACCTCGTTCATCGTCGGCTTCCCCGGCGAGTCACTTCGGGACGTTGAGATTTTGGAGGAGTTTGTCAGCGAGGGGAAATTCGACTGGCTCGGGGTCTTCAGCTACTCCGATGAAGAGGGCTCAGGCGCACATACGCTCGATGCGAAGGTTCCCAAGCGCACCATCGAGGCCCGCAAGCGCCGCCTCATGAAGCTGCAGCAATCGATTTCGAAGCGCGCCAAGCAGCAGTGGATCGGCCGCGAATTGGTGATCCTGGCCGAGGGCGAGAGCGAGGAAACGGCCATGCTCTGGGAAGGCCGGACCGAATTCCATGCGCCCGAGATCGACGGCAAGGTCTACATCAACGACTTCGGCGACCTGGAGACGCTCGAGTCGGGCCGTTTCTACAAGGCCGAAATCACCGAAGCGCATGAGTACGACGTTGTGGCGCGCGTGGTCGCCGGGCCTCTGTAGACTTGCAGTTGCAATGGACGACCTCGGCTATATCCAACAGCCTGCGGCCCTCGACGCGATTCTGGGACGCACCCAGGCATTGAAATTCAACATGGCCTCTGAGCCGCGCACCGGCGCGCTCTTGCGTACGCTCGCCGCGTCGAAGCCGTTTGGCCGTTTGCTCGAGTTGGGTACCGGAACAGGCATGGCCACAGCCTGGCTGCTGGCCGGGATGGATGCAGGATCTACCCTGATCAGCGTCGACACCGATGCGCAGGTGCAGGCGGTGGCCCGGGAAATTCTGGGCACCGATGGGCGCCTTACGCTGATCGCTGAAGACGGCGCGGCATTCCTCCGCCGACAGCCTCCGCAAAGCTTCGACCTTGTCTTCGCCGACGCCTTGCCGGGAAAGTACGAAGCGCTCGATGAAGCTCTCGCGGTGGTCAAATCGGGCGGCTTCTACATCATCGATGACATGCTCCCGCAGCCGAACTGGCCCGAAGGCCACGCCGAAAAGGTGCCCGTCCTCCTGAATCGGCTGACCACTGATCCCCGGTTTGTCGTTGTTCCCATATCCTGGGCCAGTGGCGTTGTGGTCGCCGTGCGCCGGCTTGCCCTATCGCGAGATAATAAGACATAGGAAAATGGCTCCCGCAAAGAAAAAATCCGCCAAAGCTTCTCCACTGCCCCACCTGCGGCATGATTGTTCGACCCAAGGACGAAGACTTCCCTTTCTGCAGCGACCGCTGCCGCAAGATCGATCTCGGCAAGTGGGCCATGGGCGTTTACAAGATCAGTTCTCCGGTCCTCGATCCCGAGGTGCTTGAAGACCTCGGCGAGCTGGCCGGCGGCCGGAACAAAGGGTCGGAGGATGAATAGGGCCGCAACCGAGCCCCACGGGGCCGAGTCCCCCGCGCCGCCCGCCGCGGCCCGCAAGACACTGTGGGCCTGGACCGTCGCTACTTTCTTCGGCGCCGGCCTGGGCAAGCCGGGCCCCGGCACCTGGGGATCGGTGGCCGCGGTGCTTTTGTGGGCCGGCTTCGCATGGGGTCTTCCATGCTTCGCCGACAACTCTGCTCCTCGTGCTTGCTGGCGGCATCGTGGTTTCCATCGCGCTCGGCGTGCCCGCCGCCACCATCGCTGCTCGCGAAAGCGGCCGGCACGACCCGGGCTTCGTGGTCATCGACGAAGTGGCCGGCCAGTGGATCGCTCTTCTGGGCAGCCCCGCGGACTGGCGCCATGCGCTCATCGCCCTGATCCTCTTCCGGCTTTTCGACATCACCAAGCCTTTTCCCGCGCGCCAGTTGGAACGCCTTCCGGCCGGCTGGGGCATCGTCTTCGACGACGTTGCCGCCGGGTTGTATGCTTGGGGTGTCGCAGCGTTCTTGCGGCTTTGGATCTAGCCCGCTATGCCCCGCTCCCGCACCCAACCCGCAGAAGCGTTTCCCGAACCCCGCATCGACGACGTCATGCCCGCCGCCGCTCTGCCCTTGGGCGAGGTCGAGTTGACCGGCAGCCATCTGGGCCCCAACAGCTTACGGCCCTCCGGCGGTGCTGGTCGACGGCTCCGCGGCCCACGTGGTGATGAGCCGTCCCGGTCGCCTTGCTTTCCGGGTGCCCGAACTGGCTTCCACCGGCCTGATTGAAGTGCGCACGCCCCATGGCGCGAGCAACTCAGCCCCGTTGCGCGTCGCTCGCGAACTCACCGCCGGCCTTCACCCCGTCACCAGCCCCGCCGTCAGCCGCTCCGGCATGATTTACGCCACCATCTCCGGCCAGCGCGGAAAGGCGACGCCGGTCTCCGTGGTCCGCGTCAGCCCCGACGGGCGCGGTACACCTTTCGTCACCGGAATCCTCAACGCCACCGGGCCTCGCCTTCAACGCCGACGGCGACCTTTTCGTCACTTCGCGCGCCGAGGGCACCGTCTACCGCGTCGATGCCGCGGGCGAATTCACGGTCTACGCCGAAGGCATGGGCGTCGCCACCGGCGCTGCCTTCGATCGCCAGGGCAATCTTTTCGTCGGCGACCGCAGCGGCACCATCTTCAAAATCAATACCGACCGAAAAATCTTCGTCCACGCCACGCTGGAGCCCAGCGTGTCGGCGTATCACCTGGCCGTGAACCGCTCGGGGGTGCTCTTCGTCACCGGTCCCACACTGTCATCCAACGACGCCATCTGGGCCATCGAACCCAACGGCGACACCCGCGCCTGGTATCGCGGCCTCGGCCGCCCGCAGGGACTGGCACTGGCGCGCGACGGCAGCATCTATCTCGCCGCCTGCCTCCACGGCCGCCGCGGCATCGTCCGCGTCACAGCCCGAGGGCGAAGCCAGCCTCGTGCTGGCGGGCAACAATCTTGTCGGCATCGCCTTCTCGCCTCTCGGTACAGCTGTCCTCGCCACCAACGAAGCCGTTTATGATGTGGACTTGGGTGTTGAAGGACTGAACCTTTTCTAGCTTCTAGCCGCTAGCTTCTAGCTGGTTCCGTAGCCGATAAAGACACCTGCCACCGGAAAGTAAGAAGCCCTGCATTGTTGAAACCGAGGCTAGAAGCTAGAGGCTAGGAGCTAGAAGCTGTCCTTATGAAATCTGAAATCATCGCCATCGGCTCGGAGATGCTCACCCCGTACCGGCAGGACACCAACTCTCTCTACCTCACGGAGAAGCTCAACGAGATTGGCGTCGTGGTCGCCTTCAAGACCATCGTGGGCGACCGCCGCAAGGATCTTGTCAATGCCATCCGAACGGCATTGGGGCGCACCGACATTCTGGTCCTGATGGGCGGGCCTGGGCCCCACCGAAGACGACCTCACGCGCGAGGCCGCCGCCGACGCGCTCTCGCTCACCCTGCAGCCGCGACAATACCCAGGTGGCCGCGCTGCATGCGCGCGCCGCCACGTGGCGCATCGCCATGCCCTCGAACAATCTCAAGCAGGCCGACGTCATCAAGGGCGCCACTATTCTTCCCAATCCCAACGGCAGCGCGCCCGGCCAGTGGATCGACACGCTCTACGATGGCTATCGCAAGCTCATCATGCTCATTCCCGGCCCGCCGGCCGAGTGCAAGCCGCTGTTTGACGCCGAGTGCGTTCCGCGCCTGCGCGAAATCCTTCCGCCGCGCTTCATCGCCAAGCGCATGCTGAAGGCCGCGATGATCCCCGAGTCGCAGGCCGACAAGCTGCTTGCGCCGATCTACACCCAGTACACCGACGTGGAAACCACCATCCTGGCCCACGCCGGAGACATCCAGCTCACGCTGATCTGTTCCAAGCCGATCCAGGAAGCCGCCCAGGCGCGTGTCGACGAGCTGGCCAGCCGCATGGAAGAGGCGCTCGACGACTGGCTCTACTCCTCGCAGGGCGATTCGCTGGAGCAGATCGTTCTCTACTACCTGGGGCTGCGCCAGGCCACGCTCGCGGTCGCGGAGAGCTGCACAGGCGGTCTCATCTCCGAACGCATCACGTCCGTTCCGGGCAGTTCACGGTCGTTCCTGGGCGGCGCGATCGTCTATTCCAATCAGCTGAAGATCTCTTTCGCCAATGTCGCCCCCGATCTGATCGCGCAGCATGGCGCCGTGTCGGAAGAAGTGGCCAAGGCGCTCGCGTCAGGGATTCGCCAGCGCACCGGCGCGACCCTCGGCCTTGGGATCACGGGCGTCGCCGGCCCCACCGGCGGCACCGAAGCCAAGCCCATCGGACGCATGTATATCGCCATCAGCGATGCGCAGAAAACCGAAGTCCTCGAATACACCTTTCGCGGCTCGCGCACGCGCATCCGCGAGTGGTCCGCGACGCAGGCTCTCGATCTTATTCGACGCAGGCTTATGTAAAGCGAGGGAAAGACCCCTTACAAAAGCGCAGCGCTCAGCAGCGCCAGGGCCAGCGCCACCGGCATGGCTATCACGCCGACTTTAAGGAACGTCCCGAAGCTCACGTGGAGCCCCTCGCGCCGTAGCGCGATCAGCCACAGAATGGTGGCCAGCGATCCGGTCACGGAGAGGTTCGGACCTAGATCGACTCCAATCAGCACCGCGTTCTCGATCACGCCTTGCACATGCTGAGAATTCAGCGTGCTTCCCGCGATCAACCCCAGGGGAAGATTGTTAATCAGGTTGTTTCCCACGCCAACCACCGCTCCCGTCAACATCGCGCCGAGCACGGAGGGTAGCTTCTCGGCCCAGGCCAGTGCGGCCGCCGTGTAACGCAACGCGCCGATGGAGACGATGGCGTCCATCAGGACAAACAGGCCGGCCACCAGCGGCAAAACGCTCCAGCTGATATCGCGAACGATTCGCATTGGATTCGTTTGCGTCTTGACCAGGACAACGCCGGCAACGATCAGGGCTGACAGGCAAGCGGGCAGCCCGAGATCCTTGTTCAATGCGGAAGCCGCCAGCAGAATGCCGGCCACGATCCAAATACCAATGAACACGAGTTTGCCGGACGGGTTTAGCCGACCGATGCCGTCGCCGTCGGCCATTGCGCCTGAGAGTTCGCGCCGGAAATACCAACGCAAGACGATGTATGTGGCCGCGATCGAAAATACAGACGGCAACGTGAATGCCGCCAGCCAGTGCGCGAGGGAAGGCATGCGGGTGCGAAACACTACCAGGTTGGCCGGATTGGAAATGGGCAGCACAAACGAAGCTGCGTTGGCGATCAGTGCGCACGCAAACAGATACGGCAACGGTTCGGCCTTCGATTTGCGCACCGCTGAGAACACGGCCGGAGTTAACACCACCGCCGTGGCGTCGTTGGACATGAAGATCGTGACCACCGTTCCCACCGCGTAGATCAAGGTGAAGAGGCGTGTTCGTGACCCGCGCGCATGTTCGACGGCGACTTCAGCCAGCCAGTCGAAGACACCGTAGAAGCGCGCCAGTTCCGAGAGCAGCATCATGCCGGTAAGGAAGAGGTACACATCTGTTCCGGCCGCGATCGCGTGCCCTGCCAGGCCCAGGGGAACAAGCTGAAGGACGACCAGCAGCAGCGCTCCGGCGCCGATCCAATAGACCTCGGCGATTCCGCGTGGCCGAACCAGCATCAACACGATGCTGGCGACGACCACGAGGAGTAGGACAAGGTGCGCAGAGAGCATACATGTGAGATGCAAGAAGACGCGGTGATTTCAGCGTCAAGCGCTGATTTGAGATCCCAGTCGCACCACCGTGTAGCGATTGATTGACGCCTCGCCACGCGCTCTGAAAAACTGCGATTGATGCGATACAGCGGAAGGGTTGAATTTGCGGACGCTCGAAAAATGCGCGTGCGCAACAAAACGTACTACCGGTTTGCTCATTGGCCGATCTGGATCTGGGTCTTCTTTCTGGCGCCAGGTCCACTGACGTTCAGCCTTTTCGCTCACGGTTTCACCCTGGCCAATTCCATATGGCTGGGCGCGGTGCTGATCGGCACAGGAATCGCCGGCATACAGGGACAGTTGCCCGGAGTCGAACCGGCTCCCTACATTTTGCGCTTCGATGAAGACAAGCCCAACCCTCTTTATCGCAAGGTCTGCTACACGTTTGCGTGGAATGCGGTACTCAATTTCGCGCTGCTCAACCTTGCCGGTCTGATTATCGCCGTTGTCTCCGGCGTTTGGATCATGAAGCAGCTGTATCAATACGCGTATCTTCCGTTGTGCGCGGTGATCCTGCTGCTGGGCGCGGCCGGTTTATTGCCGCGGGTGGGCCGCTCCACTAAACATGAAGGAACGGAGCGGCGTTACTTCTACGGCTCGGTATGGGCGGTCACCACCGGCCAGACGCTGCTGCTCGTCTTGTGGAAGATGCTGCCCCGGGGCGAGCCTGGCGACCTGATCAAACTGATCGTCTTCGCCGGCGCGCTTGCGTTTATGGGAGTGCTGGCCTGGCGCGGGATTCTCCCCCGCACCCGGCCGATCCTGCCGGGCGAAATCATGGTTGATTGAAGCCCGCGCCCGATGTGCAAGCGGACATGCCGAATCATTCTGCTGCCCCGGCAATTCTCGAATTGGCCGTCGAGGCAGTTTGTCCCGCCATCGCACTAATCTCCCGCCCGATCTTGTCGCAAAACTCGCGCGGCTCAATCGCTCGCGCGCGCGCTCCCAGGCCGAGCACCACAAAGCGGGCGAACTCCTCGTCCTCGAATTCGGCTTTCAAAACCGCCCATCCTTCCGGCAACTCCTTCAAGCTCTCAAGATTGGCGACCGGTGAGGTGGGACAACGCACTCCGAGCATTTGCGCCGCTGGCGGGGCGAGCGCCAGCACCACCGGAAAACGCCGGCGCCTGCCCTCCAACTCCGCGGTGGCCTTGGCCCAATGCGCGGCAAGGTCAAATTTCGCCGGCCGCTCGAATCCGCCGGCCAGCATGGTCACGGCCGACATGCGCGATACCCGGAATGTCCGCATCCCGGTAGACCCGCGCGCTACCAGGTACCAGATCGTACCTTTGGCTACCAGACCCAGGGGATCAACGGTTCGCGCGCTTCGCTGCCCATCGGCGCGCACATAGTCGAAGGCCAGCTGCCGTTCGCGTGCCACCGCGTCCTGCACGACCGAGAGCATGGAAAGGTCTTCGCCCGTCTGCCACCAGGCCGTGGGATCGACATGCAGCCGTTCCCGTATGGCGACCGCCTGTTCTCGCATTGGTCCAGGCAGCGCCGCCATCAACTTGTTGAGCGCGCTTTCGGCAGCGGCGGCCAGGCGCTGGTTGCCCACGACGCGCGGTTGCGCCATCAGCAAGGCGCGCAATTCCGCCTCGTCCAGACCAGGTACCTGCGTGCGCCAGCCTTTTTCCAGCTCCCATCCGCCCTGCGAGCCACGCAAAGCCACGACTGGAACGCCGGAGGCGCTGATTGCTTCGAGATCGCGATGAACGGTGCGCTGGGAAACTTCCAGCCGCTCCGCCAATTCACGCTCGGTCATGCGGCCCCGGGCCTGCATTAACAGCAGAACCGAGAGCAACCGATCAGCCTTCATCGCGAACAATTCCTTCCCGCGTTCAACATATTTTTATGGTCGCGCGTCAATTATGACATGTCTTGTCATATATGAAACATGAAGATGGAAATGTGCATGAAAGGTTGAGGTTCCCCCATGAATACTCCGACCACAAAGATGGTTCACTTATTCATCTTCGACGCCATGGAAGACTGGGAGGCGGCCCTGGCTGCCGCAGCTATCAACAGTCCCCAGTTCCAATCCGGCCGCTATCGCCTCGTAACTGTCGCAGCCAGTCTCAGGCCTATTACGACCCTGGGCGGGGAGCTGATCCAGCCGGATGTTTCGATTGACGCCGTCACCCCCGATTCGAGTGCCATGCTGATTCTGCCCGGCGGCCGGTCATGGGAGAGCGACGCCCATGGCGAGGCGCTGCAACTGGCCTCCCGGTTTATGGCTTGCGGTACACCGGTCGCGGCCATTTGCGCCGCCACGGTTGCACTGGCACGAGCGGGGTTCCTCGATCGTCTTCGCCACGCCGGCGACACCCGCGAGTACCTTATCTCGAGCAGCCATCGCGGGACGGCCTTCTACTGCGGCGTGCCTTCGATTGTCGGCGACGGCGCAATTTCCGCTTCCGCCGTCGCGCCCGTCGATTTTGCCCGTGAGATCTTCAGGATGCTCAATCTCAATTCGCGCGGCCCCGGAGAAGCGCGGTACGCGATGTTCAAGCATGGCGACGCCGCAAAGTCTTATGTCCTGTCGACAAACTGCGCCAGAAAACTGAACCTCATCCCCGAGAGGAGATCAAATCCATGGATCTGAAGAGCTATCTGCTCGCCCAACTCGAGAGCGAGGCCACCCTCACGCGCAAAGCCATCGCCCGCGTCCCCGAGGGCCACAACGATTTCAAGCCGCATGAGAAATCGATGCCGCTCGGGTATCTTGCCGCGCTGGTGGCCGGCATGCCGGGATGGATCACGTTGATGATCGAGCGCGATGAACTCAACCTGGACGATCAGGCAAGCCAGGGCTTTCGCCCGAGAGTCGCGGCAACCAGCGCAGAACTGATCGCCGGTTTCGACGAGGCTCTGGACAGTGCGCGGCGATCGCTCGAATCGACGAACAACGATCATTTGCTCACCCCGTGGGCCTTCAAGATGGGCGGGCGCGCCGTATCGCAAGAGCCGCGCTACCTCATGATTGCGAACGCCGTGTTCAGCCACCTCGCCCACCATCGCGGGCAGTTGACCGTCTACCTGCGCCTGAATGAAGCGACGGTCCCTGCTCTCTACGGTCCCTCCGCCGATGAACGGTATTAGTTGCTGAACTTACCCCAGGTCTCAAAATCGCGACCTGGGGTACCCGCATTCCGCATTAAACGCGAGCATTCAGCGGCTTAGAGCCATGCCCCTCCACCTGCTAAACTCAGTCCGGTATGCTCCTCGCATTTCTCTGGATCGCGATAGCAGCTTACCTGCTTGGATCTATTCCTGTGGGTTATCTGCTGGTGCGCATCTTTCGCCGCCAGGATATCCGCACTGTGGGCAGCGGCAACATCGGCGCCACCAACGTTCTTCGTGCCGAGGGCAAGGCCCTGGGGGCGGCCACGTTCCTTCTTGACGTGTGCAAGGGCGCGCTCGCAGTGCTGCTCGCCGCCATGATCGCCGGTTCAGTTCTTCCCACGGTGCCACCGCGCAATGTCGAAGCGCTGGCAGCTCTTTTTGCAGTTCTCGGCCACATGTTTCCCGTGTGGCTGCACTTTCGCGGGGGCAAGGGCGTCGCCACCGGATTCGGCGTTTTCCTGGTTGCTGCTCCCTGGGCCGCTCTTTCCGCGATTACCGTATTCGCGATCGTTTGTGCCCTGACTCGCTATGTTTCTCTGGCGTCCATTCTTGGCGCGGCGAGTTTTCCCGTCTTCGCCTGGTTCATGGTCAAGGGCGATCGGCCCGTCTTCTTCATCGCCGTTCAGGCGGTTGTGGCCCTGCTGATCATCGTCAAGCACCATCCCAACATCCGGCGCTTGCTGGCCGGCAACGAGCACCGCTTCGGTGCCGCCAAGACTGCATGACCATTCTCCCCATGGCACCCAGGATTGCTGTGCTCGGCTCCGGAGCCTGGGGCACCGCCATTGCCCTCGCCATGGCGCGCAACGGCCGCTCGGTTACAATCTGGGCCCACAGCCCCGAAGCCGCGAAGGAAATCCTCGACGCCGGCGAAAACATCCAGTTCCTGCCGGGCTTCAAACTTCCGCCGGCCATCACCGTCACTGGCGACAACACTGCAGTCGCGTCCGCCGACATCATCGTCTCTGTCGTGCCGTCAGAGTTTCTTCGTTCTACGCTCTCGCGCCTCAGCCCGCACCTGCATGCCGGCCAGATAATCGTCAGCGCGACCAAAGGCGTCGAGAACGGCACGTTCCTGCGCATGACGCAGGTGATTTCCGAGAGCACATCGGGCCTCTCGCTGCCCATCGGCGCCTTCTCCGGACCCAGCTTCGCGCAGGAAGTCGCCGAGGGGCAGCCGACGGCCGTTACCGTGGCCTTCGACGATCCCTCGGTCGCGAGCCTGGTGCAGCGCGAGTTCTCATCGGAGTCTCTGCGACTTTACACGTCGACGGACGTTATCGGCGTCGAACTCGGCGGCGCACTCAAAAACGTAATCGCCATCGCGGCCGGAATCGCCGCCGGCGTGGGACTCGGATACAACTCCTCCGCTGCCCTGATTACCCGTGGAATCGCCGAGATCACCCGCCTCGCCGTGGCTTGCGGAGGGCGCCGCGAAACTCTCGCCGGGCTCTCGGGCGTGGGCGATCTGGTGCTTACCTGTACCGGAACACTTTCGCGCAATCGTACCGTCGGAGTGGCCCTGGGCGAAGGCCGCAAGCTTCCGGAGATCCTGGCTTCGCTCGGCGGCAAGGTCGCCGAAGGTGTACACACGACGCGTGCCGCCCTCGGCCTCGCCCGCCAGCGGCGCATCGAAATGCCCATCACCGAGCAGATGGACCTCATTCTCGAGGGAGGCAAAGATCCGCGCGAAGCCATCAGGGATCTCATGCTTCGCCCCGGCAAGCACGAGCATTGAGGATCGTCCATCCTGGCGGAGCTTCGGCCGACTACTGGCCCTTGCGCAATCCCTAAGGTAGACTTGAATGAGCGCAGGAATTGATCGCTGCAACCTATCGCGTTGCGGCCGGTGAGAGCTCGTAGCTCAGTTGGTAGAGCAACGCCCTTTTAAGGCGTGGGTCCTGGGTTCGAGTCCCAGCGAGCTCACCAGATCGCAATCCGCGCTACCCCGATACACAATCTGCAAGGGTTAGAAGCCAGCATCCCCAGGGATGCCTGTCCAAAAGGCCTGGAACAACGGCCTGATGGGCGTGGGTCAGCCTCGGGGCGTTGCTCCTGAAGCCCGGTTTTCGGTTCACGGAAAGGTAAGAATTCCGTGGACGATTCTCGCATCCTCCAAACTTCAGAAGTGCCCAATCCCGGGCCGACAGTCCCTCAGTCCCTAGTCCCTAGTCCCTCGGTCAGTCCCTGCGTCCATCCCGCCGACAAGCTCGGCGCTCTCCTCATCAAGCTCATGTTTGCCGCCCGGCGCCTGGTCCAGGTCCAGACCCGCCGCCCCGGCTTCAGGAACGACGTCTGTGCGGAGTGCCAGGCCGCCGGCTTCCCGGGCGTGATCGCCCACGGCCGCGGCTGCAGGACCGGCGAGGTCGACGGCATTCTCTCCGACCTGGTCAACCTCTACCAGACAGAAGTGGACCGAGCAGCACACACGCCGGCCCCACCGCAGGTGGCTGGTGAATTCGCAGAGCCGTGGATGATCGATCCCGAGCATCCCGGGGTTCTGCTCGACTTCACCGGGCGCGAAGTCTATGACGGCCTGGGCACCGACCTGATCGAGCCCGACGAGGAAGATTACGCCGCCCGTATCGCAGCGTGCGTGAACGCCTGCGCCGGCGTCTCCACCGAAGCGCTTCTGCGCAAAGCTCGCCAGTCGCAGCTGCACGGCGTCGACGCTCTCTTCGGCCGCAAGGCGGATGAGAAGTGCTCCAAGTGCCATCGGCCCGCGGATCTGTGCGTGTGCGCCGTGCCCTTCCAGTACCCCGACGTCGACGGAGGCCAGCAATGACCTTCTTTCAGGGATTTGTCATGGGCCTCGCTACCGGTGCGTGCGTTCTCGTGATCGCGCTCGGACGCCATCTGCAAGGGGGCGACCGATGAGCACTGCCATCGAAGTTGTCAACGAAGTTCGCTCGATACCGCTCGACCAGCTCCACGCCAGTCTCAAGAATCCGCGGCAGACCATGGACGAAGCAGGCCTGCAGGAGTTGGCCGCTTCCATCCGTGAGCTGGGGATTATCTCTCCGCTCCTGGTCCGTCCGAGGACCGACCTCCACTACGTTGAGAACGGCTCTGACTTTGTCCGTTACGCGAGTGTCAGAAACATCGTAGGCAGAAGCAATATCCAGCAGACCTTCAATGGCGGCACGGCAGAAGAGAATCAGTCGGATGCTGAAGCCTGGGTCGCTGATAAGAATGGCGCGTCTCTTTACGAGATCGTGTGCGGGCATCGCCGCTCCGAAGCGGCCACCATTGCAGGCCTGACCGAAGCCCCGTGCATTGTGCGCGAGATGAGCGACGAAGAAGCCGCCGATCAGGCGTTCGTCGATAACCTGCAGCGCGTCGACGTGCCGCCGCTCGAAGAGGCTGAAGCTTTCGGCGAGCTCCTCGATCGGCTGCTCTCGATTCCTGCCGTGGCCGCCAAGGTAGGCAAGGAACAGAGCTACGTTGCCAAGCGCCTGAAGCTGCGCGAGCTGACCGTCTGGTCGCAGGATGCGCTACGGAAGCAGCTGATCACGATCGATCACGCGCTGCTGCTGGCGCGCCTGGCGTCGGCCGAGCAGAATGAGGCGCTGAAGTGGTGCCTCGACACGCAGGCGGGTGCGAAGAAGACCGTTGACGCGGTGATCAGCGAACGCCTGGCGTCGATTGAGAAGCGCAAGGAAGACAGTTACTACGCGCCATGGGAACCGGAATCAGTTGTGGCCTTGAAGCGTCACATCGAGCGCGAGTCAGGCGAGCTGCTCGAGCGCGCGCCCTGGCCGATGGAGGAAGACTATCTCCTGCCCGACGCCGGTTCGTGTCTCGACTGCGAGAAGAACACCAAGGCCAACGCGCCGTTGTTTGGCGACCTGGCCATTGGTGAGCCCACCTGCACCGACGGCGTGTGCTTCAAGAACAAGACCGTTGCCTGGGTCGAGATCAAGCTGCGCGAGTCCGGCCAGGATCTGAACGCCAAGCAGAAGAAGCATGTGCCGCGCCTGAGCTGGAAGTTTTCCAGTGTGAAGCCTGCGACCTGCTTCAACGATGTGACCGCGTCCGGCGCGATGTCGACGACTGCGGATCCATCGAAGGTGCTCAAGGCCGGGCAGTGGATCGAAGCCAAGAAGAACAGCTGCCCAAACGTGCGCGGTGGCGTCACCGCCAACTGGAGCGACGCCAACGATCGCGGCTACATGGGCGATCGCGACAAGAAGCTGCGCAAGCCTGGCGAGACGCTGCAGGTCTGCATCGCTTCCGGTTGCAAAGTGCACAAGAAAGGGTACGAGGAGACACGGGCATCGGCCGCGGTGGATACGACGCGCAATAGCAAAGCCTACGAGGAACAGGAAGCGAAACGCAAGCAGGCCCGATTGGTCGAGAACCAGCTGCGCATGGGCTGGGCGATTACGGCGGTTGCGAAAGTAAAGAAGCTTCCCGAGATGGTGCTGCGCGAAGCTCTGGAGGATGCGCTCGACAACTGTGACTGTGATGTGGCTGTGATCGAGAAGCACCTGTTTCCCAAGGTTCGCCAGACGCTGAACACGGCGGAGCTTACCAGTGTCGCCTTTGCCCAGGCCCTGGCCGTTCTTCACATTGCCCGCAATGGCCTGAATCTCGGCGACTGGTCCAATCCCCCTGATGGGCGCAATGCCTACATCAAGGCCCTGAAGCAGCTTGGCACCGATCCCAGTCCCGCGTGGGACGAGAAGAAGCCTGCAGCTGAAAAGAAGGTCGCATCGGTGAAGACGCCCGCGGCCAAGGCCGCCGCGAAGAAGTCGATTCTCTCGCCTGAAGCGAAGAAACGCATAGCGGACGCGCAGAAGAAGCGCTGGGCCGATGCCAAGAAGAAAGGGGCGAAGAAATGATCACGCCCGGGGTTTGTCAGCACTGCGGCATCACGGATGACCAGGTCGACGGCGACAAGCTGTCCTGGCACGACGGCCGCCGCACCTGCTGCTCGAAGTATGCCTGCGTCAAGAAGCACAAGGCGCAGATTCGCCAGAAGCGCCAGGAATGGATCGCCGCGGGCCGCAAGCGCTCGCCGGCCGAGATCTACGAGCTGCAGCGCCAGGAGAAGCGGGAGCAAAACAAGCGCTACCGCGAGGCCGCCAAGGCTAAGGGCCTGTTAAAGCCGAGAGGAGACGCGGCATGAGCATACAACAGGAGATTCCCATGGCCGTGAAAATCTGTCCGGTCTGTGACGAGCTGGCTGCCGGTGATGCGTGCGAAAGCTGCGCGGAGATCGAGCAGGAAGCGGAGAGGATGGCGCAGTCGCTCTTCAATATCGGCTGCGAGGAGTGCACCTGGCCGGGGCCGCCGCACACGCTGGCGATCAAGGTCCTCCGCCGGCGCACCGAAGAGAAGTTCAACGCGCTGCTTGAAGCAGCGAAGCAGCCGCCGGTGCTCGATCACCCGACTACGTGCCGTGCCATCGGATGCGGCAACCAAGCGTTCTTTGGAGACTTCTGCGCTCGCTGCCAGGAGGAGCTCGAGGCCGGCCCTGGCGAACCCTCCAGCCGTCTGAGCAAGTTCTGCCACGCGGCGGCCGCGGTTGCGGTGCTCTGGTACCTGCTCTGGCAGTTCCGCGGTTACATCTACGACTGTTTCAACCTTTGGTTTGGAGGCAAGTAATGGCAGAACAGAAGCTCACCGATGCCGTCACCATCAACATCGGCAACATCAACGAGGGCGCGGCCATCGATGCCTTCGACCTCGAACTGCGCAAGGTGCTTGAAAACATCGCCGACCTGTCGACGGTGGCCACGGCCGACCGCGCCATCACCCTCAAGGTCACCTTCAAGCCCGAGTCGGACCGCTGCAAAGTCCATACCGAGTTTTCGATTTCGACCAAGCTGGCCGGTATCGAGAAGCACGTCTCGAAGATCTTTGTCGCCAAGACCGACGACGGCGCCCTGGTCGCGCTCGACGCCGATCCGCGCCAGATGCCGCTCTGGGAGACGCCCGCGAAGTCCCAGCCGCCCGTGATCCAGTTCAAGAGCAACTGAGCTGACTCCCACTCAACCGCAACCCTTATCCGAAACGAGGAGAAAGATGGAGTTGAAAGCAGTAGCTGAATATCTGTTCGGGCGGCTGAAGGATGTGCGCCCGGTGACGGTCACGGTCGGCGTCAACGACCAGGACTACGCGGTGAAGGCCGACGGCACGCTGGGCGAGCCGATCCGCCCTCTGAAGCCGCAGTTCGAAGCCCCCGTCTTCAATGTCAGCACGCTGATCGGGCTGGCGTCACTGGCCAAGGCGAGTGTCGATGGATTTGACGAGTCCAAAGTCGGGCTGCATATCGTCAATCACCGTCAGGTGGACCTGGTCAGCCTGAGCGCCGACGAGTTTGGCCGCCGGCACGTGTATGCCTCGGCGAAGCACGCCCAGGAGACGCCCTTCGTGTTCGACAAGTTCTACGGCTCGACCGAAGACTTCCTGATTCCCTTCCGCGCCAGCTTCTACTTCAACGAGGAAGCGGTGAAGGTACAGCAGCTTTGCTCCACGATCGGCTCCGGCGAGGCGGTGGCGGTGTCTGATGATGGCCTTTCGCAGGAAGTCGTCGTCAAGACGGGCACGGTGACCAAGGCTTCGGTGCAGCTGCCCGCCGACGGCGTTCCGCTCATCCCCTGGCGTACCTTCCGCGAAGTGAATCCGGTGCAGTCGCGGTTCCTGCTGCGCATGAAGGGCGTGAAGGATGGCCTGCCGCAGATTGCGCTGTTCGAGATCGATGCCCGCTGGCAGCTCGACACCAAGAACGCGATCGCGGCCTGGCTCGTGGAGAACATTGCGGGCATTCCAGTCATAGCTTGAGTTTCCCGGTGCGCGAGACACCGGGGAGTGTGCGGCGGCCCTGCGCCAACCAGATGCCTGCGGGCAGACAGGTGCCAGTTGCGCCGCCGCACTTACTAAGTGGTTGTAAGTCGAAGTTAGAGGCAAGTGAGATGTCCGACAGTTCGCTACGCGTAGAAATCGCAATGAGATCGGCCTTAATAGCGAAGGCCACGCTGGAGATGCTCAACCTTGAGCCGCGCCTGGTCCACTTCCAGCTCTGCGAAGTCGTCAAGCAGATCAAGGAAATGGATGACGTGGTTGCGGAGAAGCTGGCGCGATGAGTGTTTACGTCGACGACGGGAAAGAGCCATTCCGCGGAATGATCATGAGCCACATGTGCGCGGATACCACCGACGAGCTGTTGGCGATGGCGGACAAGATCGGAATTGCGCGGAAGTGGATCCAGCATAAGGGTACGTACCGCGAGCACTTCGACGTGTGCCAGAGCAAGGGAAAACTCGCGGCCGGTTTCGGGGCGGAGCTCGTGAGTAGACGCGAGCTGGTGCGCCGTAATCTCGCCAAGCAGCACGGGCAGCAGGATATGCGATCGCTGTTTGCTGAGGAGCTTCGATGAGCAGCGGCAACACGACCACGGAATTCACGCGCTGGGAGATGGCCACCGAGGCGGCCATTCTGCAGGGCGCGGCGTTGTGCAACAACGCGGTGCTGCGGCGCGCCCTGGCCATCGCGGCCTACGAGCGCGCCGGGACGGAGATTACGCCTGACGCCGGTACCGCGCTGATCATTCACTGGGTCATGCAGGCCTGCGACGAGCTCGAGCGGCCGAAAGAAGAGGCAGTGTAATGGGTGATCCGTACAAAGGAAAAGTAGCGGGGCACGCGCTTCAGTGCGGCGGTCGCGGTAGCGCCGAATTCCCATTCCGTAAAGGTTTGCCGATGTCAGGTGTGTGCGAGTGCGGTGCGAAGTCGGAGCCGCTTGCGACGGTCGAGGCGCGGCGCGAATGGCATCGGCAGCACAAGGCCGACAAGATCGACGATTTCGTTTGCAACGGCGTGGATGATCGGGGCCGAGAGGTTCATCTCTGATGCCGCATCACTACACGAAGGGAACTGTAGAGGCGTCGATCTGGTGCAACAAGTGCCGCAAGGAGACGCCTTGGCGTATCGCGGATGGCCGCCGACAGTATTGCCTGACGTGCTATGCCAAACCCGCCGCGGAGGAATCTTCAGCGCCGCCGCCGGACCTTGAAGTCGGGCAGGGGGATTTGTTCCGATGAGCCAGAAAGTGACCAAGCGGACGAAGCGGCAACTACGCGGCGATCTGTTTCGCGCCGAGATCCTGCTCCACTGCGCGGGGCTGCACCTGGCCGATCGGGCTGGGGATGCCATCAGGGCGGAGGAAGCGAAGGCGATCGCGGACGCGCATGCAATCGTGATGCGGCGCCTGCGCCAGGTGCGCAAGGAACAGAAGGCCTGCGCATGATCGAGACGCGGACTGCGACGAAGAAAGAAACCGCCGCGCTGGACCGGGTGTTCAAGGCTCTCTCCGCGGCCCGGAAGCGTGCACGCCTGCGCTATGGATCAGGAACTCCGTGCAACGGCGGCTTGTCGTGTCCGGCGTGCAAGCGGGGCAGGCTGCTCTACACCGTGCACCCGGGCGGGCGAATGGATGGGCGCTGCACCACGAACGGTTGCTGCGCGTGGACTAACCAATGAGCCAGAAGCGGGAGTGGGATCTGACCTCGACGCATTCGCTCGAAGCGGGCGCGGAGTGGATTCGCGCCAAGGCCGGGGCGCTGTGTGTGGTCATCGTGCGTGTCAATGATTCTGTCCTGGCCGCCGATCCCGGGCTGGCGGCGGGCGACGCCGAGGAGCTCGTCAACGGTTACATGATTGGGCTGGCGCGGGATCTCGAAACATCGCGCCGCGAGAAGCGCAAGGCGGCTCGGCTGGAGTTGGGGGACTTGCATGAGTAATCACGCTTCCGGCCACTCCGGATCAGAGTTTAGCCACACTTCAAGTGTGGGCCCTGGTCTGAATTTGAATACGCGACGTTTTACAACCACAGGTTTGGACATGGTGGGTGAAACCGCGATCTCGTCGCCGATAGCCGGAATTACCACCTCCGACATCGTTCCTTTCTCGGGAAAGCTAATGATGATGTTTCGTCCGTCTTCTGCCTTAGTGCCAATGAGAATCTTGGTTTCCATTAAGGTCCCTCTGTGTAGGTGATTGTATTCCAGTGGCGAGTGAAGGAGTTAGATCCTATGAGCGAGACGAGGTTTCCACCGGCGGGGACGATGTGCAGCGACTGCGACTGCTGCGAGGCTACGGTGTATGCGGGCAATGATCCGATCTGCTGGGACTGCGATTCCGGCAATCTGTGCCCGGGACGCAAGCGGGCGAAGACGGCCGCGGCGCGGGAGATCAATATTCCGCCGATCTGGCTGGAACCAGTGCAACCATTGAAGACGTTAACGCAGACACGTGCGGATGTAGTGGCGCAGGGTTTGGCTCCGGTGTCACGGAGCAATGAAGCAACACAGGAGAAACCAGTGAACGTGCAGAGAGAGAGCAAAGCGGGCGGGCGGATCCCCGAAGAGATTCGCACGAAGATCATTGCCGAACCAGCGAGTATGAGCAGCCGCGAGGTCGGAGAGAAGTACGGAGTAAAGGAAGGCTCGGTCTGGTACATCCGCAGCAAGGCGGGCGTTCACAGCACCGCTTCTCCGGGCAAGCGCTACAGCGCGCACAAGGCCACACCGAAGCCCGAACGGGCGATTGAGAAGAACCACACCAACGGGCACGCGGCCGCGCTGGCGTCGATGCCGGCGGCGTCGAGCAAGGTCTCGATCACGGTCCAGATCGATGAAGCGAGCGCAGATCAGTATTGGCATCGGCTCACCCTGGATCAGAAGGCCGCGACCATCGAGCTGCAGATGCAGGCCATTGTTGACTGCCGTGTGGGTGCGAGGGCCTGAACGAGATGGGAAGAAAGAATCCTTACATCAAGTGGAACGAGAAGCGAACGCGCCGGCACTTCAAGTGGACGCCGGAGGCAAAAGAGCGCCTGGCGTTGCTGGCGCCAAATTTGGGTGATGAGGCGATCGCGCACGAGCTGGGGTGCACCGGCGCGGCCGTCCATCGGGCCAAGTATCAGTTCGGCATCGGACGAGGCTGCGGTCAGCGCAAGAATGGCATTGTCTCTGACGGGCTTGTGGACCAGGTGCGTCGGTTGGCGGGGAAGGCTACCAACATCGAGATCGCGAATGAACTGGGACTGAAGCTGTCGACGGTGGAGTACGTTCGCAATGAATATGGCATTCGCGGACGCGCTAAGGGGCGCATGGGCATAAAGCCACAGGCCTATTGGGACGCGCGAAGCCAGAGGGGCGATGAACGAGCCGAACGCATGCTGGCGTTGACGGAGAAGATCGGCGCCATGCGCAGCTGGCTGCAGTCGGTGGCCTGAAGAGATCCTTGGTCTAGGTGGGAAAGACCGCAAGCGGGAGAACAAGACGCCGCGAGAGATGGGAAGCGGCGCGCGGGGGAAGACTTGAGTCATCGGGCAACACTTTACGCAAAGGAGCTCAGAACCTGTCCCAACGGGGAGCTTGTCACCAAACTGGAAAAGCTGGTGCTCTACGCGCTGGCCGACTACCACCAGGACAAGCTGGGCACCAATACCTATCCTAGCGTGAGCACGCTGGCCGAAGAGTCGCTGATGGATGAGCGGAGTTGTCGCCGTCTGCTGGCGTCTCTGGAGCAAAAAGGCGTGATCCAGCGGTTGCGCGGCGAACGCCAGGGCCGCTCTCACGTCACCTTTTACCGCTTCACCCAGCTCGACAAAGAGGCTGTGGAAACCAGGCAGAAAGGAGGGCTGTGTGCCCCCCTTTCCAGCCCTCCTTTTTCAGCAGAAAGGGGGACAAAAGGAGGACAAAAGGGGGGCAGAGAACGCATCCCCTTAAAGGAAGAACAGGAACAGGAACAAAAGCAAATACAAGACCCCCCTACCCCCCAAGGGGGGCGTGTTGTGAAAAACTGCATTCCCATCCGGCTAGACCGGGATGACCTCGACCAGGCGGCGAATGCGGTGATGGAAGGCTGCAACTTTGCGGCAAGACGACTTCGGCTGAGTTTACGCGTGGTCATCGAGCAGCAGGATCGCAGGCAGGATGCTGACCGGAAGTTCGAATCGCCAGTGGAGATTGCCGCGGCGATGGTCGACGCCTGGCAGCGTTACACCAAGCAGGGCGCGCGGTTGCGGGTGCACATGAGTGCGGCGAAGTTCTTCGAGCAGGGCTACTGGCTCAACTCGAACAGCTGGCACTGGGATTCGGACACGCTGCGCGCAGAGAAGCTCGAGATGGAAGCGAGAGTGGGGAGCTGGGGATGAGTTTGAGGCCGAGGAGTGAAGCGGAAAATGAATTCAACACGCAGGTGGGCATACGCATCGAGAGAGCGCGAAAGACGCGCGGGATAAGCGCCGGCGAGTTAGCAAAGACTCTCGGAATTACGCAGCAATGCCTGTGCTGGTATGAATCCGGGCATCGGTGCCCGCTGTTTTTGCTGGAGCAAATTGCGGCGCAGTTCGGGTTATGTGTTTACTTCTTGATGCCAAATACAAGATGCCGTGGAATCTCTGAAAAAAGGTGCGGCGAGAGCTTGACGCGCGCCTAAGATGGTAGGCGTTCAACCATAACAATTTCTCGCGCAAGCGAGCGGGGTGCGAGCCCGATTCAACGCTGCAGGGCCAAAGAGACGCGAGGCCGTCTTCCGGCTCCGGGGGAATTATGCGTAACTGCGCCAAGCCAGCGAAACAGCGAATGTACCAGCTTTACTCGGCGGATTCGGAAACGAACTGCCGTGTGGTCCGGCATCGCGTGAGTTTAGACGAGGCCGAGAAACTCGAAGCGCTGGGGATCTGGGAACGGCGTTACGACACGTACTCGGGTGAGTTGATCGGGTTTCGCATTGTCAACAGGAGCGACGACAGCGACAAGCCCACGGCAGGATGGACGCCGGCGGCGATCTCGGCCAATGAGATGGAGCTCAACACCGAGCGGTCAGCGACGTCGGGCATGCCGGAAGTGCTGCGGCTGAAGCGTGAGAAAGAAGGATTTCCGCCCGAGGATCACATCGAGCGAGTGCAGTGCAAAGTTCTGGTTTGGCCGATCGTGGGCAGCGCAAAGCAGGACATTCTGCGCGCCTGGCCGCTGTGATCCGAAAGATACACCCAAAACGAGAGAAGGACTCCAGATTGCTGCCGGCGGTATGAGCCGGTTACTTGTAGCGCATGACGATGCGAGCGCGTACCTGGAGAACTCAACATATACATAAAACAACCGAGACCGGCGTTGGTGGACGTTCACTGGCGCCGGTTTTGTTTTGGGCCCTGAAATTCAGGAGTGACCTGATGGCCGAGCGGTGCGCCGATGATTGTCCCTTTGAAGCTCGTATCGACGATCTGGATCTGAAAGTCTTCCGTGGAAACGGAGAGAGCCTGTTGACACGAACCAGGACGCTCGAGGGAACTGTCGGCCGTATCGAGAAGGTTGTGCTGGGCGATGGAGAGTCGAACGGCCTGCAGACACACATGATCGAGTTCCGCACCGGCCAGCGCATCATCATGTGGCTGCTGACGGCGGGAATCGGCATCGGCATCTTTATCGTATCGCTCGTGGGCTTCTGGATGGCGCACTTCGAGCGCGTGCATTGACGGGTTAACAGCAGCAGCAACGTCCCGCCGCGGCGGGAGAAACGAGAACAACGATGTTTTCAATTAGTGCAATTATCGCCAAGATCGAAGGCGCCGAACATACCTTTGTCGGCTGGGCAGTGAAGGAATACGCCAAACTCTACAAGGCCGAGCCCGCCATCGAGCAGACGGTCGATGAGGTGGTTCCTTACGCTCAATCGGCAATCGTGATCGTGATGGAGATGGCAGGCGCCGGTGCGGCTGTCCCCGAAGTGACCGCAATCATCACCGAAGTGCAGCGCGATCTGAAAGTCATGTCGGCGTTGATTCATGACTTCGGTCCGACTCCCACCGCAGCAAGCATCGCCCAGGGCGTTAAAGACAACCTTGCGAGCCTCGCCGCGGCTGGCCATATCAAGGATCCGATCACGCTCGCGAAACTGCAGCTGATCATCAAGACTGTTGGAGTGCTGGCAACGGCGATCGCCAACGCCGTCGAGCAGCCAGCGCCGCTGCCTGTTGCCGCCTAAGCGATCTCTTCTCCACGAAGTTACAAACGAACTGTCAGGGGCGGCGCAGAGTCGCCCCAAGCATCGGGAGTTCATCATGGATTCATTTCAGGTGGCATTGACGGCGGAGCAGTACACCGCTCTCCAGCAGAAGGTGCGCGCCGAAGGCATAGCGATCGACGCGAATGGATGCGGCCAGTTGCCCAAGACAAGCGGCGTGCTGCTGTCGTTTCGTGTGACGCCAGGCGCGTGCGGCGGCGCGAACATCATGTTCAACGTGGAGCAGAAGCCGTTCTACGTGAGTACCAGCATGATCGAGAGTCACATCGATCAGTTGCTGGGCATCGGCTAATGAAGAAGCCATGCGCACGGCCTGGCTGTCCGGCGCTGGTCGAGCGTGGCTACTGTGCGGCGTGCAGGCCATCCAGTCAGGCGGCGGTCAGTGAGAAGGCGCGTGGCTCAGCAGCAAGCCGTGGCTATGGCCGAGCCTGGCAGAGAGCAGCAGCGGCGTACCTCAGGGTTCATCCGATTGCGGTGGATTGGTTCAACGAGCATGGCAATCGGCCTCAGTTTGCGCAGGTGGTAGACCACATCATTCCGCATCGGGGCGATATGAAGCTGTTCTGGGACAGTAGCAACTGGCAGGGCCTGACGAAGACCGATCATGACCGCAAGACAGCGATCGAGGACGGTGGATTCGGTAGAGGGGGTAGGGGGGGTCGAATCTCCCATGGCGACGGCGCGTAGACCGCTTGCCAGGCAGACTTACACGTCCACATTACAACGTTTTTTGCTTTCCGGCTGATAAATCAACCACTTAGCCAATCCAGCAGGGCGAGGCTCACGAAGCCGCGTCCAAGGGCCTACAGGAGCACATCGCATGCTCGATGACGTCAAAAGAGGTCCCGAATCGCCATAGGGCAATTGCCAATATGCCGCGTCCACGCAAACCGACCAAGCTGCTCGAGATCTCCGGCGCATTCGCCAAGAATCCAGCCAGGGCCCGCGCGCGCGAACACGAGCCGATGCCCGAGGGCCCGCTTGGCCCGCCGCCGGAAGAGTGGACCAAGGGCGCGGAAAGCAACCAGCGTTGCGTCGAACTGCTTCGCGCGTGGAACGAGATCGTCGACCAGGCCTGCTTCGGCGTGCTTACGAGCTCCGACCGCGACCTGGTCGAAGTGACGTGTTACCTGAAGTACAAGATTCGCCGCGCCGCCTCCGGCTACGGCAAGGCAACATCGGGCGATTATGCCCAGCTCAACCGCAACCTGGGCCAGATGGGCTTGATTCCGTCAGAACGTTCGAGGGTCAGTGGCAGAAAGAAAGCAGCTGAAGTCGCCAGCGAGTGGGCGACGGTCGCGAACCGCCTCCGGAAGAAAGGGTAAGCCCGCAGAGCGTCGTTACGGCGCCATCGCGCATCAGTTCGCGCGCGACGTCGTCTCCGGCAAGATTCCGGCCTGCAAGTGGATCCGCCTGGCCTGCAAGCGTTCTCTCGATGACCTGGCAGCCGAGCGCGAGGCCTCGTTTCCGTATCGTTTCGACGGCAAGCTGGCCGCCGATGCCTGCCGTTTCGTCGAGCTGCTGCCACACGTCAAGGGCAAGTGGATGCGTGGCGATCATGGCCGCCCGCAAAGGATGCTTCTTGAACCGTCGCAGGTTTGGGAAGTCGCTTCAATCTTCGGATGGGTGAACAAGCTGACAGGCCTGCGTCGCTTTCGGCGGGCCTACATCAAGAAGCCGCGCAAGAATGGCAAATCGCCCGAGGCCGCGGCGATCGGCCTCAAGATGTTCGCAGCCGACGGCGAGCCGGGCGCCGAAGTCTATTGCGGAGCGACCACCGAGAAGCAGGCCTGGGAAGTCTTCCGGCCGGCGCGCTTGATGGCTCTAAAGACGCCGGAACTGCAGCAGTACTTCGGCGTGCAGATCAACGCCAAGAGCCTGGTGATCGAAGAGGACTTCAGCCGCTTCGAGCCGATTATCGGCAAGCCGGGCGACGGCGCGGGCCCGAGTTGCAGCATCACCGACGAGTTTCACGAGCATCTGACTCCCGATCTGCTCGAAACCATGGAAACCGGCATGGCGGCGCGCGAGCAGCCATTGTCGCTGATCATTACCACCGCGGGCAGCTTTATTGAGGGGCCCTGCCACACGTTAGAGAAGGAAGCCAAGCAGGTCCTCGAGGGACTGCTTGAAAACGATCAATTCTTTATTGCCATTTACGGCATCGACGAAGAGCCGTATGAGTGGAAGGGTGAGCTGATCCCGGCCGATGACTGGACCGCGGAAGAAGCTCTGCGCAAGGCTAACCCGCTGTTCGGCGTTTCGGTTTCGGCCGAGTTTCTACGCGCCGCGCAGAAGCAGGCAATGCAGCACGCCTACCTGCAGAACACGTTCAAGACGAAGCACCTCAACATCTGGGTGGGAGCGCGTTCCGCCTGGATGAACATGGTGCTGTGGCGCAAGTGCGAAGACAAAAGCCTGCGCCTTGCAGACTTTCTTGGCCAGGAATGCATTGAAGGTGAGGACCTGGCCACGCGCATCGATCTCGCCTCGCGCTGCAAGCTGTTCACGAAGGAGATCGACGGCCAGCGCCATTACTTCGCGTTCAGTCGCAACTATGTGCCGCTCGATCGCGCTATGGATGGCTCGCATCAGCACTACGCGAAGTGGGTCTATGAATCCGACCGGCTTCCGGATATGCAGCGCTTCTTCATCGGACACCCGGGCCCGGAGATCCAGCTGCCCATGATCCAGCGCGAGATCGAAGAGGATCTCCAGCGCTTTAACTACACCTGCATCGCGTTCGATCCCTGGTCGGCGCGGCAGATGCAGCAGGTCCTCGCCGGCAAGGTGGCTGAGGATATCGTGATCGATGTGCCGCAGACCACGCAGTATCTCAGCGCGCCGATGAAAGAACTCGAGGCGGCCGTGTACTCCGGCCGTTTCCATCATGATGGGAACCCTGTGCTCTCCTGGGCCATCAGCAACGTGATCGTGAAGCCCGACGGGAACGATGAGATCTTTCCCCGCAAGGAACAGAGCGAGAACAAAATCGATCCGGCCAGCGCGCTCTTTAACGCGATGAACCGTGCCATGGCCGCACCAACATCCGGCGAAATCGAGGTCTGGTAAATGCAATTACAGACGGGCATCTTCGGCGACATTCTGAGCGAGCAGCGTGACCGCATCGCTCTCGAAACCCGCAGCAGCCTCGAAAACCCGCAGACTCCGCTCAGCTATCCGGCCGAGTGGCTGCTAGACATCTTCAACGGCGGCCGCACCGACTCCGGGATCCGTGTCAGCGAGATGACGGCGTTTCAGTGCACCACGTTTCTCGCCTGTGTCGATCTCATCGCCGGATCCATCGCGTCACTTCCGAAGCATGTCTTCGAGCGCACCATCGTTTCCAACGGCCGCGCCTCGCATCGCATCGCGTATGAGCACGGCCTCTACGATCTGATTCACCTCGAGCCCAACGAAGAGATGTCGCGCTTCGTGTTCGACAAGGCCTACATGGCCCACGTCCTGGGCTGGGGCAACGGCTACGCCGAGATTCAGCGCGATGCCGGCAACGCCGCGGCGGCGCTGTGGCCGCGCAATCCTTACAAGACACGCCCGCATCGGCTCGTCGAGGGCGTTCGGCTCGAGGCCTGCGACTGGCGACCGTTCCCGGTCACACTGCGCGCCGGCGAGCTGGTCTACAAGACCACCGACGGCATCGACGACGCCGACCGCTCCGATCTCAATGCTTCGAGCGGAAACGAGCGCATCATTCCCAAGGAGGACATGCTGCATGTTCCCGGCCTGGCCTTTGACGGCCGTATCGGTCAATCTGTGGTCTGGCTCGCACGCCAGGTGCTCGGCCTTGCTCTGGCGACGGAGAAGTTCGGCGCCAAGTACTTCGCCAACTTCGCCCGGCCCTCGGGGATTCTCGAAGGTCCAAACCTGGCCGGGTCAGCGAAGGAGACGGCGAAGAATAGCTGGATGGAAGCGCAGGGCGGTGAGAATGCGCACCGTGTGGCGTTCATGCCGCCGGGCTTCAAGTTCACGGCCATCTCGAACAAGCCGGAAGAGTCGCAGATGGTGGAGAGCGAGCAGAACCAGGCGGTAAAGATCTGCAGCTTCTTCCACGTGCCGGCGCACATGGTCGGCGTGGGCCGGGTCACGTCGCGCTCCAACACTGAACAGATGGCGCAGGAGTACATCTCCTACACGCTCAATCCCTGGATCGCCGCGCTCAAGCTCGAATACAAGCGCAAGCTGTTCCCCAGCTCCGGCCTGGGCCGCATGCCGCGCAACCGCTTCTTTATCGACTTCGACCTCACCGATCTGCAGCGCGCCGACGCCGGCGCCCGCGAATCCTTCTACGCCAGCGGCCGCCAGTGGGCCTACCTCAACACCAACGACATCCGCGCCTTTGAAAAGCTAAACCCGATCGAGGAACCGTGGGCCGAAGACTACTGGATGCCGATCAACATGACGCTGGCCGACACGCCCATCAATCCCAACAATCAGGACGGATCCGGCAAGGGCGGCTCGAGCGACGGCGAGCCAGGCGGCGAAGAAGATCCGGTCACGGGCCGCTACGTTCAGCACTTCAACCGCATGTTTCGCGATGCATTCGGCCGGGTTTTAGCCCGCGACAAGCGTGATTCGCGGGCCATTTCCGCTGCATTTATGCCCGTTCTTTTGAGCATCCGCGACGGTGTCTTCGACCTTGCGGCCATCCAGTTGCGGCTTAAAGATAAGCCCGGCGCCGAATCCGAACGCTTTTTAGCCGACTATGTCGGCGGCCTGGCCAAGCGTGCGGCGTCCTGGACGCCAGAGAAGGCCGATGACACCGCCGCGGCTGAACTGCGCCGTGCTATTCGCGCGTTGCGCGTGTCTGCCTACCGTGAGGCCGCCAGCCTCAAAGCCAAGACCATCGCCCAGCTGGGCACAGGAGAAGAAGATGAATCAGATTGAACGTCGTTTCCTCAAGTCCGGCCAGGTCCGCGCGAAGAAGGACGACAAGCCCAGCATCGAGGGCGTCGGCGCCGTCTACGAGCAGGACTATGACAACGGCTGGTTCATCGAGCGCATGAAGCCGGGCACATTCAAGCGCGCTCTCGATGAGAAGCAGGACGTGCGCTGCCTCTTCAACCACGACCCCAACAACGTGCTGGGCCGCACCAAGTCGGGCACGCTGCGCATCAGCGACGCGGCCGACGGGCTGCACTACGAGTGCGACACCAATCCCGAAACGCGTATCGCTGCCGACGTGCATGCCATGATCGACCGCGGCGACGTCGACGGCTGCAGCATCTCGTTCATGGTGCGCTCGCAGGCCTGGCGCGAAGAGACCGACGACAAGGGTCAGACCACCTACATCCGCGAGATCGAGGATGTGGATCTTTACGACGTCGGCCCGGTGACCTTCCCGGCCTACGAGCAGACCAGCGTGACGGCGCGCTCGCTGTGGCCCCATGGCGTGCCCGACGAAATCCGCTCGCACATCCCCAAGCTTCGCGATCAGCAGCGCGCCAAGTCTGAATGCGACTGCCGCTGCGAGGCCTGCGCCGCCGGCAACTGCGCCGATTGTAGCTGCGACTCCAATTGCGCCGCGCAGAACTGCGACAACGCCGACTGTCTTTGCAATTCCGGCGATCGCGCCCGCAAGCGCGATGCCGAGATTCGCCTTCGCCTGGCGGAGGCCAGCCTCTAACAAGCTCCGCGAGCGGGATGCCGCTGCCTTGAATGGCGATCGCAATCATCAAGCCCTGGACGATGACGCGCGGCGCGCGGCGGCAGCCAGGTTGTGTTCACCACGTCTCACGACGTCTCACCTGTTCCATCGAGAGGACAAATCCGTGAACCATTCCAAAGCACGCGAGCTGCGCGAACTCCGCGCTCGCCAGATCTCCGAAGCGCGCGCCACCTGGGACGCTTCCCCGAAGGCCAAGGAAGACGAAACCCGGCTGGACGCGGCTCTTGTCGATGCCGACAAGATCAAAGTGCAGATCGAGCGTGAAGAGCGCCTCGAGGCTGTGGAAGTTGAAACCCGCACCACCGGCAAGCCGCCCGCGGCTATCATCCCGGCGGTCGATCCAACCCAGACCGCTGCCTCCAACGAAGCTCGCCAGAAGCAGTATCGCGACGTGTGGAAGCGCGCCATGTGCTTCGATGGCCCGGCCGAATATGGCTTCCGCGGCATCTCAGCAGCCGATCGCCAGTTCATGACCGAGTTCCGTGACATGGGCACCGGCGGCGGCAACGCTCTCCAGGGCAGCGGCGGCGGCTACTTCGTTCCCGTGGGGTTCGTCGACCAGATCGAATCGGCCATGAAGTGGTACGGCGACATGCTGCGCGCCGGCACCATCATGACCACGGCCACCGGGCAGCCGCTTCCCTACCCCACCGACAACGACACCGGCACCGTCGGCGAGCTGCTCGCGGAAGCCACCCAGGTCGCGACGGCCGACGTCACCCTCGGCAACCTCACCCTCAACGCCTTCAAGTTCTCGACCAAGATGGTCAAGGTCTCCATCGAACTGATGCAGGACTCGGCCTTCGACCTCGAGGGCTATCTCGGCGACAAGTTCGCCATGCGCCTGGGCCGCATCCTCAACACCAAGTTCACCACCGGCGCGGGCACCACCGAGCCCAAGGGCATCATCACCGCCGGCACGGCGGGACCCACCGCCACCGGCTCTTCGACCAACGACGGCGGCTCCGGCACCGCGGCCAACTCCATCGGCACCGATGATCTGATCGAGCTCGAGCACAGCGTCGACAAGGCATATCGCCGCGGCTCTTCGTTCATGGCCCACGACTCCACCATCAAGTTCGTGAAGAAGTTGAAGGATAAGTATGGCCGCCCGATCTGGCTGCCCGGCCTGGCGGTCAGCTCGCCCGACACCATCCTCGACTATCCATACTTCACCAACAACGACATGGACACCATCGCCACCACCAAGAAGACGGTGCTCTTCGGACGCCTCGACAAGTACCTGATCCGCAAGGTCAAGGATCTGTCGGTGCTCCGCCTGGTGGAGCGTTTTGCCGACTACGGCCAGGTGGCCTTCATCGGCTTCGCGCGCTATGACGGCAACCTGCTCGACGCCGGCACGCACCCGGTAAAGTACCTCGTTCAGGGTTAATCGCTGGGCTCGGTATGCGGGGCGGTTGTGCGTGGCCGGCCCCGCACTTTATTTGCACGTTCAACCGGCTGGACTTGGAAAGGAAAGACAATGGCACCTCCTGTAACCACTACTCCAAAGCTGGGCATCAGCCTGCCGACGACGGGTAGCCCGGACTACGAGCCGGGCAACGGCCTGGCGCTGGTGGCGAGCGCCGTCGCCGCATTGGAGACGGCAATCTTCGGCGCGACCAAGTACACAGCCGCGGGCGCCATCGCGATCGCCAAGGGCACCGCGCTTCTGCAGGCGGGATCCGGGGCGGCCATGACGCTCGCCGCGCCAGCTGTCGGCACGCAGGATGGCCTGCAACTCACCATCGTCGCGCTCGATGCCTTCGCCTACACCGTCACCACGCCGTCCAATGTGATCAACGGCAACAAGCACATCGCCACCTGGACCGCCGCGGTCGGCAACAACATCAATCTGATCGCTTTCAATGGCGTCTGGTATACCGACGACACACCTAACGGAGTCGCACTCACCTAATGCCTGAAATGACTCCAATCCCGCCCGCGCTGCGCACGGAAGCCACCTGCGACTACTGTTACAGGCCCTTCGTGCGCGCCGCCGGCGCGGCGGCTACCTGCCCGAACTGTGGCCTCGATAATGTGCGCCGCGATGTTGCCGCCCTCGAATCCAACATGCTGCCCGGCGGCCCCGAGAAAGCCGTTCTGCCGGATCCGCAACCCAAGCCGCGCCGGAGGCGCAAATAGATGGGCTACTGCAAACAGACCGCGCTTCCCGTCAGCGAGCCGGTGACGGTCGACTACGCCAAAAGCTACCTGCGCCTCGACGGCGGATTTACGGATGACGATACGATCATCGCGAATCTCATCCAGGCCGCCCGCGAGCATGCGGAAAAGATCACCGGCCGAGCCCTGGCGCAGCGCACGTTCCGCATGGTCCTCGATTCGATGCCGTACTTCACTGACACCATTCAGAGCCAGCTCGCCTATCCGCCCAGTTATTACTCGCTGCCGCGCTATTCTTCCACGCTGTGGAACTACTCGCAGATGATCAAGCTGCCGTTTCCGCCCGTGATCAGCGTCGAGCAGCTCCGCTACGTCGATGCCAGCGGCGCCGCCCAGACGATGAACCAGGACACTGACTTCATTCTTGATCGCCAGTCGGAGCCGGCGCGCATATTCCCGCTCCCGGGGCAGTACTGGCCGCCGAATCTCTACGTGGCCAACTCCTGCATCATCGACTTCACCGCGGGCTACACCAACGATGTGGGCGCCGCGGCCGACGATCACAGCACAACCGGCACGAACCAGCAGCCCGACTCGATCATCGTGCCGGCGCTGCCCGCCACCATCCTGCGCTGCATGATGATGCTGCTCTGCTTCTGGTACGAAAACCGCACCCAGGAAGCCGATCCCAAGATCGACGCCATGCTCCAGAACGAGATGGTGATGGACTTCCAGCCCACGCGAGGCTAACGCAATGGCGATACCCAACAGGTTTACGCAAGTCGATCCCCTGGCCATCGACCCCGGCGAGCTCCGCCACAAGATCCAGATTCAGCAGGCCAGCTCCACACGCGACGCCGCGGGGCAGCCGGTCTCGACCTGGAACGTCGTGCTTACTACCTGGGCTAAGATCGCCGCGCCCGGTTCGATGACTTACAAGGAACGTTTTGCGAATAACACCTTTTCATCGCAGTCGAGCGACTTCATCACCATCCGGTGGCCTGGTGCGGCCATCACCATCGAGCCCGGCATGCGTGTGATCTTCGGCGACAACATCTATCTGATCCAGGCCGTCGACAACGTTCTGCACCGCAATCGGAAGGTTAACCTGGCCTGTATCCAGATCGACGAGGACTCGAATTAAATGGCCGACACCATCGAGCTCCGTGTCGACACGCGCGCGCTCGAAGCAGCGTTGAAGGCATTGCCAGACAAGCTGGCGCGGCTCGCCGCCGGCCGGGCTCTGCAGGCCGCCGGCGATGTCATGCTCGAGGCTGTTGTCGCACACACGCCGGAACGGACAGATGAGATCACGCCCGAACAAACGTCGCTGCCCCCGGGCATCCTCAAGGCCGACATGCACACCGAGATTCAGTTCTCGCGCGCGAAGGGCTGGGCGGCCGTCAAAGTTGGGCCCAGCAAAGACATTGGCGGCCTGGTCGCCTATCGCCAGAACAACGGCTGGGTGCTAACCGCGCACGGCGGCAAGCAGAAATACGGCGAAAAGCAGATCCGGCCGATCGCGGGCAAGCACTTCCTCGAAGCTGCTTTCGATGAGTCGATCGAAGTGGCGACGGCTGTGTTCCTGGATACGTTGGCCGATCAACTATTCGGCCTCGAAGAGGGCAATGACGCCCCCGAAAATCGATCGTTCGATGTGGAGTTTGACTGATGCTTCCCGATGGCATTGTCGCGTTCTTGCTCACCCAGGCCACGATCACGGCAGTTGTCAACAATCGCATTCAGCCGATCCCGGCGCCGGAGGATCTCTCGCAGTATCCGCTGATCACCTATCAAAGCCCCAGCGACGTGAGCGAGAACGCCAACGATGGCCCGGTGGGCGTGACAACCATGCGCATCGTCTTCGATTGCCTCGCGCAGCGCTATCTCGACGCCCGCAACCTAGCCCGTGCGCTCAAGCTGGTTCTGAACGGTTTCTCCGGCACGCTGCCGGATGGCACCAACATCCTTCTGGCGGAATCGGCAAACCTCGTCGATCGATTCGACGACGGCAGCCGCATCTACTGCACATCCTTCCACGCGCTGATCCAATACGGCGACTAACACTCCTGAAAGGAGATTGCATCCATGGCAGCATCGAAGGGTTACATCGGCAAGGGCACAATCGTCTCCGTCGGAGTAGGAAGCGGCCCCGAGACTTGGACGCCTATCGCGCAACTCAAGACCGCGCAGTTCGGCGGTCAGAAGATGAACTTTGAGGACGTCACCAACCTCGACTCAGCCGCTGTCGGCGCCACTGTTCTCAAAGAGCAGATGCCCACAACCGCCGACGCCGGCACCATCGCGCTGGGCGGCATCTTCCTGCCCTCCGATGCGGGCCAGCTGGCTCTCGCCACCGCCTACAACGGTGCGCTTACCGATTTCAAGGTACAGCTCCCCAAGGGGCCCGGGCAATCAACCACAGGCAACCTCTACGCCTTTTCGGGGTATGTCTCGGAACAGGTGATCCCTGACATCCAGTTCGACAAGGTGCTGACATTCAAAGCCACCGTCACGCTCACCACGCCCATCACCATCACTCCTGGCACGTAGAGAGCCGCGCCCTTCGAGCCATTTGCCGGGCGGTTTCCGCGTCTCCGGACCGCCCTCTTTTTTGGAGAAAAGCAATGCCGCGCAAGAATCCCACCGAACCGACCGTCGAGCTAACCATCTCAGGCGAGACCTATACCCTCTTTTTCAGCTTCGACGCGATCGCCGCGGCGGAAGAAGCAACCGGCCTGGCGCTGATCTCAGGCTTGCGGCAGAAGGACGTCGACGCCCCGCGTATTTCACTGGTGCGGGCATTGCTGTTTGGCTGCATGCTTCCGCATCAACCCAAAACCACGCTTGCCGAGGTCGCCGCGCTCGTCAATCAGTGGAACTGGTCTGCCATCTGGGAGAAAGTGCTCGAGGCCTGGGTCGCCGGCATGAAGAAACCGGAGCCCAATGAGGACCCTCTTCCGGACCAGGGCTGACCGGGCCGGAACTCTGGTCCAGTCTTTGGAGCCATGCGGTCTACGATCTAGGCGTCCCGGAAGAGCGTTTCTGGGCCATGTCGCCGCGCCAGTTGGGGCACCTTACGAGCCGCTTCGAGCGCCGCCAGCAGCGCGAGGAACTGCTTATCGGCCTTCTGGCCTCGGCTACGGCCAACTATTCAATGTATCCTCCGGAGCCGCCGGTCAGTGCCGCCGACTTCGTGTTCAGCGGTCCGAAACTCTCGATATCATCAGAGATGACCGACGAGCAACTCGACGCGGTTTTCGCCGCGGCCGCCATTCCGGTCACATGACCCTGTATCCTTCATCACAATCCGCCGGCTTCCCTTCGCGCTAAACTTGCGCCCATTGCAGGTGGGGCGTACGGGGGAGAACGATGGAACCAGCAGTGAAACAGCCCAGGCCTTTAACTATCGGAAGACTGGCCATCGGCGTATGTCTTGGCATCCTATTGGCCTCCGTCATTACTGGGTTCGTTTTTTACCTCGCGATCGAGCGGCCTCGTCAGGCCGAAGCGCTCCGGCTGGCGCAGGTTCAGGCTGATCTAAGCCTTCGTGAGATGGAAGCCGACAACCAGCGCATGGAGGCACAAAAAGTAGAAATCGAGCAGGAGATTCAAGCTCGCCGTCATGTGCCGCAACAAGTATCCTCCATGGAAGACGACGTGCCGGTGCGGTCCGCTTCCACTCCCCTGAAGTATGCCGAGTGCGCAGCCCGCGATTCGTCAGTTTCGACCAGGGAATGTGAGACACGGCTCGCTCCGGATGCGCCGGTAGTTATGGCGTGCGCTAGTTTCGATCGCAACAGTCATGAATACCGGGCGTGCGTGGTGCCACTGCTTGCAACGCCTCGCACCGACGCCTGGAAGCAGAACTAGCTCTTCTTTAACTTGCTATCAGGAGCCGCCTCCGGGCGGCTTTTCTATTGGACGAGAGGAATCCGCATGGCTGTCAGCGCCAAAGTCGCCACCGCCTACATCGAGTTTGTCGCACAGACCGAGACCTTCAAAAAGGCTACCGGTGAAGCCGGCAGACTGGTGAAGGAGACGACGGGCAGAATGCGCGCCGATATGGCTGAAGCCAAGGGCTCGATCGCGCTGCTTGGTGAGGAATTCGGCGTGCATCTGCCGCGCCATCTCCGCACTTTCGTCGCCGAACTGCCGGGTGTCTCGGCGGCCATGTCGGCGGCATTCAACGCTGTGGCTATCTTTGTTCTGATCGACGTCATCTACAAGGCCGGCGAAAAAGTCGTCGAGTTCGCTAAAAAGAACGAAGAGGCAGCCCGCAAGAATCGCGAGGCCTGGGACGAGTCCCGTCAGAAGCTGGCGATGAACAATGACGAGTTGGACCTCGCCAACATTAAGCTGGAAAACCAGCTCGCGAAGCTCGAGCACAAGCCGGAAAACAAGCTCGCCCAGGCCCTGCTCGAGGCCCGCATCGAAACCGAAAAGCTTGACGAGAAACTGCAGGCCGCGGCCAAGGACGCCCAGCAACTTCTGGAAAAGCAGTCTGTCAGTCTTCTGGGGAGTCTTTGGACAGGCAAGGCACAGACAGGATACGAGCAGACGATGCTTCAGCAGCATCAGGGCTGGCTGGCAAAAGCGGGTACGCCGGAGGACATGAAGAAGGAGTCTGAAAGTTTTGCAAATTCGCTGGCCATCCGTCTGAATGAACTTCTGGGTATGCAGAAGAAAGAATCGGGCCGCCTGAGTTATCAGCCGGAGATCGATGCGGTCAAAGAAATGCAAGCCCGCCAGCAGATCGAGCTGGGCTATATCACCGGCACCATCCAACAGAGCAGTCTCAAATCCGCGATCGCGCGATATGGAGGCGCGGGAACGTCGGATGCGACGTCCAACCCCTTCGCCGACGTCGACCGCCCCAACACGTCGATGTTCAGCACGCCGATACGCAACCTCGCCCGCTCGCTGTATGCGCAGTTGAAGGCCGATCTGGCTGAAGCCGCGCAGGCCGACCAGGCGCGCGCTGCGATTCTCGCCGGAGAGCAGTGGCAGCCTTTCGAATCTGCGCAGGGCACTGCGACCGCCGGGGTCTTCGCATCACACGCGCCGTCGGTTGCAATGGGCCAGCAGCTCGGCCCCGCCGCTCGGGGTGCCGTCGACGCGCTGAACCAACTCACCGATGCATTCACCGACACGGCGACGATGGTGCGCGATGTCGTGATCCAGTCATTCAACGAATTCAATCAGAGCATGGCGGAAATTCTGTCTGGTAACGGGCGTGCCAGCTTCAGCAAGATGTTTCAAGGTCTGGCCGCCACGGGTGCCAGGAGCGGCCTGCAGCAGCTCGAAGGCCTTGGTCTGAAAGCTTTCGGATTCGGCGGCAAGAAGGACGGCAGCTCGGCGGCCTCGGCGCTCTACGTGAATGTGGTCAACGGCATGCCTGGTACCGCGGTGCCAGGCGGCATACTCAACTCGCTGAACGACAACAACTGGTTCGGTTCGCTCTTTGGCGGTAGGCTCTTCGGCGCTGGATCTATCTTCGGCGGCGGCCATGCTTTGGGCGGAGATGTCGCCGCCGGCGTGCCCATCGACGTGGGTGAGCTGGGCCGCGAGCGGTTCACGCCGATGGTGCCCGGCCGCATCACGCCGAGCAAAGATATGCGCGGTAGCATCACGATGTACAACGACTGCCGCGGTACAGATCCCGCTCTGACAGCGGCGAACCTGGGCCGCATGATGCAGGTAACGCACGCGCGGGCCGTAAGCGACGCTTCGATGGCCATGGCCGAGCGCCAGCGCCGCTTACCTCGGGGCTAACTGACCACTTTTCACTGATCACTGACCACTGGAGAAAACCCAATGAAGCTTTCTAACTGGCTGCGCCTCGGCGCGGCGTTTGCATTTGTGTGTCTGGCGCTGTCGGCGCGTGCGCAGTATACGACCGTGAGCGCGTCCTACCTGGGCGGCTCGCTCTCGCCCGCGCCCAGCGCCATGATCTACTGGCAGCCCACGGGCGTCGCGCGCGTGGGCGCCTCCAACGGCCAGATCCTGGGCATACCGCTGACAGCCCCAGTCACCAACGGCGTATTCTCGCTCTCCGTGCCGGATTCCGGGTCCACCAACCCGAATATCTGCTATGCGGTGACGGCCATCGATCCAGTGGGCACGGTGCTGCTGGGCGCGGGCCTGGCTAGCGATCGTATCCACGTCAACACCGGCGGCGCTTATGGCTGTCTCCAGCCCATCGGTTCCACCTGGAACTTCGACCTGTATCTCCCAACATCTTCAGCTGTGGTACCGCCGCTTGTGGGGGGTACTGTAACTGGTCCGATGACCTTTAACGCTCCGGTCTCGTTTGCATCGACTGCCAGTTTCGGCTCTGTCCAGGCGACCACCGTTGCGGCGACCACCGTGACCGGGAATCTAGTACAGGGCGGACCGCCGGGGACTGTGCTGGGCACCTATACGATTGACCCCCAGCCGCTGCAGCAAGCTGTCGACGCTTCGGGAAATGTCTGGATCGCCAGCGCTCCCAATAAAACTGTAACTGCGCTAACTCCAACCGGAGCCGTGCTCCATCATTACACGATGGCGATTGCGCCAGACTGCGCTGTTGTCGACAACGCTGGGTTTGTGTGGCTCTGCAATCAATCGGTCAACAGTGTGAGCAAGATAAACCCCGCCACCGGTGCAGTTATCGGCACTTACACAACCGGCGCAAGTCCCGACAATATGGCCATAGATTTGAAGGGAAACGTCTGGATAGCGACCAGTGGTACAAGCAGCGTGACCGAACTCAGTTCGTCGGGCGCTGTGCTTGGTAACTGGTCTACAGGAAGCGGCGCGCCTTGGAATGTGGCTATCGATTCCGGAGGCAATTGCTGGACCGGCAACTGGACCAGCGGAACCATGTCGAAGATCAGTCCCACCGGGGCGCTTTTGGGTGTGTTCACGGTGGGAACTCATCCGCAAGTATTTGGCATCGACGCTGCCGGGAATGTCTGGGTTCCGAATGAAGATAGCTACACTGTGACCAAACTCAGCCCCTTGGGTGCGACACTGCTCACTGTCCCTATTTCCGACAGCGGGCTCGGCGGACTGGCGATTGATGGGGATGGGAATATCTGGGTCTATGGCGTCAATTACGTAACTGAACTGAATTCCTCGGGGCAGGTTTTGAACACGATCGCGGCCCCAGCTCATTCGGCGTTCGAAAGCGTCGACCGGCAGGGAAACCTGTGGATCACGAGCTACGCCAACGCCACAATCACGAAAATCGCGACGGGCACCAAGGGCGTCCTGACTCCGATGGTTGCCACCCTGTCTCCCGATGTGCTCTCCCTTCTGGCTACAGGGAATACCTTCACCACCGAGCAAAACATCTTCGTGACTACACCCAGCGGAACCGCCTCGACAACCCCGGTCGGACTTTCCGTCTTCGACACCGCAACGCTTGGGAGCGCATCGGGGCAAGATGAGAATCTCGGCGGGTTTACAGGGTATGCGGGCACCTTGACTCAGGCGCTCAACGTGCACATCACAAGAGAAACGGCCGGTTCGACCAACACGACGGCTGGTATCGGAATCTCTTGCGACCTGGGTACGACGGTTGCTGGCTGTGGGTCTCTGTATTTCTACAATGGGCAACTGCAGTCCAGTGTTCCCATCGCCGCGCCTGGCCTCGGGGCGCCTTTCTACAATGCGGCGGGGACAATCATCACGACCCCGCATGCGGTGATCGGCTCCATTCAGTTATCGGGCGGCGCGGCCACGGTGACGTTCTCCGGCGCGGCGGCCTTCACCGGCCTCACCTACTACTGCACGCTGGCGCAGTATTACGGCACGGCGGGCGATGCCATCAAGATCACCGAGGTTTCCGGCACGTCATTCACCCTGGCGGGCGTCGGCACGGACGCGTTTTATTACCACTGCATCGGCAACTAGGGAGCAAGATGGCAATCATCGGCACATTCAACGGCTGGAACATCGTCGCGCTGCCCTGCGACGTGCTGCCCCGCGTGACTGCTCCCTCGTCGATCGAGTGGGATCCACAGGAGTACGTCGCGGAGAACGAGTCGCCGTTCACTGGCCAGTCGCAGCAGTACGACTGGATGCAGTCGCGGCTCGACGGCCAGGTCAGCTTTCCGCCCATGGACCGCTGGTCGCACGACTACTGGGCGGCGTTCGTCAAGGCCTGCCGCGGCCCGCTCAACGTGTTCCTTCTGGGCGATCCCAGGGCCAGGATACCCAAGGGCCCGGCGCTGGGCACGCCGCTGGTCAGCGGGGCCAATCAGGCTGGCTACAACCTGGTCACGCGCGGCTGGCACACTTCCATCAACTCGATCCTGCTGCCCGGCGATTACATCTCCATCGGCTACCGGCTCTACAGCCTCACTGATGCGGTGACGTCGGACTCGAGCGGCAATGCCACGCTGCCTATCTGGCCGCCGCTGCGCGATCTGCCCGCCGACGGCACGGCCATCGCCACGCGCAACTGCAAAGGCCTGTTCCGGCTCAAGAATCCAAGCAAGGACTCGATCAACGTCGGCGCCTACGGCTTCACCGGCCTGGCCATCAAGGAGGCGCTCTAAATGCCGCGTGTAATGACTCCAGCCATGGCCGCGGCGCTGCAGGCCCCCGTGGTGCGTCTGCAGATCCTGGCGGCGCTTCAGTTCGCTGACTCGACGGCCTACGTGTGGACCGGGCTCGGTCCGGTTACGTGGAACGGCATGACCTTCCTGGGCGTCGGCAACCTGGCCGATATTGGCGGCATCTCGGAAGACTCGACGGTTGAGGCAAAGGCCGTCACCGTGTCGCTCTCCGGGATCCCGGCCAACATGGTCAACGAGGTGCTCTTCGAGGTGCGCGTGCTCGGCCTGGCGCAGATCTGGCTGGCGCTCTACGACGCCGCCGGCACGCTGATTCCGACGCCGTTCCTCAGCTATCAGGGCAAGATGGACGCGCCGGAGATGAACGACGACGGCAAGACCTGCACCTGCACCATCTCGCTCGAGAACGTGCTCGTCGATCTCAACCGCGACTGCTACCGCCGCTACACCGACGAGGACCAGCAGCTCGATCTCGCCGACACCCTCACCCGTCTCAGCCTGCCGTCGAACACCGTGGACACCGGGTTCACGCACGTCGCCGGCCTGCAGGAGCAGATTACGTTCTGGGGCCGCGCGCCCTCGAGCGTGAACAACGTTTAGGAGATGAAGATCATGATTGTACGCATTGAGACGCCTTCGGCGGATATACCGACAACGGGTGTGGGTACAAAGGTCACAACGATGGACGGGCATCCGATCAAGGGCGTGTCATCGATAGATATTCGCATTCGTCCCAACGAGGCTACGCTAGCGACCCTTGGTATTTGGGGCGCATTTCTTGGGGAAGCGAAGGCTGAGTTTAAGATCTCTGATCCTGTGACGGGTGATCTGAAGTCGGTGAAGCGGATCGAGTTTACTGATGGCACAGTCTGGAACGATGATCCGCAGGCCTGACTGGCAGTCACGGCTGAGTGACTACCTTGTGCGCACGGCAAACCGGCCGTTTCAGTATGGTGAGCTCGATTGCGGCTTGTTCGTCGCCGGCGCCATCGAGGCCATGACGGGCGTGGACGTGGCCGCCGAGCTGCGCGGCGAGTACTCCTCGCGTAAAACCGCCTTTGCCGCCATCCGGCGCCTCTGTGGCCGCGCTTCGATGACGGGGATAGCAGATTACCTCGCCGCGAAGCACGGGCTCCGGGAAATGCCCGTAGCGCTCGCGCAACGGGGCGATGCTGTGCAGCTCGGCCACGGCTGCCGCTCGCCGCTGGCGATCGTGGCCATGCACGGCACCGAGATCCTGGTACCGTGCGCGGACGGCATTTTGCGGCTTCCGCTTTCGTATGCCACGCGCGCGTGGCGCATCTGACCACTGTTCACTGACCACTGAGGTTCCATGGCAAAAGTAGTCACAGAAGTGGCGCTCGGCGCGGCCGCGATCGCCGCGCCGTTTGTGCTGCCCGGCATCGGCATCGCCGTCTCTGCCGTGGTCGCGCATTCGCTGATCGCGGCCGGCGCATCGTTGGCTCTGTCGGGGGCGATGGAAGGCATCTCCGGCGCGCTCAAGGGCAACCAGGGCGGCCTGGCTGTCGGCGTAGCCACGGCCATCGGCCCGTGGGGCTACGTCTACGGCACCCAGAAGGTCGGCGGCATCGAGATCTTCCGCGAATCCAACAGTTCCCAGAGCACCTCCAACAACAAGGAACTGCACCGCGTCTATGTGCTGGCCTGCCATCCCTGCGCGCTGGGATCGTGGCAGCTGCGCATTGACGGGAAGCAGGTCTTGCTCACGGGCAGTCCCACGACGGGCTGGAACAGCTACTCGCCGACGCAGATCCAGTGGAACATCACCAGCATCAGCCGCGTCAACGGCGTGGTCACGATGCACCTGGCCAACCCTATGCCGGCGGGCACCGATGGCAGCACGCTGCAGATACGCTCGGTCGCGGATGGCACCTTCAACGGAACCTGGACCGTTACCCAGCCCAACCCCAGCGACTTCACGACCTTCACGTATGTGTGCGGCGGCCCGGACACGTCCAGTTCCGGCGGCAATGCGCGGACCACGTACGCGGATTACAAAGACAAGATCCACGTCGAGATGCTGGACGGCAATCACACCGCGACATTCCCGGGCCTGCTGGCTTCGGGAACCACGTGGGGCCCGTCGGATCTCTGTCTCGGCCGCACCCTGGTCTACGTGCGCATGGGCTTCGACGACGCCGTTTTTCCGTCCTCGATCCCCAACGTCAGCTTTGTGATCGACGGCAAGAGCGACATTCTGGATCCTCGGACAGGCCTGCGCGGTTTCACCAGCAATGCCGCGCTGTGCATCGCCGACTTCATGAGCCTGCTGCCGCAGAAGGGCGGCTTCGGCCTCGCGCTCGGCACCGACATTCCCAGCGCGCAGCTGATCGCCGCGGCCAACATCTGCGACGAGCTGGTCCCGCTCGCCGCCGGCGGAACGGTGAAGCGCTACACATGCAACACGTTTGTGCAGCTCAATATGCCGCGCGGATCGATTCTCAAAGACATGCTCAGCTCCTGCGCCGGCCGCCTGAGCTACCAGGGCGGGCAGTACTCCATCTTTCCCGCCGCGTGGGTGGCGCCCACCCTCCAGCTCAGCGACGCCGACCTGGTAGGTCCGATCGTTACGCATCCGCGCTTCTCTATTCGCGACACCTGCAATGCGATCAAGGGCACGTATGTCTCGCCCGAGAACGCCTATCAGCAGGCCGATGTGCCGGCATACATGCAGGATGCGCGGCACGGCTACGTCGCCGATCCGTGGCTGGCCGAAGATCACGGCGAGCGCATCTTCAAAGAAGCCAACTTTCCCTGCACCGACAATGCCGCCACCGCGCAGCGCCTGGAAAAGATCGCCCTGCTGCGCACCCGCTTCCAGAAGCGGCACACCATCCGCTGCTCGCTCAAGGCTTACCAGGCGGTGGCGCTCGACGTCATCCAGTTGACCCATCCGCGCTACACCTACCTCCTGAAGAACTTCGAAGTGCTCTCCTCGCGCTTCCTGCTCGAGAAGTCCGGCGGCAAGGCCCCGCGGCCCTACGTGGAGCTCGACCTGGCCGAGACCGATTCGACCATCTATGACTGGACCATCACCGAGCAACTCACGCCGCAGGGCTACAAGCAGCCCAACAACGTCGGTGCGCGGGTCTGCGCGCCGCCCGAACAGGTAACCATCTACTCCGGCCCGGGCGCGGTCATCGATGGCATTACCTATCCCTCGACCTACACCACCGCGGCTGACGGCACGATCCACAATTCGCTCTATGTCCGCTGGGCTCCGTGCAATGACGCCAACGTGGTCTTCGGGGGCAGCATCGAGGTCCAATACCAGAAAGCAGGGGATGCGGTCTGGGCCGGCCTGACCAACATCTCGCCCACCTCGGATCATGTCTTCGTGCCGAACGTCTCGGACGGCGTCAGCTACGTGGTCCAGGTACGCAACCGCAACTGCGCGGGCGTGCCTTCAGAATGGGTCCAGGCGGGCGCGGCCACGGGCAACACCTACAGCCTCTCGTCCTATTCGGGCGTGCCCCAGGCGCAGGCGGCGCTCAGCGGGATCATCCTGGCCGGAGGGCTGGCCGGGATCTCCATCGCCGGCTTTACTCCGGCGCTCTATGCCAACCCGTGCACGCCCTCGCCGGCGGAGATCGACGGTCTCAACCAGGGCCAGCTCTACTACGTGTACTACCAGGATCCGTACTTCCTGGGGGGAACCATCACGCCGGTGATCACCCAGAATCCGAACGATTTTCTGAACAAGGCCGGATACCTGCTGATCGGATCCCTGACCACGCCCACCGGGTCGCCTACCTACCGGCCGACCAGCTACGTCGACCAGGGCGATCGCTCCACCCAGATTCCGCCCCAGGCCTTCGACACTTCGCCGCTTACCTACGCGGAGGTGACGGCCTCGAACGACACCATGAATGGTCCATTGAACGGGGAGTGCCAGTTCTACGGCTTCTCGCCCACGGTGATCGGCTCGAGCGCAACACTGACCGTGCTGGCGTCGCTCACGATCGGATCCGCGTCCAACGCCTCGACCATTCTGGCCACCATCGGCGGGACCGTGTACACGCTGTTGTCGTCCACGGGCAGCGTTGGCCAGACCGCCTATACGCACACTGTGCCGGCGGGCACCAACCTGTCCGGGGTATCGATCACGGCGCATGCCGGGCCCCAGCTCGCGCCGGCCGGCGGCGCCAAGGTGTCGCTGAAGATCTACGACATCAAGATTCTGTAATTCACCGAAAGGAAGCACGCCATGTCATTCGTCGTCCCGCAGGCCTCCAAAGCCACGCTGTTCAACCTCATCCTCAACAAGGCCGCTCAGGAAGAGCTGAAGCTCAAGCTCTATTCGAACAACGTCACCCCGGGCAACGGCGACACCGCCGCCACCTACACCGAATGCTCCGGATCGAGCTATGCGGCCATCGCCCTGGCGCACGCTTCCTTCACCGTCACGCCGGGATCGCCGACAACCTTTGCCTACCCGGCGCAGACCTTCACTCTCAGCGCGGCCCTGACCGCTTACGGCTACTTCGTGGTGGGCGCGACCAGCGGTCTGCTCTACTTCGCGGAGCTCATCTCCGGCGGCCCCTACGTCATCCCCGCCGGCGGCGGAACGATCCAGGTGACCCTCAACGGCCAGATGTAATCCGGCCCGCAAAGGACATGGTGCGGAGCGCCTTCGGGCGCTCCCCTGCTTCAGGAGACGGTTAAATGGCAATCACGAAGGGCACAGCAGCGACCGGCATTCAATCGTCCGTCAGCGGGACGAGTGTCAGTGCCATCTTCAGTGCTGCCATCAACAGCCTGATTGTCATTCACTTCGTCATTGACACCGGCAACACCTCCGGGCCAACCAGCGGGCCAACGTGGAATACCATCACGGGCATGACCACGCCGGCGGCCGTGGGTTCTGCTGTTTCCGTCAGCGGCATCTTCTGGTCGCAGACGTATATCGCCTATGCCACCAGTGCACTGTCCAGCGTGACGCTGACAGCGTCGTACACGCCCCAGGCGAGTGAAGGCGACGCGGTCTTGGCGGTCCAGTCGTATACCGGCACCGCGGCGACGAGTGGCACACCCTCCGCCGGAATCGGAAACACAAATACTGCCACTGTGGCGCCGGCCGCCAATCCCGCGCCCAGCCTGACGCTGAGCATTTCAAACAACAACAGCCTGGCCATTGCCTCTTGTGTGGTAGGCAAAAGCTCGGGAAGCTTCACCAGCATGACTGGCGGAAGCGGCTTCACGATGGACGCCTCGCAGTTTAATACTGATTCCATTGCAGGCGGCATCGAGTCGGCAAACGCCGCAGGCACAACACCCAGCAAGACGGTCAACTTTACGTCAGTTGCTACCAATTCTGCGGGTGGCCTCAAAGCCCTGGAATTGCTGGCATCCGCGGGTACCGCTTACGTGGGCTCGGGCACTGTTTCTGTAAGCGGCGCCGCGACTACGAGTGAGACGGCTTTCTACGGCTATGCCGCTTCTGGCTCTCTTTCCATCACGGGCGCTGCTGGCAAAGCGTTTGGATTATCTTGCTCCGGGGCTGGCTCAGTCTCCATCACTGGCGGAGGCGCGACGAGCCAGACCGCTGTCTATGCCTATGCCGGCGGTGGATCGCTGGCAGTCACCGGCGCGGCTGCGAATGCCTTCGGGCTGGCCTGGACGGGCGGCGGCTCCGTAGCTCTCGCGGGCGCGGCCGCCACCAGCGAGACCGCCGTCTATGCCTGTGCCGGATCCGGTGCACTCGCGATCACGGGCGCGGCCGTTACTTCGAACTCGGCTGGCTCCGTCTATGTCGGATCGGGGTCGATCGCGGTCACGGGCGCGGCGGTTACGCGACAGACGGCTGTCTATGGCTATGCCGGAGCCGGTGCACTCGCGATCACGGGCGCGGCGGCCAGCTCCACGGCGGCGGTTTATGTCTACGCCGGCGCGGGTTCGATCTCTGTCGCAGGCGCCGCCGGCGTAAGCAGGGGTTACGCAATCGCGGGAAGCGGCTCGCTGGCCATCACCGGCGCCGCCGCCACCAGCTTCACGGGCACGAGCGCGTCCAACGTCTATATCGGCTCCGGTTCCATCGCGCTCTCTGGCACGGCTCTCTGTGCCTGTCCTATCGCGGGCGCGGCCAGCCTCACATCGCTTCCCTCGGTTGGTTTGGGAGCTTTGAGCGCGCAGTGCTTGAGCCTGACCATCGGCTTTACGAGCGTGGCCTCGCCCGGGATCGGGGCTTGCATCGGGACCAATCTGAGCCCGCGCCCGGGAGCGTGCGCAGCTCAACTTTCCGGCGGATCCGTCACCGCCGCTGCCAGCATCACTCCCGGCATCGCGGGAGTCTCGGGAATCATTCCCAGCATCGCAACCGTAACTTCAGCCGTGGCTGCAAGCGTGAGGACCTCATGAGCACGAAACTGAATCTCTACATCAACAACGACCAGCTGCTGACCCTCACCGGGGTGGTGGACACCACCGGGACTCCGATCGTGGGCGCGGCCATCACCAGCGTGTTGCTCGACTCGAAGGGCGCGGCCATTTCCGGAACCAGCGTTTCGTATACCGACGTCGCCGGCCAGGCCGGGTCTTACTCCGGCGTGCTGTCCAACCTCAGTGCGCCTGCCGGCACGGGGACTCTGCAGATCACGGGGACCAAGGGAGCCGTTCACTTTGGGGCTAACGTCGCCGCGGTAATCGCCGCCCGGGTGCTCTAACAGTTTCTCAGTTCTCAGACTTCTAACCAGGCGCCTCCGGGCGCCTTTTCTTTTGGAGCGACGAAATGCGCAAGCTGCTCGGCTTTATCTTCTGTTTCCTGATCCCTGTTCCCTGCCTTGCGCAGGTTGCGATCTCGGCCTCGCATGTGATGGACGCCTTCCAGCGCCCGATTGCATCGGCCAAGCTGTGCTTCGCGCCCGTGGACTCGACCGCGTCCCCCGTCGGTTATCGCGTGGGATCGATGCAGATCATACCGGGCGAGGCCTGCGCCACGGTGACGAACGGCGTGGCCCAGAGCGGCCTGGGCGTCGCGCCTTCCCCGGCGGGCACGTATTACCACGTCTATCTCAAGACGCCGTTCTCGAACGCCATTGTGCGCGATTTCGGCATGACGGCGATCACCGGCTCGAGCTGGTCGCTGGACAGCTTCGACTCGACCAACGTGGTGCAGCCGGTGGGCGCGCCCCCAGGCAGCATCCTCAACATCGTCAGCGGATCGACGGCGACGTCAATGAGTGGCCTGCTCAAAGGCAACGGCACGACAGTCGGGCCGGCGGTCGCAGGCACGGACTACGATGCGCCCGGCGCGGCCGCAAGCGAGGCCTCTCGGGCGACCGCCGCAGAAGCGACAAAGCACCCCCTCATGTCGGGTGTGGCCTCGGACGGGTCGAATGGGCTTGCGGTCGCGGGCAGCGTCGCGGCCTCGACCGTATCGGCTAACGTGAACAAGGTCATCAACCCCATTGCTCCGCCTTACAATGCCAAATGCGATGGCGTGACGGATGACCATGCCGCGCTTCAGGCTGCATTGGAGGACGGCTATACCCTACAGCGGCCTATCCAACTCCCCCCGGGAGTTTGTAAGACCAGCACGCTTACGTATAAGTGCCAAGTGATCAAGGGTGCAGGCAAGGCGCAGACCACTTTGCTTGGGGCATCAGCAGGACAAGATGTCTTGCTTGCCGCGACCGGGTTGTCGATATGGAGTTGTGCCACAACCATCTCGGACATGACCATCAAGGTTGATACGTCCGTGGATAGGTCGAACACGGCATACGGCGGGGGCGACAATACGTTCTCAGAACGTCTGACTGGAACTGCTGGAGGACCTTCGAGCGCTCCTATCACGTTGGCAGCGGCTGATGGTGGGCCACTAAATGTTGGCCCTTCTGTCTTCCCCACCGGCGCAACTATTTCACTCTCGACGCCAACGACATTAACTGCTGGTGGCGTAGCTGCGAACGTTCGCTTTGATGTGATGGCGCCATTCCTGATCATTGGCAAGCCAATCACGGTAAACGGCGCAGGTCCATCGGGCGGCAATCTTGTTACGACAGTCTCAGCGGTGGTTAACTCTACCACCATTACTCTTGCAGCCCCGGCTTCTACGGCTGTCTCAAATGTTGGCTTCACCTTCGGCAGCGGAATACAGTCTCCAATTGCCATCGGTGGCTGCGGAATCTCGTTTCCTGAATATGCCTATACGGTTCCAAATGCCTTGTCCATGAGTGGCACTACCGTCAGAAACGTTCTGTTCACTCAAACCAACGCGACAAAATGGGGCAGCGGCCACGGCTGCGGGATGTTGCTGCAAAGCAATAACTACAACAACCACTTTGATAACTTGGACTTCACGCAGCTTTGGTGCGGCATGTGCGAGGCTCCTCCTGCGTACAGTCCTTCGGTTTACTCTGACCGCACACCAGACACCACCACCTATGGCACGATGAACTTCTGGCAAGTCTATCTGCCGATGATCATTTACAACGGAGCCAATCGAACTGCAGATTCATTGTTCCTCTATTCAGAGTACTCGTTTGAAGCCGGCGTGTTCCAGCTTGGCGCTCCGTTGGGCTATGCACCTTCTGATCCGGGTAGCATTGATGTCAAGCAGTTGTACTGGGAACAGACGGCCTATAACACAGGTGAGACCTCCCGCTGGCATGGGTCTAAGAACCACTTTGGGACCGTTGAGACGGGATACGGAAATGCCACAGCGACGTACATGGGGGACCTCGCTGACGGAAAGTTCTTTGAGTCAATCAATCCTCTTGCGATCAGCGGAAACGGGAACACCTTTACAGGGATGTTCGCCAACAACATCACTGACAGCGGCAATGACAACGACTTCATCTGCGCTGGCTATGGAAACCACCCCATCCCCAAACGGTGGCATTGCGGTCCTGTAGCTCCAAAGGCCGTAGTAGGAATGTTGGATAACTCATTCATCCAAAATGGCAATGCTGCCACCCCATTCCGTAACTCTGACGACCTGCTGCTCAACTGCCAAGAGTGGATCACCTCGATTACTGGCTACGCTGGAAAGACGGCTGGTGCCCAGTGTACCTCAGATCCACTTGGGACCGAGATCACGCAGAGTTATCTTGCTCTGACGATGACGAATGCTGGCCCGTATAACTTCTATGGCGTGAATGCCGCAAACGTGATCGGCGTCATTGGTGATCGTTTCCCAGCTACGACCTTGAACATGTACTCGCAAGGCCGGTGTACCGCAGCAGGCAGTTGTGTTGGCTCAATCGAAGTGCGGGACGTCCCTATAGCTGGAGGGTCAAGCACAATACTGACCACGTGTCCCGTAACTTATGCCGCAGGAACATCGTGGACAACGCAGGGACCGTGCGCGGTGAACATTGCAGCGGGAACGGTGGGCGACACTATTGTCTTCCGCAACAACTCCTTCTCGAACAGCCCAACAGAAGTGGACATAGCCTACATCGGCTTTCAGGTCCCGCCGGTACTTCCGTCCGGAACTTCTCTGGTATCGCCAGCGATGAGCGGGACGCCGACAACGCCAACCGCTGCGCCCGGTACTAACACCACTCAGGTAGCGTCCACTGCCTTCGTTCAAGCTGGTCTTGCGGCAAACACACTGCTTACTAACGTTCCGCTGCCCTTGCAGTATTTTGGAGACGGAAACGAAGGTGCACTGACCTGCCCCTCCGGAACAGTGAACATTTACCCTGGTTCGCACTACTACTCGACATGCACCGTATCTGCCGGGTGCATTCTCGCCGCGGTTACTGGTAGCAGCGTCCCGGTCGGCACTCCGCTGTTCCTGCACTGCGCGACCAGCGCCAACATTGCCGGTACGATCAGTTACTCTTTGAACACAGGAAGCTCAACCGGCATCAACAACACGACAGCTTTCTTCGGCGGTGGAGCGGGCGGTGGAGGCTTCGGTGCTGCGAATGGCGCTGCTGGAGTCGGCTATCTGCCTGGAATGGGAGGCGGCGCGGCGGGGACTTCGGGCGTCGCTGGGGGCACCGGCACAACTCCGCCAGGTTTCGTTCGCCAGATGCTGCTCGATGCCATGTTCCCATACGGATCAACCTCTGGATGCGGCGGTAACATGGGTGCCACTGGTGGGTCTTCGGGCGGTGCCGGCGGCCGCGGCGGCGGCTGCATCTTCATTACCTCTCCCACCTTCTCCTTCATGGGAACCTGCGATGTGAGCGGCCAGAACGGTGTCGCGGGCGGATCGAACACGGGCGGTGGTGGTGGTGGTGGTGGTGGTGCCTGCATCTTCCGTTCGCCATCATTCACGACGAACACTGGAACCTTCACTGTCACTGGGGGCTCGGCGGGCGCGGCTGGCTCGGGCACGTCTACCGCTGGCGGTAACGGCGCGGCAGGTTCGAGCAAGGTCTTCACGCAATAACGAACAGTCCTCTTCAATTCCTGGGAGTCGGGGGCAGCAGGCCCTCGGCTTCGGCCAGGCGGGTCAGCGCCAGGCGGATGCAGTTGGTCTTGTCGATCGACAGTTTCGTTTCCAGACGCCCCAGAATCCGGTATTGCGCCGCGCTCAGACGGACAGTAAGTACATGAAGTGCAGTCATATAGCCATTTTCGGGTGACTTCTTACTGTCTTATCGGTTACTAGCGGGTGGCCTTTAGGTGGCTATCAGATACGCTCAAGCATGTGGAAGCACTAATATGCAAGTGCGCTTGACACAGCCCGAGGAGCCCTCCCGATGAATACCATGACTTCACTAAATACAAATCCAATTGAGCACACCCCGGGACATCGCGACTGCCCGGCCTGCACGTGGGCCAGCATCATGCACGAAACACCTTTGTCTCCGCAGCAGACTTTTGCGGAGGCTTTCGACGTCTGGATCAGCCGCAAGGTCATCGATCACCAGGGCGTCAGTTCCAATGCCAGGTACATCTCAGAGCGCACGGAGCGCGATCTCCGCCAGTACGCCCGGGCAGCGGGCCTGTTCTTCGGCGAGCTGCCTCTCTCCGACATCCTGGTCGGCCACCTGCGCGAGTATCAGCGCGCCCGGGCCACCTGCGACAAAAACTGCGGCCGCTGGCACGCGCCCGCCGGCGCCAACCTCATCCGCAAGGAAATCGGCCTCGTGATCCGCATCCTCAAAGCCGCCGGGGCGTGGACGCCGCTGCACGAAGAGGGCTTCGAGCCCTTGCAGTCGGTCGAGAACGACGTGCCCCGGGCGCTCTCGCCCGACGAGCAGCACCGCTGGCTCAAGGCGGCGGCCTCGCGCGAGACCTGGCGGGTGGTCTACTGGTGGTCGATCGTGGCGCTGCAGACTACGGCCGGCACCAACGAGATGCGCGCCCTGCGGCTCGGGGACATCTTTCTCAACCAGGGCACCATGCAGATCCGCACCGAGGGAGCCAAGAACAAGTTCCGCGTCCGCACCATTCCGTTGTCAACGCCCGAAGTGGCGTGGGCTCTCGATGGGCTGATGCAGCGCGCGGCGCGCCTCAAGGCCACCATGCCCTGGCATTACCTGTTTCCCTTCCACCAGGGCCAGACCTACGATCCGGAGCGGCCCATGACGGTGTGGGGCCTGAGGAAGGCGTGGGATGGGGTGCGTGCGGCTTCGGGTATCGAGTGGTTCGAGCCCCGCGACCTGCGCCACACCGCGATCACGCGCATGGCCGAGGCCGGCGTGCCCATCCAGGTCATCATGTCCTTCGCCGGGCACATCTCGCCGCGCATGCAGCAGCACTACACGGCCATCAGCATGCAGGCCAAGCGCCGCTGGGCGGCCGCGGCCTGGGCCAATGCCGACATGCCCTACATGGCGCCGCTGCCGGGGCTGCCGGCCGGGTACCAGGGACCAGGGACTCGGGACGTGGGGACTATGCCGGACCCTCATCGACGGCAAAGCGAGCACGCGCAGGAGCGGGAACAGGGTTTGCGGGGCTGGATGCGGGAGCGGGCGGGATGATCGTCGCCGACGAACCCGAGCTCGGCCTCTTCGAGCTCGAGAGCCTGCGCCTGGAGCGGGCCCGCCACGCGATCTGCAGGATCCCCCTCGAATGGCCGGTGGGGCAGAGTGCGCCGCGCCCCGGCCCGGACCGCCGTTGCGATCTGTGCCGGCTCGTGGACCGCATCCTGGCCACCGAGGCGATACGCAGAGGATCGCCGGCAGTTACTAAGTCGGAACCGGGGAGGGCTTTCGGCGTTGCCTGGATAGGCGGGGTGGGATAAGGTGTGGGGGTCAGGCAGTAGTCAGCTGCCGGGCAAGCCCTGATCAGAGAGCACACTCTGAAAACGACCCGCCACAACACGGAGTATCCCATTCGAAGCGCGTCAAGTCAACGCGCCGGGAGTGCTCTTTTTGATACATGCGGAACCGGGCGCGGGGAACTGCGTAAGCGAAATCTGATAAGGAACAGGGCCACGGAAGTAATGAGTTATCACACGGGTTCGTGACAACGGTCACGAGCCCTTTTCTTTTGGGTCAAATAGTTTGATGAAAGTGCACCGGAAACATGGAAAGTGTTTCAGGGTGCGCGGATTGGACCAACGCCCCGGGCAGAGCATACAGTGCCCTTTTAAGGCGTGGGTCCTGGGTTCGAGTCCCAGCGAGCTCACCAGATCGTTTCCCGCTTTCAATTTCTACGCACTCACTTGGTGCCGGTGCTCTTGTCGGCATGGCGGTTATATGTCAGATCGTATTCAACCTGCCAGGTCTTCCCGCCATCCGTCGATCCCTGGCTGAACTGGCGCACCTTGCCCGGTCCCAGGTTGAAGAACTGCAGGTGACGCCGGAGCTTCTGCCCGTTCGACTGGGCGACGTCATCGGTCCAGTAATCCATCACGCCATCTTTGAGATTGCCGTAAAAGAAGATCGTTCCTGCGGAGTTATCCACCCAGTATTGTTCCCAGCGGTGCAGGTTCACATTGTAAGTGTTGTAACTCTTGCCGAAGTAACTGCTCCCCGCCGACGTCCAGTTCTCCCAGATCACACAGCCGCCCATCTCCTTCGCAATGTGGCTGGAGCCGCGTGGAACTCCATCTCCCGTTGAGGTGACGTCCCAATCCCCGATCCAGAAATCGAATTGCCTGAACTCGGCGTCCTCGCAAGGCGCAGCGTTGCGCCTCACTTCGTTTTCCAGGGCAATGAACTGCGGGTCGTTGCGAAGTGGGTTCCACTCGATATCGTTCTGCACGCGCTCCGTCTGGAGGAAACCCCCATCCGCAGCATTCTTCAATGCCTTGATCGCACGGCTGGAATCGCCCATTGCGGCATACGTTGTGCCAACTTCATAGTCCACCAGGAAGCCGGGCAGTCCCTTAGCTGCTCCAAGCGTTCTGGCTTTTTCGAAGGATTCCAACGCCGGCTGGAAGTGTCCAGTTCCACGCTGCGATACGCCCAGTCGATACCAGAAACGGGCATTGTCAGGATTTTCTTTTGTAAGTGATGAGTAGAGATTCTCGGCCACGGCCCAGTTGTGCGCGGTATAGGCCGCATCGGCTGCAGCCACGGAATCGTTCGCCGGAGCCTGAGCAAGCGAACCGTGCGGCCGAATGATAGTCAGTAGTGCGAAGGCTAGATACAAACATGCCCGACTCGCATGTTTCATACGGGGCTCCTGTCTATTCCGACCCACAGTATGAGGCGGGAGCCGCACAGACGAAAACACGAATGCATCGGTTTGTGACCGGGGTGGCCATTTCTGGGACGCGCGCCCGATTGACGCTCTCGAATTCGATCGTCGGGACTCGAACGGGGAACCAAGCGCTCACATCACGGGAATCAGGATGTGGGTAATCAACTGATCTTCCGGCGTGACGCGGGGATCATTTATGTAGTTCTCGATGGCAAAGTCGTCGCGCACAGCCATCTTCTTTTCACCGACGGTGTTCCACGCGGCGCCCGAACCCGCGGGCAGATCAGAATACGGACCAGTCAGAATAAACTTGGCGTATTTACCGCCGTTGAAAGGTTCGTAAGCCAGCCCCTGCGGCAGATCGACCGGCGGGGCGGCCAGCGCAAATCCCGCGCGGTAAACCTTCGGCCCCGCCTTGTAGAGGCTCATGTAGCCGGTGATCTGGTTCTGTTTCGAAAGCTCAGGCACAAACGTGTGCGCACTTTGCCAGGCCGCGGGCGCGGTGTTCTGGAATGGGCCGGTTTTCTCGACAAAGACATAGTACGTGGCAGGGAAATTCACGACCTGGGGATCAGAGGTGAGATTCATGGCGTCTCCTTTTGGGGATTGAGATTGGTGAGCGCGCCGAACCCGGCCGATGGACCACTTACGCCGTGGGTCGCTCCGGCGGCGGCATCGAGGCCAGGAACATGTGCGCAAACTGCGCGCTGTAGTCCTCGAGAAGCTCGCGCACGCGCTCCGGTTCTCGCGAACGGACGATGAGTCCAGCGTGGTGTTCCTTTTTCATTCGGTGGACGATTTCGGGCGCGATGAAGGCGCTTGTATCGGGCTCGGCCGTGCGCGACAGGCAGAGCACGCTTCCGGCGTACTCTTCGCTCGTGGGTGGGAGGACATATGCCTGACCCCGCAGATCCGCAACTTCGAGGCGCGCCCACTCCCGCCACAGGTTCACGCCCGTAGATGCCTGCACCAGGTCGGAGATAAAGGCTCCGCCGACGCGGGCGGCGATCTCGAGAAAATAGATCTGCCCATCGCCATGTGCTTTGATGTATTCGGCGTGGGTCACGCCGCGTTGCAGGCCCAGCGCGGGCGCCAGGGCCGCGTTGAACGCGGAGAGGTCCTTTGAGTCGCTGCTGGCGCGATCGACCGTGCGGGTGGTGAAGACGCCGCCTTCGTGCATCACCTGCATGGGCGGCCTGCCATACTGATGTACCGCCGAAAAGACCACCTTGCGCTCGCTGACGATGGAGTCTACGTGAAAGATCTCCCCGGGAACGAACCGCTCCATCACAAAATGGCTTTGCCGGTCTCCCAGTTCATCAAGCGTGCGCCACAACTGCTCGGGTTCGTGAATCTTGCGGATTCCGAGCGCGGAGGCCGAGGTTCGGGGCTTCAACAACCAGGGAGCCGGCACGCTTGCCATGTAGGAGCGGAGTTCGTCGTAATTGAGCACGCGGCAGAACTCTGGCACGCGAAAACCGGCGGCCCGCGCCCCCATGCGCATCGCCAGCTTGTCGCGGTAAAAAGCGGTAGTGGTCACACCCATGCCGGGCAGACGCATATGTTCGCGCAGGAGCGCTGCTGTTTCGAGGTCGAATTCATCCAGCGCCACCACGCGATCGAAGCGACGCCCGCGCCCCATCCACGACACCGTGTTCACGATCTGCTCAGGGTTGAGGTTGTCCGGCATGGTGACCAGGTCTTCCAACGCCTCGCGCGGCCAGGCCGCATCGCGGAGTTTATCCACGGTCAGCAGAGTCGTCTTCACGCCTGACTCTGCGCAGGTGCGCAGGAAGTCCTGCCCCTTCTCGTAACTGGAAATGCAAAGAAGGCGCTCGTTTGCGTCGGCCATCGTTTTCCTCGCCGCTGTGGATTTGGACCCCAAGTGAGGATAGTTCTACCATAGACGCTGCAAGACATCCGCTTCTCGTGGCGGCCAGGATTTCGCGCATGCTTTCGTCAAAGGAGATTGTCGATCTGCAGGACCAATGCACGCGCCGCTGGCACGTCTCGCTGAAGGATACCCCTTCGCCTGCCAGCGGAGAAAGTGATGAATGGCTCGATCGCGTAGCCCGCCAGCATCGCGCCAACTTCGACCTCTGGCACATCGAGGACGTAGCCCGCACGCCGGGGGCCACGGATGCCGACCTGGCGGGAGTCAAGCGCCGGATCGACAGCACCAATCAACTGCGCAACGACCTGGCTGAAGATCTGGATCGCTTTCTTCTCGCGCGGCTTGCGTCACAAGATCTCCCCGACCCCGGCGCGCCGCTCCATTCTGAATCTCCGGGGCTCATCGTCGACCGGCTTTCGATCCTGGCGCTGAAGATCTACCATACCCGCGAGGAAGCGGAACGGCACGATGCGCCTGACGGTCACGAGGAACGCAATCGTACCCGCCTGGCCATTCTCGAAGAACAGCGCTCTGACCTTGCCCACTGCCTCGACGCGTTGTGGCATGATACGCTCGCCGGCGTTCGCCGCTTCAAGCTTTACCGCCAGCTTAAGATGTACAACGATCCCACCCTCAACCCCGCAATCTACAGCAAGCCGCCGGAAGATTTAGATCATTAATTGATGGAGCGCCGCCGGGCATTGACGAACGAAGGGGTTATGGGTATAAAGAGGGCCTATGCGGATGGAATCTCAAAACGCAGGCTGCGTGCCGGACAGGTGAAAGGACCGACAGTGCGAGTTGAGCTTTCCGTTCCCGGTAAATCTATGATGCAAGAAGCCAGATCGTCGGCCCCAAGCCGCAAAAAGATTACATCGACGGGTAAGTCAGCCACTCATCTCACCGCGGGTCCAGCCTTTCAGCAGTACCAGGCGGCCGTTCAACTGGTGCAGCAGGGCAAGTATGACAAGGCCCTCGCGGCATTCGAAAAGTTGTTGCCATCGGCGCCAAACGAAATCCTGGAACGCACGCGCATGTACATCAGCACGTGCCAGCGCCAGATGGATCGCACCAATCTTGCCTTTCAGACTCCGGAAGAGCGGTACGACTACGCTATATCGCAATTGAATCAGGGCTATTACGAGGAGGCGCGGGAACAGTTCAACGGTGTTGTTACAGATGATCCGCGGGCCGATTATGCCTTTTATGGCCTGGCGGTTTTGGACAGCATCACCGGTCACCCGCAAGACTGCCTGGATAATCTTGCCCGGGCCATCGAGCTCAATCCGAAAAACCGTCTTCACGCCCGGTCCGACAATGACTTCCAGAGCATGGTAGACGATCCTCGCTTTACCGAACTGTTATACCCCGAGGTTCCGTAAAGGCCTTCGTAAACTTAGTGGCGTCTGCCGAAAGTGCTCTGGGTGCCCGTTCTTCCGTACAATGAGCCTGACGTGAACTCGTCCCCGGAATCCGTGATCACCGCGGCGACTCGGCCTCTGCGTGTCGTGGCGATCGGCGGCGGCACGGGCCTTTCCACGTTGCTGCGCGGGCTATGCCGTCACGTTGTCGAGCCGGGGCAACTCTCGGTCGTGCCCGGACAAATCGCCGACCTGGCCGCAGTGGTCACGGTTACCGACGACGGCGGGTCCTCCGGCCGCCTGCGAAAAGACTTCAACATGCTGCCTCCCGGAGACCTGCGTAACTGTATGGTCGCGCTCAGTGAGGAAGGCGACCTGCTGGCAAAGCTGTTCGCGCACCGCTTTCGCGCCGGCGACGGGCTTGAAGGACATAATTTCGGCAACCTGTTCGTGGCCGCACTGACCGAGATCACGGGTGACTTTGGCCACGCCATCCAACTGGCATCCAAAATCCTCGCCACCCGCGGAAAGATCTATCCCGTCACGACCGCTAATGCCACCCTGATTGCGCGCATGGACGACGGGTCGTTGGTGCGCGGCGAAACCAATATCACGGCCAGCCGGCTGCGTATTGCGGAGTTGATGCTTGAGCCGCCCGACGCCGCCGCTCTGCCCGAAACCCTGGACGCGATCGAGCGCGCGGACATCATCACCGTGGGGCCGGGTTCGCTCTACACGTCGTTAATCACCAACCTGCTGGTCAGGGGCATCCCCGAAGCCCTGGCCCAGGCCCGCGGGCTACGCGTTTACATCTCTAACCTGATGACCCAAGCCAATGAGAGCCTCGGCCTCACGGCGTCGGAACACATCGAACGCATCTACGAGCATACCCGCGCGCCGATTTTCGATTACGCCCTGGTCAACACCGCGCCGTTTTCACAACTGACGCTGGCTCGCTACGCGGCCGAAAACGCCAGGCCAATTCTGCCCGACATCGAGCGGATCGAGACGCTGGGAGTTCGCTGCATCGCCGGGGACTTTGCCAGCGAAGGTACGGTGGTGCGCCATGCCGCGGCGCGCGTCACGGGCGCACTTCTGGCATTGGGCCGCTCCGCCCTGGCGTCGCGGATGTAACTGCGATTCCCTTCCCCTATTCCTTGCTCTCTGCTTCCACAGTCCGCTTTAATTGCCCGCAGGCTGCGTAGATGTCGCGGCCTCGAGGGCGGCGCAGGTAGACCGGGATACCCTCCCCCGCCAGCGTTCGCCGAAATACCTCTACGGCCTCGGGCCGCGGCATCTCGTATGGGACGTCCGGCCCTGGATTCCAAGCGATCAGGTTGACCTTGGCCGGCAGCCCTGTTCGTCGCACCAGCCCTGCCACCTCTTGCGCATGCTCCGGCTGGTCGGTGACCCCGCCGAGCAGCACGTACTCAAACGTAATCCGCTCCCGCGGCCGCAGACGAACCCGCCGGACCGCTTCGACCACTGCGTCGATTGGCCATTTCCGGTTCACCGGCATCACCTCGCTGCGAATGGCGTCGTTCGGCGCGTTGAGGCTGATGGCCAGTTTGGGGCGCACTTCGGGCGACTCAAGGGAGAATCGCTCGATGCCCGGCACAATCCCCGAAGTCGAAACCGTCATCCGCTGCGGGCTCAGGCCAACCTCTTCCACGAGCAATCGGACCGCCCCCATAAAGTTGTCGTAATTGAGCAGGGGTTCGCCCATCCCCATGAATACCAGGTTCAGACGATCCTTCCCCACCTCAACCCCCTGACGAGCTAAAACTTCGACCACCTGCCCCGCGATTTCGCCGGCGGTCAGATTTCGCTGCAGGCCGAGACGGGCCGTCAGGCAGAATTGGCAATTGACCGCACATCCCACCTGGCTCGAGACGCAGATGGTGGCCCGCAACCACCTTCGCCCCGGCGCGTCGGTAGATTCTCCCGCCTCGCTGCCGTCGCCGGTTTCACCCTCGTCGCCTTCCGGCATCCAGACGGTCTCGACGGTGTCTGAGCCGGCCGCTCCAGCGACCCCCTGAACCAGGTACCGCTCCGTCCCGTCCACCGATCGGAATGGCTGGACAATGGCCGGGCGTCTGATCTCCCACCCATCCTTCGCCATCCGTTCGCGCCAGGACCGGGGTAGGGTCGTGATTTCATCGATGCTCGTAACCCATTGACGATAAATGGCTTCAGCAAGTTGTCCGCCGCGAAACGAGGGTTCTCCCGCCTCCTCCGCCAGGGCCGTCAATGCGGTGCGATCCATACCGAAAAGCGGCTTGGGCGTGACTTGCACCCCTCGGTTGGCGTCTAATAAAACAAATTGGGTGATTTTTTCGTTCACGGCTTCGGCCAGCATAGTGCATTTTCGCTGCTCATGCAGCCTTCCCGGTCCGATACCCACCGAAACCCCGGCCCGCTGCCTGCGGCCGTATTTTTCCCTGCCGAGCCCTCCGCCATGGTAGTGTTGGCCGGTCTTGGCGTCGCCGCCCCTTCGGCCCTGCAACCAACGAAAGAGTCTGTGTCACCTAAAATCGAATCGAACAGAAGACGATGACGATCGAACGCAACCTACGCCGCACTGTTTTGCCCAACGGGCTCATTGTCCTGACCGAGCGCATGGATCACCTGCGTTCCGTCGCCATGGGTGTATGGATCAAATCTGGATCGCGCGGCGAGACGGCGGAAAGCAACGGCATTTCCCATTTTGTCGAACACATGGTGTTCAAGGGCACCCGTTCGCGTTCGGCGCAACTGATTGCCCGCGAAATGGACTCCATCGGCGGCAACCTCGACGCTTTCACCGGCAAGGAGACCATCTGCTTCAACGTGAAATCTCTGGCCGACCACGTGCCGATTGCGTTAGATGTACTGGCTGACCTGGTCCTGAATCCGATCTTCGCCTCCAACGATATCGAGCGCGAGCGGGGTGTAATCCTCGAAGAAATCAAGATCGATGAGGACAATCCGGACGTTCTCGTGCACGAACTCTTTACCCAGAGCTTCTGGAAGGATCATCCGCTGGGCAAACCCATTCTTGGAACCACGGCGACCGTGGCTCGGCTCGATCAGCCCAAGCTGCTCGACTACCACTCGGGCCGGTTCCATGCCGGAAACATGGTGTTTTCCGCAGCCGGCCACCTCGACCATGATCTGTTTGTCGCGGCGGTTGCCGAAAAGTTCGCTCCTCTCCACAGCGGCCAGCCGATCGATGAGCTTCCTGCCCCGGTCTCGAGCGCGCGGATCCTGCTGCGCAACAAGAAGGCCCTGGAGCAGGTGCAGATTTGCCTGGGCGTTCCAGCTCCGCCTATCACGGATGAGAACCGGTATGCCACCCTCATTCTCAACACGGTGCTGGGCGGCGGCATGAGTTCGCGCCTCTTCCAGACCATTCGCGAAGAGCGCGGCATGGCCTATTCCGTCTTCTCCGATCTCAGCCCCTACCGCGACACCGGGACGCTCTGCGTGTACGCCGGTACCTCGGCGGGCAAGGCTTTGGAGACCATCGACCTGATCATGCGGGAATTTCGCAAGCTCAAGGAAGAGGAGCTTCCCGAAGAAGAGCTGACCCGTGCCAAGGACCAGCTGAAGGGCAATATCCTGATGGGCCTGGAGAGCTCGAACTCGCGGATGGCCAACCTGGCCCGGCAGGAAATCTACTTCGGTCAGTTCTTTACCGCCGAAGAGATCACCGCCCGCATCGACGCCGTGGAAGCCCCGCAGGTACAGGCCATGGCGCAGCGCCTCTTTGACCCCGCCCGGATCGCCGTCACCCTCCTCGGCCGCCTCGACGGAATCAAGCTGAACCGCACCCGGCTGGTGTGTTGAAAAAGCCAGCTTCTAGCCGCTAGCTTGTAGCTTCGAGCTTTGCGGTGCAGCTGCAAAATCGGTCAACTCGGACCGAGAACGCATCATGTGAAGTGCCGGGGTAGAGGCCAAAAGCTACCTCTTCAACAGGCCGCCGACCGGCACATTCGGGAGCTGGGGTGATAATGTCGACCGTCGCACTTCGAAGCTAGAAGCTAGGAGCTAGAAGCTGTCTCTTTGAGCATTCCATTTCCCTTGGACGTCTATCCGTTGTAGCATTTTGTCGGACGCGTCCGCTTGGCCGCGCTCCCACGAGGCGTCATACCACCCATGAAAAGCAAGATGTTTCTCTGTCGCGCAACTCGCAGCGCCCGCCCGGCCCGGCCCAACGGCTTCACCCTGATGGAATTGCTGATCGTGATGGCGATTATCGCCATTCTCATGCTGATTGCCATTCCTACCGTCGGCAGCCTCAAGAAGAAGGCCAATGACCTCTCCGCCATTCAGTCGGTCCATACCCTCATGAATGCGGAAAGCATGTACGAGTCGAACTTCCCGACCAACGGTTATTCATGCTCGGTCGCGGCACTCGGCGGCGACCCCAAGTCCGGCCCTCCTACCATTACCGCGGCGCAACTCATCTCGCCCGATCTTGCTTCCGGCGTCAAATCCGGCTACATCTTCACCATCAACAATTGCACCAAGGTGAACAACGGCGGCACTGATCGGATCACGGGCTACCAGGTAACGGCGGTTCCGTTGACCGTGGGCCAAACCGGGGATCGCTCCTACTGCGGCGACCAGTCCGGCAGCATCAAGTTCGATCCGGCGGGCGGTTCCAACTGCAGCCAGAACCTCGGTCAATGAAGGGGTGGAAAACGTACCGGCGCGGCGGCCGCTTTCTTCTGACCGCTGCGCTGATGACAGTTGGCCTTTGCGCTCAAGAACACCCGCCGTCCGCGCAGGACTTGGCCCGTCGCGTCGACCAGCACTACAACAAGCTGCACTCACTGAGGGCAGGCTTCACCGAGAGTTATGCCGGCCTGGGAGTGCACCGTTCAGAGAGCGGCACCCTTTTGCTGCTCAAGCCGGGCCGCATGCGGTGGGACTACACATCGCCTCCGGGAAAACTCTTTGTGCTGGATGGCAAATATGCCTGGTTTTACAGCCAGGGGGATGCGCAGGTCCAGCGTATCCCCGAAAAGCAACTCGACGATCTTCGTTCTCCACTGCAGTTCCTGCTCGGCCACACCGAGCTTGAAAAAGAACTGACCCACATCGCTCTCACGACCGCGCCCGACGGCCAGTTCACACTCACCGGCCAGCCGAAAGGTCAGGAAAAACGGATCCCGCGTCTCGCTCTCACGGTGACGCCGATCGGCGCGATCACGGGGATCGAAATCGAAGAGATCGATGGTGCGATCACCCGTTTCACATTCAGCGGCGAAATTCCGAATGCCGCGATTCCGCCCGGCGCCTTCCGCTTTACTCCGCCCGTCGGAGTGCCCGTGATCGACACGCCGCCGCCGGTTTGACGCTCGGTTTGTGCGCCCTCCAGGATATTGGCAACCCACATGAGGGCCGCGATTCTCCCGCAGCAACGAGATGCGCCGCGACAGCATCACATCCCACCGTACGAACACCAACGGAGGATGTATACATGAGTGTTGACACGGTTGAGAAACTGTTCGTGGACGAGTTGAAGGATCTCTATTCGGCGGAGAACCAGATCACCAAGGCGCTCCCTAAAATGGCCAAGGCGGCCACCAACAGCGAGTTGCGAACAGCGTTTGAGACCCATCTCAAGGAAACAGAGGGACAGATCAAGAGGCTGGACCGGGTATTTGCGATTCTCGGCAAAGCCTCGTCGGGAAAAACCTGCAAGGGCATGCGGGGTCTTCTTGAGGAGGGAGCCGAAGTCATGGGTGATACAGAGGGCGAAGTGCGCGACGCCGCCATGATTTCGGCTGCCCAGCGGGTTGAGCATTACGAGATGGCCGGCTATGGAACGGTTCGCACCTACGCCGAATTGCTCGGCAAGAACGAAATCGCGAATCTCCTGCAGCAGACGCTCGACGAAGAAGGAGAAACCAACAAAAAGCTAACCCAGATCGCATCACGGGTAAACAGGCACGCCCACCAGCACGCCGCATAGCTTGATCGCCTCCGGGAGCGAGGATTCGACCATGAATGTGCTCGTCATCAATCCCGGAGGCAACTCTCTCAAGGCGGAAGTAGTCAGCTGCGATCCCGCCGAGAAGTCGGCATCCGACGCACACTACCTCAAATCCGTCATCGTTGAAGGCATCGGCAACGAGGGCAAGCTTTCCGAATATAACGGGAAAGCAATCGCTCACTCCGAACCGATTGAGGCACCGGATTACGAGACCGCGGCAACCAATATTTTCGAGTGGCTGCAGTCGCACCTTCCGTCGGCCTCTGACTACCAATTGGTCTGTATCCGCGTCGTGCATGGGGGACCTCGTTTCAGCGGATCAGTGCAGATCACGCCCGAGGTAGAACGCGAAATTGTCGAATTCGAAAAGTGGGCGCCTCTCCACAATCAGCGATCCGTCGAGATTCTTCCCGCCATCCGCCAGCGCTTTCCGGGCGTCCCGATCTTCGCAGTTTTCGATACGGCTTTCCATCGAACCATCCCCGATTTTGCTGCCACGTACGCCATTCCCTATGAACTCAGCCAGAAACACCGGATCCGGCGCTATGGTTTTCACGGAATCTCGCATCGCTACCTGATGAAGCGGTACGCCTGCGTTACCGGGCGGACGCCGCAATCTCTCAACCTGGTGACGATGCACCTTGAGAGCGGGTGCTCTGTCACGGCGATCGCACAGGGGCAATCCGTCGATAACACCATGGGACTCACGCCGCTCGAAGGCCTCATGATGGGAACCCGCAGCGGTGACGTCGATCCCGCGCTCATACCGTTTCTGGCCCAGGCAGAAGGAATCGAACTCGACGAGGTCATGAAGATCCTGAACAAGAAATCCGGGCTTCTCGGCGTCTCCGGCGTTTCCCTCGATACACGCGTTCTCGTAAAACAATATGACTCGAATGCCCGCGTCCGGCTGGCGATGGAAATGTTCGCCTATCGCGTGCTTAAAGCAGTAGGCGCGTATCTGTGTGCCCTGGGCGGCGCCGATGCGGTGATCTTCGGGGGAGGCATCGCCGAGAACACGATGATTTTTCGCGAGCGTGTCTGCGCAGGCCTGCGCTGGTGCGGACTCGAGATGGATGAGGAACAGAACCGCAAGCTCATCGACATCGAAGGCCGGCTCTCCACTGCCTCATCCCGGCTACAGGCCTGGGTCATTCCTGTAGAGGAAGGCCTGCAGATTGCCCACGAGTGCTGCCAGGCTGCCGCTGCGGCACGGTCTTCGCAGGCGGCGTGAAGCGATCCCAATCCCCCAATCGTCAGTCCGCAGTGTCCCGGCTGGTAATCGTAACCCTGAAATACGGCTTGTTCTTCTCCGCCGGGTCCGGTGTGAACTGCTGGTCTGTCTTCGCCGGGTCGTAATCACGCCACAACCAGATCATCTCTTCAGGAAACTGCGCCGCTCCATGCCCCGAATTATGGGTGCCCTTGCCGAAGCTGAAGTGAAAATCATATTCCTTGGTCTTCAGCGAATTGGCCATGCGAATATTGGCCATCGGCCAATCGCCGTAGTTCGGGTTCTCCAAGTCGTTCGATCCATCCTGCAGCCACACGCGGATATTGCGGCGCGGCTCCCTCAGCACCTTGTCGGAATAGTCCTGTCCACCATCGGGAACCGCCGGATCCTCTTTCCATTGAATGCTCTCGAAACTGCCGATCCAGGTAATGACCCGGCTGAATAGATCCGGCATTTGCCACGCCGCGTTGAAGCTGCATATCCCGCCGGAAGATAGCCCTGTAATTGCACGGCTATAGGCATCCTTGCGCAAGTTATACTTCGCGCCCACTTCGGCAAGTATCTCGTCGCGCAGGAATCGTGGATATCTATCGCTGACGGTGTCATAAAGCGTGCTGCGCATCGAGTCCTTCAGCGTACGGTGCCACTTATCCGAATAAGCTTTCACGAAGTTATAAGTCGGGGTGCCGGGCGAGTCGCTGATATCTCCGGGATTTATGAAGATACAGATCATCACCGGAATCTTCTTCTGCGCGATAAGATTGTCAATCACATTCAGGGTCGGATTATTGCCGTTGCGGTCGATGTAACCGCCTCCATCCTGAAACACCATCACTGCGGCTGGCGTCTTGGCATCGTACTGCGCCGGCACATAGATCCAGTACTCGCTCTTCATGCCGTCGTAGATCTTGCTCGTATGGCTGAGTTTCTCCGACAATTTCCCCGAGGGCACGCCCGGCTGCAGATAACTGAGCGGTCCGAATGCCGGCAGATCGAGCCGGCCGCCGAACTTTGCCCCGTCGACCAGGTAGTGAAACTCGTGCAGGTGGCTGACCGGCTCGATGTGCGCAACGGAGTACCAGAGTTGCGTTCCGGGAAACTGCGTCATCGCCGGTCCGGCCGCATCGTCAATCATCAGCGTCGGCGTCGAAGGCGTTTCAACGGCGAAGAAGAACTCCGGCCCGTGTCCCGCCCAGGCCGTGCCTTCTTTCAGGTCCTTGGCTTCAAAGCTGGCGTCGATCCCCGCGCGCAGTTCCGGGCTGTGCGCCTGGGCCAGCGAAATCAGTTCAGGGGCGCCGAGTTTCTCGGCTGCCTCGCCGCGCATGGCAAAGATCCCGACCAAAACCAATAGCAAAAATCTCATGCGGCCCATCCTACACCGCCATGCTCGGTAACTCGCTCCTGGTCCATGTTCCCTGCCCCCTGTCTTTTACACTGAAACCATGATTCGGGTTCTGAGTCCGATTCCCGTTGAATCCATCCGGCTGATCGTCTTCGATCTCGACGGGACCCTGATCGATTCCGCGCGGGACCTATGCAATAGCGTGAATGCGGCGCTCGAGCACATGGGCCGCCCGCACCTGCCGGACGCAATCATCGCCAGCTTTGTGGGCAATGGCGCGCCCATGCTGGTGCGCCGCTCTCTCGCCGTCGAAAATGGCGTGGCCCCGGACGAAGTGCACGATGAGGAACTCGCCACTGCTTACAGCTTCTTCCTGGACCACTATCGCGAACACAAGCTCGACTTCACGTATGCGTACGACGGCGTTCTGGACTCCCTTTCCGCTCTACATCTGATGCCCGACGGCACACCGCGTGCGATGGCCGTGCTTACCAACAAGCCCGTCCGTCCCTCGCGCGCCATCTGCGAGGGTCTGGGCATGGGCAGCTTCTTCATGAGCATCTACGGGGGCGACAGCTTCCCCATCAAAAAGCCTGATCCGATGGGCTTGCGCGCCATCATGGAAGAGGCCGGCGCAGTTCCCTACCAGACCCTCATGATCGGCGACAGCAAGGTCGACGTAATGACCGCGCGGAACGCCGGCGCGTGGAGCCTTGGGTGCCAGTTTGGCTTCGGTCCGCAGAACCTTATGGAAGCGCCGCCCGACGTAGTGGTCGACTCCGCTTTTGACTGGACGAGGGTTCTGATCCCTGAGAAAATCGATTTAAGGCAATAAGTAGCAGATGCCAGTGAGTTTAACCTCACTCGAAGAGATTTCGTCCCCCGCTTCGGTCAATGGTGGAATCGTTACCATGGCCGCTTTGTAAACGTTTAGCTCCGTCCGCCCGGAGCGCTGGTCCTTTGTAGTTGTCGTGGAGATTCGGATGATTCGCCATTTTGCTCTGACCCTTGTCCTGCTTGCGCCGCCTGCCGTTTTTGCTTCCAACCCGGCAGCCACTCCCCCACCTCCGGCCCCGGCCGTCAACGGAGTGGTCGCCGACCCGACAGGCGCGATTGTCCCGGGCGCCGAGGTCGATCTCGTTGACACAAGCGGAACCGTGGCGGGCAGTTGTCATTCCGGCGACGATGGAACCTTCCAACTCGTTCCACCTCATTCCGGCAATTTCACCCTCGTGGTTTCCGAGCCCGGATTCGAGACCACCAAGACTCCCGTTGTCATCGCCGTCCCGGCTTCCGCGGTTGCCGGCGCCGCCGCAGCCGGCCGGTTTAGCGCCATCCTGCACGTTACTCTCCCCATCGCAGCGCTTTCCACCAACGTCCAGGTGAACGCCGAATCCAGCCAGGATCTCACCGCGCCGGAAGACAACCAGGATTCGTCGATCATGAGTTCCCAGGATCTGAAGTCGCTTCCCATCTTCGACAACGACTATGCGACCGCCATGAGCGCCTTTCTCGATGACAGCGCCACCGCGACCGGCGGCTCGGGCCTCATCGTCGACGGCGTCGAAGCCAATCGAGCCACGGTCTCCGCTTCGGCCGTGCAGGAAGTTCGCATCAATCAGGACCCGTATTCCGCGCAGTACTACTGGCCTGGGCGCGGCCAGATGGAGATCGTCACCAAGTCGGCCGCCGACAAGTACCACGGTCAGTTCAACTTCCTCTTCCGCGATTCGGCCATGAATGGGCAGAATGCGCTCGCTCCTTCCAAGCCCTATGAACAGCGGCGCGTTTACGAGGGCCACGCCACAGGCCCCATCTTTTTCGCGCCCAAAAGCAGTTTCCTGGCCTCGTTCAATCGCGCCGAAGAGGATCGTGACGCGGTCGTTTACGCCACCGTGGTTCCCTCGCCCGAAAATCCTTCCGGCGCATACAACGCCAACGTTCCCGCCCCCACGCGCGACACCGAATTCAGTACGCGGGCGGCGCATCAGTTCGGCGAACGCCACTCCGCCTACGCGGAGTACAGCTACGAGGACTGGACCGGCCAGAACCAGGGTGTAGGCGGACAAACCATGGCCGCCGCCGGCTTCAACAACCGCTATCACGAAGACGACCTCAAGCTTCACGTGGACTCGACGCTTTCCTCCGTCCTGCTTAACCAGGCTTCGATCGTGGGCGAACACGACTTCAGCCACAACGTCAATGCCGCCGAGGCGCCGCGCGTCACGGTGCAGGGTAACTTCACCTCCGGGTCCGCCCAGAACAACTCTCTCTCGACCGAGTACAACCTGCGCCTGTACGACATGATGACGTGGACCCACGGACGTCACTTCGTCAAGTTCGGCGCCGGCGTGCCCCACATCAGCCGCCGCGCCTTTGACGACAACACCAACGAGCTGGGCAGTTACACATTCGGACCGACGCTCGCTCCTGACGGCATAACCGTTCTGACTTCGGCCCTCAATAACTACGAGGCCAATTATCCGTCGGGCTACTCGCAGAATTCCGGCGACGTGCACTTCATCTACCACCAGTTGGAGATGGGCGCCTTCGTCCAGGACCAGTTCAAGGTGAACAGCCGCTTTTCCGTTACTCCCGGCCTTCGCTACGACTGGCAGAATTTCTTTGCCCAGAGGAGGCTCGGCTTCTCGCCTCGCGTCTCCTTCGCCTGGGTTCTCGATGAAGCCTCGAAGACGGTCTTGCGCGGCGGCGGAGGCATCTACTACGACCGCACCGGTTCCGGTTCCCTGCTCGATCTCGTCCGCTACCAGGGCACCGAGCCGCGCCGGCGTGCAGTCACCCTCTCGCTCGACCCTGCCTCTCAGCCCGGCACGGGCTGTGTACCCATCGACGCATGCGTCGATGTGGCTGGATCGCCGGTAGCTCGCGTTGTTTTCGACCCCCATTCACGTATGCCCTACCAGGTTCAGTACGGCCTGTCCGTCGAGCGCCATCTGGGCGAAAAAGCAACTGCCGTAGTCAGCGCCTACTCAGCGCGCGGCATCGGAGCCTTCCGGTCGATCGATATCAATGCACCGACACCACAATCCGGCTATACGCAACGGCCTGTCTCGGCATACGGTCGCATCCGCGAGATGCAGCCCGAAGGCTTCTGGGAAGGGAGCGGCCTCGACATTTCCTACCGCGGCCGTCTCAACAAGTACTTCACCGGCTTTGGCCGCTACACCTGGTCCCACTACGAGTCCAATACCGACGGGATCGGCTGGTACCCCGAGAACCAGTTCGATCCCGATTCGGAGTGGTCCAACGCCAGCTTCGATCGCCGCCAGCGCCTTGGCATGTACGCGATGTTCAATCCTGAGAGCGTGTTCAATCTTTCCGCGGGAGTCTTCGCCAACAGGGGCCGTCCCTGGAGCGTACTCACGGGCACGGACCCCTACGGCACGGCTCTTTTCAATGCCCGTCCCGACGACACCGCGCGCAATACCGAAACCATGCCTTCCTACGTGGACATCGACCTGCGCTGGGGGCACGACTTCTCCATTACCCCCGACAAGGGCGACGAGGCGCCCCGCCTTGGCTTTTCAGCCGGTGCATTTAACATCCTTAATCACGAAAATCCTGCCAGCATCAACCAGGTTGTAACCTCCTCAGGTTTCGGCGAAGTCACGGCGGTGAACCCCGCCCGCCGCATTCAGCTCGGCATGCGCTTCGAGTTCTAGGACTCCTCTTCCACTACACTGGTCCTGTCCGGAGATTCCTGGCCGTTTCCGCCGGGAACTTCCGCACTCCATCGCGCGTACCGCACGGAGGAGGCCTCATGAAACGCCACCTGCTCAGCATCTGCCTGCTCATTGCAGCGCTCGGAATCTTCTCCGTTCCGGCTCGCGCCTCCGGGGATGTAGTCCAGTTCGGCAGCACAATCCACGTGCCGCGCGATACCTCAATTCATGACGCGGTCTGCTTCTTTTGCGATGTGGATGCACAGGGCGCGGTTGAGGGCGACGTGGTCGTCTTCTTCGGCAACATTCACATCGCCACCAACGCGAACCACGATGTGGTGAATTTTTTCGGCAACATTACTGCGGATGACAATGCCCATATCGGCCAGGACATGGTCAGCATGTTCGGAGGCATCCGCCTGGGCGAGGACGTTTCGGTGGGCAAGGACCTGGTGGCCATGTTCGGCAGCCTGCGCGCCGGCGAATCGGTCAATGTCGGTGGCGAGCGGGTGGTTCAGCCTGCCTGGGTCTTCTGGGGACCGCTCATGATCATTGGGCTGGTCATCGTCCTCGTGGTGCATGAATTCCGCAATCGTCGCCGCCAGGCTTATATGCGTTACCCCATTCCCCCGCGCCCGTAGCGCCGTGACCACCGATCTCCGGCTCGCCATGGAGGTCTGAAATAACCCCCGCGCCAGAACCCTGTACGCTGAAAGAATGCACCCCGTTGCAGCCTTCAGCCCGCGCCCTCTTCGCATTGTCATGCCCGGGGGCAGCGGCCAGGTCGGACAGGTGCTCGCCCGCTATTTTCAGGAGGGCGGCCACCATGTGACGGTGCTGACGCGGTTGCCCTACGCGGCCACGTACCAGACGGTGCGCTGGGACGGAGAAACCGTCGGCCCATGGACCGAGTATCTCGAGGGCGCCGATGTGTGCATCAATCTTGCCGGCCGCAGCGTCAACTGCCGCTACACCGAAGCCAATCGCGTTGCCATCCACAATTCGCGCATTCGCAGCACCCGCCTGATCGGCGAGGTCATCGGCGAACTTGCCGATCCGCCCAAGGTCTGGCTCAACGCATCCACGGCAACCATCTATCGTCATGCGCTTGATCGCCCCATGGACGAAGCCACGGGGGAACTGGGAGGGCATGAGCGAATCGGTCCGCGGCGACATGCGCCCTACACATGGAACTTCTCGGTCGGCGTAGCAAAGGATTGGGAAGCCGTCTTCTTTGCCGCTGAAACGCCGCGCACTCGCAAGGTGGCCCTGCGCAGCGCCATCACCTTCAGCCCGGTGGCGGGCAATGCGTTCGCCATTCTGCTCAACCTGGTACGCCTCAGCTTTGGAGGAACCCAGGGCAATGGCCGCCAGTTTGTGTCGTGGATTCACGAACTCGACTTCGCGCGTGCCATCGCATTTCTCATCTCGCGCGGCGACATCGATGGCCCTGTCAACGTGACCTCACCCGATCCGCTGCCCAACCGCGAGTTCATGGCCATTCTGCGCGATGCGTGGGGCATTCCCAACGGCTTCCCGGCGCCGGCCTCGCTCATTGAATTGGCCGCGATCTTTCTGCGCACGGAGTCGGAACTGGTGCTCAAAAGCCGCCGCGTCATTCCCGGCCGCCTGCTCGACGCCGGCTTTCAGTTCAAATTCCCCACCTGGACGGAAGCCGCACAGGACCTCGTCTACCGCTGGCGCCATCGCCACGATTGATCGCTACTTCTTCGGGGTTATCTCCGTCACGGGGAGATCCCAGTGGGCGGCGAGAATCTCAAACCGCCGCTGCTCTTCCTGCTTGTACTTCGCTTGGTCCGGCCAAAGCTCTTTCATCATCGCCTCTTCGTCCGGATTGGCCGTCGTACCCACGGTTGAATTCTTGAACCGGATCGTGACCCGGTAATCCCATCGCCCGTCTTCCGTGGTGTGATAGGCCGGGGCTTCAATCTTCACCGACAGCATGCGTCCCGTGGTCACGATCTTTTGTAACAGCGGGTAGTGATTCTTGAGAAACAGGTCGAGGAATTCCTGCTGATGGCCCCACTGCACCTTGTAGTAGTACTCGACGGTATACGGCTGGTCAGCGCCGCCTTGCGGGGGCGCGCCCTGGGCGATCATCGCTACGGTGAATTGAAGTGTGAGGAGAACGGCAAAGATAGAGAGCAAGAGTTTGCGCATAGAGCCTCCGCGGGTGAAATAGCAAATATATATCGCGAAGGCTCGATGCGCATTTGGGGAGGAGGCTAAGGTTGAGTTGCGGCACTACGATCTCCACCGCATGGTTTCTTGTCCATCGCAAACCCGGCGTCGGTTAACAGCCGGGGTGCTTCTATGCGTGCGCGTAGTTTGCCAGTGCCGTGCAGTTAGTGATCGTGAGCATGGAGCCCTGGAAGGCCACCAGCCGGTGAGTCTTGAATGTGCTCAGGGTGCGGGTTACGGTCTCACGCGATGCCCCGATGAATTCGCCGATCTCTTCGTGCGTCATGGAGAAGCGGAAGCGCTTTCCGCCGCACTCCGTGGCTTGCCCATTGTCGCTCCACTCGAGCAACAGCCGGGCCAGCTTTTCGGGAGCCGTGGCAGAGAGTCCTACGGTGCGCAACTGATCGCAGGCCTTGGTGACGCTGCGGCTCAGTTCTTCAATCACGGTTTGATACGCCTCGGGATGGTGGGTAAGGAAGTTGATAAAATCGCGCCGGCCGATGTGGGCGACCTTGGCGGGATAGAGAGTTTCCGCCGTGACGTCGTACGGGCTGCCGGATAGAACCGAGGCCAGCCCCAGAATGTCGCCCTTGCGCGCAATACTCAGGCTCAGCCGCCGGCCCTCGCTTGAGTTGATGGAGAGTTTTACTTCTCCTTCGAGAACAACGTAAAGCCACTCGACGGGATCTTTCTCTGAGAAGATCACCACGTTCGCGGCGTACGACGAGGGAAACTCGATGGAATTCAAGTCCTGCATTGCAGCAGGGGTCAGCTTGTGAAAGAAACCGCCAGTCTGATTTGCCTGGCTCCTGCAACTGCTCGAAGTGGTATGTGTGTGTTCCATATCCAACCTCCTCGTCCTTACGCCCGTTCGTGAATTTGCATGATTTCTTCGGCCAGATATTCAGCCCAGGGGGAATTGGCAATCAGCGTGGCGTGGGTCTGAGCATAGATATCCCTCAGGGCCTGCTTGCCTCCAGCATCCGCATACGTCACATGTTGAATGTCGATCGATAAAGTCTTCGTGCCCAGTTGCGGCGCGGTTTCCGCCCACACCCGTCGAAGTTCCGGAACCCAGGGACCAACGACGCGCCCTTCCAGCTTGATCTCGATTGCCTGGTCTTGCGCTTGAATCGTGATCTTCAACGTATGCCGGCCCGCCTTAAAGCCACGCCATGACTAAGGCAAGCTGCATGCCAAACTGTGTGCCAGATCACATCGGAGGGATGGGATATTGAAAACAAATGACTTGCATAAGAGCTATATTCAGAGGGCGCCCGAGTGACGAAGGCTTGGTGACGATGTGACGAAGACGATATTTCGTCATCGGACTATATCTCGTCACTTGTCACTGATAGTCGCTGCGCTCGACACCCAGCTTCTTTAACTTCGAATTAAGCGTGGTCCTTTTTACGCCCAGCCGCGCTGCCGCGCCTTCCGGACCGCCAATCTGGCCTTTCGCTTCCCGCAGCACGCGCAATATATGCTCGCGTTCGGCGGCGCGCAGGCTGGGATTCTCCAGTTCCGCGTCTTCGGCCTGGTTCTCATCCTCTTGTTCCTCTTCCGCGGTTTCCAACTCAGCCAGGGGAACGTAGAGCATGGGCCCGCGGGTCAGGATGACCGCCCGCTCCAGCAGATTTTCCAGTTCGCGAATATTACCCGGCCATTTCCAGCGCTTCAGCGCGTCCATGGTTTCATCGGAAATCTTTTCGATGTTCTTGCCCATACGCCGGCTGTGCGCGGCCACGAAATGCCGGACCAGCATGGGAATGTCACTCACCCGGTCGCGCAGCGGCGGGGAGAAGATCGGAAACACCTTGAGCCGGTAAAACAGATCCGCGCGAAACTGCTTCTCAGCCACCATCTTTCCCAGGTCGCGGTTCGTTGCCGCGATCAGGCGCACATTGACACTGATGGGCCGGGTTCCTCCCAGCCGCTCGAACTCCCGCTCCTGCAGCGCCCGCAGCAGCTTGGGTTGCAGGTCCAGGGGCATCTCGCCCACTTCGTCCAGGAACAGCGTTCCCTCGTGGGCCAATTCCAGCCGGCCCAGCTTGCGCGCGATGGCTCCGGTGAAGGCGCCCTTTTCATGCCCGAAAAGTTCGCTTTCCAGCAGGCCGGCCGGAATCGCGGCGCAATTGAGCTTGATGAAAGTACGTTCGCTGCGTGGGCTCAAGCGGTGAATGGCGCGCGCCAGCAATTCCTTTCCCGTCCCGGTTTCCCCCTGGATGAGCACCGTTGCATCGGTAGGCGCTACAGTTTCAATTTCACTCAAAACCTGGCGCAGCCCGGTGCTCTCGCCCACAATATCCTCGAAGCGATTCTCGACGTTGATTTCTTCCTCGAGGTATTGCTTCTCCTGGGTGAGACGGTCGCGCAATTCGGCAATCTGCCGAAATGCCACCGCATTGTTTACAGCCATGGCCACCTGACCGGCAATCTGGGCCAGCATTTCGGCTTCGCGCTGGGTGAACGCACCCTCCATGCGGCTGGCCACCGCGAGAACTCCGATGGCGTGTCCGCGATCAATGAGGGGGACCCAGCAACCCGACTGCATTCCCCGGCCGGTGAGGTGCCGCACGCTTTCGGGAACAAAATGAGACCCTTCGATTCGTTGCAGCACGACCGGCTCGCGGGCGCGAAACGCCTCACCGGCCGGCGAGCCTATGACCGGCAGACGCACCTCGTCGCGCGGCGCACCGCCCTCGTCGGCTGCCAGAAACTGCACCATCAGACCGTCCGTTGCCGGATCGTACAGCCCCAGCGTGGCGGCGTCGTGCGGAATCATCTCGCCAATGCTGGCTGAGATTGCGCCCAGCAGCTTGCGCACATCGAGGTTTGCCAGCAGGGCGCTGCTCAATTGCAGCATGACTGATTCTTCGGCCCGCTTGCGGTCGGTGAAGTCGCGCGTTACCTTGGCGAAGCCAACGATCTCATTATTGGAATCGCGAATCGCGGTAAGAATAATATCGGCCCAGAAGCGGGATCCGTCTTTCCGGACGCGCCAGGCTTCTTCTTCAATGCGGGTTTTCATTGTAGCGAGACGCATCAGTTCGGCCGGCCGTCCGCTCTCAAGGTCTTCCTGAATAAAGAAGCGCGAGAAATGTTTTCCAATGATTTCCTCCGCCGCGTATCCCTTGATGCGTTCAGCGCCGGGGCTCCACGTGATCACATTGCCGTCCCGATCCAGAAGGTAGATGGCGTAGTCGCGTACGCTTTCGACAATCGACCGCAACTGCTGATCCTGTTTGCGGGCGGTTTCCAACGCTTCCTTCTGTTCGGTCGCGTCGCGCACAAAGCTCAGCGTGACGATGCCCTGGGGCGTCCGCATCGGCTTGAGCATGATGTCCAGGGGAAATTCGGTCCCGTCCTCGCGCAGCCCGAAAAGGTTCAGGGCTGCGCCCATCTGGCGGGCACGGGGATGGGCGTTGTAGTTCTCGCGGTGGGAGGGATGGCGGCCGCGAAAACGCTCCGGAACCAGGGCTTCGACCTTCATCCCCACGAACTCAGGGGCCGCATAACCAAATAATTCGGTCGCGCGCGGGTTCGAGTCGCGGATGATCCCATCGGCGTCCGTGACGAAAATCGCATCCGGAGAAAACTCGAAGAGATTCTCCAGCACTACATGGGCGATTGCAGCCTTGTCTTGCTCAGGCGGAGTCGGCGCGTCCCAACCCGGAGAATCGGAAGAACGCATGAGATCGGTTCCTCACGCGACAATACGCGCTTTCACCTACTCTGTCCAACACCCGACCCATAACGCAAGGCGGTACCTCAAATGACGGGCTCTAATTCCTGCACCCTCGCATGCCTCGCGGTAATCCAAACCGGGGAGGACACTCGACGATTATGGCTCAGAAAATCGCATTTATCACTGGCGGCAACCGCGGCCTGGGATTTCAAACCGCACTCGATCTGAAGCAGGACGGCGTCAAGGTTGTCATCGGTTCTCGCGATCTCAAGCAGGGCGAAGACGCTCTCGCCAAGCTGCGCGCCGCGGGCGTCGATGCCGACGTGCTTCAATTCGACATCACCAAGCCTGCCGACTATCAACGCGCGTACGACTACTTCAATTCCAACTTCGGCCGGCTCGACATTCTGGTCAACAACGCGGGTATTGCCGGGGGAACTTTCCCGGGCACCGGCCCCGAGCATCGTGCATCCGATGTTCCCACCGACCTTCTCCACAAGGTCTTCGAAACCAATTTCTTCGCGCCGGTCGCGCTCACCAAGACCCTGCTGCCGCTGCTCAAGAAGAGTCCCGCCGGCCGCATCGTCAATCTGTCCAGCATTCTCGGCTCGCTCGCCCTGCAGGCGGATCCAAAATCGCCCATTTACGACGCCAAGTCTTTCGCCTACGATGCATCGAAAACCGCTCTGAACGCGTTCACCATTCATCTGGCGTACGAGCTGCGGGGCACCAATATCAAGGTCAACTCGGCACATCCGGGGTGGGTAAAGACCGACATGGGCGGCGACCAGGCGACCATGGAATTGAGCGAAGGGGGCAAGACCAGCGCTGCTCTGGCCACTCTTCCAGAAGACGGTCCCACCGGCGGGTACTTCCATCTCGGCAAGCCGCTACCCTGGTGAGCGGCTGGCGTTCTGGGCGTTATGCCTGGAAACAAATGCGCAGGCGGAATCGATTCCGCCCGCGCATTCGCGCCAAAAGCCAGTTTTGACTAGTGGCTGAAGTCGAGGTCGACGCCGGGCAGTACCCCGGTGCCCTCAAGGCGCACGCCGTCGAGTTTGTTGGGGTTCAGGCCCAGTGCTTTCAGAACCGTCGGTGCTACCTGCAGCGTTCCCACTTCGCTGTAGACAGTGCGAGTCTTGAACGCCGGGTTGCAGAGCAACAGCATCACGTTCGTGTCGTCGTGCGCGAAGCCGCCGTGTTCTTCCTGCTTCGCCGCGCTCCCCGTGTAAATCACTCCCACGTTGGGCGTCACGATGATGTCGGGGCTGCGCGGATCGTCGGGCGACAAGCCGCCAAGGTTGTAGTTCAAAGCGACACTCGGACCATAGAAAATCTGTCCGGCGCCGATGGTCTTGGTGTTGGCTTCAAGCAACGCCACGGCCGCATCGGTGTAGGAAGGATTCGTCAACCAGAGCAAGGAAATGTCGTCTTCGGTTGAACCAATGCCGCTCCCGTTGGGATCTTCTGACGGCGGCATAGCGGCGTGCAATTCATTCGAGATCACTGTCGCCGGCGACAATCCGTTGGTGGTGTGGTGCCCTGGAATGGGGAAGAACAGGTTGGGATCGATGGGCGACTGGCCGTGCTTGGCGGTGATAACGATCAGGGTCGAGTCCAGCAATCCCCGGTGCTTCAGCTCTGCGACCATCTCGCCGATCGAGTCGTCGACAAACTGAGATGTTGCTCAGCACAGCCTCGCTGGGCGTGCCGGCTGCATCCAGATAGCCGCCCTTGACGCCGTTCTCGATGAGCTTCTGCGCCACGCTCACAGCCTGGAAGTTCATTCCGAAGATCGTCGGCGTCTTAGTGTGCTTTTTGCCAAGGTGATCCTTGCCGTCGATCCAATTCAGAACCGCATTCACTTTCAGGGTGTCGTAGCACTGGATGTTCTGGAAGCTGTTGGTCCAGGCGGTAAGATCCGAGTTCGGATCAGGAACCGTGGCGCAGTTCATGCCTTCCGGAGTGCTGATACCGGGCAGGCCGATCACGTTGGAGTTGATCTCGGGGGCATAGAAGTCATCGAGAACGTTCAGGCCATCTGGGCCTGCCACCGACGCGTAAGCCGGATGCTTGTCTGACCAGGCGGTGAATCCTCCCGCCTTGTGAATCACGCCAAAGATCGTGTTGGTCCGTACAAAGTTCCACGGAAAGACCGGCGCGCAGCCCTTCGCGGGATCGCGGTCCATCTTCGTGGTGTCAAGGGAGGCGGCGGTGCCGTCGGTCAGGCCGGCGCCCGGCGCGCCGCCGTTCACCATGGTCTGATTGATGTCCAGGCCCTCTTCATATTCGGTGGTGTAACCCGTGGGAGGCTTAGTCGCGTCGCAGGGCGCGGCCGGGTTCCCGTTGCCGGTTGTGACAGCAGGCCCGTCGAGCGAGCGGTCATACGCGACGTCGTAGTAAACACCCATGGTGCGCGGCGTTGCCCCGGTGACGATGCTCATCAGCCCGGGAAACGAGTCCGAGGGTTTCGATGTGCTGGCGGCAACATAGTTGACGCCATTCTTAGACAGTTCGACAAGGTTGGGGCAGTAAGGCTTGCCATCATTTACGCCGGCGACGCCTCCGGCGCAATTCCTGAAATCGACGGCGTGCATGCCGTCAATGCTGATCAGCAGAACATGTTTGATGGAGCTATCGCCCCAGCCTCCATCACCGCCCTGAGCAGATGCGCCGACGATCAAACACGCGGCGGCAATAGCAACGAAACGGAATCGTTGATGCATATAACCTCCTGAGGAAACTGATCCATACGGATCGAGTGACTGTTGTAATTTCGTTAGAGATGGGTATTTACGTGACTCAGGTTAGCGCGAGTAACCCCAACATCTTTTGGTTTAGAAGTCCGGATCTGCTGCTACTGCGCATTTGATCAGGGACTTGTAAGGAACCGGCTCGACAGAGACGGCCTGCTCCAGCAACCGGTAGAACAGCTTGCCTCGGCTGCGCGACTTGCGGCGGTTGAACCGGAACGTGAACTCGTCGAGATAGGCGTCCAGATGCTCCACGCTTACTCCTCCCTGATGAGTTCCGAGCAGCCAGCGTTTGAGCAGCGCCGCGACTCGATGAACCCGCGGCATCAACTCCGATGCGGTTTTGCTGTTTCCCTTCAGGTAGGTGACTTCGTGCCTGTAGTCCTTGTCTTCCAGCGGCAGGTAACCGAGCCAGCCATCGGTATGGACTATGCTGCCAGGCTCGACACAATCGTCAATGAAGGGAACCAGACTGTCTGCGGACGCGTCCACGATGCGCCGCATTCGGATGCGGCCGATACCGGGTCCGTCTTCTTCCGCGGCAACTGCAATCATGGCTTTGGTTTCCGTCTGGCGTCCGTGAACCCCTTCCTCTTCGCCGCCCACAAACGCTTCGTCCACCTCGACGCGCCCGCTCAGCCGATCCCGACCCGGACGCACCATGGCGCGGCGTAGTTTATGCAGCAAGGTCCAGGCCGTCTTGTAGCTCTTCAAGCCCAGCACGCGCTGTAGGCCCATGGCGCTGACGCCGTTCTTCTGGCTGGTGACCCACCACACCGCCCGAAACCATAGAGTTAGAGGCAGTCGGCTGTCCTGAAAAATCGTGCCCGAGGTCACTGAAACCTGGCGATGGCAAGCCGCGCATTCCCACAGCAAATCCGAGGCCGGCCATGCCTTCCGACCCCCGCAGCGTGGGCAGCAGAATCCTCCCGGCCAGCGGAGTTGAAACAAATAATCCCGGCAAGCCGCCTCGGTTGAAAAGCGGTGCTCCAGCTCCAGCAGATCTCGCGGATAATCTTCCACCGCCGGGAACACTACAGGTTGTGGTCACCTGAGTCAAGTAAATACCCATCTCGTTAGATTAGAAATAGGTAAAAGGTGAGGAGAACCGTACTGCGCAATCAAGGCCGGCCCGTCACCTGGACGGAACCGGCCTTTCTCAGCCCACCGGCAAGCAATTAACGATTTCCAGGACAGATCGGACATCAGCTCTGCGTTTATTTTTGGGCTTTCATCGCAAGGCGTGAATCTTCATCGACGACAGCTGTCTTCTATTCGTCCCCGAAGAGACTGGACATGACACGGACCTTGGAATCACAGGCATGGTTCAGGCATGGAAGCCCGAAACCGGCCTCGAGAGACTTCAAGAGAGAGAAGCTGTTGTAATAAGTTCCGCTTTGCACGCCATGACGCGACTGGAAGTTTGTTTCCACAGTGAGAACCACCCGGTTTTGATTCTGAGACGGGAACAGCCCGGTCATTTGAGACGTGCTCCCGCTGTAATCGTTCTCGTCCCAGACGATCACAATCGCGCTGTGTCCGGACCGCCACGTCGGAGACGCATGGATCGCGTTGACCAGGGCTTCGATCGTGACATCGCCCTGCTGAATCAGCCCGGGGTTCAGTCCCACCTGCGTTCCATAGGTGTAGCCGCTGTCATTGATGCCGTAATCAAACGCGCAAAAGGCGTCGGCATTTCCCCGTCCGTGCTGGTCGTTGCACTGGTTGGGAACGACGAGAGCAAGACTAGGAACAGTGCCCTTGGCCAGGTCCTCATATAGGCCGCGAGATCCTGTGAACCCGACCGTATTGGACATGCTGTTCTTCTCGTTGTTGCCCTCCTGCACGCTGCGGAAATAGGCAAAGGGATTGTGCTTCACCGCATAGAGTTGAACAACGCTATCGGACGTGAGCGGGGCCAGTGTCGAGAAATCCGACAAGTTTGATACCGTGCCGTTGCTGTAATTCACGCCGTACGCCGAACCCAGCGGCAGGCTTTCCTGGTAAGACTTCCAGGTTCCACCGGCGGCTACAAGTTGATCCCCAATGGTCTTTCCGACTGTGGGAGCTGCCGGCACGCTCTTGACTCCATCAATATCCGCGAGGGAGACGAACGGACCTCCCACCTCATTCCATATGTCGATGGCCGGAGTCTCGGCATCTGTGCCGGTGCCTCCAATCGGACATACGGTTCCGGTTTCGATGGGGACCGGGGCATTGCCACCGCCGTTATCCGCGTTCACGAGGCCGGATTCAATATTCGGCGAGCACGATGTGCTGCCCCACGCCGGAGCATTATCGCTGCGCACTCCGAAGTTCGATCCCCCGACAACCTCTAAATAGTTGGTCAGGCTCGGGTGCCCGACCGCGAAGTAGTTGGTAGCGAAATTCACCTTCTTTTTCGAAATGATGCTGTTCAGGTAGGGTTCGTTGGGGTTGTCAATCACCTGTTGATAGCCGTGGTTTTCCATCATGATCACGAACACGTGATCGAGACGCGGGATTCCGCTGGGAACGTGGTCTTCCTGTGCCAGTGCAAAACTGGCGCACAATGCGCCGGTGCCGAGCACGAGCGCTGCATTCTTCAGGTTCATGTCGTTCGACCTCTCCAGATGGGGGACAAAATTCTCACGCGTAGACACTCAACAACGCACCAGTGCCGGATAAAGGTCCACCGCTGCGTCACGTTCGGATTGACGGGATGGCCCATGGTTGGATTGGGCCCCGGATGAAGAATCGGTTGCGAATCGGAATTCAGGGGAGATTCTTATCCGCAGAGAACTATAGGGGTCGAGGATTAATGAATTCGTTACGAAAACGTTACAGCCGAGTTAATTCTCACCAGAGACGCGAGCGATCCTGTGAGAGCCTTTGCCTACTCGCGTGTGCATGCAGTCAAAAACCTCTTAGATTCTGAGCGATTTCGTCGATCTCGATAAGGTCATGAATCGCAACTAATCGCACGGTTTCCCGCAACTGCGTGTCATTGGTCCCGGTGACGATCCGGTTTCGAGACTTGAATAATTTGACAGCTTCGAACGCCGTCCGCTTATTGCCGTTATCAAATAAGTGGCCGCCGGCGATGCTTCGCACGACCGTTGCCACTTTTTGCCAGAAGCTCTTGGCGTAGTTGGCTGAAGTAAACACCGTGTCCACATTGCTGTTCATCTCAATCGTCCCGCTGAACCCTCGATTCAACTGCCGGATTTCGTCGGACCTGACGCCCAGTAACGTGGTGGACATTCTGCCTCCCGGCTCCATGCAAAAAGGTGCGCGATTCGCACGTCTACGACAATAGAGCGCAAGGCGGCGGCGATTCGAGCCATTCGCTGTCGGCATGCATCCTGGGGGCGTCCATTAAGGGAACGATGATCTGCGGGCGCCGGATACAAAGGCTGACGCGCCATATCTTCGCCTCATCTTCGCTTCTCTTGTATAATCTCCAAATGGATTTCCAGCTGGTCACCTCCTACAAGCCCCGCGGCGATCAGCCCCGCGCGATTGAAGAACTGATGGACGGCCTGGCAGCCGGCGAAAAGCACCAGGTGCTGCTCGGCGTCACCGGTTCCGGCAAGACCTTCACAATGGCCAAGGTCATCGAGAAGTCCAATCGGCCAGCCCTCATCATGGCGCATAACAAAACCCTCGCCGCCCAGCTCTACCACGAGTTCAAGCAGTTCTTCCCGGGTAACGCGGTGGAATACTTCGTCAGTTATTACGACTACTACCAGCCTGAGGCCTATATCCCTGCGGGCGACCTATACATCGAAAAAGAAGCCACCATCAACGAAGAACTCGACAAGCTGCGCCTCTCCGCCACGCGCTCGCTGTTCGAACGTCGCGACTCCATCATCGTCAGTTCGGTGAGTTGTATCTACGGCCTCGGTTCGCCCGAGGCCTACTACGGCATGCTGCTCCTGCTCGAAAAAGGCCAGCGCATCGCGCGCAAGGACATCACGCGCCGGCTGGTCGAGATTCTCTATGAGAGGAACGACAATGACTTCCGGCGCGGGACATTTCGCGTGCGCGGCGACGTCATCGAAGTCTTTCCCACCTACGACGAATCCGCCTATCGCATCGAGCTCTTCGGCGACGAGATTGAATCGCTCGCCCAGATCGATCCCCTCTTCGGCACCGTCAAGCAGAAGTACGCGCGCCTGCCGATTTACCCCAAGAGCCATTACGTAGTCCAGCCGGAGCGCAAATCCCAGGCCATCGAATCGATCATTACCGAACTGACTGAATGGACCGCCGTACTTGAATCGCAGGGCCGCATGGTTGAGGCCCAGCGGGTCAACCAGCGCACCCGCTTCGATCTGGAAATGATCAAGTCGATGGGTTACTGTCACGGCATCGAAAATTATTCACGCCATTTTTCCGGCCGCCTGCCGGGCGAACCCCCGCCCACACTGCTCGATTACTTCCCGCGCGATTACCTGGTCTTCGTCGACGAGAGCCATGCCACGATTCCCCAGGTGCACGGCATGTGGCATGGCGACCGCAGCCGCAAGCAGAACCTGGTCGACTACGGCTTCCGCCTGCCCTCGGCCACCGACAACCGGCCGCTCAAGTTCGAGGAATTCGAGAATCGCGTCCACCAGACCGTTTACGTCTCCGCCACGCCCGGCCCTTACGAACTGACGCGCTCCGCCGGCGTCGTCGTCGAGCAAGTCATCCGGCCCACGGGCCTGGTCGATCCTGAAGTCGAGATCCGCCCCGTCAAGGGCCAGATCGATGACCTGCTGGCCGAGATCCGCGATCGTGCCAAGCGCAACGAGCGCGTCCTCGTCACCACGCTCACCAAGCGGATGGCGGAAGACCTGGCCGGCTACTACACCGAGGTGGGCGTTCGCTGCCGCTACATGCACTCCGAGATCGAAACCCTGGAACGCGTCAAGTTGCTGGCCGGCCTGCGCAAAGGCGAATTCGACGTGCTCATCGGCATCAACCTGCTGCGTGAAGGTCTCGACCTGCCGGAAGTCTCATTGGTCGCGATCCTTGACGCCGACAAGGAGGGCTTCCTCCGCTCCTCCGGTTCGCTCATTCAGACCATGGGTCGGGCCGCGCGCCACGTCGAAGGCAGGGCCATCCTCTACGCCGACAAGATGACCGACTCCATGCGCCGCGCCATTGACGAGACGGATCGCCGCCGCGCGATCCAGCGCGCCTACAACGAAGAGAACGGCATTACGCCCCAGTCGATCATCAGCGCTGTCGACATGGGCCTGGCGCAGATTCTCAAGGCCGAATATGGCGACCTCATGGTGGAAGACGCTGCCGGCATGCCTGAGTTCTCCTCCCAGGGCGAAGTCGATCAATACCTCGCCAAACTCGAGACCGAGATGCGCGAAGCCGCAAAAAAATTCGAGTTCGAAAAGGCCGCCAAGCTGCGCGACACCATCAAGGAGCTCCGCGGAAAGGAGTTCCTGTTCACCTAACGGGCAAGCCAACTGCTTGAAATCGCAAGGCCTGGATACTCCGGGCCGCCATCGGCGGCGCGAATCGGGACCGATTTGGGCCCGTTTTTACAAAATTTGACAAGCGAGCAACCTTGTGGTCCCGGGACCCATCGAAAAATGCGAGAGGATTGCTGTCTACCCTGTTCGCTTGGCGTAGGCTGCTGGGCTCCCGTTAAATGACAATGGTTCTGCTGGTCGACGACGATCCTCTACAGGCACACGTTCGCAGGTCCATTCTGCAACGCCAGTTCCGCTCCGTTGAGCGCGCCGCCGACGCGGCGGAAGCCTTCATCCTGGTGGAAGAGCCTGATTTTGCTGAGAAACTAGGCTTGGTTGTCGTCGGACTTAACCGGCCCGGGATGGGCAGTCCCGCCTTCGTGGCCGAACTGACATCGCGTCTTCCCGCAGTGCCGGTGCTCGTACTCGGCTGCAATCGGGAAGAAGCAGTTCTCTATCCCGGGGAGAACGTGCGTTTTCTGCTGCGGACAGTTCCGACCGACCAGATGCTTGCCGTTTCCCGCCAGATAATGGACCAGTACGCTCCGAGGGTAGCCTGAACGCCAGCAACGTTGGCTGCGCCTCGGTGCAGTCCCACGAGTAGGCTAGAGCACTCTCCATCGATAGTGTGAGCCAGATCACTCCCTCAGAGCCTAAGATGATTGAAGATTGGCTTGTTGGCGGGTTCCCCTTCGCCATCAGCCAACGTGCGACAATTATTTTGGAGCTCTATGGCAACCTTTGGAAGTTTTGCTCTCCTGATAGCCCTGGCGCTGGCTGCCTACAATCTCCTGGCAGGAGCGCTGGCCCTGCGCATGCTGGCTACCGGACAGCCAGCCCCCGTCTCCCCAGAGCGCTTGGCAGATACGGCGCGTCGCGCCGGTATCGCGGGTTTCGTGGCCATCAGTGCCGCAGCATTTGCACTGATATGGTCGGTATTTACAAACGATTTCTCGATTACTTATATCCTCGAACACTCCAATCGCGCCCTACCCGGCCCCTATAAATTCTCGGCACTTTGGAGCGGGCAGGAAGGCTCCCTGCTTCTTTGGGCATGGCTTCTGGCAACCTACGGATTCGTCCTTCGGCTCACCCACAAGACCGACGTCAAACTGTATGCATACGCCGGCACGATCCTTTCTGCCATCCAGGTTTTCTTTCTCGCCATTCTGAACTTCGCTGCCCCACCCTTCGCCTTGATGCGCGGCGCCATTCCCGAGGACGGCAACGGTCTCAATCCCCTGCTCCAGTACCCCGAGATGGTCATCCACCCGCCCATGCTCTACCTCGGTTACGTGGGCTTCTCGGTGCCCTTCGCTTTTGGGCTGGGCGCGCTCATGATGCGCTATCCCGGCGAGAAGTGGATCAAGATCACGCGCGTCTGGACCATGGTTACCTGGCTGTTTCTCACCTGCGGCATCTTCCTCGGCATGCACTGGGCGTATGCGGTGCTCGGCTGGGGCGGCTACTGGGGATGGGACCCGGTTGAGAACGCAAGCTTCATGCCCTGGCTTACCGGCACCGCCTTCCTGCACTCCGTGATGATGCAGGAGAAGAAAGGCATGATGAAGAGCTGGAACGTGTGGCTGGTATTCTCCACCTTCCTGCTTACGATGCTGGGCACGCTGCTCACCCGCGCCGGCCTGGTCAGTTCCGTTCACGCCTTCGCGCAGTCCTCGATCGGCACCTGGTTCGTTGCCTTCATGGTGATTGTGCTGGCCGTTTGCATCTTCACTTTGTGCTGCAGCGCAGCCATCTCAAGTCCGAACACCACCTCGAGTCCCTGGTCAGCCGCGAATCGAGCTTCCTGTTCAACAACCTGGTCCTGCTCACGTCGTGCTTCGTGATCCTGTGGGGAACGCTGTTCCCGGTCATCAGCGAATACGTGGTGGGCAACAAGGTCACCATGGGCGCTCCCTGGTATAACCGCGTGGCAGTCCCCATCGGCCTGTTCCTGCTCTTCCTCACGGGTGTCGGTCCCCTGCTGCCCTGGCGCGCCACTTCGCTGCGCAGTATCAAGCGCAATTTCGTCATCCCCATCATCGTGCTCTGGGCGACCGTGATTGTTGCCCTTGCGCTGGGTGTGAATCCGCTCAAAGACGGCCAATTCGACAGCGGCAATTTCTACGCCCTGGTCGCATTCGCCATGTCGGCCGGCGTCCTCGCCGCCATCTTGTCTGAGTTCTTCCGCGGTGCGGGCGTGATTTCCAGTCAGACCGGCAAGAATCTGTTTGCCGCGATGTACCTCCTTACCCGGCGCAATACCCGCCGTTACGGCGGCTACATCATCCACATCGGAGTGGTCATTGTGGTCATCGGGCTGGCCGGCGCGGCATTCAACACCAATAAGGAAAGCGAGATGTCCCTCCACGACAAGCTCGTGATCCCGCCCTACACGCTGGAGCAGGTCGGCGCCACCCAGGACTCGAACGCCAACTACGACTCCGAGTGGGCGATGATGGACGTCTACAAGGACGGCAAGAAGCAATTCCAGATGCTGCCCGAGAAGCGCGTCTACCACGCCAGCCAGCAGCCGCAGACCATGGTGGCCATCCACTCCAACATCCTGTGGGATCTGTATGTCATCTATGAGGGCACCAACCCCTCCACCGGCCAGCCGATCATCAAAGCCATCATCAATCCTCTGGTGAGCTGGATCTGGGCCGGCGTCGCGCTGGTGGCGTTCGGAACCTTTATCGCCCTGGTCCCGAGTCTCACTCCAGCAACGGCGTCCCTGCGCGTCCCTGCCACTCGAGCCGTGCCTTCCGAGCCGGTCCTTCACGGAGGCGACTGACATGCGCGCTTCCAAACGAATCACCTTCTGGCTCAAAACCACTCAGGCCCTCGCCCTGGCTGTCGCTGTCTGCTTCTCCCTTGGTGCGACGGACGCAGGCAAACGCTACAACGACCTCAACCATCGCCTGATGTGCACCTGTGGCTGCGCGGAAATCCTCGGTGAATGCAACCACGTGGGCTGCCCAAGCTCTGAAGGAGAGCTGGACGAGCTGCGCACAAGCATCGCCGGTGGACAGACAGACAAGCAGATCTTCGACAGCTTCGCCGCTAAATACGGGGCAACCGTTCTCGCCGCTCCCACGACCGAAGGTTTCAACCTGGTGGCCTGGATCGCGCCGTTCGCGGTCTTTGCGGCGGCGCTGCTTGGCACCATCCTGCTGGTGCGCCACTGGTCCGTCGGAAAATCGGAACTGGCCGCCGAGCCCGAACCAAATTCAGAAATGGCCGCCCTGCGCGACCGAATCCGCCACGAAACCGGCAACGAAGGAGGCTTCTGAATCATGACAGGAACTCAGGGACTCATCGCCGGCATTCTCATGGCACTAGCGCTCGCGGTATACACCTTCTGGCCGGAGAACGCTTTCGCCAGCCAGCGCCAGAAAACGCGCCTCGATTATCTCCTCGAGCGCAAAGACCAGCTTTACGAAAACCTGCGCGACCTGAACTTCGAATACCGCGCCGGCAAATACCCCGAGGAGGACTTTGTCCATCAGCGGGGTCTTCTGGAAAACGAAGCCGCGGAGTTGCTCGCTGAAATCGAACACCTCCAACACGCGTAAATCCACGCTACGAATACTATGGGTGCCCCAGGTCTCGGGGTCCCCGGCGACAGGTCTTCGTCGCTGGGGTGAGGATTCGCTTTTGAGACCTGGGAATGCTCCCACAAAGCCGCTGTCATCCTGAACAGAGTAAAGATCTGCTTGATTGCTTAATCGTTTAGAGATCGACGCACCAGGAACCCGATGAGATCGTTCAAATCCGCCCTGTTTCTTGCCGCACTTTTTTCTCTTCTGTCCGGCGCACTCGCGCAGGCCGCCGCCATTTCCGGAACCGTCACCAACAAGACCACAAGCAAACCGTCCGCGGGTGACAAAGTGGAACTGGTAGACGTGCAGGCAGGCATGAGCGTGGCTGCCAACGCAACTACCAACGGGAGCGGCCACTTTTCACTCAACAAGCCCGGGGCGGGCCCATACCTGGTTCGCGTGATTCACCAGGGCAGCCCTTATTTCATCGCTGCTCCCGACGGCGCTGGACCCGCCGATGTCGGCGTTTACGATGCCGCCCCTGACGTGGGCGCCGTGCGCATCGAAGCCGATGTCGTGGAGTGTGAAGCCGAAAACGGCAAGCTCAGCGTCAATGAGCGCTACTTCGTGCACAACACCAGTTCGCCGCCGCGCACCCAGTACAACCCCAACCACGGATTTGAAATTGTTCTCCCGCCCGACGCGGTTGTGGATGGGACAGCGGCTCGCCGCCCTTCAGGCCTGCCCACATCCACCAGCCTGAAGCCCGGCTCCGAGAAGAATCACTTCACGTTCGACTTTCCCATCCAGCCGGACGAAGGCGACAAAGACACGCTGTTCCAGATCACCTATCACCTCCCTTACTCGAGCGGCCAATATACGTTCAAGCCTCAAATGTTGATGCCGGCCGACAATGTCGCCTTCCTGCTCCCCAAGAGCATTGCGTTCAAAGGGGCGGGTTTCACTTCCGTACAGCAGGATCCGGGCATCCAAACGTGGCTGGCCAAGAATGTGCAGCCCGGTCAGGAATTGTCAGCCAGCATATCGGGGACCGGCTCCATGCCCCGCGAAGACCAGGCCCAGCAGCCCAACGCCAATACGGGCTCGCAGGACACCAGCACCCCCGGCACCGGACCCGGCGGCGGCATCGGCCAGCCCATCGGCACGCCCGATCCGTTGACCAAGTACAAGTGGTGGATTCTCGCCGGACTGGCGCTGGCATTGGCCGCGGCCGCCGGCTTCCTTCTCCGTAAGCCGGCTGGAGCAGCAGCGGCGCCCGTCAGCGTTCCGATGCCCGCGGCTTACCCGACGCCCCCGCCACGCCGCACCGCGGCTGCGGCACCGGCTCGCGCGCCAGCAACCGCGCCGGTGTATGCCGCGCCGGTGTACTCCGCTCCGCAGCCTTCGGCCGCGTCGCACAACGCCAGTCTGCTAACCGTTCTGAAAGAAGAGATGTTCGCGATCGAGAGCGAAAAGCTTTCCGGCACTCTCTCCGCCGCCGATTACAAGGAACAGAAATCCGCGCTCGAAGTGGTGCTCAAACGGGCCTTGAAGAAGCAGGGGAGCTAGCAGGCAGAGGCTGATGTGATGAGCAGCCGCCGCATTCTGTTCGCAGTTCTCAGTTCAGCTTGACTCTTGCTGGATTGACGCTGTGTTAGAACTGAGAACTGTGAACTGTGAACTGTAAACTCCCTTATGAAGACTGTTCTCCGCACGCTGCTCTACCTCGCGCTCATTGTCTGGCTGGGCGCTGAAGTCTTCTTCCCCGTAGTCGCCGCGATCACCTTCATGACGCTGCAGCCAGACACCCACACCGCCGGCACCATTGTCGGCCAATTGCTTCGCATTCTTCACGGCATGGGACTGGTCTCCGGGCTGGTGGCCCTGGCCCTGCTCGCGCTTGCTCCCGCGTGGGGTATCTACAAGCCGAAAACGGTTCTGGCGCCCATGATTCTCCTCATCCTGATGATTGCCTCTACCTGCTATTCGCAGTTTGGCATCATCCCCGCGATGGAACGCGACCGCGTCGCGGCAGGAGGTGATATCAACGCCGCCGAGATTGGTAATCCCTCCCGCGTTCACTTCAACAAGCTGCACATCCTCAGCGAACGCGTGGAAGAAGCCGTGCTCCTCCTGGGGTTGCTAACCGTTGTGCTGGTCGCAAAAGCGGAGACGGCGCGCGCTTAGATCTCTGATCCCTGGTCTTGTATCATCGGAGAGGCCCGAGTGCACGCATGGAATCGTGCCGGCCCTCCACAGGAAGTGCATGAAGACTGGCATCATCGGCCTGCCCCAGGTAGGCAAGACATCCTTATTCAAGATTCTTACCAAGGCCAAGCTCGAGGAGCGCGGCTACTCCAATCCGCGCGAGGCGCACATCGGCGTGGCGCGAGTGCCCGATGATCGGCTGGAGAAGCTCTCGGCACTCTATTCACCCAAGAAGACGACCTTCGCGAGCGTCGAATATGTCGACGTAGCCGCCATCGGCCAGGACGCCCTCAAGGAAACTGCCTTCCTCACCAGCCTGCGCAATGTCGACGCGCTGATCCACGTGCTGCGCGCGTTCGAAGACGACTCCATTCCTCATGTCGGCCCCATCGACCCGCTGCGCGATATCAAGAACGTCGAATTCGATCTGATGCTCAGCGATCTCACGCAGGTCGAGAAGCGTCTCGAGCGAGTCGAGAAAGACCTGAAGAAGGGCCGCACCAGCGAACTCGAACGCGAACAGGCACTCCTTCTTCGCTCCAAGGAAGCCCTCGAAAAAGAGCAGCCTCTGCGCGAACTGGACATGACGCCGGAAGAGAAAAAGCTCATCAAGGGCTTCATGTTCCTTTCGCAAAAGCCGATCCTCTATGCGGTTAACATCGGCGAAAGCACCACCCTCGGCGATGACCTCGACAAGGCGGTCAGCCTCTACAAGCTGGAAGAGGTGGCCCACCGGCCCAACGCCGGAGCCACCGCCATCTGCGGCAAGGTGGAAGCCGAACTCGCGGAGATGGACGATACCGAGGCGGCCGACTTCCTCTCCAGCTACGGCCTGCACGAGAGCGGCCTGGTACGGCTCATCCGCAAGAGCTATGAACTGCTCGGGCTGATCAGCTTCTTCACCGCCGGTGAGGATGAATGCCGCGCCTGGACGGTGACGGTCGGTTCAAAGGCTCCCCAGGCTGCGGGAGCGATCCACTCCGACCTTGAACATCACTTCATCCGCGCCGAAACCATCCGCTGGGACAACCTGCTCGAAGCCGGCTCGGAAGCCGCCGCCCGCGCGCGCGGCACTCTGCGCCTTGAAGGCAAGGAATACGTCGTGCAGGATGGCGACGTAATGCACATCCGGCACAGCGGCTAGCATGCTCAAGCTCTCGCTTCTGCTGGGCCTGCTGGCCGCGCTGGCCGACATCGCCGGCGGCCTCGTCCTCGTCCGCGCCCGCGGCATCGAACGATTCCTGCGCTACTTCGTGGCCCTGGGCGCCGGCTTCCTCATGGCCACGGCCGTGGTAGAGATGGCGCCCGAAAGCCTGCGCATGAGCCCCCGACTCGGCCCCATTCTCATCATGGCCGGCTACTGCGTGGTGCACCTGCTCGAGCACACCATCAATTCCCACTTCCATTACGGCGAAGAAACCCACAAAGGCGAGTTCGTATCCGCGCACACCGGGTATTCGGTCCTCGGCGGCCTCACCGTACACGCCCTTTTCGACGGCGTGGCTATCGGCTCAGGATTCGTCGTTTCCAGTTCGCTCGGCTGGCTGATCTTTCTCGCCGTCTTTCTTCACAAGGCTCCGGAAGGATTCACCATGGCTTCGGTCATGCTGGCCAGCGGCCGCAGCCGGACCGCCGCTTTTTATTCCGCCGTGGTCCTTGCGGTCGCCACTCTTGCCGGCGTGCTCGTCATCCAGTTGGTGCCGCAATGGCTTCCCTACGGGCTTCCGGTCTCGGCCGGAGTGGCGCTCTATGTGGGCGCCAGCGACCTGGTTCCCGAAGTCAATCGCGAGCCGGGGATCCGGATGGCGCTTATCTTCTTCCTCGGCGTGCTTGGTTTCCTTCTGCTTCGCCTGCTGCTTCCGGCGCTCTAGCCTGGATTTCTAGCAAGCTTTGAAGAGTTGCGTCGTTGCTTGATCGAGGGTACAGTTTTACAGTTTTACAGGGCTACCCAGGGGGAGGGTACCCATTCCGGCTTGAACTATCCTCTGCAAGTTACTGAGGCCAATGTAGATATAGGCATGAAACCGCAAATGTAAACGGTCCGGAAGGGCCGGTTTTGGGCTCCTGAAGTGTTCAGAACGAAACCGAAATTGCTCTCGGCGCCCTGGGTTCTGGCCTGAGACTGCCGTCGATCCTGTCTTCCACCTCTATTGTTGCAAAAGCGGTAGAAAGAACATGCAAAAACGCATGCATTTTTGCGCAACAACGAGACGAGCGCTGGGGACTCCGAGGGTTGGCAGTGTCTGATGAATCGAGCGGGGTTCGAGGAACCGGTAAAAACCGCACACATGGCCTAAAGGCCGATCCCTTGTGCGTTTTCGCAGCACGGCTGAAAGCCTGCGTTGACATTGCATCGCTTTTACCGGGGATAAATCCCCGGCCTACCGCCCGAACGACTTTTTCAGGGAGCTTGGCTGCGGAGTTCGAGCGATGCCTAATCGCGCGCCGTAAAGCCTGCACAACAACGCGAGGTAGGCCCACACCACCCGCAAGCTCAATTTGCTGCGCCCGGCCATTCGGCCGCCAAAAGCAAACGGGACCTCTTCCACCGATCCGATCCGCCCTCGAACCAGGATCTCCAGCAATAGCTTGAAACCGGTTGGCTGGAAGAACACGTTCTCCACACACTGGCGGCGAACCACAAAAAAGCCCGAGAGCGGATCTCTGACCCCGGTCTGTAACGGGCGCGTGGCCAGGACTCCGGCTGCCGAGAGCAGCCCGCGAAACGGATGCCAGCCCTTTTCGCTGCCTGGTTGGACGTACCGGCTGCCGATCACCAGGTCGCGCCCGCCGAGAATTGCGGTCACAAGTTCCGGCACCACCTCCGCCGGATGCTGCCCATCGGCATCCATTACTCCCAGGATGGTTGCGTCGGTGTGCCGCCACCCGTGCACCACGGCGCCCGACAATCCCCTTTCGCCGGTGCGGACCAGGAGCCGCACGCGGGTGTCTTCGACGGCGATGGCGGAGACAATCTCATGGGTGCCGTCGCGGCTGTCGTCGTCGACGACCACAATTTCAAAAGCAATCTCGAGCGGCGCCAGGACCGCCCGCACACGGTCAAGAAGGAGGCCGAGGTTCCCGGCTTCGCGCAGCGCGGGGATGACGAGCGCCAGCTTTTCCCGGGGAGCCCCCAAGCCCGCGCCACGCCTTGCCGAAGGCATCGCCGCTCTTTCAAACGAACTGCAGGATGATATCGTCGTTGCCGATGACATGTTTGGTTCTTACCGTGGACGGATGGAGTTCGGACTTTTGAAATCCACCACGATCCGTCTTCCCCGTAAGGTAGTGGACGGAATTGTCGTTCTAATGTTTACCGTACTCGGCTTTCTGGTGATGGGTTACCACCCTGGCCTCGAAGATGACGGAGTCTATCTGTCCGCGGTCAAAGCCGACCTGAATCCCACCCTGTATCCCTACGATTCTGATTTCTTCCGCCTGCAATTGCAAGCCACCATCTTCGACCGGTGGATGGCTCTCTTTGTTCGAGTCACTCGAATTCCGCTTGCATGGGCTGAGCTTCTCTGGCAATTCCTGTCGTTATACGTCATTCTCTGGTCAGCCCTGCGCATCGCGCAAAAGCTGTTTCCCGAGCGACGATCTCCCTGGGCCGGAATCGCCTTGCTGGCCGCGATGTTTACGCTGCCGGTTGCCGGCACAGCCCTCACTCTTGCCGACCAGCATCTGCACCCGCGCACCATGGCGACCGCCCTCATCCTGCTGGGGATCGACCGGATCCTCCAAAACAAGCGGGGGTTCGCCATTCCGTTGCTCTTGCTCGCACTGCTGGTGCACCCCATCATGGCGGCCTTCGGAATCTCGTTCTGCTTCTTCCTGGCCCTTGGCCTGAACGACCGCTTCTACTTATCGCTGGGCTCTCCTCTTTCGCGAGTATTGAATTCCTCCAACTCCGTTGCAGCCGCCCTCCCGCTTGGTTGGATCTTCGACCCTCCCACCCCGACCTGGCGCCGCGCACTCGGAACCCGCACCTACTACTTCCTTTCCCAATGGACGTGGTACGAGTGGCTGGGAGCGCTCGCCCCTCTCCTGCTTTTCTGGCTCCTCTTCCGCTATGCCCGCAAACGCCGCGACGATCTCCTGGCCCGTTTCGCACTGGCTCTTCTGCTCTTTGGCGCGTTTCAACAACTGGTTGCGATAATCCTGCTGGCGCCAGCGGCACTGATCCGCATTACCCCGCTCCAGCCCATGCGCTATCTCCATCTCGTCTACCTGTTTCTGGCCCTGATTGCCGGTTGCCTTTTGGGACGTCACATTCTGAGCGGGCGCATCGGCCGCTGGGTTTTCTTCCTGATAGTTATCCATGGGGGAATGTTTCTCTCCCAGCGCCTGATGCTCCCGAGTTCGGAACATCTCGAGTTCCCAGGCCGCGAATCCGCCAATCCCTGGCTGCAAGCTTTCGCGTGGATTCGCAGCAATACCCCAAAAAATGCCTATTTTGCGCTGGACCCAAATTACCTCGCGCTTCCCAGCGAGGACTACCACAGCTTTCGCGCTCTGGCCGAGCGCAGCCAGCTCGCCGATGCGATCAAGGATACGGCCGTGGTTACCCAGGTTCCCCAGCTGGGACCGGCGTGGGCAAGGCAGGTCGATGCCCAGGCCGGATGGGACCGCTTCCAGTTTGCGGACTTCGCCCGGCTGCGAGCGCAGTTTGGCGTCGGCTGGGTGCTGGTTTCCTATCCCCCTCCTGCCCGTCTAACCTGCATATGGCACAATGACGGGCTGTCGGTGTGTCGGATTGATGACTCACCGCGGGGTCACAGCTTTTGAATTACGCCAAATACGTCTATTTTGCTATTTTGCGCGTTAAGTGGCGTCGTATGATTAAGAAGACGCTACAGAATTTGGACTTGAACTAATGATCAACAACAAAAAGGTTGTGGCGGTCCTTCCGGCGTACAACGCCGAAAAGACACTGCAACAGACCGTCCAGGAGATCCCTGCCACGGTGGATACCTGCATCCTGGTCGATGACCACAGTACCGACGCAACCGCGGAGCTTGGCCGCCGGCTGGGGCTGCAAGTCCATGTTCATGATCGGAATCGCGGGTATGGGGGAAACCAGAAGACCTGCTACGCCGCGGCGCTCGAAGCCGGCGCAGACATCGTCGTCATGCTCCATCCCGATTATCAGTATTCCCCGCGCCTGGTCGAGCCCATGGCCAGCATGATTGCGTTCGGGATTTATGACATGGTCCTCGGTTCACGAATTCTGGGCGGAGGCGCGCTTCGGGGCGGAATGCCGCGCCACAAATATGTCGCCAACCGGGTACTGACGCTCATCCAGAATCTTGCCCTCGGCGCCAAGCTGTCGGAGTATCACACCGGCTTCCGCGCCTACAGCCGGGAGATGCTTTTGTCCCTGCCGCTGCAGGCCAACTCCGACGACTTCGTCTTCGACAACCAGTTGCTCGCCCAGTGCATCTATCTCGGCGCCAGGATAGGTGAGCTCTCCTGTCCGACACGCTACTTCCCGGAGGCATCTTCCATCAACTTTCGCCGCAGTATGATTTACGGTTTCGGTGTTCTTAAAACAACAGCCGATTGCATGGCAGCGCGCCACGGTCTCTACCGCAAGGCCATCTTTGACTTCCCTCCCTTGCAGTTGAAGCCGCAATCCTTCTCCGTGTCACACTCCTTCAAGGAGGTTCAATGACACAATCACAGGGTGGAAAGCTACCCATCCTGCGTTTGGGAGGTCTTACCGCGGCGGCCTTGTTCATTCATGGCTATCATCTCGGCGTTGAAGATGCCGAAATCTACGTCCCGACCGCCAAAAAGCTTCTCCATCCCGCACTCTATCCCTTCGCGTCCGAGTTTTTTCTGTCGCACGGCCATTTGTCGCTGTTTGGGCCGGTCGTCGCCTGGACCTCGCGGCTGACGCATCTGCCCATCGACTGGACGATCTTTTCCTGGTACATCCTCACCCTGTTTGGCATGCTGACCTCGTGCTGGTTTCTGCTGAAAGCATGCTTTTCATCGCCGCGGGCTCGCTGGTGCGCCGTGTTGGTGGTCACGGCGGTTCTGGCCATGCCGGCCACCAATACGGGACTGCTGCTCATCGACCCCTATCTCACGGCCCGATCGTTCTCCACGCCGCTAACCCTGTTTGCCCTCACCGGCCTTCTGGAGCGGAAGTACATGCTGGCCGGGGTTGCAACCGCGCTCACCGCGGCTGTCCATCCCCAGATGGTCGCCTACCTCATCTTTCTGGCCTTCGTGCTTTGGGTGGTTGAACGCAGCCGAACCCGCGTGCGCGAACGAGTACCCGCGCTGGCCGGAGCCGCGGCCCTGCTTCCTACTGGCTTCTATCTGGTCCCCGCGAGCGGGCCCTACCGCGAGGCCCTTTACTCCCGCGACTACTTCTTCCTTTACAACTGGACCTGGTATCACTGGGTCGGCATGCTGGCTCCCCTGGCGATCCTGGCCTTGTTCTGGCGGCGCGATTGGCGCGGAACACTGCCCTCGTTTGGGCGCCTCAGCTTTGCCATGCTTCCCTTTGGGATCGTGTCCATCGCCGCCGGAGTATTTCTCGCCAGCTCTCCGTCACTGGACATGTTCGCGCGCCTGCAGCCACTGCGCACGTTCCACCTCATCACCCTCGTTCTGGTTCTTCTGCTCAGCGGCATCGTTGGCGAATATCTCGCCAGAAACCGCCCCTGGGTCAGTGTTGCCCTGGCCGTGCCGCTCGCCATGGGCATGTTCTTTGTGGCGCGTGAAACCTACCCCAACAGCCCCCGGATCGAGTTGCCTTCACAGACCAGTTCCAACGCCTGGGTGAACACGCTGCTCTGGGTGCGAAATCACACCCCCGAGGACGCTGTCTTCGCCGTTGACTCCCGCTACTTCATGGATACCGGAACCGACGTGCACGGGTTTCGCTCCATCTCGGAACGCTCTTCGCTGGCTGACTACTTCAAGGACGGCGGTGTCGTCTCTCTGTTCCCAGGCCTTGCCGAAGAGTGGAAGCAGATGAGCAACGCCACCTACGGCCTGAATCACTTCAGCGCCGATGACTTCCGCAAACTCAAATCGGAATACTCGGCCGTCTCATGGACAACCATCCACGGCACTGCTCCCGCCGGGATGGTCTGCCCCTACCAACAAGACGGATACGCCGTCTGCCAGATCCCCAATTGAAGCCCCTTCCGGGCGCCCCGTCCTGACGGCATCTTTTGCCGCCAGGGTGGGACCACAATCGCTTACCAGCCGGCGTCGTCGACCAACCATAGCCCCTTCCGAAATGAAACTCACGGGCACCATTTCTCAGCCTGCTTGCTCTTTCGATTTTGCAGATTTTGCACCGCGCAGCCCTTTCCGCGAGAATGAATAGGATGGGTGTAGCCGGCACGGGGGCCGGACCATGCTTAATCTCTCCCAGCGGCTGATCCTTGGATGTGTCGTGCTCGCCGGCCTCACCATTGGACTTGCGGCCGCAGCCCATCGCGCCCTCGCCGCCACCGGCCAGGCGCCGCTGGGCGTGGCCTTCAGCGTGATCGCTGTGCTGGTCGCTGGCGCGACTATCGCGCTCGTCCTGTCACCTATTCGGTCGCTGGCCCGCGATGCGCGCAAAGTTGTCCAGGGCAATCTCGAGCACCGCGTGGAGTGGAGCAGCCGCGACAGCTTCGGCGCTATCGCCGCGGAAATGAACCGCATCGCCGTTCGCCTGCGGGACCTGCGCGAATCCGAAGCCGGGCGCCGCCAGATGGAGTTCCAGCTTTCCGACGCGGTGCTTCAGTCCATCTTTGAGCCCATCATCGTCACCGATGGCAAAGGACATCTGCTCAAGGTCAATCCCGCCGCGGCCGAGCTGCTGGGCCAGGCCGCCACCGATCGCATGGCCCTCGCCAATACGCCCGGCGGAGACAAGATTCTCAGCGCCATTCGCGACGCCATCGCCATGCAAAAAGCCGTTGCCGCCGAGGGCGAAGCGGCCATGCTTCCCCTGCGCATCGGCAATTCGGCGCGCAGCTTTCGTCTGCGCACCACGCCCATGCGCGACTCCGAAGGCCGCCTGCTCGGCACCGTCACCACGCTTGAAGACGTGACCAGCCTGCAGGACACCGACCGCTTCAAAACCCAGTTCATCGGCGTTGCCAGCAGCAGGCTTCGCAACCCTCTGCTCCAGTTGCGGCGCGGCCTCTACGCCCTGGGCCAGGGCTTTGGCGGCGAACTCACTCCGCTGCAAGCCGAGCTTGTCTCCGCGGCCAGCCAGGAATCGCAAAAGCTCGACGATCTCATGGCGGATCTGATCGAGGTGGCCGAAATCGATGTGGGCAAACGCGACCTCAACCTCGAAAATCTCCGCCCTCTGCCCATGCTTCGCGAAGCGCGTGACCGCTACTGCGATCCGGCGGCAGAAAAGCACGTCACGATCGAGATCAAGGCTTACGCTGACCTTTCGTTTGTGCGTGCCGACCGTCGCGCCCTGCGGTCGATCCTCGACAATCTGCTTTCCAACGCGATTCGATTCACGCCCGAGGGCGGAGAGATCCTCTTGACCGCGGAGGAATCGAAAGACTTCGTGCAGTTCTCGGTGCGCGACAATGGGCGGGGCATCGAAGCCGAACGGCTGAAAACCATCTTCGACCGCTTTGCTACTTTTTCTGAAAAGGGCACCGGCCTCGGCCTTGCCCTGGTGCGCAGGCTGGTGGAATCACTCGGCGGCCAGATCGCGGTGGAAAGCCGCCTCGGGCACGGCGCCACTTTCCGCTTCACCCTTCCCGTTGCGGCCGTCGAAGCGGTCCGTCATCCTGTCGAGGTGGGCTGAACGATGGCCGAGCTCAAGCTGGAGCAGAAGCAAGAACCAGGCAAGCTCCGCATCTATATCGGCGCCGCACCCGGCGTCGGCAAGACCTACATGATGCTCAACGATGCCCACCGCATGTGGCACCAGCAGGGCATCGATCTCGTCATCGGCCTCGTCGAACCCCACGGCCGCGAAGAAACCAGGGCGCGCATTCGCGACCTCGAAATCATTCCCCTGCGCGTCATCCCCTACCGCGGCGTCGAACTGCAGGAAATGGATGTCGACGCGATCATCAAGCGCCACCCCAACACCGTGGTGGTCGACGAGCTGGCCCACACCAACGTTCCCGGCAGCAAGAACCGCAAGCGCTACGAAGATGTGCTCGAGTTACTCGACGCGGGCATCAACGTATTGACCGCCGTCAACATCCAGCACCTGGAGACGCTGAACGACGCCGTCAATCGTTCCGCCAACACCGTCATCCGCGAGACTGTTCCTGACAACTTTCTCAAGCGGGCCGATGAAGTGGTCAATGTTGACGTTACCGTCAACGAACTCCGCAACCGGCTGCGCCAGGGCAAAATCTATGCCGCCGAAAAGGTGGAACAGTCCCTGGCCAACTTCTTCCGCATCGGCAATCTGAACCTGTTGCGCGAACTGGCATTGCGCACCACCGCCGAGCAGGTCAGCAGCCGGGAAGCCGCCTACCGCCGCACCCAGGGACTGGAGCAGGCCCAGACTCCGGAAAAAGTCATGGTCTGCCTCAGTACCCGCCCCGGCACCGAACGCCTGTTGCGCGTGGGCGCCCGCGTGGCCGGCCGCCTGGCTACAAACTGGTATGCGGTCTACGTCACGCGGCCCGATGACGACAAGGGCCACGGAGATCCCGAGGCCTATCATCGCCTCGAAGAGTATCAGCGCATGGCGCGCGATCTCGGGGCCCAGGTCGTGAACCTCACCGACAAAAACGTTTCCGACGCCCTCATCCGCTTTGCCCAGCAGGAAAGCATCTCGCACGTAGTGTTCGGCCAGTCGGCGCGCTCGCGCTGGGACATCCTGCTGCGCGGTTCGGTGCTCAACCGCTTTCTCTCCGAAGTTCGCGACGTCACGGTGCAGGTCGTGCCCATGCACAAGCCGCTGCGGCGCTAGCCTCCCACCAGTTCAACTCCGCGCACTCCCAGTTCCTTCGCCGCCATCGCTGTACCTTCCACGCGCGCCTGTATCTTGGCGAACGCCAGGTCGCGCGCCGTTGAGACGTCATCCGCAAAGGGTGAGAAGCCGCAGTCATCGGTCGTGCCCAGCCTGTCCAGGGGAAGAAATCTCGCCGCTTCGAGGACCCGGTCCCGCACCTCTTCCGCGGTTTCGATGCGGGGCGAAATCGGGTCGATCACCCCGACAAAGATCATCCGCTCGCTTCCCAGTAATCCCGCCACCTGCTTCAGCACCCGCGGCCGATCCGGCTCACTGGCAAGCTGAAGATAGAACCGTCCCACCTTCATTTCAAAAAGCGGCGGCAACAATCCCGCGTAATCCACATCCGCGGAGTGCGTGGAATCGTGATCGCCGCCCGGGCACACGTGAACGCCGATCCGTGCCCGCTCCCCGGCGTCAAACTGATCCAGCACCCAGTTGTTCAAAGCGACAAAGCTCGTGAGCAGTCCGCCGCTTGGATCGAGCTTCAACGACAACCGTCCTTCGGTGAAGTCGATCTGCACCGTCTCGGCCCCTGCTGAGAACGCCGACCGAATGTCCGCTGCGGCCTCATCCACCAGGTCCTCGATGAACCGGTCGCGTGCATACCCTTCGATCCCCTGCGCGGGATAAAGAAGGCTCAGCGCCGAGGCCGAGATCACCGCCTGCTTCAACGGCTGCTTCGCGAACGGTTTGGCTCGACGCACATACTCGCCCGCATATTTGCCGTAGTGAAACGGCCCCGCGGTAAGTCGGGGAAGCTGGCGCGTGTGCCCGTCTTTGAAAGGAATCACCACGCCATCGCCGGCCAGCGAATTCAGCCCTTCCAGCGGATAGGTAGCGAAGCTCGACTTCCGTTGCTCTCCGTCCGTGATGACCGGTGAGCCGGCCGCCTCAAACCGCTCTACAGTATCGCGCACTGCGTCGTCATACGCCTTCTCGAGGACCGCTGCCGAGATGCGGCCCCCCGCATGATCCTGCATTGCGCGCAACAACTCAGGCGGCCTGGGAATGCTGCCAATGGGTTCGGTCGGAATGTTCATGGCCGCGAGTCTAGCCTCAGCCCCCGCGACCTGACAATCAATCGAACGATGGAGAACCTGGCGCGATCCGTGTTCTCCAGTCGCCCGCTCTATTTCGTCATCCAGATCTCGAAGCCGATGCCATCCTCGGCAATCTCAACACTGCTGAATTCGGTCTGTGCCAGCATCTGTTGAAATTGCTCCCGGGTGTATGCGCTCTTCAGCAACATGGTCCTGAATGCCAACTTGGTGAGAACCCGGTTGACTGCGGACAAGCCCATGTCATCCACGTGCCTGCTGATCGTGCCCGGCGAAGCGTCTCGCCGAAGATCGATGATCAAGCCGCGCCCTCCTGGTCTCAGCACACGCGACATCTCCTTCAACGCGCCAACCGGGTCGGCAAAATTCTTGAAAGCGGCGCGGCACAGGAGAAAGTCGAAGCTGCCGCGAGGAAACGGCATGCTGGACGCCGATCCCTGGGTGAAGTTCACATGGACGCCGGCTTCTGCGGCCTTCTTCGCCGCCATCTTCACAAAGGTCCGGCTGATATCGAGACCGGTGATCCCGTAAGATCCCAGCCTGGCCAGTTCGATACAAAAGTAGCCCGGGCCGGGCGCAACCTCGAGCACGCTGCTGCCCTGCGGCAGTTGGTTTGCAATTCGCTTCGCGAGGTCCTGATATTCATTCAGGACCTCGGCCGTGTTGGCCGCATACCATTTTGCGACCATGCCTTCCATGCCCCGATCGCCGTGGGGCTTGGGCATCGCGAGAGTCGTCATTGTCGTCATTGTTAAGTCCTCCTTTGCTTCTTGCCGTTGTTGCGGGATTCAATTCCGGCACGCACAGCTCTCCTGTGGCCCGGAAAACCGGGTCCTGCTCCCGATCCGTTTTGAAAATCTGAGATTGGCTGGTTCCCGGGGCCTAGTCCCTGGTCCCTGCCGCCGTCTTACTCGCAGAACACGCGCACCTTGGTCATGTTGCCATCGGTGCCGTTCACGTCCACGGTCAAATCCTCGAGATGATCGATCAGTTCCTCGAGGTTCTCGGGCTTGATCTGCGAAAGCGTGATGGGCACGCCGTGCTTGCTGAGCGCCTGGTCCAGTTGGTCGTGCGCCTGCACCGGAATCAGGCTGGCCAGGCGAACACCGGCGCGCAGCAACTGCATGGGCACGCGCACATTGACCGTGGTCCCGCCTTTCAAACCGGTCATCGACTCGTCGGCCTCCACCAGCACGCGCAGATACTTGGCGCGCGTCTTCACTTGCGCACCGTCGCTGCCCTTTGTGGTGCCGGAGAACTCCCCTGCCATGGCGGTTGGACCGGGGTCCAGCGCGGCCAACAGCCGCTCCGCTTCATCGGCCGTAATCTTGCCCGCGGCCAGCATTTCCAGAATTTGACGTCGATTCTCGTTCATAATCCTCCCCCTATCCAAAACGTGATGGCCATTACGGCGTGATGCAGCCCCGGAAGCCCTTCCGGGAGCAGCGTGTGAACGATGCGCGCCAGGACCGGCGCGACCTGGGTCAGAGACGCAACCAGGCATGCGGCGATGACCCAGAACTCTTCGCGGCCCAGGCTCCATACCGCCAGCAATCGCTCCGCCTCTCGCGGCGTGATGCGCCCCAGCGCGATCATGGACAAAATGATTTGTCGTTCTTTTCGCATGGCAGCCTCTACAGAATTCGAACCGAAATTTTCTTTCCCTCTGCGCAGACCCGCACGTTGGTCCCCGGCAGGCTGCAGAGCACGTCCCAGAGAACCCGCAGCGAGTGCCAGAAGCGGATGCGAAACACCAGGCACGGCACCCACAGGGCAAACAGGATGAACGGCGCCAGCAGGATCCCGGGGATCCACAGCAGAAACAGCGGAACCGGAATCACCGGGCACCACCCGTGCCCTGCCTCTATGCGAATCACAGCAATATTGGGCGTCATCTGCGCACCTCCTTAACCTCGGTCCCTATTTCCTGGCCTCTCTTCTCTGCCTTTTTCACTTCAGCTCCTCCAGAGCCCGGATCGCCTCATCGGCGCTCAATTCGCCCTTGTTCAGCCGCTCCAGGACTTCGGCGCGGGAAGGGGACGGGTTGGTGTCCACAAATTCCAGCTGCCCGGCGATGCGGTTGAGCCGGGCCTTGATGGTCGGATAGCTGACCCCAAACACCTGCTCCATCTCCTTGATGGAGCCGTGCGAGCGCAGGAAGGCGATGATGAACACCTGGTCCTCCAGGGTCAGCCGCGCCAGTTCAGGCAGGGTGAACGCACCCTCCACCGTGATATGCCTGTCGGGAATCTGCACCCGTTCGACCACCAGGCGCCCTCCCTGGGCTATCCTCAGGAGATCCTGCCAGTCGGAAGCCGATTTTGGATCAGCGGCCATAGGAACTTCCATTCATCTCTGCCGTCATGAACAGTACAATAATTAAAATTATTAATAATTGCAAGAGTAAAAATTGATTTACTTAATAAAATTCCTTTCACCGAGTTTCCGGCTCGCCCGGCTGCCATTCTTTCCCCTTCATTTTCGAATCAACTTTGAGCGATAATCCGAGCACCTGATCCCGTGGGGGCCATGTGAAGCCCATTCCGATGCATGCAAAGGCCGACGAAGCGAGCGCACCGCAGGAAGCGCTTATGGCCGCGCCACAACTGAATCTTGAACTTGCGTTACCCACCCACTCGACCCCGGACGAGCCGGATCCTCAGCCCATGCAGAAACTTGTCTCATGGCTGCCTCTGCTCTACATCATGGCGATCACGAGTGCCGAGATGGTGTTCATCGAGTGCTACTGCCACTGGCACGGCGCACAATTCCTGCTGCCCAACCCCTTGAATCTCTATTCCGCCGACAATATCGCCAAGCTGTCCAAAATCGGTTTCGTTGGAGGAAGCCCCGCCTCGACCATGGACTTTACCGCCGAAATCCTGATGTGGGCTTCGCTGGGGGTCTGGTCGCAGCGTATTTCCGGGATGGTTGCGCGCTATCAAAAGCAGGTTCCAAACCCGCCCCATGACCTCACCGAGTACATCGGTATCCTCGGCTGCCACACCAGCATTGCAGCCGCCTTCATGATCGTGCTGAAATTATCAGGCTTCAAGGTATTTGGCGTTTCGCTGGACAGTTTTGAAGCGACCGCGGGGACGGCTTTCCTGCTTGGATACTTCGGAAAGCAGACCGACTCCCTGCTGAACCACCTTCGCGACCAGGTCTTCGGCAAGAAGAACCTTCCCCGGGAGCACGAGAATCATAACCACTGACCGGCGGCGCATCCATCAACTGAATCGGGTGGCCGCTGTTGTCCTTGGCGTCATTCATTACAGCCGGCTCTCGGTGGGATTCGCAGCCGCGGCCATGACCGCGGCTGCCAGCATCGGCTTTCTCGGCGTCATCCGCTATCGCACCGCAATGACGGTCGGACTTTGTACGCTGGCCGCCTACTGGTTCGACGATCTGGTCGATTTGAATCGCGACGAGAGCCGGAACCCGACGCTTGGCACGCTGCGTCCCGTTCGCCTCGCATTTCTGCTCTCGGGACTCGCTACGGTTGCTGTCTGCCTGCTTTGGCTTCTGGGCAGAGAATCGAAGCCGCTGGTCATCCTCCTGGGCGGCCTCGCAGCCCTCACAACAATCTATTGTCTCCGCCGCGCTTTTGGTCGGCTGCCGCCCCAAAGTCCCATTCCGTACTGGGCCCAGGCTATCGGCTGGAGCGTGGCCTGCGTTCTGTCGCCCCAACTGGCGGCCGGCGCCGCTCCCAATCTGCAGACGTGGTTATCCCTGGGTTACTTTCTTCTGCTCATTTTTCCGGTGATCGATTTATGGAGAAACCCTTCGCCTCAGCCCCCGAACCGGGTGCGGCTTCTGGCCGGTCAATGCGTGGCTGCGGCCTTGATGGTAGTGATCGCCGTGAGTTTCCAATGGACCTCGTGGCTGAACCTCGCCATGATTGCCGCTCCGATCATCAATCTCCTGATGCTCTGGATTCGCCAACGCGCCACCATCGCATCCGTCGAGATCTCGACGGAATTGACCGTCCTGTTCAACACCCTGTGTGCTCTCTTGATCATCGGAGCCAACCAGAGCGGCATGAAACTCGAGGAAGCCGGCCCCCGGTCGGCGGCGGATTACGTTCAGCTGGTATTGGTGGCGGCACTCGCCCTCTTGATCACAGGCAATTTGTTGTTGCATCGCTCCCGCAGCGTGCCCATCGTCTATCGCGAGGACAGCTTTTCTGTTCTCGTCACCCTCGGCCTGGCAGTGTTCGTCTTCCAGAGCCTGCAAGCCGCATGTCACCTGCAAAGCTGGTTGCTCCCGTGGTTCAGCATCCGCCTCTTCGAAAACAACAACCTGCGGTGGCTGGGGGCTGGATTGATGGCCGCATGTATCGTTGTGGTCGCGACCGCCTACGTCGAGATGGGTGCGTCATGGCGCATCGGAATTGATGAGCACGTTCCCGGTGCCCTGGTCACGTCGGGCCTGTATCGCCGGTCGCGCAATCCGATCTACCTGGCGGCCGATCTGTTCATGGCCGGATCATTTCTCCTGAACCCCACCCTCGCAGGTTTGATCTATCTGGTGCTGACGCCGGCCGTGCTCCATGCCCAGATCAAAAAGGAAGAAGCCTTCCTGAAGACAGTCGACGGGCAGCAATACGCTGGTTATGCCGCTGCCACTCCGCGCTATCTGTAGCAGGTATTGCCGGCGTAAAGCGGAAGGACTTTCCTTCTTCACGATGAGTTCAACGATCCAACCGCAGATCGAATCTCGTGCGATCCGACAAGCTCGCACCGACAAAGATCGTGAGATAGAGGGCGAGAGTAAAACCGATCCCCGCCCCCAGGGCCCATGGTTCAAACCCTCGCGCGGGAAGCCCCAGGACCTTCTTCACGATCAGGTCAACGATCCAGCCTCCCGTGTACAGGACATTCGCGGGGAACACGAAGAATATAACGAAGACAAACAGGACGTTGAGGTTCCAAAGACTGGAATCGAACCGGCCAGGTCGCGCTGAAGCTATGAAAGCCAGAATCAGGACCCAGCCAACAAGGATCACGTTGTAGTAGAAGCGGCGCGCTTCCCACCACCAGATGATCGCTCCGCTGCTTTGCAGCAGATCAGGCTGTGCAAACAGATGTTTGATCGCATTCATCCCCACACCTCACTCGCCCCAAGGAAAACAACCTACACGATGAAGAGCAGTGAGAAACCAGTCCTCATTCGATGGCGGCTCGGTTCACGCTCAGGTTGCTACGTAAAATAGCACTGCGCGAACAACAATGCACCCGGGAATTCGAGGATGGTCGACAACGTCAGGTATACTTCTGGCGATTCCCGGGAGGCAGTCTATCTCCACTTCATCGCCATCTCCTGCCGGCCCGACTGGCGTTGGGCTCATCGGAGCTACCAACCCAGCCACAATCGCCGACGTCATCGCCGGGATGCAGTCCATCGACGCGCTTCTGCCCGCCGGCGACGGTCTCAAGTGGTTCAACCGCCTCTACCTCATGGTGACCGACCAGGTGCGTTCGGCTCCGCCCGGAGGCGCGTGGCAGAACCCCGACTGGCTCGATCATCTCGATGTGGTGTTCGCGGGGCTTTACTTCGACGCCCTCCGTGCCTCGCTCGCTGGACAGAAGACGCCGTCGTCCTGGACCGCGATGTTTCAGGCCCGCTTCACCCCGAACATCGATCGCATTCAGTTCGCGCTGGCCGGAATGAATGCCCACATCAATCACGATCTTTCCCTGGCCCTGCTGAAAACCAGCGCCGACATGAACCTGGTCCCGACACCGGATGGGCCGGAATATCGCGACTATCAGTCGGTTAATGATCTCCTCGGCGCCGTTATGCCATCGGCGCTGACCATGCTTGCCGGGGACGCTTTGGGCCTGCTGGCACAGGACACGGGCAAGGTCGGGCGCCTGCTCGCGTTTTGGAACATCTGCAGTGCCCGTGACCTGGCGTGGGACTTTGCCAACCACCTTCGCGACCTCAGCGGACCAGCCCAGTCCGCCGCATTGGCCATGCAAGACTCGCTCACCGGAGCCCTCGGCAGAGCCATCCTGGCCCAGGTTTAGCGAGCATCCCGAATATTGTCCCGGCCTAAAGAAAAACCACGACCAGGATGAACAGGAATGAAAAGGCGATTCCCAGGGCCAGCGCCCAGGGCCCAAATCCCCGCCACGGTATGTGCAGAACCTTCTTCAGAATCAGGTCGGCAATCCATCCCCCCGTGTACCAGATGTTGGCGGCTAACTGAATGCCGAGGTATGTGAGGATCGCCAAAGGAGTCGCAAGCCACACGCGATTTCCGCGGAGATACGAGACCACAATCCACAGAAGTGCCCAGGCCAGCGTGAGCACGTTGTAGTGAAGCCGCCGCGACTCCCACCACCGGATGATTGCGCCGGCAGTTGGCTGCGGGTCTGGTTTTGCGAAGAGGTTTCTTGCCCCTATCATCGGCATGCCTCTCTCTTAAAGAAGGATCACCACGAGGATGAATAGAAACGAGAAGCCGGTGCCCAGACCGAATGCCCAAGGACCAAACCCCGGCGACGGCAGCCCCAGAACCCTTTTCACGAAAAGGTCGGCGATCCATCCTCCCGTGAAGAAGATGTTGGCGGGAACCTGAACACCGAGAACATAGGTGAGAATGAACAAAGGACTCGAAACCCAGTCGCGCGTTTTTCTGAGTTGAGTGAACAGCCCCCACAACAACGCCCACGCAAGGATGATGCCGTTGTAGTAGAGCCGGCGCGCCTCCCACCACAGAATGATCTGCCCCACGGTCGCAGACGAGACAGGCCTCGAGAACAGGTTTTCGGGCGTAACCACCGGCAGTCGTCCTTGGCCGCTCAGCTAGAGCAGGTAAGTAGCATACAGCGGAATGAATCCGCCGCACTACTTTATCGCGACCAATGACTCGCAACCAATGACAGGAGAGCCGCGGTCAGTTTCTGGCAATCCAGAAGCTGCAGGGCCAGACGTTGGCGCCATCCAGGGTTGGAGCGAAGACCTTCAACTCCTCCGGCATGCGCGTAAAGCTCCCTTCCCATCTGGGAAACGCCTCCTCCAGAACATCGGGATGGAACTTCATCATCGCGCTCGCCGACCAGACCACGCGAAATGCCGAATTGAACGAAAGAAAGGCTTCGAGGAGGTACTGTTCACCCCAGAAGCACAAATTCGTCATGACAAATTTCCGCGGATAGTCGAGGGGCGTAAAGACATCGTGAAAGTGGATCAGCACGCCCGGCGCGAGTTCAGGAAGTATGTGGAGGCATTCGTACAAAACATCACTGTCCATCGAAACCACGTGGCTGGAATCGATGAACAGAATGTCATTCGCCCGCAGGGTTCGGAACAGATCGATCGGTACCTGCTGCACGGGGCCTTCAATCAGTTCGGTGAGACCCTTCAGTCCGTCCTTCAAAAAGGGAGCCGGGTGGGGTTCGATGCTGATCATTTCGCCGGCATAGCCTTCGGTGCCGTTTCGTTCCAGGGCGGCCGCCAGCACCAGGGTGGTATTTCCGCTGCCGATTTCGATGATCCGCCTTGGCTTGCGCTGGCGCACCAGTGAGTAGGCCACCTCGGCGTCGATGCGCTCGAAGAATCCATTATTGAAATGGAACGCATGATCGTCGCCGTCCGCAATCTCAGGAAAGTCGCACTCGGAGGCAAACGGGAGGATTTCCTTGTGCAGCCGCTCAATCTGTTCGTCGAGATGGAAATCGAGCGCCGCGCAGGGGCGACACGCGGTCCAGTCCTTGCTCTGAAAGGACTTCAGTTTGGGCACGGGAAAGTAAAAGTGTGACGGCGTCACACTCACGCCCAGCCCTCCCTGCACCGCCTGAAACAAGGACGAAAGGGTTACGCGAACCCTCGCGCTGCGCATAAATTGTCCTAGCAAAGTTGCCTCGAACGAAAGCCCGCTGTATTTGATAAATAGCTACAGGGGGGCCCGCAGGCTCACGTACTAGAGGTAGATGCAGCTAACCGGCAGCGGAGTTGTGTTTGGATTCAATAACAAACGGAAAGGGGAAACAGACGGCATCCCGTCTCCTTCCCCTTTCCGCGTGATTCGGGGCCCGTTTAAGGCACAGTGAATGGCCGCAGTCCATCGTTGGGGAAGAGCCCGGTCGGGCTGGTTACGGCCGATGGTTGCGCGCGGAACAGATAGTGAATGGAGAACCCGGCCGACACCGCGGCGTAGTTCCTCGAGTTATTGGCACTCAGGAAGCCTCCCGCGAACCAATGCGGGCCAATCTGATACGCCACTGTCCCGCGCAGGTTGTAGTTGGGGCCGACACTGGTCACCCCCGGCAGCGCTGCGTTATTCAAAGCCACTTCAATGGCTTTCTGATCAGGCAGCGGGTAGAGCGGCGTGGTGTCCTGCTGAAATGCCTGCACGCCGAACCCGCCCAGAATCTCGTAATGCCAGCGCGTCTCGTAGTGCCCGGTCCACGTAAGCGGAATATTGGCCAGGAAGTATTCCTGGGGGCTGAAGTAGCCTCCCATGCCGAACGTGAAGGCCTGCTGGTTGTGGGCATAGTGCATTCCGAAAAAGTTGGCGCCCACGCTGAGGGTGCCGTATTCGGGCAATGTCTTCACCCGCCAGTATGCGCCGCCCGATCCGTCGAACCGCGAGTTCTCCTGGACGTTATGACCGCTGAGATATTGCCCGCCAACGCCAAGATAGAAACCTGACTGCGCATCGCCGCGCGAAAACTGGACGTTCCCCTGATCGGCAATCACGCCGCCCCAGATGTTGCCCGGAAACCCGAGAGTGGCCGAGCCTGGGTCGCGCAGTCCTCCGTAGGAAAGCTGGGTGTCTTTCACCGAGTCCCGAACAAAGCTGAAGGTGAATGACCCGTTCCCGGGGCGCCATGCCGCCCGGCCGGTCACGTTTGAAACCAGGAAGCCATAGGGTGTGTAGCCGACCGCCAGGGCCAGGTGGGGAAACACCAATTGCGCCTCGCCGCCCACACCCGACGCATTCTGCTGGGGCGGAGGTGTCGCCGGCGTCGTGGTGGACGTGGTCGCCGTGGTCGCTCCGGTGCTGATGTCGGTTCCCAGCGGCTGCGGAATCGTCACCAGTGACCGGCCTGAGGTGGTGAGCTCTTCGACAGTGATAATGCTGGTGCCATCGGCCTGCCCGGAATCGAGAAAGACGGGCTTGGCGACAAACGTCATGCGGGCGTTATAGCCGAAAGGTGTGGACACCTCGAACGGAGCCTCGAGCGCGGAGAGATGATCGTAGCCCAGGTCGCCGCTGCGATAGTTAATCAGGCCCACACCGCCCATCCAGGCGCTGTAGCTGCTCTCGAGAGTCTGCAGCTGCATCTCGGCTTCTTCTCGCGGCGTGACTGCGCGCGACTCGCGCTGCACCTTCACCCATGGACCGCGCAGCGGAGGCAGGCTGCGCTGCTGCAGTTCCTCGTCTGTGATTCCCTGCGTCGTTACCGTCTGATTTGCGGCCGGCGACTCAGGAACCGTGACCTGGGAGGGATTCGTTTCTCCCGGCGCGGTCACCAGCGTCGGCACTGTCTCTGTGGGTGTCGCCTTGTGCTTCGATTTCTTCCCTTGTTGGGAGGTCGCCGGCGCTGGAGTTGTGGGCTGCTGCCCGGTTGCGGCGGGCGGTTGTTGCACGGGTTGAGTCGCCGGCTGTTGCTTCTGCGCCGAATAGGCCCCGGTCGCTGCTTCCTGCGCCGAAGGCGTGTACTGGGTGGCACTGTAGGTCGAAGCCCGTTGGGTGTCGCCCGATGCAGGCAGTGCGGGGCTTGCCGGCAACGTCACCGGAGCGTTGCCCAGAGCATGAATCTGCGCCGCCGAGCCCTGCGTTAGCTGCCCGTCGGTCTGCTCCGCAAAAAGCGCCTGGGCCTGGGCCGCCTTGGTGTCCATGGGCTGCGACGTGATGCGCAAGGGCGGCTGCCCGCCGGAGTCAGGAACCGCGACCGACGATTGCGGAACATAAGCCGGCTGCGCGGGCTGCTGCACTGCCGGCCCGGTTGTCGACGTCTGGGGAACAGGAATGAACACCGGTGGCGGCGCCTCGGTCCGAGTGGAGGGGGTAGAGTCAGCCGGAGCCCGCGCCATCGGTACCGCAATGGGCGGCGCTGTCGAATGGGAGGCCGGCGGCGGTGTCGGCACCGGGATCTCCGTCGTAGCCGGCGCGGTGATCAACTGGCCCTGTGGCGCGGCCGATTGCGGCTGCGTCAACACAACAGGTGCGTGCCCGCTGTAGGGATCAGGCCCATAGGCCGGCAGAGGCGGCAGCTTCGTCGTTTTGGGAAACGGCTCGTTATTTGGATCGAGCAGCTGCTGCAAATCCGCCGCCGTGGTCGCCTTGTGCGCCTTGGTGCTCACATCCGGATAGGCAAGCTCGTGAGCCAGGCGATCGGTTGGTGACGACGCCGGCATGGCTGCCAGGGAGGCGCGCCAATAGTCCGCGGCGCGCTGATTATCTCCGCGCGCCTGTTCGAAGCGCGCCGCCATGCCCAGGATCGATGCATCATTGGGATACCGGTCCAGCGCCTGCCGCAGCCAGGCTTCTGCCTGCGCCCGGTCGTTGGCCGCCAGGGCCGCGCCGATCGCTCCCTGAAAATCTGCCGCGCTCGCGTCCTGCATGCCCACCGACTTGTAGATCGCCAGCGCTTCCTTGGTCTGGCCGGTCCTCAGATATCCGCCGGCCAGCACCTTGCGCACCTGCATATTGTCGGGAAACGCCAGCGACGCAGCCTCGAGAATCTGCACCGCCCGCTGGTTGTCGTTGTTATCAATCGCCGCCCCCGCGCGCCGGACGCTCCAGCTGGCCCAGATAGTCTGTACAGTCTCGCGCTGCGCGGCAGTAAGATCCTGCCGGCCGCCGAGCCGCATCAGCGCCGGGTAGAGCGCGCGATCGTTTTTGGTGTTGTAGAGCAGCCACGCGTTCTGGATCTCGATGCTGGCCGGCGGCGCGGTCTTCAACTGCGCATAATGCGCCTGCACGCGGTTCATGTATTCGATCGCATTTGGAATGTCGCCCACGGCCGCGTACAGGCTCGCTTCCCCTTGCACAAATTCGAAATCGGTTTCCAATTGCTTGCGCACCGCGGGCGGAATCAGCGCGATCTGCTGCAGCGCCTCGGCGTTGTGGTTGGTGGCCTGCAGCGTGGCAATCAATCCCTTCCATGCATCCACGCGTTCCGGGTGCGCCGTCAGCACCTGGCGATAGATTCCATAGGCCTGCTCGGTGTTGTTGCGCTGCAGATAGATCGCCGCCAGTTGCAGTTGCAATTCCAGGCTGGGCTGGCCGCCCCCGGCCATCTGCAGTTTTGCCGAACGCTCCAGCAGGTTCTGGGCGATGTCGAGCTGATTCGCCTGCTGGTAGATCGATCCCAGCATGGAAAGAAAGGCCGCATCGTTCAACGCCGCTTCGTAGGTTGCGGGCGGCATCTTCTCCACGTCGGCGATCGCTTCGTTGTCCCGATTCAATTCGTGGTGCGCGCTGACGAGGCCCATCCATGCGGACAGGTTGCCGGCGTCGTCATTCAGGATTTGCGTGTACATCTCCGCTGCCTGATCGAACCGGTTCGCCTCCATCAGGATTCCGGCGTATTGCAGCTTTGTATCCGCCTTCAGAGTCGAGCCACTGCTTGGAAACGGAAGCGCCAGCGCCTGCGCCAGGACGCGCTGCGCATCGGCGGGACGATTCTGGGAGTGATAAATGGTCGCCAGCGTCCGCAGATACTCCGGATCTTTGGCGCTCGCGGTTTTTACTGCCGGCGGAAAGCGATTGGCAACGGCAAGCGCCTTGTCGTTCTGCCCGTCGCGCGCGTAGGACAGAAACAGGCCCCGCCAGGCGTCGCCATTCTGCGGTTCAACCTTGAGCAGGTCCTGGTAGATGTCGGCAGCGTCTCCATACTGCTGCTGCTTCATCATCAGCCCGGCCAGTCCGCTGAGAGCTTCGTGGCTCCGCGGCCGCATGGCGAGGGCGTCTCTGTATTTCGTCGCGGCGACGTCAAGCTGGTTCGCGTCGAAGGCCTGCGAAGCTTCGCCCATGGTGTACCAGAATCGCGATGTGGCCAGCGCGTTCTCGACCGCCGCAGTCCTTGAATCCGTTCTGTTCCGCCTGGGTGAGATAGCTGATGGCGCCGGCAAAATTGTTTTGCTGCATGCGCAGAAAGCCCATGCCTGCCGCGGCCCGGCCATTGGTCGGCTCCTTCTGGAGCAGTTCGGTAAAGCGCGCCTGGGCGTCTTCAAGCTTGTGGGCATTGAGCGCCGCAAAGGCGGCCCGTTCCTCGGGCGTGCGCGCAATGCCGGAGTTCATCTGCGCCAGCTTGGTCTCGTTTTCCTTCAGGCGGCTCTCGAGCTCGGTGTCCTGCGGATGCTGCTTGAGATAATCGCGTAATTCCGCAGCCGAGGCGGGATTGGCCGAATCCCAGATGAGCGCCTGGCGCAGCGCCGGCTGCGCGTTTGGATCTCGCGGGTGCTCTTTCAAGATACGAATGCCCTCGGCACGGGTCCCCGATTCATAAGTCAGCATCTGTCCGAGTGCAACCGCAAAACGGGTGTCGCCCGGGTTCCGTGCTGCAAGTGCGCGCATGGCCTCAATCGCAGGCGCCTTGCCGCTCGCGGTGCCGTACAGCGTCTGGTAGTAGGCGAGCGCGATATCTCCGTCCGGCGGGCGGTCGCCATAGAGGTCGCGATAGATCCGCATCGCCTCTTCGTTGTGGCCCTGGCGCGCCAGGTTGCCAGCCTGCGCGGAGGCGATCGCTCTGGGCCTTGGTGCTGGCCAGCGCCTGGATCTTGCCGATGTTCGCATTGTTTGGGCTGACGCTGCGAAGACGTTCCAGTGCGGCATCGGACTGACTGAGATTTCCGGTGAGCTTGTAGTCCCGGGCGAGCCCTGCCAGGGCTTCCACGTTGTTGGGATCGGAGAGCAGAACCTGCTGCCAGATCTGGATCGCCATGTCCGGCCGGCCGCGCGATTCAAGCGCATGCGCATTCCCAACCAGGATCTGGCGTGTCTTTTCCGGACTTGCCGGCGCCACCTGCTTCTGCGCCCAAACCGGCTGCAGAGATAGAGGCAAACATACCACCAGGATCCCCATTGTGCTTAGTGCCCTGCGCGCAACCGTCATCACTGATTCCATTCCACCTTCAATTCCCCTCGCGGCCCGAACCTGAATCGGCCATCGAGAAAGCCCGTCGCAAACAGGAGAAGGTTCTGATCGTAATATGCGGGGTCTTTTCCATACAAACCGCTCGTCGGATCGAACTGAGCAGTCATGCGAACCCTCTGTTGCGCGGCCACCTTTTCCGCATCGGGAAACGACCTGAGATACGGCAGAACAGCCGCGGAAAACCCTACTGGTCCATCTTGCTCCATCGGAATACCCTGGTCACTCACCTTTTCCGGAGGCGCACCATGATTGCCAAGATAAGAACCCATTCCCGACAGGGCGCCGATTATTTCCGAACGCGAGGGAACGGAGTCATCCAGCATCCCCGCCCAGAGATAGACCCGGATGGCGTCGTAGCTGCCCACCGGCGGAGGAGGATCGGTCTTACCCTTCTGCCCCGATGCGGGCTGAGCGCTCCCCGGCGCCGGGGCCGGGTAAAACCCGTCCGACGGCATATAGTCGAGCCAGTCCATCGCAAATCCGTGGCGCGCACCCTCTCTGAGGAGACGTGGAATATTCTTCGCAATCGCGCCCCATGGCCCGCCCGGATCGATAGCGGCAAAACGCTGGAAAATGAACGGCGGTACGTAGCTCGGATTCACGGTCCACGTATTCTTGTGCGTGAACAGGGCAGTCGGGCCGGGCATCAGCATGGGCCCGAAACCGGGAAGCTCCGCCACCTCACGCCGGGCGATCTGAGTCATCATCTGCCGGGCAAGATTGGTATATGCGGGGTTCTTCCACAACTGTCCCGCTTCCAGCAGCGAGTAAGCAATCCAGACATCGGAGTCGGCCGCCGGGTTGGCGTCGAGCGGCTTCCAATCGCCTTCCTTTGACTTGCCCCACAGCCATGCCGGAAGATGCGTTCCGAGATTACCCGCGGCCAGGTTGGCCTGGGTCCACTTCAGCACCTGGTCAAAGCGCGCACGGTCATTGTCGGCGAGGGAGAAGAACAGCGCGTACGACTGCCCTTCCGATGTGGTCCGGTTGCCTCCCTGCGGATCGATCACTCTTCCCTGCTCGTCGATAAATCGGGCTGAGTACGCATTCCACAGCGTCCACGGACCTTGACTGCAACCGCCTGTCGCACACATCAGAAACAGAAACGGGACGATCAGCGTGCGCCGCGACCGCATGAGAAGGGGGATCATTTACCGGACACCTCAAAAAAATAATTCGCCGCTTCGTTAAGCTGTATCTACTTTCGCTGTCGTCCGTACCGGATGCCGTCATCCTGAACGAAGGCCGCCGGACGACCAAAGTCGAAGGGCCTGCGCTTCGCAGTGCGATTTCAACGATTCCGTGTGCGTGCCCCACTCTCGCGATTTTTTTATTCTTGTCGCCAGGGTGGGAGACCGCGACCAATTAGTCCGCGATCATCTTCAACCGGGCCCTGGCCTTCTGGCGCAGCCATTGCCGCGTCCAGATCGCCAGCAGGAACGCCAGCACCAGCACGACCACCGCCGCCAGCCACGGAACCTCCATGAACCAGAGCGTCAGCCTTGTCCACCAGGGCAACAGGCCGACATGGTAGACCGGCGAGCCGACACGGAACGACTGGAAGCGCGTCCCCAGCAGCATGGATACGGAACCCTGGATGTCGCTTGCCTGCTGCACGTACAGAAAGGTCTGCATGAACGGCGCGAAGGTCTGGCTATCCTTCAGGCGGATGGCCACGATGCTTTTGCTGCCGCCCACATCGAAAGGAGATTCAATGCCCTCGATCACGGCATCGGGCGTCCCGGTTGCAACCAGATCGCCGGATTCGGTGTGTTCCTCCGACTGCACCTTCCACCAGGCGTGATGGAGCGGGGCGAAGAAGCCCGCGGTGTCGTGCACCTGGATCTTTCCGCTGTGCAGCATGACGGGAAGGTTGTTCGCGAGCTTGTCAAAGCCCGGCTGGTCCTCCCCCGTGCCGATCACGAGAAAATCAGCTCTTGGCGCCGGGGACCATCGTTTCCGCTCCGGCCACGGTCACGCGCAACCCCGGAAATCCCGTCTGCCGCCCGAAGTGCCCCATCAGCGTGACGAACATCTCGATCTCCTGCTCCGTGGGCGTCGCGGGCAGCACTACCGTGGTCTGTCCCAGGTCGGCAAAGCGCGTGAATGGGAATCCCGCGTTGGCGAAGATCTCCAGGTTGGGCATCGGCGCGTAGTGAGGATACCCGCGTCAGGTCGAGGTACGAATCCCTGAGAATCGATCCCTGCATGTTGATCGGCGTCGTGTCCTGGCAATTGCCCTTTTTGAGCAACTGGAAGGTGAAGTCGAAGGAAAGCGAATTCGAGAACGGCCGCAGGTTGACCACCGGCACCGGCACATCCAGTTGCATGTGCCGCGAGGCTTCCTGCCCGGGGATCAGAGGCACGGACCCGAGAAAGGCGTTGTTCACGCGCACCTGCATGCTGGAAATGGGCCCGATGGGAATCGAATTATAGCGATAGGCGAGCCGCAGAATGGCGTTCGGCCTCTCGTTGTAGAAAATGTCGGGAGCGATGCGGAAGTAGACACTCAGCGGCGCGGAGCCGTCGCCCTGCAACTGGTCCGCGGTCGCGTAGTCGGCAAGCGAGACCTTCTGGTCGGTGCGCGCCCAGCGCGGAGCTCCGTCGGCAGCCTGTTGCGCCGGCAGATTGAGCGTCTCGATACTGGTCTGCGCCCCCTGCAGCAGGTCGCTGTGCAATGCCACGGCCTGGGCTGCACGTATGGTCTGATCCGCATCCTGGCCGGCAATGACCAGCACCTTCCCGAAAGGATCGTTGGGGTTGGTGCCGCATCGCCACGGTCGGCGAATCGAGAATGGGCATGCCCAGGCCCGCGGGAAGATTTGAAGCACTGTCGGATATGACGATCGCGTTGCCCGCCGGAATGGCGCCGATATGCACCGGGAAACGCACCGGCCGGTTCTCGGAGATGAGCCCGAAGTAGCTGGTCACAATGCCGGCCGCCTGGATGGATTTCATCGATGGCTGGGAAGCGAACACAACCGGCAGGCTCAGTGGCTGCACCACGGCCGGATCGAGAAAGGGCAAAGGCAGCTGCTTCAGATCGTCGGCCAGAGGCAGCAGGTCGCCCTGAATATCGAGGTAGGTGCTGCGATGAACCCGGGCCCATAACGTGGTATTCGCCGGGTCTTCGCACACCAACACGTAATGGCCGATGAACTGAATCGTCAGCGAGTTGTTATGCACCATCAATTCCGGCGGAATGGCTGAACTCCGCCTCAGCCACCTGGCGTCGAAGAGCCACCCGATCCGTTCGGCGTTGGCTGCACCGTCGCAAACAGGGTCCCATTCATCATCAGCTTGATCATGCTCAGCTGCGGCAGCAGGCTGGGAGAAAACGCGTAGGAGAAATGGATCTTTGCGGAGCGCGGAACGTGCGTTTGCGGCAGGCGTGAAATAGATGCTGTGATTGCTGTCGATGCCGTGCAGTTCGATCTGCGAAGCGCCGGCATCGGCGAGACTGAACATGTCGCGAAACTGCCCCGGGGGTGGGGGCGGAAATGTGGGCATTCCTGCCACCGCGCCGGCCTGCTGCCCTTCAGCATTGATGGCCGCCTGGCCCCGCAGTTGCGGGAGCGGATGCGCCCAGGATCAAACCCAGCGCGAAGATGAGTGCCGAGCTTATCGCGGGCAGTGTCCGTGCCTGTTTCGTCTTTTTCTTTTGCGTGACAAACAGGCTCTTGAACGTGGTGACCAGGCCGTGCATGGAGATCTGGAAGATGCGCTGCAGGCTGCGCATCACGTTGTCGTTCTCGCGCGATTCGCCCCAGCCCAGCCACGAATCGGCGCGCGAGTAGAGCACCATGGTCAGCACTTCCTGCTCCGCGATGGTCAGATCATGGAATTTGACCCGCAGCACAGACCCCTCAGATGAAACGACCGTCGGCCCGCAGTTCGTTGGCGCCTGTCGGCAGCGGAAAGACCAGCCGCACCTCGGCATGCGGAGTCGACCTCCAGCGCTTCGCCGAAGCGGATGCTCGATCCCCCCGACGACATGTCGATGGTTTCGCCCGCCACCAGGCGCCCATCGGACAGCTTGGCCATCACGGGTGTGACCAGCGCGATGCGAACCGTGGTGCGGAGCTGCTTCATCTCCCGCGCCACCGCCGTGCGTGACCCCCAGGATGACGACGTTGAAGACACACCAGATGACATTCATCACGACCGTGCCGGGCCGGTCGCGGTCCCAGATAAAGAAGCGCGGAATGGCGATCAGAATACCGGCCATGTTGAAGATCAGCAAGATCAGAAACGGCTGCGCGATGCGGGTGTCGAAGAATGTCCGCTTCACCACGCCGCCTTTGGCCGTGACGTTGAACTTGCCCAGCTTGGGATTGATCAGCGCCATCATCGTCGGCAGCAGAATGTAGGGCGAAAGGACCGTCTCGTAGATCTCGTTCCAGAACGAGTGCCGGTGCTCGCCCTGGATGCGCGAGTTGGTCACGTTGGAAAGGATCAGGTGGGGCAGCGCGTAGGCCAGGATCGCAGCCCAGTAGCCCGGCACGTTGGTGTGATTCAGCAGCAGATAAATCAGCGGCGCGGTCAGGAAGATCAGCCGCGGAATCGCGTACATGAAGTGCGTCATCGCGTTGAAGTAGCACAGCCGCTGCGGAAACTTGAGCCCGGTGCGCGAACAGCGGATTGTCGGTGCGCAGGATCTGGATCATGCCGCGGGCCCAGCGAATGCGCTGTCCCACGTGAGCCGAGAGCCGCTCCGTCGCCAGACCGGCCGCCTGCGGAATGTTGATGTAGGCCGTGCCCCAGCCGTTCATCTGCATGCGCAGCGAGGTGTGCGCGTCCTCGGTGACGGTCTCCACGGCGATGCCGCCGATCTCATCGAGCGCCTTGCGCCGCAGCACCGCGCAGGAGCCGCAGAAGAAGGTCGCGTTCCAGAAATCGTTGCCGTCCTGCACAATGCCGTAGAACAGCTCGCCCTCGTTGGGAATGACGCGGAACTGTCCCAGGTTGCGCTCGAACGGATCGGGCGAATAGAAGTGGTGCGGCGTCTGCAGCATGGCCAGCTTCTGGTCGCGCAGGAACCAGCCCATGGTCATCTGCAGAAAGCTGCGCGTCGGCACGTGATCGCAGTCGAAGATCGCCACATACGGCGCAGTCATGCTCTTGAGCGCGGTGTTGATGTTGCCGGCCTTGGCATGCTTGTTGTCGGGGCGCGATCTTGTAGCCGATGCCAGCCTCAAACGCGAACTCGCGCAAACTCCTTGCGGCGGCCGTCATCCAGGATGTAGACGTGCAGCTTGTCGGCCGGCCAATCCATGATTCAGCGCGCCGAGCGCCGTGTAGCGGACCACGTCCAGCGGCTCGTTGTAGGTAGGGATCAGGACATCGACGTGCGGCCATTCGGTCGTATCGTCCGGCAGCGCGACCGGCGCACGCCGCAGCGGCCAGATGGTCTGGAAGTAGCCGAGAAAGAGAATGAAGAATGCGTATGCCTCCGCCAGGATCAGGCAGCAGATGAAAAACGCATCCAGCGCTCCCCAATGATTGGCTGGATCCCTGAAAAACTGGATGGTTCCTCGAAATGCGCCAGTATCCGTACCGGAACGTACAGAAGAGCGACATGATCATCAGCGTGAGCGTGATCAGGTACGAGTCGGAACTGCGCGCCACGGCCAGCGCAATCAGCAGGGTCAGCAGGCCGCACACCGCCTGCTGCGGCCAGGTGAGTGGCAAGACGGCCAGAAAAGCAAAAGACGCACGTCGCCGCCGGCCAGGAACAGCAGGCGTACGAGTTTGGTGAATCCGTTCTCTCCGGCGCCAATATCCAGCCAGAGGCCTGTTGGGGTCATCGCTCACTCCAGCGCACGCCGCGATACCCGCTGGAAGCAGGCGCGGCGAGGCTCTTGACCCATCCGGCCAGGCTGCCGAAATCTTCGGCCGCGGTCGAATTGGGAGCGTAGTCGACCACCGTCATGCCCTCGGCCAGCGCCTCGCTTACAGCCGGAGTACGCCGCAGCGCAAAGGGCAGCAGGCGATCGCCGAGCTGCTCGCGCAGCACCTCGCGCACATCGAGGTGCAGCGGGAGAGACGGGTCGAACTGGTTGAGAACGTAGTAAGGCCGAACCTGCTGGCCGGAAGCGCTTACATTGTGCTGGAAGAAAGCATCGATCGAACTTACGCTGACCACCGAACTCATATCCGGCACCACGGGCACGAGCACAGTGGGGGCCATGCGCAGCAGCCTGCGGGTGGTGGCGCCGGAGGCCGTAGCCAGGTCGACCAGCACCCGGCCGGCTCCGCGGGCATGGCGCGAGATTTCCTGGGTGAGTGTTTCCTGCGGGCGCGGTTTCCGGACCTAGCGTCTCGGGGTCCATCGTAATCATCTGGATCGGAGCGTCGCTGTTTGCCCCGGGAGCCGTAAAGGTGCGCAGGACGCCGGGCCGCTGATCGCGCGCTCCAAAGAAAAACGGAAGCAGGCCGTAGGCCGCGGTGTCCACCAGCAGATACCCGTTCCCCACGGGCTGAGAGCGCGCGGCCCAGGGTTGCCACCAGGCTGGTCTTGCCGACTCCGCCGGCCAGCGAGAACACGGCAAGCACGGGGGCGCGTTGAGGCGCCGGCGCCGGAACTGCCTCGGCGGGAGCGGTGGCTCCGGCAAAAACACCGTTCAGCGCAAACCAGCGCGAAGTCAAACGGTCGCGCGAGGCCTGCAGGGTATCTTCCGGGGCCTGGGGAACCGGTTGAACCGGAACGTCTGCCCGATCAGAACTCAGCCATGCGGGACGCGCCACTGGCTCTCTGGATTCGGCCGGTGCCCACGCATTGCGAACCTGCAAATAGTGATCTTCACGCCCGCGATACACTTCGTCGCGCACAGGCGCCGGCGGGGGCTGTATCGGGGCCTGGGGGTAGGCCATCTGGCTCGGCGGCTGGGGATAGGGCGGCTGGGCCATCGGCTGACTATAAACCGGCTGCGGCGCAGGCTGGGCGTAGGCCGGTTGAGCGGCCGCCTGGGGATAGGCCGGCATAGGCGCCGGTTGCGCATAGGCCTGGGGCTGAGCGTAAGCGTACTCCGGTTGCTGCGCAGGAGGAGTTGGGTATGAAGGCGCAACGGGAGTGGGCGGTGGCGGACCGGCCGGCTGCCACACGCGCTGCGGGGCCGCCGGCTGCGCCGGTTGGGATTCCGCACGTTGGGCCTGCTCTTTGACTGCCTGTTCCTGCTTGCGTGCAGCTTCCGCCTTGATCGCGACGTCGGCTGCTTTTTGCGCGTCCGCTGTCTTAAGGGCTTCTGCTTCTTCGCGCGCGCGGCGCCGTTCGGTTTCGATCGCTTCTTGCACCCTCTGACGCGCTTTTTCGCGGGTCTGGGCACGGGAGGCCGAAAAGTCTCTATACTTTGCCCCATGCAGGTTCGCCCACGAATAGAGCGTGGCTACATCCTCTGGGGTCTCATCTGTAAGAGCTTTGCGATCAGCCATTTGCCACCTCTCCCCTCGGCGCTTTCCACGCTTTTTGACTCGATTCCGGTCTAAAACACGGAGATCGGCCTAGACGCACTGCCAGAAGGGTATCCTTGCCCCAAATCTATGAGCTTGCTGATGTCAGAACAATAACACTTGTAACGTTACCTTCCTAACACTTTTGGGGGATGCCACGGGTACCTTGGCGTCCCGTTTGCGTATGTATTTGCAGGGTCCGACGGTTTTAACCCCCGCCAAGCTGCCGTCATTGCAAGAACCGAAGCGAAACGGGGTTCGAAGGATTACGGTTTCGGGAACCCGCCGGACCCTTAAATTCCTGAGCCGACTGTTCGACGATGACAAAACACTTGTCACGATTCAGTGATCTACCTCACTACTCACCGTGAACTGTGCGCACGCAGATCGCGTCCTGCCGCCATGCGGTCCAGCCCTCAGGCCGGCAAATACCAGATCTGCCATGAATTCCGTGGATTCTTCTACACGCGTGCACTACACTTCTGTTCCATCTCTTTTCCCCGGGGAGCTCTATGCCTGAAAGTTATCGCGAGCAGATCGTCCCGTTCGAGGCCGGAGATGGATTCGCCTGCAACCTGGTTCACATCCAAGGCCCCAACCCGCCTACCAAAGGGCCGGTCCTGCTTATCCACGGAGCCGGCGTTCGCGCCAACCTGTTTCGCGCCCCGGTGGATCGCACTGTTGTCGACCACCTGATCGATTACGGCTACGATGTGTGGCTGGAAAACTGGCGCGCCAGCATCGACCTCAAGCCCAATACCTGGAATCTCGATAAGGCCGCCGTCTTCGACCATCCGCGCGCCGTCAAGAAAGTCGTGGAACAGACGGGCTGGGACAAGATCAAGGCCGTCATTCACTGCCAGGGATCCACCAGTTTCATGATGTCCGCCGTGGCCGGCCTGGTTCCCGAAGTGACCGTGGTGGTCACCAATGCTGTCTCGCTGCATCCCGTCGTGCCGGAGTTCAGCCGCTTCAAGATCACCAAGCTGCTACCCCTTCTGAGCGGTTCGACAGAGTACCTGAACCCCCAGTGGGGCCTGCACGCGCCTTCTGCGATCTCAAAGCTGGTCGCGTCCATGGTCGCGCTCGCCCACCATGAGTGCAACAACCCCGTGTGCAAGGGCGTCAGCTTCACCTACGGCACCGGCTTCCCCGCCCTGTGGAGCCATGAGAACCTCAACGATGCAACCCACGAGTGGATCAAGCAGGAATTCGCCCAGGTACCCGTCGCCTTCTTTGAACAGATGGCGGCCTGCATCGAGGCCGGGCACCTGGTGGCTGTGGACGGCCGCCCCGAGCTGCCCGCGGACTTTGTTGCCCGCGAACCAAACACCACGGCCCGATTCGCTTTTTTTGCCGGCGTCGACAACCACTGCTTCCTGGCTGAGAGCCAGCAGCGCACTTTCGACTTCTTCGATTCCTGGCGCAAAGGTTATCATTCGCTGCACATGCTGCCCAACTATGGCCACCTGGATGTCTTCTTCGGCAAGAACGCGGCGCAAGACATTTTTCCCTTGATGACCGAGGAACTCGACCGCGCGAACTAGGGCTGTCATTCGCGTGTTGTCTCCGAGATGAGCTGCGGTTGTTTGATCGACGTGTAACGAAAGCCATCCGACCCGCACCAATCACTGACGGCTGCAACAGGAGGCTTCATGGCGCAACCCGCACGGCTCGATCAGCAGGCAGGCCGCTGGGCCCTTGTTGACGGCATTCCGTTCCAGATGCCTGTTTACTGCCGCAACTGCCCTGCCCTGTTTGCGGTCTTCCCCATCAATGCCGACAAGGCGCGCAAGCTGATTCCAGGCAATGAAATTCACCCGTTTCGCCTGTGGAACAAAGGCCTGCTGATCGTGACTGTGATCGATTATCTCGACACCAACATCGGCCGCTACATCGAGTTCAGCATCGGGATCGCCTGCACCCGAGGCGCCCGCCCTGCGCCGCGCCTGCTGTCCGCGCTTTTCCTGGACCACTACGGCACCGGACAGTGGGTCTTTGATCTCCCGGTCAGCACTGAGATTTCGGTCAAAGGCGGCAAAGGGATCTGGGGCATGCCCAAGCACCAGGCCAATCTCAACTACATCATCGGCGACGACGTGGTCAGCAGCCAGTACGACCAGGACGGCATGTTCGCGGTCAAAATTGAAGTCCAGAGACCTAAGAACCCATGGCTCCCCGTCGCCATGACCGGCATCAACTACTGCGCCTTTCGCGGATTGCTCATGAAGTCCAGCCTCTACTTCAAAGGCAAGCTCGGATTCCACCTCTTCAAAAAGGGTTCGGCCAAACTCATCCTCGGGGACCACCCCCGGGTGCAGCCGCTCAAGGACCTGGAGATCGAGCCCGACCCCATCTTTGCCGCTTTTGTGCCCGCTGCCACCGGCGTTCTCGACGACCATATCGAAAGCTGGTTCTTGAGCGAATCGAGTTTTCCGACGGTGGTTCCCGAAGGCATGGAGAGCGTGGTCAATCTCGGCCTGGGCCAGGAGTGGCTCGCGCCGCCCGATCCTATCGCCGACAAGGTGGGCGCGGGGCCTGAACTCGTCCGGCGTTGAGAATCAGCTTTCGGATCTCGCAAGAATTGAGGTCGCTTCCCCGATGAACGTTCAAGAGCCGGTCACTCCGGCCACCCAGCAGGGTATTCTCATCTTCTGGTATATGAAACTCGCCGGAAATCAGAAGAGCCTGCCATGACCGCTCCCCGACGCTCGCTCATCCTTGCCGGCGGCGGCATGCGGGTCGCCTACCAGGCTGGAGTTCTGAAAGCCCTCGCCGAGGCGGGCATCGAGTTCAGCCATGTCGACGGCGCTTCCGGCGGGACCATGAACCTCGCCATGATGCTTTCCGGTCTTTCGCCCGACGAGATGATCGCCCGCTGGAAATCGCTTGACGTGCACAAGTTCGCCTCACTGATGCCCTTCGCGAAATGCGTGTCGTCCCAGGGTCTGGAGGCCATGGGCGACGCGCGCGGACTCATCAACGATGTCTTCCCGCACCTCGGCATCGACATCGACAAGATCCGCGCCTGCACCCATCCCATCGGCACCTTCAACGTGTGCAACTTCACGCGCAAGACAGGCGAGGTGATCCCCAACGCCGACATGACCATGGACTACATGGTCGCCGGCGTCTCGCTGCCGATCTTCCTGCCCGCGGTTCCAATCAACGGCAGCCTATATCTCGACGCGGTGTGGATCCGCGACGCCAATCCGCTTGAGGCTGTCCGCCGGGGCGCCGACGAGCTGTGGATCGTCTGGTGCATCGGCAATACCGGCGAATACCACGACGGTGTCTTCCGCCAGTACGTCCACATGATCGAAATTGCCGCCAATGGCGCGCTCTTCAAGGACTTTGATGAGATCAACGAAATCAACGCGCGCATCGCCGCCGGTGAAAGCGTCTACGGCCACACCGGGCCCATTCGCCTCCACCTGATCCGCCCCGAATATCCGCTCCCTCTCGATCCCGATTTTTACCTGGGCAAGATCGACGCGGCTACGCTGGTCGGCCGCGGCTACGCTGATGCCACAAAATATATCCAAACCCGCACCGAAGCGGGACTCCCCTTCGCACCCGAGGTTACGCACATGGCAAACGAAACTCCTGGATTCACCTTCCGCGAAAAAATGTCGGGCGGCTTCGCGCTCGGCGAAACCGACCCCGAAACCGGTGCAAAGCTCGGCAGCGCCGCCGGCAACACCTTCACCATGCACGGCACCATCAACATCGACGACCTGGCCCGATTCATGTCCGACCCCGGCCATGCCGGCTCCATCACCGGCAGCATCGATTTCAACCCTCTCGGCGCCGGTCTCCCCTCCACCGCGGGTGTTTTCAACCTCTTCTCGCCCACCAGCGACCCGACCATGAAGTACATGGTGTACGAACTCGGCTTCAACTCGAGCAACGGCCAGCCGTATTACATGGCAGGCGAGAAAAAAGTCAAAGACGCCCCGCTCACCGACATGTGGAAAGCCACTACGACGCTATACACTCAGCTTCACCAGGGAACCGATAAAAGTGGTCCGGTCGTCGGGGCCGGCGTGCTGAGCCTGGGCGTTGCTGATCTGCTGGCGATGATTCCGACCATGCACCCGACGAATACGAGTTCGCCCGCAGAGGCCGCTGAAACCGTGGCTCGTTTTGGTAAATTCTTTCTCGGGGAAATCTGGGATACCTACGTTGCAAAAGCCGGAGTGTAAGAGATGGACTTCGACGCAATCGTTATCGGAAGCGGTTTCGGCGGCGCGATCACGGCCTGCCGTCTGGCAGAGGCAAATTACAAGGTTCTGATCCTCGAGCGCGGACGCCGCTGGGACAAGACCAACTATCCCCGCCAGCCCGAGGACCAGTGGCTCTGGAACAACGAACATCCCGAACGCGAGCAGGGATGGCTCGACTTCCACGCCTTCCCCCACATGTCGGTGGCCACTGGCGCGGCGGTGGGCGGCGGCTCGCTCATCTATGCCAACATCTCCTGCGAAGCTCCGGCCAGCGCCTTCGCCGCGGGTTGGCCCGCTGAGGTGACTTACGCAGAATTAAAGCCGCATTACGATACGGTCGCCAAGTTCATGAACGTGCAGCCGGTCCCCGCCAACCAGTGGACCAACCGCATGAAGCTGATGCAGGAAGCGGCGCAGACAAACCGGCGCCGGCGCCCGCTTCAAGCAGCTGGAACTGGCCGTTTCATTCGATCCCGGTTTCACTTACGACCAGCCGGATCCATTCAACGTCGATCAACAGCAAGCGCTTCGTCAACGCCCAGGGCGTCGAGCAGGGCACCTGCGTTCACCTCGGCAACTGCGACATCGGCTGCGATGCCGACGCAAAAAATACGCTCGATCGCAACTACATTCCCTGGGCGGAGAAGCACGGCGCCGAGGTCCGCCCGCTGCATCTGGTCACCGACATCCAGCCCACCGACGGCGGCTACAAGGTTTCATTCGATCAACTCGACCAACGGCCAGCGCATCCCCGGCAGTCAGACGGCGCGGATCGTCGTGGTGGCCGCCGGTTCGCTCGGCTCGACGGAACTCCTGCTGCGCTGCCGCGAAATCAACGGAAGCCTGCCCAACATCAGTCCGTTCCTGGGCCGCAACTGGAGTTCGAACGGCGACTTCCTCACCCCGGCCTTCTACGATGGCCGCGCGGTGAATCCATCGCAGGGCCCCACCATCACCTGCGCCATCGACTTCCTCGATCGCAGCTTCGAGGGCCAGAGCTTCTGGATCGAAGACGGCGGCTTTCCCAATTTCCTGATCGACTACGTGACTCGCCTCGACGCCTCCCCCACCAAGAACGAAGCGGCCAAGCTACTGCTCGACTCGTTCCGCCATCTGATGCAAGGCACGGAGCCGTTTCAGAACGTGATGCCCTGGTTCGCGCAGGGCGTGGACGCCGCTAACGGCACCTTGTCCATCCATCACTCCCTGCTCACCGGCGAGCCCTGTCTCAATCTCGCCTGGGACATCGGCAAATCGAAGCAGGCCATCGATGCCATCGTCTCCATGCATCTCAAACTGGCCGCCGCCACGGGCGGGCATCCGGTTGTGCCGCCCACCTGGTCGCTGTTGCACTCCCTCGTCACCCCGCACCCGCTGGGCGGATGCGGCATGGGCGACACGCCGATCAACGGCGTCGTCAATCACGCCGGCGAAGTCTTCAACTACAAAAACCTTTATGTAATTGATGGGGCCATCATCCCCGAAGCTCTGGGCGTCAATCCCTCGCGCACTATCGGAGCTCTCGCGGAACGCAGCGCCGCCATCATCCGCACCGAAGCCCGGTAGGGAAACAACCTGGGTGCCCCAGGTCTCGCCTTTGAGACCTGGGTTGTCCTCAACCCGCCGCTAAAGGCTTCTCAATCGTCTCACTGTACAACGGTTCCGCCAGCGGAGGCGGATTCCCGGGCTGCGCATCGGTGCTATCCACCTGGTAATAATCGACTGTCAGCTTCGGCCCCGCCAGCGTCATCATCGCGTAGCAATAATTGAACACCGTTCCGTTATCGCCCAGCGTGGTCCCCGCAACGACCCGCGGCGGTCCGTCCACGCCTGCAGGCACAACCAGGTTCGCAGGTGCGGTCGGTTTTTGCGCAAGGTACATCGGAACCGCGCTCGCCCCTACGCACCGCCCTTTCGGCAGCGGCTTTCCCGGACCGATCGAATAGGGCTCGAAGATGCACAGGTTGTGCTCATGTCCCCACAGCCAGAGGTCGACCAGGTGGAAGACCGGTGCCAGCGCATTCACGAGATTCGGATTCACAGCCAACGGCGCCCCGTTGCCCCCCTTCCCCACTCCCGTAAACGAATAGAGCTGGTGATGTGAAAGCAGCACCGTGCCCCGCGCCCCGCCAGGATTCACGCGCTTGTCCACGTTCGCGCCATTGTTATTGACCTTGTCCAGGTGCCATGGAATCTCCTGATCGACAAGTTTCGTCAACGCGGTTCCCGCCGCGGTTGCGCCGGGGTCCGAGTCATAGAAGCTTGTATCCATGGCTACAAACTGCCAGAAGTTGTTCCGCGCGACGAAGTAACTGTTCGGCTGCGGCTTGCCGGCAGCCTGGTTCAGGCTCTTCAGCAGGTCGTAGTAGCCGCCATTCGAGCCCGCATAGCGGTCGTGATTGCCGGCCAGCGTGAACAGGAGCGGCTTCGGCTTGGCTCCGCCGGCGGGCCATGCCTTATCGATGAGGTCGGTAAAATGCGCTTTGCACTCCGACGGCAGCCCGGAGTAATAGATGTCCCCAAGATGCAGCAGAACATCCGGCTCAAAGTTTTTCGCGATTTGCTGCAGCAGGACCAGAGCATCGTTCATCCCCGTGCCCCAGTCGCCAATCACCGCGATGGTGGCGTTGTCCGGGAAGCACTGCTCCAATACGAAGTCGTCGATGCTCTGGAAGTTGATGTAGGGCTGGGCCTGGCTGCTGAGTCTCCATTGCTGATACACGGCCAGGCATTCCGCCCACAACGGATCGCAGGTTCCGGCGGCCAGTTCATTTCGAAGTACAGCCGCTTTCGCGGGATTGGTGACCGAATACAGCGCTATCTGGGCTGCCAGCTTGGCGCATTCTGTCGCTACCGGCGACAGAGTCGCGGCCGGGGCTGCCGCGGACTGGGCAAGGCCCCCCGCCACCGCCGCCATCGCAGCACCGGCGCCCTGAGCCGCCGCGGGCTGAGCCGCAACATCGAAGTTCCCCGCACGGTCAAATTGACGCACCAACTGCGCCGTGGCCATCATCTCCGGCGTCAGCGCCGTCACCCCGATCCCGCTGTGCACTGAGTCCTGTTGCTGCGGTTTTTGCGAAAGAACCTCGTGCATCGCCGATTGCCACAGCGAGAGCTCAGAGGTATGCGAAGAATACACCGGCACGGTCATGGATCGCGATTTTAACAGCACGAAGCGTAAGTTATGTGTACGTTTCTGGATTCAGAATGCGGATTGCGTTAGCTCTCGAAGGTTGCTCATCGTCTGGCAAGAATTTTATGGACGTCCCGTCGAGTCTCCGCCTTATAATCGCAGCGCTTCTCATGCTGTATTTTTCCCGTCTTAATTCCCACCCCTGGAGGAAATCTGCGATGAAGATTATGTCGACCTGGAGTTTGAAACCCGGTGCATTTAACGAAGCAGTGCGGCGTTTTCTCGCCGGCGAAGCAGCCCCCGCCGAAGGCGTAACATTGCTGGGCCGCTGGCACGCCACGGACCTCAGCTGCGGCTTCTCACTCGTCGAAACGAACGATCCGGCCGCCTTGTATCGAACCTCCGCGCCCTGGGGCGACGTTCTCGACCTCAAGGGCCACGTCGTCATTGAAGACAGCGAAGCCGGCCCCATTCTCGCCGGTCTCAGTAAGAAGTAGAACCCCATCCTGAGTTCGGACCGTACGCGCTGCCAGGGTTGGACGATGGCACGACAGAGAGTCCTTTTTCGCATAACAGATTGAGCAAATCTGCTGATCCTTCCCGGAGGAGGAATGCGACCATGTCAAAAACCACTGCCCTGCACCATCACCGGATTCAGCACGCCGGCAAACCCACGAAGTCTGTTCCGGGCACAGCCCAGCTCACCTACTACATTTTCGAGGGTGTCCTGACAGGGATTTTCGGAACTGATGAGATTCATCTCACAGCCTGGAGTGGAGGAGCAGGAGGCAGTCGCAAGCTTGATCCCACTGGTGACGCCAACAACCCCTACTCCTATGCCGTCAAAGAGGTCGATGATTCGAAGCAACCCATCCGCGGCGGACCCATTCCTCCAGGTTCATACCAAATCTATCCGCCGGCCAAGTCTCCGCACCTTGGACTGTGTGCGAAGCTGAATCCTCACTTCAAAGTCCCAAACAATCGTGGAGGATTTGCGATCCACGGCCAAGGCCCAAAGGGGAGCGATGGATGCATCGTAATTCCCGACAAGGACTTCACCGGCCTGATGGAAAAGCTGAAAACGAGCGGAGGAGGACACCTTCAGGTTTGTCAGGCAATGGAGGATTCCGCTTTCGTTTAGCTGTGGGCGTTCACCCGCCCGCAATCGCCCCCACGATCAAAAGCGGTTCCTTTCCCTGGGCCACATAGCCCGGCAATGGCGCATCCGGCGAGTCATGCGACAAGTCCTCCTGGCAGGCGAAAAATCGCAGAAACGGCCTGCGTATCCTGGTCACATGGTCGCGGATTGTTCCCTCCAGCATCGGGTACCGTGCTTCCACGGCATCCACAACGGTTCGGACCGTTACAGCTCCTGCGATGTCCACTTCGATCTCGCCGCCCACTCCCGCCAGGGTGCGCAGGTGGTAGGGCAAGACCACCCGCACGCGATGCACGGATGCAGCTTGTGCCGGTGCAGGCTCGCTCATGGCAGAGTCTGCACCTCGACCGACAGCACCGGGGGAAGATCGTGGCGGATCGTATTCCACGTGTCGCCGCCGTCCGGCGAGCAGTATACCTGGCCGCCCGTGGTGCCGAAGTAAATGCCGCACTCGTCCATGCGATCCACGGCCATCGCGTCGCGGAGCACATTCACATAGCAATCCTTCTGCGGCAGGCCTTTGGTAAGAGGCTCCCATTCGTTTCCGCCCGTGCGGCTGCGAAACACCTGCAGTGCGCCATCGACGGGAAAATGCAGCGAGTCGCTCTTGATCGGAACCACGTAGATGGTCTCCGGCTCGTGGGCGTGCACATCGATGCAGAACCCGAAATCGGTAGGCAGGTTTCCGCTCACCTTTTCCCACTGGTCGCCCGCATTGTCGCTGCGCATCACGTGCCAGTGTTTCTGCATGAACAGCGTGTCCGGCCGCGACGGATGGATGGCGATGCGGTGCACGCAATGGCCGACCTCGCCGGTGGGGTTGGGCATCATGTCCGACACCAGTCCCTTGTTGATCGGCTTCCATGTCTCCCCGCGATCGTCGCTTCGGAACGCTCCTGCAGCGGAAATCGCGATATACATCCGGTCCTTGTTGGTCGGGTCGAGCACGATGGTGTGCAGGCACATGCCTCCCGCACCCGGCTGCCAGTGAGGGCCCGAGTCGTGCTTGCGCAGCCCCGACAACTCCGTCCAGCAACTCCCGCCATCCGTCGACTCAAACAGGGCCGCGTCCTCCACGCCGGCATACACCGTCTCCGCATCGGTCAACGAAGGCTCGAGGTGCCAGACTCGCTTGAATTCCCACGGATGGGGTGTTCCGTCGTACCACTGGTGGGTGCCAGTGACGCCGTCATACGTATATTTATTGCCCACGGCCTCCCAGGTCTTTCCGCCGTCGTTGGAGCGCTGCATCACCTGCCCGAACCAGCCGCTGGTCTGCGACGCGTAGATCCGGTCCGGATTCACGGGCGAACCTTTTACGTGATAGATCTCCCACCCTCCAAAATAGGGTCCGCTCACTTCCCATTTATCCCGCTTGCCATCCGAGGAAAGGATGAACGCGCCCTTTTTTGTACCCGCCAGCACCCGCACTCTGCTCATGCAACCTCCGTGTGTCTCCCAGCTTCAACGCGGAGAGACCTTCGCCGGTTCCGCAGTTCGAAGCCACTTCGTCGATTTTTTCGTAGCCTGCGTACCCGGTTCAAGCCTGTTGGTAACAAATTCGCGAATAATTCGGAGAGCCGGGGTCCTGGGGTGCCCAATTCTGGCTCTGCCAGGGTGGGGTCTCAGGGCGGGCTTTCATCCTTCCGGGTTGGAGGAACCGCGCGTTCGACTAAACTGGGACTAAGCCATGTCGCTCATCAGCCTTTTCGGCAGCCTCAAAGAACCCGAAGAACCAGAGAAGCAGGACGAAGAACAGAAGTCCGGCTTCTTCAGCCGCATGAAGCAGGCTGTGTCGCGCACGCGCGAGTCCTTCACTTCGAAAATTGAAGATATCGTCGCCCTGACCCGGACGGTGGACGAGTCTGCCCTTGAAGATCTCGAGGCGGCGCTGATCACCAGCGATATCGGGGTTCAGACGACGACCGAAATCCTCGACGCCCTGCGCGAGCGCGCGAAGCGCCAGGCCATCGAAGGCGGCGAAGAACTTCGGTCCCTGCTGAAGGCCAGTCTTCGCACCATCCTCGAAGCCCCCCAGCGCCCCGTGCCGTCTCCCGCGTCCCCGCCAAAGGTCACGTTCCTTGTCGGCGTCAATGGCACCGGGAAAACCACCACCAGCGGCAAGCTGGCAGCCTGGAGCCGGGCGCAGAATCGCAGCGTTCTGCTCTGCGCCGCGGACACCTACCGCGCCGCCGCCATCGAACAGCTGGAGATCTGGGCCAGCCGCAGCGGCGTGGAGATGATCAAGACCCGCCAGGGCGGCGATCCCGCGGCGGTTCTGTACGACGCGATCGGCGCCGCCAAGGCGCGCAATATCGCTGATCTTTACGTCGACACCGCCGGCCGCCTGCACACCAAGTCCGGCCTCATGGACGAACTCGAGAAGATGCGCCGCACCGCCTCCCGTCTGGTCCCCGATGCTCCGCACGAAGTCCTTCTGGTGATGGACGCCACCACCGGCCAGAACGGACTCCAGCAGGCCCGACTCTTCACCCAGTCCGCCGGCGTCACCGGCATCGTTCTCACCAAGCTGGACGGCACCGCCAAGGGCGGCATCGCGGTCGCCATCGCCCGCGAACTCAACCTCCCGGTCCGCTTCGTCGGCGTCGGCGAAAAGATGGACGACCTGCTCGAATTCTCCCCCAAAGCCTTCGTCGATTCCCTGCTCGGCTGACCACTCGTCTCGATCGTTGAAAGGTACTTCCGTCCCGGGATCCATCGCGTACACTGATTCCCTCGGAATCGCATGCCCGCAATCAACCCCAAAGACCAAGACACGTACTGGATGCAGCGCGCCCTCGAACTGGCCCGGCGCGGCATCGCCGTCACGTCCCCCAATCCCGCCGTCGGCTGCGTGATTCTCGATCGCGCCGGGCAGGTGGTGGGCGAAGGCTGGCATGAGTACGACCTGCTCGATCACGCTGAAATCATCGCGCTGCGGGTGGCCGAACAGCACGCCAAAGAACGCCTTCGCGGCGGCACCGCCTATGTCACGCTCGAGCCATGCAACCACACCGGCCGCACCGGTCCCTGCACCGAAGCCCTCATCGCCGCCGGCCTCAAACGCGTGGTCGCGGCCACCGTCGACCCCAACCCCAACGTCGCGGGCCACGGCGCGGACCGCATGCGCGCCGCCGGCATTGAAGTCACAATCGGCGTCTGCCAGGCTGAATCCCGCCGCATCAACGAAGGATTCGCGCGATGGATCCAGCACAAGCGTCCCCTGGTGCTGATGAAGGTGGCCATGACGCTGGACGGGCGCATCGCGCCGCCCCTGGGCCAGCACACGCGGCGCGAGCCTTACTGGATCACCTGCGAAGCGGCCCGCAGCGCGGTGCAACCTCAGCGCTGGCAGGCCGACGCCGCCATGACCGGCGTCGATACCGTGGTGGCCGACGATCCCATGCTCACCGATCGCAGCGGCCTGCGCCGCCGCCGTCCCCTGCTGCGCGTGGTTCTCGATTCCGCGCTCCGCATGCCCCTCGATTCAAAAATGGTGACGACGGTCCAGAACGATGTCGTGATCTTCACCGTGACCCGGGACGAGGCCCGTATCCGCCAGTTGACCGAGCGTGGCGTGCGCGTGGAAGTGCTGCCCGCCGAAGCCGGCCGCGTCCCCCTCGGAAAAGTACTCGACAAGCTCGGCCAGGAAGGCATTCTCACCCTGCTCACCGAAACCGGCACGCGCCTGAACACGGCCATGCTGGCAGCGGGCCTGGTGGACCGCGTGCACCTCTTCGTCTCCCCGCAGATCATGGGCTCCGACGCCGTGCCCGCCTTCCGCGGCATGCCCAATGCCATCCGCATGGCGCAGGTGGAGGTGGAGCGGTATGAGAACGACCTGGGTCTCTGCTCGCTGCTCAGGGACCCGTGGCCGCCGGTGTAGAGCTCAAATCTCGCTCTTTCTCTGCGCGTGGGCTTCGATGAGCTGCTTGTAAAGAGCGATGGTCTGATCCGCAATCGCCGACCATGCGAACTTCTGCTCGACGCGTTTACGCCCCGCTAATCCGAACTGCCGCGCTTTCTCCGGATCGGCCATCAGCTCGCTGATGCGGGCGGCGAGATCGCGCGAAAACTTCTCCGCATCGGCCGGAAACTTGGTCACCGGGTCCTGATCGAAGTGAACCAGGTATCCGGTCTCGCCATCGACAACCACTTCGAGGATCCCGCCTGTGGCGCTGGCCACCACCGGAGCCTCGCATGCCATCGCTTCCAGGTTGATGATGCCGAAGGGCTCGTATACCGACGGGCAGCAGAAGACGCTGCAGTGGCTGTAGAGCTGAATGGCCTCGGCCCGCGTGACCATCTTCTCGATCCACACCACGTGCGGATTGACGGGTCTTACGCCCTCTACCTTGGCCCGCATCTCGGCCGCGATCTCAGGCGTGTCGGGCGCCCCGGCGCAAAGCACCACCTGGATATCCTTGGGCATGTAACTGATCGCGTCCACGAGATGCGTGACGCCTTTCTGGCGCGTAATCCGCCCCACAAACAGCACGTACGGCAAGGTCGGATCCACCCCGTACTTCAGCAGCGCACTGTCGTCGCTCGTCTTCTGGTACTGCTCCAGGTCGATGCCGTTGTAGATCACGTGAATGCGGCCGGGATCGACATCCGGATAGGCCTTGAGAATGTCTTCGCGGGTTCCCTTCGACACCGCGATGATGGCGTCGGCGTCGTGGATGGCGGTGCGCTCGATCCACGAGCTCATGCGGTAGCCGCTGCCCAGTTGTTCGGCTTTCCACGCCCGCAGCGGCTCCAGGCTATGCGTCGTGAGAACGAACGGCACATCGAACAAAGTCTTGGCCAGGAAGCCCGCCATCGACACGTACCAGGTGTGGGTGTGGACGATGTCGATCTTGTCCAGCATCACCATCTGGGCCAGGTTCAGGCTCAGGGTCTCAAGCGCGGTTTTGAACTTCTCGTGCGTGCCCTTGGTGATGGCCGACCACGGACAACTTCCGCGCACATGCAGGTTGCCCTCGTCGATCTGCTGGTTGCCCCAGCAATGCACTTCCACTTCGATCTTCTTCGCCAGCTCGCGGCTCAGATATTCAACGTGAACGCCAGCTCCCCCGTACACGTCGGGCGGATATTCGCGGCTCATCAAACCAACTCGCAAGGCGTACCTCCGAAAAATCGCGGCGTGAAAGTGCGCCGGTCGGCGCAATCATAGCATCGAGGCCGAATCCGCAGCGATAAGGATAACCACCGAAAAACCTCCGGCACTAGAGCAGTGCCGGCTATCCGGTTCGTTCATCGTGAGCTGTGGTTGAGATCCGAACAGCAATGGGGAGGCGTGGTTTCGTATTTTCCTTAAACCTGGATGCAGGCTGTACCATTGCTTGCGGCGATTGCCTCTGCCGCACCTGCGCTCTCGAGTCCATGAGCGCAGGCGTCTGGGAGACGCGTATCATCATGAAGCTGCTCCAAACCATGTCCCTTATTGGTCTCAGTGCGTCGTTGGCCGCCACTCCCGCTCACGCGCAGGAATGGATGCTGCTCGATACATCCAAGGCCCCGCAGGACTGGCAGATCACCAGCCAGGAACTGGGTCTGAAACTCGACCATCCCTTTTCTGTGAGTCTGCGCACCTTGCATGGCGGACGCCAGGAAGGTGCCGCCATCATCGAGATCGATAACGGCGCGATGAAGATCTCGGTCGTCCCCACGCGCGGCATGAACGTGCTCAAAGCCGTCTCTGGAAACGTGCGCCTGGGGTGGGATTCGCCGGTCGACGAAGTAGTCAACCCGGCCTTCATCGATCTCAATGGACGCGCCGGACTCGGCTGGCTGGAGGGCTTCAACGAGTTGGTTGCGCGCTGCGGTTACGAGTGGGCAGGCCATCCCGGTTTGGACCAGGGCGTCATGCTCACGTTGCACGGTCGGGCATCGAACACACCGGCTTCACGGGTGGTGCTGAGCATCGACAAAGAACCGCCCTATACGATTCGCCTGAAGGGCGATCTGAAAGAACAGGCTTTCAAACAAGCGAACTTCCTCATCGAAACCGAACTGCGCACCGAAGCCGGAGCTCAATCCTTCAGCCTCCACGACACTTTGACCAACAAAGGCGACTACGCACGCGAATACCAGGCCATCTACCACAGCAACTTTGGTCCGCCGCTTCTCGAACCGGGCGCCCAATTCAGCGGGCCCGTGAAGCAAGTCTCGCCCTTCAATCAGAAGGCAGCCGAAGAACTGGCCAATTGGCAGACCTACGGACCGCCCACGCCGAATTACGACGAAACGGTCTATAACGTTGTGCCCTACGCCGACGAGCAGGGAAATACCCTGGCCGTACTGCACAACTCAAGCGGTACCGAAGGGGTCCGCGTTGGCTTCAATGTGCAGCAGCTGCCGGTTTTCGCTTTGTGGAAGAACACCGACACCCAGGGCCAGGGCTATGTCACGGGCCTCGAGCCGAGTACCAGTTTCCCCTACAACCGCAGCTATATGCGTGCGCTGCATCTCGTCCCGACCATCGGACCTAAAGAGCAGCGCCACTTCGATATCACATACACACTCTTGCCAGACAAAGGCGCCGTCGATCAAGCCCTGCAACAGGTGCAAAACATCCAGCACGGCCGCCCTACCGAGACCCGCAAAGCGCCCCTGGTAGACCTGCCAAAAGAGTAGAACTGTTCTTCCCGAATCAGCGGCTTAAAATCAATCCATGTTCACTGGCATCATCGAGCAGACTGGAACCCTCGTCAGCCTGGAGGACACGGGTGGCGTGCGCCGATTGACCGTCGAGGCTCCGGGAATCGCGGGCCGGTTGCGGGAAGGCGATTCGCTTGCCATATCCGGCGTCTGCCTGACAGCGCTCGACGTGGACCCCACGTTTTTCCATGCCGACCTGGCCCGGGAGACCCTCGATCGCACCTCGCTGGGTTCGCTGGCTCCGGGGTCAAAGGTCAACCTGGAGCTGCCCACGGCAGCTGGCAGCCCCCTGGGTGGCCACGTTGTTCAAGGGCATGTGGACGGCACCGGCAGCTTGACGGCGCTGGACCCCGTCATCCCCCGATCCAGCCCCCAGTTCAACCTGGAAACCACCGACTGGACCCTCAAGGTCCGCGTGCCCGAAAACGTCCGCCATTGGATGGTGCCCAAGGGCTCCGTGGCCATCGAGGGCATCAGCCTGACCATTGCGGATTGGAACGGGGAAGACATCACCATCGCCATCCTGCCCCTGACCTACTGGCGGACGAACCTGCATACCCTCGCTCCCGGCGCGCCAGTCAATGTGGAAGCGGATGTACTGGTAAAGCTGGCCTGGGAGCAGATGCGGGCGCAAAACAAGCCCTCGTTCGAATTGACCGAGGTCTGGCTGGTGGCTAACGGGTTCTAACGCTTGCTATGCTACAATACAACTAGTCAATTGACTGGTCAAAACGCATGAGATCCATTCAAGCATCTGAAGCCAAAACCCACTTCCTCCGCCTCCTCGATGAAGTGGAGCGAGGCGAGAGTGTGACGATTACCCGCCATGGTAACGCCGTGGCCCGTGTCATTCCTGAAATAGCAATTGACAAAGAGCGAAGAGCTCTCGCCGCGGCGAGCATCCTCGAGATTCGCAAACGCACGAAGCCGGTCTCACTCCAGGAAATTCTCTCTGCGCGCGATGAAGGGCGGATGTAGTCGTGCGATTTGTGCCCGACGCATCCGTGGTGATTACGTGGGCCATGCGCGATGAGGATCACCCCATTGCGGACCTGGCTTTTGAGAGAATCCGGACGGATTCTTCCGCGGTGGTACCGGCGATCTGGTGGTATGAGATCCGGAACATCCTGCTGCTGAATGAGCGGCGAAATCGAATTTCCTCCGAAGACTCGCACCGGTTCTTATCGAGTCTCTCCGGATTCGAGATCGAATTGCGCCCTGTGGAGAACAGCCAATCAACCATTGACCTTGCTCGCCAGCAGAAACTTTCGGTTTACGATGCGGCCTATCTCGCGTTGGCTGTGGATCTGAAACTGCCCATTGCAACACTCGACGAGGCGCTCCAGTCTGCGGCGAGATCAGTAAATGTACCTTTGCTCTCCTGACGCTGCTTCCGGATTGAGGCCAATTCCCCACCCTTTGGGGTGAAGTTTGCTCTATCGCAACGACCCATCCGGCCGTCCTTGCTGAAATACAGTGACTGGCAAAAAGCAGCGTATCTGACCGGAAACCACCGATCAGGACCCCTGTCTCCAGCCCGACTTCCAGACCGTCGGATTCAATGGAAACCAGCCGAACGCTCGGAAGCGAAGTCGCGTCTATTGTGCGTTGACACTGATACCCTTGCATCAAGTAAGAGGAAAACCGCCGGCGTGCCGGCGGTGAACCGGGGAGAGCATGGCAGAGTTTGTCATCAAGCTGGCCGATGAGCGCGGCCGAGTCATGGAGCAGGTGCAGACCGCCTCGACGGCCGAGGAGTTGCGCGCCCGCTTTTCCCATGCCGGCTACCACGTTTTCTCGGTAAAGGCCCGCGGCGGACTGCCGCGGCATCTCCCGGCGCAAGGTCAAGCTGGAACCGTTTCTCATCTTCAATCAGCAGTTCCTTACCCTGATCCGCGCCGGACTGCCCATTCTCGGCTCGCTCCAGATGCTCGGCAAGACCCAGAAAAACACGCACTTCGCTGCCCAGCTGGAAGATGTTGCCACCCGCGTAAAAACGGGCGAGTCGCTCTCAGCCGCATTTGAGGCGCAGAGCGGATTCCCGGTCATGTACACCACCACCCTGCTGGCCGGCGAACGCTCCGGCAACCTGCAGGAAGTGATGGAGCGCTACGTCAACTTCCAGCGCGTCTCGCTCACCTTCCGCAAGAAGCTGATCTCGTCGCTCATCTATCCCGGGGTGCTGCTGACGCTGGTTTCGGCGCTGATGGTCTTCATGTTCACGGTGGTGGTGCCGCAGTTTGCCAAGCTCTACGACCAGCTGGGCAACAAGCTGCCCGGCATCACGCTCGATCTGCTGGCCTTCGGCAACTTCATGCAGCACAACATCCTGTGGCTGGGGATTGGGTTCGCTGATCGCGGCCGTGTTTGCCTGGCGGTTCGCCAGCACAGACAAGCGGCCGGGATGTCGTCGACGCCATTCGAATCCGCATGCCCATCGTCGGCAAAATCTGGCTCAAGTACCAGGTGGCGCTGTTTTCGCGCACGCTTTCCACGCTGCTGACCGGCGGCCTGCCGCTGGTGCCGTCGCTTGAAACCGCGGCCCGCTCCATCGCCTCGCGGCAGGTTTCGAAGGCCGTGATGACTTCGATCGAGACCGTGCGCGAGGGCAAGAGCCTGGCCGAGTCGCTCAGCAAGACCGGAGTCTTTCCCGACCCTGTCCACGGAAATGATCGCGGTCGGCGAACAGACCGGCGCGCTGCCGCGATGCTCAACTCCGTCGCCGAATTCTTTGAAGAAGACGTGGCCACGGCCCTGACCGCCGCCCTGGCGCTCATCGAGCCGGCCATTCTCATCATCATGGGCGTCGTCGTCGTCTTCATTCTCATCTCGCTTTACCTGCCCATCTTCTCGCTGGGGTCGGGCGCCTCAGTCACGGGGTAACCACGTATGGCTGCTGATTCCACATTGATCGCAACGCCGCTGCCCGCCGCGCAAGACGAACGCGCCCATGCGGAAACGCTCGCCGCGCGCTATCGCGCCGAGTTCGTCGACCTGAAGAACTTCAAGATTCAGCACGACCTGCTGCGCACCGTGCCCGTCGAGCTGATGTTCCGCTACAACTTCGTGCCCCTCGAGCAGCGGGCCGACGCGCTGGTCATCGCCGTCAGCGATCCCTCGCAGCTCATGGTGCTCGACGAGATCGCCGGCCTGCTCGGCCAGCGCATCATCGCCCGCGTGGCCACGCTCTCGCAGATCACCGACCTGCTGAAGAAGACGGAGCAGTCGCAGCGCGTTCTCGACGAAGCCAGCGAAGGCCTCACCTTCGACGTGCTCACCGGCGAAGACAACTCCGACGAAAACATCTCCATCGAGAAGCTCACCCGCGAAGAAGACATCAGCCCCATCATCCGGCTGGTCGACACCACCATCTTCACCGCGCTCGAACGCCGCGCCTCCGACATTCACATCGAGACCAACGACGATTCGGTGGTCGTCAAGTACCGCATCGACGGCGTGCTGCAGACGGCCATGGCGCCCATCGCGCGCGAGCACCACTCCACCATCCTGTGCCGCATCAAGATCATGAGCGAGCTCGACATCGCCGAGCGCCGCGTGCCCCAGGACGGCCGCTTCCGCGTGCGCTACAAGGGCCGCCTCATCGACTTCCGCGTCTCCATCATGCCCACCGTTCATGGCGAAAACGCCGTGCTCCGCGTGCTCGACAAGGAGTCGATGAGCGAGAAGTTCCACAACCTCACGCTCGACGTCGTGGGCTTTGCCGACGCAGGATCTGCGCCGCTTCCGCCGCTACATTCGCGAGCCCTACGGCATGGTGCTGGTCACCGGCCCCACCGGCTCCGGCAAGACCACCACCCTCTACGCCGCGCTCAACGAGATCAAGAGCGACGAAGACAAGATCATCACCATCGAAGACCCGGTCGAGTACCAGATTCGCGGCATCACGCAGATTCCCGTCAACGAGAAAAAGGGCCTCACCTTCGCGCGCGGCCTGCGCTCCATCCTGCGCCACGACCCCGACAAGATCCTGGTCGGCGAAATCCGCGACCAGGAGACCGCGCAGATCGCCATCAACTCCGCGCTCACCGGCCACCTTGTCTTCACCACCGTCCACGCCAACAACGTGGTCGACGTGCTGGGCCGCTTTCTCAACATGGGCGTCGAGGCCTACAACTTCGTCTCCGCGCTCAACTGCATCCTGGCGCAGCGCCTGGTCCGCACCATCTGCGAGTACTGCGCGCGCACCGTTCGCTACGACGAGGAGACGCTGCATACATCAGCGGCCTCGATCCGGCCGAGTGGCGCGACTTCGATTTCCGCGAGGGCGCCGGCTGCATCGAGTGCGGCGGCACCGGCTATCGCGGCCGTACCGCCATTCACGAACTGCTCGATCTCACCGATCCGATCCGCGAAATGATTCTGGAAAAGAAGCCCACATCCGAAATCCGCAAGCTGGCGCAGAAGGAAGGCATGAGCTTCCTGCGCGAATCGGCCATCGACCGCGTGCGCCGCGGCCTGACCACACTGAAAGAGATCAACAAGGTCACATTCATCGAGGCTTCGAGATAGCGCCTATGCCGACCAAAACCAAATCCGTTTCCAGTCCGGGCGGCCGTCCGCAGACCGCGGTCGAACTTGCGCCCGAAGGCGTGCTGGCCGCTGCCATCCCCGCCCCTGGCGAGGCCCCGGTATACGCCTTTGCGCCGCTCGCCCAGGGGGCTCTCGTCCCGGGAGTGGCAGAAGCCAACATCCACTGCCCGGAGCCCGTTGCGAACGCCATCCGCAAGGCCCTCGACGAGATTTCGCCGCAAAAGCCGTGCCGTGACTCTCGTCGTTCCCGACACCGCGGTGCGGGTCTTCGTGCTGGATTTCGATTCCCTTCCTCCCAAAACGGCCGATGCGGTTCCCGTGCTCCGCTTCCGCCTGCGCAAGATGGTGCCTTTCGACGTGGAGCACGCCGCCCTGAGCTACCAGATCCTGGTGCAGAACGAGACCACCGTGAAGGTGCTCGCCACGGTGATGCCGGGGCCGATCCTGGCCGAGTATGAAGCGGCAGTGCGCGTCCGCCGGCTATGAGCCTGGAGCGGTGCTGCCCTCCAGCCTCGCCTCCCTGGCCTCGCTGGATTCGCTCGAGCCCATCCTCGCCGCCAACCTGAGCGGCCAGGCACTCACCACCTCGATTACCAGCGGCCAGGATCTGCATCTTTTTCGTACCGTCGAATTGCCCGAAGACCCGGGCGCCCGCGTGGCCGAAGTCCAGCGCAGCATTGCGGTCGCCGCCGCATACTACGAGGACAAGCTGATGGCTCGTCCGCGGCAGCTGCACTATGCCGGCATTGCGAATGCGGAACAGTTTGGCCGCCTGGTCGGCGACCCCGAGCTGGCGGTCGTCGATATGGTTCCAACCACGGGCCTGGGCGCTACCACGCCGCTCGGTCCCCTGAGCCTGGCCGGCATTGCCGGCGCCCTGGCGGGAGCGTAAGCCATGCGTATCACGATTAATCTCGCGACTCGCCCCTTTGCCGACCTTGGTCCGATCCTGAAGCGCCTGCGCACCGCCATGATCGTATTTGCGGTGGTCTCGGTGGCGCTGGGAGTGGGGCTTTACCTTCTCCACCACAAGGCGGAGCAGGCGCGCGCCCGCAACCACTCGCTCGATGGAAACATCGCTCGCATCACAGGTGAGCGCCAGAGCTATGAGGCCATGATGCGCCAGCCTGAAAACGCGCTGGTCCTGAACGAATCCGCATTCCTCAACCAGCTCTTCGATGAGAAAGCCTTCTCGTGGACCCTGGCGATGGAGGACCTGGAAACGGTTCTTCCCCGAGGCGTGCAGGTCACGACGCTCGAACCCCTCCGCGACAAGGAAGGGCGCATCACGCTGCGTCTCCGCGTGGTCGGTCCGCGCGACGCCAACGTCGGGCTCGTGCGGAACCTCGAACACTCCAAGTTCTTTCTCCACCCGACCATTGTGGGGGAGAGTTTAGAGAACAACGGCGGCCCCGGGGAGAAACTGGAACCGGTGAGCGAAACGAACAAGGTTAATTTCGACCTGCTCGCCGAGTACAATGCCTCAGCGCTGGCCGTACCGGCGCCCGCACCCGAAAAGACGGAAGAAGTTCCCAAGGCGGCTCCCCAATCACCCGCGACCGGCACAGCACATAGTGCGGCCGGTCCGGGCACGGCCGTGCCTCATCCTACCGGAACGGCAGCGGGTCCGGGGCTGCGCCGTCCGCCCATGGCGGGTGTTTCCCAGCCACCAACGGGCGCTCCCCAGTCTCCCGCCGCGCTTCGTCAGTCGGGAGCCCATCGCTATCCAGCCGTTCCCCAATCCAATGCCGCTCCCAAGCCCAACCCCAAGCCCAACCCCAATCCCAACCCTGGAGGACCGCAATGAGCGGCGATACCAAGACCATTTCGTGGCGCGAACGGATGGCTTCCCCGCTCACCTGGCACGCGGCGGGCGCGGGCGTTCTGTTGATCGTCCTGGTGGTGCTGGCGACCCGGTTTGCCCTGGATTGGGCGGCCATCAGCTCCAGTTCCGCCGACGCGCTCTCGGGAAAGCAGATGGAACTGAAAGCGCTCGATATGGAAACGGCGCCACTGCGCGGACTCGACAAACGAGTGGTCGAATCGCGCGACCAGATCAAGCAGTTCTACACCGATCGCATTCCCGGCTACTTTTCGTCGTATGCTTCCCGGATCGGCGAATTGCAGGTGAAGTCGGGCGTTCGGATGTCGCGCCTTCAATATACGCAGGGCAAGCCGGGGCCGGAGCTCACAGAAATCTTCCTCGACGCCAGCATCACCGGGGACTACCCGCAGATCATGCATTTTGTTAACTCGCTGGAACGCGACAAGACCTTCTTCGTGGTCCGCCAGATGTCTCTGACCGGCCAGCAGGGCGGGCTCGTGAACCTCCGCCTCCAGGTTTCCACCTGGATGCAGAACGCCGCAGCCGCGGCCAGCGGCCTGCCCCAGGCCAATACCACCACCCAGCCCAAGGCTGCTCAGCCTGCCGGCACCGCTCCGGAGGGGGAATAGCCATGAATCTGGGAACGGAAAACAAGCGCCAGGTCTACATCGTGATCGGGCTGTTCGGTTTCATCCTCCTGTACGGCGGATACCAGGTCTACCGGATGTTCGGCGGCTCTTCCGCCACGGCAACGCCGGCCCCGGCCGCGGTTCGACTCGCAAGCGTTCCGGGCGCCGGTTCCGCTGCAACCGGGCCCGATGCACAGAAGCTCTCCAACAACGGCCTCGATCCCACGCTTCACCTGGAGAGGCTGGCTTTGAACGAATCGGTGGAGTACTCGGGAACCGGGCGAAATATCTTTTCCGCAGAGTCGGAGCCCGTGAAAATCGAGGAACCGGTTGCAGATCCCCGCCCCGTAGTCGAACTGCCCACAGGCCCGCCGCCTCCGCCCAAGCCTCCGGCCATCGAACTGAAGTACTTCGGTTACGCTCAGTCGAAAGACAAGTCGATCAAGGCCTTCCTGGTTCGAGGCGACGACATTTTCATGGCCAAGGTGGGCGAGATCGTCGATCACCGCTACAAGGTGGGTGCCATCGCGCCGGGCAGCGTTCAGATCACCGACCTGGCCTATAACAATACGCAGACCGTGCCGCTGACGGCCCAGGCCACAGCAGCACAGCAGTAAGAACAGTGGACACTGATCAGTGGTCAGCGATCAGAATTTTGAGCGCAGCGCCAAACGTAAACCACTCGACCCGCGTCAATTCACTGACCACTGACCACTGACCACTGACCACTGACCCATGACGAGCCCTGCCCCATCCCGCCGCGTCAAACCCTCCGAAGAGGGCTACATCCTCGTTGCCGTGATGTTCATGATCGCGCTGCTGATCATTTCCATGGCGGTGGCGCTGCCTAAGGTCGCGGCCGACATTCAGCGGGACCGCGAACTCGAGACGTACCATCGCGGCATGCAATACCGGCGCGCCATCCAGTTGTATTTCAAGAAATTCCAGCGCTACCCGCCCAACATGGAAGCGCTGATCAAGACCAACGAGATTCGCTTCCTGCGTAAAAAGTACATCGATCCCACCACCGGCAAGGACGACTGGAAGCCGATCCTGTTCGGCCAGAACAAGACGCCCATGGCGATGGGCTTCTTCGGGCAACCGCTGGGCGGCATTGGCTTCGGAGGCGCGGGTCTGGCGGGAACAGGTCCCGCGGGCGGCAATGGAATCGGGGGCGCGAGCACGATTGGCGGCGGGTCTTTTGGCTCGAATGGAGGGTCTCTTGGCTCTACCAGCGGGTCCTTTGGCTCCAACACCATGGGCGGCGGCTCTTTTGGCTCGAATACGACGGGCGGCTCTACGAATACAATCGGCGGGTCCACCACCTCGAATCCAACGGGCGGGACGGATGCCAACGGCAATCCCACCGATCCCAACTCCGGATCGATCGCGGGCGCCAACCCGGTTGGAGGACAGGTATTTGGTGGCGGAGCCGGCATCATCGGCGTCTCACCGGCCAGCGACAAAGCGTCGATCTTTGTATACAAGAAGAAAAACCACTACAACGAGTGGGAGTTCCTCTACAGTCCGCAGAGTGACATGGGCATGATGGGGATGATGCCGCCGCCCGGGATTCAGCCCTCGCAGCCTGGTGTCGGTGCGCCGGGAACGACGTTCAGTCCTCCAGGAGCCACTCCAGCGCCAACCGAGCCCGCACCGCAGCCTCAGCAGTAACACGGAAGTACGGGTCCCGGGTCCTGGGACCCGAGGCAGATTCCGGGCACCTCAACAGACGCAAAAACGGCCCATCCCCAACGGGACGGGCCGTTTGCCATCATCCTGCAATAAATCTGCAGCCTTAAACGCTGAAAGAAGAACCGCATCCGCAGGTCGACTTCACCTGGGGGTTCTCAAACTTGAAGCCGGCCGCTTCCAGCGTCTCGACATAGTCGACGATGCAACCGTTGAGGTACATCAGCGACGTCGCATCCACGAATACCTTCAGATCGTCGAAGCTGAAGACCTTGTCCATCATGCCGCCCTGGTTCTCGAATGCCATGGAGTACTGAAAACCCGAACACCCGCCGCCCACGACGCCGATGCGCAACCCGGCGGGAAGAGGATCCTGGGTGGCCATGATTTCGCGCACCTTTGCGATGGCCTGGGGCGTCAGGGTAAGCGGCGCCTTTTTAATTGTTTCTTCCTGAGGTGCGACGGTGGTAGTAGCCATGGTTTCTCCCGGTTCTTTTGAATTCGTTGATGCTGAATAAACTCTACCGATGACGGAAGGGTGACACAAGCCCCTTTTCATCTAAACCACTTCATTAGATGCAGCCTGGGGCAGAAAGTCTCACCCCCCACGATGGCCGGCAAGCCGTTTTTTGATGCCTGAAGCGCAAAAACCCGTTTCGAGTTGACAACAAGTTAATTTGCTGCATGAACATGAGATGTGACTAACGTCACCAAAATGTGGCAACTACCGGACTATCATTTCTCCCTGTAAGGCCCCTCTACTCACGAGACCGCGTTTCCCTCACGGGCCCGCCGGTATCTGGGACCAGAAAATCTACTGGAGGTGCATTATGGTTCCTGTCATTTGGTCAGTCTGGTCACTATGCGTCCTGTTTGTTGCGGTTATGTATCTGTACCGTTCCCGGCTGACCCGCGATGAGGACGACCAGATCTTCCTCGATGACTCTTTCAGCCATGAAAGAACCGCTCAGGCGGCCATCACCGAAAAGGTGCATAAAATCGAACCCGTGATCCGGGCATCGATCTGGCTGGCGGGCGCCGCCACGGTTATGGTGATCGCCTATTACATCTGGGACATATTCGTCCAGTTCAAATAAACCAGCTGGCCGAACCAGCTTTTCCCTGCCGGTCGGTGATGCCCGCGGGCGCCGTCCGACCGGTTTGGCCTTTTTCTTCCCCAACCGGTCCTACTCGACTTCGGGCCGCGCACGGTAGCCGTCGCGTGCGATGACGTCATATTTCAGCGGCTTGTGCTTCTCGTCCTGGAAGCGCAGGGGATGTCCTTCGTCATCCACCAGCTCTACACGCAGCTTGCGGTAGGTACCGTCCTGCTTGGCGTTCGAGGGGTGATAGATAAGCTCATATTTGGATCGGATATTGGTGTTGATGTCGCCAAAGATATCCGGCATCTCGGCGGCGAACCTGGGAAAGAAGCTCTCCCCGCCGGTAAGCTTGGCGAAGGTCTTCATCTCGTTGTCGGCCTGCAGGTAGTCCATGTCCCGAAGCTGAGCGTTCCAGCTGCCGCTCGCACCCTCGGTCATGGCGCGCAGGGCGCCGCCGGTTGACACGGTAAAGATGGTGATATCGGGGGTGGTCTTGACCTTCTGCAGGATCTTGTCCAGCGTGAGCTTGGACATCGTATCCCGGCCCGAGGCGATGAGGATGATGTACTTCCGGCCTTCGATGCGGGTCAGGCGGTCCTCCGCCTCGTAAAGGGCGTCGAAGAGATTGCGCTCCGAGAATCCGGGCATCTGCATGGAGTTGATCGCCTGGTAGAGCTGCTGCTTGTCCTGGGTAAAGTCGGTGACGATCCGGGTGCGCATGTCGAACGTCATCAGGGCCACGTAATCCTGGGGGCGGAGCTGTTGCGCGAACGCCCAGGCGGCATTCCACATGTCGTTAAGGAATGGCCAGCTGGTGGAAGCGAATTCGCAAAGCAACAGCGCGGTGATGGGGGCTTCAATGCGCTTGAAGCCGGCAATCCTCTGCTCCACGCCGTCCTCGTACACGCGGAAATTGGAAGGCTTCAGATTGGGCACGAACTGATGCGTCTTTTCAAGCAGCACTCCCACGTCCACCGTGACCTCGGGGACTTCCACGCGTAGCGAGTAATTGGACATGCCCTCGGGGTTCTTCACTTTCGGGGCGGCCGGCGCCGGCGGAGGCGTGTCTTCGGGCTGATCCTTCTTGCGGGGCAGCGCGATCGAGCCGTTGTCCGCGCCGGGACCGCCGGAATCGGGAGAAGCCTGGTCAGGCTGCGGCTTCTGCGCGGACGGCGCCGGGGTCTGTGCACTCCCGAATGGAGCCACGACCAAAAGCGCCAGAAGCACGATCGCGAGTGCGGCGCGGAGATAACGATAGGGAGAGGTGAAAGGGTACATCCGGAACATGGGGTCCTCTATGGCCATCAGCATACGGGATCAGCCTGCGCAAAAGACAGCGCAGATCCGCTCCAGCGGCACGGGCCACCTTCTGCCGTACTGGAGAACAGAGATCAGCGAAAAAGCTCCATTTTGCGCTGAGCGTCCCAGTGCAGCCGGTTGTACTCTAATAGACGTGGGAAAGCGTGTGAAGGAAACCAAGGCCCGCCCCTCCGCTATCGGCGCGCTCTGCTGCGGAGTCATTCTGCCGTTGCTTCTCCTATGCCTGGTCGATTATCCAACGGCCAAGGCTCAGGTGGCATCCGGCGAAGGTCAATCGGGCGAAGTGGCCTCCGGCCCCCCGCCCTCCACGGGCGGATTCTTTCCCCTGCGCGAAGTGAAGCACGGAATGAAAGCGACCGCCTGGACCGTCTTCAGCGGCACCAGGCCGGAGCCGATGGAAGTGGAGATTCTGGGTGTTCTGCGCGGAGCCCGCGGCCCGGGGCACGACATGATCCTGGCCCAACTGGTCGGCTCCAAGCCCGAATACACGGGCGTCGTGGCCGGCATGAGCGGCAGTCCCGTGTATATCGGGAACAAGCTCCTGGGCTCCATCTCCTATCACATTGGCCAGTTCAGCAAAGACGCCATCGCGGGCATTACGCCTATCCAGGACATGCTCGAGGTGCGCGATATTCCTATCGGCGGGCCACTGGAAGAAGCACGGAACGATCAGCAGACCGTGATTCCCGCCAGTACCTTTGCGAGTGCCGCCTCAGGACTTCCCGACGCGCAAACGACGCTTCAGCCGATCGCAACGCCACTGGTCATGAGCGGCTTTTCGCCGGAGGCAATCCGGCTGTGGCAGCAGAGGATGGCGGGGACAGGGCTCGACCTGGTAGCCACCGGCGGGATGAGCGCCACGTCGAAGGGTGGAGGGGAGCCTGCCATGGTTCCGCCCACCGATGTCGTGCCCGGGTCCGCGGTCAGTATCCAGCTGGTGCGCGGCGACATGGAGCTGGCGGCCACCTGCACCGTAACCTACATCGATCCGAAACAATTGCTGGCGTGCGGACATCCGGTCTTGCAGGCCGGCCCCGTTTCCCTTCCCATGACCAAGGCGGAGGTCGTGACCACGCTGGCCTCGTCGCTCCAATCCATCAAGATCATCAACACCGGCGAAACCATCGGGGCATTCACCGAAGACCGCGAAGCGGCTATACGGGGAGTGATGGGCTCGCATGCGCACATGATCCCGCTGCACGTCACCGTGCATGGAACGCAGAAGGAACGAAAGCTCAACGTTCAAGTCCTGGACATGGCGGCGCTCACGCCCCAGGCCGTACTGCTGGTGCTGTTCCAGGCGCTGCTGCAGAACAACGAGAGCACGGCTGAAACCAGCTATCACCTGACCGGAAGCATCGACATGGACGGGTATCCGCCCTCGCCGCTCGATCTGTGGGCGCCGGCCAGCGATGCCATGCCCGCCCCCATGATGGCGGCCCTCGAGACCGGGGAGAGATTTACGAAGCTTTATTCGAACAGCGGGCGTCACGGAGCGGTGCGTTCGATCGATCTCAATATTCAAGCCATCCCCCGCCGGGTGCAGGTGGAGTTGCAATCCGCGCGGCTCATCTCCGGAAACATTGTCCATGCCGGCGACACGGTTACCGTGGAGGCCACGGTCAGGCCGTGGCAACAGGCGGCGCACAATGTTCGCATCCCGGTAACCCTGCCGGTCCGGCTCGATTCCGGCACCGTCCGTATCCTGGTTTCGGATGCGGGCGTGCTCGACCGCACCCTCGAGCAGCCACGCATGATTCCCAAGCCCGTGGATATGAATTCGGTGCTGTCGCAGGCCAGCAGCGAACATCGTGCGGACCGCATCTACGTCAGCCTTCTGATGCCTGAGACCCAGGCCACGATGGAGGGCAAGACCCTGTCCAGTCTTCCACTCTCGATGGCCAACGCTCTTGAATCGCTGCGCGCGTCGCAGGATGTCAACCTCAACGGCGAATCGGCCGTGGTGGCGGGCGAAGCCCAGGCGGGTGGTGTGCTGAACGGTTTCCAGGTCCTCACTCTGCGTGTCGAACCGGGTGGCGGGGTAAACTAGGGTCAAGCGGCATAATTCTCACCCAGCACAAAAAAGACCGGAGTTGCGTAAAGCCGGCTGACTTGCCACTCCAGCGAGGACCGGATCGACATGGCCCAGATTCAAGGATTAGCAGCTCACGCGGCGGGAGCTGAGCTCCTGCCATTTCGCTATGAACCGGGTGATTTGGGCCCTCTGGAAGTGGAAATCGCCATTTCGCACTGCGGCATCTGCCACAGCGACCTTCACCTTATCTCCAACGATTGGGGCATCAGCCAGTACCCCTTTATTCCCGGGCACGAAATCATCGGCCACGTCGTTGCAGTGGGACCTGGTGTACGGACCCTCAAACCCGGCCAGAGGGTTGGCCTGGGGTGGCAGGCCAATTCCTGCGGAGAGTGCGAATGGTGTACGCGGGGCATGGAGAACCTCTGCCCTTTCGCGGAAGCGACATGCGTGCGCCGCCATGGCGGGTACGCTGACCGGGTTCGAGCCAACGTCCGTTTCGTCATTCCCATTCCCGACGGGCTGGACAGTGAACAGGCGGCGCCCCTGCTGTGCGGCGGCATTACTGTCTACAATCCGCTGCGCAGCCATCACGTCAATCCCTCCTCCCGGGTGGGTGTGATCGGCATTGGCGGACTGGGACATATCGCGATTCAATTCGCCCGAGTGTTCGGCGCGGAGGTGACCGCATTCTCCACCTCCGCCGCCAAGGAAACCCAGGCGCGTTCCCTTGGCGCGCATCGCTTTGTAAATACCCGCGAGACCCGCGCGCTGAAGGAAGTGTCCGGATCGTTCGACTTCATCCTGAGCACCGTCAATGCCGACCAGGACTGGGGCATTTACATTCAGGCGCTGCGGCCCACCGGAACGTTGTGTTTCGTCGGTGTCCCGCCTTCGCCGGTCGCGGTTGCCGCTTTTCCGCTCATCTCCGGCATTCGGACCATCACCGGCAGCCCCATCGGCAGTCCGTCGCTTCTACGGGAGATGCTGGACGTCGCCGCGCGCCATGGAGTGAAAGCGCAGACCGAACGCTTCCCGATGTCCAAGGCCAATGAGGCGATCGAAAAAGTGAAGAAGAACAAGGTGCGCTACCGGGCCGTTCTGGCCAACTGACGCTCCGTGGTTGGTCCGGGCGGGAGATGGAACGAATTGGGCGGATTCTGGGCGGACTCGCGCGGGATTTCTTTTTGGACTCCGAACAATAAAAGGGCTTCGCTATGATTTTGGGCGAGGGAGAAAGATTTACGTTCCTCGGAATCAGATGCTCTGCAGTGATGCGGCGCACAGGAGGCGACATTCCGGAGGACTAAAGTACTTGTCAAGCGTGCTTCCTCCACCAGATGTAGTCCCAGGGCCCACCCGCACAAAAAGCAAGTGAAACGCAGTACAGAGCCCCGAAAGTTCAAGCCAACCACAACACAGCACGCACGACAGCCCCGACCGTCCGTCGGGGCTTTTCGTTGAGGTTCGGCCAGAATACGACTGGAACTCCGCTACGATTACAACGGCATTGCCTTCGCGGTTAGTTCGCCGTGACAATAGGCTCCAACAGTAGATGCCTTCACGCGGGAGACTTTGATGCGCATGGACAAATGGCTGTGGGCGGCCCGCTTCTTCAAAACGCGGGCCCTGGCCGCAAAGGCCTGCGATCTGGGACGCATTCGCACCCGGGACATCGAGGCCAAGCCAGCGCGCGACGTGCACGCCGGCGATATGCTGCAGATCAAGAACGAAGGCGGTGAATTCGAGGTAGAAGTGCTGGGCCTCAGCGAGATGCGCGGCCCGGCCAGCGTTGCACAGACTCTCTATCGCGAAACCGAAGCCAGCAAAGAGCAGCGGCAAAAGGCGGCCGAGGAGCGCAAGGCGATGCAGCAATTCGCGCCCCTGCCCGAACGGCGGCCTAGCAAGCGGGACCGGCGGAGGATCATCCAGTTTCGCGGCGGTCGTTAATTTCGACCACCGCTTCCAAAGCCCAGGGGGCAAGGCCCACCCCGCCCCTCACTCGAAGCGCTTTCACTCAGGCTTAGCCGGCCCCTTCGAGGTGGTCGTGACCAGGGCCGAAATCACGCTTTTTGGGCGAGCGCGCCGAGCTGCATCATCAGGCCGAATATATCCATGATGATGCGCGTCTCTTTGATCCTGCCGGTCTGAAGCCTGTCAATCACCATGCCCCACACCTTCACGGACCGTCCCGTCGCGGGTACGCCGAGAAAGTCGCCTCGGTGGGTGCCAGTCCACTCAAAGCGGGTCAGCACCTTGTCGCCTTCGGCAATCTGCTCTTCGACGGAGAAGTTCAAGTCGGGAAAGGCGCTCCGCATGCCACGCAATACATCTTTCAATCCTTCCACTCCCGGACCCTGGCCAGGAAATGGCACTTGCTCTACGACATCTTCCCAGACGAACTCAGTGGCAGCGTCAATCTGACCGTGGTTGATGGTTTCTTCAATAAAGCGCCTGACTATACTGCAATTGTCTTCTGCCAATCGAGTCTCCTTTTTCTGCCTGCATCGCTCGGATTGTATCGTCCGGCAGGTTGTCCTGAAGAATTCCGGCGCGTTTAGTCATGCGGGTTCCACTTCGTAGCGGACGCTGCCGGGTCAATCCCGATGGAGAGACTCTCACCGCTCCGTGGACCTTCGTGCGGGTTTCATCCCTGGCGGCGGCATGTTTGCGTCTAGTGGGTCCCCGACCGGATTTGGACCAGCGGCCGAGGACCTATTGAACTTGGGGAAATCTGTTCGTTGCCTGCCCGAGACGAAAATGACGTATCTGCCACGCGACCCCTCGATAGACGTGGTTCGCCTGATCGCTCGCCGGGAAGAAGAAACTCGTGGATCAGGGCGGCAATGGCAAACGACAGTAACGCGTTGACGAACGCAAAAATCAATTGGGAAGAGGGGGAACGCGCAAAGGGCACAATCTCGTTTCTTACAATTCCGTTCAATAGAAAGATGAAGCAAGAGTAATGACCTATTCGCTCCAGAAGGGGGCAACGTCTCAATCTTTCTCGCGTTTTTCGATATAACCAGAGAGCGAGCAGCAGCGCGGCGATGAAAGTGGCCGGCCAAATGGCAACGTACACAAGGCCGAGCATCAATATGGCGCACGCCGAAAACGCGATCGGAGCATCGATACGAAACGGATATCGAGCTGCAACAATTCCGAAACACAGGACCGGCATGTTGCCGACCGGCGTCAAGAAGAGGTTCACTGACCAATGGGCCAGCATGGGATCAGCGGCGCGAGCAAATGCAACACACACGATGGATAACACGGCGAGACCAGGCCAACCAAACCTCAAGGTAAGGCTTCGAAGGAATGGCCAGATTGCATAACATTGAATAATGAACGGGATAAACCACCATGGCCCCACCGGCGGCAGACCATAGCCGGGTAAGAGCGGCGAAAGACCAGCGAACATCAACACAAGCTCGAGCCCTACTCTTTTTGTCGCTGGGAACAGGCCAACCGAAATCGTGAATGTTATGAACCACGGCAGAACGATCAATCCAAATTTTGGAAACAGTTTCCGAATCCGGCCTGCCATAAAGGTGGTCCAGCGAGGGAGGCCGTCCCAGTAACTCTTGGCCAGGCCGTATGCGGATAGAAAGATGAATATCTGAACTCCAAAATGACCAAAGAAAGAGAAGATGGCCTGGATCGCCAGGGGCGGCTGGTGTACTGATTCCAGAAACAGCCGAAATCTTGCCTGATCAAATGTGAATTCGTTCTCCTGGGCGGGGCTGACGAAGTGAAAGAAGTTATGAAGAACAATTGCGGTAATTGCCAGACCTTTCAGGATCGCCGTATCGCGGACATCGTGATCCGATAGCATCAAGCACTTCCCCGAATCTCACTTCGCCCCCATCTTGCAGAGGGCGATCAATCGATGCGAAAGGCCTCATTCGTCATGTAATCCCACTTATGGAATCACGAGTTCAGATATCTCACTGACCAAGAAATGAATCTCGACATAGACTTGCAGCGGTTAAGGCACAAGATCTGCCGGACGAGTCGAGAAGGACTCCGAGTGATCCACAAAGCCCGGTGTGACTTCGAGGTTACGTGGGATCGGATGAATGGATCAAGATAACGAGAAATCTGAAAGTGAACACTTTCGTCATGCTGCCAATGCAGTCGTCGAGGCAATCCGGAGAGAGGTCTCACTCGTCATTTGCTTTCGGGGAGTACCGTGTGGCCGCAAGGCGATCCGGCATGTGCTGGTTTTGTCTCGTCCCGCGACAGCGAAAAAAATGAACCAGTTTAAATGAGAGCTGTCGGGCGGCAAGGATATGCCGCCCCGCCCGACTTTAGTAAACTCAACGGCAGGATGCCAGAAGCCCGCCCCACGACTCTCCGCCTCCATTTCGCATTCACCTTCCCCGCTCTCGCGGCCGTACTGACGATTGGCCCCGCCCTGCCGGCGCTCGCCCAGGGAACCCATCTTTGGACACAGACACGCCTTGAGGACTTTGAAAAAGGCACGCCGCAAGGAGTCGCGATTTCGAGCGACGGACATTTGCGCGAAGGCCCGGTGCTCAAAGAAACCCTGACCACTCCTTCGACCTTCGTCTGGTCCCTCGCGGTGGACAAAAAGGGCGTAGCGTACCTCGGAACCGGATCACCGGCTGCGATCGAGCGGGTCGGCGCCGACGGCAAACCCTTCACTCTGTTTGATACCCGCGACCTTACCGTGCAGGCGCTGCGGTTCGGCCCCGACGGGGCTCTGTATGCAGCCACCATGCCCAGCGGCCGGGTGTACAAGCTGAAAGCCGATGCCACGGCCAAGCAGGACGAATCAAGTGCCACGGTGGTCTTCGATCTCTCCAAAGTCGCGGGAGACAAGGAAGAGGAAACGAAGACGGAGGCCAAGCCGGAGGATGACAAGGACCCCAACCGCAAGGATGCGAAGACCCATTACATCTGGGATCTGACGTTTGACTCCCAGGGCAGGCTCTACATCGCGACGGGGGACCCGGGGGCTGTGTATCGCGTGGACCCGGCAAAGCCGCCCGCGGCCCAGGAGCCATTCTTCAAGAGCGACGAACAGCATATCCGCTCCCTGGCCTGGGACGCGAAGGGCAACCTGATCGCGGGCTCGGACGGCAGCGGGCTGGTGTATCGCATCAACCCCGAGGGAAAAGGATATGTGCTGTTCGAGGCGCCGCGACGCGAGATTACCTCGGTGGCGGTCGGCGCCAACGGTACCATCTACGCCGCGAGCGTGGGCGACAAGAGCCGCAACCCGCTGCCTCCGCTACCCGTTCAGGGTACCGGGATGGTGACATTCACGGTGGTGCAGCCGGGATCGCTTCAAGTAGCCAACCAGAGCGTCTCGGCGCCCGAAGGAACCGAGATCTACGCCATCCAGGACGGACAGGCGCCGCGCAAGCTCTGGTCCGGCAAGGACGAAGTTGTCTACGCCCTGGCGGCGCGTCCCGATGGCTTGCTGGCCATTACCGGGAACCGGGGACGGATCTTCCGCATCGATGATGACGGCACCTATGCCGACATCGCGCATCTCGACGCGCAACAGGGCCTGAGCCTGGCTGTAGAAGAGAAGCCGGGGGCGGCCAAAGAGATCTTCGTGGGCACCGGCAACACCGGCAAGCTGTATACGATCGACTCCGCGGACAAGCACGAGTACGCCAGCGATGTGCTCGACGCGGGCGCATTCGCGCGCTTCGGCCGCGTGGAGATCGATCCGGGATCGAGCGGCTTCGAGATCATGACCCGTTCAGGAAACGTGGAACAGCCGGTGCGCGGCTGGTCGGAGTGGGAACCGCTCAAAGGCGATGCCGTGGCGTCTCCCCCGGGGCGATTTCTGCAGTGGAAGGCGGTACTGCATCGGGGAGGAGATCTGCGCGGAGTGGGCGTGAATTATCTGCCGGTGAACTCCGCACCGGTGATCGACGAACTCGTGGTGGTGCCGGGAGCGCGGCTGAACCCGCAAAACCAGGCCAACGCGCAACAACAGACCGTGAACATCACTTTCCCATCGGCCAACCAGGGTTCCGCGTTTGATCCCCCGGCCAACGCCAATCCCCTGCCGGCGATGAAAGACAAAACGGCCATCACCGCGCGGTGGGCGGCGCACGACGATAACGGGGACGACCTGACCTTCACGCTCTACCTGCGCGGGGACAATGAGAGCGTGTGGCGGCTGCTCAAGGACGGAGTCACGGAGAAGGCGTACACGTTCGACGCCTCGCTGCTGCCCGACGGGGGCTACGAGGTGAAGGTGGTGGCTTCCGATGCTCCGTCGCATAGTCCCGGCGAGGCGCTCACCAGTTTCAAAGAGAGCGAGCGGTTCGAGGTGGATACGACACCGCCGGTGGTCAACAACCTCAAAGCGGTAGAAGAGAATGCGCCGTGCCCGCAGACGCCCTGCTCCAGGCCGGCGCTGGTCACGTTTGAGGCCGAAGACGCAGTGTCGCCGATCGCGCACGCCGAATACTCGCTCGATGCAGGCCCGTGGCAATATATCGAGCCGGTAGGCGGATTATCCGATTCGAAGCAGGAGCGCTACGAGGTGCACATCCCCGCGTCCGCACTCACCGCCAAGGCCGGCGAACACTTGCTGACCGTGCGCGCTTACGACCGGCACGACAACGTGGGGCTGGCCAAAACCGTGTTCGGAACCGCGTCCGGTTCCGCCGCGAAGTAGGCCGCATGCGCTTCGAGTTGTTTGTGGCTGCCCGCTACCTGAGGGCGAAGCGCCGCCAGGCCGTGGTGGGCGTGGTGACTTCTATCTCGATCGCCGGGGTGGCGGCGGGGGTCGCCGCGCTGATCATCGCGCTGGCGATCACTAACGGCATGCAGCGCGACTTGCAGGACCGGCTGCTGGGCTCAACGGCCCACGTGCAGTTGCAGCGCGTCGAAAGAGACGGCATCCGCGACTGGCGGCCGCTGCTGGAACGGCTGCGGAAGCTCCCCCATGTGACCGCGGCTTCGCCGGGGCTTTACGAACAGGTCCTGGTGGCGCGAGGGGCGCGCGATGGCGGCGCACTGATCGAGGGAATTCTTCCCGACATGGAATTGACGGTAAGCGACCTGCTGAAGACGGCCACGCCAGGGTCCGTGCAGGCTCTTCAGCCACAGACGCAGCCTGCCTCGGAGTCCAATGGGGATCTGCCGCCAATTCTTCTGGGGAATGACCTGGCCGAAACCGTCGGCGCCGTGGTCGGGGACAAGGTTACTTTGATCAGTCCGCAGGGGGAATTGACTCCGTATGGGGTGATTCCCAAGTGGACGCCATTCCGGCTGGCCGGCATCTTCCATTCCGGCTTTTATCAGTACGACTCGGCGATGGGGTTCGTGCGCCTGGCCGATTCGCAGCGGCTGTTCCACGAGCCCGATCTGCTTTCGGTGATCAGCTTCAAGGTGGACGATCTCAACCGGGCCCCGGAGATCGGGCGGGAGATCGAGCAGGCGGCCGGCAAGGGTTTTCAGACCACCAACTGGATGGAGGAGAACCGGGAGTTGTTCAAGGCGCTCAAGCTGGAGCAGTATGTCACGTTCATCGTGATCGCCCTGATCGTGACCGTGGCGGCGCTCAATATCCTGATCGCGCTCACCATGATGGTGATGGAGAAGACGCGCGACATCGCGGTGATGATGAGCTACGGAGTGGAACCTTCCCAGGTGCGGCGCATTTTTCTGCTGCAGGGCCTGCTGATCAGCCTGGTCGGGACCGTGATTGGGCTGGCGCTGGGATACCTGGCGGCATGGGCCGGCGGGCATTATCACATTCCATTGTCACCCGACGTCTACTCGATCGATACGCTGCCGTTCGCGCCCCGTCCGCTGGACGGCGTCATCGTATCCGCCGTGGCCATCGGTATTTCCCTGCTGGCGACGCTCTATCCTTCCCAGGCTGCGGCCCGCATTTTGCCCGCAGAAGCGCTGCGTTACGAGTAGCGCGCCGGGGAAGCGACGGGAAGTGGCCGGGTAGAAACAGCTGTGCCGGATTACTGAATCTGGGGAACGAATTCGCCCAATGCGGCGGCGGCCCGATTGTGAAGTTCTTCGGTGTACCAGTTGGGTGCGTAGTCTTGCAATAGTTCAAATAGCTCGCGGAGAACCGCATTGCCATTCGCTGGTTTGCACTGATCGATGGAAATAATAGATCTACTTGTTACGGTATTCCGAGCCCAATTATCCATGTTCGAAATATCCTTTCCCTATTCGATATGTCCGCTTTCGGAAGTAAGAGATACAGTGATATTTTGCTTAACTTGCCTCCGGACCTCCCCGGACTGCCACTCAGGACGAGTGCTGGACGTAACTATCCTGACAGGACTTTAACGTTACCGATAGGTAACCTCGGTAACTAGAATGATTTTACATTGTTTTACGGCGAAACTTCGGTGAAGATTGCCTTGATAACCGGATGTACAGCTCGCCAACCATCCTTTCAGGTGACTTTGCCCTCCCGACGACGGTCGTAAACAGCCAAGCAGAGAATTACCAGCGGCATAGTGAATTCGGTGACTAAGAAGATGCCTGAGTTGTTGGCCGCGTGATTGTTGTTCAGTGTCATCTGCCGAACGTGGCCGACGGCGTCGCCCAGCAACCAGACTGCGTTTGCAATCGCTGTCGCCAGCCAGAAGTCGGCCCGAAACTTCAGACACAAAACGCCTAAAACGCCAACGGTGAGGTCCGCCATGCCGACTTCGTATTCGTAAGGGCTCGTCGACCATCCTATGGACGCCGATGTCTCAACGGGACGGAAGACGTGTGCGTACGCGGTGAGCACTCCCATCAGGCCAACATAGAAGAAGAGCAGATACAGCAGGTATGTTCCGGCAATTGCCGCTCCGCTGCTCCGGCGTACGGGTGAGAATGCAAGGTGAACAGATGCGCCGACAACCGCAATCAGCGTAAAGATAACTTGAAACATGCAGCCTCCAGAGAACTCTTAATAATTACCTTGCATTGGACCGAGAATCTTTTTCCGGATACCACTGGGTGACGGTTAGCTTGCGTCAGGCGACGCTGACTGAAGAATAGGATTCGATGTATTCTTCGCCATTGCAACCCTGGTACGCCACCGTGCGTGCTTCCAGGTCTACGTCATAGCGCACGACTCCGGCTCGCCAGGTGGCATCCAGAAACTCCGGGAATGTACTTTCACCAGCCTGATCCACGCGAAGAGCCTTGATGAGGGCCTCCTTATGGAAGGCCGGTACATCGACGGCGCCCTTGACCAAAGGTGCGCCCTGCATGACGACTGGTCCTTCCTGCGTCAAGTAAAGACTCTGGCAGGATGGCAGCGACCAGATGTTCCGAGTCACGCCAGCTCTCCGCAGAACCTCGGCGAGATACGGGAATCCGCCCACACGGGGACGCCCCGCTACGGCAACTTTCATGGCTTCCATTAGGTTATCGATTGCTTTGCTCATGAGATTTCTCCTTTATTCGGTCGGAACGTTGTTAATGCGGTTGCGGTCTGCGAGTTTGATAAGCAGTTCCCGAAGAACACACTTTTCTCTTGTATTCAAACAATCCAAGTAGCGTGCATCGTTTTGATCAGCAATCTCAGCAAGAACAGGGAGACTGCGTCGCCCCGCCCGTGTGAGGGAAAGCAGCCGGAACCGGCTGTCGCCCTCTTTTGCATCCGTTTGGACCCAGCCCTTTGCATCGAGCTTGTCGACGATTTTGGAAACTGCGCCACGACTCAACCCGAGGCTGTCGGCCAACTCGCCCGGCGAAGTCTGTTCGCGGTCGTGAAGCTCACGCAGAAGCACCCACTCCCCAACAGAAGTCTGCTTCTCATTGAGGGCACGGGAGAACGATCCTGAGACCGCGTTGGAGACGCGTCTGAGCCAGTAGCCGAGGTGGCTCTCTAACTTGGGCGCCGGCTCTTTATTCCCCATCGTGGTTTCCATGGAAACTATAATACTTTCCAAGGAAACTGTGCGTCAAGTCTCTTCGCATTCATAGTTCCCTCGCATCAGCAGAGGCCTTCGGGCATTATCTCCGGAGTTCCCGTGCGAATTCCGCCGGCTTCCACATACGGCTACGAAGTCGATCCAGAGGTCCCGAACCTAACCCGCACAACATCTTCTTGACAGCGCTTCAAATCGGTGGCTATACTCCCGGCGCTTGAGTAAATCGAATTAGTTCTGCCCAAGCAGTGTGCGGCCATCCAGCAAGCGCGAGAGGCTGCTTCGGGTAACCATCAAAAACAAAGGAGTTGTGTCCCATGCTTTGCCTGGTTAGTGAGCGCAGGAGATCCCTGCTTAAAAATCGGGTCGCGCCAGCGGTTACAGCGGCGTTGGTGTGGGCGTGTTTCTGTGCCGCGAACGCGAGCGCGCAGACGGTGGCAACCTACAGTTTTGAAGACGCAACGGCGGATGGGTGGTCTTCGTTCAACGGCGCCACGACGCCGGTGGCATCAAATGCCGCCGCCTATGCCGGGTCGTACAGCCTTCTGACCACGACCGGAAGCAGCGGTGCGGGCGGCCCTTCGATTGCGCTGAACGGCGTGCTGCTGGCGGGCGCCCAGTACACCATCACGGGCTACGTGATGCTGACCGGCGGCGAAGCCGGGACCAATGCGAATTTCACGATCAAGCGTAGCGACCCGAGCTGCTCCGGTGGGACGTGCTACGACACGATCGGCTCGTACCAGGTGCCAGTTTCGAGCACCGGGTGGGCGCAGATCGGGGGGACCTACACGGCCAGCACGACGGAGACGGGCCTGGTCCTGTACGCGCAGTTGGTGGGAGCCACGACCGCGCAGTCGTTTTACCTCGACGACGTGGTGATCACCGAAACTGCGCCTCCTCCGGGCGGCACGCCGGTGGCAACGTACACGTTCGCTGACGGGGGACTGGACGGCTGGGCGCCGTTCGGCTCGGTGACGCTGACCAACGCCGCGCCACCTGTCCTCGATCCCGGCAGCAACCCGCGCAGCCTGCTGACCACCAACCGGACGGCAACGTACATGGGTCCGAGCCTGAATCTGCTGAGCGTGAACAACATTGTGGCGGGTGCAACCTACCAGGTGAGCGCGTACGTTCTGCTGGCGGCTGCCGGACAGCGCCAATCCGACTGTGACCATGTCGACCAAGACGGCCGACTGCGCTACGACGTGGGGCGTATGCGAACATCGCCACATCCGCGCGCGCTGTCGAACACCGCGTGGACCAAGGTGCAGGGCACGTTCAGCTTCAGCAATCTGCCCGGGCCGCCGACGAGCCTGACGCTTTATTTCCAGTCGAGCAGCGCGACGGATTCGTTCTACATCAGCAACGTGGTGATCGGCGAACTGGCGCCGGCGCCGCCCGACCTGAGCCAGCAGGACAACACCGGCATCACCACCAACTTTGAAGACGGCGGCGTGGATGGGTGGAGTTCGCGCTCGGGCAGTTCGTCGGTCACCAACAGCACCGCGGCGGCGCACACCGGCACAGCACAGCCTGCTGACTACGGGGCGCATCGCCAACTGGGACGGGCCTTCGATCAGCGTGAGCAACAAGATGTACCCGGGCTCGGTGTACAACATCAGCGGATGGGTGATGCTGACGCCGGCCGACGGCTCGAGCCACGTCATCAACGTGAGCCTGCAAACGACGCTGAGCGGCAACACGAGTTATCCCAGCGTGACCGGCTATCCCGGCGTCACCGTGCCTGCCGACGGCAGCCTGGCACCAGGTCAGCGTGACTGGCTACAACATGGCCAGCGCCGTATGACCCGGGCGCGGCGTCTCTCTACTTCCAGACCGTGCCCGCATCGGGCAATGACCTGGTGTCGTTCTACATCGACGACTTCCAGTTGACCTACGTTCCGCCGCCCACGATTCAGGCGGATATCCCGTCGATCTTCCAGACGCTGGCTGACTATTTCCCGATCGGCGCGGCGGTGGATATGACCGACATCTCCGGCCCGCATGCGCAGTTGCTGACGAAGCACTTCGACAGCATCACGTCGGGCAACGACATGAAGTGGAGTTCGGTGGAAAGCACGAAGGGCAGCTTCAACTACACCAACGCGGACGCCCAGGCCGGCCTCGCGGTCTGCAATGGCATGCGCATTCGCGGGCACAACCTGGTGTGGGCAACGGGGGCGCAAACGCCCTCGTACGCCACGGGCGACGGAACCAATTCGGCGGCCAACCAGGCCGTGGTGACCGCCAACATCCAGGAGCATATCCAGAACGAGGTGCAGCACTTCGGCAACAAGGTGTATGCATGGGACGTGGTGAACGAGCCGCTCGATCCCAGCCAGCCCGACTGCCTGGTGCACGGGCCGTTCTATAACGTGCTGGGCAAGAGTTACATCGACATCGCGTTGAAGGCAGCGCGTCAATATGCGCCGGCGGGGACCAAGCTGTTCATCAACGACTACAGCACAACCGATCCCAACCGGCTGGCTTGCCTGGTGAAGTGTGGTCCGCGATCTTCGCTCGCGCGGCATCCCGATCGATGGCGTGGGCCACGAGATGCACAACGCCATCAACTATCCGTCAGTTGCAGCGATGGTGCATGCGATCGAGACCGTGGCGGACAAATTCCCGGATATCGAGCAGCAGGTCACCGAGCTGGATATGAGCGTGTACAACGCCGGAGATACAACGTCGGATTACGGCGACGCGATTCCTCCCGCGGTCCTGGCCGAGCAGGGATGGCTCTACAAGAGCTACTTCGACGCCTTCCGCCGGTTGAAGGGCAAGCTCAGCGCGGTCACGTTCTGGGGCATGGCCGATGACGATACGTGGCTGGACAGCTTCCCGGTCGTGCGAACGGATTATCCGCTGCCGTTCGATCACGGCCTGCAAGCGAAGCCCGCGTACTGGGGCGTCGTGGATGAGACGAAACTGCCAGGCTACGGACTGAAGTTCTCTGCGTCGATGACCGCCGGAACAGGCAACACCCGCGCGGTAACCATCACCGCTACCAATGGCGTTGCCGGTCCCGCCTATGCGACCCAGATTTCCGGGTTCTCGCTGAAGCAGGACTCCGGGCCGCCCTGCACGCCGACGGTTACGGCACCCGGCGCCTTCCCGATCGTCCTGGGCGATATTGCTCCGGGCGCTTCGGCGAGTGCGACGTTCACGATTCGGATTGTCGGATGCAATCCAAACGCGGAGTTTGTTCTGAAAGTTCCGTGGAGTTCGGCAACGTATCACACCGGCACGTTTGTCACGGAGACAAACTTCAGGAGGGATCACTAGGGCTCAGGGCGGCATAGCGATTGCAGGTTGAGGGTTCGTGCCATCCCAGGTCTCAAACGCGAGACCCTTCGACAGGCTCAGGGCAGGCTCTGGGGCGCCCATGTCGCGCCCAAGTCGATAGAACAAGCAATTATTGGGGCGTAATGATGCCGCCCAGGGCATGGCGGCGCGGCAGAACGATGCCGCGGTGGTCGACTTCGGGCGGAGGTACGCCGGGAATCTTCACTTCGGGCAAGGCGGGGCGCTCAGTCAAGGCTCCGCCGCAGGCCGGGCACCAGTCGGCGTCCTGATTGACGGCGAGAACAGCGTGGCAATGGGTGCAAATCCGCTCCATGAGGCAAGATTACCCGATGCGGATGCTTCAAGCGCATCCGAAGGCGTTCCCGGCGTCGGGCGGAGATCAGGCGGCAGGCTTGATCTGGCGCGCGATCCCGGTTGCCCAGCCGTCGATTTCGGCCCAGTCGCGAACGTCGGCCGGGGGAATCTTTGCCAGGGGGTGACCCGGCAGGCGCATGGCAAGGCTGAAGGGAAACGGCAGGGTTCTCGGATTCCATCTTCCCCCGAAGACATGGACGTCGGCAGGACAGAACCAGTCGTAACGGCTCAACTGCCTGACGGCCTGATGCCGTGCCGCCTCGAAGTCACTCGGATTGTCCCGAGTGGGTCCGAGAACAAAGCACCACGGCTTCAGAATTTCGAGAGCCCCCCGGAAACGGGCGAGAAAACGGTGAAACTCTTTTGGAAACCGGCCCATATACAAAGGAGCGCCAAGGATGACGGCGTTCATTCTCGGAACCGATTCCACCTGGCTCATGGGAGCAACATTGACGGCCAGCCCGGACTTGCGCATCGAGGCGCCGATGGCCTGGGCGACTTCGGCCGTAGAACCACTGCGAGTTGAATAGGCAACAAACACGGATGCCAGCATGGGTGCACCCTCCCCGTTTCGCTATTGTGCGCCGAGTATGCCGCTGCTGTTTGTGCACGGAGTCACATGAGTGTGCGCTGGTAACGTGCGGTCGCTGCCGGTCTCGAATCTCTGCCCATCGCGGGGTCCGCGGCCCCGGCTGGCGGCCGGTACACTGAACACATGCATCCCCCGGTTCGCCTGGTGGCGATCGATATGGACGGTACCCTTCTGCCGACGTTTGGGCAGAAGCTGAGCCGCCGCAGCGTACAGGCCGTCCTGGCGGCGCAGGCGGCCGGCATCACCGTGGCGGTGGCGACGGGCCGTCGCACGGCTTACACTGCTCCGCTGCTGGAAGGTCTGGGCCTGCGAGCGGACATGCCGCTCATCACGTCCAATGGAGCAGTGACTCGAACCCTGGGCGGCGACTCGATCGACCGGTGCCAATTGGAGGCACGGGTGGCCCGCGGCATCTGCGGGCTGCTGCGGCCGTTTGGCACCGTGGTTTTCACCTTCGACCGGCCCGGGAAAGGGGAGCTGGTGCTGGAGGACCTGGAACAGGCCCACAAGCGCATCGAGGTGTGGGTTGAGGCAAATCGGAACGCCATCGAGGTCGTCCGGCCGCTGGAACTGGCGTTGGGCGACGGAGAAGACCCGATCCAGGGCATGGTGACGGGGAGCCTGGAACGAATGAAACAGGCAGAACGGGCTCTCAAGGCGAGCGAGTGGCCCGGGTACTGCGAATGTATTCGAACCGAGTATCCGGCGCGGGACTTGTCGATCCTGGACCTGCTGCCGCCGGGAGTCTCGAAGGGCTGGGCGCTGGAGCGCCTGGCGAAACGGCTGGGCGTCGATCGCAAAGAGACCATGGCCATCGGCGACAACTGGAACGACGTGGACATGCTGGAGTGGGCGGGCCAGTCTGTCCTTATGAGAAACGCCGCTCACGAGTTGCGGACCATGGCGAAGATGCGGGGATGGAAGCAGGCGCCGCCCAATGACGAGGATGGGGTGGCGGTGATCCTGGAGGCGGAAGTGGCCCGGCTGGCGGCATCGACGCGGAGCTAAGCAGGGTGACAAACTGAGCGCGGGCGGCAGGCGGCGCGCGGAGCAATTTCGAAGTCTGCTTGCGATTTGGCAAAGTAAGCCGGGCAGTTTTTTGTACACTCGGTGGGCAGGGATTGATCGGCCTGAAAAGAATTCATTGCGACCCTTGGCACAATTCGTAATCGCGGCGGGCGCGTTGCTGGCGACGGTTCTGCCCGTGCGGGCAGCGGAGCAGATTACTCTGCGCAACGGATTTGAAATTACCTGCAACCACCATGGCACGGCTAGCAGACGGGTGCGGCTGTACATGGAAAAGGGCAACGAGAATTACATCGAAGTGGCTCCCGGAGATATCGCGTCGGTGGAACATATTCCCGACCCGCCTCCGCCGCCGAGTCCGGATCCTCCCAAAGCTCCCCCGCCGGTTGCCGATGTCCGCAGCGACATCAAGCTCAGCCCCGCGGATTTGAACGAGATGCTGGCCAAGGCGGGCCACGAACACAACGTGGACATGGACCTGCTGGCCAGCGTGGTCAAAGCCGAGAGCGGTGGCAATGCGCGCGCCGTGAGCCGGGCCGGGGCCCAGGGACTGATGCAACTGATGCCCGGGACTGCGGCTGACCTGGGCGTCTCGGACAGCTTCAAGCCGGAACAGAATGTGCGCGGCGGGTCAACCTACCTGGACGGGTTGCTGACGCGGTACCACAACAACCTGGCGCTGGCCCTCGCGGCCTATAACGCGGGCCCTGCCGCCGTGGACAAGTACAACGGTATTCCGCCCTACCGCGAGACCAAGCTGTACGTGGCGCGCGTGATCCACGAGTTCAACCGGCGGGTCAAGGCGCGCGAAGCGCAGACGCGGCGAGTGGTTGCCCTGGCCGTTCCGCCAGGAAACTAGTGTGGGTTCCCTGTTAATCATTACAACTTTGTACTCGAAAGACAGCCCGCATCGGCTAAAGCCGCAGTTATTTTAAGCCTGTACTGCAGGACCTCACAGGCTGCGGAAAGCGCGCGGTTTTGAAGGGGCACGGCTTTAGCCGTGCTGTAAGGGCAGTGAAATTGGTGGGGCTTTAGCCCCTGAGGGACCTATTCTTCTCGATTTCGTCGCTCATTCTCTTTTTTCAGCCACCTCTGAAGTCGTGTCATTTCAAAACGCTGTGACCCGCTCTTTCGCAGGAATCGCACGGTAGACTGAGGTGGCCGCACCTGTGTGGACGGGAGACTTCTTGAGCAAGAAGCAGTGGATTTTGGGGTTGGTGGTCCTGGCTGCCCTGATCGGGCTGGTCCTGTGGGCCCGGCAGCGCATTCATTTCGATTTCGGGCATTTCTGGTCGCAATTCGCCAGCGCGGATTGGCGCAAGATGGTTGTTGCGCTGGGCTGCATTTACGCCGGATACGCAATTCGATCGGCTCGCTGGGCCGTTCTCCTTCGCCACAACAAGCGCGTTCCCCTGTTTTCGCTCACCGGGACCCAGGTCATCGGCTTCACCGGCGTCGCCCTCATCGGCCGGGTAGCGGACCTGGTACGGCCTTACCTGGTGGCCAGGAAGACCGGACTTCCGCTCTCCTCCCAGATCGCCGTGTACATTGTCGAGCGCCTATTCGATATGGGATCGATTGCGCTGATTTTTTCGATTGCCCTTCTCAGTGTGCCGGAAGCCGAACTTCTCAAGGCGATTGACCGGTCGGCGATGCTCTCCTACATGTTCCACCACGAGTCGGAATGGTTAGGCTTGTTTCTTTTCCGCTATAGCGGCCTGATTCTCACGCTGTTCGGGGCCCTGTTCCTGGCCGGGGTGCGCTGGAGTGGCGAGGTCATCGCGACCTTCTTCGAGCATTTCCTGGGCCTGGTTTCGAAGCGGGCAGGTCACGCTGCGGGAGCCAAGATCCGGGCCTTCCACGCCGGCCTCGATACCGTGCGCTCGTTCGGTGACTTTGCCGCCACCGCTTCCCTTTCGCTCCTGATGTGGAGCCTGATCACGACGGCCTATCTCGAGATCATGCACGCTTTCGTGGCCAGCCCGCCGCTGGCCACCATCAGTCTCAGCAAGTGCGTATTGCTGATGGTGGTAAGCGGCGGCGCCAGCATGATTCAGTTGCCGGTTCTGGGCTGGTTCTCGCAGATCGGCATTGTAGCGGCGGCCATCGCGGGGTTCTTTGGCGTTCCGGTGGAACCGGCAACCGCGTGTGCGGCCTCGCTGCTGCTCATCACCTTCCTGGGGGTCGTCCCGGTGGGGCTGGTTTGGGCTCAGATTGAGAACGTCAGCCTGCGCAAGGTTGCCGCCCAGAGCGAACATGCGGACGAGGAATTGACGGAAAACGGGGTACCAGGGAGCGCGGTGAACTGAGCGGCCCGAATTGGCAGGGAGAATTGTTGTTCCCGCCCCGGCGGAGCCAGAACGGGGCGACCCGTTATTGGCCCTCCTCGGGAGCCAATGTGTATCCTGCCTGCCCCGCCGACGGAAATGTCATGGGATCCTCGCGGCGAGCATTCTCTCGACGGGCGGAGACATCCTCCACTGCGTTCGTCGTCCCCTCGGCGGCTTCCGGCGTGATCTGCGAGGGTATCGGCGCCGAGTAGCGGATCACTTCCGGACACACCGCCCCGCCGGTCAGCAGCATGCTCATGGCCTGTTCCATGGTGAGATCGGTTTCGGTGATCATCTGCGCGGGAACGAACTGGAGATAGGCCGAGGACGGGTTGATGGCCTGGGGAACCAGGACGGCCGCCAGTGGAGCGCCGGTCGTGGCATCGGCCATTGTGTGGGTGAGAAAGCCGATTGACTTCTGCCCGGCGATAGGAAAGTCGATCAGGACCACCCGTTGGCCGGTCTGGTTTTTGTTGGTGAGCGTCTCAAGCAGCTGCCGCACCGAACCGTAGATCTTGTTGACCAGGGGCAGCCGCTCCAGCGAAGTCTCGAAGAGGGCAAACATCTGGCGCCCAACGACCTGCGCCATGGCCCGTCCGACAAGATAGAAGAGAGCAATCGTGAGCACCACAGCCAGCCCATATTGGAGCCATCGCTGGTTGATCCAGCTGTTGGCTGGGAAGGGCAGAGCCAGCAGTTTGACCAGCGGCAATCCCGCGTTGGCCAGGACCCCGACAATGAAAGTAAAGACCAGCCATGTGACAAAAAGGGGGCCCGCGGTAATGACGCCACGGAGGATGTTGCGTTGTAAGCTATGCGGAATACGGGACAGATCAGAATTCACTCACATCTCCTGAAAACAGTGATAGTTGCCCCCGATGTACATTCTGTGTCCCCCAGCGGTGAAGCTTGGTCGGATGGGCAATTCTAGTTGGATGCGGCCCGGCGCCGGAGCTAATGCCCCAGGTTCCAAAAGACGCAACTCAAGCGCCCAATTTCGCCAAACTAAAGCAAACTGTCCACTTTACAGAATTCCCCTATATATTGAATGGGGAACCACACGCATGGGTGAGCCGGAGCAATTCGACGGGAGAGACGTGGGTCTCGAAGAGAACAATCGGCGTGCGCCAGGCAGAAACGGCGCGGGCCACGCGGATGCGAAATCCGCGCAGACTCTGCGCGAAGCGATACCGCGCGCGGCTGGATCGCCTCTGCCCATGGGTACCACGGGAAGATCGATCGGACTGGGAGAGGGCCCTGGGGCCCGTGCTTCGGTTCCGCCCCCCGGCCGCGCCCTGAGCATGACGGGGCAGACGGACGCCGACCAGTCCTCGGGGATGCAATGGGCCATGGGCATGATGAAGCAGGCCGTTCCGTTTGTGCAGCGGCTGCTTCCGTTGCTGGACGGTCAGATCGGCACAGCGGTGGCGAACCTGCTGGCCTCGCGCCCCCATTCCCCCGCGCCCCGGGTGGATCTCGAACCGATTGAGCATCGTCTCTCGGAACTCCAGCTTCAGCAGCACGACCTCAAAGACCAGCTTGTAGACCAGAACGCTTCCCTCAAGCGGGTCGAAGACCATTTAGAGATGGTGCGGGAAGCCACGGACCGCAACACTCTCGAGCAACAGGAACTTATAGAAGACCTCAAGACCATGGGCAGCCGGGTCAACCTGTTTGCCCTTTCGTTCCTGGTGTTGCTTGCGCTTTCGATTCTCCTGAACATCGCTTTATTTCTCCATATCTCGCGGGTTCTGCCTTAAGCGGCGCCGGCCGCCAAAGAGACGCGGCCGGGACGCGCAGGGTGTCAGATGCGTACATACTTGTCGAATTTTGGCGCTGAGCTATGCCTGAAAACGGGTGTAAGGTTATGACAACTAACCATATTTCATGCCTGCGGCACCGAAGCGAAGGACAAAGCCAGGGCGCGGCTACAAGCTGAGTGCGGACGGCCGACATGGGTGAAGACTTCGACCGCCCGAACCGGGCTGCTTTGAGGAGTGGGATGCGGGGCCAGTCAAGGGGAGAAGGGATACTGTGACGGATTCATCCTCCCGGTTGGGGCGAGGGGCCATGTCCAGAACCTGGTCCTCGGTCAGCACGGTAGTGCTCATCGCCGCGGCTGGGGCGGTCGTCGCGCGCATAGTGGCCGGACCACGCTATGACGGACTCCTGATCGTTGTGGCAGGGGCAGCGGCAATTCTGCTTGCCTTGCAGATTCCTCGCGGACAGAGCACCGCAACCGCGCCGGAACCGGAGCCGCACGAACCTCTGAGGCGCATCTTCGACTCCGCCGGAACCATGCTGATTGCGATCGGCATGGATGGATCGATCACTCACATGAATCCGGCCGCGGAACGCATGCTGGGGTACCATGCGGCGGAACTCATGGGCTCGCAACGAACGGCCGACATTCTTGCCCCCGGCGAAGCTCCCCGCTTGATTTCGGAGTTGCAGCGACTGAGCGGAATTGACCCCCGGCGAGAGCTCTCGCCGCAAGGAGCGACTGTTTTCGCTGATGAATTCGGTTCGGGCACTTCCTCCCAGCCAGGTTCCGAGCTTCGAGGCCCAGTTCCGCCGCAAGGACGATACCATCCTGCCGGTCACGCTCCACATTTCGGCCCTGCGCAACGACGATGGAGCGATGGAAGGGCTGGTGGTCATGGCGCTTCGACCGCAGCGCAACGCTCCGCCAGGAGCAAGCCGCGCGGGAGTCGCAGGAGCGCTATCGGGATCTGTTCGAGAATTCGAGCGAAATGATCGCGACCCTGAGCACGGGCGGCCAGTTTCTTTACGCCAACCCGGCCTGGAAGCGTTGTTTCGGGCTGGACAATGCCAGCCTGCTGGCACTGGACTCCTTCGAGGAGCTGTTCGGGCCGGCCTGCCGTTCGGATGTGACGGCCTTGTTCCGGCGGGCTCTGAACGGCGAAATGGTGGATCGGTACCCCCTGCGCAGCTACACGGGCGACGGGCGGGTGCTGGAGTTTGAGCTCAGCCTGAGCCAGCGCCAGAAGGCGGGAAATCCGCTCGCGGTGCGCTGCCTGCTGCGCGACGTTACGCAGCAGAAGGCAGCGCGAGCACCGGCTGGCGCTGCAACTCGTGGTGAGCCAGATCGTGGCAGAGAACAGCTCCGCGCGATGTGGCGGCCATGCGCATTCTGGAAGCGCTCTGCGTCTCGCAGGGCTGGGACCTGGCTCTCAAGTGGGAAGTCAATACGCGAAGAGCAACCTGCTGGAGTTCTGCGCCGCGTGGGGCGCCCCGGACCGGGACACGGAGGCCATGATCCAGGAAAGCATGGGCGTGACGCTGGCCAGCGGGGTGGGGCTGCCGGGCAAGGTCTGGCAGGAGGGGCGGCCCGATCTGGATGACCGACCTGGCGGCGGCCCCGTCGGGACCAGCGGATCCGCACCGCGCTGCGGCATTCCATGGTGTCGGGCTGGGCGGTGCCGGTGCGGGTGGGCAACAAGGTGCTGGCGGTCCTGGAGTTCTATTGCCATTTCCTGCTGCGCGAGGACCAGGAGGCCATGGCGGCGATCGAGACGGTGGCGCGCTTCGCTGGGCCAGATGCTGGCGCGCTCGCGGGAACGCGGACGAGCCGAAGAGCTGACCGCCAGCAGGAAATTCTGCTGGACTCGGTGGCCGACGGAATCTGCGGGGTCGACCGCCACGGGCTGGTCAGCTTTGCCAATCCGGCGGCGGGCCGCCTGCTGGGCGCTCCGGCCGCGAGCCTGACCGGCAAGCCGGTCCATGATCTGCTGCACGGATCGGCGCGCGGCCGGACCAGAGGTGCGGACCGGATTGCGCCCTGCGCGCGTGCCACCGAGCGCCATGTCGCGACGGCCGGCGAAGACACGATCTATCGCAGCCGACGGCAGCTCCTCTGCCCACGGAGTACTTCTTCACGCCGATTCTGGATCACGGGCGGTTTTCGGGATCGGTGCTCAGCTTCCGCGACATCAGCCAGCGCTATGCGCTCGACCGGCTGAAGGACGAGTTCATCTCCACGGTGAGCCACGAGCTGCGCACGCCGCTGACCTCCATTCGCGGAGCGCTGGGGCTGCTGTCGTCGGGCATTCTGGGCGAACTGAACGAAAAGGCCAGCCAACCTGCTGCGCATCGCGACCAGCAACTCCGACCGGCTGGTGCGGCTGATCAACGACATTCTCGACCTGGAGCGGATCCAGAGCGGGCGCGCGCCCATCACGTTCCGGCCCGGTGCAGCTCTCGCAGGTGGTGCACCAGGCCATCGACGGCATGCAGCCGGTGGCGGACGCCGCCGGCGTGCAGCTGATCCACGACACGACGCAGGTGGAGATCTCCGGGCGACCCCGACCGGCTGCTGCAGGTGATGACCAACCTGCTGTCGAACGCGGTCAAGTTTTCGCCGCCGAATTCGACGGTGTCGGTGATGATGCGGCCCGGGTCGACCGGCGTGACGCTTGTCCGTCATCGACCAGGGCCGCGGCATTCCGGCGGACAAGCTGGAGATCGATCTTCGGCCGCTTCCAGCAGGTGGACGCTTCCGACTCGCGGCAGAAGGGCGGCAGCGGCCTGGGCCTGGCCATCTGCCGCACCATCGTGCAGCAGCATTCGGGGCGGATCTGGGCGGAGCGCAACCCGGTGCGCGGCTCGACCTTCCGGGTGTTTCTGCCCTACCAGCAGAGCCCGACCAGCCTCTCGGACGGTCGCCGGACGGCGAAGCGTCAAGGCACGGTCTTACTGGCCGATGCCAACGTTCGACGCGCGCCCGCTGGTGGCCGCAGCAACTGGCCCGGCACGGGTACCGCGTGGTGGAGGCGACATCGGTGGAGCAGACCATGGCCGCGCGGCCAGGAACGGCGTGGAGGCCATCCTGCTGGATACTTCGCTCGACGGCATGAACGGATGGGAGATTCTGCCCCTGCTGCGGCGCAACGATCCGGAAAGCCACACTCCCGTCGTGCTTCTGAGCGTGGCCGATCGCGGACGGCGGCGAGATGTTGCCGGCCGATGCGCAAGGCATGGTGCACCAAGCCGGTGGAAGAAGACGCGCTGCTGGCCGAACTGGCGCGGGTGCTTTGCGGGCACGGGAGAAAAGGCGCGCATTCTGATCGTGGAGGACGATCGTCGACCTGGCGCACGTGATCGGGGAGATTTTCTCCCGCGATACCATTGAGGTTCAGCTGGCCCACACCCGCCAGGAAGCCCTGGATGCCTGCACCGACTTCCAGCCGCATCTGATGGTGCTGGACATCGGGTTGCCGGACGGCGACGGATTCAACGTGGTGGACTGGCTGCGGCAGCATGAAGACCCTGGCCGGCCTGCCGCTGGTGGTCTACTCGGGCCGCGAGCTGGCCGCTGCCGAACGGCGCCAGCTGATCCTCGGCCCGACCCATTTCCTTACCAAAACGCGCGTGCAGCCGCAGCAGCTTGAAGCTTTGGTCTTGACGTTGTTGCGCAATTCGCGTCAGATGGAGGAAGCCTCTCCAACCGTTTCGGCTGACCGGCGTCCATGAGCGGATGCCTGTGCAGATCGCCGGATCAATTGCCGCCGCCTATTTGCAATCCGAGCTCGTCCGCGGCAACTGCCAGACCGCGCACTTTGGGAACATAGATAGTCGTGGGAGATCCTCTATATGTCTCACCGCATTCTTATCATCGACGATGAAGACGATATTCGCGAAGTGGCCGCGCTGAGCCTGGAGACCGTGGCAGGCTGGGAAGTGGCGATGGCCAGCTCCGGAGCGCAGGGACTGGCGCGCGCCGCCGAGTACCGCCCGGACGCCATTCTGCTGGACGTGATGATGCCGGGAATGGACGGGCCGTCGACGTTTCGCGAATTGCGCAAGAATCCGGCCACGGCGCAGATTCCGGTGCTGCTGCTGACCGCCAAGGTGCAGAGCAACGATCAGCGGCGATTCGCGGATCTGGGGGTGGAGGCGGTGCTGTTCAAGCCATTCGACCCGATGACGCTCTCCGACGCAGATTGCCGGGGTCCTGGGCTGGAGCTGATAGCTTCGGCGACAGATGACTCGAGCACCATCGCGACAGCCGTCGAGTTAAACGCAGGCCCTCGATCGGCTGTGGAAGCAGTTTCTGCCTGAGATCGAAGAGCGCGTGGCGGCGCTCGAGAGCGCGGCCACGGCCGCTCGCGGCGGACAAGCTGACCGACGATCAGCGCGAAGCGGCGCATGCGGCGGCGCACAAGCTGGCTGGCGTGCTGGGCACGTTTGGCCTCACCGGGGCACGATCCTGGCGCGGGAGGCGGAACTGCTGTGTTCGGGCGAAACGGATCCCGAGACCGCTGCTGCAACTCACCGAGATCGCCAGCGCGCTTCGAAGCGAACTGGTGGCCTGGCCCGGTCATAAGCTGCCGACCGCAGACCCAACAAATTAAACTCATCCTTGGTGATCAAGAACAATCACATTTGCGCCGCAGCTCGACCTCAGCTTCGAGGAGCCGCGCCCCTCCCGCAGAATCTGGCCGGTGCGCGAGCTGGTCGGGCAGGTTCGCGAGCTTGTGGAGCGGGAGTACGGGGATGTGTGGGTCGAAGGGGAGATCTCCAATTTCCGGCCGGCACCCTCGGGGCACATCTACTTCACGCTGAAAGACGCGGACGCGCAGTTGCCGGTGGTGCTGTTCCGCCGCCAGGCCCTGTTGCTGCGCTTCCGGCCGGAAGACGGCCTGCACGTGCTGGTGCGGGGACGGGTCAGCGTGTACGAGCAGCGCGGCCAGATGCAGCTGGTGGCCGAGACCATGGAGCCGGTCGGCGCCGGCTCGCTGCAGCTGGCCTTTGAGCAATTGAAGGAAAAACTGAAGGCCGAAGGCTTGTTCGATGCGGCCCGCAAGCGCGCCGCTGCCCGCCGTTTCCGCGCACGGTGGGCATCGTGACCTCGCCGACCGGCGCGGTCATCCGCGATTTTCTGAACATCGTGGGCCGCCGCCACTCGGGGCTGAACGTGCTGCTCTGCCCGGTATCGGTGCAGGGCGAATCTTCCGCCGCCGAAGTGGAAGCTGCGCTGGCGTGCCTGAATGCGTCCGGGCTGGCCGATGTGATCGTAGCTGGCGCGCGGCGGCGGATCGCTCGAGGACCTGGCCGCCTTCAACAGCGAGCGCGTGGCCCGCGCAATCGTCGCTTCGCGGCTGCCGGTGGTTTCGGCAGTCGGGCACGAAACCGACTTCACCATTGCCGATTTCGTCGCCGATCTGCGCGCGCCCACGCCTTCGGCCGCGGCGGAGCTGATCACCGAGGCGCAGCACAAGATCGCGGAACATCTTGCGCGGCTCAATCACCGCGTGGAGCGCGCGGCGCGTTTCCAGATCCTGCAGGCGCGGCAGCGGCTCGCGCGGGTTCCGGCCAGCCGCGCCGAATCGCGCATGGCGACTCTGCTCCACCGGGCGCAGCAGCGGCTCGATGAACTGGGTTTTCGCATGGAGAACGGCCCTGCGCCATCGGCTTCGCCGCAGGCCAGCGCGACGTGACCGAGCTGACAGCCGCGGTCTTGCGCCACGATCCGCGCCGGCAGCTGGCCCATGCGCGCGGACACTTCGACGCTTGCCGCACTCGGCTGGACAGGACGATTGAACGCATGATGGAAGCCAGGCGAGCGACGGCTAACGGCGCTGGAGGCCCAGCTCAATTCCCTTTCGCCCCTGGCGGTTCTCGATCGCGGTTATGCGCTGGTGCTGGATGCGAAGGGCGCGCTGGTTCGATCGGCGCGCCAAGTGGCAGCCGGAGACAGCGTGGTTACACGTCTGAGTGACGGCGCATTTGGAAGCCGGGTGGAGACGGTAAGCCACGCGGATTCGGAAAAAGATGAGGAGTCATGATTACTGCACCTGAACGCAAACTTTTTGGCACGGACGGCATTCGCGGGGTCGCCGGCGAAGTTCCGCTGGATGCGACCACGGTGTTCGCGACCGGCCTGGCGCTGGGGCACTCGCTGCGGGAGACCGCCTCAGAACCGCGCGTGCTGCTGGGGCGGGATACACGCGAGTCGAGCCCGTGGATCGCAGCCACGCTGGCGGCGGGATTGCGCGAGGCAGGCGCGCACGTGGAAAGCGCAGGCGTGATCACGACGCCGGGTGTTGCCTTCCTGACCCACACGCACGGATTCCATGCGGGCGTGGTGATTTCCGCCTCGCACAATCCATGGCGCGACAATGGCATCAAGCTGTTCGGCGCGGATGGATTCAAGCTCCCCGATGCCGTGGAACTAGCCATCGAAGAGGAGATCTTTCATCATGCGGCGCGGGTGGCGACCCCGGATCCGGCAGCCCTGCCGCCGGTGGAGGACAACGCCGCATTGGCGGCCGATTACATTCAATTTCTGATGGACTGCGTTCCCGAGTTGAATCTCGCCGGGCTGCGCATCGTTGCTGACTGCGCCAACGGCGCGGCTGCCGCGGTTGCCCCGGAGTTGTTCCGGCGGCTGCGAGGCAACGTGACGCTGCTGAATATCTCTCCCAATGGCCGCAACATCAACGACGGCTGCGGAGCCCTGCATCCGACTTGGGTCGCCGGCGAAGTTGTGGCGCGAGGCGCCGACCTGGGACTGACGTTCGATGGCGACGCAGATCGCTGCATGTTGGCCGGCCCGCGCGGAAACGTTATTAATGGCGACACGATCCTGCTGATGACAGCGCGCGACCTGAAGCATCGCGGGCTTTTGACGGGCGATGTTGTGGTCGCGACCACGATGTCGAACATGGGACTTGAAGCCGCATTGAAGCGCTCCGGCATTCGCATGTTGCGCGCGCCGGTCGGCGATCGCTACGTGCTCGAAATGATGCTGAAGCAAAACGCCGCGCTGGGCGGTGAACAATCGGGACACATCCTCTTCCCGCACCTGGCGACCACGGGCGACGGTCTGCTGACTTCGCTTGTTGTGTTGGACCTGATTTCTCGAAGCGGCAAGAACATCGACGAACTCACCGCGGACCTCAAGGTCTTTCCGCAGGTGATCCTCAACATCAAAGTGCGCGAGAAGAAGCCGCTGGAGGCAATTCCCGCAGTGGCCGCGAAGATTCGCGCTGCCGAAGAAGAGTTGAGGGATTCGGGGCGGGTGGTGATTCGTTACTCGGGAACCGAGGCGCTGGCGCGGGTGATGATCGAAGCAGAAAGTGAAGAAGCGATGCGGCGGCACGCAGAGGCCATTGCTGAGGCGATCCGGGCGGAATTGGGTGTGTAGAAGACAAATGGGCCGCCATCTCGCATAGCATCATTCCTCCCACCCTAACGACAAAAGACTTCGTTAGGATGGGGCACCCCGTCTTGGCGATTGCTCACCCGCGCAGGCTTTTCGGGCGATGGCTCACAACGGAGAGTTCATCGTAGAGTTTCTGCGGCAGTTCCAGCCCGGCGGCGGCGATGTTCTCTTCAACATGCTTGACAGACGATGTGCCGGGAATCGGCAGGATCACTTTCGACCGCTTGAGCAGCCATGCCAATGCTACCTGGAGCGGAGTCGCGTTCAATTGCGTCGCGGCATTCTCCAGGGCTTCGTTGGCGAAGCGCACCTGCGCCATGGGGGCCCAGGGCATGAACCCGATGCCGTGTTGCTCGCAATAGTCGACAACGAAGTCCCATTCGCGATCGGCGAAGCTGTAGCGGTTCTGCACGGTCACAATGGGCACGATCTTGCGCGCGCGCTCGATGTATTCCTGCGCGACATTGGAAAGCGCGACATGGCGGATCTTGCCCTGTTCGCGAAGTTTCGCAAGAGTCTCCATGGATGCATCGAACGAGACTGCCGGATCGGGAATATGAAGCTGGTAGATGTCGATGCGTTCGAGGCGCAGGCGCTTGAGGCTGCCTTCGATGGCCTTCGTGAGGTGATCGGGGCTGGCATTGTGGGTCCACTGGGCGGGGCCCGGGCGCTCCCAGCCGCCCTTGGTCGCGATGGCGAGTCCCGCGGGATAGGGATAGAGGGCTTCCGCGATTAACTCTTCAGACGTGCCGGGGCCATAGGAGTCGGCGGTGTCGATGAGGTTGACGCCCAGTTCGACGGCGCGGCGCAGGGTTGCCAATGCGGCGTCTTTGTCTGCCGGTGGACCCCAGATGCCCTTTCCGGTGATGCGCATGGCTCCGTAGCCAAGCCGGTTGACGGTGAGGTCGCCGCCGATGGCGAAGGTGCCTGCGGCTGCAGCGGACACCGCTTGAGTTGTGCTCATGGTATTCACTCCATCATCGTCCTGACGCAATACTATTCTTGTGGGACTACCCTGCCGGGAGTCAACAGAGCCACCTCTAGGAATGAGTCCAGATGAACGAGCCTGATCGTGATTCCCGAGCCGGACTGCTGCCCGCCGCTCAGCACGAGGCGACGGCGGCGGCCGAATACGCGATCATGCGCGAGAACCCGCAGCCCAATCTGCAGGAATTGACCGTGCCACTGCGACTCTGGCCCGCGATTCTTCTCACCGGCGCCGGTGCGGGGCTGTTGAGCGGGCTATTGATGAAGCTTCTGCGCCTGGTGCAGCATGTGTGCTTCAACTACTCCCAAGGAGATTTCCTGACGGGAGTGGAGGGGGTTTCGGGTAGCCGCCGCGTCGTCGTGGTTGCCTGTGCGGGGGTCTTTGCCGGGCTTGTCCTGTTGCTCCGGCGGCGCCTTCCCGACCATGACGGTCCCGATTTGAACGAGGCCATCTGGCACCACTCCGGGCGCCTGCCGCAATGGAAGACCGGGGTGAGCGCGGTGCTGTCGATCATCGTCGTCGGCATGGGCGCGGCGATCGGGCGCGAGGCGGCGCTGAAGAACGCAGGCGGGCTGGCGGGAGACAAGCTTTCCGGCTGGATGGGCCTGACGCCGGAGCAGCGCAAGCTGCTGGTGGCCTGTGGCGCGGGCGCAGGCATGGCGGCGGCCTACAACGTGCCCCTTGGCGGTGCGCTGTTCACGCTTGAGGTGCTGCTGGGCACGGTTTCGATGGCGGCTGCGCTGCCGGCATTTGTCACTGCGTTTCTGGCCACCGCAGTTTCATGGACCATGCTTCCCAATGAACCGACATACCAGCTGCCCTATCTTCCGGCGACGGGTTCATTGCTGCTGTGGGCGCTGCTCTGCGGGCCGTTGATGGGTTATGGAGCAGTGTGGTTTGTGCGCGGATTGCACTGGGCGAAGGATCACAGGCCGAAGGGCTGGGGCGTCGTGGCAGTGCCGATGGTGGTATTTCTCGCGCTGGGATTGGCGGCCGTCCGGTTTCCTCAATTACTCGGCAATGGAAAGAACGTGGTGCAACTGGCGCTTGATGCGCGCTTCAGCGTGGGGCTGCTGCTGTGGCTGCTGTTTCTTCGCCCGCTGGCGACCATCGCTGTGCTGCGCTCCGGCACGCCGGGCGGACTGTTTACGCCCACCATGACATTCGGTGCGCTGCTGGGCGCAACCTTCGGCGAAGCGTGGAGCCACATGTTCGCCGGAGCCGACAAGCGAAGCTGCGCCCTTCTGGGAACGGGCGCGGTGCTGGCCGCCGCGACACAGGCGCCGATCTCGTCGGTGGCCTTCACGCTCGAGCTGACCTACAACGCGAGCACGCTGATGGTTCCTCTTCTGATAGCGGTTGCGGGGGCGACGTTCACTTACCAGCTTTTCGAATCGCGCACATCGTACTGAATGCGGCCTTGGAACGCCGTCTATTTCAGGTCGCGCCAGTTGGGGCCGAAACCCAGGTCGGCAACCAGGGGCACATTCAGGTTGACCACGCCTTCCATCTCGGCGCGGACCAGCTCTTCGATTTCTTCGGTCTCGTCGTTTGGAACGTCGAAGAGCAATTCGTCGTGCACCTGCAGGACCATGCGGGTTTTGAGATTGCGCTCCGTGAGCTTGCGGTCGAGTGCGATCATGGCCAGCTTGATGAGGTCGGCAGCGGTGCCTTGCAAAGGCGTGTTGACCGCGGTGCGCTCGGCGAATCCGCGCGCATTGGCGTTGCGGCTCTCGATATCAGGAATAGGTCGGAGCCGGCCGAAGAGCGTGCGCACGCTGCCTTCGCGGCGCGTTGCGTCGAGCGTCTTTTCGATGAAGGCCTGCACGCCCTGGTAACGCGCGAAGTAGCGGTCGATGTAGGCGCGCGCTTCTGCCTGTGGAATGCCGAGTTGCGCGGCGAGCCCGAACGGCGAGATGCCGTACACGATGCCGAAGTTGACGGCCTTGGCGCGGTTGCGGGTCTCCTTGCTCATGTTTTCGGCGGGCACGCCGAAGACTTCGCTGGCGGTCAGCGTATGGATGTCTTCGCCGGTCTGATAGGCGCGCATCAGCAGCGGGTCGCCGCTGAAGTGCGCGAGCAGGCGCAGCTCGATCTGCGAGTAGTCGGCAGAAAGCAGTTGCGCGCCGGGAGCGGGGATGAATGCGGCGCGGATTTCGCGGCCAAGTTCGGTCTTGATGGGAATGTTCTGCAGGTTGGGATTGATGGAGATGAGGCGGCCTGTCGACGTGGCGGCGGCCTGAAACGTGGTGTGGACGCGCGAGTCGGAATCGGCCAGCAAAGGCAGAGCGTCCACGTAGTTCGACTTGAGCTTGGCGAGATGGCGGTACTCGAGAACGAGGCGCGGGACTTCGTGGTTTTCGGCGAGGGTCTCGAGAACGTCCTGCCGCGGTGGAAATGGTCTTGCCCTTGCCGTACTTGACCGGAGCGGGCAGGCCCATGTGGTGTGAAGAGCACGACGCCGAGCTGCTTGGGTGAATTGATGTTGAAGCGCTCGCCAGCCAGCTCGTAGATGCGCTCGCCGACGCGGTCGAGCTCGGCGGCAAAACGCGTGGAGAGTCCGGCAAGGACGTGCTTATCGATGCGGACGCCGGCTTGCTCCATGCGATAGAGAACAGGGCCCAGCGGCAGATCGATGTCGGTGTAGACGCTCGTGACGTTCGCTTCGTCGGCGTGATTGCGCAAGCACAGGGGCAAGGGCCTGCGTGATAGCCGCGGCGGAGGGCAGCGATGCAGGCGGGGCGTGACCATTGCGCGCCGCCACGTCGGCCAGCGTCTGCGACGGCATTGGTTGGATTCAGGGCGTAGGAAAGCAGCATCGTGTCGTCGATGGGGCCGCGTAATTCGATGCCCAGCCCGTGCAGTACGTGCAGTGCGAACTTGTGGTCGTGGACACGCTTGGGAACCGCGGGGTCTTCAAGTAGCGCGCGCAGCTCGGGCGTAAGCGGGAGGCGCAACGCGATCTCGGCCTCGGCGCAGACGCCTGCGGTGATGGTGGATTTCTTCTCTTCGACCGCCTCCACAACATCAAGCAGGGAGAGCGTTCCCTGCCGGTCGCTCTCGGTTTCGACTTCGATTTCAGTGACGGGAGGCGGCGTGGCATCGAGCGCGAAGGAGAAACCCTGCCGACGTGCGGCTGCATAGAAGGTCGAAGTCTGCTCGGCGGTGGGTTCTTCGATCAGCTCGTACTTGATCGAGTCTGCCGCCGGCGCAAGCTCCTTGAGCAGCGTTGTGAATTCCAGTTCCGTAAACAGTTCGCGGCAGCCTTCGAGATCCGGCTCGCGCGTTTCCATGGCGTGCAGGTCGAGTTCGATGGGCACATGACAGTCGATGGTGACCAGCTCTTTCGAGAGCAGGATCGTCTCGCGATTCTGTTCCAGCGATTCGCGATAAGTCTTGCGCTTGACTTCCGACGCGCGGTCGAGCACCGCATCGAGACTGCCGAATTCCTTGATCAGGTCAACGCTGCCCTTGTCGCCGATGCCGGGCGCGCCGGGAATGTTGTCGATGCTGTCGCCGCGCAGCGCCATCACGTCGATCACTTTCTCGGGCGGCACGCCGAGAACCTCTTCCACCTTGGCTGCGATCGAGAATCAGGTTGTCCTTTTGCGGATTGAGGACCTTCACCTGCGCCGTTGACAAGCTGCATCATGTCCTTGTCGCTGGAGACGATGAAGACTCGTGGCCCGCGTCGGCGGCCTCGCGCGCGAGCGTGCCGATGACGTCGTCGGCTTCGAAGCCTTCCATTTCGAGAATGGGAATGCGAAAGACTTCGAGCGAGCGGCGGATGAAGGGGATCTGCTGGCGCAGGTCGGGCGGCATCGCTTCGCGCTTGGCCTTGTAGCCTTCGTAGCTCACGTCTTCAAAGCATTGCGTTTTGGAATTCCACTTGCGCAGCGAGCCGATTGCCATGCGCGCGCTCGTCGCGAAACACTTTGCCGGTCACATCGAAGACCGCTGCGAAATATTGCGGCTCAAAGTCCTGGCGCAGCTTCTTGATCATGTTGGTGAAGACATACGCGGCCGCCGTGGGCAGACCGGAGCGCGTGGACATGGGCCGGCTGCGCTGCATGGCGTGATAGGCGCGAAAGATGAAAGACATTGCGTCGAGGAGATAGATGGGCGGCTTGGCTTGCATCGGGCATCGGTAGTGAGTTTAGCAGTACGGGGGTCAGGGATCCGGGGTCAGAGATCAGGCGATGAAACATGCAGTCGCCGTAACTGAAGAAGCGGTAACGCTGCGGCGACGGCGTGGCGGTAGGCGGCAAGGACAGCGTTCGCGGCCGGCGAAGGCGCTGACCAGCATGAGCAGGCTCGATTGCGGCAGATGGAAGTTGGTGAGCAGCGCCGACACAAGACGGAATTGAAAGCCGGGCGAGATGAAGATTTCGGTCGCGCCGGTGTGGGCGGTGAGTTGGGCGGCGCCGGATCGCTGGGCTTCCGCCGCGGCAGATTCGAGGGTGCGAACCACCGTGGTGCCGACGGCCACGATGCGCCGGCCTTCGCGAACGGCGCGATTGATGGCCTCGGCCGTAGTTGCGGGCAGCGTGTAGCGCTCGCGATGCAGGTGGACATCGGCAACACGCTCGACGCGCAGCGGCGCAAACGTTCCCAGGCCGACGTGCAGCGTGACACGCGCGATTTCTACGCCGCGCAGCGGTGAGTTCGTCGAGGATCTGCGGAGTGAAGTGCAGGCCGGCGGTGGGAGCGGCAACCGAGCCGCGTTCGCGCGAGTAAACCGTCTGATAGCGTTCGCGATCGGCCGCGGAGTCGTCGCGATGAATGTAGGGCGGCAGCGGGATGTGGCCGATGCGATCGAGAGCCGCGAAGAAATCTTCCACCGGTTCGAATTGAAGCAGCCGGTCGCCGAACTCGCCGCGCTCGAGGACTTCGGCTTTCAATTCGACGGTGCCGGAAGACGATGGAAAGACGAGAATTTCGCCGATGGCGACTTTTCTTCCCGGGCGGACGAGAGCGTGCCAGCGATTGTCGCCAGCAGGCTCGGTGAGCATGACTTCGATGCGGCCGGTGGGTTTTTCCCTTTCGCGGCGCAGCGTGCGATGGGCGAAGAGGCGCGCGGGAATGACGCGGCTGTCGTTGAGCACTAGAGATCGCCGGGCTTGAGCAGTGAGGGAAGATCGGCGAATCGGGAGTCGCGCAGTTCGCCGGTGGCGCGATCCATTACCAGCATGCGGCTCTGGCCGCGCTCGGCGGGCGGCTGCTGTGCGATCAGTTCCTCGGGCAGGTCGAAGTCGAAATCGGTGATGCGCAGATCGGTGCTGGTGTTCGGGCCGGTCATCGCGGTACCTGGCCGAAGTATTCGAGTGCGCGCAGGCGCGCGCGTTCGAGGGCGGCGTTCAGCTCCTGGCGCGTGGGCTCGAATTGCTCGGAGCAGAGGTCGCTCGGTACGTTGGTCCACTGCGCCCAGCTGACGCAGATGCGCGTGAACGGCTTGGGAATGAGAAAGCGGTCCCAGGAATTCATGACCCAGGCGCGCTCCGGCTGCAGATGAAAGGCGCCGATGGGCGCGCCGGTGAGTTGCGCAAGCTTGATGGGGCCCATCTTGGTTTGATAGATGGGGCCGCGCGGGCCGTCGGCGGTGAAGATGGCGGTACGGCCGCTCTCGATAACGTCTTCAGGCCCAGCAGACCTTCGACGCGCGCTGCGCGAACTGGAGCCGCGTACGGCGTCGAAGCCGAACATGCGGAGGATGCGCGTGATGAGTTCGCCGTCGAAGCTGCGGCTGATGAGGATGACGGCGCGAGAGCGCCGGAAGTAGATGGTGCAGGGCAGGACGCATTGGTGCCAGAAGCAGTAAATCTCGGGGCCGGGTACCTGGCCAAAGAGCACCGGCGTGACGCCTTCTTCGGCGATGACCCGAAAGCGCCAGGTGAGACCGAGAACCCAGAGCAGCGCCCAGACAATGCGTGGAACCACGGCCAGGACGAGGCGCTGGGTGAGCGTGAAGCGTGGACTGGGACTGGCGGTCACTCAGACGATTTTAGCTGCTGGCTTCCAGCTACCAGCCTCTGGCGTACCCGGTCTCGGATGGGTCACGGAGATTCTCGCGCTTAGCTGTAGCGGAGCCAGCGGATCAGCTCGGGCAGGGTCGCGCGCTTGCCGTACATCAGGATTCCCACGCGATAGAGGCGGGACGAGATCCACGAGACGACCCAGATGCTGGCGATCATGATGCCGATCGAGGCTGCGAACTGCCAGTAGGGCGGCATTTCCGAGCCCAGGCGCAGCATCATGATGATCGGAGCGGTCGCCGGGAAGAGCGATGCAGCCACGGACCACACTGAATTGGGGTCGTTGATGACCAGCCAGATGAGAGAGAAGCTGAGCCAGATGGGGAGCGCGGCCAGCGGGGTGTACATCTGCAGTTCCTGCTCGGTCTCGCAGGAAGCCGCCAGTCCTGCAAAGAGCGATGCGTAGAGCAGGTAGCCGAGCAGGAAGTACACGGGAAACAGAATGCCCTCGACCCAGGAAATGTGAATCGACAGCGTTCCGGAAATCGTAAGCAGGGCCGCCGGGTAGGACAGGATCACCGCGCCCAGCACCACCCAGATCGCGATCTGCGTCAGTCCGACTGCGCCCACGCCGATAAGTTTCCCAGCCAGCATGTCGCTGGGCTTTGTAATGGCGAGCATGACTTCGAAGATGCGCGAGGTTTTCTCCTGGATGATGGACCGCGCGACGTTCATGCCGTAGATCATGGTCGTCATGGAGAGCAGCAAAGCCATGATGTATCCCTTGAAGTAAGAGCCGAAACCGCTACTCTTCACTTCCCTTCCCCGCTTGTCGACCTGCAGGGTGTCGAACTTGACGTCCTTGAGAAGGGCGTTGGCTTCGTCCGGACTCATGCCGCGGGACATCATGCGTTCCGTGGCGATGGCATGGTTGAGCGCGCCGCTCAGGCGGCCGGTGACCACGATGTCGCCCGAGGATTGCGAGGTATAGGTCGCGGAGGCCGCTCCGTTGGGCGGCACATCCACCCACAACAGCCCATCCACCTGTTTCGAAATTACTTTGTCGACCAAGGCGGGCCGATCGGCCGCGCTGGCCGGAGCGACGAGGTCGACGCTTGTCTTTGCATCCTTGTCATTCACGATTTGGGAGCGAATGGCCTCGGCCAGCGATCGACTGGGGGCGGCGACGATCACATGCTTGCCAACCCCGGATCCGCGTCCGGAAAAGTAGGCCACGCCGATAACCACCGCAAACAGCAGCGGAACAAGAATGGTGGAGACGCGGAAAGCGCGGCCGCGAATCTGTTCGAGGTACTCGCGCTTTGCGACCAGGAAGATGTTACGCATCGGCCTTGTCTCCTACGGTCTGGATGAAGATTTCTTCGAGCGAGGGCTCCACCAGTTCAAAGCGATAGATGGTGGCGACAGCGGCGGCCTGGTGGAGGAGTTTCTGCGCGTCCCCGTGGGGATGGAGGCGAATCTCGGCATGCCCCGAGAAGTTTTTGGCCGACTCAATCTCGGGACTGTTGAGAAATGAGGCGTCGCCTTCGAACTCGACGATAATGCGGTTGCGCTCATACCGGGATTTGATCTCGCGCATTCGTCCTTCGAGAACGGCGCGGCCTTTGTTCACCAGGCAGATGGAGTCGCAAAGCTTCTCGACCTGGTCCATGCGATGGGTGGAAAAGAGGATCGCCTTGCCCTGGTCCTTGAGCTCGAGCAAGGTGCGCTCGAGCAGCGTGGCATTGACGGGATCGAGGCCGGAGAATGGCTCGTCCATGACGATGAGTCCGGGATCGTGGAGGACCGATCCGATGAACTGGATTTTCTGCTGCATGCCCTTGGAAAGCTCATCGGTCTTTTTGGGAAGGGCGTCGGCGATTTCCATGCGCCCGGCCCAGTCGACGGCACGCTTGCGCGACTCGTCCCTGGCGAGCCCGTGCAGTTCGCCGAAGAAGACGAGCTGATCGAGGACTTTCATTTTCTTGTACAGGCCGCGCTCTTCGGGCAGATAGCCGACGCGCTCGAGGCTCTTGCGCTCAAAAGGCCTGCCGAAGAGGTTCACCTGGCCGGAGTCGGGCAGGGTGATGCCCATCATCATGCGAATGGAACTGGTCTTGCCGGCTCCGTTGGGGCCCAGAAGGCCGAACATCTGGCCGGCTTCGATCGACAGGCTGAGGTTATCGACCGCGACCTTGGCCTCGTAGGCTTTGGTCACTCGCGCGAGCTCGACAACTGGCATGAATTCTCCTGCCACGGAATCACGAATTTTCAGAGGATCCGGGGAAGCGGACTGCGAGCAGTTTAGCAAAGGGTGCCGGGACGCTCGCGCTGTCCCTCGGCTACCTTACGCAGAGGTGCCTCGAGAGGTTCCCGACCGGTGTCGCGTCAGGGATGGTACCTTCCCAGGTTCCAAAAACGGGACCTGGTGCACCCATGTTGGTGATCGTACAGTTCGGCTAGACGATCTTCATTTCGTCGGGGTTCCAGTTGATGACCTGGCCGCGCTCGATGCTGAGATTGCTGAGCAGCGCGGCGCCGGCGGCGCGATAGCCGAAGACCGCGTCCTCGACGACCGGCTGCCGGGACCGGACCGAAGCGAAGAAGTTGCGGAAGTGATCGTAGCTATCGCTGTAGCCCTTGGGGGTGAGGAACTTTTCCGATCCGCCGAGGGAGGTGCTTCCGGAGTGGGGTGGATATTTCTTGTCGTGGTCGTCTTCGATTTGCTTCTGCATGGCTTCGGGAAAGGTGTCGATGGTGTAGGCCCGGATCGTCCTCCCGGGGGACACGGGTGAGGGTAAGCCCGTCCCAGCCGATCTCCATGGTGCCCTCGGAGCCGGTGAAGATAAGTCCTTCGCTTTCTTCGCCTCCGTCAACAAAGTTCACGCGCAGGCTGAGGTTGAATCCTTCCCGGTAATCGAACAGGCCCAGCACCACATCATTGGCATCGCGGCCATCCTTCCAGAAGCGCAGGCCGCCGGTAGCCATGCCGCGGGTAGGCCCGTGCGAGCCGGTGATGAAATGGGTGCCGGAGAAGAGGTGGACGAACAGGTCGCCGGCGACGCCGGAGCCGTAGGCCTTCCACTTGCGCCATTGGAAGAAGTGTTCGGCGTTAAACGGGATCTTCGGGGCGGTGCCAAGAAAGCGCGGCCAGTCGCATGTATCGGGCGAGGCGTCGGGGGGAACGGTGTAGTCCCACGCCCCCATGGCGGAGTTGCGATCCCAGCGCGCGGTCACCATGTTGAGCTGGCCGATGGCTCCCGAGGCGAGCACTTCCTTGGCCTTGATATAAATGACGGAGCTGACCCTCTGGCTGCCGATCTGGAGAATGCGCTTGGTGGAGCGCGCGGTCTCGATCATTTCGGGCCCATCGGAATAGAGGTGGATCATGGGCTTCTCGCAGTAAACGTCCTTGCCCGCCTTCATGGCGTCGACGGAGGCCTGCTTGTGCCAGTGGTCCGGGGTGCCGATGATGACGGCGTCGATGTCCTTGCGGGCGAGGATTTCGTTGTAATCGCGGGTGGTGAAGAGGTCGTCGCCCCACAACTCTTTGCTGCGGGCCAGGCGGCCGTTGTAGCAGTCGGCCACGGCGACCAGCTTGACGCCGGGCACCTCGACGGCCCGCTTGGTGTCGAACATGCCCTGGCCGCCGGCGCCGATCAGCGCGATCTGGATGTGATCGTTGGCCGCGACCGGCTGCCCGGCCTGGGCCAGTTCAGCCTCCAGTTCAGATTTCGAGGCTCCCAGAAGATGGACTCCGGGCATCAGGGTTGCTGCCGATACAGCTCCGGCAGCGCGCAAAAAGCTCCTGCGATTTAGAGCGGACACAAAGCCCTCCAAGGTGTTGCATGATTGCCGCATACAACCATACAGGGGGCAGGTTTCAGGTGTCAGGTTTCAAGCAGCATGGCCGCCTGAACGGAAGACTCCATCGAAGTGCCCCGCGGCAACCCGACGATTGTGATGAGGCTCACATTTGGCGCGGCGGAATCAGTGCAAACATTATTTTGGACAATTCATCATCCGGTTCTCCATCCTTGCTGGCAGGTAGCAATTCCTCACAAGATCGGCGCGGAACCGGAGAACCTTTTGTAAACTATCGAGGCTCACCGAGCTCCATTTCGGAGATCAGCAAGCCCCATTTCTGTATGCCGGACAGGAGTTTTTCATGAAGATGGACGCCGCAGCATTTGTCGCCGATCAGGCGTTGATCGAGGCGCTCAAGAAGCATGCAACGCGGGTTGACTGCGCGGAAGATCGGCTGCTTTTTAAGCAGGGCGACGCTCCCGGCGGGTTGTATATCTTTTGCGGCGGCGAGGTTTCGTTGACGTTGACGTCGTTGTCTGGCGACGTGGTCATGAGCCTGTCTGTTGACGCCGGCTCGCTGCTGGGATTGCCCGGCGTCATTGGCAACGTGCCTTACAGCCTGTCCGCCATTGCGAAGAAGGGGTCCTTGGTGACTTTCGTCAAGCGCGAAGACTTTAACCACCTGATGCTCACCGATCCCTCGGTGTCGGTAGGAATCCTCCGCGTATTGGCGGCCGAGGTTCGCACGGCGCGCATGGCGCTGGTGGAGATGTAGGAACAAGCCGGGACTTTACCGCGGAGGGGATTAAGAGGGTGGCTGCAATTCTCTGATTTTCTCTGCCAAATGGACGGCTACTTCATCGGCTAGTTCATCGTGAGTGAAGACTTGATTATTTTTTGCCGCAACTCTCCACTTGAACTGGTCGCTCTCGATGACGGGAATCAGGGACCACGCGCCAGCTTCGCGAAAGTCGGCGTATGTGAGCTGATCGTTCTCAATTCTCAAGAACTTAATCGTGAAGGACCCTCTTGCTGCGGCAGGCGTTCCGATAAAGCTGCCCAACGCCAATTTCTGTCCCAGGTAGCAAAACCTCTGCCCTAACACGGATTCCCCATCAAAACGACCTAAGCTCTGTTTCAGTGCCTCAAACTGTGCGGGTGCCTGCTCCACCGCGGCGCGACGGTCTGCGACTTCCTTTTCGATCTCAGTTTTGAAGCGATTGAACCTCTCTCCCATGCAGGCGTTTCCTTCCCGTTTGCGGTCCAGGGGATACCATAACACGGTCCTGATATTTGAACGCCGACCATCGGCAACGTGCCCGCGGGACCTTTCGCTTTCAATCCAGTTCCCCAGGGCGGGCTGAGATCCAATTGATAACATCCTGATTGTGCCCGGACTTGAAACGCAGGTGATGTATGTGCGCGGCGTGGGGCCGCGCGTCGCGGAGATGCTTGCCGCCAAAGACATCCAGACCGCCGAAGACCTGCTCTATCACCTTCCGTTTCGCTACGAAGACCGGCAGAATCCGCGCAGCCTCGACGAGTTGAAGCCGGGCGAGATGGCCAGCGTGATTGCCGAGGTGCGCGGAGCGGCCCTGCTGCGGACCCGGCGCATGCCGATTTTCGAGATGACCCTGGGCCAGGGACGCCTGGCGCTAAAGTGCATGTGGTTCAACGGGACCTATCTGAAGGACAAGTTTCATGCCGGGCAGACGGTGGCGGTGTTTGGGCAAAGTGGAACCGTCGCGGTCGACCAGCAACTTCAAAATGATCCAGCCGCAATTCGAGGTTCTGCCCGACGAAGGGGACGACGCCGAAACGCGCCTGCTGGAAGTGGGGCGCATTACGCCGGTGTACGAATCGCTGGGCGGGGCGCGGCTGGCTTCGCGCTGGCAGCGGAAGAGTGATCTTCGACCTGCTGGAAGGAATGCGCGGCGCGGTTCCGGAGTGCCTGCCGCGGCGCCATGCTGGAGCGGCTCGAGCCTTCCCGACCGGGAAACGGCGCTGCGCGAGGTGCACTTCCCTCGTGAAGGCACGCTCCATGACGCAACTGCAGGCGGCGGCGACGCCCGCGCATCGGCGGCTGATCTTCGAAGAGCTGTTCTTTCTGGAGCTGGGGCTGGAGCTGAAGCGGCGGCGCATGCGCGAGCGCGCCAGGAATCGCGTTTGCGACCACGGACAAAGTGCGCGAGGCGATCCGCGAGGTGCTGCCTTTTCATCCCACGGCGGCGCAGAAGCGGGCGCTGGGCGAGATCGTCGCCGACATGCGGCAGCCGAACCCGATGCGGCGGCTGCTGCAGGGGGATGTTGGCTCGGGAAAGACGATTGTGGCGCTGCAGGCCATGCTGGTGGCCATGGAGAACGGCTACCAGGCGGCGCTGATGGCGCCCACGGAGATTCTGGCGACGCAGCATTTTCTGGCCGCGCGCAAGCTGCTGGAGCGGTCGAGTCGGCGCAATACCGGATCGTGCTGCTGACCGGATCGCTCGATGAGGATCGCAAGCGCACCAATCGCGGGCTGATCAATCGCGGCGAGGCGCAACTGGTGATCGGCACGCATGCGCTGATCGAGGAGAAGGTGGAGTTCGACCGGCTGGGGCTGGTGGTGGTGGACGAGCAGCACCGGTTTGGCGTGCTGCAGCGGTTCCGGCTGATGAAGAAGCCGAATCAGGCCGAGCCCGACGTGCTGGTGATGACGGCGACGCCGATTCCGCGCACGCTGGCGCTGTCGCTGTACGGCGATCTCGACGTGAGCGTGCTCGACGAGCTGCCGCCGGGGCGCACGCCGATTGTGACGCGGCGGGTGCCGGACGAGCGGGCCGACGAAGTGTGGGAATTTGTGCGCAAGCAGGTGGAGCAGGGGCGGCAGGCATACATTGTGTATCCGGTGATCGAGGGGACAAAGGACGACCAGCCGGAGCTGGATTTCTCGCACGATGAACCGGAGACGGGCGGCGAGGCGGCGCCGACAAAAGCTGCGCGAAAAAGCAAAGCGGCTGAGCTCTTTCCGAAGGCGGTGCCGGAGGCGAATCCGCAGGCGAAATCGGGGCTGAAGTCGGCCGTGGAGATGCACGAGAAACTGCGCACCGGGCCCGCTGGCGGGGTTGCGGCTGGGACTGCTGCATGGGCGGCTCGATGCCGACGAGAAGGAAATCATCATGCGGCGCTTCCAGCGCGGCGAGATTGACGTGCTGGTTGCGACCACGGTGATCGAAGTGGGAGTGGATGTGCCCAACGCCACGGTCATGGTGGTGGAGCACGCGGAGCGGTTCGGGCTGGCGCAGTTGCACCAGCTGCGCGGGCGCGTGGGGCGCGGCGGGGCGAAGAGCTATTGCATCCTGATGACGGGGCAGCGGGTTTCGGAGTGGGCGAGGAGCGCCTGAACGCGATGGTGCGCACCCAGGACGGCTTCGAACTGGCGGAGCTGGATCTGGCGATGCGCGGGCCGGGTGAGTTTTTCGGAACGCGGCAGGCCGGGCTGCCGGATTTTCGCGTGGCGAACCTGGTGCGCGACCGGCAATTGCTGGAGCTGGCCAAGCAGGAGGCGGCACGGTTTGCGCATGCCAAAAGCGGCGAGGGCGAAGGAACCGAAGCCGAGCGGACCCGGGTATGGGCGCGCCTCAGAGAAGCGTGGCAGCGACGGTATGGGCTGGTGGAGGCGGGGTAGGTTGTGTCGTGATAAGTTGGTTCCCCCGATTATGCCAACCCTGCTCGGTGGGAAGAAGCGACCGGCTTGGCGCGAAGGGTTTGAATTTCGAGATCGACGCTGGCAATTTCCGTGGCGCATTCCTGCTGCCGGCTGCGGGTGCACTGGCATAGTTCGGTGAACCGGATATGACCGTATTGGCTAAGTTCCAGGCCGGCGGCGATGAGCACGCTGTAGATGTCGAGGCAGGCGTGGCGTTCGAATTCAAACAGCATGCTGACCGTCCCGGAGTCGCTCGCACCGCGGCTCAGAACCCAGCCGCCACAGCCGAGAATGCCCCCGGTTAGGGTCTTCACCAGCCGCGAGGGCTCTTCCACGGAAATGGCTTTCATCTCCAACGCCCACGGAATCGGGGATGATCGTTCTTCGTCGCGTTCTGCCCAGCTGACCCTCATGCCCGCTTTATCGGATAGATGGCGCAGGGCTTTATGGCTGTTCCGGAGTCGAACGGCGGGTGACTGTCTTTGACACAGAAGTCGCCGCTGTTGGCGTTTCGTACATGCCGCTGCGCCGGATGATAGCTTCATAGACAACATGATCGTCGGGTCGGGCATTGATCTGGTGGAGATCAGTCGCATCCAACACTCGTTGGATCGCTTTGGATCGCGCTTCCTCAATCGTGTGTATACCTCGGCTGAGCAAGCCTATTGCCTGCGGAAACGGAACGCGGCGGAGAGCCTGGCCGCCCGGTTCGCGGCCAAGGAAGCAGGCGCAAAAGCCCTGGGAACGGGGATCAGCCGCGGTGTGAGCTGGCTGGAGATCGAAGTGATTCGCGAGCCGGGCGGACGGCCGGCGCTTCAGTTCCACGGCCGCGCGGCGGAGGTGGCCCGGCGCCTGGGAGCCCATCGTTCGGCGTTGTCGATCACCCATACGGCGGCCCTTGCCATGGCGAGCGTCGTCCTCGAAGACGGCCGCTGAGCGCGCGAGACGGTCTGGTATCCTCAACGCATTGGAACTGAGCGGTTTACCAAAGGAGCAACGTTGCCAAGCCGCAAAGAGATTCAGTGGTCGCAACTGAAGGTGGGGGCCCTGGTCATGGTCGCCGTGGCCATACTGATCTTTCTTATCTTCCTGATGTCGGGATCGACAGGCGGCCTGTTCGCGCGCAAGCTCGTGCTCCGCACTTATTTTGACAATGCAGGCGGCTTGAAAAGCGGGGCGCCGGTCACCCTGGAAGGCGTGACCATCGGCAACGTGCTGAAGATCAGGGTAGTGCCGTCGCGCAACCCCTTCCCGGTGGAAGTGACCATGCGCATCGGGCAAGACTTTGCGCGCGAACTACACACCGATTCCACTACGGTCATCGCCCAGGCCGGGGTTCTGGGCGACAGCTACGTCGACATTACTTCGAAGAACGCGAAGGGACCGCCGCCCGGGAACAACGCTGAACTGAAGTCGGTTGATACGCCGAGCATCCAGGAAGTGGTGAACGCCAGCGAGCAGGCGCTGAAACAGACCACGGTCCTGATGACTAAAGTCAATACTTTTGTCGATACACTGAACTCCAAGAAGGGCTCTGCGGGGATGCTGGTCAACGATCCGGCGCTCTATCAAAAGCTCACTCGTGTAACCACGAATCTGGAGACCATCACGCGCACCATGGCCAGCGGCAAAGGCACGCTGGGGAAGCTGATCCATGACGATACGCTCTACAATCGCGCCGAGTCAGCCATTGACCGCCTCAACAACATCGCCGTGGAACTGGATGAAGGCAAAGGCACCGCCGGGAAGCTCCTGAAGGACGACACGCTCTACAAGAATCTGAATTCAGCGGTCGCCAACACCAACCAACTGGTGGCCGACGTCAATGCCGGCAAGGGAGCCCTGGGCAAACTTGCCAAGGATCCGGAATTTGCGGGCAAGCTCGACGAGACGGTGACCAGTCTCGACACCCTCCTGAAGGGCATCAACGAGGGCAAGGGCACGATAGGCCAGTTGGCCCAGAACCGGTCGCTCTACGATCACACCGATCAGACCATGGACCAGGCGCAGCAATTGGTACAGGCTATTCGCGAAAATCCCAAAAAGTACTTCGTCATTCACTTGAAAGTCTTCTAAGTTCACAGAGAAGCCATGACCTGCCTGCGTTGGGGTTCGGTTCTGTGACCGCGCGCATCCCCGGAGGTCCCCCGTGCGTATTCGTGTTCTGGCTACGATAATGGCGTCCCTGGCTGTGGGAGGACTTGCGGTCTGGATTGCCCAGCGCCCGGCCCGGGCGGTGAAGGCGGCCCAGGCCACGGCGCCCTCCTACGCCAAAAACGGCGATATGCTGCCTCCGTCGCATTATCGCGAGTGGATCTACCTGACCTCGGGGATCGATATGAGCTACTCCCCCAAGGCGGTGGATATGGGCGGCATGTCGATGTTCGACAATGTCTTCGTCAATCCCGAGGCCTACCGGAGTTTCCTGGCCACGGGAACATGGCCGGACAAGACAGTAATGATCCTTGAAGGCCGGGAAGCGCGGAGCAAGGGCTCGATCAATCAGCGCGGGCATTTCCAGGCGGTCGGTGTGATGGATTTTGAAGTACACGTCAAGGACGAGGCCCGATTCCCGGGCAAGTGGGCGTTCTTCTCCTTCGACGCGCCGGACAAGAACGGAACCCTGATACCGAAGGGAGCGCCGTGCTACACCTGCCACGCGGAGCATGCCGCTGTGGACACGACGTTTGTCCAGTTCTATCCCACGCTGCTTCCAGTGGCGCAGGAGAAGCACGCGTTGAGCGCAGCGTTCGTGAAAGAGAACCCGGAAGCGGCGAAGTAGTTAGTCTCGATACCCCAGGTCCGAAAATCCGGACCTGGGCACCCGGCACTGAAGTCGTGTTCAGATATACTCTGAGGCCTGCTGGGAGATTCCCGTTGTTCCGCACACAAAAGGAGATCTACGATGCTGCACTACGTGTATTACCCGTTTGTAGAAGGCAGCGCGACCGGACCGAACATGGCAACGCTTAACCGGTACACTGCCAAGTATCAAAGCTCCCTCTATAACACCCATGATGAAAAAGCGACGGACCGGGAGGTGCTGATCTACAAACCGCGAGATCTGCCGAAGACGCCGGCAGAGGGGCCGCTGCATTGCGTGCGCGATGACGACATGCTTCTCATCGCAGGCCATGGCGGCGGGTCAGACCCGAGTTACATCGTCAACGATCAAGGAGAAAAACTGCCCCACGGCGTCCTCGCGAAACAACTCCACGACATGGGACTCGCTGAAACTCACGTGCTGATCAAGATGCTGAGTTGCTTTGGGGGCGGGGATCTGAAGCAAGAGAACAAACAGGTGATCATCTGCCCGATCATGGGGACTTTTTTTGCCGAGCACCTGGCGAAATCACTGTACGCCCTGAATTACCACAAGATCATCGTGGGCGGTTATGCCGGGGACGTGAACACGGGAGGCCCGGCGTCACGCAGGTCCGAGGCCAGGACAAAGAACTCACAGAACGTCATGGTTTCAGTGAAGTACGAGAAAGGCGTCACGGGCAGAGAGGACGCACACCTCTACATTGTCTGGGTAGACGGCAAAGGCAACAGGGTTTCCCGGGGCGAAATTTCCAAGCTCAAGACGGAGTCTGATCTGCGCGAAGGCAAATTCGAAAAGACCTGGCGGGGAGCAGAATTCAAGCGGACTCGGATGGGATAGATTAGGACTCGCCGAGCTCAGCGTACGCGAAAAGAGAACCCTGAAACGGCGAAGTAGGAAGTCTCGATTTCCCAGGTCCGAGAATCCGGATCCTTCGACTACGCTCAGGACAGGTCTGGGGCGCTTGGCCGGAAACCCGTTAACGCCCAATGCCGGTACCGCGCATCTGGATGCTCAGCGCCGTCTGGCGCGAATTCTGCATGTGGCTGAGCGCGGCAATTGCCTGTGCCAATGCCTCTCTTGAATGCGTTTCGAGAGATTTGCCGCAATAGATTGGTGAACAGGTCTGTCTCGCCAGTTCCGGTTCCGCTTGCGGACAAATCCCAAACGCATCCAGCATCAAACCACAATCCCTGCACTCCATCGCCCTGACTCCTCTTCCCTTCTCAGCGCCGTGCGCCCGGCTGATTTGTAAGCAAGGCTGTGCCCTAAACTTTCCACAAAAACGGGGCAGGATTAGATTCTGCAAATGTGCGCATATTCGAAGGGAAGCACGCTTCGCCGCGGGACTACGCCCCGCGAAATGACCGCCAGAACTCGATGAAGCCCTTCAGCCGCACCACCTGGAAGTAGTCGCTGGCAACGAAGTAGAAAATCGAGACGATAATCCATTCGACGTGGAGAGTGCCGGCGCCAACCTGCTCGGCGAAGGGGATGAGTACCGACGAGAACACCATGGCCAGCACCAGCAGCGCCAGCTTGACGATACCCATCACCAGGTTGATTTCGACCAGTTTGCTGGTGAAGGGTTTCCCCAGCCTGAGGCTCTCACGAAGCGCAGACAATGCCGACCGCTTCTCGAGAAGCACCAGCATGGGCGCAATCGCGACGGCCCAGCTGATCAGCGCCCACAGGGTGAAGAAGCCGAGGGTGAACACGACGACCCAGACGGTGTAGCCGACGAGATCAGGCTCAGCCCCGTTTCCAATATGCTGATCGGCGGCCCAGCCGATGGAACGGAACCATGCCCAACAGGTGAAGACCAGGGCCGCCAGCCACGCGGCCTGCAGGGCGATCATGCTGACGGGACGAAACGGCGTCCCCGGCTCGAGGCGCTTCATCACCAGGTTGCGGCCCAGGGCGGAAACCACGATCCAGGCGACTGCCGCCAGGGGCCCGAGCCACGCCAGTACATGCACAACGCGAGGCCGGTAGAGATCCCAGGCATCCGCCAGGCGGACGGCGGAAACCCACGGGTCCTGCAGACTGACCCTGTCGAGGCCCGTCGAATCCGGCGGAAGCAGGGCCAGGATTCGTTGCGCCTGGATCCAGCAGACCAGAAGCATTGGCCCGCCGAAGATCCAGCGCCAGGCCACTTCGAGGGCAGTCAGCGAAGGGTGCGCGAACACCCAGCCCATCTGCCCAACGGCGGACTGGGTGGCGCGCACCGACTCGCGCTGCATGTTACCTGACAACCAGGTTTACCGTTTTGCGCGGCACGACGATGACTTTGACGATCGTCCTGCCGGCGATGCGCGCGATCACTTTCTCATCGGCCAGGGCCGCAGCCTGAATCGTTTCGGAATCCGCGTCGGCGGGAACCCGGATCACCGTGACCAGCTTGCCGTTGATCTGCACCGGAATCTCGATCTCGGTTTCTTTCGCGAGTTCAGGATTGCTGCGCGGCCACGGAGCGCGGAGCACCGTGCCCTGCTCACCCAATTCCTCCCACAACTCGGCAGCAATGTACGGCGCAAACGGAGCCAGCAGCAGAACCAGCGAGCGCAGGAGTTCGCGCACAACGGGAGCGGGTATTTCGCCGGCCGCGAGTTGCGCGTCCGCGGCCTGCAGTTCGTTGACGTACTCCATGACGGCCGCCACGCAGGTGTTGAAGTGCCACCGGCCTTCAAAGTCGAGCGTGATCTTGGCGATAGTCTGGTGGAGCTTGCGCAACAGGGCTGCGCCTGTCTGCGATGGGGATGAGTCGGTTTGGGCGCCCCTGGCCTGCGACGCGTATCTCGTCACGATGCGATAGACCCGGGCGAGAAAGCGGCTGACTCCCGCGACGCCGTCTTCCTGCCAGTCGAGGTCGCGGTCGGGCGGAGCGGCGAAGAGGGCGTACATACGGGCGGCGTCGGCGCCATAGCGGGCAACCATCTCGTCGGGTGAAACGACGTTGCCCTTGTTCTTGGACATCTTGGCCCCGTCCTTGAGGACCATGCCCTGGGTGAAGAGACGGCGGATCGGTTCATCGCTTGTGACGAGGCCGAGGTCGCGCATCACCTTGGTCCAGAAGCGCGAGTAAATGAGGTGCAGAATGGCGTGCTCGACGCCGCCGATGTACTGGTCGATCGGGAACCAGTACTGCGCGGTGGCGGGATCGAACGGCGCCGTAGAATTCTGCGCGTCGGTGTAGCGGTAGAAGTACCAGCTGGAGTCAACGAAGGTGTCCATCGTGTCGGTTTCGCGGAGGGCCGGGCCCCCGCACTTTGGACAAGTGACGTTCACGAAGTCAGGCACGCGCCCCAGCGGCGACCCGCCCTGCTGCGTGATCTCGATCTGCTCGGGAAGGATCACGGGCAGCTGATCGTCGGGCACAGGCACGATGCCGTCGCGCTCACAATGAATCATGGGAATGGGCGTGCCCCAATAGCGCTGGCGACTGACACCCCAGTCCTTGAGGCGGAAGGTGATGGTTGGCTCGCCAAAACCACCGCGGGCGGCGGCCTCCTGAAACCGCTTAACGGCCTGTTCATAGGGCAGTCCATTGAACTCGCCGGAGTTGATGACGACGCCATCCTTGGTCGTAAAAGGCAGCTCCGGCTCTTCGGCATTCGGATCAGCTGGAGCGATCACCCGGCGGATGGGAATGGCGTACTTCGTTGCAAATTCGAAGTCGCGCTCGTCGTGCGCGGGCACGCTCATGATGGCCCCGGTGCCGTAGTCGAGAAGCACATAGTTGGCGACCCAGATGGGCACAGGCTCGCCATTGTAAGGATTGATGGCGAAGTGGCCGGTGGGTACACCGTGCTTTTCAATCTCGCCGACGTCACCGGCTTCGCGCGCCTTCTTCTGTTCTTCGAGCAGTTCGTTCACCTGCTTGCGAAGGCCGGAATCAGCAGCAGCGAGAGCGGCGACGAGAGGGTGTTCGGGCGCAAGCTGGATGCTGGTTGCGCCGAAGATAGTGTCAACGCGTGTAGTGAAGACGCGAATCTTTTCGGCGCGGTTTTCGACCCCGAACTCCACTTCGGTGCCGACGCTCTTGCCGATCCAGTTACGCTGCATGGTGCGCACTTTTTCGGGCCAGCCGTCGAGCTTGTCGAGGCCGTCGAGCAGGTCCTGCGCGTAGGCTGTAATGCGCAGGAACCACTGTTCGAGGTCGCGCTGCTCGACAATCGTGTCTTCGTGGCGCCAGCAGCGGCCGTCGACAACCTGTTCGTTGGCCAGCACGGTGCAGCACTCAGGGCACCAGTTAACCTTGCTCTTCTTGCGGTAAACAAGACCGCGCTCGTACATGCGGAGGAAGAACCACTGGTTCCAGCGATAGTAGTCGGGGAAGCAGGTGGTAACCTCGCGCGACCAGTCAAAGCCCATGCCAAGGCGGCCGAATTGCCGCTTCATGCCCGCGATGTTGGCCAGTGTCCACTGGCGGGGCGGCGTGTTGTTCTTGAGCGCGGCGTTTTCGGCGGGCAGGCCGAAGGCATCCCAGCCCATGGGGTGAAGCACGTTATAGCCGCGCATCCACATGTGGCGCGCCAGGGCGTCACCGATGGCATAGTTGCGCACGTGACCCATGTGAAGCTGACCGCTCGGATAGGGCAGCATTTCGAGCACGTAGTACTTGGGCTTGCCACTGTCGATGGGATCGGCCGCGTACAACGCGGGATCCGCGACCCAGCGTTGCTGCCATTTCGGCTCGATCACCGCCGGGTCGTAACGTTGTTCTTTTTCTTCCGCCATAAACTTCTAGTGTAAACGGCGGCAGGTTTGCGGACGGGCGGCCCGTTTCCCTCAATCCAACCTGAGCGGCGATGGGATGATCACTTCTTCGGCCGCGACTCCGGTGGAACCAGGCCGGCGACGCGGTAGTAGACCACGAGTTGCCCATAGTGTTCGCCGGAGTGTTCGATGAAATCCCAGGCGAAGTCGCTGAAGCGAGCCTGATTTTTCGAGAACGGATCGATCATCAGATCGCTCATACCGGAATCACCCTTGCTCGCAATGAGCGCGGCTCCATCAGCGAAGGACTTGCGCACGTAGTCAACCACTTCGGCCTTGGTCTTGTAATCGGCGCGCTTCGGGCCGCCTTTGGGAGCCTCGAGTCCCTTGGCGGGATTGATGAAGAAGTAGTTCGCGCCGGACGCGTGCAGCAACTGCTCGGCAAAGCTGCGCTGCGCGGGAACGGGCTTGAAATCGTACTTGTCCTCGGGCATCTCTTCCGCCATGGCAATGAGCTTGCGGCCGATGTTATTCCACGAGTCAAGCAGGACCTTGGAGGGGCTGTCGGGCGGCTTGGGGGCAGCATCCTTGGCCGGCGCCTGGGCATGAGCGGCAATGGCGGTGAACAGCGCGAGTGCGAGAAGAAGCGGGGAGGTTTTGAGAAGATTCCACATGCGACGATTTCCTTTCGATGAAAGCCTTTCCCCGCAGACTCGCAGCCCGGCGAGGTTGAATCCAGTCATTCGTTACAGGGCGGCTTGATGGATTGCCCAAACGGAATCAGCGCGTCCATCTTAGCGCTCGACGCGACGACGCCATAATTTATTCAGACTTCTTGACCAGGCGCTTCAAGGCGCGCACATTGCTCTTTTCATCGCCGTCGTCGTCAACCGGGGTTTCGGCAATGAAGGCGGAGTGGACGAACCGGGGATCGTTGAGCAGGCGGCGAAACGGCTCTTTGCCGATGGTTCCCTTCCCGATGTGCTGATGGCGATCGAGCTTCGAACCCCGCGCCGATTTGGCGTCGTTGCAGTGCCACACGCGGACAGCATCGAAGCCGACCGTGGCCTCGATCTGAATCATGGTGTCTTCATAGCCGTCGGCGGTCACGATGTCGTAACCGGCGACATGGGTGTGGCAGGTATCGAGACAGACCGCCACCGGCGCGTGGGTGCGCAGAAGCCAGACGAGTTCGGCGACCTGGTCAAAGCTGCCGCCGAGCGAAAACTCCGAGCCGGCGGTGTTTTCGATGAGGATGGTGAAGCTGGTGCTTTGCCAGGGGAACCCGTCCAGGGCGCGTTCGATGGATTCGGCGGCCAGCCTGAGCCCCTCGTGGCGGCTGAGTCCTCTCCATGAGCCGGGATGGAGGACGAGGTAGTCCGCGCCGAGGGTGAGCGCGCGCTCGATTTCCTGGCGAAAGCAGGCAATGCTTTTGGTGCGCACCTCTTCGGTCTGGCTGCACAGGTTCACGAGATAACTGGTGTGGATCACGAGCGGCGTGATGTTATGCGCGGCCCTCAGTTCGCGCAAGCGGGCAGCCTGCTCGGGATCCACGGTCGCGGGGCGCCACATGCGAGGGCTGGACGAAAACATCTGGAAGGTGTTGGCACCCACCGCGCGGGCGCGCAGAACGGCGTTGGAGGCGCCGCCCGCGGTGCCCAGGTGCACGCCTATGCGCTTGATCATGAGATGAGTGTAATGGGCGTTTGTCCGGGCACTTCGGCGCAGGTTCTGCACAATCGGGATTTGGCGAAAAAAAAGCGAAGAACAGGCCCTTCCACAGCTCCGCAAGGTATATAACCCTGACATGGGTTTCATTTCTGCGCCAGAGGTGGACGCGTGGCTGCGCGGCGGCGGCATCGTGGTTGCAGCCAGTGAACGCGCTGCCCGGGCGGTCAAGGCGGCCTTCCATCGCGCCCGCCGCGCCGAAGGGCTAGCGGCGTGGCCCGCGCCCCAGGTTCTGGACTGGAGGAGTTTCGCCCGCTCGGCGTGGGCCGATCGCGGTGCAGATGGACTGCTGCTGCTCAACCCGCTGCAGGAGGAGTCGCTGTGGTGTCGCATCATTCGCGACAGCGGACACACCGCGGGTTGGACCGAGCCTCCGCGCCGGCGCCTCGCCCAACTGGCGATGGAAGCGCACGAGCTCCTCTGCGCGCATGCTCCGCACCTGCTTCGACCGGCCGCGCGCAGCGCCTGGCTGCAGGACCATGGAGCCTTCAGCGGCTGGCTTTCCGAATTCGACGATGCGTGTCGCGCCGGCGGCCTGATCAGCGCGAGCCGCGTGCCTTTCGAACTCCTGGCGCGCCTCGATGACAGAGATGCCGGCCGGCCGCCGCTCGTGCTGGCTGGATTTGACCGCCTCTTGCCCATCCAGCAAAAGGTGTTCGACGCGTGGGGCGAATTTCGCTCGATTGCGCCGGGCGAGCAAGCCTCAGCTATCCACTCGTATGCCGCGGCGAACGAGCAGGCCGAACTGAGTGCCTGCGCGCTGTGGTGCAGTCGTTATCTTGGAGCCAATCCATCAGCCCGCGTGCTGGTCGTCGCCCACGATGCAAGTCAGCGCCGGGGCGAGATCGAGCGGGCATTCCTGAAACCCGGCGTCGGCGCGCAGCCGCTTCGATTCGAGTTCTCACTGGGTGTGCCGCTCCTCGATGTCGGCCTGGCGCGCGCGGCGACCCTCCTCCTGCGCTGGCTCGACGACGCAATCGACGAGCACGAAGTGGATTGGCTGCTGGGCAGCGGGACCGGCGCGGCAAGCCCCGAGGAAGCCGCGGCCCTGCAGTCGTTCATGCGCGGTTTGCGGAGGAAAAGCCTGCAACGAACCCGCTGGACCCTGAATGCCTTTGTCCGCCAGCGGCCCGGCTCTGCGGCTCTTCCGAGTGCGTGGGTCGAGCGCATGGCAAGCGCGCAAAAACGTCTTGAAGCAACTCCGCAGACACAAGGCCCGCTGGAGTGGGCCGGGCTCGTTCCCCAGTTGCTGGAGACGATCGGCTGGCCGGGACGCAGCTCGCCGGCGAGTGCGGAATTTCAGGCCATCAGCCGCTGGCAGCAGGCGGTCGATTCATGCGGATCTCTGGGATTCGACGGCCGCACCATGAAGTGGAGCGAATTTCGTTCCACGCTTGAGCGCACACTTGCCGAAACCCTCTACGCGGCGGAATCGGAGGATGCTCCAATCCAGATCGCCGGGCCGGCCGAATCCGCGGGGCTCAGCGCTGATGCGATTTGGTTTCTTGGCGCAGACGAGAGCGCCTGGCCGGGGAGCGGAAGAACGCACCCCTTGCTTCCCATCGACGTGCAGCGCTCCGCGCGGATGCCGCATGCCTCTCCCCAGCTTGACTGGGAACTGGCCGAGTCCATCACCGCCCGGCTGCTGGCCGCCGCGCCCGAGATCACCATCAGCTATGCGCACCAGAAAGAGGGGGTGGAGACACGCCCATCGCGGCTGGTGGCTTCGATCGCCGGCACACCACGGCCACTGCCCTCCGAGCTTGCGCCCGATGCGGCAAAAAAGCCGCGGACCGTCGTATATGAGGACCGGGAGCGGGTCCCCGTTCCAGCGGCTCCCGCAATTCTTCCGGCTGTTCGCCTGAAAAAGAGCCCCGCCCAACTGAGCCTGTTTGATGATGGAGCCGCACAACCCGCGGCGATGCAGGTTCACAAGATGCCGGGCGGGTCCAACGTGCTCACGGCCCAATCCCAATGCGCCTTCAAGGCATTCGCCACAACGCGGCTGGGAGCACAGGAGTGGGACGCGGCGGAAGCAGGGCTTAGCGCGAGCCAGCGCGGCAAGCTTCTGCACGCCGTGCTTCACGCCGTGTGGGGCGGCCCAACTCACCGTGGCATTCGAACCTTCACGGAACTCCAGGAACTGGGACCAGGTTTGCGAGTGTTCGTCGAAGAACACGTGCAACGCGTGCTGGCGGAGGAGTTGCCGCTCGCGGCGCGGGAGCAAATGCAGCCGCGCTATCTCGAGCTTGAAGAGAAGCGGCTCGTCCGCCTCGTGACTGAATGGCTCGAATACGAACGAACGCGTGTGCCTTTCACGGTCGACGCCACGGAGGAGGATGCGAACCCCACGATTGCCGGGCTCACATTGAAGCTGCGGCTCGATCGTCTCGATCGGCTCAACGATGGTTCGCTGCTGGTGATCGATTACAAGTCGGGCAATGTTGCGATCAAGTCCTGGGAGCTGCCGCGTCCGGATGATGTTCAACTGCCGCTGTATGCAGCGTTCGGGTTGGATCGCGAAAGAGAGACCGGCGGTTTGGTCTTCGCCAAGGTCCGCACAGGGGATCCTTCTTTCGCAGGCAAGGTGCGCAATGCGGTCGCCACTCTTGACGGCGACCTCGATGGGAAGTCGGGCCTGGTGAAGAATCCCCTCACGCCCGAACATCTTTCCCAATGGAAGGAAGCCATCGAACAACTGGCGCGCGATTTCCTTGCCGGAAAAGCGGACGTTGACCCACGCGATTATCCCGCGACGTGTGAACGATGCGGCTTGTATTCGCTGTGCCGCGTGAAAGAACGCAACGACGAAGAGGAAAACGAAGACGAAGAAAATGGATGGGAGGCAGGCGATGAGTAGCATCACCCGCCCCGCGCCGCCCGATCAGCGCCAGCGCGAGCAGGCACTCGACGCCGGCCGTTCGATTCTCGTCCAGGCGCCCGCGGGCTCGGGCAAGACCGACCTGCTCACGCGCCGGTTTCTGCGCCTGTTGAGCGAGGTCGATGAGCCGGGCCGCATCGTCGCGATTACGTTCACCAAGGCGGCGGCAGCCGAGATGCGCAACCGCATTTTGTCGGAGCTGGAAAAGGCGGCCGCCGCGGATCCACGCACGCCCGCCGACGACGAGTTCTCGATGGAATTCTTGGCCCAGCGCGCACTGCAGCACTCGCGCGCGCTGGGATGGGACCTGCTGAAAATGCCGGCGCAGCTTCGCATTTCGACCATCGACTCCTTTTGCTATGAGCTGGCGCTACAACAGCCGTTGCTCTCGGGACTGGGCGGCGGCCTCGATATCACGGAGCGGCCAGCGGAGTTGTATCGCCACGCCGCGCGCCGGACGCTCGATCAGATCGGCGAGGGCGATTTGTCCCCTGGGTCTGCCTCGCTTGGTCCGGCCGTTGAGGCGCTGCTCTCGTGGCGCGACAACGGACTGCAGGAAATGGAAGACCTGCTGGTGAAGATGCTGGCGGAGCGCGACCGCTGGATGCAGGAATTCTGGCTGCGCGACTTCGCCGAGATGCGCGAGGTCGACTGGGACGCGCTGCGCGCGAGCCTCGAGCGGCCCTTTGCGCGCGCCGTTGCCGAGGCCGTAAACGAACTCGACGTTCTTATCGATGAGGACGTCCGCGACGAGGCAATCGACCTGGCGCGCTTCTCCTGCGGGCAACGCAACAAATGGCAGCAGTGCAAGCTATTCCAGTTTGCGGGGCTGCCGTGCCAGCCGTTTCGGAACCCCGACGCGCTGGAGGAAGCGCGACAGGGCTATCTCTGCATGGCGCAAATGCTGCTGACAAAAGACGGCAAATTATGCAGCCCGAGTTCCTTCAACGTTACCCGTGGCTTTCCATTGGAGTCCCCGGACGAGAAGGGCAGGATCAAAAATCTCGTCAATCGGCTCGATGCGATCCCGCCCTTTGAAGAAAAACTGAATGCCGTGAATCAACTGCCGCCGGCTCGCTACCCGGAAGAGGATTGGCAGATCATCCGCGCCTGCTTCACGCTCCTGCGGCGCGCGGCCGCGGAACTGAAAGTGGAATTTGCCGAAGCCGGCGTGGTGGATTTTACCGAAGTGTCGCAGATGGCGCAGCGCGTACTCAAAGGCGAAGACGAGTTACCCAGCGACGCGGCAATCAACATCGCCGACGGCATCCATCACTTGCTCGTGGATGAGTTTCAGGACACCAGCCGCCGTCAGCACAAGCTGATCGGTTCTCTGGTGGCCGCGTGGCCCGGGCCTGAAGGCCGCACCGTCTTCGTCGTGGGCGATCCCATGCAGTCCATCTACTTCTTCCGCGATGCGGATGCCGAGCTGTTCCCGCGCGTGCGCCATGCCGGCCTCGAGTTGCCGACCGGGGAGGCGCTCAAGCTCGACTTCGTTCCGCTGTCGTCCAACTTCCGCACCGCGCCGAAGCTCGTCAAGAAACTCAATCAGGCATTCAGGCAGATCTTTGCGGCCAATGATGGAAGCGGAATCGAACTCTCCGAGGCACAACCAGCGCGTGACGGTGCATCGGATCGCGAACCTGATTTTCGTCTGCACACGGATTTCATTCCGCAGACGGTGAAAGCTAATTCGTCCCGCCCCGACGTCTTGCAGCGCAAACAGGAAGCTGCGCAGAAGCGGGAGATGCTGCACCAGGCGCAGACCGCCGAGATTGTCGCGCTGATCCGCAGTCATATAGACCGCATCGAAGCTGCGCGCGCCCGTGGCGAAAAGTATCGAATTGCGGTTCTGGGCCGCGCCAAAAAAGCTCTCGCCCCGGTCGCGCAGGCTCTGCGCGAAGCGGCAATTTCCTTCCGCGCCGTCGATCTTGAATCACTCAACGACCGGCCCGAAGTCCTCGACGCGCTAGCCCTTGCACGCGCCCTGTTCAATCGTGAAGACCGGGTCGCGTGGCTGGGCGTGTTGCGTGCGCCCTGGTGCGGGCTCTCGCTGGCCGACCTTCACAGGCTCGCGAGCGCGGATGATGCGGAGGTTCTTCGCCGGCCTGTTCCGGAATTGCTTGCCTCTCGGCTTCACCTGCTCAGCAAGGACGGCCGCGAATCTGCGCAGCGAGTGCTCGAGACGATCGAAGCAGCGGCGGACCTGCGCGCCGCACAACTGGCAACCTCCCTTGGCACCTGGCTCGAACAGGTCTGGCTGCGCCTGGGAGGCGCAGACTGCGTGGACGCGACCGGCCGCGCCAACGTCGACCGGCTCTGGGGATGCCTGGATCAGTTGCAGTACGGCGAGCCGGACCTGCTTGGCCGCGGACTCGCCGGCGCGCTTGAACAACTCAATGCCCAGCCCGACCCCGCAGCCGCCAGCGATTACGGCGTGCAGTTGATGACCATTCACAAATCGAAGGGGTTGGAGTTTGAAGTCGTCATCGTGCCCGACCTGCAGGCCGCATTCGGGCGAAACGACTTCAAGCTGCTCTCGTGGCTGGAGCGGGGGCTTGAACACGCCGACGATGGCGGGCGACATCACCGAGTTTCTCGTCGCTCCGCTGCCCTCGAAAGGCACGGAGAGCGGCAAGGCCAAGAGGTGGGTCGACCGGGTTTATCGGAAGCGCGAGTCACAGGAAATGCGGCGCATCCTCTACGTGGCCTCCACCCGCGCGCGGGAAGAGCTGCATTTATTTGCCAGGCCGGCATACAAGGAAGAGCGCGATGGAAGTTTTACGCTGCCCGATCCGAAGGGCACACTGCTCGCGACGGCCTGGCCGGCTCTCGAAGACGAAGTCCGGCAGCGATTCGAGGAGTGGAAGGACAAGCCGCAAGAGGCGCAGATTACTTCTCTCGCCGCCTCCCATGCGAATAACCTGCTTGTGATGCCGCAGCCGGGAAAGCCGGCGGTCGTGCGGCGGCTCCCACCCGATTACCGGCCGCCCGACACGTTTCCCGTGTCGCTCGCACGGCGACTCCGACGTGGCTGCATTGGCCGGCTCGCAACTCTACCGGCGCCATGAGGGCGGAGTGCTTTCGCGCTCTCTGGGAAGCGCTGTGCACGCGCTGCTCGAAGAACTGGCACGGCTCCGCGCTATCTCGGACTGGCCTTCCGCGCGCCTTGCCCTCGAACGCATGCGGCCGCGCATCACAAGCCAGTTACGCGGGGTGGGCGTGGATCAGAAACAGGCCGCAAAAATCGCCGGCCAGGCATTGGAAATTGCCATCCACGCCACGCACGATTTGAATGCGCAATGGATTCTGTCGCCGCACGCGGGCGCGGCAAGCGAGGTGCGCTGGGCAGGGATCATCGCCGGGAGCCTGCGCGAGGTGCGCGTCGACCGCATCTTCCGCGCGGCAGGTGCACCAGGCGTGGAGGGCGACGACTGCTGGTGGATCATCGATTACAAGACCGCTCACGAGGATCACTCCGATTCGGCGGCAGTGTTGGCCAGGTTCCGCGCCCTGTTTGCATCGCAGCTTGAGCTCTACGCCCGGGTTTTGCGCAACCTGCACGGCCAGAGCGTGGCCGTCCGCGCCGGTTTGTATTATCCGCGCATGCAGGCGTTCGACTGGTGGCAGCTGTAACTCGACTTACTAACTCAACTTGTAACTCCCAGTCCGATCGCGCGCATCAGCTTCAATGCGTTGCTGGTCTGCACAATTCCCGGCTTCAGCTTGTAGTCGAAGACCAATCGATCGCCTTCCAGCCGGTCCTCGAAATGAAAATTGGCGGCCCGTCTCGCCGAACCTCGCCGGGATCTGGGCAAGGGCAAGGTCGTGCGTACTGGCAATGCCGACCGCTCCGTGCTCGAGAAGATGCTCAATCACAAATTGCGCTCCGATGAGGCGGTCGTGCGAATTGGTGCCGGAGAGTAATTCATCGAGCAGGAACAACACCGGCACGGGGCCTTGCGCCAGATCGGCGATCAGCTTGAGCCGGTGAATCTCCGCGTAGAAGCGGGACATGCCGCCGGCGAGCGAGTCGAGAATGCAGATGGATGCGGCCACTTTCAGCGGCGACATGCGCAGCCTCCGCGCGCGCACCGGTGCGCCGCACTGCGCCAGCACCGCGTTGACGCCGATAGCAGCGAATGAACGTGCTCTTGCCGGCCATGTTGGGCCCGCTGAGGAGGATGAGCTGCGATCGGCTCGCCCAACTTCACATCATTGTCCACGGCGTTATCGGCCGGCAGCAGCGGATGCGCCAGGCCTTGCGCGTCGAACAACGGCGCAGCGCCGGCAAACTCCGGAAACATGTGCTGCGGATGCTCGTAGGCGAATGCGGAAAGCGAAGTGAGGGCCTCGAATTCGCCGACTGCGTCCATCCATCCGCGAATGGCGGGACCAAACTTCCGCTGCCAGCGCTCGGCGACAAAAACCAGTTGCGCGCTCCAGAACATGACCAGGTCGAGCGGCCGCGCAAACAGGCTGTGCCGCGATTCGAAGCAGATCGACGATGCGCGCCAGTTTGCCGATGGCCTCGGACGGAAGTAATTCCATCGCGCCGCAAGGCCGCCTGAAGTGCCAGCAACCGGGGCGACGACAACCTGTTCCTGCTCAAAGAGCCGAAGCACCTCGGCCAGTAGATTGCAGGTCCTGCGTGGCGTTCTCGAGCGAGGCGGCGGCCTTCTCCAGCCGCGCGTGCAGCCGATGAGCGTAGGCGAAATTCAGAACCGTCACGAGCAATGGCGAGGACGGGCAGGTCCCACAGCGCCCACGCCGACGAGGCTCAGAATCCAGAGAATCGCAAGGACAGAAACCACGATGCGGACATTTCTGTGCGTAAAGACGGGGCTGCTTTCGCCCCAGGCCGACAATGTTTCGGGATGCACGCCAAGGCGTACCGTTTCGCCCGCGCAGAAGAGGCGCTCGCGAAACTTCACCCGCTGCCTGCAATTCACGAACCGCGGCCTGGCGGGCGAGAACTTCGCCGGGATGCGGCGCGGCGCGAGCAGCCATCGCGCCAGCGTCTCTTCGCCGGCGCGTGGTGCGGGCACTGGAAAGATATTCGAACAGCGACGCGCGGCCGAAGAGGTCGAGGTCGCGCGCATAGGGATGCGACGGATCGAGAAAGCGCTCGCCTGTCTCGCCCGTGCCTGCCCATTGATCATTCAATCGCGCCAGACCACGCTCATAAAACGCAATCGCCCGGGTGCGATAGCGGATCGAAGACAAGCAATTTTTCCTGCAGCACGGCCAGGACAATGAACGCGGCGACCGGAGCCAGCCAACAGCGCGAACGCCAGAATGTGAGCGCGGCAGCAATAGTGCAGCGGCGAGAGTCGCGATAGCGATGAGGAGCTTCGAGTATCCGAGGAGCCGTTCGCGCCGCTGCTCGGATGCCTGCAACTGGCCGCAGGCGTGCGGAGTTCTTCGGCGATAGAATTCGGCGGCGCTCCGGCGGCGCTCGTTGCTGCTCCCTGCTCCTCGACTGTGGGTCACACAAACAGACTAACGCCCGCCGATGCGAGTGGCTTCGGAATCGGATTTCAGGCAAGGCGTGCGATGGCCGGCGGCGGGGGGCGTTGTTCTGGCTGCGTCCGAGCCTTCTGCTTGCCTGGACGTTCACGCTCTTGTAGTGGCGCACGTCGGCGCCCTGCACCCAGAAGATCACGTCTTCGGCGATGTTGGTAGCATGGTCGGCGACGCGCTCGAGGCTGCGGCTGATCATCAGCGCATTCAAAGCCTGCGGAGCCAGGTGGCTCTGCTCCTCCATCACCTTGGTGAGCGCCTTGTACGCGGCGCGGTTCATCGCGTCGACCGCATCGTCCATGGTGAGAACGCCGCGCGCCATTTCGGCGTCGGCTTCGATGAACGACTGCAGGCTCTTGCGCACCATGTCGGCGGCAAGCGAAGCCATGCGCGGAATATCGACGGGCAGATCGACGGTCGCCCAGCGCCTCCATGTTGCGGACGCGCTCGCTGATGCTCTTGGCCGCATCGCCCACGCGCTCCAGATCGGCATTGATCTTGATCACGCCAGGATGAAGCGCAGATCGATGGCCGTGGGCTGCTCCATGGCCAGCAGGTCGAGGGCGGCCTGGTCAATGTCGCGTTCCATGCGATTGATGGCGACTTCGCTGCGGCTGACCAGGTCGCAGATGGAAAGATCGCGCACCCGGTACGCTTCGATGGCGCGCTGAATCGCCTGCTCGGCCAGCCCGGCCATGACCAGGAGATTTTCTTTCAAATCATCGAGGCTTTGCTGGAACCGTTTGCGTGTCATCCGAACCTCCCAGTGATGTAGTCTTCAGTCCGCTTGTCGCTGGGGTTCGTGAAGATCTTGTGGGTCGCATCGAACTCCACCATGCTGGCCGTTCAGGAAGAATCCCGTCTTCTCCGCCACGCGCGCCGCCTGCTGCATGTTGTGCGTCACAATCACGATAGTGTACTGCGATTTCAGTTCGAAGATAAGGTCCTCGATCTTCGGACGTCGAGACCGGATCGAGACGCCGACGCGGGCTCATCCATCAGCAACACCTCAGGATCGACGGCCAGGGCGCGCGCAATACATAGGCGCTGCTGCTGGCCCCCGGAGAGGCTGGCGCCCGATTTCTTTCTTCAGATCGTCTTTGACTTCTTCCCACAGCGCGGCAGTTCTTCAACGACTTTTCGACGATCTCGTCGAGCGCGCGGCGGTTCGTATAGCCGTTCAGCTTCAGGCCCGAGGCCACATTGTCGTAGATCGACATGGTGGGGAAAGGGTTGGGTCGTTGAAACACCATGCCCACGCGACGCCGGATCTGTACCGGCTTGGCGTCTTCGTAAATGTCCAGGTCGCCGATGCGCACCGTGCCGGTGACGCGGGCGATGGGATTGGTTTCGTGCATGCGGTTGAGGCAGCGGACAAAGGTGCTCTTGCCGCAGCCTGACGGACCGATCAAGGCAGTGGCCTGGTTCGCAGGGATATGCAGATTGATATCCTGAAGCGTGTGATTCGTTCCGTACCACGCATTCAGGTTTATGACTTCAATGCCGACGCCCACGTACGCATTTCTCCTTGCAAACCCAGGTTCTCAGTTCGTTGTTCTTGAGTTTGACTGACCCATTTCGGCGCACACTTCGAAACTACGAACCTGCTTTAGCTGTTCCCTTTCAAAACGCCGCGGCTGGTCACGTAGCGCACCAGGGAAACGGCAAGCACGATGAGAGCAATCAACACCAGCGAACCCGCCCAGGCCAGTCGATGCCAGTCATCGTAGGGCGAGAGGGCGAAGACGTAAATCTGCAGCGGCAAAGCGGCGATGGGTCGGTTCAGGCTTGTGCTCCAGAAAGCATTGCCCAGCACCGTAAAGATCAGCGGCGCCGTTTCGCCGGCAACGCGCGAAAACGCCAGCATGCACCCGGTAATGATTCCCGGCGACGCCGTCTTCACGGTGATGGCGAGCACGGAACGCCAGTTGGGCACTCCCAATCCCAATGCGGCTTCGCGAATCGCATTGGGCACCATGAGCAGCATTTCTTCGGTGGTGCGGGTGATGGTGGGAATCATCATGATGCCCAGCGCCACTCCGCCCGCGAATGCGGAGAAATGCCCCGTGAAGGGAAGAAAGCTCATGTGCGGGCTGACGATCAACGCGTAAGCCGCAACACCCATCACGATGGACGGAACCCCGTTGAGCACATCGGCGGTGAAGCGGATGGCGTTGGCCAGCTGGGTGCCGCGACCGAACTCGGCCAGATAAGACGCCGGCGCCAATTCCCATGGGAATGCCGATGACGCTCGCCAACCCCAGCAGCACCGCCGAGCCGACAATGGCATTGGCCATGCCGCCGCCCGTCTCACCCGGAGGCTTGGGCATCTTGGTGAAGAAGTCGAGGTTGAGAGAACTAGCGCCCTTGTAAACGAGATAGGCGAAGATGGCCAGCAACGGCAGTATCACCAGCGCAGTAGCCAGGATGGAAAGAAACGTGACCAGCCCGATCCGTAAATGCCCGGATCATGCTGCTCGAGGATCGATTGGCTTGCCGTGTTCACACAACCCTTTCCCAGCTTCGTTCAGCATCCGGCGCGTCAGACCACGCGCGCCGGAGCTCCCCTGGTTACCGCCCACACCAGCAGGCGCGCACAGGCATTCACAATGATGGTCACGATAAACAAGGCCAGCCCGATCTCAGTCAGGGCAGAGCGATGCAGGTCGCTGACTGCCTCGGCGTACTCGTTGGCAATCACGGCAGCCATCGAGGCCCCGTTGGCCAGGAGCGAATGGTGAATTTCAGGCGTGTTGCCAATGACCATGGTGACAGCCATGGTTTCCCCCAGCGCGCGCCCCAGCCCGAGGATGATGGCGCCCACGATCCCGATGCGCGCGTTGCGCAGAACACCCATGCGAATCATCTCCCAGCGGGTGGCGCCCAGCGCCAGGACCGCCTCCCGTTGCGAGTGGGGCACCGCGATCATCACTTCGCGGGTGAGAGACGAAATGATGGGCAGGATCATGATGGCCAGGATGACAGCCGCCGATACAAAGCCCAGTCCGGTGGGATTGTCGTCCGCGAAAAGCCCCGTCCAGCCCAGGTACTTGATCAGGAACGGATTCACATGTTCCCGGAGCAGCGGCACCAGGACGAACACAGCCCACAACCCGTAAATGATGCTGGGAATGGCCGCCAGAAGCTCGGTGAGAAAAGCCAGGATGTTGCGCAACGCCAGGGGACACATCTCGGTGAGGAAGATGGCCACCCCGACCGCCAGCGGAACCGCCAGAATCAGGGAGAGGAACGAGGAAACCAGGGTGCCGTAAACAAACGGCAGGGCGCTGAAATGCCCGTTGACCGGATCCCAGTAGATGGGCTGATGGGTCACCGGGTCGAGGTCGGCCTGGAAGAAGAACTGGAGCCCGAACTGGGCCCAGGCCAGGTCCGAGCGCTTCAGCAGTTCCACGGCGATCAGCAGCACGATTCCAAAGATGCTCAGCCCGCACAGCACCATCAGCCCATGAAAGATCCGGTCGGCCGTGGCCGAACTGCCCCGCGACAGCAGATACTTCCGGACGTCCGACACTTCCCCGGGGGGAGAAGCCTTGTCCGGTGGTTTGCTCGCGGCAGACCCGGGGTCGGGCTGAAATTGAACTTGGGAAATTCGAATCTCTGACACTTGTTCGATCACCTGATCAAAGCTACCCGACAGGCTACCGGGGAAAGATGAATGCGAGGTTACAACCTCGCAAAATCAAGCGCATAGAGACCGGAAAAACCGGCATTTCCCCAAAAATGCCGCCGCCCCTCGTAGCGCTGCGGTCCTTTCAGATAAGCTGTTGAACTGAATCCGGATAGGTCTTCGCCATGCGTCCATTCTTGTTGCTCTCTCCCATCGTTGCCGTGGTCATGCTTTCAAACCCTTCGGCTTTGCCTGGGCAATCGATGCCCGCAGCGCCTGACCCGCCTGCCCGCGACTGGAGCGCCTCGTGGATCACCCATCCAACGGCGCCGTTGCGCGAACCCATCGTACTTCACTTCCGCCGGTCCCTGAAGCTCGGGACGGTCCCAGCCGGCTACATGGTCCGGGTCAGCGCCGATAACCGATTCATACTCTACGTGAACGGGACCCGGGTTGGCGATGGCCCGGCCCGCGGCGACCTTGGCCATTGGCGGTATGAGCGCTTCGACCTGGCCCCGATGCTCAAAGCCGGGGAAAACCTCATCACCGCCACGGTCTGGAACTGGGGTGTCTACGCCCCGGTTGCCCAGATGAGCGACCGGACGGCATTTCTCCTGGAAAGCGAGGCCACCGGCGACGCCTCCATCAGCACGCCGGCGGGCTGGATGGTGGAGGAGGAGCCGGGCCACCGGGCGCTCGATCGCAGCTCCATCACGCTGCAGGAGTATTTCGCTTCCGGTCCTGGGGAGGAGGTCGATGCGGCAAAGTACGACTGGGGCTGGAATTCTTCGGCGGGGCCTGGGTCGGGCTGGGTTGCGGCGGGCACTCCCATGCGCGACAGCATTTTTCCGGGCGTGAACAAAGCGCATTCGGCCGAGGTTACCGGCGACAACTTCTGGGACCTGGTGCCCGACGGCCTCCCGCACATGGAGTATTCAGCCACCAGCCCCGGGGAAATCGTTCGCGTTGATCCGGCATCAACTAAACCGTCTCAACTGCACGCATTTCCTGCGGCGGCTGTTACGGTCCCGGGCGGCAGCCACATTCGCCTGCTTCTCGATCGCAAGACCCTCACCACCGCCTACCCCCGTCTGGCCGTCTCGGGCGGTAAAGGCGCCAAAATCCGCCTCACCTACTCAGAAGCCCTGTATGACAAGGACAAGCACAAGGGCGACCGCGATGCAGTGGACGACCGCCAGGCCCTGGGACTCAACGACAGCTTCCTCCCCGATGGCGGGCAGCACCGAACCTTTGAACCGCTCTGGTGGCGCACCTGGCGCTATCTGGACCTCGATATCCAGACCGCCGACCAGCCTCTGACCCTCGAATCGCTTACCGCCAGCTTCACCGCCTATCCCTTTGAAGAGCGCGCCAAGCTCCAGACCGGCCAAGCCGACCTGGACAAGATCTGGGAGATCAGCTGGCGCACCGCCCGGCTCGACGCCCATGAAACCTACATGGACACGCCCTACTATGAGCAGCTCCAGTACATCGGCGATACGCGCATCCAGGCCCTGATCTCTTACACGGTGGGCGGCGACGACCGTCTCGGCCGCCAGGCGCTCGCGGCCTTCGATGATTCGCGTTTCCCTGAAGGCCTCACGCGCAGCCGTTATCCCAGTGCCCTGCCCCAGACCATTCCGACTTTTTCCCTGCTGTGGATCGGCATGTTGCACGACTACTGGATGTACCGGCCCGACCCGGCGCCGGTCCGTTCGTCGCTCCAGGGCACCCGCGCAGTGCTCGGCTGGTTCGGCTCCCATGAAAAGGAGGACGGCCTGCTCGAAAAACTGCCCTGGTGGAGCTTCATCGACTGGGTATCCTCCGGCGAAACGCCCACTTACGACTCCCACGGCGAGTCGTGCATCACCACGCTCGAATACCTGGGCGCGCTCATCGATGCCGCCGACCTCGAGCAGAACCTGGGCGACCAGGTCATCGCCGGCCGATACCGCGAACGCGCCTCCCGGGTGCGCGCCGGCCTGTATGGAAAGTGCTGGAACGCCGACCGTCAGCTCCTCGCCGACAATTCCGACCAAAAGGTGTTCAGCCAGCAGGCCAACATCCTGGCGGTTCTCTACGACGTTGTCCCCAAGGGCAGCGAGCAGCAGGTCCTGCGCAAGATGCTGTCCATCGAGCCGGGGACCACGCCCGACGGGGTCTTGAGCGCCTCGTATTATTTCCGCTTCTACCTGGCGCGGGCGCTGGAACACGCCGGCATGGCCGACGACTACCTGTCTTCCCTTGAGCCGTGGCGGAAGCTCCTGCCGCTCCACTTCAGCACCTGGCCCGAGATTCCGGGCGACACCCGCTCCGACTCGCACGCCTGGACCGCGCATCCGATTTACGATCTGCTGACCCTGGTGGCGGGCATCGAGCCTTCCAGTCCCGGCTTTGGCACCGTCCGCATCGCGCCGCACCTTGGAAATCTGACCACGCTCTCGGCCGTCTTTCCCCACCCTCAAGGGATAATCGAGGTGAAATACCAGCTCAAGGGATCGGGCATCGAAGCCACCATCACTCTGCCGGCTTCCGTCACAGGCGAGTTTCTGTTCCACGGCCAGAGCAAGCCTATGAGCCCCGGCGAAAACCACATCACCGTCCCATAGCGTCGGCGCCGGGATAGGAATCCGATCCGGCACGGGACAGGCACGGGACCAAGGGCCCAAAATTTCACTGGCTTTAGTAAATCGTGTTACAACTCGATCATGGCCAAGAGCAAGAACGCAACTCCGCCGGGACATGTGAATCTGCGCATGCTTGCGGAGCACCTCGAACTCTCGCAAACCACCGTCTCGCTGGTGCTGAACAATTCTCCCTCGGCCAAGTCGATTCCGGACGAAACCCGCAAGAGGGTGATCGAGGCCGCGGAGCGGCTCAACTATCGGCCCAATTATTTTGCCCGGTCGCTTCGCCAGAGCCGATCGATGAGCGTGGGCGTGCTGGCGCCCGACCTGAGCGAAGGCTACTTCACCCGCGTCATGAGCGGCGTGGTGCAGGAACTCACCGCCGCACACTACTTCTTTTTCACTGCCTGCCATGACTGGAACCCGGAACTGATCGATAGGTATCCGCGCATGCTGGTGGAGCGCGCCGTGGACGGCTTTCTGCTCCTGAATACGACCGCGGATCACATCGAGGTCCCGGTGCCGGTCGTCGCCATCTCGGCCCACAGCCAGATGGAGAACGTAACCAATATCGTGCTCGACCATCATGCCGCGGTGGAGCAGGCTCTGCGCCATTTGTACGACCTCGGTCATCGCCGCATCGCGTTCATGCGCGGCCCGCAAGCCATTCCCGATTCCGACTTTCGCTGGGACGCCATACAGAACGTCTCCATCGAAATCGGCCTCGCGATCAATCCGGCCAGCGTGATCCGCATCGACGACGCGGGCTGGTCGATGAAGACCGGCTACCACCCCATGGCCCCCGAAATCGGCTACAAACCGATGCAGGCCCTGCTCGAAAGAAACCGGGACTTCACCGCGGTTTTCTGCTTCAACGACATTGCCGCCATCGGCGCCATTCGCGCCCTTAAGGATGCCGGGCTCGCGGTTCCCGGCGACGTATCGGTGGTCGGCTTCGACGACATTCTCTCCGCCGCCTACGCGACACCCTCGCTCACCACGGTTCGCCAGCCGTTGCTCGAAATGGGCAAAAGAGGGGCCCAGGTGCTGCTGGAACGGATCGCCAATCGCGAAGAGCCATACCCGGCGGAGATCACCATGGCGCCCGAACTGGTGGTGCGGGAATCCACGGGGCCCGTTGCGGCGGCGGAACGAAGCTAGCGCCAGGTCGCATTGATCCGAGGTCACCAGCCGCCGCCGCAGAAGTCGGGGTGCGCTGCCCCGCCACAACGAATATCCTGTGCAAAATCGATGTTTTCCCGCTTAGAACCAATAAAACCCGTCAACATCAGTAATCAGTCGTCACGTTACTTATGGCGCGCAGCTATTACTTTGGTTGCATTTTTCGTCGCGAACGAATTCCCCATTTGTGCCAGAGCCAAGCGCGTCTAACCTCCTCATACTGAAAGAGCGGGAGTGTACTCCCCCGGTATGGTCTCGTGGACACGATTGTACGCAGCGGCAGCAGCGGAGGGATGATCGCGCGGTCCGAATTTGACGTCATGGACCGCACCGCCGATTCTGCGCTCGACGAGCTTACGGAGTTCACGGCTGTCCTGAGCGGCGCCGACTATGCCTACATGGGCTGGCTCGATTTCAACCGCCTGTGGTTCAAATCAAGATTTGGATTTGCCGCCGCGGACCAGCCGCGCACTTCGACCGCATGTCAGTACGTAGTTGAAGACGGCAAGCCGCTCTTGGTCCTCGATGCAGCCTCCGATCCGCGCTTTCCATCCACCGGCATTGAGCTGCCCGGCGGCAAGCCATGCCGATCCTACGTGGGAATGCCCCTGATCGCCTCTAACCAGCACGTGGTCGGCACTCTGGCGATTCTGGCCCGCAAACCGAATCGCTTCGGCCCGGAACACCTGACCCTCCTTGAAGTGGTGAGCCGCCAGATTATTACCCGGCTTGAGCTCTACAGCCGCATCCGCGCGCAGGAGCAGGCGCAGCGAGCCCGGCAGCGGACCGAACGGGCCCTGGCCACGGAGCGTTCTTTTGTGGCCACAACGCTCGACGCCATTCCCGCGCTGGTGGTGGTGCTCGATACGGCGGGCAGGGTGGTCCGTTTCAATCAGCCGTGTGCGCAGTTGACCGGCCTCGACCCCACCGATTCGGCCGGCCGGCCATTTGTCGAGGCGCTCCTCGAAGCCGATGAACGCTCCTCGGCCGCGGGCAAGATCCGCGAAGCCGCGGGAGGCCAGGTTTCGGGCCCCCACGAGAGCGCTTGGCGGGTCGCGGGCAACCTGACCCGCCGCGTCAGCTGGACCCTCCGCCCGCTGAAAGGCCCCGGCGGCGAAATTCAATATCTGATCGTGAGCGGCCAGGACGTCACCGACCAGCGCGAGGCGGAGGAGGCCCTCCTCTCCAGCGAAAACCGCTATCGCGAGGTGGTCGAAAGCAGCCTGGGTTTCGTGTTTACCTGCACCATGGAAGGCAGGCTCACGTCGCTCAATGCGTTCACGGCCGAAACTCTCGGCTACCGCATCGAAAACTTGAGCGGCCGGCCGGTCGCGGAGTTGCTGGATTCGAGCGGTGGAGCCGAATTTCAGGAGTGTCTTCGCACCCTTTCGGTTCAGGAAGAATGGCAGGGTAACCTGCCCGTCCGGCGCAGCGACGGCATCTACCGCCGCATTGCGTTCCGCGGCCGCCGCATGAAGCTCCACGGGGAGCGGCCCTTCATCCTCATCCATGGCATCGATGTGACGGAACAGCATGAGGCCGAAGAAGCCCTTCACCTCGCCACGCGGCAGCGCGAACTCATTCTCGAATCAGTCGGCGAGGGAATCTACGGCATCGACCTCGAAGGCCGGCTGACCTTTATCAACGAGGCCGGCGCACGACTCCTCGGCTACGACCCGGATGAGTTGATCGGGCGCGAATTCCACCAGGTCATTCATCACAGCCATGCGGATGGAACTCCCTACTCCCGGACGACCAGCCCGATTTTCATGGGCATGCGCCGGCGGGAAGCCACGCGGGTTCGCGATGAGGTCTTCTGGCGCCGCGATGGCTCCAAGTTTCAAGTCGAATACGTTGCCAATCCCCTCATCGAAGACGGCCAGCTGTCGGGCATGGTTGTCGCTTTCCAGGACGTCTCGGAACGCCGCCGCCTGGAAAAGATGAAGGACGAATTCATCTCCACGGTGAGCCACGAATTGCGCACGCCTCTCACCTCGCTGCGGGCTTCGCTCGGCCTGATCTCGTCGGGAGCCCTCGACCGCCGCCCCGAGAAGCAGCGCCAGATGCTGGAAATGGCGATCGGCAACTGCGACCGGCTGGTGCGGCTGGTGAACGATATCCTCGATTTCGAGAAAATGGAAAACGGGCGCCTGCCTCTGAAGCGCGTTTCGGTACAGGCGGTAGATCTGCTTCGCCGCGCGGCTGACGTGGCCCACTCCGTGGCCAGCACCGCGCATATCAATATCCAGGTCAATGCCGGACCAGCCACGGTTCTCGCCGATCCGGAACGCACCCTGCAGGTCCTCAACGAGCTGGTCTCGAACGCCATCCGCTTCTCGCCGCCCAATACCGCGATCCGTCTCGCGACACAGCCATCCGCCGAAGGCGAAGTCTGTTTTGTCATCGAGGATCAGGGCCGCGGCATTGCGCCCGAGAAGCTCGAACGCATCTTCGACCGCTTCCAGCAGGGCGACGCGTCAGACTCGCGCGCGCTGGGCGGGACCGGCCTCGGACTCGCGCTCTGCCGCAGCATCATCGAGCAACATGGCGGCCGCATCTGGGCCGAGAGCTCGCCTGGAAAAGGAAGCCGCTTTCTCTTCACGCTGCCGGCGGCTGTACCCGAAGCGCAGGAAGCATAAGCGCAGCGTCGATCTCAGTTCCTCACATCTTGTGCCAGGTCATCTCCACTTTCACGGGAATCTCGTTTTTGATAGGCACGGTGAGAAACGAGGGCCGGTCGATCTTGAAATCGGAACACACTGCGGGAATGGTCCCCGAGATGTGCACGCTGTTGCCCTCCGCCACGCGTTGGAATACGACGTGGGAATAATGCGCGGTCTGACCCGCGAGCTCAATCTCTAGGTCCGCATCGATGGTCGGCGCGGCGATCGCCGCTTCAGCGAAACTGGTCCGCACCACCACCATCGGGAATTGCGCGCCGCGGGTTGACTCGAGCATGTGCAGGTCGCGGTTGGTATCACCGGAGTCGAACGATTTCACTGGAGCGGCGATCAGGAAGCTGCATTGGCCGGCATGGCAGGTTCCCTTGCCTTTGGCCGCGTGACTCACCCCGTCCACCTGGTGCATGGGGTGCGACATGTGATAGCTGAGCGTGGACTGATCCAGCACCCATTGCGTGTCCGCCTGGGCTTCCATCACAACCGGGAGCAACAGGAACGCAAGCAAGAGTCTCAACTTCATCACTTCTCCCAGAACTTCCAGTGAATCGGCCAGGACACCGCAACAATCGCCGCGCCATAGGCTGCCGCCGTAATGTATGCCACCGTGCCGTGCTGCGCAGCAATGCCGCTGGGCTTTTCGCCGTTGTTCTCCTGGTTGTAGGCCATCACCCCCAGAATCGGAGTCAGAATCATGCCCGGGCCGTGCACGAAAGCCAGCGCTTCGTGCCAGCGAATGCCGCCGTGCTTCTTGTTGCCGGGCACCCGCGGCGCCGCGATTGCAAAATAAGCACTCGTGAAATAGAGGGCAGTGGTCACGCCTCCCAGCGCCGCATGCACGTCAAGGTTGGCCGTGGTGGGCTCTTTGATCACTTCTCCGTTCTTGCCTTTGGCCTTCGCCATGGGGCCGGTGATCACGGCCGCGGTCATTGGAATCGTGGTAATCAAGCCTAGTTTTTGATGAATCTTCAGCATGCGCGTGCGCTTTTCGAGGATGGCCTGCAATTGCGCGTTCCCCTGCGTCTGCTGCGACGGGAATCCCAGGTCTTCAAGCGATGGCGAAGCCGGTGCCGGTGGGGATGAGCCCGTCGGGGCATTGGGCAGTTCCTGCGCCGTCAGCAACAGGTCGAGCGTCTGATGCGCAACAGTGGTGATCGTAACCTTGATGGTCTTGGATGCGAGTCCCTCGCCGGAGGCAGAGATGGAATAGTCTCCCGGCGCGAGATTGGGGATGGAGTAATTTCCGTCCGCGTCGGTGTGAACATTGACGGATACGGATTCGGTCCTGGCTTCCGCCGTGATGGACACGGATGCATTAGCGATCGGCTTGCCCTTCGCATCCGTGGCCGTACCGGAGAGGGTTGCCGTCTGCGCCGCGGCACCGAGGGGAAGCAGAATACACGGCATCAGCAGGCGCAATGCAAAGAGGAGATTCGGCGCTTTGAGCGGCATGGCAGTGTATCCTCCACGTTCTCTGCGTCCGTGCTCAGTGTATTTTGATGTGGCACCGCGTTCAGCTTGAGTAACAATGAAGTTTCCGTCATCGGGCGGCGGGATTACCAGGCAAGAAGCAAGCTCCCCTTACTTAAGAGAGATCGAAGCTCCGCGGTTCTTCGAGCGGGCGCAAAGTGGACAGAGCGCATCCAACTCCCATCTGACGTAGCGGGGGCAAAATCGAAAGCGCCGTCGTTCCGTGTCCTGTTTCTCAGTCTGTTCAGCGGTTCCCTTCGTATCCGTCCGGAAAGGCGAGATCGATTCGGCATGGCAATCACGGGAAGTGTTCTCAATCTGCTCTTCGGCAGGCCCCTGGCCTCCAGCGAGGAACGCGCCGAGCACATCGGGCCCATCGCAGGAATTCCGATCTTCGGCCTCGATGCGTTGAGCTCCGCGGCGTACGGGCCGGAGGCAGCGCTGACCCTGCTCATTCCGCTCGGCCTGGCGGGCGTGCATTACATCGTTCCCGTAAGCGGCGCGATTGTCGTTCTTCTGGTCATCGTCTACTTCAGCTACAGGCAGACGATCGAGGCCTATCCGCAGGGTGGCGGATCGTATACCGTGGCTTCGGAAAATCTCGGCGACAGCGCGGGACTGCTGGCCGCGGCGGCGCTGATGATCGACTACATCCTGACCGCCGCGGTGGGCATTTCCGCCGGCGTAGGCGCCTTGATCTCCGCCGTTCCGGAGTTGCAGCCGCACACACTCGAACTGTGCCTGGGCGTGCTGCTCATCCTGACCATCATCAACATGCGCGGAGTCCACGACACCGGCGTGGTGTTCATGGTTCCTACCTACCTGTTCACCGGAACTCTGCTGATCGTGATCGCGGTGGGAGTATTCGACGCCTTGCATGCAGGCGGTCATCCGCATCCCGTCACGCCTCTTCCACCCATGCCGGCGGCCACCGCCGCGTTCAGTTTCTGGCTGATCCTGAAAGTGTTTTCGTCCGGCTGCACGGCTATGGCGGGCGTGGAAGCGGTCAGCAACGGGGTAATGGCGTTCCGCGATCCCACGCGCAAAAACGCCAAGATCACCCTGACGATCATCATCGCACTGCTGGCGATTCTTCTCATCGGAATTGCGATTCTGTGCCGCGCCTACCACATTGCCGCCACCAATCCCGCCGGGCCCGGCTACGAGAGCGTGTTGTCGATGCTGACCCGCGCCGTGATGGGTCACGGCTGGTTCTACTACCTCACCATCGGCTCGGTCCTCATGGTGCTGGCTCTCTCCGCCAACACCGCATTTGCCGACTTCCCGCGCCTGACGCGGGCGATCGCGCAAAACAATTTCATGCCCCACATCTTCCTGCTGCGCGGCCGGCGCCTCCTCTACTCCTGGGGAATCTACATTCTCGTTGCGCTGACCGCGCTGCTCCTGATCATTTTCGGGGGCGTGACCGACCGCCTGATTCCGCTGTACGCCATCGGCGCATTCCTGGCCTTCACCCTGTCGCAGGCGGGGATGGTGATGCACTGGAAGCGCAAGGGCGGCGCACAGGCCCGCATGTTCCTCAATGGCCTGGGCGCGGTGGCCACGGGCATCACCACTCTTGTAGTACTGGTTGCGAAGTTCGTGGAAGGCGCATGGATCACGGCGCTGCTTGTGGCCGTGATGATCGTGTTCATGCGTGCGGTTCGCCATCATTACAATCACGTCAATAAGGACATCGACCTCGACCGCCCCATCCGTCCCGCGGATGTCATGGATCCGGTGGTGGTCGTCCCCATCGACCGCTGGAGCCGGATATCGGAGAAAGCGCTCTCCTTCGCCCTCTCCATGTCCAGTGACATTCGCTGCGTCCACGTCCAGCTCGGCGAGGAACTGGACGATTTCTGCCGCGATTGGGAAAAAGACATAGCCGCTCCTCTGCGCGACGCGGGCAAGTGCATACCCCAGCTCAAGATTCTGCAATCACCCTATCGCTACATCGTGCAGCCCATCATCGATTACGTTCTCGAGGTAGAGCGGGAATCGAAGTTCCAGAAGATCTGCGTGCTGGTCCCCGAACTGGTGGTGCGCCACTGGTGGGAGAACCTGCTCCACAACCGGCGCGCCGACCTGCTGAAGGTAGTTCTGCTGGTAAAAGGCAATCGCCGCATCATCGTCATTAATATCCCCTGGTACCTGGACAAGGATTGATCCGCCAAGCCTGTCGGAATCGTCACTTTGCGGCCGGATTTTTGTTGCGCCCCGGCGATTCCCTTTCCCGGCCTTGAACCGTCACAATAGACAGTGGTCCCTTGGAACAGTCTTGGCAGCGCGGCCAGGCTTGCCGGCATTCATACAATCCGCCTGCGGGTTGAACGCCGCCTTTTGCCTTCCTTGTGCATGGCGGCGGTCCTCGGATTGCTCGCGCAGAGTCCCCGGCTATGGGCACAGGCCCAGCCTGACCCGCCGCCCCCTAACCCATCCCCCGTCGCAGGCGATGCAGGATCGACAACGCCGGCCAACCTCACCCGCACCGTCGTCCAAGGCGTGGTGAAGAATGCGGCCACGGGCGAGCCGCTTCCCCGCGCCCTGGTGCGAATTGAAGGCGATGCCATGGGCGGGGCGCTGACCGATGGCGACGGCCGGTTTGAAATTTCCGGTGTTCCCACCGGCCCGCAGGCGTTTCAGGTCATCAAGCCCGGTTTTGTCGACCAGCTTCCGAGCGGTATGGTCATGCCCGCGACCATTGTGAACGGCAGCAGCAATTCCGAGCACAACGTTCACGTCGCCGTCGACATGCCGGACCTGGTGTTCAACCTCTCTCCCACCAACGCCATCCGCGGCCAGATCTCGCTTTCCACCGGCGACCCGGCCCAGGGGATCGGCGTGATGCTTCTGCGCCGGACCGTGCAGGAAGGCAGAGCCGTTTGGCAGACCGCCACCAATGCCAGAACCAACAGCGATGGAGCCTACCGGTTTGCGGGCCTCGCCGACGGCGCTTACGCCATCTACACCGAGCCCGCCATGGACAACGAAGTCCCCGCCAACCTGGTGGAGACGGGGAATGATCGGGCCGTCACACGGTGGGGCTACCCGAGCCTCTTTTTTCCCGACGCATCCGACCTGGCCGGAGCCGCGAAGATCCAGGTCTCCGGCGGCCAGCAGGCACAAGCCAATGTCCTGCTCACCGAGGAACCATTTCACCTCGTGCGCGCGGCCGTCATTGCTCCGGGCACCGGATCGTCGACAGCTACCGAGATGAACGTGACGGTGACGATTCAGGATGGGCAGGGCCATCAGCTCCCCTACGGTGGCCAATACGACCCGGCCACCCGCAGCGTGCAGGCTTTTCTTCCCGATGGCGCCTATGCGCTCATGGTGACCGCGATCGGGGGACACGAGCCCATCCAATTCGGACCCGCCCGCAATCCCCGCCCGAACGCGCCCCAGGGCCCGCTCATCGGGCAACTCGATTTCTCCGTTGCGGGTCGTGCCGTGACCGGTCTCCAGGTCCCGCTGGGCGCGCAACGGAGCAGCAGCGTGCAACTGAGCATGCTTCGCAGCGGACTGCAGGATGCCGCTGCCGACGGCTTCCAGGGCAATCCCCTGGTGGTCATGGTCAGCCAGGCCGGCGGCTGGATTACCGACGGCATGGTCAGCAGTTATGCCGAGGGATACGCCACCGGTCCCATCGAGACAACCTACATGGGCCCGGGAACGTACTGGGTGCACACCACTATTCCCCAGAAAGGCGTTTGCGAAGGTTCGTTCACCGCGGGAGGAGCCAGCCTGGCCCGCGAGCCCCTGGTCATTTCGCCTTCCGGCGCTACGCCGCCTCTCACTTTGACCCTGCGCGACGACTGCTCCAGCCTGTGGGTGTCGCTGCCCCCGACCGCGGAAACGCCGGAAGCAGGGGAAGAGCCTTCCTACACGGTGTACGTGATTCCCGATTTCGACTCGACCGCTGACATCGCGCCCATTACACTGCGCCCCTCGTCGGGCGGGATGTTTGCGCTGAGCGGCCTTACCCCCGGCCCATACAAGGTCTTCACGTTCCCGTCCCCGGTCGAGCTCGAATACCGGAACCCGGAAGCGCTCGCGGCGCTTTCCAGCCCCGGCCAGGCCGTTACCCTGGCGCCCAACGCAACGGGCCACGTGGAAGTGGAGGTGCCGGGACACTGATGCCATATCTGCAAAATCCATCGGCACGGGTTCGATCAACAGGTGGGTTACTCCTGCTGGGAGTTGTGCTCGTATGCGCGCACCTTACGGCGTGGGCTGAAACGGCACCGCACACGGCGACAGGCCCCTATCGCATCGCCGGCCGCGTCGTGAACGGAGTTACCGGCGAACCGGTGCGCCGGGCCACGGTCGCGGCCCTCGCGGAAGAGGATCGCGAGATCGTGCGTTCCGTGCAATCCGACGCCGAGGGCCGATTTTCGATTGAGCGGTTGCCGGCCGGAAAATATCCCCTGTCGGCCTCCAAGCGCGGCTTTCGCGCCGCGTTCTACGACGAGCATGACGAGTTCAACAGTGCAATCGTGACCGGCGAAGGCCAGGACACGGTCAATCTCGAATTCCGGCTGGTGCCGGGCGCCGTGTTGCATGGAGTTGTGACCGCCGATGGCGGCGATCCCGCCGAGAACGCGAGCGTCATTCTCTTCAAGCGCGAAGCTGACCCGGCCCAGTCCGAGGGAAAGAGCGCCATCAAGGAAGTGGACGGCGCGACCACCGACGACACCGGCGCCTACGAATTCACCAACCTTGCCGCCGGGGAATATTTGGTTGCCGTCGCGACCTCGCCCTGGTATGCCATGCATCCGCCCGGCGCCGCCGCCCGCAGGAACGGGGGAAACGAAAGTTCGCCGCTGGACGTGGCGTACCCGATCACTTTCTTCGACTCCACCAATGACGAAGCTTCTGCCACGCCGGTCGTGCTCGCCGCAGGCAGCCGCGAACAGGCTGACATCAACCTGCACGCGGTTCCGGCCCTGCACCTGCAGGTAGCCTCGCCGTTCAAGGCCAACGGCGCCGCCATGGCGCGCCCCGAACTCCGCCAGATGATCTTCGGCGTCCAGATCTCCGCCGAAAGCGCCGGATTCATCGATGCAATGCAAAGCGGGGTTGCTGAATTCAACGGCGTCGCTCCCGGTCGTTACGAACTGGTGCAGGGCGACCCGCCGCGTATCTCTGAGCTGGACGCCACCACCAGCCAGAGCGTCGATCCCAACACGGGTACGCCGGCGGTGAGCGTCAATGGGCTTCTGCGCAGCTCGAGCGGCGCTGCCCTTCCCGAGAACGTGACCGTGCTTCTCGAACCGGTGGGGCGCACTCGGGCGACGATTCCCACCAACGCCCACAAAGGCAAGTTCAAATTCGATGCGGTCCCACCCGGAACCTGGAGTGTCTGGACATCCACCCAGGGAAACAACCTGCCCGTGGTCTCCGTTACGACCGCCGAAACAGCGGTTGCCGGCAATCAGGTCACGATCAGGGATCGCTCTCTATCCGTGGTGGCAACCGTGAGCCAATCCCTGTCGCGCGTCGAAGGCTTTACCCGCAAGGATGGCAAGGGACTCGCCGGGGCCATGATCGTCCTCATTCCGCGGCAACCATCGGCCTACAGGGCGCTGGTGCGGCGCGATCAGTCGGATTCCGACGGCAGTTTTTCGTTGCGCGACGTGCCCGCCGGCCAGTACACCGTGATCGCCATCGAAGACGGATGGAAACTCGACTGGACCCGAAGAGACAACCTGGCCCGCTTCCTTGCCGGCGGCGTCGCGGTCACCGTTGGCGACCGGCCGGGCGCTGTTGTCTCGCTGTCTCAACCGGTGGCGGTGCAGGCGCGCTGATGAGAGCTCAGCGCAGTGCATTCCGACTTTGGCCCGTTTTCGGGCCGGCCCCACCGGCCGCCTACTTCGTGGAAGAGGGGGAGAAAGGATAGTCTATGAAGGTACCTGATCAACGTCACGGCGCTCTCGACAAGACCCACGAGAACAGTAGACAAGTGCGCTCGATGATGAGGAGATTCACACATTGAAGAGGAAGTGGTTGCTTGCCATTTTGGCCGTGATTCCGGCCGTATTGATTCCGACGGCCTTGATGGCCCAGGTTGCCCCCGATCGTGCACCCCGCGCTGAGAGCACTGAGCCCGTGTACAAGTACTCGGTGTATGGGGGCTACAGCTACACCAGTCTCAACCAGGTCAACCAGTCACGCTATGGGCTGAGCGGCCTCAATTTTGACGTGAGCCGCGATTGGGGCAAATACTTCGCTCTGACGGTGGACGGCGCTTTCTATTGGTACGCCTTTCGCAGCGGCAATCCCGGCAACCCCTCGGTCAGTATGGTCCTGGTTGGTCCCGAGCTGCATGCACCCCTTTACGGGAAAGTCGGCGGCTTTTTCCGCGGCATGATCGGCGGCGAGCACACCGGCGGCACCGGGCAGACCCCGGACATCTCCTTCGCCGGCGGCCCGGGCGGCGGATTGTATTATGCACTGAATCCGCACTGGGACATTCGCGCTTCCGGCGATTACATCGGTTCGTCGTTCTCGGTGACCAACAACTCTCCGCAACTCGGCAACTCGCCGCATTTGCGCTTTAACGCGCGTGCCGGCATCGGAGCCACCTACCGGTTCTGATGTGTCGGGGCTGGCTTGATCAGGCTCGAGAGCCGCGAACGCCGCTCTCGTGATTTCAATCTGCCAGTGCAGCGATCTCAGAGAATGGAACGCTGAAACCGGTGCCGGGCAGATCGAATGTGGTTCCCAGGCTGAGCTGGCCTTCTCGGTACCGGTAGTAGAGCAGTCTTTTCGGTTCAATCACCCAAATGGCGGCAATGCCCATCCGCTCGTATTCAGCCAGCTTTTCGAGCATCCTCGTCATGCTGTCTTCCGGCGACAGAATCTCAAACACTGCCAGCGGCGCGTGGGTGATGATCTGCTCGCGGGGAGCATCTCGCTTGAGCAGCGTCACGTCCGGAACCCGGAACGAGTCGGAGTTAACCTGCACCCGGAGCTCTGTGCGAGCTTTGATTCCCCATTCCGTTGATTTTCCAGAAAAGAACGCTGCCAAAATCGTCTGCCAGGTGGAATGATCGTACTCGCCCACTGGTCGCTCCTCGATTACGCCGGCCACATACTCGCAGTCAGGGTCGGCAGACATCTTCATGTAGTCCTCGAAAGTTACCACGGACGTGGCTGCAGCCATGCGAACCTCTTGCGAATGATTGTACGCTGAAGGTGGTTTCCGCTGGACGCAGACTAAGCTGCAGACTTCTGCGCGATCATGTCGTACTTGAGCATGACGATCCCGCTGGCCCGCATCTTGCTCTCGACCAGTTTAAGCCTGCAGCGCCGCCCTTCGGGAAGCAGCGGCACCCCGCTGCCCAGAAGCACCGGCACCACCGCGAGGTCGATCCCATCCACCAGTCCCGCATCGAGCAGAAAGCGGAACAACACTCCGCCGCCGCAGAGCCAGATGTCCTTGCCCGGCTCTGCCTTCAGCGCGGCAACCGTTTCGGAAACATTACCGGCGACGACGATGACGTCCCGGTGCTGATCTGGAATCAGCGTGGTTGAAACCACCACCGCGTTCATGCCCATACTCCTGGGCGACATCCCAAGCTCGCGCATGGTGTCGTAGGTACGGCGGCCCACGACGACCGTATCAAACTGGCCGTACAGCGCCTTCCAGTCGAAATCCGGATCCATGACGATCCAGTCGTACTCGCCGTTCGGTCCGGCGATGAAGCCATCCAGGCTCATGGCGACGCCGTAACGCAAAGTCCGCACGTCGCTCTCCTGATTCACCAGTCGGCTAAGCAGAGCATAAGACAGTGCAACCGGCTACTGTCACAGCGGCCAATCTTGCGCCCCGTGAAAAATATGAAGAATGTGAATCGCCGCCGCAGTCACACGATAAACGATGATGTAAGGTAATCCGACAACAATGAGTTCCCGCGTGCCCGCGACTCTCCCGGGCAGGCCCCTGAAAGGGAAGAGATCAAGAGAGTTGGCTGCGTTGAAGAGCGTCTCGGCGACGGACAGCGCCACTGACGGATTCTCTCCGGATGTAGCGGGCAATTCCTTGAAGATCCTTTGAGGCTGATGGGGTCCATCGAACTTGCATGGAGTCGGACAACCGGCAACCTCAGCGATTCAGTTCGCGCTCCACTGCTGCCCAAACCTCAGATGCTGGAATGAAGTCGCCACGATCAGCCTCCTCCAGACCGGCCTGCACGGCCGCATGAAATCGCGCCTCTTCCCCGAGGTAACGATCCACGGCCTCACGGGCAAGGTCATCGGCCGACCGGCCTGCGAGCGCTGCAATCCGGGCGAGTTGAGCTGCCTGTTCGGGGCTGAGTTGGACTTCCATGACTTGAGGGTAGAAATCTCCGAGTTGGATGTCAACCGGAACGATGCCGGCGTCCCTGGACGACAACATCAATTTTGGAAATTTGCCACCTATCCTTCTTCCGCTTCCCTCAGCTTCGCAATCACGGTGAAATCTTCCAGCGTCGTCGTATCGCCCTTGATTTCGCCATGCGTGGCCAGTTCTCTCAACAGGCGGCGCATGATTTTGCCGCTCCGCGTTTTAGGAAGCGCCTCGGTGAAGCGAATGTCGTCAGGCCGCGCCAGTGAACCGATTTCCTTGGCCACCCACTTGCGCAGTTCGTCTTTCAACCCCTCGCTGGGCTGGTGGCCGCTCTCGAGCGTAACGAATGCGGAGATGGCCTGCCCCTTCAACTCGTCCGGCCGTCCCACCACCGCGGCTTCGGCTACCTTGGGGTGGGCCACCAGGGCCGACTCCACTTCCATCGTCCCCAGGCGATGGCCGCTCACGTTGATCACGTCGTCCACGCGGCCCATCAGCCAGAAGTAGCCGTCCGCGTCCATGCGCGCCCCGTCCCCTGTGAAGTAGCAGCCCGGCACGTCGCTCCAATACGTCTTCTCGTAGCGTTCCGGATCGCCGTAGACAGTACGAGCCATGGAGGGCCACGGCCTCCTCACCACCAGCAAACCGCCGCTGCCAGCCGGCACAGGCACGCCCTCGCGCGTCACCACCGCGGGCTCGATGCCGAAGAACGGCCGCGTCGCCGAACCCGGCTTGGTGGGCACCGCTCCCGGAATGGGCGCGATCATGATGCTGCCCGTCTCGGTCTGCCACCAGGTGTCGACGATCGGGCAGCGGTTGTGCCCGATCTTCTCCCGGTACCACATCCATGCTTCGGGATTGATGGGCTCGCCGACCGTGCCCAGCAGGCGCAGCGAATCCAGCTTGTGTTTCTCCACGTGTTGATCGCCCCACTTGATGAAGGCGCGAATCGCAGTCGGCGCGGTATAGAAAATGGTGACGCGATGATCGTCGACGATCTTCCAGAACCGCGAAAAGTCCGGCCAGTTCGGAGCGCCCTCGTACATCAACACGGTCGCGCCATTCTGCAGCGGGCCGTAGACGATATACGAGTGCCCGGTCACCCATCCGATATCGGCGGTGCACCAGTACACGTCCTCCTCGCGCAGGTCGAAGACATATTTCGTCGTCAGGTACGTCTGCACCGCGTAGCCGCCCGTGGTGTGGACCAGGCCCTTGGGCTTCCCCGTCGTGCCCGACGTGTAGAGGATGTAAAGCGGATCTTCTGAATCGAGCGGCTCGGCGGGACACTCGGCAGGCGCATTCGCGGCCAGATCGTGCCACCAGTGGTCGCGGCCTTCAACCATGTTTACCGGAGTGCCGCTGCGCCGATAGACCACCACGTGCTTGATGGTGTGGCACGCCTTCATCGCTTCGTCGACGGTGCGCTTGAGCTGGATCTCGGTTCCGCGCCGGAAGCTGGTGTCCTGGGTGAGGATCGCCACGCAGCCGGAGTCGTTGACGCGGTCGGCGATGGCGTTGGCGGCAAATCCGCCGAAGATGACGGAGTGGACGGCGCCGATGCGCGCACAGGCCAGCAGGGCAATCGCCAGTTCCGGCGTCATTCCCATGTACACGGCAACGCGGTCGCCCTTTTGGATCCCGAGCGACTTCAGAGCATTGGCGAATTTCTGCACCTCGGCATGCAGCTCGCCATAGGTCAGGCGGCGCACTTCGCCGGGCTCGCCTTCCCAGATCAGGGCCATCTTGTCGCGCCGCTCGCCGAGGGCGTGGCGATCCACGCAGTTGTAGCTGAGATTGAGCTTCCCACCCACAAACCATTTGGCCCAGGGCAGGTTCCATTCGAGGACCTTGTCCCAAGGCTTGAACCAGTGCAGATCCCCGGCCGCCCTGGCCCAGAATGCCTCGGGATCCTGGATCGACTCCCTGTACATCTCCTCGTACTGCTCCAGGCTCTTGACCTGCGCCTCGGCGCTGAATTCAGCCGGCGGAGGAAAAACTCGATTTTCGCGAAGAGTGGAATCCAGATCCTGATTTGAAATGGCGGCAGCCGGAATGGAAGACATGCGAACGTCCTTTGTGGGAAGCAAAATCGAGGTGGTCCTCATGGGCGCACCGGACCCGCACCCTCTGAGCGCCCTATCGAAGTCAATGTACCGACATCGGGGCGGGCCCCGCAAGTCGTCCCCTACCGGGGCGCCCCGACTTCATCCCAGATCAGGGTGCCGTGCGTCTCCTTCAGCAGGAATATGCCCACCAGGAATGTGAGCGAGGCCACCGCCATGGGATAGTAGAGCCCGGCATATATATTTCCGGTCGAAGCACATAACCCCAGCCCGATCAGCGGCAGCAGCCCGCCAAAGACTCCGTTGCCAATGTGATACGGAAGTGAAACGGACGTATACCGCACCTTGGCGGGAAAAGCTTCCACAAGGTATGCGGCGATCGGCCCATAGATCATGCAGACATAAATCACCTGGATCCACACCAGCAGCATCAGCAGCGGCTGGTTGGCATTGGCCGCCTCTTTGGCCGGCACCAGTTTGCCCGTGCCGGGATCCGGGGTCAGCGGGGTCAGCTTGATCGCTCCCGTGACCTTGTCTTTGACCGAGCTGACGGTGACTACGTTGTTGCCCGCGGCTTGCTGCATTCCCTTGTAGATCGGAATATAGGTGAACACCGAAAGCAGGAGCGCGGCCATCATCAGCCTCTTGCGGCCAATGCGGTCCGACAACGCGCCAAATACGGTGAAAAACGGCATCGCCCCCAGCAGAGCCACCGCCACGATGATATTGGCCGTGCGCGCGTTTACCTTGAGAATCGTCTGCAGATAAAAGAGCGCGTAGAACTGGCCGGTGTACCAGACCACGCCCTGGCCCGCGGTGGCGCCCAGCAGCGACACGAGCACCTGCTTCAGATTCGCCCAATTCGTAAAAGCGTCCGTCAGCGGCTTGGTTGAATTCATGCCCGCGGACTTGATCTGCGCGTAGATCGGCGACTCCTTCATCTTGATCCGGATATACAACGAAATACTGACCAGCACCAGCGACAACAGGAAAGGCAGCCGCCATCCCCAGGCCTGAAACGTGGCCGGGCTCATGCTCTGCTGCGTGGCTACAATCACCGCCAGGGAGGCAAACAATCCCAGCGTCGCGGTGATCTGAATGAAGCTCGTGTAGTATCCCCGCTTGCCGTCGGGCACATGTTCGGCGACATAGACGGCCGCACCGCCGTATTCCCCGCCCAGCGCCAGTCCCTGCAGAATCCGGATCAGGATGAGAGTCACGGGCGCAAACCATCCCGCCGTCTTGAAGGTGGGCAGCAGCCCGATCGACGCGGTCGAAATGCCCATGATCGTGAGGGTGATGATGAAGGCGATCCGGCGCCCCACAAGGTCACCGATACGCCCGAAAAACAGGGCCCCGAACGGGCGCACCAGAAAGCCGACCGCAAATGTTGCCAGGTAAGCGATCAGGGCAAAGGTGTCGTTACCGGTGGGGTAGAACTTCACCGCCAGAACGGCGGTCAGCGAGCCAAAAATGTAGAAGTCGTACCACTCGATCATGGTGCCGGTGGCGGAGCCGAAAATCACACGGAAGATCGAATCCTGTTTCTCTGAAACTCGCAGGGAAGACGCCTGAGGGGGCATTTGTTCTCGAACCTCGCAAAGTGCCGCGGGTTTCGCGGATGACCCGTGAATTTTCAGGGGAGCGGCACTTGAGAATCAATGACTTCAGGTCACTCTGCTGGTCGGAATGGATGAATGTCAAATGAATTTATGAAGGGGGCCCAGATAGGAGGTTGTCACTTGGCTGTTCCGTGCGCCCGCATGTATTCCCGAAGCGCGGCGTTAATGCGGCTCTGATAGCGGCGGCCGGTCGAACGGAAGAAGGCCAGCACATCGGCATCGAGGCGCAACGTGATCTGTTCCTTGTTCTCCGAAGGCACAAGATCCGAAACCCGGCGCCAGCCGGTGGTGCCGGCCTGGTTGGGGATGTCGCTGAAGTCGATATCTTCATCGCGCATCTCCTTGAGTTTCTCCCATGCCTGCTGCTCCTCGGCGGACAGGGCAGGAGGGTTTTTGGGGTCAAGACGGAATCTAACCAGCCCAGTAGATTCTTTGCTCATCTCGATTCGCCCTTCTGGCGGAGATTATCCGGATGCGCCGGCCACGCAGCGTAAAAACCACTGACAGTACATTTGCTCGACACATCCGAAGGCGACCCAACGATCTTCGCCATAGTCCTCAGCGTCGTCCGGACGTTCAAGCCTCGCGGGATCCTTGAAGACTTCAACAGCTTTTAGAAATGGAACCTGATGCTTGCGCGGATTGGCGTCTGCTTTCGCGGGATCCCACTCAAACTCAAATTCGTCCCCATTATACCCCAAATGCAGCCCCGATCGGAGTTTGCTTTGTAACTACAAGCTTGTGGTTCGAATCGTCCCCTCATTAGCTCTATACCGCTCCTGGTGCCAGATCCACGCCGTGCGAATGATGTCGTCCAGCTGGGTATACCGGGGTTTCCAGCCCAATTCCCGGATCGCCTTGTCCGAACTCGCGACCAGCACCGCCGGATCGCCCGGCCGCCGCGGGTGCACCTCCGCGGGAATGGGATGACTGGTCACACGCCGCGCCGATTCGATCACTTCCCGTACGCTGAATCCCTGCCCGTTGCCGAGGTTGTAGATCAGCCTTCCCTCGGACTCCAGCTTCGCCAGGGCCAGCAGATGCGCGTCGGCCAGGTCGGACACGTGAATATAATCGCGGACGCAGGTCCCGTCGGGGGTAGCATAGTCCTCGCCGTAAATCCGGATCGAAGCCCGCCGCCCCAGCGCCACGTCGAGAACCAGCGGAATGAGATGGGATTCAGGCTCATGCGCTTCGCCGCGGGTGACGCCGTCCGGCCCTTCCGGCGCTCCGGCCACGTTGAAATAGCGCAAAGACGCATAGTGCAGACCGTGGATCTGGTTGAACCATCGCAGCATATGCTCAAACAGCAGCTTCGATTCCCCGTATGCGTTGGTGGGCTGGAGGCGAGCTTCCTCGACAATGGGCACCGATTCCGGCTCCCCGTAAACCGCGGCCGTCGATGAAAAAACCAGCCGGCGCGGCCCATGCGCCAGCATGGCCTCGAGCAAGGCCAGGCTGGAGGCGGTGTTATTCCGGAAAAACATCTCCGGCCTGACCATCGATTCGCCGGCCTCGATCAGAGCTGCGAAATGCAACACCCCATCGAAAGGCTCGTGTTCCTCGCGCGCGGAGATGAAAAGGTTTTCAAGAAGAGCCCGGTCCGCCAGCTCCCCTTCCACAAAGTCCACCCCGGGCGGCAGCAGCTCCCGGCGTCCGTGGCTGAGATTGTCGAAAACCACGGCCTTGTGCCCGCGGGAAGCGAGGAGTCCGGCCACGGTTCCGCCGATGTATCCGGCACCGCCAGTAACCAAAACTTTCACAAAAAGTAATTCCTTTCCGGCACACTTTGGGTTAATCTGAGTCTATAACACCAATGTTAGTCGAACCGGAAAGTGTCTGATCTGACCGCCACAGGTGGCTGGATTTTAGCTTGTGCCTATCGATACAGAATAAAAGCGAAGTTTGCTTGATATAATCCCGGTTCAATGCTCCGATTTTTCCCTGGCTGCGTAAAGCGGAGTGGAGTGCCTATGTTCGGCAAACCAATGGTATTGAGTCAATTATGGTTGCACCGGGTACCTCATCATGCAACTTTGTACGCATTTAGTTTTTGGTCGTCGTCTTATACACTGGTGGCAACGGTTTGCCGTTTTTCCCCATCCCAATGTCTAGCATTATTTTCAGTCGGGTTGCGGAGTTGCAAGGAGCGCACGTCTCTTCCCTATTACGCTGAAAGTCAGGGACTCTGGTTGGGGATAGGCCGAGGTGGGGGAACGCCTACCTCGCTCGCTCGAAGCCGGTCTTCATATGTTGTCCAAAAGGGCTGGAATTCCAGCACGATTCATGGGACCACGCTGCGCTGCTTGGGGTTGGATGCTCCCCGGGATTCCGTCATTGGGACCTGCCACACCCATCCATGTTTATCGGCCCAAAATCGAGGGGTATGATTATGTCGGTAAGTCGTTCATCTTCAGCTAGAGCCAATTTTGATCTGCCGCTGGAACCACCGCCCAACAGGGTGCCGCCGCTAGAACCACCACCCAGCAGGGCGAATCGGCCCCAGGTTCAGGCCAACTTTGGTCTGCTCCCTGAACCGGAGAGAAGCCCGGCGTCATTCGTCACCAGCGCCGTGGTCAACCTCGCCATCCTTGCCGTGGTTATTTATATCGGGATGACCGCCCGGAGCGTCATTCAGGCCCATCGCTACGAGCAGACCGAGTTGATCTTTCCTACCACCCCTCCTCCTCCTCCGTTGAAGATGAAGATGCCACCACCACCCAAGGTGGAAGTCCCGAAGCTGCCAGAAGTCAAACTCGATGCGCCGAAAATCAATATGCCGAAGATCGAGAAGAAGCCCGACCTGAAGCCGGTGCAGATGGAAGCCAAGACAGTCCTGCCCACGGTGAAGGCAGCCAAGCCCTCGATTATTCTGGCCCCTCAGCCCAAGGCAGCTTTGACCGCCGCCGCCCCGGCACAAGTGCCGCAGGCCAAGCCATCGACCGCACCCGTTCATCTGGGTGAGACTTTCGGCGTAACACCCAATCCCAACGCCACCCGTCCCGCAACCGTGGCGGCGATCGGCAACCCATACGGCGGTATGGAAGGACCGGCCGTTGCCCCCCGGGGCGTGGTTGGCTCGGCCGGTATCGGCAATGGAACCAAGGCAGGCTCGAATTCCGGAACCGTAGGCAAGGTGGCTTCGGCCGGAATCCCGGCCGGAACCGGTACCTCTGCCACCTACTCGGGTGGGAAAGTGGCTTCCGCCGGGATTCCCGCGATCCAGGCCGCGGCCGCGCCTGCTCCCACCGTGACTGCCGTTCCCAAAGCCACCACTCTCGAAGTCATTTCCAAACCTCCGGTGCAGTACACGAGCGAGGCGCGCGCCCTCCGCGTCCAGGGGGATGTAGTTCTGCGGGTTACCTTTACCGCTGCCGGCCAGGTGCTGGTGCAAGGCGTGATTCACAGTCTGGGCCACGGCCTCGACGAAGAGGCACGACGGGTGGCTGAGCAGATCCGCTTCCATCCCGCCACAAAAAATGGCCAGGCGGTCGACTTAACGACGAATATTACAATTACCTTCCAATTGGCTTAGGATCAAATAAGCATGTAAATAACGGCGGTGAGCATTGGCGGATGGCACAAAACAGTGCAAGTCAACCCAACGCACAACCGGAGATTCGGTAACCCAGGGCCTCGCATAGCTCCGGTTTCGCCGCAGCACCTATAGATCTAATCAGGAGTTAATATGAATTCTCGGAAGATTCCGACGACCTTGCTGCTTATCGCCTTGGGTACGACCTCCGCGTTCGCAAAAAAGGAACCTAAATATGAAGCCGTCCACCCGCTCACCCCGGAGCAGCAAGCACTGGTCGTGAAGGCGCTCGGACAGGAAAAGGTTCTGATCAAGAACATCCAGCAGCGTACCCCGCTGGTCGAAACATACATACAGGACACCCGCCCAGACGTAAAGCTCTACCAAATCCCGGTCGCAGATACCTACATGCTCAGCCGCGTTGATTTTGGGAAGGCCTTTTACGACAAGGCCTACCAACCCCGCTCGGCTGCGAACAAAAGCGGATGGTTCAAAGGATCGTTGGCCTCCATCACCAACCTGACCAAAGCCCTGGGCCTGGACACCAAGTTTACTTACAATCCTACCGGCTTCATGCAGATGATGTTCCTCGATCCTTCCGGCTTCGATACACAGCACTACCAGTTCAACTACGTGCGCCGCGAGTTTCTTGGTTCGGTCCGGACCTGGGTGTTCGACGTGCATCCCAAGGTCACCGGCATGGGCCGCTTTTATGGCCGCGTTTGGATCGAAGATGAGGACGCCAACATTGTCCGCTTCAACGGTACCTTCACGCCGCCATCCAACGAAGACTCGTCCAAGTACTATTTCCACTTCGACAGCTGGCGCATGAACGTGCAGCCGGGAATCTGGTTGCCCGTCGCCGTCTACGTCGAAGAGAGCCAGCGCACCGAGGGAAACAAGACGGTTGGCCTGAAGGCCCAGACCCACTTCTGGGGCTACTCGCTCAAGCTGCCCACCCGTGACAGCGAGAACGTCAGCGTCAAGGTGGAAGATGCCGAGGACAAGAGCGATGACTCCCAGGACATGAGCCCGCTGCAGGCCTCGCGTGAATGGGTCACCCAGGCGGAAAACAACGTCATCGATCGCCTCGTCGAGGCGGGCCTGGTGGCGCCCTTGACCCCCAACGGCTTTGAAACCACTGTCCTCGAGCAGATCGTTACCAACCTCGCCGTGCCCAATAACCTGGCCTTGAGCAGCCCCATCCACTGCCGGATCCTGCTCACCAATACCATCGAGACCACGACCGTAGGCAACACCATCCTGCTCAGCAAGGGCCTGATCGACACCATGCCCCGCAACGAAGCGACCATCGCCTCGGTCATCGCCATGCAGGTGGCGCACATTACGCTCGGCCACCACATCGACACCCGCTACGCCTTCAACGACCGGCTGCATGTTCCCCGACGAGTCATCCTTCCAGCGAATCGACATGTACCACTCCGATCACGATAATGAGGAGGCGGCGAAAAAAGGTCAGCAGTATCTCGAAGCCTCGATGTACAAGGATCAGCTCCCGACCGCGGGCTTGTTCTGGGTGCAGCTGGCCGACCGCGGACATGTGCTGAAGGCCCTCAACACCCCCAAGTTGGGCGATTCTCTCCTTCGTGCCGATGGGACTCCCTGGATGACGCAGCTCGCGCAGTCTTCCCCGAAGATCAACTGGGACGACCTGGCCCAGATTCCGGCGCTGCCGCTCGGAAGCTGGCTCAAGACCGATCCGTGGGATGATCGCGTTCACCAGCTGAATGCCAAGCTGTATGCACCCTTGAACCCGCGCGACAAGATGCCGCTCGAGGTCACGCCGATCTACTTCAAGCTGCAGCGTTACAGCGCCACTACTGTGGCGCCCAATAACGCCGCGCCGGCGAACCAGCCGGCGAACGGCGATCCCAGCACTCCACCCACGCCGACCGCCACCCCCGGGCCAGCCACCGCGCCGCCGCCTTCGGCTGCGCAACCCGCGGTGGGAGATTCTTCGGCTCAACAGCAGCAGCCGCCAACGCCGACACCGCAGCTCCGCTAGAACTTCTGTGTGTTCTATTCAGGCCGGGATGAGATCATCGTCCCGGCCAAAAGTTTTTGTCTGCCCCTTTTTCCCGGATGCCGATTGAGGTGCGTAATGGCACTTGGACTGGACTCAATTCATGACCTTGCGACGATCTGCAGTTGTTCTTTTACTGGTTCTTATTCGCTTAGCTGCCTTTGCCCACGCTCAGGTGGTCGAATCCGCCACCGCCCGCCAGTTCACCATCACCGCCGGCGCGTTTGGCTCGGCCTTCAATCCCCACGACAGCAACGCGGACGCTTATGTAGGCGGGACGAATTATTTCATTGGACCGGGCGCATATGTCGACCTGCACTTCACCCACTGGTTCGAGCTCGAGGGAGAGGCCCGCTGGCTGAGGTTCAACCAGTATGCCGGTGAGCACCAGGACAATTATCTTATCGGTCCGAAGATTCCCATCCATCGCTTCGGGCGGGCCGATGTCTACGGCAAGGCCATGATCGGCCTTGGGAAGATGACTTTCCCCTTCAATTACGGTTACGGAACCTTCACCGCACTGGCATACGGAGCCGGCGTCGACTACAGGCTGTCGCGGAAACTCACGCTTCGGCCCATCGATTTTGAATTTCAGCAGTGGCCGGCCTGGCTCGGCAATTCGTCGCTCTATCCCTATGGAATAAGTGTGGGAGTCGGGTACCGGGTGTTCTGAGTGTCCCCGGCCATGGACAAGCAGTGCGAGGTCGCGTAATCGGGGGTCGGCCTCTCGGCGCATGGTCCGAAATGATGCCCGGAACCGTATGGAGGCTTCGAGCGTACTGGCCTCAGGAGGTCAGGATGCAGTCGTTGCTCAGGAACCTCAAACATGGTGCGCGTCGCCTGGTGGGAGCGCCCACGTTCACCGTCATTTCAGTCCTGACGCTCGCTCTTGGGGTAGGAGCGAATACGGCGATCGTCAGTGTCATTCAGGCGGTGCTGTTGAACCCATCCGGGATCACCGATCCCGGAACCCTGGCTTCCTTTCACACTCGGTATACGCAACTGAACTTGCCGAGCATCGGCGTATCTGTGCCCGACTTCGCGGATGCCCAGTCCATGAAATCCATCGTGTCCTCTGCCGCCCTCAGCAATCAAGCCAGCTTCAATGCGACGCTGGGGGATCGCACATCGCATGTGAGCGCGGCGCTCGTCACCTGGCAGTGGTTCCAGGTCTTTGGAGCAGAGCCAATCCTCGGACGCGGTTTCCTGCCTGAAGACGATCAAAAGGGAGCAGCCCCTGTCGTTGTCCTGAGCTACTCCGGTTGGGAACGCTTATTTGGCGGACAACGTGACGCAATCGGCAAAACGATAATTTTGGATGAGCTAACCTATCGTGTTGTTGGCGTCATGCGGGATGATTTTAACTGGCCCCGGTCCTCCGATCTCTGGACTCCACTCGCGCTTGCGCCCGCATCGTACGCTCCAAGGGAACGCTTCAATGAGTTTTACACCGGCGTGGTGCGGGTGAAGCCGGGTGTGTCCATTGCGCAGTTGAATGCCGCTCTGGCGCAGAAAAATGCCGAGGAGGCTCGCCGCGAGGGAACGGACAGTTATGCCCTCAGCTCAGGTTGGAGCATGTTCGCTCAACCATGGACCGAGGATGCTGCCGGCGGCTTGCAAAAGCCCCTCCTTGCGCTCTTTGCAGCTGCCTTGTCGGTTCTTTTCATCGCGTGTGCAAACATCTCGGGTCTAATGCTGGCAAGAGCCACCCAAAGAACACGTGAACTTGCAATCCGTACCGCATTGGGGGCATCGGTTCGGGAGATTGCGGCTCAACTTGCATCCGAGGTCCTGTTAATAGCAGGAGTGGCGACATTGATCGGAATCGTCTCTGGCCCTCTCCTTGGGAGAATCCTTCTTCTTTCCGTCCCCCGAAATCTTGCCGGGGGATTTGCCGTCCATTGGAATGGCGCTCTCCTGTTGGGCGGGGCGGGACTCGGCTTGCTCGCAGCCCTCCTGAGTGGCTTCGCCCCCGTACTACAGGCTGTCCGCCGGCAGGCGTCATTACGCCTCGCCGAATGTGGCCGCACCTCCAATGGCGGCAAGCAGCAGTCCAGGGCGATTCTCGTCTGCAGCCAGGTAGCGCTTGCATTTGTGCTCCTGGCCGGAACAGGAATGTTCTTGTCGAGCCTGCGAGAACTTCAGAAAGTGGATCCGGGTTTCCGCGCAGGCGGGGTGCTGACAGGCTATGTGACTTTGAATGGCCCGTCCTATCGAAATAACAATGACAAGAAGAGAGTCTTCGTACAAGACGTGATTTCGAGAGTCGAGGGACGTCCTGGAGTGGTAGGCGCGGCTGCTGTTTTTCCGTTGCCTTTTGGCAGTACGGTGAGTCCTTCGGGAAGCTTCGAGATCGAGAGCAAGCCAACGCCTGCCGGTGCTCCGAACCGCACTGTGACAAACGATGGGCGACTCCTGGCTACCTTGCCCCTTGGAGATCCCCCTGTTAAACGGCCGGTGGTTCACAGACAATGATCGAGCGGACACACAGCCAGTCGCGGTCATCGATGGCGTGCTCGCCAGCGCGTATTGGCCGAATCGGGACGCGATTGGTCACAGGATTCGCTGGGGACGTCAACCCTGGACTCTGATCGTCGGTGTGGTCGGCCACGTTCGTCGTGATTCTCTTGAGGTGGATGAAAATAAGGGTGTCATCTATCTGCCCTTTGCCCAGAATCCTGTGAATGAAGCTGCTTTCATTGTCAGGACTACCGCCACGCCGGAGTCGATGAACGATGTGCTCTCATCGGCAGTACGCGCGGCGGATTCCTCCCAAACGATCTACGAGATTCGCACACTGGACAGCCTGGTTGGCCGGTCATTGGCAGGTCGACACCTGCTGGTTTGGCTGCTCTCCGTCCTGGGCGCATTAGCGCTGCTACTGGCGGCCATCGGCATCTATGGCCTGCTGAGTTATACAGCCTCGGAAAGGACCGCTGAAATTGGTATACGCATGGCTCTTGGAGCGCAGCGCTGGCAGGTCGTCTCCCTGGTTCTTCGCGACACTCTTCTGTTGATTGGCATCGGGCTGTTGGCTGGGTTCGCCCTGGCCGCACTGGCGCAAAAGGTCCTGGCTCATGTATTCGCGGCCATGGGCAACGGAATATTGCCATCGCTTGCCGCCGCCACTCTGAGCCTTCTGAGCGCCGCGGCTATTGCCGCATTCATTCCGGCTCTCCGTTCAGCGAGCGTTGACCCGGTGACGGCGTTGAGGCAAGAGTGACGCGTTCGAAGATCTCGTCCGTCGCGGCGAATCATCTTCTAGTCCGGGTTCACTCGGATCGCAGCGAACTGATTGGATCGACGTTGGCTGCCTTCAGAGCGGGAACGAGGCTGGACAAAACTGTCACGATCCCGAGCAGCAGGGCCGAAGCGGCCAGCACCATCGGATCCCAGGGCTTCAACCCGAAAAGCATGCTGCTCGCCTCGCGCCCGGCCAGCAACGCGAGGCCGGTTCCTGCCGCAAGCCCAATCAGCAGCATCGTGCCCGCCTCGAACAGCAAGCCACCAATCACGCGGCCGCGGCTCGCCCCCAGGGCAATGCGGATTCCGATCTCGCCGCGCCGCTGGGCAAGGAAATACGTCAGCACTCCGTACAATCCCACCACCACGAGCAACGCGGCGAGGATACCGAAGAATCCCGACAGCAGGGCCATCATGCGATCGCCGACGAGGCTGTCGCGGATTCCCTGCTCGAAGTCGTAGAACTGCATGATCGTTCCCGCATGCCTCTGTTCGAACATGCGCCGCACTGTCTCCATGGCCGACGCCCGGTCGCGCGCGGCAAACATCATGGCCACGCCTGGTCCCTGCGCGGTCACAGGAAACTGATCGATGGGTGCAAATGCCATCGGCGGCGTTTGATCGCGCAGATCGCCGTACTTCGTATCCGGAATCGTCCCGATAATCTCGTAGGTACGCTCGGGATATTGCGGTTCCGGCCGGACGTGCACATGCTGGCCGATGGGAGATGGCGTACGGATATATTTCCGAATGAAAGTCTGGTTCACGACCAGCACCAGTGGAGCGTCGTTGGTGTCAGCGTCAGTGAAGTTGCGGCCGGTCAGCAGCGGAATGCCAAGCGTCGCGAAGTAGCTGGGACTTACATATGTGAACTTGCTTGATCCATCCAGCGCATCGACCTGCACGTGGTGGCTCCAGCTGCCGCCGCTCAATGGAACATTGGTGGTGCTCGCCACATTCTCAATGCCGGGCAGGGCCCGCACGTCCTCCACCAGTTGCCGTTTATAGGCGGCAAGGTTTTCCGGCTTGATCTTCATCGCAGGAAAATTGAAGAACCCGACGCTGATTCCGCTCTCCCTGAAACCCGGATCGACGGTCATCAAATTCCGATAGCTGCGCACAAAGAGCAGCGCGCCCACCAGCAGAACCATGGAGACGGCCACCTGCGTGATCACCATTGCACGCTGAATCGAGAACCGTTCGCGGTTGCCCACCACTCCGCGCTCGCCCGATCTTATCGAGGTGATGGGATCGGCATTGGCATTGCGCAAGGCAGGCATGGTTCCGAAGACGACGCAGGTCGCAACCGAGACCACGGCTGCAAACAGCAACACGCGCCAGTCTGGAACGATGGTCAGATGGATGGAGTTCTGGCTCGTGTTCAGGGTATTCACCAGCGCCCGGCTCAGCGGCTGTGCGAGGGCAATGCCGAGCGCGGCGCCGATCATCGCGAGCAAGGCGCTCTCGAGCAGCATCTGTTGCAGCACCCGGCCACGGGACGCGCCAAGGGCCATTCGAATCGCCACCTCGCGCTGTTTGCCGCTGGCCCGTGCCAGCATCAGGTTGGCGAGATTCGCGCAGGCTATCAGCAACACCAGTCCGGTGATGGCAAGAAGAAGCTCGAGCGATGAGTTGTACTGGTTTCGCAGGTAGCTCACCCCCGCTCCAGCCGGATACGCGGCCAGCCGGAATTCCTTGAAGGCCTTGATGGTCTCGGGGCTGTATCCCTCGGGCGCGGTCTTTTCAAAAATTCCAGGGCTCAGCGCATTGAAGTATTCCGTCGCCTGCTGCAGATTCCAGCCCGGCTTCAGACGGCCCGTTACGGAGAATGCAAAGACCTCGCGGCGCGGATTGGGAGGCGTACAAGTGGGATAGGCAAGATCAAACCGGTCACCCACGACCAGTCCGAAAAAAGAGGGCGGCGTCACGCCCAGAACCTGCACTGTCTTGCCCTCGATCATGAGCGTGGAGTTGGCGGTGATCGGCGCTCCGCCCATCTCCGATTTCCAGAAGGCGTAGCTCGCCACCACCTTCGTCAGATCGCATCCGGCCTCGTCCTGGGGCTCGATCAAGCGCCCCTGCCACGGCGGGACGCCGAGCACGTTGAAGAAGTTTCCGCTGACTTCGAGTCCATAGGCACGGTGCGAATCGCTCGGCTTTCCCAGCAGCATCTCGTCTGTGCGCCAGGCAAAGATGCCGGAGAAAGGGTCGTGATGATCCTTCACTTCCTGCCACATGGGAACCGTGAAGTTCCCCACCAGCCCATTGTTGATTCCAAAACCTCCAGTGCCTCCCTTAATCCGCAGCTCGGCAAGTTCGCCGGGCTTGAGCACCGGCAGGCTGCGCAGACGCACGGCGTCGAGAAGCTCGAAGATCGCGGTGTTCGCCCCGATGCCGAGCGCCAAAGTTGCCACAACCACGATAGAGAAGCCGGGACCCTTCACAAATCCGCGCAACGCCGTTCGCACGTCACGCACCACGGTTTCCAGGCCCAGCGCTGCATCCTCGGCTCCCACGCGCTCGCGAGTTGCGGTTGGGCTTCCGAATCGCAGGCGCGCCTGACGAACAGCTTGCTCACGGCTCATGCCCCTGGCCATGTTGTCGTCGATGGCCATCTGCAGGTGTTCCTGCAATTCGGCCTGAATCTCGCGGTCCATGCGCGACCGCCTGCCCAGCATTACGATGCGACGGAGAAGTGCCATCACTCACCTCATGCGAAACGCAGAATTGCGTTGACGCCCTTCACTACCTGCTCCCAGTTCTTTTCGCGGCTGGCGAGTTGTTCCCTGCCGGCCTTGGTGAGCGCGTACCACCTTGCGTTGCGACCGTAATCGGTCACCGCCCAGGTGGCGCGTACCCAGCCGTTCTGCTCCATGCGGTGCAGTGCCGGGTACAGCGACCCTTCTTCCACGATGATCAGTTCGCCGGATACCCGGCGAAGATGCATGACGATCCCGTACCCATGCATCGATCCAAGCTGGGAGAGTGTTTTGAGGATGAGCAGATCGAGCGCGCCCTGAAGGTCGTTTTTTGCCATCGTTCCCCTACCCTAGATATCAAGGGTAGGACAACCGTACTACTGCTCGACCCTAGACGTCAAGGGGAGAAGAAGCGAGAACGCACCACGCAAAAAAGGGCCGCTCACGATTGGAGCGGCCCTTTTTTATTGAAGTTATTTGCAAGCTACGACGATGGCTTACGCCGGTGAAGGCGAGCCCTCGGGGTGGATCGGACCGCCGCGCGAGCCTTCCGGCTTGAGCACCTGCTGCACGCTGCCGCCGCCATCGCCGGGCGAAGCCAGGATGGAGCGCATCGGCGGCAGTTGCCTGCCCTCGATCAGCATCTTCACTTCCTCGGCATCGATGGTCTCGCGTTCCAGCAGGGCTGCCGAAATGCGGTGCATCGCGTCCTGGTTGGCGTTGATGATGGTGTACGCCGACTGGTAGGCTTCGTCGATCAGACGCCGTACCTCGAGATCGATCTGCCGCGCCGTTTCTTCGCTGAAGTCGCGATGCTGTGCGATCTCGCGGCCCAGGAAGATCTGCTCTTCCTTCTTGCCGAAAGTCAGCGGACCGAGCCGGCTCATGCCGTACTCGCACACCATGCGCCGCGCCAGGTCAGTGGCGGTCTCGATATCGCTGCCCGCGCCGGTGGACATCTGGTTGAGGAAGATCTCCTCAGCGCATCGCGCCGCCGTAGGCCGTCGCCAGGCGCGTTTCAAGGTACTCGCGCGTGTAGTTGTGGCGATCGTCGGGCAGGTAAACAGTAACGCCCAGCGCCATCCCGCGAGGGATGATCGTGACCTTGTGAATGGGGTCGGAGTGGTCGCGCAGGTACGACACCAGCGCATGGCCGGCCTCGTGGTACGCGGTCACCCGCTTCTCCTCGTCGGTCAGCAGCATCGACTTGCGTTCCGCGCCCATCAGGACCTTGTCCTTGGCCAGTTCGAAGTCGTACATCGTGACCTGCTTGCGATTGAGGCGGGCGGCGTTGAGCGCAGCCTCATTCACCATGTTGGCCAGGTCGGCTCCGCTGAAGCCCGGTGTCCCGCGCGCCAGCACGTTGAGGTTGACGTCGTCGGCATACCGGAACCTTCTTCACGTGGACGCGAAGCACTTCTTCGCGGCCGCGCACGTCAGGCAGGCCCACAACCACGCGGCGATCGAAACGCCCGGGCCGCAGCAGCGCCGGATCGAGCACGTCGGGCCGGTTGGTCGCGGCCACAAGGATTACGCCGTCGTTGGACTCGAAGCCGTCCATTTCGACCAGCAGCTGGTTCAGGGTCTGTTCGCGCTCGTCGTGTCCGCCGCCCAGGCCGGCGCCGCGATGGCGGCCGACCGCATCGATTTCGTCGATGAAGATGATGCAGGGAGCGTTCTTCTTGCCCTGCTCAAACAGGTCGCGCACGCGGCTCGCGCCCACGCCGACGAACATCTCCACAAAGTCCGAACCGGAGATCGAGAAGAACGGCACGTTGGCTTCGCCGGCCACCGCGCGGGCCAGCAGTGTCTTGCCGGTTCCGGGAGGCCCGACCAGCAGCACGCCCTTGGGAATCCGCCCGCCCAGCTTCTGGAACTTCTGCGGCTCGCGCAGGTACTCGATGATTTCCTTCAGCTCTTCCTTGGCCTCATCCACGCCGGCCACATCCTTGAACGTGACCTTCTTCTGCTGCATCGAGAGCAGGCGGGCGCGGCTCTTGCCGAACGACAGCGCCTTGTTGCCGCCCGGACTGCATCTGGCGCAGCATGAAGAACCAGATGGCGCCGATCAGAACGAACGGACCGACGTTGAACAGGATGGGCAGCAGCAGATTGCTCTGCGGATCCTTCAGCGTGAAGTTGACGTTGGCCGCGTGCAGTTCCTTGGTCAGCGAATCGGTGTTGGCCGGAATCGTTGTGTGGAATTGCTCTTTGGGAGTCGCCTTGAGATGCCCATGCAGTTCCGTGCCCTGGATGGTGACGTCCTGCACCAGCCCCGCTTCGATCTTATCGAGCAGATCGGAGTAGGAGTACTCCGGCTCCTTCCCCATGCCGCGCTCCGCGCGAGACGACGCCCCACAGAAGCATCAGGCAAATGAGGATGAAAACCCAGAACATGATTGTTTTGACGGTAGAATTCACCAGGACTCCTCGTTTCCCGGCGGGGGAGATTTCGCTGCAAACTCCAGCACCGCCTACTTCATCCTTATTAAGTAAGACGCCCGCACCTCAAGTTCCGTCACAGAAAATGCGTGCGATCCTGATGGCGGACAAGAGTACCCGCCCGCCCGGATGAGCAGTAGCTCTCGATTGTACCCCGAAGGGGCTGTGAACGGTACGTGACCGAAGAGGAAAAGACGAGGCGAATCACAAGTTTATCCGGAACCCAAATCCTCCCACTTTCACCATTCGGCTTTTTAGCTTCCTGCCGCCTCGCTCCCGCCGTCCAGGACGGTTACCCGAACCTCGATCCCCGGCTCCGGCTCCAGTTCGACGCCCTGCATCCAGATCACCCGGCCATCCACTTCCAGCACCGGCCAGTGTGTGCGCGCCGAGCCGAAAACCCGAAGCCGTTCAAGCACCTCCTTGACCTTCCGCGGGCTCCCCGAGTGGCGCAACCGCACCCGATCCCCGGGTTTCCAGGCTCGAAGCACCGCCAGCCGGGGCGCGGGAGACACCGCGGCCGCTGGTGGCGGAACAAGTTCTGTATCAGGGCACGACTTCAGCCGTGCCGAAAACGCCTCAAGATGCGAAGTGGCTTTAGCCCCCGAGGGATCCAACACCCCTACCCGCACCCGAATTCCCCACGCCGGGGCCTCGATCTCCCCCGGAACCTCAAACCTCACGGTCGCAGCGCCATCCTCGGCTGAATCGGCCCCGCTCCCCACGGTCAGCCGCAGTTCGCGATGGGTTCGCTCGCCCCGCAGACCCAGGGCCAGCTCGCATTTTTGCCCCGCCCGCCCCGCCAGCGCCAGCTTGCGCAGCGATTCTGTCGCTTCGAAGTCCGGCGACGTCCCCAATCGCCCCGCGGCAAGGCGCAGGATCCGCCGCTGCAGCGCCGGAGGCAACGCCGCCAGCCGCGCCACCTCGATCGCGAAACCATCCCCGGCGGCGCGTCCGCCCCCGCGCACCGGCCGGCCAGCCAGAATGACCTGCGGAGCCAGCCTCTCCAGCTCGGCCGCCCACCACGCTTCCTCGTCCCGCGCCAGCTCCGCCATCTGCGCCAGGTGCGCCCGCAGGCGCGGATTCCACCCCTCCAGCAGGGGCAGCAGTTCGTGCCGGATCCGGTTGCGCGTGAACGTCAGATGACGATTGGAAGAGTCTTCCCGCCAACCCTGGCCAATCCCGCCCAGGTAGGCTTCGATCTCGCTCGGGTGGTCGCGAGCAGCGGCCGCAGAATCCGTCCCTCGGAAAACTGCACCACCGGATAAATGCCGGAAAGCCCTTCGGTCCACGCCCCGCGCAGGAACCTGGCCAGCACCGTCTCAGCCTGGTCGTCCAGCGTGTGCGCCGTAGCGACCGCATCCACGACCCCGGAAGCCATCAATTCGCGGAACCAGCCATAACGCAGGCGGCGTGCTGCCTCCTCGATCGTTTCCGCGGCCTTTCCCGCCCCGGCATCGGCCAGAGCCGCTGCACCCGTGTCGACCTGCGCTTCGTGAAATGTCAGCCCCAGCCGCCCCGCGAGTTCCCGGCAAAAGTCCAGGTCCCCATCGGCTTCGGCTCCGCGCAACCCGTGATGCAGATGGGCAACATGCAGCACCAGGCCCAGTTCCCTGCTGCGTTCGGCCAGGATCCGCAACAGCGCCACCGAATCGGCGCCGCCCGAAAGCCCCACGCCCACCCGCAGCCCCGGCTTGAGCAGCGTCGTGTCGATCGAAAGCGTTGGCAGCGAAGCGGGCACGAGAGGATCATAGCGCTCTGTACGGTAGCGCCATAGTCCGCCCTCGCCATGCTGTATACTCCACCAGTTATGCAGGTCTTTGCGATTCTCCCCGCGGCGGGTCTGGGAACACGGATGGCCGGCCCGCAACCCAAACAGTTCCTTTCCCTCGATGGGGTTCCTATCCTGATTCACTCCCTGCGCGCCTTTGCCGAGGTCCGGCGGGTCAGCGCAATCTACGTGGCAGTTCGGAAGCCGGAGATGGAACGCGTGCAGGCCCAGGTGGCCGACTACGGGTTCACCAACCGCGTCCAGGTCGTGGAAGGCGGCGACCACCGGCAGGAGTCGGTGGCCCATGCGCTCTCCGCGCTCCCCGCCGAGCCGGACGACATCGTCCTCGTCCACGACGCGGTCCGGCCCTTGATCGACGCCGCCACCATCGAGCGCACCATCGACGCCGTCATTCAGCACGGAGCCGCCATCGTCGGCCTGCCCGCCGTCGATACCATCAAGCAGGTGGAGCGGACCGCGCACGGAGCGCTGATTACATCCACCATTCCACGGGAATTCATCGTCCTGGCGCAGACGCCGCAAGGCTTCCGCTACGGCCTGCTCCAAAGCGCCTTCGCCGAGGCCACCGCCGATGGCTTTGTCGGCACCGATGAGGCTTCCGTCGCCGAGCGCGCCGGCCATCCGGTAGCCGTCGTACCCGGGTCTCAGGTTAATCTGAAGATTACTCAACCAGGCGATCTGGAGTTAGCCGAGTTCTATCTGCATCAGCGCATGCCCGCTGCGGCGCGGAATCTGGGGTAAGCTGGTTCAGGAACAGGCACGCAAAGAATGGATACACGAATCGGATTTGGCTGGGACTCCCACGCGTTCAAGGCCGGGGTGCCATTGCGCATCGGCGGCATGACGCTTCAACATCCTGAGGGCCTGGCCGGCCACTCCGATGGCGACGTACTGTTGCACGCCATCACTGACGCCCTGTTGGGCTCCATCGCCGCGGGCGACATCGGCACCTTTTTTCCGCCCGGCGACGCGCGCTGGAAAGACGCCGACTCCGCCATCTTCCTCAAGCTCGCCCTCGAGGAGCTCAAGCACGCCGGCTATCAGATCGTGAACATCGACACCACTCTGATCCTGGCCGCCCCCAAAATCTCGCCCATCGCCGGAGAAATGCGCTGCCGCGTCGCCGAGCTGCTTCATGTGGACATGGACCAGGTCAGCATCAAGGCCAAGACGCCCGAGGGCCTCGGCCTCGATCACGTAGCGCAATGCCACGCCATCGCCCTGGTGGAGCGAGCCCTCGACGACGAAGACCTCAAGAGCATGAGCGCCATCGTCGAAAGCCAGCGCCAGCTCGAAGACGTGGTCGACGACCTGCTCTCGTCCGTGCACGGATTGCCGAAGAAGCGCATCGCGCCGGTCTACGATACCGAGGACATCACATAAAAAAGCGGTCAGTGGTCAGTGATTAGTGGTCCCCCTGGGAAGCTGCGCAATTTGCCTGTATAATCGTGGCAGATTGCTCAGGAGTGCTCCCGTGGCTCAGTCCGCCCCCAACCGAGACCGCCGTGAACCCGCAATGTTCTTTCGCCGGGTCGAAACCAAGCTCGGCGTGAATCCGCTTCGCTCGGACCGCGATCTAGCCCGGCTCGTCGAACAGCGCCTGCCGCTCACATCCGTGGACTCGCTCGCCAAGCACGGCATGACCGACGATGAAATCTATCGCTTGATTGTGCCCCGCAGGACCCTTGTACACAGAAAGAGCCGCCTGGAGCGATTGACCCACGATGAGTCGGACCGTGCGGTAAGGATTGCCCGAATCGCTTCTCTGGCCGAAGAGGTCTTCGGCGAAGACGCCAAGGCCGCACGGTGGCTGCGCAAACCAAAATCGCGCTTCGATGGGCGAACACCATTCGAGTTACTGTCGACCGAAGCCGGCGCTCGCCTGGTGGAAGAGATGCTTCTCCAACTCGATTATGGCTTCACGGCCTGAGGATCTGCCCCCGTGATCCTGTGGCGCGTCAGCAACTACGAAACCCTGGATGGCGCCGGCGGGCTCTATGCTTCGGGCCGCTGGCATACCAAAGGACATCCGGTCGTGTACTGCACACGTAATCCGGCCGCGGCCCTGCTTGAAACGCTGGTTCACATGGAAATCGACGCCGAGGACCGGCCGGAGCGAGTCCAGATTCTAAAGATTGAAGGGCCGGATTCGCTGTCCATCGAGCGGATCGATGTAAATCGACTGCCCGCAGGCTGGCTCACGGACTGGTCGCCCACACAAGATATCGGCGACGATTGGCTCGCAGGCAGGCGCACGCTTTTGCTGGAAGTACCCTGCGTACTCGTTCCCGAAACCTGGAATGTTCTGCTCAATCCGCTCCATACTGAAATCAGTCAGTTGAAAATTGTTCGCTTATTCGAGCATCCGTTCGATCCTCGTTTCTTCCGATAGTGTGGTTTCAGCGGGTCTCCACGTCCGTCTCGTCCTCTGGAACGGAATCCAATGCGGTTGCTTCCCGAGAGCTTTGTAACTCTGACTTCGCCGGAGTTGATTAAATGAACCTGCGCACCCCAACACCCTTTGCGCTTGCGTTGCTATGCGCCGCGCCGCTCGTTCTCTCTGCCCAGTCCCCCGACTGGCGCACCGCCGCCGAAATCTCCGACTACCGCACCACCCCCGACTACGCCGAAACCATCGCTTATCTCGAGCGCATCGCCGCCGCCGCGCCCGGCCAGGTCCGCATTGAGAACTTCGGCAAAACCGGCGAAGGCCGCGACCTGAAAATCGTCATTGCCTCCAAAGACGGCGTCTTCGATCCCGCCGCCATTCACGCCTCCGGCCGCGCCATTCTATTGGTCCAAAACTCCATCCACGCCGGAGAAATGGACGGTAAGGATTCCTGCATGGCGCTGCTCCGGGACATCGTAATCACCAAGACCCGCGCCGCGCTGCTGGATAACGTAGTCTTCGTCTTCATCCCCGTTTACAACCTCGATGGCCACGAACGCCGCTCCGCATATAGCCGCATCAACCAGAACGGGCCGGAGCTGGCTGGATGGCGCGGCAACGGCACCAACATCAACCTCAACCGCGACTACCAGAAGGCCGACGCGCCCGAGACCCGCGCGTTCCTCAAGATGTTTCATCGCTGGCTGCCCGACTTTTTTGTCGACGATCACGTCACCGACGGAGCCGATTTCCAGTACGACGTGACCTTCAACGAAGACGACACGCCCGACGTAGCGCCGGGCACCGCGCGCTGGCTTCACGAAACCGTGACCCCCGAACTGGAGCGCCAGATCGATGCCGCCGGCCATCTTGCCTTCCCCACCCTCATCAACCTCAACGACGACACCGATCCCGCCAAAGGCCTGGCCGCCATCAGCAACCCGCCCCGCTTCTCCACCGGCCAGATGATCCTCGAAAACCGTCCCGGGCTGCTGGTTGAGATCCACATGCTCAAGGACTACAAGACCCGCGTCACCGGCAATTACGAGATCCTGCGCGCACTGCTCGAAGTACTGAATCGCGATGCAGCGAAGTTGATCGCCCTCAACCGCGAAGCCGATACGGCGGCAGCGCAACTGGGCGCGCACCCCATGGGCAACGAGCGCTTCCCGCTGGCGACCGACTGGGGCGGCGACACCACTCCTGTCGTGTTTCGCGGTTACAAGTACACGCGCGCGCTGAGCGAGATTTCAGGAGCCATGTGGATCAGCTACAGCCACGAAACGTGGAACGCCACCTTGCCTCTCGCCACCGGCAGCAAGGTTGTCACCTCGACCACGCCCCCGGCCGCCTACATCATCCCGCCGCAGTGGACACGCGTCATCGAGGTGCTCGCGGCGCACGACATCACCCTGCGGCGCACCACTGCGGCGTGGACCGGCAGCGTCGGCCGCTATCGCTGCGGGGGCATGGAGTGGCAGGGTCCGCCCTTCGAGGGCCGCCACCCCATCTTCGCCGGCGAAGGCGCGGGCGCCCAGCCGGGCAAGTTCGGCCAATGCACCCTGACCCGCGAATCGGTGACGTATCCGGCCGGCTCGGTCGTGGTCGTGCTCAACCAGCGCCTTTCCAAGGTCGCCATTCACTGGCTCGAACCGGAAGCGCCCGACTCCGCTCTCCGCTGGGGCTTCTTCGACCCCGTCTTTGAACAGCGCGAATACGGCGAAGCCTACGCTCTCGAAAAACTGGCCCGCGAGAACCTCGCCAAAGATCCGGCTCTCAAGGCTGAATTCGAGCGCCGCATCCACGCCGATCCCCGCTTCGCCGCCAGCCCCGAGGCGCGCCTTGAGTTCTTTTATGACCGCTCGCCCTGGGGCCTGGCCAACCACGTGGGGGAATACCCGGTGGGAAGGCTGCTGTCTCTGGACGGAGTACCGCTGGAGTAGGGATGGATCAGAGGAGCCGAACCGGATACTGACGAATCTGCGGATCGTCTGTGACAAGGCGCATGTCTTCCCGATCAGCCTGCGCGATCAGCATCCGGTCAAATGGATCGCGATGAAGTTCATGCATCGATCCGGCCCATTCCGCATGTTCAGAGGTAATCGCCAGATGTTGAAACCCGTGCCGTACAACCGCATTGTATGCGGAGCCCGCGAATTTGAGCTTTCCGATGTTTCGCTTGATGGCAATCTCCCACACCGTCGCAGCACTCACAAAAACCTCGTTCCCGGACGACGCGATCGCGGAACGAAAATCTTCGGACAGACGCCGATCCTTGGCCTCCCACCAGAGAAACACGTGTGTGTCGAGCAGGAGCTTCATCCGGTTACAGTCCAAAATCTTTCAGAACTTCTTCGGGCAAAGGCGCGTTGAAATCATCGGCGATGTACGAGATTTCCATGAAGTTTTGACCAAACGTCCGGCGCGGTTTCAGGTCCTTCCCGTCATCCACGGGTACCAGCCGCGCCATCGGCTTTCCCGCCTTTGCAATTACGATTTCTTCACCCTTGGCCGCCCGCTCAACCAAGCTGGAAAGCTGCGTCTTCGCCTCATACAGATTCACCTGTGCAGGCTGAGCAGATTTTTTGACCGGGGGAGTCGCTTTGGCCGACATGGCTCGTTTTCCTCAGTCTTGATTGTGGGCCTGATTTGCCTGTTGGTCAAGTTGGTCAAGCTCGACCCCATTCGTCGTTCCGGATTTCCCTTCACCCCAACTCAATTCCCAGATTCCAGTTGCCTATTCCCGCCTTTGGCCTTACCTTTGCGTCTGAGTTTTCACTTTATCCTTGGAGCGTGCCCGATGTTGCTTGCCCTATTCCTGCAAACCATGAATCAGGATCAGATGCAGAAGCTTGCCCCGCTCATCGCAAGTTTCGCAGGAATCATGTTCCTTTTGATGCTGGTCGGTATCGCCATCCTTGTCATTCCCTGCTGGTTCATCTGCAAGAAAGCCGGCTTTTCGCCCTGGCTTTCTCTTCTTTGCCTGGTTCCGTCCCTGGGTGTGCTCATACTCCTGTACATCCTTGCCTTCGCGGATTGGAAAGTCACTCCGGCGCCGACACCTGCCTGGGCTCCACAACCGCCCTACCCACCACAACCGCCCTACCCTCCCCGCGCATAGGGCCATAACGAGAAGACGAACCTGTTGCCGGTGTCCCGATGGATACCGGGACGAGGTTAGGTCTTCGTCCGTGGGGTGATTTAGCATCGAAGAGGACTCTCTCAACGATGCCTCAGGATTCACTCGCTTCCGCACCGCGTCCACGCGTTCGTTTTGCGCCATCCCCCACCGGCTTTCTGCATGTCGGCAGTGCCCGCACTTTTATCTTCAATTGGCTCTACGCCCGCCACAACCACGGAACCATGGTGTTCCGGCTCGACGACACCGATGTGGAACGCAACACCGAGGCCAGCGTCCAGTCCATCTTCGAAGGTCTGGGCTGGCTGGGCCTGAACTGGGACGAAGAGTACAAGCAATCCGAGCGCCTCGCCCTGCACCGCTCCGCGGCCCATGCCATCTTTGAAAAAGGCCTTGCCTATCGCGACTTCACTCCCGCGCACACTGCGGATAGCGACGAGACCTCCGCACAGGGCGCATGGCTCTTCAACCCTGGCGTGCGGGAGCTTTCGCGGGAAGAATCCGACCGCCGCGCTGCTGCCGGCGAACCCTTCGCCCTCCGCTATCGCGTCCCCCGCGATGAAAACCGCATCGTGCGCTTCACCGATGGAGTGTATGGGGAGCTGTCCAAACCAGCCGACGACATTGAAGACTTCGCCCTGCTGCGCTCAGACGGAAATCCCACCTACCACCTCTCCTCCTGCGTCGATGACGCCGATCTGCGCATCACGTACATCATCCGCGGCCAGGATCACATCACCAACACCTTCAAGCACGTGCTCATCTTCGAGGGACTGGGCGTCCACCCGCCCCAGTTCGCGCATCTTCCCCTGCTCGTCGCCCCCGATGGAGCAAAGCTCTCCAAGCGCAAGCACGGCCCCGTCGTCAGCGTCACCACCTATCGCGACGCCGGCTTCCTGCCCGCGGCCTTCATCAACTTCCTTTGCCTGCTCGGCTGGTCCCCCAAGAACGACCGCGAGTTTCTCACCCTCGATGAACTCACCGCCGCGTTCACTCTCGATGGCGTCAATCGCGCCAACGCGGTGGTGAATTTCACCGAGGATGATCCCTTCGACGCCAAGGCAGTGTGGCTCAATGCGGAACACATCCGCGCCCTGTCCGTCGATGAACTCAGCGCCGATCTGCAGCCGTTCTTCACCAGCGCAGGATTTGATCCGAAACCAGAAAAAATCCTCGCGGTCACGCCGCTGATCCGCGAGCGCATCAAGCTCCTGCGCGATGCGGTCTCCGCCGCCGATTTTTTCTTTCTTGCCGAACTGGCCCCGTATGACCCGGCCGACCTGATTCCCCAGAAGGGCGATGCAGCTCTCGCTCGCCGCGTCCTTCAGCACGCCGAAAAGGTCCTCGCCACAACCGCTTTCGATCACGATTCGCTGGACAAGGCATTGCGCCAGACCGCCGCTTCGCTGGGCCTCAAGGCCGGCCCCATGTTTCAGCCCATCCGGGTCGCCGTCTGCGGACGAAAAAATGCCCCGCCTCTGTTTGAAACCATGGCCGTGCTCGGCCGCGAGCTCTGCCTCGCGCGTATCCGCAAAGCCGACGCCAGCCTTGAATCGCTTCTCGCACCGTAAGGAATCGCAGCTATGAGTGCTTCACACACCGAAATTCAGGACGTCCGCACGATCGACAATTTCCTCCGCGATCAGATCGCCGAAGACATGCGTAGCAAAAAGTTCGGCGACGCCGTTGTGCAGACCCGCTTTCCGCCCGAGCCCAACGGCTACCTCCATATCGGCCACGCCAAGGCCATTGCGCTTGATTTCGGACTTGCCGATGAGTTCGGAGGAAAAACCAACCTCCGCTTCGACGACACCAATCCAGAAAAAGAAGAGCAGGAGTATGTCGATTCCATCCAGGCGGACGTCCGCTGGCTCGGCTTCGACTGGGAGCGCCTCTGCTACGCCTCCGACTACTTCCCGCAGCTCTACGAATGGGCGTTGAAGCTTATCGAGAATGGCAAGGCCTACGTCGACGATCTCTCCGCCGAAGAGATCCGCCAGCACCGTGGCACCCTGACTGAACCGGGAAAAGATAGCCCCTACCGCAACCGCTCGGTAGAGGAGAATCTCGACCTGTTTCGGCGCATGAAGGCCGGCGAATTCCCCGACGGCAGCCGCGTGCTCCGCGCCAAAATCGACATGGCCTCGCCCAACCTCAACATGCGCGATCCGGTGATGTACCGCATCCTCCACGCCACCCACCACCGCACCGGCGACGAGTGGTGCATCTACCCCATGTACGACTACGCCCACGGCCAGTCCGATTCGATCGAGCGCGTCACCCACTCCATGTGCACGCTCGAGTTCGCCGACCACCAGCCGATCTACCGCTGGTATATCGATCAGCTCGGCATCTTCCCTTCGCAGCAGATCGAGTTCGACCGCCTCAACCTCACCTACACGCTGCTCTCGCAAGCGCAAGCTGCTTCAGCTCGTGCAGGAAAAGCGCGTCAGCGGCTGGGACGATCCCCGCATGCCTACCCTCTCCGGCATCCGTCGCCGCGGCTTTACCCCTGAAGCCATCCGCACCTTCTGCGCGACCATCGGCGCCACGCGCACCAACGGAACCACCGATATTGAAATGCTCGAGCACTTCCAGCGCGACGACCTCAACCACCGCGCCAGCCGAGCCATGGCCGTCCTTCGCCCGCTCAAGCTGGTCATCGACAATTATCCCGCCGGCCAGGTGGAGATGGTCGAAGTCGCCAACAATCCCGAAGACCCATCCGCCGGCACCCGCCAGGTGCCCTTCTCCGGCGAGATCTATATCGAGCAGGATGACTTCCGCGAAGTCCCTCCGCCCAAGTACTATCGGCTCTCTCCGGGCAAGGAAGTCCGCCTGCGCAACGCCTACTTCATCACCGCCCAGAGCGTGGTGAAAGACGCGGCCGGCAATCATTGTCGAGGTGCATTGCACTTACGACCCGGCCAGTCGCGGCGGCAACTCTCCCGACGGCCGCAAGGTCAAATCGACCATCCACTGGGTCTCGACCACCCACGCCATCTCGGCCGAAATCCGCATCTATGACAAGCTCTTCACCAAGGCCCGATCCCGGCAACCTCGAGGAAGGCGAAAGCTTCCTCGACATTCTCAATCCCAACTCGCTCGAGATCCTCACCGAAGCAAAGCTCGAGCCCTCCTTGGCCAACGCCAAGCTTGAGGACCGCTTCCAGTTCGAGCGCGTCGGCTACTTCTGCCTCGATCCCGACACCACTCCGGGCAACCTGGTCTTCAACCGCACCCTCCCGCTCAAAGACTCCTGGGCCAAGATCGAGAAAAAGGCAGGAATATAGACCACCCGGGGTGGAGCAAACGCTCGCTATTCGTTCGCATGATTATTGTGCTTTCCCAGGTCTCAGGAGCGGGGACCTGGAATTCACTCGACACATTACGGAATCAGAAATGCCCCGGGAATTCCCTCATCCAGCGTTGCCAGAACCGCCCCGTTCGCGCTCGCCAGTTGTACCAGATGACCGTCCGTTATCTGCGCCGGAGATTTCACCCATTGTGGCAACGAAGAGATGTCATTTGCGCCCCCGATGAATTCGAGCGGGAACTCTTTCCACCCCTTCAGTTGTTGCAAAAGGGCCTTCGCGTCCGCCACGTCCATGCCATAAATTCGAGCGTTGCCCAAAACCCGGACGAATCCAAGCTCGGTAATGGAGCACGTCAGGAATTGATCGCCCTGGCGCGATCGAATCCAGGCCCCAACCCGATCGTGGAAATCATGCCGCCTGAACCCATAGGCGATGAGCGCATTGACGTCAAGAAGATTTCTCATGGAAAGTCGGCGAGCAGTTCCCGGACTATTTCGCTGGTGAGAACCGGCGCATCAGGACCCGCGTCAATCACCGGGAGCCCCGTAATCGGGTCTTCAATGATTCTGGCCGCGAAGCGTGCCCTCTTTGGCGACGTCAGCACAATCCGGTCGTTCTCAACCGCAATATCCATCGTATCGCCCGCGCGTATGCCAAGCCGGCGGCGAAGCGGCCCGGGGATTACGACCTGGCCTTTTGTGGAAACCTTGGTCCGCATGGTAAGACAATCTTACCGCAGAATGAACTCTTTGAGAACGAGCCTGTCCGGGAACCGCCGGAACTCACTCCGCCCCGAAAATTTTCTTGAAGAAATGCCCGATGCTGCCAAAGAATCCGGCTTTCTTTTTCGGCGCTGCGGCCGGCGTTCCGGGAACCTCCGACGCGGACGGCGCTGCCGGTGATGCGCTCGCCTCGGCCACAGGCTTCTCCGGGTCAGGAGTCGGGGCCGAATAGACCAGGGGCTCATTCAGTGGTTGGGGCGGTTTGGCCGCCGCTTCCGCACTCGGCTGCGGTGCAGGAACAGGCTTGGCCAGCGGCGCCAGTCCCGCGCTTTGCGCCAGCGGAAAATCATTGCTGTCCGGACGCGGCTCCGGCGGACATCCGCAGGGCTCCTTTTCCTGGTCCACTACCGCACTCAGGCTGCCGTGCTGGAACATGACCCGCTGCCCCGGTTGCACGCGATAAGCCCCGCCGTCGAATACGCTTGAAACCACGACATACGGCGCGTTGGCTCCGGGATTGTCGACGCAGGTATCGCCGTGCGGGGCAAGCCGCACCTTCACCTCGGCCGCCCCGGGCCCGCCAATCAGAATGCGGAAGTCGGGAGTGAGCACGATATCCGAATTGCGCCCGGTGGCAAAGCTCGCCTCGACCGCGCCATGGTCAAGAGCCATCATCAGCCCCGGCGCATCCCCCGCCGGCACCGTCGAATCGCTGGCCAGGTGCACGCTGGTCGAAGCGCACACGCGCAGCACGCCCCGCCGCGGAAGCACCACTTCGGTGGTCTTTGTTCCTGCGGTTACCGTGCCGCTGGTGGCGATAATCGCTTTTCCGTCGGCCACGCGCAGGGCCCCGGTCACGGTTCCCGTCGCGTCGATGGGAACAATCGCGATCGGCGCGGCTGCGGCGAGACTACCGGCTGGGGATGCCGCCTCCACCGCAGGCGTCGGCGAGGACGTGGGAGTTCCACTTCCCAAATCCGGGACCTGGGAACGAACTAAGACAGGCGCTGCGATTCCGAAGACAAACAACCACACCGCCGCGAATCTGAACGCGCTGGATCGGTTCCGGAATGGACAGAAAGCGAAACCCACAGGTCTGCCGATCATCAGCGAAACTACATTGCCATGAAGTTGCGGATCATCTCGCGGCCGCCTTCGGTCAGCACGCTCTCGGGGTGAAACTGAACCCCCTCGACAGGCAGAGTCTTGTGCCGAAGTCCCATGATCACCGACCCGCCGTCCCTCTCCGGCGTTCGCGCCGTGATGGCCAGATCGCCCGGCAGCGAAGTCTCTTCCACAATCAGCGAGTGATAGCGCGTACAGACCAGCGGTGTCGGGAGCCCCGCAAATACGCCTTTGCCGTCATGGTTCACCGAGCTGGTTTTCCCATGCATCAGGTGTTCGGCCCGGATCACTTTGCCCCCGAACGCCTCGCCGATGGCCTGGTGTCCCAGGCAAACCCCCAGGATCGGCGCCTTCCCTGCCATCTGCCGAATCAGTGGTACCAGGATTCCGGCCTCCCCGGGCGTACACGGCCCCGGCGACAGCAGAATCCGCTCCGGCTTCATCGCCTCAACTTCGTCCACCGTGACTTCATCGTTGCGGCGAACTTCGATCTCCGCACCCAGCTCGCCCAGGTACTGGACAAGGTTGTAGGTGAACGAGTCGTAGTTGTCGAGAACGAAGACCATGATGACCTTCAGTGTAGCGCAGCCCTGAATCGCATCGAATCCGCGGCTTTAAAACGGCCCGGTCGCCTTGGCAGCCAGCCGGATGCCGTCCGTCCCCATGGCCACTTGACAGGCAGCGATCTGTACATAACAATAGGTCGTATACGACGTATCGTACACGACGGAGGTTGCCTCGATGACTTTCAATGTGAATGCGGCGATCGGCTACATCTGGGCAGCCCTCGGCCTGGTCTGGCTCGTCGGCCTTGCCTTTACCAAGCGCACTGTGCGTTCACAGGGTTACGGCACGCGCGCGTTCCACCTTGTGCTCGCCTTATTGGGCTTCGCCCTCGTGGGCAGCCAATACTTTCGCCGGGGATGGCTCGGCACGCGCTTTCTGCCCGATTCACCCGCATGGGCAATTACAGGCCTTGCCCTCACCTTGATTGGTTGCCTGTTCGCCGTCTGGGCACGCCTGACCTTGGGAGCCAACTGGAGCGGACGGGCAACAGTCAAAGCCGGCCATGAACTGATCGTCTCCGGACCCTACGCGCTGGCCCGCCACCCCATCTACACCGGCCTGCTGCTGGCCGCCGCCGGAACCGCCCTGGCGCGCGGGGAATGGCGCTGCATTCTGGGAATCGTGCTCATCACGCTGGCCTTCGCCATCAAGATCGGCCAGGAGGAAAAACTCATGCTCCAGACGTTTCCTCAGGCTTATCCCCAGTATCGCCAGAGGGTGAAGGTGCTGATCCCCGGCATCTTCTGAGCCCTGCCCTTTCTGAGACCTCCCAACCCGGACCACTACACTTCGAGAAAAGCCCATCACTGATTCGTCCCAACCCGCCGATCTCGCCGCCCAGGCCCGCCGCCTCGAACGCGACCTGGGCGGCATTCGGCGTGCGCTGCGCAAGCCCCTCGAAGCCGAAGTGGCGCGCGGGGAATTGACCGTGCCCCAGGCCGCCGTAATGCAGGTAGTCGTAGCGCACCAGGGCATCAGCCTCAAGGACCTGAGCCGCGAAGTGAGCCTGGCGCACTCAACCGTCAGCGGCATCGCCGACCGGCTGCAGAAGCGGGGAATGCTCGAGCGCCGGCCCGATCCGGTCGATGGCCGCGTAAGCCGCATCTATCCCACTGCCGTGGTGATGGACTTCGTACGCGACCGCATCCCGGAGCTCACGTCGGGACCCCTGGAGCGCGCCCTCGCCCGCACCACGCCGCCGGAGCGTAGCGCTATCGAGCGCGCCCTGCGCCACCTTCGCGAACTGCTCGAACAGCCTTGATTGGGTCCAACTCCAACCCGCAGTTCCCTCTCGCCACCCTCCGGTTGCATCTCCCCGACCGCATCTGCAAAACTGGCCTTCAATGGTGCTTCACTTTCTCATTCGCGGGCGCGTCCAGGGCGTAGGATTTCGCTGGTTTGTCCATCGCGAAGCCAGCGAACTCGACCTCCGCGGCTGGGTGCGCAACACCGAAGACGGAGACGTGGAAGTGGTCGCCTCGGGTCCTGTCGAAGATCTGGCCGAGCTTCGTTCCAGCCTTCGTCGCGGTCCCCGCGGCGGGCGCGTCGATCAACTCATCGAGCACTACCTCGACGAGAGCGAAGCCGCAAAACTCGACTCCTTCCGTATCGAGGGCGCCTGGTAGTGGACGGCTGGTAATGGGCGGCTGGTAATGGGAACGATCGGCGATCGCCGGAATAATCGGCGCCTTTGCAGTCCTCTTCTATAATCGACAGGGAAGCCGAACCGAAGTCCCGCCCGTTCTGTTCCCATTTCAATCCATGCATCATCAGGAGCGCCCGGAACCATGCCTGAAGCACCCAAGCCCATCAACGTGGAAGCCCTCAAAGCGCTCGTCCGCACGGTGCCCGACTTTCCCAAGCCAGGGATCCTCTTCTACGACATCACTACGCTTTTGAAGGACAAGACCGGCTTCGCTCAGCTCATCGACGCTCTGGCCGCCCACTACATTGCCCGCAAAATCGACCTTGTCCTGGGCATCGAGGCCCGCGGCTTCATCTTCGGTCCTGCCCTCGCGTACCGCTTGAACGCCGGCTTCGTTCCCGTCCGCAAGCCGCGCAAGCTGCCCGCTCCGGTGGCCCGCGTGACCTACGATCTCGAATACGGTTCCGACGCCCTGGAAATCCATCTCGACGCCATTGCCCCCGGCCAGCGGGTGGTGCTGGTCGACGATCTGCTCGCCACCGGCGGCACCATGGAGGCGACCGTAAAGCTGGTCAAGCAGCTGGGCGGCGAAATCGCCGGCCTCGCTTTTGCCGTGGAGCTCGACTTCCTCAAGGGCCGCGACCGCTTCACCGACTACGACGTCTTCAGCCTGCTCCACTACGACGAGTAGCGGGCGTCGAAATAGGAACAGCGATCTGGGCTGCCTGTTCGCTTCCTATTCGCCTGCAATCCGCGCTATTCTCATTCAGTCATGTCTCCGCGTCGAAGGTCCGTCCCCGACCTGATTCCCTCCCTGACCCCTGTGGAGACCGATCCGTTTGCCGGGTTTCATCCCGTCACGGCCGAGTGGTTCAAAGCGGTTTTTGACAACCCCACCGCTCCCCAAAAGCTGGGCTGGCCGGTCATCGCGCGCGGAGAGAGTGCCCTGATTCTGGCTCCCACCGGCACCGGCAAGACCCTGGCCGCCTTTCTGTGGTGTCTCGACCGCCTCATGCTTCATCCCATGCCGCGCGGGCAGCAGGACGGGACTCGCGTCCTCTATGTCTCTCCGCTCAAGGCGCTGGCCGTCGACGTGGAGCGCAATCTGCGTTCCCCCCTCGCCGGAATCGCCAACATGGCCCGTCGACGTGGCGTGCCTTTTCGCGAGCCCACCATCAGTGTCCGTACCGGCGACACGCCGCAGAAGGAGCGCGCACTCTTCCGCCGCCACCCCGCCGACATCCTGATCACCACCCCGGAGTCCCTCTACCTGCTCCTCACGTCCCAATCAGCCGAGGCGCTCCGTACCGTCGACACGGTCATCATCGACGAAATCCACGCCCTTGTCCCCACCAAGCGCGGCGCCCATCTGGCCTTGAGCCTGGAACGCCTGGAGGCCCTCGTCGACAAGCCGATCCAGCGAATCGGCCTGTCCGCCACCCAACGCCCGCTGGAAGAAGTGGCGCGTTTTCTCGGCGGCGTGGAAATCTATTCAGGCCGCACGTCAAGCCTTTTTGATACAGATACATCGCCAGCATCCTCTGAAGTTTTTGTTGAAGCGGATCGCCCTGTGGAAAACTCCCTCGCCGCGCCCTCATATGGGGCCGATCCCGCGCCTCTCCGCTATCGTCCAGTCACGATAGTGAATGCCTCTGCCCTCAAGAAGTTAAAGCTGAGGATTGAAGTTCCCGTTGAAGACATGGCGCGCCTCAATGCAGTTGAGGAAATCCCCAGCGGACCTGCATCGCAGGCACCCCGCCGCGTCTCCATCTGGAATGCCATCCACCCCCGGCTCCTCGAGCTGATCCGCGAACGCACTTCGACCATTCTTTTCGTCAACAGCCGGCAGGTGGCGGAGCGGCTGGCCGGCGCCCTCAACGAACTGGCCGGAGAGCCCGTCGTCCGCGCGCACCACGGCTCGCTGGCCGCGGCGCAGCGATCCATCATCGAAGAGCAGCTCAAGGCCGGCCAGATCAAAGCGCTGTGCGCCACCTCCACCCTCGAGCTGGGCATCGATATGGGCGCCGTCGACCTGGTCATCCAGATCGAAGCCCCGCCTTCGGTGGCCAGCGGCATGCAGCGCATTGGCCGCGCCGGCCACTCGGTCGATGCCGTCAGCGAAGGCGTCCTGTTTCCCAAGTACCGGGCCGACCTCGTCGCCTGCGCCGCCGTGACCCGCGCCATGCACGAAGGCCACATTGAGGCCACCCGCTATCCCCGCAATCCCCTCGATGTGCTGGCCCAGCAGCTGGTTGCTACGGTCGCAAATCCGCCCCGGAGAGCTTTGCCCGAGCGCCGAACAAAGTCCAAACAAGCCGACCAAGCCGACGCGGAGCCTGGACCGGAAGTCTCGGTCGACGCCCTGTTCGACCTGGTACGCCGCTCAGCTCCCTTTGCCGAACTTACCCACTCCGCATTCGAAGGGGTGCTCGACCTGCTCAGCGGGCGCTACCCCTCCGACGAGTTTGCCGAGCTGCGCCCGCGCCTCATCTGGGACCGGATTCGCAATGTGGTCACGGCGCGCGCGGGTTCCGGCCGGCTGGCCATCCTGAACGCCGGCACCATCCCCGACCGGGGGATGTATGGCGTCTTCCTCGCCCACACCGACGGCAAGTCGGTGCGCGTCGGCGAGCTCGACGAGGAGATGGTTTTCGAGAGCCACACCAACGAGACCTTTATCCTCGGCGCTTCAACCTGGCGCATCGTCGACATCACCCACGATCGCGTGCTGGTAGAACCGGCGCCCGGCGAACCGGGCAAGATGCCGTTCTGGAAGGGGGACGGCCCCGGCCGCCCGCTCGAGTTCGGCCGCCGCATCGGCGCCCTGATCCGGGAGCTCCGGGAGATGCCGTCTGCTGCAGCCATGACCCGCCTCGTCACGGAGCACGATCTGGACCCCGGAGCAGCCGACAATCTGCTCCAGTTCCTGGCCGACCAGCATTCCGCCACGGGCGCGGTTCCGGACGACCGCACCATCGTGATCGAGCGCTGCCGTGACGAGCTGGGCGATTGGCGCGTGTGCGTCCTCACCCCGTTCGGGAGCCGCATTCACATTCCCTGGGCCATGGCCATCGCAGCCCGCATCCGCGCCGCAGGCGGAGCCGACGTCGAAACCCTCTGGGGAGACGACGGCTTCGTCTTGCGCTTTCCCGATACCGATGCGCCGCCCGATTCGGACTTGTTCCTCGTCGAGTCCGCCGAAGCCAGCGACCTGGTGCTGAGGCAACTTGGCGCGACGGCGCTGTTTGCCGGCCGCTTCCGCGAGGCCGCCGGGCGGGCATTGCTGCTGCCGCGCCGCCGCCCCGACGCCCGCTCAGCCCTGTGGCAATTGCGCAAGCGCTCGTACGACCTGTTGAAGGTCGCGTCGCGCTATCCTTCCTTTCCGCTTCTGCTCGAAACCTATCGCGAGTGCCTGCGCGATGTATTTGACATGCCCGCTCTGCTTGAAACCTTGCGGGCCATTGAGCAGCGCCAGGTCCGCGTACACGTGGTCGATACCCGCAAGCCATCGCCGTTCGCCTCGTCCCTGCTGTTCAGCTACGTGGCCAACTTCGTCTACGACGGCGACGCGCCCCTGGCCGAGCGCCGCGCCCAGGCGCTTACCATCGACCAGGACCAGCTGCGGGAGATACTGGGCGAAGCGGATCTCCGCGAACTTCTCGACGCCGCCGTCATTGCCGAGGTGGAAGAAACCGCCCAGTGCCTCGCGGAAAACTACCGCGCCCATTCCACCGACGGCATCCACGACCTTTGCCTTCGCCTTGGCGACCTGTCTCGCGACGAACTGGCACGCCGCGTTGCCCCGCCCGATCTCGTGCAGCAGGCCGACCGTCTGGTCCGCGCGCGTCGCCTGCTTGAAGTGCGCATCGCCGGCGAACGCCGGCTGATTGCCGCCGAAGACTCCGCCCGGTATCGTGACGCGCTGGGAGTACCTCTGCCGCCGGGACTGCCGGCATCGCTACTGGAACCGGTGGCGCACCCGGTGTTGGAATTGGTTCGCCGCTACGCCCGCACGCATGGGCCCTTCACGGCGAAACAAGCAGCGGATCGCCTCGGGCTCGACGTCGCCAGGATCGAGACCGTGTTGCACCAACTAGCCATGGAAGGCCGCATCCTCGAAGGCGCCTTCCGTCCCGGCGGATCGAACCGCGAGTGGTGCGACGCCGAAATCCTGCGCCAGATCCGCCGCAAATCGCTGGCCCGCCTCCGCCGCGAAGTGGAGCCGGTAGAGCAGCACACGCTGGCGCGCTTCCTCACCCATTGGCAGGGTCTGCTAACGCCCCGCCGGATGGCGCATGCGCACCTGGACGTTCTGCTCGACGCCATCGAAAGCCTGCAGGGCGCGCCCCTGCCCGCTTCCCTGCTCGAGATCGGCGATCCTCCCCGCGCGCGTGAGCGGATACGAGCCGGCGGGCCTCGACACTCTCATTGCCGCTGGGGAAGTGGCGTGGGCAGGCGTAGAGCCTCTGGGCGAGCGCGACGGCCGCATTGCCCTCTTTCTTGCCGACAAGCTGCCGCTGTTGGCGCGGTCTCCGTCCGGAGCGACTCAGGAACCGCTCAGCGAGCGGGAACAAAAGCTGCTTGCGGTGCTCGAATCGAACGGCGCCAGTTTCTTTGACTCCCTTCACCGGGCGGTGGGCGGGGGATATCCGGGCGAATCGATCGATGCGCTGTGGAGCCTGGTCTGGCGGGGCCTGGTCACCAACGACGCGCTGCACGCGTTGCGCGCCTATATCGCCCGCCCGGAGACGGCGCGGACGCAGCGCAGGGTTCAGACCGGAGCGGTCTTTCGCTCAAGGCGGACTACGCCTCCGACGGCGCAAGGGCGGTGGGCCCGGCTGCCATCGGCAAATGAGAGACGTTTTTAAGGCACGACTTGAGTCGGCGTCCAGCAAAATCAACCGGGGCTTAGCCCCTGAAGCACCTTCACTCATCCCAGTGCGACCGAGGCCAGCCACGCCCTCGCTTTGCAACTGCTCAATCGCTACGGCGTGCTCATGCGCGAGTCGGTCGCTGCCGAAAATGTGCCGGGCGGATTCAGCGCCGTCTACGACGTGCTCAAGGCGCTCGAAGAGAGCGGGCGCATTCGCCGCGGCTACTTCGTGGCCGGGCTGGGCGCCACCCAATTCGCCTTGCCGGCGGCGGTAGATCTGCTGCGCCAGCTGCGCATCGCGCCCGATCCGGAGAAGCCGGAATTCGTGCAACTGGCGGCGGCCGATCCCGCCAACCCATACGGTTCGGTTCTGCCCTGGCCGGAATTGCCCGTGGCCGAAGAGGATGCCGAGTCCGCGCCGCGGGTGCTCACGCGCGGCGCCTACGCCGAAGTAATTTTGTGCAATGGAAAGCTGATCGCATGGCTGCGCCGCAACAATCCCAACGTGCTGATTTTCCTGCCTGCCGAAGAGCCGGAGCGAACGCAGACGGCGGCGGGATTGGCGCACTTCCTCTGGACGCGCGGACAGGAACGGATGCATGGCGGCAGCCGCGAGGGCGTGCTGCTCACAACCATTAACGGCCAGCCGGTCGCCGCGCATCCCATGGCGCGTTTCCTGATGGATGCCGGATTCCACCCCGGTCCGCTGGGCATGCATTTGCGGCGCGTGCCACTGCCCATCACGGAAGCCGGTCCCCTGTCCGAAGAGGTCCAGTAGAACCACGATCATCTAGTTGATCTGAAGAAAAGCCGGCACGATCGAAAATGAGCAACTGGGATGGCACGCACTTTGCAGTCTTGCCGCCTACCATTAGGATTACGCTTCGCAGTCAGTCGTCTGGAGGGTATTTCCAGTGGGTACTGGACGCCGCCTGCGAAACGGTCGAGTGGCCTTATCAGGGTTCGACTCCCTTGCCCTCCGTATGACACTCGGCCAATTTAACCAATCGCACGATGCGGTTTGTGTTAGGATAGTTGCAGTTTCGCAGGCGGCGTCCATTGTTACGGACTGCACCTCGGCAAAGGCTCCGGATTGATAACCGGGGCCTTTCCATTTCTGGCATGTTCCCGGCGAGTCTGGCCGGACGAAGTCCCCTGAGGAACCCACAGAGAAATGCCCGAGGGCGACACCATCTTCCGCACGGCGCGCACCCTGAACCGCGCGCTGGCAGCAAAGACGGTGACCGGCTTTCGCTCGACCTTTCCGCTGCTCACCCGGTTCGACGATCACACGCCGCTCGCCGGCCAGCTAATTGATCGCGTCGAGTCGCGCGGCAAGTGGGTGCTGGTCTATTTCTCCGCCGGCGGCATCCTGGCCACGCACATGCTGATGAACGGCAGCTGGCATATCTACCGCCCCGGAGAACGTTGGCAGCAGCCGGCCGTCAACATGCGCATCGTGATCGAGACCAGCGACTTTGTTGCGGTGGGCTTCAGCGTGCCGGTCGCGGAGATGTATACGGCGCAATCGCTGGCCCGCGAGCGCAGAATTCCGCCGGCGGCTAGCGATGTCCTCGGCCGCGATTTCGATGAGGGCTCCGCCGTCGACAGCCTGCTTGGGGCCGGCGATCTCGAGTTGGGCGAAGCCCTGCTGCGGCAGAAAGTGCTGGCCGGGGTCGGCAACGTGTTCAAGTCGGAAATCTGCTTTGCCGCCGGGCTGAATCCGTTTCGCAAAGTCGCTACACTCACGCGCGAGCAAGCGGCCGAGGTGGTTGCGATTGCCCGCCGGCAACTTGGTTCCAACGTGCTCGAAGAGTCGGGCGACCGCATCGTCACCTATCGCGGCCGTCGACGCCGCACCACGCACCGCGATGATCCGGGTGAAAGCCTTTGGGTTTACGGACGCACAGGAAAGCCGTGCCGGCGCTGCGGAGAACTGATCCAGAGGCGGCTGCAGGGTGGAGAGGCGCGGGCAACATACTGGTGTCCGCAGTGCCAGCGCACGCCCGGTGGCCCCGAGGTGGAGAGCTGATCCAGCAGGCCTGCGATTTGTTCTTTCGCTATAAACACCAACCACCGCTAGCCGATCGCACCGCCGCCCACGCCGATCATGCGTTCCTCTTCAGCTAACCGGCGACGAGTTGCTGCCCGCCGTCGATATCGTAGGTCGCGCCGGTCAGGGCTGTGTTGGTCATGATGTGTACGGCCAGCGCCGCGACGTCGGCCGCTGTGACGACGCGCCCGATCGGAAGCGTGGTGCGCAGTTGATTGCGGCGGTTGTCGAGCTCATCGCCAAGCCGCGATGCCGATAACGGCGTGTCGACGAAGCCGGCCGCGATGAGGTTGACTCGGACGGGCGCGAGTTCGAGCGCGAGGCTGGCGGTCAGGGCGGGGAGCGCCGCGGTGACCGTCGGCACCAGCCCCATTCCCATGCCTTGGCGGCGGCCTCCGGTGCCGCCCATGAACAGCAGCGTGCCTCCCGGTCTTATCTTGGGTGCGGCGCTGCGGGCGACCGTAAACATCAGCAGGAGGTGCGCGCCGAGGGCGCTCCGCGCCTGCTCGAAGTCCATGTCGAGAAGCCGCCCGTAGAGTGGCCGGCCGGCTGTCACCATCACGTGGTCGATTGTGGCCGGCAGGTCAGCGAAGAAATGCTCCAGTGAAGCAGGATCGGAAGCGTCGAAGGCTGCCACACTCAGCGCCTCCAGTTCGCTGCCGGCGAGTTGGAGGCGCTCCGGATTCCGGCCGGTGAGGATCAGCCTGGCCCCCTCAGCGCGCGCTCGTCGGGCCGTTTCAAGCCCGATGCCGGCGCTGCCGCCGATTACAACGACAGTTTGCCCGAGAAGTTCCGGTTCGCGCCGGACGGCAACGGTGGTTGTTGCGGTGCTCATGATTCCTCCATCAACCCGCGATCGAGAGCCTCTAAGTCACGCCGGGAGCGACGCCCGTCCCGGCGTAGTCGTTCATTGCGGTAGATCTTTGCCGGACTGCTCCGCCACCATGTAGGCGGCATACCAGTCTGGCCAGTTCGCGTCCCGTTGGCCCGTGCGCTTTTCGTGCTCGCCGTGGGCGGCCTCCGCACGTCGAAACGCGCTCGCCAGATCGTCGGCCGACGCGAAGGTCGTTGCCGTCGAGTCAATGCGACCGGGCAGCCGCGTCGTGATTTCCTGGAACAGCCAGCCGTTCCCGTCCGGATCGCTGAACGAGGCGAACGAGCGGTAGCTGCGATGTTCGGGATCACGACCGTTGACCCGGATCCGGCCAAACAGGTAGGGCTCGTCCGGGCCGGAGTACACGTCGCTGGCGCCATGAAACGCCTCGCTTATCTTTATGCCGCGACGGAACAAATTGTCGCGGGCAGCGCCGATGTCGTCGACAATCAGATAAAGGCCCTGGGCGGATCCGGGAACTGCCGCGGTGACGTTCTTGCCAAAGATCACCGAGCACCCGGAGCCAGGCGGCGTGAACTGAATCACGCGATAGTCGCCTTTTTCGTAGTCGGCGTCGAGCCGCCATCCAAGTCTCGCGTAGAACTCCTTCGCGCGGTCGACATCGGAGACGGGGATGACGACGATTTCGAACTTCATGTCGACTCTCGCGACGCGCGCCCCGCTGGTGGCGTCGTTGGTCTGGACTTCATACGTCGCATTTGCCATATCCTTTCCTCCTTTGCGTTCAAATGAATAGGGGAGCCGCAAATCATGCTGTGGATTCACACGCTTTGTAGTTAGTTTCTCGACGCTCACGCCCCGCATCATGCCTGTCTTTGCGAGGCGCGTGGGGACGTCCGGCTCGGAGCCGAACGTAATGGCGGGCACGGATACCGAACGCGCGTCAGTATACACCTGTGAAGTATCGAATGGGATTCGGAGCGAGGCCCCATTCCGTTAAAGGAATAATCGCTCCAACGGAGCGAAGACCAGATAACTGGGACAAGCGCGAAGCGATGCGTGCGATCGGCTTCGTCACGAGCCGATCATCATCACCGATCCCATGATTTGCACTACTGACCCAAGGTGGGTCGGCTCGGAAGCCTACGTCAGCGCCAGGTTCATGTTGCTGATGGCCTCGTCGATCTCCTGCGTGCTCTTGAAGCCGACCGTGGCGCTGTCCACGCCCGCATTCTGGAAAGCGAACCGCATCGCCTTCGCACGGTCATCGTGACTATTCTGGAACTGCCCTCCGCCGCAAAGCTTCATGCCGATCACACCGAGCCCCTCTTTCTTCAGCTGGTGGATGTGATCGACAACTTCGCTCACGTTGGCGGGATGGTTGGTGTCCTCGTAGGTCGGCCCGTCCATGCGCGCCCCGCTGTGGTTGATGCGGATCAGTCCTACGTCGAGCCACGTGGTGCCGGGCATTTGCCGCAACGCCGGCAGTCCGTGCACCGAGGCGCCATGCGTGCGGATAATCTTTCTCTGCTGCGCTTCGAGGATCCCATCCTGCCAGCGTTTCGTCGTCTCCGGCCAGTCGGGCGTGTGCTGCCAGTGCAGCAGCATGATGTCAAAGTACTCGGTCTGCGAGATACGCCGCAGCTCGTCGAACTTGGCTTGCGGATCGATTCCCTCGTGGAACGTAGTCACCTTGCTCATCAGGTGATAGCTGTCGCGCGGCAAGCCTTTCAGCGCCTCGCCCAGCATTGCCGGCGTCTGGTAGGCCTCCGCCGTCTCGAAGAAGCGGATACCGTTGTCGTACGCATAATGCACCAGCCGCGTAAACTCCTGCTGCCCCAGCGCGGCCTGCACCGCACCGCTGTCCGTCCCGGTTCCGAATGCCAGCCGCGACACTTCGACTTTGGACCGGCCCAGCACCACGGTATCGGTCGCGGTGCGCTTGGCGGCGGACAGCGGAAAAGTTCCTGCAGCCGCCACGGCTCCGGCGGCCAGACCTGTCTTGAGGAAATTACGACGTGTGGTTGGACTCATCTCGACCTCCGCGGCTCTAGCCCGATTGGCGAGCCGGATGAGTGGATATTAGCACGCACGCAGCTGCAATTCGGTCTCAGGCCGGCATAACAGTTCCGGTATGCTTGATTCCGCAGTTTCAGCCTCATCTCCCGGGAGCCCCATGAACAAAGCCGTACTGACCCTTGTCGTGCTGAGCTTTTGCCCGGCGGCCTTCGCCGCATCCACGATCACTACCCGTGTCGAAGACCCCAAGGCCATTTATCTGGACGCCCCCGCGACCACTGGGGACAGTTCTGCTGCGTTGCAGGCAGCCATCGACAAGGCATCCGGCACGGGGCGCGAAGGGATCGTGTTTGTCCCGGCGGCCCGATACACCGTAACGAGCACGGTGTTTCTCTGGCCGGGCGTGCGGCTCATCGGCGATGGCGCCACGCGCCCGGTCTTTGTACTGCCGCCGAATACACCTGGGTTTCAGAAGGGCATGGGCGTAATGGTGATGTTCACGGGCCTGACACCTCACGAGCATCAGCGGGCCGCGAATCGCATTGCGTTTCCTCCCCCAGGATCGGTACCGCCAAATGACGACGTGGCCGATGCCAATCCAACACGTTTTATTCGGCGATGAGCAACATCGACTTCGAGATCGGGGACGGCAATCCAGCGGCGGTGGCGGTGCGTTTTCACGTGGCCCAGCATTCATTTCTCACCCACATGGATTTTCACCTGGGCTCTGCGCTGGCCGGGGTCTACCAGGCGGGCAATGAGGCGGAAGACCTGCACTTCTATGGAGGACGCTACGGAATTCTCACCGAGAATACCTCGCCGGCGTGGCAGTTCACGCTGATTGACTCAGCGTTCGAGGGGCAGAGGGAAGCTGCCATCCGCGAGCATGAAGTCGGGTTGACGCTGATCCGGAATACATTTCGCAATGTGCCGAAAGCGATCGATATCGACGATGGGTATCCGGACCAGCTCTGGGTGAAGGACTCACACTTTGAAAATATCAGCGGACCGGCCGTGACGATCAGCCTGGAAAACAGCCCGCTGACCGAGGTCGGATTCGAAAATGTGGTCCTCAGCAACGTGCCGGTGTTCGCAAAGCTGCGGGAGAGCGGCAAGACGGTTGCCGGAAAAGGCGCAGTTTACGAGGTGAAGAACTTCAGTTACGGGCTGATCGTGCCGGGCGAAGGGCGGATGGGATCCATCGGCATGCAGTATGAGGCTGCGCCGCTCGCCTCGCTGCCGGCCCCACTTCCGCCGGCCATCCGGCCACTGCCGCCCAGCAGCGAATGGGTGAATGTGCAGGCGCTGGGAGTGAAGGGCGACGGGACAAGCGATGACACTGCGGCCTTGCAGCAAGCCATCAACACGCATCGCATCCTCTATCTCCCCGGCGGGCATTACGTGGTGCGCGACACCCTTACGCTCAAGCCCGACACAGTGCTGATCGGCCTTCATCCCACCCTCACGCAAATCGACCTGCTGGATGAGACGCCGGGGTACCAGGGGGTGGGCGCGCCGAAGGCCGTGCTTCTTGCGCCGCCGGGCGGGGAGAACATCGTCAGCGGAATCGGAGTGTTCGCGGGCGGTATCAACCCGCGTGCGGTAGCCGTGCTGTGGAAGGCGGGCGAGCGGTCGCTCATGGATGACGTGCGCTTTCTCGGCGGCCACGGCAGCGGCAGCAATCCTTACAACAACAACCACACGGCTGACTCTGACCTCCGCAAGCGCTGGGACGGGCAGTATTCCAGCCTCTGGGTTGCGGATGGGGGCGGCGGAGCATTCGCAGACATCTGGACGCCGAACACATTTGCGCAGGCAGGTTTTCTGGTATCGAACACCACCACGCCCGGGCACGTGTATGAGCTGTCGAACGAGCATCACCTGCGCAACGAGATCAAGTTCGATCACGTGGAGAATTGGGACATCAACGCGCCCCAGACCGAAGAGGAAGCGGGAGAGAGCCCTGAAGCGCTGTCCCTGGAGATTGATGACTGCCGCAATCTCACCATTGCGAACTATCACGCCTATCGCGTAACGCGTTCGCGGGCGCCATTCCCGGCGGCGGTGCGCATGTATCGGTCTTCGGATATCCACTTCCGCAACGTGCATGTGAACGCGGAGAGCGGGTATGGCATTTGCGACGCGAATGGCTGCGGCACATTCCTGCGCCTGAGCAAATTTCCTTACGAAAACGCAATCGAGGATCTGACGCACCATCTCGAGGTGCGGGAACGCGAGTTCGCAGTGCTCGACATTCCGGCCGATCCGCAGAAGCCGCAGCCGAGTGATGCGTCCGCAGTGCTGGACAAGGGAACCACCGTGCGAAAGCTGGAGGACGGCTTCTTCTCCATCTCAGGGGCGGCGGCGGATGCGGCAGGCAAGCTCTATTTCGTGGACCACCACAACCAGCGCATCTACGGTTGGAGCGAAAAAGAGGGACTCACGGTTGAGCGCGACAATCCGCTCGATCCGGTGAACCTGGCGGTCGACAAATCAGGCAACCTGATAGTGGTTTCGTCGGCTGGGCCGGAGAGCACCGTGTACACGTTCCGGCCGGGAACCTCCGCGCAGGAACTCACCGTGCTCGCACCGCAGGCTGTTCAGTCTCACAGCAAAGCCGCCGTGATTCTGCCTGTGAACTGGTGGAACAACGGCGAGTTCCAGGACCAGTTGAACCTCGACACGATGCGTTTTACGACGCTGGCGGAGATGTTCGCCGCGGATGCGAGCACGCCCAAGATGCGCGAATATCTTTCGCAGGATGGCAGCGTGTTTCTGCCCGCCGGCCGGGTGTTCCAGCAAGGTCCTGCAAATGACACCTCGGGCTGGCGGTTCAGCGACAACCTCGATACGTATGGGTTCATCATCGCCGAGCCAGGACAGCAGGTGTATGTCAGCAATGAGTCTGAGGACATTACCTACAGCGCGCGGGTGAAACCGGACGGGACCCTCGCGGAACTGAAGCCCTTCGCGCAGCGAGGAGGCGAGAGCGTGGCCGTGGATGCGCGCGGGAACGTCTATGTGGCCAACGGGCAGATCTTCGTCTACGCGAGCGACGGACGGCAGATTGCACAAATCGATGTGCCGGAGCGGCCCCTGCAACTGATCTTCGGAGGACCCGGCCACCGCACGCTCTTCATTCTTGCGCATCACGCGTTGTTTGCGGCGCAGGTGCGTTGACCGGGCCCCCGTCGGGCCCAACCTCAACGCGCCGTGTTCTTTCGTCGCCGCTGCTCGCTTGCCTTCATGATTTCGTTCATGTCCGCCACTGGCCGAATCTCGAAAATGTTGCCGAACGAATGCGCCGGATGCAGCGCCATGAGCTGCACAGCATGATTCATGTCCCTCGCCTCAAGGACGAGAATGCCGCCGAGTTGTTCTTTGGTTTCGGCATAGGGGCCGTCGGTCGTTGCCACCTTGCCGTTCTTCCAGGATAGCGTCATGGCGGTTTCCGGCCCCTGGAGCGCTTCGCCACCACCCCAGTGCCCGGTGGCGCGAAGATGGTCGTCATATTCAAAGCATGTATCGAACATGGCGTTTCGCTCGTTCTCAGTCATGCCATCGAATTTGTCTTTGTCGTAGTAGCCAAAACAGAGGTATTTCACTGTTCTTCTCCTCGTCCTTCCGGGTGGGAGCCAGCCCAGAGCCTTGTGCTGGCTCGTTCATCCTGGAGTCAATACGGCGCATCTCCCGAAGTCGCGGCCGCTGAGACTAGTCCGCCGCTTGCTCCGGAGCCGGATAGAAAAGAAGCTCGCGCACCTCGCCTGGCACATCGCAGAAGATGGCGCCCTTTTTCGCCCACGCCAGCGCCTCGTCGATATCAGCGCATTCCAGTATCCAGAATCCGCCCATGTGCTCCTTGGTCTCGGTATACGGCCCGTCGGTGACGAGCACCTTGCCGTCGGGCTGGGCCCGCAGCGTCTTGGCGTTGGCGGGCGGGGCAATGCCGCAGGCGAACTTCCTCACGCCGGCAGCGATCATTTCGCGGTTGAGCGCGTGAATCTGCTCAATCATCGCTTCGGTTACAGTGGACGGGTCGAAGTCGTCGGGCATGTAGTTACAAACCAGATACTGTGGCATGACCTTTTCTCCTTGAGTTCCTTTAGCTTGTTTCCGATGACTCGTTTCCGTTCTCGGGAACCGGAGCTCATCGTTCTTTGTCCTATAGTCGTTGGCGAGACTGAAAATCGACAGCCATCCCAATTTTTATTTCAGGCAGGCTATGCGGCAGCTGTGGTATCAGGAGCTGTGCCCCGTTCATCGCAGCCTTATCGCGATGAGCGGGTCCTCGAGCAAGCTCCCAGCGGAGTAACGATAGCATCATGCCATACGGCCTGAAGCGGTTCCAGAAAGCCGAAGCGCTTCACTTCATTACGTTCAGTTGCTTCCACCGTCTTCCATTCCTCGAAACACCGGAACCCAGGGAAACGTTCGAGTTCGTTCTGGAACAGACCCGCGCCCATCACCAGGCCAGGGTCTACGCTTACGTCCTAATGCCTGAACATATCCACTTGCTGATCCCCACTTGATAATCAGGGAGCCGCCACTGATTCTGTTGGCGCAGTTTCTGAAGGCACTCAAGCAGATCACTTCCCGCAAACTGCGCGGCGCTCGCCCGCAGTTCTGGCAGGACCGATACTTTGACGCGAACATCCATGACGAAGCGGCCCGGTCCGAAGTGATCCGATACATCCACCGAAACCCCGTCAAAAGAGGACTGGTCGCATCCCCCGAGCAGTACCGATGGAGCAGCTTCAACCACCACGCAACCGGAATCCGAGGAATCGTTGAAATCGAGTCGGAGTGGACGGCAAGAACTCGCGGCCCACTCATCGCGATGAGCGGGTCCTCCGATGGAACATTGCGACAGACAGGCCTGACTCGGCTCTTCCTCGGCGATGCCCCACCGGACATCTTTTATTTCAGCTGCCGAATCCGCTCCTGCAGGAACTGCCGCTCCGGTTCCTGTTGTGTCAGGGCCAGGGCTTTCTCATAAGAGGCCCGAGCCTCGGCATTCCTGCCCAGCCTGCGGCACATATCGGCGCGAGCTGAATGCGCCAGGTAATAATTCGCCAATTCGCCCTGCTCCAGGACCGCGTCGATATGCGCCAGACCGGCCTCTGGACCATCGCGCATGGCAATGGCCACAGCGCGATTGAGATGCGCCACCGGCGAAGGGTGAATTCGTACCAGTTGGTTGTAAAGCGCAACAATCTGCCGCCAGTCGGTCGCCGCGGCCGATTCCGCTTCCGCATGCACGGCCGCGATCGCCGCCTGCAGCGTGTAAGCACCGAAGCGGCGGGAGTTCAGGGCTTTCTCCACCAAGGCCACTCCCTCCGCGATCTGCTCCCGGTTCCAGAGCGCGCGGTCCTGATTGTCCAGCAAAATCAGCTCTCCGGTCGGAGAAGTTCTCGCGGCGCGACGGGATTCCTGGAGCAACATCAGGGCAAGCAGTCCCATGACTTCCGGATTTGGCCCCTCCGGCTCTGGCTGGAGGTCTTGCAGCAACCGGCCCAATCGAATCGCCTCGCCAGTCAGCTCGGCCCGCGTTACCTCCGCTCCCGCCGCAGCCGAGTAACCCTCGTTGAAGACGAGATAGATGACCTGAAGCACCGCGTCCAGCCGCTCCGGCAACTCCTGCGGCTTCGGCACCTCGTATGGAATCGGTGTCTCTCGAATCTTTGCCTTGGCGCGCACAATGCGCTGCGCCAGCGTCGGCGATGTGATGAGGAAGGCCTTTGCGATCTCCTCGGTTGTCAGCCCGCATACCTCGCGCAAGGTGAGCGCAACGTGCGCTTCCGGCGGCAGAGCGGGATGGCAGCAGGTAAAGATGAGCCGCAGGCGATCATCCTCAAGGCCTTCCTCTTCGTTGGACTTTCCCGCCGAACTCCATTGCGTTTCGAGATATCGCGCCAGCTCGTTTTGAGACACGTCCAATCGTGCCCTTCGACGCAGGGCATCAATGGCTTTGAATCGGGCCGTCGAAATCAACCATGGTCGCGGGCTGCCGGGGACTCCGCTCCTCGGCCACAGGCTCAGCGCCGCCGCAAAGGCTTCATGCATCGCCTCCTCGGCAAGATCAAAATCACCGAGCAAGCGGATCAGGGTTGCCAGGATTCGTCCCGAGTCCACGCGATAAAGGGAGTCGAGCAATTCGCGTATCTGCTCGGTGGAGTGTTCTGACATGACGACGACATTAGCAAACCAGCTACCCCAAATCAATCTGGCAAACGGCGCGCATCGACTCGAACGCAATCCTGTCCATTGAGTCTCGGACCGATGCCGGCTGCGCCAAATCCCGGCCGCGATGTGGGACTCCGGACCAGGCCCCTAGTTACCGCTCTTGTTGCCGAGGCCAAAAATTTTCTGGAACAGGTTACGGCGGTCGGGGGGATGGCTGCACGTATCGGTGGGCGCCGTACCGTCGAGGAAGGCAGCCGTGTAGGTGCTGGGGCACGTGCTATCTGGAAGCAGGTTGGTGACCTTGTCGAGGTCGACGAGCTGCACACCGTCCGGCGGGGTGAAGGGCTTGGTGTCCGAGTACTGGGGCAGCAGCACCGCCTTCTTCATGAACTCCGCCCAGATGGGCCCCGCCGCGGGGGAGCCTTCAATGACGATATTGCTGTAGTCGTCATTCCCCACCCACACCACGCACAGCAGGTTGCTGGTGAAGCCCGCGAACCAGGCATCGTGGCTGGATCCGGTCTTGCCGGCCGCGGGCGCGGTAAAGCCCAGCGAGCGGACCCTGCCTCCGGTGCCGGCATTGATCACGTTCTCCATCAGGTTGGTGGTCAAATAGGCCACGCGAGGATCGAGCACCTGCCGGGCATTGGGCGTGTAATCGGTCATCACATCGCCGTTGGCGGTGCGCACGCTGGCCAGCATCCAGGGATCGAGGTGAATGCCTGCATTGGCAAAAGCGGTATAGGCGCCGGCCATGTCGAGCGGCGTTGCGTCGTAGGAACCAATGGCCACCGAAGGCGTCCCGCGCGCGCTTTTGACGCCGGCCTGACGCGCCAATTCGGCGACGCGATCGAATCCCACCATGGACGCCAGGCCGATGGTGGCATTGTTGAGCGACCACTGCAGGGCGTAACGCGCCGTGACCTCGTCGTGATAGTTGTCGTGGTCGTTGCGGGGGCTGTACTCCTTGTCCCCGACCAGGTATGTACTTTGCTCATCGTTGAGCATGGTGACGGGGGAGAATAGCTTCTCCTGACCCGGGAGGGGAGTGCCCTCAACCGCGGTCTGAAACGCCGCCGCATACACGAATGGCTTGAAGATGGACCCGGTAGGCCGATGCGCAACGGCGTGGTTCACCTGGCTGTTCCCATAGCTGCGGCCGCCAACCAGGGCCAGCACCTGGCCGGTGTGCGGGTTGAGCGCGACCAGGGCCACCTGGGGATAGGTGATAGGGCCGGTATCTTTGTGGCGGGCGTGGAGCTTCTCCACCTGCTCGTCGACGACGTGAATGGTTGAATCAACCGCCGCGGTGGCGACGCGCTGCAGTTCGGGGTCGAGGGTGGTGTAGATGCGCAGGCCTTCGAGGCTCGAATCGCGCTCGCCGATCTTCTGCAGCAGTTGTTCGTGCACCAGGTCGACGAAGTAAGGTGCCTCGCTGGCGTCGACACTGGCGGTAGAAAGATGCAGCGACTCCGCCTGGGCGCGTTCCGCCAGGTTCTTGGGAATGGCGCCCGTCTCAACCATGGAATCGAGCACCAGGTTGCGGCGCTCGATGGCGCGCTCCGGATGACGGTAGGGCGAAAAGTAGTTGGGCCGCTGGATCATACCCGCCAGCAGCGCGCTCTCGGCGAGATCAAGCTGGCGCACGTCTTTGCCGAAGTAGGACTGCGCGGCCTCGCCGAATCCGTTGATCGCGAAGCTGCCCCGCTGCCCGAGGTTGATCTGGTTGGCGTACAGCTCGAAAATCTGCTTCTTGGTAAAGCGGTGCTCCAACTGGAATGTAATAACGATTTCGATGATCTTGCGCTTGATGCGTTTTTCGGGAGTAAGAAAGAAGCCGCGCGCCAGCTGCATGGTGAGCGTTGAGCCGCCCTGCTGCTTCTGGCCGGTGGTCAGATCGCGGACGGTGGCTTGCATCAAGCGGAAGTAATTCACACCGCTGTGCTCGAAGAAGCGGCGGTCTTCGATGGCGAGGACCGCCTGGACCAGGTTCTGCGGGATCTCATCGTAAGTGATGAGGCGGCGCTTGGTGCGGTTGGCGTCTTCGCTGAGGCCGGTAATCAGGACCGGCTCGAGTTCATAGCTGGCCAGCGGCTGGTTATGATCATCGGCGATCGACTGCACCACGCCGTTGCTGACGTGGATCGTGGCGCTGTCCTGCGCATGATAGGACTGCGGACCGGGAAAAACGGTGATGGCCGCGTCACTCTCGCTGTAGGTGCCCATCGGGGAGTCTTTCTGGGTCCCCGCGAGGGTGTAGTTGGCCTCGCGCAGTTCTTCGGCGATGACACGGATGGAGAGCTTCTGGCCGGGGCGCACTTCGCGCGGCTCGGCGAAAATCTTGGCCGTGTTCTGGAACAGCGGCTGCTTGAGGCGCTCGTCGACGATGTGCTGGTATTTGACGTAGAAGTAGCCGCCAACTGTCAACACGGTGATGGCCGCCGCAGCGACCAGGACAAGCCCGATCCGCACCGCGAGCGAAGCCCAGCCGGTACGATGGGTGGGCATCCGGAATTTGATTTTCAATGCCATAAAAATGCAGCTGCTAGCTTCTAGCTCCTGGCTTTTAGCTCTCCGTGCGTGGACCGGCAGAAATTGATTCGGTGAACATCCGGCTCCTTGGCGCCGTCATTCAGCTTTGGGTGGTTCCGCTAACCAGCTAGAAGCTGGTAGCTAGAAGCTGTCGTCAGACCCCTCCAGCAGATTCTCTTCGTCCACGCGGGCCTTCACCTGCTTAACCACATCGCCGAGGGCCACATCGACGCTCTGGCCGGTGGCCCGGTTCACCAGCTCTACCTGGCCGCTCGCGGCTTTCTTGCCTACATTGATACGAAAAGGAATGCCGACTAGGTCCGCATCCTTGAATTTGACGCCCGCGCGCTCGTCCCGGTCATCGAGCAGCACATCGAGGCCGGCGGTTTCCAATTCGGCTGCAAGCTTCTCGCCCGTTTCTTTGAGCAATGCGTCGCCCACGTTGGTTACGGTTACGACCACGGTAAACGGGGCGATCGAAGGCGGCAGCCAGAAGCCGTTGGCATCATTCGACTGTTCGATGGCGGCGGTCAGGATGCGTTCGATGCCGATGCCGTAGCTGCCCATGATCGGCGTGACTTCCTTGCCGTTGGGATCGAGGACGCGGGCGCCCATGGACTCGGAATACTTGTAGCCGAGCTTGAAGATGTGGCCGACCTCGACGGCCTTGCCGACGACCAGCCTGCCGCTGCAGGGCTCTCCGTTCTTATCGACGGGGCAGGCCTCGCCTTCGTTCACGCTGCGGATGTCGGCGCTTACAGTCCAGGTGAAATCGCGGCCGGGAACCACGTTGCGGAGGTGGTAGTCGAGCTTGTTGGCGCCGCAGACCAGATTCTTGCGGCCTTCGAGCGACTGGTCGACGACGACGGTAAGGCCTTCGCCGAGCGGCCGGTCGTTGTGCTTGAGGCCGACGGGGCCGAGGTAGCCGGCCGGGCCGTTGAAGAACTGCTCCAGCTCCTCCGCCTGCATGGTGCGCAGCTCAGCCGCTCCGAGCACGCCCATCAACTTGGTTTCGTTGACCTGGTGGTCGCCACGAAGGAAGGTAGCGGCGCCATGCCAGGCATCGGGTTTACCGGCTGTGCCCCGTTTGAGGGCCATGTAGGCGACGCACTTGATGTCGGAGGCAGGCGAGATCTTGAAGAAGGCAGCCACATCGGCGATCGCCGCGCAGCCCGGCGTCAGGACCAGCTCCGGGGCGCCGTCGCCGGTGGACTCCATCTCCGTGACCGGCTCCAGCCGCGAGGTGGCTTTCTCGAGGTTGGCCGCGTAGCCGCACACCGGGCAGCTGGCGATCAGGTCTTCGCCCGCTTCGGTGTAGACCATGAACTCCTGTGACTGCGAGCCGCCCATGGCCCCCGAATCGGCTTCGACGGCGACGAACTTCAGGCCGCAGCGGGTAAAGATGGCGCGGTAGACCTCGTCGTGCAGGTCAAAGCTCTCGTCGAGGCCGGCGGCGTCGATGTCGAAGGAGTAGCTGTCCTTCATGATGAACTGGCGGACGCGCAGCAGGCCGGACTTGGGGCGCGGCTCGTCGCGGAACTTGGTCTGGATCTGGTACCAGATCTGCGGCAACTGCTTGTAGCTGCGCAGTTCGCTGCGGGCGATGGCGGTCATGATCTCTTCGTGGGTCATGCCCAGGCAGAGCTCGGCGCCCTTGCGGTCTTTGAGGCGGAACATGTTGTCGCCCATGCCGGTCCAGCGGCCGCTCTCCTCCCAAGGCTCCTTGGGCAGGATGGCGGGAAGAAAGAACTCCTGGCCGATCTTGTCCATCTCCTCGCGCACGATGGCGATGATCTTGTTGAGCGAGCGCTGGCCGAGGAAGAGGTAGCTGTAGATGCCGGCGCCGAGCTGGCGGATGTAGCCGGCGCGGAGCAGGAACTTGTGGCTGGCGACTTCGGCGTCGGCCGGGGCCTCGCGAAGGGTGGGGATGAAGAGCTTCGACCAACGATGCATGAACGCGAGCGAACTTTCCCGTCCGCCCATCCCCCCGGTAAATAGAACATCCAGCTTGGGAGCCCGGTTGATGGCGAACGCAAGGCAATGAAAACGCAGATTCCATTCTAAATGTTCCGGAGTGCCGCATGCGGTCCGCCGCCCGGCACCGAAATTCCGCATCGCATCGCGCCTCCCGTTCCAACGGTTCCAACCAAGGGACCAACTGTCGACCGCTGAAAAGAAAAGAGCTTTGCCTGCGACGGCGTGAACGCGAGTCAATCAGAGAATGCGGCGCGCCATCTCGTGTTCGAAAAACGCGGGATCGTTCGGCCATGGCTCCCTGACACCGGTAAATGTGAAGCCGAGCCGCTCGTAAAACAACTGCGCGGACTGATTATTTGACGTCACCATGAGGCACATGGTGTCGGCCCCGGCGCCTCGTGCCCAGTTCTCTGCCGCTCTGACCAGCAGGGCGCCCACTCCCAGCATGCGATGGGAAGGGGCCGTCCACATCGACACCAGGCGTGCCTGCGTTCGATCGCTCTCTTCAAGAAATGCGCCCACAATCCCGCACGCCTCATTCTCATCCATGGCCAGAAATCCGGCCCCCGTCACGCCGTTCCAGTTTTCCGCGCGCCGGAGCCATTCGTCGTCGGTGAACTCAGCCTCGCGTGCGTAAGTGGATCCAAAGGCGTACGGGCTATCCTGAAGCGCCCGAAGACGAACCGCTTTGAAGACCAGAAAATTCCGGGCTGTGATGGGCACGATAGAAATCATTCAAATCCTGATCCAGACGGAGCGATAAGATTCCCGACTGCCTACTCCTGGGTGAAGACAGCCCAAGCGTCCCGGCTAGCGTGAATGATGCGCAGAATACGAATCTCATCGGAGCGCGTGCTATAGAAAATGACGTAGTTGCCGACGGGGAAACTCCGGATGTTGGGCCGCTTGGCCGATTCGAAGCTCTTACCAATGAAAGGGAACCTGGCAAACAGCGCGAACTTGTCAGTGATCGCGCCGACGATGCGCGTGGCCCGCTCCTCACTTCCACTTTCGCGTGCGAAGTAAAACCAGACGTCATCCAGATCGGCTCTGGCCTGCGGCGAGAGGCGGATGCGCATTACTGGCTGGAACGCCGGGCCCTGCCGCGCTCTTCCACCGACGAGACCAGGTGATTCAACGTCTCGGGGGTGTACTCCTCGCCTTCACCGGCATCGAGAGACTGTTCGGCCAAATCGAGAGAGGCGAGCAGTTCGGCGCGTGCGCGCTCTCGCTTCTCCCATTGCGCAAGAGCCTGCCGCACCGCGTCCAGCGAATCGCGAAAGCGCCCCTCCTGGATTCCCAAGTCGATGAACGAGTTCTGTTCCGGAGTCAGCTCAATCCGCATAGATAAAGCGTAGGGCTGGACTTGGGGGCTGTCAACAATCGGTTGACCTTACCCAGTTCTTAAATCAGCTCCACACCCCACAGGTCGTGCAGATGCACCACACCTTCGACCCTTTGCTCGGCGTCGACCACCACCAGCGACGTGATCTTTCGGTCTTCGAGGAATGCCAGGGCTTTAGCAGCCAATTCGCTCGACGCAATCGTCTTCGGGTGCGGATTCATGGCTTCGCCGGCGGAGCGGGTGAGGGCGGCGCCGCCTTCGCGCTCGAGCAGTCGCCTCAGGTCGCCGTCGCTGATAATGCCGCGCAGCCGGCCGTCTTCCTGAACAGTGGTCATGCCCAGCTTCTTCGATGACATTTCATAAATCACGTCGCTCATCGGCGTAGCAAGGGCGACCCTTGGTACGTTGTCGCCGGAGTGCATCAGGTCGCGCACCAGGGCCAGTTGTTTTCCGAGCTTGCCGCCGGGGTGCAACTCGGCGAAATCCTCGGCGCGAAAGCCCTTGCGCAGGCTGACCGCCACGGCGAGAGCATCGCCCAGCGCCAGCATGGACGTGGTCGAGGCCGTGGGAGCCAGGTTGAGCGCGCAAGCCTCGCGCTCCACGCTGCAGTCGAGCGCCACATCGCTGGCCGTGGCCAGGGTCGAGGAAAGATTGCAGCAGAAGCTGATCAGCGCATCGCCTTTGCGCTTGAGCGTAGCCAGCAGGCGGAGGATCTCTTCCGTTTCGCCGCTGGCCGAGAGGGCGATCACCACGTCCCCGGGCATGAGCACGCCGAGGTCGCCATGGACCGCCTCAGCCGGGTGCAGGAACAACGCCGGGGAACCGGTGGAACTGAGGGTGGCTGCGATCTTCTGGGCCACAATGCCGCTTTTGCCCATGCCGGTCACAACCACTCGGCCATTCGATTCGCCGCAGCGAAGAATCAGCTCGACGGCGCGGTCGAAGTCCGGCGCCATCGGCCCTTCGAGGCGGCGGGCGAGCGCCAGCAGAGCTGCCGCTTCGGTGCGGACTAAATCAGCCGGAGTGAGCACCGCCGGCGGCGGGCAGTCGCGCTCGAGCGGGCCTTCTTCCTCTGAGGGATTCATCGGTTTCTGATGGTAACAGGCTTGCGACCGGATTTTTCTTCCCAAACCTGGGTGCCCCGTCCGGGCTCCGCAAGGACGCGATCGAGGCAAGGCCGCCATTTTGTAACGCCGGACCGGCTCGTACAATCAAACAGGAGAGGTCGAACGAGTTGAAGCGGAACACGATTGTCATCGGGGTTGTTTTGTTGATCCTGGCCACGTTTGCGTGGGCAGGGTGGGCGAACTGGGAGTACCGCAAGCAGGCCGCCGAGCGGCGCGTGGCCAACGCTGCCCAGGGCGAACTGGTTGCCGCCGCGGGCGACGACCAGCAGCCTTCGCTTTCACCCATGATCGGCAAGCCGGCGCCGGAGTTCTCGCTCGAAGATCTGAGCGGCAAAAAGGTCTCGCTTCGCGACTACAAAGGCAAGGCCCTGCTGATCAATTTCTGGGCGACCTGGTGCGGGCCCTGCAAGATTGAAACGCCCTGGATTGTCGATCTCCGAAACCAATATGCCTCCCAGGGGTTCGAGGTACTGGGGGTTTCGACGGACGACATCGATCGCAGCGACGTGAAGGCCTTTGGCGACGAGAAGAAGGAAATCGCAAGCTTCGTCCAGCAGCATCACATGCCTTACCCGGTGCTGATAGATGGCGACACTCTGAGCAAGCCGTACGGCGGCCTGGATGCGATGCCGACGTCGTTCTATCTCGATCGATCGGGCAAGATCGTCACCGCGCAGATGGGGATTACTTCGAAGGACGATATCGAAGCGAATATTCAAAAGGCGCTGAAAGGCAGCTCTTAGTCTAGCTTCTAGCTTCTAGCTTCTAGCCCCGCGTAAGAGTTGGCCACGGCGTTTTGAAAGGGCACGGCTTTAGCCGTGCCGTAAGAGCAGCAGAATCAATGGGGCTTCAGCCCCTGAGGGACGTACTTCTCGATTTCGCCGCCCATTCTCTGTTTTTCCGCAACCTCTTTAGCCCCTGAGGAATGTTTTTTTCAGTAGAGATAAGCAACGAACACCGGCCGATAGGATGTCGAACGTGCAGAGCAGATCGAGCGTTTTTGGGATCGTCAGTTTCGGGTTGATTGCCTTGACGGCGTTTGCGCAGGTTCCTTCGGGAGCGGGACCGACGCGGTCAGGCGCCAAAGCGGAAGCCGTGCAGTATCTCTACCCCGAGCAGATCACAGTTCCGGCGGGGAAAGCGGCGTCGGTGGCCATGCATTTCCGCGTGGCGCAGGGACTGCACATCAACTCCCACGCCCCCAGGGACGAGTTCCTGATTCCGACGGAGCTTTCGATTCCCGCCGCTTCCGGCGTGCGCCTCGAAGCGGCCGACTACCCGGCCGGGACGGAATTTGAGCTGCCCGTGGAACCGGGGACCAAGCTCCTTGTCTACACGGGCGAATTTACGATCCAGGCGCGGATTGTCGCGCAGCCCGGAGATCACATGGTCGAGGCCCGGCTCCACTACCAGGCCTGCGACCAGAACGCCTGCCTCCCGCCCAAGACGATTACGGTTCCAATTGATGTGATAGGGAAGTAGTTGCGGCCGCCCAGTTCTCAAAGGCGATCAAGTGTGGGGTACCCGGCTGGTGAGAATGATCAGGAAGGGAGACGAGAAGACGGAAAGGCATCCGCCCTGTTGATGCTGGGAGGCCAATCAACATCCATCTGACTCACGTGGAATGATAGCCTCTCAAGGCTAGCGGCATAGATTCTTGTTCAAACAAATCCCGCCCGCCACACTATGCACATCTTGTTCAAGACTGTGCACATCGTCCTGAATTGTTCCGAGGCGGTTGTAGATGAGTGCCAAATAGCCCTCCTCCGTCGTGCTTTGGGCAACAAGTGCCTTTGGCTCAAAGAAGTGGATGGCAATATTTGCCCAAAGTCCGAGCGCAATTGCGGCCAAGATGATTTTGCTCGTTCGGTCCATTCGCGGTTCCCCTGGGCCATTTTCGCCCAACCGCTCGAAAGCCGTCTCGAGGGTTATACAAAAATAGCCTGGAAGGAACCGCTGTACCTCTTGAAGACCCACGCAACATTAAGTGGTTTTCTTAAGCCCGAATTGCTCTAAGCGTTCGACATCAATTGAAACATCAGCCTGCAACCTTCTGCGAACTGTCGCTAACACACCCTGGACCCCACCTGACTCTACGGTTGCCACGCCTAAATCGACTGCGTCCTGATAAGCATTCTGCTCAGTCTCGTGCCACTTCCACCACACTAGCTGCGAATCAACTGACCGGACACGCAGTGCAAAGCCTCCGCTCTCGTGCGGCTCAATTGTAGGAATCACAGTGATTACAGACATTCGGTGCCTCCAAGTGGACCCTATCGCGTTTTAGAGTGGGGTCGCGTCTGAAAACGGGAAAATTGTGTGCCGGGTGCCCCATGTCCAAATTTGGACCTCAAGCGGCGGCTTGTTTCTCTTCAGACAAGCTTGGACGCGGCACCCCGGCTACTGGTTCCCTGGAGCCGGCTGATTGCTGGCGGTAGTTGGATTCGCCACCAGGTTCAGCGGCTGCGTAAGCGTGAACAGCAACACGGTGCCGGGCTCGAGCTTGGCCTGCGGATGGCTCACCAGCAGGTGCACCGTTACCGCGCCTGCGCCGATCAGGCCCCCGGCCAGGGCGCCTGCGGGACCGCCCATGATGGCTCCGGCGGCGGCGCCGATGCCCACGGCCGCGCCGTATTCGATTGATCCCCGCTTGATGCGGGCTTCGGCGCCGATGGTGCCCTCGCGATCAACGCGGGCCTTGGCTCCCGGCGCGCCGGCCACGTAGGCCACGAGCTGAAAGCGGGCGCCATTGGCAAGGGTCACGGTTTCAGGGCGGAGGCGCATGGAGCCGCGGCCGCCCAGATGGCCGCTGGAAACATCGACAATGTGGCCGTCGATTTGAGCGCCCGCCGGAATAAGAACTTGTCCATCTTCAAGAACATCGGTGGCAACCGTGGCCCCGAAGGGGTCCCCCTTCACACTGTCAAGCGTGGAGAGGCGGTTGAGCAGGTGGACGCGGATAGTGGTCCCTTCGCCCAGAACGCCGGGCGGGAGCGGGGTGGCCTGGACAATGTCGCTGTCGGGATCGGATGAGATAACCTTCAGCGTTGTCCGCGTTTGAAGCGGCTCGGGCTGGACGGTGCCGACATCCGTGGCCGCATTGGGGTCAGGAGAGGCGACAGCTGAATTGGCTGGGCTGGCTGGGTTGGGCTGAGCCACCGCCGGCTGGCCCGGATTCGGCTTCGGCAATGCGTCGGACTGCGCCGGCGCGGAAGTCTCGATGGTGTCGTCGGGCGGAGGGGCGGCCGTTCCGGAGTAGGGGCCGGCCGACGTTTGCTGCGCGCACAGGGCGGCAGACGCTAATGCGAAGAGGGCGCACGCCAGGATAGGCCGATTCATCCGAGTCTCCTTGTGGGGTCTCCGTGGGGCAGCCAAAATGCCTTGATGTTCAAACCCCGCCGGCAACGGAGAGTTTCGCTCGAATTCGAAAAACGGAGAAAATCGAGCGCCGACTCACCAGATTCAGGCTATCGCGAAGGACTCCCGGCAAAGGACGCAAGGGGACAGAACGTTCCCTGGCTAGCACGAATCAGCAAAGATACCTCCCGCGGAATTGGATTTGCCCTCTCCGCCCCTGAGTAGTGTCCGCCGCACAGATGGTCGTTTAAGTTTGCAAGGGCACGACCTCACAGGTTGCAGAAAAACGCGCGGTCTTGAAGGGGCACGGCTTTAGCCGTGCCGTAAGGACAGCAAAATTAATAGGGTTTACAGGCTGCGAAAAAACGCGCGGTCTTGAAAGGTCACGACTTCAGTCGTGCCGTAAGGACAGCAAAATTAATGGGGCTTACAGGTTACGGAAACACGGGCGGTTTTGAAGGGGCACGGCTTTAGCCGTGCCGCAAGGGCAGCAAAATTAATGGGGCTTACAGGTTACGGAAACACGCGCGGTGAAGGGGCACGGCTTTAGCCGTGCCGTAAGGACAGCAAAATTAATGGGGCTTACAGGTTACGGAAACACGCGCGGTTTTGAAGGGGCACGGCTTTAGCCGTGCCGTAAGGGCAGCAAAATTAATGGGGCTTTAGCCCCTGAGGGACGTATTCTTCTCGATTTCGTCGCTACCTCAGGACGACGTCGCGAGGCTGCGGGCGCCAGGAGTTCGAGAGTCTCAAAGAATTTCTGGTTAAACAATCGGCGCCCTTCGGTTGTGACCAGCGCCACACCGGCGTGAACGCCCCCGTTTGCTAGAATCCGTACTGGACATCAAGCCTTTTCTCAGAGTTCATCTACCCTTTTGAAGCGCGGGACGGAGAGTGAATGCGTAACGTGCAGGAGCTTCTGACAACGATTCAGAGCGCCGCCGGGGAGCTCTTGCCGTGGATCGCCGTCCCAAACTGAATGACCGGCTGCTGCACCGCATTGCGAGGACGAATATGACTGAGATTATGGAGATCCGTGCGCGCGAGGTGTTGGATTCGCGCGGCAACCCGACCGTGGAAGCGGACGTGATTCTGGAGAGCGGCGCAGCTGGGCCGCGCCATTGTGCCTTCGGGCGCGTCCACCGGCGAACACGAAGCCGTGGAACTGCGCGACGGCGACAAGAGCCATTATCTTGGGCAAAGGCGTGCTGCAGGCCGTGGCCAACGTGGAGACGGTGATTGCGCCGGAACTGGAAGGCATGGACGCCGCCAATCAGCGCCTGATCGACGCGACCATGATTGCGCTCGACGGCACCGCCAACAAGGGCAAGCTGGGCGCGAATGCGATTCTCGCCGTTTCGATGGCCTGCGCGCGCGCCGTGGCGCAGACGCTGGAGATTCCGCTGTATCGCTACCTGGGCGGCGTGAACGCCAGCGTGCTGCCCACGCCGATGCTGAACGTGCTGAACGGCGGCGCGCATGCCGACTCGAACGTGGACTTCCAGGAATTCATGATCATGCCGGTGGGCGCGGAACGCTTCAGCGATGCGCTGCGCTGGTCGGCGGAGACATTCCACACGCTGAAGGGCGTGCTGAAGAAGAAGGGCTACAACACCGCCGTGGGCGATGAGGGCGGATTTGCTCCTTCGCTGAAGTCGAACACCGAAGCGATCGAACTGATCCTCGAAGCCATCGAAGCGGCCGGCTACAAGCCCGGCGAGCAGATCGCGATTGCGCTCGATCCCGCCGCCAGCGAGTTCTACGACAAGGAAAAAGAGAAGTACGTCTTCAAGAAGAGCGACAAGCGCGAATTGTCGAGCGAAGAGATGGTGGCGTTCTGGGACAGCTGGGTCCGCCAGTATCCCATCGTGTCGCTCGAAGACGGCCTCGCCGAAGACGATTGGGAGGGCTGGAAGCTGCTCACCGACCAGCTGGGCAGCCGCATTCAACTGGTGGGCGACGATCTGTTCGTGACCAACGTCAAGCGCCTGCAGCGCGGCATTGAAGAGGGCGTGGCCAATTCGATCCTGATCAAGGTGAACCAGATCGGCACGCTGACCGAGACACTCGAAGCCATCGATCTGGGCCGCCGCTACGGATACACCTCGGTGATGTCGCATCGCTCCGGCGAAAGCGAAGACACGTTCATCGCCGATCTCGCCGTGGCGACCGGCGTGGGCCAGATCAAGACCGGCTCGGTGAGCCGCACCGATCGCATCGCCAAGTACAACCAGCTGCTGCGCATCGAAGAAGAACTTGGACAGGGCGCGACGTTCCTCGGCCTCGAGAGCCTGAACTACAACGACTGAGCAGGATTAGAAACCGTTCGAGAGGGAGCTTCGGCTCCCTCGTTCTTTTTTCGCCGATTTGCCATAACGTCTGTCATCCTGAGCGTGCCATAACGTCTGTCATCCTGAGCGTGCCTTAACGTCTGTCATCCTGAGCGAAGGCCGCGCAGCGGCCGTAGTCGAAGGACCTGCGGTTGTTCTTGCGGTTGTTCTCGCATCGCGATCCATCTTCGACGGATCAATCACATACCAACCTTCACTCAAATCCGCCCACGCCGGATTCATCTTCTCGATCAGCGCAATCTTCTTCGCGCGAATCCAACCCTTTAACTGCTTCTCGCGCGCAATCGCATCTCCGGGACTTCCGAACCGCTCGAACCAGACGAGACGGTTGCAGTTATACATCGCGGAAAACCCCTCATAGGTCTTCTGCTTGTGTTGGAAAACTCGCTGGTGCAAGTCTCCGGTCATGCCGATGTAAATCGTGTGGCTGCGGCTGGCCACGATATAGGTGTAATAGGTTCGTTCATCTTGCATGGGCATAATCCAACCCTGATAACTGATACTTATGGCCCTCTGCCGTATCCCCTGTCACAGAGTCCATAAACAACGTCCATAAACAAAGATGCTGTCATCAAACAAGGATGCTCTCATCAAAGAAAAATTCTGTCATCCTGAGCGAAGGCCGCGCAGCGGCCGTAGTCGAAGGACCTGCGGTTGTTTCAAAAGAGCGGTTGTTTCTCAACAAAGCGTTGCTTTCTCAACAGAGTGCCCCTGAAAGGTTGTCCTTCGATTTCCGCACCGCGCAACCACGCGCCTCGCTCACCATAAAGATTTGTGGGGATGCCCAGCGTCGATCATCGTCACCTTCACATCGGGCACGCCGTCTGGCAGGTTATTCTAAACGGTACCCGATTTCATTGAGGTGTTCCTTCGTGTCCACATTCAAGCGTCCTCTCGTTCTGACCATCCTCGACGGATGGGGCTATCGCGCCGAAACCGCCAACAACGCCATCGCTCTCGCGCGCAAGCCGTCCTACGACAAGCTGCTGAAGGAGTATCCCAACACGCTGATCCGCGCCTCGGAGCATTTTGTAGGCCTGCCCGACGGGCAGATGGGCAACAGCGAGGTCGGCCACCTCAACATCGGCGCGGGACGCATTGTGCACATGGATATCACGCGCATCGATGAGCTGATCGCTACGGGAGAATTCCAGAAAAACCCGGCCATCGTGCAGGCCATGCAGCGCGCGCGCGAAGGCGGCCGGCAACTGCACCTCTTCGGGCTGGTGTCGGACGGCGGCGTGCATTCGCACCAGGAACACCTGTACGCGCTGCTGCGCACCGCCCGCGAATACAAGCTGGACCGCGTCTTCGTGCATTGCTTCATGGACGGACGCGACACCGGCCCCACCTCGGGCGCTGACTACGTTGCCAAACTGGAACAGAAGATGCGCGAGTACGGCGTAGGCAAAGTAGCTTCGATCAATGGCCGCTACTATGCCATGGACCGCGACAAGCGCTGGGAGCGCGAGCGCAAAGCCTACGACGCGATGGTCAACGGCAAGGCGGAAGGCGGCGCCTGGCCGGACGCGTCGGCACGCATCAAGGAGAACTACAACAACGGAATCACCGATGAATTCCTGATTCCGTTCGTGGTTGTCGATGCCGCGGGCAAGCCCGTGGGCCAGATTCGCGATGAGGATGTGTGCATCAATTTCAATTTCCGCGCCGATCGCGCCCGGCAAATTACGCGGGTGCTGGCGCGCGAAAGCGGCCTGAACAAGAACGGCGGCCGCGATCTCGAAGGCTGGGAGTCACTGGATCAGACCATTCCCCGCTCCGAGATTCCCAAAAACCTGCACTACGTGTGCATGACGCAATACGACAAGCTCTACGAGCTCCCGCTCGTGATCCTCCCCGAATCGATGGACAACATCCTGGCCAACGTCCTTTCTGCGCACCAGCTGCGCAACCTGCGCGTAGCGGAGACAGAGAAGTTTGCGCACGTGACATACTTCTTCAACGGCGGCATCGAGGTACCGTTCCCGGGTGAGGAGCGCACCCTGATTCCGTCTCTGAAAGTAGCCACCTACGATCTGGCGCCGGAGATGAAGGCCGAGGCCATCGGCGACACGGTGGTGAAGGCCGTCAACGACACCGCCTTCGACCTGATCGTGGTGAACTTCGCCAACGCCGACATGGTAGGCCATTCCGGCAGGCTCGAGCCCACCATCAAGGCCTGTGAAGCCGTGGACGCGCAACTGGGCCGGATCTACAAAGCGATCCGCGAGCGCAACGGAAGCTGGCTGATCACCGCCGACCACGGGAACGCGGAGATGATGGTCGATCCGGTCACGGGCGGACCGCACACCGCGCACACCACCAACCCGGTGCCCCTGATCTATGTGGCCGAGGAAGCAAATCACTACCGTCTGCGCAACGACGGATCTCTGCGCGACATTTCGCCAACCATGCTGGCGATTCTGAAAGTGGACGAGCCAAAGCAGATGACGGGCGGCGACCTTAGAGTGGCAATAACGAAATAACTTCCGTCAAGGTGTTACTACCCCGCGGGAGTCACTGTTCGAAGTCCAACTGATATTCCGCTCCCGGAAGTGCCGGGGGCATCGCAAGGCGCTTGCGAAAGTCCTGGAATATCTCCTGAAGCAGAATGGGCTTAGCCTCGACCGCCGCCAGTTCGTTGGCGCGTTTCTGCAACTCGGCGACTTTATCCGGATTTTCTGCGGCCAGGTTGTTCTTCTCCGACGGATCCTGGGCAATGTTGTAAAGCTCGAGTGCCGCCGGCAGCGGCGCACGCCAGATGAGCTTCCAATCGCCCTCGCGCACACCCGCCCTGAAAGGTTCGATGTTATAGATGACTTCCGTGCGCGGCGATGGCTTACCTTCGCCGATGGTCGGCCACATGTCCATACCGTCGAGCGGCTTGTTCTTTCCGAGGTGGCCGCCGGCCAGCCCAAGAAGGGTTGGATAGGTGTCGACAACGTGCATCATGCCATCGACGATGGTGCCAGGCTTGATGTGGCCGGGCCAGTTCATTAATGCAGGCACGCGCGTCCCGCCTTCGTAAAGCGAGCCCTTGCCTTCGCGATATGGACCGTTGTCGCAGGGAATCACCACCTTTGACATATCGCCCTCGCCCGCGAACATGGCGTTGCGTGTTCCTCCGTTATCACTCTGAAAGACAATGATCGTGTTTTCTCGCATGCCCTTCTTCGTGAGCGCGTCTACAACGCGACCAATCTGATCGTCCATTGCGGTGATGCTTCCCGCATAGGCGCGGCGACTTGGATCCGCGATGTTCTTGTATTGGTCAAGATATTCCTGAGTTGCCTGATAGGGCGTGTGCGGCGCGTTGAAGGTGAGGTACAGGTAGAGCGGAACGGCGGTATTATGCTCGTCGATCAGCTTGACTGCCGCGTTACCCAGCAGCGTAGTCGTATACCCCTTCTCTTTGACCGGCTTGTTGTTGAGGTACCAGTCCAGGACCCCGTGCTGCTCATGGGTGAAGTAATCGAGTTCCCCAATCATCGGGCCGTACTGGTAATCGAAGCCGCGCTGCCTTGGCCAGTACTTGGGATCGCCATGCCCGAGGTGCCACTTGCCGATGATCGCGGTCTGGTATCCGGCTTCTTTCAAGGCCTGCGGCAAGAGCCACTCGTCGGTGGGGAGGCCGTAGGTAAAGTCCGAGGGAATGACGAGTGTCTGCAGGCCATAGCGGAAGGGGTAGCGGCCGGTCATCAGAGCCGCGCGGGTGGGCGTACACATCGGCTGTGCATAGAACTGTTCGAGGCGCGCGCCTTCCTGGGCGAGTTTGTCGATATTAGGCGTCCGGATATCGGAGCCGTGATAGCCAACGTCTTTCCAGCCGAGATCATCCGCGACAATGTAGACGATGTTGGGTGCGTTCTCGGCGCCTCGGGCACGCGCTGGAACTCCCAATACCCCCGATATCGCAAGGGCAAGGAATGCGCAGTACTTCAGGGTCAGCTTCTTCATGGCTTGCGTCCGTTTCGTAAGAACAGGGTGGGATCGTGTAGCGATCGTGCCACATTATTGGTCGCAACCGGAAATGAATACTGCCACAAATACTAGTGATGAATCGGGCAATCATGGAAAGGGCCAAGGAGCAGTCGTGCTTCGGCGCTCGGACGGAAGCCAAATGAACGCCCGTTCACTTTGAGCCTTCACCCGGAGAAACCTCCCGCGACGGATGACAGGATTGTCAATGTCTCAATAAACTTCTCCTGCAGAGCTGGCGTACGTTGTAACGCTCAATTCGCTGGACACACTATGGCCCCAGACGTTAGATTTGGCCGTCTCCGTTTTGGGCCAGCGGGTCTTCCCCTTTTTTGCGGATTGACCGCGCCTCCGCGATGGCATTCAAAGCTGCCATTCGCTCGATTCCCCGGGCCATAATTTCGAACTGAAAAAATCGTCTCATTCAGACGACCGATCTGCTCGTAAATGTCCTTGCCCGAACCGGCAAAGGAAAATTTGAAAGAGGTGTCATGATGTCTGAATCGCAGAAACGTCCTCTCAACGTGTCGTTCCGCCGCGGATCCTCTGCAGAGCGGGTCTTCCGCCGGCGCGCAGGTCTGCCCGTCGATGAAGTCATCGCTCCAGGATTGAAGGCCACTCCGTCACACGACTTGCATTTCCACGGTGGCAAGACCATCGCGAATCTGCATTTCATGAACTTCTACGTCGGTTCCGGTGCGTGGCCGGCGCCCGATATCACGCACATCGACGCGGCCCTGTCTGCCGCCATGTCGGACGCGCACTTGAACAACGTGATGGAGCAGTATTTCCCTGGCTCGATCTCGAGCACCTTCGACGGCTCCGAGAAATTGAGCGGACCTGCGCCGGCCACGGTATCTCAGGGAGATATCGAGAGCCTTATCGGTTCTCTGGCCGCGAAGGGGACGTTCGCCGGGCGCGATCTTTCCTCCACAGTCTTCAATTTCATGCTTCCCCCCGGTACGGTGTTAAACGACAATGCCACTGCTTCGTCCCACGCCGAAGCTTCGTCCCACGTCGAGAAGGAGAAGAAGAGCCCCATCCCGGATGACGATGAAGCCGACTCCCTTCATGGGTTGGGTGGGTACCATGGGTCGATCCACACGGGTAGCGGAGCCACGATCTACTACGCTGTGGGCGTGTACTCCGAAGTTCGTCCGGGCGGCACAGAGAACGGCATTGTGGTCTTCGACCAGCCATGGAAGAACGTCGTTGCAACCTTTTATCACGAGTTGAACGAGGCCCGGACGGATAGCGATGTCGAAGATGCGATTCGAGCCGGTAACGATCCGAAGGGTGTCAAGTTTCTGGGGTGGACATCCAGGGACGGTGAAGAGTGTGGCGATTTCCCGGTGTTCGAGGCGGGAAACAATCTTGCGCTGGTATTTAAAGAAGTACCGCTGGCTGCGGGTGGAGGAACAGTTCCGGTTCAGTTCCAATACTCAGACAATGTACATGGGCCTGAAGGCCCCAGAGCGACTCCGGCCAAGAAGGCGCATGCCGCGTGAAGGGCCTTCGAGGCTGAAGGCCCGATCAGCTAACGCGACCGCAGCGAACGGATGGCCGCGGGAAGATGCTCTTCCAGGTGCTTGGCGCGCTCGGCGGCAATCCCGCTCAGGTACTTCGGCACGGGCGTCGTGGTAAGCACAAGCGCCAGCGCAATGACCGAGAAGATCAGCCCCGCGGTACCAGCCGAAACGAACATGTGGTACGTGTCGGCGACATCCAGGCCAAAAATGTTGAAAGCTACGTGCTCCAACGGCTTGATGTGCTGAAGCACCGCGAGGGCGAACAGAAAGAACAGGACCGCCGTCGAGGTCAGCACCGCAAGGGAGACATCCAGGCTCCGGTGAAACTTCAGCCGGGCGCGGCAGTGGCCGCAGTCGGCGAAGTGTTGTTCATAATCCCGGCGCATCTCCTGCGAAATCCCGGAGATGTCATATCGCCAGCTCGCCAGGATGGCGCCTACGACGTGATCATTGCATCGGGTTCGAGCCATTCGTTTATCACTCACTTCTAAAAGGGTTGTGCTCCCAGTTCAGGGAGCGTGCGATTGTTGAGCAGCGGGGAAACAATCCCTGTTTCGTACTTCGATGCTTCGCTCCGCCCTGTTGATTCACATGGCCTCAGAAAAGCAGGCGCACCGGGACCCGTGCGGGGAGTCACCTGGAGTTGCTGTATCCGGGCAGAGACCGTTAGCTTCCATTGTAACGTACTTTCCCTAGAAAGAGATAGGTTGAAGTGGCTCATGCTGGGCGGCCAGCATCAGCCGGTTCGCAAGCAGGCTGGGGCGGCCCGAGAGAGCCCTCTCGGCGGCCACCCGGGCCAGGTCAGGAAGATTATTGCTCTCAGAAAGATGGCCCAGGATCACGTAGGCAGCCTGGCCGTCGTACGTGGTTTCCAGAAAATCCGCCGCGGCCTCATTGGAGAGGTGGCCCACCCGCGACAGCACCCGCTGCTTTACCGACCAGGGATAGGGCCCATCGCGCAACATTTCTAGATCATGGTTGGACTCGAGAAGGAGCAGATCCACCGACTTCAACTGGGCTTTTACATTGGGCGGAATATAGCCGAGGTCGGTCGCCACCGCCATGCGCACGCCTTCGGCATGAAACACAAATCCGACCGGATCGGCCGCGTCGTGGGGGATGGTGAAGGGACTCACCGTAATATCGCCGATCTGGAAGGGGCGGCCCGCTTCAAAATACTGAACGGAAGGAAGCCGGGTGGGATCGGGCCTGGACTCGGCTGCACCGTTTTCTCCGGCTGCTCCAGTCTGCTCAGGGGCAGCGACCGGTCCAGCCACGGAATCGTCTTCCGGCTCGTCGCACTCGCACTCGTCCGTGCGCTTGAGGGCTTCGGCCTGGCGGGCAGCGGCCTGCTTGTGGCACAGCTCGATCCATTGCACATAGGTCATGTGGCGGCGGGGCGTAATCCAGCGCATCCAGGCGCGATGCGTCGCCTGGGTGAAGTACACAGGGATGCCCAGCTTGCGCGCCGTGACCGCCAGGCCGCCGATGTGGTCGAGGTGCTCATGGGTCACAATAATGGCGTCGAGGGTGTGGGGCTCCTCGCCGGCGAGCTTCATGCGCCGGAATAACTCCCGGCAGCTCAGCCCCGCGTCGACCAGGATCCGGGTATGCCCCCCGGAGACGACCGTGCTGTTCCCTTTCGAGCCCGACGCAAGCACGGTGAAGCGCACCATGCTGTGAGCATACAGCGGGAGCCTGTGGAGTAGTGGGGCCAGGGGGGTAACCGCGAAGGATCATGGCGGCAGAGGAGTGGATCCGCGCCACCAGGCGGTCACTTGACGGCCCTTACCCTGTTCGCTATGGTAGCGGTCTACCACTCACGAAGCCAGGACAAGGCAACTCCGGCTCGACTTTTGGTAGCCGGCCACCCCACCTTTTCCACCGAAGGCAAACCGCAGCTAAACCCATCATCGAGGGAACCAATCAATGCCCATCACATTTGACCCACACTGGAAAAACGAAGCCAAGCAGTTCCCCAAAGTAAGAGGATCCAAGAGCAGCGCCGCCTTCTACCAGCTCATCGATCAAAACGATCTGCTCTCCGCCATGCACCGCGCCGTGCAAAACTTCGACACCAAGCTCGGCGTCATCATCTCCAGCGCCCTCGATCCCTTTAGCCAGACCAAGGGAAAGGTAACCAAGGGAGCCCATCAGGCTCAGGCCCCGCGCGGAGGAGGCGACGGAACCACCGGGACCGATGTCGGCTTCACTCTCCACTTCACCATCTTCTTCGGATCCAACAAGAACCACACCACCATGCACCTCTACCTGAAACAGCAGACCAGCGGCGCATTCGATATTTCCGCAATCTCCTACGAGGATGAAACCGGTCAGACCAAGTTCTATTACCCCAAGGCCGTTACAGTCTGAGTCGCCGGGGAGAGGCCGGCAGACTCCGGACCGGCCTGGACTCAATGATTCAGGTTTTTTATGGAGCGCGACATTCCGTAGTAAAAGTAATTCGGCTTATGCTGGGGTTTGGCGGGTCTTTGATTCAGATGAGTCAGTTCCCTGCCCCGCTGAGGTCGCATTCATGAGCGTACAAAGAGTGGTGCGGATTCCCTGTTTAGCGCTGGCCGCGGGAACGATCGGGCTGCTGTCGGCACTGACGCCCGGCCCGGTGGTCGGCAAGGTTCTGGCTGCGGACAAGCCGGCCGCATCCGTTGCGGCGGGGTGGGACAAGCCCGCCGCGGCGCGCTATCTCGACAGCCGCGAAGTGTGGTGGCAGGGCTGGGACCATGACAAGCGCGACCATGGAACCCGGTGCGTTTCCTGCCACACCCAGGCTCCGTACGCCCTGGCGCGGCCGGAGCTTCGTTCCGCCCTGGGCGAAAACGCGGTTTCCCCGAGTGAACAGGCCATGCTCGCGGATGTGGAAAAGCGTGTGCGGGCCTGGGACACGATGCTCCCCTTCTACAGCGATGAGAAATACGGCGAAGGCAAAGAGATCGAGTCCCGCAACGCGGAGTCGGTCCTGAATGCGGTGATCCTGGCCAGCTACGACGCGCGCAACGGGCAGCTCAGCGAGCTCACGCGGACGGCCTTCGATCACGCCTGGGCACTGCAATCCCAGACCGGTCCCGATGCCGGCGCATGGGTGTGGCAGGACTTCGCGTACACGCCGTGGGAGTCGAAGGAATCGCAATACCATTGGGCGGCGCTGATGGCGATGGCGGTGGGCAGAGCGCCTGGGCGTTATCGCGATGACAAGAAGATTGCCGCGAATCTCGCCCTGCTGGGGACATTTTTGCGCAGCCACTATGATGCGCAGCCGGTCTTGAACAAGGTTGCCGCCCTCTGGGCCTCGGCATCGATGCCCGGCCTGCTCGGCAACTCGCAGCAGACGGAGCTGGCGGCGGAACTGAAAAAGCTGCAACACGCCGACGGGGGCTGGAGCCTGACCGACCTGGGCACCTGGGAGCGCCGCGACCAGACGCCGCTCGAAACCCGCTCGGACGGGTATGCAACCGGTCTCATCGTCCTGGCGCTTGCACAAAACGGAATCGGGCTTCCCGAATCCACGCGGGGCGTGAGTTGGCTCAAGGCCAACCAGGACAAAACCACCGGCTCCTGGCCGGCATGGTCGCTCAACAAGAACCGCGATCCGCAGTCGGATGCGGGGCTTTTCATGACCGACGCCGCCACCGCGTACGCGGTGCTGGCCCTCGAATCCACCGCCAAACCCTAGCAGGCTGCCGAAAGACTCGCGGTTTTGAAAGGGCACGACTTCAGTCGTGCCGTAAGGACAGTAAAATCAATGGGGCTTTAGCCCCTGAGGGACGTATTCTTCTCGATTTCGTCGCTCACTCTCTATTTTTCCGCAACCTCTTCAGTCGTGCCGCCAATGCCTCAAGAACAGCGCTGCCCCGACTTGCAGGAAATTACCCCCCAAAATGGCACAATGAATCCGGGATCAGGCATGCAATTCTTTAGAAACCGGGAATGACAAATGGATCACACAACAAATTCCGACGTCATTAAGAACCGTTCTGGAGCCATAAAACCGGGGTTTAGAACCGTTATTTTGCCCGGAAATACAGACGCAAGTCTTTCTATTTGTGATAGTTACTCGCTTGGCCTGGGCGAAAAAATGTACCCCCCCTCCATATTTCCCGGTGTAACTGTGAGAGACCAACTAACTACCGCATAATCAGCCATTTGCAGTCGTTATTCTCACCGGGTCACAGATTCTGCGTTCCTGTGCAACTGTGAAGCCAGTCGTAACTCACGCCGCGGCAATGATTTCCGCCGCCCACTCTCGCAGAAACTGTGAAGCGAACGCTAGGAGTTTTCCGGCAGATTGGCAGGCAGCTCGATCGAGACCAGCGTTCCCCGCCCCGGATTGCTGACCACCGTAAAGCGCGCCTGCGATCCGTAAAGTACTTCCAGGCGCTCGCGCACGTTCTGCATACCGATACCGTTGCCGGTGCGGCGGAGAGCGGAATCGGGGCGGGCTGTAATGCCCACCCCATCGTCGGCAACCTCGATGAAGACGCGATCCCCCTGCAGGCGGCTGCGCAGCGTGACCGTGCCCCCGTGGATGCGCGGCTCCAGGCCATGCTTGATGCTGTTTTCGATCAACGGCTGGAGAAGGATGCTGGGAACCATAAGACTCAGGGTCCGGGGATCGATGTCTTTCTCGACCCGCAGCTTGTCGGCGCCAAACCGGACCACCTCGATGTCGAGGTAGTCGTCCGTAAAGCTGAGTTCGTCTCTGAGGGGGACGTAAGTGTCGTGGTCCTTCAGCAGAGCGCGCAGGATGTTGGCCAGTTTCACGATCATCTCGCGCGCCAGTTCGGGCCGGATGCGGACCAGCGAAGCGATGGAGTTAAGGGTGTTGAACAGGAAGTGAGGATTGATCTGGCGCTGCAGGGCGTCAAGGCGGGCTTCGAGCAGGAGATGCTTCTGTTCTTCAAGCTTGATTTCGAGGCGCAGGGCATTCCAGACCTTCAGAGCAATGCCCACCACCACGGGAGCACTCAGCCAGACCAGAATTCGAAGCCCCCAGGAATCGGTGACCAGGGCCCAGAGGCGGCCGGGATACACGCGGACCAGCCACTCGCGAATGGCCTCAAACAATACGATCAGTACGAGCATGAGGAACTGGCGATCGAGGCGCGGCTGGCGCAGGTTGCGACGCACCCAGCGATAAAGGCTGAGATCGATAAAGGGGGTGAACCCCCAGATTTCTTCCTTTTCGACAAAACGGCCGAGAATGCCGGCGGCCAGACCGAGCATGGCATCGAAGGGCAGGGCCAGGAATTCGTGGTTGTAGACCGCCGGACCGGAGAGCACGATGCCGCTGACCATGGCCCAGCCGGGGCCAAGAAGCAGTCCAAGAAGGATGATGGTTTCAAAGGAGATATCGGCGGCGAGGAAGTTGGCAACGGTAATCCTCACCCAGACGCCAAGGGTCAGTGGAACCAGAAAAAACGCGAGTAGAGCGACGGTCTGGGACCGGCTGCGGCGCTCCGCAAACAGCAGGCGCTGGAAGGTGCGCGCGCGGGCCAGGGCGCTCGCCATGGCGGCGGCCACACCCAGCTTGACCAGCAGCGTGATCAGAATCAGCTTGTTATCTGCCACGCAATCAATGTATCGCGGCGCGCGGCGGCGCATCCAATGCGCGTGATTCAGCGGAAGGAGCCAGCGGGTTCTCACCCGGCCGCACCGACCGCGGCCACCGTCTGTGACGAGCGACGCAGCCATCAATCTGAAGCAACGTAGAATGGAACCATGGGATTTGAAAGCGTGAAGAAGATCGCCGAAGCGGATTTCCCGACCCGCTGGGGCGCATTCCGCATTCTGGGCTTCGAGGGAGTATTGCCTTCTCCGCGGCCTTGCTGCGAGCACGGCGAGGCCTCGGGCAAGCGCGTCGAGGGCCTGGTGGCGCTGGTCATGGGCGACATCCATGCCGCCCCGCCCCTGGTGCGGATTCATTCGCAGTGCCTGACCGGGGATGTTTTCGGATCGCTGCGCTGCGACTGCCGGCTGCAGCTGGAGCTGGCGCTGAGCGCGATCGCCGCCGAAGGCACAGGAATCCTGCTGTATGAGCAGCAGGAGGGCCGCGGCATCGGCCTGATGGCCAAACTCAAGGCGTACGAGTTGCAGGACCAGGGCCTGGATACGGTCGAAGCCAACGTGGAACTGGGCTTTGCGCCCGATTGCCGCGCCTATGAATTGCCCGCCGAAGTGCTGAAGCTGCTGAGAGTCGACGCGGTGCGCCTGATGACCAACAATCCTGAAAAGGTGGCGGCGCTGGAGACGGCTGGCATCACGGTAGTGGAACGGGTGTCTGCTGAGGTGGAGGCCCAGGACAGCTTCGAGCGCTACCTGAGGACCAAGCAGGAGAAGATGGGGCACATCCTGAACTCGGTGAACGAGATCGATAGCTTGCGCTGATGCCGGCGATTCGGAAAAGGTAAATCCTTCGATCGCGGCACGAGTCCCGACCACCCTGTGCAAGAGGGCAGCCGCCGGTGTGGCTCTGTCATTTTCTGACTAAAGATCAAAAGAATCAGTCAGGTTGACGGCGCATTGTGTCGGGGCGCACAGTCTGGGAGAGTAGGTCCGGAGTAGGCTCTGTCTGAACTGGCAGTTGGGACTGTTTCATTTGGTTGTCTGGAGTAGAAAAAGTATGTCGACCGAAGGTTCTCGGGGCCTCAAAGTGGGCTCCGCCTCGGAGACAACATCGTCATCGGCTAACTCGATCATGGCGGAGCGCCTGGTGATGATGTGTGCCTCTGCGTTGTTTTCAGGCCTGTCGCAGCGGGAATGCACAGAAATCGCCTCATGTGCGCGAGCGAGGACATTCGCCCGCGACGAAATCCTGTTTACCCAGGGACAGCCGGTTCGCAGCCTGATCATGCTTGAAACCGGTAGCGTCAAACTGACCCAGTTGAGCCCGGCTGGTAGCGAAGTCCTGATGTGGATGAGCGGCTCGGGCCAACCCGTCAACATCAATGCGGAGACCCCGTCGTGCAGCCATACCTGCTCGGCCCGGGCAATGGAGCAGTGCAATGCTCTGGTGTGGGAATACCAGCGGCTTCAGGCGTTGCTCAATCAGTATCCGCAGATCAGAAAAAATATCAGCCGGATTCTTGCCGGGCGTCTGCAGGAACTGGAAGAACGCTTTCGCGAGGTGGCGACGGAGAAGGTGGCCAAGCGATTGGCCCTCACCCTCTTGCGGCTGCTAAAGAGCGTGGGTAAGCCGTCGAAAGACGGGGTCCAGGTGTCGCTCACCCGCGAGGAACTGGCTCAAATGACGGGCACCACCCTGTTCACGATCAGCCGCGTGCTCTCGAAATGGGCCGCCGAGGGTTTTGTGCAGCCGCTGCGGCAAGCCGTGGTCGTCAACGATCCGGAACGACTGGAATCGGTGACCGGCGAAGAAGAGTAGGCGAGCACGCCCGGTGTCCTTTGTTCGGGCGACACCCGATGCGCGCCCCCCCCGGCCCGGGACACCGGATCGGCTACCTCACGAAACGCCGGCGTGGCGCAACGCTTTCAGGACTTTTGCAGTGGTGACCACCTGGCCAACATGGCGCTGGGTATGATCGGCCACATGAATGAGCGCTCCACCGAGGCTGGTGGGCAACTGCTTGCGGCCCACGGCGCGTGGTGTGTTGAAGTCGGCCGAACCCAAATCACGAACCCGGCCGGCCGTATTCTGGAAGGAAGTCTCAATCTCCTCCAGCAATTCGTGACGCGTTTCTGTGCCGGTTGATTCGCTTTTGAGGGATTCCAATTGCCCACTCGAAAGCTGCCCGCCTTCGGCGTACGTCAGAAGCCGGTCGGTCGACCGGGCAATGTGCTTGAGATGGCAGGCGACCGCCATGAGGCCGAACGGCTGGGCATGGACTTCGAGATCGGTGAGACCTTCTGTCCATTTGGTCAAATCGTCCACCGCGAGATCGAGGGCGTGAAGGACGGCGCGGGTGACGGCGGAGACGTCGGAGTGGGTTCCGCGGAGCCAGGGCTCGGTATAGGGAGCAGCGCTGGATAGAGTGTTCATCGAGAGGTCTCCCGGGGGTTCTAGCTGGCGCTCTTTACGCGGACGACGGTGATCTTGGCGAAGCCTTCCTCGAAAGCCGGCGGCTTGAGCTTCTCCCCCATCTTGCGCATCACGTCTTCGCTCACCGAACGTTCGCGCTGGCGGTTGCGATCCAGACACACCTCGAGAGGCACATCGAAGAAGACAGCCTGCACCTCGTAGCCAAAACTCTTGGCCATCTTGATCCACTGGCGGCGCTCGTGAATGGAAAGATTGGTGGCATCGACATAGTTCCACGGCATGCGGGCGATGAGGCGGGCGCGGAGCAGGGAGCGGAGGGTGGAAAATACCAGTCCCTGGTAGCGCTGCTCTTCCACGTCGTCGAAGAGGATGTTGCGCAGCAGATCGCTGGAGAGCGGCGTGACTCCGCGGCGGCGAAACCAGGTCGTCTTGCCGGATCCGGGAAGTCCGATGGCGAGCACCACATATCCCTTGGGCGCCTGCGCAGAGCGATCGGCGGGCTGGACCTCCGGCGGAGGTACAGACGGGGTTTCGGGCTGGGTTTCAACTTCCAGCCGACCTGAGTCGGGCGGCTCATTCCAATCGGGACGCGCAAAGCGATTGGGCTTTGTAAAGGGTCTTGCTTCGGGCCTCGCGTCGGGCCGGGAAGGGCGCGGGGTGGTCGCCGCGGGCCTCGGGTCAGACGAACGGTGCGCAGGCTCCTCAGGGCCGGCGGGACGAGACGGGAGTGGGCGAGCCGGGGGCGTGGGGGTGGGCTCATCCGGGTAAAATGGCACCAACGGAGCCGGCTGATTCGAGGGCAGTTCCTGGCCGATCCTGCCTGTGGACTCCGACAGATTAGGAGCGCGTTTCGAGCGTCTTCTCATTCCGAATTCAACACCTGCATTGTATTACCGGGATACCACACCAACCGAGGGCGCTGCAAATTGTGTGCAACGCGTCACAGACCATCGGGGGCCAAACCCATTCAACTAGCGTTGAGCGGTGTTTCATCAAGTTGGTTGCCGCGGGAAGCATGGCGCGTCGATTTGGTTCTCGTTGACAACAGTGGTAGCATCATGGGTTTGGTGGAATTGCCAGTTGGGCGTTTTTTAAGCCGCCGAACCCCGCACATCTATCTCACGCTTTTTTCAAAGCGCACGAAGGAGAATCACGCATGGCAGTGAAGGTTGGCATCAACGGCTTCGGCCGTATTGGCCGCAACGTTTTGCGCGCCGCACTCGGCAATCCCGAAATTGATTTTGTTGCAGTCAACGATCTGACTAGTCCGGCAACGCTGGCACACCTGCTGAAGTACGATTCAATCCTGGGCAACCTGCCCAACGAGATCAGCGTCGATGGTGATTTCATCGTCGTCGACGGCAAGAAGATCAAGGTCACCTCCGAGCGCGACCCCGCCAAGCTGGATTGGGCCTCAGTCGGCGCGCAGATTGTTATTGAATCGACCGGCTTCTTTACCGATGCCGCCAAGGCAAAGGCTCACCTCGGCACCACTGTTAAGAAAGTCATCATCTCCGCTCCGGCCACCAACGAGGACATCACCCTGGTGCTGGGCGTGAATGAAAGCAAGTATGATCCGGCCAAGCACAATATCATTTCGAACGCCAGTTGCACCACCAATTGCCTGGCGCCCGTCGTGAAGGTGATTCTGGAAACCACGGGACTGGTTTCCGGCATCATGACCACCATCCACAGCTACACAAACGACCAGGTCATTCTCGACTTCCCTCACAAGGACCTGCGCCGTGCCCGTGCTGCGGCCCTGAACATGATTCCCAGTTCCACGGGCGCCGCCAAGGCTCTCAAGCTGGTCATTCCCGAGACCTCCGGCAAGCTGGATGGCTTTGCGATTCGCGTCCCGACACCCAACGTCTCCATCGTTGATTTGACCTACATCGCCGAGAAGCCCACCACTGTCGACGCCTTGAACGCAGCCTTCAAGGCCGCTTCGGAAGGCGAACTCAAGGGGATTCTGGGCGTTGACTCCAACCTGCTGGTCAGCTCCGACTTCAAGGGCGACAAGCGCAGCTCGATCGTAGACGCGCCGTTGACCAAGGTCGTGGGCCAGAGCGTGAAGGTGCTGAGCTGGTACGACAACGAGTGGGGCTATTCCAACCGCGTCGTTGACCTGGTTGGCTTCCTGGCTTCGAAAGGTCTGTAGAGAGAGTTGTCGGTGAATAACGGTCGGTGGTCAGTTATTCTTTCTTGCCCACTGGCCGTTCACTGGCGCATTGCCACCAATCACTGATCACCATTCCCTGAGAAAATCCATGCGCCAGAACATCAGCGGCGGATCTCCTTTTGAGCCGATCATCGGCTTCTCCCGCGCAGTGCGCGTGGGTAGCGTCATTCACCTTGCAGGCACAGGCCCGGTGGGCGCCGATAACCTCGACGCCGAAGGTCAGACGCGCCGCGTCTTCGCTATCGCGGAAGATGCGCTGGCCAAGGCTGGAGCGTCGTTCAACAGCGTGGTCCGCACCCGTATGTATTTGACTCACGTCGAAGATTGGGAAGCTGTTGGTCGGGTGCACGGCGAGTTCTTTGCGACGGTTCGTCCCGCTGCCACCATGGTGGTTGTTGCAAAACTTCTCAATCCCGCCTGGCGTATCGAAATCGAAATGGATGCCGTGCTTCCGGAGGCTTCCGCTTAGTTAGCCGGTGACGGAGTCGACTGACCACTGTTCACTGACCGCTGTCCACTGCCCACTGTTTTTAAGGAAGGCCGACTTATGCCCAAGCTCTCCATCCGTGATATTGAATTGGCCAACAAGCATGTGTTCATCCGGGTCGATTTCAACGTGCCGCTCAGCGAAGACGGAGCGACCATCACCGACGATACTCGGATTGTAGCCACGCTGCCCACGATCGAGTACGCTCTGCGTCACAAGGCCAAGGTGATCCTGGCATCGCATCTGGGCCGGCCCAAGGGCAAGCCGAATCCGAAGTACTCGCTGCGTCCGGTTGTGGACCGTCTTCGCGAACTGCTTGACAAGGCGGTCGGAGAAAGCGTGAACGTTGCGTTTTCGCCCGATTGCGTGGGCGAAATCGCCAGCGAGCTGGCGCGTCAGCTCGAATCGCGGCAAGTGCTGCTACTCGAAAACCTGCGCTACCACGCGGAAGAGGAAGCCAACGACCCGACGTTTTCAAAATCCCTGGCCTCGCTGGCCGAAGTATACGTAAATGACGCGTTCGGCTCGGCGCACCGCGCGCACGCCTCGACGGAAGGCATTACGCACTACCTGAAACCCGCGGTCGCCGGCCTGCTGATGGAAAAAGAAATCACCTATCTCGGCAAAGCGCTCGAGTCACCGGAGAAGCCATTCGTGGCCATCCTCGGGGGATCGAAGATTTCAGGCAAGATCGACGTGATCCAGAACCTGCTGGACAAGGTGGACACGCTGGTGATCGTAGGCGGCATGGCGTACACGTTCTATCGTGCACTAGGCGTGACCACCGGCAAATCGCTGGTCGAAGAAGACAAGATCGATCTCGCCAAGCAAACGCTGGAACGAGCAAAGGCGAAGGGCGTGAAGCTTCTGCTGCCGGTCGACAATATCCTGGCCGACAGCTTCTCCAATGATGCCAAGACGCAGCCGTGGGACACTTCCATCAATTTCCCGGCCGACTGGCAGGGCCTCGACATCGGACCGAAATCCGTCGCGGCGATCGAAGACGTGGTTTCGAGCGCGCGGACGATTGTGTGGAACGGGCCGGCGGGCGTGTTCGAATTTCCGCGCTTTGCTGTGGGCACCAATGCCATCGCCAAGGCGGTGGCCGCGAACAAGGCAGCCACATCGATCATCGGCGGCGGCGATTCGGTGAGCGCGATCAACCAGGCGGGTGTGGCGGATCAGATCACGCACATCTCGACTGGCGGAGGCGCGAGCCTGGAATTCCTCGAAGGCAAGAAACTGCCCGGAGTTGAAGCGCTGACGGATAAGTAGGCCGTAGGGTGACCGACCGGGATCGAGTCTGGCTGGTCACTTATTCCGATTATGCCTTGGTGTGCCGTTCGTCACGCAAACGCGAAAACTCGCCCACTAGAATCGAATGTGAGGAACCAATAACACATGTCACGTAAAGCTTTGATTGCCGCCAATTGGAAGATGTACAAGACCCCTGCCGAAGCGCAGGCGTTTGTTCAGGCTTTTCTGCCGCTGGTTGCCGGACACGACCGCGATGAGATCGCACTGTTTCCCTCCCCCGTCCTGCTGCCCACGGTGATTGAAGCCGCGAAGGGCTCGAATGTGGCGGTGGGCGCGCAGAATATCCACTTTGCCGAAGAGGGTGCATACACAGGCGAGACCTCCATCGGACAGCTCATTGCTGTCGGAGGCACACATACCCTTATCGGCCACTCCGAGCGACGCCAGTACTTCGCCGAGACTGACGCGATCGTGAACAAGAAGCTGCACACGGCGCTGAAGCACGGGATCATTCCGGTGGTGTGCCTTGGCGAGGTGCTCGAGGAACGAGAGTGCGGCAAGACGGAGCATGTTTGCCGTGCACAGGTTTCGGCGGCCCTTGCGGGGATCTCGCCGGAGGCAGCAGCACCGATCGTCATCGCCTACGAGCCGGTATGGGCTATCGGCACTGGCAAGACGGCGACGCCGGAAATGGCGGCTGATGCGCACCGAATCATTCGCGCGGAAGTGGCCAAGTTGCTGGGCGCTGAGATCGCTGCCAACATGCGTATCCTCTACGGCGGCAGCGTAAAGCCGGACAATGCCACTTCGCTCCTTTCCCAGGAAGAAATTGATGGTGCGCTGGTCGGCGGCGCGAGCCTCAAGCCGGATTCGTTCACAGCCATCGTGAAATATTAATTTCGAGCCAAGCCAGTCCCGGCCGTGAACCGATCTTCACGGCCGGACGTATTATGTTTCATGCCCGAAAACGCAGCCCAAACTCTCCCTCGAATTTCGCCCATCGAGCGTACTGGGCACGATCAACCGCGTTCGCGCGAACTGTACATTGATCGCCTGCGCAGCGTGATGACTGCCTTTGTCATCCTGCACCATACGGCCATTACTTATGGCGCAATCGGCGGCTGGTTCTATAACGAGCTAAAGCCGTCGGGCTCCGTTTCAAGCCTGCTGCTCACGCTCTTTTGCGCCACCAACCAGGCCTACTTCATGGGCTTCTTTTTCATGTTGGCGGGATACTTTACGCCGGGATCATTGGAGCGCAAAGGCTACGGAAAATTTCTTGCCGATCGCTTGCTGCGTCTGGGCGTGCCGCTGCTAGTGTTCGTCTTTCTTCTCGGTCCGCTCACCGCAGCGCTGGTCACGGCGGCCGAGGGTAAAGGTTTCTGGTCGACGTTTGCGTATCTCTGGAACCACACCGTGATCATCACCGGACCCCTGTGGTTCGCTCAGGCACTCCTGATGTTCAGTATCGGCTACTGTGCCTGGCGTGGGATGGTGGGCACGCCTTTGATGCAGGTGGAGAGAACTCCCAAGCCAGTGCCGACTGGGAAGTGGTGGCTCGTGAGCGCGCTCGGTGTGAGCGCAGCCGCGCTTGCCATCCGGCAACTGGTCCCTACGGGTGTAAACGTCATTGGTTTACAACTAGGCTATTTCGCAAGTTATACCTTTCTGTTCGCGGTTGGCATTGCCGCGTGGCGATATGATTGGATGCGCCTGCTTGAGTGGCAGCATGCGCGGCCATGGGTGATAGGACTGACCGTGTCGTGGCCCGCTCTACCGGTGGGAATCTTGGTTGCGCGGTCGCTGTGCGGGCCAGGTACGGCCAACTTCGGGGGCGGCTTCTCCTGGACCTCGGTTTTGTACGCGATGTGGGAGCCTTTCGTCGCCTGGGGCCTGATTGCCGCATGGTTGTTGCTGTTTCGTTCGCGGATGAATCAAGAGTCGGCACTCTGGAGATGGCTCAACCGACGCGCCTATGCGGTGTACATCATTCACCCGCCCGTTCTCGTCGGTATCACGCTGCTGCTTCATACATGGATTGCGCCAGCACTGGTGAAGTTCTGCGCCACCGGTGCGCTCTCATGCATTACTTGCTGGGTGTTGGCCGATCCTCTTGTACGGTTGCCCGGCTTGAGGCGAGTTGTGTAGCGTGGTTCGGTTCAGCAATAGGTTCGTGTTTCAATGTCGTTGAACAATTACAATAAACCTGACTTGAATCGGGTGAACATCTGATTCTGAGGAGGATATATATGGCGACCAAGAAAGCTACGAAGAAGAAATCGAGCAGCGCGAAGAAGAGCAGTTCTTCTAAAAAGAGCGCCTCAACCAAAAAGAGCACCACAAGAAAAAGCACGAGGGCGAAGAAGTCATCCGCCAAGAAAGCCTCTGGCAGGAAATATTCTCCCGCAGCAGGAAAGAGCGTTAAGACTGAGATGAAAGCGATGAAGAAGGGCCAACTCAAGTCTGGACGCAGCGGCAAGAAAGTGACGAGCAGAAAGCAGGCCATTGCCATCGGGTTCTCAAAGGCGAGGAAGGCCGGAAAGAAAGTCCCTTCGAAGAAATCGTAAGATACGCTCGTACCTATCGCGCCGGGCTATTGAGAATCTCAGATACAACGGCGGCTGCGGATTGTTGCCAGGCCGGCATGGTGATGCCAAAGACCTGTCGGAGTCGGCTGCAGTCGAGGCGCGAATTGGCGGGGCGGCGCGCCGGGGTTGGATACTCACTTGTGGGTATCGGTACTAGCCGGGCCACTTTTGTGTGAGGACGCTCCGCGGCGGCCAGACGCAAAAACTCCTGCGCGAAACTAAACCATGTGGTCTCGCCTCTATCGGCAGCGTGGTAAACGCCTTGTACCGCGCGCACAGCATCCTGAGCCGCTACGGAATTTGCAGCGCACCGCTCGTTCATCTGCTCCATCACATTCAGAACCATCGACGCCAGGTCGCGCGACCACGTAGGAGCGCCGTGCTGATCGTCGACGATGCGCAACTCGTCCCTCTGCTGAGCAAGGCGAAGAATTGTAAGCAGGAAATTTCTGCCGAGACTGCTGTAAACCCAACTGGTGCGGAAAATCAGGTGGGCCGCTCCGCTGGCGGCCAGAGCCTCTTCGCCGGCAAGTTTGCTGGCGCCATACACACCCAGCGGTCCAGTCGCGTCTGTTTCGGTCCACGGTGTGGTTCCTGCGCCGTTGAATACGTAATCGGTGGAGAAATGGATGACGGGAATTCCAAGTTCCGCAGCCGCTTCGCCCAACGCGCGAGGCGCTTCAGCGTTGATGGCGTGGGCGAGGCTGGACTCGCTCTCCGCCTTATCGACGGCGGTGTACGCTGCGGGATTGACGATCCAGTCGGGCTTTTGCTGCATGACGAAGCGATGGACAGACGAGGCATCGGCGAGATCGAGGTCGGAGCGAAGGGGGGCAATAACTGACCCGACAGGCCGGAGCAGCGGCAGAAGATCGCCGCCGACCTGGCCGCTAACTCCGGTAAGTAAGATACGTGGTTCGCGTAGTGACATATCGTTCTGCGTAACTTCACCAACGAGTCAGATTGCTGGCTCCGACTATCCGAAACCTACAATGACTGGACCAGGTCCCGCGGAGGGAGTTCGGCCTCATTGAACCAGTTACCCACGGCGTCTTTGGCTGAGACAATCGGCTCGCCAATTTCCGTCAAGCGGCCACGGCGATGGCGAGAGTGGGATCATTCCAGCGGATGCAGCGTTCTCCCTCGCGATAGTAGAACCCCGTAGTCTTGTACATCACGTTTGCGCCTTCTGAGAGGACGACAAACCCGTGGCCGAAACCTTCGGGAATCCAGACGAACTCGAGTTCGTCGCCCTTGAGGTCGAACCCCGCCCACTTTCCAAAGTCGGTGGAACCGGGCCGGAGATCAACGGCAACATCCCAAATGTGGCCGGAAAGGGCGCGAACGAGCTTGCCCTGCGGCTGTCCTAGCTGATAGTGGAGGCCGCGCAGGACGGCGCGCGCCGAAAAGGACTGGTTGTCTTGAACGAATTGTTCAGGCAATCCCGCAGCGGCGAAGCTACGGGCGTTGAAAAGTTCCGTGAACCAGCCCCGCTCGTCTCCGTATTTCCGCGGCCTGATCAGTTTCACATCGCGCAACGGAGTATCGATGATTTCCATGTCCACCATAACTAAATCCCACGCGTGAGTAGCGAGCGGCCGCTTAGTACACCGTTTCTGTCAGTAACTGGCGAAGATAGTTTCCATAAGTACTCTTTCCTATCCTTGTCGCGAGAGTATTTAGTTGTTCCCCGTCGATATAGCCAAGGCGGTAAGCGATTTCTTCCGGACAGGCGACTTTCAGACCCTGGCGGCGTTCGAGAGTAAAGATGAAGTTACTCGCGTCGAGAAGAGAGTCATGAGTGCCAGTATCGAGCCAGGCCATGCCGCGGCCCATGACTTCGCAACGGAGCTGGCCTCGTTCGAGGTACCAGCGATTCACATCGGTAATTTCCAGTTCGCCGCGCGGGCGACGGCTTCAGACCCTCCGCAACACTGACAACCTGGTTGTCATAGAAGTAGATCCCGGTGACGGCATAGCGCGATTTCGGCTTTTGCGGCTTCTCTTCGAGAGAAATGGCGCGGCGCTGCCCGATCGAATTCGACTACGCCATAGCGCTCGGGATCGTTGACCGGATACGCGAAAACAGTGGCTCCCGGACGTTTGCGAGGCGGCAGACCGCAGATCGTGCGCAAACTCATGCCCGTAGAAGATGTTGTCGCCGAGAACCAGGCAGCAGGAATCGCGGCCAATGAAGTTCTTGCCGATGATGAAAGCCTGGGCAAGACCGTCCGGCGAAGGCTGCACGGCATACTGGAAATCGAATTCCCCAATGCGCTGCCGTTGCCCAGCAGGGACTCGAAGCGTGGCGTGTCCTGGGGCGTGGAAATGACGAGAATCTCGCGAATCCCGGCGAGCATCAGCGCCGAGAGCGGGTAGTAGATCATCGGCTTGTCGTAGACGGGCAGCAGTTGCTTGGAGACGGCCTGGGTCACGGGATGAAGGCGCGTGCCGGATCCTCCGGCGAGAATGATGCCCTTCATCGCGCACCTGCCGGAGCCGAAGCGACATTCTTCTCTTCGCCACGATGCCCGTAGTTGGCGTGCACCCAGTTCTGATAGGCGCCGGAAGTCACTTCTTCCATCCAAGACTTGTTGTTGAGGTACCACTGCACCGTCTTGCGCAGCCCGGAAGCAAAGGTTTCCTGCAGCGACGCCAGCCGAGTTCCCTCTCCAGCTTGCGCGCATCGATCGCGTAACGACGGTCGTGCCCGGGACGATCCTGAACGAAGCGGATCAACTGGTGGTGCGGTGTGTGCGGTGAGTCGGGCACGAGTTCATCGAGCAGCTCGCAGACCATGTGAACAACGTCGAGGTTGGCCTGCTGGTTGCCGCCTCCGACGTTGTAGGTCTCGCCGGTCCTTCCCTTTTCGAGCACGGATTCGATAGCGCTGCAGTGGTCAGCGAACGAACAGCCAGTCGCGCACCTGGCGTCCATCGCCGTAGATCGGCAACGGCTTGCCGGCAAGCGCATTGTTGATCATCAGCGGCAGCAACTTTCTCCGGAAATTGCAGCGGGCCGTAGTTATTGGAGCAGTTGGTGATGATGGCGGGGAGTTTATAAGTGTGCACCCACGCCCGCACGAGGTGATCGCTGGCGGCCTTGGAAGCCGCATATGGGGAGTTGGGCGCAAAGGGCGTGTCCTCATGAAACGGCGGATCGTCGGGGCCAAGGGTGCCATACACCTCGTCGGTGGACACGTGGAGGAAACGAAAGGCAGCTTTCTCTTCGCCTTCAAGGCCGGCCACGTAGGTGCGGGCTGCTTCGAGAAGATGGAAGGTGCCATACACATTGGTACGCAAAAAAGCCTCCGGCCCGAGGATGGATCGATCGACATGGCTCTCGGCCGCAAAGTGCACGATGGCTGAAGGGCGGTGTTCGGAGAGCACTCGATCGACCTGGGGCCTGTCGTTGATGTCGCCACGGACCAGGACGTGGTCGGGATTCCCTTCAAGAGATGCAAGGTTACCGAGATTCCCGGCATAGGTCAGGAGATCGAAATTGACCACCGGGCCCTTGTTCTGAGCGAGCCAGTGCAGAACGAAATTTGATCCAATAAATCCGGCCCCGCCAGTGACGAGAATCGGATGCGCATAACGCGTCATATGTTTGAACAGCTCCCCTTGATGGATTATATCGGGCTGCCTATCTGGTGGTTATTTCGGGACCAGCGGACCGGCCCGGGCGAGAGCGAGACGGGCAGCATGGAAACCGCACATGCCATGCACTGCTCCTCCCGGCGGGGTGGAGGCGGAGCATAGATACAGGTTGGGCGTTCCAGTGGAGTAGCCGCGAAGGTGGGGGCGGAAAAGGATCTGGCGCACCGTGAAGGCCCCGCCGGATATATCGCCACCGACAAGATTGGCGTCCATGGCCTCGAGCCCCGCCGGCGAAAATGCGCGGCGGGCAAGGATGCAGTCACGGAACCCGGGAGCGAAGCGCTCTATCTGGGCTTCAATGCGATTGGTCATGTCGATGGTGGAACCGTTGGGGACGTGACAGTAGGCCCACAGGACGTGTTTCCCCTCAGGTGCGCGGGAAGGGTCAAAGAGCGTGGGCTGGGCGGCGAGAACGAACGGCTGATCGGGATGAAGGCCATGGGCGACCGCATCTTCACCGGCGGCGATTTCCTCGAAGGTGCCGCCAAGGTGAACTGTGATGGCACGCCGGCAGGCGGCGGCCCGCCACGGCACGGGCTGGGTGAGGGCATAGTCGACTTTGAAGGCGCCGGGCGCATGTTCAAAGGACTGAATTGTTTTTCGGTAGCCGGGCACAAGCCGGTCGCCGGCCAGGGCGAGCAGTGCGCCAGGCGCCGTGTCGCACAAGGTGAGAGTGTCGCCGGTGGTCAAATCGCGAAAGGACTGTGCATCGATGCGGCGGGACGTGTGAACAACTCCGCCGAGGGACTGGAGATGCCCAATCAGCGCGCGCGGAATGGCTCCCGCTCCTCCCTGCGGAATTGGCCATCCGACCGCGTGGGCGGCGGCGCCCAGCAGCATTGCGGCACTCGAACTGAATGGGCGATCGAATGGGAGTATGGAGTGAGCGGCGAGCCCGGCGAGCAGAGCCCGGACGCGAACGCCCGGAAAGGCCAGCGGCGAGGCCATTGGCAGATTGCATCGCAGCAAGACCAAACCGCGCCATAAGGAAGGGGTGGCGGGGAACGCGCAGGACCGGGCCGAGCGCGCCTTCGGCCAGTTGATCCCAGCGGCCAACGAATCGTTCGATGAGCCGCCGCCACTCTCTGGCCATCTGCGCCGAGTTCCTTCTCTGCGTCTGCCAGGCTCGCGCTCCAGAACGACCGCAGTGCCGTCGTCGAGGGGGTGGGCGACGGGCGCTTCTCCATGCACCCATTCGAGCCCGTGATTGCGCCAGTGGAAGAGCTTCGAAAAAGGGCGAACCAGCGGCCAGTGGGTGAACGGCTGACCCAAATCATGGTGAAATCCCGGCAGAGTCAGTGGCAGGGAGCGGCAAGCGCCGCCGGGCTCCGATTCCGCTTCAAATACCTCGACCGCCAAGCCGGCCTGGGCGAGAACGATGGCGGCGGCGAGGCCATTGGGGCCAGAGCCGATCAGAATGGCGCGCTTCACGGTTCCTCCCTTCGCTCAATCATGTGGGGGCAATTCGTCGGGCCAACGAACAACATCGGGTTTTCCGTCGGGCGTGAGGGTAAGTTCGGGCGCGTAAAGGCCCAGCAATTGGCGGCGCCACCACTCGCCAGTGCGGCGCTTTTCTTCCTTCGAAGTGAACCAATATTGCCATAGCACAGCGCGTGTGAAGCGCGGCGGCGATCGCGGGAACGGGTTGCTGCGAAAGAGTCCGAGGACGTCGGGTTCGTTTGTGAGAAGGCGCATCTCCGTCGCCGGAACGAGATCGTTCTGGCTCCAGTCGCCGAGAGAGGCGAACCAGAGGTTCCACTCGAAGCGGGGCTGATACGGAGCGTAGATACCGGGAGCCTCGTTGAGTGCCTGAGGCTTGTGTCGAAACGGGTAGGCGACCCATTCAGTCCCGTCATTGGAGCCCTGAAATTCTATTTCATAACGGCCGCGGGTCATCACTGCGAAGAGGGCGTATTGATTGGCGATGCGAAAGGGATCGAGTGCGGCAATGGGCGCGGTGGGCAAGGGTGCGCCATGCAGGGGCATGGCGATCATCTCCACCGTCGTGTCGTAGGCGATCCAGGAAAGCATGACCACTGAAACGGCGAAGCGGAAGGCGCGGAAATGCGCGGCCAATCGAGCGCGCAGACCGGGCCTGGGTCGAACTCGGTCAACCACGTCGCCTTCGGCCGGCGTGGTCGCCGCGTGGCCGGTGAAAAGGATCGAAAGAAATGGCTCGTCACGCGCCTCGGCAGTTGCGGCAACAACAGGCTCGGGTGGGCAGAAGCGAGCCGGCACAAATCTGCGCAAAAATTTGTCGTCGAGAAGCAGGAAACCAAGGGAGAGAACCAGGTAATTGAGGAACGCGTAATTGGCGGTGAGAATGACGCCCGCCTCCCAGGGCGTGACGATGAAGAAGCAGATAATCCGAATGCGACGCGGGAAAAACAGCATGAACACAAGGCCGAGCTCCAGCACCAGCGTGCCGACAACCGATGCGGCGTGGAACCAATGGGGCAGATGCTCGACGTACCAGCCGATCCAGGTGGGCAGCGGGCCGTTCTGATAGTACTCGTCCATGGCGGTGAAGTTGCGCCATTGCTCGTCGCCGCTGAGCAGCTTGACCATTCCGGACTCGAAGTAGATGCGAAACCACTCCCATTGCAGAAGGAAGAGGCTGGCCCGAAAAGGAGGGCAATCTGCTCCCCAGCCGGGCAAAACACCGCCCGGTGCAAAGAACAGGGCAAGGAAGCCGGCTTCGAGCAACATGCCGTCCGACTGATAATTCGACCAGACATTGGTCGCGGAAACAAACGAAAGAAAACAAACAAAGCAAATAAAGAGATTGAGGCGCGGCCAGATGTTAAGGAAGACTGCCACCGAAGCAGCCAAACCGATAAGCATCGTGGCCATGAGCATCGGAGAGCCGGAGGAAATCCAGAACAGCGAGGGCGCGTACCAGAAGCGCGTCGAACCCAGCGCCCTCGCCACGGCTGCGAGATATTGGTGGGCGGGGAGAACACCCTGAGGGCCCATGAGTCCCCTGATCTGGAAAAGCAGTGAGTGGAACGCGGAAAAATAAATCAGGCCGAGGGCGCGGAGAAAGATCCAGCGTGAAATTAGGCGGTCCGCCGGACCGTGGCGGGAGTCGAACAACCAGCGAACCGGGTTGGCGCGGGCGCGCTCCATATTATGGCGATCAGAATAGCGATTCACGCACCGCGGTGTCATTTCGGTGTGGGCGGATTCGCATTCCGGAAACAGATATCATTTTTGTCACAATGCGCCGTCAAGCCTCCGGGGCATCAACAAGGTGGCCGACCGCGGATGGAGGGGGACTTTACGTGATCGCGAAAGGAGACGATACTTGCGGCAGGGCCTGACGGCCCGAGAGAATAGAATTCCGCTGGACACGTTGTCGGGTCGATCTGTCAGGTCGATTACAGGGCAGCGTGAGAGTTGGAGCCGGCACTAGCCTCACGAGATCTCCGTCTCCCAGGTCTCGATAGTGAGATCGAAAAACAGGGAACCGTGCCGGTTCGGCGCACCCATTTTCCCAACGGCACGTCTACTGAAGAACATGGCCGGCTTCCGGTCAACAGCCGGCCCACAGGAGCCAAGCATGCCTGCAGCTCACCCTCTTCCCCTAACCATGGGGGAACTGCGCGCCAGCAAATTGTTCTCGCCTGCGCAGCTGAATACGCGAAGCATCAAGGACGAGATGCGGAGCAACCTGATCACCCGCCTGCAAGCGCGCGAGACAATTTTTCCCGGGATTGTAGGATTCGACGACACCGTCGTTCCACAGATCGTGAACGCCATTCTCTCCCGCCAGAATTTCATTTTGCTCGGCTTGCGGGGGCAGGCCAAAAGCCGCATCCTGCGCGCCCTCACGGCGCTGCTGGACGAGCAGATGCCCTATGTGGCCGGCTGCGAGATCCGCGACAACCCCTATCAACCGCTGTGCAAGCGCTGCCGCGACCTGATCGCGGAGCGCGGCGACGCGACGCAGATAGCCTATCTGACTCGAGACGAGCGGTACGTGGAGAAGCTGGCGACGCCGGATGTGACCGTGGCGGATCTGATTGGGGACATCGATCCGATCAAGGCGGCCCGCGGGGGTCAAGACCTGTCGAGCGAGCTGACCATGCACTACGGACTGCTGCCGCGCGCCAATCGGGGTATCTTTGCGGTGAATGAACTGCCTGACCTGGCGGGCAAGATCCAGGTGGCGCTGTTCAACATCATGCAGGAAGGCGACGTGCAGATCAAAGGCTACCCGGTGCGGCTGGTGCTCGACGTCGTGCTGGTGTTCAGCGCCAACCCCGAAGACTACACGGCGCGCGGCAAGATCGTGACCCCGCTCAAGGATCGCATTGGCTCCGAGATTCGCACTCATTATCCGGAGACGTTGGAAGAGGGCATCGCAATCACCACGCAGGAAGCATGGTCCGAGCGCGGCGCGGAGCCGATCGAGATTCCTCCGTATGTGCGCGAGATCGTGGAGCAGGTGGCGTTTTCGGCACGCGAAGACAAGAAGGTGGACAAGCGCAGCGGGGTAAGTCAGCGGCTTCCTATCGCGACGATGGAACTGGTAGTTTCGAACGCGGAGCGCCGCGCGCTCACGCACGGGGAGAAGCATGCACTGCCGCGCGTCAGCGATATCTACGCCGCGCTGCCGGGCATCACGGGGAAGCTGGAACTGGAGTACGAAGGAGAGATGAAGGGCGCGGATACGGTGGTGCGCGACCTGATCCGCACCGCGGTGGGCAAGATATACGACCGCTACTTCGAAAGCACCAACACGCAGCAAATCGAACAATGGTTCAATCTTGGCGGCACAGTCAAGCTGGATGATGAACAATCGACCGCGGCCGCCCATGCCGATCTGAAGCAGATCCAGGGCCTGTTTGAGCGGTTGTCGGCGATCAATGTGAAGGCGTCTGATCCGCAGCAACGGGTTGTGGCTGCAGCGGAGTTCCTGCTCGAGGGACTGGTGGCGCATCGCAAACTGAGCCGCAGCGAGCAGCGCGAGTTCAGCGCACCGGAAAAGGCGCAGCGGAAGCAGGAACGCGCGGAACCGGAACTCGACTACGAAGACTGGCAGCAGCCACGGCGTTCGCGACGCGGCGGGTATAACTGATGAGGTTCGTGCCATCCCATTCTAGCGATCCACCGCGACGAATCGCTAGAATGGGCACCCATTTCGTGGCGAAGGGCAACTGAGGTCTCGATGAAGAGCGTTCGATACACAAAATATGTTGGCGACCAGGCCTCCGAGATGGATCTGGAGAGCCTGCTGCAGGCGCTCTCGGAGTATCTGCTCGACTCGGGATTTCGTGATCCATACGCGCGGTTCCAGCAATTGGAACACAACCTCGACGACTTGCGCGAAGCGATGCGGCGCATTCTCGAAGAGAGCGACTTCTTCGATGAAGATACGCAGCGACAGCTCAAGCAGATGGCGGCGGAGGGCACACTCGATGAGTTGATCGACAAGCTCATCGAACGGATGCAGCAGGAGAACTACATTTCGTCCATGCGTCCGCCCGGCGAGACGAGCACATCCCAAGTAGATGGCCAGGTGGGCGACGTGCAGGGTGAAGTGCGGTTTGAAGTCACGGACAAGAGCCTCGACTTTCTGGGCTTCAAAGCGTTGCGTGATCTGCTCGGCTCACTGGGCAAATCGAGCTTCGGCCGCCACGATACGCGGCACTGGGCTACCGGGATCGAGGTGAGCGGCGCTTCGCAGCGTTATCAATTCGGCGACACGCTGAACCTCGACATCAATGCCACTTTGAGTTCGGCCATCGCCCGGGAGGGGATCGGGCTGCCGCTCAACCTCGAGTACGAAGATCTGCACGTGCATCAGTGCGAATACCAGAGCTCCTGCGCAACGGTGGTGATGCTGGACTGTTCGCACTCCATGATTTTGTACGGCGAGGACCGATTCACTCCGGCAAAGCGGGTGGCGATGGCGCTCTCCCACTTGATCCGGACACAGTACCCGGGCGATTCGCTTTCGCTGGTGCTGTTTCACGATTCAGCCGAAGAGATGCCGGTGTCGCAACTGGCTCGCGTGAAAGTGGGGCCGTGGTACACCAACACCCGCGAAGGGCTGCGCGTTGCACAGCGCATTCTCGCCCGCCAGCGCAAAGACATGAAGCAGATCGTGATGATCACCGACGGCAAGCCGTCCGCGCTCACGCTTCCCGATGGCCGAATTTACAAGAACGCCTACGGTCTGGATCCGCTGGTGGTGAGTGAAACCCTCGAAGAGATTGCACGCTGCAAGCGATCGAACGTGATGATCAATACCTTCATGCTGGCGTCCGACTTCGGCCTGGTGCAATTTGTCCACAGGGTCTCAGAGATGTGCCGGGGCAAGGCATATTTCACCACGCCCGACACGCTCGGCGAGTACCTGCTGATGGACTACATCAACCGCAAGTCAAAGACGATTCACTGAGGCGGGTTAATCGGGGGGCACTCGAAGCGCTTAGGTCTTCTTGAGGGCCCGCTTGAGTACGGCTTCCAGACCGGCCTTGGCGTCGGCGTATTCCTCCGGGGTCAGCGCGCCGCTCAACTTGTCGCTTTCAAGCGCAAAGAGTTCGTCCTTGATACTGTTCAGCAATGCGGCCTTGCTATCCGCCGGAGCAGCGTGGACCGCCGGAGAATAAACCGGCACCGGGGCTCTGGGAGGCGGAGGGGCGTAATCGGTCACTGGAGCAATGGACCGCGGAACCGCGGGCAAGGGCCGGCCTTCCAGGTCCGATGGGACCGACGGCATAATGGGAGAGCCGTCTGCGACCGGGGTTCGACTGCGCAGGAGATAGATGGCAGCAGCTACCAGCAGGAGTGTCAGGCCGCCAAGAATCCACCACTTGTACTTCGTGAGAGGATCGGGAGTTCCGATGGGGTTGCCGATGCCACCGCCGGGACCATTGCCCGGGGTACTGGTGTCGGACGCTGCTGCGGGTGCCCCTCCCCCCATGCCCATGGCTGCCTGTGGGCTCATCGCAGGCTTCTGCTGGTCACGCGGCATTTGTCCTTCACCGGAAACCTGAAACGAGATGGCCTGCCCGGGGCGGACATTCTTGGCAATGTTTGTGTTTACCTTGGGGTCGTCCTGAACCGTTTGAAATTCCGCTCCCGATCCGCCGGAAAACGTCATGCTCTTCGGAACGTACACCACAAAGTTATCAGCGGGCATCATGAGTTGCGGCTTTATCGTCAACTTCCCGTTGTAGGGGAAGTGATATTGCACCTCGAGAAGGGTTTCGTTTTGTCCCTTGTCGGGCTGAATGGGAATGTTGAATGTATAGTGGCCCTTTTCCGGCAGCGGGGTCAGGCGGGTGTTGGTGCCGAGGCCGCCCGGCCGGGTCGCCGACGCGCCATCCAATAGCGCGTCGGGAGGAATCACGATCTCAAAGGTCTTGTCGCTGAACTGCGCTTTGGGCGGATTGCTGGTGTTCCGAACGAGGTAACGTTCCTGGGCGCGCAGAGAGCCGGCGGAACCTTCAAAAAGGATCATGTCTGCGTCGATCGCAACACCATCCACTTTAGCTGCTACGTCATACACGGTGACATCACCGCCGGTTCCGCTCTGAGGTGCGGCAATGAAATAGCCGGCGCCCTGATGGGTGACGCGGATCAGGAATGCTCCTCCAGTGGATCCGGCAGGCAATTGGAGCGAATATTGGCCTTTGGAATCGGTGGTGGCGGTAGCAGCATCGGCCATGCCGGCCTGAACATCGACTAAAACAACGCTGTCGCCGGCAGAGGGCTTACCCGTGGTTTTGTTGGTTACCGTTCCCGTCACGTTGGCGGCCTGAGCAAAAGCAGCAAAGAACAGGAGGATAGAAACAGCGAAGCTTCGGGAAAGCAGATGGGAACTTATCTTCATTGAAGGATCCTAATCAAAGTTGATTTCAGGCCGACGCAGAGCAAGGGCCAGCGGTTTGGCCTTGCTCCACCAAAATAGCACTCAAGGGCCAGAGTTGGGGTTTTGAACCGGACCCGACAGCGGGAAATGCGAGATCCGGACAGGAAAGAACGCATTCCATGGGTAACGGGGCTGGCAGGGAATTTATTAATGTTTGGCTTGCGCCGCCCTCATGGCCGCCCGGTTGTCGAAGCGGTATCCGACCGTCGTGGTCCATTGGTTGTAATCGAGCGACCCACCTCGTTGGGCGGTAAACATGCTTTGGAAAAATAGCCGCGCGCCGAGATCCATATCCAATATTGCGTTGCCGAAGTAGGAATCGCTGGTCTGGGCCAGGGAGGAATTGTAATCGTAGCGCCCGCCCTGCAGATCGAGCCGGAAGCGTTCCCCGAGATCCCTGTTGATACTTACCGTACTGTATTTGCCGGAGGCAAACGCGCTATCGAATTTGGAATAGCGGACGTCGGCGCCAAAGCCAGTCTTCCAGATGCGCATGATAGAGGCTCCGAAAAGCTCATTCAACGACGACCCGTTGTCGTTGGAACTGTTGCTTTGCCCGACGCTTGCGTAGCCCATGATGTGAAGCGGGAACTGGACGCGAACGCCCCCGTTGATTCCCTGGTAGAGATACTTATCGAGCAGGCCGGTTCCAACCAGGACCGCATCATATGTGGGGACACTGCGGAAGTAAGTATCGGTGACTTCGAGGGTCAAGCGAGGATGCACTTGAAAGCGAGCCGCAATCAGGCTTTCACCGAGTCCCCAGCCGACCGTAGGTTGACCCGGGTTCGGCGTGGGATTATCGATCTGCATTGCCTGATACAAAGAGAGGTATTTCTTGAAGGAGAATTCATTCTCGGTAAAAAGGAATGGCCTGTTGACGCTCCACTTGAGCAGGTCGACGCCGGCCCCGGCGGTGCTGGAGTAGTGGAAGCCGTCGAAGGTCCCGCCATGAATATTGAAGAAGCCACCGCCCGCACGAAGGTTTGGATCGTAGTTCCACGCGGTGGGATTGGGAGAGGAACCAGCGAACACGCCAACGACGGTCCGGGCGGAGGTTTTGCGGCCAAGGTATATGCCGTCGATCGTCTCCAAACTGCTGGCGTAGGGAAGATACATGCGCCCGATGGAAATCGACCACGCGGAGTTGGGGTTGATATAGTTCAGGCTCATGAGGTAGGTGCGATTCACGAGGTTCTGAATGGAATTCTGGACGGCGGGACTGTTGTTGTTTTGCAAGGTTCCGCGCCAGTAACCATTGAGGTTCCAGTAGGTACCGAACATCCTGGTGAAGTCGGCGCGGACCACCATGCCGTATTCGCTTGTTATTGAACTACCCTGCCCTAACTCCTGGATGCTGCTGACGTCGAATCCGAACCGGCCCCGCATTTGATTGATCTCGGGAAGCGGAGGCCGGGGAACTGTGTCGCGCACTTCTTCGTCCATCGGATCGCCTTCGCTGAAACTGATGACCATGGGGTAATGGCGCGTGTTCCCGAGCGTGTCCTTGTCGATGAGTTTCTTTACCTCCTCATCGGGAAGGGAGACTACGTCCTTATCAGTGAGGTCGCGCTTGGTCGCGCTGATCTCGCAGACGGCCGAGGTCGAGGCGACAGAAATTACTTTGAGCCGGGCGATGACTCCGGGTTCGATGGCAGCGTTTGCCGGATCCTGTTCGGAAAGACTTGTGCTCTGTTTGAGAATCAACTCGGTGCCTTCCCTGAGACCCGAGGTCGTTCCTCCATCGATATACACGCTCGGTCCACTGATATAGCGGACATGAAAATCGGTGCGTGCTGGAGCCGCCGCGAGCGGAGCCGCAGAAGGAGCCGCGGGATCGGCTTCCTGTGCACGGCACGCAGGGGCCACAAGAACAAGGAGAAGTAAGAAATGGCGTCTCATGGGTTTATCCGCCTCCTCCACTCTTGTGGCACGCGTAGCAGTTCACGCTGTTGTACACATATCCATTCACGTTCTCGTGCTTGAAGTTGGCGGCGTTGTTTCCGCCGTGGCAGCCGGTGCACTGGAACACCGAGTAATCCGACGAATTGGTGTGGCAGGTCGCGCACACGCTGTTCGCATTACCGTGAGTGGTTGGGAAGAACGTGTGGTACGAAGTCGGCAAAGTCGCGGAGGTCCAGTTCGTAGTCGTGTGGCATGTGGTGCAGGTGGTCGGCCACTTCGCCGTGGTGTGGTTGGGATTGGTCGTGCCTGTATAGTCGGCCGTGTGGCACGAATAGCAATCGGTCGGCGTGCCCGCGAAGACATTATTGATGTGGCACAAGTTGCAGGCCACTGTGGTGTGGGCGCCAGTCAGCGGGAACGGCGTGTTGGCGTGGTTGAATGTGGCGCCGGTCCAGTCCGTCGTCGTATGGCACGTGTCGCAAGTCGTGGGGAATCCAGCCGCGGCATGGGCAGGATTGGTCGTCCCGTTCCAATCAGCCTGGTGGCAGCCGTAGCAAAGGGTCGGCAACGAACCGTTGTAGGTTGTCGCGCTGGTATGGCACTGCACGCATTGCATGGTGGCGTGGAAGCCGGTCAGCGGGAACGTCGTGGTCGCGTGATTGAACGTCGACGTAGTCCAGTTGGTGGTCGAGTGGCAGATGGTGCAATCGGTCGGGAAGCCGGCAGAGACGTGTGCCGGGTTGGTGGTTCCGGTAAAGTCCGCCTGGTGGCAGGAATAGCAGGCTGTGGGCAGGTTGTTGTAGTTGTTGTTTGTGTGGCACTGCACGCATGTGACAGTCGCGTGAGCGCCGGTCAGGGCCCAGTTGGCGTACAGCGTGTGGTTGAAGGTAACTCCCGTGGTCCACGTCATCGGAGCTGTGCCGTGGCAAGTGTTGCATGTCGTGGGGAAGGCGGCAGCCACGTGACCGGGGTTATTGGTGCCCGTGAAGTCGGCCTGGTGGCAGCCATAGCAGGTAGTCGGCACGGTCGTGTAGTTGTTGTTGGTATGGCACGCGGCGCAGGCCAGCGAAGTATGAGCGCCGACCAGCGGGAAGACCGACGAGTGATTAAACGTAGATGAGGTCCAGTTGGTAGTGCTGTGGCAGAGCGTGCAATCGGTCGGGAAGCCGGCCGCGACGTGAGCCGGGTTGGTGGTGCCGGTGAAATCCTTCTGATGGCAGCCGTAGCAGGTTGTGGGTAGCGAACCGTTATAAGTGGTGGCGCTGGTATGACACAGTGCGCATTGTACCGTCGTGTGCGCGCCGGTGAGCGGGAACGTTGTGGTGTTGTGATTAAAGGTGGACGAAGTCCAGTTGGTGGTCGAGTGGCACAACGTGCAGTCGGTTGGGAAGCCCGCGGCGACGTGCGCCGGGTTGGTGGTGCCGGTGAAGTCCGCCTGGTGGCAGGAATAACAGGCGGTGGACGTGATGTTGTAGTTGTTGTTGGTGTGGCACTGCACGCATGTGACAGTCGCGTGAGCGCCGGTCAGGGCCCAGTTGGCATACAGCGTGTGGTTGAAGGTAACCCCCGTAGTCCACGTCATCGGAGCTGCGCCGTGGCACGTGTTGCAAGTGGTCGGGAAGTTTGCAGTCACGTGACTGGGGTTATTGGTGCCCGTGAAGTCGGCCTGATGGCAGCCGTAGCACGTAGTCGGCACGGTTGTGTAGTTGTTGTTGGTGTGGCATGCGGCGCAGGCCAGCGAGGTGTGTGCACCGACCAGCGGGAACACCGAAGAGTGATTGAAGGTGGACGTAGTCCAGTTGGTCGTGGTGTGGCAGAGCGTGCAGTCGGTCGGGAAGCCAGAGGCTACGTGGGCCGGATTAGTGGTGCCGGTGAAGTCAGCCTGGTGGCATCCGTAGCAGTTGGTCGGCAATGTCAGGTAGTTGTTGTTCACGTGGCATTGCGCGCAGGTCACGGTGACGTGTGCGCCGGTCAGCGGGAACGCGGTGGTGTTGTGATTGAACGTGGCACTTGTCCAGTTAGTGGTGCTATGGCAAACGGCGCAGGTGGTGGGCAAACCGGTGGCTGCGTGGGGCGGGGCGTTGGTCCCGCTGTAGTCGGCCTTATGGCAGGAGTAGCAGTCGGTCGGAACGGTGGTGTAGTTGTTGTTGACGTGGCACGAGGCGCAAGCGACCGTAGCGTGCGCGCCGGTCAGCGGGAATACGGAAGCATGATTGAAGGTCGAAGTCGTCCACGTGGCGGTGGCGTGGCACAAAGCGCAATTGGTCGGGAAGCCCGCAGTTACGTGATTTGGATTTGTAGTCCCGGTGAAATCCTTCGTGTGGCACGAATAGCAGTCGGTTGGAAGAGTCGTGTAGTTGTTATTGACGTGGCACGAGGCGCAGGGCACGGTGACGTGCGCGCCGGTCAGCGGGAACGTCGTGGCGTTGTGATTGAAGGTGGCACTCGTCCAGTTGGTGGTGCTGTGGCAAACAGCGCAGGTGGTGGGCAAACCAGTAGCTGCATGGGGCGGGTTGTTGGTGCCGTTGTAATCGTTGGTGTGGCAGGAGTAGCAGTCGGTCGGCAAGCTGCCGGAGTAATTGCTATTCACGTGGCACGAGGCACAGGCCACGGTCGTGTGCGCACCGGTCAACGGGAACGACGTCGTGTTGTGATTGAAGGTCGACGTAGTCCAGTTGGCGGTCGAGTGGCAGATCGTGCAATCGGTCGGGAAGCCGGCGGCTACGTGGGCCGGATTCGTGGTACCCGTAAAGTCCGCTTTGTGGCAGCCATAGCAGGCCGTCGGCAGCGTCGTGTAATTGTTATTGACGTGGCAAGTAGCGCAGGCGACGGTTTTGTGCGCGCCGGTCAGCGGGAACGACGTCGTGTTGTGATTGAACGTGGCACTTGTCCAGTTGGTGGTGCTGTGGCAGACGGCGCAGGTTGTGGGCAAACCAGTAGCTGCGTGGGGCGGGTTGTTGGTGCCGTTGTAATCCTTGGTGTGGCAGGAGTAGCAGTCGGTCGGCAAGCTGCCGGTGTAATTGCTGTTCACGTGGCATGAGGCACAGGCGACGGTTTTGTGCGCGCCGGTCAGCGGGAATGACGTCGTGCTGTGATTGAAGGTCGATGTCGTCCAGTTGGCGGTCGAGTGGCAGATCGTGCAATCGGTTGGGAAGCCGGCAGCAACGTGTGCCGGATTGGTGGTCCCAGTGAAGTCCGCTTTGTGGCAGCCGAAGCAGGCCGTCGGCAGAGTCGTGTAATTGTTGTTGACGTGGCAGGATGCGCAGGCCACAGTTTTGTGTCCGCCGGTCAGCGGGAAGGCTGTCTTATTGTGGTCGAATACGGCGCCGTTCCAGTTCGTGGTGGAGTGGCAAACCTGGCAATCGGTCGGGAAGCCGGCTGAGACGTGGTTGGGATTCGTGGTACCGGTGAAGTCCGCCTTGTGGCAGGAGTAGCAGTCGGTCGGCACTGTCGTGAAGTTGTTATTCACGTGGCAGGAGGCGCAAGCCACGGTTTTGTGCGCACCCGTCAGCGGGAACGCCGTCTTGCTGTGGTCGAATACAGCGCCGTTCCAGTTCGTGGTTGAGTGGCAAACCGCGCAATCTGTGGGGAACCCGGCGGTCTTGTGATTGGGATTGGTAGTCCCGTTGTAATCCTTGGTGTGGCACGAGAAGCAATCCGTGGGCGTACCGGCAAAGACATTATTGATGTGGCAGGAGGCGCAGGGCACGGTTTTGTGCGCACCGGTCAGCGGGAACGGGGTCTTGCTGTGGTCGAAGACGGCGCCCGTCCAGGCCGTCGTGTTGTGGCAAGTTGCGCACGTGGTGGGGAAACCCGCCGAAGCATGGTTGGGATTCGTAGTGCCGGTGTAGTCGGCCTTGTGGCAAGAGAAGCAGTCGGTCGGAACCGTGGTGTAGTTGTTATTCACATGGCAAGAGACGCAGGCCACGGTCTTATGCGCGCCAGTCAGCGGGAAGGCAGTCTTGTTGTGGTCAAAGACGGCGCCTGTCCAGGCCGTCGTGTTGTGGCAAACCATGCAATCCGTGGGGAAACCCGCGGTCTTGTGATTGGGATTGGTAGTCCCGTTGTAATCCTTGGTGTGGCACGAGAAGCAATCCGTGGGCGTACCGGCAAAGACATTATTGATGTGGCAGGAGGCGCAGGGCACGGTTTTGTGCGCGCCGGTCAGCGGGAACGGGGTCTTGCTGTGGTCGAAGACGGCGCCCGTCCAGGCCGTCGTGTTGTGGCAAGTTGCGCACGTGGTGGGGAAACCCGCGGTCTTGTGATTGGGATTGGTGGTCCCGTTGTAATCCTTGGTGTGGCAGGAATAGCAGTCGGTCGGAAGGGTAGTGAAGTTGTTATTCACGTGACATGAGACACAGAGCACGGTCTTATGGGCGCCGGTCAGAGGGAAGGCAGTCTTGTTGTGATCGAAGACGGCGCCCGTCCACGCCGTGGTGTTGTGGCAAACCACACAATCTGTCGGCAAGCCAGTGGCTTTGTGATTGGGATTGGTCGTCCCGTTGTAGTCCTTGGTGTGACAGGAGTAGCAATCCGTGGGCGTGCCGGTGAACACGTTATTAATGTGGCAGGTTGCGCAGGCCACGGTTTTGTGCGCACCGGTCAACGGGAACGGAGTCTTGTTGTGATCGAAAGCGGCGCCCGTCCAGGAAGTGGTGTTGTGGCAGGTTGCGCAGGAGGTCGGGAAGCCGGCCGAAGCATGGTTGGGGTTGGTCGTCCCGTTGTAGTCGGCCTTGTGGCACGCGTAACAGTCGGTGGGAACCGTCGTGTAATTGCCTTTGACATGGCACGAGGCGCAAGCAACGGTCGCGTGTGCTCCGGTCAGCGGGAACACCGAGTTATGGTTAAACGTCGAGGTGGTCCAGGTGGCCGTAGTGTGGCAGAGAGCGCAGTTAGTCGGGAACCCCGCCGAGACGTGATTAGGATTCGTGGTGCCGGTGAAATCCTTGGTATGGCACGAATAGCAGTCCAACGGAACCGTTGTGTAGTTGTTCTTGACGTGGCACTGCGCGCACGGCACGGTGATGTGCGCACCGGTGAGCGGAAACTTGGTCGTGTTGTGATTGAAACTCGCTCCGGTCCAGTCGGTAGTGCTGTGGCATGTTTCGCAGGTTGTCGGGAAACCACTTGACGCGTGCGGCGGGGCGTTCGTGTTGTTGTAGTCGACCTGGTGGCACCCAACGCAATTGGTGGGCAACGTGGTGTAGTTGTTGTTGACATGGCAAGTAGCGCAAGCCACGGTGATGTGCGCTCCGGTGAGCGGAAACTTGGTCGTATTGTGATTGAAGGTCGCTCCGGTCCAGTCTGTAGTGCTGTGGCAAGTCTGACACGTGGTTGGGAAGCCGACGGACGCATGAGGCGGAGCGTTGGTGTTGTTGAAATCGGCCTGATGGCAGCCTACGCAAGTTGTGGGGAGGGACCCGTTGTAAGTGCTGGCGCTGGTGTGGCACTGCGCACATTGCATGGTGGCGTGAAAGCCTGTCAACGGAAATGTCGTGGCGTTGTGATTAAACGTGGATGTGGTCCAACCAGCGGTCGTGTGGCATAGCGAGCAGTCGGTCGGGAAACCACTGGAAGCGTGGGGAGGATTGGTGGCCCCGTTGAAGTCTGTCTGATGGCAGGCGAAGCAGGCAGTGGGCGTGGAGTTGTAGTTGTTGTTGGTGTGGCACGCCGCGCACGTCACGGCTGCGTGCTTGCCCGTCAAGGGGTAGTGGGCATAAAGCGCGTGATCAAACTTCGTGGTGGACATGGACCAGTCAGTGGTCGCATGGCACGTGGAGCAATCGCGCGGCAGGCCGAGTTGCGCATGGTTGGGATTATTGGTGCTCAGATAATCGGCGGAGTGGCAGGAGTAGCACTGGGCCGACGTTGCCTTGAACGAGTTGTTGAGGTGGCAGGCGGCGCAGGTAAGCGTGGCGTGCGCGCCGGTCAGTGCGTAACCCGTATATTTCAAATGGTCAAACTTGGCATTGAACCAGCTGTCCATGGAGTGACAGCTCTCGCACGTCGTGGGGAAGCCAAGCCCGACGTGATCGATAACCGGGGTGAGGAAGTCCTGCTGATGGCATGAGTAGCAGGCCGTAGACAAGCCGATGAACTGGCCGGCGGCGGCGTTCTTGTGGCACTCTTCGCATTGCACCAACTGATGCGCGCCCACCAGCGGGAAACGGTTCTGGTGATTCTTAATGGCCTGCAGCGAGACCTGCCACCCTTTCACCGAATGGCAACTGGCGCAGTTGGCGCCGAACTGGCGGCGATGGATATCGGCGTGGCAATCGGAGCATTGGGAACTGACGTTCTTGAAGACCAGATTCGTGTGGCACTGAGTGCAAGCCACTTTCTCGTGCATGCCGCGGAGTGGGTACCCGGTCAGATCGTGGTTGAACTCGGGATTGGACCGAATGGGCTTCCAGCTTGTGTAGGTGTGGCAGTTGGCACAAGGGGTCGCAAGGGGGCCATGCGGATTAGTGACCTTGGCCTTGGGCGCATTTACGCCCTGAGTGACCGAAGAACCGGAATTGCCAGAGGAATTGGAAGAGTTACCGCCTGATTTCGCGCCTGAATTGGCACCAGAGTTACCACCCGAATTCGCCCCGGAGTTGGCACCAGTACTTACGCTGGATGTGACGCTGCTCCCGGTCGGTTGTAGCGCCACGCCACCGAGCATGGGCGCCAACCCCAGAGCAATAGTAATAACCCAGCGCGTAAGGTCCATCGTTCTCTCCGTGCTATCGGTTTGCCCGCATCAACGGCGGGGCGCAGCGCCCCTTCGTCTTGCGCACAAAAACCCACGACTACCCGCGCCTCATGCACGCTGGCAGGGACCGACATCTCCCTCAGCGAGCCATGAAATGGTGTGAACTCGGTTTCTACAAGCACACGCAAATCGCGGGAGTAAGAACCAAACTGTGAGAATCCTGGTTTGCCCGGACTGTGATCGCAACCAATGAAGCGGTCAGCTGGCTTCGGCGGGTTTGGCGCGGCTTCCCTTAAATCGGTAAGCAAGTTCCGGAGTGATTCTTAATATCAGGCAACGAACCGTAAAGTAACGCAATCTAGGTATTCTTCTCCCGAACGTCGGTGATTCAGATCACCAGCCGTCCGACACCAACACAGCTTACAGCACGACGCTGGGATGATCCAACAGAAATTTGCGTTAGATCATGCTTTTTCGCATGAAATTACCTTTTCGAAAATGACGCCAGAATGACAGGCGCGGCTGCGCGAATCACTGATTCCAAAACGGTGTCTGTATCAACGAGATACGGCAGTGCGAGGCGCATTGTTGGCGAGTTGGCCGTTCAGGTTCCCAACCCGCGCGAAAGCACAAAAAAGAGAGAGCGCCGGTGGGTTCGTTTTGGCCTCAGGACGTGCGATTCTGGCATTGGGATGCGTGCCGAATCCACATTCGAGGCGGCAGATTACATATATAAGGAGCCGGCCACAAGCTCCGATCACCGACCGAAAATGATCGTGGTTAGATTCTGCCCATTTTCAAGGCGCCGATCAGGACGCCTGGGCAAATTGTCAACCACAAGTTAGATCTCATCCGGCGAGAGATCGCCCTGATCTCTATCTTGGCATCGGCAGTGTGCGCAGATAGGAAATCAGTGATGCAATTTCATCTGGCGAGCCTTCCAACGGAGGCATGCCGCCCTTTTGCATCCTGGCCGTGGGACGTCGCAGTACGTGAGTCAACTCGGAGTCGGAAACTTTGGCGATCATAGGCGCCAAGGCCGGGGCGAGTCCGCCAGCTCCGTCGGCGCCATGACAAGCAAAGCAGCCGCGCTCCTGGAACAACTGCTGGCCGGCAACATCTTTGGACACGGTCTTGCTGTGAACCTCGGAAAGGTGAACGGGAACCGATACCTTGACAAGGGATGGAGCCGTGGCGCTTTGGCTGGTTTCGCTCTGCAGTTTAGGTGCAATCTTCGCGATCGCCGGCGCACTCGGAGCGCGCGAGCCGAGCGAACCGAGGTAGGCGATCAGTGCATTCATTTCATCCGGGGAAGCGTCAACTGTGGGCATACCGCCTGCCTTCATGCGGGAGCTCGGATTATGCAACAGTGCGGCGAGCCGATCCGGAGGAAATTTATGGGTAATTCCGACCAGACTTGGGGCAAGCGCTGAACCGACCCCGTTGTCGCCATGACATGCGCTGCATCCGCGCTCGGTGAAGATGCCTTTTCCTTTGGGAACGAGGGGATCGGTGGAGACAGCGACATTCACTTCGGACGAGCCAGTATCTGGCGCGTTGGTGTAGGGGACAAAGGCCTCGGCACTGAACGCTTTCTCCTCTTCCTGCTGCAGGGCAAGTTGCTGCGCAGTGCCAGGCTGGTGATCATCGATCTGACTCTTGATGCCCAGGAAAACCATGCCAAACACAACACAAGCCACGGCCAGCGCGGGAATGGGGCGTCGCCAGATCTTGCGCTCGAGGCGGCGATCCAGAAAGGGCATCAGAAAGAGGGCGGCCGCGAGAAGGCCGGGGATCACGACGACGCCTACGACCACCGCCGGACCTTCCCAGAATTTCAGCCACTCGAACATGGGCAGGTAGTACCACTCAGGCCGGGGAAGGAATCGGGAATCAGCCGGATTGGCGATCGGACCGAGCGTGACCGGACGCAAATAGGAAAGCCCTGCGAGGACGGCCACAATCAGGAGAGCGAACAGCATGTCGAACAGAACCTGGCGGGGATAAAACGGCTCAGTATGAAGCTTTGGAGTTACCGGATGCTCGGTTACAGGACCGGCCGGACCCGCTTTGCGAAACAGAAATATATGAGCGCCCACGAACATCAGAATTGTCGACGGGATAAGAAAGACGTGCGCGACATAGAATCGCGACACGGTGAGAGTGCCGATAGTGTCGCCTCCGCGAAGAAAGCGCGTGATCAGATTTCCAATCAGCGGCACTTGCCCCGCGACATTCGTTCCGACCGCAGTTGCAAAATAGGCCTTCTGATCCCAGGGCAACAGATAACCTGTAAAACCCATCCCCAGAATCAGAAAGGACAACAGTGCGCCGGAGAGCCAGAGCAATTCGCGCCGACCCTTGAAAGAGCCGTAGAGAAACGTCTGAAGAAAGTGGAGAGCCAGCACGATGATCATGGCGCTGGAGCCATAGGAGTGCAGGCTGCGCAGGAATGCACCGCCCGCGACCTGCTTGGTGATATAGGCGACGCTGGTGTGGGCCGTCTCGGCTGAAGGAGTGTAATAGAGAGCCAGCGAAATCCCAGTGATCACCTGCAGGAGGAAGATGAACAGCAAGCCGGAACCGAACACATAAGCCCATCGAGCGCCGCCGGGAATGGGCTCTTCGAGGGTTTCCTTCATCAAGCCTCGGACGCCGGTGCGCGCATCGACCCAGTCGAGTGCACGACTTCGCAGGCTTACGCCCGACGAGGCGGACTTCTCCGTCTCATTCTTCATTGCATCACCTCAACTTGATTTCAGCTCAGAAGCTGGCGGTCTGGTACGTTCGATCGAAAGTACTGGAATTGAACTTCTAACTTGCCGTCCTTGACCTGCGCTTCAAGCCTGTCCAGCCCCCGCGGAGGCGGACCCGAGATGCGGCTTCCATCGGGGCCGAATTGTCCGCCGTGGCAGGGGCAGATGAACTTGTTCTGGTTTTCGTGCCAGCCCACGGAACATCCGAGGTGGGGACAAATCGGCGACAGGACCTGAAGTCTGCCATCCTTCGAGCGATTGACAAAGACCGACTGCCGGGAAACAACTTCGCGCCATCCATCGCGCTGCGTGAGCGCAATGGTTTTCGTCACCGGGCCTTCAATTCTGTCGAATTCGCTCGCATCTCCAATCTCAGTCCACTTGCTTGACCTGCCGCCGGCCTGCACGGGATAGAGGATATAGCGAAGCATCGGCGTCCCGATTACGGTGACGATCAAGCCGGCACAAGCTCCGAGAAGCGAAGCAAAAAACGATCGCCTGCTTACCCGCAGCGACTCCTTTGCCAGGCACGCCGCACACGCATCATTCTGAAGCTCCGAGCTGCATTCCTGTTTCATCGTTCGCCTCCGGAGTGTTTCGACCTAGTTATGGAGTGAAGCAGTCACTCTCCAGTCACTAAGTGCTGCGAGTATAAGACAAGAATGGAGAAGGGAAATTCATTCCTGTTTGTTCACCATCAACAACGTTGTAAAGCTTTGTAAAGTCGTCTGCCAGGTACTGAAAAATGCGAGATAACCCGCAGTTGCAATATGCGCGGATGGGAGTTGAGCGCATGATTCTTCATACGCTTTCGTCGGATCACAAATTCCAGCTAGACAAGCGTTAAAGCATATCGAAATTATCGTTTGCAAACTTTGCACGAGCCTTACAAGTGTTTACACGCTGCTTGATTCTCAGCAAGCAGCGTGCGAGTTACCCAACGCTACTATCCCTCAAGCAGCACGCCATTAGAATTCAACTCAAAACATCCGTCGGCTTTAGATTTTGAACGGAGACGAAGTTGAATCGCAGTCAGTGGCGTCGTCGATGGACTCCGAGTTACTAACATCGGCGAACTTAACGAAGACAATCTAAGCTTCACCGCAAACGAACACCGCTTGCGACTTCGCGAAAGTTCGCGCGGAAGCCGGACGCTAGGCTGTTGATCGCCGGACACAGGAGAGAGGATGAAAATCTTGCACTATCGCTTAACGTTGTGTGCACTTGCCTTATGTCTGTTCGGGGTCGTGCCCGCCATGGCCGAGACGGATCGGTCACTTGACGGGGACAAAAAATGCACGCTCTGTCACAACGAGGTCAGCGGCCACGTGCTTTCCATTTACCAGACCAAGCACGGGGTGAAAGGCGATTCACGAACGCCCGGCTGCCAGGGATGCCACGGCGAGAGCGTGCGGCACCAGCAAAACCCGACCGAATCGCCTGAAATCGTATTCGGACTGAAGTCGAAGCTGCTGTCGTCCACCGAGGCGAGGACATCGGCATGCCTCTCGTGCCATGAGTCAAGCGTTCACGCGCGGACGTACTGGTCGGGAAGTGCACATCAGAAGCAAGGCCTCACCTGCACGGATTGCCATGAAATGCACAATCCCGAACAGAAGGTGCTGAATAAGCTCACCCAGCCGGAAGTCTGTTTCGGTTGCCACCAGAATGAGCGCGCCCAGTTTCATCGATTTTCGAGACATCCGATCCTCGAAGGCAAGGTCAGCTGCTCCGACTGCCACAACCCGCATGGTTCCACCGGCCCTCGGCTGATGGTCAAGAACACAATCACTGAGACCTGCTACACCTGCCATTCGGAAAAGCGCGGTCCATTCTTGTGGGAGCATACGCCCGTCGTTGAGGATTGCACCAACTGCCACTCGCCACACGGTTCAAATGTAACGCCGCTTTTGAAGACGCGAGCCCCCATGCTCTGCCAGGAGTGCCACACTAGCGACCACGCCAAGGGCCTCTACAGCGCGGCCAACCTGCCGGACGGAACCTTTGTCACGGGTAACGGCACCATTCCACTTGGAGGCCAGAGCCCGACTGACCAGGCAAACGGACGCGCTTGTCTGCAATGCCACTCAGAAATCCACGGCTCGAATCATCCGGGCGGGGCCAAGTACAACCGGTAATTCATTGAATCGGAGAGACGCAATCATGAAATCCAGAAATTCTTGCGGCTTCGTCGCCGGTTCTATCAGGGTTTTCGGCGGCGCATTCATCACAGCCGGCTTGTTCGTGGCTACGTCCACGTTCTCGGCTGCCCAAACCGTTCCTCAAAACACCACCGGACGCAATCCTGGGACTCAGGTCCCGCCAGGTATGTACATTCCGGACGAGCCCACGGCTGAAGACCAGACCAATCTACATAAGAGAACTCAAATCGGCGTCGCCGGCATCAGCTTCAACTCGTTCAAGTTCGGCGAGTACAACGGACTGAATAAGTTCAATGCCTTCGCCATCGGCAACTTCGACTATCGCGGCGGCGCGGCTTACGACAGCATGGACACATGGCGCTGGCACTTCCAAGGTTCGAGTCTTGGCCTCGAGACTCGAAACGGGATCCTCGACCTTGGATGGCAGAGCAAGGTCCAATTCCGATTCTCCTATAACACGTTTCTCGCCAACACCTCCGATTCATACCAAACCCCCTTCCTCGGTGTAGGGACCAGCACTCTGACATTGCCATCCAATTGGATCGTGCCGGTTTCGCCGCAAAAGAGCGCCACCGCTCTGAACTACTTCGCGCTCAATCCGACAACTGCGGCTGGCAGTGTCTACAACAAAAGTGGCGTGCTCACACCACCAACCCAGGCTCAGTTGGACACCATGGCTGCCATCCGTGCTACCGACTTGCCCGCTTTCCGGAATGTGGATCTCTCACTCACGCGCAAGCGGGGAGAGGCGCAATTCCTCATCACCCCAACTGAGATGATCGATATTTCTGGCAGCTACAACCACGAGCACAAGAACGGCCTGAGGACCATGGGTGGGGTGAATGATCAGAACACGCAGGATTCGGCGTTGCTGCCGTATCGAGTGAACTGGGATACCGATCAGGCATCCGCGGCAGTGAATGTCAAGCTTCACAAGACGTTTCTTTCGTTCGCTTACTACGGATCGTTCTTCCGCAACAACACCGAACACATGATCTGGGCTGATCCCGCGGTTTTAGGCCTCACGTCTGCTCTGGCGGAGGAACCCAACAGCCAATTCAACCAGTTCACCGCCACGGGCGCCTTCAAATTCTCGAGTGATGCCAAGCTTCTGCTCGTTGGTTCGATTGGGCGCGGAACCCAGAACCAGGCGTTTATTAGTCCCTCGCTTACTACAGAGGGAGCGCTGCCGTTCGGGCTCCCGCGCAGCTCCCTGCAGGGTCTCGTATACACCGGCCTGGGCTCCGGCAGGTTCACCTTCAAACACGACAAGTGGGACTTCGTGGCAGAAGGCCGGTTCGACGAACGCGATAACCACACGCCCCTCGACATCTTCCTGTTCCAGGATGACGCCTCGCCAGTGACCGGTACCTCACCGTTTAGCGGCCAGTACGGGCTGCCCAGCGGACTCGGAACCAATACCAACATCTACAACAACCGCTCGCTCACCAAGCTCTCCTACAAGGCCGGCGGGGAAGCCGAGTATTCATTCACGAAATCGGAACACTTGATGCTCGGCTATGGCTGGGACAGAGCAGATCGCCATTGCTCCTATTCCTGGATTAGCTGCGCCGATGCAAAGCGAGTGAACGAAAACACCTTCCGCACCGAGTGGCGCAAATCCAAGGGAGCCGTGACGGCTCGCGTGGAGTACGCCTTCTCCGAGCGCCGCGGAGACTATAACGAGAACGCCTTCCTCGCGGAAACGCCGATGGCGAACCACGTGCCGGCGAGCGGCGCATCACAAAGTCTCTACTCCTATCTCAAGAGCACCGGGCTTACGGGTTTCGGTCCGGTCGCTGGTCTCCCCAGCGCACCACTTACAGGCGATGCCGCAATCTTTACGCCCAACAACAACACCGCTGCGCAGGCCCAATACGGCACGCGAAACATCCTCAATGAGATCCCCGGCTTCAGAAGATACTACGTAGCCGACCGGAACAGAAATGACGGGCGCGCCCAGATCAATCTGCTCGCAAGAGACAAGTTCGCCTTCACTTTGAGCGGTGAGGCCAGCGACGACGACTATCTCAACACGAAGCTGGGTTTGAAGAGACGCACATGGTGGGCATCCACCATCGATGCAAGCTATGTCGCGTCTGACAACCTGGTCGCCGACGTCTTCTACACCTACGACAACCAACGTCTGTACGCCACCGGTGATGCCTTTGGCTCCAATAGCACTGCAACCTTCCAGGGCCAGAAGGGAAATACTGTCCTTGGAGGCCCCTGCTTCAGCACCGTCGCAGACAGGAACGCATCGGCCAAAATCGATCCATGCCTGAACTGGACCCACAACGACCGCGACAAGATTGACACGGTTGGTCTAACACTGCGCCGCAAAAACCTGGCCGGCAACAAGCTCGAACTGGCTGCTGAGTTCGTCTACACGAGCGGGCGCACGGAGAACGCTGTCGTCGGCGACAGCTACCAGAACAACCCGCTAGCGCTGGCAGCCCCGGCACCGGCTCTGCCTTCCGGTACTCAGGCAATCTTCTTTATCCCGGCGCAGAATTACCCCCTGATCCGCAATGACGAGATCATGGTCAAGCCAAGCGCGACCTACGTCATCAGCAGGTCGGCCAGTCTGCAGGGCTTTTACTGGTTCCAGCGGTTGACGCCCACGGACTGGAGATACCAGGCACTGCAGTACGGCGGCAAGCTGAACTTTACGCCCACCAACGAGACAGTACCAAGCTATGAAGAGAATGTGGCTGGTCTCGCTTTCAACTGGGTGTTCTAGCAGCATCTGCCATACTGGCCGGAAATCGCTCCGGCTGGTTCCGACAGAGTGTGAACTTCAACTTTGCAATGGATCGGAAAGATGTCCTGCGAGTTGGCAACAAATCAACAGACGAGCAACAAGACTCTTTTGTAAAGGAAGGAATCGACCATGAAAGCCGTGTTTCGAATCTCAGTTGTGCTTGCGTGCATCACTGCTGCAATCAGCGGCCATGCATCGCCGCCCGCGGCGCTGTACAAGACCAATTGTGCCCCATGCCACGGGGTAACTGGAGACGCGAGTACTCCGGCGGGGAAGGCGTTCAAAGTTCCATCTTTTAGTTCTGAGGCCGTGCTCAAAGAGACCGACGCCAATATGCTGGTCATCGCGAAAGAGGGCAAGGGCAAAATGCCGGCGTGGCACGACAAGCTGTCGGAGGATCAGTTGAAAGACTTGATCGCCTACATTCATACGCTGCAGAAAAAAGGATAGCGGAAACATCGGGCCGGCGGTCGTACACGCACGCAAATCCTCTTACGGACCGCCCTCCTGCTGTTGATTGCCAACCCACGCAACCAAGCACTTGCGCCCGCTGTTCCAGCCTAAACAGCGGGCTCAAAGGCATCCCTCGGCATCGCCGTAGCAGGACCCGGGCTGCCGCGCCCAGCCTCTCCAAACGCCTCCACGCCCTGTGGTTTGGCTTCCCTTTCCTTTCGGTCCCGTCCAACCCGGCCTCAAAGTGTGTCACTGCGCCCGCAGTGTTTGTCTGCGAAAAGCGGGTTCCCTGCCCTGCCGACCAAGTCATTTCTTTTCAGCATAAAATCCGCAGACTACCGATTCACTGCAGGACCACAAACGAGGCGAATCTTCGCGCCGCCCTTGGACAGGGGCAGCGGGATAACGAACGTAAAGGATGGACACACGACGACAAACCGGACCATCGTATTTGATGGGGGCAAACGAACTTGCGCAGGGAATCCGGAAGCCCCGACCGGAATGCTACCTTTGTAACGGGCAGCGAAAAATTTAATCACAGTGTTTACAACTTTCTGCAAGGGTGTGTGTTGGCACAACGTAAGGCTCACGGTGCACGCAACCTCCTCATGTTTATTCTGTGCGCCGACCCCGGCGATCATCCCGCGCAGGTGCGGAGTTCGCAGAAAGCGGTGGATCTGATATGCCTATTGAGAGACCGGGGCGGAGTGTTCTTCCGTCCGTTGCTGCTCTGACTATCGCGACCGTGATGCTTGCCGGTTGCAGTGCCATTTCCAAGATCGAATCCACGATCGCCCCCAAGACCGTAAGCGGCCCGGCCTTCATCGTCGGTACCGATGCGCCGGTAGCGAGTGTGACCTCGTTTGCGGTGCAGATTATGAGCATCACCGCATCCGATGGAAGCGGAAAGAGCGTTTCGCTGCTGAGCGGGTCGCCAACCGTTGACTTCGCGCGCTTCAACGGGCTGCAGACCCTGCTCGACATGAATGATGTGCCTGTGGGCTCTTACACCAACGTCACCATCACGCTGGGAGGAGCGACGATTGGCTATCTCGACACGACCAATCCCGAGCCGGCAATCAAGACCGAGAACGCGACGCTTACGACTTCGACGATCAACATAACCCTGCCCAACCCACTCGTAGTCGCGCAGCCAGGCGCCCCTGTGGGTCTTCACCTCGACTTTGACCTGCGCAAATCGATCGCCGTGGACGCGAACGGCCAGATTACCGGGAACGTCACGCCAACCTTCAATCTGAATGCGGTAAGCAACACCGCCAAAGGTGCGTACATCGACGAGTTCGATGCGGCGGTCGTCAGTGTCAATGCGGGTTCACAATCGTTCGTCATTCAGGGCCCGCACGGCCGGCAGTTCACCGTGAATGTGAATGGGCAGACGGAGTGGGACGGCAACGAAACGCTGAACGACCTGACATCCAGCTCCATTGTTCAAATCTCGGGAACCCTCGATGGCGCCGATGCCACGATCGACGCGGATGAGGTGGCGGTTCTCTCCCAGGATGGCTTCTACGCCGCGGGCCAAATTACCTATGTCAACCCCGCGGCGGGTCCGGCCACCAGCTTTGATCTTTATGTACGGGGGCTGTTGCCCACGACCACCGCGATCACGCCAGGCCAGCTCGCAACCGTCGACTTAAGCGGCAGTGAGAATTTCTCAATCTACTGGATGCATGGGCCGCTCGCTCAATTCCTCTTCAACCCCAGCGGACTGCTGCCGGGACAGCACGTTTCGGTGGGAGGCCCGGCAACCGGCGCGGCCAATGCGCAGGCAGTAACCGTGAAACGAGTGGTGCTGCGCAACTGGGGATTCAATGGAACCGTGGTGCCCGGAAGCGTCGATGCCGGCAAAGACACTTTCCAGATGAATGTCAAAGGCTTCGCCGGGATCCTGGTACCACAGACCGTGACTGTGTACGTCACAAATGAAACAGCCTTCCGAGATGGATTGACGGCGCTCTCGGACGTTGCCGCGAGCACCAACATACGCGTCGTTGGGCTTCTGCTAAAGGATCCAATCGGCGGGCAGACCGTGCTGGTGGGTCATTACGTGGACGACCTGAACTAGACGTGGATTTCTCACCAGCTTCGAAGGCTTGAGTCGCGGCTTGATCGAAGTGACGGATCTACAGTTTTACAGTTTTACAGGACCGGGGGGGAGGGTGCCCATTCCGGCTCGAGTTACCCTCTGCAAGCTACTGAAGACAATGCTGATAGAGGCGCCATCCCGGAAATGTAAACGGTCCAAAAGGGCGGGTTTAGGTTCGTTGAATGGTTCAGAACGAAACCGAATTGCTTCCGTGCTCCGGGTTCTGCCTGAGGCCGCACTTCGATCCTCTCTTCCACCTCTATTGTGGCAAAAGCGGTAGAAAGAAAATGCAAAAGCGCGCGCATTTTCTGCGCAATCACGAAGACGAGCGCCGCGGGCTGTGAGAAATGCGGCGTGTCAGAGCCCGGAGCCGTTTTGTTCCTCTGTCTCGGCGGCAAGGGCGAGTTCTGCCTGATCCACGTCGGCACGATCGAGAAGCTTCTTCGGAATGGATTTCGTGGTGCGCAGGCCAAGCTTTTTGAGCATCTCCACCTGGCGAATCAGGTTGCCGCGCCCGTCGGCGAGTTTCTTCATCGCGTTCTCGTAGCGCTGACCGCCACTTCGTAAACTCTCGCCAAGCATCTCCATGTCGGTGACGAACCCCACGAATTTCTCGTAGAGTTCCGTTCCCCGATCCATCACCTCACGCACGTTGCGCGCCTGGCGCTCCTGTTGCCAGAGCACGTTGACAATGCGAATGACGTAGAGGAGCGTGGTAGGGCCAACCAGCAGGATCCCCTGCTTGTAGGCGTCGGCCCACAACTCGCTATCGGCTTGCAGGGCCATGAGAAACGCCGGTTCGACAGGCACGAACATCACCACAAAATCCGGCGCGTCCAATTCAGGCAGGCGATGATAGCCCGCCTTGGCGAGGTTGGCGATATGGCCGCGCACGCTGGCGATATGGAGCTTGAGAGCAGCCTTGCGGTCGTCTTCGCACGTAGCCTTGACGCAGTCGGTGTAAGCGTTGAGCGACACCTTGGAATCAATGATCAGATTGCGGCCGCCGGGAAGAAGTAGCACAACGTCAGTACGCACAGACCTGGAGCGATCCCCGGTTTCCGATTCCACACTGAAGGACTGCTGGAATGTATATTGCTCCCCCTCCCGCAGGCCGGCCTTATCCAGCAGGTCCCGAAGAATAAATTCGCCCCAGTCACCCTGGGCTTTGGCCGAGCCGCGCAATGCGGTGGTGAGATCGTGCGCCTCCTGCGAGAGCTGCTGGTTGAGGCCATTCAGTGCGCCAACAAGAGTTTCGAGCCGGGTCACTCCGGTATTCGAATCGGTCCGCGCCTGCTCAACCTTTTCGCGGAATTCCTTAATCTGGTCCTGGAGAGGAGCGAGCAGATTGCCAAGATCGTTTCGGCTGGTTTCGGCGAAGGATTTTGCCTTGGTTTCAAGGACTTCACCGGCCAGGGCCTGAAACTGATGCGCCAGCGCCTGCTTCGCGGTTTCAAGCAGTTCGAGCTTTTCCGCCATGTTCTGGCGTTCATTGCGCAGTTCGGTCTCGAGAGCACTCACGCGGGCCGACAGAAGGCGTTCAGACTCGAATTTTTCCTGCAAAGCAGTCCGCAGCCCGTCGCGCTCGGAGGTCAATTGATGGGCGGTCTTCTCGCGCTCGGCCGCGAGCGATTCGAAGCCGGCCCGCCCATCGGCGAGCAACTGCGCCTGGCCGAGCTCGGCCCGGACCACGCTGAGATCGGTCGCCAGTTGACCCATTCGCTGTTCAGCCTGCGCCTTCTCGTTCTTTGCCAAGGCGTGACGAAGGAGGTAACCCAGGAGAATACCGGCTAGAGCCGCAATTACGTAGATAAAAGCCTGCATAAAGGTCACTTCGCCTCTTCGCCTAATGTACGCCCTTTTGCTGTGCAATTCAGGGTACAAATTCGGAGAGTAATCAAAACCGTTCATCTATGTCTGTGACCGTCACAACTCGCGGTATTCCACGCCGTTACAGGCAGGCATCCTTTGATAGACTTGGACTTTCGGGGCAAGGCGTGTTTTTTTGTGCACGCGAGTTGTGTTCCCCAGCCGCGGGCCGGTATTGTAGGCACGCGGAGCCTGATTGGAATGGTGCCCTGAAGGATTCCCAGAGATTCGAAGTAAACGAGGAGAAACGCGCATGGCGGTGGAAGAGAAAGTCAAGCAGATCATTGTGGAACAACTGCAGGTGGATGAGGCCGAGGTGACCCCGGAGCTAGCTTCCAGGAGGACCTGGGCGCGGACTCGCTGGACGTTGTGGAACTGGTGATGCAGTTCGAAGAGGCATTCGACCTGGAGATTCCCGACGAAGACGCGGAAAAGATCAAGACCGTCAAAGACGCCATCGAGTACATCGAAAAGAACGAAAAGACCGCGAAAGGCAAGTAGCCGGTGAGCCGAAGAGTCGTCATTACCGGCCTTGGGCTGGTATGCGGTGTGGGCAACACCGCTCCCGAAGTGTGGCAGCAGTTATTGGCAGGAGCCAGCGGTGCGGCGCCCATTCGGGGCTTCGACACCACTGGCTTTTCCGTGACATTTGCCTGCGAGGTCAAGAACTTCGACCCGCTGAACTTCGTGGACAAGAAGGAAGCGCGCAAGATGGGGCGCTTCATTCATTTTGCTTTTGCGGCGACCCAGGAAGCCATAACCCAGGCGGGCCTGGAAGTGACGCCGGACATCGCCGACCGGGTGGGAGTCTTCATCGGCTCCGGGATCGGCGGATTCGAGATTATCGAGCGGGAGCACGCAAACCTGTTGCAGGGCGGCCCGCGCAAGATCTCGCCTTTCTTCATTCCCGCGACGATCGTAAACATGGCCGCCGGGCAGTTGAGCATTCGTTACGGAGCGCGCGGGCCGATTTCAGCCACCGCCACGGCGTGCGCCACCTCGGCCAATTCCATTGGCGACTCGGTGCGCATGATCATGCACGGCGACGCCGACGTGATGATTGCCGGGGGATCAGAAGCTGCCGTCACATCCTTGTCCGTGGGTGGATTTGCCTCGATGCGCGCTTTATCGACACGCAACAACGAGCCCGAAAAAGCCAGCCGTCCGTTCGACAAGGACCGCGATGGATTTGTGATCGGCGAGGGCGCTGGAATTGTGATCCTGGAAGAGCTGGAGTTTGCTCGCAAGCGCGGGGCGAAGATCCTGGCCGAGGTGATCGGCTACGGCATGAGCGCCGATGCCTACCACATGACCGGAATCGCCCCGGAAGGCGCGGGGGCCCAGAGAAGCATGCGGGCCGCGCTGAAGGATGCTGGGATCGCGCCGGAGGAAGTGGGCTACGTCAATGCCCATGCCACCTCAACACCGGCGGGCGATGGCAACGAGTCGCGGGCCATCGAGCTGGTGTTTGGCGAACAGGCGCTGAGCGGAAAGCTGAAGGTGAGCGGGACGAAGTCCATGACCGGCCACCTGCTGGGCGGCGCGGGCGGGCTGGAAGCAGGCATTACGGTGCTGGCTCTGCAGCACCAGATGCTGCCGCCGACGATCAACCTCGACAATGTGGACCCGGAGTGCAGGCTGGATTACGTGCCCAACAAGGCCGTGCCGCACACCTTCGATGTGGGGCTGTCGAATTCCTTCGGGTTTGGCGGGATCAACGCCACCCTGATCATGCGGCGGTGGGATGAAAACAGTGATCAGTGATCAGTGGTCAGAAAAAAACGGCGCGCAGCCCTGAAGGTTGCGCGCCGTTGGTGTTTATAACGGTATCAACTGGTTGCCGCGGCAATAGCTGCGCCGACTAACACAACCAGCGCCCACCATCCAAAGCTTGCGATATAGCCCGAGCTGCGCTTGACCCCGGCAACGAGAGCGGTTCCGATGCCCACCAGGACCAGGCACCAGATGGTAATGATATCGATCGAGCTGGCAAAGCTGTAGAGTCCCGCATTCGTTTCGAGCGGATTCATGAATGCGCCCAGGTTTGTGGGTGCGAAATTTTTGATGTTGAACGACTCAGGCGCCACGCCCGCGTACAGTACCACCACTCCCAGGAGCGTTTTGATACAGGACGGAAGCATCGCATACATCCAGACAGCGAAGACGCTTCCGAATTTTGCCTTGCCGCCAAAGCCAAAGTTGATCGTCCCCAGGAGAACCGCCGAGATCACTGCTCCCATGATCAACAAAATGACCGGTGTAGCCAGAAAGATTCCCTGCGTGATCGAGGTGGAGATCTTCATCCGCTGCTCGCGCTGCTCGGGAGTTAACTGCGCCATCTGATCTTCAGCTTTTGGACTGAGCTTGATCTGGTTCTCGCTCACCTGGCGCATGCCGACCTTGGTGTTCACGACGCCGTACAAGACGAAGCCGAGAACGACGTAAATGACGAACGGCATCCACCAGCTTCTGTGGCCCCGCTTGATGTCTTCAAAAGTCTTCGACGGCGCCGTAAATATGTTGACTACGCGCTGCCACTGGGACAGACCCGGGGCCACATCGGCCACAGGTTGAACGCCAAGGTCACTCATGTTCCGCCTCTCAAGGAATCACATCACGTACGCGCGCTCCCTCGGTCCGGGTCGACCGCGGCAACCAGGATACGGTTGCAGATTCTTTCCGGGCAAGGGACCGCCCGGCACGAGACGGTGCAGACCGGGATGGAAGTGCGTTCGCCCGCGATTGTACCCCGAAACGACCGGATGGAACATGATTTTCCCGGACGCCGCCGGAAGGCGGGCGTTTTACTTGCCGTCTTCGGCGATCTGGGCAGCGGGCGCGGGATGGCGGCGGGGCGTCTGGCCGGGGGCCGGGGGCGGCGACGCGTAGTTCTTGTAGACCGTGATGTGGAAGCAGGGCTGGCGGAATTCCTCTTCGACATCGATGGTGCCGGCCAATTGCTGGGCCAGCAGCCAGTTGCGCATCCAGCCCAATTCCTGGCGGCTCATGCCCTGCTTGACGACATCGATGGTGCCCCCGGTGAGATGAGGGCTGACGATGTCGCCCTCGGCGGCGGCGGCGTTGCCGTTCACTCTCATGAGCTGCTGCTGATATTCGACGGTACGCACCGCGGAGCTGACTTCAAGGGGCTTATGGAAGCGAGCGGCGTGGGCGGCCGCAAGGTCGCTGAGGAAGTCAGCGGTCCAGGGACGGCAATAGCGGTGGCTTTCGCTCAGGTTGGCATTGACAACTAACCCTGTCGAGGCCGGGACGGGGACCAGCAGTTTCTGCTCGATGCGGCTCGTCAAGTCATCCTCGTCGAGAATGCGCTCCAGTCCATCCGCTTCGGCGCGCTCGTTCTGGCGGGCAAGGGACTCGAAGGAGCCTTTGAGGGGCGGAGCCATGACCAGCCGGGTGCGCTCGAGCGAGGCGGGCCGGATCACCGCCGGGGAAGAAACGCGCCGCGAGGAAACGCGCCGGGAAGAGACGCGCCGGGATGAAGCCTGCGCGGTCCGCGAGGTCGCGACGTGAGCACCCGATGCCTTCGAGAGCGGTTTCGACGAATGCCCGCGATAGCCTGCCCGGTATGCCGCGGAATGGGTGGCATGACGCGCGGACGAACGGGCGCCGGACGGATGAGTCGACGAATGGATAGTTCTGGGATGGGCCGACGCGCCGTGGGCGAGCCGGTGCGCACTCGACGGTACGACCGGCGAAGCGGCGGCCGATGTTGCGGCCAGTGCTGTCAACACAAGAGCAATAAACACAATCCGCAGCATGACAGGAGTGAACGGAGAACCCTGAGCAATCCCAGTATAAGGCGTTCCGGCTCTGCAGCGAAGTGTCAAGAGCGATTCTCCAGTGATGTCGTGCCGAGGGATCAACCGAGGGGCTCTGCTTTCGGCCGTTGAAGGCCTGCCCGAGGGGAATCACTGGGGATGAATCGGGCTGGCAAGAGTCGTTTGATTGAACACCCCGCCGCGGAAATAGTTTCGCGTCCATTTGACTCGGGGATGGGGCGGCGCTACAGCGGTGCGCGCTCTTACAATGACTGCATGATGGCGACTGTTGCACAAGCACTCACTTTCGAACAAAAGCTCGATCAGCTGGCAAGGGTAGCGATCGAAGTTGGACTTGGCCTCAACTCCGGGCAGGAATTGGTGATGACCGCGCCGCTCGAGGCAGTTCCACTGGCGCGGCGCATTACCGAGCAGGCGTACCGCGCCGGTGCATCCCTTGTGACGACCCTGTATACCGACGATGAAGCGGCCTTGATGCGGTATCGTTTCGCGCCCGACGCGGCGTTCGACCGGGCCGCCGGCTGGTTGTACGACGGAATGGGCGCGGCCTTCAAGAGCGGCGCGGCGCGGCTGGCTATAACGGGGGCCAATCCGCTGCTGCTTTCGAACCAGGATCCGGCCAAAGTGGGACGGGCCAACCATGCGGTTTCAAAGGCTTACCGGCCGGCGCTGGAGCTGATTACGCGCCACGAGATCAACTGGACGATCGTGGCCAGCGCAACCCCCGCCTGGGCGGCCGCGATGTTCCCTGACGCCGCCACGTCGGAGGCGATGGAGCAGTTGTGGGAGGCGATCTTCGCCACCTCGCGCATCAACGTCGACGATCCGGTGGCCAACTGGAAAGCGCACGATGCGGAGCTGCATCGGCGCGCCGCCTTCATGAACGAGAAGCGGTATGCGGCGCTCCAATATCGCGGACCCGGGACCGACTTCCGCCTGGGCCTGGCCGATGACCATCTCTGGCTGGGCGGCGGCACCACGGCCGGAAACGGACTTTATTGCATTCCCAACATGCCGACAGAGGAGATCTTCACCACGCCCCACAAGGATCGCGCCGAAGGTACTGTCACTGCCACCAAGCCGCTGTCGTACCAGGGAACCATGATCGAGGGCATCCAGGTGCGCTTCGAGAAGGGGCGCATCGTGGAGGCGCACGCCACCCGCGGACAGGAAGTGCTGCAAAAGCTGATAGACACAGATGATGGCGCGGGACGCCTGGGCGAAGTCGCGCTGGTTCCCCATTCGTCGCCCATTGCCTCGAGCGGGCTGCTCTTTTTCAATACGCTCTTCGACGAGAATGCCGCGTCCCACATCGCGCTGGGGCAGGCGTACACGTCGTGCCTGCGCGATGGAGACAAGCTCACGCCCCAGGAACTGGCCGCGAAGGGCGCCAACGACAGCCTCATCCACGTGGATTGGATGATCGGATCGGAGAGGCTCGACATCGACGGGATCACCGCAACCGGGACTGTTGAACCGCTGATGCGCGGTGGGGAGTGGGTGTAGCGCTGCCAGCCGCCATCCCAGGTCTCAAGTTCGAGACCCTTCGACAAGCTCAGGGCAGGCTCCGGGGCACCCCCGGTTCAGAGGCGGTTGATGAGGGTCGCGATACACGCGGCGCCGAAGCCGTTGTCGATGTTGACCACGCAGACGTTGGGCGAACAGGTGTTCAACATGCCCAGCAACGCGGCAACCCCGCCGAATGACGCACCATATCCCACGCTGGTGGGAACCGCGATGACCGGGGCGTTGACAAGACCGCCGACGACTGTGGGAAGAGCGCCTTCCATCCCGGCGCAGACGATGAGCACGCGCGCGGACTGCAGCGAAGTACGCTGCGCGAGAAGACGATGAATGCCGGCGACGCCGACGTCGGCGATCAGCTCAACGGTATTGCCCATCAGGCGCGCGGTTATTGCGGCTTCCTCGGCAATCGGCAAATCGCTGGTTCCGGCACAGACCACGGCGACGGTTCCCTTCCCGGGAATGGCCGGAGCGTGGCTTAACGTAATGGCCCGGGCGGTCTCATGGTAGATCGCGCGCGGTTCGGCCACGACGACGGCATCGAAACATTCGCGAGAGGCGCGCGTCGCAAGCACGTTGCCTCCGGCCGCTGCCATGCGTGCAAAGATGGTCGCGACCTGCACCGCGGTTTTGCCAGAAGCGAAAATCACCTCGGGCATGCCGGTGCGCAGGGCGCGATGATGATCGAGCTTGGCGAATCCCAGGTCTTCGAAGGGCATATCGCGCAGGCGATCCATCGCGTCGGCCACAGGGGTGCGTCCCTGGCTCACATCCTGTAACAGCGCCTCGATCTGCGCACGATTCATCGGCGGTCCCTTCCTGTGGCATCGCCGCGAGCGGCGTAGAGGCGCGCGGCTTCCTGCATCACTTGCTTGAGCGGCACTGAACGTTCCGCAGCGAGCTTGCGGCAATCTTCGTATTCAGGCGTGGCGTTCGCCACATCGCCCGAGGGCCAGCGCGCGACTTTCATCCGCACCGGACCCCACTCTGTCTCGACCGTGGCGAACTCGCGCTCGAGCGAGATTTTGTTTTCGATGCGCCAGTGCAGGCCGATGGTGGTCGTCTCGCGAAAGAGCAGGTCGCGGAGCGCCGGCAAAAGATCAGGGCTTGCAAGCACCGTCAACTGCACGCCCGTGCGCCCTTTCTTCATCTGCACGGGAACTCGATACACGTCCCATGCGCCGGCGGAGAGCAGCAGTTCGCTGACGTAGGCGAGTAGTTGCGGTGTCGAATCGTCGATCACGGTTTCGATGACCGCGATGGGCTCGACCGCGGAATGCGCGGCATCGGAGCCCTCGCCAACCAGGAGGCGCAGCACGTTGGGCTCGCCGGGCGTTTCGCGGCCGCCCGCTCCATATCCGGTGGCGGACACACGCAAGGCCGGCAGCGCAGCGTATTGAACATCGAGCATGCGCAGGATGGTCGCGCCGGTGGGCGTAACGCGTTCCATGGGCGGGCCGGCCGAGTAGATAGGAGCATCGCGGAGAAGCGCGAGCGTCGCGGGTGCGGGCACGGGCAGCGTGCCGTGCGCGCAATGCACGGTACCGCTGCCTACATTAAGCGGCGAAGCCATCCAGCGATCTACGCCAAGCGCCGCGGCGCCTGCGGCTGCGCAGACGATGTCCACGATGGTGTCGACGGCGCCGACCTCGTGAAAGTGGACCTGCTCGATGGGAATGGAATGGATGCCGGCCTCGGCTTCGCCCAGCAATTGAAAGGCGCGCGCGGCGCGGTCCGTCACGATCTCGGCGAGAGAAGCGGAACGGATGATGCCCAGAATGGTCGAGAGCGAACGATGATGCGCGTGATCGTGGATCTGCTCATGGGTGTGTTCGTGATCGTGCCCATGTTCGTGGTTGTGGTCCCCATCATGGGAGTGGTCGTGCGCATTCGAATGGTCGTGCGCGTGGTGTGCATGTTCTTCTCCGGAAGCGGTCTCGCCAGTGAGAACCTTGACCTGGGTCGCGCTCAGACCGCCGCGCATCACTTTGCGAGCTTCGAGTTTCGCGCCCACATTGAGCGCGCTCGCAGTGTCGGAAAAAAGATTGAGGGAAACCCCGGCATCGATCATTGCGCCCAACAGCATGTCGCCGCTGATACCGGAAAAGCAGTCCAGATAGCCAATACGCATCGAGGGTGATTTTACGGTATTGCTCCGGGCGGTGTGTAGGCTCGCTAGGCGCCGCGGCGCAAGAGCACATCGGCGGGTAGAACGGCGTTCAGCGAGCCGGAACGGAACCCGGCGCAATCGAGCGTGACGTATTGAAACCCGACGCTGCGCAGGGCGCCGGTGATGGCATCGAGTATTTCCATCGAAAGCGCCCTCTGCATCTCGGCGCGCGCAATCTCCACGCGGGCCAGGTCTCCATGATGGCGGACGCGGAATTCGCGGAAGCCGAGTTGGCGCATGCTTTCTTCGGCGCGCTCCACCTGCTGCAGGACTTCGCGTGTAACCGTGCGGCCGTATTCGACGCGCGAGGAGAGGCAGGGTGCCGCGGGCCGATCCCATAACGAATAGCCGGCAGCCTTGGCCAGGGTGCGCACCTCGAGCTTGGTCAAACCGGCATCGGCCAACGGAGCCAGCACGTCGTGTTCCTGAGCGGCGCGCTGCCCGGGCCGGAAGTCGCGGGTATCGTCGGCATTCATGCCGTAGGCGATATTGGTATAACCGAGCTCCGCGCCGAGAGCCCTCATGCCTTCGAAAAGCTCGGTTTTGCAGTGGAAGCAGCGGCTGGCGTCGTTGCGCTGGTACTCGGGCTTGTCGAGTTCCTCGGTACGAATGACCCGAAGCGGCATGTCAATGGCCCGAGCGAAAGCGCTGGCCTGTTCCATGTCACGGCGGGCGAGAGAGGGAGAGTCTGCCAGCACGGCCAGCATCCGGTCGCCCAGCACACGGTGCGCAGAGGCGGCGAGAAAGGCCGAATCCACTCCGCCGGAGTAGGCGACCATCACGCTGCCCAGTTGCCGGAGCTGCTCTTCGAGCGCTTCCAACTTCGATTGTGTGTCAGAAGCCGGCTCGGGAATGCCGGTTTGTGCGGACGCCGCCATGGGACCGATTATACCCTCAAGCCGTTTGCCGGTCGGATGGGCACATGACTGTCGCTCGCCCGACTATTCCCGCAATTCGGCAGCCAGGAGCAAAGTTGATCCCGGCTTATAATGGAAACACCGTATAGATATGGCCAGACCATCGCCGCTTTCGATCGGCCGGTAAAACAGCAACCGACAACCAGGCTCTGCTATGCAGAGCGCAGGAGAAACGCCAGCGCATGTCGAAATCAGTTTCCATCTGTGTGATCGGGTCAGGATATGTTGGACTTGTTGCCGCGGTTTGCTTAGCCGAGATGGGCCACCAGGTCACCTGTGTCGATAACGATGAAACGAAAGTAAAAACCCTGCGCGAGGGCGGCGTTCCGATTTACGAGGCCCACTTGCCAGAACTGCTGGGCAAGCACCTGGGGCGAGGCGTCGATTTCACTTCCAGCCTGAGCGAAGCGGTCGAGCGGAGCGAGGCCATCTTCATCGCCGTCGGTACGCCCCAGGGCGAGACCGGCGCCGCCGATCTCTCCTACGTCGAGGCCGTGGTCTCAGAGATCGCGCGGGCGATCACCAGTTATAAAGTCATCGTGGAGAAGAGCACTGTTCCGGTCTACACCAACGAGTGGATCCGGCGTGTGCTGCACCGGCGCGGCGTCGACCCCGACCACTTCGATGTGGTGTCGAATCCCGAATTCCTGCGGGAAGGCACGGCGGTAATCGACTTCCTGCATCCGGACCGGATCGTGGTCGGCGCAGGGACGGAGCGCGCTGCGGATTTACTCAGACGCATTTACGCGCCGCTCTCGGAGGGCAGCTATTACGAGGGACCGGACGCCCTTGCGGGAGCGTGCAGCGCGGCTCGTCCCGCCAAGTTGCTGGTAACGTCGCCGCAGAGCGCGGAAATCATCAAACACGCCTCGAATGCATTCCTGGCTTTGAAGATTTCGTTCATCAATGCCGTGGCCAATCTCGCTGAAAGCGTGGATGCGGACATCGAAGACATTGCCGCGGGCATTGGGTTGGACAGCCGCATCGGGCCGAAGTTCCTGCGCGCGGGGCTGGGCTATGGCGGTTCCTGCTTTCCAAAAGACGTGGCGGCATTCCACTGGGTGGCGCAACAGCAAGGGCTCAATTTTCATCTGCTCGAAGAAGTTCGCCACATCAACGACGCGCAGCGCGACGTGTTCTTCAACAAGGTGCGCGCGGCACTGTGGACGCTTCGCGGCAAGAGACTCGCCGCCCTCGGCCTGGCCTTCAAAGGGGATACCGACGACATTCGCGAGTCGCCGGCCCTCGAGGTGATCCGGAGGTTGCTCGAGGCCGGCGCATACGTCACGGCCTACGATCCCGCTGCCATCGAACGGGCCCAGGCCGTGCTGCCTCCTTCCGACAAGATGCGCTATGCGTCCAATGTGTACGAAGCCGCCGACGACGCGGACGCGGTGCTGATCCTCACGGACTGGAAGGAATTCGCGGAGATTGATCTTCCGGAGTTGAACCGCGCGGTCCGCTTTCCCATCGTGATCGACGGGCGCAATCTCTATAAGCCGCAACAGATGGCCGACCACGGCTTCACCTACGTCAGCATCGGCCGCCCCGCCAATTACAACGCGCAGCAGGGCAAGCCGAAAAAGATACTGCTGTAAAGGCGCAGGGACCAGTGGACAGGGATCAGTGGTCACTGCACAGTGAGTCCTCTGATCACTGATCCCTGTCCACTCGCCTTCACTTCCCTGCTTCGTTGGCCAGCTTTTGCGCTTTGGTCATGGCGTCGAGGACGTGTCGCTTCCCCGCGTCCGCGTCCGGCTGATGGTTGTTGCCCATGTGCTTTATGGCCTCGTCCACCTTTGCCGGAAATCCCTGGCCAATGGTTTCAATGGCCGACTGTGCCTGGGGTAGCACTTGATGGAAGTGCGTGAGTTCTTCGGTCGCCTTCTCAGGGTGGTAGCCAAGGCGGTCGCCCGACTGCATGGCATCGATCAGCAAGTCGGGCGGCGACGCCAGGAACCCGGTCTGGTGCACGGAGTCATAGGCGCCGCGCAGCCGCATCATGGCGCCGGCGAATCCATCCAACTCGCCTCGCCGCGCGGTGAGGCCGTCGGCGCGATGCACTTCGACGATTACTTTCTCGTCCACGCTTCCGGCAGGAACAGGGATCACCGTCGTCAACACGTTGCCTTCGAATCTCCAGCCGCCTTCGCCGGTGGGACCGGCCTGCGGGATTGGAGAGCCGTTGGCTGTCACCGACGCGGGCGGCCAATCTGCAGGCAACCGCAGTTCGTAACTCCGGGTCTTCGCCATGCCGGGATATGCACCCTCGGCGGGGCCGATTTCCACCCGCAGGGTGTCGCCTTTCTGCGCGGCTTTGATCGGGGTGCGCGCAAAGATGCCGTTCTGGTACTCGACTGACGCTCCGGAATCTTCGTACAACGAGTAGCTCGAGCTCGTGCCGGGCTTCAGCGGCCACACATTGACGATCAATGGGTCGACGGGCTTCTCGCCGGTGTAGCGCATGGGCGGCTGCATGGGCACAATAGCCCCGGCTTTCACGTAGACCGGGATCTGGTCGATGGAAAAGTTGCGATCGACGGCAGTTGGGCCAGCCAGGTGCTTGCCCGTGGGCCACTCGATCCAGTCGCCTTCCGGAAGCCAGACCTTTTCGGCGGCAAGACCCGATACCTTGTCCGCGGCGTCGACGACAGGCGCTACCAGCATCTGGTCGCCGAAGAGGTACTCACCCTTGCTGGTATAGGCTTCCGTAGCTTCCGGCCAGTCGTAATAGAGCGGGCGGACGAATGCGACTCCGGTGTCGTAGGTCCGCCGCGCCTCGGTGTAGATGTAGGGCTGGAGCGCGTAGCGAAGCTGGAACGTGTTGCGCAGGGTCGCGGAGAACGGCTCGGGATAGGCCCAGATGCGGCGCTCCGAATCGGGATTCTTGGTGGTATGGGTGCGCAAGATGGGGCTGAAGGCGCCGAATTCGACCCAGCGCGTGAAGAGTTCCGGATCCACGGCGCCCGGCATGTGGCCGCCGATATCATGGCTCCAGTAGGCATAGCCCACGTTGGCCGCGGTGGCCGTGAACCAGGGCTGAAAGGCCAGCGAAGGCCACTGGGAGACGGTGTCGCCGGAGAAGCCGATCTGGTAGCGGTGGTTGCCGAGACCACCCCAGCGATGGAACAGCAAGGGCCGCTTGCCCTCGCGCTGCTGGTCGGTGAAGTGGACATAGTTGAGCCACCAAGTGGGGCTCACGCCGGCCATCTTCGTGTTGGGTTCCTGCTGCCAATCGAGCCACCAGAAATCGATTCCCTGCTTCTCCAGCGGACGCAGGATCAGGTTCATGTAGTTGGTGGCGAATTTCTTGTCGGTGAGGTCGAAGGGGATGAACTGCCTGCTGGCCGGATCGACGCCCATGGCACGGGCCATCTCGGGGTAGTGCTCCTCCCATGGCTGAATGCCCGATGCCGGGTGCAGGTTCAGGCTGGTCTTCAGATGGTCGGCGTGCAGCCTGGCCAGGAACCGGTCGGGGTCCGGAAAGAGCAGCGGGTTCCAGGTGTAGCCGCTCCAGCCCAGGCGGTGACCTGACTGATCCTTCTCGCCGCGCGCCTGAAGCTGTTCGTAGCTGAGATGCCAGTCCATGTCGATGACGAAAACATCGAGAGGAACATCGTTCTCATGGAAGCCGCGGATGATTTCTTCGATTTCCTGGTCGGAGTAGGCCCAGTAGCGCGACCACCAGGCGCCAAAAGCGAACCGGGGCGGCAGAGGGATTCGGCCCGCGACACGCACATAATCACCGAGCGCCTTGCGGTAATCGTGGCCGTAGCCGAAGAAGTACCAATCCTGGCGGTCGCCCGCAGGACGCTCCATGACCCATGGCCAGGGGCTGTTTTCTCCATCCTTGAAGCTGAAGTCGGCGGCGTCGAAGAGCGGACGCGAAGAGTCGTCGACGACGGCCCAGCCGGAGCGGGAGATGAGGCCCGGTTCAATCGGCTCCCGCGTCTTGTCGCCCAGCGCGCCGTCCAGGGTACGCGTAGTTCCCTGAAGGTTCTGGTCATCGGCCTGGCCCGGGTGCCAGATGACCGGCTTGCCGTCAACGGTGAGTTCGATGGTGAGATCTTCGGGCGTAAAGCGTCCATCTTTGGCGGGTGTGTAGGTAAGCGTGAGGGCGCTGGTCTTGAGAGTGAGGCGATGGCCGTGATCCGATTCGGTGCGGTCGAAGCCGGGTACGGGCAGACGGCGATTGAGAAACACGAAGGAGGCGTGATCTTCGAATTTTCCGTCTGCAGCCCACTCCATTCGGATGAGTTCGGGTGTGAGGACTGTGAAGCGGGCTTTGCCCAGGATAACGACAGCTTTGGGATCGGCCACCGGATCGGTGGCGGCTTCTCCCGGCGAGGGCTGGACTGTGAGCTGGGAAACGGCTGCCTGTGCGGCAAGCTGCATATCCCCGGCGGGCATTACGGCCGGCTGACCCAGCAAATGTGTTGTGACTCCCATCGTCCATCCCACTACGATTGCGATTGCGGCAAAGTGGTGCAAGGAATTACGCACAGCTATTCTCCTGTTTTTGATTACGTCGGAAAGGCTATCACCTGCACCGACCTGGCCTGTCGGCACGCCTGCTACACTGCGCCAGAACCATTCCGACGGTTGACTGCGGGAGAAGAATTGACAAAGGCGAATCTGGCTCTTGCGGGCTTGTTGGGACTGAGCATGACGGCGGCTGTTACAGGACTGCCTCAGTCCTCGCACGATGCGGAACCAGGAGCAAAGAGCGCGCCCGTCTCCTCGCTGCCGCCTCTCGACGCGCACCCGGTGGTCGCGTTGACATTTGATGACCTGCCCTCTGCGGGCAGCCTGCCGCCGGGCGAGAGCCGCACCAAAATCTTGACCGTCCTGGCCGGTGAGCTGAACTCGAATCATCTCGAAGGCACCTACGGATTCGTCAATGCGAGCAAGCTCCAGAACGATCCCGACGCGCAACAGGCTTTGCACGTCTGGGTCGACTCCGGAATGAACATCGGCAGCCACACGTGGTCGCACATATCGCTCACCAGCAATTCCGCTGAATCGTTCGAGAAGGACATTGCCCTGAATGAGGAGGCGCTGGCCGCTTATGCCGGCGGCCGCGACTGGCGCTGGTTCCGCTATCCCTTCCTCTGGGAAGGCGATACGCTGGACAAGCGCCGCGCGGTGCGAAGTTATCTGCGCGAGAAGGGCTACCGCGTGGCGCAGGTCTCGCTGGACTTCGAGGACTACGCATGGAACGACGCATACGCTCGCTGCTCCGCGAAGCCGGACACTGCCGCCATCGCCTGGTTGAAACAGAGCTACCTCGAAACGGCGACCGAGTACATCCGCCTGGGTCGAGAAGAACAGCAGATCGCGTTTGGGCATGAAATTCCCAACGTGATGTTGTTGCATGCCACCGCCTTCACCACGCTGATGTTGCCGGAATTGGTAAACATGCTGCGCACGCAGGGCTTCCAATTTGCATCATTACCTGATGTAGAGAAGGATCCGGCGTATGTACTCGACCCGGACGCGGCATTGAAATATGGCGGCACCCTGCCTGACCAGTTCATGGATTCGCGCCATTTGCCGTATCCGGCTTTTAAGCCGAAGCCGTTCGCCAAATTGAGGAGCGTGTGCCAATAGCCGGTGCGGAGCCGTACGCCGGCTGAGGCGAGGTGCAAGAGCTCTTTCAGGAGTTGGAATGAAATCGGATCGCTGCGTTATTGCAGCCGTTCTGTTTCTCGCGGCCGGACTGGGTTTGTTGCTCGGATTCACCGACGGAACCGCGAGCATGAACGTTGGGTATCCGTTCTCCGCAACCAAACTGCATGTAGACATCACGACGATCGGCATTCCCGCATTGGTCGGGCTTCCGCTGGTCGCTGCGGGGGCCTTGATGCTGTTCTTCGCGCTGATTGCGGCGATTGTCTCGCAGTTCCGCCGGCCCGAGACGGAACACATATCGGTCGTGCCAGCGAAGCGGCAGGGGCCGTTTGAAGAATAGACCGAGATAGCTATTCGTTTTTTGCCGTCGCCGAGAAGCCGGACCGTTCGAGGCTCACGCGATCCTGGAGCCGTCCGAGCCAGCGAGCGGAAATGCAGATCCTTCGACTGCGGTCGCCGCGGCGACCTTCTCTCAGGGATGACATCACGCTTCTTAACTTCTGGGAAGTATGTCAGCGCTGCCATACCACGGCGCCCGAGCGCACCACCGTTCGTACCCGGGAAAAGTTTTTCAAGCCAGCCGCCGGATCGGCATCGAGAATCACGAGATCGGCCAGTTTGCCTGCGGTCACTGTACCCTTGCGGTTCTGAACGCCCATCCGCGCCGCCGGGTTGGTGGTCAGCATGGCGAGTACGTCTTGCCAATTCAGACCGCTTTTGCCGAGCCCATCGAATTCGCCCTCGGTCGTGTAGTCGGTCATATAGCCGACGTCGGTGCCGAACAGCAGCGTACCGCCGAGCCTGTGAAAGGTGCGCACCTCTTCATACAGCGGGTCCATGTAATGGAGGTCGGTGGTCACGGTTGTCGAGAACATCTTCAGAGTTGGCGAGAGGGCCATATTCTGGCGGACCATTGAAGCGAACAAGTCGGGCGTGATGCCGCGCGTATCGTCGGGGACGTGGGCCAGGACATCCACGCCGGCCTGAATCGCGACCTGCGTGCCGGCGAGATTGCTGGGGTGTGCAAACACGATCCTGCCGTTCAGGTGGCTGGTCGTCACCGCGGCCCGGGCAATGTTCAGCGGCATAGGCAGAACATGACCCCGCTCGATCCAGGATCCGGTGAAGAGCTTGGTCACGTCGGCGCCGGAGTTGAGATTGTTGCGCACGATACGCTGGGCCTCGGCCGGCGTGCCGGGCTGCGGCAACATACTTACCAACCAGGCGGGAGCCGTTTCGCGTATGTAGAACGGCACGCCATGGGGCGGATAGAGCGCCGTGCCTGCGGTGTAGATATAGGGTCCGGTGAGTTCGCCTTTTTCGATGCGGCGGCGAATGGCAAAGGTGTCGGCGGGGTTGGATCCGAGATCGATCACGGTGGTGAAACCGCGGCTCAGCAACATGTCCGCAAGCTGCGGGTTCAGGGTCGCAGCGGATTTCCATTGCGCCATGCTCCACTTGGGCTCGGTGAAGTGCACGTGCGTGTTCCAGAAGCCCGCTGTCACCACGCAGTGGTCACAGGGAACGATCTGGGCATCGGGCGGCACGGCAACCTGAGGGCCCACGGCAGCGATCACCCCGTCGCGCACCAGGACGGTTCCGTCTTCGATGGGCGGATCGGTGGGTGAAATATAGATGCGCGCGTGCTCGATGGCCAACGTTCCCCTGGCGAGTCGCAGGGGTGGATGCGAATTATGGCGCGGGTAGAACTCCAATAGCCAGACGGTGCAGCTGCCCAGCACCAAGACAAACAGAACCAGAACAAGAAGACGCGAGACCCATTTGCGCATTATTTGGTTACCACCCTTCGAAGGATACGCAGCCAGCCGTCCTCGCGTTCACTGGCACGTTTGTGACGAGCATGGTTTGACGGGGCGAGTCGCGCGCAATAGCTTTGAAGGTGCGGGACAGGCAAGTTTCCTCCCGCAACCAGGAGCGTGGATGAGCACTTTTGACCGCATTGCGCGGGTCGCCGTTTGTGTGCTGGGCGGGGCTTTAGCCTGTGCCGCAATTCAAGGCCAGGATGTGAAGAGTTTCGAGCAGAAGATCACCACCAAGGTCTTGCCCAATGGGCTGACTATCCTAATCTGCGAGCGGCCGGAAGCACCGGTCTTCAGCTACATCACCTTCGTGGATGCCGGGGACGTCAACGATCCTTCCGGCGAGAGCGGTCTCGCGCACATGTTCGAGCACCTGGCCTTCAAGGGCACGACCGAGATCGGAACCAAGGACTGGCCTGCCGAAAAGGTGGCCCTGGAAAAGGTCGAAGAGGCCAACCAGGCTTACGACGCCGAGTACCTTAAGCCGGTAGGCCGCGACGAGGCCAAGCTTGCCGATTTGAAGAAGAAGTTTCAGGAAGCCCAGGACGAAGCGCACAAGTATGTCGTCCCCAATCAGTTCACGGAAATAGCGGAGCGCAATGGGGCGCACGAACTGAACGCCCAGACCGGGCTCGATGAAACGATGTATTTCTGGTCGATGCCGGAGAACCGCCTGGAACTTTGGGCGTGGCTCGAAAGCAGCCGGCTGTATGACGTTGTGCCCCGCGAGTTTTACAAGGAGCGCAGCGTGGTGATGGAAGAGCGGCGCATGCGGGTGGATTCGGACCCGGAGGGGCGGTTATTCGAGCAGTTCGTGGCCACTGCTTATGTAGCCCATCCTTACCATCGCCCGAATGTCGGGTGGGCCAGCGAGCTGAGTCAGATCAATGCCACGGAAGCGATGGCCTTCCACCGCAAGTATTACGTGGGATCGAACATCGTGGTGGCAGTGGTCGGAGACGTCAAAGCCGCCGACACGATGTCCTTGCTGGAGAAGTATTTCGGCAAAGTGCCGGGCGGACCCAAGCCCGAGGAAATGACCACGGTCGAGCCAAAGCAATATGCCGAGAAGACGGTCGTGATCCACGAGGCGACGCAGCCTATCTACGTCGAGGGATATCACCGGCCAAGCTATCGGGATCCGGACGATGCGGTGTACGACGCGATCAGCGACATCCTTTCGAACGGGCGCGTGTCGCGGCTTTACCGCAGCCTGGTGCGCGACCAGCAAATAGCGGCGGTCGCTGAAGGGGTAAGCGGATTTCCAGGGCAGAAATACCCTGGGCTGTTCGTGTTTTTTGCCGCTCCCCTACCCGGACATACGCCGGCCCAGATGCGCGACGCGATTCACAAGGAGATCGACAAGCTGAAGACCAACGACGTGACCGACGACGAGTTGCAGATGTACAAGACGCGCACGCGCGCCGACCTGCTGCGCGGCCTGGCTGACAATCAGGGCCTCGCTAACGCGCTGGCTGAGTACCAGACCCGCTATGGAGACTGGCGCGAGCTGTTTCGCCAGCTCGACCGGGTGGACAAGGTAACGAAGGCCGATATCCGCCGCGTGGCGAACAAGGCGTTCGTCGACACCAACCGAACGAGTGCGTGGATCGAGACTGTGGCTCCTCCCGCGGCGGCTGCGGGGAAGAATGGAGGCACGCGATGACCAGATTCACCCTCAAAAGAGTTGCCTGTGTGGTTCTTGCAGGCACAGCCTTCATAGCTATCGGGCCGCTTAGCGCCCCGGCCCAGCAGGAGAAGCCATGGGAGAAAATTCCCATTCCTCCGCTGCGGGAGTTCAAGCCGCAGCAGCCCAAGCGCATCGAGCTCAAGAACGGGATTGTGATCTTTCTCCAGGAAGACCACGAACTGCCGTTCGTGTCTGGCTCGGTGCTGATTCCGGGTGGATCGCGCGACGAACCCGCGGCCAAGACCGGCCTGGTGGAACTCTATGGGCAGGCCTGGCGGACCAGCGGCACGGCCAAGATGAGCGGGGATGCGATGGACGACCTGCTCGAATCAAAGGCCGCGCACATGGAAACCGGCGGAGGCGAGGGTTCGACGTCGCTGGGGTGGGACTCGCTGAAAGGCGATGCCGACCAGGTTTTTTCGCTGGCAGTGGACTTGCTTCTGCACCCGAAGTTCAACCCCGAGAAACTGCAGCTGGCCCAGCAGCAGTCGGCAACGTCCATCGTCCGGCGCAACGACGATGAGGCCGGGATCGCTGCCCGTGAAGCAGCCAAGCTGGTGTATGGGCCCGACAGCCCCTACACTCGCCAGCCGGAGCTGGCCACCATCGGGGCGGTCACCGTGGCCGATCTCGAGGCGTGGCACGACCGCACCATCGGGGGCAAACTGATCGTCGGAGTCAGCGGCGATTTCGACCCCGCCACGATGGAAGCGCGGCTTCGGGCCGCCTTCGAAAACCTGCCGCCGGTCAAGCCGCTTCCACCCCGCAAAGACTCATTCCAACCTCCCAAGCAGGCTGTCTATTTCATCAACAAGGAAGACGTGAACCAGTCAAATGTCCAGATCGTCGGACTGGGGACCGATCGACGTAACCCCGACGTGCCTGCGCTCGCGTTGATGAACGATATCCTGGGGGGCGGGTTTGCCAGCCGCTTGTTTCAGAAGGTCCGGACGGAGCTGGGCCTGGCTTATGCGGTGGGGGGAGGGCTGGGTTTTTCCTACGACCATCCCGCGATGTTTCAGGTTGAAGTGCTGACCCAGAGCTCGTCTACCGTAGAAGCCACCAAGGCGGCCCTGGCCGAAATCGCGGGAATGACGGACAAGCCGTTCACCGAGGAGGAACTGAAACGAGCCAAGGACAACATCCTGAACTCCTTCCTCTTCCGGTACGACACCAAGGATAAGGTGCTTGCGGAGAGCGAACGGCTGGAGTTTTACGGTTACCCTCCAAACTATCTTGAAACCTATGAGGCGGCGCTCAAAAAAGTCACCCTGGCCGACCTGGGAACGGTGGCGAAGAAGTACATTCACACCAATCAGTTGGCGGTGCTGGTGGTGGGTAACCAGCCGGAGATCAAGCCCGGGTTGGACGCGCTGAGCCTGGGGCCGGTTCACCCCGTCGACATTACGATTCCCCAACCCCAGGGGCCCGGCGGCGCTCCGGGGGCTGCGGAGAAAGAGCAGTAAAGCCATGACGGATCCGACAAAAGAAAGCACGACGGCGGTGTCTGCTGGACCCCGGGGTTCCAGGAACATCGCCCAACTGGCGGCGCTCGACGCTCAGGCGCGCGCCGCGTCGGCGGCCCGCCTGATGGACGCGGGAGTGATGATTTTCCGGCCCGACACGACTGTCATCGATCCCGAGGTCGAGGTGGGGGCCGACACGGTGATCGAGCCGTTCGTGCAGCTGCTGGGGAGCACCCGGATCGGCGCCGGATGCCATATTCGCTCTTTTTCTGTGATCGAAGACTGCACCATCGGCGACCATGTCCTGATCCGCCAGAGCTGCATTCTGGCGGAGAGCAAGGTGGCGACCGGGGCAAAGATCGGTCCGTTTTCGCATTTGCGGCCGGGAAGCGAGATCGGCGAAGAGGCCCATGTCGGCAATTTCGTCGAAACCAAAAAAGCCCGCCTGGGCAAGGGCGTCAAGGCCAGCCATCTCACCTACCTGGGGGATGCAGACGTCGGGGAAGGCACCAATATCGGGGCGGGGGTGATCACCTGTAACTACGACGGGGTACAGAAGCACCCCACGCGGATCGGCAAGGAGGCTTTTGTGGGCAGCGATTCCACCCTTGTTGCGCCGATCACGGTGGAGGACGGCGCCTACATCGGGGCTGGATCCTGCATCACCAAAGATGTCCCTTCGGGAGCTCTCGCGGTCGGCCGCGCCCGGCAGATCACCAAGGAAGGCTGGGCAACTGCGCGGCGAGCCCGTCAGAAACAGAAAGAATAGGCGGGTGTTAAGAGCTGGACCACCCTCCCTTGCCGCACCTGAAAGTTGTATTGGGCGCCGATTCTCTATCGACTTATAATTTCTCAGGCTGGAAGTCCAAACAAGTGTGACGTACGTCAAACTCTTTGGCTTCATTTGGCTTAACATAAAGGCTGCGGCGGACGCTGGTTGCGCTGGTGAGCCGGAATATCAAAGAACGACGGAACGGGGTTCATCCGTTCCGCGTTGAATATGAAAAGAATTGTTTCTATTTTCCCGGATCGATTAAGAACTCCGCACTATTCTGCCGATTAGGGAAACGGCAGCTCACGCAGGGTTGGAAATCCGCGTTGCTTCGGAACAAGTTCCGCTATTCATCGTATTGAGATGATGAAGGCGATCAGGTTGCTTTTTGATTGAAGGCTGGGGCTGCTTTCGCCCGGGGGGTTTATCTGAGCCCCGGAGTGTGGATAAGTCCCGCGCGGTCTTCAACTTGTATTTTGGGGAGATTGATCTTGGGTCTTGAGCTCACAGGAGCGGAAGCGCGGAGTGCCGCCATGCAGGTCCCCGCTGATCAGAAAGCCGGTGTCCTTGCTCGTACGCGCAGACCTGCCCGTATCCTGGTCGTTGATGACGAGAATCACGTGCGCTCGATGATCGGCGCGACGCTCGAGCGCCGCGGATACGATGTGCAGCTTTCGTCGAGCGGCCGCCACGCGCTGGAGATCCTCGAACACAACACCTTTGACCTGGTGCTCACCGACATCGTCATGCAGGATGGGAACGGGATCTTTCTTCTCGACCGCATCCGCGGCAAACTGCCCAACGTCCCCGTAGTGATGGTCAGCGCCATCCACGACATCAGCGTGGCCATTGATTCAATGCGGCGCGGGGCCTACGACTACCTGTTGAAGCCGTTCGAACGCGAACACCTGGTGGCCACGGTCGACCGCGCTCTCGAGTATCGCCAGGCCTTGCAGGAGAGTCACAACTACCAGCAGAACCTGGAACAGGTGGTCCGCGCACGAACCGAAATGCTTCGCCAGGCGATGGAAGACCTGGAGCACTCCTACGACATCACCCTGGAGGCGCTGGGAGATGCCCTGGACCTGAAGGACTCTGAAACCGAGGGCCATTCCAAACGGGTGACGGCCTACACCATCGCGCTGGCTCGCGCCATGGGGATTTCGCCGGCGGAAATCAAGGTAATCGCCCGTGGCGCATTCCTGCACGACATCGGCAAGATGGCTATTCCCGACGACATTCTCCGCAAGCCCGCGGCCCTCACTTCGGATGAGCAGAAAGTGATGCGCGAGCATTGCACCCGCGGCTTCAATATCCTGCGCAAGATCCCGTTTCTCAGCGAAGCGGCGGAGATCGTCTTTTCGCACCAGGAGCATTACGACGGCAGCGGCTACCCGACAGGGTTGCGGGGTGGCGAGATCCCCATCGGCGCCCGTATCTTCGCCGTCGCCGACACGCTCGACGCCATCACCAGCGACCGGCCCTATCGCAAGGCGAGCAGCTTCGATGCAGCGCGGCAGGAAATATTGCGCTGCTCGGGCACCCAGTTCGATCCATCGGTGGTCGAGGTCTTCCTCAAGATCCCCAACGAGTTATGGCACGAGCTGCGGTCTGAAATCACGGGCCAGAACAAGCGCTTTTCGACGTTCGAGCTTGCTCAGCCAGCCCGCCTGCGTGTGCGTTAAGCGCGTGCCCCGGCACGTTCTCGTGAAACTTAGAGTGTTGTACAGCTTCGGCGACGATCGGCTATCCTGAAGGCAGAATCAGAGGTTTTCCCGGGATGGAGGATCAATCGGAGGGGTGGATCCGCGAGGCCTCGCCCGCGATCGACAACAAAGCCATTCTTCAGCAGCTCGACAGAATGCTGAAGAGCCGCCATTTTCGAAACAGCAGACGGTACCCCGCTTTTCTTGCCCATATCGTGCGCCGCCGTCTGGAGGGCGATCTCGAGAGCCTCAAAGAGAGAATCCTGGGCATTGAGGTCTTCAGCCGAGCCCACGACTACGACACCGGGGCCGATCCTGTCGTGCGCATTACCGCGGGCGAGGTGCGCAAGCGCATCGCCCTCTATTACCACGATGAAGGAACGGAACAGGAACTCCGGATTGAGTTGCCCGCCGGCTCCTATGTACCCGTGTTTTTCCCCTTCCCCGCCTCGATTTCCCCGCAGGGTCTCCCCCTCCCGCTTGCGCAATCATCTGACGAGCCCATTCGTGTCCCGACTGCACCCACCGGGGTTCAGGAATTGCCGCGGCGACGGCGGGCGTTTCGGTTCGGGGTTCTGGCCGCTGCCCTAGCCGTGGCCCTGGGGCTCGCAACTGCAACCGTCTGGTTCTGGTCCTGGAGGTCTTCGCCCCTCCAATCGATGTGGCGACCCTTCTTCGACTCGCCCGATCAGGCATTAATCGTGGTCGGAAGCCCGCTTGGCGGCCTCGCCGGGGCAGTGAATAACGGCACCGGCGCCCCGCTGGACAGTCACAGCCACGTACACCTCTCCTTGAACGACGCGCTGGCCCTCGCCGATGTTGCCAGTCTGTTCGAAGTCCATCATCGCTCTTATCGGGTGCAGGCAGCAGCCGCTACTTCGCTCGACGACTTGCGCAAGCGGCCGGTGGTGCTCATCACGGCTTTTGGGAATCCATGGTCGGGGCGCATTCTCGCCCCGCTGCGGTTTTCTCTGCTTCGGCAGCAGGTGGCTCCCGACGGGTCCACCGTCCTCGGCAGCATCGTGGACCGGCGCCGCCCCGGATCCATTTGGAACTTCGATTTTGCCAAGCCAGTCACCGTGAATTCGAAAGACTATGCCATCGTGGCCCGCCTCCACAGCGACCTGACGGAGGGTCCGGTGGCAGTGATCGCGGGGCTCGGCGCCAGCGCTACGGAGAGCGCCGGTGAATTTTTGTCCTCACCCGAATACCTGCAACAAATCAACACCGTGGCACCCGCCAGCTGGCGCAATAAGAACCTGGAACTCGTGCTCGAGGTTCCAATCGTCGACGGCAAGGCGAGCCATGCCCACATCGTCGCTTCGGAATTCTGGTAAGAGTCCGGCGCCCGCGAACTCTCTTCTATTCGTCTCGCAAGGCAACCATGGGGTCGACTCTGGCTGCACGCCGCGCAGGCAGCCAGCATGCCAGGAAAGCTGAAAGCGAGAGGACAAGTACGCCCGACACGTAGGTGCGCGGATCGTTTGCGGAGATCTCATACAGCTGGCTCTGCAGATAGTGTCCAACTGCCCAGGCTGCGGCCACGCCCAGCGCGAGGCCGGGTATCACCATCGCGAATCCGCGAAAGAATACATTCCCGAAGACCGACTTTGGAGAAGCGCCGAGGGCCATGCGGATACCGATTTCGCGGGAACGACGACCGACGTTAAAGGCCAGTACTCCGTAAAGGCCTACCGAAGCAAGAATGAGCGCAACCGCGGCGAATGAGCCGATCAGCTTTGATTGAAAAGACTTGGTGGAAATCGAATCCGCAATCCGGAAAGAGAGCGGACGCACGTCATACACGGCTTCTGTGGTAGTCATCTGGCGCAGCTGCGTTTTGGCGGCTTCGATCAGAGAAGCCGGGTTTCCGCGGGTGCGCATGAGCAACGAATATTCCGGGAAGAAGGCAAATTGACGAAGAGAAACGTAGTACTCGTCGTGGTCGGTCTGGTCGAGGCTGTACTGGGAACTGTCGCCGACTACGCCAACGACGGTGCAATGGGCTATCTCGAGGTCGGGCGGCCCCATGATGATGGCCTTGCCGATGGCGTCCTGCCCGGGCCAATACCGCTGAGCAAAGCTGCGGGTGACGATGATATCAACAGGAAGCTTGCGCATAGCGGGGATGATTTCATCCATTTTGGGCACATCGGAAACGAAGGCCGGCAATGGCTCCTGCCCGCTGAAGGCGCGCCCTCGAAGGAGCGGTATTCCCATGGCGCGGAAATAATCCCGGGTGACGATCCGGAACGAGGCCGCGGGAAATTCGGTGGGCGGGGGCACAGGGCGGTCCGCCACCCGAAATTGATTATGCGACTCGTTGAAGCCGAAGGCCAGGTTGCTGGTGGCGGCCGCTGATTCAACGCCCGGAAGCTGGGCCAGTCGTTCCACAGCCTCCTGATAGAAAGCGGCAGTGCGCGACTGCGATCCGCCCAGGCGCGCACCTGGAGAAGCGAGATTCAGCGACAGCACATGTTCCGGCTCGTATCCGAGCGGCCTGCTTGAAAGTGTCCAGAGACTGCGCAGGATCAGCCCGGCACTCACCAGCAGCAGAGTGGCCGACGCAACCTGGGCGACGACGAGCAGATCGGGTGTGCGTACGCCGCCATGAAAAGACTTTGCGGCCGCGGTGCGATCTTTGAGCACCGCGTTTGGGTTGGTGCGCGAGAGCTGCCAGGCGGGAAAAAGTCCAAAGCCAATTCCGGTGACGAGCGTGATCAGCAGCGCAAAGCTCTCGACACGAACATCCAGAACGGAGACATTCCCCGCATTGAGTTGCAGGAGTTCGAAGGGCACCAGGGAATGAAGGGTGGCACTGATAGCAACTGCCAGTGCCAGGCCCAGAGAGCCTCCAACGACGGCGAGGAGCAGGCTCTCCACCAGGAGTTGCCGCACCAGCCGGTTACGGACGGCGCCGAGTGCCGCACGGATGGCCATTTCGCGATCGCGCGCGCACGAACGAGCCAGAGAAAGCGTGGCGATGTTGACGCAGACGATGAGAAGAACGAGGCCCACCGCACCCATCAGCAGCAGCTGGCGCGGCCTGGCGTCATTCATGAGGTACCGATGAAGACTCAGGAGCCGGACGCCTACGAAGCTGTTGCTCTTGGGATAGAGTTCGCCCAGATGCGCCGCAATGGACTCCATCTCGCTGGTCGCTGATGCCAGAGAGACATTTGGCTTGAGGCGGCCGAGGACCATGGCGTTGCTGTGGTTGTTGCGCGTCTGCATGTAGAACTGCTCGACAAACGGTCCCAGAGGCAGGAGCAGTTCGGAGTCGCTGAAGAAATTGAACGCGGGTGAAAGAACTCCGACGATGGTGGCAGACTTGCCGTCCACCTGGACCGCGCGGCCGATGACTTCCCTGTCCGCATTGAACCGCCGGGACCATGTCGCGTGGGTCAGAATCAGGACCAGCGGGGCGCCCGGTCGATCATCGTCGGCGCCCAGGTCCCGTCCAAGCATCGGCTGGAAGCCCAGCACCTTGAGGAAGTCATGATCGACCATCACCGTCGACATGCGATCCGTACCCAAATGTGTTGTCAGGTTCACAGAGACACTGGTGCGATAGATCGTCAGCGCGGAAAAAGACGTCTGCTGGCGCTTCCAGTCAACGAAGTTGGGGTACGAAACCGGCATGACTCCATCGGCATTGACCGGGCGTTCGTTGATGTGAACCAGGCGGGCGGAATCCGGGTAAGGCAGGGGACGAAACAGAGTCGCGTTGAGCACTCCGAAGAACGCGGTGTTGGCGCCAATGCCCAACGCCAGCGTGATGACTGCGACCATCGTGAATGCGGGACTCTTGCGCAATTGCCGCGCGGCGAACAATACATCTTGCTGGAAGTGATTCATCATCGTCCGGGCTCCCTGCCCTGCGATGGCATGCGGACCTCCACGCATCCCGTTCAAATCATAAGAAGCAATTTGCGTGCCATGCTCATGGATGGCATAAGTGGAACCATTTCATTTGCCTGCGCGCCGGCGCGTGATGTGCATCACTTGATGCTTTGTGCGCTCCTATTTTTTGTTTCCGAAAATGAACACCGCCATGCGCTGAACGGCGGTGGTTCGCCAAGATTTTTATCGAGCCGGGAATAAAAGCGAGGTCAGGCAGTTTGCATGGGTACACCGGCTTCGATGCCGTGAAACGAGGACAAGGAGCACCAATGACAGACAGGACTGGGGAATGGAATGATGGCGCCGGCAAGACCGCCGAATCAGGACCGGATTTGGTCAGCGCTGACGGGGTGGATCGCCGCGGCTTCTTGAAGTGCATGGTGTGGGCGGGTACGGGACTGGTGTGGAGCTTTGCCGGCGGTGTCCCGGTTTCGCACGCGTTCGGTGGGCCGAAGCGTGGAAGCCGGCAGGCGGATTTCAGTTTTGTGCAGATCAGCGACAGTCATATCGGCTTCAACAAGCCCGCCAATACCGACGTCACCGCAACCCTGCAGGCAGCCCTGGACAGAATCAGCGCCGAACGGGTCGCGCCGGATTTTCTCATTCATACCGGCGACCTGACTCACGGTTCGAAGCCTGCTGAATTCGATGCGCTCGACCAGATTCTGACGGCGACCAAGAGACAGGTCTTCTATGTGCCGGGTGAGCACGACACCTCGGTCGATGACGGGAAAATGTACCTGGACCGCTACGGCAAGAGCACCAGGGGAAACGGCTGGTACAGCTTTGATCACAAGGGGGTCCACTTCATCGGGCTGGTCAACGTGGTTCAGCTTGAGGGAATGGGCAAACTGGGCCAGCCGCAGTTGGACTGGCTGAAGCAGGATCTGGCCGGGCTCAAGAGCAGCACTCCCATCGTGGTCTTCGCGCATATTCCGCTGTGGGCGATTTACCCGACCTGGGGATGGGGCACGTCAGACAGCGAGCAGGCGCTGGCCATGCTACGCCGCTTCGGTTCGGTCTCGGTGCTCAACGGCCACATTCACCAGATCATGCAAAAGGTGGAAGGCAACCTCGCCTTCCACACGGCGATGTCGACCGCGTTCCCGCAGCCCGCGCCCGGATCGGCGCCGTCGCCGGGGCCGATGAAGGTTCCCGCAGACAAGCTGCGCAATGTCCTGGGGATCACGCACGCCAATTTCGTTGCGCAGAAGCACGACCTCGCGGTGATCGACTCATCGCTTTCGGGCGCACCAATTGAAAACCACGAGGCCCGGTTGTTGCTATGAACGGGCGCAGGATCGAATTGGCATGTGGATGCTTGCTTGCGGCGAGTATCGCCCTCGGCGAAGTTCACCCGTGGGGAAACCCGCGCTCCGGCTTCGAACCGGGCGCACCGACTTCTTCAGGGCAGCAACGCTCCGGAAGACGTGCGGCGCGTACTCGAAAAGAAGTGCGGGGATTGCCACTCCACGAATATCCGTTACCCGGCCTATACAAGGCTGGCGCCGGTTTCGTGGATGGTTGAACGCGATGTGCATGAGGGCCGCGGCGCGTTCTGGACATGTCGCGCTGGCAAGACTACACCGCGGATCAGCAGGTCGAGCCTGCTGACCCGGATCGGGTCGGAATCGCGGAGCGGCGAGATGCCGCTCAAGCAGTACCTGCTTCTGCATCCCGGCAACCGGCTCACGACCCGGGAGCAGCAACTCATTTACGACTGGGCCAGGGCGGAGCGAAAGCGCATCCGGCAGCAGCTCAGCGGAAATCCGAATAAGCCAGCACTCCAGTCAAGGACAGAGAGACCATGAAACACGAAAATCGGATTGCATGCAGGGCTTCAACGAACGAGACAGACCTTCACCATTGCAACCACATGCTTCTGCGGCTATGGTCATTCCTGTTGGCCATATCCGCACCCCGGGGAGGCTTTTCGCAGAGTGGGCTAACGACCGGTGACCCGCAGCGAGGCAAGGAGCTATTTGAAAAGCGGTGCGGCGGATGCCACGCGCTCGATAAGGACAAGGAAGGCCCGCGGCTGAGGCAATGTCTTTGGGCGAAAGGCAGGGACGATCACAACCTTCAAGTACTCCGATTCACTCAAGTCGGCCCAGGTCGTGTGGAATGCGGTTACTCTCGATAAGTGGCTCATCAATACCGACTCTGTGATCCCGGACAACGATATGGATTTTCACGTACCCAAAGCGGATGAACGGGCCGACATCATTCAGTTCCTCAGAGCATCCTCAGGCAAATAGGAACCAGACCGGCCTCGATCTCAAATCGGGAAGGCTAAGATGGACCCCGAGTTCTTCGAAATGCTGGCCATGCCACTCTTCGACCAACTGTACAACCTGGCCCATTGGCTCACTGGCGATCGTACGGATGCCGAAGACCTGGTGCAGGAAACCTATGCCAAGGCGCTCAAGGGATTCAAGTCTTTCGAGGAAGGCACCAATTTGCGGGCATGGATGTTCAGAATTCTGAGAAACACTTTCCTCACATCACGCACCGGATTAAAGGTCCAAAATACGGTGCTGATGGATGACGAGATCGATGGAGTCGAGATTGCGGCTCACAACATCACACCCGAGTCTACTCCTGCTGCAATTGGAGAACTCGCAGTCGGTGATGCATGCCCTGGCGGAGTTACCTCTTCCTTACCGCGAAATGATTCTGCTGAGTGACATGGAGGAGCTCTCGTATAAGGAGATTGCCGAAGTACTGGCCGTACCGATCGGGACAGTGATGTCGCGCCTGTCGCGCGGACGCAAGATGCTTCGCAGGCATTGCGCGCAGGTGCGCCGGGGAGGTCTACCCATGCAATGTAGTTCCGCCGCCGCCCTGCTGGGAGCCTACCTGGACGGTGAGCTTCGCCCGGATCAGTCCGTCGATCTGCAGCAACATCTGAGAAGCTGCACGCACTGTGCGTCGGAAATTGCGGAGATGGCAAGGCTGCAGCGAAGCCTTCGCGGCGCGCGCGGACACTTCGCGCCCAGTGCGGAGTTTCGGCGGAAAGATGCAGCAGCAGATTGCGAGGCCCAGGCGCCGCAATTGGATGATTTGGTCCGCGCCGATCGGAGTCGCATTGGCAACGATTCTGCTGGCCGCCGTCGTTTGGATCGGGCATGCGCACCGTTCCGCTGCATTTGCGGAGCTGGCGGACCTGCACGTCAATGCGTTGTCCAGCACAAACCTGGTCGACGTGGTCTCAACCGACAGGCATACGGTGAAGCCATGGTTCCAGGGCAAGATTCCCTTCTCTTTCAATCTGCCGGAATTCAACGGCACGGATTACACACTCGTCGGCGGGCGCATGGTTTATTTCCATCAACAGCCGGGCGCGCAGCTGATCGTGTCGATCCGTCAGCACAAAATCTCGGTGTTGATCTTTCAGCGAACGGTGGACCTGGGCCCATCGTTTTTCCCGGCCGCTATCCTGGACCGTGGCACTTCTTTCGGCATCGAAACTTGGAAATCCCGGCAACTCGCGTTCGTCCTCGTGAGTGACGCCGACCCGCCCGCGCTGGATAATCTCGCCCGGTTATTGAAGCAGGCAAACGAGTAAGCGGTCCTCTTCCCTTGCTGGCTGTCCGGCCAGAGCATCGCTGTGCGGATGATCACAGAGACTGCCGGACCGGCCGTGGTATTTCTTTGCCGATTGTGCAGTCAAGTGGCGCGACTCGCCGGACGCGCCTGCCTGGCATCTGTTTCACGGTCGCCACGGAGAGTTGTCGTCCGCTGGCATCGACCCCGACGCGGAACCAATCAGGATCGACTTCTATGGCAGGAACTGGCAAGGACTTCCGGAACGCACTGAGGCAGCTGGGCAAGAATCCAGGGTTCACGACCGTGGCCGTGCTGATGCTGGGACTGGGAATCTGTGCCAACAGTACGGTCTTCAGCTGGATCAACGCGACCTTGCTGCATCCGATTCCCGGCGCACAAAGAACCGGGGAGCTGGTCTCGGTGATGCGCGGCGCGTGGAACATTTCTCCGTCGCCGCCGATGTCACTGCCCGACTACCGCGATATGCGCGCGATGAACCACACACTGAGCGGAATGCTCGCCTATCACCACGACTGGCTGGCGCTCACGGGCGGAGAGATACCCGTGCGAATTTACGTGACCAATGCGTCGGGGAATTACTTTGATGTGCTGGGGATCAAGCCATTTCTGGGGCGGTTCTTCCGTCCCGATGAGGAGGCCCAGCCGGGCGGTGTCCCCTACGTGGTGCTGAGCTATTCGCTGTGGCAGAAACAATTCGCATCGGATCCGGCAATTGTCGGCAAATCGATTGAGATCGCCCGGCATCACGGGACGGTGATCGGCGTTGCGCCAAGCGGATTCATCGGGTGCATGCCCGGCATCCGCAGCGACGCCTGGGTGCCGCTGGCGGCGAACACAGACCCGGGGAGCAATGACTGGATCGAGCGCCGGGGGCAATTTCGGCTCAACGGGATGGGCAGGCTGCGGCCCGGAGTCAGCCGGACCCAGGCTACCCAGGATCTCGAAGTCATCATGCGGCAACTGGTGGCCCGATATCCCGGCGACCATCTGGGCACAAACACTATTACGCTCGATCCTCTGTGGCGGTCGCCCTTTGGGGCCAATATCTACATCGCCTCCACGATGCCGTTCCTGCTTGTCGTCGCGGCCGTCCTGCTGCTGCTCACCGGCGCGAATATTGCCACCATGACGCTGGTCCGCTTTGTTTCGCGGCGGCGCGAACTCGCCATCCGCTTATCCCTCGGCGCGACGCGCGTGGCGCTGATGCGCCAGATGGTTTTTGAGGGGTTGGTGGTTTCGCTGGGTGGCGGAGCGTTGGCGGTGCTGCTCACGTTGTTGACATCGAAGTCGCTGTCAGGCCTGATCCCGCCCAATGCGAATCCCACTGCGTTGAATGGATATGTGGATGCCAACGTGATTGCGGCAATCCTTGTCCTGGCAGTGGCGACGAGTATGATTTGCGGGGCACTGCCGGCGTGGCGGTCATCGCATGTGGCGGCCGTCGAAGCACTCAAGGAGGAATCCGCGAACGTGTCAGGCGGAGGGCAGAACCGCCGCGTCCTCAGCGGGCTGGTCGTGGCGCAGATCGCACTGTCCCTGGCGCTGCTGGTCACATCGGGCTTGTTCCTGCGCACGCTGAGAGCGGAGAGCGAGGCGGATCCGGGTTTTGAACAGGCCCACGTGTTGACAGCCGCGATCGACCTTAGCGCCGCGGGCTACACGGGCGACGAGACGCGCAGACTGGAACACAAGCTCTATGACAAGATTCAGACCATTCCGCGGATTGCGTCCGCCTCGATCACGGACTGGTTGCCCATGAGCTTCCAACACAAGCCGGCGGAGGTTTGTCCCGAGGGCTACGTACCACGGCCGCACGAGTCCACCGAGGTGCGCCGCGCCGACGTGAGCGCGCGCTACTTCGAAACATTGAACATTCCCATTTTGCAGGGGCGCGCCTTCACCGTCGATGATAATGAAACCGCGCCGCGGGTTGCGATCGTGGACGAGACCGCGGCACGCCGTTATTGGCCTGGCCAGAATCCGCTGGGCAAGAAGTTGATGGTCTGGCTCGATCCGTACACGATCGTGGGCGTGGCCAGAAATACCAAGCATCAGTTCGTGAATGAAGCTCCGGAGCCGCTGCTCTATCTTCCTTACTTCCAGGTGAGCGATACCGAGACAATCATCCAGGTGAAAACGCGCGGCGATCCGCACAACCTGGCGCCGGCGATCGAAGAAGCTGTGCGTCAGATCAATGCCAAGGTGCCGCTCACGGACGTACGCGCGCTCTACGAAACCACGCAGGTCGCCAGCTCGTTTGCTCGAATTCAAGCGCTCTTTGCGACCGTGTTCGGGCTTCTCGCGCTGGCACTCGCATCAACCGGGATCTATGGTTTGGTGGCCTACCGCACGCAATTACGCACCCACGAGATCGGAATTCGGGTCGCACTGGGCGCCACGCGCTCGGATGTGCTGCGGCTGGTGCTGACCCAGGGACTGCGGATGACGGCGGTCGGGCTGGGGCTAGGTTTGCTGGTCTCGATGCTCTTGACACGCTTCCTGCGCGGATTGCTCTATGGAGTGTCGGCGACTGATCCGTTGACCGTCGTCTGCGTCACTGTGCTGCTGATGGCGATCGCGGTGGTTGCCTGCCTGCTGCCGGCGTTGAAGGCAATCCACGTGGATCCCGTGGCCGCAATCCGAGAGCAGTGACGACGGGCTGATTCGGGCGCCATCGTCAAAGGGCCCGGTCGCCAACGAATTTGCAATCACCCTTCGAAATCGCATCAGGCAGGAATAACCGATTCCGCCAGGGTTACGCGATTTCGTCCGCTGACCTTTGCCGCATAAAGTGCGCGATCGGCGGCGCCCACCAAGTCTCCCACTGTCTTGCCTGCCTGGGGGAAGGCGGACACACCGATCGAAACGGTTACATCCTTCAGCGTTTTTCCCTGAGCGGCGAGGCGCATGGAAGCTACGCGCTTGCGGATATCCTCGGCCCGCGACACAGCCGTTTCGGCATCAGTGGCCGGCAGAATCACCAGAAATTCCTCGCCTCCATAACGGCAGGCAATGTCCTCCGAGCGCACCGATTCCAACAGAATCTCACCGACGCCGCGCAGCACGTCATCTCCCGCCTCGTGGCCGAAGGTGTCGTTAAAAAGCTTGAAGTGATCGATGTCGAGCATGAGCAATGAAAGAGCGCTCATTTCTCTGGATGCGAGGCGCAGTTCACGCTCAAGTGAGATTTCCATGAAGCGGCGGTTGAAGAGATTGGTCAGCCCGTCGCGGATGGATTCGTTTTCGAGATGCTGAAGCAAGTTGAGTCCCGCAAGCCACATGGAACTTATCTCCGAAAGGCGCTCCAGAATCCCGGCATGCATATCGAGCTGCGCGGAATCGTTTGCTTCGTCGCAGCACACGGAGAGGACTCCAAGGGTACGCCCATGCGCAGCCAGCGGAATGCAAAGATAATCCTGTGGAGGAACGTCCGGAAAATGAGTGCACTCGATTTCAGACACGCCGTTCCTGTGCCGGCGAGGTCGAGAGGCCCGCAATGCGCAGCAGGCACTGAACGGGAATTCATTGTGCAGCACTGCCTGATTGGCGGATGTTGCAGCCATCTCCAGAGCCTGGCGTGATTCGATGGCGCCGAAGAGGGCAATCCTCGCGGAGGGCAAGAGTTGCGCGATATGGCGTACAGCCGTGCGCTGCACTTCCTCGGGAGTGGTGCACAGCTGCAACTCCTGGCGGAGAGATGTCAAAAGTCTTTCTTCCTGCGCCTGCCTTTCGAGGGCCTGAACCATCGAATGAAGCCGCTGATTGGTATGCGATATCTCGTCTTCTGTCTTCTTCCGCCTGCGGGCGTCGCGCACCAGGAACCCAAACAGGGAGAGCACGACGGCAAGCGAAACGAGCAGAAAGACACCGCCGGCGATGAGGCCACGGGAGGCGTCCTGCCGTTGTTCAATTCCGCGCTGGTTGAGCAGCAATGCTTCCTCGACCTGCATCCGGCTAACGATATCGCGGCATTCGAGCACTTTGCCGGAGAGGCTCGTCCTGTCGCCTGCCGTCGTCTTTGGAAGTACAACCAGACCGACGATCTGCACCATCAGTTGCTGCGCGCAGAGATGGCCATTGCCTGCGCGCCTGCGCTGGCCATCGTCCCAGACTGAATCCTCCAACTGGGCCAGGCCGCTGTCTAACTGAACAGCGGCGGACTGAACGGCAGTCAGGTCATCTTTGTTCTTCTCGATGAGATAAAGGCGGGTGAGGTAATCGATCCGTTCAAGCCGTTGGGCCGCCGCTTGCATGGAATTCAGCACTTGCTGCGAATGCTCTTCCGCGCGCTGAGAATTCAGAAGGTGCTGCGAGTTCCGATAGAAGATGAGTGCGGCGGCGCAGATAAAGAGCACCGCCCCAAGGGCGCCCAGAACAAGGAGCGGAACCGTCCAGTTTCTTGGATGGGGCCGGGAGTGAATCTGCATATTTCCGACAACCAATCTTCGCAGAAGCCCTTAGCAGGCGCAAGTGCGAGTAACCTCATCTGCTCCACATTTTCGGCGGTTGTTGCGGACCGGGGCAGGATCGTTGGATAATGACTCCTGCCTTGCCTGCGCGAACGCGCAGCCTTGTATTGGGCGAGCGCGATGGAGGGATCGATGACGAACGAGCAGCGCAGACTGGATGAAGCCCGGACGTTGGAAACCCCGTGGAAGAAGTGGGGTCCCTATCTCAGTGAACGGCAGTGGGGGACCGTGCGGGAAGACTACAGCGAGGACGGGAACGCCTGGAATTACTTCACCCACGATCAGGCGAGGTCGCGGGCCTATCGCTGGGGTGAGGACGGCCTGGCGGGCATTTCCGACGATCATCAAAGACTCTGTTTTGCGCTGGCTCTGTGGAACGGGAAGGACCCGATTCTAAAAGAGCGGCTGTTCGGTCTGACGAACAGCGAAGGCAATCATGGCGAGGATGTCAAGGAGTATTACTTCTATCTCGACAGCACGCCGACGCACTCCTACATGAAGTACCTCTATAAATACCCGCAAGCGGCGTATCCCTATGGGGACCTCATCCGGACAAACCGCGAGCGCGGCCGCCAGGCGCTGGAGTATGAGTTGCTCGACACTGGCGTCTTCAATGAGGACCGTTATTTCGACGTTTTTGTGGAATACGCCAAGGCCGGCCCCGACGACCTCGGCATTCGAATCAGCGTGGCCAACCGCGGGCCCGAAACGGCCACGCTGCATCTGCTGCCGACGCTCTGGTTCCGCAATACCTGGTCGTGGGAGGAAGGCGCCGCCAAGCCGGTACTGGAAGGCCGCCAGCAGGAAGGCCTGAGCGTAGTCTCGGCTCGTCTGACTGACCCCGTGGACGCGGCATCGTTCGCTGGCTACAACTTCTACTGCGAGGGTGAGCCACCGCTGTTGTTCACCGAGAACGAGACGAACAACGCGAGGCTCTTCGGCGGAACAAACGCTTCAGCCTACGTCAAGGACGGCATCAACGATTTCGTCGTCAACGGTAACGCGCAGGCGGTGAACGCCTCCAATCGCGGGACCAAGGCGTGTCCGCATTACATCCTTAACGTCGGTGCTGGGGAAACCCGGGTTGTACGTCTGCGGCTGGCGCAAGAGATTCCCGGCGCGGCAGAAAGTCCGTTCAAGGATTTCGACGAGTTCTTCGCACAGCGCATTCAAGAGGCGGATGAATTTTACGACGACATCATGCCGGCCAAAGTGAGAACCGACCCCGATCGCGCCCGAGTGATGCGACAGGCGCTGGCCGGCATGCTCTGGAGCAAGCAGTATTTCTACTACGACCTCAACAAGTGGCTCAAGGAGCACGAGGTTGGGCCGTGGTCTTCGCCCGAGGTGCGTTCGAAGGTGCGCAACAGCGGATGGTTCCACATGGACAATGACGACATCATATCGATGCCGGACAAGTGGGAATACCCGTGGTATGCGGCGTGGGACCTGGCGTTTCATATGCTGGCCTTCCAGACGGTGGACTCGGATTTTGCAAAGTCGCAACTCGACCTGATACTGCGCAACGACTATCTTCACCCCAACGGGCAGATGCCGGCCTATGAGTGGAACTTCAGTGACGTTAATCCGCCCGTGCATGCATATGCCACCATGCAGATTTACCTGACGGACAAGGAGCGAAACGGTGAGGGGGACGTCCGCTTTCTTTTCTATGCATTCTCCAAACTCCTGGTCAACTTCACCTGGTGGATCAATCGCAAGGATCGGTCGGGAAACAACGTCTTCGAAGGGGGCTTCCTGGGCCTCGACAACATAGGCGTGTTCGACCGCAGCGCGCCGCTGCCCACAGGCGGGTATCTGGAACAGGCTGACGGGACCGCCTGGATGGTGTTTTTCAGCCAGCAAATGCTGCGAATCTCGGTGGAACTTGCCCTGCATTACCCGGCCTTTGAGGAATTCGTCGTAAAGTTCTTCGAACACACCATGTGGATTGCAGGAGCGATGGACCGGATGGGCGAACATCAAGACAAGATGTGGGATGAAGAGGACGGGTTCTTCTACGACGTGCTTCGTCTGCCCAACGGTCAGGCTTTCCGCTTGAAGGTACGATCCATGGTCGGCCTTTTACCGCTGGCGGCGGTCGCGATCTTCGAGGAAAACACGCTCGACAAATTGCCGACAGCCGCGAAAAAAATTCGGGAATTCATGCAACGCCACCCCGAGCTTGCGGCGAACCTTCACATGCCGAGCACCCCTGGCCTGGCGGGCAGACGATTGCTTGCCACCGTAAACGAGGAGAAGCTTCGCCGCATCCTGGCGAGAATGCTCGACGAGAACGAGTTCTTCGGTCCGCACGGTATCCGGGCGCTGTCGCGTTATCACCTTGATCACCCCTTTGTTTTCGGCCTGAGCGGCCAGGAGTATCGCGTTACGTATCTGCCCGGCGACTCTGACAGCGGAATGTTCGGCGGAAACTCCAACTGGCGGGGGCCGGTCTGGATGCCGGTTAACTTCCTGCTCTACCTCTCCCTCCTACGGCTGGGCGCTTACTATGGCGATACGTTCAAGGTGGAGTGCCCGACCGGTTCGGGGAATTACCTGACGTTGTTCGAGGTCGCGCACGAGTTGGCAGAGCGACTCATCAGTACATTTGTCCGGGACGGATCGGGGCGCCGGCCGGTATATGGCGGCGCGGAGAAATTCCAAACCGACCCCCAATGGCGAGACAATATCCTCTTCTACGAGTACTTTCATGGCGACAATGGTGCGGGCATCGGCGCCAGCCATCAGACTGGCTGGACTGGCTGCATCGCGCGGGTCATTCAGGCAAACGGAGCCTTCACTGCCGATCTGCTTGGCGGGCGGGACGTTGAGCGGCTTGCGACAAAATTGGGCAGGGGCGAGAGCCCTTCAAAAGGGTGATGAAGGCGGGCCCGCCCTAGATCGACTGAGCATAGCGGTACGGCGGACGGAGGGTCTCTCCACCTTTTCCTTTCGGATGTGGCCGTCAAGCTAACGGGCTGGTCCGCAGCAGGTTGTTGCCGGAACCTTAGGCAATGCCTTCGACGATGCGAAAGTCCCGCTCTGCTGCGGAACCGAGGACCTTTCGGGCTGCTTCGTAAGCGGGGCTATTGTAAGTCGCCAGGGCTTTTTCAAAGCTTTCGAATTCCGTCACGACAGTCCGCTGTTTCAATCCCGATTCACGCGGTTCGATCGCGTCGGCCGTCCGAATTAGAACCTTGCCGCCTCCGGCCGCTATAGCCGGACCCGCGAGCTCGCCATAGTGTTTGAGCGCGGTCTGGTCTGAGACCGAACGGTACGCGACAACCCAATAGCCTTTGCTCATTTGTCCTCCATTGTGGGGTGCGAAATCGCCAATCGGATGACTCGCAGGGATTCTAGTCCTGCCCGTCGCTCTTTGCCGCTTTATCGTGAAAGTTTGCCATCCACTTCTCTCTGCATCATAATCTGGCACCCGGGGTCAGACCTGCAGGACGTCTCCATCGCGGGCGACCATTTCGTATAGCACAGGGTTCACGAAGAAGCCGAGGAAGAGCCGCGAAACCAGGCCCGCAACGATCACGATCGCAAAGGGCTTCTGCGTGTCGGAACCGATGCCGGTCGAAAGCGCTGCCGGCAAAAGCCCCAGACAGGCGACAAGCGCGGTCATCATGATGGGCCGCAGCCGCAGGAGCGAGGCCTCGCGCGTTGCCGTGCGAATGTCTTTGTTTTCGAGGCGCAGCTTGTTGATGTAGGAGACAAGAATGACGGCTGTCTCGACTGAAACGCCCATCAACGCGAGCAGGCCGAGCCCTGACGAGGCGCTAAAAGGCGTGTTGGTCAGCTTAAGAGCGATCAGGGCGCCTACAGGCACGGTCAGGATGACCCCGAGCGCAATGACGATCGGAAATTTGAAGTTCCCGTAGAGCGCAAACAGGATCATGAAAATGATCAGCACGGCCAGCGGGCCGATGAATTCCATCTGGTGTTGTGCCTGGAGCAATTCACCATACTCGCCGCCCCATGTCGAGCCGATACCCGGCGGGCAAGGATTTCGCAATATCCGCGATCGAGCGCTGGCCATTGCGCACCGCGCTTTGAAGATCGCGGCCTTCAATGCTGTACTGCACGCCGATATAGCGCGAGTTGTTTTCGCGATAGATGAACGACGCGCCGCCGGCTTCGTGAATGTTCGAGAGCTCGCTCAAAGGAATCTGCTGACCCGAAGGCGTCCCGACGAGCAGGTTGCCGATCTGCTGCGCATTCTCGCGAAATTCCGGTTTCATGCGCACTACCAGGTCGAAAAGCTTCTCGCCCTGGATCACCTGGGTGGCCGCCTGGCCGCCCACGGCCGCCTGCACGATTGCCTCTACGTCCGCAACGTTGATGCCGTAGCGGGCAATCTTGTCGCGATCCACGTCGATCAAGAGGCTGGGCTGGCCAAGTTCGCGCACTACGGTCAACTCCGTGAATCCCGGCACCTGCGAAAGGCGGCGCTTGATCTCGAGCGCCTTGGTCTGGAGAACATTCAGGTCGGGGCCGTAGATCTTCACCGCCAGCGCGCTCTTCAGTCCCGTCAGCGCTTCGTCCACCGCGTCTTCGGCCGGCTGCGTGTAGTTGAAGATGACTCCCGGAAATGCACTGAGCTGCTTCTGGATGTCCTCGGTCAGCTCCGCCTTGTTGTGGATCGTGCCGGTCTTCCAGGAAGGATCGCTATACGGCTTCAGGCCCACGTAAAACTCATCGTTGAAGAATCCCGTGGGGTCGGTGCCATCGTCGGGACGTCCGAGCTCCGAGCCGACGTCGGTGACCATCGGATACTTCAGGAGAATGTTGCGAACCTGCGGCGAGAACTTGCTCGCCGTTTCGAACGAGACCGTGTACGGCATGGTCGCGCGAACCCACAGCGCGCCTTCGTCGAGATGGGGCATGAACTCTCCGCCAATGAAAGGAACGAGCAGGAGCGTGGCGGCGAAGATGATGGTCGACCCAATCATGGTCGTCTTGGGATGATCGAGGCACCACTCGAGCTGCACCGCATATCGATCGCGAATCCATTCGAAGGGCTTGTTCTCGCGCTCGTGCACACCTTTCTTGAACCAGTAAGCGCACATGACGGGAACGAGCGTGAGGGTCAGGATCAGCGCGCCGACGAGTGCGATCGCCACCGTGTCGGCCATCGGCTTGAATAGCTTTCCCGACGGCCCGCTCAGCGCGTAGATCGGTAAGATAACCCGCAATGATGACAGCGACGGAATAGAAGATCGGACGATCGACGTCCTTGGCGGCCGTCAGGATCACTTCTTGCAGGTCGTATTTCTGGCCTTCGCGCGCGCCCAGTTCGCGGAAGATGTTCTCCACCATCACCAGGGTTCCGTCAATGAGAATTCCGAAATCGATGGCGCCGATCGAAAGCAGATTTGCCGGGATTCCTCGCGCGTGCAGAAAGATGAACGAGAAGAGCAACGACAGCGGGAATGGTGAGCGCCACGATCACCGCCGCGCGAATGCTGACCAGAAAGACCATCAGCACGATAAGGACGAGGGCCATGCCCAGCAGCATGTTGTGTTCGACAGTGTCGATGGTCAGCTGAACAAGGTCGCTGCGGTCGTAGTAGGGGCGCACCTTTACGTCGGGCGGGCAGGATGTGTTCATTCAGCTGCCTGGGTCTTCTGCTTCGACGCCCTTGAGCACATTCTGCGTCTGCTCGCCGCGTCGCATCATGATGACGCCTTCGACGGCATCATCCGTTTTGTTGAAACCGAATTCGCCCAGGCGCGGGGCGTTTCCGATGACCACATCGCCAATGTCGCGGATGCGCACCGGCACGCCGTTTTGCGAGCCCACGACGACGTTGCCGATATCGGAGGTGTCGCGAATGAGGCCGAGGCCGCGAACGTAGTAGAACTGACCGCCCTGCGAGTAGAATCCGCCTCCCGCATTGGAGTTATTCACCGAAAGCTGCTGAATCACGGTCGGCACGGTGATGTGGTAGGCGTAGAGCTTGGCCGGATCGAGGAGCACCTGATACTGCATCACCGTGCCGCCGAAGCCGGAATCATCGGCGACGCCGGGCACCTGTTTATATTCGCGCTCGATCACCCAGTCTTCAAAGGTCTTCAGTTCCTGCGGCGTGCGGTCGGGGCTCTCGAATACGTATCGATAGACCAGCCCGGAGGGACTCGCAAGCGGCGCAAGCGTCGGAGTGACGCCCTGCGGATAGGTCACCTCGCTCAGCCGCTGAAACACGACCTGGCGCGCAAAATAGTCGTCCGTGCCTTCGTCGAATGTCAGGATGACGTCCGAAAGTCCGTACAGCGAAATGGAACGCATCACCGACATCTTCGGAACGCCGTTCATCTCCACTTCTGTGGGAACGGTGACCAGCCGTTCGATCTCTTCTGCCGCGTGGCCCGGCCACTGCGTGATGATCTCCACCATCGGTGGCGAGAGATCGGGATACGCATCCACCGGCATGTGGTGAAACGGAGATCGACTCCGCCGACGCAGATGAATGCGACCAGGAGCAGGACCAATACCCGTTGCCGCAGCGCAAACTGAACGATGCGATGAATCATTCGAAGCCGCCCCCTCAGTGTTGCAGCGAGTTAGCAAACTGAAGAAACAGGCTGCCATCGCCAACAACCCTGTCTCCAACGGAAATGCCCTTCAGGATTTGCGTCTGGCCATTCTGGCTTGCACCGAGTTCCACGTCGCGCCTGCCAAACTGGTTTGCGCCGTTTGCGACATAAACAAATGGCTGGTTATTGTCATCGCGCAGAACCGATGAGTCAGGGACAGCGATCACATTTGAGAATGAGCCTGCGGTCACCGTGACGGTGCAATACATGTCTCTTTTCAGCTTTTCGCCCGGATTGTCCACCACGATGCGCGCCTGCAGCGTTCTGGTGTTTGGGTCGAGCGCCGGCGAGACATAGGAAATCCTTCCGTGGAAGCTGTCGGGATAAGCGTCCGTCTGCACCACGACATCGTCTCCGCTCTGAACGAAGGCGAGGTCGGCCTGGTAAACATTGGCAAGAACCCACACCGTGCTCAGATCGGAGATGGTAAAAGCCTGCGTCTGCCCCGCCTGCACTACCTGACCGGGCGAGACCAGGCGCTCCACCACCTCGCCGCTGATGGGCGCAAGCACCGGAATCTGCGCGGACGAAGGCGCCTTTGCCAAGTCGGCCGGATTCTTGATCCCGAGAATCTTCATGCCCTGTTCGGCCGCATTCAGATCTGCCTGCGCCTGGTTGCGGTCGGACTCGGCCTGTTCCAGATCGCGCTCGGCGATGGCATGGTGTTGATAGAGGTCCTGCGCGCGGGTATAATTTTTCTGCGCCAGCCGGAAAGAGTCTGCCGCTTTCAAATAGGCGTCCAGCAACTGCGAATAGTCGGGACTGCTCACTTCGAGCATGGGTTGGCCGGCCTTTACATGCTCCCCGGGCACGACCAGGATCCGGCTCACAGGGCCGCCTACCTGAGTGATCACCGGCGTGGTCTTGAAAGCGTTATATGCCACCGTGCCCGTGAGCCGCAGCGTGCGCTTCAAATTAGTCGGCGCGACCGTCACCACCTGCACGTGTGACATCTGGTCCTGGGGAATGGTGAAGAGCTGCGGGGTCGCGGACTTGGAGGCGCTCGCGGAGAACGACGTCATCTGACCTGCCTGGCCGCTGTCGTTGGAGTGGCAGGCCGTGGCCATGACGATAAAAGCAAGCGCCAGCGCGCGTTGATTCCCGCGGCCCGCGATGGATGCGATCTTCATGGTAAGCTCCTGGTTCCTACCGCTTCGCGAAGCTGTTCGAGCGCGAGCAGGTACGATGCGAGCGCCTGCCGGTAGCCGAGTTGGGTAGCTCTAGTAGCTGCGCTCCGCGTCGAGAAAATCAAGCAGGCTCGCCGCGCCGTGCTTGTAGGCGTATTCGCTGATATCGCGAGATTGCTGCGCCTCGTCGAGGTATCCCGAACGATAGAGGCCGACGATCTGATCGTTGGTGCGCAGATTCTCAAAGGCGTCCCGCACATCCGTCATCACCTGCCCGCTGGTGAACTTCGCCTGCTCCTGCGCTTGCGTGATGGCGAAGCCGGCACGCGCAATCTCGCCCTGATTGCGGTCGAAGATGGGCAACTGGATTTGTCCGAAGAGTGAGATGTTATTGGATCCCAGGTGGGTGTAGCTCACCTGCCCGGTAACATCCCTTTTGCCGATGGCCTTCTGCAACTCGTGTTGGCTGTTCGCCGCGGCTACGCCCAACTGCGCCGCCCGTAGATCCGGCCTGTTTTGCAGGGCTTTCGATTGAAAATCTTCCAGATTGCCTGGGACGGGCTGATAATCGAACGCCCCGGCGACGTCATAGTCCGGCCCTATCGATTCGTAGCCGAGCAGTTGCCGCAGGTCCGATAGTCCCTGCATCCTGGCGAGTTGCGCCGCGGACACGTCGGTCTGGAACTGAAGCATCTGAAGCTTGATCTTCAGCAGATCGTTCTCGCCGATGTCGCCCGCCTTGTAACGCGCTTCCGCGATATCGACCGTGTTCTGAAAGCTCTTGAGATCCTGGGTCGCCAGCTCCAGTGTCGATTCGGCAAGCTCAACGTTGATGAACTGCGTGGCCACGCTGAAGGTAAGACTGCGCTCGTTGTCGGCGACCTGCGAACGCGTCACAGCCGTCTGGTCCTTCGCGGCCTGCAGACGGTGTTGCCGCTTTCTTGCCGCGCTCAAACAGGTAGCTGACGCCGAGGTCAAATTGCGCCGTGTTGTCGATATAATCGGCGCTGAACTGGCTTGGCTCGAAAATCGGCAAGAACTGCGCGTCCCCTAAAAGCACCGGGTTGGGCCGCAGATTGGCCGTCGTTTCTTCCGCCTGGTTTTGCTGAATCGTGGTGCGCGCGGCCAGCAGATTGTGATTGTGCTGGAGCGCCATCTGAATGGCGTCATCGAGCGAAATGGTCACAACGCCAGGCTTTTGGGCAAGCTGGCTTGCTTGTGGGGGCGCAGGCGATTGGCTTTGATTGGGTGGCGCCTGGGCACCCGCGGCCTCGAAAAGCGAACCGGTTACAAGCAGCAATGGAACGCAGAATCCTAGCAAATGCATAGGCAATCAGCCCCCTTCACGAGAGACATGCGCTGATCTGGAACTACCGTTAAGGCACGGAAGGTATGCGGACGCTATGCAGGAGGGGCTCGCGGGGGAATCTGCCGCGCGTCAGAGCGGGCGATAAAGCTGATGTATCGAGGCTCGGGCCCGGCACCTTTGGGGACCAGAACACATGCACCGATGCCTGCCACCGACGGTGCGATGACCAGATGGCATAACACACAGGTGTCGGAAGAAGTATTGGCATGGTGATGCCACACTGCTCCGAGCGTGGACCCGAGCAACAGCGCGAGGAGTGCTATCGGGATCACGACACGCAAGGTTCGCTTCGGGTCAGGCATTTTTGGGGCGCAATTCAAAGACTGCTTATACGGTACGGATCAGTGTAGTCCAAGATACATCATTCTGGGACATTTAGCTCTCGTGGCTGGTTCGCGGCGGGCGAACCGAGCCATCGTCCGTGATGGGATCGGAGTCGTCGTGTAGCTCACCTGGGTACACGAGCCGCCCTCGTTTCCATTGGGGCGCCGAGCGATTCCACCAGCAGATCCGCGGCAGCAAGCGCAAATTCCGGGTCGTTGATGTGCGCGTCAAGCTCAACAAGCCGGATGGCTGGGCTAAGCGACGCTTTCAAGGCGCTGCGGTATGCATCGAGCGCCTCTGGCGAGTAGAACGGTCCACCGATCTTGTCGATGGCGGAAACACCTCTAAGGGGGATCAGCACGGTCACAGGCCCGCCGGCGCGGTTGAGCTTGATGGCTGTAATGCGTCCGATCTCCGCACACTCTTCGGGCGTCGTCCGCATCAGAGTTACGCTGGGGTTGTGGACGTACAGGTTGCGGCCCCGGAACTGGGCAGGCACTGATTCCTGCGGCCCGAAATTCACCATGTCGATCGCGCCCGGGCAGACTAGTTGGGGAATGGCCTTCCGGCCCGCGGCTTCAAGCCGGTGTGGTCCCGCGCTCATCACACCGCCCACCAGTTCGTCTGCAAGTTCCGTGGTCGTGATGTCGAGGACAGCTCGAAATGCACCGTCTTCGATCAACTTTTCCATCGCTTGTCCGCCGGTTCCTGTCGCGTGAAAGACCAGAACTTCGTAGCCTCTCACTTCGAGGATGTGCCGGGCGGCCGTGACACAAGGGGTCGTCACGCCAAACATGGTCGCCGCGATCGCGGGCTTCTCGTCGAGGGAGACGCCCGCCTCCGATCGAACCATGCCGCAAATCGCTCCAGCAGCATTGCTAATAATTCGGCGGGAGACGTGATTCAAGCCCGCGATGTCGAGCACCGAAGGCATCATGCAAATGTCGGTAGTTCCCACGTAGGGCTTAATATCGCCGGAGGCCAGCGTGGAAACCATCAATTTCGGGAAGCCATAGGGGAGGGCACGCATGGCCGCGGTGGCAATGGTCGTTCCCGCAGAACCGCCCAGGGAAGCCACCCCATGAATGGCTCCTTGTTCAAAAAGCCGGCCAAGAATTGCCTTCGCCCCGACGGCCATGGCGGCGATGCTTCGACCTCGGTCTTTGTCTGCTCGGAGCGCGGCGAGATTCTCGTTTGCGGCCGCGGCAACCTCCTCCTGTGAGATGTCGACCGCAAAGGGCGGACTGACAAGCACGCCGACATCGATCATCAGCGTTCGCAGACCCGCGCTCTCGATCCGCTCCCGCAAGAAGGAGAACTCTTCCCCCTTGGTGTCGAACGTGCCGATTAGAACAATGGTCCGGGTCGTCATCGCAGCTCGCCGGGGGCAACAACCCGGCACTCCGGCATCGCGCGGAGAAGCGCTTCGGGGCCCGGCGGCGAATAAATGGCAATCAGTTTCAATGGCTCCCAGCCAGTGTTCACCGTGGAGTGGTAGACGTCGGCGGGAATGTGGATCACTTCGCCGGCACCGATGGGTTCCCACTGTTCACCGTCGATATCGATCATCTGCCTGCCCTGCCCGGAGACTACATAGAGGACCTCTTCAGTTCCCGGGTGATTGTGCCGAGCGTGGCCTCTCCCGGGTTGCAAGAGCACAACACCCATGGTGAAGCGCTCCGTGCCGGTGACGCGCGGTTCGCTGAGCCACTTGATCGTTCCCCAATCGAAGACCTGCGTTTCGACAGCGGCGGGTGTTACGAAACGGCGACCGGCGAACTTGGACATGCCTGCTCCTTTAGTTGTGGTCCATATGGATGCGCAGATTTTTGAAATTCCTGACCTGCTCGGTGATGGCGCGCTCGGTGGGCAGACGCTCGATGCTCGAGGCGCCAAAGAACCCGCAGACTCCCCTGGTCCGAGTGAGGATGTACTGCACATCATCAGGCTCGGCAATCGGGCCGCCATGACAAAGCACCAGAATCTCGGGACGGACGGAGATGGCAGCCGCCTGGATGGCTTGAATTCGCTCGACTGATTGATCGAGGCTGAGAGCTGTCCTGGCGCCGATGGTTCCTTTGGTGGTCAATCCCATGTGGGCAATCAAGAGGTCTGCGCCCGCGTTTGCCATGGCCTTCGCTTCGTCTTCGTTGAAGACATACGGGCAAGTGAGCAGGTCAAGGTCATGCGCTTGCGCAATCATCTCAACTTCCAGGTCGTATCCCATGCCGGTTTCCTCAAGACTCTCGCGGAAGCGGCCATCGATCAGTCCCACTGTTGGGAAGTTCTGCACTCCTGAGAAGCCGAGCTGTTTCATGTCGCGAAGAAACATATCCATGACGCGAAAAGGATCGGTCCCACAGACGCCTGCCAACACCGGTGTGTTGCGAACGATAGGCAACACCTCGCGGGCCATCTCCATGACGATGGCGTTCGCGTCCCCGTAGGGCATGAGACCAGCCAGGGATCCTCGGCCAGCCATACGGTAGCGGCCCGAATTGTAGATGATGATGAGATCCGCTCCCGCCGCTTCCGCGCACTTGGCGGAAATTCCGGTGCCCGCGCCAGCCCCGATGATGGGGGTCCCCGCCGCGCTACTCGCTTGCCATCGCTTCAGACACGCCGCTCGGTCCATTGTGGAGCTTCTCCCATTGCCAGCCTGGATCACGACGCCACTATACGGCTGCCGGCGCCCAACTCAAACAGGAAATGTGGGGCCGGCCGCGATCTTTTCTTTGTCGGGGCAAAGTCCTTCCTCTTTCAGAACGCGCTGATATGCCGAGAGCGTCAGGAAGTCGATGAACTTCGGCGCCCGTACCAACTCAAGCATCAGATCCGCGGCCGCGACATAGGCGGCATAGCGCACGGCATCGACGGCGATCTTTTGTCGATCGAGTTCGCCGGCAATCATGCTTTCCACGAGTGCAAGCTCCACGACTCTCCCGTCAGAGAGTTTTGCCTTGTGGTGCACCCATTGCCAGAGTTGCGCGCGGCTGATCTCGGCGGTCGCGGCGTCCTCCATCAGGTTGAAGAGCGGGACGCAGCCGATGCCGCGCAACCATGCCTCGAGATATCCCAGGCCAATGGCCACATTCTGTTTCACTCCCGCCTCGGTGATCTCCCCTTCCGGAACCCGGAGCAGATCTTCGGCGGTGGGATGGTAATCGGGCAACTGCTTCGAAATCTGGTTGGGCTGGGGCATCAGGCGATCGAAAATCTCGAGCGCCACAGGCACAAGCCCGGGATGCGCAACCCAGGTACCGTCATGGCCATCGGTGGCCTCGCGTTCTTTGTCGGCGCGTACTTGCGCGATCGCGTTTTCGTTGGCTACCGGGTCAGACTTGATGGGAATGAACGCCGACATACCTCCCATCGCATGCACATTGCGCTTATGGCAGGTCTTGATGGCCAGATTTGAATAGCTGCGCATGAAGTGGGTGGTCATCGTGACGCGGGCGCGATCGGGAAGTATGGCGCGAGCATCATTGGAGAATTTTTTGATGAAGCTGAAGATGTAATCCCAGCGGCCGCAGTTGAGCCCGGCGGAGTGGTCACGCAGTTCGTAAAGAATCTCGTCCATCTCGAAGCTGGCGAGTATGGTTTCGATGAGCACGGTGCCTTTGATCGATCCCTGGGCAACACCGATTTCCTTTTCAGCGCGGATGAAGATATCGTTCCACAGCCGCGCTTCCAGGTGGCTCTCCATCTTGGGCAAGTAGAAATACGGGCCGCTGCCGCGATCCAGTAATTCGCTCGCATTGTGGAAGAAGTAGAGACCGAAATCGAATATGGAACCGGACATTGGTTCGCCATCGACGAGCACGTGGCGCTCCTCCAGGTGCCAGCCGCGCGGACGCACAAACAGCACTGCGACTTTGTCATTGAGCTTGTACTGCTTGCCTGTGGCGGGGTCGGCGTAGGTGATCGTTCTCCGGATGGCATCACGCAGATTGATGTGGCCATCGAGCAGATTGTTCCACGTCGGCGTGCTGGAGTCTTCAAAATCGGCCATGAAAACCTTCGCGCCGGAATTGAGTGCGTTGATGATCATTTTTCGGTCAACAGGTCCCGTAATTTCCACCCGGCGGTCCAGGATATCGGCAGGCAGGGGCGCGACGGTCCATGCGGATTCGCGAATGGAGCGCGTCTCGGCAAGGAAGTTCGGACGCTCGCCCGCGTCGAGTTTCTTTTGCCGCACCTGGCGTGCCTCGAGTAACTCTTTGCGGCGGGCGTTGAAGGTGCGTTGCAGGTCCACGATGAAAGCAACGGCTTCCGGGGTCAGGATTGCGGCGTAACTTTCGGAAACTGGCGCGAGGATCTCAACGCCTGACAGATGAATCGTGGTGGACATCGTGGTTCTCCCTTTTTCACAGAATCATTTCGCCCGTCTTTCCGTGCAGTAAACCTTCGCTGGACATGCCGCGGATCGACGCATCGAGTAACTCAACCATATGAAAGGCAGGCATTGTCTTCAAGCCTCGATGGCGAAGGCCGCTTGTAAGTTGCAGGAGGCAGCCGGGATTGGCCGAAGCCACCGCCTGTGCACCCGTGGACAGAAGGTTATCAACTTTGCGGCTGCCGAGTTGGCTGGCTGTCTCCGGCTGCAATAAGTTGAACACGCCTGCCGAACCGCAGCAGAGACTGGCTTCCGGAATTTCGGCGACTTCCAGCGAAGGGATGCCGGCCAGGAGGCGGCGCGGCTGTTCACGCACGCCCTGCGCATGCTGCAGATGGCAGGCATCATGATAGGCGACACGCAGTCTGAGGGAATGGCGCGGCGCCTGGGCTGGGAGTTCGCAGAGGAATTCAGAGATGTCTTTGCACTTGGCAGAGAAAGCGGCTGCGCGTTCAGCCCATGCCGGGTCGTCGCGCAGCAGGTGACCGTATTCCTTCATCGTGGATCCGCAACCGGCCGAGTTGATCACAATCGTGTCTACTTTGGCGGTCTCGAAGACGACGATCATTTTTTTGGCGAGGGCGACAGCATCGGCTTCCATTCCGGAGTGGAGCATGAGAGCCCCGCAGCATGATTGTTCGCCGGGAATGATCACTTCGCAGCCTTCCGCGGCTAGCACACGCATAGTGGCTGCGTTCACATGAGAGAAGAAGACTTGTTGCACGCATCCGCTTAGCATTCCTACCCGGCGGCGCGGAGTTGTCATAGGTTGAACCGTCGATTGAGGCCGCTCAAACAGGCGGGCCGGCACATCGGGCAGCAACGCCTCCATGGCTGCCAATCGTTTCGGAAGCAACCTGGTTATTCCGGTTGACCTGACCAGGGAACGGAGGCCGCATTTTTGATAAACGCGCAAGGGCAGCGCGAGCAGCCGCAGCCGAGCTGGATATGGGAACGTCGCGAAGAGCAAGCGGCGAAAGAGAGACTCGCCAAGGCTGCGCGGAAGGTTGCGCTCGATCTGTGCGCGCGCCGGTTCGATGAGCTTGTCGTATTGGACACCGGAGGGGCAAGCTGTCATGCAGGCCATGCAGCCAAGGCAGTTATCCATGTGCAGGCGAAAACGCTCGTCGAGCGGCGCCTCGCCTTCCGCGGCTTTCTTGATCATGTAGATTCGGCCACGCGGCGAATCCATCTCCTCGCCCCAGAGGACATAGGTGGGACAAGCGGGCAGGCAGAATCCGCAGTGCACACAGTCGTCGAGGTACTTCTTCTCCGGCGGATGATGCGCATCGAAGCTGGACGGATGTTGTTGCTGCGGAGTGGTGGTCGGCGGCATAGGGTCAGATGCTTCCCACAAAGCGGCCGGGGTTGAGAATGCGGCCGGGATCGAAGCGGCGCTTGACCTCATGCATCAATGCCCCACTTCCCCGGTCCGGACCCCATACGTCAATCGTGCCGCGCAGTGCATCGGGAACCTGCAGCACAACTACGCTGCCGCCGAGCTTATGTACACGCGCGCGCAGTCTCTCAACGAACGCAGGCACCGATTCCGGTGCAGCTTCGAGTGCGACCGTCATCAAGCCGGTTGCCTGCGCCAGAACTTTCAAGTCCCGTCCATCTCCGAAGCTCCACTGATATAATTCCGCGCTTATCGAGCAGATTTCGGCGGGAAGCGTGGAGATCTTCAACACGACAGCATGCGTGTTGTCGAACATTTGCTGCCGTGCGCTCCAAACATTCGGGGCCCGCCCGACAATGGGGAAACCTCCGAGAATCGTCTGAAGGCTAGCTCCATATTCGTCGAGGCACTCGGGCAACGCGGCGATGCGGACGTCGAGGGCAAATTCCTCTTTTGAGATCCGTAACTGAACCGATGACGGAACCATGAGCGAGTCCATCAAAGCGCGGAGCGGTTCTGCAAATAGCTTCGCGTTGCCTGCTCCGTTCGGTGCGACCGCAGTCCACGTCCGGGAGTGCTCCTCGGCCGGGTGCAGGCGGAAATTTACCTCGACAATCAACCCCAGCGTGCCGAAACTGCCGGTCATCAGTTTGTGAATGTCATAGCCCGCGACATTCTTTACTACTTTGCCGCCGCTTTTCGCCACCGTGCCATCCGCGAGCACAACCGTCATGCCGATGATGAGGTCGCGCAGGCCGCCATATTTCAGCCGCATTGCGCCGCTATCATTCGAGGCGACGATGCCGCCAATCGTGGCGCGGTCCGGCCACAGCGGATCGAGTGCGACCATCTGCCCGTGCTCCTTCAGTTGAGCCTGCATCGCCTCCCATGAGCATCCGGCCTCAACGGTACAGGTCATGTCCTGCCAGGCATGCTCGCGGAGTCGGCACATACGCTTCAGGCTCAACTCGATGTCCCGCACAACCGGGTTTCCCCAGCCAAGCTTCGTGCGGCCTCCGCAGGGCATCACCGTCAATCCGTTGGCGTTCGCGAATCGCAGCACCTCGGCAACCTGCTGCACCTTAGCGGGGACCGCGACAATCGTTTCCCCGCGCACCATCGCGTGTTCCGCTCCGACGATTGCGGCGAGATGAGCTACGCCCTGCTCCAGCGTGAATGCGGTTGAAGTGCTCATCAAAAGATCTCCGCGATGCCCGCCGTCTCGAGTGGGTGAGGCGTGTAAGGTCCGGGCTTTTCGGCGCACAGGCGCGGGCGCGGGAAGACCTTATCGGGATTGGCGATGTTGTCCGGATCGAAGGCGCAGCGAACCAGTTGCATGGTTGCCAGGTCGGGCTCGGAGAACATGTAGCCGAGCGCCTCCTGCTTCTCCTTGCCCACGCCGTGCTCACCAGTGATGGAGCCGCCATTGTCGACGCAGAGCCGGAGGATACGATAGGAGAGTTCGAGCGCTTTCTCCTCCTGGCCGGGCATGGCCTGATCGTAAAGCACCAGTGGATGCAGGTTGCCGTCACCAGCGTGGAAGACGTTGGCTACACGCAGGCCGGCGGTGCAGGCGAGGCGGTCGATCTCATCCAGAAGATGCGGAAGCGCAGTACGCGGAATGACGCCATCCTGCACGATGTAATTGGGCGAAATGCGTCCGACCGCGGCGAAGGCCGCCTTGCGGCCCTTCCAGACCAGGGCGCGCTCCTGCTCCGATTGCGCCACGCGAATCTCCCATGCGCCATTGTTGCGGCACAGCCTCTGCACCGCGAGCATGAGTGCGTCCACCTCGCTGCGCCGGCCGTCGAGTTCTACCAGCAGCAAGCCTTTGCAAACAGGATAGCGGGCGTGCACGGCGGCTTCCGCGGCCTCGATGGCGAGCGCGTCCATGATTTCCATGGCCGAAGGAAGCATCCGGGCGGCGATGATATCGCTGACCGTCTGGCCTGCGGCGTGGATGGAATCAAATGCGGCCAGAAGCGTTTGCACAACTTCGGGACGCTTAACGATGCGGAGAGTGATCTTCGTCGCCACACCGAGCGTACCCTCTGAGCCTACAAACACGCCGGGCAAGTCGTAGCCCGGCGTGTCAAGGGTGGGGGAACCGAGTTGGACGAGTTCGCCGGAGGGTAGCACGACGTCGATGGCTAGCACGTGGGTGACGGTGAAGCCGTATTTCAGGCAGTGCGCGCCGCCGGAGTTTTCCGCCACGTTGCCGCCAATGGTGCAGACCGACTGCGACGACGGATCGGGGGCGTAGAAATATCCCTGGGCGAAGACTCGTTGGGTCACATGCGCATTGATAACTCCGGGCTCGACAACGACCTGCCGGTTGGCAAGGTCGACATTGAGAATGCGGTTCATGCGCGCCAGGCTGATCACGATGCCGCCCGCCGCGGGAAGCGCGCCTCCGCTCAGGCCTGTGCCGGCACCGCGACTGACAAAGGGAATTTTGTCCCGGGCACACAGGCGGACCACGGCCTGGACTTGGTCGGCAGAGCGCGGCAGCAATACGGCTTCAGGCATCACGCGGAAATTCGTCAGCCCGTCGCATTCGTACGTCTGCAGTTGGCTTGGCCCGGTGATCAGCCCTTCCACACCAACGGCGGCACGCAACCCGGCGATTTGGCTCGCGGTCAGCACTCTCGAAACAGCTTACTGGAAGAACGCCGGAGTTGGCTTGCTAATCTGAGCCCTTTGCCTTCACGTTGGCGGTGGCGCAGGGCGCGACACTTCAGCTATGGTTGTAGGCGCTCGAATGAGCCGCAAGTTGTCCCTCATTTGAGCTCATGGAGTGCGATCCAAGTCAGGGTTTCCCGGTGCAGCTGAGCACTACGCAGACGTCTGTCAGTCCCACGAATAATCGAGGAAGGAACCACGCATGAACTCCGTCTGGGCTCAGGGTTATTCCATCTGGGGGCAGAGCCTGGCCGTTTCGGCAATTGTCGCGGCACTTCCGATCGCCGTTCTGCTCTTTCTCCTCGGAGTAAGGCGAAAACCCGCATGGATGGCAGCTTTGTGTGGCCTCGGCTCCGCTCTGCTGGTGGCGCTGGCGGGTTACCGCATGCCGGTTTCACTCACTCTCAGTTCGACGGCCTACGGGGCTGCCTTCGGACTGTTCCCCATTTCATGGATCGTGTTCTGGGCGATCGTGCTCTACAACGTGACGGTCGCTACGGGAAAGTTTGCGATCATCAAGGATTCGGTCGGATCTTTAACTCCCGATCTGCGGATTCAGGCCATCATCATCGCCTTCGGCTTCGGTGGATTCCTCGAAGGCGCTGCCGGCTTTGGCACGCCCGTAGCGGTTGCGGGAGCCATGATGGTTGGCTTGGGATTCTCGCCATACTATGCCTCCGCCCTCTGTTTACTGGCGAATACAGCGCCCGTCGCGTTTGGCGCGATTGGCGTACCTGTCATCACGCTGGCGCAAATTACCGGACTTCCCCTCGACAAGTTGAGCGGCGCAGTGGGAACTCTCTGCGCGCCGATTGCGGTTATCCTCCCCGCGTACATGATCTTTGTCATGGGAGGCTTGACGGCAGCATTGGAGGTGTGGCCCGCACTCCTGACGGCCGGGCTCACCTTTGGAACGGTTGAGTACCTGGTGTCGAATTACCTCGGGGCTCAACTCAGCGACATCCTCAGTTCGACGTCATCCATAGCTGCGGTGGTTGTGCTTCTAAGGTTTTGGCGCCCGAACTCACAAAACGTATTAGCGGCTCCATACGCGAGCGGAGCAACGGGGCCAGGTCCATTCGAACTCGCGAGTGGAGTGCCAACGCAATCCGCGGCGCCGAGGCACACCACCGGGCAGATTGCCACGGCATGGATGCCCTATATCTTTGTGGTCGTCCTCGTTCTTCTCTGGGGCTATAAGCCATTTCAAAACATCCTGAACCTGGCAACCATCGTGGTTCACTGGCCCGCGCTTCACAACTTGATCGTTCGAACGCCGCCGGTTTTGTTGAAAGCTTCTCCTTACCCGGCGGTGTTCAATCTAAACCTGATAGCAGCGGGAGGTACGTCGTGCATGTTTGCCAGCATCCTCTCCGCCATTTTCCTGCGCATGCGGGTCGCGGAGTTTGTCAGGATCATCTTTGCCTCGGCGCGCCTGTTAGCCCTTACCATCCTCACCATCACGGCCGTACTTTCGATGGCATTCGTCATGAATTACTCCGGGGCCACGGGAACCCTGGGCCTCGCCTTCGCTGCGACCGGTGCAGCATTTCCTTTTTTCAGCCCGTTCCTTGGCTGGCTGGGGGTATTCCTCACCGGTTCCGACACTTCATCGAACGCCCTGTTTGGCAGCCTGCAAGCGATCACCGCCGAACGCCTTGGATTCAGTCCGGTGCTGATTGCCGCGGCCAACTCGTCCGGTGGCGTTCTCGGCAAAATGATCAGTCTTCAATCCATCGCGGTAGCGGCAGCTGCCACTGGAATCACCGTCTCGCAGCAATCGCAACTGATGCGATTCACCCTGAAACACAGCATCATTCTCGCCACGCTCGTGGGGCTTGAGGTCCTGGCGCTTGCCTACTGGGTTCATGTGATCTGACTGGTCTACTGTGCCGGGCAGGATGACCGGAGGATGTAAACGTCAACATCGCGCTTCTAAATGGGCCATTGGCAAAAGCAAATGCACGATCGAATCAAGTCTGGACTATGCCTTTCGAAAGAAGCATAATGGCGTGACCAAGCAGGCCGGCTTTCGGTTGGGCGAGGAGGAAAACAGGCATGGGATACAGGATCAAACGCATTTCGACAGCCGGGATCGATGAAGCTATCTCGAAGGCTGAACTCTATCGCTCTCTCAACGAACCGGAGGAGGCAGAGTCAATCTGTCGCGATATCCTGGCCATCGAGCCGGAGCATCAGCTCGCGTTGCGCCTGCTCGGGCTGGCCCTCACGGATCAGTTCACTGGCCGTGGGTCCGATCGTTACCGGGAGACGGAACAGATCTTCCAACAGCTCCAGAACCCCTACGAGCGGCTCTACTATACGGGGATTCTGTGCGAGCGGCGTGCGAAAGCGCAGCTCAATGCCGGGCACCCGCCTGTTTCAGTCTTGGCGCTTTTCGAACAGGCTTTGCAATCGTTCGCAGATGCCGAAGAGATCCGCCCCGCCGGAAATGATGACGCCATCCTGCGTTGGAATCGCTGCGTGCGCCTGCTCCAAAATCCAGCCTACGGATGGGATGAGCTGGAACGGAACTGGTTCCGTTCGATGCTCAAGACGCTCCGCCAAGATAAGCAAGCTTCGACACCCATTCGAGTCAGAGAATGCGAAACAGCCGCTTGAGAGGATCGAAGTAACGGTCCACGACGCGCTCCTTGAGCGGAATAATCGCATTTTCCGTGATGGTGATCGACTCGGGACACACCTGCCGGCAGCATGTGGTGATGTTGCAGTAGCCAATGTTGTGACTGTGCCGCAAATCGCTGACCCGGTCTTCGGTGTCAAGCGGATGCATTTCGAGTGCCGCCGCATAGACAAGCAGACGCGGACCGATAAACTCCTCGTGCTTGTGGTGTTCGCGCAGGACGTGGCACACGTCCTGGCAGAGAAAACACTCGATGCACTTGCGAAATTCCTGCACGCGCTCGACGTCGGCCTGCTGAATGCGCCACGTGCCGTCAGGCGCGTCGGGTGGGCGGGGTTTGAATTGCTTGATGGTCTTCTTGGCCCGGAAATTCCACGAAACATCCGTAACCAGATCGCGTATGACCGGGAACGCATGCATCGGCTCCAGGATGACCGGCATATTCAGGTTGATGTCACTGAGCCGGGTCATGCACATGAGCCTGGGCATGCCGTTGATTTCGGCGGAGCACGATCCACATTTGCCGGCCTTGCAGTTCCATCGCACGGCCAGGTCGGGTGCTTGCTGCGCCTGGATGCGGTGCACGGCGTCCAGAACGACCATGCCCTCCTCGACGGGTGTGGTGTAGTCCTGGAATCCGCCGCCCGCGGGGTCTCCGCGCCAGATGCGAAATGTCGCTGATGTGGCCATCGATTTTGTCTCCCGCCTATTCCATCTAGTGCTATTTCATTTCCTCAATCACTTTCTTCAACTCATCCGGCATCGGCGTAAGTGCGCGCTTCTCGACTTGCATTTCGCCGTCTGCGCCGCGCCGGATGACGATGTTGTACTTTCCCCACTCCGCGTCTTTGCCGGGGAAGTCTTCGCGGAACTGCGCGCCGCGGCTTTCTTTTCGCAGCAGCGCAGCGCGGGTAATGGCTTCAGAAACGATCATCATGTTTCCAAGATCGATCGTTGTGTGCCAGCCATTGTTGTACTCGCGATTTCCGGCTATGCCTGCCCGCTCTGCCCGCGCGCGCAGTTGCCCGATCGCGTCGAGCGCCTGTTGCATTTCGCTTTCGAGGCGCACGATCCCGACCAGGTCCTGCATGGTCTCCTGCAGGTCGTATTGAATCTGATAAGGGTTCTCGCCCAGAAGGGCCGCGATCGAAAGGAGCGAGGGCCGCTGTGGCCGTGGCCTGAAGCTCTGCCTCGTCGACCGTTACCGGGCCATTGGCTTTGGCGAATTCCGCGGCAAAGCGTCCCGCGCGCCGTCCGAAAACAACCAGATCCGACAGGGAATTTCCGCCCAGCCGATTGGCGCCATGCAATCCCGCCGCTACTTCGCCGGCTGCGAAGAGCCCGGGCACAGTCGACATCTGCGAATCGCCATCGACGCGGATTCCGCCCATCATGTAATGAGTGGTGGGACCGACTTCCATCGGCTCCTTCGTGATGTCGAGATCGGCGAGCTGCTTGAACTGGTGGTACATGCTGGGGAGCTTGCGCTTGATGTGCTCCGCCGATTTCGGAAGGCGGTCCTTGATCCAGGAAATATCGAGAAAGACGCCGCCGTGCGGCGAGCCGCGGCCTGCCTTGACTTCGCGATTGATGCACCGCGCCACATGGTCCCTGGTGAGCAGTTCAGGCGGACGCCGCGCATTCTTGTCGCCCTGCGTATACCGCCAGCCCTCTTCTTCCGTGTCTGCGGTTTGCTCTTTGTAGAGGTCGGGAATGTCGTCGAACATGAACCGGCGGCCTTCGCTGTTGCGCAAGACGCCGCCTTCGCCGCGCACGCCCTCGGTGACCAGGATGCCGCGCACGCTGATCGGCCACACCATCCCGGTGGGATGAAACTGAACGAACTCCATGTCCTGGAGTTCGGCTCCGGCGCGATACGCCAACGCCAGGCCGTCGCCGGTGTACTCCCAACTGTTGCTGGTGATCTTGAAGGCGCGCCCGATGCCGCCGGTGGCCAGCACCACCGCCTTTGCCTGCCACAGCTGGAACCGGCCTCTCTCGCGGTCGTATCCGCAAGCTCCCGCAATCCGGTTTCCGTCGAGCAGCAGGCTGAGCACCGTGCACTCCATGTGCACTTCCATCCCCGTGTGAATGCCGTGATCCTGGAGGGTGCGGATCATCTCCAGGCCGGTGCGGTCGCCGACGTGCGCCAGCCGGGGATACCGGTGCCCGCCGAAGTTTCGTTGCAGAATTCTGCCGTCCTTGGTGCGATCGAAAAGCGCGCCCCATGCCTCGAGTTCGCGCACGCATTCCGGGGCTTCCTTCGCGTGCAATTCGGCCATGCGCCAGTTGTTGAGATACTGACCGCCGCGCATCGTATCAGCGAAATGGACGCGCCAGCTATCGCGATCGTCGACATTGGCCAGTGCTGCCGCAATGCCGCCTTCGGCCATGACGGTATGCGCTTTGCCGAGAAGCGATTTGCAGACGACGCCCACCTTCGCGCCGGCGGCCCCGGCTTCAATGGCGGCGCGCAGGCCTGCTCCGCCTGCTCCGATCACCAGTACATCGTAGGAGAACCGTTGGAATTCCGGCATCTAGAGAATTCTCCAGTCATGCCAGATGCCCATGGAACAAAGGCGGACATAGATATCGGAAAACGCAACCCAGAGCAGGCTCGCCCAGGCCCACTTCTTGTGGCCGGCGTTCAGCCAGCTCACGAAGTTGTAGATCTTGTGCCGTACGGGGTGATGCGAGATCTGGTCGAACGTCCCCCCGATCATGTGCCGGAACGCGTGACATCCGAAGACATATCCGCCGAGAAGCACGACATTGACGACCAGGACGAGGCTTCCAATCCCGATCCCGAATCCGTCCGGAAAAAAGAACGACCTCACCGCGTCGTAGACCAGGAAAGCCCCAGACAATGTAGGAGAGCCTTAGAAAGTAGCGATGAAAATTCTGCATGATGAGCGGAAAAGTTCGTTCCCCGAGGTAACTCTTGCGGGGTTCGCGCACCGCACACGCCGGAGGATCGGCCCAGAACGATTTGTAATAGGCGCCGCGATAGTAGTAACAGGTCAGGCGGAACAGGCCGGGGATCCAGAGAATGAGCAGGGCCGGAGAGAAGGGCAGAAAATTCGGGTACCAGCTCGGCTTCGGGCCAAACAGTGCATGCGGGGAACTCCCGAAAAGTTCGGGCGAATAGAACGGCGAGATGTAGGGCCCATAGGTGTAATGGCTGTTCTGGAATGCCGCCCAGTTGGCGTAGACCAGAAACGCGCCGAAACCCAGAAAGACTGCTGCCGGGGAAAGCCACCAGGCGTCGCGCCGCGATGTTTGACCAAACTTGCCGTCTTTCCAGACGATGTCGGGAGCTGACACGAGTCCCTCCATGGCGGAGGGATTCGCAACTATGCCTTCCCGTCCGATGGCATCGGATTGTATAGCACCGACTCTGCCGCCATCCACATGCAAAGTAAGCCGGCGGAATTTTGAGCGCCGGATTCAACGAATTGCAATACGACGAAGAAACATACGGCGGCCCGTTCAAAGCCTCCCTGGCCAACTATCATGGTGAATTACTTGAGATGAACCATCTCCGCCGCCCTATTCTCATCGACACGGACACGGCATCCGACGACGCGGTTGCGTTGATCATGGCCCTGCGCTCGCCGCGGGTCGAGGTCAAGGCAATCACCACCGTAGCCGGCAACGTTCCCGTGGAACAGGCCACGCGAAACGCACTCTTCACGGTCGAGCTATGCGGCGCGGAAGTGCCGGTCTTCAGCGGGGCTGCGAAGCCGCTAACACGGGACCTGCAGACTGCAGACTGGTTCCATGGACGGGATGGGCTAGGCGATCACGGGTTCGCGCCCTCCGTCCGCGCCCCTTCCTCAGGAGAGGCTGTGGACGCCATCATCGCAACCGTTCAGTCGATGCCGGGAATCGAGATCATCACGCTCGGGCCACTCACCAACCTTGCCCTGGCGCTGGAGCGTTGGCCCGAGCTCGCACAATCCATCAGCCGGTGCGTTGTGATGGGCGGAGCTCCCTGCTGTGAGGGCAACGTGACCCCGGCTGCGGAGTTCAACATCTGGGTCGATCCCGAAGCGGCCTGGAGTGTCTTCGCTTCCGGCGCGCCGATCGAAATGATTGGCTGGCATCTATCGCGCTTCGACGCAGTCCTGAATGAGCGCGAGATCCAGGAGGTGCTGGCGCTCGAAACACCACTGGCGGAGTTCGCCATCCGTGCAAACAGCACCGCTGCGGCCGCCTATTACAAGCAGACGGGCTAAAAAGGCATCTCCCTTCCGGACCCGGTAGCCATGGCGGTGTTGCTCGAGCCGAGACTGAAACTGGAGGTGAGCCGCCACCGCGTGGCGGTTGAATGCAACAGCGACCTGACTCGGGGAATGACCGTAGTCGACCGTCTCGATGTGACGGCCGATCCAAGGAACTCCCTTGTCTGGAGTGACGTCTTGCGCGGCGGCCACAAGGCCGAGATCTGCTGGAAGATCGACGTGCCCGGGTGGAAAACTGAACTGGTCTCCGCACTGAAATCCAGGTAAGACCGTCGCTCCCAACCTCCGAGAATCGGGGAAACGTGCGTTAGCGATCGCGTACGATTCGGTTGGCGGAGCGTCCGGTTTCGAACGCCTGTCCCCAATTTCGCGCAATGTCTGAAGATGCATGATTTGCCAAGCCATTGATTATGAGGTCATTTGCCGGCGCGTTAATCGGAACTGGAATTGCTGTACGAGGCTCATGATGCTCGCTCGGGATGTTTCCCTGTCCACCTGGGCGAAGTATCAATCCGTGCAATCATGAATGAATCCCGTCTCCCCGCGAGGATCAACGATGTCAACGTTTGTTCAGGATTTCCTATACGCCTGGCGGCAGCTCTACAAGAACCCCGGCGTTTCTATCACCGCGATGCTCTCCTTGGCGCTGGGCATCGGGGCAACGGTCTCCGTCTTCAGCATTATTTACGCCGTGCTGATGAACCCCTGGCCCTACCAGGGCGCCGATCGGATCGCAAATATCGCCCTGCTCGACAAGTCCGGTAATGGGCAGGGCTACGGCCTCAATGGTCCCCAGACGCGTGAACTGGCCAAGGCCCAATCACTCGAATACGTTGTGGGTTTCAACGGCTGGTCGCTGACCGTAACCGGAAGCGACGTGCCCGAAAATGTCGAGAGCTATTCTTTCACCGGCAACGTATTTCAGATGCTTGGTGTCCCGGCCATGCTGGGCCGATACTTTGTGCCTACGGACGCGCCCGACGGCCAGGATCCCCAGCCGGTGGTGGTGTTGAGCTTCAAGTTCTGGATGCGCCACTATCACGGGGACAAGTCGATTGTCGGCAAGACCATTCAGTTGGTGCACAAGACCTACACCGTAATTGGCGTCATGCCGCCGCATTTCGGATTTCTGGGCCCTGACGTCTATCTCCCGCTGAAAATGTCTGGCGCTGCCAGCGAACAATACGGCACGTTCATCAAGCTCAAGCCCGGAGTCAAGCCGGAAGCCGCCGCAGCCGAGCTGCAACCATACTTCAAGGAATTCGCCAAACAAACGCCTGACCACTTTCCAAAGGAATACAAGGAACTCGCCATTCAGAATCTCAGCTACTGGGTTCTGCACAGCATAAGGTCGACTCTTTATCTGCTCTTTGCCGCCGTGGGTTTGCTGTTGGCGATCGGCTGCGGGAATGTCTCCATTCTGCTGCTGGCGCGAGGCACCGCACGCCAGCATGAATTTGCGGTCCGCTCCGCGGTGGGAGCCAGCGCGGTTCGCATTGTCCGCCAGCTTCTTACCGAATCGCTGATCCTGGCGCTCACAGGCGCGGGCCTCGGCGTGCTTCTCGCCTACCAGAGCCTTGGATTTATCGTGGCCCGCTTGCCTCAAGACTCGTTCCCCAACGAGGCCGACTTTCACCTCCATGTGCCCGTGCTCTTGTTCAGCGTCGGCATTGCCCTCTTCACGGGAATACTCTTCGGACTGTTTCCGGCGCTTCAATGTGCGCGCCCGGAAATCAGCCAGGTCATGCAATCCGGTACGCGAAAAGTTGCTGGCAGCGTCCGAGGAAAGCAACTCCACCGTGTCCTGATCGCCGGGCAAATCGCGCTGACCCTTCTATTGCTGACCGCTGCGGGAGCGACGATTGAACGATTCGTGCGCATCATGCACGTGAATCTCGGATACGACCCGCACTACGTCATGTCGGTTGGCATTCCAGTTCATGAGAATGCCTTCAAGACGTGGAGCGAACGAGCGACCTACTTCACTCAGCTTCGAGACAAGATCGCGGCCCTGCCCGATGTCGTTTCTACCGGAATTTCAACCAACGCGACTCCGCCCGACAGCGGCTGGAATCAGCCCTTTGAGCTCCAGGGCAAGACCGCGGCAGAAGACCAGAAGGCCAGCGTCAACTTCGTCGATACGCGCTATTTCAGCACCCTCGGCATCCCGCTCAGGACGGGCAGGTTATGGGACCAGTCGGAACTCAACCGCGGCGCCTTGATGGCGGTGGTAAATGAAACATTCGTGAAGCATTACTACCCCGATGGCGACGTGCTGGGTCACTCCTTGAAGATCCCCGCGATGAAAAGCGATTCTCCGCAGACTCTCGTCGTGCCCGGCAGCGACGGTTGGGTGCAGATCATCGGCGTGACCAAAGACGTTCTTGATGATGGCCTGGACAAGCCCGTTAAACCGGCGATTTATCTTCCTTACACTGTCAATATGTGGGTGTGGACGCAGATACTGGTGCGCAGCCGCGTCGATCCGCGCGATATCGCGCACAGCGTCAGGCAGCAGATTGTCGCAATCAATCCTGACCAGCAGGCGAATATGTGGAACGATGGCCTGCTCGAAACCTGGATCAGGAGTCAAACGGTATACGCTCGAGGCCAGTTTGTCTCTGTCCTGTTCGGCGCTTTCTCCGCGCTCGCGCTGATCCTGGCCGCCGTCGGCCTGTACAGTGTTGTTTCCTACTCGGTGGCCCAGCGCACCAATGAATTCGGTATCCGCATGGCGCTCGGGGCACGAAGCGGGCATGTGCTCAAAATCGTCTTCGCATCCGCGGGAATCAGTGTCGGCGCGGGTATCCTCGCGGGCCTCGGTCTGAGCTTCGCACTCAATCGGTTCATCGGACGTTGGGTTGAGAATTCTTCGGCGAGCCCGCTCATTCTCCTCGCAGTCTCTCTTGTGCTGCTCATGGTGGCTGCCCTGGCCTGCCTGCTTCCTGCACGGCGAGCCTCTGCGGTCGATCCTATGAGTGCGCTGCGTTGTGAATGATACCGGACGAATGCGGCCGATCGTGTCATCGGAACCGGATGAATCTATGTGCCCATGGGGGTCAGGTTGTAGCATCGCGCAAGGTCATTGATATTCGCGCGCAAAGCGGCCCAGTATTTTTCCGGCTGAGAACCGTAATTCCCCTTCGTCATCACCTGATTGACGCGCCGCGCGCTGTCCATGACCTGCTCCATCTGCGCCTTTGTTTCGAGATAATTCGATGTAGGGTCGAACTTGCGACGAAGGCGGTTCGTCGTGCGGTTCAAATCGTCCATGGCGTCTTCGAGGTCGTCTTTTGTTTGCCTGGCTTGGTTTTGCCTGGCGTCTGTGTTCGCTGAATTCGAACCCTGGCGTCGCGTTGTCGCACCACTGCTCTTAGCCGAGTCGGCGCGGTTCTTGGCGTCATCTCCGCGATTTTCGAGATACTTTTGAAACTCGTCCGTTCCGTCTTCGACTTTTCGGATGCGGTCGCCAACCTGTGCCTTTGTAAACGGATTTGTTTGAGCGTACGCGGCATTGAAAAGGATGACCGTGGCTAGCATTGTCATGCAGCAAAACATCGTTCGCGCCCTGCAACCCATATCGCACCTCCGAGTCCACGCAGAATCTGTGTGGGGCCTCGCTTGCCAGACGTAAATCATAACAAAATGAGAGAAGTGCCCGTCACTCAGGCCTTGTGAGCGTTAGCGCCAATCTGGGATCGCTCCGTTTCGCGCCACATTACTCGCATTGACTTAAAACGTCAGGGTCAGAGAGACTCCTCCTCCGCCACCCTTCTTGGTCGCGCTCGAATCGATAATGAGCACCGTGTCCAGTTGAATGGAAACTCCACCCCCCTTTGGCTTGCTCGACATGCCCGCGGCAATCTTGGCCGCGATATCCGGAGCGATCCTCTGCGAGAAGATTCCCCACGCCGCCCCCACCAGCTTGCCCGGATCCAGCTTGTACTCCGAGGGCAGTTGACCGGTCAGCTGGAAATTCAGAATCTCTCCCCTCTTGATCGACTCCTGAAGCGCCGAGGGCGGCGCATCCGGGTTCCTCTCCAATTCCGGAAATCCCAGCCGCAGGCCCAGGCTCAATCGTCCAAAGTCGTGCAGCGAGAGTCGCGATGGTGCGGCCGATCCCGCTCCCGCCACCGATCCTCCCGCCTGGCTCGGGAGCGGTGGAAGCGGCGTGTATCCAGGCGTCAGCGGCGACTGCGATGGCGTGTATTGCTGCGGCGCTGGAACCGTTGGTGTGGTGGTCGGTGTTTGTCCTGTCCCGCCGCCGGAAGCCTGCCCGCTCCCCTTCACGGGAGCGACAGGCCCCGAAGGATTCAGCAATTCCTCTGCCGGCGCGGTCACCGTCACCGGGTCCGGCTTCTTCTTGGCATCATCCTTCTTCGGCGCATCCTGCGGCGTGGGCTCACGCGCCACCCCGGGCGCCGCGCTCGAAAGGCCCCCGCCCGCCCCTCCGCCGGTCTGTTGCACAGTGTGGCTCACCTCATGCGCCAGCAATCGCAGACCCTCGCGCGATCCCGGATTGTACTGCCCGGCCGCAAACACCGCATCCTGCCCTACCGCGTAGGCCCGCGCGCCCACCGCACGCGCCGACTCATCCGCCTGGGCACCGGTGTGCACGCGCACTCCGCTTAAATCGCGTCCGAACCGCGGCTCCAGCAACGCCCGCGTCCCTCCATCGAGTGGCCGACCCGCGCCATGCAGCACCTCGTGCACGATCTGAGGCGCCTCCGTCCGCTCCATCCCATCCGCTGCGGCCCGCGTCCGCGGCTGTCCGGCCATCACCCCACCCGATACCCGCGCCGCTATCGCGTCCGCTTCCAGCTCATGCGGATCCCGCGCCGACCCCACCGCCAGCTTTCTTTGCAGGAGCAGCGCGAATGACCCGTCCCCTAACCGCTCGTCGGCGTTCACGGGAATAGCGCTTGGCTCCCCCGGCAACGCACGCGTGGCCGCGGCAAACTCTCCGCGCGGCCTGGCGGTAACAAACATCAGTCGCGTGGGTGTCGCCGTCGTGGTATTGCGGCTCTGTGCCTGTATTCGACTCAATGTCATAAGTCCCCTCGTTCCTGGCGACCCTAAAGTATCGTCGACTGGAAGTTCACCAGCTCATTCACCGGCTTGGTATCTCCCACCGACTGTTTCAGAATATTCACTTTGTACGTCGCCTTGGCCATGATCGCGTGGCTGACAATATCGAATGCGAAGAGTTGAAAGTTCATCGCGTACCGCAGCGGAAACCCGGACGTCGCTCTCGAAATTCCGGGCGTGTCCGCCACCGCAATCAGGCTCTTCTGGCGCAGCTTGGTGGGATCCGACGGCCCATCTGGACCCTTGCGCGGCTGCTCCTGCCCCACGGGTCCCGCAACCCCGTCTTTGGTCCGCAACAAATCCACTTCGTTATTCGGAATACCAGTCAGGTCGAACCGGATCTGCTGCACGTTCTGGCAGGCTCCTGTCGTCGTATCGTTGAATGGCCCCGGCGTGTTCAGGTCCGGCACATTGGCAATCGAAGGGAACCCGCTGAGAGCCCCGGTCGGCGAGTCAATCAGCGTCACCGCCGTCACCTTGCCCGCCCGCGGGATACCGCCCGTCGCCTGCTGTAACTGCTGGCCCCCCGCTTGCTGGTTAGTCTGCCCCGTCGCGCGAGTATCGCCTCCCGTTGCCTGTTCTGCACCCTGCGCCGCGTCGTCTCGCAACTGAAATCCCGCTCTACCCTTCTCATGGTCTGAAGGAATCGACTCGGGATGATCAGGCAGAGCCCACCCGGATCCCGGCTCAGCTTGCCTCCGCTCCTTCCCTGCTATCACCTTCGAACGTCCCTTCTCGGCCGGCAATGCGCTCTTGGTGCGGACACCTATTTTGGAAGCCGTCGATGCCATGTCAGACTCTCGCTCCCCATCGGTGTTGCGCAACCCGTTCGCAATGCCGGGAGAATCCCGGATCGATCATTGCCATGCGGCGCTCCATCCGCGACGCCACCTCGGGATGCGCCTTTGCGTCTCCCAGAAGATGCGTAAACCCCGCCTGTGCCGCGGACTGCGGGCTGAACGCCTCCTCCATGCTCGGAAACACATACCGCATCGCCACCCCGCGATACGGAGAGTCCGGGTGAAAGCGGTGAAAATCAACGCAGGCCGCGAGAGCGTATTGCTCCATTAGCATGTTGTACCCGTCTTTATGCGCCACCTCGCGCCACGCCTCTGCATCTTGAGGATTCATGATCATGCGGATGCTCGTCTCCGCGTAATGACGGATGAAATCCACCCGATTCCCTCCCATGATCCCGCAGCTTTCCTCGCGGAACAGCGTCCAATCGCGCGACAGGGCCCACTCCCATTCCGCGGGAAGGCTCAGCCCGTGCCGCGCGAACAATTCCTCCACCTGCCGCGGCTGGCAACGCCCCTGGTCAAACGCATGCCACTCTGGGCACTGCGCCAGTACCGCCGCCGAGTTCAGTGCCGCAGACAGCGGCTTCCAAAGAAATACGTCGGTATCCAAATGCACAAAAGGCCGGTCCTGGATGCTGTAGGCCACCAGCTTGCCCAGCGTCCACCACCCCGCATCGGCATCTTTCAACCGGTCGAGCTCCGTGGATACCTCGCCGAACTTCAGGCCCAGCCGGTCCACCAGCAGCGCCTTGCCTTCCGAGTCCGTTACCAGCATGGTCTCGTCAAAATGCTGTTGCGCCAGCCGCAGCGACAATCCCCAGGCCAGAAGATGATGCTTCGGCTCGCGCCAGCTTCGCCCCGCGCGCTCTTCGTAGGGCCTGCTCCAAAATGACCACACCGCCCGCATGCCTTCGCCGCCCTATGTAAAGATGACCGGAACTGGACCGCCGGTAATCGCCAGCGTCGGAGCCGGAGTAAAGCTCCGGTTGCCCACCACCGATGAAACCGACGCGCTCAGCGTCACCGTATCGGTGATGCCCACTCCTTGCGCGTCCACTCCCGGGCTGGTTGTGATGTTGATCGGCACTGTCACCGACAACTGACCCGCCGGCACCGTCACTGTTCCCTGGATATTGACCACCGTGCCTACACCGTTTCCTGTCAGCGACAACGTCACCACGGTCGGCGCAATCGGCAGATAGGTCAGGGTGATCAGCGCCTGCACCGCCGTCACCGAGGTTGCCGCCGTCGCCGGGCCTGTCTGCAGCCCGGTCATGACTCCTTGAACGTTCACGTTCACCGTTACCGCATTCAACGCCTGCGCCACGCCATTCTCAATGCCCTGGATCTGCACGTTCGCAATCAGCACCGTGGGCGCGAGATAGAACCAGCCCTCGAAATCGCTCGCCTCGGCCGATCCGCCGCTCGGCATCTGCAAGCTTACGCACTGCGTCCCGTCGCTCGACCGCGTGGCCGTGGCTCCGAAGCTTTCTCCATCGAGATACAACGTCTCGTTCCCCGAGTCTGAATACACGCTGGACCCGATGAGTTGTACCCTTACCCGGCCAAATCCGCCCGTGCCCGCATTCACCAGCGCCGTGTTCAACACAACATCGAGCCAGTAGGTCGAGTACAAAGCAAATCCCTGCGTCACCGGCGGAGGCAGCCAGATCACCTGGTTTCCTTTCACGGTGATTCCGCCCGGCGGATCGAGCGCAACCACGGTACGCATGAACACGTCGGTCCGGTCGGGAATCTTGCCCGCAGCGGCCATGGCCTTCAATGCCTCCGCCGCTCCCGCAAAAGCATCGTTGGCCAGCGGCGGCTCCAGCGTCACTTTGAAGTTCCCTCCGCCCCACGGACACGTCGGCACCTGGTCCAGCCAGATAGAAAGCCCGTTCTGGAGCAGAGTATCCACAGTCATCACGTCGTCGTTGCTCCAGCTGATCGCCGAGACATGCAGAGCCGCCGGAACCTGCTCATGGTTGAGCGCCGTCAGCGGCGGAAACGTGAGCCGGCAATCATCGACCAGGAACGGGGGTAAATTGATTGCCTTCACTCCAACTGCGAAGTGAATGCTCCGCACGTGAATGCACGCCAGCGGCGCCGAATACACTGGGATGAACTTCGCCGCCTGGAAGAAATCGCCGTTGCCTCCGCACGGCGGCCACTCGATCGAGCCATCGGAAGTCCGCGCGGGAATCGTCCAGTAGTCCCCGGCCACATAGCTGCCCGGCTGGAACGTCACCTCTATCCCATTCTCAAGCGGAATGGCATTGCCGGTCAGATTGACGCCGGCAGCAGTCGCTCCCGCGCCGCCCTGGTCCCAGCGTCGCATGCGCGCATTCCGAGTTATGTCGATTCCCACTAGCGGCGACGTCAGCGTCACTTGCAGCGGCCCCGGTCCTATCGACTGGACCTGGTACAGACTGCCCGGCTGATTGGGCGGTTCACCAAAAAGATCGCTGTCATCGCTGATCTCGACCCACTGCCCGGCCTGATATCCCAGGTTCGCATCCGGTCCCAGGCTCGACACCGTGACCACCGGCCCGCTGTAGGTCGTGATCGCCGTGACCACCGACCCATTCTCCCGCGACCACTTGAATGTCGCGGTATCGAGCGTCCCCCCGGTATGAATCTCCACCCGGTAGAGCTGATTCTCAAGCCCCTGGTAGCCCGCCGAAGGAATCGGCTGGCATCCGCACGTGTTGTTGCCCTGTCCGCTGTCGGCGCCCATCGCACCCGTCCGCAGTTGCAGAAACCCCCGGTACATGCCCTGGCAGCATTGCGACAACTGCGTCACCGGGTCCACAAACGAAGCACTGCCCGCTGCAGCGTTTTTCTGCCCCGGGAAGGGCTTCGTTCCCTGGTCCAGCATCGCCACGACCCGCCACACCGTCTGCAGACGCGCCGTCGTATCCGCTTGTCCCAGCGCCGGCTCGCGCAGGCAGGTGTCGTCCAGTTGCGTCACCAGCCGCTGCCACACCTCGAGTTCCAGGTGCGCCGTCACGCTGCCTTTTCCCGCCGCAATCTGACTCAGAATCTGCTGCGACGTGTACGGCGGATTGATAAAGAATGGCTGGTTGTCGAACAGCACCGGGGTCTCGTTCTCCACCAGCAGCCCTTCTACGTAATAGCGGCCTGCCCCGATGCGAATCTCGTTGCCCACCACGTCGATCTCGAAGCCCGCATCGTTCGCCGGCCCGCCGTAGGGGCCAATCACATCCACGCTGGTGGTATCGCGCAAATGGGCATCAATCGCGCTCTGCTCATTGCCGTCCGCGTCCACCGCTACCCGCCCCTGCTGCTCCAGAACTGCCGAGTAGTGCTTCGCGGGGTTAAACCGGATTCTGCTGAAATCGCCTCTCATACCGTGCCCTGCCTATAAGTCAGTCTCGTGTTGAGTATCAAAAGTTCTCCTCATTTTGAACGCACCAAATGATCCGCTTTTGTCTTTCGCCGATCTTGGCACAACCCCGGGGTGCCCCATCCTGGCGACGTTTTTGTCGCCAGGGTGGGAAAGCACGAACCCGATCCGCGGAACCTCACAACAACCCCGCTCCAATCCCCGGAGCCTCATCCAACTCTTCGCCTTCTACGAAGCATCGCGGCCCATTCCGCGTTCTGTACCCATACGGCGTTCTTAACGGCGACCCTTCCACGCGCGGTCGCGAGGGGATCAGAAACACCCCGCGCTCCAGGTTTGCCGGCAGATATTCCGCTGACCGGATCTGGATATTGGTTACCGCCTCCGTTTCCTGGATCTGCTGGAAGACTCCCATTTGCGAGCCGTTATCCGCGCCTTTCCAAACCGCAAGGGGCACATCGCCCGACAGCATGCAGTAGCCCGGCTCTCCGAACCGCAACGAAATGAAATGCGGCAACAGCGCGCCCTCGCTCGCCGCATCCGGCGGCAGGCACTCATATCTTCGCGGCACGATGGATGCGAATGGCAGAGACGAAAACCGCACGCAGCCCGTCTGCCTGCGGTTCGCCCACACCGCCGCCTTCCAGGGATCGCGCCGCCCCAGCCGCGATTGGAAGATCGTGTTCGACGCCAGGCTCATCTGCTCCGTCCACACCCGCCCGATCACCGTCGAGTCTTCGATGTGCAACACCGCCCCAGGTGATGCCAGATCTGTCCCCGCAATCGCCGGGCAGAATGGCGAGCCCGCATCCACAATGCTGTCCACAATCCGCACAGAGCAGTTGGCCGGAAGAGCGACCGGCCCCGTAATCACGCGCGTCATGCCCACGCACGCTCCGATCGCCGATCCGCTCAGGCTCGCCTCACCCGGAAAACTCGCCTCACCCAGGTTCGTCCGCAACCGCCCCGGCGTAAGCGTGCAATCAGCAATCTGCACGCACGGCGAATCGCCCAATACCCGCATCTCCCCTGCGAAAACAATCCCGCTGAACTGCACCTGCCCCACCGGCGCCGCGAGTCCATCGTTCAGGTGCGGCAGCGGCAGTCCCAGCACTTCGATATCGCCGCGGAGCGTCGCCCGCGAATGGTTCCACTCCGGCGGGGCGCCCTGTTGCGTCACGTCCGCCGCCGCGATGAACAGCTGGCACTGCGACGAAACCTGAATCGCATCCGGCCCGGTCAGATCGACTGCGTATGACTCATAGTTCGGCACCACAATGATCCCCGCCGACCCAGCCGGCAGCGAGTTCCACTTCGCCACCGCCACCTGCAGGGTGGGATAAGCCGCCGTTCCCACCACGGCCGTCAACACCGGATTCGCCGGTGGCGTCACATACGCGGTGCGATCATAGGGACCGCCGCCCATCGCCACGGCCGCACCGTAGCTATACGTCGCGCGCAAATCATCCGGCACCTTCACATCGGCCGCATACTGGATCCGCCCCAGTTCCGGATCGATCGCAATCTTTCCATTCGGAACCCGGCACAAACCCTTCGGCGTCTCCGCCAGGTTCGCACAAACAATCCGGCTTACATCCACAGGCTTGCCGTTCTCAAACAACTCCACGCTCAATGGGTAAAAATCCACCATGCGCAGCGCGAAATCCCTTCGCAAAATCGGCTCGGGCGCATCCAGTTCCGTCATCAATCGCGCAAAGGGCGCCGGCGGCGGTGGCGGCTGCTGAAACAGCGGCATCGGCCCACCGACCGGACTGAAAAAGAATCCGCCACCACCCAGCGCGGATAGAGGCGCTTCGGTAATCTGCCGGCTCTTCCACCTCCACATCCACACCGCGATGTCAGGAACGTTGAAGCGTCCCGGCCCGTGCAGCGCAATCTCGAGCGGCGTCGCGTCCGGCAGGGGAGCCGGCGGCGCCACACGGTTCCGCGGCCCGATCCGCCGCATATCCACGCTGCGATTCAGCCGAGTGAACGGTCCCTGCTGATCGCGCAAATCGTTTCCATCGCGAATATCGGCAGTATCGGCGTGGTGCGGGCGCACATCGCGCAAACTCAGCGTCGTGATCAGCCGCTTGAACTCCTCCACTGCAATCGTGGTGCGCCCCGAAACATCGTGCGTCACCTGCTCCATGGCCAGCAGCGTGCCCTTGCGCCGCCGGTAGCCGATGGTGTTGGCCACCTCTGCGCGGCTGTCCGCGCTCACCAAAGCCACCGTGTACACCGGGTCGAATCCGATCAGCTCTCCGATATAAGGAATCACCCACGGCGCGCACGTCTCGATGAACTGGTCGTTGTAGAGCTGCCACACGTTTTGCCGCACGATCGCGGACTGCGCCTCCAGCACCTGGAAGAGCGCTTCCAGTTGCCCGCCTTGCTGCCCATCGCGTGTGCGGAACACCGCGGGCAGCAGCGAGTAGATGGGGCCTGGGGGTTGTGGGGTCGTGCTCATGCCCACACCCCCACATTCCCCTGCGCCGCGGGATCGAGCAGCAGAATCTCAGCCCCGGCCGGCGGAGTCCTCGTCGGCAACGGTCCAGCCGCGCACAAGATACTCTGTACGACCGTAGCGTCGCCGCTGCGATTCAGCGAGATCATGTTCACTCCCATCACTCCCGCCACTTGCTGCGCCAGTTGAATCACGTAACTCGCCGCCACGCTCTGTCCGGGCTGCATTTTCCCAAAGGCAAACGCTGCCGCGAGGCTCTGCCACACTTGCCCCAGCACCACGCCCGGATCGTACGTCGGCGCGTCCACCTTTACCTGCATCGCAATCTCAAACAGCACCGGCGTATACGACACCACCTGCACCGGCACATACGGCAGTCCGAAGTTTTGTAACGCGCCAAGCAGATTCACGACTACCGCGTCGTTCGCATTCAGCACCGTGCCGCCTTCGCCCGCCACGGTCAAAAACACGCCTCGCGTTGCTCCAAACCACGTCCAGCTCGCCAACGCCAGCGCGATGCCGCCGAAGTTCAGGGCAAAGTTCTGGTAATCCTCGAGCGACACCACGCGTCCCAACGTCAGAGTCGGCAGCGGCGCCGACAACCTCGCGCTCGCCGGCGTAGCGGGGTCCGCACCGCCCGTACCCGCGCTGGGATTGGTCACCGCCTGCAATCCCTGCGGCCGGTCCAGCGGCTGCGTCAGTTGTCCCGGAGCCACATTGCCCGCGGCGCCAATCCCTTTGCGATAGGTCGCGACAATGTTCGACTGTCCCGTCGGCGTGCGGGATCCACGCACTCCATCGCCGAACTGCACCACCGGGCCGCCGCTCGAACTCGGCAGCGTGATGTAATCGCGATCCGCGGGCGCCGCGTTCAGGAAGTTGTCCACCTCGCTCCAGAGCAGGTTATTGACCCGCACCGCCAGCGTCGATTGCACCCCGTTGCCGGTTGCCGCGGACACATACGTCAGCGGCGACTGCTTCAGCTGCAGTTTGAGACCGGCGTTGGTCGCATCGCCCGAGCCCATGATCTCCTTCACCGTCTCCCCGTGCGTAGCCTCCACGGAATTCGCATTCACCGTGACCGTGGCCGCGTCATAGATGCGTGTCAGCGGGGCATTGAAGCTCAGCGCAGTCACTCCGCCGCTCGCGCTTTTCACAGTCACGTCCGAAAGCACCATCGCCTCGCCCGTGGCGACGTCCGCCGATGCCGAAGGGCGCAACTCAAACGACCCCGGCGGAGTCACCAACGTGCCTGCCTGACCGGTAACCGTCAAAACACCCCATAGAAGGTTTCCTGCTGAATCAGTCTGCGGCGGAAACGCATCCACCAGGAACGCCTGGTTCGCACTCACCGCCAATATTCCCGTCGCGCCCGCCGGCGTAAATCCGCCCTGTGGCGAAGCCAGCGAAGTAATCGCAGCGATGCGCACGCGCTTGCCATTTACTGCCACTGGCGTCTTTACCGCCAGCGCCTGCAGCCCCTGCAACACCAGCGACACACCTTCGACCGGTGACAGCATTCCGCTCGCACGCGGATATGTCCCGCCCAGCGTCCAATCCGTCAGCGGCACGCTAGCGCCCGACAGTAACTGGCTATTCACGTATGCGGTGGTTACCCGCGTCTCCTGCACAAACAGGTAAAGAAGTTCATCCAGATGCTGGCTCAGCGCCATCCACCCCGCCAGGACCGTGCCGCTCGCCAGCGTCACCTGCGAAGTCTTCGCCGACAGCGCATAGAGCCCTGGATTCGACTCCGAAGCGCTCTTGATCTGAAAAAACGATGTGTATTGCGGCCCAGTCAGAATCATCCACTGCGACTGGTTCGCCGCCGCGCTCGCCCCGCTCGCCGCCGGATTCAACCCCGCAAACGAGTTGTCGAGATTCACAGTCTGGGCCTCGCCGTATTGCCATCCCCAGTCTGAATTCGGCCCTACTGTTTCGCCCGAAGGCCATCCTGGAATGTTCGCCAGCACCGACGTCGCAAACATCCCCGGCTTCGGTGAATTCGCCCCGTAAAGCGCCCCCTTCGTGCGGAAGATGTAGATACACGCATCCGATCCCGCCAGGCTGGCGGGCAGGGCCTGGTCCCATGCGATCTGGGTATTCCCGCCCACCGCATCCACCGTCACCGCGGTCACATAAACCACCGCGGCCGGCCCGCTCTGCGAAGGAATCCTGCCTGGTGCGCGGACAAACAACAGTGCATCGCCCGCACGCACATTATTCGCGGTGCCTGCAATCCACGTCGATGTATCGCCGCCGGTCAGTTGCCACGGCTGCATCGTCAATGCGGGAATTGCATTCGCCGCAATCGTCGCCGTCAGCGCGGAAGAAGTCTCGAATACCTGCGGCGTTTGTCCCGGACCCGGCACGCTCTGTACCCGCGTTCCCGCGGCAATCGGCACCACGGCGGGAGCTCCCACCGCCGAAGCCAGCGTGAACGCCAACACCGTCGAAGCGCTCACCCCGGGCGACGGCTTGTAGCCCACCAGACGCGCCAACTCAAACACGCTACGCGGTTCGATCGCCGTGCCCAGGTACGCCTCATTCGCCAGCCGCTCCGTGTAGAACGTCAATATGTCCAGAACCTCGGACCAGGCATCCACCAGCGCGAGTGAAAAATCCTGCGGCGAGCGCGTGCGCAGTCCTGTCAGTGCGGGCGCATTTGAACTCGAAAGCGCCGCCTGCATAGTCTCGATAAACGTCGCGTACCTGCCGACGCGATACTGGATCGTGGGCAACCCGGGCCGATTCGAGATCGTCGCCGGGGTCGCATCCGTCACGCCCGCGCAGCAGCCGCATAAATTCGCGCCCGTGTCCTGACAAGAGCAGCTCATTTGCCACCGTCCATCGTCAGCACCAGCAATCCCCGGTCCGCATGGTTCGGATCGTTATCGCAGCGCGGAATCTCCAGCCTGCCCATCGTCAACAACGGAGGCGGCGCCTCGCCTGCCGGAGTCGGGCTCCCCATGCGCTCAAACGTCACTACGCTCACCGCCACTACGCCCGTCACGGCCTGCGCCGCCGCGACAATCGGGCTCGCGTACACCGTCTCGCCGAATTGGAAGTTGGCCGGATCGAGCACTCCCAAAACGCCGGTGCACGCATCGCCCGTCACCAGCACCTTCCAGACCGCTTCGTACACATCGCCCTCGAAGTATTCCGGCGCCACGCAGATTTCGAGCCCGATCCGCAGGCCCACAAGCACCGCCGCTTCCACGCCAAGGTCGACACCCATCATGCGCAACGTGTTCAGGCTTGTTGTCACGTTGGTGGTCAGCGCCGTCGTCAACGCCGCGCCCTGTCCCGCCTTCGGCTCGACCGAAACAAACGCCGTGTACCACGAACCCGTCCACCGCATCGTTCCCTTGGCCTCGGCCACGCCCGGCAGCGCCGCGGCCATCACGCCATAATCCTGCGCCGTCACGCACCGCAACTGACTCTGGAACTGGAACGGCGCCACTTGCCGTATGTGCTCCATCGTCTCCGGATCAGTTCCGCCAGCAGCAGCGAGGGGATTGCGCACGCCTTTGATCCCCGGCCCGTTGAAGAGCACGTGTGCCAGCGCTTCGCGTCCCACGTTGCCCGCCGTGCCATTGCCCACGCGGTACGTCGCCGTAAACGTCAGCCCCATCTTGGGAGACGCGCCATACGTGCCATCTCCAAAGCGCAGATGCGCCGTGTTGTCGAACTCGATCTCCGGAATAAAACCTGCGAACTCGCCATCTTCTTCGAGCAAATCCTCCACTGGCGACCAGCCGGTGCCGTCATTACTCTTCAGCGTGATCTGCGGAACCACTGTCGAAATGTCCTGGGCCAGAAACGTCGAAGCCGCCGCGTTTGCATCGAACGGAACCGCAAACGTCAGCGGGCTATTCGTAAGCACAGGTCGGAAGTATGGTTGCACCACGGCCGCTCCCGGCACTGTCGATCCCAAACCCGTGCAGTTACACCCTGCTCCCGCGAGTGGCGCTGGCGGCGGTGGCGGCGCTGTCCCCAGCGGCTCATTCGGAATCCACACTCCCTGGTCAGCGGGCAACACGTTTCCGTGTGCCACCGAAACCCCGGCGAGTGGCAGCGATCCATGATCCGCGTCCGTCACCGACGAGATGCAAAGCGGAAACGGCAGCGCATCCTCGCTCCGCCACGCGATGTAGGTCAGCGGCGTTGGGAGCGTATTCACTGGATCCACAAGGGGATGCCCGCTCTGGTCCACCGACGTCGCGTTTGTCAGCCGCACCGCCCAGCGATGCGCCGGATCCGCGTCGGCCGATTCTCCCGTAAGGGGACCCATCGCCTCCTCAAAAATCAGTACATCGCCGGCATGCAGATTCGGAAACACTCCGTTCAGCCAGGCCTCCGTCGTTCCCGCCGGCAGACAACACTGCCCATCCCCCCAGGTGTATAAATCCATCTCGTTGTGAGCGATGTAAATCGTCACGGGCGCCAGGCTCTCAAACACAGGTCCCGGGCTCGCGGCCAGCACTGTCGATGCATAGCTCAATGGCTGGACCGACGCGGCCAGTCCCGGCACCAGCGGATAGATTTGGGTCCCGGCCGGAGCGGTGATCCCATCGCGCTCTGCCGCCAGGCACACCCATGCCCGCGCGTTGGCTCCCTCCTGCACGTGGTAGTCCACCAGCCGCGCATGCCGCCGCAACGAAATGCGGCTGCGCGCCGTGCCGATATACGCCTCCGTGTTCACCGCGTCCTGCAGATAACTTACGCGATCCGCCGCGTACGCCAGCGCCTCCACCATCGTGATGCCCGGATCTGCCGAATGCGCTTCCGTCCAATCCGGGATCAGGGTCGCAATCCGGTCCAGCATCGCCTGTCGGAAACCGTCATAATCCCGCGCGAGATAGTGAATGTCCGGCGCGGGCACCGTTGGAGAGGGGCAGCAGTTTGGCTGCAGGCAATCCACGGCCGACACGCACCCCGCCTTGAATGAAAAATCCACGCTCGCCAGTTGCCGGTCCACTCCCGCCGGCGGATCGGTGTTCGCTCCTCCCGTGATCAGTGTCAGCGTATATGGCGAAAAATCCCCCGTCGCATCCAGCGTCACCGTCAGCGTGAGTGGATCCCCCGCTACTGACCCATCCACGGCCAGCACCTGCGGCGTTGTATCTCCGGTCACTACAAAATTTGCAGTCCCCAATTGCAGCGTCCGTGGATCCTTGAGAAATGTCACCGCCAGCTGCTTTCCGCAGCCCGACGCGCCCAGGACTTCGATGTAATCGATGCCGTTCAGATCCTGCGTCTGGAGCACCAGATCGCGGCGCCGCTTGTCCTGGCAGAAGGCGATCATTGCGTTGGCCCTCCATACAAGAATTGTTGTGACTGCTGTTGCTGGTTCGCTACCAGCGTGTACACCACGGTCACCTGCAGCGTTGCGTCATTGGCCTCGACCGTTACCGAGTTCACACGAATTAAATCCGACAGATATTGCTGCAAACCCGACTGGATCGCCTGCTGCTGCGCCGCCGCCAGCACATCGCTGTTGGGAGCAAACACCAATTGTGCCGTGCCGCTCCCAAACGTTGGCCGGTTCACGCGCTCGCCGGGCGACGTGAACAGAATCAGCTCGATCATGTCCTCCACGTGCCGCGCCACGCTTATCGCCTGCGCCGTATGACCCGTCGAATCGAAAGCATAGGGGAAAGCAAGGTTCATCTCTTCCTCACACCGCCTGCACGCGTGTCTGCATGGTCACCGGCATCAGCGTCACTCCACCCGGTGCTGTAATCGCAACTCCCGACTGCACCACCAGCGGCTGCCCATTCGACAGCACCCGCATAGTGCCCACGACCCACTGCCCTGTTACACATGGAGGTACCGCCGAGGGAACACCCGGACACCCCGCGATCGTCCACGGTGTCGCGATGGTTGCGGTCGGCATGCCGCTCACCAGCACTCGCGCGTTGGGCGCCGTCGGCATCGCCTGCCCGCCATGCAGGCACATCACCACCGCTCCCTGATGCAGCAGAAATCCCGCCACCTAGATCACCTCCAGCGCGCCCTGGTTTACTGTCACCGCCGGGCCGTTCATCATGATCGTTGCGCCCTGCCCGTTTGAAATGATGATGCCCGTATCTGAAATCGAGATCATCGCCCCCGTCGTTGTCTTCAGCAGAATTCCGCCCGTCGGTCCTGGCGTATCGCTGATCATCAGCGTGTTTTGCCCCACGGTTTGAATCACAACTCCCTGCAGCCCCGGCGGCGTCGCCAGTGCCAAAGCCGGCACCTCCGCGGCCGAACCGAAAAAGCATCCCGACCAGATGGGATAGTCCGGATTCCCCTGCTCAAACTCCACCCACACTCCCGACCCAATCGCCGGCACCGCAAAGAATCCGTTCTGGATTCCGGCAAACGGGAAGCACGGCGTCGCCCACGTCGAAGGAATCACGTTCGACACATCCGGCACCTGCACCATGATCCGCCCTATATTCATCGGATCGATGTTCTGCAGCACCGTTCCCCGATACTTGCCGTAATACTTCTCCGCCACTGGGGTCTTTCCTCTCTTCAAAACGCCAACGAAGGCACCACCGGCGTATTCGTCACCAGCGCATTGCGCTTCAACACAAAGCTCTGCTTATACTCTCCGGGCTTGATTCGATGCGTTGCCGAATCCACGTAGTGCATCCCATCCCACGGCAGCCCGGCCCCGCGCACGCCCACCAGGCTCCGCGCCCGCAGCGGTTGTCCATACCGCATCACGTCCAGCGTGCCCTCGCCCGTCATCACATCGGCCGTCGCCACGCTCCGCGCAAAGCCCTTCATCAACGCCTGCGCGGGATTCAGCTTCGCCGTCTCGGTCAGCTGCTCAATCTTTTGCGGCACCGGAACAAACGCCCCCAGCGGTGGATTGAACGGCGTCACCGGCGGAATCGGAATCGGAATCGTCATCTTCGAAAACGGCTCCTGGATGAACACGATGGGCAAAACGGAGTTCTGCGGCTCATAGCGAAAATTAAGGCTCTCCACATTTGTCCACGTGTCCAGGTTCAGGTTGAGCGCCGTCTGCGGAAGCCCCAAACGAATCTGTGGACCCCAATACGCCTGGCTCATGCCCGGCAGCGGCCCGGGCACCATGTAGAACACGTACCCGACCTCCTGCGCCAGCGCCTCGATGTACTGCAAATCGGTCTTCTTCTGCGTGGGAATCTGCAGCATGGGGATCGGAATGTCCGGAGCCGGCACCGGGATCACCTCCGGCACTACGCCGAACACCGCATACTTGGCGAGGATGGTCAGCACGCGAATGTCGGGGCTCATGCCTGGATATGGCAGTCCGCTGAAATCGATGAGGTCCATCATCGCGGCAAGGTCCTTGCCGGTGACCACGAGCTTCGAAGACCCGCTCATCGCATCGGGCTGCACCTCCGTATGCAGTACCACGCCATCAATCAACACCTGCGGAATCCCCGGAAATGTCACCAGCAGCACCACGCGCAAAACCGGCAGCGGCGAACTTCCCGCCAGCAAGAAAAATGTCTCGAGGATTCCTTTGTCCGACAACGTGAACGTCAACTGGAAGCCGCTGCGTCCCGTCGCGCTCTCGGTCACCTCGACCGACACCAGCGCGTCCACCAGCGGCTTGGGGGCCGGCAACGGCTCCATTGGCCCCACCAGCAACGTCAGGTAGAGCGGACTAACCATTGCGCGCACCCGCGGGAATGCTCGACACAAGTGGAATCACGATCCCCCTGCCCGCCTCCGACGTCAGATCGTCAGGCTCAAACGCGGTGTTCGCATCCGCAATCATCCAGAACAGAATGGGATCGCCGATAAACCGCGCTGCGAGATTATCCAGCCGGTCGCCAGCCACGACACTATAGTTCTGGGTCTGCCCGTAGATGCTCGCCTGCGGGATGATGCGCCGCGCCAGGTAAGCCACCTGGGTCCCATCGGGCAGTGTCGTCTGCTCTACAGCAAATCCATAGTAGCGACTGTTAGGATTCGCCGGAGCGCCCGTTCCCGCCGCCGCCTGCACCATCGCCGCCAACGCGTTATCCATCCCGCCCTCCCTGATCCCTTGCCTGCTTCACGCTCTTCCCGCGAGCGCCTCTTTGCTCAACTGGTAGGCCATGTACATCGCGCCCGCCGGCGTCAGGAATCCAACATCGTTCACATTCAGCACGCGCATCGACAACGACACCTTCGCCTGGATCGGATTCAGCTTCGGATCGAATGCCTGTTCCATAATTTCAATACTCGTCAACCGCACCGGCGTCACGCGGTTCGGACCCCACGCAAACAAGGTCAGATTCGAGCTCATGGGTAGAATCTCGATCGTGCCCACCAGCGACAGTACTTCATTTGCAATTAAAATCGCGCTGGATGGATACACCAGCAATTCCAGCACCGCCAATTGCGGCTGTATCCCGAGGCTCATAGCCGTCGCATCCGACGCCGCCAGTTGATCGGTTGCATCAATCTCCACGTCGCAGGAAATCGTCTCGATGGGCGGTCCTTTCAACCGCAGCACTTCAGTGCGGTCCGGCTGGTCGCCCACGCTCTGCGGCTGCAAATGGCGCCGAATTGTCTCCGGGTTGTACTGCAGCTTGATGGTATTCAGCGGAACCCCGGTGTTCGGTTCCAGCACCAGGATCGCGCCCTTCTGCAGCAGCGGCGATACGTTAGCCACGGCCCCTCCCTGTTCCCTCGATCGCAGTGCCGACCGCCTTTGCTACCTGTCCGGCCGCGGTCTCTGGCCTAGCTCCAGCACGCATCTCGCCCGCGTCCACTCGTCCAATCCGCCGCGCTAATCCATTTCCCCCGAACGCTCCGGCAACAGCAGCTCCGCGAGCAACTTCCGCCAGTTGCGCTTCGAGAGCCCTGACGAACCGTTGCTGTCCCCGCGCATCGATCCCGTCCACAACCAGCCGTTCGATATGAATGTGCACCATCCTCTTGCTCATTCCCATCCTCGCGTCTCCGCGCCCACCAGCGGCTTCTCGAGCTTGGCGTACTCTGTGCGCGCCGCGGCATGCACATGGCGCATCGCGATCGCCGCCTTCTCATCGGCGGCCAGAAACGCCGCCAGCAGCGCGATGTTGCGAATCACGCCGCCGGTCAAATTCAATTGCGCCAGCCGTGCGTAATCCAGATTGGCCACCGGCGCATCCGCGGGAAACACGCCCCGCCAGATTCGCTCCCGGCTCGCCGCGTCAGGGAATGGAAACTGCACTACGAACCGCAGCCTGCGCTGGAACGCCGGGTCCAGCGAGTTCTGCATGTTGGTGGTCAGAATCGCGATTCCGCGATACGCCTCCATCCTTTGCAGCAGATAGCTGATTTCGAGATTCGCGTAGCGGTCATGGCTGTCCTTCACCTGGCTGCGCTTGCCAAACAGGGCATCGGCCTCATCAAAGAGCAGAATCGCCCCGCTCCGTTCCGCTGCGTCAAAAATGCGACGCAGGTGTTTCTCCGTCTCGCCGATATATTTGCTCACCACCGTGGCCAGATCGATCTGGTACAAATCGCGATTCAGTTCCCGCGCCAGCACTCCCGCCGCCATCGTCTTGCCGGTGCCGCTGGCGCCTGCAAACAACACCGACAATCCCAACCCCCGCGCGTAGCGAGCCGCAAATCCCCAGTCGCGCAGCACCACAAGTGTCTGCCGCGCATGCGCCGCAACCTGCCGCAACACTTCCACCTGTTCGTTCGGCAAGACCAGGTCGTCCAATGTGGAGTACGATTCCGCGCGTGCGGCGAGATCATCCAGCGACCTTCGCGCCGCCGTCCGCGACAGACGCCACGCGCTCGCCGCCGCACCGTCGTGCGCCAGACCGAGTTCCACTTCTTCCTTTACTGCCTCGGCGGTCGCGCGAATCTCCGCCGCATCGAGCCCGAATACATCCACCATCGTGTCCAGCGCGCCGTTCATCTCCGCAGCCTGCCCGCCAAGATGCTTTTCCCAAAGCGCCTTCCGTTCTGCGTGGCTCAGCTCCGGCGTATCCAGCCGCATGCCCGCCAAGCGCTCCGCCGCCGATCCTGCTTCCACTTCGACCGCCAGCGGGGCATGTACGCGCTCCAGCCACGCCTGCAACATCAACGCATTCTCCACTCGCGTCGTTCGTACCCACAGCGCAGCGGGCCACAGCGCTGCCTCGCGCGTAAACATGCGCGCCAGCCGCTCCCGCTCTCCTGGATCCGCTGGCAGATCTGCCGCGTCAAGCGTTATCGCTCTCACGCCGGCCTCTTTGCACAGGCTTAGAAAGAGCGCTTCTCTTTGATCCGCGCTTGCCCCGCTGATCAGCAGCGGCTGCGGATTCCTGCCGCCTCCCCGCCAATGCGCAACGCCGCGCAGTGTCGCTTCTCGCAATCCTGTGGCGCGATCCTCCTCGCCTCCCTGGAGTGAGTGAAACACCATGTCCAATTGCGAATCGATGGCCGCCACCCCGAGCAGATATTGCAACACACGCTCGTCGATCTCCAGCGGCGCCTGCAGCAACGGCCCTTGATCCAACTCCAGCAGCCGCCAATACAGCAGCGGTCGCGTCCGGCTCATCGCGCTCCAGTGCGGTTCCTCCAGCATGCTTGCCGCCAGTCCGAAACTGGGCGAATACTTTGTCTGCAGCGGCGCGCCTGCATTCAGTTCCGCGCATGCCATTTCAAACCGCCGGTCCAGCGCGAACCCTGCGCACAGCAGCACTGTATCCACTTCAAAACTGCTCAGCCCGAACAAGGCCTGCAACTGCGCCGCGGGATTCCATCGCTCCGGGCAGGCTTCCTGCTCCGGCCTCTGGGAAATACCGCTTCGCCCCAGACCATCGGAAACTCCCCCAAGCCCGCTCGCTTCGAAATCCGTGGGTTCCACCTGCTGGCGCGCATGCGCCCGCAGCCGCGTCAGCACGCGCTCCAGTTCATCCCACAGCGCCGATGACGAGGATTGCTGCAGCAGGATCACGCGCTCACCTCCGCCTGCGGAAGGTACTGCCCGAACGTCGGGCTGCCCGAATTCGTATCCAGCGTGAGTTTGCTTTGCGCTCCATCGACCTCAACCCGAATCGGGTAGGTGCCGGCAGTCAATGTTGACGGCACCGTTACGGTAATCTGTGTTTGGAACGACGGTCCCGTCATTGAGCGCGCCGGCACCGGTACTGCCTGGTCGCCAAAATAGAACACCACCTGCTGGATCGCGCCCACCGCGGGCGTCAACGTCAGCGTAAACGCCGTGCCCAGCTTGGCTTTGAACGGGGGCGTTACCGCCGGCGTAATCACCGGGATCAACTGAAACGGCACAGGATTCGATGAAAATCCTGAATGCGGCCGCGTCGACGATGGAAACGTCACCGTCCGGGTCACGCGAACCGTGTGCGTGCCCGCGGTCAGCGTAGTCGGCACCACCGCGCGCACGCACCCGCCCTGTACCGTGGCCGCCGCGATTCCCGCCGCGCTATCGAACGATACCAGCGTGCCTGCTGCCGTATCCCCCAGAAAGTTACTGCCGTTGATCGTCATCGTCTGCCCGCCCGCGACCATCGTTGGCGTCACAGTATCGATCATGGGACTGATGAGGGGCAGCGCCAGTACCGCGCGCTGCTGCACAGGCAAGTTCGACGTAAAGCTCTGCGTATCCTGAATTACCACCACCGACACCTGGTAGGAAGTCGTCGGCCTGTAGGCCGCCTGGAACGCCGTCCACAGCCGATAGATCTCTTCCGTGGTCAGCGTTTCCGGCGTGATGCGAATGTGCTCTACCTGGCTGGCCAGTGTGCTGGCCGCAATCAACTGGTTTTCCGGCGACGCCGGCATCGCTGACAGCAAATCGGCCAGCGCCTGCTGAATCGTGTCGCGCGGCACCACCGGCGTATCATGAAACACCTTCATCGCCCACGCCAGCAGAATCTCCGCATCGAACGCATGGCTCCCGTACGCCGTCACCAGGTAATGCAGATTGATCGCCAGCGGCGGATTGCTCAGCTTTCCTCCGCCCGCGCTCATGGAGGGCAGGTTCAGGTTGCGCAGTGCGGGATTGATGCTGGCGTAGTAGAGAAACAGATTCACACCCGCTGCCTCATCTTTGCCGGTCGCAATCAGATCGGGTGCCTTATTGGTAATCGCCGACGCCGAGCCTAAAATCGTTATCGGGCCGCCGTCTGTTAGAGCCGTTCCCAGCAGCGACATCAACACAGCACTCACGCCACCTACAGCGAGGTAGTCGCTCATGACCTGGCTCCTGAGCCGCCGGATCCAGCCCCGCGTTTCAGAAACTCATCCAGAGTCACACGCGGCCTGAAAGGTGGAGCCTTCGGAGGCGCTGGTGCGACCCGCGGGGCGCGCAACTCAACGCTGCCGATCGTGATGTGGATCTCGGTTTGCTCGGCCGAATCCATTGCCGAAGCAGCATCCCCCGCTTCATCTCGTCCCGCAGGTATGTCCTGCGTTGCAGCCCGCGGCTCCACTTTGGCTTTTGTTCGAATGCTCTCGCCTGCGGTCTCATCAGCCTTCGCGGGCACCTTCTCTGCGCGCATCTCGATTGACGATTCGCGCTGCTCGTCGCTCTCCCGCGCAACGTCCCGCAGTTCCACCGCACGTTCCAGCCGCGCCCCCGTCAATCCATCGCCATCCGCATCGTTCGCCGCAACTCTTCCATTACTTTCTGTCGCTCCATTAAGACGAGCAGCCTCGGGTCGCGGCGAGTCCTTCCGAGTCGCATCCCTCGCTTGCGCAGCATCACGCCTCACATCGTCCTGCACCGGCCCCGCGGATTCACGCCGGGCATGCTTTTGTACTGCCGAACCGACATTCCGATCGCGCGGTGCCGTCGCTGCACTCTCCTCCATCACCAGCGACAGTGCCGCTGCCGCCGTCTGCTGCGCACGCACCAATGGCTCGATCGCTGGCAAGCTTCCGCGCGACCGCTGCACCATCCTGTCCAGCACTCCGCTCATGCGTTCAGCATCTCCATGTAGGCCGCGCGGCGCGCCGCACTCATGCGCACAACCGCTTTCTCACTCCATCCATAGGCCGAAGCCAGGCGATGTATCTCCGCCATCAGCCTTCGCGCTGCCACTTGAATCTCGCGCCACACAAAACCGGCCACGTCGAAGTCCAGCGCTGCCCGCGCTCCACAATGCGCACAAGGCAAAACGCAACGTATCTCTGCCGAAGCGTTCAGCCGGTCGAACCGATCCACCCAATCGGCCCGCTCGACTCGGACCAGGTCCGTGCCCTCGATGCCCAATGTCCTCGCCAGCAACAGCGCCCGCGCATCCTCCTCGCTAGCCGCTTCCATTGACGCGGCCAGATCGTTTGAGTTCGCGGGTCGCATGCCCATCTGGCAGTCAGCTTCGACCCATGTCTCCGGCTCCGCCGCGCGCAGCGTCCGCACCATGTCCTCGGCATCCATCGCAAACTCCAGGTGCTCGCCACACTCCGCGCACACCGCAAACCCTTCAACCCTCGGCCCGAACGTCATCGCATGCAGCCGAAGCAGCGTCGCACTTCGCTCCGCCAGTGGCAACGCGGCAAGCTCCGTCATTCCCCGCTCCGGCATCGCCACAGCCAGCAGAGCCAGCGCACGCCACGGCTCCCGGCTAGCCTGTCCCCGCTCCCATGCGGTGAGAATCCGTTCTCCGCTCAATGAGTGCATAGCCTGTGTTTTTGAAACGGTAATGAAAGATCACTCAGCCCTGTCATCCCGAGCGAAGTCCGCCGCGGCGGACGCAGTCGAAGGATCTGCGGTTCCCTATGAATTCTTCGCGACGAAGGAATGTCGAGCCTGCATTGGTGACTCGACGGCTGCGGAAAAGTTATGCCCGTGTCGAGCTGAAGCTCACTTCCGTCGGCTCTGTAACTGACGTATCCCGCTCCCACCCTTCGTTCTCGAGAATGATGTGCTGGATAGCGACGGCATTCGCATTGGCGTCCAAGTCCGGCAGCGCCTGGTATTCCGAGACCCATGCGCGATAAATCTTGTAGCTGATCGCCAGTTGTCCGGCCTCGTTATAGAAATCGAGAATCACGTCCTTGCGAAAATCCTTGAGCGAAACCTCCGCTCCCAGTCCCGCGCCGATCTGCCACACCTTCGCCGCCCACGCCTCGAAAGCCAGATCGTGGGTCACGCCGCGCTCCAGCGTAATCGGCGCAAATTCGCTCCGCCCCGGCGATTTGCGGCTGGTGCTGGGGTCGCCGCCTTCGCGATGCTTCACCACCTCCGTGGTGCGCTTCAATGGCGAACACTTGCTCAACCCCGCCACATACTGCCCATCCCACTTGAGCCGGAATTTGAAGTTTTTGTATGGATCGAACCTCTGCGCATTCACCACAAACTCGGCCATGCTCCACTCCTCATCTGTCTGTCTCGTTCTCGATCAGGTTGCGAACGACGTATCGTTCCGCTACGCCGAAGCCTGCCCCGTCAGTTGCTCAATCTGGATCACCACAAACTCCGCCGGCTTTAACGGCGCAAATCCTACCAGGATGTTGACGATCCCGCTGTCGATGTCCTGCTGCGTCGTTGTCTCGCTGTCGCACTTCACAAAGTAAGCCTGCGTGGCAGTCACTCCCTGGAACGCGCCTTTCTTGAACAGCGAATCCATGAACGATCCCACGTTCAACCGGATCGCGGCCCAGAGCGGTTCGTCATTGGGCTCGAACACCACCCACTTCGTGCCCCGATACAAGCTCTCTTCGAGGAACAGCGCTGTGCGCCGCACCGGCACATATTTCCATTGATCGGTCAGTGAATCCGCGCCCCTGAGCGTGCGCGCTCCCCACAGCAGCGGCCCATACAGCGGGAATGTCCTGAAGCAATTCAGGCCCAGCGGATTCAACGAGCCGTTTTCCTGATCGCTCAGGTTATACGTCATGCTCTGTACGCCGTTCAGCGTGGCTTCAATCCCGGCCGGGGCCTTCCACACGCCGCGCGTGGCATCGGTCCTCGCATACACGCCTGCCACGACTCCCGAAGGCGCAAACGTACGTAGTTGCCCATTGTTCAGCGCATCCGCAAGCCTCAGCCGCGGCCAGAACGCCGCGCCATTCGCATCCACCACCCCGATGCCGCTCGACTTCCAGTCCACGGCACCCGCGACCGCCGTCACGTTCGGCGGCGGATCGATCAGCAGCATCGCCCGTCGCAGATCGCACAGCGCAATCGCGGCCGTATAAATCTCCACTGCGTTGATATTCGGATCCGCCGCGTTCGGATTTCCCGGCAGCGAACGTGCCGCTTCCGGGATACTCAGCAGGTTGAACAAGTCCACTTTGGTCAGCGCATAAATGCCCGAAAACGCCAGCGGATCGCCAATCAACTCAGCCGACTGCGGCAGCCCCGAGGGCGCCGTCGCCGGCGTGCAGGTAATACTGGCCAGGGGATGTTGTGTGCTTCCGCCCAGGGCATAGTGCGCCACATTTATGTTGCCCGGAGTCTTCAAACCCAAAGCGGTTGCCGCGTCATGCCCGGTCGCCGGCGAACCAAATGTAATCACCGCGTCCGGCTGGTTCGGCAACAGCACATTCACGCGAATCCCCGTGCCTGTTCCGCTCGGCGCCGCCGTACAACTTACGCTCGCCCCCGACACATTCACCATCAGCCAGTTGGCGATCGCCTGCTGCAACTGGGCCGCAAGTCCCGACACGGTCTGCGAAATCGAGTTGCCGTTCCCGATGACTTTGATCGTCACCGGCGTCGACGAAATGTGCGGCAGCGTCAGCACCAGGTTGCAATCGGCGGTAGCCGTAGCGGTCCCGCCGCCCAGGCTCGCGTCCACGCTGCCAGCGCCCGTAATGGTGAGCGCCGTGCCCAGAATCCCCGTTACAGCCAGCGCCGTCGGCGTCGACGGCAGATTTGTCTTCACGCTCACAAGCTGCGATCCGTTGTCAGGATCGTTCACCACCGCGGCCACAAAATTCTGCGCCGCCGAGTTCAGCGTGACCGACGGAAAGTATTCCGACGTGCTATCCATCAGATCCGCAATGGTGAGGTTGAATGCCAGTGGGTCTCCCGTCGCTACCGACAGGTCCAGTCCCTGCACATCCACATCCACCAGCAGTTGATTATTGGCCCATTGCCCGCTGCTCAAGGCGGAAAAGGTCAACTCGCCGCTGGCAATGGCCACTTCTGCATACGGCACCGGGGTGCCTGAGGTTGGATAATGCATCGGCGTGCGCACCACGTAGGCCTGCGTTCCGCCGTTGTTGAAGAACTGCTGCACCGCGTAGCTCACTTCGCTGTTCGAAGCCAGCCCACCATACAGCCTCTCGAAATCGGAAAAGCTGTAGACCGCCTGCGCGCGGTTATCTATGCCGCGCGCCGTGTAGCCCACAAACGCCGCAATCGACGTGGCTACGCCGGTAATCGTGTGTACCGCACTGGGCAATTCTTGGATATACACACCGGGGTACGTGTACGTACTGGACATGGGTGTCCTCCTGCCGGGAGATGGCAATGGGAACTGGGCGCAGATTTTGAAGCCCTGATTACCCGAGGAATTTCGTAGACCGAGGAACGAGCGCCGACGATCTCAAAGAAAAACGCGAGAAATTCTATCTTTGAACGAACCCGGATTGTAGCCAGTCGGTCAAAATCGAGTCAAGTAAAATTCCTGAGACGGGGTCTTTGTGGGTTTGTTCGCCGACCATGTTTTGTGCAGTTCTCACATCGGTTCGGCTCTGGAGAACCCACGGCGGGCGAACCATCGTAAGATTCTTATTTCCTGCCCGCACAAGCGGGGGCCTTCATCCGTTCAGCCGCGTCCCACGAACGGCATCCTGGTGGCCATTAATGTGATGAATTGAACGTTGGCGTCGAGTGGCAACCCGGCCATGTACGACACCGCGTCGGCGACGTGCTGCACATCCATGCGCGGTTCCGGCTTTATGGTTCCGTCCGCCTGGAGCACGCCAGATACCATCGGTTCGCTCATCTCAGTCACGGCATTGCCAATGTCGATCTGACCGCAGGCAATGTCGTACTTGCGTCCGTCGAGCGACAGGCTCTTGGTCAGGCCGGTGATGGCGTGCTTGGTCGCGGTGTACGGCGCCGAGTTTGGCCGCGGAGCATGCGCCGAGATCGACCCGTTGTTGATGATCCGTCCGCCGCGAGGAGACTGTTCCTTCATCAACCGGAAAGCCTCCTGGGCGCACAGAAATGCGCCGGTCAAGTTGACATTCACCACCACGCTCCACTGCTCAAAGGAGATGTCCTCGAACGGAAAACCGGGGGCGGACACGCCGGCATTGTTGAAGAGAACATCCAACCGGCCGAACATGCGCCGGATCTCCGCGAACAACGCTCGAACTGAATCAGGATTGGCGACATCGGCGGGTATGGGAACGATGCGGCCGGCACCCGCGACGGCCAGGGCCGCGGTCCGCTCGAGTTCTGCCACGCGGCGTCCTGCTGCCACCACAAAATAGCCAGCCGACTGCAGGCTGAGCGCGACCGCGCGGCCTATCCCGCTGCCGGCGCCGGTAACGAGGGCGATTTTATGCGTGGCTGAGTCGTTCACAGTTCCTCTTCTTTTCCGCGATAACCAGCGATCACATCATTCTTCCATGCCCGCGAGCGGTTTGAGATATAACCTCGCCCGTGAGCACACTCGAAATCGACCGCGGCCCTGATTTGCCTTGTGGACGCCTACCCTTTTATTTGAGAATGGCGCGGCGGGGAATCTATCAGATGAAATTGCGTTCTAGGCGCCAATCTTTATTCCGGTTGGGCCGCGTGGCGGCGGCCTTCGGATTTGCGGTAGCGATCTTCACATGCACCGCCGCGGCCCAACCGCCGGCGCAAGCCCATTACCAGCACAACCTCAAGCGTGGACCCGCACCGGGCGGCGTGGAGCAGGCGACGTTCTTTATTCATCGTCTGGGCACCGATCATGCCGAAGGCATTACTACGCTGGACATGAACGGCGACGGACGGCCTGACATTGTAAGCGGCGCGTATTGGTATGAGAATCCCGGACCGCAGGGTGGCGAATGGACGCGGCACCGGTATCGGGAAGTGGAGGTGTTGAATGAGTTCGTCTCGGACTGCGGCGAGTGGACAGTCGACGTGAATCACGACGGGCGGCCGGATGTGGTGACCGCCGGCTGGATGACCAACGGGATCTTCTGGTGGGAGAATCCGGGCAAGCTGGGCGCGGAATGGAAGCGGCACTTTATCACCGACAGCTATGAGACGGAAGGCGGCTGGATGGCCGACATCAACGGCGACGGCAAACCCGACCTGATCTTCGGGCATTACGGCCACATGGGGGTCCTGTGGATCGACTTCGCCGGACCAGAGCCCAAAGTGCATCACGCAGGCGGGCGCGCCGAGGATGGACACGGCATCGGCGTTGCCGACATCGACGGCGATGGCAAGGCGGATATTCTTACGCCGAACGGGTGGTTCAAGCAGATCGACGCCAACAAGGATCAGTGGGAGTGGCGTGGCGACTGGAAAATGGAGGACGCGGGCTTTCCGATTATCGGCTACGACGTGAACAACGACGGCAAGATGGATGTGATCTATGGCCAGGGACACAGCTACGGGATCTATTGGCTTGAACAGCAGGCCAGTGGCGCCGGCCGCACATGGGTCAAACACACCATCGACGAATCGTTCTCGCAGGTACACGCGCTCAAGATGGCCGACATCGATGGCGACGGCGAGTTGGAGTTGCTCGCCGGCAAGCGCTACCGCGGGCATTCGGGAGAGGATCCCGGATCCTACGATCCGCTGGTCGTGTACTACTACAAGATCGATCGCAAGACGGCGACCTTCACCCGCTATCCGATCTCGATGAATGGGACCGCCGCCGCCGGAACGCAGTTCGTGGTGGAGGATCTCGATGGGGATGGCGACCTCGACATTGCCACGGCGGGCAAGACCGGCGTGCATTTTTATGAGAATCTCCGGATTGATACCGTGCCGAAGGCCGAGCGCGAGAAGGAGCTCTTACTCGACAAGAACTGGCCTTTCCCCGGCGAAGGACCGGCCGTGAAGTGGGATCGTGATCCGAAGAAGTAGATGGATGCTTAAGTCTTACCGAAACCAAGCCCTGAGCAGCCTTGTTACCATCCTCAGGACTGCAAAATCCACAGGAGTGCCATGACCTACACGCCCAATCGCCGCAGCTTCCTCATCGCAGGGGGACTCACCGTCCTCGCCGCAACAAGAGCCTTCGGAGCCAATGACAAACTTCGGATCGGTGTCATCGGCCCTGGGGGTCGCATGCGACAACTGCTCAATTCGGCCGAGAATTCGGGTGTTCCCTTCGAGATAGTGTCGGTGTGCGATGTGTACGCACCGCGGTGCGAGGAGGTGAAGACGCGACCGGCCGCCACGGCCGCAACGACGTGCGGGGATTTCCGCAACGTGCTGGACGACAAGAGCATCGATGCCGTGATCATCGCGACCCCGGACCATTGGCATGTCCGCATCGCGGTTGCGGCGCTGGCCGCGGGCAAAGATGTGTACCTCGAGAAGCCGGTGACGCATACCCTCGAAGAGGGCGACGTCCTGCAGAAGGCCGTTCGATCAAGCCGGCAAATCCTGCAATGCGGAATGCAGCAGAGGAGCTGGCCCCACTTCCGCAATGCGGTAGACCTCATCCAGGGCGGCTCGCTCGGGCAGGTGACCCAGGTGCGCACATATTGGTGGCAGAACTACGGCTCGAACTGGGTGCCCAAGCCGGTGGATGCGGCACAGCTCGACTGGAAACAGTGGCTCGGCGGAGCGCCGGACCAGCCTTTCAGCCTGGAGAAGTACAACCGCTGGCGGTGGTTCTGGAGCTTCGGCGGTGGGGCCATGACGGACCTGTTCTCCCACTGGATCGACGTCGCCCAATGGGCGATGAAAGCGGACCAGCCGACGATGGCCTTCATGCTGGGCGACAAATACGCGTTCAAGGAATGGGAGTGCCCGGATACCATCCAGGCGGCCTTCCGCTATCCGGGTTTTGATGTGGTCTACGAGGGCATGATGAGCTCGTCGATCGACGACGGTGGCCTCGAATTCCGTGGTACGGAAGCGACGCTCAAAATCAACCGTGCGGCAATGAGTATCTTTCACGAGAATGTGAAGGGGGATCGAAATCCCGTACTGAAAGAAGAGAGCTTCGAGGACGGGACAATCCCCGCACATGAAGAACTTCTTCGACTGCATCAAGACGCGCAAGGACCCGAACGCACCCGTCGAAGCAGGAATCGCCGCAGCCAGGGCAGGCCATATCGGAAACCTGGCATACCATCGCGGCGGCATGTCCCCCTGGCCGGCGAAGTGAGTGTGGCTTTGAGCAGTATTTTGGGCTTTTAGCTACGGGTGTAGAGGTTGTCCCTTACATCGACTCGACTTGGGCTTTCGACCTGTTGCCCCAAGAAGTCGCTGGATGTGCTTGAAAATAAATTTGCTTTATTTTCAAAGACTTAAACAGAAACCGAGACTTGGTTGGAGCTCTATAGATTTAGAGTTGGTGGAGGCGACGGGAGTCGAACCGGACATCGGTGCTGAAAACGCTCAACTTATTTGATTCTGAGAAAACAGTTTCCGTACAGCAGATTTGGCACTCTAGGAGATCATGCCAATTCGGGCATAGCCAAGGACTGTTTCGGTGTCAGGCCGCGCTTGTCGCAACGACGTTGGCTTCTCGCATTGTTTTGATCTCGCGCATGGGTGGCTGCCCGAAAATGGGGTTGTACGCGCGATTGAACTGGAGAATGCCAACACTGTGATCTGAGCGCGCAAGCGCTTGGCTAGTATACAATCGGTCTCACCAGAAGTTCCAACCCTGCCGTGCCGTGAGAGAGACCGCTCTGTATGAATAGTGTCGCATTCGACAGAACTAATCCGGAGCTTCTCCACGTAAAGGACAACCTCGCCGCTTACTTCCGCGAAGAGATCATCAGTGGGCGGCTGGTTCCCGGCGAAAAGATTGTTGAAGTCCGATGGGCGAAGAAGCTGAGAATGTCGCAGACCTCGGTGAGGGAGGCTCTGAATATTCTTTCTGCGGAGGGATTTGTGCAGAAGGGTTCCGGCCGTACCGCCCAGGTGACGCAGCTGACTGACGAGGATGTCGTTCACAGCTATGAGTTGAGGGCGGTGCTGGAGGGGTACTCCGCGCGCATCGTTGCAGAAAAACAGCCAAATCTCGCTCCTCTCGAGCAGGCGCTTGAGGACATGCGTTCCGCAGTCCTCTGTAATAACCTGAGAGGCTTCTACGAGCGCGATCTGCATTTCCACGTGCTCATGGCGGAGATGACGGGCAACAGAATGGTCGTGCAGGCCGTCAAGCGGATCATTCTTCCACTTTTCGCGTTCGTGGTCATTCGAGTGCATGGGGCGCGAAACGGCCAGGATCAGTGGATGCGCAGTCTCGATCAACACGCGAGAATCATCGATGCGCTGCGGACCCACGATCCTGTGTTTGCTGAACGGCTGGTTGTGCAATCGGTCGATGCCTTCCTGAAGGAAACACGAAACGTGGTTCAGGCGGCTAAGTGAGTGGTGCCGTTCCGCGTCGACGTGCTCAGCGCGACAGCTCGAGCTAAACGTCAGTCCACTCTAGTGAAGGCTGTGGTTCGCAAAGCCGAGCGTCACGATGGCGAGAACCATGACGCACACTCCCCAGCGCATAGTGGATCTGGCTCGAAGAGATGCATGGCGCCACTCGCCCGACAGCGCGCCTGCCGCATTGCCGGTGAGGATCGATGTAACCAGCATGATGGGAAATCCGAACACCGGCCCTAATGGTCCCTCTAGGGACGCTCCGTAGCCATACGCCACAATTCCTCCCGCCCATAAAAGGCCCATGATTGCCGCCAGGAACCAATAGCGGAGATGGGGGTCCGATCGGAATTTTGACAGGCTGCGGGCGCGCAAAGCGCGAAAGAGGCAGTACCCAATATTGACGAGGTAATTGACTGTGAAGACGATTGCCCAGACGGCGTTGTTTGCGGTCGCTGGACTAACGCCACGGGCGATGGCGGGTTGCGCAATGGGCGCGCCGAACACAAGCGCAAAGTTAACCAGCGCGGAGAGCACTCCGGCCGCAACGCAGTAGAATAACCCCACCCCGAATGGAATTGATCTGGCGCTGCGGCCTGGCTCCGCAGACTTCAGGTTTCCGGCACGAACGCAGATCATCAGGCCCAGCATCATAAGGGCGATGCCGCAGGCCAGTGCGGCTTCACTCCCGGCAGCAATGTGCAGGTTACGATCGAGCAAAAGCGGCACGACCGAACCCCCGATCGCAATCAGGCCCATGATGAGTGAGGTCCCGAGCGACAGACCGAGGCTCGCAACGCCAAGACCGAAGAAGATCCCGCCGCATCCCCAGCCCGCGCCAAAGAGAATCGCCAGAAGGAGTGAGGTGGAATCGGCGGAGGCGTAAATGCTGCCCAAATGCGGCACGGTCAGCAAAGCCAGTGGCCAAGGTACCAGCACCAGAGCCATCAGGGATCCGGCGCCCCAGAAGTTTTCCCAAGACCAGCGTGGCGCGAATCTCATCGGAAATGCAAACAGCCCTTCCATGACGCCGCCGAGTACGATCAGAACCAGGCCGGTCAGATGCATAAAGTCGGGCTCGCAAGACGCAGGGATCGCACGGCTTCCTCTGCAGCAAGGCGCTGGAGATTCGGACCGCTAAGCTGGCTGTACCACGACACATGGGAAGTCAGCAGGGCGTTGCGACAGGTGCGCAGGGGATGGTCGGCGGGCAGGGGTTCAGCTTCGAAGACATCCAGCCCCGCCCCGGCGATCACCCCGTTATCGAGCACAGAGGCCAACGCCACCGTATCGATCAGGGCGCCGCGGGCAGTGTTGATCAATAGGGATGTCGGTTTCATCTGCGCGAGGGTAGTCGGTCCGAGCATATGGCGGGTTTCGCTGGTAAGCGGCAGGTTCAGAGAGAGAATATCAGCGATCCGGAGCGCGTCTTCGAAATTGACGCGCGTTACATCGGTGGGAAATTCAAAGTCAGGCGACAGGTAGGGATCACAAGCAGCAAGCTGAAATCCGCAGGCCCTGGCGCGGTGAAGCACGGCGCGCGCGATTCTTCCGTAGCCGATGGTGACAAAGGTGGACTGACGGAAAGCGGGCATGGGACGCTGCGGAACGATGCTCCAGTTGCCGTCTCGAACCTGCCTGTCGATCTGGGTCAGTTGGCGCGCGAGGGCCAGGGCCAGGGAAAAGGTATGGTCGGCAACTTCTTCGATGCAGTAATCGGGAATGTTGCGAACCGTGAGGCAACGGTCGCCGGCGGCGTCGAGATCGATGTTGTCCAGTCCAATACCGTAACGGACAATCACTTTGCAATTGGGGAGATGATCGATTACGGCGCGAGTGATCGGCGCCCACTGAACGAGGAGCGCATCCGCCTGGCCCGCGACGGCGATGACATCGCGCTCTGTCTTGCACTGGAATGCGGTCAGGTCGCCGCCCGCATCCTCGATGATGCGCCTTTCCGTCGCGATGTCGGGAAATTGAAAATCGGTGATCAGGAACCTGGGTGCTCTCTGCACGGAAATCTCCTCAGTGAGGACTACGGTTCGTGCGCGTCTCGTCATTGTTCAGTCGCAGAATGGCCTTGATGCTGCCTTGTTCCGGGCGAAGCATGGCCTGAAATGCCGCGCCGCCCTCGTCGAAAGGAAATTGCGTGGCCCAGCTTGTATCGAGCTTCCCGGCACGCAAGAGCTGAACTGCGCTCTCGAGGTCCGCCATGGACCCTGAGTAGGTGCCCACAACCGCCTTCTGATGGAGGGTGAGGCCGTAGCTTTGGAAGTCGATGCGATCCTCATGCAGGCCCACCCAGACGATGGTTCCGCCGGGTTGAGCAAGGTTGACGGATAAATTCTTCGTTTCGGAGCTGCCCACCGCGTCGATGACGTACTCCGCGCCCTGAATGCCCCATTGATTTCTCACCGCATCGGCAAGACTCTCCTCGAGAACATTGATGGCGAGGGCGGCGCCGAGCAGGCGCGCGGCCCTGACACGCTCGGGGATGCGATCCGCCACGATGACTTCAGAACCGTAGATCTGCCTGGCGGCGAAGACGCACATTAGCCCAATGGGGCCTGCACCGATCACTATTACACGAGATTTGCGCCCGCTGGATCCCTGGCGCATGGCGTTTACGCCGTTCGCCAGAGGTTCGGCAAAGACGGCAGTCGAGCCGGAAAGGTTCTCCGGCCAGGGCAGGAGGACCCGCTCGGGCACGGCAACGAACTCGGCAAATGCCCCGGGCCGGTGCATTCCAAAGACCTGGCGATGCTCACAGAGGTTGGTATCGCCGCGCAGGCAGGCGGGGCAACGGCCGCAATGCACCATCGCGTGAGCAATGACCGCACGTCCTCCGGTCCAGTGCGTTCTGGTATTGCGTGCGTCTTCCACCCAGCCGCAGAACTCATGACCCATGACGAGTGGGGGTGTGCGACGCGTACTTCGAGCGCGGAAGGTGTCGAGTTCCGATCCGCATATACCGCAGCTCGAAACTCGAACGAGGACCTCTCCATCTTGCAAGATGGGTTGGGGGACATCTTCCACCCTGAGTTTTCCCCATTCGGGGTAATAAAGTGCCCTCATAGCAACGCCTTAAAGAGTCAGACCTCCATCCGAGGCCTGTTGACCTGCCTCGGATGGACGGGCTGGATTCTTTATGTACGCTGGTGGAGGCGCATTGTCAAGCGCTTACGCGCTCAAATTTTCGTTGACAAGTGAGTTTAAAGATGCGTAGCGTGTCTCCTGCGAACGCTTAAGCGTTTGGGAGGCTTCCCCCCATGAGACTCTCGATCTTCTCACTAGTTGTCGCTGCAGCACTTCTGTCCATGACCCAACTCAGTTACGCACAAGGTGCCGCCGGCACAATCCTGGGACAGGTATCGGATGTGACCGGGGCCGTGGTTCCGGGGGCTAGAGTCACCATCACTGAGAGCGACACAAACGTATCGCATTCAGCGACTACGGGACCGACGGGAAACTACAGGGTTCCCTATCTCAATCCTGGTCACTACATCATTCTGGTCGAAACCAGCGGCTTCAACAGAACTCGTATCCAGCACATTAACCTGGACGTGGATCAGACGGTGCGGGTCGACGTCGTTCTACAGCTGGGAGCAACGACGCAACAGGTTGAGGTTTCAGCTCAGAGTGTCCAACTGGATTCGGAAAGCGCCAGCATCGGCCAGTTGATTTCCGAGCAGCAGGTGAGCGACCTGCCACTGAACGGGCGCAATTTTACATCCTTGATGATTCTCCAACCGGGAGCCGTTCAAATGAACAGCGCTGGCGCCCCTTCGGGAGAACAATCTACGCGCCCTGGTTCCGGAGGATCGCTCATCCTGGGGGGAGGGAGAGCATCTGCGAATCAATACCTCGTCGACGGGGTCACGATCAATGATGTCATGTACCAAACCCCGGCATTTGAACCGTCGATCGAGGCCATCCAGGAGTTCAAAGCCCAAACCGAAACATATTCTGCGGAGTATGGAACAAGCGCAAATCAAATCAACATAGGCTACAAATCGGGAACAAATCAATTTCACGGGACGGCATTCGACTTTTTACGGAACAACTACTTCGATGCGCGCTCGTACTTCGATGCATCTGTTCCGATTCTCCGGCAAAACGATTTCGGTTACTCGCTTGGCGGCCCGATTTGGATCCCGAAGGTTTACAACGGCAAAGACCGCACATTCTTTTTTGCCAATTATGAAGGTCTGCGGTCAACCACATATGCCACCGAGTACGGAGTAGTTCCGACCGCCGCCGAGCTATCCGGCCAATTCACTACACCCATCAAGGACCCGGCCACGGGGGTATTCTTCCCCGGGAACCAAATCCCCTCCTCGCAAATCTCAAACTTTGCGACCCAGATGAACAAGTACATCCCTGCCACCAACACCAACGTCGCGCAAGGAAATTTCGTCGGCACGGCCAATAGCCCCATTACTACCGATCAGCAGAACTACCGCGTCGACCAGACGTTCGGGTTGAAAAATACCATCTTCGGTCGATACTCCAAGGCCGACAATATCTTCGATTCCGGCGCCATACCTGCGACATCAGGGTATGTTCACCCGATCCATGCCACTAATTACCAGATCACCTACATTCGCACGTTCAGCCCAAATTTCATCAATCAATTCAGATACTCGCACCTCGATGTAGCCGCAGACCAACTGGGAGTCAGCGTTCCACAATCAGCGATCGATGCCTTTCATTTCACAGGCATCTACAGTCCGATGCCCGATGCGCAAAGGACACTACCGAACGTTGGCATCACTGGATTTCTGGGGCTGGGTGGGGCGGTGAATACGCCATGGTTAAACGACCAGGTAACACGCCAGATAGCCGATTCCGCCACGCTGATCAAGGGCCGGCACACCATGACTTTCGGATTTGATTATCGGCACTGGACCCTGGCGAACAACACGACGACCGGATTCTCCGGCCAGTTCACATTCACCGGAGACTTTTCGGGAGATCCATTTGCAGATTACCTCCTGGGATATCTGGAGCAGGTATGGTCAACGCAACCGACATCCCAGTCCGATCCGAAAGATCCGGGCTCCCCGGTTAACATCGTATATAACTCGATGGGACCATTCTTCCAGGAAGACTGGAAGGTATCACCGCGGCTCACGATCAACATCGGAACGCGCTACGACTGGGCCTCGGTTCCATATGAAGAACACAATCATTGGTCATGGCTCGATACCACCATACCGGGCGGCGGACTCTGCGTGGCCGACAACAGTCTGATTACCAGTGGGCTGGGAGCGAACCTGTACCGTTATTGCGGGCGCCAGGCCGGCCCGTCGCAGAAGTGGGTGTTTGCTCCGCGTGTCGGGGTCTCATTCAGCCCTGTGAACAATTGGGTATTGCGAGCCGGATACGGTCTCTTCTTCGATACCGCAGAGACGTTTGAGGATATCGGATCAGGCAACATCTACCCATACACGGTCAGAACGACACTGTATGCGACGCCAGGCGTCAATCTTATCAACGCCGATCATCTGTTTCCGGATCTTTCCGCGCCGGGACCGGTCACCGCAGCCGATCTGAGTTTCTATGAACCTCAATCCCGGACGAGGCTTAACCCTTATATACAGAATTGGTCCTTGTCGGTGGAACACCAGCTTTTCAGGGGTACGAAAGTTGAAGCCTACTATGCCGGTTCCAAAGGCACGCACCTGAATACCCGCATGACCTCGAATCAGCCGTATGCCTATGATCCCGCGAATCCATCCCCGCCCGGCGATCGCTTACCTTTTCCGAACTTCGGACTCATCGTCGAGGAGTTCTGGTCGGCTTATTCCAACTACAACTCTCTGAACATGAAAGTGGAATCGAACGTATCGAATCTCAGCCTTGTTGCGGCTTATACCTGGGCCAAGAGCATGGATGACAAGTCTGCCGCTGCCTCAATTGGGGGCGATAATGCGGGTTGGGCTGGTCCGATGGATGCGCACCGTCCTCAGCTCGACTATAGTGTTTCTTCTTATGACATCCCGCAGCGGTTTGTGGCGAGCTTCAATTACAAGCTGCCAATCGGCCGCGGGCAAAAGGTGCTCAACCAGGCGAATGCTCTTGTCGATGCATTCGTGGGCGGATGGCAGGTGAATGGGATCGCATCATTCCAATCAGGGTTTCCCTATACAGTAGCGGCGCCAGACTTGGACAATTACAACAATGCATACGGACAGCGCGCGAACCTTGTGGGCAATCCGTATCCGCACGGCTTTCACAGGACTGCGGAGCAGTGGTTCAACACCGCTGCATTCGCCCAACCGCCCTTGGGAATTTACGGAAGCTCACCACGAAACTTTCTGCGCGGACAAGGTACGAACAATCTCGACGCATCGCTGTTCAAGACCACGCACTTTGGAGAGCATTTGGCGCTCGAGCTGCGACTCGAAGCTTTCAACGCTCTGAACCGGGCGCAGTTCGCCTTCCCCGATTCGAACGTAGCCGACCCGACATTTGGCGTCGTGCGGGCGGCTGCGCCCGGCCGTATCCTTCAACTCGGTGCCAAGCTTCGATGGTAACAATATGAGTTGACGGCGATCTTCGGCGCGAGCGTGCCTGCTCCGCGTAAATGTCGGCCCGGAAGTGAGGACATGAAGCAGCATGAATCGAAGAGAAGTGCTAGGCGGGTTAGGCGGAATGGCCACACTTGGTCTGTATGGGTCGCTTGCTTCGGCCCAAGGCCCTGCCGACGAAACTGTGGGCGCGTGGCCTTTCCACGCCTCTACCGCCAACCGGTGGACTGAGATCAAGGCCGATGGTTTTGGTGGTCCCGTGGTTGGCTATGTCTATGAGGGCCGGCGCCTGGAAAGCGGCGTTCCGCTTGGAGGCCTGGGTACCGGCTACATGACCCTGGAGGGGAACGGAAAACTGGGTTTCTGTTCCATCTTCAATGACCTTGTACCGCCGAGAAAGCTATTCACCGATTGGCTGGTTGTGGAGACAGGTACCCGCAATATTCCCCTGTCGGTGGCAGACATCCAATATTGGGGCCATTATCCGGTAGCGGATCTTCAGGCACGCTTCAACGAGGCGCCGCTTGAGATTGGAATTCGAGCATTCACGCCGTTCATTGTGGGTGATGCGGCAGCTTCGAATACTCCCGTTGCGCTGTTTGATCTTGAACTCCGGAATTTGTCTGATGCTCCTTCTCGTCTCATCCTTCATCTGAACTTTCCCGCAGATGTCACGGAATCGCATAAAGTCAAAGGCGGCGAGCTCGCGGTCAGGGGGGATGGCGTCGTTGAAACCGATCCAGGCAAGGGAGACTATTGTGTGTCTCTGGAAGTTCCCGCCAGCGCTTCCAGGCGCGTGCAGTTTGCGGTGGGCTGGTACGCGCCCGTCTGGCGGGACAGCGGCAGCGAGCCTCGCTTCAACCGGTATTCTCAACGTTTCAGCAGCGCGGCAGAGGTTGCGTCCTTTGGGCTCAGTAACCATGACCGTCTCCTTCGACGCGTGCTTGCATGGCAGTTTGAAATCTATCGCGCGGACCTCCCGGACTGGTTACGCGATTCCTTGGTGCAGGGATTCTACAGCTTAGCCAAGAACTCCGTCTGGATTGCCCGCACGCGAAAAGATGACTGGTGGAGTGAGAATGGGTGGTTTACGCATAGTGAAAGTCATACGGGCTGTCCCATTGTCGAAACCATGGTTTGCCGGATGCACGGCCACTTTGCTTTGCTCTTCTTTTTTCCCGAGCTTGAAGAAACAACTCTCGATGCATTCCGCCATTATCAGATCGGCAGCGGCGAAATACCATTTGCCTTCGGCAGTCCCACTTCGATGCGCGACCCGCGCTACACCTGCCAGCACCCGCTGAACTCAGGTGAATACGTGCAAATGGTCTACCAGCTTTATTTGCGCGCAGGAAATCGCGACCAGCTCGCCAAGTTCTATGAATCCTGCAAGCAGGCCATACGTTTCCAGTACACCCTTGACGATGATGGATGCGGCCTCGTCCATGACCAATCGCATGCTCTGCCAACGGAAGCCTGGCCTGCGAATCAGTTCTATGACATTTGGCCGTGGCAGGGAACGTCGAGCTACGTCGCAGGCATCTGGCTGGCTACGCTCAGCGCCGGAGTTGAGCTTGCGAATGCGATGGGAGACCGGAGCTTTGCCGCAGATTGCACAAGCCGGTTGAGCAAAGCGAAGAACGCTTTTGAAGCGAACCTCTGGAACGGCTCCTACTATCGTCTCTGGAACGATAAGGAACAAAAGAAGGTGAGCGAGATTTGCCTGGCGAACCAGCTCATGGCGGCGTGGTGCACGCGGGTCGCCGGGTTACAGGATCCCCTTCCGGCCGCGCATGTCAATTCTGCGCTTGACTCGATTGATAAGTTGAACCTCAAGGCTACTTCGTACGGCCTGATCAACGGCGTCACTCCGGAAGGCAAGCCATTCGATACAGGGCTGGAACATACGGGCGACCACGCAAAGAACATCTTCTTTGGAGAGAACCTCTGTGCCGCCATGACGTTTCTCTACTACGGCCGGCGCGATACGGGTCTCCAAATCGCGGAACGACTCTACACTGCAGTCGCCGTCAAGAACAATTCGCCCTGGAACCAACGATGCCTGCTCAACGGTGAAACCGGCATGCCGCAGTGGGGCGAGGACTATTATTCAAACCTGGTGATCTGGGCTTTTCCGATGGCGCTTGCCGGCCAGCCTCTCGATCAATTCGTTAAGACCGGCCTGATCGAGAGCATGATGAAGGCCGCAAAAGAGAGCTAACACCCCAGAGCCACGCGCATGCGGTCGGCTGCTCCGTCCGTATCTTCAATTCGGGGCCAGCTCCGATGGTGACAATGTAAAGTTGGTAGCGATCTTCGTGAACGACCTCGGCCATCGAAGGTGCGCAAAATCTCAACTTGCTGTGCAGGAGATAGATCGTGAAAATCACACGGAGAAGACTGCTGGAGACTCTCGGCGCCAGCGCCAGCGCCCTTCCTCTATCGTGGAGCGCCTCGGCCCGGAGCCTTTCCCTCGCAGGGTTCATCACAGAACCGTTTCAAGATTCGGTGCAGGCGGATCCGGCGATTGCCGCTTCAGGTCTCGACTTCACTTTGAATGCCACGCCTGCCTGGCAATTGAGTCTATCGGGTACGTGGCAAGTGGCGAAGGACCCGGATAATCGGGGCAAGCAAGAGGAATGGTATCGCAGAACGCAGCCCTCGGCCGCTGTCGATCAGGAGCTACCAAATCCCCTGCAGCGGGCATTTCCCGGCTACAACGGAGTGGCTTGGTACTGGCGCAGCTTCGAGGTGCCGAACCCGGAGGCATTCGACGACTTCCGCATTCACTTCGAAGGCGCGGATTACTTCGCAGAGGCATGGCTCAATTCCCAATACATCGGCGGAAACGAAAGCGCTCTATTGCCGTTCGCGTTTGATGCCCGGCGTGCGGTCAAGGCCGGAAAGAACGATCTTGTCGTCCGTATCATCGATGCCTGCTATGCCCAAGAGATTGACGGTTTCCAGCTTGGCAACGTGCCCGGAGGCCGCCAGCACGATAACCCCTGGGAGCCCGGTTTCCGTCACTTCAACTACGGAGGTTTGCTGCTGCCGGTCACGGTCCAGGCATTCCGCAGACCGTGGATCGCGGATGCCTTCATCCGTCCATCGGTGAAAGAGGGCAAGATCGATGTGGACCTCACCATGGTGGGTGCCCGTGCCGGACAATGGTCCGCCACCGTCAAACCCAAAGGGGAAGGTCGCGCCGTCACCCGGAAGACGGTTTCGCTTGCACCGGATGGCACAGGATCTGCGAAGTTTTCGCTGACCATCAACCAGCCCCATACCTGGGACGTATGGGATGGATTCCTTTACGAACTGGAGCTTTCGCCCAGCGGAAAGGGCACAACCTGGCGCGGTGCCTTTGGCTTGCGCGAGGTCTCCATTCTGGATGGGCGGATAGCCATCAACGGCAAACCGATCCTGCAACGTTCTTTTCTGTACAACCAGATATGGCCGGGCACACTGGGCGCTCCATACCAGGACCTGGCGCGCCGGGATATTGAACTGGCGCGAAAGACCAACGCCAACATGCTGCGCTGCTTCAGCAAGACGCCGCTGGCCGCGACGGTTCGCGCGGCAGATGAACTAGGCATGCTGCTCCAACATGAGAGCCTGGGTTCGTGGTACCTGAAGAACGGCGATGCCGCAGACCGCAGGCTGTGCAACATCACGCAAAGAGCCGTGCTTGCCTATCGCAACAATCCCAGCATTCTGTGGTGGAACGTCCTGAACGAAAATGAGCCGCGGTTCGATCCGAAGCGGCCTTATCCGACGGATGAAATGACGCTTGGTCCCTATGTTTTGCGCTCCGTGCTTCCGGAATTGCACGCGCTTGACTCGACGCGGCCGGCCATCGCCAACGACCCTGTCTGGCACGACGTGGACAACGTTTGGGAGCCGGGCAAGAGCAAGCCGTCGCTGCCGCTGGTGCAGGATCACTACTACCAGTTCACCGGTCTCGAAAACAACGAAGAGTCGTGGGAGAAGATCCGGCAACGCAAGTGGGGCGCTGCCGACAATCCCTCTGCGGCTTACCAGGCCATCACCGAATGGGGCGTGAATTCATCGCCGGAGTGGAACCGTCTGATCGAGAGCTACGAAAAATCGGGACTGCCGCAGGATGCGGAAGACTATGCTCTGTATCGCAAGCTGCGCGACATGAACCTCCACTACTACGAAGAGTCCGGTGTGAAGGAGCAGGGCTTCCCGACGTTTGAGAGCATCCAGGAAGCTAATCGTGAATATGTAGCTTGGCGCTACCGCGAGCAGATGGCGCTCTATTGGGGCAACCTGCATTCAGTGGGGCACGGGCTCACCTCGCTCGATGACAGCAGTTATGAACTTTCCGGCGTGGTCGATAGCTGGCGCAATCCGAAGCCGGTGGTGTTTGATACGATCACCGAGTTGAACCGCCCGTTGCAGATCAATCTGTGGCTTCGTCCAAGTTGCCTGTATGCGGGCGACCCCATCGAACTGGATGCCACGCTCGTTAATGAACGGCAACGCCTCGCGCAGGGAACATACCAGCTCAAACTGTTGCTGATCGGAGACAACGGGCAGGTGGTGAGCGAAAAGCAATACACGCATCAAACCGGCTCCGATCCCATCGAACACCTGGTCACCGATTCCATTCCCGCGAATGTTCCGGCAGGGAGGTATCGTCTGTCGCTGGAACTCGCCGGAGGGTCGCAGCAGTTGCGTGCTGAGCGTCCCCTGGCGATCTTCGAGCGCAAGCCCAAACCCATCCAGACAAAGGCGACTGTTTGGGTATGGGAGCGCGGCGACGCCTTGCAGTCCTGGCTCGCGGCGCGTTCCATCCGGGCTCGCAAAGGCGAGGGCGCGGACATTCGCGCGGGCGACTTAATCCTGGTTGCAGACGCCGATCCCAACGCCGCGAAGACGATTCTGACCACGGTGAGCTCCGGGGCGAGGGCCATTGTTCTGCAACCTGAAGTACTGTTCCACCAGGAGCAAACTCCGGGCGGCGCTGTCGACGTCTCCGTTCCCACGAGCTACAGCGAGCGTATGCCGGCACTTGCCGAAGACTGGAAGCCGGAGTTACGAAAGATCGATTGGTGGGGAGCGCCCAGCGCCTGGGGATATACGCGCACGGCGCTGGCACTGCAGCATCCTTTCCTGGCGGGACTGCCGCAGGCGAAACCGCTGGAAGCGCAACCGGAGTACCAGCGGGTCGCGCCTGTGTTCACTTGGGTCATGAACCGTCCGCCTTCGTCGACAAACATCAGCCATGCGGTCAGGGAAAGCAGCCTGGCCGTTGATATGCCATACAGCTCGGATCTCTTTTCGGCTTCCGTCGGCTCGGGCCGCCTCGTCCTGAACGCGCTGCGGATAGCGCAGCACCTTGGCAGGGACCCGGTCGCCGACATCCTTCTCGAAAACATCATCTGTGAATGTACAAAGCAAGGGAGCGGCAATGCTGCTTGATCAGAAAACCATTCTCGTCACCGGGGCCGGCGGCGGGCTCGGCGAGGGAATCGCCCGGGTGTGTCACCGTGAAGGCGCAAATGTGCTTGTCTGCGATATTCGCGGTGAACAGGCCGAACAAGTCGGCAATAGCCTCGGTGATCGCGCGCTTGGGATGTTCTGCGACGTGAGGAGGCCGGAGAGCCTGGAGCGCGTCGTGGATGCGGCGCTGGATCGGTTCGGCAAGATCGATGGGCTTGTGAATAACGCGGGCACTAATTTCGTGAAGCCCTTTCTCGAAACGAGTCTCGAAGAATGGGAAGAGGTATTGTCGGTCGATCTGCGCGCCGTTTTCCTGCTCACGCAACTCGTCTGCAGGCAAATGGCCGCGCGCTCGGCCGGGGGAAGCATCGTCAACATATCGAGCGTGCACAGCCACGCCGTGTTGCCAGGGTCGGGACCATATGACGCGGCCAAGTGGGGCATGGTGGGGCTGAGCAAGAGCATTGCGGTCGAGCTTGCGGAATATTCCGTTCGCGTGAATTGCATTTCGCCTGGCCTGCTCAATACGAACATCTGGCGGGACATTCAGGCCGCAGCGCCGGACGCGGACGCATGCCGCGAATACTGGAATGCCAACATTCCCATCGCACGCGTCATCGAGCCCGCCGAAATCGGAGAACTCGCGGCTTTCCTCTTGAGCGATCGAAGTGGCTGTATTACAGGCGCGAACATCTTTGCCGATGGAGGCATGACGAGCCAACTCATCAGCCGCGAGCCCTATGCTTCAAATCACCTGACTCCTGTGTCGCGGTAGAAAAAAGAACCGGCTGCAAGCGCTCGCGCGATGCCCCGCATCGTCTGTTTCCTGCGGCATGCAGGTTGACTCCTGCCAGAACCGGCAGCCTGCGGTCTTGCGAAGGAACTCATTCGGAGTTTTAACCCTGCCTTGGGGCCGTGTTGAACATTCCGAAGGTTGGCGGTGGGCACTTCTATCCGGCTGCGGTTCCCTGAGCGCGATTGAGCACCGCGCCGAATTGTGCAGATTGCAAGCCTTGCCTACACCTACCATCCGCTTGCACGTAAAACCGCCTAACCTGAAATGTGGACATTCCCATGGTTTCCTCTGGTCAAATTCCCTAGTGTGCTTCTCGCGTGACTTCGGTGCCACGACAACCAACGAGAAAATCGAGATCCGCACCTTCCGATGCCTGCATGACATGCTGCACATACATTTGTTGATAGCCGCCGTTTAAGGGTAAAGGGATCGGTGTCCAGTTGGCCTGTCGGCGAGCAAGCTCGTCATCGGAGACATCGAGATGCAAACGTCGCGCTTTGACGTCGAGTTCAATGAAGTCCCCATCCTCCACAAGCGCCAGGGGGCCGCCAGCAGCGGCCTCGGGGCACACATGGAGAACCACTGTCCCGTACGCAGTGCCACTCATCCTGGCATCTGAAATCCGCACCATATCCTTAATCCCGCGAGCGAGAAGCTTCGGCGGCAGCCCCATATTGCCGACCTCGGCCATTCCGGGATATCCCTTCGGACCGCAGTTCTGCAGGACAAGTACGGAGTCTTCGTCGACATCGAGATTGGGATCCATAATCCTTTGCTTGTAGTGCTCGATAGTATGAAAAACGATCGCGCGGCCGCGATGACGCATCAGCGTTGGAGATGCGGCAGAAGGTTTTAGAACAGCACCGTCGGGCGCCAGATTTCCACGGAGTATTGCCATGCCGCCGTGCTGCACAAGTGGAGCGTCAAACGGACGTATTACCTCTTCATTCCAGTTCGGAGCGTCTTTGCAGTTCTCTCCGATCGATTTCCCCGTAGCAGTCAACGCGTTCGAATGGAGCAACTTGTGGTCATCGAGCGCCCTGATAACCGCCGGGAGACCGCCGGCGTAGTAGTAGTCCTCCATGAGGAAGCGGCCTGAAGGCATGAGATCGACCAGTGTGGGGACATCCCGCCCAATGCGGTCCCAATCATCGAGCGCCAATGGAACGCCTATTCGTCCCGCAATCGCAAGCAGATGAATGACGGCGTTAGTCGATCCGCCGATGGCACCGTTAACACGGATGGCATTCTCGAATGCGTTCCGTGTGAGGATCTTCGAGAGTGTGAGGTCTTCATGAACCATCTCCACAATGCGGCGCCCGGACATATGCGCCAGCACGCCTCGGCGCGAGTCGACAGCGGGAATTGCCGCGTTCTGAGGGAGCGCAATACCCAGGGCTTCAACGATATTTGCCATAGTCGACGCCGTGCCCATCGTCATGCAGGAACCGGCCGAACGAGACATGCAACTCTCTGCTTCTCGGAATTCCAGTTGGGTCATGGTTCCGGCCCTCAACTCTTCGCTGAACCTCCACAGATCCGTGCCCGATCCGATGTCCTTCCCACGGTATTTCCCGTTTAGCATCGGGCCACCTGAGACAACAATCGCTGGAACATCACAGCTTGCCGCTCCCATGACAAGCGACACAGTGGTTTTGTCGCATCCGCACAACAGAACTACGCCATCGAGCGGGTTGCCGCGAATGCTCTCTTCCACATCCATGCTGACCAGATTACGGAAGAGCATGGCGGTGGGGCGAAGGGTCGATTCGCCTGTGGACATCACCGGGAATTCGAGAGGCAGTCCCCCCGCCTCCCAGACTCCTCTCTTCACATGTTCCGCGATCGCGCGCAGATGTGCATTGCATGGAGTCAACTCTGACCACGTGTTGCAGATACCGATGACAGGCCTGCCATCGAAGACATGACTCGGCAATCCCTGATTGCGCATCCAGCCTCGGTGGATAAAGCCGTCTTTGTCATCTCGGTGAAACCAGGCTGCAGACCGAAACGTCTTCTTTTGTTTGAACATGTTTTTCAACTCCAACTCTAGGAAGGCTTGCGAGACTTGATATCGACCTTGCCCTTCATCAGGGCCTTGCTCTGTGTGACAATGCCCCTCGAAGTTTGCCCAGGATTGCGACACTCGCGGTTTCTGCTGCATCTCCATTTCGCGCTTCGATTGCATCCAACACGGCACCATGGAGAGGGAGAGTCTTCCGTTAGAGTGCCTTGTTGCTGCTGGTGAGTCGAAAGCTTGCCCTGAACGCCGCCTGGATCAGCGCACCGAATTCAGGTAGGCTCCCTGACCTCAAGTCTCTGGTCTGCTGCCACTTCGCCAAGCTTTTGCACTGTTCCGGAAGGCCAATGAACTTCGATCGCACTCCTGCCTTCGCTCCCAAGCCCGAAGTGAACGGTCAAGTCGCTGCTCGAGGCGTAGCCAACACTGCTCCTTACACATCGAATTTGCGTCCTTCTTGCAGTTTTGCAGGTAACTATCGCTCCAATCGCCGAGCGATTGCTCCGTATGCCCGTGAGCCTCAACAGAATCCAATGCTGCGCAGGGCTGCGATTCCACCACATTTCAATCGGCCCATCCATCGAGGTCACTGCTATGTCAAGGCGGCCATCGCGGTCAAAGTCGGCAAACACACAGCCGCGATGCAAGCGCGTCGGGCCGAGTCCGATACCGGATTCATGGGAAACGTCCGCAAACTTGCCGCCAATATTTCTGAAGATCCGATTTGTCATCCCATCACTCGTGTCCACGCCGCCGCCGGCTACAAAAAAGTCGAGGCATCCATCGTTATCCAGATCGACCAGACCACATCCCCACCCGCTCAGAGGGTGAGTCAGGCTCATCAGCCCCGTCTGCACGCTCCCATCTTCAAATTGATCGTTTCCGCGGTTCAGGAAGACACCAAAGCTCTCATTCTTCAGTGCGGTCATCACCAGGTCAAATCGGCCGTGGCCATCAATGTCCCCGAAGTCAGCGCCCATTCCCGAGATACTTCGGCCGTCGCCGTTATAGGCGACACCGGCATCGAATCCTGTCTCCTTAAAGCCATGCCCTGTATTGCGGAACAGCAGGTTGCGGGAGTTATCGTTTGCGACGAAAAGTCCAGGTTTGCCATCTGCGGCAAAGTCCGCTACGGCAATTCCCATTCCTTTGCCCAGCACTTCCGCCAAAGGTCCCTTTCTCGTCACTTCGGTAAAGGTCCCGTCGCCGTTGTTGTGAAACAACTGCATAGGCTCCCCCCGGTAATGGTCGGGGTGGCAATAGCGTCGCGACTCAGGCGTGATTCCGCCGCAGATCGGATCGATCTCCGGAGACCATTCGCAGTAGTTGGAGATAAACAGGTCCAACTTCCCATCACCGTCATAGTCGACCCACGCCGCAGCGATCGACCACAGTCCCCGAACCCCCGGCCGGTTCAGCCCGGCCGCCTCAGTCACATCGGAGAACGTTCCGTCGCCGTTGTTATGGAAAAGCTGGTTCCCATGAACACCCAGAACAAACATATCCTCGCGGCCATCGTTGTTGTAATCTCCAACAGCGACACCCATTCCATAACCTTTTCCGGCTACGCCAGCTCTTTCCGTGGCATCGGAAAACGTCCCGTCGCGATTGTTTCGATAGAGCCGGTTCCAATAACTCGGATCCGTCTTCTCGAACTGTGGCATGGTAGCCCCATTTACGCAATAGAGATCGGGCCATCCGTCTCCGTCATAATCGATGACGCCGAGCCCCCCGGCGAGAGTTTCCGGTTGATATTTGCTTCCGGTTGCTCCGGTGCGAAGCTGAAAATCCAACCCGTTGGAAGGTGTACCGACCACCATTCGAATGGGTGCCGCAGCGGGAGCGGACAATCCTTTCCTGGCGGATACTTGTGTCGAAATGAATGCCGCACTTCCGAGCAAAAAATTGCGTCTAGTGGGGAGCATCGCTGTTTCCTTGCTCGCCGCTTTCAAGCGATAAGCGAGCCAACCTGGTTGCTTCAGCCGCGGCCTTTTTCGCTTCAACATCGCGGCCCATTTTGCGCAGAGCGCTGGCCAGCACTGCGTGAAGAGCACCCTTTGGATCCGGATAACCCGCGGACAATTCAGGTCCAAGATAGTGCAGCGCCTCTTCGGGATGCCCCAATTGGCCATAGGCCACACCTAGCTGCACTTGCGTCCAACCGTTTTTCGGTGAATCAGCCATGAGCTGTTTCAGCGGCCCAAGCGCCTCGGCATAGTCCCGCTCGCTCATCGCAGTGAGCGCCAGTGTCTGCAAGGCCGACGTTTCGTGGGGATCCAAAGCCAGTGCGGATTGCGCAGCCGTCTTTGCCTGCGCTGTGTCCCCGAGACGCATGTAGGCATCGGCCAATTTTGCAAGCAGGCGCGGATCCTCTCGGCGGGACTTCAGAGCCTCAGCGTATTGCTTCTGAGCTGCCTGGGCATCGCCGTGCAATTGCATCATCACATCGCCGTTCAATTCATGAACCGCCGCCTCGTCCTGATTTGTTCTCAGGCGGCCAGCCGTTTGCTCGATCTCGCTTGCATAACAAACTTTCAGCCAAAAACCCGCCGCTCTCAGATCTGCCTTCGACCCGGATTCGAGCGATGGAATGGCGCGCGGACAATCGCCGGTCTTGGCGAGGGCTACACCTCGCCAAAGCGAATCAGCAGACGACCTGACAGCCGGAAGCGCGACTAATTGCTCCCATCGTCCCTCCGCATAAAGATCTCTTGCGCTCAGGCCCTCCCCGCCCTGCGGTTGCGCTGAAGTCAACGGACAGGGTACTGCGCGATTGCGGAGACAGTTCCACACTGTCGCAGTGACCTCAGGTCCCGGGATGAGAGATCTAGGCCAAAATGCCAACGCCCTTTTTAACTCTGTCGGCGATCGTGCTCCCAACTCCGACAACCGCTTTTCAGCATCGGACCAGCGATGGAGTGCGGCTGCGAACAGCGCTTCGAGCCGCAGCGTCTCGGCCCCCTGAGGGTCTTGTCGCTGCGCCTCCATCAGGCTTTCCTGTGCCTGCAATAGTTTGCCCGTCTCCAGTTGTGCCAAACCCAGCTCTCCCCAGATCCCGCGCTGCCCGGGATCTGCGTTGGCGGACTGCCGCAGCAGCGACTCCCTGCCTTCATTTCCTTCCGGAAGGCCCGCTGCTTCGAATCGGAGTTCCGTTCCCTCACCGCCCTTGATGCTGTGCAAGGAACTTCCCATGGCGCTGAAGCGGTTCAGGCAGAAGCGGGCCCACGCCACAAGAAACTGCTCAGTTTCACCTGACCGTGCACGCGCGGAATTCAATGCTTCCGCTGCCATCGAAAAATCGCCGAGCCTAGTGAATGCCTCCGCCAGGTAAATCTGCGCGGCGCCATCTTCAGGTCGCACTTTGGATGCCACTTGCAGCGGCATCAGGGCATCCCGAGCATTCCCTACGAGAATCAGGTCCTCGCCTAACAATAGGTTCGCAACATAGTTCCGGGGCGATGTTTGAATGATCTGCCTCAGAATTGGAATGCAGTGGGCATAATCGCCATGCTGCTGAAAGGCAGTTGCGGTCTTCAATAGAGTCGCCGCGTCTTCAGGCGGTATCGCGTTCGCTGTGTTCGCAACAACAACCAGCAACGCACCTGCAAGCAAATGTCTCCAGACAGGCGGCATGCCCGATGCGAAACCCCTCGACCATCGGCTCGGGGACAAACACGCAAACCGGCTATTCGACATTCTCATCGCACTGCAAACTCTGGCACAGAATCGCCGATCGATGCAATTCCTGCGCGGAAGGCAATTCTAAATCGCTGCGAGAGTTTCCGAAAAGCGAACCACGTGAGCATCGAGCAAAAGGGTTTCGTAAGGTTTCAAAGTCAACTGTGCGGGAATGCTGCGTTTGGTGATCTGATCCAGGAATTCAATCTCGTTATCCAACTGCCATCCGATCACCGCCGGATGATCGTGAAACTTACCGGCCAGCGCCTGAATATATCTTCGGCAGGCAGCGCGGTATAGACGATGGTTGAGGCAGGGGCAGTTCCGGCTCATCAAGTCGGAAGGGTCGGCGCCCGGTTCGAGCACTACCAGCATCTCCGGATGCACCGCCGCATCGCCTTGCTCTGCCCCGCCGTTGATGTCCGGATAAACCGACGCACCAAACAGGAAGCGCCCGGTCGCCGCCGGACGGGCCTGCGCCCAGGCAGGCAGACTCGAAATGCAGTTCCATGCCGGTGACGCCAGCACCGCCGTCTTCAGAAAATCACGCCGCGTGTGCATTCCTGTCCGCCGCTCTATACATGTTGTTCGCGCGTTCTCTTACCGCCGGTCTAGTAGCGATGCCGCGCACCGAAAGAGAGGTAATACCAATTAAATAAGTGGAAAACCACTGTAAAAACATCGAGAAGTTCCCTCTTATGTCAAGAAAAGAAGCGCCGATTGCGCATGCTTTCGAAGATGGCGCGAAGATCATGCGGCGAGATGGGGAATATGTCTTGCGGCTTCAATCGCTTCCGTCGAACGCTTTTGCGTGTGCGTGAGCAATCAGATCGAGCCCGACGGTCTGCAGATGAGTGCGCATGGCCTGCTCCGCGATATCGGGATCGCGCCGGCGAATCGCCTCGAGGATGATCCGGTGCTGTTGAATCGCAATGCGCGGGCTCGGAGTGCTTTGGCCTGTAAGCTTGCGACTGCGCAGCAGCATAGGAGCGAGAAATCGGGCCACGTCCAGGAGAACCGGATTGCCGGCGGCCTGCAGTATAGTCTCGTGGAAGAGATAATCGTGGCGTACCATGTTTTCGCGGTCGTCGGGGCGCTTCTCCTGCGCGACCACTTCAGCTTCCATGGCGGCGAGCTGCTTCTCGTTCCGGCGCGCGGCGGAAAGCGCAGCCGCGGTCGGCTCGATCATCTTTCGCACTTCCAGCAGCTCAATCAGATCGATGTTGCGCGCATCCAGATCCACTTGGGAAGGCCATCCGCCCGACAACCCGGCCCGCGACTTGATGAAGGTTCCATCGCCATGCCGGCTGTCGAGCACGTCGAGAATCTGCAGTGCCTTGATCGCCTCGCGGACCGACGGGCGTCCGACACGGAACTGTAGCGCCAAAGATCGTTCTGAGGGAAGGCGTTCTCCCGGTTGCATATTTCTGCTTTCAATGAACTGACGCAGATGATCGAGCACTTCGGATGGAGCAATAGGCTGTACGCGTTTCCTGGGCATTCTGTCCGGCCTCAATTTCATCCATTATCTCTCCGGCGGAAAGCCGGCCGCACGCAATTTCGTCTCCGGCGCTCCGATCGTCGAAGTCGGTTCGCGCTACCGGCCCGCCGCCGCCATCCCGCCGTCCACCGTCAGCACCGCCCCTGTGATGAACGAAGCCTGCTCCGATGCTAGAAAAAACACAGCGTTCGCCACGTCGACCGGCTCGCCGATGCGCCGCAGCGGATGAGCCTGCGCCGCCTCCCGCTCTCCATTCTCAATCGCTGCAAACCAGCGCTCCAGCAGCGGCGTGCGAATGTATCCGGGGCAAATCGCATTCACGCGAATGCCCTCCGGCCCGTGATCGATTGCCAGCGCCCGCGTCACGCCGAGCAGCCCGGCCTTGGTCGCATCGTAGGCAGCACAGCGCGGCCACGATACAAATGCATGTACCGAGGAAATATTGATGATGGCCCCGCCTCCGTTGGCGCGCATCCCGGGAATGCAGAATTTTGAAAACAGAAAAACGCTGGTTAGATTGACGGCGACCTGCCGATCCCATTCCTCGCGGCTTTGTTCTTCAACCGTGCCATTCAACTCGATTCCCACGTTATTCACCACCACCGAGGCGGCCCCGAATCTCTCTTGTGTCTTGGCAACAGCTTCGCGAACGGAGCTTTCCACTCCGGCGTCGCCCTGCACGACGAGTGCATTCGCCAATCGGCCGCTGCGCTCCGCGACGTTGCGAGCCCCGTCGGCATTGAGATCGAACAGTGTGACAGAATCACCCTCTGCAAGGAATCGCTTCGCAATCGCGGCCCCGATTCCGGATGCTGCTCCAGTGACGATGACAGTTCGTTGCTGAGCCACAAGCGTCTCCCGTTGCGGTGATCTCTAAAGATGTGCGCGAGCTCTGCACATGCGCCGTATCCTAACTGCGGATACTCGCCGGAGGGCAGAATTTCAAAGCATTGGACAATTAGCGCATGTCTGCCGCGCAGGGGATGATCTATCCGGTTCAAGTGTGGTATACCACTTGACAGCAGTTGTAGTCCATTGTTTAGAGCGTGCTGCCTGTCCTGTCGGGATTGACTTCACCCGCAGGAGAGAAAAGCGCGGTGAAGAACACCATCGATCGGAATCTGAGTCATGCGCATAACACGAGTCTCCACGGTAGTTGTCAACGCAGAGATGCGGAACTGGATTTTTGTGCGCGTGGATACTGACTCCGACGGCCTGTTCGGCTGGGGCGAAGCGACCTGCGAATGGAAGACCAGGGCGGTCGCGGGCGCAGTGGAGGATCTTCAGCCGCTCCTCATCGGCCGCGATCCGCGCGATATCGAACACCTCGTGCGCGTGATGAAGAAGCACAGCTTCTGGCGGTTGGGCATCATCGGTATGTCCGCGGTATCCGGAATCGAGATTGCTCTCTGGGATATCTTGGGAAAGTTCCTCAACCAGCCGGTATGGCGCCTCTTAGGTGGAAAGGTACGTGATCGCGTGAAGGTCTACACCCACCTTGGACTTGGCGACATGCGCGCCGTGTACGAATCAAACGACGCCGATCTCATCGCCGAGCGCGCGCTTGAGGTTGTCGGGCGTGGCTACAAGGCCTTGAAGGCGGTCTTCATTCCCTATACGCATTACTACGCTCCGTTGCCGGATGTGAACCGCGTCGCGCAAATCATGGAGGGGCTCCGGAAGGCCGTAGGAGATGACATCGAGATCATGGTGGACTTCCACGGCCGCCCAGCATCTATCGGTGCTGCGCTCGCCTACATCGGGGCCTTGGAGCCAGGCCGTCCAATGTTTGTCGAAGAAGTGCTCCCGCCCGGCGACGCCCTTGCCATGGCGCGCGTCGCGGCACAAACTAAAGTCCCGCTCGCCTGTGGTGAACGTCTCGCCGAGCGCAGCGAATTTGACGAGCTTTTCCGTCTCCGCGCCATCGACATCGCCCAGCCGGACATCTGCCATTGCGGCGGTCTCCTCGAGGTAAAGAAAATCGCGGCAATGGCCGAGACAGCCTCCATCGGAGTTGCTCCGCACAACCCCTTGGGGCCGATCGCGGGCGTCGCGGCGTTGCACTTCGCAGTTTCGACACCGAATCACGTGATCCAGGAGGAGATGGTGGGCGTCGTGCCGTGGTATGGCGAAGTGGTTGAGGGGCCCATTCGCATGGTCGATGGCCATTGGCAAGTCCCCGACGCCCCGGGCCTGGGAATCGCAGTGAACGAGAAGATGTGCGCCGCTCATCCTTACGCGCCGGAGATACAGCTTGCTGCCAGGGACGGAACACTCGGCGATGGAACAGCAGTCGACTGGTGAGATACCAACTCTCGGAGAGAATAGATGGATCGGCGCGCATTCCTTGAAGGTCTTTGTGCTTCGATTGCCTCAGCGGGCTTGAAAGCTTCCGGCGAAGTCGCAGTCCCTGCACTCGCCGCGACGACTGGCCCCGTGCTCGCCACTGAGATGCAGGGCAGCGGGCAATCTTCAGGAGCAGCCGCGCCATCCACTCCGAGCAAATCGATCGCCGGTGAGTGGCGCATACGTCTTGATCCGAAGGACGCAGGCATCGACGACAGGTGGTTCCATGCCAGCGACGGATTTGTAGATCGGATTCCTCTACCGGGCTCAACCGACGAACACCAAGTCGGCCGCAAAAACGACGAGATTGCGCCACAGCACCTCACGCGAATTTACGAGTTCACCGGACCTGCCTGGTACGAACGCGATATTGCGATTCCGGAATCGTGGCAGGGCAAGCGGGTCATCCTCTTCCTGGAGCGCTGCCACTGGGAAACCAGGGCGTGGCTCGACGATTACCCACTAGGCGTGCGCAACAGCCTGAGCACTCCACACATCTACGAGCTCGGAGTCGTAGGCAAACCTGCGTTCAATCGCAGGTCCACCGGGTTATTGCCAGGAACGCGTCGGTTGACGGTACGTGTTGATAATCGCACAAAGGTCGATGTCGGCCCCTCGTCCTCGACTACCGCCGAAGTTGGGGCGACGTGGAATGGAATCATCGGACGCATGGAGCTGCAGGTTACCGATCCGGTTTGGATCGAAAGATTGTCCGTTCATCCGCATCCTCAGGAAAAGCGCGTTCACGTGAAGTTGTCCATGCGCAACTTGACCGGCAAAAGATCTTCCGGAAAGTTGGAGATTGCAGGCGGCATCAAGGATCGTGACGGCTCCGAATTCAACACCTCCGCAGACGTAGTTATCTCGGAAATTCCCGTCTCCCTGATCGAGCACGATATCGACCTGGGCACAGTCCCTCGCACGTGGGATGAATTTTCCCCCGCGATCTTCCAGCTTGCGGTGTCGCTTTCATCCTCGGGCGGAGAAACGAACTTCGTGAGTGAAGTGCACACCACATTCGGCCTTCGCGAAATCTCTACTTCCGGCAAACAATTAAGACTCAACGGTAACCCCATTGTGCTGCGTGGCACCGTGGATAACGGAACATTTCCCTTGACGGGGTATGATCCCATGGACGTCACGTATTGGCGCGAGAGGCTCCGGATCTATCGCGAATACGGTCTCAATCATGTGCGTTTCCATTCGTGGTGTCCTCCGGAGGCCGCATTCACTGCCGCCGATGAACTGGGAATCCTGTTCCAGGTAGCGAATCCGCTATGGATAGGGGACGGCACGGTGTCGGCGGACGATGAGCGCAGGGAATTTATCTACGATGAGGCGCACCGGATTGTGGACACCTACGGAAATCATCCGTCCTTCGCCCTGATGAGTATGGGGAATGAAGAAGGATCCGGGCAGGATGAATTCCTGGGCGAGTTAGTCCGCAGTCTGCAGGATCGCGACGCGCGTCATCTCTATACGAGTACTTCGGCGCCCGACAATGTCCTGCGGCCGGATAACTATTTCGTTTCCGCCGGGCCTCACTGGAAGAACCTTCGCGGCGATCCGCGATTCGAAGATGATGCGCCGAATACAAGCGTCGATTACGAACCGTACATTCGCGAGGCAGGAATCGACCGCCCGGTGATAGCGCATGAAGTGGGACAATGGACGGTCTTTCCCAACTTCGAAGAACGCAAAGATTATGTTGGCCCACTTCAACCCCGTTACTTTGACTTATATCGCGAGGCTCTTACGCGCAGCGGCTTGATCGGGCAGGCGGAACGGTTTCGCCAAGCCTCTGGGCAGCTTACGGTTGCTCTCTACAAAGAAGAGATCGAGGCTCATCTTCGCACGCCAGACGTCGCGGGTTTCCAGTTGCTCCGCCTCACCGACTTTCCCGGCTTTGGTCCCGCGTTCATCGGAGTTCTCGATACTCTGAGCAAGTCGAAAGGGCTGATCACTCCGGAGGAGTTCCGCCGTTTCTGCGGCCCCACAGTCCCATTGCTGCGCCTCGACAAACGCCTGTGGAGCAGCGATGAAACTCTGGTAGCCCGACTCGACGTAGCCCACTATGGAGTTTCGGCTCTCAAGAATGCTGACGTATCGTGGACAGTCCGCAAAGCCAGTGGCGCAACCCAGGTATCCGGCACTCTGCCAGCAGTTACCATCCCGGCCGGCGGGTTGACCCAACTGGGAACGATCACAATCCCTCTCGGCAGTTTTCCTTCCGCCGCAAAATATTCAATCGAATGTTCCGCGGGCGGTTCGGTAAACGCCTGGGACATCTGGGTCTACCCGGAGCGGCTTCCAATCTCGACAACTCGAATTACCCTAGCCAATAGGTGGGACGCATCCACGCGCACGGCCCTGCGAGCAGGCAAAACTGTGGTATTACTCCCGGATCCCCACGGATTCGAAAACACAGTTCCGTGCAGTTTCACGACCATCTTCTGGGCGGCAGCGTGGTTTCCCGATCGGCATGAGACGATGGGCGTTCTGTGCGACCCTCAACATCCCGCATTGAAACTGTTCCCAACGAGCTTCCATTCGGACTGGCAATGGTGGGAACTCATGAGCAAATCCCATGCGCTCGATCTGACAGATGGACCTAACGACCTCGAGCCGATTGTCCAGATCGTCGATGACGCTGCGAAGAGCCGGCGGCTCGGCGCCGTCATCGAAGCCAAAGCGGGTCGTGGAAAGCTTTTGGCGACTTCTTTTGATCTTGTACGCGAACCACAAAGCCGGCTAGCCGCGCGCCAACTGCGGGCGAGCCTGCTCAGTTATGCCGCATCGCCGAAATTCGATCCCAAAAACGAATTGAAGCTCGAGTATCTCGATTCGCTGTTTAAAAGCGTCGAGCCTTGACTCGTATAAGCTCGTGCAAGGGCTAATTGACAGGAATGCAGTGATGCGATACATAGCCTGACTTATACTTCTCCGACGAAGTCGCAGCTATGGGACCTTTCCAAGCGGAATGATCAGGACGGCAAGAACAATCAAGGCCAATCCTCCCCAGAGGAGCCTTTTCGCCCGAGCCGGTGCGCCGTCCCACTCTCCTTTTCCCAGACCGCACACCACTCCCACCGCGATTGATATGGAAACAAGAATGGGCCAGCCGATCGTGGCCCCACTGCTACCCAGTCGCGCCGCTCCGATCCCATAGAGATAGAAACTCGCTATCCACATCGCACCCATCGCCAACGACCATCCCCAGTTAGCCCTGCGATCTGCGGCAAATAGCGCTCCCATGCTCTTGTGGCGACTTATCAGCCAGCAACAGTAGACGACGTTGACAATTCCACCACACGTGAAGAAGATCAGCCACACAGCGTCGCCCGCAAACGCCGGCGATGCGCCCAGACTGCGCGCTGCCTGGATCGTCTCTGTTCCATAGGCAAGACCAATGTTCGGCAAGCACGACAAGATGCCGGAGGCAACGGCCATGACAAGCCCGGAAAGAAACCGCTTGCGCGGTGCGCCGCCGGTTTGATGGCAAGAGGATTCCCGCCGTGCGCCCGCGACCGAACAGCCCCAAATGCCGGCGATGGCAACGATCGTTCCAATTGAGATCAGTAGCCTGCGGCCGGCAAACATCAATTGTCCATCGAACCACAGCAGGGGAACGAAGGTGCCGATGCTCGCGTTCAAGCCCATGATCAACGGATAGCCAAGAGCGAGACCCAGCCTGTCCATTGCGAGGCCGAACAGCACCGCACCGGCTCCCCAGGCCAGCCCAAAACACGCCAGGATCAAAATTTCGCGCCTCGGAACACCCGCGAAGATCGACCGGGGATCCGGCAACACCAGCAATGTGAGGATCCAATTGCAGAGGAGCATTCCGGTCAGTGAGAAGACCAGCCATACGTGCTCCCATGCCCATTGTCGCGCCCTCTGCATGGGGAGCAGGAAGACTCCCTGCAGGACGGCGGCGATCAGGATGAGGCTGACTCCAGCGATCATAGTTGCGCGATGTCCTTATTCCGAATGACGCTGCAATCTCCTCGACCACGCGTGGCCGGCGTCAACGGATTCGTGGTAAGACCACTGCCTGCGCCATCCCGGATTCTGGGCAATCTCGCAGGGCCTGTCAAGTTAAAACGAACGCGCTCCAGGGGCAAGACCTCGGCAGGACAGGGTCCCGCTCCCCGCCGGCCGGTGTTTTAAAGAGAAGTGGCCGACCACTTGACAATAGTTGTAACCCAATGCGTATACTTTCGTTCCAAAGCGGCACAGCCCACCGCGAGCAGCGCTGTGCAACGCATCTCCAGCCATGCACGTTTCGGAGGTCACATGTTGAAGAGAACAAGAATCGGGGAGTTTCTGATTGTCAGCGTGCTCCTTGCTGTCCCGCACCTGGCATTGGCCCAGGCGGCGGGCGCGAGCCTCACGGGACAGGTAACCGACCCGGCCGGAGCGGCTATCCCCAATGCGGGCATGTCGTTGCAGAACACAGGCACTAGTCTGACCAACCGAGCGACATCCGACGCACAAGGGGTTTACAGGATTGCACCGCTATCGCCGGGCACGTATACACTCACCGTGACGGCAACCGGGTTTTCGACCTATGTTCAGCAGGGGATCGTCCTAACCGTCGGCCTCGCGGCGACCCAAAACGTCGCTCTCAAGGTGGGCAGCACGCAGCAGACGATTCAGGTAACTGCGAATGCAGAGTTAATCAACACCACTTCGCCCTCGATTGGTATGTCGGTCAATGAGGACGAGGTCAGCCAACTGCCCCTAAATGGCCGCGACCCGCAATCGCTTGTGTTTCTTGCACCGGGAACCACGAACGGCACTGCCTATGGCATCGCCGTCAATCAGGGCGACTTCACCTTCCCGCAGGAAACCGGAGCTGCATCCGGTGTAGGCGGCGGCCGGGCCGGCAGCACCTATTATCTCCTCGATGGCGCATCGAATAACGACGACTATGTTGGCTTGGCCTCGCCGTTTCCGAACGCCGATGCCACCCGCGAATTCCGGGTCATCACGAATAATTTCAATGCGCAATATGGTTTTGCGCCGGGAGCGGTTGTCCTGATTGAAACCAAATCGGGAGCAAACACGTGGCATGGCGGTGCATGGGAATTCCTGCGTAACCAGAGTTTCAATGGATCGAACTGGTTCTCCCACACCGTGGATCCGCTGCACCAGAATCAATTTGGAGTTGATGTGGGCGGCCCGATTCTGAAGAATAAGCTCTTCTTTTTCGCCAACTATCAGGGAACCCGAGCCAGCACCGCATCCACGTCCGGCGTGGAATATACCTACACGGCAGCCATGCTGAACGGCGACTTCAGTGCCGTCCCCGTGACACTGGGCGCGCCTTTCCAGACGGTAAACGGAGTTCCCAATCAGATCAATCCGGCTTTATTCAATCCCACCGCGGTGGAAGTCGCCCAACTCGTGATGCCGGAGAGCAGCAATCCAAACGGCCAGCTGTTTTACACAACCGGCGAACTGCTCACTAACTACGATGAAGGTATGGGGCGAATCGACTACACCATCTCGCCGTCACAACGCCTGTTTGCGCGTGCCTATGTCAACTACTACAACTTGGCCGGATCGGGTGTTCCCGGAAACATCTCCACTTACTCATCCCCCAACCCTGAGGAAGACTACAACGTGGCTTTCGGTCACACATGGGTCATCAATCAGAAATTAGTCAACGTTGCTACTTTGTCCAATACTCAGATGGACTTCAAGATAAGCGGCCAGGCCATTATGAGCAATGGCAAGCCATTCTGCTGGTCTTCGTTTATTGCCGTAGGCGACCCACCGGGGACCTGCTCCACCGAGGGCTTTACCATCGCCGGCAGCGCGGATTACTTTTACGGCCCATGGATTGAACCCTGCCTTAACAATCACGGCAACACCGGTTTGTTTGATAACTTCTCTGCCCAGGAAGGCCGGCACAACCTGTCGTTCGGAGTCAATCTGGTGCGGCGGTGGATGACCCAGGCCTGCAATTACCCGGCGCAACCGATCATCGATTTCAATGGCCAGTATACTAATTATGCGCTGGGGGATTTCCTGCTCGGGGACATCGCGTCGATGTTACAAGGTGCCGGGGCCTTTGGAAATTACAGCGATTGGCAGCTTGGCTTGTATGCCGAGGACCAGTTCCGCTTTCGTCCTGATCTGACCTTCGAATTGGGCCTGCGCTGGGACCCCAATTTCCCGCTTGCGGTGGGCAATGGGCGCGCTGCCACCTTCGTCCCCGGCCAACAGAGCACCGTCTACCCGAATGCGCCGACGGGCCTCGTCTTTCCAGGGGATAAAGGGATCGGCCCAGGGCTAATGCGGACCACGTATGGCTACTGGGAACCGCGCGTCGGTGTTGCATGGCAGCCGCACGCGCTGCCCCAGACCTCGTTTCACGCAGGGTTTGGGTTGTTTACTGCTCCGCAGATCATATCGACCGACGACCACACAACAGAAAATAGTCCGTTCGCGCCAACGTTTACCCTGAATGGCACGTCGACGACCCCGCTTCCTCTGAATAACCCCTGGGCAGGATTCTCCGGGACCGGGGGAACCAGTCCGTTCCCTCCATTCGCATCGTCGGCGTATAAGCCTCCGGCATCGGCCACCTTCACGCCCGGACTCTCGATTGCCGACGGCATCGATCCGAATGCCAGACTCGGCATGACGCAGGCGTGGAATGCCGCAGTCGAAAAACAATTTGGTTCGAACATCATGGTCCGGGCCGCCTACGTGGGGAGCGAGTCGTATCATCAGCCGATCACAACCGATAAGAATCCCGGCATCTATGCGACCGGCGGTACCAGAAGCACCTACACCGACTTTGATCAGATCCTTTACAACGAAAGCTCAGGGACTGCAAGCTATCACGGACTGCAGGCTACCGTCGAATACCGCTTGTCGCATGGCCTCCAATTCCAGTCCAATTGGACCTGGTCGAAGCTGATCGATACGGCGAGCAGCGCGAACATCGCGTTCGGCTACCAGCTTCCTTACGATCCGTTCAACCTTCGTCTCAGCCGCGGCATTTCCCTCATCAACTTTCCCTTCATTTGGGTCACCAATGCGATTTACACTTCTCCATCTCTAGCCCACCACAATCAACTTGTCCGACAGACCCTTGGAAGCTGGGAAATCAGTGCAATCATTACCTCGCAGTCCGGACAACCGTTCACTGTCTACGGCGGGTTCGGGAATAACAGTTCCGAGTCTCTCCAGTACGGGGACCATGCCGACCAGGTTTCCGGCCAGCCCTTGAATGTCCGCCAGGGCAGCCGGTCCCATTGGCTGAATCAATACTTTAATATCAACGCGTTTACCGAGAACCCTCCCGGGACCTTCGGCAATACCGGCAAGGACATTATGAGAGGGCCGCCCTATAACAATGCCGACGCGGGGCTCGCGAAAAACTGGTTGATCTTAGAAAGGTACACGTTGCAGTTTCGCTGGGAGATGTTCAATGCCTTCAACCATCCCAGCTTTGCGACTCCGAATAACACCAATCAGATCAGTCCAAATGGCGGCAACGCTGGTGGCATCGAAGGTACCATCACTTCGATCTTTGGGTCACCGCGTATCATGCAGGGCGCTCTGAAGTTCACGTTCTGAACATTCTTCCTGGCGCCTGAACTCAGGCTCAGGCGCGCATATCCCCTCGCAGGATCAACGCGAGGAGCTCCCATCGATCGCAGTTAATTTACGATTTTTCCTATGACCACGATCGAGTCAAAGCTTGGATCTGCGACACGATTGGGAGCGAGCCGGTGCAAATCACAAGCGTCAAAACGTGGATAGTCGAAGGCATCAAGTATAACTGGGTACTGCTCAAAGTCTTCACCGACGAAGGCATCACCGGGATCGGGGAAGGCACCAACTGGCCCGGAAGTCCACTCATCCTTGAGGCCTGCCGCCACGCCGGGGAAGTTATCGTCGGCGAGGACCCGAGCCGCATTGATTATCTGTGGACGAAACTATATCGCGACTTCAACTGGATCGGTCAGGCCGGCCCGGTGATGAGCGCGATCAGCGCCATCGACATCGCGCTGTGGGATATCGCCGGCAAGCGCGCAGGGCTACCCGTGTATCAACTTCTTGGCGGTGCTTACCGCTCGCGCATCCGCTTATATGCGAACTACTGGTTCCTGCGCGGCAGTGGTGAACCAGAGGAATACGCAGTCCAGGCACGTGACGTCAAGAAACGAGGCTTCACCGCCTGCAAAATGGATCCCTTCGCGCACGTGAACTACTGGTATGGCGAAGACCTGTCGGACAATCTCAGCCTGACGGAGGAGCAGAAGGCGAAAGCGATCGAACGCCTGGTCGCTATCCAGGAAGCGGTCGGTCCAGACTTCCCGATTGCCGTCGAGACACATGCCTTGCTGAACGGACCAACGGCCGTCGAAATGGCGCATCGGATCGCGTCCGCGAAGATCAATTGCATGTGGTATGAGGAGCCCGCGGGTCCGGAATTCCCGGACGAGATCGCCGAAATTCGCCGTCAGATCTCTCTCCCTGTGTGCGTGGGTGAGCGCGTTCATTCGCGCTTTATGGCGCGCTCGCTCCTCGAAAGACATGCCACCGACATCCTGATGCCGGACATCACACGCTGTGGAGGCATCAGCGAGATGAAGAAAATCGCCAATCTTTGCGAGACGTACAATGTCCCTATCGCACCACACAATCCGAATGGTCCAATTTCGACTATCGCCTCCGCCCATGTGATGGCCGCAATTCCCAATTTCTTTCGGCAGGAGTTCATGTTTACCGATGTGCCCTGGCGCGATACCGTGGTCAACAGGCCGCTCGCTATTCGGGCCGGTTTTTTCGAATTGAATGATGAGCCAGGCCTCGGATTCGATCTGGTTGATGCAGAGCTCGAAAAACATCCCGGAGTTATGCACCGGCGCACCGGTTTCTATGTGTAGTTCCTGTTGAAGACGGAGTCGGAGAAAGACTTATGGAATGGACGAACGATACAGCACTGTTTCGGCTGATGCGAGAGAGGCTTTTCACCGCGATCCTGGGAGATGTACTAGACCTGCACGGGTTCCGGAGTCAGTTTCTGCCGCCCGAATGCCGGCCGTTGCGCCCCCAAATGATCGTCTGCGGACGTGCAATGACCGTACATGAAGTGGACGTGGACGAGCCTGGCGACCCGCCCTTCGGCCTGATGCTGAAAGCACTCGACTCGCTCCGCCAAAATGAAGTGTACGTTGCGGCCGGGGGATCGCCGGCGTATGCGCTTTGGGGCGAACTGATGAGTACTGCAGCACGGGCGCGCGGCGCGGCGGGTGCGGTGTTGGGCGGGTATACGCGGGACACCCACGGGATCCTCGCAATGGGCTTTCCCGTATTCTGCTACGGCAGTTACGCACAGGATCAGCGCGGAAGAGGAAGGGTGGTCGACTTCCGGTCGACGCTCATCATCGGTAATGTGAAGATCCGTCCAGGCGACATCGTCTTCGGCGATATTGACGGTGTCGTGATTCTGCCATGCGAAGTGGAAACGGAGGTCGTTCAGGGGGCACTCGAACAGGTCAGAAAAGAAAAGACCGCCAAGCAGCTGCTCTGCGAGGGCGCGCTCGCTGAAAGCGTCTTTTCGGAAACTGGAGTGCTATAGCCCTCAACACTCGAAGGATCACCCGCGCGGCACGGATCCAATCTCAAACGCCCACTTCTGGTTGAACTGTTAGCCACATCTTCGTTTCCAGCGTGGTAACTGCGGGTGGCGCCGCGGGTCCTGTGTAGTTACCCCATGCAAGGTCGGGGTAAGACCAGAAATTATAGATGCTGAAGCAGATCCCTCCGGCTTGCAGTGAGGCCCGCACAGCAACGTCTGCATCCGCCTCCGTACGAACTCGATTCTTTCCATTCTGCGCACCCATGCTCGCCCACCAGATGTTCGGCTTCAGAGAGCGAAAATCGTTCGTCGCGTCCGGATCTAATCCCGACTTCCCCCACAGAAAGGAATCGCCTGTATCTTCAGACCAGGGCCATGTTGGCTCCTGGCGATAAGCTGGCATGGGATGAGCCGCCTTGCGGAGAGCAACGCCCTCTGCGCGTCCAATATGGTCGTCCGGATACGCAGACCAAAGCGCCTTCCTTTTCCACGCCAATTTGTCAAAGGAGTCAGGCAGCAGGTAGGCGATGCCGAGATTGGGATGGCCGCCCGATTTGATCTCTGCACGATAGCGCGTCGTGATGCCTGCATCCGCATCGATGACAATTTCAAATTGCACTGGAATTCCGTCGATTCCCTCGACGGCCTTGCCAGAACCTTCTGTAACAACAACGACGCGATTCTCTTCTCGTTTTATTTCGGATTTCGTCATAAGCCATGAAGTGACAGCGCCGCTGCCTACATCGAGAAACGGCCCGCCCCGCAATATCGGTTCATTGCCCAGCGTGCCCTCGGTGATGAGCCCCGTCTGTTTGCTTACTACCAGCGAGAACTGCGGACCCTCGATCAAATAGTCATTGACCCTGTCCTCGCAGTCCAGCTTGCTGGCCGTCGAGGGTCGTGGAGATCGGCTCGCCGAACCGACGGTGAGTTCCACCTGTTCGACGAGAGACCGATTTGCGCGGAACTCAAGCCTCAATTTGTCGCCCGGTAGCCAGCGTCGCGACGGTATCTCGATGACGCCAGAGTTATGCGGAGCGATATTTGCAGGAACGATATTGCCTGAGTCGGAACCTACTGCAAATCGTATCTCGAGCTCACTGAAGTGCGTATGATTGAAGGCATTTCGAACCGGGACGAAGAGCGGTTTACCCGGCTCCGGCAGCGGCAACGGAGCGGCCTCATCCAGGCGAACCGGTGAGTAAGCCTTCCGAGTGAGCCAATGCTCCGGCTTTTTGCGGCGCCAGCCGTCAATGATCCCCCATTCTCCGTAGCCAGTTGGTCCACCGGGGAGCAGAAACACTTCGTCAATCCCGGCCCAGATCGAGCCGCCAAGACAGCCGTCAGCGGCAAGAAATCTGTCTCCAAACCGCTTAATACTCTCACCCCAATAGTTACGGACTCCCGGATCGCGGCGAAGAGTATCCAGGTTATAGCAGGAGACATGCGCGAACTCGTCGTTGAGAAGCGGGTAAGTGGGGCTCTCCAAACTTGAGTGAACGTCGGCGTAGTGTTTGCTGTAGATGTGGTAGCTATTGGTTGCCATCGGCACAGTGTCGGGATAACTGAAGATGGTCGGCCTGCTCGGGTCCCGCTCTTCCGCGCATTCCTTCTCGGCAGCGATGTTCGGCCCCCAACTGCTTTCGTTGGCGAGCGACCAGAAGAGCACACAGGGATGGTGACGGTCGCGCGCGATCATCTCCCCGAACTGTGTCAGAAATCGCTCCTTTAAGTCAGGGTTCGAGGAGCTTGCGGTGCTCCAGCAAACGGCCGTTTCTTCTTCGACATAGATCCCGTGGCGATCGCACGCTTCGAGAAAAGCCTCCGTTGGAGGATAGTGAGAAGTGCGAACAAAGTTGACATTGGCCTCGCGGAAGAGCACGACATCCCGCTCGTCAAATTCCGTGGGAACTGCTCTTCCGTGAAGCGGATGAATACTGTGGCGACAGACGCCATGGAGCTTGACAAGCTGGCCATTGACAAGGAGCTGGTTGCCGTCGCGAAGAACAGTGCGAAAGCCGATGGTGCGTTCTATGGTTTCGATGACTTGTCCGCCCGCGAGGACGGCCACCTCGAGGCGAAAGAGATTCGGATGCTCCGCATCCCATGCCTTGGCGGACCGCACGTGAAGCTCGTGCACCAACGGCTTCTCCGGCGATACGACTGGCTCCGATGCGGGCTCGAGCGTCACAATTTCGCCGGACGAATCTCGCAGAGTGAAGCGCAACCCTGCGCCGACGGCCATAGGCGAGGACACCGTCGTCTTCAGCGAGATCGTACCACCTTGATTTCGATCGAAAGATGGCGTAACAGCCAAATCGCGCAGATGCGTCTTCGGAACCGCAAACATTCTGACATCGCGGATCACGCCTGCAATCGAATGCTTCGCGTAGTACGACCCCTGGGAGATGTCGTCACTACGATCGGTAATGCCAACCACAATCTGCGCGCTGCTGCCCGCCTGGACTTGACCCGTCATCTCCGCGTCCCAGGACGTGAATCCTCCGGAATGGTCGCGCACCAACACCCCATTCACCCACACCCGCGCGCGCCCGTAAACACCATCGAAGCGAATAAAGATGCGATGGTTTGCGAATTCGCCGGGAATCTGCACCATCCGACGGCAGGGATATTCGACATCCGGCGAGATATCGAACCCCAGCATGGCAAGCTCACTCGGGACTTCGATCGGCGACCATTTCGACACATCGAGATCGGGCTTCCAAAACTCCGCCGGCGAAAGGGGGGCAAACAGCCATGTTCCCCCAAGGCTCACCACCGCATTCCGAATGCCGTGGATCGATGCGGGGATTGGAATGAGCGCAGCAGGTTCCCCGGCCGAAGTGGGAGAGGTCTCCGGGGATGAGACCGAGTTGATTACGGTCGCTTCTGCGAGAAGCTCGAACTTTGAAGCCAGGCATGTCGTGCAGAGCGATTCAATGAATTGACGACGGTCCACATGAGCTCCATTTTCGGAACCGAGTTGATAGCGCATGACCCGAGCGAAGGCGCAGCAGCCGGACTGGGGATCGATCAAGGAGTCGCGTGGGCATCGAGCCAAAGAGTTTCGTAGGGTTTCAGAGTCAACCGTGTGGGAATGCTGCGTTGGGCGATGCGATCTTCCGAAGGTGAACGGAACGAGCAGGCCTGTGGCTTCGAGGTCACATTGATCACGAACAGGCTGTTGTCGGTTCGCGGTACCGCCAGCACACCGTCGGGTAGAGGGGCTGTCAGCAGGTTATGTGCCGCGGGACATATGTTGCCGATGAGAGTGAGAAAACTGTCGTCGGCGGGCCAGAAGGCAAGCCTGATCACCTGGCCGCGGCCCAGCTTGCGCAGCGTAGCTGCGGGCTCGCCGTCGACGATCTGCTGGTCGCTCGACAATACAGCGATGGTGTTGGTGTCCGGCCCGTCGATCTCCAGATACTCCATGTAGCCGTCAAGCCCGGCAGGGGAACGGCCGCTCATTCCCGCTCCGCTCCAGTTCACAAATAGCTGCGGCTTGTTGCCTTTCTCCGGCGAGCCGGTCCAGCGTACCGTGCGCGCCACGCCACCAGTAAGGCCGGCCAAGTTGGCGCCGAAGCCATCGCCGCGAAAGACGCCATTGCGATCCATATACGCCGTGAAGGGCGTAACAATCAGCATGCCGCCCTGCAGCACGTACTGGCGCATCGATTCGATCGCCATGGCATTGTCGAGCGCGGTCGCCGCAACCAGCATCACAAGATCGTATTTCGCGAGGTTCTCCATGCGCTCGGCCTGCGCGGAGTTGATGGTGTCGGTCCCAATGCCCAGCCGATGTAGCGCCGCGAAGGTTCCAGTAAACACCGAGCGGCTGTTGGGAATGTGCGGATAGATTTCGAGCGCAGCGCGGTTGTCGAAGTCGGTCAACACCACGGCGCGGCTCGCCACCGGATTTTCCAGCAGCATCTTCCCCCACTTCTCGAAGAACGCCCCCAGCTCAACAGCCCATTCAACATCGGGTTCAAGATGGCCGGACCAGTCCAGAAGCCCGCCCCAGTTCGGCCAGTGGCCGCCGCGCCAGCGGTTCCCCGACCAATACATCATGCCGCATGCGCCAAACGCCGCCAACTGCAGGTCCCACATGCGGAACTGCTCCCGGCTCGGCGCAGGGTCCCACATCGCAGTTCCTCCAGCGACACCGATGCGCGTTTCGGTGACGATGAATCGGCCTTTCCCGTAGCAGGAGCGATGCATGTCGAGATGCCATGGCGCGTCATTCCAACTCTGCGGCTTGTCGGTACTGTCCTGGTAATAGTTCAGGCCGGCAATCGACATGAAGGCTTGTGCCTTGGGATCATCGGCGATCGCCGTCCACAGCGGATTCCAGTCGGTCAGGATCCACTGCTGCGCGCCCGCAGCCCGAATCAGCGACGCCTGCTCGGCCAGAAAGCCCAGAATCACATCGCGCCGGAAATGGAACTCGGCCAGCGAAAGCGCCGGCAGCGCCGCATGCACGTCGGACCGCTCCTCCACCCCGCTCCGCGGCTGAGGAACCTCGTCGAAGGACTGAATCTTCATGCCCCAGTCAACCAGGTCCAGCTTCTCGTTGAACTCCTCCGGAGTGTGAAAGGTTTGCTCCAGCCACTGCCGCCACGCATGCTCGCACGCCGGGTTATAGCAGATGATCTGATCCACGAATTCAATCTCGTTATCCAGCTGCCAGCCGATCACCGCCGGATGATCATGAAACTCATGCGCCAGCGCCTGAATATATCTCCGGCAGGCGCCCCGATACAGTGGATGGTTCAGGCAAGGGCACTTCCGGCTCATCGGGTCGGAAGGGCCGGCGCCCGGTTCGAGCACCACCAGCATCTCCGGATGAGCCGCCGCCAGCCACTGCGGCGGAATGTAAGTCGAAGTCCCAAGGATGGCCGAGATGCCGCGCCGCTGCATCTGGTCGAGGAAATCGAGCAGCCAGCCGAAGTTGAACTGCCCCGGAGCCAGTTCCAGATTGCCCCAACTCGATTCGCCCACGCGGGCGACGTTCATGTGCGCGCGCTCCAACAGGTCGAGAATCGCCTTGCTCTGCCCCGCGCCGTCAATGTCCGGATAAACCGACGCACCAAACAGGAAGCGCCCGGTCGCCGCCGGACGGGCTTGCGCCCAGGCAGGCAGACTCGAAATGCAGTTCCATGCCGGTGACGCCAGCACCGCCGTCTTCAGAAAATCACGCCGCGTCTGCATTCCTGTCCGCCTTCTCGATTACCTGGTTACAGGCCAGACCATGATAAATTAGTGGCCCACCAGTGGCACCTTACCGGCCGTCCCGATTGCGTGTCAACACCGATGGTTATTCAGAGCGAGCGAACGCAAAATTCTTCAACATGGCTAATGGCAAGGACATTTTGCAGGAGAAGGTGGAAGGGTTCGGCCTCAATCTCGAAGACATCGCCGGGTTGCGTGCAGATTCCATCGGCAAAGGAGAGGGTCGCGGCGCCAAAGAAATGAACGTGGACATCTCCCGGGCGGCGAAAAAAGGAGTACTTGAAGTGGTGCTGCTCAAGGTTATGAATGCTGTGCGACATATTCGCTTCGCCGGAGAGGAACGGTTTTTCCCAGATCACGGCGCCGTTGCGCAGAATGCGAGAGGCGCCGCGTACGTGCTCGGGCAAGGGTCCCGTCAGCAGTTCCGGGCCGAAGGCAGCCTGTCGCAGCTTGGAGTGCGCCAGCCACAGATAATTTTCTCGTTCAGTCACGTGATCGGAGAATTCGTTGGCGAGGCAGAATCCGAGACGCATCGGGTTTCCGTTCGGTGCAATCAGATAAACGCCGGCGATTTCTGCTTCTTCGCCGGCATCACGAGCAAAGGGAGGAGACATGATTGAACCGCCGGGGCGCGCAACGCACGCGCCGTTCCCCTTGTAGAACCACTCTGGCTGTACTCCCGGAACTCCGTTGACCGGCTTGCCGCCCTTCAATCCCATCAGAAACAACCTCAAGGAATCAGTCTGCATGGAATCAGTCTGAGCAGAATCATCCGAAGCGGCGCGGTGCATCGCATCCCGGGTTTCCGCGGAGCCCAGGTGAGTTAGTCCTGTGCCGGTGAGATACAGTCGCGCGGGCTCGGCGTGATCAATCGGCGCGAGGAGGCGTTCTTCCTGAACGAGCGAAGCGAGGTCAACGTCCTCTCCTCTGCCATGGTCCCTAACGGCTCGATCCAGACTTATGCCGTGTGAGATTGCCTTGTTAGCAAGCTCGTACACGCTCGCCGCATTTTTCACTCGCGTTGCCCGGCCGCTCCCATCCCAAGCGGCCACGGATCGCTGGCCGGTTGAATTGCGATACTGGATCAACGACAAACCCACAGCGTTTGCTCCTCTTCCGATCATCCTCCTGCACTCATCGCATCGCGCGGCCAATGCAGGAACTCATCCCGCAAACGGCCGCACTGGATGCCCGCAGACACTTGTCTCGGCCTCAAACAACGCTCCGGCCAGCGGATCGTTTTCGCAGCCTAGCGCCGCGGAGGTTACGAACATCCGATCGAGCTCTGGGCCGGCGAATACGATACTGGTGACATTGACCGCCGGTATCGAAACAGACCGATCCAGGGTGCCTTCGGGAAAAAAGCGGCTGATCCGGCCGCCACCCCAGTGTGCGATCCAAATCCCGCCATCCGCGTCGGTCGCCATGCCGTCCGGGTATCCCCACTCTTCTTCGAATTTCACAAACACGCGCTTGCGGCTTAGCTCCCCTCGCTCGTTGATGTCGAACGCATACACGGTTCGCCGCCCGGAGTCGTTGTGGTACATCGTCTTCCCGTCGGGACTGAACGCCGGACCATTCGTGACCAGGTAGCCGTCATCCTGCCGCGACCACGTGAAATCCGGATCGAGTCGGTACAGCGCACCACTGGCAATTTGATCGCTGTCATCCTTCGAGCCGGCCCAAATCCGCCCGGAAGCGTCGGTCTTCGCGTCGTTCATTCGATTCTGCGGTCGATCGGGTTCGGGATTGCCAATGCGTCGGACCGAAACGGGGTCGAGCTGAAGGTGCGCAAAACCCGACTTGAGACCAGCAACGAAGTCTTCGCGCCCCTCTCTTTCCACGATCCAGCCGATGCGCTCCGGAACGGACCAACTGGTAATCGATCCCGTCTCGAGCTCATGCACCAGCTGTCCGAAGATGTCCACCCAGAGCAGAGCATTCCTCGAGCCACTCCAGACCGGACCTTCGCCTAAAGTATCTCTGAACTCCCGCGGGATTATACGCACCTGGGCCATTCGTCTGATTCCGTCCACTCCTGGTCGAGAAACAGCCCTGTATCTATATCAATGAGAGTAGATCGCCGCTCAACCATCGATGCTGGTGCCGGGCCGACCAAGCTCATGCAGTGAAAACATTCAAGGGCAAGACCACTGAAACTTATGGTCAACCAGTACTTTAGAGGGGGCCTCACCACATGTCAAGCCAATGCGGCTAGAGGCAGGTCAGTGTTAGCCGGGAGGTGAATCTATGACTTCATTGCAGGAATTGCTATTTCGATTTATGGCATGGCACGAAACGCAGGCTTCGATTCCCACAGGCCTGAACAGGCAACTGAATTGAAGAAGAGATCTCCAGATTCAGTCCGCCGAAAGTACACTCCTCTTCCAATAATGTGCGCCTCGAATGCGCAGACGATGCAGCACATTTCGCAGGAGAGATCTTCCGGCTACTCATTCACAATGAACAAAAGAAGAGAACAGTCCATTGCTGTCATCCGCAGTACGTCGCGCAAGTCGGAGACGGTTGGCAGTCAAAAGCTGGCTCGAGTAAGCGCGGGGATTTGGGCGGTCCACAGCATCTTTTCGATATTTGTCAGGCCCTGCGAATCAACAAACATTTCCGCGTTATGCTCGAGCAATTCAAATCGATATATGCGAGGGCAAGTGGCCGAAGAACCGGCTATCAGTCAGCTGATCGTAATCGAAGACACGAGTCTCACGGACCGATTAACCTCATGAGCCGCCGCAATGGAGGGCGGAAATCATGAGGAAGACGACAACGACCAAGGCAAAAGGCAAGAAGAGCCGACCGAAGACCAATCTTGGTATACCGGACCTGGAACACTCGAAAGCCGCAGTCCTGCGGAGCCTTGGTTCTCCCGACTCAGTTCGGGGATATCAGCATGCCATCGATGAGTTCGTCGCCTGGTATTGTTCTGAACCGCGATTGGCCTTCAACAAAACGGTGGTTTTGCGCTATCGCTTTCACATGGAGGAGCGCTGCCTCGCGCCCGGAACGATCAACGTGCGAATGGCGGCAGTGCGACGGTTGGCTTACGAGGCAGCTGACTGCGGGCTGTTAAGTCCTGAATTGGCCGCAGGCATCCATCGCGTTAAGGGTGTTCGCAAGCCGGGCTCTCGCTTTGGGCAACTGGCTTACAGCGGGTGAGGCGGCAGCGCTTTGGCAGGTACCGGACGGACAGACTCTTGCCGGAAAAAGAAATCGAGCGATCCTGGCCATCGTGCTCGGGTGTGGCCTGCGCCGCCGCGAGCTTGCCGAACTTTCACAGGAATGCTTACAGCGTCGGGAGGAACGCTGGGCCATCGTCGATCTGATTGGCAAGGGTAGGCACATACGAACCGTTCCTGTCCCAAATTGGGTGAAGGCGGCGGTTGATGTGTGGTTGACCGCAGCCAGGATCGAGAGTGGTCCTCTCTTCCGATGTGTCTGTCGGGCAGGTAAGCCATGGGGAGACGGCATTTCAGAAAAGACGGTTTGGCACGTTGTCAAAAAGACCGCCGCGAGGATGAACATTCCGTATCTCGCACCACATGATCTCCGGAGATCATGCGCTCGACTCTGTCATGATTCTGGAGGCGAGCTAGAGCAGATTCAGTTTCTTCTCGGGCATGTCTCCGTGCAAACCACCGAACGCTACATTGGCTGCAGGCAGCGTTTGAGAGTGGCCGTCAACGACAAACTCGCTATTGAACCCGGCTGAGTCGGCGATAAGACACATGGACGGACAGGCGACACTACAGACAAGTGGATTGCCGCGGCTAAATTGCCCCAAATATTTCGCCTTGCAGATGAGATAAATGCCCTTGTTTTCAATTTCATCGTGCCCGCAGTGGTCCATTCGCCAAGTTGGCCCAGCTCAATATTCATGCCGGCCGCATCAGTGGCCGGCATGAACGCTGGGTGATGGCAAAAGCTCAGTTAAGGGAGATGGAGGCAAAGAGGCCCTGAGCAGGTGATGGTGAAGTTGTATGGAGTCGACAGGGTGACGCCGTTCAGTTCCTGCACCACAATTTTGCCGGTCTTGGCGCCGGAGGGCACGTTAACCTTCATGAAGTTGTCGCTCACAATCTGGACGCCCCACTTCATGTTTACGGCCGTTCCGCCGAACGTCACTCCAGTGGCGTTCAAGAATCCTTGCCCGATGACGCTGATCCAGTCGCCCATCTTGGCATTGCGCTGACTGACTACGGCGATAAAGGGCGCCATGCCGGTACCATAGCTGAAGAACTCGCCGCCATTGGCGTAGCATCCGGAACAGCTTCCCGGGGTCCCCGATCCGCCGTGCTGAGTAAGTCCGTAGATGGTTCCGCTGGTGTGGAGGAGAGGAGTTGCGTACGCGTCCAGCCCCGATCCCTGATTGCCTTCGAGATTGTCCCCATAGAACGTGAACAGCCGCACGAAGTTCGCACCCGTAGTATCCGTCCTGAAGATGGTGCCGCCGACCTTGAATAACGGACCGCCGCCCTTGATGAAGATCTCCTGGATGTAGCCGTCCGCCGAAGCAAGTCCGTAGATGTATCCGTCGCTGCCCTGCATCAGCCCGCCGGTCGGCACGATGCCGTCGTTGAATTGGAAGTGATGGATGGCGGAGAAGTAGGTGCCGTTGAGCTGGACCCTGTAGAGGGTGCCGCCGGCATAGGCGCCGCCCTCACTTGTGGTGCCGTATAGATAGCCGTCCGCGCCCTGGATAACCCCTCCGTAAGGCCGGTATCCATCGGTCGCACCATTGTTTCCAGTCGTAGAAGCGTCGAAGTTGAAAATCCCCGTAACCACTCCGCTGAGAGTGACCTGAAACAAGGCGCCGCCGTTGTTGTTGCTTTGTGCCACGCCTTTGATGGGGAGGCCGCCGTAGGCCGTGGTTCCATACAGGTTCCCATCGCTGGCCAGAATCAAGCCCGCCTGTGAGCCGGCCGGCAGGGGGCGAACCCACCCGGGCGATCCAACCCCATTCGACATCAGGATCTGGTAAACATATCCGACCAGACTCGTCTCCCAGGTGACACCGTATAGATTGCCGTCGGGCGCCTGGATGGGAGGAGCAACGGGATAACCGCCGTTCATGCCCCCGGTGAAGGGGTGGAGGCTGGAGGCCTGGCCGTTGACGATCGTGAACACTGTGCCATATGTCGATCCGTTCCCGTCAGAGCCTCCTCCGTGAACGGTTGTGCCGTAAAGATTTCCGTCGATGCCCAGCGTCAATCCAGAGTATGGATTCTGGGGCTGTGTTGACGACGAAAGGCCGTGGATTGTGACCGCGCCCCCGATGGGGTAATCGAACCAGGTTCCGTAATACACACTAGCGGCTCCACCCTGCGGCATGGTGCCGTGAATGTTGCCGTTGATGTCCTGGGCCAGGTATTCGGCGTAGTAGGGGTTGGATCCGTCCCACCACCCGTCAAAGGTGCGGATTCCGGTGTATTGCGCGTGGGCGGCGAGGGTGAATACGCCCAATGCCAGGGCAACGATCAATGAGCGAAACAACTTTCGGTCAAGCATAGCTTTTCTCCTTTTCGGGTGTCCGAGGAAAAGAGCGCGACCGCCGGCGCGGGTGGGGATCGGGCGCTTCGTCAACGGTGAAACGGGGATCCGAACTGCCTTTCGGGGGAGTCCGATTGCCCGTCTACCAACTACTGTGGAAACGGGAGGGCGGATTGGTTCACTAATCGGAAGAAATATTTTCCGCTCGGCTCCGAAAGCGCGTTTCCAAAATCGAAAGTCTTTGACTGCGCTCTCAATGAACGGTATTCTGCCCACGATTCGGAGTTGACTTCGGGACCCAGTAACCGGAGCCCTTCCTTTGCTCGATCCGACCATCACCCCACTTACCGATCTGCTTATCCGCTGGCGTTCCGGGGACCAGGAAGCGCTGCAGTCCCTCATGCCCCTGGTCTACGACGAGATGCGCCGCCTAGCGCACAGCTATCTGCGCCGTGAACGCCCTGGCCACACCCTGCAAAGCACTGCCCTCGTCCACGAAGCCTTCGTCCGACTCACAGGCAATGCGCCGCCGCAATGGGAAGACCGCTCCCATTTCTTCGGTATTGCCGCGCACCTCATGCGCCAGATCCTGGTCGAATATGCGCGCAGCCGCAATGCCGGCAAACGCGGCGGCGCCGTCCTCAAACTGGCCATCGACGATGTCGAGGAGCCCTCCGCCCGGCCCGATCTCGACATCGTCGCCCTCGACGACGCGCTCAAGGATCTGGCCCGCATTGATTTTCAGCAGAGCCGTGTGGTGGAACTGCGGTTCTTTTCGGGCCTCTCCATCGAAGACACCGCCCAGGCCCTCGGAATCTCTGAATCTACCGTCAAGCGCGACTGGAACACCGCTCGCGTTTGGCTCTACCGCGAACTCGACCGGACGGCCTCCGCATGACTCCGGAACGCTGGAAGCAAATCCGCGCTGTGTTCGAGGAAGCCGAGGCGCTCCAGATGCCCCTGCGCCTTGCATTCCTCAACCAGGCCTGCGCCGGTGACGACGAACTGCACAGGGAAGTGGGTTCGCTGCTCGAGGCCGGCTCGGAGGCGGGCAGCGACTTCATGGGCCGCCCCGCGGCTGACCTCATGCATTCGTTCGCCAATGTCACGGCCGGTGCCGCCTTCCGCATTGGCACGCGGGTCGGCCCTTATCAGATCGTGGATGAGATCGGTCACGGCGGCATGGGCGAGGTTTACCGCGCCGCCCGCATCGACGGCCAATTCGATCAGCAAGTGGCCATCAAGCTGGTGCGCGTTGGCCTCGGCTCGGCGTTTATCATCAAGCGCTTTCTCGGCGAGCGCCAGATCCTGGCAACCCTCAACCATCCCAACATTGCGCGCCTGCTCGACGGCGGAGCCACCGAGGACGGCGTGCCTTACCTCGTGATGGAGCTCATCGAGGGTGACCGCATTGACGTCTATTGCCAAGCAAAAAGGCTCTCCGTCAGCGCGCGGCTGGGGATCTTCCTGCAGCTGTGCGACGCCCTCCAATACGCACACCAGCGCCTAGTGATTCATCGCGATATCAAGCCCGGCAACATCCTCGTCACCAAAGACGGCTCGCCCAAGCTGCTCGACTTCGGCATCGCCAAGATCCTCGACCCTTCCGGCGATTCCGAAATCACCATGGCCCGCCCCATGACTCCCGAGTTCGCCAGCCCCGAGCAGGTCCGCGGCGAGCCGATTACCACCGCCAGCGACGTGTACTCGCTCGGCGTAATCCTCTATCAACTCCTTACCGGGCGATCGCCCTATCGCATCTCCAATAAATCCCCCGCGCAGTTATCGCAGGCCATTACTGGCACCGATCCGCAACGCCCCAGTACCGCCGTCATGTCGCCCGCCCTGCCAGAGCAAGTCGCGACGCCGGGATCGGGCGCACATGCAATCCTCAGCGAGCGCGAGCCCACGCCTGCGCGCCTCCACAAGCGTCTCTCTGGCGACCTCGACAGCATTCTCCTCATGGCCTTGCGCAAAGAGCCCGAGCGCCGCTATGGATCCGTCCAGCAGTTCGCCGAAGACATCAACCGCCACCTCAACGGATTGCCCGTCAGCGCGACCGGAGGTTCTTGGAGTTACACCGCCCGCAAGTTCGTCGCCCGTCACTGTGCAGGTGTAACCGCTACCGCCCTGGTGATGCTCGCGCTCGTCGCTGGCATCGCGGCCACCGAGCGCCAGGCCCGCATCGCGCGAAGAGAGCGCGAGAGAGCGCAAATGCGATTCGATGACGTGCGCCAGTTTTCCAATTCGCTCATCTTCGACATCAACGATGCGCTGCAGGACGTGCCCGGAACAACCCCCGCCCGCAAACTCCTGTTGGACCGTGCATCCCACTACCTCGACCGGGTGGCGAAGGACGCGACCGGCGATTCCGGATTACAGAGGGAACTGGCATTTGCTTACCAGCGGCTCGCGACGGTTCAGGGGGATTCCACCGTTTCCAATGTGGGCGAGATCAGCGCGGCCGAACAAAGTTCCCAAAAAGCCACCGCTCTGTTTGAAGCCGTTGCCAAAGCCAATCCCAATGACACCGTCGACCAGCTCAACGTCGCGAGCATCCACCGAGAAAAAGGATTTTCCGATATCTACTACCCCGCCGGTCGACCCGAAATCGAGAAGGCTCTCGCTATTACCGAACGGCTGATGCGTACGGACGGAAAGAATCCGAAGGTGCAAATGGAGCGAGCTATCGAATTCCAGGCTCTTGCCAGTTCCCTGGACATTTGGGGAGAACGCCAATCATCGGCCGACATGTTCCGCAAAAGCCTCCAACTGGTGGAGTCCGTGGCCCGGGTTGATCCCGCGTATAACCGCATACGTGAACGCTTGGCCAAGACCCACGTCCTTCTTGGATTTCAGCTTTCGCGCACCGCCGAACTCGCAGAGGCTGAAAAGCAGATGAAAGATGGAATCGAGCAATATGCAGAGATGTTTGGGAAGGGCGGACAACCGGACTCGATCCGCGACCTGGCGCAGTCGAGATTCCGTCTCGGCTTCGTCCGGGGCCTTAGCGGCCACCTCGATTCTGCCGCTGCGAATTTCCTGTTGAGCCGCGATGCCGAGGCTCCCCTCGCCAAGGCCGATCCGCAGAACATGATGCTTCGGATGGACATGACCACCTTCACTTTCGAATCGCTGCGCATCGCGGTTCTGAAGGGACACTATCGCGAAGCCGAGGCCCCACTGGCCCAAATGATTGCCGACTACGAAAAGCTCAACGCGGAGGAAAACACCGGCCCCGGTGAGGAAGTGCTGTACCAATGGCTCGGAGAGGCACAATACGGGCAGAGAAAATTCGAGTTGGCAATCAAGGCCTTCAGCGAATCCATCAAGAGACTCGAGAGCGATGCCTCCTACGATGACGCTATTTGTGGCATCATGACCGCCTACGTAAGGATCGGCGACTCATTCGTGAAGCTCGGTCGCCTCGCCGAGGCCGAAGCCGCTTACAAAACAGCGCTGTCCAAGTCCGATGCTGCGGTGGCGGTCAAACACGCGGATCTGCCGGCCCTGCTTCCCATCGCCGCCGCCCACGCCGGGCTCAGCAACTTGAAGCTTGTTTCCGCCGCGCGCGCCTCGGCCGAACAGACTGGACTGCGTAAACAGAGTTGCGATGAATCCTTCCACGCTCAGAAATTCGCCAAACTCATTCCCGTCGCATTCTTCTTTAACCCGGTAAACTATCCCGTCATTCCCTTGACGGATCGACCATCGCAGAGCTGTGCCAAGCCCACGCAACCGTAGCAAAGAATTTCACGAACAATGAGGCGGTCTTGCCTGAGATGGAAGATTCCCGATGGGAGAGGGAACTCTATGCTTGGTGTGGTTTGCCTCACGACAACTCCTAACTTCTTGAGCCTCGCTTTTGCCTCGCTGCCGTCGACCCAGCAGTAATAGCAAATCCATGTGGACATAGAACCGCCTACCGTCCAAGGTGTCGACTCTCGTCCAAGTGTCAGCTTCCGGATGGCCGACTAGTTCCTGATCGATTTCATCGGGAAGCCCCGCAGCCGTGCAATGACTTGTTGGCACGCTGAAGCTGTCATGAAACTCTTCCGAAACGCGACCCGCGCCAGGCTGGTTTTTGTTTGTGAAACTGAAGAACAAGTCTGGTCCAAGGCGCACCACCACAAACCTTCGCCTACAAATTTCTTCCGAAGGTGAAACGCGTCGAGCGGTTGTGACACAACTCCTTTGAAAAATGGCACCAGGAGTGCCGGCAGCACCGTTCTTAGATTGCGACCTTCACAATGCAAGGGCAAGACCACCTGATCTTCGCGCCTTAGACTCCGACTGCATGTCTCTCCTTGCTGCGCCTCATGCTTCTGCGCAGATCCGTCCAGGCTTGTCCTGCTACGGCTCGCCTTTTGGAATCCCCCGGCAGATTTGCTCGCCGGCGAATCACAAAAGAAAGGAGGAAGCTTATGACGAACATTCTCGCTCTTCAAAGACTGAAGACCCCGAGCAGCACTTCGTTGATTAAGGTTGTGAGCTGCACCAGCAGCGGTTCCAACTGCTGCAACGGCAAGCGCGTGTAAGCAGGTCTCGCCAATTAATCCGGGAGCGGGCATTTCAAAACGAACGAAATGCCCTTCTCTCTTTTCCCTTTGTTTGCGCGGGCCGCAACTTCTTTGCCAGGAGACTAAGTGTGAATCGCGGCGAATATTTGCGAGACGTGCGGCACGTCGACAAGGGCTTGTCGGTGGTCGATCACTCGGTCTTTTACGAACCTTTCGAGGAGATCTATCAGCCCGGAGACGAATATTTGTCCGTTGTAGCGGACCATCTCCCAGGCAATTCGGGGGATTGGCGAATCACCCGCGACGGAGTCTGGTTTCATGTTTTCACTCCGCGCATTGTGATTCCGGCGCAGGGATGGAAGGTCCATCTATCGTCGCTGCCGGACAACTGTATCGCGATTTTGACGGCGGCGGCAACTGTCGCGATCAGGAACGATATACCTTTCAAGTTTGCGCTTGATCCACGGATTCGTTCATTGATGTGCTCGAAAAACTGGTATCGGGGCGGTTCCGGGAAGTTCATTACCTTTTATCCGCCGAACCTAGACAAATTCAAGTGCCTGTTGGAAGAGCTTTACGAGCGCCTTCGCGGCGAAACGGGCCCTTACATTCTTTCCGACAAACGTTACAAGGATTGCCGCGCTCTGTATTACCGCTACGGCGGGATGGCCCCTCACTATGAATTACAGATCACGGGTCAACGCGATCCTGTTCTGTTAAGACCCGACGGCAGCGCGATTCCCGATGAAAGAACGCCGTATTTTGAGCCTCCGGCATGGGAAGCGGATCCCTTTCCTGATGAGTTCATCGAAGACACGGGCACGCACACTCTTATGGGAGGCCGGTATGCGGTCAAGAGCGCCTTGTCATTCTCTAATTCGGGCGGCGTCTATTTGGCGGAAGATGTGAAGCTAGGGCGCGAGGTCGTGATCAAAGAGGCGCGCCCGAACACTGTTGTCGACGATTTGGGGCACGATGCGGTATCGCGGCTGACGAAGGAACATCAGATTCTCAAACTGCTAGGTCCCACCGGCCGCGTGCCTGAGCCCGTGGAGATGTTTGAGGAGTGGGAACACGCGTTTTTGGTGGAGGAATACATCAAGGGCGAGGATTTGCGCCATCTCCTGCTCACTCGCTCGCCGCTACTGAGAGTGAGGCCCACGCTCGCGGAGTCGACAGCGTACTACGAAATGTTCCGCACCCTCTCAAAAAACATCATCAGGGCAATAGGCTGCGTTCATGAGTATGGCGTCGTCTTCGGCGACATTTCTCCGAACAACGTGAAGGTCATCCCGGAGACGTTCGAGACCCGGCTTATCGATCTCGAATCCGCGTGCCGCCTCGAAACAGACGATCCAACTGTTCTTCACACTCTGGGTTACCGTAAAAAAGAAAAGCCGAGCGCAGAGCCAGGAACGCAAGCGGACGACCTGCACGCAATCGCATCCGTGATGTTTTACTTGATATTCCCCATTAGCGCCCTTTCGGTTTTGAAAGACGACGTATTTACCTCGGTTCTCGAGGTGATGTTGGCCGATTTGGGATGGTCGGACACGCCGGTTTTCAGCGTCGTGGATGGCTTGTCCAGCGGACGAGTGTCTTGCGATCAAGCCTGCGCCCTGCTGGACTCTCCTGTGCGCTTGCGACCGCCATCATACGACGAAGACGTCGAGGAGGATTTCTGCGAGACGGCCGCGCGCAAATTGGGCGACTTCCTTGTTCACCACATGAGGCCGGGCAGCGAAGTGCTATTCCCCGCCGATCCCTTTATCCGGCATACGAACCCGTTGAGCCTGGGTTTCGGCACGTGTGGCGTGCTCTATGCGCTAAAGAAATCCGGGATCGAGACCCCGTCCTCTGCTTTTGTTTGGTTGGAAGAGCGCCTGGACACACTCGACCCCGACTCATTTGCTCCGGGACTGTTGACCGGAATGGCGGGGATCGCCTGGTGCCTGCTCGAGTTGGGTGCGGAGGACCGCGCTGCCCATCTAATGCAACTCGCCAACGAGAGTGGATTGCGGACCGCCCACCATTCGTATTTCTATGGCATGGCCGGCATCGGGATGGCGAACCTGGCGTTTTATCACCGCACCAGCAGCGTCCGATTCTTGGATACGGCGGTTGAATTGGCCAGCCAGCTTCTCGATCAATCTGGCGAAAACGAAAGAGGACTGCATTGGAAATCCGGCGATCTCGTGCATCTCGGATTGGGATATGGCCAGAGCGGCGTCGCGCTCTTCTTCCTGCGGCTTTTCGAAGTGTCAGGCAATGAAAAGTGGCTGCGTGCGGGCCGCGAGGCATTGCTGTTTGATATTTCGCACGGTGTCGAACTCGAAGCGGGAATTTTGACGTTTCCGAGAGGTGTGGGCGATACGACGGTAGACCCGTACCTCGAGGAAGGAAGCGCAGGCATTGCCCGAGTGGCCCTCCGCTTCGGGATGTTTGAACAAGCGGAGTCGATGCTGCTGGATGTTCACCGGAAATACGCGGTCTTCGCGGGCCTGCTGTATGGGACAACCAGCTTTGTGGACATATTCACCGATGCCCGCCAGTTTCTGGATGAGGACAAGTATCGCCGGATGATGAGGCGCCCGCTGGCCGGCATTCGCGACATCTATCTTCTGAAGTACCGGGAGGGCTGGGCCACACCAGGGGACGGCCTGTTTCGCGTCTCCTGCGACTACGCGACTGGAGTCGCTGGCGTGATGCGCGCGTTCCATCGCGCCTCGCGGTTAGACAAGGCGGATTTCTCGCTGGACGAAATCGGCCGCGCGGCCGTACCCCGAAATGCTTCCCTCTACACATTCGGCGGTGACGCGATGAAGGCTATGCGGGACCTGGGCGGATTGCTTGGTCGACAGCGCTGGGAATTTCTCGCTCTGATCGCCAGTTCATGTGTGGTCTCGGCGATCGAGGGGATCTGTCATCCTCTCCTGGTAAAAGCGATTTTTGACAATGTGGCCACCATTCGCAGCGGCAAGACGTTTGGCCTGCTGATCGTGGGGTATCTTTGCCTGGGTATTTTCAGCAATCTGACCGGCACAGCCAATTCACTGTGGAGCAAATCGTTCGACAACCGGCTGGCGCAAACGTTGAGCGGGAAGCTTTTACACGCGTACTACGACACCGACTACGCCTTGGTATTGCGAAATGGCAGCGGATACTATATCAGCCGGATTCACGGTGATTTGCGCGAAGGCGTGCTGCCGCTCCTGCTGCTGATCCAGAGCATCGCCGTCCAGGCAGTTATGCTCGTGTCGTTCTCCGTGGTGTTGTGTTATCTCTCCTGGAAAGCGTTCGCGCTATTGATTGCCCTGATTCCCTTGTCGGCGCTGGTCGGCAAGGTGGTCGGCAAGCGAATCACTGAGTTGACCGCTCAGGAGCGCGACCAGGAAGGTGCATTCCTGGCGATTTTAGACAAAGCGTTATCCGCCTTTCGGATGGTGCGATCGTTTTCGTTGCATCCGCCCACGGTGCGCGTTTTCGACAAGCGGCTGGCGGAGTCTCTCCACACCGGCTATCGACTCTTCAAGGTGACGCGCCTGTTTCAGACACTTAATGACTTCACCATGAATGTTTCCGATTTCGCGACCATGCTGGTGGGTGCGCTCTTCGTGATGCGAGGCACCCTGAGCTTTGGCGGGTTTCTGGCATTTATCAATACCTTTTGGCGGGCTCTGACCACCTTACTGCAGTTGTTTAACCAGATCGCCGAGTTCCATTCGCTGGCTGCTGTCGCCAATCGAGTGCTTGCATTTATCCACTCGTCGAGCGGGAACAAACCCTACTCGACGGTGGGTCCATGCGTGTCGCTAAGTAACGTCAGCGCGTCTTATGATGGGGAGACGCCCGTGCTCGCCAACTTGTCGCTACGACTGAGTGCCTCTGAACGGGTGATTCTGGTGGGGCCGAACGGCAGCGGAAAGACCACCCTGGCGAACATTCTTTCCGGACACTTCGCGCCCAGCCGGGGAGAAGTCATATTGCCGGAACGCATCAGTTCCGTAACTCTGCCGGTGATTTTTCCGCCCTTGACTGTGCGCCAATTAGTGCCGAATTCCGAGTTACTCTCGAAGTTAGGACTGGGCAGTGTTCCTCCCGATGCGTTGGCGGACGAATTATCTGCCGGTCAGCAGCAGAAAGTGGCTTTGGCCCTGGCGCTTTCGCGCCGCGCCGACTTGTACGTCATGGATGAACCGCTCGCGAGCCTGGACAACGAAAGCAGGCAGGCAGCCATAGAGTTGATTCTGGAAGTGACAGCGGGTAAGGGAGTGATTTTGATCATGCACGGATGCCAGGAATATTACAAATTCTTTGACCGCGTGGTTGCACTCGACTCTTTGGTGCAGGAAGCGCCCGCCTTGGCGCTCTGCGTGGATTGAAGGGAGGAGTTTAACGATGCGTACTCACCTGAGAACACTGATCAAAGCACCGGCATTTACGCTAATGGCGATTGTTCTGTTGGCGCTAGGGCTCGGTATATCGACGGCCTTTTTTAGCATCGTCGATGGCGTGCTGTTGGAGCCGCTTCCCTTCCGGGATCCAGGGCGAATCATGGCTTTTCGTACCGCGTGGCCTGCCAAAGGCACGACGATTCGCAGAGTCACGGGCGGCGATTTTCGAGATGTCCGGTCGGTCGCGCGGAGTTTCTCGAATCTGGCGTTTTACGAAGCCGATGGCGAAGGAGCTGTCAGAATCGGCGACGGCTCGCGATTCGCGCATGTGGTTCCCGTCAGCCCGGCGTTCTTTTCTGTCTTGGGCGCTCCGGTCGTGGCCGGACGCTTACCAACCGATAGCGATGCTGAACAGACCGCCATCGCCTCAGAGTCCTTCGCGCGTTCCGCATGGGGCGATCCGGCGCGGGCTCTTGGCAAGACGGTGGGCGTGGACGACAAATCATACTCCATCATTGGAGTTGTTTCCGGCGAGTACGTCTTTCCCGAGCACGGTGAACTATGGCTCACCGGAGCCGTGGCACCGGAAAACCTCACCCACACCGCATACAACTACTTTGCCATCGGACGTCTTCAATCCGGAACCTCGCTACCAGCGGCGCAGCAAGAGCTGAACGCCATCAGTGCGCGGTTGCCCGCCGAGGCAATGCCCAAGCAGTTGCAACTGGTCTCGCTGCGTGACCAGATTGTTGGACCAGATCGCACTACGCTCCTTTTCCTCTTCGCTGGAACGGCATTGCTCTTATGTATCGCCTGCGCGAACGTGGCGAATTTGTGCATTGCGCGCGCCTCGGGCCGGATGAGTGAATTCGCGCTGCGAGTCTCGATGGGCTGCTCAACCGCGCGCCTGATCGGGGGTCTGGCGCTCGAAGGCGTCATTCTTGCCACCGCCGCAACTGCGCTTGGTATAGCGATGAGCTGGGCCGTTTTGCGCGCCATCTACTCGCTACTTCCCCCATTCATTCCACGCGCCGCCAACGTGCTTCACATGCACGCGCCGGTTTTACTGTTCGCGATGGCCACGGCTGCTTTCATCGTGGTGGTTTGCAGCATCGTTCCCGCCCTGCATCTGACCAAGTTAAACGTAGTGGGGGTTCTGAAACAGTCGGGCCGGGGATTGGTGAGCGTCAAGGCGCGCGTGCGTCATGGCGTGGTTTGTGCGCAGGTTGCCATTTGCTTCGTGCTCTTGATTGGGGCGGGGCTGCTGGCCAAGACTGTCATTGCGCTCAAGGATTCGAGACTCGGTTTCATAACGGATAACGTGCTCGTCGCAGACATCGATACGCCGGCGTCGACTCAAACCGAATACTTGCACGTGGGCGCAGACTACTCGTCGCTCATCGAGCAGGTGCGCCGCGTTCCCGGAGTGCGCGCAACTTCCTTCGTTTTTGGACTGCCAACCGGTCAATACGGGTCGAACGGAAATTATTTTGTGGAAGGAGTCCACATTCAGCCAGGGCAGGACCCGTTCAAGATGGATCCCAGCGACAGCACCCCGTCCGCCGTTTTCGCATTGGCAGGCGAAGGCTATTTTAAGACGCTCGGCATCCCGCTACTTGCCGGTCGCGATTTCGACGCCACCGACCTATTCGACGGTCCGTTCACGGCGGTCATCAGCAAGTCGCTGGCTGAGCAGTCTTTCGGCTCCGCTAACCCGCTCGGGCAGAGACTCTACTGCGGGCTCGATTCCCCCAAGCCCATGACGATTATCGGCGTAGTGGGCGATGTCCGCCAGGATTCGCCGTCATCGGCTTTCAGCCCACAGATCTATTTGCCGTTCCGGCAACATCCGTCGTATGCGAATTCCATGCAACTGGTTGTTCTTCAGGAGGAAGGCAGCTCAGTCGCCATCGAGAAATCGATACGGGAAATCGTGAGCAGCACGCGGGCCACAGCGGTCCGGTTCAATACACTTTCCGCCATGGTTGGTGACTCGATCGCGGGTCCGGAATTCCGGGCCATGTTGTCGCTGCTATTTGCTGCAATCGCCGGACTGCTGGCGATGAGCGGGGTGCATGCCGTGGTGGCTTATTCTGTCAACCAGAGCAAACCCGATATTGGGCTTCGCATGGCGCTGGGAGCCAACCGCGCCTCCATTGTCCGGATGGTTCTGATGCAAGCCTCGACCTTGACTGCGATTGGATTGGTAGTGGGCGGAACAGTGGCGCTTGCCTTGAGCCGATTTGTCGAGACCTTCGTCTACGGCGTCAGAGCGACTGACCCGATGACCTATCTTCTGTCCGCGGTGCTCGTCTTGGCGGCCATGATGACGGCGGTGCTGGGGCCGGTTTGGCGGGCGTCTCAGGTGGATCCGCTGAGCGTGTTACGTAACGATTAATACTCCGATCCGAAACTGTTATCCTCGCCAAACGGTGCCGCCCTCGTTGCCGCCAATCTGGCTCTGCGCGTCAGGCGGTACCCAGACCGCCCCTCCCATTCCCTCTATCGCATGATTCCGAAAAGGGAATTCATCATTTGCCGATTTCAAATTATCTTCGTTGAAAGTCGATCCGGATGGCGATTAATACGCGCGCGCCGTTGTCACAAACAAGGGTGTTCCAACCGCAGACGAGCCCTCTCCTGTCGATCATCGCTCTCAACTCTACCTGCGAATTGTTCCGGCGACGGAAGTAGGGTTTATGTAGGTCTGGAGAATGGCGACGCAGTCCAGGCAATCGACACGGTAACGAACCAGGTTATTGCTACTGTTCCGGTTGGACAATTGCCGGCAGGCGCTGGTACGTTGAGGTCTCGTTCGCACCTTCGTCGGGATCGGAATTGGACCCTCACGAGTTCGATATCCGCGATTCAGCTCCGAATCCCGAAGAAATCTGCAATCTGAATCAGGGATCTAATAGGCGCACGCGCCCACTCCGCTTGGCGCTTATGCTGAAAGTGTCCAGACGGGCAACCTGCTTTATCTCAGCGGCGTTCTCCCGGTCATCGGGCATGAACCGAAATTCGTGGGCCAGCTGGGCCGAGAATACAACGCCGAGCAGGGACGCTAAGCCTCACGCCTCGCGACCCTGAACGCGCTCTCCGTAGCGAGAAGCAATCTGGGTTCGCTCGATAAGGTGACCAGGGTCGTCAAACTTACGACATATCTGGCCACGGAGGTGGACTTCTTAGCCCAGCCGAAGGTGGCTGACGGTGCCTCAGAACTCTTGCGCGATATCTTCGGTGAAGACAAATTGCCGGTCCGAATGGTTCTTGGCGTTGCGAGCCTTCCACTCGGAGTACCGGTCGTGGTGGAAGGTCTCTTCGAAATTGAAGCCTGAAGGAGCGGACCGCTCGCTCCTTCTCTTTGCGAGGTCGCATGGTAGCAAAAGCATGGAATCAAACCCGTGTTTCAGAGGGTCTGGGGATTGAATATCCAATCATCCAGGGCCCTCTCGGCGGTTTTTCGTCTCAAAGGCTTACAGCCGCTGTATCGAACTTCGGAGGGCTTGGATCATTCGGTGCACACGGTCTTGAACCAAACGCGATCGAAGATGTGATCGCCGAGATTCGTTCTCTGACGGCAAAGCCGTTTGCGGTGAATCTGTGGGTCTCCATGGAAGATGCAGGAGCCCGAACAGCGGACGCTGCAGCATTCCACCGCGCTCTGTCACATCTCTCGCCACACATCGAAGCGCTCGGCGGCATACAACCGGCATTTGCACCATACAAGCCGATGCGATTTGAGGATCAGGCGCGCGTGCTTCTCGATGCCAGCATTCCCGCCTTTTCGTTCATCTACGGTATTCCACCGAAAGAGATATTGGACGAGGCAAGAATGAAAGGTATCGTCGCGCTCGGAACGGCGACCACGCCTGATGAAGCCTTCGCGCTGGAACAAGCAGGCGTCGATATTGTGGTTGCATCTGGCTTTGAGGCAGGGGGACATCGCGGCTCCTTCCTGAGACCGGCGGAAGATTCGTTGACCGGCACTTTCTCACTCGTCCCGCAGACGGTAGACGCGGTAAAGGTTCCGATTGTTGCCGCTGGGGGAATAGCTGACGCTCGCGGCATTGCCGCGGCCTTCGCGCTTGGAGCGGAAGGCGTCCAGATGGGCACGGTCTTTCTCGCGTGCGAGGAGTCTGGCGCACACCCTGTGCATCGCGAGGCCATTCTCAGCGGCCGGGGAGCACACACCGCGCTGACTCGAGGCTTCACAGGCAGACTGGCACGAGGCATCGACAATGAGCTGCTTCAAACGCTGAACCGGCCCGGAGCCGAAATATTGCCATATCCATTGCAAAGAGCTCTTATGCGGAATCTGGCCATTCCCGCGCAAAAGGCCACCAGAGCCGAGTTGCTCGCACTGTGGGCCGGACAGAGTGCCAACCTGGCACGATGCCAAGGAATCGAAGAGTTGTTGCTGTCCCTCGTGGAAGGCGCGGCGAAGCGAATCAATCTTGTCGAATAGACTCTCTCGCACTCGATCAGCGCTTTGTGGCATTCCTGCGGATCTGTTTGGATTGATAAGTGGGAGCTGCCAGTGCACGCATTATGAGAGGACACCCGCTGTTGGAGCGGAAGCAGGCTTTGACGTGGGGGCTTTGCCTCCGCACACCCAAGGATTTTGCGCTTTGCTGCTCTCCCGATCGGTGCTACTACCAGCAAGTGAAAGGCGATGCCGGAGCCTCCCCGTTTCGATAGGCGACTCTCTTCCAAGTGGAGAGTTCCTCAGTGGAAGCCGCGAATACCGGGGACTGATCGGAACCGGGGAAGACCTTCATGTTTCGCTCACCTCACAGGAAAACAGTCTAGGTCATTGGCAAATACGATAGCACCGGAAAAGTGACGTTCTATTTCTGCTTGTGTCTCATTCTCCCTTCCCAAAGTCCGCAGCATTCGGTGAGACAGTACCAATCGCTTGACATGAGCATTCGCAGCAGTCATCCCGATCACTGAAGGTGGCATATGAAGGCGCCTCTCTACTCCGGTGGCGCCCTCTGGTACGGCGTTATGGGCGACGAACAAATCTGCGTTCAGCGCGAGCTGTGTTAGTTCGTCGCCTTCGCCGTTCGTATCTCCGCTAAAGACGATTCGCTTGCCGTTTATTTCCACTCGCCACGCCAGCGCGGGAAACCCACCATGAATGACGCGCACCGCGTACACGACCATGTCGGAGTTTCGAAACACGAGAACCGGTTTGAAACCGGCTACGACATCATGCGGTTCGAGTGTGTAGCTTCCTTTTGTACCTGGCCCCGCCAAGTCGCTCAGGTAGCGCCAAGCTCCATGCGGCTCACTGAACAGATCACGCACAAACTCAGTCGTGGACGGCATAAACTCGTTTCCCGGTGGACCGTACACTGGCAGGGGGCGCTTGCGGTCTTCAAACCAGGAAGAAAATACCAGGGCGGGAAAATCGCCGCTGTGATCGATATGAAAATGACTGAACTGAACAACATCCACTTGGGACATCTGCGCTCCGCTCTCACCAAAGCGTAGAGCGCTACCCCCTCCAGCATCGACGATGACACGTGCGGTGCCATGATCCCATATGAGATAGCTCGTGGAAGCCCGCTTATCCTGCAACTCCGGGCCGCCGGAACCGAGTACCTGAACCGCCAGTCCTGAGGAGCCGCAGGATTGCGCCTCCACGGGCGAAGCTTCACCCACGGGAAGGAGGACCGCTAAAGCAAGAAGCGCTTTTCCCGCCACCTTTCGCAAACGATCGAGTATGATTTCCATTTCGAACCGCCAACCCGCCCGACCCTCCAAAGATAGCCGAATTGAGTATGGGAAGTCCGCCAGTGTTTACAAATCCAGTCCGCTTGGACGTATAAACGCCTACGCGGACATAACCCAATTTCGGGTTGGGAAGGGTAGCCGATTCAACGTCTCAGGTAGGCAACGGTAAACGGCCTTCCATCCGGGCGATGCGTCCTGGACGACGACGGAATCTCGATGTGTGCCGGAATCGCCGCAGCACTCCTCGATCCCCTGCTCTCGTTTGAGGTTGGACCCTCAGTCGCCGATGATGAGCCCAAGGATTCGCAGGGCTTCGCGCAAGTCTGGATCGTCTTCAGCTACTTTCCACGATTGTGGCTGACGAATGGGGAACCGTTCTGACATGGTCCAATCCTCGAAGATTGCCCAGTTTTCAATCGAGTGTCCGTAGCGGGAGCGGTAGAAGACCCCAGCGAATCCGAGTTCGAATGCAATCCGGCTGGCCTGCTGTGTTAATCGGCGCGGTTCGGCTCGTTCAAGCGAACTCAGGTCGATGTCCTCCATCCCAAGTTTCACCGCAATCGCTGCCAATGCCGCCCGCCCTTAGGTGACTAACCCAGCTGTGAAGTCGTCCTCACGATTTTCCATGAGCGCCAGGTCTGCGATGAATTAGACATCTGCGCGAAAACGCGCGAGAGTTTCGATAAAGCATCCCAGCCGTTGCGAGGATGCATAGAGAACCCTGTACACTCCCATCGGGTCGTCGAAACGATTTCCGAAAGTTCTGTCTTCCTTGGCATAGGCCCAATCGGGAACCGCCCATGCATCGTCATCCCTGCCGACACGGAAAAGCGGCCCCGAAGGCCGCTTCGATTCAAGATTCATCGGATTCGCTCCTAACCGCCGACGAGGAAAGCTCGCGCAGCTCCCATAATCTCCGGCGCCACGGTCTCCACATCGTTTTCCCTCATGAGCCGAAGCGGGACGCGGTCGCCGAGTTCAGGGTTTAGACCGGTTAGCCAGGATTGGATCACACTGGGATCTTCTCTCTCGGCGAGCATCCGGACCAGTTGGAAGGCGAACCTCACACGCTGTTCGGCATCACCATAAAGCTCGCTTCCGTTCATCCAGCGATCGACGGCGCGGACGTCCCGGACGCCACCGACGTAGGCGGTGAGCTTGCGGCCGATGAGGCCGACGAGCTGCTTGACGATCTCCGGGACGGGGAGTCGAAGCGCTTCACGGTGCGCTGCGAGATCAGGGCGAGATGCGGGAACGGTAGCCATGGAACCTCCCCAAGTGCGTTGCTCCAACGCGCTGCTTTCCCCAGCACCAACCTAAGAAGGGCTATATGTTTGAAAAATAGCCGGTTAAGTTTTTCGGACGCGGGTTCTTCAGGTTTTAAAGTCAATGCTCCTCAGTACCTTGAGAAAATCTTTAGCAAATCAATGAAGCGTCTACTCTTTTTGTATTTGGCAACGCGTCCCTTCGTTTGCGCAGTTGCACCGATGATGTAAATACTTACAAACCCGACAAAGAAGACAGCGAACAGAATCGTCTTCATCTGAATCTTCTGTGCACAAGTCTACCTTGCGATTTTCTGCCAGTGTGGTTTGATTATGGGAAACGTTCCTTGAAAACTTGGGCCAAAACTATTATGGAAAATCAATCAATCCCAACGGGTGTAGGTATAGGACCAGCAGCATTATCGAAAGAAGAGATCAAGGCATTGCGCGTTGAATTAGACAGTATTTTAGTCAGGGTTCAGAGGTCAGGCTGGCTTCGACCAAAAGATATGGTGGAAGTCAAACTGAAGGAATCTCGCCATTGGCTTGGCGAATGCCTAAAAGAACTGGGCAATGAATTGCCAGCAGAATTCGCCGACAAATCTTAAACAAATCGCCCCAAGTTTTCATGGAATCCTGAAGAAACACACGCGAGACACACAGAGGCAGTAGCAATGAGACATAAGTCTCATTGAATCAATAGTATAGATTGGTGGAGGCGGCGGGAGTCGGTCGGACTCCAGTCCCTCAATCCACGTAACTTATTGACCCTGTGAAGTGCAAATCTGTCATGATTGTCATCATTTTCAGATCTTGGCACAATCCGGTCACAAAATGGGCTCAACTCGGACCCTGCTCACTTCTCAGCACCTTTCCACACTTCCCAATCTGGTTTCATCATTCGAGCACTCTGAAGTGCTCTGGGACCCTTTATACATGATTCGCCTCCGATCAGTATCGGCCGGTAGCAAATGCGCCGCTTAGGATCTACCCGATGATCTTGATGTTTGCCGATTGAGCAATCGCAAACACTTTGACAAAACCGCTTCCCGAATCGACGTCGGTCGGACCAGAGGTGACAGTGAGAGCTCCCGGGGCGCAGCGATCCCCGAAGAGCATGTACGCCAGCCCGGCGCCGCCGAGACGTGGACGCCAGCAGAGACCCTGAAGCGAGGGGAGACTGTCGTGCAGGAAGCGAGCCCAGGTGCGAGTGTGGGGGTATTGGCTCGGCGGAGTGTGAATCAGTTCTTCCTCCTTCAAGGAGGTGCGGCGGCGCGCGATAACGAGTTGGCGCAGCTGAGAGTTCGTCAACTCAACTACAACCAGGTCGGCGTTGACCACAAGCTCGCTATAGCTTGAATCCTTGAGGCCGATCCGAGGGAAGGTCGGTGATGGAATGTGCTTCACGCCGTGGAAGATGCTTTCGAGTGCCGCCGCGGTGAGGTTGTCGGCAGCGTATACGCCATCGCCCAAGTGATCCGCAAGCGGTCAGGAGAAGTACTCACCGCGGAAACGGGTTCTCTGTACCCGGCGCTGCATCGACTCGAACGGCAGAAATGGGTCAGATCCGAATGGAAGCTAACGGAAAGCAAGCAGCGGGCAAAGTTCTACCAGCTGACTGCGCTTTGGAAGAAGCAGCTCACTGCCGACCACCAACGTTGGCTTCAGTTAGTGCGTGCAATCGGCTCGGTGATGGAGCCGGAGGTGCAGTCTTGATTCGGTGGCCCTGGGAGCGAGCCAAGGAAATGCTTTCCGATGAGCTCGATTCCCATTTGCAGATGGCGATTACCGAGCGCGTAGCGCGCGGCGAGGATCCGGCCCACGCCCGCACGGCGGCTCTGCGGGAAATCGGCAACCTGCCGCTCATCGAGGATGTCACGCGCGAACGGTGGGGATGGATGTGGTTGGAAAATCTGCTGCACGATACTCGTTATGCGCTGCGCCAACTTCGCCGCGCTCCTGCATTTACGGCAACGGCGCTGCTCACACTAGCCTTTGGAATTGGTGCGAATCTCGGCGTGTTCCAACTGCTCTATGCGGTGATTTTGGCTGAGCTGCCCATTCCTCATCCGAAAGAAGTTGTCAGAATCCACGCTGCGCTGACTCCCTTCGATCAGAGCTGGACGATTTCTTATCCCGCATACCAGCGCCTGCGCGCCGCCACTCCCGATGTTCCGCTGATGGCGACCGCTTATGCATGGCCGGCTACGCTGGAGCTTCCTAATCACGCCTCGGTTGAGGTATCGTTGGCGCCTGTTTCCGACAACTACTTCAGCGGCCTTGGCGTTGCACCGACTGCGGGGCGGTTGTTCGTGCAGGACGACGAACGAGTCGGTCAGAGTGAGTGGCCCGTGGTACTTCGCTACGACTTTGCACGTAACACGTTCGGCTCGGCAGAGCAGGCGGTGGGGCAGCGTGCCGTGATCAACGGCCGTGGATTCGTTGTGATCGGCGTGGCGCATCGGAGATTTGTCGGTGATAAAACCGGATTTGCTCCCGATGTCTGGTTGCCTCTTGGGGTGCAAAGCACCGGCGCAATTGGCTTTTCATGGGACTCGCTCGGGCCGGGCCATGATGTATCTCTCGATAAGCCCTGGTATAACCAGCCTACGATCTTCTGGCTTGAGCTGACTGCGCGCATTCCGATTGAACGTCGCGCGGCTGTGTTTGCGCATTGGGACCAGGTGTTTCGCATTGATCGTGAGGTGATGACGGAAGCGACTGCCGATCCGGCTGCGAAAGCCGCGCTTCTGCGTGTGAAGACTGGAGCAGCACCGCTCAGCGAGAACGGCATGCGGAAGAAGTTCACGGCTCCTCTAACACTGCTGATGGCGCTTTCAGCTTCTATCTTTCTGGTAGGCTGTCTCAATCTTGCAAACCTTCAACTTGCGCGGCTACATGCACGTGCGCATGAACTCAGTGTGCGCATGGCGCTTGGGGCAAGCAGTGGCAGGCTGATTCGCCAGATTGTTCTTGAGGATGCACTACAGGTTGCTGGCGGCTCTGTGTGCGCGTTTGTGCTGGGCCGCTCGGCCAGCGGCATTCTCGTTCGCTGGGCTTCCAATCGCAATTCTCTTTTCACGTTTGACCTGCATCCGAATTTGCCTCTTGCAGCCCTCGGTGTGGGACTTATGTTGCTGTCGCTGCTGTGTTTCAGCATTCTTCCGGTGGTCGTCTTCATTCGTACCGGCGTTGCCCAGACGGCAGGATCGCGTGCTAAAGTTGCGGGCATTTCTCAGACGGCACGCCAGCGCTTACGTTCCAATTTGCTGCTTGGCACACAGGTCCGTCTTTCGCTTTTGCTTTCCACCATGTCAGCTTGCTTCGCCGCCACGCTCGTGCATTGGGAGACGATGGACGTGGGCATGGATCGCGAGCATGTGCTGATTATCCGCCCGGAACTGCATCAGCCAAGGTACACCGCCCATAGCGAGAAGCTTCCCGACCTTTATAGACGAATACAGGAGCGCCTACAAGCAATTCCCGGCGTGCGCAGCGCAGCCGTAGAAATGTGCGGCGGCATCCACTGCGGTTGGATTACGGCGCTCTACGTGCAGGGGCACAACGATCTTACGGATGCTCAGGTGCATGGGCAGGAAGATCATGTAGGCCTCGGCTTCTTTTCCACGCTTGGCATTCCAATTCTGCGCGGGCGCGATTTCTCTTCGACCGATACAGACAAGACGAAACCTGTGGCGATCCTCAGCCGTGGGTACGCGCGCCAACTGTTTGGAGATGCAGAGCCGATTGGGCATCTTGTCGGTTATGGGCCGGCACCGAATGATCACAGATTTCTAATTGTGGGCGAAGTGGCCGATGCGCGCGTGAATGGTGCGGAGCGTGAGGCGCCGCCGGTCGTTTACATGAGCATCAACCAGAATCCTGCACCGGTAAACAGCATCCGGGTGCGGGCCGTGGGTGATCCGCGCCAGTTATCGGAGAGCGTTCGCCAGGCGCTGCATGAAGTTGATCCCGCTCTGCCTGTCAGCGGAATCGTACCTTTGGATACGGAGCTGAATGGCGACCTTGGCACGGAAAAGCTGCTTGCGCGGCTTGCGGGAATCTATGCGAGCTTGACACTGCTGCTGGTTGCGATTGGCTTTTATGGTGTAATGTCATCACGTGCGGCGCGGCGCAGGAGCGAGTTCGGCATTCGCCTTGCACATGGAGCCACGCGGCGTCAACTTCAGATGCTAATTGTTGGTCAAACCGCGCGAATCCTCCTTGCTGGCATCCTTCCCCGGCGCAGTTCTATCGATTTTCGCGGTGCGCAGCGTAAGTCATTTTCTGTACGGATCTGTCAGTGCGAATTCGTTCGCAATCATCGCGGCAAGCCTCGTGCTCGCATTTGCCGGTTGTGTCGCCACGCTCATCCCAGCGCGCCGCGCGGCGTTTGTCGATCCGTTGGAATCGCTCCGCAGTGAATGATCGTCACGCTTTGCAATTTGGGTCGGCCCGCTCGACGTAGTACGGATTCCGGCTGAAAAATGGTAGGGGAGCGGGACGAGAATGGCCTCTTAAGCGGCCTCGTCCATATCGTCGATTTCATCCGATGGCTCATCTTCGGCGGTTTCGGCCAGAATGTCCTCTTCCTCATCCGATTCAGTCTCTGTAGTCGCCGGCTGCGCAGGCGCATCGAAGAGGCTCGCTGTCCTCGAAGGTTCCTCCTTAATTGGCTGCGCTTGCTTCGGGGTATCGGCGGGCGTAGTTGTCTCCGGCTTCGGCGGTTCTCTCTTTGCCGTTGCCTTGGCCTTCGAGCGGGCTTCTGCCTGAGCGGTCTTCGCTGCAGCATCCATCTCCGCCTTCGCCCGATCCAGTGTGTTCCTCAGTTCGAGGTGCGTAGAGACGAAGTTGACGAGGGTCGCCGGTAGATCCCTGTCCAGCTCGTCTGCCGTCCCAGTTACTGTCAGGGGAGTTGTCAGCGCCGCGTTCTCGCCTTCCTTGAGCTTCTGCGGAATGACGTTCACGCGAATCTGATCATCTTCAATGTGGGTGACGGTCAGCAGAACAGCGCGCTGCCGCAGATAAGGAGCAAGCTCTTTGAACATGGGTTTCTCCTGGTGAAATGGGTCACTTAGGGTATGACCCTTTCCTCATTGGCTTTTTGAGTTTCGGATCATCCCAGTGCATGGTGTAGCGTCGGCCCAGCGCCAGATTTTCGTTGTAGGCCACGGGATCGCACGCTCGCTGCCACAACAGGCGATAGAGAGTATTGACCGCCGACTTCATGATGGCTTTCATCTCTTCATCGGAGACGTGGGATATTTCCCGATTGCCGCTGCAAACTGTGCATGGCCTTCCTGCATGCAGGTCCTCGATCGGGCCATTGCGAAACGCCAAGGCGACCAGCGCTTTTGCTTCCACGGCTAAGACTGGATCGAGTCTCATGGACAACCTCCGGTACGCTTTTCACCATACCGTCCACTAACCATAGAAGCTCAGATCTTTTTGAAGGGTAGTCGTTTTCTTTTCGCTCGTCGTCTCGTAGTCGACCAAAGCTTCGGATCGACGGGTAACGCACTCATCTGTCCAGACTTCGCATTGAAAAAGGCACCGTGATGGGTCAGTTTGCCATACCGGAAGAGTTGCGCCAACATTGCTAACGCACTGGCAGCCAGCGTCTGGTTGATGAACGGCTCCTGCCGGTCCAGGGCTTCAACCGCCGAACAGCTTGGCAACGGATCCTCGCCCGCCTCTGCGTCGATGATCTCCGGGAATAGCTCACTGACCGTGCGGAGCCGCTCTGCTTTGCGGCGATTGCGTGCATTCAGCGGCTGGCCGAGAACAAATTGGCCGCTAGCAGCATTGTTGCCAAGGTCGAGCCAATAGCAAGTCCGGCTTAAGGCGCGCGAGAACGAATCCTCGATGGCTTTGCGTGCGGCCCGCGTGTCCACACACCCAATCACCACATCCGGGCACCTATCCTGGTTTCGGTCGAATGACCGCACATGGAAATGACTGGGGATTGCCGACCAGTTCGTGCCCCAGAAAATGTTGATGCGGTTGATCAGGACAGTGACCTTGTTCTGGCCGACGTCGGAGGCGGAAAAGGGTTGTCGGACGCAGTTCGTCTCGGTGACCGTGTCGGCATCCATCATGACGACATCAAGGCCATCATGATGGCCCCAGACACGGATCGCCTGGTCCAGATACGGCAACCCCATGACGATAGCGCTGCCCGTTCCGCCCGCGCCAATGATCAGAACACGGACTGCGCGATGGCGCAGCAGATCGGACGGCAGAGTGTGCTCGATGCGCATGCTACCCCCAGTCTCCGCGCACGAACTGCGCCAGCGATTGTGGCAATCCCAAACTCCGACGCAGCGAATCGTCTCTGCCTGCCGATCGCGGATCGGCCGGACGCGTGATGCAGGCGGAAGCAAAGATCGATGACCCGGCCCTCCTTTGCCGTCCGCCGATGGTATTCCTGGAGCAGACGGTCCCACTCCTTGAGTTCCTTCGCGCTCCAATCGTCCCGATTCTCGCTGGTCACAAAATTACCGGTCTTCTCAAATGCGTAAATAAAATCGGGGCTCGCTTTTTCTCTTCGGAACTTGGCGAGCATTTCGGCGCGCCATGCGGTCTCGCGAGCCTCTGCATCCCGGCGCAGCGCTTCGTCGGTTTCAGGGCCTCGAGTTGAGTCCGAAGAATCGACAGTCCGTGCTCTGAACTTGTCTCTCAACTGGATAGCCTCCGAAAGAATCGCTCCCCATGCCCTTGCACTGAATTCTATTTTCTTCCAATCTTGCCTGCCCAAGCGAGCCAGCACCGCTCTGCCGGGGCCCGCGCGCCGGAACGTTCGCGTCAGTCGTCGCCTCGATTTCTTCCTTGTAATGGATGAATTTGACCGAATTTCCAACTCGAACTACAGCTACTTGTGCTGGTCTGATGGATCCGCCGAATCCATCAGCGTTCTCGGCGGTTCGTCACGGCCCGATCAGCGTTATCCGACTCAGGAGAGATGCCACATGGATTTCCAACACGCTCTTAATGGTCCAGAAACCTTGCAGCAACCGGTGGGGTTGCAGGCACTCGAAAGACACTACACCGTGGCCCAGTTGTCAAAGCTCTGGTTTTTCAGCGAAAGCACGATTCGACGCCTGTTTATCAAGGAGCCGGGAGTCATCAAGATCGCTCACCAGCCGACGAGAGTGAGGAGAGGCTACACCTCTTTGAGAATCCCCGAGCGGATCGCCCAACGCGTCCATCGGCGTCTGCAGAGTATCTCCTGATCGGTGATTTCCCAGCTACACGAACGCTTACATCCCCGAATTTGACCGAATCTTGAGGCCGCCTCATGTTGACTCGGCATTCGAGGAGGCCCAAATGAAGGGACGCACAGGGTTTTTCATGATCGCGTTATTGCTGACGCTTCTCAATGCGGTCGCGACGGTGTACTACGGCGTAGCGATCTGGAAGGCTTGGCCAGGAGACATTTGGGGGCGCGGAATCTTGGTTTTCCTTGCCGTATTAGGGGCCACATCGGTCGCCAATGTTTGGGTTCAGGCCGTCCTTGGATCAAGCGGTTCGCTTTTTGGTCGGACGATTGAGCGCGGACAGGGTGCGACGCCGATTGAAGCGGAAACACGAGGGAGTGGCAATGTTTGAGTCGATCACCGATCTCGCCGACAAACTGGCCGCGACGGGGTACTTCATCGATCCAGTGATGACCCAGGTGGTGTTTCTTGCGGCCAAGCTGCAGAAGCCACTATTGCTTGAAGGGCCTGCAGGCTCAGGCAAGACCCAGCTAGCCATTTCAGTCGCAGCGGCAGCAGGCACGCACGTCGAGCGGCTCCAGTGTTACCGCGGCGTGACCGAGGACAAGGCAATCGGCCGTTTCGACGAAGGCTTGCAGCGGCTCTATATGGAGTTCTCAAAGGGCCAGCACGAAGATTGGCAGACGGTTCAGGCAAATCTTCAGGGGCGGGATTTCTTTCGCCCCGGTCCTCTGATGCGTGCGCTCGAATGCGACCGGCCCTGCGTGCTGCTGATTGACGAGTTGGATATCTCCGGTCTCGGGCGTATGGCCGAAGGCTTCATCACACAAGCACAAGGCATTCAATAGCGAGGGTGGAAAGCGATGCAGACGCCACAGTTCCTCCTCGACCTTCTCCAGCTACTGTTCGATCTTGCGGTGCCGGCGGCGTTCTGCACGCTGGCCGCCGCGGGAGTAAACCTGCGGCATGAAGGCGGGGTCAACTTCCACGTAAACGGCCGTACGGGCAAGTGGATTCTTTGGACCATTGTTCTGCTGACACTTCCGCAACTGTTGTCATGGGTTGCCGTGCTTTCCGCGCACGAGCAGGGGATCAGTTCGTTCGCGGTGGAACAGATCTTCCGTGAATCGTGGCTGGACGTTGTCGTAAGACGCAGCAGAGCCGCGGACAGTGAGTGGGACCCGACTGATCACCACCGCTTCGACTATGTCGATCGCGCGTCCGTCAGGAACGTGCTGAACCAGCTCCGTGACGACCTGCCGGAGCCGCGCCTTCCTGTTTCGACGAGCGCAGCGTTCGAGAAGCTAATCGCGAAGATCGAAGCGGCTCGGACGACCGACGGAAGCTGGTTCGGGAAACCGCCTGTTCCCCGTGAGGAAGGAGAACGCGAGAATGCCGTCGTTATCGACGAGATTCATCACGCCATTTTTCACTGCGAACAGGAAGGCGTACCAGAGGACGTGATCGAGTCGATGCTGCTGCGCTCGTGGATTCGCATGCTGGTCTTCAACGAGCACGAGGCCGAACGCGTCTTCCATATCCTCGACAAGTACTGGGAACAGGTTCACGCCACCTTTCAGATCCGTATGGCGGGGTATTCCGGCCTCCGCGTCCAGTGACGGTCACGCCGTCCGGATTTTCCGTCTCGTGTTGTCGATCAGCCCCCACCCCTTTTGTTTGCCGGTGGGGCGTGCGGCTTTCGGCGGATGGTTGTCTGGTCCGTGACCTGCGGGCTCGCCGACCTTCCACGCGTTGCGTACGCTCTTCTGGAGTTGGACCTGCCGTGCCTTCACGAAGGGAGCGTAGTGTCGCTCCGTGATCTTCACCGAAGAGTGCCCGAGGAGTATCGAGACCTGATCCATGGGAACTCCGGCGAGCAACATCTCGACCGCAAAGGTGTCGCGGAACAGGTGGGGTTGGCAACGCTTCAGCTCGCCATCGAGCCCTCGGATATCGGCCAGCTCGAAGAGACGACGATAGGCTCGTTGCCAGTCAGCCACCACAGATTTGGCGGCTCCATTGCCGCTCCAGAAGACATAGCGTGGGTTCGGCCTGGGACCATCGGGGATATTCACCAATGCATCGACGACATGGGCGGGAAGCGGCACATAGACCGCCTGCCCGGTCTTAGCCTGATAGAGCAGGAGGCTGTCGCCATGCAGACGGTGCCGTTCAAGCGTCACCGCGTCGCGGATGCGGAGCCCGCTCCAGCGCATCAGCAGTGTCAAAGTACGCAGTCTGGTACGGGTGTCCGCGATCGGAATAAAGCCACCGCGAGCATCGCCATAAACTTCGGTGGCAGCGATGATCCTATCGAATTCATCGCGGGGGAAATAATCGGTGGGAACCGGGGTAGTCTTGATTTTGCTGAGCGACAGAGCGGGATTCTGGGTGACGTAGTTGCGGCGAAAGCAGTCCCAAAAGAAGCCGATGACGCGATCCTGCTTCTTTGCCCTGACGATGGCACCCTCGGTCCACGTGCTGCGGAAGGCGAGCAGGGCGTCAAGATCGACCTCATCGAGGTATTCGAGCCCCTGCGCCCTTGTCCACGGGAGGAACTGTTTTTCAAAGATTCTCTCGAGCTTCTTGATCGTGTCCGACTTGAGCCCTCGGCTGCGGGCGTCGGTCATGTAGGCATCGACGGCCTTCTGGACCGTAACTCTCGCCTTCTGCCGGCCGGTGGACTGGGTGCCGCTTTGAGATGTGGAGGGCGCATTCAACTCAGGCGGGGCTGCGGCCGGTTCCGGCGAAATCGGAGCGGAGACGGTGGCCGTAGATTGCGGTTGAGCCGCCGAGGCGCGAAGAGGTGAGGGCGGTGCGGCAGGTGCCGTGATCGAGTCCGCATGAAGGCCGTCTAGCGGTAGCCTTCTCGACAGAGCCTCTTCCAGTTTTTCGCGGAACTGTTCGGCCTCGCCCCAAACCCTGGTCGAGGCACTCTTGCGGAAGCGCTCATGGTTGAACCTGCCTTCGACCCACTTGGGGCAGTTGCAGCGGTTGCAGAACCGGTCACGTTTGAATTTGCAGTCGGAAGAGTGACGAGTGAAGACGAACGAATCCATGCGGGCCTCCCACTTCAGCCGGAGTTTTACTCGAACGCTGAAATGGGTCAAAAAATCGGGAGGTTTTTTGTCCCTGGTACAAAATGGGTACAAAACGGTCACAAAAACGACCCGATTTTTAGGCCATGATTGGTAAGTGCAAGAAAATAAAAATCTTAAGTATGGTGGAGGCGGCGGGAGTCGAACCGGACATCGGTGCTGAAAACGCTCAACTTATTGATTCTGAGAATGCCCGAATTGGCATGATTTCCTGGATTGCCAAATCTGCTGTACGGTCACTGTACAGTCTCTTCCCAGAACTCCCAAAGCTCCACCTTCAGACGTCCCCGGCTCTAGCGAAAGAGCATTCTGAAGTGCTTTCTCAGTATTTCATAGGTCCAGCGCAGAATCAGGTTTGATGTATTCGCCCGCCGCCCCCGTCCAGTCAAGAACGCGGATCGTCAGGTTTGGCTAAAGCCCCCTCTGCCGGCTCATCTTCCGTTCGATTCCTGCTTGTGCCACAGGAGTCTCGATGAACACCAGGAAACCGGCCAATCGAGAACGCAAAAGCACGTGTCCGAGATGTGGACTTTACGTCCAAGTGGAATGTTGACCTCTGCCGTGACAGTACATAGGAGGGCCTTGACATATTGAAACTAAGCGTCACGGATGGCTTCTCTCGGCGCGCTGAGAACCCCTGGTAACCGTTTTTGGACACTTAGGCGACCTCAGGATGCGCTTGCGCGATCTTAATCGCCTCGTTCAGCGGGGTCATCGCCTCGCCATACCGACCGACTGCCACCAGGCCTGCCCCAAAGGCGGAAGCATTTCGGATACTCGCGGCCGGATCCTTCTCCGCTTTCGCGAGGCCCCATGCAAGGAGCACTCGCTTCTTGGCGGCTTCTGATTATCTGGTTGCTTCAGCAAACCCCAATGGGTTGGGGATTATGTCCTTCGCTCCGCGAATTTGTTCGTACGCTGTTGACCTGCGAGCGGTTCCGAGACCGAGCAGGGTCTGGAATGCCGCCGCGGGTGTTTTGCGGCGGTTGTGCCGGAAGACGAATTCGTCGAGATAGACCTGGAGTTGGGGTTTACTTACTCCGTGATAGGTGCCAATGAGCCATTGCTGGAGATTTCCAATAGCCCGATCTGCGAGTGGAACAGCCGACTTCGCGCCCTTTCGCAATTCCGACCGGAGAGGTTGGTTGCGAACGACATGTTTAAAGCCGGCCTCCAACAAACCAGAGAAACTCTTAAGACCATCCGTATAGATCGTGGAACCAGAAGCGACGTTATGGATAAGGAACGACCTGATTGTGGCCGCCTTGAAATCCCGAATGACACTCATGCGGATGCGACCGGAAGCTCGGCCCCGCTTTTCTACGGCGACTAAGACCAAAGCCGCCCGCCGGTCCTTCAGTTGTCGGCTCCCCCGGAGCCCCGCTTGCTCTCCGCCGATCCACGTATCATCCACCTCTACCTCGCCGCGCAGAGGCTCCCTGGCCGCGTTCACCATCGCCCGGCGGAGTTTGTGCAGCATCATCCATGCAGTTTCGTAGCAGGTCAGGCCCAGTTGACGCTGCAGAAGGAGGGCAGAGACGCCGCGCTTGTCTGTGGTCATCAGATACACCGCCCAGAACCAATCGCTCAACGGGATCTTCGTCCGGTGGAGGATCGTCCCGGAGGTGAGCGAAACCTGGTAGCGACATTTGCCGCATTGGTACCGACGCTGCTTTAACAACTCATAGGCATTTCCATGGCCGCATCGGGGGCAATTGAACCCTTCCGGCCAACGGCAGGCTGCCAGATACCTCTGGCAGGCCTCCTCAGTAGCAAACTCGGCCTGAAATTGGCGCAGCGTCTTCGGGAACGATGGCCGGGGCACTCCTCTACACTATCTGTTGGGGTTTGCTGAAGCAACCAGATAATCAGATGGCGGCTAGTGCATCACCGAGGATAAAAGCTGCAATTCCCTGTTCGCCGACAGCACGCGTCGCAAGTTCGTAGTGATGGACCTTCCTTGCCAGTCTTTCGACTTCTGCCCACGTCGCATGTGCCTGCGCTGCATCCTGATTTGTTTGAAGGATTCCGCGCACGGTGAGAATGCGTAAGCGAGTTTCCGGATCATTGGCTCCCGGCTGAGCCAAATCGGCCGTCAACGACCAAATGGTGGCCGGTATATCCACCGATTCATTGGGCGGGGTCTGACTAACGGCGGCGTAGAGGGCTTTCGAATAATCCCCTTGTGCACGAAAGAGAGCTTCCGCGCGTTTATAGAGAGGCGCCGCTTCTTCCCAGCAATCGTTCCAGGCAAGCGCGTCGCCGCGAAATAGAAGATCCTCCGCTGATCCCACTGGAACGTAGGAGTGATGCGGCGTCACAGAGTAGTAGTAAGCGCCCGTCAATACGAGCATTGAGAGCAAGAACGCAAGAGCGATTCGCTTACCAATGCGGAGAAGTCTCAAGGGTACCTGCCAGGTTGTTGGCCCGCTTGATGCGCTGCTTGTTCAGAACCTCGTTGTACTTGCCGTTCCTTGCCCACTCAAGTGCTGGTTGTCAGTCGCAGGAGGTGATCAATCCATCGAAAGAACGTGATTCGAGGAAGCCACTCAACCTTTCATCAAGACGCAGGTCTGGGACGGAATTTGAAATATTTGTATGCACCGGCAACTGGCTCACTCTGGTGAAGAGCGCCTTTGAAAGTCGATGACTTCGAATAAACTCAAATTTGGCTTGTCGGTGGGAACTTTTCGGCCTGAATGCAGATGTTCATTCACGACAGGTCGTCGGCTCGCTTCAGCAGCGCCTCTGGATCATGAGAACTCAGCCGCCGGACGACTTGATACCCGACAACACTCAGCAAGACGGCCAATAGCAAACTGGCTGCAATGCGAGTGGGGGGGAAGAAGCAATTCGCATAGCGGGCCGTTCACTTTGATCTTCATAGTGCCAGATCGCCCTCCCGGAATCAACCCGTCATTAAACTGCTGGAACCGTTGGGATTAGTACTTTCGTCACCGGGCCGCATCTGCCTGGGCTCTGATTCCAGGGAAAAATCCACACTGCGTATTCGCTTTTTATTCGTCTCTACTGGCCCTCGTGTTCGACCTTCCCGGTAATGCGACTTCACCATTCGCTGCAAGAAATGCGGTGAGAACATCCCGGCCCCGGTAGGCACCATGGCGAACTACTGGATTGCTACCCGGTGCCCGCTCTGCGGGGAGACGGGAAGCTATCTTCCATCCGAGATCTTCCGCGGCAACCTCTCGTACAACCTGGGCCGCAAACCGATGCGACGAGTGGCGCTCTGATGGGCAAACGAAACGAGCGATTGCGCGGGAGCGAGAGGCCTGGGCGGAGAAGATGCAAGAGCAGACGCGAATGAAATCGGCGCTCGTCATTGCCGCCGCAATCATAGCCGCCGTGCGCCTGGCGCGGGATCCGGATATAAGCCGCCCATCTCCTCGACTGACCGACGTGGTATCCGAGAGTGTCAGCCTGGCGTGAATGATCTTGGATCGAGTGGGCCGATAATAGAGCGGCAGCTGCGGGCAATGTGCGGACGACGCGAGCATAGAAACGAATTCTCGCGCCTTGGCGATGATTGCTTCATGCTCGACCCAGGCCCGGGCTTGATACCATGTCCCGAGTGGGCGTTACGCGCCTAGCCACATTGGTCTGACTTTCCTAGAGCAGCGGGAACATTCTTGCCGTTGACTGCGAAGAAGAGAGGGGGCGATCGAAGCCGGCGCGCCAACGGCGGTCCCGAGACCTTCATGATAGGGATGATGCAATTGCGGCGTGGCGGATGTTGACAATGATGCGTCGAACCGGAATGCCACCGAGTAGGCTCCGGCGCGGCTCATATCATGAAGCACGCCATAGACGGGAGCGTCGGAATTGGTGTACGACAGATACGTCCGTTGCTCAGCAGCAGTCCTCATAAACCCAGCACAAGGAGAACGAACCATGGATCAGGCATACATCGGAGCAATCGTACTTGTAGGCTTCAATTTCGCGCCCGTTAATTGGGCATTCTGTAACGGCCAACTGCTGCCAATCAACCAAAATACGGCCTTGTTTTCCCTATTGGGGACTACATATGGCGGCGACGGGCAAACCAACTTCGCGCTGCCCAACTTGAATGCAGGTGCCTTGCAGTCCGGCCTCAATTACATGATTTGCGTGAATGGTGTTTACCCTTCTCGTCCTTAGCAGTCGCCGAGGCTTCTGGTCCAGATCGCGCCGCGCTTCTCGGGAGTGCTTGCGGACCCGTTGTCTCGGCCTCAAAGCCGGGTAGGACCGGCTATCGCGACGGCTGGGTGTGACCGTTGCCGGCAGGTGCAACGTGATTGGCATATAGTTCGGCACAATGCACATTATCGCTGCCAAGCAACGTGGCCATTAGCTCGGATCCCCACTGTCAAGGGCGGAGTAAAAGTGGTTCTTCGGCACATTTGGTGAGGGAGTGGGCTCTTCGGACGAATCATTGTGGTCTGGATGTTAGGCAGGATGTATGACGCGCAGACGTAGGAGGTCGAAGTTAGCGCGGCCGTACATGGAACGCTTGATCAACTTGAGTCGGTGAACATGCCCTTCGACCGGTCCATTGCTCCATGGCTGTTGAAGGGCGGCGAGAACGGCCGCTTCGTCTCGACATAGGTGTCTGGCGAAGTTGGACAACGGGCCGGATGAGGCAGCAGCTCGCCAATGCGCCCATGCAGCGACGTCCCGCTGCCGGATGATGCGGCAGAACTCTCGCGCCATAGAGGCGCAGCTGGCGATCTCCGGGGACCGTGTACACACCTCTTCGAGGTACAGCCGGGATTCTTCCGACTGCTTTAGTAATAGCCACGCCACCTGTCGCGGAGAAGTCCGCTGAGGTGAAGAAACAGTGGAGCCTGATTCCTCCCGGTGCTTTTGTGGACCGCAATACTTCCTGATCCAGTCGCGGACAGTGCGGGATCGTCCGTCGAAACCTTGTTCGCGTAATTCGCGCCAAAGTTGCGCGGCATTGCGACAAACCTGCTGCCAACGCTGCTCCAGATAGTTGCGATGTTGGTCGATGGTGCTTGAATGGGAGTTCGGCCTCCGCTCTGGAAAGCTACGGGCACTGATCCAGCGGCGAACGGTCTTGCGGGCAAGGCCGCAGCTGCGCGCAATCTCCCTTTGAGATTTACCCTGTCGCATTTGTTCCATCACCGATTCATAGCGTGCCACGCGGCGTTCGCGGTTTTGCTTTTGCACACCATGTTTACGGGATATGGACTGGGTGGCGGATGACGGAACCGCGACTGAAGAAGTCGTTGCTCCCGATTTGCCGGAAACCGCTTGCGCCACTTCGGCCAACAACCGATGGTGCGGCACGAGGGCGCCGATCAGAGCCTCGCCCAAGTTGTGAAGAAGATGCCACCGATCCGCCACTTGCACGTCGTGCGGCGCAGCTTTGGTCGCCGCTTCCGCATAGAGACTGGCTCTGTCGCGGCTGACGATTTCGGTACCGGGATGTGCACGCAGCCATTGCGCGGTGCTTTCCGTGCTTCGGTCCGGTAACAGATCGACGACCTTGCCGCGTTCCAGATCACATAGAATCGTGCCGTAGCGGCGCCCTTTGCGCCACGCCCAGTCGTCGATGCCCAACGCCCGGGGAGCATCCGCAGGGAACGTGATCCCCTTGCGTCGCAACTGACGTAGAAGTGTCGAACCATTGGCCAGGATACCCAACTGCTGTGCCAGACGAGACCCTGCGGCTCCGCCCAGCGCCAAGGTAATCTGTTCCAATGACGCGCTTAGCCGACAGGTGCGACGGGCATAACGCTGCACCGTCTTCGGCAGCCGCTCAGTAAATAGATGTTGCCCACAGTCCTTGTTTCCGCAGAAGAACCGGCGTACGCGTAATTCGATGCGCACCGGAATACCTTCCCAGGGAAGGTCGCTTAGTCGGCGACAATATCGGCTGTGTAAACGCCGTGATGGTTGGCCGCATGAAGGGCAAAGACTCTCCTTACCGGACGGACGTAACACCATCACTAACCGGCTCTTCCCGTCAATCTTCAGTTCACCGAGTGCGACTTCTCCGGCATCAGGAACCAATGTCCACTGTCCCACCGGGTTTTACCGGAGACCGCCAGAGCTGCCTCTATTCTTGCCCCAACCGGCTCACTTGGGGAGTATCACCAAATGTGCCGAAGAACCACTTTTACTCCGCCCTTGACACTTCCACCGTCGGGAAAACTACAGGTTGTGGTCACGTGAGTCAAGCAAATACCCATCTCACATGAAATGGAGTGGTAGTCCGGGGTCCTTGATCTCCATGATCGTATTCGACACCATCCCGATCTCAAGTGACCGCATGACTACGTCATGCAACAAAGTCCGTGACGGTACAAAGCTCGTCTTTAGCTTAGTTAGCGTGTTCAGTTTTTACGAACGTGTTCGCTTCACGTGGCCGTAAAATCGCCTTCGCGGCAAATAGAACCCGAGTCGGTTCCCGTGAAAGTATCTCCCTGATTTGCCCATATTGTACCGGGCCGCGATTTAGTGCCACTCATTGCACGACTCAAATCCGCTACCTTTGAAGCACGGTCACAACCTCCTTGGACTAACCTCAACGTCCTGTTTGGCGGGAAAAACGAGGGACGGCACTGCGGCCTGTGCGGTGTGCCGCGATTGATGCACCGAAAACGCAATCCGATCAGAACGTCAACTTAGTTCACTGTAAACGGAATATTCACCGATTGCGTGGTCGCCCCGTAGGTTCCCTGAACCTTCAACGTGTAATTGCCGATTGTGGTCGACGCCTGTGTCTGGACGAACACGTAACCGGTCACTGCGACAGTTCCAGAAATTGTCGCGGGTTGCCCCGATACCGTGCACGTGGGAATACTCACCGCACCGGCCGGCCCTATAACTGAGCAGGTAAGCGGCACCTTCCCCGTGAATCCACCGCTCGGCGTCACGCTCACAGGCTCATGGAGAGACCCGCCGCGCCACGTGATCGTAAATGAATTTCCCGCCAGCGAGAACGAAGGACCCGCACTCGATCCAATGACGTACGCTGCGCTCGACACTACACTGGTCCCCATCGTGGGGCTGATTGCGATCGCTTTGATGGTTAGCGAATTCGAGACCAGAATTGGACTTGTGTACAGCGTCGAGGTCGCCGTCGGCGTGGAACCGTTTGTCGTGTAGTACATGATTGCGTCGGGAGTCTTACTGCTCAGAGTCACAGTCTGTGGCCCGGAGTAGGTCCCCGCAGCCAGCGAGAACGCGGGATGCACCGCCTGGGTCGAATAGGTCCAGCTGATGAGCTTCTGGCTGGAAGAGAGTCCTCCAGTCCCGCCGGTGAAGCCAACATACGCCGTATTCGCACCGACAACCTGCGGGATGTTGATCGCCTGCGAGTAAGTGAAGGTCTTGTTTGTCACCAGGTCCAACAACTTTAGCGTGAGCGTCAGTCCCGTGTATGAAACCGTCGCCTGGATCGAGTCACCACTTCCCAACTGGATTCCGCTCGGACTGATGTCTACCGTGGGCAAACCAGGCGCTTGTCCATTCGTATAAATGCCCGTGGAATCGCTTCCCTCGCCATTGTAGTCATAGAAATTGAATTTGGCGGCAACACTCTTGAGGATGTCCTGATATCCAAGACCGGCTGAATCCCCGCCAAGTGCCGTCGCGCCCGCGTTCTGGATTGCGAATGTGAACCCGTTTCCCTGTGCATTCGACAGCTGAAATTGAAACGTAGTCGTAAACGCCTGGATGTTGATGGGCGTATTCCACCAGACGCTACCCGCCTCCCACAATCCGCCATCTGTCAATTGCAGTCGAGTGTCGTTGCTTGCCACGGCGCTCCCATTCAGTTGCAGCCCCGTAGTTGATGAAAAGCCGCTCCCAAAGTTGATCGTCATCCCTCCGCTCTGGATCACATACGCAGCAGTCGTCACGTTGCTGTTCTGGAGCGCAGGATCAATAGCAATAGCTCTGATCGTCTCTGAAACCGCCACTTGGATCGGACCTGTGTAGGGAGTCGACGTTGCCGATGGCGTAGAACCGTTGGTGGTGTAGTAGATCTTTGCGTTGACATCTGTCTCCGACAATGTGACCGTCTGTGCGGCCCCATATGTTCCGCCCGCCGGAGCAAACGTTACCGCCGGTGTTTGCGTCGTGAAGGTAAACACCGCGCTGCTTATACTACTCTGCAAAAATCCTGGCGCACTCGCGATCGCCTTTAGGGTCGTGTCAGCGCTGACGGTGAGCGGCCCCGTGTATTGCGACGAGGCCGGCGTCGGAGTCGATCCGTCGACCGTGAAGTAGATGGCAGCTGACTGAGTCGCAGAGGAAACCGTGACAGCCTGACTCGCGGAGAACGTGCCACCATTGGGGCTGATTACCGGAGTTGCAGTCGTCGGTTGGCCATTCAGCAGCCCGTAAACATCCACTTCTCCATGCGCCGCAACATACACTTTTCCGTCGGTCACTACCGGGATGGAGAACTTGTTGGCCGGCCCCGCGTGGTCGCGCGTCGCGTTGGTATCGCTTTCATAGATCGTGTTGGTCAAATCGTTCGCGTCCCAGGCGTAGAGCACGGCAGGCCCATTGCTGTTGAACTGGTCTGACCGCACCGCCCAGGCGATCCCGTTCTGTGCCCCGTCAGACGAGATCGAGAAGGTGGGATCAGGAAATGCAGAAGTGATGGTGGATTGGCTGTCAGGTTGCGTATCCATCACCCCGCCGTTCAGCTTGAACAGCATGGGCACGTTGTTTTCAGCCCAGAGATAGACGTTCCCGTTCCAGTAGGCGGGGGTGCTCCAGAAACCCATATTCGGCGGAATAACGTTCGAGATATCCTGCAGAGCATTTGTATTGTACGAAGCTCCCGAAGCAAAGCCGCCGAGGTTATCCCGATTCAGCACAACAATCCGTCCCTCTTTGCCTCCCGTGATCAGCAGATGAGGATTTGCGCCCGGCTGATCGGGCGGCATCAGCAGGCCGCCGGAACCCTGGTCCAGATCATGATCATTCAGCGTCTGGTAATTGAATGTCGTAAATTCATCCACCGGCGTGATCTTCCCGTTCGCAAGGGTAAAGGCCACGACGCTCTCGCCATATTCGGTACTGGCGCTGAATGGTGGTGCGGTCGAACGGGTGCCGTTTCCGGTCACGATGAACATGCGTCCGCCCGACACCGTTGTATCGATGGGCAAACCGGCCCCCGCGGCCCAAACGCCCGCGCCCACTCCGTTCGGCGTGAGGCAAAGCGCTGTGGTCTGCAGCAGCGTCGTTGCGTTGTATGCAAATAACCAGCCATGCCACGGCCCATTGTCTCCATGAGCTGCGTAACCGATGTAGACGTAGCCGTTATAAAAATCCAGCGCGGGTCGTTGATTCTCCCACAATGGGCTGAAGGAAAGCTGCCCGCCTGAGCTGCCATTCCCCGTGCCCGCAACCGTCGCGGTGATGTTCACTGGACTATTGGGCTGCTCTTTCCCAGTGACGATATTGATGGCGTGCAGGCGCGAGAAATATAGGCCGTTCTCTTTCGTTGAGGTTACGACGAACATCGTATTCGTCGCCGGATCAATCGCCGGAGTGCCAGTGATGCCCACCGTAGGCGCCACGTCCGGCGAGCCGTTGTCCTGCCACGGCACCGCGGTCGCTCCGGCCCCCGCTCCATAGGCCGACGTCAGCAAACTCGCGTGCCAGATCGGATTCGCGTTCGCGCCTCCATTGGAATCCGCGTCGAAAGCATAAATGGAGTCATTCTCGGTGGCCACAAACAGCACGTTGTGGACCAGGCCGTCACTCATCTTTAACCCGGGCACATAGAGCGGCTGAGCGTAAACCGTGCTGTCCACCGGAAGCGAGAACAGCTTGCCAAACGAGTTCGCATTCACGTTTGACGGGTTCAGCGCCGTCTCGCTGGTGTTCTGCCCGGCGTGGCCCAGATCGTATCGCCACGTCAACACAGAAACCGGCGTCGGAGTCTGTGCCAGCAGCACCGGCGCCAGCAACCACAACAGGGACCAGACAATGGTGGGAGAGTTAGCCGCGAATTTGGCGCGGTGGCAGTGGCTGCCAGGCAGCGACTGGGAAAGGGAGTGGAACAACCTTAACCTGGCAAGCATATGACCGTCACCCGGGAACAATGGAATGCACCGCACAGCTCCGGCGCTGTCCAAAGGACACACGGGAGCGGAAACTTTGTCGTTGTCGAAACTCAAATGCAGTTGAGGAGATCGAAATTCAGGCGGGGGATGAAGCGCCTTACATGATCATAGCTCACATGGCTTCCAGCTATGTGTGCTCTTGTTAGCCCGTTGATACTTATGGATGAATCAGGCAATCGACCACGTCGCACGCACTTCCCACTTAACGTTCGGTAATGAGATCGGGCCGCTATTGGGTGATTTTAGATTGGCGGTTGCCCTGCATGCGGAAGGCGATACCGATGAAGCCGCGTGTACAAGCGACGGGGTTCACTGCGGGCTTGCCGGCGAGGTCCACCTCAATCGTGCCGTTGTGAAACCGATTGCCCTTCAGGATGCTGTAGGGCTGTCGATTTGCCGGCCGTAGGCAAAGCATAGATGCGGACGGCAGTCTTTCCGTGGTCGGTGGTACTGACGATAGAGATCCCATGGGCTTCGGACTGTTCGGCAGTCTGAACGCACCGGGGCACCACGGCCAAAAAGGCGAGCAGGCATCTCCTGGTGAGCTAGCCGGAGTCTCCACACTTGCGCGCTCATCAGGCTGAATTCCTGGATGTTCAGTTAACGGATTGTCTCGATATCCCAGCGCATAACCGGCGGCCGTCGACAAGGGGCGGATCGGCCTGAAAGCGTTAGCCGTGTCCTGCGAAATCGCCCTGATCGCTTCCGGAAGACTGGTGACAAGCCGACCTCTCAATACTGATCGCCGCCGTTCTAGACCCAATCCTGGCTCCGAGGCTAAACCGCGAAGTGGGAGAACTAGGTCTGTGACAATATGAAGATATACCTTTATTGATACTTTCCTGAACGCGAGTGGGCCTTCATAGTTGGAGCATGCAAAGCTATCACCGCGTTCAGGTTGAGTTCAGTAGGAAGGATCGGCGGCAGATTGGCGAAATGTTGAGCAAGGGGCAGGAGTCGGCGCGAGTGCTGCGGCGGGCTTCCATTTTGCGTCAGCTCGATGCTGGGCAGAGGGTGGCGCAGGTGGCTATGAATGCAGGCGTAGCGCCGAAGACGGTGCGCGCTATCGCCCGGCGGTACGAAGAAGAGGGTCTGGATGCGGCTTTGCACGAAAAGCCGCGTCCGGGCCAAGCGCGGGTACTGAACGCGGGGCAGAAACAGCGGATCGTGGCCATGGTTTGCGGCCCGCCGCCGGAAGGCCGGGCGCGGTGGAGCGTACGGCTGATCGCCGAGGAAGCGGCGAAACGGAAGCTGGGGCCGCCGGTGAGCCGGGAAACCATCCGTATCCTGCTGGAGAACCATGAACTGAAACCGTGGCGGGAAAAAAATGTGGTGTATCGCGGAGTTGAACGCGGAGTACATCGCGCGCATGGAAGACGTTCTGGCGCTGTATGAAAAGCCGCTGTTGGAGAAGGAGCCGGTGGTGTGCATGGACGAAAAGCCGGTGGTACTGCACGCCGGCGTTCGCCCTCCGCGTCCCATGCGGCCGGGCAGGGTGGCACGGCGGGACTGCGAGTATCAGCGCCGCGGCACGGCCAATGCGTTCTGCGGCGTGGAGCCCAAAGCGGGGCGGCACTTTACCAAGGTCACGCCCAACCGCTCTGCGCCCCAGTTCGCCGATTATCTGCTGGAGATCGTCGCCGCTTATCCCCAAGCCGACGCCATTCATCTGGTGATGGACAATTTGAGTTCACACCGCCGTAAGGCGTTGGTCGATCGATACGGAGAAACAATCGGCGGCCTGTTATGGGATCGCTTTACGGTGCATTACACACCCAAACACGGTAGCTGGTTGAATCAGGCCGAGATCGAAATCAGCCTGTTCAGCCGAGAGTGCCTCGGGCTTCGCAGGATTCCGTCGCCTCGCGAACTGCGCCGCGAAGCGCAAGCGTGGAACCTAAAAGTGAATCGCGACCGCGTCACCATCAACTGGAAGTTCACGCGTAAAAAGGCGCGCCAGAAGTTCGGCTACAAAAGAAACAAATGCAGGTTGTCAGAGACCTGGCGTGGCGAGATCCTGCGCCGATGGTAGAGCTTAGTAGAGCGGGGTCGCTGTGATTCGCCATGCTCTGCTCCGCCTCCAATGAACCGCCATTCTGCAGGAACACGATGATTCGGGTGCCCTGGAAGGTATGATCACGAATGCTCTCCGGGAGTTCGGCAGCAGCACAGCCTTCCTTGACGCTACGCAGCATATCGCGCCGGGAAATCCCCTCCCCGCTAAGCTGGTGCCTTTTATCCAGCGCCTGAAACACCTGCGCAGCGGGCTCGCTGATCTTTGCCGCTTCAAGATAGGCGTCCAGGAATTACTCGGCCTCGTGATGCAGCCAGCCGGGCTTTTCCTTGTTGCCTTTTTCGAGCAGCCAGCCGCGCTCGCTTGCCCTGCAGGCTGTAATCACCGCGCTTGAGTTTCAGCACTGCGCGACCGTTGAACAGCGCAAACAATCCAAGACGAAATTTTCACCTCGAATCGCGAAGGTTGTCTGCGGCGAGGTCGATCCCCAGGCAACGCGAGGACTAATCAGAGTTCTTTCCCAAGCAGGCGGCGATCGCCCGATCATGGTGTTTCTGTTCATACCAGACCGGTGCGTAGTCTTCGAGCAACGGGGCAACTTTCATATCGGGAATTACGACAGTTTGCATCATGGGATTTGATCCTTGGACTGCTTTCGGCAATGGGCGACTGTTTGCCAGTCCCCGTCCGTTGTATTGACCGACTCCAAGTTTCCTCCCCAGTGATAGGTTTTGGCTGTAAAACCTTGTAACAAAATGTCAAAGATTGTAAATCGCGCTGTAATTCTGGGGGCGCGGCGAGATTTCCAACATCATTGTGGCGGTGCCAGATTCCTGGGTCGATCGGCAAGCGCTTTCGGACCCAAAAAAGGAGGATATGCTGACGCGTGTGAAAGTATAAGCAATGATGGCAATAATGGCTCGATCGCGGCAGTCCTTTGACATCGGTTTTCACCCTCACGCCCCCGCTGTTCCCGATTCCCGCATCAGCGCGGCAATCTCGATAAAGCCGCCCTTCTCCCACAACGCTTGGTTGGGATTCATGACGGTGGGTTCGCTCCCCAGTGGCTCGCTCAACGACATGTTTGTTGACCACATTGATTTCGTGGGCTCGCTGCTCAGGGGATGAGTCGATTTGCCCTCGTATGACCTTGGGCTTCCACTACTTCTGTTCGGACAGCCTGTCCGAGTGTCGTTATAGTTTGCTCAATTGGCTCCTCAAGTCAGACTCTTTTGCTCGGCAACCAGGCAAGTTTGCCGTAAGTCCGAAGGTCGAAATGGATGCCTCCTCCGAGATTCTGAGCGGGGTCAAGCTCAACGGCGCCGTTCACTCCTCCGCGGCTTTCTCTTCCCACTGCGTTTTTCCGCGCCCGACTCCAATCGAATGGCCGCCACTCTCTCTTTCCTCGTCGCGCACCTGCTCATCCACCATCTTGTGCTGGAGGGCGGAGCAGTCGTCGAGATGGAGGAGGTCGGTCACTCGAGCTCAAGCCCGGCGATGTTGTGATCTCTCCCCACGGGGATGCACACCACACATTCAGCGATAAGGGCGTCGCTCGTCCATATCCAAATTACGAAATTACGGCCAACATCGAGGCGCGCGATCTCAGTCTCTTGCACGGAGGCGGCGGTGACACCATTTCACGCTTCGTCCGCGGGAACATGACCCGCGATCCTTACCTCAGACTGCCCATCCTGAGCGGCTTTCCCCCAGTCTTCAAAGTCCCGAACTTGTCGGCAGCGAAGCCATCCTCGCCAAAACCTCTGAGGCCTTGTTTGTCGCTACCTTGCGTCGCTACGTCGCCGCTTTGCCCGAAAAGCCATGGTGGGGTGTGGCTCGTCGGAGCGCGATCCCATCGTGGGCAAGGGTGTTGGCTTAATGCACGGCCGCGTCGCGCGTCCGTGGACGATCGCCGATCTCGCGGGCGCGGTCAGCTTCTCTCGATCCGCACTGGGTGGGCTGTCGCCAATATGGGGTCTTGGGCTCAGCTCGTAACGCCGTGAAAGAACGGGTCGGCCAGTTCCTTTACGGAACTGTGAACGCCACTTGATTCGAGGGACCACTCTCTACTCCTTTGCTGTCAACGCTCGTCACATAGTAACTATAGGTGGTGCCGGCAACAACATTCGTATCTACATAGTCTGTTTGAGTATCTTCCGACGCATCCAAGCGCAGGAAAGAAGTACTGTTACCAGTTGCACGATAGATGTCATATCCGGAAACTGGAACGGGCGAATTTGTGGGCGCAACCCAGATTAAACTTACCTCGTGTTGCACCGAAGTGCCTGTGCCGCTCAGGTTCACAACACTTGTACTTCCTGAAGTTGAGTTACTCGAAATCGAAAGTTTGCCGGAGGCAGTACCTGCGCTGGTTGGATCGAACTGCACCTGGACCTTGACGGCGATGTTTGGATTCAGAGTAACCGGGAATGTCGCTCCGGAAAAACTGAATCCAGCACCTGCGATGCTCGCCGCGCTAACGGTAACTGCTGATGTGCCCGTGGAAGTAAGAGAGACTGGCAGCCTAAGCGCCGAACCCACCGGATCGCTTCCAAAGTTAAGACTGTTGCTGCTCAAGGTGAGAACCGGATCAGAATTGATCCCGATACCGCTAAGACTGACCGTGTTCGTGCTGCTGATTGATGAGGTACTAAAGATGGTGATTGTTCCACTCGCCGCACCAGTCACCGTGGGATCGAAATCCACCTGAAGCGTCAGTGTTTGACCCGGGTTTAGCGTGGCCGGGAGCGTGGCACCGGAAACCGAGAAGCCTGTACCTTTCGGTACCGCCGATTTGACCGTCACCGCCGCTGTCCCCGAAGAATTCAGCGTCAGCGCCTTGGTTGAAGTCGCATTCAGCGTTACATTGCCAAAGGTCAGACTGTTGGCGCTCACCGTCAACTGGGGCGAGACCCCTGTTCCGCTAAGACTGACCGTGTTCGTGCTGCTGATTGATGAGGTACTAAAGATGGTGATTGTTCCACTCGCCGCACCAGTCACAGCGGGATCGAAACCCACCTGAAGCGTCAGTGTTTGACCCGGGTTTAGCGTGGCCGGGAGCGTGGCACCGGAAACCGAGAAGCCTGTACCTTTCGGTACCGCCGATTTGACCGTCACCGCCGCTGTCCCCGACGAGTTCAGCGTCAGCGTCTTGGTTGAAGTCGTATTCAGCGTTACATTGCCAAAGGTCAGACTGTTGGCGCTCACCGTCAACTGGGGCGAGACCCCTGTTCCGCTAAGACTGACCGTGTTCGTGCTGCTGATTGATGAGGTACTAGAGATGGTGATTGTTCCGCTCGCCGCACCAGTCACCGTGGGATCGAAACCCACCTGAAGCATAACGGTTTGCCCGGGGCTGAGCTTGACCGGGAACGTGGCCCCTTTGATCGAGAACGCGGCGCCGGTCAACTTCGCCGAGTTGACCGTGAGCGCGGTTGTGCCCGATCCCGTCAAGGTGAGCGTTTTGGTCGAAGCGGCATTCAAATCCACATTGCCGAAAGCGATGGCGCTGGTGCTTACCTTTAGCTGGGACGAACTGCCCGTTCCACTGAGACTGACCGTGCTCGTGCCGCCGCCTGATGAGTTGCTGGAAATACTTATCGTCCCGCTTGCCATGCCCGCCGCGAAAGGATGGAAGCTTACCTGAAGCATAATCGACTGTCCGGGGGATAAGGTCGCCGGCAGAGTCGAGGAAGTGATGGAGAACCCTGTTCCGCCGATGGAATCGGACTTGATCGTGACGGCATCGGTTCCGGTCGATTTGAGCGTCAGGGTTTGGGTCGCCGTCGTTCCATCCGTGACGGTTCCGAAGTTCAGACTTGATGCGCTGACACCGAGCGTTGGAACGCCGGACAACACTTCGCAGATACTCAGGTTGTAACGGTCGGTGGTTGGCGCTGAATCACCGAGATTCACGTTCGTCCCTTTAGCCAGAACGGGGGCGTTTAACTGCTGGACCCAGTATGTGTCTTGGGTGGGCGAGAGATCCTGGTGGATCACCGTTTGACCCGCGAGGGGCGTGCGCGCAATGGCGTTGTCATAGTCGTTTCCGACACCTACCACGAGAGAACCATTTTGTGTGGTCGTCAGCTTGGCCGTGGGCGCACCGTTCGAAGCGTAACCCGATGCCACTGCACCGATCGCTCCTGAGCCAAAGGTGCCCGTGTCAGGTACCCCTGTGAAGCTCACGATTGTCATCGATGACACTACAAACTGAGATAGTGATGCGGTAAAGGTGACATTCTTTAGCAGTGAAGGTGCGAAGGCTCGCCAAATCTCCGCGGTGCCTGATTCCTTGTTCGTCCGGTCCACCAGGACCCAGGTAAGACCGGCCCCTGTTACGCTCTGCACACGCGTATTTGTCGAGCCCACGCCATCCGTGGCAATCAATGCGAGAAGGAGTTCATTGGGCGCCGAAGTTGAAAGGCTCGGGCTGCTTATGGTGTAGGAAGGCGCATTCTGGTTTGCCTTAACGCTGGTTTGAATCGCCACCTGAGCAAGTGCTGCGGTATAACAACCCAGTAAGATCAAGAAAACGGTAACTCTTGGAAGTAGACGTGTACCGTTAAGACCGATCCGAGATCCGGATTTTCTGTGCTGTGAATGAGTTAACGACGACGCGAAATGCGACGCGAGCCCTAGAAATATATTCTTCACCAACATATTTCTCCTCACCGAATCGTGTACAAAGGCAAACTCAGGCACATATATCGGCGAAAACCGGGGGCTAACGAGAGCACCCGCAAAAGCTGAACATACGCGATCGGAGGGTCTGGGATGATATGTAAGCTAACCAAGAGGAACAAAAACTTCTGCTTTGGCCGCCGACACATACTCCGTGTCTTCAGCAACGCAGTTTTCTGGAAGGAATTGGCATACCAATCGCGAATCCGTTTGTCTGCACATTTAAATATTGAGAATCCAGTTGTTCAATCTCTCACTTTCACAGCATTCTAGCACCGCGATTGTACTCCGCGCGGGTGACGTTCCCCGTATTGCCTGTATCCAACTTTTGGAACCAATCATCGGCAAGGGAGGTCCACTCCTGCAGGCTGACGGTGTCATCAATATCCTTGCCTGCTGCTTTGACGAGCCAGGCAGCTAAAACCAGCGCCGCTATATTCAGCCCGGGATTGCCGCTCGTTGCCGCGGCCTCACTTGCCACGCAACCGGCGTGATACGAGTCTGTCGCCGCGTGTATTCCGGCAACCCCTTTTCCGCCTCTCACGAGATTCAGGAACGCCGCTCGCCGGGCGGCCGTCACCGAGGGATCCGGATCGTCAAGAAAACACGCAGTTGTGCTGTCCAGGAAAATGGCGTCGTAGTTCTTGAGGTTATTGGTGTTGATATCCGCCGCGTCGTAACTGACGGTCGTGGTCCATAAACCGCTTCCTGGTTTCCCAGTGCTTCCACCACGTTCGCAGCCAGGGGGATGGAGGCATGCACGAACCCACTCGCACCCGTATGCGCCATCACCAGCAGCCTGCGCTCGTGCATCGCCTTCGTACCGGGGGTAGTGGGTAAGGCTGCCATTATGGCGTCCACAGCAGCTTGCGATACGGTGATCGGCGTCCAATTACCCGCCGGGTTGAAAGTGTTGGCTTGCCCAGGCTTGACTGCGGGCGGCGCAGGCATAAATTTGCTGATTCTGGCCAAAATCTGAGGCTGGGTGAGGGTCCCGCTATGAGTCTTGTCCCATGCGGTAAACCAGGAGTTGAAGCCAGACTCCAGCTCGGTCCGCGTCAGCGTTCCATCTTTATCGGTATCGAGGGCAGCAAATAGCGCGCCTGAGCAGTTCGGCCGCCGTCCGGTCCCTGCGCTCGCAAGCTCGCGATGCCAGTCGCGAGTAGCACAGCAGCGCCAGCCCAGATACATGTCGTTGCGATTGATCCGGTTTGCCTCATAAAATCTGCCGGAATGAGTCTATCGCGGATGTGATCTTCGAGTCGCATCAAAATTGGTAGGATGTTTTCGATGGGGCTTGGTCCGTTTTGTCCGCGAAACAGTCCAAGCTCTGCTTGGCAGACCCGGCCATAGCCTGTTGTATTGGCCGGCATCGTAACTGTTGTAATAGCTGGCTGAAACCGTTCTATTCAGCAAAATGGCCCATTTTGTCCCGAATCGTTGCAATACCCCAAAATCGTACGGTAAGGAACCGGAGTGGTCTCTCAGTCCATATTTCCGCCTTGCACGGTTCAATGAGCGCATCGGCCGAGTATCAAACCGATCGACCTCCCTGGACGGGCTCCGTGGCCGATCAGTGCCCACTACGAAGGATGTCGTCATGCATCCCAAGTCCGACGGACTCCTCGAATCCTCTCTTTATGTCCATGATGTCTCCGTTTCAACGCGGTTCCATGCGAAAATTTCGGTTTTTGCATGGCCAGCGACTTCGGAGAGGGCAGTTGTGTGATGTAAGCCGGCGAACGTCAGGTCTTATTGCTGTTTTAAGAAGAATGGTTCGCTCCGCATCCCTTCACCGCACGATCGAGATGGCGAGCTGCACATCGCTTTCGCGATTCCGGCCACCGAGTTGGCGAGATGCGAAGCATGGCTTGAGGAGAACGGAATCGCTCTCGAATAGAAGCGCATGTGGATCTCGGTGGCCAGAGCATATACTTTCGGGATCCCGACCGCCATTTGTTGCGAATTGTCTCGCCCGGCGTCTGGTCGGATCTATTGACGTCGTTCGCACAGTTGATGAGTAACCATTGAGACTGGCGAGATCCCGACTGATAAGTCTGGTTGTGTTTAGGCCAGTATCAGTCGCGCCCGTCGGATTGGCCCACAGATCGCCCCAGCTCTGAGATCTCGCCAGGCGCCTCCCGGAGGTTGTCCCGCACCTGCTCGGTAATCATGAGGTACATGTGATTGAACCACCGCGCCCCGTCGCCCTCGTGAGTCTGCGATGGAACGTGAGCACTTGCGCGATGGTGCCGTCCACCATTTGCGGGATGGGAAGCGCAAAGCGGCTCATCCGCGGAAATGGATGCCGCGGAACCATCCCGGTTGCCATCGTGGCAGAAGGATTCGGAGCGACCAGGCGCATAAAGCCTTTGCCTGAGATGACCCCAAGGGATATATAGTTTCTGTCTCGCATCCCCAAGTGTTTTCGCCGGTCCTGAGAATCCGGTTGTCAGACACATACGAGGTCACAGCATGAAGTTCAGATTGCGGAGTCGCTTAGGTTCGGGCCTTGTGGTGGTGTGTCTGAGCACAGCCGCATGGCTTGCGGGAACAGTGCTGCGATCGGCCCGTCCAGTGCACGCGGGCCAGGCGGGTTTGGGTGCCGGACAGGATGCGGTCAAGATCAATCCCTTAAATCCGAAGCAGCTGGTGTTTCGAGGCAAGCCACTCGTGCTGATTTCGGCGAGCGAGCATTACGGGTCGGTCATCAACAGGCCGTTCGATTTTGAGAAGTACCTGGACGATGCGGCGGCGCACCGGATGACAATGACGCGTACGTTCCTGTTCTACCGCGAGTTGCAGAGCGCGCGGAATCCGTCCTCACCCTGCAAGCCGGAGTCGCCGGATTTTATCGCGCCCTATGTGCGCAGCGGGCCCGGGCTAGCATTGGACGGAGAGCCGCTCTACGACCTGGACCGGTGGAATCCGGAGTACTTCGACCGTCTGCATCGCTTTCTCGATGCGGCTTCGAAGCGGGGCATCGTCGTGGAGCTTACAGTCTTCAGCAACACGTACGCAAACGAGATCTGGGCACTGAATCCGCTGCGCAAGGAAAACAATAAGCAGCATGTCGGAAACGTTGAATGGGCCGACTACAACTCCCTGAAAGACCAGGAACTGGTGAGCCGGCAGAAGGCATTCGCACGAAAGGTTATCGACGAGACCGGCGGCTACGACAACGTGTACTACGAGGTCGACAACGAGCCAGGAGGGGGCGTTGAGGGGCACGCGACTCCGACGGACGTGGATGCGTGGCAGGAGGAGATCGCCAAAGTACTTCGCGACGAAATGGAGCGCCTCGGCAAGCCGCATCTGCTGTCCGGACAGCAGGCGTTCACGTATGGCAAGGAAAATGTGTTCGCGCTGGACGCGAGTTTCGCCGGCAGAACCTTCGACATCGTGAACGATCATCCTCTGCCCGATACGAATCTCAGCGGGCACCTGTACGACATGGGCAATTTCATGTCCAAGGAGCTGCGGCTGGACCAGGTGGCGGCATTCTGCCGCGCGACCTTCGCCTTGCCCAAGCCGGCGGTGCTCGATGAGGATAACGCGGCAAGCATGTACCGCGATACGACGGGGTGGACCATCCATCGCAAGCGGGCATGGGCAGCATTGATGAACGGATGCCATTACGATTACATCGACTTCTCGATTACGGTGGGCAACGAGAGCGGGACGGCCGCATCGCAGGAGGGCATCCGGACGTGGATGGAGCACTTGTCGCGATTCATAGATACGATCGACTTCCCACATGCCAAGCCTGACAGTGCCTGGATCAGCAGCGCTCCGGCGGACCTGATGGTTTCGGGACTCAGCGCGGAGAACAAGGATTTCATCGCGTATTTGGCAGACGGGCGCGAGGTGACGGACCCCTCGGCCGGCGACGTGATCATGGGGAGCGTGGTATTGACGCTGCCTTCAGGCGAGTATGACGTTTCGTTGTATTCGCCGGTGAGCGGGGAGTTCTCGCCGGCGGTGGCCGTGAAGGGCGGCATCAGCACCGAAGTGGCGCTGCCGTCCTTTCACGAGGACATCGTAGTCAGGGCGCGGCTTAGGAGTGGCCGATGAGGTAATGGATACTGCTCGGGCCACTCGCGTGGTGCCCCGTACGTGTGGAAACACGAGGAAAGAAGCGGGACGCCATGAATGAGTGCCGAAACTTAAGAATTCTTGCCCGTTAGGTCGGCTCTCTCCCACTTGCAACGACCATATGTGCATGGGAACCGCGCATGATCCGCACCGTTACGTGACAAAATTTGTGTCAGCGGCAGCGTTAGGTTGTTCCTCTTGATTCGTGCCGATTATCTCCGACAAACCGCCGACTTGCTGCTCCGAAGAACTGCCAGTATCGGTCACGCGAGTGGTGTTCCTCATGGGCAATAAGTTATCCACGCTGTCTTCGGACGCGATAGTCTGGAAGCACGTCGTGCATTGAATCAATCGATGAGTCAGGATTTCTCCTGTGGGCGAATGGGATAAGGGTATTCATTGTCGAATGCTCCTTGTGGCCCGCCGCTTTCGGGATGGAACACACGTTGTAAGTTTTGGCGAATTCAGATGTCCGGACTAGGATTAAGTTTGCTTGCCGTCTGTGCAAAATTGAACACTTTCGTCAAATATACCCTTGTCCTCGGTGCCGCCCGTTCATCCCCTTTTTCGCACCCATTGGAAACATCGCGTCACCATTCATATGCAGCGCGGGGGGTGCGTGGTTCTGGGTGATCGGGTGCAGCCGTATCAGTCCCGCAGGCAAAAAAAAAGAGCCAGAGGCTCTTTCACTCCGGCTCTACGGGGATGCCTTGGTTGTCGTTCGTTTTATTGACGCCGATTGTTCTCCTGTACGGCCAGTCGCGCTAGGGCACTTTGGTCCCTAGACCTTCGGAACGTATCGGTATCCGCGACCTCAGGCACGATGGTTCCGGGGTGTTGTCGCGCCGGGAGCCGCAGCGCCCCCTGCGGTCATTCCAGCACGATCTGACCGGCATTGCGGACACGCTACGCAATGGCAGGATCTCTTTAGTTGACTCCCACACAAAGCAAAATCGCTCACAAATGTGCCTTTCGCTCGTTGTAGAGGAGTGCCTTTAGACGTTCGGGGGGGAGGGTATGTCATGCACATTTTGCCAATCCGGCAATCAGAGAGAGTTTCCTGCCGAAATGAATATCCATTTATCGGGCCTCATAAATTTGGGCCAACCCCGGAGTTCTTGTATTTCCGAGACTTCTGGTCTGCCTTGATTGCGGCTATTCCTCGTTCATGACACCAACGTCCGAATTGGCGGAGCTATGCGCTGCTGACGAACCGCTTGCATGACAAGGACGGCTTCCTGCGGCATCCCGGCGCGATCTTCGACCACCATTTTGGCGGTCTCTAACTTTTGGTGGGTACAACCGGGAACAGTCTCCGCTTCTACTGCGCCTGCCTGAAAGTAGGCTGAGGGGGAAGCAGCGCTGGATGATGCGATGTTCGGCAGATTTTTGGAAACGTCCATTTATTTCCAAAAAAGGCCGGAGGCCTTTTCACTCCGGCTCGAGGCCCCATTGGTTGTCTTTCTTTTATCGGCCGCATTGGCCCAGTCGCGCAAGAGGACTTTGGTGACAGTAATGCAAAAACTACTAGTTGTGTTGGACTAGCCTAAGCCAAAAGGTCACGCTGGGAGAGCGCCACCTAGTCGCTGATTAGGCCGACGCAGTTGCCGCCGAATTGAACGCCGCAGTCGATCAACTGGAAGGAAGGCAACACACTTTTCGGTGATGAGATCGATACCCGTCTCTTTCAAGCACCCGCCACCACGGAAGAGATCGGCACCAATACGATGGCCGCAGGCGAGACAGTCGCTGCTGCTATCAGGGCTGCACGTGAGAGCGTGACTGTTGCCCTCCGCGCAGTCATCTGATTTACCGTCCTAGCAGAGCGAAGGCCATAGATTGCCCTGAGAAACTCAAAGCAAGTGGCTTGCCCGAGAGATCGTTCCCGAACGGTGGGCATTTGCCGAGCGAGTCGCCGTCACACGTACCCCCGGTGTTACCCGGCTTCCGCGGCACTATGAGCCTCCCAGAGACCCCGGACGGCCCGGCCTCTATCTGGTCCCCTTTTGCATAACAAGCCGTCGCCAATACCCCGGCAGGACCGATGAGATTGATCGCTCCTACTCCCTCATTGACAATCGGACTTCCCACGAGTGTCGGCGGCCTTCTCCTGCGTTGTACGTTTCGGGGCCTGCTCAGCGTTTACTCACGTTACGTTACGGCCTGCATGCTCGCCAAGTCCCCTGCGCGACCCTCTATACCGGAGGCTTGAGCGGATTCGTTGCCTCGACCGCTGCTCCGCTTGCTGCCGGGCGGAGCGATCCTGTTCCCGGGTGGGATTTGCACCCACTGTTGACCAGCGCCTTTTCACGGGCGCACAACACAGTAGTACTAGGGGGAAGCAAGAAGGCCGCCGTGTTGGTTCAGCGGACCCTGTAGCCGACTGCGGTGATGAACTGGAAGCTGTTCCTCCTGTAGCCGAAGGCAGGGTTGTTGAGGTAATCGTCGCGGATGTCGAGATTCAGGCTGAAACGCTTGTTGATGGGCATGGTGAGGCCGCCGGCACCGGCGGCGGCGTAGGCGTGGAAGTCGTTCCAAGCCTCGTTGTAAGTGCCACTGAGAGTGAAAAGGGTGTTGTACGGCAGGGTACGCCTGTAGGTCTCGTTGAAGTTTGAACCGACGAGGTTCCTCTTTGGTGTTGACCCTTGGAAGTTCTGCCTCTCGTAGTGCAGGTCGACCGAGAGGTCGAGCTGTTGGGCTGAGTCCCTAATAACGGTCCAGCCGGGCCCGGCGCCGTAGGCCTGCCAAAAGTTCAGGCCCTCGGAGTAGTTGTGGCCGTAGCCGAGGCCGACCAAGCCATACATGCGAGGGGTGAAATCCCTGCTGTGCTCGAAGTTTGTGTTGAAGATGTTGATCTTGGCTACCTGGTTGGCCGAGGGCGGTGTAGTCTGCGGGATGACCGGCGTGCTCAACGTGCCGTAGGTCTCGGACAGATTGAATATGGTGCGGCTGTGCGCCGGAACGTCAGGCACGGTGGGGATGGCGCGGAACAGGTTGATGCCAACCCTGTAGCTCTGGCCGGTCGTGGTCGCCTCGACGATATTGACGCCGCCCGCGATGGAGCCTTGCCATCCATACCAGATGCCGGGCTTGCCGGTCATTTCTTTGTCGTAGGTTGGCCTGTCGATGACGAAATCGAGGTCCTTGACCGGGACGGGCTCAGGGGAGCCGCTGGGGCCAACGACGGTTATGGTGTCGTTGCTCAAGGTGATGTCGCCGGGCTCCTTGGTCGTAATAGCAATCGTCTCATGCTTCTTAAGGACGGCAAAGCTGCCTCTTGAGCGCAGCTCCTTAACCTTACTGGTGGGGACTGTGACTTCGCCGATCATGTCACTTTTGAACACCACGGTGTTGCCGATTTCCCGGAGAAGGGTTCCGGTGAGGTGGTCGCCGTTCTTGAAGACGACGACGTCGGTTGACGAAGCCGCCCTTATCTCATGCGCCGTTACGGGCAGGTTGAAGACGCCTCCACAGAGCAGGCAAGACACCACAAGGCTCCAGAAACCTCGCATACGGATATTGGACGGTTCTTGATAGGTGCTCATCCGTTGAAGATAGCCGGGTGGCCCATCTTCACGACAGCGTCATCGTCTCTAACAAGGCGCGCACCATGGTTGGGTGGCTTCGGTTGGCAATCACGTGCATGCGCGAGCCGTGCTCTTCCACCAGCCAAGACCGCCGCCCCATCTTCAAAAGTAGTCAGTGCGTTGAAGAGGTCTAGGTGGTAGATGTCGACATAATTGTTCTTGAGAAAATCAGACTGTCTTCGAGCGCGCGGCACAGATGGTAGTGCGACGTGCCACGACGTCAGGCCGTCGTCGATAGGAAAATAGGCCTTGGTGGAAATGAGCGTGCGATCACGTTTGCCTGCAGATGCCGATGAAGCCGCGGGCTTCATCGACTTATGCCTGGCTCTAGCTGTGCCTTGAATGCTCTCTCGTGTCCCCGAACCTGGTCGCACCGCAGCTGAGCCCGGAAACCCTGAGTCCGAAGGCTCCAGCCAGTCGATAGTCACTGGCGCACTTGATGCCGAGACGAGGCTGAGGATCAATTGAATACAAAGGGGTAACCATTCGCTAAGGGACGGCGGATTCAACGTATGCGTGCTGGCAGACGTCCGCCGCGACAAGCAAGCAACCTGGAACCGCTCCGCATCAAACGCCGCAACAGGAGCCGAGAATCCATGCTGACATTTCTCATACAGCACTGGCATCAGCTGCTCTGGTCCGCTGGGATATTGCTTACCACCATCGCTGTGGCATTGGTGGCTCGCTCGATCCTGCTTTGGCTTCTCCGCCGGCTCGCTCGCCGGAAGGGTGCGTTTCTGGGCCAGTGGCTGTTGAAACACGGCGAACGCCCAACCGGCTGGATCTTTCCGTTGCTTGCAGTTCTGGCCATCTCGCCGGACCTTCCGCTGCCGCCTGTTCTGAAGTCGGAGTTGGAACACATTACCGGATTGTGTCTAATTGCAGCCACCGCGTGGCTCGCCATTCTTCTCGTCCAGATCGCCTCCGAATTTCTTTCCCGCCGTTTCCGCATAGATGTCGCCGATAACCTCCTGGCGCGCCGGATTCAAACTCAATTCCAGATGTTGCGCCGCATCCTGATCATCCTGGTGGTGGTGGTCGCGGTAGCGATCATGCTGATGACCTTTCCTGCCATCAAGCAGATCGGCATGAGCATTCTGGCTTCAGCGGGGCTGGCCAGCCTGGTGGTCGGTTTGGCCATGCAGAGCACTCTCTCCAATTTGATCGCCGGCGTGCAGATCGCGTTTGCGCAGCCGTTCCGGCTGGACGATGCCGTGGTGGTCGAAGGCGAATGGGGATGGATCGAGGAAATCGGCACGATGTATGTGGTCGTGCGGATATGGGATCTCCGCAGGCTGGTTCTGCCACTCTCGTACTTCCTTAATCATCCGTTTCAAAACTGGACGCGCTCCAATGCGAACCTGCTCGGTTCGTGTTTCGTTTTTACCGATTACACCGCACCTGTGGATGCGATCCGCGAGGAGCTGCGCCGAATTTGCCAGTCGACGCCTCTATGGAACGGCAAGGTCTGTGTGTTACAGGTTAGCGATTGCAGCGAGCGTACCATGCAGTTGCGCGCCCTGATGGACGCACGCAATTCCAGTGAGGCGTGGGACCTTCGGTGCCTGGTGCGCGAGAAGCTGATCGATTTTCTGCAGAGGAACTATCCGCAATGCCTGCCGCAGGTTCGTGGCCAATTCGATTCACGACCGGCGGAGCGTACATTCGAACAAATGGGAGAGCGATTTACGCAACCTGATCTCTGAAATGGCTGAGGGCGAATGCGGAAGAACGCGTGACTTGGGGCAATCAGCCCTCATTGCCTCCGAGCTCACGAGGCAAACGGACCCCGGGGTGGGCATGGCACTCTAAACCTCGACGAGATCCTAGCGAAGAAGAGTGATTATTCACCGTCGCGAAACAATGTCGAAGCGTGTGCGGGTGATGTGACTATGTGTCAGGCCCACGCGCCCGGACCTGCGGACGGGCATCCCAGAGAACCCTGGCTGTTAGGGGGGCGAGTTCCCGTATGACCCCGGTTACCCGGAAACAGCTGCTCAGTGGCTGCGCCTCAGTCCGCGCCAACAGCCACGAAGCGCATCGAGCCGCATTTGGCTCAACAAGATCTCGCGGTCCTCAGCAACCTCGCCTCCCTGGATATGAACTACTCACCCGCTGATTGTTGAATTCGCCGAGTTTCAAGCAGGCGGCCGTTTGGGATACGAAGGCGTTTGCCTTGATAGCAGAAGCAGGCAATCCCGGCCCCGCGAAGCTGGAGGAAGGACCAGAAGAGTGACGATCGCGACTGTTTTGCGATGGCGGAATCGTACTCTCTGTCGACTCCCATAAGACCTTTGGCCTCGGCGACTTGAAATGCCCTATCGACAAGCTGATCATATCGCGCAGGCACGGTTACCTGTCATGATTGCGGGAGCTGGGTTTGGTCCAGGGATTGATACTGACGCTCAGCGCATCGTGGAACGAGCGGAGGCGGGTATTCTGAACCCTCTGTTTACCTCCGCCAGATCCAAGAGGTCCTTCGGGACATCTGCGTAAACGACTTGCCAATCATCCAGATGCGCGAGAGAACAATCTCGCCTTTGAGCTGCTCATTGCATTAGTGTCGAAAAGTACGGCAGTTTTCTATATAAGACGTCTGGTTCCTTGCTCTCGCGAGTCAAATATTTCGAGGTGATTGGTTCGGGCGTGCTGGTCAATTATTTTGCTCATGCGCTTTACCGTCGCAGCGTCTTCAATCGGCCCGACATGCCGATCTCGGAAGAGAAAACGCTTGCCGCCTTCCTGGCCGACCAGGCCAAGCGACAACTCTCCTCGGTGGGAGGAAGAAGTGTGTTAGCGGCAATGGATGACACCGGATTCGAGCTCGAAGAAAATCATTTCCACTCTAAGTGGAACAACTTCGCCGTTTGCGATCGAAGTTAAGGAAGGGGAACACACCACACTGGCCCAACGGAAAGGAGCAAACATGCGAGATTGCGCGCAGGCTTTGCACATTTCTGTCCCAGGGAGTCAAACTCCCCGGTAATTCCATATCTCGCAAATTGGTAACCCACTTGCAGCAACTTCATTCAGAACTAACCGCACGCACTCGTTCACCTGAACGGGGTTGTGCAGCCGGGTGTAGCGAAGAGTTATTGCCAGTGTCGTGATTCCTGACAACTCGTCGCCACTCCCGGCGAAACCTGGACTTGGCGAAAGTCTAGGGCCTCTCAGATGTTCGGGAAGAAGCAGCGGTGAAGAAAGAAGTATGAGGAGAAAACTGACCCGCTTCGCCTATCTCCTGGTTGCGTTATTGGTAGTGGTCTGTCGCAGTGAATTCGTTACTTCGAGTCCGGCGGGTTGGATCTGCGTATTTCCACAGAAAGGACCGGGCATTTGCAGAATAGGCGCCGATGTAACGGCGCAGGTTACAGGCGAGATCGAAGACGGAGTTAAAGATGCCGCGTGTGATCACAGCCCGTTCGATCCTGGCAAACCAAAGTTCGACTTGGTTGAGCCATGACGAGTTGGCAGGGGCGAAGTGCCGTCGACCCGCCCGGAGGCAGTATCTGTCATCGATGTCTCCGAACCGCGGCAACGGTAAACAGCGAGAATTCGCTCCGTGCGAAGGAACTCACCCACCGATGTTCAGCATGATCCACAAAGGTCGGGCGATGATATCGACGAAACCACGGAGTTTTGAAGATTTTTACGGCCACGCTCGACGTGCCCGTCAATCGCGGTAACGCGGTCGATTTCTCAGGCGTTTTGGGAAGGTAGCGTGAGCCATGTTCAAGGTCATCGTGGCAGATAACCACGATTTGTTTCGCGCGGGAATAGTCAAACTGCTTTCCAACAATGAAGACTTCCGGCTCATTGCACAATTTTCCGAGTGGGCAAAATTCCTCACTGCCGCGGCTACGAATCGCGAGTCGCTGATTATTGTCTCCACGTTCTTAATTCCTGAGCTGGCTTACCTGGTCGATAGGACTCGAGAAGTGCGCAGCCGAGTTTTACTGATTGCAGACGATTTTGACTCCGCGAATCGTTATCGTTCGAGTGGCGTAGCTGGAGTGGTTCATCGGAGCACCTCCACGTCTGCGTTCCTGGATTGCCTGCTCAAGATTCGGAGAGGATCTGAATTTGTCTCTCCCTCAGTCGCAGTGTCGGAACAAGACACGGTGGGTGCCCGGTCAGCACAAAGACTCACAACGAGTGAACTGAAAATGGTGGCTCTATTGATGCAAGGGATGAGATACAAACAGATCGGAGATCGTCTCGAAATTGTGGAGAAGCTCGTAAGGAACAGATTTCAGAAGGTGTTTGACAAAACGGGAGTTTCGAATCGCCTCGAATTAGCGATTTTCATTTCAAACCATCGTGCATTCGCATCTGCAGCGGCGGCCGCTTTCGCAATTATGGAGGGCGGGCGGCCCCCATCGACAGCATGTCAGGCACCGCTTCACACCTTTCTATCGGTTCCAAACTAACGGCACGGCGGAACACTCATCCAATATGGCCCTGCAAGAACGGGCCGAAGCACACTCCTGCCACATCTTGGAGGACAACCGCAGCTCGATCTATGGCTGCATGACTTACCTCTGCCACTGGCCGCAGGGTAGCCTCAACCTCAAACTTCCAGCCTGCGGGGCAAGGCTGAACTGGAATGACCTCATTGACTCCTACAACTAAGGTGATTGTCGCACTGAGTTCGTTACTACGGATGCGGCGAGTTAGATCTGAATACTTATACTTAAAAGGGGCGAGAGCACTGGCGGAATAGGCAAATAGCGTTCTTCTTCGATAACTCACCTCTCCCAAACCATTCAGGGCTAGTCTAAAAAGCTGCCCCTTTTTCTCCGCCATGAAACCATCCTGCCCTCATCGCGACACGATACGGGTGATTGATATTGCGCCATGAGGCGGAAGAATTGCTCTTGGATTGGACTCGAATACTAGCCTTGCTCGCCACAAATGCCATCTCGCACGCCATGCAGGAAGAACTTGCCCCAAGCCGAGCTGGTTCCCGTCCAGCCGCGAACGGCCCTGATGGGATGAGCAGACCTGAAGAAAAGGACACGTTTCCGTGCCCTTTTCCCAGGCGATTCGGCGGGACCGACAAGAGGAACAAGCAACTACATCCCCAAGGCCATCAGGCCACCGGACGACGACTTGGCCTTGCGGAAGGCTACGATTGCCAGGCCGAGCAGGCCGGTGCCGAGAAGCAAGAGGCTGCTGGGCTCAGGGGTGACGTTGGCGCTGGCATCCGCGTCGAAGGTGATCGACGCCCCACTTCTACTTGTGGATAGGTCGAAGGTCCCCTCCGTGGGGGCATAACCGGTCTCTGTGATCACGCCGGTTCCAGTGACATCAAGGTCTCCGAGCCTCGTGTCGAACATCAAGGATTGAATTGTGAATGTGACCGCATCTGCGCCCGAGGTGGCGAACAATACAGCCCCGATCGCACTCGTGAGATTCAATGTGTTGGGATATACTCCCCCGTCCATGGCGGCGAAACCGGAAGTCAAGCCCAGGGAACCGGTGCCGCCCAAGACAATTCCATTGTTGCTAAACGTGATCGTAGTTGTCGTGTAGTCTCCTACGAGACCGGCAAGCGCAATCGAGCCGGTTATTGAAGTTGCCGAAGCACTTGGCGTGATCGCAACGGCTGTTGCCAATGCGAGTGACGCGATGGTGAGTTTGTTCATTGGTTCCTCCTGTTCGCCCTCGCGGGCATTTTGGTTATGCAGGAAAGGCAAGGTCGGAACTCTTCGCCTTGCGGAAGGCTAAGAATTCCAGGCCGAGCAGGCCGGTGCCGAGAAGAAGCAGGGATGGGGGTTCCGGGGAAGGAACCAAAATGGGGGTTCCGGTGCAGGCGAAGTGGTTCGCTCGCTGACAATCGTTCTGTCGCGAACGGCCCTCCATCAAAGCTACACTTTGAGGTATCGGGTTGTTCCCCATTCTTCTACCTCGGCAACCCATTCGATTCAATGTGGTTCAAGCGTGCTTTGTGACCCGTATGGCGCAGTGCCAATCTGTCGACACTCCGGTTTCAACCGGTTATGCACTAAGGTCCGAACGACTCGGTACCACTGACATTCGTGCCATTCGTGCTCGGATTTCTCTGCGCAACTCCAAGGGCGCAGCCGGCTCGACTTTGAGGCAGAGAGGCCGCACTCCCGACTTGAAGCACTAATGCGAATTTGCCTGCGCGCACCAGTCGCGCCCGACGCCTCTACAAGTGCACATCGCGAGCCAAAAGATTTGGCTTTAGATGCAGAGACTTGCGCCCGCAACTCTCAGTGCAGATGCAATATTTTGCGCATATAAATCCCAAGAAAATTCCCACTTGCGGAGGGCAAGCCGCGATGGGAATTGACCATTCGCTCGCGCGGAGGGCGCTGAAGTGCTCCATCTCTGCGGCCAGACAGGAAGGTGCGTCACAAGCGGCCCGGTTGACAGACTCTAGCGGTCCAAGGTGTATAGCAGAGCGATTCGCGGCTCGCTGTCAGGAGAGCAGGTTACTGTAGGCCCCGGCGATCTGATTCATCATAGACTCGGTCGTAAATCTCTCCGCTACCAGGATCCTTCCCGCTGCGCCCATCGCTTTAGCCTGCAACGGATCGGAGAGCAGTCTTAGGATGGCTGCAGAAAGGGCGCCAGGATCTTCGGGAGGAACCAGGAATCCAGTGATGCCCTCCTCAACTGCCTCTGCGTTCCCACCCACATCGGTAGCAATAACTGGAAGACACGACGCCATAGCCTCGATGATGGCATTGGAGAAACCTTCGCTTCGCGAAGGGAGAACAAACATGTCGGCCGCTGCAAGGTGTTGGCGCAGATCCGTGACTCCGCCATCGAACCGGACACGATCGGCGAGGTTCAAATCCTGCACGAGAGTTTGCAGTTCCACGAAATAGGCGGGCTCCAGAACATCGCCGGCGATGCTGAAGAAAACCTTGGGAAAATGCCGCACGACGGTCGCGGCTGCCCTGATGAACACGTCGTGGCCCTTCACCCGCCGGATATTGCCCACGGTCGTCACCAGAAACTCGCCTGGGCCTTTTGCGGGCCTGGAGGCCGCATCCCAATCGGAAAGGTTCAGGCCGTTGTAGATGGTCTGTACACGAGCAGCGTCGATGCGATCCACCTCGATCGAATGTCGTCGGACCTGTTCCGAGACGGCAAAGACTGCATCGGGGGCCCCGGCCATGAGCCTATATGCAATGCGATGCTTGCGAGCCCTTAGAATTCCCATGTCCCGGCGGGCCCAGACCAGTTTTACATTGGACGTTGTCTTGGTAACCAACCCCGCCCAGATGTCCGAACTTTCAAAAAACGTGTGGACGATCCGGATGCTTCGCCGCTTGAGGAATCGCCTGAACTCGAGAGCAGCTCGAAGCGCCGCCATGTCGTAGGTACACGGCAAAGAAAGCAGGTAAATGGGACAGAGAGGCGACTTCAAGGCGGCGCTCTCGGGATGCGCGGAAAAAGTGAGGATGGATGTGCGGTATCCGTAATGCGGCAGAACAGCCGCGAGTTTCAGGGCGATGCGTTCTCCCCCTCCAAGCACTTTCCCAAGCTGATCAACGACGAGCAGGATGTGCGGCAAATCGCCCTGGGCCGCATTCGTCCCGACAGGAGGTTTCGGCGCTGAAGCAACGATTTCAATCATCACTCTAACTTTCAGCGGCCCAACAACCGGCAGACTGCTTCAAAGACAAGACGCTTGCTGGACAGTTCACATCTTTAAGCGCCGGGCCCGCGACAGCCAACGCTTGCCAGTTACTCTTCCTGGTCAAACCGACCCGGAGCTTGCGTGTCGTTCCAGGAGCGGCTGCTGCGTTGCGCCGCTCTCCACACATGGGATTTGTTCGGAGGTGCCTGAAGCTCGCAGGCGGCGGCGCACCCTGAGTAAGGGCTTCTCAAGGAGAAAATAAGATCCCAGCGCAGCGGCAATCGCAAAAAGAAGGTTTTGCGGAAACGAGCACGCCCAAGCGGATGATTCTGGGTTGAGAAACAGCTGTTGCCAAAGATAAAGCGAATAGCTGAGAACGCCCACAAATGCAATCGGCCCCAAGTTAAGAAACCTTCCTGCCAAGTCGTGAGAGCAATAGATGGACCTGTGAATAAGAAGCGCAAGACACAGATTGATGACCGATGTGCCAAAGATATAGACTGCTGTGTACCCCATATAGCGATTGATCAACAGGACTAATGCAACCAATCCGACCGAATAGACCGGCCTGAACAATTGCAGATACCAGCCTCTCGCTTCGAGCCAGCCACCGATCTTTGCCAGCAGACAACCCATTGCAAGACTGTCCGCGACCATCGGAAACATCTGCAGGTCGTGATAGGGCGTTCCTCTCAAGAAAAGCCAGTCGCCAAAACGTGCGAATGGCCCAAACAGGATCACTCCAACGAGAACCCAGCCTGCTCGTCTCCGTCCCAAAAGAACGAAGGTCAAAGGCCAGATCAAATAGAATTGCTCCTCGACAGAAAGAGACCAGAGATGTCCAATCTGTTTTCCTCGATTGGGCAGAAAGTTTACTGTGTAGGTGATAGCATGCCAGATATCCGTTGGGCGCAGATAGAAGATCCCAGCAAGTGACAACAGGCATACGCAGGCAATAAATGTATAAGAAGCTGGAAATAGACGCAGCGCCCTTCGCGCATAGAAGAGCTTCAGTGACACACGGCCGTTCTTTGCACGCTCCTGCAGCATCAGGCGAGTGATTAGAAAGCCTGAGATTACGAAGAAAACTTTCACTCCCAGCTGCGCGTAGTTCCCAATATTCAAATCCACGGTCAAGAATCCACGCGTTCCGCTAAGATGCCCCAGAAAAACGAGAAAGATCGATATGGCCCTAAGTCCATCAAGTGACCGCAAGTGCGCCAATTTGCTGGACATACTTCGAGCTAGAGACTCCTCGGATGTAAGAGATAGGCTCACGCGACCTCGTCTTGTATGAAAATCCGACTTCAATCCAGCCAACTTAGGTCCGGATTGTAGCACTTAGGAGCACTAGTGAGGCGTAAACATCTGTATGCGACGGAGCAAGAATCGACCCCATCGCGTCGCGCTAGCGCCGTGCGGTGAAGGCGGAAAATCCACTTGGTCGGGTGTGTTGAGGGCTTTCACCTCTTGGCGGGTGCTCCTTTGCCGGCGTACCAAACGTAGCGGCACCCAGTCAAGGCTGAAGACCGTGCATTGAGTTATTTCGCGTGGCGCTCGGGTTGTGTGAAGGTGGGTTCGAGAAGACTACTCGCCCTGTGTGACGGCATATTGAAGCGCCTGAACAAAATCGCTCATAGTCGCCGCGATCAGCGGGTCCGAGAGAAGGCCGAAGCGGGTCAGCCAGCGGCCGTACTTTTCCCTTTGCTTTCCGGTAACGATCACCAGCGGCAGGCGCCGCCCGAGTACAGTCGGCAGCGCGTCGCCAAGGATCCATCGCCACCGATCGCCGCATAGTCGGACCTCGACTCTGGGTGAGGCGAACATCTCGGCATGCGCGGCAAATTTGGTCTGCGTGTGCACCTCGAATTGTGCGTCGAGAAAGCAATTGAGCAGATACTGGAGATCGTCTGCCCAGCGGCCCATGGGCACGGCGAGCAAAATGCCGATCTTGCGGGCATTCCGGTGGCGGCGCAACCAGGGTTCAACGTTGTGCGCAACGCGATAAATGGACTCCTTCGTCGCCGAGGTATCGATCATGTCGATGTTTTTCTTAGGCGGGGCTGTCACGCGATACCACAGTTCGTTAAAACTCTCCGGCGGCCCGCCAAGAGCTTTCGAACATGCCTCCACCCTCACCTGGATAACCTCAGTCTTCCATTGCGACGAGTAGAGGGAAAGCAAGTGCATTTTCTCCTGCTTTACGTCGGTAACGTCCACGCGTTCCTCTTCGAGCTTGACGCCGGCTTCCCGAAGCGTTTGCGCCAATGCGGTGGTGTGATGGGGAAAGTTTGCCGCATAGGGCACGTCCTGGAAGAATCGGCAGACGCGTTGCTCAACAAGTTTGGGATTGGCCCGCAGGACATTAAGACAGGCGTGGCGGGTCAACTGATGGTCCACGTGCACACCGACGCCCAGAGGCATCCAGATCTCCTCCGGATCAAGATCTTCGATTGCCTTGGCGATGGTCGAGGTCCACAGTTCCAGTTCGCCTCGCCCGGCGGCATGTTCCAAATATGCCCAAACTGCCTGTTCGTGCCGTTGGAACCAGTCGAGCGTCCATCTCTGCGGGTAGTAGCGCAAAGTGGCCTCAACCAGATCGAGGGGAATGTGGCGTCCCCATACCATCCGGGCCACGATCTGAGATTCGGCCTTGCGGAGAGTCGAGATGGTTTGTCTATCAAAGAAATCGCGGTCGATCCCTCTATAAGAAGTAGCCACGCTCTGGGTGGCCACCGTGACGAGAAGGAATTCGCATTCGGCGCGCCGCTGCAACATCAGCCCACCGACGCTCAGAGCCGCGTCGTCCATGTGCGGTTCGATGACCATCACGCGCCGCCGCTTCCCTGACGGAGCGGGCGTGAGTACTTCGGCAACTTCGAGCGCCACCAAACGGCGTATGCCTTCCGCTGCCTGCCCTCCCAGCCGCGCCTCGAGATCCCCGACCGTCGCCTCTTGCTCCAAGGCGTTCCACAAGCGCTGTTCCACCGGGGTTAAACCCGCAAACGGGCGGTTCGAGATCAGGAAAAACAACGAATCTTCCTGCAACCGAAAGTGGGGTCGGCGGACAACCACGGCTTCGCCGGGAAGCATAAATCCTGCACCCGTTCGTCGTTGGAGAAGAACTCCCCCCCGACTCGTCCCTTCGTCTGCCATACCAGTGGCACCCTAGTAGACTTTCTCCGGGTCAAAAAAACTCCGGAGTCGCAAGTTACTGCACGTATTCGTCGTTCTCAATCGAAGGCTTGGTTTCAGCCGATGGCCGCCCGAATTCTAGCATTCTTGAGCGGTGGTTTTGACGACGTCCTCGGATCTCCTCGTTGCGGATCAAGATGACAATATGTGATCAAATTTTCTGCCGGCGTACGAAGCTACCGGAACGTTTGCATACGACAGGGCTGGTTCTGACACTTTCTTCGGCCCCATAAGATGTGAGGCTCGAACGGCTGCCGCCACAAGAACAAACAGGGGGCCGGTAATCTCAAGAAAGGTCCATCGGTCCCCAAAACAGTTCGCAACAAGGCAGGAACACATGGCGAGAAGAAGGCCCAGTCCCAGGCCTCTGTATAGCGGATCGCCGCCGCGTCGAAAAAGGCGGATCGACAGTGTCAGCATTTGCGCAAGCAGGATCAAATTCAAGCCGAGTCCGACAATACCCGTCTCCACCATGATTTTTATAAACCAGTCGTGTGTATCTCTTAGGTTTGCAATGTGTTGACCATACTGATAGGTGGCAAAGCCGTTTCCCAGGATTGGGCTCTTGACAATCGAGTTCCATGACTCTTTCCATAGTTCGATGCGCTTCTCAGCGGAGGATTCGAGTTGCCCGCTGGCTGTCTCAGTCATGTTAACGCGTTCGCGGACGGCTGTGGGTACAACGACCTGCCATGTAAACAGGAAGATTCCGAGAATCACCAAGAGTTTGCGATCTTTCACTATGCCAAGGATGAGAGTACTAAAGAGTACCGCAAGATACGCCCCGCGGGAGAAACAGTACATGGTTGCGTACAATGTCATAGCTAACAACGTGTAACCGAGCAGTTTATATTTCTTTGCCTTGATAAATTGCAGGAGGCCCCAGATAAACATCGCGTACTGGGCCAGATATGCGGCCGTCAGGTTTGCGCCATATTCAAGCGGGCCGACGTCGCGCTTGCTCTCATCAAAGTTCGCCCAGGAATGTAATCTGTCCTCCAGTATGCAACTCCTATCGATGAACAAGATGGCAATCGCAGTAATGAGGATAACCGTCCTTACGGCCTTTCGGTCTTCGACGACTAAGCTTGTCGCCACGAATACCAGCGGAATGACCATATAGTCTTTCCAAACGACGAAGTTCATTTCGGAAAGCCAGAGGGGGGCCGGAGCGTCTCCAAGCGCGGTCCCCAGCCACATGGAAAAATAGAGGTAAACCCCTATGACAAGCCAGATAACGTAAAGCTTTGATTTGGGAAGACGCTTTCCGTGCAGGAGGGCTCCGACGATTACGGCAAGCACGAGGATGAGCAGTATGTGCGCACCCATGGGATAATCCAGGAAGTGTTTCCGCATCGAGCGGTATGGGAGAAATGGAATCAGAAAATAGAGACCCCAAAGAGGCCGCCAGGCCAACGAGACGGGACACATCACCCAGAAACCCAGGTATGCTACCAAGGGTATGTAATGCCCGATTCCGGTGCCCAAATCGAAGCCTCCATGACGTCAGCAGGAGCGTGAAGAAGATGCTCGCTGATGGCAACTGCGCCCGGTGAAACATGAGAGCAGTTCTGAGACCGTGCTCAATTCTTCAGACCGCCTCGCTTCAAATAGGTCGAAACTCATCCCAAAGTGCGCCCTATTGGCGCCATTCAAACGATTCCACTTCCGTTCGACCCATGTGGCATAATAATTCCGATATCGAATGATGTCGCGTAGAATCGGGCCCGAACGGCGCCATCCTCACTCTATCACGCAAAAGATCGTTAGTGGTTCTTAAGCAAGCCGGTACCTTGAAGCCCAAAGCGTAGAATGCTTTTATCCCGCGCCAGAATCGGTGTCAAGGAGCCTCGTTTGCAACTGCGTGCCAAGCACATTGCACGGAGTGTCCTGTCGAATTGGTTCGCGATGACGGCCACCATGGCTGTCGGATTCTTCCTGTCCCCGTTTATTGTCCATCGACTGGGAAATGTCGCTTATGGGATCTGGGTCCTCGCACTTTCTTTTGTCAATTATTTTGGTCTCCTCGATCTGGGGTTGCGGAATTCCGTGACCATGTTCGTCGCCAAAGGACACACCACCGGGGATCACGAAGGAGCTTCCGAAGTGCTGTCGGCGGCACTCTGGGTGCGGATGCAAATCGGCGTGCTGGTGCTGGTACTCAGTGGCGGGCTCGCGGCGGTGTTTCCGCTAATCTTTAAAGTCCCTCCGGCATTAATATTCAACGCTCGGGCGGCTGTCCTTCTGATGGGCCTGAGCGTCGCAGGTTATATGTCTATCGGAGTCTTCGCCGGTGTACTGTCGGCGCTAAATCGATATGACTTATACACCATTGTGACGCTGACGCAGTTGACGGTACGTGTCGTTGGGGTCGTGGCGGTTTTACTTACAGGCCACGGTATAGTTGCGATTGCCTGCTGTGAGCTCTTCGCAGCCACGGTCGGCAACCTATTGTTTGTTTACGTCGCGCGAAGAATCTACCCCGAACTGACAATCCGGTTGAAGAAGCCGAACTGGGAGGTTCTTAAGAAGATCTGGTCCTATAGCGTCTATGTCTTCCTCCTCATGGTTGCAATTCAGGTGGTTTACCAGACAGACAACCTGGTGGTGGGCGCTTTTGTGTCGGCTTCCGCCGTAACCTTCTACTCGATTGGAAATTCGTTGTGCCGTTACACCCAGCAGCTGCTCGGCGCAATGACGGCAACCTTTACTCCCGCGGCAAGCGCATTCAATGCAGCCGGCGATAGATCGAGCCTGCGCGCACTTTACTATAACGGCACGCGCGCAACCGTTGCCGTTTCTCTGCCGATCGCAATTACGTTATTGACTCGTGGCCGCAACTTTATCGGCGTATGGATGGGGCCTCAATACACGGGAACATCGGGAACCGTGCTGGCGATATTGGCGACGGCGCTCTTGTTTTCTCTACAGAATACGCCCGCCACATCGATTGCGATTGGCATTGAAAAACATAAGACAATTGCAAAGTGGGCCGTCGCCGAGGCAATCGCAAATCTGACACTCAGCATTGTTCTGGCCCGTAGGGTGGGCATCTATGGCGTGGCGATTGGAACGCTTGTGCCGAGTCTGGCAGTGAACCTCATTCTGTGGCCGAGGTATGTCTCCTACCTCGTAGGGATTCACTATCGCGAGGTCTTCATGAAAGTATGGGGGCCGGTCTTTCTCTGTGCGGTTCCGTTCGCTGCCGCTTCTTATGCGATGGATGCATTCTTCCCTGCGCGCACTATGATCATGTTCATTCTTCAGACGATTGCGCTATTGCCCATCTTTGCTGCTTCGGTCGGCTGGATATTCCGAAGCAACCTCAAGCGCAGGATACTTCCCGGGATCAAATCGTATTTTCATGCGGAAGCAAAATAGATTATCACGCGATGCGAGCATCGTATCCTGACCGGCAGTAGCCTCGAGAACTCAAACGGGAAGGCCCGGCCCTCCATTTTATGATTTGGGGTGCTTCTCTCCTAGTTCAGATGGAGCCGGACCCGGGACAAAGACTGAAATGACGTAGGATTTCTTTCGCACCGTCGAAAATCACATCGCCAGGCCTGGAGCCGTTCCGGGGTCGAGTGGTGCAAGCTCGACCTTGTAGCCGAGCAGCCGCAGTTCTGCGACCAGGAGGCATGCGGCGGAGCGCATTTCCTAGGTCTGAACTTTGCTCTCATTTTTGGAATTCGTGCTCGCGGGGATGGGGATCTCCGGTGCCATCGTCTCGTCGACGATCCTATCAATCTGCTGGCGTCGGCTCTTGCCGGTTCTGTCCGCATCAGAATGGAATTCCGCCAATACGCGTAGCTCATACTCGTCAAAGGTTTTGATGAACCTTGCCGGTACGCCTGCAACAACACAGTTATCCGGTATCGATCGGTTGACGACACTGCCCGCTGCTACGATCACGCGGTTTCCGATTCTTACTCCAGGCAGAATGATTGAGTTCGTTCCAATGAAGACGTCGCTTCCGATCTCAATTGGCGCGTAGCGGTATCGCCTCCCCTTCTCGTCTCGTACGAGCCCTGTGGCGCCGTCATGGGTGATGAACTGCACCCCGCTTGTTACTGTGACACGATCTCCAATCGAAATCAGCCATGGCTCATTGCCGAAGGACGTGTATATCCTGCATCCTTCCCCAATTGTCACACCCAGAGCGCGCGCCGCATATGTACTTCCTTTTAGTGCATACAGGACACGCCACTTGATCCCGGAAAACATATATCTACCTCGCTCTTCATCCGTGCAGTTGTGCTCATTCTTGTCGTAGCGGCCACGCAAGGATTGATTGGTCTGATGCTTACCATGCAACTATCGATGGCGTATTTAAAAGTGTGATTTTTGGCTACTCATAAGCACCGATCGTTGGCGGATTTCGGCGGGGGGTTGCGTCATGATCGTTCTTCAAGTCGCCGAATGAAATCCCCGCGCCAATCGCTGGACTGCCACTTTGCAAGTGGTAATCCGTGGCCGAAACGAAGCGCGGATTCGCAAAGGTCCCATAACTGTTAGCCGGTGCCGAGCTCCGCGGAGTGCGCTCGCTGTACCAGAGATTGTTTGATCCGGAGAGCGTGCCGATGGAGCCTCCGCCGCAGATATAGGCGTTCTCTTTGGACGTGCCCGCATAGGCCGGCTGGTAGACGATGTTGTTCATTAGTGTCGTGGTGACGTTGAGCTGATTTCGAGAAACCACAATCGCGCACGACAAACTGTCCGAAGGATTGATGTCGAGGTACGAACTGCAATCGACCATCGTATTGTTGTAGATTTCGACTGTGCCGGTGGCAGTCGCGCTCCCGTACCCCTTGATGGCAAGACAAGAATGAGGACCAGGGTTATCGGATGCCATAGCGACACCGACATGATGGATGACATTGTTATATATCTTGATGTATCCCATCGACGGATCGATGGTCGAAAGGTTGATGCCGCTCCCGTTCACGTCGGCGATATCGTTGTCGTGCCAGGACTGGTTGTAAAAACCGGAAGACTTGTCGTGGTTGATCTGGATGCCATTGTAGGCCTTGGTGTTGTAAATCCTGTTCCAGGCGATCTCTATGTTGTTCCCACCCACGTAAACCGCATGATACGTCTTGTTCGATCCACCCCGATCTAATGTTGAGACGTCATGAACGATGTTCCCGTACATGATGAAACCGTCCCCACCCATGACGGCTCCCGCCGGACCCCAACAGTCTGGACAAGTGATGTCGTTGCCGACTACCCGATCGTTCCGGGAAGCACCTCCTGCGCTGAAGCTAGCTCCGCCGTTCGGGCCACTCCCCGTAAGTGTGAGACCCGAGATGACGTTGTAGCCATTGGAATGGTCGCGGATCGGCGCCATTGCCCATCCGGTGCCCCCCAACTGCACTGACGCTCCCGGGCGCGCCATAAAGGTGTAAAACCTGCTGGAGACGGCGGGTTCTCTCGTATCCTCAAGAGTCAAAGATGAGTGCCATCCTGCGCCGTCGAAGTAGGGATAAGAGACGCCGTTCAGGAAAACAAGCGTGTCGCCGGGCGTCATGCAGTTGTAATAGAAGTGAGGAGTCCGCATCGCCCTGGTATAGGCCGCTTCGATCTTGCTCGCGAAATTTGCGAGTCCCCACGGTTTCGCATAGGTTCCTCCCGCGCAAGTCGCGGTGGAATTATCGATGGAGGCCCCGATGTAAAACAAACGGCCGGAACGAACTGTAAAAGTCAGATTCGAGTTGCTGGAAACGCCGCCCGCGATCACCACGATCGGCCCCGTCGAGACATGACCCACCTGGACACCGATTTTGGTGTCGGACCACAGAAGGTATTGAGCCACAGCCTTGCCGTTGATGGTTACCTTCGATTTTCCTTGGGTTGCGCCGAAATGAGTCCCGAAGATCGTAAGGTAGATCCCATTATCGCCTTCGCCTCCCGCGTTCGGTCCCGAAATGACGTCAGTGAACAGGATGATAGGACGTGAGGCGCTCTGCGGCCTGCCCTGCACGTTCGGCACAGAATCAAGGAGGGTAAGGACAATCGCAAAGCATGAAAAATACCTGAGACAAGCGGTCAACGAAGTGTTCATGGTCTTCGGTCCAGCTTCTTGAAATGATTAAAGATGCGGCTTGAAGAAGTATGACTCAACTCACGATGAGTAGCAAGGGTCCGCAATAGCGATGCGCTGTGGGTCGAATGTTGGAATCCGGCAGGCTTGTGACGGATTCCATCGCCGGCAAGAGGTTTAGCTGCCTTCTGCGCCACCTGTCAACCGCGTGCGAGCCGATTGCGGCTTCCACGCGCATAATCCATATGAGAAGTGTTCCAAGTTCGGCAGAGGTTTCCTCCATGGCTCAATCTGGCAGTCTTGGTCCTGGCAGCCCCTTACTTGACGATGCGTGACGTTGGTTGTTTGCGGCAGGGACAGTGAAGCCGAAAATCACGCGATGGTGTAGGTTTGCGGACTCGGAAATGGAGAACTAACGAGTGAGACTAAAAGTGCTGCGCCCAGCCCCCCCCCACTAACGACGCACCTCCAACCAACAAGAGCGCCATGCAATGGAGTCGCAGCATCCGTTTGCGAGAGCGTCTGATGCGGCCGCCGAAGGGCAGCACTAAGATACCGAACGCATTACGGGAAGTCCGCTGCTCAATTTTCTGTCCCGTCTAAGCTTGGCGGACTGCCGAGGAATCTGAATGTTTATAGTGACATTGGTCGCACCGCTGGCCGCGGCAATCGTCCGGGGAAAAATGGTTGCCGTGAATCCCTCTGGAAAACCCGAGGCCGTAACGGTTTGGCCGGGGTTGTCGTTCTAAGGGCGAGGCGGAGGCTCAGGGTATAACTTGCTGCCTCCCCGGGCTGAACCGTCGGGGAGGTGCCATTCCCGCCCGTGAAGCTTTGAACACTTGTGCTTGTCGTGGCTTTATCCTTCACTGTCAGCGAAACTGCAGCCGAGGTGCTGGAGAGGAAGTTCGCATTGCCCGAATACTGGGCCGTCAGGCTATATTTCCCGGCAGCCAGCGACGTGGTGGACAATATGGCGACGCCGGCGGAATTGAGCTTAGCCGTTCCGAGTTGCGTTGAGCCGTTCAGGAACCTGACCGTACCCGCCGCAGCGGTGCTGCCACCTACTTGAACGGCTGCGGTCAGCATCAGCGTCTGGCCAGTGACGACTGAATACGGATACACAAACAGGCTTGTTACCGTAGGCTGACTGCCCCCCGTAGGTTGGCCGCCCACCGTCAGCGAAACTGCAGCCGAGGTGCTGGAGCGAAAATTTGCATTGCCCGAATACTGGGCCGTCAGGCTGTATTTCCCGGCAGCCGGCGACGCCATGGACAGCGTGACGACACCTGAGGAATCGAGTGTAGCGGTTCCCAGGTGTGTAGAGCCGTTCAGGAAAGTGACCGTACCCGCTGGCGCGGTGCTGCCCCCCGCTTGAACGGCTGCGGTGAGGGTCAGCTGCTGGCCGACGGCAGCTGGATTCGGAGACGCAGACAAGCTTGTCGTCGTGGCGGAAAGCACTTGAAGCGGAATGTAACCAGACTCAGCCGACGGGTAGTTCGAGTCACCTGAATAGTCCGCTATCACCTTGTAGGAACCAACAGGCAGCCATGAAAGCACCAGTGTCGCGGTGCCGTCACTGTCAACTGAAGCCTGCCCCAGAGAGGCGTTCTCATTTAAAAAGTTGATGCTGCCGGTGGGAACTGAGTGTCCAGTTTGCGCTACCGCAGCCCTCAAGGTAACCGGTTGCTCCAAAGTCGCCGAATTTGGCACAGCACTAACGCTAACCTGCACTCCCGATGATGTGCCGCCGTTCTCAAGCGCTCCTATTGCCGGGGAACCTGGTCGAGTCGCACCGGCGAAGTCCAATGCCGGGTAAAGCGATGCGCTTCCGGCCGCGATTGCGGGACTATTACTCTGAATTTCAAGGTTTGTCCACGTTCCGGGCGTCGTCGCACTCATGAACTGCGGATTTGTCAATACTGTAAGCGAAGTCAGCGAAGAAGCTGGCGAAGTGCTGCCCGGAGTAGCAGCACTGTAAAAGAGATTATGGGAGCCGATCAAGGTCGCCTGCGAACTCCCTCCTCCAGTGCATAAGTAAGGGTTCTCCTTACCGGAGAACGTATAAGCAGGAGCGGCGACTATGTTATTGACGAGGTTTACTGTCAAGCCTTCCTGCGTTGACGCTGCCAGAAAGCCGTATGCGATGGCGCATGAGTCATTGCTGGCGATTGTATTGAGGTAGGAACTGCAATCGTACATCGTATTGTTGTAGACGTTGACCGTCCCCGGGCCAGCCGAGGGCGCTTCACCCAGAAACGATATGCAGGAGTGAGAGCCGTTATTGTCAGACGCGGGCTGTATTCCAACATGGTGAATCACGTTGTTGTAAATGTTCACCGGCCCCTGCGTCGGATCGATAGACGCCATGTTGATGCCGTTACCGTTAGCGTCTTCAATATCGTTGTCGTGGATGCTTATGTCGCCAAAACCGATTGAGTTGTCCGCACCGTAGTTGATCTGGATTCCATTATAGGTACACACTCCCGCTATTTTGTTCCAGCCAACCTCGATGCCATTACCGCCAAAATACATGCTGTGATATTGCTTGTTTGACACCCCGCCAGGTAAGGAGCAACTTGCGTCAGTAACATAGTTACCTAAAACCTCAATGCCCGCAGTAACATCTGCTTCGACTCCTGCCTCAAGTGCCGCAGCAGAACCGGAGCAAGTGGGGCATTTGATCACGTTTCCAACGAGCCTGGAAAACGGACCAGTGGTGCTCGATGAATATCCAAATCCTAGTCCTCCTACTCCGCCAGTGGGGCCAGAGCCCGTCAGGCTCAGACCTGAGACTACAACATGGGTATCGTTATAATCGCGAATCCCAAAATCAACGTATCCCGTTCCTCCTAATTGCACTGTCGCGCCGGGCCGCGCCATAAAGGTAAAGAAGCTGGAGGATGAACCAGGCCCTCGATTCAAGGCAAGGGCTGAATAGAGACCGCTGCCGTCGGCATATGGATAGCTTGCCCCGTTGAGAAAAATCAACGTATCCCCAGCTGTCAGGCAGTTGTAGTAAATGAACGGCGTTCTTGCTCCTGGGGCGGGTCCATAGTTTCCAGAGCCACCCTGAATTTGTACGCTGGGTACATTGGTAAGCGTCCAGGGGTTTGCGTAGGTCCCAGATCCGCCTTGTCCATTGCCGGCGGTGCCGTCTTTGAGCGCGGCGCAGTTGCTTCTGATTTTACCGGCATTGTCGTTGTCGATACCACTTCCGATAAACCAGATGTTACCGCTGCGTACCGTAAACGTAAGGTTGGAGCAGGAACCGCCCGGTGTCGTGACCACGATGTTTCCCGTCCCGGTCGTTCCGCTGGCAATCTGTACGCTGATCTGGTCATGGTTGCCGGTCACATCGTTGTTTGAGCCCCACACGAGATACTGCGCCACGGCTGTGCCGTTGACAGTCACTGTCGATGTTCCCCGGGTTGATCCGAAGTTCTTGCCGAAGATGGTCAGATAGATGCCATTGCCGCCCTCACCGCCAGACGCAGGTCCTGAAAGAACGTCTTGATACAGGCATGCCGGCGGTGCGGCAAAGGCTGGTAACACGAAGAAGAACATTAAAAATAGAACGACGAATTCCTTCTTCACATTATTTTTCCGCGGGCGGCTTGAAGCGACGATCTCGTCGTCTAGCTTTTCGTCGTCTGGGTTTTTAAGAATCGTAATTCCGCTGACGGCATATAGTGTGAGCATTGGCATGGGTTGTCCCTTCTATTTTCAAGAAATAAGTGGCTATAAAAAGCTGGTTTACGAGAAACGTACCAAGAAAGTGCTTTTGCGTTCGTGACCCGAATCACACTTCCATGCGGACAGACCAAATCGGTCTGGAATTGACTAGAGGCACCTTGACAAGCACTTTGACGCGAATGTGGCCTCAAGTATGGAGAACCGAGGCCACCTGGCCCATGATTGGAAGCACACTAGCGGTTGATATAGCCGCGTGTGGGACTAATGATGGTGAGCTTCATGACACGTAAGTGAAGGGCGGCGGAGCGCTGTGTTTCTTTTTGATTCATGCCGCTGCATCAAAATAAGCTTCGTCCCCACATCCGCATCGAATAGCACAAGTACAGTTCGACCTCACAGACTATTTATGGACAGCCTTCAGACAATGAATCGTTTACACGTCCAGTGGTGCAGGTGGAATTGAGGGATGCGGCGAAGAACGCAAGGCACTTCCATAAGCCTGCATGGTCTTTCTCGCAATCGAGGTCCAGGATTGCTCGCCAAAGTCCATCGAACGCACCCTGCTGGCCAGGCGCTCCCGCAGGCCTGCATCGTGTGCTAACTCAATCAGTGCATCGGCAAACTCCTTTGAATCCTCGGGATCGACAAGCAGCGCGTTCTCCCGGTGTGTCAACAGCTCGCGAAACACGGGCAGATCACTGGCCACAATCGTCTTTCCCAACGCCAGTCCAGTTGCCAGTGCGCCGCTGGTTGTAATCGCACGATAAGGATAGACCACCACGTCCGCAGCGCGATACAGTGCCACCAGCTCTCGCGCTGAGATGAAACGAAGATGCAGTTGCACACGCCTTAGCCCCTGGCTCTCCACCTGTTCGCGAATCTGCTCAAGCAACTCGGGTGTCCCGGTACCCGCAATCGTCAATCGGCAGTCGCCGCCTTCGGCTTCCACCCACCGCCATGCCCGCAGCAGGAGATCGACTCCCTTGTAAGGAAAGATGATCCCTTGCCAAAGCACTAGCACCGTGCCCGGCTTCTCCTCGAAATCCGACGGCGTTTGCGCGGCGCTGGCTGCTGGCGAGTCACAAAACAAAGGTCCATGCGGAATCACCGACACTTTTTCCTCAGGCACACAAAACTCTCTCCCTAGCCTCGACCTGACATGGTCCGAGTGGCAAATGAGCCGATCCGCCATTCGGTACAGCTCAAGAAAAGTCCCCTTGAGCGCCTCACCCGTATCGTGCGGAAGAAGATCGTGGACCGTCAGAACAATCTTCGAGCCCCGTTTGCGGCAGAACTCCAGGAACCAAAAATCCAGCGGCAAGCCCCAATTCAGCATCGGCAGGAACTGGACATGGAGCACGTCCGGGGGCGACACCAGAAAGCGCAATGTCAGTGCCGACAGATTTACGAGCGCCTCCGACAGTTTCAATACCCTGCGCGGCAGGCGAGGTAATGGGAACTTCCCCACCACATCGAGAAGCCCCGGATCAACCTTGATTCCACGGCTTGAGAAGCAACTCGGATCGAGGTAGTAGGAGATCGATCCAACCGTCAGGTCGACTCCTTCCGCCATCAAGGCTCGGGATAGATACGCCGTGTAATAGGGCACGATCGCCCACAGATCCATCATAAAAACGCGAAGCCGCCGGTCGCTCACTTCGTCTTCGCTCGCGGCGCAACAATGAATCCAACCCGGCGTCTTCCGCTGTTCGCCACTGCCGCAATCGCATCTTCATAAACCCGGAGATAATCAGCCGTCATTCGCGCGGCGGAGAACTCATCTTCGATCAGCTGCTTTGCCGCGGAGCCAAGCCGCGCTCGTTTTGTAGGATCGCCCAGCAGCTCGATGATCGCTTCCGCCAGCAATTCCGGATTCTCTGCAGGCACCAGCACTCCGGTGCGGCCATCCAGAACGACCATCGGTACCTCGCCCACTGCCGTGGCTACCATTGGGAGGTGGCTGGCCATACCTTCCAAGATGGCAATCGGCAGTCCCTCCTGGCGCGATGCTGAGACCATCACATCCAGGGAAGCATAGAAGGCCGGCATATCGTCACAGCGGCCTAACATGCGCACGCTGTCACGAATGCCCAGTTTATCGATCAACGTGTCCAAGTCGGCCCGATTCGGCCCATCCCCGGCCACGACAAACTTTGCGTAGGGGCAATGAGCGATTACGCGCGCTGCGGCATGCAGGAAAATGTCCACGCCCTTCTCTATGGAAAGACGTCCTACGAGACCAACGAGCGGGCAGCCGCTCCTGCCCAGTTCATCCTTAACAACAGCCGATGCGCGGTCGAAAGGTCGCAAATCTATTCCGTTTCTGATCATGCTGACCTTGTTCACCTTGACACCCGATCTAACGAGCTTCTGCCGAACATCCTCAGACACCGCCACGAGTCGTGCATAGCCGCGCAGAATCAATTTGTCCAGCGCTCCATAGAAGACTGTCTTCCGGTCATTATCAAGCCAGTTGTGGCAGGTTGAGACGAGCGGGATTGTCGATGCTCGCAACGCAAAATACGCATAGAAGTCTGCTTTGTAGCCATGAGCGTGGAGAACATCGGCGCATGTGCGTTGAACCAGTTCCCGAATGCTAGTAATTGCTTTCCGGTCAATCTGCCCGCCGCACGGAATCAAATGCGACTCAATGTCTTCCTTCGTGGCGTTTTCATAAAGCTGCAGATTTGGATTTGAGGAATTCGAGAAGACGCCCAGAAAGCTACGATGCGACCCCTCATTCAGCGTGCGCGACAGGTTCAGGATCACGGCCTCTGCACCGTACATCCCGCCGCTACTGATGATGTGCAGAATTCTCATTCCCGGTAGTCCCCGCCGTCACCGCCGACCGGCTCTTTTCGATTCAGAGGCGCCCAAAGCTTTTCGTACAACCAGTCTCCCGCCACCGTTTTCGCAATTGCCTTGATCCGATATTGACGCTCCAGGTTCGATAGCACGCGGCTCCCTGGTTGAAGCACATTCCAAATCCATGCCAGCGACCAATCTCCGCGGACGTTGAGCCGGCCAACGGTAAATCCCCGTGGCTCGGGTTCCACCCCGGGCACCGACGTGTAAACCTGTGTATATCCCGCGTCCTGGCACGCCGCAAGAACCCGCCGGTTGTAACGACCACCGGGTACGGACATTGTGGTAATCGATGTTCCGAGCTTATCCTCCAGGATCGATCTGGCTTTGACTAGCTCTACATCAAGATCTTTGGGAGCGCAGTGAGTCAGAAAGGCGTGCGACCAACCATGCGCACCAATCAGCTGACCCGAATCATGCAGTGACCGCAACTCCCGCCATCCCATGTAGCCCGGCTTCTTACCGGTCCAGCCCACGGTAATGAAAAACCGTGCGGTGAGACCTTGCGTCAGCAAAATAGGCAGCGCATAGTCAAAGTCTGAAATATGCCCGTCGTCAAAGGTCACCTCTGGCCGCAAGCCGGGACTCTCAGCCTTCCGAACCTGTAAAAATAAATCTACTTGTTTTTTAAATTCTTTTGTTTCAAGTGCATATGGGTAATCGCATCCGTTCTTCCTCAACTCATGGTAAAGAAAATGAAGTTTCTGCAAGGGCTGCCTGGCTCGTTTCTCAGAGATTGATTCAATGCGCAATGTCGAATTCCCACTCAGTAATTTCCACTGACCAACGGCGCCGTCTAACAGTCCCGGTTGCAAGCAGGTGAATCTCCTAAACCACGAGCTCTTAAAAAATTCTGCGGGATCTGAATTCGTACCCTTCCTAGCGATTCAAAGTCGCAATAACGGAACGATTTGATCCCGTCAAGTCTGCGAGAATTTCCTTGCTGCAGGCAACAGTTTTCTCTTGTAAAGGGAATAAGTTTTCCACACTTCAAGGAATCAAATGCCAGGATTCTTCCTTGTTGGAGGAGAAGACGCCGCCTTTTCTTCGGCCCCCCCTCTCGAACTACCCCGAATGATGAAAATGCGTAAGCGAAAGCAGATTTTCTGTCCTCGTCTCAAATTTGGAACCTGTATTGCACATGCAAAAGTGCGGAGAGAACATTCTTCGTCACGGGCGGTGCGGAGATAAATCGTGCGAATGGCCAGGTAACCGTTTGTAGCCATTCCAGTATTTGAAAGAATCTACAGCCTCGGGTATTCACGATTCACTCGGCTCTTACGATCGGAGTCGAGCGGACTGTGTCAACCGCGGTTCCGGCTTCTTCAATCGTCCCCAAATTCAGGCGCTCGCTCTGCAATGTGTGGCGTGTCTAAGAAAAGGCTGCTCCATGCCGCTAGTTTCGATCATAACCCCGGTCTATAACGCCGCCCGATGGTTGCCGGAAACCCTCGCCGCTGTTCGCGCGCAGACGCTCACGGATTGGGAGCAGATCCTGGTCGATGACGGCTCGACAGACGGCTCGCTAGCCATCTTGGAAGCCTCAGCGGCTGAAGATCCGCGTTTCCGTTCGCTGCGCACATCCGGCCGTCTAGGTCCCTCGGCAGCACGCAATATGGCGCTGGAAGCCGGGCGCGGCCGGTTCATCGCTTTTCTCGACGCCGACGACCTGTGGCACCCGGAAAAACTCGCCCGCTCCGTGGATTGGATGACGACGCACGGCTACGGCTTTATCTATCACGACTACCGGCACATGTCTCACGATGGCGCTCTGGTGGGCCCATTGATTACTGGGCCCGAGGTGCTGGACTTCCGCACCCTGCACACACGCCGCGGTCACGGTGGTTGCCTGAGCGTTGTCATTGATCGAGAACTGGTTCCGGGTTTCCACTTTCCTGTCGGTTATCGCTTCACCCACGAGGATTTCATCGGCTGGATGAGCATCATCAGGCAGGGCGAATATGGGCACCGGCTCCCGGCCGATCTGGGCCGTTACCGCCTGTCTGCGCTCAGCCGTTCATCCAACAAGCGAAGGGCAGTGATGGACACCTGGAGGATTTATCGAACATTCTCCAAATTGTCTCTCGCGCAGGCCGCCCTGTGGTGGACCTATTACATATGGAACAGCTTCTGGCTTTACCGGTATGCGCGTCCTCGCTGAGGATGTGCCTGCTTGTCGTAACCTCAGAGAACCGGTTCGCGCGTACAGACGCCTTTGAATCGCTGGGACAAACGCAGTCTTCGGCTGAAGGCGGCATCTACGGCGGGGAACGACTTATGGAGAATCGAGTTGATATGAGAGACCGGACCCACTATCTGTTCCGAACCATGAATATAAAGGATCTCGCTTACCGCTTTGTGCCTAAGCCCTTTATCAATGAGCTAAGGCACCGCAAACATCTTCGCGACTTGGCGACCGCCGTAGAACCCGAAGAGGCCGAGGTGAAGAAACTGGTTCATCCCGGCTTCAGAGTGCTGGATATTGGCGCCAACTTTGGCGTCTTTACCAGGCTTTTTTCACAACTCGTCGGTCCACAGGGGTTGGTTATAGCGTTTGAGCCGGTTCCGCAAACGTTCCGCACCCTTGCTGCTGGCATCGAACGTTATCATCGGGGCAATGTACAGGCTAGAAACGAGGCCGTCTCCGACCATGAGGGCGTGGTTCTAATGGCAGTGCCGCAGTACGAGGAAAACGCTGGCGATAACCTATATCAGGCGAGCGTCGTCGACTCTTCCCAATCGCCAAACGGATTCACCGTTAAGTCAGTGACTGTCGACTCGCTCGAACTCTCCCGCGTGGATTTTATAAAAATCGACGTCGAGGGTCACGAACTCGAGGTACTTCATGGCAGCCGAAGAACCCTGGAACAGCATCGTCCTACGCTCATGATAGAGGTTACTTCACCGCGCACCGTCGAATTCCTCTGTGCAACTATGGGATACGGAAAGCCTGCAACGATTTCGCCATCCAATCAATTATTTGTCCACTCTGCCGTTTCCTCGAAATCCGATTGGACAGCGGGTACTCCTTCCCACTTTAGAAATGGCGCCTAAAGCGCTAGTTGGAATGTGAAGAGGCTCGTAACCTGAGTGCGGACTTATCATTACAGGATAGGAATGCCACATCGATAACTGTCAACGTGGTGACGTGTGACATTTACCGGTTGGTCGCGTACGGAGGGCGACCCACTTCCAGAGAGAAGCGTTTAGTTTGCCTGCAAATACAAGGCGTTCGCAAAGCTCAGGAATCCCTTTCCGTTCCTGCGAAGCGAATAGAGGCCTACTAAACGAAAACCCGACTCACACAACTCCGCGTGTAGATCCCACATCAGCGCCATGCCTTCATAGACTGGCTCAAAGTAGACTTCGACAAACACTGAGCGGACGGCCCTTCGCGAGAACATCGCACGCGCCCCCCTGAACACTCGGCTCTCCGCGCCTTCGACATCCACTTTCAGGATATCGATCATGGACACTCCGTGCTCCGAGCAGAAATGATCGATCGTTTCCGATTGAATCTGAACCGCCTTGCCTGTATCCGTCTCTCTACGCAACAGCGAGTGCGTGATGCTGGCTCCCCCGATGTTGAGCGCGATGGGTCCAACTTGATCGGAGAGGGCAAGAGCAGCTGGATGAAACTGCTTATCCGGTAACGCTTGGCGAAGAACCGCAAAATTATCCGGAAACGGTTCAAACGCCCAGATCTCTGCAGAGGGAAACATCCGTCGATAGGCCTTTGATGTTTGCCCCACGTTTGCCCCAACATCGAAGATCGTCTTCGCGTCCGGGATTAGCCAGTGCTGATCATCGTCTGAATTCCAAGTGTTGATTCCAAGCGCTCTTTTAATCGATGAATGAACTAGGGTTTTCACAAGCGGGAATCTCCTCTCAAAAGGCCTTCCCGAGTCGAGCTGCTTGTCCTCGTTGATGCGCACCCTGTTTTTAAGCGCATGAAAGCCAGACTCACAAGAATCGCGAAAGTCTGCACAGTTTCACCGGATCGGTGACCATGTGTTGGAAAAAGGTCAGGATACGATTCAACTACTTCTCCATTCCAGGAGTGGTCTTTGCCTCCACAAGTTCGAATAACTGGCGCGAGCGGGTGTAGATCCACGCAATCTTTCTACCCTGAAAGGCCACTGCCGGGACGGGCGGAGAAACAACGATGCAGCCAAGTGATTTGGCGTGAAGTAGCGCGGCCTCGATATCGCTGGTCTCGAAGCATAGATGGTATGCCCCCCCGCCATCTTTCGCCAGCATCGATCGTATGGGGGAATCCTCTGCGGCAGGCGCAATCAGCTCGACCTCCGCAGCGTCTTCCGTGGATTGCGAAAGGAATTCAACAGAGACCTTCTGAACGGGATCGTCAAAGGGGCCGGATACAACCTTGTACCCAAATAATCTCGCAAGCGACTCCGCCGCGGGGCCCAGTGACGGCACTGCTACACCAACATGCAGCAGTCTGAAATCGAGCTTGCCCGACGGAGTCAAAGCTCGGCGCCCTTCTTTTCCAATTCAGCCCGGAGCAGTGAAACACTTGTGAGCTCTGGTATTCTCTGCGGGTCAAATTGCACCCCGTATTCCTCTTCAAGCGCCAGGATTGCTTGCAAGTGCCGGATCGAATCCCAGGTGCCGACCATTTCCTTATGGAGGTCCGGTGTTACCTCTTCCGGCTGGATTTCGAATGTGTCGGAGAGAATGTTACGAAGTGAAGACGGGACTTCCCGATAGCTCATCGAGTTCATATCCTTTCACTTTGATCCACTCCGGGCTCCTGGGAACCGAAGCGTTCAAATCGAGTTTAAAAAACTTCGAGTTGAAATCGCCAGCACTTCCCGCATCACAATTTACGAAGCCGTGATCGAGATAGAACCTCGCGCAGGGGGCGTTTTTCTTAGTTGGGATAAACTCGCCTACGAGTTGCCCGGCACCCGTTTGCAATGCTCGCTGGCCAATGTGAGCCAATAAGGCGGTTTCAATGCCACGGCCAATCACCCGACAGGATAGTAAGAACGAGTCGATAACGCACGATTCGCCGTGGTTCCGTGCAAGAGCCAGGCCCACGACTCCGGAATCTCCGAAGCGGTCTCGCACTCGAACAACTACGGCGTGTCCCCCTTCGACCAAGGCAAATTCTTCGATCTCCGCAGCCGAGCGACGCCTGGTCGTGAGATTGAACTGGTTCGTCTTTGCGAGCAACTGTTCGGCGCGAGCGAGCGGAGCTCGCAGTGCGCTTTGAAAGGTGCAGACAATCTCGAGCGAAGCCAGAAAATCGTTCCGGCCGATCGCGCTCTCTTCCAATCTGGCCCTCTGGGCTTGGGCCTTGTAGTCGTTCAAACGATTCAGGTCGTCGCCTGTGATGGATAAGGCGTCAAAAAATGGCTGTTCTGACAGAATCTCGACCAGCTTCCAGGGATCCTCGACCGGCGCTCGAATCACGGCAACTTCAGGCAATTGCCGCCGAATCTCCTCGCACTCTTGAGGACTGTCATCGACGAAGACGAACGAATCCGAGCCAAGTGAGAGCTCGTCGGCAAGTTCTTGAATCGATTTTGACTTTTCATTCCAACCGAGTTTGCAGGCGACGAAGTGATTCAGGTTCAGCGCGAGATCGGAGGAACGGACTTCAAATGCTTCTCGAACGTCCGCCTCATTGTTCTTTGAGACAATGGCAAGCAGAATTCCTCTTGAAGACAACTGCTTCAGATAACTCTGATAAGCGAAGTAGCAATTCCCGGGGAACGCGCTCCCGGTGGAAATTCCGTCCGCCCCGTCTTCACCCAGGATCCCTCCCCACAACGTGTCGTCGAGATCCGTACACAATACCTTTCGGGGTGCCCGGTACATCGTCGAGAATGAGCGAACTAGTGCTCGCGAATAGACAGTGAAGAACTCCGCAGACACCGGAAGCCGGTTAGCCAGGAACATGCGTGAATCGCGCCAGCGTGCTCGGCCATGGCGCGCCGCAACGCGATCCGCATCGAAGAAAACGCAGTCCGACACCGTACGGCATATCGCGGCAAGTCTCTCATTCAAGCACTGAATCACATGTGGTAGGCTGTGTGGAAGATTTGCATCTCCAACATCACCAAGGGATGTCAGGTCGGGAACAACGAGGCCCTGGAGGAGCATTCGAGCGGAACTTCCGGAGCGAAAACTCCTCAGCAGCAGTGCTATCCATCCCGCGCACTTCTCGATCTCCTCCTCAACCTTGGCGTCTATTCCATCTGCGCAAAGATCCGGCAAACGACCGGCAATCTCTTCCAAATCGAGAAGAATCAAAACGAGGTCGGGCTCGAAATTTGCGAGCGAGCTCTTCGGGTTCAGCAGTTCATCGGCATATGAGCCATAGCCGCCTAATTGCAAATCGAGAACATAATTCGATAGCACCGCCTCCACGGACAGAGATGGACGGATCGGCTCGACGGTAACTGAGCGAACCACAAAGGTCCTAAGAACGGTGGCCCCCAATTGGTCTCGAATGGCATCCGCAATCTCCGCAAAGGCCGAGGCGCAAAACATCACATCCGCCGGCTTATTTGAAACGGTAAGAAGACCCTGTGCATGTCTGATTGCGGCGCCGGCTTCGCGGTTAGAAACAGCTTCTTTGACGGATCGCCGTAGATCCTGCCGCTCCAACTCACTCTGCATACGCACTCTCCGATTCGGCTGCCGGTTGCGGCCGAACAGCGCCGGGTGCCCGCATGATAATGCGCCCAGGCACACCCATCACCGTAGCCCCCTCGGGGACATTAGTGATTACCAGGGTATTGGCTGCAATCTTGGCGGCGTTCCCAACTCTGATGTTGCCTACCAAAGTCGCGCCTGTGCCAATGTAAACATCGTCGCCGATCGTGGGCGCACCTTGCCGTCCCATGGCTGACACTCCGATGGTTACATGGTGCGCAATGTCGCAGTTCATTCCGATGACCGCTTGAAAGTTGATGTGAATGCCGCCAATGTGGCCGATATAAAGTCCGTCCCCGATCGAAGCCTGAGGATCTAGATCCATCTGCATGAAAACTTCGCAGAATTTGCTTGCAAGGAACGAGACTAACTTTAAAGGTATGCGAATCGGCCAGACTGGCCGCGCTACATAGACCCAGTTGCCCAGCCGATAGCAGCCGATTGCCCATACCGCCGGGTTTAGCCACAACGCTTTTGTCCCGTAGCCCTTGGCGCGATATCTTGCGATGTCAGAGAGAAAATTACTCATTCGTGTTTGCCTTGGGTTTTCTTAGTTCGCCGATAAATCGCGCCTGCCGGCGGCATAATGCATCTTCACCGTCTTTCACTGGCGTTTCGACTTCATTTCACTCCACCCTTCACTGGACAAAATGTCTACAAAGAGATTCACCGCTGAGGGAAGGTCGGTAAGACGAATTCCCCTCTTGTCCAGTCATCCTCGCAGTTGCTTGATGGCCACCGGAAGCTCTCCATGTGTACTGGCTCACATCAAGCCATCATTGCTTTTAGCCTCGAAGCGGTCTCATAAATGACGCTGACCATCAAAAGCGTTCCGGGAGTAAAGTGGCTGTGTGACATGCGCAACCAATTGGGCTTAACCGAAGTCGTTAACACGATGCCCCGCAGAAATCTCTAGTTCTCGCGTAGTCACCAAGGCCCGGCGATTTGTGTGGCGTTTCTGGCAAGACTTTAAGTCGTGCCTTTTCACAAGGCCATCTATTAGACCACTCCTAGTCCTTGAAGCGCTGCTCTCGCGTCCCTCCCAATCGGCGAATCGGGAGCAAGGGACACCGCCTTCTTCAAGTGAATCGCCGCATTGTTCCTATCCTGAAGTTTGCTGTACACCATTCCCAGGTGATAATGCATGGCAGCGTCGTTCGGTTCGGTCTCGACTGCTTCCTCCAGTAGGTCGCGTGCAAATGCATAGGTTCCCTTGTAGTAGTAAGCCCACGCCAGTGTGTCCGCTGTATTGGGCGAGTTAGGCATGCCCTGCCGAGCCTTCTGCGCGAGCGTGAAAGCTACGTCCACGTTTTCGCCACTTGAGAGCATCAGATAGGCGAGATTGTTCGCCGCAACCGGCTGTTGCGGCTGGATTTGCAGCGATTTCCTGTAGTAGGCCTCGGCCTTGCCCATATCTCCACGCGCTTCCTCGAGAGTTCCTAGAATGGCGATGGCTGCTGCATCGTTGGGGTGCGCAGCTGTCCACTTTTCCCACGGCCCGATAGCACTGGCCGTCTGTCCGCGCAAGAGCTCTATCTGCGCGTACAGCATTACGGCCTCACCATCGCTCGAATTCAGTTCGATGGCTTTTTCGGCCGCAGCGGACGCCTGGTCCAAGCTCTTGTTTTGAACGTGCAATTGCGCCAGGAGATCGTAAAAACCGCTATTTTTGGGACTCTTTTGGATTTGCGCATTCACGCGAGCCAGGGCCTTGTCGGGCTGCTTCTGAAAGAGATCGTAGCCGACCAGCAAGCGCAAGGATTGAAAGGAATTGGGATCGTACTGCAGAGCCTGTTCGAGGAGGGAGACACCTTCGGGAAAGCGCTTCTGCGCGAACCGAAGTTTCCCGAGTTGGAAATAGGCCTGCGGGCTTTGCGGAGCAATGCTTATGGCCATCTTAAGGTCGCCCTCGGCCTTGTCCACAGCGTTATGGTCCATTTCCACGATGGCCCGCCAAACATAGCCTCCGGGGAAGCGCGGCACCGCGGCGATCGTGTTATCAGCCACGTTGGCCAGCAGATCAAGGTCCCCGCGTTGAAGTGCGATCCGCGCCAGTGTTTCCGCCGCTTCCAACCTGGAGGGGTTTAGATTTGCCGACTGGCGAAGGCTCTTCTCGGCCAGGTCGATATCGCCATTCGCTAACGCAGCCATGCCCAGCCAGTACTGCAAGAAAGCGTCCTTCGGCGCGTCTTTGACGGCTTTTTGAAGGGCAACTACGGCATCGCTCACTTTACCGCTATTGAGCAACACAATTCCGTTATATCCCGCAACTTCGGGATCCTTGGGGTGCGTCTTCAACAGTCGGTCAACCACGGTTCGTGCGGTTCCATAGTCTTTAACTTCAAGAAGAACGCGAATGTATCCCTTTTGTACAGAAACGTTCTCGGGATACTTTGCGGCCAAGCTCGAAAACTCCGCCTTGGCTTTGTCGATCTGCCCGGAGTTGGCATAGTAGTCCGCCAGGATGCGCACTCCCTGCGAGTCGGCGGCGAAATCCTTCGATGATTGCCGAAGCACCTCCTCGGCTCTCGCCTGATTTCCCTCCTTGAGAATGATCTGGGCAATGCTGGCTCTGGCGGCAAGGCTCTTCGGATCCGTGGCGACGGCTTCCCAACCGATCTTTTCCGCGTCAGCCAAGTGGTTGTTCTTGACGTAGAACGCCGCCAGAAGCAGCTTGGCATTGACGGATTTCGGATCGAGAGCAACAGCCTTTTTTAGCTCGTCTTCGGCGGAAGTAGCCTTGGTCGGTCCTTGAAGAAGTGCAAGATCCTCGTGGAAGACCGCACGGTTCGGATCGAGTTCCAGAGCGCGCTGCATCTCGATCGCAGCCTGATCCTTCTGACCTCGCCGGACGGCTATGGCGGAAAGCAACGCGTGAACATCTGGATTGTTTGGTTGTGCAGCCATCACAGCATTGGCTCGCACTTGCGCTTCGTCAATCCGTCGGCCCGCGATCAAAAGGTTGCCAAGGTCGATCTGCGCCTTATAGTTTGTAGGCTCCAAGTCCACTGCGCGTACCAGTTCTACGTAAGCTGCGCTATATTGACCCAAATGCTCGTATGCCTGCGCAAGGGCATAATGGGCGTCGGCATAGCTTTTATCGACCTTCAGCGCGTTGGAAAACTGGATGACAGCTTCCCGGTATTTGCCTTGGGCGCTATATCGCTCTCCACTCTCCAGATACTTCCGCTTTCGCATGTTTGGATCGCCGCGGCACCCGGCCAACAGCGCGGCCATGGCAAGGAGCATAATGACCGAATCAACTCCTCGGCGATTCATCCGTCTCCTCCGTGCGTCGCATTCGGCTTGAAATGCCTCGAATGAGTCTCTCACTGATTTCCATCCTTGCTGGCTGACGTTCGCACAAAACAGCCTGAGATCTTTGCTCACACACGCGTTGTCTTGCCTGCTTTTTCCAATCCGCTTAGTCCGGTATAAATCGAGAAAGCGTCGGAATAAGGTGCGCGGTAAATGCCTCGGCCCGAGCCCTTGCCGCATGTGTTCCTCCCATAGCGTCGATCGGCGTAATCACCCTGACCAGCGCGCCATCCGTGCGATTCAACCGTATCGCGTCAGTCACCAAATAGATCTTGGCCAGGTATTCATTGGCGATGCTACGCCCGTGCGCCTGATACCAATAGATAACAAACTGCCTATTTTCCCCGTTTGAGATGATGTACTCACCCACCCGGTGCGCTTTGCCGTTCGAATCGTTCAGATTGACGTACTGCGACGATTCGAAAGCCCAACCGGAACCTGGCAAGCAGTTTTTCGGCGAATGAATGGCGACGCCTGTCCTTTGAGTTGGAAAATAGGCGACGAAGAGGCCAATCGGCTGCGAGCCTCTGCTCAGGGTGTAAACGCGAGACAGGAAGTCCCCGCCGCCAAGAACATCGAGCGTTTCCTGATCGATTTGCACAATGCTTCCTGACCATCGGGCGATCGTGAGCGGGATCTGCGACAGGGGCGCGCTTGCCGGAATCAAATCGGAATCTCCACGGGCGTATAGCAGCAGTGCCGCCCCGGACAGCAGCGCAACAACCGCCCAATAGCGGGGGCTCTTCATGGTTGCCTCCTTTGGGCTGGGAACAACCGCATGGCGCGATGAACGATGAACAGGCACCCGAGAGACACAACAAACATCACCCAGCCGGAAAACTCGTGGAAAAAACCGATGGCTTTATCTGGATCCCAATACTGAACGCACAACCCTGTGCCGAAGATGCGCACGGCGTTGGCTGCAATCGCAATCGGAATGCTGGCCAAAGCGAGAATGGCCCGCCGCAGGAAGGATTTCTCCAGGAAATACCCATAGAAAATCGCAAGCGTGAAAAGGCTCACCAGAGAGCGAATGCCGCTACAGGCCTCGGCCACTTCCAGCTTCATGGCCGAAAGTTGAATAACGTTGCCCTCCCGCAAAACGGGCACGCCGAAGAGAGTAAGCAACGCGCTGGCAAGCTTTGAAGCCAGCATCTGCAAAGGGAGAGTAATTTCGTTGAAGATGATCGCCGGAATTGGGATCGCCAAGATCAGGACAAGCAAAGGAAAGCGAAGATCTTTCAAAAGCTGCCATCCGCCGAAACTCAGCACGAACCCTGCCAACAGGATCACCAGCGAAACCCGCGATAGAAACAGCTCCGCGCCATAGACACCCAGGAGCAAAACCACCAGCCCCAGGGCAACGACTGCAACTCCATTCCAGGTGGGAGCGGTTTTTGTCTTGAGAAGGGTTTTTCTCTCTGCCAACACCACGTATGCCGCAAAGATGGGGACCAAGAAGCCGTGAGAAGAATCGGGGATCTGCCACCAGTCAGTCACCAGTTTCGCCAGCACGGGAAGATACACGGCCACCACGAGCGCGCCGATAAGTACCGAACCCCATGCAAATCGAAAATTTCGAGAAGACCAAGGATTCTTCGGAATCGCTTGCACCTGTATGTCTTGGGCCATATTCTGCGTAAACGGACCTCTGGACTTTCTACTTGGCCTTCCTATCCGATAAGCCCATCCTTAGCAATTAGAATGCCGAAAGTGGAACCGCTCGATCCAAATGAATTCCGCGACGAACTTCCCGGCATAGGGAACCGATCTTCCCGCTTGAGTGGAAAACACTTTCCACTCTGCGGGGAAATCAATGTCACATTGTTCGCCCCTAAAGGAAAACCCTTTTTCCTCCTCTTCGACAATCTTTCCGCCTGAAAGTGGTCTCAAGAGCGGCTATACGCAGGAAAAGCTCATTCCACCTCCCGCCCCAAGGTTTGGAAGCCGCATTGCTAAGACAGGAAATGTGGACGCCGTCCCGATCATCGCGAGTAGAATAACCATCCCAAGCGCGAAGCGGCAGACAAAGCCGATCGTCTTCGCAAAACAGTGCGCTCCAATTGGGGCGCAGATGCAGCGGGCGATCGCGCGCATTGCCGATAGCGACTGTCCGATCTTAATTGTGGGTGAGCATGGCGTTGGAAAACGCTCCATTGCCGCGCATATCCATGCGAAGTCACATCGCTCTCGGGGCAACTTTATGGAAGTTGCCAGCGCCAATGCCGATGCGCCGACCATTCTCTCGGCTTTCTCCACGAAGGGAACGGTCTATCTGACGGAGATCGGGGACCTAACTCTTGCACTGCAGGAACTCATCGCCAGCGCGTACTTTCACTCCGGACAGATGCAAAATTGCCGCCTCATTTGCGGTACCAGCCACGAACCGATCGAGGTAGTCAGAGCCTGTCGGATGAGAGAGGATTTTTTCTACGGCATTGGGGCCGTTACGTTACGGATTCCACCACTGCGCTGCAGGAAATCCGAAATACTCTCCATGGCCAACGACCTCTTGACGCAGTACTCGACGCAGTTCGATCGTCCGAAGCCGGATCTACAAGAGGAAATCATCGAGTTTCTGATGGCGCACACCTGGCCCGAGAACCTTTCCGAATTGCAGACCGCAATCAAGACCTTTGTGGCCATCGGCGACCAGTCAATTTCCCTCGCCGCGTTGAAGGCAGCGGCCTCGACAACAATTTCGCATGGTCAGCGCAAGCCTCTGTCGCTGAAGGACGCTACTCGGGCCGCGTCCGCCCAGATCGAGCGTCAGATGATCTCCGAAGTTCTGGTTGCGACCGGTGGCAATCGCAAACGTGCAGCGGATGAGCTTGGGATCAGCTATAAAGCCCTGCTCTACAAACTCAAGCAGGCCCGAGCAGGAGAGTTCCAACTTGCGTCCAACAAAAACGGAGTCGCGCTATGAAACCCGGAAAGATTTTGGTCTTGGCATTCTTTTTGCCAAGCCTTTTCTCCTATTCCCAGAGCAAGGAACCCGCTGCCGGGCCTGCCCAGGTCGCTGCGCTAGCTCCAGCCGCGCCTAACCCCGGCGCGGGAGCAGTTTCCGATAGCTATCTTATCGGGCCATCCGACGTGCTGATAGTTACAGTCTGGAAAGAGCCGACCCTCTCGGGCAACATCCTTGTACGGCCGGATGGCATGATTACGTTGCCGCTCGTCGGCGACGTTCAGGCTTCTGGCAAGACACCGCTCCAGTTGACAGATCAGATCGCAGCAAGACTCAAGAAGTTCGTGCAAGCCCCAAACGTCTCCGTCGTGGTCAGCGAGATCCACAGCAAGGTTGTTTACCTTCTCGGTGAAGTCGGAAAGAAGGGCCCGGTCGAGATGACGTCTGGCATGACCTTGCTGGATGCAATTGCCTCCGCCGGCGGACTTACCGACTACGCCAACGCGAAGAAGATCTACATCTTGCGTAAGGACGCCGGCAAGCCCGAAAGGATTCCCGTGCGCTACAAGGAAGCGTTGAAAGGCAACGGCAATTTCAATCTAATTCTGGAACCCGGCGACACAATTGTTGTGCCCTGAGGGGCCTTGGCTCCAAATGGCAGTTTGAAAGGGCTACATGAAAGACTCTTCGCTTTGCTTTAACTATTCTTCGCGTTGGTTCTCGATCGCGGCAAGCATCGTGGAGAGGTGGTGCGTCGCTCGGTCATCATCGCGCCTTCGCCGGCCGGCTTGCGGTGAAGTGAAAATGATGAGCACACTCATGGTTATCCTCTTCATCCCATTGGCAGCGGCTCACGCCCAAGTTGAACCCGCTGCATTCGGTCCTGGCCGTCTGGGCGTGCCGGGATACTTTCATTTTTCCTTTCGATACTCGCAGACTGCTCAGTTTGGATCCGAAATGGACGATCGGCAGACCAGTGTACCTTCCGTCTATTTGAGCTATGAGACTGTCAACCAGCGTCACCGGTTCAGCGTGGAGTACGGCGGTGGCTATACGTGGACCTTAACGGGTCCAACGTATTCTACGGGGTTCTTCCAGCATCTAGTGTTGTCGCAGGGATTTGAATGGCGCAAATGGAAGGCGAAAATCAGCGATGATTTATCTTATCTGCCCCAAGCTCCGGTATCGGGCTTTTCCGGAATCCCCGGGGTTGGGGAACCAATCGGCGAGCCTCCCCCAAACACGCCGCCTACCCAGACCATCCTGACGCTCGATAGCCCGGTGGTGCGGAACTCCGTGAACGGTGATATCCAACATAGCCTCAGCTACAGATCTTCGCTAAGCGTGGGCGGCGGGATGGATTTGCTGCGCTATCCCGACGGTGATGGCGTCAATACCAACATGGGGAGTGCGAATGCAGGAGTTACCAGGCGATTCAACGCGCGTAATTCCGCTTCGTTTGATTACCAGTTTTCCCAGTTCAGTTATCCTGACCTCGATTTCAGTTTTGTAACCAACACAGGCTTTTTGGGTTTCCATCGCGTTTGGAACAGGAAGTTCACTTCCGACGTTTCGGCAGGACCACAATGGATCAGCAGTTCCCAGAGCATGACTATCCCGTCTTCACTCGGGTTTGCAGTCAATGCCGCGGTCAATTACGAATTTCGGTCAGCATCCGCCGGCATGAATTATAGCCGGGGAGCCAATGGTGGTTCCGGTTACCTGCTTGGCTCGCAATTTGATGCCGTCACCGGCAACTTTTCGGGGCGCATTGGAAGGGATCTCAAAGTGGGCGCCGAAGGAGCGTACAGGCTAACGACCGGCCTTCGAAACATCGAAGTTATCAACACTGAGTATGGAGGGGTGCAAGTGAGCCGGCCGATCGGTCGGCTTATCAGCGTATTTGTGAATTACACGGCGATGAATCAGTCCTCAAGTACCACTCTTCCTGCCGGGGTCCTCCATCAGTTGCTGCAAGTGGTTGGATTTGGCATCCAGTATTCGCCCCGCGAAAAGCACCTCAAACTATAAACCTGTAAGGAGCCGCATGCTCGGACATCGCGAACTGAATTTGGAAGACTACGCCGGAATCTTGAAACGAAGATACTGGCTGATTCTGGCTTCTGCGATCCTTTTCCTCGGGGTTGGCATCGGCCTCACATACATCATTCCTCCCAGTTATGTGTCGCAGACGCTTGTGCTTGTCGAACAGCAACAGGTTCCAGAAAGCTATGTAGCGCCCGTCGTCACTCAAGATCTCGCTCTGCGCCTGGCGTCGATGAGGGAACAGATCCTAAGCCGCTCACGACTTGAGCCAATCATCGAGAAATTCAATTTGTACGCTCGCCGCGACACCACCATGGACGACCGTGTCGAAATGACACAGAAGGCGATCGGGGTTGCGCCGATGCCGATCCCCTCCGGCACGTCGGGGCGTGCGATGCCGGGTTTCTCAATCACCTTCAACGCCCAAAATGCGCGTATAGCCCAGCAGGTATGTGGCGAGATCACTTCACTCTTCGTCAGCGAGAATCTGAATGCGCGCGAGCAGTCTGCCGAGGGTACGACGGCCTTTCTAAAGCAGCAACTTGCCGACGCAAAGGCGAAGCTTGACGATCAGGATGCCAAGCTCGCAGCTTTCGAGCAACAGTATTTCGGCATGCTCCCCGAACAGGAACCGGCCGCCCTGAACACGCTTCAGGCACTCACAACCCAACTTGACGCCGCGACCCAGTCGCTGGGCCGCACGCAGCAGGATGTAACCTTTCTCCAGAGTATGGTCACGCAGCAATCCCATGATCTCGAAAGCACCGACGGTGTGTCGGTGGATGAGCGCAAAATTGAACTCAAGGATCTAATTAAGCAGAAGCAGGCGTTGGAAGCGCTCTACACGCCCGACCATCCCGATGTTCTCGCGATTTCGCGCAAGATTGCCGATTTGCAGGCTGAGATCGCGCATGCTTCGGTTGAGCCGGCTCCAGCTTCGGTCTCGGTGGCATCTACCGCGAGCCGTCCAGACTCACCACAGCTTCAAAAGCTTAGGGCGCAGCTTCACGCGGCGCAGGTGTCCATGGCCGCCGCAAAGCAGGAGCAGGCTCGGATCCAGCAACAGATTCGCACTTACGAGTCGCGGATTCAGTCGAGCCCGCAGGTCGCAGCACAGTTCAAACAACTCACCCGCGACCATGAGACTGCTTTGCAGTTTTATAACTCTCTTCTGAAGAAAGTAGACGAATCATCCATGGCAACCGCCCTTGAACGGCGACAGCAGGGCGAGCAGTTCCGCGTGTTGGATGCTCCCAATCTTCCAGATGCGCCCACATTCCCGAAGCCAGCTGCTTTCGCGGGTGGCGGCTTTGCCGGCGGCCTGTTTCTGGGTCTGCTTCTTGCAGCGTTGCTGGAGTATCGCGACACCTCCCTGCGCGTCGAAAGGGACATCTGGGCCTTCACCAAATTACCAACGCTGGCTGTAATTTCATGCATTGATGGCCTTCCAAGGCCTGCTAAACCTCGCGGCCCGTGGAAGCTTCTCTCACGAGCCAATAAACCCGTTGAAAGCGCGCTCGGATAACCATGTACAAATACTTTTTCGGCATGAACGACTTACCTTTCGGGGCATGTCCCGATCCGCGGTTTCTATACTTGACGCCGCAGATTCAGGAAGCTCTTGCTTGCCTGCAATACGGCATTGCAGCACGCAAGGGCTTTGTCGTGATGACGGGAGAAGTGGGGACAGGCAAAACGACTCTCCTCAAAACCGTCCTCAGCTCGTTTGCCGAACAGCGCATTGCGACAGCTTTTGTGTTTAACCCGCGTCTCGATGTGCTCGATTTCCTCGAATTTGTGCTAGCGGACTTTGGTGTTCCGTGCGCCACGCGAACAAAGTCCGGCATGCTGCTGCAACTCAATTCCTGGCTTATCGATCGTTTCCGCAACGGGGAATTGTGCGCCATCGTGATCGATGAGGCGCAGAACCTCTCGTGGGAACTCCTTGAAGAGATTCGATTGCTCACGAATCTCGAAACCTCGGGGGAAAAACTGCTTCAGATTGTACTGTCCGGCCAGCCGGAACTCGAAGAGAAGCTTCGTAACCCCTGCGTTCGCCAGCTTCGTCAGCGCATTGCACTGTGGTGCAAAACGCGGCCGCTAACCAGCGAGGAGACCGCGGGGTATATCGCCAAAAGACTGCAAATCGCTGGCGTCAGCCGGCATATATTTTCGCCAGAAGCTGTGCAGGTTATTCATCGCTGTTCCATGGGGATTCCTCGTCTCGTCAATCTCGTTTGCGAGCATGCACTCATCAGCGCCTATGTCGAGCAGATCAAGTCTGTCCCTGCTCACATCGTTGAATCGGTGAGCCTCGAACTCGATCTGACCCAGCAGCCCTTCGTAATCTCGCCGATGGCTATGTCAGCGCTGGCCCAGGATTCTTTGCGAACCGTTATATCCAGCACCATCAACTCCGTCCCAGATTCCGTCGATTCCAAAGAGGAACGTTGAGCTATGAGCCGCATACACGAAGCACTTCAGAGGGCATATCGAGAGCGCGGAACATTGCCCGTTGCAGAAAACAATCAGATTGCCGGGCCAGCAATTACCCCCATTGCTGAGGAGCCATCGACCGCCGAGCCCGAATTCGCTTTAGAAAACATTGCCCGGCATCCGTGGAAGCCATTTATCGCTTCCTTTCCTACCCTCACAGATCGCGGCGCGGGCGTCGAGCAGTTTCGCCGCCTCCGCTCGCACGTTTACCAGGCTCAATCTGAGGTTCCTTTGAAGACGATTCTTATGGCCAGCGGGATGCCTTCGGAAGGGAAGAGTTTTGTCGCGGCGAATTTGGCCGTGAGCATGACGCGCAACAGTCTTAATAACATTCTGCTCATCGACGGCGATCTGCGCCGTCCTACGCTTCATGACCTGCTCGGCGCCCCCAATGTTCCAGGATTATCGGATTATTTGGCAGGTACCGTTGATTTGATTGACGTCATACAGCGTTACCGTAGTCCCGAAACCGTTGTGGACGCCCGCGCTGACATCAGTTCCAACCTTGCCTTTATCCCCTCTGGCAAGCCCAGCGACAACTCTTCTGAGCTGGTGGCCAATCACCGTATCGAAGAACTGATTGCGACTGTTTCACCGCACTTTAATTGGATTCTGATTGATTCCCCTCCGGTTCTCGCGGTGACCGACGCGGTCGACCTTGCCCGCGCAGCAGACGCAGTTTTGCTCATCGCGCGTGGTGCAAGCACGCCTTACAATGTGGCTCAGCGCACCCAGGCCGCCTTCAGCAATTCGCGCATACTCGGCTTTGTACTCAATGCCGTTAAGGATGCTCCACACAAAGGAGCGTACAACTACGACTACTACGGCAGCGGGCCAGAAGGCACCGGTCGAGCCAAGGACGCTAAGGGCCGGCGGGGATGATCAGACTATTCAATGTTTTCTATCCGACTCGGGCCCTAGTGCTGCTCCTTTGCGAAGCGCTCCTCGTGAGTGGCTCATTTCTGCTCGCCACCGCATATCTCGCTGGGCCGGATTCGTACATTGTTTTGTTTTACGAAAACGGCATCCTAAAGATTGCAGGCATTACAGTTCTAACCCTGCTTCTCACGTACTACTTTGATCTCTACGAGCCGCAACGTGTCTCAGGGCGTTGGGAAATTTACTTCCGGCTCCTGCTGGTTCTTGCCGTTTTATCGTTTGTTCTCGCAGCACTTCTGTATCTGTATCCTGCAATAAGCATAGCTCCCGATGTTCTTCTAGTCGGCGCCTTTATCCTCGCGATTATCCTCGTCGTCTGGCGGTCAGCTTATGAGGCGATCATTGGCCTTTCGATATTCCGCGAACGCGTTTATGTGTTGGGTCGCGGAGAGCGGGCGAGCGCCGTTGTCAAGACTCTGCGCGCCAGACGCGATGCGGGTATGGAGGTTGTCGATGGGAAGAGCAAGGGTGCATTCAACGGGGATCTCGAGCGCTTTGCTGCAGACCTGCGCGCCTTTTGCGAACCGAAGACCTGCGTTGACCGCGTAATCGTTGCCATGGAAGAGCGCCGCGGATCGATGCCGGTTCGTGAACTCCTTGATCTTCGGCTCCGTGGGGTTGTGATTGAAGATGCAAGCGTAGTTATGGAGCGCCTTTTGGGCAGACTGCCGCTGAACGGCCTCTATCCCAGCAGCCTCATCTTCACTCAGGGTTTCAACGTAAAGGCATCGCATCAGCTGATATGGCGTCTGATTTCCATCCTGCTCTCTCTTCTGGGGTTGACGCTTTGCTTGCCGCTTATTCCGTTCGTCATTTTGGCCGTTCGCCTGTCTTCACCTGGTCCCATTCTTTTCCGCCAGACTCGTGTAGGGCTACGGGGACGGCCTTTTTCTCTGCTCAAATTCCGGACCATGTGGCAGGACGCAGAAAGAAATGGCGCGGCGTGGGCGACCAGGAACGACTCTCGCATCACTCCGCTTGGCAAGGTCATGCGCAAGGCTCGCCTCGACGAGATTCCACAGCTTTGGAACGTTCTCCGTGGAGAAATGGGACTTGTCGGTCCCCGTCCGGAGCGACCCGAGTTTGTGCAGTGGCTCTCCAGAGAAATTCCTTTCTATGAGCTCCGGCACATGGTCCGCCCGGGGATCACGGGTTGGGCGCAGGTTCGATATCAATACGGCGCGAGCCTCGAAGAAACAAAGAGAAAACTTGAATACGATCTCTACTACATCAAGCACGTGTCGATAGGTCTTTACTTGCTCATCATTTTTGAGACAATCAAGACGATCGTGCTGGGAAGGGGCGCCCAGTGACAAATCACCTCGGGAGCTACCTGAAAGATGGCCTTCACTGGTTCAGACAGCCTCTCCAGCCATGCACGCAAAGGGTTGTGGCCCCGCTCGTCAGGGGGCCACAGACGCAGCAGCCATCGATTGACTCCGTGGCGGCTCCGTTCTTTCACCAGCGATAGAGGGTCAGGTCGTCAAGATACAAAGTGGACGATCCGCTTACCCCGAGGCCGTCCACCTGAAAGTTGGCGATCAGCACAGATGTCCAGCCAAGAGCGAAATCCGAGTTGACTGTTTGGTTGATCGGAGCTTCCACTCCGTCTAGCCACACAGAATGATAGGTAACGTTACCCGCGTCATCGCGAGAGTAGCTGACCTGCACGTGATGCCACTCATTGGGAGTCCAATCGAGCGGGTTACAGAACTGGTCGGAATGAACCCAATGCACAATTGGCGCATGTGGTGTTCCTGCGTTCTCGCTGTAGTCCCACGTGTTCGAATCCCCGGCGCATTGAAACGCATAAATGATTGTGTGTCCGTTGGCGGTCACCTGGTTGTTGTCCATCTCCAGATTGCTCAGTTGGCTACCCACTTCGATCCAGACTTGTGCGTCGTACACAAAGTTTCTGGGATCCGGATCGCTGCCATAGGTGGCGGAATAAAGTACCCCGCCCGAGTTGGTAAAGCTCGTGTCGAACCGCGCCGTCCCGCCGCTCAGAGATGGACTCGTCACCATCGTCTTGACGCCGCATGCAGTTCCCGGCGTTGCGGGGTCGTGCTTCACCCTCCAACCGGGGAGAATCTGAATCTTGTTTACACTCAGCGCGTTCGCCGGGATCGCCGGACCCGACAGGACCAGGATGTCGAGCAGTACCTGGTGGTGCACTTTCTTGCCCCAGCATTTCACGTGCAGAACGTGCGCTCCAGCAGGAGCCGTTACCATCACGCTGAAGGATGTTGATTCAATGACCGCAGGTTCGTGGTCGATTGAGTAACCCATGGAATCTGCAGTGACTCCACCGCAGGTATTTGTGCTCGCAACTAGCATGAACGGTGAGTCTACCTGAGCGCCGTTAGCGGGTGTTGTGACCCTAATAGCTGCCGCAGGGACACATGCTCCCAGCAGCGCCAATAGGGTAGAGATAAAGATCTTCATCGGCTTTTACCTTCCCTAATCTGACTGTGATGTTCCTCTTGGTCACGATGAACTTCCGAATCCGACCACGGTTAGCACCCTTGGGGTGTGATTCGGATCACGACTTGCTCGCCACGGTGTTGAACAAGTCTTCGCAGTCAAGGGTGACATTCGTATCTGACGCGTGCGATTCCCGCCTCTTCTTGCAGAGACGTAGTGGGAAACGCAGGATGCTGGGAAGGGGTACTTCTACAGGAGACGTCCAGTTAATGACTTGTTAGAAAGCGTCTCACGAAAGTTAGTAAGAGTGTTGAATAAAAGCAGATCGGCGGAGTTACTTTGGGATTATAACGATAGTCATCCGGCGTAAACATTCGAGAGGTTATGGCGGCTTGAATTTTGTGCGGGGCTGGACGAACGGAAGTCGATGCCACTCGAAAGGCTCGATGAACACGAGTCCTATGCGGGTAAATCATTCGTGAGAGCACCCGCGATCTAATCAATGAATGCCGGCAGGACAGCCATCTTCGGGAAACATATGAATTTTGTCTACGAAGACACGAGAAATGCCCGTTGAGGCTGCTCACGGTCTAGTCAGCATCGATGGCACAGCCAAGAGAAGGACACAGAACTTCTAACGACAATTGGGAATTACCTTTGTCAACATCCGTTTGAGCCTGTATAAGCATTTCCCCTAAGTAGCGCAAACGTTTGCATATTCCGGTCGACTGGCAGCCCATCCCCGTTGAGAACAAACCGAATACATTGGCACGTCACTTGCACTGCATTTGTCTAGATCTGCTAGAGCCCTTATCCGGTGTCTGCCGAACCGAATAGGTTTATGCCGTGTGCATGGCCCACCTGTGGCTACACGAGAGTGGCCGCTCAGTAGTGGAGATCAAGATGGATCAGCAGAGGAGCACACGTTTCAGGGTTCAAGCACCCGCAATAGCAACGATTCGCAACCGGGAGATTTTGGCTTTCACGAAAGACATAAGCACGCGCGCTGTCTATCTTCGGATGGTAGGAGAGCCAGAGAAGCCGTCTATCGGCGAACCTCTCGACTTCTTCATCACGATTCCTCCGTCCCTGAGTTATCCCAAACTATGTTGTATCAAGGGTCGGGGACGTACCATCCGGATCGACGATCTGGGTGGCGACGAAACGGGTCTCGCTGTGGAGATCCTCGCATACGATATCGCAAGCGAACTTGTGCACTGATCTGGCAATCTGAAGGAACACCAGATCCGGAGCCTAGATGTTGCGTAGGCCTAGAATGCGACAGTCCTTTAGCCAGCTCTTGACCACGTAAACAAGCCGATTATTGCTGTAGGGGTCGCTAGGGATGATAAAGAACCCAGGATCCACAAGAAATCGAATAGTGTTATAGACAAGTCCCTCCATAATTTCACCGTCGGTGAATTCCAGGTGGATCCACACGCCGTGCATGATCGGTGTACCTTTGTAGAATCGCAGACTCTTCTGCTGTCGGTTCTCGTCAAACTCCTTCACATAGAAAATCGCTTTGGTTTTCCCAATTGGGATTTCCAGGATTTCTCCATCGCCAAGCCGCCAGACCCGAAGGAGGGTGGGTGGATCAGCGGAAGCGTTCTGCAATAATGCATCCAGGCTGTCTCCGGCGCGAGTCTGCACGAAGCCTTTAATTATCTCGTTTCCAACAAAAATAACTACTTTTTCGAACCCCCCGTCGGAATCTGCCGTTAGATCCACTATCACTGCGTCCCGTTTCTTTCGAGATGATACTGCTTGATTTTGTATAACATTGCCTTGTAGCTGATTTGCAGGTGCGCTGCGGCGGACTTTCGATTCCAGCCAGTTTCGTCGAGAGCTTTGGCAATCATGACGGACTCGGTGTCACCCTTCAGCCCCCGCACGAGGCGCTTTAGGTTTGTGATGGGTTCCCGTTCTTTCGGTTGACTTGTGAGCAGAGACGAGCTCAACTCGGGATGGAGTTCCCGGATGATCTCCTGCTCATCTTCAAGAACTAAATATCGCTTCGTGAAGTTGTCCAGCTCGCGAAGGTTACCCGGCCATGAGTAACTGGATAGGGCTTGCATCAGGGTCGCGGATATGGGCAATGGATTGCGTTCGAATTTTGCCGCGTTCCGAGATAAAAAATATTTTGCGAGAACCGGGATTTCCTCTCGACGTTCACGTAGCGGTGGGATATGTATCGAGAATCCGTTGAGCCGATAGTAGAGATCTTCTCGAAACGCTTTCTGGGCAATTGCGGCCTTGATATTGATGTTCGTCGCAGCGATTACACGAACATCCACCTTTATGGTGGTCCGGCTGCCTAGTCTCGAAAACGTTCCGTCCTGAAGGACCTGCAAAAGTTTTGCCTGTAATGCGGTCGGCATTTCGCCGATCTCATCCAGAAAGATTGTTCCGTTGTTGCATAGCTCGAATTTGCCCGGCTTGGATTTAACTGCGCCCGTGAAAGCGCCTGGTTCGTAACCGAACAGTTCGCTTTCGAGGAGATCCAGGGGCATCGCAGCGCAGTTAACCTTGAGAAAACTGCGCTGGTTTCGGGGGGACATCTTGTGGATAAACTTAGCCGCAATCTCCTTTCCTGTGCCACTTTCTCCCAGAACCAGAACGGGAATGTCGGTGGGTGCAACGAGCCGGCAGTGGGATTCGACTTCGCGCATTCGCCGGCTGCCCCGCACAAAAGAGGACTCGTCATCCAAAGGGATTTCCTTGACGTCGGCCTGCGGAGAATCCGTTTGGTTAACGTACTGATGGATGAGACCCTCGATGTCACCTTTCTTAAATGGCTTTAAGAGAAAGCCGGCGGCGCCCATTTGACTTGCGCGGAACAGTTCGTTGGTATCACCCGAACAGGAGAGCATCACGACGGGCACGAAGGGCTTCGATTTGCGGATGCGTGAAAGCAGCCCGAACGCGGACTCACCTGCTCGATCACACCCCACGTTGCAGTCCAGGAGAACCAGGTCGGGTACCGCGGTTCTTTCCAGGATCCCGGGTGCTTCGGCGGGACAAGAAAACAGATGAACAGCGAACTGACTTCCGAGACTCTCTCGGACGTATTCAAGAACTGCCGGATCGTCATCAATCACAGCGATGTGCGGGAAGCCGCGCTTCACTGAATGGAACTCACGCGAGGAGCTAGCCATTGCCAACCCTTATCCAAACGTTAAGCCCGGTATCTTCAAGGCAAGAAGATAGGTCAGACCCATTCCCGCACGATTGCGCGGGGATGAATCAAAGGCGCACCCGTCCAGCGGGCCGACCATAGCTATTGCGCCCAGTCGAAGGAATCACACTGGAGCAAAGAGGTCGGCATCCGACTGTGTCGAGGTCGTCAAGCCGAATCAGACTGGGAAACGTTGAACTAAGCGGATGCTCTAGTTTTGCCTGAATTCAATCACGGCATTAAGAGCCTGGCGGATCGTGCGATATAAACGCGTCCAAGGGGCGCAAAATTTAACCTGCTTATCTCGTCCCTTGTAACTCGTTCCCCCAGATACCCGCCGAGTATATCTCCATTGGGAGGCCTTCGACAAGAAATTCCGGGTGTAAGCTCGTTTTTACATGGCGCCCCCGCGATGACTCCCAAGTCCGCAACCGACACGACGACACTATACTGGACGACCTGAAGCGCGCATGCTCCGAAAGCGCATAGGCGCGATTGAAACGGCCCTGTCCCTGGCGTCTGAGGCGACCGACGCGGCGGCGCAATCGTGCCTCGTTTGCCTTTCCTGAAATCGTTTCGCAGCTTCATCCCGCCCTTACAAGACGGCCGGTGGGTCGCACGCAGAGGCATAAGGCGTGGCGTCAGTAAGAGCTACTAGGCCGCCCGGACCACGAAGGCTATACACAGTCTCATTCCGAGCCCGACGGAGTTGATCCAGCGGAGTCACAATATGCGGCGGGGTGAAGTAGCCCCATTTCCCTAGCCTCTTCGAGCAGCCGGGAGCGTTCGTCTTGGAGTTCCTGCGCCCTTCTTCTCAAAGAAATTCGTCGTAATTCGATACAGAATGACAAATGAAACTTTTCAGTCCCAGTTATGGGAAAAATGTTACCACTTTCGTGTCCAGGGGCAGGAAGGGGCATTTGCGTATTCATGAATTTGACAAGAGTGATCGTTCGTATTAAGCCTTTCTCGCGCACAGAGTTAGAGTAACTCGAGGCGTTATTGACCGTCATTTGTGAATTACCCGAGGCGATTACCCGGCCTCCCACGAAGGATTGGCAAATCATTTGCATCGATCAAACCGAACAAGTGTTTCATCTGAGGAACTGAAAACGACGCATGGCACAACACAACTACCTAAACGACCTGATCGACATACATGAATTGCCCCCGGACAACGTGGTCTTCGGACATTCACCGCTGATGGCAATCGTGCGATCCAAAATCCAGATGGCTGCGGCTACCGACGTGCCGGTCCTTCTCCAAGGCGAGAGTGGGACTGGAAAAGAAATACTAGCCAGACTTTTGCACCTTCGGTCGCCACGCGCCCGACTCCCTTGGGTGAAGGTGATGTGTCCCGCCATCCCGAATAGTCTAATCGAGTCCGAGCTCTTTGGTTATGAAAAAGGGGCATTTACGGGCGCTGCCATGACAAAGCGCGGACGAGTTGAACTGGCGGATGGCGGCACCCTGTTTTTGGACGAAGTTACCAGTCTGGATCTGTCGGTCCAGGCGAAGCTTCTCCAGTTGCTGCAAGATGGCAGCTTCATGCGAGTCGGGGGACAGGAAACCCGCCGTATCGATGTGCGTCTCATTTCAACCGCCAACGTTGACCTGAAGTCGCGGATCGGGGACGGTAGTTTCCGATTGGACCTTCTATATCGCCTGAATGCTGTGACGATCGATTTGCCCCCGCTGCGAAAGCGAATCGAGGATCTCCCCTTCTTGGCTGATTATTTTTTCCATATGTACTCGCGAGTTTTGAAACGAACTCCCCGGCCTCTGAGCACGGAGATGATCGGTTTAATGCGACGATTCGATTGGCCAGGAAACATTCGCCAACTCGAGAATCTCGTTCGAAGCTATACGGTGATAGGCAACGAGGAAGTTTTAGCAGCAGAATTGATTCCAAATACTGAGTTGGATCGGATCACAGAGATCGACCTCGAGAGGCCGGTTTCGCTCAAACAAATCACCAGGGAAGCCACCGCGAAGCTCGAGCAGGAGATCATCCGCAAGGTCCTGGGGGCTAACGGGGGAAGCCGGCGGAGGACCGCTCAGTGGCTGAAGATGAGCTATCGATCGTTGCTCTACAAACTGGGAGAGGCGAACTCGGCCGGTTTCGTTTTACGGCGGTAGGAGAGTTCCTCCTTTCCACACCCCCGCCGCGCGAGCGGGCTAATTTCGGGTTAGAGGCACATCCGCTTCAACAGAATCAATACTTGGTCAGACAGGTAATACAGGAACTTTTGGTTGTTTTGAACGATCCTAAGCCGTGGCATCGGACTGGGAGGACCGTCCCACATGAGATTCCTCGCCACAATCAGTCGCTGTTGCCACAAGGCCAACCAGCATTAAAGGAGAAATTTTGTTGACCTGTAGCAACGGCCTCAACGGGTTAATCGGTCTGAACGCCGGGGTGGGTGGGTGGGCAACCGTCGCAGACCGGAAAATGACCGGTCCTAACTCCGACGTGCTGAACTACGGCTTCTTCCAAGATTAATCGTTTATCGCGAACTGGGGATAACACGCCCGGCACGGATACAAGGAATGGAACCAGTCAGTGAGGACCCGATACCTTGCCGTTTTCGGGAACATTCCTTTCAGGAAGTCTGTTGCACCGGGCGCGTACACGGATACGATCACAGCCACGATCACCATTCTGACGCGGACCCCACAGCGCCCACCTTGGTGGCCCGCTAATTCTCCGGAAAGGGATTCGTGCATTCAGCACCATTTATAAACTCAACGACAATCATTCAAATTGTGGCAGGGATATTTGTCGTTCTTCTCTGCGTCATCCCGCTGCGGAAAATTTACAGGAAGGCTGGGTTTTCACCTTGGATTCTGTTGCTTTGGTTCATTCCCGTGGTTGGACCCCTGCTGGGTCTCAGTGTGCTTTACATCGTGGCCTACTCTAAATGGAAGGTCAATCCTGAAGGCCAGAAAAAGGAGCCATCTCGGACGGGCCCTCTGGAGGAGAAGGGCAGAATCTGTAAAATGGCGTCGTATCATGGCGAGGATCGATCCTCGCGGTGATCAAAGGGTTGTATTGCCCCACACCCTATCCAGAAGTCGCACCTTCACCGCAGTCCACCCTCCGCCTCGACGGCCGCGCCTCGATGCCGCGCTTGTTGACAGATTCCGGTCAAACGACGAAGACGGGCAGGCAGTCGATGGCTTACGTCCATCCAGACCATACCCCAACCTGACATCACTAGTGGACTGCTGGTCGGGAGCGTGGTGCTGGACCCACCCTTACGAACGACGAGTTAGAGCGGCTGATCGCGAGCGGTGCATGAAACTCGGTAGTCAAGAGCGGATTACCGGCATTGACGATGGTTCCTGAAGACGACATGGGCCGAACCTGATCGAGGGGGCTGTTATTTGGGGTTAATTTGGGGTTGGCGTCCTGGCTAGATCTTTGCCAACAATGCGCTTTAAGCACCGACCTTTGGGTTATGAGCCAAGATGCCCCTGGCCTGCCGAGCTTCTAATTGGCGACTTCGCGGGTATTGCTAGTTTCATCAACCACATCTGAGACATCTCCACACTTCAGATGGCAGTCTTCGATCCATAAGCTTCTTAAGGTTAATTCGCCGCCGTCTCGAAGCCATTTGTTCGAAGCTCGTCCATCAGCAACTGAGACTCTCGCTCACTGAACATGAGTGGAACGACCGAGAAACCAATTTGCCGGGAAACACAGACATCCGGCGTTTCATCCGCTCCCACTGGAATTCTTGACTGCGCAAACGCTTCGTAGAGATCATCCATTTCCAATCGCAGACACGATGGGCAGAGCAACTCGACCAAACAACCAGGTTCAAGAGTGCCGCCCTCGGTTGGGAGCTTCGCAAGTGAGATCAAGCGAAATTGGGGCGGATTTACTTGGCACCGAAAACAGGTCTTTGCATCTTCTTCTTTGAATTTGATCGCCACACGTTTCCTCGTTTCAAAATTCGGATTGCAGAATTCGCCTCATTACGATCTCTGTCTAACCGCCAGTACCCCGATAGTGGGTTAGCCTGTCGTCCTGCGGACGCGCTAAATTACGAGCGCGCTGTCAGGCGAGACCCTGGAGTCGCTTGTGTACGCGTTGAGCCACCCTTTCCGGGATTCTTAAGGACGTATAGCCCCTTTTGATTCGGGTAGGTTGACGCGCGATCTTAATTACTCCAGGTTCGTGGCAGAATAACCGTCGAATGGTGTTCTCGCTAAAGAACCAAAGCTTGGACAGGTCAGAAACTGTGTAATGCCTTTCCAGAGCGACTGGACTGAAGCTAGTTTGCGCATTTTCGGGAATGACCGAAACATTCGGCTGGTGTGTGAGTTCCATTCGGTACCTCTCTGGTCTTATGAATCACGATGGTGCGCGAACACCGTCGATGAATCGAAATAAGAACCGTACGAGATACATGTAACGTGGGTTCATTCCTCGGTCAAAAAACACGGCTGCATAAATACCACTGCAGACTGACGGATGACAAAAGGCAAGCTGGTTGCCCTGCCCACCACACGTATCGTGGTCGTTCTCGAATCGCAAAGCGCCTTGCCGATCGCAAACGTAATCGCGCGCTAAATTTCGAAGTGCGGTGCCCGTATTCAAGGAATCGGCAAAAATGAGAAAACGTGCACCCAGATTTCTGGCGCCGCGTATCGAAATGCGATCAATCCGTCCCTGTCTTCTTTCGGGATCGAATCACTTGCCAGCCTGCGCGCTTGTTTTCGGCCATCCCGAGAGCGGGTGGTTTGCCTTCCGGTCCACTCCCAGGCGACTGAGCCTGTTTCCAAGCGTTGCGCACGCTTTCCTGCAGTTGGACCTGCCTGGCCTTCACGAACGGGGAATAGCTTTTCTCAGTGATCTTCACCGAAGCGTGGCCAAGCAGAAGCGAGACCTGATCGATGGGGACGCCCGCAAGCAGCATCTCGACCGCGAAGGTGTCGCGGAACATGTGCGGGTGGCAGCGCTTGACCTCGCCGTCCGCCGTCCTTATATCAGCCAGCTTGAACAGGCGGCGATAGCTTCTCTGCCAATTGGCGACCGCGCTTTTGGGATCCCCATTGCCGCTCCAGAAGAAGTAACGGAGATTGGGTTTCGGGCCGGCCGGCAAATTCTGGAGCGCCTCGACCACGAAGGGAGGGAGCGGAACATACACCGGTGTTCCGGTCTTTGCCTGGTAGAGGAGAAGGCTGTCGCCGTGAAGGCGGTGCCGTTCGAGGGTGATGGCGTCGCGGATGCGCAGCCCGCTCCAGCGCATTAACAGTGTCATCGTGCGGAGCCGCGTGCGATTCGAATCGGTATCAATGAATCCGCCCCGATTGTCACACACGTGGTAGGTGGCGTCGATGATGCGGTCGAATTCCTCCGGCGGGAAGTAGTCCGTGGGGATTTGGACAACCTTGATCTTGCCCAATCCGAGAGCCGGGTTTTCCTGAAGATACCGGCGCCGCACGCAGGCCCAGAAGAAACCGATCAATCGGCTTTGCTTCTTCTGCTTTGCCAAGGCGCCATCACTCCAGGTGCTGCGAAAGTTCAGGAGAGCGTCGAGGTCGATCTCATCGAGGTAGGCAAGCCCCTGCGATCGCGTCCAGGAGAGAAACTGCTTGCGGAAGATTGTTGTAAGCTTGGTCTGCGTTGCCGGCGCGACGCCCCGGCTCGTTGCATCGGTCAGGTAGGCCTCGACAGCCATCTCTACGGTGACCCTTGGCTTTTGGGGTCGCTCGGGAATTGGGCTCTCGTGACGCACAACCGGCGCGGCGACGGCTGGATCCGGTTTTGCGCCAGGATGATCTGCTGGCAGCGGTCCCTCGCTCAGCTGCCGTCGGAGCTCTTCGGCCTCTTCCCAGCGATGGGTCTTGGCGCTCTGGCGGATGAACCTGCCATTAAGGGATCCCCAGATCCACTTGGGGCAGCTACAACGACGCCATGTCTTGTCGCCGGCGTTCTTGCAATCTGGATGGTGGCGGGTATAGACGGAAAGCATGAGCACCCCGACTTCAGCGAGATTCTGCTCGAATCGCCAAATTGGGGCAAACTCTGGGGCGCGACTGTACAGTGACTGTACAGTTTGGCCTGAGCTTTTCCGTCTGAATTTACAAGCTGCTGAAAAATAAGCAGTATAGATTGGTGGAGGCGGCGGGAGTCGAACCCGCGTCCGAAATCGCTGTCAGCCAGGAGAATCCATGCTCAGTCCGGTTCCGCATGTTTTCGCCTCACGCGCTCAGAACGGACAAGATGCGCGTAAAGCTAGTCCGATGATCTCGCGGTTACGACACGGACCGAGCCGCAACCACCAGCCTACTGAATGACGTCCGATTCACAGCCCATAGGCGAAGCCGTGAGGGACGGCTGCTTAATTAATTAAGCAGCAAGTGCCAGATTATCGTTGGCAACTTTTGTTTTGCAGGCGATTACGGGTGCCCACACCCCGACATGCCTCCTGAGCCGCAATCGATCCCGTCGAAACCGTGACGCCCCCATTGCCACCTCCTCGTTCGATGTGCGAGGGGGTACGGCGGGTGCGAGCCGGGCCAGACTGGCTCGTGCTGCATATTTCATTCTACGCTGAATTCCGGATTCGACCGCGACGGCCTTCCCTACTGCTTCTCCAGGTCAATGCTCTCGTACTCGTGGCGAGCAATCGCGGCCCGGATTTGTTCCGGCGTCTTGCCCAACTTGGTCTGCTGGTAGGCGTAAAAGCCTTCCTTGGCGCAAGTTGAGCACTCCGTGCCGTGCAGGGTCTCAAAGCAGCTCCGCAGGCTGGTGTGGCCGAGAGCCCTGTCGCAGCGGCAGTTGCAGGGCAACTGGAAAACAACGGTGCTGACTTTCGCCACCTGCTGGTAAACGTGGACTTGCCACCCGAAGCGGAAGTTGTCGCCGCTCAATTGCGAACCGCTCATGATGGGCGGCAGCGGGGCAAACTTAAGGGGGGCTGACGGATGATAAGCAGGGACATCGTCGGCGGGGTTCGACCATTGGGCATAGCTGGCCACCGTGACGGTCGCGACCACCAGGCCCAGGATCCACCGGCGTTTGATCGAGTTCTTCATATAAGGATCTCTCTGCCCTCGATTGTACAAAAAAAAGACGGCACGAACGTTTTGCTGTTCGTGCCGGGAGGCCAGTGACGCAAACTACTCCCGATTTTGAGGGGGTAGGAGTACCACCCCTCATCACCGGAATATCTACACGATACTATAGATTTGAAAAAAAGCAAATACCAAAATTGAAATCTTTCTGGACCCCCGCTTTCGTCGGAAGTCAATTAGGATTCCCGCCTCTAAAACTGGCTTTTTTCGTCTGTTCATGCCATCCTATGGGCCTGGAAACTGATGAAACCGCAAACCGCAAAACCTTTAGAATCTGCACGATCTACAGAACCATCTGCTTCGGATGGATCGCTTTCGGCCTGGATCAAGGTCGGAACCATCGCAGCTGCATCCGCTCTTGCGGGCGGATTGGCAGCGGCCTGGTTCTACCGAAATACCCTCCATAAACTCCGAAAAGCCGAATCCAACCCCGATAATTCCGATTTCGGGATTCAAAAAGAACCGGTCGATAGCGATACCTGACGGGCTTGCCGTCCCGCGTGGGCCTCATGGACTCCTGAGTTCCTTTTGCCCCTTACATCGACCCCCGGCTCGCCGGCGGCACGATGCCGTTCATGCGCAGGTAAACCACCAATTGGCCGTAGTGGTCCATCATGTGGGCGATGCCGAAAGCCGCCATCCCGCCTCGCGTTCCATTGGCCGTCATCACGAATGCGTTCTGGGCTGTCGTGCCGTCGATGAATGCGTGTGCCTGGGTCAGGGAATCCTTGAGCGCCTGGATAATTTCCGCCTTCGACGAGAGCTTTTCAATGGCGTCGTGCTTGGCCTTGCTGTCGGCCTCGCTCATGGAACCGCCGAAGAAGTACCAGTTGGCCTCCGAGACGTGCTTTACCTGTTCGCCAAAGGAGCGTACGCCTTTGAAATCTCCCGCGCTCTCGGGAGGTGCGAAGTTGAACTTGTCTTCGGGCATGGCCTCGGCGGCGTCGACAAACTCCTTGCTCATCCCGTCCAGCAGCTTTCCGTAGGTTGCAGCCGGGGTCATCACCGTGCCCACCGCGGGCTTCGCCGCCGCACCCTGGGCATGGCCAAGAGTCACAGCTGCGACAAGCAAACAACAAGCCACGATGCTGCCGGTATTGCGAACAAATCCGTGCATTGGAATCTCCTCGCGCGGCATCGGTTCGCCGCGTGAACGAACTCTACCAGAGCGCCCGAGCGTCCCGACACTCCGGAATCGTGAATCGGATTATGAATGTGACGAAACGGCGAATCGAACCAACCGGTGCGAAAATCCGTTTTGCCCTTACAATCAAATAACAGGAGAACGTCACATGCGCCGAGTCTATATGGATGCCAATGCCACTACACCTCTGCTCCCAGAGGTCATGGAGGCCATGCGTCCGTATTGGATGGAGCACTTTGGCAACGCCTCCTCGATTCACCTCCACGGGCAGCATGCCCGCACTGCTGTGGACCGCGCTCGAGAGACCCTGGCCGAGTTCTTTAATTGCCACGACGCCGAGGTGGTGTTCAATTCCGGTGGCACCGAAGGCGACAACACGGCTATCTTCGGGCTCCTTCATCCGGGCGATCACTTCATTACCACCTCCATCGAGCATTCGGCGATCCTGCAGGCCGCACAAGTAATGGCTCAGCACGGGGTGGAGACGACCTTCGTTGCCCCGCAGCCCAGCGGCTTGATCGACCCCCACGACATTCTGCGCGCCATCCGGCCCGAAACCCGGCTCATCAGCGTGATGCTGGCCAACAATGAAACCGGCGTGGTGCAGCCGGTGGAGACGATCGGCAAGATCGCCGCGGATACGGGCGTGTTCTTCCATATCGACGCGGTGCAGGGCGCGGCCAAGATTCCCGTCGACGTACGCAAGATCGGCTGCCACCTGCTCTCCATCAGCGCGCACAAAATGAACGGGCCCAAGGGCGTGGGAGCCATGTTTGTGCGCCGCGGCACTCCAGTGGAGTCGCTGCTGGTAGGCGGAAGCCATGAGCGCCGCCGCCGCGCCGGCACCGAGAACGTGGCCGGTATCGTGGGCTTTGCCAAAGCCGCAGAGTTGGCCATGCATAGCCTGGAGGATGGAACGATCGACCGTCTCGCCGGCCTTCGCCATCGACTCGAAACCGAAATCCTGCGTCTTCCCGGCACCGGCGTGAACGGGTCTGACAATGGCAGCTATGTTCCGCGAGTCGCCAACACCAGCAATATATGGTTCAACCAACTGGAAGGCGAAGCGCTGGTGATCGCGCTCGATCTGAAGGGCGTGGCGGTGTCGGGTGGGTCGGCATGCCACTCCGGCGCCACCGAGCCGAGCCACGTACTGTTGGCCATGGGCCTCGATAAGGCCCGCGCCCGAGCCAGCCTGCGCTTCAGCCTCCTGAAAACCGCGACCGAAGCGGACGTCGATCACGTGCTGGGCGTGGTTCCCGAAGCCGTCGAACGCCTGCGAGCGCTATCGCCGGTCGAAGCCGGGACGCTGGGATAAGCCGGCCGAGCCACAAATTCTCCGTGCCCCATCCTTTCCGCTTTTTTCTGAGGAAAGGGTGGGAGACCACAAAACTCCACCCGCTCGTGAGGCTCGACTTCCCGGCCCGGAGCATCGAAAAGTTGAGCCATGTCACACATTGATACCATCGCCGTCGCCATGTCCGGAGGAGTCGATTCCTCAACGGTAGCGGCGATCCTCGCCCGCGGCGACGGCTCCGACGATTCACGCCCAAATGTCGTCGGCCTGACCCTCCAGCTTTGGGACCAGACCCGCCTCGCCGGCAAGCATGGCATCCCGGACGCGCCCAAGGCCGGCCGCTGCTGTTCTCTGGATGACGTGTATGACGCTCGCCGCGTGGCTGAACACCTGGGCATTCCCTACTACGTCGTTAACCAGGAAGAGCGATTCGAGCAGGATGTGGTGCGACCATTCGTCAGCGAATATCTTGCCGGGCGCACGCCGATTCCCTGCTCTCTCTGCAACGACCATATCAAGTTCGACCAGCTATTGAAGACCGCGCGCTCCATCGGCGCGAGCCGCGTCGCCACTGGCCACTACGCAGTCAACGAGTATGATCCGGCACGGTCTCGCTGGATTCTGAAGCGCCCCGCCGACCTCGCCAAGGATCAGACATACTTCCTCTTCGGCCTGACCCAGCAGCAGCTGGCACACACCCTGTTCCCGCTCGGCCGGATGACAAAGCCGGAGGTACGGGAGGTGGCGCGCTACCACGGCCTCGCCCTGGCCGAAAAGCCCGACTCCCAGGAGATCTGCTTCATCCCCGGCGGCGACTACAAGCAGTTCCTCACGGCGTATCTCGAGGAACAGGGCCGACCCATGCCTGAGACCGACGGTGAACTGGTCACCTCAAGCGGCGAGGTCCTCGGCCACCATGAGGGCATCTCCAATTTCACCGTCGGCCAGCGCAAGGGGCTCAAGGTTGCGTCGCCATCGCCGCTCTACGTCCTCCAGATCGATCCTGCCAGCCACCGAGTCACGGTCGGCGCCGATGCGGAGTTGGCCACACACACGCTTCGCGCCAGCCGCCTCAACTGGATCAGCATTCCAGCGCTCACTGAACCGATGCGCGTGAAGATCAAGATCCGCCATCGCCACGAGCCTGCGTGGGCCACGCTCGAGCCCGCCGGAATCGGCGAAGTCGTCGCTACGTTCGACGAGCCGCAGCGCGCCGTCACGCCCGGTCAGTCCGCCGTCTTTTACGATCGCGATGAAGTGGTCGGCGGCGGCTGGATCGTCTGACAGCTATTTGCGTAATTCAATAAAGGACTTCGCCATGGCCGTCGTTAGAAATTGTCCATCTTGCGGGAAGCCGAATCGAATACCAGCGCAACACCTCGCCCATACCGGAAGATGCGGCGCCTGCAAAACTCCCCTGCCACCCATGGCCGAGCCCGTTGCGGTTGGCCCAGCGGAGTTCGACGAAATTGTCCGTGACAGCAAAGTTCCAGTCCTGGTTGATTTCTGGGCCTCGTGGTGCGGCCCGTGCCGGATGGCGGCGCCACACGTTGCCCAGGTGGCGCGCGAACTCGCGGGCCGCGCCGTCGTCCTCAAGGTCGACACGGAGCAATTCCCCGAACTCGCCGCACGGTATAACGTTCAGGGAATTCCGAACTTCGCCGTGTTTGCCAACGGTGCCCTCCAGTTCCAGCAGGCCGGCCTGGTCGACGCCAACACGATGAAAAGCTGGCTCGCGCGCGCCGCCTAGCTCGATGAGGTGGGAAAGCCAGCACCAGGGGTTTTGGAATTGCCCCCGGATCGATCGGTGCATAGGCATGTCCTTCTTGCCCTTTGGCTCCAGTTTCGATTCTTCAGGCGCCGGCACTCCTGGCAATCAGTAGAAAAACCCGAGGCGCGATGATTTGGAGCGGAGGCCTTATTAAACGCAGACTCGTGGCAACTGATGCATTCTGTCGAGAGTCCGAAGCGATTGAACTGCCCGACAGTTCCCACCTTGTGGCATGAATAGCAGTCCACAACGGCGTGAGCGCCAATCAGCGGAAAACGATCCTGATGCTCGTTAATGTTATGAATTGAAACCTGCCAGCCATTCGAGTTGTGACAAAGTTCACACTCTGCCCCGTTCTTGCGGCGATGCAGGTCAGCGTGGCAATCCTGGCACTTATCAGGAGTGTTCGCAAAATTAAGATCGGCATGGCAGTCACGGCATGCCACGGCGGTATGGCGCCCGCGGAGCGGAAAGCCAGTCTGGGCATGGTTGAACCTGATCTTGCTCGGGATCACCTTCCAATCCACAGGGATGTGACACGTCCCGCACGGAATATTGAGTCTGCCGTGCGGGCTTTGCGTCGCTGCCGCAGGCCCTGCGGACTCCGCAACTGAGGCGCTCACTGATAGAGCAGTCAGCGTAAACAAAATAAAGAAGCGATAACAAAGCAATATGATTCTCCCGCTCCGAACGCACACGCCTCCGCAGGAACTCCTTTCGAGGGTTCCGATCACCATTCCCGCCGCGAAGCGCGGCATCGCGACGCAGAGCACGCGACGCTTTCCTCCCTTGGCCTGCAAGGAGTGGGGGTTCGCCCATAAGAAGTTCGGCGCTTTTCGCAAGCAGCCGCAAATCCGCTTGCTACCGGGCTTGCCTTCTGCACGGACGCGCGAAGACTGTGGGTTCAGTTTTTGTGTCGAGTTCTACCTGGCGCGGCTTAACCTCGGTTGGGAGGCACATAATCCGCGTAATCGCGAGGATACGCGGGCCCTGCGCCGCACTGAGGGCACTTAGCAGGTTTTTGCCCGCCCGGGCTGGATACAGAAGACGTTGTTTCGGCCGACTGGGGAAGTATGTACGGTCTATCCTTTTGCATAGATATTCGTGTCCTCTTTTTTCCAGAGTTCTAAAAACGAGATCGCAAATCGACCTTAGTCAATCTGCTATGGCCGTTTCGATAATCTGCGAGCTTCTCGTCAATTGGCGTTTTCACATCGCGGGGTCCGAGACTGTGGTTCTGCTTGCGGGTTGACGAGCCCCACTATCGTTCACGCTCACGACGCAGATCTGTTTCGCTCTCAACTTGCAGTGTCATATATTAGTTGCTTCACTGCAATCTATATTTCACCTACGCAAGTTATTCACGAGCATCATCGATGAAAGACGGATCAGGAGTCCCGGCCCGCAATGATCGATTGCGTGAATGCATGCAACTCCGATGCCAAACGCCGTCTCGTTTATGGAACCTATTGATGAAAGATGGCTTATAGTTAAGCAACCCAATAACAAAGATACAGCATCCTTTGGATGATGTAACTTTGGCCAATTTATCCAATTCACGACGTGTAAGTTTTTCGCATCCGTGCGACTTTTCAGGATTGGGTCTACGCCGTACCTACCTGAGGGCGTCAGCTGGACGTCGCTGAAGAATCCACAATGTGAACTGAACCACGGATCATAAAAAGATGTCGATTTAGGGGCCCCTCACTCCAAGAGCAAGAAGAGAAGCGCCCAGGGAACGTGGCGGGAGCATGCGATATACTGGCGCGGCACCGAAAACACAGGGAGAATTGCCGATGCCTGAGAAAACGTTTGCTCAAATACTCGCCTGCACTGCACTTGCCCTTCCGTTCACAGCTGCTCTCGCTCAGGCGCCTCCGGCTCATCTCACCATTCACGCCGATCAGCAGATTTCGCCGGTCAGTCCCACGCTCTATGGACTCATGACTGAGGAAATCAACTTCTCTTATGACGGCGGGCTGTACGGGGAACTGGTGCGCAACCGCACTTTCCGGTCCGACTGGAGCGGCATCCTCTACTGGTACCTGCTCGAAAACGGAAATGCAGTGGCGAAGATGGACATCGACAAACAGACCGGCCCGAGCGATGCGCTCAAGACAAGCCTTCGCCTCGATGTCGAAAAGGCGACTCCGGGCAACCAGGCCGGCGTGATCAACGTGGGCTACTGGGGCATGCCCGTGCGGCCCAACACGGAGTACAAAGGCTCCTTCTACGCCAGGGCAGGTGGAGGCGATATGGGTCCGGTGACCGTGAGCCTGGTGGGCGATGACAGCGGCAAGGCGGTGGCCACGGCTTTGGTTTCAGGGATCGGCACAGACTGGAAGCAGTATCAATTCACTCTCAAAACCGGCCTCGTCCCCGTTTCAGCGGCCTATCATCTGGCCCTGACCGTCAGTCATTCCGGAACACTGTGGCTCAATCTCGTTTCACTCTTTCCGCCCACCTATCACAACCGGCTCGGCGGCAATCGCGTTGACCTGATGGAAAAGCTGGCCGCGATGCACCCGGCGTTCCTTCGCTTCCCGGGCGGAAACTATCTCGAGGGTAACCACATCGATGAACGTTTCGAGTGGAAGAAGACCATCGGTCCCATGGTTGACCGGCCCACTCATCCCAGCCCCTGGATGTATCACTCGTCGGATGGCATGGGCCTGCTCGAGTTTCTGGAGTGGTGCGAAGACCTGAAAATGAATCCTGTCCTGGCCGTATATGCGGGCTACTCGCTTATGGGCGAACACGTAAGTCCCGGAGCCGATCTTGGGCCCTACGTGCGCGACGCCATGGACGAGATTGAATATGTCACCGGCGGTACCGATACGAAATGGGGTGCGGAACGCGCGAAGAACGGCCACCCCGAGCCCTTCAAGCTCACCTATGTCGAAATCGGCAATGAGGATCAATTCGACAAATCCGGCAGCTACGACGAACGCTACGCGCAGTTTTACAACGCCATCAAGGCGAAATATCCCGACCTGCAGTTGATCGCGACCACGCCCCTCAAAAACATGAAGCCCGACGTGCAGGACGATCATTACTACGTACGCGCCACGCAGAACTTTCACGACGCGACGCACTACGACAAGGTTGATCGCAATGGACCGAAGATCTTCGTGGGCGAGTGGGCCACGCGCGAAGGCTCGCCCACGCCCAACATGGGCGCGGCACTGGGCGATGCGGCGTGGATGACCGGCCTCGAACGCAACAGCGATCTGATCGTCATGGCTTCCTATGCCCCGCTCCTGGTCAATGTGAATCCCGGCGGCATGCAGTGGGAGACGGACCTCATCGGGTACGACACGCTGAAGAGCTACGGCTCGCCGGCGTACTATGCGCAGGTGATGTTCGGCTCGTATCTCGGCGATCACACGCTTGGGTCGGAGTTACAAAACGCGGGACCGAAGTTCTTCTATTCGATCACCGCAAATGCCGCAAAGAAGCGCCTGTATCTGAAACTCGTGAACGGCGAGTCGAGCCCGCAGCCGGTCGATATCGATTTGACCGGAGCTAAACTGGCGCCCACCGCGAAGCTGGTGACGCTGAGCGCGAAGGACACGCGGGCCACCAACAGCATCGATCATCCGCAGCAGATTGTTCCAGTAGAAAGCGCGCTCCATTATGTGAGCGCCCACTTGCATCACATCATGCCAGGCTATTCGATCCAGGTGATTGAGTTCAAAGTTCAGTAGAAGTGCAAATCAGCGCAGCCTCAGGGTCGCACGGCCCAGGCCAGCCCATCGGGCCCGGCAATGTCGATCTTCCCAACCATTTCCATTGTCTTGAGGTCGATGACCGCAACGTAGCCATCACGACCGCAAGCCACGTAGGCCCGAGAGCCATCCGGCTGCATTTGGATGCCTCCCGATCCGTGGACATTGGGAAGACGCTTTACTTCTTTCTGCGTGGCCGAATCGAATATAACCAGGGCCGAGCCGGGCGTTACCAACACTAGCTTGCCGTCGGGCGTGAATTTGAGACGGTTGGCGCCGCGCGCGTTGGCTGCCAGGGTGGCGGTCACTTTTTTTAGAGCGATGTCGATCACTGAAATTGTTCCGTCCCCGGCGTTGGCAACCCAGGCCTCTTTGCCATTGGGGGAAATATCAAACCCTTCCGACCCGCGACCCACCGGGATTACGGTCTCATTCCAGTCGCCGCCGGGAGGACCGGGCGGAGGGCCTTGTGGCATCCCTGGAGGAGGCCCGGATTGGGGATCCGCGCCTGGCGGCGGCCCGGGCGGCATGCCTGCCGGACTTTCGTTCTTCTCCAGAATCGTCACCGTCGCCGCGTTCACGTTGGTGGTCACAATGCGTTTCGCTTCGGGAAACACGTAGATCATGTGGGTGCGGTTCTGCCCCGTTCCCATGATCCAGTCGATCTTCTCCGTTGCGGGATCGTAGCTGCCGATGGCCTTTGCGGCTTCGGCAGTGAACCACACCTTATCCTGCACGAAGTCGAGGCCGTGCGGCCCGCGCAGCGCGCCGAGGTCGATCTCCCCCTTCTGCTTTTGACTGACGAGATCGATGGCAGTCAAAGTATGAAACCTGCCGAAGCCATAGTTGGAAACGTAGGCGGTGCGCCCGTCGGCAGAGGCAACCACTTCATGCGGGTCATCGCCGACGGGAATGCGCGCCAACACTTGCAGGCTGGTTGGATCGATGATTGCCAGTGTGTGATCCTGCTTGGACAAGGCGAGGAGCGCCGCGGATGGCGTAGCCTGGGCTGATACGAATCCCGGTACACCGGGCAAGAAACTTCCCAACAACAAAAGCCTGAGCAGCCGAAGAGACATTCCTGGCCTCCGCACCCAGACTAATCGAAGACCGCCGGAATTCGGCGATATGGGCGATCAGTTCCGTTGTGATTTCCCAGTTAACTTCCCGTTCCTAGACGAACAGGTCCTTGTCGTCAGCGACAGGCGCCGGCTGGGGTGCGCGGCGCGGGCGTGACCGAGCCGGCGCACGCAGAGCCTCAACCACAGCCTTCGCTGCCGCGATCACCCCACTCAGTTGCCGGACGGGCAGATTCACGGCTTGATTCACAACGCTGCCAAAGCGCTCCAGCCCGTTCAATGTCGACGTGGCCATCTGATCGACACGGTCGACCTGGCGCCGTGCCTTGCCCGCAACCTCGTCGACGGAGGCTTGCAACCGGTTTGCCTGCAGATGCACATCGCGAGCCATGTCGGCCAGTTCCGTGGCCGCGGATTCAAGGCGTGGCTCGAGATCGGTTATAACAGCGTCCGCGGATTTTATGAGGTCCTTCGCCAGCTTGACCACGTCTTTCCCCGACTCCATCAGTTCCTTCGAACTATCGAGGAAAGGGATCAGCTTGACCCGCACGTCATCGGCCTGGTCTTGTCCTCTCTGAACCGCCTTGCGCACCGTCAAAAAGATTCCCAGGAGAACGCAGGCCTGTAGCAGCACCGCCACCGCGGTGATGCCGACAAAAATCATCAGAAGCGTTTCAATATTCGAATTTGGCATGGTGATCTCACGTACAACAAGTGCCGGCCGCTACTGAGAATCGTGCAGTGGGTCTGGTCCAGGCACACTGACCGTGAGCCAACCGGCCAGCATGGGTTTGCTCCCCCATGCGGCACCCGGCCCAACGGCCGGGACTGCTGCTTCCTATTGGCTCTACTTGAAATTCTCCAGGGGCGTGCCGGGCCATTCAGACCCGGCCAGCCTCGTTTCGTCCGGAGGGTTAATACGGGTTCGCGACTCGAGGCTCGGTCGGAGATTGTGTCCTACGATCCCGTAGTCGTGGCTGTCGGACTGCTTACACCTGTCGTACCCGCGGTGCCGGGAGCCCCTGGAGCGCTGCCGGACTTATAGGCCTGGCGTCCCGCATCCACAGCTGCAGCCACTCGCGAACCCTGTTCACCGACCAGGCTCTTTCCCCGCTCCACAAAGTCTTCCCATTGGGCCCGTCCACGATCTACAGCCTCGCGGCCGCGATCCACATACTCACCCACTTGTTCCTTGCCCTTGTCGACAATGGTGCCGACTTGCTCTGCCACTTGCTTGCTACGATTGCGGAGGTATTCGGTGCCCTCCCGGGCGCTGTTTGCCAGGTCGTCCCGGGTTTCGCGCCCGCTCTTGGGAGCATATAAAATTCCCGCCAGTGCACCGACGCCCAAACCCGCTAAAAACCATGCAAATCCATTGATTCTGTTGTCTTCTGCCATAACAAAATCTCTCCCTTCAGTGTGCCCGAAGAATGCCTGAGCGTATCAAAGTCCCCCCCCTTGCCGCAAACGTGCATGGGAGGCAGAAACAAGCAAAAGAACGGCAGGCGCGCCCTCGGGCTGGATTTGCGCTCTGCCAAACTCTTCCTGGGCATTGGACGCACGATCACCAGGAGGAGTTGTAAATTTCGCTGAGATGGACAGTCTGCACCCGGATGCTGGTGCCGCACAAGAAAAGCGGCGTGAGCTAACTTGGCCTCACGCCGCAATGGATAAATGAACGAACCGCTTTAGAACTCGGCCCGGACTGAGACCTGCCCGGTGCGCGCTCCGCCGAAGTCCGCCCCGATACTGGAGCTCACGATCCCGAAGTTCGGCGCACTCAGGTCCGTGTATGGATCGCCGAGGTTGGTGTGATTGAGTACGTTAGTAAACGTGCCTTCCGCTCTCACGTGCAACCGCTCCGTGATCGTGAATGACTTGCTCAGACCCGCGGAAAGGTTGACCAGGCCCGGGCCTTCGACCGTACCGTTGGGCGCGTTGCCAAATCGCCCGATCGGCAACGGATGGGGTCCGGAGCCACTGCCGGTCAGGCAGGGGTTGCCGAGCGACCACGTGTTATCGCCGGGGCAGGCAAAGGCCGCGGAGTTGATCCAGTTCAAGCGTCCCTTACCGTTTGGATTGACGCTGACGCCCGTAACCCTGTCCGCATATTGGTTGCGGTGGCCGGGATCCCAGCCGGCCGCGGTGGTGGTGAGACCAGAGCCGGTTCCGGAGGGATCTTCCTGGCCGCTGGGGAAGTACGGCGTAATGTAAGCGCCGCTCTGGGTAGTGAAGATGGCGGCTAGACGCCAGCCGCCAATTGCGGCATCGGCAGCGCGTGACACGTTAGCCCCGATCAGCTTTCCGCGACCGAACGGAAGGTCATATAGGCCGGTGGTGTTCCAGCGCAAACGCCTCGTGCCATAGACCTTGCCGTAGTCCGCCTTGCGGCTCAGGATGGATGTCGCCCGGTTGCCACCGCCCTCGCCTCCAAAGCCCACATTGGCCGGACCTTGGTTATCGGCATTGGCGTCGGCGTAGCTGAACGTAGAGTGGAATTCGAGCCCCTGCTGCATGCGGCGACTCACTTCCGCCTGGAAAGACTCGTAGCTGGAGTTGGAGCCTGTGGCGCGTGTATTGATGCGGCCCCAGTTGGGGAACAGCCGCGCGGTGAAAGGCTGGTCAAAGGCCGAAACGGTGGTCGAGAATGGCAGCGTGTTCTCGTCCGGAGCCCAGACCAGTTGCCGCGTCGCGGAGCCGATGTACGAAGCGCGCACCGCAAAGCCTGAACCCAGATCGTGGTCCACGGAGAGCGACCATTGCTCGGTGTAGGGATCTTTCCAGTCCACGCTGTTGGCGGTGCCGAAGTAATCCTGGCCGTAATTGGTGGTGCCCCCCGAACTGCCAGATCCGGAATAGACTTGCGGCCACATGAAACCGATGGCGTGCGTAGCCGGGTCATAGCTGTTGGTGAAGGCCTGGGTCTGGGCCTGGACCGTTCCAGTCAATGAGTAGAAGCTTGAACCAAGCATGTTGATCTGGTAGATACCGAACCCGCCCCGGATGGCCCACCTGTCATTGTTCATGGGCCGGTAAGCAAAGCCGAAACGCGGCATGAAGCGAAGATGCGGAACCTTCTTCAGGCCCGCGGGGTAGTGCGCATCGGAGTTCCCCGTCACCGGCATGCAGGGTGCGCCGTTAATCACCGACGAGTTGGTGTTGTTCACGCCGTCTGGATTGCAGGCGTTGGCGCTGGCCAGATAACTCTGCGCCAGCAATGCCTGCTTGCCCTGAGGGTAGATAATGCCGCCCGAGAGAGGAATGTTGGGATCGAAATTGCCGATGTCGCCGTAACGATCGTAGTAGCCAGGGTGATATTCGTAGCGCAATCCGTAGGAGAGGGTTAGCTTTGAATTCAGCCGCCACTCATCCTGACCGAAGAAATGGTAGTGGGCTGAAATGCCGTCATTGTCCTGGCGCACGACGTCGTAAAAGCTGGCGTTGGGAATCCCAAGGAGGAAGTCAGCGAAGTCGACCCCGGTAAACAAGCCAGTGCTGCCGCTGGTGTTGAAGTAATAGGTGCCGTAGTTGTCGGAGCCGTTGAACCCGAGCGGCGAAATGGCCTCCAGGGTCTGAATATTGAGGCCGAACTTCATCGTGTGCCGTCCCTTGGTCCAGATCAACACATCGGTATAGTCGTAGGTCAGGGATTTGGTTAGACCGGTGAGGCGATTGGCATTGAGGCTCTGTATGTGGTTGAAATCCATTTCCGGAATGCCGTTGTAGAAGAGGTTTTGCAGACCCTGCCAACCTTGCGCGGTGGTCCACGCCTTGCCGTCGAAACTATTGCTGGAGCCCTTCGTAAAGCGGGTAAAGCCAAAACCGCCCTCGTTGATTAGAGAAGGCGTGATGGTCCAGTTGGTATCGATCTTCAGGGAGCGGTTCTGGTTGGTGTTCTCCGCCGACGGGACGAGCAGGACCGTGGGGCTGTTAATGGGAAAGTCCTTCCACGTAAACTTGCCCCAGAGCAGGAATTTCCCATTGCCGCCAATGTACTGGTCGCCGCGGACGTCGAACTGATCCGAGTGCCCGCTGGCATCGACGTTGGCCTGGTAGTTCGGAGTGCCGTCATCGGTGTACGACGCCGGGTTGCCGATATTCGGATCCGGGTAGAACTGTTTCAGGGTGTTCTGGGCGATCTGGCTTATGCCCGAGGGAATCGCATTGCCAGGATAGGGAGTGCCGGTAAACGGGTTGATCAGGGTTGCGAATCCCTCCGAGTTGTAATTGGAAAAGTCGCCCTGCTTCATCGCCGTGCTGGGCACAACCTCAAAAACCGTCTGCTGCGCCGGATGCCGCCAGCCCTCGTAGGCGCCGAAGAAGAAGCTCTTGTTGTGGCCGTTATAAAGATGGGGAATCACCACCGCGCCACCCACCGATCCGCCGAACGTCTTGCCGGTAAGGCTGGCCTTCGTCGTGGTGGTCGGATAGGTGTAGGGAATGGCGTCGAAAGCCGAGTCCTGGTAATAGAAAAAGCCGGAACCGTGCAGCGTATTGGTGCCGCCCTTGGTGGTAACAACGATCTGGGCCGGGTTGCCAAACTCGGCGTTGGCGAGCACTCCGTCGGCGCGAATCTCGCTGATGGATTCAGTGGATGGAAAGGCGTCGAAGAGGAAGTTTCCTCCCGTGGCATCCTTGCTGGTGACGCCGTCAACCGTTACGTCGAGCTGGTAGGGAAGCGCGCCCTGCAGCGAAAATCCCTTGGGATCCGATGAATCGGCCTGTACCCCGGGAAGGGTTCCGAAGATGGCTGCAGGCGTGGTGCCGGAGAAGCTGGCGCGCGTGTTCACGGGCAGGTTATTGGCCTCCTCCGCGGTAAATGTCGCACTGATGGTCGGCGTTTCCGTCTGGATGGTACTGACATCGCTGCCGGTCACCTTGATCTCCTGCTGCACCGCGCCCACCGACAGCTTTGCGTCAAACCGTAATTCCTGGCGCACGCGGAGCTCGACTCCGACCGCTTCCCACTTCTGGAATCCGGTAGCTTCGATATCGATCTGGTATTGGCCGGCCTTTACATCGAGAAACTGGTAGTCCCCCACGGTGTTCGTCTTCGTGGTGCGCTGGGCGCCTTCGTGAGTGTTGATCAGGGTGATGGTGGCATTGGCAACCACCGATCCGTTTGGGTCCTTTACCGTTCCGGCGACCGAGCCCTGGGTGGCCTGGGAGTGAGCCGGAATGGCGGTCAAAGCGAGGGCCAGCAACAAAGCGACCACAACAAATGATCGCTGCGACATTCGGTGATAAAGGGAATGAGCATAAACACACATAGAGCTTTGCCTCCGAAGTTGAGTGCATGGAAAAAAGTTGAATTGAAGTTCGTATTACTGCAACAGTGGGGAAAAAGGTGTTCCTGAATCACTTGTCGGACGAGGGTCTGCTATGCCCAAAGAGAAATTCCGTTGTCCGCCAGAATGACGCATCCCCGAAAGAATTGCCAAGAAAAAAACCACATAGTTGTGGATTCCGTCGCTCATAACACCGATAGGGAAGCCTCTCGCAAGCACGCAGGTCAGGCACAAGGATTTTGAAATGCCAATCCAATTGCGCCTACAGCCCTTCTGCAGTTTCGCCAAAAAGCTGGTGGAATGAGTCAACCCAAGCCTAAACGGGTTGTATTACAGTCTCTTGAAAACGGTGCAAAGACAATGGAATCTAGTCGGCGCCGCGCGGCTTCCGCAGGTCCCTGCCGGACTTCTCCATTTCCTTTCGAATCTCGTCCGCGTCATCCATGTCGCGCAGAGCGGCTGCCTCCCGCTTCGTCTTTGGCTTGGCAAGCCTGGCCTTGGCGGCAACAAAGACGCGCGGGTCGGCGTGCACTCTTGTGTAGCTCTCGAGATGCGGCTGGCTGTCGAAGATGCCATCGATCTCCGCGGCCAGAGCATCCTCCAGGTTGAGCGATCCCAGCCCCAGCAATTCGTCGATGGTGCGGGTGATCGAGCCCGTGCTTGTGTGCTGGTGCGAAACTGAACCGGGCTTGACCCAGGGGCTGGCCACCAGAAGCACGCTGCGATGCGCGTCCACATGGTCGATTCCGTCCTGCGCGTCATCTTCGGTGACAAACAGCGCGGAGTCTTTCCATATGGGCGTTTTGGACAGGAAGTTGACGATCCGCCCCAGTGCGAGATCGTTGTCCGCCACGTACGAGGCGCGGTAGGGATAGCCATCCCTCGGGCGCGGGTCCATGGTGTGGTCGTCGGGAAGGCGGATCACGATCAGCGCCGGCACATTCTTCTCCGCCAGCCGGCGGCGGAAGTCGCGCTCAAACTCCCGAACCCGATACTGATCGGGAATGCCCAGGTTGAACGTGGGATAGGCCCGGTCGGTTGACTCGAAGACAGGCTTGAACAAAGGGGCGTTCAGGAACAGGCGTTGTCCTTCGGGCGCGGCACCGTCGATTTCCGCATTGCCCTCGATCTCAAGGCCCTCACCGTAGTTCAGCACCCCCTTGCCACTGGCGGCGATGTGCTCCCACAGCGAACCGAACTGCGGCTCGTCCTCGGGCATGGGCGAATCGGCACCTCCAAAAAGCGCCCTGCGCCCGGGCTGCGTCGCCGCGGGGTCATTGTGCCTCCGTCCTCCATATCCCGAAGTCCAGGCGGTATTGAAATAGGGTGTGGGATTGATCCCCACCAGCCACCGGTGGCCGTCAGCCGACACATCCGAGTCGACATAGAAGTTGTCGCTGATGGCGAATCGCCGGGCAAGCGCGTGCAGGTTGGGGGTGACTTTCAAATGGGTGGCGGACTTCTGTTCCGCGGCCCAGCCATCCATTCCATAGCGCGCGAGACTGGGGTCGCCATTGGCGCCCGTCAGGTCTCCCAGCACTTCGTCGTAGGTGCGATTTTCGCGAATCACGAAAAAGCAGTGTTTCAGTTGCGGAAGCGGCGTCTTCCCGGCAATCGCCTTGGTGTTGGCGGCGATCACCGTCTGGGTCATGACATCGGGCGCCGGCAGGGTGCCAAGCAGAATCGCGCTCAAGCTTCCCAGTTCGAGCGAACCGATGTACGTGGGTGCAGTGGGATCGTGCTTGCTGCCGCCGTTGGGGCCTGTGCCTCTGCCCTTGGTATTGACCACGTAGAGCGTGGTCCCATCGACTGAGAATGCCACCGCGGAGGGGTTCCATCCCACCGGAATGTGGGTGACCACCTGCATGGTTGCCGCGTCCACTACGCCGACCGCGTCGATACCCGATTCCGCAACATACACGCGGCCGCCGTGAAGAGTGAGGCCGCTGGGCATCACTCCGCGCAGAGACCGCCCCTCGGCGTCCTGAAACTGCGGACCGGCGAAAGGCGAAAGAGCGGCCTGGTCCAGCACGCGGGTTCCATCTGGCGCGATTTTTGCGAGCGTGTCCTGGTGCGCGAGCGAGACGTAAACCGCATCGCTATCGCAGATCACGCCGGTGGGAGCCGCGCCGCCCACGGTCCCTCCTGCGTCATCGGAAATCTTCGCGCCCAGCCTCAGCTTCGCAGTAACCAGGGGGTGAACCCGATCGCTCATATCGTAGGTCCAGAGCGAACTGCCGTGGTCGGAGTTCTCATCGCCCAGCCCGGGAATCTGCTTCCCTTCCACCATGGCGCCTTCCCGCGCTTCCTTGGACGGGTACGCAAAAGGCGGAAACTTCAGCCCGGTGGCCAGCTGGTTCTTTTCGCTGGCTCCGGGAACGGTGCTGTATTCAAACAACCCGGTGTTGGTTACATACAGCCGTTGGCCGTCGGGGGAGAGAGCCAGGCTAAAGGGGAAGGCTCCGGTAGCGATGGATGCGATGCGCTCCATACGCTCCGCATCGAGCACCACGATGCGCCAGTTTCCCTGGTCGAGCGCATACAGTGTCTTTCCGTCGGCCGAGACGGCCAGCGTGGCCGCAAAACTTCCTCCGAAATTGTTTCCGCTCAGGGACCCGTCGAGGGAGACTTCTCCTGCGGTGTGCCAGTCGGCGGTGCTGTACGCCCGGATCTTTCCCGAATCCCCGGTGGCTACGTACAGAATCGCGCTGTCTGGTGAATAAGCCAGCCCGGCATGCACTTCCATCTTCGGATCGTTCTCGCTCCCGGCCGGCATCCGGGTGACGGTCGCCTTGGCAGTGTCGGGCAGGCTAACGATGTTGAGCGCGAAGGGAAACCCAATGGAAGGCACCGCAACCTGGGCTCCGTTGGGGCTCACGGCGATCGCAAAGGGATACGGAGCCAGCGGAATCCAGTTGCCGGCGGGGTGGATTTCGCGGCCATTGGGCAACACCGCGGTGACGGGGACCGAGCCCGGCGTGGCCCCATTCTGGGCCTGAAGAGTCCCAACGACTGCAAACGCCGTCGCAAGCAGCGGCAAAAACCTCGAGGAAACCTGCATGCCCTTCAGTATCCATATTCAAGGTGAATGCGCAATGCAGAATCGCTTCGGCCGCCCGCCGCCAACTTGCACACGGGCAGCTACTTGGGAAGTAGACTTCGCGCGATGGAATCGAGCATGCCATTGAGGAAGTTAATCGACTCCGGCGCCGAGTAGCGACGAGCAATTTCAAGCGCCTCGTTGATCACGATTGGGAATGGCGTGGACTTGAAGCCCAGCATCTCGCCGATCGCCATGCGCAGCAGGTTGCGGTCCACGGCCGGCATGCGCTCGATCCGCCAGTGCTTGGAATTCTGTCACTATGAGCTCGTCAATCTTCTCCAGGTGCGCATTAGCGACGCGGAAAAGATCTTCGGCAAATCCGCGCACCTCCGGATCCACTTCATCGCCAGCCTTCCAGAATGTGGCGCGGACCTGCTCCGGCGTCTGCTTGCCGATATCCGCCTGAAACAGCATCTGCATGGCCAGTTCGCGCGACTTGCGCCGCGTCCCGGCCGTCAAGCGGCTCCGCCTTCCATCAGCTTGCGCCGCAGGCTCACCATCTCGATAGCCGCGGTGCGCGGCTTCAAAACCCTTGTTGCCGGCCTTGATGCCGGCGCGATTGAGCGCCTGCTCCAGCGTCTCGCACGTCAGCACCCCAAAGCTGTGCGGAATGCCGGTCTCCTGTTGCGATTGGCCGATCCCGCGCGCTACTTCGTTATAGATCGCTTCGTAGTGGGCGGTCTCGCCGCGCAGCAGGCAGCCCAGAGTGATGATCGCATCGAGGTGACGATTGCCATTTTGATTTGCTATGTCGGCCAGGGTTCGAGCCGCCGCCGGAATCTCCCACGCACCCGGCACCCGGACAATTTCGATATCACCGCGCCTGGCGCCGCTGCGCAACAGCGCGTCCAATGCCCCTTCGAGCAGCCGCTCTGTGATCACCGCATTCCATCGCGCGACCACAATCGCAAAGCGCATGCCCTCGGCCGAGAGATCGCCCTCCACCGCGACCGGCTTTCCCTTCACCGGATCAACCCACGCCCAGAAGGTGAAGGCGTGTTCCGGCTCCGGCTCCACTTTAAAAAGTCGCGCTTTCCAATGCGTCTCAGTGATCGCCGACAAGCGCAGTGAAGGCTTCGATACCCTCCGCGCGCAGCCAGGCCGCCGCCGCCTGGTGCACGGCATCGAGCGCCGTGACTTCGACGAATACATCCGTGGTCCCCGGCAACTCTCCGTCCACGACTTCGAGGTTTCCCATGGGAGCCAGGAACGATGCACCGCGACTCGCCTTCTTCTTTCCACCCAAGTCCCGCTTCGAATCCCAACGCCGAAAAGAAGCTCGCCAGGCGGTCATAGGCCGCGGCGCTCCCGGCAGGACGCAGGAAGGAAATCCCTTTGATCATGCTCTGATTCTACCGTGGAGAATTGCCGGGTCTAGTGAAGGCCGTCGCCCTCGCCGCGGCTGGCGGGTGCCCCATCCTTGCCGCGTCTCAGTTTCTGCGGCAAGGGTGGGAAGCACGGCTCTCAAACTCGCACCGTAGATTCTTTCTCTGGAGTACTACGTCGTCGCGCGCGGCTTCACTGCGATCGTCGACGCCGGCACAGATCCCGACACCGGCGTCGTGATCAGGCATCCCGGATCGGACCCCGGAACACATGCAGGCAGATTGGGGTTGATCTGCTGCGTATCCGTGAGGGTGCTGGTGTTGATGTAATGGATCAGGTTGTCCCCGGCCGTCGAGACAAAGAACAACGTATTGTCCGGACTGAACGCGCCCGCGATGGGAGCCGTGATCGCCGAACCTCCCGTCAAGGTCAGGTAATTTATGGTCCCCGCCGTCGTCGAACTCCCTGTCGGCTGCTCGTAGTAAGGAAGGGTTGCGCCTGGGGTCGTACCCGCATAGGTGATGAAGCTGACGTTAGTCGCCGCTACACCCGTCCCCTGGCTCACGGCCGAGGGCGACGTGATCACCTGGTTGATCGCCGTGGCATTGATGCTCAGCGCAGCCTGGTTCACATTGATCGTGTGGGGAATCGTGAGCGCGTTGAGAATTCCGCCCGTGGTCTCCGCGCAGGCACTGGTGGGAATCGTCACCCCGATGTCGGAAAGGTCGCGCCGCCGCCCGACGACGCGGCGCCCAGAATATGCATGCCGTCGGTAGTCGCCGCCAGGACATCGGTACGCACCGGCACCGAGTCCCCTTCGGGATAAAACACCATCTGTTGTAGTCCCCCAGCGTGCCCGTCGGGCACCAGGTATGCGCTACGGTCGGCTGCCCCGCAGACATACGCGCCAACGCCGGGAATCGTGATGGCCAGGTTCTGAGCCCCATTCGAACCGCTCGCGGGTGGAAGCGCGTAAGTCGTCCACCCAGTATTCGCGTTGTACACATAAAGCGTATCGGTGTGGCCATTTCCCAGCGAGGCGCTGTCGGTCACATACAGCGTCTTCGAATCGGGCGTCCACTGCGCGGCGTTGCCCAACCCGCCAAAGGTAATCGGCGTCGCTGCCGCCCGAAGTCGCGTTATAAAGATAGAACACCTTGCGCACCTGGTCGTTGATCAGCACGGCTCGATTGTTCGGCGAAACCGCCAGCACCACCCCGGGGACATTGGGGTTCTGCGTGGTCAGCGAATTGTTTGCGGTGCTGTAGACCATCAGTTCGTGCGACGAGCCGAAATAAAGGCTGGAACCGGTCCGGTCCATGATCATGGAATTGGGAACATACGGCAGGCGAACCGTCGAGCCCAGCGTGCCGCTCAGCAGCTCCACGGGCACAAAGTATTGCGATTGGCCGGGTGCCGCATACCACACATACGAACTGGCTGTGCCGGGCGTGGTTACGTCCACAGCATTGCTGGAGATCGAAAGCCCCGTACCGAACTGTCCCACCTTGTTGATCGGCGCAGGGATTGCAGGTGCCGGCTGGCAAATGGCGTACATCGACGCCGCCCCTGGAAAGCTGGGGCTAATGGCGCCGGAGGTGCCCACGGTGATATCGAGCGGGTTCGTCGACTGGTAGTCGAGCGAGAGGCCGGTAATCGGGTTGCCGTTCGTATCGATCACCTGGGTGACCAGGTTCTGCTGCACGCCCTGGGTGACTGTTGCCACTGGTGCCGCCGTTCAGGGTGAGCGAGATCGGATTGCGGCGGGCAGGTGGAGAAGTAGCCGGCCGACGATCCCGAACCGGCAATCGAAGCCGTGATCACCGTCGTGCCCGGCATTTTGCGCCGTGATCTGGTTAGTGATGCGCATTGATGGTCGCAACGGTAGCGGTCCCGAGCGTATACGCCAGGGTGCCGATTGCCTGGCGTGCAATTCGGAACCGAGGTCACGCCGGGCGCCAGCCGGGCAGGCATAGTTCGCGCTCGTGACCGAGGACGGCGCGCACAATCAGTACTGCTGGTTCCATTCGCTGCTGTAGCAGGCCTGGGCATCAAGCTGCGCCAACTGTACCCTGCGACAGACATTGCTGCGGCCCCACACGCAGCGATATGGAACTCACCTGGGCATGCACATACACCGCCACCGGGTTTGAAGTCACCGAATTTGCCGAAGCCGTAATATATGCCAACCGCATAGGGCAGCCCGCCCGTATTCGGCAGCGGGTTGGGAAAATTGCAGATGGTGTAGTCGGCAATGCCGCCGCCCGAGTTGCGATTCCAGGTTCCGGCGCAGATATTGCCGGTCGGGGAAATGTCCACCAGCTGGTTGTTAGTCGTGCCGTAGGTATAGCTCGACACCGATGGCGGTGGTGCCCTTGCAAGTCGCCGCAGACGGCGCAGTGACCTGCCGCGTCTGCCCGAATGCCAGGGAAACGCCCGTCGTCTGCGGCTGCAGGTCGATCGTGTAGACGACTCGGTCATCCTTCAGTCCGTAACCCAGGCCATTGCAATAGTTGCCTGCCGGGTTGCGGATAACATCCGGAGATCGTGATTCCCGCCGGAATCGTTAGAAACAGCAGACAGATAAGCGTCAAAAACCGCCGCATGAATCCTCCCCGTCCCGCCTTTCCCCAGCCGCGGAACGGTCTCATCCAAAGAACATCAGAAATTTGGAGTTGAATGCTAACCGCCGGCACGCCCCGGTGAGGCCTGCCTGGGGCGAATGCGCTCAGGCGTCCGGCGCGATTGGGCACACAGTCCGGCCGGTCGACATGCTGTTGTTTCTCCAAAGAAAAGTGTATCAGGGCGAGGTGGCCCGGCGGCCGCGCCGGCGGGCTCTCGAACTCCCTCTTCATAGACTCTTCCCACACGCGATGGAGAGCCAGCCTGGCCCTATTCCTGGTCCCTGGTCCCTGCTGGCCCCCGTCCGGCATATATCGCGCAAACCACTCCACGGCCCGCTCCAGCACATCGCGACGATGTGCGGGGTCAACAAACCCATGGCCCTCGTTCGGATAGACGACCAGTTGTGTCGGCACATGCTGATCCCGCAGCGCATGCCAGAACTCGAACGACTGCGGCGCGGGACACTCCCCGTCGCGATCGCCCACCACCACCAGCGTCGGCGTCTTCGCCTGCTTGATGAAGTTGATCGCCGAGCTCTTCGCATACACCGCCGGATCGTCGTACACCGAGGCGCCGAAGTAAGGAATCATCCACTGGTCGATCGAGTTCTCCCCGTAGTAGCTTTGCCAGTCGGAGATTCCCGCGCCCGCCACCGCCGCCCTGAAGCGATGCGTCTGCGTCACCGCAAACATGGTCATGAATCCGCCGTAGCTCCAGCCGGTCAGCCCCACGCGGTCGGGATCCACCGGGTATTTCGCCTCCACCGCGTCCACCCCGGCCAGGATGTCGCGCAGATCCCCGTATCCGAAGTCCTTCCGGTTGGCCTGCGTAAACGCTTCGCCCTGGCCGTAGCTGCCTCGCGGGTTGGGCAGCAGCACAAAGTAGCCAAGCGCCGAAAACGCGTTGGCGTTCAATCCTCCCCTTCCGCCCCACAGCGACTCCACCGCCGCCGCCGGTCCGCCATGGACCTCCACAATCAACGGATATTTCTTTGCCGGGGTCGTAGTCCTTGGGCAGCATCAGCCAGCCCTGCACATGGAACCCGTCGCTCTTCCAGCTCAGCGAAACTGCCTTGCCCCATGCCGGCTCGACGCCGTCATTGAAGTGGGAGAGCTGGATCACGCCTTCCAGGCCCGACGTCATCACCGTGCCAGGCCTGGCGCCATAAATTTCCATCGGATGCTCGAATGTGCTGGCCCGAAACACAAACAGCGCATGATCGGCGGTCGAAGAAAGGCTCAGCGACATCCTTCCATCGCCCACGCTGCCGGGAATGCTGAAAATGGGCGCGCCAAAACTGACCGTGCCGTCCCCCTGAAGATGGAGGCGGATGAGCTGTTCGTTTCCTCCTGCGAGTTCACTGACAAACAGGTGATCCGGTGCCGTCCCAGTCGATCCATGCCGGCGAGGTCGGCCTTCCCTGGCGTCAGATCTTGTGGTGCGCCGCCTGGCGCAGGCACCAGCCATACATCCCCGCCCGTCGAGCCCTGGTCGCTCATCAACCCGCCGATAAATGCAATGCTCTTCCCATCGGGCGACCAACGCGGAACAGCAATCTGCATTCCATGCAGCGGACCCGGCTCATCCGCGGGGGCAAAAATCGCCTTCGGCGATTTACCCAGGGATTGCTTATAGAGTTTGGCCACCCACCAGTTGTTCTCCCCCGGTGGGTCCGCAGCCACATAGGCCAGCCCTTTCGAGTCGGGCGACCAGTCAAATTCGTAAACGTGCAGATTGGCCGGTGTTACCTGTTCCGGCGCCTCCGGCGACACCGGATCGACAGCGGATACAGCCACTCCCTGGATCTCGACCCCGTCTTCCCCAATAATGCCTGACGGCGGTTTCATGGCGGCCAAGGCCCCGGCCGGCCGGGTCGCGCCTTCCACGTAGAGGAAAGCGATCTTCCTTCCATCGGGCGAGAAGGCCGGCTGATTCACATATCCGCGCAACTCGGTCAGCCGCCGCGCCGGGTTGCCGTCGAGCCGGGACAAATAAAGATCGGACTGTTCGCCCGGCTTGGCGCAATCGGAGAAGAACGCCAGCGACTTTGCATCCGGCGCCCATGTCATGCCGTTTTCTGCGCAATGTTGGTCGGCCTGGGCCGCGGCGGAAATGTGCTGTGTGTTCTTCAAATCATCGAACGGCGCTACGAGAATGTCCCCGTCGTCGCGCACGCCCTCAATCCATGCCACGCGCTTCCCGTCCGGCGCGACCGCCACCTGCCCCACCGGCCGCCCGCGATTTAGCCCCGCCAGAATCTGATTGATGTGCGCGCGATCAACCGGAGAGGCCGCGGGCGAGGTTTGGGCACTCACCTCACCGACAGCAGCGAACAGAACAAGCAGCGCGCCCGCCGCCGATCCGTGGCGAAGAGACAAACGAACCATCGACCAAAACATACGCAAATGCTATCAGCCGAATTTGACGCCCAGCTCGGATGTCCCGGCGCGGGCGCCACTCTTGCAAGGGTCAGGTGGCGAGCCTGTAGCAGGGCACGACTTCAGTCGTTCCGCAAACGCCTCTAATACCGAAGGGCTTTACAGGCTGCGGAAAAACTCGCGGTTTTGAAAGGGCACGGCTTTAGCCGTGCCGTAAGAGCAGCAGAATCAATGGGGCTTCAGCCCCGGAGGGACGTACTTCTCGATTTCGCCGCCCATTCTCTGTTTTTCCGCAACCTCTTTAGCCCCTGCGGTAGCCGAAACGCGATCAGGAATGCTTCGCCTTCCATCCCAGCCAGTCCATCAGCCACGCCCAGGTCGCGTCGTTGGTCCGCGCACTCGGAGGCGCGGGTGGACTGCCCTTCGGAAACACGACCGGCTTGCCGCGATAGGCCTCAGCCAGTCGCTGGAACACCCGGCCCTGCTCCTTGACGCGCCCGTCGTTGGTCAGCAGCCCCAGGCTGTATTCGAGCGGGTTGAAGGCGAATTTGCGATCGACATCGTGCGAATCCCAGTAGCTGAACCAACTCACGCCCTGCTCGATGGCCGCGTGCACGGCCTTGTCGAGCCACTCCGCCTGCCCCTTCTCCGGCAACTCTTCGATGCAGGTGTTGAACTCGCCCGCCCACACCGGCTTTTGCTGCGAGCCAGCAAACGACCGGATCAGCGCCGCCATTCCCGCCATCAGCTTCACACTGGGCGGATCCATCGCGCCGCCATACTTCGTCGCACCCGTCCAGTAGGGATAGCAGTGCATCACCGGAAACCGTGCGGCCGCCAGCGCCTGCGCCGAAAATGTATCGGGCTCGAACCATGGGTGGTGATCGACGCCGTTCACGTGGAGCCCCGCCGGCAGCACCCCGTTCATCAGCCCAAACATCTTCTTCATCCACGCATCGCCTTTGTCCACGGGTCCGTTCCAGCAGGTGTTGAGTTCGTTGCCGAAATCGAAGCCGATCACGTTCGCGTGCCGCTTCATCATGCCCGCCAGTGCGCGGATGAATACCTCCTGGGCCGCGCCCATGTCTGCGTTGGTGTAGAACCCATCCGACAACCGATTGAACGAGGGCAGAAAAAACCAGCCGCTCAACTGGCCGGTGAACACCGTCACCAGCGCGTCCAGGTTGCGTTCGCCCATGAGAGTCAGCAACTGATCGAGCCGCTCCAGGTGCGCCGGGCTCACCCATTTGGGATTGGGCTGAAAGAACGGCCAGATCAGCATGATCCGCAAGTGATCGGCGCCGAGAGCGGCAACGGCATCGAGATCGCGCTGGATCGGCGCCGCATCCCAATCGTTCCAGCAGAACCACCAGTTGCGCGAAGGCGTGTAGTTGACCCCAAAGCGGTGGCGGGTAAGATCAAACCCCGGAACTTCGATGACCGAATCGGCAAATGCCGATGAACCCGGGCCCCGTTCTGCCGCATACAGTCCGGCGGCCGCCGCGCTTCGCGTCAGAAAACTGCGCCTGTTCATTTATGCATCTCGGCTCGATAGACCTCGGGTATGAAGTTCTGCTCCTGGATCGGCGGCCGCACGTATTTTGATTTGTTCAGCGGCGGCAGCGGCAGCGGTTTGGGCGTCAGATCGCGATAGTTGAACTGGGATAGCAGATGGCGAATGACGTTGAGCCGGGCCGCCTCCTTGTTCTCCGCGTTGACCACGTACCACGGCGCCTGCTTGGTGTCGGTGAGGGCAAACATTTCGTCCTTGGCGCGGGAGTAATCGGCCCAGTGTTTGCGCGACTCGAGATCCATGGGGCTCAGCTTCCAGCGCTTGGTCACATTCTTCATCCGATCCTGAAAGCGCCGCTCCTGCTCCTCATCGCTCACTGAGAACCAGTATTTGATGACCCGAATTCCCGAACGGACCAGCATGCGCTCGAACTCCGGACAGCTTTGCATGAACTCCTGGTACTGCGCCTCGTTGCAGAAGCCCATCACCCGCTCAACCCCCGCGCGGTTATACCAACTGCGGTCAAAGAGCACCATTTCCCCGGCCGCGGGCAGATGCCCGACATAGCGCTGGAAGTACCATTGCGTCTTCTCGCGCTCCGTGGGCGTGCCAAGAGCCACCACGCGGCAGACGCGAGGATTCAGTGTCTCAGTGATGCGTTTGATTGAGCCGCCCTTGCCTGCCGCATCGCGCCCTTCAAACAGCACCACCACGCGCAGGCCCTCGTGGCGAATCCACTCCTGCAGCTTTACAAGTTCAATTTGCAGCCGGCGCAGTTCCCGGCAGTATTCGCAATCCTTGCCGAGCCGCATCGCCTTGATGGAGTTGGATCCATGGTTATCACTACGCCCGGTGAGGTCTTCCGCGACTGCACCGTTCTTCCCCGCAGCGTGCTGTGCATGCTTGCCGTTCTCTTTCATTGGTTATCCCCCGCTCGACCGGCAGGGTTCCGCGCCGAAGCTCACCATGTGCTGCGGGCTCTTGCGCAGGGCCGGTAGTCTCATGTGGACCCTATCGGCACCGTCCCGCCATCGCAACAATCATAGCCCTCGATGTCCTGCGTTGTGCGTTAACGGGGCCTTTAGAACGTCACCGCGTGAATGGCCAGCAGCTTTTCGAGTAGCGGCTTGAGAAGATCGAGGCGGAGCGCATTGGCGCCGTCCGACTTCGCATGCGCGGGATCGTCGTGGACTTCAAGAAAGATCCCGTCCACGCCGGCCGCCACCGCCGCCCGCGCCAGCAAGGGAATGAATTCCGGCTGGCCGCCACTCACGCCATTGGCCGCCGAAGGCTGCTGCACCGAGTGCGTGCCGTCAAACACCACCGGGGCCAGCCGCCGCATCACGGGCAACGACCGGTAGTCCACCACCAGCGTGTTGTAGCCGAAGCTTGCCCCGCGCTCGGTCAGGAACACCCGCTCATTGCCTGTGGAGCGAACCTTCTCGACGGGGTGATTCATGTCCCAAGGCGCTACGAATTGGCCCTTCTTGATGTTGACCGCCCGCCCTGTTTTCCCGGCGGCCACCAGCAGATCCGTCTGCCGGCAGAGAAACGCTGGAATCTGCAGCACATCCACCGATTCCGCCGCCACCTCGCAGTGCGCAGGTTCATGGACATCAGTCAGCACCGGAAGCCCCGTATCCTTCGCCACCCTGCCCAGAATGCGCACTCCCTCTTGGAGTCCCGGCCCTCGAAAGCTCTTCACACTCGTGCGGTTGGCCTTGTCATAGCTGGCCTTGAAAATATAGGGAATCCCCAGGTCCGACGTGATCCGCTGAATGGCTTCAGCCATGGTACGGGCATGGGCTTCCGACTCGATGACGCACGGTCCCGCAATCAGGAACAGCTCTCCCGTCCCCACCTGCACCGGGCCGATCTCAAACGATTGGCTCACGAAGGCGATTCTATCGCGGCGGTGAGGGCCGGGCATTTCCCGACTCTGCCCCGCCTGCATCGAGCGATTCCTACATCGCACGATTCCTGGACCACTGCGACAGCGCACGGTCCAGCGTGCGCAAAGGCGTCGGTCCGGGCAGATCGTTCTGCGGCTTCAAAATATTCCGATCGACCAGCCGCCGGCAGAAAGCCAGGTATTCTTCGTAGAACCGGACATCCTGGCGCGCCTGCCCCAGGGCTTCCAGATCGTGGAAGTCGAGTTCGATGTAGCGCTCGGGATAAATCGCGGCCAGGATCGCCGAGGCCATCGACAGGTCCACGCCGCGCAGCTCTTGCAGGGCTTCAATCGCCTCCGTTGTTGACGACTCGGGCGCAGCAGCCACCTCCAGCGAGCGCCGGATGCTTTCACTACTGTTCCCAATCAGATATGGGACCAATCGCTCGGATTTCCAGCGGACAATCGCCTCCAGGTTGCCCAGAGAATTGTCGCCCTTGCGAATGGCGGCCCCGGCTTCAAAGGCTTCTGTTTCCAGTTGCCGTTCCTTGTTGCAGGCTTCCTGCCAGTATTGGTCGGCCAGCTTCTGAAGCTCCGATTCGGTCGGCTGAAGTTCAAAATGGGCTGTCATGCGGACCCTCCCTTGCCAAAACCGAGCCAACAATAGGCCCGGCCAAAAATGGCTGTCAAGGAGGAACAGGGCTTATCACAATGCCATGTGATAAGCCGCACATTCCATCTCGATACACCATAGAACCATAAATATGCTAATATGGATCAATGCGGACCACCGTAGACATTCCTGACGAAACCTATCGCGATCTCAAGATCAAGGCGGTACGCGAAGGAATATCGGTAAAAGAGATCGTCCTGCGCGGGATCGAGCGGGAACTAGGCCCGGCTGAAGCGCCACGCACCCGCAAGAAGTTCCAGATACCGGTGATTCCCTCTGCACAACCCGGCACGCTTCACCTGACCAACGAAGAGATCGATGACATCCTGGCTTCTTCCTGACGTGAACGTATGGCTGGCTCTGCACTACCAGCGCCACGAGCACTACGGGACTGCTCAGGCGTGGTTTGACGGGCTAGACGAGCGTCAGATCCTGGTGTTTTGCCGGCAAACACAGCTCGGTTTCTTTCGTCTGCTGACGACGTCCGCGGTCATGGGGAAGGACACTCGGACGAAACGACAGTGCTGGAGCATCTATGAGGATTGGCTCGCCGGCGGCCGGGCCATGCAGCAGCGAGAGCCTTCTGGGATCGACGCGACTTTTCGTGCTCGAACATCAGCCGCCGAGCCAGCGCCCAAAGAATGGGCAGACGCCTATCTGGCCGCCTTCGCCGAAACCGCGCATCTCACGCTGATCACCTTTGACAAGGCACTGGCCGGGAAAACCAAGGGCGCGGTGCTCCTGGCCTGACCGCGCCTCATCGTTCGGTCTTAACTAGAACGCCCGCCCGACGAAATGAGCTGTTCGGCTACTGGCTCTTCCGTCTGAAATCGACCCTCCCGATTCCTGTAGCTCGCCGCGATGAACTCCCGGAACAGCGGGTGCGGCTCGAGCGGCTTGGACTTGAACTCGGGATGGAACTGGCAACCCAGGAAATAGGGGTGGCCGGGGATTTCGACGATTTCGACATAAGTCGAATCCGGCGTCGTGCCGCTGATCTGCAGGCCGCCCCCGGTAAGCAGCGCCTCGTACTCACGATTGAATTCATAGCGATGCCGGTGCCGCTCGCTGATCTCAGTAGCCCCGCCGTAGGCGCGCGCCGCCAGAGAATCCGGCTGCAGAATGCAAGTCCACGCGCCAAGCCGCATGGTGCCGCCCATCTCTTCCACGCCCAGCAGTTCGCGCAGTTTGTAAATCACCCGATGCTGCGTCGCAGGGTCGAATTCGCTCGAGTTCGCGTCCCGCAGCCCACATACATTTCGCGCAAACTCGATGCAGGCCGTCTGCATTCCCAGGCAGATCCCGAAGTAGGGCACCCGGTTCTCGCGCGCGTAGCGAATCGCGTTCAACATCCCTTCGATGCCGCGCTTGCCGAAGCCGCCCGGCACCAGGATCCCGTCAAATCCTTCTAATTGAGCCTCATAGCTGCGATCCTCAGGGGTCTTCGACTCCAGGCCCTCGGCTTCAATCCAGGTGACATTCAGTTTCAGGTGGTGCGATAGCGCTCCGTGCGTCAGCGCCTCTTTTAGCGACTTGTAGCTGTCCTCATACTCAACGTACTTGCCCACTATGGCGATATTCACTTCGTCCCTGGGATGTTGCACCCGCTCGATCAGTTCCTTCCACTTGCTCAGGTCTGCCTCAGGTGCCTCCTTATGCAGATATTTCAGGATCAGTGAGTCCACGCCCTCCTGCGCAAACCCGAGCGGCACCTGGTAGATCGAAGGCACCGTCGTGGCGCCGATGACGGCGCGCTCCTCAACGTTGCAGAAGGCGGCAATCTTCTGCTTGATGTCGCGGCTCAACGGGCGATCCGAACGGCACATCAGGATGTCGGCCTGAATTCCGATCGACAGCAGTTCCTTGACCGAGTGTTGGGTGGGCTTGGTCTTCAATTCCTGCGCCGCCGAGATCCAGGGCACCAGGGTCAGGTGGACAAAGACCGTGTTCTCGCGGCCCAGTTCCTGCCGCATCTGGCGGATCGCTTCGAGAAAGGGCAGCGACTCGATGTCGCCCACCGTCCCGCCGATTTCAACGATCGTCACGTCCGCGCCGTTGGCCGACACCTTGCGCATGGCGTTCTTGATCTCGTTGGTGACATGCGGAATCACCTGCACGGTCTTGCCCAGGTAGTCGCCCCGCCGTTCCTTGAGGATGATCTGCTCGTAAATGCGGCCCGTGGTCAGGTTGTTGTCGCGGGAGAGGGGGGCGTGGGTGAATCGCTCGTAGTGACCCAGGTCGAGGTCAGTCTCCGCGCCGTCATCGGTGACAAACACTTCGCCATGCTGAAATGGCGACATGGTTCCGGGATCGACGTTGAGGTAGGGATCGAACTTCATCAGGTTGACGCGCAGGCCGCGGCTCTCCAGCAAACAACCGATGGAAGCCGCGGCAAGACCCTTGCCTAAACTGGACACAACTCCGCCCGTCACAAAGACATACTTTGCCGACATCGATGCAACCTCTGAATTGGAATGTTGGGATTGGCCGTACCTGGTGGGCACAATCAAGTATGGCAGAGTTGCGGCGGCGATGAAAGTGGAAATTCGGGCTTAAACCGTGGACGGCCTGCTCGCTCCTCCCTCTCGATTCGGTGACCAGCCCCCGACGTCGTCAGTCCCCCTGAAGGGATGGCTATAGCAACAGGCCGAAAATGCGTTCGGAGAAGACGCAGGTCTCGTATTTCAGAGTAAGCGACTTGCGATGGTGGCTCGACAATTGCGTCAGTACGTTGGCGGGATCGGGTGGGGGGCCAACAGGGCTGCCTTGTGCATTTCTCTTCTCCATCTCATTCCTGATTTCTTCTTCGGATTTGACGTGAACAAAACGGACCGGCCCGGCTGCGGGCCGATTATTGGGTGAACCTGAGCCCATCTCCAGCCAGGCTTTTGAAAACTGATCGCTGAGCGCTTTGGCGTGGGTCTGTTCATCGATCAGCACGAGGATCCGCTCTGTGGGAACATGGTTGACGACGTACCCCAGTTCCCAGTTCAGGCCCCCTCGTTCAGGGGTATAGCCGGCCGCATCGATTACCACGGTGTCTGCGATTTCAAACAGCCGCTTGACGGCGTACTGCCAACTTCCGTCGGAGCAGAGCAGCGAGTACTGAGGATATCCCCCGGTCAGGTAACTTGGTTGATTCCCGACGCTCTTGTTGCCGGGCGGAAAGGGCTCTTCGCTCGAACTTTGAAGGAAGCTGTCGATGCGCTCGGGTGTGACCAGCATTTCGCTCACGAGGTTTTCCTTCACCCTCACATCGAACATATGCATCATCGATTCGGTCGCAGGAGAGCCCAGGAAATAGACTGGGCCGAAGCGCCGGAAAAGCCCTTCGACCTCGTGGGTCTGGGCGGTAAAGGAGTAGAAGTTGTAGAGGTAAAGGACTCGTTTGGGCGCTTGGCCGAGAATGTTGGCGCCCGCCGTGACGTTCGAGACATACTGAAACGACAACGGCGGCAGTTCCTTCTCTCGATAGAGTTCAAACCGGAGCGGCCCCTGGCGGTCGGCAACTGATGTGTCGGAATCTGCCAGCTGCTCTGCTTGTACAGACGCGCCGCTACTGCGAGCCTCCCGCATGACTCCGGCGATTCTGCGCTTCTGGATAGAGCCCCACACAAAGAGGATCAGGAATATCCACAAGACCGCTGCCAATCCTCCGTAACTCAGCGTGCCGACCGGGTTATCCGCGTTCACTGCAAGCACGGTCAGGAAAATGCAGAACGCGAGGAGCACGAGGCGGCCGACCCATTCAGGCACCTGCCTCTTGTCGGCATCGGATTCCCTCATCAATTGCCTCCTGACAGGGGTGGGGAATCCCAAACGTACCGGAGTGGGATGATTGGCGTCAATCAGATCAGGCGCTCAAAAGGTGGGTGGAGGAAAGGACCGCTGGATGCCAGTTGCCGAGGCGCGCGCAGCCAGCCTACGATGCTGGCTATGAGGCAGCAGATTTCATGACTACCGCCACGAAAGCATTCCGCAAACTGGGTGCCGCAGGTCCCGAGGTCTTCCCCATCGCCCTTGGCTGCATGGGCATGAGCGGGATGTATGGCCCGGCCGACGAGGCGGAAAGCCTGGCCACCATCCACGCGGCCATCGATGCCGGGATCAACCTCATCGATACGGGCGACTTCTACGGCATGGGCCACAACGAAATGCTGGTAGGCCGTGCTCTGCGCCTGGTCCGCGACCAGGTCCTGATCTCGGTGAAATTCGGCGCCCAGCGCGGCCCCGACGGGGCATGGCTGGGCTATGACGCACGACCGGCCGCCGTAAAGACCGCCCTCGCGTATTCTCTGAAGCGCCTTGATGTCGATTACATCGACATCTACCGCCCGGCGCGCCTTGACCCGCGCGTCCCCATCGAAGACACGGTAGGCGCTATCGCCGACATGATCAAGGCCGGCTACGTGCGCTACGTGGGTCTGTCGGAACTGGGCCCGGAGACCATTCGCCGCGCCGCCGCTGTACATCCGATCGTCGATCTGCAGATTGAGTATTCACTCGTCAGCCGAGGGCCGGAGGCCGCCATCTTTCCCGCTCTCGACGAACTCGGGATCGCTACCACGGCCTATGGCGTGCTTTCGCGCGGCCTGCTTTCCAGCTCTCAGCCGGCCGCTTCGGGAGACCTCCGCGCCTGGCTGCCCCGCTTCACCGGCGACAACCTGGCCAGCAATCAGCGCATCGTTGACCGGCTCCGGGAGATCGCAGCCGGCAAAGGGATTACCCAGGTGCAGCTCGCCATTGCCTGGGTTCTGGCAAAAAAGGAGTCAATCGTGCCGGTGATCGGAGCCCGCACGAGAACCCAGCTCACCGAGAGCCTGCGCGCCCTGCAAGTGAAGCTCTCCGCGGACGACATCGCCGCGGTCGAGGCCGCCGTGCCCGCCGACTCCGTTGCCGGCACTCGCTACGACGAACACCAGATGCGCGTGCTCGACAGCGAGAAATAGCAGCGGGGCTATACTAAACGCATGAGCGGCGAGAACCAAACCGTGATGGACGCACAGGAATTCGAGCGGCATCTGCGCGAGTTGCTGGCACCCAACCATTTGCCGAGTTACATCAAGTCAGCCCGCTATGAACTGGGCACAGACCACATTGGCGAACCTGCCGTGCGAATCTACTTGGAGATTGAGCCCGAGGCTGCCCTCGTTTTGGAAAAAGACCAGGCGAGGAGGGACGAGTACAGCCAATACCGGGAGAATCTAGCTGGCCAGATTCTCCAATTAGAGTCCGGTTACTTTCCGTTCATCCGACTTGCAGAAGCTGCATGAGCGCCGAATCGTTGCCTGAGCACCTGCTTGAACAAGCCAGGCATTTGGCCCGGAGAGAACGAAGACGGCCGAGGCAAGCCAGTCTCAGGCGTGCAATTTCGACTGCTTACTACTCCTTGTTCCATTTTCTGATCCGCGAAGCGCTCCGGCAAATCGGCCCATCTCTTAGCGAAGAGAATTCCAATCGTATTTATCGCTGGTTTGACCACGGGACTATGTACCGTGTGGCAAGAGCTTTCGCTCAGGACGTAGTCAGGATTCCAAATTCAAAGGATGTGCTCATTCAAAACAATACCCGGGGAGTGAAATTCATATCCCAGCATTTCGCCGACCTTCAGGAATTGCGCCACTCGGCCGATTACGACCCCGCAGCGGTTTTCTTGCGCGCAGATGTTCTGGCGAACATCGATCGCGTTGGCACGGCGTTTCTGCTGTGGACCATACTCAAGAGTCTCCGGAAACCAATACCTTGTTGCTTTCGCTCCTGCTCTGGGAGAGGTGGGGCAAGCGGCCCTAACAGCGTTACTCCGCCCGCAGCGCCTCCACCGCGTTCACCCGGGCAGCCCGGGCCGCTGGCGCCGCTGACGCGATCACGGCAGCAACCAGAATCAAAGCCGCCGAGGCAATGAAGGCAAGCGCACCGGCCGAATGGAGGTCGGCAACGTACTTGGCCGCGAGGCGTTCCAGCACTAAGCTCAACGCCACTCCCGCGCCCACCCCGAGCGCCGCCATCACCACGCCTTCCACAAGAACATCGGTAAGGATGTTGCGCGGCTGCGCGCCCAAAGCCATGCGAATGCCGAACTCGCGGGTGCGCCCGCTCACCGAGAAGGCAAGGACGCCCGCCACACCCACCACCGAAATAAGAAGCGCGACAGCCGCGAATCCCCCAAACACGATGGCATTCAGCTTGTCAGGCGTGAGGACCTCGGCCCGCGCATCGCCCAGGGTACTGGCTTTCTCCACCGGCTGGTCGGCCGACATTTCGTGAATGGTACGGGCAATCGCCGGAACCAGCAGGTATGGATCGCTCTTGGCGCGCACAAATAGGCGCCCGTTCCACCCCTCCTGGTCCGTGGGCTGGTAGATGGTCATGGCCGGCGACGGGATGAGGTTTTCATCGTCGAAGTCCGGCACCACAGCCACGATCCGGCGCGGCTCATAGCTGATGCCGATAAACTTCATCACCCCATCGGTCCACCATACCCGGCGATTGAGCGCATTCTGCCCCGGATAGAGCGCCTGTGCCAGGCTCTGGCTTACGATCACCACCCGCTCCGATCCATCCTTGTCGCCGTCGTTGAAGTCTCGCCCGTCGACGATGGGCACCCCCATGGTTTGGAAAAAGCCTGGAGACACGGAGCGGAAATTGGCGCGGTAATCGACCTTGTCGTTTCTGGGTTTCGCCCCCTGGCCAGTGAACGCAAAACTGATGTTGAGCCCCCGCTCGTCGCGCCAGGGGACGCTGAAACCAGAAGCGACATGATCCACGCCCGGCAGGCCGCCGACGCGAGCCTTTACATCCCGATAAAAATCGCGCACCTGCGCGGGAGTCTTCCCATACGACATCACCGGAAGGTTGATTGCCAGGACATTGCCGGAGTCGAAGGGCGGCCGGCTCTGTTCGAGAACAAACAGGGTCTTCATCAGCACGCAGGCCCCGGCCAGCAGAACAAACGAGGCCATGATCTGGATGACGGCGAAAACGCGAAGACGCCGGTTGCTTCCACCGGCAACGCGGGTGCCGCGGGTGCTCAGCCCGCCCTGGGGAGAATCGGGCGACGGCAGCCGCGGAATGTAAGCCAGGAAAACCGCGGCGATCAAGGCCAGGCCGATGCCAAACCACACCAGGCTGAAATCCAGACTCAGATCCCGTGCCCGCACCGAGAACCGCGCCGCATACCGGCCCAGCACCGCCACCATGGGAACCGCGATCAGCACCGCCGCAATGGCCCCGCTCCCGCACAGCACCAGGCTCTCTGCCAACAATGAGCGGCGCAGGACATGGCTGCTTGCACCCAGTGCGGAGCGAATGGCCAGTTCCCCTTCCCGCCGCACGGTGCGGGCCAGAACCAGGTTGGCAACGTTGGAGCTGGCAATCACAAACAAGAGGGCCGCCGCGCCAAACAGAACCCACAGGATCGTGTTCGCCTGCGAATTGATCTGGTCATGCATGCGCTTGACGTCGATCTGGAAATGGTCCTCGGGTTTGTACGTTTCGGGATGGGCCGAGACCATAGCGCCGTACACGCTGCGCAACTCGGCGCGGGCAGCGTCGACAGTCGCCCCCGGCGCCAGCCGCCCGAAGACTTCGGTCATGCGGTGTTCGCGCCCGGTGACCATTGTTGCCGAGAGGTGATGAGGGCTGGTCACCACGTTGGCGATGATCTCCGTTGCCACTGGATACGGCACGGATGGTTCCAGCACCCCGACCACCGTCGCGCCGCGCGCGCCTAGACCGCTCTCCAGCCTTACCGTCTTTCCTAACACGCTGGGATCGGAATGCAGTTCCGACTTCCAGAACCCGTAGGTGAGCACCACCGCACCCGGCGCATTCTGGCCGTCGTCGGATGGACCCAGCAGGCGTCCCAGCACCGGCCGCAGCCCCATTACTTGGAAGTAATTTCCGTCGACCACTCCCGCGGGAATCTCGCGAGGCGTGCCCAGCCCAACCACGGTAAAGTCAATCTCTGAGAATGTACCCAGCTTGGTGATGGTCTTCAGCCCGGCCCCAATATCCTGAATCTCGGGAATCGAAAACGTCGCGTTCTCGACCCCAAGGCCCGGAGCGCTTTGCCGTATATAGAGCAACCGGTCTTCGTCCCGATTGGCCAATGGGCGAAGCAACACGGCGCGAACCACCGTGAAGATCGCGGCATTGGCGCCGATTCCGAGCGCCAGGGTGATGGCAACGGTGAACCAGAGCGCACGCACGCGCGCTAGTGAACGAACCGCGATTTTCAGATCATGCAGGAATGGCATCGGCGACCTCCGAGACGCGCGGGAGTTGCCCGCAGTCACTATTTAGTCGAACGGCGGAAGCGAAATTCGACAAATCGTCCAAAGAAATTTTGGCGCTTCCCACGCTTTAGGGAATTCGTGGACAGCTTGTTGCAGTTGAGAAAAGAATCACGTTGACGAATACGTTGATATCAACTATCTTACTTCCGTGTCAAGTCCAAACGTACTGCCGTACGAATCCACCATCATGGTGCGGGACTGCTGCCTGTGTCTTCACGTGCAGCGGGCCGCGCGCGCCCTGGCACGGTGTTTTGATGAAGCGTTGCGCCCGTTTGGACTCACAAATGGCCAGTTCTCCCTTTTGATGTCGCTGAACCGCCCCGTCCCCCCTCCGATGGGGCCGGTCGCCTCCCTGCTGGCGATGGATCGGACCACGCTGACGGCCGCACTCAAGCCGCTGGAGCGCCGCGGGCTGGTGGAGATCGCCTCCGATCCCGCTGATCGGCGCAGCCGCATCCTGATCCTGACCGATGAAGGCCGCGAGCTTCTCGCCCAGGCGCTTCCCACCTGGAAGCGGGTTCACGAGGAAATCGAACAGCACCTCCCCGGCGATCCCGACGCACTGCGCAAGAACCTGCTGGCGCTTTCGTGAACCCGTGAGCACTCCGGAACGCGATCTCTTAGCCGGTGCGCCCATTCAGGCGGAGAATGCGTTTTGCGTTATTCGATGCTACCTGGATCCGTTCATGCTCAGCGATCTTCGCCGTTTCGATGAACTCAGTTGCCAGCTCTGTCTTTTCAAACGGATAGTCGACCGAAAACATGACATTGCCGGTTCCCATCGCATCCAGCGCGCAGCGGAGAGAAATGTCGGAGCAGACACCGGACGTGGTGATCGCAATATTTCGCTTGATGTAGAAAGACGGCGGCTGGGGGAGCGTCATGGAACCTCGGTGCGATATCAGCCATCGGCTGTCGAATCGCCACAGATTGAGGGGAAGCGTCTCTCCCATGTGGCCGAGCACTAACCGGGCCTTGGGATAGCGCTCGAAGACGCCGGCAAACACGAGCCGCAAGGCATGCGTCGCGGTCTCAAAAGCCCAGCTGCAGACCGGGCCCCACAGCTCCTGGTGGCCGGCGTACATCGCCGGATGATCCACCGGATTGGCGGGGTGGAGATAAATGGGCGCTTCCAGCGCCGCCACGCGCTCCCAGAATACGAAATACTTATCCGCATCAAGATATTCCCCATTGGTCTGGCCGTTAATCATGGCGCCCTGAAACCCAAGATCGTGCATGCAGCGCTCCAGTTCGTCTGCCGCCGCGCCCGGGTCATGCATCGCCAAATGCGCGAAGCCGCCATACCGGCTGGGACGCTTTTGAATTTCTTTAGCGAGGAAATCATTGACCGCTTTTGCTTTTTTCAGCGCAACCGCAGCGTCCTTCTCAACCTGAACGCCCGGGCCGGAGAGAGACAAAACCACGAAATCGATGTGGTGCCGATCGAGGATCGCGATCCGCCTGTCGCCCAGATCCTGGAGCGCTTCCAGCCCCGGTTTCACGATCGCAGGACTGATGTTCTGATAGGTCTCTGCGAAGTACTCAATGAAATCGGGCACCATGAAGTGTTCCTCAAGGGCGATCTTCCCCAGAGGCTTTATCCCGGATGTGTCCGTCGCCGTCTGATTCTGCGGCGCGTCTGCGAAAGCCTGAGCTGCACTCGCCGCGGCGGCGACTGTCGCGCCTTTCAAAAAGTCTCTTCGTTTCATTGCCTGTTCCTCGCAGTACTGGCATGAAGCTCTGAATTGTATCGTTCCCTGCGAGGGTCAATGTTGGGAAAGGTCAACATATCCGGAAAGCGCATTCCGGGTCTCCCCCGGGTCGTATCGCCGCGGATACGACCCGGAGCACGCCCTTCACGACAGCAACTACAAATGCCGGCTAAAAATTCAGCGTGATCTTCGCCGTAAGTCGCGCGCGGCGTCACGTAGTGCGTGCCGCTGAATGTGGAGAGGAAGTTATACAGCGCGTACTTGTCGGTCAAGTTGATCGCTGTCACCGCAAGATCCACCTTGTAACGCTCCTTGTGGAAGAGGTTGTCCTGGCCCAGGGTGGCATCGAACAGGCTGCGCGGGGCAATTCGGGGAGGGTTCTTGTCGTCGTTCTCCGTGCCGGGCGCGGGAATGCTGACCAGAGACGAACTGTACTGCGAAGGCAGGCATGACGTGAACCCGGCCGTCAGGGTTGCCTTGACTCCGTTGCACGTAAGGCCGGCCTGGGCCTGCTGATCGTTGGTGAGCCCGCTCAGGTCGACGGGCGTTGTCGTATCGGTGGCGAAAGGCACCGAGCCGGCCACCAGGCCCGAATCGTAGCGCCAGTTCCACCCCGCCCACGGACCGCGCTTGCCGAACTGATATTGCAGGTGGGTTGTCTGGTTGAACTTCTCGTCATGGTCTATGCGGAAGGGCAACCCGCCCGTCTGCGGAGCCGCTCCCGCCCCGGCCGACTGGGGCGGGAAGAAGCGCGCCGCCACCGACGACATCACTACGTAGGCGCTGAAGTTATGGACTACAGGAACATTCACATTCAGGGCATAGCCGGGGATCTTCGAGTTATGCCAGTCGATAGGGAAAAATATTGGGGTATTGCCCAGCACCCCGAAATCGAAGGCGTTGTGAGTGTACTTCCAGATGTACTCACCGCTGACCACGGCCCACTTGCCCAATGCCTGCTGAAAGCCGGCATGGAATTCATTGCGGTAACCGGGCGCCAGCGTGCCCGATGCCCCCGGAGTACAGGCGAGCAGAGGAGCCAGAACCTCGTTAAGGCACCCATTGCTCGAAAGAACCAGGTTCTCATTGAACGGGGTCTCCAGCGTCCGCGCGTAGGAGACCCTCAGCACAGTTTTCGAGGGCTTGACGTTGTACGCAATCCCAACCCGCGGCTCCGCCTGGCGTGCTATGGCGAGGCCGTTGTACAGGTCGCCGCGAATCCCCAGGTTGAAGTTCCAGTTGCCGGCCTTGATCTGGTCCTCGATGTAGAGGGACAGTTCCTTGACATCGGTATGCCCGAAGTAGCTGTAGAAGCTCCCCTCACGCGTAAGGTCGTAGGGAGCGAGAACAGGAAGATAATTGGGGTTCGACTCCCAATGCGCCATCGGGGCACTGGGAAGGGTCCGAGTATCCGGCCAGAGGATTGCCGTCTTCATCCACGCAAGGGGCGTTGTACGTTGCGTCGACCACGCCCAGTTTGTCGTTCTCGCGCAGAAGGTCTGTTGATAGACGGCGCCCGCCTTGATGTTCTGTATTCCCTTCGCGTAGGTGAAGTCCGAATGGGCTCCGCATGTTGGTCAGGGTGCGGTCCTGGGCGATGGATGAGGTTTGCAGATTGGCTGGTCCCAGATCGGCCAGCGGATTGTTGCTCGGGAAGTAGTTGTACAGATCCTTTCTCACGAACGCGCCAAAGTTAAAGACGGCGTTGTTGCTCACCACCCGGGTGTAGGTTGGCGCGATATTGAATGTGCCGATCTTGGAGCGCTGGTCGGTATTGCCCAGGTTGGCAAACACCGGGTTGGGGCTGGCTCCCCCGCTCTACCACGTTCTCTACGTTGAGGTTGTCGTAGGAGTTGGGGGTCTGGAACCACGACCTGCTGTAATTCAAATCCAGGTGCACGGAATCGGCCGTGGTAAAGCTGTAATCCACGCGATCGAAGATGTTCTCCTCGTTGCCCCTGGCGTGAAACACGGTGAATTCCGGCGGATCGAGAAAGCGGCCAGTGTTCAGACCGTCGGCCTCGAAAAAATTGCCCCACTTCTTCCCGCCATACGACAGATCCAAGCCGGCCGTCGCAGACCCGAAGCTCCCGTAAGAGCTGCTGATGCTGCCAGTGGGCCTTGTCACCCCCTGCCCCGAGCGCGTGGTAGCCACAATCACAAGGCTGGTCTTGTCGCCGTATTCCGCGGGCGGCGCGCCCGATATCACCTCGATGGATTGGATCGCATTGGAGGGAAGCTGGTTGGAGAAGACTTTACTCTGCTGGTCGGTGATCGCCTGACCGTCCACTGAAAACGAATTGGACGCATGGTCGCCAAGGCCATGAAACAGTCCGTTGGAATCGGCCGCCACGCCGGGCGTGGTGAGCGTGACCAGCGAACTGAGCGATGAAGACTGGCTCTCCAGCGGCACCTTGGTGAACAAGTCGCGATCCACGTCCGTGTGGAACGTCGGGTCGGTTTCAATCAGGTCGCCGGTGGCCTCAACCGTCACGCTGGAAGTCGCGCCCCCGATGGGCAGGACCAGCTTCAGGCTCGTTCCAACCGAGGAGCGAATCTCAAAATTCTGTTTGAGCTGCGAAAACCCGGTGGCTGTGATCGTGATCTGGTAGGGATTGAAGGGAACGTTGGTGAACTCGAATTGGCCGGTGGCATTGGTGGTCGCGGTCCGATCGAGCCCGCTCACATCATTCGTCACGCGGACCAGCGCGCCCGGAATCACCGCGCCGCTTGGGTCAGTGACCGTGCCGCGCACTGGGCCTGCGTTGCCGGCTTGTGCCCGTGCCAACGAGCTCGGCAGAGAAAGGACAATCAAAAGTGAAATGCGAAAATACAGGCCGCGTTTGTACGGCATAATGAGCCTCCGAAGAATGGCTGAATAGGTCCTGGAATTCGGGCTGCGCTCAAATACCGCGCGGCCGCCTCGAATGAGGGCGCCCTTCGATTCGGATCAGCTTTGTGGAGATGCGGCGAATGCCCCTCCCATCGGAAGGGCAACCGTGAATGAAGTGTCTGAGCTGAAATGAAGACCGAAGCGCCCCGCTAGGAGGCGAGGGGCGGCGGCCGCGTAAATAATGTCGGGTGCCACGGTCGAATGACCGCGCGCACTTGCATCACCGGCGCGGGCGTTCCAACCTGTACGAGGATAATGACCGCCGCGGCAACGGTGACCGGGGCCACCGCGTGCATGACGACGCACAGAGGGCAATGATCGGCATCGCTTTCGAGGGGATGAACGTGGGCGATCTGGACGACCGCCAGCAACGCCAGCAGGAGCAGGCACACGACCGTTGCTACCGCGAACGTCCGTGGTCTGGCGGTCCGCGGAGCCTTCGCTCCTGACGCCGCCCGCCGATCTCTCGGCCCTGACTGATTTCCTGCCAGCGACATGCCTACCTTTAGAATACACAGATTTCGATGCCGGGACCCCGGGATACGGTTACGTTACTGAGACGCGAGAACGGGCGTTTTGAAAGCTTCGCCCACCAACCAGCGGTTCTCTCCGTCTAAACTGAGAGAAGGCAATGAGCTACCTGGGCAAGTTACGGCGGGCGGTGGGAACTGCCTTGGCATGCCTGTTTCTGGCGGCGCTGGCAACCATGGCGCAGACGCACAAGCCATTGCCCATGCCGCAAGGCATTCCCAACACGGGCTCCAATCACCGCCTGATCCTCAAAGACGGCTCCTATCAACTGGTTCGCAAATATGAGATCGTGGGCGACCGCGTCCGTTATATCTCGCTCGAACGTGGAGGCGACTGGGAAGAACTGCCCGAGGCGCTGGTGGACTGGGACGCAACCCGCAAATGGGAGCGGGACCACGTGGAACAGGCAGTGGCTGACGATCCCTCCGACGCCATGAAGGAGGCCTCCGGCATCGACAAGGAGGAGGCTACCGAGCGCGCCGAGCAGGCCGCTCGCATGCCCGAAGTAGCCAAGGGGCTCGAATTGCCCGACCAGGACAGCGTGTTTGCTTTGGACACCTACCAGGGCACCCCCGAGCTCGTCGAGTTGCCCCCCAACCAACTCGGGATCGATGCCAAAACCCATCATGGCCTCAGCACGCTGAACCCGCTGGCCGGCTCCCGGGCGAGTATCGAGTTGCCCGGCGCCCATGCCAGGGTTCACCTGCACGTGAACGACCCGGCCATCTACGTGTCTCTGAACGCCACCGACGCGGGCGAAAAGGTTCTGTCCCACGCCATGACCGTCAACACCAGCGGCGCCAAGGAAGCCGCCAACAGCAAGCACGGGGCACATTCGCCACAGTCAGGCTTCGCTATCGTGAAGGTCGAAGAACGCAGGGCGGTGCGCATTGTCGGCGCCATTCACATCAGCCCTACCGGCAACATCACCCAAAGCGAAGACACGATCCCGATGAAGGTTGAAGTCATGACGGGCAATCACTGGCTCAAGCTCACACCCACCCAGCCCCTGCTCATCGGCGAATATGCGCTGGTCGAAATCATCTCTCCGTCCGAAATCAACCAGACGGTATGGGATTTCCAGGTAGACCCCAGGCTCGGCGACAACACGGGGTCGCTGGGGCCGATCCTGAAATAGCCAAGCCGTCCGGGGAACAGTCTAAGGCTCCGGCGCAGTGCGTCGCGCAATTCTCAGGCGCCGCTGTTCCCATTCCTGGCTGTTGAAAATCCGCGGGCCGACCTCGATCAGGCGGGGCATCATGTTGAACACCGCCACCCGGCTCCAGGGCTTGCCGGCGCGGGTGCGATACCCCTTTTCGTTGAGGTCGCTCACGATGGCGGAATACGAGAAGTCCTGGGCCAGCAGGTCCATCATCAGCAACAGGACCTTGTTTTCGGCTTCGTCCACCTCCAGCCGCTTGCAGTCCATCGAGATGCGCAGCCCGAAAGGAATGTCTTCGCCGAAGGCCCCCTCCGGCGGAGCTTCACTGTCCGGCAGCTCGCGCCGCCATTCGATCGATAACATCTGCCATCCGGCAGCCATGCGCTGCTGGATCACGTCGGGGCTAAACGGCCCGGAAACCACATCGCGAACACGTTCAAAATACGCCATGCCAAGCCTCCGCAGACACTTTTGCAACCGGTCTACAGGCAATTCTTCTGCCAACGGCAAGAGTTTTCGCTTCCACACCCAACCTACAGACTTCTAAGAAGATGGCTTTCCAGGTGCCGTGCCGGCCTGCAGCCGAAGCTTGTCCGCAATCGTAATCCTCGTCCATTTATGAACATCGCCGGGTTCGGCCACGCCGAAAATAAACCAAAGACTCCGTGCCCCATCCATGCGATTTTTTCCTTCCGCATGGGTGGGATTCCACGAACCTGAACATTCGTTTTCGTCCAGCCCGGGTCGGGTCCTACTCCCGCACGCTGATTCCCAGCGCCTTCATCTTGCGGTAGAGATGGCTGCGCTCCAGGCCAAGCAATTCCGCGGCCCGGCTCACGTTATTGCGCGCTTCCTCGATTTTCTTCAGGATGTATTCGCGCTCGTAAGCGTCGCGCGCCTCCTGCAGCGACGAAAACTCCTCGCCGCCGCGGGAGCTGGACTTTTGGGTCAAGGGCGGCAATTGCTTGCGCTCGATCCGCAGTGTCCGCGGATTGAGGATCAAGACCCGTTCGATCACGTTCTTGAGCTCGCGCACATTGCCCGGCCAGTTGTACTGGGCCAGGGCCTGCAGCGCTTCATCGCTGATTTCCATCCGGGGCCGCCCGTACTGGCGCCCGAAGTCGGCCAGGAACTCCCGCGCCAGGGGCGGAATGTCCTGCTTCCGCTCGCGAAGAGGAGGCACGAAGAACGGCACCACGTTGAGGCGGTAAAACAGGTCCTCGCGAAAATTCCCTTTGGCGATCTCTTCTTCCAGATCTTTGTTTGTCGCACGCGATCAGCCGGACGTCCACGCGCAGCGGCTGGCTGCCGCCGACCGGCGTGAACAACTGGTCGTCGAGTGCGCTGAGTACCTTGGCCTGGGTCTTGAGGCTCATGTCGCCCACTTCGTCGAGGAAGAGCGTTCCTCCATCGGCTCGTTCGAGCGTGCCGCGCTGCTCCGGCGGGCCGCCGGGCTGCGCCCCGTGACGATAGCCGAAGAGTTCGGCCTCGATGTGCGCTTCGGGAATGGCTGCGCAGTTCAGTTCCACGAAAACGCGATCGCGGCGCAGGCTCTCGGCATGGATGGAGCGCGCAATCAGTTCCTTGCCCGTGCCCGATTCGCCGTAAATCAGCACCCGGCCGTTGGTAGGCGCCATCAGGCGGATCTGCTGGCGGAGCGCCTTCACCGGAACGCTGTCGCCGGTCAATACCGAGCCCGACGCTGAACTGCCGCTTGAATTCCAGGTTCTCCGTGCGCAGCCGGCGCGCTTCGACCGCGTTCTTGAGCACGATCAGGGTGCGATCGAGCGAGAGCGGCTTTTCAAGAAAATCATAGGCGCCGAGTTTGGTGGCTTTCACCGCCGCTTCGATCGTGCCATGGCCGCTGATGATGACCACCTCGGGCCGTCTCTCGCGGGCCATCCGGCGCACATCGCCCAGCACGTCCAGCCCGTCGCGGTCGGGCAGCCAGATATCGAGCAGCACCACGTCATAAGGCGCGTCTTCAATGAGGACCAGCGCTTCCGCTGCCGTGGCCGCTGTGGCCACGCCGTAGCCCTCTTCGCGCAAAATCTCTTCGAGCGACGAGCGGATCTCCGACTCATCGTCCACAACCAGAATGTGGTTCACGAGTGAATTTCCTTTACCGGCTCGGCGTTCTGGGCCTCGGGCAGCGCGGCGGGAACGACAGGCTCGAGCAGCGGCACTCGAAGAATAAAGCACGCCCCCTTGGGACTGTTCGACTCCGCACGAATCGAGCCGCCGTGTTCCTGCACGATTTTGGCGGCGATGGAGAGGCCGAGGCCGGTACCGCGATGCTTGGTGGAATAGAAAGGAAGAAATAGCCGCTCTCGGATTTCGTCGGTCAGACCGTGGCCGGTGTCGGAGACCGCGACTTCCACCGAGGTGCCATCCTCGCTGAGCGTACTGGTAATGCCCAGCACCCGCAGCAGGCTGCCCTGCATGGCCTCGGCGGCATTATCGATCAGGTTGGCGAGCGCGCGGCGGATGGCTTCGGGGTCGGCCAGCACCGGCGGCAAGTCCGGGCTCCAGCCCGCGCTTCACGGTGATGCCGCCCAGGCGCCCGGCAAACAGCGCCAACGCCTCCTCGGCGATTTTGTTCATGTCGCAAGCGCGAGGCTGCGAAGCGGGAAACTGGGCCAGGGCCGAGAACTGGTCAACCAGGGTCCGCAACGTGCCTACGCAGCTCAGGATCACTTCGCTGCACTTGCGAATGATGCTGGTCGATTCGGGCGTCTGCCCGCGATCGAGATGTCTGCCGATCCGCTCGGCCGAAAGCGCAATGGGCGTGAGCGGATTCTTGATCTCGTGCGCCACGCGCTGGGCCACTTCCTTCCACGCCAGTTGCCTCTGCGCGCGCAGCAACTCCGTGGTGTCTTCGACCACCAGCACGGTTCCCTGCTTGCCGCGGGCCAGGTCGAGCCGGGCGCTGGTCACTCCCAGGTGCATGGTCCGGCCGCGCATGTGCAGTTCAATCTCGGTGGAAGCCGCGCCCATGCGATGGCCACGCCGGATGACGGCGAGGAATTCTTCCGCGCACTCGGCCGGCACCAGCGATTCAATGGTTTCGCCGCGCAACTCGGCGCCAAACCGCAATCCCATCAGAGCCGCAAAGGCGCGGTTGGCCTGGAGCACCGATCCTGAACCGTCGAGGGTGACCACCCCGCTGGGTATGGTCTCGACGATGGTTTCGAGTTCCCGGCGTCTCTCTTCAATAGCCTGGTTGGCGGCAGTCAACTGCGCCGAAGAAGTATCCGCCAACTGCCGGCTGGTCTCAAGATCGGCGGCCATGTGGTTAAACGACCGCACCAGGTCAGCCATTTCGCCCGTGGTGATCGACTCCACCCGCTGTTCGTATTTGCCCGCCGCGATCGCATCCATGGCGTCGGCCAGGGCCGACACGGGACGAGTGATCTGTTTGGAAAGAAACATGGCCAGCCAGACGCTGGTGAAAAACACAAATACCGTTACCAGCAGCAGCAGGAGAAAGAAGTTGGAACGGACGCGGTTACGCAGGCGAAACAGCTGCCAATAGGATGCGGCCCCGGAGCGAATGCGAATCGCGGTTTTGCTGAGGCCCTGCGGCATAGGCAATGCAACCACGATCACCTTGCCCGATGCCGTAGCCGACATGCCAAGCTCGTAATCCTTGCCGCCGACTGCGAGAATGGGCACGTCGGTGCGTTGCGCCGAACTCAACAGACTCTCGGAAAAGTCTCCGTGCAGCAGAATCACGCGTTGGCGTTCGCTCTCATCCAGCCAGGGTACGAGGTAGGAGGTGTTCGTTTCACCCGGCTCCTGGAAGCCTCCGATTTTGCGCAGATCCTTGCCGTACACCACCGCGAATCCGCCCGCCAGCGTGATGCGATGCGAACCCAACACGCTGTTCAGAACCGACACATCCGCATCGGGAGCGCCGGACGCCGCGATCGACTCCGCCTCCACGCGCGCATTGTTGGCCACATACTCCGCCAGTTCCTGAACCACGCGCGTCGAGTCTTCCCGCAACTCCGACGTGTTGGGCGAAAACCAGCGATCGATCGACCGGTTCATCAGCTGGAAGCTGAACAAAAACATCAGCACCGCCGGGGTGAGCGCGATCAATGCGGCTCCCAGGACCATGCGCGTGCGCAAGCGGGCCCCCAGCGCGCTGCTACCCTCGTCCGCATAGAGCTTGAGGATGTTCCTCAAAAGCAGCATGAGCAGAACGATGAGGAGCAGGAACAACACCACGGTCAGCCCGGTAAAGGCCAGCGTCTCGCCCGACGTTTCGGGATTGAGAAAGGTCACGCTCGAGGTGTTGAACCACTGCATGCCGCCGAGCAGCGCGAAGAACAGCACCACCCCGCCGGTCAGCAGGAACACGGCGCGCCGCCGACGATCTCGACCGTAGAACATGGGCCGATTATAAGCTTTCAGCTCTTGGCTGTTTAGCCATTAGCTCGGGTGTCCGAGTCTTAGTGTTCCCACCAAAATAGATGTGTCATCCTGAGCAGAGTCCGCCGCGGCGGACGGAGTCGAAGGACCTGCGGTTGCTTCTGGCCATTGATGCCACCAAGTTCAGGGACAATCACATCGGTGTCCAGACTAATAGCTTAATAGCTTCAGAGTGTCTAGCCTAGGACTTCGGCCGGCGCCGTCCAAGCGCGTTCCTGACTCTCGGCCACGCCGCGATGGGTCAGCTTCCCCATCCACGTATTCAACCCTTCGGCCAGCCCCGGATCCTGCCTGAGCGCATCGCGCGCACCCAGGTTCGCGAGGCGCAGCAGGTAGGGGAACGTTGCATTGGTCAACCCCAGCGTGGACGTATGCGGCACCGCCCCCGGCATGTTGGTCACGCAGTAGTGCACCACGCCGTATTCCGTGTAGCTGGGGTCGGAGTGAGAGGTAGGCCGCGCCGTCTCCACGCAGCCGCCCTGGTCAATAGCGACGTCGACAATCACCGCGCCCTTCTTCATCTTGCTCACCATGGCGCGGGTAACGATCTTGGGCGCCGTGGCGCCGGGTATGAGGACCGCGCCGATCACAAGATCGGCTTCGTGCGTGGAGTGGGCCAGGTTATAGCTGTTCGAAGCCAGCGTATACACGCGGCCGTTGAAGATATCGTCGATTTCGCGCAGGCGATTCAGGTTCAGATCCACCAGTGTGACCTTGGCCCCGAGGCCCAGCGCAATCCGCGCCGCATTGGTGCCCACGATGCCTCCGCCGACGATGGTGACGTGCGCCGGAGGCACGCCCGGAACCCCGCCCAGCAGAATGCCGCGCCCGCCGTGTTCCCTTTGCAGATAGGCCGCGCCTACCTGTACGCTCATGCGCCCGGCCACTTCGCTCATTGGCGTCAGCAGCGGAAGCGTGCCCTGCCGGTCGCGCACCGTCTCATACGCGATGCCAATCACCCCGGAGCGGAGAAGTTTGTCCGTCAGGTCGGGCAGCGGCGCCAGGTGCAGGTATGTGAACAGCACCAGCCCTTCGCGGAAGTAGACATACTCCGACTCGATGGGCTCTTTCACTTTGACGACGGTATCTGCCTTGCCCCATGCGTAGCCCGCGTCGCCGACAATCTCCGCACCCGCGTCCTGATATTCGTGGTCGGGAAATCCCGACTGTGCGCCTGCGTGGGTTTCCACCAGCACCGTGTGGCCCGCCTCGGTCAGCGCCTTCGCCGCGGCCGGAGTCACCCCCACCCGCGCTTCGTGATCCTTAATCTCTTTGGGAACGCCGATAATCATCGTTCTTGCTCCTGTCGTTGTTGTGATGCCTGGGGATCAGCACCGTTCGTGTACCTCCCCACGACTGTCATCCTGAGCGCAGCGAAGGACCTGCGTTTCCAGCACGCCAACCTTCCGCACTAATCCATTCTCTCCCGGGCATCCTTCCAAAGATCTATCCCGGCGTCCTGCGCGTAGCGGTCGATCTCCGCCAGTTCGGCCTCGCTGAAATCGACTCTCTTGAGCGCATCGAGCGAATCGTCGAGTTGCTCCACGTTGCGCGCGCCGATCAATGCTGATGTCACGCGCGGGTCGCGCAGCACCCACGCAATCGCCATCTGCGCCAGCGACTGGCCGCGCTTCTTCGCGATTTCGCTCAGGGATCCAACCCGCGCGATGTTTTCCACGCTCAGGAAATCTTTCAGCAGCGAGGAGTTCGCGGCGGTGGCTCGTGAGTTGTCCGGCATGCCCTTAAGGTATTTGCCGGTCAGCAATCCCTGCGCGAGCGGGGAAAAGGCGATGCACCCGGCGCCCAACTCATCGAGCGTGTCGAGCAGGCCTTTCTCGATCCAGCGATTCAGCATGGAGTAGGAAGGCTGGTGAATGAGCAGCGGCACGCCCATGCTTTTCAGAATTTCTGCTGCGGCGCGCGTGCGCTCCGGGCTGTAAGAGGAAATGCCCACATAGAGCGCCTTGCCCTGGTGCACAGCCGTGACCAGCGCGCCCATGGTTTCTTCGAGCGGCGCGTTGGCCCAAGGCCGGTGCGCATAAAAGATATCGACATACTCGAGGCCCATGCGCTTCAGGCTGTCATCGAGCGATGCAAGCAGGTATTTGCGCGAGGCGCCGATGCCGTACGGTCCCGGCCACATATCCCAGCCGGCCTTGGTGGAGATAACCAGTTCGTTGCGGAGCGCGCCAAAATCCTTGCGCAGAATCGTGCCGAAGTTTTCTTCGGCCGAGCCATACGGCGGCCCATAGTTGTTGGCCAGGTCAAAGTGCGTAACGCCGCGGTCAAAGGCGCGGCGAATCATCGCGCGGCCGGTTTCAAAAACATCGGCTCCGCCAAAATTCTGCCAAAGGCCAAGGGTAATGGCCGGTAGGACCAAGCCGGACCGGCCGCAGCGGCGAAAGGTGGCGTGGTCGTAACGCGAAGGATTGGAGGCGTACGGTTTTTCCATGTCCCAGCTAGCTTACTGCTTCAGGCGCTTGGTCCAGTAGCCCTCGCGGCGTTTTGCGTGCGCGATGGCAACGATCAGGATGATCTCTTTCGTCTCCTGATAAATGACAGAGAACGGAAAAGAGCCAAGAACGCGGCGTCTCGTGTTCTTCGTATATGCAGGATAGAGCTGCGGATCTCTTTGGATCTTCTTTAATGACGATGCGATCTCGTCCAGAAACCGGCCTGCGATGCGCGGGCTCTCGCCAAGGTAATAGTCGAAGGCTTCCTCGATTTCGAGTTCGGCTTCAGGGCGGAGCCGGATGGGTTTCAACGTCATTCAGGGAGCCGGGCCCGCAATCGTGCTTCGAGTTCCTCCCACGATCGGGTGGGAGCATCCGGTGAGTTCGCATCGGCAACACGGCGTTCTACCTCGGCGGCCCACTGGGGATCGATTTCTTCGCTTTCATCGATCAACAGGCCGTGCGCAACCCATTCGCGCTCACTCGGCGGAAGTTGGCGGGCTTCATCGAGAATCTTCTGGGCATCCGGGCTCATGGCAGAATTGTAGCGCGATTACAATGTTGCCACCATGCTGGAACCTGTGCACAAATCTCGAGTCAAACCGCAAGAGACGCTGGAACTCATTCGCAAGCTCCGCCACCACTTCCAATTTCAGGAAGAGGATTTCGAGCTTTTTCACCATTGGGGCGCGAGAGGCAAGCTGAATACATTTGTCGATTATTGCAACGAGGATGAAAAGCGGCTCTTTCAGTTGAACGGCAACAATCACCGCCTACACCTGAGGCTCGAATACGCGCTCGTCTGCTGCCAGAATGGCAAACTCGATCGTGGCAAATCTTTCACGCATTTGGCAAAAGAAGCGTTCAAGAAATTCCCGCCAGTTTAAGCCTGCATTGCATCACTCCGCATTATCAATCTGCGCCCGTTGCAACGTATCGGAGTAATCCACGTACACCGCTTTCCACGTGGTGAAAAAATCGATCGCTTCCGACCCTTCGCGGTGTCCGTTGCCAGTGTGCTTCACGCCGCCAAAAGGCAGGTGCACCTCGGCGCCAATGGTCGGCGCATTGATGTAGGTGATACCGGCTTCGAGATCGCGCATGGCCGTGAAGGCGCGATTCACGTCTTTCGTATAAAGCGCGGTCGACAGCCCGTAGTCGATGGAGTTGGCGATTTCAATTCCCTGCTCGAAAGTCCCGAACTCGATAAGCGAAACCACCGGCCCGAACACCTCTTCGCGAGCGATGCGCATTCTGGGATTGACGCGGCCGAAGATGGTCGGCGCAAAGAACGTGCCTTTTTCATAGTCCCCATCGGTGAGCGGCCCGCCGCCGAGGAGCAAGTCTGCGCCTTCCGCCAGAGCGATATCGACATACTTGTTCGATGTTTCGATCTGGCCGGCATTCACCTGCGGTCCCACTTCAATCGACTCGTCGAGCCCGTTGCCGACTCTCAAAACCTCCGCTCGCTCGACGAACCTCTTGGTGAACTTTGCCGCAATTCCCTTCTGCAGAAGGATGCGGCTGGTCGCTGTGCAGCGTTGTCCTGTAGTTCCGAAAGCTCCCCACAAGGCGCCGTCGAGCGCCAGTTCCAGGTTGGCATCATCGAGCACGATCTGCGCGTTCTTGCCGCCCATCTCCAGCGACACCGGCTTGAAGTTGGCCGCCGCCCGCTGCGCCACCAGAGAACCGACTTCGCTCGATCCTGTGAAACTGATCGCCCGCACATCGGGATGCTCCACGAGAGCATTTCCCGCCGACGACCCACCGCCGCACACGATATTCACCACGCCCGGCGGCAGCCCCGCATCCACCAGCGCCTGGACAAGGTTGTAAACCGAAAGCGGTGTATCCGTTGCCGGCTTGATCACGCAGGTGTTGCCGGAAACCAATGCCGGAAACAGCTTCCACGACGGAATCGCCATGGGAAAATTCCACGGGGTGATCAGGCCCACCACGCCCACGGGCATGCGCACGCTCATGGCAAACTTGTTCTGCAGTTCGCTGGGGGTCGTTTTCCCATACAGGCGCCGCCCCTCGCCGGCCACGAAATATGCTTCGTCGATGGCCTCCTGCACGTCGCCGCGGGTTTCGGCCAGGACCTTGCCCATTTCCCGCGTCATGTCGCGCGCGTACTGCTCCTTGCGCTGCTGCAACAGGCCGCCGGCGCGAAAAAGGATCTCCGCCCGCTTGGGCGCCGGAACCAGCCGCCACGTGGCGAAAGCCTTCCTGGCCGCGGCAACGGCCAGCGCTACGTCCTCAGCGCCTGAGGCGGGAAACTCGCCAACCACATCAGAATGATCGGCCGGGTTCACATTTTCGAACGTCTTGCCGCTGCGGGCAGGCAGCCATTCGCCGCCAATCAGATTGCGATATTCATTACGGGACATAAAAGAAACCTCAGAAAAGCGATCAGGGCCAAAGATCAGTTTTGCGCCATCTTCAGCGCCGAATCGGTTCGGTCTGCTGAATGACGTAACTACCGTGCTACGCGACACTCTCGCGCCGCCTGCACATGCGGTATGCTGACATCAGCGGCAAACATTAGAGTTTATAGCAACCGGCTAGCCCCTCAAGTGCACGCGCGGGTCTCCGTCTCGCTTTTGCTCACTGGGCCGTACAATACTGCGTAAGGTAGGAACCAGGCTCTCCATGTCTTTGAACGGCTATCCTTCGCGCTCCCCGCGCACGCACGGCCTGCGCTCGCTCTTCAGCATGTTTTCCAGCGACCTGGCCATCGACCTCGGTACCGCCAATACGCTCGTTTACGCCGCCGGGAAAGGCATCGTAGTCAACGAGCCATCCATCGTGGCCATCAACAAGAACACTGGCGAAGTGGAAGCCGTCGGCAAGGAAGCCAAGGACATGCTGGGCCGCACGCCCGGCAACATCGTCGCCATCAAGCCCATGAAGGACGGCGTAATCGCTGACTTCAAAGTCACCGAGAAGATGCTGAACTACTTCATTCAGAAGGCGCACAACCGCAAGATGCTGGTGCACCCCCGCATCGTGATCGGCGTCCCTTCTGAAATCACCCAGGTGGAAAAGCGCGCCGTCGAGGACTCGGCCTACCGCGCCAAGGCCAGCGAAGTCTACCTTGTCGAACAAGCCATGGTGGCCGCCATCGGCGCCGGGCTCCCCATCACCGAGCCGGGTGGCAACATGGTGGTCGACATCGGCGGCGGCACCACCGACATCGCCGTGATCTCCCTTTCCGGCATCGTCTATTCGCGCTCCGTGCGCATGGCCGGCAACCAGATGGACGAGGCCATCACCAACTATCTGAAACGCAAGTACAACCTGCTGATCGGCGAGCGCACTGCCGAACACATCAAGATGGAGATTGGCTCGGCCTTCCCGCTCGACAAGCCGATCCACCTCGAAATCAAGGGGCGTAACCTGATCGAAGGCGTACCCAAGAGCATCACGATCGACGACAGTGAAATTCGCGAAGCGCTGGGAGAATCGATTGCGGTGATCCTGAACGCGATTCGCGTGGCCCTGGAGCGGACCCCGCCCGAGCTCTCCGCCGATATTTCCGATCGCGGCATCGTTCTCACCGGCGGAGGCGCCCTGATCAAGAACCTCGACAAGCGCATCCGGGAGGAAACCGGCTTGCCCGTCTCGGTGGCCGACGATCCGCTGGCCTCCGTGGTGCTCGGAACGGGCAAGATGCTGTCTGACTTCCGCCTGCTGCGCAAGATCAAGATCGACTAGAGCGAGTGGACAGTGATCAGTGATCAGTTTTTCCCGGGTCCTCGCTTAGGCGCTTCCATGTCTGGTCGCAACCGTCGCCTTACCGGCAGCGGCCAAACTGATCACTGAAAATTGACTACTGACCACTGGCTCCCATGGAACCCTTCTTAGTCCGCTATCGCAACCTGATCGTTCTGATGCTGCTTCTGGTGGTCCAGATCATCGGGCTCGCCATGCAGGTGCGGCGCGGCGTTACAGGGCGCACAACCTACGACACGGCGGACAGTTCCGGAGTGCGGCTCATCCGCTTGTGGGCGAATTGGGTGGTCTCCCCTCCCGAGCGGGCGGTGGAACACTCCAAAACCGGCGTGGGCTGGATCTGGCAAAACTACATCGACCTGCGCCACGTTCGCCAGCAGAATAGCGATCTCCAGAACACCATCGACCGCTTGCGCCTCGAACAGGCCGCCCTGCTTGAAGACGCCCGCCAGGGCCAGCGACTCCAGGCCATGCTCAACTTTCAGCAGAAATACCTCTACAAGACCGTGCCCGCCCAGGTCATTGGCGCCAGCGGGTCCGACCAGTCCCGCGTCTTCTATCTGGATAAGGGAAAAAACGATGGTCTGGCGCGCGACATGGCCGTGATCACCGCAGAAGGCATCGTGGGCAAAGTCCGCGAGGTGTTTCCTCATTCCGCCCAGGTACTGGCCATCAATGACCAAAGCAGCGGTGCGGGCGTCATTCTCGAGTCCACGCGCATTCGCGGCATCCTGCGCGGAAATGCGGAAGGCCAGCCGCAGATCGTGGGGATTCTGGCCGACCAGCGCATTCAGCCGGGGGAAAAGGTGCTCACCGCCGGCGGCGACCAGATCTTTCCCCGAGGCCTGCCGGTCGGGGTCGTCGACAAGGTTGTGACCGATCCGGATCGGGACGGCTTCATCGACATCGTTGTGAAGCCAGCGGCATACCTTGACCGGCTCGACGAAGTGCTTGTCATCACCGCGACCGAACCCCAATTCGCACCCGATCAGAAGAAAGACGTGGAAACAAGCGAGAGCCTCAAAGGCGCTGAAGCCGCGGCGCTCGCCGAGCAACGTAAAGCATCCGCCATTATGGCCGAGCGCCTGCCCGGACTCACCGATCCCAACGCGCCGGCCGGGACTGCCGCCAAGCCCGGAGACAAGACTGTCAACGCCACCCCGGGGGCAAACGGTGCTCCGCCGGCCCCCGCCACGGTTCCTGTCCCGAAAATCATTCCGCCCCAGCATCCCGATCGCTTCACACCCGGACACGGCGAGCAGCCGGCAGACGGGTCAGGGCCGGCTCCTGCGGCCAACCATCCGCCCACGCCAAAATCGGCTCCCACGGCGACCCCTTCAACCAGGCCGGCATCCCCCGCCGCCAAGCCCGCGGAGAAGCCCGCGGAGAAAAAAGAGAAACCCGCCGAAGCCCCCAACATTGCCGAGCCGCAAGCCAAGCCTCCGGCCAATCCGGATTCGCCGCAGCCCCAGAGGAAGCCATAAATGTCGGTGCTCACGGCCAAGAGCCGCCGCGACCTGGAGATCCACCGCTACCCGGCGCCGCTCTACCTCATCGCGCCCGTGATCGCGCTGGTGCTGCAGGCGCTGTTGCCCCGTGTGATGGGCCGCTTTGCCTACTTTGATTTGCCCCTGGTGGTCACGGTCTATTTCGCCCTGGGGCGCCGCAGCCCCATCCAGGGCATGTTTATTGGCGGATTGGTGGGCGTCTTTGAGGACGCGCTCACCCACCATGCCATCGGCATCAACGGCATCGCCAAGACGATCGCCGGCTACCTGGCCGCCTCGGTCGGTATCCGCATCGACGTGCAGAACACCGCCATCCGGGTCATGCTGAATTTCGTGCTCTCCCTGCTGTGCAGCGCCATCGTGGTCTTCATTCACCGTGTGCTTCTGGGCCTGGAACTGCACTGGAACTGGCTCGGCATGTTGTTCGAGGCCATCGGCAACTCCGTGATCGCGCTGTTCCTGTTTCCGCTTCTCGACCGCTTCCAGGTCAGGGACTGATCTTCGACTCTAGAATGAGGAAGCATGACAAACGAGGCTTCCCCATCGACCAGTCCTTCCTGCCGCTTGTTACGTGCGGGTGAGCAATTTCAAGGCAAGCAGGCTCTTTGGTATTCTCCCGGCATCTCCGCCGAGTCGGCCGGGGCGCGCGGGATTCATCTGCAGATTGTGACCATTCCCCCCGGGGCGAGAGCCAAGGCGCATAAGCACGCCGCGCACGAAACTGCCATTTACGCACTCAGCGGCCTGTCGGGTATGTGGTATGGGGAACAGCTAGAGAACCACGTCGTGGTGAAGCCCGGAGATTTCCTCTACATACCGGCCGACATGCCGCACCTGCCCTACAACCCGAGTTCGACGGAGAATTGCGTGGCCCTCATCGCGCGGACAGACCCCAATGAGCAGGAGAGCGTGGTACTGTTGCCGCACCTCGATGCCAAAGAGCTTGTGCCGCCGGCTTCGGAATGATCGGCGCCGATTGAAGCGATCAGACCTGCACCATCCCACCGTCCACAAACAGCTCCACGCCGGCAACATAGCTGGCGTCGTCCGAAGCCAGAAACACGACCGTCTTGGCGATCTCGTCGGGCTGGCCGAGACGTCCGAGCGGCACGGCAGAAACCAGTTGCGCAACGATCGCTTGCCGTTCTTCTTCAGATTTGGCGAGGCTGGTGAGTCCGGGTGTGTCAATGGGACCAGGGCTGACCACGTTCACGCGGATTCCGCGGTCTTTCAATTCGTTGGTCCAGGTGCGTGCGAACGAACGCACCGCCGCTTTGGTGGCTGAATAAACCCCGAAGTTGGGCATGCCCTTCACCGAAACGATCGAAGCATTCAGAACGATCGCGCCCCCGTCTGGCATCAGCGGCAGCGCTTTCTGTACCGTAAAGACCACGCCCTTGACATTGGTATCGAAAGTCTTGTCGAAGTGCTCCTCGGTAATCGAGCCTATGGCGACGAACTCTCCGCCTCCCGCGTTGGCAAAGACAACATCGAGCCGCCCCTTCTCCTGTTTGATTTGGGCGTAGAGCCGGTCCAGATCGTCGAGATTCGACGCGTCAGCCCGAACCGCGGTGACACTGGACCCAATGGCCTTTGTCGCCGCTTCCAGCTCCGCCGGCCGGCGGCCTGTGATGTAGACATACGCGCCTTCCTGCACAAAGCGCTGCGCGGTCGCGAAACCGATACCCGTGCTTCCGCCGGTGACAAGGGCAATCTTTCCTTCGAGCTTGCCTGGCATTCAACCTCCCGGATGTCCTTCCCGTAAAGTAAGGATGTTGTGGCCCGGTGCGCGTCGCCGAAATGGCGCTGCGCGCGACACCGCTTTAATGACCATGGGAACCACGCCAGCAAACATATAGAAACGATCTGGCTGTATCCTAGAGCACAGAACCATGTATCAGGATTCAGGGAATCGCGGTGAAAAGCTCTCCTCTGTGAAATCCACAGTGGTGCAGTACGGCATTCTGGTGATGATGCTGGCGCTGGGCGCGGGCCTTTGGCGTCTCCAGGTGCTGGGAGCCAGCAACTTCCGCGAACTCGCCGAGCAGAATCGCATCCGCAAGGTGCCTATCCTGGCCGCCCGCGGCAAGCTGTTTGACCGCGAGAACCGGCTGGTAGTCGACAACTATCCTTCCATCTCCTGTTTCCTGGTTCGGGAGCAGAACAAGAATGTGGACGCCGACCTGCCCATGATTGCGCAGGGGCTGCACCTCGATCTCGACCAGTTGCGCGCCACCCTTCATCGTTTCCGCGTGTCGCCGGGCTACCAGCCCATCCCCATCAAGCAGGACATCACCGCCGACGAGCAGGCGTTTATCGAGGCCCACCGCAACGAGCTTCCGGAGTTGGAGACGATCGACGAGGAACGCCGCCTCTATCCCCGCGACGGTTTCGCGGCCCACCTGATCGGATATGTTGGCGAAGTCAGCGAAGACGACCTGAATCAGCCGCGCTATGCCTATTACCAGCCCGGGGACGTGGTCGGAAAAGCGGGCGTGGAAGAGACCTACGATCAGATCCTGCGCGGCGATGACGGCTCACGTGATGTGATTGTCGACAGCCACGGGCGCGAGGTCGGCGTTCTCGGAACCCAGCACGCCAAACCGGGCCATGATCTGAGACTGACCATCGATCTGGACCTCCAGAAGGTAGCCGAGATCGCCCTGGGCGAAAACAACGGCGCCGTGATCGCGATGGATCCGCGCAATGGCGAAATCCTGGCCCTGGTTTCGCATCCCAGCTACGACCCCAACGCGTTCGCGGTGCGCATCCATCGCGATGAGTGGAACAAGCTGGTCACCGATCCCCGCCACCCGTTGATGAACAAGGCCATTCAGGATCAGCTCGCCCCGGGATCGACCTTCAAGATCATCATGTCGGCAGCCGGCCTCCAGGAAGGCGTAGCCCAGGACATGCACGTGAACTGCGTGGGCGGAGGCACATTCTACGGGCGCTTCTTCCACTGCGACAAGCACCACGGCGTGCTGAACATCACCCAGGCCATTCCCCTGTCGTGCGACACGTTCTTCTATACATTGGCGCAGAAACTGGGCATCGATACCATCGCCCGCTACGCGACCTCTTTTGGCCTGTCGCAGAGGACCGGCATCGATCTGCCCAACGAGATGTCCGGCGTCATGCCTTCCACCAAGTGGGAAATGAAGAACTTCCACCAGAAGTACTACGCCGGCAACACGATCTCCGTGGGCATCGGCCAGGGCGAGACCCAGGTCACTCCCATTCAGTTGATGCGGGCGCTGGCCGGGATCGCCTCGAACGGTCACTTCGTTCGGCCACATTCGGTGACCGACGACCAGCTTCCCGCCGATTTTCGCCAGGCGGTTGTGGACTCGTTCCCGGGCTCGGGTGAAAGGAATGTCCCCCTGGACACCGATACCTGGATGATCATCACCGATGCCATGGCGGCAGCCACCACCACCGGCACGGCGGCGGCCTCCCACATCGAGGGAGTCGATTTTGCCGGCAAGACGGGTACGGCCCAGGTGGTAGGCGGAGGCGACACCCACGTGAAGGGCGGGGAGCGGACACCGAACTCCTGGTTCGTCGGCATGGTGCCTCGGCGCAACCCGGAATTTGCCATCGTCGTCCTGCAGGAACATGGGGACTGGGGCGCTAATTCGGCCCACATCGCCCAGGCGGTCGTGACCACCTACGTGAACAAGAAGCGCCGCCAGGATCACAACCTCCTGGAACAGGCCGGTTCCAAGGCGCCCGTAGAAGTGGGTGCGGTGTGGTCCGCGCCTGCCGCGCCCGGCCCCGGTCAAAAGCAACCTCCCGCGGACGACATCCTGCACGCCGGGCACTACGTCATTGACCTTGCGCAGCCGGCCCACGCACTGGCCAGCCCGCAGGCGGGGCTGGTCAAGGGGCTCCCCGCCGGTCTGCCTGTCCGGTTAGCCGCGGTGCCCGTCGGCCCGCCCAAGAGACTTCCCTGATGCGCCGCTTCCTGAGCTTCCGCGACTTCGACTGGGGACTCCTGCTCATTGTGCTGGTCGTCTGCACGGTTTCGGTGCTGGAGATTTATTCCGCCACCCTGCACACCAAGTACATCGGCTTCCACACCAAGCAGATCTACTGGATCGCCGGAGGGATGGCGGCCATGTTCCTGCTGGCCAAGATCGATTACCACAAGTTGATTGACTTCGCTCCGTGGGCCTATGGATTTTTTCTCGTGGCGCTGGCCGCCGTCCTGGTTCCGGGCATCGGCCACAAAGCCCTGGGGGCGCGACGCTGGATCAAGCTCGGACCGATCCTCTTCCAGCCGTCGGAATGGATGAAGCTGGTCATCATTCTGATGGTGGCGCGCTACTTCGCCAACCTGGGCGGCCGCTCTCTCAGCTGGAAGGAGATCATGAAGGCCTTCGCGCTGGTGGGAGTTCCCATGCTGCTGATTCTCAAGCAGCCCGACCTGGGAACGTCGCTGACGTATATTCCGGTGCTGGTCTTCGGTCTTTTCATGGGAGGAGTGAACCTCAAACAGTCGCTGGTGCTGGTGACTGCGGCGGCGGTTCTGCTGGTGGGAGGATGGAGCAGCGGCAAGCTGCTGAAGCCGTACCAGAAAGCCCGCCTGACCGGGTTCATCAACCCCGACAATGACCCGCGGGGCGCAGGCTACCAGGTTCTTCAGGCGAAAATTGCAGTGGGTGCGGGGGGCATCTGGGGAAAAGGCGCCGAAAAAGGCACCCAAACCCAGGGCGCCTTTATCCCCATACCCCACGCCGACTTCATCTTCGCCGCTTTCAGCGAGGAGCACGGGTTTGTCGGCGCCATATTCGTGCTGCTGCTATACTTCCTCATATTGATGCGTTTGATTCAAAACGCTCAAACAGCCGCTGACCTGCCCGGGTCCCTCATTATCATGGGAATCGTGGCTGTGTTGACTTTCCAGATCGCGGTCAACGTAGGCATGGTCATAGGCTTTATGCCGGTAACCGGAATCCCTTTGCCGCTAATGAGTTACGGTGGGTCTTCGGTCCTGTTTACCTTTCTGGCGCTGGGCGTGGTGATGAATATCCGCATGCGCCGGTTCGTAAACTGAAACACAAAAAGATTTTGTCCTTGCCGGCGCCGGAGTCAGTCCGCACGGCAAGTAAGGTTTTCAATCATTTCGCCGGCCAAGGTTCCCGATGGATACCCGGGCCCGGCAGGTTAGGTTCATGAGCACGCAGAAACGGGAAAGCCGTTGGCAGCGCAAAAGTAGCACCGAGCGCATGGGCGTCCTCGGCGGCCAGTTCTGGTCGCGGGGGAGGACCATCAGAAACGATCCCCGCCCCACTCACGTCGCGCGGTTCGTCTGTGCAGTTGCCAATGGTCAAACGGCCCCGCTGGTGTCGATCCTCTGGTCGGCATTTGCATGGATGGCCACAAAATTTCTGCGACCGGATCACCTTCTTGGACAGCTCGTTCAGCCGGTTTTAAAGGCTGACCGCCGCGGCGCGCCGACCCCTCGGGTTCGCAGCCGCGCGGCCATGGGCACGCAAGCGTCTCCCCGGTCATCCCTGCCCCATATTCCTTATCCTTCCGGTTCCTTACGTCTCCATCCAACCTTGCCGCATGCCCCGGATGGCCACCGCCGCCGGGCGGAAAGGTACGATGGCAAAAGAGATATGTATTTCCAGCACGCCGCATGAGACGCGGCTGGCTATTCTTGAAGACGATCAGCTCGCCGAAATCTACTACGAGCGCGAAAACGAGTACACACTCGCAGGATCGATCTATAACGGGCGTGTCACCCGCGTGCTTCCCGGCATGCAATCGGCATTTGTCGATCTTGGGTTAGAACGGGACGCCTTCCTTTACGTAACAGATTTCCTGGAAATGGAAGATCCGGAAGAGTCCGACGAGCTTGAAAAAGCCGCGGCCGCCGGAGGCAACCAGCCGCCTCGCGAGGTTCGTTCTGCCAACGGCCAGGCGGGCGACCGGAGCCCACGCGAACCGCGCCCAGAATCAAGCCCTGATGCGCGGCCTGACCAGCGCGGACCTCGTGCCGATCGGGATCGCGGCTCCCGCGAGCGCCGTCCCGCGCCTGAAAGCGGGGCCGAGATTGCACGGCCCGATCAGCCTGGAATGGAGCCGGCTACTCCCCAGATCCACTCCCTGACAGGTGAGGTGGACACCGGGGAAGAGTCGGAGACCGGCGCCAAGCGCTGGCGTGGACGTCGCCGTCGCCGTGGGGGCCGGGCTGTACCCGAAACCGTGGCTGATCCGGTCGAGACGGAAGCTTCGGCGGAAACCTACCTGGAACCATCCCAAATCTCCTCGCCCGAGACGGCCCCCGACATTCAGGCCTCGGCCGGAATGTCCGGAGAAACAAGCGCTTCCGGGACTCCCGCATCGCGCCCATCCCGAGCCGACCGTTCTGACCGGGCGCCTGTTCCCTTTGTCCTGCCCGGCGAGTCGCTTTCAAAGTATGGAGGCGAACCCGCGGCTGACTCTCCAAAGCCGGAATTCCAGGCTCAGCTCCCCACCCGGCCCGCCGGCACCTTCAAACCCGCCACGCTCATTGAGAGTCCGATTGAGTGGGACGGCAGCGGCCTTCTTCCGGGAGAATCGCTCTCTCGCCATCGCAGCCGCGAGCCGGAAGCCGACGCCTTGGTCGAAGAGCAGACGTTCCAGCCCCAGCACCTCGACATCGAAGAGGTGGTTGAGGAAGAGCAGCCGGAAGAACCATTGCCGGGCGCTTCCGCCCAGGTTCCCGAGGTGACGGTTCCCGAGCCCGTGGTTGCCGACCCGTTCGGCTCTGATCCGTTCTTTGCTCATGGGGCCTCGGCAGGGTATGCCCAGGAAGAGCATTCGGGAGAGCCGCAGGAACCCTCCGGCGAAATCACCTCCGGTCTGAGCCCGGTTGAGCCGGTCATTCACGAACCCGATGCCGATGAGCCTGTGGCCGAGCCGTTGCATCTTCTCACCACCGATCCCGACAAGCCGGAGGCGGAATCCCCCGAATCCGCGGGGCACGAGCCGGAAACCGACCGGAGCGCCTCGCATCATGTAGATCCCCTGCCGCCCAGCGGCTTCCGCCTGTTCGGATTTGGCGGAAAGAAGAAGCCCGACGAGCCACCCCCGGCGCCCCTATCTCCTGCCGGCGCCCCCGTATCGGCGACGGTCTCCTCCGTCTCTGCCTTTGCCCCCGGCAAGGGCCTTGTTGAGGAAGAAGTAATCGAAGGGGAAGAGTTTGACGGCCCCCGCCACATTCACGCCAAAGCCGACGATCACGATCTCGACGAATACGAGGAAGAGGAAAAGCTTCAGACCCAGATCCGCTCCGGTGAACTGGGCGAGATGCTGCAGGAAGCCCACCTCGACCATCGAATCCAGCGGGACTTCGATCAAAAGGGCGCGGATGTCGAAGGGGAAGATGTCTTCGATATCGAGGAAGAGGAAGAAGAGCCGGCCGAGGGCGAAACCGTCCCCGCCGGAAACGGAGCTCCGGACACGGGCCAACCGCGCCGCGAACGCGGCGGACGCGGACGCCGTGGTGGACGCCCGCCGCAAGGCGGCCGTCGCGGCGGTCCGCCCCGCCGCACCGCCCAGACCTCCGATCTGCCCATCATTTCCGATCTCCTCAAGCCCGGCCAGGAAATCCTGGTCCAGATCGCCAAGGAACCGATTGCCAAGAAGGGCGCCCGCATTACCAGCCACATCGCCCTCCCTGGCCGCTTCCTGGTCTTCATGCCCACGGTCACGCACGTCGGCGTCAGCCGTAAAATCGCTTCCGACGAGGAACGCCAGCGACTGAAGCGAATTCTGACCAGCGAGCGTGGCGATGCTCCGGGCGGATTCATCGTCCGTACCGCCGCCGAGGGAGCATCGGAAGACGAACTTCGCTCCGACCTCCGCTTCCTCATTCATCTCTGGGATGAAATCAAGCAGCGTTCGGAGGCTTCCAAGTCGCCGGCCCTGATTTATCACGATCTGTCGCTCATCGAGCGCATCCTGAGGGACCAGATCAGCGCCAACTTCTCCTCGATCTGGGTAGATTCGGAAGCCGACTACGAACGCATCGTGCGGTTTCTGAATCGGTTCTCGCCCAGCCTGGTGCGGCGCGTCAAGCTCTACACCAAGGAAACGCCGCTCTTCGAGCATTTCGGGATTCAGGACGAAATCTCCAAGGCGCTGCGCTCCAAGGTGTGGCTCAAGAGCGGCGGCTCCATCGTCATCAATCAGACCGAGGCTCTGGTGGCGATCGATATCAACACCGGCAAGTACGTGGGCAAGACGGCGCGGCTTGAAGACACCATCGTCAAAACCAACCTCGACGCGATTCCCGAGATCGTCCGCCAGATTCGCCTTCGCGATCTCGGCGGAATCATCATCATCGACTTCATCGACATGGATGAACGCAAGAACCGCTTCAAGGTGATGGCCGCCCTTGAGGAAGCCCTCAAGAACGACCGGGCTCCGACCAAGGTTCTCCAGTTCAACGATTTCGGACTGGTGGCCATCACACGCAAGCGCGTCAAGCAATCGCTGGAGCGCACTCTAAGCGTTCCCTGCCCTACCTGCCAGGCCACCGGCATGGTCAAGAGCCCGGTCACGGTCTGCAACGAGATCTACACCGAGCTGCGGAAAATGCGGAAACACTTTGAAAATCCCGATGTTCTGCTGCGCGTGAATCCCGAAACCGTGAAGGCCCTCAAAGCCAACAATGCGCGCTGGCTGACGGAATTCGAAGAGCTCATCGGGAAGAACATCCTGGTCAAGAGCGACGCCGCCCTGCATCCGGAGCAATTCGATATCCAGGGCTGAGATTGCAAGGTTTCGCGAAAAAGCAACCGAAGGCCGGAGCTGAATGCTTCGGCCTTTGCTTTGCTTAACCCGAACGCAACCTGACGGCAAAAAATGTGTCTAAGCCCTTAACGGAACTGTATCCGAAGCCTCCGTGTCCTTATAGAACTACCAGTCGAACGTGGCCAAAGGACGGTGTAAGATCGTCGCTCATCATGGTCGCATCGACATGCGCGGCCGCCCCGGGGAACGACGAGCGTCCGGTACGAATGCACGCAGTAGCGCCAAATTCGAAACTCTGAGGTCTTGACATGTCCTTGTTTGGCAAGTCGTCACATGCGCGGCTGACCGCTTTCCTGGGAACCGCCTTCCTTCTTGTCGCCGGCAACGCCCATGCGCAGCTTACCGCGTCGAATTCGTCCCGTGACTCCGCGGTGTCCAGCACCGAATCCAGTTCCATCGACTACCTTCCCCTGACTGATTCGAGCGCAGCCGACGCCGCCTTGCCGGGAAATCCTGGCGGCGCAGCCGGGGGCGGACCGTACGACAACAAACCGAGGACCGCGAATTTCAGCCGCTGGACGTTCGAGAGCGGCGCAGGATTCAACGCCCCCATCGGCAATGACATTCCCTACATCACCTGGGGTGGCAATTTCACCGTGGGCGGCGGCTACCGCTTCTCGCAACGGTTCTCCGTGCTGGGCGAATATCAGTTCATCTTTGACAAGCTTCCCGGCGAATTCGTCGCGGCCGGCGGTGGCCAGAACGGCAATGCCCACATTCAATCCATCACCGCCGCTCCGGTGTTCGATCTGTTTCCCAAGTCAACGACCAGCGTCTACCTCGTCGGGGGCGGCGGCTGGTATTACAAATCAACCAACTTTACGGTCCAGGTGTGCTGCGATTTCTACGGCTATCCGGTGAATGTCACCACCAATTCGTTTTCATCGAATCAGTGGGGGGGGAGTGCGGGATTTGGCATCACCTATCGTATGGGAGGCGTGTACGGCGATGGCACCATGAAGCTGTTCGCCGAGGCCCGATACCTTTTCATCAATACCCCGCCGATTTCCGAACCGAACGGCCTAGGCACCACCGGATTGATCCCGGTCACAATTGGGGTACGCTTTTGACCGCAACCAGGACGGGCCGTGCAGATGGACCTTGCGGCCCGCGCAGCCGCTGAGGTTCAAAGAGCTCCCATCACTCGCAACCGCACCAGCCCTCCCGCCACCACGCCGAGCGGAGCGAGGATCAGCAGCACAAGGTGGAACCAGGCCGGCTGGCGCCCGCGCGCCTGCAAGGCGCTCATCGTGCCCAGGGCCAGCACCACCACGGCCAGCGCGAGAACACTCGGCAGCGGACTCATGCCTGCCGCCCAAGCCGTCACATACCCGCCCGCCGCTGCCGCAAGAAATGAATAGCCCAGGTTGACGAAGACATAGCCGGCCCGAGGATGCCGTTCAATTCCCACCCATTCCGGCGCGAGCCACCGGAGGAGCGCCGTTATAACGATCACGAGCGCGACCATCGCTGCGAAGCCCGCCAACAGCGATAGAAACGCGCGCGCGGTCACCACGGCTTGGGCTCCGCTTCCGTAGCCCTGCCCACCTCACCCTTTTCGATCCGGGCCAGGAACGTCCGCGCGAGTCGCGGCTCACCGGGATCGCTCTCGCCATGAATGGTGCAAAGATCGAGAAACTCATCGCACAATGCATTGCGCTCCCCCGACTGCGCCAGCATCGATTGCAATGCTGCAGCGAGTTCGCGCAGGCGGCCGGCCTCCGGCCATCCTTGAGCTTCCTCGCCGCCGAGATGTTCGTGTTCTGAAAATAGTCCCCGCCGCCCGTGCGCACATTCTTCGAGCAGCGCCACAAGCTGCTCCCGAAAAACGTCTGTCAGCGCCTCGACCTGCTCCGGCTCCATCGCCACTCCTGATCCCTGTTCCCTGTTCCCTGATCCCTGTCTTACCGCATCGCCGCTTCTACTTCATCCGCCGTGTGTGGCAGCGCGGCGGTCAGGTCCACCAGCTTGCCGTCCGCGCCGACCAGGAATACGCACTCCACTCGCACCCCAAGTTTTTCTTCCGGAATATAGACACCCGGTTCGATCGTAAACACCATGCCGGGCACGAGCACCGCTGGGTAGTCAGATGGATCGTGGACGTCGATGCCCACCATGTGGCCCAGTCCGTGCAGCCAGTACTGACCCAGGGGCTGTCCGTGCATATCCTTGCCGTGGGTGTTGATGTAGTTGTAGGCCGCGGTGTCGAGCGAGTCGGGATCCTTGCGCTCGCGATCGTTTATCTTTGATTTGCCCGCAACGAAAGCCTCGATGGCCGCTTTCTGCGCGCCCAGAACGACGTCGTAGATTTCGCGCTGGCGTGCCGTGAAGTGGCCGTTGGCCGGCACGGTTCGGGTGATGTCGGAAGCGTACATCGAGTACTCGCAGGCCGCGTCCACAACCACCACATCGCCGTCCCTTAAGGTAGCCGAGTTTTCGGAATAGTGGAGTGTGGTCGAGTTGATCCCGGAGCCGACGATGGGCGCGTACGATGCCCGCTCGCAACCGGCCCCGAGCCATGCAGCCGTCATCTGGCCCGCGATCGCTCGCTCCGTTGCTCCCGGCTTCACGGCTTTCATCATCACGCGCTGTCCGTCGATCGAGGCAGCGCTGGCTTTCTTCAGCAGTTCGATCTCGCCTGCGTCCTTGACCACACGCAGTTCCTGCACCGGGCGGCGAACATCACGCCCGGAAGGCAAGGCACTCGAACCTAGCGTTGCCGCCGCGAATCCGAGAAGATCCTTTGCCTGCTCGTTTCCACCCTGTACCCAGATGCGGGACGCCAGCAGCCGATCGCCATCGATCAGTTCATTCAACACCGAGGGAAGCTCGGTCATCGGCTTCACTGCATCCACGCCCGCGGATGCCGCCGCGCCCGGCGTGGCGGCATCCAGCTTGACCCCGGTGTACTTCTCCAGGCGCAGGTTGCGTGTGGGCAGAAACAGGATCTCGGTGTAATGACGGGGATGCGCTTCGGTGGCGGGGGAACTCTCCGGCTCCGCCACAATCAGCAGCGCCGCTCCCGGCTCATTCCACCCGGTCAGATAGTAGAAATCCTCATCCTGCCGGTAAGGCATGAGGTCCAGTTGTGCTTCCTCGGCGGCAAACAGAACCGCCAGCCCGCCGTGCAATTTGCCGGCAAGCGCGACCCTGCGCGCGTGATAAACAGAAGCGGGCTGCTTTTCGAGCGCCCGCATCGACGGAAGCACCGCGAAAATGACCAGCAGAACAAGAACCGTGGAACGAATCGGCTTCATTCGGTTATTGTCGATGGTCGTACCCCTCCGAGCAAAATGGAAGCCGCGTTGGTTTGAAGTCGCGCTTTCCCACCCTGGCCGGGCGCCCCATGTCTCGCTTTTGAGACATGGGAAAGGACGACCATCCTCCCGATCGTCGCTCCTAGTTCCGGCCGGTATTTCAATCCGCGAACGGCAGGCAAGCCTCGCCGATCCAGAAGCGATTGCTCAAGCGAGCCACCATGCCGGGACGTTTCCCCAGGAGCCTGTCCGCCGCTTCGTGCCATGGGCCGATGAAGCGGACAACCTGGGGCAGCTTTCGATAGAACCGGGGCAGTCGTCGTTTTGCCCGTTCCGCGACCCGCTGATCAACGCTCCCGAAATCGAGCAGGAACTCCTTGCGGAAACGCTCCGGCAGCCACTCCGTAGTCAGCGCGCGATACCAGTGCGGTGGCTTGATCCACGAGCCCGCACCCGCCAGCAGGTTGTGCGCCATGGTGCGCGCTGTGGAGCTCACGCCCAGGGCATTCGATTGTTCCATCTCCCGGCAATAGGCAAGGAATGCAGGCCAGTCGTCGGGCAGCGCGGCCGCCGGCAGTCCGAACAGGGCTGCCATGGTTTTGCTCTCGGCATAGTAATCAGCCAACTCCCGCGGGGTGAGGGCCGGCATCACGCACTCATAGGCCAGCACCGCGCTCTCCACCAGCGTGGCGTAGACCCAGCGCAACGCGGCGATGTCGTTGGCCTCGTAATGCGAGCCGCGACGATATGCCGCAATGTCCTCCGCCATCTCTCCGCGAATGCGGGTGTGAAGAGCGTAGAGATGGCGCGACGCTGCCAGCGCCTGGTCGAGCGAACCGAAGATCATCGTAAATACGATGCGAAAGGTATTGTGAAAGCGCGCGATGGGCCGCGACATCACAGTCGAATGTTGTTCCAGAGCTGCGGCGACCCAGGGATGCGCCAACTGGAGCAGCGCCGCGCGGCCAGCACCGAGGAACAGCGCGGCTTCGCGATTGACCCTCCAACTCATCGACGCAGGACCGAAGATTCCCGCGCGCCTGTCGAGCGTCGCGCGCTCGATGGCCGCGATCAGCGCCGCGCTGTCGCTCCGCGAAACGACGGATGTGCGATCCTCGTGAACGGAGAATTCCATCTCGTCTGGACACCGAACCCTATTCCGCCGCTACCTTCAGCATCGCTTCCAGGCTCCGGTCCACATCTTTCTCAGTCGTTGCCCACGAAGAAACACTGATGCGCATGGCCGTATGTCCCTGCCAGACAGTCGGTCCGCACCAGCAGGTTCCCTCCTGCTGCAGCCGTGCAACCGTCCGCAAGGTTCGTTCCGCGCTGCCGAACGACACCAGCACCTGGTTAATGACCACATCATTCAGAACCTCGAAACCGCCAGCGCGCAATCCCGCGGCAAATCGCCGCGCATGACCGCAGGTGCGTTCCACGATTTCCGCCATGCCCGACCGGCCCAGCGAGCGCAGGCCGGCCCACAGTTCCACGCCCCTCGCGCGCCGCGAAAGTTCGGGATTGTAATGTGACGGTTCCCTCTGTTCGCCTTGCATGAGGTAGGCCGCCTGAACCGACATCGCGCTCTTCAGTGCGCCAGGCTCGCGAACCAGGGCCACGCCGCAGTCATAACCGATGTTCGGCCACTTATGCGCGTCCGTCGCCCAGGAGTCCGCTTCTTCGAAGCCATGGGTAAGATGCCGATACTCCGGCGAACTGGCCGCCCACAATCCGAACGCCCCATCGACGTGAATCCACGCTCCGGCCGCACGCGCCGCGGGACAAATCGCCCCCGCCGGATCAAACGCCCCGGTGTTCACATTCCCTGCCTGCAGGCAGAGGATGGTCTGCTCGTTCAGGTGCGGCAGTGCGTCGGCGCGCATGCGCCCCTGGCCGTCCACCGGCACCCGCACCACACGCTTGCGCCCCAGTCCCACCATACCCAGTGCCTTGATCAACGAGCTATGCGCCTCCTCGCCGACCACGACAGTGATGGGAGGCGCACCGAACAGTCCATCATTTTCCACGTCCCAACCCGCGCGCTCGAGCAGCGCATGCCGCGCCGCCGCCAGTGCGGCGAAGTTGGCCATCGTTGCTCCTGTCACCACCGCGCCGCCGCAACCTTCCGGCAAACCCAGCAACTGCCGAACCCAGTCCAGCGCCGTCTCCTCCAGCGCCGCTGCAGTCGGCGACTGCACTTGCATGGCCGCATTCTGGTCCCACGCGCTCACCAGCCACGCCGCTGCCAGCGCCGCCGGCAGGCACCCGCCATTCACAAAACCGAAGAAGCGGCCGCCGCTGTTGGCCACCGTCGCCGGCGAACCGAAACGGGTCAGGAGATCGAGCACCACGTCCGGGCACGCCGGATCATCCGGGACCGGTCCCCGCAATTCGTCCAAAGCAGCGACTGCCTCGGGAGGCGGCGCGACGGGCTGCGCATGCACGTTTTCGAGATACTTCACGGCGTGTCGGGCCGCATTCTGCAGGACCGCGGTACGCGCCGAAGACTCCGGCCGGGCGGAGGAATTAGGCCTCTGTGACTGAACAGGCATGGCTGAGTTTAGCATCGCCTCTGTTGCCCGCGTGTCATTGGCCAGGTTCAGCTGTGATCCGCTTGAGTTCGATCACCACCCGCTCAAACTCGTCGACAATGCGGCTTTTTCCAGCCGCCTTGAAAACCTCGAGGAGGGTTTCGAAATACCAGATCTGCAGGTCGCGTCCACGGTTGAACCGGCGCCAGACTTCCGGTCCGATCACGCGATAATCTTCCACGATCGATCGCGCGTTATACAGCTTGTCTGCCGCCGAGATGAGGCGCACGTCCGCCGGTTCGCCGCGCAGTCGATCGATATAGTCCTGCTTGCGCTCCTCCCATCGATCCTTCGCGTTGGGGTCTTCCGCCATGCTGTCGGAAAGCCCTTCGACCATGCGCGCCACCTCCGGCCCGAAGTTCTGGCGGATATCCTCGAGCCGCAACGCCCCGCCATGATCTTCCACGGCATCGTGAAGCAGCGCGGCGATGACCATGTCTTCCGTAACCGGAAAATCGGCGAGCCCCGCCTCGCCCATCACCAGCGAAGCGACCCCGAACAGGTGGGCCATGGCCGGAATGCCGGTTCCCTTGCGTCGCTCGATATGCAGGTGCCGCGCGTAATCGACTGCGCGCGTGAGCCTCTCCGTAAAGTGCAGGGAAATGTCTCGAACGTCTGCATCACCGCCGTGAACATTCATGGCGCCTCTCAGGCTGGTCGCGCGCGCCTGGGTCCAATCAGACTCAAGCCGCTCGCGACGTTGTCTAGTGTACAGCCGCAGTTCCAAGGGCCCGCGCCGAATTCACTGCGCCGAGCACGATAACCGATGAGTCTCAAATCATGATCGCGGGACGCCAGAACCCGTAACTGCGCTTGACGCACCCGTTATAATCAAGTAAGTGGTCGCGCTTGCAAACGATGCAGAAGTGTAGCGGTACAGGGCATAAGAACTGACTTCCCTCAGTTCCGGCCAGATAGATGCCTTCCCATTCCGGATAATTGCCTGAATAGCATTGCTCGAACAACAGGGGAACATGACGAACACTCATAAACATGCTCTTGAAAAGATCCTTGAGACTCGCATTGCGATCATCGATGGAGCGATGGGCACGACAATTCGCGCATATGGCATGAAGGAAATCGATATCCGCGCAGAGCGCTTCAGGGATGCAAAGAAGGACCTGCTGAACAACGGCGACCTCTTCTCCCTGACCCAGCCGAAGATGATCGGTGATATCCATCGGCGTTTTCTTGAAGCTGGTGCGGACATTATCGAGACCAACACCTTCGGCGCCACAAGCATTACCCAGAGCGAGTTCTTTGTCGACGATCCGCGGGAACACGGCGGCCGGAAGGATCCCGCGTTTTACGAAAAGATCGTTGATGATCCGTTCCTCAACCAGCTCGCTTGGGAGATCAATGAGCAATCGGCGCTGCAGTGCCGCGAATGGGCTGATCGTGTCGGAACCGCGACCTCGCGACAGCGCTTCGTGGCGGGTTCAATCGGACCGCTGACCGTGTCTCTCTCCAATTCGCCGGATCCCGACGATCCCGGCTTCCGCGTAGTCACCTTCGATCAGGTGAAGGCCGCTTATAAACATCAGGTGCGCGCCCTCATCGCCGGCGGGGTAGACCTCCTGCTGGTCGAGACGATCTTCGACTCGCTGAACGCCAAGGCAGCATTGGTGGCCATCCGCGAGGTGTTCGACGAAGACGGCCTGAGCTCGGGTCACAAGGAACTTCCGGTAATGATCTCAGCGGCTGTGGGCCGCGGCGGCGAGACGCTGATCTCCGCTCAGACCACTGAAGCGTTCTGGAACGCTGTTCAGCATGTGAAGCCTCTATCGGTCGGGCTCAACTGCTCCCTCGGTCCTGACCTGATGTATCCGTTCCTCGAGGAACTCTCGGAGAAGGCCGATGTGGCGATCTCGTGTTACCCGAACGCCGGTTTGCCCAATCCGCTATCGGAGACTGGATTCGACCTGGGTCCCCAGGACATGGCCCGCTTCCTCGGCAACTTTGCTCGCGGCGGGTTGATCAATATCGCCGGCGGCTGCTGCGGCAACACCCCCGAACACATCGCTGCGATTGCCAAGGCGCTTGACGGCATGCCTCCTCGTAGGTTGGGTACGACGTCGGTCGACGAGGCGTACGCTCTCCAGGGCGAGAGCAAAGCATGAGTCTTCTCGAAATCACCGACGTGGCCAAGGCCACGGATACGAAGCCCCTCCGCCTCTCGGGATCGCAGCCATTCACCCAGCAGCCGGGCGTCTACATCATGATCGGGGAGCGGACCAATGTGGCCGGTTCCCCGCAGTTCGCCAAGCTGATCAAGGCGGACAAGTTCGAAGAAGCCGTCAGCGTGGCTCGGCAGCAAGTTGAAAATGGCGCCAACCTCATCGACATATGCATGGACGAAGGCATGATCGACGGCGTCAAGGCAATGACCCGATTCCTGCAGTTGCTGGGCAGCGAACCCGAAGTGGCGAAAGTGCCCTTCATGGTCGACTCGTCCAAGTGGGAAGTGATTGAGGCCGGGCTCAAGTGCCTTCAGGGCAAAGGAATCGTCAACTCGATCTCGCTGAAAGAAGGCGAAGAAAAATTCCGCCAGAACGCCGCTGCGGTGCTCAAGTACGGCGCGGCGGCGGTCGTGATGGCCTTCGACGAGCAGGGCCAGGCCGCGACCTACGAAGACAAGATCCGCATCTGCGAGCGCGCCTACAAAATACTTGTGAACGAAGTCGGCTTCGCGCCCGAAGACGTGATCTTCGACCCCAACATCCTTACCGTTGCCACCGGCATGGAGGAGCATAACAACTACGCGGTCGACTTCATCAACGCGACGCGCTGGATCAAGGCGAACCTGCCCCACGCCAAGGTCAGCGGCGGCGTCTCCAACATCTCGTTCAGCTTTCGCGGCAACAATAAAGTTCGCGAGGCCATGCACTCGGCATTCCTCTATCACGCCATCGCAGCCGGCATGGACATGGGCATCGTCAATGCCGGGATGCTCGAGGTCTATGAAGAGATCGAGCCGGAGTTGAAAGTGCTGGTCGAGGACGTGCTCCTCAACCGCCGCCCCGACGCCACTGAGCGCCTCGTGGAGCACGGCGAGAAACTGAAGCACGTTGGCAAGGCCGTCAGTGAAAAGAAAGCCGAAGAATGGCGCGACGGCACAGTTGAAGAGCGGCTTTCTCACGCTTTGGTCAGAGGCATCGACGCATACATCGAAGCCGATGCCGAAGAGGCCCGGGCCAAGCTTGGGCGCCCTCTCCTCGTGATTGAGGGCCCGCTGATGGACGGCATGGGCGTGGTTGGCGATCTGTTCGGAGCCGGCAAGATGTTCCTGCCCCAGGTGGTCAAGTCGGCCCGGGTGATGAAGAAGGCCGTGGCCTACCTGACCCCGTTCATGGAAGCCGAAAAAGCTGAGATGGTCGCGTCTGGCCTGGTCGTGAAGGCGCAGGGAAAAATCGTGCTCGCCACGGTCAAAGGCGACGTTCACGACATTGGCAAGAACATCGTCGGCGTTGTCCTCGCCTGCAACAATTACGAAGTGATCGATATGGGCGTGATGGTCCCGTCGGAAAAAATTCTCGAACGCGCCACCGCGGAAAAGGCGGACATGATCGGCCTCAGCGGCCTGATCACGCCCTCGCTCGACGAGATGGTGCACGTGGCCCGCGAGATGGAGCGCCAGGGTTTCAAGTTGCCGCTCCTGATCGGCGGCGCAACCACCAGCCGTGCGCACACGGCCGTCAAAATCGCCCCGCACTATAGCGAGCCTGTCGTCCACGTGCTCGATGCCAGCCGGGCGGTGCCGGTAACAACCAGCCTGCTCAGCGAAGAAGGCAAAGCGCCCTTCGTTGCCCAGCATCGCGCCGAATACGACGCTCTGCGCAAATCCCATGCCGCGCCGCGCCAGCAGGTCGTCTCGCTTGAAACCGCGCGCGCAAGGCGAACCCCCATCAAATGGTGTGCCCGGGACTTGCCCGTTCCCGAGTTTACCGGCGTTCGCGTGCTCGACAATTTTCCCCTGGCGACGCTGCGTGAATTTATTGACTGGACGCCGTTCTTCCACACCTGGGAGCTGAAAGGCGTTTATCCCCGCATTCTCGACAACGAGATCTATGGCGCCCAGGCTCGCCAGATCTTCGAAGAAGGCAACGCCCTCCTCGACACCATCATCGAGAAAAATCTGATCGCCGCGCGTGGCGTCTACGGCTTCTTCCCTGCCAACGCCGTATGCGACGATGTCGAGCTCTACACTGATAGCACCCGCTCCCAGGTACACGAACGTTTCCACTTCCTCCGCCAGCAAGCGAACCGCGAGGGCCCGAGTCAAGATATTGCCCCGTGCCGGTCGCTCGCCGACTTCATCGCACCCCGGGAAACCGGGCTGGCTGATTACATTGGCGCGTTCGCAGTGACGAGCGGCATCGGCCTCAAAGAACTGTGCGATCGCTTCCGTGCCCAGCACGACGACTACAACGCCATCATGGCCGAGGCTCTCGCCGATCGCCTCGCCGAAGCGTTTGCCGAATGCCTGCATAAGCGCGTCCGCGATGAATGGGGTTACGGTCGCGATGAAGGCCTCAGCACCGACGATTTGATTCATGAGAAATACCGCGGCATCCGACCGGCCCCGGGCTACCCGGCCTGCCCCGACCACACTGAAAAAGGTACCCTCTGGCGTTTGCTTGATGTGCAGGCGAACACTGGAATGATGCTCACTGAGTCCTTTGCTATGTGGCCTGGCTCGAGCGTCAGCGGAATTTATTTTGCGCACCCGGAATCCCGCTATTTCAGCCTCGGCAAGATCGACCGGGATCAGGTCGCTGACTATCACAAGCGCAAAGGAATGAGCGTCGCCGAGGTCGAACGATGGCTTGGCCAGAACCTTAACTACGACAGCGCCGAGTAACATCGATCATTTCTATTTGGCGTAAAAGCGATATTGGATCGTCCAGTGCGCCGTTTGACCCGGCAAGATCTTCAAGTGAACGTAGGCCTCCGGGCATATCGTGGTGCGTATCGACCAGAAGAACATGCTGGAGATGGGAATGTCGCCGGTTTGCTCGACGCCCACCCCGGTGGTCCGGTTTTCCACGAAGAAATCGAAGTCGGAAATTTTGCTCGAGAAGCCCGTCAGCGAGCTGGCAACACTTTGTCCTGTCTCTAACTCCCGCTCATAAGCGATCTCTTTGCCATCGATCCTCCCGCCGTTTTCAAAGGCCGGCTCAGCCTTGGGTTCAAAAGGAAATCGAACCACCATACCGGGGCCTGTAGGAACGCCGTCGAGCACAAAGAAGTCGTGATTGTAGACGTCGGTCTCGATCGTTGTTGTTCCCGTGTTCTTCATCTCGTGTTCGATCATCAGAACGGGACGCCCCTTATCGAGCTTCAGCATCTTTTTGTAGATATAGGAAATTCCCGCCGGCCCCTTGAGATCCTGCCTGAAAGAAACGCCTTCCCGTTTGGTGCTGACGCTCCATTTACCCCCGTCCACCAGCGAATAGGGAGCAGAGAATTTGAAAGGCGCGTCGTCGACCTTGCGCAGCACGCCCACCCCGGGCTTCACAAACAGTTCGCCAGGCTTGGCCTGGTCATAGTTCAGAGGTCCGCCCTCGCGGGGTCGAAACTCCTCAACGGGCCCGGTAATAGCGTCGTGCAACAACGGATCGTAATGCGGGAACCAGACACCGAAATAGGTGTGGCCCTTGTACGCAAGGCAACCCACCACCCCCGACCAGTCAAAACGCGAACCGCGATAGTAGCCTGTCTTTGCATCCGGAAGATAGACCACGGCATTGATGAGACCATTCGAGATGAACGCCTTCGGGTAGGTGGTCTGATCGCTTGACGAGCATTTCGCGGGCGTTGCATCTTCAGCGGCGCTCTTCGATGTAGCCCATCCTATGCCCGCCGGAAGGACCAAAGCCGAAACAGCGAAACACATCAGGACAAAACGTCGCACCGGTCGTACATTGAATTCACTCATGCGCGGAACTCATCTTCTTTCTAAGCATGCTTGTCGAAAACCAGCCGCTGTTCTGAATCGAAGTAGGTCGAATGCTGCTCCACGAGGATAATCAGTTGCGATCCATCCTCCGACAGAAAAAGACGCTGTTTCCCGGACCCCGCGAATCCTGATCCGCGCTGGTTGATTTCGAGCGTGCAGCCTTGCCAGTTTGCCGCCATCTTAACAGTCGTAGGAGGCATTCCCGGAAATCCTCCCGGCACTTGAATGTCGTGCTCCTTCCCGTCGGTCGCGATCTCCATGGTCGTTGTCGAATCCGGCAACGGAATATTCATCATCGAGACATGCACCGCGATATCTGTAATCGAAATCTTCTCGTCCGTGCGCCCAATCTTCTTAGTCAGTTGGTAATCGCTCGACGGGTGATCCGGACCCATGAAGCTCTTGGTCAGATTCAGTTTCCACGTTCCTTCGAGGGTTGCCTTTTGTGCCGCAGCCGGAAGAACACTCATCGCAGCCAGCGCGATCAGTGTCCACACCTTGTACACGCTCATGCCCAATCTCCTCCGCATTCGCAGCCTATTTCGTGAATTCCAGCAGTGCCACGCCGTTCGGCGGCAGCTCAATTGAGAACTCCGCCGCGCCGGCCGGAAGCGAGCGCATCTCCGGCTTGGGCAATTCCGCGGCGGCGCGAAGTTGCGCAATCTCGCCCGCGCTCGGATACTTGGGACTTCCCATCTCCTGCCACTTGGGGATCGCAGTTCCCACCTGCCCGTTTACCTGGCTGATCGCGACCTGCGCATTCCCGTCGAGTCCACTCATTCTCAGGCGGAAGCTCTTGCCCTGTCCCCTCTGCTTGCTGGAGCCTCCCGTCGCTCCAATCGGATTTCCGTTGGCCACATCCCCGCCTTCATTCGCCGGAATCAGGTTCCAGAGCATCACCGCAGCCGAACCATCGCTCCGGCGCGTCGCCAGGATCGGTCCCGGGTCGGTGCTTAGCAGCGAGTCGCCGAGTTTATGCAGCAACGCGAACGCATGCAGCGACGGCCGCGCGATTCCCCACTGGTCCAGCATGCCGAACGTGCCGTTGAAAATGCCGCTCGGGACCCCGCCCTCTTCGAAAACATTGCTGAACGTCCAGTACGACATCGCCTCGGCCAGCCCGATGCAGTTCTTTACGGTATCGGTAATGAAGGCCGGGTTCTGCGAACTCCACTCCGTAATCCAGATGGGCAACGTCGGCATCTTTGATGACTCAACCTGGCGCTTCACCTGTTCCAGGCCGCGCGGAATCACCTGCTCGAATGTGTAAAGATGATCCTGCCCGAAGATGTACTTCTGAGGGTCGTTGGGATACACGTGCGTGCTCACAAAGTCGATCGGTACCCCTTGTCGCGCGCAGTATTGAATGAGTTCGGGAATCCACGCCAGTTGCGCCGTCGATGGTCCGCCGACCTGCAGGTTCTGATCCACCTTCTTGATCGCCAGCGCCGATTGCCGGTATAACTCGAAATACTCGTCCTGCGACCCGGCCCAGAATCCGATGTTCGGCTCGTTCCACACTTCGAACTTCCAGCCCCTCACCTCGGCGATTCCATAGCGCTTCACGCAATGGTCGGTGAACGCATGGACCATGTCATGCCAGTCCTGCCAGTTTCGCGGGGGAGAAACATTTCCTTTGTAGGCAAAGATGCGATTTGCGCTGGACGCGAATGCCTCCGGCATGAAGCTGAGTTCCACAAACGGCCTCACGCCATGGTCGAGCATGAAATCGTAAATCTGATCCACGTAGAGAAAATTGAAGCTTCCTGCGCCCCCTGCGGCGATTCCCATTTCGTCGTCAAACAGTCCGTGGCAGCGCACCGACTGAATCCCCGTTTCCTTTTGCGCCCGGATCAGGTCTTGCCTCCACTGTTCGCGCAAACCCACAACGGTGCGATCCGATCCTGCTGCCTTTTCCCAAAAGTGGGGAAGCGGACCTGCGCTGCGGCCGAGGTCAATCGAGATGCTTGCGGCAGCCGAGCCCGGCGCTTCGGTGTCCAGAGCGTGTATCCGCCTCGACACTGTTGCAGCAAGAGCCAGCCCAGTCCCGGCGATGAATTTCCTTCGGTCGATCACATCGTCTCCGATTTTCGTTCTGTAGCTTTTGGCGTCAAGAAATTCGATGACCTGCATTGGCGCGGGCAAGCAGATTCAAGACTACTCCAGCGTCCTGTCTCCAAGGTTCGCTTCATATTTGAACTGTCGTCCTGAACGAAGATTGACGCTCTTTTGCGCGCCAGGAAAGGCGCGCATTTCCCGAAACATTGCTAAATCGAGGGTTAGCCGTGAAGTGCAAGCCCCCCTCGGCTCCGCGAGCGATAATGGATTCAGCATCGGCCCTGGGGCAGGGACCACCCTGCCTGGATTCCACTTTCCCCGAAAGGAATCTGCCTTGAGCGAATTCGACGGGCATTCGTACAACCAGATCGGGCAAGACCCGACTCCCACTGAGAGCATGGATAAGACCTCGTGGCGCCGGAAGACGCTGGCCCTGTGGCACACCATTTGGACGCCAAAGAAGCGCAGCGGAACCGGCGTCTCAGGCGCCCTCAACCCAGGCTCGTCCTCCGCGCCCTCTCGTTGGAAAAACTGGCCGGTCAAGGTGTTGTTGCTGTTGCTCGTTCTCCCCATTGCGGGCGTGACCATCGGCTATATCACCAGGCTCAAGGCCGGCACAGGGGGGGCCCCCGGCTCGGTCGTCGGCAGTTCCATTGGAACCCTCACCCGCGGGACAACCGCGAAACCCGCTCCTGGAAAGCCGTTCGTCCCGGAGACAGAGCCTCCGCCGGCCAGCCCTGCGCCGCAGGTCCCGGCTGCCACCGCACCCCAACACGCGCCGGCAGCCGCCCCCGCAGCGCCGCAAATCCCTGCGATTGCCTCGTCGGGCCCTATCGCTCCCCCGCCTGCCTTCAAAAATGCACCCCCTCCGACGCCCACAGTAACGACCGCGACCCGATATGCCCCGGTGGTCTATCCGGCGCGACACGACAAGCACTTCGGAGACGGCTGTTCGGGCCGGCTGACGCTGAATAGCAGCGGATTACAGTTCGACTGCCCGGACGATCCGAGCGGCGGCGTGCAGGTCGCGATCAACCAGATCGGTTCGGTGGACGAGAACGGGATCCGGCTCACTTCCGGTAAGAAGTACCATTTCTCGATTCCGGGCATGTCGAAGATCAGTGAGCAGGAGCTGTTTGCTGACTGGTTCAATCGCGTCCGCTGATCATCCGGGCAAACTCGCCTTAACATCCTGTGGCGGAAGTCCGGTTTTGAAAGGGCACGACTTCAGTCGTGTCGTAAAGCATCGAGAATGAAGGCGGCTTTAGCCGCTGAGGGATGGTTTTCTTCCGGATTTTGCCTACCACAGGCTCCTAACCGCCGATCGCCGTCTCTCACGCAATTCCCAGTGTCCGGTTCACAAAGCCCACAATGTATTTCCACAGCAGGTAATACGCAGCCAGCGCGCACAGAAGTCCGCAAGCGATGAAGGCATAAGGGATGTGAAATGCCTGGAGATTGATCCCCGACGAGCCGAACGCGAACACGCCGAGGCAGCTCCCGACCAGGCCGCCCAGCGGAGCAATCAAAAGGGGCAGCAACGCGCCATGAAATCCGATGGGAAGATTCGTCCGCGCGTGCGAAGCCAGCCAGAACATGTTCCAGAGCCCAAACAGGCTGGGTACCAGCGCCATGGGAAACACCAGTGCCCGTTCGATCGGCACGGGAAATTGCAGCACCAGCCGCACTACGACAAACACGGTCAGAATCAGGGGCAGAATCAACGTCGGTACAAAAGCGCCGGCGAGAAACGCGCGCAAGTAAGGGTGGGAGTTCATCGCAACCTTCCTTTCAGCGGGCCGCATCGCCCGCGGTTTCAGAGGTAATAGAGCAGCACCGGAATCCACGCTGGGAAAACCGCGAGGAGCGCGGCCAGTCCCCCCGCAAGCACCCAGTCGAACCAGGGCACGTGGACCTTGCGGCGCTCCTCGAGCCTTTGCAGCATGGCGGGCCACAGATCGCGGTCCAGCTCGCTGCCATCCTCGATGCGCAGCAGTGCCTTTCGCAGCAACCGCTCCACGCCTTCCGTTCCGTGTTCCCTGCCGGGGTCCCCAGCGAGTGATTTGTGCTCGTTGGGGTGGCTGTTCCCTGTTCCCTGTTCTCTCATGGCGTAATCCCCTGTTGTCGCAAGTCTTTTCTCAGCAAACGAAGCGCGCGGAAAACGCGCAGTTTTACCGCGGTCACCGAGATTCCCAGAGCCTCGGCTACTTCCTTGTGCGGCCGCTCTTCAATCACTGCAAGAGTGGCGGCGATCCGCAGCCCCGGCCGCAACCGCCCGAAAGCCTGCGCCGTCTTGCGCCGTATTTCAGCGGAGACCGCTGGGTCTTTTCCCGCCGGCGAAGGCAGATCCTCGAAAAACTCCGAGGCCATCGCGTATTCCGGCTTCTGCGCACGGAGCCAGTCGAGAGCGGCGTGCGTAGCGATGCGCCGCGCCCAGGGCTCGAAACCGCGCTCAGGCTCGAAGCGGGCATAGGCCCGATAAATTCGCCAGAACGTCTCGAGAGTCAGATCCTCCGCCGCTGGCGCGTTGCGCACGATGCGCAGAATCCAACCATGCACGGCGCGCTGATGGATCCGGAAGAGCGCCTCGAACGCGGCATCGCGGGATGCGTCGTCGCCCTGGCGAAACCGGATCAGCCGCTCCAGCTCACGGCTCGCGACCGGCTCCATTTCGCTGCTCGCGGCATTCCGCATCGTTGCTCGTGCCCCTATCTGCCATTACGCGAAGGTCACGGTGAAGGTTACACCCTCCCCAGACAGTCTTCTGCCTGGCTCATCCGCGACCGGTTCAAAGCACGCTGCCCCGCATCGTCGATCGCTCGATTCTTCCCCAGTCGCCGGCACCCACTAAACCGATTTTTCACAGGCTTGTGCCGCGTCCCATCCCGCTTGACAGACACTTCCGGAGCGCATTAGGGTTGGCATCCGGAGAGCGGGCAAACGATTTCTCGTTCTGTAATCGAGAACGGCCAAGGCCGAGCACGCCAAGAGGGAAGCTAATGAAGAATTTCAATTTACGGGTGGTAACGGCAGCATTGATTTTCGGCGGGATCTTAAGCCTGGCCGCGGCGCAGGACGCCCAGAAACCGGCCTACCTCGATACCAGTCTTTCTCCGGAGCAGCGCGCCGCCGACCTGGTGAAGCGCATGACGCTCGAGGAGAAGGCCACTCAGCTGGTGAACCAGGCGCGCGCCATTCCCCGCCTGAATGTGCCCGCCTACGACTGGTGGAGTGAATCGCTGCACGGCGTAGCCGTCGACGGCACCACCGAGTATCCCGAGCCCATCGGCCTGGCGGCCACGTTCGATGCGCCGGCCATTCACGAGATGGCCATCGCCATCGGCACCGAAGGCCGCGTCGTAAACGCCAAAGAAGCGAAGGCCAACGGCGGGGCCAGTTCCATCTTCCATGGGCTTGATTTCTGGGCGCCCAACATCAACATCTTTCGTGATCCCCGCTGGGGCCGCGGCCAGGAGACCTACGGCGAAGACCCGTTCCTGACTGCGCACATGGGTGTGGCCTTTGTGACCGGCATGCAGGGTGACGATCCAAAATACTACCGCGTCATCTCCACCCCCAAGCACTATGCGGTCCATAGCGGACCGGAGACCACGCGTCACACCGCCGACGTCACGGTCAGCAAGCACGATGAGCTCGATACCTATCTGCCCGCGTTTCGCGCCACCGTCACCGAGGCCAAGGCCGGCTCCGTGATGTGTGCCTACAACAGCATCAATGGCCAGCCCGCCTGCGCCAACGAATTTCTGCTTGTCGATCAACTGCGCGGCAAGTGGGGCTTCAAGGGCTACGTCGTCTCCGACTGCGGCGCCGTCATCGACATCTTCCAGGGACACAAGTTCAAGCCCTCGCAGCCCGAGGCCTCCGGCATCTCGCTCCAGCGCGGCATGGACAACGAATGCGTGGATTTCACCTTCAAGGTCAACGACGATCACGATTACAAGCCCTACATCGACGCGGTCAAACAGGGCTACCTGAAGGAAAGCGATATCGACATAGCCCTCAAGCGTCTTTTTACCGCGCGCATGAAGCTGGGCCTGTTTGACCCGCCGGACACTGTTTCCTATACCAAGATCGATGCGAGCCAGCTCAACAGCCAGGAACATCGCGCCCTGGCCCGCAAGCTGGCCAATGAATCGATGGTGCTGCTCAAGAATGACGGCGTGCTGCCGCTCAAGAAAGAAGGCATCAAGATCGCCGTGATCGGGCCGCTCGCGGATCAAACCAAGGTCCTGCTGGGCAACTACAACGGCACTCCCACGCACACGGTTTCCATTCTCGAAGGGATCAAGGCGGAGTTTGAAGGTGCCGCCGTCACCTATGTTCCCGGTACGCAGTTTCTGGGCCACGATGCGGAACTGGTTCCGGGCTCGGCGCTCAGCACCGACGGGCAGCCCGGCGTGAAGGTCACGTATGCCAAGCTGGACATGACGAACATCAATAACCCCGTATCTCCGACCCCTCTTGCTACCGGTGTCGAGCCGAACATCGACGCCGCGGAAACTCCGCTTCCGGCCGCGGTCGCCGACGTCAAGCCGCTTGCCATTCGTTATGAAGGCAACCTCACCGCAACGGAAACCGGGGACTATAACCTTGGCCTCCAGGCCAGCGGATTCTTCCGCCTGCAGCTCGATGGCAAGAATGTGACTTCGGCCTATGCCGCCGATGGCACCACCAAAGTTGGCCGCGTGCATCTCGAAGCTGGCAAGCCCGCACAGCTGACGGTGACTTACACGCCGGGCGAAAAGTCATCGCCGTCCGCGCGCCTGGTGTGGTCCAAGGTGGATCTCAAGCCCCAACCCGCGGCCATTGAAGCAGCGCGCAATGCGGATGTCGTCGTGGCGGTTGTGGGCATCACCAGCGAACTCGAAGGCGAAGAAATGCAGGTCAGCGAAGAGGGCTTCAAGGGAGGCGATCGCACCAGCCTGGATCTGCCTAAGCCCGAACAGGAGCTGATCGAAGCGCTCAGTGCAGCAGGCAAACCGCTGGTCGTGGTATTGACCAACGGCAGCGCCCTCAGCGTCAACTGGGCCAAGGAGCACGCTAACGCCATTCTCGACGCATTCTATCCTGGCGAAGAAGGCGGTTCGGCCGTAGCCGAAACCCTCTCCGGCAGTAACAATCCCGCGGGACGCCTGCCGGTCACGTTCTATACCGGCGTCGACCAACTGCCGCCCTTTGAAGACTACGCCATGAAAGGCCGTACGTATCGCTACTTCGACGGCAAGCCGCTTTATCCCTTCGGCTACGGTCTGAGTTACACCACGTTCAGTTACAGCGCCTTGAAAGTACCGGCTAACCCGGTCAAGGCCGGCGATCCAGTTACAGCCGAAGTTACTGTAACTAACACCGGCAAGCGCCCCGGCGACGAAGTGGCGGAGTTATATCTCAGCTTCCCGGAGGTGAAGGGAGCGCCGCTGCGTGCCTTGCGCGGATTCCAGCGCGTGCACCTCGATCCCGGCGCATCGCAGAGTGTCAAGTTCGAACTGAAGCCGCGCGATCTGGGTATCGTGACCGAGGCTGGAGAGCCGATCATCGCGGAAGGCCAATACAAGATCAGCGTCGGCGGCGGCCAGCCCGGCACCGGCGCCCCAGCCGCAGCCGGAACCTTCCAGATCAAGGGAAAGGTTACTCTGCCGGAATAACTCCGATAAGTCGCCAGCGCCTTGTCTTCTGTAGTTACTTCGGGAATAGCCTTACTTAGCTCGGAATATCGATCGGCCGGCGAATGGGTTCCGGCCCTCAAATGGCCTGGGAGCAAAGAGGAGAAAGCGATGAAGCTGAGAATGCCGGGCGCGGGATGGAGCCGTGTTCTGTGGCTGGGTCCCCTTGTACTTTCGCCGGCGTGCACCTGGGCCCAGCCAAAGCCTTCCGTCGCGGTTGACCCTTCCGCAATGCCAACACTCTCCACGGTGGATGCGCGATTCCTTTCCTACAACGTGGAGATGGTTGAAGTAACCGGCGGCCGATTCTGGAAGCCATACCAATCCAGCGCCGCAGACGCCGCCAAATCGACGCCGGACTCCAATCAGCCGGTCGGCATGGATCCGAACCTCTATCAATATCGGTCGCCCATCGACTTGAGCAACCCGCGGCTTCGGAAACTGGCCGCAGCGCTCGGGCCGTCCTATCTTCGCGTGAGCGGGACGTGGCAAAACAGCACCTATTTCCAGGACGATGACGAGCCTGCCCTCAAGCAACCGCCCAAAGGCTTCAACAGCGTCCTCACCCGAACCCAATGGAAAGCCGTTGTCGACTTCGCCCGCCAGGTCGGCGCGGAGATTGTCACGTCCGCCTCCATCAGCCCCGGAACGAGAGACGCCGAGGGTGTCTGGACTCCCGCCCAGGCCAAAGCGATGTTCGACTACACGAAAAGCCTTGGCGGAAGCATCGCCGCCATCGAATTCATGAACGAGCCCACATTCGCCATGATGGGCGGAGCGCCGCAGGGTTATGACGCTACCGTCTTCGCCAGGGACGCCAAGGTCTTCGGCGCTTTCCTGCGCAAGGAGTCGCCCGCCACCGTCTTCCTCGGCCCGGGGAGTGTCGGCGAAGGCATCTCGCTCGGGCCCGCAGGCATGAAGTTGAAGCTGATCACGACCGACGATCTGATGCAGGCGACGGGGCCCATCTTCGATGCCTTCTCCTACCATTTCTACGGCTCCGTTTCGCGCCGCTGCGGCGGGAGCGTGAAGATCGACCAGGCGCTTTCGGCGGACTGGCTCGATCGCACCGATACGGTTGAAGCGTTCTACGCCGCTCTTCGCGACAAGTATCTTCCCGGCAAACCCATGTGGCTCACCGAAACCGGAGAAGCAGCCTGCGGTGGCGATCCATTCGCCGGCCAGTTTGCCGACAGCTTCCGCTTCCTCAACCAGTTGGGCACGCTGGCTCAGAAAGGTGTGAAGTCCGTCATGCACAACACGCTTGCCGCCAGCGACTACGGTCTCCTCGCTGAAGATACGTTGGAGCCGAAGCCGAATTATTGGGCCGCCCTGCTGTGGAGCCGCACCATGGGTCCGGTGGTCCTCGACCCCGGCGTCTCAAGGGATAAGGGACTCCGCATCTATGCCCACTGCATGAAGGGAACGAAGGGCGGCGTCGCGCTCCTGGCGCTGAATACCAACAGCAGCAGCGAGCAGACCATCCCCATCCCACTCGCTGCCGATCGCTTTTCGCTCACCGCGGCCGATCTCGCCAGCAGAGCGGTTTTGCTCAACGGAACCGAATTGCAGGCGGCATCTGACGGGTCAGTCCCGGAACTCAAAGGGCAGCCCGTCAAAGCCGGCACTCTCCACCTGGCCCCGGCAAGCATCACTTTCCTGACCATTCCTTCGGCACGGAACAAAAGCTGCATGTAAGACCCTGCACTCAAACGACACCAGCCGACCCGACGCACGATTTCGGTCCCAATCCGGCGTTCAAAACTCGATAACAACTTTGCCCAGGCTACCCGACGATACAGCGGCATGAGCAGCGTCAATATCCGCCGCCGAAAAGTGCTGCTCATTGAGGAGTGGTTTCAGCTTGCCTCCTTCAGCTAAACCAGTCGCGCGACAAAGTATCTCGCCGTGATGCGCGAAGCCCTCGCCTGTAAGCAGGGGTAACAAGGTAAATACGCCTGAGTAAGTGGCTCCCCGAAACGAGAGTGGCGCCAGGGAATGGGAGCCCCAACCCAAGCTGCTCAGAACATGGCCGGTGTAGCGCTTCACAGCGCCAAAAGACGCATCGAGCGTTGCGCCGCCGACCGTGTCGTAGATAATGTCGAATCCGGCGCCTTGAGTAAATTTCGCAACATACTCCTGTACTGAAAAAGCGCGGTAGTCAATCGGAGTAGCGCCAAATCCTTCCACGATCTTCGTCTTATCCGCCGAGACAGTTGCGAATACCTCTGCCCCAAAAGCCCGGGCGAGCTGGACCGCGATATGTCCCACGCCACCCGTTCCCGCATGAACGAGCACTTTCTGGCCGCTCTGCACGTTGGCTCGATCGACAAGCCCCTCCCAGGCTGTGATGACGCTCAGCGGAAGTGCCGCCGCTTGCCGCATGGAGAGGTTCTTCGGCTTGTGCGCGAGCAAGTCGGCATCAACCGCGATCGATCCCGCAAGCGTACCCTGTCGCCCTCCAACCCCGCCGGCCAGGCCGTATACTTCATCCCCAATCTTGAACGAGGTGACCTCGGGAGAGATGCTCTCGACAACCCCGGCCATATCGAGCCCAAGAACTGCGGGCAATGGCTGCTTGGCATGCGCGGCTTCGCCCCGGCGAATCTTGGTGTCCAGCGGATTCACGCCGCTGGCACAGATCCTCACCAGAACCTGGTTGGCTCGCAACATCGGGCGAGGCAGTTCTACCTCGCGAAATTTCCCGCCGGGTTCGTCCACGATCCACGCACGATAGGTCATCGCGGCCTCCAACAACTCCACTTATCGCCGAAACTGCTACTTCCGCGGCGCTTTCATATCGTGACCGCCCTGGTGCAGGATCAACGCATTCACTTTTCCCCCGGCATCCTTCACAAATTCGATCTCGGCTGGAAACTCCAGCGGAAAGAACCTTGTCTCCGATTCCGCGTACACCGGAAACATCGGCTGCCCCGTAGCCTGCGTGATCAACTGGCCGTTCTCCACCGTCACCACCAGGTCGAAGTTAGGCCGAAGCTCGTAAGTGCCCGCATATTGCTGGAGCGTCTTCTCGTCCACCTTGATCGTGGTGCGTACCTGCGGCTTCCAGTCCGGCCAACCGTACTCGGCGGCGACACTGTGCATCAACTCGTCCCCGAGTTGGCCGCCGTTATCGCCGCTGGTCATGACCACCGCGCCCTCGCCGCTCTTTTCATAAGCGACGAAGAGATTGCGGAATCCTTCATTCGCCCCGCCATGGGAGAAGTAGCGCATGGCTTCCGATCCGCCGATCTGCACGCCAAGCCCCCAATCCCCCATGCCCGGCGTCAGCATCTGCCGCGTCATGTCTGCGTTCAGAACATGGTTGGCCTTGCCCGCCAGTGACTGCTCCACTTCGATCGCATACTTCGCGATGTCTGTTGGCGTGGTCCACAATCCAGCCGCCGCCATTTCCGGATAAGTGTGCGCCCCGCCCTCCACCGGCTTCCCGTCTCCGCGATACGGCGTGGCCGCATTCTCTCGCAGAGCCTGCGGCAGCGGCTGTTCATAGGTGCTGCGGGTCATGCCGATGGGCGCCAGCACCGAGTCATGCAGCAGCTTCGGAAACGGCTCCTTGGTCACGTCGATCAGCGCCTGTTGCATGATCGTGTATCCGCCGCCGGAGTACTTCCACTCCTTGCCGGGAGCCTGTTCGCTGCGGATCGCCTGAGTGTTGGCCGGCTTCTCCCCGTTCAACACCTGCACTAATGTCGGTACTGGTTCGTTGCTCGCGTAGCCCGGAAAGCCATGAACGGTCGTCCCCGCCGTATGGGTCAGAAGCTCTCGCAGCGTGATCGGCTTGCCGCCCGCTACGGTATCGCTGGGAAACTTCCAACTTGTCAGGTATGTGTTCACGTCCGCATCCAGCGACAGCTTGCCGTCCTGAACCAGCCTCAGGGCCGCCATCGCTGCCACCGGCTTGCTGATCGAGCCGGCCTGGAACATCGTCTCCGCGTTCACCGCGGCGCCGCCCAACTCGCGCACTCCGAACCCGCGCGCCCATTCGATCTTCCCCTCGTGGATCACCGCAATGCTCACGCCCGGAACGTTGAGCGCCTTCATCCGGTCCGCGAGTGTATGCGTCGCGTGCTCCTGACCGCTCAGGACAACGCCGCCAATCAGCCCCGAAGTCACGTGTTGAATTCGCTGTTCAACCGGAACCGAGCCTCCCGTCGCGCTCTGCCCGACAGCCAGGTGCAATCCGCAACTCACCATTGCGGCGAGCAATACCAACCTGGCGCCCATCACCACTGGCATACGTCGATCCTCCCGGCCATAACCTATCACAGCGCGAACGCTCTGAATCTTTGACCCTACTCTGTCAGTGCGACCCCCGTGTCTGAATCCTGAATTCCGCATCACAAAAAGCATTATCATCCTGAGCGCAGTCCGCCGCGGCGGACGCAGTCGAAGGACCTGCGGTTGCTTTTCGTCTTCGCCAATGGGTACGAGCTACTCGCCCTGCGCACTGGCCTCGAAGAAATTTCCCAGGCCGGCACGATGGGCGTGGGCGACCATGGTGGATTGGATCTCGAGCGCCAGCGCCAGCGCTTCGCGGCCCTGGCGGAGGGTGACGCGCGGCGCGCGGCGGGTGCGGACGGAATCGAGAAATGATTCAATCTCCAGGCGCAACGGCTCGCCCGGCGCAACCTCCGGCTTCACGAATGACAAGCCGGGGCTGGGGTGATTTCCTCCCGCCAGTTGCGCCAGCATTGCGGGGTCGGCCTTGCCCGACGCAAGCAGGGCGGCGATCTCCGGCGGAAGCGTGCCCGGCACTCCCGAATCGAGCCGGATCACCAGCAACTCGCGGCGAGCGTAGTCGATGGAGACATACTGCCGGGGCTCGAAGAAGCGCAGCTTGCGCACCCGCTCGGTGGAGACACGCGAGGCGGTGAAGTTGGCTACGCAGCCCGACTCCAACTCCACCCGCACATTGGCGATATCGACTTTGGGCGACAGGATCGGCAATCCCACCGCGCGCACTTCCCGCACCGGCGAGTTGGCGAAGGTAAGCACAATGTCCAGGTCGTGGATCATGAGGTCAAGCACCACGTCCACGTCGAGCGAGCGTGGCGTAAACACCGACAGGCGATGGGCCTCAAAGAACATGGGCCGCTTCAAGCGCGGTTGCACGGCCAGTATCGCGGGATTGAACCGCTCCAGGTGGCCAACCTGCACGATCGGCGGTCCCTTTTCAGCATGGCCGGTGGCGGCGATTCGGATCAGGTCGTCGGCCTGCTCCAGGTTGGCGGCCAGCGGTTTTTCGATCAGCACATCGAGGCCGGCCTCGAGCAGTTCGGCGGCGACAGCATAATGATGCACCGTGGGAACGGCCACCGAAACGGCGTCGAGGCGAAGATCGGCGGCCAGAAGCTCCTCAACGGACCCAAACACCGGAATGCCAAACCCTGCGGCAGTGTCGGCAGCCCGGCCGCCGTCGGGCTCGATGGCAGCGGCGAGCGACACTCCCAGCCCCGCCGATTCCAGTTCGCGATAGACACGAAGATGGTTTCGGCCGAAAGCCCCGGTACCGGCCACCGCTGCCCGCACACTGGACCCGCCGGCGATCTCTACGCCCCTTTGCCTTCCACAGCCTTCAGGCATCGGCCGTAGAGCTGCAATAGCTCAGTGACGTGCTCCTCCGGCTTGGAGCCTGCGGAACTGATAAACCCCGTGGAGGGCGTTGTGGCCCGTCCCACACCCACGGTGCCGGCTACGAATTTGAGCAGATCGAGAGCGATATCTTCGTTGCGGCGAGCGCCAAGGCCCGCGTTGTTCAGCGCGTCCATCCTGAGGTCTCCCTGATACTTCTCCGAAGAGAGATGCTAGCAGACCTGGCGGTACGGCGGCACTCGTCTCGGCTGACTCGCGCCTGCGCGATAGTCTTGATCTCATGCAGACCGCCTACATCGGAATGGGTGCAAACCTGCCCAGCCGCGTGGGACCACCTGAAGCCACCCTGGCCGCGGCTGCCGCGCGCCTCGAATCGCTCGGTCACGTTTTTGCGCGCTCTTCGCTTTATTCCACCGAGCCGGTGGGCTTCGCCGGCCAGCCGCGTTTTCTCAACGCGGTCGTCGTCCTTGAGACCGTCCTTGACCCGCATGCCCTGCTCGCAGGCCTGCTCCGCATCGAACATGAGTTTGGCCGGGACCGCTCCGCCGGCATTCGCAACGGACCCCGCACGCTCGATTTGGATATTCTGGTATTTGGAGACTTGACCATCAGCGAGCCGGGCCTTGAGCTTCCTCACCCGCGCATGCTGGAACGCGGTTTTGTCATGATTCCTTTGGCAGAGCTTGCATCCAAATATAAGACGGCAAATAACCTACAGACCATCAGCCGGTTGCTTCAAACGTTTCTCGAAAGGTCCCCGGGTACATCGAATGCTGTTGTTCCTTTCCAAAGCACTGTTTGGCGCGCTCTTGATAGCGGCGATGCTGGCGATTCCGGCGGAGCTTAGAGCCCACGCCCCGGTCCCGGTAACCGTCACGGTCGAGGACAGCGCGGGAGCAGCTCTCCCCGGGGCGTCGGTCAAGCAGGCATCGGGCGCACTGCTGGGCCGCACCGATACCAGTGGGCGTCTCACTTTTAATTGCGACATGCCCTGCCAGATTCGCGTGGATGCGGAGGGCTTCAAAGGCAAGGATGTCGAGATAAGCGCCAACATCACAATTTCCCTGGAGCCGGCCGGCGCGACCCAGCAGGTGACCGTCACCGCCTACCGGACACCGCTCGGAGAGCTCGAAAGCCCCGTATCCACGCGGACTCTTTTGCCTGTTGAGCTCCAAACGGCGGCTCCCATCACCATGGACGGCCAGGTCCGCCAATTGCCCGGCGTGGAGCTGTTCCGGCGATCCAGTTCCCTGGTGGCTAACCCCACGTCCCAGGGGATCAGCCTTCGCGGCCTGGGATCAACCTCCGCCAGCCGCACCCTGGTCACCAGCGACGATGTCCCCCTGAACGACCCGCTGGGTGGCTGGATTCACTGGGAAGAGCAGCCCGAGCTGGCCGTGAGCAGTATCGACGTGGTGCGCGGCGGAGCCAGCGATCTCTATGGATCGAGCGCCATCGGCGGGGTCATGAACGTCGGAATCGTGCGTCCCACGGCCACCATGGCCGAGCTGCGCTCCAGCTATGGTGGATTGGGCACCTACGATGCCAGCGGGCTGGCAGAGACAAAGCAAGGCCCCTGGGGCGTAATGGGCGCGGGCGGTGCGCTTGGCACCGACGGTTTCATTCAGGAAGCGCCCTGGCAGCGCGGGCCGGTCGACATCAATTCCAATGTGCACGCCCAGAACGGATTGCTGCTGGGCGAACACACTCGCGGCCCGCTCCGGCTCTTTGCCCGCGGCAGCGGATTCAACGAGGACAGATCGAACGGCACGCCCTACCAGGTGAACGGCACCCGGCTGTGGCGCTATGCACTGGGCGGCGACTGGCAGGGACCGCACGATGGCTCTCTGGCGGCTCGGCTCTATGGCTCAGACGAGCACTACCACCAGACTTTTTCCAGCATTTCGAATCTGCCCAAATTCGGCGATCCCACCTGCTCCTATCGTTGTGGCGAAATTCCCACCCGCTACAGCCAGATTCCAACCAACGAACTCGGCGCCGCGGCCCTCTGGAGCCAGCCTCTCGGCGCCGGGTTGCTGCTCCTCGCCGGCGCCGATGTGCATGACGTCCGTGTGTGGGATCGCGAACAGCTTTTCGGAAGCTCCGCCGCGCTGACCAATCTGTCGGTGCACCAGCGCGACACCGGCCTTTACAGCGAGGCGCTCTGGACCCATAAAGGGTGGACGGTGGCAGGCTCCGTACGGGTGGACTGGTTCCGAAACTTCGACGGCTATCAAACCCTCTGGAACGGAACCGCGTGGGTGCCGGCGCCCTCCCAGCCGCCAAACCTCGAACAGAATCTTTTCGACCCGCGCCTGGGCGTCTCGCGCAAACTTTGGCAGCATTGGGCCATCTCCGCTTCGGGATTCCGGGCCTTTCGCGCCCCAACGCCCAGCGAGCTTTACCGCTCCACACAGGTGGGCAACCAGCTCACCCGGCCCAACTCATCGCTCCTGAGCGAGCGCGCCACCGGATGGGAAACCGGCGTGGCCTCGCAATGGCGCTGGGGCACCGTCCGCGCCAGCTATTTCCTCACCCAGATCAACCGCCCCATTGCCGCCGTCACCATCAATCCCAACTCCTCGCCCATCCTGCTCATGCGCGAAAACCTCGGCCAGATCGAGAGCAAGGGTTTTTCTCTTGATTTTGGACTGGCTCCCCTGCATTGGCTAGCCGTTGACGGCGGCTACCAGTACGCCCACGCGACTGTGACCAAGGGCACAGTCGACGTCGGCAACTGGATCCCCGAAGTGGCCCGCAACATGAGCACCCTCAACGTGCGCGCGTTCCAGCCCCGGCTCGGCACCCTGAGCCTGCAGAGCCGCTTGAGCGGAATTCAATACGACGACGACGCCAATACCTACATGCTGCACAGCTTCTTCAAGCTCGACGCCTACGGCTCGCACGCTTTCGGTTCCCACTTCGAGGTGTTCGCCGCCGGAGAGAACCTCTTCGACCGCACCATCGAAGTAGCCAAGACGCCGACCACCACGCTGGCCACGCCGCGCACAGCGAGGGCGGGGATCAATTTGAAGCTGGGGCCGGGACGGTAAAGCCTTCTGCGAAGAAACAACCCTCCGTGCCCCATCCTTTCGACTTCTTTCTGTCGAAAGGGTGGGAAACCACAGAAGCTGAAACTAACAAGTCCTTCGTTCGCAGGGTAGGCAACACCGGCGCGAGACCATCTAAGGTGCCGGCTGGAGCATGGCGTCGAGCAACGGGTGTCTTGGCGCAGCAAAGGGATTGGCGACTGTAACTCCGCCCCACGTGAACCCGTCCTGCATATCCTCGGAGAGGAGCAGGCGACATCCCGCCTCTGACGCACCTGAAAGGATCACGGCATCCCAGATGCCAAGCTGATGCTGCACGGCGAGATCGGCGGCGGAAAGCATGACCTTTGCCGTGGTCTCCACCACTTGAAATGAATCTCGCCAGCTCAAGATCGCAGCACGGGCAGCCGCCGGCGGACGCCCGGCCTTTCTCACCAGAACGTTGAACAGTTCACCCAGGGTCTGAACCGGCAGGACTACCAGGTCCTGTTGTAATTTCAGCAAAAGGTCGAGTGCAGCTTGTCTCCTTGCGTCGCCGTTCAGTCCTTCCGCATACGCCAGGACGTTGGTATCAAGCGCAACCCTGATCGCATTCATCGTTCGTACAGTTCGTCGCGTGTCCAGCGGCCAATCTCTACGACGGGCTCGGCTCGCAGTCGATTGAGAAGAAGAGCTCGCGCCTTCTCGGCGACCCGACTGCGCTCCCCAACCGGCGCAATCTTCGCCACCGGTTTGCCGTGGCTGGTCACAATGTAGCTGTGCCCCTTCTTCACGTCTTGCAGCAACCGGGAGAATTCACGGTTGGCGTCAGCAGCAGAAACGGGCTTTTCCATAGGAGCTATCCTTCGGATCAGAATGTAGTTATTTTAACTACATTATGTTCGGGATAGCAAATGGTGCTTCTTTCAATTCTCCGGGCGAACAAACTCAGCCGTCTGCCGATCGTATAGTTGCAGCAACGGGATTGGCCCGCTGAGGGGATGTTTGACTGGAAAGCTTCTTGACGATTCTTCCGCGAAAGGTGCCGAACGCTGTCTGGCCGCCAAGACCACTTTTCTGTGTGAACGATGCCTGAAGGAACCGGCACACCTATTGAGTTGGATCGAGGACTCGTTCATCCAGAAGAAATTGCGATACCGATCATCGGCCCAAATCTGCGCTCGTATCTCAACCGCCTTTCCGATGAACTGCGATGGGAAATTCACAATATTGCAGACGGTTGTCTGCTCCACCTTCGTGTCCGCTGAATGAGCAAGCGTTTCGCTGCCCAGCACCATGTCATTAGCACGAGCATGGACGTCTGAAGCCTCACGCGCCAAGTATAGATCCGATTCTTGTTGGTTTGTGTCTAACCGGAAATGATCAAACCAGCCCACACCGACCCAGACGCCGAAACGGCCGACCCCATTTAAAATCCAAGGGTGAGCCTCCAGTTCGAGATCATCAGGGAAAGCCCTTCCGGCGGCCGCCGCGCGCGGCTCAATTTACCCCATCAGGCCGTTGAAACCCCGGTCTTCATGCCGGTAGGCACGGCCGGATCGGTGAAGGCCGTCGCCCAGGACGTGATCGAATCGCTGGGCGCGCAGATCATTCTCGGCAACACCTACCACCTCTACCTGCGCCCCGGGCATGAAGCCATCCAGCGCATGGGCGGTCTCCACCGCTTCATCAGCTGGCCGCGCGCCATGCTCACCGACTCCGGCGGGTTTCAGGTCTTCAGCCTCAGCCAGCTCCGCAAAGTTTCCGATGAAGGCGTCCGCTTCCGCTCGCACCTCGACGGCAGCAGCCACTTCTTCACTCCCGAGCACTCCATGGACGTGCAGATCGCCCTGGGCGCCGACATCGCCATGGCCTTCGACGAGTGCACCGAGTACCCCGCCGAACGCGGCCGCGCCGAGGAGAGCCTCCGCCTCACCATGGCCTGGGCGCGTCGTTCGCTCGATCATTTTCGCGCACACTACCACGAAGTCCCGTGGCAGAACGAGGGGGTGCCCCAGGTCCCGAGTTTGGGACCTGGGATAGAAGCCCGCGCCCAATCCTTGTTCGGCATCGTCCAGGGCGGCATGTATCGCGACCTGCGCCGCCAGAGCGCGGAACGCCTCGTGGAAATGGATTTCGACGGCTACGCCATCGGCGGCCTGAGCGTGGGCGAGCCGCGCGACCTCACGCTCGAAATGATCGCCGAAGTGCTGCCGCTGCTGCCCCCCGGCAAGCCTCGCTACGTGATGGGCGTCGGCTACCCCGACGAGATCGAGCAGTATGCCCGCATGGGCGTGGACATGATGGACTGCGTGCTGCCCACGCGCGCGGCACGCCACGGCCTGCTCTTCACCAGCGAAGGACGTCTGAACATCAAGAACAAGCGCTACGCCGAAGACCAGTGTCCCCCTGACCCCGCATGCGATTGCATGGTGTGCCGCCGCTATTCGCGCGCCTACCTGCGCCACCTCATGCAGGCCGGCGAAGCGCTTTCCGGCACCCTCAACACCATCCACAACCTGGCCTTCTACCTCGGAATCATGCAGCGCGTGCGCACCGAACTGGAGTCCCGCGAGGCCCAGCCGGCCGAACCCGCGGCGACCGCCGGAACCATCGCACATCCCCGATAGGCCCGGCGGATTTACACTTGCGTGTATCTCTGGAGCGATCGAATGACTACTGTCTCTGCCGAGTCCCGCGTCCCTCTTGCTGAGCGCAACCAGGTCCCAGTCGAAGTTGCGATCCTGTACGACAAGCTGCAGGCCGATCGCGGCGTGGTGCCCAACATGTTCAAGGCGCTGGCCAACGCGCCTGACCTGGTGCTGGGGATCGCCGCCTTCCTGCGCGGGCTGATGTGCGAGGGCGCGCTGCCCGGATGGTACAAGGAGCTGATCGCCACCCGCGTAGCCTCGCTCAACAACTGCGAATACTGCGTCAGCGCCCACCGCTACCTGGCGGCGAAGCGCGGCGCCACGCCCGAGCAGGTCTCCGCCTGCGACGCATACGAAACCGGCCCGTTCACTGAAAAAGCAAAGGCCGGCTTCCGTTACGCCGACCTGCTCCATGTTTCCGGCCACGCGGTTGACGAAGAAGCCTTCACCGCCGTAAGTGAGCACTACGATTCGCAGGAGATCATCGAGCTCACCGCCGTAGCCGCGGCATTCGAATTCTTCAGCCGCATGAACACGGCGCTCCACATCCCCGTCACGAAGCTACCCCAGGGACACTGAACCAACCGCTTCAAACGCCCGTTCCGCGCCTCATTTCGCCGTTGCATTCGCCGCTGCGGCTGGCGGCTTTTTTCCGAGCTGCTGCACGAAGAAGTCGGCCATCATCTTGTTGGCTTCGATGGCTTCGGGCAGCCGCGGATCGTACCAGAATGCGTGCGGCAACGCGTCAAACACCACCAGCCGCGCGTCCACGCCCGCCTGCAGATAGGCGCGGTGCAGATTGGCCGTGCCGCTCAGCAGCAGGTCCCGGCCGCTGGTGATGAACAACGTGGGCGGCATACCGCGCAGATCGGCGAAAATCGGCGAAAGCACAGGGTCCCTGGGGTCGGTCGAGCCCACGTAAAACGGATCGTGCGGGCCCGGTTCGGGCGGATCGAGATGCCCGGCCAGGCCGCGCAGCCCGTACATTGCAATCGAGTCCCCGGGCCGCGCGAAGTCGCCCATGCCGCTGAAAATGCCCAATGCCGCCGGAAGGGGCAGTCCGGATTGCTTCAGCTTGACCGCCACTTCGGCGGTGAGAATCGCGCCCGCCGAGGTCCCGTAGATCACGATATGTTCCGGCTTGTAGACCGTCAGCAGGGCCTTGTACACCGTGACGGCGTCATCGACGGCCGCGGGAAAGGGATGTTCCGGCGCCAGCCGGTAAAGTACCGCGACGACTTTGACCTTGGTGTAGCTGGCGATGGGAATCGACTCGGTGTACGATCCCGAGTCTGCATTGAAGCCGCCCCCATGCAGGTTCAAGAGCACCCGGTCGTGGCTGGAAAAGGGCATGTTGTCCGGAGTGACGGTATGGACCGGCACGCCCCCAATGCTCAGATCCGCAATCGTCACAGGACAAATCTTGCTCCAGGCTTCTTTGGCGCGCGCGGTGGATTCATCCGTCCTCTTGCGGCGCTCTTCGAGAGACTCCGGCGGCCCCTGGTCCGGTTGGGCATGTGCCACCGCCAGTCGCGCCTGCTCGCTCAGGCTCTCGGGCACCGGTACCACGCGCGTTACATGCGCCGTTCCCTTCTCGTCGATGTAGCTGGTGTCGCGGGTGGGCGCTTCCGCCGCGGTCGTTGGCTTCAGTTCCGGCTTGTCGGCGGGCTGTTGAGCCGCAATGGCGATGGGAGCGAGCAGCACGAAGACTACGGGAAGACACTTTTGACGCAGCAAGGCGAACCTCTCAAATGAGCACATCGATTCTAACCTCCGCCGGGTGAGCGTCCTGGACCGCGCTCCGACTCGCATACCAAATGCGTGGTCTCGGCTATCCGCACTTTCCTGCTGCCGGTGGTGCTCTGGTTGCGGTACATTGAAGTTCCTATGACCACGCTGACCACGACGGAAATCCGCCATTTTATCGGGGGTCGATGGGTGCCCCCGACCAGCGATGCAGCGCTCGAATTGACCAATCCCGCCACCGGCGAACCGCTGGGAAGAACTCCCAGTGGCTCGGCGGCGGAAGTCGATGCGGCAGTGCAGGCCGCGCACGCCGCCTTTCCCGCCTGGCGCTCGACTCCGGCCGGCGATCGCGTGCAATTCCTGTTCAAGCTCAAGGCGCTGCTCGAAGAGCACCTCGACGAATTGGCCGCCCTGATGACCATCGAGAACGGCAAGACCCTGGGCGAAGCCAAAGGCGAGTTGCGCCGCGGCATCGAGAACGTCGAAGTGGCCTGCGGCATGCCCGTGCTCATGCAGGGATATTCGCTCGAGGATGTGGCGCCGGGCATCGACGAGATCATGGTGCGGCAGCCACTTGGAGTAGCCGCGGTGATCACGCCGTTCAACTTTCCGCTCATGATCCCGCTGTGGTTTCTGCCCTACGCCATCGCCACCGGCAACACGGTGGTTCTCAAGCCGAGCGACCGCGTGCCCTTCAGCGCCTTGCGCCTGGTGGAGTTGATTCACCAGACTGGCCTGCCCGCCGGCGTCGTCAACCTGGTCCACGGCGGCAAGAACGCCGTCGACGCGCTGCTCGATCATCCGCTGGTGCGCGCGGTGAGTTTCGTCGGCTCCACGCCGGTCGCCCGATACGTTTACTCGCGCGGCTCGGCGAGCGGCAAGCGCGTACAGTGCCAGGGCGGCGCCAAGAATCACGTGGTGGTGCTCCCCGACGCCGACCAGGAGACCACGACGAAGATCATCGCCGACTCCGCTTTTGGATGCGCAGGACAACGCTGCCTGGCGGTCAGCGTCACCGTGACCGTCGGTGAGGCAAAGGATTGGTTTCGCGACTCGATTGCCTCCGCCGCCGCCGGTCTCAAGGTCGGCAACGGGCTCGATCCCGCCACCCAGATGGGCCCCGTCATCACCCGGGCAAGCCGCGATCGCGTGAACTCCCTGATCGGCCAGGGCACGGAGCACGGCGCCCGCGCCATCGTTGACGGCCGCGAGTTTCAGCCCACGGCCAACGGCTCCTTCGTCGGGCCCACGGTGCTCGACGGCCTGCCCGCCGCCAGCCCCCTGATGGAAACCGAAATCTTCGGGCCGGTGCTCTCCGTGGTCCATGCGGGCACCGTCGAAGAAGCGCTCGAAATGATCGACCGCTCGGCTTACGGAAACGCCAGTTCCATCTTCACCTCCTCCGGCGCCGCGGCACGCAAGTTCCGCAACGCTGTTTCCACCGGCAACGTGGGTGTGAACATCGGCGTACCCGCACCCATGGCGTACTTCCCGTTCTCCGGATGGAAGGGCAGTTTCTTCGGCGTAATGCACGCGCAAGGGCGCGATGCCGTCGAATTCTTCACCGACAAGAAAGTGATCGTGGAACGCTGGCCGCGCGGGTGGTCGCGGAAGTTCTAAAAGCAGCTATTAGCTTTTAGCTTCTCGGGCGTGCGTCTGAACCCCGCAATATAAATGACCTGTCATTCTGAGCGGCCGCCACCACCCCAGCGCTGTCATCCTGAGGAGTGCAGCGACGAAGGATCCGCGTTTTTTTTCATGCTTTCGAGTGGAACACCGTTCCATCCTCGACTGCGGTTGGGGATTGTCGACTGATCGAACGAACCTCCTCGAAGGCCCACAACAAGCTAATAGCTAAAAGCTAATAGCTGCAAAGCAGGAAAGGGCGCTTTCGCGCCCTTTCCTGCTTTGCGTAGTAATGAATGATCAAAACGGTAACACCAGCAATCCGGCATCGATCAGTAACTCTGTAAGCCGGTCGAGCGCCAGGGGAAATTTGTAGGAGATAGTGCGAACGCCCATCCCCAGCAACGCCGCGGCTTCGACCTGCGTGTATTCCTGCAGCACAATCCGGCTCAGCATCATGCGATCCAGGCTACCGAGTTTGTTCAGGCAGGACTCCACATCGAGGACGAAGATAACTGCATCCTCAAAGGTGCGAACCGGCCGGCTCGAAACCCATCCCCGCCCTACCGAATCCGCAAGCACGGCCGGTGCACGGCCCACCTGCATCGACGCATAGAGGTAGCGCCTCAGCAGGTTCTCGGTATGCTTGCGATAAAAGGCCAGACTGGCGTCCGGCAGCGGCGTGCAGGCTCTCGGCGAATGCGTCGGAACAGGTTTGGGCGTTTGTTTGGCCTTCACCTCGGGCCAGGCGGTTCGCCAGGTTGCGGGCGATTGCAGGGCAGCGCTCATTCTGCACCCCCAGCCACGGCCGCGACAGCCCAGATGCTCAATCCACGTTTACGGGCAGGACGCCCGCGCCGCTTGCGGCTCTCTGGCGTTGGAAAATCCCTTAGTTTTACTTCACACCGTTGGCAATAAACACTTCCATAATTCAAGGCGCGGTACCAAAGGCAACCGCAGCCCTCGCAAATCTTCAGTTGCACACGCAACTCCATGACTCGTTCTCCCCAACATCATCGCCCGGCAGTTTAGTTTTTGAATCTTTTGTAAGCCGGGGTGAAAGGAAACAGGCGTGTCTACTCGGGATTCTCGCGTCCCGATTCGGGAGTTTCGACCGCTTTCCCTTATCAATGTCATACTTTCTCCGCGCCGATCTTGGAATTTCGCACGAGTTTGCCGTCGGCGCCTCTACCGGGCGCTTTAAAGGCGGGAAATGGAGGCTGAAAACCACTTCAACGACCGTCCGTTGAATGGTGAGGGAGAAAGGCCCATTCAAACCAGAAAGTCGTCAGCGAGTTTTCGACACAATTCCCACAAACCATGCGAGGTAAGTAGTGCCAATGTAGGTTTCTTTATCTCCTGGGTCAATGATCTTACGGGCCCATTAGGTTAGTTATCTTTTCAACCCTGCGGTAAATCATGAAAATAAAGGGGAATCTGCCTCAATAATCTTGCCATTAGAAATGGACGAGCAACCGGTGCTATTGCTCGTGGCGGATTTTCCACAGATGAATTTCTTGCAGATGCACGAGCGTCTCCGCCTGGAGTTACTGCGCAGGATACAGCGGGGAACGCTCAGCGTGTCCCTGCTTGCGCGCCAAACCGGGTTTGGTCAGTCGCATATTTCCAACTTCCTGCGCAGCCGGCGCCAGCTTTCCCTCGAAGCCCTGGACAGGGTCCTGAGTGCGCAGCACATGACCGCCGGGGACTTGCTACCCGTAGAACTCACCCGCGGCGATTGGAGCGGGGAGGACGAGAACGGGCGAGTTCCACTGGTGTCCCACGCCTCGGCTCTTTTTGAGCCGTTCATCCGCCCCAACTCCATTCGAACCATGATTCAATTCCCCGCCGGCCCCTTGGGAACCGCACGGGCGCGTTCCCCCAACAGCCGCAAGACCTGGCAAAGGTTCGTCGCCATCTCCATCCCGGCGGCCGACGCTTCGCCCATGGAGCCCCTGGTACTGGCCGATGCCATCGTACTCATCGACCGGCATTACAACTCCCTCATGCCTTATCGGCTCAACCGGCCCAACCTTTATGCAGTGCGCAATGGCGGACACCTGGCCCTGCGCTACCTCGACTTTCTCCTCAACCGCCTGGTGCTCCGTCCCTACAACGTCGCGTTTCCAGTGGAACTGATCGACATTGCCCCCGGAGAAACGCCCAACGACCTCATCGCCGGCCGAATCGTGCTGATCCTGAACGAGTTCTAGGCCACACACCGGTCGTCTCGAAGCAACCTGCCCACAAAAAACAGATGTTCCGTGCCCCATCCTTGCGACGGAAACCACGAACCTGAACCATTCTTTTCACCCACCGCGCGTCGGCATCGCCGGTGTGAGACTAGGGCCTTACCCGCACCGGATTCACATCGATTCCGTTGGGCCGGAACATGAATTCCAGGGTCCACTCGCTCGGGACAGCCTGGGAATTCGCCTCCGGCGGGCGGAATTTCCATTTGCGCGCCGCTTCGAGAGCCTTGGCGCCAAAGTACCGGCTGGGCGCCGATTCGATCGAGGCGCCCGAAACGACCCCACTGGCGTCCACCATCACCCGAATTTTGACCACGACTTTGCCGTGGATCGTCGCGCTCGCGGCGGACGAGACCTCGGGCATCACGCGTTCCGTAACTTCGCCCTTCATCGCGGAACCGCTCGAAACCGGGGGCTGCGAAGCCGGAGGCTGCGCGACTGGCGGTTGCGGAACTGCAGCTTGCGGAGCGGGCGCCGCGGGCGCTTGCGCCACCGGCGGCGCAGGCGTTTCGGACCGGTGTCCTCGCGCTATTACCAGTACAACCACCACCAGCACCACGAGCAATGCGCCGCCGAGCACGATCAGACCACGATTCGAACCCGCTCTCCGGCGCGGCTCTTCGATGATCGCCCGCGGCGCCGGCGTTGGCCCGGGCCTGGCCGGCGAAACGGGCATCGAAACAACCGTAAGCTTCGCTGCCGGAATGGGGCCCGTCTCAAGTTCCGTAGCCGGCGCAGGGGACGCATCCGCATCTCCAAGCTCCGCTCGTATCGCGCGAAGTGTTACCCGGTAGCCGGGACCTATGCGCAGACACTGGCGCGCAATGTCGGCGAACGGCTGGGGCACGGATGCCGGTACAAGCGGACCCCGGCCCGTCGATATATCCCACGCAGGCAGATGCTGGGTGAGGGCTTCCACCAGGGTCACGCCCAGAGACCACACGTCCGACGCCGGGGAGCCAGCGCCGTTTTCGGTTTCGGGTGCGTTATAGATGCCGGGCGCCGCCTCAGGTTTTCCCCCTGCCCTGTCACCCATGCTGTCCAGGGGGAGTTTCAACGTGTTATCGATCACCATGATGTTCGATGGCTTGAGATGGCCGAACACGATGCCATGACCGTGGAGATATGACAGCGCGTCGAGCACCGGCGGGAGCATTTCCCGGGCTTCGTCGGGCGAGAGCGGCCGCTCCGGAATGATCTGCGCAAGGTTCTCTTCCGCGTATTCGGTGACCACGTAGAGCAGCCCTACGCCGTCCACGTCGACCTGGCCGCTGTAAAAGATCTTCATCAGGTGCGGATGAGACAGGCTGGCCGCCGCGGCCCAGTCTTCCATCAGCGACTGAAGATTCTCGCCATCCACCGGAACCAGCCGGATGGCGGCTTTCTTCGCGGACGGTTCCTGAACCTCTGTGCGGAACACCACACTGGTTCCGGAGTCACCCAGGCATTCAAGAAGCGGGAATCTACCGTCGACGGTGCGTCCTACCCATTCGCTTCGAATCACTGCCGTATTCATAACCTGCACCATTCTATTCGACACAGCTGCCGTGTCTTTTCTCGATGAAACAGCGCCGTACCGTATCCTCTTCGTCAGGACAACCGGAGCATGACGCCAAGGATGCTGATCGTTGCCGATGACCTCACCGGCGCAGCCGATTGCGGCATCGCCTGCGGTGCCGGCGCGGTGGTGCTGCTGGGCAAACCCGACGGCCGTATGCCCGATGCCGCCCTCCTGGCCATCGATGCCGACACTCGCTCCATGGCTCCTGAAGATGCCGCCCAGACCACCGCCGACCTGGTAACGGACCTGGTTCACCTCTGCGACTCGGGAGCCCCGGATCACCAGCCCGTTTTGCTTTTCAAGAAAGTGGACTCGACTCTGCGCGGCAACGTCGGCGCCGAACTCGCGGCTGCATTGCACGCCCGGCGGAGCCAGGCGGCGACGGCAGAGAGGGTGGTGGCGTTGTTCGCGCCCGCTTCTCCGGCGCACGGACGCACCACGGTCGAGGGCCGCCACAGGGTCCACGGACAGCTTCTGGAAGAGGCTGATTTGTGGCCCGGTGAGTCGGTGCGCCCGCGCTCCGACCTCGCGGAGATTCTTCGTGACTCCGGACTCTCGTGGCGGAGCGTTGGTCTGCGGCTCGTCCGAGACGGCGCGCGCACCCTCGAAAATGCAATGATCCGGCTGGCGAGCGAAGCGGACGTCCTGGTCTGTGATGCGGAAACCGACACGGATCTCGAGGCAATCGCAAACGCGGCCATGATCCTCGATCCGAAGACCGTGTGGGTCGGCTCTGCGGGCCTCGCCCGCCATATTCCGCGCGCCGCCGGATTCGCACCCTTCGCTCCCCAAACCGATTCCGCATCCCTCTCCGCAGCGGGGCCAACGCTTTTCGTCGTCGGCAGCCCCGCAAATGCCTCGCTTGAACAGGCGCGCGCACTCGCGGCCGCGCCCGACATCCTCGCAATCAATATCCCCCACGCCCTCGTGTTATCCGCCGGGCCGTCCACCGCAGCGCAAGAGTATGCCCAGCTCATCTCTGCGAACCTTCATCAAGGGACGGATGTGCTGGTGCAGCTCGATGCCGCTGAACCGTGCGCCGCCGAGGATACCCGGCGCCTCACCTCTTCGCTGGCCCCCTTGATTGCGCCTTGTGCCGATCAAGCGGGAGCGCTGGTGGCTACCGGCGGCGAAACCGCGCGCGCCATACTCGATGCCTGGGGCATCCAGCGGTTACGCCTGCTCGGTGAAGTCGAGCCGGGCCTGCCCTGGTCGGTCACGGAGGGCTGGCGCCGCTCCCTGATCGTTCTCACCAAGGCGGGCAGCTTCGGCACTTCAGGCACGCTCCTTCGTTGTCGCGATTTCCTGCGGAACCTCGAACGCGATACCGTTATCCCAGGACCGCCGCGCATTCCTGCTGGCGAGCAGAAGAGCTGACATGCCCAAACCGATCATCGCTATCACCATGGGGGACGCCGCCGGCGTGGGTCCGGAAATCATCATGAAGAGCCTCGCCCACTCGGAGGTCTATGCCCAGTGCCGCCCCCTGGTGGTCGGAGACGCGGAGCGCCTGCGCGAAGGCGGCCACCTCTGCGCGAGTCGACTCCAGGTCCGCAGCCTCGCCGCCGGCGAATTCGAGCAGGCCACCTACAAATTCGGGGAGGTCGACTGCATCGACTTGAGGCTGATTCCCGCCGGTCTGCCGTGGGGCCGCCTCTCGCCGCTGGCCGGCGATGCGGCTTACCAGTATCTTGTCATCGCTGCCGAACTCGCGCTCGCAGGCAAAGTCGCCGCCATCTGCACCGCTCCGTTGAACAAGGAGGCATTACAGGCCGCGGGCCACAGGTTTCCCGGCCACACGGAGTTGCTGGCGCACCTTACCGGAACACCCGAAGTCTCGATGATGCTGAGCACCCCGAAGATGAAAGTCCTCCACGTCACCACTCACATCGGCCTGATCGATGCGATCGCCAGGATCGAACCCGGCCTGGTGGAACGCACCATTGCGCGCGGCCATGCGGCTCTCTTGAAATCCGGGATCGTCAACCCGCGCATCGGCGTGTGCGGCATCAACCCCCACGCCGGCGAAAATGGCCTGTTCGGTTATGGAGAGGAGGAGCAGAAGATCGTTCCCGCCATTGCCGCCTGCCGTGGCCGCGGCTGGAATATCGATGGCCCGCTGCCCGCGGACACGCTTTTCTATCGCGCCCACCGTGGCGATTTCGATCTCGTGATCGCCATGTATCACGACCAGGGCCACGGGCCAGTCAAGGTATTGGGACTGGAGTCCGGCGTGAACATCACCATCGGCCTCCCCGTGGTCCGCACCTCGGTCGACCACGGAACCGCCTTCGACATTGCCGGCACCGGCCGGGCAGACGAGCGCAGCCTACTCGAAGCCCTTCGCCAGGCCGTCCAGCTCGCTCCCGCCTGTCTCGGTGAGAACTCGTCTTTCCGCTGACTTGCTGACTTGCGATGCCGCGAAGCGGTCTTAACACCTGCGAGGCAAACTTAAGGAACGTAAGTATCTTTTCCTCAAGGGTGCGTGTGATTCTGCCGCATCGAGTGCGGTGAAAGTTGTGGTTATAAAATTAAGCCATGTCGAACCCTAACCAACCTTTAGGCTTCAAACAACGTCTCAAGCGAATCCCGTTGCTCGCCATGCTTAACGACTGGTTCAAAAGTCCAGTTAGCGCCGCCAATTGTCTTAGAGATTTGCGTGAGATTACGATGTCGGCCCAGACATACTCTTTGCAGCATAGGCACCCAAATCCATTAAATAAATTCGGGGCGAAATGCTTCTCCCAGGGAGACGAAGACGGTATCACTCTCGAAATACTGCGGCGACTTGATGCTCTAAATAACGGGACCTTTGCCGAATTCGGCGTGGGAGATGGAACAGAAAACAATACCCTGGTTCTCAAGGCGTTGGGCTGGGCAGGCTTTTGGGCAGGTGGAGACCAACTGCAGTTTGAAGTTGGTTCGTTTAAGAGGTTTGCGTATTTCAGGGATTGGATCACTCTCGACAATATTGTGACCATAGCAGAACGCGGAACACAGGTTCTCGGCATTGAGAAACTCGATGTTATTTCATTAGATTTGGACGGAAACGATTTCTATTTCGTTGAAAGGTTGCTGAAACGCGGATTTACTCCCAAGCTGTTCATCGTCGAGTACAACGCAAAGTTTCTTCCGCCCATAAACTGGAAGATCGAATACAACCCCGCGCACAAATGGAACTATGACGATTATTTTGGAGCGTCTCTTTCCGCCTTCGTGTCGCTTTTTGAAAGCTATAACTTTCGATTGATATGTTGTAACTCTCAAACCGGCGCAAATGCCTTCTTTATCAGGAAGGATTTCGAAAGCTCCTTTGAAGATGTTCCTAAAGAGATTCTCGATATCTATGCGCCTCCCCGGTACTTCTTACACGAATCGTATGGACATAGGCCATCCATTGAAACGATTGTGCGCGTCTTTGAAAGCAATGACTGATGTGAGATAGACAGGTTGGGAGGTCGTTGGACGCCGCGCTATCTCCGTGCCAACCTCATTGGCTCTTGCTCAACTGCCGGTAATACTCGGCCACCGAATCCTGATAGCCCTCCGGCACAGCCTGCGGCTTTCCCGTCCGCGATGCGAGCGTAGCCGCGCCGCTGCGCTCCAACGCGAGTTCCAGCCGATCGATGGAACTGAGAACCTCCTGGTGCATCTGCTCGACGATGGCCGGGTTGCCGGGGAAGCGGCTCGGATCGAGATGCTGCATCTGCCGCGCCAGTTCCTCCGCCTCTTTGGCTGCCTCCGGATCGCCCTTCACCATCTGGCGCAACTGGCTCAGCTCCCGCATTCCCTGCTGGAAGGCTCGTTCGGTATCGGCATAATTGCCGGAAGGATTATCGGCCTGGGGCCGTGGTCCCCCTCGACCGTACTGATTGTTGCCCGTATTAATATTGCCCCACACTGTACCGTCTGCACCGCGCGCATCGCCGTTGCGAAGGTCGCCCGCCGGTCCGCCCACATCGCCGGACCTGCTCAATGCGCCGCCGCGCTGACCCGCGGCATTTCCGGCCTGTTGACTTCCCGCCTGCCCGCCGGCCCCGCGTCCCGCTTGCGGATCGCCCTGCCCGCCACCCTGCCCTCGCTGCAGACTCTCGGAACTGCGGCCATTGCCATTCCCGGGCTGCTGCGTGCCGTGCTGTCCATTCTGCTGATCCTGACCCGAACCCTGCCCCGAACCCGGACTGCGCCCCTTCGCGCGGTTCATCGATTCAATCTGATTCCGGAGCCGCTCGATGCTGTCGAGCGCCGCCGTCTGGTCAGCTTCCTGTCCGGCTCCCCGGCCCGGCCCGCGCTGATCGCCCGGTTGCTGGCCCATGGCCCGCTGCGCCTGCTGCAACTGCTCCTTCAGCCGCTCCAGCCCCTGCGCAATCTGAGCTTCGGTGCCGTTCGAATTGGGGTTGACGCCGCGGCGCAGCCAGTCCGCCGTTCTCTGGGTGTGGTTATCCAGATCGGCATTGTCCATCTCGGTGAGCGCATCGCGAAGTTGCCTCGCGACCTCCGGCTGATTGGGAGCCATCTCCCGCGCGCCATCGCGAATGTTCTTCCCCAGCTTCGATAAGTCGTCGGACAGTTGTTGTCTCTGCTGCGCCAGCCGGTCGCGTTCGCGCATCCGCGCCATGGTGTCGTTCAAGTCCATTGGACCGCTGGTCTGCGGCCGCGCCGCCAGCTTGTCGATCTGCTCGGCCTGGGTGCGCTCTTGCTCGGCAAGACGTCCCGCTTCGTTGGCCAGCGAATCCACCTTGCCCGAAGCGAGCTGCTGCTGCGTTCCGGCCATCAGGTTCGCAGCCTGCCGCAATTGTTCCGCAGCCTGCCGCGCCGCATCCGGATTGGGTTGCGCGCCGCTGCTCTTCTTCATCGCATCCGAGGCTTCCTCAAGTCGCCGCAGTGCCTGTTGCACCCGGGGGTCCGCATGATCCGTCGATGCCTGCGCCGACGACTTCTGTTGCTGCGCGCTTCCCTGGCCCGAAGACGATCCCCCCGACGCGCTCGAACCCTGCTGGCCCTGCTGCCCGTTCTTCGCCAACTGCTCCATCTGCCGCTTCAATTCCTCGGCCTCACGACGCAACATCTCCTGCTGCCACCGCTGCTCAAAGCTCTGCTCCGGATTGCGCTGGTTGGCTTGTTCCTCCTGCCGCTTCGCAAGCGCATCCAACTTCGCCAGCGCATCTTCGACATCCTTCTGGTGCTTCTCTGCGGGAGAAGCGCTCGGCGCGGTTTCGTACTGGTTCTTCTCCGTGTCCAGTTCCAGATCGAACAGGCTGGCCAGGTCGCGACCCGCGTTGCCGCCGCCACCCCCACCGCCGCCGTTCTGTCCGAACGCCACCTCGATCTTCCGGAATGTGGCTTCCGCGCGCAGCAGCGCCTGCAGCGCCTTCTGCTCCAGCGGCAGCGCGTCCTTCCATTGCGTGGCTTTCAGTTTGTCCGCGGACGGCGCCATGGCCTCCGCGGCCAACTGCATGTCCTTGTCGAACCCGGTGAACTCCTCGGTAGCCGCGGAAAGATCGCGGCTCTCGATCCGGGCCGACAGCGCCATCACCTGGTCGCGAAGTTTCTGCTGCGCATCCGACAGGAACTGGCCAGCCACAGCCGCATCCTTCGCCGTAGCCGTCTTGTCGTTCTGCTGCTTCCACGTGGCGGCGATCAGTTCCTTCTCGCGCTTGGAAATTTCGGTCTGATTGTTCTGGCCTCCGCCGCCACCGCCGCCGCCACCACCCTGCTGCGACTGCGAAAATTCACGCTCGAACGGTTCCACCTGGATGAACGAAATATCGGTGCGCGCCTCTGCATGTCCATCGCGGGCGCTGGCATACACGCTCACAACATCGCCCGGCACCAGCTTGAAATCCTCCAGAGGCAACACGTGCGTGCCGTCCGCATTCTTCGCGCCCGGCCTGTCGAGCAGGCTGATCGTGCGCTCCGGCGCCCCGTTGACCGAGTAGTGCAGATGCACATCGTTCAACCCAAACTGGTCGGCCGCCTTCACGCCCACCGTGACTTCCTCGATGGGGTTGGCGCGGTAATCCCCGCTCGGCCGTGCGACCGAGATCTCCGGAGGCTGCGCTTTATCCGTCGCGATGAAATAGTCCTCCGACAGGCGCACCGGCTGCCCTTCATCCAGAGCGGCCACGTGATACGCGCCGTCCTTATCCATATGGACCGTGGCCTGGTACTTGTTGCCGCTCCCCCCGGCGAGTTGAATCGGCTGCCCGTCATCGAGGCTGAGCTGCCCGTTCTTCAGCGGTCGGTCCATCTCCAGCTCGATCGCGGCATCGGTCCCTTCAATGGCTCGCAGGTCGCCGGAATGTTCGTCAGTCACCGGCTTCATCCCCGTCCACTTCGGATAGCGATACGTCACGCTGATGTTCTTGACCGACGGCAGGTCCACCACGCGCACCGTGTAATGCGACGAAAGCAGCGGACCCGCGGCCACGTAGTACTCCACGTTCTCCGGCAGCCCCGCCAGCACAAACTGGTATGTCGCATTGTCTCCCGCATTGGGCTGCGCCTGCATGGCCACCGGCTCCCAGCGGCCGGCGCTCTGGTAATGAGCGAACAGCTCCACCTTTGACGGCTGCATTCCCATCACCGTCGCCGTAACCAACTGGTCACTGTTGCGCCGCACCACGACATTCCCCGGCCGCACCGCGATGGAATAGAACGGGTGCGCATCCTTCGGCGGCCCCGTCCACAGAAGCGACGCACCGTATCCGAGATAACCCGGTCCCGCCGCGATCATCCATATCAGCACCAGCAGGCACGCCAGTCCCGCGCCGCCCAGCGCAAACAGCCGGTTATCCGCAACCAGCGATCGCGGCTCCGCATTCTCGGTCACGGCCAGCGTATCGGCGGCCAGCAGTTCCAGGAACGGGTGTTCTCCTTTGCGTTCCGCGTCATGGAACGTAGTCAGCCTCTGCTCCAGCTCAGGATTGGCGGCTTCCGCCTTGCGCACAGCGCGCTCGCGCGTGAGCCGCATCAGGGGCAGCGCCAGCCCGAATGCCGCCGCGCAGCCAAGGGCGAGCACCAGCGCCAGGCGCGCCCCGGTGATTCCGTGCTCTGGAAACGCGAATCGGTTGAGCAGCAGGACCAGGCCGATGGTGACTACCAGCGCTGTGCCGGTAAAGATCGCCGCGCCGCGCAACCACGCGCCAAGCCGCAGCCGTTCCTGCACTCGCACGATGTAGGAATTGAGCTCACTCTGCTTGCTCATATTTCCTCCCGCTGCGTGCCCATGTAGCGGCTGGCGAAGGCCGTCTCCGCCAGCGCCACTACCAATGCAAGCAGCATAACGTACCACCACAAACTTACGGAACGATAGCCTTCCCCTTGTGACGAAGCGGCCTCGGCCGGCGCCGAACCGCTGCCCGCGCTTCCGCTCCACAACTTCTGCACATCTGCTGCAATCGGTTGAAGATCCGATTCGCGCCGGTCCGGGTTGACGCCAATCAGCATGTCGCGTCCGTTGGCCAGCCGAACCTGGTAGAACCCCGCGTGCTCCAGCCGAAGTGTCTGCGCCGAACGCGATTCAGCCAGCGAGAGCGGACGCAGCCCGTCCGGACCTATGACCTCGACGCTCGCCGTTTCTCCCGCCATATCCGCGGGCGCGCGCAGCTGCACATACGAATCCACCAGCCTCGATCCGCTCAGCGCTTCGCTTCCCGAAAGATAGTGCGCGACCCGATCGACGAACACCACAAACACCGGGTGGAGCGGCACGTCGTTGGTGAGGTTCTCCAGACCCGAAGTCAACAGCACGATGTGCCCCTGGCCCGTCTGCTTATCCAGCACCAGCGGCGTGCCATCGCTGAGCCGCGCCGCAACCCGTGCGCCTCGCGGATCAACAACCGCCGCATAGAACACCTTGGCCTCGGCCCAGCCTCCATTATCGCGCCCCGGCTGCGCATCGCGTAGCGCAGGATATGTGAAGTCCACCCGGCCAATTGTGGCGGCTGCGCTATCGCGTGCATAGTCGTGCGCCTCCGTCACCGTGCCGTCCCACACCGGAATCCGTGCATGACGCGCCGCATTCGTTCCCAGCGCGACCAGGACATTCCCGCCCCGGGCGACATACTGCGCCAGCGCGTGCTCAAAAATCGTAGGCAGCGCCACGCTGTCCGACAGCACCACGAATGCAAAGCGGGTGGGATCGAAATCCGTGCTCTCTTCCTGGGCAACCGACTGCAGCACAAACGACGACCCTGCCGCTGCGCGCAGCGCCGCGCCGAAATACACCGCCGATCGCGTGTCTCCGCGCGCATGCACGAACAGCACGCGTTCCGGATCGGAGCGCCGAACCGCAAAGAAACTCGCATCATCGGCCGGCAACGCATCGCCGCCCTCAACCCGAACCTCGCATCGATTGAAGCCGTAGTTCACATCGAGCGGAGCGAAGTCGACCGTTGCGCGTCCGTTGGCCGGCACGTCCGCCCTGCGGGTCGCCACCGTCTTGCCGTTCACCACCAGGGCAACACTCTTGCTCGCCGCCGGCGTGCCGAATCCGGCCACGATCGCCCGCACCCGCGAATGTCGCGGATCTTTCGGATCGGAAAGCTCCGCGGGCGCGTCCACGCTTTCGACCGTCCAGTTGGGAACCGCAGTCCCGCTCGCCACCGAGTGAAGCGCAAGCGTGGCATTCGCGGGCAGCACCAGGTCAGCAAAATTGGCCGGCATGGCGCTGCGCTGCAGGTCGCTGAAAAAATGAACATCGACGCCCGTGTGGGAACTCTCGGCCAGTGCACGAATCCCCCGTCCCAGTTCGCCGAAGCTCGTATGCCCATCGCCGGGCTGGACGCTCTCGAGCGCGGAACGCAGCTGCGCCTGGTCTGAAATCGGCTGCGTCAATATCTGGAGTTGGCCACCAAGAGCCATCACCTGCGCCATCTGCGACGCGGGCTTTGCGGCCAGTGCCGCAAGCGCCTGCTGCTTCGCGTCAGCGAAACGCGTCCCCGCGCGCATGCTGAACGAATTGTCGAGCACAATCAGCAGAAGCCGCCCCTTCGCATTCGCCGCCACCCGCCGCACAAAAGGATTGGCAAAAGCCAGCACGATCAGCAGCACCAAGGCAGCGCGCAGCGCAAACAGGATCAGGTGCTTGAGGCGATGGTGGCGGGTCGAGCTCTGCAGCCCGCGCTCAAAAAACATGAGCGAGCTGACCGGACGCGGCACCGCGACGTGGCGGCGCAGCAGGTGCACAAAGATGGGTACGCCCAGCGCAACCAGTCCGCCCAGAAACCATGGCGCCAGAAAGCCCATCAGTTCCGCTCCTTGCGCCGGGCCAGGTACGCGCGCAGCGCTGCGTCGAGTGGCTGGTCCGTCACCAGAAGTTGATAATCCATCCCGGCTGCACGCGTACGCGAGCGCAGTTGCTCAATGTGCGCATCGATCCTGGCCCGATAGGAAGTCTTCGCATATTCAGGGACGACTTCGATCTTCTGCTCGGTCTCGAGATCGACGAGGATCGCGGAGCTTTTCAGTACAGGCTTGATCTCCTGCGGATCGAGAATGTGAAACAGCACCACCTCATTTCCGCGAAAGCGCAGCGGCTCGATGGCGGGCACGATGGTTTCCGGATCCTGATAAAAATCCGAAATCACAATCGCAATGCCGCGCCGATGCAGAAGCTCCTGAAAATGGCGCAGAGGTTGTGTGAAGTCGGTGCGCGCATGTGCCTCCGCGCGTTCGAGAGCCGCGAACAGCCGCGCGAGCTGCCCCGGCCGCGTCGATGGTCTCACCACGTCACGCACCTGCTCATCGAACACAATGATCCCCGCCGCATCGCGCTGGTTATGAATCGCGAGATAGAACAGCGAAGCCGCAACGAATCGCGCATAATCCATCTTCTTTATCGGGGTCCCCAACGACATGTCTTCGTCGTTGGGGTGTTTGGGTGGCCCGGATGTATACTCCATCGAGTTGCTCGCATCCAGCAGCACGGTGAGCTGGCTGTTGGTCTCGCCGCGATAACGCTTCAAATAGCAGCGCTCCGTGCGCGCGAACAGGTTCCAGTCCACGTGGCGCAGATCGTCTCCGGGGGTGTAAGCACGGTACTCGGCAAACTCCTGGCTGAAGCCGAAGTCGGGCGATCGGTGCAGTCCCGCAACAAAGCCGTCCACGACCGTCTTCGCCACCAGGTCCAGCGACGAAATCCCCGCCAGCACCGAAGGTTCCAGGAATCGCTGCATCAATTCTCCTTCGGCCTCGGCACTGTGGCCACCAGCCGGTTGAGAACTTCATCCGTATCGATCGAGTCGGACTCCGCGTGAAAATTGAGAATCATGCGGTGACGCAGCACCGGAACAATCACCGACGCGACGTCTTCGTAGGTCACGTGATAGCGCTTGCGCGACAGCGCCCGCGCCTTGGCGGCCAGCACGATGAACTGCGCGGCGCGAATGCTGCCTCCGTAGTTCACATATTTCCTTACAAAGTCCGGCGCGTTATCGATCGGCCGCGTGGCCCGCACCAGGCTCACCACGTATCGCGCCAGCGATTCGGCAATCGGAACCATCCGCACCAGTTGCTGAAAATCGAGCAACTCCTCAGCCGAAGTCACGATCTCGATCTTCGCCGCGAAATTAACCGTCGTCAGGTCCACCACCTTCAACTCGTCCTCGGCGCTCAGGTAATCGAGCTTCGCATTAAACAAAAAGCGGTCCAGCTGCGCCTCCGGCAGCGGATACGTGCCTTCGAGCTCGATCGGGTTCTGCGTAGCCAACACAAAAAACGGCGCCGGCAACTGATACACGTGGCCCCGCACCGTGCATGAATGTTCCTGCATGGCTTCGAGCAGAGCCGCCTGCGTCTTGGGAGGGGTGCGGTTGATCTCATCGGCCAGAATGATGTTGCCGAAGATCGGCCCCTCGACAAAGGTCCACTTGCGATGGCCCGTCGTCAGGTCCTCTTCGATAATGTCGGTGCCCGTGATGTCCGACGGCATCAGGTCGGGCGTGAACTGGATGCGCCGGAATCGCAGTCCCAGTGCGTCCGCCAGCGTGCGCACCATCAGCGTCTTCGCGGTGCCCGGCATACCGGTGACCAGGCAATGCCCGCCTACGAATAGCGCGATCAGCATCTGCTCCAGCACGTCCTGCTGGCCCACGATCACCTGGCGCACCTGCTTCAGAATGCCCTCGCGCACCGCGTGAAAGCGTTCGATGCGCCGTTGCAGCTCAACTGCGTCCGCGTTCAATTCGGAAACTGAAGCCATTCACTCCCTCTCAGTTCGACTTGGATGGTTCCTGCAATTCCAGCAACAGCTTTTGCGCCGGACGATAGCCGGGGGCCGTTTCCAGCGCCGCCAGCACGCTCTCCTGCGCCTTGTCCTTTTGTCCTGCCGCAAAATAGGCCTGCGCCAGTTTGAATTCCGCGCCCGCCTTGTCCACCGGATTCGAAGCCACCAGCGCGTTGTACTCGCGAATGGCGCGGTCATACTGCTTCTCCGCAAAAAACAGATCGCCCAGCTTCTGATGCAGCTCTTCGTCCTTCACAGGATAGACATAGTTCAACCGCTCCAGTATTGCCGCGGCTTCACCGTTGTGCCCCGCGGCCTCCTCGAGCGTCGCAAGGCGCTTGAGCATTGCCGGCATCTGTCCGCCCTCGTGCATATACGCGGTCAGGATCGCCGCCTCGGTCTTCGTATCGCCCTGCGCGTTAGCCGCTTCGGCAATCAACTCATACGCGCTCGCATCGCTCACATACTCCGGATAAATCGCAATCACCGCCGGCCCCTGGTCCAACACAGCCTTGTACTGCTTCTGCTTCTCGGCCGCAACCAGCGCTTTCAGCTTCTCGCGCCACATATCGAAATGCGCGGCCTGGGCGCCATACTTATGATCGATCCACGCCAGATACTGCTTGTCGAATTCCCCGGCATCCACTCCGAGATCCTGCTCGATCGCCTGCGGTGTCGTTTTCAACTCAGCGTAGGAATGAACCATGGCCAGCAGTTTGTCGTCTCCCCACTTCTCCTTCACGAAGTCGCAGATCGTGCCCGCTTGAAAATAAGAAACCAGCACCTGTGTCGGATACTCGGGATAGACGAAGCCCCGATCGAGTTTCGCCACCGGCAGCAGCTTCTTGTCGCGAATCGCCGCCAGCACTTCCGGCGTCGGCTGGTCTCTCCATTCCGGCGAGCGTTCGCCCTCTTCATGCACCGCAAGTCCTTCCGTGAACCAGCGCGGCACGCGAAAGTCGGTAGCGGTGAGAATGAAGACGTGGCTCATTTCATGCCACAGCGTCGAGCCCCAGTTAAAGTCCCCCGGCTTGCGCGCCGATGGGCTGTCCATCGCCACCACCAGGCCAAAACTCACGCCCAGCGCGCCCAACCCCGGCATGCCCATGGTACGCACCGCAAAGTCTTCGTGATCTGGATAGACCTCAACCTGCACCGGGCCGGGAAGTTTCATCTTGTACTTCTTCTCGTAAGTGGCAAGGATCGCGTGTAACTCCGCCTGAAAGTACGGCAGTAACAGGGCCGACTCCGTCTTGTTTAGTTTCAGAACGGTCGCGCCGGCGCGGGTAGTTACAAAGTTCTTGTAACTGTCCAGCAGGCGCAGGCTGTTCACGGTCGCGGCATCGCGATAGCCGTTCTCGTAACTCAATTGCAGTTCCTTGTACGGCTCCTGTTCCTGCCCCAGCCGCATCAGCTCGATTCCCAGTGCCGAATGCGCCGCCCACAGGCGCGGATCGGCCTCGATCGCTTTGCGGTAATACGTGACCGCATCCTGGTAGCGATAGTGCAGCTCCAGTTGATGCGCCACGCGCGCGTACCCCTCGCCATACTTCGGATTGATCGCCTGAATCTTCGCGAACCATGCATCGGGAGAACGGTTGGCGATCAACTCCAGCGCGGCGTGCGTCGCCATGGCATCCAGCGCATCGCTCTCAAGTGCGATGGCCTTGTCAGCTTCGGCCGCGGCCACTTCCCGATCATCGTTCGCGAGTGCAAGATCCGCCAGCAGTTCGTGGGCCTCGGCAAGCTTCGGGTCGAGTTCGATGGCCGTGTTCGCATAGACGGCGGCCTTCCCGTTAAAGCTTTCCGCGGACACCGTGGCCAGTCCCACATACGCGGCCGCGTTCTTGTCGTCTTTCTCGAGCGCTTCACGAAACAGGTCCGCCGCGTCACCATCATTAAACCGCTTATGCAGCAGCATGCCCCATCGCACCTTATAAAGCGCAGGGCTGTTCGCTGGCTGCGTTGCCAATCGGAATTGTTCGTTGGCCTGCTCCCATTCCTCCAGCCCCCAGAATCCTTCAGCGCGCGTATACGCGTCGGCGCTTCGCGTCAGGCCCGTGAAGCAGGCCTTCGCCTCGCCATCACGGCCGTGCTTGCGCATCGCCCAGCAATCCGCGGGCGCGGAGGCATGCGCGGTTACCGCACCGGCCAGCAGCAGACCCAGCGCCAGCAGGAGAGTCGGGATAGCCGCGCGCCTCATTTGTCCAAATCCTCCTGCACTTTGGCCAACTCCACCAACGCCGCGGTCAGCTGCTGCTTGTAGTCCTCCGGCTCCATCGCCGCTTTCTTGTACTTCAGCTCATCGATCTTCTGCTCCAACTCCTCCTTTTTTTCAAGCAGCGCCCGCTTGGCCGGATCGTTATTCGCCTGCGCGCTGGCTCCCAGGCGCACCACCGTGATGTTCGACATCAGCAGTCCCTGTCCGTTTTCCGCCGCTCGTACCGGATCGCCGCGGCCGATATCATCGAAGACCGCGTGCTCCGTGGCCAGCCGCTTCTGCGCGTCATAAAATGCGGCGGTCTTTTTGGCGGCATATACGAAGGCCTCCATTGCGCTCACCGAATCGCTCTTGTCGGTATCGGCTGCGGGATCTTGCAACGCTTCGACCCAATAGCGCGAAAACACCGTCGCGTTCTTTTCCGTGCCCGACTTGGTTGCCGCGATCACCGCACGTCCGGGCCGCTCCAACGCCGGCACTGACGCTCCGCTCGCGCTGGTCGTGTTGACCACCAGTTGCCGCCGCGTCGCGATGCGGTCGCACATTTGCGCGATCTCCGCCCCCGTTACATCCGGCCCCACGAGGTTGAACTTGTATTCGACGCCGTCAAACGAGCCGTGGCCGATCAGGATAAGCACGAAATCATCGTCCGACCTGGCACCACTCGCCACTGTGCCCAGCGTCCCGCGCAACTGCGCTGCCGTGGCTTGTCCGCCCGTCAACGTGACCACGTGCGCCGACTCACTCGACGCCCTGAACACCTTATCGAGATCCTTCGCCGCCGCAGTAAATCGCTGATCGTAATCGGGCTCCCCTCCCAATCCGGCCACGATCACGTAGTACGTGGCCGCACGCGCTCGCAACGCGCACAGGCACAGCACCGCCAGCACCAGCGCGCGCTTCATACCACGCCCCACTTTCGCCGCAGCAGCCATTCACCCGCAGGCAGGCCCACCAGCAGCGCAAACACGATAGGCATATTCCACAGCTCTTTAGTCGTACGCACCGAGATCCCCGCTTCCGAGTAAGAAATATCGCGCGGCAGGTCCTTCAAGTCCGCAGGCTTCCAGTAGCGCCCCCCAGTTTGCGCCGCGAGCTGTTCTAGCAGAGCCCGATTCTGCTCGGTATGAAAGCTCTCCGCGACTCCGTCTTCGCGTTCGAAGGTAACTACGTCGCGCCCCAGTTCCCTCTTTTCGCCTCCCGCGGATTCCGCCGTGATTTCGGCGAGATAGGCGCCCGGCTTCTCTGCCGTCCAGTCGGCCAGGTAGGTTCCCGGCGATTGCTGCGATGGCGTCAGGTCCAGAAATGTATTCACTCCATCCGGCCCCATCACGTGCGCCGTCACACGCGCATCCGCAGCCGGCTGAAATTGCCGGTCGCGCACTTGGGCAGTGAACTGCGCCCGGCCCTGGTCCATCAGAACGCGCGCAGGCATGAAGGCGCTAACCTGGCCGGGCGTACCGGCCACCAGCCATCGCAAAAGCTGATGCCAGAAAAGATCGTGCGATGGATCGCCCAGCCCTTCGCTCATCTGCCACCGCCACGTCCCGCCCGTCGCCATCACCGCCGTACGCCCGTGCCCATAGCTTTGCGTGATCAGCAGCGGCAGCTTGCGCCGTCCGGCATTCATGCTGGCCAACACCGTGGCTCCCGGCTTGGGCGACCCCGCGTCCTCGTAGTCCGCCAGATAGGTCAGCTTCTTCCACCGCTGGGCGTTCTTTTCGGGGTCGTCAAGAAGACGCGTGATAGGCGAGTCCACGCCCGCCGAAGTCAACTCCACGGTCGCCGGATTGCGATGGAAGTTGTTGCGGCCCGCGGGCAGAAATGTGGGCAGCAGTTCGCTCAAAGTCGAAGCGCTCCATCCGCCGTCACTCAACGAAGCCCGGCCGCCCAGAAAAAGAATGCCGCCGCCCCGCCGATCGACATACTCGCGCAGCAGTTCCTGCTGCAGCGGAGTGAAGTAGCCCACGTCGACAGAGCCGATGATGATGCCCGCATAGCCAAACAGATCCTCCGGCCGCACCGGGAACCCATCCGCCAGCTCGTTAGGATCACCGATTCCCTGCCGATAGATCTTGTTTTGGCTGGTGCGCAGCATCGAAACCACCTGCACCGTGGGATCATCGTCTTCAGCCCGGCGAATGAACTTGAATTCCCAGCGCGGCTCTCCCTCAACATAGAGAATCCGCCGCTTCACATCGCTCACCAGCAATGGCCGCGTCATCGCATTATTGGCCAGGTTTTCTTCGCCATCCATCGGCCGCACCCCGAAGGTGATGCTCTTCGCCCCCGCCGCGCCGGCGGGAAAGAACAGCGGTTCGGCCTGCACGCGTCCATTGGGGCCCAGGGTAATCTCCTGCTCGGCCAGCGTCTTGTCCCCCTCGCGCACCACCAGCGTCGCTTTCTCTCCGGTGTAGCCATGCTGGCTCAAGGTGACAGTCGCGGCCACGCGCGCAGTCGCGACCGCCTTTTCCGCCAGGCTGACGTCTTCGATCTCGACGTCGTGGGCCAGTTCTTCACGGCCGAAGCCGACCGTATGCACCGGAAGACGGCGATTCCGCAGTTCCTGAAGTGTGTCGACTCCGATCCCCGATCCGCCCAGCCCCGTTGTGTTTTGCCCGCCATCGGTCAGCAGCACAACCGCCCCCACCGGCAGGTCGGACGTCTCCGCGACCAGCTGTTTCAGTCCATCATCCAGGCGCGTGGCTGTTCCCGTGGGCGCAATACCCTTCGTTCCTTCCTGCCGCTTCAGCTCGCTGTCGATCCGGTAGAGACGCGTCTGAAAGCGCTTCTCGAGCCCGGCCAGCACTCCACCATCCAGAGCCGCCAGCGCAGCGGCCTCGCGCGTGCGGCCGTCGCTGTCGGCCGTGGCCATGCTCCGCGAATCATCCACCACCACCGCGATGATGTTCTGCTGCGAATTCAATTCACCGATGGTCATCGCCGGCTGCCACAACAGCACCAGCAGCAGTGCCACCATTGCCGATTGCATCGCCCAGATCACCCACGCCCGCCAGTTGCGCACGCGGGGCGAGGCCTCCCGCAGGTGCCAGCGGATCACGAGCGCCAGCCCTACGGTGGCGACCGCGATCAGCACAACCAGCACCCAGGCCGGCCACGGGCTCAGCAGCACGAAGCGCCCCCTGGCAAACACCGGAATCGGATACTTGAAGAGAAACTGAAACATGCACGCCCGACAGTCGTGAAGTCCTGGTAACGAATCTGTTAAAGATTGCTGCGGCCTCTGATGATGCGGGGGCGCTTCAGTGCGTCATGCCGTACAGGATGTAATCGAGCCCCACCCGGAACGCCATCGAAGCAAACGTCTCCGGGTAATTCGGATCATCGGCCCATTCCCACGCGTCGCCCAGGTGCATGTTGTGGCAGATGGCCACCATGATGCGTCCCTTATCGTCCCGAATGGCGCGCCACTTGGGCTGATACCCGTCCTTTTCATACGTGCGTCCCGTCCACACGTACTGTTCGCCGGGAATCTGCATCTTGTCGTCGATATCGTAGAGAGTGTGAAAGATCTCATCCCCGCTCTCGAGATCCTCAATGGGCCGATCGGGCAACACCTGCCGCATCCCGCTGAGAAAATTCTCCCAGTCTTCCGTGCCGTGAAAATCGTCCACCATCAGGAATCCGCCCTTGAGCAGATACTCCCGCAGCCGTTTGGCCTGGGCGTCGCTGAACGACCACGTCTGCACCTGCACCGCATAAATCCATGGGTAGTTGAAAATCTCATCCGAATCCAGCGTGACTACCTGTTCCGTAGGGCGGCCGTCTATCCGGGTAAGGCGGTGCATCGCAATCAGAAACTGGCGGTCGGCCTTGGGATAATCGCGCGACCACGCAGGTCCTCCCCAATAGCCGTGGTGGTAGGCTCCCAGGCTGGTCATGCTGGTCGAATACGCCAGCCGCGACCAGTAGAACTCGGACTTCACGTTGGAAGGAGTGTCGTCGTTGCCGAATCCGAAGTCGGCCGTCCGCTGGAACGCCCACAACCCCGCGCAGCAAGCTGCGGCCACAACCGCCGGCAAGGCCAACTGCGAGAACTTCATGGTGGACCTCCGCGGAGGAATGGGGACGCGAGAGAGTACCCGTGAACGCTTGCCCGTTAGACGGAGCCGCCCTGCACTTGGTTGCAGTCGTTCATCCCGGATCAGGGCCGCTCGTAGGGCCATTTTACGGCAATACCGGAGCGTGAGAGGATGCAGGTAAGCCGGCGAGCCAGGAGGAGGACACCGTGAATAGGCGCAATCTCCTGAGGCTCGGCGGCATGGCGTTGGCCCAGGCCGGGACCACGCGAGTCCCGCTTCTGGCCCAGGCGGGCAAGGTCATCGCCCCTTCAGCCGCCCCCGCGCCGGACACCAAGCCCGACTACACCCTCCGCATCGGGCCGGTCACCGTCGAGCTCGACCGGTCCCACATCATCTCCACCATCGGCTACAACGGCACCGCCCCCGGCCCCCTCTTGCGCATGCGCGAAGGCAAGCCCGTCACCGTAGAAATCATCAACGACACCGATACGCCGGAGTTCGTCCACTGGCACGGGCTGCTCATCCCATCCGGCGTCGACGGCACCGAGGAGGAGGGTTCGCCGGTTGTCCCGCCCCATGGCCGCCAGCGCATCCAGCTCACACCCACCCCCGCCGGCAGCCGCTGGTACCACTCCCACGCCATGGCCATGGACGACCTCCACAAGGGCGCCTTCACCGGACAGTTCGGCTTTCTCTATGTCGACCCCGGCAGTGATCCCGGCCATTACGACCAGGAACTCTTCCTCGCCCTCCGCGACTGGGAACCCTTCTTCACCGGCACCATGGACGACGAGGATGACGACACCCACGACGGACCCCTGCTCGAAAAACCCGCGACCATGAACACCGATCCCGACGGCCTCGAAGTCGGCTCCATGACCTACTCCATCAACGACAAGGGGCTTGGCTCCGGCGAACCGATCCGGGTCCGCGAAGGCCAGCGGCTGCTCATTCACTTCCTCAACGCCAGCGCCATTGAAAATCGCCGCATCGCCCTGGCCGGCCACAAAATGAAGGTCATCGCCCTCGACGGCAATCCCGTTCCCACGCCCCAGGCCCTTGACTCGGTCTTCATTGGCGCCGGCGAGCGCGTCGATGCGATCGTCGAAATGAACCAGCCCGGCGTCTGGATCCTCGGCTCAACGGAGAAACCCATCCGCGAATCAGGCCTCGGCGTGGTGGTCGAATACGCCGGCCAGCATGGGCAACCGAGATGGTCCGATCCGCCCCGTTCCCGCTGGGACTACACCATCTTCGGCGCCCAGACCTCAAATTCCCCGCTGCCTCAGCAGAACATCGACCTGATATTCGAGAAGATCCCGGGCGGCGCAGGCAAGTTCAACCTCTGGCTGGTCAACGGCAAACCCTACCCGCATGAACGCGAATTCGTGCTCCAGCAGGGCACCCGCTACCGCCTCACCATGCGCAACCGCACCGACGACGCCCATCCCATGCACCTGCACCGCCACCTCTGGGAGTTGATCGAAATCAACGGCAAAAAAACCGCCGGCATCCTGAAGGACACGGTCGTCGTGCCCTACTTCGGTCGCGCCGTAGTCGACTTCACCGCCGACCAGCCGGGGCTTTCCCTCTTCCACTGCCACATCCAGCAGCACATGGACTACGGCTTCAAGGCTCTCTTCCGCTACGCCTGAACGGGCCAAGGGCGACCACTTCGATTGGCGTCTAACGCCTTGTACCAGGGCGCGACTTCACAGCTTGCTGAAAAATGCATTTCGTGAAGGGTACGGGCTTCAGCCCGTACCCTTGATCCAACCAATTTCAGCGCGGCTTTAGCCGCCGAGGGAGATCTTTTCGTCGGATTTGCTTCATCCTCGGCTTTTTCAGCAAACTGTTCAATCGTGCCGCAAAGGCCGCCTTACAGCGTCGGGCTTTAGCCCCTGACGGGAGCTATTTCCGGATTGGCGGTAATTACATCCGACACCTTACCTACGCTTCAGATTGCGTTCGAGAGGCCGACTTGTTGATTGTAATAACTAAACTCAGTGCCGATCCCGTTCCCTCAGCTTTCTTCGTGCTTCTTTACAACTCGCTTCAACATCGCGACAAATTCTTTCCTGACGGCACTCTCTCCCGCCAATTCGAGGATGTTGTAGATACAGAGAGACCAGTCAAGCATCGTCGCGATTACGATCCCTCTGTTTCGTGTTCCTGGCGTTGGTTTGACAAATTCGAGTGTTCGCCCATCCCTTCGCGTGACATCCAGAAAGCAGAAACTATTCGGATGGGCATGTTCACTTAAGTACCCGTAGTCGTCCTCGACGTTCTCTTCCTTGCGGTGTTCCATCTGGTGAGCTTTATAAGCCTTTACCAAGTGCTTGATCCGCAAACTCTCGGGAATGTCCTCCTCAAACGGAGGCTTCCAGTATTTGTCTCCATGTCGCTTAACCCAGCCGTTTCCGGTTCGAACCCGATCCATGGCCGAACGGCATCCGACGAAATCGCCAGATTTAATCGGAATCCGGTTCTGCCGATCGACGTAACTCGCCTGCATTGTCCATTCGTAGAGACCTCGAATGACAAGATCGACGGCAGCTACATTCTGCGCGATTGAGAGCACGAGAAAACCGTCCAATAGATTCCGAACGTATGCGATCGAGGAATAGCCGTAGGCTTTCAGGTCAAACTGAACTAACTCAAGCGTCGGCGGATCGTCTGGCCCAATGTCGGGCCTTGTGAGCGATGGGATCTGAAGTTGTTGAAGCATTCGTGCAATTTCCTGTACCGGTTCAGTCACTCACTTCACTCCTGGTTCCGCGCTAGTCTTCAGAAAAAAATAAAGTTTCGTTTGATTGCCGGCTGTATCGTGGCCGTTTAGGAAGTTTCGAGCCCACGACAGCGCAGCCTACTTCAAGCGGCGAACGTTCTGTTTGCGGGCAAAATCTTTGTCGAAGGTGATGATTTCACTGGCTCCAAACTCGAAAGCAACTTCCGCGATCAGGTGATCCGCAAACCCCACACGGCCTTTGCGGGACGCTTCCAAAGCCCGGCGTGCCAGCCCCGGAGACTCAACGGATACACCGCGCGTCTGCAGCAGACCCTCAATGGTCTCCAGGACTCTTTCTCTCTCCCACCGGCCGCGCAGCACCCAGGACAACTCGGCAAGAACAAGGAGAGGCACAAATACGCCTTCCGCCGAACGAGCCTGTGCGAGAGCCGAGCGCGCTTTTGCCGCTTGCGCCGCGTCGTCGTTCAGATATGCCCGCGCCCACACGTTGGTATCGGCCGCGAGCACTACCATTCCCTCCGCGACTTCGCAGCGTTCATTTCTTCGAAAGTCATGGCGGTCTGGGCCTTGGTGCCTTGATCGGCCATCCTCCACAAGTCTTCCAGCTCATGCAACACCGGCTCGACTGTGACCGGCACCCGGTCCGAGAGGATGAAGCGGATTTTACTGCCCTTCTGGATGCCCAGACGATTCCGCAACTCTTTGGGCAGGGTCACCTGCCCCTTTGAAGTCACCGTGGCTTCAACGGTGGTAGACGGAGTGCGAGCGCGCAAGGGCATAAATTATCCTTCCTTACATTATAGGATGAATTTCCTTACGAAATAGCAGATTCAGCCATGTCGCCAGCAGATCTTTTCCTCGCTCCCCCGGAACACCCCGCGCCCTTTCCCCGTATTTCTTTTCAATCGGATTAAGAATCTGACGATCGGGGCGTCATCCCTATGAAGAAGCAGGAGCGTGGACCCGTGAGCGCCGCCGCCGCAACCCTTCCATTCACCGCAACCGAAACCAGCGACCGGCTCTCCCAGTTGTTCGCCGAGCACCATCGCCGCGTTCTGCTCGCCGCCTATCGCATTACCGGCAGCATGGCCGATGCCGAGGACGTCGCGCAGACCGTCTTTCTGCGCCTCGGCCACGGCGAAAGTCTCGACATGAAAAACGCGGCCAGCTACCTCTACCGCGCCTCCATCAACGGCGCTCTCGACCTGCTCCGCCGACGGAAAACAGCAGCAGCCGAACCCATCGAAGCCGCCGCGACATTCGCGTCATCCGCGCCAGGCGATTCGCCGGAGGCTGAAATTTCCAGCCGCCAGCTCGCCCAGTGCCTGCGCCAGGCCATCAGCGAACTCTCCCCGCGCGCCGCGGAAATGTTCACGCTGCGCTACGTGGAAGAGCTGGGCAATCGCGAAATCGCCGCACTGATGAGCACGTCGCAGGCGGTCGTCGCGGTCACGCTCCATCAATCACGCTCCAGGCTGAAAAAGAGGCTAGCAGAGCTCGAACGGGGGAACCGATGAAACGCCACGAAGAAGAATTGTTGAATCAGGCTCTTGAAGCGGTGCGCACCGACGCGCCCGAACCCCAGGCCATGCACGCATCCGCGACCAGGATTTCCGATCGCCTGGGCATCGCGATGAAAGAAGACGTGGCCCTCCATCCCATCCGCAGTTGCAACGATATCCGGGAATTGCTCGACGCCTATCGCCACGGCACGCTCCCCGAGGCCCGCTCCCTGCTGGTCAAGGCGCATTTGAGCGACTGCGGCGCCTGCCTGCGTTATTTCCGCCAGGGCGAGCGGGCCGCGAAGCTGGATTGGTCGACGCCCGGTGCGCGCCCCTCGATCGTGCGTCACCCCCAGACGCTCCGTTGGGCGTTGGCATTTTCCTTCGTTCTGGTGTTGAGCGCCGTCTTCATTTACAAGGCCTACTGGCAGGTCCCGCCCGGCGTCCGCGCTGAAGTGCAATCGATCGATGGCTCTGCCTGGTTGATTTCTCCCGCCGGCGACCGCCAACTCGCGCCCGGCTCGAAACTGAGCGAGGGCGACCGCCTTCGCACCAACGGCGCGTCGCACGCCGTTCTTCGCCTCTCCGACGGTTCAACCGTCGACATTAACGAGCGAACCGCCCTGGAAGTAGGCGCCCGTGGCCGCGACATGACCGTCGCTCTCGATGGCGGCAACGTCATTGTTCAGGCCGCCAAACGCACCTCCGGCCACCTCTATATAAAGACTCCCGACTGCCGCGTCGCCGTCACCGGGACGGTATTCTCGGTCAATTCGGGAATCAAGGGCTCGCGGGTCGCCGTCCTTCAGGGAGCGGTGCAGGTTTCGCACGCCGGCATCAACTCCATGCTCCATCCCGGCGATCAGATGACCACCAGCGACAACCTGGCGCCGGCGCCGCTCGAAGAGCAGTTCTCCTGGAGCCCCGATCGCGAGAAGTACGTGGGACTCCTGGCCGAGTTGGCCATGGTCGAGCATCGCATCGGCCAGATTCCCTTCCCCCAGCCGCGCTATTCGAGCGACCTGCTGCCCCGCGTGCCCGCCGACACGCTGCTCTACATCAGCATTCCCAACCTCGGTGAATTCCTCACCCAGGCCAACCAGATCTTCCACGACCAGATGAGCCAGAGCCCCGCCCTGCAGCAGTGGGCGAACCAGGGCCACAACAACTCAGCGCAAGTCGACGCGCTGATTGGAAAGATTCACGACATCAGCCAATACCTCGGCGACGAAGCGGTCGTGGTCGGCGTCCACCAGGCTGATCATCCCGGTTTCGCGGTTCTTGCCGACGTTGAAAAAAGCGGCCTCGCCGATCTGCTTAAAACCCAGGCCGCCGATCCCGACGTGCATGGCGAGTTGACCGTGTTGGACGAGCAGTCCCTGGCCGCCAGCACAGCGCCGGCCAACAACGGCCACGCAGCCTACGCTCTGGTCCGCTCCCATGAGGTCGTGTTCTCCAACGACCTCACTCTTCTGAAGCAGTTGAACGCGCAGTTGAACGCCGGCGCCAGCGGATTCGCCGCGTCCGACTTCGGCACCCAGATTGCCGCCGCCTACGATCGCGGCGCGGGCATCATCCTGGCCGCGGATCTCCACCAGATGATGGCCAACGCCCCCACCCACATGCGGATCCGGCCCACATCCCAGGGCACGATTCAAAACAGCGGGATGGAGGAAGTCCGCTACCTCATCGCCGAGCATCGCGAAACCAACGGCATGCCGCAGAACCACCTCAACCTGCAGTTCTCCGGAGCGCGCGAGCGTGTGGCTTCCTGGCTCGGTGCTCCGGCCCCCATGGGTTCGCTCGATTTCGTCACTCCCAATGCCTCCATAGCCGTAGCGATGCTTTCCAAAGATCCCAAGTCCATCGCCGACGACATCATTGCCATGACCGCGAACAACGGCGGCAACTCGGGCCTCGACGAGGCAGATCAAAAACTCCAGATCAGCGTTCGCGACGACCTGATGGCCAACCTCGGTGGGGAGTTTCTCCTCTCCCTCGACGGCCCCGTTCTTCCCATGCCTTCGTGGAAAGCCGTGATCGAAGTCAACAACGCGGCGCAGCTTGAGAACACCCTCGAACGCCTGGTGCGGACCGTCAACGGTCAATCCCAGGGACCGAATTCCCATCAGGCCGCCATCGACCCCAGCGACGTCAACGGCCAGCGCTTCTACTCCATCCGGGATGTCACATCCGGTACCGTGGTCGCCAACTACACCTTCTCCGGCGGCTTCATGATCGTGGCGCCCACGCGCGCTCTGCTTCTCGAAGCGTTGCAAACCCACGCCAGCGGCAACTCGCTCGGCCGCTCGGCCTCGTTCCGGGCTCTGCTGCCCAAAGATGAGAACGAGAACTACTCCGCCGTGGCCTACCAGAACCTGGGCCCGGTGCTCAACCCGCTGCTCTCCCAGTTCGGCGGCGAGTCCGCGGATGCCATCCGCAAGCTGGCCGCCGATTCGCGACCTACCGCGATCTGCGCCTGGGGCAAGGAGAACCGCATCGAAGCCGCCAGCGACAGCCGTCTATTCGGTTTCGACTTCCTCACCATCGCGTCTTTGCTCGATTCCCGGAACAAGTTCGCCGGCCAACTCGTAAGGAAATAGCATGGGCGTTATCGATCTAGACCGGTTGGAAGTGCGCCTCGGCGGCCGGACCGTCCTCGACGGTCTGACCGGCGAGTTGCGCGGCAACGCCATCGGTCTTCTCGGCCCCAACGGCGCCGGAAAATCGACCCTCATCAACACCCTGCTCGGGTTCCATGTGCCCTCTCGTGGAACCGCCCGCGTATTCGGCATGGATGCGGTCCGCGACCGCGCCCGCATCCGCCAGTCCATCGGCTACATGCCCGAAAACGACTCCTTCATCGGCAACATGAGCGGAGTGCGCTTTGTCCGTTACATGGCCGAGCTTTCCGGCCTGCCTTCGAGCGAAGCCCTCGAACGCGCCCATGAAGCGCTGTTTTACGTTGGCCTCGGCGAAGTGCGCTATCGCAAGGTCAGCACCTACTCGCTCGGCATGAAGCAGCTCATCAAGCTGGCCCAGGCCCTCGCCCACGGTCCCCGCCTGCTCATTCTTGACGAGCCCACCAACGGTCTCGACCCCATGGCCCGCCAGCGCATGATCCAGACCATCCAGGAGATTCGCAAAGAAGGCAGCATCCGCATGCTGATCTCGTCGCACCTGCTGCGCGATATTGACGAGACCTGCGACGAGGCCCTCATCCTCAAAAACGGACGCATCGCCGCTCTCTGCAACATCGAGGAAGAACGCCGTTCGCATCGCAACTTCATCGAACTCGAAACCATCGGCGCCGCGGACAGCCTCGCGGAAAAAATGCGCGAGCTGGGTTGCGAATGCGCCTGCTTCCCCGGCGGCCGTGTCAAGCTCGTCATGCCCGACCAGATCGAGGCCCGCGATCTCTACACCGTGGCCGCTGCCCAGGGCGTTCAGATCCGGCGCATGCACCAGCGCCGCGATTCACTCGAAGACATCTTCCTCCGCGCCATGGACAACGACAGGGAAAGCGAGACAAAAAGGGAGGAGCAACTTGTCGGTCTATAAGCACAACTATCGGGCCTACACCGGTAGGGTGACCCCGCTCTGGACGCGCATCCTCGTGCTCGCGCGCTATGGCCTCGCCGAAGTCTGGTCGTCCAAGATCACCATCGGCCTGTTCACGCTCTCGTTGCTTCCCACCTTCGTCTTCATCATCCTCATCTATATCGCCAACAATCCCATCGCGCGCGCACTCATCATGCGCGGAAATGACGCCAGAGACCTCAGCATTAACTCCATGTTCTTTCTGGTCGTTCTCGAAATCCAATGCTGGGCCGCATTGGTCATCACCGCGTGGATCGCGCCCCGCCTCATCACCTTCGACCTCGCCGATAACGCTCTGCCCATCCTGCTCAGCCATCCCATCTCGCGCTTCGGCTATGTGTTCGGCAAGTTCGCGGCGCTGTTCGGCTCTTTATCCCTGGTCACATGGGTCCCGTGCCTGCTCCTCTTCGTCTACCAGGGCTATTCCTCCCCGCAACCGTGGGCCGCCGCCAATCTTCAAATCGCATCCGGCCTTCTATTCGGCTCCATCCTCTGGATCCTCATGTTGTCCATCCTCGGTCTGGCCCTCTCTTCCTGGGTCAAGTGGAGAGCCGTGGCCACAGGCATCATCTTCGCCGCCGTGTTTGTCCCTTCCGGCGTGGGCGGCATCATCACCGCCGTTCTTCGCACCCGCTGGGGATTCCTGCTGAACATGCCGTTCGTGATGACCCAGCTCTGGCGCCGCATGCTCGGGGCACCGGAGTTGATGTGGCACGACGAAACCATTCCCACGGCGGCCATCGTGACCATGCTCCTGCTCGTCTGCCTGCTCTGTGCGGCGATGTTGAATGCGCGCATCCGGGCGCGCGAAGTGGTGCGGGGATAAGCCATGAGCAATCTGACCGATCGGATCATCTTCGACAACGTGTCCAAGTTCTACGGCGAAGTCCTGGGCGTCAATCGCATCTCGCTCAGCATTCCGCCCGGCGTCACCACCCTCGTCGGCCCCAACGGCTCGGGCAAAACCACGCTCATGAACCTGATGACCGGGCTGGTTCAGCCTTCCACCGGTTCTGTCTCCGTCCTCGGCCTCACGCCCGGCCATGCTACCGAATTCTTCCGCGAAGTAGGCTATTGCACCCAGTTCGATTCCTTCCCCCGCGGCTTGTCCGGATGGGAATTCCTGATGGACAGCCTCATGCTCCATGGCATGCATCCCGCCGACGCTTTCAAGCTTGCGCAGGAAGCTCTCGAGCGCGTGGGGCTCGGCGACGCCGCCGTCCGCAAGATCGCCGGCTACAGCAAAGGCATGCGGCAGAAGATTCGTCTTGCCCAGGCCATCGCCCACCGTCCCCGCGTGCTCGTCCTCGATGAGCCTCTCAACGGCCTCGATCCCATGGCGCGCGCCGAATCCCTCGCGTTGTTCGAGGAACTGGGCCGCCAGGGCATGCACCTCGTCATCTCCAGCCACATCCTCGATGAAGTCGACCGCATCTCCGATCGCGTGGTGCTCATCACCGGCGGCTACCTCATCGCCGAAGGCAACATCCACGAGGTGCGCAAGGAAGTGCGCGACAAGCCCATGCAGGTCCTCATCCGCTGCGACAAGCCGGAGTTGCTGGCTTCCCGGATGTTTGAAGTCAATCATTGCGTCGAAGCCCGCCTGCACGTCGACGGACACGGCGTCTTCCTGCGCACCGGCGACATCGACCAGTTCTACACCCTGCTCAACGGCATCGCGGTCGAAGGGCTGGTCAAAATTGAAACCGTTGCTCCCGCCGACGACGACGCCTATTCCATTTATCAATACCTGATCGGCTCAGACGGAGGCACGGCGCGATGATCGACCAACTCAGAGCCTTCCTTCATCTCCTGGCGCAGCAGCCGTGGAGCCTCTACTGGGTGCAGGCGCGGCGCGTGGCCCGTATTGAAGTGCGGCGCAATCTGCTCTCCTGGAAAGCAGCCTGGATTTACTTCCTCGCCTTCTGCCCCACCGCCATTCTCCTCATTCACACGCTGTTCGCCCGCCATGCGCAGTACGCAATGGCCGAGGATACCCAGGTGCTGGCCGGGATCGTCCAGTTCTACTATCTCCGCCTGGGAGTTTTCTTCGGATGCCTGGGGATTTTCTCGCGCCTCATTCGCGGCGAAATGATCGAGCGCAGCCTCCACTTCTATCTGCTCTCGCCCGTACGCCGCGAGGTTCTGCTCCTGGCCAAATTCGCCGCCGGATCCATCAGCGCCGTGATCCTTTTTGGCAGCGCCGTCCTCGCCGACTTCGCGCTCGTCTATGTCGCCTTCGGTCCGGCCGGGCAGGACTACGTCTTCAACGGCTCCGGCGCGGGAGAACTCGAAGCCTATCTCACGATCGTGGTCCTTGCCTGCCTGGGATACGGAGCGGTCTTCCTCCTTCTTAGCATGATGTTCCGCAATCCCACCCCCGCCGCCCTCATCGTCTTCGGCTGGGAAGCGATCAATCCCGTCATGCCATCGCTTCTGCAGAAGATCAGCGTGGCTTCCTATTTGCGCCACCTGATGCCCATCACCATCCCCGGCGACGGCATTTTTGCGCTCCTCACAGTCGAGACCGAACCGGTCTCCGGATGGATTGCCGCTCTCGGCCTCCTGCTCCTGATCGCCGTAGTGCTGACTTATTCCTGCTTCCGCATTCGCAAACTCGAAATCCGCTACACCACTGAGTAAACTGGGCGCCCCATTCCAGCAACGTCGTGAGAAGTTGCTAGAGCCTCGGAACAAGTGACTCGATTGAAGGGTACGGGCTTCAGCCCGTACATCTAGCCAATCAAAGCGAAGTGGGCTTTAGCCTCTGAGGGAATGTCAGCGCCCCTTCCAAGACTTGCCGAATGCTCCGTGCCCCATTCTAGCGTCGTCGTAAGACGGCGCTAGAGTGGGAGACCACGAATTCACGCTCACCGACCCCACCCCAAATTCCTCCGACCATCGCCCGGTTTGCTACATTTATCGCCGGAGGCGAAATGAAACCGTTATCACGCCGCGATCTCATCAAAACCAGCCTGCTCGCGCCCGCCGCAGTGGCTGCTGCCCAGATGGGCCCGTTGACTTCCGCCATCGAAGCAGCCGTCCCCGAGCCGAGTCCGCAGGCAGCCGCGGCAACGCCCGAGTCTCCCCAACCCGGCGCCGGACACGACCGCCTCCTCCTCGATTTCGGCTGGCGCTTCCATTTCGGCCATGCCGACGATCCCACCCGCGACTTCGGATTCGGCGGCGGCCGCACCGGCAATTTCCAGAAGACCGGAAGCTTCCTTCCCGCCGGCAACATCGCTTTCGACGACAGCGAATGGCGGCCACTCGACCTTCCTCACGATTGGGCCATCGAACTGCCCTTTGAAAACGATCCCGCGCTTTCAAGCAAAGGCTACTACCCGCTGGGCCGGACCTATCCCGCCACCAGTGTCGGCTGGTATCGCCGCGTGTTCGAACTATCGGCCTCTGACGCCGGCAAGCGCATCAACCTCGAATTCGACGGCTCGTATCGCGAAACCATGGTCGTCTTCAACGGCTTCTACATCGGCCGCCACAGCGGAGGATACGATCCCTTCTCCTTCGACGTAACCGGCTTCGCCAATCCCGGCGGCCCCAATGTCCTCCTCGTTCGTGTGGATGCCACCATGAGCGATGGCTGGTTCTACGAAGGAGCCGGCATCTACCGCCATGTATGGCTGGTGAAAACACACCCCGTGCACGTGAAGCAATGGGGCACGTTCGTCACTGCCGAAGTCCGATCGGGCGACGCCCCACTCTCCATTCGCACCGATGTCATCAATCACGCCAAGTCCGCTCAGAACGCGCGCATTGTCTCCACAATCCTCGATCCCTCGGGCAAAGCGGTTGGAAAAGCCGCATCCGAGACCACGCCAATCCCCCAGCAAAACGAACGCACGTTTGAACAGAAGATCGTAGTCAACCGCCCCCAGCTCTGGTCACTCGAAGAGCGCAATCTCTACAAGCTCGTCACCGAAATTCAGGTAGCCGGCAACATCGTCGATCGTTATGAAACCCCGTTCGGCATCCGCACCATCAAATTCGATGCGGAAAAAGGCTTCTTCCTCAACGGCAAGCCGGTCAAGCTCAAGGGCACCTGCAATCACCAGGACCACGCCGGAGTCGGCGCCGCCTTACCCGACGCCATTCAGTTCTACCGCATCCGCAAGTTGCAGGAGATGGGCTGCAACTCCCTTCGCACCTCGCATAACCCGCCCACAGCGGAGTTACTCGACGCCTGCGACCAGCTCGGCATGCTGGTCTTCGACGAGACGCGCATGATGTCGTCGAACCCTGAAGGCCTGAGCCAGTTCGCCGACCTCATCCGCCGCGATCGCAATCATCCCAGCGTCTTCATGTGGTCCATGGGCAACGAAGAAGCCCAGGCCAACACCGAAAAAGGCCTGCACATACTCACCGCCATGAAAGCCGTCGCCGCCGAACACGACGGCTCGCGCCCGGTATCGATCGCGCCCATTCACGCCATCGGCGTGGGCGGCCTCGTCGAATGCGATGTCATGGGCTACAACTACATGGACCCCGGCGCCGAGGCTTACCACAAAGAGCATCCCGACAAGCCCGTCATCGGCACTGAGACGGTGAGCGCCGTCGGCACCCGAGGCATCTACGTCACCGACCCGGCGAAAGGCTATGTCGGCTCCTACGATCCCTACACCACCACCGGCCGCGCTTCCGCCGAAGGCTGGTGGAGCTTCTGCAACTCACGTCCATGGCTCGCGGGCGGCTTCGTGTGGACCGGCTTCGACTACCGCGGCGAGCCCTCGCCCAATGAATGGCCCAACATCAGCTCCCAATACGGCATCATCGACATGTGCGGCTTTCCCAAGGACACGTTCTTCTACTACCAGTCCTGGTGGATCGATAAGCCCGTCCTCCACGTCTTTCCGCATTGGAACTGGCCCGAACTCGAAGGCAAGGAAATCGCCGTGTGGGTCTATTCCAACCTCGAAAAAGTCGAGCTGTTCCTCAACGGCCAGAGCCTCGGCGCCAAGGAAGTGAAGAAGGATTCGCATCTCGCCTGGAACGTCCCTTACGCGCCCGGCACGATCGAAGCCCGCGGCTACAAGGGCGACAAAGTCGTGATGACCGCCAAACGCGAAACCACCGGCCCCGCCGCCAAACTCATCATGACCGCCGACCGTCCCCAAATCTCCGCCGACGGAGAAGACGTGGCCATGTTCGCGGTTGAAGTCCGCGATGCGCAGGACCGCATCGTCCCCATAACCGACAACGTATTGGAATTCAAAGTCTCCGGCGCCGGCAAACTGGTCGGCACCGGCAACGGCGACCCCACCAATCAGGAGCCCGACAAGGGGACCGCGCGCAAGGCCTTCTGCGGACTCTGCATGGCCGTCGTCCAGTCCAGCAAGACTGCCGGCAGCATCACCGTCGAGGCAAGCTCTCCCGGTCTCACCGCATCAAGCGTCACCGTCGCCGCCAATTCCGTGACGCTCCGCCCCCAGGCCGCGGTCTGGGAGCGCGAAGTGCCCACTGGTACCGGTGTTACCGGCCTTTGGCGGCCCATGCCCGCGCCCGGCCGTTCCAACCGCCTCACCGCTCTCGCCGGCGACGCCAATTCGCTGTTCACCCTTCGCCAGGCCGGCGGCGATCTCACTGGAACCGTCGAGGGCGCCGGCGCCGGCAGCTTCTTCGGCGGCAGCGACGTGCCCGCACCTGTTACCGGCGGCAAAGTGGAAGGCGATCATGTCTCATTCAAGGTGGGCAACAACAACTACACCGGAACCATCCACTCCGACCGGATGGAGTTGGAGCGAACCACCGATCCTGCCATGCAGATGCCCCACCCCGCCGAGCCAGCCGGACCGCGCCCGGCCGTGGGGCCTCCGCCCGATGGATCGGATCCGTCGCGCAGTCCTTCCCAGCGACTTCCGCCGATCATCCCTGTGCTCCTTCATCGTGTGCAGCGCTGACAGCTTCGCATCGTTGGCCGGACAATGAGGAATGATGAAGCCCGGACCCCTCGCAATCCACGCTCGATGCAGGACCGGGCCCGCACCATCGATGCGAAGAGCCCGCCGCGCCGCCGCCGCTCTCTGTATCGCCTTGCTTAGCCTGCCTTCGCACCCGCAGTCCGCGCGAAAGCCGGCCCCACGCCCCGAAGCCAAACCCGACACTCCCTACCCCCAACTGGTCGACATCACCGCTTCCACCGGCATCACGTTCGAGCATCTCTCCAGCCCGGAACAGAAGTACATTGTCGAATCGATGAGCGGCGGCGTGGCGCTCATCGACTACGATCGGGACGGCTGGCCCGACATCTACTTCACCAACGCGCAAAGCGTGGAGATGGCGCAGGCCGGCCAAAAGGCACGCAGCGCCCTCTACCGCAACAATCACGACGGCACATTTACCGACGTTACCGACAAGGCGGGGGTGGGCTATCCCTGCTGGGCCCAGGGAGCCGTGGTGGGCGATTACAACAACGACGGCTGGCCCGATCTTCTCGTCACCTGTTTTGGCGGCGTGGTGTTGTATCGCAACAATGGCGATGGCACATTTACCGACATGACCAAAGCCGCCGGCCTCTCCGGCGACACGCAATGGGCCACCGGCGCCGCCTTCGGCGACTACGACGGCGACGGCTGGGCCGACCTGTTCGTCTCCCACTACGTCGACTTCCACCTCGACAACATGGCCGCCTTCGGCTCCAAAGACACCTGCAAATACGAAGGAATTGAAGTCCAGTGCGGTCCGCGCGGTCTCAAAGGCGCGCCCGACTCTCTCTACCACAACAACCGCGACGGAACCTTCACCGATGTTTCGAAGAAATCCGGCCTCTCCGATCCTGAGGAGCGCTACGGCCTCACCGCCGTCTGGTCGGACTTCGACAACGACGGCAAGCTCGACCTCTTTGTGACCAACGACGGCCAGCCCAACTATCTTTACAAGGGCGACAGCGCAGGGCGCTTCACCGATGCCGGCTTCACCTCCGGCGTGGCCTACAACCAAAACGGCCAGGCGCAGGCCAACATGGGCCTCGCCCTGGGCGACTACCTCCACACCGGCCGATTTTCGGTCTTCATCTCCCACTTCGACAACGAATATGCCGCCCTCTATCGCAACGAAGGCACAATGAACTTCGCCGAAATCTCAGTCGCCTCGGGGGTGGCCAAAGCCTCCCGGGGCTACGTGGGCTGGGGAGACGCCTTCGTCGATTTCGCCAACCAGGGCTGGCCCGACATCTTCATGGTCAACGGCCACGTTTATCCCCAGGTCGACACCGTGCCCACCGGCCCCCGCTACCGCGAGCCCATGGTCCTGCTCGAGAACCAGCGCGACGGCACATTCAAGGACATCAGCAAAGAAGCAGGCCCGGCTATCCAGATCCCGCGCGTGAGCCGCGGAATGGCCATCGGCGACCTGTTCAACGACGGCCATCTGGAAGCCGTGGTCGAGAACCTCGTCGGCCGGCCCACGATCCTTCGCCCCGAGGGCGGATCACCCCATCACTGGATCAGCGTCCAGCTCGAGGGCGTCAGGAGCAATCGCCTGGCCCTGAATGCGCGGGTGCGCGCCACCGCCGGCCATCTTGTGCAACTCGATGAAGTGCGCAGCAGCGGAAGCTACCTTTCCCAGGGCGACTTGCGCATCCATTTCGGCCTCGGCGACCACCAGAGTGTGGACAAACTCGACGTCCTCTGGCCAAACGGCAAAGTCGAGTCAATCCCCAACCTGGCCGCCGACCACTGCTACACCATCCGGGAGGGTGCCGGCGTAGTCAGGACAGACGCCCCGAAACCGGACACCCCATCCCGCCCCTGATCCAATCGTCTTTCTTTCCTTGAAATTCGTCCCGGTAATCGGTTACCTGATCCCTCCCCGGTGTCCCCCGAATGCCATTCCCACGGCTGCTTAAACGTATAAGTAAAGGGATTTTTCCCTATGTAAACGTGAACATTGACCGGGCATTCAGTGACGCCCCTTCTTCACATTGACAACCCTCCTGTATCGGAGTAAGAATTTCCGCGCCAAGTAAACGCTTGCTGGAGAGGCCCTGCTGGCCCCCGATTCGCAAAGAGCAGGTCCCCCGGCAATTCGCCAATTGGCCTGACCCGTGTCCGGTATGCAACAGGAACCACATCTGGATCACCCCGGGTGGTCTGCTCCCAGTCGACTTGTAAGACGGCCCTCTGCGCCGCTGTCGACTTGAGCACCCGGCCAAATAGGAATCGACCCATCGGTACGTGAGAAAGCCCCGGATACGAGTTGGATATCACTCGCTCAGCGAGAAACCGTTCCCTCAGGAGGCACTCCATGAAGCATTACACCAGTCCAGCGTCGCCGCGAGCCGGCACGCGCACGTGGAGTTGGACCGCAAGACACGTCTGGGCACTCTCGATCGCCCTTGTCGCCATGCTCTTCCTTCTAGCCCCACGCGCCGGGGCCCAGGACAACGCCACCATCAACGGAACGGTCACCGATTCCAGTGGAGCCCTCGTTCCCAACGCCCAGATCTCCCTCAAAAACCAGGCCACCAATCAAATCAGGGAAGCCGTCACCAACAGTGCCGGAGCCTATCGCTTCGCCAATGTCGGCGTCGGCAACTATACGCTGGCGGTCACTGCCCAGGGGTTCCAGAACTACTCCATGACCAACATCGTCGTAAATGTGGCCCAGTCTCTCGAGGAGAATGTCTCTCTCGCGGTCGGAAGCCAGGCCCAGACGGTGACCGTGGCCGCAGACTCCCTGCAAGTGCAGACTGAGACCAGCGAAGTAAGTACTCTGATCAGCGGCCAGCAGGTGGAGCAGCTTGCCACCAACGGCCGCAACGTGACTTCCCTGGCCGCCCTCGGCCTGGGCGTATCCAACAACCTTCCCCCCTTCGGCGGTGTGAATGCGTTAACCTCCGCCAACGGCATCAGCTTCAACGGCACTCGTACCACCCACAACGTCTACCTGATCGATGGCGGCGAACAGAACGACCGCGGATGCGGCGGCTGTTTTATGAACCTCCCCTCGCAGGACGCCATCTCCGAGTTCCAGACCCTCGACAGCAACTACAGTCCCGATTACGGCATCGGTTCGGGCGGCACCATCACCATGGTGCTCAAGTCCGGCACCCAGCACTACCACGGTGAGGTCTACTACTTCAATCGCAACACGGCATACAACGCCAACGATTATTTCCTCAATGCCGCCAACAAGCCGCGGTCGAAGTTCCAGTTGAACCTGCCCGGCGGCAACATCGGTGGTCCACTCTGGATTCCTCATGTCTACAACGAATCAAAGTCCAAGACGTTCTTCTTCTGGAATGAAGAGTGGCGTCGCCTGATTCAAGGCAGCGCGCCTTCGATTCAGAATGCCATTCTGGCCCCGAACTTCCCGACCACCGGTGCGGACCTGGCCTACACACCCCCCAGCGGCAAGGCGCCCCTTGTTCCGTGCAATGGCACCTATCCGAACTGCAACCTGGACCCGGCAAAGCTGGCCCTGTTTGCCATGGACAATCTGACTCCGGGGCAGCCGTTCCCCGGCAACGTCATCCCCGCCAACCTCATCGACCAGAACGCCGTGCTCCAATTGAACGCCGGCACTTTCCCCAAGCCCAATTACAACAACGGCACGCAGTACATTGCATCGATCGCGCAGCCGACCAACGTCCGCGAAGATATCGTGCGCATCGACCACAACTTCAACAGCAAATTCCAGTTGATGGGCCATTACCTGCACGACACGCTGGACCAGAAATACTTTCCTCCGCTGTGGGGAGACAGCACCTATCCGACGGTTGGCACCATCATGACCAATCCGTCGTATTCTGCGGTGATCAAACTCACGCAGACCTACACCCCCAACCTGCTCAACGAAACCGCGTTCCTGTACGCCGGAAACAAGATCACCCTCACTCCCACGGATGGTCCCGGAGGTTCCTTCGTGCAGCCCAGCGGTTGGACAGCTACCAGTTTCTTCCCGCTGGCCAACAACCTGTTGAGCCGCTTGCCCGAAGTCCAGTTGCAGGGATCGCCGCTGAACGTAACGTGGAGCCCCAGCTACTATCCCTGGAAGAACGGCTATGAAGGCTTCCAGTACCGCGACGACCTCTCCTGGACTCACGGTCGCCATCAGTTCAAGTTCGGGGGCGGCGTCCTGCACACCTACAAGAACCAGCAGCTGCAGTACAACACCAATGGTGTGGTAGCCTTCAACTCCAGCAACTTCTCGGGTGACTCCTACGTCAACTTCCTGCTGGGCATGGCCAGCAGTTATTCGCAGCTCGAGTACCTGTGGGGCAAGCACTGGGTCAACAACAACTACAACGGTTATGCCAACGACAACTGGCACGTGACCCCCAAGCTGACACTGAACCTTGGGCTTCGCTACGATGGTTTGCCGCACGCGTTCGAGCGATACGACAAGTTTTCGAACTTCGTGCAAAACTTATACGACTACTCCCTGGGCAATCCGGTCCAGACCGACGGCACGCTTGATCCCGCCTCGCTCTCCACGTTCCCCTCCACCGGAACCGAACAGTTCTACCTCAACGGAATTCGCGAAGCCGGCGTCAACGGCTTCCCGCGCGGTGCCGTGCAAAACCACTACTACACGTTCCAGCCACGCGTCGGATTCGCGCTTGACCTCTCCGGCAATGGAAAGACGGTCCTGCGCGGCGGCGCCGGGGCGTTCTATGAGCGCGTGCAAGGCAACGATGTCTACAACGCCGCTCTCAACCCGCCCTTTGCGTACATCCCGTCAGCCAACAACGTCTATTTCTCCAACCCCAATACCAGCGCTCTGTCAGGGGAAACCACGCTGAATCACTTCCCGTCCAGCCTGACTAACATCGAGTACTCCTATCCGCCTCCGGGAACGATCACTTTCAGCCTGGGCGTCCAGCGGGCGCTGGCTCCGTCGATCGTTTATGTCCTCCAGTACGTGGGCGCCAACGGGTGGGACCAGAACAACGACCGGCAGGTCAACACCCTGCCTTTGACGGATCCCAACAACGCGGCCAATCCTTATGACCTGCGCCAGGGTGTCGCCAGCGGTAAACTCAATGCCAACCAATACCGGATCCACCCGGGGTTCGCGGCTGTCAACCAGGAGGAGAACGAAACCAACTTCAGCTACAACTCGCTGCAGACCGGCATACGCATCGAGAACCGTCACGGCCTCACTACCCAGGTGGCCTACACCTGGGGCCACAACATCTCCATCGTGAGCAACGACCTCAATGGGCTCTCCAACCCCTTCAATCCCGCCTACGACCGTGGTTCCGATACCGGTTTCGACCGCCGCAACATTCTCAACGTGAGCTACATCTATGCCTTCCCCTGGTTCACGAAGAGTCAGAGTGTAGCCGCCCGCACGATCCTGGGTGGCTGGTCGATCTCGGGCATCACCGTCGCCGAATCGGGCACGCCTCTGCGCATTAATTACACCGGATCGGACGTCGTCGGCCTGACCATCGGCGGCAACCGCCCCAACCTGGTGTCGCATGTGTCATATCCCAAGTCGGTACCGGCATGGTTCAGCACTAGTTCCTTCGCTGATCCAATCGCTCCATGGCTTGGCGGCCCGAACCAGGGCTACGGCAATTCCGGCAAGGATGCCGTCGTAGGACCCGGCATCTTTAACTGGAACCTCTCCCTGTTCAAGAGCATCCCCTTCACCGGCCATGAAGGAGGACCGCATCTCCAGCTTCGCTTCGAGTCGTACAACACCTTCAACCACTTCATCCCTCAGGGCGTCGATGCCAACAACCACGACGGGAACTTCGGCCACGTCACCAGCGACTACGGTCCGCGCACTCTGCAACTGGGCGGACAACTCAGATTCTGAAGTTGGCTGTCTTGGTCTCCGGGGCGCGACTCGCAAATCTGTCGCGCCCTTCTTTTTTGCTGCATCCACCTCGTGTTGCGCGCCCTCGCGCCGGCAGGCGAGAATGCCCTTGGAGCATCCACGTGAAGCCGGCCGCGCTATGCACATTTCTTCTCGCAGTGCTGCTGACTCTCACGCCGTCGAACGTCCCAGCCCAATCCGCCTCGGCCTCCGATGAGCGCGATGCCGCCTTCGCGCTCGAGCAACAAGGCAAAACCGCCGAAGCCGAAACCGCTTGGCGCTCCATCCTCGCGTCGCACCCCAACAGCGCCGAAGCCTGCGCCCATCTTGGCTTTCTTGAAGCCCGCCAGGAACACTACAAGCAGGCCATCCTCCTCTATCGCAAGGCGCTGGCTCTCGATCCCTCCATGCCCGGGCTGCGTTTGAACCTCGGCCTGGCTCTGTTTAAGGGCGGCGAATTGAAAGAGGCCATCCAGGTATTCGAGCCGCTGCTCAAGAGCGAGCCCCCATCCTCTCCCGATGCGCAGCGTCTCACCGCGCTCATCGGAATTGCCCAATACGGCATCGGCGATTACGCAGCCGCCGTGCCTTATCTCAAGACCGCGGCAGCCAACGATCCCCAGAACCTGCAGTTCCGCCTGTTCCTGGCGCACAGTTGCCTGTCGACGCGCCAGTTCCAGTGCGTTCTCGATACCTATCACGAAATTCTCACGCTGAATGCGGAGTCCGCTGAAGCCGACATGCTCGCCGGCGAAGCCGAAGATGAAATGCGCAACCACGCCGCGGCCATCGAACAGTTTCGCGCCGCCGTCAAGGCCGATCCCCGCGAACCCAACGTCCACTTCGGCCTCGGCTACCTGTTATGGACGCAGAATCAATTCGAAGAGGCTGCGCGGGAGTTTGAGGCCGAACTCGTCAACGTACCCGCAAACGCCCAGGCCCTCGCCTTTCTCGCCGACTCATACATGCAATTGAACCGCTCCGACGAGGCCCTGCCGCTTATTCAGAAAGCCATCAAGATCGATCCCAACCTCGCCCGGGCGCATCTCGATCTCGGCATTCTCTATGCCGACGCCGGCCATCGCGAAGAAGCCATCCGCGAATTCAAAACCGCCGCCCGCCTGAGCCCCGATGATCCAAACCCGCATTGGCGATTGGCTCGCCTGTACCAGTCCATGGGCAACAAGACTGAAGCTGACGTAGAGTTCCAAAAAACCAGCAGCCTTCACAAAGCCGCCAACGACACCATCTTCAGCAAGCTGAAAGCCGCCCAGGAAAAAGGCAAACCCGCAGACGCCCCACCTTCGATTCCGCATAACTAATAGGATTTGTAACAGGGCACGACTTTAGTCGTGCCGAAAATGCCGCGAATACAAGGAACACGCTTTAGTAACTCAACTCCACCACATTCACCGAGTAAGGAACAAAGCTATATTCGAACTTAGCCCCGGCCACTTGGATCGTTCGCTCCACCGGCTTGATGTTATCCGGATTTGTAATGGTGTTAGTCGCATTGGGCGACTTGCCGCTCATCGTCACCAGCGTTGCCTGACGCTTCACGCCCGGCGCGCCATCCAGCACGATCTGAAACCGCTGCGTATCCGACGTCCCGTTCACAAGCTTGATAAAAATCTTGCGCCGCTGCTCATCGCGCGTCACCGACGCGGCGATCCGCGGTCCCGCATTAGTCAGGGCAGCCGCAACCACTTCCGTTCCCGTGTGCGCGGCAAACATCACCTGCGTCCAGTAACTCGGCGACCCGTAACTTGTCAGCGCATCATAGCCGATCAGGTCCGATGCCCACTGCATTCCGCCCGCATTCACATTCACAAATAGCGGCGCGTAACACTCCATGATCACCAGGTCGCTGTTGCGCTCGAGGCCAGTCAGCCACACCGCATCGCCCAGCGCCGATTGAAGATTCGGCGTGGGTTCGCCCTCCCGCGTGGCCCACTCGCCCACAAAGATCTTCGGCCCGTTGCGATCGTACTTGTCATAATGCCCGCCGTCGGAGAACGACTTCTCCGCCGACATGTAAAAGTGCTCGTCGAGCACATCCGGCTTTACGCTCTTGACCGGCGTGGTCGCAATCAACTGCAGATCCGGATACTTCTCCTTGATGGCTTTGAAGAACTGCGCGAACCGCCCATCGTACGATCCCGACTTGTCGAACCAATCCTCGTTCCCGATCTCAACATAGTGCAGCGGAAACGCCGCGGGATGCCCGTTCTTCGCGCGCTCCCCGCCCCACTTCGTGCTGGCATCCCCGATCACATACTCGATCTCGTCCAGCGCGTCCTGCACGAACGGTTCCAGCGCGGGCCCTGGATCCACGTGGTCCTGCTGCAGCGAATACCCCGCATACACCGCCAGAAGCGGCTCCATCTTCAGGTCTTCGCACCACTCCATAAATTCCAGAAGTCCCATGCCATCCGAAGAGCGATACCGCCACGGGCTCGGATGTGTGGGCCGGTCCACCAATGGGCCGATTGTCTTCTTGAAATCGTACCGGTCCGGAATGTGATCCCCTTCGAGATAATTCCCGCCCGGCAGCCGCAGAAATGTCGGACGCATCGCCGCCATCTTCTCCATGATGTCGATCCGATTCCCGTTCGTCCGGTCGTGATACGTGGGCGGAAACAGCGACACCAGGTTCAACCACACCGTCGCCGGTTTCGCAATCGTCAGTTGAAAATGATTGTTCGCTGTCACCGGCGCCGCGCCTGTCTTGAGCGTGAACGTGTACTGTTTCCAATCCGTCGTCACCCCGCTCACCGTCGCGCTGGCCGCGGTTGCACCTGTTTCGTCGTTCACCAGGCTGGCCGTGATGGGCACGCCTTCCACATCGGCCTTGGCATAGAACGATCCCGTGTAAGTGGTATTAGGCCGCACCGCGATGCCCCAGTATCCTTCGTTCTGCATCCCCGCCGGTGCGGATTCGCTGGCCGCGCTCACCGTCATCTTGATGCTGCGCGCCAGCGCCGTGCTCGGTCCGGTGTGATCGTCCACCGTCACATCCACCAAGGACGCGCCTTTCGCGACGTGTGTCCAGTAGAACAGCGGCCGCCGTCCCGGCCCGACCGTTCGATCGCGGATCAATTCCGCATACAGTCCGCCATCGTAAGAGAAATTGATTTCCTCGGTCATCAGCCCGTAAAACATCGGGTTGACCTTGGCGGTCGGATGGTCCACCTGGATGGCAAGCGATGGGGATTGGGCCGGCAGAGCGGTCGAAAACGCCAGGGAGGCAAACAAGGGAAGGAGGAAAAATCGTTTACCCATGGGAGCCCATGATATGCAATATCAATCTATCCTGGCAATGGAGAAACGTTTTCTTGTTGCCCCGTTTTTGGCCTCACGCACTCACTCCGCCCCTCGACTTCACTCGAGGATTCAGCCCGTGAACGATCGCGGCCCGGCAACCGCCTGACGAAGAGCCGCAATCGCTCTCACCCAATGCCGCCGCTGATTCGAGATCACAACTACTCGCACGCACAGCGCGATTGCTCCCCCCAGCGCGGTGCAGAACATACGCCGCGACGCAATCGTTGGGCCGGGAATTTCGTTCAGCGAGAGAAGGAATACGATGTAGCCGGTGATAGCCATCGAAAACAGCGCGTAGTTCACGTTGAGGACGCCGTAAGCAAGCCACGCAAACAGGACCGTAAATGCCGCCAGCCCGATGGTGTTCGGATGCAGATGGGCAAGGCAGAAGCTGACGGCGATGGCTCCGCACATGGTTCCCACCATGCGCGCAATGGCTCGGCTGATGGTATCCGTCAGACCCGGCTTCAACACCAGCAGCGCCGTCATCGGAATCCAGTAGCCGCTGGGATAATTGAGCCGGCGATAGATCTCGGTGGCGATCCCGATGGTTACGGCCAGCCGCAGAGAATAGGGCAGCGAGGACTCCGAAAATCGCAGCTGGCGTACCGATTCCGCCGTCTCGATCAGCGCAGAGCGCAGAGCCGACTCCTCTTCCCGAAGATAACGCGTCAGTTGAAAAAGCCGCGTGCGCAGATCGCTGAATACCTGAAACAAGACGGACGACATGACCAGTTGCAGCGCTCCGCCCGCGAACAATAACAAGCCGCGATCCACCGCCTCCATCGGCGAGGCCGGAAACGCCGACGCCACCAGGAACGTAATCACGCACTGCTGGCCGACCCAGCTATATCCCCCGGGACGTGTCGTCAGCATGCCGTAGCCAAAGGCCCACAGTGCCGCCACAAAAACCAGCAGAAGATTCTCATGGCCAAGCAGCGCGCCCACAAAACCGGAAAAGGCCATCCCGAAGGTTACGAAGATCATCGGCAGAAGATGCGACTCGTCGATGGATTGCTTCTGGCCAAATCCCGTGTTGCTGGCCCCGCCGGCTGCAATCATGCCCGCGACAGGATGGCCCACGGCGATCCCGGACCCCAGACAGATAGCGATTGGCAAGATCAGGATCAGGTCGCTGCGAAGCGTCTGGTTTTCCCACACGAATACCGCGCTGTCGGCAAGAAACGGATGCGGGGCGGCCGTCCCGGCAGCAGGCGTCGACATTGAATCAGCATCGCATACAAGCCTCCGCGATGGAGCGTTTCTCCGCCCCCCGGGTGGTCGGACCACCGCACGCGCACGGTGTTAACCTCGTGTGCAGACGAACCAGAGACCACCAGGCGAAGGTGCAGGGACGAAATGCCTCGAATGATGGGAACGCTCCCGGCGAGCGATCGGACCATGCAAGTGGTCAACCACGTCCGTTCGCTCCTCGAGAAGGGCACGCTCCAGCCCGGAGACCGCATTCCCCCCGAGCGCGAATTCGCGCGTACCCTCAAGATCAGCCGCGCCAGCCTCCGCACTGGCATCGGCTACCTGGCCGCCATGGGCGTGATCAAAATCAGGCATGGCGTCGGCACTTTCATTTCTGACGGCCCGCCCGAATTCGGCAAGTCGTCCCTGAGCCTGATGGGCGCCCTGCACGGTTTTCAATCCTGGCAGCTCTTCGAGGCCCGCATCATTCTTGAAAGCAACCTGGCCGCTCTCGCTGCCGAGCGCGGAAAAGAAGAGCACCACGCGGCCCTGGCCGCGCAGGTCGCGGCGATGTTCGCTTCCCTCGAAACTCCGTCCGCCTACCTCATTCACGACGTGCTCTTTCACCGCATCATCGCCCAGGCCTCCGGCAACCCCATCCTCGCTGCCATCATGGAGACCGTCACAACATCGATGTACGACAAGCGTCGCAAGACCGTGGAACGCGCAACCGACCTGCGTGAATCGGCCGAGATGCATCGCGAGATCAACCGCGCCATCCGTGCCCGCAAGCCGCTCGAAGCGAGAAGGCTGATGGAGAAACATCTCGAAATGGCGCAGGCCGCGCAGGGCCTCGAGCATCCCCGCAGTTCTTGAGGAACGCCCCGCCTCTCCCCGGCCCGCATCCGCATCGAGCCTGCTGACTACACCTCGTGCGCAGGGTCAGGATTGTCAAAGCGCGTGAACCGCGAAATGAAGTTCAAATACACGGTGCCCGTCGGGCCGTTGCGCTGCTTGGCGACGATGATTTCCGACTTGGCCTTGTCCGACTCCGACATCTCCTCGTCGCGGTTGTAGTACGCTTCGCGATGAATGAACGCCACCACGTCGGCGTCCTGCTCGATCGAACCCGATTCGCGCAGATCGCTCAGCAGCGGGCGCTTGTCATCTCCGCGGCGCTCGCTGGCGCGGGAGAGCTGCGACAGCGCCATCACTGGCACATCCAGTTCCTTCGCGAGGGCCTTCAGGCCGCGCGAAATCGCCGACACTTCCTGGGTCCGGTTTTCATACCGTTTGCCCCCGGCCGAGGGCAGCGTAGCCGACATCAGCTGCAGATAATCCACCACCACCAGGTCCAGCCCTCCGCGCGTCTGCTTGAGCCGCCGCGCCTTGGCCCGCATCTCCGCCAGCGAAATACCCGCGGTGTCGTCGATAAAGAGATGCGATTCCACCAGGTCGCCCAGCGCCTTCTGCAGCTTGTCGTGGTCTTCGCGGCCCAGGAAGCCCGTCTGCAGCTTGCGCTGATCCACCCACGCCTGCGACGCCAGCATGCGCCGCAGCAGCGATTCCTTGCTCATTTCGAGACTGAACACCGCTACCGTCGCGCCGTGATTCACGGCCGCGTTCTGCGCCATGTTGATCGCGAACGCCGTCTTGCCCATCGACGGCCGCGCCGCCACAATAATCAGCTCTCCCTTCTGTAGGCCGCTCATCATGCGGTCGAGCTCGTAAAAGTCGGTCGCCAGCCCGGTCACTTCGCGGCTCTGCTTGTAGAGATTGTCGATCGACCCGAACGAGTTGGCGACAATCTGTTCCAGGCTCTGGAACCCGGCGCTCAACCCCTTCTGGCTGACATTCAGCAGATCCTGCTCGGCCGCGCCGATCACTTCAAGCGCCGTCTCGCTCTGGTCCGCCGCGCGCGCGATCGCCGCCGAACAGATCATCATGAGCCGCCGCAGCAGGCTCTTGTCCTTGACGATCCTGATGTACTCTTCGATCACCGGCCGCCGCGGCAAGCCTTCAGTCAGCGACGCAAGGTAGGCCACGCCGCCCACCGACTCCACTTCCTTGTTCCTGGCCAGCTCATTGGCCAGCGTCACAATGTCCACTGCGCGCTGCGAGTCCATCAACTCGCTCATGCGCTGGAATATGCGCCGGTGCGAGTCGAGCGAAAAATCGTCCGCCTCGATCTTCTCCGCCGTCTCCGAGTGCGCCGCATTGTCGAGCAGAATTGCGCCCAGAATGGTCTTCTCGGCGTCGATGTTGGCCGGCAGTCCGGCGTCGAAGCCCCTCAGGTCAGGAATGGTGGCCATCTGAAAAGTCTAGGCGGAAAGATGCACTCGGGATAGGACAGGAAAACCCGGCCGAAAGTGGAAAACAACGCACCCGGTTGCAACTCTTTGCGAGGCAATTCGATAACGGCAAGGGACAGCGTTAGCCGACCAGGTTCCCACTGAGAAATCAGTGGTCACGCAGAGCGCCGCAAGCACCGCCCGCCTCACGCAGGCGCACTCAGACCTGACATCTCATGTGCAGGAGCTAGGAGCTAGAAGCTAGCAACTAGAAGCTGCTCTCAGGGCTTCCACCGCAGCATCGGCTTCCGCGCCGCCGCTACTTCATCCAGCCGCGAAACGCGCGTCGAGTGCGGCGCAGTCTTGACCAGTTCCGGCGTCTCCTCGACTTCCTTCGCAATCGAGCGCATGGCGTCGATGAACAGGTCCAGTTCCTCCACCGACTCGCTCTCCGTCGGCTCGATCATCAGCGCGCCCGGCACGATCAGCGGGAAGCTGACCGTGTAAGGATGGAAGCCGTAGTCGATCAGGCGCTTGGCAATGTCGCCCGTCTTCACGCCCTTCGCCGCCTGCCGCTTGTCGCTGAAAACCACCTCGTGCATCGACGGCGTCTTGTAAGGCAGCTCGTACAGGTCTTCGAGCTTCTTGCGGATGTAGTTGGCGTTCAGCACGGCGTCTTCCGTGGTCTGGCGCAGCCCGTCCGGTCCGTTGGCGAGGATGTATGCCAGCGCGCGAATAAACATGCCGGTATTGCCGTAAAAAGCCCGCACGCGCCCCACCGACTGCGGCCGGTCGTACTCCCAGTGCAAGTTGAGCCACATTCGCGGGTGCCCCAGAGCCTCGCCCTGAGCTCGTCGAAGGGTCCCGACTTTGGGACCTGGGAATCCACTGCCGAACGTCGTACAAGAACCGGCGTGGGCAGAAATGGCTCCAGAAACTTCTTGCAGGCCACCGGCCCCGATCCCGGCCCGCCGCCGCCGTGCGGCGTCGAAAACGTCTTGTGCAGGTTCAGGTGCATCACGTCCACGCCGAAATCGCCGGGCCGCACCTTGCCCACCAGGGCGTTCATGTTGGCGCCGTCCATGTAGAGCAGCGCGCCCTTGGCGTGCAGAATGTCGGCAATCTTGTGAATCTCGTTTTCAAACACGCCCAGCGTCGACGGATTGGTCAGCATCAGCGCGGCGGTGTCTTCATCCACCTGCCGCGCCAGGGCTTCAAGATCGATGCCGCCCTGCGCATTCGACTTGAGATTCTCCACCTGGTAGCCGCAGATCGCCGCCGTCGCCGGATTGGTGCCGTGCGCCGAGTCGGGAATCAGCACCTTGCGCCGGGCATTGCCCTGCGACTCGTGCCACGCGCGTACCAGCAGGATGCCGGTGAACTCGCCATGCGCGCCCGCCGCCGGCTGCAGCGTAATGGCTTCCATGCCGGTGATTTCGAGCAGGCAGCGCTGCAGCAGGTCGATGATTTCGAGCGCGCCCTGCGCCAGCGATTCCGGCCGGTAGGGATGCGCCTCGGCCAGGCCCTCGATGCGGGCCACAAACTCGTTCACCCGCGGGTTGTACTTCATCGTGCACGACCCCAGCGGATACATGCCCAGGTCGATGGCGTAGTTCCACGTCGAGAGCCGCGTGAAGTGGCGGATGATCTCGATCTCGCTCAGCTCCGGCAGCAGCCCGGGCGTCTTGCGATGCGCATCGCCCAGCAAGGCCGCAGCGTCAACCGCGGGCACATCGAGCGGCGGCATTTTGTAAGCGCGCTTCCCCGGCGCCGACTTCTCAAACACCAGCCCTTCGTTCTGCGTCTGGTGCGGGCGAACTTTGCCCAGCGTGCGCCTGCCGTTTTGTATATTCGTTGTCATCGACTTATCTATGCCTCCACCAGCCCCGCCGCCAGCACCTGCGCCGCAGTATCGATGTTCTCCCGCGTGACCATTTCCGTAGCGCACCACAGCGTTGCATTCCCCAATTCCGGATACCAGCGGCTCAGTTCGATCCCGCCCACAATCTTGTTATCGAACAGCCGCTTGGTCCACAGCGCCGGAGACTCCTCGGTCCGCAACACAAATTCGTGGAACCGCGGCGCGCCCGTGAACAACAGCTTCGTCCCTGCCTGGCTGCTCAGCGTCTCGGCGGCATACGCAGCCTTGGCCAGGTTATGCTCAGCCAGTTCGCGTATGCCCTCTTTTCCGTACACGGTGAGAAATATCGTCGCCATCAGGGCCACCAGAGCCTGATTCGTACAGATATTCGAAGTGGCTTTCTCGCGCCGGATGTGTTGTTCGCGCGTCGACAGCGTGAGCACGAAGCCTCGATTGCCGTCGTGGTCCGTGGTCTGTCCCACCAGCCGCCCCGGCATCTGCCGCACGAACTGCTCCTTGGCCGCAATCACGCCGCAGAACGGGCCGCCGTAGCTGAGCGCCACGCCGAACGACTGCGCCTCCATGCTGACAATATCGGCCTCGACCGGCGGCCGCACCACGCCCAGCGAAACCGCCTCGGCGATCGACACGATCAGCAGCGCGCCCTTCGCGTGCGCAATCTCCGCTATCGCGGGAATGTCCTCGATCACGCCGAAAAAGTTGGGACTCTGCACCAGCACCGCCGCCGTCTCGTTCGTCACCGCGGCCTCGAGCGCGGCCAGATCGATCCGTCCCGTCTTCGCGTCGTACCCGATCGCCGATGTCGGCATTTCCCGATGCTGCAAATAGGTATGCAGCACTTCGCGGTATTCGGGGTGCACCGTCCGCGCGACCACGGTCTGGTGCCGCCCCGTCACGCGCATGGCCATCAACGCCGCCTCCGCCACGCCAGTCGACCCGTCGTACATGCTGGCGTTGGCCACATCCATGCCCGTCAGTTCCGCGATCATCGTCTGGAACTCGAAAATGGCCTGCAGCGTCCCCTGGGTGATCTCCGGCTGGTAGGGCGTATAGCTGGTGAGGAACTCGCCGCGCTGCACCAGTGAGTCGATAATCACCGGCCGGTAGTGCCGATAGCAGCCCGCGCCCAGAAAGCTGGCATAGTCGGTGGCGTTCTTCTGCCCCGCCGCGCGGAAATAGTCGATGATCTCGCTCTCCGCCTGCTGCCGCGGCACGTCGAGGTCGCGCGTGAGCCTGTACTCGGCGGGAATCACCGAAAACAGGTCGTCGATCGACGCCGCGCCAATTTCGTCGAGCATTTTCCGGCGCTCGGCCGGGGATTTGGGTAAGTAGCGCATGGAAGCTTCTAGCCTCTAGCTTCTAGCTTCTAGCTGCTAGCTAAAAGCTGGTGGAGCAGGCAGGAGTTATGCCCGCCGAAGTGATTGTGTTGTTGCAGCTTCGAGCGCCAGCCCCCAGCTAGAGGCTAGAAGCTAGTAGCTGGAAGCTGCTCTTTCGGCCTTACTTTTCTTCCGACACAAACTTCTCGTACGTCGCCGCATCGAGCAAGGCATCGAACTCGCTGGGGTCGGAAAGCTCGACCTTGATGATCCATGTTTCATGCGGAGCGGAGTTGATCTTGTCCGGCTCGGTCTTGAGAATGTCATTCGCTGCCGTAACCGTCCCGCTGACCGGCGAGTACAGATCGCTCACCGCCTTCACGCTCTCCACCGATCCGAAGGTAGCGTTGGCCGTCACCGAGTCGCCCACCTTGGGCGCGTCGACGTAAACAATGTCGCCCAGCGAGTTCTGCGCGTAGTCGGTAATGCCGATGGTGCCGATGTTGCCCTCGACCGCGATCCACTCGTGCTCGCGGGTATAGCGATAGTTCGTGGGATAAGCCATGCAGGCTCCTCGTTCTGGAAAGTCGCACAACCCTTCAGTGTAAGGGGTCGGGCAGAGATGGGCCAACGGCCCCTGTGCAAGACAAAAGCCGGGCCCCGAAATTTTGATCCCCCAAGAACTCGGAATTACCATTCGCCTGCTCTTCTCCAGCTCTTTGACTGGGCCAAATCGAACGCTGTTCGCAATCCGCACCGAAAACAACCTTGTCTTTGCAGCCCCCGTCTCTAACTTAGAGGAGTTTCCGGCCTTTGAAATGGAGGCAGGAACGCAATCCAGGGGCGCGGATCTGTTCCATGAAAAAAAACAGCGGAACAGGCCCCACGCCACAGGGGCACAGACCCTTCTGGGCAAAGCTTTTGATCCCGGGACTCCGGAATGGCTCGATCCATCTCATTTAAAGGAGTCTCGGAAAATGAAATCTCACGCAGCAATCACGGCGGCTTTGGCCGCCGCTTTCTTGGTTCTTCTGGTTCCGGAAATGGCCGCGGCACAGAGCGGGCAGAATCCACAGCAGGACCAAAACAGTTCGTCCAGCGGCACCTACGCCGCTCACGAGGCGACCCAGATGGTGCCCGCCCAGGCCGTCCTTAAAACCTCAATTGACGCCAGGAATGCCACGCCGGGGCAGCCCATCGAGGCCAGGCTCTCCGACACCGTTCATTTGAAAAATGGCCAGAAGTTGCACTCGGGAACAGTCCTGGAGGGCAAAGTGGCCAAGGATGACATGCAGGAAAATGGGACATCCAAGCTCGCGCTCTGCTTCGACCAGGCGCGCTTGAAAGACGGCAAGACCATCCCCATCAAGGCGACCATTGTGGGTGTGTTCGGCCCCGGTGCGGGGACGGAAGAAAACCAGGGTTACCCCATCCAGGCGGGCGATCAAGTCTCCAATAATTGGACTCGCAGCGTGCACGCGGTCGATCAGATCGACGCTCTTTCCGGCATCGACCTCCATAGCCGCATCTCCAGCCAAAACTCGGGCGTATTGGTCTCGACAAAGAAGGACGATATCAAGCTCAAGCCCGGAACTGAATTGGCCCTCGCAATCGCTCCCCAGGGCCCCGGTCAGCAGAGTGCGAACAAAATGACCGGCCGCTAGACTCGTCTGCCCATGCGCAAGGCTTGCGTCGGCCTCTCGGTCCATGGGCCGACGTTTCGCCCCGCGTGACACCCGGAGTTCGACTTGAGTCGACCCCTAAACGCCGCAAAGGCATCGCGGTCGTCAGCCCCTGAGGTACACTCTTTCAAACGCTGCAGATCGCTTACTGCCTGGTCTCTGCTGACACGCCCGGAGCATCCGAATGGAACGTGTAGCTGTCGTCACCGGCGCGGCGCAAGGCATCGGCCGCCGCACCGCTGAATTGCTCTCTGAACGCGGCTATACGCTGGCCATCATCGATCTTCGCGATCCGTTGCAGACCATCCAGGCCATCGAAGCGACCGGAGGCGAGGTCCTCTCCCACTCCGGCGATATCACCCGCGAAGAAACCGTCGCCGATTTCGCCCGCCAGGTCTTCGCCCGCTACGGGCGCGCCGACGTGCTGGTCAATAACGCCGGCATCAGCCTGATCTCCCCCGCCGAAGAGACTTCCTTTTCCGATTACCGCCGGGTGCTCGAAGTCAACCTCGTCGCTCCGTTCCTGCTCGCCCGCACCTTCGGCAGGGAAATGCTCAAAGCCGGCCGCGGCTCCATCGTCAATGTTGCTTCCGTCGCCGGCCTCCTCGCCGTCTCCGACCGCGCCGCCTACAACGCCTCCAAGCACGGACTCATCGGCCTCACCCGCACCCTCGCCGCCGAGTGGGGCGGCCGCGGCGTACGCGTCAACGCCGTCTGCCCCGGCTGGGTTAAAACCGAAATGGACGCCGCCGACCAGGCCGGCGGCACCTACACCGACGCCGACATCACCAGCCGCATCCCCATGGCCCGCTTCGCCACCCCCGACGACATCGCCCGCGCCATCGCCTTCCTCGCCGACGAAAACGAAAGCGCATTCATCAACGGCCACTGCCTCTCCGTCGACGGCGGCTGGGCCTCCGACGGCAGCTGGGACTCCGTCCGCCTCCGCAAACGCTAGTGAATGAGTCCCCTGGGCTTTCGACGGGTCTAAGAGGGGGAAATCAGCCTCTCGGTAGTCGTTATAGCTTATAATTACCTATAGGTAACACCTTGGAGTACAAGATGCCGGTATCCTCCAGTACCAGCCTGAAACTCGATCCTCAATTGAAAGATCGCGTCCAGCGCCTCGCCCAATCCCGCCGCCGGTCTGCGCACTGGATCATGCGCGAGGCCGTCGAGGAGTACGTCACCCGGGAGGAGAAGCGCGAACAATTCCGAAGGGATGCTCTCGAATCCTGGGATCACTACCAGAAAACGGGCCTTCACCTCACGGCGGAAGAGGCCGATGTTTGGCTTGCCAAACTGGAAGCCGGTGAGGATGCCGAGGCTCCTGAGTGCCACGTCTGAAGTGGTCTTTGCAAGCCCAGCGTGACATCGTTCGCCTATACGATTTTCTCTTTCCAAAGAGCCGCGCCGCCGCCAAGCGTGCGATCAAGGCCATGCGCGAAGGTGTGAAGATCCTGTCCAGTCATCCGGAGATCGGGCGCCCAGTTGATGAATTGCCGCCAGAGTTCCGTGAATGGGTGATTGAGTTCGGACAAGGCGCGTACGTCGTTCTGTATCGCTTTGACGGAAAAGAAGTCGTTCTCCTCTCCATCCGCCACGGTCGCGAAGCAGGGTATTAGGGAAATCGGAGGGCACGAGAATTGGTCGTTGGGACGCACCCGGCAGATCAGATAAGGAGTTGTCCAACTCCTTGACTACTTTGCGTTTTGCAAAGTATCCTGAGGGCGTTGAAAAGGAAGTCATGCACGTCGTCACGCGCAAGCACCTCGTCGATGCCGAAAGTCAATTTCCAGATGCCGCCAAAGAGATTCGTGCTTGGTATAAGATCGCCGACAGTGTTCGATGGCGGAACTTTACGGAAGTCCGCCAGGTGTTCAATGATGCAGATGACGTCGATGGATATGTAATCTTCAACATCCGCCAAAACCGCTACCGACTGGTCACAATCATTCACTATGCGCGCGAGAAGGATGGCCGCCTCACCGAGGGCCACATCTACATCCGATCTGTATTGACCCACCGGCAATACGATAACCGTGCAAACTGGGACAAGGGAGTCAAGCGATGAGCACAACGCTCGCCAATCCGGTCGAAATGATCCGTCGGGGAGCACCTCGACTGATTCACAACGACAAAGAACTCGCCGAGTACACACGAGCCCTGTTCGACCTCACCGCTAAGGCAGACCCTTCGAGGGCTGAAGAAGAAGCCATCGAACTCATGACACTCCTGATCGAACGCTACGAATCCGAACGCTTTCCCATCCCCGATGCCGAGCCAGTAGACGTCTTGCGTTTCCTCCTTGAACGCAAAGGTCTCTCGCAACGCGACATCGCCCCTGAACTCGGCAGCGAAGCAACCGTCTCGCTTGTTCTATCTGGGAAGCGCCAGCTGAACCGCGATCACATCGCGCGCCTCAGCCGAAGATTTCGCGTCTCCCCTGCTGTCTTTTTTCGAGTATCCTCCGACCAGGAAGGGCGGAACAACATGGCAAAGAACGAACTTTTTGTTGAGCGTCGTGAGCAGGGAGACTACGCAATTCGGAAACCAGGTGCTGATAGAGCTAGCGCAATACTTCCAACCCAAGCTGAGGCGATTGAAAGGGCAAGGAAAATGCATCCAGAAGCGGCCATCCTTGTGGAGCGCGTCCGTAACACTGATGTTGGTGGCAGGGATAAATGGCGACCTGCCTAGCGGTCCGGCCCGTTTAGACGAACCGCGCTGTTAAACTAAGAACCGATGATCCTCCCGTTCGTCCGCGAAATTTTTGCGGACCTGGAGCACACCCCCGCTTTTGATCGCGTTCGCAGGCACCTCAGCCTTGCTTCGGGGCGTCGGCGTGTCTCCGGACTGACCGCCACCGCCCGCGCCCTTTACCTTCCCCTCCTGGCCCACGCCGCCGCCGGCCGTCCGGTCATCGTGATCGTCGCCGACAACAAGGCCGCCGAGGCCCTCGAACCCGCGCTCAAAGCCGGCTGCGAACTCACCGGCGCCATCGATCCCGATCGCGTCGTCCGTTTCCCGCCCACGACGTACTTCCGTTTGAAAACCTTTCCCCCATCCCGACGTGCAGGAGCAGCGCGCCGCCGCCCTCTGGAAACTGGCCACCGGCGCCGTCTCCATCCTCATCGCCCCCGTCGAAGCCGCGGCCCTCCGCCTCTTCGACCGCGACTACTACGCCTCGCTTGCCGTCAGCCTCAAGCGCGGCGAAGAGGTCGACATCGAAGTCCTCACCGGCGCACCTCGCCAGCGTCGGCTACACGCAGATGGACTTGGTCGAAATGCAGGGCCAGTTCACCCGCCGCGGCGGCATCCTCGACGTCTACTCGCCCGAATCCGACCGCCCTCTCCGCATCGAATTCTTCGGCGACGAAATCGAATCCATCCGCCGCTTCGATCCCGAAACCCAGCGCTCGCAATCCGGCACTGATGAAGCCTGGCTCCTGCCCCTCACCGAAACGCCCGTCACCGAGCGCCTGCTTGCCGCCGTCAACGCCCGCCTCAGCCGCGAGCGCGTCCAGATCGAAGCCGACGCCGGCGAGAGCGACTCCGGTGCCGACGATCTCGCCATCGAAGCAGCGGCCGCCGGCGGCGTCAGCGTCTTTCCCGGCTGGGAATTCTTCGCCAGCGTCGCCGGCGCCGAAAACCACCTCCTCAAGCTCCTCCCCAAGGCCGTCCTCTTCGTCGACGAGCCCGGCATGGTCCGCAACCAGATCGACCGCTGGTGGAACAAGGTGGAGCAGCGCCACGAGCGCTCCGGCATCGGCAATCTCATCCGTCCTGAAGACATCTATCTCCGCCCCGAAGTCCTTCAGGGCCTGCTCGATTCGCACTTCGGGCTCGATCTCGACCAGCTCGGCGCCGTCGACGTGCTCGACGAAGACACCACCCTCGGCGAAATCGCGCTCAACACCCGACCCACCCTGCGCTTCCACGGCTCCATCCCCGCGCTCACCGAGCAACTCCGCAAGCTGATGGAAGCTCGAGACGCACATCGTCCTCGCCGCCTCCAACCAGGGTGACGTCGAGCGCCTGGCCACCGTCCTGCGCGAGTACCAGATCCCTTACCGCTTCGGCAGCCGCGCCATGCACGCCAGCAGCGAAACCATGCTTGAAGAAGCCAGCTATCTCGCCGGCGACATGCGCGTCCCCGTCATCGTGCGCACCCAGCTCTCCGACCGGCGTCAGCTTTCCCGACGCCAACCTCATCGTCTTCGGCGCCAACGATCTCTCCGATGACGCCGACATCGCCGCCCGCCCCGAGCCCAAGCGCTCCAAGACCGCGGCCTTCGTCTCCGACTTCCGCGACCTCACCATCGGGGACTACGTCGTCCACGTCGAGCACGGCATCGCGCAATACCAGGGCCTCAAGGAAATCGTGCAGGACGGCCTCTCCATCGAATTCATGATTCTCGAATTCGCTGAGAGCGCCAAGCTCTACGTCCCCCTCACCCGCCTCGACCTCATCCAGAAATACCGTTCCACCGACACCGGTCCCGCGCCCGTCCTCAACCGGCTCGGCTCGCAGCAGTGGACCAAGACCAAGGCCCGCGTGCGCAAGGCCATGCAGGACATGGCCGGCCGAACTGCTCAAGCTCTACGCCGAACGCCACACCGCCCAGGGCACCTCCTTCTCCAAGGACAACGAATTCCAGAAGGAATTCGAAGACGCCTTCGATTACAACGAGACCGACGACCAGCTCACCGCCATTCGCGCCATCAAGTACGACATGGAATCGCACCACGCCCATGGATCGCCTGCTCTGCGGCGACGTGGGCTACGGCAAAACTGAAGTCGCCATGCGCGCCGCCTTCAAAGCCGTGCAGGACGGCAAGCAGGTCGCCGTGCTTACGCCCACCACCGTCCTCAGCTTCCAGCATTTCGAAACATTCAAGCGCCGCTTCTCGCAGTTCCCCATCAACGTCGAGATGATCTCCCGCTTCCGCACCGCCAAGGAGCAGAAGATCATTCGTCGAGAAAGTCGAAACCGGCAAGGTCGACATCCTCATCGGCACCCACCGCCTGCTTTCCAAAGACATCAAGTTCCAGGACCTCGGCCTGCTCGTCGTCGATGAAGAGCAGCGCTTCGGCGTGCGCCACAAGGAACGCCTCAAGCAGATGCGCAAGGAAATCGACGTGCTCGCCATGTCCGCCACGCCCATCCCGCGCACGCTGCACATGTCGCTCGTCGGCCTGCGCGACATGTCCGTCATCGAGACGCCGCCCAAAGACCGCATGGCCATCCAGACCGTCGTCGCCAAGTTCGATGAAAAGATCGTGCGCTCCGCCATCGAGCTCGAACTCGAGCGCGGCGGCCAGGTCTACTTCGTCCACAACCGCGTCGAATCCATCTACGAAATCGCCTCGCGCATCCAGGAACTCGTGCCCGCCGCGCGCGTCGCCGTGGGCCACGGCCAGATGAGCCGAAAGCGAGCTTGAAAGAGTGATGCTCGCCTTCATGCACCACGAATTCGACGTGCTCGTCGCCACCACCATCATCGAAAACGGCCTCGACATTCCCCTCGCCAACACCATCGCTCATCAACCGCGCCGACCGCCACGGCCTCAGCGAGCTCTACCAGCTCCGCGGCCGCGTCGGCCGCTCCAACCGCCGCGCTTACGCGTATCTGCTCATCCCCCCCGAGCAGCAACTCACCGAAATCGCCCGCCGCCGTCTCGCCGCACTCAAGGAGTTCAGCGACCTCGGCGCCGGCTTCAAAATCGCCGCCCTCGATCTCGAACTCCGCGGAGCCGGCAACATGCTCGGCGGCGAGCAGAGCGGCCACATCGAAGCCGTCGGCTTCGAGCTCTACACCTCCATGCTCGAACAGGCCGTGAAGGAAATGAAAGGCGAGAGCGCCGAAGAACGCCCCGCCACGCAGCTCAATCTCGGCATCGCCCTTCGCATCGACGAGGCCTATGTCCCCGAAGAAAACCAGCGCCTCCGCCTCTACAAAAAGATCGCCGGCACCAACAGCGAAAAGGCTATCGCCGACCTCCGCGCCGAGATGGAAGACCGCTACGGCCCCCTCCCCGACTCCACCGTCTACCTCCTTGAAGCTGCCTCGTTGCGTCTCGAAGTGCGAACGCATCGGCATCGCCCAGATCGACCGCAAGCGCGGCGAACTGCAGATCCGCTTCACAGAGAACGCCTCCATCGACCCCCAGCACCTCATGCGCCTCGTCGCCCGCAACGCCAAGCGCGGGGCCCAGTTCACGCCGCAAGGCGTGCTCAAATATCCGTTAGCAGCCTCCCGCCCCGACGAAGTCTTGTTGGAAATCCGCGACCTCATCAACACCCTTGCCCCCGCCCCCGTCAACGCATAAAGACGGTCCCGGTTTTTTGAAAGGGCACGACTTCAGTCGTGCCGCAACGTCGCAAATATGAACTGGGCTTTAGCCCCTGAGGGAAATGCCGGACCGACCGAAAGCCGTTCGAGCAGATCCTCACGAACTCCCTCCCATGAGGCAACAATGAAGAACGTTCTCACCCTGCTCGCCCTCGGAGCCTGTATGTCCACCTTTATCTCTGCCCACGCCGCCAACGACGCCACGATGCAGCAGTTTCAAAAAGTCTCCGACGAGTACTTCGACAAGGTGTACTTCCCCAACCAGCCCACCGTCGGCACCCTAACCGGCTATCACCAGTACGACACCCAACTCGAAGACTTCTCGCGCCAAAAAATCGATCGCAACATCGCCGACCTCGTCTACTTCGAGCGCCGCATCGAGTCCATTCCCGCCGCCGGCCTCGACGAAACCACGCGCGGCGATCGCGAAATGGTACTCAGCAACATCCGCTCCACCCTCCTCACGCTCGACACCCTTCGCACCGCGGAGAAGAATCCCGACACCTACTCCGGCGGCATCTCTAACGCCGCCTTCTCTCTGATGGAGCGCAAATTTGCGCCGCCCAATGAGCGCCTCCGCTCTCTCATCGCCCGCGAAAAGCTCATGCCCTCGCGCCTCGACCAGGCCCGCGTCAATCTCAAGAACCCGCCCCACATCTCAACAGAAATCGCCATCGAGCAATTGCCCGGCATCATCAGCTTCTTTGAGAAGGACGTCCCCACCGCCTTCGCCGACGCCAAAGACCCCGCCCTCAAGGCACAATTCGCGCAGACCAACGCCGCCGTCATCGCCGCGCTCAAAAGCTATCTCGACTGGCTCAAGACCGACCTGCTGCCCAGGTCATCCGGCGAATTCCGCATCGGCGCCGATAACTTCGCCAAGAAGCTTCAGTACGATGAAATGGTCGACATCCCGCTCGACAAGCTGCTTGAAATCGGTTTCGCCGACCTGCACAAGAATCAGCAGCATTTCAATGCGCTTGCCAAAGAGCTTGAGCCCGGCAAAGCCCCCAGCGCCGTCCTCGACGAACTCGGCGCGGACCATCCCGCGCCCGACCAGCTCCTCAATAGTTTCCGCGCCACCTTCGACAGCCTGATCTCCTTCATCAACTCGCACCACATCGTGACCATCCCCTCCCAGGTGCGCCCCATCCTCGAAGAGACGCCGCCCTTCATGCGCGCCACCACTTTTGCCTCGATGGACACCCCAGGCCCCTACGAGACGCACGCCACCGAGGCCTACTTCAATGTCACTCTGCCCGACAAATCGATGACGCCCAAAGAAGTTGAAGGCTACATGCACTCCTTCAACAAGGGCACCATCATCTCCACCGCCGTGCATGAAACCTACCCCGGCCATTACGTCCAGTTCCTGTGGGTGCCCCAGGCCCCCAGCCGCGTGCGCAAGCTGCTCGGCGCCAACACCAACGTCGAAGGCTGGGCCCACTATTGCGAACAGATGATGCTCGACGAAGGCTACGGCCAGCCCGGCACGGGCGCGAAAGATGCGCGCGAAGCGAAATTCCTTCGCCTCGGCCAGTTGCAGGACGCGCTGCTCCGCGACGCCCGCTTCATCGTCGGCATCCAGATGCACACGGGGAAAATGACCATCGACCAGGCGATTGAATTTTTTCAGAAGGAAGGCTATCAATCCAAGGAAACAGCGGTGGTCGAAACCAAGCGCGGCACCGGCGACCCGACCTATCTCTACTACACCCTGGGCAAGCTCGAAATCATGAAACTGCGCGAAGACCTGAAAGCCAAGCAGGGCGCGGCCTTCTCACTCGAACAGTTCAACAACGAGTTTCTAAAGCAGGGTTTTCCGCCCATCAAGATCGTCCGCCAGGCCATGTTAGGCGACAACACCCCAACGCTCTAGGGTGCGCTCATCAACAAATGAATTGTCATCCTGAGCCACAAATGAATTGTCATCCTGAGCGAAGTTTGGAGCGCTTTGCGCTCCAAACGCAGTCGAAGGACCTGCGGTTCACCCCGCGCCAATTTCCACAAATTTCCGTGCCCCATCCATTCCGTTTTTTCCTGCGGAATGGGTGGGAACCCACAACACTCAACTAATCCAGTAACTACTTAATCGAGTGGTGTCCGCCACACAGATGGTCATTTATGTCTTGAAAGGGCACGACTTCAGTCGTGCCGAAAAAAGCCCAAAATGAGCCGGGCTTTAGCCCCTGAGGGAAGCCTCTCCATAGATTCAAACCATTCAAGGCCTTCGTAAGTGACCCTATTTGCGGCAGCCTACTCTAGTAACTACCCTTCCACTTGATATTGCACCCAATCGACGGCCTCTGTTCCTTCGGCACCCGTTTCCCCGCCAGCACCGCATCCATAGCCGCCCGCAGATCCTGCCCCGTCACCGGAACCCCATTCCCCGGCCGGCTCGCATCGAACTGCCCGCGATACGCCAGCTTCAGATCGCCATCGAACAAGAACAAATCCGGCGTGCAAGCCGCATGAAACGCGCGCGCCACGTCCTGCGTCTCGTCGTACAGGTACGGAAAGCGGAACCCCATCCGCTCCGCCTGTTCCTTCAGGCCTTCCGGGCTGTCATCGGGATAGGCCTTCGCATCATTACTGCTGATCGCCACGACACTCACCGGCTCGCCGTCATAGTCCATGCCCAGCGCCGCCAGCCCCTTCTCCACGTGCTTCACATACGGGCAGTGCGTGCAGATAAACATCACCAGCAGCCCCTTCTGCCCGCGAAAATCATCCCGCCGCACCGTCTTTCCCGTCACAACATCCGTCAGTGCAAAATCCGGCGCCGCTGCGCCCAACTCCAACTCCATCGTCGATTCCGTAAGTGCCATCGCCTCGTCTCCAGCTAGCAGCTAGAAGCTAGCAGCTGTTTTTAAAACAACCCCGGCTGCCTCCCCGGCATGCTAATCCCGAAGTGTTCATACGCCAGCCGCGTCGCCACTCTTCCCCGCGGCGTCCTATCCAGAAATCCAATCTGGATCAAGAACGGCTCATACACTTCTTCGAGCGCGTCTTCCTCCTCGGCCAGCGTCGCCGCCAGCGTGCCCAGTCCCACCGGCCCGCCGTCATACTTCTGCATAATCGTCAGCAGCAGCCGCCGGTCGATCTCGTCAAACCCATGCGCATCCACCTCGAGCATGGTGAGCGCTGCGTTGGCTGTTGGCCGGTCGATCGTCCCCGTCCCGCGCACCTGCGCATAGTCCCGTACTCGCCGCAGCAATCGATTCGCGATGCGCGGTGTCCCCCGCGAGCGCAGCGCAATCTCCGCCGCCCCATCGGCATCGATCGGCACCTGCATCACCTCCGCCGACCGCTCCACGATGAAGCGCAACTCGTCCTCGGTATAAAACTCCAGCCGCAGCAGAATCCCGAACCGCGACCGCAGCGGCGAGCTCAGCAGCCCAGGCCGCGTCGTCGCGCCGATAAACGTGAACGGCCGAATCTCCATCACGTGCGTGCGCGCCGCCGGCCCCTGCCCGATGATGATGTCCAGCTTGTAGTCTTCGAGCGCGGTGTACAGCTTCTCTTCGAGCACCGGCTGCATGCGGTGAATCTCGTCCAGGAACAGCACCTGCCGCTCCCGCAGGTTGGTCAGAATCGCCGTCAGGTCGCCCTGGATCTGCAGCGCCGGCCCCGAAGTCTGCTGAAATCCCACATCGAGCTCGTTAGCAATGATCGTTGCGAGGGTCGTCTTTCCCAGCCCCGGCGGCCCGAACAGCAGCACATGATCCAGCGCCTCGCCGCGCGACTTCGCCGCTTCCAGCGCAATCGCCAACTGCTCCTTGGCCTTCGACTGCCCAATGAACTCTCGCAGCCACCGCGGCCGCAGCTTCAGTTCAAACCCCTGCTCTTCCTCAGCGCGCGAAGCGCTGACCAACCTGTCCGGAGAATTGTCGCGCGCAATCGCCATGCTGACCAGAAGTGTAGCCGCCGCGCCCCCCCGCCGCAACCACCATCCCGCTACTCTGGCAAGTTGATTACTCCTGCAATCAGCTTGTAATGGAAGCCTTCATAAGCCTCGCTCAGGCTTGCGGTGAGGAATGTCCTGCCATGTTTGCGATCACTGAGCAACGCGTGAGGGTGGATACCGATGGGTAGCAGATGAAGCTGGTCCAGCCAGGCGGGATCGGTGACAGGCAAGTCGTAACGTATGCGCCCTTCCTGCCCGAGGCGGAAGCTCGCGCGAAATCTCCGCTTTCCGTTTTCCTCCCGAATCCACCACCACAGGTCCTCCGGACCGACGAGACCCAGAGATGCTTGGGCCGGAGTTTTCTCGATCTTGCGCTGGTCGACCCTGTCGCAATATCCCTGCAAAACGATAGAGTCCGTCCCGACCATCTTTGTTAAGAAGTCGAAATCGGATCGGCCGCAAAAGCGCCCGACGCGCCGCCACGGGGTTCCGGCGATGAATGTGTCTTCAGGATGGTGATTCGAGCCGCAATCTGCACCCAGTTCTACCTCGAAAACATCAAGAAGCGACGGTTCGCTCCCGTCCGAAAACCGCGCTTCGTTTCGAGTCAAACAGTGGGGGACTTTCCTTCCAATCAGGCGCACCCACCGCTCCGAGACCAGACTGATTCCGGCCACACACCGATTGTCATGTTTATATGAGTTGGCGAGACAGACGATGCGATCCAGGCCCATAAAGCAGACCCTCTTCCACTAAGAATCTCAGAGATGATGAATTATTATCTCTCCCCATTGATTCTGAAGATACTCCAGCGCCAGCCGCCGGTGGCAGTGCTCCGCTGTCGGTTCGCTGCACAGCAGCACTGTCTTCCTTTCAAAGCTCTCTCTCGAAAGGGCCGACTCCACCCGCCGTGATCGAATCAGATCTAAATACTCGCCTGTATAAACGTCCCAATCGCCCTTCTTCTTCTTGTAGGTATCCAACATCTCCTGAGTGGGTGCAAGTAACGGTTCGTGCTCATAGTCAGCTCCGCAGATTTCCTTGAGGAAATAGACCAGATCGGCCTGTTTCGCGAACCCCGCAAGTTGCGAAGTATTATTCAGCCGCACATCGAGCAATCGCGCGATCCCATGCGCTTTCAGTGTCTCGAAGAACTCGCTTGCGCTCTTTTGGGTAAAACCGATGCTGTAGATCTCCATTGGTCCTCGTCCAATTCTGCAAACAGCGCAGGCTGCTCATTCACGAGAGACTTGCCCGACTGGCTGGCCACATCTTCGTCCGATACCACGCGGCCATCTCCCCGAATGTGCAGAACGTCGTGTCCCCGCTCCATCAGAATCCGAGCTACCAGCAGCCGGCGATGGCAGTGCGCCGGATCTTCTTCGCCGCACATCAGTGCAAGTCGATATTCCGCCATTCCGCGCTCCAGCCTTTCGATCCCTGCCACAAACGCGGGATCGGTGGTCATGCGGCTGTACACGGCATGTCCTTCCGTGTCGTAATACGCCTGATTCTTAGGTCGTCCGCCCAGTTCCCCGCCAAGAAACAGATATTTCATTCCAGCTGCATTCAACGCACGCTGCAGAACCTCACGGTCGAATTGCGGCGCAAATTTTGAGTAAGGCGCGGACCGTACGTCGACGAGGACCTCAACTCCGTTGTCACAGAGCAGTTTCGCAAACGTCTCGAAAGGATGCGAGGAGTGCCCGACGGTGTAAACCATGCTCATGGCGAAGTCTTTGCCAAGCATACCACCGCTCGAACTTCCGCCAGCTCCTGCCTCATCCTCACTTCGTCTCCCCCATCCCCGCCATTTAGACTGAGTCTTGCGCTTTCGATCGTGATGACCCACCGGTTTGCCCGCCTCCGCCGCTTCCGATTCAATCTGCCCCAGCGCATCGCGGCGGTGCTGCTCGCAGCCTTCCTCATCCAGGGATTCTGGCTCATCGCCCACCAGTCCCTCACCGACAGCGACTACCAGTACGCCCGCTGCGGCCGCGAGATGTGGGAAAAGCCATCGCCCCTGGCCGGCTACTTCACCACCTGCGGCAACATCCACGACGGCATCCTCGCCTATCGCGCCGCCGGCCTGCCGCTTACCCTCAACCTCCTCGTCCAGCGCGGCCTCGATCTGTTCCGCAAGCCTGAAGACAGGGTCGTGCAGGCCGCCGGTCAGTCCGCCCCGGCTGAGGTAAGCCTCTGGGAACTCCGCCATCAGCTCACCCATGTCTCCCTGCTCCTGCGCCTGCCGTTCCTCTTCACCGGCTGCGTTCTGGGCGGCGCTCTGTGGTGGGTCACGCGCCGCCTCTACGGCAACTTCGGCGGCTACACAGCCCTCTCCCTCTATTGCTTCACGCCCGCCATCCTCAAGGCCAGCATCGGCCCCAATCCTGAAATCATGGCCGCCCTGGGCGTGTACGGCGGCATCTACACCTGTCTCGGGGTCGCCCATGCCATGCAGGGCCCGCGCCGCACGGGGCCCCCAGCGACAGGTCTTCGTCGCTGGGGTGGAAAATGGCGCCCGCGCATTGTTCTGCTCACTGTCATCTTCGGCATCGCAGCCGCATCACATATCGCTGCCCTCCCCGTGGTGGCGCTCCTTGGACTGTTCCTCATGCTCTGGGTCGCCGAAGGCCGCCGGGCGCAGATCCTCCCCGTGGTCCTGATGGCCGTTGCTGGATCGCTGGTCCTGCTCTTCGCCTGCTACGGCTTCTCGCCCGACGCGTTCAGCTACCTCTTCCGCTCCGCCGTCGCCTTCCTCGGGTTCTCTCTCGACCCTGCCCGGCGTTTCTTCACCTCGCTCGGCAACGCAGGAATCACCGTGGCCGCCTCTGCCGCCGCCATCCTCTACCTCGCCCTTCGTCGCTCCCGCTACTTCGGCAACTCCGCTCCGCTGCTGAGCTTTTTGGCCGTGGTTCCCCTCATCACGCCCGGCGTCCGATCCACGCCCTGGCTCTGGGCCCTCCCCTTCCTGCTCACCTTCATCGGCGGCGTTTTTGCCGACGCTTACGAATCGCCCCGCCGCAACCTGGCCCTCGCCGCCGCCGGAGCCGTGGTACTCCTGCAAGCCGTCTTCTGCATCCTCAGCCTCCCCGGCCTGATCTGAAGCTGCACCCCAGGTTTACGATCAATTCTGTGCACCCGGAGGCAAGTCGTTGAGGCGAACGATGGATTTCCCCAGGCCTGACCAGAAACCGACTGGGTGCCCCATCCTGGCTCTGCCAGAGTGGGGCCTTTCCGCCGCCTGTGTGTGCATTTCCGTGTTCGCCATCGGCCTTCTGGTTCCTGGTTCGTTGTCTCAGCGTTGCGAGGCACAACCGCCACCCGCTGAGCAAAGTCCAAAGCCCCCCACCACTGCCCGATCCGCTCCGCAAGATGCTCCCCGCCCGGCAGCGAAATACACCGGTTCGGAAAGCTGCAAGCCATGCCACCTCGAAGCTTACGAAGGCTGGAAGAAGAGCCGCATGGCCAATATCCTCCTCGATCCCAGGGCGCACCCCGAAGCCGTGGTCGGCGACTTCACGCACCCCGATCCCCTCCGGACCTTCACCCTCGATGACGTCGCCTTCACCTATGGCGGCCGGTTCAAGCAGCGCTTCTTCACACGTCGCGGAGACAACCTCTACCCCCTCCCCGCCCAATGGGATGTGCAGAAGCGCCGCTGGCTCCCCTACCACGTTGAGGCGGGAACCGATTGGTGGGTTCCCTTCTACGGACCCACCAACTTCGACCGCCCCACCGGTCCCACCTGCGACGGCTGCCATTCCGTGAACTACGACATCCAGACCCATGCCGTGACCGAGTGGAATGTAGGTTGTGAGAAGTGCCACGGACCCGGCAGCCTTCACGTGGCTCACCCCACGCGCAACAACATCGTGAATCCTGGAACGCTGGACTTCGTCCGCGCCAACGACGTCTGCCTCCAGTGCCACAGCCAGGGCCGGCCTCTCGCCAATCCCATCGACGGCGCTTATTACGACTGGCCAGTCGGATTTACGGCCGGCGCCCGCCTCGCCGACTACTGGAAACTCGAGGAAATGAAACTCGGCGCAACCAGCTTCTTCCAGTTCGCCGATCTCACTGCCCACAAGAACCGCATGCAAGGCAACGACTTCGTGCAAAGCACCATGTACCACCGCGGCATGCGTTGTTTCGACTGCCATCAGGTCCACAGCGGCGCGATTTCAAACCTCACCAAGGCAGGCAACGCTCTCTGTCTCTCCTGCCACAACCGGCAAAACCCCGCGGGCCTGCACGGATCGGTCAGCGAACATACCCACCATGCCGAGAACAGCCCTGGAAGCCAGTGCGTCGCCTGTCACATGCCGCGCATTGAACAAACCATCAAGGACAACTATGTAAGCGCGCATACGTTCCGCTTCATAACGCCCCAGGAAACCGAGCAGTTTGGAATCCCCAATCCCTGCACCTCCTGCCACGCGGGAAAATCGACCGACTGGGCCCGAAAGCAACTCGACGGGTGGGCGTCCACGTCGCCCTGGCGCGTAGCCCAATGAACCCCAGCCGGCTCTCGGGGTAGCCCCGAAAATGATTGCCGGTCCGGGAACATCACTTCCCGTGATCGGTTCGAGCTTAAATAAATATGTCCTTGACGACATTAGGCACTAGGAAGCATACTGTTCGAGTCGTACCATCCCTCCAGTTGGATGTACTGGACGAATGAGGCGTGCAAAATCGAAGTGAGAGTGTTGCACAGGTACGAAGGCAGCAACGCAGCGCCTGACGCGCTTCGTGGTTTGCTATCAGGTCGGGTCGAGCCCGTTTCAACCTCGTTGCCCTGAAGAAAAGCAAACGTGATTCGAGATATCACGCGGGAGTTGTAAGGCTGCCTAGCTCAATTCAGGAATACGAATCATGGCATCGGCTGAGGTGAAAAAGAGTGGGCAGTTGAATTTCATGAGGAGTTCGTGCCGGAGTTCAAGGCATTCTCTATGGCCGTCCGCCGGCAGGTCTACCTTCTGGTTGAATTGCTGGCCAAGTTCGGCCCACAGCTAGGCCGGCCGCATGTGGATACGCTTAAGGGATCGAGACGCTCGAACCTCAAGGAGCTTCGCTTTCGCGCTGATGACGGTGCGTGGCGGGTCGCCTTCGCTTTCGATGAGAAACGGCGAGCAATCCTGCCGGTTGGAGGAGACAAGTCCGGGGTATCAAAAGATAAGTTCTACCCGAATCTGATCGAGATCGCCGAACGCCGTTTCGACCGGCACCAAAGAGCGCTTGCAAAGGGGATAAAAAAATAATGGCGATTCCATACGAACAGGTGCTCGCCGCGGAGTCGGAAGAAACCCGGCAATGGGTCAAGCAGCGAGCCTCCGAGTTGATCGCCGAAGAGTTAAACCTCCGCGAATTGCGTCGTCTGCGCAAACTGACCCAGGCCCGGCTTTCCCGGAAGCTCAAAATCGGCCAGGAGGGCGTGTCGCGCATCGAAAAGCGCACCGACCTCTATCTTTCCACCCTGCGGGATTATGTCGAGGGCGTGGGCGGAAAACTCTCCCTCGTGGTCCAGTTCCCAGACCAGGCGCCCGTGGTTCTGGGTGGACTGGGAGACGGGGACGGCGACCCCAAACCTGCCAAAAAGAGGCCTCAAAGAAACTCCAGATCGAAGGCCAAATCACGTCGCGCCGCCTGATCGGGCAAAAGCTCCAAATACGCCGTCGGTGCGTTGTCTAAATATCTGCAAAATAAAGACTTGTTTAATCAGGGCGACCTTGCCGTAACAACCCTCCAGCGCGTAAAATAGAACTACAGTCCGCGGAACCCCGGCCCTGTCTTCACCGGAACCTTTTTGCCGCCTTTCTGCGCGCCTGAAAACCTCTATGGCAGACGACAAGAACCCCCAGCTCCCTCTCGATGGCGGCGTTCCGCCCGGCGGCACAACCTCATCTCCATCAATATCGAAGAGGAGATGCGCCGCTCCTATCTCGACTACTCCATGTCGGTGATCATCGGGCGCGCTCTCCCCGACGCCCGCGACGGCCTCAAGCCCGTCCATCGCCGCGTGCTCTACGCCATGAGCGAGATGGGCCTGGAGTACAACAAGAAGTACACCAAGTGCGCCAAGGTCGTCGGCCAGGCCATGGGTGTCTACCATCCCCATGGCGACTCCGCCATTTACGACACGCTGGTCCGCATGGCGCAGCCCTTCTCTCTGCGCTACCCGCTCATCGACGGCCAGGGCAACTTCGGCTCCGTCGACGGCGACCCGCCCGCGGCCATGCGTTACACCGAGTGCCGCATGGACCGCATCGCCGGCGAACTGCTCGCCGACATCGACATGGAAACCGTCGACTTCGTCCCCAACTACGACGAGTCCACGCTCGAGCCCACCGTTCTGCCCACGCGCATCCCCAATCTCATCGTCAACGGGTCAAACGGAATCGCCGTCGGCATGGCCACCAACATCCCGCCCCACAACCTCACCGAAGTCATCAACGCCACCATCGAGCTGGTCAACAATCCCAAGGCCGGCCTCGTCGAAGTCCTCAAGCACGTCCAGGGTCCCGACTTCCCCACCGGCGGCTTCCTCTACGGCCGCTCCGGCATCGCCCAGGCCTACAAAACCGGCCGCGGCCGCTTCCTCATGCGCGCCCGCACCGCCCTCGAAAACCTGACCAAGGAAAAGCAGGCGATCATCGTCACCGAGATTCCCTACCAGGTCAACAAGTCCAAGCTCATCGAGCGCATCGCCGAGCTGGCCAACGAGAAGATCGTCGACGACATCAGCGACGTGCGCGACGAAACCGACCGCGACGGCATGCGCATCGTCATCGAGCTCAAGCGCGGCGCGCAGCCTGAGATCGTCCTCAACCAGCTCTACAAGCACACCCAGCTGCAGGAAAGCTTCTCCATGATCTTCCTGGCCGTGCTCAACGGCCAGCCGCGCGAGCTGGGCCTCGACCAGGCCATCCGCGCCTTCATCGATCACCGCGTCGACGTGGTCCAGCGCCGCACCGTCTACCTTCTGCGCAAGGCCCGCGAGCGCGAGCACATCCTCGAAGGCTACAAGATCGCCCTCGACAATCTGGACACCGTCATCCGCATCATCCGCGCCTCCGGCTCCCGCGCCGAAGCCCGCGAAAACCTCTACGCCTGGGGCAAAGGCACCGAGATCGTCATCAACCTCGATCGCGAACGCCTCGCCACGGAAGAGCGCGGCCTCACCCTGCGCCAGGTCGACGCCATCCTCGAGCTGCAGCTCTATCGCCTCACCCAGCTTTCGGTCGACGAAATCCTCAACGAACTCGGCGAGATTCGGAAAAAAATCGCCGAGTACGAAGAGATCCTCGGCAGCGACAAAAAGCTGCGCGAGGTCATCGTCAAGGAACTCGAAGACGTCCGCGACCAAGTACGGCGACAAGCGCCGCACCCAGATCGTCGACGAGTCCGCCGAAATCCAGCTCGAAGACCTGATCGCCGACGAGCAGGTCGCCGTCACCGTCTCCCACCAGGGCTACCTCAAGCGCACGCCCATCTCCATCTATCGCCAGCAGCGCCGCGGCGGCACCGGCCGCATGGGCATGAAGACCCGCGAAGAGGATTTCGTCGCGCAGCTCATCGTCGACTCCACCCACGCCTACCTGCTCTGCTTCACCAACACCGGCCGCGTCTACTGGCTCAAGGTCTACGAAATTCCCGACGTCGGCGCCGCCGGCAAGGGCAAGTCCATGCAGAGCCTGCTCAACCTGCAGCAGGGTGAAAACGTCCGCACCATCCTGCCCGTGCGCAACCTCGAAGAAGAAGGCAAGTTCATTTTCTTCGCCACCCGCAACGGCATCGTCAAGAAGACCCCGCTCAAGGACTTCTCCAACGTCATGGCGCGCGGCATCATCGCCATTGCCATTGACGCAGATGACGACTTGATTTCCGCCGATCTCACCAACGGCAAGCAGACCATCTTTCTCGCCACCCGCGAGGGCATGGCCATCCGCTTCGAGGAAGAATACGATCCCGAACGAAACCGGGGTCTCCGCCCCATGGGCCGCAATGCCGCCGGGAACAAGGGTATTTCTCTCAAGAAAGGCGACTACGTTATCGGCGCGGCCATCACCAGCTCCGATGAAACGCGCGATGCCGAGCGCGATGAATGCGCCGCCAGGCTTGGCCTCACCAAAAAGCTTGCCGATTTGAGAGCCACGTACGCCGATGCGGAGAACGCACTACAGAAGGCACGCGAAGACCGCCGCAACGGATCGCCGGACGACGAGACGCTGAAGGCCGCGGACAAGCTCGCCGAAAAGGCACTCTATGACGCCGAAAAGGCCTTGAAGACCCTTGATGAGAAGCTGTGCATCAGTCAGTGCCTGATCCTCACCGTCACAGAGAACGGCTTTGGAAAACGTACGGATGTGGACGAATACCGCCTGACTTCGCGCGGCGCGCAAGGCGTCAATAACCTGAAAGCGACCGCCAAAGTTGGCAAGACCTCGTCGATTCTGCTGGTGAACGAAAATTCCGAACTGATGGTCATCAGCCAGTTCGGCAAAATCATCCGCATCGATACCAAGCAGGTCCGTGCCGCCGGCCGAGCCACGCAAGGCGTCCGCTTGCTATTCCTGGAGCCAGACGACAAGGTAGCCGCCGCCGTGATCATCCCGCCCGACGAAGTCAACGGCAACGGCAAGGACGAAGAGCAAGGCACGCTGATCCAGTAATCGCTGCGCGCAAGTTGGGTGCCCAGGCCTCTCTTCTGAGGCCTGGGATACCAAAAAGGCCGGTCGCTTGCTCTGACGAACGGGGTGCCCCGTCCAGGCTCTGCTTGGGCGGGAGTGTTTTTCAACGCTGCCGCAAATGCCGGGCGAGCCACCCGTCAGTTGGACATGCAAAGTGTTACTTCTCCTTTGCCGGCTCCACAATCTTTTTGGGCGACGTCTGTTCCAGAGTTGCATTCAGGTCCGAAGCGGATGCAGGCGCCGGCACGGATCCTGAAAAGATCTCGGCCGCTGTGACTTTCTTCCCATACAGCGTCTCGTTATCGCCGTCATCGGGGCCTAAAGAGGTTCCGGAAAGGGAGACACCGCCAAACACGCCTTTCGAGCGCGAGTAGGAAAGCATCTGGGCTTGCATAGTCGCGGTCGTTGAAGCTTCCGCAGCCTTGCCTACAGGACCGGCGGCAATACTGGTCTCAGCGCCCAACTTGCCATTTCCCTTCATCACGGAACGCGCCCCGGCGTCGTTCATCACCATAATGACAAAGTCGGTTGCCTGCCCGCCGATCTGCAACCCGAAGCTTCCGCCGCTGGACTTCATCATGATCGGTGCGCTCCAGGGTCCATCGAAATTTGCACCGCTGCGGCAGCTCATGACTCCCTGGCCATATTGGGCTCCAACGATGAACCCGGCCTTCTTGACCGAGGGCAGAATAACCACGCAGACGGACTTGTTGAGCAAGTTGATAGGCAGGCCGTTCTCTTTGTCGGCCGCAAGTTCCTTAAACACCGTATTGGCGCTACCGACTCTTTCGCTTGGGGATTCCGCTAGCGCCAGAAATGAGACGGAGCACAATGCAGCAGCGGCAATGCCGAATACTGCCTTCGCGAGTCGAGTGCAAGTTTTTCGTGTGATCACAGGCAAGCTCCTTTATTGCGTTGGTTGGGCTATTGCGTGGCTGGGCACGGACAGCTTCGCGACGGCATCACGTTTCGCGAGTGACCGCAGATGGGGTAGGGCGTGGCTCATTTCACGGGTCTTGCAAAAGAAAATCACCAGGGAAGCGTTAAGGATTTTCTCAAAATGACGACTGCGACCCCCGTCCCAGGGCAGTGCTTATTCGGAGTCCAGCTATTGCTTGAACGGAGGATACAAACGTGTTCCTCATCATTCGGGCCCAGGAAACACAACAAGCGGTTCCATTCCTGACGACCACTGAACCAGATGGAGTGTCTTACGTGCCGGGACAGGAAAACAACTGACAAAATTGATAGTGAGAGAGCGGGAAACACCGAACATCGAAGCGAAGTCGTACGATGTGGGCCGTCGATTGTGTCTGGTAACTCGTGCTGGCCCACCTGTGGAAGTTTGCGGAACAGCCATAGTTTCATGGAGATTCGGGAGAGTAGCCCTGACGAACGGGATGCCTCGTCCAAGCTCTGCTTGGGCGGGATTTGCCTCTCCCATCGCCGCCACTGCCACGGATGCCGAAAGACGCTCCACCGGAACCAAGCGATTGGCGACAGCCTGTGTCGCCATAGCATGTCAAGACCGTCCCGTCGTTCCTTTTGCATATCATTTCTGCCTTTCCGCGCATACTCCAAAGTGAGCGGCTTTCATCCTGCCGTGCGCGAGAGGGAGACATTCATGACCACTGAAATCGAGCTCCGGCTGAATCAGGAACTCGACAAGATCACAATCGTAGCCCACGAGAACCCTGCCGTCGCGCAGTGCGTCCGCGCATGGGTGCTCTTCTATTGTGAAGCCACAATGAAAGGCGCATCCGACCTCTCCGCCAGGGCTAAGGCATGCCAGGCATATCGGCTCGCCATGCCGCCTCTCACGGGATGCCGCAATATTCGGAATTTTATTGCCTGCACGACTCACGGAATGCTTCTGGGTGCTCTCGACGGCAACGAGGCTACCAGACTCCTGTACGCCGCGCAGGTCGCCCATACCGCCCGGCGCACCAAAAGCAAAACGAAAGAAACCGTCCAGGAACCGGTTTCCCCGGCGAATGAGCCGTTTTCAAAGCAATCACGGGATACATAAGTCCTCATGGAAACAGGCTCTTGCCATTGAAATTCGCAGCGGAAGCTGGCACCATCCCCCCACCCGCCACATCGCGGCTCCGTTGACCTCGTTCGCCTTCCTCTCGTGATTGCTTCTCTTCATGAAGATCTGCGTTGGCTGGACTCTCAGTCCGGACCGAAGCAAGAACGATGGCCTCGCGAGACCCCGGCGGTACGGCGATCGACTCGACTTGCCGGTTACGTCCTTCCCCCAAATTGTGTATATGCAGTAATCCGCCTCACCGGGTAGCGTCTAAAGTTATTGAGCCAGTCATCGGGGGTCGGCTACTCAGTGAGGTGCGCGCGGACTCCGCGCGCCGCAATCGTACCCTCTTCCCCACCCTCTATCGAGGGGATTCTCAAGTCCACCTGCAGTGCGTCTTTGGAGATGGAATGGGAACGCTGATCCAGTTGCCGAAACAGCTTCGGCCCTTTGCTCTTTACGCAAAACCGTCCCGCCCGGGCAGCCTGTCGAAGTTCGTACTCACCGCCACGGCTTGGAATACCGACGAAACGCCCACGCTCCACGGCTTTACCAAGCTGGCCGATCTGCTCGACGAGCTATCTGAACTGGGGGCCGATCGCGCCATCATTGGCAGTGTCCGCCGGTCTTTGGAAGTGGGTCGAGCCTGCGTGATTCCCAAAATATGGCTGACTCCACCCCAAGTCCAGCTCTTCAAAAAGCCGGCCAGGCGAGCAGGCCTGTTGCGCGCCTTCGTCCCCCCAGTCGAACGGACTTCGTTTGTCGATACTCAATCGAGCGACCGGGCCGCCCAGGCGCAGCGAACGAGATAACCGCCAACTCCACCAGCTTGAAGCCTCGGCAGCGCGGCTGCCGAACGTCGCGCCCGAGTCCGTCTCTCCTTGACAGTCTGGGAGAAGGCGGCTACTCTCCTAGCCAGACTTGGAGAGCGGCCGAATGGCAAAGAACACCCCCATCGATCTGTTGCAGGGCACCCTCGAAATGCTGGCCCTGAAAGCCTTGTCCCTGGGGCCGCTGCACGGCTACGGCGTGCTGCTCCGCATCCAGCAGATTTCCCGCCACCGTCTCGAAATTCAGCAGGGGTCCCTCTATCCCGCCCTCTACCGCCTGGAGCACGAGGGCTGGATTGCCGGCGAATGGGGCCAGAGCGAAAACAACAGACGAGCCCGCTTCTACCATCTGACCGCGGCCGGGCGGCGGCGCCTCGACGCCGAAGCGAAAAAGTGGAACCAGTTCGCCGATGTTGTTGCGGCCATCCTCAAGACCGCGCCGGAGGAACTATGAGGCCGGAGGAGCTATGAGTCTGCGCAGCCGCATTCTGACCTGGTGGAGAGCCGTGACCCGCAGCGCGCAGCTCGATGCGCAGGTCGAAGAGGAGCTGCGCTTCCACATCGAAAGCTACGCCGAAGACTTGATGCGAAGCGGGCTTCCCCGCCACGAAGCAATGCGGCGTGCGCGGGCCGAGCTGGGCAGCATCGCGGCCCGCAAAGAGAATTGCCGGGCCGCCTGGGGCACGCGCATCTTCGATGAACTCGGCGGAGATCTGCGCTTTGCCATGCGCATGCTGGCCAGGAGCCCCGGCCTGGCCGCCATTGCCATCGGTTCACTCGCTCTCGGCATAGGCGCCAACACCGTCATCTTCACCGCCGCGCAGCACATGCTGCTTGACCGGCTCAACGTGCCGCACCCGGAACAGCTGCGCCTCTTGTGGTGGTCGCAACCAAAGGATGGTGCGGTTGAGGACACGTGGGGCGAATTCGATCCCGACCCCGGAGGCGGACAGCGCTCGACCTCGTTCTCCTATCCCGTCTATCGCCAGTTGCGCCAATCCAATCGCGACCTTCAGGACCTGCTCGCATTCAAGCCGCTTGACCGGCAGACGGTCACAGTCAACGGCCATGCCGAAGCCGTGGGCGCGGAGATGGTCTCCGGAAACTACTTTCAGACCCTGGGTATCCTGCCCCAGTTAGGCCGCGTCATTCAGGATTCCGACGATGGCGCGCCCGGCAGCAGCCCAGTGGTCGTCATCAGCGACAGGTTCTGGACCAGGCATTTCGCCCGCTCCCCGGATGCCATCGGCAAGGCAATCCTCGTGAACATGGTGCCCCTGACCATCATCGGTGTCAGTCCCGCCGGCTTCAGTGGTGCTTACTCCGCGCAGGGAACGCCCGACATCTTTCTGCCCTTCAGCATGCAGCCCACCGTTGCACCGCAGGACATCGGCATGCCCGGAGGGCCATCGCTGCTCACCAACATGGATCTGTGGTGGGTACTGGTAATGGGCCGTGCCAACCCCGTCAATTCCGATCGGTCCGCGGAGGCGGCGCTGAATGTCGATCTCAACGCCGCGGTCCGCGCCACCATGCCCGCCAAGACCGCAAAGCCGATGCCTCGCCTGATCCTGCTCGATGGCAGCCGCGGGCAGAACCCGGCAGCCGGGGGTCTCAGCAAGCCTATCTACGTGCTCATGGGCCTTTCCGGCTTCGTGCTGTTGCTGGCCTGTGCCAACCTGGCAAACCTGCTCCTGGCCCGTGCCGGCGCCCGGCAACGTGAAGTGAGCGTGCGCGTAGCGTTGGGCGCCAGCCGCCGGCGCATCCTTCGCCAGATGCTGACCGAGAGCCTCACTCTGTCGTTGCTTGGCGGCGCTGCCGGCCTCCTGCTCGCGTACCTGGTTCGCGATGCCATCCCCCATCTGCTCTCGAGTTCATGGGCGCCCCCGGCATTTTCCGCGCGTTTTGATTGGAGGATCTTATCCTTTGCGACGGCCGTGTCGATTCTCACCGGACTGGTCTTCGGGCTTGCGCCAGCCTGGGAGTCGGCGCGCGTCGAAATCAGCTCCGGACTTAAAGACTCGGCTCGCACAGCGTCGCATCGGCGCCGCGGCCTCGCCGGCAAGGCCATCGTCGTCATCCAGGTGGCCCTGTCGATGCTGCTTGTCGTCGGCGCCGGGCTGTTTGTCCAGACCCTGTCGCAGCTCGGACGCGCCCGGCTCGGCTTTCAGCCCGATCATCTCCTGCTGTTCGGTATTGAGCCCCCGCAAACCAGCTATCCAGGCGCAAAGACCACCCCGCTCTACCGCCAGATCGAAGAGAAGCTCACGGCCATTCCGGGCGTGCAATCGGTCACCCTGACCGGGTTGCCTCTCATCGCCGGCAACGTGAGCGTGCATTCCTTCATCCCGGAGGGCCGGCAGCGCAAGCCCGAGGGCAATCCGAGCGCTCTTTCGAACGACGTGGGCAGGACCTTCTTTCCAACCTTCGCCATCCCCATCATCGCCGGCCGCGCATTTGATGCGACGGATACCGAGACCTCGGTGAAGGTCGCGGTCATCAACGAGAGCCTGGCAAAGAAGTATTTCGCCGGCCGAAGTCCTGTCGGGCGAACCTTCGAGTTTGGCGGGAACAATCCCATCCGGTTGCAGATTGTCGGCGTATGCGCCGACGCCAAATATGACAGCCTGCGAAAACCGCCGGAACCCACGTTCTACACGCCCTACTGGGAAGAGAAGAACGGCGTCTCCGGTGTTACGTTCGCCGTTTCCACGCGCACCGACACGCAGGCCCTCCTGCCCCTGCTGCGCCAGGCGGTCGGCGCAATTGACCGCAACCTGCCCCTTCTCGACGTGCGCACCCAGAACGAGCAGATCGCGTCGAGAATGCAGAATGAGCGCAATTTCGCCGACCTCACCGCGGCGTTCGGCGTCCTCGCCCTGGTGCTGGCCGCCATCGGGATCTACGGCATCATGGCCTACGCAGTTTCGCGCCGCACCAGCGAAATTGGCATCCGCATGGCTCTCGGCGCTGAACCCCGCCGCGTTCTGGTCATGGTCCTGCGCGAAGCCTCATGGCTGGCCGCGATCGGCATTGCTGCCGGCGTTTGCGCCGCGCTCGCCATGGGCCGCCTCATCGCCAGCCTGCTCTACGGCCTGCGCTCCTGGGATCCCATCACGTTTGCCGCTTCGGCCGCACTGTTGATAGCCGTGGCCACGGCGGCCAGCTGGATTCCGGCCCGGCGCGCCGCCGCCATGAACCCCATGCGCGCCTTGCGCCATGAATAGGCGCCCATCCCACCAAATTTTTTAGTTCCCGGTCGGACAATAGCCGGTTTGAGGCTGGTACTTCTGCCAGTTTCCTCCCCCCGTTGAGGATTGGTACCTTGGTCGTCGCGCGAGACAACGGTGAGATCCGGTGACTGTACCATCTGCTGGCCGTTCATTTAATCGCCACACCTGAATCATCGCCATTGCACGTTACGCACAGGGAGGACAAGTGAACATCGTATCCAGACAATTGAAGACGGGTATTGCCGCGGTGGCGATCCTTGCCATGACAACGATCCCGGGATTCGCCCGCGAAAAGTATGAAACGATCGATGCCCAGGCCTACGGCACCAGCACCCAAATGGGGAAGAACTTCACGGTCAGGCTCATCATCTACGAGTATTCCACCGCCGATGACCGGCAGATTCTGGTCGACTCCTTTCAGAAGGGTCAGAACAACGGTCTCGCCAACGCGCTTGAAAAGATGAAGGCCGTAGGCCGCATCACAATGCCCGGCACCCTGGGATTCGACGTCTCCTATATCCGCGAGATCAAGACCCCCACCGGACGGTCGATCCGGTTCATTACGAATCGCAAGATTGCCTTCGGCGAAGCCTACTATAGTACCCAATCGCAGTCCTTCAATCTGACGGCGGGTGAAATACGGATCAACGATCAGGACAAGGGTAAGAGCGACGGCGTCCTCTTTCCGGCCACCCAGCTCACCATCAACAAGGATGGCGAGCCCCAGTGGGATCTCAGAATGAACTCCTGGAAACTCAACAACGTCATCGTATGGCCGGGCGGCGACAAGGAGAAGTAAATCCGATCCGCCTGATGTCTCGAACCATGAACAGTCCGTGCAAATCCCGCGAGGAAAGATTATGAGAAGACAACTGCGTTCATGCAGTGTGGCATTGGTGACATCGATCGTGTTGCTTGGCGCCTCCACGACCGAAGCCAAAAGCAAGTACGTCTGTGACGAACCGAAGCCGGCGGACATGTGCACCGCCGCCAATACCTGCGGATCTGCCTCCGAGCCTTGCAAAATCGATGTGCGCAAATCGGGGGACGGTTCCACCGTCAAGCCAGGCATTCCCAACGCCAAGAACAACCAGTTCTTTTGCATCAAGGCCGGCACCACGGTCACGTGGATGACGTCCAGCAAGAACAGTGGCTTCATGATCTCGTTCGGAACGGACTCGCCGTTTGACCCCGACGATCCCATCATCGGCGGCGGAGCCAAGCCAATAACCGTAAAGGCTCAGAACCCCGGCTGCTACAAGTACGATGCGGGTGCGTTCTACTCCGGAGCGGTTTACGGCATGAGCGGCGGCAGCAAGCCCGAGTTAGTGATCCTGCCTTAGTGAGCCTCTGAACAAGTAACTGTATTGAAGGGTACGGGCTTCGGCCCGTACATCCAGCGGTATTGAAAGGTACGGGCTTCGGCCCGTACATCCAGCTGTATTGAAGGGTACGGGCTTCAGCCCGTACATCCTGCCAATCAAGGTAAAGTGGGCTTTAGCCCCTGAGGGAATGCCGGCGTCCCTCACGGTCACTTGTTCAAAGACTCCCTGGCACCATAGTGGCAAATCTGTATAATTCCCGGGAGTTTCCAGAAGAGTCGCGCCTTTGCCTTTGAACGGTAAGGAACTGTCGAGAAACGGAATCCGGCGAGACAGGCGCGAGACCTTCGGATTGTCGCCCCAAAATCTGCGCACCTTGCGCGCGCTCAAGACTCCGGCCCGCATCCAGCGGTTTATTGACGCCCTGCCTTACCAGTACGCCAACACGGCGCGGTCTCCCCAGCGCGCGCTCCTCGAGCGCAAGGGACACTGCCTCGAAGGCGCCCTGCTCGCCGCCGCCGCCCTCCGTATCAACGGCCACCCGCCGCTGCTCATGGATCTCGAAGCCGTGCACGACGACGACCACGTGCTCGCTCTCTACCGCGAACGCGGCCTGTGGGGAAGCATCGCCAAGTCCAACTTCGCCGGCCTGCGCTTCCGGGCCCCCATCTACCGCACCTTGCGCGAACTGGCGCTCAGCTACTTCGAGCACTACTACAACCTGCGCGGCGAACGCACTCTCCGTTCCTACTCCCGTCCGGTGAATCTGGCGCGCCTCGACAGCCGCCACTGGATGACCTCAGAGGAAGACGTCTGGTGCGTCCCGGAGTACCTCATCGCGGCGAGGCATTACGACCTCTTTCCCGACAAAGTGGCGCGAACACTGCCCCGTCTCGACCGCCGCAGCTTCGAAGCCGGAATGCACGGCTGGACCAAGCACTGACGCCGCGGTCCCGGCCCAACCCGAAACCGGGGTGCCCCGTCCAAGCTCTGCTTGGGCGGAAATCGGACAACGCCGCGAGACCGCATTTTCACCTCCACCCGCGATGTGCTTGAATTGGAAGTCACGTCGATTCATTTCCGCCCGGCTTCTGGCCTCCAACTTCGCGCCCAATCCAAGGGAGCCCGCATCATGAACTCTTCGCGCCGAGAATTCCTCAAGACCAGCGCCGCCCTGGCCGCGGCCTCCATCCTGCCGTCCCGCCAAATGCTGGCCGCCGCCCCCGCGCCGTTGCAGCAGTTCGGCTACGGCGACGTCGAACTCCTCGAAGGCCCTCTCCGCCAGCAGTTCCAGACCAACCACGCCTTCTATGCCGCCCTCGATGAAGACGCCCTCCTCAAGCCCTTCCGCCAGCGCGCCGGAGTCCCCGCCCCCGGCGAGGATATGGGCGGGTGGTACAGCTGGGCGCCCCTCAGCGATCTCGATGCCCGCCCCAACAACGGCTTCGCCCCCTGCCACAGCTTCGGCCAATATCTTTCTGGCCTTTCACGCGACTATGCCGCCACCGGCAACAAGGCCACCCAGGAAAAAGTCCACCGCATCGTGCGCAACTTCGCCCCCGCAATCTCCGAGCATTTCTGGGACGACCACCGTTTCCCCGCCTACACCTACGACAAAATCTCCATCGGCCTGCTCGACGCCCACCAGTTCGCCGCCGCGCCCGATGCCCTCAAAATTCTCGACAAGACGCTCGATTCCGTCTCCGCCCATCTGCCCCCCCGCGGCCTCTCCCGCGCCGAACAGATCGCCCGCCCTCACCAGCATGACGAATCCTTCTGCTGGGACGAGCCCTACACTCTCCCCGAAAATGCCTTCATCGCCTTCGAACGCGGCGCCGGCGACCGTTACAAGGATCTCGCCGTCCGTTTCCTCGCCGACGACTGGTACTGGGACCCTCTCGCCAACGGTCAGAACGTGCTTCCCCACAAGCACGCCTACAGCCACGTCAACGCCATGAGCTCCGCCATGCAGGCGTACCTCGTGCTCGGCTCCGATAAGCATCTGCGCGCAGCGAAAAATGGCTTCGAGTTCCTGCGCACCACGCAGAGCTTTGCCACTGGCGGCTGGGGCCCCGACGAGGATTTCCGCGAGCCCGGCAGCGGTGAGATCGGCGAGAGCCTCTCCAAAACCCATTCCAGCTTCGAGACTCCCTGCGGCTCCTACGCCCACTTCAAAATCACGCGTTACCTCACCCGCGTCACCCGCGACAGCCGCTACGGCGACAGCATGGAGCGCGTCCTCTACAACTGCATTCTCGGAGCGAAGCCCATCCAGGAAGACGGCCACGGCTTCTACTACTCCGACTACAACAACGACGGATCGAAGTTCTATCACCCCTACAAATGGCACTGCTGCACGGGCACGTTTTCGCAGGTCACCGCCGACTACGGCGTCAGTTCCTACTTCCACGACAGCGATGGAATCTACGTCAACCTCTACGTGCCCTCACGCGTGAAGTGGTCCCGCGCCGGCGCCGCCATCGCCCTCACCCAGCGGACCAGCTATCCCCACACCCCCTCCACCGAAATCACCATTGCAACGGACAAGCCCGCGGCCTTCGCCGTCTACCCGCGCATTCCCGCCTGGGCCGGGTCCAAGACCACCGTCGCGGTCAACGGCAAGCGCATCTCCGACCCCATCGAGCCCGGCAAGTTCGCCCGCCTCAACCGCACCTGGAAGAACAGCGACCGCATCGAAATCGAATTCGACATGCCCACCACCCTCGAAGCCGTCGACCCCCAGCACCCCAACCTGCTCGCTCCCGTGCACGGCCCGCTCGCCCTCTTCAGCGTTGGCGCCATCCCCGCCAACCTCCGCAAACAGGACCTGCTCGCCATCACGCAAGCCGCCGCGGGCTCAACCGAGTGGCAAGCCAAGACCGACGCCGGCTCCATCAAGCTCCGCCCCTTCACCGCCATCAGCGACGACCACTACCGCCTCTACCTCAACCTGTCATCCTGACTGATAAGATTCGTCATCCCGACCGATAAGACCTGTCATCCCGACCGATAAGATTTGTCATCCTGACCGATAAGATTTGTCATCCTGGCCGATAAGATTTGTCATCCTGAGCGAAGCGCAGCGAAGCCGAAGGACCTGCGGTTGTCTTTTTCGTCGATCGTGCACAAAACCGGGGTGCCCCATCCTAAGCGCGTCTTTGTTTTTGCGCTTAGGGTGGGAAAGCACAAATCTCGGCCGGGTGCCCCAGGTCTCGATTTGAGACCTGGGATACCACGAATCTCAACCAATAAAGGACCTCGTTTTGCCCCTCACCGTCCAGGAACAGTTCGGCCAGATCGATATCTACGTCTTCGACCAGATCCTGCGCGGCAATCTCGGCGCAGGCATGCGCATCCTCGACGCGGGCTCCGGCTACGGCCGCAACCTCGTCCACCTGCTCCGCGAAGGCTGCGAGGTTTTCGCCGCCGACCTGAACGCCGCGGCTATCGACCACGTCCGAAAACTCTCCGCATCTCTCGGCACGAGCCTTCCCGCAGAGAACTTTCAAGTTGCCCCCATCGAACAAATGCCGTTTCCCGACGCCAGCATGGACGCGGTCCTCTGCTCCGCCGTCCTCCACTTCGCCCGCGATGAAGACCAATTCCGCGCCATGCTCTCTGAACTCTGGCGAGTCCTGCGTCCCGGCGGCCTCCTGTTCTGCCGCCTTGCCTCCCGCATCGGCATGGACTTCCCCCGCCTTGAGGGTGGCCTATTCCAAATGCCCGACGGCCAGGAATGGTTCCTCGTCGACGAAGACATGCTCCTCGACCTGACCGACGAACTCGACGCCGTCCTCGTCGACCCCCTCAAAACCACCATCGTCCAGGACCACCGCTGCATGACCACCTGGGTTCTCCGCAAGCGCACCGCCTGATGCTAATGGAGATTGGTGCTCAGTATGCCGCCCTGGCGCACACCCAGGCTACGGCCTTCACTTCCCCCTTCCGCGATCGCGGCCGCGATGGTCTTCGCATGGACAGTCAAACCGCAAAATCATCCCTCGCCGTTCAAAGTCGGCCGTCACCTCGGTTGCACCGTTGTTGTGCCCTATGTACAGACTTACCGGAACCGGATTGCTGGACGCGGTCAAATCCACGCAGGCCGCATCCACGTGAACCCGGTAGCTGTTCGCTTCGGTCTGCAAAATGTGAACTCGAAGCTCCGTTCCATCGATGGCGCCCTCGAACGCATATGCCCCGTCTCTCAAAGCCCGGAACGACCCTGCAGGAATCGTGACAGTATATGGGCCAACGGTTAGTTTTACGGGTTGCGTTACGGGATCAATGGCTTCGGCTCCAGCGCCTTGCGTGAACTTCGCTTTGAGTTGGAACCGCGGCTTAGGCCACAACCCGATATCCAGCTTGCCGCTGAAGGCGGAGAAGGGCACCGACATATCAAGCTTGAACACTGTGCCGTTTTCAAAAGAACCGCCCGTCTCGGTGGTGCCGTAGAGATTGCCCCACGGGTCCATGACCAGACCTGCCCAGGGATTTTTCCCGTCACCGCCATCGATAGCGAAGTTGTGGAGCACGGTCAGGTTGCCGGAGGGGTCCAATTTGAACACGGTGCCGGGGCCAAAAAGGCCGCCTGCCGTAGCGGTGCCGTAGAGATTGCCCGACGCGTCCATGATGAGACGCGCAGAGGAAAATGGCCCGGGATTTACCCCGTCGCCCAGACCGAACCTGTGAAGCACGGTCAGGTTGCCGGAGGGGTCCACCTTGAACAGAGTACCTTCGTCCCGGCCAGTGCCGTCACCGTAGGTGGTCCCGTAGAGATTGCCCGACGCGTCCATGATGAGACCTCCACTGGGAAATTCCCCAATGGGAGGGGGACCATACCCGTAGAGGTCGAAGCTGTGGAGCACGGTCTCGTTGCCGGAAGGGTCCAATCTAAACACGCTACCGAGACTAAAAAACACCCACCGGGCCGACCAGCCGCTGCCACCAGTGGTACCGTAGAGATTGCCCGACGAGTCGATGATGACACCTCCAGTGGGTCCCCCTTCGCTGCCGTCGAAGCTGTAGAGCGTGGTCAGGTTGCCGGAGGGATCTAACTTGAACACCGTACCGGAGCCGTCAGAGCCGCCTAGCGCGGTTGTCCCGTAAAGATTGCCTGACGAGTCCCTGATGAGATCCCCTTGGGGCACTATCCCGTCGCTACCATTGAAGTTGTGGAGCACGGTTACATTACCGGAGGGGTCCAATTTGAACACGGTACCGAAGCTCGAAGTGCCGCCTTGCCGGGCGGTACCGTAGAGATTGCCCGACGAGTCCATGACGAGACCACCAAGTGGAAAGGCTCCGTCGCTGCCAGTGAAGGTGTGGAGCACAGTCAGGTTGCCGGAGGGATCCAATTTGAACACGGTACCAGGGCTAAAGGTTGTGCCATAGATATTGCCCGACGAATCCGTGATGAGATCCGCAATTGGCATTCCCCCGTCGCTGCCATTGAAGCTGTGCACCACGCTGTAAGTCTGTGCGGGAGCGTGTCGCACCCCGCCCAAAGCAAGACAGGCGAACAAAACCAAAGTCAGTGCCCCTCTTCCAAATTGCAACCGCAACCAGCGCCAGCATTTTTCCCAAACGTCGGCGTTCCCCAGGCTCCTTGGACAAGCCGAGGGTGTCTTCTCTCTTCGATTGATATTCGTCGGCATGGTTTCCTCCTGCATTCTCCGCACTTGGCACCTCGTTCGAAGTGCTTGCCCCGGTGCAAGAACGGCATGGCGGTCTTGGAACAATCCTCAATCTGGCCTGCACCGGGTACCCGGCACGTCCGCATCAAAAAGGATTTCAGCCATACACAAAAGCCGACGTGGCGCGAGCCTACGCGCATGTAACACCACGTGACGTGCGGTAGGTCACAAGCAGATGTTCAATTTGCGCCTGATTTGATCGGGGTTTGACAGGCAGGGAAAGAGTCGGCCAAAGAAAAGGGTGATTTATCTCGCGTTTTGGACAAAGACGTGACCGCCCCCCACTTCTCGCCAGTAACCCTCGAAGAAGCGGGAATCCGTGGCCATATGGATCCCCAGGCGAGAGGCCACATCTCAAAGAAAAGCCCCACCGTTAGGTGAGGCTTCCTCGTCTTACTAACTCCGCTCCGCTATTTTCACGGCCTTTCGTAAAACCGGAAAAACAGCGACGGCTTCGCGCACGGCTCCGCCTTGGCCACCAGCTCTCCGGCCTGCTTGTCGTTGATGGGCGTAAAGTCCCGCGCCAGTTGCACATTCTCCTCGAGCTGCGCAACCGAATCGCACCCGATGATCACCGTGCTCACCGGCCGCGACAGCGTGTAGTACATCGCCTCGCGCATCGTGAGCGTTCCAGGGTTGGTGGTCTGGATCGTCATACCTTCCCACGACTTCTTCTGCTGCTCGACAGGCGGCGGGTTCCACGACGACAGAATGCGCCCGCGCCCCGGAATCTTCATCCCGATAATGCCCATCTGCTTCTCCACCGCCAGCGGCAGCAGTTGCTCGTTAAAGCTGTAGTGGTGCGGATCGGCTGCATTCATCGCCATCAAAATCGCGTCAAAATCATGCCGGTGAATGCACTCCATCAGCGCCTCAGGCCTGTAGTGCCCGGTGATGCCGAGAAAGCGCACCACTTTCTGCTGCTGCATGTCGAGCAGCGCTTCCATCGCGCCGCCCTTGGCGAAGATCTGGTCGACGTCGTACATCGTGCCCACGTCGTGCAGCTGCCACAGGTCCACGTGATCGGTCTGCAACAGCTCGAGCGACTTCTCGATCATGCGCATCGAGTCGTCGCGCGTCCTTTCCTTGGTCTTGGTGGCGAGAAACGCCTCATTCCGGCGCTTGGCCATCACCTTGCCCACGTACTGCTCGCTCCAGCGCGACGGCCCGCCGTAAATCGACGACGTGTCGATGTAATTCACGCCCATGTCCAGCGCGCGCTCGATGATCGGCACCGCGTTATCGAAGTTGTTGGCGTGCTCCAGCGCCGCCTGCCCACCCAGCGAGAAGATACCCACCTTGTACCCGGTTTTGCCCAGGTTGCGCGTCGGCATGGCCTTCGATGTAACAGGATTCGAGGGCAGCGCCGGCAGCGCCTTGTTGGCCGGGGTCCCCGGCGACGGGTCTTGGTCGCTGGGGTGATTAGGTGTAACCGCAAACGCCGAAGGCGTCAGCAACGCGGCCGTAGCCACGCCGCCTACCTTCAGAAAGTCGCGGCGGCCCTGCTTACGGCCAGTTAGCTCCGCACTCATAGAATCCTCCTCCAAGACTCGCAGTGGTGAAGATCCATCATAGACCTGCGCGATCCAAGCCGGAAGCACCAAGCCGTCAAGCCAACAGGCCGGGGTGCCCAAGCTAGAAGCTAGGAGCTAGAAGCTAGAAGCTAGAAGCCGTTTTTACGGCCGCAGGTTGTACATGAAAACCGCGCGGAGTTCGAGGAAGGGGCCGTGGAACTCGTGCGGCAGCGGCGGATAATTCGAGCCGGTAAGCGCGCCCCAGGCCGCACGATCGAGCGCCGTATCGCCCGACCGGCCTTCGAGAACCATGCTGCCCTCCATGATCCGGCCGTTAGGCAGAATTTTGAACCGGATTTGCACCTGGCCCTGCTTCAGGATGGGCGGATTCACCTCGTCCGGAATCAACTGATCCCAAGTGTGCTCGGTTTCGAAATACCACCGTCGCAGCCAGGGATCGAAATTGACGCCCTGCTGATCCGAAAGGATTTGCACCCCGCCGCCCGCGCCCGGATGCTTTGCCATCCCAGGACCGGAAGGCGCATTATCGGCCCCTTCTCCGGCGTTGCGCGAGCCCCGCATCGCATCGCGAAGTTGATCAGCCGGGTTCGCTGACCCCATGGCAAAAGTGGGTCGTGCCGGAACCGCCTTGGGCTGCGGAGCTTCCAGCTGCGACTGCGATTCCGGCTTCGGCGCAGGCGGCGGAGGCTCCGCCGGAGCGGGCTCCACCTTGGGTGCCGGCGCGGGAGGCAGCTGCGGCGGCATAGCCTTGTTCAAGGCTTCCAGGGTCTTTTTGTCGATCTGCGGCGGCTTTTGCGGCGCCGGCTTGACCGCCGCCTTGGGTTGAAGGCGCTTCAGCAGGTCCGGCGGAAGGTCAAGATATTTCAGATCGTCCTTGCGCTGCTTGATGGCCTCAAACGGGTCGATCACCGGCGGAACTTTGAAGATGTACCGCGGGATCCAGGTCAGCGACGAGAGCAGCACCAGGTGAATCAGGATCGCGATCCACAGGCCTTCACGCAGACGGGCCCAGCGGCGCTCGTCCTCGAGCTCGCTGATCATCTCCAGAAGTTCGTGGGTATCGTAGTCGATCCACCGCGAGCCCCGTACGACTGGGGATCCGTTGCGTTCCGCGCCCATTTCGGCCGAATTCTGTTCCGAATCTGCTCCAGGATCGTCGGATTTTCCCGACACCCGGACAGAATCCGAGCCGGCCGGCCTCCCGTTCTCGGGGCCATGCGCCGCCTCTACGGGCTCCGGAGTGGCTCCCGTCGGCTCTTTGGGCTCGTTCACGCTGGTTGGCACTACGCTTAAGGGCATTCGTCCGGCAGGAACCGCGGCGCACACTCCGCCGCACGGCTCCGTTTCGAGTCCTTCCTTCGTATTCTCTCATCCCCTGCGAAAGCAGGAAACCCGCCGTCTGGATCGCGCGTCCCATCCATCGCACCTGCGCCGCCGGCCGCACCCCGCAAACGCACGCACCGTACAATGGTCTTTCTACGTGGGTCTTTCTACATGGACGGATCAACGGCCGGAAGGGGACCGTGATTGAAGCAGTTTTTCGTGCATCTGTTGCAGGAATGGAAGTTTGTCATCCTCCCCGCCATCGTCAAGATGGGCTTCTGGGGAGCCGGCGCGGTGGCCCTGCTCGATTCCTCAACCATCCCCGTCCCCATGGACGCCATCCTGGCCATTTACATCTGGAACGATAAGAGCCACTTCTGGATGTATGCCCTGCTCGCGGCAGCCGGCTCCGCCATAGGTGGTCTGCTGCCGTACGGGCTTGGACGCGCCGGCGGCGAGCTGTTCTTGCGCAAGCGCGTCCACCAGGCGCGGTTTGAGGCCATGCGGACCCGCTTCGAACGCCAGGAATTCTGGGCCATGGCTATCCCGTCGATGCTTCCCCCGCCCACCCCCTGGAAGGCCTTCGTGTTTGCCGCCGGCGTGTTCGAAATGCGGGTCCCGCTTTTCTTGTTCGCGGTCTTCACCGGCCGCCTGGTCCGCTGGCTCATACTTTCGCTGCTGGTCCTCAAATTGGGTCCCGGCGCCGTCGACGTCGTCGCCCACCACGCCCTGTTGGCGCTGGGAATCGTACTCGGCCTGTCAGGGCTTGGCTTCGCCTGGTGGTGGCTGAGGAAACGCCGTGGCAGCATGGTCTGAGCCCACCAGCGGACCGCCCAGGACGCGGGAACCGCATGCATCCGGGCTCTGCCGAAAAGAAACAAATGCTCCGTGCCCCATCCTTGCGACGTATTTCTGTCGCAAGGGTGGGAAACCACGAACCCAAATCATTCCTTCTCATCCACCGCGGGTCGGCAACAGCGGGTGTGAGACTAGGGTCGGTTTCATCATCAGAGTTGGAGCGCCCTGTGCTTCAACCGCTCACGACGCGGGAACCGCGTGCGCCCGGCTCATCCGCCGCACCAGCACCGGAAGGCCGAACGCCAACCCCGCCACAATGGCCGTCGAAACCACGTCGTTGCGATAGAACGGGACCGCCGAGGCGTAGCACGCCATCAGTCCGCCCATAGTGCGCGGATACATGTCTCCACCCACCCACACCGCGTAATTCGAAACCACGAAGAACAATGTCGGGCCCAGAATCACGCCCGCGGCCACGCGCAGGAAAGTAGTCCGGCTCTGCAGTAGAACCCGCCCCAGCGCCATGACCGCCAGGTACCACGCCCAGGTGGTCACATAGGCCTGCCAATGAAAGCTGTAGTGATAGGTGAACACCGTCAGCACGTAGTCGGTCGCCATCAGTGCGGCCAGCGGAGCAACCATCTCGCGCCACGAACGCCGCGCGCCAAAGTACAGCAGCGCTCCACCAACGGCCGTGAAGTTCAGCCAGTCGGGATGCGGAACAATACGGCTCAACACAGCAGCAACCAACAGCAGATAGGCGGGCATAACGACCTCGAGTCTTGAATTTCCCTGGGTAAGCGCAACGGGACAAGCGGCGCCGTCGCATTTTCATATTCCGAAAACGCCGTACATCCATTGTGGGGGGCTGAGCCCGGTGGGTCAACCCGTAACTCGCGAAAGGTTTGCCAGCTCCTAACTAATCCCTGACAGGAAACAAATGTTCCGTGCCCCATGCTTGCGACTTCTGAAAAATGCATTTCGTGAAGGGTACAGGCATCAGCCCGTACGTTTTAACCCAATCAATTTCAGTTCGGCTTTAGCCGCCGAGGGAGATCTTTTCGTCGGATTTGCCTCATCCCCGGCTTTTTCCGCAACCTCTTCAGTCGTGCCGAAAACGCCATGAAATGAACCGGCCTTTAGGCCCTGAGGGATGACGTAGCCATTTTGTTGGATGTTGGGTCGATTCGGCAGACACTGACTAGCTCTGGTCCTACTTCTGCTCCCGCCCGCCCATGCCTTCCGCCGCTTCGTCGCGCCCATCCACGATGTAAACCCATCCGCTAAGCCCGGAAGGAGGCCGCGCCTGACCGCGCTGGAGGAACGCATAGGCAAAGCGCAGGTCGGTAAATTCAACGGTCGTCCATTCCCGCCCCGGCGCCAATTGCGGCGGGTCCACGCCCGCCATAGGCTGCTGGCCGACGTCGCGGACCACCGCCCAGGCTCCCCAATCCAGGTACACCCGGCCCAGCGCGGTGCGCTTGGCCGCCTCGATCGCAGCAGAATCGTCGGGCTTGTAGAGCACGTCGGTCTGGGGATCGCTCTCGATCGCGCCGGTATGGGTGTTCACTTCCGCGGTCTGATAGAAGGTCTGTGTCTCCAAAATGGCGTGCCACCGGAAGGGATTGATGGGGTAGGGCTGGACCCCGAGCCTGGTCACCGGAGCGCTGGTCAGCTGGGTATTCTGGAGCATCGCCTCGGCCTGGGCGTGTTCCATCCAGCGCCAGGTCCCCAGCGCAGCCATCCCCGTGAGCGCAAAGATCGCCCATCCCCGTCCCCGAAACCTGGTTCGGCGCGCTCCTATCTCGCGATCGGCGAGCCCCAGCAACCACGGCAAGACCAAGGCCAGTAAAAAGAACGCCCAAAGCACCGGCTCGGCGATAAACATGAAGCTGCCCGCATACCAGCGCGGGTTGAAGGGGAAAAACGGCCGCACCCCGTAGTTGTTGGTCCAGTCGAGAACAATGTGGCTGAGCGCGGCGATACAACAGCTGAGATACAGCCACCCCCAGCGCACCGGGCGCGGTTGCAATCGCGGCGGAATCGGTGCACCCGGATCCGGCGGATGCGCGCTACGCCGTCGCAGCCGTAGTCGTTCGTTCCAGCGATGCAGCAGCCACACCAGGCCCACAATCACCGCCGCCGCCACCGGGACAGCAATGAAGGTATGGGTAATGCCGCGATGATGCTTGAGTTCTTCCACCGGCCCGCGGAAGCCCCAGAAGACGTCCATATCCGCCGCCTCCGCCGCCAGGGTCGCCCCCAGTGTCGCGTAGGCAGTCTTGCGGTTGAGTCCGGCGCGCCCGATGCAGGCTCCGGTGAAGAAGTGCGTGAGAGGCTCCATGCGTGCTGCCACCCATAGTAACCGGTCGATCACCCCACCAACGAAGACCTGTTTGTGGGGACCCCGAGGGTGGGCCGCATCCTATAATCCTGCCCATGGACGAAGGAACCCAATCATCCACCAACGCCGCTCAGCGCGTGGAGCATCTGCGCGCCGAGCTCCGGCGCCACGAGCATTTGTATTACGTTCTGGATACTCCCCAGATCTCCGACAAGGACTTCGACGCCCTCATGAACGAGCTCAAGCAGCTCGAGGCCGACCATCCTGAATTGCTCACCCCCGACTCCCCCACCCAGCGCGTCGGCGGCAAACCCGCCGAGGGCTTCCGCAAGGTGCGCCACTCGCGCCCCATGCTGAGCCTCGATAACGCCTACTCCGAGGAAGAACTCCGCGACTGGGACCGCCGCGTGCACGGCCTCGCCGGCAACCTGCCCGTCGAGTTCACCGCGGAGTTGAAGCTCGATGGCCTCAGCATCGCTCTGCACTACGAACTGGCCGAAGACGGGGGCGCCCGCCTCGCCTACGGCCTCACCCGGGGCGATGGCCAGACCGGCGAAGACGTCACCTCCAACATCCGCACCATTCGCAGCGTGCCCCTGAGCATTTCGGCGCAGCAACTCAAAAAGGCGGGCGTGCCGCAGTCCTTTGAAGTGCGCGGAGAAGTAGTGATGCCCGAAGCCGCCTTCCTGAAAATGAACGAAGAACGCGAGAAACAGGGACTGACGCCGGCCGTCAATCCCCGCAATGCCGCCGCGGGCACGCTGCGCACCGTCGAGCCCAGCATCGTCGCTCAGCGCCGCCTCGATCTCTACGCCTACTTCCTCCTCAGCGGCGGCGAGTACCTCCCCATCGGGCAGGAGGCCACGCTCGATGCGCTGACGGCCATGGGATTTCGCGTAAACCCTCATCGCGGCCGCGTGCACACGGTGGAGGAAATGCTCAACTTCATCCACCAGGCCGAACAGCGGCGAGCCACGCTGGGCTACAACATCGACGGCGTGGTGCTGAAGGTGGATTCGCAAGCCACCCAGCAGCGCCTCGGCTACACCGGCCGCGCCCCGCGCTGGGCCCTGGCCTACAAGTTCACCGCCGAACAGGCCATCACCCAGATGGTCGACATTATGATCACCACGGGACGCAGCGGGAAACTCACCCCGACTGCACAACTGACTCCGGTGTTCGTGGGCGGCGCCAACATCAAGGCCGCCACCCTGCACAACGCCGACTGGATCGAGCGCATGGGCCTGCGCATCGGCGACTGGGTCAAGGTCGAACGCGGCGGCGACGTGATTCCAAAGGTGGCCGAGATCGTCTCGGACCCCGAGCACCCCCGCGGCAAGGAGCCCTTCGTCTACCCCACCCACTGCCCGGTATGCGGCAATCCCGCCGTGCGCGAAGAAGGCGAGGCTGACTACCGCTGCGTCAACGTCGACTGCCCCGCCCTGCTCCACGGCACCGTCGAGCACTGGGGCAGCCGCGGCGTGATGAACATCGAAGGACTCGGCGAAGCGGCCGTGGCCCAACTGCTCGACCGCGGCCTGGTGCGCAGCGTGGCCGACCTCTACAAGCTCACCCTCGACCAACTCGTCTCACTCGACCGCTTCGCCGAGAAATCGGCAAGCACGCTGCTCAAAGAGATCGAGCAGTCAAAGCACGCCGGCCTGGCCCGTGTGCTGATGGGACTCGGCATTCGTTTTGTCGGCGAGCGCACGGCCGAGTTGCTGGCCCAGGAGTTCGGCTCCATCGACGCCATCATGAACGCCACCGCCGAGGACCTCGAGCGGGTAGAAGAAGTGGGACCCCGCATATCGCGGGCCATCCTCGATTTCTTTGCCCGCCCCGCCAATCGCGAACTCATCGAGCATCTGCACTCCGCAGGCGTAAACATGACCGCGGAGAAAAAGCAGCGCACCACCCAACTGGCCGGGCTCACGTTCGTGCTCACCGGAACACTCCCGAATCTCAGCCGCGAAGACGCCAAAGCCAGGATCGAAGCGGCCGGCGGAAAAGTGTCGGGCTCAGTCAGCAAAAAAACCAGCTACGTAGTCGCCGGAGAAGAAGCCGGCTCAAAGCTCGACAAGGCCCAGGAGCTGAAGATTCCCATTCTGGACGAACCCGGCCTGTTGACCTTGCTCCAGCCCAGCCAGTAACGAAAAATTGCGACGTCTTGAAAGGGTGCCGCTTTACAGCTTGCTGAAAAAGTCGTTCGGGCGGTAGGCCGGGGATTTATCCCCGGTATAAGCGATGCAATATCAACGGGGGTCTACAGGGTGCGGTAAAACTCGGTCGGAGCGGCGTTTTGTATCAGGGCACGACTTCAGTCGTGCCGCAAATCCCTCAAAACACGTAAGGGCTTTAGCCCCTGAGGTACTGCTTTGGGGGAATTTCGCTCGAAGCCATGCCTTTTTCAGCAGCCTCTTTAGCCCCTGAGGCATGCTTGTGGGAAATCTCGCTCGAAACCATGTCTTTTTCAGCAGCCGGTTTACCCGTTCCGTAAGCGCAACAGAATGAGGGGCTTTAGCCCCCGAAGGACGCTTTTCAGGCCCCGACTCTTTGCCGTTTTCCAGCCTCTGAAGGAAATGCCCTATTTGCAAGAAATTACGACGCGAAGTGGGACAATGAACATGATCTCGGAGTGCAGCCGGCAAACCACCGGCTGCCTCACTCCGAAATTGCTTGCCATTAAAAGCACTTCCAGACCACAAAAAGGGGGGTTATGAACCGTTTCATTTCGCGGTGTTCGGCAAATATCCATTGCGTTTTCATAGATTTACCTGGCTGAAAACTCGAAGTCGACACCCCCACCCCTGCGATTTTTTGCGGTGAAACTGTGAACTCCAACCCATCTTCCACTAAATCAATGACTTCCACGGACCCATCTCACCAGGGCACGGAAACTGCGAACCTGTGTAACTGTGTTGCCGCGCTTAACTCCTTCCATGGCCACGACTTTCATCGTTTGATCCCACAGAACCTGTGAAACCGAGCAACTGAGCTCAGGAAGTCATCCGTCGGACCGCAATGCCAGGATGGCGCTCCCGTTCCCGTTCGCGCTCCCAGGCCTCCGCTCGCCAGCGGCGCGACGAATAGTTCGGAGCCTCTTCCACGGTCGCCGCGACGGCCGCAGGCCGAGGCTCCTGGACCATTCGCGTTTGCGCGATGGCGATCACTGCGGCGGGCACGGAAGCAGCCGTAAGTCCCGTCGGCAAAGACACCGGTTTCATATACGCGGCACTGCACGTCAGGCTGGTATCCGCGGCCGCCATCGGCTCCGCTTCCATCGCCGCCGCGTGCGTCCTGTTGGTCGCGCCCCCGGCGATAAATTCGTCCACCAGCTTGTGCAGGCAGGTCTGCCCGCACAGATGCTTGGAACCCGCCCGGATCTTGCCCTGCGTGCCCCAGCCGCTCACCCGCAACTCACCGGCCTGGGTATACGCCACGAACCAGTGATTGGTCTGCTTTTTCTCTGCCCCGCAGATGTCGCACGAAATAGCCTGCCGGATCATCGATCTCTCCCGCGATTGTTCTCTTCTATTTCATCGCGGAATGGAGGAAGTTGGACGCAACGGGAAGGGCAAGAATCCGGGGCCGGACCGAATCAGAACGGAAAATCGCGCCGGTTCGCGAATGGAACTTGGCGAGCCGGCGCGGCAAAGATTTCGGGCCGGGGCTATTGCGTAGGCGCGAAGTAGCCCTTCCTGGCTCGAACCTGGTAGCGCCGATCGTTGCAGAAAAGATAGATGGAGCGGAAGGCGCCATTGGCTTTGAAATCCGCCGGCGTATACGTCAGCGCATACTGGCTGCGCAGTTCGGCCTGAATTTCGTGGAAGCTGTTGGTCATTTCCTCCACCGAGGGCGGGAAAAAGGTCTGTCCGCCGGTAGCGTCCGACATCTGCTGCAACACCTGGTCGCCCTTCCCGCGGCTCGGGGTCCAGTTGGTGCTGATGGCGTAGATGATGGTCTCGGCGCGTTCGCACATCTTGATGGCCTCGTCCGGGTGGACGCGGCTCTGGTTATCGTCGCCGTCCGAGATCAGGATCATGGCCTTGCGCACCGGCTCCTGGCCGCGTTCCGTGAGCAGTTTGTCGCGGCAAGCGGTGTATACGGCGTCGAACAGCGCCGTGCCTCCCCCCGGGCGGAGACGGTTGATGCCTGTCTCCAGCGCATCGAGGTTATTCGTCCAGTCCGCGAAGACCGTCGGGGTCACGTCGAATCCCATCACGAACGCCCGGTCGCTGCGCGATTTCAGAGTCTCAGTAAGAAACTCCGTCGCCGACTGCTGCTCGAAGTGGAAGCGGGTGCGGATCGACGTACTCGCGTCGATCACGATGCCAACACGCAGGGGAAGATTGATCTGCTGGCGGAAATCGTTGACCTTCTCCGGAGCCTTTTGATCATCAAGCAAGGCAAAGTCGCTCTGCCTGAGGTTCGGAATGTAGTGACCGTGCCTGTCCGTCACGGTGAAAATCAGGTTGACCTCGTTGACTCCCAGGCGGATCGTGGGGAGAGAGGCGTCGTCACCCTGGTCGGCAGCCGGGGCCGCTTTTTGCGGGGCAGCCGGCGTCGGCGCCGGTTGGGATGGCGGAGTCGTGGGCTGTTGCGCGGGCAACAACATCCAGGGAAAAACGGCGACGAGCAAGGTGCACGTTAAAGCGCACAACCAGCGGCGGAGAACTTCCGCTGGAAAGGAAGTGTTTCTGATCATGTCTTCTTCATTCTATCAATCGGACTTCAGAGCGCGGTGAAAGCTGCATGGGAATTCTGACGCCTGGAGAATCTGCCTCTCCTTTGGACGGTTCTAGCCGCCGTATGGCATCAGCCGGCTTGCCTCTCCAGCCGCTCCAGAACCGCATTGAGGGCTTCTGGAAGAGGCGACGCAAGCGCCAGAGGCTTCCCCGTGACCGGGTGGGTAAATTCCAGTTCGGCGGCATGAAGAAAGTTGCGGCCCAGGCGAAGTCTCTCGGGCTCAAGTTTTCGTCGGGCGGCTTTCGATTGAGCAGCCTGGGTTGCGACCTGGTCGGTGAGTTGACCCGAGGCCCCATAGAGAGTATCGCCCACCACCGGATGCCCGATCGAAGCCATGTGGACGCGAATCTGGTGGGTGCGGCCGGTTTCGATGCGCACCCGCACCAGGGTGAATTTGCCAAATCGGGTGGTGAGCCGCCGGACCACTTCATAATGAGAAACCGCCGAGCGGCCCTCTTCCTGGACCCGCGTCGTCATGCGGGTGCGTCGCATCGGGTCTCGGCCGATTGCAGCCGTGATAGTCCCTTTCGGCCGCTCCACCGAGCCATGCACCAGCGCGATGTAGGTCTTCTTTATCTGGCGCGTGGAAAACATCTCCGCCAGCGCTGCATGGGCCCGATCGTTCTTGGCCACGATGATCAGGCCGCTGGTGTCCTTGTCGAGGCGATGCACGATGCCCGGGCGCAGTTCCCCGCTCGTCGTCGAGAGAGCCCGAAACCGGTGCAGCAGCGCGTTGACAAGCGTGCCCCGGTTGCGCGCATCTTCGCTCTGCCCAGAACCGGCGTGGACCATCATGCCCGCAGGCTTGTCGATCACCGCCAGGTTGGCGTCTTCAAACACCACCTGGAGCGGAATATCTTCAGCGATGGCTTTAAGCGGAGCGGGCCGGGGCTCGCCGGTGATTGCGATCGATTCGCCGCCGCGCAGCTTCGAAGAGGCCTTAGGCCGCGCGCCGTCTACGAGCACATCGCCCTGCTCCAGCAGGAGTTGCACGCGTGACCGGCTCACCCCATCCAATTGCGACGTGAGGAACTGGTCCAGGCGCTGGCCCGCAGCTTCCGCAGGAACAATGAGGGTGCGCTCTTCACTCATGACCGGCCTCATCCCTCTGCCCCGGACCGTCGGCAACCGGCTCCGACAATGTCCCGTGCCCCATCCTTTCGCCTTCTTGCTGGCGAAAGGGTGGGAGACCTCGATCTCTCGCCGGGTCCGTTCTCTCCCGCAACACCAATCCGCCCGCCAGCACCATCACAATCGCCGCTAACTGCGGACCGTCGAACAAGCCATTCAAGATCTGGCCCCTGCCTTCCGGATCGCGCCAGAGTTCGGTCAGAAAAACAACCACTCCCAGCCCCATCAGCGCCATGCCGGCAACATCTCCCGGCTGCCGGCGTGCACCCAAACGCGTCAGCAGCAGGACCGCCAGCAGCATGTATCCGACAGCGGCATACGCCTGGACCGGATGCAGTGGAACGCCGAGCGGTGTTCCGCTCCAGCGCTGCGCAAGCGGATCGGTATAAACAATCCCCCAACCGGAGGAGGTCTCGGTTCCGTATCCCGCGCCCGCCAGCAGCGCGCCCCATTGCTCACAGGCCAGGCCAACCACCAGCGGCGGCGCAAGTGCATCGAGAGTAGCCGCCCACGGCATACGCTCCCGGCCCATGTAGAGAAGAGCCGCCACCGCGCCCATCATCACTCCGGCAACGGCGAGCACCGGACTATGAATGGTGGCCAGCCCGAATATCCAAAGGGGGTGGCGCAGAAGTTCGCCCCAGTTGAGCGCGGCCAGCAGCAGCCGCGAGCCCACCAGTGCTGCAAAGAGGGCGACGACACAGACGTTCCACACATGCGAAAGAGAAACACCGACGATGCGTGCGGTGCGCTGCGCAAGTACCAGCGTCAACAGAACGCCCGCAGCTGCCAGGGCGCCGTAGCTGGGAATGAGCAGGGCTCCGATGTGGAAAAGAACTGGATGCACTGGAGATGAGCATACGGCATGGGATGGGGAGACAGCAGCGCTGGCGCCGCTTTGTAATAAGCCGCTGTGAAATAAGCCGCTTCGTAACAGGGCATGACTTCACAAGCAGCGGAAAACCGCACGGTTTTGAAAGGGCACGGCTTTAGCCGTGCCGTAAGGGCAGCAAAATCATTGGGGCTTTAGCCGCTGAGGGACGTATCTCTTCACTCAATCTCTGTTTTTCCGCAACATGTTCAAACATGCCGCAAAGACTCCAACCGAGACGCGGGCTTTAGTCCCCTGCGTACCCTCGATTGTCCGCTGGACGCGTGGAGTCGATTCAGAAGGAAACGACCGTCAGAAATAGAAATCCGACCCGCTGGGCCGTGAGTAATGCGCCGGTGAACCCGTCCTAAGACGGTGGAGCTCTCCGCGGTTCATTAGGCATTCCGGACTGGCGGACACGGCACACAGAACCGATTGTCGAGTTGAGCCCCTGTTCAATGAATGTTGGTTCAACCGGCGTTGATCACCCACCTGCTTTGCAGGCCGGTTTCTATTGCGGATAGTATGTGTCCTCGCTCGGAATTGCAAGTCTTGTGCAAGGCAGCCGCGATGTGCTAGAAAATTGGCCGCCGCTTTTAGGGGCATCATCTCAACCATCTTCCCCAAACCTGCTCCCGGTTGTAAGCGCCAACAACGAATCCATCATTCGCGGAACTCCTGGATAGCTCTTTCTCGGCCGCCCGCCTTTTCCGTGGAATCGACTGTTGCGCTTGGCGAACCATGGCCTCAGCGCGTAGCGTAGGGGCAAACCGAGTCTCACGGAGACGGCTATCGCTATGACTACCCCGGCAACCTCGCCCCCCTTGACTCAGGCGCCCGCCGCGCCCACAACGTTCCGCCGCCTGCTTTCGCTCGATGTGGTCCGCGGCATCACCATCTGTTTCATGATCATGGTGAACAACAACGGCGGCCCCGGCTCCTGGCACTTCATGAATCACGCCGAATGGAACGGGCTCACCCCGACCGACCTTGTCTTTCCGACATTCGCATTTGTGATCGGGGTCTCGGTGGTGTTCGCCTTTGAAGCGCGCCTTGCACGCGGAGCCAATCGCGCCCAGTTGGCTAAACATACTGTGGTCCGCGCCGTCGTCCTGTTCCTCTTCGGCGTCTTCGTGAACAGCTTCCCCTTCTTCCACCTCGACCACATGCGGTTCTACGGTGTGTTGCAGCGCCTCGCCGTCTGTTACCTCGTGGTCGGCCTGTTCTACCTCTACGACAATCGCGCATGGACCAAGTGGGCGGCGCTGGTGGGCGCGCTGGTGGGCTACTGGGTGCTGATACGCTGGGTCCCGATTCCGGGCGTAGGCATGCCGGGCCGCGACATTCCCTTCATGGACATGACCCAGAACCTGACCTCCTGGATCGATCGCCACATGTTCCCGTATCACCTGTATCTTTATCCGCCCGATCACAACGTCCGCGATCCTGAAGGCCTTCTGAGCGACCTGCCCGCGATCGGCACCACCCTCATGGGCTGTCTCGCCGGCATCTGGCTGCGCACGACGCGGAGCGTGAAAGCCAAAACTGCGGGATTGGCCGTGGCCTGCCTCTCGAGCCTCGTGATCGGATATCTCTGGTCGCTCGAGTTCCCCCTCAACAAGAACATGTGGACCAGTTCCTTCGTCCTCGTGGCCGGCGGCTATTCTCTCGCCGTGCTCACGTTCTGCTTCTGGGCGGTAGAACAAATGAACTGGCGTAAGTGGACCTGGATCTGGCTCGTCTTCGGCTCCAACGCCATCGCCGCCTACTTGTTCAGCGAAATCACGCCGGGGATCTTCGAAAGCATTCACATCGGCGACCCGCACAGCCCGCATTCCAACCTGATCGCCTGGATATTCCTGCACACGTTTGCGCACATCCCCGATCCCGGCTGGGCCGCGTTTGCCTATTCGGTCTCCTTCGCCGCGTTCTGCTTTATTCCTGTGTGGATTCTCTACCGGAAGAAAATCTTCCTGAAAGTCTAAAACCGGGTGCCCCACCTTCGCGGCATCTTTATGTTTGTCGCTAAGGTGGGAGAATGCTTGCCCACAGATGGGAATGAAAATGCGCACGAACTCCAGGCTCCGCTCTGTCTATCTCGCTCTCGCATCGATCGTCTTTCTTCCCTCAGTTCACGCCGCCGGCCCCTCCGCGCGGCCCATTCCAGTTCCGCCTCCGCCCATGGGATGGTCTTCGTGGAATAGCTTTTCCAACACCGTCAATTCTGAAATCGTGATGGCCCAGGCCAAAGCCATGGCGTCGAACGGTATGCAGAAGGCCGGCTACCAGTACATCAACATCGATGAAGGTTGGTGGCTCGGCCAGCGCGATGCCGAGGGCAACTTCGTCATTGACGAAAAAGCCTGGCCGGCCCTGGCCGAAGGCGAGAAGCCCGGCGACATGGCCAACATCGTCCGCTTCATCCACTCCCTCGGCCTCAAGGCCGGCATCTACACCGACGCCGGCAAAGACGGATGCAGCCTCTATCCCGACGTCGGGTGGATGTACTTCAACACCGGCAGCGAAGGCCACTATGAACAGGACTTCCTGCAGTTCGCAAAGTGGGGTTTCGATTACGTCAAGGTCGACTGGTGCGGCGGCGACAGGGAGAACCTCGACCCCGCCGTGCAATACGCCGAGATCGCCCGCGCCATCGCCCGCGCCGAAAAGGTCACCGGCCATCGCCTCTACTTATCGCTCTGCGAGTGGGGCAAGCAGAGCCCCTGGACATGGGCCCCGCACGTAGGTGGAGCGCCTGCAGACGTCTGGCGCACCAGCGGCGACATCGTCGATCCCATCGTCGCGTCCGGCCCGCACGCCGACCGCAAAGCCGGGTTCGAAAAGATGTTGGCGAATTTCGATCAGGGCATTCATCCCGAGGCCCAGCACACCGGCTTCTACAACGACCCCGACATGATGGTCCTTGGCATGCGCGGTTTTTCCGACGCGCAGAACCGCGTCCACATGAGCCTCTGGGCCATCAGCGGAGCGCCGCTGCTGGTGGGCGCCGATCTCGCCAGGCTCGGCCCCGAAACACTGGCCACGTTGACGAACCCGGCCGTGCTCGCAGTCGACCAGGATGCGTTAGGATTGCAGGCCGTAAAAGCCGCGGAGCCCGCCAAGGGTCTCGAGGTCTGGGTCAAGCCGCTCGCGAAGGCCGGAAGCCGCGCTGTGCTACTGCTCAACCGAACCGGCGCCGCACAGGAAATTAAGGCAGGATGGAAGGAACTGGGACTCGCCGAAGAGGCCCGCGCCACGATCACGAATCTCTGGACCGGCGAACAACTCGCCCGCTCCGGATCGTATGCCGTGCAAGTGGCGCCCGGGGATGCGGCTCTGCTGCTTGTGCAGGGCTCCGAAATGCAATCGACCGCATACCAGCCCGACCCTGCACCCCGCAACACCACGAACGCGCCGCTCAAGTGCCGCGAATGCGATCTGATCTTTTCCAAAGTCGCTTCTCGGGGAGTATGGGCACGAGTCCGCGTCACGTACAGGAATCCCGGCAGCTCGCCCCGCTATGCGGAATTGCGTGTCAACGGCCGGGGCCCCACCAAAATCGCGTTTCCGCCCACTGGACCCGGACCGGGATCGATCAGCATCATGACTCAGTTGGATCAGCCCAATGCCAACGTCCTGCGCTTCTCCGCGTCAGAAGATACACCGCCGCTTATCGATTCCATCACGGTGGACTGAAGAGGCGTGAACGAACGTGGCCTCTCTACTCAAGACTTCCAGTTCCGCAGGTACGATCGCGGCGATGCGGCCGGCGAAAGGAAGGCCGCTGTTCGAACTAGCCATCGGCTACGGGCTCGTCCTCGCCACCATCTGGACACCCCGGCCTTACCAGCGATGGCTCTATCTGGCCGCTGTCCTGTGGATCTTCGCGACCACTGTATTTTCGTTTCCCGGATGGGCAGCGATGGGTTTTCGCCGCGGCGGGTTTGCCGCATCCATGTGGGTCGTGTTGGCGGCCCTGGCGGTCTCGATCGGGGCGGTCATTGTTGCCATCCATCTCAACACCTTGCGCCACCCCATCAGCACGCGTAGCTGGGTGATGACATTCGGCGGATACACCGTGTGGTCCTTTGTGCAGCAATTCCTGCTGCAGGGCTATTTCCTGTTCCGGTTTCTTCGCATCCAGCCCCGCCGCGAGTGGGCGGCGGGGGCGGCAGCCGGTATCTTCGCCGCCGCTCATCTGCCCAACCCCATCCTCACGCCGATAACGTTCATCTGGGGCCTGTGCGCGTGCTTTGTGTTTCTGCGCTGCCGCAATGTCTACCCGCTGGCCGCGGCCCACGCCATCCTCGGCATCACCGTCGCCGTCACCATCCCCGGACCGGTCGTGCATAACATGCGCGTGGGTTTGGGCTATCTCCGCTACCACACCCCGCGCGTGCATACACCGGAGACAGGAATGGTCGGGAAATAAGGACCAGAACCTCGAACGTAATCGCCCCAGATAGACCACGAGTTCGATTGAGGTGCTCGACGAGCGCCTTGGCAATCTTGCGTGAACCTGCAACATTCCTGGCGACATGGGCGTTTTCGGGCAGTGATCGGGCGAATTGCGCCTGACCAATGCCGGATGAGTCGCAAAGACTGCCCCGGCCACACGCTATGCTCATGGCCTTTCCCGGCATGTGGAAAGCCTCCGCAACAGGTGCGGACCGAATCGAATGGCTTCGCTTCGAACCCTCGGCAGGCACCCGCGAAAGTGGGATTGCCGAATTCAGCTCGAGTGATTCTAATCACATCCTGACACCGGGGTGGAACTGGGGTTCCTCCCACCTATGCAGAGCCTGGATGGGGTACCCCTGGGGGGAACGATGGGTTGCGGTCCGGCTCACCGTGGGGGACGACGATGGTTTTATCGGGTCCTGGGCATCACGACGCAAACTTCAAGGATCTTTGAGGAAGAGCAAAGACCGAGGCGTTTTCCCGATGTCAAATCCCCCAATGCGCGGGAATACGTGATGTAAAGAACTTCCATGAGAGCTCCGAGAGCTCGAGAGAGAGAGAGAGGGTTGTTCATGGAACTGAACCACTGGGACATCATCGTGTGGGTCAGCGGCTACGTCGGCAATGTCTGCCTGATGGCTGTACTTTGTGCGAAGAAGAGGTATAAGGCCTTTCCTTGGTTCACGTTGTTTCTGGCCAACGAGTTGGTTCAGGACCCGCTTCTGGCGCTGCTTGTACGTTACGGCTCCCCCAGGCACTACTTTTACGCCTACTGGGGGCTGGATGTACTGGACTCGCTGCTCCTTCTCTTTGTGATCTTCGAGCTGTCTAGAACCGTGACGCGGGTCATCGATAACAAGAACGCATTCCGCCCCCACGATCTGTTCTGGCTGGCTACGGCCCTGCTGGTCACGGGAATTAGCTGCTGGGTGCTCGCGCCGAGGCTGCCGAATCCCATACTTACCCTGGCATTCAAGGCCGCGACAATGGCGAGTATCACCATGTGTGGCCTGACCGTCTACGTTTTCCTGGCAGCTTTCTTTTACGGGGTGCGTTTTCGTGTCCACGCGGTAGCTATTACCTACGGCCTGACAGCCTATTCCCTGACCAGGATGCTGGTCTATTTCGCCGTTTTGAGCACCGGCAGCGCAGAAGTGTGGGAGTTTCTGTCTCGCTGGTCCAAGCCTCTTTATATCCTCATGCTCTTTGGATGGAGCCTCATGCTTTGGCTGGAAGAGCCTGAGCGAAAGATAAGTTCGGAAATGTACGAACTGGCAGTGAGAACGCGGTATATTGAACGGGCCCAATCCAGATGAAAAGCTCACCGGGGAAGTCACAACTGGCGATCAAATACCCGAGGCGCGCGATCGCTTTGGGCCCAAGGCCCTTCAGTGCCTTGCGATGCTGTTTCTGGTATTCCTGTCGTCGCGGCATGCTCTGGGTGGCGGCTAAATAAGGAAATCCGGTATCCGGGCCGGATCGATAAGAATCACAGGGGAAGAAAATGAACCGTTACGCATTGATGATTTCTGTCCTGGTTCTCACGTCGTCTCGAGTCGGTCTCGCACAGGCCGTCCCTGCGCCAAGCCCGAATTCTCCGATTGCACCGACGCCAGTGACTATGCCGGGTACCAATTCTCCGATCGCCCCGACCCCAGTGAGCTTTCCCACGAACCTGCCGGACGCTACCACCACGGCGGCTCCTCCTGCCGGCTTGAATCCGCTTACCATGTCGGCCGATGATCTTGCCGCCTGGGGCTATCCGCCTCAGCCGGGTCCGAATGCGGCGCCCCAGGCCCATGCTGTCTGGGCACAGGCTGTTACCGCTGCACAGACCCGCATCTACCCCTGGCTCGCACGGTCCAATCGTGCTCACGGTCCGATCTTAGGCTCGCAGAGTATAGTCCTCAGCAACTCAACGCCGGTCGTCGCCTCCGCCGTGAACTCCGCTTTGGGATCCTACAACTGGAGCGGATACCTGAGTACAAACACAAACGGAGTTCTATTCACCTCCGTCTTTGCTCAGTATGTTGTTCCCCGCGCGCAACAGACTCCCGGAACATGCACAGGCGGCTGGGACTACTCTTCTACCTGGGTTGGCCTGGACGGCGCAGGAGCCGGCGCAAATGATGTGCTGCAGGCAGGCACCTATGCGGATGCTTACTGCGGTCCGTCCGAAGAAGACGAAGACGAAGACTCTTCCAGCTCCCAGGCCACAGCAACCAGCTACTCAGCCTGGTACGAGTGGTATCCAACGAACGCCACGAATATCTCTGGTTTGACCGTTAAACCAGGAGACAACATGTTTGTGGAAGTGTGGAGTACTTCCCCCACAACCGGTGGTGTGTTCGTTGTGGACCTCAACAACCAGCAATATGTCAGCATTAATCTCACTGCACCGGCCGGAGTACAGGTTGCCGGCGGAAGTGCAGAGTGGGTCTTGGAGTGTCCCAGCATATCGGGGAATCTGGCAACTCTTACGAACTACATTTCCGAGTACGTTTCCGGTGCCTATGCAGTGGACACCAACGGGACCACATACGCCCCGGCAGACTCAACGCCGGTCGTTATGGTCGACCAGAACATGCAGCCGATCTCTTATCCTACCCTGCTTGGAACAAACGCCATGCAGATTCAAAACACCGGCTCTTCCGTAACCGGTCCACAGTAACAACGTATCTGTCAGAGCAACGCATCCTGCTGTATCGCCGCATTTGATCGTGCACTCGGGCCTTCCTGCATCATTGCCGGTTGGAGTAGTTAGTGAGCGCATGATCGCCGAGGTACTTCAGTCAACGTGGATCGGTCGCGAAACGTCGGCATGGCGACTGGAATCCCGAGGCTACCCGCTTCGAAGGATTCGCGTCGCCATCGGCGTTTGTCGGGACTAATCGGTGGGTTATTCGCTTAACCCTAGTTCAATGAGTAGCCTGTTGGCGTCAGATGAAAAAGCCGTCCAACGCAAACACTATTGAGGAGCCGGAGCGGCTGGAGGCGGCAGTTCTTTCAGAATAGCGATTAGCATCTCTAGATACTTCTGGGCCTCTTCTCTACTGTAGGAAGGTCGCCAGACTGATAGACGTGCTCCCCTATCAAGATTCCTCGCTGTGCCAGTCGCGATCTGTTGGATCTTTTCGGTTAACAGAGCGAATGGAGCCCTCCCGTGCTGGAAAGCGCCCGGCAGCGTCGCCGCAGCTGACTCTGCCACATCAAAGCAATTCTTAAAGGAGGCCCCAACCGCTGCTACGACTTCATTGGATTTCTCATGGAAGGCGACCAAGCCTAGGTCGGTCAAACTTGAAGCGACACGGCAATTGTCTACGAGCTTGGCTGCCCCGCCCTCTTTGATTAGTGCTGCTAAGGAGTTGCCGACCATGTTCGCCGTTTCTATAGTGAGCTCGGGCATCCCAACACCAAGAGCCTGAATCGCAATTCCCGCCGCGCTCGCGAAGCAATCCCGAAGGTTCAAATCGGCAGCTGTTGCCGGCTGTAATTTTCTACACCGGCTGTAGAACGCGACAACATGCCAATCTAGCATTTTCTCAAGAGCCTCCTTGAATCTTGCTCTCGTCTCCATTCGCTGGGCCGCTGCGACTCTCTCGTCTCCGGTCTTGAATGCATCGATGTCAATCGGTGGCAGATTTTTATCGACCAGAGTCTTCCAAAGCCACAAGAGTTGCTCGGCGATTGCGTAGGCCGTTTGATTCAGGTAGAACAATAGGGATTCGGTGCCAGCCGCAGACGCTAGGCCGATCGTTTCAAGACGCATCCACATCGCGTCATCGAGATCCTCTAGGATGCGCGCATATCTGCTCCAAATCTCATGCGTCTCTTCCGAGTAATTGTTCGCCAGGAGGTTGATTAGCTTGGAGTGAATGACCGCAAAGGAGCTAGGAGATACACCTGAAAGAACCAGTCGTAAGGGCGTGTCCGGAGAGGCGCTCAGACTCGCGCCGAGGCTCATTCCTTTCGAGCACAGCTTGGCTTCCAGTTCGCAGAGCTTCATCACTCGATCCCGAAGGTGTTGCACGAGTCCCGAGTAAGCTAATCGCGGATCAAACAACGCTTTGAGCAGATTCATCAGGCAGGCGGTCGTGTCAGTCGCTGCAGTTTGTTGCAGTCCGAGGATTTCAAGTACGGCAATCTCTGACCACTGGTCTACCAGCAATCTCGCGCTTGCTTCAGATTCCTTCAGAGCCAACGCCGCGACGATCTGAAACATCTGCTGATTTATCGTCAGAAGAATATCTTCGTTCTTTTTAGCTACACTCTGTTTCGCGGTTCCCAACAAATAATACGAGATGAACGCTGCAGTCGAGTTTTCGCCTGGCGGTGCGCCGAACGGCTTCTGGCCAGCACTTCGGTGCGCCAATTTGCCTAGTTGTTTCGCGAGAATTTGGGCGCATTGGGTGTCACCGGATTCGACCGCGATCGTCATTAGGCTCTCAAACGTCTCGGCCGACGCAACAATTAGTCCGTCCCATTGCGATTGGAGTCCCATCATCGCGTGAGTTGAATTTCCCATCATCAGGCTAGATCCGCGCAGTTCGATATACTCCCCCAAGATATAGACCGCTGCGCCTGCGGCTTCTCCCAAGAGACTGTATTGTTGTTCGGCACGGAAATGACGCATCAGAGAGTGAAGGTGGTCGAGCGATCTGCCAAGCCTCTTCGTTAGCAGCGGCGTGCGATTGTATATAGCCGCGGTCGCTGTTCCGACATTGTCTGCGACCCTGCCTAAAGAATCGGTCTCATTCTTAAGCTGGGGATTCAGCCGAAGGAGTTCGGCTTGGATCACTTTGAGGCGCTTTAGCTCCCTCATTCCGGAATGCCAGACGTGCAAGACGATGCTCGCCGGGTCACTGAGGTAGGCCACTCTGACGAAGAGGATCGCCAGGAGCAGGAGGCTCAGGATGGTGCAGCAGATTGCGGTGCTGGCCATCAGCAGGGGGTGTTCCCGCGGTGATAGGAGTGTGCCAAGCAAGCTCACGACCGCGAAAACTGACAGAGCCGCATAAATCGCTCTGATCTGGTTGTCAGCGGCATATTCTCTCAGAATGCCGGGAACAGATCGGTCTGAAATCTGCTGGATTACAAACAGGCTGAGAGTGAAGACGACTGCAATGAGTCCAATCAGAGCCGCACCGACTGCAAGGCACAATTGGGAGAGCAAAGACGGGTCCAGGCTACGGAGGTAGCTTCCCAAGGCCGCTCGGAAAATGAATACGCAGGCTGCAGAGGCGACGAGCAGCGCTCCGATCCCGACCGGCCATGGGTGGGATTTCGTTCTCCAATAGGCCATGTAAACCCATCGGTACCGCTCCGAGGCGAGATTGATTCTCACCCAGTCCTTCAGCCGGCGAATGCGCGTAGGACGGACAGAGACTGCTTGCATGGAGGAATTCTATTCTCGTTTGAGGCTTCGGCTCGCCTCGTAGATCGTTGCCGAATCGCCAAATCACTCATCGGGCTCTCGGATTAGTACCGGAATGTCGGCCATTGTCCGCCGATGGCCTGCGCATGATCCTCGGATGACGCCAGCAGATCCAATGCACTGATTTAGGCTTCCAGGCGGTTGGACCGTAACAGAGAATTCGGACCCTTGCGCGCGTCGAGTCGACGGCGCACGTCTCGGAACCCTTCCCTTCCCGGTTTGCGGAAGATAATGGCTTCGTGGCGCATGATGGGAATGATGAAGCCCATGCTGCATCGCGAGGCATGTTCGCGTTTATCTCGCTTTTACCTGAAGTAAGAGAGGGCATCCCAGGCGGCGGACCCGCTCTCGATAAAAGAGGCGTGCGCTAAAAAACACTTCTGGGCGGCAAAAAGGGGGGTCATGAACCGTTTAGTTTCGCGGACTAAGGCAAATATCTGTAGCATTTTCTGTGATTTAGGTAGATATGGACTCGAAAAAACAGACCCCCACCCCTCCCCCCTCCGAATCATGGTGAAACTGTGAAGGTAGAATTAAACCACTTACAATCAGTTGTTTGCGGCTTTGCCCTTCACAGAATCCCAGCTCCTGTGAGGCTGTATAACTGTACGACCCAGCCTGACCCCTTGCGTAGTCATTACTTCCGAACCCGGCTCTCACAGAAACCGTGAAACCGCAACACGGGCCGCGGATCAGGAAGGAAATCGGGGGTCGCCAGAACGGCATGTGAAACCCCGCCAGCACCCTCGAGCTAAAGCACGATTTACATCGTTTGACATTTTGTTACAACGTTTTACAGCCGAATCTCGTCACTCTGAACGACACTTGGAGTCTGTAAAGACAACGGAGTGGGACCGTGGCAAACAGTCGCCCCATTACCGAAGCAAGTCCAAGGACAAACTCCATGACGCAGACTGCAGTAATTCCCAATCTGAACGTTGCCCAGGACTCTGGAAAGCCAACCCAAGCTTCGAATGCGAGAATCGTGCTCGAAGAGCTATTCACTTTGCTGGAAGACTACGCGCCGGTCTGGTATCAGCAGCAACACCATGATCGGGCCATCGCAGCCCTGCTCGGGAAAGAACTCTGAATATTCCCTCGCGAGCCAGTCAAACCAGGGAGACCGGCCGCTTGATCGGGCGGAAGAGCCACAAGTTCAGAAGCCCGAACAGCACGCCTCCGACGGTGAATTTCAGCCAGACGGGCGCCGGCGATGGTGAGAAGAATCCCTCCAGGCAGCCGGCAATCACGAGCAGGGGAATGATGCCGGAAACCAGGCGGGTGGCATCGACGCCGCCTTTGGCCAGGGAATCCTTCCACCGGTACCTGCCCGGAAACAGCATGGAATGCCCCAGGCGAAGCCCGGCGGCCCCCGCGATAACGATCGAGGGCAGCTCGAGCGAGCCGTGCGCGGCCACAAAGCTCCACAGCGCCAGAGACATTCCGTACTGGTGGCACGCGGCCCCGATGACGCCCAGCAGGAGCCCATTGAAGTAGAGGTAATAAAGAGTTCCAAAGCCGAAAATAATCCCGCTTGCGAACGTCATAAAGCTGACCGAAAGGTTGTTGGTCATGATCGCGCTCGTGGCTAGCGGCGCGATGCCCACAATGGAGTGCGTCCACATCTGATGCCGCTCCATGGTGGAAATCATTTCCGGCCCCACGAAGTGCCGCATGAATTCAGGGCGGGCCGTGGTGAGGACCACACCCAGCAGGCCGCAAGCGACCGACACCAGCAGCGACGCCACAACATAGGGTATATGGCGCTGAAAGATGACGGGGTAGTCGTCGCGGAGAAAACGAAACAGGGTGCCAACACTCGCCTTGCGGCGGGAATAGATAATATGGTGGGCACGAGCCAGCAATTGATTGACATGCGCGGCATAGGTCCGGGCGGTTGCATCCTGGCGCAATACCGAGAGGTCCGAAGCCACCTGGCGGTACAGCATGGCGAGTTCCTGCAGTTCGGCGCGGGAGAGGTGATTGAGCCCCCCCTGGTCCGCTTGGGCAAGCAGCGAAGCAAGCCTGTCCCAATGCGGCCGGCGCCTTCGAATCCAGAGGTTGGAGAGGGTTTGCGGCATGAACCCGGGTTCAGATCAGCTTAGCATCGAAACTCCGGAACTGGTGGCCATCGAGATGCCTCTCGCCGGCATCGGAAGCCGTTTCATTGCCTTGCTTGTAGACATGCTGATCTGGGCTGCGGGCTTGTCCGTCCTGTTTCTCTTCTTCTGGTTGATAAACCCGGCTGTACAGGCATTCTCGCGGCTTTCCTACCAATGGGTGGTCGCGATCGTGTTGCTGACCTTGTTTCTGCTCAATTGGGGCTACTTCACTCTCTTTGAGGCATTCTGGAACGGGCACACGCCGGGCAAGAAAATCGCCCGGATCCGGGTGATCCAGCGTTCGGGCTGCCCCATCGGTCTCTTCGAGTCCATGGCCCGCAACCTGATCCGGTTTGTGGATCAGTTTCCCGGTTTCTACGTTGTCGGCATGATTGCCATATTCGCCACCCGCCAGCATCAGAGGTTGGGCGACCTGGCGGCGGGTACTCTGGTCGTCCGTGACCGGGAGCCGGAAGTGGCCCCCCGGGACGACTCTGCAAAGAGGACATTCACGGCACAGATCTTTCCCGCTCCCGAACCCTCCCCCGAGCCCCACAGTTACATCTCACTGCCCGCCCGGCGTGTCGCAAGGCTGTCGGCGGCGGATCTCGAAGTCCTAGAAGGATTCTTTTCCCGGCGCCTGGACATGTCGGTCGAAACCCGCCGGGCACTTGCCGAGCGGATCGCCTCCGCAATTCAGGCCAAATCCGAGCTGGACCGTCCTCCTGGCGCCAGCGTCGAGACATTTCTGGAAGCGACCGCTCGCGACCTGAGGGACCTCAGTCGCATGCTGTAGGCGTCCGGTCGAAATTCTTTCCCGATTCCTTACCCGCGCCGAAATCGGAAATATCCCGGGTCAGGCTTGGCCCGGAAAGGCCGAATTTTTGCCCTGGGATCACAGAAACGACAGCGGTTACCCGCCGACATTTTGGCTTGCCACGAAAGTACCAGAAGCGCCACGTCTGGGCCCAATGTGGCGCTTGACAAGCGTTACTTTAAGCGCATTTAATAGTTGCCGGCTCAAGGGAACAGTCTAACAGCGGCTTAACTTAATCGTTTAAGCGCTGGAATTCCAAAACCAGTATTTTTTGGAATTCCTTTATACCATGCCCTGGAGAAAATGGGCCTCACCGCGCCGACTTCTGAGCCCGCAACCGGGTTCAAAGAGGCGAGAGCCAATGGCTCAATTCGGAGTTTCGAGGAGCACTCCGAAGCAACAAAGTGGCACCCCGCAATGTAGGCGCCGGCGAGCGCCAACGGTTCTTTCCGGAGGTTCTTTCTGGTAGAGCCGATCGAGATGGGGCATTGATGGGCGGATCGAAAGGTCGCCAAGTAAATTGATTTTCTTGTTGACAATCGACAATTCGCCCGCATTAAATGGCCCGGTCGCTACTCAGGTAAAACTGGTGAATCGATGCATAGGAACGCATCAGGTTCTCGTCGTCCGCTGCCGTCGTGGCGCCTCGTCTTGGGACGAGGTTCCGGGGCGGTGCCGCGTCGGTTCTCGGGTTGCACAAACCCGCGGAAAGGACATGGACAGCGAAACGAATCCAGGCCTGAAATGGCGAAACGGGTCCAGGATGCACATCAACCGGCCTCATTTCTGCCAGACGGGGAAGCGACACTCGCAAGAAACAACCACAGCAACAACTTTGAAAAGGAAGGTCACATGAGACAAGCGAGATACAGGTTCTTCCTGTTGCCCGTACTCTTCGTGCTGGCATGCGTGGGAGCATTCGCGCAGGCCAACTCGGAGCTGACAGGCATCATCACGGACCAGTCGGGAGCGGTCGTAGCAGGGGCTAGAATTACGCTCACCGATCCGGCGACTGGAAGTATCAAAACCACTGAAAGCGGTGCAACCGGTCTATACGACATCAACGGTCTGAACCCCGCAACCTACAACCTGAAAGTGGCCGCCAAGGGCTTTGAAGCGTATGCACAGAACGGGGTCGTGGTCAACGTCTCGTCTACGCTACGCGTCGATATCCATCTCACGGTCGGCGCCGAGACACAGACGGTTACCGTAGAGGCCGATGCCCTGGCGGTGCAGACTGACTCGAACGTGGTCAGCACGCTCATCAGTTCCGAACAGATCAGCGAAATCGCCACCCAAAACCGCAACTTCGCCGCGCTGGCTGCACTGGGCCTCGGCGTCAGTTCCGCACTTCCCGACAGCAACACTCCCACATCGGTCGCTGCCAACTTCACCATCAGCATCAACGGGCTGCGGCAGAGCCACAATATCTGGCTCATCGACGGCGGCGAGGCGGATGACCGCGGCGGCGCGGGTGGCATGGACATCATGCCTTCGCAGGATGCCATCGCGGAATTCAACGTGATGTCGTCCAACTATCCTCCGGACTACGGCATCTCGTCGGGCGCCACTATGAGCCTTTCGCTCAAGAGCGGCACCCAGAAGTTCCATGGAACGTTGTTTGAGTTCAACCGCAATACCGCTTACAACGCCAACAGCTTTTTTAACAAGTACAACACCACGACGCCTCAGCCCCGCCAGAAAGTGAACTACAACATTTTCGGCGGCAATATTGGCGGACCGCTGTTCATTCCCAAGGTTTACAACCAGAACCATGACAAGACCTTCTTCTTCTGGAATGAAGAGTGGCGCAAGATCAATCAGGGCAGCACTCCGAACGTGGTGAACACGCTTCCCGAGGCAGATTTTCCGGTGGCGGGACAGGACCTGGTTTATCAGACGCCAAAGTTCGCTTCCAACGGTACAAACAACGGGAAACCTCAGGATGCCGGTATCGTAGTACCGTTCTCGGGCGCTCAAGCAACCGCGGCCGGTGTTCAGAATGCGTACTTCGCGCCCTGCCTGCCCGCGTCCGTAACGGACAAGAATGCTTGCCAGCAGGCCCTGCTCACCGGGTTCGGGCTCACTCCGGGGCAACCCTTCCCGAACAACACCATCCCGCATCAACTCTTTGATGCGAACGCGCTCCTTTACCTTAACTCCGGCATTATCCCCAAGCCGACCCGGAGTGACGACAAGGTCGTTTCCCAGGCACAGACGCCAATCGATGTCCGCGACGACGTTGTTCGTGTCGATCACAAGATCACCGATAAGTGGCAACTCCTGGGCCACTATATTCACGATTCTGTGACCCAGGCATCGGGTGCTCCGGAACTCGGTTGGGACTGGTACAGCTACAACACAGTTACCAGTACCCTCTCGAATCCGTCCAATAGCGCTGCCCTCAAACTGAGCGGGACGATCAACCCGAATCTATTGCTCGAAGCCAGCTTCAACTATGACGGCAACGTCATCAACATCACCAATAGCGCGAACTCGATGATCCCGTCCGGCTGGGGCGTGAACACCTTCTTCGATCTGAGCAAAATTCAGCAGGGAAAGAGTGTCGGCCAGACGAGCATGCCCAGCATGAACGGCTTTGGCAACCCCTATGGCACGGCGGAACAGATGGGCAATGCGCCGTGGCACAACGCCGCTCAGGACTATTCGCCGAAGGTGGATATCTCCTATACGACCGGCAAGCACGCCATGAAGTACGGCTTCAGCTATAACCGCTACACCAAGAACCAGCAGGTAAATGGACCCACACAGGGTAATTACGCGTGGGGCGGCCGTTCCGATAGCCAATTCACCGGCAGCGGGGCGTACTGCAGCGGCAAAACTGATGCCGACCTGGCAGCCACTTCCTGTGTCCAGGGCGATGGCATGATGGACATGCTGCTCGGCATGGCCTCCAACTATGACCAACAGGCCTCGGCACCGATCAACCACTATGTCAACCAGACACCCTCGCTCTACATCATGGACAACTGGCACGTATCCCCGCGCCTGAGTTTGCAGTTGGGCTTACGCTACGATGCCCTCCCGCATGCCTGGGAACGGAACAACCAGGTGGCTAATTTCGATCCCGACGCTTTCCTTAACGCCGCGACTCCGGCCTGGAAGGCAGACCACTCCATGGATTCCACGGGACCGGGCTTCGAGACGTATACCATTGCCGGCAATACCGGCCCGTACTATACCAATGGCTTACGGCTTGCGGGCGTTGAGGGCTTCCCGCCGGGCTTGGTCAACAACGACTACAAGACCTTACAGCCTCGCATTGGGTTCTCTGAAGATCTGTTCGGGAATGGCACCACCGTTCTCCGCGGCGGCTTCGGAACCTTCTTTGAGCGCATGCAAGGTAACGACATCTACAACGCCGCGACCAACGCCCCATTTGTCAACGATCCCGGCGCGCCGTCGGTCAGCATGAGCGACCCGCATATCAGCACCCAGGACGGTGGTGTAGCAGCCACACCGTTCTTCGCCAGCGGTTTGACCACTTTGGCCCTCCACTATCCTGCTCCCGCGGTTGCCATGTTCAGCTTAGGCTTACAGCGCGAAGTGACACCGTCGGTCGTCTGGGTTGTGCAATATGTCGGCAACGTGGCATGGAACCAGAACGACCAGCGCCACGTCGACAACTTCTCGCTCGATACTCCTCTGCAAGTTCGCGCAGCGGGCGGAAACGTCACCACCGTCGATGGAACCTCGACCGGCGCGGCACTGCCCCTTGCCGGGCAAGGACAGGTTGCCAATAACTCCAACTCCTTCCGCGTCTACTCTGGATACAGCGGTATCACCGTGCAGGAAAACGCCACCAACGGCAACTACCACGGATTCCAGACCGGCATCCGCGTGCAGAACCGCTGGGGTTTGAGCGGTGAGCTTGACTACACGTGGTCCCATGAAATCGACATCCAGACATACGACAACTCCTGCTGCGTCGGGAATCCCTGGTACCTGAAATATGACAAGGGCTCGGGAACCCTCGATCGCCGCAATATGGTGAACGCAAACTACGTGTACAAGTTGCCGTTCTTTAATCACAGTTCAGGGCTGGCTCATTCCCTCCTCGGTGGTTGGGAATTGGCGGGTACGGTTATCGATCAGTCGGGCGTACCGGTACCGACGACATTGAGCGGCGCCGATACGATTGGCCTCGGCGGCGGCTACCAGAACCGTCCCAACGTCAGCAGCAAGATGCATTACATCAAGCAAGTCAACGCTGCCGGGAACAAATGGTTCGACACCACGTTGTTCTCAAGACCTACGGCGGTCTGGAACGGTGGCGCCAACCAGGGCTTCGGCAATGCAGGCAAAGACGCAGTCGTTGGTCCAGGCCGCGTCAACTTCAGCACCTCGCTGTACAAGTCGTTCGCAATGACAGAGCGGGCTCATATTGAGCTCCGCTTCGAGTCATTCAACACTTTCAACCACACCGAATTCAACAACCTCAATGTCGGCGGTCCGAGCGGCGACAACGGAAGCTTCGGCCAGGTTACCAATACCTGGGATCCGCGTACCCTCGAATTGGGTGGCAAGTTCGTTTTCTAAACTGCAACCTCAACCGGGCGCGGCGGGGCACTCCCCGCCGCGCCCTTTTCTTTTCCCCGGGGTTTGCCCCCGGGAACTTGCGCGAGCGACAATGTGTAAAAAGTGAACCGGCTGGAAGATAACGCGGGCTTAGTACCAGGACACGACTCTATTCGTGCCGCCTACGCTGCAAAATCAGCGGGCGCTTTAGCCCCTGAGGGACGATCCTTTTCCTCATTCGCCGACGGTTCCCTCCAATTCCGCAGCCTCTTCAGTCATGCCGTGAGACCAGTGGTGAAACTGATAGTCCCCCTGGGGCTGGCGCTGACGGCCGGAGTGGCGGCGTGGGCGCAAACGACAAGAGCACCGGATCCCGCGCGCCAGGCTGCCCTGGCTCTCGAACAGCAAGGAAAGAATCCCGAAGCAGAGACAGTGTGGCGTGCCTACCTCAAGGACCATCCCACGGATCCGGAAGCATACGCTCGACTGGGACTGCTCGAGGCGCGCCAGGAACACTACAAGGAGGCGGTGCCGCTCTACCGCAAGGCCCTGGCAATGAATCCGCATGTTCCGGGACTGCGCTTGAATCTTGGTCTGGCGTTGTTCAAGTCGGGAGATCTCAAAGCAGCCCTCCCGGAGTTCACTCAATCTCTCAAAGAGGTCGCCCCGGGGTCTCCGGAGGCCCAGCGGCTGACGATCTTGATCGGGATGACGCATTACGGGCTGGCCGAGTATGCCGAGGCGGTTCCATTTCTAAGGGACGCTGCGGCCGCCGACTCGCAGAGCCTTCCATTGCGCCTGGCGTTGGCCCATAGTTGTTTGTGGTCGAAGCAGTACTCGTGCGTGATGGAGGTGTACCACGAAATCCTGACCCTGAATTCAGAGTCGGCTGAAGCCGACATGCTGGCAGGTGAAGCGCTCGATGAAATGAAGGATAACGAGGGCTCGACCAAGATGTTCCGGGCGGCCGTGGCGGCGAACCCCAAGGAGCCCAACGTGCATTTCGGACTTGGGTATCTGTTGTGGACGCAGAAAATCTATCCCGAGGCCGCCCAGGAATTCGAATCGGAGCTGGCCAATGATCCGCAGCATGTGCAGTCGCTGGTGTATCTCGGCGACTCGAAAATTCAACTGAACCAGCCCGCCGACGCCAAAGTAATCCTGGAAAAGGCGGTGCGGCTCGATCCTACGCAGGCCCTGGCCCACCTCGATCTTGGAATTCTGCTGAGCGATGCGGGGGACAACGAGGGTGCCCTCCGGGAGCTGACTCTCGCCGAAAAGCTCAATCCCAACGATGTAAACGTCCACTGGCGGCTGGGCCGGCTCTACCGGACGATGGGCAGAAAAGACGAAGCCAAGGCGGAATTGGACAAGGCCAGCACGTTAAACAAAGCGGCGGATGAAGATCTTTCCAAGAAGATCTCGAACGGACGCGCCAAGCCGGCAGACGGCGCAGCGGCACCGGAGAAGCCGTTGAACCAGTAGAGTTTAATTCGGGTGGACGGGAGGGCGCGCGGTGGTGCTGCGGGCCAGGAGGTCAGACAATGCCCTCTCCGGGCAGATGTGATGCGTCTCCAGTTGCTCTACCTCTTCGACGGACTCCACCGCCGAAGCGACTGTCATGAAGCAGTAGAGGCAACGCGTGTTGTAGGTGCCATTCTCATTCTGGGTATGGCTGAACATAATGCCTCGGGCAATCCAAGAGATTGGACGATGGTATTGCGATCCGGCGCCGATGCTGCGTGACTGGCATCACGAAGTTGCGTGAGGTAAGCCGCCAGCATGTTTCGTCGGTGGACTGTACTGGCATACAGTTTTACTGCTGCTGCAAATGTGTGCAAGACACGGATGCATGTGGTTGATTAAACGGTACTTAAGACTGGAACTACAGTTACACCGCGAAAAAGGGGGGGGAGGGGTTACGCTCTTTCCGAGTCGTTGACTGCGGTAACCATAAGAAACTGCAAGAGATATTTGCCAGACACCGGGAAATAAAACGGTTCATAACCTGCCTTTTTGCGGTCCAAAGTGTTTTTTGCGGATGACCACTCTTTTCCGGGAGGGTTTGCGCGGTTGTTTTTGCTGTCCCAGCGCTCAGCGCAGGGTGGCTTTTCTTCTACTTCGATTTTCCCATTTCTCGGCCTAATACTCTGCAAATCAGGACGCGCGATGAGGGTTCAGGGAATCTCTGACCAGCGTCGGACGGCACGGCTGGATTCCCTCGGAGTCCAGGCAGTGTCTGATGAATCGAGCGGGGCTCCGAGAACCGGCAAAAACCGCACGAAACAACGTGGATTGGTGGTCCGCTGGGTGGCGTATAATCCGCGACACGATGTCATTGACCCCGGGCACCCGGCTTGATGGATACGAAGTCCTCGGCCCGCTGGGCGCAGGCGGGATGGGCGAAGTCTACCGCGGCCGGGACTCTGTGTTGAAGCGCGAAGTCGCGATCAAGGTTCTGCCTGCGTTTGTATCGCAGGACCCTGACCGGTTGCACCGGTTCCAGCAAGAGGCGCAGGCGGCGGCGGCTCTCAATCATCCCAACATCCTCGCCGTTTACCAATTCGGAGTTTTCGGAGGCGTCCCCTATCTAGTCTCTGAGCTTCTCGAAGGAGACACCCTTCGCCAGCTCATGCATCGCGGCGCATTGGCGGTGCGCAAGGTGATCGACTTTGGGGTCCAGATCGCCAAGGGACTCGCGGCGGCGCACGACAAAGGTATCGTGCACCGCGATCTCAAACCCGAAAACCTCTTTGTCACCAAAGACGGGCGTGTCAAGATCCTTGACTTCGGCCTCGCCAAGCTGACGCCGCACTCGTCTCTGGCCCAGCACCCGTCGGAAGCGGGCTCAAGCGGCCCAACGCTCACCCATCATGGCACCGAACCGGGGATGCTCCTCGGCACTGTTGGATACATGTCTCCGGAGCAGGTGCGGGGAAAAACGGTCGATCATCGCGCCGACATCTTCGCATTCGGCGCAATCCTGTACGAGATGCTTGCCGGGAAACGCGCCTTCGAAAAGTCCACATCCGCCGAAACCATGACCGCCATCCTGAACGAAGACCCGTCCGGCGTTTCACAAATCGCCCAGAACACGCCGCCGGGACTCCAGCGCGTTGTCCATCGATGCCTGGAAAAGAATCCCGAGCAGCGGTTTCAGTCGGCTTCGGATCTGGCATTCGCATTGGAAGCCCTGTCGGACTCGGGGCTTTCCGGACCAGTCGTCGAGGTAAAAACGGCGCGCGGGAATTCTCGCGGACGATTCCTGTGGGTCGCCGGTGTGGCCGCACTTCTCGCGGTGGCGGCAGTCCTGTTCTTCGTGATCATGCGACGGGAGCGGGCTTCATCGTTGCGAATCTCGGATTACACCCAGATCACGCACGACGGTCGTGGCAAGAGACTCGTCGGATCGGATGGGAACAGACTCTATTTCGAGATGGGTGAGGGGGGCATTTTTCAGGTGTCGATATCGGGCGGCCCGATCGCCCCGGTTCCAGTTTCGTTGCCCAACCCACAACTGGTCGATGTTTCGCCTGATGGGACCACACTTCTCGTCTTCTCAGCCACGGATAACCAGCCCACGGATCCGCTGTGGAGCGTTCGGGTCCTCGGCGGGTCCGTCCATCATTTAACTGATTGCAGCGATGCCGTCTGGTCTCCTGATGGGAGTTCGGTGGCCTACTCGATGCCTGACCGCGGTGTCTACCTGATCAAGAGCGATGGGACCGATGCTCATAAACTGGCCCAAGTGGGAGGTGTCGCCGACAGCCTCGCCTGGTCGCCGGATGGCGGCTCCATCCGCTTCTCCCTAGCGAGCAAGTCGCTGTGGGAGATGTCGTCAAGCGGAACCAACCTTCACCAGTTGCTCTCCAATTGGCAGGCGTCGTCCTGGAAGTGCTGCGGGCGATGGGCTCCGGATGGGAAATTTTTCTTCATTTCCGGATACCAGATCTGGGCCCTTGATGAGCGGCGCGCGTTGTTTCGGCAAACGTCCACTTTACCGATTCAATTGACGTCGGGCCCAGTCGAATGGGGTACACCGATTCCGAGCAAAGACGGTAAGAAAATCTTCGCCGATGGCCGCACCAAGCGGGGCGAACTTGTCCGGTTCGACTCGAAATCCAATCGTTTTCAGCCCTTCCTTGGAGGAGTTTCCGCCGACTTTGTGTCCTTTTCCAAAGACGGCAAGTCCGTAGCGTATGTTTCCTACCCCGACGGCGTCCTGTGGAAGGCTAACCGGGATGGAAGCGCGCCGGTTCAGTTAACCGACCCTCCTTTGTATCCGAGATTGATCAGTTGGTCCCCCGACGGCAGCCGGATACTCTTCGCGGCGGAATCGCCGAAAGACAGCTCAACCAAGGCCTACGTCGTTTCTTCCCAACTTGGTACCAGTCCGCAAAGGCTGCTTCCCGAAGACAACGGGTCAGAGAGTGATCCGACGTGGTCGCCGGACGGAGAGAAGATGGTTTTCGCCACGGGCCGCGAGGGAGGCAATGACGCGAGCAGTGTCGTCAGCGTGCTCGACATCGCCAACAAAAAGGTCGCCATCCTTCCCGGATCGGTTGGCATGACCTCGCCGCGCTGGTCACCCGACGGCAGGTTCGTCGTCGCTACGTCGTCCGACCTGCGGACAATGAAACTCTTCGATTTCAAGACCCAGCAATGGTCGATCCTGTACAAAGGCTTGGTGATCTTTCCGACCTGGTCGATGGACAGCCATTCCATTTACTTCATGGGCGAGAATGACTCGAGTATTCTTCGAGTCCACGTCACCGGTGGAGAGCCAGAGCGCGTTGTCGACCTGAAAGACTTGCCAATGACAGGATTCTTCGGCTTCTGGACGGGGCTTGATCCGACAGGCGCGCCCATAGCGTTACGCGACGTTGGATCGGACGACATTTTCGCGCTCACGCTGGAAGAGAAATAGATGCGCGAGCGCGGGCGACTTCTTCGATGAGCCGGATGCGAGGCGAGCTGTGCCGGTGGGAGATGGGTCCGACTCCACACGGAGTTCAGCATTGATTCGGCCATCCCGTCCACCTGACCCTTCGGTCCGAATTAAAGCTGCAACCCATCGAATCGTTCGCGATCGCCGGAGATAAATCCTCGAAATCTGCGTCGTGGGCGGTTTGTGGCCAATTGGGAAGTTTCGGACTGTGCTCGCCAAGACAAATCCGACGAAAAGATCTCCCTCGGCGGCTAAAGCCGCGATGAAATTGATTGGGTTTAAATGTACGGGCTGAAGCCCGTACGTTTCACGAAATACTTTTTTTCGACAAGCTGTAAAGCAGTGCCATTTAAGGCGTCGCGTTTTTCCGCGGTCATTGAAGCCCGTACGGTTCAATACTGTCACTTGTGCGGGGCTTCTTAGATGTTGGTGACCTGGTTCTTGTGGCGGCGGAGATACCAGCAGGGCGCGTGACCGCCCTCGGGGAACAGCGAAGCGGAGCACGTCACCTCTTCCGAGCCGAGATAGTCGAGCTCCTCCTTGTTGTTCTTGAGAGGAGCGGAGAGGAAATGGCTCACTGTCACTTTCTCGGTGACCTCACCCCTCACGTTGAAGACGACCCAGTCGCCCGCAAAAGCAACCGCCGCAGCGGCGGCGAGGGCAATGGCGAACCAACGCACCCAGCGCATCATGGTTCCCTGCCGTCCGGCAGGCCATTCCGGAATTTGCGGGCGGCCTCGGCTAATGCGGTACCTGTAAGCTTGTGGCGCCGCGCGGCTGTGAGAGAATTGATGATCTGTCCGGCAGCGTCCTGATAGCGCAGGCCTTCCGTCCGAATGTTGGAAATGCAATTACGCTCGGCGTCGGTCCTTCCCGGCCGGGGTTGCCAGGTGATGTAGGCGCCCAGGGAATCGGGCGAGCTCAAGCCCGGGCGTTCCCCGATCAGGATCACCGATAATTCCGCTTGAAGCAGAGAGCCGATCTCGTCGGCGACGGCTACGCGGCCCTGCTCCACGATGCAGACGGGCGCGATTCTCCAATCGACGAGGCGGGGCAGGAGTTCCGCTAACAGGCCGGGCACATGTCGCTCTACGGCGAGAGCGGAGAGCCCATCGGCCACGACCACGGCCAGATCGCGTGCCGCCGGCTCGATCCGGGCCAGGATCTGACGGCTGGTTTCGTCGAGGGCGCGGCCGAGATCGGGATGCTGCAGGTAGGCTGCGCGATCCGAAGCGGCGGAATGCAGGCGGATTACAGGAGCGGGTTGCACGATGGCTCCGATCGTGGCGGCCATGTTCCCGGATTCAAGGCGGGCATGCACGGCATCCCGCGCCTGGGCGTGGGCGAGCTGAAATCCAAGCACATCGCGGGTCTGCAGACTGACGCCGGTACGGCCGAGACCCACGCGCGCCGGCGTCAATGCGCGAAGCCGGGCGGCGAAGGGGGGCGGGACAAGATCGCTCATGCGCGAAGCAGCCTTTCCGGATCCCCGGCCTCGAACTGCAGCCGGCCGAAGCCCTCACCGCCCAGCCAGGCTTCGAATTCCGGAGCCGGCCGGAGACCCAGAACGCGACGAAGATAGAGGGCGTCGTGGTAACTGGTGCTCTGATAGTTGAGCATCACGTCGTCGGCGCCGGGAACGCCCATGATGTAGTTCACGCCTGCGGCGCCGAGGAGCGTAAGCAGCGCATCCATGTCGTCCTGGTCGGCCTCGGCATGATTGGTATAGCAGACGTCGCATCCCATCGGCAGCCCAAGCAGCTTGCCGCAGAAGTGATCTTCGAGGCCAGCGCGCGTGATCTGTTTGCCGTCGTAGAGGTACTCGGGTCCGATAAACCCGACCACGGTGTTCACCAGCATGGGTTGAAAATGTCGCGCCACGGCGTAAGCGCGGGCTTCAAGGGTCTGCTGGTCGACGCCGTAATGGGCATGGGCGGAAAGCGCCGAGCCCTGGCCGGTTTCAAAATACATGATGTTGTCGCCGACCGTTCCGGCGGCGCACGGTTCGCCGCGGCGGAGCGACCTCCCCGCATCGTGTGCTTCGCCCAGCAGCGACAGATTCACGCCAAAGCTGCGGTTGGCAGCCTCGGTGCCGGCGATGGATTGAAAGATCAGGTCGACGGGCGCGCCCGCGACGAGGGCCGCCATCTGCGTGGTGATGTGAGCCAGAACGCAACTCTGTACGGGAATCTGGAAGCGCTGACGCAGGCCGTCGATCAGACGCTGCAATCGGGCGGTCACCGCGACGTCGTCGCCGGCCGGATTGATGCCGATTACGGCGTCGCCGGAACCGAGGAGCAGCCCATCGAGAATGGACGCGGCAATGCCCACCGGATCGTCGGTGGGATGATTGGGCTGAAGGCGCGCACTGAGCCGGCCCGGCAATCCCACGGTGGTGCGAAAGCGCGTGACCACGCGAATTTTGGCGGCGGCGAGAATCAGGTCCTGCACCCGCATCAGCTTGCAGACGGCAGCCGCCATCTCCGGCGTAATGCCGGGGGCGAGCGCGGCCAGCCGGTCTGAAGTGGCTTCGTCGGAGAGCAGCCAGTCGCGCAGTTCGCCCACGGTGAAGCCCTGAACCGACGCGAAGGCCTGCGCGTCATGCGTGTCCGCGATCAGGCGCGTCACTTCGTCCGCTTCGTAGGGGACGACGTGCTCGGAGAGGAAGTGGGTGAGGGGCAGATCAGCCAAGGCAAACTGGGCCGCTACGCGCTCTTCGGCCGAGTGGGCCGCAACACCTGCGAGGACGTCTCCGCTGCGCAGGGGCGTCGCTTTCGCGAGCAGTTCGCGCAGGTTGTCGAACGCGTAACGGATGTTGCCGATGGTGCGGGCGAAGGCCATAGAGTCGGAAGATGCCCCTTCAGGATAGCTGTAAACAGCTCGGAGCGTGGACGAATGACAATTTATCCCCGCACATCAAGTAGTGGATAAAATGGTCTATGCTGCTCGACAATTCAAGCGCCAATTGGAAGATAGACCGGGCCAAAGAACTGCTCGACGGAATCGACGCGGAGGTTCGCGCTTGGATAGACTCCAAACCCTATAGTTCCTACACCTACATTAACCCCGAGTACACCCGTGGCAGCGTCGTCGTTAAGGTTCATCACGAGCCTCAGATTACTCGCTGGTCTCTCATCATTGCGGACATCATCCACAATCTGCGGTGTGCTCTCGACCACACCTTCTGGGCAGTCCTTCAGAGCAGGTTCCCTGCCGGCCCCCCAAAGGGCGCAGAGAAGCTTTCTTTCCCCATTTGGGATGGTGTGCCCAACTCCGACCAAAGGCGAAACTTCAACGTTGTTGGACCAATCTTGTTCTCTTTGGTTGATGCCGTCCAGCCGTACCGCAATCCCTTTGAGGGCCTCCCTGTACACCCTCTTGCCATCATCAGAGACATCGACAACGCCAATAAACACAGGCTCCTTTTCACAGCTATGGCATCCATTGCCAAGCTCGACATCAAGGTCACAGGTCTTCGGAAGAAATACGAGGACCTTTCTTTTAATGAGATTTATCGGGGAGAGGTTAAAGACGACATAGAAGCGGCATGGACTACATTCGATGTCCCGCATCCTTACATGAAATACGAGTGCGTTGGAATCATGTTCATCATTGCCATTCGGCATCCCGTCGCAGATCGGCTGGGAAGAGACCGAGATGACTACGCAACCTTGATCGACATCCTCATCGCAGAGGTTAAAAGAACCATCGACGTTCTCATCCTGGGTGCTATCTAGGCTTAGAACTCTGATGCGCGGTGAGGATTTGATCTCTCCCAGGTTTCAAAAAATCGAAACGTGGGGGTACTCAGGTTGATTCGGTGGATCTCTGCACTGGGGATGACGGCAGAGTGGCAATTGGATTAACCAGGCCTGAAGGCCCGATGATTTTGTGGCACTTCCGGCACGACTGAAGTCGTGCCCTGTTACAAGGACATTCGATTCCGTGATTCAGAAGACACCAGCTAGATCTTGACAGACGCGGCGCGGGGGGAGACTCCGCTCATTTCGGCGGCGCGGGCTTCGGCGTAGGCGGCGGCGCCGAGAACGGCGGCGCGGCTCTCGAGAATCACTTTCACCGGCATGTTGATGAGAAGCTGGCTGAGCCGGCCCTTGTCGGTGAAGGCTTTTATGAATGTTCCGTCCTTCAGTTTCTCGAGGATGCGCGGACCGATGCCGCCGCCGATATAGAAGCCGCCCACCGACAGCACCTTGAGCGCAAGGTTGCCGGATTCGGCGCCATAGGCGGACACGAGCATGTCGAGGGTCTTCTCACAGATTTCGCTTTTGGCGGCGAGACCCAATTCGGTGATCACGGAATTGGGGTCGCCGGCGGCGGCCATTTGCTGAGCGAGCCAGGCAGGCTCTTCCATCCCGCGCACGTCGCGCAGGAACTCGTAAATGTTGGTCATGCCCATGCCGCTGACCACGCGCTCCCAACTGACGCGGCCGTTGTACTTCTGCTTGAGAAAGCGGAGGAGGTCGATTTCATCTTCGTTGCGCGGGGAGAAATCGGCATGGCCGCCTTCGGACGGATAGGGAATGTGCATGTGGCCATTCCAGATCAGGAGGCCTTCGCCCAGGCCCGTGCCGGCGGCAATGAGGGCGCGATTGCCGAGCTGTCCGGGGTCGCCTTCACTCAAGGTGTGAATCTGGTCGGGGGTCAATTCGGCGATGCCATAGCCGTTGGCCTCGAGGTCGTTGATCAGGAACACATGCTGGATGTGGAGAGCGACGGCGAGCTCGTGGCTGTCGAGCGTCCAGGGCAGGTTGGTGAGGCGGAGGCGCCCATGACGCACCGGACCGGGCACGCCAAAGCATGCCGCCCACGGCTGGTCGGCGCCGAGAAACTCTTTCACGATGGCTTCGAGGCCGGAATAGTCCTTGGCGGGAAACCGTTCTTCCCTGGAATAGGCCAATTTCCCGTTGATAAAGTCATACAGCGCCAGGTGAACCTTGGTGCCGCCTACGTCTCCGGCCAGAATCATCTTTCTCTCTCCAGGACGCCGCAACCTTCGCCATCCGTGGGGGGTAGAAGTGCGGCAGCGGCCTTATCCAAAAACAGAGTGAGTATACCGCTTGAGGGCCATATGAGTTGACTGGGGAGGCGTTCGGGATCGCGCGGTCCCGTGAAAACTTCGTGAACCGGAGCGGCCTTGTCGGCGCCGGCGATGAGAAAAAAGACGGAGCGGGCGTGGTTGATGACCGGCCACGTGAGGGTGATGCGCCAGGTATCTTTCTGGGGGACCTGGTTGGCGGTGACGAGACGGCCCATCTCGTGGAGCGCCTGGGTATGAGGAAAGAGCGAGGCGGTATGGCCATCGTCGCCCATGCCGAGCGAGACAAGATCGAATCGAGGAGATTCCGCGCCTTCGAGGCGAAAACTGTTGCGAAGCTCGGATTCGTAGCGGGCAGCGGCGGCTTCGGGCTCGAGTTCCCCTTCCATGCGGTGAATCTGCTCGGGCCGAAGCGGCACGTGATCGAGCAGGGCTTCGCGGGTCATGCGGAAGTTGCTTTCGGGATGATCGGGGGGCACGGTGCGTTCGTCTACCCAGAAAATATCGAGAGCATCCCAGGGCATGCGCTGGCGCCAGGGCTGGTTGGGATCGGCGAGCAATTGAAATGCCGCCTTGGGAGTGGACCCGCCGCTGATGGCGATGCGAACGCGGCCATTGGCCTCCGCGGCCTCGGATACCATTTCCACAAAATGGTGGGCGGCGCGGCGGGCGAGGGCCTCCGCGTCAGGCTCAACATAGTACTTGATCAACAGCTTTCGGGACATGTAATCGTGCCTCTCGAATCCAGGGTACGGGGAGGGTTGCAGGACGCGTCTCAACCGATAGGACGAACGCCTACTAGAGTCCACTCGACAGATTCGCGGTAAGAGACGTTCAGATTCGACGATGAATGTACTACGCGGCTTCGTTAGTGAGGCAAGAGGACGTGCGTAAGGCACCGAGTCATGCGATTTCGGGGTGATCCGGATCTTTGTGCCGGTTGTTATCGCCCCAGGTAGACGCGGTACTGCTGCTCAAGAATGCCCGCGGCCCTGGCCAATGCCAGCTTGGAGACATTGTACTGGTAGAGGCTCTCGACCAAAACGGTTTGTGCATTGGCTAATGTGGCCTGGGCAGTTACCAAGGGCAGGTTATCGTCGACACCGGCATTGACGCGGTCGGTTTCGTCGCTGAGGGCGCGGGTGGCCAGCTCGACATTGGACCGCGAGACTTCGACCAGTTTAGCGGTGGCGTCGACGTCGAGCAGGGAGGAACGCACCTGCTGGTCGATTTGTCCGCGCAGGCTATCCAGCTGGGAGTTGACCGAATCGAGCTCCGCACGCGAAGCCTGCTCGTTGCCGCGAAGACTGGCCTCGCGGAAGATAGGGATGCTCAGGGTGCCCTGGGCGACAAATGTTCCGTGCGTACCCACGCCGCCGACAGCACTGACTCCATAATTGCCTGAAAAGCTGAGGGTGGGCAGGCGCTGGCTTCGGTAGGCGTTATGGATGGCCTTGTACTCGACCACCTGGTTCTGGAGGTTCTGGTAATCCTGGCGATTCTGGTAGGCAACGGCGCGGACTTCTTCGGGCGTCTGGGTGGCCAGATCACTGTAGGGAGCGCGATCGGTCAGGTTGATCTTCTGGCCGGGATCGAGGCCGATTTCGCGCTTGAGGAGGATCAGTTCCTTATCCAGATTGTTCTGAGCATTGATGAGGGACTGCTGCTGGGCCTGGAGCTGAACCCGGGCGCGGAGTTCGTCGAGATTGGAGGCGGTGCCGGCAGCGTGCGCGGCGCGCGCCTGATCCAGGAGGACCTGGGCTTCCTGGACAAGCGCCTGGGTGTTGTCCACCTCGCTGGCCGCGGCAATGGCGTGCAGATAGGTTGAGGCCACCTGCTGTACCACTTCGCCACGGGCAGACATTTTGGCAAAATGGGCGGCGCGCGTGGCCGCTCCCGCCGCTCGCCAGCCGGCAATGACCGGGCCGGAGAAAAGAGTCTGCTTCAGCTGGATTTTGCCTTCGGTGAGCGTGTCCTGGGTGATGAGGGAGAAACCGGGTGGAAGACCGCCAGGAAACAGGTCGCCTATCTTGTCGATGAATCCGGAGCCGAAACCCAGCGCGGCCAGGTTGTGCTGATAAAAACCGGTATCGCCGACGAGGGTAATGGTGGGCAGGAATTCCTGCAGGGCCTGCTTTTTCTGGCCGTCGATGGCTTTTTCGTTGTATTCCGCCTGCTTGAGCCCGAGATTGGTCTCGAGACCGCGGTGCACGGCGTCATCGAGTGAAAGCTTCAGGATGTCGTCGGTGGCCGGATGGGCGGTGACGCTGCCGTAGAAGGGATTGCCGGCGGACGACGGGTTCTGACCCTGGGCGAGAAGGACAGGTCCGGCGCAGAGGGTCGCGGCACACACGAACGCAACCGCCCGCGGAATGGCAGAATGTAGCTTCGGATTCACCAACATCATTCTCTCAGATGTAGCTGAGGGGCCAAGAGATTCCGCGGATCGAGCAAGAAATCGAGGCCGGGGCAGGTTCGAACAGGGCGGGTTTGGGTCCGTCGTCTCCCACCCTTGCGACCGAACAAAGTCGCAAGGATGGGGCGCGGAGTAGTCGTGGTATCCCGCCCAGTGTTTAGATCACTTGCTTTTTCCAGCGGCCTTGCCGGAACAGGAGGATGCCGGCGACAGCCATGGAACACTCGGCGATGACGATGGCGAGGAATGCGCCCTCGGCGTGAAGGTGGAGGTTGACGGCCAATATCCAGGCGAGAGGCAATTCCAACAACCAGAAGCCGAAGAAGTTGACGATCGTCGGCGTCAGGGTATCGCCGGCGCCGTTGAACGCCTGCAGCATCACCATTCCATAGGCGTAACCGATGTTTCCGCAGGCGAAGGTTCGCAGAGCGACCGCGGCAATCGGAATCACCGCCGGGTCGGAGACGAAGAGTTTGACCACCGGCGTGGCAAAGATGACAAAGAAGATGCCGATGGAGCCGAGAAACAGCATGTTGTAAAAGCCCGTTCGCCAGACGGCCTGGGCAGCACGATCAGGCCGGCGCGCGCCAAGGTTCTGGCCGACGAGGGTGGCCGCTGCGTTGCTCAGCCCCCACGAGGGAAGGACAAAGAACACTACGATGCGAATGGCCACGGTGTAGCCGGCCACCGACGCCGAACCGAAGACCGAGACGATGCGGACGAGGAAGATCCAGCTCGCATTGGCGATGGCGAACTGCAACATGCCGGCGAGCGAAACTCGCAACAGGCGCAGCATGACACGCAAATTGAAGCGCACGTGGCGGACAAGGACGCGGATGCGCTCCGAACCCTTGAGCAGCCGGTAGAACTGATACAGCACGCCGATACTGCGGCCGGTGAAGGTAGCCAGCGCCGCGCCGGTGACGCCGAGGTGTGGAAACGCAACAGGCCCGATCCGCAGGCCAAAGATGAGGCATGGATCGAGGATGAGGTTGATGATGTTCGACACCCACAGCAAACGCATGGCGATGGCCGCATCGCCCGCGCCGCGGAAGATGGCGTTGTTGAGGAACAGCAGGATGATGGCTCCGCACCCGCCCAGAGCAATGCGAGCGTAGCCGGAACCTTGGGCGACGATGGCCGGCGAGGCTCCCATCAGGTGAAGCAACTGCGGGGCATAGATGCCGGCCGGGATGCCCATGGCGAGCGAGATCACGAGCCCGAGCACGATGGCCTGCACACCGGCGATGGCGGCTTCCTCGGGATCCTTTTCGCCGATGCGGCGCGCCACCATGGCAGTGGTGGAAAGCGATAGCCCGAGGCCGATGGCAAAGACCAGCGCCAGGAGCGACTCAGTCAGTCCAACAGTCGCGACAGCGTTGGCGCCCAGGCGGCCCACCCAGAACACATCGACAACGGCGAATAGCGATTCGAGCACCATCTCCAGCACCATGGGAATGGCGAGCAGGAGGATGGAGCGGTTGAGGCTGCCGGTGGTGAAGTCCTGATGTGAGCCTTTCAGGGCTTCGCGGACAGACGGCCAGAGGCTCACGACACGGGACCAAAGACTTTGCACGCGGCCGTCGGCGGGCTGCGGCGTGATGGTTTCAAGAACGGACATGGGGAAGCTCCACATGCCGCGCAGATGCGCGGGCACGAAGCGATGGGGTCACGCTGCGGTCAATCTGAGATGTGCAGTGCAATCACCCGGGGCTGAGTCATCCTCGGGTTGCCGCAGGGTGCGGCAATGGCTTAAAAGCCCGAGGCAATGTTCAGCGAGTAAGTCGAATTCGTACGACGCTGGGCTTGAACATTGTTCTCCTCCATGGGCCGGAGTCGGCGGGTCTTTAAAGTTTAGCGCGGAATCTGAGTGAAACGCCAATAAAAATTTCGGCTGCCGCAACTCAACTGAAATTGGTCGCCGATCGGATGAATCGGGCTGCATTTGAACCGCGTCTAAAGCGCAGGAGAGGAAATGCTGCGGATTCTTGACATCCTAACCACCGGTTGCATTGGCCTGCTGATCGGAACCGAACTCGCTGTGTCCATATTCATCAATCCGATTCTGTGGAAGCTCGAGAATCCGGTACAGCTCACGGCCACGCGCCTGTTCGCCAAGAGGCTCGGTACAGCCATGCCCTTCTGGTACGTCGCGAGTTTCGTGTTGCTGATCGCAGAAACGATCGTCCGGCGGCACGAGTCGGGCGCTGCCCTGCTGGCCATCTCCAGCGTCATCTGGGCCACGGTCATCGTGCTCACGATCCTCTTTCTGGTGCCAATCAATAACCGATTGGCGCAGACCGGCTCGACTTCAGTTGCCGAGGTGGCCCTTCAGCAACACCGGAAGTGGGACAGGATGCACCGGTACCGCGTGGCGGCGCTTGGAGCTTCGATGTTCTGCTTTCTCCTGTCCACTTCGATGTAAGTGTGGCACGATTCCTGTGGTTCACGGACCGCTGACGAGGTCGCTCGCGCTTGATTCAGGCCGCGACCGCATTCGCGTGAACTGAATCTGCCCCGCCATAACTGACACGCCCATGCTGCGGGAACATATGGGGAATGGAAGCGAAGGCGACGCCTGGATTCGTGCCCGCCTTTCGCGCGTCCCTACGGGGAGATACTAAGTCTCGAGGACTTGGCTCGCGTCCCCGTGTATCTCGTCTCGGATGACTCGGAGGGAATTACCGGGATATTTCACGTGGTTGATGGGGGACTTACCGCGGCTTCTAAATTCGAGGCTCCGGCATAAATGCTCCGGCACAGTTGACGGCGCGCCGATATCCCAACCCAGGGCCAGTCTAAATGCCGCGGAAACGGCAGTTTAATAATACTTACGCCGGGGTAATCACCATCCTTGACAATTCAATCCGGAGAGATGATAAGTTTGCTTCGCAGATTGAAGAGTGTACAGATTTAATTGGATTTTTTGATTCGATTTTTTGGAGGCTTCCCATGAATCTACGCGGCGCGTTCAAAACGCTCCTGGCGGCGGTTTTCGTCACAATATTCCTCTGGGCCACGCAGCCATCTTCGGGCCAGGCTGTCAACGGCACACTCCTGGGAACTGTAACCGATGCCACCGGGGCGGCAGTCGCCGGCGCCACCATTATGGCTACGCAGACATCCACCGGTGCGCTCCACGAGTCAACGACCAACGAAAGCGGCAACTACACCTTCCCTGACATGCAGCCCGGACCCTACAGCGTTACCGTGGAAGCGAAGGGATTCAAGAAGGCCACTCAACAGAACGTCGACCTGGCCAGCAATTCCGCCACCCGCGTCGATATGACGCTTCAGACCGGCGATGTGTCCGAGACTATCATGGTGACAACGGCGCCCCCTGTGCTTCAGACGGACCGGGCCGATATCAGTACCAAGCTCGAGACGCAGGACATAGTTGATATGCCCCTGGGCACCAACCGCAACTTTCAATCGCTCATCAACCTGGTTCCCGGCGCCGCGCCGGCGACGTTCCAGCATTCCCAGTTCTTCAATGCCGCCAGTTCCCTTCAAACCGAAGTAAACGGGTTGCCGCGCCAGGGCAATCTCTATCAGATCGAGGGCGTCGACGACGACGAACGAACGGGCCTGCTGCAGATCATCATTCCTCCTGCCGAATCGATCTCCGCGGTCGACATCTCTACCAATAACTTTGAGGCGGAACTTGGACGCGCCACGGGCGCGGTGACCAACGTGATGCTCAAGTCCGGCACCAACAGCTATCACGGCAGCCTTTTCGAATACATCCAGAACAACGATCTCAACGCGCGGTCTTATTTCGGTGGTCCGCTCGGCCATCTCTCGTATAACTACTTCGGGGGCTCAGTGGGCGGTCCGGTCATCAAGGACAAGTTGTTCCTGTTTGGCGACTACCTGCACACCTCCGACCACGAGTCGGTGGGGAGCACCTTCACCATTCCCGATTCACGGTATATCACCAACGCGGGTTTGACCCCAGGCTGTTCAGATCCGGGCGGCTGCATCGACCTCAGCGCCGCCTACAACGGAACCAAGGGACAGATCTACGACCCCGCTACCGGCGATGGACAAACCACCCATCGCACTCCATTCACGAATAACCAGATACCCTTCAGCCGCGTGAATCCGGTTTCACTGACCGCGCTTCAGCAACTCAACGCAGCAGCCGCGACCTTCGGCACGCTAAGCACCAAGCCACTTAATAATCCCGCCAACAACTACACCACCAACCTGCCCTTCACCAAGACCACCGATAGCTTCGACATCAAGGCCGACTTCTCGCTGACAGAGAAGAATCACTTCAGCGCCCGCTACAGCTGGCAGAAGGCTGAGACCTTCCAGGAAGCCGCTTTCGGATCATTCCTCGGCGGCCCGCAAGGCGGCGGTTTTCAGGGAACGGGCGACCAGACCGCCTACAGCACCGGCATCAATTTTGACCACGTGTTTTCGCCCACCTTCCTCACGGAAGCCCGGATTGGTGTTGCGCACCTGGGCAACCAGGCACAGCCCAACAATTATGGAACCGACGACGCAACCAAGCTTGGCGTGCCAGGGGTGAACATCGATGGGCAGCCGTTCACCAGCGGCCAGGTCGCGATGACCATCAACGGCGGCTTTTCCAACCCCATCATTGGCTACTCCGCCTCAGTACCCTGGATTCGCGCCGAGTCGAACATCGATTTTGTCAACAACTGGACCAAGATTTCTGGGAACCACACCATCAAGTGGGGCGTGGACGTTCGCCGCGTGCGCGACGACCTGTTGCAGGATCAGACTTTCAGCCCGCGCGGAGCCTTCACCTTCTCCGATGTTCAGACCTCGGATGCAAGTTCGCCCGGAACCACGGTGGCCAACGACATCGCCAGCTTTTTGCTCGATCAGCCCAGCCAGACCGGCCGCGATCTCAACACTTTCTTCCCGCGCTATCGCCAGTGGTGGATCTTTGGCTTCGCCAGCGACAAATGGCAGGCCAGTTCAAAGCTCACCCTTGACCTTGGCCTGCGCTGGGATTTCTATCCTCCTGCGACTCCTGCGATCGACGGGGGCTTCTCCAACTACGATCCGGTGAACAACCAGCTGGTGCTGGCCGGCCTGGGCGGCAACCCCTCCAACCTCGGAATGACGACTCACTATAAATACTTCGCTCCGCGCACCGGTTTCGCGTACCGGGTCCGGAACAACACGGTCATCCGTGGCGGATTCGGTATCAGCTACACACCTTTCCCGGATAACACTTATGCCTATAACTATCCGATTCGCGCCAACAACAGCTATCAGCCCACCGGCACTTCGGGATTCACACCCGCTGTCTTGGCCGACGGAGTAACTGTGGCCACTTTCCAGGCCGGATTCCCGGCGCCCGTGCCGGTTGACATTCCCTCCAATGGAATCATCCCCGCCAACACCCCGTTCCTCACCAGCCAGGTCTACGTTTACATTCCAAAGAACTACAAGACTCCCTATGCGGATTCGTGGAATGTCGCTTTGCAACAGTCCCTGCCCTGGGATCTCTCGTTTCAGCTTGCCTACGTGGCCAATCATGGAACCAACATCTCCGGCGCCCAGAACATCAACTTGCCTAGCACCTACGGCGGCGGCGCAAAGTCGTCTCCCGAATTCGCGGCCTTTGGCCGCACCGCCGCAACCAACCAGTATTTCCTGGGCTTCTCGTCCAATTACCAGTCGCTGCAGGCCAACCTCGACAAGCGCTTCTCGCACGGCCTTTCGCTGACCTCCGCCTTCACCTGGGGCAAGGGGCTGGGCTACATCACCGGCGACGACGGCGGCCTGATGTTCTTCATCAACTGGCGGCGCAACTATGCTCCGGTTGACTGGGACCGTGCGCTCAACTTCGAAGAGAGCTTCACTTACGAGCTGCCCTTCGGCCGCGGCCACACGATGCTCAACTCCGGGGTCGGGGATGCCGTGCTGGGAGGATGGAAGATCTCCGGCATCATCTCGGTGCTCTCCGGCCTGCCCTTCACGGTCACTGCCAATAGCGGCACACTGAATACTCCGGGAACCCCGCAGACGGCCACATTGGTTAAGCCCTTCCATAAACTGGGAGGAATTGGCGCAACAAAGCCGTGGTTCGATCCGACCTCTTTCTCCCAGCCCTCCGGCTGCACCGGTCAAACCCCGTGCACCAATCCCGATCTTGGAAATACAGGCAGAAACGCGTTCCGCGGGCCTGGCTACTTTCAGAACAATATTTCGGTATCCAAGCGGTTCACAATCTATCGTGAAAGCAGCCTTGAATTTCGAGTCGATGCATTCCAGCTGACCAATTCGCCCCAGTTTGGGCAGCCCAACGGCAGCGGCGTCACCTCCTCCAGCTTTGGCACCATCACCGGCACGCTTGGCAGCGGCCAGGGCAGCGTGAATGGAATCGGCGGCGGCCGTACTTTGCAAGGATCGCTCCGGTTTACGTTCTGAAGCGAATTTGAACCTTCAGGCTGAGATGGCCGGTTCTCGCCCTTAATGGCGGGACCGGCCATCATAATGAATGGGAGATTGATCCTGACGCTCTCGCGTGTCCACGCGAAAAAGGATGACTATGTCGTATTCTTCCCGGCGCACGTTTCTTTGTGGATCAGCAGCCGCAGCTTTGGCTACTGTTGCCGCTTCCCGCCGAACCCTGGCTGAAGCATCGAAATCTCCTTTCAAGGTCGCCGTCATCAGCGACGAGATCTCTCCGGACTTCGACCACGCGTGCCACGTCGTATCGCAGGAGTTCGGTTTGAGCTGGATCGAACTTCGGTCGATGTGGGGCAAGAGCCTGATGGATCTGCCCATGGATCAGATCGACGAGGCGCGCAAGATCCTGGCCCGGTACAACCTCCAGGTCACCGACATCGCCAGCCCGCTGTTCAAAACGGATTGGCCCGAGGCTCCGCATTCGCCGTACGGGTCAAAGGGCGATTTGCATGGCGCCGCCGAAACCACATTCAAGCAGCAGGACGAAATCCTCCAGAAATCGATCGCGCTGGCTAAAGCCTTCAAAACCGACAAGGTCCGGTGCTTCGATTTCTGGCGCATCGACGACGTTGCGCCGTATCGCTCCGCGATTGACGAAAAACTCCGCTCGGCGGCCGAAACCGCGGGCAAAGAGGGCATTCTCCTGGTGCTGGAAAACGAATTCGAATGCAACACGGCGACGGGCCGCGAGGCCACGCGGACACTGAACGCCATACAGACGCCCCACCTCGCCCTGAATTGGGACCCCGGCAACGCCGTCATGCGGGGCGAACTCGATGCGTTCCCCGCCGCCTGGGACACGCTTCCCAAGAATCGGATTCATCATTGTCACTGCAAGAACGCGACCAAGAACGACGCGGGCAAAATCGTGTGGGCTCCGGTCGCCAAGGGCTACATTGATTGGACGGCTCAATTCAAAGCCCTCAAACAGGCCGGCTACGGTGATGCGGTGAGCCTGGAGACGCACTGGCATGGCGCCGCCACGCCCGAAGAGTCCACGCGGATCAGCTGGGCGGGGATGAAGCAGGCGCTTGTCGGCGCGGGAGCATTTTAGGAACCGCGGGGAAGCAGTTCTACAATGGCTATGCTCTTCGGTCGCCTATCGGCGGCGAAGCCGAATGCGACCGGATGAGAATGAGCTTGCGGGGGAGAACTGAATTGAAAAAGATCGTTGGCACAGCTTTGCTGGCTGTACTGGTATGGACGGCGCCCGCATTCAGCCAGGTAAAAATGACGCGGGATCAAATGCTCTTCTACACGTCGGAGTGGAAGGGTGACCGGTTTCCTGACGGGCGGCCGAAGCTGCCCGACTCCCTGCTGAAGCGCGCGGTCGACATGACAACTGAGGATGTGTGGGAGTATTTGCGCGACAAGGGCTACCGCAACCAGTTCGAAGCGGGGTGGCAGGCGCTGCACATCGAGAAACCCTTCGCCGGCCGCGCGCTCACTGCGCAGTACATGCCCACACGGCCCGACATGGCCAAGGCCATTGTGGCCGAGGGCAAAGCCGAAGGACGCGTGGGCGGAACCAATATGTGGCCGATCAATGAACTTCAGATCGGAGACGTATACGTCGCCGATGGGTTCGGCAAGATCATCGAGGGCACGCTGATCGGCTCGAATCTGGGCAACGCGGTGGCCGCGCACACGCATACCGGGTTCGTCTTTGACGCCGGCATCCGCGACCAGGCGGAGAACCGCGAGATTCCCGACTTTAACGGCTTCTATCGCGGCTACGATCCCTCGGCTTGGGCCGATATGGAGCTGACTTCTATCAACGCACCGATCCGGATCGGGCGCGCGGTGGTTCTGCCCGGCGACCTGGTGCTGGCCAAGCCCGAGGGGGTTCTGTTTGTTCCGGCCATCCTTGCCGAAGAGGCCGTCAGCCACGCGGAGTTCACGGCCCTCACAGACGACTTCAACTTCGAACTGAATCGGGAGGGCAAGAATGGCGCCGAGTTCGAAGGCGGATGGAATGCGAAAAAATACGATGCCTTCGCGAGCTGGATCGACGCACACCCCGAGAAACTGAAGATGCCGCGCAGCGAATTCGACGCGCTGCTCGCAAAGGCGCGCCAAGGCAAGTAAGCTGGTCGCCATCTCACACGGGAGGCCTGAGAACTCTATCCCAGGAAAAGATCGCTAGGCCGCATGATCTTGCCTACGCGCGGCGGCAACTCTTTCAGGGGACCCATCCATTCGAGCTCGCGGTTGATGTCGTCGTGGAGCTTGTATTTCTTCTGCACGGAGGCGATGGTTGCGCCGCTCACATCGATCTTCGCCAGATCGAACTGACCGAAACCAACCTGGCTGCAGTAGTTCAGATAGCCGACCCAATCCGGATTGATGCCCATCACTTCGAGGCCCACCCGATCGGCGGCCAGGAAATCAGTGGACGCAATGGCCACGTGCGATTCGACCGGCGTGCCCTGCGTCGGCCCGTCGCCCTCCATGCCCTCGAATCCGTCGAGCACCGCGACGCCGAAGAACGGCTTCATTTTTTCGGCGGTCACCAGCATGTTGTAGTGCGTCTGGCGCAGGCCTACGTGATACTTTCGCTTGTCATTCCACTCCGTCGCTCCCGGCGCGCTCCGGAGCGGCGCACCCAGCACCATGTTTTTGATCGACATGGTAGCGACCACGGTGTTGTGGGTCTTCAACATAGCTGAGCAGATCACGTACGCATCGGGATCGACCAGCGGAGCTCCGAGCCGCGCCATCACCGGGTGCAGGTCGTAGTCGAGCAGTTGCACCACGTCGTATTTGCCGGAGCGATTCATATCCACAAGGCTTATCTGCTGGGCGCGGCGTTCCTTCGGAAGCTGGTTGTACTTGAAATTCTCGAAGGCATCGAACGTATCTTCGGCCGACGACTCGGCAATCACCACCGGACCGTGGAAGCGCGGCTCGAGATAGTCGAGGATGCCGTTGAGCGCGTCGACGTGGGTCGCGCCCAGCTGCCGGTGCGCGGTCACGTTGTTGGGCTTGATGACGACGTACTTTTTGCGCTTGAGCCCGGCCTGCACGTCGGCGTCGATGTTTTCCAGAGCCAGACGGATATTCCTGCGCCGGTCTTCGCCGTGGATGAGCGCAACCTTAGACCGGTTCTGCACGACCCCCGGCTGGGGCGTCTCAGACGCGAACAGGCTAAGCGCCGATGCCGCCGATTGCACCAGCATTCCCGACCCGGCTAGTTGAACAAAACGCCTGCGCGAAAGACTCATATCGTTCCCTTTCCAAGAAGCACAGTCCGCCCGGTTGCCCGGTACGCGACCTCGCTGGTTGACAGGGAAGCTAAAAAAACAATGAACCCACGGAGGCAGCCTGTCAACTGCGTTTAGCTTGACTCAGCTTTTTTCACGTTCCGCGATCAGCGCCGCCTGGAGCATCGCCTTTGCATAGGCAATGTCGTATACGTCTCCGGCGTAACTGCCGCCGCCGGGATAACCATGAATCGGTCCTCGCGCGCGGTCATAGTCAAGAGCTCGGGGGTGTTCGGGATAAAGCTCCCGTGTGTACTTCACCCGGATCAATTCCCGCATCACGGCGAACATGTTCACGTCGCCCTCGTCGATGAAACCTTCATCATATTTAACGTAGGGCCTCATCACGTGGGGATTGCGGTAGTGCATATGATTGATGCGGTCGCGGCTGCCGAAATAGCGGCACACTTCGACCGGATCCTCACCCATTTCCCTGGTCACACCGCAGTCAAACGTAATTCCATTCGCGGGGCTGTCTACAATTTCGACCAGGTGCTTCCAGCCGGCTAAGGTGGCCATGATCTGCTGGGATCCGCGGCTCATCGGAAAAGGCGGATCATTGGGGTGGAGCGCCAGGCGGACGTTCGATTTCTCCGCTACGGGAATCACGGCCTTCAGAAAATAGGCGATGTTGGCCCACATTTCTTCCAGCGTGTGGGCCCCTTCTTCGGGCAGTGGGGGCAGATCCTTCATCCGGTCGTAGTCGGCGCCGGTCAATCCAGCGCTGCCGCGGCCGACCTCTTCGTAATAGCCTTCCATGGCGCGATGGGCGTAGAAGTTGTACTCGACCACGGGAAGGCCTGCCTTGCCGGCGGCTTCGATCGACTGCCGCACCTTTTCGATCTCCTCATCTCGACCCGGCTGCCCATATATCGTTTTGGGAAAGCCGCCGATCATGAGGTTGCCCAGGGTCACGCCGCCGGCCTTCAGCTTGTCGATCAAGGGTTGAAGCTGGCTCACACTCCAGGGGATCGGCGGACCTCCTGAGAGGACGTGATACACGCCAAGTTGCACGACGCCGCGGATCGCCTCGTCGGTTACGCCGTCGCGGAGGTCGATGGCGCAAGCAATCTTCGGCGTGCCCGGGCCTTCCTGGGGCATGCCATCGCCGAGCCACCAGGGCTTCTCCTGCTGTGCCATAACTGCCAGCGGCCGCAGTGCCGATGCTAAAGCTGCAGTTCCCATTCCCCTGATCACACAACGACGCGAAACAACCGATCTCGTGGACGCCATAGACTCGCATTCTTCCACGAACGACCGGATGCGTCCAGATGAGTGCCGGACGAGTTAAGATGGGGCCACAAAAATTGAGCCTGGAAAGGAACGCGCCAAATGTCGGATCCCATGAAAGCCGGTATGAATCGCCGCAGTGTTCTCAAATCTTCACTCGCCTTGCTTGCGAGCGGGGCGGTTGGTCCGATGGCCGCGGCCGAACCGGAAATCAAGAACGTCAATACCGCATCGAGCCCGTCGACCCTGAAGATCACCGACATGCGCTACGCGGTTATCGTGAAGCCCGGCCCGAGCCCCTGCGTGCTCATTCGCATCGACACCAACCAGGGCGTCTATGGCCTGGGCGAGGTGCGCGACATCGCAGGACCGCCAGTATGCCATGGTGCTGAAGAGCCGCATCGTTGGCGAGAATCCGCTGCGCATCGATTATCTTTTCCAGAAGATCGCGCAGTTTGGCGGCAACGCGCGCCAGGCCGGCGGGGTTTGCGCCGTGGAGATGGCGCTGTGGGACATCGCGGGCAAGGTCTACAACATTCCGGTCTACCAGATGCTGGGCGGCAAGTGGCGCGACTCGGTCCGCATCTATGCGGACACCACAGAATCCGATGACCCCGCCGAGTATGGCCGGCGCGCCAAGGAGCGCAAGGCCATGGGTCTCACCTGGATGAAGATGGATCTCGGCATCAACGTGCTCGAAGGCATGCCGGGCACCGTGATGCAGCCGGCGGGCATGGACAAGTGGGAACTGCACAACCAGCCTCATCCATTCATCGCCACCGAAGTTACCGACAAAGGCATCGACCGGCTTTGCGAGTACGTGGCCGCGGTACGCGACAATATCGGCTACGACATGCCGCTCTCGATGGATCACCTCGGCCACATCGGCGTGAAGTCTGTGATCCGGCTGGGCAAGGCGTACGAGAAATTCAACCTCGAATGGATGGAAGACGTGATTCCCTGGTACTACACCGATCTGCTGAAGGAGATCACGCAGGAGAGCCCGACGCCCACTCTCACCGGCGAAGACATCTACAAAATTGAAGACTTCGAGACGCTGTGCCGGGAGCATGCGGTGGACAAGATTCATCCCGACCTGGCGACTTCGGGCGGCATTCTGCAGACGCATCGGATCGGCGACATGGCGTTCCGGTACGGCGTGCCCATGGCGATGCACTTTGCCGGGACGCCCGTCAGTTGCATGGCCAACGTGCACTGCGCCGCCGCCACGCGGAACTTCCTCGCGCTTGAAAATCACTCGCTCGATGTGCCCTTCTGGCAGGACCTGGTGACGGGCATTGAAAAGCCCATCATCAACAAGGGCTTCATCAAGGTCCCGGAAACGCCGGGCCTCGGCATCACTCTCAATGACGATGAATTGAAGCGCCACCTGAAGCCGGGAACAGGCTACTTCGAACCCACACCGATGTGGGACGAGGCGCAGTCGTGGGATGATGCGCTGTTCAGTTGACTTGGGACTATTGCTTGATCACGGTACCGTCGCGGGTTCGAATCTCGCCCCAGCCGCCGTTCAGCGGGCTTGCCGTGAAGGGCGATTTGGCGGCTTCTTTTTCGTCGATCTCGATGCCCCAGCCCGGCTTTTCGCTGACCCACAGGTAGCCATCGCGCATCTCCGGGCAGCCTTGAAAAATCGCCTGGGTCCGTTCGTTGAAGGGCGAGTATTCCTGGATGCCGAAGTTATAACTGACTAAGTCGAGAGTTACATTGGCCATGTGCCCAACCGGGGAAACATCGCCGGGCCCGTGCCATGCGGTCTTCACGCCAAACTGCTCGGCAAGGATGGCGATCTTGCGCGCGGGACTGAATCCTCCGGCCTGCGACACATGCACGCGAATGTAGTCGATCAACTGTTCGGTGATGAGCGGCTGCCATTCATGCGGGCTGTTGAAGAGTTCGCCCATGGCGATGGGAGTTGCGCAATTCTGGCGGATCTGGCGAAAGTATCCCAGGTCTTCCGGCGAGAGCGGGTCTTCAAGAAAAAACATGCGGAACGGCTCCGCCGCCTTGCAGAATTGCACGGCCTGGTTGGGCGTCAGCCGCTCATGCATGTCGTGGAGCAACTCGACTTCATCGCCGAGTTCGCGGCGGCAAATCTCGAGCAGTTTGAGCGCGCGCCGGAACTGGGCGGTGGGATCGAAGAGCGGCTTGTCGTGGAGGGCCTGGGGGCGGCCGTCGTCCTTGTGCTGCGAACCGTAACCCGCCATGCCGGGCAGGCCTACCTGCACGCGCACGTGACGCCAGCCCTGCTCCATGTACTTCTTCGCGTTCGCGACAACTTCTTCAAACTCGGCGCCGCTGGCGTGGGCGTAGGTATCGACAGCCTCGCGGCACTTGCCGCCGGCAAGCTGATACACAGGTAAACCCGACTGGCGCCCCTTAATGTCCCAGAGCGCCTGGTCGATGCCGCTGATGGCGTTGTTCAGCACCGGGCCGTTCTTCCAGTAGGAACTGTCGTAACAGGACTGCCAGATGTCCTCGATGCGGTCGGTGGTCTTGCCGAGCAGGAAGGGCTTGAGGTACTTCTCTACCGCGGGTTTGACGAGATCGGCACGTTGGGTGAAGGTTGCGCAGCCGTACCCGTAGAGTCCGTCCTGATCGGTGGTGATCTTGACCACGGTGAGGCGTACGCCCTGCGGCTCGCATTCGATTACGCTGATGTCCTTGATCTTCGGAGCCGGCATGCCACGGGTGGCGCGGGCGGTCTGCTCTTCGGCGGCGGCGAAGCGAGGAGCGATGGCGAGGCCGCCGGCGGCGGCAATCGTCTTCAGGAAGTTACGTCGGACGAGGGGCATGTATGGTCCTCTGCTGCGAATTGACAGGATTCAATTCGCCAACAAAGAGTCAATTCTATCGTCCTTATGTGCGAGCCCGCCTAGTCTCTAGTCTCACACCGGGATTGCGGACTCACGGTGGACGAAAAAGGATGGTTTGGGTTCGTGGTTTCCCACCCTTGCGACGGAAAAACGTCGCAAGGATGGGGGCACGGAGCATTGGTTTCTTTTCGGGGGAGCCAGGACGGGGCACGCAGCGCGCGCCAACAAGCCCTGGCCTATGTCGTCAATTGCGTCAAGGTCGGGAAGCGGAAGCGCGCTTTGGCGATGGGAGTGCCGACAACCTCGATTCGGTTCAGGTCGCGCGTGCCTACACCCAAATGCTCGGCGAGCGCGAGGGTGCTGTCGCAATTTTCAAAGGGCGGCGTGCCGCGATCGACCATTGGATCGAAGCCCATCACCGCGGTGGCGACTGCATCCGTCGAGACGCAGTTCATGCCGGCGATCAGCCGCTCTGCCTTTCAGTACGAGCCTGATCTTACCGGGACGCGCGTCAATTTACCGGCGCAGCCTGCTCGCGAGTGTCGTGTATGAAGAATCCGCCTGAATCTGGGTCCTACGGTTGTGCCGGGCCAGCGGCGGGGCTGCCCAGCCGCCTGTGCAATGTGGGCCGCAGCAGCCTCTCGTGAAAATCCTGCCACTCCGGGCTCCCCGCCGTTCTCCACGAGGGAGCTTCGGGCTGGGCCGCTACCTGTCGGCGGAGACTTTCGAGGTGGGCTGCAGGAGCCAGTCCCGCGGCCTGCAAGGCCTGGGCCGTCACTGGTTGCGCCGCCGGACTGAGTTGATCGAACCAGCGATTGGGGGTGATCTCGACCATCGGCATGGGCAGGTCCGGGATGCCATAGGAACGCAACACATCGTAGGTGTCGTCCATGCAATTGCGGAAGATGACGAGATAGGGCTGGATTCCAACCCAGGCCACGGTCTTGTCGGCTTGATCGGGGTTGCCGGTTGGGATCTCGAACAGCTTGAAGGCGTCGTACGCACGCAGCTTCATGGGGGGATCGGGATCGACGACCGTCTGCGACCAGAATCCAGTTTGCCCCGGAGGACTCATGGGCGTGCCCGCGGGGTTCTCGACCGCACCATCACAGAAACTGCCGTCCGAATATTGGAACGTCCATCCAACGTGCCCCAACCCGGCGGCGCCGCTACGACGAACAAAAGCACCAGCGCGCATCATACCGGGCATTGTAGCGGACGGCGAGAGCTTCCGCCTCAGAGAACAACCCTGACTCCGACCGGCTATAGTTATCGTTTTGAGCGTTGTCGAATGAGGGTGCCGTTGCTACACCGCGTTCCGGTTCGAAGCTTTCTTATCTTCTGGCTCTTTCTGCTGAGCGCGGTGGGCTTCCTGGACCGGACCAACATCTCGATCGCCGGTCCGGCGATACGGAGCGAGCTCGGGCTCGACGATATTCGTCTTGGATGGGTGTTCAGCTCCTTTCTGCTTGGGTATGCGGCGTTCCAGGTTTTGGGCGGGTGGCTGGCCTACCGTTTCGGGCCGCGCCTCGTGCTGGCTGCCGGAGTGCTGTGGTGGGGCGTGTTCTCGGCGCTCACCACGCTCGCCAATCCCGGCATATCGCATGCGCTTCTACTCCTGATCACCATGCGCTTTGCGTTGGGCGCGGGCGAAGCGGTCATCTATCCGGCCTCGAATCAATTTGTGGCACAGTGGATTCCCATGGCCGAAAGGGGCCGCGCCAATGGCTGGATCTTTGCCGGCGTGGGCGCGGGCGCGGGGCTCAGCATTCCCGCGCTCACCTGGATCATCAGTCACTATGGGTGGCGTGCTTCGTTCTGGTTCAGCGCCGCGGCCGGACTGGCGGCGGGGGTGGTCTGGTTCGCCATGGCGCGCGATGTGCCGGAAGAGCACCCGCTGGTCACAAGCGAGGAGTTGAAACTCATTCAGGCGACGCGGTCGGCTGAGAAATCGCGCGGTTCCGGCACACCGCTCTCGTGGAGCAACGCGATCTGGAATCGCAACGTGGTGGCACTGACGCTGAGCTATTTCAGCTTCGGGTATGTGGCCTGGATCTTCTTCAGCTGGTTTTTCATTTACATGGCGCAGGTGCGAGGGCTCAACCTGAAGGCCAGCGCGCTGGTGTCGATGATCCCGTTCATGGCCATGACCGTTTGCTGCCTGACGGGCGGAATGATCAGCGATGCGCTCTCAAAGAGGCTGGGATCACGCGCCGGCCGTTGCGGCATCGCGGCCGTTTCGCTGGTGATCACGGCGGTCTTCCTCGTCATCGGTTCGCAGGTGCGCGGGCCTTATACGGCCGGCCTGATTCTTGCGGGGGGAGCGGGCGCGCTTTATCTGTCGCAAAGCTCCTTCTGGGCGGTGAGCGCCGACATCGCCGGCACACGCTCGGGAGTTGTGTCCGGGGTGATGAACATGGGGTGCCAGATTGGCGGCGCGGTCACCGCGTCGCTCACGCCTTTCATCGCCAGCCGCATCGGCTGGAGCTTCGCCTTCGCATTTGCGGCGATACTGGCGGCGGCCGGAGGCGCCCTGTGGCTGCTGATCGATCCCGGCCGATCAGCGCCAGTGAAGATCGGAAGTGACGATCCGATTACATCGCTTTGACAACGAGACACCGGCGCGCTTGTAGATTCGGTTCATAGCTGATCGCGCACATCGAGAAAACAAAACTCGATGGCAGGACGGAGCCGGCATGGTGCAACTGCTACAACACCGAACCTGGATGCTGTATGTGCACACATTCCTCTTGTGCGTCACGACGTGCGTACAGGTTTTCGCTTAGATGTCGGGGGACTCAACAGTGAAGCCGGCTTCGTTCAGATCATTTTCACTCGGGGCGGGATAGATCCACAATGTGAGCGGCGGCGCTACGACGCCGGCCGCAGGCGGGACCAAGTCCCGCAACACTATCAACGACTGTCGCTGAAATTTCTCGCTTCGTAGCAAAGCTCCTCGCTTAGTTGCCTTGGTTCTCAGTTACTGCCGACTTATCTCTGCCGGGAAGGGCCCGGATGATCAAAACGGGAAATCCTCCTCGCTTACGAAAAAATCAGTAGCTCTGAACCGGATCGGGCTTGTAGTCCTCGCCGAACTTGTTCTTGTGCTGCGGTATGGTGCCGGGGACGGAGACTTGTATCGTGCCAAGTTCCAGCTGACCGGGCGCGATGTGAACCCGGCGCGTGAGCGAGTCAAGCTGGTGGGCGTCCGCTCCCTCAGCCCAGACGTGAACCTGGTAGTCACCTGCGGGAACGTGATGCAACTCGATCTCGTGGCTTCCTGTTGCCACAGCAAAGTAGGGCGTTCGCAGAGTTACAACCACTGCCGCCATCTGGGAATGGATATTGCAGAAAAGGTAAGAAACGCCCTCGTGGTCGAAGCGGACGACCCGGTTGCTTCCTGCCTCGTACAGGCCGAGGTCAAATCGTTTTCCATTGAATTGGGAAAAGACGTTGTGAAAGAAGGGATCGAGATTCGGGAATTCCACCGTACTCCCCAGGGGCACCACCAACAGGTGCGGATCGAAGCTCTTGTTCTTTTGCTCCATGCGAAAATGGCCGGGGGCAACGGAGTCGATGGAGGCGTTAGTGAGGATGGGATCCGGCCTGAGCCATACGACGACATTGCCGGCGGCTTGATGGGAGGCGGCTTTCTGCCCCCCCGCCTGCATGATCTCAATATGTGCCCGCACGTCGAAACCCGCTTCCTGTCCGGATAGCGGGCCGAGAGGCGTCGCGAGCCAGCCGAGGGCGAGAGCAAATCGAAAGAACGACATGGATAACCTCGTCAGAAAACGTACCCCGTGGCTACTCCAAAGATGCGATCCTGACTGGCATAGCCGTCGACAGGGCGACTGTCGATCTGCCGGAATTCAGTGGAGAGAAGGAGGTAAGACCTGGGGCGATAGATCAAGTTGGCGAGCACGGTTTGATTGCGGGCAAGGGTTGCATAGTAGCTGAGACTGGATGCCTGATCGGAGCCCCGCAGCTCATGCGCAAATGCATTGTCGAGCCCCGTGCTGACGTTGGCCTCGAGTGAGGAGGAAATCGTAAACCTGGCCTGTGTCCAACCCCCGGCCGCATCGAGCCCGTGGAGTGAGTCTGTAGCTGCGGTGCTCACATAATCCTTGTAGGTTCCGCCGCCCAGGCCGCCAATGCCGCGGCCGCGATAGATTCCTCCGGACCACTGAAATGCACGACCGAAAACCAGGTTCCAATCCCCGGCGGCGGCCCAGGCGTCCACCTGGTGGTCGTAGTTGTATGCCTGACGGCTGTAGTATCCGCTGGCACCGAAATTGAATGGATGATCGCGCCACGATAACGCTGTACCCAGACGACCTTGATATCCAGGCTGCCGGCTCCGTTCCGCCGCGTTCGCTCCGCCGGACTGGCCCGAAATCCATGCGTACGGGTTGGAGGGAAAAATCAGGCCTACTTCAGCACTTGTGTGCCTGAGAGGAAAATCGTTCTCCCTGAATTCGACCTGCGGAGACCATGTCCACAGGTTTCCAGACCAGGCAAGTGCCGGTTGGGCGATGGTCACCCACGATGCCGGCTGCCAGGGCGACATCAATGGCCGGTCGACAGCGATCGTGATCGACCGCTCCGGCCACTCGACACGCGCATGCATGGTGCGAAGGCGGACGGTGCCGGCGGTCGCAGTGTAATTGGCGGAAGATGCGCCGCCCCAGAAGTCGACGTTCAGATCTCCCCAGGAATGGGCGCCCCATAGATGCGGCCCGGTGACGTCGAGCCCCAGCATGGTCTGGTTGGCGGTGGCGCTCAGGCTTCCCGAAAGCGCGTCCGGATTGGGGGGCAGCGCAACCACCGGAACATTGATGTTGTCCACTGTGCCGCTGTTCAGGATGGAGGTAAACAAGACCGTTCCATTGATGCGAAGCGGATACTTCGAGACGGTTTCCACCTTGCTCTGATCATGCTGCTTAACCTGAGCCTGGAGGATTCCGGTGTCCTCCTGAAGCTGGGCCACACCGGTCCGCAGGGCGTCCGCATCCTGTGCCGCCACGCTGGTCTGATCTTTCGCAGAGAGTTGCTCGCGCAGGGTGCGGAGTTCGTTTCGCAGCTCGTCCATCTCGCTTTGCGATTCGATCAACTGCTGGCGCATGTTGTCGAGCTTGCTGGTGAGCTCATCGAGGTGCCGATCGAGATCCGACTCCCGTACCGGCGGCTGAACCGGCCTGGAATTCTCGCTGACTTGCTGAGCGCCCGAGGCCGTTGCGCAAACAATGAGCACCAGCGTGACAACGGCTGTATTGACTGTCGATGGCGGAATGCGATTCATGAGCTGACCTCGTAGATGGAGGGTGTTAGTCTACGACGAAAAACGGGACAGGGCACTTCGCTGCTTTTTGGTTTAACTGAGGGTTGATATTTCCTTCCTCCGCGCGGATTCCCCGAATTTCCGGAGTGCCACTTTGGAGACAGAGAATTTGAATACGGTTCGGCCCCGGCCGGACGCGACGAGGGTGACATCGCCCCCGTGTTCCTGGGCAATCTTTTGAGCCAACGTGAGCCCGAGCCCGATGCCGCTTGCCTTGCCGGAACTGACAAACGGCTGGAACAGCGATTCACGAATAACCTCTTGCACACCGGGCCCGTTGTCCGAGATCAAAAAGCCGATGTGGTCTTCCGTGTCCTCGAGAGTGACGCGGATCTCCGGAGTTTGCGATGCCTGCCGCGCCGCCTGGCATCCATTCAGGATGAGGTTATAGAGGGCGCGCTCGATTTTGCGTGCATCGAGCCAGCCCTCAATCTGGGCTCCCGGCTCGAGGACAAGATGTGCATTTCTCGCATCCGGATGGGCGTGCACCATGGCGATGGCGCGCTCGGCAAGGAACGGCAATGACTCGTAGGTCAGTTGCAAGTATTCGCCGGTGCGGCTGAAAAGCAGCAGCGACTCGATGAGGTCGGTCATACCCCGGACACCGTGCCGGACTTCTGCGAGTAGTTCCATGCGCTCGTCCGGACCGATGGAGTCGTAGCCGAGAAACTCCGCGTTTGCGTAGACGGCGGAAAGATAATGGCGCAGGTCGTGGGAGATCGAACTGGCCATTTGTCCGATCGTGGCCAGGCGTTCGGCGGCCAGCAGTTCCTCGCGGGCGGTGCGCAGCCGACAGCGCATCCGGTCGAAGGCATCCCCCAACTCTCGAATCTCTCTGGCCCCGGCGCGCTGCAACTGATACTCGAAGTTACCGCCACCGAGAGCGCGCGCTCCGGCAACCAGCCGGTCAAGTGGACGGGTGATGGTGGTAGAAAGATAAACAGCCACGGCGCCGCTCAGCAACAAGAGGACGGCGCCCAGACCCAGGAGCACGTGGTCCAGGTGGGTGACGTACTGGCTGGCCTGATCGTAGGATTTCAAAACCACTAGTTGCACGCGCGGCTCGGAAGTGCCGGAGAGCAAGACCGCGGCATGAAGGAAGCGCTCGCCGCCAAACCGCGCATCTTCGCCCCTGCCGGAAGAGAGCAGATCATCCGTGCGCCGGATGCTTTCAGCCTTGTACCGCTCATCGAGAGTGGTGGCAACCATGGTCCGTTTTGCGTAGAAGATGACTTCCGCGGAAGTAGCCTGGCTGACTTCTTCCGCCAGGCGCCGATCGACCGCGTATCCCAGCAGGACATATCCAAGTCGCGTTCCTGCTGTCGCGTTTCCGAAATAGAGCGGCTGCACCGCCACTTCGTAGAGGTTTCCGCGCATGAGAACATAACTAGGCTCGTCGACCCCAGGCGCGCGCGGAATGTCGGATTGCGACAGCTCACCTGGATCTCTCGACGCCCCGGCCTCATACACGGCGATGAGCTTGCCATTTCCGTCGGCCAACCCGAAGAGATCGCCCCCGCTGAGTTCGTAGAACTCCGCCCCTCCGTCGCGGATGGTCCGTTCGTCGGAGGTTGTCATCAGCGATTTGAGGACCGGCAGGGCGGCAAGCAGCGATGCTTCGCGGATCAACATTCTCTGGCGCTGGGCCTGGATGTTGTGGAGGGTGGAAATGGAACGCTCGAGATCGGCGGAGATATCGAGCCGCACCTGCTTCTGGAGAACGTTATGAACGATCGCAAGGGTAACAGCAATGAGTCCGAAGGAAATGGACACCAGGCAAACCAGCAGCGTCGTTCGCATGCGAATGGCCACCGCTGTTTGCCTCCACTCTCTCTCTCTCGGCTTACGCCGACGGCATCTGCACGAACCGGTAGCCGGCGCCATGCACAGTGCAGAAATGCACAGGAATCGCGGGATTTTCCTCCAGCTTCTGACGCAGCTTCAAGATCTGATTGTCGACTGTCCGCGTGGATGGATAGGCGTTATAGCCCCATACCTCGTTGAGCAATTCATCGCGGCTCAAAACGCGCTCGGGGTTATCGAGGAAGAAGCGCAGCAGCTTGAATTCATGCGCCGTCAAGGTCACGGGCTTGCCGCTCCGGGTGGCACGCATGCATGCGAAGTCCACCTCCACGTCGCCGAACGTGATGCAGGGGCGGATAGTCGACCGTTTCGAGCGCCGGATCGCCGCCTGCACCCTGGCCAGCAATTCTCGCGGGCTGAAGGGTTTTGTCACGTAATCGTCAGCGCCTAATTCGAGGAGCAGGACTTTGTCCGCAACATCCGAAATGGCGCTCAGTATCACCACAGGGGTATCCGGAGAGGTCAGCTTCATCGAACGGCATACATCCCGGCCGGACATCTCGGGCAGCATCAGATCCAGCACTACCGCATCCAGACCTGGAGACGCGAACATCTCCAGCCCCTGCTTGCCGTTGGAGGCGCTCCTGATCTCGTATCCCTCGGAGGAAAACAAGCGTTGGAGAGCCTTGAGGATTCGCTCGTCGTCTTCGATAACCAGTATCGTACCCATGAATTCTCTGCCTGCTCGATCCCGGAGGTTTGGTCCTGAAGATTCTCCGGGTTCCTGATTATTGTCTCCCCTTTTTGACACATTTCCGAGCAACCGGATGCAGAAGTAACAATCAGATGACAATACCGTGACATTGTACCCGGCCCATGAAAAAGATCGAGGGCCTGTCGCATTCGAGGCTAGAAGGCGCCGCGTCGATGAAACGATTGCTTCCTCCGCCGCACTAATCAGACGTGCGCCGGAATTGTCCGGCTCCGGACAAAATGCCATCCCCGGCTCATCCGCGTTGCGGCCGGGAAGTCAGAAGCAGGAATACAACCCTCCAATCTCACCACCGAGAGGAATGCATAATGACTCCCCAAAAGGGCAAGCCCGTCGTTTCCGCAACGCAACCACAGTCGTTCGAGCAGGTCTCGCTGACCAAGTTGTCGCCCGAACTCGCCCGCCAGAACTTCCACGCGCTGCTTCTGGCCAACCCCAACTTCTTCGGCAACCTCGCCGATAGTGCGTACAAGCCGGTTCTGAGCATTCAGGGCGACACCGCATATGAGAGCATCGGCTGCGTCGGGTATAACCCGCAGTCGAACCAGTTGCGCGCCACCATCAATATCAAGCAAACGGCCGGCTACTCGGGCGGCATCTGCACCTCCGGATCCGAAGAGTATGTACGGTTTTATCTCTCCTATGACGGCGGGACAACCTGGCAGGACCAGGGCCTGGCGGCGGTCAACGTCTTTGACGTGCCCGGCCCCAAACCGCTCGAGTATGCCGTCACGCTGCCGATCAGCCCCAAGGAAGAGTTCTGCTTTATCCAGAACCTGCCGCTGGCACGCGCCATTCTTTCGTGGAATTCGCCGCCCCCGGCCAATCAGCCGAACTGGCCGCCCGTTTGGGGCAATGTAGTGGACGCGCAGATCCAGATCGAGGGCTTCGAAATCATTATCCTGAGCACCCTGCTGGCCGATGCCAAGGTTCAGCTTCCCGAGCAGATTTCGCAGGCTATCGATCTTTCGCAGCCGATCAAGGCCGCCAGTCCCAGCGTTCTGAGCCCCGTCGACCTTCACAAGCTCTACGCCAAAGCGAAAGTGCCCCAGCACCGCTACCTTGCGCCGCTGCTTTCGGCGGCCGCCGGCACTCCGGCTTTGTCTACGGTCGCCCAATCGCCCGCCGATGCTGCGACGTCCGTCAAAGCGAAGGCCGTGTTCGGCGGAATCTCCGACATCAACCTGGTCTCCCTGGTCGAACAGTGGCTCAACACCAACGGCGACACCAGCTTTGAACAGCTGGACTGCATCGGGCTGGACGAAAACACCAGCCAGCTGGCGGGCATCCTGGAGATCAAGCAGAGCGTCGGCTACTCCGGCGGACCCTGCGCCGCGGGCAGCCGTGAATACGTGGCATTCTGGGTGGATTGGGGCTCGGGCTGGGAATATGCCGGCACGACCTCGGTGGTGGTGCACGATTTCACCATCACTTCGCCGGCCCGGCTCGACTACAACGTCTATCTGCCCATCGATCTGCTCTCGCACGCCAAGCCTTGCTATGACGGGCCGCAGACGGCCAGGATTCGCGCGGTCCTGTCGTGGAATACGCCTCCGTCGACCACCAATCCGTACGCTCCTGTGGTCTGGGGGAACGCTCGCGAAGCGCTCATCCTCATTCCCCCGGGCGAAGTGATTGGCACTGGGCAGCAGGTTCCTGTGCTCAGCGCGGTCGGCGACGTGGACACCAGCAAGATCGGCAGCGATGGCCGCATCATCGACGCGGTTACCATCACCACGGGTGCGCACTATGTCGACGCGCCGTTCGGCGGAAGAATCACGCTCGCAGGCGCGATCTCGAACCCCACGATGGGCCTGAAATACCGCATCATGAAGGCGCCGCACGGGTCGTCGGCTTTTGCGCCGGTGGTCAATGAGCCCCAGGGACTCACACTCACGATTAACGTTTTCAGCGGTGGCGTGTGGACCCAGAGCGAGCAGACCTTCCATGCCGATCCGGAGGGCTACTACTTATACCAGGACTACTCGCCGGATCACTTCGTCGAGGGCCAGATCCTAGGCGTTTGGAACACCACTCTTGCTGACAGCGGCTACGCCTACGATCTCCGGGTGGACCTCGACAACGCGCCCAATCCGGATATCCAGAGCAACGTGGTCACGGTGCTGGTCAACAACCAGGCGCCCACCGCTATCCTGACGCCAACTTTCGGCGAATGCGGCAAGCTGGCCCCGGGCGACACCATCACGGGCGTATTCACAGCCACGGCGACGGACTTTGGAACGTTCTCTTTCACCATCCTGCCTCCGGGACCCGCCAACGGTGTACTGCCGGTTCCAGCTTCCGGCACCTCGATCATGCTCGGCGGCGCCATCAGCGATCCAGGCGTCGTGAACGAATCTTTTTCACTTAATACGGCGGGCATGTCCCCTTGCGGGTACTCTCTTACGCTTAACGTATGGGACCGCACGAATGTCAACAGCGGCGAAACCAGCAACTACAACCCGGCCTCGATCGGCTTCTGCCTCGAGACGGCCAGCTAGGCACTTCAGGATCCGACCCTTACCCGCAGAGGAGATGAGGGGAAATGAATGGCACCAACGCAGTCTGGCACTTCATCCTGTCGGCACTTGCCGTATGGCGTCTCACTCATCTCTTTGCGGAAGAAGATGGCCCCTGGGATCTGATCGTTCGACTCCGATTCCGCCTGGGCGGGGGTTTCTTCGGGTCCCTCATGGATTGTTTCTTTTGTCTTAGCCTTTGGTTTTCTCTGCCCTTCGCGTTCTGGCTTGGCAACTCGAGCTGGATCGCAATCCTGCTCCACTGGCAGGCGCTCTCCGGAGCGGCCTGCCTGTTGGAGAAAATGACCGGCAAGCAGATTGCGCCGCTGCCCCAAATCCAAACCGTTGAAGGAGATGAGTCATGTGCTGTGGTCAGAAGCGAGCCGCGCTAATCGGGAACGGAACAGCAGACGCGACCGCTGTCAAGATGCTCTACCGCGGGAACGGTTCCGCGCAAATTCGAGGCCGGGTGACCGGACAGATCTACCAATTCCCGCGCCAGCAGCCGGTTCAGCCGGTTGACCCGCGGGACGTGGGATCGCTGGTTCGCACCCGCTTGTTCACCCAGGTCCGTTAATCCAGGCTTGCCCATCTGGCACGCCGGCCCAGGCCGGCACCGCGACATCCAAGGTGGGGCGTGCGTGGCTTCGTGCCGTTTTTCGTCCCGGGAGGGTGCCCTCACTCCGCGTGCAGCGCTTCCACCGGGTTGACCGACGCTGCCCGTCGCGCCGGCAGATAGCTCGCCAGCAGCGCACAGGCGGCCAGCACAACTGTCACTCCTGCGAAAATCGGCGCATCCCAGGCCTGCACGCCGAACAACAGCTTGCGCATCGGAAACCCCGCCACGATCGAGCCGCACAAACCCAGCGCTGCGCCAACCGCGATCAACAGCACCGCCTCCTTGAGAATGAGCATGTACACAGCGCGGCGCTGCGCGCCGAGCGCCATACGCACGCCGATCTCGCGCGTTCGCTGGCTCACTGTATACGCGATCACTCCGTACAAACCGACCCCACCCAGCACCAATGCCATGGCTGCAAATCCACCCACCAGCCACGCCGAAGAACGATGCAGATACGTCGACGGAGCATCGTGTATCTTCTGCCCCATCGTCAACGGATTGTAGATGGCCATCTCCGGATCGATCTCGTGAATGGTCGATGCCATGGAGGGCAAAAGCGTCCCTTCATCCTGGGCCGACCGCACCAGGACGGCAAAATCCGTACGGGGATCCTGATTGAACGGAATATACATCGCACCGCGGGGCGTGGCGTCGAGTTGTCCTTCCTGCAGATCCTTCACTTCACCAACGATCAGCACGCGCGACTTCTCCGTTCCATCGAAGGAGATCTGTTTGCCAACGGGATTCTCCCCGGGGAAGTATTGTTTTGCCAAAGCCTCGTTGACGATCACGGCCCTGGGCTGCGATGAGTCCTCGTCATCGCGGAAGTAGCGGCCGCTTACCAGTCGCGTCCGCAAGGTTGTCATGTAGCCGGAACTCACGGAGCGATATGCGACCTCGTTATGTTCGCCGTGATAAGGACGCCCGACGATGCGAAATCCCGTGGTCGAGTCCCCATCCTCGATGGGCAACTTAGTGGTAAGCCCGACCGATATCACTCCCGGCAAACTCTGCAGCCGTTTCACAATTTCGCGTCCCAGCGCCACCTTCTTTTCCGGTTTGTCGTACTTCGCATCCAGACCGGTTACGTGCACCGTGGCGACGTGATCGGGCTCGAGCCCGATGTCGGCGTGCATGAGGCGATAGAAGCTTTTGCCCAGCAAGGCCGCGCCTGACAGCAGCACCATGGCCGTGGCAAGTTCAATGACTACCAGCTTGCTCCCGAATCGCCGCCATACCGTTCCCGCCGCAGCGCGGCCGCCCTGCGACAATCCCTCGTGGATCGCTGTGAACTTGAGGCGCGACATGGGAATAAAGGCAAACAGTGCCGCCGCCAGCATCGCCAGCACACACGCAAACACGGCCACCCGGCCGTTGAGGCCAATGCCCTGCAGATACGGCATGCCGGCCATCATGTCCTTGGGAATCAGCGTGGCCAGCATCCGCATCGACGCTTGCGCGAGAGCGATTCCGAACCCGCTGCCGATCGCGGCCAGCAGCAATCCTTCAGTTGCGTATTGGCGCACCAGGCGCTGCGGCGACGCACCCAGCGCGCCGCGAACCGCCATCTCCCGCCTCCGAGTCTCCGAGCGCACCAGAAAGAGGCTGGCGACATTCACGGTGGCGATGATGAGCAACAGCCCCGCACCGCACAGCAACACCAGCAGAATGGGACGAATGTCGCCCACGACGACTTCTGTCAGGGGCAGCATGAATCCCCACTGGTCGCGGTTGGAATCGGGATATTGGCGTTCCAGTTGTTTGGCAACAGCCTTGATATCGGCCAGCGCGGTGGCGAAGGAAACGCCGTCCTTGAGCCTCGCAATGCCGAACAGGTTGTGGCAGCCGCGATTCTTCTCGCAGCCGCCGGTTGGCTTCTCAATGGCCCAGAAATCCGCCGGCTCCGCGGGAGCAAAGCTGAAGTCCCGAGGAAGAATGCCGATGATGGTGTAAGCCTCGTCGTCGAGCGCCACCGTTTTGCCGAGCACGTTCCGGTCGCCGCCATATCTCCGTTGCCAGGCGCCGTAGCTCAATAATGTGGTCCGGGCCGCCTCGGGCCGATCTTCGCCGTAATGGAAATCGCGCCCCAGAATCGGAACAACGCCCAGGGTCTTGAAGAATCCGTCGCTCACCCGGGCCCCATCTGCCTGTCGCAGGCCGCTGTTGGTTTTCTCCATGAATCCTTCAGGAGAAAAAACATTCAGCGAACGGAAGACCTTGTTCTCCCGCTTCCAATCGAGGTAATCAGGGTAGGAGAGATGGAAACGCGGGCCGATCGGGATGCTCTCAAACAATATCGCCAGCCGCGGGGATTGCACGTAGGGGAGCGGCTTGATCAGGGCCGCATCCACGAATGCGAAAATGGCAACGCTCGCGGCGATTCCCAGCGCCAGGGTGAGGATCGCCGTCATGGCGAAGCCGGGATTCTTGCGTAACTGACGCAGGGCGAACCGAAAATCCTGGGCCACGGATTCGAAACTGAATCCCACTTCGCCCAGGCTTTTCTCTCTGAGTAGCGCAGGGTTTCCGAGTTGGCGCATCGCCGCATAGCGCGCAACTTCGGCGGTCATCCCCTCTCGGACCAACACCGTCTCCACCTGCTGGCGGTGAAACGCCATCTCCTCATCCAGTTCGCGCCGGAATCGGTTCCGGCGGAAAAGGACCCGCAGCTTGTTCACAAATCGGCTCATGCGCCAAACCATAGATTATCTATGGATAGGACGTCAACGGAAATGGGACGAATCGCGCATCAGCAATTCGGCAGGATGGCCGGTCCCTGGCGACGGAATCAGGAAAACTGGTCCAGGCTGAATCCGAGCTGGTAGGTCTCGCCATGCGCGAGCAGGTCGTCCCAGGTGACTTCGCGGCGTTGATACCCGGCCATGCGGCCGAGCATGCAGCTGAGCGCTGTTTCCACACCCGCGGCGATCTGGTTATGCGACTGCCCGGATGTGATGCTCTCGATGAAGCTGCGATCTTTGTCGCGATCGGCGAACTGGAGATTGTCAAGGAACGCGCCGTTGGCGGCGAATTTACCGGAACCCGGAACGCTCGAGGTTGTCTCCTGCCATTCCCATGCCTGGGCGCCGGTGATCTGGATGGGACCCGAATAGGGCACTGTTGCCGACCCGGCGGCGCCAAACAGCTTCAGCCCCGCATCGAAGCGGCCATCGCTTCCAAACTGCGTGGACGCAAACGAAAAATGCAGGTCGCCGGGATAGGTGAAATCGACCTGGTAGTTATCCCAGCAATCGCCGTAGTGGGTGAGAATATTGCGTCCCCCGGTCGCGGTCGCTTTCAGCGGGTGGGCGCCTACCATCCAGTTGCACAGATCGATGATGTGAATGTTCTGCTCGACCAGGATGTCTCCGGAGAGCGCGCGATCCCAGAGCCAGTTGCGCAACCGGTATTCATCGGGGCCGGCGCCCGGATGGGTCTTCTCCGTCGATGCCGGAGCATTGTAGTTGCCTGAGGCGGTCGCAATTTTTCCCAGCGCGCCCGCCTTGATCTTTTCCGCGATGGCTGCGATGGGCGGCGCCATCCGGCATTGGAAGCCGACATCGACGCTCTGCGTGGGCTTCACGCGCTTGGCAATCTCGAGAGCCTGCTGTGCCTGGTGAATGTCGATGCCCACCGGTTTCTCGCAGTAGACGTGCTTCCCTGCCGCAACCGCAGCATCCAGATGCTGCACGTGGAAAAACGGCGGCGTGGCAATGTGGACCAGGTCGACATCGCGCGACGCAGCCAGTTGCTCAAATGCGTGGGGCCCGCGGAACATCAGCTTGCTATCGATCGCCGACCTGCCCAGGTCCGCGTTCACCTTGTCGAAATGAGCCTTGCCAGCCGCCAGCTGATCTTCGAAAAGATCGGCGAGCGCAACCACTTGGGCAGAGGTGTTTTGCGAGAACGACGTCGCCACGGAGGTGCCACGACTCCCGCAGCCGAGCAGACCGTGGCGCACGGCGGAGTTGGCCTGATAGCCGAACGCGGTCTTCGAGTTGATGAGAAGCATGCCTGTGACTACCTGAGAGCCTGTCTGAACAAACTGGCGACGGTTCATAGTCCCTCACGACGCGAACGCATTTCGGATCCTGCAGTGTGCATCGTTCTTCATGATCCATTAAACAAGAACTGCGTTGAGTATGTTCTCGAGGTATTGCTTCTCCTGACGCACATCCTCGATTTGCTGCGGGCCCGAGGTCTCGCGCTCGATAGTCACCGCGCCCTGATAGCCGATGCGATGCAACTTGGTAAACACGGCGCGGAAATCAACGAGCCCCTTGCCGATCAGCACTTCTTCGCCGAGTTGGCTGGGATCGGTGGGCCACTTTCCATCTTTGGCATGAATGCTGCGCACGTGCGGTCCCAGAATATCGACCGCGTCCACTGGATTCGCTTTGCCATAAAGGATAAGGTTGGCGGTATCGAGTCCGACCGCAAGGTTGGGCATGCCCACATCGCGAATCATGCGCGACATTGTGGTGGGAGTTTCCTGGCCGGTCTCCATCAAGAAGTATTGCCCATTTTCGTGGCAATGCTGCGAGACGGTGTGAATCGCATCTACGGTACCCGGATAAAGCGCGTCCGCCGGATCTTCCGGAATAAATCCGCAATGCGTCTGAACCTGCGAGACGCCGAGCAGCTTGGCAAAATCGGACGCCTGCCGGAGCGCATCGATACGCGCGGCCCGGGTGGCTGGCGGCACCAGGCCGATGGTGGAAGGACCGCGCAGAAAATTCCATTCCAGCGGAGGAGGACCGACAACTTCGACGGTGGTCGCGATCACCTCGTACTTATTCAGCAGATCCTTCATCTGCGAAGCAATCGCAGGAGTGAAGCCGCCTATGTATCCATCGAGCGACAGAAAGCAGTTGGTGAAACCAAGGTCGTGCACACGGCGAATGGTCGCCTCCGGAGCACCGAACGGGCTGACGAGCAGGCCCAGAGCCATCGGCTTGAACGGACCTTGCTTGTCATCAACGCCGTATGCCGCCGCGGGAACGACCTGAGTCAGCATTGCGGCGGATGCAGCGCTCAAAAACGTGCGACGGTCCATGGATCCCTCTTTCGATCAGGTGCGTTGGTGACAATATCTTTGCACCGCTCCCCACCGGCTGCCAACCCTATCATGAGCACATAGCGGCGCTGCCATGCTTTCCGTATCTCAGTGCGTCCTGGTGGCAGCGATGGTAGCCTCCGGGAGCGATCCAGAATAGTTTGTGCCTCCCGGCTGCGCATTCGGTGAGGGAATCACGTCGTACAGCGGTTGGGCAGGCTTTGCGTTCGGGCCGTCCTCGGCAACCGAAATGGCCAGAATGCGGATCTTGTCGTTTTGGGGCAGTTTGATCGTTTTCGTTCCTGGGGGCAGATCGATCGCGTATCCAAACAGGTAGGAATAACGATACGTCATATTCTTCCCGTCGGCATCGTGATGATGATCGCAGTACCACGCAAGGTCAGCGCGTTTGATATAACCCTGCTTCAACCCAGTCATGTCGCCGTACTTCGCATGATCCACATCGAGGCTGGAGCCGCTCCACTGGCGATCATCCCACTGCCCGATGAAGCCTCCCCAGTCCTGAATATCGAGTTCGGCTTGCTTGCCGCCAACATCAAAGGTAGCTTTCTGGTCGCCATCGGCAGACGCGGCCAGCAGGTAGACGCGATTGAATCGGCCCGCGGGCAAATCGATCGATTGCCCCTTCGCGGTCACCGCGTTCGGAGAGCCCGTCTTCGCGTCTGCGAGTTTAAACCGCACATCGTTGAACGCGATTTCTGCGGGCAGCATCTCGGCGGGAAGCGAATTCCCTTTTCCGTCGAAGCCGGTTTCAGAACGCTGTCCTGCGTGACTCGCGGCCGCCACATCGTACGACAACGAAACCGGCGCCGATCGAACCCCGGCAACCTTCGCCGTGGGCGCACCGAGGCGGACGGCAAACGTCCGCGGCTGATAGGCACTGAAGGAAGTGACCAGCGCGCCCGCGGTTACAGTGGCGGGACCCACGGGTTGTTCCTGGCCGTTGACTTCGCGGGCCGCGGTGACAGGCGCCGCGAATGAGAGCCGCACATCAGCTTGCGGCTTTCCATCAAGCTCCACCAGGCGGACGACCACTTCATCGCTTTGCTCAGCTTTCTTCACTGCCAAGACGCGAATCCGGGGATTACTCACCTTCAACAACGAGAACGACCGCCCCAGGGTGCCTTCATGCTTTGCAGTCTCGAATGCCATGAGGGGAGCGTTCAATCGCTGCGCCTGCCAATCGGTCTGCGCATCGCTCCAGCTGCCTGAGTGTCCGGCAAATCCGTAGACGAACTCATGATGGCCAAGGTCCTGCGTGGCCTGGTCGGGATAACCTCCGCGCACGCCGGGAGTGCGAATCAAGGTGAGGCGGATGGTGTGATCGTTGGGCTTATCCGAACCGTTCTTGCAATCGGTCAAAATGGTCGCGCCGAACTTCCCCGTCATGTCGGTCAAATCGATCCACTGGTGTGATGGGACCTCGAACTTCTTCGGCTCAGCGGTGGGCCGCTGAATGGTGCCGATGTCCCAGTTGTAGGTCGCCGTCTCGTTCGAAGCTGCCAATGGGAACGTAGCCTTGAGGTTCGATTCGCGCGTGTTCCAATCGATCACGTTGCCAAATTCGACGCGCTTTCCAGCGTCTCCCGCCGAGAGCCGGATGGTCTGGACGAAACGCGAACCTGCAGTCTCACGCGAAACCTCAACGGCCACGCGCGCGGGACCGTTTTCAACGATGCGTATTTTCGCCGGGCCGGCGACAAAAGCTTTCGGTGCGGCTTGCTCCTGTTCCCAATCCATGTTCCACGCCGGCCATTGCTGGGGATTGTCATAAGAGATGGCGAGGCGCGCGGGACCGGCAAGCATTTCCTTATTGGCCTTCTTGTCGAAGATGCTGGCGACGTCTCCGTCGTCGTTTATCTGAATTCGGTAGTAATCATTCTCGAGGGAATGTTCCGACACTTTCAGGTGCGATTCAGACTGAGATGGCCCTGCGCCGGGACGCACATCGTAAACCGCATAACCAACGGATGGCATCTTAGCCAGGAAAATCACCTTGCCGTCCGATATTTGTGCCGGCACTTCCTTGCCGTCAGGGCTGGTGACGCGGACCGTTTTCGGCGCGCCCGAGGGGAGGTCGACGTTGGCCCCGACAACATCCTCGCGTTCAATGTTGAGGGGATTGAAAACAACGATGGGCGCACCGGGAGTCGACGTGTTCAAGGCCGCGGCAACGCCCTGGGTCGCATCGGTCAACACGTCGGAGAACTGGTTCATTGCGATCACGTCGTCGTTCCATGCAAACTCATAGGAGCGTGGAGTTGCAGTCCCGGCGGCAAGATCGTGGAAGTGCGAGCCCATCACCAGCGTCCATGCATCATTGAGCCGGGCAATGGGATATGGCCGCGCACCAAGCCATGCGGCGGCGATCGATGATTCCTCCGCGGCATTTGCCAGTAACTCGTTCTGCCGGATCCATCGCTTCTGGTAGGCCTGCGAAGTGAGCGAGCCGGCGGAATGATTGGTCAGCTCCATCTCGCCTGTATAGCGCGGCAGCCGAGCCTCCTGGTTCGGAGTGATGTCAAGAAACATCTGATCCGCTGTTGCTGAAACCACATGGACGGGACCATCGCCGACCTTCACCGCGGGCCATTCAGGGTGCGGTTGCCGGCGCGAAAAGAATTGCCCCGGCGGGGGCAAGCTGGCGCTGCCCTTGGTTACGATCGCTTCCAGTCTTTTTACCGAATCCTCGTCGGGGGATCCGCCAATGTCGCCGGTGCCGAAGTAGTGGTAGTCGGTATGTACCCCCGTGACCTTGCCGTTATTCTGCACCCGTGCCGCCCAGTCGCCCTGAAACCTGCGCTGGTCGTTCAGGCGTTGTGCATCCAGCAACGCATCGCGTTTTTCGCGCAGTGAGCGGAGTTCCTGCAAGTCCTTCGGATCGGCGGGCTGGCCGTTTTGCTGCGCCTGGGCAAGCTTGTGCTGCACATCAGCCATTTTCGTTTGAGTATCCGCAATTGCCGGATCGGGCGCTGCGGGCGGCAAGGGCGCGCTGAGATCGGTTTCGATGCCGCCAGCGTAAGAGCCGGGATTGATGCCGGCCATCACGCTCTCGCCATCGGGACCAACCCACACGCCGACGTTGAAGGGCGTCCCCTCGGGTGTCTTCTCGAGGGATTCGGGGCCGCCGCCCGCTGCGGATGAACCCCAGGTGAGTTTCTGGGTCGAAAAGCCTTTCACGCCGGAGTGCGCCAGGATGGTGGGAAGCGACGAGGGGAATCCGAAACAATCGGGCAACATGTATTCCGCGCTGGCCTTGCCAAACTCCTTGCGAAACCAGTCGTTCCCGTAGAGGATCTGCCGGATGATCGCTTCGGCGCTGGGCGCATTCACGTCTCCCTCTTCCACCGACGAGCCGGCGGGAAACCACTTTCCCTCATCGACGTATTTCTTGACGCGCGCGTAATCCTCGGGGAAGTACTCCTTCATGAAGCGATAGCGGTTCGCCCCGCTGAAATTGAATACATAATGGGGATACTTTTCGAATAACCGGAAGTTATCTTCCATCGTGCTACGAATGTATTGGTCAATGACCTGCGGATATTCCCAACGCCATTCGGTATCGAGGTGCGCGTATCCAACCACGTAGAGCGTCGGATCGTCGCCCAGGTCGGGCTTGTTTGAAGCCTGCGGGTAGGTGGCGAGAGGACTGGCGAGCAATGCAAATGAGCCCGCAATAAGGATCGAATAGAAATTTCGCATGGCAATTCTCCGCTGCGGGCAACCTCAAGTCAACGCAATCGGTCCGCGCACCTGTTTTGAACACTTCGCCAGGCTTAAGAGCGTTCCGATGTCCTGTTCCGACGAGGCATCGGTGCCATCAGCCCGCCCCGGGCCTGCGAAGCATCTCAGCGGATTATATTCCGGCAAACCCCTGAATGGAAACGATACCACGGTGTTTTTGAAGCACTACCTGGGATCGAGCTTGTTTGACGGAGGCGGGTTGGGGGTCTTGGGAGACGAATGAGTCCCGTTCAGCCTTTCGCAAATCGCAAACTCCTGCTGGGCGCGGTCCTGCAGCCCCTCCTTGCGAAGAACCTGAGCCAGCTTGTAGTGAAGCGCAGACGTATCGGGCGACAAAGTTATGGCCTGCTCCAGTTCGGCTTGCGCCTCCGCCAGTTTGTTCGTCGCCAGATAGACCTTGCCCAGTTCCTCATGAATGGCCGGATTCTTTGGTGACAGCCCGACCGCCTTCACCAGATACGGAATGGCGTCGGCTCCCTTGTTATTGTCGGCCAGAAGCGTCCCCAGGTTGAGAAATGGCTGCGCATCGACCGGTGTCTCTCCCTGCCAATCGATAGCGGCCTGAAAGGCCGCCCGCGCTTTGTCGTGATCGTTCAGTTCTTTCCAGCAGAGACCGATGTTGTTCTCGGCTTCTAGATACCTCGGATGCAAAGTCAGAGCGTGCTCAAAGCTGGAAATGGCGGCGGCAAATTCATTTTCGTTGTACTTCGTCCTGCCCAGCAGATACCACGCGTCTGCGTCGTTCGGCGTTTCAGACACGACTTGTGAAAACCACTTGTCGGCGTCACTGAAGTCACGCAACATCACATAATCGCCGGCCACAATCTTCAATTCGTCGGCTCTCGGACGGCGGAACTGCGCACCGGCGGTGAATTCAGCCAGCGATTCCGTTGGTTTCTGATCGCGGAACAGCGCATAGCCAAGAAGGAAATGCGCATCGGCGGAAGAAGGGTTCTTTGCGATGTAGGCTCGCAGAATCGCTTCGGGCTCCTCAACCTTGCCCGCATCGAGAAGCGAGCGCGCCTCTGCAACCGGATCAGCCGGGGTCTGGCAGAGCGCCGAGACCGTGCAAAGAATGGCAGCCGCAAGAATGTTGCGCGTAAGTCTATAACTCGTCTTCATGGAGGAATTACTTTGCGCCCGCGGCACTGCAGCTGCCTATCTGTGTCAGCAATCGTCGCATATCCTCAACGTTGGGGCAATAGATGAGCGCGGTGGTAAGCGTGGCACGGGCCGCCTGTCCGTCCCCGGCCATGCATTGCACTCTGGCCAGGTTCATGGCCAGGCCGGGGATGTCCTGGTTAAGATCGAAGGCTTTATTCAAGAGGGCTGCCCCTTCGTTGAGTCTGCCTTCTTTGGCGAGCAGCGTTCCGAGGTTGGATAAGGCCGTAAGGTCGGACGGGGCGAGTTCGAGCACTCTCCTGAAAGCCTTCTCCGCCTCGTCCCTTTCTCCGCGTTCGGCGCTGAGGTTCCCCAAGGCGTCCAATGCCGCGACGTCATTCTCCAGCCCCGGTCGTTGCGCGTTGAGTTTTTCCCACGCAACGGACTCGCGAGTGCGGTCACCTTCGAGCAGAGACTGATAGTTCGCCATCCCCTCGTCGCGCTGAGTGACGCCGGGAGAGAAGATCGCCGTGAGCTCACCACGATCGGCGCTCTGCGATTCTGCAACTGTCGTCTGGGGGATTTTGCGAATGCGGTGATCCGTCCAGGCAACGTGGAGGACGTTGCGCGCGCCCGTGCGCGGCATGTGACAGCTTGTGCAGTCGTTGTCTTCGGGATGATGAGTTTTCTCGAATTGGGGCTGGCTATGGCAAACCAGGCATTTAGCTCGATAAAACGCGGCGCGATGCGACGCATCCGGCGTGTAGTGAGGGTCGTGACAGTTCATGCACGACATGCGATCCCCGCTCATTTTCTTGCACGTGCTTTGGCTCAGCTGCTCCACTTCGCTCACCGCACGGTCCGTGAGGTTAGCGCCCGTTCGGACATAAAAGGCCAGGTAACGGGAGATGGGTTCGCCCGGACGATAGTTCAGGGCTGATTGTCCGGCGCGCTCGATTGAAACATCGCCTTCGAGATGGCAACTGATACAGATCGAGTCGCGCAGGTCGGCGTTAAGGCTCGCCGGATTCAGGATTTGTGCTTTGCCGTCCGTAGTGAGGTGTTGATTTGATTCGCCGTGGCAGGATTCGCACGTGATTCCCCCATGCAGAAAGGGCAGTTCGCGATAACGATTGATGGTGCCCGGGTCGCTTGCCTGGACCGAACTCATGTGGCATCTGAGGCAGCCACTTTGCATGAGCAGCGGGGGAGGCATGTGGTCAAGCTCCCCCAATCCCGGCTTCATGTCATAACTAGAGGAGGCTGCGTACCACGCCACGGGGGACTCGAAAAGATAGTCGCCAATCGAATAGAGATAGGTCGTTCCCAGATGTCCGGAACCGAGGAAGTAATCCAGGCGCATCTGGCCCGCGACACCCGGCTCACCCAGAGAGCGATACGCCAGTTCAACCCCGCCGTTGCGCGCCGCTATGCTGTACTCCGTATTCGAACGCGAGTGCACGTACGTCCCGGGGCGCAGCTTCTCCATGGCCAGTCCACTCGCATTGGCCATCGGAGTCTGCAGATAGCTATGGTAGATCTTCGCGTGACAGGGAGCGCATTTTGCGTCTGCCTCGCGCACCGGGGAAGGCTGCAACGCAGCAGACTGCAGCACCATCATGAGCGAAATTGACGTCAGGAACATCGGTTGCCCGGAAGCAATGGGTTAATGCGCATCGTTCTTGATGGTGTTCACGTCGTTGGCCTGTCCTGCAACCGCGGCGCTGGCCTCTCTCTGGAGCCTGCCATAGGTCTGCATCTCGGTTTGCGCCTCGGCGCTCTTACCCTGCGCACGATATACAGCGGCGAGAAGAAAGTGAATGGTGGGCTCATTCGGGCTTTCTTTCCCGGCCATGAGCAGATCGGGAAGCGCTTCGTCATGCTTGCCCAATCGGACCAATGCGCGGGCACGATCCACGCGCGCCTGCATCAGGGTGGGGCATCGTTCAACGACTTGGTTCAGTTCGGAGAGCGCCTCGTCACTGGAATCGTTGGCCTCGAGGATCGCGTCGGCCAGTTTCCATCGCGCGATGCAATTGTTCGGGTCATTGGTCAGCTCCGCCCGAAACTCGGTTTGTGCCGATTCCCACTTTCCCATATGCCAGTACGCATCTCCCATATGCATGTGCGTTCCGGGCTTCTGCGGAGCCTTGTCGATCGCTTTCTTGTACTCGACCAGCGCCAGGTCGTAGTTATGCATGCTGTCGTCAATCTCGCCGGCGATCTCGTGCGCGACAACCGAATCCGGATCGATTTCGTTGATCTTCTTGAGAGCATCTTCAGACATTTGCAGGTAAGTTTTCCCTAGAAGATACCAGGCTTCCTGATTCTTGGGATTGCGCTCCAGGTAATCGTTCAGACGCGAGGATGCCTCGAGAAGTTTCCGCTCATTGATCAGGATCTTGACCAGAACCATTTCTACCTGGTCATCCTTGGGATTGGCGCGCAACGCGGCTTCCAGAAGGGGCTGCGCCTTTTCATTCTTTCCCAGTTGGAAATAGCTCATCCCCAGCATGGCCGCGGCACTTGGCATGTTGGGATTGATCTCCATGCCGCGCTGAAGCACCTCCGCGGCACGGGTGTAGTCGTGGCTGTCAAAGTAGAGCATGCCAAGGTTGTTGTAGGCCGCTGCGAGGTGAGGCGCGAGCTTGATCATGGCCTGGTATTTCGCGATGGCCGTTGGGTTGTCTCCACGCTTCTGGGCGGCCCTGGCCTGCGCGTACAGTTCCTGCACCTCGGGTGTAACTTCGTCATTGCCCTGCGAGGCGAGAGCGGGCGAGACAACGAGAACGAGCAAGCACAACAGCAGCAAATATGGAAACCGGGCGTACGAATATGCAGGCAGGCCAATCTTCATCGCATGTGATTATAGTTGATTGACTCTCCCGATCCTGGTTGAGACCTGCGTCACTAGACCGCCCAAGAAAGAATGCCGGATTGCCCGAAGGCAACCCGGCAATGTCAGGAGACATACAGTGACGCAACTAGAGCAGAGATGACGGGCCAGATCAGAATTCAACCTTCAGAGTGAGCTGGCCTTGTCGATTGCTTATTTGCGAGCCTTGCGACGTGACCTGGCCGAACGTGCCATCGTTTACGTTTCCGTCAGGTCCGTTGAACCGCGTTCGGTTGAATGCGTTGAAGTAGTCTACGCCGAGAGTCGCCGTGACTCTCTCCCCGAAGTAGAAATGCTTCTTCGCGTTGAGACTCTCCATGTAATAGGGTGGGTTTTTGAGTGCAGAGTAGATTCGATCCGCGTTGCCGATCACATACTGCGTGCGGGTGGGCGTGAAACCTGCCGGGTCGAACATCTGCGCGTGGGGTATTTTTCCGACAAAATAGTCGCGTGCTTTGCTATAGGACGCAGTACTGAGTCCCACAGAGGAGTTGCGGTCGGGACGGTTGAAACCATTCGGGAAGGGCGAGCCGTTTTCGCATACCGAGCTGTTGCTGCATCCGCTGATCGGCGATCCGGCTTCATAATCAAGAATCCATCCCACTTGCCAGCCGCCAACAAGGTTCCCCAGCTTGTAGTTGTTGACGTATTTCTTTCCCGGTCCGATGGGCAGTTCATACGTTCCGGCCACCTTCAGGGTGTTCGTCTCGTCGGAATTGGAGGTAGTCCATTCCGGCTTCTGGTTGTACCTGTTGATGCCACCGGACGCGAAGCTCGAAAATCCGCTGGAGGTGTTGTCCATCAAGTGCGACAGCGTGTATCCGACCAGGAATGACAATCCGTCGGTGAAGCGTTTCTCGACCTGGATTTGGGCACTGTTATAGTACGTTGTGCCGTATCCCTCGAAATTGTTGAAGATTTTTGAGTACTGGGGGTAGGGCGTAAGCGACTGGGCAACTGTCGACGACTTCCCGAAGTCGTTCACAAAATTCGCGTACGGTTCGGTGAAGCCCATTGCCTGGGCGCGCCCGCTGCTGAATGTGTCCGCCAGAACCGATTGGTTGGTGACGGGATCGATCACATCCCCATATTGTTGGTCGTATATCGGATTCATCTGGTTGATCTGGTTGTTCTGGCTGGGCAGATGGATCACGCGGTTCGCCACATACGCGGCTGTGATGAGTGTGTTCCATCCCAATTCACGTTGCAGGTTGACGTTCCATTGCTCGGCATAGGGCGCCCAGCCATCGCTCTTGGCGAAAGCATTGATCTGATTGCCCGCCCCGAGACTCGGACTGAACGGCGTAGAAGTTGGATTGGGCATGATGTTCGAGTCCCAGCTTCCATAGGAAGACGAGGCACCGTTCGTGCTGTTGCGGGTGAATGAACCGACCAGAAGGTTGCCGTAATTCACCGCAACCTTGTTGGTTCCGTACTCATAGGCGCCGCCATTCAGGAAGGCAAGAGAAAATCCGCCCTGCGCAACCATCTTGCGCGACAGTTGGTACGCAAAGCCGAAACGCGGACCAAAATGGCCCCAGTGAGTGCTGGCGCGGTCGTATCCTGCGCATCCCGTGCAATTGCCAAATTGCGTTGCCGCCCCGGCAAGGCTTGTCCCCGGGAACGAGCCTGGCTTGTCCTTATCGAAGAACACGATCAGGTTGTGTTCCTCGGTAAACGGCACCTGGATATCCCAGCGAAGTCCCACGTTGACCGTAAGCCGGGGGTTGAGCTTGATGTCGTCCTGGATGTAGGGAGAGTAGGCCCAGTTGCGCAAACGAAGCTCCTGGGAGTTGCTTCGATTGGCCTGGTCCGGAATGCCGAGCAGGAAGCTGGCAAACGCGCTGCCATACTTTCCGAAGTTCGGGTCGCCGGTGTTCGGTATCGACGTGGTTCTCTGGCTGAAGCTGAACTGCCCGCCCTGGGTCTGCTCTTCGTTATCGTCCTGCAGGGTGCGGCGAATGTCGATTCCCATGTTGAAGGTGTTGCGTCCCTTCGACCACAGCCAGTTGTTCACGATGGAAACACCGAGTTTGCGGTTGATGGACTGCAGCCATGAGCCCTGGGTGCCCCACTTGGTCAGCGTATGCTGGCCGTCCCACACGATGTAGGGCGGAATCACGCTGCCCGCGATGGCCGGGAAGTTGTACTGCGTCTTGTTGAACTGATTATTGATCTCACCGATCCATCCCGCGCCGGCCGTCATAACCAGGTGAGGAGAAAGGGCGTAGCTGTAGTTGGCCAGAAACACGGTGCCCAGGGCGGGCTCGTATTTCATACTGTTGAGCGGGTTAGGAGCAATGACCAGAGGGTGTATTGTCGAAACTCCAGTTGCTGAAGCTGTTCCGCCACATGCTGAAGTGAAGACTCTGGGCCGAGGTCAGGTTGTGATCGACGGTGAATCCCCAATTGTGCTGGATGTGCGGATTGATGAACGGGGTATAGCTCTTGTTGCTGTCCAGGCCACCGATGCCGCTTCCCGGCCGGTCCGGGTTGGGAATGAACGGGACGTAGGTCTGAGAGGTCGCGCTGATGCAACTCGTGGGAATGATATTTCCCGGGAATTGCTCGCCAGGTGTGAGACCGCCGCAAGTGACTCCCTGCGGGACGTAGATCGGGATCAGCGCGCCTGTGCTGCCATCCACAAAGTCACTGAAGTCGCCGGTCTTCTCCAGCGCGGTAGGCACGGTGGAGACAGCTGTATCGAGGTTGTTCTGCTTGTACCACTCCATGCTCAAGTGGCCAAAGGTCTTGTTGTGCCCATCGTAGATTTTGGGAATCCAAATCGGGCCCCCTACGGTGAACCCATAGTTGTTTTCGTGGTCCGTGGGTGGGTGGTTCGAACCGCCGAAGGCCGGGCCGTTGAAAAAACCAACCGAATCGAAGAAGTTGTTGCGGTTGATCCAGAAAGCATCGCCGTGGTAACGGTTCGTGCCTGAGCTCATCTGATACGTGAGCGCGCCCTGTCCGAGTCCGAATTGGGCCGAGAACGTCGAGCGCTCGACGCGGGACTCCTGCACCATGTCAAACGGAGGGTTGAAGTTGGTGGTATATCCTTCGGTCTCTGGTTGCGGAACTGGAATGCCGTTATAGACAATTTCCTGCTCGAAATCGACACCACCACTGATGCGATGAGAGAAGGCACTGCCGGTCGTTCCGGGGGCGAGGAACTGAAGGCCATCCACCTGGCGGCCGCGGCCGTTGACCTCACTGGGCAAAGCCTGGACGACCACCGGTTCGATCGTACTTCCCATTTCCGGTTGAGTCGTATTCAGCGAAACCTGGTCGGCTGTCACCTGGACGGTTTCGTTCGTCGCGCCTGCTGCAAGCGCGATGTTGATGGTCGCCGTCGTACTCACCTCAACCGCGACGTTGTCCTGAACTCCCTTCTTGAATCCGGCCGCCTCTACCGACACGCTGTACTTGCCGGGAGTAAGGCCTTTGAAGGAATAGGTTCCAGCGCTGCCGGAGACGGTTTTGTCCGACACGGTGGTGGCGATATTCGTTACGGTGACGTTGGCGTTCTCTATAACAGCGCCGCTGCTGTCGGTGATGGTGCCGGTTATGCCGGCGCTGGCCTGCCCTGACGAAGTTCGCGGAACAAACAGCGCCAAAATTGTGATCGCAACTGCGATGGCAATCCATCGAATCCGAATTGCCGCGTCTCTCCTGGGTGGCTCCTGAAATGTGTGTTTCGGGATCACTGGGTCTCCTTCTAGTGCTCCATTTAGGGCTGAAGCTGTGCTTTCAGACCGTGATGTGAGAAGTCTGTGGTTTAATCGGCTTTTTAATGGCCTTATGGAATCGATACCACCCGTTGTGGAATCGATTCCATTGGGCGCAAATATACTTTCACTTTATCCACCCTGTCAAGGAGATTCTGAGGAGACTAAGCTGCTGATATTGCAGGATCAGGCACGTGCGGCACACGGGCAGGAACCGCCTCGCGGAGAGCGCGGGAAGAACCCGGCTTCATTTTCCGGGCTTGGAACGTGAGAGCCGCCTTCAGATTCGAGCCAGGGATCAAATCCCTATGCCTGGGATGGGTGACATGGCGCCGGGCCGAAATAGCTTCATTGGGAGGGAGCGGGGTTGGGCGCGACGGGTTCATCCACCTGCATCTGCCGGTCTCCTTTTACGTTGGCCAGAGTCTGCACGATGCCGCTTGGCCAGCGGATCTCGATGCTTTCCGCGACTGGGCTTGCCCCCAACCCGAAGTGCACCCTGGGATCGCTGGAGGATAGGTAACTTCCTGCTGTCGTTGCGGTTACCCATTGCGATCCTTGATTCGTACTCAGTTTGACAACAGCGCCGATCCCGTCCCGGTTACTTTTGTGACCAACAAGCCGGAGAGTGATCCAGTGATTCGCGGCCGGGGTTTCATTGTGGAGAATATGTGCCTCTCCGCCATTTGTAGTGACGACCGCGTCGATACGCCCATCGTTGTCGATGTCGCCGATGGCCAGCCCGCGACCCACCCAGGCATCGTGAAAGATATCCCCCGAAATACCCGAAACATCAACGAATTTTCCCTGGTTGTTGCGCGCCAGCAATACCGGCTCGCGGTAACGGAACTGGGGCGAGACGACTTCGATGTTGTCCATGTCGTGGCCCTGGGCGATGAGAAGATCTTTCCACCCGTCGTTGTCGTAATCGACAAATCGCATTCCCCATCCGGAGTGAAGCTGCGATATGGTTCCCACTCCGCTTGCCAGGGAGGCATAATCGAAGGTGCCGTCACGATTGTTGTGGTAGAGCGCATATCGCTGATTGGCGAGGTCTGTAACCACCAGATCCGGCCATCCGTCATTGTCGTAATCGGCGAAATCCACGCCCATGCCGGCAAAGGTCTGGCCCTCGGCATTCACAGCCGTCTCGGACTCCAGTCCCACCTCCTCGAAAGTTCCATCCTTTTTCTGGTGAAACAGAAATTCGGGCATCGAATCGTTGGCCACGAAGATATCGCTGCGTCCGTCGCGGTCGTAGTCAGCGATGGCAATCCCCAAGGCCTTGGCAGGTTTATCAAGCCCCATTTTATGAGCCACTTCGGTGAAATGGCCATTGCCGTCGTTGTGGTACACGAGCATGGTGATGGGCGGGAACACGTCGGGGTGACAGATGCCGCGGTGTCCCTCGCGATGCTCGCCGCACCAGACGTCGTTCCAGTCCCAGGTAACGTAGCGCAGCACCACCAGGTCGAGGAGGCCATCATTGTCGATGATCGATCCAGGCGGCGGAAGTCGACCAGCCGCCGCCGGCCACACCGGCCTTTTCGGTCACGTCGGTAAAGGTGCAGTCGCCATTGTTGTGATAGAGGCGATTGGAGCCGTACTCGCTTACAAACAGATCTTCGTACCCATCGTTGTCGTAATCCGCGACCGCGACACCCATGCCGTACCCGACGCCCTTGAGCCCCGATTTCTCGGTGATGTCCTCGAAGCCGCCATCCGGCTTCTGGTGATACAAGCGGTTCCAGTCCTGTGGCGATTTTTTCCGGGGAATGAAACCGGGCGGCGTGGGATCGCTGTAAGGCGCACCGTTCACGAGGAACAGATCAAGCCTTCCGTCGTTGTCGCAGTCGAAAAGCGCGACGCCCGAACCCATGGTCTCGAGCAGATACTTGCGCGTGGTATGCAGCGCCTGGTGCTCGAAGTGCACGCCGGCCTTTTGCGTGATGTCTACGAATCGGCCTGGAACCATCGTCGGCGAAGACGAGGGCGCGGCCGGATGTGAGGCTGGCGCCGCAGCCTGCGGTTCGGCCGCGGTTGCCCATGTGAGCAGGCACGCCGCAGTGAGCGCGGCGCAAAAACGGAATGGACAGCGCATCAGGGCTCGCCCCCCTGTGCGGTGGGCTTTGGCGCGGTGGGCTTTGGCGCGGTGGGCTTTGGCGCGGAAGGCTCCGGCGCGGCCGGCGCACTCGCACCGCACGGCTGCGCGCCACACAGAACCGCTGTGATGCCGTGGCCTTCGGTGATCGTGAAAATGCGGTCGACCGCGGGCAGTTTCACATTTTCTTTCGCTCCCGATGGCCAATGAATCTCGGCCGTCCCCGCATCGGTTGCATCCCCCAGCCCGAAGTGCGGGCGCGGGTCGTTGGTCGAAACGTAGCTGCCGCCGCTCAGCACATCCCGCCGCTGGCGCATGCCATTCGCGGTCAGATACACTGCGGCCCCCACGGCATCGCGCGGGCTTTTCGGGCCTCCTACGAGTTTCAATTCCACCCAGTGATGATGATCGGGATAGACATTTCTCAAGAGCATCGGCGGCCCTTCGATCGGGCTGATCACCACATCCATTCTTCCATCGTTGAACAGATCGCCAAACGCCGCTCCCCGCCCGGAAATGATTTGCGCGAGTCCTGATCCTTTCACAGGCGGCACAGCTTCAAATTTGCCGTCGCGCAGGTTGTGGAACAACAGCGGTCTCTGGCTGTAGGAGGTTCCCCAATCCAGTTTGTCGGCTGCGGGATAGATGTGGCCATTCACAAACATGAGATCGAGCCAGCCGTCATTATCGTAATCAAGAAACCCCGTTCCCCATCCGAGAAAGGGAATCGATTTCTTTCCGATTCCCGAGCGCATCGACATTTCGGTGAAGCTGGCGTTGCCGTCATTGTGGAATAACAATTTGGCCTCGTCGGAGAAATCGCTGACGGCGAAGTCCACCAGGCCGTTGTTCATATAGTCACCGACAGCGACGCCCATGGCCGCCACCTCGCGACCGTCCTCATTGAGCCCAAAACCCGAGGCGTAGCTTGCATCTTCAAATGTTCCATCGCCGTGATTGAGGTAGAGATAACTCAGCGTGGAATCGTCCGCCACCACGAGATCAACCTTTCCGTCGTTGTTCACGTCCACAAAAACCGGGGTAAAGCCGTAGTACTTGTTCGTCTCGTCTGACACGCCGGCCTTGACGCTCACGTCGGTGAATGTCCCGTCGCCATTGTTGTGAAAGAGGTGGTCCGGCTCCCCCTCGATGTTTTTTGGGCCGCACATGACCGGCTCGCCGCGAAACTCGCAATACGAAAACCCGACCGCCTTTGTCTTCTCGTAGGGCAGGTTGTTGCGATCGAAATGAACATACCCGGTGACGAACAGGTCCAGCCTCCCGTCGCCATCGTAGTCGCCCCAGGTTCCCCCGGCCGACCAGTTCCCCAGCGTGATGCCGGCGTTCTCGCCCACATCGGTAAACGTGCCGTCGTGGTTGTTGCGGTAGAGACGATTCTTGCCCAAGTTGCTAACGAAAATGTCGGGCCAGCCATCATTGTCGAAGTCGGCAACGGCCACGCCGAATCCCCAACGGTCGTTCGTCACTCCGGCCTTGGCGGCAACGTCGGTAAAGGTTCCGTCGTGATTGTTGTGAAACAGCGCGGCGTGCGGGGGCTCCTGCGTTCCATCCAGCGCATTGAAATTGGACCCGTTCACCAGGTAGATATCGAGCCACCCGTCGTTGTCGTAGTCGATCAGGCCGACACCCGATCCGTTCACATCGCAGATCAATCGTTTGTCGGCGGCTCCCATGGTGTGCTTCCACCCCCAGAGTCCCGCAGCCTTGGTGATGTCTTGAAAAACCACGGGCCCGGAATCGACAAACTCGTCCGCGGTGACGGCCGTCCTGCGCGGGCCGTTGGCCGGAGCTGCCACCGGCGCGCTACCGCTCCCCATTGGCTGGCTGCTCGCCCCCCTTTGAGCCTGCGGAGAAGTCGGCGTGCATACAAGAAGAAGCGCGAAGATGGCCAACTCGCAAGTGAATGACTTGCGAGACTGCGCCAACGGGGCTCTCCTGGGATTTGACTTGATGGCCAGTTGAATTCGCTTCTTTGTGCAACAAAACGGAGTTCGAGTTCCGATCGCAGATTCGCGCTGCTGCGCGTTCGCGATCCGATGACGACGGCACTATTCTACAACTCGCCCTCGTCGCACGGAACCCCCGCGATCTCCAACGACTGCAAGGGGAGAATGCACGCGCCCAAGAGGCCTGCCTCAGAACCCAATTTTGCGGGGAGTACTTTCGTACCTCCGCCCGGCATTCCTTTCGAAGCCGCCCGGCCCGGCGCTGTGAGCGCGTAGACATAGCTGCGCCTCTCCAGTTCCGCAAACAGGGATTCCGATATCAAGTCCCAGGAGACGGCCACCCCTCCGCCAATGACGTAGAGCGGGAGGTTAAAAATATTGATCAGGCCCGCGAGGCAGATTCCCAGCGACCGTCCGGCGCGGGCGTAGATCGAGCGTGCGTCCGGGTCACCCTGGCGAGCGGCCCTGGCCAGATCGAGAGCTGTAAGAGAGGCAGAGGCGCGCTTCAATTCCGCGAGCCCGCTTGCTCCGCCCTCGGCGATCATGCGCTCCGCGGCATTGACCAGGGCGGTTGCCGAGGCGCAGGCTTCGAGACAACCGTTATTACCGCATCCACACAATGGTCCATCGGGCTCGACCGTCATGTGCCCGGCTTCGCCGCCCATGCCGTTGGCTCCGTGCCACACTCTCCCGTTCAGGATGATTCCGTTGCCGACGCCGGTGCCCAGAGTCAACATGCAAAACGAGTCGATGCCGAGATCTTTGCCCAGACCCAACGCGTACTCAGCCAAAGCCGCGAGGTTGGCATCGCTCTCCAGCACCACGGGGCGCGATAACCGCTTTTCGATCTCATCCAGCAAGGGAAACCCGTCCCACCCGGGAAGATTGGGGGGATGGTGCAGCCGTCCGGCGGGCAGTTCGAGCGGCCCGGGCGAGCCGACCCCGATGCCTCCCAGTTCCCGTCCATTGGAGTGTCGATTGGCTAATTGCACAATGGCGTCGCACATATCATCGACGACGCACATGGGCCCAGCCTCGAGACGCGTTCGCAACACCAGGGAGTCAACGATGCCTTGATCCGGGGCGTAGGCCGCCACACGCAGATTCGTTCCTCCGAGATCGACTCCGATTGTTAACACCTGACCATTCTCGAAATTCATTTTTGGTCACCAGAAAAAAGAACAGCAGAAGATCGAAAAACCCAAACGACGCAAAAGTACACCATCACACGAGACAGCGGTACGCCTCGCGTTGACGTCGCGCCATGCCGATTTATATACGGCTGGTCACCGCTGCTGGAAACGATACCATAATTGTTCGCATGTACGGGAGAAAGAATGGAAACGATCCCAAAGCCAGCTTTTTCAGGCTGAATGAGGAGCACACCCGCACGAACTGCGGCGGATAAGCTGGGTATCGAACAGAATGCGGCGGGCTTTGACTGAACGTGTCGCGAGGGCTCCATTGGAGGACCCTGGAAACTTTTCAAACAAGAGTTCGGCTGCCGCGCGGCCAATCTCTTCGACCGGCTGCTGCACGACGCTCACCGAGGGGCGAAGAGTCGTGGCCAGCTCAAAATCGTCAAAACCCAACAGGGCGATGGGCTTGGGCATGGCAACATTCAGCTTTTGCAAAACCTCGAAAGCGTAAATCGTGGTGCTGTTCTTGAGAGTAAAAAAAGCGTCAGGGCAGTTTGGTCCTGCCAACAGGCTTTCGATCGCGTACTCCGCCGAGCGATAATCCTTGATCGACGTATTCACCGTGCAGGGCAAGCCCGCTGCGCTGACGGCGGCGCGATACCCGCGCATCCGTTCATGGATTGTAAACAGCGTGGTCTCTCCGGTGAGGCATACGATGCGCTGACAGCCGTGTTCGATCAGGTGCTGGGTGGCCGAACGCGCTCCCTTGAAGTTATTGGTCAGCACCGACGAAACAGTTGAATTGAAAATCGGGCGATCGATCGTCACTACCGGGATAGTCAGCCGGTTAAGGAGGTCGCACAACGCCTGGCTGCGCGAGTTGGCCGGGGCCAGCAGCAGGCCGTCCACGCGATGGCTTATGAGCACGTTGAGGTTTTCGATCTCGGTGTGAGGATCGTTCTGCGTCGCGGTTACGATCAGCAGTGAGTCATTGGCGCGAACCACCGCTTGGGCAGCCTCGGCGCAACTCGAAAAGAATGGATCAGCAAGGCTGGGTATCATCAGGCCGATGGTCTTGGTCCGGTCGCCCTTCAGAACTCGGGCCGCCTGATTGGGCCTGTAGCCCAACGCCTCGATCACCCGGCGCACCTTGGCCAGTGTCTTGGGGCTGACGCGATCACCGCCATTGATGACCCGCGACACAGTGGTGTTGCCAACGCCAGCTTGTCTCGCTACTTCGCTCAGAGTCGGAAGGGTGCTCTTTTTCATCGCCATGTGCGCGGTAGGGGGTTGGTCGCGTAACACGAGTCTACCGCAAAAGAATGAATCCAGGTTTCTCGCGGCGCGTTTACCCCTCTGTCAATCTCTTCTGCGCTCTTCCATCATGGCGCGATCACAATCGGCGCACGCCAGAATGTGGCTTTCGACGCGGCAGGATCGAGCACCGTCACCTGGCAATCGTATCGCCCTGGCGCGAGCCGATTGGCGCCCAGGTCGAAGTTGAGCGGGACTACACCAAGGCGCGTGGCAGCATTCGGTTCCACCGCAATCGGAGCAGTCTTGAACACCTCCTCCCCCGCAGAATACAGGCTGACGAACGCCATCAATGGCTGTGTGCTCGGTGGCGTTCCGTCTGGGTGCGGCTTGTAGGCCTGCAGAGTAGACGTAGATATTACGGCTCGAAGTGAATACCCGCGTCACGCTCGGAATCAGCTTGCTGCCGCCCTGCACCAGCGGATTGACCGCGTCCTCCTTCTCGCGCTCCTTGGCCTTCGCAGCGTCGTAGAGCGCCTGCTTCAGCTCCACCGCTTTGGCTGCTCAGTACCACGGAACTGATCGGAATCCGTTTCTCTTCCTTGTTCAGGTTGGGAATGACGAACGTGGTCTGATAGGTTCCGATGCGCCCCGTCTCGTCGTCGCGCGCCAGGAACTTGATCATGTACTTGCCCGGTAACAGCGTGAATCCGGTGTCGTACTCGATGGGCCGATGCGCGAGTTCGGCCGCGGTTGCGTCGGAGAGCTTGATGTTTACATTGTCGCGCACGTTCGTGACAGTCATGCCGCCCGACCATATCCTTGATCTCGCCGACGAAATCGATCAGCGTATGTTCCGCTCCGCCGCGCTTGGCCAGCGCCAGTTCGCGTCCCGGAATCTTCACCACGATCGGCACAAAATACTCGGCGCGATTGAACTGGAAGTAATCGATCTCCATCGCGATGGAGAGCTCGGTGATCGGATCCTCGAGCATCAACGCATCTTCAAGCTGGCGTTCTTTGTCGACAGCGGTGAACCTGGCTGAATTCCTTGTCCGCGTAATATCCCTGCCGATAATCGAGCTTGGCGCCGGTATCCTGCGCGAGTGCCACTTTTACGTGGCGGAACTTGCCATCGCGCGCGGTGTTGGTGGTGTAGTAGCCGATCACGTAGTAGTCCGAAATCGCCTGCTGCGCCTGCACGATCCCGCGATCGAGATCGTTCGAATCGAATATGCGCTTTGCCGCCCGTGTCGCCTGCCAGCGCATACAGCGTGTCCTGCGAATACTGGAAGGCGACGGTCGTTGCATTGGCGGCAGCGCCGTGTATAGATGTTGGCATTGCCCTGCGAGCCCTGGGTTGCATCGCCGAGCGGACGCTTCGGCCACCAGCCCGCGCGCGTCAATAGGCCAGAATGAGACGCCGGCCTTGATCGCCGCATCCACGGTCGCGTGCAACTGCGCCTGGTTATTAATTCCATTCAGGCGCAAACCGCCGGCAAAATAGATCAGCGACTTCTTCTCGTTCACCTGGCCGAGCATTTTGGCCGCGGTCTGCAAGGCCGAGAGCTGGCGATCGGTGTTGAAGACATTAAACTCGCTGTCGTCCTGCCCGAAGGCCGCGCCCGTATCGGCGCTGCTGGCGTCGTCCACTTCTTCGGCGGAGTCTTGCCCCTCGCCGACGATCATGGTTTCAAGGATGCTCAGCAGCCGGTCGCGATCGGCCGTGAAGTCCTGCAGAACATCGACCGACGCGCTGTTGTAGCGCATGATTGAAACCAGGTCGACGGAAGTCATCTGCGTGCGGATAAACTGCTCGGCCGCGTAGAGGGCGCGCAACTGATCCGCCGGCCGCATGGCCGACATATCGAAATACAGCGCCAGCAGCCGGCGATTCTTGTAGCGTTCCTTCTCCACTGTCTCCGGGGCAATCTGCGTGCGTGCCAGCCTCTTGTAGATTTTCAGGTCCTCATCGGCGGCCTTCGATTGCTGCAACGGCTTCGCGTTAGCCGCCAAATCCTGGTGTTCGCAGAACCGTGATCGTCTGCGGAGCGCCGTCTTCCGTCACCACGAAATCCTTTGCGGTGAGGCCGTGAACCGCATTGCCTTGCTTGTCTTTTACCACCACCGTTTCGACGACCAGTTGCACCTTCATCGAAAGCGTAAAGTCGTTCTGGCGTGTTGGGATCTTTGTTCTGGCCCGATCTGCTGCGCACTGGCCGTCAGGCCAAGTAAACGCCGCGAGAAGACCGGCGATGATTTTGCGCATCATCAGAACCTCAGGCGCAGCGTGGTCTGCATGCTGCGCATCGGGCTGGCGCGTTACTGGCTGTCCAAATTGCGTGTTGCCTACCATGGTGTTCCAGCTATTGAAAACAGCATGATTCAACAGGTTCGTCGCATCGATGCGCGCATCGAGATAGAAGCGCGACGTCGGGCGAAATGTGCGCTGCACTGCGCCATCAAGGCTGAACGTATTCTGGGCCCGTGATCGAATTTCTTCCCGCTGTTCCCCACGCGCCTGCGGCCGGAGCTGTATAAGCTGCCGAATTCAGATGCGTATTTCCGTTTGTGATGTAAATGGGACTCCCGGTCAGGCTCGGCCGCAACGGTCCAATCCAGCCCGTGCCCGGAACCACCGCCGGATACACAGGCGTTTCCGGCATACCGGTGCCTACGTTGATCCGGGTCAGCAAGGTCCATTCTTTCAGCAACCGCCCCGGCCAGCCGCCCAGCAGGGTTCCGCCCTCGAGTCCCTGCCCGGTTGTGTACTGCGCCTGTAGATTCAACAAGTGCCGCTGGTCGAATGAGGAAAGTGATCGCTCCGCGCGCAGGTCGAGCCAGTCCTGTGCGACGGCGGCCGTCTGTGGCTGCGCACTGGTCAAGGTCAGAGTGTCGTTCTGCGATAAGCTGTCCTGCGTGCTTCCGGTTGTCTGTCCCTGTCCACCCAGTACAGCATCGTCATCAATCGATTTGGAGAAGGTGTACAAGACGAGCGCCGTGAACCCGTTGCGCAGGCGGCGCCGCAATTGCACCTGCCCGGACTGGCGCGTCGAGTTACCGCCCGAGGTCTGATACGCAAAGCCAGAGGGGTAATAGCCGGGATAGGGATCCGACGTTCCCAGCGCATAACTGTTGGGCAGGTATTGCTGCGCTCCGTGCGTGCCCTTCACTCCGAGATACGTCGCCGTCATCTGCAAGGCTCCGGGCAGGTCGCGCTGTACCGACAAGTGCCATGTTTGCGCGTAACCGACGCGGAAGTGGGGATCGATGCCGAAAGCCTCGGCGGTTGTCGAACCGCAGGAGGTGAAACCATCCGCCAACGTAAGCGCGCACGAAGCACTGTTTTGCTGCTTGAGACTCTTTGACAAGGGAGCCTGCTGCGCCAGTTGAAGCACCGGAGTCAGATAGACAGAAGTGTCGTGATAGATGCCATACCCCGCGCGTATCACCACCGTCGAAGCGGGGATCGGACGCCAGGAAATACCGATGCGCGGCTCGATGCCCGACCTGTCCGGCCACACCAGCGAAGCTGGATAGTGTTCGCCCGTCAACGGACCCACAGGATCACTGCCAAGAACCGGCGCGACTGCCACGAACGCAGGCTTCACGTCAAGATTGACCAACCTTCCATACAACTCGGTCATGGGCGCGCCGTACTCCCAGCGCGCCCCGGCATTGATGGTCAGAATCGGCAGCACGCGCCAGTCGTCGGAGACATACGCGTCATAGACAGTCTGGCGAAAATACTTATCCGCATTGCCGAATGCGATCGAACTGGCTTCGGGAACGCCAATCAAGAAGTCGGCGAGGTCGGACCCGGTGGCGGCACCGGTAAAATTGAATGTCCCGCGCGGGTCCTGTTGAAAAAAGTCGTTGTATTGCTGCCAGCGCACATCGCCGCCCACGGTGATGTTGTGACGCCCGCGATAGACTCCGGCCGAGGCCGAGAAGCCGTCTGTGCGATTGCGATTGTTCGAACTTTGCGCGTCGCCAAGCGCCGCAATGCCGCTCGAAAAGCTGATCGCCGGCGGTCCCCAGTCAGACGGCGCGTGGCTCACACCGGTGATGCCTGCCTCTCCTTCGATGTCGACCCGATTTTCAAACTCGGGGCTCACCTGCGTCCGCAAGCGGCTGAAGTGATATGAGCCATACACGAAGAGATGCTGGTTGAATCGATGCGACCAGTTGATGTTGGCATTCAGGCCCAGCGTATTCGTGGTATCGACAAACTGGAACAGGTTCACGGCATCGGCACGCGAGTCCAGCAGGTTGAAGGTTCCATAGAGCTGATCTCTGCGCCCCAGCGTCTTGTCCGCGCGCGTCTGCAGGGCGTCCTGGTGGGTGCTGTTCAGAACCGGGATCTGGAAATTGTAGAGCGGATTTCCATTGACATTCGGTAGAGGATAGAGCGCGAGAAGCGCCTGCGCCTGGGAACTCACCGGCACCATGCTGCCGGGATAGGGCAGGCCGGTTACGGGATCGATAATCGTCGCCGGCTGACCCGCCGCATTGAGCAGATTGCCGCTCCGCTCATCCACGGTCGGCACAAGGCCTGAGACTGTCTCCGCGGTGTGATTGCGGATCCACTGGTAGGCCAGAAAAAGATTTGGCCCGTGTTGCAAGACGTGTGGAATCCTGAGCGGGCCCCCGAACGTCAAGCCGCCGGTCATGCGGTTATATTCCGGCTTGGGACTGTCGATTCCGCTGATGGAGTATTGCTTCGCATCGAGCACCGAGTTATCGAAGGCGAACGCAATCCCGCCGTTGTAGAGGCTCTTCGAATTCGCTCTCTTGTTCCCGAAAGCCCGGTCGAGCGAGAACGGCGATGTGGCCGCATTGTTGACGCTGCCATTCACCAGGAATCCATCCGAGCTTTCCTGGCTGGCGTCGTCGGGCGGCTTAGGAATCTCAGCCGCGGCTGCCGTTGTGGCGGGCGGTGCAGCGGTCTTGGCGGCTTCGACTTGCAAGGACGGTTTCGGCGCGATGTCCGGCGGCTGGGCCCTGGCTAATGCCTTCAATTGGTCGAGTGGAAGCAACTGCAACTCCCATCGGCCTGGCTGGGAATCCGCCGCAACTGTTACCTCAGCGCTGATGGTGGCGAAACACTGCAGCGAGATTTCGATTTTCCAATGCCCATCGGGCAGATCGTCGAACAAGTAGCTGCCGCCCTCGTCCGACGTTACCGAGAACTTCTTCTCACCTTGTGTCGCGGTAAGCGTCGCGCCGGGTACGCCGAATCCTCCGAAGGTGACCTGGCCATAATACTTTGACGCAAAGGCCGGCATTGATGCGCACATCCACGCCATGGCGTGAAACAGCAGCATGATCGCCAGACGTCGCCCCACGCACTTCACTCCCGGCCCGGTTACTTAGTTTTCCGAAGGCGAATCGATGTGGTCAATGACAATTACATCGACCATGCCCTTGGTCGATTCCAGTTTCAGCCCGAGCTGCTCCTGGACCGCGGTGAATACGGACGGCCCGGCGGCATCGCCTGCGTTGTCATTGCGCGGCGGTCCGCCTTCCGGCCCGCCGCCCGGCATTGGCGGAGGCGCGTTGTCCGGCGTCCAATTCAGCGTATAGTCGTAGTTCCCGGTAAGGCCTGTCTGGTTCACAACGGTGCGGCCAAGCTGCGTTGACAGAAGGCGAGCGAGCCCCTGCATGTTCGATCCCTCGGCTTCCACATGTCCGGGGCCCATGAGGCGCATCATTCGGTTCTGCGGTGGGTTTTTGACCGCGCCACCAACCTTCGGATCTGACCTATCCGGGGGCTGGAGGGATGAGGGTGGATCCTGAATCTCGCTCGCCTTCATCTTCGGGCCGCCCTTGGCCACCACCAGCACGTAACTGGGCAGTTCGCGCATTTCATGGTGATACTTCAGGTTGAACCGCTCGATCAGCAAAGGCAGTATCATGGATCGGCGCTCGTCGATCTTCAGCTTCTCCAGTTTTGGAGCGTCTTCGGGCGATACCTTGGCCTGGATGTCATAACGTTTCTTCTTCGCCCAGTCGGGAGCCCCGACGAGACGATCGTCTTCAGTACGAAACGCTTCGCGGAGCAACATCCGCATCGGGACCCCGCTGATGGAAACGCCGTCCGGCGTCATCATCATCATGACCCGCCCTTCCGATTCGGCCGGCGATGGCTTGACGGTGGCTACATCGTATTTCGGAACGTTGGGATAAACGTCGGGTGTCAGTGAATCCGTTTTCGCCGGCGCCTGCATCCCGTGCACCACTCCGAATCCCATCGGCGCGGCGATCGCCAGCACTGCCGCGGAACCCAGCATGAGCTTTCGAGCCGAATTGAGCCCCACACCGGACCGACGCGTCATGATGCGCAAAATGCGTTCTTTCAGATCCGAACCCGACACGCCGGAAACGCAGGGCGCGGGCGGCTCCAGGCAATACGCGCATACCTTGAGAATGCTCTCGGCATAGGCCTCCGGCCGCTCATTCTGCTCCACCACTTTCTCGTCGCAGGCGCGTTCGCGCTCTTCCATCAACCGTGAGCCGATCCACCGGACCACGGGATGGAACCAGAACAGTGCTTCCACCAGCATGTGAACCGAAGCCGCCAGGTTGTCACGGCGGCGCACGTGCTCTACTTCATGTGCGGCAATGGCTTCGATCTGCGCGTCGCTCAACTGGCCCGAGATTCCAGAAGGCCATAACAGCACCGGCCGGAAAATCCCGAAGATGCCCGGTTCGATCGCCAGCGATGTGACGCGCAGGGGAATTGGCTTTCGTATCCCGGCATAACGTTCCGCGCGGCGGAGAGCCACGGCTTCCCGCCCTTCACGCATGAGCACGGCGCTATTCGCTGTTCGGACTACGCGTCTCCATCGCACAGCCCACACTCCGACCGCGATGAGGATTCCGCACAGCCATGCTGCCGCCAGAACAGCCAGCACCCACCCAAGCACATGGATTGGATGACTCGAACCAACCGACGGCGCGAGCGTGGACTGCGTCTGTTGGAAAGGCCGGCTAATTTCATCCACCACGGAGTAGAGCGGCAACCCGATCGCCCTCCCGGCCGAAGGCTTCGCCCATCGACTGCCCAGGTTCGCGAGCAACGCGAACGGAACCAGGAATTTGACCGAAGCCAGCATCCATATCGAATAACGAACGCGGGCGGGATTGCTCCGAAGCGCAAGCGTCAATAGCCACGCGATCAGTACAACGCACGTCGACTGCCACAGGTGGTTAAAGAGCGCGGCAGCCCAGCCGGAATTCCAGAACTGAACAATGGTCATGATTTCTTCTCCCCGTGGGCATCTTTGGAGAGATTGCGCAACTGCCGCTCCGCATCTTTCACGTCCTCCAGTGACAGCTTCCCGGTCTGGATGAGGTGCGCCATCACCGGTTGCGTACGGCCGCCGAAAATCGCCAGCATATCGTCAATGAGCCGGCGTTGCGCCGCTTCGCGCGAGATCGCGGGCGCAAAAACGTGGAAGTTGCCCACCTTTTTGACCCGCCGCACGATCTCCTTGCCTTCCATACGGTTGACCGTGGTCTGGATGGTGGTGTACGCGGGCTGCTTCCTGGCGGCAAAGGATTCCTGGATCTCGCGTATGGAGCACTCGCCCCTGGTCCACAGCGTTTCCATGATCTGAAATTCCAGCTTTGATAATTTCGGTGGCGGCAATGCTATCTCCTACACTTGTAGTAATTGCTACCACCATCGTAGTTTTCCTGTCAATGCTCTTTGGAATCGGCCGCGGTTTTAGTTCGCGGACGGCTTCTCGGCCTGGTCAATGACGATCACGTCGTCGGGCGCCTTTCCAGGTCCCATCTTCAATCCAAGCTGCTCCTGGATCGCGGTATAGAGCGCTGGAGGTGCGTTCGGATCGTCGGTTGGTTTCGGCGGCGTAGCACCCGTTCCCCGGAATTGGGCAAACTGCGAATCGTCGGGCGTCCACTTCAGCGTGAAATCGTATTTGTCGGTGAGGCCGGTTTGATCCACCACCGGCTTGTCCATCACGCCCGACTGCATCCAGGTGGCAAATTCCGCCATGGTCAGATTTCTCACCACAAGATCGCCCAGTCCCCTGAACATGAAGCCCCCGGGGTCATTCGCGCCTGTCGTGCTTTTCGTCAGTTTAGGTCCGTGCTCCCCCACCGAAATCGTGTACACCGACAGCTCTTTCTTGTCGTGATGGAATTTCATCTGGAAGCGGTCGGCCAGCAGCTTTTGCACCATCACCTGCATCTGTTTCTGGTTGGGACGGCCTTCGGCATCGGGCACTGCATCGATATCGAACAGGCTGGTGCCAAACCAGTCCGGCGCTCCGACAATCTGCTTGGCGTGTAAGCCATACGCAAATGCGATGAGGTCGTTCATGTTGGTATTGACGGTGATGAAATGACGGCCTCTTACGGTGAACAGCTTGCCAGGCCGGTCAGGCGTGCTGGGCTTGATGGTGGCCACCTCGAAGGTCGGGTTGGCATCGGCAGCCATGGGTGGCACGGGCGGGGGCGGGGTGGGAATGGCCCATTCCGTTTCCGGCGTAGCGCGGGCCAGGACGAGCGGCAGCGGATTGGGTCCCTGTTTCCAGCTTCCGTCGATGGTCTTGCCGTCCGCGCTCAGCCGGCCCTCAAAGGTGCCGTCGATCATCTTGATCGAATACTTCACGTCCGAGCCCTGCAGGGTTACGGAGTCCAGATTGATGGTTGCGCCTTCCTGGTCAATGCTATAAAGGACCCCCTTGTAGATGCCCTTCTCGTCTTTCGAAATCTTGATCACCGTGCGCAGGTCGCGCCCGGCGTGCAGCGTTCCCTGCCAGGTAGCGGCGATGTCATGCGGCGATGCCGGCGCGCTTTGAGCATATGCCGCTGAGGCAAAGACAAGCGGAAGGACGGGAACGAGACCGGCAGCCGAGACTGCCACCCGAAGAATCGCCCTTCTGGTGAGTGAAATCAGGAATGGATGGCGATTGGTCTTCATGCAAGTCGTCCTCTCTCAAAACCGATTATCGACAAAATTGGAAGACTGGAAGCACGGGTTGTTTTTGAAGATTCTTTATTGATAAGGACGTTCTCGCCCTGCAATTGTTTCAATGTTTACCGGATTTAGTTGCCCGGTCCTAGCCCACAATTCCAGTTCGCCGAGGCCGCACTTCCAGCAGTTGCTGCTCTCCTCTGGCGCCATCAGCGGACGTATACTGGAGACACAGCCCACACGAACGGAGTCAGCTTATGCCAGCTTACGAGTATCGATGCGATTCCTGTGACAACCGGTTTGAGGCGCGACAGAAAATGTCAGAGCCTGCGCTGGACGTTTGCCCTCGGTGTGCGGGGCACGTGCGAAGACTAATCAGTGGCGGCGCCGGGGCCATCTCCAAGGGAAGCTCGGCGGCTTCGACCTACATGCAGCCGCAGTGCAATCTCGAAGGCGGTTGTTGCGGCGGTGCCTGCGCACAGGGCAACGGATCTGCATGTGAAGTGTAGCGGCCGGCCGCCTTCACTCCTTCTATCTATCCTTTGAAGAAAGCCCGGTCTTCGTCTTCCCGTCAACAGGTATATCCTTGTCTGACCGGGTGATCCGCCATGAAAAACGGTGAAGTGCGCGAAGAGCGTCCAGACGACCGCCGTGGGGAGTCGACCGACCATCAGCAGAACCAACCCGATGATTACAGGGCGATTGAAGCCGTAGAACTGCAGGACGGCGAGGATGAATCTGCCCCACCTGCGTGTGACTCCGACAAACTGGATGCTTTGTTTCCGGTCGCCGTTACTGTGGAGAGCGAAGCCGGGGAGCAGCAATCGCCGGCACTCCCATTTCCGGTCGTAGGATTTGGCGCCTCGGCGGGCGGCCTCCAGGCTTTCAAGGAAATCCTTGAAAACCTCAATCCAAACACCGGCATGGCATTCGTTCTGGTCTCGCATCTTGCGCCGGACCAGAAGAGCTTTCTCTCGGAAATTGTCGAGCGGCATACCCGGATGCCGGTCCATTCGGTCGAGGATGGACAGCAGCTTCGGCCGAATCACCTTTACGTTTTACTTCCCAACCAGACGCTTACGCTGCACGATGGGCTTTTCCGGGTCGAGCCGCGATCGTCGCACGATCGAATCCCCCGGACGATCGACACATTTTTCCGATCGCTGGCCGCGGAGCAGAAGAACCATGCCATTGGCGTAGTACTTTCAGGAGCCGATTCGGACGGAGCACTGGGGCTCAAGGCCATCAAGGGCGAAGGCGGCATTGCCATCGTCCAGAGCCCCGACTCCGCATTGCACAGCGGCATGCCGCTGAGTTCCATTGCTTCCGACCACGTTGATCTGGTCATTCCTCCCGCCGAGATCGCGGTGGAACTGGACCGGCTCGCGACGCAATTCTCCCGCCCGGAAGTCCGTTCTCTTCAGGATGGCAGCATCTCTCCGGACGACGAACAGTCATTTCAAAGGATTCTGCAGTTGGTCCGTTCGTTCTCCGGTCTCGATCTTCGCCAATACAAGCCGGAAACGGTTCGTCGTCGAATCGCTCGACGCATGCTCCTGCTCCGCATGGAGCAACTCGCGTCTTACTACCGGTTCCTGCAAGTGCGTGTCGACGAACTACGCCTTCTGCAGGAAGATGTCCTGATCAACGTAACTCGATTCTTCCGCGACGGGGATTTCTGGGAGTCGCTGCGCATCAACGTCCTCCCCGCCTTGTTACAGGACAGGCCGGTGGATAGACCCTTGCGTGTGTGGTGCGCCGGATGCTCTACAGGCGAAGAAGCTTATTCTCTGGCCATAACGATCCTCGAGTATCTGTCGCACCACAAGATCGACGCGCCGGTGCAGATCTTCGGCACCGACGCCAGCGATCAGTCGATTGAAACAGCGCGCGTCGCCGCTTACCCCGAGACCCTGGTGGGGGAAGTCTCCCCCGAACGCCTGCGCCGCTATTTCGTGAAAGTCGATCGCGGCTACCAGGTCTCCAAGCGCGTCCGCGATATCTGCATCTTTGCCCGCCAGAACATCGCCACCGATCCGCCCTTCTCTCACGTCGACATCCTCAGCTGCCGCAACGTCATGATCTATTTCAACCAGGAATTGCAGCGCCAGGTGATGCTCACCTTTCATTACGCGCTGGAGACCGGTGGCTACATGCTGCTGGGCATGTCGGAAGGCCTGCGCGACTACGGCGACGTGTTTAACACCGTCGACCGCAAGCACAAGGTCTATCTGAAGACGGGCGCCAGCATGGCCTTGCACTACGAACCTCTGCACAGTCATGCGATTGCCCAAGCAGCGGGCGGTTCGCGTCCTCCAGTGGTCGAGATCGAAAACGGGGCGTGGCCTGAATCGGACTTGCAGCGCGCGGCCGACCGGATTGTGCTGGCCCGTTTTGGTCCGCCGGGACTCATCATCGATGAGCGCATGAACGTGTTGCAATCGCGGGGACAATCGTCGCAGTATATGGACATTACGCCGGGCGCCGTGAGTTGGAATCTGTTGCGGGTGTTGCGTGACAATGTCGCCAACGAAGTCCGGAAAGCTGCGCAGCGCGCCATCCACGACAACGTGCCCGCATCGGAAATCGCGGTCATCATGGACGAGCGCGGGGAGCAGCACGTTCAGATCGACGTACTCCCGATAACCGCAGGCGCAACGCGTCCCCGCTGTTACCTGGTGCTGTTTCATACGCTTCCGGAGGGGGAGGCAACCAACTCCATCGAGAGGCTGCTGCATCCGCAGCTCACCGTCGACGAAAAGGACCGTCTGATTGCGCAACTGCGCCAGGATCTCAGCTCGACTCGCTTTCACCTGCAATCTCTGGTTGAGGAACGCGATGCCCGCAACCAGGAATTGGTGTCGGCCAACGAGGAAATCCAGTCGGCCAACGAGGAATTGCAGAGCACCAACGAAGAGCTGGAGACAACCAAGGAGGAACTCCAGAGCGCCAACGAAGAACTGCAGACCGTGAACGACGAGTTGCAGCAGCGCAACAACGTCCTCACCCAAACCGGCAACGATCTGAGCAACCTGCTCAACAGCGTGAACATTCCTTTGCTGATGCTCACGAGCGACCTGCATATCCGGCAATTCACGCCGCCCATGCAACGGCTGCTTAATGTCCGCTCCGCCGACGTTGGCCGCTCCATAAGCGAAATTCGACTCCAGCTGAGCCTCGAAAACATCGAGCCGATTCTGAGCGACGTTCTGGAGACGCTGGGCACGCGGGAACTCGAAGTGCAGGACCGCGACGGGCGCTGGCACCTGCTGCGGGTCCGCCCCTACCGCACCTCGGAAAACAAGATCGAGGGCCTGGTTGTCGTTCTTGTCGATATCGACCAGTTGCGGCGCAGCCAGCAGCATCTGGTGGACGCGCGCGATTTCGCCAGCTCGGTTGTCGAAAGCGTGCCCGTTCCGATCGTCGTTCTTAACCAGGACTGCACTATCCGCACGGTCAACACGGCATTCCGCGAACTGGCGCAAATGCAGGCCCGAGAACTTGAAAACCGCTCCCTGCCCGACCTCGTTCATCATCTCTGGGGTCTCGACGGCCTCCGGGGCAAGTTGGAGTCCGTGATCCTGGCGCAGAACGGCGACACAGTCGAATTCGAGCATCAATCGACAACAGGGCGCCACAAGACCTTGCTCATCAAGGCCCAGGCCCTCTCCACTGACGGCAGCCGCGTGTTGTTGCTCATGATCGAAGACATCACCCTGCGCCGTGAGGCCGAGCTCCTGATTTCAAAACAAAAGGAAGCCCTCGAAGGGGAGATCGAAATCGCGGCGCGCAAGCTGAATCGCAGCCAGGAAGAGCTTCGCGGCCTCACCGCCCATCTATTTACAGGGCAGGAGGAAGAACGGCAGCGCGTGGCGCGCGAGTTGCACGATGATATCAGTCAGCGCTTGAGCGTGCTCGAGATCCTGCTTCATGAAATCGAGACAGGCGGCCGCAAGGGAGGCGATCTGGAACGCATCGAATCCGCCCGTTCGCTGGTTCAGTCACTGAATACCGACGTGCGGCAGATTTCCCATCGCCTGCACCCTGCGATCCTGCAAGACCTTGGATTGCCGGCCGCTCTCAAAGCCATGGTGCAGGAGTTCGGCCGCCGGGAAGATATGCCGGCCACCTATACCAGCGAGGCGCTGCCGGAAACGTGGTCGTCTGAAGCGGCAACGGCCATCTACCGAATCGCGCAGGAGGCCTTGCGCAACGTTTCAAAACACGCCGGCAAAACCCATGTAAAGGTGATGCTGGCTGGCAGTGATAGCCAGTTGGAACTTCGGGTGATGGATTTCGGCCTGGGCTTTGACCAGGATTCGGAAGACCCGGCGCATGGCCTGGGCATGATCTCGATGCAGGAGCGAGCCCGTCTTGCCGGAGGCACGCTCGCAGTCAAGTCTTTCCTCGGTCAGGGAACTACCGTTACCGCAACGGTTCCGCTGAATCATCATGCCTAAGCGCTTGCTGATTGCCGACGATCATGCGCTCATGCTGGACGGACTGACGCGCCTGCTGTCCGGTGATTTTATGATTGTCGGCACGGCCGCCAATGGCCGGATTCTCGTCTCGGAAGCCGAACGTCTCCACCCTGACGTGGTATTGCTCGACATCGGGATGCCGGAGTTGAACGGGATTGAGGCGGCGCGCTGCATCAGCAAGCTGCAGCCCGCCCCGAAGATCGTATTCGTGACCCAACAACTCGACCCCGCTTACGTGCATGCCGCTTTTACGGCGGGCGCCAAGGCCTATGTAGCGAAACAGTCGGCGACAACGGATCTGGTGGAGGCGATCCACCGGGCGCTCAGGGATCAATATTATGTGACACCGCTGGTCGGAGAAGAAGCAGCGCAACTCGCTCGACAACACCCAAACAAGAACCCATCCGCATTCTTCGGCGGAACTCTGACACAGCGCCAGCGCGAAGTCCTGCAACTGGTCGCGGAGGGAAAAACGACCAAGGAAATTTCCGCAGCCCTCAACATTTCTCCAAAGACAGTTGAATTCCATCGCAATAGCCTGATGGACGAATTGGGAGTCCGGACCACAGCTGAATTGACGCGCTACGCCATCTCTCACGGCATTATCAGCTGAACATCACCCTGGCAATTCCATCGGAGCAACTCCGGGGTCAGAGACCTAGGACTTTTCCCAGTCACAATTTTTGCCTGGATTCGCTTAGGCTGCTTTGTAGCACAATCCCTCGCCGCAGCTTCCCCTTCACGGAGTGTGTGAGATCGACCGATGATGCTGAGAAGCATTCAAAAATTTGGGGCCCCAGTGGCTCATGTACTCTCCATCTGCGACGATGAGGGTCTTCGTTTGTCACGAGAGTTGTTGTTACAGACGGACGGATATCAAACCGAATCGATTGAGAGCAACACCGCAATCACCGTTCGCCGGGCCCGCTCATTCGATCTGGCCCTGATTTGTCGTTCCGTCGATCGCGCACGCGCCATTACGGTCATTGAAATGTTGCGCCGATACCACCCGGCTATCCAGATTCTCTGCATCGCTCCGCTCGATTATCTGGCAGATATGTACCATGCCGACTTCGAGGGGCCATCGGGCCCGCAGGCCCTTCTCAATGCAATTCGCTCTCTGCTGCAACAGCGGACAGGACCAGGCAGGGCGCATTTCGATGCCCCCCAAGCTGTATGACCGAGGGCTCTCGACCGGAACGATCCGAGCCCATTCGTCGACCAACCGCGTCGATCTCGCGGTTGATCAGGCACCCGTTGAAGCCGGCACAAGGCCTGGCGGCGCCACCTGGACCATTCGGCCTTTGCTCCTGAACTCGAAGCCAAGCAATTCCGCCGCCTTTTTTACCAAGGTAAAAGGACCCTCCTCGGCGGCCAAGAAGTAACGATGAATGTCCATCTGTTTCGCAGCATACCCGGCAGCAGTCAACACCAGGATCTTAGCCTGCGGGCGATGTTGTTGCGCCGATTCCACGATCCTCTGGCAGTCGTCCGGGCCGAGCGTGTAACAGAGTACGATCAAGTCGAAGTCCTGTTCTCCGAGAAGTGTCTTCGCCTCGAGGACTCTGCCCGCGGCATGCACATCGAAATAAGCACCAAGCATCAACTTCCGTGTCTGCAGAACCATCAGATCCCTGCTCACAAGCAGGATGCGATTTGGACGAGTCATAGGCCCCTCCGGCAAAAGCCGTGCCAAGGCAAGCGCAGTGCAACAAAGGTATTCAAAAATGGGACAAGGACAATTCGGCGCAGAGAGAAAACAGCCCTAATCGTAAGTTTCGAAGGAGAGTCTCTGCCGACTATCAACTTAGATGCAGGCGGGGGTCAGGTTCACATGATGAAACGTGAATAGATTGATGGACGAAGGCAAGCATTCCCCATGCCACTTACCCGGCACCTGGCAGGTTGCGGAAAAACAGAGAATGAGCGATGAAATCAAGAAGAACACGTCCCTCAGGGGCTAAAGCCCGATATCCTCCTGGCGGCTTTCGGCACGACTAAAGTCGTGCCCTGTTACAAGACCTCCGGTAAAAAACGAGTTCTCACGCAGACACTAAAGCCCCCTTTGATTTACTGCCTTTTTGGCGGCTAAAGCCGTGCGCCTTCAAAACCGCGCGTTTTTCCGCAGCCTGCTTGGACTTCAGGGCTGACGTGGCGTGCCGGGTGCCGGTCCGTTTCCGGGATCAGCGGCTTTGTCCAACTTCGTGAGGTGCACGCTGGCCTGGCTCTCGGGAACAGTTCCGTCGTTTACCTGCACCTCGGTGGGCTTGCCCTGAATGAGGATCCGTTGTACGGCCTTGCTGCGGGCGGGAACGCGCACGCGCTGGGTGACCGAAGTGGCCTCAGTCCTCACCGTCACCGGGACCTCGGCCGCGGCATAACCCGCGTTGGCCACGTTGACCGCCACCAGCCAGTTTCCGGCCCGCTCCGGAGCGGGAAACACACTTTCGATGGACAGATCGGGGAGCCCCTTGTCGGCATCGACCCAATCGCCGAAGAACCAGGAGAGATCGGTCTGCGTTCCGGCCCGTTCGACCAATGCCTCAAATGAGCCCTCCCGCGCGTCTTTGCCATGGTTCAGATCCTGCGACGGATCGTAGGCACGAAGGGCCGCGGAAAGAGTCGGATCTCCGGCTACGTCGCGCAGCATCCACAAGACGTAGGTTGCCTTGGTCCTATAGAAGACCGGGGAGATGGCTTTGGCGAGAGGCTGCCCGACGGCATCAGCGGGACTGGCAGGTTCTGCCAACGCGAGAGCAGGCCGTCCGGATTCGAGCGCGCTCAAGGCCTTTTCGCGACCCTGCCGTTTTTCGATCCACAATGTGCCCATAAAATGGGCAACCCCCTCGCTCAGCCATGCCCGCGGGGACGCCATCCATGCATGCGTGAGGGCATGAGCAAGGATTCCCTCCAGTTGCCGGGAGTCGGCTTCATGGAGGCTGGTGACGAGCAGCGCTCCAGTCTCGTAAGGGGCGTCCTGGGGATCGGGCAAATCCAATAGCGTAAGTTGAGCCCGCGGCTTCTGGCCCAGCCACCCTTGCAGGAAGGGCGTGACTGTCGCGGCCGCGGCGGTCCAGGATTCGATTGCCACTTCGTTGTCCGGCAATGTCCACGCCGTAAGATTCGTCCCCGCGTGCACCTTGCGCATGGCGACAAACAGGCTTGGCGTCTCGAATCCCAGGGTCGACCCGTCCACCTTCGCGGTGGCGATTCCGGCAATATCGGCGGCCGGCCCGGCCGTGTCGGTGATGTTGAGCTCGACGGGCTGGCCGTTTATCACCGCCAGCGAAGGAGCCTGGCCGTGGGGAAATTCGATCGTGAGGTGCAACCGGAAGCTCGCTCCCGCCAGGCGCAGCTTATGCTCGCCCATTTCGTCGAAAAGCCGGGCGCCATCCCCCAGGATCACGGGCACGGACGACACCGGATACCACACCACGCTTCCGAACCCGCGCAGTCCTGTGAACCGGGGATCGATCTGATCCCAGTCGGAGTGGAGAGCCACGTCTTCCGGCGTTCCAATCGCCAGCAGACGCTGCGCTGAAGCGGCAATCGCACCCGAATATGTAACGTCGACCTGTAGGCTTTCGCCGGGCGCAAGAGGCTGGTCCAGGGGCACGGCGGCTTCGTGAAGCTGGCCCGTGTGGTCCGCGTCGGAGTTAAGCGTGGCTACCGGAAAAGCCACATCTTTTCCGCGAATGCGAATCCGGTCCCAGTTGAGTGACGACGAAACCTGGAGAGGAATGCGAGCCAGCGGGCCCTTGCCGTCATTTCGCACCGTGAGCAGGGCTCGCACCGCGATCTGGTGCACTTCGACCCGCAAATGAACGTCCAGATCGAAAGCGGTAAACGTAACCGCCTGGCGTTCGGGGTCCTGGGCGATCGGCGCCGTGGCGATCTGAGGCGTGGCCGGGCCGGCCTGCGTGGTGGTGTCGCCATTCTGGTCTGTCGAGCGCGAAAAGATCACCTGCCCCTTCGGCGACTCCTGCGGCGGGGTGTCAGGCTTGGTCGCGGCCGGCGTCTTGGGGGCCGGGGGCGCTTGAGTGCCGGTCTGGGCTCGAATGATCGTGGATGGAAGACAGAGCGTGAGGGCAGCTGCAATCCATGCAACCGAGTACCGGAACTTCATAAACCCAGACCTTTCTGCTTTGCCGGTTTGGACGCAGCCAGGGAGTGGGGGAGAGCATTTTTGGAGAATCCGGCGGCCGAGTTCCGGGTCGCAGCACGACGCTGACGAAACGCTTCGTAGAGAACCACGGCCCCCGCGGCTGAGACATTCAACGAACTCACGCCCCCGGCCATAGGAATGCGCAGCAGATGATCGCAGGTGCGCCGGACCAGGTCGTGCAGCCCGGCGCCCTCGCGGCCCAGCACGAGCACGCAGTTCCCGGTCAGGTCGAACTGGTCGTAATCGGAGGTTCCCCTCTCATCGAGCCCGATGATCCATAGATTCTGCCTTTTCAGGTCTTCAAGGGCCCGCACCAAATTCACCACGCGCGCAATGCGGAGATGCTCGGCGGCTCCGGCACTGGCCTTGACGGCGGCAGGGCTCAGGGGTGCCGAACGCCGCTCGGTGAGAATGACTCCATCGACGCCGGCGCCGTCCGCGACCCGTAGCAATGCACCCAGATTTTGCGGATCCTCGACCCCGTCCAGCGCCAGCAGCAACCGGGCCCCGCGGGTGGATGGCTGCGGCTCGAACAAATCCTCGATCGTCAGGAATTCCAGCGCACGGACCGTGGCGACTACGCCCTGATGGGCGGTCGTGCCGGCAATGTGCGTGAGTTGATCGCGCGGTTCTTCGCGGACACGCACCCCTGCCTGCCGGCATTCCGCGACCAGCCGTGCGAGCCGGTCGTCGTGGCGCTCGCGGGCCACCAGCACGTGGTCGAACCGCCGCTTTCCAGCCCTCAGCGCCTCTTCCACCGCATGGACGCCGTAAAGGATTTCCATAGGGGATAGTGTAGAAGGTCGGCGCGACTCGGCCGGCTATTCCTCCTCGGTGCGAATTTCATTAGCAGGACTGAAAAGGATGGATACTCGTCGTATGCCCGCCCCCAAACCAAAGACCTTCCGCGCGGTGCTCGAGCCCACGGGCAATGCGCTGCGATGGGTCATCGCCCGTGTCCCCTTCGACCCGGCAGGGGTCTGGCCGATTCGGAACGGAAGACGCGTGCGCGGCGAAATCAATGGTTTCGCATTTCGAACTTCCCTCTTTCCTGAATCCGGCGGCAAGAAGCACGTACTGCTGGTGAATAAGAAGATGCAATCCGGAGCCCGTGCCAAACCCGGCGATACCGCCTCGTTTTGTCTCCAGCCGGACCTGGAGGAACGAGAGGCGCCGATGCCCGCCGAGTTGGCGAAGGAATTGAAAGCCGACCGCGGACTTCGTCGCTATTTCGACGCTTTGAGCCCCTCAATGCGGCGGGACATTGGGCGCTGGGTCAGCGAGGCAAAGAACCCGGAAGTCCGTCAAAAACGAGCAGAGAAGATGGCCGAACGCCTGCTCCTGGCCATGGAGGGTGAAATTGAGCCGCCGCCGATCCTGCGTGCGGCGTTCCAGCGACAGCCTGCGGCTCGCCAGGGATGGGATGCCATGACCCGCATCAGGAGACGGAACCACCTTTTGGGCATCTTCCACTACCAGACCACCGAAGGCCGGGAGCGCCGGGTCCGGGCTGCGATTGAAGACGCGCTCAGAGTGGCAAAACGGAGAGAGGACGGCCGGAAACCAGCAAATCTTTGAGTAAATCGCTTCACTTTTATCGTCTTTTGAGAAGGCTTTGTCGTCTAATAGAGCAAGATGAACGCGCTTGCATCGGTACAGTCGTTGTTTGCCCCGGGTTCGGCTACCGCTCAGGACGAGGCCGTCCGGCAGGAAAGTCTTGCGATCGCCTCAGGGCTGAAACACCAGGAAGCCGGTCTGTTGGACGAGTTGATCGTCCGCTACCAGCACCGTCTGCTGCGCTATCTCCTTTATTTGACCGGCAGCCGCGAGCTGGCGGAAGACCTCTTCCAGGAAGTCTGGATGCGCGTGCTGGTGCGCGGAGGACAGTTCAACGGCAAGGCGCGTTTCGATACATGGCTGTTTACCATCGCCCGCAACCTGGTCATCGACTACCGCCGCAAGCGGACCGTCGCCAGCCTGGACGAGTTGTTCGAGGGTTCGAGCGAAGATGACCGTCCGATGAGTTTTGAGATCTCCGATAGTCAGCCGACGCCATTTGACCGGTTCGCCAGCCTCGAAGACCGGCAACGGATTACCGACGCCCTGCTGCAGGTGGACACGCTCTATCGCGAGGTACTGGTGCTGCGTTTCCACGAGGACCTGTCCCTTCAGGAGATCGCAAGCGTAACCCGGGCGCCTCTTTCTACCGTGAAATCCAGACTCTATCGAGGCTTGGCAGCGATCAGGCCCGTCCTTGAAAACTCGGCTGCGCCTCGCACCGAGGCGGTGTAATGGTCGCAGGAACTGCCGATGGATCGGATCAGGGAGCCGGTCCCAACCGCGATGTGAAGGCATCCGTCATCGCGGAGGATGCAGGCAGGGACCGCAAAGTCGCGCACGGTACTCGTCGCGTGGTCATGGCCTCTCTGGGGGTCCTCAAAGAACAAAGAGCCGGGCGCAAACGGATTCGCGCCGTTGCCCTGGCGGCTGTCCTGGTATTTCTGCTGGTTCTTGGTCCCCTGATCTGGTGGGCCGTCGATAACCTTATTGCCGGGGAACATCTGGGCGACCTCGCCAGCCAATTCAGTTTGTGGGTGTGCATCCTTTGCCCGGCGCTGCTGGCCGCTGCCGTAATGGCCGGGTGGCTCCGGCACCGTTCCTAGGAGAAGTTCATCCACTGCGGTTGGCACCGTCGAGTGCGATCAAAAGCAAATTCCCGACGTCATCCACGCAACTTCCGTGGACGGGTAGCCGTCATTCATGTAGAAGTTAATCACTACTTGAACTTCTGGAAACCCTCTGAGTGAGGGTCTGATTTATGCGTGATCCCGAATCCATTACGGTCAATGAAGACGCCCGCTTGATCCCGGTGTGGTCGATCGTCGCCGCCATTACGGCCTTTGTGGCGGTCGAGTACTACATGTGGATGGTGATGCCCGAGCAGGCCCACCACCATGGACCGCCGATCGGTTTCAAGATTTACTTCAACGTTTCGTGGGGACTTCTGGCCGCGCTTTACTTCCTGATGATCGGCTACGTGAGCAAGGATGCGCCTCGCCGGGCCATGAGCTCGCGTTTCTGGATGCTGATCTGCTTCGTCATGCCCGGAGGGATCGGCGCGGTGCTCTACTTCCTTCTCCGCCAACCCCTGGTTTCCCGTTGCCCGGCCTGCAGCACGTTTGTGCAGAGCGATTTCCACTTCTGCCCGCAGTGCGATTATCAGCTCACTGCCAGTTGCGGAAACTGCTTCCGCACCGTCCGCGCCACCGACCAGTTCTGCACACGCTGCGGCCATGAACTGGCCCAGGACAAGATGCCGGCCCGCCTGCGGGTCATGGCCGAGTAGGGTCCCTGCCGCGGGACAATACTCCTCGGGCGCGTTGACCGTACCGCTCTGGCTTCCTACAATCAAGCTTCCGCATGTCTCTTTCCGCGCTCATTATCGACGACGAACAACTGGCCCGCGACGAGCTGAAGTACCTGCTCGACTCGGTCGGCGGCGTCGAGGTCGTGGCCCAGGGAACCAACGGCATTGAAGCCGTAGACCTGATCGAGGAACACCACCCCGACCTTGTTTTTCTCGACGTGCAGATGCCCGGCCTGGATGGATTTGCGGTCATCCAAAAGCTGAAGGACCGCAGCGAAGCCAAGGCGCGCCTGCGGACGGGCGCCGATGAAGAACACCTGCCGCAGATCGTGTTCGCAACCGCGTACGACCAGTACGCGGTGCGCGCCTTCGACGTGAATGCCGTGGATTACCTGCTGAAGCCCTTCGACCGCACCCGCGTGGAGCAGGCGGTGGAGCGGGCGCGGGGGCGGGTGTCGGAAGGAACGACGCCGGTCGCCGAAGCGCAGATTGATGCCCTGCTGCGGCTGCTGAACCGTCCCCAGGGGACGTGCGCGCTCACCCCAGCCTGCCAAGCTCATCGTGCAGGCGCAAAGCCGGCTGCTGCTGGTGGATCAGGCAGAAATCTGCTATGCGGCCATCGACGATGGCATCATTCGCGTGGTGACGCAGGCCTTTGAGGGCCACTCCAAATGCCGCACCCTCGAGGAACTGCTGGAGCAGCTGGATCCGGCGGTTTTCTGGCGTGCCCACCGCGGCTTCGTGGTCAACATCAACCACATCCGCGAAGTTGTGCCCTGGTTCAAATCCAGCTACCAGCTGCGCATGAACGACAAGCAGCAGACCGAAATTCCGGTGAGCCGGTCGCAGACCAAGCGGCTGCGCGAACTGTTCAATCTGTGACTTGTTTCAGCGTCAATCGTAGCGCTCGAAGATGATCTGCTTGCGGTGCCAGCCATAGTTGGCGAGCTTTTCGCGCACCCCGGCGACCATGTTGTTGAGACCGCAAATGTAGGCGTGCACATCGAACTTGAAGCTCGGCCGGCGGGATCGCCGGATCGACCGGCGGCAAGGGCAGGCTGGATACCGAGCCGGGCAGCGCGCTTTTCCACGATCCGCGCCACATGCTCCTGCACATAACCGCGCAGCCCAGTCCAGTGCTCGTCCGCGCGGCTCAGCGTGGGAATGTAATGGAAATTCGGTTTGCGGCGCGCCAGCGCTTCGAATTCCTCGCGATAGTACAGTTCGCTCTCATAGCGCGTGCCGTAGACCATCCAGATATCCCGCCCGTCACTGCGGTCGGGGCCGTCCTCGGGAAACAGCCACTGCGCATACGCGCGCATGGGAGCAATGCCTGTACCGGTGGAAATGAAGATCGAGTCCGTGACCGGCTCGTTGAAGGACAAAATGCCCGTGCGGCCCGTGGACCTTCACGATTCCGCCCGGAGCCAAATCGGTGAGATCGGCCAGGTGGTTGGAGAAAAAGCCGCCCTCCACGCGATTGACGCACAGGTCAAAGCGATTACCGCTGGCCGCCGACGCGATGGAATAGGCGCGCGTTTGCTGCTTGCCCTTCGGATCGGTGGCCACAGTCGAGATAAACTGTCCGGCGACGAACGGAAAACTATCCAGTTCATCGATGACAAAATTGAAGTGGTAGCACTGGGCGATTTCGGAGATGCAAACCTTGCGTTCGAGACGCGCCGAATAAAGCTTACGTTCCAAGCAAATACCCCGCGGCAAAAGAGATGGAGCCCGATACAGGGCTGTGGGGCACTATCGCAGAATATCAAGCGGAATGTGGCAAGTGGCGCAGGGCGGATCGTGCGGACGCCGTGGTCGGCGTCGCTCTAAATCGGGGCAATCAAACCCGGTTCGTCGTTCTTCACGTTGCCTACGGCCGGCCCAACTTTCCACGCCGACATGAGTTCGTCAGGATAGGGCCGAAGCAGGTCCACGCGGCAGGTGCGACGGTTCAGCCGGCGCTATCCAGCGCTCGTAATCTGCCGGCCTGAGGATGACCGGCATGCGATTGTGAAACGGTTCCAGTAGCTCGTTCGGATCGGTGGTGATGACGGTGTAGGAAAGCAGCGCCTGGCCCGTCGTCTTGTCCCTCCACACGTCAAACAAGCCGGCCAGGGCAAACAGCGAACCATCGTTCAGCGCAAAAGCAAAAGGCTGTTTGGTTTTCTTGTCGATGGGTTGCCACTCGAAGAATCCGTCCGCAGGGATCAGGCAGCGCCGCCGCTTGAACGCTTCGCGAAAGGCCGGACTGGTGGTGAGTGTCTCGGCCTTGGCATTGATGGTGCTGTAAGCGGGCTTCGCGTCCTTCGCCCAGTAAGGCACCAGGCCCCACCGCATCTGGAGCGAGTTCGCGTTCCAGCGTCTTCCGGTTGAAACAAACGACCGGCTGAAATGTCTGCGGAGCCACATTGTACGAGGGCAGGATTTCAAAGGTTGTCGGGAGTCCGGTGCGGAAGGCCTCGGCGATTTTCTGCTTGTCGGATCGGCGATAGTAGCGGCCACACATTGGTCCGGTTCTGTTGTAGCAGGTCGCGGCCGACGCGGTTGCGCGCCAGTGCGCGCCCGGCCTCGCATACTACTTTGCGGGTGGTTGCGGCGCCCACGATTCCCCGGTCGATCGGAACACGTCGGAGATCGCTTGGCCATGTCGAAGGTATATCCCAGCGCGCAGGCCGCTTCGACGGCATTGTCGAAGACGGCGATGACGATCGCCGTCGGCGGGTTCGGCCTCTGCGGCATTCCCGAAGCGTTGATCCTCGCCCTGCGCGACACGGGCAAGAAGAATTTCACCGTCGCCAGCAACAACGCCGGCGTGGATGGATGGGGCCTCGGCCTCCTTCTCGAGACCGGCCAGATCCGCAAGATGATCTCGAGCTACGTGGGAGAGAACCGCGAGTTCGAACGCCAGTTCCTCGCCGGCGCCCTTGAAATCGAGTTCTGCCCCCAGGGCACACTGGCGGAGCGGATGCGCGCGGGAGGGGCGGGCATTCCCGGCTTTTTCACCCGCGCCGGAGTCGGAACCGCCGTGGCGGAAGGCAAAGAACACCGCATCTTCGGAGACCACACGTACATCCTCGAGCAGGCAATTCGCAGCCGACCTCTCCCTGGTCAAAGCCTGGAAAGGCGACACGAGCGGCAATCTCATCTATCGGAAAACCGCGCGCAACTTCAACCCCATGGCGGCGACCTGCGGCCGCGTTACCGTGGCCGAACTGGAGTTACTTGTCCCAACGGGTGAGCTCGACCCCGACCAGGTCCACACCCCGGCATCTACGTGCAGCGGATCGTCCACAATCCCGCGCCCGAGAAGCGCATCGAGCAGCGGACAATCAGAAAGGTGTAGACACCGTGGCATGGTCTCGCGAACAGATGGCGCAGCGCGCCGCACAGGAACTCCAGGACGGCTATTACGTGAACCTCGGCATCGGCATCCCCACGCTGGTGGCCAACTACATTCCGCCCGATGTGCATGTCACGCTGCAGTCTGAAAACGGCCTGCTCGGCATCGGACCATTTCCCGACTGAGGAGGAAGTGGACGCCGATCTGATCAATGCCGGAAAACAGACCGTGACTGCTCTGCCCGGGGCGAGCTTCTTTTCCAGCGCCGATTCGTTCGCCATGATTCGCGGCGGACACATCGACCTGGCGATTCTTGGAGCCATGCAGGTTTCAGAGCGCGGCGATTTAGCCAACTGGATGATCCCGGGCAAGATGATCAAGGGCATGGGCGGCGCCATGGACCTGGTGGCCGGGGTGCAGCGCGTCGTGGTGCTGATGGAGCACACATCGAAAGATGGCCAGCCCAAAATACTGCACGCCTGCAATCTGCCGTCTGACCGGCGCGGGCGTGGTGAATCGCATCATCACGGATCTGGGCGTGCTCGACGTGACTCCGGCAGGATTGAGCTGATTGAACTGGCTCCCGAGGTCAGCCGGGAAGAAGTGCGACGCGAAGACCGAACCCCGAATGGTCGCCTGAATCTCGTCGTTCCGGCGAGAAACGTGGATCATGATCGCGCTCGCGCCACCCGCGACTGCGTCTGACGCCCCAGCTTTTCGCAGATAAACGCCCCCGCCGCAATTAGCCGGTCGAGATCGACGCCGGTTTCAATGCCCATCCCGTTGAGCATGTAGAGCAGATCTTCCGTGGCAACATTGCCGGTGGCTCCAGGCGCATAGGGACAGCCGCCCAGCCCGCTCACCGAAGCGTCGAACACCCGCACACCCATGGTGAGAGCCGCGTAGATATTGGCCAGCGCCTGCCCATAAGTGTCGTGAAAATGACCCGCGAGCCTGTCTACCGGCATCCGGCCCCCGACCGTCTTGATCAGACCTATGGTCCGGTTCGGAGTCCCAACGCCGATCGTGTCCCCAAGCGAAACTTCGTAACATCCGCTTTCAAAAAGTGCGGCAGCCACATCGGCTACCTTGTCGGGATTGATTTCGCCTTCATACGGACATCCCAGCACGCACGAAACATACCCCCGAACTTGAACGTTCGCAGCGCGGGCAGCGGTAAACACTGGCGCAAACCGATCCAGGCTCTCCGCAATCGAGCAATTGATATTACGCTGCGAGAAAGTCTCGGATGCCGCGGCAAATACGGCCACTTCTCTAGCGCCGGCGGTGACCGCTTCTTCGAAACCGCGCAGGTTCGGCACCAACACCGGATAGCTGACGCCGTCTTCGTGCGGCAGACCGCGCAGCACTTCGGCGTGGTCCGCCATTTGCGGGACCCATTTGGGCGAAACAAAGGCGGTGGCTTCAATCGTCTTCAGTCCCGACGCGGCGAGCCGGCGGATAAATTCGATCTTGGTTTCGGTGGGAACAGTCTGGGCTTCATTTTGCAGCCCGTCCCGCGGGCCAACCTCGACGATGCGCACACTTTTCGGAAAGCCCATATCAGCTTTCCTCCTGCGGCGCGTTCTCCCGGTTGAAGTGCAACAATTCCGCACCCTCTGTCACCTGGTCTCCCACGGCGAAGTGAAAGGATTCCACGCGACCCGCGTCCGGCGCATGAATCGTGTACTCCATCTTCATCGCTTCCAGCACCGCCAGCGGAGCTCCCTTCGCCACCCGATCGCCAGGCTCGACGAGTTGCGCAATCACACGTCCCGGCATGGGCGCCAGCAGGCTGCTTTCGCTACTGTGACTCTGGGCAGCGATTTCCAGCGGATCAACATAAGTCAGAACGTAGGACTGCTCCGCGCAGAAAATATGGAATCGCTCGCGGAACGGAATGACCGTGCCGTGAACTCGCTGCCCATCGATCTCGACATCGATGCTGCCATTCTCACCAGCCTCTCCACTAACGGAATAATGCGCCGGCCCAATCGAAATTCGATAATCCTTGGCGCGATACTCGACCTCCGCGGACGATTCACGATCTCCGTGCGCGAACGCGAGCCGTCGCTTGTAACTTCGCGTTCAGCCGCCAGCCATCACGGCTGCCCCATGGGGAGTTTGGCTGCCCTTCGGCTCTCCCGTCCTCGCGTTCACCCAACACGACTGCCAGCGCCGCGAGCACCACTGCCCGGTCGGGCGTCGCACCCTCTTTGGACCAGAGCCATTCCTTCTCCCGCTCGATAAGACCGGTGTCGAGTTCTGCCTCGCGAAAAGAATGGCTGGTCACCAGCCTGCGCAGGAACTCAACATTGTTGGCCACGCCGACAACTCGCTACTCGGCCAGTGCGCTGCTCATGCGCCGCGCCGCCCGTTCGCGCGTTTCGTCCCACACGATCAGCTTCGCAATCATCGGATCATAAAACGGCGTGATCGAGTCGCCCTGCTCCACTCCGGTATCGATCCGCACGTGATCCGATGCCTCGGGCGCGCCGAGATGCACGAGCTTCCCGACCGAGGGAAGAAAGTCGTGGGTCAGGATCCTCGGCGTAAATGCGCGCCTCGATCGCGTGGCCATGCATGGTGAGTTCTTCCTGCGCCAGTGGCAATGGTTCGCCGGCTGCAACCCGCAATTGCCACTCCACCAGGTCGAGGCCGGTGATCATTTCGGTGACGGGATGCTCCACCTGCAGGCGAGTATTCATCTCCATGAAGTAGAAGTTCGCTTCGCGATCGAACAGAAACTCGACCGTGCCCGCGCCGACGTAGCCGACCGCGCGCGCCGCATCTCGCGCGGCCTTTCCCAGCGCCTCCCGCTGCTCCGCCGTGATCACCGGGGCCGGCGCCTCTTCGATCACTTTCTGATGACGTCGCTGCACTGAGCAGTCGCGCTCAAACAGACTGACGATCGTGCCGATGGCTGTCACCAAACACCTGCACCTCAACATGCCGCGGGGCCACAACATACTTCTCGAGAAGCACCCAATCATCGCCGAATGCAGCCGCCGCCTCGCGCTTGCAAGATGCGAGCGCGGACTGAAACTCGCTCGCTCGCGTCGACGCGGCGCATTCCCTTCCCGCCGCCTCCGGCGTTGGCCTTGATCATCACCGGGATAGCCGATCGCGTCCGCCTGCTGCTGAAGGAATTCCGCTTCCTGGTTTTCGCCCTCGTATCCCGGCGTCAGAGGCACGCCCGCCTCGCGCATCAGAGCCTTGGCGGCGGCCTTGGATCCCATGGCGCGAATCGCCGCTGCCGGCGGCCCGATGAACACAATCCCCGCCTCTGCGCACGCGTCGGCGAAATCGGCATTCTCGGCGAGAAACCCGTAACCCGGATGAATGGCCTGCGCTCCGGTCTTCCTTGCCGCATCAATAATTCGATCAATGGCCAGATAACTCTCGCGCGCCGTCGGCGGCCCAATGCGCACCGCCTCATCCGCAAGCCGCACGTGGCGGCTATGGGCATCGGCGTCAGAATAGACAGCGACGGCACGAATGCCAAGCCGGCGGCAAGTAGTCATGATGCGGCAGGCGATCTCGCCGCGATTGGCAATCAGAATTGTGTCGAAGAGCGACCGGCGTTCATTTTTCGGGCACCCAATCCGGCGGCCGCTTTTCGAGAAAAGCGCTCAAGCCTTCGATCGCTTCCGGATCCGATCGGATGTCCGCGATACGGACCGCAGTCTCTTCGATGAGTTCCCGGGTGATGGGTCGATTGGTTAGGGCTTCGATCAGGCTCTTGGCGGCGCTCTGCGCAGCGGGGCCACCTGCGAGCAGATCCTCGATGATCGATTGAACCCTGCCATCCAGTTGTCTCCGGCTCCGCCATCTCATGAACAAGCCCGATCCTCTGCGCCTGCGCGGCGTCGATGCGTTCACCGGTTTGAAACAACCGCCGCGCCTGGCGCGGGCCGATGGCGCGCAGAACGTAAGGGGCAATCGTCGATGGAATCAAGCCGAGCCGAACCTCCGAAGCTGCGAAGATTGCGTCACTCGCTGCAACCGCAATGTCGCAAGCAGCCACCAGTCCCAGGCCTCCTCCCATAGCGGCGCCGTTTACACGCGCGATGGTGGGCTTGGGGCAAATGGCGATGAATGTCGGAACATCTCTGCAAGCCCGCGTGCCGTGGCGAGATTCGTTTCGCGCGGCGCGGCGCCCTGTCGTTTCATGTAGTCAATATCGCCGCCGGCGGAGAAGCTCTTGCCTCGCCCCGACAGGACGATGACCCGCACTGCCGGATCTTCGCCAAGATCGAGAAACGTTTCGGCCAGTTCATCGATCATGGCTTCGTTCAGCGCATTGTGCACTGCGGGCCGGTTCATCCAAACCCAGGCAACAGCGCCGGCGTGTTCGACTTCGAGAGTGGGCTCAGACATAGTTCGAATTCTCACATGCGGAAGACGCCGAAACGCGTCTGGCTCGGATGGGTGCATTCTGCGCCGCGGCCAGTCCCAGGGCGAGCACGCGCCGCGTCTCCAGCGGATCGACGATGCCATCGTCCCAGAGCCGCGCGGTTGCATAATACGGATTGCCCTGCTCCTCATACTGATTCTGAATCGGCGCCTTGAACTCCTCTTCCTCTTCGATGCTCCACGACTTGCCTTCGCGCTTCCAGCGCATCCCTGCGCACGCGCGCCAGCACGTTGGCGGCCTGCTCGCCGCCCATGACTGAGATGCGCGAATTGGGCCACGTCCACAGAAAACGAGGCGAATAACGCGCGCCCGCACATGCCGTAATTCCCGGCGCCAAAGCTGCCGCCGATCAGCACGGTAAATTTGGGCACGCGCGCGCACGCCACGGCCATCACCATCTTCGCGCCGTCCTTCGCGATACCGCCATTTTCATATTTGCGCCCCACCATGAACCCGGAGATGTTCTGCAGGAAGACGAGCGGGATTCCGCGCTGCGCGCACAATTCGATGAAATGCGTCGCCCTTCAGCGCCGACTCCGAAAACAGAATTCCGTTGTTGGCGAGAATGCCGACTGCATAACCGTCAATGTGCGCAAAGCCGGTTACCAGCGTGCTGCCGTAGCGCTGTTTGAATTCGTCGAGACGACTGCCGTCGACCATGCGCGCGATCACCTCGCGCACATCGTAGGGCTTGCGCGTATCGGAGGGCACGATTCCGTAGATCTCCTCGGGATCGAAGAGCGGATCTTCGGGCGGCGGCCTGCGGGCCTGCCGGCATGGGCGCGATTGAGATTGCCGACGATGCGGCGGACAAGCGCCAGCGCATGGGCGTCATCGTCGGCAAGATAATCGGCGACCCCTGAGATGCGCGTATGCACGTCGGCGCCGCCGAGTTCTTCGGCAGTCACTTCCTCGCCCGTTGCCGCTTTCACCAGCGGCGGTCCGCCCAGAAAGATCGTGCCCTGTTCCTTCACGATGATCGACTCATCGGACATGGCCGGGAATGTAAGCTCCGCCCGCGGTGCACGAGCCCATCACGCACGCGATCTGCGCAATGCCGGCCGCCGAAAGGTTTGCCTGGTTGTTGAAGATGGCGCCGAAATGCTCGCGGTCGGGAAAGACCTCGTCCTGCAAGGGAAGAAATGCGCCGCCCGAGTCGACCAGGTACACGCAAGGCAGGCTGATTCTCGAGCGCGATCATGCTGTGCGCGCAGATGTTTTTTCACGGTGAGCGGGAAAGTACGTGCCGCCCTTCACCGTGGCATCGTTGGCGACAATAACGCACTCCTGCCCGCTGATCCGGCCGATGCCGGTAACGATACCGGCGCTCGGCAACGTCGCCGCCAGTACATGCCATTGGCCGCGAGCGGCGAGAGTTCAAGAAACGGAGTGCCCGCATCGACGCAGCAGATCGATTCTTTCGCGGACGAACAGCTTATCGCGCGATTTGTACTTCTTGCGCGCCGCTTCAGAACCACCTACGAGCCGCCTGTGCCGTCTTCTCTCGCAATTCGTCGACGAGCGCCCGCATCCGCTCCGTGTTGGCGCGAAACTCGTCGCTGCGTGTTTGAACCTGGGAAGTGAGAACGCTCATCGACCGTGCTCCTGCGGGTTCCTTGTCAGCTCGTTTCCTTGAAGAGCTCGCGGCCGATCAGCATGCGTCGAATCTCCGACGTGCCGGCGCCGATCTCAAACAACTTGGCGTCGCGCCAGAGCCTGCCCGTGGAGTGATCGTTGATGTATCCATTACCGCCCAGCGCCTGAATCGCCTGACCTGCCATCCACGTCGCTTTCTCGGCGGAATAGAGAATCGCGCCCGCGGCGTCTTTGCGCACCGCCTCGCCGCGATCGCACGCTTGCGCTACGGCGTATACATACGCGCGGCATGCATGAAACGTCACATACATGTCGGCGAGCTTGCCCTGCATGAGTTGAAATTCACCGATGGCCTTCCCGAACTGCTTGCGTTCATGAACGTAGGGCACCACCACGTCGAGGCACGCAGCCATGATGCCCAGAGGTCCCCCGCACAGGACGAGCCGCTCGTAATCGAGCCCCGACATGAGCACGCGGGCTCCGCCGTTGACGCGGCCGAGCACATTCTCTTCGGGCACCGGACAATCATGAAACACCAGTTCGCAGGTATTGGATCCGCGCATGCCGAGTTTGTCCAGTTTCTGTGCGGTCGAAAAGCCTTCGAATCCTTTCTCGACAATGAATGCAGTGATGCCTCTCGACGCGGCGGCGGGTTCTGTTTTGGCGTAGACGATGAGCGTATCCGCCTCGGGGCCGTTGGTGATCCACATCTTGTTGCCGTTCAGGATGTAGAAGCCGTCCCGCTTGTCGGCGCGCAAGCGCATCCCGATCACGTCTGACCCCGCCTCGGTCTCCGACATCGCCAGCGCGCCGATGTGCTTTCCGCCGATCAGGTCGGGCAGATACTTTTTCTTTTGCGCCACTGTTCCATGCTTGGCTAGTTGATTGACGCACAGATTGGAATGCGCTCCATACGAGAGCCCAATCGCCGCGGAGGCACGCGAAATCTCTTCCATGGCCACGACGTGAGCCAGGTAGCCAAGGTCCGCGCCGCCGTAGTCTTCATCGATGGTGATACCGAGCAGGCCCAGGGCGCCAAGCTTGGTCCATATCGCACGAGGGAATTGGTTGTCGCGGTCCACCTGCGCGGCAATGGGCGCGATCTCGGCATGGGCAAACCCGCGCACGCTCTCGCGCAGGAGCGCGATGGACTCGCCCAAATCAAAGTTCAACCCTTTCACACGCTTCTCCCCGACTTGGGTAGGCCTGACGAGACGAGTTCATCGCACGCCGCAGGACAGAAAATGGAGGAGATATCGAGACAGCACGACTCGAGATGGGAAATCGAAACGCTGCATCTCACGCTCCGCAAAGAAGATACACCTTTCTTCATGGAGTCGTCCAGACGCCGCGATTTGGGAGGAACAGCTACGATGCTTTGGGAGCCATGTTCTTATTGGGGCTCCAGTTGATCACGTGGTACACCGCCGGCGTGGTTCCTACGTTGCGAAAGCCGTGCAGACTATTGGATGCGTTGAAGACCACCGAACCGGGCCCGCATTTGACCCAGTTTCCACTGGAGAGCGTCTCGCAATCCCCCTCGCGAATGATGATCAATTCCTCGTTCACGTGCCGGTGCGGCGGATGGGACTCCATCCCGGGATTCAGGGTGGTGACGTGCATTTCCAGTTGGTCGACGGTGGCTGTGGGGGACTTGCAGAGGTGCCGCACCTCACCGGTCGCGGTCTTCTCCGGCTTCATGTCGTTCCAGTTGAAAACGGTCGGCCCCATGACCTGCTGATGATCGTCGCCAAGCGCCACCGCGTTCAGTGCGCCGGGCATGGCCAGCAGTCCAACCACCACGTCACGTCTCGTCATTCCCATGAAGGTCTCCCTAAGCCAGCACATACGGTGAGCGTTGCGGACGCGAGAGCATGCCGTTGGCCTGGTCGTCGTTCTTGAAGCGCTCGGTGGCCGGATCCCAGTAGAGTTTTCGCTTCAGTACCATCGCCATGTCGTGAATCAAACAAGTCGAGCAGGCGCGGTGGCCAAGCTCAACTGGAGAGCACGGCTGCCTGCGGGTGATGATGCATTCCAGCCAGTTGCCATGCTGCTCCTTGCTCTCGTAGAGATGAATCTCGTCGGGGCCGATCACCGACTTGATAATATTTGGATCGCTCGATGCCAGTGCTGTCGCGTCGTTCAGCTTGGCCACGGGATCGCTCTTCGTTACCTGCTCGTTGCCACGCGAGACAAAGATCCATCCCTTGCTTCCATAGAACTTGATGCCGTTGGCGAAATCGCCGCTCACGGTCATGTGCACACCGTTCGCATACAGCGCCTCGGTTTTGAACGGCCCATGCACATCCCACAGGCCATGATCGGGAAACTGCGCCTGTCCCCACACCTCGATCGGTCCCGTGTATTCCGTATTCATTCCCCAGTGCGCGCTGTCGATGTGGTGGGCTCCCCAACCGGTGATCATGCCGGCGCCAAACTGGCGGCAGCGCAACCACCCCGGCCGGCCATAGCCCTGCGGCGGATGCACGCGATCGACCGTGTAGTAGACCGAGGGAGTCTCACCGAGCCACATGTCGTAGTTAAATCCGGCGGGAACCGGCATGGGCGTCTTGTCGCCGCCGGGAGGATCGCCGGGCAAACCCACCTCGACGCGCTCGAGATCGCCGATGCGCCCGTTCCGCACCAGTTCGGCCGCGTAGCGGAACTGCACTGTCGAGCGCTGCTGGCTGCCGATCTGCAGAATTCGCCCGGAAGCCTGCACCGCGTCGCTCAGCGCGCGCCCTTCGGCGATCGTGAGAGAAGCCGGCTTTTGCAGATAAACATCCTTGCCCGCCCGCACGGCGTCAATGGCGATCAGCGCATGCCAATGATCCGGCGTGCTGACGACCACCGCATCAATGTCCTTGTTCGCCAGCAGTTCGTGATAGTTCGCGTAGCCCGTGACGCCGTCATAGGGTTTCCCGGTCTTGCCGGTGTAGAAGTCGTTGACAAACTTCTTGCCCTCTTCCACCCGATGCGCATCGAGGTCGCATACCGCAATTATGCGGGCGTTGTCGTACTGCAGGATGCCGGGCATGTCGTGGCCGCGCGATATGCGTCCCACTCCGATCGCGCCTACATTGATGCGCTTGCTGGGCGCGTACTGCCCGAAAACGCGAGCCGGCACAATCGCGGGAAAACTCACGGCCGCCGCCGCGCCCAGTCCGGTTTTCAGAAACCTGCGCCGTGAAACGTTGCCATCAATCTCATCCGGCATAATGCTCTCCAATGTTAGTCCTTCAGGGTTACGAATTTCGCATTCCGCTGCGCCTTGATCACCAGTTCCGCGGCCAGCAGGCATCCATCCTGATCCTGCGCCACATGGGTGCGATTCACAACGTCGGCCACAAAGTCAGGCCCAAACGGAAGCGTCATATTGTTGCAGTCGATGTACCGCGCCTGCTTGTCATCCACGATGAAAAGATTGTTGCCCTGCTTCTTCACCGCCACGTCGGTGTATTTCCGAACTTCGATATAGCCATTCGTTCCGAGGATGAACAGGCGCCCATCGCCCCACGTCCCCAGGCCATCGGGCGTAAACCAGTCCAGCCGCACGTAGCCAAGGCCGCGATCCCCGCGGAGCACCATGTCCCCGAAGTCCTGGAACTTTGCATGGTCGGGATGGCGCACGTTGGCAATTTGCGACTCCACTACTTCCGCCTGCTTCGATCCCGTGTAGAAGAGGAATTGGTCAACCTGATGCGAACCGATATCGCACAGAATTCCGCCATACTGCTCAGGATTCCAGAACCAGTCCGGCCGCCCCGTTCCGCCGCCGGCGTCGCCATGCTTCTGGATGATCTGGTGGGGCGCGATGTTGATGGTCTGGATGACCTTGCCGATCGCGCCCTGCTTGATCAACTCGCCCGCGTAGACTGCGGCTTTCACTTCCAGCCGCTCGCTGTACATGATGGCGTAAATACGCTTCGTTTCCGCGATCGTCTTGCGCACTTCAGCAAGTTGCTCGAGCGTGGTGATCCCCGGCTTGTCGGACAAGTAATCCTTGCCGTGCTTCATCACGCGAACTCCCAGCGGGGCGCGCTCGCTGGCAATCTGCGAACTCAGCACAAGTTGCGTGGACGAATCGTTGAGGATCTCGTCCTGCGTCTTCACGATCTTCACATTCGGAAAGCGTTTGGTGAAAGTGGCCAGCTTGTCTTCTTCTCCTCCCCACGCCGACACCAGTTCGCCGCCGCCGCGCTGGATTGCGCCCACCATCCCGTAGATATGGTCGTGGCTGATACCGCACACCGAGAACTTGATGTGGTTCTTTGGCGCCTCATCCTGCGGCGCGGGCAACACCGCATCTTCGACCACGCGCTCCTCTCTCAGCGCCAGCGCAGCATGCGGCAAGCCCGTCACCATGGCAATCGATCCCATCCATCCAGCATGTTTCAGGAAATCACGCCGGCCTGTCGACTTATCGTTCATCATTATCTCCCTTGCCCACCGTCGCGGCCCGCGAACAGGCCAGGATGCTCATCGAGGCATGTCGTACAGTTCAAATTCCCTCGGCGCCAATTCTATCTTCCGCCCCTCGGCACAAGACTCGTAGATACTCCGCACCAGCTGCAGCGCCCGGAATCCATCCACTCCCGAACACGCAGACGCTCTGCCCGTCTTGCAGGCCTCCCCGAAATCCGAAAGCTGCCGTTCAAAAGGCGCAAGCGAAATTGCCATGGGGTCTGAAGCGCCCGAGGCGGCACTGCGTGCAATTGGCACGTCGTCTCCTGCGTCGCCTTGCACGTCCCACGCCGTCAGTTGGTCGCCAGTAATGATGGCGCTTCCCTTGGTCCCGTGAATCTCCAGCCGCTCGGGATACCCAGGCCACACCGAAGTGGACGCCTGGATCACGCCCGTTGCACCGGACGCGTAGCGAAGCACAGCGCACACCGTGTCCTCGGACTCAATCGCATGCGTCCCGCCAAGCTGCCAATATCCAAAGACTTCGTCCACCGCACCCGCGAGATGCAAAAGCAAATCGACCTGGTGAATGGCCTGGCTGATCATTGCCCCTCCGCCCTCCACCATCCAACTGCCCTTGACTGGCCGCGCATAATATTCAGCCGGGCGATACCATTTCACATAAGCATCGGCCTGAAGAATCCTTCCCAGTCTTCCGGCCGCGATGGCCCGCTTGAGAAACAGGACCGAGTCATCGAAGCGATGCTGGCTGATCACACCCAGTTGAATCTTGGCATTGCGTGCGATGGTGATCATGCGCGCGGCGGTCTCGAGATCAACCGCCATTGGCTTCTGCACCAGCACATGCTTTCCGTTTTCAGCCGCCAATTCCACCGCACGCAGCCGATATCCCGGCAGCGTACAGACATCGACGAAATCAATCCCGTTCAGGCTGCAGAGTTCTTCGACCCCAGGGACAAACACGGCGCTAGTCGCCTCCGCAAATTTCAGTCCACGCTCCGGTGTCGCATTGGTGCATGCAACCACCCGGTACCCAATGTTCTTGTAGGCCTGGGCATGTTTCCAGGCGATCGCCCCGGTACCGATAATGCCGATGTTCATCTGGTGAGGGAGTTCCTCCTAAAAATCCAGTTTCAAACTCAATTGCAGAATGCGCGGCGGATTGGCGGTCGTGATCTGGCCGAAGAGAGAACTGTTGAGCGCCGCGGTCGGACCCAGCAGGTTGGGATGGTTGAAGCAATTGAAACACTCGCCGCGAAATTCCAGTTGTATGGCCTCGTGCAGGGGAAAGAACCGGCTAATGGCCGCGTCAAGATTCGCATACGTGGGACCCACCAGCGAATATGGCTTGGTGTTGCCGTAGGTACCGGCCGCATTCTTCTGGAAGGAGGCGGGATTGAGCCAGTATTTGCGCGCCTGCCTGTGCACGTATGGGGCGCCGACCAGGTTGGGGCGATCGACACCGACAGCGGTGAGCGAGGCGTCAGTGCCGGTGGTGGGCGAAACGCGCTGCCCTGAGGTCACTGTCACGATGGGGGCAATCTGCCAGCCGCCCAGCAGGACCTGCTTGAGTCCACCATTTTTCAGGTCGCTGCGCGCCACCAGGGAGGTAACAAAGTTGTTGCGCAAATCCTGGTAGCAGTTGCTGCGCTCGGCGCCAGGGTTGGCGGGATTCTGGAAGGTATTGCCCCCGAGGTCGCCCACATCCGTTCCACCGGTGATGCACTTCGACCATGTGTAATTGCTGAGCAGCGTGAAGTGCTGGGAAAAGCGGTGCTGGAGGGTCAGCAACATGCCGTCATAGCGGCTGGTTGAGCCGTCGTACATATAGCTGACCTCGGAGTAATAGGCGCCCGTGACGGGGTTCGCCAAGGCAGTGGCACGCCGGGCATTGGAGTTGCTGGTGCTCGAGCAGGGCTTGCCGTCTCCGGGCGAGATGGTCAACGAACCGCAACTTCCCGGCCCCGTCCAGTTACCGGGAAAATAGGTCGCCGGATTCTGCTCGTTGCCCGAAGGAATGTGCAGAACGATATTGCCGAGGTAGGCGGCGGTGAATTCCCAGTTGGCGCCCAACTGCTTTTGGATGGAGAGATTCCAGGTCTGGGTATAGCTCGGTTTCATGTCGACAGGGAACACGAAGTAAGAGCCTTCACTCGGGAAAAAGGCGCTGTCCTTGGGCGGAGGATAGGGCTGCGGGAACGGATTTCCGCCCGGATACGCTGCATAAGGGTCGGATAACGAGCCGGCCACCGGATTGATGGTCAGGGCGTCGCCGTAAGGTGCGTTGTTCTCATAGCGGTCTTCCATGTACACGATCGGCTGCGAGAACCCGAGGGTATACGAGGCGCGGATACTCTCGAGGCCCTTGCCGCGCGGATCCCAGGCAATGCCGAAGCGCGGTTCGAAATGGTCCCAGTGATTGTTGATATAGCCCTTGGGGATTCCGGGGTCCCCGTAAAAGAGCAATCCGGGAGGCGCGGTCTTGAAGACATTGGAGGTGGTTCCGGCAAGGAACGCCGGCATGGAGAAGCTGACGCCGCGGCCTGCTGTTTCCACTTCGGGCAGGTCCGATTCCCAGCGAACACCGGCATTGAGGGTGAGCCGGGGCGTCACCTGGTAGCTGTCCTGCGCGTAGAAGGCAAACACATTCTTGGCGAAGGTGCTGCCGGTGTCGTTGCCCTGGTAGAGGCTATAGAGGTCGCCGAGCATGAAGTCGGCCAGCGCGTCCCCGGTGAACGAGCCGTTGAAGCTGAACTGGCCGTTGGCGTTGTTAGTGCCCTGCAGGTTCATGTGGTTGTGGATGTAATTGCCGCCGAACCCGAAATGATGCTTGCCGCGCGTCCAGAAAAGATCGTTCAGAATGTTGATCTGGTTTGTGGTTACCTCGTAGGTTTCGCAGGTTCCGCAGGACACGGTGAAGTCGCCCGATACCGCCATGTAGATGTAATTGGGAACCGGCGTGCTCACGTTGATTCCGATGGTGCCGGGATTGATGAGGCTCGAGACCTGCCCGCGGGTTATGGCACTGCGCGTCCCCGCAACATGGAACGAGTTCACCAGGTTCGCGCTGATCGTGTAAGTGTGCCCGATGGTCAGCGATTGCTCCTGGTCGTCGAGCTGGGGATTGGTAGTATTCAGCAGGTTGCCGCTGAAAAAGCCCGGCTGGGAGTAGTGGGTGATGTAATAGCGGCCGAAGATGGTCTGCTGTTGACTCTTGTTCCAGTCCACGCGCCCGATGACCTGGTGCTCGGTATTGGGGTTGGGCGGCCCATAGAGATAATGCCCGTTGTCGCTGGTGGCGACAGGCAGATACTTGGTGACCAGGGCGAGCGCCGAGGCGTTGTATGCGGATGGGTTGATGGTGTTGCCGACAAACGGGGCCTTGAGAGTCTTGCTGCCTTCAAAGGCGGTCCAGTCACCGTTGAGAATAGCCTGGGTGGGAAGAATGTAGGTGGTGCTGTTGGACTGCTGGTGGAGGATCGTGCCCTGATAGCCGCCAAAGAAGAACAGCTTGCTCTTAATGATGGGTCCACCGATGACGCCGCCGAATTGATTGCGCTTGAGCGTGTCGCGGGTGGAGAAGTAGTTTGTCGCGTTGAAGGCGTTGTTACGCAGGAACTCGAAGGCCGTGCCGTGGAAGGCATTGGTTCCCGCCCGGGTGACGATGTTGACCACCGATCCGGGATGGAAGCCATATTGCGCGGCGAGGCCGGAGGTCTGCACGCTGAATTCCTGGATGGCGTCGGGAAAAGGAAACGGCAGGTTGACGTTTGAGAAGGAGTCGGTATTGTCGGCGCCGTCCATGAGGTACTCGGTCTGGGTTCCCTGGCTGCCGGCCACGGACAGGGTCACTTCGCTGGGATAATTCTTGGACCCGACGTTGTCGCCGGCGGGCGCGGTGGTCGCCGCACCCGTGAGCAGAATCAGTTGTGTCGCCTGCCGTCCGTTGAGCGGAATATCGACCATGCGCTGCTGATCGATCACCTGCGATACCGACTGATCCTCGGTCTGCACCATTGAGGCTTGCGCGTCCACCTGCACGGTCTGCGCCACGCCGCCCACCTTGAGCGGCACGTCCACGCGCAGGTTATTGCCCACCTGGATCACGATGCCGGACTGCACATAAGCGTTGAAGCCCTCACGGATCACGTGGAGTTGATACGGTCCCACGGGAAGATTGGGAAGGCTGTAACCCCCATCCGCTCCGCTGGTGGTCTGGCGTTTGAATCCCGATTCCGTCTGCGTCGCCTCGACCTGGGCTCCCGCGACCACCGCCCCACTCGAGTCCACCACTGATCCCTGGATTTGGCCGCCACCCACGGCCTGGCCTTGCAATTGGGGAGTTTTCTCGTTCAACAGGATCAGGAGGGCCGTGAGGCTGAGAATGCCGGATGTAATTTTATTTTTTCCGCGCAGCTTTGTGAGGAAAGGCATGGGAAGCGACCTCCACTACTTTGGTGCCCGAAGTATATATGCCCAAAGATATGAATTGTCAAACCAAGAAGGCCAACGGTCAGAATGAGTCGGCTGTCGTTAGTTTGCCGGTATCCAGCGTCCGCACTTGTCCACGATCCCGGTTCAAGGAGGCGGGCGTGGGGTCGCGCCGAATCCCAACACTCCGGAGGTAAATCCGCGTGATTGTTGGCTATGGATCTATCTTGTAACTAGATCAAACTCTAACCGGCGAGTCGCGACCGGCAAATTTCTGATTGTCAACGCACGCAGGGCGAGACTAGAGTGAATAGCGTCGAAGGCTGGCGTTGGTTTTACTTTGAATCATGAAGTAAAGGCGCACAAGCCTTATCGAATCGGGGCAGCATAAGGGATTGCCAGCCATCGACTCCAACTGCTGCGTACGCCCACATCGCGGAACGAGACAAGTCGCTCGTGCGCACCGCGAATTTCTTCGTTGTCGACAGAGGTTGATTGAAATCGATTGCCGGACGGCTGCCAAATAGGAGAGATCGTGCCCGCTCAGACCACGAATGCCAGGCTGCGGTGGGTGGTCTGCGGACTCCTGTTTCTCGTCACGACCATCAACTACATCGATCGCTCAGCGCTTGGGCTGGTGGAACCCATCCTCAAGCACATGCTGGGCGGCGACGCGAATCTTGCGCTGTATAACCAGCATTACAGCAGCATCGTCACCTGCTTCATTGTAGCGTACGGGCTGGGCTTTCTGGTCTCAGGAAGAATCATCGACCGCGTCGGCGCAAAGAAGGGGCTGGCCCTGTCCATCGTGGTGTGGAGCATCGCTTCGATCAGCCATGCTTTCGCCCGGACGGCCGTAGGTTTTGGAATCGCGCGCTTCGCGCTCGGCCTGGGGGAATCGGGAAATTTCCCAGCCGCTCTCAAGGCCACGGCCGATTGGTTTCCTGTCGAGGAGAGAGCGCTCGCGACCGGTATATTCAACTCCGGAACCAGCGCCGCGTCGCTGGTTGCACCCCTCATCATTCCCTGGGCGGCGATTCGATTCGGATGGCAGGCGGCTTTCTTCATCACCGGAGGTCTGAGCCTACTTTGGCTCGCGGCCTGGCTGCTTTTTCCTTATGACCGCGGGCAGAACCGGATGGGCGCCGCGGCCGGGCATTCTCCTGAAGCCGTGGGCCAGCGCGCGTCGTTCGCGTCTCTGCTCCAGGACCGGAAAACATGGTCGTTCGCTTTTTCCAAGGCCCTCACCGACCCGGTCTGGTGGTTTTACCTTTTTTGGCTGCCGAAGTTTTTCCACGAACGCTTCCAGGTGGACATGCAGCAACTGGGTGTGCCCCTGGTCCTCGTTTACGTGGGAGCGACCATCGGAAGCATTGGCGGCGGCTGGCTCGCCGGTTACGCCATTCGCCGCGGCCGCTCGCCGCGCGCCGGACGTCGATTTGCCATGCTGGTTTGTGCGCTTGCAGCCACAGCAGTGGTCCTGGTTCCGTTCGCGCATCTTCTTTGGCAAGCCATCGCTCTTTTGTGCGTGGCAACGGGGGCCCACCAGGGATGGTCGTCCAACCTGCTCTCGACGCCTTCGGACATGTTTCCTTCGAGTTCAGTGGGCACCGTGGTCGGCATCGGAGGTGCGGTGGGCGCCGCCGGCAGCACTGTCTTCACTACCGCGATCGGGCTGCTCTGGACCCACCATTCGCTGCTTCTCTTTTTTGTGGCAGGCTTTGCCTATCTCGTTACCCTGGCCACGTTCCAGTGGAAGATCGGAACGTCCGCTCCCAAGCCGGACGTGAAACAGACCACTGTTTATTAAGGCTTATCCATTAAGCCGAACGGCCCGGCCGGCCCTGGTCCAACGACTCAAATGCCATCTGGCGAAACATCGCTTTGTAGAGGACCAGCGCAGCCGCGCCACGCAGACGCGCGGCATCCCCATCCATCGCCGGAAGCACCCGCGGAATGCGCGACGTGAAGGACCTGGCGATTAATTCACTCTCGATGAGGGGGCAGATTCGGGACCAAAGGGAGGTGCAGTCGCCGACAATGAGAATGACCTCTGGCGCCAGACCGGCGACGAGGATGGCCAGTCCGCGCGCCAGGGCGCTTGCCATCTTGTCGATGGATCGCAAGGCGCGGATGTCCCCGCCGGTCGCCAGAGCCAGCAGTTCCTGGAATGACGAGACCTTTCGGTCGGGAGCAAGTTCCTGGTAGTAGCGCAGCCCGGCGCGGTTGGAGGCAAACGTCTCCCAGCACCCGATGTTTCCGCAGCCGCACACCGGACCCGAGTTCTCGAAAGGCATGTGGCCGAATTCGCCCGCCATGCCTTCCCTTCCGCGGACCAAGCGGCCGTCGAGCAGGATCCCGGCGCCAATTCCTTCCGACACCGACACGGCCAGCATGTTTGCCGTGTCGCCCAGTTTCCCAAACCATCGCTCCGCAAACAGGCTGGCATTGGCGGCGTTCTCCATGACGATCGGAGCCTTGAGCGCCTTTTGCAACTCGCTCTGCAGGTCGACGCCGGCCCAGGACGCATTGGGCGAAAACACCAGCCGATGCGCCTCCTGGTCGACGCGCCCGGAAACGCTCACGCCCACCCCGTCGATCATGCGCCCGCGAAAGGCCGCCCGCAGTGGCCCGGCGGTTCTCGAAATGGCGTTGAATGTGGCCCGGAGGTCGGACTTGGAACCACCCTCCCCCCACGCTACGGCTGGACCGGAAAACTCGATCGTCTCGCGACGGAGAATCTTGCCGTGGATATCGATTGCGGCCAGGTTGGCCTTTCCTGGGCGCAGATCGATGGCCAGCGTGACATGTTTCTCATCCAGGCTTACGAAGGTCGGCCTGCGGCCCCGCGGCAGGCGGCCCAGAGTCCCCGGCGACACCCAGCCTTCCTCGATGAGCTGGCCGATGATCAGCGAGACGGTACTGGCCTGCAAACCGGTCAGACGGGCCAGATCTGCCCGGCTTACCGGCTGGCGCAGGTGGATCGTGCGCAAGACGATGTCCCGGTTGATCTCTCGCGCGGTCTGGCTGGAAGCGAGACCTCGATTTTGTCGGGTTGGCTTATCGGTCACGCGTGTCTCGTTATTGCCCGGTCAAGTTCGCCACAATCGCCGCTCGTGAATCGATTTGGCTGACCCGGGCGCGCAGGCAAACTCTACCATAGTGGTAATGCAACCGGATCGCAGCCATGAGTACCAAGAAGCGTTGAAGGTTTGTGTTGGCCGAGAGTTCATGGTGGCAGAAATGCGTACACATTCGAAGTCGTTGGTCGTTGATGGGGAATGGGGATATTACCGCGAGGTAATGTCCGAATAAGCGGGCATTCGGTCATAACGGGGCCCGGCGCAGTTCTATTGCACGCACACACTTTCAGGGTCTCGGCTTCAACGGACGCAAGATCACCTTCAGCTAGTGCCCCAGGACCTTTCGCGACACGAGAACTATCTTTCGGCGTAGTAAACCGTTCGTGTACGCACTGATAATCCAGGCTTGTCGACCTTGACCTCGAGCGCGTGATAGTCCCCATCGTGGGCCGCTGGTGAGGTATCGAAAGAAAGCAGATAGTACGACTGAGAATCCGCGACACAGCGTGAAATTTGGCCGGCGATATCCTTAGTGCTTGTCAGAACCATTCCGCCACTCTGATAGGCGAGCGCCTGGAGGGCAAGGCTGGCCGCGGTCGCGTGATTTTCATCGGGTACACCCTGGAAGAAGAAACTCCCGCGAATATTCTTAAGGCCGATCGGCAGCACTACTGACGAAGCGACTGCATCCAGCGTCACATGGGCTTCCGTCAACGCGCTCGAGACGGTAACCAGATCGCGAAAGAAGCTTTCCTTTGCCTCGCGAGTATCCGGGGTATACCCCCGTTCGTTCAAGAGCGGCCAGCCGTTACCCACCCAGATGAGGATGACCCTGCCCGTCTTGTTCCTCTTATGCGAATTGTTCACCCGTTCGTCAGCAAGACCATTTATGGCAGTCACGGAGGAATTGAACAGGTGATCGAGACATTCGAGCCGAGGGTTCGGATCGCAAGGAGGCGAACTGCCATCTGGCGACCTGGGTATGCTGCACGTTAAGGCTGGTACTGTATCCGCGCAAGTCAATGTGCGAGGATTCCCGGCAAGCTCACCCAACTCCTTGAGCACAAGGTTCCCGTCTTGGTAGGGCGCGCCGAGTTGTACGCCGTGATCGGAGATCAGGGCAATGGACGTTGGATTGGCGAGCTGGCCGTTCCTCTGCTGGAGGTATTTTTCGATCTCCTTGCGGAAGTGGGTAACTTTGCCTGAAGAGTTATTGACCGTATCCAGCACAATCACCACGCGTGTTGGTTCATCTTCGGAGTGGTCTGGAATCGATTGAAACGAGGCAATCGCCTGAGGGCTTCGATCCTGGAGAATTACGAAGTCACTCTGTTTCAATCCGGCGGCTGGCGTATCGGAATGGCCGGATACTTGTACGCTGAGGAACAAACGCTGCAGGTTTTGGGAGTGGCGTTCTCTTTCCTCGCTCGTGCGAGGAACCAGATGCGGGGTTTGCGGTTCAACAAACTGGATCGAGAGCTGTGGTCGATTGGCTATTCGAATCGGATGAGATGAGAATACGAGACCTACAAACACCCCGCCGATCCATCTTGTAAACAAGACTCTAGCCTCCTGCGAATTGGTTATCCGGTTTCGACAAACTGACGCGCTCCACCGTAATAGGAAAGGTGAGCCGTTCCCCCGTAGCTTCCTACTCTAATCTCGCGGCGCCATTTTGGGTCGCACAGGGGCGTGTGGTGGGCGACCTTTCCCTTTCCCAAAATTCGCCTGCCAGGGGTTGGCGTGTTTTAATGCAGCGCAACTCGATCCCACCCACGCGGAGCTGGGACTGGTCCCCGTCACCCTGGGGCGGAGATTTTGAAGTGACGGCGGCGAACTTTCTTCATAAGTTCATCGACCGCTGCAGCTGAACTCATCCGTTACCCATTGAATTTCCCGGCATTTCGCCGTATTCTAGGGATGCAGACGAGTTTGTCCGCCTGAGTTGCCGTGGGTTTGCCGGCTGGCGGAGAGATGAGTGGGCTTACAGCCCACTTTTTATTTGGCGCAAACTCCTCGCGAAAATTCGCCGCAGTTTGGACGGTTTTTCGACCCCCAAGCAAGGGTCAAAAGTCGCAAATCAAGCGGTGGTAAGCCGCTCGCTTTGCGGCATTTGGTGACGATGGCGGTCAGGCTGGACGAAATTCGGATAGCGGCGCAACGCGTGGCGGCCTCGCACGGGCTGGACGTGGTGGACCTGGAGTTCACCGGCTCGGCGAAGGAGCGCATTCTGAGGGTCTTCCTGGAGAAAAATGCGGAAGGCGCGGGCGCGGCTGAAGGCAGAAATGGCGGCCGGGGTCGACGGGCTGCCGGAGCGGCTGGTGGAAGGGACATTGAGCCCGGAGCAGCTTTCGGGCATCACACATGAAGATTGCGCCGAATTCAGCCGGGATTTTGGCGTTTTGCTGGACGTGGAAGAACTGGTTCCGGGCGGCGAGTACACATTGGAAGCCAGTTCCCCGGGCCTGGATCGCAAGTTGACCAAGGCGGAGGATTTCAGAAGGTTTACGGGCAGCCTGGTCAAGATTCAGACCTTTGAGCCCATTCGCAATAATCGTCACTGGCAAGGCCGGCTGGTTGACACCCAGGTCTCAGAATCGAGACCTGGGGCACCCGGTTCGGAGGCGGACTCGGGAAGTGCGGAGCCTTCGATCACGATCGACCTGGCGGCAGTGAAACAGAACAGCAAGAGCCGGAAGGCTGGCGTCAGCACCGTCGCAATAGCGCTGAGCAACATCGAAAAGGCGCAGCTGGTTCCAGAGATTTAGCATTTGGCTCCGCCGCAATTCCTGGCGGGTTTCGGGCCGGTATTCGAATTGGCCGAAAACTTGAGCCGTTCACTCCAACCATTTTCAACCGGCCGGACCACAAGCCTGAGCCGCGATTAAACCAGAGAGCAAGCATGGCTAGCGCTTTGTATCAAAGTATCGAACTTTTAAGCCGGGAAAAGGGCATCGAGGCGGCAATCGTGGTTGGCGCAGTCGAGGAAGCCATCGCCCTGGCCACGCGCAAGTACTACAAGACCCAGGAAAACATGCGTGGGGAGCTGAACAAGGAAACCGGCGAGATCACGGCATACATTTATAAGACAGTCGTCGCAGACGAAGACGAACTCGAAGATCCGGTCAACCAGATTACGCTCGAGGAAGCCAACGAACTGGCGCCCGGCGTCGAAGTGGGCAGCGAGATTCGCCTTTACCGCGACACCACTCCGCTGGGCCGCATCGCCGCGCAGCTCGCCAAGCAGGTCATCTTCCAGAAGGTGCGCGAGGCCGAGCGCGACACGGTCTTCCAGGAATACGCCCACCGCGAGAAGGAAGTACTCAACGCGACGGTCAAGCGGATCGAGGGCCAGGACATCATCTTCGACCTGGGCAAGGCGGAAGCCCGCTGCCCCAAGCGCGAGCAATCGCGGCTGGAACAGTTCAGCGTCGGCGAGCGGGTACGCGTAGTCCTGCTCAAGGTCGATCGCGCAGCGAAAGGGCCGCAGGTGATCGTTTCGCGCGCCGCGCCGGAACTGGTACAGAACCTGTTCCAATCGGAAGTTCCTGAAATCTACGACAACACTGTCGTCATCCGCGCCATTGCGCGCGAAGCCGGCGAGCGGACCAAGATCGCGGTGATGAGCCGGGACAAGGATGTCGATCCGGTCGGGGCCTGCGTGGGCATGAAGGGCATGCGTGTGCAGTCCATCATTCGCGAATTGCGCGGCGAAAAGATCGACATCATCGAATTCTCTGAGGAGATCACCACGTTTGCCGAAAAGGCCCTGCAGCCGGCCAAGGTGAGCCGCGTCTCTATCAGCGACCTTACGGACAAGCAGCTTGAGGTCATCGTTGACGATACGCAGTTGTCACTGGCCATCGGCAAGAAGGGGCAGAACGTCCGCCTGGCGGCCAAGCTTCTTGGCTGGAAGATCGACATCAAGAGCGAGGAGGAGAAGCGCCAGGAGGTCGAGCAGCAGATGCAGGCCATGTCCGGCGGGCCCTCCACTCCCATTGAACATGTCACGGAGCTGGGCGACAGCATCATTCAGAAGCTGGTGGTGGCCGGGATCACGACCGTCGAGGCTCTGGCCGATATGACGCCCGAGCAGCTTGAAGAAATTCCGGGGATCGGCGAGAAGACGCTGGAACGCATCAGCGTGGCGGTCCGGCACTACTTTGGCTCACTTCGAAGAAGGGGAAGGGGCGGAGGCGGTTGAGCTGGAGGAAGCTCCGGAGGGGTTGGCGGCCGAGTCGGCCGCGGCCGATACCGAGGACACCGCGACGGGCGAGCGCGAGATCGCGACACCTGAAGCAGTTGCGGACACTGCAGAGGCAGAGCTCGAAAATGCTTCCGAAACCCTGGAAGAGGCCGAATTGACACGCTCCGCCGCGGCGGAAAACGACGATCTCGAGGCGTCAAGCGAAAGCACGGAAGCCCTGGCGGAAGGCGAGGCGGAGACGGAGAGTCTCACCGCCGCCGAGCTGGCGGTGGAGAACGTGCCTGAGGCCGATGAGGTCGACTTGCCGGAATTGGAAGCGGAAGAAAAAGAAATAGGCAGCGAAGAATGAGTCGGCTGATGAATGCGACGCGATTCAAGCGCCGCATTGAAATTCACGACTCAATGGATAATGGACGTGAGAGCAGCAGCCAACGCCATGAGGTGACTATGAGCACTTAGGGCATTGGGTAGCACAACCTGAAAAGAGGCGGATGAGCAAGGTACGAATCAACGATCTCGCACGCGAGATGGAAGTCAAGAGTCGGCAGATTCTTGATGTATTGGTGGAGCTCGGTCTGGGTGAAGGCAAGACGCACTCCAGTTCTCTGGAGGCGGACGAAGCCGACAAGGTGCGCGCGCAGTTTGAGCGCGGCAGCCGTGCGGCTGGTCACGGCAACACCGCAGCTTCCCGGGGGCAGCAGGCCATTCAGCCGAAGGTTGACCTCTCCCACATCTCAAAACCTGGTGATGCGCTGAAGGCCATCCTGGCCAAGAAGCAAGAAGACGAAGCCGCGGCGCGCCGCAGCCACGCTCCCGTGCGCCCCCCCGCGGCCGCTCCGCCGGCAGTGCAAGCGAAGCCTGGTCCGACGGCTGTGGCGGTCGCGCCCCCGGCCGCGGCACCGGCGCGTCCGGAGCCACGCAAGATTGTTCCGCCTGTGCGCCAGGCACCTCAGATTATTTCCGTGCCGCCTTCATTGCCGGCGATCGCCTCGCGGCCTCCGGCGACCCCGGTGGTTGCCAAAGCGCCGGCAGGCGTTGCTCCCTCGACACGCCCGACGGTCACCATCGTCCCTCCTGGTGGAGTCACGGTGGTCAAACCGCCGGCAGCACCCACGACCCCGCCGCGCGCGGCTGAACCCCAGGTTACGGCCAAACCGGCCGCTGCTGCACCTCCACAGACGCACGCTCCTGCAGTGCCGGCACCAGCGGCGGCTGCTCCGGCCACGGTCGTGGCGACGGCCCCAGCTGCACCCGCGGCTGTCGTGTCGGTTGCGCCGCCTCCGGCACCGTCGGCGGTTGTGGAAGCACCCCCCCCGGCTCCCGCTGTCGCGGCTCAGCCGGTCCAGGTACAGGCTCCGCCGGCGGTCCAGGCTCCAGCTCCGGCCGAGGTGCCGGTGGTGGCCGCCGCCGCTGCCGAACCTTCTGCACCGTCAGCACCTCAGCCGGCAGCCGAGCGCCCGCACCCTGAACAAGTTATGCCGCCCGCGCCTCCGCCGCGGCGGGTGGTCATGCCCCAGACTGGCCCACGGCCGGTCTATAAAGCGCCGGTAGTCGTTCCGGCGGCGGCTGCTCCTCCATCCGGTGCTTCGGCCGGTATCGGGGCCGGCATTCAGCGCGGACGGCCGATTTTTGACCGCAGGCCCGCGGGCGCTCCGGCTGGCCCGGGCGGCGGTTTTCAACGCGCACCGGGTGGCGCGCCGGGCCAGGGACAATTCCCTGGCGGCCCGCGGCCCAAGCATCCGACACGTTCCGATCCACGCGGCTTCACCCCTGGCGCGCCCGGCGCTCCGGCTGGACGTCCCGGCTTCGGTGCGCGGCCCGGCTTTGGACCGCCGCGTCCAGGCTTCGGCCCCCGTCCGGGCGGATTCGGCGGCCCCGGCGGTGCAGCTCCCACGGCTCCGACCGAGGCCCCGCGAGCACAACGCGCGAGCGCGGCCAGAGGCCGCGGTGGCCGCCAGCAATACCCCAAGACCAAAGAAGGCCCGATGAAGGGCTTTGTGCCGCCGCAGCGTTTCGGCGTCGGCGCCAACTTCACCACTGAGCCGCTGCCCATCAGCCGCGAAATCACTGTGACCGAGGGCATCAGCGTCAAGGACCTGGCCGAAAAGATTGGAATTCGCGCCAAGGACCTCATCGCCGCTCTTCTGATGCGCGGCATCTTCGTAACCGTCAACCAGTCTCTCGACGCAGAAATGGTGAAGGACGTCGCCGCCAAGTTCGGCGCCGGCGCTACCGTCATCAGCTACGAAGAGGAACTGGCCAACCAGGCCATCGAAGAAGTGCTCGAAGCGCCTAATTCCGATGAGCTCGAGGTTCCGCGCGCTCCCGTAGTGACGGTGATGGGCCACGTCGACCATGGCAAGACTTCGCTGCTCGACGCCATTCGCGAAACCGACGTTGCGGCCGGCGAAGCGGGAGGAATCACGCAGCACATCGGCGCCTACAAGGTCCGCTTCACCAAGGAAGGTTCGCCGGCTTCGGGCCGCGAGATCGTCTTCCTGGATACCCCGGGCCACGAGGCGTTCACCCGCATGCGAGCCCGCGGCGCCAAGGTCACCGACATTGTGGTCATCGTGGTTGCGGCGGACGACGGCGTCATGCCGCAGACGCTGGAAGCGATCGATCACGCCAAGGCGGCCGATGTCCCGATCATCGTGGCCGTGAACAAAATCGACAAGCCGGGCGCCAACCCGGACCGGGTCAAGAAGCAACTGGCCGATCGCGGCCTGGTTCCAGAAGAGTGGGCCGCCGGCGGCGAAGGCACCGTGTTCGTCGAGGTTTCGGCCAAGAAGAAGCAGAATCTCGACCTGCTTCTCGAAATGATCTGCCTGGTCTCCGACATCAAGGCGCCCAAAGCGACTCCGGGACGCAAGGCTGTCGGCTCGGTCCTCGAGGCGAAGCTCGATCGCGGGCGCGGCGCCGTGGCTACCGTGCTGGTCCAGGACGGAACCCTGAAGCTCAACGACAGCTACATCGTCGGCAACACGTTCGGCAAGGTCCGCGCGATGTTCGACGATCGCGGGCGGCCGCTTGAAGAAGCCGGCCCGTCAACGCCGATTGAAGTGCTGGGACTCGAAGCCATGCCGGATTCGGGCGACACCTTCCTAGTGGTGGCCGATCGCGACAAGGCCAAGGGCATCGCTCAGTACCGCAAGATGAAGGAGCGTGAATCGCAGCTCGCCAAGAGCTCGCGCGTCTCGCTCGAGGGGCTGGCCGAACAGATCCGCCAGGCCGGCGTGAAGGACCTGGCCCTGATCATCAAAGGCGATGTGACGGGCTCGGTGGAAGTGCTGGCTGACTCACTGACCAAGATGTCCACCGAGAAGGTGCGCATCAAGGTCATCCACTCGGGAGTCGGTTCGATTACCGAAAGCGACGTGCTGCTGGCCACGGCCTCCAACGCCATCATCATCGGCTTCAACGTGCGTCCGGAGCGCAAGGCCGCTGAACTGGCGCAACAGGAAGACGTGGAGATCCGCCTGCACTCCATCATTTATGAGTTGCAGGACGAGATGCACCTGGCCATGATGGGCCTGCTCGAACCTACGTTCAAGGAGAATTACGTGGGCCGCGCAGAAGTCATCAATGTCTTCCGCATCCCCAAGGTGGGCACCATCGCCGGCTGCCGGGTGCAGGATGGCGTGATCCGCCGCGACGCGGAAGTCAAGGTCCTGCGCGGCGGGGAACAGGTCTTCAAAGGCAAGATCGGCTCCCTGAAGCGATTCAAGGACGATGCCCGCGAAGTGACCAACGGCATGGAGTGCGGCATCGGCATCAACGGCTTCAGCGATATCAAGGAAGGCGACATCTTCGAAGCGTTCTCGACAGAGAAGATGGCCGCCGACCTGGGTGCGCTGACGTCGGCCAAAGCGTAAACCTCACGCGAAACCAACAAAACGGCCCGCTCCTCGTCAAGAGGAGCGGGCCATTTTACGCGCGAACGTAGTTCCGGTTTCCCACCACAAACCGCCGAAAAGTCCAACATTCCTCTACCTCGACCAACTGTCATCCTTGTATCTCTGAATCAGCGACCTGAATTGAGGAAAATGTCGTAGTGGGGGAACCGAGGCATCGGTTCCCCCGCGGGCGGACGGCACCCGTTCATCCTGAGGTGATCACTCACCGACGCTCAGCCCAGGGACCGCTGCCCGAGTCACGCACGACCGAACAGTCGCATGACTTCGATCGCACATACAAGGAAGGTTACCGTGACACGGATCATTTGTGGAGTGGATGTTTCTTCGGATTGTCTGGAAACCCGCATCGGCCGGGAGGGCGCCAGGGCGTCGTTTCCCAACCACAGGGAAGGCATCGCCGAGCTGGCGGCCTTCTGTCGTGAGCACGACGTGGCACTTGTGGCGATGGAAGCCACCGGCGGCTACGAGCAGCAGGCCTTTGCGCAACTGTCTGAAGCCGGTCTGCCGGCGGCCATTCTCAACCCCCGCGCGGTGCGCCAGTTTGCCGAGAGCATGGGTCGTCTGGAAAAGACCGATCGCATCGACGCCGGCATGATCGCCTGGTATGCGGAGGTGAAACAGCCGCCGCCCGCATGCCTGGCTCCGCAAAACCAGCAGCACCTGCGCGCGTTGGTGACGCGGCTGCGCCAGCTCACCGATATCCGTACGGCGCAGCTGAACCAGCAGCGCCTGGTCGCCGACCGCTCCGTACAGGCTTCCTTCGCCAAGCTGCTGGCCTTCGTCGCTGGCCAAATCCGCGCTCTGGAACAGCGCATTGCCAAGCTTATCGGCGAGGACCCGTTGTGGCGCGAACTGAATCAGGAATTCCGGACCATCAAGGGCGTGGCCGATCGCACCGTGTGCCGCCTGATGGCGGAGATGCCGGAGATGGGCACACTCTCCAACAAGACCGTCTCCAAGCTGGCGGGAGTGGCGCCGCTGGCGCGCGACTCGGGCAAGTACCAGGGCAAGCGCGCGGTGCGTGGAGGCCGTGCTTCCGTACGCGAGATCCTGTTCATCGTGGCCAGTGTTGTGGGCCGCTACGAGCCCGACTTCATCGCCTTCCAGCAACGGCTCCGCGCCGCCGGCAAGCCTCCCAAGGTAGTGCGTATCGCTCTGGCTCACAAGCTGCTCGTACGGCTCAACGCCAAGGCTCGAGAGGTACGGCAGCGCATGATGGCTCTCCAACCCAGCTCGTCGGCCTGGCTTTTAGGAACAAACTAATCAGACCGTCGTCGTCGTAGCCGGGCTTGTGGGAAAGATGGGAAACAGTTTTATCGTTTTCCATCTTTTCCATAACCCGCCTTTCGCCTGCACCGGACTAAACTATGCCTTGACAAAACAGACAGTCGCTGAGCGAAGTCCGCCGCGGCGGACGCAGTCGAAGGACCTGCGGCTGCCGTTTGGGAATTGCGAACAGGCGTTACTTCCCAATCATTCGTTTCAACCCCATTTTCCCGCATCCAAATCTTTGAGGTGAATTGGGATGCGTGAAAGAATCGCCCTGGCGCTCGCGTTGACCGGGCTCTTCCCATCTGCAACCGGCTGCAAGAAAGAAGTCGATAAGGCGCCATTCAAATCCGCGATCAACAAGTCTTACACTAGCCGGCACGAATGCGTCTGGCCCGAGCCGATCAAGCTGCCTGTCCAGGCCGACCCCTCCAAAGACGAGAAGGTCCGCGACTACGACGCCCTCACAGATGCCGGCCTGTTCATTCGAGAGTCCGTAGAAAAGAACCGCCCTCTTCTCGGCTCCAAACAGATCAATAAATACAACCTCTCCGACAAGGGGCACTCCGCCTGGACTGCCGACCCCAACCAGCCCGGGTACGGCAACTTCTGTTTCGGCCACTTCAACGTCACTGCTATCGACAACGCCACTCCCAACGACCCCGCCAACCCCACGCAATACACCGTCACTTACCGTTACGAGGTTGAAGGCATCCCCGAATGGGCCCGTACCCCCGAATCGATGAGGGCCTTTCCCAAGATCGCTGCGGACACGTCGATCCAGTCAGCTACCGCCACCCTCGTCAAAGGCGCTGACGGAGGCTGGGCAGTCGCACCTCCCCAACCCGTGCAATAGCCGATGGGAGAGTCGAATCCCGGAGGCCAACGGAATGTAACTTCACTTATGGGTAAGTTCCCGCTTGGCCACGATCCAACGACGACCTTTTGTGATGAACGAAACTCCGAATCGCTCGGGCGGTTGGCAAGACAGGGCTGCTGGTTGCCTTTGAGCGTCCGCTGTCATTATCCTTGTTCGAGATCGGTGGTTGCACGCGAAAGCACTATCTTTGAGGGGGCCGCCAAGATGAAACACGGTCCAGCCCAGGTTGCCTTCGGTCTTTTCATACTGATCGCGTCTGCTGTTGTGGTGGCCGAAGAGTCGCACCAATGGGAAACCGCCACAGTCATCTCTCAGACGATTGGCTCCAGTCCGATGGGTGAGTGCGGCGGGCAAGTTGGCAGTGGCGCCGTTGCTGCGCCGACCAATCGCAAATCGAACACGGTAGTTGTGGACGCAGGAAGATACAGATACTCGCTACAGGAACTCACAGGCGGACCGGACTGGCATCAGTTTATCGTCCTGACTGGCCACGATCACATCGCCCACGAACAGATGAAGTTCTATCGCGATGGTCAGTCGTTCGTGGTTTTGGACAATCAGGGGGAGAAGCACAAGTTCTGCCTGCTCCACGCGATAAAGTTTGAGTAGCTGCAGCCAGGCCGACTCCACGCTCATTTGCGGTGGTCTGGCGCCTGGCCGACTTGATTAGAAGATTTCCGAACACCCCGCCCTTCCCTCCCGTCTTAGCGTGTGAACAACCAAGTTGAACCTTTCCTTCCGGCATGGCGGCGAATACATTCTCGGGGGGGTTGGATACGCGGGGAGCGGACACGTCTTGACCACCGATGAAGAGGCGGAGTTCACGGCGCTGGTCGAGCGCCAGTCGCGCTTTGCTTTCCGCGTGGCCTATGGCGTTCTGCTCAATGCACACGACGCTGAAGACGCGGTGCAGGAGACCTTTTTGAAGCTCTATCGCAATGGCGGATGGCGGCACGCCGAGAATGAACGCGCGTTCCTGGCCCGGGTGGCGTGGCGCGTGGCCGTGGATCGGCGGCGGGCGATCCCGCCCGAGGGTCCGCTTCGTGACTTGGAAGACGCGCCGGGGCCGGCGCTCCGACTGGCTTCGACGCATCCCGGCCCGGAACAGACGCTGGTTGCGGCCAACCAGCATGCGCTGGTGCATTCCATAATTGACGGGCTTCCCGAGGAGCTGCGACTGCCGCTGGTGCTCTCGGCCTCGGACGAACTCAATTCACGCGAGATCGCAACCATCCTTGGCATTCCCGAAGGCACGGTCCGCACCCGCTTGCAGCGCGCACGCCAGGTGCTCCGCGAGCGAATCACCAACCTTCAGACTCGCAAACAGGAGACGCACTATGCCTGAAAAAGACGACCTCGATCTCCTGATCGACTCGGCTCTTTCTACGTATGCCGTTCCGGGCCCGGACTCCGGGCTCGAGGATCGCCTGCTTGTCACGCTGGCGGCGGTGCGTACCACCGCACTCCCGATACGCGGAGGCTGGCGGAGGCGCTGGCTTCCCTGGGCCGTCGTCCTCCCGATTGCGGCCGGTCTCGTGTTTCTCTGGCTCTCGCCGAAAAGGGAGAAACCCCTGCCGGCTTTAGAGCCGCGAGAAGCCCGTGTGGGCGCCCCTGCCGCCGTCGCTCCCAACGCGGGGTCGTCGAGCGAAGTCCGGCACGGGGTCCCCCGCAGGCACGCGGTTCACATCACGCAGCCGGCCTCACCGGTTCAAGCGGCCCAGGCTGCTCCGCTTCCCAAGCTTGATGTATTTCCGACCCCACAGCCTCTGACGGCGGGAGAACGCGCGCTGGTCGTGGTCGTAACCGAGACTCCGCTGCCGGCGCGCCAGGCACTGATAGAGGCGCAAAGCCTGGACCACCTGCCGGTCCGCATCGCCGAAATTCACATTCCACCGCTCGAACCGCTCGACCAAGGCCAACCCTAAGGAGACTCCATGCACAAGAGAACCATCGTTTGCTGCTTATTGCTTCTCGCCCCGGCCCTGACCCTGCATGCCCGCGCGCAGGACACGGCCAAGGCTCCGGAGGCCGCCAAAGCCCCCGAGCCTCCCACGCACTACTACCGTCTCGAATTCGTGATCCAGGAACTGGGGTCTGACGGCAAGCCCTCCAATAGCCGTACCTATTCCACCACCGTGAGCACTGGCCGTAACGACCACTACGGCGCGATCCGTACGGGGGCAAGGGTGCCGATTATTACTGGCGCACTCCACGGGCCGACCAACGCCGGCGAGAGCAAATTGGAGTTCCAGTACCAATACCTGGATGTCGGGGTGAGCATCGACACCGAGAATGTGCATGAGAATGGGGGCCAATTGTCCATGCTCCTGAAGGCCGAAGTCAGCAGTCTGGCCGATCCCACGCACGCTTCCACCTCCGAGCTGCCCAATGATCCGGTCATCCGGCAGAACTCGTGGCAGGCTTCGGTGCTTATACCCATCGGCAAACCGACGGTTGTTTTCGCTTCAGATGCGCTCGAAAGCAAGGGCGGAATGCAGCTTTCGATGACTGCAACCCGGCTCGATTAATCGCTCGGGCCGGGCTCCAGTGGCCGCAAGGGGCGTGCGGTATTCTGGCAGCATCATGTCTGATCTGGCGGCGCTTGATCCCATTCGCCTGACCCGCGAACTGGTGGAAATCGAATCGACCACCTATCACGAAGGCGCGGTGGGGGATTTTCTGGCTGGGTTTCTTGCGGACCGGGGCTGGGAGGTAGAAAAGACTCCCGTGCCGCAGCCGCCCGAAAGCCGCACCACCGGCGAGCGCTGGAACGTCTATGCGGGAACCAGGGGGCAGCAGCCGGATCTGGTGTTTTCGACGCACATGGACACCGTGCCTCCGCATATTCCCTTCAGCGAGGATGCGGACTTCATGTATGGCCGCGGGGTGTCCGATGCCAAGGGGATCATTGCGGCCCAGTGCGCAGCGGCCGAAGTCCTGCGGGCAGAGGGTTTTCGGATCGGTTTGCTGTTTGTCTCCGGCGAAGAGCGGGATTCGGCGGGGGCCATAGTAGCCAATGAGACACCGCGGGGCAGCCGGTTCCTGGTGAACGGCGAACCAACGGACAATCGGCTCGCGCTGGCGTCCAAGGGAGCCCTCAGGGCGGTGTTCAAAGCGGCGGGCAAGATGGGCCACTCAGCGTATCCAGAGCTTGGAGACAGCGCCATTCACAAGCTGGTTGAGGTGATGGCGAAGCTGCTCGCGATGGAGTTACCGCTGACCGAAGATGTGGGGCCGTCGACGTTGAACGTCGGTCTGATCAACGGCGGGCATGCGCCCAACGTGATTGCCGACAAGGCGGAGGCGCAGGTGCTAATCCGGCTGGTGGGGGACTCGGGGCCGATCCGCGCAGCCATTCTGGAAGCCGCCGCGGGCCTGGCCGAAGTGGATTTCACGCTGGAGATCCCATTCGTGCGGCTGCGCGCGGTGGCGGGCCTGCCCACCATGATTGCCAAGTTCACAACCGACATTCCCAAACTGAGTAACTGGGGCGAGCCGCTGCTGCTGGGGCCGGGAAACATTCAAGTAGCCCACACGCCGTATGAAAAGCTGGCCAAGGCGGAACTATTCGAAGCCATCGAGTTATACGTCCGGGTGGCGAAACAACTGCTCGCCTTAAATACAGGAGAAGAATCATGAGCGCAGCGATCTACGACGTTCCCGTTCGCACAATTACGGGGACGGAATCGTCCCTGGCTGAGTACGAGGGCAAGGTTGTCCTCGTGGTCAACGTGGCATCGAAATGCGGGCTTACACCGCAGTACGAGGGGCTGGAGGAGCTTTACCGGAAATATCGCGACCGCGGCTTTGTGATCGCGGGGTTTCCAGCCAACGATTTCGCGGGCCAGGAGCCGGGGACCAACGAGGAGATTCAGACCTTCTGCACCACGAACTTCGGCGTGGATTTTCCCCTGTTCGACAAGATCACGGTGGTGGGCGCGGAGAAGCATCCGCTGTATGCGCTGTTGATCAAGGCGCAACCCAAGGCTGTGAGCACCGGCAAGGTTCCCTTTGCGGAAGATCTGCGGAAGTATGGCATCTCGCCCAATGCGGAGCCGGAAGTCCTGTGGAACTTCGAGAAATTTCTGGTGAACCGGTCGGGCGAGGTCGTGGCTCGTTTCGCACCTGACACCAAGCCATCCGATCTGGCGCTGATAGCGGCAATCGAGACGGAATTGGAGCGGTAGCCGAGTTGCTGTGTCAGCCGAGCCTCAGCCTCTTCATCGCGACCTTCGGCAAGGCTGAGCCGGACTTCTCGAGCACCCATTTGGCAATTCCCAGCCAGAGCCCGGTTCCGAAGAGAAGGATGGCCAAGTCGACCCAGCGGCTCGATGCGGCGAGGTCGCGGCCGAGGGCCCGCCAGAACACCCCCAGCAAGCCGGCGAAGATCGCCCAGACAATGGCGCCGCTGGTCAGCGCCGCCAATGCGCAACGGCCGATTTCCGCAAAGTCCAGGCTGGCCACCGACACCATCTGCTTCACATGCAGCATGATCGCGATGGTCACGGTCTGGATGACGATGCCGATATCGGAAGCGATGGCCAACCCCATGGCCCCGTTCCATCGATAGAGCGCGGCGTAGACGGGAAGCGAAACGATGGTGACGATCGTGCCTGCGGCCATGGGTGCGAAGGTGTTGCCGGCGGCATAAAAGGCGCGCGCGTAAATAGCCTGTCCCGACCACAGAAACATGGAGATCGAGAAGACCGTGAAGTAGGCCGCGCATTCCCGCGCGTCGGCTGCGGAAAAGCGGCCGCCCACGAAGATCAGGTCAACCAGGGGAACGCCAAGCGAGACCATGGCCGAGGCGGCGAGCAGCCCCAGGCAGGCTACGCGGGATACCGAATCGGCCACCCGGGTGGCAAACTCGTAGCGCTTTCCCTGCGCCCACAGGCTGGCAAAGAAGGGCATCGAAGCGGCCCCGGCGGCCTGCGCGAGCACCGCCATCGGAGCCGTAAACAATTGCTTGGCATAGTTCAGCATCGACACCGCGCCGTTGGTCGTCGATGCGAAGTGGGCGATGATCCAGTTGTCCGCGGTTACGAGCGAAACGCCGATAATGAGCGGCAGGGATAAGCGAATCCAGGCGCGCAATCCCGGATCGCGCCAGTCAAGCATGGGCCTGTAGTGGGTCCCGGCGCGGCGCGCGAAATACCAGTTGAGGAGAAACGGTCCGAAGAAAGCCCCGGCCGTAGTGCCGATGGCTAATGAAGACACGCCAAGGCGCTTCACCAGGAGAAGGCCACCGATAATGGTGCCCAGGTTGTAGATGAGCGGCGCCACCGCCTGCACATTGAACTGCTTGCGTACCAGCAGCACCGCTCCGAACACGCCTCCGGCAAAGAAGAACAACTGCGCCGGCAGAAGAATGCGCGTGAGCTTCACGCACAAAGCTGCCTTTTGCGCGTCAAAACCGTTAAACCACCAATGGATGTACCAAGGGGCGAAAATCTCCGCGAGCACGATGGCCGTCCCCAGCACGAGGTACATGGTGGTGAGGATCACGGAGAGAGAATGCCGGCCTTCTTCTTCGCGGCCCGAGTCCCGGTACTGGGTAAGAATCGTAACGAACGCGATCGACCCGGCCCCGCCGACCAGGAAGTACGAAATCATGTCGGGGAGCACAAAGGCGGCGTTCAACGCATCGGCGCTCATGCCGCGGCCGAACAGCCACACGATGTACTTGACCCGGACGAGGCCGATGAGGCGGGAAAGAAACGTCGACGCCATCAACACCACGGTCGCCGTAAAGGCGGTGTGCGCGTGCGAGGGCCGCAGCGCTCCCAGGGCGCGGGCCCACCCCGATTGCGAAGTCCGCAAAGGTTCAGTTGAAGGTGAACTGTCCACTTGTATTGATTCTACTGGGAATGGAGTTGGCTCGTCTGTTTTCTAAAGACCTGGAACCCACCTGTCAATGCGGACCATCAACCGGGGCCTCTATTTAGGATGTTAGGAGGGGAAAATACATGAAGATTGCGCTCGCTTTTGGCGTCGCCATCTGTTTTGGATCGATTGGAATGGCAAAGGCACAGACCATCCATGGCCGGGAAGGCATCACTCTACCGGCGCCGCCGCCGGTTCAGGCCGATCCCGTCACCGATGACTATTTCGATACCAAGATCACCGACAGCTATCGCTGGCTTGAGGATGCTAAAAGCGCCCAGACGCGCGAATTCATCGACGCGCAGAACGCCTACACGACGCGCTATTTGAAGCAGGCCAAGATCCGGCTCCAGATTGTGGACGACCTCGACCCCCTCGAAAATGTGACCGTGACCGGCGCTCCCCGCGAGCGGGCGGGCAGCTACTTCTTCGAGCGGCGTCATTCCGGCGAGCAGCAGTTCTCAATCTATGTGCGCCACGGATGGACGGGGAAAGACGAGCGCCTTCTCGATCCTGCGGTGATGAGCCGCGATCCGAACACATCGGTGCAGCTCGAGGACGTCTCGCGCGACGGCTCGCTTATTGCCTACGGCCTCAAGCAGGGCGGCGAGGACGAACACAGCATTCACTTGTTCGAGGTCAAGACCAAAAAGACGCTGGAGGATGAGCTTCCCGCCGCTCGCTATTCCGGAAGCGTGTTCGCTCCCGACGGCAAGAGCCTCTACTACGCGCGCAACAACAAGGACGGAACCCTTCTGTTTCAACACGTGATGGGGACACGGCCGTCGAAGGACGTTCTGATTTTCGGGCGCGAATTCCGCGGCGAACCCCTTGGCCCTATCGATCTGTTCGGACCGACCATTACCGACGACGGGCGCTACCTTGTCGTTCAAATCGATCGCGGCGTACCGGCCAGGCGGGTGGACATTGTGTTCCGCGATTTGACCAAGCCAGGGTCGCCGTTCGACGTGCTGGTCTGGGGCCTGGACTCACACTTTAAAACCATCTATGCCCATGGCACATGGGTGACGAGGACGGACTACAACGCGCCCAACGGAAAAATCCTGGCCGCCGATCCGGGGGTCTTGCCCGACGCCTGGAAGACCATCGTGCCGGAAGGGCAGGATGTGATCGAGGACTGGTCGATTGTGGGCGGCAAGCTCTATGTGAACCGCCTCAAGGACGTGAAGACCGACACGACGGTGTTCGACCTGGGCGGAAAGCCGGCCGGGAAGATCAATTACGACGAGATCGGTTCCGCCTCGACCATGGCGGGACGGACGACTGACCGTTACGGATACTTCAGCTTCGAGTCGTTTATCCGCCCCAGGACCATCTACAGGCTCGATACCACGACCGGGAAACGGGAGATCTTCTTCCAGCCCAAGATCGACTTCGATACCAGCCAGTATGAATTGAAGCAGGTCTTTTTCGAATCGAAAGACGGGACCAAAGTTCCCATGTTCATCGCCGGCAAGAAAGACCTGAAGCAGGACGGCACGGAGCGCCTGCTGATGACCGGCTATGGCGGCTTTCAGGTCAGCATGACGCCCGGCTGGAATCCTGCCTACGCATGGTGGATCCAGCAGGGCGGGTGGTTCGCCATGCCCAACCTGCGCGGGGGCCAAGAATACGGAGAGCACTGGCACGAGCAGGGCATGTTCGAGAAGAAGCAGAACGTGTTTGATGACTGGTTCGCGGCGGCTCAATACCTGATCGACAAAAAGTACACAACGCCGGCGCACTTCGCCATCCGGGGCCGTTCCAACGGCGGGCTGCTCATGGGCGTCTCGATCGTCCAGCATCCGGAGCTGTTTTCGGCGGTGTGGTGCGGCTATCCGTTGCTTGATATGCTGCGCTACCAGAAGTTTCTCGTGGGCCGCTACTGGACTACTGAATATGGATCGGCCGAGAACAAAAAGCAATTCCCTTACCTGCTGAAATACTCGCCGTACCAGAATGTCAAAGCCGACACACCGTATCCGGCCGTGATGTTCTTCACCGGCGACAGCGATACCCGCGTCGATCCGCTGCACGCGCGCAAGATGACCCCGCTGCTTCAGGCAGCCTCGTCGAGCGGGCGGCCGATTCTGCTTCACTACAGTCTGTCCGGGGGCCACTCCGCGGGGGTCAGTGTCGATCAGAAGATTCAGGATGATGCCGATGAACTGGCGTTTCTGTGGACGGAAACGGGACAACCGGGCCGGGTGAAGGCTCATACTCCTTGACAAGCCCATCGCCTCCCAGCATTTCCACGTAGTACGCAGACATGCTGTATTGCACCTCACGCTTGCAATCAAAGCAGGTAGTGCAGGGCACGTCTGGATTTCTCACAGGTTTCGAAGGCTTGAGTCGCCGCTTGATCGAAGTGACGGATTTACAGTTTTACAGGGCTACGGGGGGGGAGGGGTGCCATTCCGGCGCTACTAATCTCCTCAAGTAACTGAAGATAATGCGGATATGGGCTAGATCCCGCAGATGTAAACGGTCCTAAGAGCCGCTTTTGGGTTCCTGAAGTGTTCTGAACGAAACCGAATTGGGAGTCTGTCAGGCGGTACGGACCGGGCAGCACTTGACGTTTTGAACCGCGGACAATCCTGACATCGCAACCAAGGGCATGAGTGTTCTCCATTCCTTCCATTCTGCGCCTTACCGCGGTAATCTCCGGCAAACCGGGGTAGAAACCCGTGGCGGTCGCCTTCCGAATTCAGGGCGATTCCTTACGCGGGAATCCAAAAACAAGACGAGGAGACCCCCGGTTACTTTAGGACAAGACCGTCGGTAACTTAATGTGCAGGCGTTTCGCTCCGATATTTGGTGATGCGGGGTTTGTTGCATGGGAATGAGTTCCCTGCCTGCATACCTCGAGGGCCGGAGAGGATATGCCAGAAGCTCTGATCGAGGAATGCACTGCGACGAGCGACCGGGAGAGCTCCCGGCTCGCGGCGCTTTATTCAATCGGAATCCTCGATACCCCGGCGGAGCCGTCTTACGACGCTATCACGCGCCTGGCTGCGGACTACTTTGAGGCCGATTCGGCCACCATTGCGTTTGGCGACGAGACCCGCGTCTGGATCAAGTCGCATTGGGGAGAAGCCATTCGCGAGCTGCCGCGTTCCAACTCCATATTCGAAATGGTGCTGGCTTTGGACGCGCCATTGGTAATCCCAGACATTCGCGAACATCCTGACTTCCAGGGCCAAAAGCTGCACCTGCGAGCCCTGAACGTGGTTTTCTTTGCCAGCGCCCCGGTGCGGACAAGCGACGGCAGCATGGTGGGTATACTCACCGTCTTCCGCCAGCAGAGCCGGGAGCCGCTGAAGGACAACGAGCTGCGCACGCTCCAGAACCTGGCGACCATGGTCAGCAGCCAGCTCGAACTGCACAAGCTGCGGGCGGATTCGAAGCGCCAGCGCACCCACCATTCGCGAGCCGCGAGTCAGGTTCCCGCGGCGCCAACCTGGCCGCGCAATTCCGACCTGCGCCGGGCCATCGACCGAAGGGAATTTGTACTTCACTACCAGCCCGTGGTGGAGATGAAGTCGCTTCGCATCGTTGGCCTCGAGGCTCTCATCCGCTGGCAACATCCGGAGCGGGGATTGCTGTCGCCCGTGGACTTTATTCCCGTGGCTGAGGACTGCGGCCTGATTCTTCCCATCGGCGACTGGGGCCTGGCCGAGGCATGCAGCCAGATTCAGAGCTGGACACAGGAGAATCCCGAAAACGGCTCACTCCGTGTGAGCGTCAACCTGTCCGCGCGGCAGTTCTCGCGCGAGGGCCTCACCGACCATGTGGAGTCTTTGCTGCAGCAGTCCGGCACTTCCAGCCATCAGCTCGGATTGGAGATGACGGAATCCAGCCTCATCCCCAACATGCACACCGCAATGGAGGTGCTCGAAGGCCTGCGCGCCCTCGGCATCTCCATTTCGATGGACGATTTTGGCACCGGCTATAGCTCGCTCAGCTATCTCAACTCGTTTCCCATTGATGTTCTCAAGATCGATCGCTCGTTCGTGGGCCGGATGACGGCCGGCGACCAGCCGCTCCAGATCGTCCGCACCATCATTGAACTGGCCCGCGTGCTGGAGATGGACGTGGTGGCCGAAGGGATCGAGACACGGGAGCAGTACCTGCTGTTGCGCCAGATGGGCTGCCGCTTCGGGCAGGGCTATCTGTTCGCGAGGCCCATGCCGGCCGAACAGGTCAACACCCTTCTGCGACTCCCCGGGCGAGTGCTTCCCAATTCGCGCACCCTTCAACCAGACGCGGTAGCTTGCGTGGCTTGAGACACTGCAATTTTGGGGAAATTCCCGATTCGCGCAGGAACGTGGTTGGGATTGGGTCTACACTGCCTCGGCTTGTTCAGCGGCGACTTGTTGCTCCACGGCGGGGTTGATTATATGCAGACCTTCCGCCCGGGCGGCCTCGAGAAGGGTCGCCGATGCTGAGACAAAGATGATCTCCGTCCCATGGAACATCTCGCGAGCCACGAGCGCAGCGCCGAGCTGCAGGGCGTCGGGCCAGCGCAAATTGGTTCGATCGAGAAGCTGTCGGGCGCATTCAAGCACCGCCGGATTCAACGGCTCCTGGACGGTCCGGGCCGCTTCCAGGCGCAGCACCTCGAGGGCGGCAGCCGCATCTTCGCTGGTGATGGTGCCGGCGCGTTCGCGCCGCCGCAATGCCGCATACACCTCCAGCGGTGTGGAGGCAGCAATCAGCTTGCGATTGTCCTCCACCGTCTCCATGAGGCGGATCAGAGCGTCGGTTCCGGGTTCGCGGACAAACAACTTGGCAAAAGCTGTGGCTTCGAGGAAGTAACAGCTCACATTGGCCCCCGTTCTTCATCAATGACGGCAGTCAGTGTTTCCCCTTGAATGGAGACCGGGTGGAAGCGCTGCGCTTCCTCCGGGATGCCAGCTTCGGCGCGATTGAGGCGTATGGTTGTGGTTGGATACGCGGGGGTCTTGGGGTTGGCGATCTTGCTGGTGAGAACCACTCCGCGCTGGATGGCCTCGGCAAGGACCGACTGACGGGACTCGGGATTCTGATTCCACCGAAACGCTTTGCGCGGCAGGAACGAATCACGGAACCACTTGAGCGCGATAAAGGCATGTCCGCCCCGTTCCGCTTCGGCCAACGCAGCGCAAAGTTCCTTTACCCGTGCATCCAGATCGGCGGGAATGATGGCCTCCTGGCTGTCGTCCTCGCTCTCAGCGTGGTGCTCGGCGGCAGCGCGGGTCAAGTTGCGGACCGGCCGAGGCGCCGCGGCCTCGCCCTCGTCGATGCGCTCAAAGTAGATGCGCACCTCATCCTCTTCGGGAGACCATGATTCGGCAGTGGAGTTGCGCCGTTTGCTGCGCCCATTTTCGCTGCATAACTCCACAATGGCCTGGTATCCCGGTGGGGAAAGAAACCGCAATGCGCGGACCAAGCCGGGGTCCTGGGAGAAAGAGAGTTCGGTCAGAGCTTCTTCAATAATTTCCTCTGCATCGGGAATGCTGAGATGACTTATGTCGATACTCTTCGATACAGCTTTTGTCGATTTCATGTTTTTTTCTCCCATATAGAGTCCCGCGCCTGTGTACCAAGCGGCGCTCAGGACTTCCCCCTGACAACCTTGCTTTAGATAACGGACCGCGCGAGCCAGGCATGTCATGCCTGCAACCGCTCGCCATCCGCCAGCTTTCCCGAGTAAATGTAAGGTGAAAAATGGCCTCGGTCTTTGACCGATGCCGAATCACTAATTCTCTGTCGAGAAGAGACCCCCACCTGAGTCGAGAAAGGCTTTACCTAATCAAAGTGAAACTATCCCCTTCATAGTATAGACGATAAGAATTTCCGCATCCAGTGTTAAATTGGCGTAGTTTTCGTTACTTCCGGATGGGCTCGCCAGGGCTCGAGTTACCTGCTTGCCACACCCTTTGAACTTCGTACAATAGATGCATGCGCCGTAGTCTGCCGCTGTGTGTCATTTTATTTCTCGCTGTGTCTCGATTATGGGCTGACAGCCCGGCGTTCGATCTGACCGGACCCAAAGTTGATGTACATGTCAAAAGGGGCGAGGCCACGCTTCCGGCGAGCCAGGTTCCAAATTTGCTTCCCGGCGATCGTCTTTGGATTCACCCCGATTTCCCGGAAAGCCAGTCGGCGCATTACATCCTGGTCGTCGCCTTTCTTCGCGGGGCCACCAATCCCCCGCCGGCCGACTGGTTCACCCGGGTGGAAACCTGGGCGCGCGAACCGCGCAACGAGGGTGTCTTTGTGACTGTGCCGCAGGAGGCCCAGCAGGCGCTGATTTTCCTGGTACCCGAGACTGGAGGAGACTTCAGCACACTGCGCAAGGCTGTGCACGATCGCCCCGGCGCCTTTGTGCGAGCCACTCAGGATTTGCAGGCTGCGAGCTGGGATCGGATGCGGCTGGACGCGTATCTGGACGAAGTCCGGGTAACCGCGCCGACCGATTCGAAAGCACTGAAAGAACGCGCCGGGCTGGCGGCGCGCTCGCTTGGAATCCGGGTGGACCAGCAGTGCTTCGACAAACCCACCGATCAGCAGGCGCCGTGCCTTGTCCAGCATACCGACGGCCTGGTCCTGGACGACGCCAACGCCCAATCGCTGGTTTCGCAACTGGCCAGCGGGACGACGGGCGACCTGATGAACCAGTTGAGTTACTCGAGCCTTGCCGGGGCGGGACAGTTCAGCCCCTACGTCGGGGCGATCGTGGATACCGCGAAGATACTTGCGTCCCTCCACACCGCACACTTCCAGTACATCCCCGCCCTGGCCCTGCCGATCAGAGATACGCTTAACCTGCGCCTGAACCTTCCTCCGTCGTTTCGCGATCCCAAGTCGGTGGTAGTTGTGGCGCTGCCCCCGGTAGGCCCCTCCAAACCGCCCCCGCTACGCGCAAGCAATCCTACGGAGACGACTTGCGCGCAGAAGCCCGGATTGGTGTTCTCGGCGGAGGGTGCGCCGCTGGTTTTCGGGACCGACCTGGCCCATGATTTGCGACTTCACATTGAGACCGCGAAGGGCCCCTTAGATTTGCCTTTATCGACCGCATCCTCGAAAGGCGGGCTGGAATTGCAGAATCCTCTTCCAGCTCTGCCGCCGGGCGAGTTGATGGGCGTGGTTCAGGGCAAGTGGGGTTTCGATGACTGGGACGGACCACGTTTTCACCTGCTATCGGCGGGCCCTGGAAAATGGGCGGTTGCGAGCGACGATCAATCCGCCTTGATCGTGGGGCGCGACGACACCCTGCACATCAAGGGCGACAATACCCTTTGCGTCTCGAGCGTGTCCCTGCGCAAACCCGAGGACAAGAACTCGGAGCCCGTGAAATGGAAAACTGCAAAGCCAGAACTGCTCGAGGTCGCGGTGCCGTTGAAGGACGCCTCGCCGGGTACTTTTCTGCTCGAAATTCACCAGTACGGCGTGGACAAGCCGGACACGCTGGACCTTGATGCGTACGCGGAAGCCGCCTCGCTGGAGCACCTTACCCTGAGCGCCGGCGACCACAGTGCTCTCCTCAAGGGCACTCGCCTGGACGAGGTCGCGAAGGCGACTCTGAAGGATGTCTCGTGGACTCCGGCGAGCCTGGCCCGCGTGCAGGGCTTCGACCAACTCACACTCAACACCGAGGGTTCCACGCTGGAACTCGATCCCTCGAATTCGTATTCGGCAATCGTCCATTTACGCGACGGACGCCAGTTGAAAGTTCCGGTAACGGTGAACCCTCCCCGCCCGCAAGTCACGCTGCTGAGCAAGGGAACGCAGGATGATTCGATGGCGACGCCTTCGCCGGTTCATATAGGCAGCCCCGACGACGTCCCTCTCGGTGCGCGGCTGGTGTTCTTCCTCAAATCGGTGGTGCCGCAGAGTTTTCCCCGCAATCAAAGCGTGGAAGTGGCGGCTGTGGACGGCAGTTTCCGCACCGTTCTCTCCCTGGCCGATGGAAGCCTCATGCTCGAGGACAGCAAAACAGCGCTGGGGATGGTGGAACCGCTGGCGCGCTTTGGCTCTTCCGCCTTTGGGCCGCTGCAGGTTCGGGTGCTTTCAGCCAACGGAGTGGCCGGGGACTGGATGCCGCTCGGCACCCTGGTGCGCCTGCCTGGCTTCAAAGAGCTTCGCTGCTCGCATGTGGTGAGCAAGCCGTGCACGTTGACCGGCACGAACCTGTTCCTCGCGGCGTCTATCTCCTCTGCTGAGGATTTCGCGAATGCCACCGAGGTCCCGCCTGATTTCACCGGCGGCCAGTTGGCCGTTCCCCATCCGGCCAACGGCGTTCTCTACCTGAAACTCCGCGACGATCCGGGGACGGTTCACACACTCACGCTGCCGGTCACGCTGGTGACGCCTTCGAGCCAGTCCGCAGGGCAGACCGCGGCCGTGCAGACACAAACCGGGAATGTACCGGTATCGCCGCCGCCTGACCCCACGCCGTCCGCCAAACCTGAGCACCAATGAACCTGTTTGAAGTCGCCTTACTGGAAGTACGCGCGGTTTCTCTCCGCGAACTGTGCCTTTTCGGCGGTCAATTCGGACTCCGGGAAGATCGCGTTCTGCGCGCACAAAGCGGCGCAGCTGCCGCAATCGATGCATTCATCGGGATTGATGAACACCTGGGAAACTGTTTCGGCGCGGGGATCGCCTTCCACCGGTGCGATCGCCGCCGTCGCACATTCCGCCACACAGATAAAGTCTTTGACGCACGCATCGGTTACGACATAAGCCATGAAGAATATCCCTTCGCGCACATCCATTCTGGCGGCGCTTTCCTGAGGTTATTCAAAGGCCACCGATTGCCGCCGTGACTCGAATCACAAATAGGCGGTTGGCTGCCCTGGCCAATTTCAGGAATTGATGCGATGATCGCTACTCCGAAAAGTACAACCGCGGCGACTTCGTTCCTCGAAGCCACCGCGATGCCACCACCCGGTACGAAGTCATCGGTATAATCGATCGCTATTAATCTCTAATCTATGTTTAGGAGCTATCTCAAAATCAGATATCTAAATCCCACAGTTACTCCGGTAGAGGACATGGCCCCGAAGGTAAACTGCGGCCAATACTGATATTCACCGTCAACCCGTACGCACCATCGAGGGCTGAGACGGTAATCGACGCCTCCTCCCGCGGCAACGACAAAGTAACTCCCGTGCGCGTAGTTGTAGGTGAAGTTAAACAATCCTAACCCGGCCATACCCTTTATATAGGGTTGATATCTACCGACGTTGAAATGGTAGCGTGGACCGGCAAGATAGGTGTCGGCATGAATGTCATTGGTTTGGTGAAAGCGGAGCCATTGCCCTTCGCCTTCGAAACCAAGCCGCCGGATCGAATCCGCATCGACATAGGCGCTGACTCCGAGATTATTAACACTCCCGTACCCAAGGTGGTAACCGGAAACGCCAGTACCGACCCACACGGAATGGCCGCCGATATTGGCCGATTCCGCTACCTGGCCAAATGCAATGCGGCCCGGCAGGAGCGCCACAAGAATAAGGCATATCGTGCATATCGCGAGAGTTCTTCCCTGGATGCTCCGCGTTTGATTCAGACCATCGAAGTGATTCATATGTCTCCTGAAGCGTGATTTGATTATAGGTTCTCAGTTCTTGCGTGGAATCAACGGCCCGGACCGCCGCTGGTTCCACGCAAGGTCAGGCACGCTCACTTTGTGATGGTCAGGGTGATGTTCTGATAATGCGTGATGTTGCTGTTCGAGCCTACCCCGGTGATCTGAATCGTGTAAGTCCCCGGAGCGACGCTCATCTGCGAGAAGGATGCTCCGCATCCGGTCACCATCAGCGTGCCAGAGAGAAACAGAGCGAGGATGGCGGCGAAGAGGATACCGTTTCTTTTCCGGAATCGCGACCCCACCCAGCCGAATAACAACCCCGCGGGAAGGAACAGACCAGCCAGCGAGAATCGTCTCACTGACGACCCGGAGTTCATGGCCGTGGATCCACCGCCCAGCGGCGAATTCGTATCGATTGTGAGTTGAACGGCCTGGGTGCCCCCGGCTTTCAGGGACAGGGTTTCATTGGCGAAGTGGCAAGTTAGGCCGGCGGGCAGAGTTCCGCAGCCAAATCCGATCGTGTCGGCGAACCCGTTAGTCGATTGGACGCTGACGGTGACGATGGAATTCTGCGACGTTGCCATGGTGATGGTGGCGGGGTTCACTGTAATGCCAAAGCCTGTCGGTATGCCGGAGACCTTCACCGCAGAAGACGACGAGGCACTGTGGAGGGAATCGCCGCTATAGTTTGCGGTCAAGTTATAGGAGGACGGGGCCAGGTCGGGAAGCAGCGTTCCGACTCCGGTCGCATCCAAGGTTGCGGTCCCGATCACAATCGAACCATTCGTGAACGTGACCGTGCCTGTGGCCGTGGGGCCGGAGGTGCCTACGACCGTCGCAATGAGAACGGTCTGCGGTGCAGGCCCGGCGGTCGCGCCTGTGCCCAGGCTGGTGGTCGTGGCGATAGCGTGCATGGCCTGCGTAAGGGCGCTCGACACGCTGGAGTTGTCATTGGTATCGCCGCTGTAACTGGCGGTTACCGCGTGACTGCCGACTGTAATGTTCGAGTCGCTGAAGGAGGCCTTGCCGGTGGCATCGAGCGTTGCCGTGTTGACCGCGGCTCCGTCAACCGCAAAGGTGACGGTCCCGGTTGGAACTCCACCATTACCGGTGACGGCGGCCGTAAAGGTGACAGCCGACAAAACCGTGGCCGGCGAGGCACTTGATGTAAGGGCCACTGCCGTGGCGGCGAGGTTGATGGGCAAAGCCAGGGGCGCGGAGGCGCTGCCGTTATCGTTGCCGTCGCCGCCATAGGTGGCCACAATGGCATGCGGGCCCGGGAAGAGGGTTTTGTTCAGGGATGCCGTGCCGCCAGCGCCGACGGTCGCGGTTCCAAGGATGGCAGAGCCATCGGTGAATGTTACGGTCCCGGTGGTCTTTCCCGTACCCGATGCCACGGTTACGGTCGCCGTCAGGGTCACCGCCTTCCCGGCGATGCCCGGATCGGGTGTCGCACTCACAAGGGTAACGGTGGGGGTCAAATTCACTGTCTGGGCGACCGATGCCGACGCCGGGCCATTGTTTTGATCCCCCTGATAGGAGGCGCTGATGGAATGAGAACCAGCGGTGAGCGTTGAGATCGCAAATGAGGCCGCACCTGGATTGCCTGCGAGCGTCGCGGTTCCGATCTGGGTTGTTCCATCCAGGAATTTCACAGTGCCGGTGGCGGCTACTCCGCTATTGGAAGTGACCGTGGCAACGAAAGTAACGGAGTTACCGTAGATCGACGGATTCGGTGCCGAATTGACCTGGAGCGCCGACGTCCCCTGCACATCCAAGTTCAATGACGCCGACCTGCTGCCAAGAATGAAGGTGTTGGGATCTCCGCCAAAAACAGCGACAATCTGGTGCGTTCCGCTGCTCAGCGAGGCAATCGAAACAGACGCCGTGCCCGTGCCATCGATGGCCACAGGACTGCCGATGGGGATGGCACCGTCGTAGAAGGTGACGGTGCCATCCGGAGTCACTCCTCCGCCACCGAAGATGACGACTTTGGCGGTAAACCTCACACTCGTCCCAAGCACGGCCGTGCTTCCCGCGCTCGACGTAACCGCAACGGCGGTCGCTTCATTGACTGCCTGGGTCAGCGTGCTGTTGCTGGAAAGGAAGTTGGCTGACTTCGCACTGGTGAACGTAGCCAGAACGGTGTGCGCGCCGACTGCCAGCGGAGCCGTGGTCGTATAAGTCGCTACCGCCGAGTTATTACCCGCGGAACTCACGTTTACCGACGCCGGAACTGTAGTGACTCCATCAATGGTGAAGGCCACGCTGCCGGTGGGTGTCGCTCCCGACGAAACCGTCGCCGTAAAGGTAACATTCTGTCCGTAAGTGGAGGGGCTGGCGGGGCTCGAGACCAAGACGAGTGTCGTTGCGTTGACCGGTACCGCATCCCCGACCACGATTACGTCGAGGGGCGAGACCGGCATGGTACCGGCAGCATTCACATTCGCGTCGACCTGAAGCTGGCTCGCACCAGTTGGAATGGTGATGGCAAGTGAGGGTGCAAAGTAGGCGCCAATGGCGCAATCGGTATCCTGCGCCAGCGGAGACGTCAAGCTGCAGGTTGTGGTAACTGTGTCGATGACTGCGTTGGCGTCATTTGTCAGCGAGGTGAGATTCAGCGGAGCGTTCCCATCGTTCTCCAGCGTCTGAACAAGCGGACTGGGCGATTGGGACCCTAGTTGAACCTTGGTCGCTGTGAAATTCAATACCCCTCGGCTGCTGTCGATCTTTGACACCAGCATGTAATAGAGGTCCGCGAAAAAGAGATTGCCGGCACCATCCAGATAGACTCCGACAGGCGCGTAAATCTGCACCGGCGCGAGAGCGTTGCTGGTGCTGAGCGCATTACCGGCGCCATTGGCGATCAGTGTCGAAATCTGGCCGGTCGCGAAGTTCACTTTGCGGATTGCCGCATTCTGCGTGTCGGCGATGTAAAGGTTGCCGGCTGCATCGACCGCGACACCGGACGGCTCGTTCAGCCTGGTGGATGTGGCTGAAGTTCCGTTGACCGGAGATCCAGGCTGACCACCGATTCCGGCCACCGTCGTGATGATCTGAGTGACGGCGTCGACACGACGCACGCAATCGTTGGCGGAGTCCGGGATGAACATGTTGCCCGACGCATCGAACGCCACGGCATAAGGAAGGCTAAGCCCGGCCGAGGTGGCCGCCCCATTGTCTCCCGAATAGGTGCCCCTGCCGTCGCCGAGTCCGCTTGCAACCCCGTTCCCGGCCACCGTGGTAATCACGCCCGTAACTGCATCTACCCTGCGGATGCTCTGGTTGCTGGTGTCGGCGATGTAGAGATTTCCCGCGTAGTCGACGGTGACGCCCAGGGGCTGGTTCAGTTGCGTGGTCACGGTATCGGCAACCTGATTATCGCCCGCGTATCCAGCCACGCCGTTGCCGACAATCGTGGTGACCTTCCCAGCGGGGGTCACTTTTCGAATGCAGTTGTTGCCGGTGTCCGCAATGTACAGGTTTCCCGCACCATCGAGCGCCAGGCCAGTGGGGCTATTTAAATTTGCCGCTTTCGCCGGGCCACCATCGCCCGAGAAGCCCGCAACTCCGCTTCCCGCAAAAGTATGAATAATGCCCGCCGTCGCGGGGCTGACCGGAGGGTCAACTACGCGAATCTTATTGTGCCCCCCGTCCGCAATGTACATAGTTCCCGCGCCATCCAGCACAATATCCGAAGGTGTTTCCAGGTTCGCGGAAGTGGCCAGCACCCCGTCCCTGGTCGAAGTCCATTGGCGGTACATACCCGCGACCGCGGTCACATTGCCGGGAGCCATGACGCCAAGGCCTGACGACCCAACGCCCGACAGGTAGGCCGTGCCTAGTACCTTGTTATCTTCGCCGTTCACTTCGCCTATCAGCACGACGGCACCCATGCGCATGCCAGGATACGAAGGAGTAAATACAACCGACTGCTGACACGTCTGATTCGGGTCAAGTTCTCTTGACTGGCACGATGCTCCACTGCCGGCAGCGAAGTCCAATCCTCGAGCGCCTATCGTCAGGACCTCGACGTTGGATACCTCGCCTCCTAATGGTGCCGTGACCGTGACCGTGACCTGGGCAGAAGCAGTGCCGACGGCGGTGGCAGGAAATGTAGGCGACTGCGCGAAGACTCCCACGGCCGGCAGGACGAGAGCCGCCCAGGTAAATGCCAATTGCAGCGTTTGCCTCGTAAGCTTCTTCAACGCCGATCTACGATCGCGGCATGGGTTCGCGGGGGTTAACTGCCCTCCTGCCGGTTGCGAACCGGAGGGTGTCAAGTGGCTGGTTTTTTGATCCTGGACACACGACGAATGGGAGACTGGTTCATCAGAGGGAAGGCAACTCATCAGGAACTCCATCAAGAATCGATCTAAATTCGCGCAGTTAGGGCTATACGGCCGTTGGCCATCTATTAAGCAGACGCACATTCCCGCAGGTTCTGTGTCGGCTGGATAAGGGTGCTATTTGGCTGGAGTATACCCCGAATTAAGACCTGAAGTAATGAATTTATCTGTTACTAATGCCTCATGCGTGACCAAGGTCACAAGCATAAGTGATGTAACTGGCCACTCGCAATTATTCATTCCACTAAGGTAGTAGCAGGCCTGACCCAAAGAGGTTAGAGTCGCGAACTAAGTGTGAGCAATCAGAAGTGGCGAAACGACTCGCCCGGGCCGTTGGTGGGTGGAGGCGGTGGTGTTATGCCGCGCTCGCGTTCTACGTGGCTCTCCAGGGACCGGCTGACGATATCGCGGGAGCCGAGTCCCACCGCCAGCGACAGGGTAAGTACGATTCCGCCGAACAGGATGCCGAAGGCCAATCCCACAATCTCTCTTCCGATCTCCAGGTGATCGAGCACCATGGCGGCGGTGAGAACTAGCACGAGCCACTTCACGCCGAGAGAAAGAAAGCGAGCATATTGCAGTTGCGCATTAACGGCGCTGATCAGCACCGATCGAGCCAGGAAGCGCGCGATCAGGGTACCGGCAATCAGCAGCAGGATGGCTCCGACGGCATGGGTGAGATAGGGCAGCAGCGAAACGGGGAGCGGAGTGCTGGTCGCATAGGACGCGTCAAAGGCCGAGACGCCGACGATCAGACCGAGAAGAACACATCCCCAGAAGGAACCGCGGGCGATGATTTCGGTGGGGGAACTTGACGGAGTCCAATCGGCAGCCAATCGGGTTCGGGCCAGGCGATCGTCGAACTTAAACCAGGTCAGGCCGCGCCGCAGCACTCCGGAGATGGCCATCCCGATCAATGTGAAAATTGCGAGAGCGACAAAGAACGCCAGAATCCCAGGAAGTATGGCGATGAGGAGCGAAAGGACGCGGTAAATGGACTGATGCAAAGCATCGGACATATGTCCCAGGATCGAGCTGTTATCGGGATAGATCGGCTGCGTAATGAGGGAGGACTTCGACTGGAGCATCATGGCAAGGATGGTATGCATCGGACTCACTCCTGGATCGACTCTTTTGTTGATGGAATCCGGAATTGGATGATTTCATACATGAGCGAAACCCGCGAAGCGTCCAAGGCAGTCATGGGTTAAACCGGTCTGGCCAGCGCCAGCGCGAGACCAGGTAAGGTTTGTCGGCGTCGAAAGCCGCGGCCACCGCTTCGATATGCCGCTCTGAGTCAGCTCCCGAGGCGGTGATGTTAATGTGGCCCGCCACCCAGGCGAGGTAGAGCGGAATGAGGGCGCCTAGCAGGTGCCCGCGATTAATGGTCCGCAAGCGATATGCGATGAGAAAGTCGTATACGATGCGCGCCCAGAGGTTTTCGGGCATGCGGAAGGAAGCGGCGTCGACAATTGATAACCGCTTGAGCCCGAGGAGCGTGTTGGGCGGGAGCACCAGCGACCAGATTTCCTGCAGGTTGCTGTAGGCGAGGCGAAAGCCATCGATCATGGGCATGATGTCGGGATGGCCTTCGACTGTGTGCCGCTGGGGAACCGAAGGCCGCGGGGGCGGCAGGCGGCGCGCGCGTTGCCAGAATGCCGCTTTGGCCTCGATGTCGGAGAAGAGTGAGCCGGTGACGTGGCCCAGGATCGCACGGATATCCGGATCGGAGGGTTGCGGAAGGACCCGGGCACCGACATCGCATTGTTCAATGGCGAAGCCGGCGGCAATGGCCTCGGAAACGGGCCAGAGCAGGGCTTCATTCTGGTTGAGCGACATAAATCGTTGACCGGCGGCGGCGAGTTTCTCCGCCATGCGCAACGACAATCCGAGATCGATGGCCAGGGGAAAGCGGGCACGGGTGGCAAATAAAGCCCGCGTGAGGGGATAAAGAATCGCCGAATTCACCAGCCCGGCGTGGGGCGGCAAATCATAGTACGGCAGGGCGAGGTCGATCGATGCCGACAGGACCGCGCTGGCGAGATCGTGCAGGGCGGCACCACTGAGAGATCCGGAGTCCGGTCCGAGCATCAGGATAGCGCGCGCTTCGTGTTTTTGCGCCAGTTGGAAGGCATTGACAAAATCGACCGCTGTGAGCGTCCAGGTCGATGCAGCGGGTGGTGCGCTGGTAATGTGCAGGGGCAGGTAAACGTCCGCGGCTATCTCGTTTTGAAGGGCGACTAGCAGATCGTCGGGCGGAAACGATGTGGCCAATTTGGCCAGCAGGCCTTCCAATTGCGAGGTCGGCAAAGGAGCCACCATCACAAGCAGAGCGAAACCGGTCCGGGTGGGGGGACGCGAGAACTCGGGGATGGGGTCTGCGATCGCCATAGGGATAGAACGATTCTATTGGAAGGTTTTCAGGCCGGACGAATCAGTTCCAGCAGATTTATTGGCAAACATACTACATCGATAGGATGCCACTAATGGGGATGCGAAGCCACGTGGGGCGATTATTGAACTCGTACAGCAACTCATACAGCGCCTTTTCGAGCAGGTAGGCCGCGTAGAGGGTTTGCGCCTGCCCTGGTGGGGGAAGGAGATCAGAATTCGCGGCAATAGCGACACGGTAAGCCTTCAAAAACTCGGAAGAAACCGAGTTTTGCCACAACCTCGCCCAGGCAGCCAATGGCTCGGGCGCGGTTTCGGTTTCGGTTTCGCTACGGCCTTCGGCGAGGAAATCATTGAGGCCAGAATGCGCCGCGTAAGAAAACGACCGCACCATTCCTGCCACGTCTTTCAAGGGCGACTGTTTTTGACGGCGCTCGATCAGCGGACGGGCGGGTTCGCCTTCGAAATCCAGCAAAACGAAGTCGCCGGATCCGGGATCTGTCCCCGTGCGCAGGGTCTGCCCGAGGTGATAGTCCCCGTGAATGCGAATGCGCTTCCCTGCCGTCGGGCCGGACTCGATGGCGTGGGCCCGGTTGATCAGTTCGCGCCGCCGTGAAAGCAGCAGAGCGGCATCGTCGGCGATCATGTCCACGAGCGCAGGAAGTTTTCCTTTCAGTGTGTCAAGGGTGGAAGTGATCTGAGCTTCGATTCGTTGCGCATCCCGGCTCAGGTGCTCCGGGGTGAACGGTTCCGCGGCGAAGGCGGGATCATCTGTATGGATGGCCAGAGCGAGATGCATTTCCGCGGTGCGCCGCCCCAGCAGCGCCGCCGCCTCGAGCGCCGGTGCCGCATACTTCAGTGCCTCGGGGGACGGCTCCAGCTGATCAACGAAGCCGGGAGCATGCAATTCCCTGGGTCTGGGCAACGACGCGACGGACTCGAAGAAGCTGGAAAGCTGATCGAGAAACCACTGCCAGCCGTCTCCGTGGTTCGCAACCAGTCCCTGCAACATGGCAACGGTCGTCTTTTCTCCCCGCGAGGGAGTAATCGTGATCTCGCCGAGAAACGGAGCAATACGGCGAAAATGAGCGACCTCAGTCAGGAAGCGGCCGATCTCAACGTCTGGATTTTCACCCGGCTGCAAGCGGCGGAATAACTTCAGGATGAGCTCTTTACCATAGATGATTGAGGAGTTGGACTGCTCGGCTGAGCCGATCGAGGCCGGCAGGCGATGGGCATCGCGCGACCGGGCAAACGCTGAGGAAGACCGGGCGTCGAGCCGTCCCGACGCGGGGACAGGATCGCCGGCCGACGGCGACTCGCGGGGCTGCCTGCGCTGCGCGAAAGAGGCGGGGGCGCTGGTCCGGGGCGAGGTTACCGCTTCGCCCGGTTGGGCGCTTATAGGAACCGGCGCAACTGGTAGGCCCGCAGGCGAAAGAGGGGCGGCCGGCATGGATTCGTTTACTACGGCGGCCGCGGGGACCTCGCTTGCATTCGGACCGGCCGAGGCTGGATTCGTGGCTGCCCATTCAGGGTGATGCAAAACTTCGACAGCATCAACTTCGGTCGTTGCTTCACTGGCGGTGTTTCCGCCGGCGGAGGCTGCCCGGGAGGCCGCGGTTTCGAGGGCTGCGACCCGGGTCGTGGAAAGCGCAACCGTAGCATTGCGCTCGATCAGCGTGAGTAACCCCTGGCGCAGATCTTCGCGAACGGTCGCATCGTGGAGAACTCCTGGTCCCGAGGGAGAAGGCATCCTTGTGAGGATGCTCTCGGGATGTTGGGCGGACAGTGCGTCGGCATCCGCACCCGCGCTGAATGCAATCGGCACCTGGTAGGTATCGCAAAGGTTATCGCCGTAACCGATTTCGAAATAGAAAAGCGCCGCCGGAATGGAACTGACCGAGGGCAACTCCGTGCTGGGCGGGGCGGTGCTGGCCGCTACAGGAGCGGGCAACTCAGCCCAATCGAGCACTTTGACGGATTGAATCTTTTTGGTCTTGGCCCCAAACCAACGTTGCCGTGGAAGCCAGGCCGGGAGTGCCGTTTCCAGGATTGCCAAGCCGTGACCAGTCACGAAGCCAGCCCAGCCCCTAGTCATAAGGTCGAGCGTCGCGAACTCTTCTATCGAGTTCTCGCCAGGTACCTCGAGGACCTGTTCGGGGAATTGATCGGGCTTTGCCGCGGCCGGCTGAAGTTCGAGCCAGATGAAGGAGTAGGGTGCAAGGCTGAGGGAATAAGGCGCTTCGGTGATGGTGGGAAACGATACATACCCGAGCATCTCCACCGGCTCCATGCCGGCGAACGGCGCCAGGTCAAGTGCGACCGGCTGGGCAAATCGGCTCAGGTTGGCAACGCACAGAATGGTCTCGTGAGTTCCGTCCCCGCGGTCGAGGTCGCGCAGGTAGGCAAGAATCTTGCGGTTGGCGGGATTGAGGAAGGTAAGGGTTCCGCGTCCGAACACCTGGAACAGCTTGCGCAGGGCGATCATGTTGCGCGTCCAGTGCAGCAAGCTCGACTGATCGCTGAGCTGGGCTTCCACGTTGACCACCTGGTAACCGTAGATAGGATCCATGATCACCGGGAAGTAGAGCCGAGCGGGGTCGCACTTGGAGAAGCCGGCATTGCGATCCGAGGTCCATTGCATGGGCGTGCGCACGCCGTTACGGTCGCCGAGGTAGATATTGTCGCCCATGCCAATTTCGTCGCCATAGTAAAGGATGGGGGTACCGGGAAAGCTGAGCAGGAGCGAGTTCAGCAACTCGATGCGGCGGCGGTTGTTGTCGACGAGAGGCGCAAGCCTGCGGCGGATGCCAACGTTGATGCGCATGCGCGGGTCGGCCGAATAAGCGAAGTACATGTAATCGCGCTCATCGTCGGTGACCATTTCCAGAGTAAGTTCGTCGTGGTTGCGCAGGAACAAGCCCCACTGGCAGTTATCTGGAATTGGCGGCGTCTGCGCCATGATATCGGTGATGGGCAGCCGGTCCTCCTGCCGGAGCGCCATGTAGATGCGCGGCATGAGCGGGAAGTGAAAGGCCATGTGGCACTCGTCGCCGTCGCCGAAGTAGGGCCGCACATCGGCCGGCCATTGGTTGGCTTCGGCCAGGACGAGACGATTTGCATAGTCGGCATCGATGGCCGCACGGATTTTCTTGATGGCGACGTGGGTCTCGGGCAGGTTCTCACAACTGGTGCCGTCGCGTTCGCAAAGATAAGGAATCGCGTCCATGCGCAGCGCATCCACGCCCATGTCGAGCCAGAAGCGCATGGCCTTGAGGACTTCCTCGATTACCGTCGGGTTGTCGAAATTAAGATCCGGCTGATGGGAGAAGAAGCGATGCCAATAGTAAGCGCGGGCGGTCTCATCCCAGGTCCAGTTGGATTTCTCGGTATCGGTAAAGATGATGCGCGCGTCCTTGTATTTCTGGTCTGTATCAGACCACACATACATGTTGCGCTGCGCCGACCCGGGGGGCGCCAGGCGCGCGGCCTTGAACCAGGGATGCTGATCACTGGTGTGATTGATGACCAGTTCGATCATCACCTGCATCCCGCGCTGATGGGCGGCGTCAAGAAAGGCTTTGAAGTCGTTCAGCGTGCCGTATGACGGATTGACGTCGGTGTAGTCGGCGATGTCGTAACCGTCATCACGCAGCGGCGAGGGGAAAAAGGGCAGAACCCAGAGGCAGGTGACGCCCAGGTCCTGGAGATAATCGAGACGCGACATGAGACCGGGGAAATCGCCAATGCCGTCGTTGTTGGAGTCGGCGAACGCGCGCACGTGCAACTCGTAGATGAGTGCGTCTTTGTACCAGAACGGGTCGGTTGCGCTGGCTAGCTTCTTCAATTCGACTTCTCCGAGATAATTGGATGCGAATCGTTTCGATTGGCGGCCCGACAGTCGGCTTTCCGGCTGCGGTCTAACGACATTTGGGGACCCAGCTTTCGGCGCGTTTTTAGTTAATGCGCCGGAACCGGATAGCACGCACAAAGATTCAATCGTCTTACGGTACCCGCACTACGCGGAAGAGGTGCGCTGACTGGATTCCAGGACGCAATACTACATAGTTTCGACGCCCGTGCCACGTATAGCTAGTGCCATTCAACAAGTCTTCCACATAGAAGTCCGTTCCCGGAGCTAATCCGATCCGGGGTAAGTCGAGATCGGTCCAGCCCGACTGTTGATTGTACGGATCGAGATTTACGATCACGAGAATAGTGTTGGTGAAATCCGGAGTCGATTTGGAATAAGCCAGCAGGTTGGGGTTGTCGACAGGGTGAAATAGCAGGGACTCGTTGCTTTGCAGGGCGGGGTTGGCGCGGCGAATCTGGTTGATCAACGTGATAAGGGGCACGAGCGACCCGGGCGCGTTGCGGTCGCGCTGGCGAATCTCATATTTCTCGCTCATCAGGTATTCTTCCGATTCGGTCTTGCCCGCTGCGGGCTTGGCCGGTGCATTCTCGCACAGCTCATAGGCCGGCCCATAGATTCCATAATTAGCGGTCAGGGTCGCGGCCAGAACCAGGCGAAACATGAAGGCCGGGCGTCCGCCGTCCTGCAGAGTCTTATGCAGAATATCGGGAGTATTGGGCCAGAAGTTGGGACGGAAGAATTCGCTGACCGGTGGACGAGTGATCTCTTCAAGGTAACTTTGCAATTCCACTTTGGAGTTGCGCCAGGTGAAGTAAGTGTAGGAGTGCGTGTATCCGGCCTTGGCCAACCAATACATCACGTGCGGCCGCGTAAAAGCTTCAGCGAGAAAGATCGATTCCGGATACTTCACGTGGAGAGTGCCCAGGCACCACTCCCAGAACGGCAGCGCCTTGGTATGCGGATTATCCACGCGAAAGACGTACACGCCGCGGTTGATCCAGAACTCGAAGACTGAATACAGCTCGTCCCAGAGGCTGCGCCAATCGGGTGACTCAAAGTTGAGCGGGTAAATGTCCTGATATTTCTTGGGGGGATTCTCGGCGTACTGGATGCTTCCGTCGGGGCGAATGTTAAACCAGGTGGGATGCTGGGTTACCCAGGGGTGGTCGGGCGAGCACTGGAACGCGATGTCGAGCGCGATCTCCATTCCGCGCTCCCGGGTGGCCGCCACGAGGTGATCGAAGTCGGCATAGGTTCCAAGTTCGGGGAGAATCGACTTGTGACCGCCGTCGTCTTCCTTAATTCGGCTGGGGTCAGACGGATCGGGCGCGACCGACTTGTCGCCGATAGCCCACGGGCTGCCTGGATCGCCGGGATTGGCGGTTGTCGAGTTTTCCGGGCCTTTGCGAAAGGCGCGGCCTATGGGATGAATGGGCGGCATATAGACGATATCGAAGCCCATGGCGGCAATCTCAGGCAGTTGCCTTTCGACATCGGCAAAGGTACCGTGCTTACCCGGAACGGGCGACGCGGATCGCGGAAACAATTCGTACCAGGCAGAGAAGCCGGCGCGTTCGCGGTCGACCCACACCGACAACTCGGGTTCGTAGCGAGTGGCAAAGGTCTGGTCTGGATAACGCTCGACTAATTCAACAATTTCGTTGTCCAGCGGATATTCGTAGTATGCATCGTTGCGGTCCGCTTTTTCATTCAACGATCGCGCAACGTCGAGGAGGCGTTTGGCATCGGCGCCGTGGGCGCGGGAGGCAGCCTGTTTGATCAGGATGGCGCCGCTGCGAAGCGCGAGGGGAATGTTTTGCTCGCCGGTCATGGTGGGGACAGTCCATCCTCCGCTGTCGTCGGGCACTGGTTCCGGCTCGGGGGCCGCCGCGAGCGCGGGATCCTGGGCGGTGAGACGCTTGCGGAGTTCGCTCTCCCAGGTAATGAAGTGATCAACCCAGCCGAGGATCGTGAATCGCCAGCCGCCGAGTTTATCCACCTTGAACGAACCCGTCCAGATATCGTTGTTTACCGGGGTCATCGGGGTGGTCCGCCAACGCCGTTCGGTACTGCGCTGGTAGTGAAGCTGCGCGGCGAGGTGATCGTGTCCATCGGCAAAGATGGCCGCCGTCACAACGACATCTTGTCCCACGATGCGGCAAACGGGATGGCGGCCAGAATCGATCTGGGGGTTGACTTCCTCGATGACAACGCGGTTGCGGCCCTGGGGAGGCTTCATCGTGTGTATTCCTCGACTGCTGACTTTGCCCACCGCGGGGATCGAGCCGCAAGGGGGTTCGTTTCATGGGTGCGGGGGCGGGAGGCAAGGATTGCTTCAGCAACCGGGGAGGATAGTTCGCACATGCAGGCGCGGTCTCCTTCGAAAGAAAGCATGACCTATTCCGCCCGCCTTGTGTCAACTTCGGCAGGGATAATTTGCGATCTTTGTTCAGGCTCCCGAGATCTCCACCCCGGACGAAGCTTTGGGGACTTGCGGGGACGGGTTCGCAGACCGGAGACGAGCGTACCGGCGGCGCTGCATGAATGTATGGCGTTACGCTGAGAGGGGGAAGGCGGCCCCGGCCCAGGGGCTAAATTTGGAATTTGTAGCCCATCAAGGGAACGGTGATGATCATTTCCGGTTTTTTGGGAAGATTTTCAAGCTTTTGACGCAGACTGGCGATGTGCATGTCGACAGTTCGGGTCAGTGTGCCCGGTATGTGGCCCCAAACCTGCTCCAGCAGTTCTTCGCGGGATACCGTGATGCCGCGGTGCTCAACAAGGTAGCGGAACAACTGGAATTCGCGGGACGTCAGGTTGACCGGCTGGCCATTCCTGGTGACTTTACCCTTTCGGGCATCGAGGACGAGTTCGCCGAGGTAATACATCTCGCTGGCATCCGCGCGGACGCCTTCGGACCGATTCGGTACCCGGCGCAGGAGTGCTTCAACGCGCGCCATCAGTTCAGGGGTATCAAACGGCTTAGTTACATAATCATCCGCTCCCAGTTTTAATCCTGCGACCTTTTCCACAGACTGGCCCAGGGCGGTGAGGATCAGGATAGGCGTTGTAAATCCGGAGCGGCGAATGTCCACGCACAGATCCAACCCGCTGCGCACCGGGAGCATGAGATCGAGAATCACCAGATCGAACGGTGCTTCGCGAATCTTGTCCATCCCGGACTTGCCGTCGAAAGCGCATTCAACAGCATAGCCTTCACTCCGCAAACGATCGCCCAAGGTCAGGCATAACTCTTGCTCATCTTCGACAATCAAAATGTGTTCGTTCATGTTCGTGACAATCGAGATTGCCGGGCCACGGCTTCGGCCATCTCCATGTCTTCTCCTTTTGCAAATTGCATGTGTAGAGTGAAGGTGCTGCCGACGGCGAGCTGGCTGACGACGGTGAGTCTTCCGCCCATGGATTCTGCGATCCTCTTGGCCAGTGACAATCCAAGGCCTGTGCCATGAATCTGGGCGGCGTGAACGCGCGGGCTGCGGTAAAAGGGATCGAAAATATAAGGAATCTCGGACGAATCAATTCCGATTCCCTGGTCAGCGACGGAGATGCGCAACTCCGCGGAGGATCCACGGCCGGTGTGGAAGGCAAAGGCCTGCAGAGTAATGTGACGATCCTCGCCCCCGTACTTTACGGCATTCCCGATCAGGTTCTGAAGGCACTGGGAAATCCCACCGAGGTCGCCCGCAACATCGGGCAGATTGGGCTCGATTCTCATTTCCAGCGTAAATCCTGCTCCGCGCAAAATGCTTTCGGTATCGGCAACCACTGAGTCGATAATCCTCTGCACGTTAACGGGCTGCAGCACGTAACGGTTGGTGCGATCCTCAGTGGAGGCAAAGAGCAGGATCTGATCGACCAGGTCGCTCATGCCACGGCTCTGATGCTGCAGAATGGCGCCATACTTGCGCATCGCATCCTTGTCGCGAATCAGGCCGTCAGCGAGATTGTCAGCCGCCGACCGAATAACGGCCAGCGGGGTGCGTAATTCGTGCGAGACGGAGGCGACAAACTCCATCTGCAGATGAGCCAGTTGCATTCTGCTCAACATCCGGCTCCGTTGGATGGCCCATCCCGCGGCGCTCGAAAGGAGGAAGGTGAAGCTGAAGATCCCAACCAGCTTGTATGAGGAACGACGCGACGCAGCAGCCAGATCGTCCTCGCGCCGCGAGGCATCTTCACCATAGAGTCTCTTGACTTCGTTGAGATCGCGGCGGACGCGTTCGAATGCCGGCACGCCGCCTTTGAGATCGAGACTGACTGCTTCTTGTGTACTTCCCTCGAGAATGGAGGCCAGAACTTCGTCGCGAACTCCGAGGTACGTGATCCAATCGTGATTGAGTCGGTCGGCAAGGGACAGACCTTCGGCAGATTTCGCCTCATTCCGATATTCGGCGATCCCGTCGGTCACGCGCCGGTCGGCGGCTCGCGATTGATCGGCGTATTCCACCTGGAGATTGCTATCAGTGGTGGTCAGCGCGTACAGGGTGGCGCGGCGCGTCTCCTGGGCTTCATATTGGAGTTCCCCAATTTTCTGCAGGCCATGAACCGAACCGGTGTAGATTTCCTGTGCTTCGGCGTTGGCGGCGCGCAAGTCTCGGATAATAAAGGCGCCGACCAAGGCTATCCCACAACATATGACCAAGAGCAGCAAGACAGCGTTGTGGCGCGAAGCGTCCAGCAAAAGACGGTCCACAACGGGCATGGGGCGGAGAGCCCGGCGCGAGGTCACGAATTGGGGGATAGTTTTCAATTTCCGTTCGCCAACTCAGCCTGAACGTGAAGTCGGTACCCTTTGTCTTCGGGAAGAAGCTCGTCGATGCGCAGCACCTTCACGGTTGGATCGACATCTCCGATGCGGAGGTAGCCAATGGCTCCGGGTACGTTGAAGATGAATTTGCGCACTCCCGTCGGAGAAGAAAGAATTTTGGGCGAAACCAGAATTTCACCGGTAAACAGGCCATGAAGAAAGTGGTTCTTGAGTTGATCTTCGTTCAAACCGCACACATCGCGAAGGATGGCAACGCGTTCGGGCTCGCCGGGCTCACGCATGACGAGCGTGATCCGTCTTCCATTTGCCCAGTGGCTGCGGGTGCCCAGGAAAATCTTACGTAACTCGGAGAATGAAACGTCGTCTACGGGATTGGAGCGATTCACGACAATCACAAGGGGCTCGCTCGCGACGGCGGGTTCGGTCACGGACGAATATGGCAGACGAACAAATGCATGTGTCGCGTCCAGCGGGAGGCGGGCGAGCAACAGTGCGGTAATGACGAAGATCGTCGAGCGTTGCATTCTATGAAAATCTTCTCAGAAGGTGAAACCAAGTTGCAGTTCCAGGTCATTCACTCCAGGCTGATTCCGCAAGAAGGTGTAGTCGTATTGAAACTTCAGGGCTACGGATTCGCTGGCATCGAAACGCAGACCCGCGGATGGGCCCGCCCGCAGTTGCACGTCGGGGAAAACGGGTTCATTGTTGGGAGCATTCACGTATTGATAACGGAAATAGGGTCGATAGGCGCCGAATTGTTTTGAAATCTGGCTGTAGAAGCCAGGCGTGTTGTAGGCCAGGGAAGTGCCTTCAATCGTGTGGCGATCGAGGAGAGCTTCATTGAGCCACTCGTATTTTGGACGCTCCAGAATGATATGACCGGCAAGAATCGACTCGCCGACGCGGGGCTGATTAAGGGGAGCCAGAATATCGCGATAGAACGACAACCCGGCCTGAAGGCCGGGGACAGCCTCAGGCCTTGCGAACAAGGCAACATTAAAGGCCTTGTGGTTCACATCGTCGATCTCGTTTTGAACCGGTTCCTCAACGAGCGGCGCCCGGGATGCGCGGCCGTTGCCCACCTCAGCAACGTAGTGCAGTCCCAGCGAGCCCGATGGGATCTGGCCCGAAGCGCTGACGCCAACCATGTGGACGGGAAGTATCCCTCCCCGATCTTCGAACTCGAAAAGGAAAGGTCGGCCGGTGGTTGTTTGCAGCCACGAGCTGTGGTGGTAGGCAGTGTTGTAATACCCGATGGCCGTGTGGCCCCGGCCCGCGGAAATTTTGAAGTAGTCGTTGTGGGAGTATTCGAGCAGATACCGTTCGACATCGACGCTGAAAGAGTTGAGCCCTGTCGTGGTTTGACCGTAAATGTTGTCCGGCCCGGCTTCAAACACGATCTCGCTCAGGAATTTGAATCTGTCGGAAACATCGGAGGTAACAAACAGGTCCAACTGTCCGAGCGAGAAAGAGGTGGTATCCCCTTTTTGCGTGCCGCCGTGAAGAGAGATATCGCCGAACCCGCGAATGCGAAGCAGAGTCCGGCTTACGTCCATTCTCTCCATCATGGCGTTGTCCGACTGGGTCTGCTCGGGATCGGAAGGCGGGGAAGACACGGTCTGCGCGACCGCGTTTTGCAGCGCGGCGGCCGGAGAAGAGTCATCTGCCTGGCTGGTGGCTTGTACGCGCGCGGCTGGCTGCATTGCGCTTGGCGAAACGGGAGGTCCATCCATCCCGGGCAGCGGCGCAGAGGGATATGACGGAGCCCGGGCCACCGAGAGGTCGGAAGAGGCGGCCGGTTGTCTCTCCGCCTCCAGTTGTTTCACCCGAGCCTCAAGTTGGTCGATCCGTTTAAGAAGCAGCTGCATGGTGTCGTTGTCGACGACCGTGGGCGGCCCAGCCTGCTGGGCGGCGAGAGGTGCGATACCAGGCAGGAACAGAAAGATCAAAACAGCCAGCCGGCGCGGCGCATGTTTGAACAGCATTTTTGTCATCAAAACACCTCCCGATTCCGCTGCGGGTTTGCCACATGATGGACCAAAAGATTGAAAGCGACGTTGTTGCACATCAAAGGCAAACTTCAACCCCGGCCTGTCGAGCGAGCATTTGATCATTTTGGCGGGCGAAAACGTATCGACTCAGACGGGTGGTCTGGCCGGCACGTAAAAGCAGGCCGGGAAAGTTGTCCTCATGTTAACGGGAGGGTGAGGAACTGCACAAGATATCACACCGCAAATGCTGTTTGGCAGTGATTTTACAAAGGTTTACAGGCAGTGACCGAGGTCTCTTCGGGTCTATTGTTCGCGGAAAGTCAGGTCGGGAAATTTCCTCTCCCAGGCACCTTCGACACCGCCGGCGTGGACTTCCAAGACAGGGTCATCACACGGGTTTATCGCTGAGATTGATGACGTTTCGTTCGAGTTTCCATTGGAGGAAACCGCGAACACTGTTATCGGATCTGAATGCTGGATGTCGGGTGCGAAATGGAAGCGGATATGCCGGGGAGGGGGGTGCTGGGAACTTGATCTGGTCCCTTTCGCGCCCGATCAAGGACAGATCCGGGGAGGTGGGAGCAATAGAAGCCGGATTCTGATGCTGTTCGTGATCTGTGTCACGTCTCTGTGTGCTGTTGGGGCGCTAAGCTGTCAATCGACACCGGAGCGTGCCACTCCCCAGGCGGTTGGGCTGGTCTGCCCTTTCATGAAACAGGACCGCGGTGAGCTATGTTCGAACTTGATTCGACCCAGGAAGCGACCGACCGGGCATCAATCCCGATTGAACCAGAACTCTCGACAACAGACCCCAGTTCGATTGCAAGTCCAGCCGCCGAACGGGCAGCCGGGACCCAAGCCAACATTCGTTTCATTCGGGGATGGTTTTGGCGAGGCCTGGCCATTGTGGGCGAGGTGGCACTTGCCTTCCTTGCCCGGGAACTGGTTGCGCACCAGCAGCCCCGGTTTGCACCGTTTATTACGTTCTACCCGGCCGTGCTTCTGGCGTCATTATTAGATGGTGTTTGGGCCGGGGCCGCGGTCACAGTGCTCTCCACATTTCTGGCAGAAGTTTTCATCTTCCCGCCAAAGGGCGAATTCGCGGTAAAGGACCCCTACGACGTCTTGAGCCTCGCCATCTTCTTTGTCTTCGGAATCTCTCTTTCCATCGTTGTTGAGCTTTATCACCGCAACCGTCAAAAGCTCGCGGCATTCATGGTGGAAGAGGCGGTTTCACTGGAACGCCGAAGACGGGAAGAAGAGCGAACGCTAGCCCAGTCTATCCAGGCAGAGCGGCAGCAGCTTTACGACGTACTGGAAACGCTGCCCTCCATGGTCAGCCTGTTGCGCCCAGACCATCGCGTGGCGTTTGCCAACCGCAGCTTTCGGGAAAAATTTGGCCAACCCGGGGACCGGCGTTGCTTCGAAACGCGGTACGGGCGGACGGAACCGTGCGAACACTGCGAGACGTTCCTTCCGCTCACGACCGGCCAACCCAACCAACGCGAAGTATCTTTTCCTGACGACTCGCTGATGGAGGCCTTCGACTTCCCTTTCAAGGATCTCGATGGCTCCTGGCTGATCCTGGAGATGGGAAACGATATTACCGCCCGCCGCCGGGCCGAAATCGAACTTAAGAAACATAGGGAGCACCTGGAGGAACTGGTTGCGGAGCGAACCGGCCAGTTGGAAGAGACGAAAGACCGACTGGAAGCCGAGATACGGGAATTGGAGCACGCGCAGCGCCGGGTCTCGGAGAGCCGGGCGAAGCTGGAAGCGGCGCTTTCCAGCATGACGGATTCGGTCATCATCACTGACAAAGATGGGCAGTTCGTGGAGTTTAACGACGCATTTGCAACCCTATACCGCTTTAAGAACAAGGCGGAATGTGCCAGGAACTTCAGCGAGTTCACCAGCCTCTTCGAAGTGTGCACGGCGATCGGCGAACCCCTTGCAGAGGAGAGGTTCCCCATGCGCCGGGCTCTTTGCGGGGAGACGGGGACCAACGTTGAGTATGGGTATCTTCGCAGAGACACGGGCGAATCCTGGATAGGAAGTCTTTCGTTCGGCCCCGTCCGGGGGGAAGACGGCACCATCACCGGCGCGGTGATTACCGCTCGCGATGTCACGGAGCACAAACGGGCAGAACGCGAACTTGCCGAGGCCAGGCTGCAAGCCGAACGCACCGCGACGCAGCTCCGCACGATTTTCGAAAGCGTCGAAGAGCTACTCTACGTTTGCGATCGGGACGGGAACGCCATCATGGCGAACAGCGTCGCACGGCGCACGTACGGTGGGCCACCGGCCGCTCCTTCGGTCATGGAGATTCCCGATCTCATGGAAGTGTTCGACCTCGAAGGCCGTAGACTCGCCCTGCCCGAGTGGCCCATCTCGCGAGTCTTGCGCGGCGAGCACATTCGCTCAACCGAAGTAAGAGTAAGGTTCAAAGCAATCGACGAGGAGCGCATCCTGAGTTGCAATGGTTCGGCCATCCGCGATCAAAGCGGGGAAATCGCTATGGTGGTTTTGACGTCGGCGGACATAACCGATCGGATTCGGACAGAAGAGGCGCTTCGGCGAAGCGAAAAGTTGGCCTTGCAGGGAGAACAGTTCCAGGCATTGGCGGAACGGTTGAGGCGCGCGCGGGAGGAAGAGCGCACCAAGGTCGCACGCGATCTGCACGACCAGATTGGCCAGATTCTTACTGCAATCAAATTGGACCTGACTTGGATGTCCAGGCGGCTGCCCAAGGCGAAACACGAATTCCAAGATCGCATGGGCGGAGCGATCGGTCTGATCAACGAAGGAGTCGAATCCGTACGCAGAATCTGCACCGGACTTCGTCCCGGAGTATTGGACGATCTTGGTTTGGCTGCAGCTATCGAATGGCAGGCGAGCGAGTTTGCTTTCCGGACTGGCATCGATTGTGCCGTCACTGTTCTGGCAACGGATGTGAGCCTTGATGGCGATCAGGCTACCGAGTTTTTCCGGATTTTCCAGGAATGCCTGACAAACGTGATGCGCCACGCGCAGGCGAAATCAGCGCGGGTGGCGCTATACGAGGAGGATAGCGATCTGGTCCTGCTTGTGGCGGACGATGGGAAGGGTTTTTGCGAGTCGGATCTATCCAATTCGCTGGGACTTCTGGGCATGAAAGAGCGGGCGCAGGTGTGCGGCGGCGACCTTGAGATTGCCAGTTCCCCCGGGAGCGGGACGACGGTCACCCTGCGCGTCCCCTTGCACACGGCCCTGTTGAGGAATAGGGACTATGCACATTCTGATAACAGATGACCATGCGGTGGTGCGGCGCGGATTACGGGAGATCCTTGCGGACTCCCTTCCGGAGGCTACATTTTCTGAAACAGGCAATGCGGACGAGGCGCTGGGATTGCTGGCGAAACGGGCAACGGACCTTGTGGTGCTCGACATAAACATGCCTGGCCGCAGCGGGCTGGATGTCCTAAAGGATGTAAAACGCATCTATCCTCGCCTGCCGGTGATCGTATTAAGCGTCCAGCCCGAAGACCAGTACGCGGTGCGATGTTTGCGGAGCGGAGCCGCGGCGTATATCAACAAAGACAGTGCCCCGGAGGAACTGGCAATCGCGGCCCGAAAGGTCCTTGCGGGAGGACGCTATGTGGGTGCGAGCCTGGCCGAGAAGCTGGCGTCGAGATTCGATGAATCGATCGGCAGACCACAGCACGAACTTCTGTCGGACCGTGAACTCGAAGTCATGCTCATGATCGCTGGGGGAGTCTCGCTCACGGAGATCGCGAATCGCCTGCGCGTGAGCGCAAAGACTGTGAGCAGCTATCGCGCCCGCATGATGGACAAGATGCAAATGACAAGTAATGCAGAAGTCGCACGCTACGCTGTGACACACGGCCTGGTGGAGTGAGCAGATGTAGGGATTTCCCTGCAGAACATTTACCCTTAGTCCTGCAAAAATATCAGAATTCCCTCGTTTCTGCCCCCGCTCAAATCTTCTAATGTAAGTCCACCAAGATCAGAGGCAGATGATCTTCCCCCGTCGTCCACTGTGCTGGATTGTTGCTCGCGAGAGGACACTCTATCATGCGCAAATATTTCGGACATGCGGGGCGAGCCAGAATCCTGGTTGAGGACTGGGACCAAACCAACGCCCTCACACTCTCCGCAATGATGGAGAGAACTGGATACGAAGTTGCCACCGTTTTCGACGGCGAAGAAGCCGTTGTAAAAGCTGCAACTTTCACGCCTGACTTGTCTATCACCGAACCATTCATGGGCAGGTTGTCCGGCATAGAAGCCGCGACGGCACTCACGGCCGGCTCCCACCTTTCGGGCCCTGTTTCTCTCGGCCTATGCGTCAAGGTCCGACATTTTCGGCGGGTGTTACTTTAGTTCGCCGATTCATCTGAAACGATTACCCGCGAACAGGCACTTACAAAAGTTGTGACCTGACTCTCTGGGGGAGTCGGAAGTCATAACCAGCCAAAGGACACAAGGACGGAGCGAGGTTCTTGTCCCTGTGCCCACCACGACCAAACAGAAATGCTGAACGAATTGATTGCCAGGGGGAGAGATCCAAATGGGGGCAGCAAATCTCTATCAAGTTCGGGCGAGCCAATCCGGGTCGTCCGCGAGCAGCTCCGTTCTGGAGGAGCGTGTGAATCTGTTAAGCGCATCTCAGCTGTGCGCCGGCCTGCCACAAGATGAAATCCTGAAGCTTGCATCGTGCGCCCGTCCGAAGACATTTGCGCGGGATGAATCAATCTTCATCCAGGGACAACCGGCGCGATGCCTGCTTTTAATCCGTTCCGGAGCCGTGAAGATCACGCAAATCAGTGCCAGCGGCAACGAAGTGATCCTCTGGATGTATGGCAAGGGCAGCGTCCTGGGCGTGCTATCGGAGCCGACGGCCGGGTCCCACCCCAGCACAGCGCGGGCTATGGAGGCGACCACGGCCCTGGTTTGGGACTGCACAACTCTTCAATCCCTGGTGGAGATCTGCCCGCGCATCCGGCAGAACTTGAGCCAAGTCCTGATGGGCCGCCTGCAGGAGCTCGAAGAGCGCTTTCGCGAAGTGGCGACAGAGAAGGTTCCCAGGCGCCTGGCCCTGGCTCTGCTGCGGCTCAGCAAGCATGTTGGCAAAACGGTGCATGAAGGGATCGAAGTTTCGTTGTCGCGGGAGGAACTGGCCCAGATGACCGGGACCACGCTGTTTACGATCAGCCGCATCCTGTCGCAGTGGAGCAGAGAGAATTTCGTGTCGTCGCGCCGGGAATCGGTGCTGCTGCGCGATCCGCGATGGCTTGAATTGGCGGGATGCGAAGGCTAAGCGAGGATGACCCCGTCTCTGTATTGAATGTCCTGGATCTTTTGCAATCGGGTTTCGTCCTTCCCGAGGCCACGCGCGTAGAGGAACAAACCTGCGCCGAACCTCGGGCGCCAGGCATTTGCCCCGGTTGGTCAAGGGACCCGGCGAGAGGTCAGCCAGCGGCACATGAATGTTGGCGACCCGGATGCGCCCATTCCCTCGCCTTGGTCGCGCCTTGCGCCGGTTTCCTCTGGCTGGATATCTTTGAGACAGTCGAGCAATTCTCAGAAAGATATCCATGGACGTACTAAAACAGCTATTCGAACAGCATTTTCATCTTCCCGCCGAGAAGGTAAAGCCGCTTCAAGGCCAACTCGGAGGCTCCGGGCGGGCCATCGTGCGGCTCACGGGCGGAGCCTGCAGCGCCATCGGAATTCAGTATCCGGTCCGGGAAGAAAATGTTGCCTTCCTCGAATTCTCGCGGCATTTTCGCCGCCACGGACTGCCGGTTCCCGAGATCTACGCGGAAGATCTTTCTCAGGGCGCCTACATTGAAGAAGACCTCGGCGACACCACCCTGTTCGAATTTCTCAGCATGCATAGGTCGGCGGAGGCGATCGGACCGGAGGCAATCGAAGCCTATCGAAGAGTGGTGGCAGTTCTGCCGCGTTTTCAGGTCGAAGCCGGCCGGGATCTGAATTACAAGGTATGCTACCCACGCGCCAGCTTCGATCGCCAATCCATCAACTGGGACCTGAATTATTTCAAATACTATTTTCTCCGGCTGGCGGGCATCCCCTTCAACGAACAGGCCCTGGAACATGATTTCGCCCGCCTGACAAAGTTTCTGCTGACCGCGCCTCACGATTATTTTCTTTATCGCGATTTCCAGTCGCGCAATATCATGCTGCGCGACGGGCAGCCATTTTTTCTGGACTACCAGGGCGGCCGCAAAGGAGCACTGCAATACGACATCGCATCTCTGCTGTACGACGGCAAGGCGGATCTACCCCCGGCACTGCGCCAGGATCTGCTCGACTATTACCTCGATTGCCTTTCGGGTTACACCATGGTCGAGCGCGCGGTGTTCATGGAACACTACTACGCGTTCGTCTATATCAGGATCATGCAGGCCCTGGGCGCCTATGGCTTCAGAGGATTTTATGAGCGCAAGGCGCATTTCCTGCAAAGCGTGCCGTATGCACTGAAGAACCTGCGCTGGCTGGCGCACAACGTACACCTCCCCATCGCGCTGCCGGCGTTGCTCGAGGCGTTTCAAGGCATGCTGGGTTCAGAGAAGCTGCAGAGTCTGGCTTCTTCCGGCGCCCCTCTGGCGGTGCGGATCTTCAGCTTCTCGTTCCACCACGCCATGCCCGCCGATGAGTCAGGAAACGGAGGCGGATTCGTATTCGACGCGCGCAGCCTTCCCAATCCCGGGCGGGAGGAGCGCTTCAAACACCTGACTGGCAAGGACGCGCCCGTGATTGAGTATCTCAATCAGCAGGAAAGCGTCCACATGTTCTTTGCCAACGTGATGTCGCTTGTGGATGCGAGTGTCAAGAGCTATCAAAGCCGCCACTTCAAGAACCTGATGGTCTCCTTTGGTTGTACTGGGGGCCAGCACCGGTCGGTTTTTCTGGCTGAGCAGCTAGCCCGGTATTTGCGAGCCACGCACGGAGTAGAGGTGACGGTGCGGCATGTCGAGTTGGAGAATACGGCCAAATGAAAGCCATGATCCTGGCCGCCGGGATGGGCACCCGCTTGCGGCCGCTCACCGATGACCGCCCCAAAGCCCTGGTCGAGGTTGCGGGCCGCGCCATGTTGGAGATCGCGCTGGGGCGACTTCGAGCAGCAGGTGTGCGCGAAGTGATCATCAACACGTATCACTTCGCCGACATGATTTCCGAGTACCTAGATGTGAATCGGAACTTCGGGATGCGGATCGAAGTCTCGCGCGAGGATGAGTTGCTCGATTCCGGTGGCGGCTTGAAGAAAGCTGCATGGTTCTTTCTCGAGGATGGCGCGCATTCGCAGGAGCCATTCATCCTGCACAACGTGGACGTCATCAGCAATATCGACCTTGCGCGCATGATTCAGTTTCACGTGGAGCAGGGCGTCCTCGCGACGTTGGCGGTGCAAAACCGGTTTACTTCACGACCTCTATTGTTTGACGCGAACGGCCAGTTCCGCGGCCGTGCCGCTGGGCTTACGCGAAGGGGCAATGATGGGAACTCGGCGATGGGACGGACTGTTGCTGCAGTCGAGGGGGAGTCAGGAATGCAGGAGCTGGCGTTTACAGGCATCCATGTAATTTCTCCGCGGATTTTCCAGGAGATCGAAGAGGCGGGGGCTTTTTCGATCATAACCACGTATGTTCATCTTGCCGCCCGCGGAGAGAGAATAAAGGGCTTTAAGGCGGATGAATATTATTGGCGCGATCTTGGCCGGCCGGAAAACATCACGCTGGCCGAGGATGACCTGGCCAGCGGGACTTACTGCACGAGATGATATCGGAGGCCGACTATCGCTTGCCCGTCTTCCGCAAATTCGCGGTGCCCCATTAATCCGATAAAAAGAGTTTGGCAATAAATGAGATCAGAGTTGAGGCACGCACGCGGAACATTGATCAAAAAGCGGGCGTGCCCCATTCAGAACCCGTGATTCCGGTCTTCGCCAGGATTGAGCGCGGTCCTAGCGGCCTTCGGCCATCTGGTTGGACTGACGCTCAAGATTCTTGTCCAGCTTGGAAGTAATCAATCCACCGTACTGAATCGACTGCAGAACGTGTGTGTTGCCGACCCGGTCAAATTTCAGTGCGATCTTGCTGTCATTTGGAGCGGGTTCGCCAGGCGTGAGAACCCAGCTGGCTTCCTGTGGAACATCTCTGTTAATCAGCGACACAAAGCTTCCCGAGTCGTCGCGCGCTACTACGTAACGGCCGGCGGGGAAAACCTTGCCGCCCACCGTGAAGTTGAACGGAATCTTGATCGCGGTCTCCGCCATCGCGGAGGTTGTCATCAATGCTGCGGCCGCCAACAATACGGGCGCCAAAGCGAGATTGCGAATAATGGATTTCATGGGTTCTACCCTCCTGTGAAAACCACATTAGCGATATCCGAAGATTAAGTCGTCAAGTTTCCGTCCAGCTTTCGTCAAGTCTATTAAGGTGTCAAACTATTTAGGCGATCGACCGCCAGTTTCGAAATCGATGTACAGACGGCATCCGTCACTTGGGCTGTCGTAGCCGCTCCGCCCAAATCCAGCGGGTGCAGCGATGGGTTCGACGTAACGTGCTCGATAGCTCGCATGAGACACGACGCGGCAGATTGTTGACCCAGATGCTGCAGCAACAGAACCGCTGACCAGAATGTTCCGATGGGATTGGCCAACCCCTTCCCTACGATTTCAAATGCAGATCCATGGATGGGTTCAAACATGGACGGAAACCGACGTTCCGGATTGATGTTGGCGGTGGGCGCAATCCCCAGGCCGCCGGCAAGCGCCGCAGCCAGATCGCTCAGGATGTCGGCATGCAGGTTGGTCGCAACGATCGTATCGAGCGATCGAGGCCGATTCACCATGCGTGCCGTCGCCGCGTCGACCAGTTCCTTGTCCCAGGTCACGTCGGGAAATTCCTCGGCCACCTGGGATGCGATTTCGTCCCACATCACCATCGCGTGGCGTTGGGCATTGCTCTTGGTGATCACGGTGAGCCGCTTACGCGGCCGTGATTGCGCGAGGCGAAAGGCATATCGCTGGATGCGTTCGACTCCCGCTCGCGTCATGAGCGACAAATCGGTGGCGACTTCGATGGGAAGACCCTGGTGGATGCGTCCTCCCGCGCCCGAATACTCTCCTTCGGTATTCTCGCGAACAATCACCCAATCGAGATCTGCCGGTTCGCATCGCTTGAGGGGGCCGTCGATGCCGGGAAGAATGCGCGTTGGCCGGATGTTGGCATATTGATCCAGGCCTTGGCAGATATTGAGCCGCAGACCCCATAGAGTAATGTGGTCTGGAATATTTTTGTCGCCCGCGGACCCGAACAGAATCGCGTCGAATGTCCGCAAAGCCTCCAGCCCGTTCTCCGGCATCATCCTGCCGTGGCGACGGAAGTAATCACCGCCCCAATCGAAATCGTCAAACTCCAAACGAAAGGTGTTGTCGGAGCGGGCAAGCACTTCAAGAACCCGTCTCCCAGCAGGGACCACTTCCTTACCGATCCCATCCCCTGAGATTGTCGCAATTCGAAACGTCTTCATAGCCAGCCATCTGACCGGACACGTCCGGCCATCTATATTTCTACTCTGAATGGCCGATCGCGATTCGAACGAGGTCTTATTTCATGCGCTGTGGGTCACATCCATCTCGCTCAACCGAAGCACAAGGCACTTCGCGGCGCCTCCGGCTTTCATGAATTCGGACAGATCCACTTGCATCACCTGGTAGCCGAGGGACTGCAACTTCCCGCTCAGCTCAGTACTGATACGGTTGAGGAGAATTGTCCTGCCGATGTTGACCGCATTGCAGGCAAACCGCAGTGCATCCGACTCTGAAACGCAGATCTGCTTCGCCGGGCGGTAGTGAGATTTAATCCGCTCTTGCGATGCGACATCAAACGCGGCAGGATAGTACATGGCTTCCCCGTTCGACAGTGGGCAAAAGCAGGTATCGAGGTGATAGAAACGCGGGTCGACCAACCGCAGCGGAACGACCTCAATGTCCCATAAATCGGTCAACTGGCGGTGACTTTTCTGACCGGTGCGCGGTCCGTGACCGGCCCAGAGACGAGATCCATCGGCTTCGAATAGCGCATCTCCTTCGCCCTCAAACGGCGTGACGCGCGGAACCTCGCAAACCGCAAAACCGGACTCCTCGAACCAGCGGCGAAAATGCGGTTCTTCGCCCTGGCGCTCGGGACAGTAAAAGCTGCTCAGGGCGACGATGCCGTCGCGGACCAATCCAGCGTTCGCGGTAAAAACCATATCCGGGGAGCCTGGCTGCGGTTCGACAAGCAGTACATCGGCGGCATTCGCCATGGCCCTATGAAGTGCTGTCCACTGATCGGTCGCTCTCAGGCGTGACGACCGGTTTACATTTCCGACCATCCACGGATTTATAACGTAGTTCACGTCATAGAGCGTCGGGGGGCACATGAGAAAGGTGGGCTGGCCGGGTGAGGGCGACACTTGCCTTCCATACGAGCTCATCTAGGCTCTCCTGACCCAGTCTCCCGTGCTTCGAGAGGCCCGTCAATGCGGCTGATCAAACACTAAAGCCTGCCGGGACCCAGAAGGTAATACAATCGCGTACCTGCCGACGCTTCTTCTGCGTGCGCCCCCAAGTTCCCGAATACAGCCTGGATTGATCTTCCTTTGGATCACAACTCAGGATTTCCAACGACTTCCAGTCTGTGCTGACCTTGTAAGGCGATGTAAAATATTTGAACATATTGTCAATTTTGTAATGCAAACTGGCGCAATAATTCATAGAATGACAAGATCGTCATCTAGGGGTGCGGGGGCACTCTTTTCTCGGCGCTACAGCAAATAGTGCGTTGCCCGCCCGAAAACTATTTGGCCATCGCAGGATTCAAGGAGTTAGTGAAATTGCAGGGCGCACCATTTTGAATCACCGATCACCTTCCGACCGTTGGCACCAACTTCACTTGTTAAGGCTTAAGCGCCAAGCTGCGCCGGTTCCACGGCGAGACTGAGCGCGGAGATGTCGCTCGGAGGCTGTATATGGGCAACGCCAAGACACGAATGGGCGAAGATCCCCTTCCCCACCCCACGACTTCACATCAGACCTGGATGGCCTCTACATTTGACCCAAGTCACAATGTAATCCCGAATTGGCCGCGGTCGTTCACCGTCAATACTTTTCCATCTCGACGGAAAGAGGGCGGGCGGGAGCGGCAGACCTTCGCTGAACGACCGCAATCGGTTCAAAGCATTCCTGCGAGTAACCCTGAAATGACGGTTGCCGAGTTCATTGAACGCCGGTTCGTTCCCGAATACGTAGCCTCAATGCGCTCTGCGGGACACGATTACTTTCAGGCCATGCTCAAACACGTATTGGGCCCGGAACAGGTCGATCAGGCATTTGGCGCGGACAAAGAAAGATCCAAATCGAAGTTGAGGACGATCCCGGGGTGGCCATACCTGAATGCACAGCGCCTCTGCGATGTCCACCCTGACCAGATTCAGCAGATTATTTCGGCGGCTTTGGACAACGGCTACTCGATCCAAACAGTGACCCACATCCGTAATGTCATCCGTAAGATTTTCTCCCACGCTCGCGATGCCAGTTGCTTTCATGGTGAGAATCCTGCGGCTGGCGTGGTCCTTCCTCACATGGCGCGCAAACAGTCGCATGTTCTTACCTCCGAACAATTGCGACAGGCAATTCATAACATGCGCTATCCGGAGAAGGATGCTGCGCTTTTAAGCATACTCACGGACATGAATGTCGCCGAAATCTTCGGACTTCAGTGGAAGTACGTTAACCCGTCGGACATGGGTCGCCTGGTGGATGGAGAATGGATTCCGCCGCGTGTAATCGCGGTGCGGAACCTGAGCTATCGGAATCAGATTCGGATCGTCACGGGATCACGGAAGAGAGAGATTCCGATCTCCGATCTCGTCCACCGTGTTTTGCAAAACATCAAGGCCCGAAAACAAGGTGCGCCAAAGAATGGGTTCATGTTCTCCACGCGAAAAGGCACTCCAATCAACCAGGACAACGTTGCGGCCCGCCGTCTGAAACTCATAGGCAAACAGCTTGGGATGCCGTGGTTATCGTGGAACGTGTTTCATCGCACGAGTGCATGCTTAACTCCTGAGTCTCATAAGCAACTGCATGCCGAGTTAAAGAATTGGCTTTCCTATTGCGGCCCAATCCTCACAAATCGCCCTCCCTCCGAGAGGCTCTCGAGAGTTGACCGGCCCGTACATCGCCCATAAGCCTGTGTCGCTGCATATTGCGCTGACAGAGCATCATGGCCAGGGATAGGCACATACCCGATCGCCTACGCGGACATTGATTCGCACATGGCGGTCGGGAGTTTGCCGTTCCCTTATTCCACCACCAGTCCTTCTGCATGGAACTGGCCGATGACGACATTGACTCGATCTCCCCGTTTCACGGTTCTGCGCGGGTTGGAGAACGCCATCCAGTAGGACTTGCCGGCCTCCGGTGTGCTGCTCTGTCGCAACTGACCTACTTTTTCGAGTGACGGGATGACCAATACCGCCCTGGCATCCGGCGCGATCAGTTTGGGCTCGAGCTTCTTGTCGTTTAAGGTTGTGGCCTTGGCGGGATCCAATACCTCGTAGGAAAACCGGATCAACTCGCCCGATTCCACCGCCCTCACGGTGGGGGTACCGATCCCCCAGACAAGGGAGTAATACTTACCCGCCCGTCCCGCATAGGGATCTGGATGGTAGTGCCTGGCGGGGCTGCCTACCGTTGGCGTCCCCGGGGGAGCTGTGGATTGAGCCGGGAGTGGCGAAATGAAGATATCACCGATGAGAATTCCTGTAAGCACCAGGACCGATACTCTTTCCATCACCAGATTCAACAAATTTGTTCTTTTGAGCATCCAAAAGTCTCCTATCTCGCGATCACCGGACTTACTAGGTCCGGGCGTTCGAATGGTGTTCTGCGCCGGAGCACCGCCTCATGTTAGAGGTTTCGGTCGGTCAAAAAAGCTCCGGGGCCGACAGATATTCTTATTCCTCGAGTGGTCATGCGATAGTGGCCCTGAAGGATGCAACCCGGTGCTGACCGGACTTTGGCTAGCGCAGCTCATGTTTGCTGCATGACGACGAATGACTACCGCAAAGATCCCCTGCGGCCTGGATCTTCACTTTGGACTGCATCTTTGGAAAACCAATACTGCCCGCGGCCGAAGCCGCGGGCAGTATCACTAAAGTTGATTGGACGACTATCAATTTGCCGTTCCGGTTAAGGTTGAGGTCTGAGTACCGGCCGCATCCGTGACGGAGATCGTCGCGTTCTTGACGCCGGTTGTCTGCGCGGTCTTGGGCTGGAACTGCACCGTTACGACGCAGGTTGCACCAGGAGCCAGGGTTGTATTTGCCATAAGTTGCCCGCCGCCAGCCGGACCGCAGGTGGACAGCAGAGGCCTGTAGGTGAATTCAGTTGCGTTGGTTCCGGCGAGGACACCATTCCCGATTCCGGTCAGTGTTACGTTCCCCGTATTGGTGAGCGTGAACACCTGAGCCGGATCACCCGCGCAGGCTGCGATTCCAAGGATTCCCGTGCCTGGGCAGTTGCGGGTTACGCCTCCGTAGTTGCGGGATGTTGGAGTGAGAGTTGCGCTCACGACTGCTGTCACGCCTGCGCCCGTCAGAGCAACCGGCGAGCCGATAACACCAACGCTGGCCGTAACAGTAACGGATCCGGTTGCCGCTCCCACGGCCGTCGGCGAGAACGTGACGGTAATGGTGCAGGTGGCGTTCATTGCGGCGTTTGAAGCCAGAGTTGCACCGCAGGTACCGCCCGCCCTTGCGAACGGCGCCGTTACGGCGACAGCTATACCAGTCAGATTAGCGGTGCCCGTGTTGTGGAGAGTCAGGGTTTGGGCAGCGCTGGTTGTTCCGACGACCACATTGCCGAACGCCAGCGGGCCACCGGTAATTGTGGCAACGGCAGTGTTGGCAGCGGCCATGAACTCGACAGCGCCGGCGTCAACGAAGCCATTCTTTCTCGTGTTGCCATAGAAATCTGTGTCGGGCGCAGCGGTGTAGTTTGCCGTTCCTGACGGGATGCGGTTGATGACCGACGAACTCGACGCCGGCCCGTAATTGCCAAGGATAGTGTTGGGGGAAGCTGTTGCGTTGATCAGCGACAGTGGGCCCCAACTCATGTTGATCCAGTTGTTGCCTTCGTCCACTGTCGCGGACGGGGTCAGATTGAAGACGGGGTTGGGAACAGTGGCGTCCGCAATCCCCGGCGGCACCTGGTAGCCCGACGACTTGAATTCCGGCGGTGTACGTGAACCGTTGCAGTACTGACTGAGAACGGTGGGGTTGGTTACCGTGTTGCCAGCTCCGGGGTATCCCGTAATGCTCGTAATCACCGAGTATGTGGGGTTCAGGGTGAGGCCTGCGCCATGGTTTGTCGGTCCCGTGTCGCCACGGACGCCGATGTCCCAATAGCTCGTGCCCGGGACGCAGGCGCCGGTGCCACCGGTGATGATCGTGCCGGTGCCGTTGGCCGTCGTCGCATCGGTTGTGGGTTCACTTGGTGCCGGCGTTCCCGTGAACGCGTTATAAAGTGCTACCACGTTCTGCTGGTTCAGAGTTCCTGTGCCAAGCGAACCCACGCCAATGTAGAACGAGCGGTTCTGCCAGAACACATCGTTGTCTAGAAGCGGTACCGAGAAGTTCTTGCAATTCCCAGCAGTTCCATGGTTCGTGGGGCAGGTCAGCGATGCAACGGATGCGGTCAGGGCGGCGGTATTTGGCGTGGTGACAAATCCGGCGGGTTGAGGACACGAAGCAGTGGTTGAGCCGTTCTGGATGCAGTTGGATCCGGGCGCGCTGGCACCTGGAGCTCCAAGAGTGTTGAAGAGCACTCCCGAAGACGCGGTGCTGTCGTTGGAAGCAACCGTGTTGTTGATGAAGTTCACGGCCAGCGCATCCTGCAGCGAAACTCCGCCGCCATCCCAGCCAGCCACGTTGTTGGCGATGATGTTGTTGGTGACGCTGATGGAGTACCACGGGGTCGGGTAAGCGGTAGCCGCACCTGCGGTGGAACGGATGTCAGTGAAGCCAGGAAGAATATCGCCCCTGGTAACACTTTGATTTCCGTTGGTGAAGAAGGCGAGTTCAGCACCGTCGACATCCTGGAACCGGATGCCGCCGCCGGCGCCGCTTTCTGCTCCGTTGCCCATGATCAGGTTGGCGTTGATGACGAGACCGGGGCCGGTTCCATCGCTGAGGCCCGGAGCGCAATCAATGTCGGTGACGCTGCCGCACTCGGGTGTACCCGGAGCGCCCACGACACCGTCCGGCGCCCCGCCCATGATGACGATACCGCCGCCGTTGGTTGGAATGGTTGGATTGGTGCTCTGGTTGAAGAGAACCGTGTTGTGCTCGATGTCGCCTTTGACGCTGAATCCCAGGTGAGCAAGGCCGCCGCCATCACCGGAGCTCAGATTGCCGCAGACCCAGTTGTAGTTGAACTTGTAGTAGTCTGCGCCGCTGCAGAAGGTGACGCCGCCTGCGCCGGCTGGCGTGCCGGAGAACACTTCATCGCCGATCGACGAGTTCTGCGTCACGGCGTTGTTGTGGATGTTGACAAACACGTTGTAGCAGAACGGCAACTCGTCGTTCGTGGCGTAGCCAGCGGGATTCGGATTCTGAGTCCCGTTGGAGTTGAGAGCATTGCGGACGCAAGTCCAGGGCTGCTGGTCGAAGCCGCCCGTGGGAGCAAGCGGATCACCGCCGTTTCCTGTGAGAAGCGCGTCTGGCGATTCACCCTGGCCGACGGTGATGCCGCCAGTCAGCGTACCGGTGTTGTTGAACACCCGGTTGTTGGAGATTTCCAGATTGTGCGTCCAGGCATGAGCAAAGATGCCGCCACCGCCCTGGGAACTGTCCGTGATGGACAAGCCGTCGATCCGCGACGGGTTGCAATTGAAGTTGCTGGTGTAGCCCGTCTTGGCTCCGGTTCCAAGGGTATTGCAATCCGCGGTACTGCTGGTGAGTAGAACCGTACCCAAAGGCATCTGGCCTTCGTGCGCAATATTGGCGCCAGCGGTAGTATCGGCGCCGGTTCCGAAGACTTCGACACCGGAGGGATACCGTACGCCCTTCGCCAGAACCGTGATTCCGGCTCCTTCGTAGGCGCCCATCAACGACGGCTCCTGCAGCAATTCAGCCAGGTTGCCGTTGAGGGTGGTGTCCCAGCCGACTACCGCCTCCAGCGGCAACCGATCTACCTGGGGATTGTTGTCGCCGCCGTGGAACGCGGTCCATCCTCCGCATGCATACTGACCGGTTGGATCGTAGGGATTGTTGGCTTCAAAGCCTCCACCACCGGGGAGAGGAACGTCGTGTCCGTTGCTCGAGGGCTGGCCATTGAGCGCCAGTCCAAACAGGCAGTTGACCTTGGCGCGCCAGGGGTCCAACTTGCCAGCGGGTTGGGTGTTTGCGTTGATAATGCTGGAGGCAGCTCCGACACCTTGCAGCCGGACCGGCTTCCACATCAGCACTAACTCCTGATGTACGGCGGGATCGACAATGAGGAGATCGCCGGGTTGGGCGGCATCGATCGCGCTTTGGATGCTCCCGGTGCTGAGAACGTGCGTCGGAGCCTTACCGCCAATGGTGACGGTCACGGCGTCGACGGATTGCCTGTTGTTGTCTCCCCTGGTGACAGTCAATTGGCCGCACCGCGCAAACGGGGATGCCGTGGTTCCGGCCGGACCTCCGTATTGCGTTTGCTGCTGCATGGCGCACTGCGGCACGTTGGTGGTCGCTGAGATGAGGGGCACGCTGAGGACGATGGTTGAGTCGGTCCAGGAAGTGATGCTGGCCGCAGGCACCGAATAGGTACCAATGGTGACGGTTCCCTTTGTACCGCCAAAGCCATAGTTGCGGGGCGCGGTCTTCTGGTTGAATGGCGAGGCAGTGGCCGCGGGCCCGGAGTATGCATTGTTGGGTACTTGCTTGACGCCCAGAGCATGGATGGTGAGAGTTGCATGACCGGTTGTACCGGCAACCCAGGGTCCAAGCCCCTGGTCGCCATCCACTTCACTGATTGCCGGGGTGAAATCCGGGTAGGAGCAGTCGGGGTTGTTGTAGCCCGCGCCTGCGAAAGCCGAGGTCGGCACCACGGGCGTATCCATGTACTGGGTCTGGCCCGGCATGAACGGGATCTCATAGCAGAACTGGCTGTATTCCGGATTAAACAGCGGATCGGGAGTCGCTCCAGTACCGGGGTCGTTCATGCAGGTGACCATCATGGTGGGTGCATATCCGGTCGGGTTGGGCGGGTTGACTTCCCATGTGGAGTAGGTCAGGCCATTGTAGGTGCCCCACTGGTCGGTGTAAACGCGGGAGATCTCTGTGCCGGTCCAATCCTTGATAGCGATGGGCATATTCGGCGGCGAGAATTTCTCACCGAATTGGGGCGAGAACGGGTCGAACTCCGAGGTGAAGTCGTCCGTAATGACACCCGTGAAGTGAGCGGCTGCGTGGGCTGAGGTAAAGACCCAGAACTTCGCCAGCGCGGCCTGCTGCTCCTGCAGCGTGACTTCTTTGCGGTCGCAGAGGTGGCGACTGGCTCCGGCAAATGGTGAAACTTCACCGGAACCCGGGAAGAGGCTGATGTAGTCAGGGACGGTGCGCAAGGCGCCGACACATGGCCAGAATTGCTCCACGCTGCCGGTATCGCCCTCACCCTGGGGGTAGTTCGGCCGATCCAGATCCAGGGTTGGGTTCTGCGCGTTGGCGGCGTTGTAGGCGGCGCCGATCGCGGCCTGATCAGGAAGGATGTAGATGTCGCCCAGGCCGCCGAACTCCTGGGTCACCGGGGCAATGTAGTTGTCGCCGATTAGGATGTTCTTGTCCTCTTCCTTGACCAGTTCATAGCCCGGAGGCACGATCATTTCCACCACATACTTGCCGGGGGGCAACATGGGCGTGCCGTAGCTCCAGTCGGTCGTAGCCACAGTGTGATTGGGCACGCAAACCGTGCAGTTGGTTCCCGCCAAGGCTCCACCTAAGGTACCTGCGCCGGTTGGTTTTCCGGTCGCGGGATCTATGTTGACAACGCTGGGGAATTGGTATGCGCCATCATACGGTGCCGGCTGCAACTGATTCCAGTTGTGCATGCCGTCGTAGCACTTGAACTGGGAGTTGTTGGGAATGGTGTGGGCCGGCGTGCCGCCGTTGCTGTACTCGTCCAGGTACATGGGCTGGTTGTACAACGTGAAGTAGAACAGATCAGTGGTGATCTGGCCGGGGCAGTTCATGTTGGGATTGCCATCGGTTCGGAAGCCCTGCGCCCAATCGTCCCAGCTGCTGGTCTTGGTGGTGTCAACCAGGGTCAGGGAAGTGCTGCCATCGGGTGCGGTCCCCTCCTGATAGAGGTTGATGGTGACTCCCGGTACGTCCGGAGTCCAGCTGGTGTGGATGAGCAGCGAGGGGTCATCGAATGGACGCGTCGAGGCATAGATCACCTCGCCGTGGATCCCGCCGGTCTCGCCGGGTGCATAGGGTTCTTTGCCGAATTCGAGGAACGAGTTCTGCCCGGAGAAGCCCTGCCAGCCCTCGCTGTATACCCAGGGAGGATCGACACGGCCGGTCGAGCCGCCGCTGCCGCCTGGCGCCACCGGATGCGGGGCGTCCGTGCAGTCCGCAGTCGTGCAATAATACGCGCCCGGTACTCGAAGAGCTGTGGGCAGCGCGACTGCGCTGGGCTCGGAGGTATTGGCGAAGAATTGGAAGTTGTTGGAGGGTCCGCCTCCGGAAGTTCCGTCGGCCGGGCCGCCCGCATCGTAGACCACATGGACGCCAGTGTTCTTGTAGCGCGTGGTGTCTGTCTCTACCACGTACCAGCTGAACAGCGGAAACACCTCATTGAAGCCGGCATAGCCGTCCAGATCGGTGTTGTTGAAGTTGGAATAACTGCCGTCCCGGAAACGAATGTTGGTCGCCACCAGTGCGAGTCCGTCTTCGTTGGGGTCCCTGACACCGTTGCGGTTCGTATCGAAGAAGGTCGTGGTGTAGATGTTGGCCTGCCACTGGTTCATGGCGATGTCGCCAAGATTCGCACCTGATCCACTCAGACCGACTGGTGTCGAGAGGCCGTCCACCAGCATGTCGTTCCACTGGTCGAATACCGTCACTCTCCAGTTGCCGTTGGGGATTCCGGTGAGGGTGAAGGTTCCATCGGAGGCGCACTTGGTGAAGGCGAAATCTTCGCCGTCGGTATCTCCGAGACTCACGTAGCACTGGGTGAAGGCGAAGCTATCGTTTGAACCGCTGCTGTAGAGCCGTTCATCGGGAGTACGGCTCATGCGCTCGGTCGTGACCCTGCCCGTGACGGTGTTGGTGCAGCCTGTGGCCGTCAAGTTGGGATCGCTACCACCGCAAATGCCCGCCTTGCGCGAATTGATAATCGCGGGGTTGGCAAAGCCGATGGTGACGTGATATCCGGCGGGCCCAAACTCCTGGAAGAAGTTCGGCTCACCGACGCGGAGGAAGGAATCGTGGGCCTTCTGACCATCGAGGGTGTTTGTCTGGAGCCATTCCTCCCCGCGCGCGATCCGGTCGGCAGCTGGTGTCGCCACCACGCCGTATCTTCCCGGCATCAGGTTGGCGACGATGGCCTGGCCGGCCAGAGGCGAGAGTGTATGGCCGTCCGCCTCGAACTTCGGACAGGTAACGATGGTGCCGGTGATGCCGGTCGGACTGGCGCCTCCGGGAGCGTTACCATTCGATGTATCCGAGCCTAGACGCGCGGTCAGTGAAATCGGGCAAGCATCTTTTCCGGTCGCGGGATCCATGGTTCCCGCCAGGCTGTTCGACAACGGCTGGTTGAACATGTCATATGTCATTTGGCCGGTCGCGTCGCCCGTGCCGCCCGCGTCGTCAAAGAGGGTAATGTTAAAGCCTCCGAGGCCAGGCTCGTTGGTGGCCAGCACGTCGATGCCGCCGCCCGCGTCCTGCTCGCCGTTCAGCGGGAAATCGTCCTCGAAGACAAAGACCGAGAGCTTCGAGGGCGGGAAAGGAGTGGGCTGCGTGTAAAGCGTGACTGCCGTTTGGCCGAAGGAGATCGGAGCGCCGCCCATCCCATGGCCAGCGGTCGCGTTCGCGGACTCGAAGGGGTTGGCCGCGTCGCCGGGCAGAATCGAGATGTAGTAGCGCTTGGTCGGATCCAGATGGACAGCACTGGGAAGCACGGCCGTCATCTCTCCGCTTCCCGAGGGATCGGGACGGCAAACGCCATTGCCGATGTCGCACACTGCAGGCACACCCCCGACGCTCTGGCCCAATTCGCAGGACATGTCCCCGGTGCAGCCCGTTGCCACCAGGGGCATGTAGCTGGTGTGGAAGTTAGTGCCAAAGGTCGAAACGACGCCGCTCGCAGCGCCCGGACACCCCGCAGGTGGTGGATTGGTGGTGCAGGCGGGGTTCATGTAGAAGGTTCGATCCTCTTCGATGATCCACCTGTAGTCGGTGATCGGCGTTTTCTTATCCGTGCCGTCAAGGACCGTTACGTTCAGCCCGGTCGCCGCCGGGAAATTCAGGGTAACTGTCGCAGCTGTCGCACTCGGCGTACCTTGTGAGTTCTGAGCCTTGTAGGTAAAGCTGAAGCTGCAACCGGTCAGTGTAGTGCACGGAGAGGCCAGAGTTGCGACCAATCCGCCGTCACCATTTGAATCCATCGTAACCGTCGCCGTGCCTGGTCCTCCCGATACTGCGGAAACGCTCGACATGAGGACTGAAAGTGGATAGCCTGCAGCATCCTTGTCTACCGACAAAACGCCGGAAGGTGCGACCTTCAGATATGTCGCCACGCTGGAAGTGAAGGTAATCGGGTTCATTGCGATGCCGCTGCCTGCTTCAACCGCCGCCGCACCGAGAGTCACCGTAGCACTCACACCGGAGGAACAGGTCGTCCCTGTGACGGTGCCGTTCGCGCAATACGAGAAGGAATCCGACGTTGTTCCGGAGCTCGCAGTGTAGGTGAATGTGCCGTCAGGATTCAAAGCAAGTGTGCCGTGGGTTGGGCCAACCAGAACCTGGACGCCGTAGACGTTCGTGTCGTTGGCGATCAGGCCCTTGCCGGGATCCGAAACGGTGAAGGCGTGGCCGTTAACCACGGAATTGTAGGTGTCCGCGCGGGCTACTGCGGCCCCCAGCGATCCGGAAGCAGGCAGTGCCGCGCTGTTGACGCTGATGTAAGCCAGCATGCCGGCATCGCGGCCAATCGCACCGCCTGAAAGGCTTAACTCGCGGTCGAAGATAGGCAGAGCCGTCGCCCCGGCTGCAGGAACGTTGATCATCACATCATAGGTCTTGCCTGCGGCCATGAAGACTTCGCTCTGCACCCGCGGCGTTCCGGGTAGCGGGTTGCCGTCTTCGGCGATCAGCGAGAAGCCGGGGGCTGTTGTCGCTGCCCCGCTGTTCGACGTCCCCGCGGTCTGCGATCCAACGATCGAGGGCACGTGCATCCGCAGTCCGGCGTTCACCATGCGCACCAGCACGTTGCCGGTTATGCCGGTCGTGACCGGGAGAAGCGTCGAAGGGTCGACCCCGGCTGTCGCATTGAATAAGGAACCGCTCGCATTGGTCTTGTTGAACGCGACTCCGTTAATCAGGTAATACAGCGGCGTGTAATTCACCGCCGGGGGATAACACTGGTGGTAGGTGGCAGAAGTCGGATCGTTGCAGCCTCCCGGCTGACCCGACCAGACCATGGTTTCGCTGAATCCGGCGGTGTTGACCGCGGTATTGACGGCGGTATTCTGGGCCGGATCGATTTCGCTGAAGAGCATTGGTATATCAGCGTTGTACGTCACGGCCGGCGTCGTCCCGACCGCCGGATAAGCCGTGCCAGGCGTAGTGGTTCCGACTGGAGCGGTCGTCACCACGACGATTCCATAAAGTCCCATAGGACCCTGGATCGACGGATGCGTGCCGGACTCAAGCAGGTAGGTGCCGGGCTGCAGATTTGTCCCGAGCCACATCAGTCCGGTTGCGGTGGCGCCGGCCGCGACTTCAGTCGAGAACGACTGCACACGCGGACCCTGAGTCGGCGGCGTGCCCGAGCCAGATCCGACGATCGGCCAGGTCACTGTACTCTGCGCGGTGGAATGATCCGGGCTCGGCGTGGAGGTCGCTGTGCTTCCAAGACCGCCGCCCACCTGACCCACGATCACCAACGATGTGGGAACGGGGGCCGGAAGATCGTTGGTGAGGTTGATGGTGAGATCCTGTCCGGTCGGAACTGTGATCACAACGGGAGACCACCCGGCCGCCGTTGGGTTCAGTTTGGCGCAGGTAGCAGTACCCGTGGCTGTACAACTGTAGCCCCACATGGGAACAACCGTGCCATCCGGCATCGTCAGGGTGGTCGGCGCCGCCGTCAGACTGACTTGCGCGTGGGCGACCGTCATGCCCGCTCCGAGGAGGAGAACAGTTGCCCCGCTTAACGCGTTCTTCAGGGTTGCCTTGAGAAAGTTGAATCGCATTTCCGCTCTCCTCACTAGTTGGATTCGTCAATGACAAATTCCCGGGAGTCGACAATCAGCATCATCATCATTCCACCGGGGAAAATGTTGTTGGTCGTGATCTCACGCTCGTTATGGGAGTGCCACATGAAGGCAAAGCCCGCCTCGTTGGAGGGTGAGTTTGCAATAGTGCCCGAAGGAGGAGTGACACCCGTCGCGCCGCAGTTTGGCGAATTGGATTGCGGCGATCCACTGGGCATGCAGCCCGTGGCGCGGGTGGTTGCATCCGGCCCGAGATAGGGGCTTCCTCCGAAATAATTTCCGTTGGTGAGGATGTTCGGGTCGGGAAGAGTCGCGGGGCCACCCGGGCCGGCGACATCGCCGAACGGAGCAGCCTCCAGGGGCTTGTTGTGGTCCTGGCACCACTCGAAGTAATTGATCGCGGTGGGGGCGCCGGTGTTGTACCCATCGACATCGGCAGTGCACGCCAGAGTTGCATTCGGATCTTTGGAATTGGGATTGTGACCATACATATCCCAGTTCAGGCCCCTGCCCGTGTAGTAGAAGATCCCATCCATCGCCAGCCCCGGGGTAGTCGTCGTCGTGAACAGCGGCGGTCCCGCCAGGCTGGTTGGGTCGTTCTGGCTAAGGATCAAATTTCCGTCTCGGGCCAGAATGCGAACGTGGTTGGCATGCTCGTGGAACGGGTGCTGCCACCGGCCCTGCCCGACGATGCGCAACAACAATTGTTCGCCTGGGTGCACATGAGGATTTCCGTTGTAGGGCTGGTGCGGATACTCGGAAGCATAGTTGGGATCCATGTCGTCCGGCAGCGACCGGCCGTTGATCAGAAAATACGCCGGGTGATATGGCTCGGTGGCGACTTCGAGGCTGCATCCCGCGGCTCCCGCCGTACAGCCAGTCTTCGCGTTGACTTGCGCCAGCGCCTGGCTATGGATCTTGGGGTCCATGGTGGCGAACTGAAACATGTATTCGCGGTCGTAACAGGTTTTGGCGTGGTCGTAAGCAGCCGCAGCAAGACGGAAGTCCGATTCGTGCCATGCTGCTTGTGCCGCTGCATTGTTCCCGGGATGCGTGAGGGGAAGCCCCGTGGTGCAAGCGGCAGGGATGCTGGAGGGCAACACGATGACCACTCCATAGAGGCCCATCTCGATCTGCAGGTCTCCTTGAGTTCCGCTGTAGTAGGCCCGGGTGCCGGGCGAGGAGGCCGTGAACGTATAAGTGACCGTCGCTCCCGGGGCGGCTTCGCAGGTTAACAAGCCCTGGACCCCGACCGACGGCGCTGCGGAACACGAGGTCGTCACGTTAAAACCGGGAAACAGGATCGACGTGTTCCCCGCCGCCGCAGGAAGGCCGTTCTGCAGGTTGACTGTTACCGCCTGTCCTTCGGTCACAATCAGCGTCGGGCCGGGGACCTGCATGGTATTGCAAAAATGGGTCGTCATCGCAGCAGGCGCATACCCGGTCGGAGGAAGCGCCGCGTTGCAGCCGTATCCCCACGAATAGACTGACTCACCGTCGGGCTGGCTGAGATAAGCAGGTTGAGCTGTCAGGTTGAAGGTTGGACCTGTGATGCCTGGAGCCGCAGCGTGAGCCGTCGCCGTGAGCGAAGCCACTGCCACCATACCGGCCAGGAGCAGTCGAGTCTTCAAGATTGCGTTCTTCATGTTCATCGGCCTCATCGTTGCTCTCCTAGTTGATCCGGACTTCTGTCATCAGCCCGCCGAAGTTCTCGGCGTCGTTCGACAGGTGGTCGAGGTTGGGTGTGTACAGGTAGAACACGCTGCCTTTCGGATACAGCGTCGTGTTGCTGGCATCGAGAATCACGTCCAGCGATTCGCCCCCGCCCAGTGTGATGGAGTTGGTTTTGTAGTACATGTTGTTTCCCGCCTGGTCGCGAAGCAACTTGGCGTTATATCCAATTACCTGCATACGAATACCAAGCGAAGCCAGGGTTTGAAATTCGGTGACGTCCAGGTCCGAGAGTCGAAGCAGAGCCCTGCCGCCGACGGGAATGTTGATGATCGCGGGCAGCGGCTGCGAGAAATGCATTTTGCCATCGGTGGACTGCGTTTGGAGCGGACCGGCTGTGACCGTGTCGGGGTAGCTGCGTCCATTCAGGAGGAAGTACTTGTCCTTCATGTCAACAAAACCCTCCGGGTTGAAGGTCATGCCGACGAAATGGAAGTTGGGGTCGAAGCCGTGAATCTGGACCGCATATTCCACGTCGTACTTTGTCGAACCGTCTCCATCGTTATAGGCATACTTGTACGGGCTGCCGGTAAGTGGATCTACCGCCTGGGCAACGCCGGTGTTGATTGCCGGTGTGTTTGCCGTGCACAAGATGTCGGCAGACGGAGTGCAAGCCGTCCTCAAATCCTTCGGCGACAACGGCGTCGCGCCAATTCCGTTTTGCTGCAGTAATGCGGAGTAAAGACTCTCGCCGACAGGCACCCTGTTTTGCCGAGGACGCACATAAATCTGTCCGACCATGCCCATCTGCAGGTGCTCGGGAGGCGTGATGTGGCAATGCCAGAAGTAGGTTCCTGCATCCGGGGCAAGATAGTAGTAAGTAAAACTTCCACCGATGTTGATGGCTACGGATGCGTCCGGCACGCCGTCGTAGAACGAGGAAGCATTGGGATAGCCGTGGAAGTGAACCGTGTGTTGCTCGAACAGGTCGGGGCGCATGATCATGCCCACGTTGGTGAGTGTGAGAAAGAACTCGTCATCCTCGTCGATGGCCATCAGCGGGGCCGGGATGTTGCCGTTCATGACTCCAACGTCCATGATGGGTCGGGGATCGACGTGGCCCGTCATGCATCCTGAAGCAGTGCTGTTTCCGGTGCACCCGGTCACCGGCGGAGTGATCGTCACGTGGGGCGCGGTGGTATACCCCTCGCCCGCGAAGGTGATATCAATGTCGGTAACCTGACCCGCCGTGGCACCCGTGTTGCCAATGATCGCGTCCCCAAGGGCAGTCAGGCAGGGGTTTGCAGTAGTGGGAACGCAGCCAGCGGGTGGATCAAAGGTCACAGTCGCCGGCCCTAAGTAACCCTTGCCGGGGTTGGTAATCGTAATATCGTCGATAATCCCGCCGGCGACGGTGGCGGACGCTGTTGCCGTTACACCACCGGGAGTGGGAACCGTAGAATCCGGGTCGCCGATTAACCCCACCGCGCCGTTCCAGTTGAATGTGCCGGGATGAGCATCGTCGGTCGTGGCCGGATCGCCGGGAAGGAGATAAAGCTGGCTTCCCGTCCCCGGATACGGGGTGTTGAAAACGAACGGGAACTCCGTACCCGGCATCCCGGCGGCCATATGTGCCAGGCCGGACAATGGCCCGAATGAGAACATATATGTCTGTGTTCCGTCACCCATCGTCGAATAGCCGTCGCCGCCGGAGATCTGCTGGCATTTGATTGCGCCATTGACATTGGTGCTGGGAGTCAGATAGCCATTCGGGCCCGCGGTGAAAGTCGTCGGACCGGCATATGCCGGTTCCGAGTTGTTGTTAGCGGCAACCGGGTGAGTGATGGTACTGGTAGGACACTGCACTCTAAAAGACTGTGATGTTGCGGGTATTGCCGCGACAAACAAGAACACCGACAGATACAGAAGCGTGCCCGCGTTTCTGCTCGACATTCGTTTTCCTCCCTCGCTCATAGAGACTCCACGATCTTGCGCACTTCGCTGTTGCGCGACGAGCGCAAAGATCAACCCACTAACGGCGGCGCTGATTGTTCGAGAGCAAAGAGATCGCGTATTTGCGCCAAAAAATTTGATATTTTTGCTCCAGTTGACTGATTGCATAACGTTGGCCGTCGATGAGCTTGACTGTTTGCACTTCGACTAACTCTTCAAAATGCGTCTCAACAGACTGTTTGCTTGCCAGTTCGTGCAAGCATGCTACTTAGTCACGGATTGCCCACAATTTTGATCGTCTCCTATGCCCAGTGATTGCCATTCTTGCGCATTGTTTGCGGTTTCTCCGGCGACACGCACGTTAACGGCCTCCCCAAGCTGGTAAGTTCTTCACAGAAGAGTTAGGAGCGAGATGACGTCGCGGAAGGGTCAGTGTTACCAAAAAACAAGGTTTCATCGCCACGCGGATGAGCGATTCGCCCGAAGTGACTCCCCTTCAGGGACTTTCGATCGGCTTGCGAAACCTGCGGATTTCGAGATTCTGAACGCTCAAGAAGGATGGAGCTACCATTGTTGGTGGGAGCGGAGGCAGTTACGAGGCAACTTGTTTGCCTCTCACGGCCATCGAGAATCGAATGCAACCGGCGGATTGGTTATGGCACGAAGGTTCGAGGAATTTCAAAGACACCAACCGCTTCATTCGCTGCAGAAAAGACGTGCCGGCAATTGCCGTGTCAGCATCAATGATGCGATCTGATCAATTGGAAAGCCGACTTACTCGTTTCAAGCCGGGTCGCTGGGGCATATTTCGTCGGCCCACCGCCGAGGCCCAAAGCGGAGTCGAGTTCTTGCCGCCAAGATCTCCGTAGTATTTCATCGTGAGTTCGAGCATGAATGCCTTTTGCGCCCGCTTCAAGACCTGCCAGGAGAGCCAGGGCATATCTAACTTGCAACCAATTGGCTTGAGCCCGTGTAACAGAATATTAGAGGGGGAGATGGGGCGTCCGTCTCGAGTTGATATCACAAATTCATTCTGGTCGATGATTTTCTTCGTTGGGTACATTTTTTTGAGATGTTCGCGCAACGATTCTGGGAGTATCACGTTCCTCACCTTGTCATGGCTCAAATCCATCAATTCGCCTGCGCTCCACTGTCGCTTGACCCTGATCGATCTGGAGGAGAGAAACTCTCCTTCTATGTAAGCCGCGGACGCAGCGAGATTCACATGTTTCCATTGGAGTGCGCAGATTTCAGATATGCTCATTCCGGTGGCGATCGTGATAAGGGCGATCTCCCTCTCGGGGTACTTCATTAACCCTAGTATTGTCTCCACCTGGGCGATAGTGAGGTTCTTTGATTCCCTGTGAACCACGGGAGGCAGCTTTACATCACATACCGGATTGTCGCCACTGAATAGTCGTTCCCTTCTGGCATGGGAAATGATCGCGCCGACAACATTTCTGATGTGCTTGATTGTCTGAGGCGAATAGCCATGGGCCGATGCCGACGCGGTGAGGTGCCGAATATGATCCGGTGCGAGTTCGCAGAGTTCGACATCATCCAGATATGGCCAGCCTGGCACAGCCTTTAACCTTGCCTTCATAGCTCCCATATAAGGAGTGAACATACGCTCCACTGTTTCCGGTTTCAGGATGTGTTTCAAAATCGCCTGGTAGTGCGTACGGCCCGCGAAGCTCTTGTGCTCGACGTGATCAGGAATAAACTTCGTCTCGATGAACAACGCCATGCGCATACTGGAAGCCTCCGGGCGAACGTCGTGCGCGGGAATGATCGACGGGTCCATTGTCGTTGCGAATTCGGATCGAAGCTGCATTGGCGGTTCCCCTGCAGGCGATCCGCCGAGTTTGTGGCGGAGCGACTGCTATGGTAATGGTCAATCTTTTGATTTTGGCCGAGCTTCACCGTTCAGGGCGGCCCGCGGAGGGGGGATTGCCGCCGGATTGAGAGGTAATATTTTTTCCAGTTCCTTGTTTAGATGCCTGCCAAACTCTGCCATCAATTTCGTTCGCGTTCGATGAAACACATGCCAGGAGAGCCAAGGTATTTCGAGGGTTGTCCCGATCCACTTCAATCGGCGTGCCGCAATATTGTCGGGATAAATCGGGGTGCCGGTTCGTGAAGCAAGAACGAAGTCGTCGGGTGCGGGCGATGTTTTGCGATGTTTCAACTGTTGCAGGATGGAATAGAGCAGTTCCGGAATAGGAATGAATCTTTTCCTGGTCCCGACCACCGGCCCAAACTCTGCCCGGTAACTCTGCTTCCTGACAGCGATGGTTCTGGGCGGGATGGGATCTTCTGCAACTAAGTGGCTTTCGTTCGATAAGTTCACGTATTTCCACTGCAGGCCGCAAATCTCTGCTACGTTCATGTCGGCCAGCAGCGCGAAGAGTGCAATCTCTTTTTCGGGATACCGCATCCACTGCATCACCTGTTTCAACTGGGTGAGCGTGAGCGCATGTGTCTCTCGTCGAGACATCGCAGGCAACTTGACCTGAGTGGCTGGGTTCGCGCCGTCAAAACTGCCCGATCGGGTAGCCTGCGAGAAAATGGTGCGGATGACATTACGGATGTGTGTGGCGGTTTGAGTCGAGTATCCAGCCTTCAACGCGGCCGCGATCAGGCGCTGGATACTCTCCTGATTTACGTCGCTCATCCGCAGAGAATCCATATAAGGCCACCCGGGAATGGCCTTGAGTCTGGCGCTCGACTTTCCGGTATTTACCCCGAAGGCGCGGGCCACTCGCTCTGGGGTCAGAATATGCTTGAGAATCGCCTGGAAGTGGGCTCGACCAGCCGCCCTTTTGGTTGAAACGTATTCTGGGACGAATCTGCATTCCACGAACGCCGCGAGATATATGGACTCGTCGAGCGCCGCCTCGTCAAGGCGTGAACTACCAAGCATCGTCAGGGTGCGATAATCTTCGATTACCGGCAAACTATCGAGCATTGGGCCCGGAATCCAGATCGAAGCCTGCCAGTCCGCGTTTATGGGTGCCTGGACTTCGACCAAGGCAGTGCTCCAACTGCCGTCCCAGGAATCGGATTGCTGGAAAAGAGCCTTGTTTTCAGACCGATCCTTTGTGTCCATGAACGTCCTCCGCCGCCAACGTTCGGGCTCGCCTTGAACGAGCCTTTGGCCCTTCTCAATCCGAGTTGATCCTGGTTCACCGATGTACACCAGGTCTGTGCCCCGCAACCGCGATGATGAAATTCATCGGTGCAGATTTCGGCGAGCGAAACAGGGAAGCCGATCAAAATCAGAGCAACGAGACAGCGCGAACGAAGGGCATTCAGTCTGAGAGCCACCTGCTCGACCGAGGTAGCGGCGGGTGTCTTTCGGCATCGCCGTTCTCCCCGCGTGATCAGGAAAATATCGAGTCGTTGGTTGGCTCGATATTTGCGATTGCACAAATAAGGGGGGAGAAAAATGACAATTTTGTCATTTATGATTGTTTGCCAGATCCACGGCCGAGGTCAATCCGTGGTCAAATGACTGTTTGCACAGTGAGCAAATAGGGGATCGCGAGGTCATTTCCGGCAAAGCTGGAGAACTCAACTGATCGAAATGCTATGCGCGGGATCAGTTCTGCTTCGGCAGCCCCGATCGGGCGCCTTCTCTGCGGATTCGATAAGTAATTGAAACGACGCGGGTAGATGTTATCGGCGCCTGTGACATTCAAGTGGACGTTAGGCGGGGACTCAAACTCGTGCAAGCCAAGTCACACCAATCCGCACGCGTCATCAGGATTGCGCATAAACCTTTATATTTCATCCGCTTGCAGGGATTTCTATTGGGCTGCGGCGGGCCCAAAAAAATCCTAATTTCAAAATGAACATTACAACCGCGGGTTTTCTCGCTACTTGGACTAGTGGACTGAGCCAGGGCAATTAGTGGGCGCAGTGTTCGAGAATGTCGGCCGGGTGATGGCAAGCTGGCTCGACCGTTACCAGTCGTTAAGTGTCGGACCCAAGGGTACCCGGATGTCGGCGGCTGCTCGAGAAGCACCGCCTGCTCCGGCTTTGTGGACCTTCGCAGGCGGTGCGGTCGGGTCTCGCGACAGCGTGAGAATGGGGCACTCATCTTTCTTTTCCAAACAGCTAGAACAAGTTCCACAGCGACTGATTGTAGACGGCGTGATGGAACTGGACTTCGCTGCCTTTGACGATGGTCCCAAGTTGTTTGGGGCAGCGATCAGCGGCGGCTTCTTTGAGATCGGCATAACGTCCCTGGACATCGGCGCCAAGAATCTTGGCGATCCAATTGGAAGCGCGGAAATCGGCGATGGCCTTGTAAATGTTGTCGGGCAGATAGCGTCCGCCGGCGCGAAGGCCGTCCACGCCGGATATTTCGCCGTCGATCCCGGTCTTGAAGATGGAGTACATCGACAGGTAGGGGTTAGCGTCGGGGGCTACGGCGCGCACTTCAGTGCGCATGGAGCGGTGATTGCCGATGGGCACGCGGATCATGGCGCCGCGGTCGGTGGCGGAGGCGCGGATCTGGTTAGGCGCTTCGAAGTGCGGATCAAGACGGCGATATGCGTTCACGCTGGAATTGAAGATGAGACACAGATCGAGCGCGCGGGTCAGAATGCGATCGAGGAAGTCCCATCCGAATTTTGAAAGCTGCTCTTCGCCCTTCTCGTCCCAGAAGAGGTTGGTCTTGGCCTGGGAGATGGAGACGTTGGTATGCATACCGCTGCCGTTGACGCCCACAATCGGCTTGGGAAGGAAGCAGGCGGTGAAGCCGTAGTTGTTGGCGATCTGGCGGCAGAGCAGCTTGTAGAGCTGAATCTGATCGGCGGCGGCGACGACCTCGCTGTAGCCGAAGTTGATCTCAAACTGCGCGGGCGCCACTTCGGGGTGGTCCTTTTCGTTTTCGAAGCCCATAGCGCGCTGCACTTCAGCCGCTGTGTCGATGAACTGGCGCAGTGGATCGAGAGGCAGCGAATGATAGTAGCCACCCGTGGACACGAAATCGAATTTGCCGGTCTCGTGGTACTTCTTCTCCGCATCTTTGCCGGCGAAGAGGAATCCCTCGATTTCAGTGGCCGCGTTGAGCGTGAACTGCTTTTCGGCATGAAGCTTGTCGGCGTAGTTCTTCAAGACACCGCGCAGGTCGCCAGAATACGGGGTGCCATCCTTATCGATGACAATGCCGAAGACAAGGACCTTGCCGTTACCGAAGACGTCGGCGGGGACCCAGTAGAACGCGGTCCAATCGATGCCGAGGCGCAGGTCGCTCTCCTTCTGAGCGGTGAAGCCGCGGATTGAGGAACCGTCGAAAGTGAGGTTCTCGTAAGCGCCCAGGAGAAACTTCTTGTCGTAGTCGAGCAAGTGGAGGCGGCCTTCGAGATCGGAGAACAGAACCGTCACGGCCTTGATGCGCTTTTCATCCTTCAGGTATTTGAGGCGCTTTTCGCGGATTTCGTCGATGGAAACACGGTTGACGCGTTCTCTCTTGGCCTGCAGATTGAGTTCCTCGAGTTCTTCGTACGAGAGGGCAAGGAAATTGCGGTATTCGGTCGACATGGCTCTCCTTCCGGCGATAAATGTACAGCTCGGGCGCACCAGGATGGGCGCTCTCAGGGCTGTCTCAGGGTTATGTAAACAGGGTAAATGGTTCAAGAGCGGTGGGATGAGGAAAACCGCAGGCCCTTCGACAGCGGTCGAACGTCGTGGATCTCAGGCATCGGGTTTCGATGGAATATTCTGGATTGTGGGGAGAATACGACTTTACGATGCTTAAATTGGTTCGCCGTTCTTGCGCTGTTTTGGGCCTGATTGTTTGTTTGATCACAACTTCGAGTGCGCAGCAGCCTGCGGCTCAGCCCACCGATGAATATGTCCGCACACACTACACCAAATATGAGTACCGCATTCCGATGCGGGACGGGAAGCGCCTGTTCACGGCGGTGTATGTGCCCAAGGACGCTGCCGGTGGTCCCTATCCATTCTTGATGGATCGGACTCCTTATAACGTGGGACCTTATGGTGAAGACCGGTACCCGCAGCGCCTGGGGCCGTCAGAGGAGTTCGAAAAGGCCGGGTATATTTTCGTCTACCAGGACGTGCGCGGGCGGTGGATGAGCGAAGGCGAGTTTCAGGAGATGCGGCCGCACATCGACAACAAGAAGTCGCCGCAGGATGTGGACGACGCTTCTGATACCTACGACACGATTGATTTTTTGTTGAAGCACGTGTCGAACAATAACGGAAAGGTGGGGATCTGGGGCATTTCGTATCCGGGCTTCTACACTTCCGCTTCGATCATCGACTCGCATCCGGCGCTGGTTGCAGCCAGTCCGCAGGCCCCGATGACGGATTTGTTTATGGGCGACGACGGCTATCACGGCGGAGCGTTCATGCTGTCGGCCAACTTTGGCTTTTACGTTTCCTTTCGGCCCCAGACCGAGCCGCAGGCGCCACAGCCGACAACGCCGTTCAGTTTCGGCACTCCGGACAGCTACAAGTTCTATCTGCAGGCAGGGAACGTTGCGAATCTCGACAAGCTGTACCTGAAGGGGTCCAACTGGCTTTTCAACGACCAGGTGAAGCACAACACGTACGACGCTTATTGGCAGGCGCGCGATTTGTCGCGGCACATGAAAAACGTGAAGTGCGCCGTGCTTGTGGTGGGGGGCTGGTATGACGCCGAAGATCTCAGTGGACCCTTCAAGACGTTCCGTGCGATCAACAAGTTCAACCCGGACACGCCGGCCACACTTGTAGAAGGGCCATGGGTGCATGGCGGCTGGTCGCGTATGGATGGCAGTCACCTGGGCGATGTGCAGTTCAATTCGAAGACGGCTGAATACTTTCGCGCGAACATTCAGTTTCCTTTCTTCGAACATTACCTGAAGGGCAAGGGCGCGGCGCAGCCGAAGGCGGTAGTGTTTGAGACCGGAACAAATGTGTGGCGCTCGCTGGACGACTGGCCGCCCAAACCGGCCACCGCGAAGACGCTCTACTTTCATGCGGGCGGGAAGCTAAGCTTCGATCTGCCGGCTGAAGGCAAAGGAGTGGATGAATATGTCAGCGATCCCAGTCATCCGGTGCCGTTTGTGGGTTACACCACAGACACCGTGCCTCAGCGCTACATGGTGGACGATCAGCGATTCGCAAGCTATCGCCCCGACGTGCTGGTGTACCAGACCGATCCGCTCGACGAAGATGTCACGATTGCGGGCCCGATCTCTCCAAAACTGAAGATTGCAAGTTCCGGCACAGATTCGGATTTTGTGGTGAAGCTGATCGATGTGTATCCAGAGAACTATCCCGATGCGGAGGGAACTTCGGCCGGCAACAAGCGCATCACCGATGCGCCGCCGCTGCACATGGGCGGCTATGAGGAATTGTTGCGCGGAGAACCGTTTCGCGCCAAGTTCCGCAACAGCTGGGAGAAGCCGGAACCGCTGGTCCCCGGCAAGGAAACTGACCTCAATTTCACCATGCCGGATCTCTATCACACGTTCCGGCGCGGGCATCGCATCATGGTCCAGGTACAAAGTTCGTGGTTCCCCTTGACGGATCGCAATCCGCAGACATTTACCGACATCCCGAACGCGCAGCCCGAGGAGTTCCAGAAGGCGACCGAACAAGTGTTTCACCAGAAAGACGCGGCCAGCGGAGTGGAAGTGATGGTGATGCCGTAGAGGCAAGGAACGGGGTTCAGAGAAGAGGATCGGGGATGAGCATGTGACTCAACACAAAGTTTGCACGTCTTATCCCTCAGAGCTTGCCAACGGCCTGGAACGCTGGTAAGGTTCGATACTTGCCGACTCAAACAAATCAAGAGGAATCGATGATTGCAAGAATACTCCGCTCTGCAGTACTGTTCGCCGTTGCGTTGTTGTTCGCGACACACCCCGCAATCCATGCCGAAGAGGGCATGTGGACCTTTGACAATCCGCCCGTGAAACTTCTCAAGGAGAAGTATGGTTTTACGCCGACACAGGAATGGCTCGACCATATTCGCCTATCAAGCGTACGGCTCAACGATGGCGGATCGGGTTCGTTCGTCAGCCCCAACGGGCTGCTGCTAACAAACCACCATGTGGCGCGAGGACAACTTCAGAAGAACTCGACAGCAGAGCACGATTACGTGCGGGACGGATTCTATGCCGATTCACCCGAAAAGGAGATGAAGTCTCCCGACCTTGAAGTGAACGTGTTGGTGGGCATGGAAAATGTGACCGCTCGCGTGCAGGGGGCGGCCAAGGGAATCGCGGATGAAGCGAAGGCGCTCAAAGCACGCAACACCGAAGTCGCAGCCATCGAAAAGGAGAGCAAGGATAAAACCGGATTTCGCTCCGACGTCGTATCTTTGTACGACGGGGGCGAGTACTGGCTTTATCAGTACAAGGCCTACACCGATGTAAGGCTGGTGTTTGCGCCGGAGCAGCAGGCCGCCTTTTACGGCGGCGACCCGGATAATTTCACCTATCCTCGCTATGACCTCGATATGGCCTTGTTCCGTGTCTACGACAAGGACGGAAAGCCTCTGCGCACCGAGAATTACTTGAAATGGAGTGCGAAAGGCGCGGCCCCGGGCGAGTTGATTTTTATCCCCGGTCATCCGGGTTCAACGCAGCGCCAGGACACTGTCGCTCAGTTGACGTACGAACGCGAACTGATCGAGCCGTCCTTTATCGAATATCTCAGGCGACGTATTTCCGCCGCCGAGGAGTTTGGCGCGCGGGGGCAGGAGCAAGCACGGCTGGTGAGCACGGCCATCTTTGGGCTGCAGAACAGCCTGAAAGTGTACATCGGACGGGCGGAAGCCCTGGCAGACAAAGCCACAACTGCGAAGAAACAGGCCGAAGAGGACGATTTTCGCAGCAAGGTGGCAGCGAATCCGGAGTGGGAGAAGGAATATGGGAGCGCGTGGGATACGATCGCCACAACCGAAAAGAAAGCGGCGCCGCGGACGAAGGCGATGATCTTCCGGCGGACCGACAGCCGACTGTTCACCATTGCGCGCCAGATTGTACGGCTGGTGGCGGAAGAAAAGAAGCCCGATGGAGAACGCCTTCCCGGCTACCACGACGCACAACTCGAAACATTGAAATTCCAGTTGTTTTCCCCAGCGAAGATCTACCCTTCCACTGAAAAGCTGTGGATGAAGACGGCCCTTAATCTTGCCGCGGAGAAGCTGGGGAGAGACGACGAATACCTTCAATCGCTGACCCAGGGTAAGGCCGTGGACGGCTTTGTGGACTCGGTCGTGGATGGCACCAAGGTGTATGACGTGAATGTGCGAAAGGCTCTTGTGGAGGGAGGCGAAGCAGCGGTTGCGGCCTCAACCGATCCCATGATCGCGGCAGCGCGCCGCACAGATCCGGTGGAGCGGGCGTTTCAGCGCTGGGAGCAGGACGAGCTTGAGAGCGTATTGACACGGGCCGGCGAACAACTCGGCGAAGCGCGCTTCCTTGTGTATGGCAAGGACACGTATCCGGATGCCACATTTACTCTGCGGTTGAGCTACGGCACTGTGAAGGGCTATCCGTATAACGGCACCATCGCTCCGCCATTCACTACGTTTTATGGGCTGTATGACCGCGCCGCCAGCTTCAGCAATCAACCGCCTTTCGACCTGACACCCAAAGAAGCGGCGGGACGGGACAAGCTTGACCTTGCCACGCCGTTGGACTTTGTTTCGACCGGGGATATCATCGGCGGCAACTCGGGCTCGCCAGTGGTGAATCGCGACGGTGAGTTGGTAGGGCTGATTTTCGATGGCAATATCGAATCGCTGGCGGGTGATTTTGTCTACGAAGGCGAGAAGAACCGGGCCGTCGCCGTGCACTCGGCAGGCATGATGGAAGGCCTGCGGAAGTTATATGGCGCGAACGCGCTTGCGGACGAGTTAGACGGCAAACGGTAGGCCGGTAATAGCCTGGCACATGCAATGGGAGCCTTCGCCGGCTCCCATTGCTATTTCTTCCGGAGTCATTCTGCGACGGCGGCGAACCGCTGCGTGCCGATGAGCGGAACAAGACACAGGATGACGAAAAGGGCGGCGGGGACTGTGATCAACCCCATCCGCAAACTGCCTGAGCGAGCCGACATCCAGCCTGTGACCCAGGGCAGGACCGAACCGCCGAATCCGCAAACTGCCAGAACCCATCGCGAATCGGACGAACTTCGAGCGGTAGCAAAAAACCTGGCCAGCAAGAGCGGAAAGATAGGGGCCAATGCTGCCCCAAGAACGACCATGGCAACACCATGGCTCACCGTTCCCGGAAAACCGACAAGTACGATCGCGGCCACGAACGCGGCGCCAGCAGCGAAACGAAGCAGGCTCTTCGGATCGATGCGCAGGAGCAGCAGGGATGACAATCCGCGCGAGGCAAGGAATCCAGCCCAGTAGAACGAAGTGGAGGCCGCGGCCAGCGATCCGCTGCCACCCATCGTTCGCAACGCATACGTCGCCAGCCACGATCCAGTCGTGTTCTCGATGCCCACTTCGAGGAAGGTTAGAAGTGCGAAGAGGATGATGACGCGCAGGTTCAACGCCCGGGCAGGTGAATTGTGCAACGGAAGGGGTTCGGGACTGTCCTCCAGCTGAGACCAACACGCAATTGCGGCTGCCGCAGCGCTGAATGCCAACAAGAGGTAGGCAGCGCGATAAGTGTGACTCATGAGCAAGCGCGCCGCCAGCAACGGAGCCATGAGCGCGCCGGCGCTCCAACTGAAGTTGAGAAACGCAAGCGGAGCGGCGCTTCGCACGCCGAACATGCGCCCCGCCAGCATACTGACGGCAGTCATCGGCAGCCCGACCGAAATACCCAGCAGCAGAAACAGCGGATACAGGAAGGCGTGGTTGGTGACAGTAATCAATAAACACACGCACGTCAGCCCCACAAACCCACCCATAATGGAGCGGACATGGTTGCGTCCGCAGAGCAACGCGCCGAGCGAAGTGCCGCCGAAGTAGGCAAGGAACAGAAAACCTGACTGGCTGTCGGTCAGGCCGAACGTCACGGCCAGCGAGGGAAGCAATGGCCCCCCGATGGAATGAAGAACTCCGGTAAGAGCGAAGAGTGGATGCAACACGGCAAGCGTCTGCCCCGGAGAGTGCCTTATGCGAGAAGGCCCGCGGGGAACACCTGGGGCCGGTGACGCCATGGGGAGATCAGCCCTTCCTGGCGCGCCCGCGCGGCGGCGGACACGTGGATTCGCGAATCACCAGTTCCGGGTGAATGGGTACGACATCCGGGAACGTTGCCTGGCCCCGTATGCGCTGCAGGAGGATGCGGGCGGCGACCCCGCCCATCTCGTGCAATGGCTGCCGAATGGTTGTAAGGCTTGGATTGTGGAAGGCTGCTCCCTGGATATCGTCAAACCCCACGACCGACACATCCTCGGGAACACGCAGCCTGTGGTTCATCAGCGCGCGAATGGCTCCGATTGCCGCGATGTCGTTGTAACAGACCAGCGCGGTGAAGTCGCCCCCGCGATCGATCAACTCGTTGGTGGGCGCAAATCCCAGTTCCGGCGTCGAGACGCGGAGTTCCAGTTGGATATTCAGTTCGGGCAGCACCGGGATCTTCATGTCCCGGGCCACCGCCATCAGGCAGTTCCAGCGATCATCGGCGTCGGAACTGTGGCTGCCTCCCCGCATGAATGCGATCTTGCGATGACCAAGCTGATAGAGGTGCCGAAGGGCAAGTTCCGCGGCCCGTTTCTGATCGAGGACCACGTTTGTGACGCCCTCGATCTTTCGATGACCAGCGACGACGACCACGGGCAGACTCAGGCTCTTCTCGAGTATGGTATCGATGACAATGAAGCCCTCGACGGATCGTTCCATGAGCAGGCGGGGATACTCCTCAATGAGGTCGGGCTTACGGCGATGGCTGGCGGTGAGATAAAAGTAGCCTTCTTCGATAAGGAATTCTTCGACGCCGGCCAGAACCTGTGTGGCGTAGCTATCGCTCAGTTCGGGAACCAGCACGCCTATCGAGAAAGATTGACGCTTGCGAAGCGATCGCGCATAGAAGCTGGGCCGATAATCGAATTTTGCGGCGGCCTCTGTCACGCGGTCCCGGGTTTCCTGCGGAATGGATCGGACTCCGGGGGCATTGTTCAGGACCAGGGAAATGGTGGCGGGGGAAAGATTCAGATACTCGCCAAGCGTGCGCAGGCTGATAGGCTGAGCGGGCTGCATCGTCGCCGAGGGTTGTTGTCGCTTGGGCATGCACTCCTGTTGTAACATTCTTTGCCAGTATCCGTTGTGATTTCAGAGGTTTCAAGGTGCATGGGACGAGTCAAAGAGCGCCCGTCAACCTGCGCGTAGCATTACTCGACCGGAAGCATCGCGGGCCCCAAGCCGAGGCCTCACCAGATCCCGGACTCGTGCCCCGGTCAGTCTGATTGCAGTAAACTGGTGAAACCGGTGGAGTTCTGTCCCCGCGGAGGGATGGGTGAGCGGTTGATACCGGCGGTCTTGAAAACCGTTGTGCCTGAAAGGGTACCGGGGGTTCGAATCCCTCTCCCTCCGCCATTGACCTATTCAAACCAGGTCACATCAGCTCACCGAAATGCCGAAAATACTAACATTTGCATACGCATAGCGGATTTTGTTGTTCAGGCTAGATCATCCTGGCATAATCCAACTCAACCCTATTTGTGGATACTTTTAGGTATATCCATTTCACTGCTGCGGAGGATATACACATTTTGAAGCTCTCTGACGTCACCATCAAATCCACCAAGCCCGCAGACAAGCCCAAAACCAAAACCCTGTGGGACGGCCACGGCCTACACCTGTGCATTACTCCTACCGGGGGCAAGTTGTGGCGCTGGAAATACCGCTTTGAAGGCAAGGAGCGGCTGATGTCCCTCGGGTCTTATCCCGAACTCTCCCTTTCCGCAGCCAGGACCAAACATCAGAAGCTGCGCACCCGGCTGGTCGCCGATGGCGTCGATCCGATGGCCGATCGCCAAGCCGAAAAGGCACGGAGTGAGAATACCTTCGCCGTGATTGCCGCTCAATGGCACGAGCACTGGAAGCAGGGTCGCTCCCCGCGTCATGCCGATTACGTGCGCCGGCGGCTCGAAGGCGATAAGGGGATCCTTTCCTTCATCGGCAACCGTCCCATCACCGAGATCGAGGCTCCCGAGTTAGTCCACATGGCGCGAGCGATCAGCGACCGCGGCGTCTACGATCTGGCAAAACGCGCGCTGCAGGTGGTCGGCCAGGTCTTCCGCTTTGCCATCGCCCACGGTTACACCAAACGCAATCCGGCCGCCGAGATCCGACCTGGAGACATCCTCCCCAAAACGACCACGACCAACTACGCCCGCGTGGACGCCAAAGACCTGCCCGACCTGCTGCGCGCCATCGAGGTCTACCAGGGTGCGCCGATGACTCGCCTCGCGATGAAGCTGATGGCTCTCACATTCGTACGCACTTCGGAATTGATCGGCGCCCGCTGGGCGGAATTCGATCTGGATGCGGCTCGTTGGAACATTCCCGCCGAGCGTATGAAGATGAGGACCCCGCACATCGTGCCTCTGTCCCGGCAGGCCATGCAGGTGCTGGAGCTGCTGTACACGCTGAGTGGCTCGAGCGAGTACCTGTTCCCCGGCGACCGCAAGAACGCCACCATGTCGAACAACACGATCTTGAAGGCGCTGGAGCGCATGGGCTACGAACACAAGATGACGGGGCATGGCTTCCGGGGCGTGGCTTCGACGCTGCTGACCGAGAATGATTATCCTTCCGAGCACATCGAACTGCAGCTAGCCCATCAGAAGCGCGACAAGGTAGCGGCGGCTTACAACCACGCGAAGTTTCTGAGCCAGCGAACGGCGATGATGCAATGGTGGGCCGACTACCTCGATCGGTTGATCGAGCCTAAGGTGGTGCAGTTCCCGGCAAGGTCCTGATCAGACCTGAGACTATGACGCGGGAGCTGAGAGGGTGAGTACGTCGACGACGGCGGACGCTGCTGTATTCTGTCTGCAAGTACATGTCAACTGATCCGAATCCGATAGAACTGTTGCACTGCAATGAGTGTCGCCACCAGACCAAGCACCAACTCCTGAAGGAAATCGCTAATCAAGGCTCAGAGGAGTGGGGCGATGACTATGTGTACCATTGGACTAAAGGTCACCAGCTATTCGAATGCTGTGGTTGCAGTGCTGTAGTTCTTCGTCAGACTTACTCGGATTCCGAGTCGGACGAACAACAAGTTTGGTACTTTCCGCCTCGTATCTCGCGGCACAAGCCGAATTGGCTTGACAAGATTCCGGGAGACGCTCAGCGGGTCATGCGTGAAGTATACCGCTGCCTAGATGCGGATACGCGAGCGCTTCCCCTGATGGGCTTGCGAACCGTTCTCGACATGCTGATAGTTGAGCAAGTCGAAGATATCGGTAACTTCGCTCAGAAGTTGGAGAAGTTGCAGGAGACCGGCGTTATCAGCGAGAGGAATCGCAAGGTCTTGGAGGCGGCTCTAGATGCGGGGCACGCGGCCGCACACCGAGGATGGGCCCCAAAGCTATCGCATGTTCACTCAGTCGTCGACATCGTGGAGAATCTCTTGCAGTCTGTCTATCTGCTAGATGATGTCGCCGCCGAGATTAAGCAATCAACGCCGCCGAGGAATCCAGCGAAGAGAACCCAGAGTGGCCATTTCTGATCTGAACTCTCTACCATCCTTCGAATCCAAGGGCAATTGCCACTTACAATCAATTCCCGGCGAAATCGGTCTAGAATGCCGTCATGAAGCTGCTGGATCGTGGTGTTCCGCATGAACTCCCCGACCCTTGTGCTCGATGGGAAGGCGAGACTGCCAAAGCCTTCGCCGCGTTCCAGGTGTACTTGAACCAGGGGGCGACCCGGAGTGTGGTGAGGGTGGCACACGAGTGTATGAAATCGCCCTCTCTGGTATGGCGCTGGTCGAGTCGCTGGAACTGGGTCGAGCGCGCCCGGTTCTATGACAACCATCAGGCCAGGCAGGTGCACGAAGCCACCACCCGCCTCTTAAGCCGTCAGGCGGCTCTGTACACGCAGATCTCCATGCAACGGTTGGGCAGCATGACGCCGGCCGAGCGGGACCGGCTCAGTCCTCACGAGGTCGCTCTGTTCAGCAGGATGGCGTTCGAACTGAGCGGCGGACCGAATGGCAACGGCAACGGCTTCCCTGAAGGTCTACCGGTGCCGAAATTCGAGATCGTGGTTCTCAAACTTGAGCCGACGCAGGTTTTTGCTGCCATCTTCGCCGAGGACGTGCTCGATGCCGAGGGGTCGGTTCTGCGTTCGGATGGAGAGATCGTGAAGTTCGGCGCCAGGTCGATTCACGCGGATGGCTCGATCCGAGTTCATATCGGCAGGGACTTCATTGAGCTTTTCCGCCGCGATTTTCCTAGTGCTGCGGTGCTGGTTTGAATCTGAATCCAACCCTATCCTTCGAATCGGAAGGCTAACTTCCCTTACCCATCTATCGCTTACCTGACTCGCCCAGCAGCGCGATTTCCCAAAAATCTACCTTTTCCCGGCGGGATACCATCGCTCTCCGTTTCATGTTAGTTTATTGCCAACCTCGCTCTCCGTTTCATGTTAGTTCATTGTTAACATTAATCAGATCAATAACTTATGGGTTGACAGACCTCCAGAGGTGGCAGATAATCCTGGCTCAAAGAGGGTTCAAAAGAGCAAAAAGGGAGAGATCTGCGTATGGAAAGAAAGTCGGAGAAGATTCTGCGTTGGAAACAGGTCAGGGAGAGGGTCGGGCTTTGCCGAGTGACGGTCTACGGCATGATCCGGAAGGGGAAATTCCCGCCCCCGGTAAGGATCAGTACGCAAACGGTGGGCTGGAGGGAGTCGGACCTGGACCGGTGGATCCGCGGATGTGAACAGGTACGACTGCGCACGCCGGAACCCGGCCAGACGACTGCCTCACAGGAGAGAGGCGAGCCTGCTGCTCTGACTGATGATGTCCTGGAGTTGCATGCATGAACCCCAAACGTGAAAAGGCCCCGCTCGCAACGGGGCACTTTTCCAAAGGAACTACGGATGAGCACAGCATACCAAAACCCCCAGCCCACAAGCAATCTACTAATAGCAGCGCTCGACTATGCACGGCGCGGCTGGCCGGTGTTTCCCATCCACTGCCCGCGCGTCAACGGCGGCGGCCCCTGCTCCTGCGGCAAGCACGACTGCGCCAGCGTCGGCAAGCACGCGCGCATTCGCCAGTGGCCGGAAAAGGCGACCACCGACCCCGAACAGATCCGCGCCTGGTGGCGGAAATGGGCGGACGCCAATATCGGCATCGTGACGGGGCAGCGCAGCCGGCTGCTGGTGCTCGACGTCGATGTCGACAAAGGTGGCAGCGCATCGTTGGCCGAGCTTGAGAGGAAGTACGGAGCACTGCCCGAGACCTGGATAGTCGAAACAGGCGGCGGCGGCTGGCACCATTACTTCCTGCTTCCTGAAGGCGTCCAGATCTCTTCCCAGGCTGGGGTGCTTGCGCAGGGGCTCGATACGCGCAGTGAACGTGGGTGCGTCGTGGCGCCGCCCTCGCTGCACGAGAGCGGGAAGCGGTACACACTGCAAGAGAGCGCCGTCGACCTGGTGCCCTGCCCCGACTGGCTTCTCAGGGAACTACGGCCGGTCGACCTGAAAGAGATCGGAGAACATCTCTTCGGGGTCAATGGTCACGCCGAGGCGTCGTCTGCGCCCATACTGACCGAGGAGGAGTGTCGCAGTCTCAGCGCATCGCTGTTAGACCAGTGCCGTCGCTGGATCAAGAACTATTGCGTGGTGACGGACGAGCAGGCGGACGTGCTGGCGGTCTGGCTGCTGCACACCTGGACCTATCAGGTCGCGCGGTGCACTCCCTACATGCAGATTACCTCGCCGCTTCCTGAGTGTGGCAAGTCCACGTTGATGGACACGCTCGCGGCTCTTGCCCGCAAGCCTATTTCTTCGGGTGGCATGACCGCGGCGGTGCTGGTGCGCATTCCGGAGGCGAAGCACCCAACCCTATTTCTCGATGAGATGGATGCGACGTTCAAAGGCGACAGGGAGCGAGCGGCGGACATACTGGGGATCTTGAACAATGGCTATAAGGCCAGCGGCGTTTACTACAAGTGCGTGGGAAAGAACCATGACCTACATGGTTTCCCTGTGTACTGCCCCAAAGCTTTCGCCGGCATTGGTGGGCTGCCTGACACGGTCACGAGCCGCTCCATCGTCATTGAGATGCGCCGCAAGCTGGATCACGAAACCGTGGAGATGTTCGATGAGGAAGCGGTGGAGGAGGCGGCACGGCCCATACGAGACCACCTGGAGAGATGGTCCGAGTCCGCCAAAGCTCTGCTGAAGGCGATCAAGCCCGAGCGTCCTGCCAGCCTGCGCAACCGTCGATGGGATAACGCCAAACCGCTCCTGGCCATCGCGTCGCTGGCCGGGCCGGACTGGACCCACCGGCTCATCAAATCCCTCGAAGCCCTCTTCCAGCTCTCGACGGCCGATGATCCTTCGGTGCCTGAACAATTGCTGCTCGACCTGAAGGTCATCTTTGGCAAACGTGAGAAGGAGTCCTCAGAGAACCTGGTCCACAAGCTCTGGGAGATCGAGGGCCGTCCTTGGGTGGAATGGCGTCAGGACAAGCCGATGTCCGCAAACCAACTCGCTCGAGAGCTGAAGCGGTTCAAGATTTCTCCCAAACTTGTTTGGGTCGATGGACTGACCAAACGGGGTTACGACCGCATCGACTTCGAAGAAGTCTGGGCGCGTTTCTCTCCCACCCCCCTCATCCAGACCGTTAGGCCGTTAGGACCCGCGTCAACACAGGACGAAACCGCATTTTCAAATCGTTGGGTGGTGACCTGACCTAACACTTTGAAAATGGCCTCAAACCCGCATGAACACTGCGTCCTAACGGCCTAACGGTCTGGATGAGGGGGGTGCAGGAGAGGAGAAGACAATGAGCGCACCGTGGAACCGGTTGCTGGAGCCTAAGGAACTCGACTCGATGCGCGAGCTGGCGCGTCAGATGGAGCCGTAGAAGCCCCAGCAAGCCCTGTGCGCAGTGCGCAAGAACCTGCAGGCTGGGTAGGTAAGGAGGAACTGTGAGCAGTCCCTACGACCGGCTGATTGACGATGACGACCTGGAGACCATGAACGCCTACGCCGAGCTGCTCCTGGGGCAACTCGACGAGGCTTCCCGAATGCACGTGGCGCAACTGGCCCAGATCGTGCGCGCGCTCTACCGGCACATTCGTGCACGCGAAGAAATCGGAGTGCTGGAGCTGATCTACAGGACCCATGCGTGACTGTATTGTGCTAACTTTTGGGAAATTCCGGCGGCGGTATTTGGGCAAATCTCTCCAATCAAACCGCTTAGTGCTCTGATAGGAATCCCTGGACAACATCCGGAACGTTTTTGAGGAGGACAAGACCATGAACACCGCCGTCAATGTCACCGACATCAGCCGCTGGATGGTGGACCGCCTCGCCGCTTCGGACGGTTGCCGCACGCCGGTGTACCGCCTCCACAATGACTTCGCGCTGTGGGCTCTTGGCAACAATTCTGCCTTCGTCCGTCTCGACGTCTTTGAAGCCCAACTCCGCAGCGAAGGCGCCACCCTCGAGGGCCACATGGTGCGCGGCTTCTGTCTGAGGGCCGATCTCCCCAGAGAGGAGGAGCCTATTTCGGAGGACGGAGCGCCGCTCCAAAAGGGATCCATCACCGCCGCGCAACTGCTCGAAGACCTGCTCACGCCTGGTCCGCAGTCGACCCAGGACATTCGCGCGGCTTCCGCGCTGGCCGCCTTCGCCTGGTCGACCATGCTCATGGCCAAAAGCAGGCTGGGCGTTCAATCACACATCGCCGGAATCTGGGAGTTGCCCAGGAAGGAGGACCATGAAGATCTTCGTGCATCATGGCAAGACCGTGCATCAGATCGAACCCAGCAGAAAGCGGACCACCGATGAACAGCCGCGGCCCACCATTCGGGGCCGCTGGCGCGACTCCAACCGTAGTCAACCGCTGAGAATCCCCCGTTGAAAAGGAGAAACCATGCTTGAAGGAAAAGAATTGCGCGCAGCCCCAGATGATCCCAATGCGAACGTGCTCCCGAGTTCCCCGAGTTGGGGGCAAACCGATACCGTGTCTGTCGACCAGGCACGCGCCGTACTCACCCGCGCCGAAGCAGAGCAGACCACACAGCAACGTGCGGAGCTGATCCAGAAGCTGTCCACAGTCCGCGCCGAACACCGCCAGGCCCAGGCCCGGTACGAGGAACTCGCGACCTCGATCAAAACCCGCCGCAAGGAGCGCGCCGAATGGCAGCAGAAGATCAACCAGGTGGTCACACGGATCCAGGAGAGCTGGCATGTGCGGCCCGAGGTGGCGGAGTACCTGCCCGACGATCCCGAGGTCATGGAGTGGCAGAGGAAGCACACGATTCTGGAACAGGAACGCGCGACGTTGATCCAGAACCGCGACCAGATCCCCGATCCGGAAGGCGATGTAAAGGAGGCCGGCGCCTTCGAAGGGGTTCACGGCAGCCTGGCGCAGTTGGAGTTCACGGAGCGGAATATCCTGGCCCAGCTCGATCCCAAGCTCAAGCCGACGAACCGCATCACAGGCGGCGGCGTCATCTCCGGGGTTCGCTGAGTGGCTGCCTTCACGCCGGGGTGAAGTTTGCGTATTTCCGGAAACCGGAAATGCGTTTCTGGAATAGGTTGGGAACTGAAGCACGACCTGGCTGTGGAAAAAGGGGCGTAAAGCCTGCGTACGCCCTTCCTTTAGCCATTCTGGCTTGGCCAATTTCTCTTTTTTGCGTACTCGTGCGCCCCTCGGTTCAGCACGATCCTCAACCAGTCGTCGTGAAAGACTTGGATTGCAATGAACCCCAAGGCGACGCCGACGAAATTCCAGAGCGAAACACCGCACAAAGCGCCCTTGTAGACGAGCACGACATATCCGGCGAAGGCGAGTTTCGCAGGCGACGTAAGTGCAGCTCCCAGAGAGGTTAAGGCGTCACCGACACCCTTAGATTCATCAGCCATGCCGTCATTGTAAATTGGCCGGAAAAAAGGGGCGTAAAGCCCGCGTACGCCCTTCCCTGCGATTTTTCGATCCTTTATTTTCACTAGCTTTCGGCTTCGCCTCCCCACTCCACCTCCGAGCGGCGAAAAGGGCGCTACGGGGATCTCTGTGAGATTGGTAACTCCTTCAAAATAAACAACTTCCACATAGAAATTGGATAAAATAAAGATAACAAGAACGGTAGCTTTGGAGGCAGGATGGCAATTTACACGAGCTGTTTCAGACTGTCGGGCAGGAATCCGCTGGCTGTGGCGATTTCGAATGGGACGCGCGGCTACCATCCCATCCGCAAGTACCCTCCGCTGGTTCCCCCCTGGTCTCTGGTCAAGGATTCGAGAGCGGGTGTGATCACCGACGCCGACTTCAACCGCGCGTACCTCAGGCAGCTTCGCAGGCTGGATCCTCGGCGGGTGCAGGCTGAGCTACTCGACGGTCACGTCGACGTCATCATGCTTTGTTGGGAGGCGCCGGGCGAGAATTGTCACCGTCGACTGGCTGCCAGATGGCTCGAAACCGAGCTAGGCATCGTCGTTCCTGAGTTGCGAAAGGCTTTGTGATGATTTTTGGGTAATCTTCCCTTGCTCTCAGTGCGGAAAGCATTTAAAATCAGAGACATATGGAAACAATAGGAATCCCTCTCCCTCCGCCATTGCCTTCTAAGTCAAACGGCTACAAAGACTTTCCAGAAGCGCAACCCAAGCAGAATCAGGGAGTACCACGCGAATCGGCATGAATGAGCAGGAATCCGCCCGAAGCCAACATAGCCCAAAACAGGCCTCATTGACGGAACTGCCCGTCTTCCAATTTTGCGGGTAAACGTCGTGCAAGGTATGAGCGCCGTCCTTTTCTCAGGAAAGAAAGGTCACGATCGACGGCGTTCCAACCGGCGTGTACTGCTCCGTAAAGGAAAGCAGTCCGGTCTCGCGATGCGTCTTGAAGCATGTGATACTGTCGCTGCGCTGATTGCACACAAAGAAGAAATCGCCGCTTGGATCGAATGTGCAGTGCCGCGGATAATCCCCCATGGTCGAGACTTCTCCAAGCAGTTTGAGTTTCCCGCCGGGGCCGATTGAGCAGACGGCAATCGTGTCATGAAGGCGATTGGCGGCGTAGAGGAACAGACCATCCGGCGAGATGACCACTTCCGAGGTGAAGTTGGTGCCGGCAAATCCTTCAGGAAGGGAGGAAATGGTCTCTTGCAAGGCCAACGTCCCGTTCATCGCGTCGTAGTGGAAGAATGCAATTGTTGAAGACTCTTCACCCAATGCGTAGATCCAGCGGCCATTCGGATGAAAAACAAAGTGACGCGGTCCATCTCCTGATGGGAAGGAAACAAATGACGCACCCTCAGACGGAGTCAACTTTCCGCTGTTGGCATCGAAGCGGTAGACATAGATTCTGTCCTGTCCCAGGTCAACGGCAAGCACAAACCGATTGCCGGGATCGGCCGCGATCATGTGCGCATGGGGAGCATCATGGCCGCTGATTGCAAAACTCCCCGGTGTGGCGTTGGTTGCCGAAGCGGCACCCACTGAACCGGAATCGCGGTGGACATCGACGGCTGCGGCCAATCTTCCTCCCTCCGCAATCGGCAGTACGGCGATCGTGCCACTCGCATAATTCGCCACAAAAGCGTACCTGCCCGAGGCATCGAGGCTCATGTGGGCCGGCCCTCTGCCCTCGGAATTGACCGTATTCAGGGGAGATAAATCACCGTTTCTTGGATCGATGGCAAACGCGCTGACTGAACCGCTTTCCTGGTTGACGACTTCATTGACTGAGTAGAGATACTTCTTCGATGGATGAATAACGATCCACGAAGGATTGGGAGTCTCGGCGACTAATTTCTGCCGGGCGAACGCACCCGTGCGAGCGTCCATTTCAAAACGATAGATTCCCTTTCCGTTGCTCCCTCCATCGATCGCGCTGGTATAAGTGCCAACATACGCGAGCACACTGCGGTTCGCCCCAACTTGTGCAAGCACTCGTCCTGAAGCGACGTAACCCAGAGCGAGAGAGGCTGCGGTCTTGATGAAACCCCGGCGGGACCAGATGTTCTTCCCGTTTGTATTTTCCATGGGATCGATGGCCTCCAACTTTAGTCAACCAAACCAATCAAGGATTCACGAGTTCGAGATACCCGAACTTTTCGGGAACATGAAAGGTCTCCTTCATCGGAGCCCTCCAGGCAATCAGCTGTCTCCGCCCGGGAGGGCCTTGGCTGCGACATAGATTCGCACGAAATATCCTGCCGGCGGCCGCGGTCCGTGAATCAATGGCGGAAAAAGGAATGCGCATTGCGCCATACCAGACGGATTCTGACTTTTCGATTCGAGCGGCGACCTCGCAACGCGAATTCCACTCCCATCCAACGGTGTGATCTGGCAGATCGAGATTGACTTCGAGGTCAACCCACTCCCCCTGAGGAGAAACTTCGAATTCTTTGTAGTGCCCGATATTCTGAAAGTCGCAACCAATGAACAACTCCGCAACATCCCAGTTCCATAGTCCGAATGTCTCACGATCGGTTACCGGCTGAGGGTTGAGATAAAGCTCCTCAAAGCGACAGATGAAAAGGACATAGAGACTCGTCCGGGTCCATCGGGAACTTACTTGAGTTAGAAGCTGATCGCGTCGGTGACCGTGAGCGTCAAACCGTACTTCAACACTGCGCGCTTCCTTCCAGAAGATTGACTGCAAATTGCAATCCAATGCGACATCCTCAGCAGCATAGACACTCTGGAATACACTCTCGCAGGACGAAACAACGGAAGTAGGGCGCTGAGCGGGATCGTGATCCATGTTCACTTCTAACGAAACAGTCTGACACATTCTGGCGACAAACGAACACCCTAACGCCTGGATTATTTGCTGCCAAATGCTGCCAAAATTCAACCCGGCGGTGCACGGGGCTGATCGTGTGGAATCATCCGATCAGAGACGTCCTCCCGCTCGATTTACTTCCTGACCATCCCCGGTTAGTCCGCTTCGAGCAGGTGCTTTACTTCGGATTGCAGTTGCTCGGTGATCGCCGCTTCAGTTGCACTGAGCGCAAAGCGAATCGGCTGGCCAACCCGCAACTCGACGGCTCCGGAGCGGAACCAACCGCGCCGGTGCCTCTTCAACTCCCCGAGCCCCCGGATGGCGACAGGCAAAACAGCCGTATCGGACTGCTTGACCAGCAGACCGATCCCCGGACGGAAACGCGCCAATTGTCCCGCGGCCGAACGCGCGCCCTCAGGAAACAGCATCACGTGATATCCGCGGTCGAGAGCTTCACCCGCATGGGCGAAGCTGCGCTGAAAATCGCGGAGACGCGGCAGAGGAAATACGTTAAAAAGTGCGGTAACCAGAAAATACGCGACCGGCCCGAAAGGAAAGAAGCGTCTGTCGCTCGTGCCCTGTTCAGGGTTTCGGAAGTGGCGCAAGTCATCCAGCATCTCGCCGGACATGGCGATTGCGATGCGCCGGCGCAACCGGCCCGGCAATGCGTACTGCACCAGCGGCCCGTCGTATGCTGTGATGTGGTTGGCAACGATGAGCATAGGTTCGGAGACACCGGCGCCGAGAGCATACGGAGACACGACGCGAGGTTTGGCAAGAAACCATACCAGGGGGCGCATGAGGAGTTCGATGAACGCCGAACGGATCCATTGTACGAGCCGCCACCAGGGCCAATGAGGATAGATGTAGTGGCGCGAAGGCCTCTCATGGGTCGCGGGGTCCAAAGCCCGGTCGGAAGCGGCGCCCATGTCGGCGCGAGCCAATTTGCGGCCCGATGCGGGGCTTGGGGTCTCCGAGGCGACGGTGGAACCTGCGGGGTTTGCTTCCGAAGATTGTTCAGGGGCTAAAGCCCGCGCTGATTGGGCGGCGCTGTCGGCACGACTGAAGTCGTGCCCTGATACAGTGCTGTTTTCGTTTCCGGTGATCAGGCGCCGCAGTTGTCCGAGCGTCTGGACTTGTTCGAGCAGTCCGCTTTCCGGAGGCATCCCCATTTTCTCTTCGATGGCGGCGGCCAACTGCACACGTCCCAGGCTATCGAGATGCAAGTCTTCGGCGAGCCGCAGTTGTTCCTCGTTGCCCGGCGGGGTTTCGCGCGTGATCTCGAAAATCATCGCGAGCAGCCAGTCTCCCGAGTCTATCGATGGGACGCCGAGCCGCGACCCATTTGCGCCCCTCTGCATCTCGGCGAGCCATTCTGCTACTTTCTTGCGCCGAACCTTGCCCGTCGATGTACGAGGCAAATCGGGCTCCGGCCACAACATCCAGCGGCGCACACGCTGAAATTCTGCGAGGCGCGCATTGGCGTTCTCGATAGCAGCGTCTGCCAGATCGGCAGTGCCGCGCATGGCCAGCACCGCGCACGGTTCAGGACCGGAAGGCGTGTCCATCGGCACTACCGCGCACGCAGTTACGCCGGGCTGCTGTTCGATCTCCGCTTCGAGGTCCTCGGGATGAATGTTGACGCCGCTGCCAGTCACGATCACTTCGCTCTTGCGGCCGAGAAAACGTAATTCGCCGGTCGGCTCTTTCTCCGCCAGATCGCCGGTGGCGAGCCAATCATCTTCATGCTTGCGCAGTTCGCCCCCCGACCAGGTGGCAGTGGAAATCATCGGACCGCGTACAAGCACTTCGCCGTCCGGCCCGATCTTGACCTCGCGCCCTGGAAGGGGCTTGCCGATTGTCCCGCGGGCCACGTGGAACGGATGATTGAGGGTGATGAGCGCGGTGGTCTCGGTCATGCCGTAGCCCTGGACGACCACAAAGCCGAGTCCGTTCCAGAACTGCTCGACCGACGGAGGAAGAGCCCCGCCTCCTGAAATGAGCGCCCAGAATTTGAAACCGAAGGAGTGATGCACGCCGCGGAATCGCCACCACCGCTTCCATGCGGAAATACCTTTCGAGGCGTCCAACTGTTCGGACAATTGCGGGTGGCTGGTTTCGAGATGCGACTTGAGCAAGGCGAACACGCGCGGCACCGCGGCCAGCACGGAGATGCGCTCGCGGTGGATCGTCTCGATCAGCCGCGGAGCCACCAGGCGGCTCTCGAAGTGTACTTCGGCGCGAAAGATGGGCGGAATCCACAGTCCCATGGTCTGACCGAAGACGTGGCTCAGCGGCAGCGTATGCAGAAATCGCAGAGGGTGGACCAATTTCTCGTAGCGCAAGTAACGTTGAGCTGCCTTCTCAATGGGACCGACGCTGGCAAGCACGTTCCCGTGCGTGTGCACGATGCCCTTGGGATCGCCGGTGGTGCCCGAGGTAAACAGAATCTGGAGTGGAGTGTCTGCGCCAAGACCCGCGACAGGGCCGGCCTCTTCCGCGGGCAAGAGCGGATGCCATTCTTCAAATGCAAGGCGTTCAAAGCCGTGTTGCGAATCATTTCCGCGCAATTGACGAATCAGCAGCGCATCGCCTACGGCGAGTCTGGGCTTGACATCGGAGGCAACACGGGAAGCGAAGTCGGCGCTGCCATAGGCATCGAGCGGCACAACCAGGACGCCGCGCAGGATGCAGCCATGGAAGGCGGCGATCCACTCGGCGCTATTCTCGGCCCACAAAACGACGCGATCACCGGGGCCAATGCCCTTAAGGGTGAGAAGTGCGGCGAAGCGTCCGGCGAGGCGGGCGATTTCTCCGTAGGTTGAAACCCGACGGCGGTTTCCCCGGTAGCGAATTACCGCGATCTCGCGGTTATAACGGCGGAAATCGTCAACGAGTGTGGCCAGATGATCGCGCATGAGTGTCCGGCAGTTTTATGGTAGCAGCGCGGACATCACCGACATGAGACTCACGCGTGGCCGATCACGGGTGAGTTGTCCGGTCGCGAATCCGGACTTGCGGACGAGCCGAAAGCATCGCCTGCTTCATTGATCGCAGCCTGTGCTTCTTCAAGCATCTGCGCATCGGCAAAGCGATACCCAACGTAGATGTCCGTCAACAGGTAGACAGGACGGGCCGGGTCGTCCTCGATCTTTTTGCGCAACTGGCGAACGAACGTTCGCAGGTACTCAACTTCTTCGCGGCAGTCGGCTCCCCATACCGCCGTGAGGAGGCGCGCATAAGTGACAACCCGCCCGGCGCGGCTCATCAGGCAATGGAGAATATCGAATTCCTTGCGCGTAAGATGGAGTGCCTGGCCGCGCTTCGTGACGGTGCGCCGTGCAGGAACCAGGCGAACCTCCCCAATCTCGATGGGCGCTTCCTCGGTGCGTACCGGCGCGTGAGTGCGCCGCACAGCCGCGCGCATGCGGGCCACCAGTTCACGGACACTGAATGGCTTGGTCACGTAATCGTCGGCGCCCATCTCAAGGGCCCGCACCTTCTCATCTTCCCCATCGCGCACCGTCAACATGATGACTGGCAGGCGCGGCGCGAACACGCGGATGCGGCGCAGTGTCTCGATTCCGCCAATCCCGGGCATATTCACGTCGAGCAAAACGCAATCGAAGCTTTCCGTGCGCAGGACCTGCAAGCCTTTCTCTCCGCGGGAGACCTCAGTGACATCGAATCCCAACGCGACCAGGGGCGGACGCAGCGCCCGACGGATGGCGGGCTCGTCGTCGACAACCAGCACGCGGATAACCGGCAACGTCATGACATGCTCCTTTCGAAGGCCGGGGTCCCCACGGACAGGTCTTCGTCCATGGAGTGAATAGCCGGGGGCCCCGCGGAGAGGGCTTCGTCCGTGGGGTGAATAGCCGTGACCTCCACAGACAGGTCATCGTCCGTAGAACCGGCAACGAGTTGGGGGGAACGTGTTGGAAGAGCCGCGTAGAAGGTGGTTCCTTCGGCTTCGTCGCTCGAAACCCAGACGGAGCCGTCATGCGCAAGTGCGGCGCGTTTAGCAATCGAGAGACCGATGCCAGTCCCAGGCGTATGACCAGACGAGGTCGACGATCGGTAGTAGCGGTCGAAGATCCGCTCGCGATCCGCCATCGGAATTACCGGTCCGAAGCTGTGCACGGAAAGCAGCACCTCGCCCCCGGACGTTTCCGCGCCGACGGTAATCACGCTATCGAACTCCGCGTATTTGCACGCGTTGTCGAGATATTGCGCCAGCAACATACCGATCAGGCGTCGATCGCAATCGAGAACCAACGAGTCGTCCGCGATTTTAATCTGGATCCGAGTCTCGGCGGAGCGATCGGCCAGGCTTGCCACTGCCTCCTCGATCAGCAGACCAACGTCCTCGGGAGCGGTTCGCAACACCAAGCCAGCTGGGCCATCCTCGCCATCGCTTGCCTCCGGCCGCGCGGTGGTCAGCAGCCGCGTGGTCAGCTCGGCGAGCAACGCAGCCTGTTCATCGATCAAGGCGACAAGCTCGGACTGCGCCTCCGAGAGGCCTCCCATCTCCCACAACCCGCTGCTTGCTGCCCGGATGGCCGTCAGTGGTGTTTTATAGTCGTGGGCCAGGTTGTCGAGGACTGTGGCGCGCAGTTGCTCGGCCTGGCGTTCGGTCTCAATCCGGGTCTCATTGGCCAGCGCGCGGTAGCGGTCGAATGTAATGGCGATGAGCGCTGCGATGCCGCTATTGATGAGCGGACTTGTTTCTCCTCGAATCACGATACTGCCAACCGGCACCGACCCAAGGCGCACCACCCGGCGGCTGATGCCAGTGGTGCGATCGTCGTCCGAGGTGCCGAAGTGGTAGACGTTCTGCGCCAGTTCCGAGGGATCGATGGTCCAATAACCCGCCTTGTATACCTCCTGCAAATCTGCGTCGAATACCGCCACTGCGTCCAGGTCGAAGATTTCAAGCACCAGCGCGGCAAGGCGCGCGCCCGGCTCCACGTGCAGATCCATATCCAGGGTCCGGTAGGTGAGTTCGTAAAGGCGGCGCATGCGCACGGTGGCGGATTCGGCTTCATTTGCAGAACGAGTCGCGCGCGTCGACAACCGGTACAGGGCTACACCCAAGCTCGGAGTGAGCAGTCCGATGAAGGCCGCTGGCACCCACGGCCAGCGGAGCCCGTAGGCCGCGGCCGCCGCCAGTGGAACTGCCGCAGCGGCAGCGGACCACTCCGGCAGGTAGCGATGAAACACGGGCATGACCGACCGCGGGCGCTTGGCCCCGATCGCCGCTCGCGAAGAAATTGGGAATCCTGTCAAGAAGTCCAAGCCCTTCCATTTGTGCAGATGTGCGGCCGCTGTGCACGCACTGGAACGAATTCAAGTTGCGCTTCATTCAACCGATCGGTTGCGTTGACTTGTACGACGGCGACATTCGGATGCGGCTGGCCAATTAAATGAGCAACGCGGGAAGATGCAGTGAAGAACCCGGTCGACTTCAGGCTCGTGGCGATCTCTGGGTGCTTGAAAATTGAACCGCCCCCGGTCCAGTTCAGAGTGCGGTAAACCTTGTCAGGATTTTAACAGGTTCTTTATAGCGTCCTTATGCAATTCGTCGTGTCGCAGGCAAGCAGGGCACGCCAAAAGCCCCTCGATGCTCCTCTCTTTCTGGCTAATTATGTGGAATTCTAGGTGCAAAATCGATTTTCTCGAGAATCTTCATTGCGTCTTTATATGACCGTTGATCAACTCGCAACAAGCGTCAAATCTGCGTTGGGCCCACTCGGGGTAGAGAAGAGAAAGCCGATCCCGATCCTGAAGTGCACTTCCGAACGGCTCGCGACTCGGGGAGCCATGGGAGAGATGAACAGGATTCTGCACCAAGGTTGGGGTGCGGGTGTCTGGTCCGACGTCTTGCCTTTTGTTTCTTAATTTCGCCTGTCACCACATGCCGTTCAGGCAATCGGGAGGCTTTTGCCTGAAATGTGTCCCTGTTAATCAACCGACCACCATGAGATCGGTGGAGAAAGCTGGTGAGACGGAATGTCTTCTCGTTCATCCTTCCTGCAAGTCACGATAGCGGCCGCAATGGCAATTGCCCTTGTCGCAACCGCGAAGGCACAGACCACACCGCCAACCCCAACCCCTGCCGCCCCCCCGGCAGCGACCCCGGCCGCAGCGCCGGCTGAACAGGCGCCCGCAGCGGCGCCAGCCTCGCCGACGTGGAGCGTTGGCCCCATGGATATCAGTGGCATGATCGACGGCTACTACAGCTTCAACTTCAACCAGCCTGCCGCTTCCTTCAATGGCCAGATCAACGACCTGTACAACTTCAACGATAAAACCGACCAGTTCAATCTGAGTGCGGCCAAGCTTACCCTCAATCACGATCCCGATCCGGTCGGCGCCCATGTCGATTTCATTTACGGGCGCACCAATGATCTGATCAATAGCGCCCCAAGCAACAGCAGTTCCGCCGATCAGCTCAACTACATCGAACAGGCATTCCTCAGCCTGAAGCCGCCCAAGGCCAAGGGCTTCGAACTGGACTTCGGCAAGTTCGTCACCTCCGCCGGCGCGGAAGTCATCGAAGCGAAGGATAACTGGAACTACTCCCGGTCCCTCTTGTTTGTTAACACCATTCCTTATTGGCACTTCGGCGTGCGCACTTCGATGCCGCTCTCGAAGACCTATACCATCGGATTTCAACTGGTCAATGGCTGGAACAACATCTCCAAAAGCAACGGCGGAGTCACCGGCGTCATCACCAGCGCATTGGTGAAACCCAAATACACCTGGAACGTCAACTATATCGTCGGTCCAGAGAATAGCAACACCGCATACGGCATCCGCAACCTGATCGACACCACGCTGCTGCTGACCCCGAATGCCAAGTTCAGCGCCTACATTAACTACGACTACGGTTCAAACCGGAATGCGATTGCAGCGCAGGGCAATAACGACCTGAGCACATGGCAGGGCGTGGCCTTCGCAGCACGCGGGCAGGTCAGCGCCAAGCAAGCCCTGGCTGGCAGATTCGAATACTTTGACGACCCGAACGGCAACCAGACCGGGACCATCCAGCATATTTACGAGTTCACCGGGACTTATGAGTACAAGTGGCTCGAAGGCCTGCTGACCCGGATCGAGTACCGCGGCGACTTCTCCAACGAAGACTCCTTCCACAAGAAGGAGACCGAGATGGTAGGCAACCAGTCCACGCTGACAGTAGCCCTTATCGCATTCTTTGGTCCCAAGCGCTGACCGAACCGGCTCGAGGCCGGCATTTGAGGACGACCGAATGAGCGGCCGCAGCCAATTTTGCGCGCAACCAAGATGGAAGAGGACATCCGCACAATTGGGTTTCCTCATTTCATCCTTATTTGGTCGCCACTACGATTGACGGCAAGCTCTCGCGAGTACACGCAAACGGGCCCGCGCCAGGGAACGGAACGGGCAACGAAAAAAGTAACTCCCGGGGATCAGCCACCGGACACGCGAAATCAACCTTCATTCAGGAGAATGCTTCATGGCAGATCAAAAAGCACCGCAGATGCAGGCCACGCTCGGGCTCACCGGCCTCACCAGCAACGCAATGGCGCTGATTGCCCCCGGCGCGTTCCTATGGCTCACGTTCTTCATCCAGGCGACGACCGGCGTTGCCGGACAACCTTCAACGGCTCCCTCGATGTGGATGGGCATCTTCGCAGCTTTGCTGCTGTGCCTGGCGACGGCCGTGGCGTACGCGGAGATCTCCAAGCTGTATCCCGGCACCGGTTCCAGCTACTACTACGCCGAGCAGGCGATGCTCTCGAAGGACGCGGCGTTCAAGTATGCGCGCGTCGCCAAGTTCATTGTCGGCTGGGGCTCGCACCTCTACTACTGGGTGTATCCCGGCGTGATGGTGGCCACCACTGGCATCTTCGTCGGTTACGTCGTGGGATTCCTGTTCCCCAACTTCATGAGCGGCTCGAACCCCGGACCCGCTGTTCATGGCGCTAGTGGCGATTGTCTTCTCGTTCTTCGTGGCGTGGATCGCATCACAAGGGCGCGGGCGCATCGACAGCCGTGAATCTCGCCATCAACGTCGTGCAGATCTCGGCGCTGATGGTCTTCAGCGTCCTGGCGCTCGGCTATCGCTCGAGCCATCCGGCGGGAACGACGGGGCCGGCCACGTTTCAATACGACGCGCAGACGCTTTCGACCTACACTTACCAGTTCGCGACCAATCCCAAGGACGGCTCGATCATGCGCGATGCGCAGCGGCACGCCCCTGCCGCTGCTCGACACAGGCGGGCAAGCCGGTTCCGTTCACGATTGGACTACCCCGCCACGGACGCGACCGGCAACTTCCTGACCCACCCCAATGCCGCTTCGGTGGTCGGCATCCACAAGTTCAGCTGGGTGTTCATTCAGGCCACGGTCGCGATTCTGATCCTGGTCGGCTTCGAATCGGTGACCTCGATGGGAGGCGAGGCCAAAAATCCAACCAAGCACATTCCCATTGCGGTCATTGCATCGCTGCTGATTCAGGGGTTGGTCTGTTACCTGTTTGAGTACTTCTGCGGCCAACTACTTCCTCAACTCGGGATATACGATGCAGAGCGCGGCCGGCTCCGCGGCGCCCATCGGCGACATGATGATCATCGTCGGCGATGCGCTGCTGGGCCAGGGTCATGGCAAGTACTTCATGCTGGCTGAAGCCTTCACCGTGTTCCTGGCGCTCATCGGCACCACGCTGAGCTGCATGAACACCGGCGCCCGCGTGACCTACGCGATGGGCAAGGACGACGAGGCTCCGGAGCACTTCGGCATGCTGCACGCCGAGTCGCTCACCCCGCGGCGCGCCATCTGGACGCTGGCCGATCATCTCCGCCGTCATCGGCGTGCGTTGCTGTCTCGCTTGGCCTTCGCCGATGCCGGCGCTCCGACCGATGCGACCATCGCCGCTCTGCCCCACGGCATCTTCTCCAGCTTCGGCTACCTGCCGCACGACACAGATGGCAGCACTGCCCAACTCGCTGCTGACCATCACCCTCACCTCCAACTTCGGCACCTTCATCCTGTATGCGCTGAGCTGCTTCCTGTGCATCGTGGCGTTCCACAAGCGGCCCGACCACAACTTCTCGAAGCACACCCTGATTCCCGGATTCGGGCTGCTGGCGAACCTGACTCTGCATGGCGTTCTACGTGATTGGCCCGTTCTTCAGCCTCGGCACCAAGATGGAGCCACTGTCAGCGCTGGGCATATCGGCCGTCTGGGGCCTGTATGGAGCCTTGTACTTCATCAAGTCGTCCAAGGCAAAGGGCAAGGCGATCCTGCTTGACAGCAAGAGGGCCTCGTCCGCGATCTCGTAGCTCTGCTACCAACGACTGGGTGGACCTTCCCCTCGACGTCCGAGGGCCCTTAGGCAGAAGGATCCACCCAGTTCGCTTTCTGCAATAGATGGCATCAAGACTTCTTCGGATGCCATCTTAGCGACGGCCCAGACTCTCCAGGCGGCGGCGCCTTATGTTGGATGTTCAGTTCGGCCAGGCAAGCGATTTCGGCAAAGTCCGCACCAACAATGAAGACGCCATGGGATCGTTTATCCCTGCTTCGCGCCAGCAGGCACGCTCCCACGGATTTCTCTTCGCTGTCGCCGACGGCGTGGGCGGCATGGATCTGGGGGAAGTGGCGTCGGCAACGGCCATCTCGGTGGTGACCAGGGATTCGAAAAGGCGCAGGCCGATACCATGCTGATCGGGCTGCATGCCGCGGCTCGTTCAGCACGCCAACGCCGCGGTTCACGACTGCCGTCTAGCGCCCGAATATCGCGGAAAAAACATGGCGACGACGCTGGTGGCCTGTGCCTTGCGTGCACGACCAGGCGGTCGTGTCGCATGTAGGCGACTCGCGCTGCTATCACGTGCGCAACGGCCGCGCGCGGCAGGTCACCGCAAGACCACACGCTGGTCGATCAGCAGCGCAAGATGGGCCTGATCTCAAACGCCGAAGTGGCCGAGTCCGAGTCGCGCCACGTTCTGATCCGCTCGCTCGGGCCGGAGATGTTTGTATCGCCAGATACGACAGCGGTCACGCTGCAGCCCGGCGATGTCCTGGTGCTGTGCACCGACGGCCTGCACGACGAGATGAGCGAAGGGGAGATTGCCGCGATCGTGTCGCAAACCAAGCCCATCGAAGACATCGCCAGCGAACTGGTGGCACGCGCGGTGGAGATTGACGGAAACGATAATACGACCGCGCAGGTAATCCGCATACGATCCGTTGAACAGGTCGGCATGTATCGCGGGCGTCCGTATCGATTGCCGTCATGAGTCGTAAATAAGCCTGCCAACAACGCCGGCCGGCGCCATGTACAGTTACATCCAGTGGTACGCACCTGAACGGAGAGCGGCCGATTATGGGTTTTCTCGACAGCCTGGAAGCTGGCGCCCAACTCGACTCCTATCGCATCGAAGCCCCCGTGGCTCGCAGCGGCATGGCTTCGATCTACCGCGCCACTGATACCCGCGACAACCGCACCGTTGCGCTCAAGATTCCCCATCCCGACATGGAAGCCGACCCTATCCTCTTCGATCGCTTTCGGCGTGAAGGCGGCGATCGGCGAAAAGCTTTGCCACCCCCGCATCATGCGCGTCTTCGGTGGGGAGAAGCGCTCTCGCGTTTATATGGTCATGGAGTGGTGCGAGGGGCGGCTGCTGCGCCAGATTCTCGACGAAGGGCAGATCCCTCAGGATCGCGCCATTCGCATCACAACCGAGATACTCGATGCGCTTCAATATGCACACGACAACGGCGTGGTCCACCGCGACCTGAAGCCGGAAAACATGATGGTGGATGCCCACGACAATATCAAGCTGATCGATTTTGGAATCGCCGGCGATGCGGCTGCACGCCGACTGACGTATGCCAACATCACGGCGACCCTCGGCACGCCCAACTACATTTCTCCTGAACAGGTCAAAGGCAAGCGCGGCGATGGCCGCTCGGATATTTTTTCGATGGGCGTGATGCTGTACGAAATCCTCACCGGCAGGCTGCCCTTTACCGGTTCAAACCCCATGCAGGCGATGAATGATCGTTTGCTGAATTATCCCACTCCACCCGCGGTTCTCGATCCATCCATTTCGCCTCAGCTTCAAGAGGTCATCTATCGGGCGCTGGAGAGGGATCCCAAGAACCGGTATGCGAAGGCAACCGAATTTGCCCACGACCTCCGCCATTTGAACGAAGTGGGCGTGGAAGACCGCCCGGAACTCCACCAATGGCGTGAACGCAAGGCGCACTGGCCGCGAAAGTTTTTCTATTACGCCGCACTGGCCCTGATACCGGTCGCTATCCTGGCCTTCATGGTCCTGCTTTCCCGCCGCCATTAAGTCCTTTCCGCTCTAATACGGAGCTTAGCCAGGCTTCTTGAGATTCTTCACGCGGTCTTTATGCCTGGAACCCTAGAATTTTATGGAATGCCCAATTCCTTTTCGGTCGACACGTAACTTCATGTGGACCGAACACCGGGTCGGCAAGCTTTTCCGTGAATCGGGGAAGGCCGGCTACTCCGTTGTCGACCAGGCGGCCGACCTGGGGGCGGCGAACGAAAAGGAACCGCAGGAGCTCAGCTGGACCAGTCTTGCAGCGCCGGTCGTCGCCTGATCCGTCGACACCCGGGACTTTCACGAAGATGCGCGCCGTGGCGAGCGTAGTCATTTTTGCTGTGCACACAATGTTTCTCAACCTCAAAGGAGATCCATGGCAAAGTACAAACTTGAGTACATCTGGCTTGACGGCAAGAAGCCCATCCCGGAACTTCGCGGCAAAACTCAAATCAAGGAATTTGACACCCCCCCCACACTTGCCGATCTGCCCCTTTGGGGATTCGACGGCAGTTCGACAATGCAGGCGGAGGGGAGCAAGTCCGACTGCATTCTGAAGCCCGTGGCTCTCTATCCCGATGCGAGCCGCAAGGACGCATACATCGTTCTGAGCGAAGTCATGCATCCCGACGGCACGCCGCACTCGACCAATATGCGCGCCACCGCCGAAGATGATCCGGATCTCTGGTTCGGATTCGAGCAGGAATACTTCCTGTACAAGGATGGCCGGCCGCTCGGGTTCCCGGAAGAAGGCTTCCCCGCGCCCCAGGGTCCCTACTATTGCGGCGTCGGCTACAAGTACATGGGAAGCCTCGCGCGCACAGATCGTCGAAGAGCACCTCGACCTGTGCCTGGCCGCCGGAATCAACCACGAAGGTATCAACGCCGAAGTGGCGAAGGGCCAGTGGGAATTCCAGATATTCGGCAAGGGCTCGCACAAGGCCGCCGATGACCTGTGGGTCGCTCGCTACCTGATGGCGCGGCTCTGCGAGAGGTACGAAGTGGATCTCGCAGCTGCATTGCAAGCCCATCAAGGGCGATTGGAATGGCTCCGGCATGCACACCAACTTCTCGACCAAGCATCTGCGCGAAGTCGGCGGCAAGGAGTACTTCGAGGGGCTCATGAAGGCCTTCGAAAACAACATTGCCGCGCACATCGATGTCTACGGTCCCGACAACCACCTGCGCCTGACGGGACACTGCACGAGACGCAGGCGATCGACAAGTTCAGCTTCGGACTTTCAGATCGCGGCGCCTCCATCCGCCTGCCCGTAAACTTCATCAAGAACGGGTACAAGGGCTATCTTGAAGATCGCCGCCCCAACTCCGAAGCCGATCCCTACCAGATCGTCTCGCGAATTCTGAAGACCGTGAATACCGCGTCGGTGGGTGAACTGACAACGGCCTAAAAGATTAGATTGCGCGATGCTAACCTTAAATCGAATCAGTGCGAGCAGAAATGATGCGCATGCGCGCCATCGATTCTGCTCGCGCCTGTTTCGGTTGCGGCGCTCTGGTACCGGGTGTTAGATTCTGGGGTTACTGCTGCCCATAAGCCAAAGAAGGAGAACCATGTCGACTGAGTACCGCAACTTTCTGGCACTATCGTATGGCGAACTGGAGGAATTGAACCTCCAAGCGAAGACTGACCGCATGAATCGCGTGTCTCCGGATGAGATCCGCGAGAAGCGGCTGAAGTACCTGACAGACGAGAAGCGGATCAAGGCAGTCAGCGTACTCTTTTCCGATCTCGAAGGTCGACTGCACCTGCTGGACTATGACAAGAAATTCCTGCTCGGCGCGTATGAGAACCTGACATTTGATGGCTCGTCCATTCGCGGCTTCACGGCTCAGAAGGAGAGCGACCTGCGCCTGGGCATCGATTGGAGCGCGTTCTACTGGGTACCCGCCGATGTGTTCGGCCACGGTAAAGTCGTCGTCTTCGGCATTGTGATCGACAAGGACGGAACCCCGTACTCGGGCGATCTCCGCGGCGTTCTGAAGAACTACTCCGATACGCTTTTCAAAGATAAGGGCTTCACGCTGAATGCCGCCACCGAGATTGAAGGCTTCCTCTTCGCGGGCAAAGATGCGGAGAGGCGGTTCCACGAGACCAGCCGCTTCGACTTTATCAACACCGGCGGGTACTATCACGTGCTGCCGCTCGATCCGCTGCGGCAGTTCATCGATACTTCGGCTGAAGTGCAGCGCGCGATGGGCTTCCAGAACGAGAAGGATCATCCGGAAGTCGCGCCCAGCCAGTTCGAAATCAATTACGGCTATTCCGAAGTGGTAGCTGCCGCCGACCAGATTCAACTCTACAAGCTGCTGACCCGGCAGATCGCCAACAATATGGGCTACACGGCCAGCTTTCTGCCCAAGCCTGTGGTGGGCGTGAACGGCAGCGGCATGCATACCAACGTCTCCGTCTCCCAGGGAAAGACCAATCTTTTCTGGGACGAAAAGGGTGAGGAGCAATTGTCAAAGTTCGGCTGGGACTTCCTGGACCGAATCCTGACGCATGCGCTCGACCTCTGCCTCATCTTCAACTCCAGCGTGAATGCCTACCGGCGGCTTGACCCGCACTTTGAAGCGCCGAACCAGATTCGCGCCTCAGCCACCGATCGCGGAGCCATGGTGAGGGTGCCGATCGGCAACCACCGGTCCATGCGGACCGAAGTGCGCGCGGTCGCGCCGGACGCCAACCCCTATCTCACGATGTTCGGCATCTTCAAGACCGGCGTCGATGGCAACATCTCGAAGGCAGATAACCTGCGCGGCGGCGGCCGCTACCTGCCCGACAACATCCAGTCGGCGATCGATGACTTCAAGGATTCGAAATGGATCGGCGAGATTCTCGGCGCCGATGTTCAGGGGCGCTATGCCGATCTGAAGGCGGCGGCGGCCAATCGTTCTCCGCGCGAGCTGGGCACGTTTGTCAAACCGTCGGAAGTGCAGTACCATCACGAGGTCTACAACCAGTCGCTCTGGAACCACTTCTAGAGCCGAACTGCGATTCCAGGGTTTTTCCTGGGGAGGAAGGGCGCGACCAACGTATAGGTCGCGCCTCTTGCTTTTTGGGGCATTGAGCGCGCTCCGGGACCGGTTGCCGCTGTGATTCCGTGGGAGCGGGTTGTGGAAGCTGCTGATCAGGCAAGGGTTAGAGGCGGCTTCACGGCTACACAGTTTCACAGCCTCTGTGATTCCGTGAATATCTCTCCTGGAAGCTGTTGAATCTGCTTTAGTTGAGCATGTCTTCACAGTTACACCTGAAAATCAGCCGGGGGGAGGGGGGACCCTGTCTGGAGTTGGGCCGGGCGCAGCATCAATAAAATGAGAGAGATACCCGGCTCGGCGCTGAAAAAATCAGCGTTCATAACCCCTCTTTTCGGGTCTTAAAGCGGCCTTTAACGCGCTGCTGCGGGAAGAGTTCGGGGGGGATTCCTGACGCCGTCGGTCGAGTTGGGGCGACTGGCTGGGGTGTCTCCAGGGTTTGGATCAACCGGGCGAGGATCCCGGGGGGCGGAGCGTCAGGCAAGGGGAACTGGCGGGCCTGCTTGAGACGGGGCAGGTCTTCAAGGAAACGCTGAACGACGGCGGAGACGGAGGTGTCGCGCCTGGCGCACCAGACGCGGACGTCGCGGTAGACCTGATCGTTGATGGCGACAGTGATGTTGCGCATGATGGCTCCTCAAGAGGGCCGATGAAATGATGATTCGATCCTCTGAGAGTATTGTGCGGCGGGGGAGGGTTATTTTCTGCAAATGGGTGGTGGGATCGGGAAAGGGCATGAAGTTGCCGAATCCCAGGTCGGCAGGTGTGGGTCTGTGGATTCCCACCCTTGCGCCGGAACAACGGCGCAAGGATGGGGCACGGCGCGTTTGTGCCAAGATGGAATCCCAGGTCTCAGAATCGAGACCCTGGGGCACCCACAACTGGACGCATATCGCGCCCACTTATTCGAGTCGAGTCGCGACGCTCGTGCCACAGCCCGTTACAATCACGTTTTCGTTGGGGTCGAGGATTTCAAGCGCCACCGTATCCGTATACCGCTTCGCGTCTCTACTGACCACGATCACGCGCGTGAGCCTTTGTGTCGACGTCCAGGCTCCGGCGGAGCTAAAAATAAAGGCCTCGGACACCGCACTGTAGGTGCGGCCGTACATGTGGTTCCAGATACCCAGGCCGGGCGTGCTTAGCGAGGGGAGTTGGCCTGCGGTCGTGACGGTGAGCGTGCCCCCTGTGGCGTACGAAAATCTGGCTGGGAAGGTCCTGATCACAATCCCCGTGGTGCAGTCGCTGACCGTGAGTTGCACGCGCCATGTCCCTTCGAGGCCATTTGGAGACCCACTGTTCACCGATTGGGCCGTGGCTGGTAATCCGAATCCGAGAAGCAGCATGCCGGCCAGAAGCATGGCTGCTGTCCCACGTGAAGCTGCAAAACGCTCCGACTGTCTTGATGACATAGCTTTTCTCCTTCTTGCTTTGAACAACGCGGAGATTGTTTCCTCTGCCGCGATCACTGACGGAAGGGTGGCATTGGCGAGCGTGGATGACCATGGAGAGCATCTGAAGTTAATCTGGCGTTTTTCTGAAGCGGCAGATAGCATGGTCGGGCAGGGATGGCCTCAAGCCCATGGCGCAGCCTGATTCCCGCTCGACGTTTCAATTTGGCGAATTCGAGCTGAACATATCGGCATACGAGCTGCGCCGGAGCGGGCAGCCGATCCACCTTGAGCGCCAGCCTATGGACCTGCTCATCCTTCTGGTAGAACGACATCGTCAGCTGGTCTGGCGGGCGGACATCGTAAAGCGGCTGTGGGATCCGGGCGTGTTTATTGACGTTGAGACGGGAGTCAACACAGCGATCCGCAAGTTGCGGCAGGCTCTGCGGGATTCGAAAGAGTCGCCTTCCTTCATCGAAACAGTTTCAGGCAAGGGTTATCGTTTCATCGCTCCTGTCACACCTCCCGTAGCTGGTGCGGCACTTCAAGCGTCGGCTGAATCGGAATTGAGGATGATGCTGGCCGTTTTGCCTTTTGAAAACTATTCCGGTGACCCCGACCAGGAATACTTCAGCGACGGACTGACTGAAGAGACGATCAGTCACCTGGGAGGGATGAACCCCGAGCGCATGGGCGTGATCGCCCGGACGTCGAGCATGGCGTACAAGCGCACCAGCAAGAGCGTCCGCGAAATTGGGGCCGAACTAGGCGTCGATTACATCCTGGAAAGCAGCGTGCGCCGGGAAGACAACCAGGTCCGGATCACCTCGCAGCTGATTCGGGTCGAAGACCAGACCCACATCTGGACTTCTAATTATGATCGCGATGTTACCAGCGTATTCGCCATGCAGCGCGAACTGAGCACGGCGATCGCGCGGCACGTCGGTTTGCGCCTGTTACCGGAACGTCTTAGCGCGCTTGCAGGACGGCAGACGGGAAACATGGAAGCCCACGACGCCTATCTGCGTGGCCGCTACTTCTGGAACCAACTCTCGTCGGTGACGACGAAGCGGGCAATGGAATATTACGGGCGCGCGGTCGAACTGGATCCGGAGTACGCGCTGGCATGGTCGGGCATGGCCGACGCTTATGCGGCGAGCCCAGTCAACGCCGACAAGACCCCGCTGGAGGTTTGGCCGCGCGCTCGAGAGGCGGTCGCTCACGCGACCGCCTCCGGACCTGAGTTGCCTGAGGTTCACACTTCGCTGGGGTTGCTCAAATTCTGGCTCGACTGGGACTGGGTCGCTGCCGAGGCAGCTTACCGAAAATCCATCGCTCTGGATCCGTGCTACTCCCTGGCACATCGTTTTCTGGGTATCGTGCTCTCGCACATGGCACGACACGACGAGGCATCAATGGCGCTTCGCCAGGCACGCGAGCTCGATCCGCTGAATGCCACGAATCATGCGCTCTCGGCGCAAGTTGCGTTCGCCGCGCGCGACTATTCCGTGGCGGTCCAATTCGCGCAGCAGGCGATCACGATCGATCCCGAATTCGGGATTGGCTACATACAACTCGCCCAGGCTTCCGAGCGGGTGGGCAACTCAGAAATAGCTCTCGACGCACTGAAGAATGCGGGGCGCTTCACCAGCGGAAACAGCAAGGCTATGTCGATTCGCGGTTATATCTGCGCGAGGCTGGGAAAAGCAAAAGAAGCTCACGAGGTGCTGCACACGTTCGAGGCGGTGTCGCGCGAACGATACGTTCCGCCGTACGCGACAGCGCTGGTGTACCTGGGGCTGGGTGAACACGATTCCGCATTGCAATGGCTGGAGAGGGCCTACGACGCGCACGACGTGCACCTGGTCTTTCCTCCCGTGGATCCAAAATGGGACCCTCTGCGAGCCGACGGCCGTTTCGCTTGTCTGCTCGGGCGTTGCGGCTTCGTCGCCAGCCTGGCTGCGAAAGAAAAGGCCGAGATGGAACAATCGGCATGATTCAGGTAAAGAATGCGAGTGTCCCAAGTCTTAAAGGTCTTGGCATAATTTCCGAGAAGCAACCGAAGGTACTTCGACTTCGTTTGGCGCAAAAGATGCGCCATACTCCGCTCAGGATGGCAGCTTTATTCTGGTGCGAACTTCAGATTCAGGACACTGACGAGAGGTCGTTGGCCGTCTGCGGCCGGTGCGCGGCGAGCACTGGCCTTCGCTCAAAATGACAAGCTAATTTTGGGGCTCTGTTACTGGGTCAGGATCACGCGATCGATGACTAGTTTCTCGATGGCGGCCTGGGGATCGAAACCGAAGTCGCGATAGCCGACCTGGACCTGGAGGTTGCGGAAATAGGCTTCCTTCATGGTGTCGTAGACCAGGTTCTCGGCATCGACGCCGTGGAGCGGGGCCCCGGTGTGGGGATCGGCGATGAGCAGGATCACGGTGCTGTTGTCGGCCTGGCGGACAGTGAAGACGTAGAACTTCTCTCCGGGCTGCACCAGGATTTCGTGGACCGTGCCAACGGCCCACTGCAAGGCGGGCAAGGTCACGTTGTGGGTGATGGCCTGCAGTCTCGATGAAACGGCTGGAGTCAATGTGGCGCTCATAACGGTAGCTCCTTCGCTCGGATGGTGCCGTTCAAGCCGGTGCCGTTACATCGACGGGGCGGCGAATTCGAGTTTTTTCGCGGTTTGATACTTTCCTCCTTCTTCTGTCGCTATCTGAGGTGAAGACATCACACGCGAGCGGCGGGGTGAGCGGCAGACCGCTCCCGCAGCGGACGTCGAATGGGCTTCCCGGTACTTAGAGACCGGAGATCCGAGGAGGGTGCCATGGGAGGCTATTCGTCAGTGGTACGGTTCAAACCGAACAATTCAAACAATCACATGTTCACTGTGAGCAAGGCGACGGGCACCAAATTTACCCAATTCACTCCGACAAACGTTCCGTCGATGCAGATCAAGAGTTTCTCCATCAAGAAAGAGAACGACCCTCTTCAAATGATCGACTTTCAGAAGAGCCTGTTCAAGCAGCCGAAGGCTGACTCGGGTTCGCTGGCACAAAAGACGATCCGCTGCCTGTTTCCTTCGTTCCAGCCGAACCCGCTTTCGAAAAAGATCATGGGGATGTTCGGCTTCACTCCCGAGACGGCGGTCGAGTGCCCGATTCTTACCACTCCTCCGATGGACCAACTGGAACAACTGGTCTCGGTTGCCTGCCCGAAAAAGGGATCGATCTATACCGGCTGGATCGATTTGGCCAAGTATGGAAGCGGCGACTCGCATTTTTACGTAGTGGCGGCCAACTGCGGCAACATAAACGCGATTTCGGCCAGGACGGGAGTGCCGGTAGAAACGGTTCGCGCGAAGGTCACGGCTCCGTTGGGTGTGTTCACGCAATGGGCCGGCTGCATGATGGCGGGCGGCGGAGCGATCCAGTTGAACAAGGAGAGCGAAGCCCTCCTGAAGCAGATGGCCGACGGCGAGACGATGGAACTCAAGGACATGGTGATCGGCAAGGGCGACCTGACCGTGGGCCGGGACCAGGTAGAACTAAGCAGGCCGGAACGGGTGCTTACCGGCGGGGCAAGCCTGTTTTCGTTCCTGGCGCGCACCATGTACTTCCACGCCCTGTCGGGGAGTGTGCTGCACATTCAGTTTGTGGCCGCCAACGGAGACATCTTCTGGTGCTGGATCGGTGCCGGAGGCAAGGGGTTCAACAGCAAAGAGATTAATAACTTTACGGCCATCGACCTGGATCTCGGCATGTGGCCGGACCTGGCCAAGGCGTTGATCATGCTCTATGACGACCCGGAGTTGATGACGCTCTTTTTGAACGCGGATGGGGAGAAACTCGAAGAGCTGATCAAGGAGATCGTCACCGCGTCCAAGGGAAAACGCGGAACCATCAAGGACCTGCTGCAGCGCGCGCAGGTGTCGATGGGGTTCGGCAAGCGCGTGAAGGACGTGCTGAACAACGGAGCTTTGAAGGTGCGAGGGGAAAGCTGATTTGGGTCTCAGCAGCAGTCGCTCCCAGGTCTCAGAAGCGAGACCTGGGGCACCCGGCGCACGGAACTGCAGGTCCTTCGACTGCGCAGGTCGCGCTTGGCGCGACCTGCTCCGCTCAGGATGACAAGAGGCGAAGAGGAAGCTATTCTTCCTCTTCTTCGACGGGGCGCTTGGCGTTGGCCAGGATCTTTTCGGCTACTAGCTGGGGGACGATGTCGTAGTGGTCCATCTCCATGCGGTAGCTGCCTTTGCCTTGCGTCATGGAGGTCAGCAGGGTGCCGTAGGTGAGCATTTCGGCCATGGGGACCTGGGCGTTGATGACGGTTGTGCGGCCCTTGGACTCCATGCCGCCGACGCGGCCGCGGCGGCCGTTGAGGTCGCCCATGAGGGTGCCGGCGAACTCGTCGGGGGCTTCGATTTCAACCTTCATGATGGGCTCGAGGAGGCAGGGCTTGGCCTGCTCCATGCACTTGCGGAAGGCGAGGCGGCCGGCCATCTTGAAGGACATTTCGTTGGAGTCGACGTCGTGATAGCTGCCGTCGTAGACGATGGCCTTGAAATCGACGACCGGGTAGCCGGCGAGGTAGCCGCGGGCGGCGGACTCGACGATGCCCTTTTCGATGGCGGGGATGAAGTTGCGGGGGATGGCGCCGCCGAAGACTTCGTTGGCGAACTCGAAGCCGCCGCCGCGGGGCAGTGGGCTCCATGCGGATCTTGCAGTCGCCGAACTGGCCGTGGCCGCCGGTTTGTTTTTTGTGGCGGCCGTGGCCCTCGGCCTTGCCGCGGATGGTTTCGCGGTAGGGGACCTTGGGCGCTTTGAGGGTGACTTCGGCGTGGTAGCGCTTCTTGAGGCGGCTGACGATGGCTTCGATGTGCGGCTGGCCGGCGCCGGCGATGAGGAACTCGTTGGTCATGCGGATCGCGGAAGAAGCGGATGAGCAGGTCTTCTTCCATGAGCTTGTGGATGGCGGGGGCGAGCTTGTCTTCGTCGGCGCGGGACTTGGGCTCGATGGCGTAGGTCATGGCCGGCTCGGGGAGCTTGGCGAGCTCGACCTGGATGTCGGCGCCCTTTGCGCCCAGGGTGTCGCCGGTGAGGGTGTCGCGCAGCTTGGCCACGGCGCCGAGGTCGCCGGCGTGGAGCTCGAGGACTTCAACGGCCTTGCGGCCCTGCATGATGGAGAGGTGCGAGAGACGCTCCTGGCCGCGGCGGGTGTAGTTCTCGAGCGGTGGCGTCGTTCTTGATGACGCCGCTGATGACCTTGAAGAAGCTGATGCGGCCGGCGAAGGGGTCGGACATGGTCTTGAAGACGAAGAGGCCGCAGGGCTCGTTGTCGGCGATTTTGCGCGGTGGTGGTGCCGGCTTCGGCCTGTCTGGCGATCCTGAGCCGCGGACGCCGACGGCCACTGCGGCGATGCGATCTTGACGGTGATCGGCGCGCGCTCGACGGGCGACGGGCGCGTAGACCTTGAGGAAGTCGAGCAGATGGTCGGTGGCCACGTTGGCCAGGCCGCTGGTGAACAGGACGGGGAAGATGCGGTCTTCGCGAATGGCTTCGTGCAGCGCGGTGATGAGGTGCTCCTCGGGGATGGTGCCCTCGGCGAAGTACTCCTCCATCAGCTCGTCTTTGCCTTCGGCGACGAGCTCGACGAGAGCTTCATGGCGCGGCCTTGGCCTCGGCGGCCAGGCGTGGCGGGAATTTCGCCGGTGATCTTGCCGCGGCCGTCGCCGCCGGGCGTGTAGTAGAAGGCCTCCATGGTGACGAGGTCGACGACGCCGTGAAAGCCGCTGGCGTCGACGATGGGCAACTGGACGGGAACACAGGTGCGGCCCCAGCGCTCGTGCAGGTCATCGATGAGGGCGCTGAGGCCACCGCCGCCGCCGGCTTTGGGGTGGTCCATCTGGTTGATGACGACGATGCGGGGAACGTTGGCTTCTTCGGCGTAGCGCCAGACGCGCTCGGTGACGGGCTCGACGCCATTCTGGGCGTTGACGACGACGACGGCGGCTTCGACGGGAAGCAGGGCGGCGCGGGCTTCGTGGGTGAACATGTGGAAGCCGGGGGTGTCGACGAAGTTGATTTTGACGCCTTGCCACTCGGCAAAGGCGACGGCGTTCTGCATGGTGGTGCCGCGGGCGATTTCTTCTTCGTCGTAGGCGGTGACGGCCGAGCCGTCTTCGACGCGGCCCTGGGTGGGAGTCATCTTGGCGGCATGCAGCAGAGCGGCAATCAAGGTGGACTTGCCGCTGTGCGCATGCCCCACTACAGCTACGTTGCGGATCTCACTTCCCTGGTACGTTTTCATTTTTCTCCTCGTTTTGGATTAGGGCTGTGAGGGTGCGTAAACCCATGTCCGAATATCCGGACCCGGGGCACCCCGAATGGTTCGAAAAGATTCGTGGTTTCCCACCCTTGCGACACAAAGAAGTCGCAAGGATGGGGCACGGGAGGAGCAGGGTGGACCGGACGAGAGACAACCGCAGGTCCTTCGACTCGTCCGCCGCGGCGGACTCGCTCAGGATGACAATGCGATTTTGCAGGGGCAATGCGATTTTGCAGGGGCAGGGTGACGACGCCGCGGGGGGCGTCAGGATCAGGCCGGTTTGTGCGGCCCGGGCTCCGGGTCTGCCGTCTTCCTCGTCCATGCGGGAGAATCTCCGGCAGGCGCCCGCAGGAGGGTTGGAGGAAGTCCCAGCGGGCGTCTCTCAGTTAAGAACCGGATGCTATCACACGGGGAATGTGAACGTCCTGTGACTCGAAGTACAGCCATTAGCTATTAGCTTTTAGCCATTAGCCTGGTCGTGGTCATGCAAGGGCGGAGGTTGGAACGGGCCGATTGAGCGCGAGTACTGACTACCAGCGGAGGACGGGTAGAAGCGCCGAGTAATCGTCAGTCCAGACGCGCAGGCCGGGCTTGGTGTCGGGGAAGAAAGCGTGGGCGACGAGCTCCGGCTGCAGGAAAAATGAGGCGTTGTCCGTCACCAGCATCCAGGTGGCGGAATACGCGCCGGGATCGTCTTTGGCCATGCTGTTGACGTGGCGCGCCTCCATGCCGGCGGAGGCGGCCAGGAGCGCGATGGCCGGTTCGAGATTGACATGGCGGTTGGAGATGTGGAAGGCCAGGATGCCGCTGGGTGCGAGGTGGCGGCGGTAGAGAGCGAGAGCCTCGCGGGTGAGCAGGTGGATGGGGATGGCGTCGCCGGAGAAAGCGTCGATGACCAGGACATCGAATTGCTGTGGCTCTTCGCCGGCCAGGGAGGTGCGCGCGTCGCCTACGACGATGTCGACCTGGGCGCCGGACTCGCGGATATAGGTGAAGACGTTGCGGGCGATGGGCGGCACGGCAGGGTTGATCTCGTAAAAGCGGATGCGGTCGCCGGGGCGGCCGTAGGCGGCGATGGTTCCCGCGCCGAGGCCGATGACGCCGATGCGGCGCGGCGGGGCGTTTGTCCGGATTCGCGCCCGGAGCAGCAGAATCTGGAGCGCGAGGCCGACGCCGGAGTCGCGGGAGTAGTAGGTGGTGGGGGTCTTGCGCATCTCGTCGTAGCCGAAGATCTGAGTTCCATGCTGGATGATGCCGTTCATCAGCGTGCGCTTGGTGGTTCCGGGGTAGCTCACCGACTGGTTCACGCGCAGACTGGCGTAGAAGTTGCGTACGGCGACGGTGGTCATCGCGCTGGTAGGCGATGCGGACCATGAAGACGAGCACCACCATGGCGCCGCTGGCGACGGATCCATAGCATGCGCTGGCTCCAGTCCCGCGTTCCAGTTGACGGCGAGCGCGAGCAAGGCCGTCACCAGGAAAGTGATGGGCAGATCGAGATTGAGGTGAACACCAGCGGGGCGGCAATGCCGACCAGGAAAGAGCCGAGGGCGCCTCCGGCGGCGAAGAGGAGATAGAAAAGTGTGGACTCCGATGCGCGTGCGGGGCGCAGCCTGCAGGCCGCGGCATGGCAGAAGAGGCCGGCAAAGAACAATTCGACCAGAAAGAACAGGAGCGAGAGCCACAGTGGCCAGGGGAATTTGACTTGGGACAATGAGTAGGCGAGGCTGCCGAGCAGGACCACCATGAACCGGGCGATGATGCCCCAGGGCAACTGGAAACGAAACTGGAAGGCAACAATGAGGGTGAGGAGATAGACGCTGAGAGGGGAGGATCCAGAGCAGCGGGATGGCTGCGACATTGGCGGTGAGATAGCTGGTGACGGCGCTGAGTTGCATGGCCGCGCCCATGGGGAGCAGGACCCAGAGGATCTTGTGGGTGAGAGGGGCGGGCGCGACTGAAGAGTCATCGACTGTGAGGGATTGAGGGGAGGCGGCGGAGCGGGTCTTGACGGCGAGGATGGCGGAGAAAATGGCGAAGAGCGCGAATCCGCAGCACCAGGTCAGGCGCTGGGTGTGCAGGGTCAGGTGGGGTTCGATGACTGTCGGATAAAGGCCAAGGGCCAGCAGCGAGGCGAGATTGGAGAGGGCATAGAGGCGGTAGGGGATCTGGCCGGTTTCGAGGCGCGCCCACCATACCTGGAGGAGCGGGCTGGTGGCGGAAAGCATCAGAAAAGGGAGGCCGATCCACACGCCCAGCGCGTCGAAGACAGTCAGGACGGGGTGGACGGCACCGCCGCCCGGGGCGATCGTTCGGAAGACCCAAAGGATGGCCGCGGCGGCAGCCAATGCGAGAAGGCCGAGGTGCGCGGTCCACCGCGGATGCCGGGACAGCCAGTGCGCGTAGAGATAGCCGAGCAGCAGTTGGGTCTGGAAGAAAACGAGGCAGGTGATCCAGACAGCGGCTGATCCGCCGAGGACGGGAAGCAGTTCACGAGCGGCGATGGGCTCGACAAGAAAGAGCAGAAAAGAGCCGAGAAAAACGGTGCCGGCGAAGAGCAAGCGCAGTCGGGTCATAAAAAGCGGATGCTAACACAGCTAGTCGGTCAGGACGGTTTGGGGGCGCTTCCCTTCCCTTTTCCGGTAAGCCGTGAAAAGGATCGGCACAGGAGTTCATGGGTCTATTTGCGTGGAGCAGTTGTGGTTTCCCACCCTTTCCGCTGAAAGAAGCGGAAAGGATGGGGCACGGAGGTTTGTGGTTGCGTCCGCGATCATGCCTGGCCGAAACCCGTACCGCTCGTCGGGGCCAGGGACGAGAGTCGGGGGTGACACACCCAGGTCTCAAAATCGAGACCTGGGGCACCCGGCTTATTGAATTAATCATAAGAACGATGCGGTCGATTAGTACTGCCACTCATTCGCTAAACTGATCAGGATGTTCTTTTGTCCATTCCGAATATTTCGTTTGGACGCGAACTAACATCTCGACACCCTCTTTGGATTCCCGCATAGCTTTGAAGTCCTCATCCTCGAGGAACGCTCTGAAGTAGAACGGCTTGCACTTCAGTGATTGCTCCATGACTTCAATGGCTTTTTGACAAAGATCTGCGTCGTTACGCGACCTTCCTTCGCCTTCGTAGTAGCACGACAGATTCCAGAACACGTTCGCCATTTTGGGGTCGTCTGCCTCGCCCGCTGCGGCCTTCGCTTCCACATAAGACTTCAGCACTGCGATGGCTCCCGCTCTGTCCTTTTCAGCTTCGTCGTACAAGCGCGCCAGTAAAAGGTTCAGATTTGCATCGGTGGGGAAGATTTTGAGTAGCTTGCTCAGAGAATCGATATGTTCCTTCGTCCTTGTTTTTTGAGAAAAATCAGCGGCGGTCAAGTAATTTATTGCACCGACCATTTCGGACGCCAGCCGCACCGCGTCTTCGACTTTTGCCTCCGCGGTCGCGGCTTGTGCGCTAGCCTGCTCGCCGACTTGCTTTGCTTCGTTTGCTTTCAATTCTGTTGCATCAGCTTGTTGAGCGAGTTTTTTCATTTGTGTGTACAAACTGTCAGCGATTGCTGGGAGGAGGCGGTTGGCAACATATCCTGCTACAAAGCCCGTGCATACAAGGCTAAGCCATGCCTTTACTTCGAAAAACTGGTCTGGAAAACGATTTGCCCAGAGAGTCACTAACATTGCGGCTAATGAACCTCCCATCCCGCTCAGCGCCTGTGCTGAAAAGAATGCGGATTTCGAGAGGTTTCCACTTGGCGGCCAGTCCTTGCTTTGGGCTTTGACCTCCTTAAGAAACACAGAAACGCCGTAAGTGACTCCGCCCAGCAAACCGGGAATCGCGGTGAGCGCAATCGCCAGCCAAAACTCGCTCGTAGAAAAAGTCGTGGACGACGGGTCTGCCATACCGCACTCCACCTTTCGCGATTTATCTGGGCTCTTTTTGCATAAGCGAAACAAAGGTAACACAGATGGACTTCAGTCTAGTGATAACCTCTCGGACTCAAGAAGACGAGTGCCTCTGGTCCGGCGCAGTTACAGGCTCACCGCGGCGGGCAGGATGTCTTCGACGTCGACCCATTGGGTGGGATAGTTGCCGGTGTAGCAGGCGGTGCAGTAGCTGTTTTTTTCGCTGCCATCGCAGGCCTTGAGCAGGCCTTCGAGAGAGAGATACGCGAGCGAATCGGCTTCGATGTACTGGCGGATCTCTTCGACGGATTTGTTGGCGGCGATGAGGTCGCGCTTGCTGGGCGTGTCTACGCCGTAAAAGCAGGGCGAGATCGTCGGCGGGCAGCTGATGCGGAGATGCACCTCTCTGGCACCGGCGCCGCGGACCATGCGGACGATCTTGCGCGAGGTGGTTCCGCGGATGATGGAGTCGTCGATGAGGACCACGCGCTTGCCCTCTAGGAGATTGCGCACCGGGTTGAGCTTGAGGCGGACGCCAAAGTCGCGCACGCGCTGCTCGGGCTCGATGAAGGTGCGGCCGACGTAGTGGTTGCGAATGAGGCCGAGACGGAAGGGGAGGCCCGCCTGTTCCGCGTATCCCAGAGCGGCGGTCACTCCAGAGTCGGGCACCGGGACAATCACGTCGGCGGGGACTCCGGACTCGCGGGCAAGCTGGCGACCCATCTGGTCGCGGCTCTCCTGCACCCAGCGGCCGTAGATCTTTGAATCGGGACGCGCGAAGTAGACGTGCTCGAAGATGCAGCTCGATTGCGGGAACCCGCTGGCGTACTGGCGGCTGGTGACACCGTCCTCAGTGACCATGACAAGTTCGCCGGGGAGCACGTCGCGCTCGTATGTGGCTCGGAGCAGGTCGAAAGCGCAACTTTCAGATGCAAAGACAATCGTGTCGGGGCCGTCGGGATTGGGAATCCTGCCCATGGAGAGGGGGCGGAAGCCGCGCGGATCGCGGGCCGCGAAGATGCGGTCGCGGGTCATCATGACGATGGAGAAGGCGCCCTCAACCTGGGAAAGCGAGTCGGCGATGGCGTCGACGAGAGTGCCGGCGCGGGAGTGGGCGATGAGCTGGACGATGATTTCGGAATCGGACGTGGTCTGGAAATAGGCTCCGGAGCGCTCAAGGCGGGCGCGGAGGTTGCCCAGGTTGACGAGGTTGCCGTTGTGGGCGATGGCGATGAGGCCCTTGACGGAGTCGACCCGAATGGGCTGGGCGTTGAGGAGAGCCGAGTCGCCGGTGGTGGAGTAGCGGGTGTGGCCGATGGCCATGCGGCCAGGAAGCTTGGAGAGCACTTCGTCGGTGAAGATTTCAGAAACCAGGCCCATGCCCTTGATGTTGGCGAGATGCTGGCCGTCCGCGGTGGCAATGCCGGCGGATTCCTGGCCGCGATGCTGAAGGGCGTAGAGAGCAAGATAGGCCTGGCGCGCGGCTTCGGGGTGGCCGTGGATGGCGACGACGCCGCATTCTTCGCGGAGTTTGGGATCTTCAACTTGATCGTGTTGCGTTGAAGGCCCGAACCGCAGGTCCTTCGACTCCACTGCGCTCCGCTCAGAATGACAATCGTCACAACAAGGTTCGTGGTCTCCCACCCTTTCGCCGGAAACAAGGTGAAAGGATGGGGCACGGAGATTTGTTGTGTCTGGTTGGCCCGGGACTCCCTGGTAAAGCAACTGGGTCATGCGGGGACCTCGCCGTGGAGCGTGGCTTCCAGGGCGGTGGCCCAGGGGGTGCGAAGTTCGTCGATCGAAGCGGAGATGAAGGGCTGGCCATCCACCGAGATTTCCAGGCGGGGACCGCCCGTGGTGCCGATTCGGGCCGCGATGAAGTTGAGTTCCCCTGCTATTTTTTCGATGGCCGCGACGTGGTGGGGTGGAGCGGTGATGAGCAAGGTCGAGGCCGGCTCGGCGAACAGGCCAAAGAGGGGATGAATCATCAGCGAGGGGTCCTGTTCAATCGTGGCGCCGATGCCTTTGCTGAAGGTTGCCTGAGCTGTGGCCACGGCGATGCCGCCGTCGGAGATGTCACGGGCGGAAGCAATGAGCCTGTGTGCGGCCAGGGTTTCGAGCAGAGTGTGCAGGTCGGCTTCGGCTTCCAGATCGAGCGGAGGCGGTGTGCCCCACAGGCTCTTGAGCACGACTTTGGCGTATTCGGAAGAACCGAAGGCGGCCATTTCCGCGGTTGCGGTGGCCTCGGGAGCTTCCGGATCCACGTCGGGGACGGGATCAATCTGAGGCTCGACGGGGTAGTAGCGCATGGGCTCAGGCTGGAAGGGTACTTTCAGATCGGGCTTGGGATCTTCGCCGCGGGGAACGGGCCAGAGCAGGAGGATCGCTTCGCCGGGTCGCTGAAAGCCGGCCGGCACGGCCCTGGTGACATCGTTCAGAATGCCAACGATGCCAAGCACCGGCGTGGGGTAGATGCCTTCGCCACGGGTTTCGTTATAGAGCGAAACGTTGCCGCCGGTGATGGGCGTGCCGAGAGCGGTGCAGGCTTCGGCGATGCCGTCGATGGCGGCCGAGAGCTGGGCCATGATCTCAGGCTTCTCCGGATTGCCGAAGTTGAGGCAGTTAGTGGCCGCAACAGGTGTGGCGCCGGTCATTGCGACTTTGCGGGCGGCTTCGGCTACGGCGTGCATGGCTCCGAGCTTGGGGTCGAGATAGCACCAGCGGCCGTTGCCGTCGAGGGCCATGGCCAGGGCGCGCTCGTGGCGGGGCTCACCGGATTCCTGCGGCTGGCCTGTGCCCTTAATCCGCATCACGCCGGCTTCGCCGCCGGGGCCGATCACCGTGTTGGTTTGCACCATGGTGTCGTACTGCTCGTGGACCCAGCGCTTGGAGCAGACATTGGCGCTGGCCAGGAGCGCTTTCAAATCGGCAACATAGTCGCGATCGGCGGTCAGCCTGGCGAGCGCCTTCTCGGGAGGATCGAGCGGCACCGGGGCTTTCCATGTGCCCACGGGGCGATGGTAGAGCGGCGCGTCGTCGGTGAGGGACTGGTTGGGGATATCGGCGACAAGCACGCCGTGATGGCGGATGCGCAGGCGCGGTTCGGGTTCGACTGTGCCCACGATGACGCCGTCGAGACCCCATTTTTCAAAGACGCGCAGGACTTCCTGTTCCCTGCCCTTTTCGGCCACCAGCAGCATGCGTTCCTGACTTTCGGAAAGCATGATTTCATAGGCCGTCATGCCGGTTTCGCGCTGCGGAACGAGGTCGAGTTCAACATCGAGGCCGACGCCGCCGCGGGCGCCCATTTCGCAAGTGGAGCAGGTGAGGCCGGCGGCGCCCATGTCCTGGATTCCGACAATGGCGCCGGTCTTCATGGCTTCGAGGCAGGCTTCGAGGAGGAGCTTCTCCATGAAGGGGTCGCCGACCTGCACATTGGGCCGCTTAGCCTCGGTTCCGGCGTGAAATTCTTCGCTGGCCATGGTGGCGCCGTGGATGCCGTCACGGCCGGTCTTGGCCCCTACATATATGACTGGGTTGCCGGTGCCGCTGGCCTTGGCGTAGAAGATTTCATCCTTGCGGACCATGCCGAGCGCGAAGGCGTTGACCAGCGGATTGCCGCTGTAGCAGGGCTCGAACTTGGTTTCGCCGCCCAGGTTGGGCACGCCGAAGCAGTTACCATAGCCGGCGATGCCGCTGACTACGCCTTCGACTATGGAGTGATTCTTGGCGGCCAATTCGGAGGGGGTGCCGGGCTCGGGAGCAATCGGGCCGAAGCGGAGGGAGTCCATGACGGCCAGCGGCCGCGCGCCCATGGTGAAGATGTCGCGCAGAATGCCGCCCACGCCGGTCGCTGCACCCTGGAACGGCTCAATATAGCTGGGATGATTGTGACTCTCGATCTTGAAAGCGCAGGCCCAACCGTCGCCTACGTCGATGATTCCGGCGTTCTCCCCCGGCCCCTGCACCACGAGTTCGCTTTTGGTAGGCAGGCGCTTCAGATGCACGCGGCTTGACTTGTAGGAGCAATGCTCGCTCCACATCACGCTGTAGATACCGAGTTCGGTGAGCGAAGGAATGCGGCCGAGCGCAGCCAGGATGCGGCTGTACTCTTCCGGAGTGATGCTGTGCTGGGCCAGCAGCTCCGGAGTAACCGTAACCGGCTCGGGAACAACTGCAGAGGAGGCGGTGGTCATCACGTTTATGTCTATTTTCGCATGGGATCGCACTTAGCATGGTGTGAACGCAATTGTGGAAAGCGGCGGAGGCGGTGCAGCATCCCCGGAGGGCTGAGCCGGTTTTCAATTATATTTTGAGCACGAAAGCCGACAGGCGAAGAAGCGAGAGAGTCAGTCGCGCCGCAAAGCCGCCCAGGATGTGCATCGAAGGCGGCGGGAATCGGACAGGAACCGCGTCGAGACGCCGGGGTGCACATCGCTCATTCGAGATACCGTAGGTTATACTTTGAGGTGCCCACCCATGCATGCCGGGATGGCGGAACTGGCAGACGCAGCGGACTCAAAATCGTCTTACCAGCCAGCTAGACTTCCATAAACAACTGAAAATAAATTGCTTGCGCTGATATCGATCTCGACACAAGGCTTACGCAACTCTTGCACACTTTTGTGCTTCTATAGAGAAGCAGGAGGTGCAGACGCATGTCAGAGCATTACACCATCCTCGGTGGCAAGGTTCACGTCTACAAGCGTCCGAACAGTTCTAGCTGGCAGTGCGCAACCTATCTGGCCGGGAAGAATCGGCGCACCACGACCAAAGAAGACAGCCTCTCGAAAGCGAAGGAAATCGCGGAAGACTGGTATTTGCAGTTGCGCGGCAAACTCCGCGACGGTGAATTGAAGAGCGGCAAACTGTTCCGCGACGCTGCAAAGTTGTACCTGCGCGAGTTTGACATCATGACGCAGGGACAGCGCAGCGCGAAATACGCATCCGGGCAGCACGCGCGCGCCAATGGCTATCTAGTCCCGTTCTTCGGCAGCATGGTGCTACCTGAGATCACGGCGGGCAAGGTCAACGAATATCGCGTCCATCGACTTGAAGAGTGCAAGGCGACGCGCGGCAAGCCTCCAGCGCATAGCACCATGCACCAGGAGATCGTGACGTTGCGCCAGATTTTCAAAACGGCTCTGCGGCACGGATGGATAGATCATCTCCCGGATTTGTCAGCGCCATATCGCGCGTCCGCGAAGATTTCTCATAGAGCATGGTTCTCGCCGGAAGAGTACAGGCAGCTTTACGAGGCAACGCGGAAACGCGTCCAGGACCCAAAGCAGCCCCGTTTTCGTTGGGAAGCGGAACAACTTCACGATTATGTTCTGTTCTCCGCTAACACCGGACTCCGCCCCGACGAGGCGAGGCGGCTTCAGTTCCGCGATGTGACGGTGATTGAAGACGAAGGCAGCGGCCAAACCATCCTTGAGATCGAAGTACGCGGCAAGCGAGGCGTTGGCTATTGCAAGAGCACAACAGGTGCCGTGCATCCGTTCGAGCGGTTGAAAGCGCGCCTGCGTCCAGACGGAGGGCCGGGAAGGGCAGGCAGCCGCACCGCGTCGATGGCGAACGGCGAGTGGCACGCGCCCGGCCCCACCGATCTCCTGTTTCCGAAGTGGCCGCGCGAGTTGTTCAACGCAATCCTTGAGGAAGAAAAGCTACGCACCGACCGTGACGGAAGGCCGCGAACGGCGTATAGCCTGCGCCACACCTACATTTGCCTGCGCCTGCTTGAAGGTGCCGACATCTATCAGATTGCCAAGAACTGCCGGACAAGCGTGGAGATGATTGAGAAATACTATGCGGCACATTTGAAGACGCAGCTCGATGCTTCCGCTATCAACATCATGAGGCCACGGTCCAAGAAAAAGACAGTTCCGAAGAAAGGCCCCGGACGAGTAGAGGCCGTCCGTTTGGCTGAGGAAGCGTAGACCAGAACTGCTTGCTTTCTGTTCACCGTCAACACTGTTATCCAGTGGGGCCAGGATGGAACCATCCTGGCATGGTTTTAGGGCCGGAACCGGCCCCACTCCGGCCCGGAACCGGGCCACGGACCGCCAATCGCTTGTGGTGGGTATCCGCTTGACTCACCGCACCGCAACAGGTTGTGTTTTGGAACAGGTGACTTCGCGAAAAGGCACCTATTTTCCTATAATCCGAGCGTCTGAACTTCGTCATCTTTTTTTCGAACTAGCTCCAGTCGCGGAGAAGAGGTCGTAACGGCTCCCAGAATGAACAAAACGCCAAACAAGAACGCGAGGATCAGCCATAGCACGACCTTCTCCAAGAGTGTTGCGCCAAAATGAACGACCACTACTGTTGGTGCTGCGTAACAAGCTAGGTAGAGGAGAGTTCGAAAAAGCCTTGATGACCTTACGAGTTTTCCGCACCGCGGACAGTTGAACTCCCTTGCTACCCTCAGCTCATTGCGAGCGATCGGACTTTGGCACGCAGGGCAATTTCTCATCTGATGCTTCCCTTGGATTCTCGTACATGACAGTTAAAACGGGGAAAGTTGATTGCGCGTGTCAGAATGCACGATTTGCTTGCGAGTGATCGGAGATTGGGCAACGGCCTGCTGGATAAGGCGGAAGAATAGCTTGCCGCGACTCCTAGACTTGCGTCGGTTGAAGCGAAACGTGAATTCATCGAGGTAATAGTCCAGGTGCTTCTGACTGACCGCCCCCTGGTGAGTTCCCATTAGCCAACGCTTCAACAATGAAACCACCAGATGAACTCTGGGAAGCAACTCTGATGCGGTTTCTTTCTTTCCCTTGATGAATGTGATCTCGTGCTGGTAACCCTCTTTTTCAAGCGGGAGATAGCCGAGCCATCCGTCCGTGTGAACGACGCTGCCCAAGGCTACGGAGTCGCGCACAAAAGGTGTCAATGCAGCGGAAGAAGCATCGACGATTTGACGCATGCGAATGCGGCCGATCCCCGATCCATCTTCTTGAGCGGCAACTACTACCAGCGACTTCTCCAGATTGAGTCGCCCCGGCAAGCCTTCCTCTTCGCCGCCAATGTAACACTCGTCAACTTCGACTCTGCCCGTGAGCAAGTCCCGACCCGGCCTTACCATCGCTCGACGAAGCCGATGCATGATTGTCCAGGCTGTTTCATACCTGTTTAGGCCCAAAACGCGTTGCAATCCCAGCGTACTTGTCCCATTCTTCTGGGTGGTCACCCACCACATTGCCTGAAACCATATCCGAAGGGGAGTACGAGTATCTTGGAAAATGGTTCCTGCCGTGACTGAGACTTGATACCGACAATCATGGCATCGCAGCAATGACGTTCGCACGGGCGAGCTCTCTGGGCATCCGCAACGCGGGCAACGGAATCCATCAGGCCATCGAAGCTGAATCAGATAGCTTCGACACGCATCTTCGCTTCCAAAGCGGAGATCAAATTCCCTTAGATTGCGAGGGTAATCTTCCACCCGAACATGCTACCTGTTGTATAGTGGTGAGTCAAGCGGATACCCATCTCGCTTGTATAGGAAAGTTAGGCTGTGCTTCTCAGTGGCGGCTCCTAGCCGGAGGAAGCCAACACATCATCGGGCGAAAGAACAGTGATGTCGCTGAATCGGCGAAAATCCTTGGCATTGAGCGTCAGCAAATTCGCAATTCCGTGCACCCGCATGGCTGCCACCATGCGTGCATCATGGACCTGGATACCAGAGACGCCCGCCGCAACCACGATTCTGCGCCACTCCTGATGTGTTGCTTCGCTATCGGCGGCAAAAGAAAACTTGCCTTCGATCAGAGTTGCACGTTCATCCGTCTCTGCAACAGAGTATCCGAACCCGTTCCGATCAGCCGGTCGAGTGCAGACGTTCCAGAATTCAGCCAAATTCTGCGATGTGTAGAAGAGGCCCGCTCCCTGTGCCCAAAGACGATCCGTACATTGCCGGATCGTTCCATATTCGGGGCTATCGGGCTGTACAAGGCGGAGCAGAATGTTCGTGTCCAGCAAGTAGGAGGAGCCGGGCATCAGGCGTGTTCACCGTAAATCATTTCGCGTGAGAAGGTCTCGGATCGCAGTTGCGGGACATTCGGCGCTTTACTCGCAAGAGCATCGAGAAAGGCGCGAAACTCTTCCTGACTTGCGCGCGCACGCCCTTTGCCCCTGGAAGCGATTGCTTCCTGAAGAAGCCGCTGCGCATACAACTCCAGCGCAATGCCGCGAGCCAATGCCTCCGCAGCAAGCTGTCTCTCCATCTCCGGGTTGAGTTCGACTCGGATCGTCATGGGGGACCTCGCACCTACACCTATTATCGGATGGCGGCTCGGAGAAGTAAAATTGCCAACAACATCGGTTTTGCTTGCTGAAATGGAAGCCGACATTAAGGGAAGAATTTAGCGCCGTTCGGCAAATCTACGACAAGACGTCTGATGGAGGAACGGTGGCATGAGCGAGTCAACAACTCCTGCTTACCTGGTTAAATTGGGCACGTCGGCTCTGAGAAAGGCGAGCCCCGCAAGTTTGGCTGCACGCGGCCTTGCCGATCTGCGTGCCAGGGGGACAGCGGAGAGCGCGTTTAGGCGTGCGATGATGTATCGGGTTGACTCTCCGTGGGGCAGAAAACACCGGGACGAGTGCATAAATCTGCTTCAACAAACGCTCGCACTAAAGCCGGGGCACCTTGCTGCGCGAACCCTGCTCGGAGTCGCATATTCCGCACGGCGCGGCGTTGAACAGGATGAAGTAGCCGCAGTTCGACTGTTTCAAGAGGCTGCGGGGCAAGGGTATGCCCATGCCCAGCTTTGTCTTGCTATTTCTTTCTTACGTGGAGATGGCCTTCCTCAGGACACGCTCAGAGCTGTTGAATGGTTTCGCAAATCCGCAGAAAGCGGATATGGAGTTGCGCAGTACGAACTCGGCTGTCTCCTCTATGACCCGAATTTCAAGTTTGGCCAGAACGATTATGGGAAGCAGATAGGCCCGCCGAAGGCGAATCTAAGAGAGGCTGCCAAGTGGTACGAAAAAGCCGAAGAACAAGGAGAGGAATGGGCTGCCTTTCGTCTGGCCCATATGTACAGAAACGTGTCGCCTCGTTCACCCGAAAAGGCTGATTTCTGGGAACGTAGAGGTAACGAACTGCGACATGGCGATGAGTTCCGCAGTCATGCAAGGCGTAGTGCGAGTAGTGTGTTTTCACGAATGCGAGGTGGTAGAGACTGGACTTCCATCGACGATTCCTTGGAAATTGAAGCGAAGATTTCAGCGGAAGCGGAGCAAGGCGATCCAGAAGCCCAAATTGCCATCGGTCATTTGTATGAGCGCGCCGAGTGCATTTCGACGGCTGCGGAATGGTACGCAAAGGCAGCCAAACAAGGCAACGTAGATGCGCAGGTCAGATTGGCATGGTTCTACTTCGATGGCAAGGGAGTTTCGCGCGACCGTGCTCATGCCTTCGATTTATTTGGTTGTGCAGCGGGCCAGGGAGACTTTCGGGCGCAGTTCCAACTCGCATGGATGTACGAAAACGGTGTCGGCACCGACAGAAATCCGCAAATTGCGCGTGAATTGAATAGCAAGGTTGAGGAAACCGCAGATGCTGACAGACTGTGCGAATTGGCTTCGATGTACAGCCGAGGCAGCGGCGTAGAAAGGAGCCAACAAAAGGCGGCGAAGCTTTATCGCAAAGCTGCCGAACTTGGCGACAGATTCGCTCAATATCTGCTTGGCAGTTTCTATGAGAGGGGCGAAGGGATTGCCAAGAATTACAGAATGGCCGCGTTATGGTACCGGAAGGCAGCCGATCAAGGCGATTCTAGCGCGCAATACAATCTCGCGACTCTTTATCTCAATGGGAAAGGAGTTGCGAAGGATGTTGATGAGGCAGTGCGCTGGTGTAAGAAATCAGCGGAGCAGAATGACGCGGATGCACTTTATCTCCTTGCACAATTGTATGAATCAGGCACAGGTGTTCAGCCGGACTTGCGTGAGGCAATCAGTTTGTACTCCAGGCTGCAAGGAGACGATGTAGTAGCTCTTACCTCTGGCATGAGACAAGCCGCTGAAGAGGCGTTGGAGAGGCTGCGTAACAGCATTAAAGCTAGCGACTGATCTCGCCTGAACCAGGAATATGTCAAGGACGGCCCGTAGCGATAAAATGCTGGCGCGCCTACGCAGTTGATGATCGTTTGCTTTTGATCAGCCAGAACGCGGACCACGCTAGTAAGAGAATGCCTAACCACAGGTCAATTGGCTGCCATTGCGTGCGTTGCATACGGATGGGCAGGAATGGATTTAGGAGCAGCGCCACGGCAGCAAATGCCCAGGTCCAGCCGTGCAAGCCTGCCTTATACACCCTCCATGCCCAGTAGACGGCACCAACCGTAATCACAAGCCTGAGCACGATGTAAAAACCATACGGGTGCCTTCCCTCCGCCGCGAAGAGAAGCAGCGCAGCGCAAAACGCCGTCAATCCGACCTCCACGATTCGCCTCGTATTCACGCCAGCGCCTTCAGCCGACACCGCTCGACTCCCGCGCTCATCGCAAAATCCACCATGGGTTGGTCGTGATTCCGTCCGGCAGGTGCTTCAGACTGTGGATTGCAATTCGAAAAAGGATATTCGCCACCGGACCGGCCAGGATCAGCGTTCCAAGTAGGAATTGGAGGACGCGTTTCCTCATTCGGATTTCGGAACTGCATGCACCGGAAACATTGAAAATGGAAATCTGCACTCCGTAAATGGTCGCAGCGAGACCCATGAATCCAAATGTTAGAGTCCAGCCTTCCGTCCATGCTTCACCAAGCCAAAGGCTCGGGTGAATCAGCACATACCCCGTGCTGATGATTTCCAGCCAAAAGTAGTAGATGCCGGTGGGGAGAATGGCTACCCAGGCGTAGACCGCCAACCAAAGCCAAAACCAGTGACCACCACGAATCCCGAGAATTGGCCCAGCCAGCGATTCGTCGTCTCGCATAGCCTTTCCGGCGATGGTCCCGAGCAGTCCTGACAAGAGAGTTAAAGCCGCGATTGCCACTAAGAACTGAGTCGGTGATGGCCGGAAGCCAAGTATCGATACATCGCTGCCTCCCTCGCCGGCACCAAGGAGAAGCAGCGAGAGCAGAAGCCCGGACATCAGCAGCGAAGAAATGCCTCCCACCAAAGCAGCCGAACTCCGCGCGAGGCAGACCGCGATCGCGATGCCGATACCGATTCCAACCGTCCACATCAGGTTTTGAGCCAAGAAGTAATCATTTTGGCTGTGCTCATAAAGGAAATGGAACCCGCTCGACATTGCTCCCGCCGCCGTAAGGCTGTACCACAATGCCACGAGAACCGCAGCGATTGGATTCAATCCCAGTCGAGGCGCTGGAATTGAAACACCAGCTTGCGGTTCGGATTCCGCGACCATGTACAGGTTCGCCGGGATTTCGTTGCCGTCGTCCATTTGATTGGTCCCTAGTATGAGCCAGAATTATATTGCTTGGTCCGAAGATCCAATCGGGCCTGACGCTCACTGCCAAGTAATCGCTACCTGCTCTGGGCCGGAATCCGGGAAAGGACCTCACGCTCCACGGAACGGTATCTTTGACCGATCAACGGATACTGCCCCTGAATAAAACATGCGAAGACAATCCTTCGCGAATCGCGTTGCCTTTTCGGAATCGGCGGCAGGACCAACCACAATTCTCTTCAGTGCGTCCGCGTTGTTCCCTTTCCAATCGAATTCGAGGTACTCGACTATGCTATATCGCCGCATTCTCGCTTTTATGCCGACGGGCGCTTGGCCCACTTCACAGACCTCAAGGAACCTGTATTCCTGCTCGTTTTTATAACCTGGATGTTTGAAAAAAAGACAGGCATGCATTGCGTGCGAGGCGAGCATGACCGCAAGTTCCCCCATGTAGGCATTGACAACCACGTCTGAAGCCTTCCTCCCGCGCGGTAGTGAGATTAGGCTGAACATGCGACTGACCAGATCATGGTGAATGGCGGCCAATTTGGCATCTTCGTAGGTGATGGGGAAAGAGGCAGTGTTTGGGATCGGACCCTGAGATTGCTTTTCGAATGAACTCTCAAGGATGGTTGCGTCAAATCCTAACGCATAGCCATGACCATTATCAGCATATGCACGCCATTGGCCGAGATCGTCTCCGGTCGCACTGAAGGAACAACCAAAATACTGTGCAGTGTCCCGAATTCGTTCCAGGAATCGGTCCATCGACTTTGCGAAGAGTTTGGCCTCCGGTGGTCCTGAGGCGGCGCTCGTTTTCAAAGTCTCCACAAAAATAGAGAATCCGTGGCTCAACTCAGACGGGTCGTTCAGGCTGAAAATGTCCGATAGCCAGACCTTTCCTGTCTCCAATATCCCTTTCAACCCGGCATCATCCGTGTAGTGATAGATGATCGCCGTCGGCGGCGTTGAATCAACCGATCTCAGGAAGGACGCAAGAATCCCCTCAGCCTCGCCTCCGAATTTATCGAGAGCCGCTCGCATTTCAGGCGGGATGACAACGGGTTGAGGCATCGGTCCGCAGAGTCGCAGTCTTCAGTTGATCGTACATCGGCCCTGCGCACATATACTGCGGGATCAGTTTTATGGCACGGCGTAGGGTCTCTTCGTGGATTGGCCCCCATCTGATTGGCGTAACCATTTCACAGACGCTGCTTGCGGGTGAGACGACCTTCGTTGCCATAGCTCTTCTTCTCAATCCATTCGTGCCGATTCGGATGCAGCGTGCGCAGTGGCGGCCCATCGACCTATGGCTGGGCATTTTCTCAATCGGATGGTCGGGATATTGCCTATTCCGCAAGAGAATTTGAAGGTCTTGCATTTTGTTGTTGCGCGGCTAGGTGAATTCAGGGTCAACTGAGAATGCAGGCCAAGAAGAGTACGCCAGCAAGGCTGGACTGAGCCTCTACAGCCACCGGGAGGAATCTCTTGGTGGCTTTTATCTTTGACCTGCGTGAAGAAAGGAGTTTTCAGGTGAATCAACAGATCGCTGAGATCCAGAAGGCTGCACTCAGGAACCTCTACGAACGCATCAAACAAATCATCGAGAGCATGAAAGGCACTTACATGGAAAGTGAGTTACCCAGTTCGCTCTCAGACCAGATGAGTGATGGCCCGAGCAATTTGAGCATCACGGGACTGCATGTTGAGTTGGCGAACGGCCTTATCGTCGATTTCAAACCACCGAATCCGCTTGGCATAGGAAATGCGCTCTCTGTAAACGCGAGGCGTATTCTGCCGGGGAGCGGAACCCTTGGCGACATAGGATTCAGCTTTGTCGATGGCGAGTGGCAGTCTGGCGGAAAGACGCTGTCTGATGAAGTGATTCGAGACTGTTTGACGGCCAAAGGCCCTGTTCCGATCTACTAGCTGCATATATGAATTGGCCCACAGCGTGGCAGGATTTTTTAGTTCGGTTCAGAATCAGATCCAGTCGTCGGAAATGCTAGGCGCTTCTGAGTCCGTGAAGGCTAGCGCGTCTTCAAATTGCGGGATGATGGACTGATTGCCTGTTGAATCAAGATAACCCCACTTGCCTTCGATTCTCACGGCAACTAATCCGCACCGAAATCCATTGATCAGATCAAATTCTGAATAATCGAATCGAGGTGCGATGACGTATCGCCCAGTCATGTCAATAAAGCCCCATTTCCCTTCGAATTTCACGGAAGTCAAACCGTATCGAAACCCATTCAGAGAATCAACGTCCTCGAATTGAAGATCGATAACATATTTTCCGGTGCCATCAATGTAGCCCCACTTCTCGACAAGCATCGCGCCTGCCAGACCGTAGTTAAATCTAGTTGTCTTCTCAAACTGTGGCGCGATAACCATACTTCCTGATTTATCGATGAAACCCCATTTGCCGTTGATCTGTATACCAGCCAAGCCGCTCCTAAAGATATCGGAGTCTTCATGCTCCATTGTGATTAGGAAATCTCCATTCCGATCGATATAACCGGAACAGCTCTCGTCAGTGGCGTCTGCTAGTCCCTCTGAGAAGTACCCAAACGTATAAGTGAGCGTGGGTTGGACAGCAAATCTTCCAGATCGGTCGATGAAGCCCCACCTATCTTCCAGTTTAACGGCGCATAGACCTTCGGAAAATTCCTCGACTTGATCAAACTGAGCCTCGGCGATAAAGGTTCCTGTTTTATCAATAAATCCCCACTTCCGTCGGCCAGCGGCGAGAATTTCGACTCCCGAAATCCCTCCTGAAAATCTCTTAACATTGCTAAATTGAGGGCGTACGACTTGCTTCCCTCCTTCGTCAATGAATCCCCACTTCGTTCCGACCTTCACACCCGCTAAGCCTTCGGAAAAGGGAGCGCAATCGTCGAAATCGGTGCTGAATGCGCGCTGTCCAGACATGTCGATAATCGCCCATTTTTCGCCAGACTTCACGGCTGCAAAGCCACCTGAGAATGGAAAAGCCTGCTCGAACTGAGGCTCGACAATTAATTCTCCAACCTTGTCGATGTATCCCCATTTGCCATTAAGCTTGACTGCAGCGATGCAAAGCAGGTCCTTCTTTCGCAGCAGGAGACTTGCTGCCTCCTTACGTCCTCGCGCGATCAGGCCCGCGCCTGCCTTTGAAGGGACGAGCAAGGCACTGTCCGACTTCGGCGAATAGAGTAGTTCCTTCGTATCAGCCATGCCTCGTGCCTCTTTCAGATAGAACCTCATACTCCTTCTTTGTTCTTGCAATCTCTGCGCGTGTCATTGTGGCAAGTTCCGCCAGAAGGTCGCGGCCATGCTGCTGGGCAGCCTCCGCATCCTGCCGGAGCAGGGCAATTTCACTCTGCTGTAGTTCGCCCAACTCCTTCTCAATGGCGGCTAAACGCTTTTTCGCCTGAGAAATCTGACGGATAATGCGGATCAGTTCGGCACCGATGCCCTCACCAGGGACCGCATCGCTGCTATCGCGGTATTCGTCGAGAATCCGGCGGAGAGCCTCGGCGTCACCCCGGCTGTAAGCTTCGTTCGCCTGCGCCATGGCGCGCGTGCGGCGCTGCTCGTCTTCTGCGTCCTTGGCAAAATCCGGGTGGACGCGCCTAGCAACTTCCCTGAAAAGGGCCTTCAGGTCAGCAGATGGTTGAAAATCGGGTGCCTTCGATTCCTCACCGTGCGCTGCCTCATACGTGGTGCGCGCCTGCTCCCGTGCTTGAGTTGCCCGCTCACGCACGGATTCCGAGCCATCGAACTTTGTCTGTAACTCAGCAATCCGCGCTTGCCAATCGTCCAGCTCGGCATACAGGACGCCGACTTGCCGCATATAGCGGCCCTGGAACACGGCGAGCTGACTACGAGAATCCGCCAGTTCAAGTTCGCGCTCCGCAAGGGTGGTCCGCACTGAGGCTAGTTCCTCGCGCTTGCGAAGCAGTTCCTCCTCTTCCGGCGTCAGGTGCCTGACAATCTCGCTCGCCATCTTTCAGTCTCCGATGACAACAATTATCCATCAGCACCCGACGCCGACACCGACACCGGCAGAGGACCGGCTGTTTCGCAGTCTGTACCTCTGAGCTTCGCGGGAACAGATCAACTATCAGGGGCGGAGTTTCTGTCTCAGAATGAGCATCCCAAGAACAGCGCTGCCTTCGGCATCGGCAGGAGTGGCGACACGTCACCCCGGCTCGGGTGCTGCAAGGTTGCCGAAGGTTGCTGCGGCGGTAACCTGCTAAAAATGCAGAAGTTGCTCGCGAAATGGGTTTGTTCGCGGTTACTATGGGAGTAACCTGTTGCTGCCACTCGGGGAACCTGTTGAAAGCACAAAGCGAGAGGCCGGAACCAGCATCCCGGCGCGCTCACGCGCGTGTAGCCTCCGCTACACCGTCCGTAAAGGCTCTCCGCTTCGCTCCGACCGCTGCGCGGCTCCCTCTGGTCGGCCTTGACTGACGGCTCCGCTGCGGCTGGTTGGCAGCTATGAGAAGAATGTCTTCTTCTCATGTTCCACATGACAAGGGCCACTGCTCCGATCTTCGTCGGCTCTGGGGAGGGGCCAGGGGCCATCACCATACGGCGAAGCACGCAGCGCCAGGGTTGTAGGTGGGAAGCGAAGAGGCAAAATCTCTGAAATCGGGTTACTCTGGTAGCAACCTGCGGTTGCTGAAGGGGTAACCCGATGACTCCCCTCCCCTTAGCAAGAAAGCGGCTCGGCACGGCCCCGTGTCCTGTACGTTGCGGCGCGCTGGCGGCGTGCGGCCCGAATCCCCAACCCAATCGAATTGGCGGTGCGCGATGAAGGCACCGCTCAGAACCAAGTCCATCGGCACGAAGGTGAGCGAGGAGGAGTTCGCGGCACTGGAGGAGTGTGCGCGCCAGGCGGACATGACGCTCTCGGAATGGGTGCGGGCGGTGTTGCTGGCCGCACCGGGGGTGGAGCTTCCCGACGACGACGCGGCGCTGGCCGGGCGGGTGACGCTGGCCGAGGTGCTGGCGCTGCGGACGCTGTTCCTGAATCTTCAGTTCCGGCAGGCGCAGGGTCCGATGACGGAGGCCGAGATGCGCGGGCTGATCGAGCGGGCCGACGCGGTGAAGGGAGAGCGGGCGCGGGAGCGGATCGAAGCGGCACGGAGTCAGACCAGGAAGCAGGCCGGTGTCCAGGCTGAGAAGCCGGAGGCCGGAGAAACACAGGCGGAGGAGGTTTGAGCATGGCGGAATGGGGCCGGAAGCAGTACGCGAAACCGTGGCCGAGCCGGGCGCACGTGTGGACGTGGGGAGCATTTTTCCTTAGCTGCCTGTTCTTCGTGTTCATGACGTGGCGGGATGGGCGGGTGAACTGGACGGCGGCGGAGCGGCTGTACCTGTCCGATTACTTGAAGAGCGGAGCGCGGTCGAAGCTCCCGGCAGCGAAGGCGCGTTACACGCTGCTCGAAGGGATGACGGCGAAGGGCGAGCCGGTGCTCGTGACAGGCGACGAGATCGAAGCAGTGAAGGGCCAGGACGGGCGCTACGGGTACGTGCTGACCGACCAGGGAATCAAGGATGGACTGACGCGGTTGCAGTGGACGACGGGGGTGTTCAACGACCGTGGACTGCATGAGCTGATGGGAAGTTACGTCTTCCAGAACCAAACGCTGTGGGACTTCGTGAAGCGGCCCACGTACTGGACGCTGGCGTTCTTCGCCGTGCTGCTGTTCATGGCCGTGCCGAAGGACCGTGCGCGGCGGATGGTCTGGAAGTTCGGGCGGCGGCTGCGGGGGCCGGAGTTGGTCACGACGGCGGAGTTCAACGAGAAGCTGGGCCGGAAGAAATGGCTGACGACTTACTACCCGGACGGAATCGCGCTAATAAATTTAGAGCAGACGTGGGTTGACCGGCTGATGCGCCGGGACCGGGGCCGTTGGGTCCGCATCCCGAAGGAACGCGAGGCAATGCACGTGCTGATCGTGGGCGACTCGGGGACGGGCAAGAGCGCGGCCATCCGGCAGGTGCTCGCGCAGATCGCCGACCGGGGAGAGACGGCCATCGTGTACGATCCAGCGCTCGAATACCTGCCGCAGTTTTACTCGGAATCGCGGGGTGACATGGTGCTGAATCCCCTGGACGCGCGGTGTCCGTTCTGGACGCCGGGCGACGAAGTGCCGCATGAGGCGGAGGCGCTGACGGTAGCGGCTTCTCTGTTCCCGGATCGAGGTCGGGAGAACCAGTTCTTCGTCGATGCGCCAAGGAAAATCTTCGCGCACCTGATCAATCTGAAACCCACGCCGGAGCAGTTGACGTACTGGATGTGCCACGAGGAGGAGATCGAAAAGCGGGTACGGGGTACGGAGCTTGCGGCGATGATCCACGCCACGGCTCCGCCGCAGAGATCGGGAGTGCTGGGGTCGCTGAATATGGTCGCCGACGCGTTCAAGCTGCTGCCACCGGAGCGCGAAACGGAGCGGCGCTGGAGCGCGTATGCGTGGAGCCGGGAGCGGCGCGGTTGGCTGTTCCTTACGTCGAAGCCGACGATGCGCGAGCGGCTGCGTCCGCTGATGAGCCTGTGGCTTGACCTGTTAGTGCTGCGGCTGATGAACGAGGGCGGAAGCGGGGCGCGGAAGACATGGTTCGTGCTGGACGAGCTGGCGACGCTGCAACGGTTGCCGCAGTTGACGACGGCGATCACGGAGGGCCGGAAATCGAATAACCCGATGGTTCTGGGCTTCCAGGGCAAAGCGCAGGTAGAGGCGCTGTACGGGCACATCGCCGAGGCCATGCTGTCGCAGCCCGCGACGAAGTTCTTCTTCAAAACGAGCGAGCCTCATGCGTCGGAGTGGATCTCGAAATCCATCGGCGAAGTGGAGGTAGAACGGTTCCGGGATAGCCGGACGCGGGGCGTGTTCCCGCATCAACGGGAGAATGAGCAGCGGGAGATTACGCGCGAGCCGCTGGTGATGGCTTCGGAGATCGGCGGGCTTGAGCCGCTGCATGGGTACTTGAAGCACGGCAACCTGGTTGTGCGGATGCGGATACCGTATCTCAAGCTAGAGGAGCCAGCGGAGAAGTTCATCGAGCGGAAGATGACGACGCCGGCGATGCCGACGACAGAGCCGGAGCCAGTTGCAGCACCGGCACGAAAGCCGGTACGTTCCGTCCAAAAGAAGCAGGAGCAAGCACAACAACCAGCGGCGGTGAACGAGCAGACGCCGTTCTTCGAGTGAATCGATGATTACACTGTCGAAACCGATCAGCTCCGGCCAGGCACAGGCGTATCACAAGGAAGAGTTCGCCAATGCGCGGGAGAACTATTACACAGAGGGTGAGCGTGTGCGCGGAGAGTGGCAGGGCCAGCTTGCCACTCGCTGGGGCTTGCAGGGTGAAGTACAGGAGCAGCAGTTCGCGCGGCTGGCCGAAGGCCAGCACCCGGAGACGGGCGAGCAGTTGGTTCGGCATCAGACGGCCCGCGAGTATGTGAACGCGCAGGGCGACACGGTGCGCACGATGGAGCACCGGGCGGGATGGGATGCGACGTTCAGCGCGCCGAAGTCGGTATCTCTGACTGCGCTGGTTGGCGGCGATGATCGAGTGCGAGATGCCCATAGGGAGAGCGTGCGCACCGCGCTTGACGAGATGGAGAAGTACGCGCAGGCGCGCATGGGCGGCAATGTCCCGGCGCAGACGACGGGCCAGTGGGCCGTCGCCAAGTTCGAGCATGACAGTAGCAGGCCTGTGGACGGCTACGCCGCGCCGCAGTTGCACACGCACGCGGTGATCTTCAATATGACCGAGACGGCGGAGGGCCAGACGCGGGCGCTGCAACCGCAGGAGCTTTACAGGACACAGCAGTACGCGACAGCGGTGTACCGTTCGGAACTGGCGGCGCGGCTGCAGGAGCTGGGCTACGAGATCGAGCGCGGCGCGCATGGACAGCCGGAGATCAAGGGTTACACGCGCGAGTATCTGGAGGCGTCGAGTCCGCGGCGGCAGCAGATCGAAGAGCACATGGACAAGGCAGGGGTGCGCGGCGCCGGGGCCGCGCAGATCGCTGCGCATCAGACGCGCGACGCCAAGCAGCCGCTCTCACATGAAGAGGTGCGCGCGCAGCATCAGAGACTCGCTGCTCGAACACGGTCATCAGCCGCAGCACGTTGTCAGAGAGGCGGCGCAGCGGCCCGGCGTGGAGCTGAAGCCGGAGCAGGCGGGAGTTGCCGCGCACGAGGGCGTGAGCTATTCGCGCGAGCGCGGCATGGAGCGCGAGGCCGTAGCCGATGAAAGAACGCTGATGCGCGATGCCCTCAAGCACACGATGGGCGAGGCAAGGTTGCCGGAGGTTCGCGCCGAGTTCGAGCGGCGTGTGCAGTCGCACGATCTGGTCGAAGTCGAGCGCAGGCCAGGACTCGCAGGCCGCGCGTTCACGACCGGCGAAATGCAGGGTTTCGAGCGCGAGCTAATCGAGCGGATGAAATTGGGCCAGGGCACGCGCGAGGTATTGGCAGACGGTCAGGTACGGCAGCAGACGATGGAGCAGCATCCGCACTTGAGCCTGAGCCAGCGGAACGCGGTCGAGGATGTGCTGACGAGCCGCGACCGCATGATGGCGCTTGAAGGCGTAGCCGGGGGCGGAAAAACGACTTCTTTAGCGGCTGTCCGTGAAGGGGCCGAGCGTGCGGGCTATCAAGTGGAAGGACTCGCGCCTACATCGAGGGCCGCGCAGAAACTCGCTGAAGCGGGCATCGAGACACAAACATTGCAAAGGCATCTTGCACGGGGCGAGCAGCAAGACGACGGACAGAAACGGCTTTACGTGGTCGATGAATCGAGCATGGCGAGCACGAAGCAGTTACACACGTTCGTTGAGCGGCTGAAAGAAAACGACCGAGTGCTGTTCGTAGGCGACGTGCGCCAGCATGAGGCGGTCGAAGCAGGACGGCCCTATGCGCAGTTGCAGGAAGCGGGAATGCGCACAGCCAGACTGGATGAAATCATTCGGCAGAAAGACCCGGCTCTAAAAGAGGCCGTGGAGCAGCTTGCGCGCGGCGAAGTGCGCGAGGCCGTCGGCAATCTCAACAGCCAGGGCCGCGTGCATGAGATCGGCGACCGGCAGGAACGCATCAGCGAAATTGCCCGCGAGTACGTGCGCTCGCCGGAGCGGACATTGGTTGTGTCGCCGGATAATGCCTCGCGGCGCGAGATCAACGAGGCCATCCATCGCACGATGCAGAGCGAGGGCAAAGTCAGCAATAGCGAACAGCGCGTGCATGTGCTCTATGCGCGGCAGGACGTGACGGGCGCGGACCGGCAGCACGCACAGAACTACGAGAAAGGCGACGTACTGCGCTATTCGAAAGGCAGCAAGCCCCTCGGTATCGAGCCGGGAGAATATGCGCGTGTGTCGCACGTGGACCGCGAAAGCAACACTCTCACGGTGAAGCGGCACGGCGGCGAGGAACTGAGCTACGATCCGCGCCGCTTGCAGGGTGTAACGGTCTACCGCGACGGCGAGCGCAAGTTCGCGCAGGGCGACCGCGTTCAACTCACGGCTCCGTTCCACGAACAGAAACTCGCTAACCGCGAACTGGCGACCATCGAGCGGATCGAGGGCGACGGCAATCTGAAACTCCGCACGGACTCGGGACGCGAAGTCGAGTTCAACGCGAGGCAGCATCCGCATCTCGATTACGGTTATGCGGTGACGAGCCACAGCAGCCAGGGCCAGACCGCCGACCGCGTGCTAATCCATGTGGACACGGAACAGGCTCCCGGCGAACTCGTGAACAGCCGCATGGCCTATGTGTCAGTGTCGCGCGCTCAGTTTGATGTGCAGATGTACACGAACGACGCGAAGGCCCTGGGATACGAGTTGAGCCGCGACGTGTCGCACCCGACCGCGATCCAGCAGGAGCCAGCAGCAACGCAGAAAATCGAGCCGCAATCGGTGAACATAGAGACAGCGCAAGGCTTGAGTGTGGGCTGAGGAATAGTCGTCTGCCAATTAACGGTTTGACTAAAAATGCGCTGATTCCAGGAGCGGCAATGGAGTGGCGGGTCTTCGGTTAAGCCTTTTTATGGTCTAATAGGGATGTTGGCTTGATGGCGGAATCGGCATACGCGGTGGTCTCAAAAACCATTGGGAGCAATCCCGTGTGGGTTCAAGTCCCACTCAAGCCACCAGATCGATCCAGCCCTCTACCTTCCCCAAAAACCAATGCAAGAGATTCCCAGGGTGATCAGTCAGGGCCAAGACTTGTTCTTGAAAAAAAAGTCGAAATTTACACATTTTCTTACACAGTTTCCAGTGCATCGTAGCTATACTCTTGATAAAGAAATAGTTACTGGCAGACGCAGCGGACTCAAAATCCGCCGGCCCTTGCGGTCATGGGGGTTCGACCCCCCCTCCCGGCACCAGTATAAGGTCCGCAAATTGAACGCCTTACTCTGTTCTATTTCCGTCATTCCACTTTGCTCCTTTCTTGCCGTCGGAGGGCTGGTGCATGTTGGGTGTGGTGACTCCTGCGACATCCTGCGATTTTCGGATTCCGTGTTAGACAGCGATCCGGTCAACTACAGAACTACAGAGCTCTTGTGTTTAGGAGAGAGGTGCGCGTACCGGGCGGCTTGACGCATCGTCTTGTGCCCGGCGACCTCTTTGAATTCGATAGTCGCTCCGGCCATCTTGAGCCCATCCTCAGAACCAATGACGTGGGCCGTGCCACGCAATTCCCTTCTCGCCCACTGAGGTCTCGAAACATGAGCGATTGTCGAAGCGTTCCGACGGATTCTCGCGCCGCTGCTCTCGTGCACTCCGGGGGTTCAGGGAATTCTTCAGCCTGCGAAGCAGATGGTGCGACCATTCAGGCTTTTCGCAACCACTTGGAGGCTTTCCGGCAGTGATGGAGGCAATGGACAGTTCGCCGTTGCAGCGGAGAAAAGACGCAGGGCAAGCTAATACCTGGCCCCCGCGCAGAACTGTCAATTGGTGGCGAACTTTTCTGGTGAGGCATCGAAGATTTGTTTGTGCTCTTTCACGCAGAAATAGTAGGTCTTTCCCTTGTAAGTCGACGACAGGGATCGGTCAATCTCCATGCCGCAGACGGCGCAGAGAGGATGATTCGCCGTCTGCTTGATGGGTCCGGCATACTCGGCGTTGGAAGACGGGTTCAGCCAGCCCTGGCCCTGGTATTCAAGCAGGGAGGCAGTCTGGTTTGCTACATCCCGGCCGAAGTAGCGCTCGACCACCCGCATGGCGAGATCCATTCCGGAGGTGAGACCGCCAGCGGTCGCTAAATTGCCCGATTCAACAAAGCGGGCTCCACGCTGAACATGAATGTCCGGATACTGCATCGCGAAATCGACGTAAGCGCCGTGATGTGTGGTGGCGGACTTGCCAGAAAGCAAACCAGTGCTCGCTAGCACGAAAGCGCCTGTGCAGACCGACATCGTAACATCGGTGCTCCTGGTCGCATTGCGAATCCAGGCTTTGGTCGCCTCGCTGGCAGGACTTTGTGCGGGGATAACGATGACTTTAGGCGCGGGGGCATTGGCAATGGTGTAGTTAGGCGTGATCTTCAATCCGCCGCCCGCAGTAATGGGAGCAGCAGACTCCGCCACCGTGTAGAGACTGAAGGCCTCATACTTCCGGCCGGGAATGCTGACTCTCTCGAAGACCTCCCAAGGGCCGCAAAAGTCAATAACGACGGCTCCTTCGGAGATAAGGAAGGCCACCGGAATGGACGCGTTGTCGGGAGGGGTAAGCGGATTGAGCGCGGCGCTTTCTCGGGCTGCGTCGAATGTTGCAGCGGCCGCGCCAGGTAGAGCCAACGAGCCGGCGGCGGTCAGGCCGAGGGCTGCAGAACGTTGAAGGAGTTCTCTACGATTCATTGAGACTACCTCTGCAATCGGTTTGCTACAGCGGTTTGTGTGTCAAAGATGATGCTTCGGATGTCATCGATGCCTGCGGCGATTGATGCCGGTCATATCGTTACTCCTTATTCAGATGGATTTTCAACGTGACGTAAGCCGAGATGGGCTGGTTCGGCATCACGACCGGGAAGCCGAAGTATTCGTACGCGTCGAAGGTCTTACGCGCTGTCAGATTCAATGCGGATCCTTCCACCGTATATCTGCCGAAGTCGTATGACGCTTGGGCATCCACAGGCGCGTAGCCGGGAGCGGTGACAGTATTCGGGAGCGTTATCTCACGCTTCGTGAACGCGGTAGCGCCCGGCGACGCGCCCCATGTTGCGTGGGACGCGCTGTAGAAAATCACCTACTGGAATCGAGTTGTCCTTGGTGACGGTGGCCTGCGTGTAAGCGTAGTTCGCCAGCAGGGAGAACGCGCGAAGGGGCTCCCAGGTGAGGTCGGTTTCCGCGCCGCGGGCACGCTGTTGTCCGGTCTGAACCGAATACAAGAAATTGTTCGGGTCAGGAGTGGCTACGTTGTCTCGCGTCTGATTGAAGATCGCAATGGTACCCGCAAGGTGTGCCCTGGAGACAGCCAGCTTCACACCACCTTCCACATTCTGCGAGGTCTCCGGCTTCGGAGCCTGCTGGACAACGAGTCCGAAGGCACCACGAAATGCCGTGGCATAGGCCGCGTACAGGGCTACACCATCGGCCACTCTGAATGTGCCGCCAATGCGGCCCGATACATGGTTGTACGTCTTGTCGGTTGCCTGCTCCCGCTCGCGGAAGTCGAGCTTCGTGTAACGAACCGAGCCGGTCAGGCTGAGCCGCCCGTAGGTGGCTTGATCCTGCCCATAGACCGCGGTGGTTTGATAGCGGTCCGTTTGAAAAAACCCTGCCGGCGTCTCGGGTCCGAACGACAGGTTATACGTAGGATGTGAGAGGTCCTCTTCGCCCACTGGAATCCCGGAGAAGCCCATCGCTGAGTAGAAGTTGGTGTGGTCGTAGCTCACGCCAGCCAGCAACTCATGCTTTCCGCCCAGGCCGCGAAGGTTCGCCGCCAAATTCGTATCGAAGGTGCCTTCACTGACTGGATTGGAAGGCATATCCAGCGTGAAAATCTGGTAGACGGGAGGAACTGGATCGGGTGGATTGAGCCCCGGAAGTACGAAGCTGCCATGCTCGTTCGCCTGACTGAAGTAGTAGCGCCCACTCGTGTTCCACCGTAGGCTGTCCGCGAAGGTATGGTTGAGCTCCACCGTAGCCATGCTGCTGTCGAGCCTCGTATGCGGCTGTCCAACAGGTGCACCGGCAAACGCGTTGCGGTCGATCTGTCCTGCCATTGCCTCCACCGCCGGAATGCCTGAATACTCCAACTGGTCGCGATGGTTGAACCGCCCCTGAACAAAGAGGTCTGTCTTCGGTCCTAGCTGGAATGACATGGCTGGTTGCAGGGACCAGCGGTCTCCACTCACGAGATCCACCCAGCTGTCATTCCTCTGATACTCGCCAGGGAGGCGCGATGCGATTCTCGCGTTGATCGGGATATTCAGGTCGCCGTAGGGGTTGAGAGTGCCGAAGTTTCCGCCTCGAAACGCCAAGTAGCCATTCAATCTCGGCTCCGGGCGTACCGACGCCACATTGATCAATCCTCCCAGAGGAGAACCAAGGCCGCCACCGTACATGGTGGAGTTTGGTCCTTTGACCACTTCGATCCGCTCTACTCCCGCGAGGCTTGTCGGATCATTTGCTGTGGTCGTATTGCCGAACATGGCAAGGCCATCCGTATAAATCTCTGCAGGAAAGCCACGGACGAGGGGGGAGACAAAAAGGATCTCTTCGGACTTGGTCGAAACTACTCCCGACACGTTCACCAGCGCATCGGCCAGCGTGCGGCGGTCCTGATCTTGAATGAGTGTGTGATTAACCACCACGACCGACTGCGGTACTTGGATCAGTGGCGAATCAGTGCGCGTTGCGGAGCTGGCATCAAGTACGGTGTACGGAGTGTACGGATCGGCTGACACTTCTACCGTGGAATTCGTTGAGCCGACTATGAGCTTTGCGTCCACTTGGAGCGATTGATCGCTCACGAGTTGCGCGTCAATTTCTTCAAAGCTTCGGAAGCCCGGCGCCGTGATCTTCAGGTTGTAATGCGCCGGGGCGAGTGATGGGAACACGTAGTTGCCGGAGCCGTTCGTGGTGACGGTGGTCTGGCGGCCTGTGTCGGTCCGAGTAACCGTGATCGTGGCGCCAGGAATCGCGGCACCCGTCGCATCCACCACAGTGCCTGAAACCGATCCAAAGCCCTGCCCCAACAACTGGAGGCAGGAGAAAAGACAGAACGCCGCGATCGCAGCCCATGCCGGCCAGTGCCTTGCTCGATGGGGAAGTGGTTTGGCCGAAAGTTTCAAGGGTGGGGCGGAAAGCGCTATCAAGAGTGCCTTGCGGCGGTTGACGCCGGTCATTTTCTGATTTCCTTCCCAAATGGACTTTTAGCTTCATATGTGCGGAAACCGACCGGTTGGGAATGACGAGGGACCGAAACAGAGAAATCCATGAAACCTCGATTCGAGAGGATCGGATAAGACCCAGTCTGGCATTCTCACAAACGTGAAGATCCCGATCGAAATGAACGAAACACAAAGATTCGTCTGCCCGTCGGGAATCATTCAGAAGTTGATTCTTGCAACGGATACTCGCGGAATCTTCTGGTCATTTCTGGTCCAGACCGCTATAACGCTGGAGTCGTCATCAGCGATCCATCGAGGCAATCGCGCGTGGAATGGCGCGGGGCCAAGAGCTATTGGTGATGACATTTCTCCCGTAGCGCGTACGTATCGAGCCCAGGCCTGGTTCTCTTCGAGCCAACCGACGATCGCCGCCTGCCCTCCTGGAAGCAACGCCAGTGTGACCTGACCGTCGCCTTTGCCTGCGTCAACGCGAATTGCCCTGCCGAACGAGTCGCCCGCGTCGCCGGAAAACGCAATCTGCACCTTGGGCTGATTGCCAGAAGCCGTCCACCAGGCAACCGCCACATCCTTCCCGTTTGCATCGACAGCAGGTCCGTTGTCGGGGCAGGCATTGATCACCCAGTTATCTGCATGAACTCGGTGCGGTTTTGTCCATTGATTTCCCTGAAGACGTGCGATGTAGATGTCGCGCACAGTAGCCCGGTAGGGATTCACTTCGGAGGGCTGCGTTCCAGGTGCTTCCTGGCGGCCTCGGTAAACGACGACAGGTCCGCTCTGCGTGACAGCAGCGCTGGTGGGACAGCACTCACAGGTAATCGGATCGATGAAAGAATCGCGCGTCACGTTTCCACGCGAGTCCAGGGAGGCGTACCGCAGTCCGATGGAACCCATCATGTCGTCGATGTGGGTCTGAATTCCCATTGAGGCAAGGCGAACCTTCGCTCGTTCGTCGGCGTCGAGCCACAACAAACCGATCCCTTGGCCGTTGGCAAACCACGAGATGAAGCTGTGTTGTCCGGCGAGTGCCTTGCCGTATGGTCTCTTCACCTCTCCCCAGGTGCGCCCTTCGTCGGTCGATATCGCTGTTTGAATGCTCGTGGCGTATGGGTCGTCCTTGGTCGCTTCCTTCAGTTCCCAATACGCGAGCAGCTTCCCGTCGGGCAGGTGGGCGACAGCGGGAAGGTCAGCGCTGAACATGCTGAGGTTTTCGCTGCTCGCAATCGTGCGCACCTCAGACCATTCGTTGCCCGAGCGGATCGACATCTCGAAGGCATATCCGCCGGACGGCAATGGCCGCTGCCAACTGACAAGAATCTGCCCGTTTGGCAGCTTAGTGGACTGCGGCACCAGGCTGGCTTCTGCGATGGGCGATCGTTCCGACTGTTCGTGAAGAGTTGGCACACTCCCGCGGCAGCCGCAGAGGATTGCCAATGTGACCAGAACGATTGAGATTTTGCTGATGCTCTTTGTCATCGCCATGTCCAAGAGAGCCCCGCCCCGAGGCCGCCGGCGATGGCAGTATATGAGCGCTGCACTCCGGCCATGTATGTTGCCGCCTCCGCGTATTGATAGGCCTTCTGCTCATCGAGCAATTCGCGGCTCACGACCTGCACAGACTGGGGAAGGTCCATCAAGGAAATCGGCGCCAGACTGCCCGCGCTGGTTTCGGTCTCCACGATTCCGGCATGATCGGCGCGAACGGTAACCGTTGACTGGACCGTGCCCACATCGAGCTTCAAGGTCAGGTCCGGTGCCGATTCAGCACCAATGTCCACAGTTTCAGACTGGGACTGGAACCCATTTGCGGACACCGTAAGCCTGTAGTGTCCGGGCGCGAGGTTCCCGATCGAGAAACGGCCGGTGGTATCGGCAGCAGTTTCGATGGCCCGCGATGATCCGTCGACGGCTATGGATAACTGGGCCCCGGCAATGCCGCGGCCTTGCGCATCGACCACGGTACCTGAGAGAGTTGGCCGGTTGACGGTCTGCCGATCAGATGGCCCGGACGTGGCGGCGGTGCCCGATTGCGCCCAGGCAGGCGGTGAACTGACAAGTTGGATGCTGACAATAAGCATCCGCGAGAGAAAGCCAAGGCAACGGAAGCGACGCCGAATGATCGGCACAAGAAAACAATTCACTGGACCTCCTCCATCCATACCCGCTGATGTGAGCAGCTTTGTGGGGATTCGAGTTGCGTCTCACATGATTTGGAATCAAGAGACCGATTGATAGGGTGACTCGGGAACGCTGGCCGAGCCAGTCCTTCAGGAAGGGGAATCCTCGATCGCTTCGCCTATTCAACCATCATTTTGGTGCACTTGTGGATGCGGCAAATTGCCGCACCCCTTGTTTTTCGGAAGTTCTATAATGGACTGGTTCCCATCCCAGGCTTCCCCATCCGGAAAATGTATGCGCGTCTCACTCACAGACCGTCCCAGCGTTTCCGAAATGGACGTGCGCCCCGCCGCGGAGCTGGCGCCGGCTCTCGTTGTTCCTTGGTTGACCAGGATCCGCTATGGCGTCATCGTCGGGCTGATCGTCCTGATCCTGATCGCCGCTCAAATCGTTCACATTGAACTCCCGCTCTGGTGGCTCGCCATTCCCTTCGCCGTGATGGCCGCATCGAACTACCTGCTCGGCCGGTTCAACGAGAAGACAAATGCCCGGCGCGCGTTGGGACTCAGTCTGGCCATTGACATCGTGGCGCTAACGGCTGTGCTTGCTCTCTCGGGCGGGCCTGCGAATCCTTTCACTCTTCTGTTCCTCGTCCAGATCACTCTGTCGGCGGTGGTGCTGAGCAAGGCCTGGACTTGGTTTCTCGGGCTTCTGTCCATCTTGGGATTCGGATTTCTCTTTCTTGTTCATGTCACCCTTCCGGTCTTGGAGGGACATCACCCTGCGCAAGGGTTTTCGGCACACCTGTTCGGCATGTGGATCGCTTTTGTCGCTGCGGCACTGCTCATCACGATCCTGATTGGGCGCGTCTCCGAAGCTTTGCGTGCGCACGAGTTGGAAGTTCTGCGCCTTCAGGATCAGCTCAACCGCCAGGAGAAGGTGACGTCAATCGCAACGCTTGCCGCCGGCGCGGCTCACGAACTCGGCACTCCGCTGTCGACCATCGCCATCATCGCCAAGGAACTCGAGCATTACGCATCCGAGAGTTCAGCAGACTCGTATGTAACCGCCGAAGCGCGCCTTATCCGCAGTGGAGTGGAACGGTGCGGCGAAATTCTTCGCGGTATGAGCGCCAAGGGTGCGCAACTTTCGGGGGAGGCGCCTCGATTGATTGCCTTCGAGGAACTCGTCGAGGAAATTCGAAGCGCATTCCCTGAAGCGCAGCGATCTGCAATCCGAACCGATTCGTCCCACCATTCCAGCGCGGTGATTCCGGTCGTAACCACGCGACAGGTTCTGTCGGCACTGGTCAAGAATGGCCTGGATGCGAGCACCGCTGGAAAGCCGGTGGAGATCAGCGGTGCGGTGGTCGACGGAACAATTCGCTTCACGGTAAGGGACTTTGGCAGCGGCATGTCCGCCGAGACTCTCAAGCGGGTGGGAGAACCCTTCTTTACCACCAAGCCTGCGGGGCGAGGTATGGGCCTGGGAACATTTCTTGTGCGCGTATTTGCCGATAACGTTCGCGGAAGTCTGAGCTTCGATTCCGAGCCGGACCAGGGCACGACGGCGATCCTTGAATGGCCTATGGTGAGACGCGATGCAGAATGACGGTCGCTCGGTTCTCATCGTGGATGACGATGATGTGTTCCGCACCAGGCTGGGACGGGCTTTCTCAACGCGAGGGTGGGAGTCTCTCGTTGCCGCGTCAGCAACCGAAGCGGTTGCGATGGCTGAGGAGAATGCGCCAGATCTTGCCATCGTGGACCTGCGCATCGGCGACGAGAATGGACTGGATATCGTGAGAAAGCTGCGCGGTATGGACGCCACCGTGTGTCTGATCATGCTGACCGGTTGGGGCAGCATTGCAAACGCGATTGCAGCTGTCCGCGGAGGAGCGGATCACTACCTCACAAAGCCTGTCGACGTGGATCAGATTCTTGCGGTTTACAACGCACCAGAGAAAGTGTCCTCGCAGTCATCTCGCTCGGGGAGCATTCCGAGTCTTGCCCGCGTCGAATGGGAGCACATTCAACGAGTGCTGACCGATTGCGGCGGCAATGTTTCCCTCGCCGCGAAGAGACTTGGACTGCACCGGAGATCATTGCAGCGAAAGCTCTCCAAGTATCCCCCTCGCGTCTAGATCGGTGATCCTTTGCTCTGGTAGCGGCACTCCGCCTTCCGCCGCAAGCACACACATCGTCTCGAGCATCTCGCATGCCACAAATAGTCCCTCAATCTCGGCGATCGAGGCTTCCTCCCTGGTTTCGAATCCGCTCGTGATAAATCGGGAGCCTCCCGGACACTTGAGGATTACATCCCACTTTGAGTCACACAGCCTTTGTTCCACTTCCACCGTGAACATCCTTGCCGACTCGCCAAAAGACATAGGCTCCTCCAGTGTCGACCCGTTGTAAGGACGGGCGTCGTCAACCATTGCTGAGATTGCGAGAAGCATAAGCGGAGATACTGATTCACCAGGCGCATCCGTATCCCCGCGAAGGGACGGTTGCCGGATCGTCCCCAACTGAGATCATGCCGTCGCGTCAATTAAGAAGTTACAGGCAATTGATCCCGTTGTGTCGCGGCATATTGTCGCACGGCCATGATGGCCCGAAGATCGAAGTCGATTCGAATGACCCGCAAGTCTCACTGCCGTGTGTTTGAATACTGTGTGGGCGGAAAAACCGTCCCGCAAGGAAGCCGTACATGGATCGACGCGAACTTCTTGGCGTGCTGGGAATGGCTGCCGCGACGGCGAGTGCGGTTCCCGCATTTGCGCAGCATGAGCATCATGGAAGCGAAGGAGCGCATAAGTCGCTGGCAGATGCCGCCAGCGCCTGTTCCACCACCGCGGACGCGTGTGTCACCCACTGCGTCGAGATGCTGGCCGGAGGAGACAAGTCGCTGCAGTATTGCGCGGCCACGTCTCGCGAGGTGGCAACCAACGATAGCGCGACGAACATCAGAAGCCAGATTGCAGTTGTAGGTCGCGCCTTCATGAGCAGAGTCTCACCGTAGCAGATTTTGAAATCTGTGTTGCAGATCACAATCGCATTTGGGTAAGGACATCCTCTCTCTTTTATTCTCCTCGGTATCTGAGTCAACTTCAGGCCTCTAAAAGAGAACCGCACGGTCCATCGAGATGATTTTGTTTCGCGCCGCTACATCAATCAGCAAGGGTGCGACAAATTGCCGCACGACGGGCTGATCTAGAAGACGCTACGTTAGAACGTACTTCCTCTGGTCAGTTCCCCTGATCATCAACCGCATCGAGCAATGCAAGTAGCGAGGAAACATGTTCAGGATCGGCGAACGCACGGTCGAATTCGCAATTGTCCTGCTGGTCATACTCTGCGGACAATGGACAAATGCGCAACAGGATGCGCATTCCGGAAACATCCGTGGAACCGTGGTGTACACAACCGGCAGTGCCATCGCTAATGCGACCGTCCGGGTCAGCAACATGGCCGGAAAACCGGTTGCTGCAACGGCAACGAGCGGGGAAGGAAGCTTTTTGATCTCCGGTCTTGCTCCTGCGACCTACGCGTTGGAGGTCGAGATCAAGAATTTCGAGACGGCGCGGCAGGAGGTTACGGTCGCCGCACTGGGGGCCTCCGAAGCCGTTCTGCGGATTACCCTGCGCGTTGCAACGCTCCAGCAAACGGTCGGCGTCACAGCGTCCGGCACGTACGCCACACCCGATGCGGTGGGCGCAGTGAAAATCGAGATGCCCATCATGGAGACGCCTATCTCGGTGGTGGTGGTTCCGAAGGCCGTGTTGGCAGATCAGCAGGTCGTCGCGCTCGATCAGGCGATACAGAATGTGAGCGGTGTTATCCCCAACAACGACAGCTACGGCACCAATGACAGCTTCTCCATTCGCGGCTTTGATGCGCAGGAGATGACCTACGAGGATGGTCTCAGACTCGACCAGTACTCCAATGCTGGGTTCCCGCTTGATATGGCGAATGTAGAACGGGTCGAGGTGTTAAAGGTCCGGCGTCCGCGATGTATGGCCAGGCCGAACCCGGGGGCGCCGTCAATATCGTCAACAAGAAACCGCTGGGCGCTCCTTACTACTTGGTCCAGCAACAGTTTGGCTCCTACGGCTTTTACCGGACCAACCTGGATGCCACTTGGGGGAGAGAGAGCAATTACAAGTGTCGAACAATAGCAGGGCAGTCTCTTTTGTATGGGGAGTCGCCGCAGGTCTGACTTTCGCGGGGTTGGTCCTCGCGGTTGCAGGGTGGGGTGCATTTCACTCCGGCTTTTCAGCCCGATCGGCTCCCTCAGCGATTGAATCTCGCATCGCGCCAATGATTCTTCGCGCGTCAGTTTCGCGCGAATACAAAAGCCTGGCGAACCCTGTCGGGTCGGATCCCGAGACCCTTCGCGAAGGCATGGAGCACTACGCGGATCACTGCGCAAGTTGCCACGCAAACGACGGCAGCGGCGATGCGCTCTATGGCCGCGGACTAAATCCGCCACCTCCCGATCTTCGAGCATCCGCCACGCAGTCCAAAACGGATGGCGAGCTCTACGCCGTGATTCAAAACGGCGTGCGCATGGGCGGCATGCCGGCATTCGGCCAGCCCGGCGAGCACGACCACGGCTCCTGGGAATTGGTCATCTTTATTCGACATCTTCCACGCCTCACTCCGGATGAACTAGTCGCCATGCAAGGAATGAACCCCATCACTCCTTCAGAAATGAAAGAACGCCAGGAGGAAGACCAGTTTCTCTCGGCGCCACATCCAACCTCAAACCCGAAAGGATCCCACCGATGAAAAGAGTTTTCGCCAGCATTCCGGCCTTGCTTTTATTCGTTTCGATGGCGTGGCCTCACGGCAACATGGACCACATACTCGGCACAGTGACGAAGATTGACGGCAATCTCCTGACCGTGGAGAAGGACGGAACCACCACTCAAGTTCTCCTAAAGGACTCGACAACGTACCAAACCGGCGAACACGCCGGCAAGGCCGCTGACATCCGCATTGGCGACCGCGTCGTGATCCACGCAGTCAAGGTCCAGGGAAAGGAAGAGGCGCACGAGGTCCGATATACGCATGCCTCCAATTGAGAACTCAAATGACGTCGTCTACGAAGACGTTTGGGCGTGCAATTACCTTGTGGAGAAGAACGCGCATGGATCGTCGCGAATTATTTGCCTTCCTGGGCTGGACATTCCTAAGCGTTAACACTCCGGGAGCCATTTCACAAAGTAAGCGAGATGATCACGTTGATCCCGTAAGGAATCCCTCCTTATTCAAGGCTTCGGTAGCGTGCTCGAAGGCAGCTGAGCTTTGTGTGGGGCATTGTGTCGAGATGCTTGACCAGGGAGACAAGTCCCTGATCGTATGCGCAAGGAAGTCGCGAGAGGTCCTGGTTGTCTGCAACGCGCTCCGTGCGCTTGCCGCCCAGAACTCTCCTCACCTGGCGGACTTCGCCAGGCTTTCGGCGGCGATATGCAAAAGCTGTGAAGCTGAATGCCGCAAACATCCACAGCATGCGACCTGTAGGAATTGTGCCGACGCGTGTGCTTCGTGCGCAGCCGAGTGCGGCCAGTTCGCATGAACAGAGACAGTGCTTCGGACAGCAGCCGAGGTTACCTGACTTATCAGCCCGATACGGGTTGCAGACCTAGCCATCGCTGCGCTGTGGGAATAATGGCGTTGTGCGCCAGCATGCGAACCTTGGCGAGGTAGTTGCCCCAGACAAACGCCCATGGAAGACCGGTCAACAGAAGGAAGAGGGCAAGCATCGAGATACACACGCCTGGGTGTGCTCAGTCATGCTGCCTCCAGTCTGATATGGACGTGAAGTCCAGATTCCCGATTGGCAGAAACGTATAGCAGACTCGGGCAGGCGCTGAAAAGACCAACTTCAGACTGCTATTGGATCTCATTCTCCCCAACGGCAGGCCGAAGGTTTATGGTGGCGCTCAATGGCAGTAGCACTCAATCGCTAATCGTGCTATTCTATGCTTTCTCGTTAGTGTAGTTAGAAGGAACACCATATGGGTGTGTTAAGCCGAATCGGGATTGCCCTCGACTCCGACCTCCTCGATCGCTTCGATCGTTACATTGGCCAGCAGGGCTATACAAACCGCTCGGAAGCCTTTCGGGATCTTATCCGTGACAAACTGGTCAACGAACAGACTGCCTCTCCGGATGCAACCGTCGTGGGTACGGTGACGCTGATTTACGACCATCATGCTTATGGCGTATCAGAGAAGCTGACTGAGCTTCAGCACCAGAACCACAATTTGGTGGTCTCAACGAGCCATGCGCATCTCGACCACGATTCCTGCCTCGAGGTTCTCATCGTGCACGGAAAATCCAGACAAATCGAGGACTTTGCAGGTCGCCTCATCGGGTTGAAAGGCGTGCAGCATGGCAAGCTCGTGATGTCCGTCGCGCATCCGGCGCAGGAGCGCAGCAGACAAAACGGCAGCAAAGCCCACGCACACCGCCATTAAAGTGGTTCGCCGAAGCGCGAGGAAGGTTCCGATGCCGCGGCTTAGCACGATTCTGTATATCGTATTCCTGATTGCCCTGACTGGGGCGGCAGAGACTGCTTCGGAGGCGAGCCTCGTTTCGGCGCAGCAATCCACGCTCAGCGGTCAGGTGGACGATCCGCAGGTTCGCCCGATCACTACGAGTGAAGAGGCTTATCCGCCACAGCTATCAGGGACTGTCGTTGATGCGTCTGGCGCAGTGATTGCCGGAGCTACCGTGCAGATCCGAAGCGTGGACGGTACCGTACAGAGGACGATTCAGTCGCAGGCAAACGGCGCCTTCGCGATTTTTGGACTCTCGGCAGGTGATTATCGGCTGGAAATATCCAAACCCGATTTTGAAGCCAGGGAGATTTCGGTCACGATAGGTGTCACCGGAGGGCTGACTCCACTGCGCATCTCTCTGACTGTGGGCTCCGTGAGCACCACCATAGACGTGGAGGGCCGGGAAGATGACCTCATCGGAATCGCGGATTCCGGCACTCAGGGAACCGTGGGCGCAAAGGAGATCGAAGATCGACCTATTCTGCGCTCGGGAGAAGTTTTGGAGACGGTTCCCGGCGTCATCATCACGCAACACGCCGGCGGCGGCAAGGCTAACCAGTATTTCCTTCGCGGCTTCAATCTCGATCACGGCACAGATTTCGCAATCTTCATCGACGACATGCCGCTTAATCTGCCGACGCATGCGCATGGCGAGGGATATTCGGACATGAACACCGTCATCCCGGAGTTTGTGAGAAGGGTGAATTACGAAAAGGGCCCTTATTACGCGGATGTTGGGAACTACGGCTCGGCGGGGTCGGCACATCTGGAATTCTTCAAGACACTACCCCAGAACTTTCTCCGGGTTGAAGGCGCCATGTATGGCTTTGGGAGAGCTGTTTTTGGCGTATCGCGAAAGCTCGGTCCAGGCAACTTGCTTTACGGCGGAGAAGCGTATCACGATGACGGCCCATGGACATATCCCGATGATTACTACAAATTCAACGGCATCCTGACCTACAGCCAAGGCGGAGTCAACCATGGCTTCAGCATGACGGCCCGCGGCTACCATGGAAACTGGAACTCCAGCGATCAAATCGCCGCTAATGCAGTGCCTCTCGTTGGTTTCTTCGGCACACTGAACCCGACAGACGGTGGCCATTCCCAGCGTTACAGCCTGCAGGTTGAATGGCATCGCCAGGACGCAAATTCTGCGACGCAACTCGCGGCCTACGGGTTCTATTACGATCTCGATCTGTTCTCTGACTTCACATATTTCCTGACCGACCCCAATCGCGGCGACCAGTTTGAACAGAAGGACCGACGCTGGGTGGCTGGGCTGGACGCGCGCCACACGAATCTTACTGAATGGTTCGGCCGCAGGGTGGAGAATACCTTCGGCCTGCAGGTCCGCAATGATTGGATCCATAACGGTCTTTATCAGTCGGAGAATCGCGTGCGCGAGGACAAAACTGACGCTTCCACCGGTAACACTTTGCCCGCGACCACGCAAGAAGATCACCTCATTGACATGCAACCAGGGTTTTATGCCGAAAACAGGGTCCAATGGGCGGATAAATTCCGATCGGTCGCGGCCCTGCGTGGCGACCTGGAATACTTTAACGTCACCAGCCTCGTCGCCTCTGCCAATTCCGGCACCGCCAGCAAGGTACTGCCCAGCCCAAAACTAAGTCTGGTCTTCGGCCCGTGGTCGAACACCGAGTTCTATGCACAAGGCGGATTCAGCTTTCACTCGAACGACGGGCGTGGAACAACGCAAACGGTGCAACCGGTTTCAGGGGAGAATCCTTACCCCAACACGTCGGCCACTCCGATTCCTCCCTTGATTGCAACCAAAGGCGCGGAAATCGGTATGCGTGCGCTGGCTGTCCCACATCTGCAAAGTACCCTTTCGGTTTGGTATCTACATAGTGCTTCGGAACTGCAGCAGTCTGGCGATACGGGAGGCACGACCGCTTCAAAACAGCCTAGCGATCGTTATGGCGTAGAATGGGCAAACTACTACAGACCCCTGAAGAATCTGGCGGTTGATTTTGACCTCGCGAACTCCAAGGCACTTTTTACGGAAATTGACGCAGACGATGCCGCGCCGGACAGCCCAGGCGGCAGGCTGGTGCCCGAAGCTGTTGGCTTGGTGATTGCATCGGGGATCACCGTTCCCGATCTCAACGGCTTTTCCGCGAGTCTGCGCCTGCGCTATTTTGGTCCGCGCGATTTGACCTCCGACGCAATCTACCGCTCACAGGCAACAGCGTTAGTCAATGGCGAACTCGGTTATCGGATTGGCGAACGATGGCGCTTGTCGGCCGAATTCCTGAACTTGCTGAACTGCCGCGATCATGACATTGACTACGCCTACGAGTCTCGAATAACCCCAACTGCCGGACCAGCATTCACCGACGTTTTTCACCCTGTCGAACCGTTCCAGGTCAGAATCGGCATACGAGGAGCGTTCTGATAGTGCCACGGTAGCGGCTCTCGCGCGCATTGAAGCTCAGAAAGAGCCGGGTGCGCCCAAAGGCGGTCAGCGGTGTTGTTTTCATTCAGTTGCTGAGTAGCGGAACCCGCCTCTGCAGTGGGGCAAATCTACTGTTATTCAGAGCGAACGACAGCTACTGGTCCCAGCAAGCCGGAGGGCAGCAGCGGCGATTTCGCCTTGTAAGGCTTCACGTCGGCGAAGGTGATCTTTGTCGAGCCGGGCTGCTCGTCGCCAATGAAGCGGTTGACCCAGGCGTTGACCACCTTGATGACGACGTCGTTGTTGCCGGGCTTGAGCGCGGAGGTAACATCGATGCGGTATGGCGCGTGCCAAACGACGCCAAGATCCTTGCCGTTGACCGAGACCTCAGCAAGGTTCTTCACATCGCCGAGATCGAGCCAGAGATGCGCACCTTTGCTGAACCAGCCGGCTGGTGCCTGAATCGCCTTCGTGTAGGTGCCAACGCCGCCGAAATACTTCACGCCGGAATCGCTGCTTTCGTTCCACGCGGTAAGCGCGTCCATGGTGATGGACGGCGGCGCGCCGCGGCCAGACTGGAATGCGACCTGCCACGGGCCCTCGACGGAGGCGAGCTTTGTCTCGGTCATTTTCGGGACGGTGTGCGACTTTTCTGTCGTCGACCTGCGGAAGACCACAAACACCGTGCCCCACGGCTCCAGGCGCAAGGGAACGGTGGTGCGGCCATCGGCGATGTTGAACGACGCGGGTTCGGTTGTGCCTGTTTCAGCGCGCCACAGTTCCGGCGCTTTGCCGGTGATGCGGAACATTGCATCGACTGTCGCTTCGTTGTCGCCGCGGTTGTCAACGAAGTAGAGATCGCCGTCATTTAGCTTGCGATGGACGAAGAGCAGGCGATTGTCATTCTGCGGCTTGGTGTAGTCAAAATCGGGCTTGAGCTGAAGTGCTGTGAACACGTCAGACAACGGCTGGCCTGCGTAGACGGTGCCCTTTCCGACTTTTTGGACACCGCTGCCGTCGCCGAAAAGCTCATTGTTGAGTTTGCTGAATTCGGAGGCGTCGTCGGCGAGGCTGGGATCGTCAACCGGCTTGGGGCCGGCAATCACGGCGCCATCCTGGGCGAGCTTGTAGAGGGCGCGCAGCACCGGCAGCGACATGTGTCTGCTGTACGGGTCGAGGCCAAGCACCTTGTAATGCATGCCGCTCTTTGTGGCGATTGCGCCGTTGGAGACGGTCAGTTCGTGGATGAGGCCGTCGGCGTTGATGTAGTCGAAGCCGTAGCCTGCGGGGATGTTGGGCGCGCTGTGCTCAAAGATCGCGGTAAGGTTCGAGTCTTCGCCGTAGAAGTAGATAAGATCGGCGCCGAAATGGCCCTGCTGCAAAAGGTAGCTGGTGCGGGCGAGATAGTTGACCCATGTGCCCGCCTGTTCCGCCCATGTCTCATTGCGGTTGAACCACTGTCCGAAGGGCCCCAGCGTGAGGCCGGGCGCCTTGCTGGGATCGACCAGAGGCTGGTGTGCCGACTCGTGAATGACGAAGCGGTTGATGCCGTTGAGGAACTCCTGGTCGGCAGTGGGCTTCAGTGTCGCCGGCGACCATCCCCAGGGCGCGGCGGCCGCGGTCATCGACTCGGCGGCGGCAATGTTCTGCCCGTAGATGTGGGCAACAGAGGCGGACTCGCGGTCGTCTGCGTTGTAGCCGAACTGCTCGTGGTTCACGCCAGGGGATTGCGTCCACATGGCGCTCATGGGAACTTCGTTGAACTTCTTCACCTCCATACCGTCGGCAACAAACGCGCGACGGCTCTCATGCGATTCTCCATAGTGGCCCAGGCCGCGCTCATGCAGGGTTTCTTCAAGCTGGCCGTAGTGTTCGTCGGCGATGAGATCGGCGATGGTCTTGCGGAAGTCCCACAGGAAGCGGTCGCTGGCTTCGGCGCTCTCGACCACGCGGCCGGTAAGCACGGGCATCCAGGGTGTGGGATCATAGCCGCGCAGCTTTTTGAACTGCGCGATCATGTTGTCAGTCCAGTTCTGCGATCCGGCTTCCCAACTGTCGTTGATTATGAAGCGAATGCCTCGCTTGCCCATCATTTCGGGGCCGACGGTTTCCTTATAGCTGTCGAGGTACCTCTCGAAGTACTCCTTCACAAAGCGGCGATCGAGTTTGTCGACCTCAAGGCCCGTAGCTTCCTTGGTGGCGGGGTGGTTGGTGATGCCGAGCAGCGAGTAGCCGAAGCGCAGCACGACCCAGTCGCCCTCGGGCGGAGTCCAGTCGAGGGTGCCGTCAGGCTGCATCTTCGAGGTGAGATCGATGATGTCGGATTTCCTGATCGCGTCGGATGGGTCGACGGAAGACGTCGCGTAGCCGTAGAGATCCGGCTCCGGAACGAAGGCGGCCTTCTCTTCGAAACGGTTCACGCGGGGGTCGGAGTGCATCACCAGTTCGGCGATCTCATAGGAGGTTGGCTTGGGAGGCATCCTCATACCAAACGAAGCGGGATCGAGTCCTGCGGCCCAGTCCGGAAGCGGCGGCGGAGGCGTGGCCTTGAATGTGACGCGGAAGAACTTCGCCTTGACGGGCGCGAACGAAATCGTGTGCTCTGGTGCGCTGCCGCCGTTCAGGCTCGCCACCAGACGCCAGTTCTGACCGTCGTCACTGGCTTCGAGATTCTTTTCCGGTCTTCCCGCCATCATTGCTTCAATGAAATTAGGGTCTTTGGTTACGTACGTGATGGCACGCAGGGTCTGCGGAGATGGAAACTCGTACTTAATCCATGAAATGGACCCCTCGGCGGGGATCGGAATCTTGGTGGTCTTCTGCAGATCACCGTCGCTGAGGACCGCCGGGTCAAGTTCGTCTCCGCTGGAGGTGATCTTCGCATTTTGCGAATCTATCGGCACGTCTGAGGACGACCGGCGATATGCGACCACTGCGGCGTCAGCGTAGAACTGCGGCGGATTTTCGGCTTCGCCGCCAAACTGTTCGTGAATGCCAAGGTTCTGGAAAGCGCCCGTGTTCGACGGGGGATGCGGCAGCTTGCCATTGAAGGGCTGGCCGCCCTTCACGACGGTCTCACTCCAGACGTATTTCTTCATGCCGTGCGCGCTGGGAACCCAGGGGCCGCCGCTTTCGCTCCAGCCGGGAGAGCCGGCGATGGCCTCCTCCATCCCGTACTGATCGGCAATTTTGGTTGCGTAAACGAAGGCTTGCTTCCACTCCGGTGTCATGTAGGCGAGGCGCTTCTGAACCACCTGCGGAGTCTGAAGCGCAGCGTCGAAGTTCTGAAAGCCGGCGAGGCCCACGCGATGCATCCAGTCGAGGTCGGCCTTGATGCCCTCCTGGGTGATGTTGCCGTTCATCCAGTGCCACCACACCCGGGGACGTGCGCTGCCGGGCGGGTCCTCAAAGCCCTTTTTCAGAGGATCGGTCGTACTCTGGGCGAAGCCCGCACCCATGCCCACCAGCAGAATGACTGCGGTTGAAGCAAGGCTCTTCCATGGGAAGCTCATGGTCTGTTTTCTCCTGGTGACAATGCTGCGTGCGTGTCGCTCGGGGTCCCTGAAGCAGGTGAGGGAGTTGCGAGCCCGCTCGCCGTCGTCGCGATAGTAGAGCCGAACTATAGGTTTTGAAGGGCGGATCTGTCAATGCGATTAAACTATTTCTCTATTGGATTTGTCCTGAACATCGCGGGACCTCTTCTATTGCAAAATCTTTCCGCGCGAGAACGAACAAATCTCGATGCCCACAGAACGGGTTCGGATGCTTTCAACGGCAAAAGCCTGGCGTTTCAGTTGCTCCGGTTTCCCCCGAGCCCATCAGTTCAAGTCACCATCCAAACCCGTATCAAGACGAGGTCGGCGTATCGTTCAGCATTTCCAAGGAAGATCGATCTCTGGAGCCATTCGTGCTGTCCGTCAGGAGGGTAAAAGCGCGGCGTGGTTCGGAAATAGTACTGGCCAGGTGGAACAATTTCACCCGCCGCGATGCGATCCAGGACCTCTGGTGAAGCGTGGCGGATTCCCTGATTGCGCACCTCGATGCGGACGCCGTCATCGGTTTCGATCACATACTGGGCGTCAACAAAAGTGAGACCGTCCCGCTGAACGAGCTGCCAGTCTGCGCCTCCGGCCAAAACCCGACCGCATATCCGCGGTCCCCGGAAGGTGCCACCCGTGATTGGGACGGTACGCCGGATGCCGAATGGGCTGGGCCCGAGCTCGAGTGTCGGGCCGATGTTAACGCGCAACTCAAGGGCGAAATCGAGATGCGGAGATGACGATGGATCAACCATAAGCTCCCCCACGGCTTCCGCGTGTTCAGCCCCAGACCTCGCGAGCGACGTCGACGACAAGCTGCAACTTGGCCCACTGTTCCTCCTCAGTGAGCAGGTTGCCTTCCATGGTGGAAGCGAAGCCGCACTGCGGACTGAGGGCAAGTTGCTCGAGCGGAAGGAATTGGGCTGCCTGGTCGATTCGTCTGAGTAGATCGTCTTTGCGCTCGAGCTCGGGCCGCTTGGAACTGACAAGCCCGAGGACAACGATCTTTCCTTTCGGCACAAGACGCAGCGGCTCAAACGTGCCGGAGCGATCATCGTCGTATTCGAGCAGGAATCGATCGACGGCGAGTTCATGGAACAGGCGTTCTGCGATGGCGTCGTAGCCGCCCTCAGCATACCAGTGGCTGCGATTGTTACCACGGCAGAGATGGATGGCGAGAGTGACATCAGTGTTGCGCGCGGCTGCGAAACAGGCGTTATCGGCGTTGAGCGAGGCGGAGAGCATCTGCGCTGGATCGACCCGCAGCTCCTTCTCCATCCAGGAAGTCCATTTGGGATCCAGGTAGTAGCTGTAGCGAGGCGCATCAACCTGGAGATAGGAGACGCCGCCCGTGGAAAGAGTGCGAATGTCCTCACTCATGATCGCGGTGATCGCAGCGAGCAATGCGAACGGATCCCGATAGACGGCGTCGGTGATGCCGTACTTGAACGAGATGGCTGGAAACTGTGTAGCACTGGGCAGGGTGATTTTAATGGGGCCGGGGGCGTGTTCTTTCAGGTACGGGAGCTCTCGGCCGGTGAGTGGCCGCTGCTGCTGCAAGGGGGAAGTGACGATGCCGTTGATGCTGCTGACGGATGTGGCGGCCATTGGCGTCTCATCGTCGGATCCCTTCCATTGACGCGACACGGCGCCGCCGAAATCAAACCCTTCCACTGCGTCTGTAAAGTCGCTCATGAAGTTGGTGCGCCGCAATTCACCGTCGGTAAAGATGTCGAATCCGATTTCCTTCTGGTGCCGGAGAACTCGGAGGACATGACGATTCTCGACGGCCTCGATTTCAGAGAGAGCTATTTGCGATTTGCGAGCGCGAAGCAGATCGGCTGGACGGAGGAGGCTACCAACATGATCGGCACGAATGATAGAAGGCATAATTCGAATCCTTTCGTGACTCCAATTGCGCGAGTTCAGATAAGCATGTTGCGGAGATTTCGCGCGCCTTGTTGCAGAGCAGGAAGGCAGCGCCGCATCAAAGTTTCGCGGTCAATGCGGGAGATGTGAGTGCCGACATTGATGGCGGCAACGACCCGATTGGTGCGCGTCAAAACAGGAACAGCGATGGATCGCAGGCCGGCTTCCAGTTCCTCGTCCACGATTGCGTAGCCGTCTTTTCGAACTTCAAGAATTGCCCTTTTGATTTGAGAGACGCGGGTGAGGGTTTTGGGCGTGTAGGCACGCGGCTTGAGATTGCGCAAATATTCGGCTAGCTGTTCGTCGGGCAGGGCGGCCAGCAGGACGCGCCCCATGGACGTGCAATAGGCCGGGAGGCGGCTGCCCACGGAGAGACCGGCGGCAAGTACGCGGCTGGCGGCGGAGCGAACAACGTATACGATCAGCCCGCCATCGAGCATGCTCATGGAACACGACTCATGCAATTGTTCAGTGATGTGTTCGAGGACGGGGCGGGCGGCTTCTACCACCGATGAGGAGGAGAGATAAGAGAAGCCGAGACGGAGGACCTGTGTCTTAAGCCGGTAGACCTGGCGGCTTCGTTCCACGTAGCCAAGGAGTTCGAGGGTGAGCAGGATGCGCCGGATAGAGGCGCGCGAGAGGCCTGTTAATTGGGAGATCTCGTTGATGCTGCGGCCATCGTGATGACTTTCGAAGCTTTCGATGACGCGGAGTCCGCGGGCGAGGGAAAGAACAAAATCGGGGTTTCCTGCCTGAGAGGCGAACTCATCGGCCTGGAGTGGTGGTGGAGAGGCCGGAGGGTGTTTGGCCGAGTTCATGGCAAATTTCCGCGATAGATTTGAGATGGGCGATTATCGCACATCTTGTACAAATATGCATTCCCGGGCAATAATACGGCGTTCAGTGAATGAGGAGGCGAATGGCGGAGTGGCTCACGCTGGCGGAGGCAATCGCTGCGCATGTACGGGATGGCGACAGCGTTGCACTTGAGGGGTTCACCCATCTCATTCCATTTGCGGCCGGGCATGAGATTATTCGCCAGTGCCGGCGTGATCTTTCGCTGATTCGCATGACACCGGACATTATCTACGACCAATTACTTGGGGCCGGGTGCGCGAAGAAACTGACGTTCTCCTGGGGAGGGAATCCGGGAGTTGGGTCGCTGCATCGGTTTCGCGACGCGGTGGAGAATGAGTGGCCTGGACCGCTGGCGCTCGAGGAGCGGAGCCACGCCGACCTGGCTAATGCGTACGTAGCCGGGGCCGCCAACCTGCCGTTTGCGGTTCTGCGTGGGTACGCGGGATCGGACTTTGCAAGGGTGAACGAGGGTATTCGCAGTATTACGTGTCCGTTTACGGGTGAGGTGCTTGCGGCTACGTCTGCAGTACGGCCGGATGTGACGGTGATTCATGCGCAAAAGGCGGACTGGAAGGGCAATGTGCTGCTATGGGGAATCCTGGGCGTACAGAAGGAGGCAGTGCTGGCTGCCAAGCGCGCGATTGTGACGGTGGAGGAACGCGTGCCCACACTGGATGCGCCACCGAATGCTTGTGTGCTACCCAGTTGGGTGGTGACCGCGGTGTGCGAAGTGCCACGCGGGGCGACTCCATCGTATGCGCATGGTTACTATGAGCGTGACAATGTTTTCTACCGGGCATGGGACAGGATTTCGCGAAGTCGAGAGCAATTTACCGCATGGGTGAAGGAACACATTTTGGACACGGAGAGTTTTGCGGAGTTTCTGAAAATGCAGAGCCATGGCAAGGAGCACACGACACTTCCATGAGCATTGACTGCACGGCCGAAGAGATGATGACCGTGACGGCGGCACGCATGCTGCAGAATGGCGCGGTGTGCTTTGTGGGGATCGGGCTGCCGTCGACTGCAGCGAATCTTGCCCGGCTGACGCATGCGCCGGAGGCTGTCCTGATTTACGAGTCGGGTCCGATTGGGGCTAAGCCGCCGGTACTGCCGCTGTCCATAGGGGATGGAAACCTGGCTGAGACGGCGGACACAGTTGTATCGACGCCGGAGATCTTCCGCTACTGGCTGCAGGGTGGGCGTGTGGATGTCGGATTTCTTGGTGCTGCGCAGCTGGATCGATTTGCAAACATCAACACGACCGTTGTCGGTTCTTATGACAGACCAAAGGTGCGGCTGCCGGGCGCTGGCGGGGCGCCGGAGATCAGTTCTTCAGCCAGGGAAGTGCTGATTATTGTGAAGCACTCGAAGCGCACGCTGGTGGACAAGCTCGATTTTGTAACATCGGTTGGATTTGGGACGGGGGGCGATGCGCGCGAAAAGTTGGGCATGCCGGGGAAGGGGCCGGTAGCTGTGATAACCGATCTTTGCGTATTGCGGCCTGATCCGGTTTCGCGCGAGTTGGAAGTTGCGAGTATTCATCCGGGGGTGGATCGAAACTCGATCTCCGCCAGCACGGGGTGGCAGGTTCGATTTGCGGCGCAGTGCGGAGAGACGAGAGCTCCACAGGCTTTTGAACTGGACGCGCTTCGCGATCTGAAGGCTCGCACCGCAGCGGCGCATGGCGTGGAGGGAGACGAGGCATGAGGCCGGTTTTCCTTTGCGATGCTGTGCGCACTCCGATTGGGCGTTATGGCGGGGCGCTGTCGAAAGTGCGTGCGGATGACCTGGCTGCGATTCCGATTCGGGAACTGGTGAAGCGCAACTCCGGAGTTGATTGGAGCGGCGTGGATGAAGTGATGCTGGGTTGCGCCAACCAGGCAGGTGAAGACAACCGAAATGTCGCACGGATGGCGTCGCTGTTGGCTGGACTTCCAGAGAGCGTTCCCGGAACGACCCTGAACCGGCTTTGCGGATCGGGAATGGACGCGCTGGGAACGGCTGCACGTGCGATCGCTTGCGGAGACGCTGATTTGATCATCGCGGGTGGAGTGGAGTCGATGTCGCGGGCTCCCTTTGTGATGGGTAAAGCGGAGGCGGCCTTCCAGCGCCAGGTGGATGTATTCGATACGTCGATGGGGTGGCGGTTTGTGAATCCGAAGATGCGCGCAATGTATGGTGCAGATTCGATGCCGGAGACGGGAGAGAATGTAGCTCGGGATTGCCAAGTGGAGCGGACGGCCCAGGACGCGTTCGCCTGGCGAAGCCAGATGCGCGCGGCGAAGGCGGCGGCGAGCGGCTTCTTCGCGGAGGAGATTGTGGCAGTGGAGGTGCCCGGGAAAAAGGAAACAACCATGGTGACGGTAGACGAGCACCCGCGTTCCGACACGACGCTCGAAAAATTGATTGCGTTGAAGCCGCTCTTTCCGGGCGGCACGGTTACGGCGGGGAATGCCTCGGGGGTGAACGACGGGGCTGCCGCGATGATTGTCGCCTCAGAGAAAGCGATGATTCGATACGGGCTGCGAGCGCAGGTTCGGATTCTTGGAATGACGACTGCCGGTGTAGCCCCGCGGTTGATGGGTCTTGGGCCGGTGCCGGCAACGCAGAAACTTTTTGCGCGCATGAGCAAGTCGATTGCGGATTTCGATTGGATCCAATTGAACGAGGCGTTCGCGAGCCAATCGCTGGCTTGTCTTCGGCAACTCGGACTGCCCGATGATGCAGAGCATGTAAACGCAACCGGCGGCGCGATTGCGCTTGGGCATCCACTAGGAATGAGTGGCGCTCGGCTGGTGATGACGGCTGCTCATCAACTCGCGAGGGACGGCGGCAAGCTGGCACTGGCAACGATGTGCATTGGGGTTGGGCAAGGCATTGCGATGGCGATGGAGCGCGTTTGAGGAGAGATATGAAGAGCACGACCAAAGTGGAGTTGGCGATTCCGGGCTCTCAGCCCGAATACCATTTCCCACCTTATGTATCGTCGATTGCGCGCTCTCCACGCATGCCGCTGATGTTGTTACCCGAGACACGCACGGAACGGACGGGTCCGGTGTTCGGACGGGGTTTGATTCGTGAACGCGATAACGACCTGACGGCGCAATACGCCGGCGACCCGATAGGTGAGCGGATTTTTGTGCATGGCCGCGTGCTGGATGAAGATGGAAAGCCGATCCAGGGGGCGCTGGTGGAAGTGTGGCAAGCCAATGCGGCGGGGCGGTATCGACATAAGGTAGATAGTTACGATGCCCCACTTGACCCGAATTTTGCCGGCGGAGGCCGCACGCTAACCGATGAGAATGGATATTACTGGTTCAAAACGATCAAGCCTGGCCCCTATCCCTGGGGAAATCATCATAACGCCTGGCGGCCAGCGCACATTCACTTTTCACTTTTCGGCTTTGGCATTCTTTCGCGACTTGTGACCCAGATGTATTTTCCGGGAGATCCATTGCAGCCACTTGATCCGATCTTCAACAGCATTCCAGATGCAGCGGCGAGGACGCGATTGATTTCACAGCTGGACATGGACCGTTCGGAGTCCAACTACATGCTGGCGTACAAATGGGACATCGTATTGCGGGGACACGTGGATACTCCGTTCGAGGAGGGCTATCGGTGAGCAACAGTTCCGCAGGAATTCCCGCCAGCTCTCAGACGGTCGGGCCTTACTTTCGGATTGGTCTCGACTACTTGATAGAGCGGACTCCAAGGCCAGACACAGGGCCGGCGGAAACGATTGAAATCCGAGGCCGTGTTCTCGATCGCGATGGAGTGCCGGTGACGGACGCGATGCTGGAATTCTGGAGCGGGTTGGGGCGCGGGAGTGCGCCTGGCGGCAACGGGGAGGAGGGCGCCTTTCCGGAAGGATTCAGACGCGTGGCGACCGACGGAGACGGAGCGTTCGCCTTGGAGATTGCTCGGCCCGCAATGAAAACGCTTCGGAATGAACCTTCGCCTGGGGCGCATTTTCTGGTGCTGGTGTTCGCGCGAGGATTGCTGCGACATTTGATCACACGTGTCTACCTGGGGGATGAATTGAGCAACGACGCCGATGCGGTTCTCATGCAGGTGCCTCAGGAACGGCGAGCCACCTTAATAGCCCATGCCGATGAAAGCCTGGCGGGATTGTATCGGTGGGACATCAGGCTGCAAGGGACGAACGAAACAGTATTCTTTGCGTGGTAGAGAGCAGGATTTACTCAGATGAGCAAGAACGGGTTGACTTCGTTTGTCTTCTCGACAGCGGAGATGACGAGCGTGTTTTCGCCGCAGGCGCAGTTGCGCGCGATGACGCGTTTCGAGTGGGCTCTGAGTTGCGCGCTCGAGGCCGAAGGGCGGGCCGAGCCGGGATCTGGCGCTGTGTTGGAGAGGTTTCTAGGGGCGGAATTCGTGGATGTGGAAGCCCTTCTCAGAGAGGCGCGGGACGCAGGGAACATCGCCATTCCGTTTCTTCGACAGTTGACCGCGGCAGTGAAGGAAGTGAGCGAAGGTGCCGCATGGTCGGTTCACCTGGGTGCTACGAGCCAGGACGTTCTTGATACGGCGCTGGTGCTGCAAATCCGGGAAGGCCTGCACCTGCTGGAAGATGCGCTAGTGCGTTTGGAAGCGGCTTTGCTGGAGCAGGTAAGAAGGCATAGAGAGGCGGTGATGCTGGGGAGAACATGGCTGCAGGCGGGACCGCCCGTAACCTTTGGGTTGAAGCTGGCGGGAGTCCTGGCTGCATTGCGCCGGGATCGCGAGCGCATTCGCGAAGAAGCAGTGCGGGTACTGGTGCTGCAGTTTGGCGGGGCGGTGGGAACGCTGGCTTCACTGGGATCGGCGGGTGGTTCGATCTCAGCAAACTTGGCACGGCTGCTGGAGCTGGCGGAGCCTGAGATGCCCTGGCATGCGCAGCGGGACAACCTGGTCGCGATGGTGCAGGTGCTTGCGGTTCTGACTGGCACGCTGGCGAAGTTTGGACGAGATGTCGCATTGTTGATGCAGTCGGAGGTCGGCGAGGTTGTGGAGGGCGGGGGAGACGGGCGCGGCGGCTCGTCGACGATGCCTCACAAGCACAATCCCGTGGGAAGCGCAGCGCTAATTGCCATTCATGCGAAGATGCCGGGACTCGTCGCAACAATGCTGCACGCAATGCCGCAAGAACACGAGCGCGGACTTGGGCTGTGGCAAGCGGAGTGGGATGCAGTACCTGAGGCCTTTCGCCTCGCATCCTCTTCAATCGGGTACGCGACGGAGATACTGGACGGCCTGAAGGTGGATGCGGGCCGAATGCGCGCCAATCTTGAGGCAACGCGAGGATTGCCGCTGGCAGAGGCTGTGAGCGGTGCGTTGGCTCCGAGGATTGGACGGATTGCGGCGCACGATGTTTTATGCAGAGCCGCGGACCGGGCTGTGACGGAAGGACTGTGGCTATCGGATGTCTTGAAACAAATGCCCGAGGTGCAGGCGCACCTGAGTGATGCAGAGATGGACGCGTTGCTTGATCCACACAACTATCTCGGAAGCGCTCAGCGGTATATCGCGCGGGTAGTGGGAGACGACGATGCGGACGGCTGAGAGCAACGATGCGCGTCTGCGCTACGAGGTCGGCGGGGTTGAGGGTGCGAAGCTTCTCGTGCTCGCCAATTCGCTTGGATCGAGTGTGCGCATGTGGGACAAGGCGCTGCCTGCGCTGGAAGAGAGGTACCGCGTACTGCGCTTTGACATGCGTGGTCATGGGGATAGCGAAGCTTCAGTGGGAGCCTTTAAGGATTGAGCAATTGGGACACGATGTGTTGAGACTGATGGATGAGGTGAAGGCGGACAGGGCAAGCATCTGCGGTGTGTCGCTGGGAGGGCTTGGTCGGTCTCTGGCTTGGAATTCACGCCGGGAATCGCGTGGACAGACTGATTCTTGCGAACACCGCGGCGCGAATCGGGACACGGCAGATGTGGGAGCAAAGAATCGCGACTGTGCGCTCGGCAGGGATTTCCGAGTTGGCTGCGTCGACGCTTGAGCGGTGGTTTACGCCGGCCTACCGCGCAGAGCACCCGGAGGAGATGGAGCAGATACACAAGATGATCGCGACCACAGACCCCCAGGGATACTCAACTTGCTGTGGGGTGCTGCGCGATACGGATCTGCGGGCAGAGGTCGCTGAAGTGAAAGCGGCGAGCCTGGTGATCACGGGGACGCATGATCCTGCAACGCCTCCCGAAGATGGCCGGGCCCTCCATGCGGGACTACCGCACTCGACCTACGTGGAGTTGAACGCATCGCACATGTCGGCCTGGGAGTGTGCGAACGAGTTTGCCGAAGCCGTGATGCAACACTTGGCTGCCGGGGAGGCTGTGCATGGATGAGCGAGAACGGCACGAAGCCGGAATGCAAATGCGCCGAAGCGTTCTAGGTGACACACATGTGGACCGCGCGGAGACGGCGAAGAGCCAGCTGGATTCGGAGTTTCAGGACCTGATAACCCGCTATGCGTGGGGAGAAATCTGGTCGCGTCCTGGTCTCCCTCGCCACACGCGCAGCCTGTTGACGATTGGGCTGATGGTTGCGCTCAACCGTGGCGAGGAGTTGCGCCTGCATATGCGTGCTGCGGCGAACAACGGGGTAACAGAAGAAGAGATTCGCGAGGTGCTTTTGCACTGCGCGATTTATTGTGGCGTTCCTGCCGCCAACGCTGCATTCCACGCGGCCAAAGAGATTCTGAGCGAAGAGGACTCAGCGAAGTAACGGGAGGGGCATGGCGCGATTCGAAACTCAAGTTGGAATCGTAGGAGCGGGTCCGGCGGGATTGATGCTCTCGCATCTTCTTCATCTCAGTGGAATCCACTCGATCGTGCTGGAGGCAAAGCCGCGGGTCTATTGCGAGGAGCGGGTGCGCGCAGGGGTTCTGGAGCATACGAGCGTACAGATGTTGCGCGATGCGGGTTTGGGTGAACGATTGGATCGCGAGGGACTGCGCCACGACGGAATCGAACTGGGGATGAATGGTGTGCGCCACAGGATTCCGTTTGTGGAACTGACAGGCAAGTTCGTGACAGTGTACGGGCAGCAAGAGGTGGTTAAGGATCTGATTGCGCGGAGGCTTGCAGATGCCGGTGATCTGCGATTCGAGTGTGGGAACGTTTCGATTGAAGGCATCGGTACTCGAGAAACCTCGCATCTTGGTGAAGCGGGATGGACAGGCAGATGAGATCAACTGCGATTACATTGCGGGTTGCGACGGGTTCCATGGAATCTGCCGCAGTGCGTTTCCCGAAGGTTTTCTGAGTATCTACGAGCGCTGCTATCCGTTTGCGTGGCTGGGAATATTGGCTGAGGCGCCGCCGTCACAGGAAGAGCTTGTCTACATGCATCATCCGCGAGGCTTCGCGCTTTACAGTATGCGCTCGCCGAAGGTTACACGGCTTTATCTTCAGTGCAAGCCGGACGAGGATATTCACGAGTGGAGCGACGACAGGATCTGGACGGAACTGCATGCGCGCTTGAGGTGCGTGGATGGGTGGAGACCGATTGAAGGGCGGATTCTGCAAAAGGGCATAACCGGAATGCGGAGCTTTGTGGCGGAGCCGCTGCAGTTTGGCCGGCTATATCTTGCAGGAGATTCGGCGCATATCGTGCCGCCGACCGGAGCGAAGGGCATGAATCTTGCGCTGGCGGATGTTCATCATCTGGCAAAGGCACTTGGAGCCCTCTATGGCAATGGTGACGGGCGATTTCTGGATGGCTACTCGGCGACTTGTTTGAAGAGAATATGGAAGGCGCAACGCTTTTCGTGGTGGATGACGTCGCTGCTGCATCGATTTGAGAATGAACCCGCCTTTGATCATAAGAGGCAGCTTGCAGAGCTGGAGTATGTGATGAGTTCGCGGGCGGCTGCGGCATCGCTGGCAGAGAATTACGTGGGACTCCCGCTGGAAGGGATTTAGCAGAGGTTTGAGTGAGGGAATGCGAGGGGAATAAGAGGATGGCGAGTTACGAGGGACGCTGGACGACAGTGCTGGTTGAGCTAGAAGAGGGGATCGGCTGGGTGACGCTCAACCGGCCGGAGAAGCGGAATGCGATGAGTCCCACGCTTAACCGCGAGATGCGCGACGTGCTGGAGACGCTGGAACTCGATGGCGATGTGAAGGTGCTGGTGCTGACGGGCGCAGGAGAGTCGTGGACGGCGGGGATGGACCTGAAGGAATATTTTCGTGAGGTGGATCAGGCTGCGGAGATTGTACAGGAGAAGATTCGCCGGGATGCATCGACGTGGCAATGGAAGCTGTTGAGGATGTATGCCAAGCCCACGATTGCAATGGTAAACGGCTGGTGTTTTGGAGGCGGCTTTTCGCCATTGGTCGCGTGCGACTTGGCGATTGCCGCGGAAACAGCTGTATTTGGACTGTCGGAGATCAACTGGGGCATCCCGCCGGGCAACCTGGTGAGCAAGGCGCTTGCGGATACAGTGGGGCAGCGCAAGGCGCTCGAGTACATCATGACGGGCGAGACATTTACGGGTAAACAAGCGGCGGAGATGGGACTCGTGAATCGGGCGGTGCCGCTCGACAAGCTTCGCGAGGAGACGACGGCTCTCGCGCGGAAACTGATCACCAAGAATCCGGTTGTGTTGCGCGCCGCAAAACATGGATTCAAGCGTTGCCGCGAACTGACTTGGGAACAGAGCGAGGATTATCTTTACGCGAAGCTCGACCAGGCACAATTGCGCGATCCCGAACATGGACGCGAAAAGGGGCTGAAACAGTTCTTAGATGAGAAGAGCATCAAGCCGGGTCTTGAAGGCTATCGGCGGTGACGTGAATGAGGGGCAGTCGTTGATCGATCTGGAATGGAAGCAGATGACTCGCGCGCAAGTTGATCGGTTGCTGCGGCCGCGTTCGATTGCGCTGGTCGGAGCCTCCTCGACGAGCGGCTCACTGGGCGAATGCGTGCTCAACAATCTTGAAGAGGCCGGGTATTCGGGTGAACTGCACCTTGTGAATCCAAAGAGGCCAACTATCCATAAGCGCACCTGCCTGGGGTCAATTGAGGAGTTGCCTGCGGGCGTTGACTGTGCGGTGCTGGCGATCCCAGGGCCGGCCGTTGTTGAGTCGGTGCGTGCATGTGCAGCGAGACAAGTGGGAAGCGCTATCGTCTTTTCGGCGGGTTTTGCGGAAGCGGGAGAGGCGGGGCGAAGCGCGCAAGGTGAGTTGCAAAGCATTGCTCGAGAGCATGGCATGATCGTCGCGGGGCCGAACTGCCTTGGGATGGTCAACTATGTAGATGGCATTCCGTTGACCTTCGTCGTTACCCCGCCGCAGGAGCGGGAGGGTGCGGCCGGAGTTGCGATCATTTCGCAGAGCGGGGCGCTGGCTGCCGTGATCGCGGTGAACATGCGGTATCATGGAATCCCGCTTACGTATTCCGTTTCGACTGGGAACGAGGCTGCAACCGGCGTTGAGGACTTCATCGAGCATTTGATCGGCGACAGAACCACTCGCGTCTTCGCCCTTGTTGTGGAGCACTTCCGCCAGCCGAAGCGGTTGTTGGACCTGGTGCGCCGAGCGAATGAGGCCGACCAGTTGATTGTCCTGCTGCACCCAGGGCGCAGCGGAAAGGCGCGCATTTCCGCTGCTACGCATACGGGCGCTCTTGCAGGGGATTATGAGGTGATGCATACCCTGGTGACACATGCGGGCGTGATTCATGTGGAAAGCATGGAGGAGTTGGTCGACGTTGCGCAGATCCTGGTACGGTGTCGGGAACTGCCGAGCGGCGGAGCGGCTGTCTTCACGGAATCGGGTGCTTTCAAGGCACTTGCGCTGGACTTGTGCGACCGGGTTGGGTTGGAGTTGCCGGAATTGTCTTCGCAGGCGCAGGAAGCGTTGACAGGAGCCTTGCCGGCATTCATTCCGCCATCGAACCCTCTGGATCTGACGGCGCAGGGACTTGTGGACCCGGATCTTTATCGGCGCACATTACCGCCCGTTCTGAACGAAGAACGATTCGGAAGTGTTCTGCTGGGAATTATCCTGACAGATCCAAAGACGACGCAACTGAAGTTGCCGCCGATTGTTGACGCCATCCGATCTCTTTCACCACGCAAGCCCATGGTGTTTGCGGCACTCGACGAAGGTGCACCTTTCGATTTCCCCGAGTTGAGGAAGCTGCGCGAAATTGGGGTGGCCTGCTTTCCATCACCAGAGCGCGCGATACGCGCGTTGGCCAATGTGACTTCATTTGCATTGCGAAGGGCAGATCGCGACCGTGCTCTGCTGGCCGATAGTGTAACGACATGCCCGATGGAAGGCGTGCTATCGGAGTGGGAGAGCAAAAGCATTCTGGTGCAACTGGGGGTTGCGGTTCCTCAAGGAAGGCTCGCACGAAGCATGGAAGAGGCCGTGCTTATTGCCGCGGAGATTGGCTTCCCGGTGGTGATGAAGGCGCAATCCGCCGAACTTCCGCACAAGAGCGACGCCGGAGGCGTGATCCTCGCGATCGAGTCCAAAGCGGAACTGCTCGATGGGTGGGGGATGCTACATAGCAACGTGAAGGCAGCGAGGCCAGATATTGTTCTGGATGGCGTGCTGGTAGAGCGGATGAGTGAGAAGGGAATGGAACTGATTGTTGGAGGCCGCAACGATCCGGATTGGGGACCGGTTCTTGTTGTCGGTGCAGGCGGAGTGCTGGCAGAGGCTATGGGAGATGTGCGCCTTATTCCTGCAGATTTGTCCGGAGGACAGATCGAGGAGCAATTGAGGAAGTTGCGCTGCGGTGCGCTTTTCGACGGCTTCCGTGGCTCGCCGCCGCTCGATGTGGCGGCGGTTGCCGAGGTGGCAGCGAAGGTTGGGTGTCTGATGCGATCCACTCGGGAGATTGTTGAGATCGACATCAATCCGCTCGTGGTATATCGCCGAGGAAAGGGTGTTGTTGCCCTGGACGCGTTGATTTCTGCGGGGAGAGTCAAGGAGCAACAGATAAGGCAGAAAGACGAGGAAAAATGAACGAAGTTGCGCTGCTCATCGGTGGCAAATCGACGCCTGGATTGGAAGGCCGTTCATTTGAGCGAATCGATCCGGTCAAGGGCGCTGCAGTAACGAAGGCTGCGGCGGCTACTGCCGCGGATGTGAATGCGGCGATCGATGCAGCCGCCGGCGCTTTCCCCGCATGGGCGGCTACGGGCCCGTCGAAGCGACGCGAACTCTTGCTGCGCTCCGCGGATGTGCTCATGTCTCATATGAAGGAGTTCATCCAGTTGATGGTTGCCGAGACTGGCTCGACAGAAGGTTGGGCTGGATTCAACGTTGCGTTTGGTGCATCAATTCTGCGCGAAGCCGCATCCATCACCAGCCAGATTACAGGCGAGGTGATCCCGAGCGATATCTCCGACAACCTGGCAATGTCGATCCGGCAACCGATGGGTGTGTGTGTCGGTATCGCGCCGTGGAATGCGCCGGTAATTCTCGGAGTCAGGGCACTGGCGATGCCACTGGCATGTGGGAATACCGTCGTGTTCAAGGCGTCTGAGGCATGTCCCGCGGTGCATCGCCTCATTGGAACCGTGATGCAGGAGGCAGGCTTGCCGGATGGCGTGCTCAACGTGATAACCAGCGCCCCGGCGGACGCGCCTGCAATTGTTGGGGCTCTCATCGACCATCCACTGGTGCGCCATATCAACTTCACAGGTTCGACTCGAGTGGGGCGAATTGTAGCGGAGCGCGCCGCTCGGCAACTGAAGCCTGTGCTTCTGGAACTGGGAGGGAAGGCGCCACTGATTGTGCTCGATGACGCGGATATCGACGCCGCAGTGAATGCGGTTGCCTTTGGAGCATTCATGAACCAGGGACAGATCTGCATGTCGACGGAACGAGTGGTAGTGGATGAAAAAGTCGCGGGTGAATTTGTGCAGCAGCTATCGGCGAAGGCTGCGAATCTGCCCTTGCAAGATCCGTCGCTCGGGCCAACGGTTCTTGGATCGATGGTGGATGCGCGGTCCGCTGCGAGCGTTGCAAGTTTGATTGAGGATGCAGTGGGAAAAGGCGCTTCAGTGACCGCTGGAGGAAAGTGCGACGGCACATTGATGCAGGCGACCGTGCTGGATTGGGTGACAAGGGCGATGCGGATCTACTCGGAAGAGTCGTTCGGACCGGTCGTTTCCGTTATTCGAGTGCGGGGTGATGAAGACGCACTGCGTGTGGCGAACGATTCCGAGTATGGTCTATCGGCGTCCATCTTCAGCCGTGATATTGCGCGAGCCTGGAATCTTGCCCGGCGAGTCGAGAGCGGAATCTGCCACATCAACGGTCCGACGGTCCACGACGAACCGCAGATGCCATTCGGGGGCGTAAAAGCTTCCGGCTATGGTCGTTTTGGAGGTAAGGCTGCGATTGACGAATTCACGACGTTGCGGTGGATTACGGTTCAGACCGGCGAGCGGCACTACCCGTTCTAGTACCTCCGTATCGTCCTGGCGCGCATCGCTGACCCTCCGATCAATCGGATCAGGAAACCGCTGCCCTAGAACCTGACAGCCGGACTCCAATCAGATCGAGCACAAGCAGAGGATCTCCATCCCGATGTTGCCGCGCTGGGCTCCTACGGGGGCAGAAGCCGCGGCATAATTTGTTATCGACATCAGTGCATTGCAGGCTGATCGATTGGGCTTTTCGACGCGGAGAGACGTGAATCAATGATCAGTGCAATCTGGTTCCACACGCGGGCGTCGTTCTCGATCTCATGATGAGGCTTGTTGAACGTGCGAGCGAACCAAGGATAGTTTCGACAATCGACGCGGTGTCCCTCGTAAGTCATATGGAAATTGCCGATAATCTCAGTCCGTCCCGGATCTTCGGCGATTACCCGTGTTCGACCGTGGAGCGGCCCTTCCGATTGGAAGAAATTGATTGCCGCTTCAACGTTGGAAGGTATGAGGATCGGGTTTTGGCCGGGTTTTGACACGATATCGATTTGAATGGTGAGCAGCACGGGAATCCCTTGCTGCTCAAGGTCCCTGGCAAATGCCGAGGTCTCGGATGCTCCCCAGCTATGTCCGAAGACGACGATCTTCGCCTGGTCCTTTTCCGCGGTCGTCAGAACACCATCGTGATCAACATCAAGTTGCCCCAGCACATCTCTCTTTGCTCTTCGCCACTCGTGATTTGAAATGACTGAGACTTCAATCGCCGACGAGTAATGTTCTCGAAGGTAGGAACCAAACCAGACCTCGGGGTGCTTGGTATCACCATTCTTCGCGAACCCTCCGAGAAATCCGATGACGATCAGCCTTTGTGCGGAAGTGATCGCCGCGCCAGAACCTCTCTGCGCACAGACAAGTCGCAGCGCTTCTCTGATCTGCGGGGTTACATCTGCGTTCCGGCAAACAGAAGTTGCGGGCAGCGTTACCTGACGAATATCCATCCTGTTTTTGGACACGATCTGGCCATGTACACGAGGGGTGGCTGCGAATACAAAACCGACCACGGCCACGAACAAAATCAGCTTGATATTTCGTCTCATTCGCCTGTCAATTCGTGGTCGCATGATTCACCACCGCGAGACTCATTTCATACAGGTATCGATGCGGGTAGAGGGAGACGGTTGCAGCAAATATTTCCAATCGCACTACACTCAGGGTAAGCCCGATGGGGTTTGGCCGGCACGGGCTCCGCATTGCGCAACGCCTCTCGCACGGTCCGCCTCTGAACGTCCAGCTTTTACCCTTCCGACGCGACGTCTCTGGAATGGGAAAGCTCAGGACGGAGTACCCGATGCGGAGATTGGTGGTGTGCGGAGGAAGGATGATGGGGGCGTAAACGGAATTGGATTTGTTATTCGCAATGATTCCAAACTTCAGCGTGCAGCCGGAAAACGCCTTTCCCCCTGACTGAAACCCATAAGTCTCCTGAGCTGTCTCGGGTCAAAGCTCGCACCGGCCCGTGGATGGGTACCAACGAATCCGCCGCAGGTGTGGGCTGAATCCGATCACGATCCAGACTCGGTGACAGAGCCTTCAGAAAATGACCGTCCTGCCAACGTCAGAGATCGCCCGTCTCACCTTGCCGGGACCAGAACCAGATTGCCCCTTGCGAATCCCGGAATGAGAATTGAATTTGAGAGGGACTGCCCGGGACCGGTTTTCCGTTCCGTGTATCCCACAAGCCCTCAGGGGAACTTGCCCAGACTTCGCCTCCGTCCCCTGCCGCCAACTGCATGCGACGGGTGGGGACAGACTGCAATTGAAACCACGCTGCATTGCGAGGCCGGAAGCGATCCAGCCCGCCGGGTGTTCCGACCCAAATGTCGCCCTCCCTGTCTTCCATGGCACAGTAGACGGTCGCATTGGTCAGCCCTTCTCTCTCACTGAACTTCTCAATGGAAGAATCGTCGGGCGACACACGTCCCTGAAGGTGGTCCGCGGAGGGAGCACGCAGGACCCCATCGTGCCTTGTCATCATCCATCCGCTGCCGTCGCGATCAATCAAGAACATTCCTGACGAATTAGCAAAGTCTCGCGAAGGGCCATTCGGAGCACTCGCTGGCGGGGAGAACTTCAACAGCGATAGTGCTTCCGGCACCCAGAGCCAGGTTGCTGCTTCGCCTGCTTCATAAAAGGTGGGAAGATAACCTGGAACCACTTGTGACGTTGCCGATTGAAACTTGCGAGCTCCCCTGGGCAAAAGGAACACTCCTTTGCTCGCGTCGGATACCCAGACTCCTTGTCTGTCTGCAGTCAGGCTGGCAGCCGAAATCGAATTCAGATCCGACACGTTACCAGTCTTACCGACATACCACCATTTGTGTCCGTCGAAGTATCCTACGCCGGCAGGCGTGGCCGCCCAGATAAATCCATCTGTAGTTTGCGCGATCGCGAGCACCTCACCAATCACCCCTTCCTTCGCGCTTCAGGCAGTGTGATGCATTTGCGTGAGCGGTTGATGGGGATCGATTGCCGCAAGGTTCGCGCAGTACAGCAAAGGAATGCTCATTAGCCACGCGAGCCGATCAGGTTGGGAAAACCAGAGTCGCACATGGCTGCCCAGCGATTATACATTGCGTTCCGATGGTGGCCTCATCCCTGAAATCAGGTGTTTCCGAGTACCTGGATCCAGTGTTTTGCCGGGAATGTCTGTTTCGAATAATTGACCCCGTGGAACAAACGAAGCGTCGGATTCTTATCGTCGATCACAATTCGCTTTTGCGGGAAGGCCTCCGCGGCCTGGTCGATGTACAGCCGGATATGGAACTGGCGGGGGTGGCCACATCGGCGATAGAGGCCGTCCAGTTGTTTCGCGAGCACCGGCCGGAGGTGGTGCTAATGGATCTGGATCTGCCCGAATCCAATGGAGTCCGGTCGATTCGGGAAATCAGCGAACTCGATCGGACCGTGTGTATTCTAGGTCTCTTCACGCACCCATGGGACGAATGCGCCGCTTTGGCTCTTCGCGCAGGCACCCGGGCTTGTATCGCAAAGGATCGCTTGAATCGCGACCTCGTAGCGCTGATACGCGAGTGCCTGCCTCCAGGCACATGAGCGCGTATGTTCAGTTCCGCATTTGGAGAGAATGCGGCAAGAGCACTGATCATTCCTGGAGCTAACGGCACAACGCTCCCCTTCATCCCGCGGAGGCCCAGGTGGACCCGTTGCGGGTACACGAGGAATTGATATTGATCCTTAGCGGGGCAACTGTCCGATCGCTCGCTTGAGATCTGCCTCGGCGAGCGACAGTCCGAGCTTTGCCTCCATCAACGAGGCCTTCGCAGAGCTGACCTTCGCGTGAGCCTCGGCTCGCGCCGACGCGAGCGCGGCGTCTTGCTCGAACTGGCGATCAGCTAATCGCGCAAATTCGGTGCGGACGGTGAGCGCTTCGTCAGCTACGTTAACCAGCTTCTGAATCTGCGTGATCTTGTCATATGCCGACTGCACCTCGACACTCACTTCGTCCTGAACCTTGTCGAGGTTCACTTGAGCCTCAGTCAAAAGTGCAGTTGCGTCCTTGAACTCTGCATTTCGACGCCCACCATCGAAGATGTCATAGCTCAGGGTGAAACCAAACGTCCCAAAGTTGTGAACCAGAAGCGGAACGCCACTTTGATAGCTGTATCGCGCAAGAGCTGTCACGTCGGGAATATAGGCATCCCTGGCCGCTCGAAGGCCGGCTCTGGCCTTGAGGACCGCTTGCTGCGCAGAACGGATCGCAGGACTTTGCTCCTGCGACAGCTTGATACAGTCCGCCAGCCCGGGAATCGACAACTCCACGCCGGCAGTATCCGGATCAAGAATGAGTTGAGCTGTCAATGGCAGTCCTAGCAGGTCATTCAACGAGCGCGTCAAATCGTCAAGATGAAGTTTCTCGGTTAGTTCTGCTTGTTGCGCGTCGAGAAGGGAGGCATGACTCCCAAGTGCAGCAACATCGAGTGCACGCCCCTTTTCCACATCATCTACAGTTTCCTGGTTCTTTACCGAATCGGCACTCACTTCGTCTTTGGCGGCCTCGAGTTTCAGCTGGGCGATGAGAAGTCCAAAGTAGAGCTGTCGAACCTTCAGAGCGATATCATTCTCAGGCTGGCTCAATTGAATCTTTGCGGTGTTGATGTCTGCGGTCGCAGCCAGATTCGATTCATGAATCTTGAACATCTGCGTGAGTGGCTGCGTCAACTGGGTTCCGCTGGTATACGAGGTAAGCGAACCTTGATCAATGACAAGACCGTTGGGAGGAATGGGCCCGATTGCCGGCAAGACTCCGAAGGCGCCGGCGGGAATCTCAACTCCCGCAAGTTCGGTCACATGCAAAATACTCGATTCGTTCTTGATGTGCGGAAGATACGCGGAGCGGGCCACTTCCTTCTTATGCTCATTGTCCGTCACCGAAAGCTGCGCAAGTTTAAGACTGCGGTTTTGTCTGAGCGCCAGGTCGATGGCTTGAGTGAGACTCAATGAAACAGGTGGCGGCGTCTGTGCCAAGATGCAGACGGGCCCGCCAAGCGCTCCCACGCCCATCAGTATCGTTGCGAGGACCTTGCAGGATATTTGTCTTGTATTTCGGCGTGGCATATCTGCTTGTTCGATTCCTTCCGATACCGTTATGCATTTGTGACTGAGGTCGAGACGATCTGCTGATACTGGGTGGGCACGCGCGCCATACAGGCAACGACGACGAGACAGCACACCGTGGACCATGCGACGAGTGTGAAGACGTCTGTAATGGCGAGTGTGAAGGCCTGCTGTCGCACCTGGAGGGCCAAGAGCTCAACGGCTCGTCCAACCGCGCTCGGCAGCCCACAACTGCGGCTTGCCAGGCGGATGGTAAGGCCGATCAGGCGCTGGTCGGTCTGAGGCAGGCTGCGCAGCACCCCGAGCCCGAGGATGTTTGAGTGGAATTGTTCGCGGAGCGGTATGAAGTGCTGCATGAATGCAGCGCCGAGTTCGCCTCCGAACAACCGTACGGTTTGAAAGTACCCCGCAAATGTCAGAACATCGATTGGGCGGCTCAGAGCGCCGGTGTTGAACACCTCGAGAATGATGGCGCCGACCAGGGCGTAGAAAGACAGCGCATAGCCAATCGCCATAACCAGTTGGGACGCTGTAAGGTTCGCGCCGGCCCAGGCCGAAGACAGATTCGTGTTCATGACGCAGGCGACCGCAACCAGGCCGAACCACGCCGCAAGCATGAGACGCGCATCGACGTACTTCAGGAGATAGACAGCGATTACCCCACACAGACCTTGAGGAATTGCAACCCACAGCAGCACTGGGCCGGTTTGCAAGGGCAGAAATCCCTTGACCGCGGCCAGGTAGCTCGGAATGATCAGCACAGTCGCGAGCAGGACAAATCGGAAAAAAATCAGGACAACTCCGAGCAGTAGAGTGTTCCGTCGCCTCAGAAACTTGAAATTGACCAGCGGATTCGGCTCCCGTAGCCTTCGCACCACCGTGGCGACAATCAGGAAGGTACCGCAAGCCAAGAGACCAACGATGGTGCCGGAATGAAGCCATGATCGGCGTTAGCGCGGCGCTGTTCCAAAAGATCCATCTCCACGACAGGTGATCGATATACCAGGCTTCGAGCGAGGTGGCGAAGTTGGTCGTGAAGATGATGTCCATGGCGTACATGGCGATCCCGACCAGAACATAGCGTTGGGGCAGGTTGCGAAGAACAAACGAAAGCGTCGGAGGATAAAAGGTTCCTGCGGTCAGGCCCGCGAGCACAAGGAGAACCAGCATGACCGGCAGGCTGCCTGCATACGGGAGCGCCAGGCTGATCACTGTAAACAGGAACGCGCATGTCAGCAGGACACGCCTCGAACCAAGCAGGCCGCCGAGATAAACCGAGAACGGGCCGATAAACATCAGCGCAGCATTGAACGCCGTGCCGATCCACGACGCCTCATCGAATCCGAGATGCAGAGCTCCACGCATGTCTGCGAGCCCTAAACTAATGAGCCGGCCTGTGCAGGTAGCGATCATCGCCCCGAAGAGGACCCCAATGACGCCCAGCAGGGGATGAGTCGAGATCACTGGGGCACTCGCTGCCGGTGCAGACATTGGCGATGCTTCCTTGATTGAATCGCTCAAGGCTGAATGACCTCCGGCTTCATGTTCTTCCCCGAAGCATGAACCGTGACAACCACAGAGAAGCCAGGACGCAGCCGGCCATGCAGTTCGTGGCGGGGATCCAATGCAACCTTGACAGGAACCAGCTGTACGATCTTGGTAAAGTTGCCGGTTGCGTTATCGGGAGGAAGCAACGCGAACTGTGACCCACTTGCCGGAGCGATCTCAACCACCTTTCCATGCAGCACGACCCCGGGAAAGCTGTCCACTCGAATATCTGCCGTATCTCCCACGCGGATGTTAGTAAGTCGGGTTTCCTTGAAGTTCGCTTGAATCCAGGCATCTCCTTTCACCAGGTCGATGACCTGTATCCCCGGCGAGACCAACTGCCCTTCCTGCACGAGGCGCTCCCCAACCGCTCCCGCCGAGTGCGCGGTGATCTTCGTGTAGGCCAGATTTGGCTTGGCCACAACGATAGCGGCTTGCTTTGCCTGCACGTTGGCCCGGTAAAGACCATCTCGAGTGTCGAGCGCGGCACGCTGTCTCTTCTCGGCTTCAAGCAGGGTCCGGCTACTCTCAAGCCCTGCCTCCGCACGTTGAAGATCTCCCTGGCGGCTTGTCAGCAAACTCGAAAATCGCGTTGCGTCTGCAACCGCCTGCTCCAGTGCCTGGTGCGTTGCGGCTCTCGATGCAAACAGGGCTTCCTGGCGCCTTCGCTCCAATTCCGTTCGTGTGACATCGGGCTGCACTGCGTCCACCCCTGCCTTGGCAGTTGCGACCGCCGCCATCGATTGAGTTATCACGGTCTTCGCGTTCTCGATTTTTACGTCCTGAATCCGCTTGGCCGCCTGATTGTCCTCCAGTTCCGCCTCGGCCCCTGCCAGCGCGGCCTCGGCCTCGGCGAGAATAGCGCTGTAGTCCGAATCGTCGAGTTCCACCAGCGTCTGGCCAGGCTGCACTGCCTGGTAGTCTTCGACGTCGACTTTCTTGACGGTTCCTGAGATCCGGGTACTCATCGGCGTCATGTCGGCTCGCACATACGCGTCGTCGGTGCGCTGCTCGGCCTTATCGCCCTCCCAGGAAGTCCAGCACCCATTGATCATGAGCAACAGTCCCGCCGCGAGACCGAGAACGAGAATCGGAATAATGATGAATCGTCTCGACATTTGTTAACGACCTTCCTTGAGGAAACCGGAGACTGCCCGAGGAACCTGCAGAAATACCTACGGAAGCTAAAAACAGCGGAGCGGAACGAGGTCGGGTCAACCGATCGTCAAGAGCCAGACTCGGATTCCTTTGTTCAATGCACGCCCAACATACTGCAATTCAAATCGCGCGCGAGTCTGGAGACGGTGCTCCACATAGACCGCATCAGGAAGCGTGCGAGTTCCTGACTGTAATCTAGCGTTTCCTCACTTCGTAGCGTTCCTCAGGGGGCCTAGGCTCCTGGCAGATCACGTTCTGCTCAGAACCGGTTACTGGTGTCTATCACGCGGCCGAGCATCTAAGAGACCTTCCGCTTCGAAGGGAAGAGGAATGCGTATGAAACTGAGGATCAAGGGAGATTTTATGCGGCTCAGAGTATCGCGCTCCGAGCTAACCAAGCTGCAAAACGGAGAGCGCATCGACGACACAATTCACTTCTCGGCTGCCCCTGAATCTCATCTCACATACGGTCTTCAATTTACCGCCCAGCCCGTTCCGATTCTCGTCAAATGGGAACCACAAAGAGTGACGGTTCTGCTGTCTGAGGAACAGATGACATCCTGGGTCATGGAGGGGGAGGTCGGGATTTATGGAACGGTCGATCTCGGTCCTAACGGTTCGCTCGACGTCCTGCTCGAAAAGGACTTCGCGTGCCTCGATCGAAGCGACGAGGAGAACGTCGATACGTTTGCGAATCCAAATGCGGAGGCAATCTGCAAACAGTAGTACGCCGTCTCGGATCGGGCTACACGATGCAGATTGATGATCGCAACGAGGTTCCATAAACAGCAATTCGGAACAATACATCTCCACTGTTCATGATTAGGCTTGAAGGTGACAATGCTCTTCGTTAATGCGATCCGTCTTACAGGCTGACTCAACGTTGGGTTCGTAGGACGTCGAGTTAGAGTTTGCTAAATCCTGTCTCCGCGCGTGAAAGATACCGGAATAAGTGCGACAAGGAAGATCCTGTCTTATGGAGTGGAGAACCACAGTCTCACGAATTCGGAGTCGCTGGCTGCCTTCGCTACTTTTGTCCGCAGTCGCGGTCCCACTCTTCGCGGACCAGCCACAATCAGTCCCGAGCATTGCTTCTCCAGCATCGACTCCGACTCACGAAATCTACAACCTGTCCCTCTTTGTCCACACGATTACTGGGGGAATATTCGTGGTCGTCGCCGCGCTGCTGGCATACACGATCGTCAAGTATCGGAGCAGGAGAACCGATCCTGAAGACGAACCTCCCCAGATCTATGGAAGTACCCAGATCGAGCTCGCATGGACGGTGATTCCGGTTCTCATTGTGGTCGTTCTTTTTCTCACCACGGCTCGGATCATCTTTGCAATCGAGGATACTCAAAAACCTTCCTCGGCGCTGAACGTGACCGTGATCGGGCATCAATTCTGGTGGGAATTTCACTATCCGGACCTGGGAGTGGTTGCCGCAAATGAGCTCCACATCCCGGTCGACTCGCAACAGAGTCCGCGTCCAACTTACTTGAAACTGCTCTCGGCAGATGTCGACCACAGCTTCTGGGTTCCGCAACTTGGAGGCAAGACAGACCTCATTCCGAATCGCGTAAATTCCATGTGGTTTGATCCCAGGCAGCCTGGACTCTACCTGGGCCAATGTGCGCAGTTCTGCGGCGCGCAGCACGCCTTGATGCTCCTCCGCGTCTACGTCGATTCCCCTGAACAGTTCGCAGTTTGGGTGAAGCACCAGCAACAGCCCGGGTGGAACGATCCTCGCGTTGCCAATGGGCGCAGAGTATTTGAAACCCAGGCGTGCATGAATTGTCATGCCATCTCGGGTACCGCAGCTACGGGTCGGTTTGGACCTGATCTAAGCCATCTAATGAGCCGTACCACCCTTGCCTCCGGCGCCATGGATGACAACGCGGAGAATCTGCGCCTCTGGATCAAAGACCCAGCCGCCTTCAAGAGCGGGTCCCTGATGCCCGCCATGCAATTGAGTGACGAGCAACTCGACCAGGTGACCGCATACCTCCTGACTCTGAAGTGACCGACAGGACTGTCATATGAGCGACTATCCAATTTGTATCGACGGAACGCTTGATACCGAATCTTCGCAGAAGGCCACGTTCCTGGAATGGCGGCACGGATGGGTAGTCACGGTCGACCACAAACGGCTGGGTATTCTGTACATCCTGTATTCAACCTTCTTCCTGCTCGTCGCTGGAGCCGAGGCGATCTTCATCCGGATTCAGCTGGCAGTACCCCACAACCACTTCCTGACTGCACAGGTCTACAACCGCTTCTTCACCATGCATGGCACCACCATGGTGTTCCTCGTGGGAATGCCGTTCCTGTTTGGATTTGCAAACTACATCGTGCCGCTCCAGATTGGCGCTCGCGACATGGCGTTTCCGCGCCTCAATGCATTCAGCTTCTGGTTGAGCACCTTTGGCGGCCTCCTGCTCTATTACAGTTTCCTGGGCGGAGGTGGGCTCTACGGCGTCGGCAACGCGCCTGATGTCGGCTGGTTTGCCTATGCGCCGCTGACTGCAAAAACATTCTCTCCGGGACATTCCACCGATTACTGGGCTCTGGCCCTGATTGTAAGCGGGATATTCGGGCATCCGGAGGTTTACGTGCTCGTGCTGCCGGCATTTGCGATGGCCAATGAGATCATTCCCGTGTTTTCGAGAAAGGCCATCTTTGGCTAGCCCGCCATGGTGGGAGCCTCGGTCTGCATTATGTTTGTGAGTCTGAGCGTCTGGGCTCATCACATGTTCACCGTGGGCATGACCTCGATCTCCAACGCCTTCTTTACTCTCTCCACCATGCTGGTCGGCATCCCGACGGGCATCAAGATATTCAATTGGATCGCAACCCTATGGGGGGACGCATTCGTTTCTCGATTCCCATGCTCTTTTGCCTCGCCTTCCTTTTTCAATTTCTCATTGCCGGTCTTACCGGCATCATGCTCTCCGTGTCTCCCTGGAATTGGCAGCTGCACAATTCTTACTTCGTGATCGCCCACTTCCACTATGTGCTGGTGGGCGCCATCGTATTTTGCATCTTCGCGGCAATCTACTACTGGTACCCCAAAGCGACGGGCCGGATGCTCGATGAGTCCCTCGGCAAATGGCACTTCTGGCTGTTCATGATCGGGTTCCACATTACGTTTGACACCATGCACTTTCTGGGAATCCTGGGCATGCCGCGCTCTATCTAAACCTATCTGCCCAACCGTGGCTGGAATACGCTGAATCTGATCGTTTCCCTTGGTGGCCTCGTTCAAGGCCTGGCGGTTCTGATATTCGCTTATAACTTCATCCGGTCGTATTTCTTCGGTGAAATCGCCGGGGACGATCCGTGGGATGCCTGGACCCTGGAATGGTCGACCTCGTCGCCTCCGCCTTCGTACAACTTCGAAGATCCGCCGGAAGTACACAGCCGGCGTCCGCTTTGGGATCTCAAACATCCGGACGATCCGGATTGGGAGTATGAAGCATGAGTCTCAGCAGAGTTGCTTCGCCCCATACAACCGTTGACTGGAATCTTCCGGGGCGAGGCAAAGTCGCAATGTCCGCCCTGATCGCCGGTGAATCGGCAATCTTTACCATCTTCGTGGTTGCCTACATCTTTTACATCGGCAAGAGTCAGTCTGGGCCAACGCCTCAACAGGTGCTCGAGGCGCCGGTGGTCGGGACCATCTGCCTGCTCTCGAGCAGCCTCAGTATCTGGAGGGCGGAGCACGCCATCTCGCGGAATCGCATGAAAGCGTTCGCGGGATGGCTGGCCGTGACCATCGCTCTGGGTATGACTTTCATGGTCGGTACCGGCGTTGAATGGAAAAAACTGATCTACCAGGACAGTCTTACTATTAGCACCAATCTGTTGGGGACCACTTTCTATTCTCTTGTCGGACTCCATGCTTTCCACGTCGCGGTTGGATTGACGATGCTCGCAAGCGTGCTTCTGTTTAGCCTGGCCGGACGAGTCAACGGAGAGCAGACCGAGCGCTTCGCGGTGCTTGCTCTGTATTGGCACTTTGTTGACGTGGTCTGGGTTGTTGTCTTTTCTGTCGTTTATGTGGTGGGGCGGTGAACAGGATGATTCAAGTAAAAGAGGAACATATCCGGCAGCCGGGGAGAATCATTCAAACGCCAGCGCCGACCGCTTGGCCGATTATCCTCGCATTCGGTATTACCTTATGTTTCGCTAGTCTTGTAACTAGCGCCGGCATTGGCATTACGGGCGTCGTTCTCGTGGCGTGCGGTGTAGCCAGCTGGTTTGGCCAGGTTCTGCCTGACGAACAGCACTAGGTCACTGCTGTCGCCCCGAGAGCAGTTGCGATCGCAAGACCGCGCGCAAAAGTCGCTCACATCCAGCTCAGCGATCAGCACCGCGCGCACCTTCCGGTTGAGAGCTATCCAGTGCTTTCGGGGCTTAAGGGGGGCATCGCAGGCGGACTGGTGATGATCTTCCCCGCACTTCTTTACGGATATCTGACCCAGCATAGCATCTGGTACGCAGTAAACCTGCTTGGCGGGGCCGGCGTTGCGCATTGGACCAATCCCACCACCGCCGACATTGCAGCATTTCATTGGAACGGCCTGATCATCGCTACGGTCATTCACACCGCGACAACACTTCTAATCGGGCTGCTCTATGGGGCGATGTTGCCCATGTGGCCGAGCCGCCCCATCCTGCTGGGAGGCCTCATCGCGCCGCTCTTGTGGACCGGACTTCTCCATTCGATCCTGGGCATCGTGAACCCTGCTTTCAATGCCCGGATCGCCTGGGGGTGGTTTGCGCTTTCCGAGATATTATTCGGCATCGTCGCCGGGTTAGTTGTCGCAGGGGAGGGACGAATTCGGACGCACCAGGCATTCCCGTTTCGCATCGCTACGCACAAGCACTCCCGGGCAACCCTATCCCGAGCAACCGAGAAGGTGAGTTATGAGTGAAGTCAATGAATTGTTGAACGGGCCTCAAATCAAATCCGATGTCGCGGATGACAGTCTCACCATTTCCCGACGATGGTTGCTCCTGAAAATGGGATTCCTGGTCAACGCTGCAGTTGGCATTGCCGTCTCTATTCCCGTCATCCGATATCTCTTGTCCCCGGTGAAGCCGGATGACGCATACAAGTCCTGGGTCAAGCTCGACTCAATCGAGAAATTTCCGATAGGTGAAACCCGTCTTGCGAAGTTTATTAACCCGAGCCGCAGAAGTTGGGATGGCGAAACGGATGGGGTCGCTTGCTGGGTCCGACGCACTGCCGTCGACAAGTTCACGGTGTTTGCGATCAACTGTGCCCATCTTGGTTGTCCTGTGCGGTGGTTTCCCCAATCGGGGCTCTTCATGTGCCCGTGCCATGGTGGTGCTTACTACGCGGATGGATCTCGCGCGTCCGGGCCGCCGGAGCGAGGGCTTTTCACATATGACTGGAAGATCATTGATGGAGAACTCCACATTGATGCCGGCCAGATGCCGACACTTTCCAATACCGCGAAACTCATCAAGATTGACAATGCTCAGGGAGGGCCTCCATGCGCCGCTTGACGCAGGTGTATTCATGGCTGGATAGTCGACTGCAATTAGAAGGCCCTATCAAGGACGCCGCCTTGCACAAGGTGCCTCGCAATACCGCCAGTTGGTGGTATGTATTCGGCAGTGCCGCCTTCACACTGCTTATGCTGCAGATCTTGACGGGTATCCTACTGGCGCTCGTGTACATTCCCTCGGCTGGCGAAGCGTGGAATAGCTTGAATGTCTTAAACCATCAGCTCACCCTGGGATGGTTTCTCCGCGCCATGCATGGCTGGGGTTCCAACTTCATGGTGGCTGTGGTTCTGATTCACATGGCGCAGGTGTTTCTTTTCGGAGCATACAAGCTCGGCGGGCCGATTATCGCCGGCGCCACCCTATCGCGCTTCTTTGCTTTCCACGTGTTCGTGATTCCGGGAACGCTGCTGGCCTTCGCCGGCCTTCATGTCTGGATGGTTCTCAAACTCGGAATTAATGAATGGCCCATGCCTGGGCGGATCGTTCGCAGGAGCTCGTATGTTGAGGAGTACAACGCACTCGCTCATGAACGGGGGATCCCGTTTGTCCCCGGCGCACTCTGGAAGGACGTCGTATTCTCGGGTGCGATTCTCGCGGCAGTCGCCATATGTGCGGCCGTATTCGGTCCCTTCGGACCGGGGGGCCAGCCAGACCCGACCATCATTCAGACCGCCCCAAAGCCTGACTTTTTCTTTCTCTGGCTCTACGCCGCTCTATCGTATCTTCCACCTAGTCTAGAAACGCCATTCCTTCTCACGGTTCCACTGCTCGCTGTCGCCGGCTTGATAGCCCTGCCGTTCTACGCATCGGAAGGTGAAAGAGTTGGCATCGCCGGCCCGTGGCGGTGCTGATGCTCACCTCCATTGCAGTCTCTTGGGCAGTGTTGACCCACCTCGGAACCTACACTCCATGGAGCCCGAAGATGAATGCCTGGAGCGGTGGACCGACAGTACCAACACGTTATGTGCGTGATGCCAGTCCTCTCCAACGACAGGGTGCTGTCGTATTTCAGTCCAAGCAGTGTCGCAATTGCCACTCAATCGGTGGAGTCGGAGGAGAGCGGGGACCTGCACTCGACCTGATTGCAACCCGCATGACGGAGGACCAGATGATCCGCCAGGTTCTTCAGGGAGGTGGAAACATGCCTGCCTACGGCAAAAATCTTCCCCCCTCAGAAGTAACGGCATTAGTCAGCTTCTGATTATCTGGTTGCTTCAGCAAACCCCAACAGATAGTGTAGAGGAGTGCCCCGGCCATCGTTCCCGAAGACGCTGCGCCAATTTCAGGCCGAGTTTGCTACTGAGGAGGCCTGCCAGAGGTATCTGGCAGCCTGCCGTTGGCCGGAAGGGTTCAATTGCCCCCGATGCGGCCATGGAAATGCCTATGAGTTGTTAAAGCAGCGTCGGTACCAATGCGGCAAATGTCGCTACCAGGTTTCGCTCACCTCCGGGACGATCCTCCACCGGACGAAGATCCCGTTGAGCGATTGGTTCTGGGCGGTGTATCTGATGACCACAGACAAGCGCGGCGTCTCTGCCCTCCTTCTGCAGCGTCAACTGGGCCTGACCTGCTACGAAACTGCATGGATGATGCTGCACAAACTCCGCCGGGCGATGGTGAACGCGGCCAGGGAGCCTCTGCGCGGCGAGGTAGAGGTGGATGATACGTGGATCGGCGGAGAGCAAGCGGGGCTCCGGGGGAGCCGACAACTGAAGGACCGGCGGGCGGCTTTGGTCTTAGTCGCCGTAGAAAAGCGGGGCCGAGCTTCCGGTCGCATCCGCATGAGTGTCATTCGGGATTTCAAGGCGGCCACAATCAGGTCGTTCCTTATCCATAACGTCGCTTCTGGTTCCACGATCTATACGGATGGTCTTAAGAGTTTCTCTGGTTTGTTGGAGGCCGGCTTTAAACATGTCGTTCGCAACCAACCTCTCCGGTCGGAATTGCGAAAGGGCGCGAAGTCGGCGGTTCCACACGCTGACCGGGCGATAGGAAACCTCCAACAGTGGTTGATCGGAACCTACCACGGAGTGAGCAAGGACCAACTCCAGGTCTACCTCGATGAATTCGTCTTTCGGCACAACCGCCGCAAAACGCCCGCGGCGGCATTCCAGACCCTGCTCGGTCTCGGAACCGCTCGCAGGTCAACAGCGTACGAACAAATTCGCGGAGCGAAGGACATAATCCCCAACCCATTGGGGTTTGCTGAAGCAACCAGATAATCAGAAGTCAGCTTTCTCGAAACTCTTCACCCCGCTAATGAACAGCCGGCCGCGGATGCATCGCAGACTGCCGCCTTTGCCACTCCCGATGCGCCAAAGCGATAGGGGAGATATATGACGGATTCGATCCTTAGTCTATTGGGAGACTGGAACATTCCGCCTGTTATCAGCACCTTACTTCTCGTGGCTACGGTTCTGTATATCCGTGGATGGGTCCAGCTACAAAAGACAAGATCCAGGGAAGTTCCCACCTGGCGCCTTGTCTTTTTCGTCGCTGGAACGGGCTCGTTGTTCCTGGCCGTTGCGTCTCCGCTCGACACTTACAGTGAATCATTGCTCTTCATGCACATGGCACAGCATTTCGTGCTGATGTCTGTTGCGCGGCTCCTGATTGTTCTCGGAGAAGGATGAGTGCCGACCAACCGCGTGCGTGCCGCCTGGGCTATGCTCTAGGCATTCTCGGCGTGGATGCTCGAACGCGATTCATCTCGACCGTGCTCGCGGATGAGATCGATGACCCCCTGGATCACCGTGCCGCTGTTCCCCGGATGGATTTCCTTCAGGCTGGCGAGACAAACCAAATCATTCCACCGGGTTACATTCGTAAACTCGGGTTCCGATTTCATCTTCGATTCGATCTACCTTCGAAAAGGATGAGAGCCTTCGCGCCCGGGCACTAACCATGAAACTCGAAGATGAACATCCGTGCCCATCGAGGGTGCGCTTGAGATCGTCAACTTGCCCCCAATTCGGTCGGCTTGTTCGTGCATTCGCCGCAGGCCCGAAGACCCCAACTTTCGCCCCCGGAGCGCTGCGAAGTTTATGCCGCAACCATTGTCAGTGACCCGCAACGAGAGATCGTGGCGGCCGTAGGTGAGATCCACTCCCAGATGAGTCGCGTTCGAATGCATGTAGGCATTTCGGATGGCCTCATACCCGATACGATAGATGTCATCCCTCACGATCGGGTCCATTTCCCTTGATTCTCCATCGAGTGAAAATGAGACATCCATCGACTGGGGCGTCGCACGCTGTTCCGTTGCGCGCTGAAACGCCTCGGCTAGTTCGTTGCGCTACTCGATTGAGCCGCGTAGAGTATCCAAAGCAGATTTCCCCTCCTCGGTCGCTCGTCCAAGCCACTGCGAGAGCTTCTCCAATGCCTGGCGCATCTCCGAAACGTCGTTGTACTTCGACAACGCGTTTTCTGCGAGGAGCCTGCTTGCTTCGACCGTCTGCAGAAATGTATCGTTCAGGTCTCGGGCAAGTCGCGTTCGTTCCGCGAGCCGTTCATCGAGACTGCGGTTGATACGCGACATCGCTCGTCGTTTCCGCCGCAGATAGGTCAGCAGAAGCAAAAGTGCAACTAACACAGCAATAGCTGCCAAGAATTTCATCGATCGATACCATGGCTGGACCATCATTGAGGGATGGTCTCTCGTGTCATGCACTGAGATAGCCGCATGGTCGTAGGTTGTGGGAACTCGAGATTCATGGAGGCAAGGTTCAGCGCCTGGTTCGGTTCCGCTTATTGCGTGACTGCGGGACATCCTGACTGCATTGCGAGCGCCCCCAAAGAACCACAGTTCCCTCAAGCAGCAGGCATCAGGTCGGCCCGAATTAGTTTCACCATCACACTCAGGCCCCCTTCAGCCTCTCGAATGCTGCCTTCGAGGCGGAAATCGGGGCTCAGGGGAATAGCTTCTTCGCTTATGGAACAGTCGCAAATTTGTTTAGTGTTGCTCTCCATCATGGAGCAAACACCGCGGCGCATCAGAACTTGCGCGATCTCTTGGGAGAGTCCCTTTGCGAAGGCTGCCGAAAACGTCGTCTGAACCAGATCTTTGAAGGGTGCCACCCCGACCAGCACCTCGTTTGCCTCATCCACAACTCTGCTATCCGTTGCCTGGGTCAGGCGCGTCATTGCTTGGTCTGGAGGAACCTGGACGAAGGAGGGCACATAGCTCCCGACATCAACGTTAATTTTTACTGGATTGCGTTTACCTTCAGTTTCATAATATTGCTTGAGCTTGCCGCGGAGCCGCCGTGCTTCAGTACGCACGATTGAGTCGACGGTTGGATCATAGGGCGGTCTGCGATCGTATACCTCGCAACCAATCAGGTATTCCTTCAGAAGGTCTGCTTTGCCGGCCATTGCGTAATCGACCGTGAACCGAAGAAACCTGCATAACCGGACCGATTGGGAAAAGACACGGCTCTCTAGAACTCGGTTCAGTTCGAACAAAGCATCCTCCGTCGTTATCCTGTCATAAGCCTCAGCGATGGTCATGGCAGATCTCCATTCCAGATGCGGTGAGCGTTCAACATGCTCTCATTGAATCTCGGAACAGCCGAACCTCGCATCCCCTAATCCACGGTGCTCCCGCCTATCAGATCTGGTAGGCACGAACGCAGCCATCACTCCGCACTATCTCCTCCCTGACTGATTCACAAATTCCCTGCCGCGCCTTGTGGCGCGAGTCTATAATTGCGTAGCGCTGCCCCGGGCGCATCCCGATAATGCATTCCGAAAATCGCATTCGTGTACTGAGCGTCGATGATCACCCCGTCTTCAGCGCTGGACTGGGAGCGATTCTCAGCGCCGAGGAGGACATGGATCTTGTTGCACAGGCATCGAGTGCGACCGAGGCGATCGATGCCTTTCGCCGCTATCAACCCGATATCACTCTGATGGACCTCTTCTTGCCCGGCGCAAACGGCACCGACGCCCTGATTGCGATTCGCGGCGAATTTCCAGATGCCCGCATCATCATGCTGACTACTTTCGACAAAGAGGCGGAAATTCAACGCGCCTTGCGTGCCGGAGCATCCGGCTGTGTACTCAAAAACATGCCCCGAGATGGCCTATTGACCGCTATCCGAGCTGTTCATGCCGGCCAACGTCAGGTGCAACCGGAGGTAGCTGCGCGTCTGGCCGAGCACGTGGGCCATGAGGAGATAACAAGCCGAGAGTTGGAGGTTCTCTGTCTTGTGCGTGACGGATACCGCAACAAGCAAATCGCAGATCGGTTGATCATCTCAGAAACTACCGTCAACTTTCACATCAGGAACCTGATAATGAAGCTCGGTGCAAGCGATCGAACTCACGCTGTCACCATCGCGCAGCGCCGTGGTCTTCTTCCCATCTGACTTGCTCAACCCGCGCTGCGGGCCCGGAGCGATATCGCCGTCTTCACAGATACGCATAGTCCGTTTGCGGGCTGGCCGAATTGCGATTCAGATCGGGAGAACACTGACGACCTCCACTTCTCCGGCGTTCGGCACTCGCGTTGAGCTGTTCCTTCCCAGGCACAGGCTGATCTCGGGCAGGCGAACCTCGCATCGTGCCCCGGCTTTCCGATGGGTCATTCGACGACTAATCGCCGAATTACGCCAACGCGAACTCCTGGAGGTTATCTAACGGTGAGGATAACTTCCGCTTCATCTCCGTTGTGCTTACTCTGAGACTAGGTCTCTGACAACCTGAATGTGTTTCTTTTGTAGCCGAACTTCTGGCGCGCCTTTTTACGCGTGAACTTCCAGTTGATGGTGACGCGGTCGCGATTCACTTTTAGGTTCCACGCTTGCGCTTCGCGGCGCAGTTCGCGAGGCGACGGAATCCTGCGAAGCCCGAGGCACTCTCGGCTGAACAGGCTGATTTCGATCTCGGCCTGATTCAACCAGCTACCGTGTTTGGGTGTGTAATGCACCGTAAAGCGATCCCATAACAGGCCGCCGATTGTTTCTCCGTATCGATCGACCAACGCCTTACGGCGGTGTGAACTCAAATTGTCCATCACCAGATGAATGGCGTCGGCTTGGGGATAAGCGGCGACGATCTCCAGCAGATAATCGGCGAACTGGGGCGCAGAGCGGTTGGGCGTGACCTTGGTAAAGTGCCGCCCCGCTTTGGGCTCCACGCCGCAGAACGCATTGGCCGTGCCGCGGCGCTGATACTCGCAGTCCCGCCGTGCCACCCTGCCCGGCCGCATGGGACGCGGAGGGCGAACGCCGGCGTGCAGTACCACCGGCTTTTCGTCCATGCACACCACCGGCTCCTTCTCCAACAGCGGCTTTTCATACAGCGCCAGAACGTCTTCCATGCGCGCGATGTACTCCGCGTTCAACTCCGCGATACACCACATTTTTTTCCCGCCACGGTTTCAGTTCATGGTTCTCCAGCAGGATACGGATGGTTTCCCGGCTCACCGGCGGCCCCAGCTTCCGTTTCGCCGCTTCCTCGGCGATCAGCCGTACGCTCCACCGCGCCCGGCCTTCCGGCGGCGGGCCGCAAACCATGGCCACGATCCGCTGTTTCTGCCCCGCGTTCAGTACCCGCGCTTGGCCCGGACGCGGCTTTTCGTGCAAAGCCGCATCCAGACCCTCTTCTTCGTACCGCCGGGCGATAGCGCGCACCGTCTTCGGCGCTACGCCTGCATTCATAGCCACCTGCGCCACCCTCTGCCCAGCATCGAGCTGACGCAAAATGGAAGCCCGCCGCAGCACTCGCGCCGACTCCTGCCCCTTGCTCAACATTTCGCCAATCTGCCGCCGATCCTTCCTACTGAACTCAACCTGAACGCGATGATAGCTTTGCATGCTCCAACTATGAAGGCCCACTCGCGTTCAGGAAAGTATCAATAAAGGTATATCTTCATATTGTCACAGACCTAGTAGAAGCGCCCCGTTCTTCGAACATACCAAAGCTACTTTGGTGGCTCGCTACGGGCAAGATCAAGCGCGCCAAGGGCCTTCTCGCCGGAATGGTCGGAAATGATCTCTCTGCAGTGAACGCTATCGGAATCGCAGTCCATAACGTTGTGAAGGGCCTTCATCACATGCGCTCGGTGTACTCTGACATAGGCTTGATAAATAGCCTCTCACCTGAATCGGCCGCTACTCAGTGTTTACGCGCCCCCGCGAGCGTTTATCGCCAGTCGACGGAGAAGGGGGCGGTCCTGGGGGCCACATTCGCAAAGCACTCCCTCTTTGTTCTTAGAATTGGGGCGGCCAGTCAGGACAGGGGTGGACGGTCACTTGTGTTCATGGAGGATAGCTGGAGTAAATGCCCGGCGTCCAGGTGGGTTCCCGCGCTTTTTGAGGGAGTATGGCTGCGTGCGTTGAAGGATGTAACAGATGACCACTTGCATAACATCGTCGAAAACATTCAAGTACGACAGCTGACATCATTACCTTGGGCCGCCGAGAACGGAGACAAACACTATGCAGACGCCCGATGATATCTCCAGGGAAGATTACGCCCCAGAGAGCCGTCATGGACATTATCGTCCGAAAACGAATGTCCGGGAGCGAAGCAGCCGGGATCAATTGGACGACGCTGCTCTCCTGGCGGAAGCTGGTGACAACTTGTCAGCGCAGGCACAAAATCCAGAAGAGTTGGCCGAGACGCGGATAGATCGAGCCTATCAGGAAGCTGCCGGAATCCCGGCCATGCTTAACGTTGCGCGATACGGCCTTGGGGAGATGGGACCACTCGCCACAATTCGCACACTGCTCGAGATCAACCACGAAAAGGGGTTCGACTGCCAAAGCTGCGCCTGGCCGAGCCCTGATCGCAAGCGTAAAGTTTTTGAGTTCTGCGAAAACGGCGCCAAGGCCGTCGCCGATGAACTCACGCACCGAAGAATCACACGCGAATTCTTCGCATCGTATTCCGTCGAAGTACTCGCTTCGCGATCAGACTACTGGCTAAATCAGCAGGGGCGCTTGACTGAACCGATGGTTCGGCGGCCGGGCGACACGCATTACTCTCCCATTCCGTGGGATGATGCTTTCGAGTTGATAGCCGCTGAACTAAACGCTCTTGAAACGCCGAATCAGGCGGCATTCTACACGTCAGGAAAGACCATGAATGAGCCGGCTTTCCTCCTGCAATTGTTTGCACGCCAGTTTGGCACCAATAATCTTCCGGACTGCTCAAATATGTGCCATGAGTCTTCCGGCGTTGCATTGGTGGATTCGCTTGGCGTTGGTAAGGGTACAGTAACGCTCGAGGACTTTGAGCACTGCGACCTGATCCTGGTCTTTGGAAACAATCCCGGAACCAACCATCCGCGAATGTTGACCTCTCTCGAGGAAGCCAAACGCGCTGGGGCGAGAATTATTGCAGTCAACCCGTTGCCTGAGACGGGTTTGATGCGGGTAGTAAATCCAAATCCGCAGGATTACAGGAATCCGCTCGTATTCCCATTTAAGCTGCTGGGGCGCGGTGCGCAACTTGCGGACCTTCACTTGCCTGTTCGCGTCAATGGAGATGTCGCCGCAGTAAAGGGAATCCTGAAATACATCTTCGAAGAGGACAAGGCTGACCGGACCTCCGGAATCGACTTTGACTTTGTGCAGAAATTCACCGAGGGATTCGATACTCTCCGAGCCAGCATCGAAGAGGAACCGTGGGAAAACATCATCGAACAAAGTGGACTGAGCCTGGAACAGATGCGGGAAGCAGGTGCAATGTGTGCACTCTCCAAAGCCACCATCTGCTGCAGGGCGACAGGGCTGACCCAGCAGCCGAATGGAGTGGACAATGTTCTAATGGTGCTCAACCTCCTCTTGATCGGAGGATATATCGGTCGCCGCGGCGCGGGAACTTGCTGTGTTCGGGGTCATTCGAATGTTCAGGGAGACCGGACGATGGGAGTATGGGAGAGGCCGCCGAAGGCCTTTCTCGACGCGCTTGGGAAAGAGTTTCAGTTTGAGCCTCCACGTATTTGGGGACTCGATACCGTCGAGACCCTGCATGCCATGTATGACGGGGATCTCAAGGTCTTCTTTGCGATCAGCGGAAACTTCGTCTCCAATACGCCGGACACGGCGTATACGGCTCATGCGATCAGCCGTTGCCGACTTACAGTCCATGTGTCCACAAAGCTAAACCGGTCTCATCTCGTCACTGGCGCCTGCGCCCTGATACTCCCCTGCCTCGGGAGATCCGAGATCGATGAGCAGGCGGGGGGTGAACAATACGTCACGGCTGAAGATTCAATGGGTATCGTCAACCGATCCAAAGGGAGAGAGAAGCCCGCATCGGAACACTTGTTGGGTGACGTCGCCATTCTTTCCCGGCTGGCCCTTGTGGTGTTCAAGAATCACTCTACGGTCGATTGGAAGGCGATGATGTCGGATTACGGAAGGATCAGGGAAGCTATTTCCCGCGTGATTCCCGGATTTGAAGGCTTCAACGCCAGGCTAGAACGGGAGGGTTACTTTTATCTTCCCAATCCGGCACGAGAGCGCATTTTTATGACGCCTTCGGGCCGCGCGCAACTGCGTGCCTGTCCGACCCCCACGCATGATCTTCAACCCGGTGAGTTGCTCCTAATGACTCTGCGAAGCCATGATCAGTTCAACTCGACGATCTATGGACTCGATGATCGGTACAGGGGCGTCTATGGCGGGCGGAGGGTGATCTTTCTCAACCCGTCCGACATGGAGGAACTCGGTTTGGAGACCGCGTGTCTGGTGGATATCGCAAGTCACTTTGAAGGGGAAACGCGCATTGCGCCACGTTTCGTCGTTGTGCCTTACACGATCTCCAAACGAAGCGCAGCAGCCTACTACCCGGAAACGAATGTCCTGGTGCCCATCAGAAGCGTCGCCGCCAAGAGCAATCAGCCTGCATATAAATGCATACGAATTACTCTCAAACGCAACGGTTCAGCCTCTGAAATCATCAAGACCTCGGCTGCCGGAATCCATCAAAATCTGACAAGGCCCGATCCCGTTGCTTAGCCCAGTACCGCCACAACCCTTCACGCGGGGAAATAAGACAATATTCCAAGGCGCGGGTACGCGTTGGCCCAGCGCCGACGAGGATTCGAACCCGCGATTATCGTCAGGCTCTCGGATTGATGCATACGTTGGATAAACCGTCCGGCGGGTGCAAGGTCGGGCTCTGTGAATCTAGCAGACACCGGTCCTGCCCTTCAGGGCACTATCCTTCAAGCACTGATGTCCAAACTATGGCGGACACCGGTGTTCGCACTTGGCCTTGGGTCATTCGTTCTGCGGCCGCATCTCGGTTACGCGCAGTTCACGCCCTGTCAAGCAAGAGCAGAACAAGAATTGCAGGCAGGTAAACGATGGACGCCAAAAGGAGGCGGCGTGCTGCGCAATTCGTTTTTGTGACAGCCAGCTTGATTCCGACACATAAAAAGAGGCCGCCTAGAAGCGCTGCCTCACTTGCATAGGCCCAACCTGCGTACCCCAGAAACGTCGGGATGACGCTCACTGGCACCACAAATACTGAAGGCAACAGCGTCTGCCATGTCATTAATTGTGTCCTGCTCAGCCTTCCCGGAAGCACGCGATAGCGTGCTCTGGCATAGTCTTTGCGGTACATCCAGGCGATCGCCATGAAATGAGGGAATTGCCACAAGAACTGAAATGAACAGAGAACCCAGGCCTCCGGGCTAAGTCGGTCCGAAGCTGCCGCCCATCCGATCAGCGGAGGTAACGTACCGGGAATTGCCCCCAAGAATGTACATAAGGGTGTGATCCGTTTGAGCGGAGTATATATAGCGAGGTAAGTTATTGACGCAAGCAAAGCAAGAGATGACGCAAGCGCACTAGCGGTGATCGCCAGATATAGGACGCCCGCTAGAGACATCGACAGCCCGAAGTAGAGAGCTGATTGCGGTTCTATTTTTCCGGTTGCGAGCGGGCGACGCGCAGTCCGTCGCATCCGTGCGTCGAAACGCCTCTCGATGTATTGATTGAGTGCGCTACTTCCTCCGGCTGTGAGCCAAGTCCCGAACAAAACGTTGAAGAGCGCCAACACTGGGAAACGGCCAACATGGGGTGTCGATGCCAGGCAGAAGGCAATGCAGACACTGAACGCAACTAGCAAGTTGATATCCGGCTTTGTAAGCATCCAATAACCGGCAATGCTCGTTGTGATCGGCGCACGGTTGCTCGTTGTGCCATTCGGTAGTTCCGGAGAGAACACGTTCGCTTCGACGGTCACTGTTGTTTCCTCATTACGCAGGGTCTCGCCTCGGTCAATTCGATCTGGCTCGGTACGGACCGCTTCGCTAGAAAATACTTGCGCTTCATAGCTCGCGTTTTCTTAAGCCGGTCGCCGGCTGCAGCTACTTGCAGTACTTCCAGCGAGAAGTCAGAAGGCCTTTGGCCCAACTCCGCTCGTTCCACAGACGATAATATCCAGCGATTTGGCTGATGTCTTAGCTGATCGTGCTTGAACTTGTTGTATATTGCGATATTCCCAGTTTGAACATGAATTCAGGATGGACCACCAAATGGATTCGCACTGTCACAGTGTCAGGGAGAAGACGCCGGATCGGAAGGCAAGCCTGGTCCAAACATTTTTGGGCAGCCCTTGACGCAAGGCACTTGGGGTGTCGAACTGTGCGATGCCGCGTCTGCCAGATAGTGATAGGAGATGATCCACTTTGCTGCGACGACTCGCCCACGTGGTAGGTCGCCCAAGGGCATCTTGTGCTCCACGGCAGCGGACGTGGCGCGTGGTACGCACTTTCCTGAGGATAGGACCTTCGACGTCGCCTCAGCGGTCATTGGCGCGCGCGTTCCCCAAATGGGTGGATCCCGATTAGTGCGTCGCCTATTATCTGTTGCGGTAGTTTCGGTTTTGTTCGACTTCGATGAGCTGGCGCGTCTTGATGTCGCGCATGGGCGGCAGGCCGAAGAGCCTGCTGTACTCGCGGTTGAACTGGCTGGCACTCTCATAACCAACCTCGAAGGCAGCGCTGGCTGCGTCCAAGCCTTCGGTCATCATGCGCACGCGCGCCATGTGCAGGCGCATCCGCTTTTGGTACTGCAGTGGACTCATCTGAGTGAGTGTGCGGAAGTGTTGGTGAAATGTAGATACGCTCATCTTGGCTAGGGCAGCGAGTTCCTCCACACGCAGCGGCTTCGAGAAGTTTTCTTTTAGCCAGACCACGGCTCTGGCTGTGCGATTACTCTGCTTGCCCAGCGTGGCAATGGCGCGCAGATGCTTTCCAAGGGACGATCGCAACAAGCAGCATTGGGAGCCTCGTTGTCGAAGAGGGACTTCGTCAGGGATGTTCGGTTCGCGCGCTCGTGCGCAGCGTGGAGAAAGCACGCCGTCTTCCCGCGAAAGCCGAGGCAGTGATCGGCGACTTAACTCGCTCCGAAACTCTCGACACCGCGGTCAAAGACATTGACGCCATCGTCTTCACTCATGGATCGGATGGTGCGGGGAAGGTCGGTTCGGAGACAGTCGATTATGGCGGTGTCCGGAGGTTACTCGCGGCGCTCGGTTCGCGGAAGGCCCGCATTGTGCTGATGACTGCGATCGGAGTCACGAACCGGACCGGTTCCTATAATCGTGCCACCGAGTCTCACGACTGGAAGAGGCGGGCTGAAAGGTTGGTACGCGCGAGCGGGTGTCCGTACACGATCGTACGTCCCGGATGGTTCGACTACAACAAAGCCGACGAGCATATGCTTCTCTTCCTGCAAGGCGATGCTCGCCAGGCAGGAAACTCCAGCGACGGCGTCATTGCACGGCGCCAGATTGCCGAAGTTCTGGTCAGCAGTCTGACCTCCGATCAGGCATTGCGGAAGACCTTTGAGCTGGTTGCAACCAAGGGTCCGGCACAGGAAGATCTCGATGCTCTGTTCGCTGCCCTCGATCGGGACTTGAACGAGAGTCTGGACGGTGTGCGCGACATGCCAAATCAGCCGCTCGAAGATGAGCCGCAGCGCGTAAAGGACGATCTGCACGCCTTGTCAGCCAACCGCCGATAGGCGCAGCGCGCAGAAAGAAGAAAGGCATATTGGTTCGGTGATCTCGCTCCGAAATAGCGACGTAACACCCCGGCTGGAGGCGGAGAAACTTGGAGACTGAGCCTGATGGCCGGTTACTCGCCGCGATTCCTGGTTCGCTTTGGGGGAACATCCACCGTCGGGCTCAGGAGGAAGTTGCGGAACGCGCCAACGTTTCCGGTCGGCTCGGGTCCCGCGGGGTACGCCATGGAAAATCTGCGCGCGAGTTTCAGGCCCCGAACCCGAGCGATCTTCAGCGTACCGAGCGAAAGTTGATTGCGAACCGCCCAGCGTGAAACGAAGGTTATCCCCAAGCCTGCTTCCACCGCATTCAGCAAACCCTCGGTTGAGTCCAGTTCCATGCTGACCTTGAGATCTTTCGCCTTCAGGCCGGCCTTCGTGAGCGCCTGCTCAACGACGCGACGCGACCCTGAACCGAACTCGCGCACCAGCAGCGACTCCGTCTTCAAATCCTGCAAAGGGACCTCGCGATCGGCCCATTCATGGCCTGCCGGCACAACCAGTACCATGTGGTCTTCCATGAAAGGTTCGATATGGATGTCCTTGCGCTGCTCCGGTCCCTCTACTAATGCGATTTGGATCTTGTGTGAGACAAGCGCTTCCAGCATCTGGTCGGTATTGCCGCTGCAAGCCGTGATCCGCACCTTAGGATTCGTGCGCAGGAAGCCAGCGACAAAGGTAGGCAAAAGATACTGCCCTATCGTCTGCGACGCTCCAAGACTCAACTCTCCGCCCTGGTGCCCATGAGAAGCGGCAATTGCGGCAATCGCTTCTTCACCAAGTGCCTTCATCTTATCGGCGAAGGGCAGCAGGGCCGCACCCCCGGGGGTGAGAGCAATGCGACCTCCGCCACGGTCAAAGAGCGGAATGCCGAGTTCATCTTCGAGCGCTTTGACTTGCTGCGTCACCGCCGGCTGCGTCAGTAGTAGTTCCTCCGCAGCGCGGCTGAAGTTGAGATGATGGGCGACAGCACGGAAGACGCGAATGCGAAAGTTTTCGATCATTTGCGAAACACCCAGTTGGTGCCCAGCGTACAGGATGCCTGAGCTGTTTACTAGTCGCGGATACTTTAAAGAGTTATCCATCCCGCGCGGATAGCGAGAAACGATGCGGTCGCAACGATGACCCACAGACAGACTCCCTGGATAAACGGCCGCACGCCTACGCGGCGAAGGGTCTCCTTCGACAAGCTGGTACCGATCAGGAAGAGAACGACCGTGAGGCCAATACGGCCAAGGCGGCTAAGCGCGGGATACACGGTTGCGCCGAGAGGAAGATATGTATTCGCAACCGCGGCCGCGCAGAAGAGAAGAATGAACCAGGGCCAATGAATGCGCGTCTTGCTCTTGGTAACGGACGCGGTAACCATCGCCACCGGCACGATCCAGAGTGCCCTCGCCAACTTCACCGTGGTTCCAATCTGCAGAGCCTGCGGTCCGTATTTGGCTGCAGCGCCAACCACAGAACTCGTATCATGAATGGCTAACGCTGACCAGAGTCCAAACTGGGTCTGGGTCATGTGAAACGCCAGGCCAATCGCCGGGAACAGCAACAAAGCCAGCGAATTGAGGATGAATACCGTGCCGAGAGACATCGCCATTTCCTCTTCGTCCGGCTTGGTGATGGGCGCAATCGCGGCGATTGCACTGCCTCCGCAAATAGCGGTACCCGCGGTGATCAGAAAGGATGCCTTTCTGCTGACTCCAAGCACCCGACCCAGAAGCCAGCCAAGACTCATGGCGACGGTGATGCTAACCGCTGTGTAGAGAAATCCCGCCTTGCCGGCGTGCATCACCTGACGCAAGCTCATCCCGAAACCAAGAGCAACGACTGCGGCCTGCAGGAGAAAGCGTGACAGGTTTCTGCTGTCCAACTGATAGGGATGGGGGAAGCTAAAGCCATACGCAATCCCCCCCAGCAAAGCGATCGGAGGAGATACGACACCGCTGCCGGCAAGGATCAAACCCACGAAGAAGATGGTTTTGGAGTTCATTGTTGCCTCCTCTCTCAAGTCTCTTAGCGGACAGGTGAGGAGTCCAATATGAAGTTCTTATCGCCAATTGCTCGTCCTTATACCCGGACGAGACGAGACGCTGGGCCGGTTTTTTCGTTTTTTATCGGAAGGTCGATATGTTGTATCGAATGGAACTTTGGAGGGCACCCGTTATCTAAAAGCGACCTTGGCCATCATTCCCTTATCTCCATGGTTCAAGAGATGGCAATGGAAGAGCGAGGTACCCCGGATGATGGGATCGGAGAAATCATTACCAGATCTACCACGCCCCCGCGCAGATGACTAAAGCAACGGGCTTGCCATATGTAAACCTCTGAAAACAAGCTCGGTAGCCTTGGTTTGCTATCACGAGGACTCGAAAATTTCCGAGATTCCGTGATTTGCTTGAAGGATGCTCGTTTTCCCCTCATGCTTGGAGGGCCTCACCGGGTGCTAACATTTCGCCAGCTATCACCTCGCGCCGGAGCGCCTGAGTGTCCCGTCCGCTTCCCCAACCCGTGGCAACGGTGCAGATCATCCGAGGGTATGTTCTTGCCGTTCTCTCGGTTTTGTTCGCTGTACTGATCGCGCACTGGCCGGTTATCCATCTGGAATCCGCGCCTGTATCGCTGTTCTTCTGCGCAGTGATGGTGAGCGCATGGGTCGGCGGCGCAGGCCCGGGAAGCCTGGCAACCATCCTGTCGAGCGTCGCGTTCTACTACAGCTTCCTTCCCCCTGTGGATTCATTCGCCGCAAAACCGGGCCAGGTGGCACGATTCAGTGTCTTTACACTGTCGGCCGTGCTTGTTGGTTCGCTGAGTGCGGCGCAGCGGAAAGCGGCTGAATCCCTCCGCCGGACCCGTGACGATCTGCGTGACACGGTTCAAAAGCTGATGGAGACAAACGATAAGCTCACCAGAAGCGAGGCATATCTGGCCGAAGCACAGACATTAAGCCATACGGGCAGTTTCGGATGGGATGTTTCGACAGGCGAGCAATTCTGGTCAGCGGAAACCTTTCGAATCTTCGAATACGAGCCGACTCTGAAACCTACAGTGGAGCTGGCGCTCGAGCGAATCCATCCCGAGGATCTTCCGCTCGTTCAACAGGTCATGACTAGTGTTTCTGAGCATGGGAGCGACGTAGACGTAGAACATCGACTATTGATGCCCGACGGTTCTGTCAAAACAGTCCGCGTTCTTGGCCACACTTCAAACGACCACGTTGGCAAGCCGAAATTTCTCGGAGCCATTACGGACATTTCGAAAATAAAAAATGCGTTCGAGGAAATTCAAAAACTGAAGGATCAGTTGTACAAAGAGAACCTGGCCCTCCGGGAAGAAATCGACGTTTCCAGGATGTTCGAAGAGATCGTCGGCTCATCGCCAGCTCTGCATGTCGTTCTTTCTCAAGTTGCAAGAGTGGCGCCAACCGACTCGACAGTTCTGATCAGCGGCGAAACCGGCACCGGAAAGGAACTGATCGCCCGTGCCATTCACAAGCGGTCGCAACGCTCCTCGCGAGCGTTCGTAAGTGTGAACTGCGCTGCCATTCCTCAGGATCAGATCGCGTCGGAGCTGTTTGGGCATGAAAAGGGAGCATTTACGGGCGCAACTCAACGGCGTCTGGGCCGCTTCGAGGCGGCTGACGGAGGCACAATTTTCCTGGATGAGGTTGGCGAATTGCCGGCCGAAACCCAGGTCGCACTTTTGCGAGTGCTGCAAGAACGCGAATTTCAACGGGTCGGCGGCAACGAGCCTCTTCGCACGAATGTTCGTGTCGTGGCTGCCACCAATCGCAAATTGGAAGCCGCCATCGCGGAAGGCAGGTTCCGCGAAGATTTGTTCTATCGACTTAATGTGTTTCCTCTTGAAGTTCCGCCGCTGCGGGAACGAAAAGAAGACATTCCGCTGCTGGTCCAGTATTTTGTCGACCGCTATGCCACTAAAGCCGGAAAGCGGATAACCGGCATCGCCAAGCGAAGTCTGGAACTCCTGCAATCGTACACGTGGCCTGGCAATATCCGTGAATTACAGAACGTGATTGAACGGTCGGTAATCGTGTCCGATTCAGAGAACCTGTCCGTCGATGCGAGTTGGCTCGGCAAGCGCCCGACTGCCGCTGATTCGACTACGCAGCGTCTATCCGAAAGACTGATCTCCCAGGAGAAAGAGATGATCGAGGCGGCTCTGGCCGCCAGCAAGGGGCGAGTCTCCGGCCCTTCGGGGGCCGCGGCCAGACTTGGGATCCCGCAGTCGACCCTGGACTCCAAGATTAAGTCTCTGAAGATAGACAAGCACCAATTCAGAAAGAGCTAGTCCTTCCTGTAAGACTCGTCGCACATATCCACAAATGCGTCGTCAGTTCGACTTCGATCTCGCTCCCATTCATCCCGTAGTCGCGACTCCATCGGATCCCGAGATTTCGGAAATTTCCGAATAGTCGGGCGCCTTGACATGTCCAACGTCAATGTTTTCAGTGGCCTGGGAATGGCAAACGGTTTGCTTTTCTACACAGCGAAAGGCTAAGCGAAATGACCTTACGCATTCAGAGATTAGTCGAAAGCGACCTAGTGATTTTCAAGCTGACCGGTCGAATCCAGGCGGCGGAGGTACCAGAGCTCCTGGCCCTCTTAAGGTCGGAATCGTCGGGGCACCCCATCCTCATGGATTTGACAGACGTGAAGCTCGTGGACCGGGATGCTGTGCTTTTTCTGGCGCTGAGCGAAGCGACCGGCGCGAAGCTCAGAAACTGCTCAGCGTATATACGGGAGTGGATTACGCAAGAGAAAAGCGCGATGAGTCGAAACAAAGACGAAAACCCAAGTGGCTTCGCGAGGTAAGGAACAGCTATGTGGATTGTCCGACTGGCACTACGTCGGCCGTACACGTTCGTCGTGATGGCCATTCTGATCTTGGCGATGGGCGTGATTTCGATCCTGCGCACGCCGACCGATATTTTTCCCAATATCGATATCCCGGTCGTGAGCATCATCTGGAACTACAACGGCCTGGTGCCCAAAGACATGTCGGACCGGATCGTCAGCATTACGGAGCGAAACCTCACAACCATAGTCGACAACATTGAGCATGTCGAGTCGCAATCGTTAAACGGCATCGCGGTTGTCAAGGTGTTCCTGCAGCCCAATTCCAGCATGGACCGCGCCATCGCGCAGATCACAGCAAGTTCGCAGACCCAGCTCCGCCAACTGCCAGCGGGAACTACGCCACCGCTGATTATCGCGTATAGCGCGTCGAGTGTTCCCGTGATGCAGCTCGCCCTCTCGGGACAGGGACTCTCAGAGCAGCAGCTCAACGATTACGGACTCAATTTCATTCGTACTCAGCTGATCACGGTCCCGGGAACTTCAGTTCCCTATCCATACGGCGGCAAGCAGCGCCAGGTGCAGGTTGATCTGAATCCCGCCGCATTGCAGTCCGAAGGCCTGTCTCCGTTGGACGTGGTGAATGCGATTTCCGTGCAAAATCTGATCCTGCCAACGGGCACGTCAAAGATCGGAAGCAAGGAATATGACGTCGACATCCCTAACGCGGCGCCGCAAACGATCGCAGATCTGAATCGCATCCCCATCAAGACAGTTGGAAATACCACGATCTATATGAAGGATGTGGCCTGGGTGCGGGACGGCTTTCCCCCGCAGACCAACATCGTGCGCGTGAATGGACAGCGGTCTGTCTTGTTGACCATTCAAAAGGCCGGGGATGCCTCCACGCTGAAAGTGATCTCGGGCATCAAGTCTATTCTTCCGCAGATTGCGTCGACGGTGTCGCCGCAGCTGAAAATGCAACCGCTGGCGGATCAGTCCATATTCGTTCTCGGAGCGATCAAGGGAGTTGTTCGCGAGGCACTCATCGCCGCATGCCTGACGGCGTTGATGATCCTGATCTTCCTCGGGAACTGGCGAAGCACGCTCATCATTGCTACTTCGATTCCGCTCGCCATTCTTACGTCTCTCATCGTGCTGAGCCTGATCGGGCAGACCATCAACATCATGACCCTCGGTGGATTGGCCCTCGCGGTCGGCATCCTTGTAGATGATGCAACGGTAGAGGTTGAGAACATCAACCGCAACCGCGAAGTGGAGCCGGATAAGACGCTCGATGAAGTCGTTCTGGATAGTGCAATGCAGATCGCGACTCCCGCCTTCGTGTCCACCCTTTCCATCTGCATCGTGTTTGCGCCGATGTTCCTGCTCTCGGGCGTGGCACGCTATCTGTTTCTGCCTCTGGCCGAGGCTGTGGTGTTTGCCATGCTGGCCTCGTACTTCCTGTCGAGGACGATCGTCCCCACCATGGCGAAGTATCTGCTGCGTGGACAAAAGATAGGTGAGCATGGGGCCAGCCGCAACCCTTTCGTCAGGCTTCAACAGAAATTCGACTCGAGCTTTGAGGCATTTCGCAACGGCTATCGCGGTTTGTTAGAGCGTTGCCTCCATCATCGCCGGGCGTTTCTCATGACTTTCTTTGCGGCCTGCCTCGGATCGCTCGCGATCATTGTCCCGTGGCTCGGCCAGGATTTCTTTCCCAGCGTCGACGCTGGAAGCTTCAAGCTTCATCTGCGTGGGCCGACCGGTATGCGTATTGAAGATACCGCCTTCCTCTGCGATCTCGTAGAGGATACGATCCGGAAACAGATTCCGACGGCCGAAGTCGATAGCATCATCGACAACATAGGCCTTCCGTATAGCGGCATCAATCTCTCCTACAGCAATTCGGCGCCGATCGGTGCTTCGGACGCCGACATCATGGTGACGTTATCGTCGAAACACCACCCGACCGAAAACTATGTCAAACAACTTCGCCTGAGCCTCTCCAAGGATTTTCCCGGCGTGACGTTTGCTTTCTTGCCTTCAGATATGGTCACGCAAATACTGAACTTTGGACTGCCTGCCCCGATTGACATTCAGGTCATCGGCCAGAATCTCGAGGGCAATCGCGCGTGGGCCAGCCAATTGCTGCAGAAGATTCGCAACGTTCCGGGTGCGGCCGACCTCCGTATTCAGCAGCCCTTCGATCAGCCTTATCTGCATATGAGGATCGGGCGCACGAAAGCCCAGGAGCTCGGACTCTCGGCGCATGACATTGCACAGAATCTTCTCGTTTCTCTTAGCGGCAGTTTTCAGACTTCGCCAACGTATTGGCTTGACCCCAGAAACGGCGTCAGCTACTCGATTGCAACCCAGACACCGCAATACCGAGCCGACACCCTGCAGGACCTCGTCAACACTCCCGTAACCGGGGCCAACGCGTCGGCTCCGCCTTCTCTGATGGCGAGCCTGGTGTCTGAGCAACGCGGAACTGGTATGGGCGTTGTGTCTCATTACAACGTTGCACCGGTGATCGACATCTTCGGCGCCGTTGACGGACGAGACCTTGGCGGCGTCTCGCGCGATATCAACAAGATCATCGACTCGGCTCGCGGTCAACTGCCTCGTGGCTCGCGCATCGTTGTTCGCGGCCAGGTGCAAACGATGCAGAGTTCGTATTCCGGACTGCTTCTCGGCCTGGTGTTTGCGATCATGCTGGACTATCTGCTGATCGTGGTGAACTTCCAGTCCTGGCTCGATCCATTCATCATGATCTCTGCTCTACCGGCTGCCCTGGCTGGAATTGCATGGTTTCTGTTCATTACGCACACCACTTTGAGCGTTCCTGCACTCATGGGAACCATCATGTGCATGGGAGTTGCCACCGCCAACAGCATCCTCGTTGTGAGCTTTGCTACAGAACAGATTGCGCAAGGCAAGGATGCGCTCTCAGCCGCTCTCGAAGCGGGCTTCACGCGTTTCCGTCCCGTGCTGATGACCGCGTTGGCCATGATCATCGGCATGGTTCCGATGGCGCTCGGGCTCGGCGACGGCGGCGAGCAGAACGCTCCCCTGGGACGGGCCGTCATCGGCGGCCTGTTGTTCGCCACAGTATCCACATTGTTGTTTGTTCCTACCTTCTTCAGCGTGCTGCATGGGGTAAAGCGGCAACCGGTACAGGATCGCGATGTGCTCACAACGCAGCTACAAACCGAGAACACGGGTGATTGACATGACACAAACACAACTATCTGAACGAATCGAAACCGTAACATCCTGTCCTCTGAACGAAGGGGGCCGCGGACCGTCGCAGAGGCGGTGGCTCATCGCCGCGATTGTCGCTTTCAGCGCGATTGGACTGTTGGCCGCGGGCATCAGATCTCGCGTCAGGGACGAGACAAACCTGAGCACGATAACAACACAAATGGCGGTGCCTTCTGTTTCAGTTGTAACGCCGAAGCAAACCGCGCCGTCCCAGGAGATCATTCTGCCCGGCAACATACAGCCGTTCGTGACTTCGCCGATCTACGCTCGTACCGACGGCTATCTGAAGGGGTGGTACTTCGATATTGGTGCGCACGTGAAAGCCGGAGACTTGCTGGCTATCATTCAGACTCCGGAGGTTGACGAGCAATTAGCGCAAGCACGCAGCACGCTCGCCACCGCGCAAGCCAACCTGCAACTCGCACAGATTACGAGGGATCGCTATCAGTCGTTGTTGACGAAACATGCCGTTGCGCAACAGGACGTTGATAACGCCGTTGGCACTTACGCAGCTAATCAGGCAATCGTGGATGCCGACATGGCCAATGTTCGTCACTACGAGGCGCTGGTCTCATTTGAGAAGGTTTATGCTCCGTTCGACGGAGTCATCACGGCGCGAAACACCGACATTGGCGACCTTATCAACTCGGGCAGTTCCGCCGCTCCCAAGACCGATCTCTTTGACATCTCTCAAACACGCACTCTGCGTGTCTATGTCAATGTCCCTGAAGAATATTCCCAAAGCATAAAGCCAGGCCAGACCGCCGCGGATATAACTCTAACGGAATTTCCCGGCAAAAGATTTCCGGGAAAGCTGGTGCGCACCTCCGAAGCCATTAATGCGACCACCCGGACGTTGCTCACCGAAGTTGACCTGGACAATCCCGGCGCAACTCTTTTGTCCGGATCGTACGCGGAAGTGCATCTGCAAATCGCTGCCCATAATTCAACCTTCCTTCTGCCAGTCAGTTCTCTGATCTTCAGGGACGAGAAACTGCAAGTGGGCGTGGTGAGAGACGGGCAGGTCGCGATTACGGATGTCAGTCCGGGCCACGACTTTGGAGATCAGATCGAGGTTGTTGCCGGTCTCAAACCCAACGACCAAGTCATTGTGAACCCTCCGGATTCGCTCGTATCCGGCCAGCAAGTCAACATAGTGCAAGCTACTCTGCCAGGAGATTCGCGATGAAATGCACCCGCAGTATTCAATTCTCGACCCGCTTCGAGCGTTCAGCCAAGATCGTTCTTTTCCTCGCCGGGGCTCTTCTCTTCACCGGTTGCGCGTTGGGCCCTAAGTACAAGACCCCTGCCGTTGCAGCGCCGCCTGCGTACAGGGAGAGTGGGAACTGGAAAGCTGCACAACCGAACGATCAGAACCTGGGCGGAAACTGGTGGGAGATGTTTCAGGATTCGCAACTGAATGCTCTCGAAGATCAGATCAATGTTTCAAACCAGAATCTCAAGGCCGCCGTCGCTCAATATCAGGAATCCAGGGCCGCAGTGCGGTATGTTCGCGCCGATTATTACCCCACCGTCACCACATCTCCCTCTGCGACCCGGGAGCGTTATTCCAACAACCGTCCTCCCCCAAGTTCAAACTTTGACGGGCTGACCTTCAACGATTTTGTCCTGCCGGTCAACTTCTCTTACGAGGCGAATATCTGGGGGCGAGTGAGCCGCAACGTGGAGGCGTATCGAGAGCAGGCACAAGCGACAGCGGCGGATCTAGCCGTGGTCAATCTCAGCATGCATGCGACCCTGGCTGTCGACTACTTCGCGGCGCGTACCCTGGATGCGGAAGAGAAATTACTCAGAGACACGGTCGCGCAGTACGAGCAGGCCTTGCAACTCAACGAAGACCGATATCACGGCGGCCTTGGTTCTGAAGTCGAAGTCGAGCAAGCGCGAACGATACTTGAGACGACGCGTGCCCAGCTAGTCGACGTGGGAGTGGCCCGCGCTCAGTATGAACACGCCGCGGCCGTATTGGTCGGAAAGGCTCCGGCGGATTTCGCACTGCCGCCACTGCCTCTCACCGCTCCACCGCCGGTAATTCCGGTCGGAGTTCCCTCGGAGTTACTCGAGCGCCGCCCGGACATCGCGGCAGCCGAACGCCGCGTGGCTTCGGCAAATGCCGAGGTTGGACTCGCCCGTACCGCATATTATCCGCTGGTGAACATCATGGGAAGCGGAGGGTTTGAGAGCGGATCCATCACCACGTTGCTCCAGGGACCGAGCGCGATGTGGTCCGTTGGAGGATCCCTCGTCCAGACCCTGTTTGATGGAGGCCGCCGGCACGCACTCAACGATGAGGCCAGGGCTACCTACAACTCCGAAGTTGCGTCATACCGTGAGACGGTGCTGACTGGCTTCCAACAGGTTGAAGACAATCTTGCGGCGTTGCGAATTCTTGAACAGGAAGCGAGCGTCCAGACTGGGGCGGTGCAGGCAGCGCAGCGGTCTCTCAATCTGTCAAACACGCGATACGACGGCGGAGTCACGAGCTACCTCGAAGTCATCACGGCTCAGAATGCCGCGCTCACTGATGAAGTAACGGCCGTGAATATCCTGGGGCGACGCATGGCAAGCGCAGTGCTATTGATTCAGGCAATCGGCGGAGGCTGGGATCACCGCAGCCTGCCTGATCGGCCCGAGTGCTGCGGAAAGCTGGCAACCGGCGAATGATTCCAAATTTCCTATCAGTACGGATGATCCGACAAGGGATGCCGTGGCGGGTTCTGCGCACACTCTCAGGCTCTGTCTCTTGCCCTCGACAAGAACCGCCCGCCGCACCGATTCGGCGGGCTACACTCGGCGACGGCTAGTGCTGAGGCTCCTCGATGGTGAGAATCTGGTCAGCGGCAACATTGTGCAACACCTGATGGATCCCGCTTGGCCAAAGGATTTCAATATCTTTGATCCGCTGTGTACCACCCAGGCCAAAGTGCACCCGATTGTCACTCGAGGACGTGTAACCTACCGCCGTCGTCACTTCATTCCACTGCTGGCGTCCATCTTCACTTGTAATGTGAACCTGTGCGCCGATTCCCATGCGATTGCTCTTGGTCCCTACAAGTTTCAAAAGGATCCAATGGTTCCCTGTATTGGAAATGTTGCGAAGAAGCTTGACCGGTCCGTTGAGCACTGTCACCACAGCGTCGATGTGTCCATCGTTGAAAAGGTCGCCAAATGCAACCCCGCGGTGAGGGGCTGCAAGTTGGAAATCGGGTCCAGTCGTGCCGCCTACATCAGCGAACTTCCCATTGCCCAGGTTACGGAACAGTGAATTGGGCTCCGGGTATTTTCGACTCGGGGTCAACTGGCTGATGTTATCAAGCACATTGGCCCTTGCTACAAAAAGATCCTTCCATCCGTCATTATCAAAATCGAAAATGCCATTGCCCCATCCCGACATCTCGTTTGTCGATTGCAGCCCTCTCGTGTGAGTTGCATCATCGAAAACTCCGCCCCCGGCGTTTACCAAGAGGGGAAACATCTGGTGCTCTACGGCCGTGTACCAGATATCAGGCAACCCATCATTGTTTACATCCCGAAAATCCGACCCCATTCCTGAAAGCGTGAACCCTTCAGGAGAGTACGCCACCCCGGCCGCCGCCCCGACTTCTTCGAATTTTTTGCCGTGAAGATTATGGAAGAGAAATGCCGGAGTTGTATCGTTCGCCACGAAGGCGTCGAGAAATCCGTCGCCGTCATAGTCTGCAAAGGAGACGCTCATGCCCTTGCCCATATGCGCCGCGATCCCCGTCTCCTGCGAAACGTCGGTGAAGGTACCGTCGCCATTATTGCGGTACAGCGTGTTATGAAGAGAAGTGTAATTCTTGGGATGGCAGTAGGCTCGCACTCCGTCCTTCAGCAGGCATACCGGATCCTTGTTTACTTCCCAGCCGCAGTAATTCACCACGAACAGGTCAAGCAAGCCATCGTTGTTGTAGTCGAACCAACCCGCCCCGACCGACCACATTTTCTTGCCATTCATCTCGGCACCGCTCACCCCGGCTTTCGCGGTTACGTCGGTGAATGTACCATCGCCGTTGTTGTGAAACAGCTGGTTGCCATTGACGTTCGCGAGAAATATGTCCGGCCTGCCGTCGTTGTCAAAGTCGCCGACAGCAACGCCCATTCCGTAGCCCGCGCCGGCAACCCCGGCACGCTCGGTGACGTCGGTAAATGTGCCGTCGTGATTATTTCGATATAGGCGGTTCCAGTATGCCGGAGATTCTTTTTGCAGCGAAGGTATGGCCGCGCCGTTCACCAGGTAGATATCCAGCCACCCATCTCCGTCATAGTCGATCAGCGCGACTCCGGCAACCATGGTTTCTATCTGATTCTTGTTGGCAGTCGGGGAGTTTTGAGTCGTGAAGCGCAGGCCTGCTTTGCCGGCAATATCCTCGAACCGGATGGTGCCCGAATTGCCCGATGTTTGTGCCGAGGCGTTCGATTTGACCAAAGCAGGAGTCAGCGCGACCATGGCGACCAGGCTGACGGCAAGTATCACGGTTAAGAAACGCATGATGAGTGAATGAGCCAGATGGTTCGTCCGCCGAGATGTTTCCGCAACCCGGTGCTTCAAAATGATATCCCACCTCTGATGGGTATAGCGGCTTTCTCTCGCTCAGTGACGGCTTTCCGCCCCTGTGACCTCGCGGCGTTCAGCCAGCACGTCATCGGGTATCACTACCGGGACCCATGGTGTATCGGCCGCACGCGTCCAACGCCGCATGTGTGTTCAGTGTGCCCGGTTATTGTGCCATAGCCCTATTGTGGGCTTTCAGAGCCTTGCCCAGAAGTGAGGCTGCGGTGAATGGAGAATTCCTTTTCTGCTTCCTCTTTGTGCCCGGATCTCTGGAGGGCCATAGCAAGCGTGTGGTGTACCTCCGGATTTCCCGGCGTGAGGCGCTCCGCGCTGCGCAGGGGTGGAATTGCCTCTTCATATTTTTTCAAATTCACGAGACAAAGCCCCTTGCCGAGATAGGCCTCCGCAAAATCGGGATTAAACTTGATCGCCTCAGAGAATTGTGGAATGGCCTCCTCGCATTTGTCATCCCTTCGCGCAAGTTCTCCCAAAATGTAATGTGCCCCAGCATTACTGGGATCGATCGTAAGTTCCTTGAGGAACTCCTGCCTGGCACGTTCCACTGCGTCGGGCCCTGCATCCGGCCGCGAGAGAAGTAGCCTGCCCAACAAGAAGTGGATGCCGCGAACGTTAGGATCTTTCTGGATTATCGCTTCGTACTCAAGCTGAGCAGGTTCCCACCTACCCTGCATTTCGAGCGCTTCAGCGTTCAACTTATGCGCGGCGATGGATTGCGGGGCATCGCGACCAAGATCCTGGGCCGTTCGCGTCGACAAGTCGGAATAGGCGTGGACGATTACAAAGAGGACATCCGGGTCCTTGCGAAATTGCTTCGTCAGCAACCGGATGAATTCATTAGTCGAGTCACGGTCATCCATGGCCAGGGAACAACGAACGCCGAGCACGCCAGCCTCTTTCTGCAGCTCAGCGGGGACGGCGGCCGCCATTGCATGTTTCAGTGCGGAGATGCTTTCGCTGCAGCGTCCCTGCTCCGCCAGACTGATTGCTTTTTCGGGAGTTAGAACAGGTCGCGAACCGGGAGCTGGGGATTGCTGAGCGAGCAGGATCGACCCGTGCCAGAAACAACCCAGTAAGGCGGGAATCGCCGCGGCCTTCGCCAAGGATCTACACATCTGGAGGTGAATATCGAAGATCCCTCTCTGAAAAGTAACGTAAATGATGCAGGCGAGGTTGCTCGCCTGCATCATTATACGTGCCTTGTTTTCAGTAATAGAGTTTCAGTGCCAACTGTATGTTCCTTGGGGGTTGGGCACCGGTAATCTGTCCCATCGTGGATCCCAAACTCATGTTGGGTGCGTTGAACTGGACATGGTTGAAAGCGTTGATGAAGTCGGTCCGGAACTGCAACCGGAATCGCTCGGTGATTGGGAAGTTCTTATGTACACTCATGTCGACGTCGGTGTAACGGGGCGAACGGAGCCCATCGAGTTGCGGCGAGCAGTTGCCAAAGGTGCCAACCGCTGGATTGTTGAATTGTCCAGTATTGTTGAACCACTGAACGCCTACTCCCTCTATCGTCGTCTTCGTAATCGACGGGAGGCCGTTGCAGTCTGCTCGCGCTCCGCGCCCGAATGTACCCGACTCATCCTGGGCTCCATAGACCGGCAATGGCCAGCCGGTACGGAAAGAGACGATGGGGCTAACCGCCCATCCTCCAATTACTTGATTGACTACGCCATTGACGTCCTTCCCCACCGCCTTTCCGCGCCCGAAGGGAAGGTCGTAAACCGCATACGCTGAAAGGACGTGAGTAGCATCGTAGTAGCATGGCGCCCACTCCGATCGCTGATCGTAGACGTTCTGCCAATATGCTGAGGCACTCAGGGCGTTGACCCACGCGCCGTAATACCCCGTGTTGTCAGACATGCACTTGGAGAACGTATACGAGACCTGGTACTGCAAACCGTGACTGATCTCTTTCTGCAGCACGGCTTGCAATGAGTTGTACCTCATATTGCCATTGGATTTGGTGCCCGAAACGGTCGCACCCTCGCCGCCTTGAGCAGGGTCGCCCAAAACGTTGTAGAGCGTCTGGTTGGCTGCGAAATAGGGGCTGGGCGCCGTGCAGGGAGGAGTGTCGCAAGATGAATTCGCCAGCAGCTGTCTCTGCGCATAGTCGAATGGCACCATCAGGTGAGTTCCCCTCTGCCCAACATACCCGACCTGGACCGTCGTATTACCACCAAATTGGTGTTGGACCGTCGCGTTGTATTCATCCGCGATGGCAGGCTGCACATTGGGATCCCAAACCCTGAGGAAGGCCTGAGCGTAGCAAGCATACTCTGGCGGAGCGCAGGAGGCGGCCGAAGCCGAACCCGCAATGCCATCCGTTGTATTGGTCAGGGGTAGCGGAGTGCCGTTATAGATGGCGTTGATTTCAGCCGGGGTGAAAGGTGGATTGAGTGTCAAACGAAGGTTCGTGCCGGTACCTTCCAAATACGATGAAATTGTGAAGGCGCCGCGGATCACTGTGTGCCCGCCCAATGCCCCCGGAGTCCACGCAAACCCGATGCGGGGCTGGAAATCCCTGCCTCCGTAGAAGCCGTTGTAAAGAGCGCGACTAGCCCCATTCTTGCCGGCGAGGTCGATATTGCCGGTATCAATGTTGTAGTTCGCTTGCTGGTCGTTTTCTTCCGCCCAGGGGGTGTGCGCATCATAACGCAGACCGAGATTCAAGGTTAAGCTGTCGGTGATGCGCCACGTATCTTCCGCGTAAGCCCCGATGACGTTGCTGGCCTGCTGCCAGGTTTTCCCGGTACTTACCCCGCGACCGTATTGGAAGTCGAGGCCGAGGACAAAATCGGCGCCACCGTCACCTCCGGAAGCTCCAACATCGGGACTGGTAAACCTTCCGTCGAAGTCCATGAGACCAAGTTGACCGTTGTTACCGGCATAGAATGTCTTGATAATCTGGCGGAACAACTGACCGCCAAACTTGAAGTTATGCCGTCCGTGGCTCCAACTCAACCCATCCTCGAATTGCCAGACGTGGTCATCGAAGCTCTGGGTCTGCTCAGAGGCTCCCAAGTTGCTAACAGCTGTATTACTGAAGGTGAGCGCGAGCAAGCCATCAAGAGTTGCAGGATTACCGTTTCCAATGCCCAGCGTGTTGCCAAATTGCCCAACGCCGGATGCCCAGGCGTTGCCGCTATTCAGCGTGACGTGGCTCCAACCAATGCGGGCATCATTCACCAGATTGTTTCCGATCGCGCGAGTCCAGTCGCCAACCGTGTTGTAAATCGGCGTCGCTGAGTAGCCATTCGACAACAGTACCTGCGAATTGAAGGATGGATTTTCTTGATAAGCCCTGGTGAAGCGATAGGAGATGTTGTCTTTTTGTGTAGCTTTGAAGTCTATCTTCAGATCGCCCTGCTCCACATTGAAGGCTGAATTACTCGTATTCACCGCATTGTTTTGCAGCGCGGTGTTGATGGGAGCCGGATACAGACTTGACTGAAACAACGCAGCCGCTACCGGGCTGATCATGACAGCCGGAATCACGTTGTTCGGAAAGGGCTGGCGCGTCGCAGCCGGCGTTGATGAGGGGACGCAAGGCGCCGTAAAAGACGCGCAGGGATTGTATAACTGGCCTGCCCCTGTGCAGACTCCATTGAAAAATCCGCCCTGACACAGAGCGCCAAAATCACCGCCGCGCTCGGCAGCGGTGAAAACCGTGTTGGAGCTCGACGAACTGGGGATATCAAATCGCTGAGCCTGAAAGTCGGCAAAGAAGAAGAGCCTATTCTTGATAATCGGCCCCCCGATGGTGCCGCCAAACATATTCCAACGCAGCTTGTCCTTGGGAAGCTCAGGACTCACCAGCTTGTTTGACCAGCTATTCGCGTTTAGAACGTCGTTGCGGAAAAACTCCCAAATGTCGCCGTGAAAGGCATTGGTGCCGGACTTGATCGTCGCGTTGACGATTCCGCCTTCAAAATTGCCGAACTCTGCCGGCGCGTTATTTGTAATCAGGTTGAACTCCTGGATCGCGTCCGGAGCCGGCGTGTAACCCAGCAAGTTATCCGAGACCTGATTGTTGTCCATGCCGTCGAGCATGAAGTTATTTGCCTGCTCGCGATTGCCGTTGATCAGGGGACGGCCGCCATAACCGCCGGTGTTGTTCCCGTTATTGAAACTGCTCGGATCGGTCGAAACCGAGCCCGGCGCGAGCAGCGTCAGTTGCACGTAATTGCGCGAAGCCAGCGGAAGGTTGTCGTTGGTTGCAGCATTAATGACGGTGTCGACCTGGGTCGTCTCCGTTGAAAGAACGGGCGAGGAGCCACTTACTTCCACCGTCTCGCTCGTCTGACCGACTTTCATCGCCACATCGATTCGGGCTACTTGATTCAACGTGAGCACAAATGCCGGGTAGGAGGACAAAGCGAATCCGCTTTTCTCGACTTTAACGGTATAGCCGCCGACGGGAAGTTGGGCGATCCGATAAAGACCGCTGTCGTTCGTCAGGGCGGTGTAAATCTGACCCCGCTCCTGGGACGTGGCCGTCACCGTGGCTCCAGGCAAAGCGGCGCCCTTTGGATCCGTTACGGTGCCGGTTATGGAAGCCGTTACTTCCTGACCCCAGCCGAAATGACAAATTCCGGCCACAGCCGCAAAGAGAAGGAGTGAACGGAACGATCCAGAAAAACTCCTCATTACATGCCTCCTAAAATCTCAACAAGAGTTCATCGTTATGCAGCAATTCGAAAGGGTACCTTGGTCCCTGCCGATGCCGGATTGACTGTAGCATTGAGGATCGAGCCTCGCCGCCCTTGATTCCATTTCCGACCTGCTTTTCCCACCCCCCTTTGTTATTGTTAGAAAGAAAGTTACCGCGTCTCGTCGCTGGAGGGAATTACAGCCTGCATGAACGGCGATGAAAGCAAATTACACGGAATTCTGCTCAAGCACAAGACTAAATTTCGTTCAATAGATCTTGAGTTCCGGCTGGCGCTTCAAAGTCACTGTGCCGCGGCCGCACCGGCGGCGGTGTTCGCTACGCCTGCTTGACCCGGGAGGATGCGCGATCTTGTGCAGAGTAAATCGGATAATCTGGGGAATTCTCGCTGTGCTGCGTTAACCGACTGTATGCAAGGCCTGCGCTGGCTTCAACGGCCACGAAATGAAACAAAGGTTCGTTCACGGGATTACCTTGGAGGCAAAAAACTGATGGCGCTCAATCCGGCCTCTTCATGCAAGCGACGCTTTCTGTTCTCCTTCGCAGCGGCGGCCAGCCTGGGATCTCTGTTAACCCGGGCAGCCGTGGCACAAGTGATGCAGTCGTCTTTCCCGCCCAATCCCATGCAGCCCGTCGCTCACGACGGAGCCGAGTACCGCTGGCTCAACAAAGCGGTCCTGACGTCCCGGCTGCTGGACGAGATGGAAGACCTGAGCGGCTGGTCGTTCGAAGGCGAAGGAGAGATGAGCCTTTCGTCCGGGCACGTCAAAGAGGGCCTGCACTCCTTAGAGATCCGGTCGACTTTCAACATGGGCCGCGTCGACGGGAGCGGCGACTGGACCGACCTGGTTGCCACGCGCAAGTTTCCTTCAGAGGACTGGCGAGGTTTCAATCGCATCTCTGTGTGGATCTACCCGGATATCGACGGAGCGCCAGCCATCTCCGCCTCGCTCGTGCTGCACAACGAAGGCGCGCACATCCTGCCCGATTCAGCAAACGAGGGCCGAGACGACTCCATCCCTCTGAAGAATCGCCTGTGGAATCACGTGGTCTGGGAGATCACGCCTCTCGACCGCGACAAAGTCACGGCCCTGGATATCGGCTATGGAATGCCCAGAATGTTCCCCGATCCGGGCGACAAGACGGTGCTGTACATCGATCACCTCACGCTGGAGACTGTTGTACCCGATCATGTGGAGGGCTGGGATGTTTCGCCGGATCGGATTGCCTTCAGCCATTCCGGCTATATGACCGGATCGTCAAAGAGCGCAGTTGCGAGCGACCTCAAAGCCGGCGAGTTTTCGCTGGTGGATGCCTCGACTGGGGCAATTGTCGTCACCAAGCCCGTGGAGCAGAGACGGACCGCGCTGGGCAGTTTTCAGGTCCTCGACTTCACAGAGGTACAGAAGCCGGGGCGCTATCTCCTGCGCGCCGGTTCGGTGACCACGCAGCCCTTCCGCATCGGCGACGATGCGTGGCGCGAAAGCGTATTGAAGGCGCTGAACTTTCTATACAGCGAACGCTGCGGAACCGTTGTCCCGGGCATTCACGGCATCTGCCACCAGGACGCCTATACCACTCACAATGGCAGACGGATCATTGTGAATGGCGGGTACCACGATGCCGGCGATCTGACAGCGACGGGCAACACACCCGGGATCGCCTACGCACTTTTTGAATTAGCCGAGCGGCTTAACCGCCAGCAGCAGGATCCCGAACTGGCACTGCGCGTGATGGAAGAGGCGAAATGGGGCCTGAACTGGGTTCTGAAGACCAGCTTCGGAGACGGATTCCGCAGCACCGGACAACTGATCAGCTATTGGACCAACGGCATTATGGGCGATGCGGACGATCGCCACGGTGAAGCGGTGAACGATCCAGAGTGGAACTTCCGCGTCGCCGCGGTAGAGGCGCTTGCTGCCCGCGTGCTGAAAGATGCCGATGCGGAGCTTGCCAACCGCAGCCTTGCGACGGCAAAGCAAGACTGGAACTATGCCATGGAGGGATTGAAGACCGCTCCTCCATTGGCCGAGGTCTACGGACAGAAGGACGAGTTGGAGCGCATCTCCTTCGGCTCCATCGCCTCTATTGACCTGTATCGGGCGACCGGCGACAGATCCTACGCCGACGCCGCCATTCAGCTCGCCGACAAGATCCTGGCTTCCCAGGAGCGCAGTCTGCAGCCGTGGAGCATCCCGATGACGGGCTTCTTTTATACCAGCCCCTCGCGCGAAAACATTTTCCACCGCTTTCACATGGGCCAGGAGGAACAGCCGGTGGTCGCATTGGCTCATCTCTGCGAAGTGCTGCCCGACGATCCGCACTGGATCGGGTGGTACTCCGCCATCGTGCTGCACGCAAAGTATTATCAGGAAGCTGTTGCTGCCGTGAATGCTCCCTACGACGTGCTGCCCGCGGCGGTATACCGCGAGAGTGAAGTGCGTTTTTTGCCTGAATCGAAGACCTGGACACCCCTTCGTAAAGCGGATCGGGAAGAGTATCGTGCTCAGATGCGCCAGGGAATCCCTCTTGGCGGCGATACCTATCTGCGGCGTTTCCCCGTGTGGTTCGACTTTCGCGGCAACTCCAGCGTTCTGCTCTCCGAGGCCAAGGCGCTCTCTGTCGCCAGCCGGTTTCGCGGCGATGTCGCTGGCGAAGACCTGGCACAGAGACAAGCGCAGTGGATTGTCGGCCGCAATCCTTTCTCCAGCAGCATCATGTACGGGGAGGGTTATGATTGGAACCCTCTGTACAGTGTCCGATCGGGACAGATGGTCGGGGCCATTCCCGTGGGCATTGAAACCAGGGGCACTGCGGACGCGCCTTATTGGCCAAGCCAGATCTGCTGGACCTACAAAGAGGTCTGGACCCAGCCGGTGGGTGAATGGATCTGGCTCATGAACGACTTGAGCGGTCCCGCGGTTGTCGAGGGCGTTGCAGATTCCGCCAGCCCGAGCCCCGTGCAGCTTGTCGATGAGAAAACCGGGCATGTGCTCTCAGCCGTATGGGGGAGTCCGGGGCATTTTCGCGCCGTGGTTCCGCAGGGGCGCTACAAGGTGAGGCAAGGCGCGGAGCATGCTTCGCTCGCGGCCCTCTCGGCAGGGTCTTACCGGGTGGACCTACGCAAGGGCAAGGCGGTCGAAACGACGGCTCACGTTCAGAATGAGGAGCCGCAGGATGTGATCGTGCAGCTTGAGGCCGAAGGCACGGGGCCGCACCGGTTCACGCTTCGCGCGGACAACCTGCAACTCAGTGAACCGGCAGAGCAGGAGGCAGTCCTCGAGCAGGGGCGTAAGCATGCAGTCATCTGGCACGCCCGCATCGCCGACGTCCGCACGCCGTGGGTTGGCGTCATTGTGCAGGACGGCGATGTGGAGAGGCGTATCGAGCTGACCGGAGTGGCGCCCGGACATTGATCCCAAGGCGCCGCTCGCCGTGGTGGCGAAAAGGCGCCCATCCCGGCGAATCACCGCGAGCAGGCGCAGCGCTCATTGTCCTGCAACAGCCGTGGCGTGCGAGTGTGCGGTATCGAACGCCAGGCGCAGTGCGCCGAAGAGCTGCGCATCCGGGCCCAATGCGCTTTGCGTAATCTGAACAGACGAGTGTACATGCCATTCGGCCATCAGCCCCTTGACTTCGCGGAGGAGCGCCGGATGTAATCCGACTCCGCCGCCCAGCACAAACAGGGGGCAATTCAGCACCGACCCCATGTTGCAAATGGCGTAAAACAATTTCCGAGAAGCCTGACTAAGAATGGCCTGCGCCAAGGCGTCGCCTTGCAGCGCATGGTCGAAAACTTCTGTAGCGAGGAGACTGCTGGGCAAGCGCGTAGCATTTTCATTCCAAAGATCGCGCCACTGGGTGCGGATGCCATCTCCCCCGATCATCTCTTCCAAAGAGCCCGGCTGGCCGATTTCGCGTTTGGTCTCGAGCGTGCCCGGGACAAGCATGTAGCCGATCTCACCCGCATTCCAGTTGGCGCCGCGAAAGAGCTGGCCGTTGAGCACGATGCCTGCGCCGACCCCCGTTCCGATGCCCACAAATACAAAGTCGCTTACATCCTTCGCCGCGCCCAGCCATCCCTCACCCAGGGCGGCGAGGTTGACGTCGTTGTCGACGGCCGCGGGAACATGCAGCGCCTCTTCGAGCAGCGCGCGGAAGGGCACGTTGCGCCAGCCCATCAGGTAGGAGGTCGCAACCACGATTCCTTCGTCTACGTTGGTGGGTCCAGGGGCTCCGGCCGCGATACCCTTCAGCGACTCCGCGGGCGCGGAAACCTGGCCCAGCATCGCCCGCACCCCTTCGCGGATGAGTTCAACGACAGATTCAGCGTTGCGAATCCCGGCGGTGGATGCGGACCAACGCGCGGCGATTGCGCCGTTGGCATCGGCCAATGCAAGGCGCAGGTTTGTTCCACCGATGTCGGCGCCGGCGACGTAGCTTGGCCCGGATTCTGGCAGAGCCGGCCCACCGCCGGTGTGGTTGCCGGATGTGTTCCGATTTGCCCCTGAGACGGCCCGGGGAAATGAATTGGTCATCATGGCGGCGTCTTTATTGCGCAACGGCATTTGCCTCTGAGCTGATGCTCTCCAGTTCGCGTCCTCGTGTCTCGGGAATAATGAACCGGACAAAGAACAACGTGATGATGCAGAATGCCGCGTAGATCAAGAAGGTTGCAGAATTCCCCGCGGCGTGAATGAGGGATAAAAACGTAAGGGAAACAACAAAGTTGCAAGCACCCGAGCCCAGGGACGCAGCGGCCACTCCTCTGCCCCGCACTCGGAGAGGAAAGACTTCCGAGACCAGGATCCACGCAATCGGCCCCATGCTGAAGGCGAAACAGGTGATGTAGATCATGAGGCAGACGGTGGCCACGATTCCCGGTCGCGCGCCAAAGGCTGCCGGGACATGGAACGAATAGGCCAGCAGCAGCAGTGAGGCGGTCATTCCACCCACGCCGCAGTAGAGCAGCGGCTTGCGGCCCACCCGATCGACCAGAACAAGCGCGATGACGGTGGCAAGTACGTTGGTGACAGCCACCAGCAGCGTGGCAAAGATGGCGTTCTCGCTCGATGTAATTCCCGCAAGGGTGAAGATCTTCGGTCCGTAGTAAATGATGGTGTTGATGCCAGTAGCCTGCTGCAGGACAGTGAATCCCACAGCAATCAGTAGCGATCTGCGGACTGCAGGAGACCACAATGCGCTCCAGCGCTGCTCCACTCTGACTTGCAGTCCGGCGTGAATGTCTTCGAGCAGCATCTGGACCCCAGGGCCATCGGTGTACGAGCCCAGCACCGCTTTGGCTTCCTCTTCGCGGTTCTGCGCAAGCAGCCAGCGTGGGCTCTCCGGCAAGGTGAGGATGCACGCGATAAATACCACCGCGGGAATTGCTCCGATGCCGAACATCAACCGCCAGCCATGTTGAGATGCGAGCCAATACCCCACCAGGTCGGCTAGTGCGATCCCCACCGTGAGCGCGAATTGGTACAGTCCGATGAGTGTCCCGCGCGATTGCGGCGGCGCCAGTTCCGATACATACACAGGAGCAGTCACGGACGTGAAGCCGATGGCGATGCCCAGGAGAGCGCGGGCTACGATCAGCAGGATCACGCCGGGCGCGGCCAGGGCGAGCACGGAGCCGGCCAGAAACAAAGCGCCGCCCCAGAGCAGCGTCGCGCGCCGGCCAATTCTGTCGGCAATAGCACCGCCACCTAGAGCACCGGCCATGGCCCCGACAAGCACCACGCTGACGACAAGTTCCTGCATGACGGTGGAGAGGCCGAAGGCTTCGCGGACGTAGATGAGGGCGGCGGCGATCACGCCCATATCGAATCCGTAAAGGATTCCGCCCAGCCCAGCGATCAACGAGACCTGCCACAAGAATCCCCAGCGAACCCCCGGTTGTGGCGGCGTTTCAGTTGCTGCCAAGGCTCCCTCCTGCACTGCAGACACACTCATCCTGCTTACTGTTCCATTACGCCGTACTGAAATCTAGGCGGCAAACGAGACCCGGTGCGCTCCACCATCGCTAACGTAAGAGCCTGCGGCACAAGCAGCGAAGTGATGCCTTCCCACGGTTCCGGCACTTCGCCAATCCGCACCGGAAACAACAAGGCAGAGGGCGTCTGCTCCACAGTCGAGATCAGCACAACCTTCCCTCCGCGCCGGTTGCACTCTTCGGCCAGCTTGTATCCCAAAGCGGCAGCGCGGCCCAGGGCAAAGATGATGGCCACGTGAGATCCGTCGACGTCGAGGTTGGGCCCGTGCTTGAACCCGGCGCCGGTGTGCGGGGCGGCGCGAAAACCGCTCATCTCCCGGATGCAGAGGGCGCTCATGATGGCGCCGCCATACGCCGCACCACGGCCTACGATTTCGATATTGGCCGCGCCGCGGCAGAATGCCTCGAGATCGGCGCGTATAGCAAAGGCCGCTTTAAGATCCGTGGCAAAACTCTCGGCCGCGGCCCCGGCGTCTCTTTCCCACGGAATTCCCAGCATCTCAGCAGCCAGAATGATGGCCGCCGCGGTGGCGTTCGTATAGGTTTTAGTGGCGTTGCCGTATTCGGGTCCCGCCAGGATCGGCAGTTTGTTCCCACCCAGTTTCCAGCAGGTGCTTGCGGTGTTGTTGCAAAGCAAGCCAAGCGGCTGATCCTCTCGGCCTCGCATCAGTTCGACCAGCTCCGCACTCTCCCCAGACGTGGTCAGCAGCATCGTAAGGGCGATCTGCTTGTCCAAAGAGCGCGCATAGTGGAGCCATTCGCCTGCATCCACGGTGAACGACAGCCTCCCATGAGACTGCAACAGGATCGAGCCGGCGATAGCGGAACAGTAGGAAGCGCCCATCCCGGCAAACACCACGGCGCCCGGCCTGGCCGCGAGTTCACGAAACGTTTTCAATTCGGCGCGGATCGTTGCATCATTCCGGTAAGCATCGATGAGCTGACCCAGTCGTCCAGGCTGTTCACGGCACTCCAGTTCCAGAATCTGGGTTCCGGTGGCGCCCAGCAGTTCCGATGGCGGAGCCTCCCCCCCGATCCACCGCGGCTCTTGCGTGGTTGTCAGTCCAGTCATTCCATACTTCCTAATGGTTCCTAAGTATTCTCGCACACCTTCATAAAGAGCAGGGATCAGTCAAAATGGAATCCCAAAGCCCGGCCCAGCCAGTGACGGTACAGGATAGGCTGTCATATAGTAACCGTGAGATTCCTGCATCGTACCGTGAACAAGTGAAAAAGAAGACAATCCCAATCGGCCGTCCGTCTGTTTTGCGCTTCACCAATGCCCACGGCATCCTGAAGCTGCTGCGCGAAAGCGGCACCTGTTCGCGGGCGGACTTGGTGCGCGCCTCCGGCCTCAGTGCGCCCACAGTCACAAACGTGGTGAAAGACCTTCTGACGGCGAACCTGGTCGAGCCGTTGGGAGAAGGCGAGTCCAGCGGCGGCCGCCCTCCCGACCTGATCCGTTTCAAAGCCGAGCGTGGATGCCTTCTGGGAGTGGAAATTACCGCTGCCGCTATCTCCTTCCTGCTCACCGACTTAAACGGCAGCGAACTCGCGGTGCGCACGGTCGCGCTTTCCAAGCGCCGCACCGATCCTGACGCTGTCTGCGCCTGCATTGGCGAGGAAGTGAAGGCGCTGAAGAAACAGCGAAAGTCCGCGGAACAACTGCTGGCCACCGTGGTCGGCGTTCCGGCCATCGTCAATGTCGACGAAGGAAGCGTGCTGTCGATCAGCACCTTGAAAGGCTGGCGTTCTGTGCCGCTGCGGTCCATGCTGAGCAAGGTCGTGGGTTGCCCCGTCTTGATTGAGAACGACATGAACCTTGCGGCGCTGGGCGAGCAATTCAGGGGTGCGGCGCGTTCGGAGCGTGATTTCGTGCTGATTCATCTGGGTGCGAACGTGGGCGCGGGAATCTGCCTGGGAGGCAAGGTTCACCATGGCGCGCACTGGTCGGCGGGAGAGATCGGCTACCTGCGGCTGCCGTCGATCTCCCGGCGCGCTCCCGCCATTCACGAGTTTGGCGAATTGGAATCTGTGCTGACCAGTTCGGGGATTCTCAATAGCTGGCGTGAAAGTTGTGGCAAAGCGTCGCATGGCGCAAAGCACTCACAACAGCCGGCGGACGCCACCGCGATCTTGAACCTAGCGCGGGAAGGGGACAGTTGCGCCGCCAAACTGATTCGTCAGCGCGCGGAGATTGCAGCCGACATCGTGATCAACCTTTCCTTGATTCTGAACCCCGGGTTGATCCTGCTTGGCGGCGAAATCGGCAGCCATCCGGTGATAATCGACTTCGTGCGTCAGCAGCTCGAGGGCAGCGAATTCGCAGTCACCAGGATCAAGTCCAGCGCATTGGGCGACCGTTCCGCGCTGTGGGGATCGATCGCGCTGGCGCTCGAAGCTTTGCCCGCCATCCTGATCCCGCATCCCTCCGCATGAGTTAGTTTGTGAAGGGAGGCGGCATTTCCTGCTTGGCAGGACCGGGTCTTTGTTATACAACGTTAGAAAGCTGCCGCGTGCCAGAATCGCGGGCGCGGAGAAGTCCCTGGGAGAAATACTCCATGCGCACCATATCTATCTTGATTCTGACGATGGGCATAGGGGCGGGCGCCTGCTGCCAGACCGCCCACCCCATCCTGGCACTCGGCTCGCCGGCGCCGGACTTTGCGCTTCCTGGAGTGGACGGCAAGGTGCATAAGCTGGGCGACTATTCCGCCAGCCCGGTGCTGGCGGTCGTGTTCACCTGCAACCATTGCCCCATTGCGCAGATATACGAACAGCGTATCGAACGCCTCTATGAGGACTACGGCAAGCGCGGCGTAGCGCTTGTGGCCATACAGGGAAACGATCCCAAGGCCCTGACCATCGACGAACTGGACTCCTCCGACACCAGCGACACGCTGCCCGAGATGAAGATCCGCGTAGCGTACAAGCATCTTCATTATCCGTATCTCTACGACGGAGACACCCAGGCGGTAACGCGCGCCTACGGGCCGCAGGCGACCCCCCACATCTTCATCTTCGACAAGGACCGCCGGCTTCGCTACGAGGGCCACATCGACGATAACTATCGCATTGAGAAGGTGAAGATCCACGAAGCCCAGGATGCTATCGAGGCATTGCTGGCAGGCAAGCCCGTGCTCGTAACGCACACGGGGGCTTATGGGTGCTCGACTAAATGGCAGGAAAAAGAAGCGCTTCGCCTTGCCTACCAGCAAAAGCTAGAAGCGCAGCCCGTGAGCGTGGAACCAGTGGACACCGAAGGGCTGAAGAAGCTGCGGGCCAATCCCACCGGGCATGTCATTCTGGTCAGCTTTTGGGCCACATGGTGCGGGTCGTGCGTGGCGGAGTTCGCGGACCTGCAGGATACCTTCCGCATGTACAGCGATCGCGATTTCGAGTTGGTCACCGTCTCCGCCAACATGCCCGAAGAGAAGGCCGGGGTGTTGCGCTTCCTTGAGAAGAAGCATGCCACCAGCCGAAACCTGATCTTTGCCTCGGACGACACTGCGGCGTTGCAAGCGGCGTTCGACCCGGCATGGCAATCGGCCGTACCTTACACCGTTCTTATCGGCGCCGATGGCAAAGTTCTCTACAGCAGCCTGGGCTCGGTCGATCTGCTCGAATTGCGCCGCAAGATCCTGGCGACGGTCCCTGCCGAATACATTGGCTTCAGCCAGTATTGGGCGTCGAAGTGACCCCAGGCCGGGTACCCCCTCTCCGCCATCCTCGGCGCGGAGATCGACACCCCGATTCTTGACGTCCTCGATCTGGACTCTATTGCGGGTTTTGATGAGCCGCCCAGAAGATGGAATTCTTGAAGATGGTTGTGAAGGCCTGATTCTGAAAAAGCTCGGGATGGTGGCCCATGAAGATGTAAATATTCCGGGCCTTGTAGTGCTCATTCGACCAGATCACGGGATGGTCGCCCATCTTCGTCGTGGTGTCTGGTGAGTAAGTGCTCTCATTCACGCTGGCGAGCACGTGCACGTTGGCACGCGGCGACTGGCTCCATGTGTACCACTCCTCTTTCTGCACCAGGAAGGGCGTGGCTACCCCCTTCATCGCCGGATGCGAAGGATCTTCCACCGTCACCATCCCGTTCGCAAATCCAGGAATGTAGCCCGTGAAACGAATGCCGCCCATGAAGTCAGAGAACCACGGCCACATCTTGAATCCGTCGAATTCGCCGAGAAGCGTGGCATGATGAAATCCGATCCATCCACCGCGGCCTTCCTCGATATACCGCACAAAAGCAGCCTGCGCGGTGGGCGTCCAATTGTAAGGCGGATAGTTCAACTGGATGAACAACTGGTACTGCGAGAGAAATACATCGTTAATCTTGCTGGTGTTTTGAATATAGTCCACTGCGAAGTTGTCTTGTTTGGCCAGCGCATTCAACCATTCCATCGCCGCATCCACAAAGGGCTTGTGAATCCCGCCGGCCTCCGCCAGCGCAACCACACGGAAACGCGGCGCTTTTTGCTGGGCGAATGCCGCGCTCGAAATGCAAAGCGAAAGCCCGAACGCAAGAACCGGCAGCACCCGCACGCACATCCTTTGAATCGTTACACTGCCTGCGGCACGTTTAGCCAAAGTTCTTCCCTCCCGTTTGTCTGGATCGCACTCATTGCCCCAGGATTCGTAACAATTCGCTTTGCGGCGGGTCAATGGCGTCGCTCGCCTCACGTGCAAAAGCACTCGCCTGGCCGGTCGGAATCATCACAGTCCTATCGCGTCTGAACCGCACTTCGAGCGGTAGAAGCCGGCTGCCTGCCCAGCCAGAGCAGGGCGCTTTCAAAAAAGCGGTTCTGTTGCGGACTGGTAAAAATCTTGTCACCGTGTCCCATATTCGTGTAGAGCATCCGGTACTTCGTGTTGGTCCACGTGACCGGAATGTCGCCGCCCTCCAGTGTGTCCTTGAATCCGATAGGGTAGTTTGATGGGGCAAGCGTCATCAGCACCTTCACTCCCGGCGTGTGCCGCGGGTCGGGATCCCAGCTGTACCACTCGTTCGCAGGCGACAGAAAGCTCGCGGGAACGCCCTTCAATGCAGGGTGCTTCGGAACGTCCACGATGAGCGCAGCCGGTAACGGCGGCCAACTGTTGCCGTAGAACAGGGTGCCCAGAAAATCAGCAAACCACGGCCACGTCTGACGGCTGTCCATCCACCCCGCGATATGGAAGCCGAACCATCCGCCTCCATGTTCCATGTACCCTTCAAAGGCCGAGCGTTGGGCGGCGGTGGAAGGCGCATCGTCGAGCCAAAGCACCACCTGGTATTGCTTGAGCACCGCCGGATTCATTTCATTCCAGTCGGAAGTGGCCTTGAACTCGAAGCCATCGCGTTTCGCCATCGCCTCGAAGAACGGAATCGCCTGCAGGGCGAAGTCGACGTGGTCCTGTTCCACATGGGTCGAATAAAACGCGAGGACGCGGAAAGGCGGCTCCTGCCCGAATCCAGCGGAGCCCGGCAGAGCTAACAGCATCAGAAAAATGAGAGCGCGCATGTGCCGCGTCATCGAGACCCTTCGCGTCCGGTGGTCAGTTCGACACCAAACTTTATAATGTTTGATAATATAGCAACCTTCACGAGGTTACTCACAACATGCAACGTCCGGAATTTCTTGCCCCCGCGGTTTCCTTGAGGTTGGGCATAGTTTTCCAGGCCACTGTGCTTTGCTGCCTGGTCTCTGGCGGGGCCGTTGGCCTTGCCCAAGCGGGGAGCGGCGCCCCGCCCGGCCGCCTGATCACCAGCATGGGAGTCGGAGTGAACCCTTCGACCCACAAAGCCTATGCCGTAGATGAACCCGGTGGCAGCGTTACCGTGATGAACAACAGCGCCAGGACGACCCGGACCGTGAAGGTGGGAGCCAACCCGATTGCCCTCGCCATCGACCGCGCGGCCAACAAGATCTACGTCGCGAATACGGGAAGCGGCAACATCAGCGTAATCGACGGCGTCTCTGACGCGGTGGTGGCGACCATCCCCGGCGAGGCTCATCCCTACGCGATCGCCGTCAACGAGGCCACCGGCACCGTCTACGTGACCAATACCTACAGCAATGCCGTCACGGTGATCGATGTGCGGACGGATACGGCGCATCCGTTGAACGTGGGCGGCGCCGATGGAGTTGCGATCGACTCCCGCACCAACATCATCTTCCTGACACACTACGAGGATCCGGAGATCCGCATCGTGGACGGCGCGACGGGTACGGTACGCAAGGTCAGGGTCGGACCGCACATTTGGGGCATCGTCTTTGACGAAGGCTCCGATTCTCTCTATCTGGCGCACACCGGAACCGCCGAGATCGTGTCATTGAATGAGAAGACGCTGGCCGTTCACACCATCCCGGTGGGGCATATCCCCTGTGCCGTCGCGGTGAATTCGTCGGCGCAACGGCTCTATGCCGTCAATTACGGCGACCAGACGCTGAGCGTCATCGACCTTCGCACCCAAAGGGCAATTGCCACGCTTCCTGTTGGCGAACATCCGCAAGCAATGGCTGTGGATCCCGTGCGGAACGTAGTCTATGTCGCGAATGTACACGGCAACAGCGTCACGGCCGTCGACGGCAACAACAACCGTGTGATCGGGACCTTCGCCGCCGGCGAGAACCCCTATGCCGTGACCGTCGATGAGCAGACAGGACAGATATTCACGGCGAACTATGGAAGTCCCGCCCTCACGCAAGTGAAAGTCCCGCGGCGCGCGGCGGACGAGACGCGCTGAGACTTCGGCAACGTCCTCTTCCCTTTAGTGCGGCAAGCTGATTGCGTAGAGATACCACGCTGCATGGGGGAGCCACTCCTCCGTCCATCGCCAGTCTTCGTCCTTGCCGGTGACCGCAAAGCCCTCGTTGAACGCAATGCCGTCCTCGTCATTCAGGGCCGATGTGATTCCGTTCAGCGCCGCTCCCGGAGCGCTCGTGTACTTATACGACTGGAAGAACATATACGCGGCATTGTTGTGCCCGCTTCCCATCAGCATGCTGGTGTCGAAGGGGTTGCGGCCTAGAATCCAGTGCAACTGGTTCCACGCATAGTTGCGGAGCTCCGCCTGAAGCTGCGGCTGATCCGGAAAATACGGCGCCGCCAGGCGCGCCGCAGCAGCCAGCGAGCCAAGCCGGGCGTTCTCGCCCTGCCACCACGGAGCAGCCTCCGTGTCGTGAGGGAAGAAGAACGCCGTGCGCAGCGTTCCATCTTTGCTGCGCACCAGTTGACGCGCGTAGCCAAAGGGATTGTTCACTTCCGCCGTTACCGCCAATTCGAAGCGCAGCGTATGCTCGACCGTCTGCAGGGCCCTTCGCCGCTGTTCCGGTGAGGCGATCGCCGCGTAGTTCAGCAAGCTCACAACGGGCAGGCCCGCGTCCGATGGATGAAAGTAAGGACGCGTTCCTGCATCCGCCCGCCAATAATCGCGCCACCTGCCCGTTTCGGTCAGGCGCGCCATCAGGCTCTGCGCGCGCTGCGTGGCCGCCGTGCGATACGACTCCTCGTGGCTGGCCTTGTACAGTTCCGTTGCGGCCATCAGCGCGCAATAATCGTCGAGAATGTTCTCCACTCCGTCGTTCACCACTTTACGATTGTGGCGGTCGAGAAATGCAAACGCCTCCTCGGCCGCCTTCAAATAGCGCGCGCGCGGATACTCACCCTGTTCCGGCATGGTGCCGGCCAGCGCCAGCGCCGCAATCGCCATCCCTCCCCCCGCACGGAAGCTGGCCTCATACGCATGCGGTCCCTCCGCTTGCGCAATCGACTCGGTGGACTCCAGCGTGTTGGTCTTGATGCGCGTTCGCCAATTGGGGTTCCCGATCTCGCGGTCTTTGGCGAGCTTTTCGCGTCCAGGCGCGGTGATCGATTCAAAGAATGAGCCACCCGGCCGCTTCACCCGGACCAGGAAATCCGCACCGTACAGACCCTCATCCAGCAGCCGGCGCTCGTATTCGCTGAAGTTGTCATTGTTCCGGCTTTTGAGCAGGTTGTAACTCGACAGCAGGCTCCAAACCACCAGCGGCGTCTGTTGCGGATTGAAATACGATGTCGGATTCTGGTGGGAAAGATGAATGCCGTAATCGCCCGTCGCGTCGTACCAGCCGCCATGAACGTCAACGAAGGTCCCTGGCGAGCCGGGCACAGCGAGATGTCTGTCGGCCTGATCAAAAGGCCCGCTTGATCGCTGCCCCTTGAAATAGAAAATGACATTGGACAGCGTACCGCGCTCCAGAATATCGTCCTGGATCTCGAATGGGCACGATTGCGCCTCGCCCGATTCCGTATGCAGCCGGATGGCATAATGCCCGGGCTGCCGCCAGCCAGAGAAATCCGCGATCCAGAACGTGCGGCCCTTCCAGTCAAACACCGTTCCTGCCGGCTTCAGATCGCCGGCATACACCGTTTTGGCTGTGTCGGTATCGACCAACTCGAACTTCTGGGGGTGATCCTGCGCGGTTCCGGCTACAATCGCCTGCTTCATCGCTGTGGATTCATATCCGACCTGGTCGGCCAGAACACGAACCTGGCTAAAGGCGGCCTGCGCGCAAATCAGAGACACCCAGATAACGAAAACCCTGTACAGAATGTGTATGTGCTTCATCTTCCCCCGCCGATTCATATCGATCCCCACCAACCTGCCGCTGCCCGCCTCTGTCCGCCACCCGAAAACTGGAATAAGTTTAAAAAAATCTCCGCCACTTTCATAGTGTTATTTACAAAGTCCCGGATGTCGATGCCCTCGGCGATGACTCAGCGACTCAAGCGCAATTCTTCGACGCTCGCCATATTGTTTGCCCAAGTGCGTCTCCTAAGCCATTGTGTCTTCGCCTTCATATAAATCTCCTGCCCGTCGTCTAGCGCGCACTGACGCACGGGCTGAGGAACCAGATTCACCTGGAGGCTGCTTCGCCGATGATGATCCAGTTGGTTCCGCACACAAGCCAGCTCTGACTCATCCCTTTTTGCAGCAACTTGGCCCGGTCGTTGGAAGGCTTTCCTTCCGGCCGGTATCAGACTGACCTCAATTGCCGCCTTTTTCAAATCGGTCCGCGAGAGTGGTCGGATGGCATTGCACCACCCAGATGCCATTGGCTTCATTGCGAGTTCATCACGATTTCCTTATTGCACCGTGATCGTGAATTGGGTTTGCGTCTTGGTTTTGGCATCTGTTGAATCCGTTCCCGCCAGAGTAAATATGTAAGTGCCTGCGGTCGTGGCAGGGTTGCCGGAATTGGAGCCTGATCCAGGATGCATTCCGCCGCCACCGCATGCGATCATTCCCGAACCAAAGACCAGGAAAAGCACGGCAACTAATGACCACCTGCGCCTGAGCGGCACAGCCAGAAAAATACAAACCAGCACTACGCCGCCCGCCCCGATCCCAAACAGACGCGGCCTCAGGAGAGCGCCGCTGGTCGCGGCCGTTGTCTTGACGGTTACGACGGTGGTCCCACTGCCGGCGGGAGTGAGGGCGATGTTTGCCGGATTCAGGGTGCAGCTGGGCAGGCTTCGGGCGACTCCCGGCGAACCCGTCAATGTGCACGTCAGGTTCATCGTTCCCGAGTATGTGCTGCCCGCCTGCAGTGTGGCTGTGGCGGTTGTGCTGGCTCCCGGCGCGACTGTGGATGGCGCCGGAATGGCGATCACAACCAGCGAAACGACGATTGTGGTTGTGGCGCTGGAGATCCCGTATACGTTGTCTCCCGTGTAGCCGGCGGTTAAGAGGTTGGGGCCGCTCCACAATGTTCCGGCTGCAATGTTCACGCTGGCCGTTCCATTTTCAAGTGTTCCCGCGGTTAAAAACAGGTTTCCGGAAGAGGAGGAAAACGCGAGAGAGACTGTCCCAGTGGGCGCAGGCTGCCCATTGACCCCGTTGACGGTGACGTTTACGGTCAGTGATTGCCGATCGGTGATTGTCGTTGCCGAAGGCGAAAGTTTCACGCTCGAAGCCGCAATGCCAATAACCACTAAAGCATAGGTCGCGGAGGCCGGAGCATAGTTGCTGTCGCCGAGATAAGTCGCCGTAATGACGTGCAAACCTGCGGTAAAGCCGCCGGCGGATAGGGTAGCGACACCGTCGTTCAGCGCGCCGGCACCCAGCTGCGAATTTCCATCAAAGAACTCAACGGAGCCTGTGGGTGCCGGTGTGCCAGTAAGTGTCGCCGTCAGCGTCACAGCGCTACCGGCGGATGCGGGATATGCCGACGACGAGACATTTATCGTCGTCGAGCCTTGCCCGGCACCTACACTCATCGCCCCGGATTTGCTCGGCTTGTAAGTGCCATCGCCAGCGTAGTTGGCGAACACCTGGTGCGGAACCGGTGCAACCGCGGATAGGGTAATTCCCCCCGCTGTTGCCGTGGCGGTCTGCTTTTCAGCTAAATACACGGCCGTGTAGGGATTTGTTGCGTGAGCAGTCGTAACGTTCACCAGAAGGTCCGAAAGGCCATCGCCATTGAGGTCGGCGCTGAGCATGAAGTAAACTCCATTTCCCTCGGTGAACTGCGAAGAAAGTGCAAAGTGCCCCGTACCATCTCCAAGCAATATCGTGATCGGACTAGGACAGTAGGCGCAGCCGTACAAATAGCCTGCAAGCGCCAGATCCAGAATCCCGTCTCCGTTGAAATCGCCCACGACCATAGCATGTGGATATAACCGGATTGCACCTAACTGTGATCCCGAATATGTCATGGTGACAGTAGCAGGGAATGTGCCATCGCCTGCACCCAGCAATACGAGGAAAGTATTTCCATCGAGCGAAGTATTTCCAGGGACCATCGCCACCAAATCGGGATTGCCGTCCCCGTTAAAGTCTCCAACTGCAACGGATAAAGCCCCTGCCGGGACCGGCGCGGTGGCGGCCTGAAATGTTCCGTCGCCCGTGCCGAGGAGCAACGCCCCCGAAGTCATAACCAAATCCGGAATGCCATCGTTGTTGAAGTCGCCGACGACCATCGAACTGTCGGCGACGTCCGGAAGGGGAGAAGATACAAAAGTGCCATCGCCCTTGCCCAGCAGCAGGAATTGTCCGCTGCTGCCAGTTGCCAATGCGACGTCAGGGATGCCATCTCCATTGAAGTCTGCAACGGCGACGGTGCAGAAGAATTCAAAGCCGGCGGCGACCGTCATCGTCGGCGCGGCCACAAACGTTCCGTCCCCGTTTCCCAATAACGCCGTGACGTATACGCCGTTACTTACAATGTCCGAGCTGACCATAACCAGGTCGAGTTTGCCGTCTCCGTTGACGTCCGCAGCCGCGTAGGCGACTCCCACCGAGGGTAGATTTCCCCCCAAGGGTAGATATTGCGTAGTAAACGTTCCGTCTCCATTGCCAAGAAGGACCCCTCCAGAAAAAACTAGCGCCAGGTCCGGAATACCATCTCCGTTGAAGTCACCAATCGCCACAGAATATGGACCGTACCAGGATGGCGGACTGGACGGATTCGAAAAGGCGAGTTCTCCCGCGGCGGAAGCTAAATCTACAGTACTCAATACGGAATTGCCGTCGGTTGCGTCGAGAAACGATACTTTTCCGGTCAGGGCAGTCGGTCCACCGCCACCGACGTTCGCGGTGAGCGTATAACCGGTTGCCGTGCCGCTCCACGCGGCAGTGGTACCGTGGGGTACAGCCCGGTCACGGTTAAGTTCGCAGGGCCCGACATGCTGCCGGCATAGGTCGTTGTACCCACAAAGACCGCTTTGTAGCTGTGGCTGCCGGGGCTCGGGATAAAGGTGAATCTGGCTGTTCCGTCCTTGGTGAGCTGAGCTGTTCCCAACAGGTGGATATCGGAACAAAACTTGGCCGACGCATCGCAGAACCGAACCTGACCGGGTGTCACCGGAGTTGAAGTCGGGCCGGTCGTCGTTACCGTGGCTATGAGTGTTACAGCGCTCCCCGACGCAGCGGTTGTCGCCACAGTGCCAGCCACCGTCACGGCCAGGGTGGTGTTCGTTGCCTGAAGGCCCGCCGCGGCCGGCACCCATGACAGGAGCAGGAGGACAAACGATAGCCGAGCGCCATTCCTCCGCCACTTGATGTGATTTCGCAAGTTCGCTGGATTCGTGCCGGCACTAATTGTCTTCGCCAAATCTAAGGCCAGAAACAGGAACCGCAAGGATTTGGTGAACATACTGCAGCGCCCCCAGTTCGCTACTCGCGGATGCGATCCTTGACGAAAGACAGAGCGCCTTTGCCAAGATTGAAAATCCGAGATTCTTAACGTCCCGATTCTGAGGAAGGTGCTTGATGACCGCGACGGTTGAGCACCAACTATACCCTCGCCATGTTGTGAGTTCAATACGGAACAACACCACCAACAATCAACCACGGGGGTGCTCTTCATGAGCCGGAATGCCACATTCTATTTCCAAATAGGAAAACCAGGCCTGAATCAGCGCGCCTATCTGTAAGAGCGCGAAATCAGTCCATAAAGGGACCAGGGACGGGGCGGCCGCCCCCACGGGATGGTCTGGGAACGGATGCTCGTGAAAACGCAGGGCCCTTCCCTCCAGCACGCTTTCCTGCACGCTTCACAGGTACTGTGAACCCCTCGGACTCCCCCCGGCTCTGTCAGACTTCAGCGTTCCGGCCTTATACCAGCGATCTTTGCGCGATATGGCTGCCAGGTAGGGTCTCTCCTGTTCCGCGACCTTCGAAGGCGCGCACGTGCGCACCCATACAACTGGCATTATGCTGATCGAGCGTAGCCTCTCTTTGGGAACCGGTCAGGATTGGCGTCTGCCAGACTTTCGCAAGCCGTTCAACCTCCGGGATGAAAGACTCTTTCGTGGCTTACAGCATCGCCGTCCCGCGTTTCAAACTACGGAAGACGATGGTCGAAACGATGGTCGGGAATCAGACGTGCGTTTACCATCCGGGAGAAGCTTATCGGCCGCGGTGAAAGCCCAGGTACCCACAATCGAGCCCGATTGCGCAGCTGCCGTCAAAGCGGCTGACCACAGGATTGTGAGAAGCAAAAGATGTTTGTACTTCCTACATAGTCTACTTGTCGGGTTTGCTTTTTTTGCATTGAGATAGCGCCCAAGAGTCATTCGGAGTGGAGAGTCGTGATCGGATCAAGGCGCATGGCACGCAGCGCCGGGATATAGCTGGCGGCCAGGGCGACCCCGGTCAGTACAATCGTCACACCCGCGAACGTGGTCAGATCGTCAGGCGACACGCCAAACAGCAGTCCGGCCATGAGGTGAGAGACGATGAGCGCACCGGCCACACCCAGCCCGGCGCCCGCGGCGGCCAGACCGAGTCCCCGGCGCAGAACCATCTTGAGGACAGTGCCTCTTTGAGCACCCAGCGCGAGGCGAATGGCTATCTCGCGTCTTTGTTCATTGACAACATAGGAAATGGTCCCGTAGATTCCGAGCCCTGCCAACATCAGGGCGGTGGCGGCAAAAAACGCCACCATCTCCATAGAGAATCGCCTAACCGAAAGGGAGGTGGAGAGCACCTCATCGAGGGTCTCGGCATGGAAGACGGGAAGTGTCGCATCGACGGCCTGGACCTGCTCCCGCACTTGTGCGGAGATGGCGCCGGGATCGAGTTGTCCGCGAAGAAAGACGGCCAGGTCTTTGGCGGGGCGCTGGTACACGCTGCGGTAGATTTGCGGAATTGCCGGGTCCGCCAACGATTCTGTGCGAGCATCCGCAATGACGCCGATGATCGTGGTCCAGGCCGGCTTGGCAGAGCTCAAAAGCCCTCGGGTATCCAAGTGCAAACGGACGCGTTTGCCAAGCGGGTCCTCCCCTTTTCCATCTTTGCCCGGCCAGTACATGTGAGCCGCCGCCTGATTGATGACCGCAACCTGGGGCGAAGTTTCAATATCCTGCTCGCTGAAAATGCGCCCGCGCAGGAGTGGAATGCCCAAAAGGTGGAAGTATTCGGGCGAAACGATGGGACTCTCGATCACAGGAGCCTGATTTTCCTTCGACTCGATGCCTTCCCGATTCCCTTCTTGGATAAATGGCAGCTTGGTGGGCCGGCTGTGGCCCAAGGGAAGAGCGTCCTCGTCGCCGATCGCCGCTTCTTCCACGCCCGGCAGGGTTCGGCTGCGGCGAAGAATCTCGCGCAGCAGGACCGCTTCCTGCGTGGCGGTTTGATAGGGATCCATCGTGGGATCGTTGGGTCCCGGCAGCCAGGTCTCAATGGCCATAACCCGGTCAGGATTGAAGCCGGGCTGCACCGCAAACAGATCCCAGAAACTGCGCAGCAGAAGGCCCGCGGCGACCATCAACACCAGGGAGAGCGCCAATTCACTGATGACCAGAATCTGGCGGGCACGCGAGCGCCCAATTGACGCTGCGGAGCCGCGTCCTTCCTGCCTGAGCGTACCGGTCAAATCAAGGCGGCTCATGAGCCACGCGGGAGCAATCCCAAAGACAATTCCGGCTGCCACCGAGACGGCCAGAGCGAAGGCCAGCACGCCCCAGTTGATGGATATGTCGCTGCTGCGCGGCAGGCTCTCAGGAACCAGCCGTAGCAGGAAATGCCGGGTGCAGAAGAGAAGGCCAAAACCAGCGATTCCGCCGAGCAGGAACAGCAGCAGACTCTCGGTCAGAAGCTGGCGGATGAGACGCGTCTTTTGCGCTCCCAGGGCCTGGCGAACGGCGATCTCACGACCCCGCAAACTGGCACGGGCAAGCAGGAGATTGGCGACATTGACGCAACTGATCAGCAGGACCAACCCTACCGCGCCGAACAGGAGCATGAGGGATTGGCGAACGCCGCCGACCACGGTTTCGCTGAGCGGAATCAGGCGCACGGTCCATGCGGTCTGTGCCGGATACTCCGCCGGATATTGTTTTTTTAACGACTCCACGAGCGCGTCCAGATGCCCCTGCGCCGCCGCAATCGAGAGTCCCGGCTTCAAGCGCGCGATGACCACACGACTGCGCAGACGTGAATCGCGCAGCGGGGGCGGAAACGGCACACCGGCAAAGCCAGCGCCCAGCCAGAGCTCCACATTCTGCTCGTCGCTGGTTGAGCCCTGATCACGAAAGCCGCGCGGCATGACGCCCACGACGTGATACACGTCGTTGTCCAGGCGCACAGCTCTGCCGAGTACGTGCGGGTCGGCTGCGAATTCCCTTCTCCAGAGCCCGTCGCTGAGGACGACCTCCAGGTTGTAGCCGGGGGTGGCATCGTGCGGATCGAATGTCCGGCCCAACTGCGCGTCTACACCGAGGACAAAGAAGTAATTCGGCGTGACCTGCTTGAATCTGAGACGCAGGGGCTGTGCACTGCCGGTGAGGTTCACGTTTGCGCCGGTGCCTGTAATCGCCGCGGACTGGAATATCCCGGAACTCTCGAGGTCTCTCCACTCAGGGACGGTGATGCCGACGCCCTGCGCGCCTACGCCCGGAAGATCGTCCTGGATGCGAACCAGTTCGGTGGGGTTCGGGAACGGCAAAGGGTGCAGCAGCGTGGCGTCGATCACGCTATAGATCGCGGTGGTGGCTCCGATGCCCAGCGCCATCGTGGCGATCGCAACGAAAGAGAATCCAGGAGATCTCAGAAGCATGCGAATCGCGTAACGCAGGTCGAAGAGCAGATTCTCGATGAGGGGAATGCTGTGCTCGGCGTGGTGGCGTTCGCGGATAGCCTGTGCCGCGCCAAGCTTGAGTGAGGCTTGACGCCGCGCCTCGGCGAGCGACATTCCGGCGCGCAGATTCTCCTCTGTCTGGAACGCGAGATGTTCAGCGATTTCATCCTGCAGGCGTTGGTCGGCGGTCTGCCCTGAGGCGAGATTCGACAGGCGTATGAAGAAGCGTCGCAGGAATTTCACGTTAAATCCTCCGCCTTGAATTTGAAGAAACGTGCGATGATGGCCGCGGTTTGCTCCCATTCGCGGGTCTCCGCCTGGAGTTGCTTGCGGCCGGCCCCGGTAAGGCGATAGAAGCGCGCGCGGCGGTTGTTTTCCGAAGCGCCCCACTCGGAAGCAATTGAGCCTTCATTCTCCAACCTGAGGAGCAGGGGATAAAGCGTGCCCTGGTTGACTGCCAGAAGGTCTCCGCTGATCTGCTCAATGCGCCGCGCAATTCCCCAGCCGTGCTGCGGCCCCAGAACATCGAGTGTCTTGAGCACCATCAGCGCCAGCGTTCCCTGCAATACGTCGGGCTTTTCTTTCATGGGGAATCAACCTTTAGGTATCCAACAGGAATAATGACATGGGTCCTTTTGGAAAGCAACAGGACATTTGAAGTTTCTTTCTGACGACAAATCCAGAAGAGCTGTCGGGAAGCCGCCGGACATTGTTCATTGAAGACGACGTCACTTGATTTCTAATGACAAGTCGGCTCTGCTTAATGTAAGTCTGCCGGCCGCTTTCCGAAAGTACCTACTATGATCGCGCCGCCGAACGGAGTTCACGGAAAGCTGTCGATGCCATAACCTGCATGCCTATCGGACCATCAAACTAGAGTTCGCGAATCGTGGTGAGGTCCCCGTCCCACACGGCGAGCCGCATGTCCACGCCGAAACGCTCACGCATTAGTGCAAAAAGCCGCTTCGCAGGCTCGACCGCGTTGGCCTTTTTGCCAGGAGCGCGATAGTAGCCGACTGGCGCCAGTACCAACCCGGTCACAGGAACCTCCTTCGGCGTTTCTGGCATGGCGCCGCGTTGCTGCATGACCGCACGTCCGACTGGATTGGTTAAGAAAAGACGCATCTGCCGCAACGACTCAATAGCCGCGTACCAACAGTCATTTGCGCCGGCCTTCACTTCGCAGAGCAGGAGGCGGAGAGTCTCGCCCGAGCGAACTGCGAGCAGCATGTCGGCTTCGACGTTTCCGCAACGTCTGCCGCCGGCAAAGTCGCACGCAAGCGGGAATGCATTCACGCCGTCGATCAATTTCCCGCCGAGAACGGTGACTTCGCCGAAGCGTTCCACGAGGATCCGATGCTCAATGGCGTGTTCGCCCGGATGAGGAGTATGGAGATCGCCGCGACGATAACGGCTTCCGAGCAGTTGCGGGTCGAGGCCTCTTTGCCATCGGCCCGGAATTTCCTGCTCCCAGAGTTCCGACAAGCGCCGGATCCGAGCTTCAGAATCCGGCACTGTTGGCCCTTGAAACATGCCTAGCATGTTCCAATGACTGCACCATGCGGCGAAGCTGAGTTCTTCATTCGGCGGCCTGGCAGGCAATACCCCGCACAAAGGGGGCGAAGGAGCGCAGTTGACGGCCGACGCGACGTCGACTTCCTGTGCTAACGCAGGGTCGCTCTGCATCACGTGAATGAAGGTATTCGGTTCGCTATGTGGTGCGCAGGCAGGCAAGAATAGTTCGAGCAGTCCCGGCACTGCGTGCGCGAGGCCCAATCCCATGTGGATCGTGTTGAGACCGGATAGCCACTCTTCATGGCTTGTTGGGCGGTACTGATCGTCGATGAAGTGGACATTGACGAGGAAGCAGGGACGGTTCAGGCATTGCCGCAGGAAGTAGAGATGGGCGATCCGGTTCGCGCTCTGGTAAAGAGAACCCGCCCAGTCAGCTTCGATCGTGGCCCCGCACCACTTCTTCGCGGCGGCCATGGATTTGTCGATCAGTGCGCGAGACGTCTCGCCTGCCTGGCAGCCGTCACCGTAGACCTCCGGGACGTGGCTCTTGGCTTCAACAAGTTGAGCGATCGGTAGGCTTCCGGGTAGCGCCGTCCTCAGAACGGCCAAGCCGTCCCAGCAAGGGCCGCGTTCAGGCCAGAACTTTCTCAACTCGCCTGAATACTGCCCCAGACCGAGAACACTGAGGAACTCCGCATCGCGATACTCGCGGAATTGTTCGGCGGCCAGGGGAGAAAGCCAACTGATCTGGGGCGAGCTCTGCTGGATCTTGGCTGGCAGAGCCGAGAGGATGGCGGCATCGAGCACCGACTGCTTCAGATTGACATAGTCCTGCAATTGCCTTTTGCTGCCTCGCTTCGCGCGTCCGGGGCCGTTCATCGCGATCGGCGGCGCGGCGGGACGTCCCAACACATCCCGAGATCGAAGAACAGCTTGAACTGACGCCAGATAGCGGCTGTTGTATTCGGCGGTTCGCGACCTCCAGTAATCCTCGCCGGCAGGTCCGTCCACCCTGTGCGGCTCCTCCTGAAATCGAGTACTGCCCCACTCGGTGGCCTCGCGCACCCTCCTCACGCTTGGCTGACCGACCTTGTATGCTCTCCCGCCTGAGTAATCGCGGAGGTTTGTCCCGCCGTCAGGATTGTGATCGAACAAAAGGAATGTATCCGGATTGAATTCCGGAAGGTAGACCATCCAGTACTCATAGCCGAAGGCCACCTGAGCCCTCCAGGAAGAAGCGACAAGCTGCACAAGTTTGGAAGGAGAATGATAGCAATTCGTGCCAATGCAGCCATGTTTGGCGTTGACACCTATGGGGAACTTGCCCGCAAACCATCTATTCTGGCAGCAGAAGCTCTGTCGAGAATTTCCTCTGGCACGTTCGACGCATCAGCTTCGCAGCGAGACCAATGAGTGGCTGGTTCAACCACGCGCGGTAGACTGCTGTCATACCTATGAAGTCGTGCCCTCACCGAGCGTCCTGTCAACGGCTAATCTGCACGTTAGTTCGAAATAGCCTGTTTACAATGGTCAGTCTGACTGCACTGCCTCTGATCGCGCAGCGGGACCCTGTGCTCAAACAGATCGATCTGCCACATCGCTACTACTACCGGGAAATGTATCTGCCGCAGCTGACCACGGGACCGAGTTCGGCTGCATGGTCTTCCGATTCCCGCTCGCTGATTTATTCGATGTCCGGCACGCTCTGGCGGCAGTCCGTGGATTCAGGAATTGCTGAACAGCTTACCTCAGGCCCGGGATACGACTACCAACCCGACTGTTCCTCCGACGGCCACTGGGTTGCCTACGTGAAGTACCGGCAGGACGCCATTGAACTCTGGGTGCTCGATCTTGGGAAGAGGGAATCTCACCAGATCACTTCGGGTCGCGCCGTGAACATTGAGCCCCGCTTTTCGCCGGATGGCAAACGCCTAGCCTTTGTCTCCACTTCGTATAACAAGCGGTTTCACATTTTTGTCGCCGATTTCACCGGCGGCGAGTTGGCCAACGTACGGCGGCTCACCGGCGAGTCCCGCAGCAATCTACCTCGTTTCTACTACAGCGAATTCGATCACGAGATTAGTCCAACCTGGTCGCCGGACGGAGCTGACCTGATTTTCGTTTCCAATCGGGGGCGCACCTATGGAACCGGCGGCTTCTGGAGAATGAAGGTTGAGCCGGGCTCGGAGCAACACGAGATTCATTATGAAGAGACCGCGTGGAAAGCCAGGCCCGATTTCTCGCCCGATGGCAAACGCATCGTGTACGCTTCGTATCTCGGCGGCCAGTGGCATCAACTCTGGGTGATGCCATCGGATGGTGGCGATCCCTTCCCCATCTCCTATGGAGACTTCGACAATATCGACCCTCGCTGGTCACCCGACGGCACGCGCATCGCATTCATCTCCAATCGGGGCGGCAACACTTCCCTCTGGATACAAGAAATCCTGGGGGGAGACCAGCGCCCGGTACTTGCCATCGAGAAGCATTATCTGAAGGCGATGGGGCATTTGAGCATCACCATCCTGGATCCTTCAAAGAGACCCACCTCGGCGCGCGTCTCGGTCACCGGAGAAGACGGCAGGGCTTATGCACCCGACGATGCGTGGATGCATGCTGAAGACAACTTCGTCCGTTCAGAAAGCGAATTTGAATCACACTACTTCCACAGCCCGGGGAAGTCGGAGTTGACGGTCCCGCAGGGACGTGTCCAAGTGGAGGTCACGAAGGGCTTTGAGTATCACGTAGCAAGAGCAGACGTAATCTGTGGTCCGCGCGCGCGACTGGTCATCGTTCTGACGCCCCTGCAAATTCCTCCTGACCCGCACTCGAAGTGGGTCAGTGCCGATCTGCACGTCCACATGAATTATGGAGGGACATACCGCAACACCCCAAAAGATCTCGTTGCACAGGAGGCGGCAGAGAATCTCTTTCTTGTCGAAAACCTGGTCGTCAACAAGGAGCAGCGGATTCCTGATATTGCCTACTTCCAGACCACGCCAGCCACGGTTTCCACTCCGAATCGGTGGCTTCTCCAGGGCCAGGAATTTCACACTAGTTACTGGGGACATTTGGGGTTACTGAATCTGACACACAACTTCCTGTTGCCAGATTATGCGGCATACGGCAACACCGCAGCGTCGAGCCTCTTCCCCGCCAATGCAGTTGTGGCCGATTTGGCGCACCAACAAAAGGCTCTCGTGGGATATGCTCATCCTTTCGACATAGTGGAGGACCCTGAAGGCGACCCCACGCTCACCCACGGAGAACCGCTGGATGAGGCTCTCGAACTACCCGTCGACGCGGCGTTGGGCAAAGTAGATTACCTCGAAGTCATGGGCTTCAGCGATCACCGCATGACAGCGTCTGTCTGGTACCGCCTGCTCAATTGCGGATTTCGGCTGCCGGCCGGCGCAGGTTCTGACACGATGGCCAACTACGCTTCGCTCCGTGGGCCAGTTGGCCTGACACGCGTCTACGCAAGCATTCCCGACGTTGCGGCTGGCACGGCATCCTGGTTTGACTCGCTCAGGAACGGACGCACCTTCGCGACCAATGGTCCCCTGCTCGGGTTCACTCTCGGCGGCAAGACAGTCGGCGAAGAACTGAGACTCCCGGCGGGTGAAAACAAAGTCAAGTTCACTTCCTGGCTTCGCTCTTTTGTTCCTGTCGACCACTTCGACGTGGTCTGCAATGGGCGCGTGCTGCGCGAATTGAAGCCAAATGGCGACAGCCAAACGGCCGACGTGAAGGATACAATCACGATTTCGCAGACTGGATGGTGCCTACTGCGAGCTTCCAGCGACCAACCCGAGCATCCCGTCCTTGACGACTATATCTATGCCACCACCAGCCCGATTTACGTGACTGTAGAGGGATCCGTTCCAAAGCCGGCAGAGGATTCGGCGTTTTTCATTTCCTGGATTGATCGTCTGGTTGAAGCAACAAAAGCTAACGGTAACTGGAATACTACGTCGGAGAGAGTCTCCATTCTGCAGATGTTGGAACAGGCGCGTCAAGTCTATGTCAGGTTGCAAAAGTAGCCGTGGTCGAATGGCACAGCTCATCCCTTCGGCGGGTGGCCCACCTTACCTCTCGAAGTGCAAGGGGGCCCACATGGGCATCACATGGCCATTTATGAGTGGAACATGAATGCCAAAATGTGGTTGATAAAGAACTTCTAGAATTAACTCTCCCGCGTTTGGCTGCGGAATATACGCCGGTTGCCGAGTCGAAAATCAGGTGGAGAATATGCGCGCGTTAATGCTTGATTCAGCTGTGGTTCAGAGTTTTGGCGAGGCCCAGTGCATGGAGAAGCTTGTCGTGCTTTTTCCTGAATTTTCGAATGAGCGTTGTCGTCCTTCTCGCGATTCCATTCGTATGGCGATGTTCTCGGCCGCCATTCAAAAATGCTTGTTTGGAGTACTTCTGCTGGCTTTGCTGTTTACTGCCGTGGGACATTCGCAGACCCTAACCGTGGTTTCACCTCTCAGGCTGTCGACGTCTGATCCGCAATTGCAACGGGCCTTTGATTGGGCCAAGAATCAGGCACTCCACTACGTCTCGTCCGGACAGGATCCAGTAAAGGACTGGTACGAAGCTGCTCTGCCTGGCCGGAACGCGTTTTGCATGCGAGACGTCGCCCATCAGGTCATGGGCGCGGAAGCACTGGGACTCTCTGCACAGAACAAAAATATGCTGAGGCGTTTCGCGCAAGGCATCTCCCAAACGAAGGATTGGGCCGGCTATTGGGAGATCGACCGCGAAGGAAAGCCCTCCACTGCCGACTACGTTAGCGACGATGACTTCTGGTACAACCTGCCCGCAAACTTCGACGTCATGAATGCGGCATTGCGGATGTTCATGTGGACCGGAGATTCTGCCTATACCACGGACCCTGTATTTCTCAACTTCTACCGCAGCACGGTGACCGACTATATCCACCGGTGGCAGTTAGAGCCCCGCAACGTGGTTTCGCGGCCGCGGATCATGAACCGCCACCTGGCATCCGGCAAGTTCGTCGAAGCCCGGGGCATCCCTGGTTACACCGAAGAACGTAAAGATTTCAACCTCGGGTCCGATCTCCTGGCTGCCGAATATCGTGCGCTACGCCTCTATGGAGAACTGCTGCGAATGCGCGGTTCGGCCGGATCGCCAACCTTGGATGCTCAGGCCGCGGGCATCGCTCAAATTATCGAGACCAAGGCGTGGAGTTCTCCATCGCATCATTACTACAGTGCGTTGCAGCAGAATGGCGAGGGCGTCGGGACAGGGGATGCGTTCATCCTTTATTTTGGGGCAGCGACCAACCCGGAGCATCGAAGGCTGGCTCTGGAAGAATTGAGAAGGCGGACAAGGGAAGCCGCTCCCGGGATTGAAGAGCAAAGTTATCGCCCCGAAATTCTATTTCACCTGAACGCTCCCGAAGAAGCGTACTCGCAAATCGTCGATCTCTCCCGGCCCGATCGCGAGCGCCGCGATTACCCGGAGGTTTCGTATGCGATTATCGGATCGATTGTTACCGGAATGATGGGCGTGAACGTCGTTCCCGCCGAGAGCCACGGAACGGATCAGATGTTGGCCCGAAAGGTTGTCGTCCAGACTTTGCCGCGGCTCTCCATACACACTTCGGAGGCAGAACTCGACAAACTTCCGCTACGCCGGAATGTGATCAATGTGCGTCACCTGAGCAATCAGAGCAGTTCGATCACGAATGTGTCCGGACCGACCTTCACCTGGCGCGCCAGTTTCGACGGCTCGGCGCGATATCTCATGGTGAATGGCAAGAAGGAGCAAGCAAAGCGAGAGGCAACATCGCTGGCCACGCCGGTCGTCTCTGTCGATGTTCCCGTCGCTCCTGGTCAAACCGTCACGGTTGCACGATGATCCAAGCGGCACGGGCAAGCGGTTTCTGGGATTGCTGACGAAATGACGAGTAATAACGCCCTTTGTCGTTCATAACCAAGTGGGAAGTTGAATGCAATGATTCCGCCAGCCTCCACGTTTCCAACGGCGGCTACACCTGGAAACGCGCCGAGGTGATTTGGCGGCAACGGAGAATTGTTCCGGACGTGATGGCTACCCAAATCGGTCGGCACAGACCGTTGGTTCCCGGTGATCAGTTCGAAATGCGGCTCGCCGTTTTTTTCCGCTCGTCATTAATCTAGCCTAGACCCCACGCGAGAATTCCTAAGGGGCGCTCTTCAACTGCGCAGCGAGTTCTTTCATTGATCCATTTTCGCGGGTAACTTCACCAGTCTCTCGACTGTGCAAAGCTATCTCTGCGGCGATTGAGCGACCGAGAATTCGCTGATCAATATTGCCAAACGACCCAGGCACGAGGCTTCCCAACCAACCGGCCCAGGCCGGGGTATGAGCGTTGCCGACAATGATGCCGGGACGAAATATGGCGAGCCGCGCAAAACCGACGTTACGCACGGTGTCTTCCTTCATGCCCATTATTCGCATATAGCGAAACCGGCTGCCAGCTTTGCTTCCTGCCGCAGAAAGCAGACAAAACTGGGCGATTCCTGCGTCAAAACAGCCACGCGCAAAGGCACCTACGACGCCGAGCTCAAGCTGTTGCAATTCTTCTTCGCTCCATCGGATCGATCCAGAACCGACACCCACACAGCTCACGGCACTGACGGGACCTTGGCTTAAAACTTCGCGGGCAAGGGCGGCAGTGCGCTCGGCAAAGTCAGCAGCGCCAGTATCAAGAACGATGTTGCGCACACGCGATCGCGGCGCAATGGGCTTTCTAGTGACCATCACGACTTCCCGGCATTCCGAAGTTGCCAGTAGTTCCGCGACAGCTGCACCGCCGACTTGTCCGGTACCACCGAGGATAATTACGGCGAAATTCTGCTTCACAGATAGGACCTCTGCTTAGGTAAGGATGCGACAGGCCCATTCACCCCAAAGGGAAGCATACTTGGTCTCGGTTCTAAATTGAGCCAGTGAGGCATGGGTTTTCTCATTTGACAGGCCGAGGCGTGTTTCCAGCTTGATTCGGCTCGTCATGGCCCACTCGGAATTCCAATAAACAATTTCGAGGTCACATGAAGATGATCCTCGCGCAACACAGCCGCCGCGCACGACATCGATCCGAGTGCTTCGCCGGTTGAATGTGCCGCATGCCGAAAGCCTTTTCATGCTTGTGCGCGCCTTCGAATGAGGAAACATGCCCTCGCAGTCGTACCCCGACTACGTCGACCTGCGTGATCGAAATCGCAGCTTCGAATCCCCCGTATCCTACGACATTCAGGGCCCGGTGGCACCACGGAGTTCCGGCCAACGAACTCCGCCGATGTGCAGCAGTTCAATGTCTCGCCGGATTATTTCCGGGCTGCTGGGACCAGCCTGTTGGCGAGGGGAAGACCGGCAAATATGAAACCCTAACCGAAGATCAGCAGCCAGCCATGTTCTATTCGTTCCAGCAGCAGCCCTCGAGCGAAGCCTGGCTAATCGTTCGATCCCGGTGCGGCCCGCAGGAGATTGCCGCTGCAAGGTGCTCGGGGCCGCGCTGGGGCGTGCCTTCCGATTGCTGGCGGTTGGCTCTGTGGCAGGCATGATTCTCGGCGTGCTTGCAGAAGGACCTGGTTGTGTTCGGCGGCGTCATCCTGACCATGCCGGCTGTCGGCCTGGTCGCCGCCTGGATTCCGGCGCGACATGCCCTCGCCGTCGACCCGATGATTCTGGTGCGCGAAGAATAGGGCGCAGAGAGGAAATCGCGGCTCGGCGATGAGGAAGGGAACGCGTAGTGAAAACTGTGAGGCGTTCACCCAACGGCGTGATGCACGAAAATGAATGCAGTGGCCATGACCCAGGATCCCGTCATCATTCCGAATCGTTCGCAATTTCGAGCCGCCATGATCCTCGCGATCATTGCGGACGCGCTCCAAATCATCGTGTTTCCGCTATTTATTGAGGGCGCTGTATCGCCGGCGGATGATTTGCTCGATCTCGGTATCGGAGCCGTCCTCGCTTACCTTCTTGGCTGGCATTGGGAATTTCTGCCATCTTTCTTTGCCAAGCTCGTGCCGGGAGTGGATCTGGTCCCGTTCTGGACCTTGTCGGTCGCAAATGTCTACCGGAAATCCAGGAAGATGGCGGTCACTATAGAGGCGAATCGGGAAGAGTCGGCACGTAGCGAACCTAATCGGCCGTAGCCGTCTCCCCGAGGTAGTCGGACCAGCCGCTTACAAGAACAAATGGCCGAGTTGCCAGGAACGATAACTCAGGCTATCGAGATTGTCCAAACCCATGCATGCTGGTTCGGCCGTCGACCTTCCGATTGCAACGCGTCAGGAATCTCAATCGTAAGACCGGCTGCCGAATCGAATCTCCACTTCATCGGCTCTGGATAGCCCAACATGCTGATCTTGCTGCCCGGCTTCGGTTTTACCGATTGCAGAACCAGGGATTTACCGGGCCAGTCGAGCGCAAAGCAATATACGGTGCGATTGTCTTTTGCTCTCGTGAATCGGATTGTCTCGCCCTCGCGCCAGTATGCGGCCTCTCTCGACCGGGTTGCATAAATGCCCTCTCCGCAGACATGCAGCCATGTGCCTACCTGTTTGAGCTGTTCGATTGCAATCGGATGAAATCGCCCCGTCGCATCGGGTCCAACCCCAACCTGGAAGTTGCCTCCCTTAGCTGCCGTGTCCACGATGTTCCGAACTATCCACTGCGCGCCCTTGTAATGGGAACCATCGGGATCAAAGGAGAATCCGCTGGCCAGCGGGTAAATCACCATCCACGGCGTTCCCGTGTTCGACCTCTCGCCGGGGACGAAACCTTCGGGAGTGTAATAGTCGCCGTAGTTGCCGATGCCGCGGGCGCGCAACATGACATCGGGTTGCAGTCTGCGCAGTTGAAGAATCGTTTCACGCAATTGAGGCCAAACCTTCGGTCCCAGCCACTGATCCAACGAGAGCATGTGGATCTCTCCGTAATTGGTCAGTAATTCCTCGAGTTGCGCGCGGTGCCGCGCCATCATCCGCATTACCTGCTCCGGAGAAGGATCAGGCGCCATCCACGTGACTCTCTTTGACCCCTGCGGCTGAGCACGCCATTCCGGATCGAGCTCGGCCGCGGAAGGAACAACCACCGGGTCGTCGGCATAAGGCCGGAAGTCCGCGTCGTACCAGTCGGGGTGGGAGAAATAAAGCGAAACGCGCAAACCTCGCTTGCGACCAGCCTCGCACAGTTCCTTGACGACGTCGCGCTTGAACGGAGTCTCCATCATGGAATACGCGAGATCGCAATTCTCCAGTTGCGGGCTTCCGGGGGCATCCCAGCGAACTCGCTGCTTCACGCGGGTATGCGTGTCGAACATCGAAAAGCCCTCGTGATGCTTGGTGGTGAAGGCGAACATGCGCAGACCGTTCTCGGCGAATAGCGACGCCCAGGCATCCGCGTCGAAACCCGTGGGGTTCCATGTTCTGTAAATCTCGTTGTAGCGGGCTCGTCCCGGGTAATCCAACTCGAGAAACGGCCACGATTCCCTCGTAAACCCCGCGACTGAATACAATCCCCAGTGAATGCGGATGCCGTATTTCATGTCCTGGAAGGCTTCGTAGGCGGCGTCGGAAGCCCATCGATACTCTGGGACAGGTTCGTCCTCGACATAAGAGCGCACTCTCTTGTAGTGCGAATCTGTCAGCGGCAAACGGTGTTTCGCGCGATCGCTCGCGGAGTCTTGGGAAAATGCGGCCAACGGACGCACCAGCCTCGAACCAAGAAGCATTCCGGCGCCCTGCATGAATTTCCTTCGTTGCAAGTGGAACCTCGAATGTTGAGACTGATTGATGTTAAACGCAGCGGGCAGGAATCAATTGCCCTTCCCAGGCTTCTTCCGAAAGGACGAGGGCACCGAGAGCGCCTGCATCATTTGCACACTTGTGACGGTCGGAGCCCAATGTTGTTCGATGTACTGGATGACGAGTTCCGTTCCGGCTGTATGTGAAACAAATGGCCGCGACGAAGGGTCGTACATGGCATCGGTCAGGTCGCGCACGAGAATGCAATGAATGCCCCACCGCGCCAACTGACGAATTCCGAAGGTGCGATTGAGAATGCACATGTTGGCGTGCACGCCCATATAAAACACGGTGCCGATCCCATGCTGACGAAGAACGTCGAAGATCTCCGTTCCGCTATCGGAAATCACGTCGCCGGGCGCGATGGTAAGCAGAGGCGTTTCCCGGCTCCACGCGCGGTGCTCCGTATCTCCCGGGGTATCACACCCGCCATTGCTGTCGTCGATCGGCAAGGGAGGATCGTGGAGTGGCGCCGCAGCTTCCGGAGGATCCACATGCGGCGCGGATTGGGCGAGCCTCCGGCCTTCGGAACCGCCGTAGAAATCCATCGTCTCCGATGGTGCATGAATGATCAGAACTCCAGCGGCACGAGCCTTCTCGAGCAGCGGTTCCATGCGCACCGCGATCTGACCTACTCGCTCGGTCGCACCCCGGCACCAATGCTTATCCCACATATCGGTAATTAAGATGGCTGTTTTAGAGGGCGCAAGGTTCTGTTCGAAATTGGCCTCGGTCCAGGTTGCGCTGGCCCCGTAGGGCTGAATTTGTTTACGCAGAATCAGTCGCATGTCGGAACCCGCCTCTCCCGACAAATGATCCATCGGGCCGAGCGATACAAGCATGAGCAAAAGCAAACCGGGGATCAGGGGAGGTCGCATGAATCCATCTCTCACGAAATCGGTTGTTCCGTACCGTCATAAAGGACTATCGTTGCTCTGGCCACTACATTACCAGCCATCTTTTCCCCGGTCTGAGTACTTTTCGAAAACGACGATATTAAAGACTAAAGAGCTTACGAATAAAACGGTAAACCAAATGAGCATTCCTGGCCCATCGTCACACTTCTGCTTATTACTTACTTCCCTGCTCCGGTAGCTTCTCGTACTCGGTCCAGGCAAACTTCTTCGAGTCGGGCGCCCAGCCACCGGTATTGCCCGAGCCCTGGCCGCCAAAGAAGGTTCTGACGGTCGTCAGTTCGGCCCCCTTCGCGGCAACGCCGTTTTCGAGCCGCAGCAGCTTGATTTTCATACCATCCCCAATGTACTGATGGTCCGGGTGATCCATCGGATAGGAGATGGTGTAGAGCCATTTACCGTTCGGGGAGAGGTGCGGGAACCAGTCCTGCGTATCGACGCCGTTGGTGATCTTCTCGGCCAGTTTGTCGTCCCGCTCCGCGCCGTCGGCGGGCATGCGCCACCCGTCCCATTTGCCGGAACGGTTGGAGCAGAAGTAAACCCACTTGCCATCGGTTGAGTACTCGGGGCCATCGTCCTGTCCCTTGTTCGAGGTCATCAAGAACTCTCCGCTTCCATCAGCGTTAATCCGGTAGATGTCGAAGTTGTCTCCGTGGTACTGGGTGTAGACGACATACTTCCCATCCGGCGACCACCCATGCAGCCAGCCCAGATGAACCTCGTGCGCATCGGTCCCATCCATATTCATGATGAAGAGCGGATTGTGAATATCCGCGGGGGTGCGAATCTTCGCCGGCATCGGCGGGGTGATGCCGGTGATGGCGATCTGCTTGCCGTCCCACGAGAGCGCGTGATCGTTGGTGGCATTCATCTTCCGGCTCACATCGATCTTCTCCGGCTTTCCCGCATTGGCGCCGCTCACAGGAATGCGGTATAAATCGCCGCCCATATCGGAGACGATGTACTTTCCGTCGGGGGTCCAGTTGGGAGCATGCCACTCTCCCTCGACGGTAAAGATGGTCGTTGCGGTCTTCTTCTCTACGTCATACACCGAAAAGTGGGTGCGGTATTTCGGCGGCGGGGCTGAAGCGGCGGCCTGGGACGCATTCTGCGCGGCAAGCCAAACAACAGCAAAATACAGTCCCAGACATAGGGGCAAAAGCACCACAAGTGTGCGGCGCAATGAATTCACGGCGAATCCTCCGCTTGATTACCTATTATGGATCGAACTTGAAACAGGCGAGAGCAATTCGCTACTCTCAAACGCTGCTTGAGCCAATATAACGCTCCGTGGTTGCAGGGAGACATGCCCAAGGAGAAACTGGATCTGCTCATTCCAATCCCAGGGTTGGGAAAGTGTGAGGTCAATCGAGCAGACGCGATTCACTTTGGACCGCGTGGCTTTCCAAGAACCTTTCGACTTCAGCCATGGACGGCATTGATGGTTGAGCACCGGCCCGGGTCACCGAGATAGCGGCTGCAGCTGCGGCAAAGATCGCGCTATCAAGCGGAGATCTGCCCAGCATCAGACCGGTTGCGAAGCTCCCATTGAATGCGTCCCCGGCGGCCGTGCTGTCGACAGGGGTGACTTCGAAAGCGGGTATCAGTCGTCCGGGGTTTTCTGACGTGGCAAGATATGCGCCGCGACGGCCCAATTTCAGCAACACGCTACGGCAACCCTTCGTGAGTAAGCTTCGAGCTGTTTCATTCGGCGAAATCGCGCTCCCGTCGGCTGCTGTGTTTCCTGTATAGAACGCTGCCTCAGTCTCATTTGGGGTAAACCACGTGAGTCTTCGAAGGATCTCCGCAGGCAGCTCTTGCGCCGGGGCTGGATCGAGCATCAACGGAACGGCCTCCCGTTGACAGAGGGTAGCCAGACACTCAACGGTGTCCATCGGAATCTCGAGTTGAGCCAGAACCATGGCGGCCTGGCGGATCATCGGCAGGCTTGCCTCCACATCCCGGGGCGTGAACTTTGCGTTTGCGCCGGGGGTCACTACGATGCAGTTTTCTCCCCGGTTTGAAACCAGGATGACGGCGACTCCAGAGGATCCTTCGCATGTGGCGATGCCCGAGCAGTCAACTCCGACAGCCTGCAGGTGGTTCCTCAGTTGCTCACCGAAGTTGTCGTTTCCCAATCGGCCGATCATCCGGACTGGATAGCCGAGTCGCGCAACCGCAACTGCCTGATTGGCGCCCTTTCCTCCCGGATGAACCTGAAACCCGGTTCCAAGTACCGTCTCTCCAACTGCTGGAATCCGGTCGGCGATTGCGACCAAGTCAGTGTTGATGCTGCCCACGACGACGATTGGCCGCTTGTCAGGCAATGTCTCCCCCGGTCAGATACCAGCGATGAGTTGCGGTAACGAACACTCTATTCGATTCGGGTCACGTGGCGGATGGGACCACGCGACCCGAGGGGACCAATGGGTCAGAAACTGAAGTGAAGGCCGAATTGGGCAGAGCGGGGAAGGTTCTGACCGGTAGAAAACCCGAACGTTCCGCTAGAAAGATCACTGTCGGGTGGAACCAGGTTTACGCGGTTGAAGAGGTTAAAAAGATCAGCGCGGAACTCAACTCCATACCGATCAAAGCTGAAAACCTTGGTGAACTGCGCATTGACGCTGGCCAGTCCTGGGCCGCTGTAGGTGTTTCTTCCGCCATTGCCCTGGCTTCCCAGGGCCGGGGTCGGGAAGTCGGAGACTGCCGCAAACCCCTTCAGGAAGTCACTTCGTTCTCCGGTTTTGACGACACCGGAAGCGGGCTTGTTGGGCACGTCGTAGCCGTAGCCATCGGCGTTAAAGTCGCCACTGCCTGGATTCAATCCAACGACGTTTCCACTTTGATCGAAAATCGGATTGAAGGCAGCGCTGGTATATACCGTGAACGGCACTCCGCCTTGAAGAACGACAATGTCCGACATCCTCCATCCGCCCAGGAGCCACTTGCCCAATCCGGATTTGAAGATGTCGGGGACCGTCACGAGACCATCGATCGTGAACCTTTGCGCCACATTGAAGTCGGACAGCCCATGTTGCGACATCGGATCCAGAGGGTTGAATATTGCTTCTCCATTCGCCGTCCCGTTGTCGTTGCTGCTCATCTCATCTGTCGATTTTCCGAACGTGTAGATTCCCCGAATCTGCCAGGAGTGACTCATGCGCTTGGTGAGCATAAATGAGCCATAGTGGCCATCAGCAATGCCGATGCCTCTGCCAAAGATAACGGGTCCGAATTCCTGCTGCAGTCGGGTCTGACTGCCCTTATTCTGGATCAGATCACCGGGAAATCGATTGGAGTCGGTCTGGAGATAGAGGTTGCGGCTATTCGATCCGTTGTAGTCACCCTCGACGATCAGGTTGTGGCCAAGATCCTTTTGAATGGCGACCATCCAAACCTGCGTATGCGGCTGATTCATCTGAGTCTGGACTCCCGATGTCAGAACGGGAAGGCCTACTATGCCGCCGGAGGGAGTTGTTTCAAAGGTGATACCCGGCGGAATCGGCCAGGTCAGGCCGTCCGAGCTTCCCAGCGAATAGGTGAACGGATGCGAGCTGCTGGAGAGACTGAAAGAGGGATTGGCCCAGATCGGCGGGTTGGCGCGTGAGGGGAAGGACCAGGAACCATCGGCCACGTTGTTGTAGTACCAGCCCCATCCGCCTCGGAGCGCCATCTTGCCGTTGCCAAACACATCCCATCCAAATCCCACACGGGGATCAAACCCATTCGGCTTGTTCTCTGTCACGTACGCGTTGTTTCCACCTCGCAGAGACATGAAGCCATTTGCCATCTGGGAGGCGAAGTCGCTGCCCGACCCGGGGGAGAAGAGCGGAAAGGGAGTTCTGGAGTTGTAGTAGGTGCCCCAGTGCCCAAAGTAGTCCCACCGAAGGCCGGCATTCAGCGTGAAGCGAGGCGTAATCTTCCAATCGTCTTGTACGTAGACGCCCGCGTACAGCCAGCGAAGAATCTGATACAGGTCAGTGGCCAGAGAGCTCGTGGCTGTTTTCATCGCCGGACCGCTCTGGCTATAGACTCCGTCCTGAGCGAAGTCCATCAGGTTTCCGAAACCGAACGTTGGTCGGAGCAGAGGCGAGGTGAACTTATCATCATCGTGGTGGCGATCAATATCAAACCCGGTGTTGATGGTGTGCTTGCCATGAGTCCAACTCAGGACGTCGTGCCAGTTGAAATTCTCATGGACCCACCCTGCGGAACCCCACTGGTTGAATCCCGAGATGCCCGAAATGTTCACGTTGGGAAGCTCTTTATTGTCAGTGGCGCTGGGGTTCGATCCAACCGCCCGAACCAGGGTCATTCCTGCCTCGTTGATCAGCCGCGGCGAAAATGCGCGAGTCCAATCGACCTTGGCGTACAGCCCTGTGTTGGGGACAACTACGCGGTAAATAGCACGGGCATCGGACTGCAACTGGTCAGAGTAGGTCCTAAAGAAGCTGAAGAAGATGCGGTCCTTGTCCGTCGGGTTGTAGTCGTTCCGGATGTGCCATTGATAGGCATTGTGGGTGAGGCTCAACGGAATGTCGATCAGTCCCGCCACCGGCAGATCTGCGGGGAATGAGTTCGCCGGATAGAATCCCGGATTCTGCTGTTGCACATCGGCCGCAGTCAGTATGTTTGTATTGGGATAAGCCGAGGGCGGCGCTTTCGAGAAGAAGGTATTGGCCAGGCTGTTGGGAAAATTTTGCTGAACATACGATACAAAATCCTTGGTCTCAACATCGGTGATGACGGTTGACGCGTTGGAGGAGAGCAGACCGAAAGCACCGATGAAGAAGAACAGCTTGTTTTTCAGGATCGGGCCGCCAAAGGTTCCACCAAACTCGTTTCTGCGAAAGGCGGGAATTGCCACGCAACCCACGGCGTCGGGTGCGCAATATTGGAATTCGGTTCGCGCCGTAAGGTTGTTGTTGGTGAAATACTCCGACGCAGTGCCATGGAAGTTGTTGGTTCCCGGCTTGGTGAAAACCTGAACCCAGGCGCCGCTGTAGCGTCCCTTGGCAGCGTCAAAGGTTGCACCGGAGACGCGGATTGAATTGATGAAGTCCGGTTCAGGGGAGAGGTTCACAACACCATCGCGAGAAGCGCTGTTGAGCCCCGATCCATCGACATCGTATTCGTTGCTTTCCTGGCGTTGCCCGGCAGCATTGATCTGGTAACCTGCTTCCTGCTCGAAACTATCGTTGTTGGCCGAACCGGAACCGAGAGCGCCGCCACTAGGAAGACCTGATCCGGTAATGCCTGGAGCGAGCTGAATCATGCTCGTATAGACATTTCTGCCAATCAGGGGAGCGGTTTCGATGGTCTGCTCGGCGATTTCCCGCGACGTATCGCTCTTGTCCGTCTCGACGGAGGCAACCGCACCCGATACTTCGACGGAAACAGATTGAGTGGGCAGGGCAAGCGACGGGTGAATTGTCTTGGTTTCGTTGGATTCAAGCTTGATTCCGCTATCCTTCCAGGACTTGAAGCCGGGACCGGTCACCTCGATCGTATACACACCACCAGGCAATGACGGAACTCTGAAGTTGCCGCTTTCATTGCTGACGACAGCATTTGCTACCTGGGTGGCTTCGTTGGTTACCGTGATTTTCGCGCCGACCACTACGGCTCCAGTCTGATCGACAACAATTCCCGTGAATCCGCTGCTGAATTGAGCGACTCCGCGGGGCATTGCCGTCAGAAAAACCAGCACGAAGGCAGCTATCGCGAAAGCTGTTGTTTTAGTCGTGGTGCAGCGCGTCATTTTACCTCCTGAGTAGATCCGACTTAGTGACCGAATTTTCCGTTTTGCAAGGTCCTCAATTTTGTGCGACGTCGATTCGAAGTTGTCTCTGTTGTTGCAGTTCTTCGGAGCGTTGCTGGGTTTTGAAGTGTGCGAGAAGCGCCTCTCCTTGCTTTTGTCGTCCCGTGCGAAGGTAAAGGCGAGCAAGCGAGTATTGGGCAGGAATGTGATCGGGATCGAGTTTCAAGCATTTCTGGAGTGCCTGCTCGGCGAGCTTCGATGAGTCGGCAATGTACAGATCGGAAAGCTGATAGTAGGAATCGGCGTAGTCGGGGTTGAGCCGTATCGATTCTTCAAACGATCGCCTGGCCGCGTCTTTCAAGTCCGCACCGCCAGGCTTGGCAGTTCCAAACTGCGCCAGCAGCTTTCCCTGGAAGTAGTACATGTAGTAGTTGTCAGGAAATTGCCGGATTGCAGTTACCAGAGTCTGTTCCGCTTCATCCGGCTTTCCGCTATGTGCCTGCACCACCGCCAGGCTTAGCATCGCAACGCTGTTATCCTTCTGCATCCCGATGGCTTTTTGGAGCGTCTCCTCTGCGTCGCTCAGGTGCCCGAGCTTTTCCTGGACAGCGCCTTTTTGCACCGTTAGCCGGTATGAGTTCGGTACGTGATCGAGTCCGATTTCAGCCGAGTCAAAAGCGAGTTGATCGTTCCCGTGATCGGCACAGATGGTGCTGAATTCCAGGTAGCTTTCTTCCCGGCCGGGCTCGATCTGCGATCCGCGTTTCAGAGATTTCATTGCCGTCGCAACATCGCCTCGTTCCTTGGCGACCTTCGCAAGCTCAATCACCACGTCGAAAGTGGCGTGCGACGCGGTTTCGCTTTCGAGGAGTATCTGAGCCTGATCGAGAAGATTTTCCTGTTCGAGGTGGCGGGCTCGTATCAATACAGCGGCGGAATCGTTGGTGCCGGTGGCAGGGGCTTTAGCCGGGTCTTCCTGCGCCTTGGAGTTGATCCCCAACCGTGCTTTCAACTCCGCCGCCTGGTGCAACTGCGCGGAGGTCATCCCCGGGAACTGTTCTGAGGCGATCAATGCTTCTCTCGCGTGCGTTGCATCGCCTGTCTGGTACTGGCATTCCGAGTAGGACAAGAGCGCGTCGGGATATTGATACAGAAGGCCACCTGAGGCCTCCATCAACGAAACGGCTTCTTTGCACCTGGACTGTCTTTGTGCGATCAGGCCCAGGAAAAGGCTCGCGACCTCTCGCGGCTTCCCGGCTATTTCGTGGAGATCGACGAACTGTTTCGAGGCTTCTTCGTATCGCCCCAGGCTAAACAATGCAATCCCAAGATTCTGCTTCGTCGACACGGCGTTCGGGACCAGCTTGAGGCTCTCGACAAAGTATTGCCGTGCAGTCTCCACGTCACCCTTGAGACTGTAGGCTCCACCCACTGCATCGAGCAGCCTTGCGTCCTGAGGCGCGATCTCCAGACCTCGTTTGAAACTCGCAATAGCTTCGTCGATCTGCCCGTTGGTCGCCTGCGCGAGGCCGGCCTGGCGAAACTGCTCCGCCCGTTCCGCCGGTGTCGGCACAACCTGGGCCGCGATAATGCCACCACCCACGACGAGCAGGAGCACCGCGAGGAAACGGTGTCGAGTAACGGCGATCTTTGCTTTGATTTGTCGAAATGGGGCGTGATGGAAGTCATTGAGGATCATTGGGGATAAGCCTCTTTTTCTGCCAATTCTACGGAATGCGTAAAGACTCGAGTTGAAGCCAGAGGGTCTTACAGGGATCAGTTAAAACTCAGGGCCAGGTCAATCCTTGTGGATTGGGAAAGTCTGAACGAAAACCATGAAACGTTTCAAATTACGCCAAACAGACGAAACAATTTGTATGCAATTTGCCCTGTTCGAACGTACATCTCTTCCTGCGCGGGAAGATGCGCAGAAATGTAGAACGTTTCAAACAAACCTGTCAAGACCGAATTTGTTGCGTCGCGCCCTTGACGCTACGAAGCCAGCGTATCTGACAGTCAGACTCATGTCAGCTCAGCCGGACTTACCCTGTGAAGGATGAAAGTGGTTTATCAGGCCTATCAACGGCCGACGGCCCCCGCTGAAGCCCGTCGACGCGAAACCCGGCCTACGGACGGCTGCAACTCGCGAGAAGGGGCCGTAACTGAACTGCGAGGTACCAGGGTAGTGGGCAGGACGATATGCTTGGCGGGCGATCGATCCCCGCGCAGACGTTCGATCAGCATTTGAGCGGCAGTCGTCCCGAGTTGATACCCGGACTGGGAGACGGAAGACAGTGGGGGATGCGTCAATTCGGCGAAGTCTAGATTGTCAAATCCGATGACTGAAATGTCCTCCGGGCAGCGCAACCCTGCTTCCCGGATGGCGCGCAGGGCGCCCAGCGCCATCATATCGTTTCCCGCGAAGATCGCCGTAGGGGGCGGTATGAGGCGCAGGAGCAGGTGCGTCTTGGAGTAGCCGCCATGCTTGTCGAAGGTGGTTTCCTGGAGGTATTCGGCGGCGACATGAATCTTGGCTTCTCGAAGTGCGCGTTTGAAACCGTTGAGCCGCTCGCGCGCGTTGGTCAGGTGCAGAGGTCCTACAATCGTGGCAAGCCTCTTGTGCCCCATATCAATCAGATGGCGGGTCGCGTTCAGAGCACCCTCTTCATTATTTGCCGTGACGCTGTCCCCCGCCCAGTTCCTGGGTAAACGGTCCACGCATACTACTCCCGAGCCAACGCGCCTGTACGACTCAACCTGGGCAGTCAAATCGCTGAAGTTGGAGGGTATGACGATAAGCCCGGCGGGCAGGTAAGTACGGAGTTCCTTCAGGTGCACCAGTTCCTTTGCGTGGTCATTGTCTGTATTGCAGAGCACCAGCCGGTAACCATTCGAAAATGCAATGTCTTCAGCCCCGCGAACTACCCCTGGGAAAAAAGGGTTGGTGATGTCGGGAATGATCATACCGATCACATTGGTCTTGTCCCGCCGCAGTCCCCGCGCAAGCTGGCTTGGCTGATAGCCTACTGCCTCGACAGCATCCAGTACCCGCTTTCGCAGTGGACCACGAACGTTCGCAGTGTTGTTCAGTACATGGGAGACGGTGCCAAGTGAAACGCGAGCGATGCTGGCAATGTCTTTCATGTTCGCCATGTCTACTTCCTCTGAGGCAGCAAGCGCTGCACGATTCCGACACCAAACGCACAAAAGCCAGATCGAGTATACCGGGTGAAAGCGTTCAAAGCACTGACTGATCCGGAAAAGCACCTTGGCCGGAGGAAATGCCGGCAGACGCGGATTCGATTGAATTCACTCTCTGAGGTTCTCATCTTTGATCGCCCCCGTTCTCCAGAGAAGTTGGTTCTTGACAAGGCGGAGTACCTCCCTTTATGTTGCTTTCCTCGGATTATTTTGAAACATTTCAAGATTGAATTGCGTCTGGCCCTGGCCAAGGAGATGGACGGGTTCGATGTACCAACCAGAGACTTACGGCATCGTGCTTTCGTTCATGATTCTCAGCATGTTTTGCTGGGGCTCCTGGGCAAATACACTCAAGCTTTGTCCCGGATTCAGGTTTCAGCTTTTCTACTGGGATTATGTCCTCGGCTTGCTTCTCGGGGCCGGCCTATGGGGTCTGACGCTGGGTAGTTGGGGGGCTGCCGGCAAGCCGTTCCTCACCGATATGTCGCAGGCCAACTCGCATAGTGCCTGGCTCGCGTTCACGGGGGGAGCGGTGTTCAACGTCGCCAATCTGCTGCTGGTGGCGGCCATCGATATCGCGGGATTGGCCGTTGCGTTTCCAATCGGCATCGGACTGGCACTCGTTGTGGGAGCGGTCGGCAATTACATCATCTCGCCCAGAGGCAATCCTCTTCTGCTTTTCGGAGGAATTGCGCTTGTTGTGGCCGCCATCGTCTTTGATGCTGCCGCGTACCGGCTTCGGGAAGACTCCAGGGCCGCGATGAGCCGCAAAGGAATCGTCATCAGCCTCATCGCCGGTCTTCTGATGGGCACATTCTATCCGTTCGTCTCGGCAGCCATGACTGGCCAGAGTCCGATGGGCCCCTACGCTGCCGTGCTGTTCTTCGCATTGGGCGTGGCGACATGCGCGGTCCCCTGCAATCTCCTGCTCATGCGCAAGCCGCTGGATGGGGCCGAGCCGGCGGCGATGAAGGCATATTTCCATGCCCCGAGTTCCTATCATCTTTGGGGCATTCTTGGGGGCGTCATCTGGTGTACCGGGGCGGCGCTGAACTTTGTTGCGTCGCAGGCGCATATCGTCGGTCCCGCTGTTTCCTACTCGATTGGCCAGGGCGCAACCATGATCTCGGCGTGCTGGGGTGTGTTCGTGTGGCACGAGTTCGCCGGCGCTTCGGCGCGATCCAGAATGTTCCTGGGCTGGATGTTTGTACTTTTTTTGAGCGGACTTGCCGCGGTGGCAGTTGCTCCGCTCTTTTCCTGATGTCGACGCGGTCTCAAGAATCCATCCGGAGAAAATACCAATGTCAGCGACAGTACGCATCACACCTGCTTTGTTGTTGGCCCTCATCGCCGTCGGAGCGCGCGCGCAAGACTCACAATTCGCCCCTTCGTCCTTCGCCGACCAGTTGCTCACTTCTCCTCCCTGCCTCACACTGCGCCAGGCATGGGAAGGAGGTAACATCCCCTGCACTCCTTTTACTCATCAGGAGTGGCTTACGGATCTGACGCATTGGCGCGCCGAGCGCCGCATTCGCATTGGGTATGATCCGGCGCGGTACTCACTTCCGGCTCTCAAGTGGGCACAATCGAGCTTCATTCAGCCGCAGATGATGGTGCATGATCGATACTTTTACGATCCAATCCAAGGCAAATATACAGTCGATCGTTACCTCGATGATCTCGACAAGCGCTATGGCGGAATTGACAGCGTCCTCGTTTGGGCGACCTATCCCAACATGGGAATCGATGATCGCAACCAGCACGACATGGTGCGTTCCATGCCTGGCGGTATCGAAGGGCTGAAGCAGATGGTTGCCGACTTTCATCGCCGCGGTGTGCGCGTCCTGTTTCCGATGATGATGTGGGATCAGGGCACGCGAGATCCGGCAGAACCCTGGCCCGATGCCATCGCCGAATTTATGAAACAGATCGATGCCGACGGTATCAACGGTGATACACAGGACGGCGTACCCCTGGCGTTCGCGCAAGCTTCCGAAAAAGTGGATCATCCGCTCGGCTTTGAACCGGAGGTCGGACTGGCAGACGAGGCCCTCATATGGGATGTGCTCTCCTGGGGCTACTATTTCAAGTTTCCATTCGTTCCCCAGGTTGACCGCTTCCGGTGGCTGGAAACGCGTCACATGGTGCACGTGTGCGATCGCTGGAACCGCACCAAGACCGATAATCTGCAGTTCGCCTTCTTCAATGGCGAAGGCTGGGAGAGTTGGGAAAATGTGTGGGGCATCTGGAATGGCATCACGCCACGCGATGCCGAGGCTACACGCCGTGTCGCTACAATTGAACGCGCAATCGCACCGTTCCTCCTGAGTCCTGACTGGGAACCCCTCTACCCCATGCACTTGTACGGAGCATTCGCGAGCCGCTGGCCGCTTGGCGATCAGACCCTGTGGACCATCGTCAATCGCAATGAATACGACGTTGATGGGCGCCAGATGTCTGTCCCATACAAAGAGGGCACGCGGTACTTTGACCTGTATCACGGCGTCGAACTCAAGCCCGCTCTGGAAAATGGAGTTGCAGTGTTGTCATTTACCACCGAGGCACGCGGCTTCGGCGCCATCCTCGCCATGTCCGGTGATCCAGACACGAAAACCAGATCGTTGCTCGACAAGATGCATGGCATGTCGGCAAAGCCATTGTCGAGCTTTTCTGCAGAGTGGCAAAAGACTCCGCAGACTCTCGTGGAGATTCCGCCAACAAAGCCCGCACGCGAGGCGCCCGCGGGCATGATTCGCATTGATGGCGGTGACTACCTGTTTATCGTTAAGGGCATCGAAATCGAGGGCAGCAACGACGTCGGCGTCGATGTGCAATATCCGTGGGAAATCAGTCCTCGCCGCTACCATGAAAACCGGATGCAGATTAAACCCTTTTACATCGATAAGTATCCGGTTACAAACGCCGACTTCAAAAAATTTCTGGATGCGACCCAATACCATCCCAAAGACGGCCTCAACTTCCTCAAGGATTGGAAGGGCGGCATTTACCCCGAGGGTTCGGCGAACAAGCCTCTGACCTGGGTGTCGATTGAAGACGCGCGCGAGTACGCCAAGTGGGCAGGCAAGCGACTTCCCCACGAATGGGAGTGGCAATTCGCGGCTCAGGGCAACGATGGACGGAGATTTCCCTGGGGGAACTGCGACTGGACCATACCGACCCTCCTTGCCAGTCCTGTCGCATGCCCTGAGCCCGCGAGCCCTTCGGATACCGTGGCTCCGGCTCCTGACAAGGGACGTATCATGCTCGCCGCAAGCGATGTCGATGCGCATCCGAAAGGCGCGAGCCCGTTCGGCGTAATGGATATGGTGGGAAACGTTTGGCAGTGGACAGATGAGTACACCGACGAACACACACGCGCGGCCATCTTGCGCGGAGGCAGCCATTATCAGCCACAAGGCTCAGTGTGGTACTTTCCACAGGCGTATCGAAACGATGAACACGGGAAGTTACTGCTGATGTCTCCCAGTTACGACCGGTCTGGTGCAGTAGGATTCCGTTGTGTAAAGGACGCTGAGTAAAATATCCTCGGATGTGCAACCGGCTGGCGCCATGTGTGGACTCGCACCTAAATTACTCCTGGTCTTCATTCTGGTGGCCGCGCTGTCAGAATGGCATCCCGCCAGCGCCCAAAGAGGGGACCGCGCCGCGGCGTCCGAACTTACTTCGGAGAGACTGCGCGGACAAGACTGGTGGCCAACGAGGGCTGATGCGGCGCGCGAAGAGTTTGTCGGGACCGCGGCGTGCGCCGTCTGCCACAAGCAGGTTGCCCTCACACAGCGGGGGACCCCCATGGCCCATGCGGCCTCGAAAGCCTCCGAGACTGAGGTACTTCGGTCCAACCCCACAATCACGTTCTCCATACCGCCATTCCAAACCGTGATTTCGAGTAACCGCATCTCCAGCAATTACACCGTCTCGGGAGGCGGCGAATCGATCAGTGGCCAGCTTCTCTGGTCAATGGGTGCGGGAGTCAAAGGTCAAACCTTCATCCTGAATTACCTCGGGCTACTCTTCGAGAGTCAGCTCAGCTATTTTTCATCGATCGATGGCCTCGACATTACACCCGAACATCCCCGAGGTACGCCGCAATACCTGGAAAGCGCATTCGGGGCCCCACAAAGCGATAGAGCTGCGCAGCAATGTTTCGCCTGTCACACAACTACATCGACGGTACGGCAGCAATTTGATCCGGACCACGCGACGCCAGGAGTTACTTGCGAGGCCTGCCATGGCCCTGGAACCCGGCATGTGAGGGCGATGCAGGCCAAACAATTCAAAACGGGGATGGACGCAATTCTTGATCCTGGATCCTTCGGCCCGGTGGAACTTATAGATTTTTGTGGCGCCTGTCATCGTGCGCCTTTGGATGTGACTTCCGCAAAGGACTTTACTCCGCTCAACATCCGGTTCCAGCCCTACCGGTTGTCAAAAAGTCGATGCTGGAGCCGGCCCGACCCGCGAATCACTTGTGTAGCCTGTCATAATCCACATGAGCCGCTAGTACGAGATGCCGGCTTCTATGATGCAAAGTGTCTTGCCTGTCACTCGGCCGTAGCCACTAACGCAAGCATCGGCGGCCCGCAGAGTCCCCAGTCCGGCAAACCTTCCATTTGCCCGGTGAGCACCGAACACTGTGTCACGTGTCACATGCCCAAGTTTCAGAATCCTCAATTCCACGGCAGCTTCACGGATCACGATATCCGGATCGTTCGCCCCGGCGATCCGTACCCGCTCTAGTGCCACATCGATACAGTCGTGGCTGAATGAGCCCTACTGCCGGACAGATTAGAAGCTTTCATTGGGCAGCCGCGTTCTCCGAAATGAATCGGCCACGTCATTGACGTGCGGTGATAATTGTCCCAGCGACGAGAGCTGCTTTCACAACGTCTCTGCGACTGAATCGATTCTTCATATTGACGATGAATCAATGACCAGGACGCTAGATCCAGACCTTGGAATCGACGGCAGGCTCCCGGCTCCGCTTTTGGTCGGTTGACGACCCGTTCCCCGCAGTGGTTGTGCCTGGCCCGGCATTGGCGTCCTCCTCTCCAGGGTAGGCGTGCGGCGGGCCAACGCGATTCATCCGGGCATAGTTGGGAACGGCCAGCAGATCGGAACCATCGGCCCACTTGCCCGTAATCGCCACCACTCCGCCGAGCAGGTCCGGACGCCATTCGGTCCGCAATGGAGCAGCACCGATTTTCGAATGGATGTTCTTGTTATCTGCCGTTTCCACGTTGTAGACAAGCGGACCGTATTTGAGGGCGACCAGGCCGTCATCCGCCTTGATGCGGGCATCGGCGACGACGCGCTGGGGCTCCATCGGCAACTCCAGGTCGATGCGGTCGCCGGCTTTCCATTGGCGTGTCACTACGGCGTAGCCCTTCTGGATCGTGGGCGTCACCTGTTCACCATTCACCGTGAATCGCTTCACGCCGCGCACTGTGGGAGAGTCTGTGTAGAGCTTGCTCGTCGTCCGGTCCGGAATCCGGACATACATCGAAAACGTCTTCGCCTCTTCGGGATTGACCGTAATCGATACGGCCCCACTCCAGGGGTAGTCGGTTTTCTGGATGACTTCGACGCCGGTGCCGGCGACCTGGCCCACATGAATCCTGCTGCCGACAAACATGTTCACGTAAAGACCTGTACTGTCCTTGACGTAGGACCAGGTCGGAATCATGAGCAGCGTACGCGAGAGGTTTCCGACGCAGCATGGGCATATGTGCCACAGGCAACGCTCGGTGTTGATGAGCGGATTGGTGTAGCAGTAGCTCTTGCCGTCAAGCGCCACACCGCCCAGCAACGCGTTGTACATCGTTTGCTCGTACAGATCGGCGTACTTCGCGTCGTGGTATGCGAGGTTCAGCTTGTACTGGAAGAAAACAAGTCCGCAGCTCGAGCAGGTCTCGCAGTATGCTTCGTTGCGCAGCGAGTAGTTGGGTCCGAAGCCCTCCGAAGTTTCGCCGCTCCCGATGCCGCCGGTCAGATAGTACTTCTTGTTGACCATGTTGTCCCAGAGCGACATCACGGCGCTCTGGTAATCGGGGTCGTGCGTCTCGGCTGCGATATCCGCCATGCCCGAGTAGAAGTACGTGGCGCGCACCGCGTGGCCGACTGCTTCGTATTGCTGTCCGGGCGGCAGGTGGCTCTGGTCGTACTCCGACCCACCGCGGCGCGAATCGAGAAGGAATTTCGCCAGTGCGATGTACGCATCGCCGAGATGGTTCCCTTCCTGGTCGTTTACGAAACGCCCGAAACGAACCAGGGCCTGTTCCATCTCCTGGTGGCCATCGAACCAGTCTTTCTTGCCGGGACCGATGTTGGCAACCCAGCAATCGGCCAGTTTCCTGGCCCCGTTGTACAGGCGAAGATCCTTGCCATCGGTGAGTGTGTAATGGTTGATGGCCGACTCGATGAAGTATCCGGAAACATATCCTTCGTGATTGCCGCGATGATCGGGCGACCATCTCTCCGGCCAGGTGCTGCGGTCGGCAAGGATATAGGCCGTTTGCAGGTAACCATCCGGCATCTGCGCGGCCAGGATGATTGGGATCCAGCGATCCAGGGTCGAACGCATCAGTTCCTGCGCCTGCTCGATGTCGCGATCACCCTGCGCGTCGACCATGAGCGCGATGCACATCGATTCGACGGTCTGATGGACCCAGGCGTTGGAGAAGACGTACCCTTTGTGCTTATCGTGCGGTTCGCCGCGATTGGCTTTGCCGGCCTCGATGAAATTATCGATTCCGCCGTCGCCACGCATGGGGGGGATATCGGTTCGCTCGCACATGCGGATGCAGTGAGGAATCCAGTCCACGATGATGACCTTGGCACGCTGATTCCAGAAGGGGCTGTCAATAGAGTATTTCCTGGTGTAGACCACGTCCAGGCGATCCTTGGGCGGTTCGGCCTCCACGTGCACGGCGATGAAGTGCGAGCGGTCATTGGAGCCCGACGCTGACAGCGTAAGTACGTACTCGCCAGGCGCCGAAAACTTCGCCTTCGTGACCGGCGCAGTCGCATCGTCGAAGGCGACGGTTCCGGGTCCGGAGGTCTTCAGCCAGCGGGCCGAGTTCTTCTGCGAATCCTCGAGCCACGTCACATTGCCGGCCAGATACGTCCTGGCGTCGAGCATCACTGACCGATCGACCCCGGCATTGATCACCGGGGGAAGAGCCGGAACCGCGCCGACGTTATAGACCCTCCATTCGAGAATCCCGGCCGGCTCCCCCTTCTCAACCGCGACTTCAAGCCGTAGCTTGCTGGTTTTCACGGCTTCGAAGGTGGTCGCATTGAACGCGTCAGCAGCCATCCCCAACCCGTCCGGATGGTTCACAGGAACGAAATCGCCTCCGTTCCAGTAAAGAATGCGGTAGCTCTGCGGAACGTGAATCGTCGGCCAATGGCTCCCCGGCAGCGCACCCGGTCGGGGGTGATCGACGGCCCAGTAAACTTCGATTCTGTCGATTTTTACCGGCTCGCTCCAGTCATATTGCACCCACGGCAAGGCACCGCTCTCGTTGTCCCAATCCCGGTGGACGCCATAAACACCGTGAGAGCGGTCAAACGAGTTCTCTGGAGTGAAACCGTCGTTCAGCGAGGAGATTTTGTTCTCGCTGCTTACGATGAAGCTCGAGGGAACGGCGACCCGCGCGATGTTGATCGTGCGATCCGGCGACTGTGCGAAGCCCTTCGGAGCATCGAGAGCGGCCACAACAGCAACTCCGGTCAATCCCGTCAAGAATTCGCGGCGATTGGATTCAAACTGAAATCCGGTTTCCATCGATTCAGCGGTCGGGGCCGCCTTTGTAAAGTGTTGTTTCGTTTTCATCGGAGAGCTCCGGTTCTGCGGTCGACAAGCTGTATTCAATGAAGCCGTTGGGCATAATGGTCATCAGGATTGGCTGCGTAAACGCTTTCCATTATCGTCGCCGACGCGAACCTCGTAAAGCTCCAGGGCCAGAATGAGCGGGAACCTCCCTGGACTCCGCATCCTGGGTAACGACCGGACAGTCGTTGGCAATTGCACTTTGCCACTCGACATTGGCGGGCGCGATGCCAGTGAGAGGGATAAATCAAACCAGGCCCCTGTCCGAAAGAGATTTCGTAACCAGGTAGTAATAGAATTTGATTGACAGGTCGAATCGTGTGAGCAACGCACCTCGGTGCGACGGAACGCATCAACTTAGCGTCGAAAATCATCGCGTCGCCTCCATCACACATATGGCAGTGAACTGGTCCGATCCTTTTTATTAATTCACGGTTGGCGATCTGGGACAGGCGCGCAAGGAGAATTAGAGATGAAAGCCGCGATTTGGCACGGCAGGCGCGATGTACGCATCGAGAGCGTGCCCGAACCACCGCCTCCTCCTTGGGGCCAGGTACAGGTAAAGGTCGCGTGGTGCGGAATCTGCGGCACAGACCTGCATGAGTACGAAGGCGGTCCGCTCTATATCCCGCTGGAGCGGCCTCATTCGCTCACTGGGGTGCAGGCGCCGGTCATCATCGGCCACGAGATGTCGGGCGAGGTTACGGCAGTCGGAGATGGCGTGGAAGGCTTCGCCCCCGGAGATCGCATCACCGCCTGTCCGATCATCGGATGCGGAGAATGCCGCTGGTGCCGAAGCGGATCGATGGCCCAGTGCGATCGCGTCGCGTTTCTTGGAACTTCGTGGACCGGCGGGGCGCTGGCGGAGCGCCTGAACCTGAACGCGTATCAGTGTTATCGTCTCGGCGATTCAATCTCCGACGAAATCGGCGCGCTGGTGGAGCCGTTCTCGGCGACTGTTCGTGCAATAGTCCAAAGCGGCGCAGGTGTTCATGACAGCATCGCCATCGTGGGCGCGGGTCCGATTGGCCTCATGTCCTTGATGGCGGCGCGCATCACCGGGGTGAAACAGGTGGTTGCCTTCGAGGTTGCGGAGAAGCGCATCGAAGCGGCGCGGCGTTGCGGCGCGGATGCCGTGATCAATCCCGCCGTCGAGGACGCCCTGCGCACCGCGCTGGACATGACAGACGGGCAAGGTTTCGACGTGGTGATTGAGTGCGCCGGGCTGCCTGCGACTGTGTTGATGGCTGGCCGTCTCACGCGGACCCGGGGCAGGCTGGTCATCATGGGGGTGTTTGAAAAGCCCGCCGCTCTTGACCTCACTGATATCGTCTTTCGCGAAAAGACCATCTCGGGTAGCATGAGCGGCTACGGGCTTTACAACGAGACTATTCAGATGATGACCGATCCTCGATTTCGAGGAGACGTCCTCATTTCCGACCGCATCGGACTCGATGATCTGGTTGGCAAGGGATATCACGGGCTGCTGAACGAGAAGGACCGGCACGTTAAGATCCTGGTCCGGCCGGAGTAGAGACGCTCGTAACATCCGGCTTCGTAGCTTCTGGCTGGAGCCAGATGTCTTATCGTGCGGACGCTTGGAGCAACAGAACCCAATCGCCGTCCCCGGCGTGATTCTTGCCTGGAGGACTGAACTCATGAGATCCGGCGTTAGGGACGGGTCCGTTCGCCGCGTCCTGATAGCTTCCGCTGGCCGGATCGAACCATCTCGCTTTCGCCGGCCCTGCAAGGCTTGCCATATTGATCGTAATCGTGCGATTGGTGGGGATATATACCACGGTGGTCGCGCCATCAGGAGTCTTGGCGGCGGTAGCATAGTCGCTCTCACTCACTCTTGTATCCACATTTCCAAAGGTCCCGAAACCGCCGGTAAGTACCGCGTGATCCTGGTCGGGAACCAAGTCCTGCCATGGAAGAGACGAAAAGAACTTCGCCCAGATCCCGAGTTGTTCCACACCGGGCGTGTCGATTTTCTCCTTCCAGCCGTCGGCAAAGGACCACGTGTACTTATTGCCGTACCATTGGCCGATTCCGCCGCTAAGGATGGTCCAGTAGTCCTGCTTACGTAGCACGTAGGGCGTTCCAAAATCAGGCGGCGTTCCGACGTTCTCCCAGTCATAGTGCGCCTCAATCATGACCACTGGCGCGGACGGCTTCTGGTTGTAGCTGTGCAGCATCTGGATGTACGTGGGTGAATAGGTGTAAGTACCGTTCAACTCAATGAGGGGGACCCAGCGGGGATCATCGAAGGAGGAACTTGTGCGGACGTTCAACTCGACAGTCTGGATCTGGTTGGGAGAGACGGAGCGGATGCCCTTGGAGACGGCCTGTGCAAGGTCATCGTCTTCCGGGATGGTCCAGTTGTCGAAGTCGTTTCCGTTGAGCCATGCAACATTTGTAAAGCTTTTGTACCGTTTGCCCAGGTATTGTCCATACGCGTAAGCGGCCTTCATCCCGTTATTGCGGAGCGCCGGCAGCCAGCCAATCGTCTCAATCGGATCGATGAACACCAGCAGGTGGTGCTTTTCGGCGAGTTGCAGGATGTGATCGAGCCGGACAAAATACTCTTCGTTCGGCTTGCTCAGATCGTAGTGCTCGTAATCCGTGCCGCCGGCGACGTAGCCATTGAACGGCCGGATTCCATCCGGCGTCGTGGCATTCTTGTTGGCACGATAGTCGTTGCCAGCGCACATCACGTCGATCCATCCGAGCGTGTTGAATCCCTTCGCCTCGCGGTCGGCAAAGTAGTATTCCGCGTCTTGCTCGGTAAGGCGCCCCATCAAACCTTGGGGCGTATCGCCGACCATAAGAAAAGGCTTGCCGTTCTGATCGACGAGGTAGCGATGGTTCGCGCTGACCTGCAGCGGATACGCTGCCTGGGCTACTGATACTTGAGAACCCACTGCCAGTAGAGTGACAAAGAGTACAACGCCCACAATCCTGAACATGTATCTCCCGTTCTTGTTCATGCACAACCATGGTTAAACGGCCGGAATCCGTACCACCGTTCAATCGACCGAACAACATGATTCCGCTTTTAAAACTCAACGCGGAATGTTGCCTGTCCCTGGCGGTTGCTGATCTGCGAACTCAGGTTAGTAATCTGCCCGAAAGTCGAATCCAGCGAGTTGTTGTCGGGCTGCTGCAGTTGTGTCCGGTTAAAGGCATTGAAGTAGTCGACGCGGACGCTTGCGCGCACATGCTCGCCGATATGGAACGTCTTGATCGCATCGAAGCTCTCAAAGCGCAAGGGCGGCGTGCGCATGGCACGATAGGCACGCACAGCGGACCCAAGCGCCCATGGGCCGGTATTGGCAAACGCATTGGTGGTAAATTGGACCGGCTGAACGCTTGTCTTTCCGGTGAAGAAATCCTTCGAGCGGTTGTAGTTGTAAGTCTGGAGCGAAACGCCGGAAACAATATCCGGACGGTCAAAACTGTTCACGAGCAGTGGATTGAAGTTGTTCTGCGCTCCGTATGCAAGCCCGCCCGAATAACTGAGAATGCCGCTGACCTGCCAGCCGCCAACCAGGTACGATGTCCAGCCGCCGGAGTTCAAATACTTCTTGCCGGGACCGAAGGGCAATTCATAGGTCGCCAGGATCTTCACGTCATAAGCATGATCGAGGAAGGAAGGCCCGTACTCCGGCTTGGGATTGTATGCATTCATTCCGTTAGCGGAGTACGGACCTGAACCGACGTTCTGGTTTCCCGTGAGATGGGGCAGAGTCAGGCCTGCAATGTAGCTCAGGTCACCCTTGAATCTCTTTTCTGCCTGCAACTGAAAGGCGTTGTAAAACGCTGTCCCGTCCATCTCGTTCACCGGGAAGTATCCGGCAAACATCGGATAGGGGGTTAACGCCTGTTCCAGGATGGCAGCGCCTCCGAAATCGTTCACAAAGTTCGGGTATGGAGATGTGAACCCGGCGGCAACGACGTCCGGATCCAGGATGTTTTTTCCCAGCAGGGATCCGTACTGCAAGACCGATGGGTTGGGCTGGTTTGAAAGTTCCAGGGTCGTGGGCAGGTGGATGGCCCGGTTGCCCACGTACGACGCCGTCATAAACATGTCCCAGGGGAGCTCGCGCTGGACTCCGATGCTCCAGGCCTGATCGTAAGGAGCGGTGCCGACCGATCGGGCGTTGGGCAGGTACGGCATGTGGTTGTCCTTGTTGTACGGAAAGTCGAAGATCACGGCCGCATTCCCGATCGACGGCGAGAACGGGATTTGCTGAGCAGCTGGGACTGTCTGAGCGTCCCAACTGCCGTACCCCGGAGTGCTGGTGCCTGTCGCTGAGCGGATGTAGGTGCCATTCTGTAGTTGTCCCATGAACGAGGCGGTGAATGCCGTCCCGTACTCGTACGCCCCGCCGTTGAGATAGGTAATATAAAAGCCGCCCTGGATCACGGTCTTACGGTTTAACTGGTACGACAGGCCCAGGCGCGGCTGCCAGTTTTTCCAGTGAATAGCCGCCCGGTCGATCCCAGCACATCCATCGCAGTTGCCGAACTTGGTTGCTGCCCCCAGCAGTCCGCCGGCGGCGGGATTGGGCTCGGTGCGATTCACAAAAATAATGTTATTGTTCGCTTCGGTAAACGGAACGAGGATGTCGTAACGCAGGCCCATGTTCAGGGTGAGCTTGTCGCTGAGCTTGTAGTCATCCTGCGTGTAGAAGCTCCAGGCCCAGTTTCTCAGCTTCGATTCGCTGGCGAAACTGCGTTCGGTTGCGTCCACCTGTCCCAGCAGAAAACTGGCAAAGGAACTCCCGTACAACCCGAAATTCGGATCGTTGGAGTCGGGAGTCGAGGTAGTCCTTTGGCTGAAGTTGAAGGTCCCGCTGCAGAAGACGCATTTGATGATGTCCTGGTAGGTTCGCCGCGCCTGCACGCCGAAGTTAAACGTGTGCCGGCTCTTGGTCCACAACCAGTTGTTAACGACCGCCACGCCGAGCATGCGATTATTGTTCACCGTCAAACCGCCCGAGCAGCACTCCAGGTAGGCTCCGCCATTCACGCCCCAGTTCGTCGGATTGTTCTGGCCATCAAATGTAGTTAACGGGAGCGTCGTTCCCCCCTCGACCGCTCCAAAATTGACATTATTGTTGGCATTATGCTGGCCGATGATGTTCCCGATCGCGTCCGCCCCGGCGGTCATCACCAGTCTTGGACTAATCGTAAAGGCATAATTCAACACATATCCAGTGCCCTCATTGGTGCTGTTTATCTGGCTCTGGAGCGGATTGGTGGCCGGCACAATGGGCGCCGACGTGAAGGACGGTGACGTGGTCGTATCCCGCCATTGGCTGAAGTGGATGTTGTGCCTGCTCGTCAGGTTCTCGTCGATGGTGTAATCCCAGAGGTTCTGGCGGATGGGGATGGAGTGAATCGCAGGGAGTTTGTTGCTCTGCAGTCCGCTATTGATTCCCGCCGTATCGGGATCGGGGATTGAGGCAAGCAGGGACTGCGACAGCGCGCTGAACCGCTGCTGCGGGATCTTGTTCCCCGGGAACGGTTGCCCGGTGGTGGGATCGTAGATGGGGATCAGGCTACCCGACGCGTCCACAAAGTTCGAGAAGTCGCCGCTTTTCATTGCCGCCGTCGGAACGGTGCCGATGGAATTCTGCGACTGGTTCTGCCGGAACCAGTCGGCACTGACATGGAAGAAGGTTCGATTCTTCCCGTTGTACACCTTGGGAATCCACACCGGGCCGCCCACGGTGAATCCGTAATTGTTCTGCTGATTGATCGGGGGCTCCGGTGTTCCTGACGGCGAAAAGCGTGTCGGGAAAAATCCCGCCGAATCAAAGAGCTGATTGCGCAGGATTTCGAAGCCATCGCCATGAAAGCTGTTGGTTCCCGAGGCCATGCTGAATGTGACCGCCCCCTGGCCAATCCCATACTGCGCGTTGAACGTCGACGTGCTCACGCGGAACTCGCTCACGGCTTCATATGGAGGGTTGAGGTTGGTCTGGTTGCCCTGGAACTGCACAAACGCCACAGGCACGCCGTTGAACTGCACCTCGTTTTCGTAGGTGACTCCGCCGTTGATATTGTGAGAACCAGCCGAACCCTGCACGCCAGGCGCGAGATAGCTGAACGAATCGATCTGCCGTGCAAGGCCTTGGATTTCGATGGGCGCGACGTTAACCAGTTCAGGTTCCAGCGTGGTTCCGACCTCGGGCGAGGTCGTGTCGAGGGAGATGGAGGATCCTGTCACATTCACCGTCTCGCTGGCTGCGCCCGGAACCAGCGTGAAGTTAACGGTAGTCATCTTCGCGACCTCGACGACTACGTTGGTAACGCTCTTGCGGAACCCGGTGGCATCGGCGGTCACCGAGTATTGCCCCGGGATGAGTCCGATCGCCGTATACGTTCCCGCCGAAGTAGTCGAGGTCTCCGATACAACGCCGGTCGAAGTGTTGGTAATCGCGATTTTGGCCTGGCTGATCAGCGCCTGGCTTGAATCTGTTACCTTCCCGTTGATTCCACTCTGTATTTGTGCTTGCATGGGCGCGACATGGAACAGCAATGCCAGGCAAACTAAGACGGGAAGGAGCGCTGCCTTCGCGCAGACTCGGATGCGGCAATGGGCACATACCATTCTTTGATTCACCCTCATCTCCATGTCGCTCGCCTGTATGCATGGAACGCAGCGGAAGCCGGCGCGCAAATTTAGCTTGTCTGCGATCGATCCATTCCTCAGCGGGGAATAGCGACTTAGAACAGTCGCCTGTCTCCGAGCATGGATCTGGCTGCGGAGTGTAGACCATCGTCTGTCAATTAGGGATCACGGTATAGTGGATTCCCATTGTTTTTTTTTGGAAACCTACGAGGAATGTGCCCAAGCGGACGGATTCAACCCTTGCTAACGTTGAGAATCGACTGACTGTCGGGACGTGTATTGCCAGAAAAGGCGGTCGCCCTCAGATATTTACGCCACTGCCGCTTTACTCCGAGAACAATATCGATTGAATAAGTGGGGGCCTTGATGTTGTGCGCTCTATCCGCATGGCTAAAGGCTTGCGTCGCCACGATCGACCCGACGCCGGATTCGTCTATTCCGTCTTGTAACTTCCAGCAGGCAGTTCCAGCACCAGAGTTTCCTGATAATTTCATGGCGCTACGGTGTAAGCCGATCCCTTATCGCCTTCGTTGTGGTGGATATGAAGCGCCGATTGGCGGCCATCCAGGCGCCCGACCATTGGCTCTCGATGTTTCCAGACCGCCGGCACTTTCCGCATGCAATCGCGGCATGTGGTAAGGCTGGCGCTGGTCGGTAAGCGAATTATTACGAATTCGCCGGCGATAGGTTGCCGGCGTCATGCCGACGATCCGGCGAAACACCGTGCCGAAGTAGCTCTGATCGCAGAAGCCTACCTGCTGGCTGATGCTGGCCATTGACTCCTCGGTCTTCGCAAGCAAGGCCTGCGCGCGCTCGATCCGGAAATGGTTGAAGTAAGTGACAAACGAGAGGCCGGTAACTCTCTTGAACAGGCTCATGAAATGCGATTCGCTCATGCCGCAGATGCGCGCCGCCTCGCGCACCTGGATGGAGTCGCCGCAGTTTTCGCCGAGATAGCGAAACAGCGGGCGAAGCCGCTCGAGATTGTGCTGCTGGCGCTGAAAAGTCTCTACGGTTCCCGCGTAGGGAGCGTAGTGATTCACGAGTTGGATCAACAGCATCTTGAGATAGGTCTTCATTGCCAGCCGGCCGCGCGTCGATGAAGCGGGAAGCTCCGAGCGAATGCGTAGCATCAAATCCAGGACCTGACGAGGAACACCAGTTTCCGCCGGGATCACATGGGGAAAATCCTGCATCCTGAAGCAAGAACGGCGTCAGGTACTCTGCGCTGTCGCTGGCTCCATCGCAGCGAATCAGGTCAGGCTCAAAGAACAGTGCCGCGAGCGTGACAGGTGAGGACGATTGGCACTCGATGCGGTGGTAGAGCGTGCTGCCGATAATCGCGAGGTCGCCTTCGTTGAAAGGCAACAGGCGATCCTGGATGTGACAATTGGCGGAACCCGAGCACAAATAGAGCACCTCGAAATACCCATGGCGATTCATGCGCACGCGATGCCGGTCGTCGACGGTGAGGAACAGGACATCGACCGGGCACGGCACGTCGAAGGGCCAGATATGCACGCCCTCCGCATTGATCTGCGGCTCCACCAGGTCGAAGTGGTCCCGGTACGAGGTCTTGGGCAGTTTCATCCGGCTGCGGAAGACTGGCGAGCCGGGACGAAGACTGTTGCGTCACGGCAACCCCGCGGATGACCGGATCAATGTTCGATTTTGAAGACTTCTTCAAGTTCGCCATGGCGGACTCCATACATTTGGGAATGAAGATTCACGGTCGCGTCGCTGTAATGTACCCATACTTGAACTTTTTGTCCGGGCGTCAGTTGCGGTGACACCGGCGGATCAAGCGCGACGAGGGCGTGTTCGGCGTGCAGCGCCGTTAGACTGCGCGCCGGGCATGTCCTTCAGCGTCGGCAGGCCCCGTCTCGCCGCTGATCGCCTTCACACCACAATCGAGCACGGCGTGTTCTGCGCCCGCGCGTACTGATCACTGTGGCCAGCACCGTGAGCGACCGTTGAAACGGCGCGCCACGGCTGAGGTAGATGTTGTCCATCAGCAGAGTACGACCCGGCCTGGATTTCGGTGATACCGGGATAGTCACCCGACACGGCATAGGTGCCGGTTCCTCCCGTGGAGCGAATCGTCGAGCCATCTATCCCGGCGCTTTCAAGCAGCGCCGCGGATTCAACAATCGCCTTGCTTCCCTGCCGCACGATCTCGTCGCGTTCCGCGACTCGGCGGCACCGCCTGCAGGTGGCCGTCGTATCCCATGATGCCGCGCACCGCAAGCCCCTGATCGGCAGCGTAGCGGGCTAGGTCGAGAGCCGCCTGGCCCGGCGCCACTCCGCAACGATTCAGGCCGATGTTGACATCCACCAGCACCTCGATCTGCGCTTTGCGATTCCGCTGCGCAGCTGCAAGATCGCGAACCGAATGACAGTTGTCCACGGCAACGATCACCGAGGCGTGGCGAGAGAGATCGGCCAGGCGCTCCGGCTTTTCCTGACCCGCGATTTCGTTGGCGATGAGGACGCTGCCGATGCCGTGCTCGACCAGGATTTCGGCTTCGCGCAGTGTCGCGCAGGTCATCCCGATCGCGCCGGCGCGGATTTGCTTCCAAGCGAGCAGAGGCACCTTGTGATTCTTGAAATGCGGGCGCAGCTTGCATCTCCGGTCGCGAAAGAAATCCGCCATGCCGCGCAGATTCGACTCCATGGCATCGAGGTCTACGAGCAGGGCCGGCGTTTTGATCTGCTGTACGTTTCATGCTAATCAGGGAAGAATCTCCTCGTAGAGTTTCACTTCGAACCGGTCTACCAGGCCCGGCCGCACATTGTTGAAAAAGTCCGCGATGTACGGCATTGCGCAATGTTCATCGAATGCCTTCTTGTCTTTCCATTTTTCGATAAACGTAATGCCGTTGGGCGGGTCCGTTCGCTGATTCAGTTCGTAGCGGATGCAGCCTGCCTCAGCGTGCGTGGGTTTGATCAGCGCGTGCAGCACGTCGATCAATTCTTCGGTCTTGCCATCCTTGGCGAAGAACTCCGCGACGCAAACCACTTGAGTAGTGTTCTTATTTGGCATATTGCCTTCTTTCTTGAATGGTTTCAGTGATTGATGCAGGTATCGGCCATCTCAAGTCTCCTCATCCTGCTTCAAGGCGGCGCTGAATCCGCTAAACAACAGAGCTATCGAGGTCGCGCCGGCGTCGGCGGACCCGCGCGTCTTCTCGCCCAGATACCTCGCCCGCCCGTATTTTGCGATCATTTCCTTCGTCGCTTGGGCTCCCTTGCGGGCAGCGTCCGATGCGTACTCCATTGCGTGTGCAATCGACTCTCCGGAGTTCGCCGCGGTCGCAAATGCCTGCACGGCAGGAACGAGTGCATCCATCATGGTCTTGTCGCCGGGCCTGGCCTTCGTCTGTTTCTCGACCGCGCGCAGCCCGGCCGCAAAGCTGACCGCCAGATGGGTGCAATCGCTCTCGCGGCCCATCACCGCATCGCCCATTCCGGCGATAAACGTGCCCAGAATCGCACTCGACGCGCCGCCGTCCACGCTTAACACACTCCAGCCTGCATCTTTCAACCGGGTGTTCAGCGTTTCGTGGCGGTCCCCGGTCATCGCGCTCTCAAGCATGTCCATCGTGCGCAGCATTGCGGCGCCATGATCGCCGTCCCCGCCAATGCAGTCGAGCTGCGACAACAGCTCTTGCTCTCGCCGGATTCGTTTGGCGGCCTCAGCAAACATGCACCGCAAATCGGTAATGCAGATAACGTCACTCATGCCCTGACAAAAAACGGCGTATCCGCAGGCGCGTCCCACAGCTCGATCAGTTCCTTGTCCATGCGCGCGATCATCATCTGGAATCCCGCCTGCTCCTGCGTTGTGATAAATTCACCGACGGCGCTGCGGACAAGCTTGATCCTCCTGGCCTGCAGCACTTGTGCCACCCTGCGGAAGATGAGGTACAGCTCCATAAGCGTGGTCGCGCCGGCCCCGTTCAACAAGACCAGCAGCTCCTCCCCTTCAGTTACCTTCAGATCCGCGAGCAGCTTCTCGAGCATAATGTCCGCGGTCTCGTCTGCCGTTTTCAGCTTCATGCGGCCGGTTCCCGCTTCTCCATGCTGCCCCATCCCGATCTCGATCTCATCGTCACCAAGGTCGAAGATAGGCTGCCCTGTCGCGGGATGAGTCGCAGTGCGCATAGCAACGGCCAGCGTGCGCATGTTTCGCTCCATGCGCTGTGCTACTTCGAAACACGCATCGAGCGGCGCGCCCTTCTCCGCGGCCGCGCCGGCCACCTTATACACGGCAACGCAACCCACCAGTCCGCGCCGGTCTCCCTCAGGACTCGAAATGTCCTCCTGGGTCAGCACCATCTTCACATTCAGCCCTTCACGCTCCGCCGCCTGCATGGCGATGTTGGCAGCCAGCACGTCGCCGGCGTGGTTGAGCACGATGAGCAAGGCGCTCTCTCCGTCTGCGCACGCGTTGCGAATGGCCTCGATACACTTCACCGCACCCGGCGCAGCGAATATCTCGCCGGCCACGCTGGCGTCCAGCATGCCGTGGCCTACAAATCCGCTCAACCCCGGCTCATGACCGCTGCCGCCAAGCGTCACGACTCTCACCTTGGCGGAAGGTTTCGCAGTCGCCCGCACGATGGTACTCGTTCCGTTCAGCCGTACTTTATCCGGAAACGCCAGCGCAAAGCCTTCGAGGAGTTCCTGCACCAGGTGCTTCGGGTCGTTGATGAACTTCTTCATGCGCATCTCGCGTCACTCCCTGTTACTCATAAGCCGACGGATCGGTCATCACCATCGGCTTGCGGAACCGTTCCGTATGGGCAGCCAGCACAAAGAAGCCAATCACCAGCCAAATGGTTCCGGCAATTTTTGCGGGCCTGCTGAGCCCCAGCCAGATCACTGCGCAAAACAGAAAGCCCGCAGCGGGTGCTACCAGGTCAAGCAGAAGATTCCGCGCGCGGGGATGTGTGGGCCTAAGCCAGAAATGCCAGATCACAGCCGCATTCACGCCCATGAATCCGAGAAATGCGCCGAAGTTCAGCAACTCGGCGGTCAGTTCGTAACTCATAAACTGCGCTCCGGCAAACGCCAGAACGCCCAGCAGCAAAATGTTAATCCAAGGCGTATTACGCACCGGATGGAGCCGCGCAAAGATACGCCGCGGAATCACATTTTCCCTTCCCATACCGAAGAGCAGCCGCGCGGCCCCCACCTGAGATGTGAGCCCGGCGCCGATGTTCGCGACCACCAGCAGAATCGCCATCGATTGAAATAGCCACGGTCCACCCACACGTCCCGTTACGTCGATAAACGCAGTCTCGACATTCGCGAATGTCGCGTAGTCGGGCCACGCCAGGTGCGCGAGGTAAACCAGCAATCCACCAAACAGCCCGGTGAACAGGCAAACGAATACGGCAGCCAGCATGACATTTCGCCGAGGATTCTCCACATCTTCCGCAAGCGTGGTTACGGCGTCAAATCCGAGGTAGGTAAGCGCCGCAAACGAAGTCGCCGAAGCAACATCGCTGACGCGAAACGTCGCCGGATTGTAAAGCGGCTGCATGGAAAATAGTCCGCCGATCCCCTGTCGAATAAAGATGTAATTGACCGCCATCACTATGAAACAGATCAAGACGCCGAACATGAAGACCAGCATTACCTCGTTGGCGCGAGCGGTGTAACGGATTCCGCGCAGGTTGAGCAGCGTGATTCCACCCGCAAACAGCAATGCCCCCACGGCGAACGGCATTGCGGGAACCGCCCGCTGCAACGAAAGCGTTCCATAGATCACGCAGAAAAGCGGAATGAACACGTAGTCAAGCAGCATGGCCCAGCCGGCGAAGAAACCCAGGTATGGGTGGAGACCGCGGCTCACGTAGGCATAGGCCGAGCCTGCCGACGGATACAAGGCTGCCATGCGCCCGTAACTGATTGCGGTCAAAACCATCGCTACCATCGCCGCCAGGATCGTTACCACCACATGCCCGCGCGATTTCACTTCCGCGAGGCCGAAGACCGTTGCCGGAGCGCTGGGCGTGACCGCCACGATTCCATAGAAGATCAGATCCCGCAGCGACAATACCCGGTGCAGCTTTGGCGTCTCGGCGACGTCAGGCAGGTTCATGCGGCTCCTCTCGAACGTGCCGTCCTCCATCGGTATTCAAGTCTCCGCGTTGCTGTTCCGTCTCCGCCATCCGACACCCGCTCCCGTACAACGCGATCGGCCGCGCAGGATTCCAACGTATCACGCGAAAATCACATTTCTTCTTCGTTTATTACAAACCTATTACACTTGGGCCGTTTGTCCGCCATCCACATGCAGGACGGCGCCCGTGACAAACGAGGCATCTTCGGAGGCCAGAAACAGTGCCGCGGCGGCAATCTCCTCCGGCCTTCCAAGGCGGCACATGGGAAATGTCTGTGCAAATTCATCAAGTTCTTCAGGGGTGAGTGCTTTACGCAACATCGGTGTATCGGTTGGTCCGGGGCAAATCACATTCACCCGAATTCCCTGCTTCGCATAGTCAATGGCCATCGATCGGGTTAGCAGCGTCACGCCGCCTTTCGAACTTACATAGGCCGCCGCATGCGCGCAAGCGTCGTGAGAACCGGTTGTCGACGCCACGTTGATAATCGCGCCCCGGCCTTTTTGGACCATGTGCGCCAGCGCGGCCCTGGAGCACAAAAATGTCCCGGTCAGATTCACGGCAATCATGCGATTCCAGGCGTCTTCCGTGGTTTCCAGGGCGGTTCCGTAGGCCAGGATCCCTGCCCCGTTGAAAAGAATGTTTAGATCACCCAGTTCCTGAACCGTGGTTTGTACCACGTGTTTCACGTCTTCCGGTAGCGACACATCAAGCCGCGCAAATCGCGCCGTTCCGCCCGAAGCGCGTATCAACTCAACGGTTTCCATCCCCCCGTGTTCGCTGGCGTCGGCTACCATCACCGCTGCTCCCTCCTGGGCAAATCGAATGGCCACCGCTCGCGATATGCCGGAAGCAGCGCCAGTCACCAGCGCAACCTGAGAGGGAAGCCGCATGCTATTCTCCTGTCCGGTCCCAGGGGGGAAGAGGCCCGTTGAGAATGTTCCCCATGTTCCTACACAAACACGCGAATTGGCTATAAAGAATCCGCGCAATGAATGTTGTAAAACTCCGGTCCGACGCCGATTTCTATGCCGGCATCGTGCTGCTTCAACAAAAGTTTCCTCAATTCTCAGAGACGTTGGCGATTTTTGACGGCTAGTATGCTGAGGCAGCATGCAAGATAGATTCCCTTCGCCAATCCCAAGCGAACCAACACACGAATGGACGGAATTCATGAGACTATCTGGGAAAGTAGCGATTGTGACGGGAGCATCTGTCGGTTTGGGGCGCGCTGTGGCGGCTCGCTTCGCCCAGGAAGGCGCCTCGGTGGTGGCTGCGGACACGAACGAGGCCGATGGCTCGGCGCTTGTTGACCAGCTCAAGTCAGCAGGCCTGGATGCCATGTTCGTCCAAACGGACGTGTCCCAGGAGTGTGCGGTCAAAGCGCTCTATGAAACCACATTCTCCCGCCATGGGCGCGTCGATGTGCTTTATAACAATGCGGCCGTCCTGCTTCCCGGGCGCGATCTCCCCGTCAACGAAGTCAGCCTTGAGACCTGGGATTACGTGATGGGAGTCAATCTGCGAGGAGCATTCCTTTGCGCCAAGTACGCCGTCTCTTCGATGCTCCAAAACGGGGGCGGATCGGTGATTTTTCTCGGCTCGCCTACCGGCCTGGTCGGATGCGCTCCTGCGCTAACCGCTTACAGCGCCAGCAAGGCCGGCGTCATGGGGCTCACGCGGGTGATGGCCGCCGCGCATGCCCGCGACGGAATTCGCGTCAACTCAATCGTACCGGGCACCATGGATACTCCTATGAACGCCTATATTCTGGCCGATCCTTCTGCTCGCGAACGATTTCGTGAAGCGGTCCCGGTGGGCAGGCTTGGAACTCCGCACGATATCGAAGGCATTGCGGTCTTCCTCGCCTCAGATGAGTCCGCTTATTGCACGGGAGGCTTGTTTATGTGCGATGGTGGACTCACTGCGGTTTGATTTGAACTCGCGGAGTACTCCGTTTATCGCGAGGCGGTGTCTTTCGTGGAATTAGAAGATTGCGATCGGATGTTCTTTCTCGCATTAGGGCGGGTAGATCCCCAAGGTTCGGGCTGTCGGCTCAAATCATTCCCATTGTAGCGATTTGAAGAGAGTGGATGGGATAGGCAACTCCTTCGACGTTACTGGGTACTTTCTCTCCGTCGCTGTCCGGAAAGAAAGGGGAGCGCCTGATAACTTCTGCTGCAGTGCAGCAATACTTGCGGCACACAAGACCGAGGCGACATTTGATTCGAAACCGCCAAGAACCAATTCGGTTATGCCGGCACAACCCCTGGGACGGCAGCCGACTCGGCGCAGCGCGGAATCGAAGTTGCAGTAAATGCGCAAGAGGAACCGCTGGACGTGTTGAAGGAATCCTCAAGGTCCATCGATCGTGGAAGCGCCGGGAATCCGTGCGGGGCGAGGGGATGGCCGCTCGTTCCCGGTAACGCGAATGCGCTGGACTACATATATAGCCCACCGTTGACGCCGATCTGCTGCCCGGTGACATAGTCGGCATCGCAGATAAGGTACGCAGCCGCTTTGGCAATCTCCTCGGGCTCTGCCAGGCGGCGCATGGGAATTCTCTCCTTGATTTGTTCCAGGCGATCGAGCGGGATACCGTTTAACATGTCGGTCGCGGTAAAGCCTGGTGCAATGACATTCGCCGTGATGTTATATCGCGCCAACTCCAAGGCCAGAACCTTGGTGAATGCGATCAGGCCGCCTTTGCTGGCGGCATAGTTCGCCTGGCCGAAGTTGCCGGCCTGGCCGACGAAGGACGCCACGCTGACGATGCGGCCGAATTTCTGCTCGATCATCGCCGGTACGGCTGCGCTGGTGCAGTAGAACGCGCTATTCAGATTGGTGTCGATTACATCGGTCCAATCGTCGTCGGTCATTTTGCGAATGCTGCGATCGCGGGTAATTCCGGCATTGTTCACGAGAATGTCGAGCCGCTCGTAGGTTTCGAGCACTTGCCGGACGAGAGTTCGGGCCTGGAGTTTTTCGGAAATGTCGCATTGAAAGATTTCGCTTGAGCTGCCCAGTTGCTCGATCTCGGTTCTCACCACTTCCGCTCCGCTGAGGCCGGTACGAAAGCTGATGGCAATCGTGGCTCCTCGATTGGCCAATTCGAGGGCTATGGCGCGCCCGATGCCGCGGGACGCTCCGGTGACCAATGCAACTTTGCCTGCGAGCGGCCGGGATGTCGGAATCATGACTTCGAATAGAGTTTCTGTCGCCATTTGATTTTCCTTTCTTTATCCGCCTCGTTTGGTCTCTTTCTTAGTTCATAGCCTCAAAAATGGCGGCGATGCCCTGGCCACCTCCGATGCACATGGTGACCAGCGCATACCGGCCGCCGATGCGTTGCAGTTCGTGCAGTGCTTTCACGGTGACAATCGCGCCCGTTGCTCCAAGTGGATGGCCCAGGGATATGCCGCCGCCGTTGGGGTTCGTCTTTTCCGGCGGAAGATCCAGATCGCGCTGAACCGCAAGCACCTGGGCGGCGAAGGCTTCATTGGCTTCGAACACATCCATCTGAGCGTTGCCAAGCCCGGTGCGCTTGTAAAGCTTTCTCACCGCCGGCACCGGGCCGATGCCCATCACTCCGGGCTCGACTCCCGATACCGCATAGTCAACGAACCTGGCCATGGGCTTGAGACCACGCTCTTCTGCCGCATGACGCTCCATCAGAACCACAGCGGCCGCCGCGTCATTGATGCTGGAGGAGTTGCCGGCAGTAATAGTTCCCGCCTTGTCGAAAGCCGGCTTGAGGCGGGCGAGATTTTCTATGGTCGCATCGCTACGCGGTGATTCGTCGGTAGTGAAGAACGTGCTCCCCGACCGGGTCTTGAGTTCTACCGGTATGATCTGGCTCTGGAATCTTCCGGCCCCAATCGCACTCAAGGCGCGGCGATGACTCTCGACCGCGAGTTCGTCCTGGTCTTCGCGGGATATGCCCCATTTGCGGGCGATATTCTCAGCAGTAGCGCCCATGTGGACTTCGTCGAACGGGTCTGTCAAAGCGGCAACGAGCGCGTCCACCGCGCTTGCATCGTTCAATCGCGCACCCCAGCGTAATGCATTCAACCAGTAGGGCGCCCTGCTCATCGATTCGGCGCCACCGCCAATCGCGGCATCGGTGTCGCCGTGGACGACCGCGTCCGCTGCCGTCACGATTGCCTGAAGCCCACTGCCGCACAGGCGGTTCAGCGTGAGGGCCGGCGTGTCAACCTGGAGGCCGCCCCGCAAGGCGGCTACGCGGGCAAGGTACATGTCCTTGGCGTCGGTATGGATGACATTGCCGAAGACCACGTGTCCGATGTCGGCTGCGGAAAGCCCCGAGCGCTGCAGGCTCTGGCATACGACCTTGGCAGCAAGTTCGCTGGGAGGAATGTCTTTGAGCGACCCTCCGAATTTTCCTATGGGTGTTCGTACCGCGCTCAGTACTACAACTTCTCGATTGGTCATCAAGGCTGGTTCCTTTCGTTGCAGGTGATGGTGGAGAGCAAGGCAGGTGTATTGGTCGGCAGGTTCTTTCGCGGCTCTCATGGCGTCCGCAGAGAATTGTGCGAGAGGAGTCACGGGGTCGGTCGGTTCCACGTGCCGGAAACCGACTCTTGTAGAGGCCGCTCGGGGTTGCTCCCCATCGGCACGGATTTAGTCTGGGTTCTGAATAGGGATCCTCAGAATTGCCGGGAGATGCTGATAACCTGCTGAGTTGGGCAAGAGCAACGACGCAGGCCGGGCTCTCTCCTGTACAGTTGCGCAGTGCAGCATTTATGATGCTGCACTGCAGCGTAATCAGAAGCTGCAAGGTGTGAGAAATGGAATTGGAAAGACTTGCATTGGCAACAGAAAGTGCGGCAGAAATGCCGTTCACGCTGGAAGGAAAAACGGCGCTTGTGACCGGAGCGGGCCGAGGGATCGGACGAGCCATTGCAAGGCGCCTGGTCGCAGCCGGTGCGCGCGTCATGATCAACGACTTAGACGAGGCCATGCTTCTCGAGTCCGAATCCGAGCTCGCGCGTCCAGGCCGGGTCAGGCATGTCACTGGTGACTTGACCGATCCGATGGTGCCGGAGAGGGTCGTCCACACTACGGTCGCCGAATTTGATTCGATCGATATCATCGTGAACAATGCCGGCTACAGCTGGGACAATGTGATCCAAAAGACAACCGATGAGCAGTTCCAGGCGATGCTCGAAATCCACCTGGTAACTCCCTTTCGAATACTCCGCGCCGCCTCTACGTATATCCGGGAGACTGCGAAGAAGGAGATTGCGAACGGCCAGCGCGTCATGCGCAAAGTGGTGAACATCACGTCAATCGCCGGCACCGATGGCAACCCGGGACAGGCCGGCTATTCGTCAGGCAAGGCCGGGATTATCGGCCTGACCAAGACCATGGCCAAGGAGTGGGGCCGGTATAACGTAAACGTGAACGCGGTTGGTTTCGGCCTGATCGGCACACGCCTAGTGCAGCCGCTGACCGACGCCACCGCCAACATGGAGATGCACGGTCACCAGATTCGCCTGGGCGTTCAACCCAGTCTTTTGGATTCGGTGAAAACCGCATGTCCGCTTGGCCGGTTGGGCACTCCCGACGAGGCCGCCGGCGCGGTGCTGTTTTTCTGCAGCCCGCTATCGGACTATGTCACCGGAGAGGTGTTGATCTGCGGCGGGGGACTTCATTTCTAGCGAAGCCCTCTTCGCCGCTTTTGCTAGCGCGTGACGAGGCAATCCTCGAACACATATTCGTCGAGTTCTTCTTCTTCGTGTTCCACGAGCCACGAAACTTCCAGCCAATGTTCGAGGCTGCACTCGTGCCCGGAGTCAAATGAAACCAGGTACGGTCTGCGTTCCAACGATAGTGACTGGGATAACGGGGTACTGGGGGAATATTGCATGCTTCCCTCCAAGAAGGTGAAATGGGAAGTGTAATTCCGGGGAGATTTTCCCTGGAGGTATGTGGCCCCGAGAGTCATAGCTAAACACAAGCGTTATTTCTGTACCGTGACCGCCGTCACCATTCTGCCATTACGAGAATGAGATCGGCGCCGCTTCCCTCTTTGGCGTCACTGTGCACCAGGCTAAAGCCGGCATTACTGGGTTGATCAAGCTAGTCGATTTCCCGGCGTTCGCTCCATCCGAACGCATTCTCGAAATGGACAATCTGTTTTTCCTGCCCTGGCACCAGGTAGACGCTGATTACGTCGAACCGCACCGGGGGCATTGCGGGCTGCGGAAGCTGCCGCAGGTAGCTGCGGGCAAGCCGGCGGAGCACATTGCGCTTGTGCCGGTCGACGGCTGCTTCAGCGGGAGTCATATCCTGCGCCGTGCGGGTCTTGACCTCGACAAAGCACAACACCGGGCCCTGCCACGCGATGAGGTCAATATCGCCGGGGCGGTCGCCGCATGACCAGCGCCGCGCCACGACGATGTATCCCCTGCGGCGGAGGTGAAAGAATACGGTGTCTTCGCCCTCGCTGCCGGTGAGCAGATGCGCCGGAATGCTGGATGGTCCGCGTCGAGCTGCGATTCGCTCCAGGCCGGAGACAGCCCGCTCGATCCAGGCAACGCGCACGGTCGCAAATCTTCCCACGGCTGACCATTTTCGACTCATGGAGGAGAAAGCGCAAATTACTCCCCGGCGCATCAGCTTCCAGGGCGAGATCAAATGCATGCTTGCGCCTCGAAACGGGAAAAGTGGTAAAAAGGTTGGGCTCACCTTGGGTGGGAACATTTCGCAGGGCGCGAGCGTACTCAATCCCAAGAGGTTGATGGTTATGATCCGTAAATCGGTAGGCATTCCGGCGATCGGACTGTTGCTGGCGGCCGGGATGGTTGGTTGCCGGGTTCACGTTGACAAGGACGCCAACGGCGAGGAGAAAACGGTGCAGGTCGATACTCCCTTTGGCGGAGTTCACGTGAATACCGACCAGGTTTCCGCGTCGGACCTTGGCTTGCCGGTGTATCCCGGCGCCGAGCCGATCCGGGGCGACGACAAGCACAAGTCGGCTGACGTTCACCTGGGCTTTGGGGAGTGGACGATGCGGGTGCGCGCCGTTACGTACGCTACGCCCGATTCCCAGGAACAGGTCACGGCGTTCTACAAAAAGGCGCTCGCCCGCTATGGCGATGTGATTACCTGCCAGGACAAATCCCCTGTCGGCACTCCGACGATCACCGCGGAAGGGCTGACCTGCGCCGACAACGGAAAAAGCTCCAATGTGAAGATCGACGATTCAGACATCAACAACAACGAAGGGGTGCAATTGAAGGCGGGGTCAAAGCGCCATCAGCATATCGTGGGCTTCGAACATCCCAGGGATGGAAAAACACTCTATGCGCTTGTCGCGCTGGATCTGCCGGGCGGCCACAACTCCGACTGAGCCGGGCATTGATTAACGCGCTGCATCGGCCGGATTCTCATTTCGGCACGCTTGAAACATCGGCATCGAATACGCCGGTTTCCACGGTGTTTCCGTGCTTCATCTGCACGAAGATCCGGTACTGGCCCGGCGACGGAAACCCGTAGGGAAACCCGACCGTATTGGGCAAGGCACCGGGGCTCGTGTCCATCCCGGGCATGTTCTGCATGCTCATTCTGGAGCCGCCAGTTCCCTGCCCTCCGGCCTCCGGATTGGCCATCATGAAGGCCGCCATGGCCACGGTGCCGGTCGGGTGGATATGCGCGAATACAGTGCCGTCGGTTTTGACGAACGCGGCATGGCCAAGCATGCCCATATAGAGTTTCATGTCTGACGGCGGAATCCCGTCGGGCCCGAGCAGATCGAATTGGAAATTCGTTGCCGTCTTCGGGACAAGCTGCACGGGTTTCTTCCACACCATGGTGTAACCGTCGGGAAGCCTAAACCGCTGCTCCGATCCGACCTGCCCCGCAGTCTCCCCTGCCGGAGTGACGGCCAGAGGAGAAGCCTTTCCTTCGGCATCGTCGCCCTGGAGCGGCCGACCCGAAATCTGGGGAAGGGCAATGTTTCCGACGATGGTTTCAGGGAATCCGATCGCGTGCACGACATCGGCATACAGACGGTAGTCCCCGGCCGGCACCGACGGCAGCGCTAGCTGGAACTCGCCCGTCGCCACCGGATCGGGATGGAGGTGAAACACCACGTCCATCTGGGGCCAACGGATCATATATAGGTGCATGAGGTGGTTGTGGTCCGGAATCCAGTCGTCCAGTTTTCGCTGCTGGAGCCAGCCGGGATCACGGAGCTTCAAATCGAGGACGTTGCCCTGCCCTACCGATGCATCCATCTGCAGGGGCTTATAAACGTTTCCTGCATAGTCCGCGGCCTCCGACTTCCACCACGTGTTCCCCAGGACAATCCCGGCTACCAGCACAGCGAAGGTGACCGACATGGCGACATAGGCGCGCCTGCGGCCCTTTTCGTCGAGAGTTCGTCCGGGAGGCAGCTTTGTTTCGCGGGCGGCAGCGCCCACAATGCCCACCATTCCAACCACCAACAGCAGTCCGAGCGCGGCCAGGAATAGTCCCAGCCCGGTCTGCATCTTGCGCGTGGCCATCGCGGTAGCCGGAAACGGAATGGAGAGCACGCCTGCGCCCCGGCTTCCGCTGACCGCAAACCGGATCTGCCAGGAGCCGGAGGCCATGATCCACAGATGCGCGGTGTAGAACTGGCTGTCCCTGGAAGGCTGGTCCATCGCGTCGGGAACGGGTGGATGTTTCGATGCTTCGCCGGTCAGTGGAACGGGAGTCACGGTGATGCGTTCGATGCCCGGAGTCTGGGTGCGGACTTCAATCTCTGCAACGCCGGGGATGACTAGTGGGGAGCGTACTACCACCGAAAGTCCGTAGGGCCCGGCCGGGCCTTCTGCGTACACGTCCGGACTGCCGACGTGCGCGTACAAGGGAGTTGCGAAAAAGAGCAAGGCGATGGAGACGGCCGATAGCGGCCACCGGCATCCGCTGGTTTGCATTTGTGGTTTCCCACCCTTTCCGCAGAACACCACCCCGCGAACGAAGACCTGTCCGCGGGGCCCCCGGGAAGCGGAAAGGATGGGGCACGGAGCGATGAACGATGCCGACAAAGTCTTCATCGTTGAATCTTTCGCATCCAGTCGCCCAGGAGCAGGCCCAGCCATACGCTAGTCGCCGCGCAGAGCATCGCAATACCCAGCCCTGACCAAAGCGTCCACCCGTACTCCGGTCGGACGAAATGCCGTGTTACCGAGGCCGCCCACGACGGAGTACCGTAATCGTGCATCGTCGTCGCAAAGAACCGATTCGCCGCCGCCCTGGTCATCAGGAAGTCCGCGAAGGGCCACTCTGCCGCAACCAGCGACAGCACGAACGCTGGCCCGCTCACCGCCGCCACCAGCAGCTTGTTCCGCTCGCCGATCCGAGACCAAAGCAGGTCCAGTACAACGGCCGGCACAATCACCAGCACCGGAAATCTAGGCGGGATAAAGTGCGTCACGTTCTGGTATACCGGTCCCAGCTTCGGCGCCGCCGGGAACAGCGGCAGCACCAGAATTGCCGTGATCACCACTGCCATGTAGATGCCCGCCAGCCAAGTCGCCGCCCAGCGCTGGCGCGATGCCTTCCAGGCCGCGGCGCAGATCAGAGGCGGCCCTATTGCAACCGCAACGTACGCACTCGCCTGGTGCAGGAAGATGTCCAGCGTATGCTCCATGACGAAAAACATCGCCAGTTCGAGCATCAGTCCGGCCACGTAGAGGAACAGCGCCTGCAGCCCGCCGTAAGGACGACCCTGTTGTATCGCGCGGTTCATGGCCGCCATAATCAGCAGCAGCGCTCCAACCTTCACTGCAAAGATACCGAGCACCAGCAGCGCGTGCGGAGGGCTGATGATCTTCACGTCCAATCCGTAGGCGTTGTGCCACCAGTTGTCGAAGGGGGCGGACGTAAGCATCGCCACACCGCCCCAGGCGCACAGGAACGCACCCAGAGGGGCCGTGAATCCCAGCACCTGGACGCTGCTCTCCCGCAAGGGAGACGACTTGCGGAACGTTGTATCGAAAATCAGATATCCCGTCGCGATGCCCGCCAGCACTCCGCATAAATAGATAGCGATGTGAGCTGGCGTCCAGAAAGTGTCGCGCCCGATCGAGCGATGCCACGATACATCCCATTGCCCGCCGACCGTTACCGACGTGGCGGCCAGGGCGCAGCACCACAGGTACCAGGGAATGTGGGCAGCGCGTTCAGCCGTTGGGGATAACGGCCGTACCAGTGTTGCCATTTCGACCTCTCCTGCAGCTTAGGATAGAGCATTCGCTGGGAAACGTGTGTGAAGAGAGTTGCAAGACGGCTTAGGGCGTTTCCAGTGCCGGATTAGTCTCCCGGAAGGATGGTGACCGATCGAGCTTTCAATCTGCTACCTTGGTGAGGAACATTCGGAACCCCGCCTTGACAGACAGCACAAGCATGACAGCAAGCGATCTCATGGATCGATTGGCAAGACACAAAACACTGGGTTCAGCGCCCCAAGAAGAACTGGCATGGCTGGTTGCGCATGGCTATCTTCGTCGGCTTGGCGCCGGCGAGGTGCTGTCTCACAAAGGTGTACCGGTCGATGGTCTCTACGTGGTGTTGTCCGGGCACGTGGTTCTGTATATTGACCGAGGCGCAGGGCCCCAGAAGATGATTGAATGGCGGACGGGCGATGTATCTGGAATGTTGCCCTACTCGCGGCTCGTAAGCCCACCGGGGGATGCGATTGCGCAGGAACCTACCGAGATTCTATCTCTCGACCGGAAGCACCTTCGCGCGCTGACACACGAATGCTTCGAGATCACGTCGATCCTGGTGCGCACGATGCTCGATCGCGCGCGATTGTTCACTTCGAGCGAATTGCACAACGAAAAGATGATCTCGCTGGGCAAACTGTCGGCAGGCCTGGCACACGAATTGAATAACCCGGCGTCGGCGATTGAACGCAGCGCCTCACTGCTTGGGGACCGACTGGAAGACACCGAAGTGGCAACGCGTGCGCTGGGCAAAGCCAGGCTCAGCGATGATCAATTAGCTGCCATCGATGCCATTCGCGCCTCCTGCGTGGCTACGCAGACGCACACGGTGCGGTCCCCTCTGGAGCAGTCGGACCGCGAAGAGGCAATTGCCGATTGGCTTGCGGCCCATCGCGTGGACATCGCGAACGCGTATATGCTGGCCGACACTGAAGTGACATTTGAGGCACTCGATCAGCTGGCAGCGGCGGTGTCCGGACCTGCCTTGAATGCGGTACTGCGATGGGCAGCCGCCAGTTGCGCGGTGCGCCGATTGGCTTCCGGGATCCAGGATGCGGCGACGCGGATCTCGGGCCTGGTGAAGGCGGTCAAGGGATTCACGAACATGGACCAGGCGATGGTGGCCCAGCCGGTGGACCTGCGATCGAGCCTGGGCAACACAGTGGCTGTGCTTCGATCAAAGGCTCGTGATAAATCGGTCGCGGTGTCTTTGGAGTTCGAACCCGAGCTTCCGCAAGTGCGCGGCTACGCTGGCGAACTGAACCAGATATGGGGAAACCTGATCGACAACGCATTGGATGCAGTGCCCTCGGGTGGCCGCGTGGAAGTGTTTGCGAGCCGCAACGGTCAGGGTGTGGTGGTCCGCATTGTCGACAACGGACCGGGCATTGAGGCCCAAGACATGGCGCGGATCTTCGACCCCTTCTTTACGACCAAGCCCATGGGGCAAGGCATGGGCCTTGGGCTGGATATTGTCCGGCGCCTGGTGCGTCATAACGACGCCGCAATCGAGGTCGAGTCGAATCGAGGCCGCACCGAGTTTCGGGTAATTCTGCCCATCGCCCAAGTCAGCTTGATTCAAACAGATTAGCGCCTGCATGATAAACGGAATCGCCCGTCAATGGCCTACAATTTCACCAGCAGTTCATACGTCCCACCCGGAGCCAATCCTGATGCCAGTTGAGCGCTTTCGCGCCATTCCATTGATCATGCTCGCCGCCGCGGTCTCTCTCTATGCGGCCGACAAGCCCAAATCCGCCAACGCCGCGCCTGCGACCGTAGATCCTTACTCGGAAGTACAGCCGGCCACCGAGTCGCTCGACCTGAATATGTATGAGCGGATCCGCGACGAGGGCCTGAACCGCTCGCATGTGATGGAGTTTGGGTCGGCGCTGATGGATGGAATTGGCCCCCGCCTCACCGGTTCTCCCAACGGCAAAAAAGCCAACGAGTGGACCCGCGACACGCTGACCAAGATTGGCCTGGAGAATGCCCACCTCGAAGACTGGGGCGAGTTCGGCCTGGGCTGGCAGCAACTCAATACGTGGGCGCGCATGGTGACGCCCGATACCGCCGTGCTGATCGTGCAGGCCACGCCCTGGTCGCCCTCCACTCCCGGGGCGGTGACCGGCGATGTGGTCTTCGTGAGCATCCAAAGTGAAAAGGATCTGGAACAGTACAAGGGCAAGCTGGAGGGCAAGATCGTTCTGTTCGGAGCCATGCGCCCGGTTCCACCACTCGACAAGGTTTTATTTGCGCGTTACACCGAAAAGGAACTCGACGATTTAGCCGAATTCACCGTCAACGCGAACCCCGGCGGCTTGCCCCCGGAGATGGTGGCGCGCATGCGCGAGCGTATGGAGCGCCTGCGGCTGCTGGATCGGATCGCCCAGTTTTTTGCCGATGAGAAGGTGGCCGGCGTCATTGAACCCAGCCGCGATGGCGGAAACGGAGGCGGTTCCGGCGGGACGTTCTTTGACGACAACGGAGCCACCCTCGGACGTACCCCGTACATCGCAGACAAGCGGGTCAAGATTCCGGTGGTGGTGGCGACGATCGAGAGCTATGGACGCCTCTACCGGCTCACCCAGGCCCATGTGCCCGTGAGCGTCGAACTGGACGTGGAAACGAAGTTCACCGGCGATCACGAACACGCTTTCAACACAGTCGCAGAAATTCCCGGCACCGACCCCAAACTTAAGGACGAGGTCGTCATGGTGGGGGGACATCTGGATAGCTGGATCGCGGGAACCGGCGCCACGGATAACGGCGCCGGCACGATTGTCGCGATGGAAGCGGTTCGGATTCTGAAGGCGCTCGACATCAAGCCGCGGCGCACCATCCGCATCGCACTGTGGACGGGTGAGGAGCAGGGGCTCTTCGGTTCAAAGGGTTATGTGACCGAGCACTTCGGCTCCGCCAAGACTTCAACGGCGCCTGATCAGATGCAGTTGCCGGAGTTCATGCGCCGCGCGGTGGGACCTTTGGAGATCAAGCCGGACCATAAGCTCATTTCCGCCTACTTCAACGTAGACAACGGCTCGGGCAAGATCCGCGGCGTTTACACGCAGGGCAATGCAGCTGCCGCTCCCATCTTTGCGCAGTGGATAGCGCCTTTGAAGGACCTCGGGGTCACGACCATCACCATGCGCAATACCGGCGGCACGGACCACCTGAGTTTCGACGCGGTCGGCATTCCCGGTTTCCAGTTCATCCAGGACGATTTGGACTACGAAACCCGCACCCACCATTCCAACCAGGATGTCTTCGAGCGGCTACAACCCGCCGATCTGAAACAGATCGCCACGGTCGAAGCCATCTTCGTGTACAACGCCGCGCAACGCGACCAGATGATGCCACGCAAGCCGCTGCCGGACCCGGACCGGATCGAGAAACTTCGCGCTCCGCTCGAAGGCATCTTTCCCGGAGCGGTTGCGCCGGAGGAGAAGAAGTAGAGCGGAGGCGCGGCTATTTTGGGTGCCGCGATTTGAGTTTGCCGCGGCCCGAGAGTGGTCTCCTGCCGCGGCCCGATTCTGCTACACTCATGAGAGCGCATCCAGCGGATCATTATGCCAGGCCGCACCCGCTGATACGCATGCTGCAGCAAATGTTCGGGGAGTGGCTCAGCCTGGTAGAGCACCTGGTTCGGGACCAGGGGGTCGGAGGTTCGAATCCTCTCTCCCCGACCATATTTAGAATCAATAAGTTACAACAAATCTTCTCGTGCTGAATAGTATGGCCCAAGGGGTCATTTTTCGCAAGTATTTTCCCTGCACATTCGACACATCAGACACACGCATTTCGCCTTATCCGTGCCACCCTTTAGTTGTTTTCTTGAAGGCGTAGCCCGATAAGGTAAAAACATGTGTGTCTTGTGTGTCGGCTCATGCTCGCGCTCCGGCAGTGTGAACAGTCACGCCAGAGTTAGAACGGGCAGGGAGCGAGTCCAGGAGCAGCCGCACGCCAGTGAACACACGGACGCTCTTGCCCTCAACCTTACGGAAGGCGTACCGCTTTCCCATCCGTTTACGCAGTTCACCCATGAGTGGCCGCGCATCCGCCTCCAAGCCCTCCCGTTGCAGCCACAGGATTGCCGCTGTGTGTACGTCCGCAATGGGCACCGCCTCATCTGGTGCCGATACAAGGCAGTCAGATTGAAACCGGGCTGCCACGGTCAAACACCGTGAGATGTAATCCTCACGCTGCATCTGACGTGCAATGCAGGAAGCAAATACCTCAAATATCCTGAATGCACAGGCTTGGGATCTGGCTATTGTCGGAGAGGTTCTTGATGAACGAGGAAAGGCTGCTACGAATTTCGTAACCACGCGCTCCTCGCGAGTCGCGACCGCGAATTATAATGCTGATGCGTTTGAGATCTCGATAGATGGCCAGCAGTTCAAGGCGGAAGAGACGGCAACATTCTTCGAGATCGCAAATGCCAAGCGAGTTGTACTGGAGTCAACAACCTTAGGCTTTGTAGAAATATTTCTGTGCTCCCGCGCCATGAAGGATTTGGGTATTCAATTCTTCAGTATTCTGCATGTCGAACCGGGGGAATACTCAACTGTTCGGGGGGAGCGACTTCTTCATCGCCGGGATTTCGAATTGTCAGAAGAAGTGCGCGGCTTCAAAGGCATTCCCAGCGCGACTTTGATCACGACTGAACGGACTAAGCAGCGTTTTGCATTCTTTCTTGGATTTGAAGAGCGGCGATTGGACGTAGCGGTACAGACGCAGATGATTCGGCCGGAAGATGCAGTTGTGATTTTTGGCGTACCAGCGTTTTCCCTAGTTGGGAGATGCATTCTTTCGCGAACAACATTAGAGTGATTCGCGACAACAGCCTGATATTGATCAGATTTATTTCCCTCATATAGAGGTCATCGGAGACATCGCCGACAGCATAACGCGGATCGCCGCCGCGGTTGATGGCTCAAATTACGACTTCGCATACTACACCAGGGTGCAGGCCCTGGTTCGAGAGCGCGTTGCGGATGGCGCCAGCGATCCCCGCTATCCACTCACCCCGCAGCGCATTGTCGCCGACGTACGCACCGTTCTGCCCGCAGATGGCATCCTCCGCCTCGATAACGGGATGTACAAGATCTGGTTTGCTCGCAATTATCGTACTCACGTCTCCAATACCATTCTCCTTGACAATGCTCTCGCGACCATGGGTGCTGGCCTGCCCTCGGGTATGATGGCCGCGATGCTGCACCGTGATAAACGTGTTATGGTGGTCTGCGGCGACGGCGGCTTCATGATGAACTCCCAGGATCTGGAGACCGCGATTCGCCTCAACCTCAATCTAGTCGTCCTCATCCTCGAGGATCACGGATATGGCATGATCCGCTGGAAACAGCAAGCGGAAGGTTTCGCTGATTTTGGTCTCGGCTTTAAAAACCCTGACTTCGTCCAATACGCCAGGGCCTATGGAGCGAACGGAAGACGCATCCGTGCCACGGAAGACCTCGTTCCGATACTCGAAGCTGCCTTCAGAAGAGGTGGCGTGCACCTCGTCGTCGTGCCGATTGATTACTCCGAGAACCAGCGGTTCTTGATCGACGAGCTGAAATCCCGTCCTGCCGTCCTGGATTGAAGTCGATTGATGGAGAGGAACGTTCATGCGGGTTACGCAACCTTATGATGGGGAACTTATCGCCGAGATACCCGTCGACGGTACTGCCGGGATTGAAGCGAAGCTGGAGGCCGCCGCGCAGCTATTCTCCGACCGCGCCAATTGGCTGCCCGCCTGGCAGCGCATCGACATCCTTCGCCGGTTGGCTCGGCTAGTTGAACAAGACCACGGCGTGCTCTCCATGTTGATTGCCCGCGAGGGTGGTAAGCCCCTCGCCGATGCCAAAGTCGAAGTCACGCGCGCGATCAACGGAATCGAGGGTGCGGCATCGCATATCGAACACCTCGCCGGCGTCGAGGTCCCCATGGGACTCACCCCTGCATCTCAACACCGCTGGGCCTTCACCATCCGGGAACCGATCGGACCGGTCGTCGCGATCTCCGCCTTCAATCACCCGCTTAACCTGATCGTTCATCAGGTGGTACCGGCTATCGCTGCCGGATGCCCAGTACTCGTTAAACCCGCTCCCGTCACTCCACTCACTTGCTTGCACTTTGTCAGCCTTGTGCATCAAGCCGGCCTGCCGGAGCCCTGGTGCCAGGCGGTGATTCTGGATGACAACAAGGTTGCGCAAAAGCTTGCCACAGATTCTCGGGTCGCATTTCTCAGCTTCATCGGCTCCTCTAAAGTGGGCTGGTATCTGCGCTCGCAACTCGCCGCGGGCACGCGCTGCGCGCTTGAACATGGCGGGGCCGCACCCGTTATCATCGACCGATCTGCCAACTTGGATGCTGTCATCGATCCGCTCGCGAAGGGCGGCTATTATCATGCCGGGCAAGTCTGCGTATCGGTCCAGCGGATATTCGTTCATGAGGATCTGAAGGCCTTTCTCGTCGAACGCTTTTCCGAGAATGTCCGGCAACTTACCGTTGGCGACCCTACCTCAATTAAGACAGAGGTCGGCCCTCTGATTGCGCCGCGGGAGGTAGAGCGCGTCGGCAAATGGGTGACGGCCGCGGTCGCCGAAGGAGCGACCCTTGCCGCCGGAGGGAAGCCCATGGGAGACCGCCTCTACGAGCCAACGATTCTCGTCGAACCCCGCCCTGATTCGCTGGTCTCCACGAACGAAATATTCGGCCCCGTCACCTGCATCTATGGTTATAGCCTGCTGCGCTCAGCCATCGCCCGAGCCAATAGCCTCCCGTTTGCCTTCCAGGCATCGATTTTTTCCCGCGACATCGATGCCGCCCTCTATGCTGCGAAGCATCTCGCGGCTTCTGCCGTCATGGTGAACGATCACACCGCCTTCCGCACCGACTGGATGCCCTTCGCTGGCCAGAGGCAATCTGGGCTCGGTACCGGCGGAATCCCTCACACAATGGAGGACATGCTGCAAAGCAAGATGATCGTCCTCCGCCAGGCCACTTAGTTGGTTTGTGTTGCGTGCTATGAGTTCGTGCGGCTTCTGCCAAGCCAAACTTCATTTCGGGAGTGGCGGAGTCTCGGTCACATCAGGCGGAAGCTTCATTCATTAAGTCACATGTCGAGAGACCACTCACCGACACGGTTAGGAAATCAGCAAATGTTTACGACTGTGCTCGTCTCACTTGACCGATAAACGGCTTCGCTGCGAATAGAGTCCGCGCCGGTTCTGGTGAAACCAAAGGACACGCACTTCCAAGGAAACTCTCCGCTCCGCTTTTCGACCAAGGAGGAAATGTGTCTGCGGCCGTGTTGAAGATTTTCTCTAGGGAGCAGCCGCAGCTTTGCCGGTGGGCGGCCCGGGGCCGAAAGTTCGTACGCGCCGGAGATGAGGACGCTCTAGAGCTTTCAGAAATTATTTGCGGAATTTGCCAAGCAACAATCTGCTGAAGTATGGTAGTCGGGCATTCGAATGAACCAGGAGCGGAGGAAATAATGGTCAAACTCGAAGATGCCCGCAGAGTCATATCCGCGGCAGAGGCGAAGGCAAAGGAAATTGGACAGCCTATGAACATCGCGGTTGCGGATGCCGGAGGCAACCTGGTCTCCCACGTCCGGATGGATGGCGCATGGCTGGGCAGCATCGACATCTCCGTCAAGAAGGCGTATACCTCCCGTGCCTTCGATATCGCAACAAAGGATCTGGCGACTCATTCGCAGTCGGGCGGCCAGTTCTTTGGCATTCATGCCTCGAACGACGGGAAGATCATGATCTTTGCCGGCGGCATTCCATTGAAGAGAGACGGCAAAGTCGTTGGAGCCATCGGAGTCAGCGGCGGTTCCGGCGAGCAGGACCATGCCGTCGCCGAAGCAGGTGCCGCCGCATTTTGAATCAGGAAGGAGCAATTTTATGGCGAACAATCACGGTGTCGTATATCTCGGACCAAACAAGGTTGAGGTGCAATCGATCGACTATCCCAAGCTTGAGAACCCCGCAGGCAAGAAGATCGAACACGCGGTGATTCTGAAAGTGGTAACAACCAACATCTGCGGTTCCGATCAGCACATGGTTCGCGGCCGCACCACTGCGCCAAAAGGACTCGTCCTGGGCCACGAAATCACGGGCGAAATCATCGAAAAAGGAGCGGATGTCGAATACCTCGAAATTGGCGACCTGGTGACGGTGCCGTTTAACGTGGCTTGTGGACGGTGCCGGACATGCAGGGAGCAGCAGTCGGGGGTCTGCCTCAATGTCAATCCAAGCCGGGCCGGTGGCGCTTATGGCTATGTCGATATGGGAGGCTGGGTCGGGGGACAAGCTGACTATGTTATGGTTCCCTACGCTGATTTCAATCTGATTAAGTTCCCGGACAAAGCACAGGCGTTTGAGAAGATTCGTGACCTGACGATGTTATCCGATATTCTCCCCACTGGTTTTCACGGTGCGGTCAACGCCGGAGTTGGTGTTGGTTCTACGGTGTACATCGCGGGCGCCGGGCCGGTTGGACTGGCGGCAGCTGCCTCAGCCCAGATACTGGGAGCAGCCGTCGTCTTAATTGGTGATATGAATCAGGAACGGCTGGCGCATGCAAGGTTGGTTGGCTTTGAGCCAATTGATCTAAGCAAGAGCGACAGGCTTGGGGACCTGATTGAAGCGGTGCTGGGAGTTCCAGAAGTCGATGCCGCTGTGGACGCGGTGGGCTTTGAGGCCAGGGGACATGGAGCGCAGCATACCGTCGAAGCTCCGGCAACCGTGCTCAACGCTCTGATGTCGGTCACCCGTGCCGCCGGTGGCATTGGTATTCCCGGACTTTACGTGACCGAGGATCCGGGATCGAAAGACAAAGCCGCACAACACGGCGCACTGAGTATGCGTTTCGGTTTGGGATGGGCAAAGTCTCACCGCTTCTATACCGGGCAGACTCCGGTGCTTAAATACAACCGTGCCTTGATGCAGGCAATCCTCTATGATCGGTTGCCGATCGCAAAGATCGTTAACGCTACCGTGATTTCGCTAAATGATGCGCCGCAAGGCTATCGAGACTTTGATTCAGGCGTTGCGAAGAAGTTCGTTCTGGACCCGCACGGCCTTTTTAAAAATGCCGCGTGATTCAATGGGACACGTTCGTGGAGCGAATATACAAATGAATTGTGGACCCATCTTCAGGCCGAACAGCGCTTGGGAGAAAGAAATGCCGACTTCAGAAAGGGACCGGTTAGCTGTTGAGGCTATGGATCGCTGGGAGGATTTCCAGGGAGCGCCTTTCTTCCGAAAAGCGGAAGTACCCCATCCAGCAGTTTCAAGCCTTTTGGTCGGCGACAAAGCGCTACGCCGATTTGACGAAGTCTGATTTCTCTGGTTCACAAGAGTGTTGCCGCAGCGGTCCACGGAATCGTCTTTCGAGGATATGACCCGAATTGCGTGGTAGACGAGCCCGAGGATTGCGGCGCGAGGTAATTTGGCCGAGGGGTGAGGCGATTTTGCATCAAGCGAGAGATCACTGCGATTTTACTCCCGACACCTACCATCCACTTGCCCGTTAAACCGGCTACTCTGCAACCAGGGACCCATCGTTGCTGTGCTGGCAGGTGCCCGGGATGGCGACTATTCGTCCAGGTGGGCCACAGCCGTGACAGTCCGGCGTCTTGACGTAACTTATTAAAACCAGGTTCCGCTGATGGCTTCTTTGAGCCCCCGAGACACCGACGGTAAACCTTATTGGACCCGCGACCTCTGCTCTGTGACTGTCTCTCCGATAACGTGGTTCAAGCGGTTACGGGAGTCAGCTGGTAGCCGAGTTGTTTGGCTGTGGCGGCCAGACGTGCGATGCGGTGTTGGCGATAGCGGTTTTCGTATGCGGCTGCACCTTCGTCGACGTATGGCTGACCCCATCGCAGCAGTCGGTAAACAAGAGTAGCCAACTTCCTGGCGGTAGCGAAGACAGCAATATCTCCCCCGCAGCGTTGCGCGATTCTTCGATAGTACGATCCCAAGGCCGTCTGGCTGTGGCGCAGGGACAGGGCCGCCATGCGCAAAGCCGCTGCCACACGGGTGCTCGCGCTGTTGCGCTTTTTCTTCTTTACCGGCTTGCCACCGCTTTGGGGCACACGCGGCGCCAGAGTGACGTGGGAGACGAACTGCTTCTCCGTAGGGAAGCGGCTCAGATCGGGGCCGTATTCGCTGAGCACGACTTCTACCGTTTCCACCCCGACGGCATCGATTTGCGTCATATCGACACCGCTCATCCGGTATAAGGCCTGCCGCTTCGCCTCCTGCCCGCGCTTCTTGATCGCCTTTGCCTTGTTGGTATTCTGCAAAGGCGGTGCCGTTGGTTGGGGAGGTTCGTCTGCTTCCATCTCCCCCAGTCTGCGCAGGATCTCCTGCTCATAAGCCGCGATCCGTTCCTGCACCGCGTCGTACATCTTCAGCGCCTGCTGCAGGCTGAACACATGATCTTCCCGCCAGTGTCCGTTCAACTGTTCCGCGATTTCCTGCTCGGTTTTGCTGCAGCGTGCATTGCGGAACTTCGCCAGTTTCTGCGCATCGCGTTCGCCTCCGGCGATGGCACGCAGAATGGCCATCCCCGTTACTCCATCGATGTCAGAAACCGCCCGGTGTACGCGCACGTTCATCTGGTCCAGGCTCTTTTGCATTCGCCGCAACCAGTCCCCACTCTCCGCTACCAAGTTCGCCTTATCCCGCACCAGCGTGCGCAGCATGCACACCGCCTCCTTCGGCCGGAACGAACCGCGCAGCAAGCCGCAACTGTGCAGCCGTTGAATCCACTCGCAATCTGTCGGATCGGTCTTTTTGTCCCGCCCCGGTACCCTTGCCAGCTGCCGGGTATCCACCAGCAGCACCTGTAACCCCTGTCCTTCTAACACCTCGTGCGGAGCAATCCAATAGACCCCGGTGCTTTCCATCGCCACCGACTCGACCTGCCGGATCTTCAGCCACTCCGCCATGCGTAGCAGCTCTGCGGTCGTTGCCCCAAAGCTGGCTACCTCCCGAGCGCTTCTATCCCGCGTCGCAGCGCACACCCAATGTTGCTCGCTTCCCAAATCGATCCCCGCCACGCTCGCCCGAATGACTGGTAAGCCCTCAATCGGCCTTGTACTCCTATCTGACGTCTCCCTTTCCTCTCTCCCCGGCATCGTGACCTACCTTTCTGAACACGCCCGCCCAGGTTGGCTATTACTGATTCTGCTCTAGGGGAGAGCCACAAAGGCCTCACCAATGTTCAATGCCTTCCTGGAACCATGCTGCCCTTGCGGCATCGGCACGAACGAGAACAGGGTCGTAGCTGCGGTCGTGCTCTCTGCCACCATACCCTGCCATGGCTGACATGAAAAGTCACAGATTATTCAATCCGGCGCCAGCAGGTGGCCCCGCTGCCCTGTAATCCTTTGCCTCCGAGCACAATTACTCCGTTGCCCTCGAACCCAGCAGCTGATCTTTCAGAACATCCCACCTGAACGAGTGGCAGATACCCCGTTCGGATCCGAGCCGCTTTCTATGGGAGGCTGCGGCAGCCAACGAGCGACTCGGACCGTTAATCTGCCTCCGGTCCGAGCCAGTGGCGGCATGAAGTACACGATACCCGCACCTACAAAACAATCTGAGATTTCTGGTGGGCATATGGCTTGGCACCGAGATTTAGAGGGCCAATCTGTCTCGCATGCATTTCGTATCTGGGTACAATTTCGGCTTACTTCTGATCAATCTTTGCAAAGAACTTCCGTATATCGGCAACCAAGAGATCGGGCTGCTCCAGGGCGGCGAAGTGTCCGCCCTTCGGCATGCCAGTTTTTTGTGCAATGTTGTATGTTTGAGTAATCCAGCTAAACGGCGGGACAGCCACCTCCCTCGGAAAATCCGCGTACCCCACGGGAGTCTCCAAGTGTGGCGCCGGCACCATTTCCTCTCTGGTAAGCCGGTCCTCGCGATAAATTCGCATGGCGGAGCCGATCGTGCCGGTCGCCCAATAGAGCGTAACATCGGTTAAAAACGTGTCGCGATCCACAGCCGTAAGAAAATCGCCGTTGTTGTCCGTAAGCAGTTGAAATTTGGCAATCATCCACGCCAGCCACCCCACTGGGGAGTCAATAAGGGAGTAGGCAAGAGTCTGCGGTTCACTGGCCTGGAGGAAAAAGAAGCTGCTCTCTTCCCGGTCAAAGTAGGAATACCGTTTCCGCTCAGCATCGCTCATTTTCGCAATGGCTTCCTGGTTCGGCGGTGGCATGTAAATCTGATTCAGATGCAACCCGATCACCTGCGTGGGCGCCTGGTAAGCCATGTCTTGGGCGATTGCCGAACCCCAGTCACCACCCTGGATGCCGAACCTGGAATAGCCCAAACGATCCATCAGAACAACTAAAGTCTTTGCCATACGCTGTGGGCCCCAGCCACGGGTTGTGGTGGGTCCGGAATATCCAAAGCCAGGAAGCGAAGGAATGATAACGTCAAATGCAGGGCTATTTTGGTCCTTGGGTTGGGTGAGCGGCCCAATGAGCTTCTCAAACTCCAAAATTGAGCCGGGCCATCCGTGAATCAGCATCAACGGTATGGCGTCGGGGCGAGGAGAGCGCTGATGGATAAAATAAATCTGCTGTCCATCAATTTCCGTTGTGAACTGGTCGAACTGATTGATCTTCGCTTCTTGCGCACGCCAGTCGTAGCCGTTCTGCCAATAGTCCGCGAGTTCCCGAACCTTCTTGATGTCGGCGCCATACTCCCAGGTCGTGCCCGGAAGTTGATCGGGCCACTTGGCTTCCGCCAAACGGTGGCGAAGATCAATTAGAACACGGTCGGGAACATGCATTTTGAACGGCCGGATTGGGGCAGGTTCCGGCTTCGCCGGCGGTTGCGTTTGTCCCAGTGCAATTGCGGAGGGTAAAAACAGCGCAGCCAGCAGAAGCCTCTGGCGCTGCCCGACTATCCTTTTCGCTTTCTCGACTCCAGTTGTCATCTGCTCCTGTGTCACTCAATGATTCCGACGGCCGCACTCAAATCGCCCTCCTTACATATGATCCGGAGTTCCATCCGACCACACGCCGGTGGGAACGACGAAATTATCCATCGGTTCCGGGTCACCCAGGAACTGTGGAGTTAGAAATATCGGAGAGTTCGGGAATTTAAACGAGACATGGTTTGAGTCGTCTATCGGATTTGCGCCCCATACTGCACCATCCATGAGCGGCGTATAAAACATGAGATGGGCCATGTTGTGCCCACCACTATCATTAAGATATGCATCTTTCGACATCATGAAGCACATCGCCCCGGCCTCGAGAGCGGGCAATTCTTTTTTCTCCATCGCGGTCTTAATACTTTCCTTGATCTCAGCTTTCGATTTTCCCGCCAAGACTAATTTTGTCCTGAAGTAGGTGTACGGCACGACCGTTCGCGCGGCCGGGGGATTGAAGCACTCCGCGCCACGAGTCTTAGGGCTCCAAAACTCTGGGCTGTCGAATGAATTCATCCAACCGCGCTCTACAATGCAGATAAAGCCGTTCGTACCTTCCACCGCCGTTTCGTAGCCATTTTTCCCTAGCAGTGTGCTGAAAAACCATGTATAGCACTGCTGAATTTATTGTTTTCCCCCGTTTTCGGGTGTTCAGAGCACTCGACCACGGATATGTTTCGTTCCGCGGAGCGTTGTAGGCCTCGGCGGAGACACCACGGCCCCATCAGGCCGCAGATTGAATTGGAACCAGTTTTCTCAGCCGCACCAGGTTGTAGGCCGCTGCTGCGAAGGTGAAGATCCACCCCACTTTGAGGATGCCGCGATGTTTCAGTTTGCGCAGCAGTGCGATGTCTTTCAGCCAGCCGAAACACTCCTCGATCCGTTTGCGTTTCTTCTGACTCTCGGGATAGCCGGTGTGCCGCGTGGTACGCGCATCGATGGCGCTGCCGCCCCGTCTGCCGTCATTCTGCGCCACATGCGGCGTGACGTTCATTCGGCGGCATTCTTCGACGAACTCCTGCGTGTCGAAACCCTTGTCGCCGCCCACAGTGATGCGCCCATTGTCCGGAATCTGTTCCAGCATCACCAGCGCCGCATCGCGCTCGGCGCGACCGTTCGCTTCCAGCAGTTCGGCGTTGACGATCAGTCCATTGCGGTTCTCCACCAGGAGATTGCCGCTGTAACTCAACTTCGCCTCCTTGCCCTTGGCCTTGCGCGCCAGCTTGGCATCTGGATCGGTTTTCGATTCATGCGTCTGGTTGGACCGCTTCTCTCCGTGAAAGTCCACCGTCGGATTGCCGGGATCGTCTGGCGGTGTGGTCTTCTCTTTGTCTTTGGGCCGGAAACTCTTCAGGCTTGCCCACGCTTCCAGAAGCGTTCCGTCTACCGTAAAGTGCTCGTCGGAAATCAGCCCCGCCCCTCGTGCACGCTCCACCACCTGAGCCAGAAACTCCTTTGCCACCACCGCTTCCAGCAATCGATCGCGGTTCTTCGTAAACGTCGTTGCATCCCAAACCGGCTCATCCAAGTTCAGTCCAACGAACCAGCGGTACAGGATACTGTAATCGATCTCCTCCATGAGGAGCCGCTCCGAGCGAACCGAAAAGAACATCTGCAACAACTGCGCACGCAGCAGCTTCTCCGGCGGGATCGATGGCCGACCACCTTCGGCATACATGGCGTCGAACAGGGGCGACATGTTGCTCAGGATCTCGTCCGTCATCGAGCGCACCGCACGAAGAGGATGATCCTTCCGCACCCGTGCTTCCGGAGACAAATAACTGAACATATCCGCCTGCTGATGATCGATTCCTCGCATGTTCCCTTCTTAACCGAACACGCTGTGGAATGGAAGTGACTTTTTCAGCACACTGCTAGGACCACAACCGTGGCATCGCGGGAAATGGATGAGGGCGCAGCGCTTCGCGCCAAGGCGATCTCGGCGTCTCGATCCATCAGATACTTTTCAATCGGAGCCATGCTCGGATACGGATCCTTGGCGTCCTGTGCCTGCGCGTTCCGGGCTGAACTCGGGGCAAGAGCCAGCGCCAAGGCCCACGATGCCATCATCTTAACTGTCTCTCGTTTCATCCGGTTCTCTCCTCGAATCCTCGTGATGCGGATTTTGTGATGCAGAACTAAGATCTAGCTCTAGATCCACGATCGCCGAACACCGTTGATCGGCTCACGTTTCCTTTCCCTCCCTGCGACTCGACGTAGGTCATCGTGTGTCTCCGCATGACACTGTGTAATCGTCGTTATAACGAGGCATGGCGTTCGATGAGTTGAGCCACAGCATCGGGCTGCTCATCCGCGACTTAGTGTACGCTGTTCTCGATGACTTCGATCTCAACGTTTGCGCACCCATGCGCCCGCAACGCATCGGCGAAGCTTGGTGTGAGCCTCTCAAAAGGCGAGTCTTTGCCCGGAGCTAATACCAAGGGCACGCGGATGGCGCTCTGTTGCGCCGCATTGAATTTCTCATTCTCCGGAAACGCCCGATAGATCTCCAACGCAGCACGCAGATGTTCCGAAGCGGCATATGCCCGGGCGTAGCGAGCGACATCCGCATCACCGAAAGTATCGGAATCGAGAAAATGGCGCAAATAAATGGCTACGCGACCGGCAAGGAGTTGCTCCGGCAGGCCCGGCGTCTGCTGAAAATTGAAATGCCAAGTGATGGGACTGGTTTTCACCGCATCCCACGGCCCAAGGCCTGGCAGCGGTGCCTCAAGCATCATCACCCCGCGGCTCGTCTCCGGATAACGACGGGCGAAGGCATACGCAACCATGCCACCGATATCGTGCCCGACCACGTAAACGTGCTCCAAATGCAGATGTTCCGCCAGCTGGTGAACGTCCTCTGCCATATTCGCAGCATCGTAACCACCGGCCGTCGCAGCAGAGCCGCCTATGCCGCGCAGGTCAACCGCCACGACTGTGAATTGCTGCGCCAACTGAGGCATGATGCGGTGATATTCGTACCAGTCTTCGGGAAAACCGTGCAGCAAAATGACCGCGGGCCCAGCCCCGCCGCGCACATAGTGGAGTGTGGCTCCGTTCACTCGCGCAGTATCGGAGACGAAGCCACTTCCTAGCGCCGCCACAGCCGGATCCGCCGTCTGTCTGGGCGATGACTGGCCATGAATGGCGGCAGCCACTACAACAGCCTCTGCAATCACCGCCCAGATTTTCCAGGTCCGCGGTTCGTAGTTCTTCGCGAGCATGAATTGGCTTTTCCGGCTGCGATTCTGGAGCAAGACACGCCTTATCGCTCGATTCGGCCGGGTCCGAAACACGGCAAATGGTGGCTGCAAGCATTCGCGGGCAAAGTGGAATGCGGGTGTGTACGTACGAAATCTGCAACCGACTCGCCGATCTCCTCGTTTACAGGGGTTAACAGAATGGCGTGGATTTTGCCCTCATCCGGCCCGCTCATGACCGTTGCCATACCCGAGATTTGTCCGCGCTCGTTGATATTGCTGGCCGCGATGATGCGAAGGTTGGAATGGCTGGGAATGAGCGTGTTCAGGTCGGTCATCACATTGTCTTGCCAGATGAAGCCATGGGCCCAGCCCGCGGAGTTGAAGGTGCTTCCCACCACCTGGCCCCGGTTGTTGACGCCTGTGGCAAAGGCGGCACCATCTCCCGGCAGAATGCCGAGGTTTGTGACTGCGCCGTGTACGCCGTTCGGCCAAAGAGAGGCAACGATGGTTGAGCCGTCAGTGGTCGAGACATACCCAACAGCCTGGCCGTGGTCATTAATGGCGTAGGCGTCATTTCCAAGGTGTCCGAGGTTTGGAAGCTCGAAGGCAGTGTCGTTTTCCCACAATACGGCGTGAGTCGCTATGTTGCTGCAGGTTCCCGAGGAGCCTACGGCCTGCCCTTGATTGTTGAGACCTTGTACGAAACCGTCTGGGTCGCCAGCCACCGTAGGAAGGGGTCGGACTTCGCCTTTTTCCCAAAATGCCGGCGATATGATCTTTCCAGGCTTGCCAGGGGAGCATCCGGAGTCCTGGACCGTCGTTTCCGAAATGCCTACTATCTGTCCGCGGTTATTGATAGCGCTGGCCTGCCCGTTATTTCCGCCCAGCGTCGGGAGAGCCATGATGTGGCCGTCTCGCCAAAGAAACGGAAGACACGTACGGTGTGTGCCCATGGCGCAAAAGTCTTCACCGTCTGGATCTGGAACAGATGTTTCGGACAAACCGACCGCTTCCCCGCGATCGTTGATCCCGCCATAGTTGGTCCAACTGTTCTCTCCTCCAAGCGTGCGGAGGTCGATGTTGAGTCCGTAGATGCTTATTACTGCGCGGCCACTTAAAATGGTCGTGGAGGTCGAAGTGATGGGCGGGGTTAAAACCCCATCCATGTTCTCTGCCCATCCCTGATTATTGAGTCCCATGACCATGTTGAAGTTGTCCGTGCTTTTGTTGACGCCCAAATCGGTAATCTTGTAGCTTCGTTGAGCGAACACATTGCTGAAACTACCCAGAACAATCGTCGTCACGCACGGTATCCAGAAATTCTGTAACTGCTCAATCATCCTCATATCTTCTCTTTTCCTCCAGTAAAGTCGTGGCGCCTGAATCACGTTCGTTCGCTCAAGCTTAGGTATCGCGTTGGTTAACTCCGCAGCGTCGATCTACATCGACCGTCGCGCGGTGGTCAGAGCTTAGCTCAATGAAGTTGACCGGCCAGGGCTAATCTGCCGGGCGATAGAGAAATGCGATAAACCGAGGGTTTCGTGCGCCAGGCCGTGGAATGCCGATACTCCACTTAGGCTAAAATGCAATTCATGAATCGAGAGAATGTCCTGAATTTGCGGTCATTCTGGCAAATCCAGATCGTTGGATGGTGCTGCTTCTATCTCTTCGACCTTTTGGAGTCCATTCATAATTTCTTGACTCGGCGTGTGTCGATCGCTGAACAGACAGTGCCTATTTTATTCATGTTCCTGGGAAGTTGCGCGCTGCGTCCTTTTTGCCGCCGGCTGCTGCGACAGTCGCAATCATGGATCGCTTTTGAATTGAAAGCAGCCGCGGCAGCCATGGTCACATCGATTCCCGTAGCCTGCGCAGCCTGCCTCATTTTGGAATCCTTCGAGCACGTGCCCTGGCACGCTTGGGTTACGGTTTGGGCGTGGTCTTTTTTCATGCTCCTCATGTGGTGCAGTCTGTACTTCAGCATTAAGCAATGGCAGCAATCGAGCACGGAGAGGGAGCGGTTGCTTCGTGCAGAGTCCGAGCTCAGAGAGGCGCGCCTGCTTGCACTTCGCTATCAGTTGAATCCGCACTTCCTGTTCAATTCGCTCAATGCCGTCTCCACTCTCGTTCTGGATGGAAATGTGCCTGCGGCCACGCGGATGCTGGCACAGATCGGGGATCTTCTGCGTACAAGCCTGGATTCTGAAGTCACAGCAGAGGTGACGCTTTCTCAGGAACTGGCCTTTACCGAAGGTTACCTGGCGATCGAGCAAACCAGGCTGGGAGAACGGCTAAGAATCGATATCGCTGTTCCATTGGAAACGCGGGATGCCCTGGTGCCGAACATGTTGCTTCAACCGCTCGTCGAGAACGCAGTGCGCTATGGAGTGGCGCCATTGATCGAGGGTGGGTGGATCGCGATCAAGAGTGCGCTCGATGCCAACAGGTTGCGAATTACGATCGGAAACGCCGGACGCCGTGGCGGGGGCGAGCAAAAAAAGAATGGAAATGGAATCGGTCTCGGAAACACGGCTGAGCGCCTGAAAACACTTTACGGGACGAATTTTGAGTTCTCGCTTGGGTGGCCTGAAGCGGGCGGTTGCGAGGTCGTGCTGGAATTACCGTTACGCAGGGCTCCGAGCCTGCTGGAGGCTTCGCCGTGCGCGCTCTAATCGTCGACGACGAGCCCCTGGCGCGTCGTGGCGTCGTTCTCAGGCTACGGAAATTCAGGGATGTCGAAATTGTTGGGGAATGCGCCGATGGGCAGTCCGCAGTGGAAAGAATTCTAGAACGATCTCCCGATGTTGTGTTCCTCGACATCCAGATGCCCGGAATGGACGGTTTTGAGGTGCTGCGGGCGTTGCCTGAAGAAAGCCTGCCCGCAATCATTTTTCTGACAGCGTATGAGCAACATGTTTTGCGGGCATTCGATGTTCACGCGCTGCATTACTTGTTGAAACCGGTGGACGACACACGCTTCGCCGCAGCGGTCAGTCGAGCTCGTGATCTGGTCGACTCCGCACTAAAGGCCGACATGGCACTGCGGGTCATGAAAATGCTGGACCGCACCTCGGATGGATTCGCGTCCCGGTTCACCGTGCAAGCTGGATCCCGCATTCAAATCGTCATTGCGGAGGATGTTGAGTGGATTGGGGCTGCTGGTGACTATGTTGAACTCCATGTCAACGGTCGTACTTATATGTTACGCGAGACGATGGCGTCTCTCGAACAGAGGCTCGACCCGGCAAAATTTATCCGCATACACCGTTCCCGAATTGTGCAGTCCAAAGGCATCTTGGAGCTGCGATCCATCGAGAACCGCGAGTTCACGGTGAAGCTTTCGGACGGCTCGGAGCATCGCTCGAGCCGCACCTACGCGGATCGACTTGAGAGCTGGTTGTCATCCGGTAGGATCTGACAAAAATAGACTAACCCTGAGTCGATGGTCCAACGGCGGCGATGGGACGCGCTTCGACCGTCCTTGCTTCCTCACTTTCAAGGCCATTCATATGCTAGACAGTGCCGCATCAATAAGTTTTTGGTAAGTCTTGACTTGCGTGCATAATTTTGCGCGTGGTAGTATCTGATTCTGTCACCTCCCCCTAATCGAATCGCTTGTTCTCCCCCTCGGGTATCCGTTTGAATCTAAGCTCGTCCGTACGCCTCGACTTTCGTTTGCGATATTCTCTGTGGGCGCTGATATTCGCGCTCGCATTCGTGTGTTCCGCGCATGCCGTGCCCTCCACCCCCACCGGCGCAACGGCTGCACCCAACGCCGAAGTCGGGATGCCGGTCGTCGAGAACTTTGGCATCAAGGAGATCGGGCTTACCGCTGAAACCTGGGCGATCCTGCAAGACCGCCGGGGCGTTATGTACTTCGGCATCTCCGGCGGGCAGATCCTGGAGTACGACGGGGTCACGTGGCGAAAAATCTTTACCCCTTCCAGCGTCGTTCGTTCCCTGACGATGGACGATTCGGACAGGATCTGGGTCGGAACTGCCGGAGATTTCGGTTACCTGGCGCCAGACCCAGCGGGTACGCTGCATTTCGTCTCCCTCCTCGCTAAGGTGCCACCCCAATTCCGGGGCTTTACCGATGTGTGGCAGACACTGATCACGCCCCAGGGTGTCTTCTTCCGCTCCTTCGAACACCTGTTTCGCTGGGATGGCAACCACACGCAGGTCTGGGCGCCTTCCGAACCGAACGGCAGATTCCAGGCGCTCTCCGCGATTCGCGGACACATCTATACCGCCCAGGACGGAATCGGGCTGCAGGAAATCGTGGGTGACGAGCTGCGCAATGTCCCGGGAGGCGATGCCTATAAAGGCGTCGGCAAGTTGTTTCTGCATCCTTACGATGATGGCCGCATCCTGGTCTCTGCGCGCGGCCAATTGCTCACCCTCTACGACGGCCAGAAGGTTACGCCTTTCCCCACGCAGGCGGACGAATACCTGAAGACCCATGTGACATATGTATCCACCGTGCTCGCCGATGGCCGCCTGTGCGTGACCACTGTTTCCGGCGGCGCTGTCATTCTGTCCCACGACGGCCGGCTGTTGCAGATCCTCAATCATGAAGCGGGTATTGTAAGTTCCACCACGTTCGCTGGCTTCCCGGATCGCGATGGCGCGCTGTGGCTGGGAACCGACATCGGGATCTCGCGCGTAGAAGTCAATTCCCCCGTCTCGATATTCCTGCACGATGGCGCGTTCGATGTGGCCCGCTTCCAGGGATCGATCTTTGCCACCAACCTCGGGTCCGTCGGCGTTGCCCGGCTTGAATCTGATCGGCAGACGGGGCGCCCCAACTTTATTCCGATTCCGGGCGCCAGCCAGGGCTGGACCATGACGGTCTTCAAAGACCCTGAAGGCAAAGCTCCCGATCTTTTGCTGGCGACCACCAACGAGGGAGTGATGCGGGTGGTGGGAGACAAGCTCGTGCCCGCCATGCCAGCGGTGCACGGTTATGCCGAACAGGCGTATGACATTCTCCATTCTCGCAAGACTCCATCGCGCGTCTTTATTGGTCACGCCGACGGGATAAGTTCGATGCGTTGGAATGGCAGCGAATGGATCGACGAAGGCAGGCTTCCCAACTCCGTCTACCAGGCCAGGACACTGGCTGAAGATGCGCAAGGGGCGCTTTGGGTGGGCGGTGGCACAGGATCAGTGCTGCGCATCGAAGTCGCTCCAACCGGGATGCGCGATTCGAAAGTTCAGGTGGTCTCCAGGGATGATGGCCTCCCCGAAGGGAGCGTGGTGTTAAGCCAGGCGGCCGGAAACATTTTTGCTTCTATCGATCGGTCCAGGGATCTATTTCGTTGGGATTCTTCGTCGCACAGGTTTGTCGCCGATAATCGCTTTGCACTACCGGTGGACGCTCCCGACGCCACCATGTACCTGCAACCGGTCGATCCCGCAAATGCGGGCGAAAACGCGCCGTTCTGGTCATTCACGAACTCCACTGACGGCCGGCGGGTGGGCCTTTTCAGCAAGCTACCGGACGGAAGCTGGCACGTGGACGAAGATTCCTACCGGCCTCTGACCCGGTACAGTATCGTCGTTCTTCGTTCCGAGCCCAACGGGGCGGTGTGGATCACGGGCGACAAACTGGTCCGCCTCTCTCCGCAAAAAGACCGTCTCCCGCCGCAACCGTTTCGGACCGTGATACGCCAGGTGAACGCCAGCTCCCAGGTGGTCTTCGGGGGCACCAGCGCCAACGGAAACGCAGAGTTGCGTCTCCCGCCTGGCACCGATGCTCTGCGCTTCCAGTTTGCCGCGCTCACCTACGCCAACACGGCCGAGACGGAATACCAGTATCAACTGGAGGGTGCGGACAGGGGATGGTCTGTCTGGGGCAAGCAAAAGGAAGCGAATTACAGCGGGCTTGGGCCGGGTCAATATCGCTTCCGCGTCCGCTCCCGCACGGACGACGGCCGAAGCGGCGACGATGCGGTCTATGCCTTCACCATCCTACCGCCGTCATACAGGACCACCCTAGCCTATGTTGTCTATGGCATTCTGTTTGTTCTGATCTGCGCGGCGGGATGGGTGCTCATCAGCAGGTATGAGCGCACCAAGGCCCAAAACAAGACAAAAGCGCTGGAAGCCCAGGCGAAGGCTCTGGAAGCCACCGTCAACGAACGCACCCAGGAGATTCGCGCCCAGGCGGCCGAAATCGCCGAGCAGAAGGACAGCATCGAGTTGCTCAGCGAAATCGGCAAGGAAATCACCGCCTCTCTCGATCTCAATGTCATCCTGTTCAAGCTCTACGAGCGCGTGAACCAGATTGTGGATGCGAATATCTTCGGCGTTGGGCTCTACAAGCCGGAACAGCAGATCATCGAATACACACTGGCCATCGAAAACGGCAAGCGTTATGCCCCGTATACGCGCAGTACAAGCGACAAGAACCAGTTCGCGGTCTGGTGTATCGACCATCGCCAGCCGATCCTGATCAACGACGTTGAAATGGAATCTTCAAGATACACTCCTTCGTACCAACACAAGGGCTGGGCGCTGGAGGACGGGAGCGCAGCGCAGCCGCCCGCCTCAATGATCTATCTGCCGCTCATTGCCCAGGAGCGTGTGTTGGGCGTGCTCAGCATTCAGAGCTTTAGGAAGAACGCCTACACGCACCAGCATCTCGCCCTGCTTGAGAATCTCGCTGCTTATACCACCATCGCTCTGGACAATGCGAATGCTTACCTGGTGATCAACGGTCGCGAGCTTGAAGTACGCGAACGCGCTGCGGAACTGGTGACGATCAACCGGATCAGCCAGGCGCTCGCCGCACAGCTTGACAAGGACCGGCTCATCCAATTCGTAGGCGACGAAGTGCGCAACCTGTTTCACGCGCCCATCGCCTATGTGTCGCTCCTCGACCGGGCCAGCATGACGCTGACGTTTCCTTACACCTATTGCGAGGAGGCTGAGCCCCGCCCGTTTGGCTCGGGACTTACATCGCAGATCATTCGCACCGGCCAGCCGCTGATGATCAATGAGGACATGGACCGCAGCCACGCCAGGCTCGGCATCCAGCAGGTCGGGCGCCAGATTGCTTCGTACCTGGGAGTCCCGATTCCGTCCGGCGGCCAAACCATCGGCGTCATCAGCGTGCAATCGACCGATCAGGAGAACCGCTTCACCGAGGCCGATCAACGGCTCCTTTCGACGATCGCGTCGGCGGTGGGCGTCGCCTTCCACAATGCCAAGCTCTTTGAAGACGCCAGGCAGGCAAGAGCCGCCGCCGAAGAGGCCGATGCGGCAAAGAGCGCATTTCTTTCCACCGTGAGCCACGAACTGCGCACCCCGCTCACGTCCGTGCTCGGTTTTGCCAAGATCATCCGCCGCCGCCTCGACGAGCGGCTGTTTCCCCTCATTCCCGAAGAGGACCGGAAGGTGCAGCAGGCCAAGCGCCAAGTTATCGACAACCTCGACGTGGTGGTCAGCGAAGGCGAGCGCCTGACCAAACTGATCGACGATGTTCTCGACCTGGCGAAGATTGAGGCCGGCAAATTCACATGGAACACGACAAGCGTGACCGTGTCCGACGTGATTGAGCGGGCGATCGCAGCCACCGCATCGTTGTTCGAATCCAAGAAGCTGAATCTGGTTCGCGATATCGAGCCGGAGTTGCCGATAGTCAACGGAGACCAGGATCGGCTGATCCAGGTGGTGATCAACCTAATCTCGAACGCAGTCAAGTTTACTGACGCGGGTTCCATCACCTGCTCTGCGCGGCTGCGCGACAACGAAGTGGTCGTCGGCGTCACCGACTCGGGCATCGGCATCGCACCGGCCGATCACCAGAAGGTCTTCGAAAAATTCAAGCAGGTGGGCGACACGCTGACGGACAAGCCCAAAGGCACGGGCCTCGGACTGCCGATCTGCAAAGAAATCGTCGAATACCACGGCGGGCGCATCTGGGTGGAAAGCGAGCCCGGCAAGGGAAGCACGTTCTGGTTTACTCTGCCGGCCGCCGGTAGCGATGCGCAGCTCAAGTTGCTGCCGGTCCGTCCGGCTTTCGACATCGAAAACCTGGTGCGGCAGTTGCGTGAAACGGTGCCCAGCCACCAACAGCGCGATAAGTTCATCCTGGTCGTGGACGATGACCCGAACATCCGTTCCCTGCTGAAGCAGGAGCTCACCGAGGCGGGATACATCGTGCGCCTTGCCGAAGACGGCCGAAAGGCACTCGCCCTGATCCGCGAAGAGATTCCGGGGCTCATAATCCTCGATGTGATGATGCCGGAGATGAATGGCTTTGATGTCGCCGCGGTCCTGAAGAACGACCCTGCGACTATGGACGTTCCGATCATCATCCTTTCGGTCGTCGAGGACAAGGACCGCGGATTCCGGCTGGGCGTGGACCGCTACCTCACTAAACCCATCGACACCGTCTCGCTCTTCCATGAAGTGGATGCGCTGCTCGATCAGGGCAAGTCCAAAAAAAAGGTGATGGTAGTCGACGAGGACGTTTCGACCGTTCGCACGCTTACCGACGTTCTGGAAACGCGCGGCTTCGAGGTGGTGGAGTCCAATGGCTCAGAACTGGTCTCACGAGCGGTTGTCTCCAAGCCCGACATCATAATCCTGAGCTCGCTTCTCTCCAACAATGAAGCGGTACGCTCCCTGCGCTTCGAGAAAGGCATGGAAGACGTTCTCTTTCTTATTTACCAATGAAGACCATGAAAATTCTCATCGTTGACGACGAACCCCACTTGCGAACGCTGATCCAGCAGTCTCTGGAAGAGCTCGAAGACGAAGGCGTAGACCTGTTCACCGCCAGTAACGGCGAAGAGGCGCTGGAGACGATACGCCGGGAGACGCCGAACCTGGTGTTCCTCGACGTGATGATGCCCAAGAAGAACGGCTTCGATGTTTGCAACTCGGTGAAGAACGAAATGGGGTTGAGCCACATCCACATCGTCCTGCTTACGGCCAAGGGTCAGGAGTTCGATCGACAGCGCGGCCTGGAGGTAGGTGCGAATCTATATATGACCAAGCCTTTTGACCCCGACGCGCTCGTCTCCGAAGCCCGCTCGGTATTGGGTCTGCCTGCGTCCGGGTTGTGAGCCTATGCCGAGTGTGCCCCTGAGAGCACTCATCAGCCCCAAGTCCAGCGGTTTCGCAGCTCTCACCGCTCTGCTGGAAACCGCGGGCGCAAACCTGAGCATCGTTGACCCGTCAGGAAACGTCCTGCTGGGCGAGCCCTGCTCCGAGGGCGCAGACCACGCCAACTTCCGGACCGAGGTCCAGTCAGAGGATGCGACACTCGGCTTTGTTTGCGGCCCGGCCGCATCTGCCAACGCGTTGGCCGAGCTCCTGAAGTACATGGCGGCACGCGAGTCCGAACGCCGCGCCATGGCTTCAGAGGTTCTAAATCTATACCGCGAAGTTCATCTCATCGAACATCTCTCCGAAGAACTGGCGGCACTGCTGAATCTGTCGTCCGTAAGCCAGTCTGCGCTGGAACAGGCGCAGCGGCTGATCCCTGCGACGCATGGCGGAATCCTGGTCATGGAAAATGCCGCCGGAACCCTGAGCACTGCCGCGTCCTTTGGGCCCGCCGGATACGCGATTGGTTCCGGCCCTCTGGCGCCGGAGTCACGCTTCGCGGCTTCGATCCTGGAAAGAGGCACCGCGGAAATCATCAATGACTGCGCTGGCGATCCCCGGGCTCTCGATGCGGAACGCACGCTGCACGCGCTGATCTGTGCGCCACTGCGTGCGGGGCTGCGCACCGTGGGCATCATCGCGCTGGCAAACACGGACCCCGGGGCATCGTACTCCGCGGCCAATCTGAAGCTCCTTAATACCATCGCACTGCAAACTGCGGCGGCCATTGCGAACGCTCTCCTGTGCGCAGAAATGGTCGACGCCGCCCGTGCCCGCGAAGCCTATGCCGCTGAGCTCCAGGCTGCCAGCACGGTTCAGCAACTGTTGCTCCAGAGCACATCGCGGCTCACTCCCGGCTTTCACGTGGAATCTGTCTACTTGCCCGCCAGCGAGGTGGGCGGCGATTTCTTTTTCGTATCCTCAGCGCCGGATGGGTCGCTCACTGCGATTGTCGGTGACGTCTCGGGAAAGGGGCTCACCGCGGCGATGCGCGTGGCGATGATTCTCGGCGTGCTGCGCCGAGAGACCTCCCGCGATCCGGCCAACATCCTCTTCGGGCTCAACAATGCGCTGATCGCGCAAGGCCAACTCGGCTTCACCACCGCATGCTGCATCCGCATCGCACTCTCAGGCGAGTTCACGCTGGCCAACGCCGGGCACATCGCGCCTTATCTCTCCGGGCGCGAGTTGGAGACACCACCGGCTCTTCCGCTCGGTCTTATCGCGGAACAAACCTATGACTTGGTCAGTGGCCGCCTGGCGCTTGGGGAGCGGCTCGTCTTATTGTCGGATGGCGTGCCGGAAGCGCGTTCGTCGGCGGGAGAACTCTACGGCTTTGAGCGCCTGTCAGGCCTCACGGGCGAGTCGGCCCAGGACATTGCGACAACCGCGCAACGTTTCGGCCAGGAAGACGACATCACCGTGCTGACGCTGGCCATAGCTGCCGATTCGATTCCCAATCCAGATTGATTGTCCGCATTCACAAGGTATGTCTTTGTCCGAGTTCTCATTGCGGGGGACGCCGATTTTCGAATCTCAAGCCCAATTTAGTCGGGATCACCACTGCTCTCGGAACCGAGCAAGCACTTCTGCTACGAGTTCCTCGTTGGCAAACAGCTATAGAGCTGGGATGCGTCGAAGAAGGTGCAACGTGGCTGTCGCGGAGATTTTGTATTAGCGTTCCCGTCCGGCAGTCCAATTTCGCCGGTAAGCGCTCGATACCTCGTATTAAAGCCGATAGGTAGGAAACTGGAGATGCCTTGGCTTTCTGGGCAGGTTCTCCAGCGAGCCCACGGCACACTCTTGACCGAACTGAGGCCGCAGCTTTGTGATGAACTAGTCTTGAGTGGGCGCCAGCTTATGGGGTCGGACGATGTAGTCACGGGGCGGCCGAAAGATCCAGCATCACAGCGCTGGTCGTAATACTTGTCCATGTTCACAACTCTCGTGACACACACCGAGGTTGTTGCGCGCTAAAAGCGCATCAATATCATTTGAATGCGAGTCTTCGATCGAGTGGGGGTTCCCACATTAGGGTTCCCATTCGAGAATGGCTAAAAACTATCTATAAGATTCAGAAGGATTTATGCGATTGAAGCACCACAATTAGAATTCGCAAGTCATTGATCCTACGTGGCATCGTCGGTTCGGGACCAGGGGGTCGGAGATGAGCCGGTCGGATTCGCTGTCGAAGACGCGCGCTTCGCGAGAAATGACGGTCTTGGCGTTAATCAGCGTGGATTCTTTTCTGCCACCGGCAGGGGACGAAACATCGCAATCGCCTCGATCTCGATAAGGAGTTCAGGACGGCAAAGTTTGGCCTCAATGCCGGTGGAGGCGGGGAGCGGATCGAGGCCGAGCTCGGCATAAAATGCGGTTCGTTCTTCGTTGAACGCGTTGTAGTCGCGATCGATGTCGCGCAGGTAGCAGGTGGTCCTCACTACATCGTGCCAAGTGGCACCTTCTGCAGCAAGAAGTCCCGTAATGTTATGCAGGGTTCGCCGCATTTGGGCACGAAAATCTCCGATATGGACACTGTTTCCGTGCTCATCGATGCTGGCCGTGCCCGAGATGAGAAAAATGGTGAGCTCTCCCAGATCGATGCGCATGCCGCGGGAAAAGGAGCTGGGCGCGGCATAGGCATACGCTTCGTTGAGAACGTCTGGATTGGAAATGGCGCGCTTTTGAATGGATGAACCCGCCAATGTTCCCAAAATATCTGCAAATGAATCCCGCATCGAATCTCCCACTGGCGGTTCGCCTTAATTTGTTATATTCAAGGCCACGCCAGCGACGCAAGGTCGGGCGCAATTCACCATCATGTCCATTCTGGAGGCGTCGGTGTCCAGCTTGAAATAAGGCTATTTCAGGATTCCCGGGCGGGAGCGAAAATTGCGCGCATCGGCGTTCCTGCGGAATTATACTGGCCAAGCCGAGTGCGCTGCATTCGACGGCCGATCGCAGCGGGCAGACTAAGTCCGGAGGGTCAAATGGTGCCTGATTGGGTCCGGTCCCACACAGGCGACGGTTGCTATAAAGACGCAGCTATCGGAATCCAGCAGGGTCTACGGTCATGGGGGCGCGTGACGCGGATTTTGGCGGCGGTAAGTCTCGCTTTAGCGCTGAGCGTGACGGGACTCCTGATCGTGCACCGGAGCGCGGCGCTGGCAGCGGAGATGCCCGCCCCGATCACGGTGGACTACCCGCTGAATGGATCGATCTTCCCGCCCGATATGGCAGCCCCAACATTCCAGTGGCGGGACCCGGCGCAAGCTGCCAAACGCTGGGAGATCACGGTTGCTTTCGCCGACGGCTCGCCCGCTCTTCACGTCTCCTCAAAAGGTGAGGGGCTGGCGATTGGCGAAATCGACCAACGATGCATTTCCGCGAACAACAGGCCACCGGAGTTGACTCCGGAACAGGCCGCGGCGCATACCTGGAAGCCGGATGCGGCGGAGTGGCAGTCGATCCGCAAGCATACGATTGACCATGCGGCAACGATTACTGTAACCGGCCTTGCCGAGGGGGCTGCGGAACAGCCGCTTTCGCGCGGCTCAATGCAATTGACCATCTCTCGCGATCCGGTAGGCGCGCCGATCTTCTATCGCGATGTGCCTCTGATGCCGTCAGCCGGAAAGAAGGGCATCATCCAGCCGCTCGATTCCAACGCTGTTCCGCTCATTGCGTGGCGGATGCGAAATCTGGCCGAGCCGGCGAGCCACGTGGTGATGACGGATTTGCACTCCTGCGCCAACTGTCACTCGTTCAGCCGCGACGGCAAAACCCTGGGCCTGGACATGGATGGACCGCGCAATGACAAAGGTCTTTATGCGGTAGTTCCGGTAACGCGAAAGATGACGGTGCGCACGAGCGACATGATCTCGTGGGCTTCGTTCAGCGGCGAAACCAACCCGCAACTCAGGATCGGGTTCATGTCGCAGGTATCGCCCGATGGCAAGTATGTGATGACCACCATCAAGCCACCGGGAACAAAGAATGCCGATTTCTATTACGTGGCTAATTTTACCGACTACCGGTTTCTGCAGGTCTTCTATCCCACTCGAGGCATCCTGGCTTGGTATGACCGGAGCGCGAAGACGCTGCGGCCCTTACCCGGGGCCGACGATCCGAAATACGTGCAGGCGAGCGCCGTTTGGAGCCCCGACGGAAGGTACCTGGTGTTCGCGCGGGCCGAAGGCAAGGACGCGAGCCCGCCGGGCTTGAAGCCGGCGACGTTTTCAAACGACCCCGCCGAGATGCAGATCAAATACGACCTGTACCGGATTCCCTTCAATGAGGGGCGGGGGGGCGTGGCGGAACCGATCGCGGGCGCCTCGCAAAACGGGATGAGCAACAGCTTCGCGAAAATCTCACCCGATGGCAAATGGATGGTTTTTGTGCAGGCGCGGAATGGGCAGCTCATGCGGCCGGACGGAAAGCTCTATATCGTCCCTGCCGCGGGCGGCAAGGCGCGCCTGATGAATTGCAACACGCCACTGATGAACTCCTGGCACAGCTTCTCGCCCAACGGACGCTGGATGGTCTTCTCCTCCAAGAGCCGTTCTCCCTATACACAGCTGTTCCTCACACATATTGACGAGGACGGCAACGATTCTCCGGCAATCCTGATCGAGAACTCGACGGCTGCCAACCGCGCGGCGAACATTCCCGAGTTCGTGAACATGAATCCGGAGGGGATCGAGCATATCGACACTCCTGCCGTGGACTTCTACAAACAGTTTGATGTGGCGGCGGCCCTGGTGAACAAGGGCCAGTACGCGGCGGCAATTCCGGAGTGGCAGAGGGCGCTTGATATGCAGCCCGACGACGCGGGAGCTCACTTCAATTTTGGAGAGACACTGATGCGCGCCGGTCGGATCGAGGACGGCATTGCCCAACTCCAGGAATCGATCCGGCTCAACCCGCAATTTGCCGAGGCACACAACAACCTCGGGGTGGCGTTGGGGCACCTGGGTCGCAATGAGGAATCCGAGAAGCAGCTGCGGTTAGCTATCCGTGAAAACCCGGACTACGCCGAGGCGTACCACAACCTCGGGTCGACGCTGCTGGTTGAGAATCGGATCGACGAGGCGCAACAGCAGTTCGTGAAAGCGTTGCAATTGAAGCCCGACTTCAGCGCTGCACGGATTAGCCTGGGTCGGGCTCTGATAACGGAAGGACATTTCGACGAGGCTGCAGCAGCATTTCGCGAGACGATTGCCAAAGACCCTCAGAACCCAAATGGCTACCTCGCACTTGGCCAGCTCAAGGCTGATAGGAATGATTTTGACGGCGCCGCCGCCGAGTTCCGCAAGGTCCTTGAGATCGATCCAGGCAATGCCGACGCGGAAGCCTACCTGGGCCACGCGCTCGTGTCCTCGGGCAGGATCGATGAGGCGATCCCGCATCTCCGCAGGGCGCTCGAACTTGCGCCGCAAAACGGCGAGGCTAATATCGATCTCGGCATTGCGCTCGCGAAGAAAGGTCAGCTTGACGATGCCATGCGCGTGTTCCAAGAAGCTCTGGTCTTGATGCCTGGCTCCGCCGACGCGCATTACTACCTTGGCAAGGCGCTGGTGTTGGCAGGCCATGTTGCCGACGGTCTTGACCAATGGAAACAGGCGCTGCGAAACCAGCCTGACAGCTTGCAGGTGCTGAACGATATGGCCTGGGTGCTCGCGACTTCGCGTGATGACAGTCTGCGTAATGGCGAGGAAGCACTGCCGTTGGCTCGGCATGCGGCTCAGCTCACTTCAGAGCAGGAACCGGCAATCCTGGGAACGCTGTCTGCGGTCTACGCGGAGATGGGGCAGTTCGATAAGGCAATCGAATTAGGGCAGCGCGCCGCGGACCTTGCTACGCAGCAGAGCAAAACTGCCCTGGCGCAAAATCTGACAGAACGGCTGGCGTTGTTTAGGAGCAAGACACCCATACGACAGTAGGTTTGAATGTCTGTCCTCTATGACAATCCACTTGAGCGTTTATCTGCCGAGTAGATTGAGTTGAGATTGTGATGTGCTGCGGGTAGTGAGCACAGCCGAGTTCCCATGCGTAACAACAGCGCCAAGCTAATTCGCGTGCCAGCTTTCCCGACAATGTGGCGATGAAGCAAGCATTTTTTTGTCGGCAGTCCGTGATGCAGTCAGTCCTCCTCAGCTTTGGGTATTGTTTTTCCTTACCCTGCGCGATACTATCCACATGCCATGAAAGAGCAACTTCGGTCGGGCTGCATGGTAGCACTGTTCTCGATCTTGTTCCTGCCTAGATCGGGATCCGAGCCACTAGACGCCTCCCCGCCTGTAACTCTCGTTCGTTGTGGAACCTTGATTGACGGAGTCTCTGCCGTCCCTCGGAAAGATGTTCTGCTGCGGGTCGAAGGCAACAGGATCGCCAGCCTTAGTACGTACAGACGCGCCTTCTCGCAAGAATCGTCCGCTCGGACGATTGACCTATCTACTGCGACGTGCCTTCCTGGACTGATCGACGTTCATGTTCACCTGATTGAAGAAGACCCTCATCGTGGTGAACTCCAGACGCCACCGAAGAGCCTTTCCGGGAAAAACATGCTGAAAACGTTGCGCTACGGTTTTACGACAGTCCGAAATCTCGGCACTGACAGCCTGGGGCCGTCCGACATCGATCTCCGAAATTCGATTGCCAGCGGATCCCTTCCTGGACCGCGGCTCAAGATTGCGATCGCATCGGGTCGAAACTTTGGCGTGAAAGGACCCACTGAGTTGAGGGCCACGGTTGATCGTCTCGTGAATGAGGGTTCGGACTGGATTAAGCTATTCGACGCGGATATGCCTGGCCCCGAGAACGGAACTCAATACTCAGAAAGGGAGATTTCAGCAATTGTCGATGAGGCCCACAAGAAGGGCGTAAAAGTCGCAATGCACACGGTAGCGTTCGAGGGCAATCACCGCGCGATCGCAGGTGGTGTTGACAGCGTTGAGCATGGAGTAGACATCGCGGACGCTGATCTAAGGCTGATGAAAGATCGGAGTATTACGTTCGTGCCAACCCTCTTCGTGATCAAGTATCTAGTAGCTCATCCCCGCGAGAACGATAAAGCCAAGTGGGAAGATTTTTTGAAGCGAAGTCTCGACACATACGAGAGAGCTCTCAAAGCGAGGGTCAAAATCGCATTTGGAACCGATTTCGGTGCGACTGAGTTGACATGGAATCCGGCTCAGCAATTTCAGATGATGGTGGACCACGGCATGCCGCCCATGGCGGCAATCCAGAGCGCGACGATGGAGGGTGCCCGGCTATTGGGAATGGATAAACAGATCGGTTCCATTGAGGTCGGAAAGCTCGCCGACATTGTGGCTGTGCAGGGAGATCCTTTAGCCGACGTTAGCCTGCTGGAACATGTGATGTTCGTAATGAAAGACGGACAGGCGATCGACTTCAATCATCAGTAGTGCAGTGAGAGGAAGCTTTTGTGACCGAGGCCGCCGATATCTGCGGCTATTGGCTGCCGGGGCAGGATGGGAAGTTTCAGTTATGTTTCACGAAGATACCTGGATTCCCGACAATGTCGTTATAGAGAGTCTCCATATAGATATCGGTGGTGATCCATTCTCCCGACCAATCCTTCCATGGATCAAGAATCTTCTCATGCTTGAGTTGATCGAGAGTCTTTCCTTGTTTGACTCCCTGATCCACCACCGCTCGCGTTTCCTTGAGCATCTTCACGAAGATCCTTACGTCATCAAGGTTTGACACGACGCCGTGTCCCGGAATGACTATCACGTCCGGGCGAAATGTGGGAATCGCCTCTTCAAGGGCAGCAATCAGTCCGCGCACTGAACCTCCCGCGGCTAAATCAATGAATGGGAAACCGATGCGAAGAAAATCGTCTCCCATATGCACTACGTTCGACTTGGGAAAATAGACGATACTGTCGCCGTCTGTATGGCCATTCGGAAGATGGCGCACCTGGATATCCTCGCCATTCAGGTGAATCGTAACATCGTGGTCAAAAGTCAAGACTGGTAAAGCGCCTTTAGCCTGGGGTTTTGCTTCGAATTTGAGCGAGGCGAGATTTCCTGCTTCACCACCGTTTTCCAGACGTTTGCGAACATTATCGTGAGCGATGATAGGCGCCTGTTTCTGAAAGTATTCGTTTCCATCCGTATGATCAACGTGATAGTGGGTGTTGATCACAAAGCGGACCGGCTTATCGCTGATTCCCTTGAGAGCAGACTGAATCTTCTCTGCCAGCGGCGCGTACTGGTCATCCACAATGACAATTCCATCCTCCCCGATGGAAGCAGCGATATTGCCGCCTTCTCCAACCAGCAAGTAAACATTTCCGGCGAGTTTAGAAATTTTGATGTTGACCTTGCTCAGGTCATCCTGAGCTTGAACGGCAGGAGCACAGCGGGTCAATAACGCAACAACGACGAGGATTGACTTCCACATCGCGTATTCGCCTTTCCGATGCGCTTCTGCGGACTAAGGTTCCGGCTGGAGGCTGCGCACGAGCTTAAGGTATCGCGCATCGTCATGCATGAATGCAAACTCCGGCGCCGTCCTTATTTCCAAGAATACATTCTCATACGAGGAAGCTGCTTCAAGCATTTCCATCAACTTCTCTCGATTCTGAAGATTGCCATACTGGAAAGCAGCTGCCAGCTCGTATTTGTGTTTTTCCATCAATTGGGCAGCACGTTTCCTGGTAGCCAGCAGTCCGTGGTGCGCGTAGATTTTGCCGATTTCGTCCTGATCCCGAATCCACAGATCCAGGTGTCTCGCCGCGCCTTCCTTCTTTTCGGCTTGGATGGCTTCGGGAACTCGACCCTGCCGCCAGAAGATGCGGGCCATAAGCTCGTAAGACGACGGAGATTGTGGGGCAATTTCGGTCAGGTGCCCTGCTTGTACCAGCGCCCCTTCCAGTTCATTGGAGTCAATCAAGATGACCGTTCGCATAGTATTGACGGCCATTCCGAACGGATCCAACTGCCATGCCCGATCGTTTTCAGCTAAAGCATCCTTTGGGCGTCCGACTGTCAATAAAAAAGCGGAATAATAATGGTGGGCCATGGCGTAATTAGGATTCAGCTCAATGGCCCGGCGCAACTCCGGTTCGGCATCGTGCAGGCTATGTTCTTTCAGCAGCGTAATCCCAAGCGACGCGTGGCCTTCGGCGAGTTCGGGGTCCAGGGATATGGCTCTTCGCGCGAATCTCTCAGCGGCAGGCAAATCGACAGGGCCCCAACCCACCGAGAAACAGTCAGCCAACCCGGAATAAGCGGAGGCGAAATCAGGGGCTTGTCGAATGGCTTCCTGGAAATAGCCCTTGGCCTTCTCGATGGAATCGGGATCTCGTCGGTTCCAAAGATATCGTCCCCGTAGATAGCTATCGAAGGCTTCCGCTGAAACCCTTCCTGACGTGGTCCGGTCCGCTTTCCCCTGGGACAATACCCTGCCCTGGATTTCCTGGGCGATATCCCTGGCCAACGTGTCCTGCAGAGCTAACGTTTCAGGCAGATCTCGCTCATAGCTCTGCGCCCAAACGTGCGTGTCAGTTCGAGCATCGATCAGCTGCACCGTGATTCGGACGCTGCTCCCGGATTTCATGACGGTGCCCTCAATGATCGCGTCCACTCCAAGTTCCCGGGCCATCTGCGGCAGAGGAACGGTTGGCTTCTTGTAACGCTCCACCGAAGTGTGCGAGATGACTCGAATGCCGGCAATTTTGGCCAGATCGGTGATTAATACGTCGGTCATGCCGTCACTGAAGTATTCCTGCTCGGGATCGGCCGACAGGTTACGCAAGGGAAGCACCGCGAGCGACGTCAGGCGGTCACCGGAATCTCGATCGCGAAACTTCCATGCTGTAAAGAATCCCGAGATAAGGAGAAGGGTGGTCAAACAATAGAAAAGTACAGCTCCCAGTTTCACCCTTCTGTCTGGAGGCACTCCAGGCTCGGGTACCTGAGTGACAGGGTTCTGATCAACCTCTTCGTCGTGATCGATTTGCGCGGTAAAACGGTAGCCCTTCTTGGGCAACGTCTCCAGAAAGTGTGGGTGCTCGGCGTCATCTTCGAGGGCGATGCGGATTCGCCGAATAGCATAATTAAGCCCTTGCTCAAAATCGACGAATGTCTCGGTTCCCCAAACCTCACGCACCAGTTCTTGGCGCGTGACGACCTTTCCCGCGTTGTGAATCAAGACCGCGAGTATCTTGGCCGGCTGAGGCTCAAGTCTGAGCAACTGCCCGTGACTCTTCAGTTCACCAGTCCGGCAGTCAAACTCGAACACGCCGAATCGAACCCGGTCATGATCGTTCAACACCGTGGCCAAGAGCGCCCCTCCCCGCCCAGGTTCAGGAGGAAACCAGTATATCCGCGATTCGGTATGTCTTTCTATCTATTAAGTTAAGCATCCCTCATACAAACCTCATACCAGCCTCATGGCCGATTCATTGACCTCGCGAACCGAGATACACCATCTTGCAAAGCGTAACAACTGAAAAGGTACGACGGAGAGGATCAGGCAACTCATCCTTCCGTCCGAGGAGGGAATATATGCTCAGCAAGATCCGTAAAGGATGGATCGTAACCGCATCCTTGATGCTCGTCGCTGGCGCGGCGAATGGCCAATCGAAATCATGCCATTCCGTGGGTGGAATGCTGATGACCAATTTAGGCGCTGTCGATGCCAATACCACCATGGGTTATGCAACCGGGGATCTGAAGGGCGCGGTAGGGGCAACCATCCTGAACATCGAATCGCAGAACAACGGAGCGACCCTGATCTTTACCGTGCAGCACCACTGGGTGACTGAATCGGGAGACACCCTGGCAACTGACCCCGCGAAAGCGACCGTGGAACAGATCGGCGGTTCGCAATCCACTCGCTATGGTGTTGTCAGCTACGCCGTTCATCTCAAGGGTGGGACAGGCAGATTCGCCGGTGCAACCGGGGACTTCATCAACATCGGAGAGGTCGATCTCGCCACCGGACAATTGGTATTCCGATACAGCGGTAATGTCTGCCTGGTGGGGAAGGACTGACGATCGCGGTGACATTCGTTCCAGGCGGAAAGCGTCGGTCACTCCGGCGCCTGTCCGGTCGCACGGGCGACTCTCGTTCGTACTTGATGCTCAAGATTAGCCCCTCAACGACAGTCACAAACCGGCCGAATAACTGATTCCTGACAATTCACGGGCGTTCCAATTCGTGAATGCTATTTGCACCCCGGAAAAGGACGCATAGCACGGGAGGCGTCAATGAAGCCTTCTTTAGGCGATATCCGTATTGCGAGCGTTCTTCTGGCTATCGTCTCTCATATGGCGGGAGTCGCTGCGATTTCAACCCTTTCGCCGGATCCACGACTCCTGTCCCTGGTCCCTCCCGACAGCCAGATCATTGCCGGGATGCGTTCCTTGCCGCATGATCGTCAGGCAGTGAGCTTATTGCTCATCACTCCAACCAATAGCCTCGATCTAGCAGACTTCTTCGCCATTACCGGATCCGACGAGTCTCGCGTCATTTCCCAGGTGATTTTCACTGTCAGTCGCGGCCACGATGGCAAACCGCCCGGGCACAGCCTTCTGGTCAGCGGCCATTTTGATCAAGCGCGCCTGCTTCGAGTCGCGCGATCGGATTCCACAGTGAGCCAATACCATGGCGCCTCCGTATTTGTGATTCCTCCGTTTGACCGCGAACTCGGGTTTTTCAAGGAGACCCGTCTGCTCGCCATTATTGACTCGCACCTCGCCCTTTTTGGAACTGAAGCAATCGTCAAGCAAGAGTTGGATCGACATGCGGCTGGAATTACGCCGGATTCTTCTATCCTTGTAAGGCTGGAGCACTTGCGAGAAAAAGACGACAGCTGGTGCCTCCTGTCTCGTTCTGCGCTTGGCAAAAAGGTAAGTTTGGCTCTGTCGAGGCTTGACCCGACGCTCGCCGAGATGGTTGAGAAGAGCAGCGCGTTTCAGTTTGGCATCCGCTTCGGCCGCCAAGTTGAACTTGACTATCAGATCGATATGATTCCTAGTCAGAGCGATGAGGATCCTATAAGCTCGCTCAACCAGCCCTTGGGTGGGCGCTCCACCGAGGCATTGTCGTTTTTGCCGCTTTTACCCACAGGCTTTGCAGCGAAGAGTGACACCGAATTGCGCGGCGTGGTGAAGATGCCGAGGTCGCGTTATGAGCAATGGCTTGCTGAATTGAATGAGCAGGGACGATCGCCTTTCCCATTACATCCCCGTGAAAAATCTGGCCAGGGCCGCATCCTTGATGCTCATCGCTGGCGCAGCGAATGGCCAATCAACGAAAACCTGCCATTCCGCGAGTGGAATGCTGATGACTAATTTGAGCGCAGTGTATGCAGGTATCACGATGGGTTACGCAACCGGGGATCGAATGACGTCGAGTTCAATCGGGTACGCAGTTACTGGCTTGCCTGTCGCAAAATTTCCGGCGCTAAGCAAGGTTATAATTCATACTGTGCGTGTGTCTGTTTTACTGCGCGTGTATTCCTTTGCGGGCCGTCGTCAAGCGAAATTTCTCAGACCGCCCATGCGAAGCGTGCTGCTCAAAATAGACCATGAGTCCCGTCGATTGCCCTTTCATGGGAGGCTCGCCTCCCACGCGGATGAACAGAACCGATGGTAGATTCGGCCTCGAATCGAAGGGTGTAAGGGGCGCTTTGGATTACGCGGCGGAGCCCAGGACGGCAGTAAGATGCGTCATCTTTTGCTTGCAGGGGAGGCCCTGGCCGCGTGATGCCGCTGGAGACGGTACAATCGCAGCGAATCAATGCAAGCGCTCCGGAACAAAATCTCTCTGTGTTTACTGAATAGCATCGGCCACAGACTTGGAGAAAAGAATGGGAGTTGATACCCAGGCACTTCGATTTCTGCTGCGCAGCAGAGCCGCGGTTTCGTTTGAGAATTTCCTGATGCTCGGGCGGCAGTGGCGGCACGTGTCACTGATTGAACTGGAGAGACAGTTACGGCAAGAGCAGTTTCCACCGGCTGAGATCCAGTCGGCTTTGGAGGCCGCGCGATCTTCGAAATTCATGGAACCGGTGCTGGAGTGGTTGGGGTGTGGCAAGGTCGAGTCGCTTGATTTCTCCGACTACGAAGGGGCGACGTTTGTCCACGACATGAACCAGCCAATCCCGGAGAGTCTCAAGGGACGGTATTCATGCGTGCTTGACGGCGGCACCCTGGAGCATATTTTCAATTTTCCGCAGGCGATCAAGAATGCGATGGAGATGGTGAAGGTGGGCGGCCATTTTCTGGGGTTCGGTCCAGCTAACAACTTTACCGGCCATGGCTTTTACCAGTTCAGTCCCGAGCTTTACTGGCGAATTTTCTCAATGGATAATGGCTATGCAGTCGAGGAGATGATCGTCTGTGAAACGCGACCTCACTCAACAAGTTATCTCATCGACGATCCTGCCAAGATGGGGCGACGAATCGAGTTCACTAATGACCGGTCCACCTATTTGATGGTGAGGGCGCGGCGGGTCGCGGAGTCCGAGATTTTTGCCGTAGTCCCGCAGCAGTCGGATTATGCAGCGACATGGTCGCCGAAGGCTGATGGTAATTCCGGCCATCGCCGGGAGACATTACGCGACCGTGCGAAACGGCTGCCGGAACCGATCAAGAAACTCCTTAGGCCGTTGTGGCCAGCGATCCGCCCGTTGCGCTACTCGGGGTTCAAGAAGATTTGAGCAAGAGTGAAATTCGGACGCAGTAGACGTCACATCAGCCCGCATTGGATGAAGACTCTGCCATAATATTGCTAATAACAGATAGGCTTCGATCCTCGGTTTTCCGGCAACAGCGTTTCGAGGAGACTTACCCAACGATCGCCGTACTGCTGCCACCCACCCAGATTTCGAACTCGCCTCAGCGCTACGCCGCTCATGCTTCGCTGCAAGGGTAGGTCATCGCCAAGCTGCTGTACCCGAGTTAGCAGCACTTCCGGGTCGCGGATGAGAACGATGAAAACCCCTTCCCCGTTGTTGAAAAATGGGCAGGAAAAAATCTGGCCGAGCAGGCATGCCATCGTCCAATCCTGATGTGGGTAGTAGCGCCGTCGATGGAGTGCGGGATCTGGGTAAGGCTGCATACCCCTCAGAAACGTGACCTAACCCTGGATTACCTGTTTCAATACGGCGCCGCTTCTGCTGACATCCCCACGCCTATTGGTTTGGCGCTAAAACATAAACTTCAATGCAAACTGTACCTGGCGCGGAGTCCCCGCTTCAAGGATATGGTCGAATGTCGGCGAACTGATGTCGCAGTCAGGCAAAAAGAAGTTCGTGCGGTTCAGGACGTTAAACATCTCCGCTCGGAACTGGAGTCGCATCGATTCCGTCACTTTGAAATTCTTAAGGGTAGCGAAGTCCCAGTTGGCATAAGCCGGACCGATATTCACGTTGCGGCCTTCCGTGCCAAACTGTCCCGCGTTGGCAGTGGGATCGAGTTGCCGAAAAGCGCCGGTATTAAGCCACTCGTTAACCGTACGGGGCCCGTGATTGGGGTTGCCGACGAGATCGGGTCGCTGGGCAGAGAAACCGGTAATCTCCGGCGCGCTGCCCTGGGCCGCAACATCATTCGAATCGAAGACGGTGAACGGGGTGCCGCTCATCAACGTGGCAATGCCATCCAACTGCCATCCGCCTAACACTGACTGGTACCAGTTCTGAGGATGGTTCCAGAACGGGAGCGCCCATACATAGCTCCCAACGAATCGGTTGCGCGCGTCGAAGAGCGACGGCCCACGCTCTGCTGCAAGATCGAACGGATTTTGGGCGAGGTCGTTCTCGCCGGCGACTGGCTTGGCCGCCGATCCGGTGATGTTGAATGACGAAACATCGTCGATTGCCTTTGACCATGTGTACGAGAGGAGGAATGACAGCCCGTGGCTGAACCGCTTGCGCAGCGACGTTTCCAACGCGTTGTACGACGAATTGGCGATGCCCGCAATCTCGCCGGTAGATGAAAACTGGCAACTGCCCGGCGAATCGGCGAGCGTGCAGCCGGAATAAAGCCGCCGTTGATCGGCATTACTCGAATTCGAAATTGGCTGGCCGTCGACGGTTCCGGGGACGAACACGGCTGGGTTCGCTTCGATAAAGCGGGGCAGGCGCGTTCCCTTGGTGCCGACGTATCCGATCTCGAACAGCCAATCGGCCCCGAAGGACTGCTGCAGGTTGAAGTCCCAATCCTGCGAATAAGGAAGAGTCAACGTCGGCGACAGGGTCAGATTCGTGAGGGGCTTGGAAAATGTCCCTGGGGCGGGAGGATTGCCGTTGAACGGATCCGCGAAGTCCGGCAGGCTCACCTGCGGCGTCCCCAGGAACGGAGGCGCACTGATCGGTGCCTGCAGAGGGCCACCCTGTCCGGTGTAATAAGGCTCATAGAAGATGCCGTACGCCAAGGTTACCAGCGATTTGCCATCATTACTCGGATCCCAGGCGATGCCAACGCGCGGCGCAAACGCCTTGTAATCGGTGGGGATCAGGCCGGCCGGAACCCCGGAATCGCCCGGATACAGCAAACCCGCCGGAGCATCCGGCATGACCGTGGACTGCTTCCCCGGCTCAAACAGCGTTACCCGATTTCGACCTTCGGTGGACGGCATCGGCAACTCGTAGCGCAGTCCGGCATTGATGGTGAGTCGCGGGGCGACTTTGTACGTATCCTGTACGTACCCGTTCGCATTGTTGCCGCGAATATTGCGCGAGAAATCGCCGATACCTTGCAGGAAGACGACCGGCTGCCCGGTGAGGAAGCTGGCGAACGCGTCCGTTACCGGGAATGGCGCAAATACGAAAAAGCCGTTGGTCGCGATCCCTTGTAAGACGTTGATTTGCTGATGTTGGTATCCGCCGCCAAATTTGAGCGTATGGTTACCATGCACCCAGCTCAGCGATCCCGAGTAATCGAAGACGTTTTCGTAGGTGTCGCGCGGGCCGGTAATCGGATTACCAACCAGAGTATAGCCACTCACCTGGATGAACGGCGGTCCAGCGGCGACATCGAGACTCGGCGTGTATTGGAATCCAAAGGTTGAGGGTGGCTCATGGTTCTGAGACTCGCCGAAGAGGAACTTGTTGCGCAGAAACGAGAATCGCCCGACAGCGATGACGCTTGGCGAAAAAGGGTGTGTATCTTGTGCGACAAAGCTCTGCGCGCGCTGGTCTTCGGCCACTGGAAAGCCCGGCACGCTGGCGCCGCCCGGCGATAACGGGCTGAGCTGGGAGAGCTGGTAAAACATGTAACTGAAGTTCAGCGTGTCGCGGGGACCGAGGTAATCGTCGACCTTGATGCCGAACTGATCTGTATCATTGGTCAAGATTTGCGTTGTGGCGAACAGATTCGTACCCGCGTTCGGAAGCGGGAAGAAGCTCAGCAAGTTTTGTGAAACCGGGTTGAACTGCTGCGACGGCAACAGGTTATCCGGGTACGGTGCATTAGCGAAGACGTTGAAAAGCTGGTTCTGCGGGTTGTTGCAGAAGCCGTGCGTAAAGCCCTCAGGGCAGAGTTCCGAGAAATCGCCGACGCGCTGCTTCACCGATGGCACTGTCGTGAGCGCTGACACGCCCTGGTGATTGCGAAAGCCTTCATAGAAGCCAAAAATGAATGCTTTATCCTTTTTGATCGGCCCGCCGGCGGCGGCGCCAAACTGGTTTTGCTTCAACGGCTCCTGCGTCTGCGCGAAATAGTTGGTCGCATCGAATGCGTCGTTGCGCAGGAACTCCCATAATGTCCCGTGAAGCTGGTTCGTACCCGACCGGGTGATGACATTCGTCGTCGATCCCAGCGAGCTTCCGAACTCGGCATTGGCGCTGTGCGTGATGATGCGGAACTCGCTGATCGCGTCCACCGGCGGCTTAAGGACGAATCCGCCGTCAACGCCGTTGAAGTTGTTCGCGCCGTCGATGAGGAAGTTGTTTGATTCCGGTCGCTGGCCATTGACCGCATAAGCCTGTCCGTTGCGTAGCGACCCGCCCGCTTCAGCTATGCCAGGCGTCAAGGGGACGACTCCAGGCTGCAACAGGCCAAGTTGCGCGAAGTTGCGTCCGTTCAGGGGCAGATCCTCCAGCTCCTGCTGTTGCACTACCTTGCCCATGCTGGTGACGGTGGGCTCAATCAGTTCGGCATCGGCGCTCACCACTACCTGCTGCTTTTCCGACCCGACCGCGAGATGTGCCGAAACCGAAGCCGTCTCGTTCACGTTGAGCGTGATGCCATCCTGCACATGTTCCCGGAACCCCTGCGCCAAGACTTGTAGGCTATAGTGTCCGACCGGGAGTTCCAGAAGAACGTAGTTCCCGTCGTGATCGGTGGTCGTCGCGCGCGACAGGCCCGTTTCCGCCTGCCGGGCAGAAACCGCCGCGCCCCGAATGACAGCGCCGCTTGGGTCTGTAACGGTTCCACGAATGTTTCCTGTGATCTGCTGAGCAGACAGACTGAGGCAAGAAAGCATTACAAATGCCAGCACATTGCGAACGATATTCATGTTGTTTGCGAGTCTCTCCTAGCAGACTGATCACTACAAACAGAGTGACGTCGTGGTTCGCGTGGAACCTGTCGACATTGATGGCCATGATGTATGCGCCATAAAACGAGTTTTGAGATTGCCGGCGGGGATCACCATGAGCAGGGCTCCGTCCAAGTTCAGGGGAAGAAATCGTTCGGCGGGCCGCACGGATGAACGATAGTACCGGAGTCTATGTACTGTCCTGCACCGGTCGATTGGTAACTTACTCGATCCTTCGGTGGAGTCTCGACCGTAATGTTGGATCAACCGATAGAGTACAGAATGAAGATCGAATGCAACCCGAGCGGCGTCACGACGAAGCACATTATCGGGCTGCTGCGGAAATTCGATATGGTTCCATCTAAAGGATGATTCTGAAGAGGACGAGCGATAGCTAGACTCTGTGTGGATGGTCACCGTTGGTCAAAGCCGCACTGCCGAGCGCTCGGACAAGTTAGGTGCTGCATTTTCCCTTCTTCTAGCTAGCCTTGCGATGCTCGCGCTGGCGGCTTATCCAATTTACGTGATTCGTCCGTTTCGCGAACAAGACCCCGCAGCCCTGCAGCGAGCGCTCTGGGTGCTGCTGCATGACAAGCCAATTCTGTTCGGACTGTTTTGCTTGATTGCGATCCCCGCGATCCTTATGTGGCGACGCACGGGGTGGGTAGCAAAGATCGTGCTCACGCCTGCTGTCGGCATTTCTCTGCTCGCGGCCATTTCCGCGTGGTTCAATCCATATGAACAAATGTTCCACCCGTTTGGGGCACCGCAATACACCGCAATTGAGCACGCCACGCTCGACCCCTCTGACATGGTTATCGCGGTCACGCTGGGTGGAGAGAGCCGTGCGTATGGAATCCGCGAGATGGGCTACCACCATATCGTCAATGACCGGCTACACCAGTTGCCGATTGTCGTCACCTATTGAACGCTTTGCCATACGGGTCTGGTCTGGACCCGCAGCATAGACGGACGCGAGCTGCATTTTCACCTTGCGGGCATCAATAATCAGAATTTTCTGATGCGCGATGAGGAGACAGGCAGCTATTGGCAGCAAATCACTGGAGAAGCAATCGCTGGCCGTTTAAAGGGTAAGAAGCTCAGTTTGGTCCGGCAAGATGAGCTCACGTTTGCGCTCTGGAAGAAGGAACGACCGACTGGAACAGTTTTGGCGCCTTTGCCGCACTATGCCGCGAAGTACGAGAAGGCGACTTGGGAGACAGAGTACGCAAAACTGCCGACTGTGATTCATGGTCCGAAGGGAACGCTCCCTGACAGGGAAACGATTATCGGGATTGTGAATCATGGCCAGGCGAGAGCATATCCTGTTGCAAATCTGACAGCGCGATCGCCGGTGCTGCTCGATGTTGTGGGCAACCAACCGGTAATGCTCGTGGTCGGTCCTGATGGAAAATCGGTGCGCGTGTTTTCGCGTGAGCTGGGTGGACGATCACTCGACTTCTACGGCGGCGAGAGTTCAGGAGATTCCTGGATGCTGATCGACACAGCGACTTTTGGCGAGTGGGGATTTGATGGCTGTGCTCTTTCTGGCGATATGAAGGGCCGGTGCCTCACGCGGATTGATGCGTTGAAGGATTACTGGTTCGATTGGCAGAATTACCATCCGCACACGAGCATCTACCGGCACTGAATCTGACATGACGCCCGGTCCACTGTCCGGAAGGCGTTGGCCGCTTTCCAGATCTGCTGACCGAGAATTCCAGATAGTAAGTTTCGTGTCCCAGTTGCGTCCGTCGAGAGTCGTCCCCCCCTCGACGCGCAAGACGGCACTCTGGACGGTCCGCTGTCGCTTTTTCGCGAGATAGCGAGCCTGCCGCTCGTTTCTCAGTGGAATTCCGGCACGGAGATTTGATAGACTCCCGTTCCAAGCGTGTCTTCGTGCCGATGCTCTTCCTCTAACCGGAATTGTGGTGGACTCGATGCCGATCAAATTGAATGTCAACAAGGTTGCGGCGACGGTGGACGTTTCGCCGGAGATGCCCCTCTTGTGGGTGCTGCGCGACATATTGAACCTCAAGGGCGCCAAGTATGGGTGCGGAATGGGGCTTTGTGGCGCATGCACTGTGCTGGTGGGCACGCGTGCGGTGCGTTCCTGCATGACAACTGTGGGATCCGTGGCGAGTGAGCCGATTACTACCATCGAAGGACTCTCGCCGGATGGCCTTCATCCAGTGCAAATGGCGTGGGAAGGCATTGATGTGCCCCAGTGCGGATATTGCCAGGCGGGCCAGATCATGTCGGCGGCCGCTCTGCTGGAGAAAACACCGCATCCCACCGACGCGGACATCGACGCGGCCATGAGCGGCAACCTCTGCCGCTGCGGAACCTATCCGCGCATCCGTCAAGCCATTCACGAAGCAGCCGAAGCGGGCGCCCCAGCCCGCTCCAAGTGAAGGAGGGCGGGCTCATGCGCATGAATCGGAGATCATTTCTGCAGTTGACGGCCCTTGCGGGCGGCGGCTTCGCCCTGGATCTTTATCATTCGCCCCTCGCCCTCGCTCAGGGGCCGGGAAAGCCGCCCGACCTCAAGCCGCAGGCCTTCATCCGCATTGCACCGGATGGCGTCGTCACCATCATGGCGCGCGCCTCAGAGTCCGGGCAGGGTATGCGCAACATGCTGCCCATGCTGATTGCCGAGGAACTGGATGTCGACTGGAAAGATGTTCGCGTTGAGCAGGCGGAACTGAACGAGAAGATCTACGGGCCGCAGTTCTCCGGAGGTTCGGCCAATACTCCGACAGGCTGGGACCCAATGCGCCGCGTCGGCGCCGCCGGACGCCAATTGCTCGTTACGGCCGCTGCGCAAACTTGGAGCGTGCCGCAGGCTGAATGCACCACGAAATCGGGCAAGGTGCTTCACGCCGCCTCGGGGCGCTCGTTGGGTTACTGTGACCTGGCCGCCAAGGCTGCGGCGCTACCCGCGCCTGCCCTCGAGCAGCGTCAAGCTCAAAGACCCCAAGGATTACTGCATCATCGGGCATTCGCAGACTGGCGTCGATACCCATGCGATCGTCACCGGAAAGCCGATCTTCGGCATCGACGTCGAACTGCCGGGAATGTTGCATGCCGCCATTGAGAAGGCGCCCGTGTTTGCCGGCAAGGTGAAGTCTGCCAACATCGATCAGATCAAGGCGCTGCCGGGCGTGCGCCATGTTCTGGTGATCGATGGCGGAATCACACCTGCGGCCTATACGCCGTGGGAGCCAGGCATGGAGCCCGGCATCGCGATCGTGGCTGACACGTGGTGGCAGGCGCAGGAGGCACGCAAGCAGCTCAAGGTCGACTGGGACCTGGGCCCGGCAGCCACACAGAGCACCGAGGGTTTCAACGAAGCGGGCAGATGAACTGCTGGCTCGCCACCCGCCAATACGCTGCGCAAGTATGGCGATCTGGACGCTGCGCTCAAGTCGTCGGCCAAGGTAGTCGAGGCAACCTACGAATATCCGTTCATCGCCCACGTCACACTTGAGCCGCAGGGCGCGGCTGCGCACTGGAAAGACGGAAAGCTGGAAATGTGGTCCACCAGCACTCTGCCGGTCGATGGCCGCGGACTGGTAGCGAAGACGCTTGGCATCCAGGAAAGCGACATCACCACGCACATGATGCGGTCGGGAGGCAGCTTTGGCAGGAGACTGCAGAACGACTACCTGGTCGAGGCGGCCTGGATCGCCAAGCGCGTTGACGCGCCAGTCAAGCTGCTGTGGTCGCGTGAAGATGACATTGCCCACGACCCCTTCCGGCCGGGCGGAACGGTCGGGCTGAAGGCCGGCCTCGATGCGCAGGGCAAGCTCATCGCGTGGCGGCATCACCTGGTAACTTTTGGCGATGAAAAGCATGCAACTTCCGGCGGCGGCATCGGGCAGGACACATACCCTGCCGGCTTTCCGCCGGCTTACGCACTTTACACCTCCGCGCAGCCGCTGATGCTCCGCACCGGAGCTCTCCGCGCGCCTGGCGACAACGCTTACTGCTGGGTCGCGCAGTCGTTTCTTGACGAGCTGGCTCGTGCTGCCGGACGCGATCCGCTTGAGTTCCAGCTTGAATTGCTCAGCAACAAGCAGGCTCCATGGTCCTCGGGCGAACACGACGCCGTGGGTGACCACGAGCCAACCGGACAGTCCGTTCTCATTCCGGAGCGGTTCAAAGGCGTGCTTGAGTTGGTGGCGGAAAAGTCAGGCTGGGCCCATCGCAGCAAGACGCCCGGCCGCGGAATGGGAATCGCGGCATGGTTCTGCCATTTGGGCTACTTCGCCGAAGTTGCCGATGTCAGCGTTGACGCCAAGAACAAGGTGACGGTGCACCAGGTCTGGGCGGCAGGGGATGTTGGCAGCCAGATCATCAATCCAGGAGCGGCCGAGAACATCGCCTTCGGCGGCATCGTCGAAGGGATGAGCCACATGGGGCAGGAGATCACGCTGGCGGATGGCAAGATCCAGCAGTCCAACTTCCATAACCACCCCTGATGCGCATGAGGCAGGCGCCGAAGATTGAAGTGTATTGGCGCAAGACCGACTATGCGCCGACGGGCCTGGGCGAGCCGACGCTGCCGCCGACCTTGCCTGCGCTGAGCAACGCCATTTTTGCCGCCACAGGCAAGAGGATTCGCACCTTGCCGCTGCAACGGAGCGGATTCAGCTGGGCGTGAAGCAAGGATGGCAGCAGGCTCTTGGCCGCTTCGCGGGAATCCTGGCACGGGTCACCAGCGATTCCCTGGGAATACGGCTCCGGCGGTGACTGATCGAGTCGCCTTCAGCTTTGCGGGGTCTGTTTCTTTTGTGCCGCCTCGTCTGCCGCTTTGCGGGCACGAATCTTCTCCCGGACTTGTTTTTGCGGCTCCGGCGTCAGCACCTTGAAAATCGAGCCATATTCCAAATGCGTGTACCCCGTGAGCATGGCATCTTTCTGGTCCTGGGTCAGCTTTTCGTCCTTGGCGACTGCTGCCTTGCGGGTCTCCGTATCCCGATGAATCTTGTCGATTTCTGCTTTCTGTTCGGGGGTGTAGTCCAGCCCTTGGAAATATTCCGCCGGGGACGAAGAACCGTTCAAAGGGCCGGGCATAGCCGGTGTCGGGGCTTGCGCCTCATCTGTGGGAGTGCTGTACGCGCAAGCCCGCCCTTGCACGGCAAACAGAAAAAGCAGTCCAATCGAAATGGCCACTGACTTCGCGAATCGTTTCGTGTTCATGAGCACTCTTCCTCTAAGTGAGACTATTTTATTGCAAGACAATCGAATTCACCGCCGTCCAAGTCCGTTCGGCAACGTGGTTTCCCGGTTTCATCTGGTGGCTGTTCCAAGCATCCGCAAAGTCACGCAGGTTCCCCTGCCGAGCTGACTGGCAATCTCTGCACTACCGCCGTGAAGAGTCATGATGCTCTGCACGATTGCCAGCCCTAGTCCAGTCCCGCCGGAAGTCTTGGAGCGCGAGGGATCCACGCGGAAGAACCGGTCAAACACCCTGGGCAGGGCTTCGGCTGGAATCCCGATGCCGGTGTCGGAGACCTTGATACATATCTCCACATCTGTTGCGCAGACCGCCAGAGAAACCGAGCCTCCGCTGGGCGTATGTGAAATAGCGTTTGAAACCAGGTTACTCACAGCTCGCAGCATCAGAGCACGATCCAAGTCGGCGGTTATAGTCTCGTCGCCGGAGACAGCGATAAGGGCTACCCCGCCATCGGAAGCTGTGGCCTCGTAGTAATCGCGCACAATGCCGAGCAGTTCAACTACGTCGACTTTCTGCCGGTGCAGATTTGTCAGCGGGCTTTCTGCGCGAGCCAGAAACAACAGGTCTCCTATCAGTTCCGAAAGCCGGACGGTCTCCTCCAATGAAGACTCCAGCACATCGCGGTACTCATCGACGGTCCGCGCCCGTGCGAGAGCCACTTCGGCTTCGCCCCGAATATTATTGACCGGCGTCCGCAGGTCATGTGCGATATCGGTGGAGAATCTCGAGATCTGCTCGAACGATTGCTCAAGGCGGTCCAGCATCTCATTGAAGGTTCCGGCTAACGAAGCGAGTTCTGAAGGATACCCTTCCGCCCCGATCCGTTCGCGCAGATTGGTGGACGTAATCCTCCGGGCCGTTGCGGCAATTTCTTCGACCGGGCGGATGCCATGGCGGGCGATCTGGTATCCCACCAGAGGGAAGAACACCGAAGTGGCCAGAAGGATGGCCCAGAACCAGAATCGGTAACGCCTCAGCAATTCTTCTTCTTGAGAAATATCGATGGCGATTTGAATCGTATCGCTGCTCGTTGGCGGTTCGCGGACCGGCGCGGCGGCACTTGTGATGCGAAACGCCTGTCCGTGTTTCCCGACCATGGAGATCGTGCGTTCAGGACGGCTCCGGGATTGACCGGCAAGTTCGGCAAGATCCAGTTGCTCGGCCATACCTGGCGTCGTAAGGACTGGCGCGCCATGTTCGTCGAGAAGGCGAATGTAGAACCGCTCATATCGACGGGCTGCTGATTCCAGTTCAATCTCTTCTCGCAGCCCATCCTGATCGTTCGGGCGCTCCCGCAGCATTGTACGTAAGACCTGTAGTTTGTCGGCGAGAAACTGATCCGTGCTTTTGTCCAGTTCTGCTCGCAGGACAACATACAGACCGGCCGTGGCCAGGAGCACGAGCAGAAGGCCTACCAGCGAGTAGGCCGCGGTCAGGCGAAAGGCAAGAGTCCTGTGTAGGCGCGGCGCGGCCGATGCGCTACTGTCCGGCTTCAAGGACATAGCCAGCGCCGCGAACTGTGCGAATCAATTTGACGGGGAAGGGATCATCCATTTTGCTGCGCAATCTGCGGACATTCACATCCACGACGTTAGTGTCGCTGTCAAAGTTCATATCCCAAACCAGTTCAGCGATCAGGGTCCGGGACAGCACTTCGCCGGCGCGGCGCGTCAACAAGGCCAGCAACAGAAACTCTTTTGCAGTGAGGTCGAGTCTATGGCCGGCGCGAGTGGCGCGGTGACGCAACAGGTCAACTTCAAGATCAGCCATCCGGATGGTCTCCTCGGATCGGTGGGCTGAACGTCGAAGCAACGATCGCACTCGCGCGAGGAGTTCGGAAAACGCGAAGGGCTTTACGAGATAATCGTCGGCGCCCAGTTCGAAACCATGCACCCGTTCGTGCACGGCATCCCGGGCGGTAAGAAAGAGAACAAGCATTCGTCGGTCTGCCTCGCGCAATCGGGCCAGCACCCGCCACCCGTCGAGAGCCGGCAGCATCACGTCAAGAATGATGAGGTCGACATCGACCTCCAGGGCCAAATGCAGACCTTCCAGGCCATCTGCCGCAACATCGACGACATAGCCGGCCTCGCCGAGTCCCTTTTTGAGGAACTTGGCAGTTTTCACCTCGTCTTCGATTATCAGGATCTTCATTGGCAATCCAGTTAAACTGCTCTGGTTCGCTGACGCGTAAGCTTACTTGGGCGCGCGCTGCTGGCGCTGATAGAAAAGAGTCTGCTTCTCGCCATTAGGGCGCTCCCGGATCCTCTGCAGTGTTGCACCGTTCTCAATGAGCGACCACGTCTCGGTTGAGAAGAGAATGCGGCTACCTTCGTGTTCTTCGATCGAGAACACAAGGCTCGAGCCCTTCCAGGCGACCGCCGTGTGGAATTCGTCTCCGTCCGCTCCCGTCGATATGGAGGTTCTTCCGTCGGTCGTATACTTCTGGATTGCATGGCGCGAGTTGACCGAGTCATGTGAAATCGATGTTTCGATCGTGAGTTCGGGGTCGTGATGGTCTGTACGCAGCATCACATCGCCGCTGCGTTTCGGCAGACAGCGATCGTTATCCTGCTTCCATATCCCCGAGAAGTCCGGCGCGGTCTGCGGCCAGGCTGCAACCGCGATTCCCGAGAAGAGAAGGATGCGAAGACAGATACGCGCGCAACGAGAAGTCATCCCATTCTTTTCATTTGCAATTCACGCTCAATCTGCACGGCGCCCAAGCTGACCGATTCGCAGATCTTTTGGCGGGCATCAGAACTCTAACCGCAGCGCGAACTGGATTTCGCGCGGTGTTCCGGAGCCCACGGGGGTGATCGGCGATACGATGCTTGTATTCACGGTATTGATAATGCTGCCGAATTCGGTGGTGTTTGACGGGTCGAAGGCGGACTGCGGCTGACCTAACTGCGGGTGATTGAAGATGTTGTAAAACTCCGAGCGGAACTCCAACCATCCGCTCTCCCACAACTGAATCCGCTTGGCGGCACCGAGGTCGATCTGCCAGGTGCCCGGCCCGCGAAGCAGGTTGCGCGGCGCGTTGCCGAATTCCCCCGCCGGAGTGGCAAAGGCCGCGGGATTGATCCATTCCGCCACACTTCTGCCGCCGGGCGGGATGAGCGAGACACCCGGGACCAGGTCGGGACGCTGCGTGCCGGCGTTATTGCCGTCGGGCGCAGTGTAACTGCTGGGCAAAACCACATTGACCGGGAAGCCCGTGCGAGCCAGCGCCGCGGTGGTCATTTCCCAGCCGCCCGCGATGGCGCTGGCTATGCCGCCCTGGTTCAGCATCGGCTTGCCATGGCCAAATGGGAGTTGATAAACGGCATTGCCGTTGAAGACGTGACGCGCATCCCAGTTGGCGCTGGCCCGATCGCAGGCCGAACAGGCGACGTTCTGCGCCACCTGCGAGTCGCCGTCACCGCTGCCGGAGGAGTTGGCATCGATCCCGTGCGACCACATATAGTTCGCCGCCAGCAGAAACCCGTTTTGGAACGGCCGCCGTAGCGACACCGAAAAGCCGTTATAGGTGCTACTGAGGGCGGTGCCGCGCCAATTGATCGCCGGGGCGAAGTCTGGATAAGGGACATTTCCCGTAGCCGGGTCGATCATATTCACCAGAGAGAGAGTCAGCAGGTGCACGCCGTGGCTGGCGACATACGCGAAGGTGCTTACGAAGTTGGCTGGCAGAGCTTGCTGCAGAGAAGCGCTCCACTGTTCTGTGTAGGTGTCCTTGCGCTGGCGATCCTGGGCCTGGGGGGAGATGGTTCCCGGGCCGGCATAGCAGGCCGAATCGATCGGATAGGTGAGCGGGGCACCCAGGCATTTGGTCAACGAATAGGAGCCGACTTCGTTGCTCTCGGGCAGGTTCTGGTCGTCCAACTGCCCGTCTTCGTGGTACATGCCGAACCCGGCGCGCAGCACGGTCTGGCCCTTATTGTAGGGCGACCAGGAGACAGCAACGCGAGGATCGAAGTCGCCGTAGTTCTGTTGCCCAAAGCTGGCCCCGACGCCGCAGAACCCCTGGGGCCCGCAGGTGGCAAAGTCAAAAGGATTGGGCTTGCCGTTAACCTCGTGGAAGAGTTCCAAGAAGGTGTAGCGCGCGCCCAGGTTCAGGGTAAGATTGGGCCGCCACCGAAACTCGTCCTGGATGTAGCCGATATCCCACCATTTGCGCAATCCGTTGGTAGGCAAAGCCTGGCTTAGAGTCGATTTTTTAACGTTGTTCGCGGCCAGATTCTCCACCGAAGAGAAGGTGATCTTTCCGTTGATTGTTCGTCCCTGGTTCATCTGGATGCGGCGGAACTCGACGCCCGCCTTCAACGTATGCCGCCCATGAATCCAGGTCAGATTGTCGAGGTAGGAATACGAGTTGCCGACGCCGATGCTGACGCGGTTGTAATTCTGGGTGCTGAGCCCAGTAACGACAATCTGATAAATATTGTTGGTTTCACTCATGTTGTAGGAGTTGGACGTGGAGCGGTTGAATCCGAATTCGATCTCGTTCACCAGGTTGGGCTTGAAGATATGGAGTAACTCGAGGGCTCCGTTGATCGGATTCGAAACCGACTGCGTGACGTCCGTTGCGCTTACCGCAAACGGCTGCGTATTCACCGACCGGTCGTAATTGAAGCGCATGAAGCCCGAGGTCCTGGCGGAAAAACGTTGGTCGAGCCGCATCATCGCCGAACCTTCGTTTACCACCTGCGTGCATTCGCAGACAAGTTGGTCAATGTTCGGGTCTTCGTTCAGCCCGGGGATCAGAGTCGTTCTCGGGCCGTCGACTGGATAGGCGTTCATGATCTGGTAAACCGGGGAGGAATTGGGAATGGTGGCGCGGAAGGCCGGGGCCGGCACCCAGCCGATCACCGGATATCCCCAGTTTTGCCGATAGGCTTCGGACGCCAGGAAGAAGAAGGTCTTGTCGCGCACGATGGGGCCGCCCAGCGATCCGCCGAACTGATTCAAGCGAAGCGGCTGCTGGGCTTCGCCGCCGGAGGCCCAGGAGGGTTCGGTGGCATCGAAGACGTTGTTGCGCAGGTACTCGAAGAGGTGCCCATGAAAGCGGTTTGTGCCCGAAGACGAGGTGACGTTCAGTTGCGGTCCGGCGGTGCCGCCGGACTCGGCGGGCGACAGCAGCGAATCGACGCGGAACTCCTGAATCCCATCCAGCGGGATGGCAAGCCGCACGTAGGCGCGCTGCGCCTGATTCACGATGTTGGTAGCATCGACACCGTCATAGGTGAAGTTGTCGTCGTCGGTGCCGCGTCCGGCAAACCGGACCGACCGCTGATTGCTGCCGCCGATATCCACGACGCCGGGCACGAAGCCCGTCAGGGAGGCCCAGTTGCGGCCATTCAGCGGCACTTCGTCGGCCTGCGTTCTCTCGATCAGGCCGGTCACCGCGCTGGTGTTGCGGTCCATCAGCGCCGAAGTGGGCGAAACCTCCACGCGCTCCTCCCCGCCCGCGACAGACAGCGTCGCATCCAGGGTCCGGGTCCGACCGATGACCAGGTCCACATCGACAAACTCGAGCTTTTTGAAGCCCTGGTGTTCGATGGCGAGGCTGTAAGTTCCCGCCGGCAGTTGGGGAATGCTGTAGTTGCCGCTGGCGTCTGAAACGGCCTCGCGGCGGAGTCCGGTCGCGTTTTGGATCACCGTGACCTGCGCCTGCGGCAGCAGACCGCCGGACGAATCGGCGACCGTGCCGGATAATCCGCTGCGGTCCACCTGCGCGTAAGAAATACCTGCAACGAAAAGAATTGCGCCGAATCCGATCGAAGCTCGAAGGCCTCGATGCCCAACAGGCTTGCCGGCGAATTTGAGATTCTGCTTCAAACCGCGTTGCATGCTTCCTCCAAATGAGAGTCGACCCTTCGTGCGGGAATGAATTTCCTGCGTGCCATATGCCATTCGGGCGCTGGTCCTACCGGGTGCATCGCACGCCCCGACCTGTAATCGCGAAGTTGTGGATGCAGGAGTTGAGACTTCTGACGTTATTTAACGGGTTAGAAGAGGAGAAGCCAACGCAGCCTGCCCCAAAGAGCTGGCAGGAAATCGTTGAGGGCGAGATTCCATCGTGCTCATTGAAATAACTCCTCGGCTCTCGAGAAGGAAAACACCTCGAAGCCTTAGATTACAAATTCGTAATCTCCAGTCGTTATCGCCGCGTCACATCTGTATTAACGTTCCGCAAAAAACTGGACGCCATTGTCGAGCGGCGACACAAGGTGGAGATTTCCACGCAAGCCGGTCCTCGGCACCCGGACGCGGTGGAGAAAGGTGAAGGAGCGGCAAATCTGAGTGCCTCGACCACCGAGACGCTTTCGGAGAAAAATATCCCATACTTCATCATATTTTGTTGTCCATATGGCCCTCTTTGAGGATGCTCATAAGCGATTATCTCGGCAACCGCGAGACAGAATCGGTCGACTGGCGAGGGTTGGGTATCGACAAAGTAGCGCGTGCTGGCCAGAAGTTCCAAAAACCAGTCTGTATCTGGTTGACCGGCCTGTCAGGATCAGGTAAATCCACAATCGCAAACCTCGCTGAAAAGCGGCTATTCGCGGCCGGGCGACACACTTATGTACTCGACGGTGACAACATTCGACTCGGATTGAACCGAGACCTCGGATTTTCAGAAGCCGATCGGCGCGAGAATATTCGTCGGGTAACGGAGGTGGCGAGATTACTTGTGGACGCTGGGCTCATCGTGGTCGTCGCATTCATCAGCCCGTATCGCGAAGGGCGCGAAGCCGCCCGGTCACGATTCGAGTTGGGAGAATTTGTGGAAGTCTTCGTCGACGCGCCGATCGAGGAATGCGAGCGCCGCGATCCGAAAGGGTTGTATGCCAGAGCGCGGCGAGGGGAACTTGTGAATTTCACAGGCATTGACAGCCAATACGAAGCCCCCGAATCCCCTGACGCCCGGGTGGACACCGTTGCCTTCAGTGCGGAGGAATGTGCTGACGAGGTTTTGCGTCTTCTCGATATCGCATTATGACTCATATGGAATGATTTCTTGATCAGCACTTCGAAAATTACTGTGCAGGAGATCCCGATGACCACCCTGAACCTTCCACGCTAGGTTCGCGCCATGTCCCAGTCTCCAAACCCAGCCGCGACCGCAGCAGGTGGCGCCTCTGCTTGCGTTGGCCACTAAGTTGCTCAGGGCCGGGCGGCCAGCCGATGCGATCGCGCCGTTGCGCGATGCGGCGCTGCTGCAGCCGTCCAATCCCATCATCCAGCACGATCTCGGCCTCGCCTGCCTCGAGGTCGGCCGCGTACCGGATGCCATCGCGGCATTGCAGCGGGCCGTCGCCAGCAACCCGCGCTACGCCGATGCATATTTCCGCCTGGGAATCGCCTTGGAGAAGCTGGGCAACATCGGCGGGGCAATCGTTGCGTACGACCGCGCCACTGAGTTGCTCCCATCCCTGACCGAGGCGTGGTTCCGCGCCGGCGCCCTGGTCTACACACTGGGCCATCGCGACGAGGCGATCGGCTGTTTCCGCCGCGCGGCGGCGACCGGAGGTAAGACCAGCTTCGGCCGCCTTGGCAAGGCGCGGGCGCTGCTGACCGAGGATCGCAATCAGGAAGCCGAACAGGTGCTGCGACAGACGCTGGCGCTCGATCCGAGGAACGCCATGGCGCATGATCTGCTGGGCAATCTGCTCTCTGAGTTCGGCCGTTTCGACGAGGCCCGCGAATGCTTCCAACGCGCGATCGCGATCGCGCCGCTGCTGGCGGGAAGCTACTACGATCTGGTCCGGTGCCGCCCCGTCACGAGCGATGACGACGGTCTGCTGCAACGGATGGAAGCCGCCCTCGCCACGCCGGGGCTGGAAGCGGCGCAACGCCTGCGGCTTCACCTCGCGATCGGCAAGGCGGCGGAGGATCTTGGCGACTACGCCTTGGCCATGCAGCATTTCGACGCCGCAGACGCCGTGCGCCGGGGCTCTGCGTCGTTCGACTCGGCCGCGTTCTCCATCGAGATCGACCGCCTGATTGCCCGCTGCACACCCGAATTGATCGCGCGGGCGCCCGAACTCGGCAGCGGCGATGCGACGCCGGTGCTGATCATCGGCATGCCGCGGTCCGGCACAACTCTCGTCGAGCAGATCGTCTCCATGCATCCCGAGGTCGGGGCCGGCGACGAGTTGAATTTCTGGAACGAGCGCGGGGCGGCGTGGCACCGCTCCGGCGCGGCCGGGAACGAGACGCCGTTTCTCGCCAAGGCGGCGGCAGACTATCTCGGCGTGCTGCGCGCGATCGCGCCGACGGCGGCGCGAGTCACCGACAAGATGCCGTTCAACTTCCTCTGGGCCGGGCTGATCCACCTGGCATTCCCGCGCGCAATCATCATCCATTGCCGCCGCGCTGCAGTCGACACGGCGCTGTCGATCCATCAAACTCATTTCCATCCGGGCCTGGCGTTTCCGACCGGAGGCGCCGAACTGGTCGCGTATTTCCGCAGCTACCAGCGGCTCATCGACCATTGGCGGAGCGTGCTGCCGGCGGATCGCTTCATCGAGGTCGATTACGAGGAGCTGACCCGCGCGCCCGAACCAGTGATCCGGCGGATCATCGCGGCCTGCGGCCTGGCGTGGCACGACGCGTGCCTGCGCCCCGAATGCAATCCGCGGGCTGTGAAGACTCCCAGCAAGTGGCAGACCCGGCAGCCGATCTATCGCACCTCCGTCGCGCGCTGGCGACGCTACGAACCCTGGCTGGGGCCTCTGCGCGCGCTCGTCGATGAGGAGTCGGAACCGGATGCGAGTCTGGTCCGAGCGTGATCGGCCGAAGAAGCCCGTCTAACCGGAAAACCCGATGACAACATCCACGAAAGCTACTCTCCTTGACGTCGAGCCGCGCGCGCTCGAATCCGCGATAAAAATTTGGCAAATTTCTACCCGGTTTTGAAGCGTCTCAGAACGGTGCCGTACCGTCCGCGTTGCTCGACCCGGGGAACCCGCGTGTGTCGCACATGCACATCGGAAGAGATTACGAAACTGTAATCTTCGCGTCATGCTGGCGTCCTTTTTGCACCTCTAGACTTGGCCCGTTGTCGCTGCTCTGTCGCTGCCCCTTACGTACATAAACTTCCGTTTCCTGAAGCGACCTCACGTCACACGGCGCATTCCGGTTGCGTGAAAAACCAAGAAGGAGAACGACACATGTCCCGAAAGACGTCCAGAAAAAACACTCGAAACAAATCTCGGTTCAATCGTCTGAGTCCGCTCGCCGGCCTGCTGGCGGCGGGGCTGAGCGTTCCGGCGCTCGCCGCTGCTCAGTCCGTGCCGTTCCCGACCTACGTCACCGGCCCGCAGCCGAACGGCTCGTGGGTCGTCAGCGATGGCCAGGTCATCACCCCAGCCGGCACCCAAGTCGACCTCGGCATCCGGGTCCGCGCGAAGGCCATCGCGCTGAATCCCAATGTCAGGAGTCACACCGCCGCCGTCCTCACCTTGGGCGCGTCGGAGGCCGTCGAGGTGTTCGACACCAGCACCGGCGATGTCCTGCAGAACTACATCGCGTTCGGACAGGATCCGAGCGGCAGCTATAGCGGCATAGCCTATTCGGCGGACGGCAAGTACCTGGTGTTCAGCCAGGACAGCAGCAACGTCACCATCGCCAAGGTCATCGAAGGACGGCTTGCTGGAAGACAACGCCCAGGTCAGCGTGCCGCCGAACAGTTCCTTCATCACCTGCTTTCCGAACAGCCCTCCGGGCGCTTATGCCAGACCCTGCGGCACGTTCTATACTCCGAGCACTTCTTATCCCGGCGGCGTCGCGCTCTCAAAGGATGGCAAGAGCGCCTACGCCCTGCTGAACCAGAACGATACGCTCACCAAGATCGACCTGACCGCGACGCCGCCGACAGCAGGGTGCGCAGATCCGCGTCGGCAACGCGCCGCACAGCATCGTGATCAACAGCAGCGGCACGACCGCCTACGTCAGCAACGAGGGTGGCCGGGCCGCTACGGCGGCGGACTTCCAGATCTACTCCGCCGGCACTGAAATCGTCGCCGACCCGGTGGTTGGCGCCGCGATCACCGGTACCGTTTCCGTGGTTGATCTGGCCTCGATGAAGGTCACCGCTACCATCTCGACCGGTCTGCACCCGACCGGGATGGCGTTCTACGGACGGTACCTGTTGGTCGCCAATACCTATAGCGACACCATCTCGGTTATCGACACGGCCACCAACAAGGTGGTGCGGACGATCGACCTTGGGCTGCCGATCGGAGTGCCCGGCGCAGGCCAGGCGGCCTATGGCGCCGCGCCGAACTCGATCGCCGTCGATGCGCAAGAAAGGCATTGCCTACGTCGCGCTTTACAATGCCAACGCGATCGGGGTGGTCGACCTCAGCAGCACGAGCGCGACGGCAATCCCGTCATGGGCATGATTCCGGTAGCCTATGCGCCGAGCTCGGTCGTGCTGGACGAGGCCGAGAACAAGCTCATCGTTGCCAACGACAAGGGCATCGGCGCGCGTAATTCGTTCGAGACCGACTACGGCGTCTACCAGCTACAACACCCACCAGGACAATGGCACCGTCAGCATCGTCCCCGTGCCGAATACCGGGACCTTGCGGCGATGACGAAGCAGGTTTTCGAGAACAACCACTGGGATCTGACGCAGAATATCAAGTCTGCCTCCGGTGGCAGCCCGCAATGCCAAGCCGGTCGCAATCCCGGACGAAGATCGGCGATCCGTCGCTGATCAAGCACGTGTTCCTGATCATCCGTGAAAACCGCACCTATGATCAGGTCCTGGGCGACGTGGCCGCCGGCAATGGCGACTCCTCGTTGGCGGTGTTCGGCGGCAACGACACGCCGAACGCGCACGCAGCTGGTGAAGCGCTTCCCGCTCTTCGACAATTTCTACGACCCGAGCCGCCAGTCGGCTGACGGTCACCAGTGGATCACCGAGGGCATGGCGCCCTACGCCGACGACATCCAGTCGCCGGACTGGGTCCGCAGCTATCCAGGCGGGAACGCCGGCGATGCACTCGCCTATCAGAACAAGGGCTTCCTGTTCTCGGAAGCGGCGGCCGCCGGTCTGTCGGTGAAGATCTACGGCGAATACGTCGAGAACGATACGTTCCAACAGCCGAACGGGTCGACCAGCGAGCCGAGCTGGAGCCAGTTTTACGCCGACTCGCAGAACTTCGAGGCCGGGCTCGAGAGGACGCTGTACTATCAGAACACGATCCAGGCACACGTCCTCTGTCCCGGCCGTGTCTAACCACCTCATCACGAACTTCCCGCAGTTCGATCTGGGCATCCCCGACCAGTTCCGCGTCGATCTGTGGGTGCAGGACTTCAACAAGGACGTGGCGGCCGGTACGGTGCCCGCGTTGAGCATCCTGTGGGTCATGGACGACCACACCGGCGGCCCGCCGACCCCGGACGCCGCAACAGGCCGATAACGACCTGGCCGTTGGGCGCATTATCGACTACATCAGCCACAGCAACGTGTGGTCCATCGTCGGCGATCTTCATCGAGGAAGACGACGCGCAGAACGGCGTCGACCACGTCGACGGTCATCGCAGCCCAGGCTATATCGTCAGCCCATACGCCGTGCAGAACGGACCCACCGACCACACCTACTACACGCAGGTCAACATGACTCGGACGATCGAGCAAATCCTCGGTCTGCCGCCCATGAACCAGTTCGACCTCGTGGCGTCGCCGATGAGGACGGCTTTCGTCAAGGGCGAGCCGCCCGCGGACAACTTCAAGCCGTGGACGCACGTGCCGAACCAGGTCCCGCTGGACCAGGGCGTTACAGCAGCTGCGCAGCCAACACCAAGGACAGCGCTAGGGTCAAGGCCCTGAGGGCGGCTTGGCTCAAGAAGAAGGCGCAGATCTTCGCCGGCAAACTGACCAGGCCCGACTCCGAAGACCCGGACACCGTCAACCATCTGAACTGGTACATGGCGACCGGGTTTACGCGGCCCTATCCCGGCGAGAAAACGGTTCGCCCCCCGAGCGAATTCAACAACCCGGCACCTACCGGTGACGTGGACGACTAAAACCGTTCCGACTGCAACGACCCTCTCCCCGATAACCGGGGAGAGGTTTTTTAATTCATCTCTTCATGCAAAGTCCCCATGGACTGCCGGGGCTATCAAGAAATAAGTAACTGGATGCTGGGACGACAGACCTAAGTAGTCCCTAAATGTCAGTTAAATGTGGGATCTATCGAAGTTCCCGTCCGGTCATAAGTGGGGTATTTACCGATGGCGTTTGCAGCGGGATAGTCATGATCATGGACCGGCAGGACAGCGAGGTATACATCCAGTCAAACATCTTCCCGTTCATCCCAACCTTTTCGGAGTAGTCGTGTATATCACGGTACTGCACGAGCCTGGCGCCCGCCGGCAGTGCCGCAGCAATGCGCTCCCTCGAGGCAGCCGGCACTTCACCGGGCTCCCATAGACTCTGCTGGACCCGCAGGGGAGTCGAATTCAACTTCGGAAGCACCACGACAGGATCGAGCGGAGCGACATGCTTCAGGAAGTCGACCCACCCGCTCAGCAATAAGAGATTCGGAGGGGCGAAGTCCATACTATGCCAGTTGGCCGCCATCCACAAAGAGCAGCGTTCCACTAATAAAGGCCGCATCTTCCGAAGCGAGAAAGAGTGCCGCTGCAGCAGCATCGTCCGCGGTCCCGAGTCTCCCGAGCGGTATCACGCCGTTTTCTGAAATGTATTTTGCGTGAAAGAATGGGTCTTCGAGAATCGGAGCGGAAAGACGCGTCTTTATTACGCCGGGGCCGACGGCATTCGAATTGATCCCGTATTTGCCGAACTCCCGCGCAATCGTTTTCGCGAGCAGAAACACACCAGACTTTGATGCGTTGTAGTGAGCGAGTTGCGCCTCTCCGTCCCAACTATTTGTCGATGCCATAAACACGAGCTTGCCCCTTCGCTGCTCGACCATGTGCGGCAGCACCGCCTTCGATACCAGAAACGCGCCGCGCAGATTCGTGTTGATCGTCCGGTCCCAGGTCGCTTCGTCAAGTTGTAGAAACGGAACCGGGAGGGCGATTCCCGCAACCTGCATCAGGACGTCGATCCGGCCATGGCAATCGATCACTTGCTGAATGGCTGATGAGACATCGGCTGACTCGCAGACATCGCAGTACACCTGCTGAACTTTGAAGCCATTTGATTGCATGTCGCATCCAACAGCCTCCATCCCCTCCTTATCAATATCCAGTATCACAACGGTTGCACCTTCTTTGCCAAGACGCTTGGCGATTGCCTTCCCAATTCCATGGGCTGCACCAACAACGACGCCTACCTGATCTTTGAAGCGCCGGCAATAATGTGTGTTCGGATTACTCATATGCTCGACCTGACCTTCTTGAAGAGTATCGATGACATGCCAACCAATCTATAAAATACCGACTGGGGTTTTGTTGAACTCTCCAACATTGAAATGGAGAGGCAACAATCTGACCCGTTTCAGGCTTCGAACAATTCATCGAAAGTTTTCTTCTCGAGATGATCGATAAGTCGCCGGATGATAGGTCGGCCCACTTTCGTTTCTAGTGGGAGCCGCCGGCACCGACCTTGGAAATCCAGGTGGCCAGTCCAATTGCCAGATGTGAGTCGGCTCGTGGGGAAAGGCAAGGCAAGCCGTGGCTGTATTAGTCAATAGACAGATCGGTTAAGTCTTGGAGAATCGAAACCCGCCAGGAGAGGCTGGAGCAGTAGCTGCTGAATGCGACGACGTTTGTTTCCTTCTTCCCGACGCACTATGCTTCTGATCCTTGGGCGCACTGCAGCTGAGGCTAGTCATGCAATACCGGATCCGGCAGCTCCAGCTTCTTCGTGAACCCGCTTGTGCGTAGAGCCAGGATCGCCACACCGATCACGAACCAGATGCCGCCTGCGATCTTGGCGGGAGATCCCAATCCCCACCAGATTGCGCCGCAAAAGAGAAATCCTCCGAAGGGCAATAGCACATCGGAAAATAATTTCCGCGAATGATGCGGGACCTTTCCAAACCAGAATTGCCAGATTACCGCCAGATTTACGCCCATGAATCCAAGAAAGGCTCCAAAGTTCAGAATCTCCGCGGTAACTTCATAATTCATGAATAGCGCGCCGGTGAAGGCAAGTATGCCGATGAGCCAGATGTTCAAGTTGGGCGTATTGCTTACGGGGTGAAGATGGGCGAAGAACCGGCGAGGGACCAGGTTGTCCCTTCCCATTCCAAACAGGAGGCGAGCTGCACCGACCTGCGTGGTGAGCGCTGCACCGATCATAGCTATCAGAAGAAGAATCGAGACGGCGCGGAAAAGGAATGCGCCACCAACTCTGCCGGAAACCTCGATAAAGGCAGTGTCGATATTGGTATAGGAGTTGTAGTCCTGCCAGACCACTTGCCCCAGATAGACAAGGAGGCCACCAAAGAGCCCAGTGAAGACGCACACCCCAACCGCTGCAACCATTACGTTTCGTCGCGGGTTCCTGACGTCTTCTGCCAACGTGGTCACCGCGTCGAAACCCAGGTAGGTCAGTGCCGCAAACGACGTGGTAGAAGCAATATCCTTCAATTTGAAGGTCGCCGGACTGTAGAAGGGTTTGAGCGAAAACAGCGCACCCATTCCATGAGAGACGGTTACCCGCCTAATCGCCAGGGTTACAAACGTAAGGAGTACGAGAAACATGAATCCGAGGATAATTTGATTGGTTAGTGCGGTCGATCGGATGCCGCGCAGGTTGAGCCATGTGATGCCACCGGCGAAGATTGCCGCTCCCACGGCAAAAGGCAGTGACGGTACGGCGCGCGTGATTGCGAGCGTGCCGAACATCACGCAAAACAGCGGGGAAACAATATAGTCGAGCAGCATGGCCCACCCCGCCACGAATCCAAGGTAGGGGTGAAGGCCGCGACCGACGTAGGTGTAAGCGGAGCCTGCGGAGGGATACACGGCGGCCATCCTTCCGTAGCTGACCGCCGTGAGTACCATGGCCACCATCGCGATAAGAATCGTGTCAACAGCGTGGCCATGCGAATTTACCTGGGCCAGGCCGAACACTGTGGCGGGCGCGCTGGGCGTAACCGCGACAAGACCATAGAAGACGAGGTCCCACAGCCCAAGCACTCGCCTCAGGTGAGGGACACTGCCACTAGTGTGAACTTCAACGGTGGGGATGGACATTCGCAGGCCGCGGAGAGGCAGACCCGGCCGGACTCCAAAGCTGGAGCCGTCGGACCGCATTCAAGCCTCTTGTGCAGAGCATCCTACGACGCGTTCGTCATGTCTATAAGAAACTACCTGAAAAATCTTGGATTGGGGAAAAATCTGGTATGCAGGACCAACCTGAATCTCAACATTTTCGATCCCTTTCTCAATAGACGCGCGCCCGGCCTTTTGGAATAGCTTTCGATCAGAGATCGGGAGGCCTTAATCTGTGGCCGGGCATGGAGGAGCAACTCACCTATGAGAGTAGAAGAACTCGAGACCCCCGCACTGCTGATCGATCTCGATGCGATGGAGAGCAATCTCTCCAGAGTGTCGGAGTTCTATCGGCGCGGGCCGGTGAAAGCCCGTCCGCACTTCAAGAACCATTGCGTCCTCACCCTCGCCGAACGCCAGGTGGCTGGCGGCGCCATCGGTATCACCGTGGCCAGGGTACGTCATGCGGAAGCCCTGGTAGAGCGTGGCATTCCGAGCATTCTCGTCGCCAACGAGATCGTGGATGATAAGAGCCTCGGCCGCTTGATTGAGCTAAGTCATCGTGCGGAGATAATCCTCTCGGTTGACAATGCGGAGAACATTGCGCGGATCGCGCGCTTGGCCGGCGACGCTGTGACAAATGTCAACGTCGTCATCGATCTCGAAGTGGGACTGAGACGGTGCGGAGCTCCCCCGCAGGGGGCGTTGACCCTCGCAAGGCAGGCTCGCGACGCGGGGCTCAGGGTCCGAGGCCTGATGGGCTACGAAGGCCACCTGCAGAAAATGCCCGACACCAATGAGACCCGGCGGTTTCGCAGCGATGTCGCCGCGCTTCTCAACCGCACCCGTCTTCTGCTTGAAGACGATGGGATCCCCGTCGATATCGTCACCCTCGGCGGGACCGGCACCTACAAGGCTTATGTCGAATCTCCGGGCCTCACCGAGATTCAGGTCGGCAGCTACCTTCTGATGGACACCTTCTACAAGCCGTTTGCCCCGGATTTCCAACTCGGACTCACTGTTCTGACACGCGTAATCAGCAGCCACGCCGGCGACCATCTCGTGCTCGACGCCGGACTGAAGGCCCTCAGCAGCGAGCGCGGAATGCCCACAGTGAAGAGCCTCTCCGGCCTGCGTCTAACGGCCCTGCACGCCGAGCATGCCATTGTCCAATTCGAAGATCCGGACGTACGCGTCCGGACCAACGATCTCGTGGAACTCTGGGTGCACTACTCCGATGCGACTGCGCATCTGCATCGATGGTTGTACGGCATCCGCCGCGGAGAGGTGGAAGAGGTTTTCCCCATCGAGTACTGAACTCCGTAGCGCCTTCCGTTTGAACCGCGGCATCCCGGCTCGCCCGCCGGCTCGGCTTTAGAAAGTCGTGCCGTCGGTCGCAGTCGCGCTGAAGCTGCTGATTCCGTAGTCGCCGTTGTTGCGCTCGTTGAACCCAAATCCCGGATTCCCGTGGATGTACGTATTATCCTTCGAGGATCCCATGAGCGTGCCGTTCTTGTACGTCTTGATTTCGTTGCCCACGATCGTCGCCTTCACCACGTCGCCTGTCTTGACTGCATACTGCTTGCCTTGCGCGTTCACAAGATAAGTGAAGTCGGCCAGCGCGCCGTTCCATCTCACGATGATCAGATAGGCTGTGTCGTCATCTCGCAGCGAATACGAGATCTCGTAACCATCGCAATTGTGCTTCGCCAGCGAGGATCGAAGACGTATCGACACTTCCGGGTACAGCTTCACCTTCCTCTTGTCGACCACCAGTTCTACGCTTTGATTGGCGGGCCAGTCGCCGCTCAACAGAGCCACCGAGTCTCCAAACCGCTTGGGACCGGCGAGGCCGATCGCGTATCCGGGCGTCGTCGACACGTTGCCCCAATCCAGGCCTGCCGTCTTGCCGCCGATCCAGCGGTCACCCTCCGAGATCGGACCTTCGGTCTTCGGGAACTTTGTTGAGTAGCTCGCGACATGCGGCGCCGGCGGCGGCGCCGCAGGAGCGGCCGTCGTCTCGGTGTTCTGCTTTTTCTCACAGCCCGCGAGAAGCAAAAGGAATGCGGCGGCCGGAAGTACACTGCGCAACGTCACTAGAATTGGATTCAGGATTCGGTTCATGCCTTGATTCTTCTCCGCTCTGTTTTTTTTCAATCATCTGTTGCGTTCGCATCGGGGCGCGGATAGCCGTGTTGGAGAGATCATCCCCAGCCCACACGCCGCCTCCGGCCTAGAATTCAATACGGAAAGTCGCCTCTCCCTGGCGGTTGCTTATCTGCGAGCTCAGATTGGTGATCTGGCCAAACGTTGAGTCGACGGAATTGCCATCCGGAGCTTGCAGTTGCGTTCGGTTGAAAGCGTTGAAGTAGTCGAGCCGCAGGATCAATCGGACCCTGCCCTCGATCGGAAACGTCTTGATGGCATCGAAATTCTCAAGCCGCAGAGGCGGTGTGCGGAGGCTGGCGTACGAGCGAACTGAATTGCCCAGAGCCCACGGCCCGGTGTTGACGAACGCATTAGTCGGGAACTGTGTTGGCTGCGAAGGCAGCTTGCCCGTGAAAAAATCCTTTGAGCGACTGTAGCTGTAGGTCTTCAGCTTGACTCCAGGAACAATATCTGGCCGGTCGCCAAAGTTGGCGTACAGCGGATTGTATCCGTTGTATGCGCCGAACGGGTATCCGCCGTTGTACGACAACACTCCGCTGAACTTCCATCCTCCGACGATCTGGTTGATAAATCCCGTTCTATTGACGAACCGTTGTCCCGCGCCGAACGGCAACGCGTAGGTCGCCACAATGTTCGTAATGTACTTCTGATCCAGCGCCGATGGGGTAAACTCGGGCGGCATGTTGAAAGAGTTGATCGGGTTCGGCTGAAAGAGAGTCGAGCCCACGGACTCGTTCGCGATGTTTCGCGAGAGCGTGAAGTCAGCCAGGAAACTGAGCCCGTTGGAAAACCGCTTCTCTCCCTGGATCTGCAGACCGTTGTAGAATGCGGTCCCATCGGTCTCATAGGTGTTGTAGATGTCGGAGTATTGAGGGAATGGAAGCAAGGTCTGGATCACGGTTCCCGTGCCGCCAAAGAGATCCACCCATCCCGGGAACGGTATCTTGATGCCGGCGTCTACTGCATCCTGAGAGGTCGCCAGCTCGCCAAGAAGGCTGCCGTAGTGAAGAATGTCAGGGTGCGGCTGCTCAGGTTGGTGTAGCGACGACGGCACGTGGATCGCCCGATTACCGACATATGCTACCGTCACGAACATATTCCACGGTAGTTGTCTCTGCACACTCAGATTCCATGCCGAGTCGTATGGAGCCCTCCCGAACGTCTTCGGATTGAAACCGAGAATCGTTGTTCCGTTGCCGATTGACGGCGAAAATGGCGTCGGCGGCGGATCGGGCATTGGATTGTTATCCCAGCTTCCATACGCCGGGGTGTGGCCGCTGCTTGACTGGCGCGAAAACTGGCCGCCCAGGAGCGACGCGAAGTAGAAAGCGGTCTGAGTGGAGCCGTATTCATAGGCTCCGCCATTGAGAAATGTCAGGAAGAATCCAGACTGGATGACCGTCTTAGGAGTCAGTCGATAAGACAGCCCAACCCGCGGCTGGAAGTTCTTCCACGCGATGTCGGCGCGGTTGATACCCGCGCATCCCTCGCAATCGCCAAACTTCGTTGCTCCGCCGGGTAGATTCCCGGCAGCGGGATCCAGAACCGTAGGCTCCTGGAAGTTTACATAAACGGCGTTGTCATGCTCCTCGGTAAAGGGAACCATGATGTCCCAGCGCAGCCCGAGATTGGCCGTCAAACGCTGGTTGACCTTGATATCGTCCTGGAAGTAGAGAGCGAATTCCTTGTTCCGCATTCGCGTGACGTTGGAACTGAGTCGGACAGCTGCGTCCACCTGGCCGAGGAGAAAGCTCGCGAACGAACTGCCGTACGTCCCGAAGTGCGGGTCGTTGGTGTCGGGAGTCGAGGTTGTGCGCTGCGTGAAGGAAAATGTCCCGCCGCAGAACTGGCAAGCATACAGGTCCTGATACGTCCGGCGGAATTGCCCCCCCATGTTGAAGGCGTGACGGCCCTTGGTCCATATCCAGTTGTTGGCGAACACGATTCCCAACTGTCGGTTGTTGGTTTCGGCGAACCCACCGAATTGCCCGGATACGTTGGTCAGCCCATTACTCGCGCCGAAACTCGTCGGCGTATTCTGCCCGTCGAAACCTATGTAGGGAAAGGTGACTCCGTCCACGAGTCCTGGAAAGCTGACGCCCAGTTTGGCGTTGTGTAGACCGCTGATTTCGCCGATCCAGTCGGCGCCCAGCGTCATCATCAGGTTCGGCTTGATCGTGTACACATAGTTCAGGAGAATGCCCGTCCCGAGTTCGGTGTCGTGGATTTCGCTTTGTAGTTCGTTGGTGGGAGCCACGATGGGTGCGAAAGTGAAGAAAGGGGAAGAAATTGAGTCACGCCACATACTGAAGTGAATCGCCTGGGCGCGCGTGATGTTGTGGTCCAGCGTAAACCCCCATAGGTCCTGGCTGATGGCCAACGAAGACACGGCGGGAGACTTGTTCGCCTGTTGTCCAAACACGACTCCAGGCCGGTCGGGATCAGGAATGGAGGGAAGGACCGTCTGGGCCAGAGGGCTGATTCGTGATGACGGAATGATGTTGTCCGGGAATGGCTGGCCGGTCTGGGGATCGTAGATGGAAATCTGCGTGCCATTGGAATCGACGAAGTTGCTGAAATCGCCCTGCTTCATGGCCGGCGTGGGGACGGTTCCAATCGCTTTTTGCGCCTGGTTCTGCCGAAACCAGTCCGCGCTGACGAGGAAGAAGGTGCGGTCTTTCCCGTTATAGAGATGCGGTAGAATCACGGGGCCGCTGACGGTAAACCCCAGATCGTTCTGCTGGTTGATAGGTGGCGCGGGCTGCCCATCGGAGCGGAAGTAGGTGGGAAAGAATCCGTCGGAGTCGAACAGCTGGTTGCGCAGGATGTAAAAGCCGTCGCCATGCAGCACATCGGTGCCGGACGTCATGCTATAAGTAACGGCGCCTTGCCCAAGCCCGTAACTCGCCTCGAACGTAGAACTGTTCACGCGAAACTCGTTCACCATCTCGTAGGGCGGATTGATGTAGGTCTGGTTTCCTTGGTATTGCACAAATGCAACAGGAACACCGTTGAACTGCACCTCGTTTTCAAATGTGAGGCCGCCGTTGATGTTGTGACTGCTCGCGTTTCCCTGAACTCCAGGCGCCAGGTACATGAATGAGTCGAGTTGGCGCGCAAGGCCGTTGATTTCGATCGGAGCCGTATTCACCAGTTCCGGTTCGAGCGTCGTTCCAATCGCGGGCGACTCGGTATTCAGCGAGATCGCACTTGCCGTCACCTTCACGGTCGCACTCGTGGAACCTGGCACCAGTCTGACGTCGGCTGTCGAGGTCTTGGCTACCTCAACGATCACACCGGACTGCACCGATTTGCTGAAGCCTTGCGCTTCCACCTCTACCGAGTAGTAGCCAGGCACTAGACCAACCACCTTGTATGTGCCGACGGAGGTTGTGGTCGTGTGCACCGAGACTCTCGTCGATGTGTTGATCGCTGTGACCGACGCGTTTGCAATCGCGGCGCCCGATGAGTCCGTGACCGTGCCGGCGATGCCGTTTTCCACCTGTGCGCATAGCCTGGCCACTGCGAGAATACAGACCAGGGATAATTCGATGAGGGTGAGGAATCGGGGGAAAGGAGAAACGCGTAGACGCGACCATCTGCAGTTCGTGTCCATTGGTTAACCTCCGTAAGAGATCAGGTTCGGGCATAAAAACGGTCCCATTCGCGCCTCGAAAGGCCAACGACGCATTCGATTTCGCTGGAGAGCTACAGGGATGGGTGCATTCATCTTGACTCCCATCGCCCCCGTCGGGCTGCAGATGCTGGAGCTGCGCACGAAAGGGATGCCGTTTGAATCGGAAACCGAGGCGATGTCGCTTTCCACGAGAAAACTAACTCGACTCTATGTAAAGATCGAACGATGTTATAGGAATTCCCTTGTCTATTTTTGTTGGAGTTCCCAGTCACGCGCTGGATGCAACGCGAGACATCATCCTGCGCTCTTCCGTCGTGCGGGCTCTCCGCGGCCCTTTCCGCAAGAGCATGCAGTACCTGTCCTCACAGGGTAGGTCGGGCTGAGGATCACATGGGCCGTAAAGCCGGAGACCGCTCGGGAGCACTGCGATACCGGTGCCGGTATGCGAGTGGGGTCATACCGGTGAACTTGTGAAAGACCGTGCCGAAATAGCTCTGGTCGCAAAACCCCATCTCCTGCGCGATCTCCGAAATTGGGCAATTCGTCTCCGCAAGCGCCGTCTGCGCTCGCTCCACGCGGTACTGATTGAGATAATTTCGGAAGGAACGGCCCGTCACCTGGCGCAAGCAGGTCGCAAACTCGGCCTCGCCCAGGTCGCACATGCGCGCGGCATCCGGCGCGTGAATCATGTCCCCCACGTGTCGCGGGAGAAACTCGAAGAACTTCTCAAGGCTCTGCAGAGCGCGCTGTTGCCGCTTGAAGGACTCCACACGGCTTGCATAGGTCGAGTAGTGCTTCACCAGCAGAATCAGAATCATCCTCAGATAGGTTTTGATGGCCAGACGCGCCGGTCTCGACGAGCCGGGCATCTCTTGCTGGATCATCTCCATCAAGTCGAGGATCTGACGGGGAAGGCCTGTCGCGGCCGGTACGACGTGCGGGAATCCAGGATCCTGGTCAAGAAAAGGTGCAAGGTATTCCGCGCTACAGACCATTCCGTCGCCGAAAATGAAATTGGGGTCGAAGTAGAGCGCACCGATCCTCGACTGCGCGTGAGGCAGACACTGCGTCGAGTGATGGAGTGTGCTCCCGATGATCGCCATGTCCCCCGGCTCCATGGGTAGCCGCCGGTCTTCCACGACAAAAGAAGTTGCCCCGCTGCAAACGAAAAATATCTCGAAATAGTCGTGGCGGTTCTTGCTCACGGTTCGATCCCCATCGCTATCCAGAAGGCGCAATTCGATCGGCACGTTCGCATCGAACGGCCACACGTGCACTTTCTGAGCGTTGATCTGCGGCTCCAGCAACCGGAATTGGTCGCTTCGGGACCAATTCGACGACAATTCGATGGCACTCGCTTCGCCGAAGGGTGAAGATCCCTCCTCGCCGGTTCTTGCCTTGTGATCGGGACGCGGAACGCTCCACCTCCGCGGAGTATGGGAATGGCCAATCGGGTTCTCTCTCATGGGGTGCCTCATCTGCAACGTTGAAAGATCATCCTTTGATCCAGCATCGGGCCAACCAGGAAATGCGTACAGAAACATCTCGCGGGAGCCACACCGCGAAGCATTTGGGAACCCGCGTCGGCAGTCGGCCGATTCTGAAGGGCGGCGAGCCTTGCCAGAAATTTCTCGCCACGGGCTACACCGCGGCCGCAACCCTCTCGAACTGTGCGGCCCGCAGGGTACCCCACGGCCTCAAAAGACATCCCGAGGTTATACTGCGAGACTGGGTTGCGGCGCTCGCGCGTGTCCGCGTCGCTTTGATCGGGATCAGTAGAAGAGTCTTGCGTCGACCGGAACGCCGGTCCTTTGACAGTGGCTCACGTAAAGATCGATGAAGCTGAACACGTCCATGGTGTTTCGCAACGAGTCATCGTCGTTGAAGAATTCGATCGATCCGTTCACGGTGTACACCACTTGCGCATCGTCGCCCATTCTCAACGTATGAATCGTGCCCGGGTTCTCGACAACATAGTCGCCTTTGCGCGCGTTCCAGTTGTACTCGAAGTATCCCCATTCACCCTGGATGGTGACTGCTGTGACCACGCCCCGGTGCCGGTGCTTGCCCAGCACGGCAGCCTTGGGCGCCCACAGTACAAACACAAACGAGCCGCTTTTGGTCTCGTACCGGTAAGGCTTGATCATGAGACCGTTCACCCAAGGGTGCCAGCCTGCTTCATCGGCGTTGATGTAAACATCCGGCGCGCCATATTGCCTGACAAGGGCGATCTCTCTCAGGTCGTCCTCGGCAAGAACACTTGTGGACGTAGTCGATTTCATTTGTGCCATAGTGATGAGACCTCCTCCCCGTCGCGGTCTTTTCGCGGGGGCTTGAGATCACTTGATACGCCGAAGAAATGTCTGATTCTATAGCGATTGGACAAAACACTGTGAGAAATGAGCCATGCTGCGAAGGCGGACTCTTTCGCTGCCTCAGGTCCCTGCAAGCCGGCTTTCGCCGGCGGAGTGCCGCGTCGAATTTCGTCCGTGCTAGAATTTACGCTCCAGCAAAGGGGCGCCGATGATACCAAACCTCTTGAGCGCGGAGAGTTCATCAGGTTGGGAACGAGCCTACGCGATTATCGAACCGCAGATCGACAAAGAAGGCATTCACCGCTGGCCGTTCGATCCTTTACTCCCAATCGACGTGCGCTTCTTCATCTTTGGTCCGCGCGGCGTCGTTCGCATGAACCGGCACGATTATCTTGAGATCGTTTATATCCTTCAGGGCGAAGTGAAGTTTCAGATCCAGCAAAGGTTTGTCACCGCGCGAACCGGAGACCTCGTAGTAATAGGCAGCACGTTCTTCCACCGTCTGGTGAAGGCTAATACAGCTTCGGCCAAAGCGGTTGCCCTCTATTTCAAGCCGGAGATCCTGCGCTCCGGAGACGCGGGCGAGGAAGGCATCGAATTTCTCGTCCCCTTCATGGCGGAAGACGCAGACTTCTCTCATGTGGTCGCTGCGGATAGCGGAATACCCGCCGACGTCTTCAACTTCATGAAGCGCATCCGGGGCCAACTGCCGGCCCACGGCGGCCGTGAGCGCCTGACGGTTCGCACCTTTCTCAGAACGATCCTGATTCTGCTGGTAAACCACTACTCGGATCTTCAACTGAACCTGGTCGCATTTAACCGCAGGAAGACTGATATTCAACGCCTCCGGTCTTTGTTCGAACTCATCGACCACTCGCTGGAATGCGTGATCACTGTCAAGCAAGCTGCGGGTTGCGTCCACATGAGCAAATCGCATTTCACAAGATTCTTTCGCCGGGTTACGGGACAGCCCTTCGTAACCTATCTCCACCATCTACGTGTTGCCAAGGCACAGACTTTGCTCACGACAACCGACCGAAGCATCGCCGAGATCGGGCAGGAAGTCGGTTTCTGCGATCAGAGTTACTTCGGACTCATCTTCCACAAAATCGCCGGCCGGTCGCCGCGCCAATTCCGCAATGAGTCGCGAAGCGGCAAGTACGAGGGAGAGGGAAGGGTTCGAGAGCCGTTGCCTGCTCTCAATTCTTCTCAGTTCCATGCGACGAAACGCGGGTTCCCTCCATCACGCTTGAGAGCATCTGGCGCCGACATGATTCATGGACGCGAATAGAACCATAGGCTGCGATACACTTTGCCAGCCCGAAGACACGCTCAGTAATCCGGCGCCAATGAGGTGACGGTCTTTATCAGCTGTATTTCGCGGCCGCCGAAACGCGAAACGTTTGCTATTGTTGCAGGAGAACTGATCTTGCGCTGCTGGCTCAGAAAATCGCCACCGGGTTGAATAGCGATCCCGTCCCCCCCGGAAGCCTGAGCGGCGCTGCGATCACGAGAAATTCCCAGCGCCGCTCATCGCTCGCGACCGCCGAAACATCCTCAAGATTCAAGCTGTCGGCGCAGACCATCCCCATCGCCGCAATTTGGAGCGCGTGCACCGGATACGCAACGCCCTCTACGTTGCTCGGCACCGTCTCGCCGTCTCCATCCGGAAAGAACGCCGCCACCTTCCGCTCATGCAGCAATGTGATCGCATCGGAATGCAGACCCGCCTTCCCTTCCCCGTCGTAACCGTTGTTCCACGGGCCAAGTTCGAGCCGCCGCCGGTGATGTCCCGTCCGGAACACAAAGATGTCCCCCTCCCCCAGCCTCACTTCCTGCGCCTGCTCACACGCCTCCAACTCGTCGCGAGTCACTGCCTCGCCCGGCTCCAGCCACTTAACTCCACGAAACCGCGCAAGGTCCAGTAGCACTCCTCTTCCGATGATCCCGTTCGCATACGTCGCGATGTCCATTCTCTTTGGCCCTTTCGACGTCACCATCGAGATTGGCCTGCCGTTATATAGTTTGCCCTCGTAGGCAATGTGACACAGCGCGTCGACATGCGTGTGGCAGTCGCCGTGAATCTCGCTGGCGAAGTAATCCAGGCCGACTCCGGGCTCGCCGAAGCTCTTGTCCACCTCAAACAGCATGGACATGTAATGCGCCGGAGGCCGCGGATTGTCCGGCCCCGCAACCTTGCTGATCGGCACCGCCATCGACACCGCTCGCCCCGTTTTCACCAGCGCAGTTGCCCGCTGAATCGTCTGCGGCGTGATGTAGTTGAACGTTCCCCGGTCGTCCTCGGCGCCGAACACTCCCCAGTTGCTCACCTTCCTGAACAGCTCATCAAACTGCTGTTTCGTCATCGCGGCAGCCAAAGTCTTCATCTTCTTCCTTCCTTCGTCGGGAGTCCCGTCCGGGTTCCACACGCCCGGCAAAGCCAACAGCTTATCTTAGGGACCTTCCCCTTAGAATGCGCATCTTCTAGCCCTGCCGGTTTGAGAACGTATTCTTCTCGTCGTTAGTCACGCCGGGGGCATTTCACCTCCTGGCTCGGTAACCGACGACCTCTTCCATGCCGTACGAGTCAACCTTAATGGAATCATATATACATAGGAACCAAAAGGAACTCAACGGAAGTTTGGCAGCACTTTGCCGGTTGCAAACGTGCCCTCAATTATGCCCCTGTCCTCGCAGGGCTGACTTCCGCCGATCCGGTGGCGGTGGTTCGGGACGCAGGTGAGACCTGAACGCATCGGCTGCACTCGTCCAGCTGGCACCGAAGAGTGCAATAAAACGAACTCAACTTGGGCCAAGGGAAGCGGACGCACATCAATCGTCCGCGTTGAAATCTCGTCGAGTCCGGGAATCAGATCAGTCGATCGTGGGAAATTGCTTTCTCTACGTGGCGAAGTCGAGCAATATACTCGGAGTGTCGATCTGAATGCCTACCCAGATTCCCGCCCACACCAAGCGAGTCCAGCCTCGCTCCCCGTTAGTCCGCATTCTCGGCCTCGGATTCGGCGTCGCCGTGATCTTCGGCGGCACGGTGGGGGTGGGAATTTTGCGCCTGCCGGGGACGATTGCCGGGGAACTGAGGAGCTTCTGGCTGATCCTGGCGATTTGGGCGGCGGGAGCGCTGTACGCACTGCTCGGTGCGATCTCCCTTTCCGAGTTGGGCACGGCCATGCCACAAGCGGGCGGCTTTTACATCTACGCGAGGCGAGCCTTCGGGCCTGCGGTGGGGTTCGCCACGGGCTGGGCGGACTGGTTGAACAACTGCGCTGTGGTGGCCTACGGTGCGGTGACGGCCGCCGAATATCTCGGAGTGTTGTTTGCACCCCTGGCGGCATGGCCTCAGGCGGTCGCGCTGGGGCTCTTGGTTCTCTTCTGCGGTCTACATCTGGTGGGTCTCAAACTGAGCAGCCGCATTCAGCAATTCACCAGTTCCATCACGGCCTTGACTTTTCTGTTGCTGGCGGGAGCGTGCCTCCTGCACGCGGCGCCGCAAATCGCCGCGGCTGGAGCGGGCCTGCGTGGGATAGGTTTCTGGGAAAAGCTGGTGCCGATGGTTGCTGCGCTCCGGGCCATCGTGGTGACCTATGACGGCTGGTACGAAGCCATCTACTTTACCGAAGAGGACACCGACGCGGCACATCACTTGCCGCGAGCGATGATCGGCGGCGTACCGATCGTCTTGGCTCTTTACCTGGTGATGAACCTGGCATTCCTGCACGTCCTGACGATTCCGACGCTTGCTGGTTCGACGCTACCAGCGGCGGATGCCGCCCGGATCGTCTTTCCGGCATGGGGAGGGCGGTTCGTTACTGTGCTTTCGCTGCTGACGTTGCTGAGCCTGATGAACGCGGTGCTGCTGGGGGCGCCCCGCATTCTGGTGGCAATCGGGCGGGACGGGCTGTTTACGGAACGGGCGGCGCGGGTGGGAGCAGGCGGAACACCGGTGACGGCGATGTTGCTCTCGGCTGGAATGGCGGGGTTGCTGGCTGCGAGCGGGCGCTTCGACGAGATCATCGCTATTGCTGCCATCCTGGTTGCAGGAATGTACGCGGCAAACTATATCGCGGTCTTCGTGCTGCGGGCACGTGAACCGGAGATGGTGAGGCCATTCCGGGCGTGGGGCTATCCGGTGACCACGGCTCTGGTGTTGGCAGGGTCAGTAGTGTTTCTGGTCGCTGCCGTTCATGACGATCCTGTGAGTGCGTGGCGGGCGGCGGCTCTTCTCGGCCTCGCGGTTCCTGTGTACGCATGGATGTGGCGGCGAAAGCGATCCGTGCAATGATGAAGCCGAGGGTAAAAGCACTTGTTCAAATATGCCATTGTGCGCACGCCGGGGAGCAACTTCGATGCCGGATTGACAACGGCTTCGCTGGGAAGGCCGGTCCTTGAAAAGGTGCTGGAGCAGCACGCACAATACTGTGCGGCGCTTGAGAAGTGCGGGCTGGAGTTGACGGTTCTGGAGGCAGATCTGCGATATCCGGACTCGACGTTTGTAGAAGACACCGCGGTGATTTCACCGCGAGGTGCGATCCTGATGCGTCCGGGAGCGGAGAGCCGCACGGGCGAAGTGAATGCCCTCCGGCCGGAGCTCGAACGGTTCTTTCCAGCGATGCCGGCCATCGAAGCACCGGGAACGGTAGACGGCGGGGACATCTGCGAGGCCGGCGAGCACTTCTTTCTGGGGCTTTCCCATCGCACCAACGAAGAAGGCGCACGGCAACTGGCAGGGCGTCTTGCAGCGCTGGGGTACACATCATCCACGGTCGACGTCCGGTCGATGACCAGCATCCTGCATCTCAAGAGCGGCATTGCATACATCGGAGAAAACACGCTGGTGGTTTTGGAGGAGATGGGCGACAACCCGGCCTTCGTCGGATTTGAACTTATTCGGGTAAGCGAGGAAGAGAGCTACGGCGCTAATTGTGTGCGTGTCAACGGGCGGGTGCTGGTCGCAGAGGGGTTCCCGCGGCTCACGGCAGCACTGCGGGATCGCGGATTTGAACCGCTTGAGCTGGATATGTCGGAGTTCCGGAAGATGGATGGCGGGCTTAGCTGCCTGTCTCTGCGTTTCTAGACCTCGCGAATCTGAAAATGCGTTGCGAGGGCGGCGTGAGCGGCTGCAAGCTTTTCTGCGCGAACGAGGATCCAGTCGGTGTCGTAAGTGGAAAGCGCGAAGATGCTCAGCCCCGCCGCGGTCAAAGGGTTGAGCACCGAGGCGAGGACGCCGGTCAGAGCGAAGTCGATTGGTCCCTCGATTTCGAAGGCGCGCCAGGGGCCTTCCCTCTGGTGCTCGTCTGGGACCAGCCTCGCAGGGCAAACAATCGAAAGTTCATTCGGACAGAAAGTGACAGACACGAGCGGCGGTTCCGCGAGATCGAGCCACGCGGGGAGCACCGCATTCGGGGAAAGGCGAACGATCGAGAGTTCCCCTTGATGCAGATTCAGGGTCAGGTTCATGGTACTTCCGGCGGATCGTCATTCTGCGGGTCAGGCACAACTGCGTGAACTTAGGAGATTCGTGCTCATTTCGATGATTGCATGTCGGGGTCGGCGATATGCCCGGATACGAAATATCCGAGCCAACCGTCCCACGCTGGATGCGAAAGGCGCCCAAGAGTTCCGAGCCGGCGAAAGTTGGGCAGCATCCCTGAGCAACCACCGTGAAGCGATCGACGAAATGGAATTCTTCAGCGCGCCGATAATGCGTCGCGGCGACGAGAAACGGCAGCATCGACTATGCTCAAGCTAACATTCGACTATCGTTATCGCGGGGTGAAGCCTTTGGAAGATCCCTTCTGGGGCTTCATGGCTTGGTACTCATCGGGCACGACAAACATCTCCGACGGTAGCTTCTCCTCCTTGATTTCGCGCAGTTCCGCGCCATTAGTCTCTGTTTCCCACTTGATCACAAATTGGAGGTCTGGGGTGACCCAGATGGCGGCGCCCCTCGCGCCCGTAGCGTTCTTGTTGATGTATTTCACTGTATGACGGCCGTTGACCTCGTCTTCCCCCACTTTCTCGCACGCAATCTTCTGATCCGTAGCCTTTTGCCAGTCAGCACAGGCGTCGTTAGCGTTCTCTACGCGGAACTACTGCGAAGACCCCGCCAACTGTTGATATATTTTCCTGCTCGGATACAGAGCGACGGTAGTATGTTCTGCCCCATCCACCAGTAAGGTAACGTCGGTAAACCCATACGTCTGCAAACGAATCTTGTCCTTGCTGACATATAGTTTCGATGGAGCTTGAGGCGATTTTGCGCCGGCTGTGCGCGGAACGTCGAAGTACACCACGTTTGCGGAGAAATCCTGCGCGCGGCAAAGGGCAGAACCCAGACATACCAGCACTGTTCTAAGAATGCTCGCTTTGATCTTCATGACTGATGGCATGGCGCTGCTACAAACTCCTACTTGGGAGTAGTTAGTTCGAGCCAATCCTCGACGGTCTTCTGATCAGCTGCAGGTTCTCGCTTGCGCAGCACCAGTGGATCGTATTTCTTTTTTTGTTCCTCGTTGAGGACGGCGCGAACTTGATACACAGTGTTGTCCTGTAGAGTGCGGAATTGTTCGATCCGAGCGCCTCCGGAGATCGAGGTATCGCTGCGGATACGTAGCGACTCCTCCATTCGGCCCTGCAGTATCTTGAGGACAGCGTCCTGCTGTGCCTGGTCCAGGTTCAGGTTGCCCGCCAATGCCTTTACTCGATCTTCCAGTGTCACCCGTCTGTGGCTGTGATGCGGCGGCTGCGACGGGATGGGCGGGCCAGCCGCTTCGGGCTGTTGAGCGCACAAAACGGAAGCCAGCATCAAGGGCAGACCCAGGGCCAGGGCCCGCAAACACTTGAGCGGCACAGGCCGCTTTCGGGGGGCTCGCAATCTATTGCAGCTTCGCAAAGCGAGAGTCCTCCGTTGTCAAAACCAGAACATTTCCGAGTAACGCCATAGTTTGAGACATCATAATCACTCTTGAATTGTTGACCAATGAGTTCAAGTAGGAGGAGGGACAATTGCTACTGGACGATCAGCCCGTCGGCTCGAAATTGTCCGATTACGACATTGACTCGGTGGCCCGGTTTTACATATTCCCCCTTGTTGGAGAACCCCATCCAGTACACTTTGCCCGCTTCGGGAGTGCCGCTCTGACGTAATTTGCCGACCTTTTCGAATGAGGGAATGATCAGTTTGACCCCCGCCGCCGGATCGATCAGTGATGGTTCATTCTTCTTGTCGTTCAGCGCATTGGCCTTCTCGACGTCGACGATACGGTACGAAAAGCGGATGATCTCGCCCGATTCCCCCGACTTCACCGCCAGAGAATCGACGCCCCAGATCATGGAATAATACTGCTGCGCTGATGCCGCCTGCTGATTCATTCGATATCGCTGAGGAAGTGTTCGGGACTTCGGCGGCGCTACAGGTGTGGGGTTGGGTTGCGATTTCGCGCAATTGAGCGAGGAAACAACCAAAACTGTTCCCGTAATCAGAGTTGCGGAAAACCGAAGGCGCATAAAACCTCCAATGGGTTAATCAAGAAAATCTGCTGCCGCCCATTCTTTGATCGCTGAGCTGCCCGCGGCCGAAGCCGCGGGCAGCATCTGGTTACAGTGGGTTGACTGTAATCAATTCGCCGTTCCGGTTAAGGTTGAGGTCTGAGTTCCTGCCGCATCCGTGACGGAGATTGTGGCGGTCTTGACGCCCGTTGTCTGAGCAGTCTTCGGCTGGAACTGCACCGTTACCACGCAGGTTGCACCGGGGGTCAGGGTTGTATTTGCCATCAGTTGCCCGCCACCAGCCGGACCGCAGGTGGAAAGCAGAGGCCTGAGCGTGTATTCGGTTGGGTTAGTTCCGCCGAGGACGCCGTTCCCGATGCCGGTCAGTGTTACGTTCCCGGTATTGGTGAGCGTGTATACCTGAGCGGGGTCGGCCGCGCAGGCCAGGGCCGGTGTCGGGCAATTGCGAGTCTGTGTTCCGTAGTTGTGGGTTGTTGGAGTGAGAGTTGCGCTCACTACGGCTGCCACGCCAGTGCCATTCAGCGTAACCGGCGAGCCGGTGACGGCGACATTGGCGGCGATGATAGCTGTACCGTTCTGCGCTCCGGGCGGTGCTATTGGCGAGAAGGCCACAGTGATCGTGCAAGTAGCTCCGGCGTTGAGGGTGGCAGTGCAGGTTCCACCCGGTCGTGAATATGGTCCAGTAAAGGACACCGCAATGCCTGTCAATGCGACAGTCCCTGTGTTATGCAGAGTGAGGGTTTGGGAAGCACCGGTCGTTCCGTCAACCACGTTGCCGAAGTTGAGCGGACCGCCGGTAACACTGGCGACCGCCGTCCCGACCCCGCTTACAAACTCGACCGCGCCGGCGTCTACTGCGTTGTTCGACTTCCGCAGATTGCCGAAGAAGTCAGTATCGGGCGCTGCCGTATAGGTCGTAGACGAGAGCGCATTGGTGATGTAGCTGATCGCCGGAGAGCCAGCCGTCAGCGAGTAGTCCGCAAGGAACGTCTCGTTGAGCGGGCTCGTGTTTTCCGACGTTGGAGCAACCAGTGAGAGCGGGCCCCAACTGATGCTGATCCAGTTGTTGCCTTCGTCCACCGTGGCCCCGGCGGTCATGCTAAACATGGGCGTCGGCACGTTTCCTTCGAAAGTCCCCGGGGGAACCTGATACCAAACCGCGCCTGCGTTCGGAACCTCCGGCGGGATCTTCGAGCCGTTGCAATATTGACGGGCCACGCCTGGGGAGGAAGCGGTGTTCGCGCGGAACCCTGTGCCGCCTCCCGCGTAGCCGGTGGTGCTCGTCAACACCGACGCCTGAGGCGTGAACGTGAAGCCGGAAGAATGGTTGGTTGGCCCCTGATCGCCGCGTAGTCCGAGATCCCAGTACGTGCCGGCGGGCGGAGCAACGCATGCGCCCGTAGTCGACTGGTTCAGCGCGGGGGCAAGGGTGACGGTGGACTGCTGAGATCCGGTCGTCGGCTGCGTCACAACGATGTTGAAGGCACGGTTCTGCCAGAAGATATCGTTGTAAAGAATCGGGAACGAGACCGTCCGGCAAGCGCCGTTGACGCGGCCGCCAGTGCCTGTTCCTCCCACACCGTGACCAGTTGGGCACGTGATGTTGGTCGGCAGCGAGGCCAGGAACTCTGCCGAGTGTCGGCCGCTGGAGAGTCCAGCGGGCTGGGGCGTTGACAACACCGTGCAACGAGTCGAAGCACCCGAGGCGTCGCGCGGGCAGGGTGTCGGAGAGCTAGCTTCCGGTGCGAAGAAGGCTCCGAACAGAGTGCCCGACGACGCAGTGGAATCGTTAGAGATGATCGTATTGTTGATCAGGTTGACGCCGATGGAATCCTGCAGGGAGATTCCGCCGCCATCCCAACCCGAAACGTTGTTGGCGATGATGTTGTTGGTTGCGGTAACTGTGTACCAACGTTCCGGATTATTGGGGAAAGTGCCCACTTCGACGCCATTGACACCCTGGAAGCGGATACCACCACCGCTGCCGGCTTCAGCGGCATTACCCATAATCAGGTTGGCATTGATAACCAGGTTGGGCCCGACACCATCACCGGGGGCTGTACTGAACGCAAGCGAGCAATCCGCATCAGGGTCGCTGCCTGCAGGGCAGGCCGGGTCAGTATCCGGGGAGTTCATGATGAGCAGGCCGCCGCCGTTGCTTGGCGTGGTCGGGTTGGTTGCCTGGTTGAAGAGGATGGCGTTGTGCTGCATCTGGCCATTCCAGCTGAAGCCCACGTGAGAAACGCCCGCGCCATCGCCCGTGCTGAGATTACCGCAAACCCAGTTGTAGTTGAACTGGTAATTGTCGGCGCCGGAGCAGAAGGCAACGCCGCCTGCACCACTCGGGCTAGCCGAGAACAATTCATCGCCCTCGGAAGCATTGGTTGTGACCGCGTTGTGGTGCACGTTCACGTTCAGGTTGTGGCAATACGGCAACTGAGTCCCAGCGATATTACTAGACTGGCAGGAGCCCGGAGCCAGGAGCACGGCGGCTCCCGCAATTTGCTGGGGTGGGAATTCGCCCTGGCCTATCGTGACACCGCCAGCTAAAGTTCCCTGGTTGTTGTTGACGCGATTGTTGGCGATTTCCAGGTTATGTCCCCAAGCGTGGACGAAAATGCCGCCGCCGCCCTGAGAACTGTTTGTGATCGACAACCCGTCGATGCGCGACGGATTGCACTGGAAGCTGCTGGGGAATGGATTCCGGTTATTTGCGGTATTTCCGGCACCACTGCCGCAGTCTTGCGTTCTGTTCTGCAGAAGCGTGGTGCCATCCGGGAAGGCTCCCTCGGTCGTGTCTGTGAAAGCATTCGCTCCGTGGAAGTTCACTCCTTTGGCGAGTACCGTGATTCCAGCTCCTTCATAGGCGCCCATCAGCGATGGCTCTTGCAACTGTTCCGCCAGGTTGCCGTTCTGGGTGGTGTCCCAGCCGACAGTGGCTTCCGATGGAATGCGGTCCACCTGGGGTTGTTTCGGCTGGTTCGAGGTTACATTGAAGCCGAACCATCCGTTACCGCAACTAGGGTTCCAGGAGTTTGGCGAACCGTCCTCGCCAACTCCAAACAGGCAAACCACGCGTTTGCGCCACCCACTGAGAATGTCGGAGGGATGGGCGTTCGCATCGATAATGCTGGACGCGGCGCCGATACCCTGCAACCGTACGGGCTTCCACATGATGACCTGCTCGTGGTAAACACCGGCGGGCACGATGATGAGGTCCCCGGGCTTGGCCAGGTCGATCGCATTCTGAATCGCCTGTCCTGCAGAGAGGCGGGTTGGATCCTTGCCGCCGATGGTAATTGTGACGGTGTCGACTGATTTCTTGCCGTTGCCAGCGGTGATCACTAACTCACCGCAGCGTGCCGATGATCCACCGTACTGCTGCTGTTGCTGGAGCGGGCACACCGGTACCTGGTTATTACCGGTGTTGGGAAGAGTGATGACGATTGTGGAATCACTCCAGGAGACGACGGTCGCGGTTACCCCGCCGACGGTGACGCTGCCCGTTCCTTGGGTTTGGCCAAAACCATAGTGCCGGGTGACTGCCTTCTGGTTAAAGGGCGCAGTATCGGCCTTGGGTCCGGAGTATGCGTAGCTGCTCACGGCCTGGTCAGACAGGGCATGGATGGTGATAGGGTGAGCTGTTCCGGCTGCCGAGATCCAAGGTCCGATTCCGCCACCCGCCGAGGCTGTGGATGTATCACCGTCAACTTCCTTGATTGCCGGCGTTGCATCCGGATAGGCGCAGTCAGGGTGGTTATAGTTCGCAGCGAATGCGGAGGTTGGTATCACCGGCGTGTCCAGGTACGACGTCTGGCCCGGCATGAAAGACCACTCATAGCAGTACTGGCTGTAAGCCGGCTGATAGAGCGGATCGGCCACCGCGCCGCTGCCGCGGTCATTCATACACATGACCATCATCTGCGGAATGTAGCCGCTGGGATCTGGCGGGTTCACAGAGAAGGTTGAGTAGGTCAGACCGTTGTAGATACCGAAATTGTCCGAGTATACGCGAGAGACTTCCGTGCCGGAGAAATCCCGGATTCCGACGGGCAGGTTCGCGGGAGAGAATTTCTCACCGAACGCCGGCGAGAAGGGGTCGAATTCAGACGTAAAGTCGTCCGAAACAATACCCGTGAAGTGAGCCGCGATGTGGGTGGAGGTGAAGACGTAGAACTTCGCCAGCACCGACATCTGATCCTGCAATACGACCTCTTTCCGATCGCACAGCGGACGAGAAGCTCCGGCAAACGGAGCGTCTTGCCCAGCTCCCGGGTACAAGCTGTTGAAGTCGGGCACCACTCGCATGGCACCGACGCAGGGCCAGAAGGTTTCGACGCTGCCCGTGTCACCTTCATGCCGCGGGAGTACGCCTTCGTCAGTCGTCTGATTCAGCGGGTTGTTAGGGTTGAAGGCGGCAGCGACCGAAGCCTGGTCCGGCATGATGAAAATGTTGCCGAAGCCGGCAAACTGTGAAGTCACCGGACCGTCATAGGTGTCGCCGAGGAGGATGTTCTTATCCTCTTCTTTCACCAACTCGTAGCCCGGGGGAACGATCATCTCCACTACGTATTTGCCGGCAGGCAGCTGCGGTTCGTGGTTCACCATTGTGCAAGCCGTGCAGTTCGTGCCGACCACCTGTCCAGTTTGGGGGTCGCGCCCGGTAACGCTGGGGAACTTGTATGCGCCATCGTACGGAGCTGGCTGCAACTGGTTCCAATTGTGCATGCCGTCGTAGCACTTGAACTGGGCGTTGTTAGGTAACGCGGTTACGGCCGGCCCTCCGTGCTGCGAGTTGTACCAATCCAGATAGTTCGGTTGGTTCTGCATGGTGTACAAGAACGGATCGGTGGGATCCTGTCCGGGGCAGTTCATATTGGGAACGCCGTCGGACCGGAAACCCTGCGCCCAGGCATCCCAACTAGTGGTTACGGTTGAATCGACCTTTTTCAGGGTGGGGGTGACGCCATCGGCCGCAAGCCCTTCCTGATAGAGATTGATGGTGACGTTCGGAACCTGGGGCTCCCAGGTTAGCTGCAACAGCAGAGCCGGATCATCGAATGGACGAGTGGAGGCGTACACGACATGGCCGCGGATGCCGCCGTTTTCTCCAGGTTCGAAAGGTGCCTTACCAAATTCGAGCAACTGGTTCTGGCCCATGAAGGTCTGCCAGCCATAGCTGGTAGCCCAGGGAGGATCGATTCGGCCGGTCGAACCGCCAGGACCGCCGTTGACTGGACGATTGGCGATCGAGAAGCCGTTGCAGTCGGCGTTATCGCAGTACACTGCGCCCGGAACCCGCAGAGCGTCGGGCACCGAGAATTTTTCGCTTGTGTTGGCAAGATTGGCCATCAGTGCGGAGTTTCCGCATGGCCCGAAGCCGCCGCCGCACGGGGTGGTATTGTCGGCCGCACCGCCTGCGTCGTTGATCACGTGCGTTCCGGTGTTCTTGTAGCGATTGGAGTCGGTCTCCACCACGTACCAGTTGAAGATGGGGAAGACCTCGTTGAATCCTGCGAACCCCTGCAGATCGGTGCTGTTGAGGTTGGAGATACTGCCATCACGGTACCGGATGTTCGTTGGTACCAGCGAGAGGCCCTGCTCGCCGTCATCTGACACGCCGTTGCCGTTGGTGTCGAAGAACGTGCGAGTGGAAAGGTTGTCCTTCCACGCGTGGACCCCGATTTCTCCCATATCGCAGACCGCGCTGCTGGTAGACGGTCCATGACAATTCGTTGCGTTGGTAGCGGTGCCTACGCGGACCGGGGTGGAGATGCCATCGACGATCTGATCGTTCCATTGATCGAAAATGGTGAGTCGCCAGTCGCCCGCCGGAACGTTGTTGAGAGTGAAGTTCCCCTGGTCGTCGCACTTCCCGAAGGTGAAATCGGCGCCATCCGGGGTACCCAGGCTGGCATAGCACTGGGTGTATCCGAAGGTGTCGCGCGAACCACTGCCATAGAGTCGTTCATCCGACGGTCGGCTCAAGCGAGAGCCGGTAACTTGCCCAACAACCGTTTCGCTGCAGTTCAGGCCGCCGCCATTTGGGGCCGGATCGCACAGGCCGGTTTTCCCAGCGTTCATGGCATGGTCATTGATGACCTTCGGATTCGCGAAACCGATGGAGACATGGAAGCTGGCGGGGCCATACTCCTGGAAGTAGGCTGGCTCGCCGGCTTTGACGAAAGCTTCGTGGTCCTTGCCGCCGTCCAGGGTGTTGGTCTGCAGCCACTCTTCGCCTCGGGCAATGCGGTCAGCGGCAGGAGTCGCAATGATGCCGTACCGTCCGGGCGGCATGTTTGCAACCACCGCCTGGCCGGCTAACGGCGACAGCGTAACCCCGTCTGCCTCGTACGTCGGGCAAACCGGAATCATGCCCGTGATACCGGTCGGGCTGGTCGCGCCATCGTAGCCGGTATTGGAATTGGCCACAATCGGGCAGGCATCTTTCGTCGTAGCCGGATCGATGGTTCCCGCCAGGGCGTTCGACAGCGGCTGCCCGAATTCGTCGTAAGTCAGCTGACCGGCGGAGTCACCGGACATTCCCACCAGGTCGACGATGGTGATGTTGAAACCACCCAGGCCAGGCTCGTTGGGGGACAGAATATCGACGCCGCCGCTGGCATCATGCTCGCCGTTTAGCGGATGGTCGTCTTCGTAGACAAACGCCGAAATCTTAGCCGGTGGCTGGAGCTGTGGTTCGACAATGACATTGACCGAGGTCTGCCCGGGAGCGATTTGCGCACCACCCATGGCATGGCCGGGATCCATCGCGTCGCCCGGCAGCACGGAGATGTAGTAGTGCTTGGAGGGATCCAGGTAGACTTTACTGGGATCTAAGGCATCCTTTCGCGTTTTCGCCTCGCATACTCCGTTGCCAAGGTCGCAAGCTGCATTGACGTGTGCGCCGGTGGACGGATCCAGGACAGTTTGGCCGTCCTCGCAAGAAACAGTCCCCACGCAACCTTGAGCTACGACCGGCATGTAGCTGGTGTGGAAGTTGGTGCCAAACGCTGCGGGCGCTCCCTGGGGGGTAACGGTCGGACAACCCGCAGGCAGAGGATTCGTTTGGCAGTTGGGATCGACGTAGAAGGTTTTGTCTTCCTCGATGATCCAGCGATAGTCCGGGTTAGCCAGAGCGGCCTTGGTTGGGCCGTCAATCAGCGTAACTTGCAGACCAGTCGCCGCCGGGAACACGACCGTCGCATGGGCCAGCGACCCGTTGGTTCCTTGCGCGTTCTGCGGCGTAAAGGTCAGGTCGTGCGGCCCCGCGCCGGTGACATTGGCGCTAAAAGAACCATCGGCGGCAACCAAAACCGTCCCGCTTGCCAGTGCCGGGGCGGGCGATGCAGCGACGTTGAGAGGAAAGCCGGCCGCGTCCTTGCAATTTGCCAGAACCCCGGGCGGTTTGATGCTGAGCGTTGTGGCGACAGTTGAATTGAATGTGATTGGGTCGCATGTGATGCCCGTGGAGTTTTCGATCGCTGCGGCGTTCAAACTCACTACAGCGCACGCTGGACCGCTTGTTGCTCCGTTGCCGCAATAGGTGAAGCTCGTGGGAGCGCCCGCCGTATAGGTGAATGTGCCGTCCAGATTCAGAGTCAATCCCGCCGGCACGGCTCCCACAACCTTGACACCGAAGATGTTGATGTCGTTCTTGAGAACGCCCAAGGCGGGGTCCGAGACCGTCACTGTCTTTCCACTAACAACGGAAGGATACGTGTCAGGATTGGCAGTTGCCGTCGTCGAGGGGAGGCCTGGAGGCGCACCGCCGTTAATGCCAAGGTAAGCGACCATGCCGGCATCGCGGGCAATCGCGTTTCCTGAGAGGCCCAATGCGCGATCGAAGATGGGGAGAGCTGCAGGGGCAGTGGCGGGAGCAATAGCAACGGGAACATTGATCATCACGTCGTAGGTCTTGCCCGGAGCCATGAATACTTCACTCTGGGTGCGACGAACGCCTGGCAGAACGTTGCCGTCTTCCGCGATCAACGAGAAACCAGACGGGGCTGGCGCAGTTACGGCTGGGGCTACTCCGGTTTGCGCACCAACGATGGATGGAACGTGCATCCGCAGTCCGGCGTTGACCATGCGGACTAGGGCGGTCTTTCCAGCCACCGGTGAAGCAACGGTGAGTGGATTGGATGGAATTAAGGAAGCCGCGGCGTTCGTCCGGTCGAAGGCTACACCGTTGATCAGGTAATAGCGCGGCGCGTAATTCACGGCCGGCGGATAGCAGGTCTGATAGTCCGCGGACGAGGGATTGCCGCAATGATCCGGCTGTCCGGACCAAACCTTGGTCTCGCTGAAACCAGCCGTACCGACTGCGGTGGCCACAGCATTGTTCTGGGCGGAATCGATTTCGCTGAAGAGCACGCGAACGTCTGCGTCGTAAGTGACGGCCGGAGTCGTGTACGCCGTAGCAGGACTGCCCGTTCCTGTGACCACCACCATTCCATACAATCCCATCGGTCCTTGAATGGAAGGATGTGTTCCGGACTCGAGCAAAAAGGTGCCTTCTCGAGGTGTGGTCCAGATCAGGCTGGTTGTCTGTCCTGCCGCCACTTCGGTCGAGAAGGACTGTACGCGCTCCGCTTGAGGCGGCGGGGTGTTCGCTCCGTCGCCCGGATCGGAGCTGGAGGCAGGCCACGTGAGCGTCTGGGCATTGTGCGTCGGACTGTGCGTGGTAGTCGCGCTCTTGCCCAGACCACCCCCTAGTTGCCCCACAATCGTCAAGGACGTCGGAATTTTGTTGTTGTTGCCGTTGAAGCTCAGGTTATTTGTCAGGTTGATCTGCAGAGTAGCGCCGGTGGGAACCGTGATGACAACGGGCGACCATAGGCTCGCATTGGGATTCAGCTTGGCGCAGCTCGCGGTGGAACCGCTCACTACCGCGCCGCAGCTGTAGCCCCACATCGGGACCGATGCCCCATCGGGCAGGGTAACGGCTGTCGGGCCTGCTGTCAGATTGATCTGCTGCTGTGCGCCGGCCCAACTGGTTCCCAGGAGGAGAACACATACCGCCAGTATCGTTGTTCCTAAAGTCGCTTTGGGATGATGGAATCGCATCGCTTTCTCCTCAACTATCCTCAGAAGTTAGTTGGACTCGTTAATCAGAAACTCGCGGGAATCGACCAGCATCATCATCAGCATGCCGCCCGGAAAGACATTGTTGGTCGTGATTTCACGCTCGTTATGCGAGTGCCACATAAAGGCGAAACCGGCTTCATCGGTAGGGGAGTTGGCAACAGTTCCTGATGGAGGCGTAGTGCCAGTCGAGCCGACGGCGCGCACAGTTGCATCGCGTCCGAGGTAGGGACTTCCGCTATACCAGGCACCGTTCGCGAAGATGTTCGGATCCGGCAGCGTAGCAGGACCGCTACCAGCGACATCGCCGGTGGGAGTCGCCTGCAACGGCTTGTTATGGTCCTGACACCATTCGAAGTAGTTAATCGCAGTTGGGTGGCTCGTGTTGTATCCGTTGGCGTCTGCATCACAGGGCAGCTTGGCAAGCGCGTCTCCCGAAGTGGGGTTATGGCCGTAGGCATCCCAGTTCAGACCTTTGCCGGTCCAGTAGTAGATCCCGTCCATCGTCATGCCGGGAGTCGTTGTAGTCGTGAAGAGGAGCGGTCCGGCGAGATCGTTGGCCGGATCGGTCTGGCTCAGGATCAGGTTGCCATCGCGCGCCAGGATGCGCACGTGATTACCATGCTCGTGGAACGGATGCTGCCAGCGTCCCTGTCCAATAATCCGCAGCAGCACCAGTTCACCAGGATGCATGTGCGGATTACCGTTGTACGGCTGATGCGGATATTCCGGAGCATAATTCGGATCCATGAGATCCGGCATGGAGCGTCCGTTGATCATGAAGTACGCCGGGACATACGGCTCGGTAGCAACCGTCATGCAACCGGTGCAGGTTCGTAGGGACTGCTGCTGGGCCTCGCGATGGATCCGCGCATCCATTTCCGAAAACTGGAAGAGATACTCGCGATCGTAACAGGCGCCCGGATGGTTGTACGCGGCAGCAGCCAGGCGGAAGTCGTCCTCCCCCCAGTGTGCCTGCGCATCGTGGTTGGAGCTGTGTATCCCGGACGTGCAGCTTGCGGGAATGGTCGAGGGAAGGACAATGATTGCCCCGTACAGGCCCATCTCCACTTGGAGGTCGCCCTGTGTACCGCTGTAATACGAGTGAGTGCCGGCGTTGGTGGCGGTAAACGTATAAGTCACGACACCGTGATGCGGCGCCTCTGTGGTTAACAACCCTTGCGCGGTACCGGCTCCCGACGCGGTCACATTGAAGCCGGGGAACAGGATAGAGGTGTTCCCCGCGGCGGTCGGCAGATTGTTCGTCAAATTCACCGTAACCGTCTGCCCCTGAGTTACGATCAACGTCGGCCCTGGTATCTGCATCGTGGTACAGCCGGCGTTGGGGATGTTGGAAGGGAAAAAGTTGCTCTGGGCGCCGCCGTTGTCGGTGCAACCGTACCCCCACGAGTAGACCGACGATCCGTCCGGTTGCGTGAGGTATTCAGCTGAAGCCACCAGGTTAAAGGTTGAACCCTTAATCCCAGGAGACGCTGCAAATGCCGCGGGCGTCAGCAACAGAGCTACGGTCACCATCGTCGCGAGAAGCAAATGTGTTTTCGAGATCGCGTTCTTCATGTTCGTCACTCTCATCGCTGCTCTCCTAGTTGATCCGAACTTCCGTCATCAATCCGCCGAAGTTCTCAGCGTCGTTGGACAGGTGATCGAGATTGGGGGTATAGAGGTAATACACGTCGCCGGCGTGGTACTTGGTGGTGTCGCTGGCGTCCAGAATCACGTCAAGAGACTCGCCGCCCGCCAGGGTGATCGAGTTGGTGCTGTAGTAGAGATTGTTGCCGCTCTGATCGCGCAACAACTTGGCGTTATAGCCAATTACGGTCATCGGGATGCCGAGTGACGCCAGAGTCTGGTATTCGGTTACATCCAAATCAGAAATACGCAACAAAGCTTTTTTACCCTCCGGAATGTTGATGATCGACGGCAGCGGCTGTGAGAAGTGCATCGTGCCATCGGTGGTCTGGGTGGCCAGCGGGCCAGGGGTCACGGTGTCGGGATAGCTGCGGCCGTTCAACAGGAAGTACTTATCCTTCATGTCGGTGAAACCTTCCGGGTTGAAGGTCATGCCAACGAAGTGAAAGTTCGGATCGAAGCCATGGATCTGAAGGGGGTATTCCACATCGTAGTGTGTGGACCCGTCACCATCGTTGTAGGCGTAATTACCAGCTGCGTCGCGCGGCGCCGAACCGGCACCCCCCGCAGCTGGAAGTGGATTGCTGCACAGGATGTCGTTGATATCGCATTTTGTGCGCGGGTCACTTTGCTGCGTTACGAGCGCGTCATACAGGCTGCCGCCAGTCGCGACTCGATTCTGCCGCGGGCGAACGTAAATCTGGCCGACCATGCCCATCTGCAAGTGCTCGGGGGGAGTAATGTGGCAATGCCAGAAATACGTTCCTGCATCGGGGGCTAAGTAGTAATAAGTGAAGCTGCCGCCGATGTTGATCGCCACCGACGCGTCAGGCACGCCGTCGTAAAAGGCCGACGCGTTCGGATAGCCATGGAAGTGAACCGTGTGCTGTTCGAATAGGTCGGGCCGCATGATTTGGCCGACGTTCGTCAGGGTGAGGAAGAACTCGTCGTCTTCATCAATGGCCATCAATGGCGCCGGCATGTTGCCGTTCATGACGGCCACATCCATGATTTGTCGCGCATCGACGTGGCCATCGAGACATGGGGCAACGCAACCACCCGGAATGGCGTCGGCGTCGGAAGCAAGTCCAACGGCACCGTTAAATTTGAACTGGGAAGTCGGAATGGAAGAGTTGGGGAATCCGAGGGGCCAGCTACCGGCCAAAAGGCCATCTGTATATGCAGGATCCCCTGGCACTAGCGGGTTCTCCGGCATCGTATTGAACACGTTTGGAAATTGTGTGCCAGGCTTGCCGTCGGCGATGTCCTTCAAACCGGAGAGTGGGCCGAAGGCAAACAAGTAAGTCTGCGTGCCGTCGCCCATCGTCGCGAAGCCGTCGCCACCCGAGATCTGCTGGCATTTGATGGCGCCGTTCACGTGCGCGCTGGGGACCAAGTACCCATGGGAGCCGGCCGAGAACGTGGTCGCTGCTGTATACGTGGGTTCCGAATTGTTGTTCGCCGAATTGGGGTGCGTGATAGTTGTGGTGGGGCACTGAACTTGGAACGATTGAGCACTTGCAGTTAAGGTGGCGACACACACCAACACCGCGAGGGAACAAAGCCCACTTATCTCTCTCTTCGCCATACGTCCTCACTCCTGCCCCGCCGCCGGCGGAGCAACTTAGTTCGTAACACTTCTTCGGAAGCCCGAATTGCCTACGACTCCCACCGACATCCGCGGGTTGATACGTGACGCATGCGGCCCGAATTACAAAGCGATCAACGTCGCGCACCTAGTGAATTCCACAGGTCCGGGTCCACGGATGGTCACGGTCGTCCTGGTACATCAGCGCCAAACGATTGCGCATTCGTTAACATCCCGTCCCGATTCGACGCATGTCGACGTAGAGGGCCCGCATAGACCTCTGCTGCCATGGCATTCCTCCCTACCCTGCCGACCAACTCTGCCGAAAACTGCCAGTCGGATTGACAACGGGAATGCAGAGCTGCATTTCAGCTTCTGCAGGATGCGGTCTAACAATGAGTTGCCTTTTTGATAATTCGCAATAATTACAGGGATGTAATGTAAGTGTAAGGATTCATCGCACTAGCGGTACCGCAAACACTCAAGCGCAGCTTGATATCTTCTGGCCGCGGCCTGAATTCTTGATAAGTCAAACGACTGCGATTCGGAAATAACGGCGTACCTATCACGTTAATCAAAAACGAAAGGCACTTCTGGAGTGCAAAGGATTCGTAGTCCTGGCCTTTTGGCTGAACTTCGGCAGGTTGTGCGAATTCCGACATTCCCATGCATGAGTCTGGTTCAGAGTTCGCCTACAATCCTTGTTTCTTGTGTAGAGGCAAATCGATGCAGATTCGGGCGCCGCCCGATTGACGGTTGCTGGCATTGACACTTCCCCCATGTGCGCGCACGACGGCATCCACGAATGCCAGCCCCAGCCCATGTCCAGTCGATTCTCTGCCCTTTGCGTATCGCTCGAAAATATTGTCCATCATTTCAGGCGGAAACCCCGGCCCGTCGTCTTCAATAGTGAGAGTTACAGTTTCCAGCGTCTGCAATTCGATCTTGATGTTTGATCCTGGGGAGAGGTGAACTAACTCATTGTCAAACAGGTTAGAGATCATGCGGTGAATGAGCGCCGCATCGGCAAGGATCATCGCGGGGGCTCGCCGGTCAAAATCGACGGTCAGACTCTTGTCGATCATGCTTGGGTCGTACAGATCGATCATGGAGACGAGCGTCTCTTCAAGATCCACTTCGCTCAATGTCAATCGGAGGGCGTCGGCATTGGCTTCTGCCACATCTAGAGATTCCGCCAGGAACTGGCTCAGCCGGTCGAGCACTTCGATGGATGAAACAATCGCATCGGACTGCTGTTCGGTCGACTGGGAGTTCAAAGAGGCCTCCAACCTCCCCCGTATTGTCGTTATTGGACTCCGGAGATCATGCGCAAGAGAGTCCGTCATAGTGTGCAGTTGGCGCATCGCGTTTTCAATGCGATCGAGCATGTTATTTAATGTCAAGGCAAGGTGCGCTACCTCATCATTGCGATTGCTGGTCGGAACCCTAGTTGTCAAATCGGAGCGGCCGATCCGCGATGCGGCATCGGTGATTTTCTGCACATGTTTCAATATGCCCCTCGAAATCGAGAACACGAGGCCCGACCCCAAGATCACAATAACCAGCCATAGAATAAAGAAGAATACACGCAGGGACTTTAGCACCTGAAGTTGGTCTTCCTCCGAGAGGCCGAGGTAGATTCTGCTCCCATCTTCAATGCGAAGCGAGACAACGCGAAAAGGGATCGAGTGGCCGTCGATTTGCAGATCGATGGGTTGATCGGGAGGAATTCGGGTTCGCAAAATAGAACGCAATGCAGCGTCACCGGTGCCTGCGCCAATCCAAATCCTCAAGGAGTGGTCTTCGCTTTCCTGCAGGAAGAACACTTGATCCTTCGCCTGACCCAGCGCCCTCTTCTTGCTCGGCACTTCCCTGCGAACCACTTCCGCGATCTCACCCACTCCCTGGCTGTACAGAGAGTCTCGGGGCGTTCGCGCGGCAATGTCGCCGAGCAGCGACACTTCTCCCCACAACCAGGCGTCATTTCGGCGTTGGATATCGTTCGAAACAAACCGATGCAGGAATTGGAAGGCAAGCATGGCGCCAATGGCGAAGGCAAGTGTGCCCCATAGTGAGATTCGCCAGGCGGCACTCCGCGTCATTGGCCTAGGAGTTGCGGAGGACGTAGCCCATACCTCGCAAGGTCGCAATCAAAGGCTTGCGACCTCTCCCGTCGACCTTGCTCCGCAGTCGGCTCATCTGGACATCCACGACGTTCGTCTTTGGCTCGATACGCATTCCCCAAACGCCTTCGAGAATCATGGATCTTGTGACTACTCGGCCTGCATTGCGACAAAGAAACTCAAGTAAGGCAAACTCCTGGGAAGTGAGCCGAAGCGGGGTTCCTGACCTTGTTACTTCACGATGAACCAGATCCATTTCGAGGTCGAGCACACGAAGTTGCGCCGCTGTTTCTTCCGTGCGAGATTCTCTCTTGAGGAGATTTCTCAATCTTGCAAGAAGCTCGGCAAGTGCAAACGGCTTAGTCAGGTAGTCGTCTCCCCCCTGCTCCAAGCCTTTCACCCGCTCATCGACGGAACGCCTTGCGGAGAGGATCAACACCGGAGCTCTCACACCGGTCTGCCGCAACGCCGTAATCAGGTCGATTCCATCCTGATCCGGAAGACCTAAATCAACAACCAGGAGGTGGTAGTCGGAATCGGGGGCCAGTTTCATGGCTGCTTTGGCGTCGGAAGCCACATCGACCTGATAGCCGGCTTCGGACAAGGCATGAGCCAGAAATCGCCGGATGTCGAGTTCGTCTTCAACCAAAAGGAGTTTCATGATGACCGGGGGAACTCCTCATCTGGTCGCGTTTGCCATCCAAATCCGGCTGGCGGGGCGAGAATGGCACTAAGAAACTTTGGAGGGCATTATATCCGATTTTGGGTGAATACGCTGAGGTCATCTTGTTTCCTCTGCGGGGATACGGCCGACCCACTCAACCTTGTGGTGCCAATCATGTGGTCGAGTTGAGGCCGGAACTCTGACAGATTTCCTAAATGGGCTCGGCAAAGTACGCGCCAGGAGAGCCAGGGGACGCCAAGTTTTCGGCCGGCAGTGACCAATCGGCTGGACCGAAGATTTGCACGCAAAACCGGCTGTCCAGAGTCCGAGACCAGCACGAACTCTTCGGGATTCAATGCTCGCTTTTCGAGCGCCCAATCGGCTAGCACCGCGAATAAACGTGCGGAGAGAACAACGTTCCGGTTTCGCCTTGCGCTCGCATTCCCCACACCACTCGGGTTCCAGTGCGCCCTCACTGCAATGCAGTACGGAGGTATGATCTCTCCCTCTAGTACTCTCGGCGAATCCGCCACGTTCACGTGCTTCCATTGAAGATTACAGATCTCTTGAATGTTCATTCCGGTGCTCAATGTCAAAAATGCAACATCCTTTTCCGGGGAGGGTAATAGCTGGAGTATCGCCCTTGCCTGATTCATGGTGAGATCCGGCTTTGACCTGTGAGCCCTCGGGGGCAGCTTCACGTGAGACCCGGGGTTGAGGCGGTGAAAGCAACCCTCCTGCTGGGCATGTGCGATGATTGCAAACGCTGCGTTCTTGATGTGCTTCACGGTCTGCCATGCATAGTTGCGCGCAAAAGCTGCAGCCACTAGACTTCGCACATGCTCTGGTGTGAGGTCGCACAGCCTGACCTGGTCAAGGTAAGGCCAACCGGGAACTGAATGTAATCTTGCTTTCGAGACTCCTTCTGCATTGAACATGCGGTGCACTATCTCGGGGCTGATAAGGTGCTTAAGCATGGCCTGATAGTGCGTTCGCCCGGCGAGGGTCTTGTGCTGTACATGTTCCGGGATGAATTTGGTTTCCACAAATGCGCTGAACGACATACTGGCGTTCTGAATCACGGAGTTAAATCCAAGTCTCTCCGACGCCACTCCAATCCCCTTGAATCCGCGGGTTTCGGCCTCTTGGGAGTCCTTATCTTTTTGTTTGCGGCCCGAAGAATGTGAACTGCGACCAACCCTGCTGAACTCGCGGGCGGCGACGCGCGTCACTCGATCTGAAAAGCCAGTCCTATGATTCCCATTCATGATCACTTGTGCTCTTTCACCCTTCCGGATTGGAGATGCAGGCGCCCCGTTTTGTTCGTTTGAATCAGATGATCCGGTCGTTCATTCACCACAAGCTTGCTCTTCCGCAAACATTACGTGATCGTAAGGAAGTTGTAATTCTTCTCGGGAAAAGGTCCATCGTGAGAATGAAACTTATTGACTTTGGACATTAAATACGACGTCAATAGGAATACGAAATTCTTGACACATCGCCGACCCAGCTTACTTTCGAATACGGTCACTTCAACGTGAGGGCGGAGTTCAGGCGTTTGATCGCTATGTTTAGAATCGGGTATCGGCAGGCTACGACCCTCGAGGAACCTCGACTGTGGAACTCGCGCCCGAAGTTGGCTCATCAACACGTCCGCGTCAAAGGGCTCTAAAAAGGTCTTGGATGACCTTGTTGGGCGTCGTGATCGTGACGGCAGCCTTGAGTCTATTCTTCCTTCGCGACCGGTTCTGGACTCGATCCGAACACATCATTCTGGTGCTGCAGGGATCTACATCTCTGAGCGATGAACTCATGCCCAAGCTCGCTGAAGCGTTTCTTCGCAACGAGATGGGAGCAGTAGAGACCGGCTTCAGAGTTGCTGGGAGAGATGCGCAGGGTCATGCACACCTTCGTGTTTGGGGAAAAGTCCCGGGCCGGTCCGGACTGCAGGTGATCGAAATCTACGGTACCAGTTCGAGCGCTGCATTTGCATGCCTGGCCACAGAATCCGGACCAAATTCCTGCGACATCGGAATGTCAACCCGTCCAATCAATGAATCGGATAAGGCGAGTTATCCCGCGCTCGAAAACCTCCGTGAGAGTGCTAACGAGCACGTAGTTGCACTCGATGGGATTGCCTTCATCGTAAATCCGGCGAATCCAGTATCCCAGCTCACCATTCCTCAGCTAAACGCAATCTACAGTGGAGAGATCCGGAACTGGAAAAGTGTTGGCGGAAATGATGCCCCGATCGAGATTTTTGGCCACGATGCCGATTCAGGAGCATTCGGGATTTTTGGGGAAAGGGCCACCGTCAGAGGCACTGCGAGTACAGCGGAATCGTCAGCTATTTCTCCTCACGACCAGGTTGCCGACAGCGGGCTCATTGTGAATGCTGTCACTCGCTCACCGAACGCTATAGGATATGTATCCTCTACCATGATTCGGAATGCGAAGGCCGTGGCGATCTCGGATGGAAGCGGCCCGCCAATCTTTCCAACCGAGCTCTCTATCGCTACCGGTGACTATCCCATCTGTCGACGGCTTTTTCTTTACAACTGGGACGCGCCGGGTTCAGTAACGGATGCGTTCATACGATATGTCATCTACAAACCGGGCCAGATGCTGGTTGAGCCGACACCGTTTGTCGAACTGACTCCCAGAGTTTTCCATATACCCGCTCCCCGCGATGCGCCTGCGGGATACAGGGAAATCGCCTCAAAATATTCAAGAATCAGCCTCAGCTTTCATTTCTCCTCTGAACAATCGGATGATGTAACGAACGATCTCGACAGCCTCGCACGTGTGAATGTTCTTCGTCTACGGACCTTCCTGGCGACACACGAGAAGACTGGAGAGGACATTCTTCTGATCGGCTTTGCCGATGGCAAGGAGGGAACCGATTCCGGTGAACAAATCGCCCAGCAGCGAGCGGTTGAAATCGCAACCAGTTTGAGAGCCATCGGTGTCATTGTTCCCTTACAGAACATCCGTAACTTTGACGCCGATCTTCCGGTCGCTTCAAACGATACGCCGGAAGGGCGGCAAAGGAATCGCAGAGTGGAGGTTTGGGTGCGAGATCGGCTGCAATGACCATCATGCAAGACTGCTCTAATGTCTCGATCGCTATTCAAGCAGAATCACAGACGGACGGGAGCAGTCTCCCTTTTCCATGGACTTCAAAGGACCACAATTTCCATGGGTTATGCCTGCAACCCGATACCTCCGGTGGCCTCAACCACAATTACCCCCGCTTGTACCCAACCGCGCCGGGACGGAAAAAGACTGAGAACAACGGAAGACTCTAGCTCTATTTTCAATTATTTGGGGAATTTTGTGGAGAAAGTGGACAACCATGGAACCCGTAAGGAAGATTTCTGGCGGAGAGAGGGGGATTCGAACCCCCGGTAGAGCTTTTGACCCTACAACGGTTTAGCAAACCGCCGCCTTCAGCCACTCGGCCATCTCTCCGGCTCTCATGGGATTATACCGGAACTCCCGAATCGGAGGCGTCGGCATATCTTTTTTGCGGGTCAGGCGGCGCCGATGGCTACAAAATTACACCTGCTCCTCGCTCAGCGGACCTCGCCAACGCAATAGACTTCCCATCGCGGTTTCCGTTGTACGTCGGGGGAATTGTTGGTAGATTCACAGTCATGCTTTCAGGCTCCAGAATGGCGGTGCGCCCCGGATTCGCACCACGGAAGATGCGTTTTCTTCCCCTGGTTGGAGCCACTTTCTTCATGGTGTCCGGCGGGCCTTACGCCATCGAAGACATTCTCGGCGGGGCAGGATTCGCGCGCGCGATCATCATTCTGATGATTCTGCCGATCGTGTGGAGTCTGCCCACCGCGTTGATGATCGGGGAACTGGCCAGCGCTATTCCCGCTGAAGGGGGATTCTACGTCTGGGTCCGGCGTGCGCTCGGTCCCTTCTGGGGCTATCAGGAGGGCTGGCTCTCACTGTCGGCGAGCGTTTTTGATATGGCGATTTATCCCGCATTTTTCGTAAGCTACCTGGGAAAATTCGATCCGGCCGTGACAGATGGCTGGTATGGATATGCCTGGAAGCTGGGTGTTGTCGCGCTGTGCTGCGCCTGGAATCTTCGCGGTGCGCCCGCAGTGGGGCAAGATTCGGTTTGGATGTCGGCGCTCCTGCTGGCGCCATTCGCGGTCTTGGTTGGGTTCGGGTTCTGGCAGGGATTCACCGCGCACGCAGCGGTACACTGGGGCGGCCCCGCATCCGGCGCGGGCCTTTCGACCGCCATCCTGGTCGCCATGTGGAATTACATGGGATGGGATAATGCCTCGACCGTTGCGCAGGAAGTGGAGAACCCGCAGCGAGCCTACCCTCGCGCCATGATCCTATCCACGCTGCTTGTGGCAATTGTTTACGTACTGCCGCTGGCGGCAATCGCGGCCGCTGGGCTCTCAGTCGACAGTTTCGCCACGGGCGACTGGATGACCGCGGCAACCCGCATCGGCGGACCGCTGCTGGGCATGTCCGTTGCTGCCGGTGGCGTGATTACCGGGGTCGGCATGTTCAACGCGTTAGTGATGAGTTACACGCGGCTGCCCATGGCCATGGCCGAAGACGGCATGCTGCCGCGCGCGATTGCCCGGCGCAACAGCCGCGGCGTGCCGTGGGTGAGCGTTCTGTTGTGCGGAACGGCATGGGCGTTGGCACTGAGCCTCACGTTCGAGCGGCTGATTACGATCGACCTCATCCTCTACGGATCAAGCCTGCTGCTGGAGTTCGTCGCGCTCGTGGTGTTGCGAATCAAGGAACCGGGATTGGTGCGTCCATTCAAAGCCGGAAATCTCGCTTTCGCTGTTCTGCTGGGAGTAGGACCGGCGACCTTGATAGCATACGCGCTCTACGCCTCGCGCACCGACGCGGTGAAGCTGGGATCCGGCTCCATGTCCGCGCTGCTTTTCTCTCTGTGCGTGGGACTGTTGGGTCCAGTTCTGTTTCGAGTCACTGCCGGGTCAGGGATGCGCCGGGCTGCCACAGAACCCGTTTCGGATTCATTGCAACAGTAAAAGAAGGGCGGCGAGCCTTCCTCTCGCCGCCTCGCGGAACCGCCGGAATCTGGTCGCGTTGAAGCACTCATCCAATTTGCACGAACAGTTCTAGACAGTGGCCTCCAGGTTGACTCGGTCGGCAATCTCACTCAGCACGGCGTCGGCGTTCTCCTCCTCAGCTTCGATAGACTCGAGCACAGCCGCGTCAGCGTCGAGTCCAAGAATCTCGGACCAGCGGCGCAGGGTTCCGTACACGGCTATTTCGTGATGCTCCACCTGCTGGGCTGCACCAATCAGGGCGATATCGCGAACCGACAGGTCAGTCACGTCCTTGATCAGGTCGGATGCTGCGGTGGTGAGCCCATTGATCACCTTGCAGGTCTCCGTTGCAACCTCGCCGGTGTGCTGACGAAGCAGACCTTCCACGCTCGACACGTGGCCTTGGGTTTCATCCAGGTGTACGCGAAATGCGTCGGTCAGTTCAGGGTCGGTCGAGTTTTGAATCAGGTCAGGAAGAGCCTTGGTGATCTTCTGCTCCATGTCCAACGCCTTCTTCAAGTCGTTGATGTACAGCGTGCGAAGATCGTCAATGTGGGCCGAAAACAATTTCATAAGTAATCCTCCGTGTATGCGATGGTGGCAATCAGCCGGTTAAGCTCAGATGTTTGCAATGACGCGAGCGCGAGTATTTCCCCGCGCCCGAGGCAACCGTCGAGCGATGATTTTCGATTTCGAATTTCGGGGTTGGAACCGACAGCTGCGCAATGATCTCTAACAAATTCGCCCTGCCGAATTGCAACTCTCTCCCATTGGGGTGCTCCGAATGTCCGGGCACTCCCCCGTCCAGCTACTATGAGCGGTATTCAATGGCAGTGGTTGCCCGGCAATTGGGAAATGAGAGAAACGCCCACGGCACCCGATTTTCGGTAGGAACGTGGCTTTTTCGAGGGCGATAGGCGGTTAGCGTGCCGCAGCTTTGATCTTGTTCTCCAGTTGCTTGGCTTGAGGCTTCTTCTCTTTGTTTTCCGAGAACTGCTTCGCCGCGAGAATAACTCGATCCCTAGCGTAGGCAGCGTCGTGCCAGCCTTTGATCTCGACCCGCTTTCCCTCCAGGTCCTTGTAAATCGAAAAGAAATGCGTGATCTCCTTGAGCATGTGGGGATAAATATCGGTGTAATTCCAGACATTGGTGTAGCGGGGGTTGTTCTTGCCGACCGCCAGAACTTTCTCGTCCAGGATGCCCTGATCGAGCATTTCCATCAGGCCGATGGGACGCACTTCCTGGACACAACCAGGAAAACTCGGACTGGGAACAAGGACAAGCACGTCGAGAGGGTCGCCGTCATCGCTCAGCGTGGACGGAATGAATCCGTAATCGCCCGGATAGTGGACCGGAGAATGCAGGTTCCGGTCCAGCTTGAAGACGTGCAGTTCTTTGTCATATTCGAACTTATTCGTGCCATCTTTGGGGATTTCGATCACTGCCCGAAAGACCTCCGGGGAGCGGTCACCGATAGGCAACTCCAGATAGTTAACCATATTGCTTACTCTCCTCTTTTTCTCGTATGCACAGCAGTATGAGGTTTGGATGCGCCGCGGAATTTGGAATCGTATCGCGCGCGATGAAATCCGACCCGATTGCGCCCGGCCATAGGGAAATTGGCCGGTCGCGAAAGCGCTACGCCGCCGAGGGGTACGGTGCACAGGCGGCCAACTCCGGCCTCTGCCGGAACTACTATAATCACGGATTATGAAGGCGCATGTCTATGTCACATTGAAGCCATCGGTCCTCGACCCGCAGGGCCAGACCATCCAGAACGCACTGCGCAAGATCGGGTTTTCGGATGTAGCCGGAGTGCGCCAGGGCAAATATTTTGCTGTCTCGCTTGCGGATGGGCTCAGCCCGGAATCCGCGCGGACCCAGGTGGAACGCATCGCCCGCGAAGTGCTGACCAACCCCGTCATTGAGGAATTCACATACCGCATAGAGGAATGATAGGCGCGCAGCGAGGCTCTCCGCTTCGAAATCATCGTCCGGCTCGGACTCCTCCATGACCTCATACGTCGGGGTGCGCCGCTGAAGATCGCCACCGGGAGATCGCGGCACAGCAGGATCGCGCCCGCTGACCCTGACCACTTCGCCCCCTCTTCCCGGTAATACTGTCAAACAGTCTCTGACCTTCCCAGACTGAACGCCGAACCGGCTCTGTCACAGTCTTCCAGGAGTAAAGTACCTTAGAATCCTCGTATGTGCGGCATTGTTGGCTATGTCGGTCCCAAGAAAGTTGTCCCCGTCATCATCGAGGGGCTGAGGCGTCTGGAATACCGCGGCTACGATTCGGCGGGAATCGCCGTAGGCCGCCCGGGAAGCGATAAGCTCGCGGTGTCGCGGGCCCCTGGAAAGCTGCACAACCTGGAAGAAGTCCTCCACGACCATCCCCTCGAAGGCACGTTCGGCATCGGCCACACGCGCTGGGCCACCCACGGCCGCCCCACCGAGGAAAATGCCCACCCCCATCGCGATTGCACCGGGCGCATCGTGGTGGTGCACAACGGCATTGTCGAGAATTACCTGGAATTGAAGCGCGAATTGGTTGCACAGGGTCACAAGTTCGTTACCGAAACAGACACCGAGATCATCGCCCACCTGATTGAACAGGTGCAGAAGGATGTCGCGACCGAAGGCGCACCCGTTTGCCTCGAATCGGCCGTGCGTCTCGCCGTCAAACACCTCACCGGAGCGTTCGCGCTCGGCGTACTCTCCGCGGCCGAGCCGGACAAGATTGTCGCCGCGCGATCGGGGCCGCCGGTGGTAATCGGGGTGGGCGACGGGGAATCCTTCATCGCTTCGGATATCCCGGGCATTCTGCACCACACGCGCGATGTCTACTTTCTCGCCGATGGGGACATGGCCATCCTAACCCGCGATGGAGTCAAGCTGACCGACTTCAACGGCAAGCCGGTCGAGCGCGCCATCGCCCACATCCAGTGGGACCCGATCCAGGCCGAAAAAGGCGGCTACAAGCACTTCATGCTCAAGGAAATCTGGGAGCAGCCGCGCGCCATTCGCGATACTACGCTTGGCCGCGTGTCGCTGGATTCGGGCAAGGTCTATCTGGGTGAAATGGAGATTCCCGACGAGGAGCTGGCGTCGGCATCGAGCATCAACATCGCCGCCTGCGGCACCAGTTGGCACGCAGCCATGGCCGGCAAGTACATGATCGAACGTCTGGCCCGGCTTCCCGTCGACGTCGACTATGCCAGCGAATACCGCTATCGCAATCCGATTCCGGATCGAAACGCCCTGGGCCTGCTGATCACGCAGTCCGGCGAGACAGCCGACACGCTGGCCGCGCAGCGCGAAATGATCGCACTAGGCTCGAAGACGGTGGCGATCTGCAATGTGGTGGGCGCCATGGTGGCACGCGAAGCCCACGGCGCCATCTACACCCACGCGGGACCGGAGATCGGCGTGGCGTCAACCAAGGCTTTCACGGCACAATTGACGGCCCTGTTCCTGCTGGCGATGAAGCTGGGACAGCTCCGCGGCCGGCTTGATGCGGCACGCTCGGTTGCATTGATGGAGGAGTTGAGCCGGGTTCCCGGCAAGATCGAGGAGGTGTTGCGTTCCTGCTCAGGACTGTGTGAGAAGCTGGCAAAGGATTTCTCCAACGCGCGCGATTTTCTCTATCTCGGCCGCGGGATTCATTTTCCGATCGCGCTCGAAGGGGCGCTGAAGCTCAAGGAGATTTCCTACATTCACGCCGAGGGCTACCCGGCCGGCGAAATGAAGCATGGACCCAACGCATTGATCGACGAAACTCTTCCCGTGGTAGTCCTCGCCACGCGGGATGAGGCAGACCCCGCGTCGAAACTGCGCTACGAGAAGACCCTCTCCAATATCCAGGAGGTGACGGCGCGTTCGGGCCGGGTAATCGCGGTGGCGACCGAAGGCGACACGACCATCGGCGGTCTGGTGGAGCAGGTGATCCACATTCCCCCCTCGCTTGAACTGCTGTCTCCGCTGATCGAGATTGTGCCACTGCAGCTGCTGGCCTACTACATCGCCGTACGCCGTGGTTGCGATGTCGATCAGCCGCGCAACCTGGCCAAATCGGTAACGGTGGAGTAGGGTCGCGATGAAACGCGTGCTATGGGCCGGCATTGACATTGGCGGGACTAAGACAGCCGTCGTGGTGTCTGCGAACCCGCCCGACGTCTTGAGCCGGACGGAGTTCCCTACCCTGCCCGCCAATGGCCCCCGGCCGGCAATCGTGCAAATCAAGTCGACCCTGCGCAACGTGCTGCGAAAACTTGATACCGGCGGCGAGTCCCTTGCGGGCATCGGTGTGAGTTGTGGCGGACCGCTGGATTCGGAACTCGGCGTCATTCAGGCGCCGCCCAACCTCTCCACCTGGGTCGACATCCCGATCGTGGAAATTCTGGCCACGGAATTCGGCTGTGCGGTGTGTCTCGAGAATGACGCCAACGCGGGCGCCGTGGCAGAACACCGATACGGCGGAGGCAAGGGCACGCGCAATATGGTTTTCCTCACCATGGGCACGGGGTTCGGCGCCGGCGTCATTCTCGATGGTCGGCTCTATCGCGGAACCAATGGCATGGCTGGCGAGATCGGGCATGTGCGTCTCACCGCGGACGGACCCGTCGGCTATCACAAAGCCGGTTCCGCTGAGGGTTGGGTCAGCGGCGGTGGGCTCGCGCAGTGGGCAACCACCGCGCTGAGGACGGCCAGAACAAGCGGCGAGACAAGCATTCTTCTTGAGTTTCCGCAGGGCCACCAGATCACCGCCAGGGATGTAGGTCTGGCCGCCGAAAAGGGAGACGCGCTGGCTCGCCGCATCGTCACGCAGTGCGGCGAGAAGCTGGGAATGGCGTTGGCGATCCTGGTCGACATTCTCAATCCGGAACGCATCGTGATCGGCGGTCTCGCCATGCGCCTCGGCGATCTCTTGTTGGAACCGGCGCGCCGAACGCTCGCCGAGGAGGCGCTTCAGCCATCGGTCTCTGTGTGCAAGGTAGTGCCGGCTGCCCTGGGCGAAAGCATCGGAGATGTTGCCGCACTTTGCATTGCAATGGATGCCGCGAGAGGTAAGGCGATCTGATCGCGGTTTCAGATATTAATTCAAACGACAAGCGAAGCGGCAAGAGCAAGCACAAGCGCGGTAACCGAAATGATGGTTTCGCACACCGACCATGTCTTCATGGTTTGAGTCACGCTCATGCCCAGGTACTCCTTCACCAGCCAGAAACCGCCATCGTTGACGTGCGAGAAGATCAACGAACCCGCGCCCGTGGTGATGGCTAATAACTCGGGCTGGACGCCGCCGACGTGCAGCGCGATTGGAGCCACGATCCCCGCCGCGGTGGTCATGGCGACCGTTGCCGAACCGGTGGCGAGCCGCATCAATGCAGCCAGCAGCCATGCCAACAGCAGCAGGGGAACGTGCGTCTGCAACGCGATTTGGATGATCGCCTGGGAGACGCCGCTATCCTGCAGAACTCTACCGAATCCTCCGCCGGCGCCCACGAGTAGCGTGATTGTAGCCGTGGGAGCGAGACATTCGTTGCTGAAGCGCAGGATCGTGTCGCGCGTAAAACCCCGCAGCTTTCCCAGCGCGAAGAAACTGAACAGCACGCCGATAAAAAGCGCGAGGTCATCGTTGCCGACTAAGTGCAATGCCTGGTTGAAAGTCGTGCCCGGCGCCGACACCGCATCGGCCCAGCTTCCCAACACCATCAAAAAGACCGGTAACAGAATGGTGAGCAATGTGAGCCCGAAGCCTGGCAGGCTGCGTTCGGCGCCGTGATCGACAAAATCTTCAGCCATTCCGCCGTCTGCAGCCAGGGTCACGTGCCGGGTAATAAACTTCGCGTAGAGCGGACCGGCGACGATAGCGGTGGGAATGCCGATGAGGAGGGCATATAGAATTGTGCGTCCCACGTTGGCCTTGTAGATCGTGACCGCGAGCAAGGCTGCGGGATGCGGAGGCACCAGCCCGTGAACGACCGAAAGCCCCGCCACCATCGGCAACGCTACGAGTAGCAGGGACGTTCCAGTGCGCCGTGCCACTGTAAACGCGATCGGAATGAGGAGCACAAAGCCGACTTCGAAAAACGCCGGCAAGCCGACCACGAGACCGATCACCATCATCGCCCAGGGAACGCGCTTCTCTCCAAAGAGACGGATCAGCGTGTGAGCAATCTGATCCGCGCCGCCCGACTCGGCCATCATCTTCCCGAGCATCGTGCCCAGCGCGACCACGATGGCGATGTGCCCTAACGTTGACCCGAGGCCGGTTTCGAAAGAATGAATGACCGTGCCCAGCGGCATGCCCGCAACCATGGCAAGCGAAAGTGAGACGAGAAACAGGGTCAGAAACGGATTGAGCTTGGCGACGGAGATCAGCAGGATCAGTACGATCACCGCGATCAGCGTCGAGACAAGCAGGAAGATGCTGTGAGGATCGATCATGGGCTCTCGGTGTTGATTCAGGAAAAAGCTGAAGACGAGGGGAGTCGGTTCACTGGATCCATTGGGTCGCTCCGCGAGACAGAAAACGTCCCGCGCGGTTTCCGGTGGATCCTTCGGCAGAATACGAAAGAACGCCGTTGACCCAGACGTTTATGATTCCCTCGGCCGGACGCACGGGATCGGCAAAGCTGGCGGTGTCGATAATCTTCTCGGGATCGAAGAGAACAAGATCGGCGCAGAAATCCTTCCGGATCAGGCCCCGGCACACCAACCCGAATCTTTGCGCGGGCATGCCAGTCATCTTGTGAATGGCCTGGGGGAGGTCGATCAACTTTTCTTCGCGGCAGTAGTGGCCGAGAACGCGTGGAAACGTTCCCCACAACCGGGGATGCGGGCGCGGATCGTTGGGCAGACCGTCGGAGCCGATCATGGTCGCGGGATGGGCAAGGATGCGGCGCATGTCTTCCTCAGAAATGCTGTGATAGATTGCTCCCGCCGGTCGCAGTCTATGCGCGGCTTCAACCTGAGTTATACCCCAGCCGTCGGCGATTCGAGCCAACGACTGACCGGCGACTTCCGGATGCGGCGTGCTCCAGGTGATGGTGATCTTAACGCGCGGATCGACCTGACGCACATCAAGAGTACTCGAACCCGCAGCATACGGATAGCAATCGCAGCCCGCCGATTGCGTGTCGCGCGCCGCGTCCAAGGCCTGCAATACCTCGGCACTCCTGCCCCAGTTGGCAATGCCGGCACACTTCAGGTGCGACAGGATCACGGGAACGCTGCACAGGCGCCCGATCCGAAAAGCTTCGTGCATGGCATCAAGGATGCCCTCTGCCTCGGTTCGCATGTGGGTCACATAGACTGCACCGGATGCGGCCAGAGGTTCGGCAAGCTTGAGCACTTCCTCGGTGGTCGCCGCATTGGCCGACAGATACGCAAGACCGGTGCTCAGGCCGAGAGCTCCGCAGTCCAGCGCTTCGGAAAGCTGTGACTGCATGGCCGCAATTTCTGACGGAGTCGCGGTGCGGTCAAGACGGTCCATGTGGTTGTTGCGCAGCGCGGTATGGCCCACGAGCGCGGCAACATTTGCCGCCGGCCTGGCCTTTTCAATCGCGGCCACGTACGCGTCGAAACTGGGATAACGGAAATCATCCCGGCCGCCTAGCAGGTTCATCGGGTCAGGCGGCTCTCCGCGCAATTGAACAGGGGCCGCGCTGATTCCGCAATTCCCCACGATCACTGTCGTGACGCCTTGGGAAAGCTTCGCGGGCATCTCCGGCGTATGAATCACGCTTGTATCGTCGTGCGTGTGAACGTCGATAAAACCAGGCGCGAGTACCATGCCACCAGCGTCAATGACCTTGCGGGCATGGCGGCCGAGCGATGCGCCGATCTCGCAAATGCAATCCCCGCAAATCGCAACGTCCCGGATCTGTCCCGCATCCCCGCTGCCATCAAGGACGTTCGCGTTGCGTATCAGAATGTCACACAGATCCATAGCGGCTGGTTCAAACTATAGACTATCTTGTTACGCATTGTAGATTCATCGGTCGAGACAACGGGGGAGGCCCATATTGAGCTATCGAAGCAGAACTCCTGAAGCTCATGATTTGTCGATCGGATGGTTGAACAAGGGCCTCGGGGCTCTTCGCACGGCGCTTCAGCCCGAACAAGTCCGGCAACTTGGCTGGAATCTTCTTCGCGAAGATCTGAGCCTACCGACGGCAGTACTCTACCAGGACCGGCTCCTTCACAACCTCAACTGGATGCGGGACTTCATTGCCGCCTACGGGGTTCGGCTCGCGCCGCATGGAAAGACCACCATGGCTCCGCGGCTCTTTGAAATGCAGCTTCAAGCGGGCGCATGGGGCATTACGCTCGCGACCGCGCAGCAGACTCTGGTCGCCCACACCCACGGCGTCCGCCGCGTTCTGATGGCGAACCAGTTGGTGGGCCGGGAGAATATGTCCATCATCGCGCGCCTCCTCCGGGACACCGGGTTCGAATACTACTGCCTTGTCGACTCGGCGGCTCAGGTTGACCAGTTGGGCGCGTACTTCTCGTCGGAGGGCCGCCAATTACATGTGCTGCTCGAACTTGGGGTCATGGGCGGACGCGCGGGAATCCGGGATGACCGTCAGTTGAGCTCGGTACTTACGGCTTTGTCGCGTTGGGAAGGCGCAGTCTCACTCGATGGCGTCGAGATCTACGAGGGGGTCCTCGACGATGAAAATTCTATTCGCAATTTTCTTGAGCGCGCCACGAAGACCACTCGCAACCTTGCCGAGGTGAAGAAGTTCCGGCGCTCGCCAATTCTCCTCTCCGGCGCCGGTTCTGCATGGTACGACGTCGTAGCGGAGGTCTTCACGGCGGCGGGTTTTGGCGACACGGTTGAAATCGTTCTGCGACCCGGATGTTATCTCACGCACGATGTCGGCGCCTACCGCAAAGCGCAAAAAAGAATCGTTGAAAACAACCCGGTCGCGCATGGCATGAGTTCGGCCCTGCTTCCAGCCCTGCAGGTCTGGGCGTACGTGCAGTCCATTCCAGAGGCCGAAAAGGCGATCATTGCGATGGGCAAACGCGACACGGCCTTTGATGCAGGACTGCCCACTCCCGCTCTCCACTACCGCCCCGGACATGCTTCGCCGAATGAGGCTCCCCTGCACTGGGTCATGACAAAGATGATGGACCAGCATGCGTATATGAGCATTGCGGCGGGGGATAATGTTCGCGTTGGCGACATGATCGGTTTCGATATCTCCCACCCTTGCCTCACCTTCGATAAGTGGCGGACACTGCCCATTGTGGATGCTCAATACCAGGTGGTGGAAATTGTACAAACCTTTTTCTAGCCGGCGAGTATGTCGAACCTATCGGTAAGTTAGTAAATCAGATACTTGGCACGAATAGCCTCGAAGCGAACAAGGCCGCCTGTCCATTGCTCAGCGACGCGCCGCGGATCTTCACCCGATGCGAGGGCGTCAAGGCTCGCCTTGTTGACCATCAGGGAATCCAAGCCAGAGAGTTCGAATCGATCAGGATAGAGTTTCTGCAAGGCTGACGCGATTTCGATGCCAAGCTCCGGCGCATCCAAGACGTTACGGTCGGTCAGCAGAATGTTTACACCACCGCAGCGCTCATGGGCGTATTTCGAACTAACTGGCGTGAAAAACACCGGGACGAATCGCACTCCAGCTATCTCGCGGGAATTTAGATAACGCGCGAGATCTTCGGGAATGACCCACGGTGCGCCATCTAACTCGAAAGGAGTATCAGTTCCCCGCCCCACCGAGATATTGGTGCCTTCGATCAGTCCGAGCCCCGGATAGAGAATCGCTTCCGTCAGATTGCGCATGTTAGGAGAGGGGTTGATCCATAATTCGCCGGTCGAGTCGAACCAATCGCCGCGCATCCATCCTTCCATGGCGATGACCGTCAAGTTAGCGCCAATGCCACGCTCGTGGTTCAACATCTTTGCCAGTTCGCCCAGGGTCATCGCGTGCTGCACGGGAGTCTGCCAATAACTTACAAAGGACTCCCGATCGGGATCGGCAAGAGGTCCTCGGAGAGAAATTCCACCGATCGGATTGGGACGATCGAGCACAATAATGGGCTTGCCCGCCTTGGCCGCCGCCTCAAGAAAATAGCCCAGCGTGGTTTCGTAGGTGTAAAACCGCACACCGACATCCTGGAGATCAAAGACAATCACATCCAGGTTCGAGATAACCTCAACAGAGGGACGGCGGCGGGTATCGCTGTCGCCATAAACGCTGAAGATGGGAACTCCAGTCGCAGGGTCCCGCGAGTTGCCTATATCTGGCGTATCCATGCCGCCGAGGATCCCGTGTTCGGGGCTGAAAATCGCCTTCAATTGAATGCCCGGCTCAGCAGCGAGCACGTCGACGGTCCGGCGCCCGCGGGAATCAACTCCTGTCTGGTTAGTCACCAGACCTACTTTAGTCTGGCCGGATCCCGCGACACGCAGTTCACGGAAACGATGTTCCTCGAGCACGTCAATGCCATTCTTTACCTGGCCATTCCTTGCAGTGATGCGGCGGGAAGCCATCAGCGACTCGTTATAACCTGTGATGCGCACAAGACGCAGCTTCTCCCTTTCTGTCACAGTCAGCGACAGGCCCTGCACGACAGCAGTCGCGACCCGCGAGCGCAATGACACCACCGATTTTCCGCCTCGCGGATGCACGGCATTGGTCAGAAGAATGATGTAGGTATCCGTTACCGGATCGATCCACAACGAAGTGCCGGTGAAGCCGGTGTGGCCGAACGAACCCACCGGCAAAAGCTCACCGCGATTGCTGGAAAAAGGAGAGTCGATGTCCCAACCCAGGCCGCGCAGGCTGGCCGCATTGGGCGGCTGTTGCGGGGTCGACATCTTCTCGATGATCGCCGGGCTGAGTACCTTTAAGCCGCTCAGCAGGTCCTGCGCGAACCGGGACAGATCGTCGACCGTCGAAAACAACCCTGCGTGGCCGGCAACCCCACCCATACGCCGCGCCGTAGGATCATGAACGACACCGCGCAGCATCTTTCCTTGTTCGTCATATTGTGTAGGCGCGATGCGCGGGAGCCACTCGCCGGGAGGGAGAAAACGGGTATGCGTCATGCCCAACGGAATAAAGATGTGACGATCTGCGAACTCATTCAGGGGCTGGCCCGAAATCTTCTCCACAACAAACCCGAGGACTTCGAAATTGATATCGCTGTAGACGAATCGCGATCCCGGCGGATTCGCGGGGGTTTGCGCCATGGCCATTGCGAAAGCCGCGTCACGGCCATTCCAGGGTGTCTGCAAATCCAGGTCGGGCGCGAGGCCGGAATAGTGTGTCAACAGTTCGCGAATGGTTATGTCCTGCTTTCCATTCTGCGCAAACTCCGGCAGATAGGCCGCTACCGGATCGTTGAGCCGCACGCGGCCTTCTTCGACGAGCTTCATGATTGACGTTGTGGTTGCGATGCACTTGGTGAGCGAGGCGAGATCGAAGATCGTGTCGACGGTCATCGGCTCGCGCACCGGCTCGAGTGCGCGTGAGCCGAATGCTTTGCGGTAAATGATACGGCCATTATGGCCGACCAAAAGGACCGCTCCGGGCATGTCTCCGGCGGCGACGCTCTGCTCCAGGATGGGATCAAGAAGGGCCCCCATTTTCTGCGAACTGGGTTCCTGCTGGTGCGGCTGACCCGGACGCTTGGAGTATGGCGCCGCGATCAACAGCGATTGGAAGAGCAACACAAGTTGAATCCAATGTTGCCAGAACTGCCGCGATCCTGCCATGCGCCTCCGATTTATTCGATCGACGAACATTTGACCTCATGCACCAAGGTGCCGTGTGTTCATCAGCCAGCTCGCGCAATATCCGCCCGTAAATGTCGCGATGCTTCCAAAGACAACGTACCAAGTGAATGGGAGGCTGGTAAATTGCCAAAGGTACAGGTTCAATCCGAACCCAAATATCATTCCCGCCATTGCCCCGAGCTCTGACGCAGTCTTGGAGAGAACTCCCAGAAGGAAGACTCCGAGGAGCGATCCATACGCAACCGAAGCGATTGACAGGCCCATTTCGAGCACTCTGCCTCCCCGGCGGGCCAAGAGGGCGAGTGCAAAGAGAAGCACCGCCCAGGCGGCGGTCACAATACGAGATATCCGTACACGCCGCTCTTCTGTGGCACGCGGGGTCATGCGCGCATAGAAGTCCACGATAACTGTCGAGGAGAGCGAATTCAGCGCCGCGCTGAGGTTTGACATCGCGGCAGCCATGATTGCGGCGACCAAGAGGCCGCTCAAGCCGTGCGGCATCTGTGTCGAGATGAATGTGGGGAAGATCGCATCTGAGCGAGTGAATGCGGCCGGCGGTGGAAATCTTGAATAAAACACGAACAGCATGGCGCCAATCAAAAGGAAGAGAGCGAACTGAAACAACACTGCAAAACCGCTGGCCACCAGCGCCCACTTGGCCTGTGTTTCGCTGCGAGCCGAGAGCAGGCGCTGCACGATCAGCTGATCGGTGCCGTGACTCGCGGTGGTGAAGAACGCGCCTCCGATCACACCGGACCATAAGGTGTAAGTGGAGGAATGGTTCCAGGAAGTATCGAAGATGCGAAACTTGCCCGCGGCGCCGGCCACGGAGTGAATAGTATCCCATCCTCCCGGGACTGAGTGTAAGAGAACCGATGCAGCCAGCAAACCGCCGCCGATGCAGAAAGCCAACTGGACCACGTCGGTCCAGATCACGGCGGTCATTCCACCTTCGAATGTGTAAACAAGAGTCAGGACTGTGACGATGGCGAGTGCTGCGACGTCGCGGCCATAGTCGCTCATTCCCGACAAGAAGCTCCCGAGGGCGATTCTTACCACGATGGCAACGGCAAACACGCGCACGCCTTCAGCCGCGGCACGGGTGACCAGGAACAATCCGGCAGTAAGGGACCGCAATCTGTTTCCGAAGCGGCGGTCGATCAGTTGATAGGCGGTGATCAGTTCCCCTCGCCAGTAGTGTGGGACAAGAAGAAACGCGACGATGACGCGCCCGATCACGTAGCCGAAGATAAATTGCAGGAAACGAAAGTCCTTGTCGTAGGCAAGTCCGGGAACGCTGATGATGGTAAGCGTGCTCGTCTCTGCCGCCACAATCGACAGAGAGATCGCCCACCAGGGAATCCTGTTTCCAGCAAGGAAGTAGTCTTTGAGATTGGCTCGATGGCGGCGAAAACGCAGGCCGAACAGGGTGATTGCGACGAGATACGCGACGATGACGGAAAAATCCAGCGTGTTGAGCCCCACGAATCGCTCCTCGCCAGCGGGTTCAAAATCCAGCTTATTATCTCGACCTGCATTGCTGCACGCGATGAAGCCTGCGCAGGTTGCGTGCCACCGCACCCGCAAGCGAGAATTCTAACGGGGGCAGCGGCTTGCAAAATTTCCACCACAATTGGTTGGCGCTATGCATGGCAGTATCGATCGCCGGTTTGAGTCTGCCTTCTTTTTCGCAGGCCGATCCAAGACAGTCGGCTATTTCTCTCGAGCAGCAAGGTAGACACGCTGAGGCCGAGGCCGCCTGGCAAACCATCTCGAAGCAGCAACCATCGAACCCCGAGCCGTATGCTCATCTCGGTTTGCTCGAAGCCCGCCAGCAGCACTATCCGGAAGCAATCGGCTATTACAGGAAAGCGATGGCGCTTGCACCTTCGATGCCGGGATTGCGATTGAACCTGGGCCTCGCGCATTTCAAGAATGGTGACTACAAACAGGCAATCGCGATCTTTGAACCCGAACTCAAACTGAAGCCGGATGACCAGCAGCTGAATATTCTGATTGGCATGTCCCATTACGGGTTAGCGCAATATGCAGCTGCGTCCCCGTATCTCAAGCGAGCTGCAAAAAGCGATCCCCAGAATCTCGCATTGCTGCTCACGTTGGCGCACAGCTGCCTGTTCTCGGGTCAGTATCCGTGCGTGCTCGACTCGTTTCACCAGATTGTGGCGTTGAACCCGGAGTCTGCCGAGGCATACATACTGATGGGCGAAGCGCTCGACGAAATGAAGGATCACGAAGGCGCCATACGCGAGTTTCGCGCCGCCGAGAAAGTCAGCCCCAAGGAGCCGAATGTTCATTTCGGGCTGGGATACCTCTTGTGGACCAAGGGCCAGTACCCTGAGGCAGCTGCGGAGTTTCAGGCGGAAATTGATAACGACCCGCAGCACTTGCAGGCGATGCTCTACCTTGCCGATTCATATATACAGATGAGCCGGCCCGACGATGCACGCCCGCTGCTGGAGAAAGTTGTATTTCTGAGCCCGGCAAGCGCAATGGCCCATCGCGACCTGGGCATTATCTATGCCGATCAGGACCGCAAGCGGGAAGCGATGGCCGAGTTCCAGGCGGCGATCAGGATAGCGCCCAATGACGTAAATGCCCACTACAGGCTGGCCCGGCTGTATCGTTCGATGGGCAACACGGCGGAGGCGAAGGCCGAGTTCGACAAGGCCGCCAGCCTGAACAAGGCTGAGGACGAGCGACTGCTGAAGGTCATGTCAACGATTCCGACGCGGGATAAGAATACTCCCGCAAGCGCAAATGCCCCGAAACAACAGTAGGGGCAGACGAAAGGAGGGCCGGGGCTTTCGCCCCGGCCCTCAGAATCACCGCAATAATTCCACCTAGAAGATGAGCTTGGCGCCGATCTGAATTCTGCGCGGCGAGTGCCCGGCCGTGATTTGGCCAAACGACGAGTCGGCAAGGTTGTTGTCGACGCCGCCTGCGGAGGATGCGTTACCACCCCCCGAACCGAAGCTTTCGTGGTTCCAGGCATTGAAGAATTCGCCGCGAAGCTGCAAGTTCAGCCGTTCGACGATTTTCGTGTTCTTGATGGCTGCCAGGTCCCAATTATTGAAGCCTGGGCCTAGCAAACTGCCCGCGCCTTCGCTGCCCCAATGATTGACAGCCTTGGCGAAGGAATTGGGGCTGAACCAGGCATCGACAGTCTTCGTCATGTGGACCGGAGCGATCTGGTCAGGACGCGTTCCGCTGCTGCCCGTGCCGACGTGGACTCCGTCGGGATCCCACGGGTCGCGGGGCTGAGTAGCGGAAAAATTTTGCCCGGAGAGGAACTGGGTGATGCCGGAGACCTCCCATCCCCCGGCGATCTTGCCAACGAATCCCTGCTGGCCCTTGTACCAGGGAAGGTCGTAAACGTAGCTGGCGGTGAACGTCTGGGGCTGGTTATAGCTTGCAGGACCGTAGTCCATCTTGAAGTCGTACTGGTAGGTGGACAGGGCGCCGCGGTCTGTGGATTGAGTGGTCATGTCTTTGGACCAGGTGTAGGCCACGCCCACCTGCAATCCGTGGGAGTGGTGGTTGAGGCTGGCCTGCAACGCATTGTAGTTGTTGGTGAAGATGGGACCGCGCACCGTGATCCCGCTGTATCCGAGGAACGGACGCAGCGCGTTGGTCTGGGTGGTGGGAGCGGCTATCACAGCGCCGATTGTGGGCTGATTCTCGTTGTAGGCCCCGAGCAGATGGCGGGCCTCGTTGCCCACATACGCCACTTCAAGCACGGTGCTGGGCATAAGCTCGCGCTGCACACTCAGGTTGTAGTTGGCGTAGTTGGGTACCTTGAAGGCCGGGTTGCCGGTAGCGGTGAGGCCATTCGGGCCGTAGGAGACAGAGGTGGTGCCGCTTTCGATGTTGTCAAACGTGGCATTGTTGATGCTCGTGGCATGCGCCAGTGGCGGGTTACCGAATGCATTCTGTTCAAAGACGCCGTTGAGCAGGCGGTCGTAGAAGATGCCGAAGCCGCCGCGCACGACAGTCTTGCCGTTGCCAAACATGTCGTAAGCAAAGCCGAGACGGGGAGCGAAGTTGGCGTTGTAGTTGGGAGTCACATAGGCGCCGTAGGGCGAGCACGTTACGAAGGGCGAGATAGCCTGCGCCTGGCTGCACGCGGCACCCTTGGGAAAGATCAGGCCGTTGGTGTAAGTGGCCGGCTGCAGCAGGACTCCGTTCACGTATTGGTCTGCTATGAAGTTGCCCGTGTCTGGATCAATTTTCGGCGCCAGTTGTTGGCTGTAGAAATTTGGATCGAAGTTCGACAGCGTGTTCTTGACATCAGTGACAGAAGGCAGCCGGCTCCAGCGAAGGCCCAGGTTAATTGTAAGGCGCGGCGAGATCTTCCAGTCATCCTGAACATAGGCTTCGACGTTGACGAAGTGCAGGTCGGGAATAATGTCCGGGAGGGTCTGCGCAAAGCTGGACACGTTGCCGACGAGGAAATCGGCCCAGGAGTTGAAGCTGAAATTCGGCTCGCCATTAACCGCGTTTTCGGTCTTGATCATCTGCTGAATCTGGAAGCCGGTACGGAGAGTGTGCTTGCCGAGACTGTAGGAGAGGTTATCGAAGTAGGTGCGGTCGAGGTTGCGCTCATTCCACGGAGCCGAGCCGGCATTGAAACCAGTCACGCCAGTGATGGAGATCGCGGGCACCTTGCCATACGGGTCGGGCGACCATTGGTTCGTCAGCTGGCCGTTGATTTCAGACGAGGTGGCGAATTGGCCGCTATTAATACTCGAGAAATACGTGCCTTGGGAATAGGCAAACTCGAATTCGTTGACGACCTTGGGGCTGATGGTCCAGGTCAGATTACCCACTGCGTTTTTGCCGGGGGAGTTTACCAGGGTATTGACGAGGCCCGGATAGTTGGAGCCGGCCCAGAGGCCCTCGGGATTGGCTACCGGCATGTCGTCGTTCAGGTACCGGGCGTAGAAACGAAGCTTGTCGCTGAAGTAATGGTCGACGCGAACGATGTCGTCGCGGAAGTTATTCTGCGCCGAGTAAGAGAAGCTGTAGTTGCTGCCGTTGTTGGCCGGATACTTGTCGAACACATTCGTGAGATAGACCTTGGAATTCGAGCTGTAGCAACTCGGCGAGATTGTGGTCGCGTCGGTGGAAGCGTCATATGTGGCGCAGCCCGCGGGAGCCCCGGTGAAGTTGCCCGAAACGATGCCGTTCAGCATCGGCTGGGTAGCCGCCGGCATATTGTCGCCGCCGGGCGAGCTGATCTTGCGCCATTCCTCGGCCCAGAAGAAGAAGGTCTTTCTCTTGTCTTCGTTGTAGACCTTTGGAATAAAGACCGGGCCGCCGATAGTGAAGCCGTACACGTTGTGGTGGTTGACGGGGTTCTGGTTGGGCTCGTCGTTGATGGCCTGGGTGCGCTTGTTGAACCACTCGTTGGCATCAAGGGCGGTGTTACGGACAAACTCGTACGCATCGCCATGGAACGTGCTGGTGCCGGATTTCGTGGCCACCACCACTTGGCCGCCGCCTGAGCGTCCATAGCCGGCGTCGTAGTTGCCGCGAGCCAGGGTAAACTCCTGGATGGCGTCGACGTTGGGCGCATTGATCACCGTGCCGTTGGAGCCGGAGTCATTGATATCGGAGCCGTCAATGGTCCAGTTGTTGGCGGTGGCGCGGGCTCCGTTTATTGACATTTGGGTGGCGCCGGCGCCTGTTTCGTCGCCCATCTGGCTGACCACACCGGGCTGGAGGGTAACGAGTTGCTGGAAGTTGCGGCCCGCCAGTTCAAGCTCACGAATCTGGACGCCGGAGATGGTGCCGGACTGGGCGCTCGACTCCGTGTCAACGCTCACGGCCGCGGCTTCCACGGTCACGGTGGTACTCGTGGCGCCGGCTTTGAGCTGTATGTTGAGGCCTCGCGTTTCGGCGACGTTGAGAACCACGTTCTTGGCGAGGTACGCCGCAAAACCAGAGGAGGAGACATTCACTGTATAAGTGCCGGCAGGCAGGCTGGTGACGGCGTAGTTGCCCGACGAATCGGACTGTACCGTGCGAACAGCGTTGGTGGTGGTCTGAGTGATAGTGATGGCGGCGTTGGGAATTACGGCCCCGCTGCTGTCGGTCACTGTGCCGGTGAGGGTTGCGGTGAGCTGCTGTGCGCGCGACACCAGGGGGCACAACAGGAACAGGATTGTCACTAGCCAAAAGAGGACCCGAGGCCCGTTGGGGGCGGAGCCTGCGAATCCTTCGAATGAACGCCGGCGATTGGAAACCCGCTTTGCGTCAGTCATTGCTATCGCACCTTTCTAATGTGAGGTCTTGCGATTTCGTATGAGGGCGTTGTTGCCACCAGTGAGCCTTGTCGGGAATCACGCCTGGCGGTTTCCTAAGAGCGGCGGAGCAAAAGAGTCGATCGGGATGGACGCGCTTCAGAACTCGAGAGGGCAATTCCAGTTCAGGAGCCTCTAACGGCTCTTGACTCCTGCAGCAAGGCATCTCTGGGGGAGAGAAGTTTGAGTTTTTAGCTGCGCCTTCAGGAATCCCTTGTGAGGACTCCGCGAACGAAATTGCGGCTAAGCAGATCAATGCGTTGACAAGAACAATAGGACGGTTTCAAAAATATTACAAGCTAAAAATGAACATTTAAGCTCTAAATGATCAAAAAATCTATAAATAGGGCGGCGTTAAGTCCAAGGCAACGCCTATAAATGACAAGTTGGTCGAATATAAACAATTTTAGATCAGTCAGTTGGCGAGATCAAGCCAAGACGTACCTTGAGACGCGGCTGGTTGCGTCTCATCACAGACATTTCAAATGACGACGGTTCTTTTGGCACCAGGACTGATGCGTTCAGAGCGATCTTTTTATCCCTCAGGAGCGAACAATCCGGATGCCCTGCCGTTCGAAGGATGCAAGGGTGTCATTGCTGGCACCGTGATTTGTAATCAGGGTGTGGATCTCGCTAAGCGGGCAAATGAACGCCGGGCCGACCTTGCCCAGTTTGCTCGAATCGGCAACCACGATCACTTGTTTAGCCTGTTTGACCATCTTGCGATAGACCAGTGCTTCGTCGGTCTCGAGAGAAGTGACTCCCCGGTCTGCCTCCAGGCCCGTCACGCTTAGGAAAACCTTGTCCATATAGACATCGTCGAGGAAGGTGAGCGCCGCATTGCCGGTGAGGGAAAACGACCAGGCCCACGGAATTACGCCGCCCGTCAAGTAGGTTCGGATTCCGGGCTGATTGCACAGTTCCATGCCAATATTGATGGCATTGGTGATGACCTTGATCTTCTCGCGATGGCGGAGGCTGCGGCCGACGTGGGTTGTGGTCGTTCCCGCAGTGAGGCCGATGGTTTCGTTTTCGTGCACCAGTTCCGCGGCAGCCAGTCCAATCCGCCGCTTTTCCTCCGCGTGGCGTTGTTCGCGTGCAAGGAAGGAGCTGTCGTAACGGAAAGGCTCGTACAGTAGCGGCTCTACAAGAGTGGCCCCGCCGTGGGTCCGCCGGATAAGACCCCGGTTTTCCAGCCGTGCCAGGTCACGACGGATACTGGGTGCGGAAGAACCAGCCTCGGCAAGAATCTCCTCAATGGTAGCTGTGCCGGTCCGCAGAAGGAATTTGACGATCCGCTCGGAGCGAAGACTTAGTGTGTCGGCCATGTCGGAACGATTCTACACGGGGCGTGCAAATTCAGGCGCTATTTGCGCAAACATTCGAGGTTAGTGGCCTGATTCGCGCCCCATGTCTTGAACTTTGATCAAATCGAATGAAAGCGATCATAGCACTTTATTCAATTTGCACCAAATGAGTCCGGACGCAGCCTGAGTTGCCATCCTCAGGCCGGCTACACTTCAGCTATTATGGCTTCCGCTGCGCGCAGGTTCGGGTCATGACATATTTCCGCTCCCAATCCCACGGGCCAGCGACAAGCGTCACCTCACGATGAGACCAACGATTTCGCCTGTCGCAGACGGGGCAACCTGGGCGGATTCCGCTTTGACAACCCCAGTGTGCATTGCATAAGGTTTTCAAGCCGTAAATTGTTTCATTTGGGGAGCGGTTTCTGATTCAGATCGGGGAAGAAGATGAAAAGGAATTTTGTGCTCGGTACGGTGTTGAGCATGACGTTGAGTGCTGTGGGCTGGACGCTGTCGCCACAAGGTCAGCCGGCGCGCGGACCAGTCGAGTTGCGCGTTGACAACCTCAAAACGCCACTCGGTATCGACGACCTGGCTCCGCGCTTTTCCTGGCAACTGGGGGACTCCGCGCAGGGCGCGCGGCAGACCGCATATGAATTGATGGTGGCCTCGACCACCGCGGGGCTTGCGCAGGGCAACGCCGATGTGTGGACGAGCGGACGCGTCGACTCATCGCAATCGATGAACATCCTGTATAGGGGTCCCGCGCTGACGCCAAGCAAGCGCTATTTCTGGCGCGTGAAAGTGTGGGACGCCACCGGCAAGGTCTATCCCGCGAGCCAGACCGCCTGGTGGGAGACAGGCCTGTTGACGCCGGATGGATGGCACGCCGCAGCCACGTGGATCGGATACGAGACACAAGAGGAAGCTGCGGTGCGCCACGCGCCCGCAGAGTGGATTGCGAACCCCGAGTTCAAACAGTTGGCTGCTGAGAAGGCTCCAGGGCAGCATTTCGCCTATCGCGCGACGGCGGCGCTTGACAAGCCCGTGCGCGACGCCACGCTTTATGCAACGTGCCAGGACACGGTCTCTGCCTGGGTAAATGGAACCCAGGTTTTACTGGCCGATCCCTTGCCTCCCTACAAGCAGATGCCTTGGAAGAAGTATGTGCGCGCCAATGTAGCGAAGCAGTTGAGCAAAGGAGTCAACTCCCTCGCTCTCGAATGTGTTCACTACGTCGAGAATCCCAACGGCATGGCGACCAACGACGCGCCGCCGTTGAGCGCCACACTCTATGTGGAGTACGAAGACGGAACCGACGCCACCTTCGCCAGCAGCCCGGCGTGGAAGACCGAGATACACGCCTCCGGCGACTGGCGGCAGACGGACTTTGACGATTCAGGCTGGAAGAAAGCTGTCGCTTGGGCTCCGACGCCGAGACCGGATGCCGAGCCCCTGGGGCATCCCTGGATTCCCGATTCCGTGAAAGCGCTGCGGCACACATTCGATGTCGGCAAACAAATCAAGTCGGCGCGCCTCTATGCAACCGCCCTGGGGGCGTACGAGTTGTTCCTGAACGGTCGGCGTGTGAGCGAAGATGTGCTCGCGCCAGGCTGGACCGACTACCGCGAGCGCGTGTTCTATCAGACTTACGATGTGACGTCCATGCTGGGAAACGGCAAGAACGCGATTGCCGCGCTGCTGGCGCCGGGATGGTACTCCACGCCGCTGGAATGGTTTCAGCAGCCCAACAACTACGGCGACACGCCTCCGGCTCTCCGGGCGCAGCTTCGCATTGAGCACACCGACGGCAGCTTGGAGTGGGTCAATACGAGCCCCGACTGGCACGCCAGCACATCGCAAATTCCGATGTCTGAAATCTACGACGGTGAGACCCAGGATGCGCGCCTTGCGCAGCCGGGCTGGACTGTGGCTCAGTTCATCGAAGGCAAATGGAAGAACGCCACGGTCATTGAGCCGAAAATAGTCCCGATTCTGGCGCAGGACTTTCCTCCCATTCGCGCGGAGCGGGTAGTGGAAGCAAAAGCGGTTACGCAGGCCAAGCCGGGCGTCTGGGTGTTCGACTTCGGCCAGAATCTGGCCGGCGTTGAACGGGTTCGCCTGCAAGGGCCGGCGGGAACCAACGTGCGCCTTCGCTTCGCCGAAATCGTGAACGATGACGGCACCATTTATACAGATAATCTGCGCACCGCAAAGGTCACCGATCATTTCATTCTCGCGGGCAAAGGCATCGAACAGTTCACCCCGCAGTTCACGTTCCACGGCTTCCGATATGCCGAAGTCACAGGGCTCCTATCGCCTCCGCGACGAGACGCAGTCGTCGCCGTAGTGATCCACACCGACGCGCCGTTTGACGCCAGGCTGAAAACCGGCAACCCCATGATCGACAAGCTGTGGAGCAACATTGTGTGGGGTCAGCGGTCGAATTTCGTCGGCGTGCCGACAGACTGCCCGCAGCGCGACGAGCGGCTGGGCTGGATGGCGGACGCGCAGGTCTTCTGGAGAACCGCCTCGTACAACATGGACCTCGCCGCGTTCTCCCGCAAGTACGCGGGCGACATGCGCGGAACGCAGGCCGGGACTCCGATTTATGGAATCTATGCGCCTGGCACGGTGGCGAGCGCTTCGGGTTCCGGTTCCGGATGGAGTGATGCCGGCGTCATCATCCCCTGGACGTCGTGGGTGCAGACCGGCGACACGAGCATGATCGAGCAGAACTGGGATGCGATGCAGAAGTACCTCAACGCCATCGAGGCTGCCAATCCCGACGGGCTGTGGAAGGTAGACTCCGGCACCGCATTCGGCGACTGGCTCTCGCCCGAAGGTAAGACGGACCAGGTGCTGGTTTCGACCGCGTACTGGGCTTACGACGTGACCCTGATGCGGGAGATGGCCCATGCCCTCTCGGACGCTCCCGACGAACAGCGCTATACGCAGCTATTCGACAAGATTCGAGCCGCCTTCCAAAAGCAGTTCGTGCATGACGATGGATTCATAGCCGGTGCCGACAACACCCCTTCTACGTTCGGGCAGATCAACAATCCTGACGCGAAGAGCAAAGGGGGCGACACGCAAACCGGCTACGTGCTGGCTCTGCACATGAACCTGGTTCCCGACGCTCTGCGTGCGGCGGCGGCCGAGAAACTAGTGGCCAAGATTGAAAGCAACAACGGCCTTCTCGCGACCGGATTTCTCGGAACTCCCTACCTGCTTGAGGAACTCACCAAGGCTGGGCATGCCGACCTGGCCTACAAACTTCTGCTCAATACTGAGTATCCCTCATGGGGATACCTTGTCGAGCACGGCGCAACGACCATGTGGGAGCGGTGGAACGGCGATCAAATGAAAGACGATCCGAGCATGAATTCCTATAACCACTACGCATACGGCGCGGTGGCCGACTGGATCTATCGCTACGCCGCGGGAGTCGATGCCTCGCCGCTCGATGCGGGATTCCACACGATCGTGCTGCATCCTGTTTTCGACGCGCGCCTCGGTTCCATCGTCTTCGATTATGACTCGGCGTATGGCCCAATTCATTCCGACTGGACTGTGACAGGCAAGGCGGCGGCATGGAAAGTGAGCATTCCCGCGAACACAACTGGATGGCTTGCCACTGATACAGCGCGATACAAGCTCGACGGCGTCCCGCTGAACGACAACCAACAGATCAAGGCGTCGACTCGCGACGGACAATCCGGCTTCGAGCTTCCCGCAGGCAGCTACAGCTTTCAGGTTGACTTGAAGTAGGTCACTGGCTTCAGTTTGTTGTACGGAGCGGGTGCCCCGGGGCTCGATTTTGAGACCTGGCGCGCGAATCCGAAATACGAAGTCAGGCGCCACGGTTGGGATTCGACCCAGCGCTACGCGACGTGTCCGTCCTTCGCAGCCAGCGATTCCGCGGTGACGACATGATGGCGCACATAGTTATAGGGCGGCACAATGTGGCCCCGGAGCAGCGCAATTCCGAGTTGAATCAGCCGGGGACCGTAGGTTTCCGCGCCGTGCGAGATTGAACCGATAATCGCGCTCGATTCCTTTCGCAGTTCATCGAGGACCTCTGGGATGCAATCCTGCCCGGCTATGGCAAAATCCGACTCGCGGCCGGATTGACGCGCCGCGTCGAGCACTCCCAACGCGCTGGAGTCTGTAGAAGCGGCAACTAGAATCCGCTGCCCTTTGCGGTGGTTGCGGAGAAAGTCGGAAACCGCCACGAAACTGGGTTGCCGCATTCCGCGGCCCTCCAGCCGGAGAAAGTGATCGGAGGGAATCTGATCCATCCGTTCACGAATCCCTTCGAAGGCGCCGGCAATTCTGCTCTGCACAAAACTGCCCGCCTCTGAGAACCCGATGCCCAGCACCCAGTCTGCCTTGCCCTTCCATTTGCCGGTGGCAAACTGGCCCAGGAGAACACCGGCTTCGTATCCCACTTCGAAATTGTCGACTCCGAAGTAGGTGGCATTGGGATGGGGGATATCGATGGCGACCAGGGGAATATCGGCTTTTTTGAAAATGTGGGCGACGTGGGGCGCCACATGCTCCTCTACCTGGAACTCCAGCACCAGGTCGACCCGCTGGCGCACAAACTCCTCGGCATTCTTGATTGCGACGTCGGGGTCATAGCGGTTATCCAGTTGCAGCAACTCGACACCCGCCGCGGCTGCGGCCGCGGTGATACTGGCTCCCACGGCTACCGAGAACGGCATTTCCGCACTCTGCGCCGCGAAGCCGAAGCGCAATCGGCGAGGCCGGGACACAAGGCGATATTGCCCGCTCTGTCCCTGGGCGACGTATCCGCGGTGCACCAGGGTCTTTAGAATCCGATACACGCTGGTCTTGGAAATATTGGTCTGCTGGTACACATCTTCCAGTGCGATGGGACCGTTGGTCTGCTCCAGCAGCTCCAGCACATCGAAGGCCTTGGAGAGGATCGGAATCAGGTAGAGCCGTTTGATCCTGGGTTTTGTCAACCTCCAGTTCCTCCGTGCGATGGCAGCTGCGTCTGATTCAGACAACTATCCTAAGCGTACGAGGTTGCAGGTGCCAACTTACCGCCGCGCTCGGCAGTAATGCGCTGCACATAGCCGCTCTCAGCAAGGGCAAGCAGAGGATCTTCGGGAAGACCCCGTGCACGACGCCATTCCTTGACCAGCGGCCGCACGTCCAGCCAGAACGTGCCGCGGAACAACTCTTCTGCGGCAACCAACTCGCATCTGTTCTGCAGGAGATCCAACTTATCCCGATCAACCAGTGCCGCCTTCAGCCATAGCTCCTGTCCGGCGACCACGGTCTGCACCATGGCTTCCATCTTGCCTTTCAAGTTATGACTCTGGTCGATCATGAAGGCGATTTGTCCCAAACTATCGCGCCCCGCCAAGTGAATCTCATGGAAGATACGAAAAATCTGATAAGGATCGATGGATCCCAGGGTCAGGTCATCATCAGCATAGCGGCGGTCGTTGAAGTGAAAACCTCCCAGCATGTTGACATGCAAAAGCCACGCGACGATCTGCTCGATGTTCTGTGCGGCATAGTGATGCCCGGTATCCACAAGCACGCGCGCGCTTGGCCCCGCAGTTTGGGCCAGGTGCACGGCCATGCCCCAGTCGGCGATGTCGGTATGGTAGAAGGCAGGTTCGAAAGGCTTGTATTCAACCAGCAGGCGCTGGTTAGGCCCGAGCTGCTCGTGGGTGCGCCGCAGGGCGTCTTCCAGCCATTGAATCCGGTTCCGAATACTTTGCGTGCCGGGGTAATTGGATCCGTCCGGCAGCCAGAGCGAAACATCGCGCGAACCCAGTTGGCGCGCGATCGCTACGGAATCGAGCATGTGGGCGATGGCGCGTTCGCGGATCTCGGCCGAGGGATTGCACAGGGAACCGAACTTGAATTCCTGGTCCTGGAACAGATTGGGATTGATCGATCCGGCTGTGACACCATATTGGCTCTCAAGGCTATGCACCGCTTCAGCGTCCGAGATTCCATTGGGCAGGTCCCACAAAACGTGCAAAGCCAGGGTGGGCGTGACGCCGGTGAGTTTGTGCACCTGGCCTGCGTCGCTGAACTTCTCCTCAAGCGTCGAAGCTGCCGCCGCCTGAACAAATTTCCCGAACCTGGTGCCGGTATTCGCAAACCCCCAGGAGGGGATTTCAATCTGGAAGGAATCGAGAGCATGGAACGCCAATTCCTCGAGAGTTGATTCTGATTTCATTTCTGTACCTGCCTTGTCTCGATATTCAAAATCCGCAAAAGCATACTTCAGGCCACGTAAGCTGCGGGCAACGCAATGCAATGGTTCCAGTATCCGCCAATGTTGCAAATTCCGCTGTGACTGCGCTATTGTTCTGCCTCCGCTGGCTGCGCAAACCTGCCCGTTTCGTGGTAAACCTACCTTTGCGTTCCGCCGACCGAGAGCGGGGGACACATTCTTGACCTTTCCAGGGAGAGAGTCGCAGCGGCACCGCGCCATGAGAGTCAGAACTCGAAGCCGGTGTTTGAACACGGATTAATCCGGAGATTGCACTATGGGTTTCGCATCCTAGCGCAAACCCGACGCGTTTGTCTAATGCAACTTATTTCTATACGAATTTCGATCACCACCGCAATCGACGGTTCAGAGGTTTGCCGGCGGTTGGAGAAACCGCCTGGGACTGGCAGCGGTTTGCGCGCCACTCAAGTGGGGGTCGATCTCACCCCCCGCTCTTATAAGGACGATCCGGTTAGAAGAACGGTCATCTGAGACACTTGCAAACTGGACAGTGTACGGAGAACCTGCGTCAAAGCGCCCGTCCTTTAAAAGAGAAACAGAATTCCTCTCGATAAGTGTTCATGAGTATGGCCAGCCTCACCGTGTATCTGGATGAGGCTCTTTCCCGCGCCCCCATCTCAGTCGAGAGGCCACAACCTCTCGATGTGCTTGGCAAGGTAGGCCACGCACGCTCCCAGGACCCAGTACCTTCCCGCCAACGTCTTCGACACGGACGAAGAATAACTGGTTGCCGAGCCGAAAAGACAGATGCTCCAAGAACGGTGGGTACGGGTGAGCACGCAACCAAGACCGAATGCCTGCATCGACCCGGCTGTTGAGATGATTGCCGGCTGCCTTCCAACATTGGAAGAAGTCTTCAGACATTTCCTGCATCTCGATCTGATACATACTAGCGTCCTCTGATCTTCCTAGTCGCAACCGCTGAAATCAGCGGACAAAGGCGCTCCGAACCCGCCGCAAAACATAAGCCTCAATGGTGGCCCCAAGTCCGCTCCAGATGCGGGTTGGAGAGGATCAAACGGCACATCCTGATTCGATCAATGCCCGCTCTTATGAGCTCGGCTACGATTTTACCTTGACTTGGACTTACACAGATGAAGCCTACGGGCGCAGGCGCAAATCATGATCGGCATGTTTGCGCAATCGGAAACAAAGCCTCGAACCCGAGGATTGCGATGCGTCACGATGCCCTGAGCGGCTACAGAAACTTCAAGGATCGCCAAATGAGACCGGAGCTAGCAGACTTCAACGCGGCCGAGGTTTGGCGCTGTCCGGATCTCGCGTGAAGTCGACCATGCTGGAGTCTCGACTGCGAAAACTGGAGGTATCCCGATGGAGATAATCTCCGAGATTTCGGAGGCTCCCCGAAATCTCGGACTGTTGGCCGACACGATGGCCTTCTCCTCATCGCACCGGTACGGTACAAAATGTTGTTGGCAAAGGCTTAACCCCCACGCAAATCTTCACACACGATTCGGAAGTCGTCTTGCTCTAAGATGATTGGTCCGCGCCGCCTTGTTGGCAGCCAGATTCTGGGGCTGAGGCCGACCAACTAAAGTCTCGAATGCGAAGCCGGGCGCATCCCGACGGAGATAATCGACCTAAATGAGCTTTCATTTGCGGCTGGGTGTGGAAAGTCATCCGCGATTCTTGTCTGTGGTTCGCGCTGCGGTAGGCGAGTTGGGTGTGATCTATGGTTTGTCGAATGAGGAGTGCATTGAGGTCACACTCGCGGTTGACGAGGCCCTGGCTAACATCATTCGCCACGCCTACAAGAATTGTTACGACCGGGAGATCGAGTTCGAGTGCTTCGTGGACGAGGAGCAAATGGAGTTCACACTGCTCGACCACGGGGAGCCACCGGATCCGGCGGCGATCTGCGGCAAGCCCCTGGATGAGTTTGCATTGAGTGGCCGCGGGACACACCTGATCAAGGCCATCATGGATGAAGTGTCGTATCAAAAGGTCTCTGGGGGGAATCAACTGAAGCTTGTCAAACGGCTGACAGGCGCAAAGGCACGCGCCGATCGGAATTAATGCAGGAGAGGCTCTGACCCGAGCCAGTGAAGGATGCACATGGAGAGACAGCTAGAGTTTTCGACTCGAAGTGATCGAGATGCCGTGATTGTAGACGTGGTCGGTCAGATTGATCTTGGTACTTCACCGGCGTTGCGAAAATCATTGTTGGAGTCACTGACGGGGACACAGCGACTTGCAATCAACATGCAGGAAGTGAAGTACATCGACAGTTCGGGCATCGCGTCCATGCTGGAAGTTCTTCAAGAGGCCAAGAAGTCGAAGAAGCGGATCATTCTTTTTGGAGTGACCGGGGCAGTTCTCAAAGTGCTGCAATTGACACGGTTGACCGGAGTGTTCGAAATCCGCGAGACCGAATTGCAGGCGCTCGAGGCCTGAGACCGAGTGGAACGGTCTGGCATTTCAACAAAAGCCGTCCGCGGCATACCGCTGGAGCATCGCACGGAACGGATGTAACTCGCAATGAAGATCCTAACGATCCCGAGAGCGGTCGGCGCACTTACGATCAACAGCTTCGCGTACATCGGAGGCCTGGCGAGTCTCGCCGGTCAGTCCGCCTACGTCACGTTCATTGGTCCTTTCCGCGGCCAACGCCTGCGGCCGAAGCGGGCCCTCCACCAGGCCATGGCCGTGGGGGTCGAGGCCATCCCCATCGTTTCACTGATCACCTTCTTTGTCGGCCTCATCATGGCTCTCCAGAGCGCGTATGAGCTGCGGCAATTGGGCGCGATGCAACTTGTGGCCGGTGCGGTGGCGGTGTCGATTCTGCGCGAACTTGGCCCCCTGCTCACGGCCATCGTCGTCATTGGCCGATCAGGGTCGGCATTCGCCGCGGAGATCGGCACGAAAAAGGTGACTGAGGAAGTGGATGCCCTGAGAACCATGGCTTTCGATCCGGTTGCCTTCCTTGTCGCGCCCAAGTTTCTGGCCATGCTCATCATGGTGCCATGCCTGACAGTCTGGGCTGACTTTATGGGCGTTGTCGGGGGATGCGTTTTCGGTGTCGCAGGCGCGGGATTCACTATCGGCTCCTACTTTCATGCGACGCTGGATTCGATTGTCAATCGCGATATTTATACGGGCCTGATCAAGAGTGCGTTGTTCGGACTGGTCATTACGGCTGTCGGATGCAAGGAAGGATTCTCCACCGGCGCGGGCGCCGAGGAGGTGGGACGTTCCACTACGTCTGCCGTCGTCACCTCGATCGCGCTCGTGATTGTGGTCGACCTGGTTTTCACAGCCTTGTTTTATTTCATCAATCCGACCTAACGGCGGAGGTTGCTCAAGATGACTGACGCGGTCGCAAACGAGGCTGCAATTTCGGTGGTGAACCTCCGCGTGAGTTACGGCGAACGCGAGATCCTCCACGGGATCACCTTCGATATCCGGCGCGGAGAAACCATGGTGATCCTGGGCGGTTCAGGCTCGGGAAAGAGCACCCTGCTTCGGACCCTGGTTGGTCTCGAAAGGCCTACCTCCGGAGAGGTCTGGATTGGTGGAGTCAATACCGCGAAGATCTCCGACCGAGAACTCAACGCGATTCGAAAAAGAATGGGAATGTCGTTTCAGGGTTCCGCACTGTTCGGCTCGATGACCGTGGGCGAGAACGTTGCGCTGCCGCTGCACGAGCATACCGATCTCGAAGAATCGACGATCGAGATCATGGTGCGCATCAAACTCGGCCAGGTGGGCCTGAGCGCCTTCGAAGACTTCATGCCATCCGAGCTCAGTGGCGGAATGAAGAAGCGCGCCGCCGTAGCGCGGGCGCTGGCGATGGACCCCGAGATTCTGTTCTTCGATGAACCGTCCGCAGGGCTGGATCCGATCATTGCCGCGGGACTTGACGAACTGATTTTGAACCTCAAGAAGGCTTACGCGATAACGATGGTAGTCGTGACCCACGAACTTGCCAGTGCATTTCTGATCGCTGATCGGATGGTATATGTCGACCGGGGCCATATTGTGGCGCTGGGAACCAAAGAAGAGTTTCAAGCGAGCACGCATCCACGCGTGCGTCAATTCCTGGACCGGGTTCCAGAACCTGAAGTTACTGAAGAACTCGATTATCTGCAGATGCTCACCGGGGAACGCAAGACTAAGAAGAACTGACATGGTGGAGCCACTGAGAATGAGGATGCTATGAAGAGCAAGCGTGAAGAAGCCCTGGTCGGCGTCTTCGTCTGTATTGCGGCGGCACTGCTGATTGGGACGGTATTGGCCGTGGCCGGGACTTTTTCTTCGGGCGGCACTCCGTACCACACGTATTTCAAGGCGGCGGGGGGACTATTGCCCGGGGCGAAGGTCCGATACGCGGGAATGGATGCAGGCAAGGTCAAGACCGTCCGCATCGATCCGGGGGACTCGACTCGAATCGAGATCGACTTCACGGTGCAGCGCGATATTCCCGTCAAGATCGACAGCATAGCCAAGATCGCCGCTCTCGGCGCGCTCTCGGATAATTTCCTGGAAGTGGGAACCGGGACCAAGGGCGCCGCGCTGGCTCCCGCGGGGAGCGAATTGAAGTCTGCCGAGACGCTCGGGATAGGGGACCTTGGCGACATGATCGGCAGCCTGGAGCCGGTTGCGAAAGACGTTCTGCAGAACCTGGATCAGCGCCTGGTGGAACTGCAAGTCACGATCACCCGCGTCAACGACCTTCTGAACGACAAGAACCGTGGCGACGTCAGCGCCAGCCTGGGGAACCTGAACGGCCTGCTGGCAGACAGCCGGCCGAAAGTTGCGGCCAGCCTGACCAATATACAGAACGCCACCGCCCAGATTCAGCCCATGCTGGACAACCTCAAAACCACGATGAATCAAGCGAATGTTGTGCTGTCGCACGTCGATTCAATGCTGGTTGAGAATCAACCGGACATCCGCGCCACCGTGGTGGAATTGAAGCAGACACTGGTTTCGGCTTCAACGCTGATCGAGCAACTGAAGAACATAACCGGCGGCGACAATATCGACCAGATCCTCGTGAATATCCGCGTCGCCACCGAGAATGTGCGACAACTAACGGATTCGTTGAAGACCAACCCGTCGGTCCTCATTCGTGGAAACAACGTGAAGGATCGCAAACCTGGCGAACTGATCAAGTAGGTACCCGCCCGGGATGACGAATCGAGGATTCGATTCGGCCTGGTTGTCCCATGAGCGGAAACAAGATGAAGACCCTTGAAGAAGGCTTGAGGGCACACGAAAGAGGTTCACTATGAATCGAGCGACCGGTCCAATTCTGTTCTCGCTGCTGGCCCTGATCCTGAGCGGATGCGGCAAAACCAAGCCCATCCGGTATTACGCGATTCAGTCCTCCACGGCCCCCGCCCTCTCAAGCGGCACGCCCACCGTGTCTCTGCTGGTTGCGGACATCAGCACTCCCGCGATCTTCCGGGATTCGCCGATCGCGTATCGCATCGGCACCAACGAGGTGGGTACGTACCAGTACAGCCGGTGGATCGAGCCGCCCGTCGAGTTGGTGCACGACCATTTGATTCACATGCTGAGAACCTCAGGAACTTACCAGTCTGTAGATAGCCTTGGGAGCGCCTCGGGGGGCCAGTTTCTGGTCCGGGGCCACCTCTACGACTTCGAGGAGGTGGACGGTACGAGTGGTATCACAGGGCTGGTATCGATGGACTTTCAACTCTATGACCGAAAGTCAGGCAAGGTTGTCTGGTCCCATGGCTATTCCCAGTCCGAACCAGTACAGGGCAAGGAGATCTCGGCGATTGTCACGGCATTGGACGTCAATCTCGAACGCGGCCTGAAAGAGGTCGCCGCCGGGCTCGATCAGTATTTCGCGGCGAACCCCGGCGGAAAGTCGTGATCCGGTCCTGCGCATCGCTTAACGTCCTTCGAGCCTGTCAATTGTGCGCTTGCAGTTTGGCGCTGCTTCGGTATACCACGCACGTGCCGGGTCGGTTCGTCCCTCGCAATGAGCGAACTGCTCTGAAAAAAGGATCGGCAGCACTTTTGACCGGCTCCGAGACTGGTAGGGTTCAGTCTTGACTGAACACTCTCAGATCGGGAACTCAAGGCTGGTGCCGATACTTGGCCTGATCCTTGCCATCGCCGTTCTCTACTTCGCTCGAGAGCTTCTCATTCCGCTGGCGTTTGCGCTTTTGCTGGCTTTCCTTCTCAGTCCCATAGTCAAGCGCCTGGAAGGGTGGCGGATCCCCCGCGCGACGGCGGCGGGCCTGGTGCTAATCGTGGCGGGCGTTCTACTGGCGATCGTGGGCTGGCTCGCGAAGGGGCAGATGATGGAAGGCGCCGGCCGGCTGCGCGACGATGCGCAGAATATCCAGCGTAAGATTGCGGCGCTGCAGGGCCACTCGAACAGCCTCAACGATGCCGTCTCCGCACTCGAAGATCTGGGCGTCCAAGTCGACAACTCAAAGCTGCCGGATGTGCAGGCGCCACTGAAGGTCGAGATCGTTACCGAGCACAACATGATGCAGGCAATCCGCGAGTATGCGGGCAGTGTGCTCGGGCCGATTGGAACAGCGGGCCTGGTTCTGATCTTTACGCTGTTCATGCTGATCGACCGCGAGAATCTGCGGAACCGGCTGCTGCGGCTGTTGGGCGAGGAGAATCTTCACGCAACCACCAAAGCGATGGACGACGCAGGGCGGCGAGTGAGCCGCTATGTGCTGCTACAATTCGCCGTGAATGCGGGGTTCGGCGCGGTGATTGCGCTGGGCCTCTGGCTGCTGGGTGTGCCGAGCCCGCTGCTCTGGGGCGCGTTGGGCCTGATGCTTCGATTTCTGCCTTACATCGGGCCGGCAATCGCGGCGCTGATGCCTTTCGTGGTGGCGGTTGCGGAGACCGATGGATGGCGCACTCCGCTTTCAGTGGTTGCCCTATTCGTCGTGACGGAGACCATTGTCGGCAACATTGTGGAGCCGATGCTTTATGGGGTTAATACGGGACTTTCGGCCGTGGCCCTGCTGGTTTCAGCGGTGTTCTGGACCGTAATCTGGGGTCCCGTGGGGTTGGTGCTTTCGACACCGCTGACGGTTTGTCTCACCGTGCTTGGGAAGCATTCGCCACAGTTCGAGTTCCTGCACGTGTTGCTGGGCGACGAGCCGGTACTGACGCCCGACGTGATCTTCTACCAACGACTGCTGGCGCTCGACCAGCATGACGCGATGAATATGCTGGAATCGCATGGTAAGAATAAGCCCCTGATATCGGTTTTCGACCGGATTGTGATTCCGGCGCTGGCGTTGGCGGAACGAGACCGGCAGACCGGGCAGCTGGATGCAAAGCGCGAGGATTTCATACTGCAAACCATCAGGGAATTTGTGTTGGAGTTGACGGAGGGCGAAGCGTCGGCCAAGATGGAGCGGGAAATGCAGCATACGCGGGTGTTTTGCGTACCGGCGCGGACTATGGCGGACGAGATTGCCGCGGCGATGTGCGCGCATTTTCTGTTGCAGGAGGGCTTTCCGGCGATTCCTTTCCACGTAGTGGATTCGCCGGGAGAATTGATCGCGAGCGTGGGGTGCGAGTCGGACGACGTGGTTTGCATTTCGGCAGTGCCTCCATTCGCGGAGGGGAATGTACGGAAGGTGGCCAAGAGCATTGGGGGCGAAGCGAATTCGCCAACTCTGATTGCGGGATTGTGGAGTTATCAGCGTCCGAGCGAGGCTCGAATGCAGAGACTCGTGAAGTCGCTTTCGGGTTCGGTGGCTACAAGTCTGGCGGAGGTGGTGGCGCAGGTTCGAGCTGTCGATGCGCGGTCGGCGGGGGTGGTAATTGAATGAGGTACGGGTCGTTTTTCAGGCGAAACAGGCTTGAATTCATCAATCCCAGCCGGCACAAGGCAAGGAGATGTCGCCGGTTGTAACCGCGCTGGATGTCAACCTCGACCGCGGGCTCAAAGAGACCGTCGCCGGGCTCAATCAGTATTTCTCAGAGAACCGCGCCGGGTGCAGGATGCTGATTGCATTGCACAGTTAGCGAACCATTCGCATCGTCAACCGCATTGAAGTCGAGCTTTGTATGCGACTCTGTTCGAGAACCTCCAGAAATGTGTTTGTCACGAGGAGTAAGGCGGTTCGAGGCTCATCCATTTGCCTTTCGCTGGCTCAATTCAATTTCCTGGGCGATCTCATCGAGTTTCTGCAGTGCTCCGGAAAAATCGAAATCGTCGATGGCCGCGCCAAGTGCATCGAGTCGCACCTTTTCAATGTGACCGGAAAGAGCGCTTTGCAGACTCCGAAACGTCTCTTCGGCGTCGCCGTCGCTTGCCTCGAGGAGGACGCGCAGTCGCGCTACATCAATAGAAGCAGCAACCGAATCAAGATCTGTCTTCGCCGCGCTCTCCGATGTGGACACGACGGAATCGCACAAAGCCCTCTCGATGGAGTGGATCTGGGGGTGCAGGATAGAAGTGAAATCCTCAAGCAGGGACGGAACTCCTTCGTGGCTATCCCGAATCGCCTTCTCCAACCTCTCCGCCGCGAACCTCACTTCTTTGATCCCGATGTTTCCCGCAACACCCTTTACCGTATGGGCGATGCGCTCGGCAGCATTGCCGTCACCACTTTGAAGCGCGGATGAGATTTGTACGTCGGCATCGGCGTACTTTGCCGCGAACTTGACAAGCAATTCTTTGTAGAGGCGCAGATTGCCCCCGACTCTCTTGAGTCCATCCACCACGTCGACACCCTCAATCGCAGGGATCTGCGGTGGAATCTCTGCAATGGAATTCCCGGCTTCTTTAGAGGGCACATCGGAGGAGGGTACAGCGCTGCGCACCGTGATCCATCGTTTCAGCGTCGCAAACAAGTGGTCAGGATCGATGGGTTTTGCAACATGGTCATTCATCCCCGCCTTGATACAAATCTCGCGGTCGCTCTCCATCGCATTGGCGGTCATGGCGATGATGGGCAAAGAAATAAAGCGGGGATTCGACCGGATGGCGCGCGTCGCGGCCACTCCATCCATCACTGGCATCTGCATGTCCATCAGTACAAGGTCATAATCCTTTTCATTGATCATGCGGACGGCAACCTCGCCATTCTCTGCGAGGTCAATCGACATGTTGGCTGTTTCGAGCAGCCCCATCGCGACTTCTTGATTGAGTTCATTGTCTTCGACAAGCAGGATCCGCGCACCGCGCAACTGATCAAGATCGATGTCCGGGCTTGCCTGCAGGGCTTCCGCCTGGTCTTGATGCCCGCCAAGAATATGCATGGCCGTATCGAAGAGCATGGAAGCCGTGACTGGCTTGATCAACACGCTGCGGAAGGCATCGTTTTCGGCTTGCTTGAGGACCTCTTCCCGGCCGTAAGCTGTGACCATCACGAGCTGCGGCGATGCGGAAAGATCAGGCAGCGCACAAATCCGTTTCCCCGTCTCAATACCATCCATACCAGGCATCTGCCAATCGACGAAGGCTATTTCGTAGGGCTTGCCGGCGTCAGCCGCCTGCCTTACCATTTCGATTCCGTCCATCCCCGAAGGTGCTTCATCCACAACAAATGTCATGCTGGTCAACATACTCGCCAACACTTCACGCGCCATCGAATTGTCATCGATGATCAAAACGCGGCGGCCGCGCAGATCCGGCAATTGCATGCTGCGGGGAACGGTTTCACCGGTCGCGAGCCGGGCCGTAAACCAGAACGTGCTTCCCTTGCCGATCTCGCTCGTAACTCCTACATCGCCGCCCATCAACCTGGCCAACTGCTTTGAAATTGCCAGGCCCAGCCCGGTACCCCCGTATTGCCGCGTTGTGGTCGTATCCGCTTGCTCGAACGCCTTGAACAAGCGCCCCATCTGTTCCTCAGTCAGTCCAATGCCCGTGTCGCTGACCGAGAAGTAAATCAGTTTGCCCTTCTCATCCTCATCCCGCACCCTAGCCTTGACGATAATCTCGCCCTTTTCGGTGAACTTGACGGCGTTGTTGCAGAAGTTGATCAGGATTTGCCCCAGGCGCAGGGGATCGCCTTTAAGATGGCTCGGGATAGAAGGATCGATGTCGAAGATCAATTCTAGCCCTTTGGCAGTCGCCTTCTCTGCAATCAGATTGCTGACATTCTCCAGCACTTTGTCGAATTCGAAGTCAATGTTCTCGACTGAAATCTTGCCGGCTTCGATCTTCGAGAAATCAAGGATGTCGTTGATGATCCCCAGCAGGTGCTCGCCTGAAAGTTGAATTTTCTTTACGTAGTCCTTTTGCCGGGGATTGAGTTCCGTTCGCAGTGCCAGGTGGGACATGCCGATGATGGCGTTCATCGGCGTACGAATCTCATGGCTCATGTTGGCCAGGAAAAGGGATTTTGCTTGGGTTGCCGCTTCCGCGGACTTCAGTTCCAACTCAATAGCCTGTTCGTGCCCGCGCTGCTCGATTGAATGACGCGTGAGCGCGTAGGCTAAGCAGAGAATAAGAGTAGTTTCGAGAATCTGCCTGGACGTAATACTCGCCCCGAACATATGGAAGAGCGGCGTGCTCATCTTCTCGTAGACAGTCAAATGGGTAAAGCGTCTGCCTTCTGCGCAGGCAACTCTGACGATCTCATGCAGGTAAACCAGAAATGCCACCACACCGACCAGCCTGCGGGATCGGTCGAGCTTTCCACGCAAGCCCTGATAGACGAGAACAAAAACGAATACCTCAGAGAGCAGAAAGACAGCTATCGTTACAGCTGAGGCCCACAGGACTTCCGGCCCGGGGTCGGGCCAGGTCAGTTGCACGATCGCAGCCGCCAAACCCGAGCCGGCATTGATTGCAATCGCAGTCCATGTCCAACGGAGGACGCGGCGATCGGCTTGCAAATTGAACAGGTAAAGGAGCAATAGGAATATCGACGTATCGACGATTGAATGGAGGACTATGAGCCAGAAACCAAAAGCAGCATTAGAAAGCAGTTCAATGACTCGATCAGAAGACAAGTAGAACAGGACAACCTTTGCCAGCAGCCAGATTGCAAACCAAAGAAAGAGCCTTTCCCTGCGGATTCGCATCCACGCGAAGAATGAGAACGCCGCGAACAAAATGAAGAAGTAGCTGAGTGCACGGCCATACAGGCTTGCTTGCAGCCGTCGGAAATCGCCCATGGCCACATCGGCCGCAATGAGATCCGCGTCTCCAATAACGGGCGGCGAATTTAGGCCGCCTCCCGTGGCGAGATCGATTGTTCCGAGTGGCGCCTTCCAAACTCTGAGCGCTAGGACGCCGTCCGATCCGACGGAAGATGACACCGGCAGCGCAAACGACTGGCGATGTCCGTTGTGGAAGAGTGCGTGAGGTGGAAGGCTGCCCAGGGCGCCGATCTTCAGTCCGTTCCAATAGAGCTCGTAGGCATCGTCGACGGGCGGTATCAGGATCGCGAGCCTTTCGTTGGCAATAGCCGGTGGCGAAAATTGGATGTGACGCCGGTACCAGGCGAATCCGGCGTAGCCTGCGTGGCCCTGGGTGCCCCAGGTGTCGTCGGCAGTGAGTTGCTCCCACTTGGAATCGTCCAAGGAGGGTGAGGCCCATGAAGAGTCGTCGCCGGTATGGAATTGCCAGGGGCCGTCGACGGAGACGACGCCCTTTCCCAGCCCATCCAGAACCAACGTGTGCACCGACGGAGCGGATCCGACAGTCGCTATTTTCGACTGAGACAGGGCGGTCCCAAGGGCAAGCAAGACCAATACCGTCAGGAACGGAAGCCGCAGTAAACACGGAGGCATGGGTCCAGAATACTCCGGACTTGAGACACTCGCTGGTGCGTTTCGTCTGGGTATGGTTATTCTGATCCTGGTAGCTGCTTCACAGTTCAATCGGCGCCCCCGTTTGACACTAATGCAGGTTGGGGCTTAAATGACGCAACTTAATCGGAGACTTGTGCAGAGTTTCCCAAGCTCTGCGTCCGCGACCGCGCGTGGGGGATGTTTCATTACGCCAGGTTGTGCTTCGGACTCTCATTTACTGCGAGGTGTGGGCGGATCCATTGATCGTCAAAACTCATTGCGGCGGACAGCCGGTTTATAGCGGCGACAAGCGCGCGATAAATGGCCAACCTCTCAACGAGGCGAGGATCGGCGGCTGTCGTATGAAGCGCATCCATGCCAGCATTGGAGCGCTCAAACCTATCTACCTCACCTTCGAGATTGGGTAACGCCGGTCGAGATCCGCTTGTTACGTAAGTCTCCAAGGCCAGTAGGGCCGTCGCAATGGCGTTATCGACCTTGCTCGCGGCCATCAGAACCACATCCGGCTGCGTGACATCGAGCCTCTGGCGAGCAAGCGCGATCAACAATGTGAAGACTATCTGGGCGTCACCAATATGCTTCTGGATCTCACTCACCTTGAAAGTACTCGACTCGAACTTGGACGATTCAATGAGCCTTTGGATCTCTTCGACCTTGATCGAGATTTGTCGACGCCAGGAAGTCGCATCCTTACTAGCAAATGCCTCCACCTCACTGCTAGCTTCCGTGCGGGCTAGCTCCGCCAGCAGATGCATCAACTCGGCAACATTCGCGTGCAGCGTGTTTGCTGCGCGTACGGGCCACAGCAAATGTTCAACGATGCCGAACACAATGAGACCGAACGCGATGCCGATCATGCGATCGCGGATGGCGGTGAGGTTCAGGGACGGTCCAAAATGCAGGACAGCGATGTAGAAAGCAAGGCCGAGCTGGTTCCCTGCGTAGGAGATGCGGGGGCTGCCGAAGTTCAGCCATCCGGCCACTGCGGTTCCGGCAGCGAAGATCAGCAAAAAGCCGCTAAAGGTCTCCACATTGGGAAACAGATAAATCAGCGCGATCATACCTATCAGACCGCCGACGACGGCCCCGCCAATTCGGAGTATTCCTTTCTGGTTGCTGGCACCGATGGTCGAGAGCGACACTACAAGGCAGGTCAGCAACGAGGTGGAGATGCCAGGATAGTCGAAGCCGATGAAGCATCCATAGCAGATCAGCGCTGCCAGTGAGCTCTTGATCGCGAAGTGGAGGTATTCGGGATTGGTAAAAGCGCCCGGTAGAAAGAGGCCCGGCTTTCCAGAGGGGGCAGCAGCAGATTCACCAGAGCGAACCGCGCCATCAGGCACGGCGAGCGCGATCTGATCGAGTGTGCTTTCCATGTCGGCCAGTGGGGACAGCATGTCCGACGTCTCGCCGGCCGCAAGTTCCGACCACTTACTGGGCGAGGGGAACCGCAGCTCCTTGAATGCCAGCCGCGTACGATCACAGCTGTCTGCTACGTTCAAGAGACGCCCGCGACTCGCCAATTCGTTAGAAAGCGGTGCGATCGCTTCGAGTGACACTGCAGACGTCACCAGCCGATCCGTGAGTGTGACAATCGCCGCAAGCTGGTCTCTATGCTTACGTGCCCACGGCTGAAATATCGAGGCGCTCTTCAGGAGCGAAAGCGGCCGGGTCATGCCCTCGATGGCGAGAGCATTTAAGGACGCCACGGGCGGCTCGATGGCGGCGTTCCCTGCCAGGCGCCGGAGAGCCTTCTCCACAGTCAACAGCCTTGTGTCCAGCGCGCGCCGGAGCAGCGTGAGTGGGTCTCCCGGAGACAAGAGGAGCTGCACGCCGGCGTTAATGGCGAGTCCGAGTATTACGCACCACCAGATCCACAGAACCATCTCGACCATCAATTCCGGATTCGGCGGGAAAGTGTCAGGAAAGATCATGACCATGGCCGCCGGAATGCCGATGGCGGCGCCCAGCGCGCCGATCCTCAGAACGCGTTGGAGAAACTGGCTCCCAAAGATGAATGCAATCAAGAAACAGAGACGTAGCCACGGGATGTCCAGGGAAATTTCCCAGGCGAGGAGGGCTGAAGCCAGACCGATGGTGACGCCCGCCGCACTCATGATCGATCCGATGAGCGTTGCGGCCGTGTCTTCTCGAGCGACCATGTACATGACCATCATGACGAGGACCGCTTCGGGAATGTGGTGGCTCAGAATTGGGACGGTGGCTGCCATGCACGCCAGAACGAGGCGGAACGTAGCGCTGCCCCTGCCGGCTGTGGGAGTCAGCTCGCGGCGAAGGAAGTCGAGAAGTGATTTGGAATTCATGGACCTACGCTGCGCCAGGTACCGTGCACCGTCGCTACCGCCGAGGCGCCGATGCGGAAGGAGTCGTCCGGATTCTCTACCTTAATACGCACCGGAAAGCGCGCCGCTAGCTGAATCCAGTCGAGAGAGCGGTCGACGCTTGGCAGGCCATTGGCGGTACCTGCGTTTTCCGGCGCCACTGCCCATCCGAGTCCAACTACGGTTCCTCTGTAGTGCTTTCCCGGTTGCGACAGCAGATAGAGATCAGTGGGCGCCCCTGATGTGATGCGACCAAGCTGCGTTTCACGGAAGTTGGCGACGACATACCAGGTGCGTGTATCCACCAGAGTGAATACCTGCGTACCCGCGTGGGCGAAGGCACCATTTGATATGTTCATGTTGACTACCAGGCCAGGAAACGGCGCACGTACGCGACAGTGACTGAGATCCAGCTCCGCTGAGTGCACTGCCGCTTCCGCTGCCACTACCCTCGCATTGACTCCGTCGGTTTCGCCGATGGCATCCTCGGCACTAGACCGGTCGCTTCGGGCCTTTTGCAGAGCTGCTTCGATGGAAACATGCTGGGCGCGAGTGGCCGCCAACCCCGCGGTTGCCGCGCTTTTTTTGGCCCGAGCCTCTTCGAGCGCGACGGCGGCGATGTCCCGCTGGGTGCGAGCTTGATCGACGCTGTCTGCGGTGACAAACTGTCCTGACGCCATTGGCTCAACGCGCTTTAAATGATTATCGGCTTGCAGGTACTGTGCTTCCAACCGTTTTATCTCGGCATCAGCAACAACGGGATCTGTCTCCCGGCTTGTGACATTAGCCGCCGAGGCGTTGAGATCGGCCTCAGCCTTGGATACGGCGGCTCCAGCAGAAAGCGCGCTGTCCTTCAGGCCGTTAACCTCTTTACGGGTAAGGGCGAGGTTGGCCCGGGCGCGATCCAACGCGATCTCGTACGGCCGAGGGTCAATCACGAAGAGGAGGTCGCCCGCCTCAACCCTTTGGTTGTCATGCACCAGTATTTCGTTGATTTGGCCATTCACCTCTGGCGCGATACCGACGAAGTTGGCGCGAATCGAAGCATCATCCGTCTGCGGCCTTATCTCCCACTGGAGAAGAGCTACTACAACCGCGATGGCGGCTGCCGCGATGATGGCTATGCCAAGCATTCGGCCTATAACGCGGCGGGCACCGGGATCTGATCGAAGATCAATTTCAGACATAGTTAGCTCCTGGAAAAGGCCACCCACAACACCAGGGTGACTAGAATGCAGAGACTTGTGTAGATCAGCCGCCTTGGGCCAAGATAAGGATCGAGTCCGGCGCGGATAAAGAGCCAACGCGCGGCAAGGGCCGTCGCAATTCCGATCGCTGCGCACAGCATCCAAGACGGGAAGAACGAACCGACGATATTAATCTGAGGTCCCATTGCGCTCACCTTCAGGTGTTAATTTGAAAACTCCCATAGAAAACACTTCTTCGATTCACTGGGGTCGCCGCTGCGCATCGCCTGTAGCAAACGCAAGGGCTGACGAAGCATTGAGTAACTGGAGCTTAGTATCGACCTCGACGAACTGCGCATGGCTCAGATCCCGGCGAGCCGCCAATAGATCCGTGAGCGTTCCGAGACCGCGATGATTCGCTTCAAGGCTGGCGTCGTAGGACTTTTGGGAGGCGTCCACCAGCGCCGTCGCCACATCAAGCTTGCGCAAGGCGAGCCGTACATCCGAGTAAGCCTTCCACACGTCCTGAATGGCCTTGTCGCGGGCGAGTGTCACCTCGTCTTCGGCCGTCCGACGCTCAGCCTCTGCCATCTCTAACCGTCGATGGGCGGCCCCACCATCAAAGACGTTCCACTCAAAAGACAGCAACACGCCCCCGCTTGGCTGGGTGGAGCTGAACCATCCAGTCGACCCATGCCCCCCGGTGATTTGAACCCCGCCGCTAATCGTGTTGAAGTTGGACGTGAGGGCGAGTACCGGATAACTAGCTGCTCGGGCACTTCGTACCTCGGCTTCCTTGGCACGGAGAACCGCCACCTTGGCGATGAGGTCGGGGCGCCGTGCCAGCGCCTGATCGATTACTTTGTCGACCGAGGTCTCCAGTGCTGCTGGAGGCGGCAACGAAGGGAATTCGGTGATCTGGATCGGCGTTGTTGGCGGGATTCCAATGCTTTCCGCCAGCGCAACCTCCGCATCACGTTCATTCGCAAGCACGTCCTCCAAATCGAAAGCAGTTTGGGCTTCTTGTTGCCGAGCGAGAGAAACCTCCTGGATGGTTGCCAATCCGTTGCTCAATTGAGTTTCCGCCGACTCACGAACTGCGCGGGCCGCATTGACTGAGTTCTCGGCGACCGCAATCTTTGCTCGAATACTCGTTAGCGCCAGAAACGAGCGCTGGACGTTGTAGATGATTTCCTGATGCTTGCGGTTGAAACCAAGGTTGGCTGCCAGCAGGCCCTGCTTGGCCGAGTCCATTGCACTGCTCCGACGTCCGAAGTCGAGGAGCAGCCAACGCAGACTCAATACGGGCAAAACCGTGGCGAGGTCCGCCCGAAAGAAACCGGTAGGCGCGACATCGGTGGGCGCCGGAATGGCCTCTGTAAGGTAACCACCGGTCGCCGCCAGAGTGAGCATCGGATAGTACTCGGCTTGAACTAATCCGACGCCAATCGCTGCCCGGACCGCCGACTCCCAAGCTACGCGCGTTTCTGGGTTCATTCGTTGGGCGAGATCGATTAGCTCAACGAGTTCATAATGCTTCTGCGGATCAATGGGTGAAAGCTCGGCCGATTTGGGCGCGCTCGTGTAGCCGCTAAGATCCGGGGCATGCCAGGGCGCGCTCGGCGTCGGAGCGATCTGGCGCCTCAGCCGATCGGGTATCCGAATATCGATTGGCGTGGATTCCGGTGGTATTACTTGCGATCCCGCGTTCTCGTTGACTGGCGCAGTGGCCTGACCCCAGACACCGATCGAAAAACAGAACATGGCGCACAGAACCGCGGTTCGGATCGTCGTCGAATTCATCCGCGCGCCAACAGCAGCGATCGTCGCGTCAGGCGCAAACTCAAAGAGCGAGGCGGCATCAATGCTTCGCGGCACATCGTCGGATGCGGTGATTTGCCCGCGCGATTTCCTTTCGGCCTTAGAAACTCGGCTGCGTCCATAAGCCGTTCGAGTCTGCGAGGCACCACGGTCGACCGGCTGAGGGTGTGCATACGAGGCCATTTCTACTTCTCCTTCGTTGCGCCTTCACGGCGCTGTACGTAATCGGGGGAAGGGTGTTGGAACCGGAACGTTACTTCGATCAGCTCTCTCGGCATCTACAATCAATCTCAAACTTCGCGCCCAGATGGGCTCTGCAGCCTCATCTGGGCGTGCTCTGCTCCTTCCAATTCAGCACTTGGCAACTGATGTTTTGTGAGAATCGTGCAACTGAGGAGGCGTAGCGTTGCCGCCATGCTTCTCGAGAAAGTCGCAGGCCCGTTCAATGTCGTCTGCCAGAATTTCGACGAGTTGACGGTTCAGGTGTGGACGAACCACAATCCGCAGACTGTTGATCGCCTGGGCATCCGGAGGCATCGAATAAGCGGCCAGAATCCAGCCGCGTTCACGCACCTTGTTCGAGATGTCGAACTCGTTGTAGCGCGTCACGGATTTGTCGAGGGTCAGTGCAACCACCGGAATTCGCTGCGTCTTGTTCATGACCTGGAACCTGCCGCCCTTGGTCAGGCGATCGCGCAGATATTGGGCGTGCTCGAGTGCGTGCCTCATCACTCGCGTGTAGCCTTCACGACCAAGCCGCAAGAATGCGTAGTACTGCACGAGAATCGTAGCCGAACTCTTACTGAAGTTCAGAGTCGCGGTGGCAGCTTCCCCGCCGAGGTAGTTGACGTAGAAGACCAGGTTTTCATTGAACACTTTGCGGTCTCTAAAGACGATCCAGCCGAGACCCGGGGGGACCAGTCCGTATTTGTGTCCAGAGGCGTTGATGGACTGCACTCGCGGCAGGCGGAAATCCCATTTGTAATCCGGATCGAGGAAAGGATTCACGAAGCCACCGGACGCTCCATCGATGTGCATGGGGATGGAGATGCCCGTCTTCTGTTCATAGGCGTCGAGCCAGTCATGAATCTCTTGAATGTCGTCGTCCTCACCAGTGAAGGTCTGCCCAGCGATGGCAACAACGCAGATCGTGTTTTCGTCAACATATTTGTCGAGGTGTTCAGCCGTTAGGCGATAATTGCCGGGTTGCAGGGGAACGACTCGAGGCTCGACGTCGAAATAGCGCATGAACTTTTTCCAGACGATCTGGACGTTGCCTCCGGTGACCATGTTCGGGTGGCTCGTGTCCTTCCCGGCCTTCTGTCGCGCCTCCCGCCAATTCCATTTGTGCGCCAGCCCACCTAACATGCAGGCTTCCGATGAGCCGATGGTGGCGGCGCCATAGGGCTCGGCGTCCTTCGGCCCATTCCAAAGGTCGTGCAGCCAGCGAACACACGTGAACTCGGTTTCCTTGGTGTGCGGATACATGTCCGGGTCGGCGAAGTTTCGAAACGAACCGGATGCGAAGACGTCGCGGGCTTCGGGTTCCGTGAAGGTTGTCACGAACGAAGAGAGGTTGAGCATCGGATTTGCATCGGTCCAACACTCGCTCATTACAACGGCATGGGCGGCCTTAGCTGACATGCCTTCTTCGGGAAAGTTGACGGGGATCGGCAGGTTGAATTGATCGTAGGGTGTTTCTTTCTCGGAGTTGCTCGGCGAATGCCCCACTTGTGGGTCCAGTGCAGCTGACGTTGTCATTTCATTCTCCTTTGAGTTCTCTTGCGGTGAGTAGAATCAGGACTTGATTCCGGGCCTGTTGTAGGTCCATCGCCTGCTCCTGTTGGTAGCAACCATCGTGCCGACGAGAATCGTGACAAAGAGAGAAAGTTCCGGAAGTCGATGGAACAGGCCCGTGATTGCCAGCATCGCGTTTTCTTCCCTCTTGCCCCCCCTACTCTCTTCAATGAACTTGATCTTGCGCGGCTCAGTGTCAGGTGCTGGAGGTACATAACAGCCATGGTGGATCTCCTTGGTAGGCAGCGATCGTTAGCTGAGCAGCAGGATGAGCACCATCCCCCAAATGGTGAGAAACGTGTTCCCCACCGCGTACGTTACCGTATAGCCGAGCGCGGGTACCTGGCTCTTCCCGAGATCGCACACCAGTCCGAGCGAAGCTGTTGTCGTGCGCGCCCCGGAGACGATGCCGAGGGTGAGCGCGTCATGGAAGCGGAAGATGTACTTGGCGACGAACATACCAAGCACCAGAGGGAGCGTGGTTGCCAGCGCTCCCCACAGGAACAAGCCGGCGCCTTGTGTCTTCAAGCCGTTCACAAAACCCGGACCGGCCGAGATGCCTACGATGGCGATGAAGATGTTAAGACCCACCGAGTTCATGAACCAGACGGTCGACGAGGGGATCCGGCCGAATGTGGGACGCACGGAGCGGAACCAACCGGCCACCAGGCCTGCGATGAGCGCGCCGCCGGCGGTTGAAAGCGTTAGTGGTACCCCGCCGACCTTCAGCACGAGCGCACCGATCAAAGCACCAACCGTGATGCTCGCGCCGATAAACGCGACATCCGCTACATCGGTTTGCTTATCGGGAACACCGATCATCTTGGTGGCTGCGGCGATGTCCTGGGTGCGGCCAACGAGCGTGAGAATGTCACCGCGATGGATCTTGGTGTTGGGCAGGATGGGGATCGCTGTCGCAACTGCTCCCCGCGTGATCTTCCTCAGGAACACTCCACGGGCGGCGGGGCTCTGGCCAAGTTCGGCAAGCGTCTTGCCGTCCACCGCTTTGTTGGTGACGTAAACGTCGACGCCCTCGACAGGCATACTCAACAGTTCCATGTCGTTGACTTCTTTGGATTGGGAAGATCGCCATTAACGCGGCCGCCACGCGCAGCCACAACCGCGCCCACAGTCTCTCTGACGCCCGATCCAAGAACCTTCACCAGCGCTTCGCGCTCACCCACCACCGCGACGACGTCGCGTTCGTGCAGAACGGTGTCTGCCGTTGCATCCTCGATGGTGCCGTCCGCCCGCCGTACGCGCAGGACAAATAGCCGCGAATCGGGAACCAGAGACTCGGCCTCGAAGGTCCGCAGACCAACGGCAAGCCCGCCAGGCTGCACCTGGAAGGCGCGGGCTTCCCAGCGGTGCCAGGCCGACCCGGCGCCACCGTATTCCTTCCCGCCGCCCTGCTTCTCCTCGTATTCCTTGCAGGCGGCAGGCAGGTTGATCCGCAGCAACACCGGACCAAGGAGCGCGATGACGAGTGCCGACCCAACCGTACCGAACATATAGGTCACGGCATAGGCGATGGGCATCGAGTCCAGCATCGCTTTGGCGTGCTCCGCCGCCATTCCCGCGCGATTGATGGCGTCAGTCGAGAGGCCCATGGCGGCAGAAATCGTCTGAGAACCGGAATAGAGTCCCGCTGCATAGCCCATATCGTAGCCGGCAAATTTCGCAATGGCGACTGGAACAGCCAGGCAGAAAACACATTGGACGGCGGCGAAAATCGCCTGCGGCAGGCCGTCTTTGGCGACACCGCGTACGAATTGTGGGCCCACGCCGTAACCCACTGCAAACAGGAACATGAGAAACACGAGGGCCTTGAGAGGCTGTGAGACCGTAATCCCGAGTTGTCCCACCAGGACGCCGGCCAACAACGTGGCGGTGACGGCTCCGAGACCGATACCCTTGAAGGTGAACTTGCCGAAGTAGTAGCCAAGCGCCAGCACCAGGAATATCGCGATCTCTGGGTAGTGTCGGAGGGTTGTAGCAAACCATGTCAACATTGTTCTTCTCCGCTTCTTGGTTTTGTGGAAACCTGCATTCTGGTTGGAATACGTCGTAACGGCAGATTTTTCAATTCCTACTTTTATCGTGTGCATTCTCCAAATCTTGTTTGTTTTTGCTGAACGCACAGCGCAGCAACTCCAGTTGGCTAAGTATCCGATTACGTTCTTTCCAGCGTGTCCTTTTCAATTTCGGGAGTCAGCCGGAGATGCTTACTTCTTCGTCTCCGCCATTTTGATGAAGCTGTACTTCGCGCTGAACATGAAGCGCGTATCGTCGGCGCTGGCCCTGTTCTCGTGCACGAGCCAGCCATAGAGAATCTCCGTGCCTACATTCAGCGAGCCGATCGGATTCCAGATGATGTTGGCCGCGCCGTAATTGCTCTGGTGATACGAGGAGCCAGGTTCAAGGTCGGTGTTTTGCGTTTGCGCAAAGCCATAGACGGCAGACGAGCGCAAATTCTTGGCCCAGTAATGCTGGTACCCTCCATAGATTGCCGTCAGCGGCACCGCCTCCAGATGCGGATTGGCAGCATTTTCCGGCTGTGCATCGATGCCGAGGCCGGACGTGTCATTCACATATCTCTCCATGCCGGCGCCATAGGCCGCCTGATACACAAACGTGTCGCCAAAGAGTTTCTGCGCACCGGTCAGGTCGATGCCCCAACCGAATACAGACTCACTCCTTCCGTCGGGCAGATAGGCGGAAACATCCCTAAACAGCCCGGACAGTTGGAAGTGCCCTTTCGCATACTCATGGCGGAACTTGATCGCCCCATCCGGAGTCGGGCTGTCGGGCAGTGATTTAAATTGGGGCGTGCTGAACGAAACATCCGAGGACGCTTTCTCCACCGAGAAACTCAAACTGGTTTTCTTGGCCAAGGGGATGCTGTACCGGAACTGCGGATTGCGGATCGACACCTGACTGTTGGGCCCCTGAAAATCAAGGGTATCCGGCCCGGAATCAGGATCCATGAAATTGGAAAAAGTTTGTCCGAGGAGGAAGTTATCCATCTGCGCGTACGCGTGTCGCAGACGGGGCGTCGTTGCGCTCGATCCGAACATGTCCATCTCGATGAAGAAGCGTACGCTCGATGACTTCACCGGAATCAGGAAGTCCAGGTTGAGGCGGGTAGGACGTATCGATATCGTGGTATTGTTCACCGTCGCCACATTGGGAATCGGGAATGTGGACGGAATAAAGCTGTCCGTGTTCCCAGGGGGCTTCAGATCGTAGATAAAGTCTGTTTTGAAGTAGCCGCCAATGCGCAGCAACGTCTGGGTTCCCGGCAGCCTGAAATAGCCGGGATAACGTGGGATCCAATGGCGCGTTGTCAATGCGAGGCGCGGCAATCTGATCCTCAGAGTTGGTCTGATACGTCGCCGTGGCCTGACTGACCTGGCGCGCGGGGACGACGTGCAATGCCGCCGCCTGGGCTGCGCCCTCTCTTCCGCAGCTGAGCAGAACGATGGTCGTGTGGAGCGGCAGTGGGCGTGGTCGTCACCGCGGCTGGAGAAGAACCCGTTGCGCTCGACAGGTCCAGTATTTGCGACTGGATACTTTGCATCTGCGATTTCATGTCATCGAGCTGCTTCTGGAGAGCCTGAACCTTCTCGGCATTCGAAGTATCGGATTGAGCCCAAGCGCTTGCTCGAACCGCAAGTATGATCGCCAGGTAAAACGCAGGGTAAGATAACCTACGAAAAGACATAATCAGCTCCATGACTTAGTGCGGATGTGAATTATTCACGTAGCTTACTCGCGTCAAGTTCGTTGCAACACTGAGAAAACTACCAGCCAATTGCCTCGTTAGTTGAGGAAGGGTCGGTGCGCTCAGCGCACCGGGCCAGGTTCTTCAAATAACGTTTCGCGCGCGCTCAATCAGATCAAAGCCCTTGGTTTCAGACACGGTATGAAACTCAACGAGCGGCGGCCCATTGCCTAACTCCATTAGGCCAAGAAGCCGTTTGTAGTGGTCTGCGCTCAGGTGACGCAACAAGTCTTCCGTGGTCTTCCACTGCGCCTGGTAGTGAATAGCCCGCGACTCATTTTTCTCCTGTAGAACCCGGCAACTAATACAGCCAGCCTCCGCTGTAGTAGGACCGGACCATGCAGCAAGCGCTCTGTTCAATTGTTCGTATGCTCTTGGTTCCACCGCGATGCGTACGATCTCGATAATCATTTGGACCCGCCTTTATGAACCAGATCGTCGGACTTTTGATTTGACTTCAAGACATACGAGGTCCGTATCACACCCGAGATGGGTGCACGAATACTTCCAAAACTGTGGGGCGACAGGGCGTGGAGGTAAAGATTGAGTTGCCAGCATTTTGCAGCTTCTGGCGAGATGAAGGGACTTTCAGTAGGTTGGCACAACAATCCGACATTTCGGGTAGACTCCGAAATGTCGGAGACTATTTCTGTCGGGAAATGCCGAGTTTTTGCATCCGCGATTCTAGCGTTGTTGGCTTTAAGCCTAGAATCTGGGCTGCGCCATCGTCGCCTCGAACGCGCCAACTGGTCAACTCCATGACGTGTAGAATGTGGTTTCGCTCCACGTCTTCGAACTTCTCAGAGTGGGAACCTGGCGCAACGGCTTCATCAATTGGCAAGTTCCCTCGGAACACGGTGTCCGTGCTCGTGATCAGGAAGCGTTCGATCACGTTTCGAAGTTCGCGGATATTTCCAGGCCAATGATAGGCCTTAAGAGCCTCCATGGTTGAACCATGAATGGTTTCGATGGAGCGTCCCATTCGTTGGCTAAGATCATTCACAAAATGCCAGACCAGCGACGGAATATCTTCCCGCCGCTCACGAAGTGGCGGAATCGTAATAGGGAAGACGTTGAGACGATAGAAGAGGTCCTCGCGGAACTTGCCTTGCCGCACCTCTTGCTGCAAGTTCTTGCTGGTAGCCGCGATCAATCGCACATCCACCTTGATGGTCCTGGGGCTGCCCAGCCTCTCGAATTCGCCTTCTTGGAGAACCCTCAGCAGTTTGGCTTGTAGTTCGATGGGCAACTCTCCAATTTCATCGAGGAGAATCGTTGAGCCATTGGCCAGCTCAAAGCGGCCTATCTCCCGGGTCAGTGCGCCAGTAAATGCGCCCTTTTCTCGCCCAAACAGCTCACTCTCGACCAGGCTGGCGGGTAACGCCGCGCAGTTCACTTTCACCATGAGACGGGCATGGCGGCGACTGTGTGCGTGGATGGTACGTGCGATCAGCTCCTTGCCCGTCCCGGTTTCACCCAGCAAGAGAACCGCGGAATCGGTCGGCGCCACCTGTTCGACCTTCTTGAGTACGCGTCGAATGCCTTCGCCATCGCCGATCACCTCGTCGTGGCGATGTTGCAGCTTTACTTCCTCCCGGAGGTAAGTATTCTCTCTCTCGACCCGTTGTTTCAACTCTTCGATCTGTCTATAGGCTTGAAGCAGATTCTTATCGGACTGGGCGCGGGATAATGCGTTGGCGAAAACCTGCGCTACAATACCCAGCCACCTTACGAGGGATGCGGGCCATTCGCGCTCGACTCGACACGATGTGAAACCCAATCCGCCCAACATCTTCCCCGCCGCAGAGAGAGGAAATAGCACAGTCGATTTGATTCCACTTTGGCGGAGAGCCTCCTTGTCATTTGCGGCTTCCTCCGGCAAATCGTCGAGCCGCGCAAGACACACCACTTGCCCCCCCAGCAACTTTCGCGCTAACCACGGGATGTCCCGGGTCGACAAAGGCCGGCTGTCATCACGATCCGTCCGCCACCCACCTATGCGTGACGATGATGTCGTCGCCTTCGACATTTTGTTGGGCCAGTGAACTGCGGTCCAAGCCGAGCGTTTCACAAATCCGCTTCTGAGCTTCTAAGATGTGGGCGTCCAATTGGCTGGCGGGGACGTTAATGAATGTGGTAAGCAGTTCACCCAGCATTACTTCAAACTTCAACTGTTCGGTGCTCTGCGGCACTTCACCGCTCGCAGGGATTGCTTTACACGATTCGAGTTCCGTTGCGGGAATCTGGGGACGGTCAGACACAGGTAATGTCTCAGGGAAGGGGACCCCGTTTGGCTCGAACTGCGCATTAAAGGCCATTTACTGTCTCTCCTTTCTTTCTTCAGCGCCGTTCAACGGGTTAGAGGGGGAGGGGCCCAGATAGATCTGCGACAGACGAGCGTGCTTCATAAGCCGGCAAACTTCAATCCATGTGGGTTCGTTGGCCTTGACTTCAAATTGATCCTATGCCGCTTTCGGGAACCGAGCATCTAGCAGAACTATCAGTGGCGGCGTCTGGCACGGGTTGCTATTTTCTATCTGCGCGGGCTTGCCAGAGGCACGTCCGGAGGACATGCGTCATCCGAGCCACCGTCCGCAGAGGAATGGTTCCGCGTCCCGTTCCGCATGGTAGGAATGGGAGGAACAGCGGCTGCAGCAACCGGCCGCGGATGGGTGAGGCAATACGTTAGGTAACGTTGTGGGCGGATTCTTGGAGCAGGTTCCAGCAAATGAAAGACACTTCGTTACCCCGATGCTGATATTACGAGCTATCGCCATCACTGTGGTCGTCATGTGGGGCGTTAGAGAGTTTTCCCTGGTTTTGAAGCCTGTCGTGCTTGGCCTGATACTCGCATATGCGGTTTCACCGTTTCCCAAATGGCTGATCCATCGATTCCGGATGCCCAGGCACAGCGCGATTGCCATCGTAGTCGTCGTTCTTACCATGGGAGGTCTGCTCTCCGTTTTCGGAGTGGAAGTGGGCATTGCCCGATTGATGGCCAAAGTTCGCCAGTCTATGAGCAACGGTTCGCAAGCTTATCCGAGCAGGTGATCGGGCTGATGAATGCGCACGGCATCGACAGACAGTTCTCGTCGAGGAAGAAGCTAACAGCTGAGCAACTCAGCGACGGTGTCAAATCGGTAGTTCCCGTGGCGGGCGCGATTCTCATCGAGGCCATGCTCGTGCTTCTCATGACGTTTCTCTTCGTTACGGAAATGTCGCCGGTGAAAGGAGTACAACCCGGCATGCTGGCGGAATTTCTGGGACGCCATGGAACGCACTCGAAGAGATATGTGATTCTCACGTCAGTAACTGGGGCCATCAACGCCGTTCTGAATCTCGTTTTCTTGCTGGCCATGGGAGTTGACGGCGCCTTCTTCTGGTGTTTTGTGTATTTCTTTCTGGACTTTATACCCACACTGGGATTTATGGTCGCGCTTATACCACCGACTGTCCTGACACTCTTGATGTACGGGTGGGGAAAGGCAGTTGTTGTGGGCTGCGGCCTAATCCTGACGAACCTCATTGTTGACAACGTCATTATGCCTGCCATTGCAAAGAAGACGATGGACATTTCCTTTCTGGAAATCACGCTATCGCTCCTGCTCTGGGGCTTTTTGCTTGGTGTACCCGGGGCAATTGTCGCGATTCCCCTCACCCTCGCGATCAAAGAACTCTTTGGTGAGACTTTGAAGAACGCGGAAACTGTGAACGAACCATCTGGATGACTCTGTGCGTGTTGATTCGAAGACCGTTGTCGATCAGGGAATTGCGATGGTGAGCGTCTGTGAGTCAGTCGGCGGCCAACGGCGTCTCTTTGATTCCGCTGAGCAATCGCCGCCAGGAATAAGCGATGACCCACTGGGGATACATGCCCGCTCAACCACGGCTTATCGGTGACCTGACTTCGGTTCCCGTGGGACCGTCGGCGCGGACCCGCAACTCGGGCTTCACCCGGGGTCCTCAGAATCGGGTACCGCCAAATGACGCTGTGACCGCGGCCGCAGAAAAATGGGGTAAGCGGCAGTGCCGCTACACCCGGTGCTCGCTGGCTATATGGACGCCTGGCGTAAGGCCACACGCTACCGTGGCCTAGGCCGAGCGGATGGTGGCCTTGGGGAAGTGTCAGGTGAGCCAAATCGCCCAAACCGGCCCAGCTTCCAAACATCTGCATACACGGTTATCCGACAGGCATCTCCTCCACTTCAGCGCGGAGTCTTCCCTAAGGGCATTTGTCAGCTCTCTTCTTCGAGCATAGAGTGAATTTGGCGATGGTTCTGAAAGTGAGAATTCTATGAAGCACATCCTGCCTTCGGGGTTAGTCTTGCTATTGCTTTCCGCCGGAACTCTAAGCGTGGGTGCTCAAGAAGTGACTGTGAACTTTGATAAGCACAGCGACTTCACTGCATACAAGACTTTTGCATGGACGATTGGAACGCCGGCCAAAACCCCCGCGATCGCCCAGTGGATCACTGACGGAATCGATAGTCGGCTAATTGCGAAGGGCCTGCGGAAGGTCGAAGCCAATGCCAATCCGGATCTTATCGTTCTCTACCACGCCGCAGGCAGCACCAATACAAAGATAAACACCAATAACCCGGGAGGGTATAACTGGGGCCGCTGGTGGGATGGAAGGCCTGATGAACCCACGGAACCTAACCCCGACTTTGATGCGGTCGAGCTTACAGTGGACATTGGCGACGCCAAGACCAAGAAGTTGCTTTGGATGGCGAATGGGATTGCATATCGCGAGAACAAACAAAGCCAGACGGCGTCGGATCTTCGTAATGTTCTAGACAAAATGTTCAAGAAGTTTCCGCCCAGTGTCAAATAGAGCCGTTATATCGTTCGGTCGATGTGTCCGGCCAGCGATTGAAGCCATGCGCGTGCACAGGTTGTGAAAGACTCCCAGTCCTGATCAGAACCCTCTGTGATGCTTGTCACGTCCAGTAATCAACCTCTGCACTGACAATTTTGCCAGTTTTACGTCGTCTTCGACGGAAGTACTCTTATTTAATCCTGCGATTTCACCATTGGCAGTCGGGTCATCAAAAGCTGGCCTGTGCCCGAGGCGATCCCACTCCGCAGGACTGCTGCTGCAGCAGACTGCGAGTCGCCATGAACCTCAAGGAAGTCCTCTCCGAAAAAGGCCTTCTCAACGGAGACCGAATTTCGAAACTCCTGCTTGTCTCGCTGGTACTTTTCTTCATTCTGGCTCCTTTTTTGGAGAATCATGAGGTTGGCGAGATCTTTCTTATCCTGAACTTGTACTTTACGCTGGTCACGGCAACGATGGAACTTGCAGGGCGACGGGCGGTGCTCTGGAGTGCCATCCCTATCGCTCTATGCTCGATGATCCTTCTCCTGGTTAGTCACTTTCACCGGACACCGTCTTTACGGATGGCAAACTATATCGTCCTGGCTGCATTTCTTCTCCTCGTTTCGGTGAGTCTGTACAACTATCTAGGCCATGACAGTGCTTTCACCAAGGGACGCCTCTCTGTCTCTGTCAGTCTCTATTTCATGCTGGGTGTCAGCTGGTTTGCGATCTACAACGTAATCAACATCCTTCAGCCGGGGTCATTCACCGAAGGAGGCGTGCCGCTGCCATCGGACGCACGTTGGAGTACGATTCTTTACTTCAGCCTCACAACGCTGACGACGTTAGGATACGGCGACATTGTAGCAGTGAAACCTGCGGCACGCATGATAGCCACACTAGAAGCCGCTTCAGGCGTACTGTACCTCGCGATTACAGTGGCCCGTCTCGTGGCATCCAGACAAACTGAGAAGACGCGGGACCAGCAATAGTATTGGTGAAACAGTAGGTTTGCTCGGAAGATTCGAAGGGGAGGCGGCATACGTGGTCAACGAAGCTGAGCCTGAACGCCCCATGACCCGTTCCAAGCGCGTCCTTGAGCCCATGGACAGGATCTCAGAGGTCTGGTTCGGACTGATCATCGTGCTGACCTTCACCTGCTCGCTCAGCGTGAAGAACGCCGGCCGCGAAGATGTCATGGGAATGATCCTTGCCGCATTTGGCTGCAATGCCGCCTGGGGAATCCTCGACGGCTTCATGTACCTTCAGGCGTCCTTTACTCGGCGAGCTCGCAGTATCGCGACTCTGCAGGCACTTCGTCAGGCGCAGGATCCTGCAAGGGCGCACCAAGTGATCATCGATGCTATTCCGTCCTTTATCGCCTCTGTCCTGTCCGAGGAGGAACTTGACGCAATACGGCGCAAGTCGATCAGTTTGCCCGAGGTTCCGGCACGGCCGAGTATTAACTCCGCATGAGTGGCTCGGAGGGTCTGGGCGTTTTTCTGGCTGTATTCCTCTCGACATTTCCGGTGGCTGCCCCGTTTCTATTCATTACCAACACCAGACTTGCGTTGCGAGTTTCGAATGGAATCGCATTGCTGATGCTGTTTCTAACCGGCTATGCATTTGGCCGGTACGCGCACTATCGCCCATGGAGAATGGGACTCTGGATGGTGCTGATTGGCGTTGTGCTTGTAGCGATCACAGTCTATCTGGGCGGATGAAAACCGATCTGAAATTCATGTTGCTGTTGCTGCCGCTCGTCGCTGCTTCGATGCGCTCCGGCGCGCAGGATGCACCTGCTCCTGGCCCCGAAGCCACTTCGCAGAAGAAATGGGACTTTTCTCTCAACATAGCCGGATACCTGGTGCCAAACGATCGCTCCTATGCGTCGCCGACGTTTTCAGCCAACCGCGAACACCTGCATCTGGAAGCGCGGTATAACTACGAAGATCAGGAGACAGGATCGTTGTGGGCGGGATACAACCTGAGCGTGGGAAAGAAGCTCGTGCTGGAGGCGACGCCGATGGTGGGCGCAGTCTTCGGCAACACCGCAGGGGTAGCGCCGGGCTATGAACTATCTCTCACCTATAAGAAGCTCGCGCTGACGAGCGACGGCGAATACGTATTCGACACCAAAAACAGTGATAACAGCTTTCTGTACAGCTGGGACGAACTGGTGTACTCACCGACGGACTGGCTGCACGCTGGCTTGGTGGCTCAACGAACGAGGGCCTATCACACCAGCCTTGATGTGCAGCGCGGATTCTCAGTGGGGATAGCGCATAAAAAGTTGGACTTCACCGTCTACACCTTCAACGCAGGCTGGACTGATCCCACGATCGTGCTTAACCTCGGCCTCACTTTCTGATGAGTGGTTGCGCAGAATTACGCTCATCTAGACCGCCAATAGCTTGCGGTGCTTCGGCTATGTACCATTCACGTCAAGCTCAACAGAACCAATGTCTCTCTCACCGGTCATCGTTGACAGTCCACTTAGAGAGAGTCTATGCTGGCTCTCTTCCCCGAAGGTATAGACGCGAAGTGTGCGCAAATGCATCTTCGTGCCGCGAGCGGTCACTCGTATCCCGGGCCAGGGCCGGAGCTGCAAGCGTGACACTCCAGAAAGGGGCAGGATGTCTGTAACTGTGCTGCCGAATTGGCTGACATCGTACCGGAAGGAATTGGGTGGGAGTTGGCTTGTTCTCGCCAGCGAACTTCCCAGTTCCGGAGTACAACGAATTGACAAAGAAGGTATCCTCAACTCTTTGCAAGGTTAAACCCGTTGGGACATGACCATGCGCAAGCAAATGCTAGGGTTGCTTATAGCTGCGGTTGTCTCGCCAATGTTTGCAGCCGTGTCTCAGAAGATCAAGGTTATCGAAAGCACGTTAGGGGGACAGCCATGACGTCAACACACGATCGCCCCACCCGCGCCCGCTTCCCTATCCTGCAGGGGGTGCTGCCGATCACGACCGCTCAGATCCCGGCCGAAGTTCTTGCCGGTATCACGCTTGCCGCAATTGCCGTCCCGGAAGTAATGGGCTACACGAAGATCGCCGGTACCCCGCTGATCACAGGCCTCTATACGATGCTTATCCCCACGACGTTGTTTGCTTTGTTCGGCTCCTCACGGCACCTTGTGGTGGGCGCCGATTCGGCGACGGCGGCGATCCTTGCCAGCGCCATGGTGGGGATTGCCGCCATCGGTTCGGAGCAATACATCGCATTGGCCGGCGTCCTTGCCTTGATGGCCGCGGGTTTCTTAATTCTGGCGCGCCTCATGCGCCTGGGATTTTTGGCGGACTTCCTCTCGCGCACCGTACTGATCGGATTCCTGACCGGGGTCGGTGTTCAGGTCGCGTTGGGGGAGATCGCCGGTATGTTGGGCTTGAAGGGTGGCGGCCATGGCGCCTTGGGGAAGTTCTGGAACGACCTTCAACAGCTCGGGCAGGTCAACCGCTACGAAATGACGGTGGCGCTTAGCGTTTTGGTGATCATCGTCGGCCTCAAAATGGTTTCGAAGAAGATTCCGGGAGCGCTTATCGCGGCGATCGGCGCCGTGGTCGTAACTTGGGCGTTCGGACTCGACAAGCAACTGCATATAGTCGGAGCCGTTCCCAGTGGTCTGCCACATCTCGGTCTGCCCAAGGTGGACTGGAGCTGGACAGTCATGGCGACATTGCTTCCCACGGCCTTCGCGATGTTCGTTGTAATCCTGGCACAGAGCGCGGCGACCGCCCGCGCCTTTGCCACGCGCTACGACGAGGATTTCAGCGAGAACACCGACCTGGTCGGTCTGAGCCTTGCCAATATTGGCGCCGGCCTGTCCGGTACGTTCGTTGTCAACGGCAGCCCAACGAAGACGCAAATTGTCGACGACGCCGGTGGCCGCAGCCAACTGTCGCTGCTGGTGATGTCGGCGATGGTGGGGCTGATCCTTCTCTTTCTGACTGGAGCGCTGACCTACCTGCCAGAAGCGGCTTTGTCGGCGATCGTGTTTCTGATTGGGGTCGGCTTGATCGATGTCGCTGGGATGCGGAGGGTTTTCGATCAAAGGCGAACGGAGTTCTGGTTGGCACTGATTACCGCGTTGACGGTCGTGATCGTCGGTGTCGAACAGGGGATACTGCTCGCCATCGCGTTGTCGCTCATCAATCACACCCGGTACGGGTATCAACCGAAGAACGCGGTGCTTGTGCCGAGCGACTCCGGCGGTTGGCAGCCGGTGCCTGTGGCCAAGGCCGCTTCGGCGGCACCGGGACTGGTAATCTACCGATTCACCCACAGCATGTACTACGCGAATTGCCGACAGCTCTCGGAGGAGATTTCATTTCTCGCGAACACCGTGGAGCCGCCTTTGCGCTGGCTCTGCATCGATGCGTCCGCGGTGGACGATGTCGACTATTCCGCGGCGGAGACCATCCGGTCGGTGTACGGGAAGTTGAAGGCGAGAGGAATACGGCTGGTCGTTACGGAAATCATGGATGACCTAAATACCAGAGCACGCTACCGGATGTGGGAGTTGATTGGCGAGGATGCCCACTACGACAGGCTGGAGGACGTCGTGAAGCAGTACCGGCAGACGTTCAACGTCGCAGCTCCGTCCAAGCGCTCGGACCCGACTGCAGAGGGGAGCGATCGCGGCGCGTGACGACGGTGTCGCCGGATACGACCCTGGACCGCGAGCCTCAGTGACTACAATTGCAAGCTTCACAATCAGGAGAAACAAATGGAACCTGCTGTCGCGTTATCCAAGAGTGAGAGACGCAAGCATGGAAAAGCCCTTCGCGTAAAGTGCCCACGCACTGCGCAGGCCGAGTGGAAGCCCCGATCGAAGTCGCAGGACATCGTCAAATGGCTGGAAGAATCGGACACTGATCGGATTCCTGGTCTGATCCCGCTTAAATATCAAAGGATGGCGGTGTCGCCCTTCACCTTCTTCCGCGGCGCCGCCATCGTCCAGGCGCGCGACCTCGCGAATGCCCCCACATCGGAAATTACCGTTCAAGCCTGTGGCGATTGCCACCTGGCAAACTTTGGCGGCTTCGCCTCGCCTGAACGAAGGTTGGTTTTCGATATCAACGACTTCGATGAGACCTTCCCGGGCGCATGGGAATGGGACCTGAAGCGGCTGGCGGCAAGCCTAATTCTTGCGGCCAGGGACCGGAACTTTACCAAGACCATCGCAGACGAAGTAGTGCGAGCGGCTGCGGCTTCCTACCGGGAGCGAATGTCTGAGTTTGCCGAAATGGAAGTGATTGATAGATGGTACGCAGAAGTTAGCATCGACGAACTGAAAGCGAATTTCCGGAAAGATCCAGTCGCACTAGCCAGTTTGTCAAAGCATCAAAAGCAGGCCCGGTCGCAAACCTCTGATGCGGTCGTTCCCAAGTACACTGCCGCTGTTAAGGGACAACATCAAATTAAGGACAACCCTCCAGTCCTCTACCATTTCCAAACAAACCTGCGGGATTTTGAGCGGGACGTCCGCAGCAACATGGTGCAATATCGGAAATCGTTGCCGGCCGATCGAATGGTGCTGTTCGACCGTTATCAATTCCACGATGCTGCGGTGAAGGTCGTTGGTGTCGGCAGCGTAGGGACACGCTGTTATCTAGGATTGTTTTCCTCCGAAGGAGATGAGCCGCTATTCCTTCAAATGAAGGAAGCGCGCAGGTCGGTTCTGGAGTCGCCCCGCGGCAAGAGCCGGTTCGCCAATCAGGGTTTTCGCGTTGTGACCGGCCAGCGCTTGATGCAGGCGGCAAGCGACATCTTTCTGGGCTGGTTTCGCTCACAGCACGGGCACGACTACTACGTCCGCCAATTCCGCGACATGAAAGTCTCCGCCGAGATTGAGGCCTTCCGGCCTAGCGATTTGGTTAGGTATGCCACCACGTGTGGTTGGGCCTTGGCGCGTGCCCACGCCAAGGCGGGTGACGCTCCGACGATCGCCGGATATCTGGGATCCACCCGTCGCTTCGATGACGTCCTGGTGCAATATGCGAAAGCCTACGCTGACCAGGCTGAACGTGATTTTGCAACCTTCAAGGCAGCTATTCGTTCCGGGCGCCTGTCAACGGATGTGGAGAAGGGCGCTGGTCTGGCGTTCGTGCCATAGAGATTGCTCCCATTACTAACATCGGGCTGCCAACCGCAACGGTTTAACTGACGGGAAAGCGTCGATTCGTGCCAGCCTTGAAGGGCCTCCTGCCTCTCTGGCACTCTTGAGCGGAATAATCCCTCTGAGCTCCCAAAAGCCCCACACTACATACCCGTCTTGTCGGTGGTGGAAGCATCGGTGGCTTTAACGGGTTGCGATTGATGGATGCGGCTCGGGATGACGAAGAAGTAGCCTGTGGACAAGCGGCACATGAGGACGCCCATCAAGCCCTCCATCGGGGCAAGCAGTCGTCGCTTTTCCAGGGGTCGTTCTCGTCGGAACGCTCAAGGAATTCTCATTGGGATCATCGTCTCTCTCTCTCTCTCTCTCTCTCTCTCTCTCTTATCTCTCGCATATCAGGTCGCTGACCCGCCCGTGTACGTCCTCGGGCGCAAACGATTGCACGCGGACGTCGGTAGACGGAGTGCCCGCCAGATTGTCTCCCATTGCCAGCGCCGAACCGCGGTAGAAGGTAAAGGGAGACTGCACCATGCGCCCGTCGCGAAGTGGAAGGAGATCGGGGAGCCGCCCCTCGTCGGCCTTCAGCACCAGGCGAACGGGGTCAGGCCGGTTGTGTGGTGGCTTCCATGCGGCGAGCGTATCGCGCGGACACTTGTCCCGCAATGCCTTGCCCATTGCCAACCGGTCAGCTCGCGACGGGTGGGCAATCAGAGCCGGGTTCGCGTTGTCGATGCGCTTCTGGGACTTCGGTGACTCGAGCTTGGCTGTGCGCGCCATTCTGATTTTCCCTTCCTCGCTCCCAAGACAGTCTGAAACCTTACCATGTAGCGAGAATTAGTTGTCTCAAGACAGTGATGACAGTCACTCGATGATCGCACTGTTCCGTAACAGCTGGATCTCGATAAAACCCCTCGTAATAATTCCACCATCCTCAAGGCCACGTCGTGCCTCGCAAGACGCCGAGAATCTTCATTGATCACAAAGGCCAGATTCCGATCCACTCGATTCGAATCGGCCAACGTGGTCGCTTCATTTCCATGTGAGCGGCATAGAAAAGTCGCTCACCTGTCAGACGAGCTCCCGCCTCGGAGCGACGCTGGCCGTCCCAGCTGCATCGCCTGGCAGTATTCATGGTTGGGACGGCCAAACTAAGTTCGCCACTCTTCCCTGACGTAAGTCGATATTGAACTGTTGATCTTCACCTGAGAATTCAACGCGCTCTTGACTCCATAGGTCAAAGAAGCCATCACTCCTAGCCAGGAATCAGTCATGTATTGGGTTCGCTGTAGCCAATATTAGTAATGGCAACGAGCAAGGGTCCAGAATTCCATTGGGCGCACTCCGTTGCAGCAACCCACTTGAGGGAAGAGTCGTCACTTGGACAAGTGGGCATCCACTGTAGTCCATCGCCTTCGGGCTACGTCTCACCAACTTATTCAGCATGCGTGATCGGGATGATCAACCATATATGCCCCATCGGCTCTTAGTTAGATACGATCCCGCAGTCAGCAGACTAAGTTATTAACTTTAAGTAAATAAATGTTAGACACAAACTAATGGACGGGCAGCCCGTTTCGTTCGACGATGTAACCAAAGTCGGGCACAGGAGGTCCTATATGTCCAATCGCACTATCAATCAGTCCGGCGTTCCTGCTCCTCCTTTAGCCATGCGGGCCAAAGCGCCAGTCTTCAGCACAGAAGACGGACTGCATGAGAATCGTGTCGGTGGTAATTCCGAACAGTCAACTTATCCCACTTATCCAACGACCTTCAAAGCGTATGTTCCAACAGCGGAACGCAACTTGCACCCAATCGAATCTACGTCCCTTTTACAGTCGATCGCAGTCCCCGGAAATGACCGACTGATGAACGCGCGCCAGGTAGCGGCAAAACTCGGGGTCTCCGAGCGCTGGGTTCGCGACCACACCACGCGCCGGTCGCCCAGAATCCGGGGACTGAAGATGGGTTCGCTCATGCGGTACAGACTGGCCGACGTGGAAACCTTTCTGGCTGAGTTGGATACGCAACCGTCTTCCCGACCCTCGCGATTTCGTGTATGAAGGAAGTGTTCTCTACGATCAGGGAAGGAAGCCAGGCTAAAGGAGAACAGCCATGGCATTGAAGTATCAGAAAGGCACCGTCTACCCGAGAGGGAAGAAGGTGAAGATGTGGTACGGCAAGTACACCGTGTACTTCCGTAATGAAACAGGAAAGGAGATCGGAAAGCGACGTAACGTTCCGCTCTGCCCAAAAGCAGGTACGACGAAGTGGAAAGCAGAGCAGATGTTGCACGCGCTCATCCTCAAGGAAACGGGAATGCCGGCCAAGACCGCCGGCGCCATTGAGGATGATTCTGTGACATTTCGGTGGTTTGTCGGAGAGCGGTATCTTCCGATGCGCCAAGGTGCATGGAGTCCTGCTTACCGCCGCATAAACTCGTATGAGATCAACCGCTACCTCGTTGAGCATTTTGGACGCATTCCGCTTGGACAACTCGGTACGTTCGAAATTCAAGTCTGGCTCAACAAGCTGGCCACAAAGTATTCCCAGTCGGTAGTGCGGCATTGCTACGTGAACATTCGATCCATCACTCGGATGGCGAAGAAGTTGACCTTCCTAGCCACAGATCCAGGACTTGACGTCACCATGCCACAGACCAAGCCAGTCCCTAAGCCGATCATGAACCAGGAGCAAATCATTGCGCTCATTGGCAGCATCAGGGACTTGCACGACCTGTGCCTGATGTACGTCGGAATCTTCTGCGGTCCACGGGCAAGCGAAGTTCTTGGGCTGCAATGGAAGTCGTGGACTGGGACAACGTTGGTCCCGTATGGAACTGCCTATGAGGGCAACCTGTATCCAGGACGGTTCAAGACCCGCGCAAGCCAGCCTCCAATCGGAGTTCCGGAGCAGGTCCGACCGGTGATTCAGGCATGGCAGCAGGTGTGCCCGGATCCGTCCCCGGAGGCTCTCATGTTCCCAACGTTCGGGCGGGGCGAACGCAAGGGACAATCTGTGCCGCGTTGGAGCAAGAACTTCCTGACCGGAAGGATCAGGCCGATTGCCCGGCAGCTCGGCATCGCGGACCGGCTCAGTACGTTTCAGGTAATGCGTCGAACGCTGGGTACTCATCTTCAGCGTCACGGGACACTGAAGGATGCGCAAGGGGCGCTGCGCCACGCGAGCATCCAGACGACCGGTGATGTTTACATGCAAGCGATCGAAGGGAGTGTGCTGCAGGCACTGAACTCTCGAACGTCCGAGATTCTGTCCGACTGGAAGTCGACGCTTGTCTCCAGAGGTCAACCAATCAACGGAGAATGTGCGGCTCCCAAGAGAAGGAATGTAAATCTCCCAAGGGGTTTGGACCAAAATGGACCAAGTGTGCTTTCGGAGGAGAGTGTAAGTGCATGATTCTAATGGTGGACGCGGAAGGAATCGAACCTTCAACCTGTCGGTTAAGAGCCGAATGCTCTGCCAGTTGAGCTACGCGTCCATGGCTTGAAGACCGTGCGGCGGGAACGGCTGTGCACGATCGAGGCAGACAGCGTTGAACTGCTGCCACCTTGAAGAGAATAGCATATCGATGAATTGATTTCCAAAGGCGGGGCGGGCGGAATTCCACATCTCAAATCTTCAGCGCAAGCATAAAGCAAGTGCTCTCCGCAGCGGCGCTCAAGCAGGTAAGGTTTGAGGATCTGGATTAGAAAGTGAAGGCGAAACCCCCGCTCACACTGCGCTGGTCCTGCGCAAACATCAGCAGCGAGCCGTCGGTGAGCACGAAGGGCCGGAAGCCCTGCGCCAGCAGGTTGTGGACGTCCACCATGACGTCGACAGTCCTACCTCCCTCGCGCCGGCAGTTGACCGGCTGGCGAAGATGAAGATTGAAGAAAGGCTCGGCCGCATCGCCGGCGAACGGAGCTACCCGCGTTACGGTCTCTTCGGGCTGCCAGCGATAACTCGCGCGCCAGCGAGTCCCGGTTCCATCGAGCGTTCCGGAAAGCGAAATGGAGTACATAGTTGCGCGGCGGGGACGAGCAGATGCCAGCACAGCATTGAAGGGCAGAGCATGACGGATAGCCGGCATCACAAGAGCATCGCCATTGGCAAAGCTGAATCGAACCTCGTTGTTGGCCGGAAGGCGATGACCCACCGTCGCCATCACTCCGGTCGTGAAAAAGTCCGGCCCTGCGGCACGGATCAGATGAGCGGAACTGTCGATGAGGGCGTCCCCGCCAAACTGTGCATCGCTGTCAGACGCCATGCGCGTCATGGCTTCGAGTACGGGATGGTCCATATGGTCGGCATAGACCAGAAATGCAACGCCGGAGGCGTTCGTCTTGCGCTCCCAGCCGATCTCCTGGTGCATTCCACGCTCCAGGACCAGGCGGCCGTTCTGGACAGAAACTGCGGGCAGCCATCCCGACGGTTCGGATTCGCCGTCCACGCGAGTGCCGGGCACGATGGTGGTCATTCTGTATTGAATCGTCGAATTGCCGTTGCGCCAGCCCGCAGTTACGTAAGGCAGGGCAGCCACCACCGTGTTGGGAGACTTCGCAGCAAAGCGCGCTACCAACTGCTCGGAGCCGACTTCTCCTTCGAATTCGTCCCCCAGGTGTAGCGTCTCCGAGGTGCGCACGGCGACTTCATCCAGCCCTTCCGCACCCGCGCCGTCCACTTCGGGATGAATTGCCACTGCTGCGACCGTCTGCACTGAACCCGCGAACCCAAGTTCCTGACGGAAACCCAGCATGGACTCCATCCCCGCATCCGAACCAGGCTCAAAGTCGACGCGGGCCAGCAAATCGCGGCTGTTGGAGGGGGTGTTCTCCATCTCCGCGGTGATCCGCTCGCCGTTTTCCCCGAAGGCGCCCTGCTGGCCGGTAGCCATCAAGCGGGCTTTGAGTTTGGGAGCAGCGCCCGCTCTTTCAGAAACCACCACCAGGGGTCCGTCCTCAAGCCAGCGCAGCAATGGACGGTTGGCAGCAGAGCGCAGCGTCCACTTCCAGTCGTCCTTCTGTGCGTCAACCGCACGCGGCTCGGCGGGAAGCCACTGCATTACTTCATAGAGAGTGTTAAGCGTCAGATTGACAACGGTATTGGTCCGGACGCGCACGTTTTCGCGCAGAGAAGGCAGAAACGCTGTGCCCATCGCCTTGACGGCATACTTTCCGGGAAGAACAGTCACGAAGGAGAATCGGCCTTTGGCCGAGGTGTACGCGGTCGCGACCACCGACATGTCGGGACGCAGCAGTTGTACGACCGCCCCGATCTGAGGCACGCCTGCGGAGTCCGAGACCGTTCCGTTGATCGAGGGCTGTCCGGCCCAAACGGACGGAGAACTCCCGACGCCGATCAGGACTGCAAACAACGCGATATGGAGCCTGCGCATAATCACTAATGTTGGTGATCCGGCGGCATCCCTGGCGAAATCCGTTCAAAGAGCCCCGCCCGGTTCCCCAGATCTGATGCCCGGTAACCCTTGTGCACGGGACGATGCATACTATTCCACGACAAAAGGTGCCGATTGCGCAATCTCTTGTTTCGAGATTGTGTCATTTATTTTTATCGTCACCCTGTATTTGCCGGGCTGCAGGCCCGCCATGGGAAGCGACTTCTCCACGGTCAACTGATCGCTGTGTGCTCCCAAGTCTTTTGAATCCAATTGCTTCTCAAACACCACCGTATTGTTGGAGCTGTCAATAATCTGATAAGTAACCGTGGCCAGATTACTTTTGCTGGCCTCGTCGATGCCCAGATTGTAGACCTGCATCCAGAAATTCAGCGCCTGGCTCCGTTTGAAATTGACCGGGGTGCCCGGGTTGGGAGTCACGCGCGGGCAAATCTTGGTGTTGCCGATCACGCAGTTGCCGGCGCCGATGGAGTGCGAATCCACCGGACTCATCTGGTCCGCCAGGATCAGCGATGACGTGGCCAGCTTCTCATCGTGATAGGTGGGCACATCGATGCCCCGGCCGTAGATGCCGATATGGTCAGGGTTATTCACGTCCTTGATGGCAATATCCAGGCGATAGAGGCCGGGCAGGAGGGGCACCGCTTTCCAGTAGATCGACTTGCGGTCCAGGCTCTTCTCCAGCAATTCGGCCGGCTGCTCTATTTCGACCGTGTCTTCAAATGTCTGAACCGTCTTATGGGTCAGCGTCGTTACCTTGCCCAGAATATTGACCACGCCCCGGGCCACGCCGTCCTTGGTCAAAAAGGTTACGTCGCGATTCTTGATCTGGATCGTGATCGGTACCAGCACCGTGTTTTCTGTCACCTTGATAAAGTCGGTGCGCACATCGAACGGGAAAATGGGACCGTTCAGGATGGTGTGTTCGGAGATGGCGTTGTCGAGATCCTTGAATTTGATCGGCGGGGGAGCAAATATCTTGGCGGCCAGTTCAATGCGGTCAAACTGCTTGGACTGCTGTCCCTGTCCCAGCGGTCCGGTTCCCAGATTCTCGAATCCGCCTTTGAAGCGGTCTGCTTTCTTTGCCTGGCCCATCTCTTCCCACTGGGTCAATCCCATACCGGGCACATGCTGCAACGCGTCTTTTTCGCCACGGTCGATGGTGAAGTGATAGTCGCCGCACTGGCAGGAATCGACAAACTCAAGGTCGACGTTATCGCCGACGCCCTCAAGATAACGGTAATTCCAGACCTCGAACGGAAATGTGGAGGTTTCACCGCCTCCCTCGTCCATGGGACGTTGGTAAGAACCGCCGGAGGGGTGGGCATCGATGGAGTCCGGTTTTCCGAAGGCTATATACACGTGGCCACGATCCGTCTTCCAGCCTGGCTTGCCGGCCGCAAAGTGCTCATTCGCATAGGCTATACGCCGGTAGTGCTCTTCGCGGAAATCGTTTTCGGGAGAGTCGGGATTGGGATTGCGGCGCAGCCAGAACTGCTCGATGAAGGCATCCCGTTCCTCATCGTTGCTTAAATTCTTGAAGGCCTTCCGTTCCTCATCCGAAATAATGTAGGTCACGTCCTGGTCCAGCCAGGTCTTGTACGCGCCCTTTAACTCCTGCCGGACAGCCTTCTGGGCTTTCCGGGTTTCTTCGTCAGTCCGAGGCCTCTTGAGCGGGTCCTGCTCCTGCCCCTGGGAATTGACCTGGGGGGCGGGGCTGACAGACTGCTGGCCATGGAGCCCGGCAGCTTGAAAGAGGGAGAGGCCGCAACCCAGTGCGACGAAGAGAAACGGTGGGCGGTTGAACTTCATTGCCTTGAACAACTCCTGGATGCCTTATTCTACGGGTCCGGAACAGCGTCGGGCAAGACTCCGAGGGAGGTTGGGCTCCTGCTTTAGACGGCTGAATGGGCTTAAGGTTACCCCCGCGCCCCAACAATTTAATACCAGTCGCGATGTTTTGAGACCCGGCACGCCCTACAATCGTCCTTAGAACTAGCGCAAACATCCGACCCATCCACATCAGCCGTCGAATGAGCGGAACTTGTGTTCAGCAGGCGAGGGATGTGGCTGAGGCGGATTGGCCGGCTGTGAACTGCCGGGACTCGGCGCCCTGGATTTGAATCACTAACCGGTGAATCCGGGAAGGTTAGTCGATGGGTGCAGTTCGCCTCAGCCGAGGTCTCCCAATTGGCCTGGGGATCGGGAAGCCCGATCTTCTAGCCGTCCACAGAGCGGCGCGAAACGAAGGGGCTTGGGAACGCCCGGCCCGGGAGGCCGAATTTTGGCGGAGCGCCGTCGGAACAATCGCAGGGGCGATTGCGTAAACTTGAAATTGGGGAGACCTGGGAGCAAGCACTACACATGAAAAAGATTCTTCTCATTGTTTTAGGCATACTCGTGGTTGCCGGGCTGGTCAGTTTCTACGTGATCAAGCAGCAGTCCGGCTACACCAAAGTGTTGACTGCCAAGCTTGTCAAGCAGGACCTTGCAACGATCGTCAGCGGTACCGGGCAGATCAAGCCAACGACTTACGTTAACGTCGGCGCCAATGTGATGGGCCGGGTAACCCACTTCTATGTGAAGGAGGGAGACTCGGTCAAGAAGGGTCAGACGGTCGCTACGATCGAAAATGTCCAGCAAACGGCTAATGTCGCCGGGCAGGAAGCTGCAATCGCAGCAGCCAAGACCGACATCAATTCCTACATCGCCGCCGAGAAAACAGCCGAGGCGAACGTGGAGCGCGCCAAGGCTGACCTGGAACAGAAAAAGCTGGACTGGGAACGCGCGCAGGGTCTTTACTCCGCCGGCATCATGGCCAAGCAGGACTTCGACAGCAAGAAGGCCGCGTACGACACCGACGTCGCGACCATCGCGCAAATGGAGGCCCAGCTTAACCAGGCCAGGGCCCAGACTGAATCCGCGCGCGGCCATCTGCAAACGCAGATTGCCACCCTCCGCGCCAATCAGGACATGCTCGATAAAACCATCGCTATCGCGCCTTTCGCCGGTATCGTTACGAACATGCCGGTCAAGGAAGGCGAGACTGTGGTCACCGGCATTCAGAACACGGCCGGCTCGACCCTGATGACGCTGGCCGACATGAGCGTGATCACCGCGGAAGTAAAGGTCGACGAGACCGACATCGTGAACGTCCGGATTGGCCAGCCGGCCGATGTGACCATCGACGCCATTCCCGGGAAAGTGTTCAAAGGACACGTGACCCTGGTGGGCGACCAGGCTTTGCTGCGTTCGAGCGGCGTGGCGACCTCGCAGTCGACGACCGGCACCGAAGAGGCCAAGGACTTCAAGGTGGTGGTGACGCTCGATCAACCCTCGGACGAGCTGCGTCCCGGACTTTCCTGCACCGCCAAGATCATGACGGCGCACAAGGCAAACGTGGTGGCGCTGCCCATCCAGGCCCTGACGCTGAAGCCGCAGGACACGAAGGGCAAGGGCGGCAACGTGGAAGCGGCGGCGAAAACGGATGCGTTCGGCAACGAGAACCCGCAGCAGCAGGGCGTGTTCGTGCTGAACAAGGACCAGCACGGCAAGCTTCGCGCGAAGTTCATGCCCGTGACGACTGGCATCACCGGTACCACCGATATCGAGGTGCTGTCCGGACTGAATGAAGGAACCGAGGTCGTTACCGGTCCGTATAAAACCTTGCGGGGTCTTAAGGACGGCTCTTTGATCAAACGGGATACCGCAAAACCGCCCACTCCAACCCCGGGTAATTCGTAGTCCGTCGAAAAAAGCAAGTGCCTGATGCAAATAAAACGCCTTGCCGGAAGTCGAATTGTGAGAGACGCACCCGCACCGCGCCGTGTGAAACTTACCCGCCCGGCGCCCACCGACAGACCGGAAGCAGAATGCAGAGGAACTTATGGGTATGGCCCTGGACAGCATCATCAGTGAAGATGTAGCGCTACCCGAGGCGGTTCCTGGCGGCGACGTAATTGTTGTCGAGGACCTGTGGCGGACCTACGATATGGGCTCCGAGCAGCAGGTCCAGGCATTGCGCGGCGTGTCGCTGCGCATCCGCCACAACGAGTATGTCGCCATCATGGGCCCGTCGGGCTCCGGCAAATCGACGCTAATGAACCTGATCGGCTGCCTGGACACCCCTTCCAAGGGCAAGTACTGGCTCAACGGCCAGTTGGTTAGCGAGCTGGACGATGACCAGCTGGCGCGCATCCGCAACAAGGAAATCGGATTCGTCTTCCAGACCTTCAACCTGCTGGCGCGCGCAACATCTCTGCACAATGTCGAACTGCCTCTCATCTACAATGGCACCCCGTCCGCAGCCCGAATCGAACGCGCCCGGGAATCTCTGAAAAACGTAGGCCTGGGAGACCGCATGAATCACAAGCCCAACGAACTCTCCGGCGGCCAGCGCCAGCGTGTTGCCATCGCCCGGGCATTGGTAAACCGGCCCTCCATCATCCTCGCCGACGAACCCACCGGCAACCTCGATTCGAAGACCGGCATCGAGATCATGGCCCTGTTCGATACTCTCCATGCCAGAGGCAACACGATTGTGCTTGTAACGCACGAGCCGGATATCGCCGATTATGCCCATCGCGTGGTGCACATCAAGGACGGCCAGATCTTCTCGGACGAGCCTTCAAAACGCTTCCGCAAGTGAAGCTGATTTCCCTTCAGCATGAAATTCAGGACCGGAGAGACGACCCGCCTCTCCGGTTCATGTTTTATGCACGCTCGCCGATGAACACCCTGTGTTTGGCCGCTCGGATTCCGGCCGGAAAAACGGGGGCAGTTGAAAACGATGCAGAGCACCGGACAATTCCAGTCTCAGGTCCAATCGCCAATCCAGTCGCCACGCCCTGTATCGGGGACGAGAGTCGTGGGGATGGAACCGTTCTTTGCGTCACAGGTGGCAGGTGTCAGCGCCGCCTGGCGCAAACTTCTGCTGCAGGCGGAAATGGCAGGTCCCCACGTACAGGTGGCTTCAATCGAGGGTGAGAGCGGGGTGGGCAAGCAAACGCTGGCGCGCTATCTCCTGGGCTGCTCTCCCTTGTCGTCGTCCGGTTTCCAGCGCCGGGACGCCCGGGAATGGTTGTTGGAAGATGCAGACCCCGCCGGGATTACCGGGTTCACTTACCTGGATCGCGTCGACCTGCTCGCGCCGCCTGGCCAGGGCCTTCTCCTAGGCATTCTGAAAACCATTCAGGATCGCTCGGCCGGGCCAGTCATGCTGGTCGCCTCGTCCCAAAGCTCGCTTCGCCAGTTGGCTGGGCAGGGTCAGCTGTTGCCCGACCTGGCGTTTCGCCTTACCGCGGTGCGGTTCGCCATCCCTCCTCTGCGCATGCGCAGGGAGGATATCGCCCCCATCGCGCAGGCCCTGCTCGACCGGATCTGCACCCGCTATCAGCACCGCCCGGTGGCCTTGAGTTCCTCCGCGCTGGGGCGGCTGCTTCAGCACGCCTGGCCGGGGAATGTTCGCGAAATGGCCAGCGTGCTCGAGGCTGCCTTGCTCGAGGCCGTGAACGACGTGATCCGACCCGAGGATCTGCCCTTCCAGTCGGAGATGGATACCGTCCCCGCGTTCCAGCCGGCCATGCGCCCCGCTAGCCTGACACTCGACGATGTGATTCAGCGTCATGTGCAATATGTTCTCGATCTGAATCATGGCAACAAGCTGCGCACGGCCCGACAGCTCCGGATCAGCCGCTCGACCCTCTATCGCATCCTCGGCAATCAATGCATCCTTACCCACTGAAATTCCGTTGAACTCCACCCCGGGCGCGTGTACCCTCAGCACACGCGCCCGGCGGCTTGTTTGGGGCCTCTCAAGGTCACCGAGTACGATCTCTCCTGAAGGATGCTCCCTTGCGCAAGATTCATTGCTCTTCCCTCCTGGCCGCTCTCCTGCTCCTCGTTCCCTCTGCCCGGCCGCAGACTGCCGCCCTGGCGCCGGTTGAAGATCGCCGCAAGGCCATGAACGCCGTCTTTCATGATTCCTGGGAAGACAATCTGGAGCACGCGCCTGAATTCGCATCCATCCTTGGCGACAAGCGCTGGAACGACAAAGTCTCCGACCGCTCCGTAAAGGCCTTCAATGAAGGCTTGGCCCGCGAACAAGCCTTCATGCTGCGCCTGGCGGCCATCGATCCGACCGGTTTCACCGATCAGGAAAAAATCAGCCGGGACCTGCTTCTGCGCAGCATCACCGAGGACGAGGAGGCGGCGGAGTTCAAAGAATGGGAGATGCCGGTCAACCAGATGGGCGGCATCTATTCCGACTATCCCCAACTCGTAGAGCAACTGAGCTTCACCAACGTGAAGGATTATGACGATTGGATTGCCAGGCTGCGGGCTATCCCCACCGCCTTCGACCAGGTGACGACGAACATGTCGATCGGCATGGACGACCACCGGGTTCCACCGAAGCTCCTGCTCGAAAAGACGCTGGACCAGGTCAAGCAGCTGGCCAACCAGAAGCCTGAAGACTCGCCCCTGGCCATGCCGCTGAAGAAGTTTCCGGCCTCGATTCCGGCAGCTGAACAGGAGCGGATCAAGCAGGAGATGCTGGCCGTCATCGGCAAGCAGGTGCTGCCGGCCTATCAACATTTCTCCCATTTCATGGAGGTGACCTACATCCCCGCCGGTACCACGGAGCCCGGCATTTCGGCGTTGCCGGATGGCGCAAAGTACTATCAGTTCCTTATCCGCCGCACCACCACTACCGACTTGACCGCGGACCAGATTCACCAGATCGGCCTCGACGAGGTCAAGCGGGATGAAGCAGATGAGTTGGCGATTGCGCAGAAGCTCGGCTTCAAGGACCTGGCCGCCCTTCGCGCCACCATCAAGACCAACCCCAAGCTGCATCCTGCCTCGGGCGAGGCTCTATTGAACGCCTACCGAAGCTATCTGACCCCCATGCAGGCCAAGTTGCCCACGCTGTTCGGACGGCTTCCGAAGGCACCTTTCGAGGTGGACCCCGTCCCCGATTATCTCGAGAAGACCTCGGCGGCCGCCTATTACGAGATGGGAACGCCGGATGGCAGCCGCCCCGGACGGCTTCGCATCGACACCTGGAACGCTGCAGACCGCAACCTGTTTGAGGTGGAGAGCACCGCATATCACGAGGGCATTCCCGGGCATCACATGCAAATCTCGATTGCCCAGGAGCAGACCGGCGTTCCCGAATTTCGCAAGTACGGGTTCTATACCGCTTTTGTTGAAGGCTGGGCGCTTTACGCCGAGCGGCTAGGCAAGGACCTCGGACTCTACCAGGACCCCTACTCCGACTATGGCCGCCTGGAGAGCGACAACCTGCGCGCGATCCGCCTGGTGGTAGACACCGGTGTTCACGCAAAGCACTGGACCCGGCAGCAGATGGTGGACTTCTTCCACGATCATTCGTCGATTTCGGAAACCGAGGTCCAGGCCGAAACGGACCGCTATATCGCCTGGCCCAGCCAGGCGCTGGCCTACAAGATCGGTCAATTGAAAATTCTCGAACTACGCGATCGCGCAAAAAAGGCGCTCGGCGACAAGTTCGACATTCGCAACTTCCACGACCAGGTCATTGACGCGGGTGCGTTGCCGCTCGACGAGCTTGATGACCGCATCAATGCGTGGATCGCCGGCCAGAAGGCGCCCGCTTCAGGAACACCTTAACCGCCTCGCTCCCATGCCCCATCCTTTCCGCTTTTTTCTGCGGAAAGGGGGGAGGCCCGAATTGCCTCACTGCCGTTACACATATGGCTGCGCCGCCGATGGTCAGCCAGTAAACGAAGCCGCGCGACCCCGTGCCCTGCGAGTATTCTGATTGCAGTACCACGACTGTCATCCAAAACAAGGAGAACAATGGCGGAGATCGCTGTCGAGGCCAACCAGACACCCGCGCAGTTGCCCCATGTCCATGTCGCCGTGCTTGGCGCGGGCAAGATGGGCGGCATTCTTTTGCAGGCTTTTCTCAAGCAGAACCTGTTTGCCGCCGACCAGATTCACGCCACGGTTGCTCATGCTGAGCGGGCCCTCGCTCTGAGCTCGCAGTGGGGCGTGGACGTGAGCACGGACAACCTCGAAGCCGCAAAGCAGGCCGACCTGATCCTGCTCGGGGTCAAGCCCTTCCAGGTGCCCGACCTGGTCGCGGAGATCAAGCCTGCGCTCACCCCATCGAAGACCATCGTCTCCTTTGCCGCCTCGGTCAAGACGCGCTCCATTGAAGAAGCTGCGGGGATGGAAATCGCCGTGATCCGCGCCATGCCCAATACCCCCTCCGCCCTGGGCGCCGGCGCCGCCGGCCTGTGCCGCGGGCGCTTTGTCAGCAGCGCGCAGATGGAGCTGGCGCAGCGCATTTTCGAGACCGTGGGTCGCACGGTGGTCGTGGACGAGAAGCACATGGATGCTGTCACCGGGCTTTCGGCATCGGGACCGGCTTACATTTACATCATCATTGAGGCCCTCGCCGAAGCTGGTGTCAAAGTGGGGCTGCCTCGCGAGACTGCTACACAGTTGGCTGCACAGACCACCTTCGGTGCCGCCAAGATGGTGCTCGAGACCGGCTACCACCCGGCGCTACTCAAGGACGCCGTGACAACGCCCGCGGGCTGCACCATTGACGGCATTCTCGAGTTGGAGGAAGGCGGCCTCCGCGTGACGCTGATTAAAGCTGTCATGCGCGCCACCGAGCGAGCTAAGCAACTGGCGGCGGGATGATGTTCGTGCTTTCCCAGGTCTAAGGAGCCTCTGAACAGGTGACTGTATTGAAGGGTACGGGCTTCAGCCCGTACATCTCACCAAATCAAAGCAAAGTGGGCTTTAGCCCCCGAGGGAATGCCGGCGTCATTTCGCACACTTGTTCAGAGATTCCCTTCGTGTCTATACCCGAGCCGCCCGAATGACTTGCTGAATGTGAAACCCTGGCTCTCGCCTTTGCCCATGCAACGCCCAACCTGGCTGCCCTCCTACATCCCCGAATTGCAGGGTCTGCGCGGCCTCGCCGTTCTGGCTGTTGTGATCTACCACTGCCATCCCCGCCTCGAAGGCACGTCTCTGTATCGCGCCTCGCTGTGGGGCTGGGCGGGCGTCAACCTGTTCTTTGTCCTTTCGGGATTCTTGATTACTTCGATCCTCCTGGCGTCCCGAAACCACGAGAAATACTTCCGCAATTTCTATGGCCGCAGGGCCCTGCGCATCTGGCCGGTGTACGTGCTGGTCCTCATTGTTTGCTATCTGAACGCGCCATGGTTCATCGGCCTTCCTGTTCTCGAAGCCATCAGGACCGGGCCCTGGTGGGCTTATCTCCTGTTTCTGCAGAATCTCTTTCACCTCACTCTGCCGCCCCCCATCAGCCCCACCTGGTCACTGGCGATTGAAGAACAGTACTACTTCCTCTGGGCGCCCGTCGTTCGCCTGTTGCGACGGCCAGCGTGGCTGGCCACATCGCTGGCGGCAGCACTGCTGGCCGCGCCGCTGTTCCGCCTGAGCCACTTCGGATGGATTACGCCCACGCACACGCTCACCCACATCGACGGCATCGCGATGGGCAGCCTGCTCGCGCTTGGGCTCTACACGCTCCCCGTGCGGCGCCGCGTGTGGCTTGCCATCGGCCTGGCTGGCATCGTTACGGGATTTGTTGCTGCCGGCACCATCGCCGGAGGAACGGCGTTCCTGGATTCGGCCCTTACCACGGGTTTCGGCGGCGCCGTCCTGGCGTCAATCGCTTCCACAGGCGCGAGCAATCCGATCAACGCACTGCTCCGGCGTGGCCCACTGGCGTTCTATGGCCGCATCAGCTACGGAATGTACATGACCCACATCATGGTCTTCATTTACTTCGGCTGGTTTGACCGGCGCATGGATGCCTATGGCATCGCCGGGAACCTGGCCGTCGTGGCATTTCGCATCGCTGCTTCCACCGCTGTTGCCACCGCCCTGTGGTATGGATTCGAATCGCGCATCCTGCGGCTGAAGCGGTTGTTCTAAAGAGACAACATCCGCCCTGTGACATCAGTCACGCCAGACCCCGAATGGCACTGCTACGCTGGATTGTAGTGCGGTTCCCCGTGCGCCGTTCATCATGAGTGGACCAAAGGTGAGTGATAATCGTTCACTCGGATGAGTTGCTGCGATTGCTTTGTGCGAAAAATGAGGCCTTTGTCATCATGTCATCATTGCCCGTCCTGGTATTGAATAGCGGTTCGTCTTCGATCAAATTCTCGGTGTACGATGCCGCCGACGGCCGCCGCACCAAGCTCCACGAAGGCGCCGTCGATGGAATCGGCACCGACCTCGGCAAGTTCTGGATTAAGGACGCCGAGGGCAGGAAGCTTGTCGACCAGACCCCGTCTCTGCCTACGCGGGCCGTGGCGTTTGCGCTGGTCGCAAATGCGCTTCACTCAGGTGACTTCCCTTCTCCGGCCGCCATCGGTCATCGCGTCGTGTCCGGCGGTCCAACCGTCGAAGAGAATCAGTTCATCACTCCTGAACTCATTGATGAAATGGAACGCTACACCGCGTTTGCGCCGCTGCACACCCCCATCGCCGTGTACATCATGCGCCAGGCGCTGCGCCTTTTCCCCGGCATTCCCAACTTCGCGATCCTCGACAACTACTTCCACCGCACTATGCCGGAAGTCGTAAAGCACATGCCGATCCCTCCTGAATATGCCGCCATGGGGGTTCGCCGCTATGGCTATCACGGCATTTCCTACGAGTCGATCATCCACCAGTTGCAGCCCGAGATACCGGAGAAGCTGATCGTGGCTCATCTCGGCAACGGCGCGTCCATTTCCGCCATCCGCAACGGCAAATGTCTCGACACGTCCATGGGGCTCACACCGACCGGCGGCATTATCAGCGGAACCCGCACCGGCGACATCGATCCTGGCGTGCTGCTTTTCATTCTGCGCAAGATTGCCGAAACCACGACAAGCGCCGCCGAGGCGGCCGATCAACTGGAAGTGGTAACCGGAAAGAAAGCCGGCCTTCTCGGCGTGAGCGAACTCTCCAACGACATGCGCGATCTGCGCGAGGCGATCAAAGAGGGCAACGCCAAGGCCCGGCTGGCAGTCGACAAGTTCGTATGGACAATTCAGAAGTGGATCGGCGGTTTCTTCGCCGAGTTGGGCGGTCTCGACATGTTCGTATTCACCGGCGGCATCGGGGAAAACGACATCGCTTCGCGTGCCGAGATCTGCGCCGGCCTCGGCGCACTGGGCATCGTCCTCGATCCAGCTCGCAACAACGTGCGTGGCGCAGCAGTGATTTCCGCTGCCCGTTCAACGGTGACAGTCCGCGTGATTCCGCCCGCGGAGGACTTGATCATCGTGAACCACGTTGTACGGCTGCTGGGGAAGTAAACATCGCTCCTGTTCTACACTGAAAGGTACGATTCGGAGTTTTCCTCTATGTCTCTAACGGCCGTTCCCGTAGGCGCACAAAAGCAGCCTTCGGCGGCCTTGCGCCAGTTCGCCTGGGCGGTGCTGGTCTACTTTATCGCCGTCATACTGTGGGGAGGCCTCGTGCGCGCCACAGGCTCGGGCGCGGGCTGCGGAGACCATTGGCCGCTGTGCAACGGGACCGTGATGCAGCATTCGCCGCGTGTGGACACGATGATTGAGTTCACGCATCGTATCACCAGCGGAGTATCGTTCTTCTTGGCCGTCGGGTTAATGGTGTGGACTCTGGCCGCCACCGTGCGCGGGCATCTCGCCCGGCCGGCCTCCGTGGCCGTTGTCATCTTTACGCTCATCGAAGCTGTCATTGGCGCTTTGTTGGTGAAGCTGGGACTGACGGCGCAGAGCCAGTCGCCGCTGCGCGCGCCCTACCTGGCCCTGCACCTTACCAATACGCTGTTGCTGCTGGCCGCACTCACCCTCACCGCTCATTTTCTAAGCCGCGCGCAGGGATACACGCGCAACACCATTCGCATGATTGCACCCGCAGGCGCAGCTGCCGGGGTCCTTATCGTCCTCGTCGTGGGCGTTACCGGATCCCTGGCCGCACTCGGCGATACACTCTTCCCGGCGACTTCGATCGGCGCCGCGCTGGCACAGGATTTTTCGGCCACCAGCGGATGGCTGGTGCGCTGGCGCTGGACCCATCCCACCATTGCGTTTTTTGCCAGCATTTTTCTCATCTGGCTGCTGGTGCGGGCGTCGCGGCGATCCACCCATTGGGACAATCGCGGCCTCTCCGCACTGGTGCTGATTTTGCTGGCCGCGCAGTACCTTCTCGGCGTGCTCGACGTGGTGCTACTGGCGCCGGTCTGGCTCCAGGTAGCCCATCTGCTCGGCGCGGACGCATTGTGGGCGGCGCTCGTGGTGCTTACGGCGCGCGTGACACTGCAACCGGTAGATCAAGGATCCGGGATCAGCAGCATCGTCCACCCATCGTCGGGTTCTGATCACTGACCACTGATCGCTGACCACTGTTCTTATTTGACCAGTAAGTCGGCCGCCGGATAAATCGTTCCATTCGCGCTGGCCTCGATTACCGGCAATGTGGGCGTAGCCGTCAGCCACTCGATTTTGCCGTCACGCAGAATCACGGTGTCCTCGGCCTTGCCGCCGCGAATGCTGGGGTTCCATGCGAACGCCTGGTTGTTCACCACGGTCTGGGTGCCATCGGGAGTCGCTATCCATTCGCGCTCACCATAGCCGGTCGCGCCGCCCTGGTGATGGAACTTCTCTTCGCCGGGGAATCCCTCCGCAGCATACGCTGCCTGCGCCACTCGGAACAGTTCCGCCGACGAGGCGCCCACGCGTGTCGCATCGAGCAGCGCGGCATTCACCTGTGCGGCCGACTTGAAGCGCGCAGTCAGTTCCGTTGGGGGCTCCCCAAAATGAACAAATCGAGTGATCGAGATGGCCAGGCCCCACTTGCGCGAGCAAAGATTCAGCATGCCGTATTGCTTCATGCGCTTGCCGCGCGCAGCCGCATGCTTGTACTTGTAAATGCGATCATCGACCGCGAAGAGGTAGACGGAGGGGAGAATACCGCGCCGCAACAGGTTTGAAGCGGTAAGGGCTTCGAGGTCATACTCGCTCAGCCCGGGCTCCACCTGGTGCAGCGATTCGACTGTCGCATCCGCCGTCTCCGCACCCAGCCATCGATAACGCGCTATCTCGGGCGCGCTGAGGGCTTGGCGCAACGGGTAAAGATTGACAGGGATCAGCCCAGGCCCCGGCGTGTCAGAGCCGAGCTCAACCCCTGCCAACCTCTGAGCAGTCTGCATGGTATCGTCGGCGTACCACGGAAACAGGACGGGCTCGAAGTCGAGTGCGCCGAATTCTTCGTCGTGGAGTCGAGGCGCTTCGTTCTCGGTCGTGAAATAGTAACGCTTGCCCTTTGCGGTCACCAGAAGAGAGGCCACGCCGGTTTCGCCCGGAGTGAGCACGCGGAGTTCCACGGCCCCACCGGTCAACCAGGCTACGTTTTCGTTACGGCGAATGAGCACGCCCTCGAGATTTTGCGCACCAAGCCACTCCACGAGTCTTTCGTGCTTGGCTTCCAACTCCGAGTTCCATGCCGCCTGGGTCACCAGCGTCTCGCCGTTGACCACCAGGCCCTTACTGATTCTCTGCGTCATGGTTGCACTTTCTTGAGGAGATCAGAGAACAGAGATCAGCCCCAAATCCCAGATCGCTGCTCCGATCTCTGATCTCTGGTTCAGTCCTCAAGCTCCGGATGATAATGGCTCTCCCATCCCAGGTAACGTACGGCAGCCTCATGAATCGCTTTCGACACTTCACTGAAGTTGGCCGCCACGTGATGCTCGAAGCCTTCATGGCAAATGTACTTGAGCAGTTTTTGCAATTGCGGAATTTCCGCGACCCCTGCGCCGCCGAAGGTCTCCAGCGGATCGTCAGTAAACCGGCCACGACCGGTGTAGCCGCGAATCACACCGCGGCGATCGTCGGTCGAGTAGCGGGCATAGCTCATCGCTCCCGCTTTTACCTTTCCCACACAGGTGCCGAACGTGTTCTCCTTGCCCACGGTGCCGGCGATGATCTCCTGGTAGTCCATCCGGACGTCCTTGAAGAAGTGCTTGGGCAAATTGGAGCAATGGAAGCACACGCACTTGTTGGGATCGGAGCCGTAGTTATTGTTCCAGTCGAGCAGCGCGGAGGGTGTACCGCTGGCCAGGGCCAGCATGTACATGCTGAGCACACCGGGCACATCGACTTCGCAGGCCGAGGGGATGAGGTTGTTGCTCATCATGCTCATGATGGTACAGGGCACCACGCCGAAGAACTCCTCCATCGAGGTCCAGCATTGCACTGCGCTGATGGTCGAGTTGGTCTGCTTCATCCAGCCATCGATGACCGCGCCCAGCTTGGCCATCTTCAGCAGTGCCGCATCGGGGATGCCGGCGGTGGAAACATAACTCTTGATCGCCGCCAGCTTGGCCTGCGCCGCATCGTCGTGGTCCTTCATGCGATTGATACGGCCGAATATCTCGGACAGGTCAAGGGGCTCAATGGAGATGCCGTTGGTTTCCAGAATGCGCTCGGAATAGCGAACGGTATTGAAAGCCGCAGGGCGTGCGCCGATGGCGCCGATCTTCAGGTTCTTGAGACCCTTCAAGATCCGGCAGATGGCGGAGAACCATTCGAGGTCGGCCTTGAATTCAGGCGAACTCACCGCTTCGGTGTGCAGCGTAGTCAGCGAGTACTTGATGCCGTACTGCATCATGTTGTTGCAGCAACTCATTTTTCCGCAGAAGCTGTCGCGGCGCACGGCGATGGTCATATTGTCGGAGCGGTCGGGGGTAGCTTGCACCAGCACCGGCACCTTCAACCCTGAGAGCCGGATCGCATCCACGATGCCGCGTTCTTCGCCGAAATTCGGCAGCGTGACGATAATGCCGTCGATTTCTTCGGCGTGCTTCTTGAACAGTTCGGCACACCGCTGCGACTCCGCATACGTCTCCACCGCGCCATGCTTCGACTCTTCGGGGCCGAGCACGATTGGCCTTGCTCCCGCGGCCTCCAGTACCTGAATGATTTCTTCGCGGCCGGTCTTGGCCAGGTGGTCCGGGAAAAATCCGCGATTGCCCACCACGATTCCAAAGGTCATCGTTCGCTGCGCTGCCATCTCTTTGTAACTCCTTGTCTCTGCAGTTGCAATTTAACTGTCGCGACCGGGCCGGAAACGAAGGCTATAGAAAAGCCCAAGCAACAGCATCAAGCCGCCCCACCACACCGGCGCGTGCAGGTTGGCCAAAACCACGTTGGCCAACTGGCCGGTGATCAATTCAAAAACGCCATAGCCCATGATCAACGCGCCGTAAATACTGAGCAGCACGCCAATGAAGAACCAGATCGAAATATGTCCCGAATGCATGCGCCTGCTCCTTACCAGAAATAAACGTTGAGGCCCAGGAATGCGATGATGGCGATCACCATCCAGAAGTACTCGTTCTTGTAATACGGCACAGGTTCTTCCGTGGGCAATTTAGTGGCGCCGTAGACCAGGCCCTCAAGCTCCGCGATCGGGCGCGGGGTAGTTGCGAAGCTGACCGTCACGTTCACCACAATGGCTACGATCACCGACCACAGCGCGCGATACATGTTTTCCGCCATGTCTCTTGCGTCCGGCGACAGCGCCACGTAGCGCAGCGCCGAGGGATCAGCCTTGACCCACGCCCACAGACCGATCGAGGTCAGCGTGCCGATCAGCAGGCCCCAGAAGCCGCCGGCCTTGGTCGCGCGCGTCCAGAACATGCCCACCAGCACCACGCCCAACAGCGGCGAGATGAAAAAGCTGAATAGCGCTTGTACATAGTCCATGATGCCCGCAGCGCTCATCACCAGGTAGGCGGTGCCGATGGAGACCACAACGCCCAGGATCGTGGCCCATCGGCCCACCGCCACGTAGTGCTCATCCTTGGCCTTCTTGTTTATCAGCGGCTGATAGATGTCATAGGTCCACACGGCGGAAAAGGCGCTCACATTGCCCGCCATGCCGCTCATGAATCCCGCAATCAGGGCCGTGATGCCGAGACCCAGCAGGCCCGGTGCGCAATAGCGCACCAGCATCAGCGGCAGCACCTCGTTATAGCTGTGCGGATGAAGTGCGTCCACTTTATCCTGGCCGACCAGGTGCATCAGGCTTCCGTCCGGGTTCTGCAAGACCACCAGCGCCAGCAAACCGGGCAGGATCACGATGAACGGAACCGCCATCTTGAAGAACGATCCGATCACCGGAGCCATGCGCGCCGACCTCAGACTGTTGGCCGCAAGAACTCTCTGCACTACCAGGAAATCGGTTGTCCAATAACCGCAGCTGATCGCGAACCCAAGTCCGAAGACAATTCCCGTCCAGTGGATGCCCATGGGGTTGTCGGAGAAGTGGCCCATGCTGCGCCACATGTGGGTGTAGTCGCCGGGGGCGATTGCGCCGCTCGCAATGTTCTTCGCCAGTCGGGCCTGAAATCCGCTCCAGCCGCCAGTCTCAATCAGGCCCAGGATCGGCACCAGCAGCGCGCCCCCCCAGATCAACATGAATTGCAATACTTCGTTGAAAATGGCCGAGCGCAGCCCGCCCAGCGCAACGTACGCCGCCACCGCGAGCGATGAGACGATGATGGAGAAGTTCAGATCCCAGCCGAGCACCACCTTCATCACCTCGGCCATGGCGAACATGTTCACGCCGCTCATCAGCACGGTCATGAAGGCAAACGAAAACGCGGACACGATGCTCGCGCCTTGCCCGTAACGCAGCTTCAGGTACCCGGGCACGGAGTGCGTCTTGCACACATAGTAAAACGGCATCATTACCATGCCCAGAAACAGCATGGCGGGGATGGCGCCGATCCAGTACCAGTGTGCGGCCAGAATCCCGTACTGGTACGCCGAGCCGGCCCAGCCCATCAGTTCGAGCGATCCCAGGTTGGCGGAGACAAAGCTGAGGCCCGCGATCCATGCCGTCATTTCGCGGCCGGCCATGAAGAATTCTTCGCTGGTGTTGGCCTGGCCCTTCAGGTAAAAGCCAATCCAGATCACCATCACGAAGTAAATGACGATGATAGCAATGTCGAGCCCATTCAGATGGGCCAGCGAAGGTGCGCTCATGGCGAGCATGGATGCGGCCGAAGAATGAAGGCCGGCAGTTGTGAAGGTCGGGACCAATCCGAACATGAGTCACCTGAGGATTTGGGTGATTTCGCCCGCAATGCTATTTGGACGTTCGCCCACAAGTAAATGGGTTTAGTGCCGTGGTTGTCAAGCCGCGATCGACGGTCGAAAAAGCGCTTGCGCCCGATGTCCCTGACAGGATGCGCCTGGAATCGAAACTGGAGCTCGAAGCGGCAGCGCGGCCCGGCCAGAAAGCGTTTACCGGCGCAGTGTACCACGCCCTCGCTATGCCTGGGCTAGAGGCTTTTTCGAGCCTGGCGCGTGCGGCTCCTCATTCCGGCGCGCGAATGGCCCGCAGGAATTCGAGCGTTCGGTTGGCCGTCCCCGGAAACCTGCGCGCATATCCATGCGGCGTGCAGTCCACCACTTCTTCGGGCCGCTCGTAGTGGCCGGGAAGACGGGCGCGGACTCTCATGTCGGCCCCACGATCGGCCAGGAGGTGGGCGACCGGCAGCCCCCAATCCTGGTATTGCGATACCGCATGAAAGATGGGAGTCTGCCCGCCCAGGCCGGCCGCATCGGTTTCTACGCGTGCGTTCACGTTGGCGCCGAAATCGAGCAGTAGCCGGGCGGCCCCCTCGTTGCCGTACTCCGCCGCGACATGCAGCAGAGTCCCTCCGCACAGCATCAACCGGCGATGAGCAGTGGTACCAAAGTCGAGGTCCGGAAATCGGCGTCTGGCCAGTGCGGAATCCTGCTCCAGAAGTTCCACCAGGCGGTCGGTTCGCCCGCTAAGCACTGCCAGCACCGCTGGCTCGCCGCACCGCGTAGTGCAGCCGGCGGCCTGCAACATCTCGATGCATTCTCCCAGCTGCGCCGAACGCGCGTACGTTCCGATCACGTAATCGAGGGCAGTCCCGTCAACGTGCCGGCCGCCGCACATGGGGTCCGCACCATGCACCAGCAGCCAGCGCAGGGCCTGCGCGTCGACTGATTCGCAAGGCGCGAAGATGATGGGAAAGTGGCCGCCCCACCAGCTATTCACGCCGGCGCCATTGGCCACCAGCAGTTCCATCATCGGAATGCGATAACCATTCAGTGCGGCGCGCATCAGCGGGCCGTCGCCGCCCTGGTGCACGTCGGAGCCGTGGTCGATCATCCATTGCGCCATGGCCAGACGGGTTGGGCCGGGCGGTTCCCATGGGACTCGGCACTCCGCCACCCAGGTCAGCGGCCCGTTCTTCCCATAACCCAGCGGAGCGCGATGCAGCGATGGGTTTCCCGACATCAGGCTCTTGACGCTTTCCAGGTCGTTGCCGTCGATTGCCTGCTTCAAGCGGCCGATTTCTTCCGTCCATTCCACGTGAGTCTTGAGTTTAGCCCAGCTTGCAAGCCATAGAGGCATGCGATGCGGAATTGTGCATCGGCGAGCCGAAGGCAGGCTTGTCTGCCGTTCTCCCGGAGGTAAAGGTTACCTTGATCGGGGCCGATATAAGGGAGGTGCCGCGATTCCACGGGAACAATGAAGAACGAGAGTCTTCGCGCCGACCAGGTCGCGATTGAGTTCCTGGCCTTCCACCTTTCGCGGGAAAAAGGGCGAAAGGATGGGCAGGGGACATGTGAGGTCGGCAGGGAACGCACTCGGCAAAGGCAGAATGACTGAGATGCTCCATCTGGCAGGCGAAGACGTCATCGTTGTCGATTCGGCGTCGATCGCCCGGGCCGCAGGTCTGGATTACCGCCTGTTGACCTTCGATCCGGCGTTTCAGCAGGCCATCGGTGAGAGTCTTCTGACCGGACGTGCGATCGAGATTCGCCCCGGAGGAATGCCATTTCCCGAAAACGAAGGGGAATTGCCGCGATTTTGCAAACAAGCCCTCGCCGGCTGCCCTCTCAAGATCGAACTCCTGCTGCTCGATGGCCGCAGCGTGCGGGTTTCTTTGCAGTGGCTGATCAGTGGCGATTCGGCTGTGGTGCGGGTGCTCGCCAACGACATTACCGCCCAGACAGTGGCGCAGACAGAGCGTCTTAAGACAGCCCGGCAGTCTCTCGATGGCTTTGAGCGGGCAATGGAGGGGATCTACCGCACCACTACGGACGGCCGATTGCTCGCCGCCAATCCATCTTTCGCCCGGATGCTGGGCTACGAGGACGTCGATCACGCCTTGTCCGCCATTACCGACCTAAGCCGCGATCTCTGGGAAGACCCCGATCAGCGAACCGCATTCCTCGCGGAGCTCGAAAAGCGCGGATCGATTGAAGGGTATGAGTGCTGTCTCAAGGGCAGAGGCGGAGCTCGCATCTGGGCCTCGGTCAATAGCCGGAGAGTCTGCGGCGAGCACGGAGCGCTGCTCTACCTCGAAGGTTTCATCCAGGACATCACGGCCAAGAAACAGGCGGAGAAACTGGTCCGGGACAGCGAAGAGCGATACCGTGCCTCTTTTGAACAGGCGGCCATCGGGATCCTGCATACCTCGTTTGAGGGCCGGATCATGCGGTGCAACCGCCGATTTGCGGAAATTGTCGGCTACGCACCGGAACAGCTGGCGGGGTGTACATTTCAGGAGATCACGCCTCCGGGCGATCGTCCTCCCAGCAGCTCCGCCCTGGAAAGGCTAATCTCCGGAGCGGTACCGCACTTCAGCTTCGAAAAGCGATACGTACGAAAGAACGGCAGCCTGACCTGGGTGGATCTCACCATCACGATCCAGCGCGACAGTGAAGGCCATCCGATTCACTTCATCACCATGGTGCAGGACATCAATGCTCGCAAGGAGGTGGAAGAGCGCTTGGCGAAGGCACAGGAATCGCTGCGCAAAAGCGAGGAACGATACCGCACGGCCTTCCAGATGACCCTGGATGCGGTAAATCTAAACCGCCTGGGTGATGGCATGTTTGTCGATTGCAATCGAGCCTTTCTCTCCATCTCCGGATTCACGCGCGAAGAGGTCGTCGGACGCACCTCGGCGGAGTTGGATATCTGGGCCGACGCTCGCGATCGGCAAAAGCTGCTCGAAATGCTGAATGAGGAGGGAGTCTGCCGAAATCTGGAGGCACGCTTCCGAAAAAAGAATGGAGAAGTGATCTGGGGATTGATGTCCGCATCCCTGATCGAGTTGGATGGCGAGCGGTCCATCCTGTCGATTACGCGCGATATCTCGGAGGCCAAAAAAGCGGAAAATGAAATCAAGCGGCTCGCCTTCTACGATCCCCTTACCGGCTTGCCGAATCGGCGCATGCTCCTCGACCGGCTGCGGCAGACTCTTCGATCGGGCCGGCGAAACGGCCGCAAGTGTGCCCTGCTGTTCATTGACCTGGACGATTTCAAAACCCTCAACGACACCCTCGGCCACCACACCGGCGACCTGTTGCTCCAGGAGGTGGCTCGGCGCCTCGTACTCTGCCTTCGCGAGAGCGATACTGCGGCGCGGATCGGAGGCGACGAATTCGTCGTCATCGTCGACAACCTCAGCCCGGATACCGAAGAAGCCGCGGCCCAGGCCAAGGCCATTGCGGAAAAAATACTCACCCAGACCTCCGAGCCATACATGCTGAATCAACACGAGTGTCTAAGCACGGCGAGCATCGGAATCACCGTATTCGGGGAAGGCAAAGAGAGCACCAGCGAGATTCTGCAACAGGCCGATATCGCCATGTACCAGGCGAAGACCGCGGGACGCAATACACTTCGGTTCTTTGCCCCGGCCCTTCAGGCCGCGGTCAATTTGCGCGCATCGCTTGAAGAGGAGATTCATACTGGCATTCGCGAAAGGCAGTTTTCGCTCTGGTATCAGCCGCAAGTCGAAAGCGGGCGGATTGTCGGAGCGGAGGCCCTGCTGCGCTGGATGCATCCTAGGCGCGGCGTGCTCCTCCCCGGCGAGTTCATTCCCCTGGCGGAAGAGACCGGCCTTATCGTTTCCCTGGGCAGACTGGTGCTGGAACTGGCATGCGCACAGGCTGCCAAATGGGCCAATCGTCCCGGCGAATCACCCATTCCCATTGCCGTGAACGTCAGCGCGCGCCAGTTCCGCCAGGCCGACTTTGTAAAGCATGTCCTCGCCACGCTCGATTGCTCCGGCCTTGACCCCAAAAACCTCAAGCTCGAAATCACCGAGAGCATGCTGCTGGATAACCTCGAAGAGACGGTCGCGATTATGGAAACACTCAAGTCGCACGGCATCCAATTCTCGCTGGACGACTTCGGAACCGGCTATTCCTCCCTGGCCTACCTCAAGCGCCTGCCTCTCGATCAATTGAAGATCGACCGCACGTTTGTACGCGACATCCGGGCCAATGCTGCCAACGGCGCCGTAGCGCAGGCCATCATTTCCCTCGCCCGCGCTCTAGGCTTGCTGGTGATCGCCGAAGGTGTGGAAACCGACGAACAAAGAGAGCTGCTGGCGGATCTTGGCTGCAGCTGTTTTCAGGGTTTTCTCTTCAGCAAAGCGATTCCCCCGGCCGACTTCGAAGCGTTGCTGTCTGCGAGCACCAATCAATGATGCCCTGCACCTGACCTCTATTCCCTGTTCTCTTGTTTCCTCGTCCCTGGTCCCTGGTCCCGTTCTTCCGTATTTCCTGCTTGTTTTCGTCGCGATTCAACGATAACTTGAGATATGGGACTCCCTTTTCATCCCTGCCTGCAAAGTTCGTGAGTTCTCAGCCGCACCCCTAAGCCGGGCTGCGAATCGTTTCCAGCTATTCCCCTTCGGAGGAGTTACGCATATGCCGTCATCGATGGATCCCGCAGCTTGTAGCGGCTTCTCGCGCCGTTCGTTTTTCCGTTTTGCAGCCGGCGCATCGGCCCTGGCCACCATGCCCATCCTCACCGAATCGCGCCTCGCACTGGCCGCGCGTCCTCACTTCAGCGATCCCAACAAGGGCATCCATATCGACGCCAACGAAAACCCCATGGGGCCGTCGGAGGGTGCGCGCCTGGCGATGGTCGATATCATCCCCCGGGGCGGGCGGTATCTCTTCCCGCTGGAGGTTGAACCGGCAGAGATATTCGCCAAGCAGGAGGGCCTGAATCCCGAGTCGGTGATTCCATTTGCCGGTTCGAGCGAACCTCTGCACTATACGGTGCTGGCCTTCACCAGCAAGGACCGGCCGCTGGTGATCGCTGATCCCGGGTATGAGGCTCCCATGTGGGCTGCCCAGGTGAGCGGCGCTTCGGTGATCAAGGTGCCGCTGGCCGATCCCAAGGGTGCGGCGACACACGACATCAAGGCCATGCTCGCGGCGGCTTCGAATCCTGGTGTCATTTACATTTGCAATCCCAATAACCCCACCGGCACCTGTACGCCGCGTAAAGACATCGAATACGCGGTGGCGAACGCCCCCAAGGACACGATCCTTCTGATCGACGAGGCCTACATCCACCTTTGCGACGAACCGCGTTCCCTCGACTTCGTAAAGGAAGGCAAGAACGTGATCGTGCTGCGCACCTTCTCGAAACTGTATGGAATGGCCGGCATTCGCATGGGATTCGCGGTGGGCCGGCCCGATCTGCTGGCCAAGATCACACCCATGGGCGGCATGAACGCGCTCCCTGTCACCGCAGTCGCGGCGGCCAAGGCCAGCCTGCTCGACCCGGACCTGGTTGCCAATCGCAAGAAGAAGATTGGCGAAATCCGCGCTGAGAATCTTGCCTGGCTCAAAAGCCAGGGTTACGCCGTGACGCCTTCCGAGAGCAATTGCTTCATGCTTGATGTTCGGCGGCCAGGCGCGGAAGTGCAGGCGGCGCTGGCGCAGAAGGATATGTTCATCGGACGCATCTGGCCCGCATGGCCAACACAGGTGCGCATTACGGTGGGCACGAAGGACGAAATGCTCGCCTTCCAGAAGGCCTTCACCGAAGTCATGGCGAGTCCGACCGCCGGCCTGGTTCCCCCGGAGTTGCCGGGCCGCCTCGCCAGACAGCCGTTTACACATCTGTCGTAAAGACAGCTTCTAGCTTCAAGCTGTTAGCTCTTAAATGCTGCTTGCAAGACAACACACCCTGAATCAGAACAAAGAGCCCCGCCAGTGCTGGCGGGGCTTTTCTTTATTGCCGCAAATAAAAATGCCGGCCGTTGTACAACAACGGCCAGCATCTACGTGATGTAGCTAATAGCTAGAAGCTAGTAGCTGCTCTTAGAAGATCAGCTTCAAAGCCAGCTGCGTGTTGAAAGGTTCGCCGGGTCCGATTCCGGGAGAGAAATTGCCCGAGCCGATGGTAGCGCCGGTCGTGCCGAAGCCCCCTACATCGAAGAAGTTGTTGCACAGCTGCGTGCAGGCGGGGCTGGCAAGATTCATGCGATTGAACAGGTTATACATCTCCGCCCGGAACTGGACGTTGATGGGGAAATCGTGGATGTTGAAGGTAGTGTTTTTGAGGACCGACAAATCGATATCCGCAAAGCCCGGTCCGAAGATGCTGTTGCGGGCAATGGTGCCCCAGGTGTTGGCCGCCGGCTCCACGAATGCATCGGGGTTGAACCACTGCACATACTTGCTTCCGCCGCTGTTGATGATCTTGTGGTCGATGCCCGTGAAGGGATTGGCAATCTGGTTCACACGCTGCGTGAACTCGTTGGTGCCGCTGGTATCGTCGCCATTGGTGATGGTGATGGGCTGTCCGCCCTTGAACGTGTACGCGGAGTTAAGGGCCCAGCCCCCGGTCAGAAGCTTTGGACCTTTGAATTTGGGCACATCGTAGTTCAGGTACCCGACAAAGGTGTTGCGGGTGTCGAAGTCGGAGTTGCCGTAGTCGCCTTTGAAGTTATAGCTGTCCTGCGGAAGGGCCCCGCGGTATGCCGTAACCTCATCCAGGTTATGACCCCACGTATAAGAAACCTGCGAGGTTAATCCGTGATAGTTTGTGGTGCGGAAGACGGCCTGCAGGGAATTGTAATTGGAGGTTCCGATGCTCTCAATCTGGTTGACATCGGAGTAATAGTTACCGCCGAACATTGTACCGTCGCCAGTAAATTGCCCCGCCGCTCCTCCCAGGTAGGGTTGGTTGATGTTAAGGAGACTCAACAGCTTGCGTCCTTCACTGCCCACGTACCCAATCTGGAAGAATGCTTTTCCTCCCAGAGACTTTTCCAGTTGCAGGCTGAAGTTGTAGTTGTAGGGAGAGCGGAAGCCCTTGGCTACGCTGAACACGCCGCAGGGGCTGCTCGGGTCGGTGCAGGAGAGTGTCTCCGATCCGATGATCTTTTCTCCCGGCACGATGGACTTCGCTTCGGTGGTCAGCGTAAAGACAGGATTGGAGCCGCCGGGATTGCCTTCCAGGCCGTTGGGCGCGCTGTTGCCGGGCCGGTTGTCGAGGAAGGGATTCGCATTGGGTGTGTCGAAGAAGAGTCCTACACCGCCGCGCACCACGGTACCCTTCGACCATGAAGGCTGATACGAGAAGCCCACGCGCGGGCTCAGGCTGGTGTAATCCGGGTCGTAAATGCTCGAAATATCCTGGCCCTGAAATGCGATCCCGGTCGTGGTCAAACCTGGCCGAAAAACGGAAAGGTTCTTGTCATCGTTGTGCATCGGTTGCATGTAGTCATAGCGCAAGCCGAAATTGATATTGAGTTGCTGGGTCACCTGGTAGCTGTCTTGAGCGAAGAAGGCATAGGAACGGGAGTAGACCGTGCGTTCGGGATCGCCAACCGCGATCGAACCCTTGGTCAGGTAGCCGGCTAGAAAATCGGCTAGTGCGGCCACGTTGGGATCGCTGGTGTCCCATGGCACAGAACCATCGCCATTGGGGCCTTGCCCTCCTTTGAAGGAGAACGTGCCAACGGAGTGCCGCCAATAGAACTCGTTCACCTGCGCCTGACGATACGATCCTCCCAGCCGCAGTTCATTCTTGCCGACCACCCAGTTCACCGCATCGTCGATGTGGCCGGTAATGTCGTTTCGGCCTTCCGGAGGCGTGTTGCCCGTAGGCTCAAATCCGCTGATCTGAATGTTCGGCGCATTTTCAAACGGAGCGCCGGTGACGAATCCTGCCTCAGCCACTGAAGCGAAATCGGTCTTATCGTCGGAGAATACCTGGTTGAAGTAGTTCACACCGATGGTGACCGAGTTGCTCAGGTGCGGAGTGAACACGTAGCTGTCCGCGATGGAGTAGTTGTAGACGTGAATCGGAGCGTTCTCGAAGAACCAGGGATTGATGTCGGTTTGGCCGACCGGCGCCGTCTGAGTTCCCTGTCCCAGAAACGCCCGCGCCGACAGGTTGTGTTTCTGACTGAAGGTCTGGTCGATTTTGATAACGCCGTTATAGCTGTACCCAAACTCGGGCGCAGGGTTTTGCTGGGCGCCGGGCTGATCGTACGTCAGCAGGTTGGCGGGCCACAGAATCGAGATTAGCTGCGAGGTCGCGGAATTGGGCATAACGCCTGACGAGGCGAGCAGTGCATATGCGGCGTCGCTGTAGTACTTGTCCGGCGTATAGCCCGAGTTTCCGGTAGCGATGTTGAACTTCTGCTTCTCGAAGTTAGCAAACCAGAAGGTATGATCCTTCCAGAACGGACCACCGAGCGACGCCCCCCATTGCACGTTTTCCAGGGGAAGATCACCCAGGGTATTGAAGGGGTTAGTCATCGCCAGGGCCTGATTGCGCTCGTAGTAATAGCCGGTGCCATGAATGCCGTTGGTACCTGACTTGGTGACAAGATTCACCGTACCGCCGGGGTTGCGGCCCACTTCGCTCGAAGACTGGGTTTGAAGGCTGAATTCGGCCACAGAGTCGATCGGCAGAGTCACGCCGGCGATGTTCTCAACACCGCCCTGGTTGACGGCCGGGATGTTATGCCACCAGTCGTTGTTGTCGGAACCATCGATCTGCCAGTTCACCTGGTTGGCGCGCGTGCCGTTCACCGATCCGTAGCCGCCCAGCGAATAGCCCGCAAATCCCGGCGCGAGTCCGATCATCTGCGTGAAATCGCGCCCATTCAAGGGAATGTCCTGGACTTCCACCTCGGGGATATTTGTGGTTTGCGTCGGGCTGGTTGTATCCAGCGCCAGGCCCGAGGCCGACACTTCCACCGTTTCACCGGTCGCGGCGATGGAGAGCTTGATCGGCAGAGTGTAGATGACACCCGCCGTAACGGGAACTTTGGTCACCGTGGTCCATTGGAAGCCGCTCGCTTTTGCAGTCACGTTGTATGCGCCCAGAGGCAAATCCTGAAAGATATAGTCGCCGGCGCTCGAGGAGATGGTTTTATGAGAAACGCTGGTGGCCGTATCGACGGCTTCCACGCTGGCTCCCGGAACTGCAGCCCCGGATTGGTCGGTCACAACTCCGTTAATGCCACCGCGGAATGTCTGTCCAAAACTGGCCGCGGGGTTCGCGATCAGAACCGCGAGCGCCAGCAGCAGGACCGTGAATACACTTCGGGTGATTCGATTGCGCATTGCGCATAACCTCCGAAAGGTTCAAGTACAGTTGTGGTTTTCGTGTGCCCGAAAATCGCTGAAAGTAAAGAACAAAAACTCAGGCAAATAAGGCGGACGGGACCGATCTTTTCCTCGGGTATTTACAGGAATGAAAGGCATGTGGGTGTGGAACCATTCTTAAAGATAGAGAGACTGTGCATAAGGAATCAATGAAGAAACCCACAAAAATTGCCCTGCTCGCAGGGGGAAGGAAACCTGCCTGCGGCGCGGATCGGTTGCCGGGACGCATCAATCCGGTTGTTAGCAAAGTTGTGATTCGAATCACATTTCCAGGTGCGCGAAGACACATCCAGCGTTCCCGGATGATGCCACGCTGTCGTGTTGCGAGGTACACATCCCATGACAGATCCTGTCACTCGCCGCTGGACGCGCCCAACTTCGATTCTGGTCGCAACCGACCTCAGCGATACGGAACGGCTGATGCCGTTCGCCCTCCAGCAGGCAGAGAGTACAGGAGCGCGTCTGGTCTTGTTGCATGTGCTGGCTGCCAGCGAGTCGATGGCGGTCGACGCAGTGGGAATGCCGTACTACGATCCCGCGGGCGCGCTCGAATCTGCCGCCCATGTGCTGAAGGTTTGGTGCACATTGGCCCAAGCTCGGAATGTGGAATGTGACGCCCTTGTCCGCGAAGGACACCCGGCGCAACAGGTTCTCTCCGTCGCTCGCCAGCTCAACGCGGATCGCCTTCTTCTCGGGACCCGGGGCCGAAGCAAGATGAGCAAGCTGCTTCTGGGCTCCGTGGCGGAACAAGTGCTGCGCTCGGCCAATATCCCGGTCATCACCGTGGGTCCCGAGGCTCATCTCCCGGTGGACGCTGCCAACCCCGCAGGGGTTGTGCTGCACGCCACCACATTGAGAGAGGCCTCCCGCCCGAGCGCAGCGCTTGCCTGTGAAATCGCTTCCGCACTCAACACCCGCCTGGTCCTGCTCCATGTCTTGCCACCCCAGGAGGAGATGGAACAGAAAGGACTGCCCACCGGCGCCGACTCACTGGCTCTCCGCGAGTTGCGAGCCATCGCCGAAGAAACCGGATGCGGCTGTTCGATTTCGATTGAGCCTCATGTCGTTCACGGGAATCCGGCCATTGAGATCCTGGCCGAGGCCGCCAGGCTCCACGCCTCGCTGATCGTTCTCGGGGCCACCCAGCGCAACGTATTCCAGAACCTCACCCGCGACCGCACCATCTATAAAGTGCTGGCTCACGCGCGCTGTCCCGTGCTTACCCTGCTCGAACCAAAAGCCGAGACCGAAGAAGTGATTCTGGCGCGGCTGGCCACCCACCGGTGAAGGAGCCTGACCAGAAACAAAATCTACGTGTCCCATCTTTGCGCCTTTCTCCTGGCGAAAGGGTGGGAGACCGCGAGAGCTCTCCTCTTGACAATCTAGAGTAACGGCATTAACCTCTAGACAAACTAGAGGAGAATCATGCCGCCCAGAGCGAATGAAAACGGCCCCGGCGAAACCCAATCGAGCGACCTGGTCCAGGGAACGCTCGAGATGCTCATCCTCAAGACACTGGCTCTGGAGCCGATGCACGGATACGGGGTCGGGCTGCGCATCGAGCAGGTGAGCGGCGGCGTTTTCCGCGTGAACGCAGGATCGCTTTTGCCTGCGCTCAGTCGGATGGAGCGAGCCGGAAACGTGAAGTCCGAATGGCGGGCGACGGAGAACAATCGCCGCGCGAAATACTACCTGCTCACTCCCAGAGGACGGAAAGCTCTCTCCGCCGAGACCGACAAGTGGCAGCAACAGATCAGCGCCATCGCGCGCATTCTCGAAGCCTGATTTTTCAGTTCCCGGGACAAAAAGCCGCGGAGGTTCACAACGGTATGCGCTGGCTGGCAAACATGGCGTTGGGGGTCAGGTCGCTCTTTCAAAAAAAGCGATTGGAACGTGAGTTGGACGAGGAACTCGAAAGCTTTCTGGCAGCTTCGGTCGAAAACAAGCTCAAGCGCGGCTTGCCCGCGAACGCTGCGCGCCAGGCGGCGCTCGTCGAAATGGGCAGCCGCAATGCGGTCAAACACCAGGTTTGGTCGTCTCGCTGGGAGTCGACGCTGGAAAGCATGTTCGCCGATCTGCGGATCAGTTTCAGAACCCTCGTCAAGAGTCCCGGATATACCGCCGTCGCCTTGATTTCCCTCGCCCTGGGTATCGGAGCCAATACTGCAATCTTTACGCTGGTCAACCAGGTCCTTCTGCACAACCTGCCGGTGCGCGATCCCGGGCAATTGGTTACGTTTGGCAACTCCGAATCCGCCGGAATCGCGGGAGGCATCGATCTCGGTCAATTTGGCGGCTACTTCCCCTGGGATTTCGCGCGTCAGCTTGAAGCGGATCCGGGGCCGTTTCAGGGGATCGCGGCCTACGGTAGTTTTTCCGACAAGGTGACGCTGCGGCTCACCGCCGACAGCGGCGGAGATGCGAATGCCCCCGCCTTCCTTGCGCCCGCGAATCTTGTTTCCGGCAATTACTTCAGCGTCCTCGGCGCTGAACCTTTGCTGGGCCGTGCAATCTTGCCGTCTGACGATGCCACGCCCGGAACCGGCGCGGTCGTCGTCCTGAGCTACCACCTCTGGCGGGAGTCGCTGTCTTCCGATCCCCACATTGTAGGAAAATCAATCTCCCTCAACGGAACCCCGTTTGAAGTCATAGGCGTCATGCGCGAAGGGTTTCACGGCATCAAGCAGGAATTGGAGCCGGCAGACCTGTGGGCGCCGGTGAGCATGCAGTCCACTGTTCTGCAATTTCCCTCCATGCTCACGTCCCATTCGGGTTTGTACTTTCTTCACCTGTTTGGCCGGCTGAGCCCGAATGCCGTCGCCAACCAGGCCGAGTTCCCTCGCAGCCAGAATTGGCTCAACGAGAAAGTGCATAACGGCATCCGCGACCGCTCAGGGTCGGCCATCTCCGTCGAACGGCAACAGGAGATCAGCCGCGAGGTCGTTCCTCTGATTCCCGCCGCGCGCGGCGTTTCGATGATCAGGAGCGAATACGGAGAATCGCTCAAGATCCTGATGGCAGTTGTCGCTTTGGTGCTGTTGATCGCCTGTGCCAACCTGGCTAACTTTCTTCTGGCGCGCGCAGCACGACGACAGCATGAGACGACTACCCGTCTCGCTCTCGGATCGAGCCGCATGCGCATTGTCCGGCAGAGCCTGGTCGAAGCATTTCTTCTCTCGATGGTGGGTGGCCTGCTGGGCCTCGGCGTGGCCTTTGGAGCAACGCGCGCGTTGATTGATTTCGTCAGTCAAGGGGACCCCTACATTGCCATGCGGCCTTCACCGGACCTCAAAGTGCTGGCATTCGCGATTGCGGTTTCACTCCTGACCGGATTCCTCTTTGGACTGGCGCCGGCCATCAACGCTGCGCGCACGGGTGCGCGGGTGAGCCTGAGTTCGACGACGCGGACCGTCCAGGCCGGCAGCGGCAGGCGGGCGAACTTCTGGCCCAGGTCCCTGGTATCGGCACAGGTGATGATCTCGCTGTTGCTGTTGGTCGTCGCGGGTCTCTTTTTGCGGAGTCTGCGCAACCTGAAGAATCAGGACTACGGATTCGAGCGCAATCACTTGTTGCTCGCGCAAACCAACGCCCGATTGGGCGGGTACGCTCCGCATCAGGTTGCCGCCCTTCACCGGCAATTGCTGGAACGTCTCGCCGCGATTCCAGGCGTGCGTTCTGTCGCGCTGGCTCAAATGCCGCCCATTAGCGGCGGATCGTGGACGTCGAGCATTTCGCTCTCCGGCTACACGCCCGGTCCTAAAGAGAACATGGTCTCGGTTCTGAACCGCGTTTCGGGCCGGTACTTCGAAACCGCGGGCATCTCCATCGTTGCCGGGCGCGCCATCTCCGATGCCGACACTGCGAAGAGCCTGAAAGTTGCCGTAGTCAGCGAAACGCTCGCCAGGCATTACTTCCCGAAGGGTCAGGCAATCGGGAGAGTTCTCAGCATCGATTCGGATTCGGTCCACGGTCCCTGGCAGATCGTGGGCATTGCGCGAGACACCAGGCCAGGGAACCCGCGAGACGTAGACCCAGTCAGAATGACCTACATTCCGCTGGCCCAGATCGATCCGTACCTTCCCGCCAAAGTGGAGAAGGCTTCAGCGGGCCCTTCTTCGAGCACCAGCCAACTCGATGAAAACCAGAATTGCTACGCGAATACGATGCTCTTGCGCACCACGGGCGACCCGGCCAGGATCATAGCCTCTCTGCGCTCCGCGGTTACGGCCATCGACCCGAACCTGCCGCTGCTCGAAATCACGACCATCCAGGAGCAGCTCTCAAATCTGATCTCGCACGATGAGCTCATTTCGACCTTGACCGGCCTCTTCTCGCTGCTTGCCCTGCTGCTGGCGGCGATTGGCCTGTACGGAGTGATGAGCTACAACGTTGCACGCCGCACCAATGAGATCGGAATTCGCCTTGCGCTGGGAGCGCAGGCTTCGAATGTAGTGAAAATGATCCTTCGCGAATCGGTCTCGTTGCTCGCGGTCGGCACGGTGCTTGGCTTGCCGCTCGCCCTGCTTGCCACCAGGCTTATCAGGCAACAGATGTTCCGACTGGATCCGCTCGATCCGCTTACCTTCGCATTGGCGCTACTGGTGATCACGGGAACAACACTCCTGACGGGGTGGCTCCCGGCGCGACGCGCCGCCAAAGTTGATCCAGTGGTCGCTCTGCGCTGTGAGTGATAACCCGGCGATTGGATCGTTCCCGGCGGCCGAGGCCGGCACCGACCCGCCACGTTTGGCGGAGAAATCGCCGTTCCAGAAAGCATATCCTCTTCTCAGGATGCGAATGTCGGCTGATGTCAGCCGACGACGTGTTTCGAGCTGGATATTCAGCAGTCAGGAACCCGCCTTCGCACCTGTCGATAGGCTGCCAAGATTTAGGTTATCCGGCGATGCCCAATGCGCATCTAATTAGTGTGGCGGTTAGCCCCAATCTTAGACAAACCATGGAGAATCATGCCAATACCCGCTAAACCCTGCGAGGGACGATTCAGCGATGAAGTGCAGGCAGTTCTTGGCAGAAACATAGATCGAGTCCAATGGGCCAATCATAGATGCGAGGTTTGCGGCGCGTCGGTCGGAGCCACGCAGACCAAGGGGCAATGGGTTCCCGAACAGCATTGGCCTTCGGTGAAGTACCATCCCCGCAATGGAACCGATAAGAAACAGGTCATTTCGCCAGAGAACATGGCGCCGGATGACAGCGCCGTCCCGGCTGATTCCGCGGCCCGTTAACGGTCGTTGGCAATAGCGTGACGATTCTGAAAAACGGACTTGCCTTGATTACGCCGTCAGGCGCTCCAGTTGGTCCGGCTGGACGATGGTCATGCTGGCGCCCTTGATCGAGATCCACTGGTCGCGGCGGAACTGGTTCAGCAGGCGGGTGACCGTCTCCCGCGAAGTCCCCGCCATGTTGGCGATCTCTTCGTGGGTCAGGGCCATCGTGAAGCGTATCTCCGGCTTGCCATTGGAGGCCGAACGGCCCCAATCGAGCAACAGGCGCGCTAGCCGTCCTGCAGCCGAACCGGATAATGCCAGGCGCTTGGCATCGTGAAACACAGTCAGATATTCACCCGAAAGCGATTGGGCAGCATGCATGCTCGCAATCCCATGACGTCCCAGGAAGTCCACGAACTCCTGCTTGCGCACCGTCTTCACCTGGCAGGGTTCAATGGCTTCCGCGGTCACTTCGTGGGGGACATTGGCCAGCACCGCGCTCAGGCCCATCACGTCGCCGGGGCCGGCGATCTTGAGAATCATGGTCTTGCCATCGCGCGATGTCGAAGAGATTTTTACGTGGCCGAAGCAGATGACAAAAACATTGCGCGCCGGGTCGCTCTCATTGAAGAGCTTTGCGCCACGTGCGTGGCTCATCATGATCCCAATCCCGTCGTAATCCTGCAACGCTTCAGGAGTGAGATTGCAGAACATGCGGAGATGGCGATGCTCGCAGTTTAAGCAATCTTCCGGAGCGTGATGCGAGTGGAACGAGGCCATAGGTTCTCGGCTGCTGAGTAAGTTGAAGTATAGCGCACTCCCCCCTGCTTACGGTACCGATTTTCCTTGATAGGGCGGCTGCCTTCCAGTAACGGCACCCTTGCGCTGTCACACCTATGGCCACTCCGGGGCAATCGCCGCCGACCTCATTAGAGCGTACTGGCCGCCGCAGTCCCGCGGCGTCGCGCCCGCGTCTGGTTCGTTAGACTGCACAGGTGGTAGGCACGCGAAACCTCCCGGGCCAGTTCCTCCAGCAGACGCATCCGCAAGGGAGGGTGGCTCTGGAAAGCCTGCTGCAAGGCTTCTATCGGCAGCAGCAGAATTGTGCCCGGGGTCTGCGCCAGCAGGGTGTAGGTATGAATCCCGTCGCCGAGCGCGGCTGCCAGTTCAACCAGGTCGCCGGAGCGGGCCATACCCAGGGTCAGGCGCATGGCGAGCCGCTCGGAACGACGCAGCAACTGCCCGGAAACGACCAGGTAGAGTCCGAGGCACTGGCCAGTCTGATTGAAAATCACATCCCCGGGTTGAAATCCGATGGACTGTGCGGAGGCAGTCAGGAGGCTGCTGGTCGATGGAGGACAGGCCAAAAGCTCCGCAAGCGGATGCGTCGAGACGGCCTCCAATCGCTTGGATCTTGCCTCAGGTTGCATGAGTCCTTCTCTCCCTCGCCGGCGTCAGGTCATCGGTGGGGCGTGGTTTGTTGCCCTGAGCCCCACGCGCCGCCGCGGCCTGGCGGGGCTTCACCGTTGATTCCAACTAATCCAGTCCACCAAATCGCCGCAAATTCGGCAGTTCCCAGCTGTCGAATCGGCTTTCAAGGGACCGGCGTCTCGTTCCCACTCCCGTCCCTGGCCCTGGTGTGAGTTCCAAATGGGAATCACGCCCCGCTACGCAGTTTCAATCGAGATCCGATCTCCCCGCTCCCGAAGGCCTGCATCGGCCTCCGCAGGTACGCACAGGACCGGCACACGGGAACTGGTCAACAGCGCAAATGCCGTTCCGTGGAGTCCCGGAGAATCGCTCTTGCGCTTCACACCCGCCACCAGGATGCTGGGTTTGTACTGTGCGATCGCCCGAGCCACCGCGTCGGCCGGGTTCCCGTCCTTGACGATCAAACGGATGGGGTAGTCGGCGCTCGGCTTCAGCCCGAATTCCTCCAGCCTCGTCGTGCCCGGATTGAGAATGGCCGAGACTTCCGCCGACTCCCGTGCATGCACCACCAGCAGGGCCCGCTTGAAAACCTGCGCCAGCGAAGCCGCCGTGTCCACCGCCGCCCGGGCGGCGTCGTTGCGCTCCACGGCCAGCATCACCGGTCCCCCGGGAATGGGCCGAAATTCACCGGCATTCCAGTCGGCCGCCACCGCCAGCACCGGGCAGGGCGACTTGCGAACCAGCTCTTCGGCAATCGCGCCCACCGCGATCGGCCCCGCCCCCTCCCGTCCTTTGGTCCCGACCACAATCAACCCGGCTTCATATTGCCGCGCGACATCCACCAGCAAATCCACCACCGCGCCCTGGCGGATCTCCGAGTGGCTGTGAATCCCTTCGCGAATCAGGTCGGCCGCCATCTCGTCCAGCGCCGCTCGCGCCCGCGCCGAGAGCCCCTGCCATACCCGGCCCGGCACCTCATCCACCACTGCGTACTCGAGCGGATCCGATCCGTGCGCCAGAACAATCCGTGCCCCGTAGGCCGAGGCCAGCTTCCGGGCATATTCCAAGGCAGCTTCGGAACGGCCTTCCAGATCGGTAGCCACCACGATGGTCTTCAAACCGCCGGCAAAACTCATCGGTTCCTCCCCGCCCTGTTCCTACAAATCACGCGCACGAATGCACGCCATCGTTAAGTGAGTCTGCGCCTTGCACGGAACCCCGGCAGTGACACCATTCACCCCCCGGTGTGACTCCAGTCACAGGGAGCGTCGACTCATTTTGAATGTAGAGGAGTATAGCGCGGCCTCTTCCGGATCCGCGACCCCGGGGGAGAACACGTCATCTGTTGCGCGGAAGGGACGCTGCACGAAGTTCGTTCGTCTGGATTTCTCACCAGCTTCGAACGCTTGAGCCGCGGCTGGCTCGAAGGGACCGATTTACAGTTTTACAGTTTTACAGGCTACGGGGGGAGGGGTACCTATTCCGGCTCCACTCATCGTCTGCAAGCCACTGGAGATAATGCGGATATGGGCACAATCCCGCAAATGTAAACAGTCCGGAAGGGCCGGTTTCGGGCTCCAAAAGCGTTCAGAACGAAACCGAATTGCTTAGAGTAGTCCGGGTTCCTGCCCGAGGCCGCACGGCGATCCTCTCTTCCACCTCTATTGTGGCAAAACCGCTAGAAAGAACATGCAAAAGCGCGCGCGAATTTTCGCCCAATCGCGAGGACGAGGACCGCGGGCTGTGTGAAATGCGGCCGAGGTCAGGCCCAGGTCACTGACCACATGATTTCGTTTCTCCGGAGTTCCTGCTATCCCACCCTTTCGCCCGACCACGCCAGCGACGAAGGCCTGTCGCCGGGGAAAGGCGAAAGGATGGGGCACGGAGATGGGATAAGAACACGCGGCCAGAGACCTGGTAATTGGCTTAGTAACGAAACAACCGGATGGCCCGGTTAACCGATCCGGCAGGTCCATCGGTCAACTTCCGCGCTGGCCACCATAAACCAGCGATCCCGAATCGGCACGCGTTCCGCGATTCCAAAGCGCTGTCGTCCTGAGCGGAAGTCGCCGCGGCGGCCGGAGTCGAAGGATCGGCAGTTGCCTTGACCGCATCGGCGTTCCGAATTGTCCTGAAGCAGGTTACTTCCGGATAGGCGACAACACAACCAGAATGCCGCGAATTCTTCCCTAGTGTGGCTCAAGAACGACGTAATGATCGGTGTGGTTGATGAACACGCGCCGGAAGAGGTCCATCGACAAGAGTCCATCGTACTCCATCCTGCCGGAGTCCTTCGGCGGGTGTGCGAGTGCCATGAAAGTTACGCCGCGGAGTCTGACTGAGCCGATCTTCACCTCCTGCGGCGGCAAAGCCGAGAAGAACTTCTCGTCTCCGTCCGTGCCGCATCCTACCACTAATCCGCCTCCGAACCCTCCTGGACCCATGTGTCCAGAGGTGTTGTAGAGAAGGGGGACGTTTGTGCCCGAGTCGAGCTTCAGGCGAACGGGAGGGGTTCCGTCGGACAGGCGGGCTGTGACGATGAGCAAGCCAGGCGACGGTCCGCCATCCGATGTCCGGTCCACGGGCAGCAGTGCGTTATGCGGCCCTTTCACTTCCGCCCTCATAACGCCTGAGTCGTCGAGGCAGAGCAGTTTGTGACCGTTGTCGATCAGCATGTCAAAGTGCTCCAGGAAATGCTCGCCGAGGATGCCCCGGATTCGGGTATCTATGGAGCGGAGATTCATCAGGCCGAACACGAGCACCTCCTGGCCGGCGACGGCGTGGGATCCGGCCCGGATGAGGTCGAGTTGGGCGAAAGAGCCAGCTTCATGGAATCCGGCACCAGAGATCACGGCAGAGCCTTGTGTTCTCAGATGGAGCTCCTCGGCCAGGGAGGGGCCGACGATGGTTGTATCTGTGCCGGTATCCAGAAGAAAGTCGTAGGGACCGGCATGGTTGATGAACACCGGCAGGACAATTTGGTAGCTGTTCACCAGGCGGAACGGGACACTTGCGACATTTCCAGGGCAATGGGTCTCTGCCGAAAGCGTGGGGACGATTGCCGCAAGAAGGATGGAAGAGAGCCAGTTGAAGTTCGACATGCGAGTGCTTCTCAGCCGAGTAGGCTGAGGTCACTCTGGGCGGGTGGCTCTACTAGGTCTTGATGGACTGGTTATCAATGCGTCGGCACGGATCAAGAAACTATTTCGGGCGTATTATGGATTGATCATGCGGAATAAGTACTTTATTTTCCGCTTCGACAATGTAGAGGTCCGCGAACGGGAGTTTACCCTCATCAAGGCGGGCAAGGTGCTGACGGTCGAGCCGAAGGCGTTTCGTGCCCTTCTGTTCCTGCTGCATAACCCGCAGAAACTGATCTCGAAAGAGGAACTGCTGGATTCCGTTTGGGGCGATGTCGCCGTCACGGAGCATTCCCTTACGCGCTGCATCTGGCTGTTGCGCCAGCTTCTGGAAGACGACGTCAACGAGCCGCGCTACATCGCCACCGTGGCTCGGGTTGGATACCGGTTCGTTTGTCCGGTGGCGGTGTCAGAGGATACGCACGGCGGGGATGGCACCGAACCGGCGGATATCAGCACGGAAGCCGCTAGCGGCACGCCTCCGGCGAAAGTACCGGATGAGCGGAGCCGGAGATTCTGGGGGCGGTGGTTCGTTGCTGCCGCCGTTCTCGCAGTGGGCATCGTTTCCATAATCTGGAACCTGAGCCGCCCTCTGCCCCCGCCGCGCATCACGAGATACGACCAGATCACCCACGACGGGCACTGGAAGAACCCAGCCGGCACGGATGGGAGCAGGGTTTATTTCATGCAGCGCGCGCCAACTACTGTTGCTCAGGTTGCGATAGCCGGCGGAGAAATCGTTCAGATCCCTGTTGCGGTGCCGTTCTTAATTTCCTTGGATGACGTTTCACACGATGGGTCCAATTTCCTCGTAGAATCAAGCGAAACAACTTGGGTCACAATCCCTTGGCCCACAATCCCACGGGCATTATGGATCGTCCGCATCCCTGGAGGTCCGCTTCGCCGCCTGGGTGACGGCTTCGGATCAGCCTTCTCCCCCGATGGAACATCCGTCACCTACTCCACGGGGAAGGGCGACATCTACCTCGTTCGGAGCGACGGGACCGCAGCCCGAAAACTAGCCTCCGTTGGAGGCGATGCTGGCTCTTCCGGGAGCCCCGCCTGGTCGCCGGATGGTGGCGTCATCCGTTTTTTTTCCATTGATGGCAGGCTTTGGGAGGTATCGTCGAGCGGTTCAAATCTTCATGAATTGCTCCCCGGTTGGCAGACCTCGTCCTGGAAGTGCTGTGGCCGCTGGACTCCGGACGGAAGATTCTATCTGTTCCTGTCCGCAGGCGCAGAGGGACAGCAGATTTGGGCTCTCGACGAGCGGCGCGGAACGTTTCGTCATTCAGCCGCGGAGCCGGTTCAATTGACTACCGGTCCGATCGGTTGGAGCCCTCCAATTCCCGGCAAGGACGGGAAGACCATCTTCGCGGACGGGTTAACCCCACGTGGCGAACTCTCCCGCTTCGACCCGAAGACCAAACAATTCCAGCCCTTCCTTGGAGGCATTTCGGCCCAGTTTGTCTCTTTCTCTCCAGACGGCCTGTTTGTGGCCTACGTTACCTTCCCAGAGTGGATCCTGTGGAAGGCCAACCGGGATGGCAGCAACCCCACGCAATTGAGCGACCGGCGGAGCATGCCTTTCATGCCCCGATGGTCGCCGGACGGCACACGGATCCTGTTCTCGGACATCTGGGCCTCGGGCTTTACTTCCAGTGAAGCGAACATCGTCTCTGCGCGAGGCGGCGCCCCGCGCAAGCTGCTTCCCGAAGGCACCGGGGTGCAGAGCGACCCGGACTGGTCGCCCGACGGACACAAGATTGTCTTTGGTTCTTCATTCGCAGGCCAGGATCCAAAGAGCGTGATACGCATTTTCGACCTCGACAGCCACCAGATCACTATTCTTCCCGGATCTGCTGGCATGACCGATCCGCGCTGGTCTCCGGACGGGCGGTCCATCGCCGCGAACTCTTCCGACCTGCTTACGATGAATATCTTCGACTTCGGGACACAGCGATGGTTGGCACTACCGCCGAAGATTAGAATGAGCTTTCCCGAGTGGTCAAAGAATAGCCACTTTATTTACTTCATGCACGGTCCGGACGATCGGGGCGTGTATCGGATGGCCGCCAAGGGGGGAGAGTTAGAGAAGGTTGTCGATCTTAAAAATTGGCCAGTAGAGGGACCGTGGGGCTGGATGGGACTTGATCCCGCAGATGCGCCGTTGTTGCTCCGCGACCTTTCAATCAACGATATTTACGCGCTTACGCTGGAAGAGAAATGAAGGCGCATGGAAGCTTCTCTTGGAACGTAACTCCTCGCCCTCCGCCTAGCTACTCCTGAATAACTGCCTATGCGGAAGTGACGCCTCACTCTCTACCCCTGAACGCCTGATCAACTCCAAGAGCAGCGATCGACGCCTACGGCTTTCCACCCGGATGGGAGGTAATGCCTTTCAGCACAAACTCGCGCAGGACGTTTGTGCCTGCATGGCCGGCCATCTCCACCAGTCCATTGACGAGCGTCAGCGAAAGACCGCGGCTGCTTTCGGGATAGTAGAGATTGGACAGCGCCCCGGCGGCAAAGGTTCCCAGCACATCCGCATAGTTGGGCCGCCACTCGCCCTTGTCGTTCCTGGCGATCACCGTGGCCGAGAGTGCATATATGGTTCGCGAGGGGATGCTGCCGGTGCCCTTGTAGAAATAGCGCGGGTCCTGGTGGAACACGGACGCAAAGATGGCGCTGCTCAACATTCTCGCCGAAAAGTCGTTGGCGTACGCAGCGCCATAGCGCTTGGCATAGCCCTCCATGCCTCCGCCATAGTCGGGAAAGGTATTGTGGTAATGTTGAAAACCCGCTACAGCGCCGGCGACCCCGAACGCCACCGGGTCAGTCGCCGATCGAAGTGCCAGCTTGAATTTCTGTTTCGGTCCCATCGGCGGAGCATGCCAGTCGTAGCTGCTGTAGAAGTTCGGGAAAACGCCCAGGACACGCTGGTGCACGGCAATCTTTACTTGCTCCTCGGCGATCTCTTCCTTGTCTCCAAATACCGTCACGCTGCTGGCAGCCGTCGCTACCGGCAGGATCACCTGGGGGAGAATGCGCATGTCGCCGGCATGTATCGCCAGCCACGGCGAGACATACGTGCCCATTCCATTGCCGGACACGGTCATTCTGTACGATCCGGGAACGAGGGTCGAAAACGCGAACTCCCCATTCGAGCCCGACTGCACTTCGCGCTCCGTCCCGCCGCGACTGGTCAGCACAACTCGCGCGCCTTCCACCACATCGTGATTGGTGTCGAGAACCGTGCCAGAGATTGTGGACGTTCCCGTTTCGGCCGATTGGCTCGATTGATTCTGCCCCGCTTCGTCGGGATCCGCTCCGAGACCGGGCGCGTCCGGAAGGACTGCTCTCTCAGTAGTGGCCTCGCCAGTCTGCCGGACTTGCGCGAACAATGTCAGCTCGCCACAGGCGAGCAATATAGCTACGCCGCCGAGAGTCATCAGCCTTGCCAGGGGCGGGAGTCGTGTTCTTGATCGATGGTTTCGCGGTGCCTTTGCGAAACGCAATCGCGCCCGACGCGCGCGCAGACAAATAAACACGCATTCTCCTCAGAGTTCGTGTTGCGCCGAGTCGATGGTGGCGGCAGAGTCACACCCTCCACTCACGAACAGGCAGCAAATCCGCTCTGCTGCATGGACGTTCCTACTTTGCACGTGTAAGCCGAGATTGCGGTGACGATTTCGTCATCTATTCGACAATCCGCCGGGTGCCCTGAACCGCCTAAGATGCCTTGAAGCAGGGCAATGGATGTCGCGCTGTATCAATTAATACAAAGGAGGGCGGATTCTAAATAAATCGATCACTTATACAGAGATTATTTGTTAAAGCAGGCTCTGACGAGATGGCCACGTAGTTCGTGGTTTCCCACCCCTGCGACAGAAAAAACTCCTGGTAGTTTAGATTTCCGCGCGCCAGGCCGCAAAACTCGCGTAGCTCCGGCATTTCGCGGGAGGGTCAGGCAAAGCACGCTTCAGCCCAGGTCCGTCGAGACATCTCCATAAACCTGTTCGATCGCAGGGATGAATGATGCTTTGAACCAGTTGAAGAAAGCCTCCGCGTCCTTCAGCGTTTGCTCATCCGCTTTCAGGTTAAAAAAAACGTCGCCCACGTCGGTCTTGAAATCGTTGATCACGGTTGTTGCCTGCTTCACCATGGACGTGACCAAATCCTTGACGATGGGCTGGTCCTTGATCGCGGTTGCAATTACCTTCTCCGCCTTTACCGCAAACTCTATGGGCTGAACGATGGCCACGTCCACGCCCTTGGCGATACCCTTGCCCGCGTCGACCACTCCCACCTTGATGCCGTGCCCGATGGCTTCCAACGGATTGTCCATGATCGTTCCTTTCCGCGCACGAGCGCGCCTGCCAGCCTGTGCAGGCAGCCACTCTAGCGGAATTCGAAGCGTTCCGCCATGATTTTCTTGCGCCGCCGCTCCGCAATCGCACCTTCGCTGCGCGTTGTCTCGCGTCAGCCCAGCCTTTTGGCAATGATCAGGGTAATGTCGTCGAATTGCTCCGCGCTGCTGAAATGAACGACCTCGTCCACCACCGCGGCCGAAAGGTCCTGAGCATTGAGGCGGCAATGACGCCGCAGAGCCTCGATCAGGCGATCTTCGCCAAACTCTTCCTGCGCTTCATTGAACGACTCCGTCACGCCGTCGGTATAGAGCGCAAGAATGTCTCCATCGTCGACCTGGCTCTCCGCCATCGCGCACTGCCAGTCCTCGAACATACCCAGCACGGTGCAGGTCGAATCCAGGCGTTCGACCGAGCCGTCCCGGCGCACCACCAGCGCCGGGACGTGGCCGCAGTTGGCGAAACGCACGCGGCCGGTGCAGCAATCGAACTCCGCGAACAGCAGCGTTGCATAGGCGCCCGCTACCGTGCTCTCGAACAGCAGACGGTTCACCAGGTTCAAGACTCTCTCGGGATGTTCGACGGCATTGACGCACTGGCTGCGCAGGTTTGCCTGCAGGTTGGCCATCAGAAGGGCCGCCGCGATTCCCTTGCCCGCGATGTCGCCAATGACCAGCGCTACCCGTTCATTGCCGAGATCGAGAAAATCGTAATAATCGCCGCCCACCGAGCGGGCCTGCAAACACACGCCGGCATAGTCCAGCGTGGGAATGGGCGGCATCCGCTGCGGAAAAAGCCGCGCCTGCACCTGCTTGGCGATCTCCAGTTCCTGCGTGGCGCGCCGCTTGGCCTCTTCGTACTCCGCCACCGCCCGCCGCCGCGCTTCGATCGCCTGGGTCATCTCGTCGAAGCCCACCAGCATGAATGGATTGCCATCCGGGTCTTCGAACCGGCAGAACACTCCACCCCACACCGGAGTTTGAGGCGGAATGGCAAACTTGACGCCCCGTTCCGACCACTCCCTGTACTTCCCGAAGACGTCTTCCGTAACGAACGAAACCCCGCCCGAGCGGCCGACAAAGTCCTCGTCTTCCGTTCCCGGTCTCGGCAACATCAGCGCCAGGCTGGCGGTTCCGTCGGGCGGGCTCACCTGGATCCAGCGATTTCCCGAGGCGAAGCGGACGTCCATCACCAGTTCGAAGCCAAGTTGATCGATAAAGAAGTGCAGGCTCCGCTCCTGGTCGCGCACAAAGACGTTGACGAACTGCAGGCGGAGGAACTGGCCCTTCCGATCGAGCCGAAGACCCGAGCCATCGCGCAGGATAGAGGCATTCTCGCCGTGCACGGTGGATTCAATTCTGTCTTCGAGCCAGCGATCCTGAGGCTCCAGCCCCGCTTCGTCCGCCAATGTGCCTTCCTCGTCTTCCCCATCCTACTGTGGGCCGCGTTCCGACACTACTTTGCCGCCACTGGAAGCCCGGCATCCGCCGCCGACGGCAAGGTGTGCTTGTCGAACCACTGCTCTTCGACCAGCGACCACCGCTCCCCGCGATCGATCCACAACTGCGTGGCCCTCTCGTAGCGTGCGTCGTTGATCTCCAGCCAATAGGGCCGATTCACGCGCAACCACGCTTGCCGAAACAGTCCGCCCAGCAGCGCATACCCATCGCGGATATCCTGCAGCCGTCCATTGTTCGAGCCGATGGTTTCGAGCATGTTGCCCACTTCATCCCATCGGTTCTTGTCCCCGGCAATGGCCAGGGCCTGGTTGTACAGCGAAACACACTCATCGGCATTCTGGAATTTGAGCCCCACGAAGTCGATGCGGCGCGCGCCCAGTTCCAGCGCGTCCAATGCCTCGGGGTTGGCCAGTTCCCGGTGTTCACTTCGCGCGGCGGCGCGGGCTTCGGCGAGCAGCGTAATGGCCTTTTCCGCATGCAGCCGCAGATCTTTCAATGTCGGCCTGATCTTCGCAGCCAATTGCTGACCCGCCGGGGAGAATGGATCCATCCAGAAATAAGAGTCCTGCGCATCTTCGAGGTCGGCCTTCTTCAGCAATGCGTGCGCGGCCATCAACTCGCTTTGTGCCTGGCTGATTTTGCCCGTGGCATCACCGTGAAAAGCCAGCCCGTAGGATTCGGTAAACGCGGACTCTTTGCTCTCGCCCGGCTGCCACGCCGCCGCGGCGCCGAACAGCACTCCAAACCAGTTCTCGTCGAAGATCCCTTCGCCATCGTCGTTCCACACCGTGTTCAGCATGCCGGTCGAACCCATCTTCTGGCCGTCGCGCACAAAGGGCCGGATATTCCCCATCGCCTCGTTGTTATTGGGATAGAGCCGGTTCCAGTTATTCACGCCCGGCGCCACCCAGGTCTCGAGGCCGGCCTTCTTGAAGGGTTCGATCTGGGATGTGAAGTCGGGCTTCGCGTCATACTCCCATGGGACCGCGACCATGTCTTTGGGCAGCGTGCCCACCAGTTCGGGTGAGTTGACGGCGATGTCACCCCAGAAGAGCAACTGCTTGTGATTGGGTGCGAGCGTGGCATGAATGCTCGAAAGAAAGTCGAGATACACCTTGCCCAACCCTTGTTGCTTGACTTGATCGCGCGTGCGGCCCAGCCCCAGTTCCGCGGTTTCATCCGCGCCTATGTGCGCGTAGGGGCCGGGAAACACCTTGGCCAGTTCACCAAACCAGCCGGCGATGAGCGGCAGCGTGCCAGGGTCGCCGGGCGCCAGCACATGGCCGTGCGGAGTCTCGCCCACCGGCGAATACTCCTCGAACTTGAGCACATGATGCAGATGTCCGAATGCTTCCTGCTCGGGAATGATAGTGATGTGATATTTCGCCGCGTAGGCGACCATTTCCTTCGCTTCATCCGGCGTCATCGCTCCGCCGGGAAAGGCTGCAACCGGCGTGCTTGCGTAGGCAAACGTGTGTTCGAAATAGGGCGAGAAGACGTTGTACTTGTACTCCGCCAGCGTGCGGATTTCGCGCTTCACAAATTCCATATTCGGCAGCGGCCCGCGTGACCAGTCATCCGAAAGCCCGCGATGCGCCATCGCCGGCCAGTCGCGAATGGTGGGAACCAGAAGAACGGTATCCTTGCCCGATCCGCGGATGAGTTGTTTTACCGTCTGCGAGCCATAGAAAATCCCCGCGCCTGTCGCGGCCGTCACCGTCAAACCTCCGGACGCCGGCGCGATCCCATAGGCTTCTTCGGATGTCGAGGAGAGTTCCTTCGCGCGCTCCGCTGTGAGACGCTCAAATCGAATTGCGGTGGAGTCTTCGAGGCCGTGCTTGATGCCGCGATTTCCCAGCCAAAGCTCCAGGTCCCTGGTCGTAAATTCGTCTTCCGCGTTCTTCTCGCTGAGGATTCGTAATCCGGCGGTTCCAATGGGAACCACCTTCACCGCCGTGCATTCCCGCACCGCGGGCACCAGGTGAAGGTCCGCACAGGTGGGCGCGGCAGAGGGTTGAGCAACCGCGCCGGCGGCGCACACAAGTACCAAAGAGGCCAAAGAAAAACGGAGACGCATATACCCTCTCTTGCAATTGCAATTTGCATGAAAGGCTACAGCATCTCCACCGGGGATGTACATGAGGATTTAATCACTTCTGGCACAAATGATCATAAAATCGCGCCAAAGGCGTAATAATGCTCGATTCCTCGTCAAATCCGGCAATTTCAGACCTACCGCAAGGTCCGCAGCGCCGGATACAGCTTGCGCCAGTTCGCATATCCATCCTTGTAAGCGGCCACATCGGCCGCATCAGGCTCGATGCGCTCGGCCACTTCAATGGCCTGACCGCACGCCTCATCCAGATTGGCCCAGTGCCCCGTTCCGACCCCCGCCATCAGCGCACAGCCAAACGCTCCGCCCTCCTCGGCCGTAAGTATTTCGACCCCATGCCCGTAAACGCCCGCCTGGATGCGCCGCCACAGCGGGCCGCGCGCGCCGCCGCCGCCCAGCCTTATTCCGCTCACCGGAATTCCCAGTTCTGCGAACAGCGTGAACGTGTCCTCAAGCGAATAGGCCACCCCTTCAAGCACCGCACGGACAAAATGCGGGGCGGTGTGAATCGTGCTGATGCCCGCAAACGCGGCCCGCACCTCCGGATCGAGATGCGGCGTGCGCTCGCCGAGCAGGTAGGGCGCCCACTCCAGCCCTTCACTGCCCGCCGGCACCTTCGCGGCTCCCTCGTTCAACGAGTCGTAGCTCTGGCCGGCAAAGAAGGTTTCCTTGAGCCAACTGAGGCTCAGTCCCGCCGACTGCGTCACCCCCATCACGTGCCAAAGACCTGGCACTGCATGGCAGAAGGTGTGCAAGCGTCCCCTGGGGTCTTTGGTCGGTTCCGCCGTCGCGGCAAACACCACGCCCGACGTCCCGATCGTGGCCGACACCGATCCCGGCTGCAGGATCCCCATGCCGACGGCGCCCGCCCCCTGGTCGCCTGCCCCAGCCACCACCGGCGTTCCCGCCGCCAGCCCGGTCAGCCCGGCCGCGCTTTCGCTGATGCGCGCACAGATCTCCGGCGACTCATACAACTTGGGCAACCAGCTCTCGGGAATCCCCGCGGCCTCCGCCACTTCCTTCGACCAGCGCCGATGGGTTACGTCGAGCAGCAGCGTACCCGATGCCTCCTGCACATCAATCGCGAACTCACCCGTGAGCCGGTAGCGCACGTAGTCTTTGGGGCACATGATGTGGCGGATCCTGGCGAAGATCTCCGGCTGATGCGTCTTCACCCACAGCAGTTTGGTCAGGGTGAAGTTGGGCAGCGCGGGATTGCACGTCAGCCCGATCAGGCGTTCGTATCCAATTTTCTCGGTCAGCCAGTCGCACTCCGGCTGCGTCCGCGTGTCGCACCAGATCAGCGAAGGGCGCAGCACCGCGCCCGTCTCGTCGAGCATCACCGCGCCGTGCATCTGCCCGGTGAGGCCGATGGCGGCGATGGGCTGACGGGGTTCCGGTGCGGCAGACAGCGCTTTCCGGATCGCATCCTGGCCAGCCCACCACCAGTCTTCCGGATCCTGCTCGGCCCAGCCGGGGTGGGGGGTGCGGAAGGGCGCATGGGCGCTCGATGCGCCGCTGATCAGCTTGCCTGAGGCATCCACGACTACGGCCCGCGTGCCGCCCGTCCCTACGTCCATTCCCAGGAACCACATGGCTCTTCACTCCCTTGCGTAAATCGGTTTTCTCAGCGTTGGCCAGCATAGCAGCTTGGCGGCCTGCGCGAAAACAGGTCGCGTGATTGAACTTCCGGCCGTTCCCCACCGTAACACTGGTTGAGAACAAACAACCAAGGGGCCGCGGAAGACAGGTCCGAATCCGATTTTCCGCCCGGAAAGAGGCGCGCGATGGCACTGTTCAGCGATCAATTAAAGCAAGTCCTGCGGAGACTCGCGCGGGCTCCTCTGTTCACGGCTGTCACGCTCATCACGCTGGCGGTCGGCATCGGCGCCAACACCGTGGTCTTCAGCGTCGTCGAAGGCGTCCTTCTGAAGCCGCTCAGCTATCCCCACTCCGAGCAACTGGTCGGCGTGTGGTACCACGTTCCCGGAATTGAGATCGAGAGCCTGCCCATGGCGCCGTTCCTCTACTTCCTTGAGCGCGAGCAGGGAACCACCTTCGAGGATATCGGGGTATATCAAGACGATTCGCGGAGCGTGACCGGCGCCGGCCAGCCCGAACACGTGCCTGCCCTGGATGTTACGGATGGAACGCTCCCCCTCCTGGGAGCGAAACCGGTCCTGGGCCGCCTGTTCACCCGACGCGACGATAGCGCCGACGCTCCGCGGACTGTGGTGCTTTCCTACGGGTACTGGCGCAAGAGATTCGGCGGAGACCCTTCGGTGATCGGGCGGCCCATCGTGGTGGGGGGAAAGGCGCACGAGATCATTGGTGTCCTTCCCAGGGATTTTCATTTTCTCGACCGGGAAGACCCGGCTCTCTACCTGCCCATGCAGTGGGACCGGAACAAGACCAAGTTGGGGAACTTCAGCTATCCAGGAATTGCCCGCCTGAAGCCCGGAGTCACGATGGCACAGGTCAAGGCGGACATGACCCGCCTGATCCCCATCGCTGTCCGGAGCTTTCCCGCGCCGGATGGCTTTCCCCTCAGCCTGTTTGAAAAAATTCAGATGCAGGTTACCCCTCGTCCCTTGAAGCAGGACGTGATCGGAAACATCGGCAACGTCTTGTGGGTACTGATGGGTTCCATCGGGGTGGTGCTGCTGGTGGCCTGCGCCAACGTCGCCAACTTGCTGCTGGTACGGGTTGAAGGCCGCCGCCAGGAGTTGGCGATTCGTACCGCGCTGGGCGCCGGCCGCGGGCGCATCACGTCCGGCTTGCTATTTGAGAGCCTGGTCCTTGGGTTCGCGGGCAGCGTCATTGGGCTGGCCATTGCCTTCGGGGCACTGCGCGCTCTGATCGCTTTTAAACCCACAGGCCTGCCCCGCCTCAATGAAATCGGCATCGATGGCCCGGTGTTGCTCTTCACCCTTGGCCTCGCGCTTTTTGTCAGCCTCGTTATTGGCCTGATTCCTGTGATCAAGTATGCCGGCGCCGCCTTGAATAGTGATCTGCGCGAGGGCGGACGAGCCTTGAGCCAGGGCCGGGAACGCCATCGCGCGCGCAAGGCGCTGGTGGTCCTGCAGGTAGCTCTCGCGCTGGTTCTGCTCATCTGTTCCGGCCTGATGATCCACACCTTCCAGGCCCTGATGCACGTGTCTCCGGGCTTTGCCGATCCCCAGACACTGCAGGTATTCCACATCTTCATTCCCGAAACCCGGGTTCCAGACACCGACCGGGTCCAGGTGCTCCGCCTCGAGCAGGAAATCGCGAACAAAATCGCCGCCCTTCCCGGCGTCTCTTCGGTCAGTTTCGCATCGACGGTCCCACTGGAGGGATACGGCCAGAACGATCCAATCTTCGCCCGGGACCACACCTACAAGCAGGGCGAGCTTCCGCCGATTCGCCGTTTTAAATTCGTCTCTCCAGGCCTTCTCGCCACGCAGGGAACGCCGCTGGTGGCCGGCCGCGACCTTACCTGGGCCGAAACCTATGAGAAGAGGCCGGTGGCGCTCATCTCAGAAAATCTTGCCAAAGAATACTGGCACGACCCGGCCGGCGCGCTGGGCAAGCAGATCCGCGTGGGCACCACCGACGATTGGCGCGAAATCATCGGCGTTACCCGTGATGTACACGAAGACGGTGTGAACAACCCAACGCCCCCCACCGTGTATTGGCCGCTGATTCAGGACCGCTTCGAAGGCCAGGCCGAGACCGTGCGCCGCGACGTCGCTTACTTCATCCGCTCTCCCCGCGCGGGTTCTGCAGACTTCATGAATGAAGTGCAGAGAATGGTCTGGTCGGTCGATGCCGACCTTCCGCTGGCGGATGCCACTACCCTCGGCGTGTTGTATACAAAGTCCATGGCGCGCACTTCTTTCACGCTGGTGATGCTCTGTGTGGCTGGAAGCATGTCCCTGCTGCTGGGAATTGTCGGAATCTACGGCGTAATTTCGTACGCCGTATCGCAGCGCACGCGGGAGATCGGCATCCGCATGGCGCTTGGCGCCCGGTGCGAAACCCTGACTGCGATGTTTGTGCGCCAGGGTCTGTGGCTTACCGGCATCGGCGTAGCTATCGGCCTGGTCACATCTTTCCTGACCATGCGCCTGATGGCCTCGCTTTTGTTCAACGTGAGCCCGCTCGATCCTTGGACCTACACGGTGGCCACGATCTGCGTGATTGCCATTGCGTGGGTCGCGTGCTACCTGCCGTCGCGCCGGGCGGCGGTCGTCAACCCGGTGAACGCGTTGAGAGCTGAGTAGCAAAAGCTGGTTCGGCGCCAGCATGCAACGAGAAACATGGGTGCCCCATGTCCGATCCAGGGGTATGGAAGAAGTCTCTCCAATACCGCAATGAGGGACACTCGCCCGCCTTGTGATCGATCGCACACGTCCCAAAGTGCACCAGCGCGACAATGGTTGCGTGGCCGGACAGTCCCCTGCACCGGCGAGGAGATGCACTGAATGAGCGATCTTGCCCCTATAGCGGAATCCGTCGTTATCGATCCGCTGGTGACCCACCCGGCCGACTACCACGTCTTTCACCAGTTCCTGGAACGCTGCAAGCACCTGCCCGCCATTACTACCGCCGTCGTTTGGCCATTGTCCGAGGTCGCTCTCAAGGGCACGGTCGAAGCCGCTACCGAGGGGCTGATTGAACCCACCCTGATCGGCGACGCCAGGCTCATGAATGCGCTGGCCGCAAAAATCCACGTGGACATCAGCCGCTTTCCTGTTCTGCAGGCGGAAACCGAGACCCAGGCCGCCGAGCTGGGCGTAAAAATGTGCCGCTCAGGCGACGCGCAGGCCATGATGAAGGGCAGTCTGCACACGGACGAACTCATGAAAGCCGCGATGGCGCGCGATACCGGGCTGCGCACCGCCCGCCGCATCAGCCACGTGTTCATCATGGACACTCCTGCCTACGCACGCACCCTGCTCATCACCGATGCCGCCATCAACATCGCTCCCGAGCTCGAAGACAAGGTTCACATCGTGCAGAATGCCATCGACCTGGCCCACGCGCTTGGCATACCCGAGCCCAAGGTCGCCCTGCTTTCCGCGGTCGAGACAGTCAATCCCAAGATCAAGTCCACCCTCGACGCAGCGGCCCTGTGCAAGATGGCCGATCGCGGCCAGATCACCGGCGGCATCCTCGACGGCCCGCTGGCCTTCGATACGGCCGTGAGCGTGAAGGCTGCCAGCATCAAGAATCTGGTCTCGCCGGTAACCGGCCAGGCCGACATCCTGGTAGTTCCCGACCTCGAAAGCGGCAACATGCTGGCCAAACAGCTTGAGTACCTGGGCGGAGCGCAGCTCGCCGGCATCGTCCTCGGCGCGCGGGTTCCCACCATCCTCACCAGCCGCGCCGACTCAGCCGAAACGCGCCTCACCAGTTGCGCCGTCGCCGTGCTGCTCCACTACGCCACCCAACCCACGATGAAGGTATAGTCCGTTCCCGGTTCCGACAACAAATCCCCGGCAGGGCCAGGCTCCTGCCGGGGTTTCTGTTTGAGCTATCTGTGGATTCAAAGAGGGGAAATCTCCAGCCGCCCCCGCGAGCGGCATGTGATACCCTTTCCTCCGCATCGGGAGTACCTTCATGAGGAACATCCGCACCAGATTGGGTGGATTGGCAATCATCCTTGCGGGATTGGCCTGTGCCGGCCACGCGCAAGCTCCATCTCCAAGCGGAATCGCCGATCCCGCTCCCGCGACCGCTCCGGCCCCCGTTTCGGGTCCGGCCAAGCAATCGGCCCTGTCGGCCTTGCCCGCCACCTTCGTCGGCACTCTGCCGTGCGCGGATTGCCCCGGCATTCGATATCAACTCAACCTCAACGCCGATCACACCTTCACCTCGCGCATGACCTACGAGGAACGCAGCACCAGCTTCGACGACAGCGGGCGCTGGGAATTGTCAGAGGACGGCAAGGCCGTGGTGCTGCGGAACGGGCGCGGCAGGACAGAAAAATTCGCTCTGCAGGTGGTTGAGATCCTGCGCATGCTGGATTCAGAGGGCAACGAAATCAATTCGAAGTTGAACTACGAGCTTAAGCGCGCGTCCGACTTTGCCCCGCTCGACAGTGGAGGAGCCGCCAATGCGACTTTGGAAAACACCTCCTGGAAGCTGACCGGTCTGGGCGACAGCCCTGTCAGCGCGCCTTCTCCGCAAAGAGAAGCTTATTTTCTCCTTGACCGCGTAAATCATCGGGTGAGCGGCTCCGGCGGATGCAATCGCCTGGCGGGAAGCTACGAACTCAATGGGGACCAGCTGAAGTTCGGTCAGATGGCCGGAACCAGGATGGCCTGCCCGGAGGGTATGGACACCGAACAGTCCTTCCTCAAGTCGTTGGGACTGGTGACCAGCTGGAAGATCACCGGCCAGGGTCTCGAGTTGTTCGATGCAGACGGCAAGGAGCTGGCGAAGTTCAAGGCTCGGGAAAACTGAAGCCGACGAAAACGGTGTCGCTAACTCTGCGCCGGGGCAGATTACCGCACCCCGAAGTCACATCGCATTGCTCCGGTGCCTACTTTCCCCAGCCGCCGTTCCATCCGCCCTGTCCCCAGTTCCCACCGCCCCACCCGGAGAAAATTGTGCCATCGACGGTGCTTCCTTCCCGATACTCGAACATGCGGTTCTGGCCGTTGCGTGCACGGGTGTAAATGCGCAGGGTTTTCACGTGGCCCGGATCCGGGTCGGTTCCGAATGTCGAGTTCCCCATGCGGAACGTCGCGTTCTGACGGGCGAGCTCCTTCAGCCGCGGGGTCACGTCGATGTTGCTGTGCGCCGTACCGTAGCGAGCCTGCAAAATCTGGTATTGGTCCTGGCCACCACTACCCCCACCACCGCCGCCGCCATCCCAACCTCCGTTCCAGCCTCCTCCCCAGTTCCCACCGCCCCAGCCGGAAAATATGGCGCCATCGACAGTGCTTCCTTCCCGGTACTCGAACATGCGGTTCTGGCCGTTGCGTGCACGGGTGTAAATGCGCAGGGTTTTCACGTGGCCCGGATCCGGATCGGTTCCAAATGTCGAGTTCCCCATGCGGAAAGTAATGTTCTGACGGGCCAGCTCCTTCAGCCGCGGGGTCACATCGATGTTGTTGCGCGCCGTTCCGTAGCGAGCCTGCAGAATCTGGTACTCGTCCCTGCCGCCTCCGCCGCCACCGCCGCCATCCCAACCGCCGTTCCACCCGCCTCCCCAGCTCCCACCACCCCAGCCGGAAAATATGGTGCCATCGACAGTGCTTCCTTCCCGGTATTCGAACATGCGGTTCTGGCCGTTGCGCGCGCGGGTATAAATGCGCAGGGTTTTCACGTGGCCCGGATCCGGATCGGTTCCAAATGTCGAGTTCCCCATGCGGAATGTCCGATTCTGACGGGCTAGCTCCTTCAGCCGTGGGGTCACGTCGATGTTGTTGCGCGCCGTACCGTAGCGAGCCTGCAGAATTTGATACTGGTCCTGGCTGCCGCCGTTATATTGCGCCAGCGCGATCATCGATGCAAACACCACAAACGCGGCGGCCGCTAGACGGACGAACCTGAAATGTCTGATCACACGCGGCCTCCCCCTCGAATGAGCTTTCGGTGCTATGTTACACTCGCGCCAAAAATTGCCGGCATGCGCTGTTGTGATTTTCATCTTTGAGTTCGTGATCGTCACAACCTGAACGGCAACGGAAGGGGACTTGGTGGGTATGAACAGAAGGTTCTTTCTTGGACAACTGGCCGCAGTGACGGCCCTGGCGCCGGCATTCACCCGGTACGCCTCTGCCTCCATTCCAAAGATGAAGATCACCCGCGTGCGGGCCTGGCTCCCTCCCCATCCCAACCCGCTTTTCAATCAGAGCGATGTTGTCGTCACCGTTGAAACCGACGCCGGCATCACCGGAATCGGCGAGGGTGGCACAAAGGACACGCTCGCGCAGTCCGCCGGACGCCTGATCGGCAAGGACCCTCAGCACATCGAGGAGCTCTGGCAGGACATGAATCGCGCCTTCTTCTACCCCGCGGGGCGCGAAAGGACACACGCCATCGGCGCACTCGACCTCGCTCTCTGGGACATCAAGGGCAAGGCGCTGGGTTGTCCCGTGCATCAGCTTCTCGGCGGCGCCGTCCGGAACCATTGCGAACTCTACAACACTGCCGGGATCATTCCGGGAATCACCGAGGGCATGGGAACCAGGGAGCGGGCCAGGCTGACCATCGCGGCAGGCTATCGCGCGTTTCGCTTCGGCGCCATGGACGCGCCCGCCAATACGACCTACAACACCCGGGAGCGGATTACGCACCTGCATGAAGAGTGCGCCGAGGCCCGCGAAGGAGTCGGCCCCGACGGCGACTGGGTGGTCGATTTCCACCAGCGATTCGATCTGTCCGACGCCATCCGGGGCTGTAATGCCATCGAGGGCCTGGCCCCCTTCTTCGTCGAAGATCCGGTGCGCACCGAAGCTTTTCAGCAGGATCTGCCCATCCTGCGCGGCAAGGTAAACGTTCCCCTGGCCGCAGGCGAAGAGTGGGGCAATCGGTGGGACTTCAACCGCCTGATTGAAGAGCACTCCATCGATTTCGTGCGCGCGACTCTTCCCAACGTCGGCGGCATCACGGAGATGATGAAAATCGCCGCCCTCTGTGAAACCCACTTCGTGGGCATTGTTCCGCACTTCACCGGACCCATCGCCACCGCCGCGCTGGTCCACTGTCTCAGTACTTTCTCAGGTCCGGTTCTGATGGAATACAACTATCAAGGCCGGACCCTCGAACACGTGCCGGTGTGCCTCGACTTCAAAGACGGGAAGCTGTATCCGAATGACCGGCCGGGGCTGGGTGTCGAACTCGATATGAAACACCTGACCCAGATCGCGGAGATCACGGAGCCGGTCACGGCCCGTGCCCAGACCTACTTTCGCCCGGATGGCTCGATCACGAATTGGTAGGGTCCGCGACGGCGACGGCGATTCAATCCATCGACACACTGAGCTGATGGCGCACGTCGGCGCCCCGAACCCAGAAGATGACGTCGCTGGCAATATTGCAGGCATGATCGGAGATGCGCTCCAGCGATCGGGCGACAAAGAGCCCGGTCATTGCCTGCTGGGTCGATTCCGGATGGTCCTGGATCAGTTGCAGTAGATCGGCGTGGGCGCGGCGGTTCATGCGATCGATCTCGTCGTCCATCTCCCGGACTGTGTCTGCCAGCCGGGCATTTCCCTCGAACAGCGCCTGGATAGCGGTGCGGATCATGCGCGTCGCATACTCGCCCATCGCCGCCAGATCGACCGGCAATTCGACGTAGGGCAACTCCAGCGCGTCGCGAGTGCGCCGCGCAATGGCCGCCGACTGATCCCCGATCCGCTCCAGGTCCCCGTTGATCTTGATCACCGCCAGCAGGAAGCGCAGATCGATGGCCATGGGCTGCTCCTTGGCGAGCAGTTCATAAGCCATTTCGTCCAAATCCCTCTGCGCCGTATTGATGGCCGTCTCGTTCTGCCGCACATATTGGCACAGGCCCGAGTCCCGCTGGAGATAGGCGTCCACCGCCGATTCCACAGCCTGCTGCGCAAGAGCAGCCATGGCGAGGAGCTGGTCCTTCAGTTGGGCGAGCTGTTGCTGGAAGTGGATGCGCGGCAAAGCAGACTTCTCCTACAAATTAGTGTGCATGATGTATGTTACACGCTGACAAAAACTTCGCAATGCACCTTAGGTATCACTATTCGTCCGGGAAGGCCGGAGCCGAGGACGAACATTGCTGGTTTACGGAACCTCTGCATAAGTCGCAGTGAAGGGTACGGGCTTTAGCCCGTACATAAACAGCGGCAAATTCGGGCGGGCTTTAGCCCCTGAGGGAAAGCTCGGTCGCCGAAAGGCACTTGATCAGAGGTTCCTTAGACGTGCGGCTGGTGGAATGAATGCTATAGGCTGTTAGCCTATGGCCGCCCATGCTTCGCCTCTCACGTCCATGCTCACGATCGATCCCGCGGAGCGTGCGCCGCATGAAGTCTACAAGCTCATGACCGGGATTATCGTGCCGCGGCCGATCGCACTCGTCTCCACCGTGGATCGCGAAGGCGTCGCCAACCTCGCCCCATTCAGTTTTTTCTGCGGGGTGGGCTCAGCGCCTCCTACCCTGCTTTTCTGCCCCGCTCTGCGTGCCGGGCGGGCGACCGATCGCACTCCGCGCAAGGATACGCTACGCAACGTGGAGGAAACCGGCGAGTTCGTCGTCAACGTGGTCAGCGAAGCGATGGCCGCCGCGGCCAATGCCACCGCTGCCGACGTTCCGCCGGAAGTGGATGAATTTCACTTATCCGGACTGACCGCTGTCCCCGGTGCCGTGGTGCGAGCCCCGCGCGTGGCGGAGTCGCCGGCCCAGATGGAATGCAAAGTCCTCCAGGTCATTTACACCAGTCACAAGCCGGGCGGCGGGGTGATCGTGCTGGGAGAGATCGTTCGATTTCACGTTCGCGCTGAGCTTGTGGACAACTTCCGCGTCGACCCAGCCGGTCTCGACGCCGTAGGAAGGATGGCCGGCAATACGTGGGCTCGAACGCGCGACCGTCTGGAATTGATCCGCCCGTCATGAGCTGATTTGACGACATACTGACCTCCAAAAACCTAAATCGGGGGATATCTCTTCTTCCGGTACTGGCCGCGCCACGACGGCAGCGTCTGGATTTCGTCCGGGGATTCTCTTTCGCGGCGTGGCACGGGGGGAGTGGGACGCAAAGGTTCCTTCTCCTTTTCGGCCTCAGCCGGAGCCTTCGGGGGCAGGAACTCGGGAGGAGCCGTCACGCGCACCGGCGCCGGCGCGTATGCAGCTGACTCCGCCTCCGCGATCGCCGGCTCATCGTAGGCCGGACGCATATTCACCCTTTCGAATCGAGGTTCCGTGTCGGCTTCGTCAACGCCACATTCGTCTTCGATCAGGCTTCTCCGCCCCAGCGAAACGAGCATGTTTCTCAGTCCACTCAGCCGGGAGGGAGGGTGCCCGAAATCTTCGTCTTCCGATGGCGCATCGTGGGGTCCCAGATCCTGGGTCCCGGGCTGCGGCGCCGGCGAAGTCATCCACAACTCCGGGCTCTGGGCAGCCGGTGCCACCGCACTGGGCGGAACCGCTGACGGAGCGCGCCATGGGTCCGGCGACTCGGTGACAGACGGCGACGCCTCGGACGCCACAGGCCCCGGCCGGGAATCTGCGTCCTGCAAAGCAGATTTTGGGGACTGCGACCCCTTGGCTGTTCTGGGCGCGGCCGCTGTTCTGGCCGGCTCTCCCCTGCCTCGCGCCGTCCGCGGCGCCTGGGCCGACGCTGACCCCGCCTCCCCGGATTCGGCGTCCGTGTCGGTCGCGTGGGCCGCAAGGGTCGTCACCGGCGGTGCCGCTGCATCGGATTCAGGAGAAGCTTCCGGCAATGTCGCGGCCTTGGGCTTCAAGTGTTCAGATCTGCTCACGACACGCGGCTCCTCACTGATTTCGCGACCGCATCGGCAACGCGAGGCCCGCAGGTTTCCCACGCAGGGCCGCGTTTGACCGGCCGTAATGATCGACGGAACAACGGATTGGCCATCTCCAGCGAGATACCGTTTAAGCTAAATGCCACGGCCGCCACTTCCATTCGTTGCGCCGGGTGAGTCGCCTCACGCGGTTGAGCGAGGATTGTTAAGCCGGATTGTATGACCACAATCGTGCAATCGACAAATTGGCCCGCAATCCTCACCCGTAACACGTTCCCTGTCCTGAAATCGTGCTTGCTGGAATCCACCGGTTGTGCCCGTTCCCCGAAGCGCTCGCTGCCAAATCCGCGCACCTGACCATGCGGCGTTTAGCCTTGATCACTCTGGTCGAGCGCACAACAACTTCATTTTGTAAGCATAGGGAAAGGCAAGACCTGGCGAAATACCACAACAGTCGCAGGGGTCCCTGATTAGTAATCCAATCGACGAAACTAATGCGCGACGCCGGGATTGGGTTAAGGCTGGACCTCATTCCAGCGACGTTTGTGAGCCGCGACACAAGTGGGAAGATCATGACTCCATTCCAGGATGGAATTCCGCCAGGAAATATTTGTTGCAACAAATACCTTCTTCCCGGCGTCTTAAGTAGAGAACAACCTTACAGGCGCGACGATCCCTTCCCGGTTCACGTTCCTCAGGCGGCGCCTGCGCTCTCTCTCAAACTCCGCGGCTCTACCTGGCCCGGCACCGAAAGGAATCGATTAGATGAAGCGTTTTCTTCTTTTCACCGGCATCGTGGCCCTCGCAGCCCCTTTGGCCATGGCGCAGACTTCCACATGGGCTATCGATCCAGCCCACAGCCAGATTGACTTCGTCGTTCGCCACTTGACCGTGTCCAACATTCATGGCCGATTCGGCAATCTCAAGGGAAACATCCTCATGAACGACACCGATGTCACCAAGTCGACCGTTGAGGTCACCATCGATGTGACGTCGCTTGATACCGGCGTAGCGCAGCGCGACGGGGACGTCAAAGGCCCCAACTTCTTCGACACCGCCAAATTTCCGACCGCCACCTTCACCAGCACTTCTGTGGCCAAGAAGGGGATGGGCCTTACCGTGAGCGGTAATCTCACCCTGCACGGCGTCACCAAGCCGGTGGAACTCGACGTCGAGGGGCCCAGCGGTCCGGTGCCTGGAATGGACAAAAAGCCGCATTCCGGCTACTCGGCCACCACGACCATTAACCGCAAAGACTTCGGCGTCGGGCCCAACGCCCCCGCCACTATGGTCGGGGACGACATCAAGCTCACCATCGACCTGGACGTGGCCAAGCAGTAACTATGGCTCGAATGAGAGGCGATCGATCAGGTCCTTTCTGCTGAGCTGACCAAGGATGGGGGCGCTAGTGTCAAATCTCAAACGCGAAATCGCACAGGAGCGCCCTTTCTCCGGCCCCGCAGAGGAGGCGCTCCTCAATCTCATGCGCACCGCGGACTGTCTCCACCGCGCCATGCAGCGCACCACCCGCGCCTGGGGCATCACTTCCACGCAGTACAACGTGCTTCGCATCCTTCGCGGCTCGCAGTCGCAGGGACTCACCTGTTCGGCCATCGGCGACCGCATGATCACGGCCGAGCCGGACATCACGCGGCTTCTGGGCAGGCTCAAAGCGCAAAAGCTGGTCCGGCAACAACGCGACAAGCGCGACAAGCGCGTCCTATGGACCCAGATTTCCCCGACCGGCCTCGCGCTTCTCGCGGAAATGGATCCGGTGGTTCAGCAGGCTCCCGGTGAATTGCTTGGCCACCTGAACGACGAAGAGCTCACGCAGTTGATTCGCCTGGTCGAGGCGGCACGCAGCCGCTGTGGAGACCACCAGGCGCCCGTCAGTTGCGACGGAACCAACAGCGCCGCCGGCGAATCGTGCCCCACCAACCCAACTCCCGCGATGTCGCAGTAAAACCCATTCCCGCCATTTCACCCTTCCAATAGCAAACTCATGGTGGAATGGTCTATCCTCATTCGTTTCCACTTATGAGGCCTATCCGGATGCTCTATCGAAAGACATTCACTTTATCTTTGCTCTCTGCTTTTGCTCTGCTCGCATTGGCCGCCAACACAGCGGCGCAAACCAGTCTCATCACCCCTGATTCGCAACGCCGGGCCGAGGCGCTGCTCAAACAGATGACGGTCGACGAGAAGGTCGGCCAGATGACCCAGTCGTCCGGCATCGTCATGCCCATGCTCGGCGCGCAGAAGCCCGACGACCTCATCACCGCGGGCAAGGTCGGTTCCGTCCTCTGGCTGATCGACGTGAAAGAGATCAACCGCCTTCAGCATCTGGCCATGGAACAGTCACGGCTCCATATTCCCATCCTCTTCGGCTTCGACGTCATTCATGGCTACCGGACTGTGTTTCCCGTTCCCCTGGCCATGGCGTCTTCCTGGGACCCCGCGGTTGAAGAAGCCGCCCAGAAGTACGTCGCCGCCGATGCGCGCGCGGCCGGCATTCAGTGGACCTTCACTCCCATGGTCGACATTGCCCGCGATGCGCGCTGGGGCCGCATCGTCGAAGGAGCCGGCGAGGATCCCTATCTCGGCTCCGCCATGGCCCGTGCGCAGGTGCGCGGATTTCAAGGTTCGGCACTGGGACCGGACAGCGTGCTCGCCTGCGTCAAGCATTTTGCCGGCTACGGCGCGGCCGAAGGCGGCCGCGACTACGACTCCTCCTACATCCCTGAAGTCCTTTTCCGCAATGTCTACCTGCCTCCGTTCCATGCCGCCGAACAAGCCGGCGCAGGCAGTTTCATGAGCGCCTACATGGACCTGAACGATGTGCCCGCCACCGGCAATCGCTGGCTGCTGACGGATATTCTGCGCAAGGAGTGGGGCTTCAAGGGATTCGTAGTATCCGATGCTTTCGCCGTCGCGAGCCTGGAGACGCATGGCTTCGCGGCCGATCCCGCCGACGCCGCCTACAAGGCCATCAGCGCCGGTCTCAACATGGACATGGCCAGCCAGACCTACACCCACAACCTCGCCAAGCTCGTGACGGACGGCAAAGTCAGCGAATCGGAACTCGACAAGGCCGTGCTGCCCATTCTTGAGCTCAAGTATGAACTGGGCCTGTTCGATCACCCCTACGTCGATGAGACCAAGGTTGATTCAACCTTGAACCGGCCCGAGGGCCTTGAACTGGAGCGCAAAATCGCATGCGCGCTCCATGGTGCTGCTCAAGAATGAGAACCACACGCTGCCGCTTGTCCAAAACCAATAAAAAAATCGCGGTGATTGGTCCCCTGGCCGATTCCACGCGCGACATCGAAGGCGGATGGACCGTGGAAGGCCTGTTCGGCGGCGGAGGCAAGAGCCACCCCGTCACCATTCTCGCCGGCCTCAAGAACAAGCTGCCCGCCGCCGAGATCACTTACGTCTCCGGACCCGTGCCCGACCCGCGTATTCCCGGGCCTGTTTGACGAGAATCACGGGCAAGAAGCCGCAGCCTCCGCCCACCGCAGCCGAAATCAGCCGACTGGCTCGCCAAAACCAAGGCCGCCGCTGCCGATGCCGACATCGTCATTGCGGTGATGGGCGAGACTTGCCGACATGAGCAGTGAAGCCGCGTCGCGCGCCACGCTCGATCTGCCCGGCATCCAGCAGCAGATGCTCGAAACCGTTGCGCAAGCCGGCAAGCCCGTTGTGCTGGTGCTCGAAAACGGCCGCCCCCTCGACATTCGCTGGGCCGCCGAACATGTCCCCGCAATCCTCGAAGCCTGGTATCCGGGCACCGAGGGCGGCAACGCCGTGGCCGACGTCTTGTTCGGCGACGTCAACCCGGGCGGCAAGCTGCCCGTGAGCTGGCCCCGCGTCGCCGGCCAGGAGCCGCTCTACTACAACCACAACCTCACCCACGAGCCCGAAGACCGGCCGGCCTTCACGTCGCGCTACTGGGATTTGTCCAGCAAGCCGCTGTATCCCTTCGGCTATGGCCTCAGCTACACGACGTTCAAATTCGACAACGTGCGCCTGACCAGGACAAGTATCAAGTCTGGCGATGCGACCGAAGTCGACGTCGACGTCACCAACACCGGCTCAACCGCCGGGGATGCCGTGGCGCAGGTATACATCCATCAGCGCGCCGGCTCGGCATCCCGCCCGGTCCGCCAGCTCAAGGGGTTCCGCCGCGTCACGCTCAAACCCGGAGAGACGCAGACCCTGAAGTTTTCGTTGGGCAAGGATGAGCTGCAATTCTGGAGCCCGCAGACGAAGGCATGGGGCGTCGAGCCCGGAACGTTCGATGTATGGGCAGGCGATGACTCGGCCGCCACCCTGCACGCTGAACTAACCGTCACGCCATAAGCGGTACGTAACCGGTGCCCGCCCTAACGACGTCGTCAGACGTCGTTAGGGCGGAGACCCAACTCCAATCCCGACTGGGGAATCAGGACTTCGCCCGCTTCGCGGCCATCAATTTTCCCGCTTTCCCCGACCGCCGCAGGTCTTTCCAGTCTTTCTCGGTCTGGTCGGCGTAGTTGACGCCGAATCTCGCCAGCGCCTCGACAAACCTGTCACCCGCGCCAATGTAGCCCGCAATCATCAGCGGGTCGCCGGAGCGCGCGTGGCCGCGGGCCAGCAGTTCGCCGCACACGGCAGCGAACGTTTCGAGACCGTCGCCTTTCATGTTTTCAATGGCGATGCTGCCCTTGTGATCATTCAGCTGGCGCACGAGGAATTCGCGTCCAGCCAGGCTGGTCCAGCCAAGGAACGGATCGGACTGCAACTGCATGGCGCGCTGGCCCTCGACCGCCCGCTGTCCGTTGTGATGGGCGGGTTTGGCGTCGGGCAGATAGGGCGCATACCCGGACGCAGTCTCCTCCTTGATCTGCAGGAAGAGCGGATCCTTGGCGCCGTTGCCTTCAAGGTAGACGCAGTAATCGCGAGTGCCCACCGAGCCGGTGCCAACCACCTTGAAAGCCACATCGATGGGGAGGTAAAGCGAGAGGAAGTGCTGCCGTTGCGGCTCCAGCATCGACCGGTACGGACCCAGCGCGCTCAGCACGGTTTTAGCCTGGCTGCCGGTAACCCGGGTAAGCGAAGGCTTGATCTCCTTGAACCGGCGCGGCGCGCCCGGCCTGGAGTTGGCGGGCTCAGTGAGTTGTTCGAGTATGTGGCAAGGCGTGGCCCGTTCCGCGTTCAGCAGCGCCTCGTGAATGGGGACAACCGAGCCGATGCGGTGGACCTGGTAGCGCGCGACTTCGAGCAATGGCATCTCAGAGAACGCGCGCATCTGCGCAGCATAGGTTCCAATACATCTCTCCACGGCGGCCTGGCAGGTGGCTTCCTTGTGTTCAGACTCGCGCCCGGCGAGAACTAGTGAAGCGGCCATCCGTTTCAGATCCCACTCAAATGGAGCCCGAATCGTTTCGTCGAAGTCATTGATATCGAAAACCAGCCGCCCGTCAGGAGCCGCAAACGCGCCCAGGTTGCGGACGTGGGCGTCGCCGCAGATCTGGGAGATAATCCCGGTGTTCGGAAGCACGGAGAGATCGGCCGCCATCACCGGGACAGCCCCGCGAAAATAGCTAAACGGCGATTGCGCCATCAGCTCATATTTCAGCTTGAGGAGCGCCTGAACGCGGCCGAGGGCGGCACGCTCGAGGAGTTTGAGGGCGGAGGCGGGCCTGGCCTTGGGCTTGAGTTGGTCGTGCTGCTGCCGGCCTACCTGCTTGCGGCGAGCCTGGCCAAGAGAACGCCGTTCTTGCGGAGTTGTCCATTGCATGTGGGGCAACATACACCCTCGCCTTCCCCGGCGCAACCTGCGTCGTCTTCGAAGACCTTGATTTGTAACAATTTCCTTCTAAACTAACAGCAGCCATGCGCGCTCGCACTCCCCCAGCCGATGTCCCCGACCTGAGAAGCCACATCGGGTTCTGGCTGCGATTTGTTTCCAATCACGTATCGCACGCTTTTGCCCGCAAGCTGGATGGAAGCGGCGTCACCGTTGCGGAATGGGTGATTCTCCGCGAGATGTATGACTCCCCATCGACTTCACCCAGCGCGCTCGCGACGGCGACCGGCCTTACCCGCGGCGCGATCTCCAAGCTGATCGACCGGCTGGTTCAAAAAAAACTCGTAAGCCGCGCGGAAGCCAGCGGCGATCGTCGCTTTCAGGACATCAAGCTCACTTCCGGAGGGCGCACCCTGGTGCCCAGCTTGGCGCGCATCGCCGATCAGAATGACGCGGAGTTCTTCTCCCAATTATCCGCCGAAGAACGGGAGCGGCTGGTTGCAACTCTCAAGAAGCTTGTCGCCGCCAATCGACTCCACAAAATTCCGACGGCTTGAAGTCCGATTTCCGCCTCACTTCACCGGGCCTCTTTCCGGATTTTGCATCGGCAACCACGGCGCGTGCTTCTACTAGACTGAGAAAACCTATGAGCGCCGCAGCCGCCGATCCAAGGCCACTTCCCCAGCCCGCTCCAATTGCCGTGTGGAAGCCCAAACGGAATCCGTGGCTGATCGCGATTACGGTCACGCTGGCCACCTTCATGGAGGTGCTCGACACCTCCATCGCCAACGTGGCTCTGCCCCACATCGCCGGCGGGCTGGGCGCAAGCCAGGACGAAGCCACCTGGGTGCTGACCAGCTACCTCGTCGCGAACGCGGTGATCCTGCCCGCCTCCGCGTATTTGACGACGTTCCTGGGACGAAAGCGCTTTTACATGATCTGCGTGGTCCTGTTCGGCATCAGCTCCGCGCTTTGCGGTCTGGCCCCATCGCTCGGTCTGCTCATTTTCTTCCGCGTGCTGCAAGGGGCGGGCGGCGGAGGTCTCGCGCCCAGCGAACAGGCCATCCTCGCCGACACATTCAAGCCCGAACAGCGCGGCCAGGCCTTCGCTCTCTATGGCTTCGCCGTAGTTTGCGCGCCGGCCATCGGGCCCACCCTGGGCGGATACATCACCGACAACTTCGACTGGCGCTGGTGTTTCTTCATCAACGTGCCGGTGGCGATCCTGTCCCTGTTTCTGACCAGCCGCATCGTCGAAGACCCTCCTCACATTGTGGCCGAGGTCAAGCGGGTGCAGAAAGAAGGCCTCAAACTGGACTTCACCGGTTTTGGCCTGCTGGCGGTGGGATTCGGGTCGCTCGAGTTCATCCTCGACAAGGGCCAGGAAGACGATTGGTTCGGATCCCGGCTGATCACGACATTCATTGTCTTGTGCGTCCTGTCGCTGATAACGCTGGTCGTCTGGGAGCTGGTGCAGATCCGACGCAGGAAGCGCCCCATCCTCGATCTCACGCTCTTCAAGCAGCGTAATTTTGCGGTCTCGTTTGTCCTCATGGGAGTGCTCGGCATCGTGCTGTTCGGAACCACTGTCATGATTCCGCAATTTGTGCAGACCCTGCTGGGTACACCGCCGAACAAGCCGGCCTGGTGATTTCGCCCGGCGGCCTCATGGTCATGCTGATGATGCCCGTCGTTGGCCTCCTCGTGAGCCGCGTCGATCCGCGCTGGATGATCGTCTATGGATTTGCCGTGTCGTCGATGGCCCTGTTCACAATGCTGAACCTTAACCTCGGTGTGAGCTACGGCTACATAGCTTTCCTCAGGGTGTTTCAGGCCGCGGGACTGGCATTTCTCTTCATTCCCATCAATACCCTCTCGTACAACGGCATTCCCATGACCAAGAACAATGACGTGAGCGGCCTGACGAACCTTGCCCGCAACATCGGCGGCAGCGTCGGAACCGCGTTTGTCGTCACCATGCTCGCGCGTCGGCAGCAGTTTCATCAGAACCGCCTCGGCTCCTCCATTTCGCAAAGCGACGGCAACCTGCAGAACCAGCTGAATTCGCTGGGGCGCTACCTCGTCGAGCACGGAGGCCGGGCCGTGTCGCTGGCGCAGGGAAAGGCGCTGGCGCAGGGAAACATCTATGGCCAGTTCCTCCGCCAGTGCACCATGCTGGCCTATCTCGACGTCATCAAGGTGCTGGCCGTATTGATGCTCGCTCTCATCCCCCTGGTGTTCCTCATGCAGCGGCCGCGCAAGGGCAAAGGCGGACCTGTCGGCCATTGAGTTGACCATCGATTGACAAGACCAGCACCCGTGCTGCGTTAGACTTTGGCTGGGAGCCACAAAACCCCATCGTTCTTTGCGAAGAGCGATGCAACACCGCATGGGAGGACTGCTCTTGACGCGCGTTGCCGCTGTTGTGTTGCGGGCCGTGGTCGGTTTCGCGCTATTATTCACCGGTCCGATGGTTGCCCAGCAGCCGGCGCCTCCTCTGACCGTTGAGAAGATCTACGGGCGTGGCGGCCTGATCGGCAGCCCGCCAACCGGCATCACCTGGTCCCCGGACGGCAAGCACGTGACCTATATCGACGGCGGCGAGTTGATCGACCTCGATCCCGGCTCGGGTAAGCCGCACGTCCTGGTGACCCGCGCCAAACTCTCCGCGCTCGGCGAGTCGCCCGCCTCGGAACAGGATCGCGATCATCGCGAGCGTTACGGGATGTCGAGCTATCTGTGGGCGCCGGATTGCAATCATCTCCTCTTCGACTCCAACGGAAGGTTGTGGCTCTACGACCTGAAGAACGGCACCGGCATACAGATGGGCTTTACCGATGCGGCCTCCGGCGACGATCCCAAATTTTCTCCCAATGGCGATGCCATTTCATTCGTGCGCGATCATAGCCTCGCCGTGGTCCACCTGCGCGACATCGCCAATTCGATGAGCCTGGTCGGCGGGACCGCGGGGACCGGAATGATCAACGGCGAGGTCGATTGGGTCTACGAAGAAGAACTGGGTGTGCGCAGCAATTACTTCTGGTCGCCCGACTCCAGAGAGCTGGCCTATCTGCAGATGAACGAATCGCAGGTGCCGGTGTCTCCCATCGTCGACTCGATGCCGGTTCACGCAAGGACGCTTCTTCAGCCCTATCCCCAACCGGGGGATAACAATCCCGATGTTCGCGTTGGCGTGGTCAACGCATCGGGCGGAAGAACCGTGTGGATGAAGATTCCCATCCATGAAGGCCAGGACTATATTCCGCGCTTTGGTTGGGTCGATCGCAGGATGCTGTGGATCGAAACACTCACCCGCGATCACAAGCGCCGCAGCCTGTACTTTGCCGACTCCACGACCGGCCAGTCCCACCTTGTCCTCGAACTTATCGACGATAAGTTCCTCGATGAAAACTATAACGTAGCCGTCGACAACGGCAACATCATCCTCACCAACTGGTCCGACGGCCATAACCATATCTATCTGTATACCTACAACACCAATGACCTGGGCTCGACAACAGCTCAGCTGGGCAAACAGCTCACCAGCGGCGAGTTTGAAGTTACAGCAATCTCTTCGATCGACTGGGGAAAGAAGCTGGTCTACTTCGCCTCCAACCAGGGCAACCCGCTCGAACAGCAGTTATGGCAGGTCAGCTTCGACGGCCAGTCCAGGCAATTAACCACTGCGGCCGGGTATCACGATGGAAACTTTTCCTATTCCGGCGGCTCCTTCGTCGACACCTTCTCCACCCGCATGACTCCTCCCGCGCTGAGTCTCTGCCCCGAAGGGAAAGAGTGCAGGACATTCTGGTCCACGCGCGCGCTCGAACCATACCACCTTCATCCGCCGGACGAACTCAAAGTCAAAGCCCATGACGGCACCACGCTGTTCGCGACTCTCATGCTGCCGGAGGTATCCCACGGCCTGGGAAGCGTGCCGCTCATCGTGAATCCCTATGGAGGACCCGGTGCGCAGACCGTGATCAATCGCTGGGGAAACCACGAATGGGCCGATAACCTGCTCTTCGACGAGTTGCTCTCCCAGCATGGCTTCGCGGTTCTTCGTACCGATAATCGCGGGATGGGCAATCGCGGACGGGCGTTCGCGCAGGCCGCCTATCACAACTTCGGGCCAGTCCAGCTTGAGGACCAGCTCACGGTTCTCGACGATGTGCTCGAAAATTATCCGCAGCTGGATAAGGAAAACGTGGGCTGGTGGGGTTGGAGTTGGGGCGGCACCTTCACTCTCTACGCACTGACCCATTCCGATCGCTTTCGCGCCGGCATTGCCGTGGCGCCGGTTACCGATTGGCGCAACTACGACTCCATTTATACCGAGCGCTATTTGAGCCTCCCCTCCGAGTTTGGCGAAGGCTACAAGGATTTTTCCGTGGTGAACTCCGCCGCGCAATTGAAGGGGCGCCTGCTCCTGGCCCACGGAACGGGGGATGACAATGTGCACCTTCAGAATTCGATTCAGTTCATCCAGGCATTGATCGAGGCACGGATCCCATATGATCTGCAGCTCTTTCCGGGTAAGACGCACTCCATCGCGGGAAGCGATGCGCGTATCCAGTTATTCAACCGCATCCTGGCTCATTTCGAGCAGTATCTAAAAACCGAGCCGCAATGAAAAGATGATCCGCGCAGAAGACATAGCCGACCAGTTGCGCCGCTCGGAAGAAACTCTGCTTGACCCCGCGGTGCGCACGAATCGCACGCGTGTTGCGGAATTGCTGGCGGACGACTTTGTCGAGTTCGGATCGTCCGGGCGTATATGGACGCGGGATGAGATTCGCGACCTGCTTGCCGGCGAAACCCCGGCTCCGATCGACATGATGGATTTTGAATGCGCCCTGCTTGCAGACGACGTGGCCCTCGTCACTTACCGCGCTTCGCGCACAGACGCTCGTACGGGGACTCAACTCTCAAGTCTGCGGAGTTCAATTTGGACAAAGAAATCGGCAGGGTGGCGTTTGCGCTTTCACCAGGGTACGCGAACGTCCTGAAGTGAGGGTCGTTCTCTTACACTTCGCGCCGGCTGAAGATGTCGTCCTTTTCACGGCACGAGCATCTCGAACAACCCAGGCAGCAGACCAGCAGAATCGCGACACCAGCCGTGGCAATCACGGCTAGTAGGCTTCCGCTCGTCATCAGCCAATGTAAAACAGTGTGCATAAACCACGCGCCAGAGAGCTACGAACATAGATGCAGATTGGGGGCCGTTTTGCCGTTCCTGCGCCAGAATCTGCCAGAAGTGTACCCAGTGTACCACCGTAAAAATCAAGCTGGGAAATACAAACTACTTGCGGTAAGGCGAATATAAGACGAAAATAGATCGAAATGGAACCGAAGCAAGTTTCGGCCAATACAAGCCCGGTGGAAAACTCGTTCGGCGACCTCGGCCGGCTCGTGCACCCTGTGCTCCCGGTACGCGAAGCCCAACCTTCGCCCCAGGCGGACCTGCGCCAACCGCTCGTAAACTGGCTCTTCGTCGATCTCAACTCCTACTTCGCTTCGGTCGAGCAACAAGATCGGCCCGAATTACGCGGCAAGCCGGTTGGCGTCGTGCCCATGCTCGCCGACACGACCTGCTGCATCGCTGCCAGTTACGAGGCCAAGGCATTTGGCGTGCGAACCGGGACCATCGTCGCCGACGCGCGGCGGATGTGCCCCGGCATCGTGCTCGTCGAGGGCCGCCATGAACTCTACGTCGAGTACCATCACCGGGTGGTTGAGGCTGTCGAAAGCTGCCTCCCCGTCACCGCGGTCTGCTCGATCGATGAAATGGCTTGCCGCCTGATGGGTCGCGAGCGCCCGCTGCTGGCAGCCATCGAATTGGCCGGCAAGGTCAAGGCCCGCATCCGCGAGCGCGTCGGCGAAATGCTCCGCAGTTCCGTGGGACTGGCCACCAATCGCTATCTAGCCAAGGTCGCCAGCGACATGGAGAAGCCCGACGGCCTGGTGGCCCTCCCCCTCGACATCTTGCCCCAGGCCCTGCAGGGACTCAACCTGCGCGATCTGCCCGGGGTCGGCGCGCGAACCGAGAAGCGCCTCAACGAGCGCGGCATTCGCACCATGGACGAGTTGCTGGCGCTCGACTGCGAGCAGACCGGGCGGCTGTGGGGATCGGTATGGGGCGAGCGCCTGTGGCACTGGCTCAAAGGCGAAGACTTCGAAATGTCCGAGACCGATCACCTGAAGTCGATCAGCCATCAGCACGTACTCGCGCCTGAACTGCGAACTTCAGAGAAAGCCTGGGCCGTTGCCCACAAGTTGCTGCACAAGGCCGCCATGCGCCTCCGCTCGGGCGGGCTCTGGGCCAGCAGCATCGGGCTGGCGGTCGGTTTTGCGGCTCCGCGCGGTGAAAGCTCGCCCGGAACCCCGGTAAGCCGATTCGGCGTGCCGACCCGCGGCTGGCACGGGGAATTAAATCTGACCGAATGCCAGGATAATCAGATCCTCATCGCGGCATTGCGACGGCTATGGCAGTCTCAGCCCAATGGCTCGGAGTACGCGCATCCGTTCTTTGTGGGCGTGCAGTTGGGCGGACTCGTTCCCGACCGGCTCCATACCCTCAGCCTCTTCGATGCCCTCGACGTGGAGCAAGGCCGGACCCGCCTCCTCGCAGCCATGGATGCGCTCAATCACAAGTACGGCCTCGGCACGCTCGCGCCCGCAACCATGCTGACCGCCTACAAGGCCGCCCCCACCCGCATCGCCTTTCACAGCATTCCGGATTTGTTCTAACCAGAAACATAATTTCCGTGCCCCATCCTTTCGCCTTTTTCCTGGCGAAAGGGTGGGAGACCACAAACGCCAAATCGGGGTTTCATCCACCAGGGCCGGAGAACCCCGTGCTTGCGTGACAGTCTGAACGGATAAAAACCTGGGCGGCCCCGGATAGCGGTATGAACTTTTTCCTGCCCACCGCGTAATCTCTGCATCCCGCCCCGCGCTTCCCCGCGGATAAGAAAGTAGAAGCGAAACCCATGGCCCACGAATGGCAGCCGGATTTCGAAAAACTCGTGGACGAGCATCAGTCCATGGTGTTTTCGCTCGCCTTGAGGATGACCGGCGACCGAGGGCTGGCTGAAGAAATCGCCCAGGATGTCTTTCTGGAACTGGATCGGAACATGGCCAAGATCAAGAACCCCGAACATGCCCGCTTCTGGCTGCGGCGCGTGGCCATCAGCCGATCCTCCGATGCCTTGAGACGGCGGCGCGTGCGGGGACTTGACCTGTGGGTGGAAATGAACGAGGCACACGCCTCCAGTGCGGACGAACGGCCGTCGCCTTTGGGAACGCGCATGGAGTTCCTGCTGACCACCCTTCCCGAGGCTCAGCGCGCCGCCCTGGTTCTTCGCTATCAGGAGGACATGCCGCCGGAGGAAATTGCCGCAACCCTTGAAGCGCCGCTGGCCACGGTGAAAAGCCACCTGCAGCGCGGACTGAAGCTGCTGCGCGCCAAAGCCGCAAATCACTTACGGGAGTACATCCGTGGAGCCTGAACAGATCGACGAATTCGAAAAGGAATTACGCCAGGTATTGCAGCGCAGGCCCGCGCCCCCCAACCTGAAGCGAAAAATCATGGCCCGGCGTGGTCTCGAAATCACCGAGCGACGCCACCACCACCGGGTCGCGTGGCAGCGAATCGCGGCGGGACTGGTCCTGGCTGCGATGCTGGGCGGCGTGATGGAGTGGCAACTGCAGAAGGCTGAAGATCGTCGCCGGGGCGAAGAAGCGCGCCGCCAGGTGATGACGGCGTTGCGCGTCACTGAGCGCGCACTCAACGAAATGAATCTGCGCCTGGCTGCTCGCAACCGTAACCCAGCTCAGTGAGTAGTTCCGTAAGGGGAATCCCGATGAAGAAACGAACGATTGGCTTTGTCCTTGGCGTGTTCTTGACACTCGCGGCCTTGCCGGCCTTGCCGGCCCAGACGCAGACTTCGCCATTGCCCCTGCCGCCGGCGGTAGAGAAGGAACTCGCCAGCCGCGCCTCCAATGTAACCGAGGTGACGCTGGGCAAGAGCATGCTGGGCTTCGCGGCAAAATTCATGAACGGCAAAGACCAGGACGAGGCCGCGACCCGCCGCCTGATCGAAAACCTCGATGGTATCTATGTCCGCGACTATGAATTCGATAAAGAGGGCCAATACTCGGTCGACGAGATCGAGAAGTTGCGCCAGTATTTCGAAACCGCCGAATGGACGCCCATTGTGCGCGCCCGCGAGCGCAAGACCGGCGAGACCACCGACGTCATGGTCAAGATGGTGAACGGCGAGACGCACGGCATGTTCATCCTGAACGCCGAGCCGAAAGAATTGTCCATCGTGCTCATTCTGGGCCCGGTGCGCATGGAAGACCTGGGCAAACTGAAAGGCCTCGGCGGGTTGGGCGCCCTGAGCGGCATCGAGGCCGCTCCCCACGCCAAAGACAAGGATAAGGACAAGGAAAAAGACAAGGACAAAACGAAGGGAGGCACGGAATGAGACGCCTGTTGTTGATCCCGGTATGCTTTGTATCGTTACTGGTCCCCGTCGCGGTGTTGGCCGGCGGAAGTGAAAACGGCTTTGACGGCGTGGTGCGCACCATCGAGACCAAATACCACGTCCACGCGACTCGCATTCCCTTCCTTGGCCTCATCAGCTTCGTGTCCCGCAAAGCCACCAATGGCGGAGTGAGCAATCTGCACATCGCGGAATTCGAGTACTTTTCGCCCGTCATGGATGGAGACGAACTGAACCAGATGGTGGAGACGAAACTGGGCGAGGGTTGGGAACGAATCATTCGCGAGACCAGCCGCAGACCGGACTCCACAGACGCCACTCACGGAGGCGGCAACACGCAGACCCTCATCTTCATGCGTCCCGAAGGCGCGCGCATGGGGCTCTTTGTGCTCGATGAGGACGGGCACAATCTGGACGTGGTGCAGGTTTCAGTCAACCCCGACCATCTTGCCGAGAGCATCGATCACTATGAGCATCACCACCATCCCGAGGATGTCTCCGGCACTAATTCGCAGGAATAACTTCTGTCATGAATCGCCGGTGCCTGTCCCGCCGTGCGCCGGTATCCAACCCGCCATATCCGCCGCGTTGGCTCCTTACTACAATACTTGGGTAAGTGGCCAGCATTGTCTCAGGACCGGTGTCGGACTATCGCGGGAGACTCGCCCCTTCGCCGACCGGGTACCTGCACGTGGGTCATGCGCGTACCTTCTGGACGGCCTGGCAGCGGGCCCGCGACGCGAGCGGCGCTCTGGTCATGCGCATGGAAGATCTCGATCCCGACCGCAGTCGAGCCGTGTACGCGGATGCCGCGCTCGATGACCTGCGCTGGCTGGGAATCCGCTGGCATGAAGGCCCCGACAAAGGCGGCCCGTTCGCTCCTTACGTGCAGAGCAAACGTCGCGCCGTCTACCTCGATGCCTGGCGCAAACTTCGCGACGGTGGATTTCTCTTTCCCTGCAGATGCTCGCGCAAAGACCTGGAGAGTGCGCTCGGCGCGCCGCACGAGCGCACTTCGCGAAGCGCAGCCGGATTGCGTGCCGGAAAGCTGGACGCGCTCGACGACGAACCGATTTACCCCGGCACCTGCCGTCATCACCATTGGCACGCTCCGCAACTGCCCGGGCCCACAGCCGTTGATCTTGACAATCCGGAGGGCGCCAACTGGCGCTTTCGCGTGCGCGATGGCGAAGCCGTGCAGTTCCTCGATCTCAATCTCGGGCCGCAGCGCTTCGTGGCCGGCGAGGATTTCGGCGACTTCGTGGTGTGGCGGCGTGATGGGGTGCCGAGCTATCAGTTGGCGTGCGTGGCCGATGACGCCGCCATGGGCATCACCGAGGTCGTGCGCGGAGCCGATCTACTCAAATCGACGGCACGACAGATCCTGCTCTATCGGGCACTCGGACTCAGCATTCCGCTGTGGTTTCATTGCCGCCTGGTGGTGGATCACAACGGAAGGCGGCTGGCCAAGCGCCACGATGCGCTCAGCATCCGGGCCCTTCGCCGGCGCGGTCTGACTCCCATGAAGATTCTCTCCGCGGAGTTGCCTGTCGAGGCCTGAGCCCATCGTAACTTGCACTTCCCTAATACAGCCAGCTATAAAAGCCCGCGAAGATAGAACTTAGTAAGTTGCGTTCCACCTCGTGAACATCACCTTTACAGCAGATAGATGTATCGCCCCACTAAGTCATCAGATGTGGGATCAGGTCATCTGGATGAATTGGCTTTGCCAGCAGCGTAAAAGGATAGTTGGCTGCTCCCGGTGCCTTTAGCAGGTTTGTTACCACCGCGATACTCGAATAGAGTACGACGCGGCAGGAGGGAAGCAACCTGATCAGGCGTAAGGCAAGTTCCACTCCGCCAATCCCGGGCATGACCACATCGCTCAGCAGCACGTCCGGCTCGACAGTTGTTGCCAACTCCAACGCTTGTTCTCCGTTGTAAGCGGCGGTCGCCGCAAACCCTTTGCCCTTCAAAATGTTCGCCAGGGAATCCGCGATAATCTCTTCATCGTCGACAATCAATATACGCAGTGCCTTGCCCTCCTTGACCACAATTGCTCCTCGTGTGTCTGTGATCTCAACTTCGCGGCCCGTAAGAGGTGTTGGAAGGATTTTTCCGCGAACGCTCCGGGGACCTTCCATGCCTGGATGCCTCGATAAGCTTGCCCGGACAAATAAAAACCCCAATCTAGATCAAAAGTTATTATTCCGCCCCAAAAACCCTGTCACTTTGACGATTGTCATGCTCGTTCGTTTGGTGGCTTCAACCTTTATGTCAAACACCGAACCCGGAGCGCGAGGCCGAGCCACCGCTTTGCGCTTCGATGTCATCCAAGTAACGGGCGTTGTTTGGACCGAAAAACTTCACGGTTTTCCGTGAAAGCACCATCACCCGCGACGGGCAGCCCGTCGCCCCTGTGCTGCTGCTACCCAAGTGCTGCTGCTATTGTTGCCACTTTCCGGTTGGAACAGGGTTAGCATCCCCGAGGCTTCAAGGAATTCGGTCGCCAAGGGTTCCACTTCTCCCGTCGGTTCGTTTGATTGCGGTTTGTGTTTTGACATCGAAGTCCGTAGAAACTGAAAGGAACGCTCCATGTTGCGAGTTTGCGTTTTTTCCCCCGGAAATACCCTGATGGCAATCGCCATTGCGGCCTGTCTGGCGCTCTTCCCGATTGCCTGCCCTGCGCAGGATGACGATCCGCCGCAGCAGGCCGGACGGCTGTCCATCGTCAACGGCACAGTCTCGATTCAGCCGGCGGGCACCCAGGACTGGGGACAGGCCTATCTCAATTACCCGGTCGGCGCCGGCGATCGCATCTTCACCGATTCCGACGGACGCGCCGAAATCCAGGTGGGCCGGACCTATGTGCGCATCGGTCCCAATTCCGACGTCACATTTGTCGATTTCAATTCGGGTGACGTCACCTTTGGAGCCGCCCAGGGCTCGCTGCATATCCGCACCTTCGGCCTTTGGGACGGCCAATCCCTCTACATACAAACTCCGAGCGGCACCAGCACGGTTACCGGCCCCGCGGATTTCCGGGTCGACGTCTATCCCGACCAGCAGAGTGCCATCTTTTCCAATTACAACGGCGACGTCTACGTCTCCGGAGCCAACGACTTCGGCATGGACACAGGCTCTGGCCAGGCGCTCGAACTGGTCGGAACCAATCCTGTCTATCCACAATGGCTCCAGCCGGCCGGCTCCGACGATCTGGACAATTGGAGCGAACACCGCGATCAGCAGATTGCCCATGCCGCGTCTTTCCGCTACGTCAGCGCGGAGGCTCCCGGAGTCGAGGATCTTGACGCTTACGGCCAATGGACGCCCGCGACCGATTACGGCGATATGTGGTTCCCCAGCGTTCCCGTGGGCTGGGCGCCCTATCGCAATGGGCACTGGATCAATCGAGATCCGTGGGGCTGGACCTGGGTAGAAGACGAACCGTGGGGCTACGCGCCGTTCCACTTCGGCCGCTGGATGAATTACCGCGGCCGGTGGGGCTGGGTTCCCGGTCCGCGCGCCGAACACCCGGTCTGGTCGCCCGCGCTGGTCGTCTTCGCCGGCGGAATCCAGGCTGGAGGCGGCGGCGTCTCCGTCTGGTTCCCTCTCGGCCCCGGCGAAGCATACCGACCCTGGTATCCCTGCAGCCCCCGCTACGTTGACCGCGTCAACATCACCAACATCCAGGAAACCCGCGTAGTCCACGTGCAGAAGACCTACGTGAATGTCGTCAACGTGACCAACGTGACCAACATTACCTACGTGAACCGCACCGCCGGCGTGACCGCAGTCCGCCACGAAGACTTCGCGGCGGGGCGCCCGGTTGCACGCGTGGCGGTTCCCATCGATCCGCACCAGATGGCCCACGTTCAAGTAATGGCCCGGCCCGAGGTCACTCCCACCGCCCAGGCCAAGATCAGCGCTCCACCCGCCCGCCGCGTCCCCGTCGCGGTGGCGCGTCCGGTCATGATCAACGCCAAAGGATTGGCCGTCGCCGCGCAGCCGAGGGCGAAGCCCCTGCCGCCCCCGGTCAAAACCGCACCGCCGCCGCCTCGCCTTCCGAACCGCACGGTCGTCGCTCCGCCGCCCAACGTGAAGATGACGCCCACGGCCCGGCAGGCAATGCAAACCGCGCCAGCCCCTCGCCCCGGTCAGCAACCACCGGCGGCTCCAGTCGCGCAGCAGCCGGCTGCCAATCGTCCGGTTCAACCGCAGCCCACCACGCATCCGGCCGGCACGGCGCCGCCTCCCTCCGGCGAACGCCCCGGCCAGTTGCCTCCAAATCAGCAGAAGCCAGCTCCCATTCCTGCCCCGGGACCCCGGCCGCCGGTGCAGCCCCAGACCCCGCCACGCCCGCCCGAACAGCCTCATCCCACGCACCAGCCAACGCAGCCTGTCCGGTCAACCGAAAAACCAGTTCCCATGCCATCTCCGGCGCACCAGCCTCCGGAGCACCAGCCTCCGTCCCATCCTGCGGAACGGCCCGCGCCTGAGCCGGTTCCACCGCCTCGGCCCGTCGAGCAGCACCCTGCCCCTCAGCCCCGGCCCGAACCTCCGCCGCAGGTCCACACAGTTCCACCCCCGGTCCATGCCGCTCCGCCTCCGTCTCAACCCAGGCCAAACAGCGAACCCACGCCCCGGCCGCCTGAGAAACAGTCACCACAACAAGAGAAAGAAAAGAAGCCGAAGGAAGAACCGAAACCCCAGTCGTAAGCGTCTCTTTTTCACCAACCCCGGGGCCGTCGCGTCATCGCAGCGGCCCTCGTCGGTTTTTCTGCCAACAAGAAATAACCGCTCGGTGCCCCATCCTTTCCGCTTTTTCTGCGGAAAGGGTGGAAGACCACAAAAGTCAACGCCCCGCTCTCCTAACGCTGCGCGACAGCCACCCCTGCTCGCGACTCAACGGCTCCCGCATCTTCCCCGAAGGTGTTGAGGATTTCGTTCGCGAGCTTCAGCGTCGGGCAGATATATTGGTTCGTTGCCCGGAAAGTGAATCCCGAACTGGCCTGGGCCGATCTATCGCCGCAGACCGCAAGGCGGCTAACCCATCCCTCCCGTGGAGAGAATCGATGCTTGAAATCAACCCGCCGCGCAAGGTGTACGACGTCTGCATCGTCGGATCCGGCGCCGGAGGCGGAACCGCCGCCAAGGTGCTGACCGAAGGTGGCCTCAACGTCGTCATGCTCGAGGCCGGCCCGCGCCTCGATCCCGACCTGGATTTCAAAGAGCACATGTGGCCCTACCAGCTACCCCATCGCGGCGTCGGCATCGGTGGCCGCCTGCGCGGCATCGGCGATGAATTCATGGCTCCCAACGGATTCTGGGACATCGAAGGCGAGCCCTACACCACCGCCCCCGGATCCTCCTTCCGCTGGTTCCGCTCTCGCATTGAAGGCGGCCGGACCAACCATTGGGGACGCATCGCGCTGCGCTTCGGACCGGCCGATTTCCGCCCCCACTCGACGGATGGAATTGGAGACGACTGGCCCATCACCTACGAGGAACTCGCGCCCTACTACGACAAGGTCGAAGCCTACATCGGCGTCTTCGGGTCGAAGGAAAACGTCCCCAACGCTCCCGACGGCGTGTTCCAGCCGCCGCCCAAGCCGCGTTGCACTGAAACCCTCATCAAGAAGGCCTGCGACCAGCTCCACATCACCTGCATTCCTTCGCGTCTCGCCATCCTGACCAAGGCGCTAAACGGCCGCGATGCGTGTCACTACTGCGCGCAATGCGGACGCGGCTGCCGCTCCGCGTCGAACTTCTCCTCCAGCCAGGTCATGATTCCGCCCGCCGCCGCCACCGGCCGCTTCACCATGATCGCCAACGCCATGGCGCGCGAGATCGTCGTCAACGATACCGGCAAAGCCGAAGCCGTATCCTACATCGACAAGACCACGCGCACCGAGCAGCGCGTCTACGCCAAGTCAGTCGTCGTAGCCGGCAGCGCCTGCGAATCCGCCCGCCTCCTCCTCAACTCGCGCTCCTCGAGCTTTCCCAATGGGATTGGCAATTCTTCCGGCGTGGTCGGGCGCTACCTCACCGATTCCGTGGGTAGCGATCTGGCCGGCTACTTCCCCCAGCTCGTAAACATGCCCATCCATAACCACGACGGCGTGGGCGGCATGCACATGTACATGCCCTGGTGGCGCTTTGGCAAAAAGAACGAGTTCCTCCGCGGCTATCACATCGAGTTCGGCGGCGGCCGCGACATGCCCGGCGTGGGCGGCTTCGAATATGTCTGCGACGAGCACGAAGGCTACGGCGTCAGCCTCAAGCAGAAATGTCGCAGCACGTACGGTACCTTCATCGGCTTCAGCGGCCGGGGCGAAATGATCCCCAATGAGAACTGCTACTGCGACATCGACCCCAAGGTGAAGGACAAGTGGGGCATTCCCGTGCTGCGCTTCCACTGGAAATGGGGCGAGAACGAACACAAGATGGCGGCCGATATGCAGCAGACCTTCCGCTCCATCATCGAAACCGCCGGCGGCACCGTCATCGCCGGCACCCGCCGCCACCCGCAAAAGGCCGCCGCCGGCGAGAGCGACGCCCTGGTGCAGCAGCCCGGCGGCCGCATCTCCACGGGCGGCGCAATCATTCACGAACTCGGGACGATCCGCATGGGCAACGACCCCAAGACGTCAGCGCTGAACAAAAACTGCCAGGCCCACGACGTAAAGAACCTGTTCGTAGCCGACGCCGCCCCCTTCGTCTCGAACCCGGACAAAAATCCCACCCTGTCCATCATGGCCCTGTCGTGGAAGACGTCAGAGTACCTCCTCGATCAGGCCAAAAAAGGAGCGGTGTAGTAATGCTCTGTCATCCTGAGCGACCCTGAACGGAGTGAAGGGAAGTCGAAGGACCTGCGGTTGTTCTTCGCGCGACGTCGGTTAATGCGGAAGCCAGCCGAAGCCTCGGGACTGAGTTGATGCTGTATGAAGCCGAAACAAGGAAACGCAATATGAATTCAAACTCTCCCTCCCGACGCACCATTCTCAAGTCGCTCACCATCGGCGCTGCTGTCGGCTCCGTCCTTCGTGTCATTCCGCTGCACGCCGCTGAATACGCGCACCACCTCATCGACGACGAAAAATCCGGCGCCCAAGCCGCCTACACGCCGAAGTTTTTTGACGCCCATCAATACAAGACGCTGCAGGCGCTCTGCGAAACTATCCTTCCGTCGGACGCCGATTCTGCCGGCGCCATCGAAGCCGGTGCGCCCGAATTCATCGACCTTCTCACCAGCGAAAACAGCGACTACCAGAAGACCCTGGGAGACGGCCTCAAGTGGCTCGATTCCACCTGCACCACGCGTTATGGCAAAGCCTGGCTCGACTCCACTCCGCAGCAGCAGGCCGAAATCCTCGACCTCATCGCTTACCGCAAGAACGCCCAGCAGGATAAAACTCTCGAGGACGCGGTGGAATTTTTCTCCTTCCTGCGCAACTTCACCGCCGACGGATTTTTCACCAGTAAAATCGGCATCAAGTATCTCGGCTACAAGGGCAATACCTTCCTGACCGAGTTCCCTGGCTGCCCTCCCGTGCCCGGAGTCTAATGCCTCATCAGGCACCGTGGTCATCCTGAGCAGAAGCGCTTCCGCCCATGTCCTAAACCTTTAGTTGACAAATTCAAATTCTCCGGCATATGCTCCTAATCTATTAGGAGTTGGAGCCGATGCCTCGACGCGATAAAAATTCCCTCACCAAGCTCGAACTGCAGATCATGCAGGTCATCTGGCGCCGCGGAACCAGCAACGTGACTGAAGTGCAGGAGGCCCTTGAGCAGAGCCTCGCCTACACCACAGTGCAGACGATGCTCAACATCCTATGCCGCAAAGGAAAGTTGAAGCGCAAATTGCACGGCCGCGCATACGAATACAGCGCCGCAGTCAGCGAAGCCAAGGCGTCGGGCCATGCCCTGCGTGACCTCGTGGACAGGATGTTCGGCGGCTCCAGCGAAGAACTGGTGATGAGCCTCATCAAGACCAGGCAGATCGACCCTAAGCGGATCGCAGAGTTGACCCGGCGACTGAAAGAGGAAGGGGGCGGCGAATGAAAACTCTGGAGCTTTATGCGCTCAGCTATGTGCTCAACTCCCTGTGGCAGATCCCGTTGATTTTCATCGCCGCATGGATCGCGGCGCGTCTGGCCCGCAAGAGCGGACCCCGGATTGAGCATCGCATCTGGGTCAGTGCCCTGATCCTCGAAATCATCCTGCCCGGTTGTCCCATCCAGCCTGCCGATTTGTGGAGAGGGCTGGCCGCACTACTGTCGTTCGGCGCCGGCCGCCATGACGGCGAAGCGCGTATCGTGCTCGGCCCGGCCATCGCGAATGGCGCCGGTGCCCTCCACTTTCCGCCATTTTTTGTGGCGGCCCTTCTGATCGCATATTCCGCTGTCCTGCTGTATGTGTCCGGGCGTTTGGCCTGGGGACTCTGGCAGACGCACCTCATGCTGCGCCATTCTCAGCCGGTCATACCGCAGGGCGAGTTAGCGCTGAGTTGTTTGCGTTCCAGTCGCGTCCTCAAGGCGAAAAACCGATCCGCATCCCACGCGCTCGAAATCGCCACCTCGCCCATGATCTCCGGGCCGGTAACTGTGGGCCTGCGCCGATGGGTGCTGCTGGTGCCCCCGGGATTTCTCGAAGGCGTTGCTCCGGACGACCTCGATGCGTTGCTGGCGCATGAATTTGCGCACATGGAACGCCGGGACTTTGCCAAGAACATTCTCTACGGACTGCTGTCGATCCCCGCATCCCACCACCCGTTGCTGTGGCTTACGCGAGCGCACCTGGCTGAAAGCCGGGAACTGGTGTGCGACGCCCAGGCAGCAGATGCCCTCTCCGGACGCGAGAGTTACGCGCGATCGCTGTTGCGCCTGGCCTCGATGCTTTCAGAATCCGCGACAACGGGTGCGATGCACGCTGTCGCCATCTTCGATACCAACAACTTCGAGAGGAGAATTATGGACCTGAAGCAGAAACAAGTTGAGCTGCGAGGCCTGCGCCGTTTTGGCATCCTGGGCCTTTGCAGCGCGATCGCGTTGACGGCCTGCGTCTCGGCGCTGGCGCTGCGCATGGACGTGACCGATGCCGAAAACCAGAACCCCGCTCCCAAACCCATCAAGGTGAATGTCAAAGACCTCAAAATCCTGCACAAGGAACCTCCCGTCTATCCGGTCGAAGCCAAGACCTCCGGAAACACCCTCAACGGCGAAGTCCAGCTTGAAGTGATCGTTGGCAAAACTGGTGAACCCGAAAATATCACCGTCAAAAAGAGCCTCCGCAATGACTACGACCAGAATGCAATCGACGCTGTCCGCAATTGGCGCTGGGAGCCCTATCACCTCAACGGGGAGGCGGTTAACGTCGTCACCACGATTACGATTATCTATTCACTGAAGAAATGACCTGCCCGATCATTTGATCGTCACATCTTGACAATCATAATGAAGCTGCAGTACCTTCAATTCCCATGAGTGACCCGAACACCGACGTCATCCAGGGAACCCTCGACATGCTTATCCTCAAGACGCTAAGTCTCGAGCCCATGCACGGCTTCGGCATCGCCCGCCGCGTCGAGCAGATTTCGCGCGGCGTCTTCAAAGTCAACCCGGGCTCGCTTCTCACCGCGCTGCAGCGCCTGGGGCGCGCCGGGTGGCTTGACGCCGAATGGAAGCAGACGGAAAATTCGCGCCGCGCCAGGATCTACAGCCTCACGCGCACGGGGAGGAAGCAACTCGAACGGGAAACCGCGGACTGGACCCGCCGCGCCTCCGCCATCGCGCGCCTCCTGAAAGCCGAGGGCTAGCCGCATGTCTCTCTGGAGGCAACTCACGCGCGGCGCACGCGGCCTGCTCAATCAAGGGAGCGCCAACGACGACATCGCCGCAGAAATTCGTCAGTACCTCGACGACGCCACCGCGGCCGGCATCGCGCGCGGTCTCTCCCTCGACGAAGCCAGAGAGGCGGCCCGCCTTGAATTGGGCAACACGAGCGTAATGCACGAACAAGTCCGCTCCTATGGATGGGAGAATGGCTTCCGAAGTTTATTCTTTGATCTTCGTTACGCGGCCCGCCAACTCCGCCATCATCGGGGCTTCACTGTCGTCAGCGTTGTCACCCTCGCGCTCGGCATCGGCGCCAGCACTGCGATTTTCAGCGCCGTGAATCCCATCCTGTTTTCCCCTTTGCCCTATCCCCACGCCAACCGGATCCTGATGATCTGGAATACCTGGCAGGGCGCGCGCTCCGAACTATCCTTCGGCACCTTTTATGAACTCAGCCGCCGCAGCCGTTCATTCGAATCCATGACTATGTTTGAGCCCTGGCAACCGACGATGACGGGCGACCGCTTGCCCGAACGGCTCGAGGGCCAAAGTGTCAGCACCGCGTTTCTCCGCGTTCTTGGCGTCGCTCCCCGATTGGGCCGCGACTTCCTGCCCTCTGAAGAAGGGTCGCGCGCGCCCCGGCGCGTCATCCTCAGCGATCGCCTCTGGCGACGCATATTTAATCGCGACCGCAGCATCATCGGGCGCGAGCTCAAACTCGATGACGACAACTACACCATCATCGGCGTCATGCCGGCCGAGTTCGAAAACGTCCTCTCGCCGTCCGCCGAGATCTGGACGACGCAACGCTATGACCCCGACACGCTGACTCCGAGTGTCGACTCATGGGCCTGGGCCTGGGGACTGCATATCCACATCGCCGGCCGCCTCAAACCCGGCGTCAGCATGGATCAGGCGGTGAATGAACTCTCGCAAATCGCGCGCACACCGTGGCCCGAGTTCCCGCGTCCGCGCTGGGCGTCGTTGAACCATGGCCTGATCATCGACTCGCTGCAGGCAGACATCGCGCACACCGTCAAGCCCGCGCTGCTGGCCATTCTTGGCGCTGTCGTCCTCGTGCTCGCCATTGCCTGCGTCAACGTCATCAATCTTTTGCTGGCTCGATGCACGCAGCGCCGTGGTGAATTCGCAGTCCGCGCCGCGCTCGGAGCATCACGCCACCGCGTGCTTCGCCAGCTCATCACCGAAAGCCTGCTGCTTGCAGGACTGGGCGGCATCGGTGGCATCGGCGTTGCCTTTGCCGGCGTGCGCGCGCTCATTTTTCTCAGCCCACCCGGACTACCGCGCCTCGACGCAATCGCCGTTGACCCGGCCGCACTCGCGTTCGGACTCGCCGTCACCATGTTGATTGGAGTGTTCACCGGCCTGGTCCCCGCAGTTCATTTGTCTTGGGCTGAACTCCACTCCACGATGCACCAAAGTTCGCGCCGTGCCGCCGGCAGGCAAAGTCTCAGCCGCCGAGCCCTCGTCGTCACCGCGGTCGCGCTGGCCTTCGTGCTCCTCATCAGCGCCGGCCTCCTGCTGCACAGCATGCAGCGGCTGCTCTCCGTCGATCCCGGCTTCAATCCCGACCATCTGCTGACGATGCAGGTGCAGACGTCCGGCCATCAGTTCGACGAACTCCCCACTGCACCGGGCGCCGGCGACGCCGCGCGACGCCGCTTCTTCGAACAGGCCCTCGAAGCCGTGCGCCGCGTTCCACGCGTGAAGCAGGCGGCATTCACCAGCTTCTTGCCGCTCAGCGATGATCCGCCCGTCATGGGCATGTATGGCGCGCAGTTCGAAAGCGACGGCCCGAATGGCGGACGCAACGTCTTTCGCTATGCGGTCAGCCCGCAATACTGCCAGGCCATGGGCATCGCTTTGCGGAGCGGCCGATATCTGGATGAGCGCGACTCCGAGGCGGCGCCCTATGCGGCTCTCGTAAGCGAATCGCTGGCGCGAAGCCGGTTTCCCGGCCAGGATCCCCTTGGCAAACGCTTGCACGTCGGTCCCCCGAATCGTCCGTGGTACACCATCGTCGGTGTGGTAGCCGATGTGAATCAGACCTCACTCGCGATCAACGAGCCCGACGCAGTCTATCTCTCCACTCGCCAGACCTGGTTCGCTGACGAAGCTCTCTCGTTCGTCATCCGCACCTCCGCCGATGCAGCTTCGACCGCCACCGCCGTAAAGAACGCGGTCTGGTCCACCGACCGCAATCAACCGATCGTGCGTGTAGAAACCATGAAGCAGCTCGTGGACGTCTCCGAAGCCGAACGCCGCTTCGTCCTCATCCTGTTTGCAGCCTTCGGCATCACTGCGCTGCTGCTCGCCGCCGTCGGCATCTACGGCGTGCTCTCCGGCAGTGTCAATGAGCGCATGCGCGAAATCGGCGTGCGTGCCGCCCTCGGCGCAACACGGCGCGACATCCTTTCCCTTGTCCTGCGCGACGGCATGATTCTTACTGCCGTTGGAATCGCCATCGGCTTGGCCGTCTCGGCTGCAGCCGGCCAGACCCTCGCCACGCTTCTATTTGGAATCTCCCCCCTCGACCCGTCAACCTACGTCGGCGTCGTAGCCCTGCTCGTCCTCGTCGCCGCCATCGCGTGCGCGACCCCGGCATGGCGCGCCGCGCGCATCGATCCCTCCATCACCCTTCGCGCCGAGTGATCGCGCAGCTTCTCTTGGACGACAAAAATCCCGAGTCAGCTTGCGGCGCAATTTGATCTATCGTGCCCCTTGCTTCACAAACTGGCGCGCCGCCAGCAGGATCGTCGCGCATCCCATCAAGGTAAGCACGACGGCATGCACCCACAAATCGCGTATACCCGCCCCACGCAGAATAATCCCTCGCAGAATCTGGATGTAATAGGTAGCGGGGATCAATCGCGCAATTCCTTGAAAGAACGGCGGCATGTTTTCGATAAGGAATATATAGCCCGAAAGAAATATGGAAGGCAGAATCGTGCCCATCGATAATTGAAAAGCTTCCGCCTGCGTTCGCGCGCGCGTCGAGATCACCAGCCCCAGGCCCAGCACCGTGAGCAGGAAAGGAACAGAGAGCGCCAATAGCAGTAACACGTTGCCGTGTATCGGAACCTGGAACACGACTGTCATCACGACGAGAATGGCGCACAATTCGCCGAAGGCCAGTGCGCCATAGGGAATCATCTTGCCCAGCATCAGCCCCAGCGGAGCGACGGGCGTCATGGTCAGTTGCTCCAGCGTGCCGCGCTCGCGCTCCCTCACCAGGCTCAGAGCAATGAGCAGAATTGTCATAATCTGCAGCAGGATCGCAATCAGCCCCGGCACAAAGAAATTCGCCGACCGCGTTGCCGGGTTATACAGCACCGATGGGCGCACTTCAATCGGCATCGCACCGGTCGGCAGCACTCGCACCAGCGACTCCTGCAGCGCCACGCCCGTCGATGTGCTGACCGCCTGGCCGGCCACGCTCGAGTCCGACCCATCCACCAGCACCAGCACCGTCGCCGTCGTCCCATCCTGCAACCGTCGCGCATAATCCACCGGGATGCGGACGCCCGCTCGTGCCCGCCCCGCGCGAATCGCTTCATACATCTCTGCCGGCGAATGCGCGTAGATGCGCAAATCGAAAACGTCCGAACCTGCAAACCTCTCCAGCAGCCGCCGGCTCTCCTGGGTCTGCGACTCATCGAGCACGACGGTCGCGATCTGCCGCACATTCGTGTCCACCGCAAATCCGAAAAGAAACAACTGCAGCATGGGGATCAGCAGCGCAAAAAACAGCGTTCCCCGGTCGCGCACAATGTGCAGAAACTCCTTCTTGCACACCGGAATCAGGCCATAAAAGAGGCGATTCATCGCGTGGTCTCCATGATGTGATAGGTCAGCGTGACGAACACGTCTTCCAGCGAAGGTTCGATCGCCTCCACCTTGGCCCCCGGCATCTTCTGCCCGCAGGGCGTCCAGCTTGTCCGTTTCTGCCAGCGCGTGGATGGCATGGCCGAAGATGGTCGCCTCGCGAACGCCTTCCATCTTGCGCACGCCGTCGAGCATCTCCGATGGATTGGACGTCACGATCTGCACCCTCGAAGTCCCCGGCGGATTCGCATCCGGCAGCCGCTGCAACTCCGCCACAGTGCCGATCGCGATCAGCTTTGACAGGTAGATGTAGCCAACGCGGCCGCAGCGCTCTGCTTCATCCATGTAGTGCGTCGTCACAAAAAAGGTGACGCCCTGGCCCGAAAGCTGAAACAGCAGATCCCACAGCGCGCGCCGCGCCACCGGATCGATGCCCGCCGTCGGCTCGTCGAGAAACACCACCTCCGGCGAATGAATGATCGAGCAGGCCAGCGCCAGCCGCTGCTTCCATCCGCCCGAAAGCTGCCCGCACGCCGGCGCTGCATGTACGGCTCGATCCCGGTCAGTTCCTGCACTTCGCGCGTTCGCTCTTGCACGGATTGCGAACCGCTCGAGCCCGTATACGCCCGCATAGAACGCGATATTCTCTGCAACCGTCAGATCCTCATACAGGCCGAACTTCTGCGACATGTAGCCGACGCGCCGCCGGATCTCGGCCGCATCCTTGCGAATATCCATGCCCAGGATCCTTCCTGTCCCCTCGGTCGGGCGACAGCAGCCCGCACAGCGCCTTGATGATGGTGGTCTTGCCTGAACCGTTCGGTCCCAGAAATCCAAACAGCTCTCCCTTGTCCACTCTGAAGCTCACATCGTTCACCGCCGTGAACGAGCCGAAGCGGATGGTCAGATGATCGGCTTCGATGATCGCCGTCATTCGCAGGTGCACCGTCGCCGACATGCCCGACTTCAAAACCTGCTGCGGATTGTCCACGTACACCTTGACACCAAATACCTGGTGCTCGCGATCGCTCTTGGTCTGCACGTTGCGCGGCAGGAACTCCGCCTGCGACGCGATCTGGCCCACGTGCCCCGTCGAACGCCGGCCCGCCGAATGCCATCCACGTGCACCGCCGCCCGCTGGCCCACATGCACCCGCGCCAGATCCGTCTCCGGCACATAGACCTTGACCCAAAGCTGCGAGCTCTCCAGCATCGTGATCACGATGCGTCCTGCGGGAACCAGGTCCCCGGGCCGCACGCTCACCACCTCGACCACCGCATCCGCGGGCGCCTTCAATTCTGCTTCACGTAACCGCGCCTCCAGCTCCGCCACCCGCCCCTGCGCCTCCGCCAGCCGCCCTCGCGCCGCTTCGATATCCTCTTTGCGAAACCCCTTCCTCGCCAGCACCGCAGCCGCTTGCGCCTGCTTGTATCGCGCTTCCGCGGCGTTCAGATCTTCCAGCGCGCGTGCCCGCCTGCAGCAGCGCCAGCCGCTGCCGCGCCGACTCGGCCCGCTGCGCGGCCGCATCGCGCTTGTCCCGGGCATCGTCAAACTGCTGCCGCGAAATCGTATCCGTCGCCACCAGCTTCTCCATCCGCTTGAAGTAGACCTCGGCATTGGCCGCCTCCGCGGTCGCCGCCGCAAAGTCCGCCTGCGCCTGCTCGATCTCCTGCTTGCGCGGCCCGTTGCGCGCCCTCTCATAGGCCGGCCTCGCTGGCTTTCGCGGTCGCTTCCGCCTGCTCGATCTCCTCCGGCCGGTTGCCGCGCACCATCCGTTCCAGGTCCGCCTGGGCCTGGGCCAGCGCCGCCTCGGCCTGCGTCTGCTGCGCCTTCAATTCGTCGCATTCGAAGCGCACCAGAGTGGTCGCCGGCCTTCACCAGTCTGGCCTTCTTCGACCGGCACCTCGGTCACGCGCCCGCCCACTTTTGACCCGATCTGGATCTCCCGCGTCTCCACGGTGCCCGAGTAGTCGCTGCGCCCCCGGCGTCCCGGCCCACGCCATCACGAGCCAGATTCCAGCGCCGCGATCCCCGCCGCCGCAACCCCGGCTATCACCAGCCGCCGCTTCATGCCGTTCTCCCACACGTCCACACCAGACCTTGCGAGACCACCCGCCAAAAGGTTTCAACACATAAGCGCTTACACAGAAAATATGGGCTTTATCCCCCAACACAGTTCCCCGACCAGCACAATTCGCGGGGAAATGACGCCCGCCTGATCCAGGCCATTTCATTCCCGTGAATTTTCCGTTACCCTGACAAAACACGCATCCCATCATCTGGGTGTCATTTGTAAGGAGACCGGCCCGCCAGAATGCTCGAAACTGCCACCCATCTGCTCTCGCTCGACTATCCGGCTGAATTCACTCCGGGCGCACGCTCGGCTGTCACCACCTGCCTGCGCATCGCGCCCGATGAAAAGGTCACCCTCATCACCGACCGGGTCACCGAGCCCATCGCCGCGGCGCTCGCCGCCCAGCTGGCCGGCCGCGGATGCCAGTGGAACGCCTTCGTCCTTGAAGATCTCGCCCCGCGGCCGCTGGCCAACATGCCCGCCGAAATCCTGGCCGACATGGAAACCTCCCAGGTTTCGATCTTCGCCGTGCAGGTGCAGCCCAACGAGCTCCGCTCGCGCATGCAGATGACCGACGTGGTCAACCGCCGCCACATGCGCCACGCCCACATGGTCAACATCACTCCGGAAATCATGTGCCAGGGCATGCGGGCCGACTTCAACCTCGTCGACCGCCTGTCGCAACAGGTCCTCGACCGCGTCCGCCGCGCCCGCCGCATCCGCGCCACCACCGCCGGCCGGCACCGACATCACCGCCGACATGAATCCCGGCTACAAGTGGTTCAAGACGTCCGGCATCATCTCCACTGAAAAATGGGGCAATCTCCCCGGCGGCGAATGCTTCACCTCGCCCGGCGAAGTCAACGGCGTCTTTGTCGTCGACGGCGTGGTCGGCGACTGGCTCTGCGCCCGCTACGGCCTGCTCGCCTCGACGCCCCTCACCATCCACATCGCCGGCAATCGCATCGTGTCCTGCTCCAGCGACAACAAGCAGCTCGAAGCCGACTTCTGGAGCTACACTCATACCGACGAAAACTCCGACCGCGTGGGCGAGTTCGCCATCGGCACCAACCTCGGCATCGAGCGCGTCATCGGCAACATCCTCCAGGACGAAAAATTCCCCGGCATCCACATCGCCTTCGGCAACCCCTACGGCGAACACACCGGCGCCCCCTGGTACTCCAGCACCCACATCGATGTCGTCGGATTAGGCTTCAACATCTGGCTCGAATCGGAAGCCGGCGAAGAACAGATCATGAAAAACGGCCGCTTCCTCATCGCCGCGTGAGGCGCTGGCGTCAGATCCGCAACTTCTCGCGGATCATTGGAAGTTGATCCCGGAAATGAAGCTTAAGCCCTTCTATATTCGTGTACTCGGTGTAAAAGTGGCCGTAGTCCTTGACCTTGTCCATAAACCTCCGCAATGACGCGAAATCATCCAGTCGAAGCTCGCCGATCTTCACGTCGGCATTTTTGAAATACGTATAGACGAGAGGCCTGTCGGAGTTCTTGAACTGCCCGTATGCGACATCGAACTCTTCTTCCGTATACCTTCCGGCCTTGGTGAAAAAGAGACTCACAAAAACATCGCACGTACGGACTTGCTTGTTGTACTCATCCTGCAAGCGAGTCTCTGACATCGCATCCAGAAAATTCTCCCAGCGAATGATTTCGAGATAAATGCCCTCACTGCGAAGCTGGTCATTTTGCTGGCGAAAGTAAAGTTCGAAATCGTCCCTCTCCACGCGCAGCTCCGACGACGACGCGAGAAAGACGCGCAGCACGCAAAGAGGCTCAGCTTTCGGCGTGTCCTTGGCCCACGCAGGCGGAGGCGCGGCCTTCACTCCCTCCAGCAGTTGCAGCACCTCCACTTCTTCGTAGTTGGGACGACTGCATTCGATGGTCCTCTTTCCACGCTCCTTGCGCGTAAGCAGTTCTTTGTGCTCGTAAAAATGCGGTGAGGCGGCGGACCGGCACGTCGTGCAGTTGCACGGAATGCGCTTGTGCACCTTCTCGTGCAGGCCTTTGAATGAGTCATTCATTGCATCGAGGTCAGAGGAAATGACAATAAGCAGTGCCTTGTCCTCAGTGCCTCGGGAGCGCACCTCGATCTCGTCGCCTCCGGGCAGAACCTCGACGAGAACGGCGGTACTGTCCTGCTCAAACAGCACGCCGGTCACCCATGCCATCTCGGGATTGCGAACGAACCGGTGCTGGCGAACAGTCAGGCGGCTGATCATGCCCTTGGGCAGGAAATCGTATTTGTACCTCAGGATCAGGTCTCCCGGTCGGGCCCAACCCACGAGTTTCTCCGGCTTCGTGGGAGGCAGGAGTTGCGGGGCGAGCCATGCTGGCGGGTTGAAGTCGCGCAACGCATAACAGAGTTCGAAATTCTGCATCAGCGCCAGCAACTCCGGGTGCATGTAATCGTACCCGGTGCCCTTCCAGAGCCGGGCACAGTCCTTGTGGTCAAAGCGCCCCAACTCCTTCTTCACCACCTCGTCATCGAGGACGCGAAAGACCGCCGTCGTCACCCACTCGTTTTGGAGAATGACCGTGCGTTTGAGGAGCGGGTCGTCCTGAAAGTGCAGAAAGACGCCCAGGTCGTGCAGGTAGCGGCTCAGGTGGAGAGCCTTGGTCTCATCAAATTCCAGATGTCTTCCGTAGATATTGAAGTACTCTTCGACGGGCACGTACGGGCGCGCGGCGGCGACCCGTTCGATCTCGGCTCGCACCTCGATCCATTTGGCTGGCAACTCCTCGCCGATATGGTTCAGGTTCGCGGCGAAATACTCGATGGCATCGCGCACTCTGTCCGCGGCATTAGCACGTTCCAGGTTGCCGCCAAAGAGTTCCTTCACATTGTCGTATTGCTGAACAATTCCCCGGAAATCGATCGCCTTCGTCCGCCCGTCTTTCTCGTTCTGGAAGATGAGCGTGGGGCTGTGCCCGCCGAAAACCTCGATCAGTTCCAGCCAGTACCGGAAGCCCTCGTCCGAGACGGATTTATAGTCCTTGCGCGTGTCGTCGAGCAGGACGTACAGAGAGCGGCCGGTGAGAAAGAACTGGTGCGTGGCATGGTAGATCTGCTGCCCGCCGAAATCCCACACGTTCAGCCGGAAGGTGCGGCCATTCTTGAGCTTGAACTCGCGCTTGCAAATCTCGATGCCCCGCGTGGTGTCTTTCGCTGCGGGAAGAGGCGCTTCGGGTTGGTACAACCTCCTGATCAGGCTGGTCTTTCCGGCGCCGCCCTCGCCCAGCACTAGCATCTTGGCCTCGTAGAGGTGATCGACCCCGCCTCGCGCGCGTTCGGTGAAGTAATTGAGGATGGCTTCGTTTCCCTGGGCGGCGATTGCCTGCGGAGGATTGGTAAGCGGGCAATTCTCGACATAGATTCCATCGCTCTTCCAGCTCTGCGAACTCCACTTGACGGGCAGGCCCCTTCGTACAAGCTCGAGGAGCGGAGCGAGGTCGCCGACCTGCGTGTCCGAGACATTAAGCATTTTCAAAGAGGCGAGGTTCGCGAGTGGGGCGAGGTCGCTGACCGGCGTGCGGGCGACATCGAGGGATTCCAAAGAGGTGAGGTTGGCGAGTGGAGCGAGGTCGCCGACCTGCGTGTCCGATAGGTGGAGGAACTTCAAAGAAGCGAGATGGGCGAGCGGAGCGAGATCGCTGACCGGCGTGCGCGCTATGTAGAGCAATTGCAAAGAAGCGAGGCTGGCGAGCGGAGCCAGGTCGCTGACCTGCGTGCGGGTAACTGTGAGCCACTGCAAAGAAGGGACGTTGGCGAGCGGAGCGAGATCGCTGACCTGCGTGCCCCAGACTTCCAGCGATTGCAAAGAGGCGAGGTTGGCGAGCGGGGCGAGGTCCGTGACCTGCGTGTCCGAGACACTGAGTGCGTACAAAGAGGGGAGGTTGGCGAGCGGAGCCAGGTCGCTCACCTCGGTGTTGGAGAGCAGAAGTGATTGCAAGCAGGCGAGGTTTTGGAGCGGTGCGAGGTCGCTGACCTGCGTTCCGGATACTTCGAGCGATTGCAGGGAGGCGAGGCTGGCGAGCGGAGCCAGGTCGGTGATTGGTGTGCCTGTCAAAATGAGCGTGCGGAGGCCAGTGAGGCGCGCCAGGGGAGCCACGTCCTCCAGCAGGTTTCGTTCACCCCCGTTCTGGCTAGACCTGCCCGCCCAACGGGTGCCGTTCCATTCAAACCAACTGCGTGCGAACGAAAGAGACTCGACCCAGGCGAGTTCGTCGATCTCTTCCGGAATCTCCGTGAGGCCGCAGTTGCCGAGATCGAGGAACGGATCTCTCGTACGCTTGTTCTCGGCGATCAGTTGCTTCGCGAGATCTGACATGAATCCGGCTCCGGTGCGCTCGCCGCGGGTGGTTCATCCTACCGTCTTTTCTGTTGCCGCTACAAGCACGATCGCCGGGTGCCCCAGGTCTCCCGAGTTTAGAGACCTGGGATACGACTCCCGGAGGTGGGAACGAGCCAACTTTGACTCCGCATACCGTCAAACAAAGAACGCTATCGGGCCCCTACGCCATCCCTCACGCTACGAGCGGCCTTGCCGAAAATAACCCCCATCCGGCGCACAATCATGAGAGCGTGCAAGTGTGCGAACCAGCTGGCGGAGGTAGAGCGTGCCCATCCCTGACAGACCAGGACTGACGATGTCATACGTGCAAAAAAAAGTGCCTTATGCACCGTTAAACCCCCGAAAAATGCACTTCTGGGCACCCTCAAAACGACAACCGGGGCAATCTATGTGGTTGTATTTATTTGACTTGCACGCGGGAATCCACTCAGGAAAAGAAAAAGGTACCCCCCCTTTCCGGCTGTGAAACCGTGACACGCGAGCAAATGGCCTGGATTCAGTAACCTGCGCCGCTCGTTCCCACACAAATACAGCCACTGTAAAAATGCGGCTGTCCAGCGATTCGGGCCGTTGTGGCAGTATGCTCACCACCGAGAAATTAAGTACCCATCTCGCGATCCTGCACATCTAGGATGGCAGTTATGACGAGTCCCGCTTTGAGTACTGATCTGCGCACACTTGGCAACTCAGACCTTCAACTGACACCCATCGGGTTCGGCGCCTGGGCGATTGGCGGCGGCAACTGGGAATTCGCCTGGGGCCCACAGGACGACAAGGAATCCATTGCCGCGATCCATCGCGCCCTCGACCTTGGGATCAACTGGATCGACACCGCCGCGATTTACGGCCTCGGCCACTCGGAGGAAATCGTCGCCCGGGCGCTGAAGTCCACGCATCACAAACCGCTGGTGTTCACCAAGTGCTCGATGCGGTGGCATGCTGACCGTTCGATCTACCGGTCGCTCAAGGCTGAATCTCTGGCCGAGGAACTGGAGAATTCCCTGCGCCGACTGGGAGTCGAGACGATCGACCTATACCAGGTCCATTGGCCGGATCCGGCAGGGGAGATCGAGGAGGGATGGGAAGCGCTGGCGCGGTTCAAGGAGCAGGGCAAGATCCGCTTCATCGGCGTGTCGAACTTCAACGTGGAGCAGATGGAGCGGGCTACCAAAATCGCGCCGATCACCAGCCTGCAACCGCCGTACTCGATGCTCCGCCGGGCCATCGAAGCTGAGATTCTGCCTTTTGCGCGGGCTCACAACATTGGCGTGATCAACTATTCGCCCATGGTTTCCGGCCTGTTGACGGGCAAGATGACGGCCGACCGCGTCGCTTCCTTTCCCGCCGACGACTGGCGCAGACGGGCGGTCGAGTTCAAGGAACCGCGTCTGAGCCGCAACTTGAGGCTGGTAGAGCTTCTGCGCGAGATCGGCAGCGGACACACGGTCAGCCCGGGAGTGGTAGCGGTAGCGTGGACGCTGCGCCACCCCGCCATCACGGCAGCGATCGTCGGCGGACGCAGCGCGGAACAGGTGGAGGGCCTGGCACCGGCGCTGACCTTCCGACTGAGAGACGAGGAATACGGCCGCATCAACACCTTTCTTGCCCAGAACGAGGCCTGAAGGGTGAACCTGAATAAGAAACCCCGGCCGCGGCCGGGGTCTCTTATTCATAGCCTGGAGTGCGATTACATCGCGGCGACAAAATCGGGCAGTACGACGGCCGCATGATCCTGCAGCAGCTGAGTCATTCGCGCGGCCATCGAGGTATACATCGACGCGGCGCGAAAGGCATTCACGCGAACCCCTTCGCTGGCCTGGCTGAATCCATATTGCGCCAGCCCCATCAGAACACAGACTCGAATCTGCATCGCGTCGCTGCGCAACGTTTCGATCAGAACTTTGTCGACCGCTTCGTCATGCTTGGCGGCGAAGTCCGCCATTTCCATCATGACCTTGGCGTTTTGGAACATGACCCAGAGTCCTTTGGCACCTTCCATCCGCTGCCAGGCATCCTCAGGCGTCGCGTTCAGGCCATCCTTCCATAGAAACTGGTCGCTCAACTCGCGAGCGCTCCATTCGGGGCGCAGACGGGCGAGAAGCGAATCCCACGTTTGCGTATTCCGTCTACGTACGGCGGCGCGCCAACGAACGAAAAACCCCGCCACGGCAGCAAATACCGCAATTTGGAGCAAGATCAGAATCATTGGTGACCCTCAATGATCCGAGATTCGGTAACGCAAACAGCGCTTCATTGCGATCCGGAGTGCTCGAATCTGTCCTATTACTTGTACCAGACGACACGCCTATTGTGAACTAAAAACCCAACTTTGGGCACTCTTCGAACGGGCAAAAGGTACCCAAAGGGGACGTGCACCTAGGTAACATACCACAAGTACCAGAGCCGGCTCACTTGGAAATCCCTGGGACACCCATGCAAACAATTGAGTTTTAATGGTTTGGCTCAAGGCTTTCCCACCTTTCGAGACGGAGGAATCTCGGAATCGGTCAAGGCAACCCGGGTACTGCGGGCAGCTCCCGCAACGGCCAACAAAAAACTTCGCATCTGGGGAGTGAATTCCTGCCGTTCTTCCTCCCTACGGGCGAAACTGTAAACCCAATACAGAAGAGAGCACAGGTAACTGGCCACGACCAATAGATCCAATTGGGCGTAGCGAACCCCCGGAGTCTGATGATTGTGAACGAGGGACACCGCGAGACTGATCATGGAGTAGAACCCGAGTCCCGTTGCTATTTGCAGCTCTCGGTTTCGCCAGCCAATTGAGAGCATTTGGCTAAATCCGGCGAGCGCCATAAACACGACAACCCTGAGGACTGCGAAGGTTTGTTGTACCTGGACCAAGGCGCGTCCTGAAACCGACAGATTTCTGGGTATAGTCCACGCGGCGATCGGCCAGATGACAGCTCCTGCCAAGAAAATCAGGAGAGCAAGAATCAGGATGGATTGTTTCGGCAGGGAGGCTCGTATGGGCCGGAGAACTCCCCATCCCAGTTCAACCAGAACGGCGAACTGGAACAGCGAATCCACGACCATCTGGACCATGTAGGACCACAAGTAAACGGGGTAGTTAGAAGGGAGATATCTGAGGCGCAGAAAAAAAAAGACTAAATCGACAACCAGACTCCAAACAAGATACGAGCAGAACATCGGGGCACTTCGAAATAGCCGTGTTCGCATGCAGAGGGCGATTACACCAATCTCTGCAGAAACTCCGGCTAGCCACAGAATCGTGTCCAGATTCAACGGCATTCCTTCTCCTGCTCACGCTGGGAAATCAGTCTAGCAGGTGAATCCCTACGCCGCAGCGACGGAACCGTTGGTCGTCGGCATCGGCGGCACGATGATCGGACTGGCTTCGGCGATCAAACCGCCATTGGTCGTCGGCATCGGCGGCACGATGATCGGACTGGCTTCGGCGATTAAACCGCCATTGGTCGTCGGCATCGGCGGCACGATGATCGGACTGGCTTCGGCGATCAAACCGCCGTTGGTCGTCGGCATCGGCGGCACGATGATCGGACTGGCTTCGGCGATCAAACCGCCATTGGTCGTCGGCATCGGCGGCACGATGATCGGACTGGCTTCGGCGATCAAACCGCCATTGGTCGTCGGCATCGGCGGCACGATGATCGGACTGGCTTCGGCGATCAAACCGCCGTTGGTCGTCGGCATCGGCGGCACGATGATCGGACTGGCTTCGGCGATTAAACCGCCATTGGTCGTCGGCATCGGCGGCACGATGATCGGACTGGCTTCGGCGATTAAACCGCCATTGGTCGTCGGCATCGGCGGCACGATGATCGGACTGGCTTCGGCGATTAAACCGCCATTGGTCGTCGGCATCGGCGGCACGATGATCGGACTGGCTTCGGCGATCAAACCGCCATTGGTCGTCGGCATCGGCGGCACGATGATCGGACTGGCTTCGGCAAACGCAACTGCAGAAACGGTCGAAAATACCAAAAGTGCTGCAAAACGGAAAGTAGAAAATGACGTCATTTGAAGGGTCTCCCTATGTCTTTGATGAATGCGTAATCAAGAGTACCCCAGAAGAGTGATTGCTACTACGACAAAAGTAATCTTTCGCGCAAATCTTTGGGCATCATTTCCTGACCCTTAAACTTGTTACTGGCTAGACAGTTACCCTATATGTGCGGTAGATCACATATGCAGTTCTTGAGTCCTTGCATGCAGTCATTTCGTAATCGTTTACATGCCTCCTGCGGTTTAGGCTTATTCCTGCTGTAACTGACTTCCCGTCGTGATTCCAGAAAAGGGAGGATCACACCGTGATTCCCGAGTTACGAAAGCGCTTCAATCGCACCTTCACTTCAGAGCGCTATGCGTCTCTTTTGGCATGGCTCGAAGACCGTTGCGGGGTCAGAGTAGAGTTTCGCGTGTCTGAAACTCCCATTTTTGTGCCCCTGACTGTATTGGAAGAGATGGCAGACGCGGGTGCGGACCTTGCCCGGGCTCTCATGGTCCAGGCTGACTACCTGGAGGCTGCGGGGCGAGCGATCCCCCCAGCCTACCGGGTGGCAGGGAATACGGCCCATCCTCACTTTCTCACCGCAGACTTTGCCTTGGTGCGCGGTCTTTCCGGCGACCTGGCGCCACGCCTGGTCGAGATTCAGGCGTTCCCGTCGGTTTACGGTTATCAGGCGGTCCTGGGTGCCGGGTACCAGGAAATATTCAAGTTGAGTGATGGCCTGGGCATGTTCCTGGGGGGGCTGAGCGAGGAAGAATACTGGAACCTGCTAAGACGGACGATCCTGGGTGCCCATGCGCCGGAAAATGTGGTGCTTACCGAGGTGGATCCCATGCACCAGAAGACCCGACCGGATTTCGAAGTCACGGCACGGCGGCTGGGGGTTTCAGTCGTGGATATCGCCACGCTCGAGCCGGTAGGAAGCAAACTTCATTATCGAAGTCAGAGTGGCAGTTTAGTTCCGATCCACCGCGTATACAATCGCGCGATCGTGGACGAACTCATCGCCCGCAACATCCAGTTGCCCTTTGACTTAACGCGGGAGTGGGACGTAGAGTGGGCGGGCCATCCGAACTGGTATTTCCTCATCAGCAAGTTTTCAATTCCGTGGCTCTGCCGCCCTCCGGGCCGCCATCCGGTTGTTCCACCCGCCGTGTTCTTGGGCGATTTTCTTGAAGGACCGGGCCGGAGCCAGCTCGAAGAGGCCGGAGTCCCGCTGCCCAGGCAAGCTGGGCCGGGCACCGTTTATGCCGATCTGCTGCTGAAGCCGCTTTTCTCCTTTGCCGGCAAAGGAATCCAGTTTGACCCAACTCAGGCCCAGCTGGAGTCGATTCCGGCTCACGCCCGCGGAGAGTTTCTTCTCCAGCAGAGGATGAGTTTCGCACCCACAATCGAAACACCCCATGGATTGACGCAGGCCGAGATTCGTATCCTCTACCTTTGGCCGGATGACGGCACCCTCACCCCGGTTCTCTCCCTGGTGCGACTGGGACGAGGAAAGATGATGGGCGTCGACCACAACAAGAACCAGGAGTGGGTCGGCGGGTCGGCGGCGTTTTTCCCAGGGTAGGCTTCTTCGACTTCTACGGCATACAAATGTCCTCGGCAGCATTGCGTCATGGCTCTATGTCCGCTATCTGTCGGACCAACAAGAGGTTACTTTTATGGGAACTTTCGTGCCTTGGGATTTGCGGGTCGAGTCCGCTAGAGTCTTAGAGCAGATTCAAAACATCAAATGAGAGCGCTCCGGAAGTTGGAGAGATTGTCTATGGAAGATCGCAAGAGACCGGAAATTGCTGCCGTGTCTGACTCCCCCACCCCGCCTTCCACTGGACACGAGGTTCGCTGCGCCGTTCGGTTTCCATTAACCCTGCCTGTGGTGATTTCGACCTCAACCGAGGAGTACACCGCGCTCACCAACAACGTGAGCGCGAGCGGAGTTTTGTTTGAACTGAACAGTCCGCTGAGGGTAGGAGAAGGAATCGATTTTTCGCTACGCATGCCGGGAGCCATCCTGGGCACAACTCACGATGTTCTGGTTCATTGCCATGGACGTGTGGTACGCTGCTCCATGAGCCAGTCCCAGTCCCAGGTTGCCGCCACCATTGACGAGTATGAGTTCGTGGAACAGTGACGCTCTGGCCTGGCAGTGCCGCAACCGCGTATGGAATTTCTTGAAGATTCGCCCGAAAACGAAGCCTTGGACGGACAAGCTAAACCTGGAGTGATCCGCATTATTCTCGCGGATTCGCAGGCCATTTACCGTGTGGGGATTCGCAAGGTCTTCGCGCTTGAAGACGATCTCCGGGTAGTGGCGCAGGCAGACTCCCTGGAGAATCTGCGCGCGGCGATCGAGCGCTATCCCACCGATGTGGTGCTCCTCGAAGGAGCGCTCCTGGCCGGTTCCGCCAACGCAATTCACGAACTGCTCCGGGTTGCACCCGATCTGAAGCTGATCGTGCAGGCCGTGACTGCCGACGAAGGCCATACAGTCGAGCTTTATCGCAAAGGAGTCCGGGGGATCATCTCGCGCTCCATTTCTCCCGACTTGCTGGTTCGATGCGTGCGCCGTATCGCAGCCGGCGAGACGTGGATCGACAATCAATCGATCAACTGGGTGATCGAGGCGTATCGCGCGCAGGCGGCGGCGCTCGTCAGTCCCAAGAGCCAGCCGCGGCTCTCGCCTAAGGAAATGGCCATCATCACCTGCATTACTCAGGGCAAGCGGAACAAGGAGATCGCCTACCAGTTGGGGACAACCGAGCAGGTTATCAAGAACTACCTGCGTAAGATTTACGATAAACTCGGCGTTTCCGACCGTCTGGAACTGGCCCTCTACTGCCTGCATAACAAAATCATCCAGGCCGATTCAGATGAAGAGGCTCTCGCGCACAAGATCATGAGCCGCTAGCGAGCCTGGACCGCGGCGCAGCCGGGAACGGCGCAAAATTGCTTCTCCCTATCGGAAGCCTCCATGCGCACTGCACTCAAAGTCCCAGGAAGCCCCCCGACTGGCGATCGTTCTCGTCAGGACTTCTTGATCTTCACGCCCACCTGGTTCCACGCATCCGCTACGGCCTTCGCCTCGGCGCCGCCGCCGTAGCGGTGGGATGCGTTGAGCACCGTCATGTTGGCGAAGGTGGAGAAATCGGCGTTGCGCTTCAGGCGCGGATCGGTCACCGTGTCATACCAGATCTGTCCGGCCTTTTCCCATGCAAATCCCCCGATGTTGGAAGCTACAAGGTAGAAAGCGCGATTGGGAATACCGGAATTGGTATGCACTCCGCCATTGTCCTCAGCCGTATGCACGTAATGTTTCATGTCCGCCGGCTGATCGTCTTTGCCCAGCACCTTATCGTCATAGGCTGTCCCTGGAGCCTTCATCGATCGAAGCGCAGTCCCGTTGATCCCCTTGGCCAGCAGGTTATCTCCGATGAGCCAGTCGGCCTTATCCGCAGTCTGCTTCGGGTTGGCGGAAAACTGTTTGACCAGCGAGCCGAAGACATCGGAAATGGACTCATTGAGCGCGCCGGACTGGCCCTGGTAATTGAGATTGGCCTCGCTTCCGGTTACGCCATGGGTCAACTCATGCCCGATCACGTCGACAGAGCTGGTAAAGCCGTTGAAGATCACGCCATCTCCATCGCCGAAAATCATCTCCTGCCCATTCCAGAAGGCGTTATCGTACTTCTTGCTGTAATGAACGGTTGCCTTGAGCGCCAAGCCGGCATTGTCAATCGAATTTCGTTGATAAGCGGCGTAATAGAAATCGAACGTAAATCCGAGGCCGTCATACGCCTGGTTGACCGACGCATCGGCCACCGCGGCGCCGCCTTCCGAGCGAACCAGGTTTCCAGGAAGGGTCTCTGATTGCTGCGTATCGTAAATGAGGCGCTGCTTTCGCGGCGGTGTCCCGGTGAGTGGTTCATGAGAGACTTGCAACCCGCCCAGCAACGAAAATGTGAGACGGCTGGTACGGAGGCTATGATCCAGCGAAAGTGCCTGTAGCGCGGACGCGCGCTGGTCCTGGTTGCCATTCTGGGCAATGTTGATCAAAACACGAGGTGGGAGAATGCAGAAGATACTGGAGCTGCCAAGATGCTTACACATTCACGAGTCCTCCGAGTTAGGTTACCTGGAGCGACTCGGACTATAGCATAGCGGATGGTGTAGATAGAGAAATTTTTCAGCGATGATTGATCTTGTAATCCCAGATTTTTCCTGACTCTTGCTGAACCCATTTGAAAAGCTCTTCTTCTTCCGGGGTCCGGCTCGAACCATTCGCCGTATCCTGCAACGACGCAAGATGGTGAACCTTGCCGTCATCTGTCACAGTTGAAATATCGTATTGATATCCATCCGGCATGGCGGCAGCCTTGGGTTGATTGTCTTTCGACTTGGATTTCGGCTCTGCGGCGCAACGCAGCATCTCCGCTTCCGGACCCGCCAATGGTCGTTGATAACCGCATTTCTGCGAGATTACCTGGGCTCCATGGTCGTCAAAGGTTACATCGCCTTCCACGCGCGTGGCCGCGCCGGCAAAGCCGCCGGATCGAACAAAGTGAATCTTCATGACGACCTCCTGATTGCTTACTGCCGGACACACAAACGCGTGCGGACTACTCGGCGACGATGCCGTTTGAAGCGAAAGGATGAAGATGGTAAGAAGAGATACCATGCAATGTATCTGGTTGCCCCTTCCCGGAAACGAGTCCGAGGATTCAAGCCCGGTGACTCATTATAAGACCTCAAAATTTTGACAATGGCTCGCCCCTCCGGGACAGATGCGAGTAACATTGGTTAACTGTCATTCAATTTCTTACAAGAAGTTACTTCGAGAGTGAGTATGTCCGGATCAGGCTGACTGCTGGGAAATATTTCACTTATGGCAGCGCGACCAGAGAAATGCGCACGGTTGTAAATCATCGCGATTGTCCAAGTCTACTCCACGCGCAGCGCTACCATCGGGTTCAGCTTTGAAGCCCGGGTAGCGGGCAGCCACACTGCCAACAGTGCTACCCCTGTCAGGATCAAGGGCACGGCGACAAAGACGATCGGATCCCATGCCTTGACGCCGAACAGAAAACTGGCCAGGAAACGCGTGAGCCCGAAAGCCGCGCCAATCCCCAGGACCACACCCACCAGCGCCAATCGCATGCCGCGCCAGACGACCAGCTTGCGAATGACGCCCCGATCCGCGCCGAGCGCCATGCGAATGCCCATCTCCTGCGTGCGCTGTTCCACCGAGTAGGCCATCAGACCGTAAATGCCGATGCCTGCCAGCACCAGGGCCACCACACCGAAGATAGTCAGCAGCATCATGTTGAAGCTTTCACGCGCCGTCGATCGCGATACAACTTCATCCATAAGCCGAACCCGGCTGACAGAGAAGCCACCGCTTGCCTGGCGAAGCTGCTCGGTGATGACCTGCGTGAGCTGGCGCGGATCTCGATGGGTGCGCACCACCCAGCGCAACGGCACGATGCCCGCGTTCAGCTTGGTCATACCGTCGGTGACCTGCGCGTCAGGCACGATCATCAACGGACCCGGATCGCGGCTGAGCCCGCCATCGTGGGTATTGGCAACCACACCGACAATCTGCCGCGCGGGCTCTTCAAACTCCGGCCCTACCGTATGCCCGATCACGATCTGCTGGCCCAACGGATTCTCCTTGGGAAAGAACTGCTTGGCGAGCGCTTCGTTGATGAGCGCCACACCCGGCGCCCCGGCCGTGTCCTGGTCAGTAAATTCGCGCCCGCGCAGAATGGGGATTCTGAACAGCTTGTAGTAATCGGGCGATGCGCTCATCCATCCCGCTCCTGGCGGCCCCTTCGATGGATCAACCGGCTTGCCGACGATAGTGAACGGGAGACCGAACTGACCCTGGATCGGGAGGCAGCAGGTGAACGCCGAGTCTTCGACGCCAGGAATGGCATTCAGCCGCTGCCGGCCGTCGTGCGACAGTTGCGCCACACCGGCGGTCTTTTCAAAACGCGGCCCGGTCAGCGACATCTCCATGGTAAGAACGTTGTGTCCGTCGAAGCCCGGATTCACAGCGTGTAAAGCGACGAAAGTCCGGATCAGCAGCGCCGACCCGATCAGCAGCACCAGCGCCAGGGAGACTTCGCTGACCACCAGCAGGGCGCGCGCCTTTCCGTGGCGCATGCTGGTTCCGGAACGGTTGCTGCTGTCTTTGAGCGATGAATTCAGGTCGGTGCGCGAGACGCTGAATGCGGGGAACAGGCCGAACAGAATCCCGGTGAGAATCGCGACTGCCAGGGTAAAGCCAAGCACGCGCCAATCCATGCCGATGGCCGATCCATCTTCGCCGATGCGGGGCAGGCCGGCTGGACTGATTGCCAGCAGCGCGCGGACCCCGACGAACCCGAGAATGAGGCCGAGTAAACCGCCGGCCAACCCCAGCATCACGCTTTCCGTGAGCAACTGGCGGACGATGCGGGAACGTTTCGCGCCAAGTGCGGATCGGATGGCGAATTCACGCCTCCGTCCGGTGGCGCGCACCAACAGCAGGTTGGCGACATTGGCGCAAGCAATCAGCAAAACCAGTCCCACCGCGCCCAGCAGCACGAGCAGCGACTTGCGGGCGTCTCTGATAATCGAGTCGCGCAGCGCCTCAACCCCGAATCCACCCTGCGGGTTTACCTTCGGGAACGTGCGCAGATACTGCTGCCATGCGAGCTTCATCTGCGCATTGGCCCGGGCGAGCGTCGCGCCGGGCTTCAGCATCGCCGCGGCCTGGAAGAAATGGCCCTGGTTAGAGCTGTTGGGTTCGAACTGGAAGGGCAGCCAGATCTCGGCATCGGGTTCGGAAACGAAGTCTCTCCCCAGCACCCCGATGATCGTGTAGGGCTCATTCCCGAGTGGCAGCGATTTGCCGATGATGTCCGGACGGCCGCCAAACTTGCGCTGCCAGAGGCCGTAACTCAGCACTACCACACGGCCGCCGTTGGGCGCGTCTTCCTGCGGGGTAAAGGTTCGCCCCAGCATGACCGGCGCCCCAAACACGCGGAACCAGGCCTCGGACACATGAATACCGTGGACCAGCTCGGGACGGTCGCCGGTGATGTTGAAACCCGGACCGGCAAAGTCGTATGCGGCCACGTCCTTGAACACACTGGTTTGTTGTTGCCAGATCTGAAACTTTGGAATGGACGCGATCGCGTCGCTTCCCTCCGGTCCCGTAAGCTCGCACGCGACGATGCGGTCGGCATCAGGATAGGCGAGCGGCTTGAGGAGCACAGCATTCACCACCGTGAAAATCGCGGTGTTGGCTCCAATGCCCAGGGCCAGCGCTGAAACCGCGGCGATGGTGAAGCCCGGACTCTTGAAAAACAGGTGCAGCGCATGTTTAACGTCTTTCCAGAAATCACCCATGGACGTGTGCTCCGATCGGGGAAATTGGCTGAAATCGATGAGCGGTCGGGGCGCCGGTGTTTTGCGCTAAAGAGAAAACGAACGAACAGGCGGTTTTGTATCACCCGCAAGCGCGGTCTTTCATCCTAAAGACGGACTTGCCCGTGAGCAGTAAGCCGGGACGCTGTCCTTTTGTGATGAGCGCCGCGGTCTCATGCCGTATCCTTGCCTACGGAATTGAAAGGACAACCCGGCCCGTGCTGATCTTTGCCGCCATCCTCGCCATCTTCGTCTACGGAATGATTGCCGCCATGCTCGGCACAATCTTGCCCGACCTGTCGGAGCGCTTTCACCTGACACCCACACAGAACGGTACCATCGCGTTCGCGCAGGCACTGGGACTGATGATCGCATCCCTGGCCGTCGGTCCGCTGCTCGATACCGAGGGCGACAAGATCGGCCTCATCCTGGGCCTGGTATTCATAGCCAGCGCGCTCCTCGCTCTGCCGCGCGCTGGAGGCTATGGCAGCATCGTGTTTCTCCTCTTCATACTTGGGATCGGCGGCGGAATCGTCGTCACCGCCGCCAACGCGCTGGTCAGCGGCGTGAGCGAGGCGCACCGCGCCACGGCTCTCAACCTGGTGAATCTATTCTTCGGCCTCGGGGGACTGGCGACCCCCTTCATCTCCGCCAATCTGTTTAAGCGCAACTGGGTGCGGCTTTGCTACACCATCGCCGGGCTGACCGTCCTCGCGATCGTCATCCAGGGCACCACACATATGCCGGTGCCGGCCGGAGGATCGGGTTTCGTTCTCACCCAGGCAGGTCCCATCCTCGGCCACCCATTACTGTTTCTGCTCGGCTTCTTCCTTTTTCTCTACATCTCCTGCGAAGTCGGAGTGTGGAACTGGCTCGCCCGCCATCTCATTGCTCAGGGCATTCCAGAGTCGCGCGCGTTGAACATCCTCTCGTTGGGGTTTGCGTTCGGCCTGCTGTTGGGCCGGGTCGCGGTGTCTCCCATCCTCATCCACATGTCGGCCGTTCTGGTCCTTCTTGCATCCTCCGTGGCGATGGCCGTCACAACCTTCCTGATGTTGAGGACCAACAAAGCTGGGGAGGCCGCCGGGCTCGTGTTCCTCGCCGGCCTGGCCATGGCCCCGGTCTTTCCGACCACGCTGGCCATCACCGGCGAAGCATTTCCGCGTTTGCCGGGAACAGCCATCGGTTTTGTGATCACCTGCGGATGGGCGGGACTTGCTGTTAGTTCACGCATCATTGGCGCCATCGCCGGCGGCGATCCGTTGCGGCTCAAAAAGGCCCTGCTCCTGATCCCGGCGTCTTCTGTGCTCATGGTCGGGCTGAACGTCGCGATCTGGGCAGCGCTCCGGTAAAAGGTCTGCGACCATCGCCACCATTCTGCTAAATTCGATGCACCGCGATTCCCAGCTTCATGGATGATCTTTGACCCCGGACTTTGCCGTCGGATTGATCCAACAGGAAAACACTGGAGGAAGACATGGCTCGCACCAATGTAGTGATCGACATATCCCACAATAACAACCGCCCCAATTTGGCCAACGCGCAGCAGGCAGGGATCCTGGGCGTCATTCAAAAGGCAACCCAGGGCACCAAATTCGCCGATCCGACTTATGTTGCCAATTTGCAGACGGCGCAGCAACTTGGATTACTCTGGGGCGCCTATCATTTCGGCAATGGCGACGACGGCATAAGCCAGGCTGAGTTTTTTCTGAACACGGCAAAGCCGGAAGCCGGAACGATCCTGGTGCTCGATTTCGAGTCGAACCCGGCAGGTTCAACGATGTCGCTCGATGAGGCAAGAGATTTCGTTACCCATGTTCATGAAGCCACGGGAGTGTGGCCGGGGTTGTATGGCGGCTCGTATCTAAAACAGCAACTGGGGCCTCATGCTGATCCGACTCTACAAAACTGCTGGTTATGGCTGGCTCAATATGGTCCGACGGCTGTCCTTCCTGCCGGCTGGGCAAATTGGACACTATGGCAGTGGACGGACGGACATATTGTGACCGATCCCGCTCCGATTCCCGGGCTCTCTCCTTGCGATCGCGATTATTACTTCGGTACTGCCGATGCCATGCAAGCGAAATGGAGCTCGGGGGTTGGGCTAGGGTAGGTTGCATCGCAATCGGGCGCAAATAATCGAGAGCAGTGCACCGGCTCACGCCTGCGCCGGATAAAGGTTGAATTCGCGAATCAATCCTTGTGTCTGCCAATCTTCTTTTTTACGCCCGGCGCAAATTCACCAATACTGTTGATAATCACTCCGACCCACGCTTGCGTGATGACGCTCTGATATCCCTTTACCGTAATCGTTGGATTATTTCGATTCCAGGTTGCGCCGATTGCTCCCGCCCCGAATGCTGCCCCAAACGGCATGATGTTCGGTCTGATTGATTGTTCATTGTCGCTGTAGGTTATGAAGTTTCTTGCAAACGCGTGTCGAAAGCGTGGCCAGGCTCCTTCGCAGCGGCAGCGGTCGTAGCGCGGCTCCCATCGGACCACGCCCTGACCCAATGAGGTGAATGAGTTTTGGATGATATTCGTCGCCTGATTGGAGCCAATGCGCTTGGCGAAGCCGGAGAATCCATCCCCCCAAGCCGGCGGCGTATTTCTCAATTGATCATGCATCGCAAAGAATCCGGTCTTGATATAAATTCCGGGCGTCGTATATGTCTGGCGAATGTAAAGCTTGAACCGCTCCTTCCCATTCAACGCGACCAGGGAGCATTTTTCGGAATGTATGCGCCGTACAGCCAGTTCACTGGGAGTTGGGTATTTACCGAGGATGGTTCCGGCTGCCCTGAGGTTTTAGTTTTTTCTTGCGCGATTGAAGTCGCGACGAAAACCGCCAGGAAAAGTCCGATCCCCGTTCTTTGAACGGCCGCTATTATTTCGTGGCGCAAAATCTGCCGGGCTGAGCACGGAGTTTGCATTGAATGCTCCCTTGGAGGCGAAGAATAATAATTCCTGACAACTTTCGTCCATAATTTCTTAGCTTTCTGAGGGTATTCTCGTCAGTATTTAAGCAATCCTGACAGCTTTCAACAAGAGCAGCAAGCAAACTTCCAAGACAAGAGTGGCCGTCGGATAGAACCATAGAACCCACCGTCAAGGTCGGCTTTGGAGCATCTCTGCTGGCCGCGGTTTTGACCGAACGACGCCAGCCCTTGCTTCTATTATGCTCAGTGATATTTTGTGCTGATCTCGCATGTCTCCCCATATCTATTCCATTCCAATGCCAACATCTGCGGCTTCATCACCTTCGTTCTCAACAAGCCAATTGGTTTCATATGGTCCTGGGCAATTCAACCGAGAAGCCCAAACCTATTCCTTTCGGAGCTTGGCTCCTGGGGCAGGCAGGCCGGGATCTGCAGTCCGGGAATTCGGACACGGCATCATCGGCGACAGGCGCTTCCGTTCCTAACCATTCCGCGGAATTGGGATGGCCTCGCGCAACCCACGCAGAACGCGTTGCGGCGCGAAGCCATGTAACTACTGAGCCTTGTAGGTGTAGTTGGTGTGCAGCCAGACTCCGTTCACCTTGGAATAGAGCGTCACAAAAAGCAGAGCGCCGTTCAGCGGCAGGCCGGTGACATGGGCCGATGTGGTTGTGATGAATCCCGAATCGTAGAGGTCGGTCGAGCCGATGCAGATGTCTCCGATGATCAGCCTGTACGACGACGCTCCGGTTCCTGCTGTCCACGAGAAGTCCACCGTCGATCCGCTCAACTGCGTCCCCGGCGTGGGAGTCGTCAGCACCCCCTGCGAGGGCGTTCCAAACTCCGTGTAGGTGTAGTTGGTATGCCGCCAGATTCCGTTCACCTTGGAATAGAGCGTCACAAAAAGCGGAGCGCCGTTCGGCGGCAGGCTGACTTGGGCCGATGTGGTTGTGATGAATCCCGAATCGTAGAGGTCGGTCGAGCCGATGCAGATATCTCCGATGATCAGCCTGTACGACGACGCCCCGGTCCCCGCTGTCCACGAGAAGTCCACCGTCGATCCGCTCAACTGCGTCCCGAGCGTGGGAGTCGTCAGCACCCCCTGCGAGGGCGTTCCGAACTCCGTGTAGGTGTAGTTGGTATGCAACCAGATTCCGTTCACCTTGGAATAGAGCGTCACATAAATCGGAGCGCCGTTCGGTGGCAGGCTGACATGGGCCGATGTGCTTGTGATGAATCCCGAATCGTAGAGGTCGGTCGAGCCGATGCAGATATCCCCGATGATCAGCCGGTACGACGACGCCCCGGTCCCCGCTGTCCACGAGAAGTCCACCGTGGAACCGCTCAACTGGGTACCCGGCATGGGAGTCGTCAGCACCCCTTGCGAGGGCGTTCCGAACTCCGTGTAGTTGTAGTTGGTATGCCGCCAGGCTCCGAGCGCGTAGTAATAGAGCGTCACATTAATCGGGGCGCCGTTCACCGGCAGGCCGGTAACATGGGTCGATGTGGTTGTGATCACTCCCGAATCGTAGATGTCGGTCGAGCCGATCCAATTGTCTCCGATGATAAGCCTGTAGGGCGACGCTCCGACTCCCGCTGTCCACGAGAAGTCCATCGTGGGACCGCTCAACTGCGTCCCGGGCGGGGGAGAGTTGAGGATCACTGCACTCTGCACCATCACATAGGTGTAGTCGTCATACTGCCAGATCCCGTTGATCAAGGAGGAGAGCCGTGCATAAACCCTCTCCCCATTCAGAGGAATGCCATTCACTTCGGCTCCGTCCCAAATTACTGAGAAGTCCCCGATGTACAAATTGGAAGATCCTGGTCCCGTTGTCCCCAGGGTGAATTCGTACTCTGTAACATCGGTGCCTTGTATCCACCAGAAGGTAACATTGGGGATATCCAATTCGATGCCAGGGGACGGACTAGATATTTTTGCCTTCCGACCGAGTTGAGTTGTGGCAGAGCTGGACTCGTAATGGCCGTCTCCGGAATAATTTGCTTCAACAATGTGTAATCCCAGGGAAGAAGGCGCGACACCCGTTGCAGTCGCCGTCCAAGAAGAGGACGCTCCAGTGAACAGCACCACTTTATTCGAAAGCAAATCTGTCAGACCATCTCCGTTGAAATCGGAGGCAGCGATGCAACAGCGAGAAAGACCCGGAGGCGTATCGCTTTCAGCCAGCGCAAATGTCCCATCGCCCTCGCCAAGAAGATTCAATACCCGACCCCCATCAGGCTCCATCCCCAAAGCAAGGTCAGGGATGTCATCCCCATTGAAATCTCCCACACCCATATAGACCACATAAGTCCAACCGGGACCCCAACCTTGATAGGCTACCGGCACCTCAAACGACCCGGCAGGAGGGGTGAAAGTTCCATTTCCTTTGCCCAGATGAATAGTGACATTGGGGTCGCAACAGATCTCGTGCGCCACCGCCAGGTCAAGCACTCCGTCCCCATTAAAGTCTCCCACAGCTATGGAAGTCGCATCCTCGACCGGAGACGCCATGGGCGATTGAGTCCTGAATGTCCCATCCCCATTCCCAAAGATGATCTGGACGTTGGAATAACACAGCGTCACAAGGTCCGCAATTCCATCTCCATTGAAGTCTCCCGTCGCGATCCAGTAAACTGGTGTAGATTCGAGGGTTAGGGATAATGGAGATGCGAAGGTTCCATCCCCGTTGCCCAGAAGGATATCTACGATTGGTTGACGCGCATCGGAGCCATATCCGAGAACGAGCAGGTCCGGAATGCCATCCCCGTTGAAGTCTTCCACCCGGAGGAACATGAGGCGGCAACCGGTATCGATGTCGCAGAGCATCGGTCCGACCGGCGCCGTCGTAAACGTCCCGTCACCGTTGCCCAAATACACCGCGAGGGATTTCGCCGCGTAATTCGCCACAGCCACGTCCGGTATGCCATCTCCGTTAAAGTCGCCCACCCCCATGCTTGTGGCGTATCCGGCCGTCCCAAGACTCGCCGCCAGGGTGAACGTCCCGTCTCCGTTTCCCAAGAGTGTCTCCAGAAGCTGGGGCTCATTGGTCGCTGAATCAGCTGTATCGACTGCTGTAACGATGTCCGGGATTCCATCTCCGTTGAAATCCGCCACCGCTGCCGCTGACTGTTCTTCCCCTGGCCCAACGATCACCGGAGTGTCTTCTGCTAGGAAGCTTAGCCCGACCTTGCTCCCTTCAAGCGCCGCGGTCGCAAACACCGCGTCAGCGTTGCTGGTGTCGAGAAACGAAACGGTACCAGTCGGCGCAGTCACGGCCCCTATCCACGGACCGCTTGACACTGTCGCGGTCAGATCCCAACTGCCTGCGTTGGCGGCATGCGAGATGGTCGTCACCGTCGGAAACATGGTTGCCGTCGGGGTCGCCACCGTCACCGTCAGCGGCGACGCACTGGAACTGCTTGACGCGTAGCTCTTTGTCCCCAGGAAGACCGCCTTGTAGCTGTGGCTTCCACCGCCCGGGCGGAACTTGAACACGGCCGTCCCGGTTCTGGTCAGCTGCGCTGTGGCAAGAAGGTGTATATCGGTGCAGTAGGACACGGATGCATCGCAGAACCGTACCTGCCCGGGCGATATCGGCGTTGTCCCCGACACGACCGTGGCCGTGAGCGTGACAACCGTTCCCGCTGAGACGGTGGTCACCGTGCTGCCGCCGCTTGTCATTGCGAAAGTGGTTTGGGTAGGCGGAAGACCTGCGAAACAAGGCCAGCTTGCGGCAAGCAGAAGCCCGGCCGCAAGAATCCGCGTGAATCCTGGAGTAAGAAGCTGGTTGGGGCGTTGTGGCGACGGAGGAAAGAACGAGAGGAGAGTTCGCATCGAACACTCGCAATCTCGACCTCGAGTTGTTGCGCACCTGCAAAAGGGGGGAAATCAGCCGCTGCGCGGGCGGTTTCGGGAATGTACGAAAACGGGTCAATGGTAGCCCTAATTTTCGGCAAAGTAAATGCCAAAGCGCCGCCAGCCGAGGAAGAATTCCAGGGTTCCCGTAAGGTGTTGTGGTATGGCGACCGGCACGGCGAACGCTGACAGCAGAGTGCGGGTTGAAGGGGCTCAGGCCGCACGACCTCCGGCGCCACACCATAACGAAGCTGGCAGAATCCTCGAAAGCATCCGAGCAGACCATCATGTCGATGGAAGGGCACGTCAGCAGGGAAATGTTGACGCACTATTCGCACATCCGCCAAGAGGCCAAGCGGAAGGCGGTAGCCGATTCTGGAACGAAACACTTGCACCCGACGAAATTGACAAGCTGCTTACTCCCAAGGCGCTCAAGGGATTCACGCAATACAAGAGCGCTTCCCCAAATGTGCCCGAGTCGGTCTCACCCTCCGAAAACCTCATCATCAAGGGCAATAACCTACTCACCATGCATACTCTTGCCAAGGTTTATGAGGGCCGGGTGAAGCTTATTTATATTGACCCGCCATATAACACCGAAAACGACAGCTTCACGTACAACGATACCTTTACCCATTCAACTTGGCTGACTTTCATGCGGAGCAGGCTAGAGATAGCTCAACGCCTACTTGCGGCAGATGGGGTCTTGGTCATGTCCATTGACCAAAACGAAGCGTTTTACCTGAAGGTGCTCACAGATGAAATCTTTGGACGCGACAACTTCATCGCGCCGGTCACAGTGCAGAACAATCCCGAGGGGCGCGTGCTAGGCAAAAAGGCATTCGCTACATCCCACGAATATCTATTGTTCTACTCGACGCGCAAGTTGGACGGCGGAATGTCCGTGACGAAGAGCGATGCTCAGATTGAGAAGGAGTACCCTCTTAAGGATGAGGACGGCTTCCGATATCGCGAACTGGAATTGAGAAACACTCACCGTGAATATGGAAGGTCGCAACCCCCGCCATACAACCGCGAAAACTTGTTCTTCCCGTTATATGTGGCTCCGAGCGACGGCTCGGTTTCGTTGGAGAAAGATGAAGAGCATACCGAGAAGGTTGAGCCTGTCTGGGACGATGGCTACGAGGGATGCTGGACATGGGGCACCACGAAGTGTGAATTGGAATCGGATTTGCTCGTTGGACATCTCGTCAAAGACAGATGGAAGGTATACAGAAAGAGTTACGCTAACAATGGTGGAAGGACTGTTTCACGCAAACTAAAGACGATTTGGTTCCATAAGGACTTCCATACGGAGAAGGGACAGAAGGTCATCGATGAACTCGTGGGTAAAAACAAGTTCCGCAGCCCAAAGCCGCCCGGACTGATACGGACGATTGTTGACCTCGTTACGTCTCAGGATTCAACTGACATCGTACTTGATTTTTTTGCCGGAAGCGGAACGACGGCGCAAGCGGTGCTTGAGCTGAATCAGGCGGACGGAGGGCATCGGCAATTCATCCTTTGCGAACAGCTTGACTACGTGGAATCGGTCACAATGACCCGCGTCGGGAAGATTGCTGAGTCGTGCCAGTCGTCTTTTATCTACTGTGAACTCGCGTCAGCCAACGCGGCGTTTGCCGCGAGGATTGCCGCTGCCGCCGATACCGCCGAACTGCTTGCCATCTGGACTGAGATGCAGGATCGGGCGTTCTTGTCATATCGAGTCGATTTGAAAGCCTTCACGATACATAAGGCCGAGTTCGAGGCGCTGTCGCTGGACGAGCAAAAGAAGGTGCTTATTGATGTTCTGGATAAGAACATGCTTTACGTTCCACTCAGCGAACTGGATGACAAAACGTTTGACATGTCGGATGCTGACAAGGCGCTGAATCGCCAGTTCTTTGGGATGGTGACCGCATGAGCCAGTCACTTTACGAGTTAGTCAAGAGCGAATTGGGACGGCAAAGCATACTTGGTTCGCAGCTACCATCGTCTATCTCGGATAACCTCAATCCGGCATTTCCGATGCGCCCGTATCAAATGGAGGCATTCAAGTTCTTCACGAATTATTGGGAGAAGCCATTCGACGGCAAGCCAAGCCAAAATCATCAGGTGCTCTTCCACATGGCGACGGGAAGCGGCAAGACCCTGATGATGGCTGGCCTGATCCTATACCTCTACGAAATGGGGTACAGGCGTTTTCTTTTCTTCGTCAACAGCACAAACATCATTGAGAAGACACGCGATAATTTCCTCAATCGCCTGTCGCCGAAGTACCTTTTCGCGCCAATCATTGCAGTAAAAGAAAAGCCGATTGAAATACGAGAAGTATCGACGTTCCAGACAGCGACTTCAGATGACGTGAATATCATTTTTGCAACGATCCAGGGCCTGCATTCCCGGCTCAACAATCCCGGTGAAGACCAAGTTACATACGACGATTTTGAGAATCAGCGGATTGTGCTCATTTCGGACGAGGCTCACCACATCAATGCAGACACAAAGAAGGGAAAGAATCTCGCTCAGTTGGAGTTGTTGGAGGAATCTGAATCATGGGAGGGCACGGTTGACCGCATCTTTCGTGCGAATCCTGCGAACGTGCTCTTGGAGTTCACTGCAACCGTCGATTTCACTGACCTAAATCTTGAAGCCAAATACAAGCCCAAGCTGCTTTTTGACTATGGCTTGAAACAGTTCCGAAAAGACGGATACTCGAAGGAAGTCAAGGTGCTGGAGGCTGACCTAGAGCCGGTGGACAGGGCGCTTCAGGCAGTGCTGATGAGTCAGCATCGAAAAAAGCTTTTTGAGAAACACGGCAAGTCGATCAAGCCGGTACTTCTTTTCAAGTCCCGGACCATCGCTGAGAGTCGTAGCTTTGTCAATGACTTTATCTCCGCAGTGAAGTCCCTCAGTGAGAGCAAACTCACGCAGCTCAAGAGCGGTGCAAAGGATGCTGCCGTCAAAAGAGTATTCGAGTATTGTGAGACGCACAACATCGGCTTGGATGCTCTCGCGATGGAATTGCAAGAGGACTTTTCGCTAGAGAAGCTTCTATCCGTCAACAGCAAAGAAGAGAGTGAAGAGAAGCAGATTGCTGTCAATTCACTTGAAACAAATGAGTATCGCGCCGTGTTTGCCGTGGATAAGTTGAACGAGGGCTGGGATGTCCTTAATCTGTTCGACATCGTGCGGCTCTACAACACGAGAGACAGCAAAGCTGGAACTGTCGGCAAAACGACCATGAGCGAGGCTCAGTTGATCGGTCGTGGTGCACGCTACTGCCCTTTTCAAGTTTTGAACGAGCAGCCTTTATTCAAGCGCAAGTATGACGCTGACAACGCAAACGAACTCCGGCTGTGCGAAGAATTGTATTATCACAGCGTATACAATCCGAAATACATTCAAGAACTGAATGCGGCACTTAGGGAGATTGGCATTAAGCCAAGCGAGTCAGTTCAACGCAAAATCCTTTTGAAGGAGTCCTTCAAGCAGACTACGTTTTACGAATCAGGGCATGTCTACTTGAACGATAGATACGAATATAGGGGTGAAGATGCCGATGGTCTGGATGTGGCAATTCGCGACGGGAGATATTCATTTTCATTGCGAACAGGAGCCGTAGCCACTCTGCTTGCCTTTGATGCGGAGCCTACGCCGGGCAAGGAAACAAAGCGACTAGACTATGCAATGTCCGACTTCGGCATTCAGGTTCTTCGCAAGGCTTTACACCGTCTGAAGTTCTTTGAGTTCGCAAACCTAAAGCGCCTCTTTCCCACTCTTGAGACTTTGGACCAATTCGCAACGCATGACAAATATCTCGGAAGCATCAAAGTAGAAATCGATGGCCTCCCAAACCAGCATGTGAGTCTCAGTGCAGAGCATAAGCTTCAGGCCGCAATGTCTGCGCTCACGGAAATTGCCGCGCGGGTGGAAAAAGGAAAGGTGGACTACAAGGGGAGCACGACCTTCAAGCCAAGAATGGTGAAGGAAGTCTTTACCGATAGGATAGTGAATATCGCTCTTGATGATGGCGGCGATAAGGAGTTTGGTCGATCAATCAAAGAGGCAGGGTCAACGTCCTACTATCTCGATCTTGATAGCAAGTCGTGGTTCGCGTTCGAGGACAATTTTGGGACCTCTGAAGAGAAGCTTCTGATCCGGTATATTGACAAGCGCTACGACGAACTCAAACAGAAATATTCCGGAGTCTACCTCGTGCGGAATGAGAAGCATTTCCAACTGTTTGCGTTCGATGATGGAAGGGCGCTAGAGCCGGATTTCGTTCTTTTCCTCATCGGAAAGTCTGGGAATCCAACGATGTATTTTCAGGTCTTTATCGAGCCCAAAGGGAAGCATTTGCTGATGGCCGATGAATGGAAGGAACGTTTCCTTACCAGAATCAAAGAACAGGCTGAAGTGGTCCAGATGTTCTCAAATCGCAAATACGTGGTTTGGGGACTTCCGTTCTACAACAGTGAAGAACGTACAAAGGCGTTCCAAGAAGCGTTCGATGACCTGCTAAAGGAATCGGCCACCGCCACCTAGCTTGGCCGAATGGAGGAACGACTGATGCCGGATATGAAACCAGGAGATGTGCGGGTATTCAAGGGCGGAAAGGCACTCGCCGTTGCGGTGGTGTTTGGGCGAAGCGGGAGAGGGAACATCTCCGTATTGACGTGACTGGCTTTGGCGGGCACACCACGATCAGCAATAATCCTGCCTCTGAGCGTTATCATCGAACGCTGTTCCGAAACTTACGTCGGATCATGATAGACCAAGGCGTCTGGCAATTTGGCGAAGAGGGTGCAGAAACGGAAGAGCGGGGATAGGAAAAGCGCTCACAATCCTCTCGATGAAAGGCAGAGAGAGATGGTCGATACAGGGATTCTCTACGTGCTTACGAACCCCTTCATGCCGGGACTTGTAAAAATTGGTTGCACAACCGGCCCCGTTGAGGAGCGTATCAAGGCACTCAGTTCTGCTACAGGTATCCCAGTCGCGTTCCAATGTCACTTTGCGGCAAGAGTGGAAAACATGGCAGCGAAGGAAAAGACGTTGCATCAACTGTTCTCCGACAGGCGCGTCAATCCAAATCGGGAATTCTTTCAAATTGCCCCCGAGAAGATTGTGCTCGCCATCAGGATGGGTTCGTTCTCGGAGGTTACTCCAGGGAAGGTGGATATTCCGAAGGAGGAAGAGCAGGCGCTTGAAAAGGCTGATAAGGCCGATACAAAGAGGCGCGCCCGAATCAATCTTGACGCAATCGGCATTAAACCGGGCACCGTGCTCACGCTGTCACGGGATGAGGATGTTCATGCAACTGTTGTGAGCGGAAACAAGGTGGAGTATGAGGGACAGATTGTTAGCCTCTCGGCTTCTGCGCTCGCTGCCTTACACAAGCTCGGCGGCTATACCTTGGGGAATTGTAGTGGCTCGGATTACTGGATGTATGAGGGGAAGACACTGGATGAGATTCGTGTTGCGAAAGAAGCTGAGTTGGAAGGCTCTGAATAGATAGTCGCGCTCTGGCGCGCGTGGAGGATCATTCGTATGGGTGCACCGGATATTGTCGCCAAGCTGAATCGGGAATTTGATGCCGAGATTGCGACCGAGAGGCAGGTTGTCTACATCCTTGTAGAAGCCCGGAAGCTACTAGAGCGACAGGGAACGTTAGACAACTTCCCAGCTTTCAAACTGTGCGGCGATTGGGCAGTTCATCCGAAGCTGAATCGGTCCAGCGCCCAAGTTGTACTTGGCTACTTCGATGCTTACGAATCCGAATTTCGCAAATCCGGTGTGACCGTTGCGGAGTCGAAACTCCAACCGCTCTTAGACTTCATGGCACACAAGAATTTCCGAGAGCAATTCATTCAGGCCGTGAAACCGCATGGAGTTCGGGTGGACCGATTGGGGTCTGATGAGTATTGGAGAGCATTCATTCAGCTTTACTCCGCTGTGGTGCAGGATTGCCCGTTTGAGGCGCGGACCAACACCACGCAACACGTCAACCACGTGACTTGCATGGCGTGGCCCAAGGAACAAGCGAATGCGCTCTATCCGGGCAAGCACGTTGTCCAATGGAACTGGAATCTCAAGAATGGCGCACCGAAAGAGAAGCTGGTCTGTGCGCTCATTTAAGAGGCAGACCGGGAACGCCGATTGCCCATGATGGGCTTTCGCGGCCACTCCGAAAAGGCGAACATCCTTGCAAGAAAAAGACCCCTCGCGTAGGATATTTGCCATGGGGGACAAATTCTGTAACCTATTGATTTTAAAGATGGTCGGGACGGGCAGATTTGAACTGCCGACCCCTCGCACCCCAAGCGAGTGCTCTACCAGGCTGAGCCACGTCCCGACACGATCAAGCCGGCTCGGTCGAGCCGGCTTTTGGGGTCTCAATTGAGTCTACACCAGCCGCGTCATGAAGTCGTGCGAAGCGCGCGGCTTCCCGGTTTCCGGTTAGTGCGAGGGCGGCACGTATTCGCTGGGAAGCGCCGAACCGGCCCCGAAAAAGAACTCTTCCATCTGTTCCACCAGAAACTGCTGTGCCTGGGGAGTCCAGGGTTGCAGCCGGTATTCGTTCAACAGCATCTTCTGCCGGTCGACCCACTCTGCCCAGGCGGCTCTGGAGACATTCTTGTAGATCTTCTGCCCGAATTCCGAATCGAAGGGCGGCTCGTCCAGACCCTCCATCTCCTTCTTGTTGCGAACACAAAAAACCATATGCGCCATCGTTGTTGCGGCTCCTTCTCTGACGAGTTCCATTGTATTGGATGAGAGAGGCAGAAGGCTCGGCACGATCACTTGTTATGACCCGCCCGGAACCCACACCCATGTCCACCGCATCCCTAAGATGCCTCATGAGTTGTTCAAATTTGTAAAGCCTGATTTTACTTGACAGTAAAGGCAGCGCGCACATTTCATATCTTTACTTTCGACCCGTCGAGCGGTTCGATTTCCCCAGCAATCCAACCCTTTTTGGCCGTCAAACTCCGATCCAAGCTGCTCAAGTTCGAAGGAGGATCCGTGCCTGAAGAAACCCTGGCAACTGTACTGAGCGACAATGCTGCGTCCGGCCTCTCGTACGTCACTTTCGTTCCCGCCCTCGTGTTTCTGCTAACCCCGCCCTACGACCAGAATCTCCTTGTCCGATTTCACGCCTGGCAATCCATTTTTCTGAATGTCGCAAGCCTCGCAGCCTGCCTGGGGCTCTATACGCTCGGAATCATTCCAATCATCAATCTGCTGGATGTAATCCTCATTCCACTTGTGCTGATGATCTGCTTCGTTGTGTGGATTGCCTTGATGGTCGGCACGCTTCAGGGCCGGCGCGTCAAACTGCCGTTCCTGGGGGATCTGGCAGAAGACAAGGCAATCTCGCAACGGTTGTGAGTCCGTCTCCGGAGAGAGTGGGCGTCAGCGACGGCCGCTGCGCGGGCGCTTCTTTCCCTTGCCTCGGCCGGAGAACGGTTCGGCACGCTTCTTTTTCTTCACTTTTCCTGCTTTTTTCGAGGGCTTCTTTCCAGTCAGCGGAATTCCTTCTTCCACTATCGAAAATTGCAGACGCCGTTCCTGGGCAAGGATGCGGTCGAGAATCACCAGCACACGATCGCCGGCCCGGAAACGGCGCCCAGTCCGCTCGCCGATGATCTCGTGCGTATTTTCGCGCCATGAGTAGCGATCGTCGCGCAGCGAATCGATGGGAACGAGCCCTTCGACAAACAGGTCAGTCAACTCGACAAAGAGCCCGTACTTGGTGGGATTCAGCACCAGGGCGGAGAATTCCTCGCCCAACCGCTCCTCCATGAACCGGACCTTTTTCCACTCCACGAGTTCGCGCTCGGCATCGGCGGCCCGCCGCTCTGTCTGGCTGGTTTCTTCGGCGATCTGGGCCAGTTCGGGTTCGGGGATAGGCGGATTCATCGGGGAGAGACCGCCCTCCCGGGCCTCAAAATCGAGACCCCGGGCATTCGGTTTCCTCCGACGCGTTGCCACTCCCGCCAGCGCTTCGTTCGGATGCGTCCACGGAGAACTGTGCCGCCCCGTCTCGATTACGCCTTCACCGCGAACTCCGTCGCGCAAGAGCGCCTTGGTAATGCGGTGAACGATCAGATCGGGATAGCGCCGGATGGGCGACGTGAAATGCGTGTAGGTGGGCGCGGCGAGGGCAAAATGGCCCCCGTTGATCTCCGAATAGCGCGCCTGCCGCAGCGATCGCAGCATGAGATAGCTCAGGATGCGCTCTTCCGGCTTGCCCTCGATCCTGGCTGCAAGCTTCTGATACATCCGCGGCGTGAGGGCGATGTCCTCCGCCACCTCGTGCTCCCGCGGCCTGCGCCCGCTGCCGTATGATTCGCGCCGCTCGCCGCGTGTCTGGATGCGCTTGACCGGCAGCGGTCCGAGCCCGAGAGAATAGCCAAAGCTCGCCGCCAGCTCTTCAAATTGCACTACCCGGCGCGGCTCGGGCTTCTCGTGGATGCGATAGAGCGAAGGCACCCCAAGGTCTTCGATCCACGTGGCCACGCACTCGTTGGCCGCCAGCATGAACTCCTCGATAAGCCGATTGGCCCACGTGCGCTCGGCCTTTATGATCCCGCGCATCTGTCCGCGTTCATCGAACTGGATCACCGGCTCGGGCAAATCAAAATCGATGCTTCCGCGCTCCTCGCGGCGGCGGTTCATTTTCACGGCCAGGGTGCGCATCCGTTCGAAGTCGGCAGTGAACTCGCGATAGGCGGCGCGAACTTCTTCGTCGCCCTCCAAAATCGCGTGCACCTTGGTATAGGTCATGCGCGCCGCCGACGCGATCACTCCCTCGCAAATCTCGTAGCTCTCGATCTGGCCTTTGGAGTCGAGTTGCATCACGCAGCTCAGGACGAGGCGGTCTTCCTCCGGGCGCAGGCTGCAGATGTCGCTCGAGAGCTCTTGCGGCAGCATGGGAATAGCGCGATCGGGAAAGTAGACGCTGGTGCCGCGCAGCCGTGCTTCGAGATCAAGATCCGTGCCTTCGCGCACGTATTCGGCCACATCTGCGATGTGCACCTGGAGCTCGTAACCGCCGTCGTTGCGTTCCGTCACCAACACGGCGTCATCGAAGTCGCGAGCGGTCTCACCGTCGATGGTCACGATCGGCAGCCCGCGAAAATCGCGCCTGCGGGCCACTTCGTCCGGGTCGAGGTGCGCCACGCCGCGAGCTTCCGACAGCACGTTTTCTGGAAAGACCCGCGGCAGCTGGTGCTTGCGGATCATCATCTCCACGTCGACGCCGAAGTCATCCGGGTCGCCAAGTACCTCGATCACGCGGCCGAGCGGAGGCCTGGTGGGGGTGGGCCAGCTGGTGATCTCCACATCCACGATCAGGCCCTCGAGGTCGTCCCAGGAGTGCTGAGCGGCGGCCTCCGAGCCCAGCACGCGGTGTGGACTGGCGGTTTCTGCCGCGGGCAACTCCTGGCCCTCCCGAATGATCACCGGCTGGTTCATGCGCTCGTCGAAGGGAACGACGTGATTGCCCCGCTCGCGGCCGGCTTGCACATACTCCCGCCGCGATGAATACCTGTCGCCAGGCACCCCATAGTGGAACGTTCCCACCACGGTCGGATTGCGGCGCTGCAGCACCCGCGCTATCCGGCCCAGGCGGCGGCCATCCGCGCGCGGCGGAGCGAGTTCCACCAGCACCTGGTCGCCCTGCATGGCGCCATTGATCTCGTCTGGAGGGATGAAAACATCGTCTTCGCCCGAAGCCTGGCGGGCATTGGGGCGCACGAAGCCGTATCCGTCGCGATGCAGATCGAGTCGTCCCGCAACCATGTTGTCGCGGGTGCCGGTCGGATGCCCGGTCGTTCGGGGGATGCTCCAAATCTCGCGATCCAGTTTCGCCAGCTCTCCGCGTGCGGTCAGGCGCGCCAGTTGTTCGAGCAGAAGACGCCGCTCCCGGCCCCCTCCCAGCCCGAGCTCACGCACCAGTTGTTTGTACCCCGCCTTCCCGCCGGCGGAGCTGGCAATGCGCGCAACCAGTTCCCGATCGGTCATGGATCAAGGTTACAGGCAGTGCCGCGGCTCTCGGGGACCCGTCGCCGGATTCGGCGGTCTGTGCCAGGATTTGGGCCTCGGGGCGTACTGAATTTGATTCCACACCGATTTATCAACGAATACTGACGAAAACCACACTCCGCCCGCCCCGGAAGTTTGTGCGAAAATCAGGGGAGCCTGATTTTGTCGCTTATCCGTCGGCTGTATGCCGTTCTGTCACTCGTTCAAAGCACGGAAAGCGCTGGCCTATTAGAATTAGCGCAGTCGCGATGGATCGAATTCGCCCTGCTTAGACCCCAATCCCGAAGCGGACAAGGAAAGGAACCGACTGAACCGTATGTGGAAACCTAGCCAACCCGAGCCACCTTCTCCCCCCCCAGCGCCGGAGCCCGCGCGCCCTGCCCCGCCCACTACGACTGTCGAGTCCGCGAACCGTGCGGGAGTCACCGCGGCCGACCAGGCCTCCATCAGCAAAGGCCTCTTTATCAAGGGCGAAATCACCGGCTCAGAATCGCTGTTCATCGACGGCAAGGTCGAAGGCAGCATTAACCTCAACGGCAATCGCGTGACGGTGGGCCGAAATGGCCAGGTCGCCGCCAGCATCACCGCCCGCGAGGTGGTGGTCCTGGGCAAGGTTCGCGGCAACGTGACTGCGACCGATCGCGTGGATATCCGCGCCGAGGGAGCTCTCACCGGTGATGTGGCCGCGGCTCGCATCAGCATCGAGGATGGCGCCTTCTTCAAGGGTGGCATCGATATCCGTAAGCCCGACGTCAAGCCTTCCACCGCACCCGCAGCCACACCCGTAGCCACGCCTACACCGGCTGCGGTCAAGTGAACTAGGGATCGCAACGCTCGAACCGACAACAGCCCCGGCCGGTGCCGGGGCTGTTGTGTCTGCAAGCGGACGCAAGCGGTCTCTTGGCCTGGATTGTTCTCAGACCACGCGGGCGATGGTGGGTTGGGAGGGGTGGCCGGCAAACCCCGCCTCCTGGTCCTTGTACTGCAACTGGTAGAGCTTCCAATAAAGACCGCGATGGGTGAGCAACTGCTGGTGGGAGCCCATTTCGCGCAGTTGCCCCTTGTGCATAACGAGAATCACGTCGGCGCGCTGAACCGTCGACAGGCGGTGGGCGATGAGCACACTGGTGCGGCCCTCAACCATTCGCTCGAGAGCCCCGCGAATCCGCAGCTCCGTGTCGGTGTCGACGCTGGAGGTGGCCTCGTCCAGGATGAGAATGTGGGGATTGTAAGCCAGTGCCCTCGCGAAATTGATGAGCTGCTTCTGGCCCGTCGACAGCGAGTTGCCGCGCTCTTGCACCGGCTCAGCGAACTTGCGGGGCAGGCTCTCGATGAAGTCCAGAACATTCACATCGCGCGCGGCCTGGACAAGGCCCTCTTCGGTAATGGATTCGTTGGCCAGTCGAATGTTCTCGGCGATAGTGCCGGTAAAGAGGAACGGATCCTGGAGAACCACCGCGAAGTGGCGGCGCAATTCGTTGAGATCGTGTTCGCGCAGATCGACGCCGTCGAGCAGAATCTGCCCGGCTGTCACATCGTAGAAGCGCATCATCAGGCTGGTGAGGGTGGTCTTCCCCGCACCCGTGTGGCCCACGATCGCCACAGTGTTTCCGGGTTCGATGGTGAAGGAAACATCCTTGAGGATCCAGTCGACGTCTTTGAGGGATGCAAGAGAAGCGCAATCGGGTGTGCCCGAAGCCCCATCGGGACATTCCCCGTCGCGGGCGAACGCGTGGCCAGAAATGGTTGAGTAAGGATTAAGGCCCGCAACGTCGATGAGCCCGGCGCCGTTCGCGCCCGAGGCTCCCCCTTTTGGTGCGGATGCAAGCAGGACAGCAGCGTTCTGTTCCGGCGTGAGCTTCTGATAAGTGAACCACACGTGGCGGAACTCAATGCGGTTTGAACCGTCCCCGAGGCGCGGCTTGGACGGACTCACGATCTCGGGCGCGGTATCGAGTAGCTTGAAGATGCGCTCGCACGCAGCCATCGCGGCCTGGAGAATGTTGTATTTATCGCTGAGATCCTGGATGGGCCGCCAGAAACGCAGCGAATACATGTTGAACATGGTGAGGACGCCGATGGTGACGGTGCCTGACAGCACGCCGAAACCGCCTCGCCAGAGAACCAGCGCGATGGCAACCACCGAGAGCAGGTCGACGGCCGGATAATAAAGCGCGTAGGCAAAGATGGTGTCTTTGAACGCGATCATGTGCTGGCGGTTGACTACTTCGAAGTCGGTGAAGGCGCGATCTTCGCGGTTGAACAGCTGGACCACCGCCATGCCGCTGATGTGTTCCTGGGTGAAACTGTTGATGCGCGCGATGGCGGTGCGGACACGGCGGTAGCTCTCGCGCACCGAGTTGCGGAAGATGCGGGTCACGAACAGAATAAGCGGCAACACCGCGAACGCAAGCAGCGCCAGCCACCAATTGATGGACAGCATCACCACGCCCATGATGGTGAGCGTGAAAAAATCGTCCACGATGGCGAGGATGCCGCCCGTAAACATTTCATTGATCGCGTCGACGTCGGAGGTAAGGCGCGTGACAAGGCGGCCCACGGCGTGCACATCGAAGAAGCCAACGTGCAGGTGCTGCATGTGGCGGAAGATGTCGCGGCGCAGGTCGAACATGATCTTCTGCCCCACCCACTGCATCAGGTAGGTCTGAATGAATTCAAAAAGGAAGGCGGAAAGCAGAGCGCAGATGTAAATCTCGGCGAGCTGGGTAATGCCGTGCCACGGGTCGGTAGAGAGACGGCGTGTAAGCCAGGTGGTCGCGGGGCCGGGCTTGCCGGTCAGGTAACGATCGATGCCGACCTTGACCAGATAGGGACCGGCGACATCACTCAGGGACTTGAGGGTGACGGAAACGGCGGAAATGGCCGACTGCCACCAGTAAGGTTTGAGATAGTGGCCAAGGCGGCGGATGAGCTCGGAATCGTAGACCTTGCCGACGGGGTCATCATCGGGCTTGCGCGCGTCAGTCTTGGCCGGCATGGGCTTGGAAGATCCGTCTGCCCCGGTCCCGCCAGTTACTGGAGATCGCCCGTTCGCCGGCAATCCGGCCTGCTTCGGCTGCTTCTGCTCTTCGGTCATTGGGCGGCGCGGGCTTCCTCTCTCCCATTGTACGGGGAGGGCGGAGAAACGGAACAGCCGGGAAGTGCTGGAGCGGGACAGGGCCACCCTGTCGCGGCTTCGCTGGCCGCCAGGCCGGAAACCGGGCACGATGCCATCGCGCTGCAAACCATGCAGATAGGATGGAGCAACGCCCTGCGAGGATGATTTGTTTCTATTCGACCAGTGCGTCGGCGATGGCGAGATGCCTGTCAAGGGCCGCGATGCCCAGATCCAGTTCCTCATTTGTGACGATCAGGGGCGGGGCAATGACGAAATGGCTGACCCAGGCCTGCTGAGCCACGCCGTCCGCCATCATTTTCGCCGCGATCTGGTCGACCACCAGGGGCTTTCCTTCCACCTTGTCGCGCATTGTGTTGAAGGGCTCCCTGGTGGTGCGGTTCTTGACGATCTCGACCGCAAAGAACAGGCCGAGGCCGCGCACGTCGCCCACGGAGGGGTGTTTCGCTTTGAGGGCCTCAAGTTTTGAGCGGACATAGGGCTCGAGTGAGGCGGCGCGGTCGATCAGCCTGAGGCGCTGCATCTCCTCGATGGTGGCGACGGCCGGACCGAGGGTGATGGGGTGGGCTTCGTAGGTATGCCCGTGGGAGAAGTAGTGGTCCTCAAAGTAATCGGCGATTTTCGTGGTGGTGGCGCAGAGACCGAGAGGCACGTAGGCCGAGGTAATTCCCTTGGCGGTAACCAGGATGTCTGGCTTCACGTTCCAGTGGTCGACGGAGAACCACTTGCCGGTGCGGCCCCAGCCGGCCATCACTTCGTCGGCGATCATGAGCACGCCGTGGCGGTCGCAGATTTCGCGCAGGCGCGGCAGGTACTCGGGCGGCGGCACCAGGACTCCATTGGTTCCCACCACCGGCTCGACAATGATCGCCGCTACGTCGCTCTCGTTGCGAATCATGTGCTCGATGTAGTCGGCGCAGGCGATGTTGCAGCCGGGATAGGTGTGCTTGATGGGGCAGTCGTAGCAGTTGGTCTCCGGCGCGAAGACGAAGCCCATGCCCTTGCCTGCGGGTTCCATGGCCCAGCGTCGCGGGTCGCCCGTGGCGGCAATCGATCCTGACGTGGAGCCGTGGTAGGAGCGGTACCGCGAGATGATCTTGTTCTTGCCCGTGACCATGCGGGCGATCTTGAACGCCGCTTCGTTGGCTTCGGTGCCGCTGGTGGCGAAGAAGAACTTGTCGAGGCCGGCAGGCAGCACCTCGAGCAGTTTGGCGCTGAGCCGTGCGCGCGCCGAGGTGGCATAGACCGGCCCCACAAACGCCAGTTCCCGCGCCTGCTCAGCGATGGATTCGATCACGCGCGGATTCTTGTGGCCGAGGTTGACGCACATCAGCTGCGAGGAGAAGTCGAGATAGCGCTTGCCCACGCCGTCGGTAAACCAGCAGCCCTCGGCGTCGACGATGTGGACGGGTTTCCAGGTCTTCTGGAAGCGCCAAGTGCCGTAGTTGGTCTGGCGGGTTGTGGCTGCGATTTGCTCGCTGGTCATATCGGGGGTGATCACAACGTCACTCATAGGACCTCGCAGTAGGGTTGAGAAAACCATGCTACGGCATTCGACCAAGGCCTAACCGGCCCCGGCTCTCCGTTTTTCATTAGCACAGGTGATGGGCGCGGGTTGTGGACCCAGGGCGGATTTATCACAAGCCTCGAAGGCTTGAGTGGTGGCTTGATCGAAGTGACAGATTTTTACAGTTTTACAGGCTACGGGGGGGAGGGGTGCCCATTCCGCTCCGCTCATCGTATGCAAGCCACTGAAGATAATGCGGATATGGGCGCAATCCCACAAATGTAAACGGTCCTAAAGGGCCGTTTAGGGTTCCTGAAGTGTTCAGAACGAAACCGAATTGGCCGGGTTGCTCTGGGTTCTGCCTTAGGCCGCACTTCGATCCTCTCCTCCCACCTCTATTGTGGCAAAACCGGCACAGTGAAGATGCAAAAGCGGGCGCATTTTTTGCGCAATCACGAAGACGCCGGCTGTGGGCTGTGAAAAATGCCGGCCAGGGCGGGCCCGGCCGGATTCTACCCCTTGATCGCGGCGGCCGCGGACAGCTTTTTGCGTGTACGGAGCAGGTCCTTGCGCTATATTCGCGAACATGGGTGGCTCCCAAATGTTGTTGCAACTCATTCCCCGTTTCCCCTTCATACGAATTTCGGTGTTTCTCGCCGCCGCACTGATTGGCGGAAAGGTGGCTTCCCCACAGATGCCACATAATATGGCCGATATGCAGCCCGTTCCCCCCCCGGAACAGCTTCCTGTTCCAGTCAGAATGGAGGGCATCGGCAACAGCCACATCACGATCAGGGCGACCGCTCAGGCACAGGCATGGTTTGACCAGGGACTGAACCTGCTCCATGATTTCTGGGAATACGAGTCTCAGAAGGCCTTTGAACAAAGTATTCGGATCGATCCGCAGTGTGCGATGTGCTGGTGGGGTCTTGCCCAGGCTGAGGGTTTACACCACAGCCCAGCCTGGACGTATGCGAAGACGGCGCTTGCCTCGGCCGGGCGGCTGAAGGATCACGCCAGCGGTTCCGACAAACTCTACATCAAGGCAGCGCAGGCGGAATCCGCTGTGAAGGAGGACGACCGCGCCCAGGTCACAGCGATCTATCGCAAGCTGGTCAAGAAATATCCTCGCGATCCGCAGGCGCGGATCTTCCTGGCCGAATCGCTGGGCGATGGGTATGACGATTCAGGCGAGCCCAAAGCCGGGCAGAAGGAATGCATTTCGATTCTTGAAGGGGTGCTCAGTGATTACCCCAACGACTCCGCGGCCAACCACTACTGGATTCACGCCATTGAGCCCGGCAATCATCCCGAGCGAGCTCTCAAGAGCGCGGAGCTGCTGGCCAGCCTGGCGCCAAATTCGGGCCACATGGTTCACATGCCGGGACATATCTACTATCGCGTGGGCAACTATCCGGAGGCAGAACGGTGGTTCACAGAGTCGATGATCACCGATGAACGCTACATGCGCGAGCAGCACGTGAGCCCCGACAACGACTGGAACTACGTGCACAACATGATGTATTCCATCGCCAACCTGATGGAGCAAGGCAGGCTGGCCGACGCCAATGCGTTGAGCGACCACCTGGCCGCGGCGCGCGGCAAGCTCTCCGATTCTCTCTACATCTGGTCGGCGCGCGACCAGGTATCGCGCGTGAGTCGACGCCTGCCGGTGGCCTTGCGCGTGGGCGACTGGGATGCGGTGCTGACAATGTTGGGGCAGGTTTCCATGGAGGGCGACAACACGGCCAACCTCCACGCGCTGGCCGACGAACTGACCGATTACGCCACCGGCATGAAGGCGCTCGAGACCGGCGACGTAGCCAGGGCGCAGGCGGTCAGCGATCACATGGATGCCCGACTGTGGCGGTTCGAGCAGCGTCAGAAAGAAGAAACAGCCGCCAAAGCCGCCGAGGACAAGGCCAAGAAAGACCAGCCGGGTGCGAAAACCGCCGAGCCGCCGAAGGTTCCGGTCATGCCGGACGCTCTGAGTGCGCCGCTGCTCAAGAGCCTGAGCATTCAGTCACTGGAGTTGCGGGCCGGAATTCTGGTGGAACAAGGGAAGCTGGACGAGGCCAAGAAAATGTACAGCGAAGCCATCCTCGCAGAGAAGAAACTCGGCTATCACGAGCCGCCGATGTACATACGGCCTGTAGGCGAAACCGAGGCTGCGGCGCTCACGAAAGCGAAAGACTATGCGGGCGCTCTGACGGCCTATGAGGTTGCCCTGAAGGAGCGGCCGGGATCGGGTTTCGGCCTCTACGGCATTGCCCGCGTGAAAGAGCTTTCGGGAGATGCGGCCGGGGCAATGGCTGGATATCAGAGTTTTCTCAAAGCATGGCCGGCAGCCGATGCGGGACTACCCGAGGTTGCGCACGCGCGCAAAGTTCTGGGTGGAGAGAGCATGGCGGAGAAATAAAACGATCGCAGAGGAAATGTTACAGGGGAACAGAGAACGCCCGCGCTCTCACTGCCCGCCCTCGCCCAGCTTGTACATGTATTTGATCGCTGATTTGAAGATGAGCGTTTTTGCCCGGCCGCGCACCTTGAGCGTATTGCGGTCATACCACTCGATATGGCCCTCGACGAGCTCTCCGTCTTCGAGCACAATCACCATCGGCGTCTGCGACTGAATCTGCTTTTGCAGGTAAAACAATTCCGCCTGGCGTTGCGCGATATCTCCGTCGGGCGCCTGGGCCGGAAATCGGAAGGGAGACGGTGGGCCGGCGTGCCGGTGCTTGCGCGGAACCGGCGAACCCAGGGTCGCCGCACTCGTTCGACTGCCAACTGAAGGAATTATCACCTGGCCGCTCATTCGTCTCCGTCCTTCCTTGAAGGCCCGGCTTGGAAATTGACCGGGAGACTGCTACGCAAACATCGTGTACGGCAACCGGCTTTCGCTTCACCCTCAGCAATCAAAAGCTTCGCTGCGGTCTCCCCTCGAGTTCCAAACCGGAACTCAACCATCCGAAGCCTGGGAGGCACATCGAAGACAAACCGGTACGGTTCCCTGGAGGGAAGAGGATGCGCAATCTGCCTGCTGTTGACCAGTCGCCTTGATTGCTTGTAACTGAAAAGATGCTTGGATTCTAACGCTAGTTGCTCGAATTCGGTGTGTAAATATTCGCTCGTACCGTGGCGTGCGATTTGGAGCGCAATGGTTTCAGGAAACGACGCTGAGTAGAAACGTCCTTTGCGAATTCGCGAAACCGATTTACCGGGCTTCCATGTTCATGGCCATTGCATCCAGCGAGAGCGAGCGCAGCAGGTTGCGTCGCATGCCCTGCTCGACATCGACGAGCGCCCTGGCGGCGCCGTCGATCCAGTCGGCTGTGAGCCCCTGAGCCATTCGCTCCAATTCCGGAACCAGGTCGATGTTGCGCACCAGTTGTGGCGCGCCGGCCACCACGAGCAGAAGGTCTTCGACCAGTCTCCCCAGCGCCCGCAGGAGGCTGATTGTCTTTTCCTGCCCGTCTGCGCCGCCGCGGTATCGCTCCGTGGCCTGAAACAGTTGCGAATAATCGGGCTCGCGCAACGTGGTCTTCAGAATGAGAAGCGCATCCTGACGGCTGGCCAGATAAGCGCCGAGATCGAATGTCAGCGCCCGTCCCACGGCCCCCTCCGCGAGCCGAGCCGCCAGCCCGCGATCCATCGGTTTCAACTCCGGCCGGCGCTCGGCCAGCAGGGTCTCCAGTTCCGATGCCGGCAGCGCGCCCAGGCGGTGCGTGATCACACGGGAGCGAATCGTGGGCAGCAGTTCCTGTAGATTCTCCGTCAATAAAATAATTGACGTATGTGCCGGAGGTTCCTCCAGCACTTTCAGCAGGCTGTTGGCCGCTTCCTTCATGAAAGCGGAACTGGTGAAGATCGAGAACGACCGCCGCGCTTCAACCGGGGGCCGGTAGTAGGCCACATGAATCACCTGCCGCACCTGTCCCATCTTGATCAGCAGTTGGGGCGGGTCCGGCGGCACGATCAGCACATCCGGGTGGGTTTGGATCAGAATCCGCGTCTCCCGCTTGTCGGCGTCCCGCATTTCCTCCCGCGTCGCCACGGCTTCGGCCACGCGTTCGTCCAGGTCGGCAGCCGCGCCGATCCGTTCGCAGTTGCGGCACCGCCCGCAGAAATCAGGCAGGCCGTCCGATTCCACAGGATTGAGACAGTTCATCGTCCGGGCCAGCATCAGCGCCAGCGTGTATTTTCCCGAGCCCCGCGGTCCCGCCAGCAGCAGTGCCTGCGGAAAGTGGCCGGTGCGCACGCTCTCCCGCAGCCGCGTGACGGTCGGCACGTTCCCCAGAAATTCCCGGAAGCTCACGGTTTGAGTCTACCAATCCCGGGCACCGAACTTCGGCGCTTTTGCTCGTCACAAAAATTTCCGAACGGTGAATGCCTTCGTCCCTGCGAATGCTCGGGACTATGAGCTTTATTCCTTGTCTGGCTCCAAAATGGCCTAACCCGCTGAAAACGTGGACTAAAGAAGACCAGCCGCCCGCATGGAAGGAAAACGCGGTCTAACCGAGACAAAAATCGACTACATTGGTACCGGGTTGAACTGTACATTCTCGCCGAATCTAAGTGTGCGGTGACGGGCCGGCAAAGGCGGATCTCCTCCCTTTTTTGGAACGGGTGAGATTTTCATGCGGCGACCCCTGCTCACAACGGGATGAGTTCAATGCGTTGGGATTTCTGAAATCAAAGTCCTACGTTCCCAGCGGTAGTTGGTCTGGAATAGCGAGGCTCGTATGAGTGCCATATTCGTGAGTTACAGAAGAGGGGACTCCGAAGGTCAGGCCAGAGCCTTGTACATCCAACTAGCGGATCTGATTGGAAAAGATTCCGTATTCATGGACGTGGACAGCATTTCCCTGGGGCGTGACTTCCGTCAGATTCTGCACGAGCGTCTCGGCTCCTGCGATCTGATGCTCGCGTTGATCGGCCCGAGTTGGATGGATGCGAAGGATGCCGCAGGAAATCGCCGACTTGAGAATCCAACAGACCTTGTTCGCCAGGAAATCGCTGCCGCCCTCAAGCGCAACATCCCCGTGATTCCCGTGCTTCTGCAGGGAGTTCAAATGCCCACCCCCGAGCGATTGCCTGAGGACCTGAAGGATTTGGCTTACCGCAATGGATTCGAGCTTGGCCACAGCACGTGGGAATCCGATGTCAAGGAGATGATCAAGCGGCTAGGCCTGGTCGAACGAAAGGCGAGGGCTTCAGCCCAAACGACAACCAGGGTCCAAGCCCAAAGCGGGCTATCGCCTGCGCTGGCGACGCTCAAACGATTTCGACTCGTCGCCGTGGTGGCGGCGCTTACGATAGTCGCCGGAGTTGCCGGACTGCTTTTTTATTTAAACGGTCAGAAACAGAGAGAAGTTGGAAAACCGACCGAGCACCCGCTGGCCGAGGGAGCCACCTCGTCGCCGAGTCCACAATATAGCGAAATTGCTAAACCGACCGACTCCGAACCGGCAAGCTCCAGTTCCGGCGATAGCGTCGCATTAACCGGTCTCGACTTCCATTGGCCCGGAGATGACTGTTGGGACATCTTTCGCGGCGAACAGTTCGTCGATTACACCTGCGGCAGTAAGAAGAAGGCACTGCAGGCAGGCAGCTATACCATCAAGGGAAAATACGCGCCGGTGTTCACGCCGTTCAACGTGACCATCAAGTCAGGTTCCGCGACAAGAATCGAACTGGGGGGGATTTTCGACTTCAATTGGCCCGGAGACGACTGTTGGGACATCTTTCGCGGCAAGCAGTTTGTCGATTACGCATGCGGCACCAGGAAGAAGGCAGTGCAGGCAGGCAGCTATACCATCAAGGGAAAATACGCGCCGGTGTTCACTCCGTTCGACGTGACCATCAAGTCAGGCTCCATAACAAGAATCGACCTCGGGGGGATCTTCGAATTCAATTGGCCCGGAGATGACTGTTGGGACATCTTTCGCGGCGAACAGTTCGTCGATTACACCTGCGGCGCCAAGAAGAAGGCATTGCAGGCAGGCAGCTATACCATCAAGGGAAAGTATGCGCCGGTGTTCACTCCGTTCAACATCAAAGTAGCCAATGGAGCGCAAGTCAAGGCACCTTAGACCCGGATTGCGTTTGCTCATGGCCCCACCTTCCGCCTATTCTGGCATGGTTCGTATCCATCTGAATCTTTAGGTCGGGAGGCCAATGGGGCGCGCTATTTTTATCAGTTACCGCAGGGATGACACTGAAGGCGAAGCTGGCCGACTGTTTGACGATCTCGTCCGTTCTTTCCCAGAAGGTTCCGTTTTCATGGACGTCGCGGGAATCAATCCAGGCATGGATTTCCGCAAGGCGATTGATGACAATGTGGCCAGCTGCGGCGTGCTCCTCGCCATGATCGGTCCCGCATGGTGCTCGATCAAAAACGCCGATGGCGCCCGACGCCTTGACGATCCCAACGACTTCGTCCGCCTTGAAATCGCCTCGGCCCTGGCTCGCGATGTCGCCGTGATCCCTGTCCTGGTGCACGACGCCAAGATGCCGCATCCCGAGGATCTTCCCGAAAATCTCAAGGATCTGGCCTTTCGCAACAGCGTGGAAATCACTCACGCGCGCTGGAATTCCGACGTGCAGTTGCTGACCGCAGCCCTGGGCCGCTACGTCGCGCCAACGGCGGCTACCGACACCACCCCGGTCCATGCCACAGTGGCGGTGCAACTGCCTCCGCCAACAGCCTCGGGGCAAAAAGAACTCTCCAGTCCTTCCAACATCCCCCTCAAGCTGGGAATCGGGGCCGCCGTTGTCCTGGCCCTTGGGATTGTGGCCTTTTTCCTCTTCCGCCCCAATCCCGTGAGCGCTCTTCTTGGCACATGGACCAACCCGACACCCGTTGAGCAGAACGGACTGGAGAAGCTGGAAGTCTCGGCCGGCGGCAGCCAGGCTCTTACGATGCATGCGTGGGGCAAATGCGGCCAGTTGCAGTGCGACTGGGGCGGTCAGCCGGCTACCGTGACCGGTCAGCAGGCCCAGGCCACTTGGCAGCTGGGGACCGCTGCGTCGGGCAGCGACGCCAAACGGACCGCCGCGATCCTCATCAAACCTGACAATGGCCAGCTAGCCGTGACCGTCTCCAACACCTACCCCGATCGGCCGGCGAACCAGCACGAGTTCACGTTCGCGAAGGCGCAACCGTAGGATCGCCCGCACCTTTGAGTGACGATCCGTTCCAGGGTGGATTGAACTTCTCCGATTGTGATTTTCTCGGGAAAGTTCATTCGCCAATCAGACAGCGCCCTTGACAATTGGAAACCATTTGGTTACGGTTATTGGTAACCGTATGGTTACCCTAAAACGCCGGCAACATGACGCTGTCTTCCGGGCCATCTCCGATCCCACGCGCCGGGAAATCCTCGGTATCCTTCGCGGCGGGCGGCACACGGTCGGGGAGATTGCCAGCAATTTCCGTATGAGCCGGCCGGCAATTTCCAAGCATCTGCGGCTCTTGCACGCGGCCGGCCTCGTGGTTACGCGCAAGCAGGGCACAGCCAGCCTGTGCAGTCTGGACGCCAAGCCCCTGCGGGCGGTCGATGACTGGCTGCACGACTACGAAACGTTCTGGAGCGAGTCCATCCGCAGCCTCAAAAAATACATGGAGGAGAATTCATGAGTCCCATCAGCGTGTGCGATGACAAGATCGTTCAGGAAGTCACAATCAAGGCTTCGGCGGATCGGATTTTTGCGGCTTTGACCCGGCCGGAGGAGCTTTTGAAATGGTGGTCAGCCGAAGGGAAGTTTCAAATCATGCACGCAGAATGCGATCTGCAACCCGGAGGCAAGTGGCGTGTGCAGGTGGCCGGCAATTGTCGCGCCGAAGCGACCGTTTCGACGGTATACGGCGAATACCGTACGATTGACCCGCCCCGCGTTCTCACCCATACGTGGATTCGTGAGAATGAAGACTATCCCGAGACGCTGGTGCGCTGGGACCTGGAAGAAAAAGACGGCTACACCACCGTCCGCGTAACCCACTCCGGCCTGGTGACCGAAGGCCTGCGCGCGCGCAATGACGGCTGGACGATCATCATCACATTACTGCAAAACTACGTCGAACGACAGTAGTGTCTGCGGTTCAGGAGGGCGCCGGTTTGTGCGCCCTCCCGAACTATGCCCGGCTTTACGCGCCCGCCCTGCTCTGATGGCGGATGGTTTTAATTTCCGCGGCCGGAATGTGAAGGAACTCCAGGAACTCCTGGTGTTCTTCCGGCGCGGAGCGTTCGAATTCGGCATGCCAGCGATGCATCTGTTCCTCGCTGAACCCGCACGATCTCATGATTGAAACCCACTTTTCCTTGCTGATCATCTCTACCTTCCTTAGCGCCTTCGACCCCAGCAGTCGCAGAATCGCATGCTGGTGGGTGCGCAGCGCATCAATCTCGGCGTCCAGTTCCACCAGGCGCCGTTTAAGGATCCCGGACGCATCTCCAGTCGCATTTCCATGGGCATCGCCGTGGCGAGGGCCGGAATGCGTCTTCAGGATCGCGCGAATGTCTTCAAGCTTCAGCCCAGCGTTGCGATAGGCGCGAATCGCCCGCAACCGCTCGGCATCCGACGGCGAATAACAGCGATAGTTGCCGCCCGTGCGCGCGGGCGGGGCCATCAAACCGATCGATTCGTAGTACAGCAAGGCAGTTCGGCTCACGCCGCACTGCCGGGCGAGTTTGGTCACCGTTAACATCGTCCATCCCTATACTGAACCCTATAGTTATAGACAGGTCAAGAGACAAAGGCACTTTCAAAAATGCCGAGGTTTGACCAAGGCCAAGAGCGTATCCAGTTCCTGGCCTGTGTAATGGCTTTACAACACTTTACATCTAATTTGCTAGCGCGCAAGGAGCGTTGTCGCGAGCCGGTGTTTCCATTCGCGTAAAGAACAAGTGCGGAGGATTGAGCACCGAACTCTCATTCCTTACGTTCGGGTCGCCGGCGAATCCTACATTGCTAAATTGGCGTGTTAATGAGCCATCGTACGATTTTGAGCCACCGATCGCGCGTCGCAGGGCCAATTGAGAAAAGTCATGAAATCGGAACCATTCGTCGTGGGCCGGGTCCGGGGCCTGTCAGACGCTGGTCTCCTGATTCCTTAACCGGCAAGCCCGGCACATGTGAATTGCGCGTGCTTGCTATCCAAAAGGAGACGCGATGAAATGCAAGAGGCTCGCCAGCCTGATGCTGGTTCTATTGATGAGTGCGGCTATCAATGCTTCCGCAGGGTCGTGGTCGACGCAAGCCACCCTCGCCAACAACGCGTATTCGGGGACGATCGCGCTCGACGCCGCCGGCAATATGACCAGCGTCTGGTACCAGAATGCGGCGCCGAACGGCTCGGCGATTAACGAAATTTGGGCCAGCAGCGCGGCATTCAGCCAACCGTGGTCAGCGCCCGTCGACCTGTCAGGAAACATCGGCGTTGCGTCGGGCAACCCTACGGTGCGCGCGAGTGCGTCAGGAAACGCCACCGCCATCTATACGAGCCCGACCATTGGAGCGGCCTATATCGACAAGTTGGCCGGAGGAAGCTGGGGGGCGCCTCGGGTTACCAACGGCGTCAACCAGTTTTACGTGAGCAACGACAGCGGAGTGGAAGGCCTCGCGTGGGGCACCGGCGGAGCGCGGCCTACCTCTTCGACTGTTGTCGCCATTGTGCGCCCGGCGGGAGGCACCTGGAGTGCGCCAGCGACCATTGCGGCTGCCCCTCATCTCAGCTTTGATGGCGCCATCGTGGCTCCGGACGGGTCGATGGCGGTAGCCTGGGAAAGTTTCGATTCGGTTTGTGGCTCCCGCACCTGCAAGACATCCAACTGGGTCCTGCATGTCTCAACCCGCGCCGCGGGGGCGCAGAACTGGGTGGATTCGGGAGCGTTGCTGGGGCCTGACGCGACTCAACATTTTGGCCAGCTTGCCGCCGATGGAGTGGGAGATCTGGGAGTGCTCTCAATTCAAACCGGCAATATCGTTTCCAAGGTCAGACACGGATCCACATGGAGCTCTACCGTTGTGGTCGTGTCGGATTCCACGTTCCAGTATTACACCGGGACAGGCCGCGATAACCGCATCTTTGCCAGCGATTCGGCCGGGCACGCGACCATCGTTGGGTGGGGGAACATACAGCTCAGCACCCTCGCCGCCATCGACGGCAATCTCACTACCAATACGTGGGGCTCGCCTGCCACCATTTCCGGAGCGGACCCACAGCCGGGCTACTTTGATTTCGCCATGAGTTCTTCGGGAGCCGCCATCGCGTTTTACCCCCTGCTGAATGCCAACGGGACCACGACCTGGCGTGCCATCACGCGACCCGGAGCGGGCAAGCCGTGGAACGCGCCGGCGACCGCGGGAACATCCTTTGAAGGCGGCGGCACGCCCGACGGCATCGCTGTCGACGGCGCCGGGCAGGCGGCGGTGGTCTTTCACGGATACAGCTCGGACTATACGACCAACATTCTGTACACCAACACGTACAAGCCTTGAGCAGCATTGAACGAGTCGGGCCGTTTGTATCGGGGGCATCCGCTGATGAATTCGAGAAGGCGACCCGCCCTGCGCATCCTGGGCGGGTCCTTACTCGCTGAAACTGCGCGTGGGTAAGGGGCAAACCGGGCCTTCGATTCCGCCGTCGCTTTCAGCGCATTGTCACCGATTGACGCCTCGCCGAGGCTGCAATTACCCTCGTACGCATGCTGACTGCGTCTCTTCGTTGTTGTTGTCGCTCCCGCGCCTGATTGGGTACCGCACTTCGCCTGAAGAGCTTTCCGCAGTGCTGCTTTCCTGACCCAATTCCCTTGCAATCAATCGGAGCACTGCGAGCCGCTTCTGCCCTACGTCCCTGGGGAGAAGCGGGCACGTTCAGGCCTCCGGCCAATCCACTGAAATCCCCATTTGCATGACCCCCACAGGAGGTAGTTATGAGCGCAATTGTTGACCAGGTGTTAGCAGCAAATCAGAAGTACAGTGCCTCGTTTGGCGAGAAAGCCAACCTGGCGCTGCCCCCCGCCCGTCACTTCGCCGTCCTCACCTGCATGGACGCACGCCTGGACCCGGCCAAATATGCCGGGCTGTCGGAGGGCGATGCCCACGTGATCCGCAACGCCGGCGGCCGTGCGAGCGACGATGCCATTCGTTCCCTGGTCATCAGTTACAAGCTGCTCGGCACGCGCGAGTTCTTCGTGATCCACCATACCGATTGCGGGATGGAGTTCTTTACCAACGAAGTCATGCGCGGCCTGCTGAGCAGCAGCCTTGAAACCGCAGCACTCACCGCCGCGGGCTTTGCCGACGTGGGGAAAGGGCCGGGATCGCGGGCCGGCGAGTTCATCGAGTGGCTGACCATTGCCGATCAGAAACAAGCCGTCGTCGACGATGTTACGCGGATTCGCAACCATCCGCTCGTTTCCCGTTCCATTCCGATCTACGGCTATGTCTACGACGTGAAGTCCGGAAAACTGATCGAAGTCGAGGCCGCTACCCAGGCCGGAAAAGCAGGCTGAGGGTTCCAGCCTAAATGGGCATTCCCACTGGTCAATCGACACTCGCCGGTGGTAGTGTTCCCTGGTGCATTTCCGGCACGTTCCCCGGGCTCCCGACCTTCCCGCTCGCGATCGGCTCGGGGGCGAAGGAGCGCCCATGGCGCCCGGAGGCACATCGAGGTCAAATTATGGCTACCGTCACCATCGATCCCCGCGTCAGCGGCCGCACCGCCGACTTCGTCCAAAAAAATCACCGCATGCTCATTGACGGGCGTTTTGTCTCGGCGGCCGCCGGCAAGACTTTCCCCGTCTATAACCCCGCCAACGGCGACGTGATCACCCACGTGCCGGAGGCCGAAGCCGAAGACGTCGATCGGGCCGTGCGCGCGGCGCGACGGGCTTTTGACGAGGGCCCGTGGCCCCGCATGGCGCCCTCGGAGCGCGGACGCATACTGTGGAGGCTCGCCGACCTGATCGAGCAGCATCTCGAGGAATTCGCCGAACTGGAATCTCTCGACAACGGCAAGCCCGTTGCCATAGCCCGTGTCGCCGACGTGCCCCTCACTGTCGACATGTTCCGCTACATGGCGGGCTGGGCCACCAAGATCTCCGGCAAGACGCTGCCCCTGTCCGCCGGCTACGACTTCCACTCCTACACTGTTCGGGAGCCGATCGGCGTGGTAGCCCAGATTATCCCATGGAACTTCCCGCTGCTGATGGCGGCCTGGAAGATCGCGCCCGCGCTCACCTGCGGCAATGCCGTGGTGCTGAAACTGGCGGAGCAGACGCCGCTTTCCGGCCTGCGCCTGGCCGAACTCATTGACGAAGCCGGCTTCCCGGCGGGCGTCGTCAACGTCCTCACCGGATATGGTGAAGGCGCCGGAGCTCCGCTCGCCGCGCACGACATGGTCGACAAGGTGGCCTTCACCGGCTCCACTGAAGTCGGCAAGCTTATCGTCAAAGCCGCGGCCGGCAACTTGAAGAAGGTCACGCTCGAGCTGGGAGGCAAGTCGCCTGCCATCGTGTTCCCTGACGCGGACATCAGCAAGGCGATCTCCGGCACTGCCAGCGCCATCTTCTTCAACCACGGCCAGTGCTGCTGCGCCGGTTCACGCCTTTACATTCACGAGAAGGTATTCGACAAGGTCGTCGAAGGCGTGAGCAACATCGCGTCCGACATCAAGCTGGCGCCGGGCATGGATCCCTCGTGCCAGATGGGGCCACTGGTGAGCGATGAGCAGTATCGCAAGGTGGTCGGCTACATCGAGTCGGGCATCGAGGAAGGTGCGAGGGTTTCCGCCGGTGGACCGGTCTCGGGCTACGAACGCGGCTACTTCGTCCGCCCCACCGTCCTCACCAACACCAACACTCGAATGAAGGTGGTGCAGGAGGAAATCTTCGGCCCCGTGGTCTGCGCCGTGCCCTTCTCGGACAAGGAGGTCGACGCCATCGTCAAGCGCGCCAACGACACCGTCTATGGGCTCGCCGCGTCGGTCTGGACCCAGAACCTCAGCCTGGCTCACAAGGTCGCCCGGGGCATTCGCGCCGGCACGGTGTGGGTCAACTGCCATAACGTTTTCGACGCGTCGCTGCCCTTCGGCGGATACAAGCAGTCGGGCTGGGGCCGCGAAATGGGCGAGGAAGTGCTGCACAACTACACCGAAATCAAGGCCGTCACCGTGGCGCTTTGAACTTTACGGTGGCAAGACAGATCGGGCGGGATTCTCTGAATCCCGCCCGCAGCTTTTTGATCCCTGATTCCTGTTTCTAGTCGAATACCACCGTCTTGTTGCCGTAGCACAGGATGCGCCGGTCGAGATGCCAGCGCACCGCGCGGGAGAGCACGATGCGTTCGAGGTCGCGGCCGCGCGCGACCAGGTCTTCGACCTGGTCGCGGTGGGAGATGCGCGCTACGTCCTGCTCGATGATGGGGCCGTCGTCGAGCACCTCGGTGACGTAGTGGCTGGTGGCGCCGATCAGCTTTACGCCCCGCGCGTGGGCGGCATGATAGGGCCGCGCGCCCACAAAGGCGGGCAGAAACGAGTGATGCACGTTGATGATCGCGGAAGGATAGCGGGCCACGAACCCGGGCGACAGGATCTGCATGTAACGCGCCAATACCACGACATCGATTTCATTCCGATGGAGGAGTTCGAGATGCCGCTCCTCCGCTTCGGCGCGCGTGGCCGGAGTCACCGGGACATGCTCAAAATGAATGCCGTAGAAGGCGGCCAGTTTCTCCACCTCGCAGTGATTGGAGACGATCAGCGGGATTTCGCAGTGGAGCTCGCCTGTATGCCAGCGGTGGAGCAGGTCGGCCATGCAGTGCAGGTATTGGGAACAGAACAGGGCCACCCGCGGACGGCGGGCGCTGGAAGTCAGCGTCCAGCGCATCTCGAGTTCGGCTGCCAGGGCTGCGAACTCGCGCTCAAATGCCGCCAGGTCGAAGACCCTGCCGCGAGCCGCCTGATCTGCGGCAAGTCCCCACTCGACGCGCATGAAAAACAGGCCCAACTCGTGGTCCTGATGCTGGTCGGCGTGGAGAATGTTCGCGCCCCGCTCGTAGAGGAGCGACGAGACCCGCGCCACCAGGCCCGGCCGGTCCGGGCAATCGATCAGCAACACGGCCGAATGTTCCATCAGGATTTCAGGGTAAGGCACCGCGGCTGGATAGCTTTTGTGTTTTCGCAAGCAGCTGGGTTTCGGGACCGGATTCGATCGGGGCGCGCCCATCCAATGCACTTCGCAAATCGCTCGATGATCGCAAATCGCTCTATGATTCGGTGCAACGGGTGTTCCTCGCCAAAGCGTGCCGGAGCTCGTCAATTCTTCGCAGGTTAACCGTTTTGGATCTCCTGAATGCTGGTCCATGCTTATGAGCGGGAAATGAATAACCTTCCGGGCATTGTGCTCGCAGCCACGAGAGTCTTTCTGATCCTGACGATCCTTGCGATTCCACCCGTCGCACCTGCTCAATCCAACGCAACGGCCGCATCGGGCCAGACCGCCGCGCCGCAGCCGATCCAGCCTATGCCCTCCGATGCGAACCCTTCGTTCGACGTCGCGACGATCAAGCCAAGTGACACTTCAGCTCCGCACGGCACGTTTTTTCGGACAAACGGACGCCACGTTGTTGCCTACAACCTCTCGGTCGGCGAGCTCATCGCTTATGCCTACGGCCTTCACGCCAAGCAGATCGTCGACGGCCCGTCCTTGCTCCTTGCCACCCATTTTGATATCGATGGGGTGCCCGATATCGAAGGCCATCCCAACCTCAAGCAGTCCCGGCTCATGTTTCAGAAACTGCTCGTCTCTCGTTTCAAGCTCGCGTTTCACTACGATTCCCGCGAGCTTCCCGCTTACGCAATCCAGACAGCAAAAGGCGGACCCAAGCTCGCGCTGACGACGCACAAGCCTGGCGATAGCACCAATTTTTCTTACAACTGCCAGGTCGTTCTCACGGTACGGAATGCTTCTGTTGCCGACGTCGCCAAAGGCATGCAGGAGGTCTTCATGGACAAGCCAGTCGTCGATCAAACCGGCCTGCATGATCGATACGATTTCGACCTGAAATGGACGCCCGATGAGTCGCAGAGCTACTGTCCCAGTGACCTGGCACGCGCCCGCGATGATCCCAACGCCCCTCCAAGCCTTTACACCGCGATCCAGGAGCAACTCGGGCTCAGGCTCATCAGCACCAGAGCTCCGATCCAGGTTATGGTCATCGATCACGTCGATCGGCCATCCGAGAACTAGACACCTGTTGTTGCGATCCGGAAATGGCCACGAAATGCAGGTCCTTCGACTGCGGTCGCCACGGCGACCTACGCTTAGGATGACAGGCTCAATTTCAACTCGGAGTCGGACTGCCTTGGTGCCAGATCATCACGCCGGCCCACCGCGCGACTCGGCGACCGCGCTCAACTGCCGGCGCAGGTCGCCGGCCAGGCTGGCGACCATGCGCAGCTTCTCGGCCACCGGCGACGCGGGTTCGCTGCTGGAGAGAGCCAGCTGCGATTGCAGCAGCAGGCCGGCGACGGTGGTCTTCAGCTCCAGCTCCACCGCGGCGGCGGCCGCCTTGCGGGCCAGCATCTGCTCCCGCTCCCGGCGGTGCAGGGCGGCGCGGATTTCCCGGATCAGGCGCGCCGCGCCGGACAGCGCGAAATTGATCTGCAACGGGATGGCGAGCCCCGCCCGCTCCCAGATGGCCTCCGCCGCGGCCGGATCGCAGCCCGCCACGGTCTCATCCACCACCACCGCGGCAAATTCCCTCTGGCGCAGCTGGGCCAGCGCGGCCTTGCGTCCGTCGGCCACTTCGACATCCATCTCCAGATGCTTTGCGATTACGTCGGCGCAGTTGCGCGCCCCTTCGGTTCCGGTCACCAGCAGAATACTCATGTCAAAAGCTCCTAGCTTCTAGCTTCTAGCCCCTAGCTTTCTATCCACTGGCTCTTTGCTCCCGGGCTCACGATTAGGCCCTCAAGGCGGTCCCAGGCGCGAAACAAGCTAGCAGCTAGTAGCTAGAAGCTAGAGGCTGTTCTTTTATTCGTCCCGCATGGGATCGGCGATCCCGTACTCCTTGAGCTTGCGGTAGAGGGTGGTCTTTCCGATGCCCAGCAGCCTGTGCGGCCTGCAGCTTGTCGCCGTGGAGGGTGCGAATGGCGGCCAGGATGGCCTGACGCTCAAGATCGGCCAGGGTGGTCACGCCGGGAACAGCCTGGTCCGGTTCGGCGTGGTCTCCATTGGCCAGGATGCGCTCGGGCTTCCAGTCCCTGCTGCTGTAACTGCGTGGGCAGATCCCCAAGGCGCAGAACCGGTCCTGAGCAAAGCGCGCAGGCGCGCTCCACCGCGTTCTCGAGTTCGCGCACGTTGCCCGGCCAGTCGTAGCGCATCATGGTGCGCAGGGCCTCGTCGCTGAGCATGAACTTGGCGCCCGTGCTCGCGGCTGATGCGGTCGAGGAAATGCGCCGCCAGCAGCGGAATGTCCTCGCGCCGGTCGCGCAGAGCGGGCAGGCGAAGGTTGACCACGTTGAGCCGGTAGTAAAGGTCCTTGCGAAACGCGCCCTTCTCGACCATGGCGGCCAGGTCGCGGTTGGTCGCGGCCACGATCCGCGCCTTGATGGGCACGCGGTGGGTGGCGCCCACGGGCCGCACTTCTCTCTCCTGCAGGGCGCGCAGCAGCTTGGCCTGCAGATCGAGCGAGAGCTCGCCGATCTCGTCGAGGAATACCGTGCCTCCTTCGGCCGAGACCAGCAGCCCGTCCTTGGAGCGATTGGCGCCGGTGAAGGCGCCCTTGACGTAGCCGAACAGCTCGCTCTCGATCAGCGTGGGCACCAGCGAGCCGCAGTCCACGGGCAGAAACGGCTTGGAGGCGCTGGGGCCGAAGGCGTGGATGGTGCGCGCCACCAGTTCCTTGCCGGTGCCGCTCTCGCCCAGGATCAGCACCGGGTGGGAGCTCTGCGCCACCTTGGACAGGATGCGGTAGAGCTTCTCCATCTCCGGCTGAGCGGCCGATCATCGCGCCCAGGCCCTGCGAGAGGCGCAGCCGCTCGCGCAACTGGCGGGTGGCGGTCTCGGTGAAATGGGTCGGCCGCGGCGCGGTCGAGAACCGAAGAGAGCTCGTCCATGGCGAAGGGCTTGGTGAGGTAGTCCGAGGCCCCGCAGCGCATGGCCTCGACGGCCGCATTGACCGATCCCGAAGCGGTCATGGCGATCACCGAGGTCTCGGGGTGGAGCGGCTTGACCTCGGAGATCAGCTCCAGGCCGTGATGGGTGCCGTGGGGCAGATTGACCAGCAGGATGTCGGAGGCGTGGCCGCGCAGCAGGCTGCGCGCCTGGCCCAGGTCGCCGGTGCATTCGACCGCGTAGCCCAGGCTGGCGGCGATCTCCGCGCAGGCCGAGCGCACCGCGGGATCGGCATCGACAACCAGCAGGTGGAGCCGCACTGCGGGCTCCGGCCGTCTGAGGAATAAACTCCATGACTTTTGTATCGAAGACTGTTGCAAGCATTGTAGTCGCCTCTGCTTCTGCCTGGGTAGGTCCGCCCGAACACGGACGTAACACGATGGCCGGTAAACTTGCCCGGCGAACGACTCAGCTGGTGCGCACCGGCAGCTCGATTACGAACCGGGCTCCGCCCCCGGCGCGGTTGCCGGCGTGGATAGTACCCCCGGACGCCTCCACGATGCCACGGGTGATGGCCAGCCCCAGCCCGCGGCGGCCCCCGGACGCCCACCCCGCGCCGGACGGTCCCGCGGCGCGGGTCGTGCAGCCGGGTTCAAACACTCGATCCAGCAGTTCTTCGGGGATGCCGGCGCCCGTATCCTCGACTGCCAGAACCACGGCGGACGCATCCCCCGAACCAGCTTTCCGGTCGGTCAAGGCCAGGCGGATGGTTCCCGCTCCGGCGATCCCTTCGGCGGCGTTTTTGACCAGGTTGACCAGAACCCGGATCAGGTCTTCGCTGATCATCCGTACCGGCAGTGCCCCTCCGTCTGCCTCGACGGTGACGGCGATCGACGGGCCTGCGATGGCGGCGAGGACGTTGCGGCTGGCCAGCACTTCCTCCTGGAAGTCGTGGATCAGGAGTTCGTCAATCGGCCAATGCGATATTGGTTCCGGCTCCGGCGCCGCGACCTGCCGTTCGGTTGCCGGGGCGGCGCGGAACAGCTGCCCCTGGAAGGGCGAATCCAGGCCCTGCAGGCGGGCGGGGTCTTCCCGCTCATCGAGGCGGGCCAGCTTCTCCACCAGACTGCGGCTGGCCTCGGCCACCAGGCGCAATTCGCTGCCGTAATGCCGGTGCGCCGCGGGCAGCACGCCCGGCTCTTCGAGAAGGTCACAATAGAGCGAAAGCGCCGTCACCATGTTTCGGGCGTCGTGGGCCAGTTCCACCAGGCTCTCCCCGTGATTGTGGATAGCGGCGAGGGTTTCCACCACCGCCTCCACCCGTCTGCGTTCTGCCACCGCTTTCGATCCCGTCGCTTGCATGCTGGTTCTCTTTCTGTGAGCCTTCCCGGTTCGGTTCCGGCTCGTGGGCTTGTCCTCTTCTAATACACGTCGAGTTCCAAACCCGGACGTTTCCCGTAAGTAATGATTAATGCAGGGTTTAGTCTCGCGGCTGTGTCCAGGCGGTGCCGTCTGGTCTGGCCGGCCCGTCCCGGAATGGGAAGGTTTTGCTGGACAGAAAATGTATATCTCATTCTGTTTCTTTGATTTGCGCGTGCTTTCCCGTTTCCACCCCACCTCCCGACGAGATTCCCATCTTGGAACTCCTCCGGCCGAATTGAGGGCCCACCCGCCGAACCGGGCCTGAGATCCCGGCGGTGCCGGAATGGTCCCGTACAATTTCCCTATGCACCCGCGCGACCCGTTTTTCCGCCCCGGCGGCCGGGCTCCGGCCCAGCTGCGGCCCCTCACCCTCGCTCCCGACTTCGTCCAGACCGCCGAAGGCTCTGTGCTGGTTTCCCTGGGCAACACCCGGGTGCTCACCAACGCCACCATCGAGCCGGGAGTCCCGGGCTGGCTGCGCAACTCGGGGCGCGGCTGGGTCACGGCCGAGTACGCCATGCTGCCCCGCTCCACCGTGACCCGCACCCCGCGGGAGAGCGAACGAGGCAAGATCGGCGGCCGCACCCACGAGATCCAGCGCCTGATCGGCCGGAGCCTGCGCTCGGTGGTCGACATGCAGGCCCTGGGCGAGCGGACGGTCATCCTGGACTGCGACGTGATCCAGGCCGACGGCGGCACCCGCACCGCGGCCATCACCGGCGCGGCCGTGGCCCTGGCATTGGCGCTCAACGCGCTGGTGGCGGCGGGAACGCTGAAGGCTTCGCCCCTGAAGCAGCTGGTCGCGGCCACTTCGGTGGGGATCGTCGGGGGCACCGCGCTGCTCGACCTCTGCTACGAGGAGGATTCGCAGGCGGAGGTGGACATGAACGTGGTGATGACCGCTGACGGCGGCCTCATCGAAACCCAGGCCACGGCGGAAAAGGGGAGCTACTCGCGGGCCCAGCTGAATGCGCTCATCGATCTTGCAGAAAAGGGTATGGAAGAGATTTTCGCGGCGCAGCGAGCGGTGCTGGAGAAGCAGGGACGGGACTGAGCAGAATCGATTCGTTGCTCTCTACCGCAATAGCGCCGACACCACGATCGTTCCGCCCAACCCGGCCACCGACAAGACGGTCTCCACCACGGACCAGGTGGCCAGGGTCTGCTTCATTTCCAGCTTGAACAGCGACTGAACCAGCCAGAATCCGGAATCGTTGACGTGCGACAGCATCAACGATCCCGACCCGGTCGCAAGCACCAGCAGTTCCGGACGCACCCCCGCATGTTCGACCAGCGGCGCGAGCACCCCTGAAGCCACCGCCATGGCCACCGTTGCCGAGCCCATCGAAACCCGCACCACGGCGGCCAGCAGCCAGGCCAGAACAAGCGGCGGCATATGCGCGCCCAGGGCCAGGCCGACCGTGGCCTGGGCCGCGCCCGACTCTCGCAGCACGCCGCTCAGTCCACCTGCCGCGGAAAGGATCACCATGGCATTGGCGATCGGTTCGAACGATTCGGTGGTCAGCTTCCGCAGCAATTCCCGTCCGTGGTGACGGCCGTCCTGGATGCGGGGCCCGAGAATGACCAGCCCCGCGAGAACCGCGATCAGGAGGGCAATATCGGGACTGCCGCAGAAACGAAGAATGCGGTTGGCGATGGCACCCGGAGCGCTAAGCGTATCTGCCCAGCTGCCCAGGAAGATGAGCGCAATCGGTAGCAGGATCGTGAACGCAGCCCGCACCGGCCCCGCAGGTTCAGGAACCGGCTCGGACGACCCTGCCTCTGGGCTGCCCGAGGAAGAGCCGGGCGGTGCGTTCATCGTTCCCGGATCGCCAAGTCCGGTAGCGGGCAAAGAAACACCCCGTCCGACGTTCGCTCCCTCCCGCACCCTCTTTCTCAGCCAGCGCCGGGTGAGCACCGATCCCAGAAGCGGTCCCGCAATCGCGCCCGCGGGAATCGCCACGATCAGCCCCCAGAAGATCGTGCGTCCCAGGTCGGCATGGTATTGGGCTGCGGCCAGCATGGCGGCGGGATGCGGCGGAACCAGCCCGTGCATGATCGAAAGCCCGGCCAGCAAGGGAATGCCCACCAGAATCGGCGGCCGCCCGCTGCGCCGCGCGGCCGCAATCACGATGGGCATCAGCAGCACCAGTCCGACTTCAAAGAACACCGGCATACCGACCACGATGCCCAGGACCAGGAGCGCCCAGGAGACGCCTCCCTGGCCGAAAATCTCGACCAAAGAGTTGCCCAGCGCAGTAGCCGCGCCGGAGCGGGCGAGGAGGCGTCCCAGCACCGCGCCCAGGCCCAGAATGATCGCGATGTGGCCCATCAGGTTGCCGACCCCGGTGGTGAACGAAAGCGGCACCTGGGCCAGCGGCATACCCGAAGCCACCCCCAGCCCCAGGGCGCCGATCATGAGCGCCAATGCCGGGTGCAGCCGCAGGCGCGCAATCAGAATGAGCAGCGTCAGTACCGTTCCGGCCACGCAGGCCAGCAAATACCAGCTGTGCGGATTGGCGGCGGCGGAAGTCACCGGGCGATTATTCCACACGTCCCGACTGGTTATACGAAACCGCGCTCTTGCATCCGTGATCCAAACAACTGAAGCGCAATGAATCCGGCTGCAGGGTATGCGACGGGTTCTACGCGGCATGGCTTCCGTGATTGCGGTGTGCCGCTGGCCACACGGTGGGATTGCCGACCTCTGCTACCATATTCACGATTGCAGTTCTCGCCGCCGGGCCGGACCTTTTTGAGAGCCACGCCGGCTGGAGCTTGCACCAGAAGGAGAATTTCTATGGCTCTCGTGACAATGCGGCAACTCCTCGACGAAGCCGCCAAGGGTGGCTATGGCGTCGGTGCTTTCAACGTCAATGACATGGAACAGATCCAGGCGATCATGGCGGCCGCGGAGGAGACCAAATCGCCGGTCATCGTCCAGGCCAGCCGCGGCGCCCGGTCCTTCGCTGAAGACCGGTACCTCTACCACCTGATGCTGGCCGCCAACGAACTGCACCCCAACATTCCCATGGCCCTGCACCAGGATCATGGCAACAGCTATGAAACCTGCAAGAGCGCGATCGAGTTGGGATTCACCAGCGTGATGATGGATGGATCGCTTCTCGAAGACGGCAAGACCCCATCCACGTTCGAGCAGAACGTCGAAGTCACCCGCAAGGTGGTCGACTATGCCCATGAGCGGGGCATCACAGTCGAAGGCGAGATCGGCGTGCTGGGCGGCGTGGAAGACGGCCACGGCGCGGGAGGCTCGGGCCTCGACCACATCACCGATCCCGACCAGGCGGTCGAGTTTGCCGAGCGCACCGGCGTGGACGCCCTCGCGCTCGCCATCGGCACCAGCCACGGCGCTTACAAATTTACGAAAAAGCCGGACGGCTCAGTGCTCAAGATGGACGTTCTCATCGAGATTCACCGCCGCCTGCCGCACACCCACCTGGTGATGCACGGCAGCTCATCGGTTCCCAAGGATCTGCAGGACATCGTGAACCAGTACGGCGGCAAGCTGAAACAGACCTGGGGCGTTCCTGTCGAGGAAATTCAACTCGGCATCAAGAACGGCGTGCGCAAGATCAACGTCGACACCGACAATCGCCTCGCCATCACCGGCGCCATCCGCAAGGTCCTCTGGGAAACACCGGAGAAATTCGATCCCCGCGACTACCTGAAGCCGGCCCGCGATGCGATGAAGAAGGTCGTTGCGGAACGGATGCGCCAATTTGGCCAGGCCGGACACGCCGGGGACTATACCCCCATCGCGATCCCGGAGATGGCCAAGGGCTACGCCAGTGGCAAACTCGACCCGCGGCCTTCGCTGGCGGGCGCTCGCTAACCGCCGAATATTCCTGTTTCGGAAAACAGAACGGGCCACTCCACTTGTGGGGTGGCCCGTTTTATTTCACCGCATCGCCTCCAGCGCCGCCGTCGGCACCGTGACCGAGCCCATGTGCCCCGAGTTCACGTCCACGACCACCACGCGCAGCGATCCGGTGACTGGGGTTGACTCGATCCGCTCATCGAACGTAAGGCCCTCGTTGATCGCCCGCTGGTAGGTTGCCGGCTGCAGACGCAGGCCTACCGTCTTCCCGGTCACCCTGGCGTGTTGCCCGGTGGCATCGCGCTGCACCAGGAAGATATCGAGCTTTCCCGTCCAAACGGCGCTTTGCTGCGACAGATCGAGGTCCGAGCCGGCGACCGTCACCCGCAGTGCATGCCCGGCGGCGTCGGCGATCGCCCTGGTGCTGACCCCAATCTCGCTCGCATCCACCGGTTCCCAGACCGCCTGTGCGAAGCGATCCTTGAGGCTCATCGGTTCCTTGTCGTATTTGTAGCCGGTGCGATAGCGGAGCACGACATCGCGCCGGCCCACCATCTTCACAGTCAGCAGGTGATACTGCCCGTCGGCGGCCTGGCGGGGCGTGAACCCGAGAAGATATGTGGCACTGCCATCAGCGACAACGCTATTCAACTGTCCCGCGATGTCACTGGAACGGCGCAGAGGGCGGCCGCCGCTGCCGAATTGCCGATTCTGTACGTAGGCATTCATGTCTCCGCCGGCGGTCGCTTCCGGGCCTTCCTGCTGGTGCTCGACGAGCGGCGGCTTCTGGAAGGTCGGAGTCAGTTCCACGTTGCGGTTCCCGATATCGGCATTGATCACGTTCGCTTCCAGCCGCGAAGCATCGAGCGGATAGACGCTCACCTGCGCGTTGTTCATTGCCTCCTGGGTGCGCAGGGCCTCCGGCTCAACGTATTTGCTTCCCTTCTCGATGGTGATCGAGGATCGGGTCCAGTCGACCAGCACATTGTCGCTGGTGATCCAGACCAGGCTCTTGTGTCCGGGAAGCGGGCCAGATGGTGGGCCACGTTTCCGAGCACGGTCATCGCGATCGGGCCTGGACGGCTTCCGAGTTCGCGCAGCTTCGGATCCAGCGCCTCGGTCTGGGTGTCGCTGTTCAGCGTGTAATTCCCGTTCACGTTCAGCATGTCTTCGGGGCTGTGTACGCTCTCGATCTGCTGCCGGTTGCGCATCTCCTCATCCTGCCCGTTGGCCAGGTCCTGGGCGGCGGGTCCCCACCTGGACAGGCGGCCTGCAACCAGGTTGTGGTCGGTCGTTGCTTCTTCGAGGATCTGGAAACCGTGATAGCGCATGGCATACAGAGCTACTCGCTCGTGGGGCGGCAACGACTTGAGAAACCGCATCGTCTGTTCGCGCACCACGGCGAGATCCGGCCAGGCGAGATTGCTTCCGTCCAGAAGCAGGATGAACGTGTTGCCCTGAATAGTCCTGGATTGCGCCGTCTTCGCCGCGCGGTTGGAGAATGTCTGTCCGTCGGCTGCCATCGTGGGTGCCGCCGCAGGTGTTGGAGCCGGGCCCGCGGTTGTGGCATTCGCCTGCGTGAACATGCTTACGTTCTGCTTGACCCCATTGTCGTAGACCTCAAAGTTCTCTGGCTTCAGGTCTGTGACAGGCCGTCCCTTGTTGTCCAGGGCCACCACGTTTACGTCCACCAGCCGGGCATTGATGTGCAGCGTCAGGCTGCTTGACGCCCCGTTGTCACCCTGATCTGCGGGTCCCGCCGGCGGTCCCGTGGCTTCAGCGGTGCTGATCTCCGGAGTCTCTCCCTCCGCGGTCGCAGCGCCACCGTTCGCCGGCGCCGCGGGCTCGTTCGAGAGCGATAGTTTCACGGCCCGGGGCATCCGCGAGCGGTTCTTCAGCAGGTGGCAGGCCGACGGGCTGCGCAATGGGTAGCGTGGCATCGGGAGCCAGCCCGGCCGATCGCTCCTCGCTGCCGGAAAGTACCCGCGTTTCGGCGCGGAACAGGTGGTACTGATCGAAGTCCACGTGGTTCAGCAGCATCTGCCGCGGACCCATGGTCCGCCAGCTATGCCCGCCCGGGTCCTGCATGTTGCGAAGGGTTTTGGCGACCGAGATCGAGACACTTCGCGAAGGGCAGATATAGGTCTTGCCGCCCAGCTCGACCGGGCCGTAGTCCACGGCAATCGCCGCGCGCGAAATGGGATCGTTGGCCCCCAGTTCCGCTTCAAGGGTCAGGCGGGCAATGATCCCGGTGGCAGGATCCACCGCCATCTCGCCGTGATATCCGCTCATCTGCTGGAACGGATTGCTCTCCAGCCCATAGGACGCAGCGACGCAGCAGTAGCGGACCTCGTAGTGCGACTTGTCCTTGGGCACGACATAGCGGAAGACGGCCAAAGGGCTGGTCGCGCCCTGTTCCCAGTGTCCCCATCCGAGTTTGCTCTGGGCCGCATCCACCAATACCAGTCCCAGCACGGGTCCAAAGGCGCCCCAGGTTCTGAGTCCGTGCTCACGCTGCTTCGTCTTTTCGACCTTGACCGGGCCCGGTTCCACAATTTCCTGGCCGTCGCGATATTGCACCGTGGTGCGCGAAATCCGTACCGCGTGCAGGGAGCCACCTTCGGTCTCCGGCATTTCAGTGGCGCTCCCCGGGGTGTCCTCGAAGTAAGTAGTGGTGCGGGTGGCATAGAACCGCGGCAACTGCGGAATCGCCTGGCCCACATAGGTCGCGGTCAAACCCAGGATCCGGCGCTGTTCCGTATCATCGGGTGCTGGCCGGTCCGGAATCTCTCCGGCCGGCGGCTGCAGGAATGCGGAGCGGTCCGCCAGCCCCAGCAGCGCACGCTCCGATTTCGCGCGCCCAAGGCCCGCTCTCCAGCGCGCCAAGCGCGCCCAATTCAATCGCTCGGTCAATTGAAGATCGGAAAGCTGCGCGGCCAGTTCGGTGTCGGGCAGGCTTTGCGATGCAGCCAAGACCCGTTCCAACTCCGCCACGGATATCGGCCGGACCGCATAGGCCGGCACCGCCAGGCCAACCAACATCCCGACCAATTCCCAAGAGCGGATCACGCCTTGCCTCCAGGAGACAACCCGAATCTTTGAGTGTGCTGCGCTTACCCGCGGCAGCTTGGATACCGGCACCGTTCCGCTGCGCTTGACACCCGCAATTCTATGCCAATCCTGCTTGTCCGACTATCGCACTGGAGCTTCGTGGCTGCAGAAAAAAGGCCGCCCCCTGCGATGGGGCGGCCCTTCTACTGGCCGACGAGCTGAGGAGAGCCCTAAAAAGAGTCGGCCATGCTCGATCGTTTGTGCGCGCGCTTAGAGGTCGCCGCCCAGTACGTTTTCAATCGCTGTAATGGTGCCGAAGAGTCCATCCGCTTCGCCGTTTGGCCCGGCGGTAAAGAAGAGGGTGTTGGACGGGCCGGACCCGGTTCCTCCGCCGCCAAAGGCGATTCCCCACAGCCCATCGATGGCGATCGGTTTATTCGTCGCATCATACAGCGGCCCTTTAAACTTTCCGGTGACCGGATCGAAGACAAGAATCTGCCCGCTGCCGAATTGCCCAACGAGGAGGTTGTGGCTGTTGGCGCCAAAGTCGGTGGGCGCCTGGGCCAGGCCCCAGGGCGCGTTAAACCACTGCCCATGCTGCAGACGATGCAAGAGGCGCCCGCTGGGCGAGAACACATCGACGTAGCCCAGGCCCGCGCCGTCGACCTCGTCGTGCTTCGCGCTGTCCTGCTGGGCAAATGCAACATAGATGTTTCCCCCGATGTTCTGGACGTTGAAGGGAGCAAAGCCGTGGGGGATATCTTCATCATCAAAAGCATCCTCATTCATGTGCACGCGACGGAAATTCGCATCGTAGACGTTCACATGCCCCTTGCGGAAATCCGCCACATACAGGAAATTCGCTGTGCCGCCCCACGCAGTGCCGGCGGTGGCAAGAGCGACTCCCTTGAAAACCGAGGCACTGTGGGTATTGACCTTGATTTGCGCGATGGTCGGATTCACGGCCGGGTTCCAGCCCGAGACCGTACCGTCCTCAGTCACGAAGATGAAGCGCGCCGGGTTTCCAGGCGTCAATTGGAAATCGGTGGTGCCATTGAAAACCTGGCCGGTGGGTGTGCCGCCGCTGCCGTCGGCCCCCGGAATCGTCACGACCAGGGATTGGACAGCGCCTGCGCCGTTGTAGAGCGTCGCCAGGCCCGGTCCATTATCGGAGATCCACCACGGGCTTCCCGAGCTTCGCGAAAGGCCCCACGCATTGACAAGATTCGGGTCGGTGACAGCTGCTACGCCAGGCATATCCGAGACCAGGTTGGTTTGAATGTAGTGTTGTGTGGGTTGCGCCGTGAGAGCCGTTGCGAGGGAGAACGCGGCAACGGATGCGAGGCTCCAGCGCCGTGCATACATTAAAGTCTCTGTGCTGACCATGGGGACTCCTTTGCTTCTGTTCCGGTTATGGGTGGACGATGTGGTTTCGCCGGGAGTGCGCTCGAAGTCCCGGCATCGTGCCAACCATAGCCCCAGTCCCAACCAGCGCTTGTCAGGTAGTTGTCACCACGTGGTCATTTCGTTTGCGCACGGAATGCATGCATGGCTGGAGGGTCTCGGCGGACGGGGTCCAGTCGTAGCGGTCAGTAGTGCAGCCCGATGAATCCGGAGGGAAGCCACGAACGCGGTCCGCAGGGCCTGCGGAGGAAGGACCTACGTGGTCGGCTTCTCTGCCGCTTCCGATTTCCCCGCCGTTGTATCCAGCGGCAGAAACATCCGGAAGACCGACCCGAATCCCTTCTTGCTGCGGACCCGTATGTTTCCATGATGCTTGTCCACAATCCCCTTGGACACCCACAGCCCAAGGCCCGTTCCCGACTCCCCTTTGGTCGTCACGAAGGGATGAAACAGCCTGTCGAACGTGAACCGGTCCATGCCCGTCCCGCAATCGGCCAGCGTCACGGCAACACCTTCCCTGTCTTCGGGATCGATGGCCGGCCGTACCCGCAGGTACACCCGGCCCTTTTCGCCGACCGCCTCGAGAGCATTGCTGATCAGGTTCGTAAACACTTGCTGAATCTCCCCTGCCAGGCAGAAAACCGGGGGCGAGGGACGGTACCGGCGACGGACATCGATGCCGCGCAGCTTGATCTCGGTTTCATGGAAGAACAGCACCGACTCGAGCAGTTCATCGAGCGGCGTGAGACTAGCCGCCGTGCGCTGGCGATAGAACTTGAGGCTGCGCGAAGTGATGTGCGACAGCCGCTGCAATTCGCGGTCGGCCACTTCAAGCAGGTCCTTCGACTGGCCCTTGAGCGTGTCGTCCATCTTGACCAGGTAAAGCAGGTTGGTTACAGCTTCCAGGGGATTGTTGATCTCATGCGCGATGCTGGCGGCCAGCCTTCCCGCGGCCGCCAGTTGTTCCGTGCGCCGCAGCGCCTGTTCGGTTCGCCGCGCTTCGGTGGTTTCGCGCATGTAAACCGTCACTCCCTCACCCGGCTGCGGGTACACCTGGAAGTGAAACCAGTGTTCCGATTCTTCGTCGCGGAAATACTGTTCGAACTCGACTGGCACTCGCTCTTCCATGGCGCGACGGAATTGTTCCTCCACGGGCGTACCCAGCAGCATCGGATACAGATCCCACAGCCGCCGCCCGACGTGCGGAATTCCCGAAGACGCCGTGATAGCTACCGCTGCGGGATTCATGTAGGTAACCGTGTAGTCCCGATCCAGGGTGGCGAACGAATCCGGAATGTGCTCCAGCGCTTCCCAGGCGAATTGGCGGGCCTGCTGAATCTCCTTCGTGAGAGCCGCCTCCTGTTCCCAGGCCTGCTTCCGCAAGCGCGCCATCTTGAGTTGCGCTTCCACCCGCGCGACCAGTTCCCGCGCCGTGAACGGCTTGGTCAGATAATCGTCAGCGCCCGCGCCCAGCCCCTCGATCCGTGACTCCTCCCCTGCTCGCGCCGAGAGCATGATCACGGGCACGAGGCGCATCGCCGCACTCTGGCGAAGCGCAGCCAGCAGGGCAAAGCCGTCCATCTCCGGCATCATCACGTCGGTCAACACGAGGTCGGGATGAATCCGCTCTGCAAGCTCCAGCGCCGCTCTGCCGTTCCCGGCGGAGACGACGTCGAATCGCCCGCTCAGCAGTCCCCGCAGATACTCCCGCATATCGGCGTTGTCGTCCGCCAGCAGAACGATCGGCCGTCGTTCCGCACGGTCCGACGGCCCGGTTCCCTGGGGCCGGTCGCCGGCTTCTGTCCCGGTGATTTCTTCGGCCAGCCGGTTCTCTCCTGCCAGCCACCCGATGGCCTCCCGCACATACGACACCGCTGATCCCTGCAAAACCACGGGGTTCACCACGTCGTTGATCACGCGCTCCCGGGCCAGGTGCTCTTGGCCGAACGGGACCATGATCCGAAACGTGCTTCCATCCCTTCGGTGCTTTCCACCGCGATGGCGCCGCCGTGGATCTCCACAAGTTCCTTCACCAGCGCCAGGCCGATCCCCGTGCCCTCGTGGCTGCGCCGCCGCGCACCCTCCACTCTCCGGAATCTCTCAAACAGGTGGGGTAATTCGACTTCCGGGATCCCTGTGCCGGTATCGCGGACTTCGAGCTGCGCAAAGCTCCCGTCGGTTGAAATCGAGACCCGGATCTCGCCATCGAAGGTGGATTTCAGCGCATTGGAAAGAAGATTCAGGACGATCTTCTCCCACATTTCCCGGTCAACATATACCGGCTCAGGCAGCGGAGGGCACTCCACGATCAGTTCCAGTCCTGCCCGTTCCACGGCCGACCGAAAGACGCTGGCCAACTGGGTGGTCAATAGCGAGAGGTCGGTCGGTTCATACAAAGCATGCAGCCGGCCGGCCTCGATCCGCACAAAATCGAGCAGCCCGTTCACCATTTTCAGAAGCCGAAGCGCGTTGCGGTGAAGCATCTCCACGCCCGCGGGCTGAAGCGCGCTCTGGCTCGTCAGCGCATCCTCAACGGGGCCGAGGATGAGGGTGAGCGGCGTGCGCAGTTCGTGGCTCACATTGCTGAAGAACGAGGTCTTGGCGCGGTCCAGCTCCGTCAGGGCCTCCGCGCGCTTCTTTTCTTCTTCAAACGCTTCGGCATTGGTGATGCTGGCCGCGATCTGGCCCGCGATCAGATCCAGATACCCGGCGAAGCTCGCGTCCAGCTGACGATACGGATTCACCGCCGCGATGAAAATTCCAGCCGGCGTGTCCTGTCCCTTGCGCGAGAAGGGCACCAGGCGAGCGCTGTCCGGCGGCCGATCCCAGCTGCCCATCGGCAGCCCCGAAAACAACCTGGCAAGGTTCTCCGCAGTCACTGGGGTGCTCGATATGAGCGCCTCGATAGGCCACGGACAGTCCGGCGAGCCGAGGACCATCTCCTCGCGTGCGACGCCAGGCGCATTCTCCACGCCGCATCGCGCCACGAGCCTGAGCCGGCTGGAGTTCTCATCGAATAAATAAACCAGCGCAAACGGGATATCTTTCTGGTTCTCGAGGCCGCGCTCGATGGCCGTGAATACCTCGGCCCGGGTGTTGGCGTCAACCAGCGTGGACGCGAGCGTGCCCAGCGAAGCCAATTGGCGCTCGCCAAGAACGCGCCCCGTATCTTCCATCACCACGCACAGCATGCCCGCGTTCTCGCCATCCGGACCCGCAAGAGGACTGTACGAGAATGTGTGGTAGCTCTCCTCTGGATAGCCGCTTCGTTCGAGGATTAACGGCAGCATCTCGTCCCACGAAGCCTCGCCGGTTTCGAGTACCCGCTCGATGCGCGGCCCGATATCCTTCCATATTTCCGACCAGACCACATTGGCTGGCTTGCCCAGCGCCCATGGGTGCTTCTTGCCCAGCGTTGTCCGGGCATAGGCATCGTTGTAGAGGATTGTGAGTTCCGGGCCCCATAGCATCCACATGGGAAAACGCGACGTGAGCAGGATTCGGACGGTGGTTTTCAGCGCCTGCGGCCAGAATGCGGGATCGCCGAGCGCAGTGGTCTCCCAGTTGAAGGACCGCACCAGTTCGCTCATCGTTGGCAATTGCCGTCCAGGCTCGAGAGCCGTGCGGGAATCCAGTCCTGCGAACTCACCGTCCATGAGTCCTAGTCTCCGGTTTTTCGTGCCGCTGGGGCTGCGCACGTTCTGCGGCTGCTACGGCATGCCGGTTGATCAAACCTGTCCAGAGGGAGGGTACAAACGTGTATAGGATGTCATTCCCCGTCTATGAGTTGCCCGTCCTGGTTTCTACCGGATCAGCCGCAGGGATCAAATTCTTTTATAGATGCCTCAATCTAATCAGATAGCGATGAAGCAGACAATCCATTTATTCTCAGCCCATGCGTGAGGAAGTTTCGCCGCTTAATGCCGTTTCGAATCTCCTGGAGCATTCCGCATCGTCTTACCTTCGCTCGGCGCGCCACCAGCCGGTGCAATGGCATCCCTGGGGCGATGCAGCCTTCTCCCTAGCCCAGGCCAAAAACAAGCCCATCCTGCTCGATATTGGGGCAGTGTGGTGCCACTGGTGCCACGTCATGGATCGGGAGTCATATGAAGACCCCGAAATGGCCGCCATCATCAATGAGCACTTTGTTCCCGTCAAGGTCGATCGTGACGAGCGCCCCGACGTCGATGCCCGGTACCAGGCGGCCGTCTCCGCGATCAGCGGCCAAGGCGGATGGCCGCTGACCGGCTTTCTGACCCCCGACGGACGCCCTTATTTCGGCGGAACCTACTTTCCCCGCGACGATCGCTACGGCCGCCCCGGATTTGGCCGCGTCCTGCTCACCATGTCCCAGGTGTGGAAGGAGCGCCAAGAAGAGGCGCTGGAGTCGGCTTCCAGTGTCATGGCGGCCATTGAACACAATGAAAGCTTCGCCTCCCGCGGCGATGTTTCTCTGGCCCTGGTCGACTCCATCGCCGGGTCCATTCTTTCCCAGTTCGATCCCCGTAATGGCGGCTTCGGATCGCAGCCCAAGTTCCCCCATCCGGCGGCTCTCGATCTGCTTCTCGAAATGGCCATGAACCGCGACAACGAACAGGCCCGGGATGCATTCATCACCACCCTCGACCGGATGGCCAAGGGCGGAGTGTATGACCAGCTGGCCGGCGGATTCCATCGGTATAGCGTCGACGAGCGCTGGATCGTTCCCCACTTCGAGAAGATGCTGTACGACAACACCGAGCTGCTGCGGAATTACATCCACGGCTTTCAGAGCTTTGTGCGCGAGGACTTTCTGGCGACGGCAAAAGAGATCATGGCGTGGCTCGACAGCACCATGACCGATCGCGACCGCGGCGGCTTTTTTGCCTCGCAGGACGCCGACATCGACCTCGACGACGATGGGGACTACTTCACCTGGACCCTCGACGAAGCACGCGCTGAGCTCGATGCCGCCGAGTTGGATGTGGCCGGCCGCTACTACGACATCGGCGAACTGGGCGACATGCACCACAACCCGGCCAAGAATGTCCTCAACCGCAAGAAGTCGCTCGAAGAGCTTGCCGCTGAGATGGGGAAACCGGTCGAGGAACTGCGCCCGATCCTGGAATCGGCCCGCACCAAGCTGATCGCCGCGCGCGCCGAGCGTCCCACTCCGTTCATCGACCGCACCCTCTACACCGGCTGGAATGCGATGGCGGTCACGGCTTACCTCGAAGCCGCTCGCGTTCTGCGTCTGGAATCGGCTCGCGACTTCGCACTGCTCACGCTGCGCCGCCTGCTCGCCAAGGCCTGGAGCGGCGAAGACCTCCTCCACCATGTGATTGCCTATCCCGCGCAGAAGACCGAAGCCCTCCTCCACCACGTGATTGCCTATCCGCCACGCAAGACTGCGGACGGGACGCCTCCTCCCGAGCGAGTTCCGGCCACGCTCGACGATTACGCCTTCACGGTTCACGCCTGCATCGATGGCTGGCTGGCGAGCGGCCGGATGGAGTTTTACCGCGCCGCCCGAAAACTTGCCGATGCCATGATTACGCGCTTCCACGATCGCACTGCGGGCGCGTTTTACGACACGCCCTCGCCGGCCGCGGGAGCCGTTCCGCTGGGAGCTCTGTCCGCCCGCCGCAAACCCCTGCAGGATTCACCCACGCCCGCCGGCAATCCCACCGCCGCTTCGGCCCTCCTTCGGCTCGAGGCTCTCTCGGGCCACGGCGTGTATCGCGAAATCGCGGAGGACACCCTCTCCACCTTTTCGGGCGTTGTCGGGCATTTCGGTCTCTACGCGGGCAGCTACGGGTTGGCTCTCGAAAGGCTGATGCTCGATCCGTTGCAGATCGTTGTGGTGGGCTCCGGGCCGGAAGCGGCACGCCTCGAAGCCATGGCCGTGGCCCGCTACGGCGTTAACAAGACCGTCATGCGCGTGGCCCCGTTCCGCCTGGTTCCGGGAGGAATCCCCGAGGCGCTGGCAGAGATGCTGCTCGAGGTCCCCAAGCCGAAGGGCGGCGAGGTGTATACGATTGTTTGCCGCGGCCGGACCTGCCTGCCCCCGATAACCGACGCGGAGGAGTTGCTGAAAGCGCTGGAAGGCGACGACTAGCTGGCCTTGCCGGGGCGCGAGACAAGCTATCCCAATCCGGACTGTCGCAGCTGTTGCAACGGTCCGTCTGCTCCGATCCTGCATTCCCGTTCCGTAACCCCAAACGGCAACAAACCCATTGCTCAACCCGGCGCCATGCGTTAACGTCAAAGACTCACACCCCCGTTCGACTGGAGCCGGGAAGCCATGCCCCGCATCGTTCGCTGTTCCATCATCCAGGCGTCCAACGCTGTGCCCGCCACCGAGCCGCTTGCGATTCAGAAGCAGGCCATGATCGACAAGCATCTGGGCCTGATCCGCAAAGCCGCCGCGGACGGCGCGCAGATTGTCTGCCTCCAGGAGATCTTCAACGGACCCTACTTCTGTGCCGAACAGTCGGTGAAGTGGTATGAAGCCACCGAGCCGGTTCCCCATGGCCCCACAGTCAGCCTCATGCAATCGCTGGCAAAGGAATTGCGCATCGCCATGGTCGTGCCGGTGTACGAGGTTGAGCAGGAAGGCATTTTCTACAACACCGCCGCCGTTCTCGCGAGCGACGGGTCCTACCTCGGCAAATATCGCAAAACCCACATTCCCCACGTGGCGCCGGGCTTCTGGGAGAAGTTCTATTTCCGCCCCGGCAACCTGGGTTACCCGGTTTTCGATCTCGGTTTTGCCAAGATCGGCGTCTATATCTGCTACGACCGGCATTTCCCTGAAGGGGCACGCTGCCTGGGCCTGAATGGCGCGGAAATCGTCTTCAACCCGTCAGCCACCGTCGCGGGGCTGAGCGAATACCTCTGGAAACTGGAGCAGCCCGCCCACGCTGCCGCCAACGGCTACTTCATCGCCGCCATCAATCGCGTGGGGACCGAGCCGCCCTGGAACATCGGCGAGTTTTATGGATCGAGCTATTTCGCCAACCCCCGCGGCCAGATTATTGCGCAGGCCGGACGCGACCAGGATGAAGTGCTGACCGCGGACCTGAACCTCGACGAGATCGCCGATGTGCGGCGAACCTGGCAGTTCTTCCGTGACCGCCGCCCTGACCTGTATGGACCCATCGTCGCCTCGTGATTTCATAGGATCTGCTTTATAGAATTTTGAAATTGCTCACGCACTTCCCCTGAGGTCTTGATGAGCATAGTGACCCTGCCCGACGATCCGCTGCTCCGCGAACGCTTTGGCGAAATCAAACCCCCGCTCGCGCCGCAGGCCGCCGTGGTCGAGGCGCATCGGTGCCTCTACTGCTTTGACGCGCCCTGCACCGCGGCCTGCCCCACGCACATCGACGTCCCCGGCTTCATCAAGCGCCTCGCCACCGGCAATCTGCGCGGTTCGGCGCTGCGCATTCTCGATGCCAACGTGCTGGGCGGCAGTTGTGCGCGGGCCTGCCCCGTGGAAGTCCTCTGCGAGGGCGCCTGCGTCATGCATCGCTACAATCGCGACCCGATCCAGATCGCATTGCTGCAGCGTCACGCCATGGATATCTTCCATGCTTCCGGTGAAGATCTGCTCACCACTCCGCCCGCGCGGAGGGACCTTCGCGTGGCCTGCATTGGCGCGGGTCCGGCTTCCCTGGCGTGTGCCGCCGAACTCCGGCGCCATGGCGCGTCGGTCACCATCCTCGAATGCCGCGCGTTGCCCGGCGGCCTGAACACATACGGCGTGGCTGAATACAAACTGCGTGTCGCCGAGAGCCTGCGCGAAGCGGAATTGATTCGCCGCATGGGTGTGGAGTTTCGCTTTGGATCGGTGATCGATTCGGCCCAGGCGCTGGAAAAGCTCGAGTCTGAATTCGACATCATCTTCCTCGGTGTTGGTCTGGGGGCGATGCAGCGCCTGGGCGTGCCCGGCGAGGACCACGAGGGCGTCATCAATGCGCTCGCCTTGATCGCAGCTTACAAGACGGGGCGCTTGCACCGGATCGAAGGTACGGTCGTGGTGGTGGGCGCCGGTAACACCGCCATCGACGCCGCCAACGCCGCGCGGCGCCTCGGTGCGGAAACCGTCTACGTCCTCTATCGCCGCGGCGAGAACGACATCTCCGCATTCCATTTCGAATACGAACACGCGAAGCAGGAGGGCGTGCAGTTCCTGTGGCGGCGAGCGCCCCTGGCCATTCGCCCTGACGCCCACGGCCGCCTGCTGCTCGACACGGTGCAAGTGCAGCAGGTAGGCATGACCATGGTCCAGGTTCCCGATTCGCAATCCACGATTTCGTGCGACATGGTGGTACCCGCCATCGGTCAATCGCCGTTATCCACGCTCATGCAGCAGTTCCGCCACGTCGAGATCCGCGACGGCCGCATCATCGCCGATCCGGTTACCGGAAGAACCGGCAACGCCCGTTACTATGCCGGCGGCGATTGCGTGAACGGCGGCCGGGAAGTTGTCGACGCGGTGGCTGATGGCAAACGTGCCGCGCTCGCCATGCTGCAGCAGGCGGGGGCCGCTCATGTCTAAGACTGGGCCTGACCTTCGTGTCCGCGGCTTTGCCGGCCGCATCGATTCGCCCAACCCGTTCTGGCTGGCCTCGGCTCCGCCCACAAATTGCGGCGAACAGATCATGAGGGCCTTCGACGCCGGCTGGGGCGGCGCGGTGTGGAAGACTATCGGCGAACCGGTTACCAACGTGAGTTCGCGCTACTCGGCCACGGACTGGAATGGGCAGCGGATCATGGGCTTCAACAACATCGAGCTCATCAGCGACCGCACCGTTGAAGAAAATCTGCGCGAAATGGCGGAAGTGAAGAAGCGCTATCCGCAGCACGCGGTGATTGCGTCGCTGATGGTGGCCTCGAATCGCGAGGCGTGGCACGAGATTGTCACCCGGTCTGAAGATGCCGGCGCCGATGGACTCGAACTCAATTTCGGCTGCCCTCACGGCATGAGCGAGCGCGGCATGGGTTCGGCGGTCGGCCAAGTGCCCGAGTACGCCGAGATGATCACCGCGTGGGTCAAGGAGAAAGCGCGCACGCCGGTGCTGGTGAAGCTCACGCCGAATATCACTGACATCCGCACCGTGGCACGCGCGGCCAAGCGCGGCGGCGCAGATGGCCTGTCCGCGATCAATACGATCAACTCCATCACCGGCATCGATCTCGATACCTTCACGCCCCGCCCCAATGTCGATGGCAAGAGCTCACACGGAGGCTACTGCGGCCCGGCGGTCAAGCCGATCGCGCTCAACATGGTGCAGCAGGTGATGGCCGATCCCGCTGCGGCTCTGCCCCTCTCCGGCATCGGCGGTATCGGCACCTGGAGCGATGCGGCCGAGTTCATCCTGCTCGGGTGTGGAACGGTTCAGGTGTGCACCGCGGCCATGCACTATGGCTATCGCATCGTCGAAGACATGGCCGAGGGGCTTGCAAATTGGATGCGTTCGAAAGGCTTCGACACCATCGAAGATTTCCGCGGGCTCTCGCTTCCCCGCGTTACCGAGTGGAAGCAACTCAACCTCAACTACAAAATCGTGGCCCGCATCAACGAGCAGAAGTGCATCGGCTGCGACCTGTGCCACATTGCCTGCTGGGATGGCGCGCACCAGTGCATCCATCTCGATCGCGTCACCGGCCCTGTCGACGGTCCTGTCGAATTGCATTCTGTCCCTTCAGAGCGCGAGGCGCAGAGCCGCACCGCGATTACCAACACGCCGGTCACGCGCAAGGAGCGTGCCCTGAAACTTGCCGCCCTGGGGCCCTATCCCACGCCGCTGGCGCGTATTCCGCGTGTGGACGAAACAGAATGTGTCGGCTGTAACCTGTGCTCGCTGGTGTGCCCCGTAGATGAATGCATCACCATGGTTCGGGTCGACACGGGGATGGCTCCGGAGAGTTGGGAGGAGCGTACGCACGGGGCGGCTTGCGTGACGGATCCGAATCAAGCGTGAAGCGTGAGGTGGTTGACATTGCAAATGCAACGGCAAGAATAACTGCAGGTCCCCATTCGACTCCGATCGCTTCTCGATCTGCGCTCAGGGCAGGCTTTCGACTTCGTGAATCACGCGAGGCGTGATCCACTCCGCTTAGGATGACAGCATAGAGTTTTGCATTCTTATATTGCGAGAACGAGGATACCGTTCATGCCACCAGTCCTCATCCAAAACGGAGCCATCGTCAATGCCGACTCCACCGTCAAGGCTGACCTGCTGATCGACGGCGCGACCATCAAAGAAATCCGCGCCGGCATCCCGGCCAGCGCCGCACAGACTGTCGTCGACGCCACCGGATTGCTGCTCCTTCCCGGCGGCATTGATGCGCACACCCATCTCGACATGCCCTTCGGCGGCTCCAAGTCCGCTGACGACTTCGAGACCGGCACGAGGGCAGCCGCGATCGGCGGGACGACTACTATCGTGGACTTCGCCATCCAGGCCCGGGGCACGAAAATGCGCACCGCCCTGGATACGTGGTGGAAGAAGGCCGAGGGCAAAGCCTGCATCGACTATGGCCTGCACATGATCGTTACCGATCTGCCCGACGCCGGCCTCGAAGACATGGACGACATGGTGCGCGAAGGCGTGGCCAGCCTCAAGCTGTTCATGGCCTATCCCAACGTGCTAATGGTTGACGACGCAACCATCTTCAAGGCCCTGCGCCAGACCGCGAAGAACGGCGCGCTCATCTGCATGCATGCCGAGAACGGCTCCGTGATCGATGTCATCGTGCAGCAGGCGCTGGCCGAAGGCAAGACCGCGCCCATCTACCATGCACTCACGCGCCCCACACGCGCCGAGGCCGAAGCCGTGCATCGCGCGATCGCGATGGCGGAGATGGCCGGCGTGCCCATCTATATTGTTCATCTCTCCAGCGAAGACGCCCTGAACCAGGTGAGGGAAGCGCGCGACCGGGGCCTGCCTGCGTTCGCGGAGACCTGTCCCCAGTACCTGCTGCTTTCGCTCGAAGACAACATGGTCGACAAGGGATGGGAAGGCGCAAAGTACGTCTTCACCCCGCCCCTGCGGGAGCGTGCCAATCAGCCCAAGCTGTGGGACGGCCTGCGCACCGACAATCTGCAGGTGGTCTCGACCGACCACTGCCCCTTCTGCTTCGAAGATCAGAAGGCGCTCGGTAAAGACGACTTCACCAAGATTCCCAATGGCGGCCCGGGCATCGAGAACCGGCTGCAACTTCTCCACCATCACGGCGTGGGCCAGGGCAACCTCACCCTCAACCGCTTCGTCGAAATTGTCGCCACTGCGCCCGCGCGCATCTTCGGCATGTATCCCAGGAAGGGCATACTGGCCCCGGGCAGCGATGCCGACATTGTCCTCTGGGATCCCACCGCCGAGTACACCATCTCCGCTGCCACCCACCACATGCGCGTCGACTACTCCATGTTTGAAGGCTTTCATGTACGCGGCAATGCCCGCGATGTATACTCCCGCGGCGAACTGATCGTTTCGCAAGGGGAGTTTGTTGGTAAGCCGGGACGAGGGAACTACCTCCGGCGGGAAGCGCGGGGCGGGGCCTGGAAATAATTTTGTCCATGCTGTTTGTCAACTGGTCGCGGCTTAAGGTTTGTCATTCTGATGGAAACGCGGGATGACAGATCGACAGGAGGTTCATGGCCTCCCACCCTTGCGACAAAAAGAAATCGCAAGGATGGGGCACGGAGTTTCATTGGTTAGTCTGCCAAAGACATCTGGAGAAGCATTTGAGCGTTGTTGATCCATCTCTTTCTAACCGCGACCTGGCGCCCACCACGCCCGCGCAACGCACCTGGGGCCTGTACAACTACATCGCCTTGTGGTTCTCCATGTCGATGGAGATCACCACCTACCAGCTTGCTTCTTCACTCATTGCCAAGGGTATGGACTGGAAGCAGGCTGTGGGCACGGTGCTTCTTGGCAATCTCATCGTGCTCGTTCCCATGCTGCTCAACGCGCATGCCGGCGCCAAGTACGGCATTCCGTTTCCCGTCTTCATTCGGGCTCCATTCGGCGTCCGCGGCGCCAACCTTCCGGCGATCCTGCGCGCCATTGTGGCCTGCGGATGGTTCGGCATCCAGTCGTGGATCGGGGGCCAGGCTATCGACTCCATGCTGGTCGTGATCTGGCCCTCGCTGGGCGGCAACTCCGCGGTCCTGTGGACCAGCTTTCTGTTCTTCTGGCTGTTGAACATGGTTGTCGTCTGGCGCGGCGTTGAATCCATCCGCCACCTGCAGGCCTTTGGCGCACCTTTCATGTGCATTATGGCCGCGGCGCTGCTGATCTGGGTGCGCATCAAGGCGGGCAGCTTTGGCACCATGCTCTCTACGCCCAGCCAGTTCCACTCGACGGGCGAATTCCTCGCGGTGTTTTTTCCATCGCTCACCGCTATGGTCGGCTACTGGGCCACGCTGGCACTCAACATTCCCGACTTCACCCGCTACTCCAAATCGCAGACGTCGCAGGCCTGGGGGCAGGCTTTCGGACTGCCAGTGGCGATGGCGTTGTACACGTTTGTCGGTATCTCGGTTACATCAGCGTCGGCGGTTCTCTTTGGCCATCCAATCTGGAATCCCATTCAGCTCATCGGCGCATTTCATCAGCCTGTTGTTGCCTTTGTGGCGCTGATCGCGATTCTCATCGCCACGCTCAACGTCAACATCGGCGCCAACGTCGTCTCGCCGTCGAACGACTTCTCCAACCTCTATCCTCGTCTCATCAGCTTTCGCACCGGCGGGCTAATTACCGGTTTTCTCGGCATCGCCATGTGTCCCTGGAAACTGCTTGCCACGCCCGACGCGTATATCTTCGGCTGGCTGGTCAGCTACTCGGGACTGCTGGGACCCGTGGCCGGCATCATGGTCTGCGATTATTTCCTCATTCGCAAAACTGAGCTCGACGTGAATTCGCTCTATCACCGCGAGGGCGCATATTACTACGCGAAGGGCATCAATCCCCGCGCCGTCATTGCGCTGGTTTTGGGAGTTGTGATCGCCCTGATCGGGTTGGCCGTCCGGCCACTGCACTTCCTCTACGACTACGCCTGGTTCGTCGGCTTCTTTGTTGCGGGGGGCATATACGTCGCGTTGATGCGGGTTTCTGAAGCCAGAGGACCCCTCAGTAGCTCGTTTGGCTCGGCGGAAGCAGATCCCGAAACCCGGTGAGCGAATGAGCCGCTCTTGTGTTGCGATTTATTGCTCTTCAGATGCGGCAACCGTTTTTGAGCCTGATCGCACCAGGACGATGCAGCCGCCTACTGCTGCGGCAACCGATGCGCCCAGAATCGCGATCTTGGAGATGCTCAGTAACGCGTCATCGTCGAAAGCCAGCCCGGCGACGAAGAGAGACATCGTGAACCCGATTCCGCACAGCCATGCAGCCCCGAACATCTGATTCCACGAGACGTTTGCGGGAGGCGTGACAAGTCCGGTTTTAGCGGCGAGGAACGAGGAGAGCCAGATCCCGATCGGCTTTCCGGCGAACAGACCAAACAGGATTCCGAAGCTCACTGGATGCTTCAGGGCACCGATGAGGTTATGGGTTACATCGACGCCGGCGTTGGCAAGCGCAAATAGCGGCATGACGAGAAAGCTGATCCACGGTTGGAGTCCGTGTTCGATTCGATGAAGCGGCGAGTCAGCCTGTTCAGCCTTCTGTTCCAACGTGTGGAGGATGGAGTGTTCTTCGAAGGAGTGGTCGGGCGCCGCCTCAAGGCGACCAAGGAGCCAGCGGCTCTGTTCCAGAAACTCGGACTTCTTCAGAAAGGTGCGGGCTGGGATGGTAAACGCAAGAAGGATTCCGGCGATGGTGGCGTGCACGCCGGAGTTCAAGACAGCCCACCAGACCACGATCCCGATCACCGCATACACGACGGGCTTGCGAATCCCCAGGAAATTGGCAATCAGAGACAGAAGCACGCCCCCCAGGCCGATCGCGAGGCTGACGTACTCGATCTCGCTGGTATAGAAAATGGCAATGACTCCCACGGCAAAGATGTCGTCCACAATGGCCAGGGCGGTTACGAAGATTCTCAAAGAAGGCGGAACTCGTGATCCCAGGAAAGTCAGCAGCCCAAGGGTGAAGGCGATGTCGGTGGAGATGGGGATCGCCCAGCCTCGGCTGAAGTTCGCGTCGCCGGCGAGCGAGATGTAAATGATCGCCGGTACGATCAATCCTCCGAGCGCGGCAATAAAGGGAAACGCCGCCCGGCGCAGCGAGGAGAGCTCTCCAATCAGGAATTCACGCTTGATTTCCAGTCCCACAAGGAAGAAGAAAAGCGACATCAGCCCGTCATTGATCCAGTGATGCCGATTCTCGCTTACAACGAACGAACCAAAACCTATGGTCAATTTCGTTTCGAGAAGGGCGTGATAGCTGTGCTGCCAGGGTGAATTGGACCAGATGAGGGCCGCAATGGTGCTCGCCAGCAGCACGATTCCCCCCGCAGCGCCCATCCGTGCGAAGCGAGTGAAGGGACTGATGATGATGTCGATCGGCGCGCTGATTGCCCGTGTTGAAACCCCATTCTCAGCCGGGGGAGGTATGCTCATTGGCTGGCTCCGGTTCGGTAGATCGAGTGTACGTTGGAGGGCCGGTTGCGGTGGGCGCCGCTCATAAAAAACAGTAATTTCACCATAAGGACGCTGGGTCAAAAACGGATACTGGCATTATTGTCAGTTCCCGGCTTGGCGATGGTTTGAGGGGCGGATTTGGCGCCGGATGCGGTCCACCTGCGAGCGGCCGAGTGAACTCCAGAAGAAGTCCAGCTCCCTCAGAAGAGGATGCGCATTTCAGACACTATATTGTGATTGTAGCCGTGGAACGACGACGTCGCGATCTGGATGCCGGCGTTAAAGACCAACACTGTGTGGGTCGCTTCCCAACCCCTTTGGCGGACCACAAGGAAACCTGCCGGCGTGACGAAGTTCTGCGTCTTTCCATCGTCAGGGCCGCCCACGAACCACGTGACGTTGTCCTCGATATCAAAGTACGCGTGTGAGCCCGCGTGCAGCTGGGCGGTAGAGTTCCATTCGATCGCACGGCCCTGTTCGGCGATCTTGCTCACTGGCAGGACGCCATTCAGTGCAGACTGAATTGCGAATCGTCCAAATGCCTTGCCCGCCAGAAGCTTGGGGAACCAGGCGCCTGTGAGCATTCCATTCTGCTGATATCCGCCGCCGAACGATCGGCAGAGGGCGGCGCTTAAGGCGAAGTTACCGTGCTCGGCATTCCCTGAGGCAACACGGTACTTCACCTGGGTCGATGCGTTGCCAAAACCGTCGGGCATGGTGGGAGAACTGTTCTGGAAGTACGAGGGAGGGTTGAAATCGAACTGGAATCGCCGGCCGCCCAGCAGGCTGATTCCATGATTGTTGCCATAACTGGTGACCTGGGCTCCATTGATTGTTGCCGCGGAGACGGACACTTTCGCGGCCTGGGTGAGCCGGGCGTCCGATTGAATGAGGGGGCCCATCCAGGCGGGCTGCACGTCTGCCATGGCGGCGTTGCGAGACCGGAAATTGCCGATAGTAGGACTGCGCGCGGACGGTCGTGTTGCCCGCCATGACGCACACGGCGAGGGTGACCGGAAGAGTGTATGGGCGGGTCCTCATGGAGCAACTTCAGTTGTAGCGGCAGCCCTGACCGGCGCGAAGTGATCGACGACACTGTTCCTGGATCACCCGAAAGATGAATGGCTTGCGGGACGTGACGAATGCATGATTGTATGGCCGTTACCTAAGGTCTAAGTCTCCGTCTGCCCGTCAAACCCGGCACGATAAAATGGAAATAACGAATGACCGAACCTCCTTCAGCGGTTGCATCTCCAGGCGCCCGTTCGCAGCGGGATACCGAGGTGCGGGACGTCAACGGGCCCATCATTCAGGTCAACGAGTTAGAAAAAACCTATCAGACAGCCCGTGGACCGCTCACGCTGTTCCGCAATCTTCATCTCGAAGTTGAGGCGGGTGAACTGGTTGCCATCGTCGGCCAGTCCGGTGCCGGTAAGAGCACCCTTTTGCACATTCTGGGCGCCCTTGATGCGCCCTCCGCCGGGAGAGTATACTGCGCGTCTACCAACGTGGCAGAACTCAACGCCCGGCAGGCTGCGGCCTTCCGCAATCGCACCATCGGCTACGTTTGGCAGGCTCATTACCTCCTGCCGGAGTTTACGGCGCAAGAAAATGTGGCCATGCCGCTGTTGGCTCAAGGCCAATCCCGGAGGGAAGCCCTGTCCGTGGCGGCTAACTGGTTGAGAGAAGTCGGGTTGGAGGACCGCCGCGAACATCGTCCGGGCGAACTCTCCGGCGGCGAACAGCAGCGAGTAGCTTTGGCGCGCGCCCTCGTCAATGGTCCCCGGGTCCTGCTTGCCGATGAGCCCACTGGAGACCTGGACGAAAGCAACGCGGTTCTGGTGTTTGATCTACTTCAACGACTGCACGCAAGCTATCAATTAACATCGGTTGTAGTGACCCACAATCTGGATCTCGCGGCGCGCTGTTCGAGGGTTTTGCGGCTTGAGGGTGGGCGCCTGACGATGTCGGCAACAGTGTCTAAACCGAACCACTTGGAAGAAATCGAACCCGGAAAAAGCAGCATTACGGGCGCGAAATGAGTCTCATAGAGTAGCAGGAAAGCGGGTCACAGACGGATCTTCCCATCCGCTATGGCTCGTCAGAGGTCAGATGGAAGCTGCCGGGGCATGGTTGCCGCCCGGGAAGCGATCGGGGAGTTTCTCCGAAAACCATCTCAAAGAGCTGTTCTGAGGCAGGCCGGATTTTTCTCGATTACCTCGGGCGGCGAAGCTGGTGAGGGCGCGAGCAGGTTGAGCCGAGGCCGGGAGACCGGACGGTTACTCCAGCCCGAGAGCCCGGGTAAGAGGGAGAAATATATGTTCGAACGCTATACGGAGAAGGCAAGGCGCGTGATCTTCTTCGCGCGGTATGAGGCCAGCCAGTTCGGTTCGCCCTATATCGAGACCGAGCACCTGCTGCTCGGCCTGTTGCGCGAAGACAAGGCACTGACCAATCGCTTCCTGCGCTCGCACGCCTCGGTGGAGTCGATCCGCAAGCAAATCGAGGCGCACACCACCATCCGCGAAAAGGTCTCTACGAGTGTCGACCTGCCGCTTTCGAACGAGTGCAAGAGGGTGCTGGCGTATGCGGCAGAAGAAGCCGAGCGCCTGGGGCACAAGCACATCGGCACCGAACACCTGCTTCTCGGCTTGCTGCGCGAAGAAAAGTGCTTCGCTTCCGAGATCCTGCAGGAGCGCGGCCTCAAGCTGGCGCAGATTCGCGATGAGCTGGCCCGTGTCACGCAGGAGAAGGCTCCCGCACAGGCTCGGCAGCGCGAATCCAGCCTGCTGGCCGAGTTCAGCCGCGACCTCACCCAGGCCGCGATGGACGGGCAACTGGATCCCCTGGTGGGGCGCGATGGCGAGCTCGAGCGCGTCATCCAGATCCTGTGCCGCCGCACCAAGAACAACCCGGTCCTCATCGGAGAGCCCGGCGTGGGCAAGACGGCCATCGTCGAGGGCCTCGCCCAGCGCATCGCGGATGGCGAAGTGCCGACCTTCCTGGCCGACAAGCGCGTTCTCGGCCTGGACCTGTCGCTCATCGTCGCCGGCACCAAGTACCGCGGCCAGTTCGAAGAGCGCCTCAAGACCATCATGAAAGAGCTGATGGAGAATCAGAATTCCATCATCTTCATCGACGAGTTGCACACGTTAGTCGGCGCGGGTTCAGCGGAAGGCTCGCTCGATGCCGCCAACATCCTCAAGCCCGCTTTGAGCCGCGGCGAAATCCAGTGCATCGGCGCCACCACCCCGGCCGAGTACCGCAAGTCGATCGAAAAGGACCGCTCCCTCGAGCGCCGCTTCCAGGCCGTCAAGGTGCCGCCGCCGAACGAAGCCGACGCGGTCAAGATCATCATGGGCATCAAGGACCGCTACGAAAAATTCCACGCGGTCAGCTATACCGATGCGGCCATCGAGTTTGCGGTGTCGCACTCCAACCGCTACATCCCGGACCGCTTCCTGCCCGACAAGGCCATTGATCTCATCGACGAAGCCGGCGCCCGCGTCAAGCTTCGGCAGACCTCACTTCCGGAAGAAATCACCGAAGTCCAGAAGCGCATCAAGTTCATCGTCCACCGAATGGACTCGGCCATCGCTAACCACGAGTTCGAGAAGGCGCGGTTCTACTCCGACGAGGAGCGCAAGGAGCGCGAAAGCCTGCGTGCCCTGAGGGACAAGTACCATCTCGACGACTCGGCTGCCGGCATCGTCGGCCGCGAGGACATCGAGGACGTGGTCAGCCGCTGGACCGGCGTGCCCGTTACCAGCATCAAGGAAGAAGAAACCCAGAAGCTTCTGCGTGTGGAGGAGGAACTCCACAAGCGCGTCATCTCGCAGGAGAAGGCGATCAGCGCTCTGGCCCGGGCGATCCGGCGTTCGCGCGCCGGCCTCAAGTCTCCGGCGCGGCCTATCGGCAGCTTCCTGTTCCTTGGCCCCACCGGCGTGGGCAAAACCGAAATGGCGCGGACTCTGGCTCAATTCCTGTTCGGGTCTGACAAGGCGCTCATTCGCTTCGATATGTCGGAGTTCATGGAGAAACACTCGGTCTCGAAGTTGATCGGTTCGCCTCCGGGGTACGTGGGCTACGAGGAAGGCGGCCAGTTGACCGAACGCGTCAAGCGCTCGCCCTACTCTGTGGTCCTCCTGGACGAAGTCGAGAAGGCGCACCCCGATGTCTTTAATCTGCTGCTGCAGGTGTTTGAAGATGGCCAGTTGACCGATGGTCTTGGCAATACGGTCGACTTCAAGAACACCATCCTCATCATGACTTCGAACATCGGCGCCCGCCACCTGATGAAGAAGCAGGGCCTCGGGTTCCAGAGCGACCGCGACGACCTGGTCAGCGAAAAGATCGAAGAGCTGGTGAAGAACGAGGTGAAGAAAACCTTCAACCCCGAGTTCCTCAACCGTCTCGACGAAGTGATCCTGTTCCAATCACTGAACGATGCCGACCTGATCCAGATCGTCGAGCTCCTCGTGCAGCAGCTCAACCACAATCTGGCCCAGAAGGCGATCACCATCTCCGTCACCGAGGACGCCAAGAAATGGATTCTCGACAAGACACTGGTCGACCGCAGCTACGGGGCTCGCCCCTTGCGCCGCGCCCTCCAGCGCTACGTCGAAGACCCGCTCTCAGAAGCGCTGATCGCCGGCCAGATCGCCGACCGCCCAGCCTTCCTCGAGGTTTACCTGAACAACAACCAGCTCTTCTATCGCCCGGTCAGCGCGGACGACAGCGGTACCGAAGAGAAGCCCGCAGGCGTACTGCTCTTCAGCAACTGACACTTAAACCCGAAAGAGCCTGCCCCCCGGTCTTGCGGCCGGGGGTTTTGTTTGCGCGTCGTGATTGAACGGAACCGCGGGGACAATTTCCGACGACTTGCTAGACCGGGTATTTCTCCAGCTCAATGCACTTTTTGGCCACGGCGCGGCTCAGGGCTACCGGATCGGAGGGGCTCGAACGGGCCAGACGACGGAGGATTGCCAATTGGGTGCGGAGTTCGTCTCCCTCCGCGCAGGCCGCCAGTATTCTGCGCGCGGCCTGTTCCGCGAATGCCAGCGTTTCGTCCGCCAGCAGTCCTGTCATTGCTGCGGCAACTTCGGCAGAACCCTTGCCGGAACCGGCAAGTTTCCGGGCCCGCATCAAAGCTGAGTCCAACGCGTACACTCCGCTGATGATGTCGGCGAGATCGGCCATGATCTCCTGCTGGTCCTGGAGTGCGGCCAGGAAGCGCTGGCTGGCGACTCCGGCGGCAAACAACCCGATCTTGCGGGACGCCGCGAGCACTTCGGCCTCATGTCCGAGCACCTCGCTGGAGTCACCGCTGCCGTCCAGCGACGGCGGCTGCGTCACTTCGTCCATGAGGCTGCGGATGGCTTTCAAAAGGGGAAGTTCGCCGGCCGCCGCGCGCTTCATCAACCACCCGGTGATGATGAGGCGATTGATTTCGTTCGTGCCCTCAAAGATCCGGTTGATGCGCGCGTCGCGATAGAAACGCGCCGCAGGGTATTCTTCCACGTAGCCGTAGCCGCCCATCACCGCGACATATTCGTCCGCAATGTAGCTGATCATCTCCGATCCGTAGACCTTCAGGATGGAGCACTCAACTGCATACTCTTCGATACGGCGCTGGATTTCGCGCGGATCTTTTGCCTGTTCGGGCCCCAGTTGGGATAGCGCCGCATCGATCATGCCCACCGTCCGGTAAGCCATGCTTTCGGCCGCGTATAGCCGGGCCGCGCTCAGGGCGATTTTGCGCTGGATGAGCCCGAACTCCGCGATCGATTTGCCGAACGCCTTGCGCTCTTTGGCATAGCGAATCATGGCTGCCAGGGCGTGGCGGGACCCGCCCACGCAGGCCACACCGAGCTTGAAGCGCCCAACATTCAGGACGTTGAAGGCGATGTGATGGCCCTTGCCCTCGACGCCCAGCAAGTTCCCGGCCGGGACCTGGCAATTGTCCAGTACCAGCGGGCAGGTCGATGATCCGCGAATGCCGAGTTTATGTTCTTCGGCCCCGACCTTCACACCCGAGAAGGTTCTTTCCACGAGAAACGCGGAGAACCTTGCTCCGTCGATCTTGGCAAAAACGGTATACAGGTCTGCGAAGCCGCAGTTGGTGATCCACATTTTTTCGCCATTGAGGACGTAGTGGCTTCCATCTTCCGAGAGTGTCGCCCGGGTGCGGACGTTCATCGCATCTGAACCCGAGCTGGCTTCAGAAAGCGCGTAAGCCGCGACCCACTCGCCGCTCGCCAGCCGGGGCAGGTATTTTCTCTTTTGTTCCTCGGTGCCGTACCAGACCAGGGGGAGGGTGCCGATTCCGGTCTGCGCGCCAAAGGCTGTCGAAAAGCTGGCAAGGACCGCGATATTGTCCGTCACCACGGTGGACGTGATCTTGTCCATGCCCATGCCGCCGTAGTCTTCCGGGATTTCGACCGATGTGAATCCCAGCGCGGCAGCCTTTTCGAGCACGCCACGCATGATGCCAGGTTCCTTGGCTTCGACGGCGTCCACGAGGGGGAGAATTTCTTCACGGGCAAACTGGGCAGCGGTGGCGGCAATCTGGCGCTGCTCCGGGCTCAGGTCTTCGGGTGTGAAGACCTCCTGGGGTGTGCGGGGCTCGATGAGGAAGCTTCCGCCCCGGGCGGCGGCAATGGGCGAAACGGCGACAGTCGACATCCTGTTTCTCCTGACACGGAAGAGGATAGGTCAGATGGTGGCTAACAGCAACCTGGGACACAGAAAGCAGGAGGTTTGCGAATTCTGATTCACAGGAATCACACTTTCGAGACCGCTCGATAGTTGGACGTCAGCCGATTCTTGTCCATGAATGGTGAACCCGACGACACGCCCGTTTCGATGCACGATTAGAAGCAGCGATCGAAGCGATTCTTCTTCCAGTTACAGGGAGGAGCTGGTGAGATGGACCCAACGACTCGGACGACGCGCACGCGAGACGGGTCTGACTTGCGAGGCGGCGATTCGCTTACAATGACACTTAGCCGCTCCTGGAGGCTTGCCCTGTTCGCCGCACCGCTTAGCTGGTTTTCGATCACCGTCGCCCCGCTCCATGCAATAGCATTCGCGCAGCAGAATAGCCTTAAACACCAGATGAAGACGTGGTTCACCGACCCGTTTTCAACGGTGCACCACTACTGGAACTGGTTTGATGCGGCCCTGCTGTTTCCTTATTTCCTGGTCATGATCGTGCTGGCGGTGTATGGAATTCACCGTTACACGATGTGCTGGTACTACTTCAAATACCGCAAGCAGCATAACCCCAACCCGGTCCGACATTTTGACGAACTGCCCAATGTGACGGTGCAGCTGCCCATTTTCAACGAGCAGTTTGTGATCGACCGCCTGATCGAAGCTGTGTGCGCGATGGAGTATCCGCCCGAAAAGCTCGAAATCCAGGTCCTGGACGACTCGACCGACGAGACGACGGAAGTGGCTGCCTCGATTGTCGAGCGCTATGCGGCGCTTGGCCACCCCATTGTCTACATCCACCGCACCAACCGTCACGGCTTCAAGGCCGGCGCTCTGGATGCAGGGCTGAAGGTGGCAAGGGGAGAGTTCATCGCCATCTTCGATGCCGACTTTGTGCCGCCGCCCGACTGGCTGATGCGGGTCATTCATCACTTCGCCGAGCCCGGGATCGGGATGGTGCAAACCCGCTGGACCCACCTGAACCGGGATTACAGCCTGCTGACCCAGATCGAAGCCATCCTTCTGGACGGGCATTTCGTACTGGAACACGGGGCCCGTTCGCGGGCGCAGCAGTTCTTCAACTTCAATGGCACCGCCGGGATGTGGCGGCGCCCGGCCATTTCTGACGCGGGCGGCTGGCAGCACGACACTCTCACCGAGGACACCGACCTCAGCTACCGCTCGCAGATGGCAGGCTGGAAATTCAAGTACCTGCCGGAAATCGAATGCCCGGCCGAACTGCCCATCGAGATGACCGCGTTTAAAACCCAGCAGGCGCGGTGGGCCAAGGGACTTATCCAGACCAGCAAAAAGGTGCTGCCCATGATGTTCCGGTCCGATGTACCTCGCCGTATCAAGATTGAGGCCGTCTATCATCTGACCGCAAACGTCAGCTATCCCCTGATGATTGTCATGACGGCGCTCCTCATCCCGTGCATGATCGTGCGCTTCTACCAGGGCTGGTTCCAGATGCTGCTCATCGATGTGCCCCTGTTCACTGCATCTAGCCTGTCGATTGCGGTGTTCTACCTGGTAAGCCAGCGGGTATTGTTTCCGAAGACCTGGATGAAGACCTTCCTGTACCTTCCTTTCCTGATGGCTCTCGGGATCGGCCTCACGGTAACCAACTCCAAGGCCGTGATGGAGGCCTTGTTCGGCATCAAGAGCGCCTTCGCTCGCACCCCTAAGTACCGGGTGGCCAAGAAGGGCGAAAAGACCCACGCCGCCAAGTACCGCAAGCGCCTCAAGCTGACCCCCTGGATCGAGCTGATTATCGGCGCGTATTTTTTTCTGGCCATCGTTTACTGCTTCTCGAACCACAACTATTTCACCGCGCCGTTCCTGATTCTGTTCGTCATCGGGTACTGGTATACGGGGCTGATGAGCCTGCTACAAGGACGGTTCGAGCGGTGGCGCGGCGGAGCCAATACAGACGAGTCGAGCCCCAAGCCATTCCCTGTGGGCGTGTAACTGGCCTCGTTGAATTGCAGCGAATTCCAGCCAGCCGATCCTCCTCCGCTACAATAGAGGCAAGCGCCTGCCGACCCAGTGAATGAAACCCTGGTCCGCCAGGCGCATCAGAGTATGATGCTGGCCAAGACTCTTCCTGAAGCTCTCACCTTTGACGACGTCCTGCTGGTGCCGGCGTACAGCGAAGTGGTGCCCACGCAGGTGAGCACCCAGACGCAACTCACCCGCGACATCACGCTGAACACGCCGATGCTTTCCTCGGCCATGGACACGGTCACCGAATCGCGCATGGCCATCGCCATGGCGCAGATGGGCGGCATCGGCATCGTCCACCGCAACCTCAACGTCGAGGCCCAGGCGGGCGAGATCGACAAGGTGAAGCGCTCGGAAAGCGGCATGATCGTGGATCCGGTCACCATCGGGCCGGACCAGATGATCGGTGACGCTCTCGAGGTGATGCGCCGCTACCGGATCTCCGGCGTGCCGGTCACGCAGGGCCTGAAGCTGGTAGGCATTCTCACCAACCGCGATCTGCGCTTTGAAACCCGCACCGATATCCCCATCAGCGCGGTTATGACCAAGAAGAACCTCATCACGGTTCCGGTCGGCACCACGCTTGAAGAGGCGGAGCAGATCTTGCACGAGCACCGGGTCGAGAAGCTCCTGGTGGTCAACGACGAGTACGAGTTGAAGGGCCTCATCACGGTCAAGGATATCCAGAAGAAACTGAAGTACCCCAACGCCAGCAAGGACGAAAAGGGCCGGCTGCGCGTGGGCGGGGCTATCGGCGCCACGGGAGACTTTCTGGAGCGCGCCGCGGAGCTCGTGAAAGCCCGTATCGACGTGCTCGCCATCGATTCCGCGCACGGCCACTCGTCGCGCGTGCTGGAAGCGGTGCGGGAAGTGAAGAAGCGCTTCCCAGGCGTGGGCCTACTTGCCGGCAACGTGGCAACTTACGAGGGCGCATTGGCGCTCATCGACGCCGGCGCCGACGCCATCAAGGTGGGCATCGGGCCCGGTTCCATCTGCACCACGCGCATGGTCACCGGCGCAGGCATGCCGCAGATCACGGCCATCGCCGAGGCCTATCGCGCCGCGCGCGAACGAGACATCCCGGTGATTGCCGACGGGGGCATCAAGTATTCCGGCGAGGTAACAAAAGCCATTGCGGCGGGAGCTAGTTCGGTTATGATCGGCTCGCTGTTCGCAGGGGTTGACGAAAGTCCGGGAGAGACCATTCTTTATCAGGGCCGAAGCTTCAAGAGCTATCGCGGCATGGGGTCGCTGAGCGCCATGAGCCAGGGTGGCGGCGAGCGCTATTTCCAGAGCACCGCCGATCTGGCCGAAGCGGAAGCAGGGGGCGAAGGCGTGGTCCAGCGGGAACGGAATGGCCAGAATCGCCTGGCCAAGTATGTTCCCGAAGGCATTGAGGGCCGGGTGCCGTACCGCGGGCCGCTAGAGTCGATGGTTTACCAGCTTGTGGGCGGCCTGCGCTCGGGCATGGGTTATCTGGGCTGCAGCACCATCCGTGAGCTTCAAGAGAACGGGCAGTTCGTGCGCATTTCCGGTGCAGGTCTCCGCGAGAGCCACGTGCACGACGTCATCATCACCCGCGAGGCGCCCAACTACCATGTGGAATGACCGGCGCCACTGGGCGTTCTGGGTGCGAACCTGGCTGCCTGTGGCTTTAGGGATCGCAATGATCGCGGTGGAGTCAACCGAGTTCATGGGAGCCGACCACACCAGCGGCCCTTTTCGTGCGCTCTTTGAGGCCATCTTCGGCCACATATCCAATCGGCGCTGGGAGATGATTCATCACTTCATCCGCAAGTCGGGTCATTTCATCGGCTATGGCCTGATCGGACTGGCGTGGCTGCGGGCGTGGTGGATGACGCTTCCCCACTCGCGCTTCCTGACCGACGCGATGCTGGCTCTGCTGGGAACAGCGCTCATCGCCAGCGCCGACGAATACCACCAGTCCTTTCTACCCAACCGGACCTCTTCGCCGTGGGATGTGTTGCTGGATTGCACAGGCGCGATCACCCTTCAGCTTCTGGTGTATGCCTTCATGCGAGTCCGCCGGCCGAAGCGCCTGGCCCGCGCCGCCTAGTCGGGATTTCCCACCAGCTTTGAAGGCTGTGATTGTGGCTCGGTGCCGGATTTACAGTTTTACAGTTTCACAGGCTACGGGGGGGAGGGGTCCCTATTCCGGCTCGAGGTTTCTCCACAAGTTATTCAAAACAATTGTGATATAGACACCATCCCGCAAATGTAAACGGTCCAAAAGGGCCGGTTTTGGATTCCTAAAGTGTTCAGAACGAAACCGAATTGCTTTCGGTGCCCTGGGTTCTGCCTGAGACTGCACTTCGATCGTCTCTCAACCTCTATTGTGGCAAAACGGGTAGAAAGAAACTGCAAAAGCACGCGAATCCCCGACGTTCAATTGGTCTATTACAGCTCGATCTTGACCGGCCAGCTCTTCCAGATATCCGCGCAGTAGTCGCGGATGCTGCGGTCGGACGAGAACTTGCCGATTCTGGCCACATTCAGCATCGACATGCGCGTCCAACGATCGCGGTCGCGATAGGCTGCGCTAACGCTATCCTGGCAGTCGATGTAGGACTGGTAATCGGCCAGCAGCATGTAGTCGTCCCGCGTGAGAAGCGACAGTAGAAGTGGCTCGAACAGGGTCCGGTCGCCGTGGGAGAACTCGCCATTCGCGAGAGAGTCCAGGACTTCCCGGAGATTGCAGTTGGCTTCGTAATACGCCCGCGGATTGTACCCTTGGGCCTTCTTCTGCACAACCTCGGGCGTGGTCAGTCCGAAGAGGAAGAAATTGTCTTCTCCCACCTCTTCGCGAATCTCGACGTTGGCGCCGTCAAGCGTACCGATGGTCAGCGCCCCGTTCATGGCAAACTTCATGTTGCCAGTCCCGGAGGCTTCCTTTCCGGCCAGCGATATCTGTTCGGAAAGATCCGCGGCAGGATAAACCCGATGTCCCCGCGTCACATTGAAGTCGGGCAGGAACACCACCTTGATGCGGTCGCGCACCAGCGGGTCTCCGTGGATGACCGCAGCCACGGAGTGGATCAGCTTGATGATGAGCTTGGCCATTCGATATCCCGGCGCGGCCTTGCCGCCGAAAATAAACGTGCGCGGCTGGATGTCGGCGTCAGGGTTGTGCTGGATGCGCTTATAGAGCGTAAGGATATGCAGAACCTGCAGGTGCTGGCGCTTGTACTCGTGCATCCGTTTCACCAGCACGTCGAACATCGAAGCCGGATCGACCGTGATTGCGAGTTGGTCGTGCACGTAGGCGGCGAGGCGTTCTTTGTTGTGGCGCTTGATGGCCTGCCACTCCTCAGCCAACTCGGGATCCTCGATGATCGGCTCCAGACGCCGCAGCTTTTCGAGGTCATGAATCCAGCCCTGGCCCAAGCGTGCCGTCAGAAGCTGGGTGAGGCGCGGATTGCTCAGCACCATCCAGCGGCGCGGCGTTACGCCGTTGGTCTTGTTGCTGAATTTTTCCGGCGTGAGGTCGTAGAAGTCGTGCAGAACGTTCGTCTTCAGCAACTCCGTATGTAGCTCCGCCACGCCGTTGATGGCATGGCTGCCGACGCGACGCCAGGTGCGCCATGCGCACGATAGCGCTCGCCATCCTCGTTGATCAGAGACAGGCGGCGCACGCGGTCGGTATCGTCGCCGGGAAATTTGGCACGCACTTGTCGAGGTGGCGGCGGTTGATCTCGTCGATGATCTCCAGATGGCGCGGCAATAGAGACCCGAACAGGCCGATGGGGCCACTGCTCCAGCGCCTCCGGCAGGAGGGTGTGGTTGGTATAGGAAAGCGTACGCGTGGTCGTGCTCCACGCCGTATCCCAATTGAGTCCGTTCTCGTCCACCAGCAGAGCGCATCAACTCGGCCACCGCGATGGCGGGATGGGTATCGTTCATCTGCACAGCGAAGGAGCGGTGCAGATCGGCCAGAGGACGGTTCGCGTGGGTCTGGATCTGCAGGATGTGCTGCAGCGAGCAGGAGACAAAGAAGAACTGCTGCTCGAGCCGCAACTGCTTGCCCTGAATCTCTTCGTCGTTGGGATAAAGGATCTTGGAGATGTTCTCCGACGAGACCTTGTCGGCCACGGCGCCGAAGAAATCGCCGGTGTTGAAGGTCTCGAAAGTCGAACGATTCGACGGCCTGCTGCCGACCACAGGCGCATGGTGTTGGCAGTGTTGGTCCGATAACCGAGGATGGGCGTATCGTGGGGAATGCCGCGGACCAGTTTTTCCGGTATCCAGCGGACCCGGTACTGGCCCTCGACGTCGGTAAAGGTCTCGGTGCGGCCGCCGAATTTTACTTCGAATGCGTCTTCGGGGCGCTCGATGGCCCAGGGGTTGCCGAGCCGGAGCCACTTGTCGGTGGTCTCCACCTGCCAGCCGTCCCGAATCACCTGGTCGAAGATGCCGTACTCGTAGTAGATGCCGTAGCCAATGGCCGGAATGTCGAGCGTTGCCAGCGAATCCATGAAGCAGGAAGCCAGCCGGCCCAGTCCGCCGTTGCCCAACCCCGGCTCTTCCTCCTGTTCGATCAGCGTATCGAGGCTGAGGTCGAGCGAACGCATCGCCTCCTCGGCTTCTTCGTAGATCCCGAGATTGATCAGGTTGTTGGCGAGGTGAGGTCCGGTGAGGAACTCCGCCGAGAGATAGCAAACTACGCGCGCGTCCTGAGCCCGGTAATTGCGGACGGTCTGGATCCAGCGCTCGACCAGCCGGTCGCGCACGGTGTGCGCCAGGGCCATGTACAAGTCGTTCAGCGTGGCCCGCTCGCGATAGCGGCCTTGCACAAAAAACAGGTTATCGAGGAAGGAACTTGCGAAAGCCTCGACGCCAGGAGCGGTTCGCTTGCTCTTCAGGGATCCGTCGGTCGTCGTGTCTGGAACTACGGTGTCACTCATCGTCCGCCTCGCCTTTTGGGCAATGGATTTGTGTCGATCGATTAACCATTCCAAGATACGCCGCCGCGGCATCGAGGTGTTGAAGAACTGGTCAAATCATCGCCCGAGAGTCCCGGCGCAATTCTCGAGGATCCGGACGCCCCCAGAGGGCTGCATGCCGTTCGGTCCAGGTCGATCGATGGCGGATTTGCACAGGCGCTGGTCTGTATATTCGCCTTTTATTCGCTTAATCTGGTTTCCATGTTTCCCCGAGGAACGGATCTGGGACTATGTGATCTGCTGCAAGCGGTGCGGGCGGAATATCGCGGCCCCGATGGAAACCATGCCCGATCAGTACTTCGTCGCGGTTTGCCCGTTGTGCGGGGCGCGTCGGAATTACCTGCGCGCCGAGTTGTTCAAGGGCCGGCTGTCTTACGAATTAATCCCGAAGCGGTCGACCCTGTACTAACCGCAGAACCATTGCCCGATGGTCATCCCCGGGTTGGACGAGAACGAACGAGTGCTATTACAAGCTCAGACGCAAGTACGGGCGTCCGCCGGAGCGGACGCCCGTACTTGCTTTCCAGGTTGGGACCGGCCGGTCGAAGAGGTCGCTTAAGCGGCTTCTTCGCCGCCCTTGTCTTCGCTTTCCTTCTTGCTCTCTTCGAGCTGCTTTTCGAGTTCGGCGCGCTTCTTGGCCTTGATGTCGTCGCGCTTCTGGCGCTTGGCTTCAAGCTGCTTTTCGGCGCCCAGCAGTTCGATGAACGCCTTCTCGCCGCCGTCGCCCTTGCGGAAGCCGGTGCGGACGATGCGCAGGTAGCCGCCCTGGCGGTCGCCGTAGCGCGGCGCCACGGTTTCAAACAGCCTCGACACAGCCGTGTCGGTCTGCAGGAAGCTGAGCGCCTGGCGGCGCGAGTGCAGATCGCCCTTCTTGCCCAGGGTGATCATCTTTTCGACGTGCGGGCGAACAGCCTTGGCCTTGGCCACGGTCGTCTCCACGCGGTCTTCCACGATGACGGACGTGACCAGGTTGCGCAACAGAGCGCGGCGATGGCTGGTGTTGCGTCCGAGCTTGAATCCTGCATTGCGATGGCGCATGAGGTGATACTCTCTTTCGAAATTTTGCTTTCGCAGGTCTCGAGCTCGAGATCTCAGGACCATGCGATCGACACTCGGAGCAGACCTCAGCTAGCTCGATGCTGTCCGAGACTGCTTAGAAATTCTCGGTCTCGGTGGGCAGCTGGAGGTCGACCGAATCCAGCGGCTCGTCTTCTTCGTCGTAGCGGTTGTAGCTGGCGGCCAGGGCGGCGGCGGGAGGAATGCTCGTCGGTCCGGGAACCGCATTGCCCTGCTCGTCGATCTTCATGCCCAGCGAGAGGCCCATCTGCGCGAGGATTTCCTTGATCTCGTTCAGGCTCTTGCGGCCGAAGTTCTTGGTCTTGAGCATCTCGGCTTCGGTCTTCTGCACCAGTTCGCCAATGGTCTGAATGTTGGCGTTCTTGAGGCAGTTGTAGCTGCGGACCGACAGCTCCAGCTCTTCGACGGAGCGATTGAGATTGTCGTTGCGCAGCAGGATGCGTCCTTCTTCGCCGCGCGCTTCGGCCTCGATTTCCTCTTCGAAGTTGATGAAGATGTTCATGTGGTCTTTGAGCAGCTTGGCGGCCAGGCCGACAGCATCGGCGGGCAGCACGGCGCCGTTGGTCCACACTTCGAGCGTGAGCTTGTCGTAGTCGGTGATCTGGCCGAGGCGGGCAGCGTCGACAACGTAGTTCACGCGGCGCACCGGCGAGTGGACCGAATCGACGGGAATGAAGCCCAGGCCCAGGTCGGCGTCGAAATTCTTGTCGGCGGAAACGTAGCCGCGCCCGCGCTTCAGGCGCATTTCCATTTCCAGCTTGCCGCCTTCGGAGACCGTGGCGATGTAGACGTTCTTGTCGAGAATCTCGACGTCGCCATCGGCTTCAATCATGCCGGAGGTGACCACGCCGGGCTGGTCGGCGCGCAGGTACAGCGCCTTGGGACCTTCGCCCGCGAGCTTGAAGGGAACCTGCTTGAGGTTCAGGATGATGTCGGTCGCGTCTTCGACCACGCCGGCGATGGACTGGAACTCGTGCAGCACGCCCTCAATGCGGATGGCGGTGACGGCGGCGCCTTCGATGGAGCTGAGCAGGGTGCGGCGCAGGGCGTTGCCGATGGTGGTGCCAAAGCCGCGTTCAAAGGGCTGGGCGCTGAACTTGCCGTAAGTTTCGGTCAGCGACTCGGCATCGACTGCCAGGCGCTTCGGTTTCTGGAATCCTCTCCACAACATATCGTTTGTCTCTTTTCCCGCGCGGCAGTGTACGTCGCGATGCATTTTGCGGCGGCCGCGCAAGTTCTCCTTCGGTTGAAATGCAGCTCTCAGCTTTTAGCTATCAGCTTTCAGCACTGTTCGTGCTGAAGCCAAGGTCGTTGGCCTCGCACGAAGAGGCTGAAAGCTGACGGCTGAAAGCTAGTAGCTGTTACTTCGAGTACAACTCGACGATCAGCTGCTCATTGATGGGCAGGTTGACGTCCTTGCGTCCGGGCAGCGACAGAACGCGGCCGGACATGCCTTCAAAATTCGCCTCGAGCCACACCGGCACCGGGTTCTGGGCGGCGTACTGCGTGCCCTGCTCGATGATGACGTGCTTCTTGGCTTCATCGCGGATCGCGATCTCGTCGCCCACGTTCACCTGGAACGAAGGGATGTTCACCTTCTTGCCGTTGACCTGCACGTGCCCGTGACGAACGACCTGGCGGGCCTGGCGGCGCGAGATGGCGAAGCCCAGGCGGTAGGCCACGTTGTCCAGGCGGCGCTCCAACTGCTGGATCAGCAGTTCGCCGGTAACGCCGGTGGCGCGGTTGGCCTTCTCGTAGTACTCGCGGAACTGGCCTTCGAGGGTGAAGTACATGCGCTTGGCCTTCTGCTTCTCGTGCAGTTGCAGGCCGTAGCCCACGATCTTGGCCTTGCGGTCCTTGCCGTGCTGGCCGGGAGGAAAGTTGCGCTTCTCAATCGGGCAACGGTCGGATGTGCATTTGGTGCCCTTCAAAAAGAGCTTGGTGCCTTCGCGACGGCAAAGGCGGCAGACTGCTCCGGTATAACGTGCCATTTCTTCTCCTGACTTCGGATGACGGCCGGTTTACGTGCGACGGTGCGCACGTCGTCCCGGCCCGGTTAGCTTTCAGCTCTCAGCATTCAGCCTTCAGCTCCTTCGTGCGCTATCGAACGATCCGACTGAGTTTCACAGCGGCACTAATAAGCTGATGGCTGAAAGCTGCTGTCTTAGACTCTCCGCCGCTTCGGCGGGCGGCAGCCATTGTGCGGCACCGGCGTCACGTCGCGAATCGACTTGACTTCGATACCCGCGGCGGCCAGCGCGCGGATGGCCGACTCGCGGCCCGATCCCGGACCGGCCACGCGCACATCGACGGCGCGCAGACCGTGATCGCGGGCCATGCCGGCCGCGTTCGAAGCTGCCTGCTGCGCCGCGAAGGGCGTGCCCTTGCGCGATCCGCGGAAGCCGAGCGAGCCCGAGCTCTTCCAGCTCAGCGTGTTGCCCATCTGGTCGGTGATGGTCACGATGGTGTTGTTGAACGAGGCCTGAATGTGCGCAATGCCAAACGGCACATTCTTGCGCTCGCGCTTCTTGAACTTCTTGTTCTTGCCAGCCTTGGCGCCGGCCTTCTGCTCTGGTTTCGCCATTAGGTCTTCGCCGTCGCTTTCTTCTTGCCTGCAATTGTGCCCTTACGGGGTCCCTTGCGGGTGCGGGCATTGGTGTGGGTGCGCTGTCCGCGCACCGGCAGCGACCGGCGATGGCGGTTGCCGCGATAGCTCTGAATATCGATGAGGCGCTTGATGTGCATCTGGACGTCCTTGCGGAGATCGCCCTCGACTTCACCCTCGTCCTCAATCACCTGGCGGATGCGGTTGACCTCTTCCTCGCCCAGGTCCTGGATTTTCTTGAAGCCGTCGACATTGGCCTTCTCCAGGATCTTCAGCGCGCGGGGATTGCCGATGCCGAAGATGTAAGTGAGCGCGATCCGGGCCTGCTTGTTGCGGGGCAGATCGACGCCAGCAATACGTGCCATTCGAATTCCTTTGCTGCTGCTGGTTATGTGCCTCCGGCCTCAACCGGTTCGCACGGGTTATTCGGAAATCCTCCGGGGTTCATCGCAAGCCTTGACTTCGGCTAACTAGCCCCTGCAGGTTCGAGTTCTCAGTGGTCAGGGTTCAGTTGACGCCTGTTCAACTGCGTGAACTGTGAACTGATCACCTGACCTGATCCCTTTCGTGGAGGTTTCCGCTCACTGCCAGGCCACTTAGCCCTGGCGCTGCTTGTGCTTTGCGTTTTCGCAGATCACGCGAACCACCCCGCGGCGGTTGATGACCTTGCACTTCACGCAAATCTTCTTTACCGATGCACGGACCTTCATTGTTATTGCCCTTCTCCGCGCATCTGTTGGACGACGCGGGATGTTCTTCGAGTTCTCTGTCATCAGTTTTCAGGTCTCAGACCAGATCTTGCAGTTGCACTGGTCCCATCCGGCTGAAAACTGACAACTGATCACTGACAACCTTATTTGTACCGGTACACGATCCGGCCGCGATTCAGGTCGTAGGGGCTCAGTTCCACCGCCACGCGATCCCCGGGGAGAATGCGGATGAAGTTCTTGCGCATCCTTCCCGAAACATGAGCCAGTACTTCGTGGTTGGTCTCGAGCTTCACCTTGAACATGGCATTGGGCAACGTCTCAACGACTGTTGCCATAACCTCAATCGCGTCTTCCTTCGACAAACGGTGTACCCTTCTGCCGGTTTTCCAGCCGGCAACGTTGAACCGAATTCAGCTACGAGCCTCTAGTTCATCCTGCTTGACCAAACTCATCGCTTCAACACAAAAAAGCTGGAGACTAGGAGCTAAAAGCTGCCTTTACTCGGTCAGAATTCTCGCCCCGGTCGCGGTCACCGCCACCGTGTGCTCGAAATGAGCACTCATGCTTCCATCGCCGGTGACTGCCGTCCAGCCGTCGCCCAGGACGCGGACATCCGGAGCGCCGGCATTGACCATCGGCTCGATCGCAATCACCATGCCGGCCCGCAGCTTCATGCCATGGCCCGCTTCCCCGAAATTGGGCACCTGCGGATCCTCGTGCATATGCACGCCGATTCCGTGCCCGACAAAATCCCGCACCACCGAAAACCCTTCGCGATTCGACCACGCTCTGCACCGCGGCTCCGATATCGCCCAGCGTGGCTCCCGGCTTGACCGCCGCGATGCCCGAATGGAGCGACGCCTCAGTCACTTTCAGAAGGCGGGCCGTATTCGGATCGATCGTCTCGCCCACCGGAACGGTGATCGCCGCGTCGCCATAGTAGCCGTCGACGATCGCCCCGCAATCCACCGAAACGATGTCCCCTTCTTTCAGAACCCGCTTCGGCGAGGGGATGCCGTGCACCACTTCGCTGTTGACCGAAGTGCAGAGCACGCAGGGATACCCGTGATACCCCTTGAAAGCCGCCTTGGCTCCCAGCTCGTTGATCCGCTTGTCTGCCGCCTTTTCCAGGTCGAGTGTGGTCGCGCCCGGCTGAACAAGGCCGCGCACCAGCTCGAGCACCTCGCGGACTACCTGCCCCGCGCGGCGCATTTTCTCGATCTCCTGGGACGACTTGAGTACAACGGCCACGAAAACCAGCTTTCAGTGATCAGTGGCCAGTGATCGGTTTCATCGTGCAACAATCGGCGAAAACAGCCAATCCGCACTTCCCAATCACCCGAATCATCGTTCCAGCGCCCGATAGCAGTTGATGCCGATCGTTCCGGCAGCTTTCAACTGATCCCCGACCACTGATCCTGACCACTGGCTTTTCACACGCACAATCCGCCGACCGATTGCGCTAACTTGCCCGCAACCGCTCGACGGCAAAAACTATTCCGGCAGCCACCTCGCCGATGGGCCGGTCTCCATCCACTTCTGCGAAACGTCCCAAAGCCCGGTAGTGCTCAATGACGGGCGTGGTCAATGCTTCATAAGCGCGCATGCGCTCTGCAAAGACCTGCTCTGTGTCGTCGGCTCGCTGGACCAACGCAGCCCCTTCTATATCGCAGATTTCATCCACTTTAGGCGGATTCGAAAACACGTTATAGATGGTCTGGCAGACAGGACAATTCCTGCGCCCCGTAATCCGGCGCAATAACTGATTATAGTCCACGCTGGATACTGACGGCAACCACCGGCAAGGCAAGCTGCTGGGCGGCAAGACGCCCGTCCAGCCACCCGGCCTGGGGCAGTGTGCGCGGGAACCCGTCCAGAATGTAGCCGCTGATGGTATCCGGCTCCATGAGCCGAGCCGCAACCATCTCATTCACCAGGGAATCGGGAACCAATTCTCCGCGGTCCATGGTTTCCTTGGCGATCTTGCCCAGCGGCGTATCCTGGGACACGTTGGCGCGAAGCAAGTCGCCGGTTGAGATCTGGGGGATGCCCCACAGCTTTACCAGTTCCTTGGCCTGCGTTCCCTTGCCCACCCCCGGCGCGCCCAACAAAAGGATCGGTCCCGGGATGATGTTCGACGATATTTCCCGGTCTCTTTCTACTTGCATTGCAAAGACGATGACATTTACCAGGTTTTCCTTCCGCGGATACGACCGGAACGCGGGGAAAAGCCGTCATAGTGGCGCATGATCAGCTGCGATTCGATCTGGTTGACAGTGTCCATGGCCACGCCAACCACGATCAGCAGCGAAGTGCCGCCAAAATAGAAGTTGACGTTCATGCCATGGGTCATCCAGTTCGGCAGGTTTTCAAAGACCCGACCGATCAGCCAAAGCTTGTCGAAACGGATGCCGGAGATGAGGAACGTAGGAACAAGGGAAATGATGATCAGGTACAGCGCGCCCACCAGCGTGATGCGGGTGAGAATGTCGTTGATGAAGTCCGAAGTCCGCTTGCCCGGACGGATTCCGGGAATGAAGGAACCCGACTTGCGGAAGTTGTCCGCGATATCGTCCGGCTTCATCACGATCGATACATAGAAGTACGCAAAGAAGATGATGCCCAGCACATAGAGGGTTTCGTACCACGGATATCCGGGCTGCAGCGCCTGGATGATGGGCTGGAAGAAGCGGCTGTTCTGCACCCACTCGACCTGTCCGAAGAGCAAAGGTGCGGAGAGGATCGAACTGGCGAAGATGACCGGCATGACGCCGCCGGAGTTCACCTTGAGGGGCAGATGGCTGGACTGGCCGCCCATCATGCGCCGGCCAACGATGCGCCGCGCGCTCTGGATGGGGATGCGGCGCTCGGACCGCTCGACAAACACGATGAACGCCACCACCGCCACCATGGCGGCGAGCAGAAGAGCGACGGCGATAAACGTGAACGAACCCCAGGCGTTGGTGCGGACCTTCTCGATCAGGTCTCCCGCGCCGCGCGGCAGGCCGGCGATAATGCCGGCGAAGATCAGCAGGCTCATGCCGTTGCCGATGCCGCGGTCGGTAATCTGTTCGCCAAGCCACATAATGAAGGCCGTGCCGGTCGTCAGCGTGAGCACCGTCATCAGGCTGAAGCCGATGCCGGGGTTCAGGACCAGCCCCTGCCGGGTAAGAATCGCCGCAATGCCGATGGACTGCAGCGCGCCCAGGACCACGGTCATATAGCGGGTCCACTGGGTGATCTTGCGGCGGCCCAGTTCGCCTTCTTTTTGGATGCGCGCCAGCGGCTCATACACCACCGTCAGCAGCTGAAAAATAATCGACGCCGTGATGTAGGGCATGATGCCCAGGGCAAAGATGGTCATACGGCGCAGGTTACCGCCGCCGAACAGGTCCATCAGTCCCAGCGCCGAGCCGCTCTGCATGCTGAATAGCTGCTCGAGTTTGCGGGTGTTGACGCCGGGCGTGGGGATGAACGCGCCCAGGCGATAGACCGCCAGAATGCCAAGGGTGAAGAGCACCCGCTTGCGCAGGTCGGGAATTCGGAAGATGTTCAGAAACTTCTCAAGCATGGTTGGGATCCGGTTTCAGGCGACATCGCCTATCGAATGGTGTTCTTTTATCTTAGTGCATCTTCCGATTTTCCACAGCCTAACGAGAAGATGGGGAGGCGGTCAGGCTTCATCGAGAACGGTCACAGCCCGGATTTTCAGCTGACCGAGAACAACTTACGCCTTTTCCGCGACCGCTCCGCCCAGGACTACTGCCTTCCCGCCGGCCTTTTCGATCTTTTCTGCGGCCGATTTGGAAAACTTGTGGGCATGGATGGTGATGGCGGAGGTGAGTTCGCCCGAGCCGAGAATCTTGATCAGGGCCTTCTTGCTTGAGGCCAGACCCAGCTTCCGGTAATCGTCCAGGGCAATCTCGCTGACTCCCAGTTCGGCGATCCGGTCCAGGTTGACCACGGTGTATTCGGTGCGGAAGATGTTGGTGAATCCGCGCTTGGGGAGGCGGCGATGAAGCGGCATCTGGCCGCCTTCGAAACCGCGCATCAGGCTGGAGCCGGTGCGTGAACCCTGGCCCTTGTGGCCGCGGGTCGATGTCTTGCCCATGCCCGAGCCCATACCGCGGCCGACACGCTTGCGCCCGGTGTTGGCTTTCTTCGGGGCGCGTAGATTGGATAGATTCTGTGCCATGATTTCCTCGCTATAGCGCCGGGCGGAGTGAATCCGGCCGACTCGCGTTGTTTGCAGTGATCAGTGTTCAGTTGTCAGTGATCAGCTTGTTTCAAGCAACAACTGGCGTCGTTGACCGATCACTGATCCCTGTCCTCTGACCACTAGTCTTCAATGATCCTCACCAGGTGCGGGATGGCTTTCACCATGCCGCGCGTGGACTCGGTGTCGACCCGCTCGACGATCTGGTTCAACCGCGTAAAGCCCAGACCCTTGACGATCAGCCTTGTGCTTGTACGGCGTGTTGTTCTTGGAGCGGAAATACTGAATGCGAATCTTCTTGGTCTCGGCCATGATTAAAGCTCCTCAACCTGCTTGCCGCGCATCGTGGCCACTTCGCCCTTGTCGCGCAACTGCGTCAGCGCGTCGAAGGTGGCCTTGATCACGTTGTGCGGATTGGCGGTTCCGAGGCTCTTGGTCAGCACATTCTGAACGCCGGCCGAAGTCATCACCGCGCGCACCGCGCCGCCGGCGATCACGCCCGTTCCTTCGGGAGCCGGCTTGAGCAGCACCTGTCCGGAGCCGTAGCGGCCCAGCACCTGGTGAGGGATCGTGGTATCGGTCAGGTTGATGCGGAACAGGTTCTTCTTGGCCGATTCGATTCCCTTGCGAATGGCCTGAGGAACCTCCTTGGCCTTGCCCGAACCGTAGCCCACCACGCCCGAGGCGGCATCACCCACGACGACCAATGCGGCAAACGACATGTTCTTGCCGCCCTTGACCACTTTGGTCACGCGATTGATGGCCACCACCTGATCCTTCAGGTTGTACTGGTTGGCATCGAGTTTCTTCTTCAACATTGTCATTGCTCTCTCAGTCATTCAGTTCCAGTTCAGTTAGCTGCCAGCTAACTGACACTACTTAGAATTCCAGCCCCGCCTCGCGGGCCGCATCGGCCAGCGCCTTGATGCGTCCGTGATAGAGGAAGCCGCCGCGATCAAAGACCACTTTCTTGATGCCCTTTTCGACGGCGCGTTCGGCGATCGCCTTGCCGATCTCTTTGGCTGCGGCCACATTGCCGCCGGTCTTGGCTTTCAGCGCCAGGGTTGAAGCCGAAACAATGGTCTCGCCCTTCTGGTCGTCGATCACCTGGGCATAGATGTGGTTGAGCGAACGGTACACATTCAGACGGGGCCGCTCGCCGGTCCCGCTCAGCTTGGCCCGGATCCGCGCATGGATGCGTTGCCGGATTGCGTTTCTCTTGTTCTGCGTAATCATGGTTTTCTCTTTCCTATCAGCGGAACCGCCCTGCGGCGCCGTTCGGGTTTTCGTGATCCTTCACTTCGTTCAGGATGATTGCGCGAGGCTCAGACGCCTCGCAAACGCGATTACTTCGCTCCGGTCTTGCCGGCCTTCTTCTTCAGCTTCTCGTTCGAGTAGCGCACGCCTTTGTTCTTGTAGGGATCAGGCTTGCGCAGGGAACGCATGTCGGCCGCGACCTGTCCCACCTTCTGGCGATCGATGCCGCTGATCGTCAGGTGAGTCTGCTTGGGATCGATTGCCACTTCGATGCCCGAAGGCAGCGGAACCTCAATGGGATGCGAGTACCCGAGCGTGAACACCACCGTGCCCTTGCCCTTCAACTCGGCGCGGTAGCCGATGCCCACAATGTCCAGTTCCTTCTTCCAGCCCTGAGTCACGCCTTGCACTGCGTTGAACACCAGCGCGCGGGTCAGGCCATGGAAGGCCGCTTGCTTATCGTCAGAACGGTTGACATGGAGCGTCCCGTCCTTGGTCTCGAGAGTGATACCCTCGGCGATCAGGGCCGACACCTTACCCTTCGGCCCCTCGACCAGAATCGTGTTGCCGTCCACCTTATACTTGACACCCGCAGGCAGCGGGATCGGTTTCTTTCCAATACGCGACATCGATTGAATCCTTTATTGGCTTGCGAGTCCCGAAAAGCGGTTGTCAGTGATCAGTTTTCAGTGATCAGTTCTGACGGCCTTCGTTCCACTGCAGCCGAGTCGGGCCGAAGGCCCGACGAGTTCTCAGTTTTCAGACGTCAGTGTTCAGTGTGTTCCTGCGAGTCAAACGCATTCCTGGCCACTGAAAACTGATCACTGACAACTGTCTTTACCACACTTCGCACAGAACTTCGCCGCCCACGCCTTCGCGGCGCGCCTGGCGGCCGGTCATGACGCCCTTGGGCGTGGTCATGATCGAAATGCCCAGTCCGCCCTGGACGCGCTTGATCTCATCCCGCCCGATATACACCCGGCAGCCGGGACGCGAGATGCGCGCCAGGTCGCGGATGGCCGCATCGGAGCCGCCGTACTTCAGGTACACGCGGAGGACCAGCTTGCCTTCCTCTTCCTGGGTCTTGTAGTTCGAAATGTAGCCCTCTTCCTTGAGAATGCGGGCAATCTCGGTCTTCAGCTTCGAAGCCGGCACATCCAGCTTCTGATGGCGGGCCCGGATGGCATTCCGGATGCGCGCCAGAAAATCTGCTACTGGGTCGGTCAGACTCATTCCTTCTCCTTCATTCCCCGTTCGTCCGCCGCACCTGTTCGCTGTGGCGAAGCGGAAACCAGCGGGAATGTTCCCTACAGTGATCAGTGTTCAGTGATCAGTGGTCAGCAAGAACCTTCGGTCTTGCCCCGGCGGTCAGTACAATCGAGAACAAACTGACCACTGACCCCCGTTCATTGTCTTCTACCAGCTCGACTTCACGACGCCCGGGATCTCGCCCTTGAGCGCCAGGCCACGGAAACACAAACGGCATACGCCGAACTTGCGCAGGTAGCCGCGCGGCCTCCCGCAGAGCTTGCACCGGTTGTGCTTGCGAGAGCTGAACTTCGGCTTCCGCGCGTCCTTTACTCGTTTTGCAGTGGTTGCCATAAATCCTCTTGACTTCTTACGCCCCCTGGCGGAACGGCATGCCGAAGTGCTTGAGCAGCGCGCGCGCCGAGTTGTCGTCCTTGGCCGTGGTCACAATGGTGATGTTCATGCCCTTCAGCTTTTCCACCTTGGAGTAATCGATCTCCGGGAAGATCAGCTGATCGCGCAGGCCGAGCGTGTAATTGCCGCGCCCGTCAAAACTCTTCATCGAAACGCCGCGGAAGTCGCGCACGCGGGGCAGCGCCGTCGAAATCAAGCGGTCAAGAAACTCGTATGCCTTGTCATTCCGCAGCGTAACCATCGCTCCAATCGACATCCCAGCGCGCACCTTGAAGGCCGCGATCGACTTCTTGGCCTTGGTGGTCACCGGCTTCTGCCCGGCAATCGCGGTCAGGTCGCCTACCAGCGGGTCAAGCAGCTTGGTGTTCTGCGTGGCCTCGCCCAGGCCCATGTTGACCACGATCTTCACCAGCCGGGAACCGCCATGGGATTCTCGAGGTTGAGTTCCTTCTGCAGAGCCTGCTTGATTTCCTTGTTGTACTTTTCTCTCAGCCTTGCTGCCATTTTCCTTTGCTCTCTTTCTTCCGGTGTCCGGAGTGGATCGCATCAGACCCGTTTACCGTTGCGGAAGGAAATCAGTGTTCAGTGATCAGTGGTCGGTGGTCAGAAAACGGGTACGAAAAAAATGATCACTGGCCACTGGCAACTGCTCACTTCGTTTCTTACTTCTTCGTGGGCAGCGTCTGACCCACACTTCTTGCACAGGCGAACCTTGGTGTCGCCTTCCATCTTGTAACCCATGCGGCCGGCCCGCATTGGGGCAAACCAGGGCGACATTGGAGATGTCAATGGGAGATTCCTGCTCCGCGATCCCGCCCTTGGTGCGCTGCCTTGCCTTGCTCGAAACTGTCTTCTTCACTACCCGCACGTGTTCGACGAGGACACGGTCCCTTGTCGGGGAAAACGCGCAGCACGCGCCCGGTCTTGCCCCGGTCGGTACCCTGAGCACCTTGACCGTATCGTTGCGACGAATATTCAAACTCGGCATGATCTTCTCATCAGTTCAGTCAGTTCTCGGTTCGAACTGCCTAAACAACCTCTGGCGCTAACGACACGATCTTCAAAAACTTCTTCTCGCGCAATTCGCGGGCCACGGGCCCGAACACGCGCGTGCCTACCGGCTCGTGTGCATCGTCGATCACCACGGCCGCATTCTCGTCGAAGCGGATGTAGGTGCCGTCGCGGCGGCGATGCTCCTTGCGGGTACGCACGATGACCGCCTTCACCACCTTGCCCTTTTTCACGGTGCCATCGGGTGAGGCTTCCTTCACCGCGGCGGTAATCACATCGCCGAGTCCGGCCTTCTTGCCCAGCCCGCCGCCCAGGGGCAGGATCATCTGCAGCTTGCGCGCGCCGGAGTTATCGGCGACCGCGAGCATGGTTCTCATTTGGACTGCCATGGTCTCTTCTCCGTTCCGAAGCTTAGCTCGCCGGCTTTGGCGCTTCTTCTTCTATCTGTCCGAGCGACGAGCGGCGGACAATTTCTTCCAAAGACCAGCGCTTGAGCTTGCTCAGCGGGCGGGTCTCGCGGATGCGAACTACATCGCCCACGCGCGCCGAGCTCTGCTCGTCGTGGGCGTAGAACTTCTTGGTCGAACGCACGATCCGCTTGTACTTCGGGTGCGCCTTGCGCATTTCCACTTCGACCACGATGGTCTTCTGCATCTTGGTCGAGACCACGTTGCCGACCTTTTCATTGCGCCGCGCGGCTTTCGCCGGCGCCTGTGCTGTTTCTGTCGTCGCCGTCATCTAGCGCGCTCCCTTCTTTACGCTCTTGAATTCCGCGGAGACACCGGAATCCGGCGCCGCCCCGCGAATGCCCAGGGTGCGCTCGCGCGCAATGGTCTTGATCTGAGCGATCTCCTTGCGCAGCTGGCGAAGTTTCTTCACTCCGTCGTTCTGCCCCAGGGCCACCTGGAAGCGCAGCCGGAACAGCTGTTCCGCGGAAGTCTTCTCGTGGTGCGCCAGTTCCTCGTCGCTCAAGTTACGAATCTTTTCGAGTTCCATCTCAATTCTCTCCAGCAGCGCCGTTTCCCCATAGGGACGCGCGCCGCATCCAATGCCGCATTACGCAGCCGGCTTGGTCTCCGCCGACACGGTCTTTTCCGCGCCCGGCCGCTGCACAAACTTGGTCTTCAAAGGCAGCTTGTTCGACGCCAGGCGCATGGCTTCCTGCGCGAGTTCGGGAGACACGCCTTCCATCTCGAACAGGATCTTGCCCGGTCGCACGACAGCAACCCAGTGATCCAGCGCACCCTTGCCCGAGCCCATACGAACTTCGGCCGGCTTCTTGGTGATCGGCTTGTCCGGAAACAGCCGCAGCCAGATCTTGCCCCCGCGCTTGATGAAGCGGGTCATGGCAATACGGCTGGCTTCGATCTGCCGGTCGGTGATGTAGCCGCACTCCAGCACCTTCAATCCGAACTCGCCGAACGCAAGCGAAGAGCCGCGCCACGCCTTGCCCCGGCGCTTGCCCTTCTGCTGCTTGCGAAACTTCACCTTCTTTGGCATCAACATAGCGAAACCCTCGAAACGAGTGGTCAGTGATCAGTGGTCAGTGGTCAGATCGCCTTGCCAAACCGGCATTCCGTTCCACTGATTCCTGCGCGCCTAACCGCCTCAGAACTTGCTGATCACTGATCACTGACCACTGATCACTTGCTTTTAGAACACGCCCGTACCGCCCGCTGCGGGCGTCTGGCGGCGCTTCTGCTCATAGATGTCGCCACGATAGATCCAGGTCTTGACACCGATCACGCCGTACGTGGTGTGGGCCTCAGAGAAACCGTAGTCAATGTCCGCACGCAGCGTATGCAGCGGCAAACGTCCCTGCAGGTACCATTCGGAACGCGCGATTTCGTTGCCGTTCAACCGGCCCGACACACGCACCTTAATGCCCTTGCAGCCGAAGCGCAGCGCCGAATCGACACTCTTGCGCATGGCGCGACGGAAGCTTACCCGCTTTTCGAGCTGCAGCGCGATGTTCTCGCTGACCAGCTGGGCATCGAGTTCCGGTTTGTTCACCTCGATGATGTCGATGAACACATCGCGGTTGGTGCGCTTGCCGAGTTCGGTCTTGAGCTTCTCGATCTCCGCGCCCTTGCGGCCGATGACAATACCCGGACGCGCGGTGCGAATCAGAAAGCGCAGCTTGTTGCCGGGCCGTTCGATCTCCACCGAACTCACGCCCGCCGCCTTCAGCTTCTCGCGCAATTCCGCCTTGAGCTTCACGTCTTCGACAAGGAGCTTGTCATAGTCGCGCTCCGAGAACCAGCGCGAACGCCACGGCTTGTTCACTCCCAGCCGGAATCCGTACGGATGGACTTTCTGTCCCATGCTTGTTTCCTCAAACCTCTCTACTGCCTTGTCATGCCGGGCGGAGGCGGCAGTCGAACGACCTGCTCTTCCGCCCTCGTTGCCCTAAGCCCTTTTACTGACCTTCTTTGTTACCTTGGCCTTTTCCGTCGCCGGCTTTGCCTTCTTGACCGGCTTGGCCGTCGCCGACTCTTCCACCCGGGTTACCAGATTGGACTTGCTCGCATCGGCGCGCTCGGCCACTGACAGCACAATGTGCGTCAGCCGGCGCTGATAGCGATAGGCGCGGCCCATGGGTGCGGGGCGAATGCGCTTCATGCGCGGCCCGTCATTGGCCAGAGCCTGCTTGACGTAGAGGTTGTCCACGTCCAGGTCGGTGCCCTGCTCGCCGGCCACGTACTTGGCGTTGTCCACCGCCGACACCAGCAGCTTGTGGATCACGGGGGCGATGCGCTTCTTGGTGAAGGCCGCCGTCTCCAGCGCCTCCTGAACACCCCGGCCCTTGATCAGGTCGAGCACCAGCCGCGCCTTCTGCGGCGATACGCGCTGAAACTTGGCCTCCGCCCGATATTCTTTTGTCTCGACTGCCATCGGTTTCTTCCTCAAAATTCAGCTGCCGGCTTCTAGCCGCCAGCTCCTAACTTGTTCCGGTCCACCCTCTAACTTCCCACGCTCCAGCAAAATAGCCCGGAGCCAGTGGCTAGAAGCTGCTTCTACCGTCCGGCCGGCTTCGCAGACGATTCCGCCTTGCCGCCTGCCGTGTGTCCCTTGAAGGTGCGCGTGGGCGCAAACTCGCCCAGCTTGTGTCCCACCATGTTTTCCGTTACGTACACCGGAACGAACTTCTTGCCGTTGTGCACCGCGATGGTGTGACCCACGAACTCGGGAAAGATCGTCGAGCGCCGCGACCAGGTCTTCACGACCTTCTTGTCGTTGGCCGCATTCAGCACCTCGATCTTTACGCTCAGGTGCGCATCCACAAACGGACCCTTTTTTGTCGAACGTGCCATAACTGCTTAGCTCCTAGCTATCAGCTCTCAGCGGTTAGCTTCTTCTTACCCGGCTAACTGTCGAGCTATTGCTTGATATCTTCACCTGCCGCACTTAGCTAGTGGCTGGAAGCCAGTAGCCAGCGGCTGTTCTCTTACTTCGTCCGGCGGGCGACGATAAATGCATCGGTCCGCTTGTTGTTGCGCGTCTTGTAGCCGCGTGTCGGCTGGCCCCACGGGGTCACCGGGTGACGGCCGCCGGAGGTCTTGCCTTCGCCGCCGCCGTGCGGGTGATCCACCGGGTTCATGGTGACGCCGCGGTTGGTTGGCCGAATGCCCAGCCAGCGATTGCGCCCAGCCTTGCCAATGGAGATGTTCTCGTGGTCGGTGTTGCCCACCTGGCCGATGGTCGCCATGCACTCCACCAGCACCTTGCGGGTCTCGCCGGAAGGCAGCTTCAGAAGCGCGTAATCGCCTTCCTTGGCCACCAGCTGCGCCTGCGCTCCGGCCGAACGCGCCATCTGCGCGCCTTTGCCCGGCCGCAGTTCGATGGCATGCACCGTCGTGCCGGCGGGAATGTTCTTGAGCGGCAGCGCATTGCCCACCAGGATGTCGGCGTCGGGACCCGAGGTCACCGTGGCGCCCACCTTCAGGCCTACCGGCTGCAGGATGTAGCGCTTCTCGCCGTCGGCGTAGTGCACCAGCGCGATGCGGGCCGAGCGATTGGGATCGTACTCGATCGTCGCGACCTTGCCCGGAACTCCGGACTTGTCCCGCTTGAAGTCGATGATCCGGATCTTCTGCTTGTGACCGCCGCCATGGTGGCGGATGGTCAGGTCGCCCGAGTTGCGGCGGCCGCCGGTGCGCTTGCGCGTCACCAGCAGCGGCTTGTGCGGCTGATCCGTGGTCAGATCGTCGTTCACCTGCGTGGTCTTGAACCGCAGGGTCGGCGTCATCGGTCTGTATGTCTTGATTGCCATCGTCGTTTTCCTAAAGAGCACAGTTGCTCAGTCTTCAGAGATCAGTCCTCTGCGCTGCTCAATTCCGCCTTGCTGATCTCTGACCCCTGATATCTGATCTCTGTTACAGATTGCTCACGTACTCGGGCATCTTCTCGCCAGCCTTCAGCCGGACGTAGGCCTTCTTCCAGTCCGGACGGAAGCCCGCGAACTTGCCGCGGCGGCGTTCCTTGCCGGGAACATTGGAGGTGCGTACCGCGGCGACCTTCACCTTGAAAAGCGTCTCCACGGCCTGCTTGACCTCGGTCTTGGAGGCCTCGGGGGCAACGTCGAACACCAGCGTCCCCTCGGTCTCTTTCACCCCTAACCCCTTTTCGGTAATCAGGGGGCGGCGAATCATGGTATAAAGAGTTGGCATTATGCGACCTCCTTCGTTTGCAGCGAGGTGGCGTTTCGATACGCTCTTTTGAAGGCCTTCGCTCAACTGCTCGATCGCGGCCTTGGAAAAGATGGCCCGGTCATAGCGCAGCAGATCGTAAGGGTGCACCTCGTTGTTCAGCACCAGTTCGACACCCTTGAGGTTGCGCGCGCCCAGCATCAAGCCCTGGCTCAGGGTCTTGCCATTTTCGACCAGCAGCGCCGTGCGCGTGGCGCCCAGTTTGTCAAGCGCTACGCGGTAGAGTTTGGTCTTCGCTTCCTTGATTTCAAGTGTGTCCACCACCGTGAGCTTGCCGTCGGCCAGCTTGGAGGCAAGTGCCGAGCGCAACGCGCCCAGCAGCTTCTTGCGAGGAAAGGCGTACTCGTAGCTGCGCGGCTGCGGTCCATGCACCGTGTAGCCATGGCGCCAGAGAGGCGAGCGCACCGAACCGATACGAGCCCGGCCCGTGCCCTTTTGCTTCCACAGCTTCTTGCCGGAACCAGAGACTTCGGTGCGACTCTTGGTCTTGTGCGTGCCCTGGCGCTGCGAGGCGCGGTAGTGCTTCACCGCCTCCCAAAGCAGAGCCTCATTCACCTGGCCGAATACCGCATCGGCCAGATCGAGCGAGCCCACCTTTTCCCCGTTCAGATTGACTATATCCACGTTTGCCATCGTCTTCTTCCTACTAGCTGTCAGCTATCAGCCATCAGCTTTCTGTCTTCAATCGGTAAAGCAATCATCCCGGCTCCAGCAACCACATGCTGAGAGCTGACATCTGAAAGCTGTTTTACTTCCTCTTGGCGGTCGCCTTCTTCGAAGCCTTCAGCGGATCGACCGTGCCGGATCCGGCGAAGCCACGGCGCTCGCGCGGCGGAGCCTTGGCCTTGGAAATCATCACGTAACCGTCACGAGGCCCCGGTACCGCGCCTTCGACCATCAGCAGGTTCTCGTCAAGATCGATGCCGCGGATACGCAGATTGCGAACCGTCACCTGGTCGGTGCCCATGTGGCCAGGCATCCGCTGCCCGGGAAACACGCGCGAGGGAAAGCTGGAGGCGCCGATCGAGCCCTGCACCTGAAACATGTGTCCGTGCGACTTGGGACCGCCGGCGAAGCCGTGACGCCGCACTACGCCCGCGAATCCGCGGCCTTTCGAGGTGCCAATCACATCCACGAACTTCGCGTCGGAGAAGATATCGACCAACACGCGGTCGCCGGCTTTCACGCCATCGGAACCTTCAACGGCCGCTTCGATATTCACTTCCTTGATGATCTTCACCGGAGGTGCTTCTGTCTTCTTCAGATGGCCCGCCTGCGGCTTGGTGATGTTCGATGCCTTCACGAACTCGACCAGCCCGATCTGCGCCGCGTCGTAGCCATCCCTGGTCGCCGTCTTCAATTGCGTAATCACGCAAGGGCCGGCCTGGAGCACCGTGATCGGGTGCACTTCGCCCTTTTCATCGAAGACCTGCGTCATGCCAATCTTTTTACCCAGAATTCCCGTAACTGCCATATCATCCTCACCTCATCATGCGAAGCTGCCTGCGTTCGCACTGCCGGGGTCCTTTCGGACCTTCTTGCTACTTCGCGTTATCCAACAGCCTGTGCGCCGCAAGGCGCAGCCGGCCGCACCGCGAGGTGCTATTTCTCAAACGCCTTGATCTCGACATCGACGCCCGCGGGCAGGTCGAGCTTCATCAACGCGTCCACTGTCTGCTGCGTCGGCTCGAGAATGTCGATCAGCCGCTTGTGCGTGCGAATCTCGAAAGCCTCGCGCGATTTCTTGTCCACGTGCGGCGAACGCAGCACGCAATACTTGTTCTTGATCGTCGGCAAGGGAATCGGTCCGGCCACCGTCGCTCCGGTGCGCTTCGCCGTTTCCACGATCTCGCCGGTCGAGGTGTCCAGCACACGATAGTCGTATGCCTTCAACCGGATGCGTATTCTCTGTCCTACCATTTGGCTTCCCTTCAGTTCAGAGTTCTTGGTTCGTAGTTCTCAGTCCCTCGCGTCAGCCTCGTGCCAACTGTGAACGTCACGAACCGCTGAACTGCCTTGCGAACTCTACTTGATGATTTCCGAGATCGTTCCCGCGCCCACCGTGCGTCCGCCTTCGCGGATGGCAAAGCGCAGGCCCTTCTCCATGGCCACCGGCGTAATCAGTTCCACCACCAGCTGCACGTTGTCGCCCGGCATCACCATCTCCGTGCCCGCCGGCAGCTCTGCCACACCCGTCACGTCCGTGGTGCGGAAGTAGAACTGCGGACGATAGCCCTTGAAGAACGGCGTATGACGGCCGCCCTCTTCCTTCGACAGAACGTAAATTTCGCCCTTGAAGTTGGTGTGCGGCGTGATCGAGCCAGGCTTGGCCAGAACCATTCCGCGCTCCACGTCTTCCTTGGGAATGCCGCGCAGCAGGATGCCGGCGTTATCGCCCGCCAGGCCTTCGTCCAGCTGCTTCTTGAACATTTCCACGCCCGTGCACACCGACTTGCGGGTCTCGCGGAAGCCGACGATCTCGACATCCTCGCCGACCTTCACCTTGCCGCGCTCGATGCGTCCCGTGACCACCGTGCCGCGTCCCGAGATCGAGAAAATATCTTCGATCGGCATCAGGAAGGGCAGGTCGATCGAACGCTGCGGCTGGGGAACGTTCTTGTCCACCGCATCCATCAGCGCGTCGATCTGGGCTTCCCACTGCGGCTCGCCGTTCAGAGCCCCCAGGGCCGATCCGCGAATCACCGGAACATCGTCGCCCGGGAACTGGTACTTCGACAGAAGCTCGCGCACTTCCATCTCCACCAGGTCGATCAGCTCTGTCGTCCTCGACCGCGTCGCACTTGTTCAGGAACACCACGATATAGGGCACGCCTACCTGGCGGGCCAGCAGAACGTGTTCCTTGGTCTGCGGCATGGGGCCGTCGGTCGCCGCCACGACGAGAATCGCGCCGTCCATCTGCGCCGCGCCGGTGATCATGTTCTTGATGTAATCGGCGTGGCCGGGGCAGTCCACGTGCGCATAGTGCCGGTTCTTGGTCTCGTACTCCACGTGCGCCGTCGCGATGGTGATGCCGCGCTCGCGCTCTTCCGGAGCGTTGTCGATCGAGTCAAACGAACGGAACGTATTCTTCGGATTGTGCTTCTGCAAAACCTTGGTGATCGCCGCCGTCAGCGTCGTCTTGCCGTGATCGATGTGCCCGATCGTCCCCACATTGCAGTGAGGCTTCGAACGATCAAATTTTTCCTTCGCCATAAAAGTCCAAAATCCCTTTCGTAGCTCGTACTGCCCGTTGCATCCAGGGGCGCCGGCGGTCCGGCTCCAGCCCCAAAAACAGTGTCAGTTTAGTGTCAGTTCAGCTCACCTGCCCTGCCCCATCGCTACACTGACTAACTGACACTGCTTTCACTTCCCCTGCGCCCGGCCGATGATTTCATCGGCGATCATGCGCGGCGCTTCTTCGTAGCGCGCAAACTGCATCGAGTAGGAAGCGCGGCCCTGCGTCGACGAGCGAATCTCGTTCACGTAGCCGAACATTTCCTTGAGCGGCACGATCGCCTTGATCACCTGCGAACCGGCGGCGTGCTCCATACCCTCGATGCGCCCGCGGCGCGAGTTGATATCGCCAATGATGGCCCCCATGAACTCCTCGGGAACCGTCACTTCCACCGCCATCACCGGCTCCAGAAGCACCGGCGATGCTTTGCTGGCCGCTTCCTTGAAGGCGATCGAACCGGCAAACTTGAAGGCCATTTCGTTCGAATCGACTTCGTGGTAGCTGCCGTCGTACAGGGTCACCTTCACATCGACGATCGGATAGCCGGCCAGGATGCCCAGTTCCAGCGCACCCTGCACGCCCTGGTCGATGGGCTTGATGTATTCCCTCGGCACCACGCCACCCTTGATGTCGTTGATAAACTCGTAGCCCTTGCCCGGCTCATTGGGCTCAACGCGCAGTTTGCAATGCCCGTAGTTGCCCGAACCGCCGGTCTGGCGAATGTATTTGCCTTCGGCTTCGGCATGCTTGCGAATGGTCTCGCGGAAGGCCACTTTGGGCTCGCCCACGTTGGCTTCGACCTTGTGCTCGCGCTTCATGCGGTCCACGAGAATCTCGAGGTGCAGTTCGCCCATGCCGCTGATGATGGTCTGGCCCGAATCCTCATCGGTGCGCACCTTGAACGTCGGATCCTCATCGGCCAGCCGCGAAAGCGCAATACCCATCTTTTCCTGATCGGCCTTGGTCTTGGGCTCGATCGCCACCGAAATCACCGGCTCGGGGAATGTGATCGCGCCCAACGCGATGGGATGGTGCGGCGCGCTCAGCGTATCGCCAGTCTTCAGGTCCTTCAGGCCTACGCAGGCGCAGATATCACCGGCGTAGATTTCGGTAATGTCCTCGCGCTTGTTGGCGTGCATCTTGACCAGGCGCCCCACGCGCTCCGTCTTGCCGGTACGAGGATTCAGAATCGTGTCACCGGTCTTGAGCGAACCAGAATAAATCCGAATGAACGAAAGCTTACCGAAGGGATCGTTGATCAGCTTGAAGACCAGCGCCGCGAGGGGCTCGCTATCCTCCGCCTTGCGGATCTCTTTCTGTTCCGGGTGATGCGGGTTGATGCCTTCGACCGCAGGCTTATCGAGCGGGCTGGGAAGGTAGTCCACAACCGCGTCGAGCAGCGTCTGCACGCCCTTGTTCTTGAATGCCGCTTCCGCAGATGACCGGGAACACCTTGAGATCGATCGTAGCCTGGCGAATGCCGGACTTCAGCTCGGCAATGGTCGGCGTCTCGCCCTCGAGGAATTTCTCGAGCAGAACGTCATCGGTCTCGGCAATGACTTCGATCAACTGCATCCGGAAAGCTTCGGCCTTCTTGAGCAGCGGCGCGGGAATAGGCTGAACGGTCATACTTCGCGCCCATGGTCTCGTCGTGCCAGATGATGGCCTTCATTTCGATCAGGTCGATGACGCCCTTGAAATTCGCTTCGGCGCCGATGGGAATCTGCAGGGCCACGGGCCGTGCGCCCAGGCGCTTGCGAATGGTGTCGAGAACGTACTCGAAATCTGCGCCGTTCTTGTCCATCTTGTTGACGAAGCAAATGCGCGGAACCTTGTACTTATCGCCCTGCCGCCACACGGTCTCGGTCTGAGGCTGCACCCCGCTGACCGAATCGAACAGCGCTACCGCGCCGTCGAGAACACGAAGGGAGCGCTCCACCTCGGCGGTAAAGTCCACATGGCCCGGGGTATCGATAATGTTGATGCGAATGTCTTTCCACATGCAGGTGGTGGCAGCCGAGGTAATGGTGATGCCGCGCTCCTGCTCCTGCTCCATGTAGTCCATGGTCGCGGTGCCTTCATGCACTTCGCCGATGCGGTGCGTGATGCCCGTGTAAAACAGGATGCGCTCTGTCGCAGTCGTCTTCCCGGCGTCGATATGCGCCATGATTCCGATGTTCCGGCAGCGATTCAGAGGTATGGTGCGTGCCACTTTAGTTCATCCTTGCGGGCGCTTCCTGGCCCGCGGTTAACTTCTCCGGTCCTATTCGAGGACCCAAAACCTTCTCTCCCGATCTCCTTGCGCCGGGATCAAAACTCTTAAGGAACTCCGCCCCAGGTCTCCCTACCAGCGGTAGTGCGCGAAGGCCTTGTTGGCCTCGGCCATGCGGTGCACGTCTTCCTTCTTCTTCATCGCCGCGCCGCGGCCGTTGGCTGCGTCGAGCAGCTCGTTCGACAACTTGTCGATCATGCCCTTCTCGCCGCGGTTCCGGCCGTAGGTGATGAGCCAGCGGATGGCGAGTGATGTACGCCGATCCGGGTTGACTTCGATCGGCACCTGATAGTTGGCGCCACCCACCCGACGGGTCTTTACTTCGAGAAGCGGCTTGACAGTTTTCGACCGCCTTCTTGAAAAGCTTGATGGCTTCTTCGCCGCCGCCCTTCTCTTCCAGGTTCTTCATGGCCTGGTAGAAGATGCCCTGCGCGGTCGATTTCTTGCCGCCCCACATCATGGAGTTCACAAACTTGGTGACCAGCGTTGACCCGTACACCGGATCCCCGGCGCGACTTCCCGCTTCGCAACGTGCCCTTTTCTCGGCATAATCCCTCAAAGAACGGCTACTAGCTTCTAGCTACTAGCTTCTAGTTTCATCCTGTCCACACCCACCTCTTCTGCTTCCCCCGCCATATCGCGAGCTAGAAGCTAGAAGCTGGGTTTTACTTCTTGCCCTTGGCAGGCGCCGCGCCGCCCTTGGCTCGCTTGGCTCCGTACTTGGACCGGCTCTGCTTGCGGTTGGCCACGCCCACGGAATCGAGCGTTCCGCGCACCACGTGATAGCGAACACCGGGCAGGTCCTTCACACGGCCGCCGCGGATGAGCACGATCGAGTGCTCCTGCAGGTTGTGGCCGATACCCGGAATGTAGGTCGTGACTTCAATGCCGTTGGTCAGCCGCACGCGAGCCACCTTGCGCAGCGCCGAGTTCGGCTTCTTGGGCGTCTGGGTATACACGCGGGTGCAAACACCGCGCCGCTGAGGCGAGGCCTGCAGCGCGGGCGACGCCGTCTTGTAGCGGGGGGCCGTGCGCCCCTTGCGGACAAGCTGATTAAAAGTAGGCAAACCAAAACTCCTTACGTGAAACCCTGAACCCGCTCATTCCTCACAGCCGCGCGCCGCTCGGGCTGGCGTGGCTTTGGAGGGCATTTTCAGCCGGCCAAAACACACAGAAGCCCATCTGCTGCTTCGCGTCTGTCATTCTTCCCATCTCAGACGAGAACCGGGACGGTGGTCGCACGTTTCCACCCTGACGCTCTGGGGGGAAAGCCAACTCCGTTTCGCGGTTCCGGCTCGCATAGCCCTCCATGGTGGAGAACGCGCGAGCGCCGTAGCGATATCTGCGATTTGGCCGCTCCTCCGAGCCTTTCAGCCCGGTTCGATTGCAGCGTGCCGTACCGCTTGTCCCTGCCCTCCGCAAGAGGAGAGCTGACCCGGGAACATGTCTGGCCGGTTCAAAACCTCACCGGGACCCGGACCACCCGGCCGATCTTTCCTGGCCTGAGCCGCCCATGCACGTACTCTCCCCTTAAAGACACACGGAAAGAGACGTTCTTGCGAACCTTTTAACAATATCAAGAAACCGGAGAGGGGTCAACGATTTGAACCCCTCGCCGCATATTTTCATAGGCCAGCAGTGCTTTCTCCGCTTTAGTGCACGTCGTGCACCTTCCAGTTGCCCCCTTCGAGAGCAAAATCGGCGGTACGCCGCGAACTCAGCACGTTGCCGGGATTGTGCGCAATCTGCTGGAGCGGATCGGGTATCCCCGTAAGATTCACATCCTGAGTGAATTTGACACTCTTGGCGGGGTCGACGCCGGGCACAATATCATCCTGGGGATCGCCCACTTCCTTGACCGTGGGATGGTTGGTCTGCACGGTGGTGACATAGAAATGGCCCTTGCCCAGGTCGTCGGGGCGCCATTGAATCGTCGTCCCGCCCCCATTGAGCGTCACCATTTTTTTGCCGTCGTCGGTCAGATCGTAGTCAGCCCACTTTTTGTTGGGGTAAACCTTGGTCAGCTTCCAGTATTTCGCGTCGAAACCCTGTTTCAAACCAATCTCGTTCACGTTGAGGATAAAGCTCGTCGGAGGTTGCTGATCGAGGTACGACTGGACGAGCTTTTGCGCATCGGCCTTGGAAAGATCCGGCGCCGACTTGCATCCCGCGATCCACCATCCCGCGCCCATCAACAGCAAGGCGCCCAAAACCTCGAATTTCAATGCCCTTTTCACACATCCTCCTGTCAGATCCCATGTTGAAAAGATCAAACTTGATTGACCCGCCATTTTTCACCTCACTTTCCCCGATGTCAATGAGAATGAAAGTGATCGTGGACACACATGAGAGTTTTTGCCTCGCCAGCATGACAAAATCGTGACAAATTTCGAGATTCCGTGGCTGAATTTCTCAGTCCGCGGTCACCGGCCGGCTGCCTGACCGGCCTCTTGCCCCGTCGCAATCCGGCTTAGCACCAGGCCCAGGAAACCCTGTTCGTCCGATCGCACGCAGACCTGGGCGTTGGGAGATCCGTCCACGGGCCGGGTCATTCCCTTGTCGTCCACCTCGATCCGCAACGGTTTGGCCGGACAAAGCCCGGGACTAATTGCATAGGTAACGGCCACCGGATCAAAGAGCGTCGGATCGGGCGCGTGGTTATCTGTTTGCGCCGCCCACTGGTGGTAGAGCAGGGTCAACTGGTCGGTCAACGGCGAGCCAAAAGAGAATATCTGTTCCCGGTCCTTGGCCTGCAGATGGATCTGGGTTGAATCGAGCGGCATCATGAAGATCGGCACGCCCGACCCAAACAGGGCCTTCGCTGCCGCCGGGTCGCGGTCGATGTTCCACTCCGGCTCGGGGGGCCGATGTTCATCCCCGTAACCCCGGTACACGCTCCCGCCCATTAACACCACCCGCTTGACTTTGCGGAAGGTGGCGGGATCGCGTTGAATAGCCGCGGCCAGGTTAGTCTCCGGGCCGATCGCGATCAGCGTGATCTCCCCCGGATGAGCGCCGATCTGATCGAGAAGGAAGGCGACGCCGTCCGGATGCTTGTGATCCGGTTCCCGCAGCGCGTAGGCGGCCTGGGTGAACACATTGCTTTGGGAGGTGGCCACCCCGGCGGCGACCGGAATATCGCTCCGGTCGACGGCGGCCAGATACCGATCCACCAGCCGGGCGCGCAATTCCGTGTCGCCATAAGCCGTCGTTACCCCCACAATCCGCAACTCGGGGCTGCGCAGCGCCAGGGCAAGAGCAAACGCATCGTCAATGTCGTCGCCGATATCGGTGTCGATAATGGCGAGTTGAACCCCCGAGCTGGACTGGTCCGGAGCGGGCTGCCCCACGGCCGCACGCATGGCTCCGAACGGCAACGGCAGGAGAGAAATCAGAACGAGAATCAGCCGGTGAGCTTTCATCCCCAGTACTGTAACCGGTCCGGCCCCCGTAGCGCTCCAGCCACATCCCGGCCGGCTCACGTTTATCGGTCGCTGCTCTCCAGCCGCTCGATGATCCTGTCCGCGTCATAGACGCAGCCGCCCCACACCCCGCCGCTGGCATGCACCAGGGCAGCCCAGAGCCGGGTGTCGTCCGGCAGGGCCGGGTGCGGTTGCAAGTCAGGGCGCGGCCCGCGCAAGGCCAGGCGCCGCGTGCCTTCTTCAGCGCCGAAGGGACCCTCAGCGTCTCCAACGAGATGAACCGACCCGGTCAGCCGTTCGCGATCGATCACGATCTCGATCAGGTCTCCCTCGTGCACCTTCCCCACGGGGCCACCCGCCAGGGCCTCCGGGGATACGTGCCCGATGCAGGCGCCGGTCGAAACGCCGCTGAAACGCGCATCGGTCAGCACCGCGACATGTTTGCAATGGGGCAGCATTTTGAGCGCGGAGGTAACCTGGTAGATTTCCTGCATTCCTGCGCCTTTGGGCCCACCGCAGATCAGGACGACAACGTCCCCATGGGCGACATCGCCCGCCTTGATGGCGCGGATCGCAGCTTCTTCGGTGATAAAGACACGCGCCGGTCCGCGATGGCGGTACACGTTGTTCTCGTCGATGAGCGACGGATCGATGGCCGTGCTCTTGATTACCGAGCCTTCGGGCGCCAAGTTTCCGACCGGAAAGCAGATGGTCGACGTCAGTCCACGCGACCGCGCCCGGTCGCGGTTCATGATGACGTCGTCCGGATCGATGCCGTCCTGTTCTTGCAGACGGCGGCGCAACGCAACGCGCCGTTCGCTGTGTTCCCACCAGTCGAGGCTCGCGTCCAGGGTCTCGCCCGTGACCGTCTTGACGCTGGTGTCGAGAAGTCCCGCCGCGCGCAGTTCCAGCATGACCTCGGGCACGCCGCCGGCGAGAAACACCTGGACTGTGGCAAAGCCGCGCGGCCCGTTGGGCAGCGCGTCCACCAGCCGCGGAACCTGCCGGTTGACTTCCGCCCACTCTTCGACCGCCGGTCTCGCCAGCCCGGCTGAAAACGCAATCGCGGGCAGATGCAGCAGCAGATTGGTTGATCCGCCGAAGGCGGCGTGCAGCACCATGGCATTGCGAACCGACGCCTCTGTCAGCACATCCGCAACGCCCATCTTCGACTGGTGCATGCGCAGGAGCGCCCGCGCAGAACGCCGCGCTGCATCCAGCCAGATAGGGTGGCCTGACGGGCGCAAGCGCCGTATGGGGCAGCGAAAGCCCCAGCGCCTCGCCCACCACCTGCGCGGTGGCCGCGGTCCCGAGGAACTGGCATCCGCCGCCGGGGCTGGCGCAGGCGCGGCAGCCCATGTCGGCGGCGTACTCCAGGGTGATCTGTTGCTGCGCGAAGCGGGCCCCGATCGTCTGCACCTTGCCGGCGTCCTCACCTTCGTCGGGCAGGAGGGTAACCCCGCCGGGGACCAGGATCGCCGGCCGCGCTCCGGCTGACGCCAGCGCCATCATCATCGCCGGCAGGCCCTTGTCGCAGGTGGCCACGCCCAGCATGCCTTTGCCAGTCGGAAGGGACCGCATGAGACGGCGCAGGACCATGGCCGCATCGTTGCGATAGGGCAGCGAATCCATCATGCCGGCGGTGCCCTGGGTGCGTCCGTCGCAGGGGTCAGTGCACGCTCCCGCGAAGGGAATCGCATGGAGCGCCTTCAATTCACGTGCCGCCTCGGCGACGAGCAGGCCGACTTCGTAGTGCCCGGTGTGAAAGCCAAGAGCGATGGGCCGACCGTCTTCGCCCCGCAGGCCGCCATGGGTGCTCAGAATCAGGAATTCAGGATCGAAAAGGCGCGCAGGCTCCCAGCCCATTCCGGCGCTCTGGGTCAGACCGAACAAGTTTCCCGAAGGCTGATTGAGCAGCATTTCCGCGGTGATCGGCAGCTGGCCCGCCGGACCCGGCGCATGCGTGTCGACGCGGAGTATGCCGTCGCCGGGCGATTCCAGAACCGATTCAAGCGTGATGGAAGCCTTAGCAGCTCCGTCCATCGCTCCAGTATAGGTGTGGCTTCGGGGCAGATCGGAAATGGGCCCTCCGCGCCGTCTTCATTTTTCGACGGGCGGCTCGGGTTCCGGCCCCAACGTCAGTTCAAACACGTGCGGCTTGGGGACCGCCGTCTCGTAGATCGAGTCTTCCAGCGAATTCTCGAACGCCTGTAATTTGTCGGTACCGCCCGACTGCGCTCCCGTATCTGCGTTGCGCACGCGCATGCGCAGGTGGATATAGTGGGCTTCATCGCGGTCCCGCACCAGCCAGCTTACGCGCTGGGCCTGTTGCCGCATCGGCGTCTGGTAATCGGCCAGATTGATTCCATTCGCCAGTTCCGTGGCGGAAAACGTTCCGATCACACCTTTGTCAATCGTCAGTTTGTACTGGCCTGCTTCGAGCCCCGTCACCCGCAGCGGTTCCTGATTGAGCGCCTGCTGGATATCGGTGAGTTTCAGCAGCAGTGCCTGGGTCGCGTTGCTGGAGATCAAGGGGAGCGGCAGTCCATTCTCGGTTTCGGTCCAGCGCAGGGTGCCACTGTCCTTCGCAACGGGCTCGACCATTGCATTTTGCGTATCGATCACTTTGCCAGCAGCGGCATCGATCGTGACGGATGAGACCAATGCCGGCGCATTCCAACCCTTCAGCAGCGTCTCCGCCATGATCCAGTGAGCGATCGGATCTGGATGCACACGATCGGGCAGGAGAAGTTTCGCTATCTGGGGATCCATCGTCTGAGCCTTCTCGATGGCTGCGACCACGGGCGGATTGAGGTTGGTGAAGGTCGCGCCGTGCTTCTGCGCCAGATCTTTGTCGAGATCGGCGAAGTGCAGCATCACAGCGTTGTAACCGCCGGGAAAGGTAAGTGGCGCCGTAACGTCGTCATAGGGCGACGGCCCCAGGAGCGTGATCCGCGCGGCTGGAGCGTGCTCGTGAATGGACTCGATCAAGTGTTCGTAGCCCTTGACGTAGGTGTCCTCGATCTCGGGCGTGGTGGCACGATAGCTGCCGTCGTTCATCCCCAGCATGACGGTGACGACCGTTGGCTTTTCTGAAAACACGTCGCGCTCGAGTCGCTGATCGATTGGGCCACCGCCTCCACCGGTCACGCGATCGCCGCCCACTCCCGCACCATAGAAGTGAATCCTCAAGTGCGGAAAGCGAGTAGCGGTATACAGCTCCACGAACTGGTTGTAGAGGTTCTGTTCGGTGATGCTGTCGCCATAGAGGACAACCGTATCTCCACCCTTGAGATAAAAGCCCTGACCGATGCCCGGCGCGGTAACGACCGACACCAGCGAGTCCGCGCAGCCGTAGTAGAGGAACCACTGGCTCTTGAAGTACACCAGGCCCTCGGCAAACGTCGTCCCGGCCGCGTATTGCCCGGTCTTCTCGTAGGGCAACTCGGGCTTGAGGACGGGCGCGTCAGTCTGCTCAATCAGGTGCTTCGGATCCTTGGCATCGAACAGCGCCTCGCCCGCCGCATACGCATTGGCACCCAGGGTCGGATCACCACCGCTCTCCGCATTTTTGCCGTTATAGAGGACAACGATTCCCTCGTCGGTCAATATCGGCGGCGGACCCGTCTCGGGAAACGTGCTGTCGAAGTGGCCTGCGCGCGGGCGCAGCAGTTCCACCGGCGCGCCGCCCGCATCCTCCACCGGAGTCCAGTGGATCAGATCATCCGAAGTCGCGATGTGGATGGCACCTTCGCCCCAGTACATCCAGTATTTGCCGTCGATCTTCGCGGCAACGAGCCGGTTCTTGTCCTTGTCCAGCCGGGTGAGGATCCCGGCCGATTTGTATTTGAGGTGCGCATACTTGCCTGCCGCCGCGTTGAGGAACGCCGGCCCATGTTTGGTCCAGTGGGTCAGATCGGTCGAGGTCGCAATCCCCACCGAATAGGTCTTGCGGTTCCATTGCGTGTAGGTCAGCACGTAGGCGCCGTCTTCGCCTTCGACGATGCGCGGGTCCTCAACGCCGCCCGGCCACTCGCGGGCCTTCTGGCTGTCTTTGGCGGGAAAGAAAACGGGATCGGCGCGCCGCGTGAAGTGAATGCCGTCCTCGCTCTCCGCCAGGCCCAGGCGAGAGGTGTGCATGCCGATCTGCATGGTGCCGGAATTGTCCTCGGCACGATAGAGCACGTAGATCTTGCCTTCACGGACGATGGCGGCCGGGTTGAAGGTGTGCAGGGCTTCCCATTTCACCGGCGCCTTGAGGATCGGATCGGTGAAGGTGGATACGGGATTGGGCGTGATCACGGGATTCCCGCTCGCCGGCCGCGTGAACGGCCCGATCACCCACGGCTGCGCCTGCACCCCGGCGGAGCCCACCATTACCACCAACATCATCCAACCGAATTTATTCATCATTGGCCGTTCAGTCCTTCCTCAGTGGCGCTTGTCCGCGCATAGAAGCTTAGCGCCGCGTCCCCCTGCTTCAGCAACCGGGTGCGATTGAGATCGCCGTAGCGATCTTCGAGAGCTTCTTTGCGGCGATGCTCGGCAATCACCATTGCACCCGCGGCCAGTAGCCCCGCAGCCGGACCGCCGAGCAGTTCAAGGGTGGCCGCGTACTCCCTTGCAGCGTCATAGGGCGGATCGAGAAACACGACATCGAAGGGCGGGCTGCCTTCCGGGTTGCGCAGATATCCGCCCACGCTCCCGGCCACGATCCGATACCCCTCCGTCAATCCCAATCCCTCGAGATTCGCCCGCAGCACCCGAATCGCCGCCGGCGCTCGCTCCACAAAGACCACACGTGCCGCTCCCCGGCTCAGGGCCTCGATGCCCACTGCACCCGACCCGGCGTACAGATCGAGAAACGCTGCTCCCTGAGTGCCGGGAGCCAGCACGTTGAACAGGGTTTCGCGCAGACGGTCGCTGGTGGGCCGGGTTGCCAGCCCCGCGGGAGTGTGCAGGGTTCGGGAGCGAAATGACCCGGCGATGACGCGCATGGGCAAGGAAGGTGAGCCGCCTCAGACAGCATAGTTCACCCGATTGCAGGGTTAGCCTCTACAATAATCAGTATGCGTGGATGGTCAGTCCCAATGGGCCGGTGGATGGGTGTGGAGTTGCGTGTGCACACCTTTTTCCTGTTGCTGGCGGTCGTGTGCCTGGGCCTGGGCGCATCCGACGGAATCATACGCGGGCTGGGCCTTTTCCTGGTGCTGGTCGCGGCAATCGTGGTACGTGAAATTGCCCGCCTGCTGGTGGCGGCGTGGCTTGGCCTGAAGCTGCGGGCCATTTTGGTGTTGCCCATCGGGGGCTTGTTCGCCTATGCCAACCCGGAGAGCCAGGAGAACGCGAACCGCGGAGTGGGTCAGTTTGCCCTGGCGTTCGCCGGTCCGCTGGTCAACGGAGCCATGGCGCTGATCCTGGCGGCGACTTTCCTGGGCGCGGGCGGCGATGTCAACCTCATCAGCCAACCCTGGATCTCTTCCGCCTTTCTGCTGCGCAGCATGGTCTGGATGCCGGCCGGCCTGGCCGTTCTGCACCTCTTGCCCGCGTATCCCCTGGATATGGGCCGGCTGCTGCGCGGCGACTTTGCGCGCCAGCACGGCATCGCTCCAGCGGGCCGCGCCGCCACCGGCCTGGGCCAGTTGCTGGCGCTGGCGGCCATGATCGGCGGCATGCTGCTGCACAGTCCGTGGCTGATCATTGCCGGGTTCTTCATCATGATCGGGGCGCAAATCGAGGACCAGGGCGTGTTCTTCCAGTCGGTGGTCGACACGGTCCGCATGCACGAAGTCATGCTCACCGATTTCGCGACCCTCTCGCCTTCCGATACCCTGGCCGATGCGCTGGCCCGATGCGTTCACTCCCTCCAGGAAGACTTTCCCGTGGTGCGCGGACCGCAGCTGGTAGGGATCGTTTCGCGCCAACGCATCGTCGATGCCCTGCGCTCGGACGGCAACGGCTATGTGCAATCGGTGATGTCGCGGGCCTTCCAGGTGGCGCGGCCGGAAGACACGCTCGGCACCACCATCCGCCGCATCACCGCCGGCCGCGGCCTTTCCCTGATTCCCGTTACCGAAAGCGGTCGCGTGGTGGGCATCGTGAGCGTGCAGAACCTCATGAGTTCCATGACCCTGCTGGCCGAGCAGCGACGGCTGCAGCGGGAAGAGGCGGCAGAGTAGCCTCTTCGCTTCTCCTCATCCATTGCGGCTCGTATCATCGAGACGTGGAAATACCCGAGCGATTCGCGCCTCTCGCACCCGGCCTGTATCTTGTCGCCACGCCCATTGGCAACCTGGGAGACATCACCCTGCGCGCGCTGGACGTGCTGAAACGGGTTGACCGCATCGCCTGCGAAGACACCCGCCAGACGCAGAAGCTGCTCAATCATTTCCAGATCGCCACACCCACGGAAAGCTGCCACGAACACAACGAGCACGAGCGCTCGGCCGCCCTGGTTCGATCGCTCCAGGAAGGAGCCCGCATCGCGCTGGTGACCGACGCCGGTATGCCCGGCATCAGCGATCCGGGCAGCTGGCTCACGGCTGCGGCGATAGCGGGCGGCGTGCCGGTTTTCCCCATTCCCGGCGCCAACGCGGCCCTCAGCGCCTTGATCGCCTCGGGTCTGCCCACAGGCGAATTTCACTTCCTCGGGTTCCTGCCCGAGAAAGCCGGCGCCCGGCGCACGCGCATCGAAACCCTGGCCGCGGCGGGAAACGAAGCCGGTACCCTGGTGTTCTACGAAGCCCCGCATCGCATTCTCGACACCCTGGCTGATCTCGAGTCAGTCTTTGGGGCCAGACTTCGCGTCGTCGTGGCCCGCGAACTCACCAAGTTGCACGAAGAGTTCCTGCGCGGCAAGGTGGCGGAGGTGCGGCAGGCACTGGCCTCCCGTGACACCGTTCGAGGCGAAATCACTCTTCTGGTACAGGCGCCGGCCGAACTCTCCGCCCGGGGCGAGGCGCCCGCTTCAAAAGAAAAGATCGCGGACCGGGTGGCGCGGATCGGCGCCGAGGCCGGCGTCGACGAGAAGGAAGCATTGAAGCGGCTGGCGCGGGAGTTGGGCCAATCGAAGAGCGAACTGTATCGCGAGTTGCAACGCGAGCGGGCGCGGACGCGGGCGCGATAAAACCGGCCTCCAGCGCAGGCGGGGCCAACCCCTGCGGCGATTTAAGCCGGGCTGGGTTCGTTGCACGCCGGGTCCGGACCAGCGTGGTGCTTTATGGCCTCAATCTCGTCCATCAGGGAGGCCAGCTGATCCCGCTTGCGCAGGCTCAGGTCAAGAAAGCGAATGCCGACCGTGAACTTGTCGTGAACGGACTGGACCACGCCGCCGAGCCGGAAAGGCAAGCCATCGAGCTTGAACTCGGTTTCGACCCTCCGGTAGATTCCCACCGGGAACCTTTCGCAGGTGCGGATGCGGCATCCGCTCAGGCTGAGGTCGAGGATGCGCCCGGATATCTGCGCGCGCACGTCGATGAAATAGACGGTTGCGGCTTCATCGACGGCATAGCGTGGCTGGGACCGGCGGTCCGATGGCGCAGACGACTCTTCCATTCCAGGGCCTCTACCGTCCTTTTCGGATATCCTGCCCGTTTTCTTTAGTTCGGGCTGTGTCGCCGATCAAGGACGCCCGCGGCGACTCAACGCATTCTGAACATGCATTCGCGCACCGCCGGGGACCTTCAATGTCCGTCCGACGATTCCCATGGGCGCGCAGGCGCAGCCTGAGGAGCTTCCCGGCCGCGCAGCCGGTCGTACTGATACAAATCGCTGGTGGTGCCCAGCGACTCGTTGTACAGCCCCATGCCCCCGGTCACCTGGTTCAACTCTTCGGTGAACTGGTGAATGGCGTGCAATTGGGCGGCCGTTGCCGGCAGTTCACATTGGGAGGTTTTAATGAACTTCTGGTAGCCGCGGTCGAGCAACCGGGCTATCTCCCCGCGCAGCAGGATCCCCGGCGTCACCGCCATTCCCGCCGTGCCGTTTTCGACGCTCCCGTCGCCCTTGCCAGGAACCAGGACCGCCGCCGCGCCACCCTTGGTTAAAATCACCCCGTTCGCGATCCCCGGAAAGGGCTTCACTTCGAAGGAGTGAGCGCGCAGGGCGTCGAGCATTTGTTCGAAGCTCAGAGTACGGGATTTTCGGGCCATCGATCGAATCCAATCTGCGAGGATGGAAGAAGCGGGGGCGTGGTCTCGCATTCCCAGTCTCGCATAGCCGGGCTTGCGAAGATGGGGCGTCCGCCGCAATTTCCATGCCTGCGACCGGTGCGCAAACCCGCCTTGGCTCAACCCTGCCCGAACGCATCGGGAACACGCCTTTGATCCGACTGGACCAGGCCGTCCGCGGGCTGGAAGGCATTACCCTTCTCGCCAAAGCGGAGTGGGCCAATCCCGGCGGCAGCGTGAAGGACCGCGCCGCGGCGTCGATAGTCCGCGATGCCCGGGCGCGCGGGCTTCTTACTCCCGGCAAGACCCTTCTCGACGCGACCAGCGGAAATACCGGCATCGCCTTCGCCATGCTGGGAGCGGCCCTGGGGTTCCCGGTGCACCTGGCAATGCCCACCAGCGTCTCTCCGGAACGCAAGCGAATCTTGCGCGCCTACGGCGCCGTCGTCGACTGGACCGATCCCGGCCAGGGCTCCGACGGGGCGATCCGGAGGGCACGGGAGCTGGCCGGAAACGACCCGGCGCGCTTCTACTACGCCGACCAATATTCGAATGACGCCAACTGGCTGGCGCATTACCAGACCACGGGCCCGGAGATCTGGCGGCAGACGGGCGGCCAGGTGACCCACTTTGTCGCCGGCCTGGGCACCAGCGGCACGTTCATGGGGACGACGCGGCATCTCAAGGAGCAGAATCCTGCCATCCAGGCCATCAGCTTCCAGCCCGACTCGCCGTTTCACGGACTCGAGGGCATGAAGCACATGGGCTCGGCCATCGTTCCGGCGATTTACAACCCGCACCTGGCCGATCGCGACCTGGCGGTCGAAACGGAGGCCGCCTATGCCATGGCGAAAAAGCTGGCGCGCGACGAAGGCCTGATGGTCGGCATCTCGGCGGCGGCGGCGGTCGTGGCCAGCCTGGCGATCGCCCGCGAGGAAGCCGCCGCAGGCCGCAAAGCCGTCATCGTGACCGTCTTGCCCGATTCCGCCGACAAGTACCTGAGCGAGCGATTCTGGGATGAGGACGGTTGGGCGTACTCGATATAGCTGCCAGCTTCTAGCTAGTAGCTTCCAGCCTGAATTGCATATGGGTTAATCATGAGTGAATTGCATTTACCCAAAGCGGTGTTCGACTCCATCCGTGGACACGGCGAGGAGACTTACCCCCACGAATGCTGCGGCGTACTGCTGGGCCACTCTTCCCTGGAAGGATGGCGCGTCGATTCGGCTATACGGGCCGGCAATACGCGCACCGACTCGGCCCACAACCGCTACCAGATCGCTCCCATTGAGCTCGTGAAAATTCAGCGGGAAGCTCACCGGCAAGGCCTCGACATCGCCGGCTTCTATCATTCCCACCCCGACCACCCGGCGCAATGGTCGGCCACCGACTTTGCCGAAGCGCACTGGATCGGCTGCTCCTATGTCATCACCGAGGTTGCCGATGGCAAGGCGCGGGTGACGAACTCGTTTCACCTCGCCGGTGGGACCGAGGAAGACAAGCGCTTCGAGCCGGAAACGATCGCGATCGCTGATCAGGCGACATTTGCGGACGCGAACCAGAAACAGTGATCGATCGTGCCAGCGAAAAATTCCTTTACTCCTGCCAGGGACGCGCTTACCATGTCCGCTGTCTTGGAGACACGCGCCCAAGGTATCCCCTCCCTCGCTTCCCATCAACCGTGATCTCTGAGCACGTCAAGGAGGTTACCCATGAGCAACACCCGCATCCTCCTGTTGGGGATGTCTCTCACCGTGGCCGGCAACGCTTTCGCGGCGGCGCAAGATGCAGCACCCACCCCGCCCAAGGTCCTCGCCATCGCCCGCGAATGGGTCAAGCCCGGCAAAGGCGGCATGGTACACGACAAATCGGAAGCCTCATTTGTCGCGGCCTCCGCTCGAGCCAAGCTGCAGGGCCACTACATTGCGCTCAATGCCATGACCGGCAAGCAGCGGGCTCTCTATATGTTTCGCTATCCCTCGTTTGAAGCCTGGGAACAGGACAACAAGCTCATCGACAAGAACCCTGCGCTGGCGGCGGAATTCGATCGCCTTTTCATGGCCGACGGCGAACTCCTCGAGAGCGCGGATCTCTCCGTCTTCACCTACAACGAGGAATGGAGCTTCCACACCCATCCCGATTTGTCCCACGCACGCTATTACGACATCAGTTCTTTCCACATTCGTCCCGGCCATCGCAAAGAATTCGACGAGTGCGTGAAGATGGTCAAAGAGGCGAATGAAAAAGGTGGGACGGCGGCCCATTGGGGGGCCTACGAGCTTCAATATGGCGGAGAGGGTGGAACGGTGATCGCGCTGACGCATCGGGAATCGCTCTCCGAAATTGACAAGGACTTCGCGGAGAGCAAGAAATTCGCGGAGGCCATCGGCGGCGAGGAAGGGATGCAGAAACTCGACGAGGTATGCGGCCAGGGCGCCGATTCGTCGCACACCGAGCTGTTCTCGATCAATCCCAAGCAGAGCTATGCCGAGAACGCGTGGATCAAGGCGGATCCCGAATTCTGGAAAGCGAAGTCCAAAGCCCCGGAAGCAGACGCCGCCAAGCCGGCCACCAAGCCGGCCAGTCGCTAGTTCCCTTCGGACTCCGCGTGCGTGGTTCGCTAAGCGGTTCCGGCATGTGCCGCAGCCGCTCGCGTGTCCATGCCGTTTGTCACGGGCCATTCACGCCTGAGCAGCGGCCGGCGGGCACTCCGATGGCCGCATGCGCTGCACATAATGGGATCATTCCGTTCATCTTTGCCGCATCTGAGATCATCTAACCAGTGCCGGCAAGCCGGGCGCGAGAGACCATGACCATTTTTATCCCCACGCCTTTGCGTTCCTTCGTGGACGGGCGGGACGCCGTCGAGGTAAACGGCGCCACCGTCACGGAAGCCCTCACCGAGTTGACCCAGACCCACCCCGAACTGCGCAAGCACCTGTTCACCACGGAAGGAAAGTTGCGCGCCTTTGTTAACCTGTATTTGAACGACGAAGATGTGCGCTATCTGCCGGCCAAGGAAGCTACGGCCGTAAGTGCCGAAGATACGCTCTCCATCATCCCCTCCATCGCCGGAGGACGTGCCGGGACTGGCCGTCCAGGCAATGGCGCTTGCGCGCACTGAGATCCATGCACTGCGAACTCTGAACCAAGAACTCTGAACTGAGAACTGATGCCGACCATTACCGAACCGAGCGCACTGCCTGAACTGACTACCGATGATCTCTCGCGTTACTCGCGCCACCTCATCCTGCCTGAAGTGGGCATGGAAGGACAGCGCCGGCTGAAGGCGGCCAAAGTGCTCTGCGTGGGCACAGGGGGTCTGGGATCGCCGCTTGCCTTCTACCTGGCCGCCGCCGGCATCGGCACCCTCGGGCTGGTCGATTTCGACGTCGTAGATGCGAGCAACCTGCAGCGCCAGATTATCCACTCAACCAAAGACATCGGCCGCAAGAAGCTCGATTCGGCGGCGGAAAAGCTGACCGCGCTCAATCCGGCGCTCAATGTGGTCAAGCACGACACCATGCTGTCGAGCGCCAACGCCCTCGAAATCCTGAAGAATTACGACATCGTTGCCGACGGGACGGACAACTTCCCCACCCGCTACCTGGTCAACGACGCCTGCGTGCTGCTGGGCAAGCCCAATGTCTATGGCTCCATCTTCCGTTTCGAAGGGCAGGCCAGCGTGTTCGCCACCAAGCTGGGACCGTGCTATCGCTGCCTCTATCCCGAGCCGCCGCCGCCGGGGCTGGTGCCCAGCTGCGCCGAGGGCGGAGTGCTCGGCATCCTGCCCGGACTGGTGGGCGTGATGCAGGCCACCGAGGTGATCAAGCTCATTCTCGGCAAAGGGGAATCGCTGATCGGCCGTTTGCTGCTGGTCGACGCGCTCAACATGCGCTTCCGCGAACTCAAGCTGCGCAAGAATCCGGAGTGCCCGGTGTGCGGCACCAATCCCACGGTCACCGAGCTTATCGACTACGAGCAATTCTGCGGCATCGTGCCCGAAACACCACAGGAGAGCAGCGTGAAGAACGGCATTCCGCAGATCACGGTGAAGGAACTGAAGCGGCGGATCGATGCCGGCGAGGATGTGCAGTTGATCGACGTGCGCGAGCCGTACGAGTACCAGATCGCGCAGATCGGCGGGAAGCTGATTCCGCAAAACGACGTGCCGCAGCGGCTGGCCGAGATCGACCGGGAGCGGGAAGTCGTGGTGCATTGCCGCTCCGGCGCGCGCTCGCAGCGCATCGCCGAGTTCCTCAAGCAGTCCGGTTACCCGCGGGTAGTGAACGTTGCGGGCGGCATCCTCGCTTGGAGCGACGAAATCGATCCCCGGGTGCAGAAGTACTGAAACCGGCCCGCCCAGTTTGGCCGCGATGGTTGGAGAGGCTAACCGGGCTCCGGGACGTACGAAACACCGTTATTCGTGTTCGACAGGGACGTCGGCACTGGCCCACTTGGTGTGCTTGGCCACGTACATGGCCGTGTCGGCGGCGCTCAGGATACTGTCCTTCGTTTCCCCATCCGCCGGGAAGTAGGCCATGCCCACGCTGGCGGACCCGGCCAGCACATAATCCTCGACTGTGAACGGGAGATCGAAGGAGCGTTCCAGCCGGAGGGCGATCTCGCGAACGTCGTCTTTATTGGCCACCATCGGGACCATAACCCCAAACTCGTCGCCCCCAAGGCGCGCCAGCACATCGCCCGGACGGAGCTGATGCTTCATCCTCTGCGCGGCCTGTTGCAAAAAGACGTCGCCGACCCGATGACCGTAGACGTCATTGATCTCCTTGAATTTGTCCAGATCGATGTAGATCACACCCAGGGTGCCGTCGCGCAGCCTCGCGAGCCGAAGCGCTTCTTCGAGCGCCTTCTCGAACGAGAATCGATTGGGAATATCCGTGAGCAGATCGAATTCCGAGCGATGGACCAGGTCGGAATACAGGCCGCGCGTCTCGATCGCCAGGGAACATAATCCGGCCCCCATCGCAAGCACATTCAAGGCCTTCGAGCGCGACTCCGGCGCGGGTCCCACGGCAGCGCAGAGCTCGCCGTGACGCGGACCTGAGCGGGCTGAAATCTCCTGGGCGACCGCGGCCGCCGTATCAGCGGGAGCAGCGGAACCCCCAACCCGAGGATCATTGCCCAGCCGCCACCAGCAGGGCGAACCACCCAGGCTGAAGGAAACGAGGCGAGTGATCTTGTCGAGAATTTCGGCCAGTTCGCGACCTGAGTTAATGTCTTCGAGGATCTGGCTGCGGCGGCGCTCCATCTCGGCCTCCGCCTCAATGCGGGCCGCCAATGCGGCGGTCTGCCGGCGGACGCGGTGTTCGAGCCTCCATCCGCGCGCGCCGACCACGATCACGACCAACCCGAGAGCGCCCAAGGCGATCATCAGGTTGCGGATGCTCAGCCACGACGGGCCCGCAACCACGTCGATGTCGTCGAAGGAGCGGAGCAGAACATAGAAAGCGACCGGGGCGCCGAGCGGATTCGATCCCTGTTCCATGGTGCAGATGCCGGTAACCCGAATCCTTGACCCGACCGCTACCCGCTTCATCGCGGGGAGGGGAAAAATATTGGAATCAAAGTGCCGATAGATGGCCGAGAAGAGGTGACCATTCGAGACCAGGACGTACTCGTCCTGGGTTGCGCCGCGAACCGACGCCAGCACCATTCCCTCGGTCGATACAAGGTCAAACGCATGTTTTCCCGAAGCCAGTTGCGAAAAATCCGCCGGCATAGGTGAAACCGGCGCTCGTTTTCCGGTGGGGCTGATCTCGCTCTGGGTGAGCGTTGAGGAGCCGTTGCGCGCATCGGGGAAGCCGGTCACATCGACCACCTGTCCGATCGCCAACGGCCCTTCGAATTGGGTGGACACGCGGAGGCTCTTCCCTTTGTCCTGGAGCACGAGGGCCGAACCCGGAAGATAGAACGTAACGCTTCCCCTGACGCGCATGCGCCGGCTGCGGTCGTCGACCTCATAGCCCTTCAGGATTTCGTCCATGGGAGTAATGGGAAGCGAGCCCGGCTGAATCCTGGCGCGTTCGATAATCTTCACATCGGAGAGCGATGCAACCTGGAGCATGATCCCGGCCAGTTGCATCTTGCTGTCGAACTTGCCCGCCGCGGCCCCGGTGATTTCAACCTCGGCGTCGAGGAGTTCCTTCAGCTTGCTCTCGTCCTGGCCCAGAACCGTGGCGTCGACGTATCCTCCGTCGACCAGCAGATTGAGATAGATGTTGGTCTCGCCTTGGTCCTTGACAATGTCCGCGCTGCGCACCCGGGCCCGCAGCCTGACCCGCACGCAATCCAGTTCAACCCGCAGGAGTTGTCCCAGGTTGGCCGGAACAGCCTCGGGAACGGGGCCATGGCGGATGAGAGTCACTTCGTCGCCCAGAACGTCGGGCCGGAAGTCGCTGTCGGTCTTTCCCCGGACGCGGACCCGGTCCCCGGGAACGAACTGCAGGCCGGACTCGGCGAAAACGTAGATGGCGAGATCGCCGTCCTGCACAAACAGATCTCGGCCCTGGTTGTCGTAATAGGTGACGGTGGCCTCGAAATCGACCGGCAGGCGGAGCCTGGCTTCAGCATCGGTGAGGGAGTGGACGGCGCGCAGGGTCGCCAGGGCGGGCGGCATGGCCCATGCCGAGGCCCAGGACAAAATCACGAGCGCCAGACCAAATCGCTTCATCAGATCATCGACCGTTTATCCCAAAACCAAGGTCCTACCCGGCCGATCTGGGTGCAAAAGTGCACCGGACCAACCTTCCCTGGATTTGCTTTAGCTCATCAGCTATCTAGGATTTCATCGGCCAAGATCCCCGTCTATATCACCTCAGTGTGAGAGAGAAGGAAAAAAAGGCCATAGATCGGGTCGCGCGGTTACACGTCTTCACCCGGGGGCCAGCCTTCGATTTTGATTTCAATGGATCGACGGCCGCGAGAACTCGGGCCGCAATCTCCGGGAGAGATGACGGATCATTCAGGGAATGAACACTGCCCGGAATGCCGTCAATGGGTGATCTCGAGCGAGGCGGTGCGCGAACCCTCGACGGGCTTGCCGTTCTCGTCCATCTTGCCGAAAATCATTTTGCCGCTGGCGGTCTGCAGCACGCTGGTGACGGAGATATCGACCGACCGGCCGATCATCTTGCGGGCGTGATCTACCACGACCATGGTGCCGTCATCCAGGTAGCCGACGCCCTGGTTGTATTCCTTGCCTTCTTTGAGGATGAGCACGGTCATGCGCTCGCCGGGCAGGACCACCGGCTTGAGCGCGTTGGCCAGATCGTTGATGTTCAGCACCTCGACGCGGTGCAGGTGCGCAACCTTGTTGAGGTTGAAATCGTTGGTGACCACCTTGGCTTCCCACTTCTTGGCCAGTTCGAGCAGCTTCAAATCGACCTCGCGAATGGAGGGGAAGTCGTCGGGCACGATCTGCACCTGGATCTTGGGATTGGATTGCATGCGCTGCAGCATGTCGAGCCCGCGGCGGCCGCGCTGCCGCTTGGAGCCGTCGGTGGAGTCGGCCACAATCTGCAATTCGCGCAGCACAAACTCGGGCACCACCATCATGCCGTCGATGAAACCGGCTTCAGCGATGTCGGCGATGCGGCCGTCGATGATGACGCTGGTGTCGAGCACTTTGGCGCTCCGGCGCGTGGGTTTCTCTCCGCTGAAGACGGTTCCCAGGGCCGCGGGATTGAGCAGATCGCCCTTGCTCGCGCCCACCAGCAGGCCCACATACGTCATAAGCAGGAGCACGAAGATCTGCAGGGCCGCGGAAGTGGAACCGGGAAGCGGCGCGGAGCGAAGCACCAGGCAGAACAGCGCAGCGCCGAAGATCCCGAGCACGCTGCCGACGACCGCGCCGATCAGGCGACGTAGGGTCAGCGCCCGTACCCGCAATTCAAAAACGATGACGGCGGCGGATGCGATGAACCCCGCGCCTGCTCCCATCCAGCCAGCTAACCCGAACGGATGAAGAAAGTAGCAAACCACTGTTAATAAGGCAACAAAGAGAACACGAACAAGAACGAGATCCATAGAAAGCCTGCCCGTGGTCGTCAAGCGAAACCGAGCCAAGCGGGGCCATAGTTCGGGAGTATGCCGACCCCCACACCTTGTCGTCAAGTGGGAAAAGAACCAGTACAGGGTTCAGGGAACAGGGATCAGGGATCAGAAATGCGGGAAACTTCCACTCGAGATTCGGCAGAAAACGACCGTGGTCGAAAACGAACGAAAGGCAAACAATCCAAGCTCGGGATGAGCGGGCCCACGCCATTCGCAAACCTCAGCGATTGGACTTGTTCCCGATCCCTGGTCTCTGTCTCTACGACGCGACCGCGAACTGCGGCTGGGGTATGCGCGTTGTACCCTTGCGTGGGCCGCGCTTGCGGGCGCTCATGATCTTTACGCGCTCCAGCAGTTCGTGGGGCGAGCAGGTCTTCTTGGGCAGCAAGGCATCGGCCCCGTGCATCTGGTCTCCCATCTTCTGCGGATCGCCGAGGAGAATCATGGGCACGTGACCGGCGATCTGCTTCAGGCGGTTGACGAGCTGATCCCCATTCATCAGCGGCATGGCGTAATCGGACAACACCAGGTCGACAGAGATATCGGCAAAAATGCCGATCGCCTCCTGGCCGTTATTGGCAGACAGCACTCGATATCCGTTAGTAGCCAGCATGAACTTGAGTACGGACAGCTCCTGTTCATTGTCGTCGACGCAGAGAATGATTTTTTTAGGCCGCATGATGTTTGGGGCACACTCCTTTTCCAGATTCTTGAGGCAAGGCACAGAAGACACGACCCCGCGTTCCGCGTTTCTGCGTTTCTGCGGGCGTGCGCTTCAAGTTTCATTGGCTTGGCCGCACAACAGCGCCGCCCCGGGGTCCGATTTCTTGCCTGGGGAAACGTTGGAATGGTTGAAGACCCTGGCGGGTCTGCAAACACACCATTGTTTCCTGCAATCGGGACCTGGGAGCAAGGACTTCCCGCGCGGCCGGTCTGCTCGAAAATCCGAGACATTCCAGTTCGGAAAGCTCAGCTAAATTCTTCCAATGCTTCCGAAGACTACGAGTGTCGGAGGTTTATGAAAAGAGGGAAAGGGAGGCGAAACGTGGAGTGGAAATCTGGGGAAAACCGTTGGGAAAATGGCTACATATAACAGAAATCGCGAGTTAATACGATGAATTCCTGTTGAAACCGTGTGCATCACGGCAGGAAAAGCTGTCCTTTTGCCACAAGAACAGTGCTGCCACCGACGCGAATATCGGTGATCTTCGCCGAATCGCGCCGCGCGGCCAAAAACAAGTCGCTGGGACGACTGATTTCAAGGCCCTGGCGAAGGTGAATCCGCTCACCCGAAGGCACGATTTCCCGCGAAACCAGGTACGCAATCGCGCAACCGGCAGCGGAACCGGTCGCAGGGTCTTCTCCCCCGTAGAACTGCATCCTCGCCCGATAGCACTTCGTGCCGTTCTCGTCTTGGTATGCCTCGGCAGCGAGGACATAAAACCACCGCGCTTCCTGTCCGTGCAAGAAAGACGCGGCCTCATCATGATTGACCTTGAGCCGGGCCAGCGCTTCCACGCCCCGGAGCAAGACAATCGCGAAGGCGGTTCCGGTGGAAACCACCTGCGGCGGTGCGGACGGATCAAGATCATCGACCGACAAGCCCATGAGGCGAGCCACGGTGGCGGAATCGAGCTCCGCGGAGAACTCCGGATCGCGCTGCGTCATCTCGCCGAAAACGGTCCCGGAGCTGTTGACCTGCCCATCGAAGCGAACCGGAACGCGACCGACGTTGAGCGCCAGGTGGACCGTACCATCGCACACAGTATCGGGGGAAAAGATCTTCAACACACTGGCGGTCCCCAGGGTGGGATGTCCGGCGAACGGCAGCTCCTCCTGGGTGGTGAAGATGCGCACGCGAACGCCTTCCGCCTGTTCCACGGCCGCGGGCCTGCGCTCCACGAAGGTGGTCTCCGACAGGTTGAACTCGCGGGCGATCGCCTGCATGCGCGCAGTGTCCAGACCGATGGTATTCATCACCACGGCGAGCGGATTGCCCGCCAGCGCCGTGTCGCTGAAAGCATCCACCACGACATAATCGAGGGACCGCACGCTGTTGACATGCCTCCGGATTAACTATACTCAGGGAACAGGGATCAGGGATCAGGGTTAGCCGGGAGGTCGGGCGATTGGTACAGGTCAAAGAACCCGGCACGACGGCAATTTAGACTGATTACGTTCCCCGATTTTCAAGCACCGGTGGCGAAGCGGCTAACGCGCTGGTCTGCAAAACCAGTATTCGCGGGTTCAATTCCCGCCCGGTGCTCCAGGATTGATTGCAGAAAGGCAACGGCCGCGGCCCAGTGGATCGCCGCCGTTGGCGCGTTCCGGTCTCGCATTCCCTCTAGAATTGAGAAGGCACTCCGCGTACTTTGCGGGCCTTGGTCCTGCGGGATAGTGAGCGGTCCTGGGAGCCCGATTAGAGGGTATTCTGTGGTTCGCCCAGGCGGGTGCGGGCGCGATCGAGGAAGATGCGCATGCGCAGGGCCTCAGCGCGCTGCGCCGCCACCAGGCGCATCTGCCGGCGGACGTGATCGGGGCTGGCCAGGTTCGGTACCTGCGCCTCGTCCCACTCCGCATCGCGCTCCAGGCGATCGATTCTCTCTTCGATGGTGTGGCGAAAGCGGGGACTGATCTCGAAGGATTCCTGGAGATTGAAGTCGTGGATCATGGCGGCACCTCCGCGTCAATCTTGCAGGCGGGATCGAGGCATGGAAATCATTTTTTGAAGAAATTGTTCTCAAGGATTTCCGCCTCAGGCCGATAGTAGCGAAGAGACGAGGTGCGCGCCAGATTACGGGCTCGCGACGAAGTGCCGGGACTTCGGTAATCCTCGTGTATCGGAACAGGACAGAGAATCAGCAACAGTTCGCGCTTCATGGTTCGTGGTTCCACCCGAAAGCATGAAAAGCAACCGCGGATCCTTCGTCGCTGCGCTCCCAGGATGACAGCGCCGGGGTGGTTGCGAGGGTTATTTTCAAGGCAGATCCTTCGACTTCGCAAGCCGCACAAAACGCCGCTTTTCTCCGCTCAGGGTGACAGCTGTTTTTATGTTGCTAACTTTCGACTCAGGACAACTTTGAACTGTGAACTCGGCCGCTACTGTTCCGGCACCGGCGCAAAGTAGCCTTTGCGCACCTGGACCTTGAGCCCGTCTCCACGGCATTCGAGCGAAAGGTGGCGGAAGGTGCCGTCCATCTTGGCGTTGGTCGGCGTGTAGGTGGCGGCGTACTGGGTGCGGAGCTCGTCTTCGATCTGGGAAAACGCTTCTTCAAGCTTCTTGCCGTTATTGCCGACGTTGATGAGCCGGCCGCCGGTCTCCTTCGTCATCTTGTCGGCGGCCGAATAACCGTTGTATCCCCAGCCTCCGTAAAAGCCGGTGTCGGCAATGAGGATGACGTAGATCATGGCGTTTGATTTCTCGGCCGCGGCAATGGCTTCGGTGATCTTGGTGCGGCTGCCTTGATCGTCGCCGTCGGTGAGGATGATCATGGCCTTGCGGCCCGACTCCTGGGTCAGCTTCTCGTTGGCGGCAAGATAAATGGCGTCATAGAGGAGGGTCCCCTTGGGGTCGCCGATGGTGGGTACTGTCCCGCCGCCGGCTCCCGGAATGCCTGCCGCCCCGTTGCCGCCGGCGGTATTGATCTCCGCCTTGTTCATGGCCCGGGCCAGCATCCGGGGGCTGTTGGTGAAGTCCTGCAACAAGTCGACGTTCACATCGAACGACAGGAGGAAGGCTTCGTCCTTGGCTTTCAGCACCCGCTCCAGGAATTGGCTGCCGGCTTCCTGTTCAAGGGGAAGGACGCGCTGTTGGCTGCCCGAGGTGTCGAGCAGAATACCCAGCGTCAAGGGAAGATTGTTTTCCGCGACAAAGCTCTTGAAGGTCTGCGGCTGCTTGTCTTCGAAGACCGTGCAGTCGTTCTTGTTCAGGTGGGGAACGAGGTTGTTGTTCTTATCCTTGACGGTGAAGAAGACGTCCACCAGGTTGACCTGCAGTTTGAAGGTTGCGACCGATTTGTCTTCTTCGGGAGCCGCGGGGGCATGGCTGACGGGCGCGGCATCGGGCGACGGGGCGAGTTGGGACCATCCGGCACGGCAGGCCAGCGGAAGAAGCAAACAAAAGACGACGATGCTACGGATGCGCATGTTCTGACCCTTAGACGGTATCACTACCACGAAGCGAGCACATAACGCCAGTGCCGGATTGGGCCAAAGGCAGGGCCAATTCGCGATCGAATGGGGCCGCGGGGCAAACCTGCACGCTCCTGCCGCGTCTGATACTCTGACGGTTGGACAACGAATCCCAGGCCCGCAGAGCCCCGGGAACGGTTTGGTTTTCGCGCGCGCGGTTGCGTGGGCGGTGGGGGAGGAAGATTTCCGGTGAAGCCTGGTTTTAAATTGACGGCGCTCACAGCGCTACTGAGCCTGAACTTGAACCTGAGCCCTGTGGGGTTGGCGCAGCAGCAGCCGTCATCGGTTCCGGATGCGCCGGCTCCGCAGCCGCAACAGACCCCTCCCCTGGCGGGGGTCGGCGGGCCCATCCGGCCGGGCGGGGGCGCAGGCACCGAGTCCCCGGCCTCGAGCTCCTCGTCCGGTTCGGTGAACCAGCAGCCCGCTCCATCGCCGGAGCAACCGCCGGCACCTGCCACGGACCAGATTCAGACCACTCCGCCGGAGGTGCCGCCTCCCGGGGAAGGATTCGACAAACTTCAAACCGTCATTCGCCTGAACGTGAACTTCGTCGAAGTCCCGGTCACGGTGAAGGACTCGAAGGGGCAGCTGGTAGCGGGCCTCACCTTCCGCGACTTCAAAGTATTTGAGAACGACCAGCGCGAGCCGCTGCGCCTGTTTACCGTCGATCCGGCTCCGCTCTCGATCGTGTTTCTGATCGATCAGAGCGTGACCTCGGACGTAATGACCAAGGTGAACGACTCGCTGGGCGCCATCCAGGGCGCTCTCACTCCCTACGACGAGGTGGCGGTCTTTACTTACAACAACGGTGCGCAGAATCGCTCGGGGGGCTTCACCGGCGCTCAGAGCGCGCGCGTACCCTTTGTTCTGTCGATGACCAAGGCGGCGGGGTCGGAAGACCTGGTGCCGGTCAACAGCGGCCCGCTCGCGGGCTGCAGCATCCGCCAGAACGGCAACTGCGTGGATCCCAACGTGCAGCAGGGACGGTCGACCGGAAACAGCGCCTTCATCACCATCCCCAAGGAGATTCATACGCTGAATGACGGGGTCCTGGCCGCCGCCAAGGAGTTGGCCTCGCGACCCAAGGGCCGGCGCCGCATCATCTATGTGGTCTCCGACGGCAAAGAAAATGGCTCCAAGGCCACATATCGCGATGTCTTGCGTTATCTGCAGACTAACCAGATCGCTGTGTATGGAACCCTGGTGGGCGATTCGGCGCGCTGGGGCGAAGGCTATCTGAGCCGCGTCCACCTCCCTTTTACGATGTATGACAATCTACTGTTCAAGTACACGGCTGCGACGGGTGGGTCTCTGGATTCCGAGCGAGGCACAAATGGAATTGAACGCAGCTACGGAAAGATCGCCGAAGAGGCGCGGAACCAGTACACCCTGGGCTACTTGAGCCACCAGCCGGTGATCGACAACAGGTTCCGCAAGATCGAAGTTCGGGTCGACCGGCCCAATGTCGAAGTGAAGTCCAAGGTTGGCTACTACCCCTCGGCCCAGGACGCGAAGTAGCTTCGCAGCGGAGCTAGAAACAAATGGCCTGTGCATTTTGCACAGGCCATTTTTATGGATCTAGAGTACACCGACTCCGGCCGGCGGGCTTTGACTATCGCAAAACCTAGGACTGCTTGGTTTCGGCGGGCGTGGAGGGCGGCGGCACCGTGGTGGAGGTCTGCTGAGTCGTCGGCGGCGGGGCCGAGGGCTCGGTGATCCCCTTCAGGCCTTCCTTAAACCCCTTCAAACCTTCGCCCAGCCCCTTGCCGAGTTCGGGGAGCCGCTTGGCTCCAAACAGCAGAAAAGCGACCACGGCCAGAACGATCAGGTGCCATGGTTGTAGTAGATCGCCCATCGATTTATCCTCCGCACACCGCGGGTCGGCGGCGCGCTACCTTCAACACTCTCATTGTCGCACAGGCCTTGCCGTGGTGGTGTGAGCTAACGCACTCAAAATCCGACCGCGCCGGGCCTCTTTTCGGCAAAACCCCGTTCAGTTGACCTGGGCCGGTTTCCCCAGCCGTTCGGTCACCATGGCGTAAAAGCTGCGCAAATCTTCCTCTTCTCCGACTGTCAGGCGGCGGTACACCTTCATGAGCGGAAACAAGCGGGAGCCGCGCACGTCGACGGCCGGCACGGCCACCGTTCCGCCGGGGTATTGGGTCATTTCCCAGCCGCCAGCGTAGCGGCGCCGCAAGACTTCGCCCAGGTAGCTTCCCCATAAGCGCACTTCGAAATCGAGATCCCGTTCGGGACTTTCGCCGACCACCACTAGGATGTCATCGAGAGCGTCGATGGAATCCGCCGTAAAATCCAGGTCGCGCTGGAAGTCCTTTCGCGCCAGCTCGACCGCGGCCTGGGCATAGCCTTCCATCATCGCTCCCAGATCGGCAAACGCTTTCGATTCCAACCGGCTGCGCAGATCGCTCATCGCTCTCCAGAGTACATCGCCAGCGCCGTCGGATGGAGTACGAAATCGCGACACCTCCGGATGTGGCAGACTGAAAGAAGGCTGTTGGAGGTCAATTCCCCGTGAAACGCATACTGTCGCTCGCCATGGCCGCCGGACTGGCTCTGGGTACGGTCGTGGGCGGCGCCGCCACCCGCGATATCTACCCCGATCCCTCCCATGGGAAGGCCGATCTTGCGGCAGCGATAAAGACAGCTGCCCAGAGCCATAAGCGCGTCATTGTGGACTTCGGCGGCGACTGGTGCGGCGATTGCCAGGTATTGGATATTTACTTCCACAACGCCGAAAACCGTCCCATCCTCGATTCCAACTACGTTCTCGTCCACATCAACATTGGACGCATGGACGAGAACCTGGATATCGCCGAACAATACGGAATTCCGGTCACGCTGGGGGTACCAGCGCTGGCCGTGCTGAGTGAGAAAGGCAAACTTCTCTATGGCCAGCGGGGCGGGGAGTTCAAGTCCATGCGCCGCATGGAATCTTCGGAGGTGACGAAGTTCCTGGTGCAGTGGCGGCCGCCCAAAGCGGGATGTTCGGTAATGGTGGTGAATTGCTGAAAACAGGGATCAGGGATCAGGGATCAGAGGAAACGCTATGCGGCTCTAGCGACGCGCTAAACAAGGAATTGCAGAAAAGCTAAATGGATGGTCTGAAACCTGATCCCCGTTTTCAGCTCAGGGGCGCCAGGTGCTTGGTATTCGAGTAGGTGTACTGGATGCGGTGAATGACCGTAATGGTCGAAAGCACGGCCAACACCCACAGTACGGGAGCCATGACGCCCCAGTGATAGAACAGGGCCCCGAGAATGATCAGCACGATGCGCTCCGGGCGCTCCATGAAACCCACCTTGCACTGGCCGATGAGGGCTTCGGCGCGGGCCCGGGTGTAGCTCACCATCAGCGACGTGACCATGACGAACGCGGTCAGCACTACATAGCGAAAATGGTTGATGCGCGCGTAATATACGAGCAGGCCGAAGAACAGCACCACGTCGGAGTAGCGATCGATCACGGAGTCGAAGAAGGCGCCGAACACGGTGACCTGGTTGGTGCGGCGGGCTACGCGCCCGTCCACCATGTCGAAGATGCCGGCCCCGATGATGACCAGCCCTGCATATAGAAACATGCGCCCCGCGTTGGTGGCGTTGGCGTGGCCGAACAGGAAGGCAGCGGCGATGTTGATGACCAGCCCGACAAAGGTGAGAACGTTGGGGGAGATGCGGGTGAGCGCCAGCCCGTGAACAATGCGATCAAGAAGCCAGCCGCAGGCGCGGCCAAAGGCGCTGGTCCAGGTCATTCCGTCTTTCCTTATTTATGTCCGGAGCCGGATGCGGCCTCGCCGCCGGCGCCGTTGGCTTCCGCTTCGTCATGGACCGTGGTCAACTTGAGAATTTCGAGCTCGCGCTTTCCATTGGGAGTCACGATGACGGCTACGTCGCCGACCTGCTTGCCGACCAGCCCGCGGCCAATGGGGGAGGTGGTCGAGATCAGCCCCTTGGTCACGTCCGACTCTTCGCTGGTCACCAGCCGGTACACGATTTCTTCATCCTTGGTCGAGTCGTAGACCACGACGGTGGAACCGAATCCCGCCTTATCGCGCGGAATGTTGGCCAGGTTGACCAGGGAGAGCTCGGCCATGCGCCGCTTGAGCTGGCCCAGGCGGGCGTTGACAAAATCCTGGCGCTGCTTCGCCATGTGGTACTCGGCGTTTTCCGACAGATCGCCCATGGCCACCGCCTTCTTGATCTCGGCAGGCAGTTCATGGGCCAGTTCGTGCTCAAGCTCCGCGATTTGCTTTTGAAGCTGACTTTTGATGTGGTCGGGCATCCGTATTCCGTGGCGGCGAGTGGGAACGCTCTGGCCGCAAGAGGTGGAAAAACTAGAAACTTTATTATACGCGGACAGAGGCGTCAGAGATTCAGACCGGGCGGCGGTTCACGGGTCCCTGATTTCCTAATTCCTGTTTCCTGTTATCCAGAAACGACTGCAGGATCAGCGTTGCCGCAACCTGGTCGGCCACGCGGCGATGGTCCTGGCGGGGGTGGCCGGCCTCGTAAAGAATCTGGTGAGCCTCGCGGGTCGTCAGCCGCTCATCCCAGAGATGAATGGGGAGGCCCGTCAGTTCTCCCAGGTCGGAAGCGAAAGCCTCCGTGCTCTCCGAGCGCGGACTCTTCTCGCCGGACAGGTGGAGGGGATTTCCAACCACGATAGCGGCGACGCTGAACCGCCGCGCCAGACGCGCCAGAGAGCGCACATCCTCGCGCGGATTCCGCCGCCGTATCAGGGTCAGGACGGGCTGGGCGGTCAGCCCCAGCTCGTCGGAGACGGCTACGCCGATGCGTTTCGAGCCCATGTCGAGGCCGAGAAAACGGGGTTGGAGTACGTCTTCCAGGATTGACTCCTTGCCTCAGCTTAATACCGTGTTCGGGGATCGAGCTTGCCCCGGCTGGAGCCAACAGGACCAGGCGGCGAAGAAAAGAGCGGCGGCATTAGTGATCCAACTATCACTTCTTCTAGTCCGCGCCGCGCATCCCCTCCCGATACAATCTTGAAGGCGAAGAATCCCGAACGGCTTTTTTGCGTCTCTAAGAGATGTTAGAGGGGAATACTGAGGAGAATGGCGCGCCGAAAACCGACAACTGCAAGAAGAAAGGGCTTCGGTGCCGCGAGTTTCTTCCTGGTGCTTTTGATTCTGGCCTTGGGCGCGGCCGGGACGGCTGCCTGGCTGGTGTTGACTCCCTATGGACCTCAAAGTGAGACGATCGTGGAAGTGGCTCCCGGCTCTTCGACGATCCGGATCGGGCGCCAGTTGCAGGGTGCCGGCATCGTCCGCAGCGAGTACGCCTTTGACTTGGTGCGTTTCTGGAAACAGGGAACACTCAAGGCCGGAGCGTATCGATTTGATCATCCAGCCCCGGCGAGCGAGGTGTACGACCGCATCCGGCGCGGGGACGTGTACACCATTGCCATCACGGTGCCGGAAGGGGCCAATCGTTTTGACATCGCGGACCGCTTGCAGCAGGCCGGCTTTGGCCAACGGCAGGCGTTTCTCGACGTCGCGGTGCAGGAGTCCTCACTGATCGCCGACCTGGATCCGACTGCGAAAAGCCTGGAAGGTTATCTCTTCCCGGACACGTATCGCTTTGCTCCCCGGACCGCGCTTCCTGAAATTGCCGCGACGATGGTGAAACGCTTTCGTACCGAGGCCGCGGTACTGGGGTTGTCAATCAACGTGCACCGGATTGTGACGCTGGCTTCGCTGGTAGAACGGGAGACGGCGATTGACGGGGAACGGCCCCTGGTCGCCAGCGTGTTCGAGAACCGGCTGGACAAGAACATGCCGCTGATGACCGACCCTTCTGTGATCTACGGTCTCGAACTTCAGAACCAGTGGCGGGGGACGCTTTATGCATCCGACCTCAAGCGCGATACGCCTTATAACACCTACATTCACGCGGGGCTGCCTCCCGGACCGGTTGCGAATCCGGGGGCGAAGGCGCTACGCGCCGCAATTGCGCCGGCGCAGACCGACTATCTCTACTTCGTGGCCGCAGGCGACAGTCCCCAGGGTAGGTCTGCGTTCGCCACGACGCTCGAGGAGCATAACCGCAATGTGGCCGGCTACCGCGAAGCTATGAAGAAGGCAGGTGGGCGGTGAGCGCGAGCAGTCGCCGAGCCGCGACTGCAGGCCTCGCCTTTCCGCTTCTTTTGCTGTCAGGCTGCCTGTTCAGCACACGCAAGCTGCCCGTGCCGCGCGCTCCTTCGGTCGTGCAATCCGCTACAGCCGAGGAACTGGTCTCCCGGATCAATGATCGATGGAATCAATTCCAAAGCCTCAATGCGACCGTGGAGATCCAGGCCAGCGTGACCAATTCCAAAAAGGGTGTGGCCACGGATATCACCGCGATCCACGGACATATCCTGATGCGCAAGCCGGAAATGGTGCGAGTGCTTGGGCAAGTGCCGGTGCTGGGAACGCGAGCCTTCGATATGGCCAGCGACGGCAAGAACTTTACCCTGCTGATTCCACCCAAAGCCACGGCCTACAAGGGTTCAAGCACGCTTACGAGGAAGAGTACAAAGGGGTTGGAAAACATGAGGCCGGGCCTGTTTTTCGATGCAATGGCGGTGCGCGGCCTGGCGCCGGACGAGGAATTTACCCGGGCGGCCGACACCGACACGGTCGAAGACATTTCCAAGAAGCACCTCCTGATCATTCCGGAGTACATCCTCAGCGTGATGCAAGCCCAACCGGGCAGCCACGAATTGAAACTCACGCGGGTAATCCACTTTCATCGCGAAGACCTGCTGCCCTATCAGCAGGACTTGTATGACGAACAGAACAATCTGGAGACGCAGGTGTTCTATGGCCGTTATGTTGAGTTCGGCGACCACCTATACCCGTCAACGGTGACCATCAAGCGGCCACTTGAGGAGTATCAGGTGGTGTTGACGGTCGAGAAAGTCACGGCGAATATGCCGCTGAGCGACGATCAATTCCAGATCAAGATCCCGGAAGGCACCAGGATTCAGGCAGTCGAGTAGGGATGATGGGGCGGCCGAACTGACCCATAAGGGCTAGACGGCTTCGGCCCTCATGTCGTCCACCGCTGCGATGGAGCAGATATGCAGCAGCCGCGAGTCAGGATTGAAATAACCGGAAATCGTCACGTCATCCCCTTCAAACGGCCAAGCCCGGCCGGTGGAGTCCAGTGCGAAGAGGGTTCCATCAAACTCGCGCAACGCAAACCGTCCTCCATCGCGGACGACCGTCCCGCAGAAGTTGGACACAGCCGGGAGTTCCGGAACGGACAAGGTTTTGGTCGTTGGCGCCGGTACCGGCACAGGTACAGCGGCCTTTCGTACGTCCCAACTCGGCTCGACGGGGGCGTTTGTCCGTCGAAAACCGGTAAATACGTCTGACAGCGAAGACCCCAGAGACAGACAACGCTTGACCATCTCTTTCATTAAATACATCTCTCCAGGGACCATAGCGGACTCCACAAGGCGGGGGAAACGCCTATTCGGTCGAGTTGCTGCAATTTAATGACCAAAGTAGAGGGTTGAAAATAGGCCATTTATTCAGTCCAAGGCAACTCGAACCGGGTAGAAAATACGCGCAGGCAGGAAAAAATGGGCGCTGGCGCCTGCGGGCGTGAAACGAGCCGACTTCATCCGGATGCTGTTGCGTTGTCCGGGGCGCGCGCCTTTGGCGCTGTGCTAGTATCCCGGCAAGCCCCGCACCTTTCGGCAAAGGCACACAGGCATGGAAACCAATCTGCGCCCCCTCAGCCTCGGTGAAATACTAGATCGAACCGCACAGCTTTACCGCTCGAACTTCCTGGTCTTCGCCGGAATCTTCTCCATCTATGCGGGCGTGGCGCTGGTCTTGAACCTGATTCAGATCGGGGTCGGCGCCCTGGTCCAGAAAGGTCAGACCGCCCCCAAAATCAGTTGGCCGCTGGTGACTGCGGAACTCGTGGAGTGGATCTTCCTGGTCCTGTTGCTGGGCGCGGCGATTGCGGCCATCAACCGGGTGGTATCGTGGGTGCACCTCGGCGAACCGGCCAGCATCCGAGGCGCGTATGCCAGTACCCTGCCCCGGTTCGGGCGCTACCTGTGGCTGATGACGGTGACGGGGTTGAGGGCCTGGCTGCCTTTCGCATTGACCTATGGTGGATTTTTGCTTTTTTGGTTTCTCTACGTCGCTCCCAAGAAGATTCTTGTCCATCCCAAAAGCGGCGTTGACGAACGGTTGCTTATCGTGGTGCTTGTGACTCTCGGGTGTTTCCTCCTGATTTTTCTGGCGTTCGTGTACGGCCTTCTGATGACTCTGCGTTATGCCCTGGCCATGCCCGCCTGCGTGATCGAGGACCTCGGCTTGCGCGACGCGATCCGCCGCAGCATCGACCTGAGCAAGGGGGCGCGCGGGCGCATTTTCGTTCTGTTTCTGCTCATCGGGGTCATCAAGCTGGGGCTGGTCGGTATCACGCAGGCCTCGTTCGTGGTGATGATCTTCAAAAACCATGGCCAGGTGACGCCCCTTGTGAGCTCGATTTCGCAGGTAGTCGCCTTTTTCACCAACACATTCATCGGGCCCATCGGAGGCACCGGCGTAGCCCTCTTCTACTACGATCAGCGGGTGCGAAAGGAGGGCTACGACATCGAATGGATGATGCAGGCGGCAGGGTTGATACCGCCGCCGACCGGTGCTTCCGAACTTCCGCCCGACGCGGTCATTCAACCGCAATCGGAGGAGCGGCCCGCGTGACGCGATGTCTCGCTTTGGCGGGCCTGGTGCCAAGCCTGTTGACGGGCCAGGTTCTGATGGCCGTTCTAGGTATTTCCGCCTCCGCCAATGCCCGGCCTGTTCCTTCCACATCGGCGGCTTCCTCTCCGGCGCGACCGGCCGGCCGATGGCAGGACGCCACGATGGAGGAATATCGCCGGCACCTTGTCGCCTTGAAGGACCTGACCCAGGCCTGCGCCAAGGCCCGCGACCTGAAGACCTGCGATCCAACGCTGGTGGGTCTCGACGACCGAGTCCCGGCCGTTGTTCCTTCCAGCCATGACTTCCGCCTGATTCGCTATGGTTGGCTGCGTATCCTGTTCTCGCGCGCCGAGGAACCGGACCAGGCGCAGATAGCCCCCGATTCCGGCGCGTTGACCTCGAGGGCCCGCAAAAGCCTGCGCGATGCACCTCCCACGACGTCGCAGCTCTTAGTCGACGCGCAGGCCAGGCTGGGGCGCGACTTGGCGCAGGCCAACCGCGCAGCCGCGCCGCTTCCGTTGTACGTGGAGGAACGCGACAACATGGAGCAGGTTCTGGCCGGGCGGGAGTTTTCCAACCTGCAGGCGGCGACGGAAAGCGATACCGCCCTGGAAAGATTCGGGAACTGGCTCAACCGGCTGTTTGCCAAATTCGACAAGCTGCGCGCCCGGTCTGCATGGGTGGGACAAACCCTGGTATGGGGGTTTTTCGGGAGCATCGCCGTGGGCCTGGCCTGGGGTCTGCTGCGCGTGGAGCGGCGATGGCGCATCCGGCTGGTCCCGGCGAACGCCGGTCCGGCCCCTGAGACGGTGTCCGCACGCGACTGGCAGCTCTGGCTGGCCGATGCCCGCAAGGCGGCCGCAAACGGCCAGTGGCGCGAGGCCATTCACTTCCTCTACTGGGCGGCAATCGCGCGTCTGGAGTCAAGGCGGGTGTGGCCCGCCGACCGCGCCCGCACCCCGCGCGAGTACCTGGCGCTGGTGGCGCCCGACGACCCGCGCCAATCGGGCCTGGCCTCGCTCACCGGCAGCTTCGAACGAACCTGGTATGGAGGCCGGGAAGCATCCGAGAGCGACTACCGCCGCGCGGAAGTCCTGGCCGCGGGCCTGATTTCGGCAGGCGGAGCGGCGACCGGGGACCGCTCGCGATGAAGTTCATGGCTTCCCTGGATCGGCGCGACCGCCGCCTGTTGCTCTGGTCGCTGGGAATTGCCGTCGTTGTCGCTGCCCTCACCGGATTCCTGCTGCCCAACGCCAATAACGACGACAATCGCGTTCCCTCGACCTACCTGTCAGGCCAGCACGGAGCCATGGCCGCCTACGAGACTCTTGTCCGCTCGGGCTATCCGGTCGAGCGATGGGAGCGGCCCCTGGGCGAACTGGCTGCGGTCGCGGGACCGGACACGGTGGTCATCTTCGCCGAGCCTTTTACGCGCGAATCGGACGACATCAAGGCGGTGCGCCAGATCGTGGAGCGCGGCGGCCGCGTGATCTCCACCGGGTTCTGGGGTGGATTCATTCTTCCCGGCGACTCCGCCGATCCTCCCGGAGACTTCAGCTTCGCCGCCTGCAAACTCGAACCCGAAGGCCTGGATCCCATGGCCGGCTCCGGGGAGGTCTGGATGATTCCGGAAGCCACCTGGCAGGTGGGGAGGCCGTCCGACCGGGTGCAGTACAGCTGCGCGGGGCAGCCGGCGGTGGTCGAGTACGACTGGGGCAAAGGCCACGTCGTCTGGTGGGCCAGTTCAACCCCGCTCGAAAATGGCTCGCTGGCGCGCGCAAACAACCTGGATTTCTTTCTGAATTCCCTGGGCCCGCGCGTGGGACGCCACTTTTACTGGGATGAATCCCTGCACGGAGAGGTTCGCTCCGAATGGAGCTTCGTCAACGGGCCGGCGTTGTGGCTGCTGCGCCTTGGGCTTCCGGTGCTCGCTCTGCTGGTGTTGCTGAGCTTCAGCCGGCGGAGCGGGCCCGTCCGCGAGTTGCCGCCGCCGGTGCGGGCAACGCCGATCGAGTTCATCGATGCCCTGGGATCGCTCTATCGCGACGCCGGAGCGGCTTCGACGGCCGTGTCGATCGCGTGGGAGCGCTTTCGCCGCCACGCCCTGCAGTCCGCCGCGGCCGACCGGCTGCGCGGCCAGCGGATGAGTGCGGCCGAACTGTCAGCAGTGCTGAGGCGGCGCTTTCCCAATGCCGATCCGGAGTTGGAAGGCGACCTCTTGGTTTGCGAGGCAGGCGCCGAAGACGAAGCGTTGAGCCCGCGCGAAGCGCTCCGTCTTGTCCAGCTGCTCGACCGCCATGCGGCTTCGCTGGATGCCGCAGCCAGACCCACTCGACGCGAAACAGCCGGACCGAGGGCCCATGCGGGTTCGCATTCCGGCACCGGGTCAGGAGAGACTAGAACCAAAGAAAGGGCTTCATGAACCAGGAATCCATCGAAAGCGCGCATCCGGAATCAAGCCAGACCCCTGGCATCGGCCATGAGGCCGGGCCTGGGGAAACGCTGCGCGCGACCAGCCAGTTAATCGCCCAGGCCCGGACCGAGTTAGGTCACGTGATCTCCGGCCAGGGCGGCGTCATCGAGGAAGTGCTGATGGCGTTGCTGTGCCAGGGCCATGCCCTGCTTGAAGGAGTACCCGGCATCGCCAAAACGCTGATCGTCAAAGCCCTTGGACGCCTCCTGGGGCTGAGTTTCCAGCGCGTCCAGGCGACTCCGGACCTGATGCCGGCCGATATCCTGGGCACCTCGATCCTGCGACCCGGCACTGACACGTTCAGCTTCCATGCCGGGCCGGTGTTTACCGACCTGTTGCTGATCGACGAGATCAATCGCATGCCGCCGCGCACCCAGGCGGCGCTGCTCGAATGCATGGAGGAGCGCCAGGTGACCAGCGACGGCATACGCCGCCCGCTGCCGGCCTGGTTTACGGTGTTTGCCACCCAGAATCCGGTGGACTTCGAAGGCACTTACCCGCTGCCGGAAGCGCAGCTTGACCGGTTTCTGCTCAAGATCCGGGTGGCGTATCCGTCGGAAGCCGAAGAGCGGCAGATCCTGGAGCGCCATCATGCCGGCTCCGGCGCAGGGTTGTTGGAAGATGTGTCGATCGATCCAATTCCGGCCGGCCTTTTGGCTGCGGCTCGCGCGGAGGTGCACAGGATTCGCATCGAGCCGGAACTCTACAACTATTTGCTGACGATAGCCCGGCGCACCCGGGAGTGGCCGGCGCTGCTGCTGGGCGCAAGCCCCCGGGCCGCAGTCAACATCATGCTGGTGGCCCAGGCTGCGGCGGCGTTCGATGGCCGCGATTACCTTGTCCCCGACGATGTGAAACGGGCGGTACTGCCGGTGCTGCGCCATCGGGTGATGCTCAAGCCGGAGGCGGAGCTGGAGGGGTACGATGCCGACCGCGCGCTGGCTGATGTCATCGCGGCGGTGCCGGTGCCGAGGCAATGATCGCTTCCTCACTTCATCCCGGCCCGGTAAGCGCCCGGTGCGAATCGCGACGGCGCTGGAGTTTCGGGCTCACCGCGCGTACTATCGGGCTGCTGACTGCCGGCTTTCTGCTGGTATTGCCGGGATTCTGGGATAGCCGGCTCGGCTACACCATGCTGATCTGGGATGCCCTGATCCTGCTGGCTGCGTTTCTGGACGGACTGCGCCTGCCCCAGCCCGGTCAATTCGCGGCCACTCGAAGCTGGTCGAATGCGCCGGCGCTGGACAGCGAAACCGAAATCGAGCTAACGCTGGAAAACCAGGGCCGCCTCATTGTCAACTGCCGCATAGTGGACGACTTGCCCCAGGCTCTCGTAGCCAATCCCGCCGAGCAGCGGCTGATGGTCTTTCCGCGCGTCCCGGCCCGGCTTCGCTATCGCGTAGAGCCACAGGAACGAGGGGACTGCGAGACGGGATGGCTCTATGTGCGCTACCGGTCCCCGCTGGGGCTGGCGGAGCGCTGGGCCAGGGCGCCGCTGATTCAAACCGTGCGCGTCTATCCTGCCTTGCGAATCACGAAGGAACAGCAGATCTTTCTGGCCCGAAGCCGGCAGATCGACCTGCAACTCCGGCAGGCCCGCCAACGGGGTCTGGGCCGCGATTTCGAGAGCCTGCGCGACTACCGCGAGGGCGACGACCTGCGCGACATCTGCTGGACCGCAACCGCCCGGCGCGGCAGCCTGATCACGCGCCAGTACCAGACAGAACGCAGCCAGCCGGTATGGATCGTGCTCGACTGCGGGCGGCTGATGCGGTCCCGCGTGGCGGCGCTGGCGGGACAACCGGCTGGCACTGCGAATAAAGCTGGTGAAGGAACCGGACCGCGCGTTCACTCCAAGCTCGATCACGCCTGTTCCAGCGCGGTCGCGCTGGCCCAGCTGGCGCTCTACTCCGGCGACCGGGTCGGCGTGCTGGCTTACGGCCAGGGCATCCAGCAGCGCCTGTTGCCCGGTCGGGGTTCGGATCATTTGCGGCAACTCATCGAATTGCTCGCCCAGGTGCGGTCCGAGACCGGTGAAGCGGATCACCTGCGCGCTACCGCGGTCCTCAATCGCCTGCAGCCACGGCGTGCTCTGATCCTGTGGATCACCGACCTGGCCGAAAGCGCCAGCCGTCCGGAGGTCGTGGACGGGGCCGTGCAGCTCCTGCGCCGTCATGTTTTGCTGTTCGTGGCCATGGCCCAGCCTGAGGTGGGGCTTATTGCCCAAACCCGGCCCAAAAATGTGGAGCAGATGTTTCGTTCCGCGGCCGCCCAGGAGATGGTCGGGCGCCGCGAACTGCTGCTGGCCCGCCTGCACGACCAGGGCGCTCTCACCCTCGACCTCAACCCGGAGGCGCTGACCTCGTCGGTGCTGAACCAGTACCTGGCGGTGAAGGAGCGAGCCCAGGTGTAATTGGATTCAGCGTGTCGATACGACGGCGGGAGGGTCGCTTTCCACAGGCTGCACGCGCTTCGCCAGCGCCCATTTCAGCTCCTCGATCCCTTGCCCCGTCACCGCCGAAATGGCATGAAACTCCAGCTTGCGCCGCTTGGCGTGAGCGGACAGCTTCTTGAGCTTTTCCGGATTGGCGACGTCGATCTTAGTGGCGACGACGATCATCGGTTTCTCCGCGAGTCCATTGCCGAAGCCGGCCAGCTCGCGGTTGATCACCTTGAAGTCTTCCACGGGATCGGGGCGGCCGGACGCGTCGGATACGTCCACGAGGTGGACCAGGACCCGGGTGCGCTCGATGTGACGGAGAAACTGAACTCCGAGCCCCGAGCCCTGGTGCGCTCCTTCGATGAGGCCCGGCAAGTCAGCCACCACGTACGACTGGGTGTACGGCTCCTCGCCCACAGTGACCACGCCGAGATTCGGCTCGAGCGTGGTGAAGGGATAGTCCGCGATCTTCGGCCTGGCTGCCGAAATGCGCGAAATCAGCGTTGATTTGCCGGCATTGGGATAGCCGACCAGGCCCACGTCAGCGAGCAGCTTCAGTTCCAGGCGATAGGCGCGCTCTTCGCCGGCGCGGCCCAGTTCGTGTTCCCGGGGCGCCTGGTGGGTGCTGGTGGCAAAGTGCTGGTTGCCGCGGCCGCCACGGCCACCTTTGGCGATGGTTAGGCGCTCGTCGGGCTCTTGGAAATCGTGGATCAGCTCGCCGGTCTCCTGGTCGTAAAGGGCCGTACCGACTGGCACCTGGAGCACGATCGACTGGCCATCGGAGCCGGAGCAGTTAGAGCCCATGCCGTGCTCGCCGCGCTGCCCTTTGTGTTCCGGGTTGTAGCGGAAATGGATCAGCGTATTGTGGCGCTGCGAGGATTCCATGATCACGTCGCCGCCCCGTCCGCCGTCGCCGCCCGAGGGCCCACCGCGGGGCACAAACTTTTCGCGCCGGAAGGCCATGCAGCCGTTCCCGCCATCGCCCGCCTTCACCCGGATTTTTGCTTCATCGATAAACATGCGTCAATCACTCTTCCATACCCGCCCGAGGCAGGTTTTCACTCAAAAAATCGCCGTCGTCCCAGTCTATCAATTCGGTGATTGGATGATGCGACGGAGGTTCGAGGAGCGGCGTGGACTTAGCGACGATGGCAGTAACCTGCGGCGAGCGGAAAAGGTAACGCGCACTTTCAGAAAATGCCGTAGAATCACTGGTATCTTCTCCCGGGGGTCAATGGGGCGTTCGAAAGCGGCATTCCCGCGTGGGAATGCGACTGGCGGCTCCGGCATCTCCGGAGACTCCCGGTTATGAACGCGCCTATCCGAACCGCCACAGAGCGGTCGGAAGAAGGTGGGCTTTGCGTACGCTTTGTCACGACTCCGAAGGCACGTTTTCCGGAGTAGCGCAGAGACGGAGTTGGGGCCGGGCGTTCATGGGACTGGTGCTGCTGGCAGCCGCGGGTGCGGCTGTCTTCGCACAATCCCCGGCAAGGGGCTCACTTTCCGGCAAACTGACTGATCTTCATTCAAAACCCCTGGATGGGGCGACGCTCGTGCTGCGCAATGCGGCGACGGGAACCGAGGCGCGGACGACCTCCGCCAAGAACGGCTCCTACCGATTCATGGGGCTCGAGCCCGGCGAGTACTCGCTGGAGGCGGCCAACCCGGAACTCGGGCAGGGGCAGCTTCGAGGCATTTTCATTTCCGCCGGGCATGAGGCGCGGATTCAAGCCGCCGTCGAGCTGGAACATGTGCCGCTGGAATCTCTTGCGCGGGGAGCGCCGGTCCCAGTCGTTGCTGCTCCTCCGCACACGACCCAGAGTGCGCCGGTCGCCGCCCAGGCGTCTGTCGCTTCTGCGCCGGCGCCGAGCCTACTCCATCCCACGGCCGACAAGCCTTCCACTGTTTCCCCAACCTCGGAAGAACGGTTGGACCTCGAGCCGGCCGGGACCCTGACCCTGGCCGTTACCAACCCGGCCGAACCAACGCTGAAGGTTCGGCCAACGAAAGCTGCACCGGGCTTCACGGCCGGTGCCGGCCCTGAGAAACTCCCGGTACCGCAACGTCTACCGGAATCCGCCCCCCACGGGGAGACCGAAGTCTCGCGCCTCGCCCCGGCCGTCCCGGTTGCGTCTCCGACCGCGATTCCTGCCGCCGCCGTACCGGACCTGTCTTCGGGCCTGCCTTCCTCCCTGGCCGCCGTGATCGTAAAACCTCCCGTCCTGCGTGGCGCGGGGATGGGATTTGCCGTCGCTGCGGTTTGTGGGGCACAGGGGACGGCGCAGTTGCAGCAGGCGTTTCCGCTGCTGGGACTCAGAGCTTCCCAAACCATCGAGCCCGAGACGATAGCGCCACCGGACCGATTGGCGAGCGAGCAATTGCAGTCGCTTCCATTGCAGGGCCGCCATTGGGAAGATTTCGTGGTGGACACCCCAGCCCGCCGTGGTGGCCAAGGGGACGATCCACCGGAAGCGCCACAGAAGTCGGAACGGACGCCCGCCTCCGTTACTGTGGACGGCGCCAGCACCCGACTGGCTTTTGGAGGCCGGGGTGGCGGCGCCATGCGCTCCTCTTCCCTGATGGGGCCGGGAAGGAATGAGTCCGCCATCGGCGAGGTCCGGACGATCGAAACGGGCGGTGAGTCTGCGGACCACCACAGCGCCGGCCTCGAAACCCGCGGAGGCTCAAACGGTCTGCACGGCCAGGGATTTCTCTTCGATCGCCAGAACTTCCTTGGAGCTCAAAATCCATTTACCCAATGGGTGAAGGAGACAGCACCAGCAACGGCATTCTCTGTCCCGGTCTTCACACCTTTGACCTACACGGCGCCGGATCGCGAATACATGTGGGGCGTGGGCATCGGCAGCCGGATTCCCCACAGCCGGCTTTTCTGGTTTGCCGCATTCGATGGAACCCACCGCGACTATCCCGGCGTGGCCATGGTCAAGCATCCCGAGAGCTTCTTCGCGCAGCCCTCGAACGACGAGATGCAGGTGCTGAGCGCACGGCTCGGTCTGCCCGCTGCAGACCCGGTGGGCGAAGGCCTGGGAGCCTATTCGGGGATGCTGGAAACGCTGAGCGGCCTGCTCGGGCCTTCGCCGCGAACGGCCCAGCAGTGGGTCGGATTCAGCCGTCTCGACTGGCAGGCGGCCGAACGGCATAGCTTTACCCTCGAAGGTACGGGCACGCTCTGGAATTCTCCGGGCGGTGGCCTCACGCGGACTGCTGAACCCTACGGCAGCCACAGCTTTGGAACCAGCCAGGCGAGCGAGTTCTGGCTGCTGGGGCGGTGGGAAGCCTTTCTTACTCCCAACCTGATGGCTGTGACGCAGGGTTCGGCGGGCCGGCATATCCTCAGCGAAGCGCCGGACACCCCATCTCCCTTCGAACAGACGCTCAACGTGAACGCGTGGGGGCAGTTGCCGCAGATGGTTGTGGATTCGCGGTACGGCTTCATGATCGGCAATCCAAGCCGGTTCGGGACGGGCAGCTTTCCGGACGAACACCTCTACCAGCTGCAGGAGAGCGTGAGCTGGGTCCGTGGCGGCCTGATGTTCAAGGCCGGGCTCGATTGGCGGCACAACGCCGATGCCACCGGCATGGTGCGCAATCACACCGGAACCTACCACTACTCCACCGTGGAAAACTTCGCCTCCGATGCGCTGGTCTTCGCGAAGTACGGGTTGACCGACGCGCTGGACCCGTTCGATCAGCACAACTGCGACCAGCGGGGAAGGGCGTGGCGCGACACCACCGGACAGTTGCACGGGCTGGGCTATCTTCCCTGCTATTCCTACTACTCGCAGACCATGGGCCCGACGAACTGGCACTTGAGCACCAACGACGCGGCCGGCTTTGCGACCGGCCAGTGGCAGCCCGCCAAACGCCTCGTGGTGTCGGCCGCGCTGCGCTGGCAAAGACAGTTCCTTCCGCCGCCCATCGCGCTGGTCAACAATCCTGATCTGCCTCTGACCCAGAAGCTGCCCGACACCGGCAATACGTGGGCGCCGCGCGTCAGCCTCGCGTGGGGAACTGGTGAGAGCCGCTGGCCGACCATCCGGGCGGGGTACGGCATGTATTTCGGGCGCACCCAGAATTCGGTTCTCGAAACCGCCCTGACGCAAACCGGATCGCTCAAGGGCGATCTGAACTTCTTCATGCGGCCGACCGACAACCTGCAGGGAGGCGGCGCGCCGCCGTTTCCTTATGTGCTGGCCGGCGAACCGGCGACCGTGTTGAAGCCGGGCGCCGTCGAATTTGCCCCGAATTTCAGGAATGCCGAGATTCACCAGTCCGAAGCCACGGTGGAGGAGAATCTTCCCGGCCGGGTGCAGGTAGCCGCGGGCGCGATTGTCAGCCTGGGCCGGCGCCTGCCGGTCACGATTGATACCAATTTCGACCCGGCGACGAATCCTGGCACCATTACGTACGGGGTGGTGGACGCTACCGGTGAAGGACCAATCAAGACGAAACAGATCACCGTGCCCTTCTTCGCCTCCTGGCCCGATATCGGTGCATCTTCTGGCGCGGCCGGCCGCTTGAACACGAACTATCAGCAGATTACGGAGTTGATGAGCCGCGCCAACTCGACCTACGAGGCCGCCACCGTGCGCGTGTCGCGCTACGGCCGGCGCGGCCTCACCTTCCATGCGCGCTACACCTATGGACACGCCATGGATTGGAATCCCAACGAATCGACGCAGGTGTCGGGGAGCAGCGTGCTCGACCCCACGGACTTCCGCAATGAATACGGAACCAGCGACCTCGATATCCGGAACTCGGTTTCGGGCATGGTGATCCTGGAGCCGCACTGGAAACTGAGCCGCTTCGAAGGACGCCTGGCCAATGACTGGATGCTTTCGGCAATCGGGCAATTTCGCAGCGGCCTGCCATTCACGATGCGTACCGCGGGCTCAATTCCCGAGGAGTTCGAGACCTCGGGTGCGGTGATCGTGGGGCTCGGGCCGGGCATGAATGGATCGGGCGGCGACAATCGCGTCTACGGAATCGGGCGCAACACCTACCGTTATCCCTCCACATGGAAGGCTGACGTGCGCCTGGGAAAAAAATTCCATCTGGGTCACATGCGGGAGTTGGACTTGATGGCGGAGAGTTTCAACCTCTTCAATCATCAGAATGTGGCGCGGATCGAAACCATCGGCTACTACATTTTGCCCGGAACCGCGCCAGGATCGCTGCCCACGCTGAACTTCATGAGCGGACTGAAAAAGGGGCAAACCGAGTTTGGAATGCCCCTGAATATCAACGCGACCGACGTCTTCCGTCCCCGCCAGTTCGATTTCGGCCTGAGGTTGCGTTTCTAGGATTCAGCGATCGGACGCGCACGAGACTTCAGCCGAAGCCGTCTTTCCGTCCAGCCGGAAGCAGGTCGCGCCCTGGATGTCGGTGCTGAAGGTGCGCACTTTGGCCTGCTGCAATTCTGCCAGCACCTCCTGCCGAGGATGTCCATACCGGTTGTGCAGACCGCAGGAAATGACTGCCCATTGCGGGGCTACGCGCGCCAGGAATTCCGGCCGCGTCGAACTGACACTGCCGTGATGGCCCACCTTGAGCAGAGTGCTGGAGAGGCCCGGTTCGCCCAGCATGGCTTCTTCTACGGGCGCCTCGGCGTCCCCCTCGAGCAGGACTGCGGTTTGCCCGTACGCCACGCGCAGCACCAGCGAATCGTTGTTGGCGGGCGCAGAGCCGGGCTGGTAGTTGGGCATCGGGGCCAGCACAGTGACGTTCGCGGTCCCGAGGCGCAAGGAATCGCCTGCGCGCAGGGAACGGAGCCGAACGTGGAGATCGGCTGCCTCGTGCAACAGGGCATCATAAGATTCGGAGTGCGGATTATTGCCTACCCACAATTCGGCGGGACGGAAGTTGCGCAAGACTGAGGGCAAGCCTCCCATGTGGTCGGAATGCGCGTGACTCAGCGCGACCACATCGAGGCGGCGGATGCCGCGCGACCAGAGCGCCGCGGAGACTACCTCTTCTCCGATATCGAACTCCTGCACGGCCGAGGTCCCTGCGGACCGGTCCGCGGAGTGGGGTGCCCAGAGCGGACCACCGCCGAAACCTCCGCCATCCACCAGCATGATTTTTCCATCGGGAGCAATGAGCAGGAGCGAGTCCCCCTGTCCAACGTCGATAGCTTCTACCAGAAGCGCGTCCTGTGGGTGCTGCACGGGCCGTGGCGCCACCGCCGCCACTGCCGCACAGATGAGCGCGCCCCATGCGGCTCGGCGCTGCCATTTCCCTCCCCGGGCAAGAACGATGGCAGCACCCAGCAGCGCGCAGAAGAATGCTGATTGCCAGGGAAGCGGACCCGGAATGCGGAAATCGCCAAGAGCCAGCGAACCGAACAGGTGCACCAGTCGCACGCCAAAGTGCAGCAGCAGGGCAACCGCCGCAGCCGGCACGACAGCGGCCGGGGGCCAGATAACAAGGGCCAGCAAGGTCACCAGCGCCGCCGGCATCAACACCAGAAGCAAAGGCAGAATCAGCATGTTGACCGGAAGCGCAAAGATCGTGATGCGGTGGAAGTAGATGGCCATGGGCATAGTCATGGCCAACTCCACCACGCATGCCACCACCACCAGTTCCGAAGTGCGCAGCGCCGCTCGCACCGTCCAGGGAAAGGCTCGCCAGGCAAAGAATCGATTGAAAGCGGCCAGCAGCTTCGCGGCGATGAATCGCATCGTGACCCGGAACTGCGCCAGGAGCGGAGGAAGTTTGACATCGATGGCGATTAACCCCAGATCCCGCGTCGCGGTGAGATACGGATGAATCGTGGCCTGCAGCAATGGAGATGCGATGCCGCCGATCGCGACGACTGCGAGGAGCGTCATCTGAAATCCGGAGTCAAACAGGCTGCGCGGGCTCGCGACGAGGAGACACAAGGCTGCGAAGCCGATAGTGTTCATCGGGCTGCGATCGCGGTAGACCAGGCGCCCCAGCAGGTAGAGAGTGACCATCCAGAGAGAACGCTGCACCGGAGTCGCAAATCCCGTAAAGAGCGCGTACGCAAACGACGCCGCAATCGTGAGCAGGGTGGCGGGAACGCGGGGCAATCGCAACCTCTTCGCGACCCAGAAGATGCATCCCGCCACGATGGCCAGGTGAAAGCCCGACACCACCAGCATGTGGAATGAGCCGGTGCGCTCAAATCCAACCCGCAGCGAATGGGAAAGGAAGGTGCGGTCGCCGGTAACCATCGCGGCCAGCATGATGGCGTCGTCCTGGCTGAGACGAAATGCCGCCGGCAGTGCGCGCGTGGCGGCCGGCAACGCCAACAGGCGGGTGCTTGCAGCGCGCCGTGCTTCGCTCAAACTGCAACGAATGGAATCTGCGGCGGCCCGCCAACGCGCGGAAAACGGTGTGACCGTAGAAGCGGAGGTCAATCCCACCCGCTCCACGCGCCCGGCGTCGACAGAAGCAGTGGACGTGATCCCCTGATCGAGCAGATAGTCCTGTCGGCTCCAAACGCCGGGATCGTGATAGATCTCTGGCGGAAGCAACTGGGCGACCGCGCGCACGTGCTCGCCGCAACGGAACGGCTGATCCGGTACGTCATTCCAGCGGAGGGTCAGCCGCACGCCGCCGCCGGTCGGTATCTGTGCGTCATCTTCATCGGTGACCTGTTCGAGGGTCGATACGCGGACGTCGATCCGCTGGGTAATGCGCTGCTCGGCGGCTGAAGGCTGATCGAGATCCTGTTCGATCTCGCCGCGCAGCGGACCCGCGTCGACGATGGTGCCTTCCACGGTGCGAAGCAGGCCGTCCGATAAGGTATTCAGCACCTGGGCAGGCGCTGGATGAGGCTCCATCTCCGCGCACCACGCCCCCAACAGGCACCACAGAATGCCGAGTGGAAGCCAGGCGATGCGCTGGGCACGGAGCGCGGCCGCGATGCAGAGCGTCGCCATGAGTGCCAGGGCAACCAGGACGACGCTGGGACGCAGCCACAGGCCTTTAGCCGCCGCGATTCCCAGCGCGAACAGCCAGGCGGCATGGAAAAGCGGAATCCCACCCCACGAATTGAACCCTGTTCGGGTAGACTCTGGCGTTACGGGCACCCGCGGTGACTCCAGCAAGCTGGCGCTCGCGGGAGCGCCGGCGGGGAGCCCGATCGTGGCGGAGTCAGATTCCATCGCGCCTTGAGATTGAAAAGGATCTATGGCTCTTAAGCCTATCAGGCGCGATGCAGCCGGACCACTGTCTCCAGGTGAAAGGTCTGCGGGAAGAGGTCAACCAAGGCAATCGATTCCACTTTATAACCGGCAGCGAGGAGTGGGCGAAGGTCGCGCGCCAGCGTGGCCGGGTCGCAGGAGACATACACCACGGCGGGCGGAGCGATAGCAGCCAGCAGAGCTGTGATCTCCGCGCCCAGCCCGGTCCGCGGCGGGTCAACGACGACCAGGTCGGGCCGGCCGCCGGTTCGTTTGCGACGCAGGAATTCGAGTGTCGAAGCGCGAACGGCGGCGCCGGTAGTGCCGGCGAGATTGGCTTCGAGGGCGGCGATCGCCGCCGGAGATGACTCGACCGCAACAACACGCTGAAAGCTCGACGCGAGCCGTCGCGCAAAGAGGCCGACTCCCGCGAACAGATCCCAGGCAAGCGCGCCGCCGTGTCCGGAAGTGACTTGTTCAACCAGCGCGTCAACCAGCCAGCGATTCACTTGAAAAAAGGCGCCATGGCCGACCCGATACTCCGCTCCCGCGGCTGAATAGCGTAAGAAAGCGGCGCTCCATCGCGCCAGAGTGCGCGACGGCTGATGCGCGGTCTCAAAAACGAGTTCGGCGCCGGCCAACTGCGGAATGCGATTCCGTAACGCTACGGCAAATTCATCGAAACGAATCTTTACGGGACTGGCGGTAAACACCGTCAGCAGCAGGGCGGTTTCGTCAGCGTCCGAAAAGAGCGCCAACTCGGTCGCACGCGCGAACGACTTCAACGCTTCCCCGGCGGCGACGGCAGCACGCACCAGCAGCGGCGCGGCAATGGGGCACTCGCTGATGGGAACAACCGCGTGCGAACGCCGCCCGCGGTAGCCGGGATTTCCCTGCGCATCGAATGCCAGGCGGATGCGGTTGCGGTATCCCCAAGGGCGGCCCGCGAGCATGGAAATATCGTCCGGCACATGGATCCCGCCGCGCTCGAGGGTTTCGCGAAGCACCGCCTGCTTGATCTGAAGCTGGGTCTCGTAACCCGCATGCTGATACTGGCACCCGCCGCACGAACCGAAGTGCGGACATCCCGGCACGATGCGCTCCGGGACCGCGACCAGCAGTTCCTCAATCTCCGCCGTCGCGTAGCCGCGTTTCTCTTCGACGACCCGCACGCGCACCTCCTCGCCGGGCAGGGCGAGGGGCACGAAGATGGCCTTGCCTTCATCGCGGGCGAGGAATGCGCCGCCGTAGACCGGCTTCTCAATCTGAACGAGGCGTGAAAACCTTTCCCCGGTTTCGGTAGGGCGTGCAGGCCGGTCTTGGATTCTGCGCGGCTTCATTGCTGGCTCATGTAGAAGAGGCTGAGTCGGGGAAGGTTGTAGTGGGCCAGCAACTGCTTCTGCACGAATTGGTGCTCCACCTGGCGCAGTTGTACTACGCCCATGCGGCTGCGATAGGGAGCTAGTTCTCGCGCCGCATGTTCCTTGAGGGCTACTAACAACTCCTCCGGAGCAGCCGAGGTCAACGCCGCGAACACCTTCTCTTCGCACACGGTCAGGGTGCGCTCAAGCGATTCGAGGTCGACCGGCGCAGCGCCTTTTCCTACGGCAGTGCCGGAGTCGCGAATTTCGGCTCCGAGTTCCCGTAAACGACTCGCAGTCGCGGCGCATGTTTCGGGAGCCACGGTTGCAGCGTCGAGCGCGGCCGCCGCGGCTTCGAGATGCGCGGCTATTCGTTCGTGTTCAAAGCCGGTTTCGGCGTCGGCAGCGGGGTTCATTGCGCTGCCCGCCCCTGCTTCGCGCAATTCTTCGGCGGCATCCATCACCGCCTGAGCACACCAGGCGAGTCCGTTGACACGGCGCATGCGCGCTTTCTTCTGTCTCTGCTCATATTTGTCGAAGGCGGCATCGATGCCGCGCAGCGCAGCGTCCAGCGGGATGCCCGCTTCCTGCCAGGTCTCAATCAGCGCCCAGTCCAGCGTGGACAGCAAAAGAATCGAGCCACGGCGCTGTTGGAAGCGCTCCTCGATCTCGGTGAAGTAGTTGAAGTAGTTGCGCACCGCGGCGCCTCAATGCGCCCGGCTGCGAGGGCGGGCGGTGCGGTTGCGCTCGAACAGGATACGCAGGCCATCGAGGGTGAGCATGTCGTCGATCTGCGCGATGAAGCGGGAGTCGGCGGAAATCTGGCGTGCCAGGCCGCCGGTTGAAATCACCTTCGGCTGCGTTCCCAGTTCGGCAGTCATGCGCTCGAGGATGCCGTCGACCAGGCCGATGTATCCATAGTAGAGACCGCTCTGCAGATGGGTAACGGTATTGGTGCCGATCACCTTGGCGGGACGCTTGATATCTACCCGCCCCAGCCGCGCGGCGCGCGCGAACAGTGCATCGGCGCTGATGCCAAGGCCGGGAGAAATCGCCCCGCCCAGGTACTCGCCGTTGGCCGAGATCACGTCGAAGGTTGTTGCGGTGCCGAAATCCACCACGATACATGGACCGCCATAGCGCTCAAAAGCAGCGATCGCGTTCACCAGCCGGTCGGCGCCCAGTTCGGTTGGATTGTCGACAAGCACCGGCATGCCCGTCTTGATGCCCGGCTCGACAAATAACGGCTGCAGGTGAAAATACTTTTCGCACACGCGGCGCAATGTGGACTCGACCGGGGGCACAACAGAAGAGATGATGATGTGCTTCACCTGGTCGACCGAAATGCCGTGCATGTTGAACAGATTCACAAACAGGACGCCGTATTCGTCGGAGGTCTGCGCACGATGGGTGGTCACGCGCCAGTGCGCGACGAGGCTGGGATCAGCGGCCGCGCGGCTTGCCGATCCCGGCGTGGACCCCGAGGTTTCCAAGGTGAGGGCCTGCGCGGCGAGAGCCGAGCCGGGCGGATCCTCATCGAGCCGATAGAGGCCGAGTACAGTGTTCGTATTCCCGACGTCCAAGGCAAGCAACATTGCTTTCTTATCTCCTGGCCTTCAGCTTTTCAGCGAATGCTGAAGACTGCACGAGCCAGCTGCTAGCTGAGGGCTAAGAGCTGATAGCTGTCTCTCGAATTCCCCCGGTCTGCACCTGCACCACACCCTGGTCCGTGCGCACGAGCAGAAAACCGTGCTCGTCCAATCCTTCGGTTGTGCCAGTGTATGCCTGCGGGCCATGCACTTCGACAAGCCGGCCTCGCATCCAGGTCGACGCTTTCTCCAGACGCGCCGCAATCGTCCCGCGCACCGCTGGATCGAGCAGCCCGCGGGTTTCGCGCTCCAGCGATTTTAGCAGCCCGGTGAGGAGCGCCTGGCGGCTGGTCCGTTGTCCAAACACGTAGCCGGCTTCGAGGTCGAGAGAGGTTGCCGGGGTCGCCAACCCGGGATCGAAACGGCGTTGGTGAACGTTGATGCCGATGCCCACGACTGCGAACGCACTGGACGCGGCTTCGGGCTGGGCCTGACTCTGGGCTTGACTCTGGGCTTCCACCAGGATGCCGCCGGTCTTGCGCGGGCCAAGCAAAAGGTCGTTGGGCCAGCGCAGGTCGACAGCAAGCCCGGTGACGGCGCGGATCGCGTCCGCCGCCGCCAGTCCCGCGGCGAGCGGCAGCAGAGGCAAAAAGGCGGGCGCGAGATCGAGGCGCAGCAGCACGCTTACATAGAGCCCCTCACCCGCGGCAGAATGCCACGCGTGATCGCCGCGGCCGCGCCCGGCGGTCTGTTCGTCAGCGAAGAAGACGGCGCCGTGCGGCACGCCGCCGCGTGCCGCGACCATCGCATCGGAATTGGTGGAGCCGGTAGTGGGCGAGAAATGCAGCTTGCCCGCATACATGGTTTGGGCAAGATCCGCTTCCAGCGCGGCGAGGTCGAACATGCTTATCGCGACTCAGCGGTGATGGTCATGGAAATATCGGCGGCCTTGGCGGAGTGGGTGAGCGCGCCCACGCTGATGAAGTCGACGCCGGTCTCGGCGAAGGAGCGGACATTTTCAAGCACGATGCCGCCCGAGGCCTCGGTCGGGATCCAGCGGGTTTCTTTCTTGACGCGCTCCACGCAGGCTTTCACGTCCGCGGGGGTCATGTTGTCGAGGAGCACCGCCTCGGCGCCGCATTCGAGCGCTTCTTCCAGCTCTTTCATCATGCGCACTTCCACCTGCACGCGCTGCCCGCTCTGGCGCCGGGCGAGAGCATTGGTCAACACAGTGCGCAGCCCGCCGCCAAGGGTGATGTGATTGTTCTTGATGAGAATGCCGCTGGCCAGATCAAGGCGGTGATTGGTGCCTCCGCCGCACAACACCGCGTACTTTTCGAGCGCCCGCATGCCGGGCACGGTCTTGCGGGTGTCGAGAACGCGGGCCTGCGTCCCCTGGACGGCGTCGACAAACCGGCGGGTGTTGGTTGCGATTCCGCTCAGGTGCTGCATCAGGTTGAGGATGACCCGCTCGCAGCTGAGCAGCACGCGCGCATTGTGGCGGACCCGCGCCAGCACCTGTCCCGCGTGCACGCGAACGCCATCGAAGATCTCCGGATGGCTGATGACTTCAAAGCGATTGTGAGCCTGCGGCCTGGGGTCGAGCTTGGCATAGATCTCGAGAAACTGCGCGACGCAGCCGAGCCCCGCCACCACCATCTCCTGGCGCGCCACGATGGAGCCGGAGGCGCGCAGATCGGGATCGATGGTGAGGTTGGTGGTGGCATCGCTGGCGGCCTTGTCTTCAATCAGGGCCTGCTCCAGCAATGTCTCGATGCGGTGGCTCTTCCAATCCATAACAGTGGTCAGTGAACAGTGGTCAGTGAACAGTTCGTAGTTCGCAGTTCTTAGTTGAATGATCAGTCGATCGGGAGCGCATCAAACGCTGCCCGCGCCTTTTCCAGCAGAAGCCTGGTCTCGCTCTCCTGCTTTTTCAGCCCCTCGACCACTTGCGCGGGCGCCTTGGACAGAAAGCCTTCGTTGCCCAACTGGCGTTCAGCCGCAGCCAAGCCTTTCTCGTACTTTGCAATGTCCTTTGTCAAGCGGTCGCGTTCGGCAGCGACGTCGATGGTGCGCTCGTAGACAACAGCGACATCGAAACCAGCGGTGTGATGTTTCGCGAGGCCTGCCGAAATCGCGTCGACGAAGCGCACTTCGCTGACGCGGGCGAGGCGCTCGATGATGGCCATGTTTTGCTCGACGACAGAACGCGTGGCTGCGTCGGTGCGCATTTCGATAGGCACGACAGCCCTCTCTTCTACGCCAATCTCTTTTCTTAGCGCACGTACTTCTACGATGAAAGATACCAATAGCGTGATCGCATCTTGGGCCGCTGCAGCTACGAGGCCCCTCTCGTATGTGCCGACTTCGCTTTTTGGCAGTTCAGAGTTGGCGGATCGCTCCGGTTCTGGTTGGATCTCCACATCCAGCGCCCACGCATCCCCAACACGCATGCGCGAGCGGTCGAATTCGCCGACGGGCGTAATCTCGGTCACGTTCGCTAACAATCTAACGATCTCGAAATGTCTTTGAAACACTGGAATTATGTTCGCCGATGCCCAGAGAAGCACTTTGGCAGGTTGATTGTCGTGTATAGCGCGAACGGCTCGCTGTGCCTGAATGTCAAGAACCAACCGATAGATCAGGTGCATGTCGAGAACATGGATCCGTGCTTGGTTTTTAACAGAGAGGAGATTCCGATCACCACTTGGGTACCGAGTCAATGCAATCGACTTCGTCGGGGGATCTCCGTCGTACAACGCATGCCAGAGTTCCTCAGTCAAAAACGGCATGAAAGGTGAGAGCAATCGGAGCGCCGCTTCGAACACTTGCAAAAGAATCTGGAGAGATTGCTTGGCGCTCTCATTTTGTTCGAAAGCTACCTCGGCTTCGTCACTCACCTCCTCGTTAGGAGATCTCAATAGATGTTGCCAAGGCGTAAAATCGAGCCGCAGTTTGATAATTTCGAGATACCAATCGCAGAAACTGCCCCAAAAGAAACGATAGATGAGGTTGGCAGCCTCGTCGAAGCGATAATCTTCAAGCGCTTGGTTCACCTTGGTCGTGGTCGCATGAAGTTCTGCGACTATCCAGCGAGCTTCGAGCGGTGTCTCCGCAACCACATTTGGCATCGAACCAAAGGCTGCCCGGTCCACGGTAATTCCCACTTCCGCCGCCCGATCCACGTTCATGAAGATGAACCGCGCCGCGTTCCAGATCTTGTTGGCGAAGGCGCGGTAGCCCTCGGTACGCGCCACATTGAACGCGATGTCGGTTCCCGGCGAGGCCATCGAGGCCAGCGTGAACCGCACCGCATCGGTCCCATACTGCTTCACGATCTCGATGGGGTCGACGACGTTTCCCTTGGTCTTCGACATCTTCTCGCGGTTGGCGTCGCGCACCAGGGCGTGAATGTAGACCTCGCGGAAGGGAACCGACTCCGAAAGCGGGCGCTCGCCTCCGTCCGGCATCTTGACGTCGGTCGAAAACCAGCAGCCCAGCATGATCATGCGGGCTACCCAGAAAAAGAGGATGTCGAAGCCGGTGACGAGAAGGCTGGTGGGATAGAAGGTATCGAAGTCCGCGCGGTTCTCCGCCGTAATCTTCGGCCAGCCGAATACCGAAACCGGCAGCAGGCCCGACGAGAACCACGTGTCCAACACATCGGTCTCCTGCGCGATCTTGTCCGAGCCGCAGTGTGCGCATGCCGCAGGATCCTCGCGCGCCACGGTGACCTTGTGGCAGACCGGGCAGTGCCAGGCGGGAATCCGGTGGCCCCACCACAACTGGCGCGAGATGCACCAGTCGTGAATGTTGCCCATCCACTCGAGGTAGACCTTTTCGTATTGTTCGGGAGTAATGCGGATCGCTTTGTTGCCAGCCGCGTCCGGCTTCACCGCGGCGATCGCCTTGTCCGCGAGCGGCTGAATCTTGACGAACCATTGCGTCGAAAGGCGCGGCTCCACGATGGTCTTGCAGCGGTCGCAGTGGCCAACGTTGTGAATGTGGTCCTTGATGCCCACCAGGAGGCCTTGTTCGGTGAGGTCTTCGACGATCCTTTTGCGGGCGGCGTAACGATCCAGACCGGCATATGGGCCGCCGTTCTCGTTGATCTGGGCCGTATCGTCCATCACGTTGATCGAGGGCAGATGGTGCCGTTCGCCGAGCGCGAAATCGTTGGGGTCGTGGGCCGGCGTTACCTTCACCGCCCCGGTGCCGAACTCGGGGCTGACCCATTCGTCGAGGATGACGGGAATCTCGCGGTTCATGAGGGGCAGGCGCAGCTTCTTCCCGTGCAGATGCGTATAGCGCTCGTCGGCGGGATGGATGGCAACCGCGACGTCGCCCAGCATGGTTTCGGGCCGCGTGGTCGCAATGGTCAGAAACTCGCCCGTCTCGCGGCCATCGTCCCCGTGCACCGGATAGCGAATCTCCCAAAGGTGCCCCTTGTGCTCGTCGTAGACCACTTCGAGATCGCTGATAGCGGTCTGGCAGCGCGGGCACCAGTTCACGATGTAGGCGCCGCGATAGATGAGCCCCTGCTCGTAGAGGCGGACGAAGGCCTCGCGCACCGCCACGGAGAGCCGGTCGTCCATGGTGAAGTATTCGCGGTCCCAATCGACGGAAGCGCCCAGCCGCTTCATCTGCCCGAGAATGGCCCCGCCATAATGGCGCCGCCATTCCCATACGCGCTCGACGAAAGCCTCGCGGCCCATCTTCTGCCGGGTGGTGCCCTCGCTGACCACCTGCCGCTCCACCAGCATCTGCGTGGCGATGCCGGCATGATCGGTGCCGGGTATCCAGAGAACCCGCTCGCCGCGCATCCGGCGCCAGCGGGCCAGGATGTCGCTCTCGGTGTGCTCGAACATGTGGCCCATGTGCAGGTTGCCGGTCACATTGGGCGGCGGCAGCAGAATCGTAAAGGAGGACTGGCCGTCCAGGCCTTCCTTTTGGTCGGCGATGTTGGGAGCGGGCTGGGCGAAGAGTTTCTCGCGCACCCAGTATTCAGCCCAGTGATCTTCAATGGCTGTCGGGTCGTAGGCTTTGGGGAGGTCGTGGGGCATGGGGGTTGATGGCGAGCCCCCGGTTCTACGCCAGCCCCCTTCCAGAAAGGGCTTCGAGCGAGGGGACCACCCCTCACTTTAGCAGATGGTCACGGGGCGATCAGCTGCGTACGGGAAAGTACGGAGGCGGGGTGGGACCGCGAACCGAACCGCAGGATCACAAGATAAGGAGGCCACCCTGACAACGGGCGGCCTCGGATGTTGCAGGATTGGGGATGCGACTCTAGAACGGATTCAGCTTTCCAAGCCCCTTCTTCTTCTTCTTCTTGCTGGACGACTCGTCGCCCAGATCAGCTTTGGGGGCCTTCTTCTTTTTGGAGTCGGCGGTCGCGGTAGTTGTCGCCGGCGCCGTTCCAGGCTTGATGTCATTGATCTGCTCAGGAGCAGTGGCCGGGGCTTCGGCGGCGGGAGCGGCCTCGTTGCTCGGGCCTACCGATTTCACCACCGCGTTGGAGTCAGCAGCTGCTGGATTCGGAGCGCCCACCACCGAGACGCCGAGTCCCGTGGCGCCCGCCGGCGCCTCCATCTGGGGGGCCTGCGAGGGCTGATCGCTACGCGGAGGCTCGTTGGCACCCGTGGCAGTCACTGGTCCTGGCGCGGCTGCGGGCTTGCCTTCGTTCACGGCCGCGTTGTACATGGCGATATTTTCCTTGGTTACAGTCGGCGCCAGGGTGCGCTTGGGATCGTCGAGCGTGGGCTCGCCCACATGCACCGCCTCCACCACGGTCGGTCCGTGCTTCACCAGCCCGAGAGTACGGTCGGTGAACTGGATCTTCTGGCGGCTCTGCTCCTCAGCCTCGCTCTCCGCCATGGCGGCCGCCGTCGGCTCCGGAACCGGACGATTCATGGCCACAAGGCGATCGCGGGCATCCTCGACCCGGGGCGCCGCTGGATAGCGCGTGATGACCCGTTCGTAGGCTGCGGCAGCCTTGTCCGCGTACATAGCCCGCAGGCGTTCCTTGAGCGCGCCGGGAAGTCCCTGCGACAACTGAACGGCATGGGCCTCGCCGCTGTAGCAGTCGCCGATGCTGAGCAGCGCCAGATCGCTCTTCGAGTAGAGCGGATAGGTGTCGACCACGGTCTGCAGGCGGGCAATGGCCGCCGAGTAGTTTTCGCGGCTCTGGTAGTACAGCCCGATTTGCGTTTCGCGCTCCGCCAATACCTCCTGGACGTCGCGCAGCTTCTGCTTGGCGCGCGGGACCAGGGTCGAATCCGGGAACTGGTTGATCATGTTCCGGTATTCCTGCTCGGCGCGTATCGCATTGTTGAAGTCGCGGTCGGGCTTCTCCATCTGCTGGTAATAAATGTCGGCCACCTTCATCTGCGCCTCGGCCGCTTCCGGGGCATTGGGGAAGAAGGTGATGAAGTCCTTGTATTCGGCTTCGGCCTGGGTCAGGGCGGCAGTTCCGCCTTCTTTGAACCAGGTGTCGCCCACCGCCAGCTTGGCCCGCATCCGGTATTCGGAATCCGGATAGGTGTTCAACATGGTCTGAAGGGTGAGCCGCGCCACGTCATAACGGCCCTTCTTCATGGCCAACATGGCTTTGTCGTACAGTTCCTTGTCGGGCTGCTTGGAATTCACGTTAGCGAGCGGGTTGGCGCTCAGGTCCTGGTCCTTCTTTTTCTTGGGAGGCTTTTCCTTGGCCAGGACGGGAACACTGGCCAGCAACAGAAGCACCAAAACGGCCGCGGGGATCTTAAAGGACAACCTGTTCATTACCACCTCGTATTTGAACGGCGGGCAGGTCGACGCTGGCCTCCGCTCCTCCGAATCTCATCGCCGGTGAATCCTGCCGCGTGGGGGTCGTTCCGCCGTCTGGTGCGACGAGCGACTCATCGGGCTTGCTGCTGGAACTCGTGTTTCGCTGTTTCTCCGGCCGCTTCGCGGGCCAGGGCCAGCAAAGCACGCGCATCCTGTTCCGCGCGTCCCGCCCCAAATACAGCATTGCCGGCTACCAGCAGGTCCGCACCGGCTTGGACGACCTGGGCGACTGTATCGTGAGCCACCCCGCCGTCCACCTCGATTCTAAATGCCAACCCCAGTTCCCGGCGAAGGTCAGCCAGGCGGCGGATCTTGTCCACCGCAAAGGGAAGGAATTCCTGCCCCCCGAAGCCGGGATTCACGCTCATGATCAGCACGTGGTGGACCATGAACAAAATGTCCTCGATCAGGTCGACGCGCGTGGCGGGATTCAACACCACGGCGGGCTGCATTCCATGGTGGGCAATCAGTTGCAGGGTGCGGTGCAAATGCGGGCAGGCCTCGTAGTGAACGCTCACCCAGTTCGCTCCCGCATCGGCCAGGGCAGGGATGAATTCGTCCGCATTCTCGATCATGAGGTGGCAGTCGAGCGGCAGTTTGGTTACCCGATGCAGGCTTTTGACCACGGGAGGCCCGATGGTGAGGTTGGGCACGAAATGGCCATCCATGATGTCCACATGGATGACGGTCGCCCCGCCCCGCTCCGCCGCGGCCACTTCTTCTGCCAACCGCGCGAAATCCGCCGAAAGAATCGATGCACAAAGCTCGACCATGAAAGTTCGGACGCTCCTCGCAGGGCCAGTGTATCAGCGACGGGGGTTAGAGATCAGGGATCTTGGACCGCCGGGCTGGGCAGCTCATTGCTGTGATTCCGGTTGCGATTTTTTGGGTTCCGGATGCGATTCCTGCTCCTCAGCCTTGGCGGCTTGTTGTTCGGCGAGCGCAGCGATGCGTTTCTGCAAACGATCGACGGCATCGCGATCGTAGGCCACGATCTCTTGGGCTTCAATGTTGTCCTTGAGCTTCTCGATGCGCTGCTCGTGCCCCTGGATCAGGTGGCGAAGGTCGGCGGGCGAATTCCAGTCCTGCTTTTCGGCCTGGGTCTCGACCTTTCTTGCATCCCCCAACTGGGCGTGCAGTTGCGCCCGTCCCATCTCCAGAGGTCCAGGAGTGGAGGAAACACGTTCCTGGCTTTCCCGCCAGACGCCGTACATCATGGTTGCCGCGAACAAAGCCAGAAGTCCAAGCACGATGGCAAATATTCTCTTCATCGCTCATCGAACGCACGCGACCAGGTCGTCCCGTCGAACGGGATCACGGATTGTCCTTGGCGTCTCATATTGCGTTCAGATTTCTTCTTCGATTGTAATGGCGCCTTGCTCCGGAAACTCCCGCGATTCGCCTCATTGTCCTACGACGTGGCAGCCAGGGTAAGTGATTTGGCTGCAACCCTGCCTGCGCCGCGAAGCAGGGCCTTGATGGGCCACTGACTTTCGCGGTCGGGAAAGAATATTTCTCCGGCCCGCTTGGCCTCGGGGCGATAGTACCAGCGCTTGAGCAGTGCCAAGTGGCCCTGCCGCACCGTGGCCGAGGGCGAGCCGGCAGGCTCGGCGATCGAAGCCAGCACATTCTCCATTCGGGCTTCGAGCATTCCCCGAGTGACTTTTTGCGGCCCGTTTACGTGATCGCTGTTCCCTGATCCCTGTTCACTGATCCCTTCCTCCGGGATCGCTTCGACCGCCAGCGGCTGGGCGAACAAGGAACTCGATCCCGACTGTTCGTTCTGGATACGCATCCCAAGAGTCGAAAAGGCCGCCGGCCCGCGCAAACGGCCGTTCTCGAACAGGAAGACAGCTACTTCGTCCGGTTCCGGGGAAGCCTGCAGGATCACCGCCCGTAACTGGCTGAGGGGGCGCACCAGTTCCGGAGCCAGAGCCCGCACCGCTTCCACCTTCTGGACCTGGGCATGAAGCGCCGCGGCGGATTCAAATTCAAGATTCGCCGACGCCTCGTCGCGCTCGGTGCGAAGCGTGACCAACTTGCTCTCGCCGCGCGTGGCCAGAAATCGCTCCACTGCCGTCGATTCGTCGGCATAGCGCTCGTCGCTGCAGCCCTTGTAGCAGGGGGCGAGGCACATCTTCATCTCCGAGTAGACGCAACCCGGGAAGCTGGGATCGGGGTTGAGATCGTCGGTGCAGCGGCGCAGCAGGAACAGCTTCAGCGCTTCCTCCGCAAAGCGCTCCGCCGCGGCCCGCGAGGCAAACGGCCCGTACGCCCAGTCGGCCTCACGTTGGCTGGGCCGGTTGGTCACGGTGATACGCGGATAAGGATTGCCGCCGAGGTAGCGAATAAACGACGGCGCTCCCAGGTGCATGCGCTCCAGACCCTTCGGGCCATAGATTTTTTGGAGGAGATCAAACTGCAGGAGCAGGGATTCGAAATCCGAGCCGGTCAGCTTCCATTCGATCCGCCGCACCCGTCCCGCGAGTTGCAGCCGGCGGGGATACTTCGGCGAAGGCTGCAGCAACCGCTCCAGCCGGCCGCGCAGATTGGGTGTCCGGCCAATGTACGGTTCGGCATGAGCTTCCGCTCCGTACAGTGCAAAGACCGCCGCTCGCGGGGTCAGTTGCGCCAGCGCGGCCTTTGCATCCGCTGGGTCGAAGGGAATGGACTGGAACGCGGTCGCTATGGCCACCTCCGAATCAGTCTCCTGGATTCAATGTCTCGGGATTCAGGCGCCCGCCAGGGTCATGCCGTCGATGCGCAGCGTGGGCGAGGCAACCGACCCGCGGAACACCAGGTCGTTCCCGATCGCCGTGATGTTGCGCAGCATGTCGGCCAGATTGCCCGCAATAGTGATTTCCTCCACGGCATGGGTCAGGTGCCCATTCTCGATCCAGAGCCCGGTTGCGCCGCGCGAGTAGTCGCCGGTGACTGGGTTGACGCCGGAGCCCATCAGGCTGGTGACATAGAGACCGGCCGGAATGGCGCTGATGATTTCCTCCGGCGAGAGCGGGCCCGGTTCGAGATAGAGGTTGCCGCAGCCGATGCCTGGCGCCCCGGCCAGCCCACGCGACGCGTTATGTGTGGACTTCATGCCCAGCTTGCGCGCCGTGTAAGTATTCAGCAGGTAACTACGGAGAACGCCCTGCTCGACCACCACGGTGCGCAGAGAGGGCAGACCTTCGCCATCGAACGGCGACGAGCCGAACCCGCCCACGCCGGTGGGGAGGAGCATGGCATTGTCGTCCACGATGGTGACGCCCCGTGCGGCGATCGGCTCGCCCAGTTTCCCGGCGAGAAACGAAGCATGCCGCCAGATCGAATCGCCCGATGCCGCTTCAAAGACCGAACCGACGAGCGAACGCGCGACTTCCGGCGCGAACACCACCGGAACCTGCTGGGTAGGCATGCGCCGGGCACCCAGCCTTCGTATGGTCCGCCTCGCGGCTTCTTTGCCGACCGATTCGGGTAACTCCAGGTCGCCAATGCGCCGCGCCCCCGACCACCAGCTGTCGCGCTGCATCTGGCCGTTCGCGTCCACCGCCAGCGGCGCGGCCGAGACACCGGCGTAGCTGGTGCGATAGCCGCCCAGGAATCCGCGCGAATTGGCCAGCACCTTGCGCCCGGTGGAAGCGTCAAAGCTGCCGCCATTGGAGTTGGTAATGCGCGGGTCGGCCTCGAGCGCCGCCGCCTCGGCCCGCTTCGCCCAGGCAATCCGCTCCGGCCCAGGCAACGAATACACATCCTCGAAGTAAAGATGGAGATCGGCCGGTACCGCGCCGAACTCCCCCGGCTCCGGGAGACCCATAAATGAGTCTTCCTCGGTGATCCGGGCCAGGGCCAGAGCGCCATCCACAAGCTGCCGAATGCCCTCCGGCGTCAGGTCGCTAGTCGACGCCGAGCCGGTGCGCTTGCCCAGAAACGCCCTTAGGCCCAGTCCCCGGGACCCTGATTCCTTCAGCGTCTCCACCTCGCCCATGCGGACGGTGACGCTGAATTCATCGCCCTCGCGCACCACGACTTCGGCGTCGCTCGCGCCCGCTTTCATGGCAAGGGAAACGACGTCGTTCGCTAACGATTCGAGATCAAGGGTCGTGGCATCGAATTGAGGAACTGCCTGGGGCATGTCTTGAAACTATCAGAGCCGCGGTGACCGAACTAGCGACCCGTGCCCCCCACCGTCATGCGGTCGAGCTTGATCGTCGGCATGCCTACGCCCACGGGCACGCTCTGCCCGTCTTTGCCGCAGGTGCCAATGCCCTCGTCCAGTTTCAGGTCGTGGCCGACCATGGAGACATATTTCAGCGCCTCGGGGCCGTTGCCGATCAGGGTGGCGTCGCGCACCGGGGCCGTGATTTTGCCGTCCTCGATCAGGTAGGCCTCGGAAGCCGAGAAAACAAACTTGCCGTTGGTGATGTCGACCTGGCCGCCGCCGAAGTTGACCGCGTACAGTCCCCGCTTCACTGAGCGCAGGATGTCTTCGGGCTCGTCGTCGCCGGCCAGCATGTAGGTGTTGGTCATGCGCGGCATAGGTATGCAGTGATAGCTTTCCCGCCGGCCCGAGCCGGTGTTGGCCGTGCCCATCAAGCGGGCGGAAAGCTTGTCGGTGAGGTAGCCCTTGAGGATGCCGCCCTCGATCAGCACCGTTTCCTGGGTGGGCGAGCCTTCGTCGTCCACGTTCAGCGAGCCGCGACGGCCGGCCATGGTGCCGTTATCGACCACCGTCACCTTGGAACTGGCAACGGGCTGCCCAATCAGCCCCGTGAAGGCCGAGGTCCCCTTGCGGTTGAAATCCGCTTCCAGGCCGTGGCCGACCGCTTCATGGAGCAGGACGCCGGGCCATCCCGGTCCCAGCACCACCTGCATTTCGCCTGCCGGCGCCGGAATGGCGCCCAGCTGCAGGATGGCCCCGCGCGCGGCCTCCCGCGCCAGGTTTTCCGGACTCTTTGGACCAGTGAATTGGCCCAGGCCAGAACGCCCGCCGGCCCCTGCCGAACCTCGGGTGGTGTTGGCTCCATCTTTGGCGATGACAAATGCATTCAGCCGGCACAAGGGTTGGGTGTCGCTGGCAAACGAGCCATCGGAGCCGGCAACCAGGATCCGCCGCAGTTCCTCGCTGTAGCCGGCGCGGACCTGCACAATGCGCGGGTCGAAGGCGCGGGCAGCCCGATCCACGCGCAGAATCAATTCCAGGCGAGCGGCCAGGTCGAGGTCGAATCCGCCAAGCGGCACGGGGTAAAGATCGGCGACCTGTGGCTCGGTGAATCCCTGGATCGGCTGCTTTGCCGGCCCCGAAGCGATCAGGGCGGCGGTGCGAGCCGCGTGGAGCAGGCGGTCGGGGTTGAGATTGTCAGTGTAGGCGTAGCCGGTGCGCTCGCCGGAAAGCACCCGGATACCACATCCGGCACTGGTTCCCTGGCTGGCCGACTTGACGATCTGCTCATCGACTCCGAGGCCGATCGCCGTAACCGACTCAAAGTAGAGGTCGGCATAATCGCCGCCCGCCGACAGGGCCTCGCCCAGGCAGCGCTCAAGCAGGCGCTCCGTGATGCCGAATTTCTCAAAAAAATAGCGCTTGTGGCTGGGAAGAAGGGCAGGAACCGGGTTGGTCATCGTACTTTTCAGTTTACGCCGGATTCGTTTGCGTTGGAAACGAGGTATAGGCGGCGAAAGAGGGTAAGAGTTCCGCGGCCGGGCACTACTTGTTCCCTGCTCCCTGTTCCCTGCTTCCCCCCGTTCCTCTCTTGATGCGCAGGATCCGTTTCTTCAACGAAGGTTGTATGCCTTCGCCACCAGACCGATGCTAAATTCGAGGCATGAAAAAATTTCTGCTCGCCACCCTTCTTTTAGTGGCGGTTGCTGCCCCGGCCTTCGCCGCGTCCAGGCACCACCATCATGGCCATCACCATAACCACCATCACAAGACTGCATAGCGCTGGTTTCGGCCCTCTGCCTGTCCGTTGACAAGGGCCGGACCAATTGGGCCCTTGGCTCTCGGCTCGTTCTTTGCGCTCTAATCCTTTTCAGCAAAAATCCCAAGTCCAGGGAGGCCCACAACGTCCGGCGCCAGCAGCCAACGCCTTCGGTGAGCCTTGCGATAAGCTAAAGGCTAAGAGCTAACTGCTAAGGGCTGATTATGGACGACCTCCGCTATCCCATTGGCCACTTCCGGCCCGCGCCTTCCTACTCGGCTTCCGACCGCTCCGTACACATCGAAATTCTGCGTGAACTCCCTGGCCGATTGCGCGCTGCGGTAAGCGCGCTCGACGATGCGCAGCTCGACACCCCTTATCGCGACGAAGGCTGGACGGTGCGCCAGGTTGTTCATCACGTGGCCGACAGCCACCTCAACTCCTATGTGCGCTGCAAGCTGGCGCTCACCGAATACGAGCCGACCGTCAAGCCATATGATGAATCCGCGTGGGCTCGTCTGCCCGACAACCGCATGCCCGTCGATGTTTCCCTGGTGCTCACCGCGTCCTTGCACCTGCGGTGGGTGGTGCTGTTCGAATCGCTCGCGGAAAAAGACTTCGGCAAGAAGTTTCTTCATCCCGAACGAGGCCCGGAGGATCTGGCCACAACGCTCGCCCTCTACGCCTGGCACTCGCTGCACCACACCGCGCACATTACCGGCCTGCGAGCCCGTATGAAGTGGTAGAGGGAATGGCGGCGGGGAAATCGGGCGGAGGACGTTCCGGGAGCGGAACGGAACAAGTGGCTCCCGAACAGCTCGCCCGCAGTATCGAGGACTATCTCGCGGAACATCCCGCGGCTGCTGTGCTCGAAGACGGCCGCGTGATGTTCGACATGCGCAACGCCCGCTATTCCGTGACCGAGTCGCACGGACGCTGCGTGCTGCAGTTGTGGAGCGATGAGCGGAACCTGTTGCGCACCGTTGTGGACATGCAGGCGCGCGCGCAGTGTCTTCGCCTGATGACGCGGAGGATGGGCGCTCCCAGGCCGCAGGCACTCGAACTTGTTCCCACCAGCGACCGACGCACGCCCACCGCCCGGGATACAACCCGGCGCAATTATCAACGGCTGCTGGAGCGGGTGCTCGCACAGGCTTTCATCGGGTTCAAAGTCGATGGCCTGCGTTCGGCCATGGACCTGGAACACAGCTTCGGCCCCGCTTACGTGCGTGGCCGGCTGCTGAAAGGGACATCGGCGGACGCCGTAATCGGAGTGGGGGAGGCCGAGTCCGCGGCTACCGTCGATGGCATTCTCACCCTGGGTGTACTGTGGCTGGATTATTGCCGCCGGCACGGGGATGGCCGCCGGCACTTCGGGGGGCTCAAGGTTGTGGTACCCGCGGGTGCCTGGCGCACCACCGCGGAGCGGATGGCATGGTTGAATCATGCAGCCGCCAATTTTCAGCTCTTCACGCTCGACGAACGGAGCGAAGAGCTTGTGCCGGTGGATTTTCGCGACACCGGGAATCTCGCTTCGCGCCTGATCCACATGTTCTCGTCTGCAGCGGCCATCGAGCGCTGCCGCGCCGGCCTGGACCGGCTGCTGGAGTTGGTGCCGACCGGGTCCCGCGACCGCGTCGAGGTGCATCCCCGCTCCGCCACCGAGGTCGGCCTGCTGATGCACGGGCTGGAATTCGCGCGCGTGCGCCAAAGGCCCACCGCCCGGTCGTTTGCGCACGAGGACGAGCTTACTTTTGGTGCGGGGATGAACGAAACGCAACTCACGGAAGAGAATGAAGGACTTTGCCGGGAGCTTTTCGCGCGTCTGCTCTTGAGCCGCCATGCGGATGGAGAGCCGTCCGACCCGCTGTTCCGACTGCAGCCGGAGCGGTGGCTGGAGTCGCGGCTTCGGGCCGCCATCTATGAACTGCTGCCGGGCCTGCGCGGCGACATGCTCTATTCGCAGGTGCCGGCGCTCTCGAGCGGTGACCGCGGCCTGCTCGATCTGCTGACGATGGACCGGAACGGCCGCCTGGCGGTCGTTGAATTAAAGGCCGACGAAGACCTGCACCTGCCCATGCAGGCGCTGGACTACTGGATTCGCGTACGCGCCTTGAATGAGGACCGGCAACCGGCGGCAGCCGGTGGCCGGCCCTTCTCGGCGTTCGAGCGCCAGGGCTATTTCGCCGGCGCGGAAGTCTCTCCAGCGGCGCCACGGCTGCTGCTCGCCGCTCCGGCGTTGCGCATTCATCCTGCCAATGAGCCCGTGCTGCGTTATCTCTCCCCGCAAATCGAATGGGAACTGATCGCTCTCAGCGAACACTGGCGGCGGGACTTGAAAGTGGTATTCCGAAAACACGCCCCGGCGGGGTCATGACGTGAGAGGCAAGGGGCCGATGCGATTTCGTTGTCTCCCACCCTTCCGCGGTGAAGCTGCGGAAGGATGGGGCACGGAATGTGTTTACTGGGCGACCAGGGTGGTGATGAGCGCCGGCTTGGGGCTACCCCATCCGGTGACCAGGTCATATCCGGTTACTGCGGAATAGCTGCCCGACTTCCCGCTGGTGATGTCATGGAAGTCAGTGCCGTAAGTTGCAGTCACATTCTCGGCATAGATATACGGGTTGATAAAGCCGATATCTCCCTTGCCGTTGGCGACTCGCTGCTGGTTCACGAGAGCCAGAAGGCCCGCCCACATCGGCGCCGCAAAACTCGTGCCCCCATAGCTGTTGGCCGTGCAGGTAGTCTGGTCGGCACACACGTAGAAGGTAAAGTTCGCGTTGGCAGAGACGTCCGGACCGTTGCGCAAAGTCGTCGATCCCTTGTTGCTCGAATTGATCACGCCCGAGAGCTTCTGCCATGAAGGAATTGCGATTTTATCCGGCGAAATGCCACCACCGCTATCCACCCACGCGGTCTCCGAGGCCCATGGACCAGCCGCGCCGGAGGTGACCAGGTCCGTGCCGCCCACTGAAACCACGTAGGCATCGTCGGCAGGCCACGCCTCAACCCGCTTTGACCAGGTGGAGCTATCCCCCGACGCCGCGAAGAAGTTCTGCCCCTGGGCAGCCATTTTCTGGAAATAAGGATCGAGCGTGCCGGGGTCGGCGGGTGTCCAGCCCCACGAACAGCCGATGGTCGTAGGCAGCGGGTTGTGCGTGGTCATGGCGCTGATGATCGCCGTGTCCGTTGACCCGATATACATCACCAGGCTGGCCAGCCCCGGCGCCATGCCTAGCGCCTGGGTCATGTCGAGCGTCTGTTCGGTGTCATCGCAACGGCCGCCGGCCCGGGTGTACACACAGCTTGTCTTGGTCCCGTCGGTCGAGAGCAAGGTGATGGGAACGGTGTTGGCCTGGTGGACGTTCGCGTAGTAAGTGTTCAAGTCGGCGAGGTCCGTCCCGTAGTACTCGAGCAAGCCCAGGTTCTGCCCCGCCCCGGTCAGCGCCGTTCCACCGTAGTAGGCGGCACGCATGTCGCTGCCCAGGAAGGAGGCCGACGGCCCAGAGCCGGTTGTGGCATGACTGACTACCTGTTCGGGATACTTGCCGTGGGCCGCCGCATAGTCGTTCTTATTCACCAGCCGGGGCTTTGGGATCGAGAAGTTATCGAGCCCGGACACATGCCAAAGGTTGAATGTGAGATTGGGCGTCGGTTCCCGATCCGCACCGAAGAAAATACGGCCTTCCGTGGGGTGCTGATAGGTATTCATGCTGACGTGGAAGGCCGTCTCGATTGCGCCTACCGTACCCTTGACCTGGACTTCCATCCCGTCGCGCGAGCCGCCCACGACCTCGAGCCCATAGGTCCTGGCAAAGCTGAGGACTTCGTCGTACTGCTCCTGAGTCGGTCCAAATCTTGCTGTAAATTCCGCTGGGGTCACGAAGTGCCGGAAGTTAGCGCTCTTGGGGTTATACACATCGGCTAGAAAACTTTTCAGGCCCGCTGGATCGCGCAACGGAAGCACTATGTCCAGCTGCAGGACCTGGTTTTGGGATAGCCGCCCTACGGGCGCCGCCTGACCTGTCCGGACGGTATCGCGCACGTGGTGCGTCATTACGGATTGTGCAAGAGCGGCGGTTGTGATCACCGACAAAACCGCCACAGCGGCTGCAGATACAGCTTTCGTTGAGTTGCGTATCACGACTGCTCCTTTGAAGTGGGCTTTTTGAGGAGACTTGCGTGCTTGGGGCTGAGGTAGCCCTTGAGCGTGGTTGAATTCTGGGGCAAAACCTGCCCGCCTGTCTACGGGTGAGGACAAACTAAAGGATTAAGGTAACGGTCGATTACCCCACTTATCGGTACGTTCGTCCTTCTTTTTGGATGCTTCGTCCCGGTTTACCGCACGCACCCGGCTCCTCTCGAACCCCGATCGCGCGTTCCATCGAGGTTCGACGGCCGGGCTTGGGATCGAGACCGGCTCCACGCCCGAACCGCCCCGTTCGCACTGTGCAGAGGGCCTGCCGGCTGCTACACTCCCCCTTCAGGGAAATTCCTGGAATCTCTTTTGTAGGCCGGAGGCAGCGTGCCCGAAACTCAGCAGGTCGTAACCCATCAGACTGCGTTCAAGCCCTTCGTGTCGCCGGATGTCGAAGTCCCCGAGTTCACATTTCGCGCCATTCTGCTTGGCTCGCTTTTCGGCATTATCTTTGGCGGGGTCACAGTCTATGTCGGCTTGCGGGCCGGGCTCACGGTGGCTGCCTCGATTCCCATTGCGGTGCTGTCGATCAGTATTCTGCGGGTGCTGGGCCGCGCCTCGATCCTCGAAAACAACATCGTCCAGACCACTGGCAACGCCGGCCAGTCAATCGCCGCCGGCGTCATATTCACCTTGCCCGCGCTCATCTTTCTGGGATTCGACCTCGAATACTCGCGCATTTTTCTCCTGGCGCTGATTGGCGGATGGCTGGGCGTCCTGTTCATGATTCCGCTGCGACGCCAGCTCATCGTCGAAGAACACGGCAACCTCAGCTACCCCGAAGGCACCGCCTGTGCCGACGTGCTGATCGCCGGCGAGCGCGGCGGATCGCTGGCCAGCCGTGTCTTCCTCGGTCTCGGCCTGGGATCGGTCTACACGCTCTTCCAGAACTCCAATATCTTCAAAGCCTGGCCAGACACGCCCGAGTTCCAGCCCGACTTCGGACCCGCCCACATCATGAAGGGAGCTTCGATCAAGGCCGACGCAACGCCCGAGTATCTCGGGGTAGGCTATATTATCGGGCCGCGCGTGGCTGGCGTTATATTCGCCGGCGGCGTGTTCTCCTGGCTGGTGCTCATGCCGCTCATCTACTTCTTCGGCAGGGCGCTGCCCGGCCCGGTTTACCCCGGCACTGTCCCCATTGCGGACATGGGTCCCAGCCAGCTCTGGTCAACGTACATTCGCCCCATGGGCGCGGGCGCCGTCGCTGCCGCCGGGCTCATCACTCTCATCAAGACGCTGCCCACCATCATCGGCGCGCTCACCTCGGGCTTCAAGAATCTGCGCCCCGGCGCGGCCAGTTCGGCCCGGCCAATTCGCACCGAGCGCGACCTGTCCATGACGATCGTCGTCGTCGGCTCCATTCTGATAGTGGCCTGCATGTTTATCTTTCTCGAATTCAAGCCGGTGCCCGGCGCCTTCGTGGGGTGGATGGCCAACCTGGCCGCGTCGCTGCTGGTGGTGGTCTTTGGATTTCTCTTTGTCACCGTCAGCTCGCGCATTGTGGGCCTGATCGGCAGTTCGGCGAACCCGATTTCCGGCATGACCATTGCCACGCTGATGGCCACTGCGGCGATATTCCTCGTGCGGGGTTGGACGACCCCCGCCTTTGGCGCGCTGGCCATCACCATTGGCGGCGTGGTCTGCATCGCCTCGGCCAATGCCGGCGATACCTCGCAGGACCTGAAAACTGGATACATCGTCGGCTCCACACCCTGGAAGCAGCAGGTGGCGCTGATGATCGGTGTTGTGATTTCGACCGTAGCCATCGGGTTCACGCTGAACCTGATGAATACCGGGCTGCAGCACTTCGACGAAGCGCCGCGGGCATGGAACATGAATGCTCCCCACCCCGGGGTCGCCATTCAAAACGACACCCGGCGCCTCCCCGACCAGTTTCCCGTAATTGGCGAAGACAAAGTCACCACGGTTCATCACAAGAGCGAATACCTGATCCTGAACGCGGTGGGATCCGCCGAACTGGCTGACGGAAAATATCTCTATTCGCCGGCGACGGGGCGCATTGAGGTGCAGTGGATCCAGGGCATCGGCAGCGAGAAGGCCGCCGCGCCCCAGGCGCGCCTTATGGCCACCGTCATCAACGGCATCCTCAGCCGCAAGCTGCCCTGGGGGCTGGTCATGATGGGCGTGTTCCTGGTGATCGCGGTGGAGTTGCTTGGCATTCGCTCTCTGTCGTTTGCCGTGGGCGCGTATCTCTCCATCGGCACCACGCTGGCCATCTTCTGCGGCGGCGTGGTGCGCTGGCTGGTCGAGAGCGCGCTGAAACGCGCCGGGGGCGACAGCGGGGAGGCGGATAGCGAAATCTCTCCGGGGTCGTTATATGCGTCGGGGCTGATCGCAGCGGGCGGCATCGTCGGCCTGCTGGGCGTGGCGCTTAAAGGGTACGAAACGACGGTCGGCAAAGGGGATCTCCTCAACTTCCCCCATACCTTCCTCGACCATACGGGGGTGTCGGTGGTGGCATTTCTTATGCTGGCGTATTCGCTCTATTACTTTGCGCGAAAGCCGATGGCAAAGTAAGCCCCAACTTAAATTCTCATCACCCGGGATCGCGCAGCGCCGCGAGTCACCACCCTGGACTACCCTTCCGCCTCCATCGCGCATCGTATTCGTGAGCCGCTAAACCGGATCCGGCGGAGCGGCGGAGGAGGACCATGGCTAACTCCAAAAAATGCGCCAACGCTGCATGCAGCTGCGTTCCCGATGACAAGTCAAAGTATTGCAGCGCTCACTGCGAAGGCATTGCAAACAAGGTGGAAATTGTCTGCACGTGCGGGCATCCCAACTGCACAGGCCACATGTGACACTCGGAAACTTGGTATCCCAATCCTGAGCGGTCGAGGGCTGACACAACGACAGATCGCCGGCCGGGAGTGCGACCAGACTTTCCCTTCAACCCTTCCCCATGCATGGTTCTCCCAGGCGCAATCGCTCGCTCCTGGGAGAAACCCATGTCCCCGGACAGAAAAAGATACCGGGTTGCGCTGCAACCGTCGGGGCCTGGCTATGACTCCAAGGCGGCCGCGTCGCTTATCGCAACAGGTGCCAGAGCTGGAAGATTCCAAAGATGAGAAGCGCCGCGCCGGCTTCAAACAGAAGCGCGAAACTGGTGCCTCGGATGCAGCCCAATCCCACCGCGCTGGTCAGGGACGCCTTATCCATTTCGGTCCGGAATGGGAGAGGCGCAGGTTCACCCCGGGATGGGAGAGTCGCCGGAGCAGGAATTATGACAGGTCCGCGATGATGGCTCATTCGAATGATTACCGGAGCACTTCCGCGTTCAGGAAGAGAGAATAAGCGTACAAGAGGGGAAAGTAATCGATTGGCCATAACCATTCCTTTCTCGGTAAGACCTCGGCAACACTAAAAACCAAACGCCCGAAGCGATGACTTCCAGGCGATGCGAATACCAAGGTCTGAGTCCCAGGCGACAGCTCATAATCGCTGGGTGAAAGGAGCGGCAACCTTCGAGAGCATCCATGCCGGACGCTTCTTCTTCGGTTCAGCCAAGACACCGAGCTGGACGATCGTCCAAGACCAAACGTAATTGGTTTTGTACTGCTCATTTTGGTAATTTTCCGTAAAAGAAGCCAGCGAAAATTGACGGCCTCCGTTCGGAGGAAGTGGAAATTGTTTCGATTTGGGTTCGAGTCGGCCGAAGTCCCAATTCGAAACAGTCAGGCGTGGACACCGAGCGCTCTTCAGCGATAGCAGTTCTGGCACATGTATTCCTCGGCATCGAACTTCTTCGCCGTGGACGCCCCTGTCATGCTGCGCACCACGCCAAAGACGGGGCGGTCGAACCAGGGCCGGTCGTGTTTTCCCACGATAGCCCAGGCGACGCCCGCATAGCCGTTGGGGTCGCGGCCGTCCAGTTCATATTTGTCGTTCAGGATCACGCCCCAGTCGAACGCCGTGGCAGGATCGGGAGCCCATTCGAGGATCTTCTTGGCCCAGTACATGCGCATGTAGTTGTGCATCCAGCCGGTCGCGACCATCTCGCGCTGGGCAGCATTCCACAGCTCGTCATGGGTTTCACCGCACTCCAGTTGCTCGAAGGTATAGCCCTGCGGTCGAGGGTCCCGCGCATGTTCGCGCAGCGATTTCATCGCCCATGGCTCGGCGCTTTCCCAGTTGTCGTAATGGTCGTTGTAGCGCACAAACAGGGTCGACAGCTCGCGCCACCCAATCAACTGATCTAAATAGCGGTCGCGCGTGCTTGCGGGCGCCCTTCCCTGCTTTACCGCATCCTCTATTGCCAGCGCCATGGTGATGGGGCTGATATTGCCGAAGTGCAGGTAAGGAGACAGCCGGCTGGTTCCTTTCAGCTCGGGGTGATTGCGCTCGAATTCATAGCGAGCCAGGCCGTCGTGAACAAATTCGCGCAGCCGCTGAAGAGCGGCGTGCGTGCCGCCGGTGAAGGTATCGACCGGGCGCACGCTGCGGTCGAGCTTGCCGAATCCGGCCGTGATGTCCTCCGCAAGCGGAAAACTCGCAAGAGATCGGCGTGGCTTCCACTCCTGCTGCGGGCGGAGGTTCTGGTGGGGGACGAGGAAGTTGGGGAGTTCGCGTTGGAGGTGGGGGCGGAAGTGGTGGAGCAGAAAGTAATCGCGGCCGAAGACACGCGACGGGACGACAACGTCGGCGTCGACCGTCCAGTAAGGCAGCTTGAGGCGCCTGCCGAGCACTTTGCGCCAGCGCTCCGGCTCGCGGCAAGGGTTCTCGTCGCCGATCAGCAGCGCAGCCTGAACTTCTTCGAGAAAGGCTTCGAGCGAATTGTCGGGATAGCGGCGCAGAACGAAGCCCACCCCGCGCCCCGCAGCATCCTCGGCGACGTCCCGCAGGCCCTGCTGCAGGAAATGGTAGTGGCGCAGGTTGGCATGGGGATAATTGGGAATGACAGAGAAGAACACCACCACCGGCAACCCCAGAAGATTTCCGGCCTCGATCGCGACATCGAGCGCAGGGTTGTCAACGATGCGCATCGCCCGCTGCATCCAGTAGACGATGCATTGGCCGCCGTCGCGCGGAGGACCGGCGCGGCGGACGAGCACGCGAGGCTGATCGGCTAGACGGGCGATTGCTTCTGGAGTTTGCAGAAGGGCGAGCCTCGCAGTTTCCTTCGATTCCTCTCAACTTCTATTATTGGACCGCGATGAAGGCTTCGACTCTGCGGTTGGAATCTGTTCGCGCGGGATAACAATGAGAGCGAATGTTTTTTACCCTGTCAAAGGCAGGCAGGCGCGCCGTCGGAGTTTATTTTGATCGTCAAGTCCTGGTCCTCGCGCATCCCATCCTTGAGTGCGAAAGGACCACGATGCAATCAGCCGGTAACGGAATCAAATCTGTGCCCAGCGTTCATTCCGTGGATGAAACGGTGGAGCGCCTGAAGACGATCCTGGCGACGAAGGGAGTTACGCTGTTCGCGCTGGTCGATCACAGCGGGGAGGCAGAAAAGGCAGGGATGAAAATGCCGCCGACCAAGCTGCTGATCTTTGGCAATCCGGCGGCCGGCACCCCGCTCATGGTGGCGACGCCGAGCATCGCAATCGACCTGCCCCTCAAGATCCTGGTGGCGGAAGACGCCGCCGGGCGCGTCTCGCTGTCCTGGAACGACCCGGCCTGGCTCGAAAGCCGCCACGGATTCCCAGCGGATTTACTTCAGAACATCGCTGTCGTTGAAGGGCTGGCGACCAAAGCCGGCTCGTAGCGCAGAAAAAGGGCCGCTTCGGAAGCGGCCCTCGTGGTCAGTGCCAGGAGCTAGAGGCTGTCTCACCAGCGTCCCCACGCGCGGGTGAAGTAGTCGGCGAGCGTCATCCCCACCAGCGCCATGAACGTGAACAGCCCCGCGCCCACGGTGAGCTTGGTCAGCTTGGAACTGTACTTCACGTGCATGAAGAACAGCACCACGATGGTGGCCTTTACCACGGCGATGAAGAGAGCCACGACGGGATTCCAGGGACCCATGTCGAAGAAAGAAGCAAGCACCGTCACACCGGTAAAGACCAGCAGCGTCGCGCCGACGATGATGTAGATCCTTGGGCTCACGATGTGGTCGAGGTTGTCGTGAAAATCGTGCAGGTTCTGGTCGTGCTTCGAAAGGTGATCGTGTTCGTCGTGTGCGCTCATATGCGTTTCCTTTATCCGTGCCTGCTGATCAGGTAGAGCAGCGGGAACAGGAAGATCCAGACAATGTCGACGAAGTGCCAGTACAGGCCGAAGTTCTCAACAAACGTGATGTGCCCCGTGGTGTAGGCGCCGGCCTGTGCTCGGAAGATCATGAACCCGAGAATCGCAATGCCGATAATCATGTGCAGGGCGTGCATGCCGGTCATGGCGAAGTAAAGCGAGAAATACACTTCGGTATGCCGCGCCATGTCGAGGCGTAGCGGCTTGTCGTGATAGTCCTTGTAGATCTCAGGATCCGCTTGCGGATCGACAAACGACTGGACGCTGTAGTGGAAACCGGGAACGTGATGCTTCTCGATTTTCTCGGAATACTCGATGGTCTTGATGCCAAGGAACCCGAGGCCGAGAATGAAGGTCAGCACCAGGCACAGCACCAGGCCGCCCTTGCGCCGAGTCTCCGCGCACCAGACGCCCATGGCCATGGTGAAGCTGGAGGAGATCAGTACGGCGGTGTTGAGCGTTCCCCACATGATGTTCAACTGGTGCGAGCCCGCCACGAACGCCGGATAATACCAGTTGCGGTAAATCAGGTAGGCGGTGAACAGCCCACCGAAGAACATGATTTCGGTGAGCAGGAAGAGCCACATGGCAAAGCTGGTGGCATCGACCTGCTGACCCATCGACTCGAAATGGTGGCGCTGGTAAGGCGGGTGCGCATGCTCATGCGCCGCCGCGGGAGTGCCGTTCGCAATCGCGGTGCTATCCGACACTGGTGGTCACCTCTTTTTCTTTCTGGCGCTCCAGCCATTCGTAGTCGTAGGCATCGTGGTCCATGACGGGTATCTCGACGAAGTTCTCGGTGAGCGGCGGAGACTGCATCTGCCACTCCAGGCCAGTCGCCTGCCATGGATTGTTGCCCGCGATTTCGCCGTACTTCAGCTCCAGGCCAGGTAGAGCAGAGGCAGGACATAGCCGACACCGAGGATGGTCGCTCCGGCAGTGGAGAAGACGTTGAGGATCTGGAATTCGGCGGGATAGGCCGCATAGCGCCGCGGCATGCCCAGCGTGCCCAGGATGAACTGCGGGAAGAAGGTGAAGTTGAAGCCGATGAAGGTGATCAGCGCGGCCAGCTGCGAGATCTTTTCCGGATACATTCGCCCCGTGATCTTGGGCCACCAGAAGTGGATTCCCGACAAGGAACGCCATCAGCATGCCGCCTACCATCACGAAATGGAAGTGGGCCACGATGAAGTAGGTCTCGGTCAGGTGGATGTCGGTCCCGGTCGTGCCCAGGAAGACGCCGGTCAGGCCGCCAATGGTGAACAGTCCCATGAATCCGAAGGCGTAGAGCATGGGAGTTTCAAAGGTGATGGAGCCCTTGTAGAGGGTGAACGTCCAGTTGAAGATCTTGATGGCCGAGGGCACCGCCACGAGCATGGTCAGCAGCGAGAAGACCAGAGTCGAGTAATTGGAGACACCCATGATGAACATGTGGTGCTCCCAGACAAAGAATCCGAACACCGCGATCGCCACCGAGGAGAACGCCACCGCCGTGTAGCCGAAGACGCGCTTGCGGCTGAAGGTGGAAATGACCTCGGAGATCACGCCCATGCCGGGCAGAATCATGATGTAGACGGCGGGGTGCGAATAGAACCAGAACAAGTGCTGGAAGAGAATCGGATCGCCGCCCTTGGCGGGATCGAAAATGCCGATGCCGATGGTCCGCTCCAGCGCAACCAGCACAATGGCGATCGCCAGCACCGGTGTGCCAAGCACCATGAGAATGCTGGCCGCGTAATGCGACCACACAAACAGCGGCAGCCGGAACCAGGTCATGCCGGGAGCGCGCATCTTGTGGATAGTGACGATGAAGTTCAGGCCGGTGAAGATGGAGCTGAATCCGGCGATAAAGACGGCGATGCCGGTGCTCAGCACATTGGTGTTGAGGTAGTGTGTCGAGAGCGGCGTGGTGAAGGTCCAGCCCGTGTCGACGCCGCCGCTGATCATGGTGTAAAGGACCAGTGATGCCGCCGGCAACGTACAAGATACCAGCTCAGCAGGTTGATCTTGGGCAGAGCCAGATCCTTGGCGCCGATCATGATGGGAATGAGGAAATTGCCCAGCGTGGCGGGCACCGACGGCACCAGGAACAGGAAGACCATGATGACGCCATGCATGGTGAACACCTTGTTATAGGTGTCGGTCGCCATGAGGTCGGACTGCGGCGTAAGCAGTTCCAGGCGGATGAGCCCCGCCAAGGCGCCGCCGATGAAGAAGAAGACCGTGATCGAGATCAGGTACAGCATCGCGATCCGCTTGTGGTCGCCCGTCAGCAGCCAGCTCAGCAGACCATTTTCCTTGGTCCAGAAATTGACCTTCGGCACCCGGGCCGTTGACTGGTCGGGAAGACTGATGATGGTATCGGTACTCATTGCTTCACCGTCCCCTGTGGTGCGGCGATTCGCCCTTGGGGATTGGCTCCCGCGGGCCGTTGCGCCACGCTTGCTGCCTTGCCTTCACTCTCGGGCAGCAAACCGGTTGTGTTCAGCGTCTGTTCGACGCGGTAATTGGAATGCAGGTTCTTGATGTATTCCACCAGCGCGATCACTCCGTCTTCACTGACCTGTCCCTGGTAGGTGGGCATGATCGGCGCATAGCCCTGGGTCACATGGTCAGAAGGATTCAGGATGGCTTCGCGCAGATACGCTTCGTCGGCCGTGGTCGTCGATCCGTTGGCCAGCGTCAGCCTCGATCCGAACACATTGGCCAGGCTGGGACCTCGGGAGTCCGGGCGCCCATTATGGCAGGCATTGCAGCTCAGGGTGGCAAACAAACGCTCGCCGTTCTGAGCCAGCGACATGCCGCTGGTCGACTCGGCCAGCCACTTCTTGTAGCCCTCGGGGCTCAATACCACGATGTCGCCAATCATCGCCGAATGGTTGGTGCCGCAGTACTGGGTGCAGAACAAGTGGTACGTTCCGGGCGTAGTCGGTTCGAACCAAACCGATGTATACCGGCCGGGAATGGCTTCGCGCTTCACCCGGAACGCGGGAATCGAGAAGCTGTGAAACACGTCCTGCGAAATCAGCGTCAACTGGATGGCGCGGCCAGTGGGAATATGCAGCGAGTTGATCTCGTGCTGCCCGCCCGGATGCTCCGCCTTCCACATCCACTGCTTCCCGACCACGTAAATGTTCATGGCATTCGCGGGTGGGGTATAGATGCGGAAGTAGATGATCGAACCCCACACGAACATGATCAGAAACAGGCCCAGGGGAATGATGGTCCATGTGGCTTCGAGCAACGTGGAACCTTCGATCTGCACTGCAACGGGATGACGCTTCCGGCTGTAGAGGACTGAAAAGCTGGTGACCAGCAAAATAACAATCGTGAGCCCGACCAGGCTCACCAGCACCATGAAGAAGTACAGCGCGTCCATCTGGGGCGCGATCTTCGACGCCTCCGGCGGATATAGCGCGAAGTTCGTCATCCACTTGACGAGAAATTGCCAGAGTACTTCACTGATGTGGCTCATTCGTTATCCGTTCACCTTCGTTCCTGAGGCGGTTCCTTTTGTTGCTGATAGGTCGCCGCGAAAGTCCCGGCGGAACATCACCCACATGAATCCTCCCAGGGAAAACATCGTGACCAGCCCGCCCAGTTGCACCACCCGCGCCACGATCAGCGAATGCTTATTGGTGCCGGGATCGTAGTGGTAGCAGTAGGTCAGGATGTTATCGACCGGCGACCCGATGCGATTGGCCGAGGCCTCTACCAATCCCAGCCGCAAATCCTTGGGCGAATATTCAACCCCCATGTAGTACTGCGCCAGCTTGCCTTGCGGGGTCACGATCTGGATGGAGCTCGCATGGGCAAACTGGGTGAGCTTTCCATCAGGGCCCGGAATCTTGACGTAGCCGAAGCCAACAGCCTTGGTGAGAGCGTCAATGTTTACCTGTGTGCCGGTGAGGAAGTGCCAGCCGTCGGCTGTTTCCGGATGCCCATAGCGCTTCACATAGGTGCGCTTTTTGGCCGCGGCCAGATCGGTGCCCTCGCTCGGATCGATGCTGGCTACGATGATGTCAAAATCCTTGCCCGGGCGAAAACTCACCATCTGCAGAGCGCCGGTCAGACCGTTCAACTCTTCCGAACAGAGCATCGGGCACTGGTAGTAGACGAGGGCGAGAATGGCCGGCCGCTTGCCGAAGTAGTCGCCGAGCTGCACTTGCTTGCCGGCGTCGTCGGTGAATGTCAGGTTCAGCGGCAGCTGCTGATTGAGGTGCTGCGCAATGCCCACTTTGTCCAGGAGCTGGGACTTGGCGTTTGTCTGTCCCGTCTCCTTATCGCCGTAACTGGAAACCTGCGCCACAAGGGGCGTCCATGCACTGACGGCCAGCGCCGATAGCGCCGCCAGCCGAACCGTTCTCCGGATTGTGTTTGAATACTGCATCATCGCTGCACTTCTATGTCTTGCTTTGTTGCCCACATTTTTCAGGGGCTAAAGCCCTATTCGTTCTGCTTGCAAATGCGGCACGACGAAAGTCGTGCCCTACCCATGCGTCAACCCGATTTCTTACTGCGGCCTCTTCGCCTCGGCCGCTCGCGATGCTTCCACATCCAGTTCGTAGGCTGTCCGCGCAAAGCCATTGGTGAGCGGCTCGGCAACCGCGGGCTCCTTGTCGCCGGTCATAAGGGTTCCCTTCTGCACGGCAGGGGCCACCGACAAGCCACGCTGCGCGACCAGTTCCATGGCGCGCTCAATCGGGATGCGCACCTCTCCGGGCTTACCGTCTACGCGCGTGTAGTTCTCGAGCAGCAGATCCTCGCGTGCATGCAGATCGGCTACATCCTGGTTGCCGTCATCGGTCTGCACGCGGGGTGAAGGAAATTGCTGCGTCAATTCCGCCATCTTGTTCTGCAACTCGGGACTGGAAGGCATATTGCCAAGCTCCCGCACCTCCGCGGTCTTGGTCCACTTGCTGTTGGGGCCGTCCTCTTTCTTCATTTGCGCATTGATCACCTTGCCAATGCCATAGCAGAGGATACCCGTCACCGCCACGAAGATGGCCAGCGCAGTTAAGAACACTACGATGCCGGTGACACGAACATCGGAGAGTTCGTATCCCGCTGTCGTGTCGATCTCTTCCGGCTTGGGGCCGTGCGAACCGAGTTGTTCGTCATCATGCTGTGGCATGTTCGGGCTCCAGAATTTCGGTCAGGTGGGGGTCGTTGGTTTGGACGAGCGGACGGGATTTGAGCTGCATGCAGAAATAAGCGATCCAGAACGAGACCAGAGCTGCGGGGACGGCGATGTACTGAAGGATGCCGAAGGAGAAGTGGAGATTTCTGCGCCGCGTCGCGGAAGTTGGGCTCAATCAGCCAGAACAGGTCGAAGGCCTTGGCGAAGATCATCCATTGGCAGACACGGACCAGGCGTTTCTTGTTGCGCTTGATGTCGCGCGACAGGAGCAGCGAGAAGGGGATCACCCAGTGGAAGATGAAGTCGAGGGTGATGATGATGCCCCAGTGGCCACGAATGCGATCGAGGTACCAGTTGATTTCCTCAGGCAGGTTGCCGGACCAGATGATGAGGAACTGGCCGAAGGCGAGGTAGATGTTGAGCATCACGAAGGCGAACGTGAGCTTGCCGAGGTCGTGCTGCTCGGTCTGGCGCAGGAGGGTGGAGAAGGGCTCGTAGCGCGACAGGCTGATGGCGACAATGATCGAAAGCGCCAGCACCGAATAGCCCTGCCCGACCAGGAACAAGAGGCCATAGACCGACGAGAACCAGGTCACGTCCATTGACATCACCCAGTAAATGACCGCCGCGGTCATGGTGAGCGAATAGACCACGATGCCGGGGCCGGAGATGTTCTCGAGCTTCTTGATCCACCAAGGGGTGTTCAGGGGCGAGTCGGCCTCGCGCTTCATGGCCATGGAGTTGAGCCTCCAGGTGTAGAAGGCCCAGATTCCGAAGCAGACCAGACCGGCCACCCAGAACATGGTCGGGTTGAGCATGGGGTGCTTGAAGGCGATGGCGTGGTTGATCGCTTCCACCTGATCCGGAGTAATGAGACCCTTGCTGACGCCGTCGTCGACGAGGGCGTGGTTGGCCCACATGTAGAGGCGGCCCTGGCTGAGGGCCACGACGATCCAGTAGGCGAAGACCAGGGGCAGGGTGCGGGTCATGGCTTCAAGCGGCCGGCGCAGCAAGAGGCCCCATTTGCCGCCGGAGCAGTATTGGACCATCAGCAGAGCAAGGCCCCCCACCGACCAGCCGAAGGTGAGCACCAGGCCCAGGACCCAGGCACGGAGCACATGGTCGATCGAATGGTCAAGAAAAGCCAGAAGCGCGGCCAGGACCGAGAAGACGACCCCGGCCATCAGCGCGCGGGTGCGCCACCGATCAACCACCGGCGGGGCGCCGAGGTCGGCGGGAAGGGTGCGAGCGTGCGATACGTGAGCCATCCTTAATCCTGTTTCGCTGCCGGAGCGGGTGCGGCCGCCGGTGCCGGTTTGGCTGTGGCCGGTTTAGCGATCTGGTTGGGGTCCGCCGGGTTGGCCGGAGCATTGGCCGGCCAGCCCTGCTTCCAGTCATGCGCATAGGGCTGCACGGCCGTGGCCGGCAACGACCACGGCTCAGCGAAGGAGGCGGGGAGGTTGCCGCTCTCGGCGACATCCTTGAGGTTCTTCACCTCGACGCCGGAGGGCACATCGCTTTCTTTCGCCGCCTGGCTCAGTTGCAGGGCTCGGATGTAGGCCGCCACCGCCCAGCGGTCCGCCGGGGTGAGTTGCGCCGCGTAGTCGGGCATGGCCCCGTAGCCGTGAGTCATCACGTAGAAGTAGTGGGATAAGGGCTGCGACACCCGCACCTGGTCGTGCAGGTTCGCGGCCGGCTTGTAGCCCCGCATCACGATCTCACCGAGTCCGTTGCCGACCCGCGAATGGCAGGGCGAGCAGTAGATGTTGAATCGCTCCTGGCCCCGCTTGAGCACGTCGATGGTGGCCGGGAAGGGCAGCTCGTCGTGCTCTTCGCGGTAGCCGTTGGCGGCTTCAGTCACCCCGGTATAGAAGTAGGAGTCTTCCTTCAGCTGTCCGCGGGCCACGGTGTTGACCACCTGCGGCCGCGCCCCGCGATGGTCGGCGAACAGGTTCGAGCCCCGCTGCGGAATCAGCTTGGGCTGGTCCTGCATGTCCTGGCGGCAGCCGGCGATGAGGAGCAGCGCGGAGAGGCCGGCAAGGGCGGCCAGTTTGCGTGGTCGCTTCCCTGACGCTCCGCTCAGGACTACAAGATCATGGTTGTGGCGGCTGGCCATCAGTACTCCACCTCCACCACCGAGACCGGCTCCAGGGTCTCCAGATATTTGCGCGATTCCAACAAGTTGAACTTGGGATCGAGCGCTTCCAGGCACAGAAAGAACTTGTCCGTGGTGGCCCCGTTGCGGAAGTTGGGGGCGTTAAACAGGGGATGGTAGAGCGCCGGCATGTGGTTCAGCGCCACCATGCCGAAGGCGGCCGAGAGTCCCGCCCACAGGATGGTCCACTCGTAGGCGGGCACGATGAACGCCGGCCAGGAGTAGAGCGGCCGCCCCGCTATGTTGAGCGGATAGGCGATCACCGAGATCCAGGTCTCGAGCGAGAACATGGCGCAGAGCCCCATCAGCCCGCCGACCAGCGTCAACAGCGGCACCCGGTTGCGATGGAAGCCGATGGCTTCGGCCGCTTCTTCGACCGGGTAGGGCGTATAGCAGTCCATGCGCCGCCAGCCGTCCTGGTAGGCCTGCCGCGCCGCCCTGACCAAGTCGCTGGGAGTATCGAATTCGGCTAACAAGCCGTAGGTTCCTTCACGAGGCGGCATTATCTACCTACCTCCTTGGGCTTCTTGGGCGTAATCTTGGCCGCCGGTAGCAGCATGCGGATTTCGTTCATCGGAATCATGGGCAGGAAGCGCACGAACAGCACAAACAGGGTGGTAAACAGCCCCAGCGTGCCGACATAGGTCATGTAGTCCCACTTGGTGGCCCGGTACGTGCCCCACGACGAGGGCAGGTAGTCGCGGTACAGGCTGGTCACGATGATCACGAAGCGCTCGAACCACATGCCCGTGTTCACGATGATCGACATGATGAACATGAAGGTGATGCTGGTCCTGAGCTTGCGCGACCACAGCGTGGTCAGCGGGATGGCCAGGTTGCAGGTGACCAGCACCCAGTAGCTCCAGCCCATGGGGCCGAAGGCCCGGTTCCAGAACATGAACGCTTCCCAGTGACTGGCCGAGTACCAGGCCATGAAGGCTTCCATGCCGTAGCCGTAGGCCACGATGAACCCCGTGGCCAGCATCACTTTGCCCATGTTGTCGATGTGGCGCTCGGTCACCAGGGCTTCGAGGTGATAGAACTTGCGCAGCGGAATGGCCAGCGTGAGCACCATCGCGAAGCCCGAGTAGATCGCCCCGGCCACGAAGTAGGGCGGGAAGATGGTGGTATGCCAGCCGGGCAGGATGGCCACTGCGAAGTCGAAGCTGATGACGGTGTGCACCGAGAGCACCAGGGGGGTGGCCAGGCCGGCCAACAGCAGCGACGCCGTCTCGTAGCGCATCCAGTGGCGGACAGATCCGCGCCACCCCAGCGAGATGATGCCGTAGAAGTACTGCCCCATTTTCGACTTGGCCCGATCGCGGAAGGTCCCGAAGTCGGGCACCATGCCGATGTACCAGAACACCACCGAAATGGTCGCATAGGTTGAGACTGCGAACACGTCCCATTCCAGGGGGGAGCGGAACTGCGGCCACACGTTCATGGTCAGGGGCAGGGGCAGCATCCAGTACCCCAGCCACGGACGGCCCACGTGGATCAGCGGGAACATGCCCGCGCACACCACCGCGAAGATGGTCATCGCTTCTGCGAAGCGACTGATGGAGTTGCGCCAGCTCTGCTTGAACAGGAGAAGGATCGCCGAGATCAGGGTGCCCGCGTGGCCGATGCCGATCCACCACACGAAGTTGATGATGGCGAACCCCCAGGCCACGGGCATGGAGATGGCCCAGATACCCACGCCTTTCAGAAACAGCCAGGTCACCGCCACCAGCAGCATTGTGGCCCCCGCCCCGGCGAAGGCGAAGATCGCAAACCACCCCAGCGGGGTGTGCGGCGTCAGCACGATGCGCGTGATCTTGTCGGTGACCGATTTGAAAGTCTGCCCGGGCTCGATCACCCGGTATTCCCCGGTGGCCGGATCTACCCAGCGCGCATACTCCGGATCGGTCGGTTTCAGGTCGCTCGTCGCCATGCTTCTCCAGTGATCAGTGGTCAGTGATCAGTGATCAGTGATCAGTGCCACCGTTTCCCTGCTTCTTTGCCAGCTGTAGCTCTTAGCCAGCCTTTCAAGTGCCTGCTACCTATTTCTATTTCCCTCGGTCCTGATCACTGACCACGGATCACTGACCACTAGCCGGGTGCTCCACCGGCTTTTCTTCCAGTTCGCTGTTGGGGTTCAGGACGGCGGCCACGTATGTCGTCCGCGGACGGGTGTTGAGATCGGCCAACACCTGGTAGGTGCGCTCATCGGAGCGCAGCTTTGCTACCCGGCTCCCCCGGTCGTTGATGTTGCCGAAGGTGATCGCCCCAGCCGGGCACGACTGCTGGCACGCGGTCACGATCTCCCCATCCTTGATTCCCCGGTTCTCTTTGTCGGCCTCGATCCGGGCCACGGTGATGCGCTGCACGCAGTAGCTGCACTTCTCCATCACTCCGCGCGAACGAACGCTCACGTCCGGGTTGCGCATCAGCTTCAGGCTTTCCGTCTCGTAATCGGAATAGAGCAGGAAGTTGAAACGCCGCACCTTGTAGGGGCAGTTGTTGGAGCAGTAGCGCGTCCCCACGCAGCGGTTGTAGACCATCATGTTGAGCCCTTCGGGCGTATGCAGCGTCGCGCCCACCGGACACACCTGCTCGCAGGGCGCGTTCTCGCAGTGCTGGCAGAGCATGGGTTGGAAGTGGGCCCGCGGCGCCGCCAGGTCCCCTTCGAAATAGCTGTCGATTCGGATCCACTGCATGATGCGCCCGATCCGCACCTGCTGCTTGCCCACCACCGGGATGTTGTTCTCCGCATAGCAGGCCGTCACGCAGGCGTTGCAGCCCGTGCAGCTGGCCATGTCGATCGACATGCCCCACGCGTTGCTTCGTTGTAGGTCCAGTTGGGGAACAGCGACGTGCCCATGTGGGTCTTCTCGCGCCCCTCGCCCTCGTTGGCGAACCCCGGGTTCTGCTTGTATTCATCGAGGGTGGCGTAACGGACGATGCCGCGCTCGTCGATAGCCTCGTTGGCTTCGAGCGAGCGGTTCTGGCCGTCGCCGTGCTCGGTGAACGTCTTCGAGCGGTGGTCCTGGTAGTGGCTCTTGGTAATGGCCAGGCCCCACTTGCCTTCCACCTTTTTGATAGACCCCGTGGCATGGAACGGCGCATCCGCGGAACGGATCAGGTAGGCGCTGAACCCCGCCCCCGAGCCCACCCGCCCAGCGGCCTGGCGGCCGTAGCCGAGATAGACCGTGACCGAGTTGTCGGGATGACCGGGGGCCACAATCACCGGCGCCTTGACCTTGCCGTTGCCCACCGTCAGTTCCAGGATGTCGTCTTCTTCGAGGCCCAGCCTGGTCAGCGTCGCCCCCGACACGATGGCCGCGTTGTCCCAGCTCAGGTTGGTCACCGGCTTGGGCAGCTCCTGCAGCCAGCCCACATTCGAAAAGCGCCCGTCGTAGATACTGGGGTCGGGACGGAAGATGATCTCGATGGCATCTTTCGATGAGGGCGTGGGAACCTGGCCATGAAACGCTTTGTCGGCGCTCGCCTTGCCCGTCGTATCGAACTTGGTGTCCGGGATCCAGCCCGCATGCAGCGCCTTGCGCCACCCTGTCTCGAAGTCGCCTTTAATGGCCGTCTTCCACGTCTCCCGCACCGCTGCATATGAGCCAAGCAGCGGCTCGTTCAACAGCACCTGCAACACCTCGTGCGCCGTGTGGCCGCCGTAGAGCGGATCGATCAGCGGCTGCACGATCGATACCGTGCCGTCATACGCCCGCGCATCCGACCAGAACTCGAGCGCGTGCGCCGCCGGGATGTGCCAGTGCGCAACCTGCCCTGTCTCGTCGGCGTGCATGCCCAGGTGCGCCACAACCTTGGCCTTGTTGAAAGCAGTCGGGAAGTCGAGATCCGCCGGCGACGAGTAGATGGGGTTCGCGTTCAGAATCACCAGCCACTCCACCTTGTCCGCGTTCAGATCCGCCACCAGAGCCTTGAAGTCCGCGATCTGGTCGGAAGGCAGCGGGTTCAGAGGCTCTGTCGATACCAAGACCGTCTTGCCCACGTTGCCGAGCGCGTTGTTGATGGCCGCGGCCAGCGCTGTGACCGATGCGTCCTGATACAACCCCGGAATCACCGCGCTCTTGCCTGCGGTGGCCTTCAGATCCTTTGCAAGCGGCGGCCAGATACTTCTGCTGTTCGGGCGTCCAGCTGTAGGCCGGCGCCGAGGCTCCTTCCACGCCCACGGCCGCCGCCAGCGCCGCCGCAAACGCCGGCACTTCGCTCGCCCGCAGGCCCAGTCGATGCTCGGCCTTCATGCCCGTCGTGGTCGGCGTGCTCTCGATGGCGTAGAGGCGATTCAGCTCCTTCGGGTTCTTGCGCCGCGCGGCGTACTCCCGCACCAGCTTGTGAAAACCCGGATAACTCGCTCCCGACAAAAAGTCCGCGTCGAGCGATACGATCACGTCCGCGCCCGAGAGGTCGAACTGCGGAACCGCGCCCGACACCAGCACCGTTCCCGCGACCGCCGGGTCGTACTGGATCAGCTTCGCGTTCGGATACGCCGCCGCGACTGCCTTCCACTGCCGGGCAAGAGTCGGAGAAGTGATGGTCGTGGTCAGGAAGTAGATCCCCGTCCCATCCTTCGACTCCGTGGCCTTGGCGCGCAGACCCTGCGCGAACTCCGTCCACTCCCGCGATTCGCCCTGAAAGGTCACGTGCTTCGACCGGTCGGGGTCATACAAGTCCAGAAGCGAAGCCTGCGTGAAGGGGTCCGACGAGCCCTGGTTGTAGGTGTGTTCCGGGTTCCCGTCGATCTTGATGGGACGGAACTGGTCCGCCTTGACCAGCGTCGGCACCGCCCCGGTCACGAACGGATGGGCAGTGGCGAAGTAATTTGGCTTGCCCAGCACCAGATCCTCGGGCGCCTTGATGTAGGGATAGATCGGCTCGTCCGGCTGCTTGGTGCACCCGGCAAGACCCGCCAGGGCCATCGACGCTCCCATCAGCTTCATGAAACCGCGCCGCGACACCGGGTCCACCCACTCCTGCGCCGCAGACGGAAACTCCCGCTCCACGGCCGCCTGAAACTCCGCCGTCCCCGGCAAGCTCGTCGATCGAGCGCCAAAAGCGTTTGCCCTTCACGCCCTTCAGCTCCGCGCGCACCGCGGCCAGCGTCATGCGGAGCGCTCCCGGCCTCATGCTTATTCTGGTTCACACCGTTCCCCTGTCCGCTCATCGGTGGCAGACCTCGCAGCTGGTCAGATCCTTGGGCGTGCGGATCTTGTAGTGATCCAAAAGAAAATGTCCCAATTCGTCCTGGCTGGTGAATTTTTTGTAGCTGGCGGGCAACGCCACGCCCGCCACGTCTCCCGCCAGCCCCTTCGCGCCCGGCATCTGAAGCGACGCCAGCTTGGTTCCCTCTCCCGCCGGTTCGCGGGTCACGCAGTTCACGCTTTCGGCCGTCGGCACCCCGTCCTTCGCCTCGCCCACCGCGCACCACACCGGCCGCTCCTCGGCCGGCGCTTCCCACGCCATGTTGTAGATCTCCGTCGTCGGGCGAAGGTTCTTGGCCGGGTTGCGGTGGCAGTCCAGGCACCACTCCATCTGCAGAGTGTTCTGCGCGTACATCAGCGGCATCTGGTCCACTCGCCCGTGACAGGTCGAGCAACCCAGCCCCTTGTTCACGTGGATCTCGTGGCTGAAGTACACGTAAGTCCGGCAGATCGTGCACCTTCGTCCACATCAGCGACTGGCCCGTCGCCCAGCTCGCCCGCACCGGCTCCAGCAACTGCGCGTTGGTCCAGATCTGCGCGTGGCAGTTCATGCACGTCTTGGTCGGAGGGATCCCCGCGTAGCTCGACTTCTCCACCGTCACGTGGCAGTACTGGCACTGCAGCCCCAGACCCTGCACGTGATGCTTGTGGCTGAAAGGAACCGGCTGGTCCGGACGCTGCCCCTGGCGCGTCACCCACGGCGAACGCTGCAACTCGTCCAGCGTCACCCCCAGCGCAATCACGATCAGGCCCGTCAACACAAGGCTCATCCGGGCCAAAGCGTTCGAGCTGCGGTCAAATATCTGGGCCATGCACCCTGTTCCTAGTCATCTGTGTTTGTCTGGAGGGCTCGTGTTGCCGGTTCAGTGCGCCGCATGTGCTAACGGTCACAGAGTTTGCGTACAAAAAACTTGGGAAGCGCTACAACACCGTCGGGGCAGGAAACCCCGAAAATTCAATATAGCAGCGCAGGGTGGGTGCGCAAGGCTCGAGTCCCGTTCAATTCCAGAAAAAAATTCTTCCCGAATTGGATTTTGTAATCTGCTGAAAAGAAAATGGCTTGTGATTAACCCTGGTTGAGGGGAAAGAACCCCGGGTCCCGGGCCGGCACGTCCCAGAGACTGGGATGCAAAACAGAGGTCCCGGGGCCCGGGAATGAGGGGACAGAAATGCATGTCGCCTTTCCAGAGAAATGCTATCACCCGTGGCGCCGGAATCCGCTCTGCCATCCGCCCGGGACCAGCTGCTCACGACTGCTCTTCCCCTGGCCGCTCTCCATAGGTCTCGGCGAAGGAGCCGTCTGGCGATGTCGGCGGCCAGCCGATCATGACCAGAAATACATCGAGGACAAAAAGAGCAATTGCTACGTCGTTGAACAGGGTGGCGAGGTGCGAGTCGGGCCAGTACTGGTTGGCGGCCCAGAAGAGAAAAGCAACCGCCAGCATGATGGCCTTGGCGAATTCCTTCGCCGCAGGCCGATGCAATACCTGGTACACAAGGTAGGCAAATGCGATCATCCCCAGTGAAAATGCCGCGAGAACATCATGGCTCCGGGGAGGAAAGAGCTCCGGAAAGGCATCCCACACCAACAGAATTCCGACGTCTGCAAGCGTCACAACACCCAGGAAGACAGGAAGAACCCGATGAGCACGGTCAAGCCGAATATACATAGGTCATTATTGACTGGCCGTCGAAAGGAAACCGTAAGGAACAGCGTGCGACCCGGTGAACGCGGAGCAGCCTGAGCGGTACACGCGCGCCTGTGCTAATTCCCGCTATCCGATGCTTTAAGATTCATAAGACGTCAATCGCTAGTTTTCATCTGCAATTCACTCCATAGCCCCAGGCAGAGGTGGACACAACTTCCGTCGATGGCCAAGGCTTATCCAATACTGATTCCCGGTTGGCTTCCGTTTCCCCGGCGGAGGACTGAGAGGCAGGGGACATGAAATATGCGGGATTGCTGGTGATGCCGACCGGATTCTTCCTCGCGGTGGCGGCGCTGATCCTGTTCCCCGACGCGGGGCTGCGCGTCACCTTTGTGCTGTGCGGGCTGGCGGTCGAGCTACTCGGACTCGCGGTTGCGGTGCGCGGACACATGCAGCGCCCCCAGGAGACTCATCCCAGCGATCTGCCAATCGCGCAAGGGGCGAGCCGCCGATGATGATTCCGCCTCTGGTCCCGCCCTTTTCCGACTCGATGTTTGTGCTCGCCTTCGCGCTTTTGGTGCTGTCCACGCTGGCCATTACAGGCGTGGCCCTGCTCAACACGGGCCTGGGTCGCTCCCGGTCCGCAGCGCAGTCCATGGTGGGCTGTGTCACGCTGGTGGCGGTCGCAACCATCGCCTTCGCCGTGGTGGGCGTTTCTTTTGCCGGGGTTCCGGGGCACACTCTTTCGATGGCCGGCAAATCCTGGAATTGGATCGGCGCGGCGCCGCTTTTGCTCCGTCACTTCGACGCCGCCCAGCCACAGCTTCAGCTCGAAGTGCTCTTTGAATTCCTGGCCGTGGGGTTGCTCGCCCTGATCCCATGGGGTTCGGGCGCGGACCGTTTGCGACTCCCTGCCGGCTGCGCGATGACCGCCGTGCTGGCCGGCGGTGTTTTCCCCGTGGTGGCGCATTGGGTATGGGGCGATGGCTGGCTGGCGCAACTGGGCTCCACCTTCCGCCTGGGTACCGGTTTTATCGATGGCGCGGGAGCTGCCTCTGTTCATGCCGTGGGCGGCCTCAGCGCGCTGGCCGTCGTCTGGATCACCGGCCCGCGCAAAGGCAAGTTTCCCAAGGAGGGTCTGGCCACGGCCATGCCCGGTCATAACACTGTCTATATCGTGTTCGGCTGCCTGCTGGCCCTGGTGGGGTGGCTGGCGTGGAATGTGGCCGGAGCTATTCTCTGGCTCCATGTGGGACCCTCTGCATTGGCGCAAACGGTTATCAATACGGCTCTCTCCGGCTCGGCGGCGCTAGTGGCCGCGTTCACCATTACACGCTCGCGCTTCGGAAAGCCTGACGCCAGCATGTGCGCCAACGGCTGGCTCGCCGGCCTGGTTGCCTCCAGCGCCTGCGCTGCGATCGTAACCCCCTTCGAAGCCATCGTCGTCGGTGCGGTTTCCGGCATTGCCGCCCCGCTGCTGGTGGAACTGCTGGAACTTGCCCTGTCGATCGACGATCCCTCCGGCGCTATCTCCGTCCACGCGGTTGGAGGCCTCTGGGGGCTGTTCGCCGCAGGCCTCTTCGCACCCAAAGCGGGCCAGCTTATGGCGCAGATGGTCGGGATTGCGACCCTGCTGGGGCTGGTGTTTCCCCTGGTCTATCTGCTGTTCTGGCTGCTGAACCGCGTCATTCCTTTCCGCGTTGAAGCGGATGGGGAGCGGCTGGGCATGGATCTGTACGAACTCGGCGGCGGCGCCTATCCGGAGTTTGTGATTCATCGGGACGAGTCGTACCGGTGACCAGGCCGGAAGAGGAAGGACGGCAGATCGGTACCGGCCCAAACGGCTGCAAACGGATTCCGGTCCTCACCGTTTCGCCAGCACCAGCATCAGCCCAAACAGCACGATCGGCACCAGCACCAGCCCTGCGTAGAGCAGCATGCGCTTGTTAACCCGATCGAGAAGCGACGGAGGACCGCGGCGCACCGGGCGGTAGCCGCGATCTTCCACACCGACCTGCTCCGGGTGTTCGAGGTCCCACTCCATCTCATGGGCGCTGGGATAGCGGTGGCGCGGGTCGCGCTCCAGGGCCCGAAAGACAATTTCCTCGATCTCCGGCGGAATCGCAGCATTTAGCTGGGTCGGTGGAACCGGGTCTTTCACCAGGCGTTCATTCATCACGGCGAGAGGGTTCGGTCCGCTGAACGGCGCCTGGCCGGTGAGCATTTCGTAGAACATGACCCCCAGGGAGTACATGTCGCTGCGCTGGTCACCCCGCTTGCCCTGCACCTGCTCCGGGGAAATGTAGTCGGGCGTGCCCAGCATCGACGACATATTCACAAATGTCAGTCGCCGCGCGTCTTCTTTCATCGCGATGCCAAAGTCGATCAGCTTGATGCGATCGTCCGCGTCGACCATAACGTTTTCGGGCTTCAGGTCGCGGTGGACGATGCCGCGCTTGTGCATGTAATCGAGTGCGTCGCAGATGCCCAGCGTGATCCTGACCGCTCGGTCAACGGGGAGCGCGCCTTCCTCGTTCAGAATCGCGCGCAGCAGCCGCCCCTCAACCCATTCGATCACCATGTAGAGGCGGCTGCGTTCTTCATTATTGAAAGTCTTCACCACGCCCGGGTGGTCGAGGACCTGCCCGATCTCGTGTTCCCGCTTGAAACGCTCGACCAGAACCGGGTCGGCCTCCATTTCCGGATGAGGAACTTTCAGCGCCACCTGCCGATCGTTATCAACGTCCGTGGCCCGGTAGAGCGTCGCCATGCCGCTGCGCGCGACGGTGGCGTCGACGCGGTAGTGATCCAACACATCTCCGGGCTCAAGCATCTTCATCGGGTTCATCTGCGGGTTCGGTCTATTGTTTCACGGTTGCGCATAAGAAACCCGTAGGGATTTGCCTCCGGGGTTGTGCGTTCCGGCGGATGGATTGCGCCCGCGGGAAGCGGCCAATGCGTCAGACCGGCCAGGGCCGCGACTTCCGCGATGCTTCGCTTGACGGGAAACGCACTGGTTACGGAAAGCCGTCAGTTCGGCTCTCACGATTTTCGGCATTGCCCACTATGATGGGATTCAAGCATGGTTCGTCTTTCGAGAGTCCTGGCTGCCAGCCTGAGCATAACCTTTGGATTGTTGCCCGCCGCCGGACACGCCGTCGACGCTCGGAACCACATTTCTCCGCAACTGCCGCCCGCGCAGGAAACCGGCTTCCTGAACCGCAAGGTGGAGATCAACGGCGTCACCTATCGCTTCCAGATTTACCTGCCTGAGGAGTTCCGTCGCGACGAACACAAGCCCTGGCCTATCCTCCTGTTTCTGCATGGACGCGGCGAGCGCGGCTCGGAAGGCATGTTCCAGACCCAGATCGGGCTTCCCCTTGCGGTCCGCGATCACCCCGAACGCTGGCCATTTGTGATCGTTATGCCGCAGTGCCTCTTCTCGAGCTTCTGGACTGACCCTGTCATGCTGGATATGGCCATGGCCGCGCTCGACCAGGAGGCTGCCGAGTTCCACACCGACCCGGCGCGCACCTATCTCACCGGGCTTTCATTGGGCGGCTACGGCGCGTGGGAACTGGCCCGGCTCTATCCGCATCGCTGGGCGGCGATAGCGATTGCCGCCGGCGGACCTTTCTGGAGCTACGCCCCGGAGAGGTGGGAACGGTCCGCCACGTTGCCCGGGGAGTATGCCCGCATCATTGGCCGTACACCCATCTGGATGTTTCATGGCAGCGAGGACAACGTCGTGCCCATGCGGGAAAGCGACCTGATGTTCAATGCCTTCAAAGCCAATGGGGGGAATGTACGGCTGTGGATTTATCAGGGCCTGCATCATGATTCCTGGGCACGGGCTTACAACGAGCCGGAACTGCCCCGCTGGCTGCTGTCGCATCACCTTGGCGCGGTCCCCGAGCCGCCGTCATTTTCCGAGCGCCTGGTCATTCCGCTGCACCCCACCGCCATCAAGCTTCCCGTCTCAACGCTCGACACGATCACCGGGGAGTACAGGGACCCGAACGGGCGCCTCGCGGCCACTCTCTTTCGCCAGGGGGAGGCTCTCTACGAAAAGGACCCGCACGGCGAAGTCACCGAAGTGGAGGCGGAGGCGCCGAACACCTTCTTCTATCCCCTGGGCAGCACCTGGACCCGGCTTACCGTGGAGCATGACAAGCAGGGCCGGGTCACGGCGCTGCTCTTCCACGACGACCGCCATGAAGAACGATGGGAACGCACGCTGCCGCCCGTATCCGCAAAATGATTCCGCTCACATGCCGCCAGGTTCGGTGATCGGAACCCGATGGCCTGAAAATGCGTACTATCGTCTGTGCGGCAAAGATCGGTCGCCTGGACCGAAGACGCTTCCCGGCAACCGCGGAGGTACGTTATGTATTGCAGTGGATGTGGTCAGCCGTTGCTGCCCGGACAGGCTGTCTGTTCCCAGTGCGGCCGTCCCATGGCGATGGTTCCTCCGGTACCCGCGATGCAATTCCAACTCGACAGCTATGCAGGCAGAGTGCGGGCGCTCAGCCTGGTGTGGTTTATCTATGCCGGGCTCACGCTGGTTCTGAGTTTCGTGGGAATGTCCTTTGCCCGAGCATTCATGTTCAACCATTTCGGTCCCTGGGGTCGATGGAATGGTCCCTTCCGTCCGGAATGGTTTGGGCCGGCCTTCCTGCATTTCGTATGGGTGTTTGTGGTGCTGCGCGCTGCCCTTCTCTTCGGGGCCGCGTGGGGACTGATGGATCGCGCGCCCTGGGGCCGGGTTCTGGCCATTGTCGCCGCCTTCCTGAGCCTTTTGAAGTTCCCCATCGGAACCGCCATTGGCATCTGGACCCTGGTCACGCTGATGGGCTATCGCAATCAGACGCTCTATGACCAGTTGCCGTAAAGCTGTTCAAGAGTTGCACGACCTTGTCATCAGCACCAACAAGCTAGAGGCTTGGAGCTAGCGGCTGGAAGCTCCTTTCCAACGCCCCTGCCATTACAATTTACCTATGAGTTTCCCAGAAACCCGCATGCGGCGCCTGCGCCGGTCAGACTCGCTGCGCGCGCTGGTGCGCGAGACCTCTCTCGATCCCGGCGATCTGATCTACCCGCTCTTTATCTGCCCCGGGGAAGGGGTCCGCAAGGCCGTCGGCTCGATGCCCGGCGTGTTCAACCTTTCCGTGGACGAAGCGGTGCGCGAAGCCGAAGAGGCCGCCGGCCTGGGCATCGGCGGGCTGTTGCTCTTCGGGCTGCCCGAATCGAAAGACGAGCAAGGCACCGGCGCCTACGACGACGAAGGCATCGTGCAGCAGGGACTGCGCGCGCTGAAGCGCTCCAGCGCGGCTAAGAAGCTGGTCCTGATCGCCGACGTCTGCCTGTGCGAATACACCAGCCACGGACACTGCGGCATGATCGTGGAAACCAGAGACGGCTGGGAAGTGGAAAACGATGCGTCGCTCGATCTGCTGGCCCAGACGGCCGCGAGCCTGGCGCGGGCGGGGGCCGACATCGTGGCCCCCAGCGACATGATGGACGGGCGAGTCGCCGCCATCCGCCGCGCTCTTGACGAGGACGACCGCACGGAGGTCCCGATCCTCAGCTACGCCTCGAAGTTTGCGTCCGCCTTCTATGGCCCGTTCCGCGAAGCGGCCGATTCCGCGCCGCAGTTCGGCGACCGCAAGACCTACCAGATGGATGGCGCCAATCTGCGCGAAGCCATGCGCGAGATCGAACTCGATCTCGCCGAAGGCGCGGACATGATCCTGATGAAGCCGGCCATGCCTTATCTCGACGTGGTGCGTGCGGCGCGCGATCGCTTCGGCGTGCCCATGGGCGCCTACCAGGTTTCGGGCGAATACTCGATGCTGCAGGCCGCCTTTGAAAAAGGCTGGCTTGATCGCGACCGCGCCATGCTGGAGTCGCTGGTCGGCATACGCCGCGCGGGCGCTGACTTCATCGTCACCTACTTCGCCAAGGATGCGGCTCGGCTGATGTAAGGCAGTTATTAGCGTTTAGCTATTAGCTTTCTGGCCTTGTAATCTGTTGCCTCCCACCCTTTCGCCCGAAAAAGGCGCAAGGATGGGGCACGGGGCGTGTGTTCCTGAACCCTGAACCCTGTTCCCTGTCTTATGAACACTCTCGAAATCATCAGCGTGCTGGTCGCCACGGCCGCCATCTTCGGCTGGATCAGTTCGCGCGTGCTGCGCATACCGATCACCGGCGGCACCATGGTGCTGACCGTGCTGACCACGATGAGCCTCGGCATCCTGGGCCAGATCGCGCCGGGAGTACACGATTGGGCCGAGCATCTCGTCCGGAGAATCGATTTTGAGAGCCTGATTCTGCACGGCATGCTTCCCCTGCTGCTGTTCGCGGGAGCATTTCTGCTCGACCTGGAACACCTGGGGCGCGAGAAACTGCCCGTCGCCGTGCTCTCGACGCTGGGAACTGTGCTTTCATTCCTGGCCGTGGCTGGCCTCATGATGCTGCTCTCCGGCACCGGAGCCTCGTGGATGGCCTGCTTGATCTTCGGGGCGCTCATCTCCCCCACCGACCCCATTGCGGTGCTCGAACTGCTGCGCCGTATCGGCATCCCCAAATCCATCGAAGCGCAGCTGGCGGGCGAATCGTTGTTCAACGACGGCGTGGGCGCGGTGCTGTTTCTGACCATGATCGAAATCGCGCGCGGCCAGGCGCCGACGCCGTGGCACATCGCCGGTATGTTGTTGCTGAAATCGGGCGGGGCGGCCGCGCTGGGCATTGTTGCGGCGCGCATCGTCTCCCGCCTCATCTGCCTTGTCGACGCCTACCAGATCGAGATTCTACTCACACTGACCCTGGCGCTGGGGGGCTATGTTTTGGCCGATATCTGGCGCCTCTCCGCGCCGATGGAAGCTGTGGTCGCCGGCATCGCGCTGCGCCATTTCAACCGCAAGCAGCCCAAGGGCCGCGTCGCCGATGAGAGCGTCGACCGGTTCTGGACCATGCTCGACGAGGTGCAGAATTCCGTGCTTTTCGTGCTGCTGGGGCTTGAGGCCATGGTGGTCACGCTAAACGCAACCACCATACGCGCCGGTCTTGCGGCCATCTTTTCCGTCAACCTTGTGCGTTTCGCGGTGGTGGCCCTGTGCCTGTGGATCGTGCGCATGTGCCAGAGCCATCGCCGTGATTCGATCAAGACCCTCACCTGGGGAGGGCTACGCGGCGGACTCTCTATCGCTCTCGCCCTGTCCGTGCCTCTGGATCTCGGGATCGCTCAAAAAGGGCCCGAAGCCGGACCCTGGATCTTCGGCGCGACCTACATGGTCGTCGTCTTCTCGATCATCGTGCAGGGTGGCTCGCTGCAGTTTGCGCTGGCCCGCCGTCGGCCGGCTCCGCAAACCATCACGGCTGGAAAAGAATAGTCCATCGGTTCGCGCAGGCCGTACCGGATTCCGCTTGGCACCTTCAGCATGTTTTGTCGCGGAAGCTCGAAGCTACACGCCTGGCGGCAGTGTGCGGGCACGAGCTCGCGGCTGTGTAGTCCCCCTCGTCATACGACCACACCACCGCGCTTTTGGGGCCTGCTGTGCAGGGCTTTGCAATAAAGAGGTTTCCGAACATATCGCCCACCCGCGACGCAACCAGTCCGATTGCAACCACGGCGAGCGACGGAAAGATGGAATGAATCATCGCTGTTCTCCAAACGCGCTCAGTTGAATACCCTGAATAGCTCTAGATCTCACCCCCGGGTCTCGCATCGCCGACCCGGGGTTCAGCGAATTAGATGCGATAGCCGCCGGCGGCCTGGATGGCTTGGCCGTTGATCCAGGTGGAGTCGTTGGAGGCCAGGAAGGCAACCGCGTCGGCGATATCCTTTGGCTGCCCGATCCGGCCAAACGGCGTCTCCGCGACGGTCTTCTTCTCGAAGTCGCTGCCGATGATTCCGGCCGCGTGCACGCCTTCGGTCTCGACCATGCCTGGGTTCAGCGAATTCACGCGAATCTTTCGGGGACCCAGTTCCTGGGCCAATGCCGCCGTAATCGAGTCCACGGCGCCCTTGGTTCCGCTGTAGACCGAGGCTGTAGCCACCCCGTCGGCCGCCACTGAACCGATATTAATGATGCTACCGCCCGCCTGGTTGAAGTGCTTCAGTGCGGCCTGCGTGGTCAGCAACAGACCCAGAACGTTCACATTGAATTGTTTGTGGAAGTGCTCGGGCGTAACCGCCTCAATGGGATTGAATTCGTAGATTCCAGCGTTGTTCACGAGAATGTCGATGGGACCCAGTTCGCGCGCCACTTTCTCGACAAAGGGGCCGATCGAGTCGGGGTTGGACAGGTCGGCCTGCACCGCCACGGCTTTGCCTCCCGCGGTCTTGATCTCTGCCACCAGTTTGTCTGCCGCCACTTTGCTGCCCGAATAGTTAACCGCCACCGCAGCGCCGCGCCCTGCGAGTTCGCGGGCGATGCTCGCGCCGATGCCTTTGGATGCGCCCGTAACCAGCGCCACTTTGCCCTGAAGATTTGCCATTTCGCTCCCGTCCTCGAAGTGCCATCGCTTCGACATTTCGATAACTATCGAATTGATTAACCACCCGGGAAGATGGATTCAGGATGATTGTGGAAATCTTATTCGGACGCGCTCCCGCCGTTGCCGCAGGCCCGCGGACTGAGAGAGGAAATACTGGCCGCCAGGGCCTCAAGCACGCCTGGACGCAGGGCAAGAAAGTGGAACTTGCCTTGCCGCTCGACGTGGATCAGCCCCGCGGCTTCCAGTTCCTTGATGTGGTGAGAGAGAGTAGCAGGAGAGATCGCCAGGGCGGGACGCACGACCGAGCAGCCCAGCGGACACGACGACTTCGCAATGCGCTCCAGCAGTTCAAAGCGCTTGGGGTCGGCAAGGGCCTTGAGAATGGCAGTGCGCTGGACGCGCGTCAGTCGCGTGGTCTTGGTCACATTCGTTGCGGGTATCGATGCCGGGCTCATATACGGTCGTGTACTCGTTGGATGCAATGGTACCGCGTGCGGGCTTGAACTCGATGAAACGGCTGCCGATTTGCGTGCCACCTGTGGATTGATGAGAGTAAAATTGGGCCGCTTCGGAAAGGGGCAATGCGATGAACAATGACGCTCTGATGTTTGCGGTAATTTTCATCGTTGCAACCACGCTGATCTGCGCCGGGGTGGTGATGGTGGCGCTCAACCGGATCGGGAGCGCCGCAAAATTCCGTCCGCGGAAGCGGGGAAACTATCGGCCCGCAGCCGCGCATCGCGCCTATAAAGACGTGATCTAAGAGTGCGCTTGTTCGGGCACAGGTGAGGGTTAGCCCTTTGCCCCGATGGCCAGCAGGGTCTGGAACTGCGGCGCCTCGGGGTCCCGATCGACGATGGCGACCGACACATCGAGGAATCCGGCTTCGGTCAGCATCGACTCCAGTTCCGCTTCGCTGAAGCCCAGCCGCTCGTCGGCGTACAGCTCGCGGGCTTCTTCAAAGCGGTGTTTGGCCAGGTCGAGAATGGCGATGCGGCCGCCGGACCGGAGAATGCGCGCTGCCTGCTTCACGGAGCGTTCCGGATGCAGCGCGTGATGCAGTGACTGCGAAAAGAAGGCCAGGTCGACGGTGGCATCCTCGATCGGCGGCTCTTCCATGTCGCCGAGCCGGAACTCCACGTTGTCGATACCATGGCGGACGGCCTGGTCGCGGCCAAATTCCAGCATCTTCGCCGACGAGTCGACGGCGATCACCCGGGCGGCCCGCTGTGCAGAGCAAAAGCGCGAAGCTCCCGTCCCCAGCGCCCAGGTCGGCGATGGTCAGCGGAGGCATCAGGCGCAGCAGCGCTTCGGCCAGGCTCTTCCACGACTTGCCGGGAACATAATCCTTTCCCATCCGCCCCGCCATGCTGTCGAAAAAGCTGCGCATCCTGTCCTGGCGCTTCTTGACCACGGCGCGCATGGTGGCCTGATCCATGACGGCTTCCGGGGTTTCCCTTTGAGCCTCGGCAAGAATCCCATCCAGAACGCCGCCCCCACCGGAGGTGGCGGAGGTGCTGCCAAGGCTGTAAAAGCTGCTTTTGCCGGTGCGGCGGTCTTCGACAAGGCCAGCATGCTTGAGCTGCGAAAGATGCGTGGAAATCGTGCTCTGCCCCATGACCAGGATCTCCTGCAGCTCTGCCACCGACAACTCTTCGGCGTTGAGGAGCAAGAGGATACGCAGCCGAGTCGGATCGGCGGCGGCGCGCAGGATTTTCACGATTGACGGCATGGGTCGGTTCTGATACATATCAATATATCACGATAGGTCGATATAAGGAGCAGAAACGAAATGGCAACGACACTCGAAATCGCGGCTTTGCCGTACAAGGTGGCTGACCTCGGTCTGGCTGACTGGGGACGCAAGGAAATCACCATCGCTGAGCAGGAAATGCCTGGCCTGATGGCGATTCGCAACAAGTACGCGGCCGAAAAGCCCCTCGCCGGCGTGCGCGTCACCGGTTCTCTGCACATGACCATCCAGACGGCGGTGCTGATCGAGACCCTGACCAGCCTGGGAGCCGAAGTGCGCTGGGCGAGCTGCAACATCTTCTCCACCCAGGACCACGCTGCGGCGGCCATTGCCGCGACCGGCGTGCCGGTGTTTGCGTGGAAGGGCGAGAGCCTCGAAGAGTACTGGGACTGCACGCTGCAGGCCCTGACCCATACGGGAAAAGACGGGAAGGGCGGCACGGGCCCGCAGCTGGTGGTTGACGACGGCGGCGACGTGACCCTGCTGATCCACAAGGGATATGAACTCGAGAATGGCGACGGCTGGGTCAACACGCCTTCCGGCAATCATGAGGAACAGGTGATCAAGGACCTGTTGAAGCGCGTCCACGCCGAAGATCCGAAGCACTGGCACAAGGTGGTGAAGGAGTGGCGCGGAGTTTCTGAAGAGACGACCACCGGCGTGCACCGGCTCTACAAAATGATGGAGCAGGGCAAGCTGCTGATTCCGGCCATCAACGTCAACGACTCGGTGACCAAATCGAAGTTCGACAATCTCTACGGTTGCCGCGAGTCACTGGCCGATGGCATCAAGCGCGCGACAGACGTGATGGTCGCGGGCAAGGTCGCCGTCATCTGCGGCTATGGCGACGTGGGCAAGGGCTCGTCGCACTCGCTGCGCGGCATGGGTGCGCGCGTGATCGTGACCGAAGTCGACCCCATCAACGCCCTGCAGGCGGCGATGGAAGGCTTCGAGGTCACGACCATCGAGGACACGCTGGGACGCGGCGACATCTACGTCACCTGCACCGGCAATGTGGACATCATCACCCTTGAGCACATGAAGAAGATGAAGGACCAGGCCATCGTCTGCAACATCGGCCACTTCGATAACGAAATCCAGATGGACCTTCTCAACTCCGAGAAGGGTGTCGAGAAGCTGAACATCAAGCCCCAGGTGGACAAGTACACGTTCCCCGACGGCCATGCGATCTTCGTCCTCGCCGAAGGCCGGCTCGTCAATCTGGGCTGCGCCACAGGCCATCCGAGCTTCGTGATGTCGAATAGCTTCGCCAACCAGACCCTGGCGCAGCTCGACCTTTGGAAGAACAAGGACACCTACAAGGTGGCCGTCTACACCCTGCCCAAAAAGCTGGACGAAGAAGTGGCCCGGCTGCATCTGGAAAAGATCGGCGTGAAGCTGACCACTCTGACTCCCAAGCAGGCAGAGTATCTTGGCGTGGCCGTCGAAGGTCCTTACAAGCCGGAGATGTACAGGTACTAAGACAGTTCACAGTTCTTAGTTCACAGGTCTTCCATGCCCCATCCGTTTCACAGTGGCATCGTGAAAAGGGTGGGGCAAACCGCAATCGCGAGACCAAACCGCAGCAGAGTGGCCTCACCATGACTTCGCTGAGTTTTTCCTTTGAGCTGTTTCCGCCGCGCACACCTGAAGGTGTGGCCAAGCTGCCCACCGTGATTGGCCAACTGGCCGCGGTCCGGCCCAACTATTTCTCCATCACCCACGGCGCGGGCGGCTCCGACCAGGACGGCACTTATGACACGCTGATGACGGTCGTCCGGCACACCGGGGTCGAGGCTGTGCCTCACCTCACCTGCGTTGGCTCCACTCGCGCCAAAGTCGGCGCCCTACTCGATCGCTATCGTGAAGCCGGCGTCAAGCGCATCGTGGCGCTGCGCGGGGATCTGCCCGCTACGGCCATGAGTTCGTCCGCGCCGGGTGAATTCCACTACGCCAGCGAACTGGTCACGTTCATCCGCGAAACCCACGGGGACGCGTTCATGATCGAAGTCGCCGCCTACCCCGAGGTCCACCCCCAGGCGACCAGTTGCGACGCCGATTTCGAGCACTTCTGCCGCAAGGTGGAAGCGGGAGCCGACGGAGCGTTGACCCAGCTCTTCTACAACGCCGAAGCCTACTTCCATTTCCTCGAGCGTTGCCACAAGGCGGGTTTGAAGATTCCCATCATCCCCGGGATCATGCCCATCACCAGCTATGCCAACTCGGTGCGCTTTTGCACCGGATGCGGCGCCGACCTTCCGCGCTGGGTGCGTCTTCGCCTCGAAGACCTGCAGTACGACAAGCCCGCCCTCATCGATTTCGGGCTCGACGTCGTGACCCGCCTGTGCGAGACGCTGCTGCGCGGAGGCGCCCCGGGATTGCACTTCTATACCATCAACCAGGCCGAGCCGGCCCTGCGGTTGTGGGAGCGGCTGGGAATCAACGTAACTGCCTGAGTCCCTGGTCCTGGTCTTATTTCGAGTCTCAATCGACGATCAGCATCCCCGATGCTACGCCCGGACGCAGACCGCATTGTCAGAACTTCAAGACAAAGCCCGCTGAGGCGCGACCCTGACTGTTGTTAACATCGCCTCCAAACCGGGTACTTAACCAATCCGCCTGGATGAGGCGAAGCCCGATCCCTTTGCGGAGGCCGATATCCAACCCTCCACCAAGCAACATCGCAAAGTCAGTGGTGGATGTTCCGCCCGCAGTAAGAGTAGCTCCGCCGAACAAAGCGTGAACGAACGGTTGCACTATCGGCAAACGAGCAGTGATAACCGGCCCGACGGTGTACGAATGAAAATCACTGCTCGACTTGTAGGCCCCGCTGAAGTCTCCCGTGATCCCCAGAAAATGTTTGAAGTTTCCAGTAACCGCGGCATTCCAGCCGACGGCATTGTATGAGGGCTGAAGGTGCGTATATTGAGCGCCTCCAAATATCTCCACCCTCTGAGCGATTCCATACATCGGCACAAGGACGAGAATTAAAAGTGACAAAGTCAGCTTCTTCATGATGACCTCCCTGGTGTTCGATTGTTCTTTGCATTTGGGATCGATGGGCAATCGCCCTCATAAGACTAAGACGGTGAGAATCACCAGTCGTTTTCAGTTCGATGCCTGGCTGACGACAGAGGTTTGCACCCCCGTGACTCGATCGACCCTTGGACCTGCAACCGCGCGAAGCGGTCAATCATTACAGATCACATAATCGAGTGGGCCTGGCGGCCCCGAAAGGCCCTCTTGCCTCAACTGAATCCAAAACAGGATCGCTGGATTCTCGAGTCAAGACAACTGCAAAAATTACCAGATATTCCCTGCTCCCTGCTTTTTCATGACCCGATGCCAGAGTCGCCACAGCCCGCTGTGCATCAGCCGCATCTGCTCGGCCTTGAGTGCAGCATAGGAATCCTTGACATAGACATCGAATTCCGGCGGCCAGCCGATGGTTGAGCGGCGCTCTGAGTAGTCACCCTCCGCCCACTTGTGCAGCACCGCCTTGTACCCCACCACGTGAGTCACAAAATCGAGCAGGCATTGCGGCATGTGCTCCTCGACGATGAGGTGCGCTTTCTCGATGATGATCTTCTCGCGGATTTCATTGAGCGGGATGAAGATAGTCCGCATCCACAGCACCCAGTCCTTCAGGTTCTCGTCGGTGATAGGCTCGCTCTGGGTCTTGCCCTGCTTGTTCAGGAGCGACCGGTAGGCGATGTTGCCGGCCTGCGAGGCGACATAGAGCGGCCCGTAGAATTCGTTCAACCGCTTGTTGACCAGTTCGAGCTTGTCGCGCCGCCGCGCCAGCATGTGGGCGCTGAGAAAGGTAAGCGCATAGCCGGTAAACGCAACAAGTATGGTGAGGATGGCCGCGTTCTGCAAAACGGTAGGAACGGATATCTCGGAGAAATCCATGGGTGAGCCTTGGCGACGAGTATACCGAGGGGTGCACGGGCTCGGTTGTGACGGCAGTCGCCGTCCTGCGCACCGTTTTCCGATCGCTATTTTCCGTGATGCGCGGGAACCGGCTTGAGCGGCTCGGGCACAACTTGGATCTCGAACAGCTTCGGCCAGAGTTTCCCGGTAACGAAAAGGCGGTCGTGGGCAGAATCGTAGGCGATGCCGTTAAGCACCGCTTCGGGAGTGGAATGTTCCGTGCTCGGTAGCAGTCCCTTCAGATCGATCCAGCCCAGCACCTTGCCCGTCCGCGGAGCAATACGCGCAATCCGGTCCGAGTGCCAGATGTTGGCATAGATCTCGCCATGAACGAATTCGAGTTCGTTGAGCTCATTCACCGGTTTGCCATGATCGCTGACGCTTACGCGCCGCAATTCGCCGAAGGTAGCAGGATCGAAAAAGCGCAGGGTGTCCGAACCATCGCTGAGGATTAGGGACTTTCCATCCTGCGTCAGACCCCATCCTTCTCCACTGTAGGAAAGCGTGCGCAGCGCCCGGAAGCTGAAGCGGTCGTAAACCAACGCAACATGCGACTCCCAGGTAAGCTGCACCAGTGTGCTGCCCCACGCCGTGAGCCCCTCGGCGAAATACTTGCTGTCCACGGGCTGGGACTGAAGGACGCGTCCGGTCGCGAGATCGACCATTCGCAACGACGACTGGCCGTTGAGGCCAGTGCTCTCGTAGAGGCTGCCGTCAACGAAAACCAGTCCCTGCGTGAAGGCATGGGGATCGTGAGGATACGTGTGGACGATGTGGTAAGTGTCGGCGGCGAAGACGAGCGGGACGAGGGTGAGGCGGAGGAAGAGTGCGGAGAGAATCTGGTTCATCTACGGGGATTGTAGCGGGCTTCTGCAGGGGGCGATCTCTGACTATTTTGTTGGCGAGGCGCCGGGCGACCCGATACTGTTTCACTCGCCTCGGCGAGCGAGACGCGAACCGTTTGTCACAAAGTGTCAATGAATCGACGAGCAACCGCGTTAACTGGAATCATGCTGGTCGACCGTTCCTTTAATGACGCTTACCGTGATGGAGTGCCAACAAGCTGGTGGACATTCGCATGCCTGGTCGCGATCTTGGCACTGATATTTGCTACAGAGACCTTTGCACAGGACTTGCGTACCTTTGGTGACCCCTCTGTTCGAAATGCCGCCGATGCTCAGCTCAAGAGAGTCTACGAACTTGTAACCGGCCCTGGTATACATATCGAGCTGTTAACGAGAGACAACCCTCTCCAGTTGAGAAGCGCAGTGGGTACCGAGCTTTCGGCTGCGATCACCGACGGCTCAGTGGGTCGCGTTGTTGGTACAGTCTGGACGAAGCGGGGGAAGTATTCGATCGAGTTTTATCGTACTGGCGACAAGTTGCTTATGGTTTATGAGACCTTCTCCTTCTTTACCGAGACCGCGCCACGCGATGCGTGGCACAACTTCATGGGACTTCCAACCTGGGAAAGCCGCATCTATTACGGCCCTCAGGGTGACTTGGCGTATGCAGAAACTCACGGTTCCCGCGCTCCTGCGCCCGAGATCAACGGAAAGAAACTTTGGCAACAAGCGAAGCGTCTGGACGAATTACTCAACAGGAGTTCCGCTCGTTGGGAACGTCGATGAAGGCAAGGCCCGGGGCGTAAAAACCAGGTCCTTCATTCCGCTAAAGGAACGCTTCGCTCAGCGTGACAGCGGCTGGTTGGAGTTCGTGACCTCCTACCTTTGCGACACAAAGAAACCTAAAGGATCAAGGCGATCTTCCGGACGCGCACCTATAAAGCTGGAAGCTAGTGGCTGGCAGCTAGAAGCTGCCTTTAGTCCACGTCCTTGGCGATCACCACCTGCACCGGGGGATCGTTGGTCAACTGGCTGTCAACGATAACCACCGTCCGCACCTCACCGCCCGACAGCGCCAGAGAGGTCGAGGTGAATTTCGGCGTGACCGTTCCGGCCGGCGTAATCACCATCGTCACCGTCGCCGAGGCAAAGCTGACATAGCCGCAGGTGGAACCGACCGGCAACGCGGTACACAACGGAATGGTGTTGGCCAGGGTCGTGCTGCCGGGGACCATGTACACATCGACGGCACCGGTGCGGGGTGCCTGATTCAGAAAGCGGAAGGCCGAGTGCCCCGCCGCCGCGGGTGTCTGCTGGTCCTGAAGCACCGTCACAATGTAGGCCGTGGGTGAGGCGCCGTTATCGGTGAGAAACACGGAGTGCTGCATGCCCGCGTTCAGGGTGGCGGCTGCGGCCACCAGCGTGGCCCCGCCCGTCGCCTGCGTCACCTTGATCTGTGCGGCGGGGGAAGGCTTCACCGTGCCGTAGTTGGAGATATAGCCCTGACCGATGTTGCCGGCGAAGAGCGTGTTCTCGATATAGACGTTCACTGCCGGTGCAATATAGGAGGCATCGACGACGCGGACCAGGCTGGTCGGAGTAAAGCCCGCGACGTTGGTGCAGGAGGACAGCCCCAGAGCCAGCGCCGTCGCGAGGCCCACCGCGACTGCCAGGTGCGGCAGCTTCAAGACGCGTCGCGCCCTGCGATTGGGGGATTCGACCATCCGACGCTCCGGCGTGACTCTGCACGCTACGTATATCTATCCAGGATTCTGAAGCTTGCTGCTCCCACTAATACTACAGGGGTAGAAGGAAGAGAAGTTACGACTTTCGGGCTATGAAGCGGAGGGGAACAGGGTTCGGTAATGGGTGGTGGACTGGGCAGTCAGCTCGAACCCAGGTAGACGAAACGGGCCAGGAACAAGGCCGCCAGCACATACAGCAGCCAGTCCTGGCGGCGGAGTTTGCCGGTGATGGCGTGCAGCACCGCCCACGCAATGATCCCGAACCCAAGACCGTTGGCGATGGAGTACGTCAGCGGAATCAGCACCAGGGTCAGGAACGCGGGCACAGCGACCAGGGGCTCGTGCCAGCGAATCTCGGTAATAGTGGCGAGCATCAGCGAACCGACCAGGATGAGCGCCGGAGCCGTGGCCGCCTGGGGCACGATGCCAATGAACGGAGCCGCGCCGATGGCCGCCAGAAACAGCAATCCGGTCACGATGGCCGTGACGCCGCTCCGGCCTCCCGCTGCTACACCGGCCGTGGACTCCACATAGCTGGTCACCGTGGAGGTTCCGGTGAGTGAGCCAAACACGGTCGCCGTCGCATCGGTGAACAGGATGCGATTGAGGCGCGGGATGGAGTGGTCGGCGGCAATGAGGCCCGCCCGCTTGGTGACCGCGACCAGGGTGCCCAGGTTATCGAACAGATCGACAAAGAAGAACACAAAGATGATTTCTAGGAGGCCCTTGGACAGAGCGCCGCGAATATTGAGTTGAAACGCGGTGCCCGCCAGCGCCTGGAAGCCGCCGCTGACGGGAGTCCAGTGCACCAGGCCCAGCATCCAGGCAATGGCGGTAACGCTCAGGACGCCGATGAGAATCGAGCCGCGCACCTTCTTCACTTCGAGGGCCACCATGAGAATCAGCCCGAATAACGCGAGCGCAGTGGTCGGATTCCTGATGTTCCCCAGGCCGACGAGCGTGTTGGGATCGCGCACCACCAGGCCCGCATGCTGAAAGCCGATGAACGCGATGAAAAGGCCGATCCCGCTCGCCACAGCGGCGTACAGTTCGTGAGGAATGGCGCGCAGGATCATCTGGCGGATGCCCGCCCCCGTAAGCGCCAGGAAGATCACTCCGGAAATGAACACCGCGCCCAGGGCCGTTTGCCAGGGAATGTGCATCTTGATGCACACGGTGTAAGTGAAATACGCATTCAGGCCCATGCCCGGCGCCAGAGCGATGGGGTACCGGGCCACGATGCCCATAAGGATGGAGCCGAATGCCGCCGACAGGCAGGTGGCGGCAGTGACGGCGGGCAGAGGCACTCCGGCATCGGCCAGGATGGCCGGGTTCACCAGCACGATGTAGGCCATGGTCAAAAACGTCGTGACCCCGGCCAGGATCTCGGTGCGCCAGTTCGTACCCAGATGACTGAATTCAAAATAGCTTTCGAGCTTTTGGAGCATAGGCGGGTCCTTCTAGAAGACCACACACGCGCCGCGGCGCAAAGCGATTTATCACACCGCACGCGAGTTGAACGATTCGATCCTCAGCGCGGATACTGCCAAAGGAGGTGCAATGACCCATGGGTGAGCGAATCACATTGACGGCGGCGGACGGCCATGTACTCGGAGCGTATGTGGCGCGGCCGGCCGGCGAACCGCTGGCAGGGCTGGTGGTTGTGCAGGAGATCTTTGGTGTCAACGAGCACATCCGTTCGGTGGCAGACGACTATGCCAACGATGGCTTTCTGGCCGTCGCCCCGGCCCTTTTCGACCGCTTCGAGCGCGATGTGGAGCTGGGCTATGAAGGCGCCGACCTGCAAAAGGCCATGAGCTTCATTCCCAAACTTGACATTGACAAGGCGGTCCTCGATCTCGCCGCTGCCCTCGATTTCGCAACCAAAACCAGCGGCAAAAAAGCCGGCGTGATTGGGTACTGCCTGGGAGGGACCCTGGCATGGCTCACCGCCACACGTCACCATCCCTATGCCGCCGTGGGCTATTACGGCGGCCGCATCGGCAACTATGCGCACGAGGAACCGTCGTGCCCGGTGATGCTTCACTTCGGCAAAAAAGATACCCACATCCCCGCGGAAGAAGTGGAAAAGGTGCAAGCTACGCACCCCGAAGCGGAAATCTACTGGTACGACGCCGGCCACGCCTTCAACGCGACGCCCCGCACGAGCTACAACCCCCACGCCGCGCGCCTGGCGCGAGAACGCTCGCTCGCGTTTTTGAAGAAGTTCCTGGTTCACAGTTCGTAGTTCACAGCGGCGGCGGCGACTGTGAACTGGCTTGTCTACGAACTGCGAACTGTCTTTTCCGACTCGAGCAGCTGCCGTTTCCGCTCCACGCCCCAGCGATAGCCGGTCAACGAGCCGCTGGCGCCTACGACGCGATGGCACGGCACCAGCAATGCGACGCGATTGGTGGCGCAGGCGCGGGCCACGGCCCGCGTGGCGTTGGGGTCGCCCAACTCGCGGGCGAGCTGGCTGTAACTGCGCGTCTCGCCACGCGGAATCTGCCGCAGCGCCTGCCACACGCGCAATTGGAAGACGGTTCCACGCAGGTCAAGCCGCTCGGACACCTCCGGTGCGGCAGCGCTTCGGACGAGATCCGTGCCCTCTCGAACGCTCTGGAGCGCCTCATCCACGACGGTCGAGAGCGATGGGTCGGACCGCAGCACCGCCGCCGGAAACTCCGCGCGCAGGCTGGCCTCGCCCTCGGCCAGCGACGCGGCCAGCGAAAGCCAGCACAGGCCGCGGCTTGTTTCTCCCACCACCACCCAGCCAAAGGGGGACGGGCCGGCAGCCCAGCGGATCTCCTCGCCCTTGCCTCCCTTGGCAAAGCTCGCCGGCGTCATGCCCAGTTGGGCGCCTTCGTAGGCCCGGCTGGGGGACTCGTAGCCGGCCGTGTAGATGGCATCCGTCACCGCTTCTCCCTGCTTCAACGCGGTGCGCAGCTTGCCCGCCTTCAGCGCCCGCTGGTACTGCAGCGGACTGACGCCCATCGCTTCCTTGAACATTCTCTGCACCGTGAACGGGCTCAGCCCCGCGACGCGTCCCAATTCGGCGAGCCGTACCGGGCAGTCGAGATTCCTCTCGATGTAGGCACGAACCTTTTCCAAGGGATTGCCCCACGCAGTGGCAGTCGGACGGCAGCGGAGACAGGGGCGAAAGCCGGAGGCCTGGGCCTCGGCCACCGACCGGAAGAACTGCACATTGGAACGCAGCGGCCGGCGGCTCTTGCACGCGGGCCGGCAAATCACGCCCGTCGTGGTGACGGCATAGAAGAACGTGGCCGCGGCATCGCGGGCCATGACCTGCTGCCAGGCTTGTTCGGGGTCGATTGCGGGCAGCGATCCGGCCATGATTCCGGGTCCGATTTCAGACTTCGCGAGTTGAGTATTCGTGTTCATGTGAACCATCGTCGCGCATGGGAGATTTCAGTGCCACCCGGTTCTTGCGCGTAATTCGGAATCTCGTTGTCCCCGGTTCCCTGGTCCGTAGTACCTGATCGCGGCTCGATCGAAGTGCCGGATTTACAGTTTTACAGGGCTACCGGGGGGAGGGTACCCATCCCGGTTCGAGTTTTTCCATGCAAGTTACTGGAAAAGATGACGATATAGGCGCCATCCGGCAAATAGAAACGGTCCTAAAGGGCCGTTTTTGGTTTCCTGAAGTGTTCAGAACGAAACCGAATTCCTCTCGGTGCCCGGGTTTTGCCTTGGGCCGCACTTTCGATCCCCTCCTCCACCTCTATTGTGGCAAAAACGGTAGAAACAAAATGCAAAAGCGCGCGCACTAAATGCCCTCCGGCCCGAGCGAATACGTCCCTCAAGGGCTAAACCCCCATTGATTCCTGAGAGGTTCGGCACGACTAAAGTCGTGCCCTTTCAAAACACGATTTATGCGCCGGCTCTAGGCCCTGGTTTGCAAAACTGCCTCAGCCCGGGCCAGGTCTTCTTCGGTATCGACGCCAATGGTGTCGGCTGGCGCGTCGGCGACGTAGACGTCGATTCCGTTCTCGAGCAGACGAAGCTGCTCCAGCCGCTCCAGTTGTTCCAGGCGGCCAGGAGGGAGAGAGGCAAACCGCTCCAGCGCGACCTTGCGATAAGCATAGATCCCAAGGTGCTTGCGGTATCCCGTAAAGCCGGATCCATCGCGATCGAAGGGGATGGTTGCGCGCGAAAAGTAGAGGGCGCGGCCGTCAGGCGCGGTGACGACCTTCACGGCGTTCGGGTTGGCACTTTCGTGTTCCGGGCAGCGAACGGCCAGGGTGGCTACCTGGACCTCCGGCCGATCGAAGAGCGCCAGCATGGGGGGGAAGAAATCGCCCGTCAATGTCGGCTCATCCCCCTGGATGTTCACGTAAATATCGGCGTCGAGGGTGCGGGCCACTTCGCGGACCCGGTCCGAACCGCTGGCGCAATCCGCTGAAGTCATGGCCACGGGAATGCCGCGCTCCCGGCAGACAGCAGCAACTTCTTCCGCATCGGTGGCCACGATCACGGGGTCCATTAGCCCGCTTGCCGTGGCCGCGCGCCACACCCACTCCACCATGGGCCGGCCCGCCAGTTCCCGAAGCACTTTCCGGCTCAGCCGCGTGGAATGGAGACGAGCCGGGATCACGCCTGCGATCGAGGGAGATTTCATTGAGTTGAGTGTAGAAGCCGGGGAGCCGGACTGTCCCGCTCCGCCCATGCCATGACCGGTTTGACCTCGATTCCAAGCCCCCGTATCATCTAGTTTGTCCCCAGCCCTTTCGGCGGAGTAGCTCAGATGGTTAGAGCGTGGGATTCATAACCCCAAGGTCGACGGTTCGATCCCGTCCTCCGCCACCAGTTGTATACCTATGATTCCAAATGGCTTATTGCCATTTCGGAAAAGTAGCTGTGTGTATTACGTGTTTTTTGAAGCTAAATATCCCAATCATCCCGATAATGATTTCCTGTTCACTTCTATTGTTTCGCATTGGTTAGTCCTTTCTGTAGAGAGGGCAAGAAACGCTATAATCGCTCAATAAATCAAAGCATATCTACGGTTATTTCAAGAGGCAGTTGTGCACGGGGGAGACGTCATTTATGCACAATGGCAACGGCATTACAGACTTTGCCGACCACCTGGCTGCACTTGCATATTTTGTGCTGATCGTTGGGGGTCTAGGCGGCTGGCTAATTCGCCCCGCGAGAGGCGTGTGCGGGTTCGCGCTCTATTTGGCTTCCGCAGCAGTCGCAATTGATGTTTGGCTATGGAGTGCCATGATGGTCAAGGTTCTCTGGGGAACCGTCGCAATGATCATTGGCATCTTGCTTGGAATTGTGGGAGTCGTTCCAATGGCCCTGCTCGCCTCTTTGGTCCATGGGGAATGGGTGGTGCTGGGGTATCTCATCATCAACCTTGTCGTGCTCTACTTTATGCAATTCATCGCCGGATTGATGTTGGAGAGCCAGCGCAACCGTTCCTTACAGGGCAAGGAGCAAAATAGATGAGTTGGGGCAACGCGTTAAGCGCAGCAGTCTACCGCAGCATCCTAAAGCCCTTGTGGGGTAAGTACATAACTCCGAGGGTCGACGAACGGAACCAAAAACAATTTGATCAGCAGCTTTGGAAGAACTGGTGCAGGCATTGCCGCAGTAGACTTCATCCGTCAGCTAACTTTTGTAGTGCTTGCGGGAAGCCAAGGGTGGAGAAATAAGCAACGCTGTATTGCCACATGGCCGCCGGAATAACCCAGAAAGAGAGGGCTGAAGATGGTATACAACTGCCGTCGATGCCGCCGCGACAAATGGCACGGCGAACTTCGTAAGGGCTCCAAAACGGGCAGTAATGCGGTTGGATACTCAACGCTCACTGGTGAAATCAATTCAACGGGAATCATAAAAATCGAAAAGCGGAATGTACTTTGCCCACGATGCCTGAAAGAACTCGATAAATGGATCAAGGGTCAAGGAGGCCCATTTGTGCTGCCGCCACTACGCGTAGTACCAACAACGAAACCCCAGTAGGGTATATAACTCGCGTGTGTATTACGTGTGAAATACGGCTGATTCCGCGTTTCTTGCTATCCTGAGTGCCTAAAGAATCAGTAACTTACCTGGAATCAGTGAGGCGTTTCTCTTCGATCCCGTCCTCCGCCATCAATCAAGTCAACTATTCTTCCCCTGTTTTCTGGCTTTGCCGGGATGAGGGGACGGGTGTCGCTCTCGAGACACGCGAGGCGAAGTCGATTCGCCTTCACTTTTTCGGAGGAAATTCCGCCAACAGCTTCTTGATCGCAGTGTTCACTTTTTCGAGCGACTGCTGCTTCTTGTCGGGGTCGAGTTTCTGCACGACGGTGCCATCCCATACGACCTTGTTGGTCGCCCGATCAATGAATTTCAGTTCGAGAGTTCCCTTGGGAAGACCGGTGCCTCCGCCGCCCGGGGGCCCCTGTTGTCCGGTCCATTCCATTGGATCCACCAGGGGTTTCTGGCAGTTTGCGCAGGAGTCATCGGTGACTCCTGAGGTGGATCCGAAACCGTAATCGATGCCGCCCCGCGAGATCAGGGTGAGATCGCCGTCTTTTTCTACGCTGACCAGTTCCTTGATCTCAAGTTCGCTTCGGATTGCACCGATCACGTTGGCGTACAGCAGAGGCCGGGTCTGGGTGATGGCAGGCGCGTGCCATGTGTAGGTCCGGTAGCGGGAGAAGTCGGCGCTCTTGTCGTAGCCGACTTTGACTTTCTGAGCGAAGCCGCAGGGGACGGACATCAAGAATAGGAGAAGGACGGTAAGCTTTTTCATGCCGGAATTCACTGGCTTTCTGCTCTCGCGGGTATGGCGCATGCTGACACGAGAAGTCTACCGGCTTCAAGCCCTTGCGGGAAACTGGCAGAACTTGCAGCGGCCGGATATTTAAACACGCAGCGGTGTGCTTGTTGTCGAAAGAATGGCGCCGGCTTATACCGGGGATTAATCCCCGGCCTACCGCCGGAACGACCTTTTCACTCGGCCTATACGAAGGTTCCGTGAAGGTGCCCGATTTTGACGATGTCGTAGTACTTTTCCTTGAGGATTTGAAAATCCGCGGTCTTGAGATAGCTGTCCGGCAGGTATTTGATGTAGCCGCCGGGAACGTACGCATCCCTGGCCAGAGTCGCCACCGGTGCATGGTCGCCGTCGCCATTGGTGGCAAGACCATTCTCGCCCATCAGCAGGTTAGCTACGCTGAAAATCTCGTGGCACGTGTGATGTCCGCCACCCACGAGATAGACCACGATCGCCAGAAGGTACTGCTTGAACGTTTCACCCGTGTCGCTGCTGCCGAAGGTGCGAAACGTCTTGAGCAGTTCGCCGGTGGTTCCGGAGCGGCCGGCGCCAAAAGCCAGGTTGCGCAGGTCGATGCCCTTGACGAAGCCTGAGTCTTCGACACGATTCCACTCATCGATGCCTCGTTTCCGCTCCTCCTCGCCCCCTCCGGTTACGAGGCCTGGGCTGGTAATGCCGGGGGCCGAGGTCGGGGTTCCACCCGCCCCTTTTTTGCGACCCCGTGCGGCATCATCGTTGAACCACTTGAACAGGTGGCCCTGGCTGGGTGCTACTTTTTGGGCAGCGTCGTTGTAGATCATCTGCCGGCGGGAATCAAACTTGACCGTCCGGCTCATGAAGTTGGCCACGGTATTTTGAATGCCGATGATTTTGGGAATGTCCGTCCCATTCAGTTGTTTTTCAGCTTCGGCCCACGCATCGGAAGGGACTATTTTCTCCTTCTGTTGCCTGGTGACAGTGCCTAGCCGTCCCGACCCGCTGTCGTTGTAGCAACGCTCCTTGATCGCGGCGCCGGCTTCCTGGATCTGGTTACCTACGTATGTCTTGAGGCCTGCGGTAACTAGGTCGACTGCCTGTTTTACGCAGGCGGGGTGGGCGTTTGCGTCTCGCGCAAGGGCAGTCTCAAATTCGCGGCGGCGCGTCTGGCTGACGGTTCTGTCGTATTCCTTGAGACCCCAGAAGACGGCTTTGTCGATACTCCGCAGCTTCCAATCCCACTCGGAATACACGACACGGCCGTCGCTGGTGAGCGCAAATGGGCGCAGGGGCTTCTTATACCGGTCGAGAGGTTCCCCTTTGAGTTCCTTAAAGCCTGTCGATTCGTCGCGCATCAGGTAGTTCATAGGGACAGGATTTTACCCGACTCGGGGTCCATGAACCATGAGATTCATCAAGATTCGTTCAGCCCGAAACCTTTATCGCACTGCACCGGTCATGGTGCATTGCGATCCGGGAACCGGCGAAAACCGCCGCTGCATTGCGATTTCGCAAGACCCCGAATCCCGATTACGGTAGAATTGCGTCTATTAAGATGAGCGGTCTGTACCCTGAGTCACCCCACGAACGAAGACCCGTTCGCGGGGCCCCCGATCCAGTCCGTCCCGGTGGTGTCTGTGTCCCGATTTTTCCAGCGACTTGTGTTCGTAATGGCTGCGGCCGTGTTTGCCGCTCTCGGCCTCGGATTTGGCCTTGGCGAGTTCGGCTTCTTCGGCGTGCACGCGGGGGGCGACCAGGACGGCGCCTACCGCCAGATGAATGTGTATCAGCAAGTGCTGAAACGCATCCAGACCGACTACGTGATCGAGCCGAACATGACGGACGTCACCACGGGCGCTCTCCATGGCCTGCTGGAGTCGCTCGATGCCGATTCGAGCTACCTGACCGCCACCGAATACAAGATCTACAAGGACCGGCCAGCGACCGGCGTTGCCCAGGTGGGCATCACCGTCTCGAAGCGCTTTGGCTACGCCACCGTGGTGAACGTGCTGCCCGGCTCTCCGGCCGACAAGGAACACGTATCTGACGGCGATGTCATTGAATCCATTGGTGATCAGTCTACCCGCGAGTTGTCCCTTGCGGTGATCCGGCTGCTGCTCGACGGCAAGCCAGGAACCTCCGTGACCATGTCGCTGGTCAAGCCGCGCAAGCCGGATCCGGACAAGCTGACCCTGGTGCGGACCATCGTGCCCGTTCCTGCCCTTTCGGAGCAGCAATACGAGAATGCCTCCATCCTGTACCTGAAGCCCGCGGTCATCAACAAGGCCCGCGTGGATGAGCTGGCGACCAAGATCAAGGGCGCCAAGAACCGCAAGATCCTTCTCGATCTCCGAGACGTCTCCGGCGGCGATCCGGACGAGGGGCTGCGGCTGGCTAACTTCTTTATCAATCAGGGCACTCTCGGCTCCCTCGAGGGGCAGAAGTTTCCCAAGCAGACATTCACTGCTGACCCCGCCCGATACATCACCGCGGCGCCCCTCGCGGTGCTGGTCAATCGCGGAACCTACGGCGCGGCGGAGTTGACCGCGGCGGCCATCGAAGGCGCCAAGCGCGGCGATGTGGTCGGCGAGCGCACCTTCGGCGAAGGCTCGGTGCAGAAGACCATCGACCTGCCGGATGGCGCTGCCCTCCTGCTGACGATCGCCAAGTACGTGGGTCCGGATGGGAAGAAGATTCAGGACGAAGCGGTAGTTCCCACCGTCCAGGTGGGCCAGACTGCGGAAGACGACACGGCCGACCAGGATGCGGTTCCGCCCAAGGGCGACGAGCCGCTCAACAAGGCCCTCCAGCTGTTGAAAGCCAAGAGCAGCTAGCCTAGTCTCCCGCTTTGCGTGCCGATCCCAGGCTGCATGAAAAAAGGGTTTAGGTTCGTGGTTCCCACCCTTGCGACAGAAAGAAGTCGCAAGGATGGGGCACGGAGCATTTGTATCTCTTCGGTTCGCAATAGTGAGAACTTCTAAGGTACCCCTCCGCCCACCCGGAATCTGCAACCGTGCTACGCTCAGGCATACAGCATTTTTCGCTCGTGTTCGCTTGAGAAATGCCGATGAGGCCCGAAGCCGGTGGCTGCCACTCCTGCTCAATCTGCCGAACACAGCGGCCTTGGCCGAACGCATCGGCTTCCGCCGCAGGCCCCTCCGCCGCGCCTCAAGCTGGCCGGCAAACGAGCGTTTGCCGTTCTCATCATCCTGGCTGTGATTACCGGCTCGCTGGCCGGGCTCACCCTGGTCTATTCGGTCGACCTGCCGCAGATTCATGACCTGGAGCGCTACCGGCCTTCGACCACCACCGATCTTTATGACCAGAAAGGCCGGGTCATCGGCTCCTTTGCCCTCGAACGGCGCATCGTGGTCAATTACAACGACTTTGCCCCCGTGCTCCGCCAGGCCGTCATCTCCATCGAGGACAAGACTTTCGAGACCCACGGCGGCATCAACTTCTTCCGCATTTTTGGAGCCCTGATTCACGACCTGCGCACCCACGGCCGCGCCCAGGGAGCCTCCACGCTGACCATGCAGCTGGCCCGCAATCTCTTCCTCTCCGCTGACAGGACCGCCTTGCGCAAGATCCAGGAAGCCTATCTTGCCATCCAGATCGAGCGCGCGTTCACCAAGGAGCAGATCTTTACCCTCTATGGAAACCAGATCTACCTGGGTAGCGGTATGTATGGCTTCGAGGCGGCTTCGGAGTTCTATTTTTCCAAGCACGCCAAGGACCTGAACCTGACCGAAGCCGCACTCCTGGCCGGGCTGCCGAAGGGGCCGGCCGGCTATTCGCCGATCCTTAATCCCGACAAGGCCCTGCGCCGCCGCAACCTGGTACTTGAGGAGATGGAGTCGGACGGGGTGATCACCCATGCTCAGGCAGATAAGGCCCGCCAGGCTCCCCTCGGCCTGCACGTGGTGCAGCCTGAAATGTCGGTGGCCCCGTGGTTCCAGGAAGCGGTGCGCCTCGAGCTTGAAAAGCGCTTCGGCTCCGAAGAAGTGCATGAGGCCGGCCTGCGGGTCGACACCACCCTGGACCTCGACCTGCAGCAGACCGCCAACCACGCCGTGGCCGATGGCCTGGCCGCTTACGAACGCCGTCACGGTTGGAGGGGCCGGATCCAGAACGTTTTGAATGATGGCGTATCGATCGAGGATTACAAGCACCCTGACTGGGCGCTTGCCAACCACGCCGGAGATTACGTTCATGCCGTCGTGACCCGGGTGTTGCCGCTTGAAGTGGATGCCCGAATCGGGCCGGAAGATGTGGTTCTGCAGGGCGGAGACTGGGCCTGGACCGGCCAACGCTTTGCGGATGCGTTCCTCAAGCCTGGCGATGTGATTTATGTCCACCTCACGGATCAGATGGAGGGGTCGGCACACCGCGCCCTGCTGGAGCAGGACTCCGGCGCGCAGGGCTCCATGCTGGCCATCGACAACACCACCGGGGATGTCCTGGCCATGGTGGGCGGCCGCGACTACGCGCTCTCGCAGTTCAATCGCGCCACCCAGGCCGAGAGACAAACCGGCTCCAGCTTCAAACCCTATGTCTACACCGCCGCTGTCGAGGATGGGTCCAAGCCCGACGACCTCATCGTCGACGCGCCCGTCACCTTCGGAACTTACTCGCCTCACAATTACGAAAACGACTTCAAAGGGACGATGACCCTGATCAACGCTTTTGCCGAGTCGCGCAACGTTCCCGCGGTCAAGCTGGCGGCGCGGGTCGGCATCCGCAAGGTCATCGATGTCGCTCATCGTTTCGGCGTGACGTCGAACATTCCGGCGTATCTGCCCATCGCCCTGGGCGCGGTCGAAATCACGCTCGAGGAGCAGGTGGCGTCGTACTCGGTGTTCCCCAACGATGGAATCCGGGTGAAGCCGCGCCTGATCCGCAAGGTGTCGAATGCCGATGGGATCACCCTCTGGGAAGATGCGCCCCAGGTCGATGAGGTGATCAGCCAACAGACCGCGCGCACCATGATGACCTTGCTGCGCGCTGTCACGGCCCACGGAACCGGGGCGGCCGCCTCGCAACTGAACCATCCGGTGGGCGGCAAGACCGGCACCACCAGCGACTACACCGATGCGTGGTTCCTGGGCTTCTCGCCGTCAATCACCTGCGGGGTGTGGGTGGGATTCGACAGCCGCGAGTCGCTGGGAGAGAAGGAAACCGGCGCCCGGGCCGCTTTGCCGATCTGGATGACGATCATGAAGCAGGCCATCACCGGCAAGGACAACGAGGAGTTTCTCGGAGACGATGCGGAGAACAAGGCGGTGCTGAAGGCGGCGTCGGAAATGCCGGGCAAACCGGGGGCCGCTTCGACAGCGGCACCCACGCCGGCCACGGCGTTTAAACCTCCACGTTCCGGCGCGGCACCCACTTCGCTTACGCAGTCGAGTGTGAAGACGTCTTCTTTCGGGCCTTCGAAGCCTACCGCTCAAGCGCCGTCGCAACCTAATGCCGCGCCCCAGGTTGTACACGGGCCTGTGTCATCGCCCCTGAAACAGGCTGTACCGGTGAAACCTTCCACGGCAAAGCCGGCGGTGAATCCAGCACCGAGTCATTGACCCGGCGACGGGGAACTCTAATCGGCAACAGAGGCTCCGAGATCGTCGTTGCGCATTTGATCGGGCGCACGGACGGGAAGGACGCTATATAGTCTGAAACAAACGTCGTGATCAAACTCAATCTCCTGCAAGCCGATGAATCCGTGCAATTCCGCTCCAAACCATTTTCCCTTCAGGAGACGTTTTCAACTCCTCTTCAGGATTTACCCCGATTCATTTCCACTTTCTTATCGTCATTCGATCCAAGAATCGGCTTCCTGAGCACGGACGAGGTGGTTTTCGAGCCAAAAAACCTGCTTGCACTCGCAATGCGCTATGAGATCCGGATCAAGGATGAGTGGGAGTGGGACCTGACGGCCGAAGGCCGGGACCATTTGGTCGATTTGCTGGAGGCGGCGCTGGGCGACTGGATCGACTTTCTGTTTATTCCGGTTCCGCAATCATTTGCGATTTACGCGGACCACGATGAATTCACGACCTTCTATTTCAAAGGTAAGGCGACTCAGAGCCTGGTGACTTCCAGGTTATGTGAGGCCGGATTTAAACATATCAACGGATACGCGCGGCCGATCGACTACATGGCCAGGCGGAAGTAGCGCTTCGCGCGCGCCACATCCTTGAAGATTTGCGCCCTCAGCGCCTCGGGATTGGGAAACTTCTCATCATCCCGAAGCCGCAACAGAAACTCCACCCGGACAGGCGTTCCCTCGCTGATCTCGATCGGCTCAAAATCCAGAATGTGGGTCTCCACGCTGAACCCCGCTCCTTCGAACGTGGGCCGATTGCCGATATAGCTGGCTCCCTGAAAACAGCGCTCCCCGATCGTCAGCCGCGTCACGTAAATCCCATATGCCGGCAGAAGTCCCGCATAGGGCGCCAAATTGACAGTCGGAACCAGCAGCTTCGATCCCACCCCGCGATCGCGTACCGGCGTGGACCGCACTTCAAAGGGACGCCCCAGCATCCAGCGCGCGCGCCTCATGTCGCCGGCGGCGATCCATTCCCGAACCGCCGAGCTTGAAACTTCCATTCCATGCACGCGGACAGCGGAATGGACATGCACTCCAAACCCGAATTCCGCTCCGAATTCGGCAAGTTCTTTTACCCCGGCGGCGGCGCGGTGTCCGAAACGGAAGTTGCCACCCTCGTGGAGGCTGCGAAGACGGAGCGAATCCACCAGCACGAGCCTGACAAACTCCCGCGGCAACAGGTGGGCGAGGGCATTGTCGAACGGCAGGACCACAACGGCGTCAATGCCCGTCCCGGCCAGCAGCCGCGCCCGTTCCTCCATCGGGGTCAACAAACGCGGCGCCCTGTCGGGCCGCAGAAACTGCTCCGGGTGGGGATCGAAGGTTACCGCGACGGCACGGGCATTCCCGGCTCGTGCTTCAGCGACGACGGCTTTCAGGATCCGCTGGTGCCCTAGGTGCACTCCGTCAAAGTTGCCGATCGTGGCAATCGACGGACCGAATCCCGCCGGGATCTCGTCGAGCGTGCGGTAAACAGGAATCATGCCGATGGGCTCGCTCTTCATAGAGCCACTGCTACTTCAAGGCCGTCGTAGGCCAGCGCAATACCTGGCGGCAGCATCCGGTTGGTTTCCTCGTGGCCCAGTTCGTGAGCGATGTGGGTAAGCCAGGTCTGGCGCGCTCCGATCCGTTCAGCCCACTGTACCGCCTGCTTCACCGTCGCGTGACTGGGATGCGGGTGGTGACGAAGCGCTGGCAGAACCAGGTTTTCCAACCCCTCAAGCAGGGCGAAACTAGTGTCAGGAATCGCGCTGACGTCGGTGAGATAGGCCATGTCGCCAAAGCGAAAACCGGAGATATCCATCTGGCCGTGCTTGACCGGCACGCAAATGAAGTCGACTCCATGGATCCGGGTCCGGTCTTCGAGCGGCTGGATGTGCACCCGCGCGCGGGTGGGATACGTGGCCTCGGCCGCAAAAGTGTAGTCAAACACCCGTTCCAGAACCGACGCCGTCTCCGAGGCAGCGTAGAGCGGGACCGGTCCGCCCTGGCGATAGGAGACGAAACTCAAAGGCCTCAGGTCGTCGAGGCCCAGGATGTGATCGGCGTGAGGGTGGGTATAAAAGACGGCGTCAACGTGCGTCAGGTGGCTGCGCAGGGCCTGCTCGCGAAAATCCGGGCCGGTGTCGATCACCACCACGCGCTCGCGGCCGCCATCACCGGCGCCTTCCGGCTCTCGCCACTGCAGCAACACTGAAGGCCGCAGGCGACGGTCGTGCGGATCCGCCGAGGTGCATACCGCGCAATCGACAGCCCAGCGTAGGCACCCCCATCGAGGTACCAGTTCCCAGGAATGTGAGGCGACCCTGCATCGACCGCAGCCTAGCGCTTGCCGGGCGGCGGGGCCGGCGGCTGCATGCTTTGCAGGGAGATCATGTTGGTCAGTTCAAGGAAGGCCATCCGTACCTCGTAGAGGACAGATTGCAGGGTGCGGTCTTCGGCCTCGGTGAGGTTGCCCTTGGTCTTCTCGGCCAGGACTCCCATCAGGTCGATGGTCTGCCTGGCGCCCAGAATATCGACGCGGGGCCGCTGCCCTTCCTGGGTGCCCGCGCCCATCTGGATCATCGCCGACACATAGAGCTGGTTGACCAGGTGGTCAAACGTGACTGCGGGCTGCGGGCCGACGCCGGGGTTTTGTGCCCGAACGAGGTCTTCCAGCCGCTGCGCCGAGGCATCATAGGCAAACTTCTGCTGCCGGGTTTCTTCAGCGGTGGGAGCGGGAGGCAGCTCGTGCTCCGATTCCAGCTCGTCGCCGGCCAGGGCATCTTCGCGGCTGCTCTCGGTCACCAACTGCGGGACCAACCCTCGGCTCTTCTTTGACGGGCTCGGGTGCGGCAACTGCTGCCGGCGCCGACGCAGGAGCCGGCGTCTGCGCCGCTTCCCGCTCTTCTTCTTCGGCTTTGTACTTACGCCGGTCGATGACTTCGAATTTAGGTGAATCGCTCATGTCTTTATCTTTCCACACCGGTCAGAGTTGGGCTGTGCCGGAGACCACGCGGGCCTTGCCGGTGCTGTCTCCGGCGGCATAGTGCAAGGGCAGATTGCGCTGCTCCGCCTCGCCGCGGATCATTCCCAGCGCAAAGACGCGCGGAGCCTCCGGGAAGCGGAAGTTCCGCCGCGCTGGTGATATGTCCCGCCTCGGCACCTTCCACGGCGAGTTTCGTTCCCGGGCCAGGCAGCGGGCCCTCCAGTTCCAACGAGCGCAGGTGCCGATGCACATTGCCGCGCGAGCGGATGCGTTCCACGATTTCCTGGCCCAGGTAGCAGCCTTTGTTGAAATGGAGAGCCCGCATCTGCGAGGTTTCCTGGGGCAGATCGCGCTCCACCATGTCGATGCCGTAGGCCGGGATTCCTTCCGCGATGCGGAATGCCTCGAGCGCCGCGGAGCCCACGGGCTTTGCACCCGCCGCCGTGAGCGCCTGCCACAGGACGCCCACCCGGGCGGCAGAAATCCAGATCGCATAATGCTCGGCAAGAACCCCGTAGCCGCGGCGGAGAAGCACCGGAGTCCCTTCCAATTCAGCGTGCGCCTGGGTTAGCGGCTCACTGAGAACCGGCAATCCCACCTGGCCCAGAATCTCGCCTGCTTTCGGCCCGGTCAGTCCAAGGGCGGTTTCCTCGACCGGGTTCACACCCACGAGTTCCACATCGTCCATGATGATGAAATGGTCCAGATGGGCGAGCAGGTCGATCGTACTGATCGGCGACCATCTCGAGTTCCAGACTTGTCCTGGTCTCGCCAGATCGTCAGGTCGCCCTGGATCCGTCCCTGGGCGTTCAGCACAAGGTTCCAGGCCCCGGCTCCGGGAGCCAGGTCTTTACGATGTTGGTCACCATGCCGCTCAGCCAGCGGAAGCGGTCTTCGCCGCGGACGAAACGCGCCGCAGCCAGCCCAGATCGTGGACCGCCGCTCCATGGGCCAGCGCCTCTGTTTCGCTGGCTCGCGCGTCCAACTCAACAGGGGAAAGCGCGCCGCGGTAGGCCGCCAACTTCTCCGGGGAGTTTCCGGAAGCCAGGATTTCGGCCAAGGCGCTAGCCGTCGGGGATGCGGCAACAGTAAGATCGGTCATGCGAGGATTTTCCGAGTTCGCCGGGATTTCGAAGGGCAAATCCCGATTCGAAACGCATCCTAATTATAGTCTCGAATGGGCCCGCTGCCCGGACGGCGCGAGGCCCGCAACCGAGCCAGGGATCATGCAGGGAGAGTGGATGAAACTGCAGTCGAGAGAGGCAAAAGCCGGCTGGCGCAATTGGACGATTACGGCAATGCTGGGCCTCGCAACCCTTGTCGCCGGTGCGCAGAAACCGGGAGCGCCGGCCCCATCCGCTCCGCCGGTCAAGTCCGCGAATTCGGGACAGGATTCTGGACAGGATTCTTCGTCCAAAAAGCCCGAGTATCACATCACGCCCGACCAGGCCAAAGAACTGTTTGCGCTGGTCGATCAAGTTATCCAGTTTTCCTCGGAAGAGACTGGGCTGCCCATCAAGAGTTCGCGTCAAGCGCACCCTCACCACGCGTGCGGCGGTCGAAAGCTACCTCAATGAGAAGTTCCAGGAAGATGAAGGCGCGAAGCGGCTGCAGCGGGGCGAAATCGTTCTCAAGAAGTTTGGCCTGCTCGATCGCGATTTCGATCTCAAGCCGTTTCTTCTCGCTCTGTTGAAGGAACAGATCGAAGCGTATTACGACTCCAAGACCAAGACCGTGAACCTGCTCGACTGGGTTGCTGTGGACGAGCAGAAGCCGGTTCTGGCGCACGAACTGACTCACGCCCTGCAGGACCAGCGCGTCGACCTCGAAAAGTGGGGCGACCAGACACCCTCGGAAGTGTCCACCAACTATCGCGACGATGTTGACCATCTCGCCAAGGACGAAATCGACACCGCGCGCGAAGCCGTGGCGGAGGGCCAGGCGACCGCCGTCATGATGGACGACATCCTCAAGCCGATGGGCAAGAGCCTCGTCAAAGATCCGGAGGTGGTCGAGTTCATCAAGAACCAGATGAACGGGGTCGAGAGAATTCGCCGGTGCTGGCGCGTGCGCCGCTGCTGCTCTCCGAGTCGATGTTGTTTCCCTACCGCGAAGGCCTGAGCTTCGTGCAGGACGTGTGGATGAACCAGGGCCAGAAGGCGGCTTTCGCCGGGGCCCTCGACCGGCCGCCGACCTCGACGTGGGAGATCATCAACCCGCGCGAGTTTGAAAAGGCGAAAGTGCCCGTCGTGCCCCTGATGCCCGACATTCACCCCATTGTCGACAAGACCTACAAGGCCTATGACATCGGCCAGGTGGGCGAGCTCGATCTGCACATCCTGACGGAGCTCTTCGGAGGCGACAATGCCGCCCGGGATCTGACCCCGTCCTGGGATGGCGGCATCTACTGGGCCGGCCAGCGCCTCAGTGCCACCACTCCAGCCGAGCTGGCCAGCACCAGGTCCATTTCGCTTTTCTACCTGTCGGCGTGGAAGAACGCCGCGTCCGCCCAGGCATTCTCCGCGCTCTACGCCAACGCCCTGGGCCGCAAATATTCCGGACTGCACAAGGATGACGCCGCGGCCCACACCGCTCCTGCGGACGCGCCCGCGGGGACCGTGGAACAGGTCTACTCCACCAACGAAGGGCCCGTCGTCATCACGACGCGCGGCAGGCTGGTGTTTGTGGCCGAGAGCTTCGAACTCGACCAGGCGCGGAAGCTCGCCGCGCTCATCCTCGACACCCAGGGAACCGGGGATCTCAAGATGGCCGATTCTACCCGGCCCGCGGCCATTTCAGCTGCCCCGGTGTACGGCCCCACGCTGTCCGCCGGGCTGGTTCACCTGTTCGCTGAGAGCGGACTCATGAAAGCCGCCGTCCAGGCTGGAGTTCGCGCCGCTGCTTCGCAGCACTAGACAAACGTCTCCATCGGACTCAGTCTGCTGGCTTGGGATCGGCAACCGAATCCGGATCTCTGTTCACCAGGTACTCATCGAGCAGCACAGCTACCAGCACCGCGGTCGGCACCGACACCATGGCTCCCACCACTCCCTGCAGTTCGGACCCCAGCAGGAGGGCGGCAATGATGGCCAGTCCGGGCAGATCGACGCTCGACTTCATGATGCGCGGGGTCAGGAATGAATTCTCCACCTGCAGGTAGATGAAATAGAACACCGCAACGCCAAGGACCCGCCCCCAGGAATCAACCGCGGCAACCATTAACGCCAGCACGATGCAAACGGCCGCGCCCAGCACTGGAATGATATTCAAAAGTCCAGTCAAAACGCCCAGCGCGTACGCATAACGGATGTGCAGCGACATGTATACCACGGTGCTCGTCAGCCCCAGGATGAGCATCAGGCTGCCCTGGCCAATGAGCCACTTGCCCATGCGGACCTCGGCTCGGCGCAGGGTAGTGTCCAGCCGCGGTCCCGGCTCTGTGGGGGAAAGAAGGAGAGCATCCAGCGATAGGCTGTTTCGCCTTCCAATGTGAAGTAGATGGTCAGGATCAGGCCCATCGCGATTGTGAACAGCGAACTGGCCCGTTTTTCATCGACAGCAGCAGGTAGGTGGCGCTGTGCGCCGCGAAATCCTGAATCCGCACCATGAAATCGCTGAGGTTTACGCGGCTGATCAACGGAATACGCTTAAGGCTGTCCGTGATGCCCGGCAGGCGCTCCGGCATCTCTTTGCCGAACTCCTCCAGATCACGGATCACGGGCGGCAGCGCGAGAAAGCCAAAAGCGATCAGGCCCCCGACCACAGCCAGAAGCAGGATAAAGATCGCGGCCCTTTTGAAGGGCTGGAATCGCCCGATACGCAGGTTGGCGACGAACTGCACCAGAGGCTGAAGAACCACGGCGAACAACGCGCTCACGTAGAACAGGACCAGGACGCTGCGAATCAGCCAGGCAACATAGCAGGCCAGCGCCAGCACAAACGCAAACGTGATGTCGCTGCGAAGACTGCGGGAGGAGCGGAGGGTCGTGGTCATTCGCGGATTTCCTGCAAGTCCGATACTACCCTCCGTCTATTTCGTTGGCTGAATGATTCGCTTGTTACTCGTTCCCGCTCAAAATCGATCCCACGATTCCACCGATCAGGCCCGCGCCGGCAGCCTGCGGAACCTCGCGGCCGGCATTGTGGGGCAGGTACTCGCCGATCTGGTGTGCCAGGCGCGAAATGGGCAGCGTCTGCAGCCACACGCGGCCCGGCCCCACCAGCTGGGCCAGGAAGATTCCATCGCCGCCGAAGATCATGTTCTTGATGCCCGGAACCGTCGTGATCTGAAACGAGACCGTGGACATGAACGCGCCTACGTGTCCCGGATGCACGCGCAGCATCTCTCCCGGCTGGAGGTCCTTCATGATCGAGTTCGCCTGAGAGTCTCAAGCCAGGCCGTGCCGTAGCCGCCGACCTTTTGCAGGACGAATCCTTCGCCGCCGAAGATACCCGCGCCCAGCGACTGCTGAAAGCCAACGCCGATGGTCACCTGCGGCGTGGCGCACATAAACCCATGACGGTGAACCATGTACTCATAGCCCTGCCCCACCTGCACCGGGACGATGTGCCCCGGCACCTTGGTGGCGAAGGCCACCTCGCCCGGATACTGCCAGGCCCGGTACTCGGTCATGAAGATGCTGCCGCCGCCGGCAAAACGCTTGAGGACGCCGAACAGGCCGCCGCCTCCGCCCATCTGCGTGTGGGTGGTCATCTGGATCGACTGTGTCATCCACGAGAGCTCGCCGCTCTCTGAAAACACGCTCTCATTGGGGTCAAGTTGTACTTCGAGCACGGGCATCGTGGTGCCCTGAATCCGCGTCTGCATGGGGCCTCCTGGCTGCAAACAGTGTACACAGGCCGCAGAACCAGCAGGTGTGCGGCACGGGTACGCGAACCGATTCCGGAATCCGAACAAGCCGCCTCGGCAGAGGCATGCATCGAAGCAGCCATGAAGTGGACCCTGGCTTTTACGCTTGCACTCCTCGCTTTAACTGGCTGCACCACCCAGCAGCGCAGTCCCGACCAGATCAGAAAAGAGACCGCCGCTGCCACCGCCACCGCCGCCAAAGATACCAAGGCCGTGGTCCAGGGCGTCGCCGATGGGCTCAAACAGAAAGGCCCGATGAACGTCAACAGGGCCTCGCTGGACGACCTGAAGACCCTGCCCGGAATCGACGAGACCGCGGCGCAGCGGATCGCAGACAACCGGCCTTACGATAGGGCGGCCGACATGGTGAGAAAGCATGCGATCTCGAAGACCGAGTACGAGCAGATCGCGGACAAGGTGACGGCGATGTAGTTATTCTGCCCAGTGTGTCGCCACGCCGGCAGGAGACTCACTCGACAATCTTCAAGCTCGTCTCCTCGGTAGCGAGGGAGCTTCCTCCCACCCAGATTGTGTATGTGGTCGGTTCCACGGTGCGCCGGACCTCCACGTTGTAGAAGTTCAGTTCGTCGAAGCCGAGGGGGAACTCCACGTGCTTCGACTCGCCGGGCGCAAGCTGCACGCGGGCGAATCCCTTCAACTCGCGTACCGGCTGTTCCACACTGGCGCTGGTGTTGCGGATATACATCTGCACCACCTCCGTTCCCGCCACGCTGCCGGTGTTCTTCACATCCACACCCACCTTCACCACCGGCGAGTGGCTCGACGCCAGCACTTCCTTCAGCGGAACCGACTCGCGGCTTACGGCAGGTTTCGAATAGCTGAAGCGCGTGTAACTCAGCCCCCATCCAAACGGAAACAGCGCCGAGTTCTCTTCGTCGACGTAGCGCGATACGAATTTCGAAGGCGAATCAGTTGGAATGTGGCTGAGGTCGACGTTGCGGGCCGGGCGGCCGGTGGGTAGCTGCGCGTAATAGAGGGGCTCCTGCCCCACCGCGCGAGGCAGGCTGGCGGGCAGCTTGCCCGATGGGTTCACGTCGCCAAACAGCACATCGGCGATGGCATGGCCGCCCTCCATGCCGGGGCTCCAGGCCTCCACAATCGCCGCTACATGCTCGGCGGCCCACTTCAGTTCGAGCGGCCGCCCCGCCATGACCAGCAGGATGACCGGCTTTCCCGTGGCGACGACGGCTTCCAGCAGTTGCTGCTGCGCGCCCGTGAAGCCCAGGTTTACGCGGCTCGATGCTTCGCCTTCCATCCAGTTGGCGCTTTCGCCGAGGGCGAGAATCGCCACGTCCGCCTGCTTTGCGGTTTCAACCGCTTCGGCGATGGTCTTGGCGTCGTCAGGAACGGCGTCGCTTCCCCCGCTTGCCGCAACGGAACCGCCGAAGTTCACCTTGTTGAGCGTGACCGCGTCCTGGCCAGACAGCAGCCCGCAGCCCTCCGCATAGAGCAGGCCGTCGCCCAGCCGCTCGTTGAGCGCCTTGCGCAGCGTGATGGCATACTTCGGATCGCCCTCGCTCCAGGCGCCAAGCATGTCGCGCTGATTGTCGGCCATGGGGCCGATCAGGGCCACCTTCTTCGCTTTGGCCGTCATGGGCAACAGCGCGCCGACGCCCTCGACGGGATCATTCTTCAGCAGCACTATCGTCTCGTCCGCCACTTTGCGGGTCAGAGCGCGGCGTTCCGGGGTCGCGTCGTAGGCCGGCCCCGCCTCGACGTATGGATGGTCAAACAGCCCGAGCGCAAATTTCACCCGCAGGATGCGGCGCACCGCCTCATCCACTACCGATTCCGGAATCTTGCCCGACGCGCACCTGGTCGGCGATCACCGTGCCGTAGAGATTGCCTTCCATGTCCATGTCCACGCCGGCCTCGAGCGCCTTGCGCGCCACAGTTGGCCCGTCGCCGATGGAGTGATTGATCAGCTCTCCCACCGCGCCCCAGTCCGACACCACAAAGCCGTCAAAGCCCCACTCCTTGCGCAGGATCTGGGTGAGCGTCAACGGGTTGGCGGTGGCCGGAATGCCGTTGATGGAGTTGAACGAACTCATCATCGTGGCTGCGCCTTCTTCGACGGCGGCTCGATATGGTTCGAGGTACACCTGGCGCAGCGTGATCTCGCTCATGTCTGTGGCGTTGTAGTCGCGGCCGGCAATGGCTGCCCCATACGCCGCGTAGTGCTTCACGCTGACGGCGGCCGAGTCCGGCCTGGACAAGATCGCCCTGCTGGTATCCCCGCACCCAGGCCCGCGCCATCGCCGAGCTCAGGTAAGGGTCTTCGCCATTGGATTCAATGATGCGGCCCCAGCGCGGATCGCGGGCGATATCGACCATGGGCGAGAACACCCAGGGAATCCCGTCTGCCCGGGCCTCCACTGCGCCCGTGTGCGCCACCAATTCCGCCGCCGCAGGATCCCAGCTCGCCGCCACCGCCAGTGGAACCGGAAATACAGTGTGGTCGCCGTGGATCACATCCAGTCCGAAGATGAGCGGGATGTGCAGCCGGGTCTTCTCCATCGCGATGTGCTGGTAGTGATTGGTCGCCTCGACGCCCACCACGTTGAGGAATGAGCCCACCTGGCCCTTGGCCGCCATGTCTTCAAAACGGGTGTTCGAAGCCGCGGCTCCAGGGCCGGTCGCAAACCCCGCCGAAAACTGCACCAGCTGCCCGATCTTCTCTTCGAGCGTCATCTTTTTCAGGAGCGATTCCACCCGGCCATTGAGCGGTTTGGCGGCGAGCTGGGCATTGGGAACAGGCTTGTTCTGTGCCACGGCCCCGAGGGCGATGAGCCCCGGGATACAGACGAGGGCGAAGAATTGACGCCGGCAGGTAGTCATAACCCGGCCATGATAAACCGTTTGATCCGGGGTGGTCAGGGGCATACGGCACACTCGCCGCCGGCCGTCTCCCCGGTTCCGCGACAAATCCTCGCGAGAGTGCGAACCAAACGAGTATGGCGAAGGATCTCCAGTTTGCTGAAAGTCAAAAGCAAACTTTCGTAATCTCGATAATGTGTCATAAATCACAGTCCAACGGCGGTTTTGGGCTATGAATAGAATCACAACCAAAAAACACAACCTCCCGCAGGAGCAATTTTATGGGTCCTCTACTTGCGTCTATTGTGTTTGCCTCTGTCATCAACGCGTCTCCGGCCCCGCCTGTCAAGGCTGTCAGCCCGATCGCCGAACCGGTCTTTCTCACCGTTCCCAAGCCGCCCGAGGGGCTCACTCTCTATAACCCCAACGGAGAAGTCATCGCGCGTTGCCGGAAAAAGAACGACTCCTTCGGCAACTGCAAGATGGAACCGGGCGTAACCCTGGACGACCTGATGAATGCGTGGGTCCACGCTTATCAGGAGGCGCAGAAATAGACACGGTTCGCGCCGTTCCAGGCTGCAGTCAAACACTTCGTGCGCCGGAGGGTGACTGAGGCTGAACCTGAATCAATTTTCCTGACGTCTCCGGACGTCGCGGAAAAGCCAGTCCATGCTCTACTGTGGCTGTGACCGGTATGGTTCGCGTTCTTCTCCAATTTCGCAGAGCGCTGGCTCTGGCCACGGACCATGACGTATTCAACACCGCCAAGGCCGCGGCTTATTCCGGCATGTTGTTTTCTTTTCCTGCCATCCTGGTTGCCACCACGCTTCTGGCCAGCGTGCCGGAGGGTACCACGTTAGTCGGCGACGTCCGCAGTTCCCTCGATCAGTTTCTTCCCGCGGGCTCGATGGACCTGCTGGAATCAGCGCTGGAGTCTCGCCACCTGTATTCGGCACAGGTCCTTCTTTCAGCCACCAGCCTGAGCCTTTTCGCTGGTCTCGGGCTCATGCTTTCGCTCATGGAAGGGTTTCGCCGCGCCTATCAGCTTCCGCGCGACGAATGGGGATACTGGCAGCGGTCGCTGCGGGCCCTGTTGCTGGTCCCCATCGTGCTGGTTCCTCTCTGGCTGGCCAGCCTCCTGCTGGTCTTCGGCCAGCAGATTGAAGTCTGGATGATCAACAACGCCGGCCATGAGTTGCGCCACATCGTTCTTTTCTTCTGGAGGATCGTCCGCTGGGCGTTGGCCCTGGCGACCAGCGTCTCCGTTCTGGCCGCCCTTTACCACTTCGGCACCAAGCGCCGCGAACACTGGAAGTGGGTGATTCCCGGAGCGCTGGGGGCAACCTTCGTGTGGTTTCCCGCCACTCTCCTCTTTGGCTGGTACGTGATGCGCGTGGCCGACTACTCCATGTTTTATGGTTCTTTGCGGCCGGCATCGCGACCCTGGTCTGGCTCTACATCACATCCCTCAGCGCTCTGCTTGGCGCGGAGTTGAACGGGGTTCTGTTTCGCGCCCGCCAGGAACGGCTTGTCCGCCAGCTGCGAATCATCCTCCGTCACCTCCCGTCAGTGAAGGGGCATGCGGACCCCCAGCCTTGATAACGCGCCGCACGAGCTTGATGGGAATTCCGGATCACCATCGCCGTGTAGAATGAAACCGGTCGCACCCTTACAAAACTTCTGTCTTCTCCAACCGCACCTCCCCTGGAGCATTTTCATGGCGCTTCTCTGAAACCATCCTGAACGACTCTGTCTCCCAGCGCCGCGCGAAGATTGTTGCCACGCTCGGTCCCGCGTCCAATACCGTAGCGGTTTTTCGCGACCTCGTGCGCGCGGGTGTCGACGTCGTGCGCCTGAATTTTTCGCACGGCACGCACGAAGAAAAACTCGCCCTGATCCAGATGATCCGCAAGGTCAGCCGCGATGAGCGCAAGCCGCTGTGCATTCTCGGCGATCTGCAGGGACCCAAGATCCGCACGTCGAAACTCAAGGATCATCAGCCGGTGCTGCTGAAGGCGGGCGGCCGGCTTACCATCACTCCGCGGGAAGTGCCGGGCAGCGCCATCGCTGGTGGGAACCACGTTCAAGACCCTCGCAGAAAACGTCGAGCAGGGCTCGCGCATTCTGCTTTCCGATGGGCTTGATCGAACTGCGCGTCCACGAAGTGGTCGGCGACGACGTGGTCTGCGACATCATCAATGGCGGCATGCTGGGCGAAAACAAGGGCATCAATCTGCCCGGCATCCCGGTGCGCGTTCCCTCGCTGACCGAAAAGGACAGCCTGGATCTCGAATTTGCCATCCGCAACGGCGTCGATGCCATCGCGGTTTCGTTTGTCCGCACCGCTGAAGACGTGCGCCTGGTGCGCAATCGCGTCTCCGCCTATGGCGGCGAAACCTGGATCATCGCCAAGCTCGAAAAGCCGCAGGCCATCGAGCATCTCGACACCATTCTGCAAGTGGCCGACGGCATCATGGTGGCGCGCGGCGACCTGGGCGTGGAAGTGCCGCCCGAGCAGGTGCCGGCGTATCAGAAGCATGATCATTCGCCGCGCCAACGAGTATCGCAAGCCGGTGATCACGGCGACCCAGATGCTGGAGTCGATGATCGAAAACCCCCGCCCCACGCGCGCCGAGGTCTCGGACGTAGCCAATGCAGTCTACGACGGCACCGATGCCGTGATGCTTTCAGGAGAGTCGGCGGTCGGCAAGTATCCGGTAGAAACGGTGGCCATGATGGGCCGCATCGTGTTCGAAGCCGAGCGCCACATCAAGGAGCGCGCCTTTGCCGAGCCGCACATCCGCGGCACTCACCTGTCGATTGCGGAGACCATCTGCGAAGCCACGGCGCACGCGGCCGACGATCTCGATCTGCGCGGCATCGCGGTTTTCACCGAGTCCGGGTCAACCGCCCGTCAGCTCTCGAAATACCACCCCAGCGTGCCGATCTATGCGCTGAGCCCCATCGACGTCACCATCAATCGTCTCAACCTGCTGTGGGGAACCGTTCCTATCCGCTGCCCCAAGGTCAACACCACCGAGGCGCTGGTGGACGTGGCGGAAAGCCTCCTCGAACAGGAAGGTTTCGTGCGCCCGCGCGAAGTCATCGCCATCGTGGCCGGAACCCGCACCAAGTCCGGATCAACCAATTTCCTTCGCCTGCATGTGATGGGCGAGCACAACCTCGAAGGGGTGCGCTTCTTCGCTCCCCACGATGATGAAACCACCCCGCCGGTGCTCAGCGAGGGAAGAGGCAGACGGGCGCCCCTCAAGCCCGCCAAGCTTCCTCCCCGGCGCAAGTAGGTGTGGTGCCGGGCCCGTCTTGAATAGGAACATTCCGCCAGACCCGTGTTTGGGTCCGGGCTAGTCTTTCGATCCGATGGCTGTTGTCGTGCCGACGGCGGCAAAGGCAATGGGATAGTCACTGATTCCGCTCATGATCGGCGTCAGGTCAGCGAACTGAGCGAACGTGACTCCCTGCGGGGCAATGCCATTGAAGTTATAGGTCTGGCCATGGAAAGTGAAGCGCTGGCTGGACGAAAGACTTTCGGAAAGGTTGTGGATTCCAATCGGTCCGATTGTGGGGAACAGGCTCTCGGTTCTCGTGAAAGTGGCGATCAACCGTCCGCTCGAGAAAGTGGCCGGATCGCTCCAGTCGCCGTTGGGGCTGGTGTTGTAGTAGACCTTGAATGTTCCGGCTGAAACGAGACTGAGTGCGACGTTGCCATTGTTTGCCATGGGTGTCAGCGACAACACGTCGGTGCTGAAGGTGAAGTAAGCGGTGGCCTCGCTCGGCGGCCCATTGAACAGCGAACTGGTAATTCCCGTCAGGTGGATCAGGTAGCCGACGTACACAGCCTTGCCTGTGTTCGGATTCAGGTAGAGCCTTCCCACATGTTGCCAAACCATTTCCGAAGCAGGGAGCCCTGCCTGGGCGAAGGCAACCGGGATCAGACGAACGAGGTTGCTGGGGACGAAGGCCAGGACGGAGAAGATCATCCCAGCCAGAGCGCGTACTGTGATCCTTTTGAATGTCATATTTGCCTCCTTGAGTTCGGGCCCGTGGATGCCCCGGCGATATGGTGCGAATGACAATGCCGTGGCGCGCCGCGAAGGTCAATTCGCAAGAGATGAGTCTGGGATGAGTTTCTGCTGAGGGACGCCAAGTTGATGTAACTGAAGGCTTCTAGGAATCTGCGGTATAATCCGCGCACTGCAGTCCAGGTCGATCTCAGCGGTCAGAATCGGCTGCCGTGGAGTCCATGACCTCAAGCCTGGTGCACTTTGCCGACTACACTTTCGATCCTGGCACGGGAGAACTGCGCCTCGGAAGTACCTCGCTCAAGCTTCAACCTCAACCCGCCAAGGTTTTAGCTGTACTCATCCGGCAGGCCGGGCAGGTTGTCACACGTCAGCAACTGGCCAGTGAAGTATGGGGAGCGGAGACGTTTGTCGATTATGAGCAAGGGCTGAACTTTGCCGTACGGCAGATCCGCGCCGTGCTCGGCGATGATGCCGATCAACCACGATTTCTGGAGACGCTGCCGAGAAGGGGATACCGGTTCATCGCCCCGCTGAGCGGCGCAGGGACGCTGGAAGAAGTAGCGGCGCCGGCCAGTGGGCCTGCTCCTCCGGCAGCACGCCCGCGATTCCCATGGCGACTCACCATTTCTGGTGCGGCACTGGGAGTAGTAGCGGCCGCCCTCATTATTGGATTGAACCGGGACCATCTTCTCCGCCGCTGGAGGCCATGGTTGAGCGGCCACCGAATCGAGTCCCTCGCAGTCCTGCCACTCCATAATCTTTCGCACGATTCCGAGCAGGAGTACTTCAGCGATGGCATGACGGACCAGTTGATCACTGATCTCGCCAAGTTGGGCGGACTCCGGGTCATCTCCCATACTTCGGTTGAGCGATACAAAGGAACACAGCAATCCCTGCCCGAGATCGCGCGCGAACTGGGTGTCGATGCCGTGGTCGAAGGGACGGTGACGCGCTCCGGCGACAGAGTCCGGATCACCGCCCAGCTCATCGATGCGCGGAGCGACACCCACCTGTGGGCTGAGACCTACCAGCGCGACATGCGCGATGTGCTGGCTCTGCAGGATGAACTGGCGCGCGACATTGCCGAAGAGGTGCGAATCAATCTCACCCCGGCGGAGCAGTCGCGCACGGCGATGGCCCGGCCCCAGAATCCGGAAGCGTACGACGCCTACCTCCGGGGTCGCCATCTTTGGCTGCAAAGAAATCCAGGCGCGATCGCGGGGGCGATCGACTATTTCCAGCAGGCCGTGCGGGAGGACCCATCGTTCGCGCTTGCGTATTCGGGGCTTGCCGACTGCTACTGGGTGGGTTGGGGATCGAAGGTAAACATTCCGCTCGCCGAGCAGTACGCCCGCAAGGCAGTCTCGCTCCAGCCGGAGCTGGCCGAAGGGCACGTGTCACTGGGAGTAGTCCTTGGCGGTCAACGCCACATGGCCGAGGCGGGGAAGGAGTTGCGGCGCGCACTCGACCTGAATCCCAACTACGCCATGGCCCGCCACCTGTACGCCGGCTACCTGTTAAGCCTCGGGCATTTGGAAGACGCGCTGGCACAAAGTGAGCAGGCCCGGCTTCTGGATCCGTTTTCCATCCCCGTGAACAGCATGTTCACGGCGATCCTCATCAGTTCGCGTCAATACGACCGTGCACTGGAACATGGCCGACGGTTTGCCGAGCAATCCCCCCAATCGTCGGCCCCGCACGACTTGCTATGGCGTATCTACCTGATTCAAGGCCGGGTGCCGGAGGCCATCGCAGAAAGAAGGAAGATAGCGGAACTGGTGCAATCTGCCCAGATGATGCGCGACCAGGATGATGTGGCCGCGGCTTTCAAAACGGGTGGAGTCCGCGCGGCAGCCCTGAAGGCAGGTGACTTGTTGGAGAGAGATGGAGCATTGGCGCTGGCTCCCTTTGCCTACGGAATTGGGCGCGATAGCGCCAAGGTACTGCAGAGTTGGCAGCAGGAAATCCGCGAAGGGGGAGGCATGGCGGTCTACACGATGAAAACCTCACCTGAATTCGATTTCATGCACGGCGATCCGCGCTACCAGGAAATGCTTCGTCGGCTCGACCTGCTGCAGTAGGCCGCACGAGGAATTCCCGTTCTTGAAGAGGATGGAAGAGAACCACAACCCTTATTTTTTGCGCAGATTGTGAACCAGTCCCACCAGGCCGGCCGGCAATGACAACACTGCCGGCAACGGAACCGGTATCGCCGTCAGAAGGCCCAGAATGGAAGCCTTGATCAGCGCCGTTTCCTTGTCATCGCCATACCACTTGCGTTGCGCGAGGTAGGAGATATATCCCAGCATGGCTCCCGCGCCGATTGAAACCGGGAGCAGGGTACCCGCCGTCACAAGGTCGCCGCCAAACAGCATCAGGTCCACGATCAGGGTGAGAAACGCTATCCCCGGATGGATGCCGAAGATCTGACTGAATCCGCGCGCCTTGGCCACATGATGATGCAGGGGCCACGCCTGCGCAGGATATCCGGACTGCATGCCGGGGTAAGGCATGGTGGAACCGGTCTGCGTTCCGCAGCCAGGACAGAAGGGGCTGGGTTGGTTAGCGACAAAGCCGCATCGGGAACACTGCACAATTGCCTCCGGCGTCCGGACCGTCTCTATCGAGCGCAAGGCCGTCCCCTGACGTTAGATGAATTCTACCCGCGAAAGGCAGGATAAGCACGGCCCATATCTCAGACGCAGGTGCGGCCCGCAAAGCGCGGCTGAAGAATCCCTTACAACTTCTGGCCGGTTTCAAACGGGGTAAGTTGATCGGTAATCTTGGATTTGTCGCCCACCACCACGATGGTCATTGACTGCGGCTTGAGGTATTGCCCGGTCATCTTCTGCACGTCGGCGGGAGAGACGGCATTCACCCTGGCGACGTAGGTCTTCAGATAATCATCGCCCAGGCCCAGGGCATCGACGTTTTGCAACTGCGCAATCAGGGCGCCGCGGCTCGAGTTGCGCAGAACGAAGAGGCCGGAAAGGTAGTTCTGGATGCCCTTCAACTCTGTGGCGGTTGGCGGCTCACTGGAAAGGCGGTTGACTTCGGCCACGATCTCCTTAAGCGAGGCGCCGGTGAATTTTGTGGTCACATCGGCGTTTTCGGCCCAGTAAGAGTCGCGATAGCGGCTGGAAATCTGGCCGAACGGAGAGTATGTATACCCTTTCTGCTCGCGAATATTGGCCGTGATCCGCGAATTGAAGGAGCCGCCCAGCAGGGCATTGGTCACCTGCAGCGGAATCGCATCCGGGCTGTTGGCTGGAGCCACCGGCAACCCGATAATGATGGTGGACTGGGGCGCGCCCGACCGATCGGTGACATCGAGGACGCGCTGCGGATTAGGCTTGGGAACATTTTCGGCGCGTTCGGGCCCGGTCTTGTTCCAGCCTCCCAGGCTTTCGGCGACGGCTTTCTTCACTGCGGGCACATCAAAACGCCCGGCTATATAAATGTGGGTGCGCCGGGGGTTGAAATTTGCAGAGACATACCCTTTCACATCCTGGATCGTGATCTTCTTCACGTCCGCTTCCGACGGGAGAACCACACTGTACGGATGGTCGCCATACAGGATCTTCCGGAAGCGCATCAGCGCCACAGTCTGGGGCTGGGATGTGCCCACGGCAATCTGGCGTAGCTTGTCGTTTTTGAGGCGGTCAAGCTCGGATTCCGGGAGCCGGGGGCGGGCGATGACGTCGGCCAGCAGGCGCACTGCTTGGGGCCCGAATTCAGAAAGGACGTCGAGTTCAGCGTTGGTGCGGTCATAGGAGGAGCTCACGCTGAGCGTACTTCCCATGCGTGCCGCTTCATCGGCGAGCTCGCCCGAGGTCAGCTTCTCTGTGCCCTCCTTCATCAAATCTGCGGTCAGATCGGCTACGCCCTGGTGGCTGCTGCCTTCATCGGCGCTTCCCGCTACCACGTTGACATCCACGGTCACTTTCGGAATGATGCCGTACGGAACCAGGGTGACTGTCAGGCCGTTCGGCAGCTTGTACGTTTCGTGCGCGGGAACGGTGAACGCCTTGGCCGGCCCGCCTTCGGGAGGAGTCTGCTTCTGAGCCGAGACCTGCGCAACGGCGCACAGACTCGACATGATCGCCAGCAGGGCCGCTTTCGAAATCGCTCTCTTCATGATCATCCTCTCCTACTGGTTTTTCGCCGGCGTCGCGGATTCCTTCGGCTTGGGCTGCAATTCGATGACAGTTCGATTGCCCGGGCGGAGGTACTCCTGTGCCGTTTTCTGAATCAGTTCGGGAGACACCTGCTCGAACTTCGATTCCAGGCCGTTCACGCGTGCCGGGTCGTCATCGAAGAGGGCGAAGCTGGCCAGCATGTCCATCAGGCCGAATCCGCCGAACTGGCCCATCTGGTCGTACATGCTGGAGAGCAGCTTCACCTTGGAGCGCTCGAGCAACTGCGGGTCGACCGGCTTTTCGCGCAACGGGTCAATGGCCGCATCCATGGCCTTGAGCACGTCGCCAGGCTTGGTGGCGGGATCGTAGCGCACATCGGCGAACAGCAGCATGGGGCCGTTGTAGTTGAACATGTTGCCAAGGGCGTTGATGCCGCCTTCCACGCTGTCGGTCATGCCGCGCTTCTGGGCCAGTTCTTTGTAGAGCAGCGCATCGTTGCCCTCGATGAGCATCTGCTCGATCAGGCCCATGGCGTAGTATTCCGGGGTGTTGCGCTCCGGCATGTGGTAGCCGATGGCGAGCGCGGGCCGCGGGGCCAGGGGATCGGTTTTCGTGATCCGTTTCTCAGTCTCCTGGCGCGGCTCCGACAGATCCGGCTGGGGAGGAACCTGCGCCGGCTTGATGGGACCGAAATACTTTTCGACAAACTTTTTGGCTTCTGCGTTGTCGAAATCCCCGACAATCGCCAGCGCCGCGTTGTTGGGCGCGTAGTAGGTGGCGAAGAATTTCTTCACCTCGTCGAGCTTGGCCGCTTCGATGTCGGTCAGGTCGCCGTAGAAATTGTGGGCGTTGTACCAGTTGGAATTGGCCGCCATGGGCAGATCGATCCAAGGAAACCCGCCGTACGGCGCATTCAGCACGTTGACCTTCACTTCGTTGCCGACCACGCCCTGCTGGTTCTTCAGGTTGTCTTCATTGACGGCCAGGCCGCTCATGCGGTCGGCTTCGGCCCACAGCGCGGTCTCCAGCTTGTTCGAGGGAAGCACTTCGAAATAGTTCGTGAAATCGAATCGTGTCGAACCGTTGAGAATCCCGCCGTTGCTCTGCACGAGCTTGATGAATTCCATCTTGCCCAGGTTCGCCGAGCCCTGAAACATCATGTGCTCGAAGAGGTGGGCGAAGCCGGTGCGGTCGCGCGGCTCGATGCGAAACCCGATGCGATAGTAGACCCCAACGCAGACCGTCGGGGCGGTGTGATCCGGCGAGAGCACGACCCTCAGTCCGTTGGGCAACTTGTAGTACTCCACCGGCACCTGGAACTTTTCGGGGGCTGCGTTGCCGGTAGATTGCATTCCTGCGGCGAGAGCCAGGATCAGGCCCCATGCCCTGATCCGCACTCGTCCTGATGCGTTGCTTCCCATTGGTCCTCCAGTCAAAGCATTTGTCGCACGTAAGCGCCTTACGGCAAATAGAAATGTGACGACTTCCAATTTAGGATCGATTTCGCGATGAATCCGCCGCGTGCTGCAAGTCTCAGGCCCGGAATGAAGGTCTTCCCGTGCAAACAGGGAGTGGATGGTGCCTCACTCCCTGTTTGCGTCATCACGGGTAGCGGCGTGCTTCTACTTCGCCGCCAGTTGCCGCAGCACGTACTGCAGAATGCCGCCGTGCTGGAAGTACTCGATCTCCTGCGGCGTGTCGATGCGGACCCGGGCCTGGAATTGCTTTCTTGTCCCATTGGCGGCGGTCGCGGTGACTCCGAGCGTGCGCCCGCCTGCAAATTGCGACTCCAGCAGCGCACTCAGTCCCGGAAAATCGAACACCTCCTCGCCCGTCAGTCCCAGCGATTCGGCGCTCTGCCCATCCTCGAATTGCAAGGGAAGAATGCCCATGCCGACCAGGTTCGAACGATGAATCCTCTCGAAACTCTCCGCGATCACCACCCGCACGCCGAGCAGATTCGGCCCCTTCGCAGCCCAGTCCCGCGACGATCCTGACCCGTATTCCTTGCCGGCGAGAATGACGAGCGGCACTCCCCGCTCGGCATACTTCACGCTGGCATCGTAAATCGACATCGGTTCCCCTTCGGGCAGCAGGCGCGTCACGCCACCCTCGGTGCCGGGCGCGAGTTTGTTGCGCAGGCGAACATTCGCGAAAGTACCCCGCACCATCACCTCGTGATTGCCGCGACGCGAACCATAGCTGTTGAAGTCCGCCTGCCTCACGCCGTGCTCGGCCAGGTATTTCCCCGCCGGTCCGCTGGCTTTGATCGATCCTGCTGGTGATATGTGGTCGGTAGTGACGGAATCACCCAGCACCGCGAGGACACGCGCGCCGAAGATGTCTTTGATCGGAGCCGGAGTCTTCTGGATGCCATCAAAGTAAGGCGCCTTGCGAATGTAGGTCGAGTCCGGCTCCCACTTGTACACATCACCGGTAGGAAAGCTCAGCCCCTGCCAACTGGCGTCGCCATCCGATACCGTGGCGTACTCCTTGCGGAAGCTCTCGCTGCTGAGGCCTTTCTCGATGGCATCGGCAACTTCCTGCTGGGTCGGCCAGATGTCGCGGAGGTAGACGGGTTTGCCCTTCTCGTCCACTCCCAGGGGATCGGTATCGAAATTGTGCCCGATCTTTCCCGCCAGCGCATAGGCCACGACCAACGGCGGGCTCATGAGGTAGTTGGCGCGAACGTCGACATTCACGCGGCCTTCGAAATTGCGGTTACCGCTCAGCACGCTGACTGCAACCAGCCCATGGTCATCGATGCTCTTCGAAACATCGCTCGGCAGCGGTCCGGAATTACCGATGCAGGTCGTGCATCCATACCCAACCACGTTGAAGCGCAATTTTTCGAGATAGGGCAGCAGCCCCGACTTCTGGTAGTAGTCGGTGACCACGCGCGAGCCCGGGGCCAGCGACGTCTTCACCCACGGGGGAACACACAGGCCTTTTTCGACGGCTTTTTTCGCGAGGATGCCGGCCGCCACCATGACCGATGGATTCGATGTATTGGTGCAGCTTGTGATGGCTGCGATGACGACCGATCCATGATCGAGATACTTGTCGGGGTCGACGTTGAAGCGCTCTTTCACGGTAGTCGTCACGCGAAGCGGAGCCTTGGCGTCGGCCGAAGAAGCAGGCGGTCCTTCGTTGTCTTCCGCCCCGATGGCCAATGCGGTGTCCGCCAACGAACGCCGCTCCCACGCGGCTGCGGTGCGCGTCCCCAGCGGCTTGGCGGTGGGCGCAAGCAGGCTGGGAAGCTGCTGCGCAAAGCTCACCGCCGCATCTTTCAGCAGCACCCGGTCCTGCGGCCGCTTGGGCCCGGCCACACTCGGTTCAACTGCGCCAAGATCCAGTGCAAGCGTTTGCGTGTACTCGGCTTCCGCCGCGCCTGTCGTGTGAAACAGTCCCTGCTCCTTGTAATAAGCCTCGACCAGCGCGATCTGCTCTTCGCTGCGCCCGGTGAGGCGAAGGTAGCGGAGGGTCTCCGCATCGACCGGGAAGATGCCGCAGGTGGCCCCGTATTCCGGCGCCATGTTGCTGATTGTGGCGCGATCGGCCAGCGGCAACTCCGCGATGCCCGGCCCGTAGAATTCCACGAACTTGCCGACAACCCCGAGTTTGCGCAGCGCCTGTGTCACGGTCAGAACAAGGTCCGTTGCGGTCGCACCCTCGCGCAGTTTGCCGGTGAGCTTATAACCCACCACCTGCGGTACGAGCATCGAGACCGCCTGGCCCAGCATCGCGGCTTCGGCTTCGATCCCACCCACACCCCAGCCCAGGACACCCAGACCGTTGATCATGGTGGTGTGCGAATCGGTCCCTACCAGCGTGTCAGGATACGCAACCTGCTCGCCATCAATCGCGGTCGTGAACACCACGCGGGCCAGGTACTCAAGATTCACCTGGTGGCAGATCCCCATACCCGGCGGCACTGCCGAGAAGTTGCGAAACGCCGTCTGGCCCCACTTCAGGAACGCATAGCGCTCGCGGTTGCGCTGGAATTCAAGCAGCGAGTTCGCCTCGTAAGCCTGGGGCGTCCCGAACTCGTCCACCTGCACCGAGTGATCGATCACCAGTTCCGCCGGAACCAGCGGATTGACGCGTTCCGGATCGCCGCCCAGGGTCTTGATGGCGTCGCGCATCGCGGCCAGGTCAACAATCGCCGGCACGCCGGTAAAATCCTGCATCAACACGCGCGCCGGCATGTAGGCAATTTCGCGGCTGGGCTCGGCCTTGGCATCCCAGTTGCCGAGGAACTCAATATCGCCCGCCGTCACATTCACGCCGTCCTCGCGGCGGAGCAGGTTTTCGAGCAGAATCTTCAAGCTGAAGGGAAGGCGCTGGAGGTTGAAGCCTTTGGTCTCGAGCGCCGGCAAGCGGTAAATGGTATAGGAACGATTTCCGGAGGAAAGCGTCGACTTGCTCGCAAAGCTATTCATAAGGGAACCTTTCTATCCGCGCGCATGCGGATCAATTTTAAGAGTCCAGGCTGGCTTCCGGCATCCGTCGGCGCAACGAAATGCGCCCGGCACTCAACGGTGACGCCCGGGATACGGAAGTTTGCGACGGGGAATAGATAGCTCAGCCGGCGTGGCGCCGTCCACGATCGTGGCGCCCATGGCGAAAGCGCTGGAGCAAGGGGGCGCGCGGATGATTTGGGTGGAAGCTCATCGTTGTTCCGGAACGATTTTATCGCGGAAGACGCATCCGTGGAAATGGGATTGAAGGGTCCACTCCCACTCCACATCCCTCAGGCCGAGGTTAACTGGCTGAAGACGTCAGGCAGGTTGACATACAACGCTGTTCCCTTGACTGCCAGACGCGGCGATTCGACCCAGTCGGCCCCGGAGCACATCCGACCTGAGCGCGTCTTCGGGTCGATGATCCAGACCGTCTCAACTCCCATCATGCGATAATCCTGAGCGCGCTCCTGGGTGTCGGAGTACGTATCGTCGGGGGAGAGAATCTCAATTACCAGTGCGGGCGGATCGGTAATTACGTCAGGCTGTGGCCCAAGGGACAGCAAGGCAACATCTGGGATCCTGACCCGAGTCGGCGACACCTGAACGCGCTGCTCGGTGACGACTTGAACCCCCCAATCCTTTTCGTGCTGATTAAACCATGCGGCCAGCAGTGCCTGCACACGGGCGTGCTCATACTTACCGACGTTTCGCTCCCTGACTTCTCCATCCACATACTCACGGTCCGGCCGGAAGCTGCTTCCGAGGTATTCCTGCAACGGGATGTGCAAAGCCGTAGCCATACTTATTCGAATCGTAGCAGAATTCTGATTTCTGCTCCTGCGTCTCGCCTCCTTGTCCGGCCGAGAACCTCTGACCAGCGATGGACCCGGGGATAAATCCTCACTGCGTTTGGGAGATGAGCCATTGCTCTGCGGCTCGGATTACCATGTCGTTCTCTTCTGTAGGCAAAAGAGCCGGCTCCGGTAAAACGACATCGGGTTCGATGCCATCGGGATAGACGCGGTGATTGCGGTCTGCCTCCAACGACTCACACAGAACAAGTCCGGCCCCGTCCGAGAGCCGAAATGTAGCATTTCCAGTCGAGAGCCCATAGGTGTGCGCTCCAAAGAAACGAGTCCTGGGACGTCCCATAAACGAGATCGCTACTGCCTCTGCCGCGCTGATCGTTCCACTGTCGATAAGAACCGCGACAAGCGGTAACTCATGAAGCGCCGGCGGATCGCCCTTGACTTCTGTTTCCTTGAACTCTTGCCCGCTGGTCATCACTCCCGCGGCTCCGTGGCGATAAAACCAGTCACGCTCCACGCGAGCGGGCAAACGAGAAGAAGCGCCGCCCGGAGAGATGAATGTGCCGAGATGTCCTTCTCCCAGCAAAAAGCCGATTCCAGCCAGCATCGGATACATGTTCCCTCCACCGTTGCCGCGCAAATCGATAATCCAGCCCGCGGGATGATTCTTTTCAAGATCTGTAGCGACGGCGTGGAGGGTATCTGCGTAGACCTGAGAATCGTTCTGTTGATTCCGTGGATCGCTGGATCGAGTAGGACACTTGGGAACAATTACGTAAGCGATCGCCACTTGGCCGACATCAATCATGTGCCCCGATGGCGCCGAACGGTCGCGAAAAATCGGGCTTGCCACGCGAGGGGCCCCATTCTTGTAGGGCGCGAGAATGGTCCTCATGCTGTCATACGCGCGCTTTCTATCGCTCTCCGGGAGATTCTCTGGGAGCCGCAGGAAACTGTGCCGTTCCTTGAGTTGGGTGAGGGCGTAGAAAACGGCTGGATATGCGTCTGCTGTTGATTGCGCACCCTCAGCCCGCCGAAGCGTCTCGCGTCTCACCTGAGGCCAGTCGATCTCGTTGGTGTATAGAGCGTGCGCTTGCATGATGTCGAGAACTTCGGTCAGGTAAAGTTGCGCGGCGCGCGAAATCTTCCATGCGGATTGCTCTTGAGAGAATCCCGCGAGAGTACCGAGAAGGAGAATCCCGCAAATGCGAATTCTCGGAGCCTGAAGCACGGGAACAATCATAATTGGAGACTCAGAGCCTTGACTCATAGTCGGGGCGCGGCGAGTTTGCACGCTCGCCTGGAACCAAGCTAGGCTCGAATCGTATCCCGGAGGTCGTTGATGCATCTGCGCGCAGCCTGGCTTGCCATCGCAATCCCATTGCTGTCCGGCCATTTCGCCGCCGGCCAGCCCGCCGCAACTCCGGCCGCCGCGTGGCCGGCGAAGGATGGCGTAGTCGTGCTGCCCGACTTCCGCTTCGGCAGCGGTGAAACCCTGCCCCAGCTCAAGCTGCGCTACATCACGCTTGGGACTCCGCATCGCAACGCGGCCGGGCACGTCGACAACGCTGTCCTGCTGCTGCACGGCACCGGCGGCAATGCCCATTCGCTTCTGAATCCTGTTTTCTCGAACATCCTGTTCGTGCCCGGCGGCGTGCTGGATATTCAGAAATACTTCCTGATCCTGCCCGACGACATCGGCCACGGCGAAAGTTCCAAGCCCTCCGACGGGCTGCACGCGCACTTCCCCGCCTACGACTATGACGACATGGTGCGCGCCCAGCGCATGATGCTCGACGAGATGAAGATCGATCACCTGCGCCTGATCCTGGGGACGTCAATGGGCTGCATGCACAGCTTCGTCTGGGGCGAAACCTATCCCGGCTTCATGGACGCACTCGCGCCCTTCGCGTGCCTGCCCGTGCCGATCGCGGGGCGCAACCGCATGATGAGGTATATGGCGATCCAGGCCATCAAGGACGATCCAGCATGGATGGGAGGCGAGTACAAAACCCAGCCCGACCAAGGCCTGCGCACGGCCAACGAAATTCTGCTCATCATGGGTTCGAGCCCGCTGCAGATGCAAAAGCAGGCGCCCACGCGTGAGCAGGCGGAGCAATACGTCGACCATTACCTTGAACGGACGATGGCCTCGACCGACGCCAACAACATGATTTTCTATCTGAATGCGAGCCGCAACTACGATCCCTCGCCGCGGCTCGAAACCATCACCGCGCCTGTACTCTGGATTAACTCGGCCGATGACTTCATCAATCCACCGGAACTTGGCATTGCCGAGACGATGGTGAAGCGCATTCCTCATGGACGCTTCATTCTGCTGCCCATCTCCGATGCCACACGCGGGCATGGAACCCACACGGATGCCGCAATCTGGAAGGATGACCTGGCTGAATTCATGCGCCAGACCGCACCCGAACCGTAATTGCCCGACAACAGCGGCTGCCAATCGAACCGTGCCCGGCCCTCAACATCCCGGGCACGGCCCGAATGGCTTCCTCACCGGCAACTGCAGCGAAGCCGGGGAGCCTGCCTGCGGTTGGCCTTCGTTCAAGGTCGGCGCTTCCCGTGCCCCGCCTCATTGCTGAACGTAAGGCTCACCGCGTTTTGCTTCCGTCGTTTCGCGATCCGCCGGCGATCTTTGGTCGTCCTGTCTCCGTCAAAGGTCAAGACGAGGCGTGACCCTTCGGAGATCCCTCAATGGCCTGAGGCTGGGGAATCCAGAGCTTCCAAAATTGCGCTAGCCCAGTTGGAAAACGATCTTTCCGCTCGACGTCTTTGACGCGGCCGGATTCGACAACCCGGTGATCCGGCTTTACGGCCCTTAGAACAGGACAAGGCTCGGCCCTCCATCGTTCGTTTTCCAGACGGCCTGTCTGGCCCGCGGTGATGACCACTGCCGCAACCGCAACATAGTTCAACAAAGGGCGAGAAACTCCCGCCAAAGAGTTCCACATACGAACCCCCGATCGATGACGGCTGCAACGGATTTTTGCAACTGAAAACTGCCCCGTCAGGTCCGGATTATAAGTTTGCTATCGCCCAAAAAAACTGCGATGACAATCGAATGACAAAGTCTAGACAAATGGCATCAATTCTCTGCGCGTGGCGATATTTCGCCGACCCGATCACAAGTGACAATCCCAGGCATCGGCATGACCGGCGCGTTCCCACTCCTATACTGAATAAGAAGGATGTCTCGATGAGGTTCACCCGAAGTTGAGTTACTGGCAAGGTCTCCCAGGTTTGTATAGCCGACTTTGGGCATGGGTGCTGCGCCGCATGCCCAACGAAGCACAGAGGATGCTGGCGCTCACCATCGTTGCCGGCGGCATGTGCGGCCTGGCGGCGGTGGCGTTCCATCTCAGCATCAGCTGGCTGGAAGCGCTGCTGATCAACCGAGCCAATGCGGCGCACGGCCATACGTGGATCTTCTGGACCATCCTGTCGCCCACTCTTGGCGGATTGGTTGTTGGCCTGGGGCTGACCTATTGGGCTCCGGCTGCCGCAGGGAGCGGCATTCCCCAGGTAAAAGTTGCGTATGCTCTGCGGTACGGGCTCGTCTCGGTGAAGGAGACGATCGGCAAGTTCGTTTTATGCGCGGTGCAGATCGGATCAGGCGCTTCTCTCGGCCTGGAAGGCCCCACGGTTCAGATTTGCGCCGGAGTCAGCAGCCTGCTGGCCGGCGCGGCCCGGCTAAGCCCGCAAAACCGAAGGCGCATGACTTCCGTGGGCATGGCGGCTGGAATCGCGGCGGCCTTCAATGCACCGATTGCGGCGATTACCTTCACCATTGAAGAACTGGTGGGCGACCTCGACCAGACCATGCTCACGGGTGTCATCGTGGCGGCGGCGCTGGCCGCGGTCGTGGAACACTCGATTCTGGGCACCAACCCCGTCTTTCGCGTGCCCCGCCTCTATGCGCTGACCCAGGCGTCTTCCTTGGTGTGGTACGCCTTGCTGGGCGTGCTGGCGGCGATTGTCTCGGTCGCGTTCACTGATTCGCTCCTGTTTTTGCGCGCGTGGTTCAAGCAGTTCTCTGCCCTGCCGAAGTGGGTGCATCCGGCTATCGGCGGCATGGCGACGGGCGCGCTGGCCGTGGTCGGCCTCGAGTTCTTTCACATGAATGGAATCGCCGGCGATCCCTACAATACCCTCACCCTGGCGCTGACCGGGACGTTGCCAGTTACGATGATGGCCGCCTTTTGTGTCCTCAAACTGGCCGCGACCGTGTGTTCATACTCCAGTGGTGGTTCCGGCGGCATCTTCGCTCCATCCCTATTCATGGGGGGAATGCTGGGCGGCGCCGTTGGCTATATCGACGTCACGGTCTTCCATCATTCAACCGATGCCATCGGCGCGTTCGCGGTGGTCGGGATGGGCGCGGTGTTTGCGGGCATTGTGCGCGCCCCCATGACGTCGATTCTTATCGTGTTCGAGATGACCGGCGGCTACGGGCTGGTGCTGCCCATGATGATCGCCAACATGAGCGCATTTGCGCTGGCGCGGTATTGGCGCAACGTGCCGGTCTACGAGGCTCTCCTGGCCCAGGACGGAATTTACGTTCCTCACGGAAGCAAACCCCACGGGCCGGCTGGCGAAACAACCGATATCCAGGAGAACCTGACCGCCGAAGAAACCGAGGACGCGACGGCCTGAAAGCCGCTGACCGCTTCTGTGGGCGAAACCATTGGCAGTGATAGAGATCGACGCCTCCATGCTACAATTCCGCTGCTCCACGGAGGCGCAGGATGTTCAACTCCAACATCATTGATGTTGCCATCGGCCTTGTGTTTGTCTTTCTGCTGTTGAGTCTGATTTGCTCGGCAGCCCACGAAATCATCGAGGCGTTTATGAAGGCACGCGCCGCCAACCTGGAGCGCGGCATCCAGGAACTCGCAGGAAACGATTCGCAGGAATTCGTGGCCAAACTCTACGACCACGGACTGATCAACTCGCTGTACAAGGGAAAATATGAGCCCGTGGCGAAAGGATTCTTCCGGCGATGGTTACAGCGGTATGTGAAAGGACCGGACCTGCCGTCGTATATTCCTTCGAAGAATTTTGCCTTGGCTGTGATCGATTTGAAAAATACGGGGGCCGACCTCCCTCAGAACATCAAGGATGCACTGCAGGCATTCGAGCGCGTGGCGGGGCAGAATGTCGCACAGCTGCAGCAGCACATCGAGGAGTGGTACAACACCTCGATGGACCGTGTCTCCGGCTGGTATAAGCGCCGCAGTCAATGGATCATCCTGGTGCTGGGGCTGGCGGCTGCCATTGCCGTAAATGCCGATTGCATCGCCATCGCGAAGCGGCTGTCGACAGACTCCAACCTGAGGCAGTCGGTCGAACACATGGCGGAGGGCGCCGCGAAGACAAATCCGGTGAACGACCCGCGTACGCCGATCGATCGGATCAAGGACGATCTCGCGAGCCTGGATGGGATCGGGCTCCCGCTGAGCCGGAATTATTCGCTCAAGAACCCCGGCGAGTTGTGGACGGCCGTTCGACTGCACTGGGCAGGCTGGCTCATCACCGCGCTGGCCGTTTCTCTCGGCGCGCCGTTCTGGTTCGACATGTTGAACAAGGTCATGATCGTCCGTTCAACCGTCAAGCCCAGTGAAAAGAGCGGGGACGAAGCCTCGAAGGACGCGAAAACGGCGCACGCGCCAGCAGCTGTTCCCGACGCTCCAGCTCCCGCCCCAGACCCGGCAGACGGCAACTAAGAAAGCAGAAGACCAGAGCGCTGCCGCCCGACAAGAGAGTCCGGAACCTTGATAAACGCGAGCGACAGTGCGTTGACCCCTCACACTCACCACGCCCGCCTCATTCCATCGAAGCGCACTGATTTCGAGTTGATTCGTCGATATCGGGAGTTCAAGCGGAACCGCGGGCGTTGTATGCCCGCAGCATTTACACGCTTGTAACCTGAAAATCATAGGATCGGGGCGGTTGCCGCTGAACCCGTCTGCTATCTTCGGTCGCAGCCGCATTTCTCCCGAAGTCATCTCCGTCCTGGTATGGCTTGAGAGGTGCGAACCGGAACCGCCGGCATGCTCTGCGCCTCCCGCGGCGCCATCCCCAAGCAAGGAGTTCAACTATGGCAGCCACTGTCCTGGCCTCGATCGGCGATAACGGGGTCCTGAATGCACCGCTTTCAGAAGATTTCGCCGGGATTTGGATCGACCGTGACCTCAGTTGGCTGGACTTCAATCAGCGGGTGCTTGCGGAAGCGCTGGATGAACGCACACCGCTCCTCGAGCGCGCAAAATTCCTTGCCATCTTCACCTCGAATCTCGACGAATTCTTTATGAAGCGGATCGCCGTGCTCCGCCCCGGGCAGAGCGATGAGGAGCGCGCCATACGCCTGAAGCTGCGGCAGAAGATTCTTCCCATGCTGGAGCAGCAGGGCGCCTGTTATCGGCAGACGTTGATTCCGGCACTGGCAGAGCACGGCGTCTTTCTGCGCCGATGGGATGATTTGTCCCCCGCACAGCGCGAGGAAGCGAGCGCCTACTTCGACAACAGTGTCTCGGCAGCCTTGACTCCGCTGGTCATCAATCCACAGCATCCGTTTCCATTCCTCTCCAACCTCTCCACATCGCTCACGTTTCGCCTGAATGATCCGGAACTCGGCGCACACATGGTGGCGCGGCTGAAGATTCCCACTGGAATCAGGCAATGGGTTCAACTGACTTCCGAAGTTGAAGCCGGGCAGCGCCTGCTGATTCCCCTCCATGAAGTGATTCGCGGCAATATCGGGCGGCTTTACAGTGGCATGACCATCTCGTCCATGGCTCTGGTCCGTATCACCCGCGACGCGGAAGTGGAGTTGCAGGAAGATTCCGAAGCCGAGATGCGGGTCCTGGTGCAGGAACAGATCCGGCAGCGGCGCTACGAACCTGTCGTGCGGCTGGAGTTTGGTCCCGGCGCCGACCCGGGCATTCGGGAAATGCTGCGGGCGCGCTTCGAACTCGGTCCCGAAGATCTCTACGACGTGGAAGGAGAGGTCGACTACACGACCCTGTTTGAGATCGCGGGATTGCCGATCCGTGAGCTCCGCGATGCGCCCTGGACTCCGCTCGTGCCCACGGTGCTCAGCGGCGGCAACATCTTCACCGCCATCCAGGCCGGAGATATTCTCGTGCATCATCCCTATGAGAGCTTCGATGCCTCGGTCGAAAATTTCATCAGCTCGGCGGCGGACGATCCCGATACGGTGGCCATCAAGATGACGGCCTATCGCGTCGGCGACGATACGCCCTTCGTGAAGTCGCTGATCCGCGCCGCTGAGCGCGGCAAGCAGGTGGCCTGCGTGATGGAGATCAAGGCCCGCTTCGACGAAGAGCGCAACCTGCATTGGGCCGCGGAGCTGGAACGGGCAGGGGCCCACGTCACCTTTGGCATCAGCGGCCTGAAAACACACTCCAAGACCGCCCTCGTGGTCCGCAAGGAGAGCGGCGGGCTGCGCAGCTACGTTCACATCGGGACGGGAAACTACCATGTGAAGACGGCGCGCCTCTATGCCGACCTGGGCTTGTTGTCCTGCGATCCCCGGCTTACGCGCGACGTTGTCAATCTGTTTCACTACCTCACGGGCCGCGCGCATGCGCCGCAGTGCACTTCGCTGCTGGTCGCGCCGAGCACTATGCGGCCGCGCCTTCTGGCAGCAATTCAGCTCGAGACAGAGAATCGCAAGGCCGGAAAGCCAGCGCGCATCCTAGCCAAGATGAATCAGCTGGAAGACCCGGAGATCATCGAGGCGCTGTGCGAAGCCTCCAATGCGGGCGTGCCGGTCGACCTCATTGTCCGCGGATTCTGCTGCCTCCGCCCAGGCGTGCCCGGCAAGACGGAAAACATCCGCGTGCGCTCCATCATCGGGCGTTTTCTTGAACACTCGCGCATCTTCCATTTTGCGAATGGAAGCGGCGATCCAGTCAAAGGCGAGTTCTTTATCGGATCCGCGGACTGGATGTATCGCAACCTGTCGAAGCGGATCGAGGTGGCGACGCCGGTGCTGGCGCCGGAATTGAAAGAGCGGTTATGGAAAACGCTCGATATCTACGTGCGCGACCGCCGCCAGGCTTGGGTCCTGGATGCGAACGGGACATACACGCAACTCCAGCCCGAAGGGGGCGACGGCCCGGAAAGGTTGGGCAGCCAGCAGTTCCTGATGCTGACCACTTCGCAAGCCATCGACGCCGACTGACTACGTCGAGTCAGGCGAGATTCGAGCTGATTCGGGAGTTGCGGGATCTCAAGCTGGAAGTCTGGCGGGACCGGTTGAAGGGCACCCCTTCTCAATCCGTGACAACGACTTTTGCCCAGCCATGCCCCCCGACCTCGATCACTCGGACGGATTTCCCCGCGTCCACCGAACCCGATTGCCTGCTCTTTTTGTCGTCAACAACATGGAGGGACATCGACTTCGTTATTGCAAGGGTTTTGCCGGCCTGAAGTTCGTCCTCCTTTCCGAAGTGAGCCCACCCGCCCGGAGCGGACACATGCAAAGTCACCGTGCCGCCGGGATTTACCTTGCTTCCCGGGGGAGGATCGCTTTCGATTACAGAGTCCTGCTCGGCGTCTTGATTCCAGTCTTTGACCACCACCGCATTCAGGTCTGCGGCGGTAACCATCCCTTCGGCGTCCTCCAGCTGCACCTTCAAGATTTCGGGGACAGTGACTTCGGAGACGGTGGGAACGGTGGTTGCGGCAACATCGGTTTCAGGGACGGTGGTTGCAGCGACATAGGTTGCGGGAACTGTGGTTGCGGCGCCATCGGTTGCAGGGGCGGTAGTTGCGGCGACAGCGGTTGCTGCGACGGTGGTTGCTGCGACGGTGGTTGCAGGGATGGTACTTGCCTGGACGATAGTGTCAGTTGCTTTTTTCCGCATGGAAATATAGCTCGCCAGGGTGAGGACGGCCATGATAAAGACCACGGCAGCCGCGATGATTGCCCGGCGCATTTGTTTCCTGGGGGGAGCGCTGGGCTTTGAAACGTCGTCGGCAGGAGCAACAGGATCGACCGCGTTGCCGGCATTCGATTCGGCTGGGGCGTGGATGTCGGCCATCGTCGTTGGGATCGCTGCGTGAGTGGCGGCAGGACCTTGGGCAACCGTGCCGGCCGCCGCGAATCTGGAGTCGAACGGTGAAGACGGCGACAGCCTGCCAAGTGACACTTCATACGAGTTAGTTCTGGCCATCAGCCCCAGCCTTTTGAACAGTTCCTTGACGTCGGACACCCATCGGGTGTGGCTGATCTCGAAGCCGTTGCGGTAGGCCAGGTCCTGGAGGTCCGGCGGCAGACGATCCGATCCCGGCATGCTGGCGCCTTGCAGCAGCACCGGCGTGACTATGATGCTCCGTTTCAGCGCGGAGGCGATTTCCTGGCGCACGAAATCGCCGGGGTTGTCCAGGCGGCGGTTTCCATCCGCGTCCTTTGCCTCAAGCCAGCTGGGACCGATCAGCACCAGCACGATTTCGCAGGCTTGCAGCCTTTCCTGGAGAACCTGCCGAAAATCCCGCCCCAGGCCAATACCGTCGACGTCCATGAACACGGAGTCTTTACCGATCAGTTCCCCAAGTGCAATCGACAAAGCCCTGGCCTGGCCCTCGGAATCTTCCCTCCGGTAACTGATAAATACGGCGCCCGCGCCCATTTTTCATACCTCCGTGCGCACGCCCGGATTCTCGTCGCGATGTCTTTTGAGTACCGGGAAGCCCCTTGAGTACGCCTTGCGGGGGTTTGCGCAGTGATGCAGAGGCAGTTTGTCAATCGCCCATTGCCATTCATCAAGATAGCTATATAGCTACAGATGAACCTGGGTGGGCTTTGTCAATCTGTCCCTACATTCATCCAAGCGTAATCCCGACTCTGAATGGGCCTAATGGCCCTGCCAAAATGCGCAAAGGCCATCCGCGATACGGACGGCCTTTGCATAAAACAGTGAATCGATGGCGGGCGTTTTCGGCGCCGGTCTTCACCTTGCCGGCATTCGTGGTCGCGCCCGGAGCTCTTCGCGGGCGTTAGTTCTTATCCAGGACTCCCAACCACTTTCGTATGACCTGCTGCAATTCGGTCTTCTTCGATTGCACCTCATCCATGTTCGAAAACAGTGCCAGTCGCCGGCCGTCGGCATAGTCGCCCTGCAAAAACCCGGACCCATCGTCGACTTTGTCTCCGCTCGGGAACACGAGCCGGATACAGTCCTTCCTGAAGAGATTGAATACAACGATGTACCGCTTGTACTCCTTGAGATTGAATGGCGCCATTTCGCCCCCGTAGAAAATGTTGGAGCATTCCATTTGATCTCCTCGCCGATTTCGAGAGCGGTCTTGAGGATGATGCGCCGAAGGGCCTCAACGACGCCGCGAGAGGATGCTTGAGATCGTTTATGTATGCATCCACCTTTTCGGGTTCCGAGCGCTTTGTCGAGGGACTCTGTTTCGTTTTCATTCCGCGCCCCTTCCTGGCCTGAGCGCCATCGATACGCCTTAAGGATTTTGCATGACCCTGATCTTGCCTCCCGCCCACGCGGTCGGCAGCGCCAACACCACCAGCGCCAGGGGATACCAGTGCGGACCGAGCCCCCGGTTCCACGTCACCGCGGCTCCGGCCGCCGCAAGCGCCATCCCGATCGCGCCGCCCAGCAGGGCATGTTCAAGAGGATGGTGCGGGGCCAGCCGCGCGACAACATACGAGCTGAAGACGGCGATCAAAGTCCGGTATACCGTCGCCAGCAGCAATTGTGCGTCCGTCATCGGCGCGCCCAGCGCGGGCAGAATGCCGACGGCGTGCAGTCCCGCATCCATGCCGAGCGAAAGCGCAACATTCAGGATGAACCCGGCAAATAAAGCGCCGGCGCTTTGAACAATCTTTCGGGGACGATTCGTCCCCTCGGCGATTCCGCTGGTCATATCTTTGCCCCTCCCTTCGCCTCGATGGACTCCAGCAGGTCGGCGAGCCGGTCATAACCGAGAGCCACGCCGTGCTCCATCGGAGTTCGCAACACCATGTCCCGCGCTGCCTCCGAGCCATACCGGATTGTCTGCGTAAGCACGGTCAATCCGTTGTGCTCCTCCAGCTCGATCGTGCCCACCGCTTCGCCCGGATACCACGGCACATCGAACTGCTCCGTCGCGACAATTCGGTTGGGCCTCACGAACTCGAGGCATACGCCCCGCATCCCCATTTCGGATCCATCCTCGTCCCGCCATACGTAGCGGAACGCGCCGCCTGCCTTCATCGCCACCTCGCACACGGCGAGGGTCCCGCCCGGTTTTCCGTAGAACCACTGCTTGAGCAGGTCGGGGCGGACGAAAGCGTCGAAAACCAGGTCCCGCCGAGCCGCGAACGCCCGCTTCATCACGACTTCGCGATCTCCCGCCGTCGCGAAGTGCAACGTTCCGGGATTCCGGTATCCCTTGAGCCATGCCCTGGCGTCTTCCAGCGGCTTCCGCACCAGGCTTCTCGGCCGGCGCTGCGCATTCCGCCCGCAGGAGATCAGCCCGGCGCGCTCCAGCACTTTCAGGTGCTTCGAGATCGTCGGCTGGCTCAATTTGAAGGGCGTCGCCAGTTCGCTCACCGTCGCATCTCCCAGCGCAAGCCGCTCGAGGATCGCTCTCCGCGTGGCGTCCGCAAGCGCCGCAAAAGTCGTATCCAAAGGAATGTTTGTTACTTGTCTATAGCTATTCATCAATATAGCTAATTAGCTATATACAGATCCAGCCCGCTTGTCAATCCTGTCCCGGCGACCACGGATCACAGCTTGACGCCCGTATATACCAGGCGGATACTTTGTATATACACGGAGGAGCCATGGCGGGGACCTTGACATCGATCAGGCTCGATACAAAGTTGGCCGACGAAGCGGTGCGCCTTTTGGGGGTCAAATCCCGCACGGAGGCGGTGCACGTGGCCCTGAAGGAAATCGTCAGGCTGAAGGGTTTCAAGAAGCTGATGAAGGACTACGGGGGCAAGCTGAAGTTCGAAAACTACGACAAGTGAGATGGTGATCTTCGACAGTTCGATTCTCGTCGATCAGCTTCGTTCCGAACGCCATAGCCGGCGCATCGCCGACCTTGATGAGTTGGTGCGAACGTCCGCGGTGGTTTTAGCCGAACTCTGGCGAGGCGCGACAACGCATGCGGAGCGAGCGTTCCTTCGTACTCTCGAGCGAAGCTACCCGATCTTCACTCCTACAGAAAAAACCTGGCTCGAGTCGGGACAGATTCTCACGAAGATCCAGAGCGACCGTGGATTTGAAGCGATGAAGCTGCGCGATCTGCACTTCGATGTACTGATCACCCTGACGGCTCGTTCTCATGGCGCCCGGCTCATCACGTCGAATCGCGCGGATTTCGAGTTGATTCGCGAGTATCGGGATTTCGAGCTGGAAGTTTGGTAGCCCAATGAGATCCCAGATCTCATCCGCCACACTCCGCGAGCGTCTATCCTAGCCGCATGGAGAACCTCCACGTAGCCAGCGCCCAATTCGAGCACAAGAGCGGGGACAAGGTCTACAACCTGTCGATCATCCGGCAGTTGACCGAACAAGCCGCATCGGCTGGGGCCAACGTCATTGCGTTTCACGAATGTTCCATCACCGGATATACGTTTGCAAGGAAGCTTTCGCGGGAGCAGATGCTCTCGATTGCAGAGCTGATACCCGATGGAGAAAGTGTCCGCGCCCTCAGTGAAATTGCAAATGAAACAGGAATGGTGATTCTTGCGGGGCTATTCGAAAAGGACGCTGAGAACCGGCTTTACAAGGCCTATATCTGTGTCAATGGCGCGGGCGTTGTCGACAGATTTCGAAAACTTCATCCGTTCATCAATCCTCATTTGCTCCCGGGGGATGAATATGTGGTCTTCGATCTCCACGGTTGGAAATGCGGCATTCTCATCTGCTACGACAACAACATTATCGAAAACGTTCGCGCCACCGCTTTACTTGGTGCACAAATCATCTTCATGCCGCACGTGACCATGTGTACGCCCTCGCCGCGGCCTGGGGCAGGATTCGTCGACCCCAGGCTTTGGGAGAATCGGGCCAATGACCCGACCTCGCTTCGCACCGAATTCCTTGGTCTCAAAGGCCGTGCCTGGCTCATGAAGTGGCTGCCGGCCAGGGCCTACGACAACGGAATCTACGTCGTGTTCAGCAATGCAATCGGCATGGATGACGATCAACTGAAAAACGGCTGTTCCATGATCATCGACCCGTTCGGCGACATCCTCGCCGAATGCACCAAACTCGGTGACGACGTAGCTATCGCCTGTTGTGTACCCGACAAATTGACTCAGGCGGGAGGATATCGCTATCTCCAGGCGCGACGTCCGCAGCTTTACCGCGAAATCATTGGTCAAGATCACCGCCCACAGCAAAAGGTATCCTGGCGCAACGAATAGACCGATTGTCGATTCCTGCATGCAAAAAGGCCGTCCGCGATGCGGACGGCCTTTGGGTAACGAAGCGAGTTGAAAACCGATCAGTCGTCGCCGGCCACGGGTTCGGCTTCCCGCTGCTTGGCGGCCGACTTGGCAGGCGCGATCGAGTCGAGGCGGACCAGGCCTTCGATGGGCTTTTCGCCCAGCACCTGCTCACGGTAGAGCTTGGCCATGCGGGCGTTTTCGGCGTCGGCCTTCACCTTGTCGGCGGTCGTCTGGTTGCGGGCGCGAAGCTTTTCCTCGCGGGCGTTCTTGGCGATGCCGAGGGTGTCGAGCGTGTGGTTGGCTTCGGAGTTGACGTGGTCCATGTTGAGGTTGAGGGTGTGGCCGACCTCGGTCATGCCCACCTTCTTGCCACCGGCGAAGATTTCGTGGCGACCGTGCTCCTCGTACCACTTGGTGAGGGTGGCCGTCATGTGCATCTTCTCGATGATGTTCCGCCAGCCCACGCCGGTGTTGTAGGCGCAGAAGCTGATTTCGCCTTCCTGCGTGGCGTAGGGGATGATGCACTGCTCGGTGCGGCGGAAGTCGTAGTTGAACAGGTCCTGGAACCACATGCCTGCGATGAACAGGAAGTTCCAGCGGTCCTGACGGCGCTTCTGGATATCTTCGAGCGTCCGGTCGCCCTTCACGCTGCCGTAGTTCTTGCCGGTGGCGTTGAAGGTCTTGTCCATCTTCTTGAGCATGTCGGTGATCTTGAAGTGGGTCGGCGACTGGAACGGATCGTAGTTCCGCATCAGCGCCAGGCCGAAGCCGAGCACCGAAAGCCACTTGCCGCGGGCCGCGTCGTTCACCTTGGCCAGGTCCTTGGCCACCTTGTTCATGTTCAGAAATGCGGTGACAGGAGCGGCTTCCTTGGTCTCCTTGTCGATCATCAGGGCCATGCCGATGCCGCAGTTGGGGTGGCATCCGCAGGAGAGCTGGCCCCACTCGGCACTGGGCCCGTGAATCAGGTCGGCCCAGTCAGAAAAGGTGCTCATGAAGCTGATGGGGAACCAATCGCGCTCCGGCTCGCCCAGGCCGACCTGCTTCTTGACGTCGTGGGCCATGTGGGAGAGCGTATAGCGCTGCGCTACGCGGCGCTCCTCGGAGATGTCCTCGTCGCGGCCGGTGAAGCTGACGGGCTGGAAGCTGAGAAAGCTGATCTTCTTGGGGTTGTCGAGTGCGAACTCGATGATGCGGCCGACCTGCTCGTTGTTAATACCGTTGATGATCGTCGTTACCGGAACGATTTCGACGCCGGCTTCATGCAGGTTGTTGATGGCCTGCAGCTTGACATCAAACAGGTTGCCGACCTTGCGATGGGAGTTTGCGGCGTTGCCGATGCCGTCGAACTGGAGGTAGACGTAGCGGAGACCGGCTTCGGCAGCGGCGCGGCAAAGCTCCTTGCTCTTGGCGAATTCAATCCCGTTCGATGCGGCCTGGACGCTGTTGTAGCCCACCTTGCGGGAATAGGCGATCGCGTCGAGGAAGTAGGGTGAAAGCGTCGGTTCGCCGCCCGAGAACTGCACGCTCATCTGCCGCTTGGGCTTGATGGTGATGGCATTGTCCAGCATGGTCTTGATTTCTTCCCATGTCAGTTCGTGGACAAAGCCCACCTGGTTGGCGTCCATGAAGCAGGGATCGCACATCATGTTGCAGCGGTTGGTGAGGTCGATGGTCAGCACCGAGCCGCGGCCATGGGTCACGGTCGACGTGCCGTGGTTGTGCAGCTTCTCGTCGCCCTTGCCGTGGGCGCGGATGTCGCGCCCAGGGAAGCTCTCTTCCAGGTGCTTGAAGAAGGCGGTGTCGATGGACATGACGTCTTCAAAGTGCCCGTGCTTGGGGCAGTCCTTGACCATCAGGATCTGGCCATCGCGCTCGATGATCTGCGCCTTGATCTCGCCGACCTTCTCATTCAGCAGCACTTCGTGGGGCAGCTTGCCGTCCAGGATCTGCTTGCGGATCTCGGGGACACACTTGGGACACAGCGAATCGGTGGTACGCGGCCAGCCCAGCGGCGGCTTCTCCTTCTCATAGGACTTGAGGAGAGGCTTATCGCTCCACTTGGGGGTGAACGACGCGTTCGGGCTGATGCGGTTGAGACGCTCATACACCACCCACGCGCCCTTGGCAGCGTAGACGGCTACTTTTTCGGCGTACTTGATCGCTTTTCCCATAATTCGTTCAGATCTCCTTCAAATATTTGTCTGGCGGGCGGTTAACTCAGCCCGTCCGCCTCCGGATGCCCCAGAAATCCCGGACATGGAAAGTCATGGGTAGACTAAACGGCCCGCCTCGTCAACCCAATCCGCCTGCAGCGAACGGCGAAATGATGGATTGAATGGCGTCGGAGTGCAGCGAACGGTGAAGCGGACAGGAGGTTCCGGACCATCCCCACCTGCCGCCGGATCTTCTTGCCTTCAAACAGCTTATCGTGACATCCGTTCACCGAAAGGGCGAAAGTAGAGGTGTATTAACGCTCGCCGGCTTTCCCTTTTGTATGGGAAGGATTCGCTTTCGATGACAAGTCCATGTGCGGGGCCATGTGCCCGCCGAGTGAAACCCCTCGCGCTAGAATTTATCCATGCCTGCCGCTGCTGCGTTGTCGCCGGAAATTCTGGCCAAGTATGAGCCCGTGATCGGGCTGGAAGTGCATGTGCAACTGCTGACGGCCACCAAGGCGTTCTGTGGGTGCGCGAACAAGTTTGGCGCCGAGCCCAATACCAACATCTGCCCGGTCTGCCTGGGGCTGCCGGGTGCCCTGCCGGTTCTGAACGAGAAGGCCGTCCAGTTTGCCACACTGGCCGCCCTCGCCCTGCACTGCGACATCCGCGAGCGCTCGATCTTTGCGCGCAAGAACTACTTCTATCCCGACCTGCCCAAGGGCTACCAGATTTCGCAATATGATAAGCCGCTGGCCGAGCATGGGTGGATTGAGGTGCCCACAGCTGACGGGTCGACCAAACGCATCGGCATCACGCGCGTGCACATGGAAGAAGACGCGGGCAAGAGCCTGCACGACGGCTTTCCCGATTCGGCGACGAAGACTTATCTCGACCTGAACCGTTGCGGCACGCCGTTGATCGAGATCGTCTCCGACCCCGACATCCGCACCCCAGATGAAGCCTTCGAGTACCTGACGCGGCTGAAGGAGATCCTGCTCTACACCGGCGTTTCGGACTGCAACATGGAAGAAGGATCGCTGCGCTGCGACGCCAACGTAAGCGTCCGTCTTAAAGGCGCGGAGCGCTTCGGCACCAAGGCGGAAGTGAAAAATGTGAACAGCTTCAAGTTCATCCGCCTGGCGCTGGAGTACGAGATCGGGCGGCAGATCGAAGTCATCGAGAACGGCGGGAACGTGAAGCAGGAAACACGGCTGTGGAACGCGGTCGAAGGGCGTACCTATCCCATGCGCTCGAAGGAGCAGGCGCACGATTACCGCTACTTCCCCGAGCCCGATCTGCCGCCCCTGGTGCTTACGCCGGAATACATCGGTGAGACGGAAAAAAATCTGGTTGAACTGCCCGAGGCGCGGCGGGCGCGCATGCTTTCAGAGTACGACCTGAACGAACAGGACGCGCGCACGCTGACCGCTTCGCGCGAGTTCGCCGACCGTTTCGAGGCAGCGGCCCGGACTGCGAAGAACCCGCGGCGCGTCGCCAATGTGCTGTTGAGCGAAGTGGGCGGGCGTTTGAAGGCGCTGGGCCTCGAGCAGGAGAATTCGCCGGTTTCGATGGCCGGCATTGTGCTGGCCGCCGATCTGCTCGACGAAGGAAAGATCAGCTCGAAGCAGATGAAGCAGCTGATGGATGTGTGCTTCGAAAAGGGTGAGGACTTCCCCACGGTCTACGAGCGTGAGAAGCCCGAGCAAATTACCGATTCGTCGGCCATCGAAAAGCTGATCGATAAGGTGATCGCCGCCAACCCGAAACAGGTGGAGCAGTATCGCGCCGGCAAGAAGACGATGGCGGGGTTCTTTGTGGGCCAGGTGATGCGCGCGACAAAGGGCCAGGCTAACCCGGCACTACTGAATGAACTTGTGACAAAGAAGCTCGAAGGATAAAGGCGCGGCAAAGCAGCGGTGCTTCTGGCGGCAACGTAAACGCAGGTCCTTCGACTTCGTCCGGCCCGGCGGACTGCGTTCAGGATGACAGCGCCTTGTTCAGTGCAGAAGCCCCGCCAGCCTTCATTTAAGCCTCAGCTCGGCCTCGAATTCCTTACGCGCATCCCATGAGCTGACGGTCTTGGTGGCGCTCTTTTGGCCGCTCTTTTCAGCCCACAGATCGTAGTCATCCGACATGTTCACCTGAGCAAAGCGAAACCGTCCGTCCTTGGACGAGGTGTAGCTGCGAATGGATTTTGTTTTCAAATTCTGGAGAAAAACGGTAGCGCCGCTAACTTTGGCCGAGTTTGCGTCGAGCACTCTTCCGGTCACAACGCGCTGTCCAAGATTCTGCGCCTGGGCCGCCGGCAAGCCCCCGTTGCGGGCCATGGGAACCAATCCCGCGGCCAACGCAGCGTACACCACCGCGGCTGCCATGCTTGCACGATTCAACTTCATTCTTCCTCTTCTTCTTCTTCGTCGAGGAGCTCGTCGTCGTCCTCGTCCAGTTCGTCGCCGATGCGCGTCAGTTCCAGCGGCTCGACACCGACTATCTCGTATTCGGTTCCACACTCTTCACAAGCAACCACGTCGCCTTCTTCGACTTCGTCCATTTCGATATCCAGATTATTTTCGCATTCTGGGCAGGTGGGCACGGCGGCCTCCTCTCTCTGATGAGGTTGTTTCATGTTTCACGTTTTGGGATGACGATACCTTGCGGCCCGACTCCATAAGATTGGAATGGTATTCGTAGTTTGAGATGCTCTCCGGCCTCCGGTCAAGTGGACAGGGCGAGGGAAGAGTACAACTTTCGCGGGTGGAGAACCAACCATGATTTTTCGCACCGTAGCACTGTTCCTATGTCTGGCACCGGTCGTAACGGTCGGCCGTGCACAGCCCGATTTTCTTCGATCTGGCAAGCCGGTTTCCACGGCCGCGCCCGATCCGGCCATCACCAGGGCCCTCGCCATCATCGATCCCTCCCGCATTGATCAGACGATAGAAACGCTGGTTCGATTCAATACCCGCAATTCCCTTTCCAGCATGGAACCGGACCTGCCTGCGGGTACCGGAATCGATGCGGCGGCAGACTGGATCGCTTCGGAATTTGAAAGCATTTCGAAGAGCTGCGGCGGATGCCTCGAAGTCAAACGGGACACGTTTATCGCCGATCCCGCGAGTGCGGCCGGCACCAGCTGGGCCAACCGCATCCCCAAGCCGACGCGCATGACAAACATCTATGCCATCCTGCGCGGGAGCAATCCGGCCCAGGCCCAGCGAATGTACTTGGTAACGGGCCATTATGACTCGCGCAATTTGAATGTGATGGACGCGCGCGGTCCTGCGCCGGGCGCCAATGATGACGCGTCCGGAGTCGCGGTATCGCTGGAATGCGCGCGCGCGCTCAGCACTCTTCATCTTCCGGCAACGCTGGTTTTCGTCGCAGTGGCCGGAGAAGAACAGGGATTGGTCGGCTCGGCTCATCTGGCGCAGTTGGCCCGCGAACAGGGCTGGAAGCTCGAAGGGGTTCTCAACAACGACATCGTGGGTGGGAACACGACTCCCGGCGATATGTTGCAGTTGAAGGACCGGGTACGCGTGTTCTCCGAAGGCGTTCCCATGGCGGCGACCTCTGAGCAGGGCCGCCACATACGCGCTCTTGGAGGCGAGAACGACTCGCCCAGCCGCCAGCTGGCTCGGTCAATGGCCGACACAGCGCGCACCTATTTTCCTGCCTCGTCAGCGTCGACATTCGCGGCGTCTCTGGTGGCCCGCCCCGATCGCTACCTGCGCGGAGGCGACCACAGTTCCTTCAACCACGAGGGATTCGCGGCCGTGCGGCTGACCGAGTGGCGGGAGGACTACAACCATCAGCACCAGAACGTTGTCCGCCCCGCGCCTGGTTCAAAGGACGCGGTACTCGGCGACGTGTTGGAATTTGTAGATTTCAACTACGTGGCAAAGGTTGCCCGGCTCAACGCCGCGGTTCTAGCCACTCTGGCGGCCTCTCCCGGAGAACCATCGAAGGTCGCGATCGATACCCAGAAACTCGAAAACGGCACGACGTTACGCTGGGAACCCGCTCCCAGTGCGCTCGCGCACTACGAAGTTCTGTGGCGCGAAACCACCGAACCTGACTGGCAATTCGCAGAGGAAGTGACTCCGCAGGCCGCAAGCGGAGTGATCACCGTGACCGTGCCCATATCCAAGGACAACGTAATCTTTGGTGTCCGGGCCGTGGATGCTTCCGGCCATCGAGGCCTGGTCGTCGTTCCATAGCGCCACATCAATGACACGCAGATGCTTCTCGATTTACCCTTAGAACACTTATGGCACGCATTGGGCCAATGCCGTTTGCTTTCCCTGACTTCAGCGGCGCCACGCGGCGCCTGGTGCTGGTCAACCTGGGCGCCTTCTTTGTCCTGCTAGTCGCAAACATGGCGTTCCGGTCGACAGCGGGAGCATTCGCGGCCCACATGGAACTCACGCCGAGCCTGTTTCTGCGCGGCGAACTATGGCAGCCCTTCACCTACAGCTTCATTCATCCTTCCCTTGTCGGGACGCTGTTTGAGCTCCTGTCACTATGGTTTCTCGCCAGCTTCCTCGAGACGGCGCGAAGCGACAGTTGGGTGACCAGTCTCTACGCAGTGTCGGTTCTGGGCACAGCGCTGGCCGCGGTGGCCATCTATGTTGTGTCCGACCGGCTGGGCTACCCCGTCGAGCAGTCCTCGCTCTTCGGGTGCATGGGCGGCATCTTCGGACTGCTGATCGCGATTGGCGTGTTGTACGGTGACACCCAGTTTCTGCTCTTTTTCGCGATCGGCATCAAGGCCCGCTACATGGCTGCCATCTATGCCCTCATCACCTTCGCCATGCTGTTCGGGCAGAGCAAGATGTATGCCTTTGCGCAGCTGGGCGGCGCGCTCGCAGGGCTTATTTACATCCGTATGGCGCCGAGGCGCGGGGTTTCGTTCGCAGTGAGCGAAAGCTGGTACGGGTTGCGTAACCAGTACTACCGCTGGAAGCGCCGGCGCGCGGGCCGCAAGTTCGAGGTCTACATGCGAAAGCAGGGGCGGACGGTGAAGTTCGATGGCCGCGGCCGCCAGATCGACGATGATCCCAACGACAAGAGCCGGTGGAACTGATTTTTCGTCCGAACTGACACCCGTGCGGTTCGCGCCTTCCGGAAATTGTAAGGTCGCCCGGATCACGCCTGGCCGCGGGCCCAGTCCGCTACAATCCTTTCTGGAATGAATACCAAGATTGCTTTTCTTTTTCCCGGCCAGGGTTCTCAGACGGTGGGTATGGGGCGCGCACTCGCAGAGCGCTACCCGGTTGCGGCTGATACATTTGCCGAGGCCGACGAAGCGTTGGGGCTTGCGATCTCGAAGTTGTGTTTCGAGGGACCGGAAGACGAGTTACGGCTGACCGAAAACACCCAGCCGGCCATCATGACCGTGAGCGTAGCCGCCTGGCGGGTTCTCGCCGCGCACGGGGTGCAACCGGTCATGGCCGCGGGACATTCGCTCGGGGAATGGTCGGCGCACGTGGCGGCGGGAACGCTGAGCTTTGCCGATGCGGTGCGGGCGGTGAAAGCGCGCGGGCGGGCTATGCAGCAGGCGGTACCGGCGGGCCAGGGGGCCATGGCGGCGATACTTCAGCTCGATGCCGTCCAGGTGGCCGTCGCCTGCGCGGAAGCAGCCGCGGAGACGGGACTCACAGTCGCCGCCGCGAACCTGAATTCACCAGGGCAGACGGTCATCTCCGGCGCTGCGGCCGCGGTGGAAAGAGCGGCGGCGCTGGCCAAAGCCAAAGGGGCGCGCCGGGCCGTGATGCTTCCGGTGAGCGCACCCTTCCACTGCTCTCTGATGCAGCCGGCGCAGGAAGAAGTCGCGCGGGTGCTGGCCGGGCTCACGCTGGCCGACCCGGGGATTCCTGTGGCTGCCAATGCCACGGGCGGATTGGTGACCAAGGCCGATGGCGCCCGCGAGGCGCTCATTCGCCAGGTGACAGGCACGGTGCGGTGGGTAGATTGCGTGCAGGCTCTGGCGGGGGCCGGAGCTCAGGTCTTTGTCGAGGTCGGACCGGGCAAAGTGCTTACAGGGCTTATGAAGCAGATCGATCCGGCGCAAAAGGCGCTGAACGTCGAGGATCCGGCGAGCCTGGAAAAGGCGCTCAGTGAGCTGGCCGCCCTCGGATCAGCTGCTCTAGCCGGCTTCTGATTATCTGGTTGCTTCAGCAAACCCCAACAGATAGTGTAGAGGAGTGCCCCGGCCATCGTTCCCGAAGACGCTGCGCCAATTTCAGGCCGAGTTTGCTACTGAGGAGGCCTGCCAGAGGTATCTGGCAGCCTGCCGTTGGCCGGAAGGGTTCAATTGCCCCCGATGCGGCCATGGAAATGCCTATGAGTTGTTAAAGCAGCGTCGGTACCAATGCGGCAAATGTCGCTACCAGGTTTCGCTCACCTCCGGGACGATCCTCCACCGGACGAAGATCCCGTTGAGCGATTGGTTCTGGGCGGTGTATCTGATGACCACAGACAAGCGCGGCGTCTCTGCCCTCCTTCTGCAGCGTCAACTGGGCCTGACCTGCTACGAAACTGCATGGATGATGCTGCACAAACTCCGCCGGGCGATGGTGAACGCGGCCAGGGAGCCTCTGCGCGGCGAGGTAGAGGTGGATGATACGTGGATCGGCGGAGAGCAAGCGGGGCTCCGGGGGAGCCGACAACTGAAGGACCGGCGGGCGGCTTTGGTCTTAGTCGCCGTAGAAAAGCGGGGCCGAGCTTCCGGTCGCATCCGCATGAGTGTCATTCGGGATTTCAAGGCGGCCACAATCAGGTCGTTCCTTATCCATAACGTCGCTTCTGGTTCCACGATCTATACGGATGGTCTTAAGAGTTTCTCTGGTTTGTTGGAGGCCGGCTTTAAACATGTCGTTCGCAACCAACCTCTCCGGTCGGAATTGCGAAAGGGCGCGAAGTCGGCGGTTCCACACGCTGACCGGGCGATAGGAAACCTCCAACAGTGGTTGATCGGAACCTACCACGGAGTGAGCAAGGACCAACTCCAGGTCTACCTCGATGAATTCGTCTTTCGGCACAACCGCCGCAAAACGCCCGCGGCGGCATTCCAGACCCTGCTCGGTCTCGGAACCGCTCGCAGGTCAACAGCGTACGAACAAATTCGCGGAGCGAAGGACATAATCCCCAACCCATTGGGGTTTGCTGAAGCAACCAGATAATCAGAAGCCGGCTAAATTCCGCCCCCGCCGCTTCTTCTACGGTCCCAGATATAGTTCGACCGGCGAGAAGCCGAGCTGTTTGGTCCTGGGATCGTAGTTGAGGAAGAGAGCCTTGCTCTTGAGATCGTTGATGCGAATCCCCACCAGCAACACGTTGCCGGCCATGCGGGCGGCAACGATCTGGTGGCTCTTGACGGCCCCGTACTCATTCTGCGAACTGTTCGCACTCCAGTCTTGCTGGAAGCGGTTAAAGTCATAGGCGCCCGATTTCTCGGGGTGCTTCTGCCAGTCCGAATCGTGATTCCAGACTCCGTAGGCGGCAGCGAGGTCGCCACGCTCCACGTCCTTCAAAAAGGTATTGATGGTGGTCCGCCCGCTGTAGTGGGTGTACCAGTTCCACGGCCAATCCACGGGGCGTCCCGCCAAAAGCCAGGAGCCTACAAACAGGACCACCAGTGTGCCCACGCAGATCCACAGCACTTCGCGCTGGCGACGGTCGCGTACGGCGTCGAACTTCGGTGCATCCATCAGGGTCATGGGTCGAGGTCCTCAGTGGGTAGGATACAGAAGCCAGTGGTCAGTGATCGGTGGACAGTGATCAGAACAGAAGACGACGTGCTCAGATCCTCTTTCTTCTAATGTGTTAGACACCAGTGAGGGGTAACCGGTTCCCCGCATTGACTCCAGACCACCGAACACTCACCACTGTTCACTATTCTTCTCTGCTGTAGGTGGTGCGGTTCTTTTCGCTTTGCCGTTCGAGGGCCAGATCGATGAGGCGCGTGATGAGGTCCTTGTAGGGGATGCCGGTCGCTTCCCACAGCTTGGGGTACATGCTGATTTGGGTGAAACCGGGAAGCGTGTTGACCTCGTTGAGAAAGATGCGGCGCCTGCCGTCGGGCTCCATCAGGAAATCCACGCGGGCCAGGCCGGCCAGATCGCAGGCGCGAAAAGCCGCCACCGCCATGTCGCGGATCTGTTTTGATTCGGACCGGCTTAATCTGGCTGGAATGACAGGCACCGAACCTTCCGAAAGATACTTGGCCTCGTAGTCGTAAAACTCCTTGCCGGGGATGATCTCGCCCACCACGCTGGCCTTGGGATCGTCGTTGCCGAGCACCGCAACCTCGAGTTCGCGGGCCTTGCTTTTGCTGCCCCCGACGCCCTGTTCGACAACCAGCTTGCGGTCGTACTTGGCGGCCAGGTCGAGCGCCGGCCCCAGCTCGCCGCGATCGTGGGCCTTGCTGATGCCCACCGACGAGCCAAGGTTCGCCGGTTTCACGAACATTGGGTATTTGAGAGCGGCTTCTATCCCGGCGACAGCCTTGCGGGGAGACTTTTCCCAGTCGCCGCGAAGCACGGTTACATGCTTCACGATGGGCAGGCCGGCCTGCGCGAAGAGCCGTTTCATCACGTCCTTGTCCATGCCCGCGGATGAGCCGAGCACCCCGGAGCCGACGTAAGCGATGCCGGCCAGTTCGAAGAGTCCCTGAATGGTGCCATCCTCGCCGAAGGTTCCGTGCAGCACCGGGAAGACAACATCGATGGCTTTGCCTTCCGGGCCTTGAGGACCGGGCATGGGCGCCATCAGCGTGGGCATGCCGTCGTGCAGCAGCTTGGCGCCGGGTGTGGCCTGGGGGTCACCCGCGCGCAGGCGCCGGACAACCGCGCTGCCGTCGCCCTCAAGCAGGTTTGTGGCCTCGCCTGCCGCGAGCCAGTGGCCGTCCTTGGTGATGCCGATGGGGACTACGTCGAATTTCCTGCGGTCGATTGCCTTCAGGATCGAAGCGGCGGACAACAGCGAGACTTCATGCTCACCGCTGCGCCCGCCGAACAGTACACCTACGCGAATCTTGCTGGCCATGCTTCTATTTCACCATCCCATGCGGGTGCGAATCGGCCCTGCATGGACAAATGAACCATACAAAGCTACGCTGGGGTTCTACTTTCACGCCATCGGGGGAAAGATGAACCATCCCGTAGTTCACTTCGAAATCGGCTGCAAGGACAAGGCCGCTACCAGCGCTTTCTATCGAAGCGCCTTTGGCTGGGCCATCGACGCTGGTCCGATGGGAGGCATAAAGACCGGATCGGGCGACGGAATCCAGGGTCATATCGCGGCTCTCGGCCACGAACCGCATCAGTTCACTCATTTCTACGTGCAAACCGATGACGTGGCCCAGACGCTGGCTCAGATCGAGGGACTGGGGGGAAAAACGATCGTGCCGCCGATAGCGATTCCCAACGGAACCTTCGCGTGGTTCGCGGACCCGGAAGGCAATGTGGTGGGATTGTGGAAGCCGGCATAGCCGTGAGCGTCGGCTATTGAGCCCGACTCGCCGGCCCAACCCTCGTCCACCCAGCTCCTGACGCCTCCCGGTTTTCTTCATTCCGTCCTGCACAGCGTGGCGATCAATGACTCCCGCTGCTGGTTGGCCATGGCATCGATATGGGCGAGCACCCGCAGCCATGCGAACACAGCTCCTGCCGCCAGGATCAGGAAAACGGCCACCGCCAGCCACAGCCTGTCAAACAAGGAACACAGCGCAAACACGCTCACGCCGACGCCGAGCACGCCGGCCTGGATCAGCATGCTCAAGAGCGTATTGGCCTGCGAACCTCGCTGCCGTGTCAGCCGTCCCAGATTCATGCGGTACGGCATGTTGATGGAGAACGCGTTCCCCGCGGCCAGGTGCACGGGCAAGGCAAACAGCAGCCAGGCCCCCGCGGCCGCGACCGCTGCCGGAGACGGCCAGCCCATGCGGAGGCTGGCCACGAAGCACACCAGCGCGGCATCAACCAGGAAAAGCATTCCATGAAAGAGGTTTTTGGCCAGGATCACGGTGCGGATCGGCGTGGGGGAGAGAAACAGCACCTGGATTCCCGGTCCATCCGGCCCCAGGCTGTTATAGAACAACTGGGTGAAGCCCACCAACGCGTAGGCCAGGCTGATGAGCAGGCTCATCGGATACGGATGGCCCGCCCCCAGGCCGCCATGCATCCCCCGCCGGATGAATATACCCGAGAAGATGAACACCATCAGCAGGGGCGCGGCCAGTCCGTAGATAAGCGGCATCGCGCGCAACAACACGCGCAGTTCCTTTTCCATTACTGCGGCGATGGGGCCGGAGCCATCGATCAGCCACGCGCGATTCCGCCGTAGTTCCTTCCGGCGAGATGGAGCGTCGCCGAAGTTCTCGCCGCGATACTCCGCGCGCAGCCGCACACCGAGGGCGCCTACCGTGGCTAGCGTGTAAAGCCCCAGAAGGCCGATGGCTCCCAGCGCGGTCTCAGGCTTGCCTGCCGCGCCCTGCTCGACAGCTTCCGCGGCGAGCCCCGGGGGCAGCCAGCGCTGCACACGATTCGCGGCCTCCAGCCTCCGCGACATGGCTGCCCACGACTCGCGGCTGTGAGTCTCGTTGTGAAAGGCCGGGTTCAGCAGTTGCATACCTATCAGTCCCAGAAAAAACAGCGATCCCACGATCTCCCGCGTACGCCGCTGCGCCATCCAGCGGTCGGTCCACGCCGAGATGGCGCGCACGAGAAGAATGTTGAACCCCGCAAAGACTGTCAGGCCGATGGCCACCCAGCCGAACAGGTCCGGGCGCACGATCGTGGTGCCCACCAGGATGCCTAGGCAGCAGAATCCTCCCAGGATGGTGGAAATGTCCACCATGCCGAATATCAGGTGGAGCAGGTAGAACGCCCCAAATCCCACCGGGAATCGCAGCAGTCCGTTGACGTCGAACTGCTCCTGAAAGGAAGCAATCGAAACCGGCACCACCTGCCACGCCAGCAGAAGAGCCCAGAACAACACCGGCACGATCGCCCATTTTCCGGCCGCGGCGATGGCGTATGCACCGGAGCCAAAGCCCATCCCCAACCCGAATCCCATGAACCCGTAGATCAGGTAGGAGAGGCCATGCGCGGTCGCTTCGAGGGCCCCGCGGCCGGTGCGCAGGGTGTTGCGGAAGATGCTCCAGCGTATCGAGGCAAGCGCCCGGTACTGCGAGCGCGCGAGCGGGCTGAGCGGACCCCCATGCGCGGTCAGCGGAGCGGTGGAGGATTCCGCTAGGTCAGCCATGACAGCTCCTGCGCCGGCTCCTGCCCTCCCGCTCCTAAAATCGACAAAAAGATCTCTTCGAGCGTGAGCCGCTGGGCCGATTCGGCGCCGGGCAGGGTGCTGGCAACGCCCGCGCGCAGGTCTTCGATGGAGCCGTTCGCCACAAGGCGGCCCTGGCTGATGATGGCCACGTGGCTGCACAGGCGCTCCACGATCTCGAGCACGTGGGTGGTCAGAAAAATGGTCGCGCCGCGGCCGATCATGCCCTGCAGCATGGCTTTGAGCATGCCGGCGGCGATGGCATCCACGCCTTCAAACGGCTCATCGAGGAACAGTACCCGCGGGCCGTGGATGACGGCCGCGGCCAGCGCCAGCTTCTTCTGCATGCCGTGGGAGAAATCCGTCACCAGCTTGCGGCTCTCATTGGCCAGTTGCATGAACTCCAATAATTCTTCGGTTCGCTGGTTGGTGGTCGCGCGGTCGAGGCCGTACATGCGACCGACAAAGCGGAGATACTCCGGTGCGGTGAGCCGGCCCAGCAGGGCCATGCCTTCGGGAACGACACCGATCTGGCGTTTCAGATCCAGCGCGCCGGCGGTGAACCGTCGCCCCAGGATCTCAATGGATCCCGCGCTCGGTTCAAGCAGGCCGGTCAGCATCTTGATGGTGGTCGACTTCCCCGCCCCATTCGGTCCCAGAAAGCCGAAGAACTGGCCGGGAGCCACGCTGAAGGTGACGTCGTCCACGGCCGTCAATGCGCCAAAGAGTCGCGTAAGCCCGTGGGTTTCGATCGCCGCGGTTCCCATGTGTGCCGCCACCATTCAAGGATAGCCGGTCGAACCAAACCAGGACCTGCCTCGCGTTGCCTGGCTCTTGCGATTGCAGGCGCACGCTGGGCTGAAGCCGCCAATGATTACTTTTTTGTCGGGGGAGCAGGAGCCGCCGAAGCAGGGACAGGTGGCAGCGGCTTGGCCCATTCAGGATGTTCTTTCTCGATCTGCTGCCCCACCTCGATGCTCATGCTGGAACCGAGCCGCGAAATATCTGTATTGATGTCGTGCTGGATCTTGGGCCCATTGGTCTTGATCTTCTGGCTCAACTCAGGGGACACAGAATAAATCTTGGAATTCCTGAGGGCGAGTTGAGCCTGCGTCATCTGTTCCAATTCCTCACTCGTATAGTAAGTCGCATAAACCTTTGCGGTGATCTCCACGAAATCGTCGAGCTTGACCCTCTGTCGCATCCGTTTGACCCATTCATCGCCAAATTTCGGATCAAGGCCGGGATTCCGTTGGAGCATCACCTGCTTGCCCTCCTCGAGGAGCTTGTCAAGGCTTTGTTCCAGCCGCGGGCGGGCATCGGAAGCTGCCAAAAACTTCAACGCGTTTGCAAGCTCTTGCTTTTCCGGGTCGGCGGCGTTTGCAGCAACGGACCCGGCGGCCGTTGAGGGGGCTGCGGCGGAACCCTTGTTTACTGAAGCCGACTGCTGGGCCACTGTCGGCAGGGCCATTGCGACAAGCAAAACGACGAATTGAACGGTACGCATGGTACTGCCTCTTCAGAAAGGTAGATATTGGTGAATTGGCCTACGTTGGGCAGATCCAAAACTCAGCCTCACGTTAGCACACATTCAGCGGCGATTCTTTGCGCTTTGCTGAGTCCGGGTCCGGGCGGAAAGATCGGCTAATTGCCTCCCGAAGCGTCGACCGCTGGTTCCTTTTCCGGATCGGGCTCACCCATTGGATCGTTATCGCGATCTGTAACTTCGACAACTTCCGCCAGCCGACCGGCGAGTCCAGCCGGCCAGCTTCCCTCGGGAGCGCGCCAGCTCCAATTTCCTGCCGGCACAGAGGGGGTATTCATGCGGGCCTCGGAGCCAAGCTCGAACAGATCCTGCGCGGGGACGATGGCGAGCTCGGCGACGCTGGCCTCCGTAGCACGGAGTAGCGGCCAGACGGGACTGGCCTCGGGGCCGATCCTGCCCACATAGGCCTCGGCGGCGGTGCGCTCCACCTCGCCGGCCTTCTGCCACCAGCCCAGCGTCGTGTCGTTGTCGTGGGTGCCGGTGTAGGCCACGGTCGCGGGCACGTACCGGTGCGGCAGGTGAATGTGCGCGCCCTTGTCGCTGAATCCAAATTGGATGACGCGCATGCCCGGCATTCCCAGGTCCAGCCGAAGTTTGTCGACCGCCCTGGTGATGAGGCCAAGGTCTTCAGCCACAAGCGGCAGCTTCCCGAGTTGCGCCTCGAGGGCGCGGAACAGCTCCAGGCCGGGCGCCTTGATCCATTCGCCGTGGATGGCGGTCTCCTCGTCGGCCGGGATCGACCAGTACGATTCGAAGCCTCGGAAGTGATCCAGTCGGACGATGTCGTACAGCTGGCAGGACCGGGCGATGCGCTGCACCCACCAGTCGAAGCCCTGCCTGGCGAGCACGTCCCAGCGATAGAGGGGATTGCCCCAGCGCTGGCCGGTGGCGGAGAAATAGTCGGGCGGCACGCCGGCAACATGGATTGGCCGCAGGTCTTCATCCAGCTCGAAGAGCTCGGGATGCGTCCATACGTCGGAGGAGTCCATGTTGACGAAGATGGCGATGTCGCCCAGAATCCTTATCCCTCCGCGCGTCGCGGCATTGCGCAGATCGTGCCACTGGAGGTCGAAAGCGAATTGCAGCACCTGTTCGAGGGCGAGGGCGCGGGCGTGCTTCACTCTCAGCTCGGCCATCGCTTTTGACTCGCGCTTGCGCACCGGTTCGGGCCACGCCGTCCATGCGCCGGTTCCGTATTCCCGGCGCAACACGGCATACAGGGCGTAATCGTTGAGCCAGTTCACCTCGGCCTTGCAGAACGCGCCGAACCGCTTCCATTGCTCTGCGAACTTCGCATCCTTGGCGCCGCGGTCGAGAAAGCTGGCCGCGGCTTCATACAGCAAGGGGAGCTTGCGCCGCTCCACTTCTTCAAAGTTCACCGGACCACCGCGTCCGGCAAGGCCGGCAATGCGGTTGCCATCGATCCAGCCCCAATCGGCAAGAAACTCCAGGCTGATGAGGTACGGATTGCCCGCGAAAGCCGAGGAACCGGCGTAGGGCGAATTGCCGTAGCCCGTTGGGCAAAGCGGCAGCACCTGCCACACGTGCTGTTTGCCCTCCGCGAGGAAACCAAGGAAGTCGTAGGCGGCGGGTCCGAGGTCGCCGATTCCCCCATAGGAAGGCAGGGAGCTGATGTGCAGCAAGATACCCGAGGAGCGCTGAAATTCCATGGCCCTATTATCGGATGCAAAGGGGCGGAGATAGATGGACAGGCAGCGAATTCGGATCACCGGAGACGGGACGCCGCTTCAGATTGGGTTTATTGCTTCGTGATGACCGGTGTCGGGGTGCCGTCCCACACGAATCGATACGTCGGCCCCTTGCGAACATTGGTGACCAAAACGGGGCGGAAGCAGCAGATGCAGGTTCCTTTGGGGCGGCGGACGCTGGGATAAACGATGCCCTGGGAGCCGGACTGGAGCAGCTCTTCCGCCAACGATTGCGAGGCAACGTAGCTGTTAGGGTCGAGGCAGGCGGCCTGGTCGGGCGCGTCGCGCAGGTCGTGAAAATCGCCGTTGAAGTCGGCCAGGTAGTCGTCGTAGGTGACGTCGTCGATGAAGCGGTTGATTTCGGCGAGTTGCACGGACTTGTGGAAGCCCACCTCCGCCTGCGACGTACGCGCGTCAAAGGCGGCATACCAGGCGCCGCGATCAGGACCGGCGAAACGGCTTCCCTGGGGGTGGGCATGGGTAAACGACGCGTTCACCACGCTGGCATAGGGAATACCGGTGACCAGTTCCTGGGCGCTGATGCCGGGCAGCAACTCGCGTTCGGCGAGCAGCCGGTCGTTGGTGGCATTGTCGAACTCGAACAAGTGCGCGAGGTGGACGGCGTCATCCGCAATCCGGGTCAGAACGCTGTCTTCCTTCGGACTGTACTTCGACTGGATGAAGCGGTGCGTATCGCGGCGGCGGACACGGGAAGTGGGGATGGACATGGCGGCTCGCGCGGTTGTCAGACGCCGCCGCGGCGGGCATCGAGCAGGCGGCGGACGGTCTGCATGGCGGAGACCCCGCCCCGGGTCATGTACTCGAGCGGGGTGCGCCCGCCGAAGATGCGGTTGGAATTGGGAAGCCGGACCCATTCATCGGCCAGCGGCTGGCTGTGGAGGATGTTGAGAGCCTTGAAGATTCCGATCAGATAGGAGATGCGGTACATCTGGTCGGCATCGAGGACTTTGCCTTCGGGATTCTTCTTCATTTCGAAGTAGGAGCCGTTAGCGACACCGCCGAGAAGTTCGCGGACCTCTTCGCTGCGCAGCTTCCAGCACTCCGCGATATTGAAGAGGGCTTTGAGGCCGGATGCGCTGAGGCGCTTGCGCTCCTCCTTCGAACTCAGGTCGACGATTTCCGGAGGGGCGTAGCGGGTAACCGGGTAAGTCAGACTTGCCATTCGTTCCGCCGATCAACAACTGGACTCTTTATACTCCATTTTTGGAGAGTCGTCCAGGCGGATCCAAGGAAAGTGCCCGATTTGCCTCGGTGGTTTCCCATCCTTCCACCAGGAAAAGGCGAAAGGATGGGACACGGTGGCTTTGATTCTGGCGGTGTTCAGCGGAGGCCGTTGATCTCTTCCAGCAGCTTCTCGGGGTGGATGGGCTTGGCAAGCAGGCGGAAGTCGTGGCCCTTCCGGCTGGCTTCGGCCAGCACGTCGGCAGTGGCCGTCTGGCCGGAGAAGAGAATGACCTTGCAATCGGGCCGCGCCCTGGAGAGATAGATAGCCAGATCCACGCCGGTCATTTTGCCCATGATGACATCGCTGAGCACGACATCGGGTTCGAATGTCTCGATGGCCTCGACCGCGCTCTCCGCGTTGTAGACCGCCAGGGCCTCGTGGCCCTTGATCTTGAACACCATGGCCAGCGTGTTCGCTATGTTCTGCTCATCATCCACGATGAGAACGCGCGACTTGTACGTATTGTCGGACACATTGACCCCTGCCCGGATTGCGGACACCGGATGCGACTCGTTGGAATGATGTCTTACGCGTGCGTACTGTTTAGAGCCCCTGGTGCGGCTACTCGCCGGTATCCGGCGCCTGGGCCTTTGCATTGATGCGAATGCGGTTGCTTTTCTTGTAGTCGCTCATCACGTTGCTGGCGAACAATTCAAACGCTTCGTTGCGGCGCTGGTCAAGTATGCGGTCGCGGGTCTGATCGAAGTTCTTCTGGATATCGGCGTCGGTCGGTGCCTGCTTGTCGACCAACTTGACCACCACACCGGTACGACCGGTATTGATGGGGCCGCTGATGTTGCCCGTCGACAGATCAAAGAGCTGCGGGGCCACCTGGCCCACCTCACCGAAGTCCGGAACCTGGCCGCTCTGTCCCACCAGGTCGCTGGTCTTCACGGTCGCGCCCACTTCTTTCGCGGCCTTGGCAAGATCGTTCATCGACTTGGCTTTGTCGGCAAGCTCCTGGGTCTTCTGGGTCAGCAGTTTGGGCAGTTGCTCGCTGCGGTAATCGTCGAGTACATGGGACTTCCAGTCGGCGAACGAGGGTGCGTGAGCCGGATCGGATCCGGTGACCTGGAAAATGGCATAACCTTCGCCGGTGGGCGCATACTGCGGCGGATCGCCCTGTTTGGACTGGAAAGCCTTGGAGATGAGCTGAGATCCGTCGGGAAGCGCGGCGATGGTTCCGCCCGCGGCTACCGGCGGAGTGGTGACTACCTGCAGTTTGTGCGCAGCCGCGGTCTTGTCGAGGCCGCTCTTGATGGCCTCGGCGGTCAGCGTCTGGGCATAGCTTTCTTCGGCCTGCGCGGTCCGCTCCCGGGTAAGCGTCGCCTGGATGGTGGGAAGCACCTCATTCAAGGGCTGGACGTGGGCAGGCTGGCGCGATTCCACCTGAACGATGTGATACCCGAACTGCGATTTCACGACCTTGGTGTCACCGATCTTCTGAGTAAAGATGGCGTTGTCGAATTCCGGCACCATGCGGCCGCGCTGCGAGGGGCCGAGTTCGCCGCCCGTGTCCTTGCTGCCGGGGTCGTCGGAATTCTTTTTGGCCAGCTCGGCGAAGTTGCCGCCGCTCTGAATCTGCTTGAGGATGTCTTCGGCCTTGGCTTTGGCAGCCGCGTCAGCCTTGGCGTCTGGGTTGGGAGCCAGCTTGATCAGGATGTGACGCGACGTCGCTGTTTCCGGGGCCGAGTATTCGGTCTGGTGCGCGGTGTAGTACGACTGGATCTCCTGCTGGCTGGGCTGCGGAACGCCACCGGGCAATTGCTCAGGGGTGAAGGCTATGTAGGTGATCTTGCGCTGCTCCGGCACTGCCTTCGCATAGCGAACCGCGTTCTTGCTGAAGAAGGCCTCGAGATCGGAGTCGGAGGGATTGATGGTCTTGCCCAGCTCGTCGCTCGACAGCACCGCGTAGTCGAACTTGATCTTGATGTTGTCTTTGCGATAAGTGGACCGGATTTCCTGGTCGCTCACCGAAACGCCAGCCGTGACCAGCGCGCGCAGGCGCTGCAGCACGATGTCGCGCTTGATGTTGTCTTCAAACTCGGCCACCGAGATATTGAGCCGGTTGTTCACCAGGGCGGCATACTGATCGTCCCCGATGTACTTGCCATTGGGGAAAATGACCGCGCCGGTGGGACCGGAATGGAGGTAGGCAGCCACATCCTCGCTGGTGGCACCGATGCCCAGGCGGCCCGCCTCGGCGAGCAGAATCTGCTGCTGCACAAGTTGCTGCCCTACCTGCTGGGTGAAGAAATTCATGATCATCGGATTGTCCGCGTATTGCGGATTCCGCTGCTGAATCTGCTGGCGGGCGATCTGCTGCACCCGCTGCTCGGTGACCACGTCGCCCGATGAAAGGAAGCGGCTGTACCAGTGAGGGTAGATCACCGCATAGGTGTCAGCCGATGTGGCGCCCTGGCCGGTGAGGCCGGGGATGAGGTACACGACCATCGACACCGAAGCGGCGGCAATGATGACGACGAAAAGGGCCTTGGTGAGGCGGTTGTCTCTCTGCAGAAAACGAATCATCGGTGGGTAAAGCCTTCTACTCTCTACGCGCAGGTTTCCGATCCGCGGAAGCCGGCCCCAGCCGGCAGGCGGACAGCTATACTCGCTGGACGCGATTATCCATCATTATATCGGAGGGCTGCTCCGGACCATGCGGAATCGCAAGGATCAAACCGCCACGCGAAGTCCCGAGGACGCGATTGGAAGTCTCAGGGGCTGGTTCGAGCAGGCCCCTAACGGCGTCCGTTCCTGAAGATCGACACCCGGCGAAACTCCACCATGAAACCAAGCAGGAAAAAGATCAGGAAGACGCTGATCGCACCGGAGTGCGCGAGAAACACGGGGAAGTAGGAGACAGACTGCACTTGCGACAGGTGGCTCAGAGTCATGGCAACGAAAACGACGGTCGTCAAGAGTCCTCCGATAACCGAGGACATCATGCCTGCAAGGACGCTCTTTAGGTAGATCATTTAGCTCGCTCTTCTTCTCGCTCTTAGGGAATTGGGATGAGGATTTAAGGGGGTCGTAGAGCGATAGTAACCTGATTCTCAGCAAAGCAAACATCAATAGTTTTCAATTTTAGGTAACGAGAGTACTGTCTGGACCGGACTGTATCGTCGCTTGCCGACTCCCAACTGACGAAACAGCTAGTAAAGGCGCATTAAGCCAGCAGCCAAGATCAGATCCAAAACACCACGATATTCAGGGATACCGCACGATGCGTGGATCCACGTTTTCATACTCCGTCATCTGCACTGTTTGGGCGCTGGAGGGCCATTGAAGTAACTCAATAGACAAATCCGGCACCCTGGCCAGGCCTGAATGCCGGATTTACTGCCTTTGGAATGGCCGTTAGCGCCAGTAGTAATAGCCACCTGCCATGTAGTACGGGCGGTAGTAAACCGGTGGCGGATAAGCGTAGACGGCCGGCCCGTAGGGGCGGGCGTAGTAGGGGTAGGGACGGCGGTAAAGGTTCGGGCCCCCCGGGTATAACCCCTGCGCCAGGCGCGCTGCCTCCTGCTGGCTTACCGGCTCCACCGTGAGCGGCGTGTTGAGGTGGAAGGTCACAAGCGCTTCGGCCGGGATCCAGGCGTTGGGTCCGGGCATGGCAGCGGATGCCGCGGTGCCCACCGTGCCACCCGCAGCCGCGCCAATGGCCGCGCCGCCACCGCCGCCGACCGCCCCACCGATCAAAGCTCCGACCAGCGCCCCGCCAATGATATTGCCGGCAGTGTGGGCACCCTTGCCCGGGCCTTTCACCCTGAACTCATCCGAATCCAGAGGATAGTTTTTCCCGCCCAGGTCAAGCGAGGTAAGCCGAAGGGCCAATTCGGGAGAGCCCTTGAGCTGACCGGCGTTCTTGCTTTCGGTCACCACGCCATGCACGGTCGCTCCGCGCGGGATGGCCAGCCAGCCATTCACGGTCACATCGCCAATCACCGTGAAGTCAAGCGGGGTGCCTTCCTGGGCGCGTTTGTTGTCGAGAGCGCCGGTGGTGCGGACCTGGAGTACCGTTCCCTGGGCCAGGGTAATGGGACCATTGGGAATGGAGTACCGGGGAGCTGGGGGCGGAGGAGGATACGGGTAACGCTGCGAATATCCCGGAGGGGGCGGCGGATAACCCGGCTGCTGGCCATCGGCAGGCGGAGGATAGCCCGGCGGTGGATAGCCCGGCTGCGGCGGCGGGTTCTGAGAGTAACCCGGTTGCGGCTGGTCGTTCGGCGGCTGCGAATATGGGGGCGGAGCGTTTTCCTGCCCGTTCGGTGCGTACTGGGGCGGGTTCTGGTTCTGGGCCGACTGCGGTGCGCCGTTATCGTCGTTCGGGTCCGGGTACGATTCAGGAGCCGGCTGGGCGGACTGGTCATTCTGCGCATCTGCCGGGTTGCCGACCTTGAGGTGATTGTTCACCTTGGTCACGCCCGGAACCTTGCTTACGATCGACTCGGCCAGTTGCTTCGAAGCGTCGCTCGAAACCGTGCCTGAAAGAGTGACCTGGCTCTGGATCGTGGCGGCCGTAATCATATCGTTCTTCAGCGCCTGAGAGTCGTCCAGCGCCTTCACCACATCCATTTCGATCTGGCCGTCGCTGCGCTGTCCGTTCACCTGAGCCGCATCCTGGGTTTGTCCAGGATCCTGCTGAGCCCAACCCGACTCGGGGGAAAAGATAAGTACCGCAGTCAATGCCAGAGCCAAAGGAAACATCCGAGTAAGCCATGGCCTCTTCATCTTTGTTTTTTCTCCTCCGCATGCGATGGTCCTGGCCTGCTGTCGCCGATCGGCGCAAGGCGCCACCGCAAGTCCATGCGCTGTGGGATTCATCCGTTTAGACGGGCAAACCGCAAGCGCTGTCAACCGTTTGAACCCCACCGCCCGGGAAAAGTTCCACGAAATTCACCACAACCAAGCAGGAGGCTTGGCTCGAACAACCCACATTCGCTACAGGCGCGGCTGCATTCCATCGCACCCTTCGCAGAATCACTCGTCATGCTCCGTGCGCGAGCAGTAAAGGCGCATACGCCGCATACACTCCCTCAAACACCGAATCCCAGCTCGCGGTTTCTGCGTAGGCCCTCGCCGCCTGTCCCATCTCGGCGTGCTTGACCGGATCGGCCAGGACGGCAGCCACCGCGGCGGCAAATTCTTCATCCGGGACGATGCGGCCGGTCTCGCCGTCGCGCACGATGGTGCACGGGCCGCCGCTGGGGGTTACGATCGCGGGGACACCGCTCGCCATCGCCTCCAGGACCACGTTGCCGAAGGTGTCGGTGTGGGAGGGGAAAACAAAGAGATCCATGTTGGCGTAGGCTGCCGAGAGCGCCTCTCCACGCAAAACCCCGGTAAACTCCGGGCGATGCAGCCGTTCGCGCAGCCAGGGCTCCTCGGCGCCATGGCCCACGATGAGGAAATGGAAGCTGCGGTGCCCGAGCTGCACCAGTTGTTCCTGCACGCGCGCCAGGAGGGCCACGTTCTTTTCCACCGAAAGGCGCCCCACAAACCCCAGCACCTGGTCGCGATCTTCGGCGGAGCGGTTGCGTTTGGAGGGATGAAAGAGCTCGGCATCGACGCCGCGCGGCATCAGGTGGCAGGGCCGGCCGGTCAGCTTCTCCAACTTCCGGCAGAGTTCGAGATTGGGCGCGAAGAGCACGCGGGCATTGCTGTAAAACGCGGCGGCGGCCATCATGGCCAGGTCTTCGATGGTATGGGCGGCGGCCTCGGCATGAGTCGCGAGGGAGAAGGCGCAGAAACCAGTCCGAGCGCCGGGCCGCGTATTCGTGCACATTGGTGTGCCAGCTGGCAGCCAGCGGCAGGTTGAAATTGCAAGCCAGGCCCGCGCCCAGCATGCCGACTTCGCTGGGGCCGGTGATGTGCACCAGGTCCGGCTGGAAGCGGTCCAGAGTCTCCTGGATCAGGGGAACATGACGCAGAAATGCGGGGTCGAAGCGAAGATCCTTTTCGAGGGCAAAGGACAGCACTCCGCGGGGCAGCTCGAGGGTCCATACATTGCCGTCTTCAATCAGGGCCTGGGCTCGATCGCCGGCGCGCACACACAGAAAGGGCAGGTTGCGCCGGCGCGCAAAGGCTTCAAAATGGCGGCTGGTATGGGCAACCCCGTTCACTTCATGGAACGAGTCGGGGAAATAGGCCACGCGGGGCACGGATCGGTCATTATTGGTCAGCGGTGCCGGCGAATTAAGACGTTGGCGCCAAACCTGGGTACTTCGCCTAAGGCTGAGTCTACTCGAGACGTCGCAAAGCACCCTGTTCGAAACTTCGACAGCCAGACAACTCCGCTACGCCAATCCTTCCGTCTCGCCCAGCGCCATCCGCAGTTCATGGAGTCGCTCCAGGCGAGGCGCAATCCGCTCGAAACCGGCCGCCGGCCCAGCAGCCGCACCATAGCCAGACCCCAGCGGTCATCTGCCAGGGCGCGGAGCCGCTCGGCCACAACTCGGAGAGCGGCGTGTCCACGCCTTTGAGATTGGGGTGATACACGCGCTCGTCCCAGGTGCGCGAGCCCTGCGGAAATTCGGGGTAGTCGCGGATCGCGTCGATGGTGGACTGCAGGATGCGGTGCTTCCATGGTTCCGCGTATTGGGGCATGAAGAGCATCTTGCTGCGCTTTTCGTAGCGGATTTCGTGCACGAATTCGGTGAAGCTGGTGGCGTTGGTGAGGTTGATGTTGGCGTTGGGCTCCATGCCGTGGCGGTCGCCGCCGGAGATCAGCAGCATGTTCCACTGCTCGGCCAGCGGCCGCGCACCGAGCGGTTCTCGTCCCAGTGGCGAAGGCCGTTGAGCTCAAGCGCGTGCAGGAACTGGCCGTTCTTTTGCAGGAACTGATTGACCAGAAACGCGTGCTTCTCTTGCCCCACCGTGAAGAGGTCCCACATGGGATGGTTGAAGACCACGATGACGTTGGGCTCGTCGTTGCAGTGCCGCCAGAATGTCGGTGAGACGGTCATCACGGGATGGGCGGTGAATTCCTCGAAGCGTTGCCATCCACTCCTGGGCCCTGGCGCTGGGCAGGTTGTGAATGCCCAGGTGGAAATCCTGCACGCCGCCATAGGGAGCGCTCCACTCCACCGAAACCGGGATCTGCCGCGCGCTGGGAACCGTGCGCAGCAGCATGGGGGCCTTGATGTTGTCGTGGTCGGTGATGGAGACCATGGGCGCCACGTCGAGCTTCTCGATCTGCGCGCGTCTCCAGATCGAAGGCCAGCTTGGGGGTCAGCGGCGGGGTCCAATAGGCGGCGGCGTAGTTGATGCGCACTCCATGGTTGGCGTGCGACCGCCGCTCCATGCGCGCCAGGATGGGACGCAGGAAGGAATGCTGGCTGCCCATGATTGGCGAGGAAGCTGAGGGTTTCCTTCGACTGATTCGTGTGACTGTGCAGCGAAACGCCGGAACGAAAGCCTTGCGCCGCGCGCTGGTCACACCACAGGTACGAGATGGTCGACTTGGCCATTTCTCCCCCTTTTGAGCCCGATTGAGATTTGATTCTTTCGCTTGATTGTCGTATGTGGGTCATAAACGCCAAGTGAACATGAGCACGAATGGATCCTTCAATTTCCACAGGTACCAAGGCTGTCAACTGGTGGCAGAATTGCAGGCACCGTGAAGGCAGTAGCGGTCGTGCCCTGCAATTAATTGCCTTTCGAAAGAATGCGAGCCTTGAGCGGAAGCCTCCCTGTTCAGACTATCACCGGGGTAAAAACCTCACTCATAATTTGTTGACAGTCAAGCAGTTGGATTTACTATTTGCGGGTCTTGGCCAGCTCGGGACCCAGGAAATCCTCGACCGTAACACCCGCCATGAGCTCGCGGTCGGGGCCGGTCGCAGCGGATTCAGCGCGGCTTGGGCGCGGCTCGCTTCGGGAGTAAGGTAATTTTCGGTGAGTCCCTTCGCAGCAATTCAAAGGCCTCTTCCGGAGTGTCGGCGTACTGGAAGAGTTCGATGTCTTTGGGCGAGATTGCCCCGGTGTCGACCAGGGCCTGAAAGATTGAAGACCTTTTTCCAGTAGTCGGACCCGTAGATGACAACCGTGATCTTCTTGGCGAGTTTCTGGGTCTGGGTCAGGGTGAGGATCTCGAACATCTCATCCAGGGTGCCAAACCCGCCCGGAAACACCACCAGCGCTTTGGACAGGTAAGCAAACCACAGCTTGCGCATGAAGAAGTAGTGGAACTCGAAATTGAGCGACGGGGTGATGTAGGGGTTGGGCGATTGCTCGAAGGGCAGGCGGATGTTGAGCCCGATGGTCTTGCCGCCCGCCTCGTGGGCGCCGCGATTGGCAGCTTCCATGATGCCGGGGCCGCCTCCGGAAGTCACGACGAACCGATGCCGGCGCGACGGAATACTCTTGGCCCAATGGGTGAGCATGTGCGCCAGGCGGCGAGCGTCTTCGTAGTAGCGGGCCATTTCGACGGCAGCCACCGCGCGCTTGCGCTGCAGGTTGGTGGCGGTGCCTTCAACGATCTGGGGAATGCTGGCGGGCTGCTCCTCGCTGGGGGCAGGACGGCTGGAGCCGGTGTTGTCGAGCAGTTCCAACTCATGGGCGGCTTCCTCGCGGCCGCGGAACCGGGCCGAGCCGAAAAACACCACCGTGTCCTGGATCTGTTCTTTGCGAAAGCGGGCCAGCGGCTCGCAATACTCTGCTACGATGCGAATCAGGCGGCCGTCGGCACTGTTGAGGAAAGCGGAATTCTCGTAGGCCAGGGGGGCGCGGTCCAGGGGCGGCGGGACACAATTACCGGGCAGGGTGGCGGGAGCAGAAACGGCAACCTCATTGGTCAGATCAGTCTCCTTGTCGCCGGAACCTGATCCCTGTTCCCTGTTCCCTGGTCCTTCGTCTTTCATCTTCTACCCGTCCCGATGGCGGACCGCGTCGCGGAACGCAATCCAGAGATTCAATAATCCCAGACCTGAGATAAGTCCCCGGACCGCGCCATTGGCCGCGTAGATGGCCAGTGTAGGGAAGCGCAGAAACAAGGGATTCTGGTCCCAGAACATGTGAGACCACGGAGCATAGCACACCGCCAGTCCGATATACATGCGGAGAAGCACGCGTAGGAACAGCTCACCGCGTTCCAGCCAGCGCGGAATGCGCTGCGGAGTATGCCGGGCGACAGGGGGCGGGGCAGAGTCTGGCACAGGGTCAGCGACGGCCGCAGGCGCAGGAGCCGGGCTCGCAGTCAGGGAAGGCGAAGTCATTTCCGGCTGCTGGGACATTCCTTATTAAACTTGTCATCCCCACTTCCGACCGCTATTTGCACTGGTTCAAGTGCAAAATCGTTGCCGGTTACAAGGACAACTTATTGCAACGGTAACACAGTGGGCACTTCGGGATTCAGGCGCGAACGAGGACCGCCGGGGATAGCGCAAACGCGAGTCTTAGGAACCACCGACCGGCATCAGCATATCGGGAGGGGCATGGCACGCTGACGACCCGGAGAATTTCATGACGGTTCCGTCGTCATAGGTGACCGACTCCAGATCGACCATCAGAGTCGCGGTAAAGCCGGGCAGCCGGAGATCGCCCGAAACCTCCGGTTCACCACCGGGGGTCAACCGGACCGTGAGCGTCCTGACGGCTTCCGCCGACCCGCCGCGGTGCGTGTCCGCGGGGACCATCTGCTCCGCGCCGTTCAGGCCGTGCACGGTCACGCTGGCTTGCACCATCTGCTGCGCCGGCCTGTCGGGACGAAGATCCTTGAGGAGGAGTTCGAGCCGCGCGGCAAACATTTCCACCTGCGCGCCGTGCTTGTCGACCGCCATCATTTTGCTGCCGATACCCTGGCGGACGCGCATGTCGATGGGACAGGTTGACAACGGAGTGTGAGAAACCAACCCGGGTTGCCACGGAAAGGTCGCAGCATTCTGAGCGGCGGAGGACACGGCCCCGGCGGCGAGCACGAGCACGGTGACGATAGCGATTCGCATCAGGCACCTCAAATCGCGTACAGCCACACGATACGCCGTCTCGACTGGGCCGGGCAATCCCGTCAAATCCTCGTCCCGGGCGTCCCCACGCAACTCTCCGGCGGCGGACTCCACCGGCTCTCCCGGCACCCCGGATCAACACTGAGTTGAGCGTGATAGGCTTTGTTGCATTCACGTAAAACTTGGCCATGGCCAGCCCATGCGAATTGCCCTTTTCACTGAGACATTCATTCCAAAAATCGATGGCATCGTCACCACCCTGTGCGAGACGGTGCGTCATCTCGGGAACCTGGGCCACGAAGTGCTGGTTTTTGCTCCCGAAGGTGACGCCGCGGGTGGAGTGACTGAATTCGAGGGCGCCCGCATCATTGGAATGAAAGGCCATTCGTTCGCGCTGTACCCGGAGCTCCGCCTCTCCCTGCCACGCGCATCGATGCGGGCCCAGATCCGGGAATTTCAGCCCGACCTGCTGCATGTTGCGGACCCGGCGCTCCTGGGAATCGCGGCCCTCTACTATGGCGGAGGCGCAAATGGCGGAGCGCTGCGCCTGCCTCTGGTCGTGTCGTACCACACCGATCTGCCTGCCTATCTTCATTACTACGGGTTGGGCATGCTGGAACCGCACATCTGGCGCATCATGCGGGCTCGGCACAATCGCGCCACGCTCAATCTTTGTACCTCCGCGGCGATGCTGGAACAGCTCTCGCGGCATGGCATCGAACGCGTCGCGCTGTGGCCGGGAGGAGTGGACACGGCGCGCTTTCATCCCTGTCGCCGCTCCGAAGCGATGCGCGCCCGGCTCACCGGCAACAACCCTGAGAGCCCGCTCCTGGTGTATGTGGGCCGCCTCTCCCCGGAGAAGGACATCGAGCGCATCAAACCGATGCTTCAGGCGCTTCCTGCCGCGCGCCTGGCCCTGATCGGCGATGGACCCCAGCGGAAGGTTTTAGAGCGGCATTTCGCGGGCATGCCCGTCTACTTCGCTGGGTTCCTGCGCGGGGAAGATCTGGCGGCAGCGTATGCGTCCTGCGACGTGTTTGTCATGCCTTCGCGAACCGAGACGCTGGGCCTGGTGATCCTGGAGGCAATGTCGTCGGGGCTGCCTGTGGTTGGGGCGCGAGCCGGGGGCATTCCCGAGCTGATTCAGGACGAAGCCGGCCGCCTTTTCGATTCGGACGGAGAGGCGATCGATGCCATTCGCTCCTTCCTTGATTGCCCGGAGAAGCGAGAAGCGGCCGGGATTGCGGCCAGGACCTTCGCAGCCGACCACAGCTGGAAGGCAGCAACCCTGCAGTTGATTGAGCATTACAAGACGGCGTGCGCGATGCAGAATGTGGAATCCGTTGCGACGCCGGCCCCGGTTCACCAGGGTTTGCCGTTTCGGGCCAGGAAGCTGGCCCGCCGGACGACCCTGTACGCTATCCGCAAGCTGCTGCCTTGAGCCGATTGGACGGGGTTACGAACCCCCGGCCGCGAGAGGGGCTTCGCGGACCACCTGGTAGGTGCCGTAATCGATGGTAAGGACCGCGGTTCCTCCCAGGCGCACCTTCGATTCGCTGCGATTCTGGGCCGGGAGCCAGAAGCCGTCAGTTCGGGTGTACTGGTGGTTGATGGCAGTGCTGGAAATCCAAAAGGAGGGATTCCGGGCGGGTTTGGCTTCGATCCGGGCCACGGCGAAGTCCACGGCATCCACCCATATCCTGCCTCGATACAGGTACTTGCTGTCGACGTGGGGCTCCACTTCGAGGATGTAGGCGGGGCGGCCGGCGAGGTTTTCGATCCCAGCCAGCCGGAATTTGTAATTGGCAGGTGTAACGGCGGTCGAATTCTTGTCCTGGGCAGCGTCTTTCTCGGTGTCAAGAAGGCGCTTGAGGACCTTGTCGACCAGCAGCCGCGACCCGCTCTGCGAAAGAACCCGGAAAGTCTTGCCGGAAATGGCGTCATAGTCGGCTTCGACCACCAATTTTGCCCCGATTTTGGCGGAATATCCCGTGTACTCCACCTCATAATGGCGCACCGACTGGTAGTGCTTGAGCCCGTCCGCCCGCGCCTTGTTGTGACGCAGCATTTCATCGACGATCTGGGTAGACGTGAGGGCCGCCTGCGCCGAAGTGAGGCTTGCGGACGGGGGTGGTGGGGACAGGGGAGTTTGGGGATGAACCGGCGCGAACGCGGTGAGCAGGATCAACCACGCGGCAAATACACGAAAACTGCGTCTTTGAGTAATCTGGGCCCCATATGGGTACATTGACCTGATTCTATCGTGCGGTCCCTGTGTTCGATGCTGGACTTACCCAAAACCTCCCTGGAAGTTCACGGCTCATTCATGCGGCAATCAACCCGGGCCACGCGCAGCGATAGAGGCGTGCCGAACCTGAGGCTTGCGATTCCCGATACGGACCCGGCCCGCACTTCTCACCGCCCGTCGCCCTCGTCTTCGTGATTGCGCAGAGAATGCGCGCGCTTTTGCATTTTCTTTCCACTTGTTTTGCCACAATAGAGATGGAAGAGAGGACCCGAGTGCGGCCTCAGGCAGAACCCGGAGCACCGGAAGCAATTCGGGTTTCGTTCTGAACACTTCAGGGACCCTATAGGGCCCTTTTGGACCGTTTACATTTCCGGGATGGAGCCTCATATCATAATTATCTTCAACTACTTGCATGATAAAATTTGAGCCGGAATGGGTACCCCTCCCCCCCGGCCCTGTAAAACTGTAAAACTGTAAATCCGCCACCTCGCATCAAGCCGCGACTCAAGCCTTCGAAGCTGGTGAGGAATCCAGGCTAGTCGTGGTGCTCGCCAGAGCAGCACGCGTGACCGGTTGCCGGCTCGGCCATCTTGGGCTGCTCGTATCCCCTCTCAGCATCGACGAAGTAGCCGCCGTCGTACTTGTCGTGATGCCGGACCCACGCCATGGAATGCTTCAGGCCCGCTTCATCGCGGCCCTTGGGTGCCAGGTCGAGAAAGTTGTAGGTGCCGATGAGAATATCCAGGCCACGGCCGTAGGTGGAGTACGTATGGAAGATGTCGCCGCTCGCGTCCTTGAAGAACACGCTGGCGCCCGGACGCTCTTCCACCGGGAATGTGGTGACGGAGTAGTTGTAGTCCGCTTTGCCGCTGGCCTTTTCTGCCTCGGTTTGCGAGACATGGTAGTCGTAGTTGAAATCGGAACCGAACGACGAGACCCAGTGGAAACGCCAGCCCATGCGTTTCTTGTAGGCCGCAATCTGCGCGTAGGGAGCGCGGGAGACCACCGCGAAGGTCACGTCGCGATGGGCCAGGTGGATGGTCATCGCGTCGAAATGATCGGCGAGGTAGGAGCAGCTGGGACAGCCTTCGCTCCAGCCGGGGCCGAACATGAAGTGGTACACGATAAGCTGACTGCGGTTATCGAATAGGCCGGCGAAGGCTTCCCTGCCTCGCGGTCCCTCGAAGTCATACGGCTTTTCAACGCGTTCCCAGGGCAGTTCGCGGCGCTGCCGGCTCAGTTCATCGCGCAGGCGGGTGAACTCCTTCTCCTTGGCAAGGAATTGCCGGCGGGCTTCGACCCATTCATCGTGGGAGACGGTTTTGTGGGGATGCACCTCGGTCAGGCTGGTAGCCATCATAATTCTCCTTTGGCTTCGTGGGGGATTGGTCTTTCGATTCGCGCTTCCAAAGCCGGCGCGCCACCAGGGCGGTCAGCCCGCCGGTGCCGGTGGCGCTGCCCGCAAGGATGGCGGCGGTGGCAAGACATACGGGGCACATAGATCACTCGGGACGACCGGGAAGCTAGGCCGGGCTCTGCATGAAGGGTGGCGGCTCGTCGGCGCTCGGTCCCCAGCTTGCGGGCACGGGGACGTTGAGCAACCGCAGGTAGACGCAGAGTTGGCCGCGGTGCTGGTACCAGTGGCTGAGCATTACATCGCGCAGGAACTGGGCCCGGGGCTGGGCGAGAACCTCGCGGCCGCCGGACACCAGGCGCCAGGTTTCGTCCATGGCTTCATCATCGAAAGCGGGCAGCACTTCGCGGACCGCGGCGACGCTCTCGTCAAGGGCAGTCAGTATTTCCTGACGGCTTGCCGGCTGGGGGAAGTTGAAACTGGCCGGAGCCTGGGCCGGATTGTTCTGGACGAGCCGGAGCACTCCGGCGGGAACGATCGCCAGATGATAGGCCAGTTGCCCGGCCGTCATCGACTTTTCATGCGGCTTCCAGGTGAGCTTGTCCTCGGGAACGCGTTCCAGGTACTTCCTCGTGATGGGCGCCTGGATTTCAAACTCTGCGAGGAACGATTGGGCGGCGGTGGAAGCTGTGACTTCTGCGATGGACACGGTGATCTCCTTTGTTTGGGGATGGGATCGTTATCGGGTTGGGGATGCTTCCGCGCGGCACCGAATCTGTTCGTTGATGTGCCCCCAGCCTGTACTCACGCCGCGCTTGTGGTCTTCCGGGATCAATCCGAAGCCGCTGTGGCGGAACTTGATGATCGTCACGCCATCGGCCTCCGAGAGCCTGTATTGGACGTTGTTGGCGACCGGGGCGGACATGAACAGAGGTCCAACAATCTCAAGGAGGGTGGGCCGCTTGATGGAGTGCACGTGGCCCCACAGGTGGCCATTGTTGTTGCCCAGGTCGCGGTACCAGCGCCCGCCGGGCCAGGGCTCGAGCTTCATCGGCATGGCTGCGCCGTCGGGCGTTTCGTTGGCCTCAAGCTGCTCGAGGAGCGCAGCGAACGTGACCTCGAGCGATGCGTTGACGCGGATCTCCTGGTTCACGGTCAAAGACAGGCTTTCAATTTCTGAGAGTGTCGCGGTCATTGTTTCTCCTTGGAAGGATTTTTGGGGGACGGATTTTGGGGGGGAACTTGACCTTCGTCGCGGACGCGCATCTTCGCCTCGGCGCGCTCCTTGATGCGATTCAACTGGTGGGTCCAATAGCGCTCGAATGTTCCCGCCCACTCATGGAGGGGCTGGATCGCCTGGGCGTTGGTCCTGTAGAGCTTGTGGCGGCCATTGCGCCGCGCCTGGACGAGGCCGACGTCGCGCAAGACGCGGAGGTGTTTGGATACCGACGGCTGATCGAGTCGCAGGATGGCCACGATCTCGCCCACCGGAAGCTCTTTCACGACAAGAAGTGTGAGGATCTCCCTGCGGCGCGGCTCAGCGACCGCGTTGAAGACATCGGAAGTGGTTGCGGCGCGCGCCATGAGAGGGACATTACATTCCCATATGGGAATATGTCAAGCGTGATTCGCGCTGCTGCGCTGATTTCCGGGGCCGGCGACGGGCATGCGCCGCAAGCCTGCCTGCTCTGTTCTCTGGCGGAGCGCCGTGGGAGAACCGCCAGGACGGATCTTGCGGCGGCCGATTCCGCAGATGGACGGGATAGGATGGTTCAAGCCCAACACTCTGAGGTCATGGATGCGGTCTTGTTTGTTTGCCCTGATTTTCTTGATTTGCGTACCGATAACATTGCATTCGCAATCGGAAGCGCCTGCCCACTACCAGCTTTACGGCGGCTACACCTGGCTCTCCAACACAATGAATGGATTCCCCGGCGCGCGACAGTCGCTGAACGGGTGGGATGTGTCGATGGCCTTCGGGTCATGGCACTCGGTGCGGTTTAAACTCGACGCGTACGGGTACCATGGAACCAACCTCAACGCCCCACAGCATGCGTTATTCATTCTTGCCGGCGCTCAATACAGCCACAAGATCAAGAGGGAGACCTTGTTCGCCGACGGGCTGATTGGAGATGCTACGTTGAACCGGAATTGGGGACCGCAAGGAACCCGCACGGCGACCAACGGTTTTACAAGTCTTGTCGGCGGCGGCCTGGACACGCCGATCACGCGCCGCTTTGTATATCGCGTGAGTGGCGGTTTTCAGTACAGCTACACAGCCCTCATCGGGCCGGGGCCGGAGTTCGCCCCTTACCGAGTCCGCGGGCTTCCCACCTACTTCGGGCGGTTTTCAACCGGAGTGGTGTGGCTGTTTTGAGAGACAGCTTTTAGAGATTCGCTGTTAGCTACCAGCTCGTTCACTTCACGGCGCGAGTCGGGATGGCTCGCAATCCAGTTCGCTGCGGGTGGTATTTACGTGAATGATTCATGTTTTTCCGTATGAGGATGAATTGAAAAACGTCTTTTCAATGAACGAAGATGCTCCGCACGTGCACTAGGTAGCGGACTGACTCCGCGCTGTGAGCCGGGAAAGCCCGCTGAGTTTGGGCAACCCATCCGCTGAAACCATAATGCTAACTCACGCGACTAGTACTTACGTGCTGAGTTTGTCACGATGTTCCTTCCTGGCTAGGGAGCGCACATGAAAGCGTTTGCAGGCTGGAGGTGCGGCGATTTAGGATGCGGGCGTATGAAACAACTGGGTTGCGTTTCACTTCTTCTGCTTTGCTGGGCATCCACGTTTTTTGCGCAGAGTCCCACATCCACTGATCCGCTGGCCCCCACCCGGGACACCAAATCCGCCGCCGAGATCGATCGGGAGTGGCAGCAGTCTGTTGCGAAGTACGACGGGGAGCGCAAGCGACTGGTGGCCGAGGCGGAGAAGCAGGCCAACGATGGCCCCTATCGGCCCGACTGGGGCAGCCTGATGAAGTACGAGCAGCCGCAGTGGTACAAGGACGCCAAGTTTGGGATTTTCATCCACTGGGGGGTCTATTCGGTGCCGGCGGCGGAGAATGAATGGTATCCGCGCAACATGTACCGGCCTGGCGAGGGTGCCTACAAAAATTTTCGCGAGCAGTTTGCGAAGGGAGACGAGTCGAAGGGGTACAAGGACCTGATCCCGCTATTCCGCGCCGAGCACTTTGACGCGGCGGCCTGGGCAAAGGTGTTCAAGGAGTCGGGCGCGCAATACGTGGTTCCGGTGGCCGAGCACCACGATGGATTTTCGATGTACGATTCGGGCCTGTCGGACTGGACAGTGGTCAAGATGGGCCCCAAGCGGGACACGCTGGGCGAACTGTCCAAGGCGGTTCGGGCAGAAGGGCTGCACTTCGGACTGAGTTCGCATCGCGCCGAACACAATTTCTTTTATGACGGCGGACGGGCGATCCGGTCGGACGTGAATGATCCGAAATATGCATCCCTATATGGGCCGGCACACCAGTGGTTTGAAGCCGGGGAAGACAACCACACACTGATCAATGACTGGACCTGGGTGAGCGATGCCTGGACCCGCGACTGGCTGGCGCGCGATACCGAACTGGTGGAAAAGTACAAGCCGGAAATCGTCTACTTCGACTGGTGGATCGGGCAGCCGAATTTCCGCGGCGCGGTCGCCGAGTTCGCCTCGTTCTACTACAACTACGCGGCGGCGCACGGCTACACCGGGGTTATCAACTTCAAGGACTACTCTCTGAATTGGAAAGCCGCGGTGCGGGACTTCGAGCGTGGCCAGCAGGACCACATCATTGCGGATCACTGGCAGACCGATACTTCAATCAGCGACAAGAGCTGGGGCTATATCGAGAAGGACACATTCAAGTCGCCGGAGTTCCTGGTTCATCAGCTTGTCGACATCGTGAGCAAGAACGGCAACCTGCTGCTGAACTTCGGTCCCAAGTCGGACGGCACCATCCCCGATGAAGTCCGCGCGACACTGCTCGAAATGGGCGCCTGGCTCAAGGTGAATGGCGAGGCCATCTATGGGACCACGCCGTGGAAGACTTTTGGGGAGGGACCGACCAAGGTGGTGGGGGGCGCGTTCCACGACACCGACACCAAGCCTTATACCGTTGAAGATTTCCGGTTCACGGCCAAGGGTTCGACAGTCTATGCCATCGGGATGGCCTGCCCTTCCGACGGCAAGGGCGCCATTCACACGCTCGGCAAATCTCACGAAGGCGGATCGCTTCCCGTCGCTTCTGTCGAGTTGCTTGGTTCGGCTCAGAAAGTGGAGTGGCGCCAGACCGGCGATGCGCTCGAAGTGACCCTGCCCGCCGGCGTCGCCTGCAAATACGGTTATGCGCTGAAACTGACTCCGAAGTAGGTTTGCAGCAGCAAACCTCCGGTTGGATAGGACCCCGATCTTCGCGTACCGGGCTTTGATACACTCCGAAGCCGGAGGCTCTCTGCTTGTTGACCGAGACCCATCACACACCGTCGCCCTTGACCCATCTCTCTGAAGAGGAAGATCTCTTTTACTCCACGGTTCGGAAGTTCGCTGAAACCACCATCGCGCCACTTGTGCGCGCGATGGACGAGGAACAGCAGATTGCCCCTGGGCTGGTGGAGAAAATCTTCGCGCTCGGCCTGATGGGAATCGAGATCCCCGAAGAGTTCGGCGGCGCCGGAGGAAGCTTCTTCGACGCCACCCTGGCCATTGAAGCCATCTCCACCGTCGATCCGGCGGTGGCCGTGCTGGTCGATGTGCACAATACCCTGGTCATCAACGCCCTGCGCCGTTGGGCGACCGAGGCACAGCAGGGTACATGGCTTCCCCGCCTGGCATCCACCACCGTCGGAGCTTACGCGCTGAGCGAGGCTTCCTCGGGGTCCGACGCGTTCGCACTGCTGACCCGCGCAGAGGCAATAGCAGGCGGGTATCGCCTCAACGGCCGAAAGCTGTGGATCAGCGGCGCGCGCGAAGCGGGGCTATTTATCGTCTTCGCCAACCTCAATCCCGCGGCCGGCTATCGCGGCATCACCGCATTCCTGGTCGAGGAGGGCACGCCGGGATTCAGCGTTGGCCGCAAGGAAGACAAGCTGGGCATTCGCGCCAGCAGCACCTGCGAACTTCTCTTCGACAACTGCGAGGTACCCGCCGCCAACCTGCTCGGCGAGCCCGGGAAGGGATACAAGATCGCCATTGAAACTCTCAACGAGGGCCGCATCGGTATAGGCGCGCAGATGCTGGGCCTCGCCGAGGGAGCGTGGCGGCACGCGGCGCGCTATGCGCAGGAGCGACGTCAGTTCGGCAAAACCATCGCCGAATTCCAGTCCGTGCAGTTTGCCCTTGCGCAGATGGCCACTGAAATCGAAGCCGCCCGCCTGATGGTTTACAACGCCGCGCGCCTCAAGGACGCGGGTCAGCCCTTCGTTCGCGAAGCGGCCATGTGCAAGCTGATGGCATCGCAGGTAGCCGAGCGGACGGCGAGCCAGTGCGTGGATATATTCGGAGGCAACGGATTTGTCCGCGATTATCCCGCGGAAAAATATTTTCGCGACTCAAAGATCGGCAAGATCTACGAAGGCACGTCGAACATGCAACTGGCCACAATCGCCAAGCAGGTGCTGAAAAGTGGCATGTGACTTTACGCTCGTTCGGCACAGGCAACGCGGGGGATGTCCTGCAGGTCCGGTATGAATTTGATCTGCCTGAATCCGGCGGCGGCAAGTAGCTCTTCGGCGGCCCGCGCCTGCCCGTAGCCGATTTCGAGCACGATGAAGCCGCCGGGAACCAGCACGGCAGGCGCGGCCGAAATCAGCCGCCGGTAGATATCGAGTCCATCGACACCGGCGAAGAGAGCCAGCGCAGGCTCATGGTCACGCACCTCGACAGACATGGATTCGCGCTCGATGGTGGACACGTAGGGCGGATTGGCGACCACGAGGTCGAAACGCTCGCCCGCAACCGGCGCGAACAGATCGCCCTGCAAAAAGCGAATATGGTGTTCAACGCCGTTGTGCTGTGCGTTTTCGCGCGCAATCGACAAAGCCGCGTCGGAAAGATCGGTCGCCGTGATCTCGGCCGCGGAAAGTGCGCGCGCCAGCGCTACCGCAATCGCACCTGAGCCTGTGCAGACATCGATAACGTGCGGCGCGGCGCGGAGGCGGGCGAGTTCGATCGCTTTCTCGACCAGGTGTTCGGTTTCCGGACGGGGGATCAGTACATCGCGTGTCACACGAAACGGCAGGCCATAGAATTCGGTTTCGCCCAAGATGTACTGGATGGGCTCGCCGCGGTGACGCCGGTCGAGCAGGCTCGCGAATCGGATCGCGGTGCATCCGGCAAAGTCTTCGTCGAGATGAGCGATCAGCCAGGCGCGATTCTTCCCCACCAGGTGAAGGAGCAACGTCTCGGTATCACGGCGCGCCCGATCCGGATGCGGGCCCGTGTTCAGTTGCTCTTCGCCCTTGCGCAGGCATTCCCGCAGCGTCATCGTGCCGCCTGTCAAGCCGCCTGGGTTTCGGCTTTCAGTTGTTCCGCCTGGTAGTGCGCAATCAGGGCATCGACGATGGGCTGGAGGCGGCCTTCCATCACGAGGTCGAGCTGGTGCAGGGTGAGCCCGATGCGGTGATCGGTGAGGCGGTTCTGGGGAAAATTGTAGGTGCGGATCTTCTCACTGCGATCGCCGGAGCCCACTTGCTGCTTTCGCTCCTTGGCCAGCGCCGCATTTTGCCGCTCCATCTCCTGCTCGTAAAGTCGCGAACGCAGCACGCGCATGCCCTTTTCGCGATTCTTGATCTGCGACTTTTCGTCCTGGCAACTGACGACCGTATTTGTTGGAATGTGGGTGATACGCACTGCCGAATACGTCGTATTGACCGACTGCCCGCCCGGCCCGGACGAACAGAAAGTATCGATGCGGATGTCTTTGGCTTCGATCTTTATGTCTACATCCTCGGCTTCGGGCAGCACCGCAACCGTAATGGCGGATGTGTGGACGCGCCCCTGCGTTTCCGTCGCAGGCACGCGCTGCACTCGATGCACGCCGCTTTCCCACTTGAGCTGGGAGTAAACGCGGTCGCCTTCGATGATGGCGATGACTTCCTTGTACCCGCCCACGCCGGACTCTGACAGGGACATGACTTCGACCTTCCAGCGATGCTGCTCTGCAAAGCGCGTATACATGCGGAACACTTCGGCCGCGAACAGCGATGCTTCGTCGCCGCCGGTGCCCGCGCGGATTTCGAGAATCACGTTCTTCTCGTCATTGGGGTCCTTGGGCAGCATCAGGAGCTTCAGCTCTTCTTCGAGAGCAGCGGCGCGCGGCTCAAGGGCGGCGATTTCCTCTTCCGCCATCGCGCGCAGGTCGGGGTCGCTCTCGGCCAGCATCCCGCGGGCATCGGCCAGCCCTTGCTGCGTCTGCTTCAGCTCGCGATACTTCTCCACCAGAGACTCGATCTCGCGCACCGACTTGGCGGTCTTCTGGTATTTTTCGTGGTCGTTGATGACCTCAGGCAGCGCGAACTGCGCCTGCAATTCGTTGTAGCGCTGCTCCATCTGTTCCAGACGATCTAACATATGCCCTCCGGCACCTGCGGTGCGGCAGATTTTTGGATGAGTGAATTGGCGACGCGGAAAAAGCGCAGAAACGGTCAGGGCGGCGGGCGCCGCTAGAGGAGGGCCGGAACTGGGAGGTGGAGAGTCATACTCGCATGGATATTCTAACTCAAAACGGAGCCATTCGTCCTGTCGGTGCAGCGTTTGGCGGCTTCCCGGCGCACTCCCCGAAGTTCCATTCAGGTTGTTAACCTCCTGGACGGGATTAGCGCGTTGTTTTCGGGTCATCCGGAGGAATCATCGAGTGAACTGGAAGGGATCAGCAGTTCTATTATCGTGTGGGGCTAGTTCCGCGGCGATGCAACGCGGGAAATCGGGGTTCTCTCGTTGCGCAGACTTCCCTGCAAAGAACTTATATAAAGGCGTTTAGCGAATCCCCTGCCGATGGGGAGCTGGTCGATATACTCAAAGTTAACCTGGGGGCAACAAGCGCTGTTGTAAATGTGCCAAGCTTTGATGTATAGCTAGCGTAAGTTCTCTCCAATAAGATCTGGAAATCTATGGATGGATGGGCCCTTCATTATGCCATTCGAGCGCCTGTGTCTCGCTTTCTGCTTAGTCCTTGTAAGTAACTCCATTGCACAGAACGTTCCGCGATCCTCTCACGTCTGGATGATCAACGAAGAGAATCACAGTTATGAAGACGTTGTCGGCAACTCGCAAATGCCTTATTACAATCAGCTAATCGATCGGTATGGCCTGGCCACCCAGTTCTACTCCGATCAGCACAGTTCTCTGCCGGCATTGATGTGGCTGGTCGCAGGAGCGCCGGTTACGCTGAACAACGACACGGTCTCATGCAACCATGCCAATGACAACGTCGTCCGCGAACTTCTGAAGCAGGGGTACACCTGGAGGTCTTACCAGTCCAACATGCCCTCCGCCGGCTTTCAGGGACTCAATGGAGGCGCAGGCAATACCTACTACCGCCGCCACAATCCGCTGATCGACTTTACGGATGTTTGCCCGGGCACGGGGCAGGACAAGAACAGCGTGCCTTACTCGCAAATGGCGAAGGACTTCGCGGAAGGCAAGACCTTCAACTATGCCTACATCACTCCGGATGCGGTCGAAGATGCCCACAGCGGCAGTCTCCAGGCCGCGGATCAGTGGCTTCAAGCCAACGTTCCGGCGATACTTGTTCGGCCCGAGTTCAGCGCCGGGGGCGATGGCATTCTCTTCATCGTCTGGGATGAAGGGACTCTCTCGACAGATCGCCGTTGTTCTGACACCGTTGCGGTGGGATGCGGCGGCCGCACCGCGACTCTCGTAATCGGTCCGCTGGTGAAGCCCGGTTACCAGTCCATCGTCACCTACCATAACGAGAATGTGCTGAAGACGGTGTGTGCGGCCATGGGCCTGTCTCCTTGTCCAGGCGCCGCGCAGACTGCCGCACCGATGGCAGACTTCTTCAAGTCGGGTATCTCCACTGGAGGTGCATCCGACAGTATCGTGGTCTCAACTCCAGGAAATGGAGCCACGATCGCCGGAGCAGTTCACCTGATTGCGAGCGCTTCTGAGAGCAAGACCGTAAGCCAGACGCAGGTCTGGGATAACGGCGTCAAACTCGGCGTGTATGGCGATCAAATCGATGCTATCTACAATCTGTCGCCCGGCAAGCACACAACCACGGTGCTCGACCTCGACTCATCCTATCGAGATATCCATAAGGCCTCTGTAACTTACACCGTGAAGCCATTAGTCAACGGGTTACAAATCCTGTCGCCCACGCCGAATGAAGTTATCAACATGTCCACCGTTCACATCGTTGCTCATGCAAGTGAGTCAGCGCCGGTAAGCCAGGTGCAGGTCTGGGATAACGGGGTCAAGCTGGGCCGGTATGCCGGGTCGGACGTGAACGAGTATTTCAGCCTGGCACCCGGATCGCACACCCTTACCGTCATTGACCTCGACGGCAATTACAACGATCTTCATCAGTCCAGCGTCTTCTATACGGTGCAATAGGCAAGCGATCGAAGTCTGGATTTCTTGCAAGGTTTGAAGGCTTGAGTCGTGGCTCGATCGAAGTGACGGATTTACAGTTTTACAGTTTTACAGGGCTACCCCGGGGGAGGGTACCCACTCCGACTCGATATTATCCTGCAAGATACTGAAGATAAAGCGAATATGGGCGCCATCCCGCAAATATAAACGGTCCTAAAGTGCCGTTTTGGGGTCCCTGAAGTGTTCAGAACGAAACCGAATTGCTTCCGGTGCTCCGGGTTCTGCATGAGTCCGCCCTTCAATCCTCTCTTCAACCTCTGCCCTTCGATTCTTTCTTCCACCTCTATTGTGGCAAAACCAGCACAAAGAAAATGCAAAAGCGCGGGGCATTTTTTGCTATCCCACCCTTTCGCCCGAAAGAAGGGGAAAGGATGGGGCACGGAGATGGTGGATGAACAGGCGGTCAGAGCCCTCGCTCAGAAGCACTCGATGTGATCGCACGCGTTCATCAACGGCATCTGCAGGTTTGAGTCGTGGTCGGGGTCGGAGTAGATGGTAATCGTCGCAGGCTTGTAGTCTTCCGGTTTGGCGGTCATGATGTTGGGCACAAACGTCTGCGGGTTGCGATCGTAGAGCGGAAACCACGTGCTCTGGATCTCCACCATCACCGTATGCCCGGCCTTGAAGACGTGGTCGACATCGTGCAGGCTGAATCGATATTCGCGCACCGATCCTGCCCGCAGCGGCCGGCCCTGCGCGAAGCTGTCGAGATAGCGGCCGCGAAAGATCTCCTCGTTGGTCATGAGCTGATAGTCGCGCATCTTCTCATCGGGATCAGCGGCCGGGTACTCGTCGATCAGCTTCACGACCATGTCATTGTCCGTACCCGTCGTGGAAGCGAAGATATCGGCGGTAACTTCCCCGGTGACCACCAGATCCTTTTTGAGCACGGGAAGCTTCCAGACCGCGACGTCCGGGCGGCCGGTGACAAAACGCTGGTCCTCGGTAAGCCAGTCAAACCATTGCGATCCGTCGGAATACGTGGGCTGGATGGGGCGGTGCCGATAGGGCACGGGGTTGGCTGGATCGCTCACGTAGGTGGTTTTGGCCGGGGCGGGTGAGTCGCTCCAACCCAGCTTCCCGTCGCCCTCGAGATGAAGGCTGGTCGGCGCCGATTCCTTGGGAGGAAAGTGCGCATAGCGTTTCCATGTATTTGAGCCGGTCTGGAAACTGGCGGTGTCTTCAAGATCGAATCCGGGTTCGTCTTTCAGATAGTGCGCGAAGAACTTCGCCTCGATCTGTCCGCGGAACTCCTTGCCGATGGGTTCGCCATAATCGAGGCTGCCCAGGTGCCGCAACGACGACGACCAGGATCCGTGCCTCCATGGGCCAAGCACCAGAAAGTTGTCGTGCTTTTCGTCATGCGGCTCCAGCGTCGCGTACTCGATCTGAGGCCCGTACATGTCTTCCTGGTCGTAGTAGCCGCCCACGGTCAGCGTGGGGACGGCGACCGTGTTCAGATCGTACTGGACTCCGCGCGAGGACCAAACCAGGTCGTAGGCGGGATGCTCGAGGAACAGCTTCCAGGTCGGCAGCATCTTCGATCCCGACCGCTTCACCTCCTCTTCAAAGCTGCCGCGTTCGAGAAAGTAGTCGAACCCGTCGCGGGGCTTGCCGGATTTGTCCTTGCCGTAGCTGACGTCGGTGGATTCCTTGCTCGACTCGTACATGTAGACGTAGTCGTATCCGTAGGTCTGGCGGAAAGCCCCGTTATGAAAGAAGTCATCTCCCATCCAGACGTCGATCATGGGGGCCTGGGGGGAAATCGCCTTGACGGCCGGGTGGGGATCGATCCCCGCCTCCATGGCCAGAAATCCCGGATAGCTGGTGCCGATAAAGCCCGCGCGCCCGTTGTTGCCCGCCACGTTTTTGAGCAGCCACTCCACGGTATCGTAGGCGTCGGTGCTCTCATCGATGGCTTTGGGATCTTGACCACCCCACGGACCAGGACCCGTCCGTGGGGACCCCGGGTGATGGTCCGCCATGGGGCGGCTCATCACGAACTGGCCTCCGCTTTTGAAGCGCCCGCGAATGTCCGCTCCCACGTAGATATATCCAGCGCGCGCCAGCTCCGGCCGCATGCGGAAAAACGAAGCCCGGGTGGTTCCGTCCACGCCGTACGGTGTGCGCTGGATGAGGAACGGCAGGGGCGCAGCGATGTCGGCGGGCTTGAGGATCACGACGTGCAGCTTGACGCCGTCGCGCATGGGGATCATCGCCTCCGACCGCTGATAGTCGTGAAACACATGATGGACGGGGTCACCGGTGCGGCGATAGGTAATCTCCGGTTCAAACGATCCCACCACGCTGATGCCGCGTCCGCCTCCGTCGACGTTGAAGCGAAAAGTGATCCTCGAGCCCGGCAGCGCGAACTCCGTGGTGCCCGTCTGGGTGAGTTCGGAAGGAACGTTGCGATCGGACTCAGACACCAGCCGCCCGTTCTGCACATAAAAGCTAAGCGGTGTATCCGGCTCTGCCGGATCGGTGTATTCCCCAGTGAAATTGTCGAGTGAGGTGACGGCCGGGGACTGGGCCGCGGCAGGCTTCAGGCCGGCGGCGAGCGCGCATGGGATCACGGCGAGACAAACAACGGCTGAAACAATCCTTGATCGGAGCAAAAGGGATCGGAGCAAAAGACCTCCAGGCAAATTTGAGACGGTTGCAGGACGATGGCCGCATTCGAACCCGCTTTCGCGGCTCCGAAGCTACGTGTCATTTTAACGATCTCAGCCCGAGGTCGCGGGATCGGAGGCGGGACGAGTCCTGGGCAAACCTGGCCCCGCCGCTTCTGATTCGGGCTTTGCAGAGCAAACGGGTTTCGCTGTCTTCCAAAATCTGCAAAGATAGAAGCTATGACGACGAGTGTAGCCGCCGCTTCGCAAGTGTTTGCCGCCCGCATCGGGCGGATTGAGGTTTCCGCAACCATGGCTGTGGCCGCCGAGGCCGCCAAGCTGCGCGCCCAGGGGGCGAACCTGGTGGATTTTGGCGCCGGCGAGCCGCATTTTCCGACTCCCCGGCACATCAAGGACGCGGCCATCGCCGCCATCGAGGCCAACTTTACCCGCTATACCGTGGTGCCGGGCATTCCCGACGTGCGCAAGGCCATCGTCCAGCGCCATGCGTGCGATTTCGGGTCGGACTACGGCCTCGACGAGGCCATCTTCACCACTGGCGGCAAGCTGGCCCTGTTCAATGCCATCCAGGTGCTTGTGGACCATGGCGACGAGGTGGTCCTTCCCGTTCCCTACTGGGTCAGCTTCAAAGACATCATCCAGTACGCGGGCGGCAAGGTGGTTTTCCTCGAGACCAGCGAACAGGAGAACTTCCGCATCACGGCCGACGCCATCGAGAAGGCGATTACGCCCCGGACCAAGGCCATCATTCTCAACTCGCCGTCGAACCCTGCGGGGTCGGTCGTATCCGCCGAGGACCTGGAACGCATCGTCCACCTGGCTCACGACCGCGGTATTTTCCTGCTTCTGGACGAGTGTTATGTCTATCTCAACTATGCGGGGAAACCTGTCTCCGGCGGGTCCTTCACCTGGGCGAAGGAGCACCTGGTCATCCTCGGATCGCTCTCGAAGACCTATTCGATGACTGGCTGGCGCGCCGGCTTCGCGCTAGCATCAAAGGCGATCGTCGGCAATCTCAGCAAGCTTCAGTCCCAATCCACCTCGAACGCTTCGAGCGTGGTGCAGAAAGCGGCCATCGCCGCGCTGAACGGATCGCAGGAGTGCGTGCGCGAGTTTCGCGCCGAATTTATCGATCTGCGGGATTACATGCTGGCGCGGCTGGCCGAAATTCCCGGGATGACCTGCACCCGGCCCGAGGGCGCGTTTTACGTTTACCCGAACATCTCGGCATTTCTGGGCAAGGGGGGCATTCAGACGGCTACCCAACTGGCCACCCGCCTGCTTCACGAAGCCCACGTGGTCGCGGTGCCGGGCGAGGCCTTTGGCACCGGCGAGCACATCCGTCTGTCCTATCCGGTCACCAAACAGAACATCGACGAGGGGACCCGCCGCATGGCAGAATTCCTCAAACGGCTGGTTTAGAGCTGGCTCCCGAGACCGGAGCCAGCCTTCCCCGGACGCTATCAAAAAAACAGAGGCAGAGTATCCCGGGCGGTCCTTTTCCAGGAGCGACCTTCCCGCGGGAGCCGTCTACCCAGGGAAACAACTCGCAAGATGCACGTTTCTCTGGTGTTGTGCGCAAAAGCCCGGATTCGTAAAAAGAATGTATCTGCGGTCACTGTTCAAACCTTGTGTGAGTCGCTTAGGATGTGTCTTCCATGTCGAAGAGTATTGATTTTCGTCCTGTCATCCTTGCGGGAGGCAGCGGAACCCGCTTCTGGCCGCGCTCCCGCCGCGCCCGTGCCAAGCAGGTTTTAGCGCTCGATGGCGAGCGCTCCATGATCCAGCAGACGGTCGAGCGCCTGAAACCACTGGCTGGGCTCGATCGGACCTGGGTAATCACCAACGAATACCTGGCCCACGAAATTGCAGACCAGCTTTGCGGCGTGCCCGCGGAGCAGATCGTTTCCGAGCCCGTCGCCCGCAACACCGCGCCTGCCTGCGGACTGGCTGCGTTTATCATCGAACGCCAGAACCCGGACGCCGTTCTCGGCATCTTCCCTTCCGATCACGTGATTGCGGACGAGCCCCGATTCCTCAAAGCCCTGCAGAAGGGCATCGCCCTGGCTGCGGCGGCAGACAACATGGTGGTGCTGGGGATCGAGCCGACCCGCGCCGAAACCGGGTATGGTTACATTGAAACCGGCGATTTCACCCCCGACGATTCAGCCCTGCGCGTGCGGCGTTTCACCGAAAAACCGAACCAGCTCAAAGCCGAAGAGTTTGTTGCCGCGGGCAACTATTACTGGAACTCAGGCATATTTCTGTGGTCGGCGCGAACCCTCGCCGATGCGGTCCGCGAACATCTGCCTGAAACTGCGCCGATGCTGGAGAAGATCGCCTCTTGCTTCGGCACTTCGGAATTCGATGAGTGTTTTCGCGAGTTCTATCCCAAGTGCGAGAACATTTCGGTGGATTACGCGGTCCTCGAACCGCGTTCCGCCAAGGGCGAGCACAAATCCCGGCTTTTCTGTCTTCCAGCGGAATTCAGCTGGAACGATCTTGGCTCGTGGGCGTCGCTCTACGAGTACCAGGTGGAGACGAGGCTGCGCGGCGACGGCGACGGAAATGTCGCGGAAACCGATGGCCATCTGACGATCGAGGCGGGAAACAATTACATTTACAGCCCCAAGAAGTTCGTCGCGCTGGTGGGGGTCGAAAACCTGGTGGTGGTCGATACGGAGGACGCGCTGCTGATCGCGCATCGCGACCATTCGCAGGACGTGGGGAAGATTGTCAAGGAACTGCAGATGATCCGCACAGAATTGATCTGATCCCGAGGCTCGGCGCCCCAGCCTAACCGAGCTATCTGCGGTTAGTGTTGGAAACCATAACGGAAAACCAGCGCCTTTTCCGCAGGGTCAACTCCGCATCAAATAGGCCTAGATCGTCCCCTCGCGTGAAACTCGCCTGATTTGTTTGGTTAGACTCGTTTCAAGGAGAACGTCAGACCCAGGATGTCCCATCCCCAGATCAAGTTTGGAACCGACGGCTGGCGCGGGGTGATCGCGGACGACTTTACGTTTGCGAACGTTCGCACGGCGGCTGAAGCGATCGCTGCTTACGTCCACGCCAAAGAAGATCCCGCCAAGGGCCTCTGCATCGGGTATGACACGCGCTTTGGGTCCAGGGCGTTTGCCCGGGCCTGCGCCGAAGTGGTCGCAGCCACAGGAATCCCGGTGCTGCTGGCCAACGACATTACGCCCACGCCGGCCCTCAGCTACAGCGTTCGCGGGCTGGGGGCAGCGGGCGGCATCATGATCACGTCCTCGCACAATCCCGCCCAATGGAACGGGGTCAAGTACAAAGCCTGGTATGGCGGGTCGGGCAAGCCGTCGATCATGGCCGAAATCGAATCCTTTCTGGGCATGCCCGTCGTGCGGGCCGCAAAGCCCGCCGCGATCGAGGAGTACGACTTCCTTCCTGCGTATCTCAAAGCCATCGAGAGCTTCGCCGACCTCGACCTCATTGCCCGCTCGGGGCTGAAGTTCGCAGTCGACTCGATGTATGGCGCCGGGCGCACTATCCTTTCCGATATTTTTACTCGCCTCGGCGTCGATCACGTGCAGATCCGAGGCAACGTCGATCCACTCTTTCCGGGGATCAATCCGGAGCCGATCGAACCTCACATCCGGGCCCTGGGCGAAGCCGTGGTCGTGCACCGCTGCCATGCGGGCCTGTGCACGGATGGCGATGCCGACCGCATCGGCGCTACCGATGAGCATGGCAATTTCGTTGATCCCCACAAGATTTTCTCCGTGCTGCTGAGCTGGGTACTGCGGCGCAAGGGCTGGCCGGGCGCTGTGACCCGGGCATTCAACACAACGAAAATGCTCGATCGCATCTGCAAGAAGCACGGCCGGGAGCTGATTGAGCACGGTATCGGATTCAAGTATGTTTGCGACCTGATGCTGGAGCGGGAAATCCTCATGGGTGGCGAGGAGTCGGGCGGCATCGGCTTCCAACGCCATCTCCCAGAGCGCGACGGCCTGCTGAACGCACTGCTGCTGGCAAACGTAATGGCCGAGGAAGGCAAGACGCTGGGCCAGCTCGTTGCCGATCTCCAGGCCGAGTATGGCGAACACCACTATGGCCGCATCGACTTGCACATCCCCGATGACATGAAGAAAGCCGCCATTGCGCGGGCGATGACGCTCAACGCCGGCGACCCTGCGTTTGGCAGTATTGCGATCGTTCGACGGGAGACCTTAGACGGCGTCAAGTTTTATCTCGACATGCGAGAAGCGCAGGGGAAACCCAATGCCGCCGAGACCTGGATCCTGTTCCGCGCCAGCGGCACCGAGCCGCTGATGCGCATCTACACAGAATCCGTTTCGCCGGAAGCAGTGGCGAAGCTGCTTGAAGCGGGGCGTGCGTTTGCACTCGGAAGCTAGTCCAAAGGAAGAGAAAATGTTCATCCACATCTTCGGGTTCCGCTGGAAGCCCAACGCCACCGAGGCCGACAAGGCCCGAGCCACCCAGGACATTCTGGCGTTTCGCGGCCACGTCCTCGGATTGATCGACGTACATGTGGGGCCGAACCTGTCGCCGCGCGGGCAGGGGTACACGTTCTGCGGGCTGATGACTTTCACTGACAAGGCCGCGGCCGACGCCTACACCACGCATCCCATGCACCAGGCGCTGCTCAAGTGGCTGGTTCCGCTGATTGATCCTGTCGAGCTGGATTTCGAGGCCTAGACTTCAGAGGAGCCGGACTCAGCCCGCCTGCTCATTTCTCTTACGCGCCCTCGCCTACCCCGCCCACAATCGCAACCTTGGCTCGCTTCCCAAGCCGAACCACGATGCGGGCCGGAAGCGCGTCCATGGGAAAGACCGTGTTGGCTGCCACGTCGCCATCCAGCTTTACGGCTTTCTCCGCGATTTTCCGGTTGGCTTCAGCACCGCTCGCGGCCAGATTCAATTGCACCAGCAGCTTCGGCAGCCGGATCTGGAGGCTACCGTCGCCTCCCGGCGGGCCGGCCACGTCGGCATAAGCTACGTGAACCTCTTCGAGGTCCTCGCTTTCGGCCTTCTGTTGGAACATGCGTGCCCAGTTCTCGTCCGCAGCCGCAGCCGCGGCTTCGCCATGGAAGCCCGCGGTGATGGTCCTCGCCAGCTTCTTCTTTATCTCCATGGGATGCTGAGCACCGGCGGCGACCTCGGCCCGCAGGTCGTCTACCTGCGACTGGCGCAGGTCGGAGAGAAAGATCCAGTACTTCCACATCAGCTCATCGGAGATCGACATCAGCTTGCCGTACATCTCCGTCGGGGGCTCGTTGATGCCGATCGCGTTGTTCAGCGATTTAGACATCTTCTGCACCCCGTCAAGGCCCTCGAGGATGGGCGTCATGAGGATGATCTGCGGCTTTTGTCCGTAATGCCGCTGGAGTTCGCGGCCGCACATCAGGTTGAACTTCTGATCGGTGCCGCCCAACTCGACATCGCATTCGAGGGCCACCGAGTCATATCCCTGCATCACCGGGTAGAGCAATTCGTGCAGACTGATGGGCTGCTCAGCCTGAAAGCGCTTGTGAAACTCGTCGCGCTCCAGCATCTGCGAAACAGTGAAGTGCGACGTCAGCCGGATGGTGGCTTCGTATCCCAGCTTTCCCAGCCATTCGGAGTTGTAGCGGACCTCGGTCGCTTGCTCGTCGAGAATCTTGAACACCTGCTGCTTGTAGGTCTCGGCGTTGGCATCGATCTGCTCGCGGGTGAGCGGCTTTCGGGTGACGTTGCGGCCCGTCGGGTCGCCGATCAGCGAAGTGAAATCGCCCACCAGAAAAATGACCTGGTGGCCGAGTTGTTGAAAGTGGCGCAGCTTGCGCATCAGCACGGTGTGGCCGAGGTGCAGGTCGGGAGCCGTGGGATCGAATCCGGCCTTCACGCGCAGGGGGCGCCCGGTTTTGCGGCTGTCTTCCAGACGCTCGCGGAGGTCGCTTTCGCGGATAATCTCCGCCGCGCCCTTGTGGAGCAAATCCATCTGCTCATCGACGGGTAAGAATTCGCGCATGCCGTCTTCGAGTATAAATTCTTCGCTCCAGCAAGGATTGTTTGCGGGGAGCGGATTTGCGCGAGTCGACCCTCAAACCGGGGCCTATTGCCCAGCCGTGGCCGCCCTGAACTGGTAGTTCGACTGTGAGCGCGGCGTCAGCACCACATAGGGGACAACACTCGAAGAGAACCGGTTGCGCAAGGCCGGATCGGCAAATGGCGGGGCGTGGTCCCCCACGACAATGAACTCCGTGGGGCGCGCCAGTTTCCCCATCGCAAGCCGGTAAACCGAATCATGAACGTTGAAGACCAGTTGATACCACGGACAGACCGCCTCCTCCAAGGTATTGCCAGCCCAAACAATGCAGGACGCGGGTGCGGCCAGCGACGGGGGCACTGGCACGGGAATATGCGAATTCAGGGTTACCCAGTACACAAACTCCGGCGTCTTATCCTGCGATTCCAAGCGACCTGCGATCCATTCCGAAATCGAGCCGTCACAAGTTCCCGTAAACGCGCCCGGGCAGTCGGGTAATCCCTCATGCCGAAGACGGTCTCCAAACCACGCGTCCTCAAACCCAACCGTGGGATACCAATCCTCACGATGAAAGAAATGGCCTTCCATCCCGTGCACGGCAAGGGTGCTGTACCCTTCCTTTGCCAAACGATGGGGCAGGCACCCATCAAGCTCCGATTCCGTGGCCTCCAAAAGGTGGAATCCCATTTTGCTGCCGCAGAGTTCACGCGCCTCGCCGGAGAGCGTCGCCCCATAAAACGGCACTGTTCCCAGGCTAACGCGGTACCGGGCCAGAAGATCCGCCCGGTTGTATGGAGCAGCAAGGGCATCACGCAGTGAATGATCGGACGCAAGTCCCCACGACTCAACGAGAATCAGGATTACGTTCGGTGCCTCTTCACGCCCAGTTCCCACATTCAGAGCGGCCGACAGCTGCGCTTCGGAGGCAGCGCTCTTGATTGGGGCAGTATCCGCTTTCGAAGCACGGATGGCCTGACCAAGTGTCGCGAAACGCACCTCATTCCGAATCATCATCGCAACGGGAACCCGCGAAAGCCTGGGATTTTCGTAATAACTCACCTTGACTGCGTCCGCGGGAGCCTCGAGCTTGAATGGGTTCGGCCAGAGTCCCGTCTCGTGCCTTATCCGCACGGAGTCCGCAGTGATGACGATGAACATGAAGAGACAGAGAGTTGAGGCTGCTTTGAGCCGCCAAGTTCCCTTAGGTACTCTGGCAGACACCTTCTGTGCGACGGCGGTAATGATTAGGACCAGCGCAACGATCGCGCAAACCTGCAAAAGCCGATATTCCGGCACTCCTCTCAGGAAGCTCACACTTGATTTCAGACAATCCAGAGGAGAGATGTAATACGACTGGCTGACAGCGCAGAGTACGTCGGCCACGACGATAACCAGCAGCAATGCAGTGGAAATTGATTGGGGAAGTGCGAGGGCCAGCAGACCGACACATGCGTATTCCAGACAGAACCAACCCGTCTGCTCGACGCGCAGGTAATGACTCACAGCCCAGAATGGCAGATTAGTCAATATTGCATAGAACCCGACGAAGACGAGCCAGTGTCTACGAACTTCGCGGATGGATATAGGGAGCAGCGGCTTCCCGGCAGATAACCCCATCAAGTTGTCCCCCGTGCGATTGGAGAGGCGCTACTCAAGGGGACGAAAATTCTGAGACAAAGTTTACCCAGTTTTTACAATCCATCGAATGGCAGTTCTTTGAGTTAGTCGAAGTTACCATTGAATCCACCGCTTGCTACTTCATACCGACGCCGGTAGAGGTCAAGATGCATGTCAAGCATCAAAAGGCAGTGCAGTGCGGGTGTCCGCCGCGGCGGAGACTTTCAGATTGTCCAACGAGAGTTCCTTCGACTGCAAAGAGTCGCTCATGCCGGGTTCCAGTACAAATCCGCCGAGGGACAGGGCATCTTCTGCGAGCGCGTCAGAACCGTTATCATCCTCGCGAGACTGTAGGATGGTGCGATGAGTTCCGGCTTCTTCCGCGGATGTGTCTGCCTGCTCGGGTGCGTGTTGCTTGCGCCCGCAGTTGAGAGCAACAGGCCCCCTGTGCAGACTCCAATCTGGATGGCGCTGGTCGACGCCATGGTAAAAAAGACGCTGGAGCGCCCAGTCCTGGGTATCTCCATTGCGCTCGCCAACAATGATCGGGTGGTGTTCGCGCACGGCTACGGTTTCGCCGATGTTGCCCGTTCCGTCCCAGTTACGAGCGAAACCGTCTTCCATATCGCGTCCATCTCAAAGATCATCGAAGCCGGCGTGCTGCTGCAACTCGCCGAACAGGGCAAGCTCGGCCTTGACGAGGATGTCACCCGCTATATCCCGAATGCGCCGGTGCACGGGAAGCACGTGACCGTGCGCCAATTGCTGAATCACACCTCGGGCATTCCTAGTTATACTTCCCTTCCCGACGCTGAAAGGAACGAGCAACTCGACCTTTCCCACGAACAGGTTCTGGACCTCATTCGAAACTCGCCGCCGGACTTCGATCCCGGCACTTCGTGGCGGTATAACAACTCCGGCTTCTACCTGGCCGGCATGATCGCCGAGAATGTCATGCACCAGCCCTATGCAACGTTGCTGCATGACCGCATCTTCACGCCGTTGCAGATGCAGTCCTCGAGCCTGTGCGACGCGAGCAGCCCGGTTCCCAACCTGGCCTCTGGATCCGAGGTCGCCGACGGAAAGCTGGTGCCTACCGCCAAGATGAGCTGGAAGATCCCCTTTGCGGGCGGCGGTGTGTGTTCAACCGCGTCCGACCTGCTCAAGTGGCAGATGGCGCTGAACAAAGACCACGTGGTTTCAAAGCACTCCCTGGCGGCGATGAGAACTCCAACGGCGCTGGCCGACGGCGCCAGCATCGATTATGGCCTTGGAACGCGCATCGGCCTGCTGGAGGGTCACCCGACCTTTGGCCACACTGGAAGTGGCGGAGGATTCACGACCGCACTCGAGACCTTTCCCGATCAAAAGTTGTCGATTGCGGTGCTCATCAACACGGCGTCTGATGGCGCACCCACGGAGCTGGCTGGTGCCGTCGCACGCTCTGTGCTGGGCCTCGCCGATGTTGTTCTTCGCGATATCCCTCCGCCCGATGCCGAACTTGCGTGCATTCCCGCCGTCTACGACTCAGACGAAGGCGCGATCGAAGTCTTCAACGAGGGCGGCAAGCTGCATTTTCGGATTCCGGCTCAGGGCGTTACCGGAGTTATCGCGCGCCAGGGAAGATTCAGCTATGCAATCGACGAGAACCGACGGGTGCGCTTTCAATGTGATCCCGGACGTTCGCGATGGGCCGAGGTGTATTCGGCCGGCCTCATGGTCGACGCCAAACGGGCACCATCCGGCCCGTGACGCGAACGGCGGCCGGCGGCATTCGATTTCGGATTTTCAGATTTTGGCACCCTGCTGACGGAACCTTCATCCAACGCGCAGGAGAACTTCCCCCATGCCTTCAGTGACTGGCCGTGCAGTGCAGGTGTCCGCCGCGGGCGGAGACTTTCAGGTTGTCCAACGCGAATTCCCCGAGCCGGGTCCGGGGCACGTTCGTATCCGTGTCCAGGCCTGCGGTGTTTGCCACAGCGATTCGCTGACCCAGCTGGGCATATGGCCCGGCATCCAATATCCGCGCTCTCCGGGCCACGAGATCGCCGGGGTCCTCGACGCCGTTGGCCCTGAGGTCCCGGTCTTCAAGACCGGCCAGCGCGTCGGTCTGGGCTGGCACGGTGGCCATTGCAACTACTGCCATCCCTGCCGCCGCGGCGATTTTATTCTTTGCGAAAACCAGCAGATCCCGGGCATTGACTACGACGGTGGCTACGCTGACTACGTTGTCGCCCCTGCCAACGCGATTGCGCTCATCCCCGATGACCTCGGCAACGTCGACGCCGCACCGCTGCTGTGCGCCGGCATTACCACCTTCAACGCGCTGCGCAACAGCGGAGCGCGCGCGGGCGACACGGTCGTCATCCTCGGCATCGGCGGCCTGGGCCATCTTGCCGTGCAATACGCGGCCAGGAGCGGCTATCGGACAGTGGCCGTCGCGCGAGGACAGGACAAGGGCCCGCTTGCGAAACAACTCGGCGCGCATATCTACATCGATAGCACCACCCAGGACCCGGCCAAGGAACTGCAAAAGCTGGGCGGCGCGCAGATCATTGTCTCCACGCTGACCAGCGCCAAAGCTCTGGAGTGGGCGCTCGACGGACTTGCTCCCGCCGGCAAGCTGATCGTCGTGGGCGCACCTGACGGGCCCATCGTCATCAATCCCTTTCCGCTGCTGCTGGGCCGGCGCACGGTTGCGGGCTGGCCTTCCGGTACCGGCATGGACTCAGAAGACACGCTCAACTTCAGCGCCCTGACCGGCGTCAAGCCCATGACCGAGGTGTACCCGCTCGAAAAGGCTGGCGATGCATACGCTCGCATGATGAGCGGCAAAGCGCGCTTCCGCGTGGTGCTGAACACCGGCGCGTAGTCAGTTCCCCATCTTCAACCGGCCTGTTTGCCGTCCCCGGCGGGCAGGCCAGTTGCGGGAGTGGGCGGAAGCGCAAGCGCCTCCGCAGTCCGAGAAAGCTTCATAGTCATCACCTGGAAGTGATAGCCCATGACAGCCAGAGTCATGGCTGTGCCGGCGCAATGGCGATAGCGTGTGGACACAGCCAGCAGGAACTTCCAATAACTCCACCGCTGCCTGCCAAACACGCCTTGCCTCACGATCGAAGTGACAAGAGCACGCGCGTTGGCCGGGGTCATCCATCTCTGCCTGGTTCTTCGCTCTCCGGGTCTCGGCTGGGTACGGCTCAGGAACAGCTTTACCCGCTCGTAGTAGGCCTTGTTGCTATAGATCTGCTTGAGGACGGAGCGGTATCCCTCCACAAGTTTGGCCGCGTCCATGTGGGGCAGGAAGTTCAGTTTGCTGTCGGTGTTGTTGCCACCCCCGGCGTCGACGATGCGGCCCTCGTTCCTCAGCCGGCGGAAGAGCTGGGTGCCGGGCATGGCCTGCAGCAATCCAACCATAGCTATAGGAATTCCGCTCTTTTGGATGAATTCCACCATCCGATCGAAGATATCTTCGCGATCCGTGTCGAACCCCAGGATGAATCCACCCATCACCTGGATCCCGTAGCTTTGAATGGTGGCGACGCTCTCGAGCAGGCTGCGGCGCGTGTTCTGCAGCTTCTTTGTTGCGATCAGGCCGGTCTCATCGGGGGTTTCGATCCCCAGAAAGACCGACGCGAACCCCGCCTCTTTCATCAACTGCATCAGTTCCAGATCGTCGGCGAGGTTGAGCGAGGCCTCGGTAATGAAGCTGAATTGGACGCCGTGCCGCCGGCGCCAGTCCGCCAGCGCCCGCAGTAGGTCCTTCGCCCGCGCCTTGTTGCCGATGAAGTTATCGTCGACGATAAAGACCGACTCGCGCCAGCCGGCTTTGCGCAGCTGATCGAGTTCGGCCAGCACCTGGGTCACGGCCTTGGTCCGCGGACGGCGACCGTAAATCTCTATAATGTCGCAGAACTCGCAGTTGAAGGGGCAGCCGCGCGAATATTGCACCGTCATCGTCGAGTAGCGCCGCATCTTGATCAGGCTCAGGGCAGGCAGGGGGCTGGTCTCCATCTCGGGCCTGGTTGTTGCCTGGTATACGGGCCGGGCGGTTCCGCTCTCGAGATCGCGGGCCAGTTCGGCAATCAGTCCTTCTGCCTCGCCGATCACAACGTGGTCGGCTTTCAACTCGGCCGCGGAAAGGCTGCTCGCGATCGGGCCTCCAACCACGGTCCGCAGCCCCCGAGCACGGCACCGTTCCACTATGGCGACAAGGGCCTGGTGCTGGATATGCATCCCGCTCAGCAACACCACGTCGGCCCAGGCCAGGTCGCGCTCGCGAAGGCGTTCCACGTTGGTGTCCACGAGGCGCTTCTGCCAGCCACCCGGCAAGAGCGCCGCGACCGTCATCAAGCCCAGAGGGGGCTGCGCCGCGCGCTTGCCGACAAACTTGAGAGCGTGTTTGAAGCTCCAGTAGGTTTCGGGAAACTGGGGGTAAACCAGGAGGGCGTTCATTGCGATCACCTCGGCGCGGAAGCGGCTCGCCGGGCGAATCGAAGGTGCAGGACAGATTTCCCAGAGCGGAAACCGAGTGCGGCCAGGCTCGTAACGGCGGACAGGTCCTGCATCCATTGTCCCACCGGGGCCCGAAATAACTGTATAAAAGTGAACAGATTGCCCGGTTTTGGGATGGCGATGGTCAGATCTTGTTGATGCGCCCCCGCAGGCGCTTCAGGACATTGTGCGGTATCAGCCCTGTCACATCGCCGCCGAAGCTGACCACCTCTTTGACCATGCGCGAGCTGATGAACGAGTAGCGCCCGGCCGGCTGAAGAAACACGGTTTCGATCTCCGGGGCAAGACGCCGGTTCATCAGAGCCATCTGGAATTCGTATTCGTAGTCGGAGATGGCGCGAATGCCCCGCAACACGGCGGTGGCGCCCTGTTGACGTGCGAATTCCACCATCAGGCCGTCGAAGGTGGCCACCGATATGTTCTCCAGCGGCCGCACGACCTCTTCCAGCATCTCCACGCGCTCCGCCACTGAAAACAGAGGATTCTTGACCGGATTGTTGAGCACGGCGACGACCAGATGCCCAAAAATCTTCGCCCCGCGGTGAATCAGGTCAATGTGTCCGTTGGTAGGAGGATCAAACGTGCCGGGATAAAGGGCTTTCACCATCATGCGCTTGGCTCTAGAGGATTCTAGCAGCGCCCGCAGGCACAGCCGCCCGAGGACTCCAAGACTCTTAACGACCGCACCGACAATTTTCCCAGGCAGTCCTCAGCCACAGGAAATCCTGATCCGAAAGCTTGGGCTTGACTTTCTCTACTCTATCTTATAGAGTACTCTACATTATCGGGAAACGACTGGCCGGCCCGAGGCAAAGAGCCGAATCCTCTCGAACGTCACGGATATCCAGCACGAGGCCATGCGGAAGCTTAATTTCCTGATGGGCCGCTGGGTGAACTTGAAAAAGGTCCGAGGCACGCAATAGATACGCAGCAAAGGAGAATTGAAATGCACGAAGAGACGAGCACGCGGGATCTGAGAGACCGGGTGGCGCTGATCGAATGCATGATCGCCGAGGGCCGCCGGAGCACCGAAAGCTGGGGCTGGACGTTTCTGTTGTGGGGTGTGGCCTACTACGTGGCGATTGGCTGGGCGACATTTGGCCAGCGGCTTGCGATCTGGGGCGGCAACATGCTGGCGTGGCCGGTGACCATGATTGCGGCCGTTGTGGTCACAATGGTGATCGCCTTCAGAAAAGACAAAGGGCAGCCGGGGACGACGGTCGGGCGAGCCGTTGTTTCCATCTGGATCTCGGTGGGCGTGTCCATGCTTCTGCTCTTCCCGGCCCTGAGCATCGCCGGAAGAATCGATGAGCATGGGTTTGTGGCCATCGTCGCCGCCATGCTCGCCGTTGCCAACGGCGCGTCGGGAATGATTCTGAAATGGAGAATGCAGGTGGCCTGCGCGGTGGTCTGGTGGATCACGTCGGTCGCCGCGTGCTTTGGCTCCCAGGGCCAGGTCACGGCGGTTTTCCTCACCGCCCTGTTTCTTTGCCAGATCGCGTTCGGCACCTACGCAATGATTCTCGAATCTCGCCGCCGCCAGCAGAGCCAGGAAGCGCATGCCTGAGCTGCCGGACCTGAACCCCGTGATTCACGGCAAGCTGCGCCTCGCGCTGCTTTCCCTTCTGACTACCGTGGAGGAAGCGGAATTCACCTGGCTGCGGGCCCGGACGGGATCAACGGACGGCAACCTGGGCGCGCAACTGGCCAGGCTGGAAGAAGCGGGGTATGTGGTGGTCGAAAAGAAGTTTGTGCAGCGCAAGCCGCAGACCCTCTATCGCATGACCGAGGCGGGACGCAAGGCACTGACCGAGTACGTACAGGCTTTGAAACAGTTACTGGGCGAATCGATCAACGTGTAGGTCCGATTGTGACATCTGTAGCGACTTGGACGTGACGTGTTCAACCTGCAACGAGCTAGTGAACAACCCCATCGAGATCCATCATGAATTTGATGCCCGGTATGACGAGTTTCCAAAGCAGATTGTCGTTGGTTAGAAACAGATCGACTCCCGATACAGCTGCCGTTGACAGGTGAATCGCATCGGCTTGGGTGACCCTGAATCTCGACCGCAAAATGCTATATCGGTTTGCTGTTTCCGCGTCGAATGGCAGTAGGGCAACACTCCCGGATGCGAAATACGTTTTGATGGTGGCAACGACGTCGGTGGCACCAGTGCGGCGAGGACCGGTGAGCACTTCCCCCAAGGTGAAGACACTGGTTGCGAGTGTGTCCCCGCGGGTTTCAATCTGTTGCAGGATGCGCTGGACCTTTGGAAGGAATTGGGGATTTCCTTCCAGAAGGTAAATGAAGACCATGGAATCCCAATAAATCGTGCTCACTTCTGGTCACCGGGACGGTTCGTTCCTTGCTTTTCGGCATACCGGTCCCATGCATCGGGGCCCCATTCTCTCTCCCGTTTGAGGTAGGCCTCGCCGCCCCCAAACAAACGAAACACATCCGAACAAATTCCTGCCAGATTCATCAGTCCTGTCCCACTTTGAATCTTCTTTTCAGGTTTAGCGCCGGGCACGGGCTCACGATCCAACACTCGATAAACAAACTGCCAGGTTGTGCTCGGCCCTCCGGAAGGTGGACCGCCGCGCTTCTCAATCAATTCCAACCCGGCTTCATCTTGAAATGCTCGAGATCCTAACGTCGAGAAGACAGAAGGGGTCCGGTTCGACCATCCCAGTTCCTTCAGAACGCTTCCTACGCGCACCTGAATCGTTTTGTCTCCCCTCTGCCGGGCTGGCCGCACATACCTTTCGATCAAATGTTCCTTTGTAATGTCTGTGAGAACCATTGTTCTACCTTCCTAAAAACATACATTACTCTACATACCTTACTTTGGTCAAAAGTGTGCCCGCGCCAGGACCAAACCGTCTGTGCCGCAGTCAGAAAATAATCGGGAGAAAACGCCCCTTCGGCTAGCGTTGGAAGGCGGGCTGCAGATCCTCGATGTGCCTGGCGTCGCGCGATGCCACGTAAACCGAGATGACGGTGATGTCGTCGTTTTGGCCGAAGCGCTTGGCGGTTTGCGCTATGTACCGGGCGGGTTCGTTGCTCACCTGCTGGGTGCGCTCAAAACCGAACAGTTCGCCCTGGGGATTGGTCGCTTCGACCACGCCATCGGAGAGAAAGATCAGCCGTACTCCTTGATCGAGATGGAACGTGCATTGTTCGTACGTCATGCCATGGATCACACCCAGGGGAAGACCGGGAGGCAGATCCATTTCGCGGCCGTCGCGGTAGGGGCTCAGGTGGCCAGCATTGGCGATTTCCATGGTGCCGTTGCGATAGATTCGTGCGCACAGGCAGGTGGCAAAGCTGGCTACGGCGTCTTTGCCTGTACCGATTCCGGAAGCGGCCCCGAGCATCACGTGATTGAGGTGCTTGAGAATGGTGGCGGGATCATGGGACAGCTCATTGCGGAAGGCGCCCACCAGCGTGCTGGCGTTCATGGCGGCCTGAAGTCCCTTGCCGCTCACGTCTCCAACCACGATGAGGATCGACCCGTCGTCCACCGGCAGTACCTGGAAGAAGTCGCCACCTACTCCATTCACGGGCACATATGCGCTCTCGAGCATGAAGTAGCTGTTGGACGGAAGTTCAGTAGGAATCAACATCGACTGCACGCTGCGGGCCGCCGCGATCTCGGCGTTGGACCGCTGCTCGTCCTGGCTGACGCTGACAAACCGGTAAATGATCACCGCCAGCAGGCTGGACAGAAACACGCCATAGGTAATCAGGCCGGTTGCGATCTCAATGGGACCCAGGTGAAAGCGGTAAAGCATGGCTTGTTCCGAGATCCAGTGCGTGGAGGCAAGATACTCGATGATCGAATCGATCGAATCCGCGATGGCTGCCAGAAGAAATGGGAGCAGCATGATCCCGGCCTCGCGCAAGCCCCGCCGCCAGGCCCGGAACAGCAACACACTGACCAGCACGCAGAAAGCGACTTCAGCACTGATCGAAAGCACTTCATACACTTGCTGGAGGCCCACCAGTGACAGGAAAGGGAGCACCAGGACAAATCCCTGGAAGTATCGGACCAACTGGCGCTTCTCAGTGGCGGTGAAGCGAAGCACGAATTCGAGCGTCACGGCCATGAAAACCCGGCCGGTCCAGAGGGTGAGGACGTCGAAAACGGATGTGGATATATGGGCCAGCCAATGCGAAACCTCAATGGCCCCTGTGATTGCGACCGTAAGGCACATCAGCGCCAGCCAGAGATATTCCGAATGATGGCGCTGTGCCATGTATAGGATCGCGCCCAACACGGCTACGCCAAGGAACAGAAAGGCGAGGATTATCTCCGCGATGACCTGCTGATCCCATTTGTGCGCGATGGCCAGTTCGAGCCGGTCCGCGACATCTTCGTGCGCGCCCGCCTCAACCCGTTCCAGCAGACCGTGAGTGATGGGGATGCCGGGAGCGGCCCAGCTTCGAATGGAGAGTACCACCGGGCCCCCGCCGGCATCCGGGGGAATGCTGACTTCGAAGGGCGGAGACTCGTACATGGTCGGCTTGTCGGTCATGCCGCGGGTGTGGCCCACTTCCGCGCCGTTGATGAACACAGCGAGTTGCCCGACGGTGTGGCTGGTCACAAGCAGATGCAGGGGCGAACTCCCGGCAAGAGTTCCAAAACGGAATTGTTCCGGCTGGACCCGCAGCCGATACCAGGCATATCCGGCATAGCTTTCGAATCCCTGCTCGGCGAGAGTTTTCCCGAGCGTGAGCGTCGGCCAGCTCGAGTCATCGAACGACGGATCGGCCCATCTCAGATCGTCGCCCATCTGAAACCGCCACGGACCGTCCAGTTGAATAATTCCGTGGACCGTGGCCGGAACGATGATCGCGGCCGCAGATCCCGAGGGATTTGCCGGGGCAGGCTGGTCCGCCGCAGCCCGGACGATGGAAAGACCGCCGGCGCAAAGAACCGCGAACCAGCAAACGACCGATCGTAAGTAGAAGGCGGCTCGTCCGACGATCTTCATTGGTCATTCAAGTTTAGAGCAGATGAGGACGAGCGTGTCATGCCGAGTAGCTGGACCGGCCAGAATCGACCAGAAGCCGGCTGCTCCATAGTGTCGACCGATGCCGCGGGCACTCAAATGTGGCAGCTGGCCAGTCCCCGCTTCTCAAGGTAGCGCTGGTGGTATTCTTCGGCACGCCAGAACGTCTGTGCCGGCTCGACCCTGGTGACAATGCGCTTGGGCTGGAATCGCCCTTCCGCAGTCAATTGCTCGATCTTGGCCCTGGCCTGAGCTTCCTGCTCGGGGGAGTGAAAGAAGACCGCGGAACGGTATTGCGAGCCCCAGTCGGGACCCTGCCGGTTCAAGGTTGTGGGATCGTGCAGCGCAAAGAACGCGTCGAGCAGCTTTTCGTAGGTGATCTTCTCCGTATCGAATTCCACTTCCACCACTTCGGCATGACCGGTCTGATCCGTGCAAACGTCCTTGTAGGATGGCCGTTGGAGCGAACCGCCCTCATAGCCAACCGCCGTTGAGGTCACTCCGGGAAGAGCGGCAAACGCAGCCTCCACGCCCCAGAAACATCCTGCTCCAAAAGTCGCTTTTTCCATGTTCATGCCTTAGAGATGCGCGATCCCCAGCGCCGGTAACGAAAAAACGTTTCGTCGCAGTGTACATGAGTCTGGGCGCACTTTGATCGGGATTTTGGGGATCGGTCAGGCGGCTTTGGACTGTCGCGCCACAAGTTCGTGGAAGAATTCCCTCAAACCGCGCGGTTCGCGGCCAAGCAGATATTTGAGCACCGTCGCATTTCCGCCATGGAAACCATATTGGTTGTAATCAGCGTACATGCGCTTCATTCCGGCGCGGACCGACCCCTCGGGAATCCCGGCCGCGTCTGCCCAGACCTCGAACGGCAGTTCGCCGGCTTCGATCCTCAATTCCAGAGCTTCGCTCATCAGGGCGGCTATCTCTACGCGGTTGAACATGCCGGGCGAGCACAGCTCGAAGCTTCCATTGTCGAACTTGTCGGTTACGAATGCCTCAGCCGCGACTTCGGCGACATCGCGGAAATCAACGTAGCAGGTCTTGACCCGGCGGGAGTAGGGCAGGGCAAACTTCCCGGTACGGATGACTTCGCGCCAGCCGCTCTCCATCGTCTGCATGAAAATGGCGGGCTGGAGCACGGTAAACGTCATGCCGGACTCGTAGACGGCCTCCTCGACGGGGCGCTTGGAGGCATGGTTGGTCAGTTTCGATATGGATGGATGAATGACGCTGGAAAAAACGAATTTGGAAACGCCGGCCGCCTTGGCGGCTTCGACCATGGTGACCCCCATGTCCGATTCACGGGGCGCAAAAGCCGGCCCGATGTGGAACACGCCGTCGGCGCCGACCGCTGCGGAAATGAGCCCGCGAGCGTCCTGGAGATCGCCGAGGGCAGTTTCGTCGGCTCCACGCTCGCGCGCAATCCGTTCGCTTTCGCGGTTGCGAACCAGCGCCCGGACTTGCACTCCTTTCTTCTTGAGCTCCGACAACACGTGGCTCGCAAACTTGCCGGTCGCTCCAATCATGAGAACTTTCACAGCCGAATGCTCCTTGGGATGAATGAATGGAAGAAGACACTATTCCTCTACGCTCGGGTAGAGGCAGGAAAGTTGCGCTGGGATGCCTCAAGTTCAGGATTTGAGGAACGTTTTCAGATTGGAATCGCAGGGGTGCAATTTCGGGATAATCGCCCTTAGTCTCTCATCGGCATTGCGAAGCCGCGCTGGTGAAAAAGGCGGTTCGGATTCGTGCTCTCCACCCTTGCGCCAGAAAAAAGTCGCAAGGATGGGGCACGGAGAGTTTGTTTCTTTTCAGTGAGCTTACGCCGACGAGTGCGCTCTAATGCCGCTTTCCGCCCGCTCCACCAGGTCGCTTTACGCCCGGACGCGGACCCGACCGTCCGCCGGCGCCGCGTGGAGCGCTCTTCGACGGCGGACGCTTGCCGCTGCCTGACGCCGGCCTGCTCGAGCCGCCGAAAGCGGGCTTGGGCTTCCAGCCGGATTTCCCGGCTGGCCGAGCTCCTGACGTGCCCTCCGTGCCTGGCCTCGATCCGCCGTAGGGACGCCCGGTGGGCCTGCCCGGCTTACTGCTGGGCCGCGCTCCGCCGGCGCGGGGTTGACCGGTGCTGGTTGTGAAGGGGCGAGCCATGCCCTCGCCTCGGGGAGGACGGGCCGGCGAGGAAGGCCGCGGTCCGGTGCGGCCGAAACCTTGAGCCGGTCGCGTGCTGCCGGTCCGATCAAATCGGGGTCTGTCACCCTGCGGAACCGCGGGCCTGAATTGACCAGGCGTTGTCGGCGCCGGTCTTGGTGTTTTATACCCGGGCGTTTCGAATCCGGGCCGATTGCTTGCACGGGGGGCTGATCCGAATTTGGTGCCAGATCCTCCTCTATCGAATCGCGGACGGTCGCCTCCTTCGCTCTTGTTCCATGCCGGCTTGGCGCCAAATGTGCGGCCGCCACCGATGCCGCCAGCGGGTGGGCGGCCCCTGTCCGATGAGCCCTGCCGACCCGGGGCCGGCCTTGAGGCGGTCTGCCCGCCACGATACCCTGCGCTGCGGTCTCTACTACCCCCACCCGAACTGAATGATGCCGGTGGGCGGGCACCGCGGTCGTCCTTCTTCCACGCAGGCCGGCCAGTGGAGAACTTCGAGGGACCTCTTGCACCGGCGTCCGATGTCCGTGGCACGAATTTGCCCATTCCGGGTTTCGGGGGGCCAAAAGTCTTTCCTGGGGCACCGGCGCGTCCGCCGGCAGGACCGAAGTCTCTGCCGGGCGCGCTAGTAGAGCGGATGGGCCTGGCTTGTTCCCGATCGCCGGAGAGGGCGAAGGGCTTTTGGGATGCGTAGGGTCGCGAAGGGGTCGCGTTCGGCGTACGACCCTCAAAGGGCGCCGGGGGGCGTGGACGGCTTGGCTTTGGCGCTACTGTTGGCAGCTCACCCCATTCGGAAACATCACGGCGACCAGCGACCTTTGGATTCGGCCGACGCCACTTTCCTTCTGCAGCCTGGCGAAGGCGGACCAGCTCCTCCGGTCCAAGCTCCCGGAACTGTCCGGGTTCCTGGTCCAGCACCAGAGGCCCGTATCCCACCCGCCGGATCTTCTCGACAAAATGGCCAACCTCCTCGAACATCTTGCGGAGTTCGCGGTTGCGGCCTTCGATCAGCACCACTTCGTACCACGGATTGTCGCCCTGTCGAACCTGACGGATGCTGGCGGGCGCAGTCTGCACTCGACCCTCGCCCGGCCGGGTGCGATCGATGCCCACGCCTCCCCGAAGCCGATCGAGCTCTTCCTCCGTTGGCTGGCCGCTGACTTTTACCAGGTAGGTCTTTTCGACTCCCGTCGCCGCCTTGGTGAGCTTGTTGGCAAGATCTCCATCGTTAGTGACTAGGAGCAGACCTTCGCTCAGGTAATCCAGGCGACCCACGGGGTAAAGTCGCTCGCTCATTTTGGAAAAGATCTGGATCACCGTCGGCCGGCCTTCGGGATCGCTGACCGTGGTCACATAGCCTTTGGGCTTGTTGAGCATGAAGTAACGGAGCCGCTCCGCTCCCTGAAGCAGCTTTCCGTCAACGCGGATGTGGTCGCGGCCGGAGTCGGCTTTGGAACCAAGCTCGGTGACGACCTTGCCGTTGACCTGCACCCGGCCCTCGGTAATCATCTCCTCGGCGTGACGCCGGCTGGCGATGCCTGCCTGGGACAGGATTTTCTGGAGCCGCTCGAGTTTGGCCGGTGGTCGCGGCTCGGGCGTGAAGACGGGCTCTTCATCGGCATCATTAACCGTACGGCTGACTTCAGGGGCGCCAGCTTCATCGTGGCCCGCCATTGTCGCTAGCTCCGGCGCGGGCTCAGAGACCGGTTCAGGGTGCGGAGGCTCCGCCTCATCGAAGGCCTGTTCGAACGTCTCGGCAGCCGAAGCTTTGGCTTCCGTTTCGGCCTGGGTGCGGGCCTCGGCAACCTGGTCCGGGCTGACGTCGACCTGGACCGAGCTGGGCACCGTCGACGCCTTCCGCGCGGTCTTTTTTCGCGCTTTGGGCTCACGCTTCTTTTCCGGTTTCGGCTCTGGATCCTCGATCGGAATCAGCTCCAGACTCACGGTCGCTTCAAGCTCAGGGTTCTTTCTGGATTTCTTCGGCATGGGACGCCTCGGTTTCTGCCGTCTGGTGGGAATCGGAGGATGCAGGCTCGGAGAGATTCCGCTTGGACTCCGGGTCGGCCGTGATGAGTGTCATCGCCTCCGCGGGCGCTTTCTCAAGCACCTGGCTCTCGGGCGGCTCTTCGGCACTTTCTTGAGCAATCGTATTGGGGGTTTCCGCGGTTTCAGCCGCCGCCGGCAATTCTTCTCCGCTGGGTGCATTGGACCCCAGATCCGGCTCCCCGTTATCCGGGCCGGTGTTTTCAGAGACAGCAGCTTCGTCCTGCCCGGCTCTGTCGGCTTCGACAACCTCAGGCTCCATCTCCAGTTCGGTGGCGGCCATTTTTTCGAACTCCTCCATGGATGGGAGCTCTGAAACGTCGTTGAGCCCGAACCGGAGGAGAAATTCGCGGGTGGTCTTGTAGAGGATGGGGCGGCCGATGACCTGTTTGCGGCCGGCGGTGGCAATCAGCTTGCGTGCCAGAAGCGAACCCAGCACTCCTGCCGATTCGACACCACGGATTTCGTTCACCTCGGGCGCGGTCACCGGCTGCTTGTAGGCAATCACTGCCAGGGTTTCGAGCGCGGGCAGCGACAACTTCATGGGCGGTTTGAGACTCTTCACAAAGAGGCGAACCGCATCGTGGCATTGCGGCTTGGTGGCCATGCGATAGCCACCCGCAATTTCGCGAATCTCCACCCCGCGCCCATCGGCGGAGTAGCTGGCGATGAGCTCATCCAGCAGCTGCTTCAGGACCGCCTTCACTTCGCGATCCCGCTGCCGGGCAAGCCTCCTCGATTCGGCCTCGATGTCGGCGGGAGTTGCAGTCGCCTCCAAATTTTCTGGCGGGGCACTCTCGTTGACCAGGATGGAAGGGTAGGCCACATCCTGGGCTACGGAGACGATTTCGCCGGAAGGGGCTGGCGTGTTTTCAGGCTGGGGGGCGTCCGGAGTTATGGAGCCGGACGTGACTTCCGGTCTGGTAGCGGCGGCGGCATGGCCAGTTTCGGCCCGATTGCCGGCATACACGTCGGGCGTGTCAGTCAATCCCAGGTATTCGAGGCCTTGGGCCAGAAAGGGCAGCGGCTCGGAGGCGGGAGGGACCCCCGCAACCTCCGCGGCCTGCTCCGCGGCAGCGGCTTCCTGAGCCGCTTTCCATTCCAGGGCATCGGCGGCAAACAAGGCGGCGAGCTGGTTCAATGTAACCGGCTCTTCGGCGGCGTAAATCACGGCTTCCAGCTTGGCTTTCAGGCTCATTCAGCGACAGGCACCTCCAGTATGGTAACGGAACCGGCCTGGACGTGCGCGGTCCACGAAGCGAGAAGGGGATGGTGCAGATAACGGGCGAGAAAAAAAGGGCATCCGCGCATTGCGGACGCCCTCTTCCCTCTGGTTTGGCTCTAATCAATTGGAAAAGGTGCGGAACAGGGCGAACAACAGGCCCGACAGGATGGCCGCGGCAGGGAGTGTGAATACCCAGGCAGCCGCTATGTTCCGGATGGTGGAGAACTGCAGCCCGCTCTTATTGGCGGCCATAGTGCCCGCCACGCCCGAACTGAGGACGTGGGTGGTACTGACCGGTAAACCAAAGTTATCCGCCGCAAAGATCGTGCCCATGGCGACCAGCTCGGCCGTGGCGCCCTGCGCGTAGGTCAGGTGCTCCTTGCCGATCTTCTCGCCGACTGTGACCACGATGCGCTTCCAGCCCACCATGGTGCCCAGGCCGAGAGCCAGGGCTACGGCCACCTTGACCCAGGAAGGGATGAACTTGGTGGCCTTGTCTACGTATTTCTTGTAATTGGCGAGGGCGGCATTGTCGTCGGACGAGAAGATCGTGGGCTTGTTATCGGCTTTGCTCTTGGCGTCAGACTTGGCCATCAAGCGCAGGGTTTCGCTGGTGACGTACATGTCGTTACGAACATTGGTCTGCAGGTTCGCCGGTACGCTCTTGTAGTCGCCGTACGCCTTGACGTCGCCTTCGAGATCGCGCATGAGTTCGCGGAGCGCGGTCATAGTGACCGGCTGGACCTTCTTGGTACGGAGGTAATCTGTCAGCTGGTCACGCGCATCCGGGCCGAGAATCGCCTCCTTATCAACGTGCGCATCGACGATCGAAACCGCCCGTTCGGACGCGGCAATAAAGTCCTGGATGTCGTGCGCGGTGACGGCGTGGTTGAGGGCGTAGGCGGTGGGCACGGTGCCGATGAGAATGAGCATGATGAGGCCCATGCCCTTCTGCCCGTCATTGGATCCGTGGAAGAAACTGACGCCGGTACAGGTGAGAACCAGCAAGGCGCGGATGGGAAATGGCGGCGGAGTGTTGTCCTTGGGGGCCTCATAGAGCTCAGGGTACTTGATCAACGCCTTGGACAGCAGGAACAGCAGGAATGCGCACCCGAACCCGACCAGGGGGGAAATCAGGAGCACCTTGAAAACCTTGGTCGCCTGTTCCCAGTCCACGCCGGAAGTTCCGGCGGCGGAGTTGGACATCAACTGGTTGGCTACCCCCACGCCGATGATGGAGCCTGTCATGGTGTGAGTGCTCGATGCCGGCAGACCCAGCCACCAGGTACCCAGATTCCAGAGGATGGCCGCGATCAGGAGCGCGAACACCATGGCGAACCCGGCGCCGGAACTCACCTTGAGGATGAGTTCCACGGGGAGCAGGGTGATGATGGTGAAGGCTACCGCACCCGAGGATGTGAGCACGCCGGCAAGGTTGCAAAGCCCGGACCAGACCACGGCGATATTCGGCTCAAGCGCGTGGGTGTAAATCACGGTTGCCACGGCGTTCGCTGTGTCGTGGAAGCCATTCACAAACTCGAAGCCCAGGGCGATCAGCAGGGCGGTGCCCAGCAGCAGGTAGGGCCAGGTGCTTCCGAGCGTCACCTTTCCGAGGTCCTGCCCAATATGGAAGCCAACGTAAGCCAGCCCGCCCGCCAGGGCTACCAGCACGATCACACCGCTGATCCAGGCGGGCGATTTCTTCATTTTCTTGTCGAGCAGAGATGCTCCCGGCATGGGAGCTTCAACGGTGGTCGCGATGTCGGACATTGGGGAACTCCAGAGGTGCGGTGAGAGATAGTCTGGCAAACGGGGGAGAATCGCAGACTATAAATCGATACACCAGCAATATGAACCTGAGATGAATCAAGAACCGGGTGATTTTGCTCACATACAACCTTTGCGTAATTGCGTATAAAAAACCCAACTGACAAGATACAATTCTCTTTCCTGGAGGGATTCGAGGTTTTTGGCTGGGAAACGCTATCCCGGTCGGGTTTCGGATCGTTCAGGAACATAACTTTATTAATGGGATTTCAGGGCTCTTATTCTCTTGTTTTCGTCGCATCGGCCGATGATCGGCGTAGATAAGTCCTGAAGGAGCACAGGGGGCGACAATTCTCACCGGCGCCCCGCCCACCCAAGGAGAGAAGCATGTCACTTCTTGCCCCCGTACACACTAAGTCCATTTCGTGGCCGATTACTGTAGGAGCCCGCGGGATCGCGGCCGCGCAATTCGCACGTTGCGGATTTGACGTGCTGATGCAGGCCGGTCACGACAAGCCGTGGTATGACCTGGTGGTGACCAAAGGCGGCAACCTGCTGAAGATTGCGGTGAAAGGGAGTGAGGACAGCCGATGGTGCCTGGCCGAGCCCTACCAAAGGGCCGGAAGTATCGGCAGTAAATTCAGCGACGGTCACAGGGCGATCGACCTTTGGCTGGACATTCACGGCTCGCGCACGGTGTACTGCCTGGTTCAGTTTGAAGACGTCGCTCTGAACCAGTTGCCGCGCATTTATCTCGCGACACCGGCGGAAATCGCCCAGAGGATGCGTGAATCGGAGGATAGACTTGGCGATCCGGTCCTCTACGAACAGTATGAGTGGGTTTCTCCGGAGATGGGCTGCGCCCAGATAGAAGCCCTGCCTTCCAGCTGGCTCTTTTCCGACGAGAGGATTCATGAGCTTGTGTTTCCGCAGCCTGCCCAGGCGCTCCCCATATCGCCGCTCCGGAAGAACGCCCCGCTTGAAATGAGGCCCAAGACGCCCGCGGGAGCGACCACAGAGACGAGGCAAGTGGTCCTGACAGCGTGAGACGCAGGCCGGAGGCTGAGTTAAGCTCCGGAAACAGCATTACCGAGGCGCAGTGTTGCGCTCAAACCAGGCGGCGAGCTGATCTTCGGAAAGGCTGCCTTCGGCCAAGCTCCAGAAAGTGACCACGCGATGCTCTTTCGATGCGGTCACCTCTAATCCATTCAATCGAAGGAACGTGAGTGAGACAGTGAAGGCGGTGCGCTTGTTGCCATCCACAAAAGGGTGGTTCGCGACGATGCCCTTGGCATATGATGCGGCGAGTCTTGGGAGAGAAGGGGGCTTCTCGGAGTAGACGAAGAGATTCTTGGGCCTGGCCAGTGCGGACTCCAGCAAGCCAAGGTCGCGCACACACTCCGGGCCCCCATGCAGTAACAGTGTTTCTTCGTGCATCGCCAGGACCACATCTTGCCGGATCCAGGTTGGCTCATTCACTCGGCGAGCCTTTGCAGGACGTCCCGGTTCTCGCGCATGATCTCGCGCGCAGCTTCCATCTGCCGGGCGAATTCTTCATCAAAGGGGGTAAGCCGAATGCCCTGCGGACCTTCGGTGATGTACAGCGTATCGCCCCTCTGCAAGTTCAACCTCGCCAGAGTCTCCTTGGGTAGGATGACGCCGCTCGAGTTGCCCACGGGTATCACTTTAACGGTGGTTGCCATGGCGGCCTCCGTGACATAGTTATAACATATGTTAGAAGCGCTTTTGATCCGCGAGATGCTCAGCGCCAGTCGTCCCGGGCATTGGCCAGGCCTTCGTTCATCACCGCGTCAAAGCCGGAGTGCTTCTTGATGAAAATCTCGCTGAAGGCGCGGTCCTGGCGCAGGAGCACGGCCTGAAGGCGGACCAGTTCCAGCAAGGCCAGGAACATGGCCACCAGCGCCCGCTCCGACTGGCTGTGGCTGAGGAGCTTGCGGAGCGCGATGGGCTTGTCTTCGAGGGCCAGACGGCGGCCCAGGAACTGGATCATCTGGCCCACCGTCACCGAGTCATCCTGCACGTTGAATGTCGGCCGTGAGCGCGCCCGCTCGATGATGTCGCGGAAGATGCGCACCAGGTCGTCTGTGTCGGCGGCGATCTCCGGCTCGGCGGCAGCATCGTCCTTGAACTCGCGTATACCGGGATTGGTCCAGGTCGCGGCTTCGAGCATCTGCTTCTGTTGCAGCATCTGGGCGGCATTCTTGAAGCGCTCGTGCTCGAGGAGGCGCTCGACCAGTTCGCGGCGGGGATCTTCGGCGGCATCTTCCGGTCCCGAAGGCGCGCGGGGCAGGAGCATTTTGCTCTTGATGTGAATGAGCAGTGAGGCAGTGTAGATGAACTCGCCGGCCACATCCATGTCGCCGGCCTTGAGTTGGTTGACATAAGCCAGGAATTGGGCCGTGATGCGGGCAATCGGGATGTCATAGATATCGATGTCCTGCTTGCGGATGAGGTCGAGCAGCAGGTCGAGCGGCCCATCGTATACCTGCCCCACGCTGACCGAGAAGGGAGAGTGCTCCGCCTCTTCTTCAGGCTTCCTGGACTTGGGTGATGGCTTGGGGGTCGGCTTTTCGCCGGGCACGGGCCTGGAGGTCAACACCAGGGGAGGAGGCTCGAGTCCGGATTGTGCGGACGCAACCTTCAAGGGCGGCGTATCCGGGGTTGCGGGGGGATCGGTGCGCGGCAAGTCGTCGGAATCCGGATCGGGTCCGGCGGGCGGGCCATGGGGCGGATCGGGATGGGGATCGCGATCGGGTTCAGGGTCCGGATGGTCGGGGTGAGGGTCGGGATTGGGCTCGGGATCAAGGCCGGGCGTGGGGTCAACGACCGGCACCGGATCTGGTCCAGGCTCATGCACCGGCGGCGGGGTAAGAACAGGCTCTTTGACGGGGTCGCCGGGCTCGGTTTCGTGGCTTGGGAACGATGAAGTCAATGGTGTCTCTGCTTCCAGAATCTATTGTCTACCAACGAGCGAAGAGGGCGATTTTCGGGGGGGCTGTTTGGGTTTGTGGTCTCCCACTCTTTCGCCAGAAGGCGAAAGGACGAGGCACGGAGCGTTGTTTCCTCTTTCAGCAAGTCAGCTGCATGGCGGCGCGAACTTCGGCCATGGTCTGTTCCGCCCGGGTACGGGCACGATTGGATCCGTCTTCCAGGATTTCGGCCGCACCGGATTCGGTATAACGGGCGCGCCGCTCCTGGATGGGATTCAGCACCTGCACCAAGGCGTCGGCGGCCCAGCCCTTGCATTCGATGCAGCCGATGCCGGCAGAGCGGCAGCCATCGTATACCTTTGCCAGGGTGTCGGGCGTTGAAAACACTTTGTGCAGATCGCCCACAGGGCATTTGTCGGGGTCGCCGGGGTCGGTCCGGCGCACACGGGCGGGGTCGGTGACCATGGTCTTGAGCTTTTTGCGGACCACGGGCTCCGGGTCGGTCATGAGAATGGTGTTCCCGTAGCTCTTGGACATCTTCCGCCCGTCGGTTCCGGGCAGCTTGGGGGACGGGGTCAGCAGGACTTTTGGTTCGGGGAGCACTTCCTGTCCGTCCAGTTTATAAAACTGGTTGAAACGCCGGGCCACTTCCCGCGTGAGCTCCACGTGCGCGGCCTGATCCTGCCCTACCGGCACAAACTGGGGCTGATAGATCAGGATGTCGGCCGATTGCAGCAGCGGGTAGCCCAGGAACCCGTAGGTGCTGAGATCTTTTCCACTGAGATTTTCCTGCTGCTCCTTATAGGTCGGGACGCGCTCGAGCCAGCCCAATGGTGTGATCATCGAGAGGAGCAAATGCAGTTCCGCATGCTGGAGGACCTTGCTCTGTTGAAAGAGCACGCTGCGCGCGGGATCGAGCCCGGCGGCCAGGTAGTCAAGCATCACGTCGATGATGTTGGGCACGATCTGCGAGGTGTCCGCATAATCCGAGGTCAGGGCGTGCCAGTCGGCGATGAAGAAATAGCACTCGTAGTCGTCCTGCAGCTTGACCCAGTTGGCCAGGGCACCCATGTAGTTGCCGAGGTGCAGCTTGCCGGTGGGACGCATGCCGCTCAAAACGCGCGGGCGGGACGGTGAGTTCAAAGGGTCAATCATGATCGGCGTCGAAATCGGAGATCTCTCTAAGCGAGTTGCGGCCGTCCGCTGGGCTTCAAACCCTCAGGAACGGCTCGCTTCATTGTACCGGCCAAGGATGAGCCGATACTGAGGGGCAAAGCCTGTTCAGAGGCTTCTCAGTGCCATGCGCACCAGGCCCAGCGTCGGACCCATGAGGAAGCGCACGATGGGGCCGCCCAGAAAGATCATGAGCACGAAGCTCAACATGCCCATCTTGTCGTAGGCGTTGAGGGCGTTATAGGGCAGGAAATGACGCAGGATGCGGCTGCCGTCGAGCGGGGGCAGGGGCAGGAGGTTGAAGAAAAAGAGCGCCAGGTTGACGTTGATGGCCAACTCGCACAGCAGGCCGAGGGCCTCGACGTTCGATCCCATCGACTGGCCGGTGGGCAAGTGCCCCTGGACCAGGATGATCATGGCCAAACCGAGAAAACCCAAAAACGCCAGCAACAGATTCGAGACCGGGCCGGCCAGGGTGGTCAGCGTGTCGTCGCGCACGATTTTCTTGAAGTTGCGGGTGATGACGGGGGTCGGCTTGGCCCACCCGAAAAGGAATCCGCCCATGGCTCCGCCGCTCAGGAGAGGCCCGAAGATCATGAGTGCGGGAAAGAGCAGGGTCCCGAAGGGATCGACGTGATACATGGGATTGAGCGTGACCCGCCCCTGCAGGCGCGCGGTCTGGTCGCCCAGGCGGGACGCCATCCATGCATGCGCGCACTCATGCACGCTGAGCGAAAAGATGAGCAGAACGAATTCGAAGACGGCGATGACAAAGCTACCTGGCTGCAACGCGCACTCCTGGATGGAAACCTCAGGTTAGCACGGTTGCGGCATGGTCTTCAGCACGATCGAAGTCATGCCCGGTCGGCCGGGAAGATACCCACAATTTCGCCGGGGCCCACCCTGGTGCCGGCGAGAATAATGGCGTGGCTGCCGATGCGCGCGCGGGGGCCGATCTCGGTAGGCACCAGGGTCACGTTGTCGTAGTTCTCCGGAGCGTGCGTGTGGGAGTAGACCCGCGCATAGGAACCGATCACCGCGTTATTGCCGATCGTAATGCCGCCGCGGTCGTTGAGGAGGGCGCGCTGCCGGATGGTGACTCCATCGCCGATCTTCAGCTTGTATCCGTAGGTCAGGTCGACTCCGTGGAAGATACGCACCCCCGACCCCATCTGTTCGAACAAATGGCGCCCCAGCATGCAGCGGAATCGCATGCCCAGCCAGTGGTTCAGGCCGATGGGAGAGCGATCGAACATCTGCCAGAACCAGAGCAGCGGCTTGCGCTCGTTGAATTTCTGGCGGTCGACATCGGCAAAGTGCCCGGCCTCGAGGGTCACATTCTCCGGATCGAGCGAGAGGCTGAGGACGTTGCCCGGCAATTCGCTGGTCAGGGTCAGGTTCAGTTTGCCTCCGTGCGGCCGGCCCAGGTAGAGCTGGTAGAGCTGATCGCGGACGATCTCGGAGCGGCGCTCAGGGTGGTGGTGGCGCGTAAATTCGTCGTCTAGATACTGGATCCAGCGGCGGTAGACCTCCTCCGCCTCGGGCGCGGGATGGGGGACGCTTGGCTGTCCGGGCTTGGGGACCGTTGCCTGATTTGCCATATGGATAGGACGATAAACCAAGCGGACGGGATGCAGCCAGCGAGGCAGGCGTTATCCTGATAGGTTCGGCGGGGGGCCGCAGATCTCGAGTTGAGGCCTGGGCGTCCTCGAACCTTTGCCATTTCAGGAATTGACTATGCCCGAAGAGACCGCAACAACTACCGAAGTTCCCAAGGCTGCCGCGCCCGTCGCCACCATCGATACTCTGGGGCAGCACGAAGGCCAGTCCGTCACCATTCGCGGATGGCTTTATAACTCCCGCGAGAGCGGCAAGCTGCTGTTTCCCATCTTTCGCGACGGCACCGGCACGGTGCAGGGCGTGGCCCATGTGAAGAGCGTGCCGGCCCCGGTTTTTGAAGCGCTCAAGGGACTGACGCAGGAGTCTTCGGTCATCGTCACGGGGAAGGTGCGCGCCGACAAGCGGGCGCCTGGCGGCTTCGAGCTGGACGTCGAAGATGTGCAGGTAATCCAGCGCGTGCCGGAGTCTGATCCGTATCCCATCACGCCCAAAGAACACGGCGTCGATTTCCTGATGGAGCATCGCCATTTGTGGGTGCGGTCGCCTCGCCAGTCGGCCATCCTGCGCATACGCGCGGAGATCATGCGGGCGGCGGCGGAGTACTTCGACAGCAATGGATTTATTCGCACCGATCCGCCCATTCTTACGCCCGCAGCGTGCGAAGGAACGTCGACGCTGTTTCCGGTGGATTATTTTGGCGACCCCGCATACTTGACGCAGTCGGGGCAGCTTTATATCGAGTCAACGGCACTGGCGCTGGGCAAGGTGTACAGCTTCGGGCCGACGTTCCGCGCGGAGAAGTCGAAGACGCGCCGGCATCTGACGGAGTTCTGGATGGTTGAGCCGGAGGTGGCGTATTGCGATCTCGACGGCCTGATGGAACTGGCGGAAAACTTCATCTCCCATATCGTGCAGAGCGTGCTGAAGAATCGCGGCGCCGAACTCGGCGTGATCGGGCGCGACACCCAGAAGCTGGAATCGGTGCTGCCGCCGTTTCCGCGCCTGCGCTACGACGAAGCGGTGAAGATGCTCAACGAGGCCCACGCCAAGGGTGAACTCGAGCAACCGTTCGAGTATGGCAACGACTTCGGCTCGCCGGACGAAACCTGGCTCAGCTCGCAGTTCGACCGGCCGGTGATGGTGCATCGCTATCCGGCGGCGGTGAAGGCGTTCTACATGGAGCCCGATCCGGTGGATCCGAACTTCGCGCTGTGCGTCGACGTGCTGGCGCCGGAGGGCTACGGAGAAGTGATCGGCGGGTCGCAGCGCGTGTCGAGCTTCGAACTGCTCAACGCGCGAATCGAACACCACGGCCTGCCCAAGGAAGCCTTCCAGTGGTACCTCGACCTGCGCCGCTACGGCAGCGTGCCGCATGCGGGATTTGGCATGGGAATCGAGCGCGTAGTGGCCTGGGTTTGCGGGCTGGATCACGTGCGGGAAACGATTCCGTTTGCGCGGACGCTGCACCGGATTTATCCGTAAGCATTCCGAGCCAGAGCATTCCAAGCCTGGCTTGCGTTCACAGTTTCACAGTTTCACAGCCCCCCCGGGGGGTGTGTTGTTTTCCGTGCCTATCTCATTAAAACCAAAATCCTTAGGAGCATTTTTAGGGGTCTCATAACTGCTCTAAAGGTGGCTTTTTGGTGCTCATAACGGTTCTAAACTCGCGAGCAAATGCCAACCGCTAGAGACAGAATCCCGAAGTGCAATCCTTGTCCTGATTTCATTGTGCGCCGAGGCGGGGAAATACTATGCAAAGCAGCGGCGAGTCTGGAGGAAGTGATTTCCGCGACTCATCGTTGTCGCGATTCGATGCGGTAAATCGTGCAGTGATCGAGGCTCACGCCAAATGCATCGGCGGCCGCGTCCCGGGGGCTGAATGCGATCTCGGCGTCCGCGAGTATCCGGATACCCGGGGTTGCGGCGATCACTTCGTGATGCTCCGGATGAAGGTAGATCAGGTCGATGGGCGCGGGGTGAACGGCGGCGATTTCGACAAGACTGTCGAGCCACAGGCGCACCATTTCTTCTTCAAATGAGTTGAAGAAGAACAGGACTACCGGGCCATCCGGCAGGGGGAAGGAGAGAGCGTCTCCGTGGAGGATGCAGACTTTGCGGCAGGCGCGCGGGGAACGGAGCCACCTCTTGAGATTGCGGCGCCCGACTGCTGCCAGGTGCGGATTCAGTTCGATGCCGAAGACTTCGCGAAAGGCGTATTCGGAGGCCAGCAGCACAACACGCCCCTTGCCGCATCCGATGTCAACGAATGCGTAATCGGGGAGACGGAACGGGGATGCCGCCAGGGTTGCGCTCCAATGCTCCATTGCGCCTCGAAACAGGGAGGGAGCGGTGGCATAGTAGCCGGAACTATGGATGTCGTGTTCATGGCCGGTGGAGAGCCCGTCGGCGTAAATCAGGCCGCCGGTGTCGACATGGTGGGCGCGGTCAAAGGGGTGCGGGGCTTCGCGGGATGGAAAGAGACGACGGAGGAGCCCGATCCATGGGCCGGACGCCGGGTTCAAGACCGGGTGCGGCATGAGCCAGCGCCAGAGGCGGAGGAATGGAAGGGCTGTCGACATCCTTTCTGGGACTCTAGCAGAACGCGGCCGGAGGGCTGCACTACGGATCAGTGAAGACGATCGGGTTCGTGGTTTCCCACCCTTTCCGCAGAAAGAAGCGGAAAGGATGGGGCCACGGAGGGTCGGGGCTACACTCGTTAGGATCGCTCCTGCGACCAATCGGAGAGTGGATGCCTACCTATGTCGCCCTGCTGCGCGCGGTGAATGTCGGCGGCACGGGAAAACTTCCCATGGCTGACTTGCGCAAGGTTCTGGAAGGGCTTGGATTCAAGAACATCGAGACGTATATCCAGAGCGGGAACGTGGTGTTCGATGCCGCGGGATCCGCGGCGAAGGTGAAGGCAGCGGTGGCGGCGGGCCTGGAGAAGTTGATGGGGACGCCGGTGGAGGTGATGGTGCGAACGCATGAGGACCTTTCGCGGATCATCGCCGGCAATCCGTTTGCAGCGGAAGCGGCTGCGGATGGGGCAAGGGTGCACGTGGGTTTTCTTGCCGGGCCGGCCGCGGCGGGCGCGCAGGACGCACTCGCGGGAATTGTCACGAAATATCCGGCGCGGCGCGACCGGTTTCAACTGGCGGGGGACGTGGTGTATCTGCATCTGCCCGATGGAGCTGCGGAGACGAAATTTTCCGGAAAGACTTTGGACCGGGCGATGGGCGTGGCGGGAACGGGGCGGAACTGGAACACAGTGCTCAAGCTGCACGCGATGTCGAAGCGTTGAAGACAGCGTTTAGCCAGTAGCTCTAGCTTTTAGCTGCTGGCCACTAGCTTGCAGCTTGTTGTGCCCTGAAGCGGGGAAAAGACTGACTGGGCCAGAGTTCGTGGTCTCCCACCCTTTCCGCAGAAAAAGCGGAAAGGATGGGGCACGGGGTATTTGTTTCTTTTCAGCCGAGCTAGGACGTGCCCCAGATATTCCGGCGCGAATGTGCGAAGGCCCTTCGGCAAAGCCGAAGGGCCTTCAGTTTGTACTGCTAATCCATCCTATGCTTGCACAATCCGCGTAGGTTTGGATCCCCATAGCCCGTAGTAGGCGATGAAGAGGTAACAGAGAACGGGAATCACGAAGGCGTGCTGAATGCCCATGAGGTCGGCCGCTTTGCCGATCATGGGGGGAATGACCGCACCACCCACGACCGCCGTCATGATGAGTCCCGAGCCCTTGCTGGTCATGGGCCCCAGGCCGGCGATGCCCAGCGCGAAGATGTTGGGGAACATGATGGAGTTGAAGAACCCGCAGATGACGATGCTCCAGATGGACACGGGGCCGGAGGAGAACATGGCAACCAGCAGGAAGAACGCGGCGGCGAATCCAAAGATGCCCAGGAGCAGGCCCGACTTGACCTTGGTGAGAATCCAGGAGCCGAGAAGACGGCCGACGAGCGCGCCAAACCAATAGAGCGAGACCAGGAAGGAAGCAGTTTTGAGGCTGTCGACGCCCTGGGTCTTGAAGTAATTCACGGCGATCGACGCCAAGCCTACCTCGACGCCCACATAAACGAAGATGCCCACGGCCCCCAACACGGTGTGCCGGTAGCCCCAGATGCTGCGGCTCAGGATCGGATCGCCATCCTTGGCGGGCCGGAACTCCTGGGTCTGGACGATGTGGGGGAGGTGCATGAACATCACGGCAAACCCAAGGATCAGGAGACCGGCCGCAATGGCGATATAGGGTCCGCGTACCGTATTGGCGATCGCTGCTTTGCTGGACAGGCTGGCCGGATCAGTGAGGATGTAAGCGCCCGCAACCAGAGGCGCGATGGTGCCGCCCAGCGAGTTCAGGGCTTGAGCGAGGGTAAGTCGAACCGGGGCGCTGTGTTCGGGTCCAAGGATAGCGACATAGGGATTGACCGCCGTCTGCAAAGCGGTAACGCCAGCACCCACGACGAAGACTGCGGTAAGAAAGAGCGGGAAGCTCACCATCTTTGCGGCGGGGACAAACAAAAGGCAGCCCACCACCTGGATGAAGAGCGACACCACCATGGTGCGCTTGTAGCCGATGGTTTCGATGAGTTTCGAAGTTGGCGAGGAGAAGACAAAGTAGGCCAGGAAGAAGGCCGAATTCGCCAGCATGGCCCACGCATAGGGCAGATCGAAGATGGACCGCAGGTGGGGGACCATGGCCATGTTCAGGTTGGTGATGAACCCGAAGATAAAGAAGAGGATGGCGACCGTGATGAACGGTCCCACATAGCTGGGGGCATTCGATGTTGCCGGAGTAGATCGCGTGGCCATGAGAGATGGTTCCCTCGATTCCTTCAAAGAAATTCGCCCGCATGGGCGTATTACGCGTCCTCAGCTGTTTGACGTCGCGGCACAGGACGGATGCCGGGCGGATTCTGACAATTTCCCCGCCGGCCGGGTTTCTCCCGGCTTTTGCTGCACACAACACTATACGGGAAACAGCGAGTGTGGGAAGGTGACAAACGCGGGGAGCACGGCGGGGCTAAACTAAGGCTATAAATCTGAGCTATTCTCAACTGAAAGCTAGGAGAAACCATTGGCCAAGGAAGTGTTGAACGGCGCCCGGAAACAGAAGATTCTGGACGCGCTGGAAAACAACTGGCAGGCAGAGATGGAGGGCTACCACACCTATCAGACGCTGGCCGACCGCGACACCGATCCGGTCCGGGCGCAGGTTCTGCGCCACCTGGCCAGCGCGGAGTGGGAGCACGCCGCGCTCTGGCACGGACGCATTTTGGAGTTGGACGGTCCTGAGCCGGTCTACAAGGGCAGCCCGGGCGGGGAGGCAAATTCGCTGGCCAACCGGGCCGGCGGAGTGCGCATGGCCCTGCGGCGGCTGGAGATTGAAGAGAGCCGCCACATCGCCAACTACGGGCGGCAGTTGAAGGACCTGGGCGACAACGATTCCATCGACATCCTCAACCATGTGATTGAAGACGAGAAGGATCATCACCGCGAGCTGGGGTCGCTGCTGCGCGGGCACTATTCGGCTCCGGCGGGCACGCCCAAGGTCGATCCCAAGGCGGTGCTCGACGAGCTACTGGCCAAGCGAAACCAGGGACGCAAGCAGGCGGGAAGCTGGATCGGCGATGCGATTTATGGCGTGAATGACGGCCTGGGGGCGATCTTCGGTATTGTTTCGGGCGTTTCCGGCGCGACCGCAGGCGATTCAAAATACGTTCTGCTGGCGGGCCTTTCGGGCATGGTTGCGAGCGCGCTGTCGATGGGGTCGGGGGCTTATCTTGCCGCCAAGAGCGAACAGGAAATTTACCATGCGGAGCTGGCCCGGGAGCGGGAAGCCATCCGCATGAATGGCGCCGAAGCCCGCGAACTGCTGGCGCTGTATTACCAGGTGAAGGGTCTGCCCGAGGAAGATGCTTTCCACGTGGTGGACCACATTGCGCGCGACCCGGAGCAGATGCTGCGCGCGCTGGCCGGAGAACGGCTGGGGGCTTCGGAAGAGGCGCTGTCGAACCCGCTTGTCTCGGCGAGCTCGGGCGCGCTCTCGACGGCCGTGGGAGCGATCATTCCCATCATTCCGTTTTTCTTCCTGCAAGGTGTGCCGGCGGTCGTCGCTGCCGCGATCGTTTCGCTGGCTGCGCATTTTGCGGTGGGCGCGGCGAAGAGCCTCATCACGGTTCGTTCGTGGTGGTCTTCAGGATTTGAGATGACGGTTGTGGGCGCGGTAGAAGGCGCCGTTACGTATGGCATCGGTATCCTGCTGGGCAAAGGCGGAATGTAAATGGGGGGCTTGATCCCGATTGGCGATGCCTCGCGGCGCCCGCGCCGTTTCGCCGTCGTGACAACACTCATCGTTGTCCTGAATGTCTACGTGTTCCTGAAGGAACTGATGTACGGCGACGCCTTCGTGTCGGCCTGGTCCGCGATTCCGGCGCGGGTCCTGCATGGGCATGGCTGGATCACGTTGCTCACCTCGATGTTCATGCATGCGAGCTGGATGCACATCATCGGCAACATGATCTACCTGTGGGCCTTTGGGCGCGAGATCGAAGATGCGATGGGCGGGGTGCGGTTTGCCTTCTTCTACCTGGCCGGAGGCTTCGTGGCGATGCTGGCGCAGATCCTGGGCGATCCTTCTTCCCAGGTCCCTGCCCTGGGCGCGAGCGGCGCCATTGCGGCTGTGATGGGAGCTTTCATCGTTACCTATCCGCGCGATCGCATCCGCACCGTGCTCTTCCTCTTTATCTTTTTCCGCATCACGTTCATTCCCGCAGCCGTCCTGATCGGGTTCTGGTTTCTGATCCAGGTTTTCAACTTCGGAATGGTCGCGCAGGTCAAGACCGGCGGGGTTGCGTACCTGGCCCACATCGGGGGTTTTCTGTTTGGCGTGGTGACGGCGCGGCTGTTCGAGGATCCACGAAGGATTGGGGCTGCGAGATCATATTAGCTATGAGCTATCAGCTGGATTGGCGGATCAGCATTAGCAGGGGCTGAAGCCTAAACTGCTTTTGCGCCAGTTGCGGCCCGACTGAACTCGGGCCCTGTTACAAGACTGAAAGCTGATAGCTGAGAGCTAAGCGCTGGCTGCGCCCACTCCGCCGCTTACCAACTCCAGTGCGGCCTTGCGGCCGAGCCGGATGCAATCGGAAATGCCGATGCCGTCGTAGGCATTGCCGGCGAGGCGGAGTCCGGGGAGGGCCGCCACGCGCTCGCTGATCCGGTCCATTCGTTCCTGATGGCCCACGGCGTACTGGGCCATGGCCCTCCGCCAGCGGGTCACCTGGGTGTACTCCGGGTCGAGCCCGATGCCGACCACGGTTTCGCCGAGGATGTCGATCAGCTCGTGACGGACGATGGCGACCAGGGCGTTGTCGTTCTCGGCCAACAGGGCTTCGTTGCGCATGCCGCCGAGGAAGGCGCGGATCACGGCCTTGCCTGGAGCGGTGCGGCCAAGAAACTTGCGGTGGGCAAAGGTGCAGGCCAGCAAGGAACGGCGCTCGCTGGCCGGGACCAGGAATCCGAAGCCCTCGGGAAGCTTGCCCAGGGCATCCTCGTCGTAGATGAGGTTGACGGTAATCGATGAGGAGTAGGGAATGCCGCCCAGTTGTTCGCTCAGCACCGCGTCGACGGGAGCCAGCAGCACTCCGGCGGCCCAGGCCGGCGACGCCACGATCACGGAATCGTAGAACTCCGCCGTACCGAGGGAGTGGACCATCCAGCCGTTGGGGACGCGTTCGAGGGCGTTCACCGGGGTGGAAAGCCGGACTGCGGCCCAATCCAGCCGGGCGCGAATCGCGTCGACGAGCTGCTGCATACCGCCGCGAAGGGTGGTAAAGATGGGGCGTGCGGCGGGGTCACCATGGCCGTTGGCGGCAGCCCGGGCGCGCATTTTGCGGTGAGCGGCCAGCATGCCGCGGGTGAGGGAGCCGTACTGGGTTTCCATTTCCACCAGCCGGGGCAGCACCGTTTTTGCGCTCAACTGCGCCGCATCCCCGCCGTAAATGCCGGAGAGGAGCGGGTCGGCGAGCCGCTCCACAGCTTCGGTGCCGAAGTGTCGGGTCACCAGGCTGGCCACGGACTCATCGGTGTTGCGCTTGCGGCGCGGCGGGATGAGCAGTTCGAGCGCCATGCGCGCCTTGGTGGGAAAGCTGAACAACGGCGAAAGGGCCGTGGGGACAAGCTTGGTGGGGACCAGGAACATGAGCCCGTCCGGAAGGGGAACGAGTTGGTTACCCACCAGGATGTAGGTTTTGCGCTCCGCATCGTTGGAGGAGATGAGGTCGGGGCCCAGCGCCAGTTCGCGGCACAGCGTGGATGCAGCCGGCTTCTCGGTCAGGAACGAGTCCGGACCGCGCTCCAGAACGGTTCCCTGAACGGTCTCGCTGGCTAGCGCGCCGCCGAGCCTCTCGCGGGCCTCGAACAGGGTGTACTGAACCAGGGGGTCCGCCGCACGCGCCCGCTCGAGCTCATAGGCAGCCGCCAGGCCCGCAATGCCGCCGCCGATGATTGCCGTCCGCATTTGATTCAACCCCTTAGTGCGTATTTGTTCAACGGAAAAGACGGTTGGAGGAAGCCACCGAATCAGGGTTCGACGATCAAATTCGCGCCCCGCACGGGAGAGAATCCGGCCGCCTGACTCGGATTCACGCAACCTCAGTATAAGCGTGGCAGATGGAGTGCGATGAAAGGTCTCGAGCTCTGACCATCAGAATCAGCACCGGAATCCGGGCTTTCTCAATTGGCACTCACTCTCGCGGCGGTACCCGCACCCGGAATGATGAAAATACCGCGGGGTGTGAGAAGCAACTGCAGTCGGGGACGGAACGGTGTTCCAACCGAACCGCATGAGAAGATCGGGATACCTTCCCCCAGGGGCTGAAGCCCCGTTGATATTGCAGGCTTATACCGGGGATAAATCGCCGGCCTACCGCCCGAACGACTCTTTCAGCCAGGTGTAAAGTGGTGCCCTGTTACAAATCCAGGAACCGAGGTCAGAGACGCCTACAACGTGACAAGGGTGGCGGAGTGCTCCGGCTGACAAATTGCGGGTTGGTCGCCGGGCTGGCTGGGCTGCCAGTTTCGGGGCTGATAAATGCAGCAGGGCTCCTGGGCCAGCGGGTCGCCGGTGACGGCGTAGGCCCGGGCGCGCGAGCCACCGCAGACTTCCTTGTATTCGCAGGCGCCGCATTTGCCTTCAAGGCGGCTGGTGTCGCGAAGGGCCTTGAAGATGGGAGCGTTGCGGTAGATGTCGGCCAGCGGCGTCTCGCGGATGTTGCCGGCGTGGATGGGAAGGAATCCGCTGGGATAGACGTTGCCCACGTGGGAAATGAACATGAAGCCCTTGCCGTCGTTGACGCGCCGGGTGGCCCAACCGCGGGTGCGGCTCTGGGCGTCCGCAGTCGGGGCGCCGGGCTCGTACTCGGCAGCGGCATGCGGGTGGCCCGAACCGTGTCCGGTTCCATGCCCCATGCGGCGCTCTTCAAGGTTGTGCTGAAGAAGATAACGGCGGTAGTGCATGGCCTCGGTGGTCTTGATCTGGAAGCTGACGCGGTGGGACAGCTCGTAGATCTTTCCGAAAACCTGCTCGAATTCTTCGCCCGAAAGCAGGTCGCCCAGTTGCCCGCGCCCCACGGGAACGAGGAAAAAGACGTTCCACATGACGATGGCGAGTTTTTCGAACAGGGCACAGAGGTTGTCGAGATCGGTGGCGTTGTGGCGGCTGATGGTGGAGTGCACCTGGATGGGAATGCCGGCCTCGTTGGCCCACTCGATGGCCTGGATGGTGCGCGCCCACGCACCCGGCAATCCGCGGAAGGCGTCGTGGATTTCGGGTGTGGAGCCGTCAAGCGAGATGCCGAGCCGGACCACGCCGGCCTCCTTCATCTTGAAGATCGCCTCCCGGCTGAGCAGTGGAGTGGCACTGGGAGTGACCGCGACCTTGACGCCCTTTTCGGCGGCATAGTGGATCAGGTCAAAGACATCGGGGCGTTTGAGGGGGTCGCCACCAGTGAAGACGAAGATGGGCACCTGCATGTTGGCGATCTGATCGATCAGGGCTTTGCCTTCGTCGGTGCTGAGCTGGTCGGGATGAGGAATGGGCTGGGCGGCAGCACGGCAATGCTTGCAGGCCAGGTCACAGGATTGCGTGACTTCCCAGATGGCCAAAAACGGGGTTTCGTCGAAATTCAACCCGCCACGGGCGGGAATACTGTGCATCGGCTGCATGGGGCCTCCGTGCAATCGCGGCGAACTTGCCCGGGAGATCATCAAAGAGGGGAAAACCGCGATGCTGTTGTAAGAAAAGCAGGACCGCAGTCGCTCCCGCTGTGATTGGCGTCACTTTGTCGGAAATTGACGTGGGGCTAATCAAAAAGTCTGCTATTTTTTGATCACCAGGCAACACACTACTCTGTGATTGCTTCGGAGAGTGGTTGAGCACTGCCCTCATTTGAGTGATTGGGATCACAGACAAAGGTATCTTCAATCACCGTAAGGTGACTCCCAGACCTGTCATGCTTCTAGTTCTCCGCACCGCCAGGAGGTTTCCCATGGCAACCACCTTGAAGTCGGGTTGGAGTAAGCCGTCAACCATCCTATTCGCCTCAGAAATCCCTGCGAACGAGAAGGCATTCGCTTTCGCGCTCGCGCAATCATCGGAGTTTGGGGCGGATCTCATTCTGTTTCACGCGTATGACACGCTCGTGGTGGCCGCGTCCGAAACCTCGGGGATTCGGTATTACGATTACGCCGCCGCCGCGCGCGCGGAAATGAAACACCTTGAACCGCTGGCCGAACAAGCCCGCGCCGCAGGCCTCCGCTGCGAGGTCGTGGTACGGCCGGGATTGGCAGCCGACCAGATTCTTTCGTATACCCGGGAGCGGGAAGTCGATCGCATCGTGATGGGTACCCACTCGCCGGGGCCGATCGGGAAGCTGCTGGTCGGGTCGGTTGCAGAAGCAGTGCTGCGAACCGTCGCTGTTCCGGTGTGTATCGTTGGCCCCGATGTGATTGATGGAACCTATCGCAATTTCGCCACTAAAACCATCCTTTGCGCCCTCAGCTTGATGGATACCAGCCATGTTGTCGCCGGGTTTGGCGCGGAACTTGCCGCTCAGCACAACGCCAGGCTAGTGCTGCAGCATGTCATCAAGCCGCAGGAGACCCGCGAAGTTCTCACCGGCCACACCATAGAGGAGCTTGAAACCGATCTTCTGGCGTTGATTCCGGCGGAACAGAAGGAAAGGCTTTCTGTCCAGGCGATCGTGGTGCCCGGCGATCCGACCGAGGAATTGCTTTTCCAGGCTCGAGCCCAGCAAGCGGATTTGATCGTGCTCGGCGCCCAGGGAGCCTCGGCCTTTGCTGCGATCACCCGCCACGGCGTGGTCTATAAAGTGCTGGCGCATGCGCACTGCCCGGTCATGACTCTGTCGCCGATCGTGCTCGAGAAATGCGGAGCCACCGGCGAGCGCCTTTCGTCCGCTGAAACTTTTCTGGCCGGGGTCTTCTAGGCCGAACAAATTTGATTCAGTCCGCGGGGCTTCGTGCCCCGCGTTTTTTTTTGGGACCTAAGGCTTTCGTTTTGGAGCCGGGGCGGCGTTCCGCGAGCACACAGGTGCGATCACTTCCCGGGCGCCGGCCTGGCCGGAGACTTATCGGGGCAGTCCTTGCCGCCGCACATGGCCGCGGTGATACCGGTACCTTCGGTGATGGTGTAGATCCTGTCCACGGCGGGCAACTTGACGTTCTCGACTTTGCCGGATGGCCAGTGGATCTCGGCGGTGCCGGCGTCGGTCGCGTCTCCGAGGCCGAAGTGCGGGCGCCGGTCATTGGATGAGATGTAGCTTCCGCTGGAGAGAACATCCTGGCGCATGCGCATGCCGTTGGCTTTGAGATAAACGGTGGCGCAGGTTGCATCGCGCGGGCTCTTGGGCCCGCCGACAAGCTTCATCCCGACCCAGTGATGTTGATCGGGATTCACGTTTCGCAACAGCACTGGCGGGCCGTCGACAGGGTTGATGATCACATCAATCTTGCCGTCGTTGAACAGATCGCCGAAGGCGGCGCCGCGGCCCGGAATCACTACTGCGAGTCCCGAACCCTTCACGGGCTTGACGTATTCGAATCCGCGCTCCTTCGATGCGGCGCCGGCCTTGGACGTGGCTGCAGCGCTGGAGATCGCCGCTTCAGGCACGTTGTGAAACAACAGCGGCCGTTCGGCGAAAGTGGTTCCCCAATCATGCTGGTCGACTTGCGGGTACACATGGCCATTGACCGCGAACAGATCGAGCCAGCCGTCATTGTCGTAATCGAGAAACCCATCGCCCCAGCCGACAAAAGGAATCGTTGTCTGTGCGATGCCGGCCTTGTAGCTTACATCGGTGAAGCTCACATCGCCGTCATTGTGGAAGAGCACCTTGTAGTCATCGCCGAAATCGGTGACGAAGAAATCAATGAGGCCGTTGTTTTCGTAATCGCCGGCGGCGATGCCCATGGAGGCGATCTCGCGTCCATCCTTATTGAGGGCAAAGCCGGAGACATAGCTCTGATCGTCGAAGGTGCCGTCGCCCTTGTTGATGTAGAGATAATTGGGTTCCGAGTCGTTGCCCACCACCAGGTCAGGCTTGCCGTCGCCATTGATGTCGACAAAGATCGCGGTGAATCCGTAGTAACGATCCTTGTCTTCGACGCCCGCTTTCTTAGTGACGTCGGTGAATGTGCCGTCGCCATTGTTGTGGAAGAGGTGATCGGCCTCGCCTGGGAGTCCGCGCGGCCCGCAATTGACGGCTGCGCCGCGATACTGGCAGTTGGCATACCCCACCGCCTTGGTGCCGGCGATGGGCAGATTATCGCGGTCGAAATGGACGTAGCCCGATACGTATAAATCGAGCAGGCCATCGCCGTCGTAGTCTGCCCAGGACGAGCCCGGCGACCAGTTGCCCAGGTCTACATGGGCCTGCTCCGCCTTGTCGGTGAAAGTGCCGTCGTGATTGTTGTGGTAAAGCCGGTTCTTGCCGTAGTTGCCAACGTAGATGTCGGGCCAGCCGTCGTTGTCGTAGTCCGCGACCGAGCAGCCATATCCCCAGCGATCGTTGGCGACGCCGGCCTTCTGGGTTACGTCGGTGAAGGTGCCGTCGTGATTGTTGCGAAACAGGGCCGCGTGCGGGGACTCTTCCCTGCCATCGAGCGAATTGAAGGTGGCGCCATTGACGAGGTAGATGTCGAGCCATCCATCGTTGTCGTAGTCGACCAGGCACAGGCCGGAGCCGTTGGTCTCAACGATGAAATCCTTCTGCGGCACGCCCATCTTGTGGGTCCAGCCGGAGAGTCCGGCGGCCTTGGTGATGTCCTGAAAGATGACCGGTCCGGAATCGACGAATCCGCCCGCCGTGATGGGGCGTTTCTGTTCGTCATATACGGGAGCGGCGCCGATCCCTCCGGCAATTCCGCTCATTCCGCCCTGTTGAGGCTTCGCGGGCGGCGGCGGCGCCTGCTGAGCCTGGAGATCTCCCGAGAACGAGAGAGCCCCGGACAGAATTGCGCAAAACAAGGCTTCGCAAACCAGCGAACGCACACCCAAAGACGGCTTAACCCCCACGGTCTGAAGTGTATCGTACCGGCCGCCAAGTTCGTCTCGGCAGAGAGCGCGACGTGACTGCAAAACGGGAACTTCGGACATCGTAATCGCTTAACGACGCTGGATGAGTGGTTGTGCTCGTAAACCAGCATCTAACTGGTGTGGGCCGCCGCAAACAGGGTCATTTACCGATGCCCGCGAATGGTTTGAATTAATAGAAGAGGCTTCCCTCAGAGGCTAAAGCCCAGCTCATTTTTGGGCCTCTTTTGGCACGACTGAAGTCGTGCCCTTTCAAAACATAAATGCCCATCTGTGCGGCGGACACCACCAGGTGGGGGACGACTATGAGCAGCAAGGAAGTTGAGACCAAACGCGAATCCCAAACGGGGGATCGCTTTGGGCGGTTTGCGGCAACTGCCTCTTTCTGGCTGGGATCGAAGTGGGCGTTCCTTTGCGCCGGCCTGGTCATCTCCGCCTGGGTGATCTCCGGGCCTGTGTTCCGTTATTCGGATACGTGGCAACTGGTGATTAATACCGGCACGACGATTGTGACGTTCCTGATGGTGTTTCTTATCCAGAACACGCAAAATCGCGACGCGCGCGCCATCAATCTGAAACTTGACGAGCTTATCCGCGCCATCGATAAAGCACGCGACCAAATGATGAATATCGAGAAGCTGAGCGACGTGGAACTGGACGTGTTGGATGCGCAGTTTGAGGAGATGCGCGCAACGGGGACGGATGCGGCAGTGAAAAGCCGCAGTGGCCAGGTTGTTGACTGAGCACTGCGGCGGCCGTCTTCGACTCAGGAGCGGAACAAGCGATCCGCCTCACAGAGGATGAATCCGTTTTCACTCACAGATCAAATTACTTTCAGAAGCAACAAGATCAGCACGATCGTGAGCACAAGGCTGAGGCCGCCGCCGCCATAGTAGCCCAATCCGGGACCGGCACGGTAGCCGCCATATCCAAATCCGAAGATCAACACCAGCAGAATGACGATCAAAAGCATCGTTACCTCCTCTCCGGTGAATCACCACCGGACTTACAACTTCAAAGTTAAAGACTGGGATAGTGAGTTATCCATCCTGTTTGCGACGATCCGTCACTTCGGGCAAGTTACTTCCGCACAGGATGTGTTGGATGCAATCGCCGCACGCGAAGCCGTACCAGAAAACAAACACCTTCTCTTGGGAATGCAGCGCATCCTGGGAAACTGAACATATACCGCGTCTTTAGCCCATGAATCGAGATATTGCAGAATCAAAACAACCATCTTGCAACGTGGCTGCGTCCAAGCGTGTGTTGTTGATTCTGGCGAGGACGTTTGCCCTCGGGAGGTTCGGAATGCTTTGGACGATTTTTGTAATCCTCCTGGTTCTGTGGCTAGTGGGATTGGTAAGTAGTTACACGCTGGGAGGATTTATTCACCTTCTACTGGTAGCGGCAGTGGTGGTGCTGATTCTCCAGTTGATTTCGGGTAGACGGCCTGTCGTCTAGTTCGCGAATTGCTGCGTTGTAGCCATGAAGTTCCACACCAGCGACATACTGCACTGCTTGCACCCCGAGCAGCGCACAACTTAGGCGCACTTCTATAGCCCGTAAATACTTCTTTGGGATAATCTTCGTCCCGAAGTCAGCAGGGTAGTTGAATCCACGGAGGTGGAGCGATGGACAAGGATAGAGTGAAGGGTACAGTGGATGATGCAGCAGGCCGGATCAAGCGGCAGGTCGGAGAGTGGACCGGCGACACAGGCGCGCAGGTGGAAGGCGCGGCGCAGCAGGTGAAGGGCAAGGTTGAGAAGGCCTGGGGCAACGTAAAGGATGCGGCGCGCGATGCGGGCCAAAAGTCCGATCGGGATCGTGACGTGGTGGTCGAACGCGATGTCGTTACTGACCGGGACCGTGACGACCTCCACCGTCCGTAGACTCCAGAAAACTCGAACCCGGCGGGCGACGCGAGGCTTCAAACCTCGATGATCCGCCGGGTGGGTGTCCCGGACACTGCCAACTGCTCGCCATCCCCCACCCCGCGCGCACAACTCGGTATCTTGCTGGGTTCCACGTCAGTTGCTTCCCTGCCGGCCCCTAACGTTCCCATGGTACATATCGTCGTGTAGCCAGAGGCTCGATGAAAATCGCTGCTGTCGTTCTGATCATTGCCGGGGTTGCTGCTCTTGCGTACGGTGGCTTCACGTACACCACGCGCAAAAAGGCTGTCGATCTCGGCCCGGTGCAAATCGAGACGAAGTCCCGTCACACGGTGCTTATACCTCCGCTGCTCGGTGTTGCGGGGATCCTGATCAGCGGATCTCTCCTGGTGGTTGGATCCCGGAAGCAGTGATACGGCGGCAGGTAGTCGACCATCGCCAGCCGAGCAACTGCTCCTCCAGCATTGCGGGGCGGTACATCGATCGGTATTGCGATTGGGTGAATTCACGAGATGGCGTGTTGCGCAATGTTTGCTATCAAACGTTTAAGCGCGTATAGATATATTCAAAGGAATAAAGTGGGCAAGGCACAACCCCGGGCCTGTTCCTTGAAGCGAGGTGCGTCTTCAGCAGTGACCAGAGTTCACTGACGCTCGACGTTCCACCATCGGAGACTTCCGCGTGGCGCGCTGTGGCCCGCGTACTTCGAAGTCCTGTGGACGCAGTGAGTTGTGCATTACTTCCTTCCGACTGTGCCCTCTGCGGCTCCTCCTTGCCGCGCCTCTCTTCCGTTCCAATTTGTGATGCCTGCTGGATGGAGTTTTCCATGCAGACGGACCCTGTTTGCTCCCGTTGCGGAGAGCCTTCAGGGGGGCCGGATCTTTCAGTTTCTCCGCTGACCTGCCGGGTGTGCAGGCTGGCTCCGCCTGCTTTTACTCGCGCCGTTTCGTACGGGCCATACGAGGGGCGGATGCGGGAGGCAATTCACGCGCTCAAATACGACGGCCTGCATGGGGCATCCAGCCGACTCGGGGAGATGCTGGCGGCGGCAATCAGCCGGCTGGGCCCCGAAGCCCCGGCGGAAATGCTGGTAATTCCAGTTCCGCTGCACAGGTCGAAGCATGCACAAAGGGGCTTCAACCAGGCACGCCTCCTGGCGGCGAACGCGCTGGCCGAGTTACGCCGCATGCATCCGGGCTGGAAGCTTACGCTGGCCTCAAGCGCGGTGGTGCGGATTCGTGCCACAGAGAGCCAGGCCAGTCTCACGCCGCGTGAAAGGCGGGTCAACCTGCGCGGGGCATTTGTGGTCGCCGATCCAAAGGCGGTGGCGCTGAAGCACATCCTGCTCATCGACGACATTTTCACGACCGGCGCAACGACGCGTGCCATGGCGCAGATATTGATGCGGTCAGGCGCCGCAAGCGTTTGGGTGGCTACCCTGGCCCGCGCACGGCGGATGTTCGATCGGCGCGGCGCATTGCATTCGGTCTATCGAAAGCAGGATTTACCCGGGGAACGAGCAGGGGGCGGGCGAGGCCAGGATCCGCCAGAGGATGAAGTGAAACGGGAAGGCATGCACGCATCACAGAACCAACCATCTTTTTGACGGGGGAAGAAGAGATGTCGCTGGGAAAAGCCATGATTCATGCACGCAAGCAAAAATCAATCGCACGAAGCGCCGCCGCCCACGCCGTCGAGGGCTCCGTCGCGCATCCCAACCAGATACTGCAGATGCCGGTGCTGGTGCTCAATGCATCCTACGAGCCGATCAATATCTGCGGAGCGCGGCGGGCCCTGGTACTGGTGCTGAAAGGGATTGCGCGAACCGAGGAGGAGCATGGCTTGACCCTTCACGCGCAACGCAGCCGGATTGCCATGCCGTCGGTGATCCGCTTGTTGGAGTATCGGCGCATCCCCCATCAGACTCGAGCGCTGTCCCGCAAGAATATCCTGCTTCGCGATCGCAACGCGTGCCAGTATTGCGGTGACGTTCTTCCGGCCGGAGAACTGACTTTGGACCATGTCATTCCCCGATCCCGGGGCGGAAATTCGACGTGGGAGAACCTGGTGGCTTGCTGCCACGCTTGCAACCGTCGCAAGGGAAACCGGATGCTCAGCGAAATCGACGACATGGTTCTGCTGCGGGAGCCTCGGCCATTCTCACTGCACACCAGCCGGCAGATCATGCGCATGTTGGGCCGAGGCGACGACCGCTGGCGCAAATACCTCTTCTATTAGGTCCGATCCACATTCCACCGGTACTGGGTATCGTCCCATTTAAGACCCGTCGATTCCCCGGCGCGGTTTCTCGCAGGGATGAAAGCTGCCGGGCTTCCGCTGCGTTCCTGTTTCTCGCCTGAAAAAAAAAGGCGCCCCTTGGTGGGCCGAGCCCGGGTTTCCGGGAGGGACCTAAGAAGGGGCGAGGAGCCGCAATCACAAGGAAGTAAAGACCAGCTGCGCGACCACCGCCGGCATAACCTGCCGACTTTGGGACCCGAGCTGACCTTACTTCCTGGACCAGACGGAATATATTTGGGTTCGCTGCCCTGGAGAAGGTGTCATCGGGTACCACATCGAAGCTGTTTTGCTTAAGCCCTTACCGCAGCTTAGTTTAAAGGAGTCTGGACAAGTAAATTACGTCCACGTATGATACGGTCTTTAGCGAAGGATGTTTGATTGTGGCGCGGTTCCGGTCTAATTAAGCCGAGGCTCGGCCGTGGACGTCCGGGCGCTCTCAATCTGAATCCATGGTCCTCAAGCCGAGCGCGGCTCAACGCTACGCGAATACGGACGCCGGCCGGAGGTTGCAGAACCAATGCCAGTGGCACCAAAACCCATTCTCGAGACTTCGGATGCGACCCCGCTGATAGACGCACCGAAGATCCGCGAACAATTGGAACGGCTCCTGGCCCATCCCCTCTTTGCGAACAGCAAGCGCTATCCTGCACTCCTGGCCTATACGGTGGAGCAATCGCTCCTCGGCAATGCCGCCGAATTGAAAGAGCGAAGCATCGGAGTGGAGGTTTTCGGACGATCTCCGACCTACGATGCGAACGCAGACCCGGTGGTGCGGATCACGGCCGGGGAGGTGCGCAAGCGCCTGACGCAGTACTACTACGACCCAACTCACCGCGGCGAATTGGTCATCGAGCTGCCAATCGGGTCGTACGTACCGTTCTTCCGAGGACCGGAGCGGTTAGCGATCGAACCGGAAATGGCGCCCGTCGCGCCGGACCCGATCGCCGATTCCGAGCATCTGCCGGTGTCAACCACTCAAAGCACGGGCGGGGGGCTGCGATGGTGGCTTGCCGGGAGCATCGTGACTCTAATGGTTTTGGCAGCGTCCGCCGGTTGGATTGCGGGACGACGGTATAAAGCGGAGCCTCCCCCACCCTCCAATCTTGATCGCTTTTGGAAACCGGTGACGGACAGCGTGAATCCGACCACGTTTTGCCTGGGCGAGCCGGCCAAGAATCTCGACGTCAATGCCATTAGCTCGTACGACGCCCCGGTAAGCGGCAATGCCAAGCCCGAACCACTCTATTTCCGCCTGCACTACTCCGGACACCTGGCGCTGGCCGACGTGATCACATTGACGCGCACGGTGGCTGCACTGGCCTCGCGCCACAAGGCATTTCGCGTGGTACCGGCCTCCGAGGCCAGCTTTTCACAACTCCGGGAGGGTCCGGTCGTGCTCGTCGGGGCCTTCGACAACATCTGGACGCTGCGCGTCACCCAGAAACTTCGATTTGGATTTGAATCCAAGGATGGAGTTGCGCTGCTGGTGGATCGCAAGAGCAAGACGGAGACGACCTGGGCCACCGCATGGGACCTGCCCTATCAGAAACTTTCGCGGGATTATGCGATCGTTGCCCGCATCCATGACAGCACAACGGGACAACCGGTCATCATTGCGGCCGGCATTTCTGAGGAAGGGACCGAGGCTGCGGGCGAGATTCTCTACAATCCCGTTTATCTCGATTCGTTGCTCGCCAAGGCGCCAAAGAATTGGGAACAGCTGAACATGGAGGCAGTGATCGGGACGCAGGTAATCGAGGGCCACCCGGGGCCACCCAGCGTTCTCGCACTGGAGACCTGGTAGGGCCCACGCGCACCTTTTGCCTGGTCTGAGCGTGAACGGGCGCAGGACTGCATCGACACCAATGGATCCTGGCGCCGGTTACAACGAAAGGAATCGCTATAACTGCATTGTTGGTGATGGTCTAGTCCTTGGAGAAGGTGCAGCAGATGCCGATTCAACCGAATCTGACACGGCTGCGGGGAGCGGCCCATCAGGTTCTAACTAAGGGGCATAATGCCGGTTTACCCCAGCGGGACTCACATCGGCCACAAAGTAGTCTGGTCGTTGTTACTTGGTCTTGGCCCGTTGTGCTGCCCAGCGCTTTCGTTGCGCATCAGCGATTCGCTTCCGCGCTTCGGGACTGAGCACGCGTGATTTCTTCGCTTTGGCAGGAGCTTTCTTGGCTCTACGCCCAGACAGGCTTGGGGCTAAACTACCGGAGCCCGATAATAGGGCGCGAACCTGAGTTAGCCGTGCAATCTCTTCATCAATTTGTGCAAGTATCGTGTCTATCGCCATAGCCTTGAGGATAACTCACTCAACCAGATTTTGACCAGATCTTACGGCACCATCCCCAAATTAACTCACAATCAATCGCTTGTTGTACGGATGATCCAACGAGTTACGTCAGGAGCGTCAGGGGTTTTGCCTCATAACCAGCCAACATCAATAGATGAGCTTTAGTGAAAATTGAATCTGGCGCGAGTTACCCGCTGTCTTGCTGATCATTCCGAAGCCGGTGTTACGAAGGATGGCTCCCGTGGAGCTGTTCACCTGAAGCGTGTTGGAGGGAAGACCCATGGTAACGATATTGAAAATGTTAAAGAACTCGGATCGGAACTGGAGATCCATGCGCTCTGCGCCGCTTTTGCGGCGGCCAATGGGCGTGTCCTTGATCAGCGCGAAATCGAAGTTATAGAACGCGGGCCCGCGAAATGTATTGCGCCCCAGGGTACCAAAGCGGCCCTGGTTCGGGCCTGATCCATCCTGAAGATGAACGGGAATGGAGAAAAAGTCGACGCCGTTGTCTCCGCCGTGTCCGAAATAGTCTTCCCGCACTTTGCGCGCGGTGGACAGCTGAGGTTTGGCTATCTGGTCAGGGCGGTCGACTCCGCCGGCGCCATAGCCGGTTTGTTGAATGCCCGAATAGACCGTGAAGGGAGAGCCCGAATTGATGCTCGAAATGCTGAGCAACTCCCATCCGTCGGTTATCTTTCGTGAAACCGCATGGAGGAAATTGACGCTTTCCAGATGCAGATCCTGGGCCAGGCTCAAACTGAAGCCGTGCGTGACATCGAACTGCGACGGGCCTTTCTCGGGGTGATTATTGAAAGGATCCTGTGAGGCTCCCGCGGCGACCGCACCTGTCGAGCCGGTACCGGGAAGAACAAGGCTGGTGTCGTCGATTGACTTACTCCAGGTGTAACTTGCCTGCACCCCCGGACCACCGTGGCCAACCGTGCCGGAGAGAGACGTCTGCAGCGCATTGTAAGTGGAGTGCGAATTGCCGATGATGACATTTTCCACGCCGAAGCCGCCAGTGACATTCCCCTGGCTATCGAAGGTCGTGTGGGGCGCAAAGCCCGGCGAGGCGCCGGCGAACGCATTGGGAAAACTATAGCGGGGAAGCTTTTCGCTCGCCGTGCCGACATAACTGGCGTCAGCAGTCAGGTTGGCGATCTTCCGCTCCAACCCAAAAGTCCAGGTGTACAGCGTGGCGTTGTTGAAACTGCGGTCGACACCGCTGAGGTTCAGCGGGCTGAGAGCATAACTCCCCGTGAGTTGCTGGCCGAGGGTTGCCATGTCTTTCTCGTAACGATCGACATCCATAGGCGTGTTCCCAGGAACTTCCTTGGTCGTCCAGGTGGCGAAAACGTCGGTGCCGGAGGTGGTATAGGTGGCGGGCAATTGATCCGGGGTGATCTTAAACCCGTAGGCGATCGGCGCACCTTGTGCGGCGACCAGGCGCGGATAGACCACAAACGGAGTTGACCCGGTAAGAAAATTGTCCTGCCAGATATTAGGCGGAATGGCCATGATGGCTCCGCCGGCGTGCGCCTGGAGTTTGTTTGTAACTTGCCACGAGACCTGTAAGCGTGGCTCCAATGCATGCCAATTGGTCTGGTAAGCCGGTTGCGGATTAATCAGAAAGTTCTGAACGCCATCGGTCGTGAGAAAACTCGAAGTACGATGCGCCCGTTCGGTGATGGGCGTATAGAGATCCCAACGCAGGCCGTAGTCGAGGGTGATGCGCGGAGTCACTTTCCATGTATCCTGGGCAAAAACGGCCACGCTGTTGCGACTGATGGCCGCCGGGCCAATATGCTCGCCGCTCGAGAAGCCAGGCGAGGCGATGGCAATGGTGTAGGCGAAGGAACTGCCGGAGAGGAACGCGGAGAGCGTGTCGGGCAACGGATCGCCCGGATGGACGTCATGCATTCCGCTCTCGGAGGGAATTCCCTCGATGGCATACGAAGTACCGCCTCCAAAATCGTACTCGCCGTTAGGACTGATGCCGAAGTAGGTGGTATCTCGATTAAGACGAACATCGACACCTGCCTTAATGGCATGATTCCGGGTATTCAATAGCACGTTCTGCTGGCCCTGAAAAAGGTTGCCGTAAGCCTGCATGACGGATCCCGCGGGGGCGTTAAACGCCTCAAACAGTCCGTCATTGAACTTGACTCCCGGATCAGTGGCATCAGAGGTGGGAAAGCCGGGTGTCGAACGCGTGATGCTGATCGAGGAGACGAGTATCAAGCGTGGAGAGACGGTGCGGGTGTAAGTGCCGACGACATTCCGCTGCCTGTCGATGTATTGGACACCAAAGGCCGGATCGATGGCCGTCTGGTCGGGATTGGTGGTGGGCCCAGTCAAATTGTTGAAATTGACGCGGGCGAAAAACTGATCCTTGCTGGAAAATTTGTGGTCGAGCCGGAGTGAAAACTGATCCGCGTCGGTATCTACCTTGGAAGCGGTTGCATAGGTGCGTGCGCCAAACGCGCCGGTGGGATAGTTGGGGAGCGGGTAGCGTGCCAGGATGGAGGTAATAGAAGGGTTAACTGGGACCCGCAATGTATCAATTGTGCCGTCGGGGTAGGTGATTACGTCGTAGCCGTCGCGCTCAAGTTGGGTAGGTACGGGCATGACCTGCGTAGTTCCGAGTACCTGGCGGAATCCCTGGTATTGCACGAAGTAGAAGGTATGGTTGCGGCCATCGTACACGTGAGGAATGTAGATGGGCCCGCCGTTGGTGAAACCAAACTCGTTGCGGCGGAAGGGAGGAATTCTTCCGGGATATGCAGGAGTGGGATGATCGAAGTAGTTACGGGCATCGAACGCGGAGTTGCGTACGAATTCAAAGAAGGAGCCGTGAAAGCCGGCGGACCCGGAACGCGTAATGATGTCGGTGAATCCAGCCGCCCCGCGTCCGATTTCGGCCGGCATCCAACCGGAACTCGACTGGATGCCTTCGACGGCGTCCACATTGAAGTTGGAAAATGTCGATCCGCCCATCTCCGGGTCGCTTATGTCGGCGCCGTCCATGGCGAAGGTGGCTTCGACTCCACGCTGCCCGTTGATCGCAAACTGGGCGGTGAAATTGGTGGCGCCATTGGAGTCGGTCATGGTTCCGGCCGCAAGCAAGAGAAGCTGGCTGAAGTCGCGCTTGTTGAGCGGCAGCTCGCTTACCGCCTGGCTTGTGAGAGCTTCTCCGCCGGTGCCCGAGGCTTGAGCCTGTACCGCAACACTGACTTCGCCGCGGTTGGAAATCTCAATACTGGCCGGGAGTTCGCCCGCCTGTACAGCGATCGGCTGCGCGTACTCGATGGTGCGGCCTTCGGCAAGGATTTTCAGCTTGTAGGGTCCTGCGGGGAGCGGTTTGAAGTGAAATCGCCCGTCCGATCCCGTTTTGGCGTCTGCGGTGGCGCTGCCAGCCGCCAGAGTGATGGTCGCGCCAGCGATGGGTGCACCGGCAGCATTGTGGAGAATTCCCTGCCAGACCGGCATATTGGCGGGCTGCTGCTGGGCAGGCAACCCCAGACACAGGGTTAACCAGGCTACAACACCAACCATCCAAAGCACTTCTACCCGATGGCGAACTCTTAGATGCACAAGGCCCAGGCCCCTGCTGGCTATACACTTCACTTTTGATCCAACCTTTACTATTGAAAACGTTTGCAGGGCCCGCTTGGTTCCATTAAAAAGAGAATAGTTTCCGTTCTATTATATCGCTTCGACCTTTGCTCAAAGGTTTCGGCGAACGGTTTCATGACTTCAGACTGATCTCCGGCCGGGCCTCTACACTGTTTCAAGGGCATGAGCGAAATCCCTCGAGAGAGCGACACTATTGCGGCAATCTCCACCCCGCCGGGGCGCGGCGGCATCGGCATCGTGCGCCTCAGTGGTCCAGCGGCGACCTCCATCGCCGAACAACTCGTGCGATTGCGCCAGCCGCTCGAACATGCGCGGGCTCGGTTGGCCGATGTGTTGGACGCTGTCGCCGGGGAAGGTGCGGGCGTGCGGATCGATGAGGCCGTGGTAACGCACTACGCCGCGCCCCACTCCTACACGACCCAGGATGTGGTCGAAATCGCATCCCATGGGGCGCCAGTTGTTCTGGAATTTCTATTACGCCGGGCAATCGAACTGGGCGCACGACTGGCCGAGCCCGGGGAATTCACGCAGCGCGCCTTCCTTTCCGGCCGGCTCGACCTGACCCAGGCCGAAGCGGTTCGCGACCTGATTGAGGCGCAAACGCTGACTCAGGCTCGCCTGGCAGCCAGCCAGATGGGCGGAGCCCTCAGCCGACGAGTAGCGCCGGAGAAGCAATCGCTAGTCGAACTCATCGCGCTGCTCGAAGCCGGCATTGATTTCGCCGAGGATGATGTCGATGTGACCCCGGAGGCGGAAATCGCGCGAAGGATTCGCGAACTCAGGGGCCCGCTGGCGGGGCTGGAAGCTTCATTCGCGCGCGGCCGCATTGTGCATGATGGTCTTACCCTGGCGATCGTGGGTCGACCGAATGTGGGCAAGAGTTCGCTTTTCAATCGACTTGTCGAACGCGATCGGGCCATCGTAACCGCGATGCCTGGCACAACCCGCGACCTTGTCACCGAGCGCATCTCGCTCGATGGCATTCCCCTGGAATTAGTCGACACGGCTGGTCTTCGCGACGCCGTGGAGGAAGTGGAACAACTGGGTATCGCTCGCAGCCGTGAAGCTTTGGCCGACGCAGCCCTGGTGCTGGTGGTCCTCGATGCCACCCAGCCGCTCAATGATGAAGAGAGAAGGTTGCTTGCCGCCGTTCGCGAGCGCCCGGCACTGATCGTCATCAATAAGACAGATTTGAGTGCCGAGGATCCGACCCCGATCCGGTCTATTTCCGCGGAGTGCGCCGATCTTGGCGTGCTGCCCACCTCCGCGCTAACCGGTGAAGGCATCACGGCTTTGCGTGAGCGGATATTGAGCCTGGCAACGGGGGGGGCGGCTTCTGAGCCGGGCATGTTAACGAGCCTCCGGCACCAACAGGCGGTTCATACTGCACTCGAGGCGTTAGAGGCAGCAGCCGAAGCGAATGCTAACGCGATTCCTCATGAGATGATCTTGATCGACCTGTACCGTGCTCTCTGGGCCCTCGATTCCCTCACCGGTCAAACAACCCCCGACGACATCCTCAACCTGATATTCACGACCTTCTGCATCGGAAAATAGGTTAGGTTTGCCGGCTCGGAACTTGGGGAGCCGCGATTGGCGCTTTTACGATGAAAGCAATCGTCGGCTCGGAGTCCATACTGTCAATTATTGGGGTTGCCCCGATAGGCATGAACCCGGCTGCAGATATGCCGGAGCATCGATTCAAGATCTCCCGACGCGGTCTTAAAAGCGTGAGCATCGATCGTCAGGGGCGCACCGATCACCACGAGCGGCGCTCCATACTCCGGCGTGCTGATCGCTTGTTCGACAGAGAGTCCTCCGACGGCCTGCACCGGAACTCGAACTGCCGCCACGATCTCACGAAGATGATCAAGTGGACTTGGGACTGGTTGGCCGGCCGCTGCAAGGCCGCGGCGCTCATCGTAGCCGATGTGATGAATCACGAAGTCGCAACTGAGATCTTCGAGGCGCCTGGCGGCGGCGACCTTGTCTGCCGCCCCCAGGTTGTCGCCCATCACTTTGACGCCGAAATCCTTCCCGGCCTGCACCACCATCTTCACGGTCTCCGGATGAGCGCGCTCCATCACCACCACGTGGGTCGCGCCAGCCTCGGCCATCAATTGCGCCTCCAGCCATCCGCCATCCATCGTCTTGAGATCGGCCACGATCGGAACTCCCGGAAACTCCGACCGCAGGGCGCGAACCCCGTTCATTCCCTCGGCAATGATCAGGGGAGTCCCGGCTTCGAGCCAGTCCACGCCGCACCGGATAGCGAGGCGTGCCGTATCGATTGCTTCAGAAATGGATGTGAGATCGAGCGAAATCTGAAGGATGGTATTCATTTGCGACTCCATCGGCTAGGCGAAATGGCGTTCGATCTTCGAGCGGAGAAAGCTCACGGAATCCCGTAGTTCTTCCATACCATTGACTCCATCTTCAATCGAAATCCAGGAATGGAACCCGACCGAGCCAAGGATTGTGAAGATCGCGTCGTAGTCGTTCAGACCTCTTCCAATCACGCCATGCGCCAACCGGCCGGCATATCCGGCCGAGTTCTCTTCGCGCTGCAGATCCTGGATGGTTCCGCTCTTGAGATAACGGTCGCTGGCGTGCATCGTGACCACCCGGTCCTTTACGCACTGGAGCAGGACCAGCGGGTCTTCGCCGGCGAGCAGCGCATTGGATGGATCGAAGTTGACACCGAACCATGGCGACTCGACCTTATCGACGATCTCAATAAAGATATCCATCTTTTGCGCGAACTCCGGGTACTCCCAGTAGTTGTCCTTGTAGTGATTTTCGATGGTCAGGATGATTCCGTGTTGTTCGGCAAAAGGCAGCAGGCTTTTGATCACCCGGACCACCTGCGCGACTCCATCCTTCCGGTCGAGCCCGGGGCGGCGCTGGCCAGAAAGGACCCGGCAATAACGGCCGCGGAAGAATGCGGTTAGCTCGATCATTCGCTTTTCGCGGTCTATTTCTTCCTGGAGAAGAACCGGATCGGGCTGCGTGAAATCAGGCGAACAGCAGAGCATCGGCATGGCGAGCCCATGGCTTTCGAGTACATCTCTTACTTTATGGAGGAACGCCGGGTCATCTCGCAGAAAGCCGGAATAGAATTCAAGGCCTTCCACACCGAGCGTGGCGGCAAGTTCGATCCATTCGACGACGGTCATGGTGTGATGGACGCACAGTTGATCCATGAAGCATTTCGGGAAGGCGGCGAGCCTCGGCTTCACGATGGGATTTCCTTGGGTGGATTGCGACCAATCATCGGATACTGCTCGAGGTCCAGCACTGCGCCGTTCACGAGCGCTGCTTCGTCGGAGAGAAAGAACACGGCAGCGCAGGCAACGTCATCCGACGAAAAGAGACGGCCGCCGGGCGCGTAAGCCACCGGCAGCCGCGAGGGCCAATCCGACGGCAAACCTTCGGTGGCTTTTAACGTGCGCTCATTGGGCGTGAGCGTCCAGCCGGGGTTGATTTGATTCACACGTATTCCCTCAGCGCCGTGAGCATCGGCCAGGTTGCGCGTCAGAGTCATCAATGCGCCTTTGCACGCTGAGTAGATGCACTGATTCTTTTCGCCGCAATAGGCGTTGACGGAACCGATGTTCAGGATGCGTCCACCGCCCTGTTTGCGGAAAAGCGGAACCGCCGCGCGGATCAAAAAGAAGGGCGCCTTCAGGTTGACGGCCACGGTCCGGTCGAATGCTTCTTCATCGGTATCCTCGATGCCGCCGCGGGTCTTCACTGCTGCATTGTTGACCAGGCCGTCAAGCCGTCCGAAGTGAGCAACGGTTTCTTCAATGAGTCTTGCGGGAACCTTGGGATTCTCCAGATCTCCGATCACCCAGGAAGAGTTCCTGCCTAACTCCGAGGCGAGAGCAGGCAGAGTCTCCGATTCCCTGTCGTGAAGCATCACGAGTGCGCCTTCCGACACAAATCGGCGCGCCATGCCCTCTCCGATACCGGTGGCCGATCCTGTTACGAGGATGACTTTGTCCTTCAGGCGCATGCCTGTGGGCTCAGTGGGCAGCGTCATGGCTTCAATACACCCTTCACGATCTCGCCGGCGTGCATGGCCTCAAACGCCTCTCGCCAACCAACTAAAGGAGAAACCAGGTTGAGCACCGGAGTGAGATCGATTTTTCTACCGGCCAGCAGGGTAAGCACTTGCTCCCAAACCGGCCAGTTGTGAGAAAAGCTGCCCTGGAGCGTCACCGCTTTCTGTACCAGGGGATCGAGCGAGAAGCCCAGCGGCTCTGGCCCCCAACCCACCTTTGTGATCTGGCCTGCCGGACGGACCAGGTCGAGGGCCAGCTTGAGAGACGCGGAAACTCCGGCGGCGTCGATCACCAGGTCCATTCCGTATCCATCTCCGAAACCTTTCACCCACGCAATGACATCTTCACCGAGCGCACCGAGGACGGTGTCGGCGCCCATCTGAACGGCGGTGGAGAGGCGCTTCGCATCGGCTGGCGTGCCGATTACGAGGAGATGCCCCGCGCCCGCCAGCTTTGCCATGGTCGCGCACAGCAATCCGATCGGTCCGGGTCCGATCACGGCTACGCTGCCGCCAGGGCGCACCCGTGAATTCACGCAGACGGCGTTGTACGCCACACAGCAGGGCTCAGTCAGCGCGGCTATTTCTGGAGCCAGCACCGAGGGCACATGGTGAAGACAGCGGGCAGGAACCTTAACGAACGAAGCCATGGCGCCGTCGACTCCATACCCGAACCCGAGTCTTCCCGGCTCGAGGTTGTAAAGGCCCTGGCGCATCAGGGGCGAATCCTTCGGGAGCACCGCCGCGGTCTCACTCACCACCCGGTCTCCCTCGCTGAATGCAGAAACGCGGCGGCCCCGCGTTTCCACCACCCCGGCGAATTCGTGGCCAAGCACCACGGGATAATTCACTCCCCAGCTCTGTTTGCCGTGGTATTGATGCAGGTCGCTCCCGCAAATGCCAACCGCCTCTACTCTCAGCAGGACGTCTTCGTCGCCGATCTGCGGGACGGGAATTTCCCGGAGCTCAACCGAGCCCGGCTCCTTCGCGTAGTTGACCAATCCAAGCATTGACGGCATTCGGAGAAGCCCCCTTGTATAGATCGCGATTATACGGATCCGACCCGTTGCAAGTTCGGATTCGTTAAGTGGGTCTCACCGGGATCCGGAAAACAGGATTGACGAAAGAGCCGGTCGACTTCGGGCCGGCGAAGTGGCGCCGCAACGACAAGAAACTCCCGGCGGCGCTCTTCTTCGTAAGAGTTTCTCCAGGGCTGTGCCGTTGGAACGTTCCTCAGAATCTCACAGGTTCATGGCCGGGCAAGTGTACATACATGATCTTGACTCATCGACGGCTTACCCTGCCGGAATCAGCCGGTCTCGGCCGCCCTATCTACATACCGTGTCCTGACCCAATGAAGTTTCCATCGTGAGTCACGAAGGTTTTATTTGACCGCGGGCTGAGGACACTGTACACAGTGCCAATGACGGCTCATGAACGCAAACCGGGGGCGAAGCCAGGATAACCTGAACAACAGAAGGGCAATGTCATCCGAGCATGATGATCCTTGCAATATTGAAGTAAATCACCAGGCCGGTTACATCGACCAGGGTCGCCACGAACGGAGCCGAAGCGCTGGCGGGGTTCAGGCCACACTTCCGCAAAATAAACGGCAGCATCGAACCGGCAACCGTGCCGAACGTCACGACACCGATAAGAGCCAACAGAATGGTCACAGCCAGTATTGGCGTCTGCGCTCCATATGTATGAAAAACCGCTTGCCAGACGAAGATGCGCGTCAGGCCGATGACGCCAAGGATTGCGCCGAGTGCGATTCCGGAAAATAACTCCCGGCGGATGACACGGAACCAATCGCGCAACCGGACGTTTCCCAAGGCCATTGCCTGAATGACAAGCGAAGTTGCCTGCGATCCGGAATTGCCTCCGCTGCTGATGATAAGCGGCAGGAACAGCGCCAGGACAACCGCCTTCGAAATCTCGCCTTCGTAAAAGCCCATGGCCGTGGCAGTGAGCATCTCGCCGACAAAGAGAATCGCCAGCCACCCGGCGCGCTTTTTGATCATCTCCACCATCGAGGTGTGCAGGTAGGGTGTATCGAGCGCCTCCATGCCGCCGATATTCTGGATATCGCGGCTCGCTTCTTCTTCGACTACATCGACGATGTCGTCGACCGTCACGATGCCCACCATGCGTCGGTCCACGTCGAGAACGGGAACGGCCAGCAGCCGGCTGTCACGCACGAGCCTTGACACCTGCTTCTGTTCCGTTTCGGGCGTGGTCCAAACCAGATCGGTCTTCATTACTTCATGAACAAGTTTGTTGGGATCGGACGCGAAGAGTTGGCGCAGAGACACGACGCCGAGCAGATGCTGTTCCTGGTCGAGAACGTATGCGTAGTAGATGTGGTCGACTGTGGGCGCTTCCTTACGAAGATAGGAGATCGCTTCATCGACGCTGGACTCCGGCCGCAAGCGCGCGAAACGCGGGTTCATCAACCCCCCGGCCTCATCCTCGTTGTACGCCAGCAGAGCGATCACTTCCTTGCGCGTCGGTTCGTCCAGCAGCGAAAGCATTTCTTCCCGCCGCTCGGGACCGATTTCCTGGATTACGTCAACGGCGTCGTCCGGAGCGAGCAGGCGCATCCATACGTGCCTCTGTTCCTGCGGCAGGTCGAGCAGCAGATCGCTCTGATCATGGGCGCTGAGTTCGAGGAAGAAGTCCGCTTTTTCCCCTGTACGCAACGCACGAAACTGCTGGGCGCGCTGGCTTCGCGACAAGGCTTCCCAGCGTTCCCAGAGTTGTTCCGTTGGGCTTTCTAACCCCGTCGTCATGGTGCTGCTCCCCAGAGGTGGCCAGGCACACGATTGGCGGTTGGATTGTGGCTCAGGCTCTAGATGCTAAACCTCGCGCCAAACTATGGACGTAGAGGAAGGTCAGGCAAGCGCATTCACGACAATCTGCTGCGCCTCCTCCACAATACTTTGTAAATGCGCTTCATCCTTAAAACTTTCGGCGTAGATCTTGTAGAGATTCTCGGTGCCCGAGGGCCGCGCTGCAAACCATCCGTTTTCAGCCACGACCTTCAAGCCTCCTATGGGTGCGTTGTTTCCCGGAGCGTTCGTCAACTTTGCGGTGATGCTTTCGCCCGCCATATGTGATTCCTTTACTGAGTCGGCTGAGAGTTTGCTAAGTCTGGCCTTTTGCTGCGGGCTGGCGGGCGCATCGATTCGCGTGTAATACGGCATGCCGAATTTCCCGGTCAATTCGGAGAAATGCTGGCCGGGGTCCTTTCCAGTGATCGCCGTCATCTCCGCTGCGACCAGGTCCATGATGGGGCCGTCTTTGTCGGTCGTCCATACCGTGCCGTCCCGGCGCAGCAGGCTCGCGCCCGCGCTCTCTTCGCCGCCAAAACAAAAGGACCCATCAAAAAGACCGGAAACAAACCATTTGAACCCGACCGGCGTCTCCGAGAGTTGTCTGCCCAGGCTGTTCACAACCCTGTCGATCATGCTGCTGCTTACGACTGTTTTCCCGACAACGGCGTGCGCCGGCCACTGCGGGCGATGGGTAAGCAAATACTGGATTGCAACTGCCAGATAGTGATTGGGATTCATCAGTCCTGCCGGCGTGACGATCCCGTGGCGGTCGGAATCGGGATCGTTGGCGAAGGCCACCTGGTACTTGTCTTTCAGGCGAATCAGGCTCGCCATGGCGTAGGGGCTGGAGCAATCCATGCGAATCTTGCCATCGTGGTCAACCGTCATGAACGAAAAAGTTGGGTCAATGGTGCGGTTAACTACCTCGATTTCCAATCCATAGATAGAGTTGACCTGGTCCCAGTACGGCGCAAATGCCCCTCCCAGCGGGTCCACTCCCAGCTTCAGACCAGCCTGCCTAATGGCGTCCATGTCGACGGTGTTGTTGAGGTCCTGGATATAGGGCAGCACGAAATCCTGTTGGTGTGTGTTTGCAGCCCGGATGGCCTCCGAATACGCTATCCGCCGCACGTCCGTATTGTTCGCTCGGAGCAAATCGTTGGCCCGCTGCTCCACCCATTTTGTGACGTCAGTATCCGCGGGACCGCCGTTCGGCGGGTTGTACTTGAAGCCGCCATCTTCGGGAGGGTTGTGCGACGGCGTGATGACGATGCCATCCGCGAGATGCTCTTTGCGACCGCGGTTGTAGACCAGGATCGCGTGGGAGACAACCGGGGTAGGCGTGACGCCGTCGTTCTTTTGGATGATGTTTTCCACGCCGTTTGCGGCCAGCACTTGGAGCGCCGTCATCTGCGCCGGGGCCGATAGCGCGTGGGTGTCCTTACCCATAAAAAGTGGGCCATCGGTACCCTGCATGCGCCTGTACTCGCAGATCGCCTGGGTGATGGCGAGGACATGCGCCTCGGTGAAGGTTCCCTTCAGCGATGTACCCCGGTGACCGCTGGTTCCAAAGCTGACCATCTGGGTGGGATCACTCAGGTCAGGCGTTCGATCCAGATACTGTTGCCTGAGATGATCAACATTGATCAACATTTCTTTTGGAGCCGGCTGCCCTGCCAAAGGAGAAATATGTGATTGAACCCTTGCTTCGGTGACCATGGAAACCTCCTAAGATGGTGCGCTCATCCATTTTCCAAGAACAATATGACGATATTCTGCTTCCTGAGCGATTCCCAACTATAAAGTTGAAAATTAACTTGTGCGTTAAAACCGGGAAAGCTTGAGGTCAGTCCGATCAATAGCGTGTCCAAGCTCCTCGACGAGGACGGAGACAGCCCACGAAGGCCAAGCTTGTCTGGATTCCTGACCTTGTAGTAACCCAAATGCAATTCTATGACCACCATCTCGATTCATTCGAGTGTTCGAATCGCGAATGTTGGTCTGCCGTGCTTCTTTCTGAGTGACAAGGGACGGGTCTGAAAGGGTCATGCTGTCGCCGGCGAGGAATGGTGGTCAGACGATGTAACTTTCCTGCACCAGCAATATCGGAGGCATCCGCGCGAATACCTCGTTCCCATCCTCGAGTACCAAAGCAACTTGCGTAAAGACGCCGCAGGCCAAGATCGGAGCATTGGCGTTGAAGAACGATTATTTTTGAAGGAGCGCTCGCCCACGCGGGGCTTTAAGGGCCAGGCGATGATCAGGTATACTTCAACCGCATTCCGGTGCCCGTGCCAACCTGGACACGACAACCGAGAAGTTCCACATAAGGAACATAGGACACTGTCCTAACTAATGTCACCACCTCAAGGCTAACAGTTTGGAATAACACCTTCCGCCACTGGAAGAGTCTTGCTCTAACTAGAATGGATTTGCGGATATCAGTTGAACCCCCGCCATAACAGCAATTTCTCTGAGAGCATAACATTCAGGCGAACGGGTTACGAGTAAACCAATGACATCCGATCGCACTCACGCAGTAGCGAGGAGTATCAATGTTTCCCACGCAAATCCTGAAATTCAGACTGATGCTCGTGTCGGCGCTTGCGGCTGGCCTTGTATCGTTAACCGTGTCTTACCCGCGGGCGGTTGCACAGCTTCCAGCTAGATTCACAATCGCCGCGAACGCAAAGGCGAAAAACATCCTGCTTGTACACGGGGCATGGTCAGACGGTTCGAGCTTCGAGAAAGTAATCCCATTACTTCAACAACAAGGATTCAATGTCGTCTCGGTGCAAATCCCGCTAACCTCGTTTGCTGACGATGTAGTTACGACAAGGAGGGCTCTTGCGCTAGAGGACGGGCCAGTGCTGCTCGTGGGCCATTCTTACGGAGGAGCAGTGATTACCGAAGTAGGAACAGATCCGAAGGTTGTGGGTCTCGTTTATTTCGCGGCGCTCGCTCCAGACATCGGTGAATCGACTTCGTCACTGCTAGGTTCCGTTCCCGCTACACCGTTGTTTTCCGAACTTTCGCAGGATTCCTACGGCTTCCTGACAGTTTCAGTAAAAGGTTACCTGGAGGACTTTGTAGAGGGATTGCCTCAGAGGGAGCAGAAAGTGCTGGCGGCCACGCAGGAGCCGACCTCCGCCACGTCCCTTGGAGGCAATGTAACTGAGGTGGCATGGAAAAACAAGCCATCGTGGTATCTCATCACCCAGACGGACCGCGCGGTGGCCACCAGTCTTCAGATGTTCATGGCAAAGAGGATTAACGCATCCAGCTTTGCGGTTCCATCGTGCCATGTAGTCATGCTTTCACATCCTGACTTGGCGAGCTCAATCATCACGGCTGCAGCTTTGGGAATCAGATGGTAATCCGTCAGCCACATCCTGTTGCGGTCAGTTAATAACTTCCACAGCGACAGCAATGCCGCTGAGTGTCTCCCTTCGGCTCGAGGAGCATGCATCGAAGTGTCCGCCAGTGATATTTGGCGGACACTTACTTTCCGAGCTCCACGACGTGGCGCTCGAAAATCTTGGCCACTAGCCCATCCAGAGATAGCGGGCCAGGACCAAGAGCGATGATGGCCAGGCTTATTGCTGGCCAATATAAGTGAAAGTTTGCCCATCCCCTGGATTCGTGAGCTGGATCATACCGGTCATGACTAGCATGCCAGTAGCGGTAAGCCTTGTCGCGAGACCGAGCATAAGAAGCACAGGAAGGACGATTTCTGATACTGCGACGAGATGAGCGCATGCCAGCGGCGCAGGGTATGGATATAGGTGTCCAAGGATGTGAATCTTGAATTCGCTCTCGAAGAGAAATACGGTGTCCTCAGAAAGGGATAGGAAGCCCTCCCACCGCGTGAGGCCAGATCGAAAGAATGGAAGCGGGAGAGCTATACGAAGAACCGGAGGAGCCACGGCAGTAGCCACGGTCTTCAATCTGTTCTCGATCGCCATCACGGTGCGATGGAGCGAGCACAGATCCTCCCGTCCAAGGGAAGGCTGAGCGAGAATTGAAGTCCTGCCTCGATGATGAGCTGACGTGAATGAGACATCTGATTCTCGAATTCACGGAACAGCTAGTTTCGCGGTTCTAGACGGTAGCCGAAGAATAAGTGCCCCGTCCACCTTTTCGGACATCAAGTGAGCTGCTCGCGTCCTGTGGGGAAGCTTGGTGGGAAGGTCCTTCCTTGTCTTGAAACCCTTTGCGGAATTGGAACGATGTTGCGATATCCTGCGTCAGTCTCAAAAGTGCGGTCCGCTTTATGGCTCAGGTGTGCACCATGTCCAGTCCGAGGCAAGAGTCGCGATCGATCGACACCGAGGATTGATGCATAGTGGGAAGGCGTACACCCGATATGGAGACGGAACCGCCTGGTGAAGTGGCTCTGATCCGCAAAGCCCACAGCCATGCCGATCGCTGCCAGCGATAACTTGCCCTCCTTAATGAGATTTTGAGCTTTGCGTATCCGGCCCTGCTCGACATACGTCATTGGCGAGACGCCGATGCTCAGCTTGAACATTCTTGCGAAATGAAAGCGGCTTACGTTCGCGAGGCCGGCCAGTGTATCCAGCGCAATGGACTCATGAGCGTGATCTTCGATATAGGAAATGACCGATGCAAGTGCCCGTGGTCCGAGGCCGGCGACCTTCGCTTCGTCCTGACGGAATGCATCGTAATGCCGAACGAGATGCGCAGAGAGAGCGTAAGAGATTGATTCGATAATGAGCGATTGCGCGGGATGCACCGGTCGATCAAGCTCAGAGGTCAACATGGAAGCCATCTGGCCGATGAACAAGTCCCTGGTATGGAATACGTCGATAAGCTCAGGCGTTCGCCCTGTGTTATTGGTGGTCTCCAATGCGGCTTCAGCCAACAGCGTGCCGGGTATCCGAATTCTGAGACTTGCGGGAGCCGTACCTCTCCATGAGCGCGGGTCCCCGGCCGCCATAACAACCAGGCTACCCGCTCGGAGTACACTTTCGTGAGTCCGGCCACCCCGCCGCTGCCACAATCTCCCGGAACCCTCCAGACAGTAACCCAATGCATGGTGGTCAACAGGTGGAGTGTCAATTTCCACATCAGTGACGAGTCCGTAGACGTCATACGTAATTCCCTTCCAGCCTCGTCCGCGGCTTGTCGCGATGAGACCGGCAGTAGTCATATAGGAGATAGAGTTTTCAATTGTGAGGACTGGAAATAGCCGCAGGCCTTCTGTCACTGTGCACCTCCGATCCCGTCAAGCCACTTGTTGCCTCGAGTGATCTTTCAGCCATACCATCCGAGCTACGCGTTTTGGGGTTCGGTGAACGCGTGCTTTAACCGCACCGACCGAGATACATCCGGTTCCAGTTCTTGTCATTTTCGGGCACCTCCTTTGAAACGCGCTCTCGAGAAGGCCGCTGACCTTGACTGCCGCGTTTCTGTATCGGCTAGGTTGAGATTAGCCGCGAACTCGATTGCGCAGAGGTGAGCCTCACGGTTAGATCACCTCCCGCGTCCTTCCGGTGCGGTCGGTGTCAGAGAACCGCGTTGATCTATCCAATGGTTCCGAGGGAATTCGAAGATGGGCCGCCAGGATTTCGCAAAATCCGGCGTTTAAGCATGACTAGTCTCACCTGAGTGCCCGACTCTGCTGAACTGCAGATTGTCAGTTCCGCGCCGATGTGCGCGGCACGTTCCCGCATGCCGCGTAATCCATAGTGGCCGTTCAGCGCACCCCCGCGGACAGTTGAATCGAAGCCAACTCCGTCATCGAAGACGGTAAGAGAAAAACCATCTGCGTAGTCGAGTTTAACTTCGGCATTGCGGCCCTGGGAGTGCCTTCGAGCGTTCGTTAACGCTTCTCGTGCGATACGAACAACCTCGTCCTGGACACCAGGTGACAGGCCTATCGGCTCGCCCGAGATCGACAAGACAATCTTCATCGAACTCTGCGTTCCGGCGTCCGCTGTGACCATTCGGAGAGCGTCTGCCAATTCATGCTGAGCGTCTTGAGTCGTTTGTAAGGAATTCAAAGCAGCTCTGCCCTCTTCGGTTGCCCGGTCAAGCCAAAGCGCGAGCTGTTCGGTCGCTTGCCGCATGGATGCGAGATCTGAGCACTTAGCCAGGGTATTTTCTGCAAAAAGCTTGCTTCCCTGGATTGTTTGGAGAAACGTATCGTGCAAGTCCCTTGAAATCCGCATCCGCTCACTCATGCGTTCTTCCAGCCGAAGCTCGATGATCTTTTTTGCAATGACCCATACAAACAGGGTTGCAATCGAGAACGTTGAAAGGGCCATAAACGGAATCAGAAACAGGATCCGGTTCTGCAGGCGGCGAGCATTTTGTTCAGAGAGTGAGAGCTCCGCGGTATAGGCCGCATAGATATCCTTCGCAAGGGCTGTTACCTCGAACTCCGTGGGTTTCAACTGCTCGGCGACACGATGGTTGACGGCTTCCCAATCGCCCAAGGCTCCCAAAGACCTGATGGCTGCGAGCTGATGTGGAAAGCCTATTTCAACTGAGTCGAGAATCGGCAGAAATCGCATTCCAAGTTGACGATCGGTGGGCGACAGGCTGAGGGTTTTCCGTGTCTGTTGCAACTGTTCAAGGAGGTCTCGTTGCAGTTGTTCAGACCTGCGTGACAGGGTCGCGGTGTCTCTCAATGCGACCAGTTCATCCAGGCTCTGATGGAACAAAACCAGAGCGTATTGCAGACGCAGAATATCCATCACCTGGCTGCTCACAACAGCCAGGCGATCCGTCTGCTGTTGAGCAATCCGAAATTGCCAAATGAGCAGACTGTTGCCGCCCAAAATGAACGCGACAAGGAGAACAAAGATCAGCGTCAGGGGCGCGCCGAAGTTGAGCTTGCTTGTCGAGTATCTTGTCATTCGTTCTCACCCTGTTTCGGAGTCGCCGATCACTCCCTGGCCGGCGGCCCGGTGCGCAACCTGGTGATTCGGACCAAGTCTTGTTCCAACTCAGATGCCGCGTCCGAAGCTTTTTTCTTATCCGTGAGCACCGAATGCACGGCCTCGGAGTACGCCTTGCTCACCTGCTCATAATGCGGTGCAGAGACGTCCGTCGGACGAGCTACGACGGTTGCTCGTAATTTAACAGCGTTTGACGAACCACTGATTGGTCCCTGGACGTCCGCAGCATCGTAAATCACCGGCCGAAGGGAGGGACTGTGGTCTTGAAAAGACTCAAGCCCTTTGCGGAGCACAAAACGAATGAGAGTGGCATCTTCTTGAGGGTGCATGGAGTGCCTGGAGATCGCAATGCCTGATCCTCCTAAAGCGGCGACTCGCGCAACAGAACCGGCCGGCATGGCCGCAAAGCCGTCCTCGCCATTTGCGGGCGGCTTCGACCAATTGAAGGCCTGCAACTCCGGGCGCTCGCGGGTTGCCAACATTCCAGCCTCGGCAGACCATACCCGCACGAAGGCACTTCGTCCTGACTCAAACGCATTCCTGGCATCCCCTTCTCTGTATTCCGCTACAGCGGGCGGAGATATCCAGCCCATCCAGTGCCTGGCTCGCTGCCACGCGCGAATCGCTGCCGGGTTGTTAACGCTTATCGCACCATCCTTTTCAATGATTCGCCCTCCGCCCTCATCAACCTGCCATTCAAAGGCGTTGCAGGTTAGCGATTCTTCGGCAGCTCCCGGCCAGATGTAGCCCCAGAAGCCTTTATTGCCATGCGCCCGCTCGCCGGTCTGGATCCGGAGCGCCATTGTTTCCAACTCAGTCCAGGTTCCAGGAGGATGGTCATAACCGTATTTTCGAAGGAGATCAGCTCGATATCTCAAAACACCGACCTGATTCAGATAGGGAATAGCCAGAAAGCTTCCACCCATGATGTAGCTCGATGCCAGCGCCGGCGAGATGGAAGCGGCTTCATTCGAGAAGAGAGGTCTCAAATCGACCAATTCGTCTTTGAGCGCGCCGAGCCATGCCTCGTCAAGTTCGACGACGTCCGGTCCCTCAGCATGATTGTCGATCAGCTTTCGGATGAGCGACAACTGATCGATGGTTTCACCCGGAACTCCCCTGATGAGTTCCAGCTCGATGCCCGTTTGGCGCGCGAACTCCTCTGTCGCTGCCTTGACTGCAGGCACATTATCTGTCGCGACCCAGCCGTCTTGAAGGAACTTGACGCTCACGGTCTGCTCCACCTGATGGTGGCAGCTTCCAATCCCGACAAGTAATAGCAGGAGAACAGCCAACCTCGCACACCTGGCGATCAAGCCTCGCATCTAAAATCGACCTCCTGATTTGCGGTGCGATGACATATCCCGAACCACCTGCTCGCAGTGCGTGATGACTTTCAGCCTCTTTGCCGAAAGTGGTCAGCATGATGATGCGAGCCGTGGGAAACTCCCCGCGAATTGCAATCAAGGCGTCGATGCCGCTGCCCATGGGATCCTTCGACGCTCATTCCCTGGCCGGTGGCCCTGCACGCAGTCCTGTGATTCTCTCCAGCTTTTGTTCCAACTCGGATGCTGCGTCCGAGGCTTTTTTCTCGCCCGCGAGCACGGATCGCACGGCCCCGGAGTATTCTCTACTCACCTGGTCATATTCTCTTCGGAAACGTTTGTCGTGCGAGCTACGATGATTGTCCGTGATGCGTCAGCGATTGAGGAAGTACTCTTCGACCCCTCAAGATCGGTGGCATCGTAAATCACCGACTGGCGCGAGAAACTGTGCCTCTTTTGGTCTTCGAAGGATTCAAGCTCTTTGCGGAGTATAAAACGAATGAGCTCGGCGTCCTCCTTCGGATGCCGAGAGTACTTGGAAATGGCGAGGCCCGATCCTCCCAATACAGCCGCTCTCGCAACAGAACCCGCCGGTATCAGCGCAAAACCTGCCTCCCCGACTGAGGTTTGGTTCCACCAATTGATGCCGCGCAACTCGGGTCGCTCGCGGGTCGACAACACTCCAGCCTCGTCAACCCAAACCCGCACGAAAGCGCTTCGTCCAGACTCGAACGCACGTGCGACGTCGGATTCCCTGTACGCTTTGACGCTTGGCGGAGAGATCCAGCCAATCCCGCGCCTGGCCCGCTCCCAGGCTCGAATCGCCGCGGGATTGTTGACGCTGATGGTGCCATCGCTCTCGATGATGCGTCCGCCACCCTCATCGGCCTGCCACTCGAGAGCATTGCAGGTTAACGATTCTTCGGCAGCGCCGGGCCAGACGTAGCCCCAGAAGTCTCGATTGCCATGCGATCGCTCGCCGGTCTGGATTCTGAGGGCCATCGTTTCCAATTCTGTCCAAGTTCGAGGAGGATGGTCGTAACCGTGCTTTCGAAGAAGATCGACTCGATACCCCAGAGCACCAGCCTCATTATGATGCGGAAGGGCCAGCACCTTCCCGCCCATGACATAGCTCGAAGCGAGCATCGGCGAGAGGGATCCCGCTTCGCGCTCCAGGTATGGCCTCAAATCAATCAGGTCGTTCTTGATCGTGCCCAGCCACGCCACATCAGCTTCTACGACGTCCGGTCCGTCGGTACGCTGCTGCAGGAGCTTCCGGATGAGCGATAGCTGATCGAGGGGTTCAGCAGGGACTCCCCTTATGACCTCGAGATTGTTGCCGGACAAGTGCGCAAACTCTTCTGACATCGCCCGAATCGCCGGCATATCAGCGGGCTGGACCCAGCCGTCCTGAAGGTACTTGAGAGTGATCGGTTGCTCTTTGTGATTGTGGCAACCTCCGAATGCAGCCAGCTGGACAGAAAGTATTGCGAGCCCCGCGCACCGAACAATCGAGCACCGGATTCTGATCGTGAAACCGATAAGTGTTCGAGTTTGCGTGTCGGATGGCATGCTCGGTGCACCAGCGAAACGTGCCGCAAGTATATCCTCGCGACCATCTGTGGGGAGAGATTTGCCCGTGGTCCAGGAACGTCCGCGGTTCGGAACGCTGACCAAGTTCGCTCCTACCTTAAATGGCGGACAGACTCACAAGTAGGGACATGAAGAAGTGCAAACTGATTTGAAATTGCCGCACGCTGTCCTGAGCCGGCAGGAGTCGATACTTCTCAACTGGTTAGAGTGATGCAGCGGGCCGGGCAGAAGAGCGCCCGATTGGAGGATTCGCCGAGCGAAGACAAGGATCGGTCTATTGAGAGACATGAACCCACTGCTTGTGCTCGAACTCCCCGCTCACGGTTAGCTAACCGGATGCTCACTTTGCCGGTCATCCGTTGCTGCGTTCTGCTGGTGGAAGGCGAACCGCGGCGCAATGGATTCGTCATTGGGACTGCACATGCGACTCGGGAGACCGGCAATGAATATAACTCAAGTAGTTCGCATAGGGTGTCTGTATGTCGGCGCTTCGATCCTGTGCTTTGCGGCCGCTGACTGCGGTCCTGCTCAACAGCAGAGCCAAGATCCGCAGCCGAGTCAAGCTCAACAGCAGAGCCCAGCTTCCGCAGCCGGTTCAGGCGCAACGGCAGGATCAGGACGAAGAGGTCCAGATGGGCCAGGAGGTCTTCGACACTCTTAAGGCGAAAGGCGAGATCATCGAATCTTCCTCCCTGTACGATCAGTTGAGACCAATTGCCGATACGATCACGCGTGCCGCACAACCGCGATATAACCATCCGTTCAAGTTCTACCTGGTTCATGAGGACCAGCCAAACGCATTCGCGACTCCCGGCGGCAATGTGTATGTCGTCGATTCGTTACTTTACTTCGTAAGAAATCGTGAGGAACTTGCCGGAACGTTATGTCATGAAGTAGCACACACAATTCACCACGACGCGGTGACGCTGATGGAAAAGCAACAGAATCTAAAGGAGCGGGAGGTTGGAGCAGCCATCCTTCTGGGACCGACACGCGCTCACGTTTTGGCAATTCTTCTTCTTGGCAAGCTGCATTCTCTGAGCTATTCCCGCGATGTAGAGCCCCGGGCGGATATCACTGGCTCAGACGTGTGTGCGAGCACCGGATCCAACCCTTGGGGACTTGTGTGGCTCTTCAAGGATTTCGACAACGCCGATTTGGGCCGGGTCCCGCAGCTCTTATCTGACCATCCTAGTAACCAAAATCGGGTCGGAGCGTTGGAACAGCATTTTCGCAAGAACCCGACAGTCTTCGGAAAGTTCAGTTCCGACCCGGCTTCGGCCATAACATTCACTGTTCGGAAGAACGTTGCAGAGGTTTTCATGCACTGAGGAATCAAATCACTCGCGTTGCACAGGCCTGCAAATGCTGCATCGATTGAATCGTACTTCGGTTTTCAGGGCTTGGGCGTCCCCTCCGCCCGCGTTGTTGACAATGGCCGCAACGTGTATCCTCAAGCTTACGGACAGCGAGGTGTTGGTCGAGTTCGATTGCCCACCGAGCCGCTCCAACTTCCCGGGTCTACGAGCCGATCCGTTTTCAACAAGGCATTCGTGAGTTCCAATTCCTCGCAACCAACGGAACCTGGGCGGCTGGACCCACCGACTTCTTCGCCTGCGCCGAGTTGGCTCACTTCCTTCGCTCCGCGGCGGGGCCTTTTCAACGGCCATCTCCAGACCATCCTCGGGAACTATCTTCCCCGCCCTCCGTTCCGTGTGCCCTTCACAACCGAAGCGGTCGAAGTCGACCCCGCCGATGGCAGCCGGGTGCTCTGCCATGGCCATTGGCAGCCCGGCGCAGACCGGAATCAGCGCCTCACCGTGGTGATGGTCCACGGACTGGAAGGCTCCTCCGAGTCCCGCTACATCCAGGGGCTCACCATACGCGCCTGGGAAGCCGGATACAACATCGTCCGCATGAATATGCGCAATTGCGGTGATTCCGATGCGCTCACCCCGACGCTCTACCACTCCGGTCTTTCCGCAGACGTGGGGGCCGTGGTCGAGCACTTCACCCGCCAGTTCGACCTCGAACGCGTGGCCCTGGTTGGTTACTCCATGGGCGGAAACCTGGTGATCAAACTTGCCGGGGAGTGGGGCGACCGACCGCCGCTCTGCGCGGTTGCCGCGGTATGCCCGGCCATCGACCTCGCAGCCGGGTCTGACGCGCTCCACGAGCCGATGAATCGCATCTACGAGTGGCATTTCCTGCGTCGCCTGATGCGCCGTTACCGCCGCAAGGCAGCCCTGTTCCCCGGCCGCTATCAGCAGCACGGGATTGGCCCCATCCGCTCTCTCCGCCAGTTTGATGACAAGATCGTGGCCCGCTACTGCGGGTTCAGGGACGCGGACGACTACTACTACCGCGCTGCCAGCGCCCGGGTGATCGACCGCGTCGCCGTCCCCACCCTGATTCTGCATGCCCTCGACGATCCTTTTGTTCGCCTCACCCCGCAAACCCGCACCACCATCCTCGCCAATCCCGACATCACGCTCATCGAGACTCCGCACGGCGGCCATTGCGCCTATCTCTGCGAGGACGAGGGCGACGGAATCCGCTGGGCAGAGTCCACGATCAGCCGCTACCTTCTCCGGTTCGCAGCCTGCGGCGATGGAAGCTGATTGGGAAGTTGAGATCGGCGGCGACGCGCCGGTCATTCAGGCCCATTGGGACGGCTTCATCGATCTGCGCCTTGCTTCCGAGCGCGCACGACAACTTCCCGAAGCGGCCCAGTTCCCTGCTCTTGGCGACATGCTCATTCGCCTCAACTCTCCATCATCGCCGGTGTGGACCTCAAAGTGCGACGTCTGGCATCCCGATACTTTCGATCCCGACGAACTCGACACTTCTCCGGGCGAACGAAATTGCGCCATCGCGTGCTATGTCGATCTCCTGCCCAGAACCGGTCCCAGTAGCGATCAACCCTGGGCCGACCCCGAGCATGCGGTTGCCGCGTGTAAGACGCTCTGCGCGCACCTTCGCGCCGCTGCTCTTCGCAGTTGCCGAGCCGATCTGATCGTCCGTGGGGCCTTCATCGCGGACGGCCTCCCCGACATCGGAGTCACCGCCTATTTCACTGCCTGCGGTTCGACGCAAGGGGAGGCCAACTCCACCCTCGCGTCCGCGCTTCGCATCTTCGCAGACGCCGTCTTGTGCCCCGGTTGTCCCGCAGATGCAAGTTCGAAGCTAAAATAAGTTAACAGGGGCGAGTAGCTCAACCGGATAGAGCACCGGCCTTCTAAGCCGGGGGTTGTGGGTTCGATCCCCGCCTCGCCTACCACTGATTCTAAACAAGTTGTTATATTTAGTCGCATTGGACACAGGATGCGGGCGGAAGATGTCGAGTCGTGTTCAAGAGTACCTGGATGGAGTCGCGCAATTGCATCCCGGTGGTGTGATTTCTCTGGTGAGCGTGATTCTGTTTGGTAGTGCAGCGAGCGGCGCCTTCTCGGAGTCATCCGATGTGGATCTCATCATCGTGATCCCCGACAAAACATCCCCAGAAGATAGGCGCCTCCTTCACGGTGCGGTGACCGACCTGGAAATTATGCACGGTCTCCGATTTCCCGAGAGCCAGCCAAAGAACCCGCTGGAGAAGTTCGCTGAACACGCCGGAGGGCAAGCGCACTCCTTCTTATTCTGCACCCGAAGCGACCTTATTTCGGGAGACGTCGCGGGCATCTTCGGTTTGCGGGCGTCCGAAAGAGTGTTCCTTGAGCGCACGTTTCTTGCAAGCGTGATTGTTTCAGCCAAGACTGTCTGGGGCGAGGACCTGCTGAGCCTCGTGCCTCTGCCTTCTCTCCGTCGCCTCGACGTGTTCAAAGCACTTTTCCGATTAACAGGCTTGATCCTGTTGAGCGCCGCCGCGTTCCCGGTGCTTCCCGACGCGACAAGGTATGCGATGGGTGCACTCAAGCATTCGCTGCACAGCTGCTATTTCTGCTATCACATGAAGACAGCTCCCCTCCACGACGAAGTCGCATTCTTCAACGTCCGGCTGGGTCGAAGTAGAACGCTCGTGGAGTTGCTGAACCAGCGACAAGAGTACCACCGGTCATTCGCTTTCGTGCTGCGCTGTGTGCCAATTCTCTTTTGGCTGCACCTGCGAACCGTGTGGGATAACCAGTTCCCTCGCGCGGTGGCTAGAGCATAAGAATGAGGCGAAGGGCCCCTTCGAAGGCTGGTTGGAATCTCAACTGTGCTGGAGTTCATGTACTGGTAGTTGACCCTTACGGCGGAGCTGCATTGCGCACCCGGCGATCCTCGGCTGGCCGCAGCCAGCAAGGGACACGGCATGCGGTTAGGGCGAGCTGCCCTCGCATATGGCGCAAGAGACGATGAGTGTCTTGAGCAAAACGCGCTTCTGTTGCGAAGTCCGCGGCTGCCTGCTCGTCATCGAAATAAAATTCGATCTGATGCAGGAATTCCGCGAGGAGTGTCGCCTTAGCCAGTGAAGGCAGAAAACCGCAGCCATATCCTCAATGAAACGCAATCTGAAGCAGTGGGCGGCCAAGGCCGCGCACATGTTGTTGTACGCGACAGCAATGTCGGTGCCGATGAGCGCGCAGCAGGCGACTCCCAGCGCCGACACGTTTGCGCTCAGCGCGACCCCAAAGACCAACTACGGTTCGTCACCGTTACTGGCCCTGACGAATGGAGCCACGGCGTTCATCCAGTTCAACCTGTCGGGAGTCCCGGCAAACGCCACGGTTTCCAAGGCAACGCTGCGGCTCTACGTAGATGCCGTCACCGGGGCGGGCAGCTTTGACGTCTACGAAGTCAACACGCCGTGGGCCGAGGGAGGACTGAACTTCACCAATGCTCCGGCGCCGGGATTGTCGGCGACAGGCAGCAAGCCGGTTTCCATCTCCTCGGCCGGTGGCAACCAGTTTGTTCTGGTGGATATCACGACGCTGGTGCAGGACTGGGTAAACGGAACCGCGGCCAACAACGGCATCGTGCTCAAGCTGACGTCATCTAACGGGGGATTCTCATTCGACAGCAAAGAGTCCCCTTTGACGAGCCACGAGCCGGAACTCGAGATCACGCTCGCGACCGCGGGTTCCGCAGGACCTCAGGGGCCGCAAGGACCAACCGGCGCAACCGGCCAGACCGGGCCCGCCGGTCCGCAGGGCCCGCCCGGTAACCTGACTCCCGGCTCGCCGTACTACTTACAGAACGGCACCACGACCCAGACGGGCGCCAGTTTCAACATCGACGGTAACGGCACGGTGGGCGGCACCCTTAGCGGCAACGCGGTGAATTCGGCCCGCGGCTTCCAGATCGCGGGCAAAACCATGTTCAACGTCAATCCCGGTATCGAGAATATCGCCATCGGCGACGGAGCCGGAAACTCCTCGGCAACCGGCGGCCAGAGCCAGTTCATTGGCAATGGGAGCGGCGCCAGCCTCACCACGGGCAATGCCGATGTTTTTATAGGAAGTGCTGCCGGCTATGCCACCACTACCGGCAATGGCGATGTGTACATCGGCTATCTCTCCGGGTCCCAGTCCACCACCGCCGCGTATAACACGTTCGTTGGAGCCGACACCGGCTACTCCGACTCTACCGGAGCCCACAATACCTTCCTGGGGTTCAATGCCGGCGATTACAACACAACCGGCCAACAAAACACGTTTCTCGGTGACTCTGCCGGGCAGGGCAATAGCACGGGAAGCAGCGACATCTATATCAACGACTCAGGAGCCAACAACGAGAGCAACACCATCCGCATCGGTGACCCGGCCAATCAGCACGCCGCCTACGTCGCCGGCATCTATGGCGGCTCGGTCAGCAGCGGTCAGCCGGCATTTATAGACAGCAGCGGCCACCTGGGCACCCGCGGCAACGTCAGCGGCTACCAGATCGACGGCAAAACCATCTTCAATGCAAACCCGGCGATCGAGAACATCACCATCGGAGACGGGGCAGGTAACGCGTCTGCGACCGGCGGCCAGAACCAGATCATTGGCGATCAGAGCGGGACAAACCTCACCACAGGCAATGCCGATGTATTCATGGGCAGTTCGGCCGGAAACGCGACCACCACCGGTAACGGCGATGTGTACATTGGCTATTTATCGGGAAGTCATGCCACTACCGGCGCCTACAACACGTTTGTCGGTGGAGAGTCCGGCTCCGCGAATGTGGGGGGAAGCTACAACACCTACCTGGGATTTCAGGCCGGCAACCACCTCAACGGTGGTAACGGCAATACATTCCTTGGCCAATTCGCGGGAACCGTCAGCACGAGCGGAAGCAACAACGTCTACATCAGCAACCAGGGAGTTGCCAGCGAGAGCAACACCATCCGTATCGGCGACCCTGCCAACCAGTTTTCCTCATACATGGCCGGCATGTACGGCGTGACCAGCGCCAGCGGCGTTCCGGTCTACATCGGCTCCAACGGACAGCTTGGCACGCAGACTTCGTCGCGGCGCTACAAGGAAGAGATCCGCGAAATGGGCGACGCCACCGCGTCCCTCATGAAGCTGCGTCCGGTGACGTTCTATTACAAGCACGAGTACGACAATGGGCCGCGGACCCTACAGTATGGCCTGATCGCCGAGGAGGTCGCCAAGGTCTTCCCGGAGTTGGTGGCCTACAACCCCGACGGCTCGCCCTACACAGTGCGCTATCAGTTCCTGTCGAGCATGCTGCTGAACGAAGTCCAGAAGCAGTATCACCGTTCGCAGCAACAGGCCGATGTGATCGAGGCGCAGCAGCAGCAGATCAAGGAACTCGAGGAGAGGTTGGCGCGGATAGAAAAGATCCTGTCCTCCGGGGTGGTAAACGACGCTGAGCGGTCCATGGAGTTGCAAGGGAAATGGGAAGGATCGGCCCGGCGGGCACCAATCGGATGGCCTCAGTAAGTCATTGGAAAGGAAATGGGGCTGCATCGCTCCAGGTTGTTGGAGCGATGCAGCCCCATTTTGCTTTAAACAAGAGCTCAGTAGAAATCCCGGATGAGAATCGCTGTGTGCGTCGTATTGCCGCGGGTGCAAAGCAGGCGCCCATCGCGGGACCAGGCGAAGCGGATCAACTCGTCTCGATCGAAGTGCGTAATCTGCACCGGGGGTCCGCCCGTGAGTGCCTGACGCCAGATGTTGCCGGCTCCGTTCACGCTCATGACGAAGTCGAGGCCTTTTCCATCGGGGCTCCACGCGATCGACGTTCCATCCCGGTATGAAGGCGGAAAGGTGGTGAAGCCTCCATTGCCATCGATCCTCGTCACCGCCAGAAGAGCCTTCGATACACGCGGGTCCTTCCCCGGGAAATGAACACAGGCGATCTGCTTGCCGTCCGGCGAAACGCTGGGAATAGAGGTGGGCTGCTGTGTCACCTGGACAGCTTCGCCGCCATCAATGGGGACACGCCACAAGGTCGGTTCGCCGCCGATCCCCGGAGTCCAATCGGCAAAGGACGCGTAGATCACGCTTTTACCGTCAGGGGTTACCACGGGATGTACGTCGTGCCGGCCGTGGGTTAATTGCATCGGTTCGGTGCCATCGCTCCGGATACGCCAGATACGCGCTTCTCGCTGTTGGTACACGATATAGCGTCCATCGCTGGTCGCGCCGGGCTCATCCTTGTCTAGCGGCGATGAAGTCAGGCGCTGCGGATTGGCCCCGTTGGCATCCATCCGCCAGATATTGCGAAAGCCGTCCGCGGGATCGGTATAGAGGATCTTTCCGTCGGGGGTCCATGCCACCGAGGTGCGCCGAGACGGAAGAGGCGCAGCGCTTACGCGATCGAAATGCAAGTTGTCGTTGCCGGCCGCCGCCCAGATCGTCAGGGCGGTCTGGCTTTGAACAGTGACCATCGACTTGCCGTCGCCGGTGATCGAGACGCGCCCGTATTGACTAAGGTCGTTGGTCAGCCTGGTCGCCTCGCCGGTGTCGCGCCGAACCATCCAGAGTTGCAGCAGATCTCCCGCAGAAACTGCGGTGACAATGAGCGCGTCTCCGGGCGCAGCCCACGCCAGTCCGCGGGGTATCCATTGCTGCGAGCCAATGATTTTTTGCGCCGGATGGCGCAGGTTTATTTCGACGAGCCGGAACCTGCTGATGCCATCACTGGTGACCTCGCCCGCAAAGCATGCAATCGATTTTCCATCAGGCGCCCAGGCCACACTCTCCTCATCGAAGAACCGCGGCCTGCGCACGGTCTGCAACGCGAACTCGCTGCTGTCGTCCACGTTGCTCACCACCAGCGAAGCTTCCCAAGTGGACGGTATCAGGCGCACGAATGCGACCTGTTTTCCGTCCGGCGATAAGGTTGCGGCTCCGCTCAAGTTTCCCGCCACGTGTTCCGGTGCGCCGCCTTTCACGGACACACGAACCAATTCGCCAATGCCGTCATTTGCGATCCGCCGGTAGTAAAGATAGGAATTGTCCGGCGAAAACATGATGCCCGACACATTGCCCTGCTCTTCCGGGATTGCGATGAGCTCGTTGGAAGCGGAAGTTTCCCGCAGATGAATCGTTTGCCTGTCGCCGTTTCCGATCACGTAGGCGAGCAGCTTTCCATCGCGCGCGATGGCGACATCCGACACGTCTCCCCTTGTCGCAAGCGGGGTCATGCGCATGGAACTGAACGGCGGGCCGGGCTGCCGCCGCGAGGGCCTGAGGAGGAATACGCCAACCATGGCGACCAGCAACAGCGCAACGGATAGACCGAGAGCCCATGGCATGATCCGCGGCCGCGAGTTCTTTTCCGTTTTCCGAAGACGATTCAGATCTTGCTGAAGCGCGCCAGCGGTCAGATATCGATCGGCCGGATCCTTCGCCAGGCAGCGTCTCACAATCCGCTCGAATTCCGCCGGCACTGCCCGCGTATTCTGCGACAGCGGCGCGGGGTCATACGTGAGAATCGCCGCCAGCACATCGGACGGCGTGGCCCCGGTGAAAGGCGCCGACCCGGTGAGCATCTCGTAGAGGACCACTCCCATGCTGAAAAGGTCGCTGCGTCCATCCACTTGCAGACCACGCGCCTGCTCCGGAGACATGTACCTTGCCGTGCCGAGAATCATTCCGCGCCGTGTGAGCCCGGTGGAAAGATGTTGACCGAATCTGGCCTCATTGTCGGTGAAGCGCGCAATCCCGAAGTCAACAATCTTCACCGTTCCGTCAGAACGGATCATGATGTTCTCCGGCTTGATATCGCGATGAACGATGCCTGCGGCGTGCGCGGCGCCCAGGCCGGCTGCAATCTGGAGAGCGATATCAGTCGTCGCTTCCACCCCGAAAGGCCCGGAACCCAGTGCCTCCCTCACGGTTTTGCCGCGAATATATTCCTGGGCGATGAACTGGCGGCCCTCGAACTCGCCGATATCAAAAATTGTGACCAGGTTACTGTGACTGAGAGACGATGCGGCGCGGGCTTCCTGGCGAAACCTGCGTGCCTGGTCGGAGTCACCGGCCAGTTCCCGGGATAGGAACTTGAGGGCAACATCGCGTCCCAGTTCCTGGTCCTGCGCCAGCCAAACTTCGCCGATACCGCCCGCGCCCAGGCGCGATTTCACGAGGTATCGGCCCATCTGGCGTCCTGCCTTCGATGGCTCGCCATCGGCCTCTGCCATATCGCGGGCCCAGGTCTCGAAGGCCGGCTTTTCCAGGAAGTCGCCGGCCGAATCATATCCGCGCAGCAAAGCGTTCACCTGCTCCAGCAACTCCTGGTCGCTGCCGCAGGCGCGCAGCAGAAAATCGGATCTGTTCGATCCCTCGAGCTTCAATGCGGCTTCGGCAAGTGCGTCGATCTGCCGATAACGTTCAGCGTTCATCGAGCCATTCCGAAGTCTCCTGGGAACCGGTGCGATTCAGTTGTGTATACAACCAGGCTTTGGCGGCCTTCCAGTCACGCAGGACCGTTGCCGGCGAGAGATTCAAGACTGCCGCGGTTTCCTCCACGCTCATCCCGCCAAAATAGCGCATCTCGACGACACGGCTCCGGCGCGGGTCGAGTGCGGCCAACTCGTTCAGGGCATCATCCAGTGCAACGAACTCTGCAGCCCGGGAAGAGGACAGCATGGGAGCATCGTCCAGCGAGACCGTCAGGGCTTCTCCGCCGCGCTTCATCCGCAGACGCGAGCGCGCCGCATCCACCAGGATGTGTCGCATCTGCTGGCTGGAAACAGCGAAGAAGTGGGCGCGATCCTGCCACTTGACCCCTGGGCTGGAAACCAGCTTCATGTAGGCTTCATGAACGAGGGCAGTGGTCTGCAGGACGTGGCCTTCCGCTTCGCGGAACATGTGCCGGCGGGCGATGCGCTTCAATTCGGCATACACCAGCGGCACCAGGCGCTCGAACGCATCCTGGTCCCCGCCGCCCCACGCAGCCAGGAGTTCAGTGATGTCCTGCGATCCGGGAGTATCCAAGGAGACTCTCCGCCCGACGCCCCGCGGCAAGCTCTGTAATCCCAAAAGGATACTGTAAGTTCACTCATTCCGTGCTGAAAATTCAGAACGAGTCCCGGAGGCGATCCGAAAGGAGGATTTAGGCAGCCTGCGCACGACGACGCCTCCACCGACGGAAGCTGCGGTTCGATTCGCTTTGGCGCAGACGAAAGCTTCGTTCCACCAATACGGTCTCTTGGCTAGTTGCGGCGGTCGATGGAAGGCTCAAGCCATTGATATTAAACAGCGTGCGGTTTTAGGAGAAGAATGGGTTCTCAAGAACGGCTAAGGCAACGGCGATCCTCACGAACGATAGGCCACGCTCACTTTCCGGAAAAGCGACTAGAACGAAGCCGCAAGCGCCCAACACGCAATGCCGCGCAATGAGCCTGTTCCCTTTGCCGAGCGAGTGGCGGGTCACGATTTAGTTTTGGAGTTTACTGCAACCAGGAATCAAGAAGGGTGGCAAGTCAGAAGTTGTCGATCACGGAGACGTTGGAGCGGTTCATCTCCAGGACAATAGCAAGGCGCCTGCCGTCAGGTGACGGGATGATCCAATCGAGATTCTGGTGCTTGAAGTCCAGAGCCCTGATGATCTTGCCGGATGTCAAAACATGGAGGATGGCACTCGAACCGGCGGAGTTTCGCGCGGCGACCCACAGGCTGCGGCTGTCCGCCGCCCAGTCAACTCCATAGAGGTCGGCCCATCCGGGCACCGCAATGTCGCCGGTGCTTCCGTTGGAGATGGTTAGAATGCGAATGCTGATCTTCCCGGAAGCATCCGGCTGGGTGGCCCACGCGGCGTGCGTCCCGTCGGGAGCAAGGATCCAATTGAAGTTGTTTCCGATTAGATTCGCGGGTGGGAAGTCGGTTACTTTTCCATTTTCAGGATTGAACCGATGAAAGACCTGCGCACCGTCGCGAATGGTGGAGTAGATGCAGAGATCGGACGGGGCCCGCGCCCACTCCGCATCCCAAAAGCCGGAAGCCTTGAGCACCGGTTGCGAGACCCCTCCATCCACGGGGATGCGCAGGAGCTGCGCCTCATCCGTGGCCCCATTGGGCCTGGCGCGCACGGTGTAGAGAACGGAGCTCTGATCGGGGGTCATGCGAGGCGCGTACAGATCGTCCGGGCCGCCAACCAATAAGACGGGCTGGGCCGAGTGGATGTCCTGTTTGAAGACGTGAAACGGACCATTACGGTTTGAGTAGAAGACGACGGCCTTGCTGTCCGCCGTCCATGCCATCGCGTAGTCAAGTCTCTCGTCGAGCGTAAGCCGCTGCGGGTGGCTCAACTCACTATTCTGTCGAATGTCGGCGACAAATATGTCGTCCTGGGGCGCGTGTTTGCGAAGCGCCATGCGCTTTCCATCGGCAGTGATGCTGAGTTGCACTGCGATTCCGTGCCCTGAAGTGAGGCGCGTGGCGTTGCCGAGTGGCTGCAAAGTTCGGGGATCCAGACGAGACCACCATAGATTTGTGTCCTGCTGGTTGGGGCGCGGTTCGCGCCGCGGATAGACCAGGCGGCCGTCCGGCAACCACGCGACAGCGGCCCCGCCCCTCGGGAATCCCCGTTCTTTCTCATACTGCACCACGGTCGTGGTGCGATCGTGAAGGTCGAAAATGTCGATCTGCGTGTCGGCGCCACTGCGCATGGTGTAGTAACGCGTCCGGGTTCTGGCGTAAATGAATCGATTGCCTTGTGGAGCCCATGCAATCTGTCCGAAGGAATACTCCTGGCTGCCTAGAACCTTATTTGCTCGACTTCCATCCGCCGCCATGAGCCAGATTTCTTCCGCGGCAGCGGTACGCGTGATGTACAGGATTTGCGATCCATCCGGTGAGACGGACGCACCATATCCAGCGTCCGATAGCTTTTGTGCGGGACCGCCAAATACCGAGACTTTCCAGAGAGAGGGTTGGCGCTGCGGATCGTCCGTCCACGAGACCACCAGGTGGGAATGGTCGGGGAACCAACTTTCGGACAGGGGTTCGAAACCTTCTTTCAGAGGAACGGCATGGGTTTCTCCGGAATCCACCTCCCGAAGGTAGAACCCGGTCGTGTCGGTATACGCCAGGTACTTGCCGTCGGGCGAGAGAACGGCGCTGGTCACCGGGGTGTCCTCCGGGTTGGCCGTCAGTGGCCGCTCCTTCGAAACCAGGGAAACTGGCGAATCGTGAATTGCGCTGCGATGTACCACCCCTGCAAGAAGGCTCCCGCCAGAGTGATTCAGGCGGATGAACCAGAGACCGGCCATGGCCATGATGAGAATTGCCGAAAGGAGGCTTCCGATTTGGAGCGCTCGGTGTCTCGACGTTTTCAGGACCCCGGACGCCGACAGTTTCTCCGTAGCGGGCGGTCCATTTCCATATCGAGCCGGCTCGCCCGGAGCCCACTCCACCGAAACCATAAACCGGTAGCCGAGCCTGGGTATCGTTTCGATAAATCTTGGATTCTCGGCTGAATCTTCCAGCGCCTGCCGCAGCTTGCGCACTGCGGTGTTCAGACCGTGCTCAAAATCGACAAACGTGTCTTCCGGCCACAACACGGCCCGACGCTGATCGCGGCTGACGACTTGTCCATCCGCAATCATAAGAAGACGCAGCACCTTGAAGGGCTTTGCCTGCATGGGAACGTTCAGGCCGGATCGCTGCAGTTTGCCGGTATTCAGATCGACGTTGAATCGATCGAACCTTGCTGTTGTAGCAGCAATGATGTCGTCCTCGCTCATTCGAAGCCTCGGCACACGGCCCGAATTATACGAAAGCGCCATCGGCGCCCGTGCAAGCGCAGTTTACCTGACTGTAAAACAGTAATAAACAAAAGGGGTTAAATCGAATTTAATCAGTTCACCTTCAGTTTACCTTCGGGATATTGAATCCAGCAGAATTGCCGCCGAGTATCCGCCTACAGGATCGCGAGGATGTCGAACGCCTCTCCATTCCCCGAGGAGGATTTATGAAGCAAAGCTCAACGATGAATCATCGCTTACTCACCGCCCGAGTCCTAACCCTTTGCCTTGCTCTGGCGTCGGTTAGCCTGGCGGTCGCTCAGTCGAACTACTCAGCGCAAACCACAGGTCACAAGATGTGCTCGAACCGCACCATCGCCGGCGATTACGGAGTTCAAATCGAAGGCACGATTCTTGGTCCGAATCTGACCCTGCGCACCCTCGTTATGGAGCATTTCGACGGGGTTGGAAATCTGACCGAGGTGGACCACGTTGTGCTTGACGGTCAGCCTCCAGCGGAGGAGTGGAGGCCGACAACCGGCAGTTATACCGTAAATCCAAATTGCACTGGTTCGGTTTCGATCGACGTCGGCGCGGGAAATCCGCCGCTCAATTACCACTTCGTGGTAGTGGATAGTGGCCGTCAGATTCTCCTGGTAGTCGACGGGGGCGCAATCAGAGGAGTCGGTTATCGAGTCGACTAAGAACGTTGCGTGCGGCGGCACGTATCTTACACAACACAATTTGAACTGACTTGGACAACCCATGAAGGGGAGGATCCGGAGACCCACGATCCTCCTCGGTGCCCGGGGCAACTCGATTCCTCAACGAGTGCCAAATGGCAAGGCCGGGTACCCTGGGTCTCGATTTATAGATGTGATCGGTTCACGTGCCCGAAAAACTAATCTCCATAGACTCACCCGCCTCCGCGGCAAACGCCTGCCCGATCCTTCTTGTTTCCAAATCGGAAACGCCTCGCGGCCAGGTCATGTTGTGCCCGCAATGAATCTGCTCAAAGCGTGGCCGGACTGCGAATGGCGCTACGGTCCCCAATAATTCGAGAACAACTGAGTCATTTCGTCGGGATAATGCGCCTACTCAGGTGTACCGCTTCGTGGTTCACCAAAAAGGGAGATTCGGCGGCGGTGAGGGCCGGAGTAGGACGAAGTCGAATTCGTCCTGATTCTTCCGGGCCCTTGCCCTCATGAATCCCCCTTCAACCAGCCCATTTCGAGAGGTCGCTATGAATGTGAGACGAATCGCCAAAGCATCGTGCCTGCTATTGTCTGTGACAGTTTGCTCCGTTTCCTTCGCGGGCGCGCAAGCGGGTGGTCAGCCGTCGCTGGATGCGATTCGGGCCGCCTGCGCAGACGATGCGCAGAGGCTGTGCGCCGGCGTGCAACCGGGTGGGGGCCGCATTGTTGCCTGCCTCAAGGAGCACAAGGACTCGCTGTCGGATCGGTGCAAACAGGCCGCCGGGGCGGCTGTGAACCCAGGCAGCAGTTCTGCGCCCGGCGCGGCCGTTGGCTTGCCATCTGCCGGAGCCAATGCCGCTGCCAGTTCCCCGGCTTCGTCGTCTGGCTCTGTTCCCGCGCCAGGCATTTCGACAGCGGCCCCCTTGACCAAGGCCGGCCCAATGACTCGCCCGTCGGCCGCCGCCGTTTCGTCCGCCGCCGGAGAAAAGTTCGTGGAGCGCGTCATCACGGATACAGAACATCAGGGAATGCGCGCCGCAACCATTCACCTGCCCGAGAAGTGGCACTTCGAGAGCAAGATCGAATGGCACTACGACCGGATCGAGGTCCCATTGATCTTTTCCTCTCACGCGGAGAATCCCGACAACGCAGAGGCCTATTTCCAATATCCGTTGTTGCGGGCGGAGATCGTCGATGTTGCACCCCAATTCAGGCAATACACTTCAACCAATAAAAACAAGCCCGGCGATCGTCTGCCCACCGGCGCCATCTGGTCTGCCCCCATGCCTCCAATGCAGGCTCTGGCAAAGTTCATCCAGCAGACTCGCCCCAATGTCGCCAACTTCAAATGGCTGGGGCAGCAGGATCTCCCCGACCTGGCCAAGGCACTCAAGATGGATCCGTGGCCCAACGATCATGGCGTTGCCATCAAGATCGGCTACGATCTGAATGGCCAGCCGGTTGAGGAGGCTTTCTTTGGTGTTTACTACATCTCCAAACAGGGCACCGACGCCGTCAGTCTCGGTCAATTGAGCATGGCCGCAGGCGCATTGCAACAGACCAACTGGGGATTTCGGGCTCTGCAAAGCATGCGCGCACCGGCCGGCACTCTCGAGAAGCGCATGCCGATGTTTTGCGTGATTGCCAAGTCCATCTACGTCAATCCGGAGTGGGCCCGCCTCACAAAGGCGATCAACGATAAGATGATGGCCGACTTCAACCAGAAAATGAAGCAAGGCTGGGATCAACTTCGCGCGGCTCAGGCGATCATGGAACAGACGATGAGGGACCAGGCGGCGTTCCAGGCCAACTTTGACAAGCAGGAAGAGGCCTTCCGCAACAGCGGCGGCGTGGACGACAGTTTTCTGCGGGATGGGGGCAAGCGGAGTTCTGCCGACCATTGGGACGACCTGATCCGCGGCGTCGATACGGTCAACGATCCGAGCACGGGAGGTACTACGCAGCTCTCCAACCTCGGCCAGTATCACTTCACTGACGGGTTCGGCAACTACCGCACCACCGATGATCCCAACTACACTCCGGAAAAGGCGGGCGAGGTCGGCTCCTGGCAGCTCATGACACCGGCACAGTAAGTCTTCTCCGGCCGACCCGGTCGTGAGCTTCAGTTCATTTTGAGATGTTTCGCTTCTGCCTCCAACTGCAGGAGCTTTCGAGTGCGCGTGGCTGGAGTTCCGGCGTTCTCGGCGGGAAGTAGGGCGAGTCCCTCGCTGGCTGCGGCGCTGGCCTGTTCGATCTGTCCCGCGGAGCGATAGGCCTGGGCGACGGAGAGCAGGACGTGGGGCTTCTTTCGTTTGGTCAGGAGCGCCTCGCGCTCTGCGCATGCGATCGCCAACCGAGGGTCGCGCAGGGTGAGGGGCTTCACAGTGAGGAGATTCGCCAATTCATCATCAAGTATCAGGATGGAATCCGGGTGATTTGCCGCCAGTTCTTTCAGCGTCGCAAGGCCCATGGCAGAGAGGGCCGCGGAATCGCCAGAAGCGTTCAGGTTCTGTTCCGCAGTTCCGAGGCGTACCTGAACGTCAGCCAGTTGCACTTTCCAGTCATCGTTGGAGGGATTCTCCTTCAACAGCTGGATCTCGATCGATTCAGCCTCTTTCAAAAGCTGAGCGGCCATGGCTAAATTATGATGGCGGGTGCGAGGATCGGCAGCGAATGCAGGATCGGCGGCGTCCTCGTAGTTTTCAGCAGCTTGCGTGAGGTCCACATAGACATCGAAGAGCGAACGAGTGTCTTTGGGGTCGGCAGCTGCAATCTGCTTCTGTATGGTCAAAGCCTGATCAAAGAGCGGAGCTGCCTGGCTGTATTCTCCCAGTTCCCGCAGCGCCATGGCCTTCTTTCGCAGGAGATTGGCGCGCATGCGTCGTGAGGAGAGGCCGTTCTGCTTCGACTCCGGAAGGGCATCGAATCGCTCCTCGGCGAGCTCGAAATCCCTCAGAGCGTGGGATGGATCGGTCTCGATCTCAATGTTGCCGATCTTGAGCATGACGATGGCCAGTCCCCGCTGCGCGCGAGGAAGGTTCGCATCGATGCTGAGGGCTCGCTCATAGAGCTGGAGGTTTCTGCGATACGCAGCAATAGCTCCGACAGTGTCGCCAAGACTTGGGGTGCCGGGCTGACCCAGCTCATCGCCAAGCGCGCCGTACGCCGCGGCTCCCTCGCAGATGAGCGCAGGAGTTGTATCGTGCTCCGCGACCAATCTCTCAAATGCCTGAGTTGCCGCGCGCATGGATGCCACTGCTTCCGGTGTCCTCTCAACGCCCCACAGGACCTCGCTGCGCGCTTGCGGCACCGAAGCCATTGCGTGCAGTGCCTCTCGATCTAGATACGCCGATGCAGTCAGCGACTTCGCAATTGCGAGAGCTTTGTCGAGGCTGATGAGTGCGCCGGCCGGGTCACCGAGGTTCTGATCGTAGGGATTTCCCTGGATGTTTCCAAGCCGGGTATACGCATTAATCAGATCGAGTTGAATGAGCCGATCTCCAGCGGCGTCCTTCGACATTCGATCCAGATGTTCGAGCACGCGAGTAACGAGCAGGCGTTGCACACTCGTCGAACCGGGAAGCTCTTTAATGGCGTCGTCCAACTCAGAAAGAAGGCTGTTACTCAGCTGCCGCAAATCGGTTGCGCGGGCCTCGGCTTTGCGCCGTTCCATATTGGCAACCCTGGCTTGCCAAATCACTCCTCCCACGCCCGCCGTCAGGCTGGCGAATACCAACCCGGCTCCGAGAAGCGCAATCGCATGCCTGCGGACAAACTTGCCGGCACGGTAGCGGAGGGTGCCGCGACGCGCGGTCACAGGGCGCCCGTCGACATATGCCTGAACATCCGCGGCCAACTGCACGGCTGTCAGATAGCGCTCTTCCGGTCCTTTGCGGAGAGCCATAAGCACAATCGCTTCCAGGTCCGCGTCGAGGCGTTTTTCGCCACCCCCTGGCAGCACGGGCCTGCGCGGCGGCTGTTCGCAAATCACGCGCACCATTTCAGCGGTTGTAAATTCCTTGAGCTCGTAAGGCAGAACGCCGGTTAACAGAAGATACAGAAGCACCCCAAGTGAGTAAGTATCTGACGCCGTAGTGATGGGATTGCCCAACACCTGTTCGGGGCTGGCGTACTGCGGCGTGAATGATTGAAACCCCTGACGCGTAAATTCGGTTCCCGGTCCGTCGGCCGAGGGAGAGAGCAGCTTAGCGGTGCCAAAATCGAGTAGCCGAGGCGTGCCGTCCTCCATCACCAGGATGTTGTCCGGCTTCAGGTCGCGATGCACCACAAGGTTTTGATGGGCGAACTGGACGGCTTCGCATACGCTCCTGAAGAGCAGGAGGCGCTGCGCAATGGAAAGACGATTGTTCTCGCAAAATCGATGGATCGGAACTCCGTCGACGTATTCCATCACCAGAAAAGGCTCTCCCTCGTCGGTCACGCCACCATCCAGCAACCGGGCAATCAACGGATGGTTGAGCCCCGCGAGAATCTGGCGTTCGAGGCGGAATCGCTCTCTGAAAAGGTCAGTGGCCAGAGGCAGATCGATCAGCTTGATGGCCACCTGCTGCTCGAAATTCCCGTCGGCGCGATGGGCGACGTAGACAGCGCCCATGCCGCCGCGCCCGATGATCCGGTCGATCTCATAGGCGCCCACGCGCTTCTTCTCATTGCCGGCCTGCGCGTCAAGGTGTGCCTGGGAAAGGCGCGCGCTGGCGAGTATCTCTTCCTCGGCGCATGCCTTCAGCAGCGAAAGCACCTCGGCCATGAGAGCGGTATCGCCCCCGCAACACGCCTCAATCAACGCATGCCGATCACCCACGGGCAGCGCCAGCGCTTCGTTGAAGATTGCTTCGATGCGCGACAGCATTTCGGGCGAGTGGTTCATGGGATGACCGACCTAACTGGAAAACAAGGCGGAAGTCTGACTCTATTTAGGAGTGCGGAATTTGGAAGCCAAATGAATCAGGCATCAGCGGGATTGTTCACCGCATTCAGGATGGAGGCGGCGAAAGAGCCAACTCTTGATGAATTTCATGTCCCGATCGACGGTCGCCTTGGAACTCTGAACCAGTGCCGCCGTTTCCTCGGAGGTGCAGCCAAGAAAGTAGCGCAATTCCACGAGCTGAACCTTGTACGGGTCGATCGTATTCAGTTCATCCAACGCCCGATTGAGTTCGAGAAGGTCCTCGCTGCCAACATCGACCCACGGAAGGTCGTCGCTGAGAGGAACATGAACGCTTCCGCCGCCGCGCATCTGGGCCTGATTTCCGCGAGCATGATCGATCAGAATCCTGCGCATCACCTTGGCTGCGAACGTGTAGAAATGCCGGCGGTCGTCGTACGCGACTTTCTTCTGATTCAAGAGTTTGAGGTAGAGCTCGTGTACCAGGGCCGTTGCCTGGAGCAGATCGGGGTTTCGCTCCCTGCGAATGTAGGCCGCCGCCACCTGACGCAGATGAGGATAGACCAGCGGCATGAGCTGCTCGAAGACCGCGTTCTCGCCGTCTCGCCACTTCGCCAGTAGCAGAGTGATGTCTCCTGTTTCCGCTTGCAAGCTTTCTCCGTTCGTCAGGGACCCGGCACTTCGCATTTCCCTGTCAGAAGTGTCGGGTTTCCCACCCCGAGAATCATCCCTCAAGAATAGTTGAGTCATTTTCTCCGGAGTTTGCGCCGCCTCAAGTGAACCGCAAAAGGGTTCACAAGCGGGCGGACGGCGGATGACTCGCAAAACCATGCATTAGCCGGAACCGAAGTAGAAGGGCAGGGCCAGCTTGTACTCGCCGGTTGCCGATCAGGGATCACTCGTTCCCCGGCAGCCAATTGTTTCACGGTGGACGAATCCACCCAACCGAGCTGCCGGAATCCAAGAGATCCGCGGCCAGCCAAAGAGGGAGACGGCAATGCGGATTAGAAGATTCACTCAAGTTTTGGCTGGTCTGGTTCTGGGAATGGGAATGGCGATCTCCGCAACGGCGCAGACATCGGGCCCCTCCGATGACCGTGCGGAATTCGAAGCGGTTCCAGCGCGCGTAATGGATCGCGTAGTGGAGCAAGTGGACGATGCAAAGCGGGTGAGGCTGGCCGGAAATGTACATCCGATGGCCCGGACGGAATTCGACAGGGGCCGGGTAGACTCAAACAAACTTCTCGAGCGTGTGGTGATGGTGCTGAAGCGCAGCCCGGAACAGGACGCGGCACTAGCCGCGTTCAACGAGCGGCAATATGACCCCAACTCTTCCGACTTCCATCACTGGCTGACAGCCGAGGAGTTCGGCCAACTCTATGGACCGTCCGATGCCGACATCGCGTCGGTTACCAATTGGCTCCAGAACCACGGGATGCAAATTGATGAGGTGGGAAAAGGGCGCGTCTATATTCAATTCACCGGAACGGTTGGAAACGTCGAGCGAGCATTTCAGCTGGAGATGCACAAATATCTGGCCGAAGGAAAAATGCATCTCGCCAATGACCGTGATCCGCAGATCCCTTCGGCGCTTTCGCCGGTGGTCACGGGCATCGCTTCTCTGCACGATTTCTTGCCTATGCACTTTTCGCGCCCCGGCAACTTTGTCAAGCGCGACCTGAAGACGGGGAAGTACACCGTGCTGCCTCCCGACCCGCCCCCTTCCGGCAGTGCGCTCGAGCCCACTCCTCTTCTCCCGAAAGGCTTGAGTACGGGTGCACCCGGCTCGAATACCGGAAAAACGACTCCGGGCGGAGCGCAGCCGATGTTGGGCTGGGTGGACCCGACGACGGGTTACCAACGCGAAGATCTCACCCCTTACGATCTCGCCGCCATCTATAACATTCTGCCGCTTTGGAACGCGGCCACGCCGATCAATGGAACGGGCGTGAAGGTGGCCGTCGTAGCGCTCAGCGACGTTGTCGCCACCGACCTCAATACCTATCGCAGCTCCTTTGGGCTTCCGGCGACGACCCTGACGACCGTGCACAGCGGGACCGATCCAGGGCTAACGGACAGCCAGTTGGAAAACACCGAAGACGTGGAGATGGTGTCTGCCACGGCTCCGGGCGCGTCGATTGTGCTGGTTTCGGATGTCAACAACGCTACGACGAACGGCCTCACCACCGGGATTCTCTACATTGTGAACAACGCGGTCGCGCCGATTCTGACAATGAGCTACGGGTTTTGCGAACTCAAACTCGGCACCGCCGGCAACACTTTGTATAACCAGACATTCCAGCAAGCCGCGACGGCCGGTATCAGCTCGTTTGTAGCCGCGGGAGACTCGGGATCGGCGACCTGCACCCCGCAGAACGGAATCAAGCCTCCCTATTCAGATCCCTTTGGCCTGGCGGTCAGCGGGATGGCTTCGAGCCCATACGTGACCGCTGTAGGTGGAACCGATCTGCAGTGGCCGTTTGTTGCAGCCACCCATCCGTACACTACCTACTGGAACACCACCGCGGATGCGCATGGAGCGACCGCCAAGGGCTACATGCCCGAGATGTCGTGGAATACTACCTGCTCAAACCCGCTTCTCCTGACCGTGTACACCACATATGCAAGTGTTGAGGCGCTGTGTAATGCCGCGCTGAACTCGACCACAATCTCGACATGGTCGCTGGTTGAGATGGCTTCGGGCGGCGGTGGAGCGAGCGCCTGCACCACCAATTCCAGCACTCCCACCAGCACCACCTGGTTCCCAAACAGCTGTTCCGGAGGGTACGCGAAGCCATCGTGGCAAACGGGCGTCGCCGGCATTCCAGCCGACGGCAAGCGCGACCTGCCGGATATCTCCCTGTTTGGGTCCTACGGTTGGGGCCAGGGTGACAACACGGGGCTTCCCGGCAGCACGCTGCTGATCTGCGAGTCTTCAGCCACGACGCCCTGCAATTACAGCACTCCGGGCTCCATCGTTTACCAGGAGAACGGCGGCACGTCGGCCGCTTCGCCGATGGCGGCCGGGATTATGGCCCTTGTGGTCCAAAAAATGGCCGGCGCGAAGCAGGGCCTGGCCAATCCCGTCTTCTACAGCCTGGCAGCGAAGGAGAACTACGCGGCCTGCAACTCGAACACGGTGGCGGCCGGCAACACATGCGTCTTCTACGACACCACCACGGGCAGCAACGCAATGAATTGCACGACTGGGGACACAAATTGCGTGACCAGCGTGACAGGCGACGCAATAGGCATTTTGAGCGGCTACAACGCGACGGCGGGGTACGACCTGACCACAGGATTGGGCTCGATGAACGTGACCAACCTGGTGAATGCGTGGGCGGCGGCCGCAACGGCGCCTGCCGTGACGCTGACACCGACGAGCCTGACATTTGCGTCGACCACGGTAGGGGTAACCACGGCTGCGCAGGTGGTAACGGTGAAGAACTCCGGCACCGCCCCGCTGACGCTTACTTCTGAGACGCTCACTGGCACGAATGCAAGCTCTTTCCTCATCTCGGCAAACACATGCACAACATCGCTGGCTGCGGCCGCAAGCTGCACGGTTTCGGTGGAATTCAAGCCGGCCGCAGCAGGCGCCCTGACGGCTTCGCTGTCGATCGCCGACAACGCGACCGGCTCTCCGCAAGCGGTCACTCTGGCTGGCACGGGTGCGGCGGCCTCGGCTGTAACTCTGACGCCAACCAGCCTGACCTTTGCCTCGACCACGGTGGGGTCGACCTCGGCTGCACAGGTCGTGACGGTGAAGAATTCCGGGACTGCGGCACTGACGCTCACTTCTGAGACCCTTACCGGCACGAATGCTACCTCCTTCCTCATCTCGGCAAACACATGCACAACATCGCTGGCTGCGGCCGCAAGCTGCACGGTTTCGGTGGAATTCAAGCCGGCCGCAGCAGGCGCCCTGACGGCTTCGCTATCGATTGCCGACAACGCCACCGGCTCTCCGCAAGCGGTGGCACTGACCGGCACGGGTGCGGCGGCCTCGGCTGTAACTCTGACGCCAACCAGCCTGACCTTTGCCTCCACCACTGTGGGGTCGACAACGGCCGCACAGGTCGTGACGGTGAAGAACTCCGGTACTGCGGCTCTGACGCTGACGTCGGAGACCCTCACCGGCACGAACGCTACCTCCTTCCTCATCTCGGCAAAAACTTGCACGACTTCCTTGGCGGTGGCGGCAAGCTGCACGGTTTCGGTCGAATTCAAACCGGCGGCAGCGGGTGCATTGACGGCTTCGCTATCGATAGCCGACAACGCCACCGGCTCTCCGCAAGCCGTGGCACTGACCGGCACGGGTGCGGCGGCCCCGGCTGTAACTCTGACGCCAACCAGCCTGACCTTTGCCTCCACCACTGTGGGGTCGACAACGGCCGCACAGGTCGTGACGGTGAAGAACTCCGGTACTGCGGCTCTGACGCTGACGTCGGAGACCCTTACCGGCACGAACACTACCTCCTTCCTCATTTTGGCTAAGACTTGCACGACTTCCTTGGCGGCGGCGGCAAGCTGCACGGTTTCGGTCGAATTCAAACCGGCGGCAGCGGGTGCATTGACGGCTTCACTGTCGATAGCCGACAGCGCGACCGGGTCTCCGCAAACGGTAAGTCTCTCCGGCACCGGCGCCGCTGCCGCTGCACCGGCGATTACGTTGACTCCGACCTCAATCGCCTTTCCGGCAACGGCGACCGCGGCCACCGGTGTCGCCCAGGTGGTGACGGTGAAAAACACCGGCACTGCGGCCGCTACCATCAGCTCGATCGCGCTTGGCGGTACGAACGCGACTTCGTTCGTGGAGATCGGCACTTGCGGGACGTCGTTGGCAGCCGGTGCTTCCTGCTCCGTCTACGTGGCGTTCAAACCAGCTTCGGCGGCGGCTCTCTGGGGTACGCTGAGCGTAACTGACAACGCGACCGGCTCGCCACAGACCGTGACACTGACCGGAACGGGAACCGCTGCCCCCGTGCTTACGCTGAGCGCGACCACCCTGGCCTTCCCGACAACGACACACGCCACCACCTCCGCGGCGCAGACGGTGACGCTGACCAACGGCACAACAACAACGATCAACCTCACTTCAATCACGCTGGCGGGGACCAGTCCGGCGGACTTCGTAGAACTGAATACCTGCGGCCCCGCGCTGGCGCCGGCGGCGACCTGCCAGGTGTTTGTGGCTTTCAAACCAGCCGCCGCAGCGGCATACACAGCAACCTTAAGCATCGCCGACAACGCGGCCTCGTCTCCGCAGTCTGTGGCGCTTTCGGGAACGGGAAATTAGGGGTCAGGCGAGATTCCGGCAGGGCGATGACTGGGGGAGTGTCGCACTGTCAGGACGCAAAGCCGGCGGAATGCCTGTGAGTGACAGGCTCCGCCGGCCTCTGCGTTTTAGTCTGGATCGATCGGGGCAGAGACCCCCAGCGCCGCTCATCGAGGACCGATAGTACCGTGTGAAGGAGCCGGAGGAAAGACCGTTGCTGTAATGTGATTTCATGAAGAAATGGCTAAGCTTCACGTCGCTGGTTGCAGCCACAATCGCCCTGGCCCAGGCACCCGATCCGCTCAAGCTCGTTGACCCGTTGATTGGTACTGGCCCGGAGGGACATACGTTTCCGGGCGTGACTGTACCGTTCGGCATGGTCCAGCTGTCGCCGGACACGCAGATTCGGCCGTTCAAGCAAAGCTATAAGTGGGCGGCCGGCTATCGATATGAAGATACGACGATTCTCGGGTTCTCGCATACGCATTTTTCAGGCGCGGGCCATAGCGATCTTGGCGATGTACTCCTGATGCCTGTCAGCGGCAACGTCGTGGCCCTGGAGCCGGGCGATCCAGAGAAGACTCTGCCCGGCTATCGCTCGCGTTTCTCCCACGCGAGCGAGCACGCCGAACCGGGCTACTACTCGGTGTTCCTTCAGGACTCCGGAGTACAAGCGGAGTTGACCGCAAGCGAACGCGTCGGTGTGCATCGATACACATTTTCTGAGGGAGCGAAGCGTCACGTTTTGCTGGACCTGCGCAGCAGCATCTACAACTATCCCGGCAAGGTACTGTGGTCCCGGATAAGGATACGCAACGACGGTACCGTGACCGGAATGCGGGAGACCCGTGGATGGGCGCCGGGGCGGCAGTTATTCTTTGCCATCCGATTCTCCGCGGCCATGTCGGACCATGCACTCTACAACAAGGAAGAAAATCCGCCGCCATATCGCGGTTTCAAAACGCCGGGAACATCCCCTGAGGATACTCAAAGTGTGGAAGGAAGGGGACTGGAGGCGGTGTTCGGTTTTGTCCCTTCATCGGACCCCCTTGTCGTGAAGGTTGCGCTTTCGCCGGTCAGCGAACAAAACGCGATTGCGAACATGGACGCCGAGACACCGGATTTCAAGTTTGACGAGGTACGCGCAAGGACCCAGCAGATGTGGCATGAAGAACTGTCGCGGGTGGATTTCCGTGCCTCGCCGGCAATGGAGAAGTCCCTCTATACCGCTCTTTACCACGCTATGATGGCGCCGAGCACAAGCATGGATGTGAATGGCGAGTATCGCGGGCCTGATAACCAGGTGCATCGCGCCGAAGGGTTCCGCTTCGTCTCGTCGCTGTCATTGTGGGATACCTATCGTGCGGAGCAACCACTGATGACGCTGCTGGAGCCGGCACAGCGCACCAATGACCTGGTGCAATCGCTCCTGGCCTCACAACAGGAGAGCCCATTCGGGATTCTGCCGGTGTGGCAGTTTGAGGGACTGGAGACGTGGTGCATGATCGGCTATCATTCGGTGCCGATTATCGCGGATGCCTATATGAAGGGAATCCGCGGCTACGACGCCGAGGCAGCGCTCAATGCCGTGGCGGCCAGCGCAACGTATGGGCCATACGGCAATCTCGCAGCATACATGAAGCTTGGCTATGTGCCCGTCGACCATGACGATGAAGCTGCGTCCAAGACAGTCGAGTACGCCTTCGATGACTGGACCATTGCGCGCATGGCCAAGGCAATGGGCAAGAATTCAGTCGCCGCGACGTTCGACAAACGAGCAACATTCTGGCGAAACACCTTCAACGCAGCAGACGGATTCGTGGAGCCGCGTCTGGAAAATGGTGAATATCGCAAGCCATTTGATCCCGCAAAGGCCGGCGCAGGGAGCGGTTTTACCGAAGGCAATGCATGGCAGTATTCCTGGTATCAACCGCAGGATGAGCAAGGGCTGATCGAGCTCCTGGGCGGCCGCGAGAGATTGATCACCATGCTGGATGCCATGTTTGACCAGAAGGTGGATCCGGCGATGTATGCCAACGTCGAGGATATCTCCGGAATGATCGGCCAGTACATTCACGGCAATGAGCCAAGCCATCACCTTCCATATCTCTATATGTACGCGGGCGCGCCACTGAAAACTCAGGCACGACTGAAGCAGATTGTGGAAACGCAGTACAAGCCGTCGCCGGATGGGCTGGTAGGCAATGACGATCTGGGACAGATGTCTGCATGGCTCATATTCACTTCCCTGGGGTTTTATCCAGTGGCGCCCGGTTCAAACGAGTACGTGCTGGGCCGCCCCTTTGTTGACCGAGCGGTGCTTCATCTGCCGAACGGCAAGCTGCTCACCATCGAAAGTGTGAATTTGAGCGAGTCGCAGGGCTTTGTAAAAGACGTTTTACTGAATGGCAGCTCGCTTGATCGCAGCTACGTGACACACGAGGAATTGATGAACGGTGGCGAACTTAAGTTCATCTTCAGTAGCGAAAAGGATGCAGGGTGGTCGAATCGCGCATTGCGCCCACCTTTCTCTGACACGGTCCCCCGTACGAGGACAGAGGCTGGAACCGGTGAAATGACGTCACATCGCGCAGCCGCTCATTGAGCGACGGATCAGAACCGCTAGTCGATTTTGCCTCAGGAATAGGGAAACGATTGGAGTCTTGCGGACGCCCGGCATCACACTCTTTGCGGTGGCGGCCGTAGAGCTGCAGCGCCATGGTTTTGCCCCTAAATTGGGCGCCATCATGACATTTATTGCACACTGGGAAGTGGCAAGTCTCGTAAATTATTGATTCTGAGTTGGGGCGGCTAGTGGGGATCGAACCCACGACATCCTGAGCCACAGTCAGGCGTTCTGCCGCTGAACTATAGCCGCCATCTACGCATTCGATTGTAACATCGAACGATTAATCAGGACTGAGGAGGCGGACTGCGAGATGAACGGATTGTTCGCCCAGACGACTGAGTCCAACAGGCAGAAGCCCTTCGGTTAGCGATCCGTCAACAGTAAAGGTAAGCTACTGATTCTAATCGTCGGAGCGGAGGATTCGAACCCCCGACCCTTTGTTCCCAAACTGGACAGGTGCGGTATTGGCATCTCTTTGAGAATCAATGAAATGCGACATAACCGCCGCAATTTGCTTAACTTAGGTTTAATACTGAGTAGACTCACTTTGCACCCACTTTGCCTGTAGGGTGGGTACAGTCTTTGGCACATATGGGTTCCCAATAGGAGTTGGTCGTTTTCGGACGCGAAAATTTCTGGCGTGTGCGCAGAGGTTTCGGACCCGCCTGACACCCTACCCCTCCGGTTTTTTGAGGATTCGCTCCAGCTAGTTGGCGACCAGGTTTAGAGGACTGCTGCTCTCAGGTCGTAATTTTCATATCAATTAACGGGCGACAGCCCGTGCGAACACCTCTGATTTGAGTTTGAGCAGTGGAGGTTGGTACAAGCAGGGGAGCGAGACCTCTGAGGCGAGCACGATGGAGCCACCTTGAAAGCAGGAGTGGGGCCGGGGATTCATACTGAAAACCTCGAAGTCTGTGCCAGATTTACCAATGGATGAATTGGCATCCACTGATAGTTCTGCCAGTTGTCGAGTCAATCCGGGGCTTCTATTGTGATGGACACTGAATGGTTGGCGTCGCGAACCTTCGCGCGCGATGCTGGATCTTGTGCCACCAGCAATCGCAGACGCGGTCGACAATAGGTGAAGGCGCGATAAGTGGCGCCTTCCATTGCCGACCTGAATCCCGTTAGATGCCGTTCCTTTTCCCGCTCATCTGCCGAATGACAGGGATGGTTCGTCCGCCGCAATCGTCGATTGATTGCGACCCGATCACGACAACGTTCATTCCATTGAAATGCGAGGTGCTGCTTGAAGAGACTCCTATTGGTTGCAGGGCTTGCAGTCTTAAGTGCATTCACGGGATGCAATGACGCAACTCTTTCCTATCTCGCATCTATCAGTGTGCAATCGGCGGTTACAACTGTATCAGCAGGAAGTACAGTGCAATTTACCGCGCAGGGAGTCTTCAGCAATGGAACGAAGCGAGATCTCACCAGTCTCGTGACCTGGACCGCGACGGCGCCGGTGGCCACGATTGACCCCACCGGACTCGCAAAGACCTACACCCAGGGCTCATCCGTTATTACTGCAGCTTTCAATACACCGGGTGGCGTGATCTCTGGTACTGCCACCCTTACAGTGACGGCGCCGACGCTGGTTTCAATCAGTGTGCAACCCGCGGCTACAACTGTGGTAGTAGGAAATACAGTGCAATTTACCGCGCAGGGAACCTTCGCCGATGGAACGACGCAAGATCTCACCACTCTCGTGACTTGGACCGCGACGGCGCCGGTGGCCACGATTTCCTCCAGCGGACTCGCGACGACCTACACCCCGGGCACATCCGTTATTACTGCAGCTTTCAATACACCAGGTGGCTTGATCTCTGGTACAGCCACCCTTACAGCGACGGCGGCGCCGACGCTGGTTTCAATCAGTGTGCAATCGGCGGTTACAACTGTTGCAGCAGGAAATACAGTGCAATTTACCGCTCAGGGAACCTACAACGATGGAACCAAGCAAGATCTCACCAATCTCGTGACCTGGACCGCGACGGCGCCGGTGGCCACGATTGACTCCACCGGACTCGCGAAGACCTACACCAAGGGCTCAACCGATGTTACTGCAGCTCTCAACACACCGGGTGGTTTGATCTCTGGTAAGGCTACCCTTACGGTAACGGCACCCGCGCTGGTTTCAATTGTGGTCAGCGACCAGGCCGTTTTCGTTGTCGGTCAAGGTTCAGTGACCGCTAAAATCGCCAAGGATACGCGTCAACAATTCCGGGCCTATGGCATCTATTCGGACGGTGGCCAGCGTGCCCTGGCGAATCCTGTCTGGAGTGTTACACCGAACCCAAATGTGATCGCATCGATCGACAACACAGGCCTTGCCACCGGTCTCAGCGCAGGGACAGTCACCGTTAACGCGACTGACTCTGCCACTTCCATATCCGGTAGCGCTAATCTGAATGTGACCGCAGCGACTCTGACCGGTATTGTAGTCTCGCCAGTGGCACAAACGATTGCACCTCTCTCGTATGTTTTGTTTAACGCGCTGGGAGAATTCAGCGACAATACAACGCGATACATTACCACGGAAGTGCATTGGAGTAGCACTGCACCCGCTGTGGCGACCATCAGTGGTGATGGTCTTGTCACCGGAGTTGCCGCAGGCTCAACCACAATCCAGGCCTCTCTTGGTTCCGTTTCGGGGACCGCTCCCCTGACGATTAGTGGGGCGTCGCTGAACTCTATCGCGCTTACCCCAGCACCAGCAGGGTTGGCGATCGGATCGAGTGAGCGTTTCCAGGCGATCGGCACTTTCAGCGATGGAACCAAACAGCCGATAACTCTGCGCGCGGCGTGGAGTATTACGCCGACTAATGGCTCGATCGCGACCCTCGTGGACAGGAACCCCGCCGGGTATGCGGTAGCCGGTGTCGCAGCCGGATCAGCAATGATTGAGGTGCAGCTCGGTGGGGTCTCCACGACTGGAGTGCTCACCGTGCAAAGCGTGGCTTCTATTGCGGTCGCTCCAAATCCCGTCACCATCGCGCAAGGGACGGCGCGGCAATTTAATGCGACGGCCACTCTGGCGGACGGGACGACACAGGATGTCACGCCTTCTACCACTTGGGTCTCGACGACACCGACTATCGTCACAATCTCTTCTACGGGATTTGCAAGCGGAATCGCACCAGGCACAGCCACCATCGCCGCGGAACTCGATGGCCAATTTGCAACGGCAAAGTTAACGGTTACGAGTGCAACCATGACGGGTCTCGCGATCACGCCAAAAGCTCCTGCAGATTTAGCTCTCGGGGGAACACAGCAATATACGGCCACAGGGAGATTTAGTGATTTGACAACGCAAGACGTCACCAATCAGGTGACGTGGTCTTCTTCGGAACCTGGAGTAGCTGTGGTAGATGGATTCGGCGCTGCCAACATCACGGGGCTCGGAACAGCTACCGTGAAGGCTTCGGACAGCATAAACGGAAGAGCGGCCACTGATGAGAAGGTCCTGACGGTGCATTGATGTGGAAGCTGGCGGGGGCAAGCTCGCACGAGTCTCCTCGGCGCAGAAGCGTCGCTGCATGTAGTTTCCAGCGGGTCCGGCCAGTTGTCGAAAAACGAAGGAAAATACTGAGTTACGGAGGAGTTTAATGAAGCTCACAGCTGCACTTGTCGTGGTCGCTGTCACGCTGACTGGCCCGCCGGCGTGGTCTCAGGAGCACCCCAAAGCGGAAGTTTCGGTCGATTACTCCTTTTTTCACTTCCAGGCCTTTGACTACGAGAGCTTCAATGGAAAATATGAATTCGGGCAGGCCTACAACCTGGATGGCGGCGGAGGTTCGTTCGTATACAACTTCGGCCCCATAATTGGACTTAAGGCCGAATTCCAGGGCTATGCCAATGAAACACGCACCGTCGTTGTTCCGCCGGGCAATGCATTTAATCCTGCCGGGGCATCCGTCGGTGTGAACGGCAACATCTTCACCTACATGTTTGGTCCCCAGTTCGGCAAGCGCGGTGGAATCTTCCGACCGTATGGGCAGGCTCTTTTTGGCGGCGCGCATACTGACGTCTATAGCAAGGCATACAGCAATTTGGGCTTTACTCAATTTGGCTCGGCGCCCGCCAGCAATGCGTTTGCCATGGACTTTGGCGTTGGGCTCGATCTAGCTGTCAGTCCGCATTTCTCCATCCGGCCCTTTGAGGCCAGCTACCTCCGTACCTCGTTCGACAACCACCTTAGCGCCAATGAAAATAGCACCCGATTCCTCGCTGGCGTTGTATTCAATATGGGTGTCAAGCCGCCGCTGCAGTTGACGGTGGCGTGCTCGGCCAACCAGACCTCAGTGTTCCCCGGCGAGCCGGTCACGGTGACGGCCACGGTGGGCTCGCAGGATCCCAAGCTGGGCGTGGTCTACAGCATCTCCGGCGATGGCATCACGGGAGCCAACAACAGCGCCACGGCTACCGCGGACACCGCCGATCTTACGCCCGGACAGCATACCGTCAGGTGCGACGCCAAGGAAGGCAAGCCGGGCAAGGAAGGGGCGAAGCCCTGGCAAGTAGCCACGCAGTCGACGGCCACCTTCACGGTGAAGGAATTCGAGCCGCCGACGATCTCCTGCTCGGTGAGTCCGACGACCATCAAGCCGGGCGACAGCGCCACCGTCACGGCCACCGCGGCCAGCCCGCAGAACCGCCCGCTGACCTACACCTACACTGCCTCGACCGGCAACGTAACGGGCACCGGCGCTTCGGCGTCCTACTCGTCCACGGGCGCACCCACGGGCGCGGTTTCGATCTCGTGCAACGTGGCGGACGACAAGGGCCACAACGCATCGGCGAACACGAGTTTGACGATCCTGACCCCGCCACCGCCGCCGCAACCTCACACGCAGGCACTTTGCTCCATCAACTTTGAAACCGATAAGGCTCGTCCGACTCGCGTGGACAATGAAGCCAAGGCCTGCCTGGACGAAGTGGCTCTCGACCTGCAGCGGCAGTCTGACGCCAAGGCAGTCGTGGTCGGCGCCTCGAATGCCAAGGAGAAGGACAAGTTGGAGAAGCAGCAGAAGTACGCGGAGAAGCACAAGAAAGCCAAGGTCGAGGACTTCGCTGCGCAGCGTGCCGTCAACACCAAGGACTACCTGGTGAAGGAGAAGGGCATTGACCCATCCCGAATCAGCGTAGCCACCAGCACAACCGATGCCCAGAAGGTAGAGGATTATCTCGTACCGGCCGGCGCGAACTTCGGCTCCGACGTTCAGGGCACCACGCCTGTGGACGAGACTGCCGTCCAGCCGCAGGTTCGCAAGCCGCTGCCGCAGAGACACCATGCTCACCATGGGGCGGCTGGATCCAAGTAGGTCAACTCAGGAGGCGTACCGCTATTTGGATGGCACGCCTCCTGCTCAAATCCCATGTGGTTGTCGAGGGGCCGGTCGCCCACTTTGTTCGGCTGACGATTACGTAATCGATCACATCATCTTCGATCCGACCAACGGGCATCGATTGGAAGAAGAAGGAATTGGAATTGTATGCTGGAATGCAGAAACACACGGGCAATCTGCTCGTCGTCGCGTGTGCCTTGGAGGAGCCATCTGATGAAATGTGAGGAAGTTGCACAACGCTTGATCAGCTTGCGATTGCGAATTGTACTTACCGTGGGGCGCGGGACCAGACCTTGAAGGCACTCTTAGAGTGGGGTCGGCCAAAATGATCGAAAGATACAGCCACGTTTCGAACGCGGACAAACAGGCAGCCGTGACCGTCGTTGATCAACCCAAATTCATCCAGTAGGGGGTCAAATTGCGCCTACCCATAGGCTGTCTATCGGTACAAAATTGGGGCACAAATAGAACCCCCTCTAGATGGGTTAACTTATTGATTCTGATGGTCGGGGCGGAGGGATTCGAACCCCCGACCCTCTGCTCCCAAAGCAGATGCGCTACCAGACTGCGCTACGCCCCGACAATGCTCTGATTGTATCGCGAAACGCTTTTAACTCCGGCTCCGATATGTCCGTCATTCCGGCGTCAATCCAACCAACGTCCCGGCTGGGAGAGGCAGTTGATATTGAAACGAGCCTGCCCGAACCCTGCACATGGCGTTAACTTACAGTTCACTTACGTGGAACAAGTGAAATCTCCACCCTTCCAAATCCACGTAGAGGCCGTCGTCCCTTATCTCGCTTCCGCTCCGGTCGTAGGATTCCCCAGATAAGGTATCCTTGCAGCGCCATTCCTTGCCTCTCAGTTCATTCCACGGTACAACCACACGTGCCTGCGCAGCTTCCTGGCGGAAGTTGATGACCACGAGGTAGCGCTCAGCGTCGTTGACCCAACACCAGGCGAGCAGATTCCGGTAGCTCTGGTTGTCGGGCCAGCCAACCCGCTCGCAGAGGCGCCAGGTACCGTTGCGAAAAATGTCACGATTGATTGCGGTCAGCAGCCGTTTAGAGAATGCGAGGAGCTCTTCATCAATCGGCTCTTCCGGGCGACGGCCCAGAAATACCGGCAACCTGATCCGCCTCCCCTCGAATTGTCCTTCGTGGAGCAGCGTTGCGCCCATCAGTGTGAGAATAGCCACGGCAGCGGCGCGTCCTTTTTCCCGCCCGAAAGTCGCTGCCGCCCTGGGCTCGTCGTGGTTCTCGATGAAACGGACCATCTTCTCCTGGTAGGAAAGGTCGGCGAGGAGATGCTGATTCACATTCTCGGGATCAGCGTGCTCCATCCGGTCGTAGAGCTTCTTGTCATAGCAGTAGTCAAACCCATGTTGTTGCAGTTCCCACTCGAGCTCCCAGTAGGCTTCGGCGCCGAACTTGAACTCCGCGTACTTTCCCTTGATTGGCGGGATCACCGTCGTCCAGTAATCGTTAGCCGGCTTTAGCCCTGCTCGGCCCCCCCAGGTACGCTCGAAGATGTCATTCAGCATAAGCATCGACATGTCGCATCGAACGCCGTCGCACTGTGAGGCGATGGCCGAGAGTGTTTCGATTACCGCTTGCCGCAGCCCCGGGTCGAAAGCGTTAAGTTGAAGCACATCAGGCCAGGGCGGGAAATACGGATCGCGTCCGCAGGCGAAAACGGTCCCGCCGATATCGAGGAACGATGCCGGATCTCTCTCGAGGTCGTTGGCATCTCCCCTGACAAAATACTCGGGATGGTCGAAAACCCAGGGGTGATCCGGAGCGACGTGGTTGGGCACAAAATCAAGCAGGAGGCGGATGCCGCGCGTGGCGAGGGCCTCCCGGGCCAGGGCAAGCCCAGCCGGACCGCCGAGATGTGCATCGACGAGATAGCGGCGCACACAATAGGGCGACCCGACATTGTCCTGAGCCGCAAAGTCGGGGAGGACCTGCCGGAAATCGTCCAGGAGCCCCTGGTTGCGCAACGAGATTTCGATTCCGGCAGGGCTCCGCTCCCACACTCCCATGAGCCAGACAACGTCAAAACCAAAAGAGGCAATGGCATCCCACTCCTGGTTCGGAACCGAAGCGAGGGTCACAAGCTTCTTATATCTCCGGCTCAACTCGCTCAGCCACACCCATGTGTTGATCTCGTAAATGAGAGGATGCCTGGGCCACGTTTTCATGTTGAATTCCTTTGGTACTGCATCTCCGAGAACCAGACGGTTCGACATGAGCATCACCCTGCCCATTAAAAGACGGGGCTGCGGCGAACAGCTTATTACATTGAGAGTGCTAGCGTCGAGGGCCCAGCACGGGGAAGGACCGCACGCGGATGCCAGACCCTTCTTCAGCGGGTTGGGATCGTGAGCACCGGCAGATTCTCTCGAGCGCCGGTATCGGTCATGGTGAATAACTGCATCAGTTGCGCGAAGGCACGCTTGGAATAGAGGTCGCCGTCGTCGATCCAGAACCACGTGTTGCGATAGTTGATAGTCACGAAGGAGCCGTCCGGCTTCTTTTTTGAACTTTGGATCCGGATCAGCGGGACAATGCCGGGCATGGTATGGCCAGTCTCGAAACCGGGGAACGCCCGATGACGAGTAAGGTCCTCTGACGGAACCTCGACCTGGGCTGCCATCGTTGCCAGCAATTGGATCATCGACCGAGTCTGGACTGCGATCTCTGTGTCGTTCGAGGGCAGGGGCGCGGCGACAAGCGTCAGCTCGGTGGCGTCCGGATTCAGGTGCAACAGGCGACGCAATTCCACAATGTCGGCGAGAACGTCCGGCGCGATGTCCTTCGAACGAAGCGAAAGAATGTTGGCCTGCTGCTTGTCGGGATCCACTTTAATGTAAAGCTGAACCGCGCCTGATTCCTGGATCAATTCCATCAATTCCCTCACCCGGTGGAATTCCGGATCGGCCGGCTTGATTCCCTCCAGGCTTACGCTCTGGTTTCTCAAGCCATTGATCGACGTCACAGAAGCGAGCAGGATGAAATCGGCAGGAACGCCATTTTGAATGGCAGCGAAAACCACCATGGGGGGAAGAGGCGTAACCAGGCCCTTGATATATGCATTTCCGGTGAGCGGAGTGTAGGTAATCGTCGGGCTGCTCGAAAACGCAACAGAACCGCCTACGCTGGCACTGTTGGAGCCGCTGGGAACAAAATTCCCTCCTAGCGATGCACCCTGTGAGAGGCTGTAGCTGGAAACAATGCTTCCCACGTCCACGAATACGGGTGGATCGACGTAGCGAAACTTGACGATGTTCAGAAGCGTTTGCTCTTTCCAGGAGTCGGAAAGTGAGAGGCTGTAGTCGGCCCGGTCGCGCGGCAACGAGTGCGGGCCGATTTTAGGATGCAGGCATCCCGTTGTGAACAAGCCCACGCAACAGGCAAAAAGAATGAAAGCTTTGTTGCTCATGATTCAACTTCTCCGGAAGCGGATTTCCCGGCAACTCAACAAGCTTCCATTTGAACGGGTTCGAAATACTGCTCTGGCCTACGCGAAGGATTCGATCGTTTTCGTCGTGGCAAATCGGGTCTGCATTTAAATGCCGAGGGGACACCGATCGAGTAACGTCCCCGCATAGCTTCCAGGTCTTTCGGAGAGCGTGGCGCCGCTCGGGGAGCGCCTTGCGGTCTTCAGGTTTCACCGTGTACTCATCCACCGGTGTAGTGCCAGAGACGCTTGCGGGGAAATTTGTTCCGGCCGGCACAAGATAGTTCTGCACCTGCTGACCGCCCGTGCGATCGTTGCGACGATGCTGCGGTTGGGTCATTCCTTCGATGACTGGCGAGATGCCGCGTCCGTATTGCGGGCACGAGGCAAAAACTCACTTTATAAGCCGGCGGCCAACTACTTGGTGACGGCGATAACCACTGATTCCGTCATGACCGCATCGACCGACTCGCCGACAGCGAGGCCGGAGATGTCAACGCCTTTCCTGACTTTCACTGTCTTCTTCTTTCCCTGGGCATCTTCGTATGAGACCGTGCGTTTTTCGGTATCGATGGCCAGGATTTTGCCGCTGATCGCGGTAGTTTCAACCATCACACCTCCCGGCTTCGAACCTTTGGGAGTCAACTTGACTGCGCCGATGCTTGCGGCGGAAGGAGTCTCTCCCGACTTGTTCACAGTAATGATCAACTCTTCGGTGTAGGACATCTTCACATGATCGCCGACCTGTACCTGGTCAAGGTTCACTGCCGCCTTATCGACCTTGTAGGTCTTCGTCTTCCCGTTATCAAGTGTCAGCGTGACCTTGCGCTTTTCGAGGTCTATTTTGTCCACGACCGCCGTCACCGTTACCACTTCCACGTCGTCGATTCCCTTATCGGGCGAGATCGCCTGAGCATGAGACCTCGGAAGCGGTGAGAGCAGGCAAAGGAAAGTCGCTGCGAGCACTCCGAGCACAGGCTTCATGCATTCTCCATTCCTTGGGTGGACGCCCGATTGCTCGGCTCCGCTAACGGGTCGGCTGGCGAGTCCCCTGTCTGCTTTAGAGATGCTGGTAGAGGCTGTTAGCGATCACGATCGTCAGCTGCTTGCTGACGCCGTCGATCGATTGTGATGCGACGTGATTCGGTCCCCCGGGAATTCCGGCAAAGGTCACCGAAACATTGACGGCATCCTTGGGATCACTGAGATAACTCGCGATAGTCACGCTGACAAGTGCCTTCTGCCCCTTGTCGAACAGGAGGGTCATTTTGTCGCCCGGCTTGACGTAGTTGGAAAGCACGAGCTTATACTGTCCCGGCGCGCCGCCCGCCGGTCCCAGTGCGATATTTCCCTGCTGGGCTGCCTGTTGGAGCATGTCCTTGTCAGGGGGAACGTACTGCTGGATCAGGTCCTTGATCTGGTCGACGTAGTCCTTGTACTCATCCTTCTTTTTCTCGACCACATGTTGTTTGAGCCGGCCGCCGCTGGGGGCGGCAGGCTCTTGCGGAGCATCAAGTGATTGCTTTTGCGGCTTGCCGTCGGGTCCGAGGCGGACCTGGAAGTGCTCCTGCTTCTTCACGTCGCCCTTGAGGCTAACCGTCACTTGCTCCTGCCATGTATATTGCGCGAGGGCCTGCTTGTTCGCGGCCATCGCTTCCTTCACCTCGGCGACCTTCTGCTGCAATTCTGGACTCTGCGCAGAAACCGCCAACGCTCCGGCGACCATGACGATCGCGGATGCAAACCGGCGGTTGTTCTTCAGACACACCCAGACACGCTTCATACTGCTACCTCGTGGTTGCCGAATCTCTGTGGGGCCGGCCCTGGAGTAGAAACTCTCATTGCATCCGTCTCGGATTCAGTTGGTCGCCTACTTCTTTGGCGGCGGGGGGTAGTTCTTGAAAAGCTTTGCCATGCCCTTGTTCAGGTTCTTTTCGATCTTGTCCTGCTTGGCGTTGGTATCGATCTCCTTGGTCGCAGATCCGGTCCAAACCAGCGACTTTGTCCCAGTTTCGTACATATCGACTGTAAGGCTCCCCGAGGTGATCGTCGACTGCGTCGTGGTGGCCATGCCGCCGCCCCAGCGATAGCCGCCCGTTCCGTAGGAATTCCATTGCTGTGACTGATTGATGGCGACCTGGTAACCGATGTAGAGATCGGCTTTGTCATCATCGGTCTTGGTCAGCCCCTTGGTTGTCAACTGCGCATCGACGGCCTGCTTGATTTGTGCATCCAGGATCTGGCTAGGTTGCTGAGCGCCCTCGATGACGACCCACTTGTAGGTGTGGTATTTCGAAAAATCTGTGCCGGGCATCGAGTTATACTTCACGTCCTGTGCCATCGCGACGGCGCAGCTTATTAGTGCGATCCCAACCACCGTCGAAACGTTGCGAATACTCCGATTCATTACGATCTCCTTTTCTTTGGTAAGAAAATTCCAGATACGATGACCGAGCCAGGGGCCTTACAAGGGCTTCCTTCGATCACCGGACGCTTCGATCACCAGGACGCTTCGATCCCCGCCACCGGTCCCTTTTGCGTCAAGTCCAGGCCCACCGTACGGCCAGTGTCCGTTTTCACTTTGAGCCGGGTGCCTACCTGATAGCCGGCGGTGAGATTCAGATGTTCGAGAACTTTGACTTGCGCCTTTCCATTCCCCGCATAGAAGCTGCCGTATCCGAAAAGGTACATGCCTTGAAAGGTTCCCTGGACGGAAAGCCGAGTCGAATCGGGGATCAGATACCAGCGCGTGGTGCTGCCCAGAACGGGTATCGGAGCGAGCACGCTGCCCGACGATTTGCGCGTTGCGGAAACACCATTAACGCTCCCGGTTCCGGTGATCGATCCCGTTGTATCCAGCAGGTTCAGCGCGGTTGCGAGTGCCACATAGCCTTGCCGTCTGCGGATGAAATCCCATTGGTAGCCTGGGGCAAAGGCCAGCGAGTTGAATTGAACGCTGACTTCCTTGCCCAGGGTGTACGTCACACCCCGAAAGGTGATGTCGCGCGTGAGCGTGCTTGAGCGCGAACTGTAAACGGGACTCGCGGTAAACAACAGATGGTTCTTTCTGGTGAAATGCCAGTCGACACCTCCCGAAAAGGTCGAATAACTGCCAAAGTTGAAATCTCTGCTCAGATCAAACGAGACCTGATCTGAGGAAGCGGTAAATCCGCCCGTAGGGTGCGAATACCACCACAGAGCGGTAACGCGCCACTTGTACGAATCGAGGTCGCCGCTCTTTTCCTGGGCTCCAAATACAGGTAAGGCAACGAAAAGGGAAAAAACACCGATCAGTATCTTGCCAAAGACGCCATTTGCCGTGCCCATGTGGATTGCGCTCCGTATGGTCGATTGCATGCCGAACGTAACACCCGGCATGATATAGGGGATACTGGCAAATCTTATAGGGGATGCCGTCTTGCAGTCCACACCGGATCGAGGTTGCAGGCTTGGGCTTGGAGCGGAGCCTTTTGCAGCCGACGCAATCGCAGTTCTCCATCACTGATCAGCACCTTTCGGGTGCCCAGATGCCGTTGGAGATTTACCTGCGAAAACTGCCACTGTTCGCGCAACCACGGTTCCTGACGATTCGGCTTACACGCCGTTCGCGCACCCCATCTCAATACCGAAACGAACCTGAGCACTCATTACGTATGGGCCGCGTTCTTCTGAGCGACCGCCTTGCCGGTTACGTTGGCTGGCTTCACGCAACGAAAACCGAGATGGTCCGTCCCCGTGGTGAACTCCCCTTTCCCGCGCGTGCCCACGACATACCGAGAGCAATACTGGTCGGTGCACAAAAACGATCCGCCGCGGTGGACTTTCTTTTTCTCGCTCGGCTCGGCGGGATCGAAGGGGGCTTCCGGTCCCCGTGGATTACGGGCAACGCCGCCCGCGGCTGCCAGCTGCTGGTAGTAGTCGGGGCGATACCAGTCGCTGGTCCATTGCCATACATTGCCGGCCATGTCAAAGAGACCGTATTTATTGGGTGGAAAGTGCGCTACCGCGGCAATCCCCGCGTACCCATCGGCGCCCGTGTCCTGCACAGGGAAATGTCCCTGGAAAGTGTTGGCCATCCACTGCCCATTGGGCCGGAAATCGTCTCCCCATGGGTAGCGTTGTCCCGTAAGGCCCCCGCGCGCCGCAAATTCCCACTCCGCTTCGGTGGGCAAACGCTTGCCGGCCCACTTGGCGTATGCCAGGGCGTCCGGGTAGGCCACCTGCACAACCGGAAACTTCTCCCGGCCCTTGAGGTCGCTCCTCGGCCCCTCAGGATGGCGCCAGTCTGCCCCTTTGACATATGACCACCACTGGAAATGGTTGTTCAGAGGCACGGGATGATCGGGGGGTGAAAAGACCACAGAACCAGCGACCAGATTTTCCGGAGGAGCACCGGGAAATTCTTCCGCAGTCGGCTTCCGCTCCGCGATGGTGACGTACTTTGTCGCTTTTACGAAGCGGGCAAACTCTTCGTTGGTTACGTCGGTCCTATCCATCCAGAAAGGATCGACATAGACGCGGTGGATCGGGCGGGCATCAACCGCGGCGTGCATGCCAACTTCGCTCACCGCCGGTGGATCCATGGCTCCCATCGAAAATTCACCGCCGGGAATCCACACCATGCCGTTTGGAGACGGAGAGGGAGCCGCAACCTTGTTGGGAATAGTGGAGGCAAAGGTCCCCAGCCTTGAGGCTTCGGCCATCTCCTGGCTTGCTTCGACATTTCTTGAAGGAGACAGAAACGACCATCCGGTCGCCCATAGACCGCACGCTGCCGCCAAGGCGATTACCGTCCACCGGGGCCGCCGCAGACTTCTGTGGGTCCGCTTCGGCGTTGTCGCCCTATGCTCGCTTCGCATGATATGTACCCTTATCCGCCGCACGACTTCGTCCAAGGCAACGGATATACCGAATCCTCACGAAACAGGAAACCAGCCTGGACCGTCAATTCTGACAGCCTCACGCATGAACAGCCTTTCACACCAGGAAATGTCGGCCAACTGACACTTCTACCAGTAGTCAGCGCATCGAGGCCGTCATTTTAATGGTGAAACGAATGACCAACCCTGAAAGTCAGGGTCGACCTGTGTGTCTGCAGGCCGGCTGCGGTGGGTCCAGTGAGATCCCCGTTCCGGATACCCTTTCGCCACTGTCGCCATGGCCAGCTCCCCGCGGATCCACGCGCAGTTATCACGCCATGGTCAAGCCCACCGGATCCATTTGCAACCTTGACTGCACCTACTGCTACTACCTTCACAAGAAAGAACTTCTTGGCAGCACCAACAAGTTCCGCATCTCCGATGAAATTCTTGAAACCCACATCCGCCAATATATCGAAGGGCAGGACCGCAGCCAGGTCGTCTTCTCCTGGCAGGGTGGTGAGCCCACATTACTTGGGGTCGAGTTCTTTCAGAAGGTGATCGCGCTCGAGCAGAAATACAAAAAGCCGGGCCAACAGATCGAAAACGATCTCCAGACAAACGGGACCTTACTCAACGACGATTGGGGAGCCTTTCTCAAGAAGCACAACTTTCTGGTTGGTCTGAGCATCGATGGTCCCGAAGAATTGCACAACCGCTTTCGAGTGGCAAAGGACGGCGCGCCTACCTTTCACAAGGTCTTTGCCGCCGCGGAAATACTGCATCGCCACGGTGTCCCGTTCAACTCGTTGACGGTCGTCAATCGGGAAAACGCCAAACAGCCGCGCGAGGTGTACAAGTTCCTGCGCAACGAAATTCGGCCGCGGCAAATGCAATTCATTCCTTGCGTAGAGCCGAAGGTATTCCGGGATACAGCGCCTCAGAAGTGGGATCCCGCGACTTTGCCGCTGCAGAACTCGTCCGCCGCCCGTCCCGGTACTCCTGACTCCATGGTCACGGACTGGTCGGTCGATCCGGACGATTGGGGAGATTTTCTCTGCAGAGTCTGGGACTACTGGTATCGAAAAGATATTGGCAAAGTTTTCGTCAACCACTTTGAAAACGCGGTTTCGATGCGGATGGGAAAAGGCGCGCAGATGTGTGTCTATCACCAGTTCTGCGGCAAGGGAGTGGCGCTGGAGCATGACGGGGATCTCTACGTCTGCGACCACTACGTGTATCCCGAGTACAAACTCGGGAACATTCTGGAAGTCTCGAGTTCGCGCATGGTGTTCTCTGAACAGCAGCGCAAGTTCGGGTTCGACAAGTCCCGCTCGCTGCCGCGGCAGTGTCGTGAATGCCGGTTTCTGTTCGCCTGCAATGGCGAATGCCCCAAGAACCGCCTTATCCGCGCTCACGACGGTGAGCCCGGACTCAACTATCTGTGCAGTGGGCTGCAGAAGTTCTGGGGCCACATTGACACCGATGTGAGAGACATCTGTCTCCGCCTGGCTGAGGGCAGGCCGCTGTATCGGGCCTGATAGCACCACTTCTAAGCCCTGGCTGACGACAGGTCGGCTCAGGGCCAGAAGCATGACTTGCCCGTGGCGAGCATGAACCTCAATAGATCCTGACGTTCGCCCTCGACGAGTGAATCGAGGGTACTTACCTTTCATTCAATCGGGAAATCAGGAAGCTTCTGAGAGACCGCAAGGAGAGGACATATGGAATTTGGAACAAGTATTACAAGAATGGCGATGGGCGCGCTAAGCCTCACGAGTCTTTTCGGGGGAATGATCGCAACCACGCATGCGGAAGAGAAAAAACCGAACATTGTCGTCATCATGGGCGACGACATCGGAATGTGGAACATTGGCGCGTATCACCGTGGAATGATGGCTGGGAAAACGCCCAACCTCGACAAGCTCGCCAAGGAAGGGATGTTGTTCACCGACTATTACGCTGAGGCAAGCTGCACGGCGGGTCGGGCTAACTTCATTACCGGTGAGCTTCCGATTCGTACCGGCATGACCACCGTCGGCCAGGCCGGAGCCAAAGTCGGGATTCCCGCCGAAGCTGTAACCACAGCGACGATCTTGAAATCGATGGGCTACGCCACCGGCCAGTTCGGCAAGAACCATCTCGGCGACCGGAATGAGTACTTGCCCTGCGTTCACGGCTTCGACGAGTTCTTTGGCTACCTCTATCACCTTGATGCGATGGAGGACCCCGCGCATCCCAACTATCCGCAGAATCTATTGAGTCAGGTCGGCCCGCGCAACATGGTTCATTGCTGGTCCACCGACAAGGACGATTCTACCGAGGATCCGCGATGGGGAAAGGTGGGCAAGCAGAAGATCGAAGACGCCGGCACGCTGTATCCCAAGCGCATGGAAACCGTGGATGACGAGATCCGCGACCTGTCCATCAAGTTCATTGAGAAAGCCAAGAGCGATAACAAGCCATTCTTCGTCTGGCTCAATCCGACGCGCATGCACATCGTTACGCATCTTTCGCCGAAGTATGAAGCGATGCGCAACGCCGAGAATGGGTGGTCCGAAGAAGAGGCCGGCATGGCCCAATTGGACGACGACATCGGCATCGTGATGGACAAACTGAAGGCCATAGGTGAGGACGAGAATACGATTGTGCTGTTCACCACGGACAACGGCACCGAGGTTTTCACCTGGCCCGATGGCGGTCAGACGCCGTTCGCCCAATCCAAGGGCACGGTCCTCGAAGGTGGCTTCCGCGTCCCGGCGATTCTTCGCTGGCCCGGTCATGTGCCGGCGGACTCCGTGCAGAACGGCATCTTCTCCGGACTGGACTGGCTTCCCACCTTCGTCGCGGCCGCCGGTAATCCGAACATCACTGATGAGTTGCTCAAGGGCAAAACGATTGGTGACCGGACCTACAAGAACCATTTGGATGGTTACAACCAGATGGACGCCATCACGGGCAAAGGCCCGTCCGCGCGTCATGAAATCTTCTACCTCGGCGAAAGCACGGTCGGCGCGGTGCGCATTGACGATTACAAGTTCCGCTTTATCGACCAGCCTCAGGGCTGGCTGGGTGAAAAGACTCACCCAGACGTGCCTTACATCACCAACCTGCGGCTCGATCCTTTCGAGCGCACCGGTTGGCCCAACAGCGGAACCAAGGAGGGCGGGCAACAATACTTCGATTGGTTCAAGTTCCAGTTCTGGCGTTTTGTGTTTGTCCAGCAGATCATGGGTAAGGAACTCCAAACGTTCCTCGATTACCCGCCGATGCAGCGGGGCGCGAGCTTCAATCTCGATGCGGTCAAGGCCGAGATGGGCAAGAGGATGGCCGAGGCGGAAGCGGCATCCAAAGGCCCCAGCAACTAATCGGAACGACCTTCGCGGAGTGCGGCGGGCTAGCGCCGCACGTTCCCGACTTTGCGGCGATGCATTGCAGAGCCGCACTCGCAAGCATCGTGAGTGCGGCTCAATCGCGCTGGAGAATTGATAGAGGTTTTACTTCATGAAGCGCTTTTTCGATGTTACCTTCCGGCCGTTCTTTGTTATCACCGGGATGGTGACGGCATTAGGCGCTCTCAATGCCTTCTGGCCCAGGTGGACCGCGGAGAAGGTTGAACTGATCCCATTCGACCAGGACTACACCATCATTCTGCAGCACTGGGGGTTCATGCTCGGGGTGATGGGCGCCTTTATGATCGTCGCCGCATTTTCCAGGGCCTGGCGCAACCCGATTCTCATCTTCAGTGCGTGTGAGAAGGGCTTCGTCGTTTACCTTGTTGGGACCAACTTTAGCCAACCATATGCGCGAGGCCTTTGGGCAGGTGCCGCGATGGACGCAACAGTTGTTCTGTACACGATTGTTTACTTCCTCGTGAGCGGGTTCAGGAACCCCGCAAGGCAATAAGGGACGTGCTCCTTGGCCCGTCGGCCCGGAGAGAATCATGGTCCGATCTGCTCATCCTCTGCATGAGTCAGTCTTGAGTTTTTTCCTCTTCCATTCGCGAGCCCCTCACGCGAAATGCGGGCGCGGCGTAACCTCGAGGCCGGGATTGTTCTGGAATCGCGATTGTATTGCCATCCCGCAAGGAGGAGAAATGGGGCGAGCATATCTCCACACCTGCCCCGTTGAACCGGTCCTGGATGTTCTCGTGGAGTTCTGAATAGATAAACTGCATTTGGGTCGGGACATCGGTGTAGGCGTTCAGTTCATAGGATACGTAGAAATCATTGAGGGCCGTCTGCAACACAAATGGCGCCGGGGTGTGCAAGATGTGTTTCGTTGCACGGGCCGCTTCCAACAGCAATTGATGCACCGTTTTCCACGGAGCGTCATAGCCGATGGTCACGGTTGTATAAAAAATTACCCCCTCGTTTATCGCTTCGCGCGTGTAGTTCATCACCGAGCCGTTCATGACAGTGGCATTGGGAATGGTGATGATCTCACGCTTTTGAGTAACGATTCGGGTCACGAGCATGTTCTTTTCGACCACTTCCCCCACGGTATCGCCGATTCGCACCCAATCGCCCACAGCAAAGGACCGCATGTAAGTGAGGATGATTCCCGCGATGGCGTTGGCCACAGCCGAAGACGAACCCAATGAGAGCAACACGCCCACAAAAATCGATACGCCCTGGAAGGCGGGACTCTTGGAACCGGGCAGGTAGGGAAAGATGATGATGACCACCAGCACCAGCACCAACATCCGGATCAACCGGGAGGTGGGTTCGGCCCATTCAGGGTAAAAGCCGGGGAATGCCAGGTTTCCTTTGCCAATCTCTCCAAAAATCATTGAGATCAATCGAATCACCTGGCTTGCGACCGTAGCGACAACGGCTATGACGACGAGGTCGGGTAAATATTCCAAGGCGGAATGACCCATCCCCTCGAACGCCGCAAGGATCCAACCATTAACTGCATGCGAGATGTAACGCGATCCGGGATAAAAACTCAAAACAACGGTTACATACACCTGAACAAGCGCAATCAGCAGCAGCCATCGGATGACAGTACCTACCGCCATAGCGATGGAGAGCGCATAATTAGCGGCTACCTGCAATGCAGTTTTCTTGCCTTCAGTGTCTTTCTTGCGGGTTTCAATCCACTTTGCAAAACGGGATTGGCCTGCAAGCCGAACCTTCCTGAAACCCCACCCGATGGCCAGAAGAATCGCTGTGGCCACAACGGTGTAGATGATGGCCCGCAGAGTCGCGTTCCAACTGTGGTCGCGGCGGTAGTTCAACAGTGCCTGGCGGACGTTTCCCGCGACCTCACTTGAAAGTTGTTTTCTCGATTTTCCGGCCATCTTTGCGTCGAGATCTGTGATCGCCATGATGACTACGGATCCGGACGAAATCTCCGTCCACTCATTGCCCGGCTCTATGCCTATCGATTCGGGGGAAATGTTCGGATCGTCAGCGACCGCAATGATCCGTCTCGCGATTCTTTCTGCTCTTTGCTGCGGGGTGGTCGTTCCGATGGGTTGATAGACCGTCAAGATCGTGCGGCCGTCGATGATCACATCGGCACCGGTCTTCTCATTCTCCGCAACCTCGGGCTCTTCCTCGGTTGGGGCAACCGCCGCGTGGGGTCCAGTATCGGGCTGTTGCTGCGCAAGCACGGGCCAACAAAGGCCAAGGATACTGAGAAGCAGGGCAAGCCTTAAAAGCCGCTGTGGAGTCCAATCCGCCATCGCTCGAATCCGCAATTCAGTTGGCATAGGCTTGAATTGCCTCTCTCTCCTCATCGCCATATTCACCGCAAGCTCCCCCAGGAGCATTGTGGAAAACTTGTCGCACGAGAAGCACTAGCATTTTCGCAGTAACTCCTCGCTCTGTCCATGTTGAGCGCGAGTGAGGTACCGTTCGTGGGCGAGAACCTGCCGTAGTGCGAATCAAATTGCGGACGGTTGGGGCAAGCACCGTAGTTCGCGGGGAAAACGTACTAAATGGACCCCGGGGCCAGGAGAGGCCAAGCGGCCGCGCGTTCCTCACTGAGGCTATAAGATGGCGTTACGCTGATGCTTCGGGAGCCGCTTGTCATGAAATCAGAACGCGCTTGTGGAATCGAACGTTATGTCGCTCTTGTCTTTCTCTTGTTGATGGTTTTCGGTGGGGCTGTTCGTGCGCAGGACGCAAGCGCAGGCTCGCAAGCACAATGGCAGCCCGATCTGCACTGGAGACTTGTTGGGCCGTTTCGCGGCGGGCGAACGCGCGCGGCCACCGGTGTTCCTGACCAACCCAATGTTTTCTACGTCGGCCAGGTGAATGGCGGCGTGTGGAAGACGACCGATTCCGCCCGGACCTGGAAGCCGATCTTCGACAATGAGTCCTCCCAATCGATCGGGGCCATTGCTGTCGCTCCCACGGACAGCAAGATCGTCTACGTCGCCAGCGGTGAGGGGCTGCGCCGGCCCGACTTGTCGGTCGGCAACGGCATTTATCGGTCGGGCGACGCGGGGAAGACCTGGCAATACCTTGGATCGAAAGGCGTGGGGGGATCGAAAGACGGGGGCCTGCGCGACGGGCAGCAGATTCCGGCCCTGGCCGTCGATCCTCGCGATCCGAATCGGTTGTTCGCAGCTGTGCTTGGCCATCCCTACGGCCCCAATGAGGAGCGCGGCATCTATCGATCGGCCGACGGAGGCGTGACGTGGAAGAAGGTGCTTTACAAGGATGCCAACACGGGCGGCTCCGCCGTGGCCATCGACCCGGTTCATCCCGATGTGGTCTATGCGTCCCTGTGGGAGTCGCGCCTGGGCCCCTGGGAAGATGGCAACGAATACGAGGGCACGCAGGGCGGGTTATTCAAGTCCACCGATGGCGGGGAGACGTGGAGGCAGCTTACAAAGGGATTGCCGGATAACGTGGTGCAGATCAACGTAGCCGTTTCCCCCAGCGATCCCAACCGGCTCTACGCAACGCTGTCGACGACGCAAGAGAGCGGCTATGCAACAGGTGCCGGCTTGGGTGTTTACCGCTCCGACGACGCCGGCGAGAACTGGACGAAGATCACAGATGATCCACGACCGGCGCTCAAGATTGGCGGCGGTGATTTGCCGGTTCCCGCTGTGGATTCCAAGAACCCTGACGTTGTGTATAGCGCCAGCATCGTGACCATGCGTTCGACCGACGGCGGCCGGACGTGGTCGGGTTTGCGCGGCGCGCCCGGCGGGGATGATTACCAGAACCTGTGGATCAATCCCAAGGACCCGAACATCATTCTCCTGGTAAGCGACCAGGGTGCGCTGGTGAGCGTGAATCGCGGCGAAACCTGGAGTTCGTGGTTCAACCAGCCCACGGCGCAGCTCTACCATGTTGCGACTACCAACACGTTTCCCTATAAGCTTTGCGGGGGACAGCAGGAGAGCGGGTCGGTCTGCATCTCGAGCCGCGGCAACGACGGCGAGGTCACAGATCGCGAATGGCATCCAGCGGGTGTAATCGAGTATGGCTACGTCGCTCCGGACCCGCTGCACCCCGACACGATTTATGGCGCGGGGCGTAGCGAAGTATCGAAGTTCGATAGCATCACTGGGCAGGTGCAGAACGTGACCCCGATTCCCGTTCGCGGCCCCGAATATCGCGCCGACCGCAGCGAGCCGATTCTTTTCTTACCTTTGGACCAGCGAACCATGCTGTATGCAACCAACGTTCTGTGGCAGACCCGGGACTATGGGAAGAACTGGGAAAAGATCAGCCCCGACCTGTCACGCGAACACACCGGACAGCCTGCGTCATTAGCGCCGCTGCCGGAGAAGGATCAGCAGCGGCGGCGGGGCGCGATCTTTTCCGTCGCCCCATCATTCAAGAACCTCGATACGATCTGGGCGGGAACCGACGACGGACTCCTGTGGCTGACGCACGATCACGGCAAAAACTGGAAGAACGTTACTCCACCCCAACTGACGCCGTGGAGCAAGATCACACAGATCAGCGCCTCGCATTTCGACGACCTGACGGCATATGTGTCGGTGAGCCGGTTCCGCATCGACGATCGGTATCCCTATATTTACCGCACTCACGATGGCGGAGCGACATGGGCCGTGGTTACGGCGGGGCTGCCGGAAGATTCGCCGGTCAACACGGTGCGTGCAGACCCGGTGCGCAAGGGACTATTGTTTGCCGGAACGGAAACAGCAGTGTGGATGTCGATCGATGACGGCGATCACTGGGAGTCCCTGCAATATAACTTGCCGCACACGTCGATGCGGGACTTGGCCATTCAAGGCAACGACTTGATCGTGGCCACACATGGCCGCTCCTTCTGGGTTCTCGATGATATCTCTTCGCTGCGTGATTCGGAGCGCATGAAGCAGGCGCAGAGAGAGGCTGTTCTCTTCAAGCCGGGCGAGGCGTATCGCGTGCGCCGAAACACCAATACCGACACGCCTCGGCCGGCGGACGAGCCCGGTGGGGAAAACCCGCCGGATGGCGCGGCGATTGACTATGCGCTGCCTGCTTCGGTCGAGGGCCCGGTGACGCTGGAGATTCTCGACGCCAGCAACAAGGTGGTGCGCCGCTACACGAGCGCCGACAAACCTGAGCCGACGCGCGAGGAAATGGAAAAGCAGTTGATCCCGCTCTATTGGTTGCGTATGCCGAAGACGCTGGCCGGCACTGCGGGGATGCATCGCTGGGTGTGGGATCTGCATTACACGACACCGACTGCACCGCGTTACGACTACCCGATCTCCGCCGTGCCGCATGACACGCCGCGCACACCGCAGGGGGCGCTGGCGCTGCCCGGAACCTACACCGTGCGGCTCACGGTGAATGGAAAAGCGCTGGCCGCTCCATTGACCATCAAGATGGACCCGCGGGTGACAGCTTCGGGTGCTGAGCTCGCGAACCTCTTCAAACTGCAATCGAGCCTTTCTGCAGCCGTGACCAGCAGTGGTAGAGCCGACCTCGAAGCGCACTCGGCACTGGAACAGGTCGAGAAACTTGCGAAAAGCGCGGCGACAGAGTTGAAAGAACCTCTCGAAAAGCAGGACAAGGAAATTTCGACGCTGCTCAACGGACAGGAAAAGTCAGCGAGCAGCGAAGAGAAGCCTGGCCTGGACGACGTCGCCAGCGAAGTCCTCGGACTGTACGAACAGGTGGGGCAGGCCGATGCGGCGCCCACCGTCGCCCAAGAAAACACAGGCGCACATATACGCAGAGAAGTCAGCGACGTCGTGGAGCGATGGGAGCGCATGAAGAACTCCTCGCTGTCCGCCTTGAATCGCAAGCTGAGCGAGGCTCACCTGCCGCCCGTCGATCTGGAGCGCCAGCCGGAGACTATGCCCGAAGGCGGCGACGAAGACTGATCGGGCGATTCGATCGCTCAGTTCGCGCGCAGGGCGACCAGCGGGCTGATGCGCGAAGCCCGACGCGCCGGCAGATAGCCGGAAACGGCTGCCACTGCCACGAGCAGCAGCGCCATCCCCACATAGGTAGCCACGTCCCATGCGGAGGTCGCGAACAGCAGCGACGCGATGAGCCGGGCCACTACGACAGAGGCCGCGCAGCCCAGCCCCACGCCAATCACCGCCAGCCGCAGCGTTCCCGCGAGAACGTCGCGCTGCACCCGGCCTGCGCTCGACCCCAGGGCCATGCGGATGCCGATCTCCTGTGTCTGCCGCGTCACTGAATATGAAATCACGCCGTAAATGCCCAGCGCGGCCAGCAACAGCCCGAGCGTGGCAAACGCGGCCACCAGCAACATGAAAAACCTGCGCGGCGAGTTGGCATGATCCACCAGCTTCTGGATCGGCTTGAACTCCGCTGCCGTCTGCTTCGGGTTCATATCGCGCAGAATGCTCATGACGCTGGTTGCCATTTGCGCGGGCGGAAGGGTAGTGCGCACCACAAGCTGCGACCCCACCGCAAACGTCTGCGTTCCCGGATAGTAAATCTGCCATCCGTTCTCGCCTTCCACGCTCTCCGCATGGACGTCTTCGGCGACGCCGATCACGAGCATACCCGAATCCTTGTCGTCATTGACGAGAACCTGCCCCACCGGGTCGTTATTCGGCCAGTGCGCGTACGACGCGAGGAACTTTGCGTAGCCTTCGTCGATGATCACTGCGCGCTTGTTGTCCATCCTGTCGTTCCAGGTGAAGTCACGTCCGCGCAGCCTGGTTCCCATGGCGGGCAGATATCCGGGCGACACCACATAGACCAGCGGACCCGAGACGTGCAAATTTTCCGGCATCTTCACCCCCTTGGGATAGGGCAGTCCCCAGGAGCGGTTTCCGGCAAGGGGCAGAAAGTCCGTGATGCCCGAGGCCTCAACGCCGGGCAACGCATTCGTGCGCTGAATCAGGGGCTGAAAGTATGCGGCGCGGCGCGCCAGGATCGCCTTCGCCGAAGCGTCCGTATTTCCGGTCCCGTCGGCCGGATTGTCCTCGTAGTCAACGGTCACCGCCGCACTGCGCGCCGGCTGGAATCCCAGTTCGACATCGAGCACCTTCAGGAAGCTGCGCAGCAACAGGCCAGCTCCGATCAGCAGTGTGCAGGCCAGCGCGACCTCGGTCACAACCAGCACCGCGCGCAGACGCTCGTGGCGCCGCCCTGAACCCACACCCATGCCCGATTCCTTCAGCCCCTCCTGGAGGTTCCCGCTGGCCATGCGCAGGCCCGGGAGAAGCCCGAAGAGCATCGCCGCGGCCACCGCGAGAATCACCGTCCAACCAACGGCGGAACTGTCGAAGCGCAACAATCCCAGCAGCGGCAGCGCGATGGACCCCTGGTGTGCCAGCCACTTGACGAGTGCAAACGCGAGACCCAGCCCCAACGCCGCTCCCCCGGCCGACAGGATCAGGCTCTCGGTCAGCAGTTGCCGCACGATCCGGCCGCGGGTGGCGCCCAGCGCTCCGCGCATGGCGAACTCCTTGCTGCGCGCCGAGGCGCGTGCCAGGAGCAGGTTGGACAAGTTCACGCAGGCAATCAGCAGGATGGCGCCAACCGCCGACCACAACACCACCAGCGAACGCCGCAATCTGCCGCTGACGTAATCCTTCAGCGGGACAGGAACAACGGCGTCCTTGTAGTCCTTGCCGCAGCCGTTCGGATTGCGGTTATTCCAACACATGTACTGCTCGGCCGACTTGGCGTCGCCGATAGCCTGGCCCAGGGTCACGCCCGGTTTGAGCCGTCCGATCATGGTGATGATGTTGCCCCAGTCGCGCGGCGGTCCATAGAGATCGAGCGGGGTAACGGCATCGATCTTGGCGCCGGGAGAAAAGACCGCGCCAAAATCAAACGTGCGCGGCAGTACCCCGATGATGGTGGTCTGCTTGCCGTTCAGGTCGATGGCCTTGCCCACGATGGCCGGATCGGCATTGAACTGCCGCCGCCACCACGCGTCGCTCAAGAGCACGACCGGCGCCGCGCCGTGGCGGCCGTCCTCTGCCCTGAATGCGCGGCCCATCGCGGGCTGCACCCCGAGCACTTGGAAGAAGTTCGCGATCACGTCGATCCCGGTTGCCGGAATGGGAGCTCCGCCACCGCGCGCCAGCTTCAGGTTATCGGGGCTGGAGAAGGCGAAGTAGCCAGTCACATCCTGGAAGGAGCGCGTATTCACCCGAAACTCATCGTAGGCATCGGTCGAATAGGTCGCGCAGGACAGGCCGCACTTGGCCGGCGGCGGCGCGATCCACACCAGTTGCTGGGGATTGGGAAAAGGGAGCGGCCGCAGCAGCAGCGTATTAACGACGCTGAACCCTGCAATGTTGGCGCCAATGGCCAGGGCCAGGATCAGCACTGCCACCGCCGTGAACCCGCGATCCCGACCCAGTGTGCGTAACGTGTAGCGAATGTCCTGTCCGAGAATGTCGAGTGTCATCAGTCCCCTTGCCTCCCGATGTTTTTCCCTGGCTTGCTGCAGTCCGCCAATGCTGACCAGCGCCACGCGGCGCGCCTCGGACGGGGAAAGGCCGCGGGCGAGGTTGTCTTCGATGGCCATCTCGAGGTGTGCGGCCAGTTCCGCGTCAAGATCCGCATCCAGCCTGGGCTTGCCGATGAAGGCGGACGAGCGCCGAACCGCACGCAGAATCCGGCTCACGCGGATTCCTCGCCGGTATCTGCCCCCATGGCCAGCACGCGATCCATCACCGTGGTGAGGCGTTGCCAGTAGCGCGCATCCTTCGTCAGCTGGCGGCGCCCGGCGGCGGTGATTGAATAGAACTTCGCCTTGCGGTTGTTATCTGAAGTGCCCCAGTTCGATGCGATCCAGCCGCGCTGCTCGGTGCGGACCAATGACGCATAAATCGTGCCCTGGTTCAAAAGCACTTCGTTGCCACTGACCTGCTCGATACGGCGGGCAATGCCGTACCCGTGCATGGCCCCGAGTGCGGCCAGCGTCTGAAGAACCATCAGGTCGAGCGTACCTTGAAGAAGGTCGAGTTTTGCGGGTTCCATTCCGTCCCCTGTGGTTTCACCACATAAGGTAACACAACGACCTGTGTTATCCCCACAGGAAACACCAAGCCGGGGCGTTGTGCTCGTGCCTCTAAGTCAATGCCCTGTCCAGATGGACATATCCGCCATCCACGATCAGGTGCTGCCCGGTGGTGTGGCCCGACTGCGTGGGTGACAAAAGGAAAACCGTCGCCGCCGCAATCTCGGAAGCCAGGGTCATTCTCCGGCCGAGCGGAATTTTGTCTGTGATTTGTTTGAGCCGTTCTTCGGGATCTCCCAGCGAGTCGAGCCAGCGCCGGTAGAGAGGCGTCATCACCTCCGCCGGCAATACCGCATTCACGCGGATGTTGTAGGGCAGCAATTCCGCAGCCCATTCGCGGGTGAGAGCCAGTTGCGCGCCCTTCGACGCGGCGTAACCCGACGTGCCGCCCTGCCCGGTAAGCGCGACCTTGGAACTAATGTTGACGATCGATCCCTGGGAGCGTTTGAGAGCCGGGAGCGCGTAGTGGGCGAGCGCATAGCAGTGAATGAGATTTTTCTCCAGGCTCTGAACGAATTTCTCGACGGTTCCCGTTTCCAGTCCCGCGCCATCGTTCACGCCGGCGTTATTCACCAGCCCGTAGATGGACCCGAAGCGCTCTTCCACCTCTGCGATGGCCTCTTTACAGCGCGTGGTGTCTTCGAGGTGGGCCTCGATCAGTTCGCAGCGTGCACCCGTCGACTCCATCTCCTTCATGAACTCGCGCACATTCTCCGATCGACGTCCCAGCACGACTACTTGAGTGTCTTCCGCCAGGCAGGCGCGCGTGATGCCGGCTCCGATTCCAGCGCCGCCGCCGGTAACGATGATGACTTTGTCCTTCAGTCCCAGATCCATGGAGCCTTCCTCTTTGTCGAATGTGGTTGGTTTAGAAACGGCGCCTAGCTCAGCCCTGCCATTACCAGCATGCGCGGTTCGGTCATCTCTTGAATCGCAGAGCGGATGCCTTCACGCCCCAGGCCGGAGTCCTTCACGCCGCCATAGGGCATCGGGTCAAGCCGCCAGCTTGGCGTATCGCCCACAATCAGGCCGCCCACCTCCAATTCACGAAAGGCGGTAAGAATGCGCCCGGCATCGCGGGTCAGGAGCCCTGCCTGCAACCCGTACTTCGAGTGATTCACTTCGGCCAGCGCTTCTTCGAAATCATCGTAGGGTTCGATGACCATCACCGGCCCGAACACTTCTTCGTCGCGTACCTTCATGCCGGGCTTGGTTCCGGTGAGAATCACGGGAGTGATGACGGAATCGCGGCGTTCCCCGCCGGCCACAAGCTTGGCGCCGCTATCCACCGCCTCCTTCACCCAGGCCTCCACGCGCTCGGCTTCGGTGGCGCGAATCATCGGCCCCACGTCGGTCGCTTCATCCGACGGATTGCCACTGACCATCCTGGCCGCGACTTCCACGACCTTCCACAGAAAAGTCTGGAAGATGGAGCGCTCCACGTACACCCGCTGCACGCTCACGCACGATTGACCGGCGTAGCCGAAGGCGGCGTGCGCGGTGCGAACCGCGGCGTCGTCGAGGTCGGGCCAGTCGCCATGCACGATCATTCCAGAATTGCCGCCCAGTTCCAGCAACACGCGCTTGCGGCCGGAGTGGGCTTTCAAGTCCCATCCCACCTTGGCCGATCCGGTAAAACTCACCAGCTTGATGCGGTCTTCCTTTTCGGCCAGCCATGCAGTATCGGAGTTCGAAAGCGGCAGCACCGCCAAGGCCTCCTGGGGCCAGCCAGTCTTCAAAATCACTTCGCCCAGCGCCAGAGCGGTAAACGGCGTCTGCGGCGCCGGCTTGAGGATGAAAGGACAGCCGGCGGCCATGGCCGGCGCAACCTTGTGCGCCACCAGGTTGAGGGGAAAGTTGAACGGCGTGATGGCCAGAATCGGCCCGACTGGAAACCGCTGCACCAGGCCCCAGCGGCCCTCGTTGCCTTCGGTCAGGTCCAACGGAATGGTCTCGCCGCCCAGCCGCGACACTTCCTCAGCGGCGGTCTTGAAAGTGAGCACCGCACGGTCGACCTCGGCGCGCGCCAGCCGCACCGGCTTGCCGGCTTCGGCCACAATCAGTTGCGCGAAACGCTCCTTCTGTTCGATCAGCGCCGCGGTCACATCTTCGAGAATCTCGCGGCGTTTCCAGCGCGGCAGGGCGCGGGCGCGGCGCATACAGGCCGTGGCGTGGTTGACGGCCTGGCGCGCATCGGCTCGGGTGGCCACGGTGACGCGCCCGACCAGCCCCTGGTCCCAGGGCGACCGCACCTCCAGTGCCTCTCCTTCGCTCCACTCCTTGCCGCACAGCAGAAATCCCGTTTGCGTCCCCGGCCGCATCTTCATGAGTCTGGTGCTCCTCTGGTTCCTACGCTCTTGATGGTACAAGGACGGGGCGGGATCGCAGCGAGATAAAGGCATCTCGAAAACCCTCCCTGCACCCTGGCCGCGTTCTTTGGATGTTTCATCCGTTCGACGAGTGACTCGTGAGCGAGTAGACTCAAAGAAGGCCGAGGCGAATGATTCATCACTGGTTCAACACGGAACGGCCGGACTGGATTGGGTTGGCACGCCCGGGTCGCGGGTTCCAAAGCATGGGTCGCCTCCTGCTGGTTCTGGCGTCCGTGGTGTTGGTCGCTCTTCCATTCACACAGCAAGTCTGGACCTGGGATCGCTTCCTTCACGGCGGTCAGGACTTTGAAACCACCGTGTTGCTGATCCTTACCTCGCTGTGCCTGGTGCTGGTGATGGCTCGAGGTTGCCGGCAGGGCATCAAGTTGCTCCTCACGTTGTGGTCACAATTACTGGTGCGACGCTGTTCGGGGATTCCGCGGCGGTCGCGGATTTCGGCCACGTACGTCGATCGCAGCGCTGGTCCCCCTATCGCCATCTACAACTCGCCGCTTCAAATTTGATCGCCAATCTTTCCTTTCTTGAAAGCTGAACGTCCCCGCAGGGCCATCCCCGGCCCTATTTGACAGCTGCACGGTTCGCCGTTTGGTCGGAGAGGTCATGAAAACCACTGAGGTGTTACAGGCGTGGGCTCGCATTCTGAGCGGTCGCGCGCCTTCGCTATCCATCGAAATCACGAAAGAATGTCCCCTGCGCTGTCCCGGGTGCTATGCCTTCGACGCGGCACATCTGGGCGGCACAACCCAACTGCGCGAACTCGCCGACTTCAAAGGCGATGAGCTGGTCGAGCGGGTTCTCGCTTTGGTTGATGAGCACAGGCCGCTCCATGTCTCGCTGGTAGGAGGCGATCCGCTGGTTCGCTATCGCGAGCTCGATGCCTTGTTGCCGCAACTCGACGGTCGCGGCGTCCACACGCAGGTGGTCACGAGCGCTTTTCGTCCCATCCCCGGCGCATGGATGAAGTTGAAGAAGCTGAATGTCGTCATCTCAGTCGATGGCCTGCAACCAGAACACGATGCCCGCCGTAAACCCGCTACCTATGACCGCATTCTCGCCAATATCAAAGAGCTGTTCGTCACCATTCACTGCACGATTACGGCGCAGATCGCGGAGCGCCCCGGTTATCTCGAAGAGTTTCTTCAATTCTGGACGAGCCGGCCGGAGGTCCTGCGGGTCTGGTTCAGTCTTTTCACTCCGCAGCGGGGCGCTGCGGACCCGGAGATTCTGAGCGCGGCACAAAGGGCGCAGGTGGTTGCCGAACTTCGGCAACTGCGCCGAAAATATCCGCTCCTTGAAATGCCCGACGCCCTGATAAGAGAAATCGAATCTCCACCCCAAGGCCCGGCGGACTGCATCTTCGCGAGGACGACCAAAACCATTTCTGCGGATTTGCGGACTGCGATTACTCCCTGCCAGTTCGGCGGAGACCCCGACTGCAATCAATGCGGCTGTATCGCATCAATGGCCCTCGCGGCCGTGGGGCACCATCGTGTCGTGGGGCCAATCACCGCGGGCGATCTCTTCAAGGTTTCAGAACGCGTCGGCGAGCAATGGAAACGGCTCAGGAAGCCGTTTCCGCGGCAGCACGGAACTTCGATCGCCTCCGAGCCCTTCAAAATTCTCAAATCGTAGCCAGCGCGCCGACCGCTCTCGAAAAATGGTAACTTCTGAAGTCGCGATACCGCCTGAGGAAGCCCAATCAAATCCTGGGAACCCTGCGACATCTGCCAATCGCAACATACGTGTTACGATTTCCACCAATCTGGACGCACTAAATAAGCGGGCGATAATTTCGGGGCAGACCGATGAAGCGAAGGCAATTCCTGAAGAGTACGGCGGCGGCGATCGCAACACAGCTGCTCGCCGGCCAGGTTCGCAGCCAGGGACAGACGACGCCGGACGTGAGCGCACGTACTTATCGCCTCCTGGGAGTTCCCTTGCGTGCCGGCTCACTGCTTCCGGGGAATGAAAACGACGCCCAGGCCTACCGGGAAGTTCAATTGCTCAAGCGCCTTGAAGCGGCAGGCTGTAAAGCGATCGACGACGGCGATGTCGCAATTCCAAGCTTTCTTCCTCATCACTCGATCCCGCCGATCAGGAGTTGGCCTGCGCCCCGAATTGCCTGGGAATGCGTCACCGAGCGTGTCCTGCCGATGTTAGAACAGCCGATGCAGGTTCCCTTACTGATCGGGTGTGATTGCAGCGTCGTGATCGGAACCACCGCGGCGTTGATTCGCGCGTCAGCGCAAGATATTCACGTCCTCTATGTTGACGGTGACTTTGACGATGCTGCCCCAGAGCCCGAACGCTGCCAAAGCGCCGCATCGTGTGCCGTGTGGCTGCTAACGCATAATTCGCCGTTTTGGGTCGGCCCACCACTCGGTTCATCTCAAGTGTCGATGATCGGCTGGACCAACCCTTCTCGATCGGCATCAGGGATAGGTTCGATGTCCCTGGCGGAGGTGCGACGTACGGGGCCCCGCGAGGCCGCGCTGCAAACGCTAAAAGCGGTTCCGGCATCCGCCGCACTGCTGCTTCACTTCGATATCGACGTCATGCAAAAGCGGGACATGCCGGCAGCCTACTTCCCCCACACGGAAGGCCTGAGCCTCGCGGAAGCCAAAGAACTACTCGGCGTCTTCCTGAAGGATCCGCGAATCAGAATCATCGAGATCAGTGAATACGCCTCCTTGCGCGACCTCGATCGGGACTATGTCAACAAACTCGTCGACTTACTCTCGGAAGGACTGAAGAAGTAACATGGGGCCACACCTATGCGGAAATTAGCCCCTGATCACATACCGAAAGCGCGCATCCTCCCCGTACCACATGATGTAGTTTGTCCCCCATGCGTTATTAAACAGGCAGGAATGTATTCCGCGGCTGAGGTCGGGCTGTTCGTTCGAAAACAGCAACGGCGTTCGCTCCCCGAGGGCGACGACCGGAGCATCCAGCGTGGCCACTGAGAAACGATGCGGACCCTCCCGATATTCAAATCCCTTTGTGAGTGCGTGCATATGTCGATTGCCGGAGGCCACTACCTCAAACGGCGACACCGCTTCGTTCGACTTGTCCAGGCTCCAGCCTTTCTGATCCGCAGTTTGGGAATTGAAGGTCAGCCATAGCGCTTCAGGCAGCCGGGTTGGCGGCTTTCCAAACCAGGACACCGCTATATGAATCGATGGTTCCGCGGTGGGCAGCAGCAATTCCACAAACACCTTCCGCGGGAATGAAGCACGGCCCGACTGAAATGCATCCGGGTCCTCGAATTTCGGCTGGATCAGGATTCGGTGCCCATCGGCGGTCTGGTCAACGGTGATGGCCGCTGATCCTGGCAGCCATGTCCGGCTTGCGGCTCCGAATCGCTCGATGTTGGGCTTGCCGAAATCTTTGAACGCCCAGTCCGCCGTAGTGGTCAGATAGCTCTTGATGAAGACATCGTAGTCGGCGCTCGAAAGTGTCTGATAGGCCACCAGCGCAATGGGATTCTTTTCACCCGCCCATTCGCGCCCTGTCGTTTTGTTGCGCAGTCGCGTGATCGCGCCGGTCTTTGCGTCGAATCCCAAAACGAAATGCGCCGTCTCGATCGTTTCTCCGGCCGGAAGCGGGCGACCGCCCGTCTGCGGCTCGGTGGGTTTAAGACTCTCGATCGCCTTCTGTGCCTCGGTGCGCAGCGCATCCGGTAATGCGGCCACCGCGTCCAGCAGGTCCTTGCGCTTCTCCTGCCAGCTGAACTGCACCACCTTGTAATTCCTCGTATCGAGCATGCGCTCGAGATCGGCCGGCTTGTAGTTATCGAAGTCCAGCCAGGTCTTGGTGTCGGTACCCCAGGTGTGTTCGGGTTCCAGCAACATGCGGCGGAGCAGCGCCACATCGGTCGAGTCGCCGAGTTTGAACTGGCCGGCTGCAATCCAGCGCTCGCGCAGCCGTGCTACCTCGCGGTAGCGAGCAACCTTGAGCGGGTCGCTGGCCACGCCGTAGATCCAGGTATCGCCGATCTCGTCCGTGACCACTGGCAGCGCGTCGCGATGCGGGGCAAGAGCCTTCGCCATGTCCGACAGGTTGCACGCAATGATTTCTGCATTGGGGAATTGCGCCGCCAGTCCAGAATGAATGGAGGCAATCTCCTCGGCTGTGTGCGGACCACTGTTGTCATCCCGCACCCGGGTAACGAGCGCGAGATCGGAGCCCGGCACCCGCGCGATGCCGCTGTAGTCCCAGTGGTACATCACCGGCAGGCTCGCTCCAGCGGGCGCCTTCCACCGGAACAAGGGCGGCAGCTTCGCCACCGTCGAGCCGCCGTTCACGCCGATTTCGAGAAAGCCGACGCCATGCTTCGCAAGCGGAGCAATCAGCCCGCGCGTGTGTCCGGGCACGTCGGTCATCTTGGCACCGGTGGTGAGCTTGCCAAAGCGCTCGTCCAAAACTCTCGAGAGCGCCGAGGCCCCCTTCAATCAACGACTGGCTCAACATTTCCGTCTGCCAGGTAAACGGCAGGGCATGCCAGGCGATGTCGCCGCGCCCGATGGCTTGTTCCATGGTTTTGCGGTCGGCCGGGGAGGCCTGTTCCAGGTACTCGTAGATCAGCCACGACCCGGTGGTCCACACGTAGCGGCGCTTGCCCCCGGCGTTGGCGGCGCGAGCTATGTCAATGGCGCGGGGAAAGTATTCCGTGAAGTAGCGGTGAACCACATTGGCCTGGGTATCGATGAATCCCGCGTCGAAGTGGCACTTGAACATCACCAGCACGCGCTTGACCTGGGGATCCGTCTGAACCGCATCGGTTTTAGTCTGGTCGGCCCACAGCGAAAGATCCGCTCCCCGTGACAGCATGACGCCTGTCCCGGCGGCGGTGAATGCTTTTACAAAGGTGCGGCGCTCCATACCCGGCGTCTCCAATCCGACTCCGGAGTGTATCACCCGGCGATGGCGGGCGCGATCTTCGCCCCCTCTCAGGAATGCGGTGCGATAGACTCCATCCATGCCCCGCGACGGCCGCAGCCGCAAACTTCCCTTCGACCCCGATGAAGCCCTGGCCCATCTTCGCACCCGCGACCCCAAGCTGGGCGCGCTCATCGACCGCGCCGGGCCATTCGATCTGCGCCTCAGTGCTCTCCCCTCGCCGTTTGAATCGCTCCTCGAATCGATTCTTTACCAGCAGTTGCATGGCAAAGCCGCAGCCACGATTCATCGCAGGGTGCGCGAGTACTACGGCGGCGACCCGTCGCCGAAGGCCTTGCTCGATACTCCCGACGAAGTGCTGCGCGCCGCTGGCGTCTCCGGCAACAAAACGAAAGCCATGAAGGACCTGGCCGCCAAAACCCTCGATGGCACGGTGCCGTCGCACGCGGCGATCGGCAAAATGTCGGACGCCGATATCGTCGAACGCCTGACGGAAGTTCGCGGCATCGGCCCGTGGACGGTGGAGATGCTGCTGATCTTTCGCATGGGGCGGCCCGACGTTCTTCCCGTAACCGACTATGGGGTGCGCAAGGGATACGCGCTCACATTCATGCGTGTCCCGAAGTCCCGGCCTCTCGAAGCGACCGACCTGCCCAAGCCCGATGTGGTCTTCAAGCGCGGCAAGCGCTGGGCGCCGTTCCGCTCCGTGGCTAGTTGGTATTTGTGGCGGGCCTGCGATCTTGCCAAGCCCGAGACGCCTCCAGCGGGACGAGCCTAAGCCGTTGATTGTCTTTATGGGATCGATTCCACCGGCGGGCGTCGCCGGCCAACGCGACCCAGGTACGCCGCACTAGAATAGTCAGGTGGCCGCGCTTCCCTCTCCCGGCGCCGGCCCGCAATGGGGAAGTGTTCATGGCCACAAGCAAGCGTTTCGTCTGCATTCACGGTCACTTTTACCAGCCGCCGCGTGAGAACCCCTGGCTGGAAACCGTCGAGACCCAGGACTCGGCTGCTCCCTATCACGACTGGAACGAGCGCATCTGCGCCGAGTGCTACGCCACCAACGGCGCCGCCCGGGTGGTGAACGTCAAAAACAAGATCACGCGGATCGTGAACAACTACGCCCGCATCAGCTTCAACTTCGGCCCCACGCTTCTGAGCTGGCTGAAGGAGAATGCGCCGCGAACCTACAGGATGATCCTCGACGGCGAGCGCCGCAGCCGCAAGAACTTCAAGGGACACAGCTCGGCGATGGCGCAGGTCTATAACCATGCCATCATGCCCCTGGCCAACCGCCGCGACAAGATCACGCAGATTCGCTGGGGCATGGCCGACTATCAGAATCATTACGGGATTGCCCCGGAGGGTATGTGGCTGGCCGAAACGGCCGCGGATACCGAGACCCTCGACCTCCTCGCCCAGCATGGCATCCGGTTTACCGTGCTGGCGCCGCATCAATGCAGGCGGATCCGTGCCCTGGGCAACGACAGCGCAACCGCACCCTGGATCGACACACCCCACACAAGCGTGGACACCACTCACCCGTATCTGATTCGTTTCGAATCCGGCGCCTCCATGGCTGTCTTCTTCTACGATGGGCCAACCTCGCGCGCCATCGCTTTCGAAGGCCTGTTGAACTCGGGAGAAAACTTCGCCAATCGCCTCAAAAGCTGCTTCCGTGACGCTGCGCCCGCGGAGCTCGTTCATGTGGCTACAGACGGCGAGTCGTATGGTCATCATCACAAGCACGGAGAGATGGCTCTTGCCTATACGCTGCGACTCATGGAGCAGGACAAGAGCGTCAAGCTGGCCAACTACGGCAGCTTCCTGGCCCAGTTCCCGCCGGAGTTTGAGTGCGAGATCAACGACAACACCTCGTGGAGTTGCGCCCACGGTGTGGAGCGCTGGCGGTCCGACTGTGGATGCAACGGGGGTAAGCCGGGATGGAACCAGGCTTGGCGGAAGCCTCTGCGCCAGGCGCTCGATGACCTTCGCGACGCTCTCATTCCGCTCACCGAGGAAGCCGGTAAGGAGATGTTCAAGGACGTGTGGGCCGCGCGCGACGCCTATATCCACATAGTGCTCGATCGCACCACGGAGGCTACGGACAAATTCTTCTTCGAGCACCAGAGCCATCCGTTGACCGTGGACGAATGCGTGCGCGCGCTCGACCTGATGGAGATGCAGCGCCACGCGCAATTGATGTACACCAGCTGCGGGTGGTTCTTCGACGACATTTCCGGTATCGAGACGGTGCAGATCATCGCCTACGCAGCGCGGGTGCTGCAACTGGCGCGGGATGTCTTCGGCATGGAGGCAACCGCCCTCGAGCCCGCGTTTCTCGAAACCATGAAACAGGCTCGTTCCAATGTCGCCAGCGAGGGAGACGGCGCCACCATCTACCTGGATAAAGGGCGCACCATGGAAATTGGCCTGGAGCAGGTGGTGGCTCACTACGCCATCAGCTCCATGTTCTCTTCCTTCAGCGAGGAGACAGAGCTGTTCTGCTACAACGTCCGCCGCATCTCCTACGACATTTACACTTCGGGCCGCGGGCGCCTGGCCATCGGCCGCGTTCACATCGCCAGCGCCATTACCGGGCAGCAGAAATACTTCTCGTTCGCGGTGCTTCACTTCGGCGATCAGAACATCACCGCCGCGGTCAAATGCTATGAGGCCGCAGACGTCGAGAGTTTCAAGACATTCGTTGAGCAGGCCGCGGCGCAGGTGCTCCGCGCCGATTTCCCGCAGGTCATCCGCCAGCTCGATGCCTACTACGGCCACGTGGATTACTCCCTCACTTCGCTGTTCCGCGACGAACAACGCCGCATCGTTCAGCTCATCCTCAATACCACGCTCTGGAACATCGAGAGCTCGATGACCAGCATCTACGAAGATCACGCCAGCCTTTTGCATTACCTTTCCCAGGCCGGATTGCCCAAGCCGCCGGCTCTCACCCTGGCCGCGGGATTCGCCATCAACGCCGGACTGCGCCGCGCGCTGGAGGGCGACCCCATCGACCAGGCGGCGCTGCGATCGTACCTCGCCCTGGCCAAAGCCGACCAGGTGCCGCTCGAGACGGCGACGCTCTCCTACATCGCCGATCAGCGCATGAAACGCGCCATGATCGAACTGCTTATGTCGTCGGGATCGCTCGAGATGCTGGACCGTGCGCTCACGCTGGCGCGGGTGTTCAGGGAATTGCCCTTCGATTTAAACCTGTGGCAGGCACAGAACATCTGGTACGAAATCCTGCGCACCTCGAGTTATGCGCTCACCTCGCTGACCCCGGACGACCGCCCGCAGTGGGACAAGGCGTTCAGCGAATTGGCCGTGTGCCTTTCGATCGATCCCGAGGCAATCACGGTCCAGGATCTGACCGCCGTGACGACCGGGGATTGAGACAAGCGATTGGCTAGCTGCGCCAGTGCAGTTCCACAGACCCATCCATCGGATGCTTCAATTTGGGCGCACCAGGTCTCGCTTCTGAGACCTGGGATCCGGCCTCCAGGCGTGCCTGTTTCAGCGCGAAGTACCATTTGGCCGGCTTGTCCGCATCGTCGATCAGCATCAGGCTGGGATTATGCTTCAGCCCTTCGGCTTGCTGAATCATCGTGACCTGGTCCTGGCGCACGAACTTGGCCCCGAAGAATTTCGCGATCGGCGTGACAAACGGCACGTGGTAGAAAACGTTCCACGCGCGCCACCACATCGATGCGGCAGGTCGAAGCGGTCACCGGCGTCACCGTGGTCAGGCTGGAAAACCACTTGTCGCCGCAGCGGATCGTTTCTGTGCGCCGGTTGGGCAACACAAAATCGATGGTCGTCTCCACCGGCTGACCATAGACACCCAGCAGCTTGTAGGGCGCGGAGTTGCCGCTGGGTGCGTGCGCGCTCATGCGGAACCCCTCGGGAATCGGTTCGAACCTCTTGGTCTTCTCCCGAATGCTGGCCCGCGAACGCCACCACCACGCCTGGTGCACAAACGGCCCATGCGCCGGATCCATCAGTCCGATGATGCCGTGGTCCACGTTGCAGGGAAGGTCCGCGGTGAGAAATGCGGTGCGATAGCGGTGGCCGAACTTCTTCAGTTCCGGCACCTCGCGCAGAAGCTCGCGGACTCTTGCGTCCCGATCCCGGGCCGGGCACGTAGACCCATGCATGTCCATCGCGCTCCTCGCAGGGAAACGCAGTCGCGTAAATGCGCGTCGCGTCCAGCTTATCCTGGCTGGTGAGCGATGGAATCAGCGCGCACTGGCCGCTGCACGGCTCAAATTCCCAGCCGTGGTAGCGGCAGGTGACTCGCTCGCCGTCAAACCAGCCCACGCTCAGCGGAATCCCGCGATGGGGGCAACTGTCGCGCAGGGCAAACACGCGTCCGTCGCTGCGCCGACCCAGCACCAGCGGAATGCCCAGGAGCATCGCGGTAGCCAGCTTGCCTTTGCGCAGACTGTCGGTGCGCAGCGCGGGGTACCAGTCATCATAGATCAGCGTCGCGGTTGGACCCTGAATCGGCACACCCGCATCTGAAGTGGTCACCAAGGGCATTTGGCAACCACCATAGCACTGTCGCTAACGGTCGTGCCAATCCGCCGAGCGCCTGGCCCCAGTCACAATCTGCACCAGTCGCTCTTCGTTCGCCTTCGTCGGGATGCCTCCGCTCGTCCAATGCTTTTTGCAGCCCGGGTAATCGAGCGGCACGCATTGCGAAGCGATGCCGCGGGCGCGCATCTCGTAACCACCGGGAAGGATGTTCAGCATGCAGGCCACCGCGGCAACGCCCACGGTGGGATCGTCCCGCCAGCGCTCGAGCCAGCGGCTGAACCCGGTCGAGTGGGGCACCATGTACACCCGGACGCGCTCGGAACGCATCCGCCGGGTGATCCGGTTGATGGCGCAATCGGGATCACATGCCGCGCACCTGATATCCAGGCCGCGAACGACCGCCTTGCAGTTGTCGCGGTGCGCACCTCGCATGCAGGTGGGAACAAGAAGGACTTTCCTGGGCTTGCCGAGGAAGTCTTCGCGCAGACCATCGTTCATCAATTCGGACGCAACCATTCCCAGGTGATACTCGACCGGCTCCCGTCCGCAAAAGATTTGATCTTCGCGCCAGAATCGCGTGGGGTAGGTTTTCTGGAGGAAGGGAATCACGCCGCGGGTGTACAGCCCCAACGCCACATCCGCCTCACACGTGAACCAATCGAAAAGGCTCAGCGCAATCCGGATCCAGGCTTCAGCCTCGATTCGAGGAAGTTGGTGCAGATAGCTCATCCAGTTGTCGAGCCGCCTGGATTCCTGCTCGAATTCGCCGACCGCGTGCATCCACTTGAGGACACGACGAAAGGCTTCGAGGCTGGCGGGGTTTCCCCCATTCAAGTGTTCGAAAACTCCGGGTCCGCCGCGGTTGGAGGAGCGGAGCTGCCGGCGCAGAAAGAGCTGAAAGATTCCTGCCCGAATCCAATCGATGACCGGCTTCATGCGGGTCGAGCGACGGCGCAGCCGGAAGAGTTCCCGGCAGGCAGCGACCACCGATCCCGGCGACTTCGTCGCCAGCAAGCCATAGAGCCGCAAGGCCATGCCGACGGTGAGCAACTCCAGCCCATATTCACCGCGGGTGCGCGGACTCTCGAGCAAACTCTCCGCAACGTAGCGGCTATAGCCATCGAGCGCAGGAGAAGCACGACGCTCGATTTCCGCAACTGTCTTCGCCGAGAGCTCGGTTACATCGGCGTAAAAGTGTTGCGACGAAGCTTGATCGAGCCGGAGGTCGTAGACGAGTTCGCTGGGGGCCGATTGCAGATCCGTGTGAAGGGTGTCGAGGGTGCGCATCGCATGGCTCTTTCCGCGATCCCGCGTCGACCAGCGCGGAGCTATAACGAAATAGTACGCGCTGCGATGTTCAAGGTTCCTTGAAAGATCAACCACGCTCGCCGCGGCGTTTCGACAGGGCGAACAATCTCCGGCGGCACTATCGCGGGGCGTTTTCGAGCTTTCCGTGTTTCACAGCAAAGCGCTCTCCCCGCCACACGATGGTGTTTCCGGCGAATCCTGCTACCCACAACCCCATCGCCACCACGTCCCGGAGGGGAATCAGCCATAGGCTGGGCAGGACCTGGCGATCGCCGAGCACTTGAGCCCCGACCGTCATGGCCAGCGACAGGCGGAGAAAGAAGCTCAGGGCCAAAAGCCACAGACTGAAGGGGCTGAGTCCGCCGGCGAGCAGATTCAAGAGCGCCCAGGCCAGCCCGTAGGTGAAGACCAGGCCGGCATAGCCCCAGGGGCGCGCGTCGCGCACCGTCCGGTACCAGCGCAGCTGGTGATCGAAGAAGCCTCTCCAGGTGTATGCGGGGACGCTGGTTTCCGCCACTTCGCTAGTCAGGGCCACGGCGAACCCGGCCTTGAAAATGCGCGCGCCGAGCTCGTAGTCATCGGCCAGGTGGTCCACCAGGGGACCCAGGCCGCCGATACTCTCGAGAGCTTCGCGGCTGACAGACAGCGTGGACCCCAGGCCGTAGCGCAGGCCGCCCTCAATCCAGCGGGCCAGCAGTACGCTGGGAATGAAGTCGGCGGCGATGCCGAGAGCTTCCAGGCGCGAGGGAAGCGTCTCATGGGCGCGGCCGCGATAAAGCGCTGTTACGAGGCCTGTCTTCCGGCCGCCACTGCTCGCGGACGCCGGTGCATGCAATGCCATAACCCGTTGCAGGTAATGCGGCGAAACCGTGATGTCGGAGTCGTTGATGAGAACAAAGTTATGTTGCGCGTGGGGCAGGAGCTGGATCAACGTGCTGACCTTACCATTGGTTCCCAATCGCAACGGGCACTCGATTAATCGGATCGTGCAGTCCGGAAACTCCGATTGAAGCTCGAGGACCGCGGCGACGGCGGGATCGTCGAGCGCGGAGACGCCAAACAGCATCTCGTAAGGGCCGGCGTAGTCCTGGTGGCAATGGCTGCGGAATGCGTCCAGCATGCCCGGGTCGAGGCCCTTGAGTGACTTGAGAATGCTGACCCCGGGAGCGAACTGGGGCAAAAGAGAGTGGCGCTTGAGTAGGAATATGCGCGCTGCGAGCAGGGCGGCCACAAAGTAGCCCATCCCCGCCACGGTCAGCACCGTGGTTACCAGCTCCACGGCCTGTGCCAAAGCGTGCGGCATCCCAGGTGCTAGTGTAGCGGAGCGGAGCCCGAAAGGAATCAGCGAGACGCCGGCCCGAGCCTGGGGGTAAATCGCTGAGCGGATCCGATTGAAACCGGCCCCATGCCTGAGCCGCGCAAAACTCCGCGAATGTGAGCTATGCACTCGTTAGCCCGGATAGGGCTCATGAGGCTTCACAATGCGGATGCGATGATCGGTGAATTTGTAGTGGGCGCCGGGCAATTCGATCTTGGGCATATGGCACGAGACGCAGTTGTTTTTCGACGCCGGGCAGGCTTTGGCTTTGACTTTTCCGCCGCCATGGCAGGCCTGGCACTTTGCATCATAGTCTTCCGGCTGTCGGCTCGGTTCTGTGTGTGGGTCGTGGCAGGTCAGGCAACTGATGCGCGCGTCGTCAGGATCGTAGCAAAGGCTGCCCCAAAGCCGGTAAGGCTGGAAGCGAATGTTGTTGATGCTGTGGTCTTCCTGCATCAGGATTTCTACCCAGGTCCGGTGGCAGCGGCCGCAGAAGTTGGACGCCTGATCGGCGCTGAGATCGCGCATCTTGGCTAATCCGGCGGGTACGGCGGGCTTGCCGCTCCCCCGCGCCATGGCTGCAACATGCGCCTCCGTGGCTTCGTGACAATGACTGCACTGGACTCCAGGGGTCATCTTGTCCAACGTTAGCTGTTTCCCCGAGACCGCATCGGTTGCGTGACATCCGAAACAGCGTAGCTTCTCGTCCTGGCTAATCAATCGGCCAGCGGCTTCATTGAGGTCGGCCGGGTGAGCGGTATGCCCACCGAGCGTTGGTCCAAGGCCGCTGAACTCGCGGAACCAACTCATGCTGCTCTCGTAAAACTTGCCTTCTTTCTCGAGGATGTAGGTCTGACCCAGGGCGGAACTTGCGCCCATCGCCCAACGGATGGGCATCGTGATCGTGGCCGTGCCGTCTGTTACAGAGTAGAGGCTTTGATCACCCTTGCGTTCGATGCGATAGGAGTATTTGCCATAAATCGCTGTGAGGAGCGGATGGTCGATGAGAATACTGGCTTGCTCGACGCTTTCGAGAGCGTGCGCCATATGAGTTGCGGGCTGCGTACGCCCCTCTGCATGACACTTGGCGCAAGCCGTAGGGCTCTCCTGGCCGGCCTGCGCCCAGACGAGCGCGGGAGCAACAAGCAGCAGCAAAAGTCTCGATAGAACACGGTTCGCCAGAGTCATAGCGGAAGCAGCAGCATGAATCCCTACTTGTATGTCGACGCAACCCGACTACTGAAGTTTGCCCTCGGGCTGTTTGATCACTGCGGATCAGCTTCAGGTCGCGGAGATCCCATGATCAGGGCCTGGTCGTGTTCAAGAGAGCTTCGACGGATATCCTGAGATCGTGCCAAAGCCTTCTGGGCGAGTTCGACTTCGCCGAGACTTCGATATGCCAGGAACAACTGATAGTGGACGTTTCCATAATGATCCAACGGCGCCGCCTTCTCGAGTCTCGGGATCGCATCGGCAAACTGTCCCATGCGCGCGTATGCCGTCCCTAACAAGCCGCTGGCTTCATTCAGATTGGGTTGAAGTTGCAGCGCGCGCTTTAGAAAGGGCACCGCCTTTTCACTCTCGTTATTAAGCATGTACAGCCGCCCCAGCAGGTAGAGCGTCTTGGTACGCGAGGGATCGAGCGCCGCGGCCTTCTCCAACTCGCTCTGAGCGTCTCCGTCAGTACGATTATCGAGATAGAATTCTCCAAGCGCTTCGTGAAGTTCTGCTTCATCCGGACGCAAATGAAGGGCTGCCTCATACTCCTTGATCGCGTCGTCATGATCGCCGCGAAGTGAGAAACCTTCGGCGCGCAGCTGGTGAGTTCGCCACGAGTCGGGAAAAGAACTCTCGAGCTGCGTATAGGACTCCGCCCCCTGGGCTTGATATGTCCGCTCCAACCAATAGCTGGCCTCGGAATTTGCATTCTTGCCGCCATGCACTCGGGCTAACATGTCAGCCGCCCGTTCGTATTGCTGCACGGTGAAGTAGGTCTTCCCAACGAGGAGGTAGGCTGAATAAGTCATCGGCTTTGCTGCTTGCAGAGAAGCTATGCAGCGGGAATAGATATGGGCTTTGCAGGGATCCAAATCACGACGTGTTTGCGAAGCCGTGCGAGACGTTTGTTGCCATTTCGATAAGTCACTTTGGAAGGACTGCCATTCGCGCTCTGAAAGAGCGTGTTCATTTGTCGAAGTGTAAAGGGCGGCCAACAGGAAATGTTTCGCCGGCCCTTCTGGTTGATCCACCAGGCCCGTTATGCAAGCCTGCGCAATCTCGTTGGTAAGTTCGATGGAGGGGAACTCCGGATGCGACTTCAAGTTTTCAGGAGAGTTTTGCCAGACTGCGCCCACCGAGGCAAGGGCCTCGATCGCTTGACCTTTGGCCAGTTGAAGGCTTGCCAGGCCAAGCCACGCCTGCTCATCTCGCGAATCAAGCTGGAGTTCCCGGCGAAATTCCGTTTCCGCGTCTTCGAATTTTCCGGCATGCAGATAGGCTTCGCCGAGCAGTGCTTGCAAGCCGGATTGCCGAGGTTCTATGCCGAGGGCCTTGTTGTATTCCTGCGCAGCGTGTTCCCAGCGGTCGCGTTGGAATAGCATATCGCCGAGGAAACGATGCCCCCATGCGGAGTCTGGATAGAGACGAGCGCCGCGATAGGCTAGGCGCGCCGCCAAATCCAGGTATTGGTGTCCAATCTTGAACAAGGCCTCGGCCTTGTCGGAGTTGAGGTCGGCGGCCTTTCGGTACTGCTCAGCCGCGCCCTCAAAGTTCTCCTGAGTCAAGTGATACACGGCCATGGCATCATGCGCATCAGGGCTGGAAGGATCGAGTTCCAGTGCGTGTTGAAGGTAGGGAGCGGCTTTTTCTGGCGAGCCGAGTTTAAGGTAATCCATACCTACAATGACATTGAGGCCAGGCAGGTTTGGCCGTTCGCGGAGAGCATGGGACAGATAGCGGACCGCCGCGTCATAGTCGAGGAGGCTTTGGTATGCGAGGCCCAGGTTGGCCTCCGCTTCAACCAGGCTTGGGTCCAGGGCGAGAACCTTTTTGAATTCCTCTACAGCGCCGACAAAATCGCCCTGTCGGAGAGCCGCCTGTCCGGCGCGAAACGATGTTTCGATATCCTGCTCTGACGGCTGACCGTTCGCCCATTTGGGGATCAGCAGCGAAAGAGTGAGCAGAGCGAGCGCGAGGGACGCGAAGTGAGAATATCCGCGCTTGTCAAGCCTCATGGTAGCAAGAATGAGAACGAATCGAAGAAGTAAGGAAAACAGTCGAGGGTCCTTCGTAGTGATCATTGAGCGGTTGGAAAGAAAACGCTGTGTCCGGACGGGCCTCGGCACGTCCGGACACCAATGTGAGGAGATCAGAAGGTGACTCGCCCCGCAAATTGAACCACGCGCGGCAGATTGTATTGGCCGCTCACCTGGCCTATAGTGCCGCCCCAGCCAGCCGGCGGATTAAACTGCGTTCGGTTGAACAGGTTGAAGAACTCACCCCGGAACTCGAAGGCAAAGCGCTCTGACGGCCCAAACTTCGTGTTCTTGAAGGCCGCGAAGTCAAAGTTCTTTTGTCCATCGGAGCGGATGTTGGGCTCGGTACGCGAGTCGGTCCCATAGCCGTAATAATCAGAGGCGCCGGCCGTGAATACGGAGGTGTCGTACCACTTCAAGATTTTCTGGGCTCTGTCACCGCCTGTCAGCTGAGAATAGGCAGTTCTCGTCGGCCGTGCACAGCCTGTGTTAGGAATGCCGGAGTTGCTTAGCGCGCCCGGGCAACCACCGACGATAATCGGGTAGCCACTCTGGAAGGTGATGATGGTGTTGACACCCCACCCGCCGATCACCTTGTCCGTCAGTCCACTTACGCTATTGGCATACTTCTTGCCGTGCCCAAAGGGCAGATCCAGAATGCTGCCGATGACCAGCCGCTGCGGGACATCGAACCCATCCAGGCTGCGCTCGCCGCGGAGGTTATAGGCGTTGGCGTCTCCCCAGCCCGGGGCCGCGGCCTCAAGCCAGTTGATCTCCGAGTTGGTGTTGTCGATGAGCTTGGCGATGGAGTAGCTGACAAGCACTTGGGCGCCCCCTCCAAACCGCTCCTGTATCTTCAGCTGCATCGAGTGATAGCTCGAATCACGGTTATCCGGCTCGGCCATGGAATAGTTATCGAACTGAGGGTAGGGCAGCAGGAACTGGGCTGCCTTTACCGTCGCATTTGTCCCGACGCCCCCGGATTGTACCGGCCCGGTGCAGCCCGCGCAGGCCCCGGCAAACGGGTTGGGGACCTGAGTCGTCAGTTTTGTCACGTCATCAGCATTTTGGGGCAGGTATTGCGGCTGCAACTGATCGATCGTCTGATCGTGCATGGGCAAATGCGTGCCCTTGGACCCGGCATAGGCGATGTCGACCAAAAGGGCGTTGCGGAATTGGCGCTGAACGTCCAGATTCCACTGCTGAACGTACGGAGCCGGGTTGTTTGTCGTGGCCGCTTCGTTTCCATTCCCTTGAATATCGATCAACGATTGGTTTCTCCCGAAGGGCGGAGTGATTCCGCCTACGGAAGCCGGGAACGGGTTGGAGAATGGGAACTTCGGCGTGACTCCGTCGGACTGGTAAGTCAGCCAGGGTGTGTTGAAGGAGTTGATAAAGAGGTTGTGAGGCGCATCATTCCAGCGCACGTCCACCGGCAGGTAGAACATCCCGTAGCCGGACCGGATCACCATATTCTGACCCAGTTGGTACGAAAGTCCGATACGCGGGCTCACGTGGTTCCAGGACGGAAACGCGGAGCGACTTGAATGACGGCTTGAGGCCACCAGGTCGAATCCGCCCTTCAGACCGGAAAAGGCGGTGGACACGGCATCACTCATCGTCAGCAATGGGCTGGCCTCGGTGGTATTCACAGCGACGATGCGATCGAAGCGCTCGGTCCAATTGCCTTGCAGGTCGACGCGAGCGCCAAGATTGAGCGTGATTTTCCTGGTAAGGTTCCAGGTGTCGCCGGCATAAATCGCCGTGTAGAGGTTCTGATCGGCTGTCTTGGCCGGCTCGGTAACGCCTCCGCTATCCCCGTCGCCCAGCAGGAACGAGGCGACGCCGTTCCCGCCCGCCGATGCCTGCGAACCGATGTTGCCAAGGGCCGTGTTGTTCGGGTTCGCCGCGGTCGTTTTCGCGTTGAACTGGAACAGGCCGGCGGGATCGTTGCTCTGGTAATAGTTGTTGCGAAGGATGCGGTATTCGAATCCGACCTTCAGAGTGTGCTTGCCGAAGATCTCAGAGAATGACGGGTCGAAGCTGTAGGTGTCGTCATACGCGCCGATGCCGCTGCCCGTACCCTGTGCGCACCAGCCGCCGCCCCAGCGGTTGTCGCCTGACGCGGCAGATAGGCACACCTGCGGGATATGGGTATAGGTCATTTCAGGGGTTAGCGCCTTCCAGTTCGCGCCAAACGGCGTCAGGTCGATGCCTTCGCTGAGAGGTGTGCGCAGGTAGACATAACGCGTGTAGCCGAAATGCAAGTCCAGGATCGACTTCGATGAAAGCTGGATCGTGTCACCCAGGGAAACCTGGTTCGCCGTCGTGGTTTCGGTGCACCGGTCCGTGCAGACCTGGCCAAATGGTGCGTCGGGAAGCGAAAGGACGTGCGAATAGGTGTATCGTACGAAAATCCTCTGCTTCTGACTCAGGCTGTAGTCGATTCGCCCGTTGTACTGATTTACGTCGCCGCCGGAGCTGTAACTGTTGGCGAAGTTGCCGTTAGCATTGGGGGTAATGTTCGGCTCCGGGAAGAAAGTCTTGATCATATACGCCGCAGTGGGGTCGATCTGGCTCGGGGGAATGACGTTGGGCGTGCCGTTGTATGCGAACTGGGTGCGGCAGGGTTTGCCGTTACTCCCAGTGCAATCCGCGCTGGTAGTCGGATCGTAGATGTTGTATACCGCACCCCCGGGGTTCGTTCCACCCTCGGAAAAGTCCCCGTTACGCTCTGCGTCGGTAGGAACCCATGTCTGGAACGGATTCCCCTTGCGCAGCCGAAAGCTTTCCCAGGCGCCGAAGAAGAACAACTTGTCGCGAACAATCGGCCCGCCGCCGTTGGCTCCAAATTGGTTTTGAGTAAAGGGAGGACGCTCGACGCCATTGTGATTATCGAAGTAGTCATTCGCGTTCAGCACTTTGTTGCGAATAAATTCGTAGAACGAACCATGGAACTGGTTGGTCCCCGATTTTGTCGAAAGGTTGATGACTCCGCCGGCAAACCGGCCGTATTCCGGCCCCAGGTTGTTGGTCTGGACCTTGAATTCCTGGATGGCGTCCTGGGTCGGAATCACCGTGACCACATTCAGATAGGCACCATTCGTCGGCACACCGTCAATCAGAATCTGGCTCTGACCGGCCATGCCTCCGCCAATCTGAAAATCTCCAAGGGCGAAGGGATTGGCGCCCACGGGGTTGCCTGTCGAGGAGTTTCCGGCCGAAGGCTGGCCCTGCGGCACCACGCCGGGCACGAGTTGTGTCAAGGCAATCGGGTTGCGGCCGTTCAGAGGCAAATCAGTGACGGTTCGTTGTTCGATCACTTGCCCCAGGGAGTTCGTTTCCGGCTGAAGCAAGGGCGCCTGCCCGGTTACCTCAATCGTCTCCGTGGCCGCACCGACCGGCAAGGCGATGTCGATCTTAAGTCCGCTTTCGATCTCCACAATGATGGGTTCACGTATGAAATTCTTAAACCCACTCTTCTCTGCTTGAATTTTGTAGCGTCCCGGTGAGATATTCGGAAACGCATAGTTGCCGGATGAGTCAGTTGAAATCTGGTTTTTTGAATTGGTGTCCAGATTGGTTAATGTCACGGTCGTCTGGCCGATTGCAGCGCCGGAGCTGTCTGTGACAGTTCCGGAAATTCTTCCGCTTACGTTCTGGCCAGACAGGACTGCAGGAGTGACCGCCCAGAGGAGAACAGTCACTAGAAGACTTCCCGACCTCCGAATGTTCATTAGTTTCCTCCCGTCCTTTCCCTCCTCTTTCCAAGAGACACACATCTGGTACTGTTGCCAAACGTTGGACAGGGTATATAGGCGGAGTGCATGAGCGTTGTCAAGAGAAGAATTGCTAAATCGCTAAAGTAGAAGGGCTCTTGAGAGATCAAGCCGGGGCCGCGATATGTGACCTCCAGAATCCGAAACTGCGTGTTTGATCGCAGGATCCAAATCAAACCATTTTGAACACGCGTTCTGTGTCCCATACCGAACGAAAGGGAAATCAGCCGTCGGCAGGGCGCCTGCGAAGCTGCAGTCATACTTGAACACCGCGCCGGCGGCATTGGCGGGCGCCAGCAAAGCCGGCCTGTTACGGGGAGACCCGGACAAGGCACTTTATGTTTTGGACCAGCCGCGGCTGGCCACCGGCCCGACCCCTTCCCTGAGGGTAACCAGATGATTTGCAGGAAATTGCTTGAAAGCTTCATGGAGCCCGCTTGGCCAATAGACGTCAATGTCAGCGGTAGTGGATGTCCCCAATCCGAAATGCAAACGTGGGTCGTTGCAGGAGAAGTAGCTGGATTGGCTCAACACAGCTTGCGCCTGGGTTTTATTCCCGTAGTGGACAAGAACTCTGGCTCCAATGGCACTGCGGTTGGACTTTACGCCCTCTAACTTCACCTTGATCCAGTTATTCGTCGTGCCGCTGAGGTCATTGCGAAGCAGCGAAGGAGGCTCGTTGAGGTTAACGATCAGGACGTCGATGTCCCCGTCGTTGTCGAAGTCTCCAAAGGCGCATCCCCGGCTACAGTGGGGCGCCGCTACGCCCGGGCCCGCCTCCTCGATGAGTTCTTCAAAGATGCCGCCACCCAGATTCCGAAAGACGGCGCGTGGTGTTTTGTTCGGATATTGCGGCAGAGTTCGTTCCACCTCCGGGTAGACATGCCCGGTAACTATGAAAAGGTCGGGAAGACCATCGTTGTCCAGATCAACAATACCTGCTCCCCAGCAGATGTATCGGGTTTCGACCCCAATGCGAGAGGCTCGCGTGGCGTCATCGAAATTACCCTTTCCGTCGTTGTGGTAAAGAATATTGGCGTCACCCAGGAAATGTGTTTTGAAAAGGTCTAAGTGCCCGTCCAGATCGTAGTCGCCGACGCCGACTCCCATGCCCGCTTGCTCCATGCCATCTTCGCTCAGCCCTACGCCTCGCAGGACTCCTTCTTCGCGAAACGTTCCATCGCGATTATTCATGAACAGGAGACTCGGAGTGGAATCGGAAGCGACGTAAATGTCCTGCCAACCATCCTCATCGAAATCGGCCGCCACGACTGTTAGCCCATAGGTAGCCGGAGCCTGATTTATGCGTGCTTCCCTGGTTACCTCGGTGAATGTTCCATTGCCATTATTTCGATACAGCGAATGCTTGCCCGTTCTGAGCCCGCGCGGTCCGCATTCGACGGGGATTCCTTTCCAGCGGCAATAGGGGTTTTCGCCCGGAGCGCCCGCACTTTCAAAGGCGAAACCCACGTAATTCGAAACGAACAGGTCGAGATGCCCGTCACGGTTATAGTCCAGAAAGGCGCAGCCTGCGCCATACCTCAGCTGGTCACTCCTAAGTCCCGCCTCTTTGGTTACATCCGTGAACGTTCCGTTGCCGTTGTTGCGGTAAAGGATATTCTGCCCGTATGTTGCGCAGAATATATCGTCAAAACCGTCATTGTTGTAGTCTCCGACGCAAACGCCGCAAGCCCATCCGAGCGAGTGCAAACCGGCCTTTTCTGTGATGTCCGTAAATGTACCGTCCCGGTTGTTTTTGTAGAGTCGATTCGTGGTGCCTTCGGGAGCCCCGTGGAGACGAGTACCCGAGAGAACAAACAAATCCATCCATCCATCGTTGTCGAAATCGATGAATGCACAGCCGCATCCGGTCGACTCGACAATGTACTTATTTGTCTGTCCGTCGCCATAAATCACCGGCGCGCGTAAACCCGCATTTGCGGCAACATCGACGAAATGGGCATTGAAGGGACGCCCGGAAGGAGCACCTCGCGGCATGGGCTTGACGGTGTGACCACCCATGCCCTGCTGCCCTGTCAATCGATTGGCGGGGACGGATAGAGCTGCCCCTACTCCGAGTCGGACAAAGCTACGACGATTAAGATTCATGGCGCAGGGGGTCCTGAGCGGTTCACTCTCGTAAGTCGTTCATGTTAGCACCACCGTGTTGCTCGAGATCAGCCGTTCCATACACACATCACTCGATCCGCTGGTTGCGATCTATCCTGTGACATCGATGTTGAGAACATAATCCTGCAGCTCACGAAACCGCGTAAGTGCATTCTGCGCATATTCCTTGTATCTCGGATTCACAAATAGGGATGCGTCGACAAATTGGGAAGGGTCGGGTGCGACAAAGGCTTTTGTCTGCTCGACGGCGTCGGCCATTGCATCCATGGCCTCGGCGAGTCTATGTCGCAAGTCGACCAGCCGCGGTTCGTTGAGAAGATCGCGATCGCGCTTGTTGCGCAGAAAGACAGCCTGGTTCCAAAACAGCGCCACAGCCGTAAGGGCGGCGCGCAGTATCGTCTGGCTCAAGTGGATGTGCGGCTCCCGGTCCACTCCAAACTCATACTCAGCCGTATCGTTCATGGTCCGAATGGCGGCGACTGTCTTGCCCACCTGGTCGCGCAACGCGTCCGCTTCTTTGAATACGTTATCCCGGCGCGAGACGGCCTCAGGCAACCGGAACAACTTGGCTCCATCTCGGAGAACCACGGCAAGCGCATGGCGCATGGCGCCGACCGTGCGCACCGGCCAGATCTGATCGAAGACAATCCACATGACGAGGAGGGCCAAGAGGATGCCTATCAAGCGGTCGCGCGCCGGGGCCAGCTGCGTGGGAGCCGAGGATCCTTCGAATGCCACCAGGTAGAAAGAAAACGCAATTTGCAGACCGACATAACTGAATTGGCGTCCCTGCGCACACCAGCCCGAGATGAAGGCAATGACCGCAACGAGAACCACGAGCGATGTAATCGAATCCATATGGGGGAACAGGAATACGGTGGCCCCCAATCCGAAGATCAGCCCACCAATAATCGAGCCCAGCAGCCGGAATACGAATCTCTGCTTGATCGCGCCGGTAGTGCTCAATCCGGTGATGAATACGGTGGTCACACACGTGGATATGCCGGGATAATCGAGTGCGTGGTAAAGCACATAGCAGAGCGTAGCGCAAAGACTAAGCTTGAGACCGAAAGCAACGGTCGTCCGATCGGTCAGAGTTCCTGGACTGAAGAGCGGCACCCTTTTCGCGGGGATGGCGACCAGGTGCCTGTCCTCGGCGCCGGCGTCGGTTGGCATGGATCGAATCGCGTGAAGCATTCCCTCCACCCGCTCGAGAAGACTCGGATACGGACCCATTCGGAATTCATGAGTCCCATCTGGGTGTTCATCGGAACCCTCGAGGGCGGCTTGTGCCTCCTCGGCGATCCGCTTGTAACGCAACAGGCTCGCTGGGTCATCGGCGTAGGGAGCGGAGCCAACGGCCGCGCCAAGATCCATCAATTGCGCCAGCATGGTGATGCGGACCCGGGCGCCGACCAGCAATGAGCCAGTATCGAGGTTTCGCTCCACCATCTTGTTGTAGAGTGCCTGCATTCCATCCTGACCAGTTATGGCGAGGCGCCCGACTCGCGTCACGGCTTCCGCCCGCTTCTCGGGGTCTGCTTTTTCACTGAAGCGCGTGAACATCAGAATGAATGCCTGCCACCGAATCGTGCGTTGTTCGATCAGCAAATCGGCGGGATGGCGCGAACCGAAGACGTACTCAACGGCTATTGAGGACAAGATCGGTATCGATAGAGCGCCAATGATCCAGAGCGAAGCTGTGACCAGGCGGTTGGCAGGCGCATGGGTCTCCCAAAGGGCAATCAGCGTAGCAAAGATAAAGCCCCAGGTGGAACCCAGCGTCGGTTGGGTCGTCCCAACAACGAGTATGCCGGAGAAGAAGCCCACCGCGGCAACGCCGAGGACACGGGCCATGGGATCATTGTCGGTCAAGATAACGATTCCAAGTTCCGTCGCGACCGCGGCAACTAGAGGAACCATGGAGAAGAGCGAGCGCAGTGAGACCGCAGGGCTGTCTCGTCCTACGATGAAGACAAAATACAACGCGACCGAGGCGAACGGCGCCTGCAGTATTAATAACGCCAGCAACGTCAAGACGCTGGCAAGCACAATTCGCAACGTCCCGCTTAAACGGCCCGGCCCGGGCTGGAGATCCTGCCAGGCTCTTTCTGCCCATGCCGCCACCGTGTTTGCGCGGGATGGCAGCGCAAAAGGCGGGAGAGACGAAGCAACTGCCGGGGAGGAGGGCTTTTCCATTGCGCTTATCTCACCACGGTCACGGCCGTCTCACCCATCCGGAAGAGTGCAGGATCGGGATCCTGCACAAGAACGCGCACAGGGAATCGCGCGGAGAGGTGCACCCAATTCAACGTGCGCTCGATGTTGGGCAGTCCATTCGTCACCAGTCCGTCTTCCGGAAAGACGCCAAAGCCAATGCTCTCCACGACACCATTGAACCTGTGGTCCGGATGACTCATCAGGTAGACATCGACATGCATCCCGGGACGGATGGCCTTGAGCTTGGATTCCCGATAGTTGGCAATGACCCACCAGTTGCGCGTGTCGATCAGGGTGAAGAGTGGGCTGCCCGGCCGAGCATAGGCTCCCTCCGAGATATTCATGTTGGTCACGTAGGCGTCGAACGGCGCCACCACGCGGCAACGCTCGAGATCGAGCCGGGCATTAAGAACCCTCGCGGCTTTGGCGTCACGCTGTGAAAGGAGTGTCTCAATCCTGTCGACGGCATGCACGGCCTGGCCAAGCTTGGCGACGGATTCAGACGCAGCCGCATCCGCCTGATCCTGATGCAGGATCGCCTCCGTGTATTGTGCCTGAGCCTGTTCCAGCGCGGCCTGGGCTGCGTCGAAGTTGCCCTGCGCCACCTTAACCGCGGTGTTCGCCTGGTCGACCTGATCGGCGGTCACGTATTTCTTCTTCAGCAGAGGTTCAATACGGTTGAGGTCATTGGTGGCGTACTTGAGTTGGGCCTCGGCGGCCGCGGCCGAGGCTTGAGCGCGCGTGACGGTAGCCTTGGCCAGGTCGACGCTGCTGCCCGCAGTTTTGATGCCCGTCCTGGAACTGTGCAATCCGGCGCGAGCCGCGTCTTCAGCGTTATGTTGCGCCGCAATCTTGCGCCGCTCGTCGATGATCTGTTGTTCCAGGGAAGCCTGGTCCGAAAGCGCCTGCTGAAGTGCGTATTCGTAGGGGCGGGGGTCGATCGCAAAGAGGATGCCGCCCTTCTTCACAAAGGCGTTGTCCTTGGCAGGCAACTCCACCAGCCGTCCGCTGACTTCGGGGGCAATCTCGATAAAGTTGGTTCGAACGCTCGCGTCATCGGTGCGCGGGTTGCGATCTGTCTCCAGAATCACCAGGACCAGGACAAGAACAGTGGCTGCGATGACTCCAGTACCGATCCTCCGGCCCCAGCGCTTGCGATCGAAATTTTCAGTCCTTGGCTCCATTTGCCCGCCCTCAACGGAAGAAGATCAGCCAAAGCAAACATGTCGAAAGTACAACGACACACGGATAGAAGAGCGCCAGCGGACCCACTTCTGTCTCCATGCGATAGCGAAGCAGGATAAACCGAGCTACGAATGCCAGGATCACGCCCGCGGTCAGGCAGATCATCCAGGCAGGAAAGAAAGAACCCAGAATGTTAATCGCGGGCGCGCGTCCGCACCCGGTAAAGAAGAGGCAGGCGGCCGCGCCGCAGGCGAGACTCTTCAGGGTCGTCTTCATTTGTGATCTTCCACGGTTTGGGGCGTTGTTGCCGGGGGCTGGTTGCGCAGCAGATTGCCGGTTGTAAACTCCAGGTTGACCGCCTCAAGAAATAGTTGCGATCGGGCGGAGACGCCGGACAACCGGGCCTGCGCCAATTGCTTCTCCGCCGTGAGCACATCGACCAGGTTCTTGACGCCGTACTGATACGCATCGAGTGAAGCCGAATACGAAGTGCTTGCCGAATCGAGGAGTGCCTCGGCTGCCTGCTCTTTTCTCACTGCGGTACGAAATGCAATATATGCGGTCCATACCTCGCGCGTGGCCTGGTCCCGTAGTTCGGTCATCTCGTCCTGGGCCTCGCGCCGCTTCGATTGGGCGATGGCCAGCTGGTTTTTCCGCGCGCCACCATCCCAAAGCTGCCATTCGACGCCCAGGGTGACGGACCAGGTTGGTTCGCTGGCCGGGCCCAGCTCACCAAAGTCCGCTGTAGGCCAAACGCTGGTCTGTGCACCGGCCGCCTTGAGGGCGATCTGGGGGCGGTACGCGGCCTTGGCTTGCCGGATGGCATCGTCGGCCGAACGGATCTCTGCGGCCTGGGCCTGCAGGTCGGGCCGGTTGGCCATGGCCCGATCGATGAGGGACTCGATGGAGAGAGTCAGCGTCTGGGGCAACGGAGTATCTTTCTGCCCGTCGATCGTGATGTCAGGCGAAGGTTCTGCGCCAACAGTCTCGGTGAGTTTGACGCGGGCGATCTTTTCATCGCCATCCGCCGACTCGAGGTCGAAGAGAGATTGCGCCGTCTCCGCACGTGCATTCAATACGTCGGGCAACGTGGCTCGCCCGTTGTTCATTCGATCCTCCGCGGCATCTTGCGTTGTCTGTGCGGTTTTCATTGTCTCCCTGGCTGCCTCCAGCCGTTCCTGCGCGGTCAGCAGCTGATAGTATGCCGCGGCGGCGCGGAAAGCGACTTGCTGATTTGCGGCAATGAAGTTGGCACCGGCGGCGATCTTTTGCGCGGCCGCTTCATCCACCCGGCCCTCGCGTTTCCCGAAATCGAAGATCAGGTATTGCAGTGTGATCTCCGGCTCCACCACCGGTATTTCGACCATGGTGTATCCACGCGGCGCGAAAGGCTTCGGGAAGGGTGCGACGCTGCGTGAATCGCCGAATGCGGCGAGCCCGGCGAGCACGGGGAAGTAGGCGCTTTTCTCGACACCCAGCGCCTCTGCACGTTGCCGGGCGCGTTCCCACAGGATTCGCGTGCGGGGGTTATTTCGCTCGGCAATATCGATCAGCTCAGCCAAAGTGTACGGGTGGCTGGGATCGATTGTTGCGGCGCGGTCTTGCGGAAGAGCGTGCCCGGCACAGTCCGCGGCGGCAATTGGAGGGGTGGCGATTCCCGCGCATTGCCCCAGAGCGCGCAACGCCCCCAGGCTCCACAGAAGAAGGAGCCACGAGACGAGGCAGAGACTGGACATCCAGCGAATGTGCATCGTGCCCCTCGTTCGCTTTGGTCCGTGCGGGATGGAAGGCAGTTAAGGCTCGGGGATGCGGGAAGAGAGCCTGGGTGCCTGTCAACAATACTTTATCGTACGCGGCCAGCTTACCCGGCCTTCATTGAAGGTTAGCTCGGCGCGCCGAAACAGCCCGCCCCACAGCTTTGGCGAGTTTTCCGGAACCACCCGATGACCCACTTTTCACCACATTTGACGCTCTATTTGATGAGCGTCAATGCAGAACGTTTGCTCTTGGGGAAATGTGTAAGGAAGAACCATTCCCCCCATTGGCTCTTGACAGCTCACCGATTCCGTTTTTCAACGTGGGAGGTGAACCATGACCACTCCATCCGTCTGCGACGGCTCTTGCCTCGCAAACCACAAACCGGGGGACGAGATCCAGTGCCAGGACGGTGAAGTCCTGGTGTTCTACCTGTGCACCCATGACGACACGTGGTTCCTCGTAACGCTCGCCCCGCCCGTCGCTGATTGCCAACGTCATTAAGGAGGAGAAATGAAGCTCACCCAGGAACCGTGTCCGATCTGTCATCACATCACGGAAAAGGAAAAGCCAACCTGCCCGACGTGCGGATCTACCAAGAAGCCATCGCTCGACCGGGTCTGGACCTTCCGCGTTACAACGATCGGGAGAACCTATCCGACGGGCACAATCCAATAGCCCCTTTAAGCAGACGCCGATCACGGGCCGCCCTGAAAGACAGGGCCGCTCCAAGCTCAACGCCATGGGCGTAAAAATTTCTGCCTCCAAAGCCCGCTAGCCGCTCTTCCGCCGAGCCACCCCTCTCGGCACCCCGTCCTCTTTGTTCGCCGCCGCACTTTCCCGGAAGAGAAAAATCATCCTCGCTACTAGCTGAGCCGCTCCAATAACGGAGCCGCCGGCACACCGGACAAGGTCCGGGAACAGCTGTCTCAAACTTGACTTCGACGCACTGAATCCGACCTCTGACTTTGGCTCTTTGCTTTGAGTGTAATAATCAACGCCTGTGATGGGAGAGGTTTCCAAATGTCGATGAGTGATGCGGATGAAATGCGGTCGACGATGGCGGAAGTAATCGGCCGCGACGCGGTTTATATCAATTCAAAGGATGACGTTCGGCACTTCACCGGCAATGCCGAGGTGTGGATGTATATCGGCAACCTCCTGTTTGGCTTTGCAAATGCCGGAGGACTCTGGCTGTGGAACACCCTCAAGAAGAAGGGACAGGAGACCGGCGAGAAGGCGATTGGCGATGCGTTGAATGCGGCGCTCGAGAGGGTTAAGAAGGCCGCCTCACACAAGTCGGAAATGAAAGCGTCCGAGAACGACACGAAAGTGCTGCTGCAGGAGCAGACGCAGCAGTTGAATATTGCGAGCCAGGCCCTGCGCGAGCTCGGGACAGCCGCGGAGTCGAAGGACATCGAGAGCTTCTTGGCTGGCGGCGAGGCGGCCGTAATGAAGCAATTGATCGCCGATAATTTCCCTAAAGCCAAAGCGCGGCGCATCGCGGCAGCATTGACACTCCAGGTGGAGATGAGGATCAAGGGAGGCAAACCCGGATGAGACCAGCGAGCAGCCAGTTGGTCAAACCGAGAAATGCGGTCACCGCGGCAATGTCTCTGGCCCAGTGTCTATTCTTTGCCGGCCCTGAAAGCGCTGAGTGGGGCTGGCTGCTCGCCGCAACCGTTGAAAAGGCGGAACCCGGCCAGTGGTTTGCAATTCGCAGCAAAAACAACACGGCTTATATGCTGGCCGGCGAGACGGGTCGGTTTAGCACGACTCTACCTGCGGGCCTAGACGCCGCGGCTTTGCCGGTGATCGATGAAACCGGACCCGCTCCCACGGCTCTGCGCGAATACATGGACTCGCTGGCAGTCACGATCTCTGAGACTCATCCCGATGCTGCGGAGAAAATCAAGTCCATTGCAAAGCTGGCATGGCAGGCAGATAGCGAGGGTTGGCTGCGCGGAGAGTTGAATGAGTTGCTGAGCTCACACGGGCAAAAGGGATCGCAAGTCTCGGACGCGGAATTCGCGGCGGCGCTGGAGAAAGAGACGAGACATCGTTATCTCCACTTCGAGATACCGGGCGCCCTGGCCGCCACAGTGCTGCTGCTCACGAGAATCGCTTGCGTGGCCGCGCCATCGAACTTCATTAAGCTGGCGCTTGATAAGCCCGGGGCACTGAATATCTTTAATGGGCCAGAGCGATTTTTGCTTGATGTGTTGAAGAAGTTCGCAATGCTTGATGGGGGTGAAGAGAACATCGCCGAGGCGTGCGCGCAGCTGCAGGACGAGGCGGAGTCATTTGCCGACAAGGCAGAGGCCGCGACGAGATTTGGGGATTTCTACGGCGCAATCTTCGAGAGCGTTCCATTGGCCTATTCCGCCCAGCAGGGCTTTGGGTTTTTGGCGGGCAAAGGGTTTGGCAAACCCGGTCAGTACAGGCTGCTGGCAAATGTATGCGAAGAGCGCGTGGCGCCCGCGTATGCAACCATGCCCCTTGCATTCAGAGATGCAATGGACTGGCGCGAGCTCCACCGGCATCGGGCCACAATAGCCGAGGCTCGTAAGACTGGCGGAGGCGCGGCGGCGGAAATTCTTGCGGATCAGTACACAAAGCTTTCTCTGCTGTATCCGCCGTTTTTGCGCGACTTCCTGCTGGGAAACACAGACGATTTTCGCGGCTGACGCTTATCACGAGCGGGGGATGGATCGAATGTCTCCGGGAGCGCAACTCTCATACGATCGATCGAATCTCGCAGACTGCCTGCGCGAGTTTCACACGGAGGCGGGCCGGTCGCTGCTCGAGCTGGTGGATGAATCGCCGGTTTTGCTCGTCTTCCTTCGCCACTTCTCGTGCGCCTTTTTGCGCCATGGCTCTGGATCGCGTTTCGCAGGTGCGGCCGCAGATTGAGGCGAAGGGGGTGCGGCCTGTCTTTGTGCATCTCGGCTCTCCGCAGCGGGCGAAACCTTACTTCGACTACTACAACCTCTCTGATGTTGAGAGGATCAGCAATCCAGAGGCGACGCTTTATCAGGTTCCCGCTTTCGGTTTGTCACGCACCAACCCTTATTTGCACTCGTTGAGGCCGGCAGTCTTGATGGGCTGGCTCAAGGGTGCGCTGTTCAAGTACGGAATTGGCCTGATCAAGGAAGATGCGGAGCAGATGCCGGGCGTGTTTTTTCTGAAGGAGCGGAGGATTGAGCGCGCCTTTCGTCATCGGACGATCGCCGATGAGCCGGATTACCTGAAGCTGGTTGGCGAGGGTTAAGTGGACAACGTAAGCCATCGGAGCATGAACGAGGTTTCCGCGCGGTTGTGTTGTTCCAGCCCGGCAACTCGGCGGGACGCAGGATGAATTCCCGATTCAAGTGAGTAACCCCGTTTCGCCCGTCACGACGACGCAGGCTTGGTTGCGGGAAATTCTCGCATCGACTGCTCCTTCCCTTTGGGAACTGAGCGTCACAGGATCTTCTTTCCGAATGCCGAGCATGCCAGCTCGACGGCCAGGTCGGCGGTGCGGTTGTGCTCGTCGATCACGGGGTTCACTTCGACGATCTCGAAGCTGAGCAGGCGGCCATGGTCGGCGAGGATCTCCATGGCCAGGTGGGCTTCGCGGTAGGTAGCGCCGCCGCGCACCGGTGTGCCCACGCCGGGTGCGTCTTCGGGGTCGATCCAATCCATGTCCAAAGAAACGTGATAGCCGGCCGTTCCCTGACCCGCCGCGCGCAGCGCTTCTTCCATCACCGCGCGCATGCCCCGTTCGTCGATGTCGCGCATGGTGTAGACCTCGGCCATGCCGGCGCGGCGGATGTTCTCCCGTTCGGCGGCGTCGATGTCGCGGACGCCGATCAGGACCGTATTTTCGGGGCTGATCTTGGGCGCGTAGCCGTAAAGGTTGGCTAGTTCTTCCGGGCCCAGGCCGAGCAGCGCCGCCAGGGGCATGCCATGCACATTGCCGGAGGGCGAGCTCTCCGGCGTGTTGATATCGGAATGGGCGTCGATCCAAAGTACACCGATCTTCTGCCCCTGGCGGCGGTAGAATTCGGCCACTCCGGAGATGGATCCGGCGGCCAGGGAATGGTCGCCGCCCAGCAGCAGCGGCGTCATGCCCTCTTCGAGGGTCTTGACGACCGCATCGGCGGTGCGGGTGCACGTTTCCGCGATGGGCTTCAGGTAGCGGGCCCGGTCGCTGCCGGAGGCCAGAGTTTCGGCGACCTCGACGCGGATATTGCCTCCGTCGGTTACCCGGTGGCCCAGGGCTTCGAGACGGGCTTCCAGTCCGGCGACGCGCATCGCGGAAGGCCCCATATCCACACCGCGGCGACTGGCGCCCATATCCAGGGGGACCCCGATTACCCGGATGCGGCGGGGTGGAAGCGCTTGGGTGCCGCTGTGAAGCGACCCGGCGCCGGGCTTGGGCATTTGATCGATTTTTCTCATAACGACCAGTTCAGCGGTGACGTTACGCAGGTTCTTCGCGCACCGCAAGCATTGTAAAGAACTTGGAGGACGTCGCGCCGCCCACTGCGTCAGGCGGCCGATGATCCAAATTGGAGCCTTGATCACACCAATTGGTGAGTGCCAGCGCCGTTCAAAGGCGCATACCATAGTACCCACTGAACACCTGCGGCGGCGCCGTGCACTGTCATTTCGGGGATTTGCGGACCCGTCCGAGGTTCCAGACCCGAGTGATTTTGTTTTGCATTGCGCCGATAAATGGAACAGAGGTCCCGAACAGATTCGGAGATCAGGACTGGTTTATCGTTCGATGAAGAAGCTGAGCTTGGGAGTGGTCATCGTTCTCGTCTGTGTCGCTGCCGCTGCAGGGGCAGAAGCGGGGACCCTCACCACGCTGGCAGCAATCCACGAGCTCACCAACGCTGAGGCCAGCCGGCATCTGCCGGTGGAGTTTGAAGCCACCGTCACCTATTACCGTGATTATGAGCGGACGCTCTTCGTCCAGGATGGCGACGCCGCCATCTACATTCGTGCCACCACCGGCCTCAAGCTTAGGCCTGGCGATCGGATTCGGGTGCGGGGAACGACCGCCGAGAGCTTTCGACCGATTATCGGGAACAGCACCATCGAACGGCTTGGTCACGGTGAAATGCCGAAGGCCGTCAGCGCGGACTTCAAAGACCTGCTGCAGGCGCGCTACGACTGCAGGCTGGTAACGGTCCGCGCCCTGGTTCGCACCGCGGATGTGGGTAACTTCTCGCGCCGCAATTCGCGCCTGCAGATGCTGGCCGACGGGGGCGCGATCGAAGCGACGCTGGACAGTAACGATGCCGAGGCGCTGAAGGGTTTGCTCGACGCCGAGGTCGAGGTGACGGGAGTGGCGTCGGGCAGGTTCGACGGCAAGATGCAGCAGACCGGGGTTCTGCTTCACATCACCTCACTGTCAAACATCAAGGTGCTTGCGCATGCTCCATCCAGCCCGTGGTCGCTTCCGGTCACGCCGATGGATCAGATTCTGAACGACTATCACGTGATCACCAGCACGCCCCGCGTTCGGGTGCAGGGGACGATCACCTACTATCAACCGGGCTCCGCGGTGGTGCTGCAAAACGGATCCAAGAGCCTGTGGATCATGACCGAGGGACGCAATGATCTGCGCCTTGGGGATGTAGCGGACGCTACCGGAATACCCGACGTCCACGACGGATTTCTGACGCTGACCCAGGCCACGGTGCAGGACACCGGGGTTCCGGAACCGGTAAGCCCTCACGAATCCAATTGGGCTGAGCTCACGCAGAGCCACCACCTGTTCGACCTGGTCTCCATCCAAGGCACGGTCGTGGTGGCGGTTCGAGAGGCCGCCCAGGATCAATACGTCTTACTCGCCGATGGCCACCTGTTCTCGGCAATCGTCAGGCACCCGGCGACGACCTACAGTTCGCTCGCGCCGCCTTCCCTGCCGCCCATGAAACAGGTTCCCATCGGATCGACCGTTCACGTGACAGGGGTCTGCATCCTGGAAGACGCAAACCCCTTCGACGCCAACGTGCCGTTCGACCTGATGATGCGTTCTTACGAGGACATCGCAGTCATTGCGCGGCCTTCCTTGCTGTCAGTACGCAACCTGATGCGCCTCATCAGCGTGCTGCTGGTGATCATGCTGGCGGTCAGTTCGTGGGGCTGGATGCTGCGGGGCAAGGTTCGACGCCAAACCGCCGTGCTGGCCGCGCGGGCCGAAGCCGAGGCGGATGCAGAGCGGCAAAACGCGCGTCTGCAGCAGCAACGAAGCCGGATTCTGGAGGATATCAACGGGGCGCGTCCCCTGGTCGAGGTGTTGGAAGAGATTCTCGACTTTGTGTCGTTCCAATTGCATGGCGCACCCTGCTGGTGCGAAATTGCGGATGGAGCGCGGCTGGGAAGCCACGGAGCAGATACGAGCGGCGCGCGCGTTGTCGAGGAGGCTATCCCGGCGCGATCCGGACCGCCGCTCGGAACCATTTTTGCGGCCGTCTATCCACACACGCCAGTGGAAATCGAGAAAGAGGCTTTCTTTACTGGATCGCGACTGGCGACGCTGGCGATCGAGAACCGCCGCCTGTATTCAGACCTTGTGCATCGTTCGGAGTTCGATCAGTTGACCGACATCCACAATCGCTTTTCCCTCGACAAGGAGATGGAGGCCCAGATCGCCCGGGCGCGCGCGAATGCCGGCGTCTTTGGCCTCATCTACGTGGACCTGGACGAATTCAAGCAGGTCAACGACCAGTACGGGCACCGGGTGGGTGATTTGTACCTGCAGGAAGCCTCGCGACGCATGAAACGTCAGCTTCGATCCGCGGATCTTCTGGCGCGAATCGGCGGCGATGAATTCGCGGTCCTGCTCCCGGCGGTGCACAACCGTTCCGAGGTTGAAGAGATCGCTCACCGTCTGGAGAATTGCTTCGCCGCACCCTACGTGGTGGAGGGCTGTGTCCTCCGCGGATCCGCTAGCATCGGCATCGCGCTCTACCCTGACGACGGAACAACCAAGGACAGCCTGCTGAGCGCGGCCGACGCAGCGATGTATGTGACCAAGCATATAAAGCAGGGCGAGGGAGAAACAGCGGGAGCGACGGATAACCCGGCGATCGGTCGCCGCGGCGACAATCGAGGCTGAGAGGCAGCTCCGGGATTGCAATCTCCCTGACGAGTCCGCGGCGTGTCGAGAGGGCGGGGGCGCTCGCCGCCATGTCGATAAGGTCCGACCCTCAACGCACGTGCAGTTGGGAGATCGCGACCTTCCCCTTGACGATTTCGGCACGGCGCCAGCTGCTTTTGTCGTTCAGGGCCACCCAGCGGCGCTCCTCGGCGCGATAGTGCCAATCCTTGTCGAGTTGGAAATAAATCAGCAGGCCGCTCGACTCCAGCACATTGAGAATGCTGTTGTCGTGCGAGTTCTTCTCGTCGAAATCGGTGGTCGCGCTCTGGCCCATCTCGGAGTAGATTTCATTCAACTCGAAGAGCAGGCCGTTGACGCAGTCTTCCATGGGCTCGACCTTGAGGCCGATGCGATGCGCCTCGCGCAGCGTAATGGGGTAGTTGTGCGAGGGATAGCCGGAATTGAGGATGTTGGAAATCTCGCGCGCCCGCTCCTGGTCTTGCATGTGATAAGACAGGATTTCTTCGCAGATGCGGGTAGACAGAGCGCTGGAGCGGTCGACGGCGCCGATCACAATCGGGTGCATGTACGGAAACAGGGCTTCGTACGGGTTCTTGGTTGAATCCTTGGCCTGTTCGGTCCACAGGCGGATTACGCGCAGGAGTTCATCGTTGCTGACGCTGACGCGGTCGTTATCGCGGTCGATCGGCGAGAGGTCGTGGGTCAACGATGTGTCGACCGCCGAGAGATGGGCCAGAGGTCCCATAATGATGCGGTCAGCGCCCAGTGCGAGCATGGTGGCGGCAGACTGGCACTCAAGAGGCGCGAGGACGGTCAAGTGCTTGACGTACCGGCGCAGCAGGTTGACCATGCGCAGAGCCGCCTGCCCCGAACCGCCATCGGACTTGATAAACAGGGAAAGGCGCTCCAGCATGCCGGTCGAACGCAGGAGCGCGTAGAGGCCGGCAACGTCATTCTGGCAGATGGCGCCCTTGGTGGAATTCCAGTAAGTGAAGACGGGCTCGCCCAACGCGGCGGAGAGGCGCTCGATAACCGGCTGGGTGCGCTCCATGAGAATGGGCGGCTTGGCAACCGCGCGATCACGGGCAGGGGACGGTACCACTGATTTTTTTGGCATGCGAAGTCAGGTAAAGATTAGGGCTGGCTTGGTCCTATCTTAGCAAAGGATGGATCCGGGAAAGGTTCTTTGCCGGCATCCTTGCGGATTGTCAATGTGGGCACGAGGAGGCCGTGAAACGATAGCCGGTGACGTATTCTTCGGATGTGACACTATGCGAATGAAAACCTGGGTTTTTGCGGGCGCCGTCGCAGCCTTGTTGCTGTTGAGTGGCGCTGCTCCAAGCGCCTATGCCAAGCACGCCCCCAAACCGCAGCGCCTCAAGCCGAGAAAAGACATGGGAGCGTACGGCGGAAAGTACATGGCGCCCAAAAAGCAAAAGCCGCCGACCGGGTACTATCGCAATTCCCTGACCGGGCAGATGGTGTACGGAACGCCGCCGCAGCCGAAGCATTAGGCGAAAGGCCGGAGCGGCCTCGAGATCTGGCAGAAATAATGAAGGCCCGGGTTATGCCCGGGCTTTTCTGCGTTCAAATTGCCGGCCGACACGATTCGGTGTCATCGATCAAGCTTCACCGACGATGGGGTTCCGGATCGTGAGGCTCCCTTGTGACATCCAGCCGCAAAGTTTTCTGAGACGATTCGGATCACTCCGTCGCTATTGAGGGTTGAGTACGCATGTACTCGGTGCACCGGGATTCGGTCGCTCTGGTTGCAGTCCCATAGCAACCTTGTCTGATTGAGGGGCACCACAGCGAAGGAGATAAAGCAATGCGAATCCGCCTGTCGATGTCCGTAGCCCTGATGCCCCTCGCCTGCACCACCTCCGCCGCCAGCGCCCAGGCGCCGCCAAGCGCCGATACGTTCGTGAGCAGCAACGCAGCCGCAAAGAACTTCGGTTCGCAACCCCTCCTCGCAGTGCAATCCGGCACCACGAGCTACATCCGGTTCAACCTGTCAGGCCTGCCGTCTGGAGCAACGGTGAGCCGAGCGACGGTGCGGCTGTTCGTCGACGCCGTCTCTCAGGCAGGCAGCTTTGATGTGTACGAAATTGACCAGCCCTGGCTTGAAAACTCACTGAACTTCAACACCGCGCCCACCCTGGGCGTCTCGGCGAGCGGCGGCAAGCCGGTGGCGGTGGCGAAGTCGAGCTTGAACCAGTTCGTGCTGGTCGATATCACTCCCCTGGTGCAAGGTTGGCTCAGCGGGACGGTGCGCCCAACAATGGCCTCGCGATCGCCCTCGCAGGCGGCAATGCCGGCAGTTTCGGTTTCGACAGCAAGGAATCGGAATATACGAGCCATGAACCGGAGTTGGAAGTGACGTTCTCCGGTGTCGCCGGACCCGCCGGGGCGCAGGGGCCGCAAGGCTCAACCGGCCCTCAAGGACCAGCCGGACCGCAGGGCGTGCCAGGTATGACCGGTTCGCAAGGTTCTCAGGGGCCCATTGGACCGCCCGGGCCGCAGGGAGCTCAAGGACTTGGCGGAACTCCGGGCTTGTCGGGTCTGAACCAGGTTCTGTTCACCACAACGGTCGCTGACGCCTTCTCAGGACAATACACAACTGTGTATTGCCCGGCGGGACAGACCGCCATCTCCGGTGGTTGCGATGCCGCATTCGGGTACTCCAACTCGGTACCTTATATCGCCCCCACCATTGTCAAATCGACGCCATCGGGCAATTCGTATGTGTGCCGTTTCAGCGGCGGAAGCGGGATTAATATGCCGGTCGCAGCTGTTGCTGTTTGCGCGAATGCGCAATGACGGTCCGTTGTGGAGCAAATCACGTCTTCACCCTAGAGCAGGACTGCGCTCCGGATCGCAGACGATCATCTGAAATTCGTGGTATCCCACCCCTTCCGCAGAAAAAAGCAGAAAGGATGGGGCACGGAGTTTCGTCGGCAAAGAAAAGGCCCGGCTCGCGCCGGGCCTTTGTTGATCACTGACAACTGAGCACTGTCGTTATTCGGCGGCCATCTCTTCCGCTTCGCCTTCCTGGCGCATGAGCTCGAGTTCTCGCTCGGCGGCTTCGATTTCGGCCGACACTTCCTGCTGCACGCGGGCTGCCGCTTCTTCCAGCTCCGGAGAGAGCTGGACGTTGCGGTAGTACTCCAGTCCCGTGCCGGCGGGGATGAGGCGGCCGACGATCACGTTCTCCTTGAGGCCGCGCAGGTTGTCGATGGCTCCGTTGATGCTGGCTTCGGTGAGGACACGGGTGGTCTCCTGGAAGCTGGCCGCGGAGATGAAGCTGTCGGTCGAGAGCGAGGCCTTGGTGATGCCCAGCAGCAGCGGACGTCCGGTGGCCGGACGGCCTCCGTGCGCCTGCACCCGATCGTTCTCTTCGCGGAAGCGGAACCGGTCGACCTGCTGCTCGAGCAGGAAGTTCGAATCGCCCACTTCGTCGATACGCACCCAGCGCAGCATCTGGCGGACAATCACTTCGATGTGCTTGTCGGAGATGGCCACGCCCTGCAGGCGGTAGACTTCCTGGATTTCGTTCACCAGGTAGCCCTGCAGTTCCTTCTCGCCGAGGACGTCGAGAATGTCGTGCGGGTTGAGCGGTCCATCCATGAGAGGATCGCCGGCCCGCAGACGCTCGCCTTCCTGAACGTTGACGTGGATGCCGCGCGGCACCGAGTATTCCTTCTCCTCGCCATTGTCAGCCGTGATGTAGATTTTGCGCTGGCCCTTCTGAACTTCGCCAAAACGGACAATACCATCGATCTCGCTGATGATGGCCGTCTCGCGCGGCTTGCGGGCTTCGAACAATTCCACAACACGCGGCAGACCGCCGGTGATGTCCTTGGTGCGCGTGCTCTCCTTGGGAATCTTGGCGAGCACATCGCCCGGACCCACTTCGTCGCCGTCCTGGATCATCAAGTGAGCGCCGCGGGGCAGCAGATACCGCTTGTGCGCCTTGGCGTTCTTGACCACGAAGGCAGGCTGGCGCTTCTCATCGGGTGAGTCGGCGACAACCCAGCGCGACAGGCCGGTAACTTCGTCGACTTCTTCGTTGAGGGTGATGCCTTCCTGCAGGTCCTTGAACTGCACGGCCCCGCCGATTTCGGTCAGGATCGAGTAGGTATAAGGATCCCACTCGGCGAGCAACTGGCCGAGCTTCACCGCTTCGCCATCCTTCACGCGCAGGCGAGCACCGTAGACGACCACGTAGCGCTCCTTCTCGCGGCCTCGCTCGTCCACGATCGCGATCGAACCGGAGCGGTTCATTGCCACCAGCGCGCCGTCCTTGCTCTCGACGGTGTTCAGGTTGATGAAGCGCACCGAGCCATTGTTCTTGGCATCGAGGCGCGACTGGTCGGCCACGCGGCTGGCGGTACCACCCACGTGGAAGGTACGCATGGTGAGCTGTGTGCCGGGCTCGCCGATGGACTGCGCGGCAATGACGCCGACGGTTTCGCCCAGTTCAACCATGCGGCCGGAGCCGAGGTTGCGTCCGTAGCAGAGAGCGCAGACGCCGCGACGCGATTCGCAGGTGAGCACGGAGCGGATCTTTACCTTCTCCACGCCGGCGCCCTGAATGGCCGAAGCGATATCTTCGTCGATCTGCTGGTTCACTTCGATAACCACGTTGCCGTCGTAGTCCTTGATGCGCTCGAGCGAGACGCGGCCGATGATGCGGTCGCGCAGCGGTTCGATGATCTCGCCGGACTCAACGATCGAGCCAACATAGATGCCTTCCACCGTTCCGCAGTCGCGCTCGGTCACGATCACGTCCTGCGCCACGTCGACAAGGCGGCGGGTCAGGTAGCCCGAGTCGGCGGTCTTGAGCGCCGTATCGGCAAGGCCCTTGCGCGCGCCGTGAGTCGAGATGAAGTACTCGAGCACCGTGAGGCCTTCGCGGAAGTTCGCGGTGATGGGCGTTTCAATGACTTCGCCTGACGGCTTGGCCATCAATCCGCGCATACCCGAGAGCTGGCGAATCTGCTGCTTCGAACCGCGGGCGCCGGAGTCGGCCATGATGTAGATCGGGTTCATGGCGCCCTCTTCGTCGGCGCGCTTCATGTTGCCGAACATCTCGTCGGCTACCTTGTCGGTAACCGCCGACCACATCTGGATCACCTTGTTGGAGCGCTCGCCGTTGGTGATGGCGCCGTCCATGTACTGCTTCTGGACTTCGATCACCTTCCGGTCCGCCTCTTCAACGACGGTGTACTTGCTGGCCGGGATGACCATGTCATCGAGGCCGACCGAAAGCCCGGACTTGCGTGGCGTAGTTGAAGCCCAGTTCCTTGATGCGGTCGAGCATGCGGACCGTGACTTCGAGGCCGAGGTTCTGGTTGCAATAGTTGACCAGCTGGCCGATGCCCTTCTTCTTGAGCAGGCCGTTGATGAACGGCATGCCCGAAGGCAGCGCATCGTTCAGGATCACGCGGCCCACGGTGGTGGAGATGTACTCCTTGTTGAAGTCGACCGGCTCGGTGTGCGTCAGATCCTGGTCGTCGTAGGCCGTGGTCATGTCGAGCACCTTGCCCGTGTACCGCAGGCGAATCGGCGACAGGGTCTCGAGTTCCTTGGCTTCGAGCGCCATCAGGACTTCTTCGACGTTGGCAAACACGCGGCCTTCGCCCTTGGCGCCCTTCTTGGCCTTGGTCAGGTAGTAGAGTCCGAGCACCATGTCCTGCGTGGGCACGGTGATGGGCTGGCCCGACGCCGGCGACAGAATGTTGTGCGAAGCGAGCATGAGCACGCTGGCTTCAATCTGCGCTTCGGGCGACAGCGGAATGTGCACTGCCATCTGATCGCCGTCAAAGTCGGCGTTGAAGGCGGTGCAGACCAGCGGGTGAATCTTGATGGCCTTGCCTTCGACGAGCACCGGCTCAAAGGCCTGAATGCCCAGGCGGTGCAGCGTTGGGGCGCGGTTCAAGCAGCACCGGGTGATCCTTGATGACTTCTTCAAGGATGTCCCACACCACCGGCTCCTGCATCTCCACCATTTCCTTGGCCTGCTTGATGGTGGTGCAGTGGCCGGTCTGCTCCAGGCGGTGATAGATGAACGGCTTGAACAGCTCGAGCGCCATCTTCTTGGGCAGGCCGCACTGGTGCAGCTTCAGTTCAGGACCGACCACGATGACCGAACGGCCCGAGTAGTCGACGCGCTTGCCCAGCAGGTTCTGGCGGAAGCGGCCCTGCTTGCCCTTGAGCGTGTCGGAGAGCGACTTGAGCGGGCGGTTGTTGGCGCCACGCAGCACGCGGCCGCGGCGGCCGTTGTCAAACAGCGCGTCCACGGCTTCCTGCAGCATGCGCTTTTCGTTGCGCACGATCACTTCAGGCGCGTGCAGGTCCATCAGCTTCTTCAACCGGTTGTTGCGGTTGATGACGCGGCGATAGAGATCGTTCAGATCAGAGGTGGCAAAGCGGCCGCCATCCAGCGGCACCAGCGGGACGCAACTCCGGAGGAATGACCGGCAGCACGTCGAGAATCATCCACTGCGGCTTGTTGCGAGCTTGCGGAAAGCCTCGACCACCTTCAGGCGCTTGGCGTACTTGATCTTCTTCTGCGCCGAGGTCTCGGTCTTCATGCGCTCGCGCAGCTCGATGGCGAGTTCGTCGACCTGGACGCGCTTGAGCAATTCCTTGATGGCTTCGGCGCCCATCATGGCCTTGAAGCCGGAGGGGCGGAACTGCTGGTCGAGTTCGCGGAACTTGTTTTCGTCCTTGATGATCTCGCGCTCGCGCACCGGCGCGTCGCCCGGATCGACGACGACATAGGACTCGAAGTAGAGAATGCTCTCCAGGTCGCGCAGCGAGATGTCGAGCAGGTGGCCGATACGCGAAGGCAGGCCCTTGAAGAACCACACATGCGAGCACGGCGAAGCCAGCTCGATGTGGCCCATGCGCTCGCGGCGCACTTTGCTGACGGTCACTTCCACGCCGCACTTGTCGCAGATCACGCCGCGGTGCTTCATGCGCTTGTACTTGCCGCACAGGCACTCCCAGTCGGTGACGGGTCCAAAGATGCGGGCGCAGAACAGGCCGTCGCGCTCCGGCTTGAAGGTGCGGTAGTTGATGGTTTCCGGCTTCGTTACTTCGCCATGCGACCAGCTGCGGATCTTCTCCGGGGAAGCAAGCATGATGCGGATTGCGTCGAAGTCGGTAATCGGGCTGGTGAGCTCAAATGGGTTCGAACGGAACAAGGCGTCCCTCCTTGGCAGGCCTTTTGGACTGCCGCGGCTTTTCCCGGGATTCCTAGAGGATCCTTCCTTCCCGGGAAGCGGCGGTTACCGCTTTCAGGAAGGACCCTGAACAAACTCTGTAGCGTCCGACGATGCTGGTGTGCCCCAGGTCTCGATTCTGAGACCTGGGATCACCGCAAGCATTAGTCGGCTACGGCAGCGACTTCCGGCACGGGGACCTTCTTAATAAGGTCAGCGCGCTTGATCAGTTCCACATCAAGGCAAAGCGACTGCAACTCACGAATGAGCACGTTGAACGATTCCGGCACGCCGGGCTCGATCGCCGCCTCGCCCTTGACGATGGCCTCGTAAATCTTGGTACGGCCATAGACGTCGTCGGACTTGGCGGTGAGCAGTTCCTGCAGGATGTAGGCGGCGCCGTATGCTTCGAGCGCCCACACTTCCATTTCGCCGAAGCGCTGTCCGCCGAACTGCGCCTTGCCGCCCAGCGGCTGCTGGGTGATAAGCGAGTACGGCCCGATGGAGCGAGCGTGAATCTTGTCGTCCACCAGGTGGGACAGCTTGAGCATGTAAATGTAGCCCACGGTGACCGGCTGCTCGAACTGCTCGCCGGTCATGCCGTCATAGAGCATGGTCTTGCCAGAGCTGGGAAGGCCGGCGGCGGCAAGCAGCGCCTTAATTTCGCTTTCCTGTGCGCCGTCAAACACCGCGGTGCCGAACCAGATGCCGCGTTCCATGCCCGCCGCAACGCGCAGCAGCATTTCATCGTCGAGCTCCTCGAGCTGGCGCAACGTCGCGGTCCCGGCGAACTCTTTCCTCATCAGTTCGCGGGTGGTCTCGACATCGCTGTTGGCGCGGACCATGGTGGCGATCCTCTTGCCCAGTCCGTGCGCGGCCCAGCCCAGGTGCGTCTCCAGAATCTGACCAACGTTCATACGAGAAGGAACGCCGAGGGGATTGAGAACAATTTCCACCGGTGTGCCATCAGGCAGATACGGCATGTCTTCCTCGGGAAGAATGCGCGCGATCACGCCCTTGTTGCCGTGGCGGCCGGCCATCTTGTCGCCGACCGACAGCTTGCGCTTCATGGCCACGTAGACCTTGACCAGCTTGATGACGCCGGGAGGCAGTTCGTCGCCCTTCTGCAGCTTCCCGATTTTTTCATTGGTAATCTTGCGCAGCACTTCGATCTGCCTCGAGGTCATCTCCTCGATCTCATCGATCTGCTCGTTGACGCGGGGATCCTTGTCGTCGTAGCGGATGCGCTTGAGGTTCTTGGTGGAGATGCGCTCGATGGTCTCTCGATCGAGCAGCGCGCCCTTGGTCAACAGGCGCTTGTTGGTGCGTTCATCGTGCAGGTCGGCAAGCACTTCCTTGTTTCCGAGGATGCCGTCGAGACGCTTCAACCGCTCGTCGGTCAGAATGCGGATTTCGTCGCCCAGGTTCTTTTCGAGCTTGGCAACATACTCCGCTTCGATCAGCTTGGCGCGCTCGTCCTTCTCCTGGCCCTTGCGGCTGAAGATGCGCACGTCGACCACCGTGCCCTCGATGCCCGGAGGGCAGGTGAGCGAAGCGTCGCGCACATCGCCGGCCTTTTCGCCGAAGATGGCGCGCAGCAGCTTCTCTTCCGGAGTCAGCTGGGTTTCGCCCTTGGGCGTCACTTTGCCGACCAGGATGTCGCCGTGCTTGATCTGGGCGCCGATGCGGATCACGCCGCTCTCGTCCAGATCGCGCAGCGCGTGCTCGCGAGACGTTCGGAATATCGCGCGTGATTTCTTCCGGCCCGAGCTTGGTGTCGCGGGCTTCGATTTCGAATTCCTCGATGTGCACCGAGGTGTAGTAGTCCTCCCGCACCAGCTTTTCGCTGATGAGGATGGCGTCTTCGAAGTTGTAACCGCGCCACGGCATGAAGGCGACGAGAACGTTGCGTCCCAGCGCCAGCTCGCCTTGTTCGGTGCAAGGACCGTCGGCGATGACCTGGCCCTTGATGACGCGGTCGCCTTCGCGCACGACCGGCTTCTGGTTGATGCAGGTGTTCTGGTTCGACCGCTTGAACTTGATCAGCGTGTAGATGTCCGAACCGACTTCACGCGACAACTGCGTGGGATGGTGTTCGCCTTCGACGCGCACGATGATGCGCTCGGAGTCGACCGAGTCCACGATGCCGTTGCGCTTGGCCAGCACCACGGCGCCGGAGTCGCGCGCCGTCACGCCTTCCATGCCGGTGCCCACCAGCGGAGCCTCGGCCACCAGCAGCGGCACCGACTGGCGCTGCATGTTGGCGCCCATCAGCGCGCGGTTGGCGTCGTCGTGCTCGAGGAACGGCACCAGCGACGCGGCCACCGAAACGAGCTGCTTCGGCGAGACGTCGATGTAGTCCACTTCAGCCTGGTTGACCAGCACGAAGTTGCCCTGCCGGCGCGCATTGACCAGGTCTTCGGTAATCACGCCTTCGTCGTTGAACTCGATGTTGGCCTGGGCGATGGTGTGCTTGTCCTCTTCCCATGCCGACAGGTAGAAGCTGAACGGAATGCGAGTCGATCGGCGCGCTTGCCGGCCTTCGGCCAGATTGGTCGTTGAGGCGTCCCGACTTCTTCCTTCTCGATGTGATCGCCCACGCGCAGGCCGCTGTCGCCGGCGTTGGCGATCTCGACGTAATCGAGGATGCGCGCGTCCTTCACCTTGCGGTAAGGCGACTCGATGAATCCGTATTCATTGATGCGCGCAAAGCAGCTCAGCGAGCTGATGAGCCCGATGTTCGGACCTTCCGGCGTCTCGATGGGGCAGATGCGGCCGTAGTGCGTGGGGTGCACGTCGCGCACTTCGAATCCTGCGCGCTCACGCGACAAACCGCCCGGCCCAAGGGCCGACAGGCGGCGCTTGTGGGTGATTTCCGAAAGCGGGTTGGTCTGGTCCATGAACTGCGAAAGCTGCGAGGAGCCGAAGAACTCGCGGATCGCGGCCATTACCGGCTTGGCGTTGATCAGGTCGTGCGGCATGGCCGTCGAGAGTTCCTGATAGACGCTCATCTTTTCCTTGATGGCGCGCTCCATGCGGACGAGGCCGATGCGGAACTGATTTTCCATCAGTTCGCCGACGGCACGGACACGACGGTTGCCGAGGTGATCGATGTCGTCGACGATGCCGATGTTCTTGCGCAGCTTGAGCAGGTAGCGGATGGTCGCGTAGAAATCTTCTGGCGTCAGCGTACGGTGATCGAGCGTGCGTGGCGTCCTGGTTCTCATACAGCTTGATGTTGAACTTCAGGCGGCCAACGCGCGAGAAGTCGTACTTGCGCGCGTCGAAGAACATGCCTTCGAACAGCGCCGTCGCGGTGTCCAGCGTGGGCGGATCGCCCGGCCGCAGCTTGCGGTAGATTTCGATCAGCGCTTCTTCAGGCTTGCGGATCGAGTCGCGGCGCAGGGTGTTGGTGATAATGTTGCCTACGTCGTCGCGCTCGGGGAAGAAGACCTCGAAGGTCGTGGCGCCCGAAGACAGCACCTTGTGCAGGCGATCGGCGGTGAGCTCAACGTTGGCTTCCACGATCACTTCACCGGTGGCGGTGTCGACGATGTCGGCAGCGGTAATCGCGCCATCGAGTTCAGCAGACTCCACCTCAACGCGGTCGATTGCAGCCGCGCGCAGAGCTTTCATAGTGTGCGCCGTGACCTTGCGGCCGGAGTGCGCGATCTCTTCTCCGTTGTGCAGCACGGCGTGAGCCGGCTTGGACCCAACCAGGTGAGTGGGCGTCTTCGGATCCGAAGGAATGCTCCAGAACAGCTTGCTGTCCGCAATGTGCAGGCGGTCGACCGTGTAAAAGGTCTTGAGAATCTCTTCATCGCTGCGCAGGCCGAGCGCGCGCAAAAAGATCGTCCCCAGGAACTTGCGCTTGCGGTCGATGCGCACATACAGGGTGTTCTTCTGGTCGTACTCGAACTCCACCCACGATCCGCGATAGGGAATGATCTTGCCCAGGAAGTAGGTGCGATTGTTGGCGGTCTCAAAGAACACGCCAGGCGACCGGTGAAGCTGGGACACAATGACGCGCTCGGTGCCATTCACGATGAACGTGCCGTTAGGCGTCATCAGCGGAATATCGCCGAAGAACACTTCCTGCTCCTTAATGTCGCGAATGGTCTTGTTGCCGGTCTCCGCATCTTTGTCGTAAATCGTCAGGCGCACCGTGACCTTCAGCGGCGCAGAGAAGGTCATGCCGCGCTCTTCGCACTCCTGCTGGTCGTACTTCAGCTGCAGGCTGACCGGGTCGCCGCACTTGTTGCAGAAGTCGGGCGTGTTCTTGTTGTAGTGGCCGCACTTGGAGCAGAGCACGTCGCCGGGGAGGAACGGATCCGTGATCACCATGGACCCGCAATTCACGCAGGCGGTGCGCAGGTGATGGAGGCCCTTCAGGTGGCCGCACTTGCACTCCCAGTTGCCGATCGAGAAGTCAACGAAGTCCAGCTGCGAGATGCCGCGGAAATCGGTGATCGGAAAAACGGAAACAAAAACGGACTGCAGCCCCGAGTCATCTCGCTCGTTGGGCAGCTTGTCCATCTGCAGGAAACGCTCGTAGGAACGGCGCTGGACTTCGATCAGGTTAGGGATTTGGGTTGCCGTTGGAATCTTGGAAAAATCAAGCCGGCTCCGAATCGCGCGCTTCTCGTTGGGCATGCTTCACTCCTGAGGCTCAAGTTCCGGTCGCTGGCCGTGGACGGGGCCCGCAGTCCGGGCCGACACCCGAGTCTCGGGGCGCCGGCAAATTTACGGTAAGAATCGATATCTCCGATTGGCCCACCGCGAGGAGCCAATCTCAACCCTATGCGCCGGCCTGCCTTGCGCAAGCCGCTAGGCATCGCGGGTCATTCATGCCAAGCACGGTTCATGAATTCGCGTCGAAATTTGACCTGGAGCATTGCCGAGGCCTTGGGAAGTGCGCTAGACTGCGCACAATTGAGAGAAGGAAACACGCAGGTGCATAAAACTGCCATGGACAATCCTGCGCGTAAAGACGCAACTTAAGCCTGAAAGGCTAGTTCGTCGTCACAGGGAGACACGAAAAGCCCGCAAGGACGCAATGCCTCACGAGCGTGGCCTGTTGCCAATGCTCCCATCCGAATTCTCAAAACCTGCTCTCGTCGATCCCAAAGGTCGCTTCTGCCGCTCTCGCCCGCCAGGTGAACGCCACCGTCAACAGATTCCGCCTAACCCATTGACTCTAAGGCACTTCATATTCGACCGACGCCCGCCGCCGGAGTGCTTGGCCTGACTCCGGCCAACTAGGCCTGTGTGCCAACCGCCATTTCAAATGCAAATGCGCAGCCCGGTCCCGCTCAGTTCCCTCAGGAATGCGGAACGGGCTGGAAAGACGCGCAACTGACATAGTAACGCGTCTCGCCCCGGCTTGCAAGTGCAGGGCCGTTTCGGCCCGATCGAGTGCTCTGCAGCTATTTGATTTCGACCGTCGCCACGCCTTCGAACTTCTTCTTGATGGCCTCGGCCTCGTCCTTGGTCGCGTTCTCTTTAAGCGCCTTGGGAGCGCCATCGACCAGGTCCTTGGCTTCCTTGAGGCCGAGCGAGGTGACTTCGCGCACCGCCTTGATGGTGTTGATCTTGTTCGCGCCCGCGTCCTTGAGGATGACCTGGAACTCGGTCTTCTCCTCAACTACGGGAGCTGCCGCCGCTCCGCCGCCGCCCGCCACTGCAACCGGTGCTGCTGCTGCGGCCGAAACGCCGAGCCGCTCTTCGAGCTTCTTCACCAAAGCCGCCGCTTCCAGCAGGCTGAGGCTCACAATCTGTTCTTCCAACTGCGCGAGATCCGCCATTTTTTTCTCCAATCGAAACCGTTGAATTTGATATACCCGGCCGCAAACTAAAGCTGAAAGTTTCCGATGCGCCCAGACCAGCGCCCTTCCGGCCCGCCTTTACCGCCAAAACTTGACTTAAACTTCGCTGCCAGCCGCAGCCGCTTCGCTTGCCGGCGCCGACTCTTCGCTCCCAGCCGCGGCCGCGGGAACTTCTTCGCTTACCGCAGCAGGCGCCGAAACAGGAACTTCGCTCACCGGTGCAGCCGGAGCAACTTCGCTCGTAGCCGCCGCGCTCGCCGCCGGCGCCGCAACCACGCTCGCCGCGGGCCCTGCAGCAAACTTTTCCTTTTCCACGCCCTGGCCCAGAACCACGGCCAGATCGCGACCGGTGGCATTGAGGACCGTGGCCAGGCGCTGCGCCGGTGCGTTGATGAGGAACAGAAGCTTGGCAAAGATCTCTTCCTTGCCCGGCATCGTCGCCAGCGACTTGACCTCTTCGATATTCAGAACCTTGCCGTCAACAATGCCCAGCTTGAACTGGAATTCGGCATTCTCGCTGACCCACTTGGAAAAGCCCTTGGCCAGCGTCACCGGGTCACCGGAGGTGAAGGCTATCGCGCTGACGCCCTTCAGGCCCTTCAGAGCGCCTTCCACCTTGGTGCCCTCGCCGGCAATCGCGGCCAGTTTGTTCTTCACCACGCGATACTTGCCACCCGACTCGCGGATCACCTTCCGCAGCGCAAAATCCTGCGCCACGGTCAGCTTGGCAAAGGTACCGATAATCGCCGTCGTCGAAGTCTCCAGCTCCTTGGCCAGTAGCTGAACCTTCTCGTGTTTCTTTCCTCTTGAAATCGCCATTGTGTGCTCCGCACAGTGATCAGTGGACAGTGATCAGTGGTCAGTGAATTTCAAAGCCACGATCTTTCCTGTCCTCTAACCCCTTCTCTGCGCCCAAAGGGCGTCGGTTCGAACCTGCTCTTCAAATCTCATACCGCGACAGTGTGGGCAGCCCCAGTGCGCCAACTGATCCCTGACCACTGATCACTGACAACTGTTTTAGTGCTTGCCCGCCGCGTCGGCGACGGCCGAATCCAGCGGCACCCCGGGGCCCATCGTCGAGCTCAGAGTGAGGCTCTTGATGTACTTGCCCTTGGCGGCCGAAGGCTTGGCGCGCACGATCGATGTAATCACCGTGGTCGCGTTATCCACCAGCTTCTGCGGAGCGAAGCTCAGCTTGCCCACCGGCACGTGCACAAGGCTGGTCTTGTCGGCGCGGAACTCCACCTTGCCGGCCTTGATTTCCTTCACCGCTGAAGCCACATCCACGGTCACGGTTCCAGTCTTGGGGTTCGGCATCAGGCCCTTGGGGCCCAGGATCTTGCCCAGCCGGCCTACCACCTTCATCATGTCGGGCGTAGCGATCAGGGCGTCGAAGGCGGTCCAGTTTTCCTTCTGGATCTTCTCCACCATCTCCTCGCCGCCGACGAAATCCGCGCCGGCTTCCTGGGCTTCCTTCTGGCGGTCGCCGGTGGCGATCACGGCCACGGTCTTCGACTTGCCCAGGCCGTGGGGCAGAACGACCGTCCCGCGCACCATCTGGTCGGCGTGACGCGTGTCGACGCCCAGACGCAGGGTCAGATCGACCGTTTCATCAAACTTGGCGTACTTGACTTTCTGCAGGAGGCTGACTGCATCCGGCAGCGGATAGGCCGGCTGTGTGACAGCAGCGCGCGCCTTCGCAATATTCTTGCTGAGTTTTCTGGCCATTCATCCCTCGTCTCCCACCGCTTGTTGCCAGCCCCTTTGCGGGGAACCACTTTCGGTTTGGGGGCAACTTTTCTGGTTGCCGCTTCCGAGCCGGGTGGCCCAACAGCCGTGGTGCTATTGACGGTCCGGGTACTCGTCCGGACACATCTTTGGATCATACCGGAGTGGCAATGGAAATGCAAAAAGCCTGGCCGCTCCGGGCACACTCCAAAGCGCAAATTTGATTGAGTACATGCGTTAGATGTTCAACGCCCTCAAAAAGTTACATTCATTTTTGCCGCGACTTGTCGCCGTAAAAATCCGCAACAAATCCGGACTGTCTGTGTCCAAGAAGTTGTGGAACGAGGCGCTGCGGCGGCCAGACAGCCGAGCCCGGGCAGCCACCTCAAAGGAGCACTAAAAACATGAAGAACGCAGCATTCGCAATAAGTCTGGCTGCCGGGGCCCTCATGATCATGGCGCCGGCTTTTGCCGCCAACGAGGGCAACGAGGGGCACGGCCAGGCGGTGATCACCGTCCTGCCCGCTCACGACAAGGAGGCGACACCCGCCAACCTGTCGCAACAGGATCTCTCCATCAAGGTCAACGGCAAGGATTCAACCATCACCAACTGGATTCCTCTGCGCGGCGAGAATGACCAGTTGGAGCTGGTGGTGCTGATCGACGGCTCGGCCCGCACCAGTCTTGCCGCTCAAAATACCGATATCGCCAAATTTGTGAACACTTTGCCGGCCAACGCGAAGGTGGCGGTCGCGTACATGCAAAATGGAACAGCCGTGCTTACCAGCCCGCTAACCACCGATCACGCCGTGGCCGCGAAGGGGCTGCACGTCCCGGGCGGAATCCCCGGCTCGAGCGCCAGCCCGTACTTTTGCCTCTCCAGCCTGGCGCAGCACTGGCCGTCGAACGACCGCGGCGCGCGCCGCGTGGTCGTCATGATTACGGATGGCGTGGACTACTACAATCCTCGCTACGATCCGGAGGACCCCTACATGCAGGCTTCGATCACCGATTCGGTTCGCGCCGGGCTGGTGGTTTACTCCATCTACTGGCAGAACCAGGGCCGCTTTGACCGCAGCGGTTATGCCACCAATGCGGGCCAGAACTTGCTTCTGAGTGTCACCCAGGCCACCGGCGGCAACAGCTACTGGGAAGGCTACGGCAACCCGGTTTCGTTCCAGCCTTACTTCAAGGACCTCGACCGGCGCCTCCAGAACCAGTACGAGGTCAGCTTTACGGCTCCCGTAAAAGGCAAGTCCCAGGTGGAGACCATCAAGCTGAAGGCCAACGGTCTATCCGGAAAAATCGATGCCCCGCAGCAGGTGTACGTCGCCCCGTCGGGCCTGTAAGAAGAATTCAATTATCCGCACCAGAATGCGCGCCGCCTCCCCAGGTGGCGCGCATTGTGCTTTGGGCCGAATAGTCCGAACCGGGACCGCCGCGGCACCCGTCGCCAAAGATGCAGGAGCGCACCTCTCTGCTAGACTGGGCGGCGATGAAAACATTCCTCCTCCGAACCTTTTGCGTGGTGGCGTTCGTTGTAAACCTTGGAACTGCCCAAGATGTCATTCCCCTGTACCCCGGCATCCCGCCTGGCTCGACGCAGGAGAATTATCCGGAGAAGGAATACTTCTCAAAGGTCTGGAACACCGAAGTCGTCACCAACGTGACCAAACCGACCCTGACCGTTTATAAGCCGTCTCCGGAAATGAAAAACGGCACCGCGATCGTCATTTGTCCTGGCGGCGGTTTTATGGCCCTCTCCATCACCAGCGAGGGCAGCGATGTAGCCAAGTACCTGGCCGCCAGGGGCGTGACCGCGTTCGTGTTGAAGTATCGGCTCGCGCACACCGGCGAGGACGCGACCCAGGAATTCGGCCCGCTCTTCGCGGACCCGCCGAAATTTCACGACATGCTGGAGAAGATCCTGCCCCTGTCCGTCGCCGACGGATTGGCGGCGGTGACCTACGTCCGCCAGCACGCGGCGGAGTGGGGAGTCTCTCCCGACCGTGTCGGCATCATCGGATTCTCGGCGGGCGGATCGGTCACTGTCGGCGTTGCCTTCAAATACGCACCCGAAGGCCGTCCCGCTTTCGTCGCCCCGATCTATGCCGGCGGGCCGCCAAAAGATACTCCCGTTCCGGCCGATGCGCCGCCGATGTTTATTGCCGCCGCCACCGATGACAACCTCGGGCTCGCGCCGCAGAGTATTGCCTTGTACCAGAAGTGGACGGAGGCTCACAAACCAGCCGAGCTGCATATGTACGCGAAGGGCGGGCACGGATTCGGAATGCACAAGCAGAACATTCCTACGGATCAGTGGATCGATCGATTCGCCGATTGGCTGGAGCTGCAGGGGTTCTTGAAGAAGTAGCCACCGCGACCCGGTGGCGATTGCACGTCCATGCGTTGTCGCGTCCCGATCTTCCCGGTCCATTGCCTTTTAAGACCCGCGGCTTCGCGCATGTTAACGTGTTGCTATTCACGCGAGTTCTCGTGACAACTTCTGTTTCTGAAGAGAATCCTTTTGACATTGATACCGACGCGACCCTCGAAGCTGGTTCTTGCTTTATTCTGCGCGGCCTTATCCGCGCAAGGCCAGACGCTGAACAGCAACTACGCCCGCGATCCCAACCAGCCCATCGATCAGCAGTACACAGACCACATCAAGAAGTACACGACGGATCCGTCCTTCATCTCGCCGCTGGTTGACTATCTGCCCGCATCGAAAACCGTGCCGACGCCGGCCAAAGTTCTGGGCGATGTGTCGGGCGCGCCCGACATGCTGCCCTACGCCGAGGATGTGTACAAGTACTTCCGCATGCTTCGAAGACAGCAGCCCCCGCGTGAAGGTCTTCACCATCGGCCACACCGAGGAAGGCCGCGAGATGATCGCCGCGGCCATCGCCGATCCCGAGTTGCTCGCCGGCGCGAAGGAGAATAAGGCGCGGCTGGCGCAGCTGGCCGACCCGCGCACCATCAACTTCGATGACGCCAAGGCGCGCGATCTGATCGATCATTCTTATCCCGTCTACTACATCACCGGAACAATTCACTCGCCGGAGACAGGCGCACCCACAGCGCTGATGGAGCTCGCCTACCGCCTCGCCGTCGATGATGCGCCCTACATCAAGTTCATCCGCTCGCACATGATCGTGCTCATCACGCCGGTGGTCGAAGTGGACGGCCGCGACCGCATGGTCGACATCTACAAATGGCACAAGGCGAACCCCGGCAAGGACTGGCCGCGGCTCCTCTACTGGGGCCACTACGTCGCGCATGACAACAATCGCGACGCCATGGCGATGACCCTCGACCTCACTCGCAACGTGCTCGACACCTATCTCGACTGGCACGCCCAGGTGCTGCACGACCTGCATGAATCGGTCCCGTTCCTCTACGACAACACGGTCGGCGACGGCCCCTACAACGCGTGGGTCGATCCGGCGCTGGCCGACGAATGGGCCGAGCTGGGCTGGAACAACGTGGCCCAGATGCAAAGCTTCGGCATGCCCGGCGTATTCACGCATGGCGACTTCGATACGTGGAGCCCCGGCTACCTGATGTTTCTTGCCGGCATGCACAACGGCATCAGCCGCCTCTATGAGACCTTCGGCAACGGCGGCGCCGATACCGAGAAACGCATCCTGACGCCGGAGGAGTATTCGCGCACCTGGTATCGTCAGAATCCGCCGCTGCCGGTGGTGACCTGGTCGCAGCGCAATAACAACAACTACGAAGAAAGCGCCCTGCTCACAACCATCTCCTACTTCTCGCACAACACCCATCACTTCCTCGAGAACTTTTATGTCAAGAGCAAGCGGACCATTCAGAAGCCTGCGCTGGAGGGACCGGCCGCGTACGTGATCGCCAATGACGAAGCCCACGCCAACCGCATCGTCGAACTGGTAAAGGCGTTGAAGCGGCAGCATGTCGAGGTACAGCAGCTTTCGGCAGCAGCCACCTGCACGGTCCCCGGCGAGAAGCGTGGCTGACAAGCCGAAACCGGAGACGTTCGCTGCCGGCAGCCTGATTGTGCGGATGGATCAACCCTACTCGCGCGCGGCCGATGCACTGCTCGACCGCCAGTTCTGGGCGCCCGATGATCCCCAGAAGCATCCCTACGACGACACGGGCTGGTCGTTCAGCGAGTTATTCAATCTCAACGTCACGCGCGTGCCCGATACGGCCATCCTCAAGGCGGATATGAAGCCGGTGGACGATCCAGCGTCTCTGGCCGGCAAACTCGACGGAACCGGATCGCTCGTCGGCGTTGCGAACACGGGGCAGACCACGCTGCTGGCCTTGGTCTACAAGCTGAAGGGAGCGAACATCCAGGCTGTCGACAAGCCCTTCGACGCCGGCGACCGGCACTTCTCCCCGGGGTCGATGCTGATTAGCGGCGTTCCAGAAGAGACTCTCAAGACCGCTCTGCGCGATCTGTCTCTCGACGGCGTCATCCTGAGCGTCACGCCTACCGTGCCCTCACACACTGTCACCGCGCCCCGCATCGCCTTCATGCACACCTGGCTGGCCACGCAGACCGAGGGCTGGTGGCGCTACGCCTTCGACACCGCGGGCGTCCCGTACGACTACATCAGCACCCAGGCGGTGGCGAAGCAGGACGACCTGCGCTCGAAATACGACGTGATTGTGTTCGCGCCGGTGAGCCGCGCGTCGGCCTCGGACATCATCAACGGCATGCCCACCTGGAACAACGCCATGCCCTGGCAGAAAACCGACCTGACGCCCAACCTGGGCCGCATCGATTCCACCGACGACATCCGCCCGGGACTCGGCTACGACGGGCTGGCGCATCTCAAGAAATTCGTCGAGCAGGGCGGCCTGCTGATTACCTGCGAAGATACCGCGCAATTCGCGATCGACACGGGGCTCGCGCCGGGGGTCAGCATCGCTCCCGCCGGAGAAGCGCGCGTGGTCGGCAGCGTGCTCAACACTGTATTCGCAGCTCGCGAGCATCCCGTGGCCAACGGCTACGACCTGAACCTGCCCGTGATGAGCGCGAACGGCATGGCGTTCAACGTGAGCAATACGGTGGGCCGATCCGGCGGCCGGGTGCTGATGGACCCCTACGCGGAGCGTCCCACCGGCCGCGGCAGCGCGGAAGAGAACGATGAGCCCCAGGGCCGCAGGATCACGGAGGCGGAGCCGCTGCAGAAACAGCAGGCGTGGGAAGCGCGCAAACTCAACGAAGAACAAATGCGCAATAATCCATCGGTCATCCCGCCCCAGTACCGGCCGGAGGTGATTCTGCGCTTCGCTGACGCCAAGACCATGCTTCTCTCCGGCCTGCTCGACAAGGCTTCTTCGATCGCCGAGCATGCAGTCGTAGTCGACGCACACCTGGGCCAGGGCAACGTGCTCCTGTTCGGCAACAACCCCATTTACCGCGGCGAAACCATCGGCACCTACGGCCTGGTCTTCAACGCAATCCTGAACTTCGACCACCTGGCGCACGAGGCTGGCGCTCCTGAAAAGAAGCAATAGGCGTCGAAGGTTCCACGTCTTTTAAGGCCTCGTTTCTTCTTTGCTCTTGGCCCTCGTTTTGTGTCATGCTTGGACGCATGGGAAACAAAGATAAAGGCAAAAAGGAAGTCAAGAAGGCTCCCAAGCCAAAGCCCAAACCAGAACCCGGGCGCAGACCGGATGTGTTTACCCCGGCCCCGCCGAAATAATTTCGCAACAAGAGCCGCTCGCGATCGGGCGGCTCTTCTGCGTCCGGACGCTTTGGAGTTTGTGCGGAAGGCCTCGCTGCGTCTTCTTACCGCCTGCGATAGATGTCGTATCCCCCGAGGCGGCGGTAAAGCGCAAACTGCGCGGCGATCAGCTGCATGCTTTGTGCCCGCTCCGGCATCGGGTCTCCGTCGATTTGCTCCACCCGCTTGACGATCACCCACTTCACATCATGCCGGCGCGCTTCGGCGAGCAGTTCCGGCGCCGAATACGGATCGGTTGTGGGATCGAAGAGCGTCACCGGGAATTGCGGGATGCGGCCGGTCGCGTAGTAGAACGGGTCTTCTCCAGGAAGCACCAGCAGGGCGTCCGCGCGCGGAATCTCACGCTCAGTGAAGCCAACGAGTTCGTCGAAATTAGCCAGGTACGGTCCTCGATCCGCCATGCCGCGCAACGCGGGAACAGATGAGTGCTCGAGAGGGGCATCGGGGATCTGGATGTAACTCAGCCGCTCCAGCGAGACTGCATAAAAGCCGCCGCAGATGATGAACACGCCACCAAGCATCGCGGCCGTTGTGATGACCACCGGCCGGGCTCTGGCCGGCAGCGCCGTCAGTGTCTGGGCCACGAGAACCATGAGCAGCGGCCACAGCGCATACGTCGATCCCCACAGTTGCTGGGAAAGAAACGTGCCATGAATCGCGGCCAGGACAAAAAATGGCATTAGCCTCCCGAGCGTGACCCCGCGCCGCAATTCAAAGGCAGCCACCACAAGCCCGGCAAGCAGCAAAAGCGGCCACACGGCGAGCAAGTTGTCAGCACGATCTTCGGCATCATCCTGCATGAGAAGTAAAAGGAGCGTGGCGGCCAGCGGCGCCGCCATAAGGCATATCGCCGCGATGCGCGCCCACCATCGCTCCACCAGGTGCGTGCAACAGAGCGCGACGCCGGCGCTCAATGCGGGCAGTGTCCACACCAGCGAGGGCTCTCGGTACACCGACAGCATCGGTGCCAGTCCCGGCAGGCGCCGCTGCGCTGCGAATTGCACCGTCCAGAGCAGGTAATTGCCGATGCCGGCAGTGCCTGCGATCGCCGCCAGGCCCAGGAACGAGGCAAACGCCATTCCCGCCAGGACGAACGCGGATTGCGATCGAAATGCGCGGCGAATGGAGCGCGAGTTCAGGAATTCAAGAACCAGCAGAAGAAGGACGCCTGCACCGACCGCGGCGAGAAACGGCAGGCCCATGTTCTGCTTGAAGAAAACAGGCAGCACCGCGGCTGCTCCGGCGGCCACCGGCAACACCCACCCGGTCTTCCCTGCCGTCGCAAGAGATGTCAGCAGCAACAACGCGAGAAGGATTGCCAGAGCACAGTCGCAGTCATAAATCGGATGCGGATAGACCGAGTAAATGCCCAGAACCGTGAGCGGCGCGGCCAGCATCAGCGCAACGGGCCATCCCGTTGTAGCGAAGACCGTGGCACCACGCACAACACGCAGCACGATGCGCCACGTTAACACAGTTCCGAAACCGCCCGCGATGGCCGCGTAAGCAATGGGGACAAGATAGTGTCGACCGGCCAGGCGCATCAGCACTGCCTGCAGGACAAACGTAAGCGGCGGATGCACCAGGGGAAAATCCCGATAGGGCATCTGCCCGAGCGCTATGCGCCAACTCGTATCGAGCAGATAGCCGAGATCCCATAGGACGGCAACCCGCGAGTTTTGCCAGCAGACAAAAGCCTCAGTGCCCAGAAACAGCAAGACGGCCGCGATAAAGTCTCGCGGCCGCCATGAGTTTGATTCCTGATTAGGAGGGTTTGTAGGCGTTTGTGGATTCCCGCCCTTTTCGCACAAATCGCGAAAAGGATGGGGCACGGAGTTCATGTGCCCGGATCAGGCCACAACTTCGATGCCCATGGAACGGGCGGTCCCCTTGATGCTCTTGATCGCCGTCTCCACCGAAGATGCGTTCAGATCAGGCATCTTCTGGGTAGCGATTTCGCGCACCTGCTTCTCGGTCACCTTGCCCACCTTGTCCTTATTGGGGGTGCCGGCGCCCTTGGCCACGCCGGCAGCTTTCTTCAGCAGGACAGCGGCGGGCGGCGTTTTGGTGATAAAGGTAAAGCTGCGGTCGGCGTACACGGTGATGACCACCGGAATCGTCAGACCGGCCATTTCCTTGTTCTGCGTACGGGCGTTGAACTGCTTGCAGAACTCCATGATGTTGACCTGCGCCTGGCCCAGCGCGGGGCCAACGGGCGGCGCCGGCGTTGCCTTGGCGGCTTCAATCTGCAGCTTGACGTACGTTGATACTTTCTTCGGAGGTGCCATGAATGTTTCCTTCGGAAACCAGCTTCTAGCTCCTAGCTGCTGGCTATTAGCTGGTTCGTTCTCATGCGAATTTTGGTGCTGCGGCTCTAGGGTTCGCTGTCAAACCGCGGTCGCTAGGTGACACGCGGGCTAGAAGCTGGAGCTAGTACCTAGAAGCTGCAACTACTCAATCTTTTCCACTTTGGCGAACTCCAGTTCGACCGGGGTGGAGCGACCGAAGATGGTCACCATGACCTTGAGCGTCTCGCGATCTTCGTTGATCTCGTCCACTACGCCGTTGAAGTTCGCAAAAGGCCCATCGGTAATGCGGACCTGTTCGCTCTTCTCAAACTTGATCTTCATGCGCGGCTTGTCTTTGGCGGTCTCGGAACGGAAGAGGATCGAACTCACTTCTTCCTCCGACAGCGCGACCGGCTTGTCGCCGGTACCCAGGAAGCCGGTCACCTTGGGCGTGTCCTTGAGGACATGCCACAGGTTGTTGTCGAGATCCATCTCGACCAGTACGTAGCCAGGCAGGAAGACGCGTTCCACGGTCCGCTTCTTGCCGTTGACGATCTCCGTCACCGGCTCGGTGGGGATCATGACCCGGCCGACCTTGTCTTTCAAGCCGAAAGCGGTGATACGGCTCTCGATCGACTCCCGGACCTTGCGCTCAAAACCCGAGTAGGCATGCAGGATGTACCACTTGAAGCGCTCGTTGCGCTCCGGCTTGGCTTCGCCCGCCTGTTCCAGTTCTTCTGCCATCATGTTCTCGATTTGCGGATCCGGCACTATTGCGCACCGCCCAGCTTATGCAAGATCGCAGCCAGGCCGCGGTTGAATATGTTGTCGATGACCCAGAAGTAGAATCCAAACAGGAACACCGCAACCAGAACAACCGAAGTGGTCGCCTGCACTTCCTTGCGGGAAGGCGTGACGACCTTGCGCATTTCGGCGCGCACGTCGCTCAGGAAACCAGTGATTTTCTGCCAGGTGCCGGCCATGTTTCCGGTGAGATTGGAGACGGCACTGGGCTCCTGCCGTTTGATCTGCGCCGGACGATCTTCGCCATTCACTGTTGCTGCCTTTGGTGCCATACACCCATTCCTTCACCCAGGCGTCCTGCCGGGTGCATCCATCTTCAAAGCCATTCTCGCAGGTATCGCCGGCCTTTTGCATCCCACGCAGGTGGAGTTCTTGCCTGCCACCTGACGTTTCTTCGGATCGGCCTCGATCCCACTGCGAAAATGCACAACTGGCAGGGGCGGAGGGATTCGAACCCCCAAGTTCGGTTTTGGAGACCGACAGTTTAACCGTTGAGCTTACGCCCCTGAAGGCAGTGAACAGCGATCAGTGGACAGTGATCAGTCTCTCTCGTGCGCGGGTAAGCTGATTCGCTCTCCCGGCCAACGCCCAAAACTGATCACTGTCCACTGTTCAATGACCACTGTCGTCGTTACTTCGTTTCCTTGTGCGACTGGTGCTTGCGGCAGCGGTTACAGAACTTCTTGAACTCGAGACGGCCAGTGGTCGTCTTCTTGTTCTTGGTCGTCGAGTAGTTCCGCTCCTTGCACTCAGTGCACTGCAATGTCACAATTTCCCGCATCTCACTATCCTAACCGATTCTTAGCTTCGCCGGCTCTTCGCCAGTCCAGTGATCCGTGCTCAGTGGACAGTGATCAGTTCGTTCTGCCCGGTGTCGCCTCGTCGGCCCACCCGCCGCATTGCACTGATCACTGACAATGACCACTGACAACTCGCTTCGTTACTTGATGATTTCCGAGATCGTTCCCGCGCCCACCGTGCGTCCGCCTTCGCGGATGGCAAAGCGCAGACCCTTCTCCATGGCTACCGGCGTAATCAGTTCGACCACCAGCTGCACGTTGTCGCCCGGCATCACCATCTCCGTGCCCTCCGGCAGCTCTGCCACACCCGTCACGTCCGTGGTGCGGAAGTAGAACTGGGGACGATACCCCTTGAAGAACGGCGTATGACGGCCGCCCTCTTCCTTCGACAGAACGTAAATTTCACCCTTGAAGTTGGTGTGCGGCGTGATCGAGCCAGGCTTGGCCAGAACCATTCCGCGCTCCACGTCTTCCTTGGCAATGCCGCGCAGCAGGATGCCCGCGTTATCGCCCGCCAGGCCTTCGTCCAGCTGCTTCTTGAACATTTCCACGCCCGTGCACACCGACTTGCGGGTTTCGCGGAAGCCGACAATCTCGACATCCTCGCCCACCTTCACCTTGCCGCGCTCGATGCGTCCCGTGACCACCGTGCCGCGTCCCGAGATCGAGAAAATATCTTCGATCGGCATCAGGAAGGGCAGGTCGATCGAACGCTGCGGCTGGGGAACGTTCTTGTCCACCGCATCCATCAGCGCGTCGATCTGGGCTTCCCACTTGGGCTCGCCGTTCAGAGCCCCCAGGGCCGAGCCCCGAATCACCGGAACATCGTCGCCCGGGAACTGGTACTTCGACAGAAGCTCGCGGACTTCCATCTCCACCAGATCGGTCAGCTCTTCGTCTTCCACCGCGTCGCACTTGTTCAGGAACACCACGATATAAGGCACGCCTACCTGGCGGGCCAGCAGAACGTGTTCCTTGGTCTGCGGCATGGGACCGTCGGTCGCCGCCACGACGAGAATCGCGCCGTCCATCTGCGCCGCGCCGGTGATCATGTTCTTGATGTAATCCGCGTGGCCGGGGCAGTCCACGTGCGCATAGTGCCGGTTCTTGGTCTCGTACTCCACGTGCGCCGTCGCGATCGTGATGCCGCGCTCGCGCTCCTCCGGAGCGTTGTCGATCGAGTCGAACGAACGGAACGTATTCTTCGGATTGTGCTTCTGCAGAACCTTCGTAATCGCAGCCGTCAGTGTCGTCTTGCCGTGATCGATGTGCCCGATCGTCCCCACATTGCAATGAGGCTTCGAACGATCAAACTTTTCCTTCGCCATAAAAGTCCTGAATCCCTTTCGTAGCTCGTACTGCCCGTTGCATCCAGGGGCGCCGGCGGTCCGGCTCCAGCCCCAAAAAACAGTGTTCAGTGATCAGTCTTCGGTGGTCAATCTTGTTTTCGTTCGCGTCAGTCCCATCCGCCTTTGCATTGGCTGATCACTAATATCTGACCTCTCGTCTCAGTAATACGCGTATGCCTTGTAATACCGCTGCCGCAATTCCTGCGGAACCTTCTCCACCAGCCGCAGGTAGCGCTCGCGCGTCAAACCCTGATCGGAAACGGGCAGCGCTTCGTAGAGCCGGACCGCGTCTTTGCCCAGAAAGCCGCGCCGCAGCACCGCTTCGAAGTCGCGGACCCGAAGCTTGGAACGCCGGATGCGATCGAGAAGCACTTCCACCTCGCGCGCATCAAGTGCCGCGTCGATCAAAGCATGCAGCTGGGCAAACCCCTGCTGGTCCTGTACGGCGATAGCTGCCTGTTCGAACATGTTTCTCCTGGTTTTGGACGAGTGCCTCAGCTCAAAAATTGGAGCGGGAGACGGGGATCGAACCCGCGACCAACAGCTTGGAAGGCTGTGACTCTACCACTGAGTTACTCCCGCAAAAACAGCTATTGGCTTTTAGCCGTTAGCTCTTAGCTCGATCCTGCCAGTTCAAGATGCCGCGGCAAAACCATCCACCAATTCACTAAGAGCTAAAAGCTAATTGCTAATTGCTAATTGCTTGAAATCTGGAGCTGATGACCAGGATTGAACTGGTGACCTCTCCCTTACCAAGGGAGTGCTCTACCAACTGAGCTACATCAGCCCTCTTTTACTCGCCCCCGTGGCGAATCTTGTCTGCCTGCCGAACCAAAATCGTACGCAGTGCGAACGTGGCCAGAATCAGAACCGGAATCAATCTTAATTCTACAGGCTTACCGAAGACGACCACTGTTCCCTCGCCTACTGTAAACCACGCCAGCACTGCCAGAACGCCATACAGCAGAAGAGCGACCGGATACCGCCGTTGCAGATCCAGGCCCGTGCGCGTTCCCGGCTGCTCCTCGCGCATTTCCAAACCCTCACCAAAAACCTGGTGCACAGGGGAGGATTCGAACCTCCGTAGCTCCAAAGAGCGGCAGATTTACAGTCTGCTGCCATTAACCGCTCGGCCACCTGTGCAAAACTTCAACTGCGCCGACGTTGCCCCTTTTGCGCATCAAGGCTCCATCCGGAAGCCTCCGGTCATCTTCGGAGCCTGCGCCTGAAGTGGGGTCACCGCGGAGAACAGGCCAGGCGCCCGAAAATCCAGGCCCCGGTAAAACTCTCTTGCCGCTGTTCAAACTCCGGTCCATTTCCCTGAAGTGGAGCTGGCGAAGGGATTTGAACCCCCGACCCTCTGATTACAAATCAGATGCTCTACCAGCTGAGCTACGCCAGCCCTGCATAAGCGGTTCCAGACTGCTTTCGAACCGCTTTCCCACCCCAAACGTTCCGGAGGTCTGAACCAGCAGTACGGGCACACTCATGCTGCGCACGCACCACGGCACAGAATCAAAGGTTAGCACAGGCCCGCCGCCGGAGCAAACCTCGAAAGGCAGCTTAGCTTCTAGCCTCTAGCTGCTAGCTCGATTCTGAAGTTCGAAGCCTCTCTCAGGAAACGCTAAGACCCCGCCTGAATCCCCTACTGGTGCACGCCCGGTACGAAAGAGCTAGAAACTAGTGGCTAGGAGCTGGTAGCTGTTTTTTTGAAACGCGAATTGTCTTGACTTTACTATTCCATCGCAAGAACCTTCTTGCGAGCGATTCTTCTTAAGGGAGCTCCAATGAAAACCCATCGGATTGTCCCGGCTTGTATAGCCGGCATGGCCCTCCTCGTCGAAGCGATGGCCATTCCTTCGCCTGCGCAATCCGCGCCCAAGCGCAAGCCTCGTATCGCAGTTATGGATTTTGATTACGGAGCGGTCAGAAACTGCGGCGCAGACATGGTTTGGCGCGGATGTCGACCTCGGCAAAGGTATCCAGCAGATGCTGGTCACCGACCTGGTCAAAGACGGCAGCTACTCCGTCATTGAGCGCGCGGTGATGGACAAGATTCTCGCCGAGCAGAACTTCTCCAACTCCAACCGCGCCGACCCCAATAGCGCCGCGAAAATCGGCAAGCTGCTCGGGGTGGACGCGATCATCGTCGGCACCATCACTGAGTTTGGCAATGAGACCAAGAGCCAGGGGCTTGGCGGCGGAGGAGGAAGCGGCTGGACCGGCGCTCTGGGCGGCTTGCATCACTCCAAGTCCAACGCCAACGTCGTCATCAACGCCCGCGTCGTCAACATTGATACCGCCGAAATCCTGGGCGTGGCCGAAGGCGCCGGTACCTCGTCCCGTTCCAGCACCGGCATCGGTGGCGGGGGTGGCACCTGGAATGGCCACGGCGGCGGCGCCGTCGACTTCGGCTCCAGTAACTTCCAGAACACCATCATCGGCGAAGCCACCAAGAACGCTGTCGAGAAGCTCGCGACCGAACTCGTACCCACGGCGGCCAAGATCACGACCCACACCACCTCCGTCGAAGGAACGGTGGCCGCCGTGGAAGGAAACCAGATCGTCCTGAATGTGGGCGGCAAGGTTGGGGTGAAGGTGGGCGACCAGTTCAACGTCGAACGGGTGACCAAGGAGATCAAGGATCCGGCCACGGGAGCCGTTTTGCGCAAGCTGGCGACCACCGTGGGTGTGGTGAAAGCCACTGACGTGGACGATGTTTCCGCCGTTTGCGAACCAGTCTCCGGCTCCGGCTTCAAGATCGGCGACAAGGTGAAAACCGTCGCGCAGTAGTTCCCGCCGACAAGGCCCCCCAGGGGCCGCGACAGCAAAACGCCCTTCGCGATCGCGCGCAGGGCGTTTCCTTTGTCTGCGTCAGATCCCGCTATCTGCCCAGAAATTTCTCCAGCAGCGCGGCCTCATTGTCGGCTCGGTTCATGTACTCGTTGGCGGTGTCCAGGTCTCTCTCCGCAAGGGCCTTGTGCGCCTCATCGAGCTGATGATGCAACCGGTTCATCGCGGCCATGATATCTCCGCGAAGGTCCAGTCCTTGCGCGCGCTGCTGGCTCCGTATCTGCTCCACGCCTGCCAGGGCGGCGTCGGCGCGGGCTTCGATGTTGGCATACCGGTCATGTGCCTCGCGAACCTCCCGTTGAGAGGGTCCTACTGGCGCTGGCGGCACAGGGGCTGAACCAGTTTCAGACGAACTCGTACTGACGGCCGCCGATGATGCAGGCGAAACGTACGGCTCCCGCGGCTTTTTGCCCTCCGGCGGCGCAGAGGGCGCCTTCGCAGTGTGCGTGAGCGCACCGGCTGGAGAAGGCTTGGGCTGGGCCGCGGAGCCTGCCGGCGGCGCAGGGGGTTGTTTGTCGGGGGCCGGATTCTGCGTCTCCGCCGGGCTCGCCGGCGCCGGAACACTGGCTGGCGACGTTGTTTCGGTCGCCGCCGCCGCCGGCTTCTGGCTGGCATTGGTTGAGAAAATGCGCGGCAGCACGGCCGCGATCGCAATCAAGGCCAGGATCGCGGTCGCCGCGCCCAGCCCGATCCAAAGCCCGCGATGACTCCTGGTCGCGCTCGGAGGAGGGCCCGGAGGAAGCGGCACCGGCACAAACGCGGGCGGTTGCGGTGTTGTGTACTGGGGGGTGGGCGGTGTCGCCGGCATCCACGCCTCAGACCGAGGCCCGGCCGCAGGAGCCGGAGTCTCCGCCGAGGGCACAGGCGCGGGCGTCGCATGCACCTCGCGCTGCGCCTTCAGCGCGCTGCGAAATTCTTCCGCCGTCTGGAAGCGCTGTTCGGGGAGCTTCGCCATCGCCCGCAGCACGATGGCGTTCAACTGCGGCGAAATGGACGGATCGAGTTCCGCCGGGGGGGTGGGCGCCTCGTTCATATGCGCGTTCAGAATGCTGTACGATGTGTCCGCCTGGAAAGGCTTGCGTCCGGTCAGCATTTCATACAGTGTCACGCCGAAGGAATAGAGGTCCGAGCGCGCGTCCACGGTGCCGCCGCGCACCTGTTCGGGAGACATGTAGTACACGGAGCCCATAGTGGTTCCGGGACGCGTAAGCTGCATGTCGTCGGTGGACTTCGCGATGCCGAAATCCATCAGCTTGACAAGCCCGTGGGTGGTGATCATGATGTTGGCCGGCTTGATGTCGCGATGGGTGACACCGCGCCCGTGCGCATAGCTCAGGGCAGCCAGAACCTGTGTGGAGTAGTCCAGGATGTGATCGATGGGGATCCGGGTCTGGGCGGCAAGCTTCTCGAGCGTGGTGCCCTCCACATACTCCATCACCATCACAAACTGATTGTTGTATTGAAACGCGGTACGCAACTGCGCGATCCCCGGATGTTCGAGCCCCGCCAGGGTGCGGATCTCCGCCATGAACCGCGCCGCCAGTTCGGGATCGGAAGCGAAGTCGGGGAGCAGGATCTTCATCGCTTCTTCGCGATTGGAGATCACGTTGCGCACTTTGTAGACGCGGCCCATGCCGCCCGCGCCGAGAGGCGCCAGGACTTCATAGTCCCCGACGCGCTGACCTGTGTCTGCCATAGAGTCCTCCCGAAAATGAGTGGCCTGCCGGGGAAGAACGAGCCGTGCCGCCGGAACGACCCGAGTCTACGCTATTCCGAGGCGGACCGCCCATAGAAATTGCGATTCCGTCGCTTGGCTTCCGGCTCGTTGAGTTGAGGCCTGGCGTTCTTCCCAGCGTGTACATGAAACATAGTGCCGGGGATGCGACGAGCGTTGCTGCCTCGTGTCCAGGGACACCTTCGCCGCTGTTCAGCGCAAATCTTCTTGCTAATCGACGCGCTTCCGGTTGATCATGCGAGTGTTCCTCCCTCGTCCGCTTCGTTGCGACTTTCCGCTGTAAGGAGAGACTGTCATGCGCAAATCAATCTTTGCGGCGTTATGCCTGCTGGTGGCTCCCGTACTGTTCGCTCAACAGATGCTGAATAACGACACCGTGATCAAAATGGTGAAGGCCGGGCTGTCAGATGACGTGGTCATCACCACCATCAACGCGTCGCCTGGACACTACGACACTTCTGCTGACGGTCTGATCGCTCTCAAATCCGGCGGAGCGAGCGACAAGATCATTTCCGCGATCATGGCCCGGGCGTCGAGCGGATCGCCGGCGCCCGCGCCAGCCGGGTCGTCAGTCACTCCGGCGGCCACTGCCTCGGGTCGCCCGCCGGGCATCGACGATATCGGGGCCTATTACCGAGATAAGAGCGGCGCATGGACTCCCATGATGCCGGAGATCGTCAATTTCAAAACCGGGGGCGTCGTGAAATCCATCGCCACAGTGGGCATTGTGAAAGGGGATATCAACGGTCACATCCAGGGCTCCAAGGCAAGGCTAGGCCTGACATTTCCCGTCGTGCTGGCAGTCTACGTGCCCGAGGGAGTGGCCATTACGGAGTACCAGCTGCTTCATCTTCACCCCAACTCAGGCGCCCGCGAGTTCCGCTCTGTTACAGGCGGGGTATTGCACGTCTCCGGCGGCGCTGTTCGGGATTTGATCGAATTCCAGAGCGAAAAGCTGGCGCCACGTGTCTTTCAGATCACCCTCCAATCCTCCATGGGCAGGGGTGAATTCGGGCTCCTGCCGCCAGGCTCATACGGCAGTTCCAACATGAGCAGCAGCGGAAAGATCTACGCCGTCAGTGTCTCAGAATAGACAACGCGCTTCGGGACTCCGGGGCTGTGACGGGTGGCCAAGATGTTACGGTTATTCCTGACGGTCGAATTGACCGGACGGAATGAAAAAGCGCACCCGCAGAACGCTTCTGGTTGTGGCAGCCGTGGTGGTCCTGCTGGCGCTGGCTATTTTCCTGCGCTCCAAGGCCCCGCCCGAAGCCGCTCGCCTTTTGCCCGAGTCGGACGGCATCATCTACCTGAACCTCAAGCCGGTTCGCACCTTCTTCAAGGCCAACCTCAAGCCGCCGCACCGCGTGCCGGAGTACGAGCAGTTTGTCGAAGCCACGGGCGTCGACTGGGAACGCGACCTCGACCAGGCCGCCATCGCTCTCCACCGCATGCCGGAGCCGAACGGCCCCAACGGCCCTGTGGCCTACACCATGGTTCTGGTGGGCAAGCTGACCGGCGCCAGGTTGAATCAGTGGCTTGACGCGCACGCGGTTTCCCGCGAAAGCTACGCCGGCCACACCATTTACAACGTGCCTTCCGAAGACCGCACGGTCCGGGTCGCCCAGGTGGGCTACGACATGATCGCGGTGTCGAATTTTCCCACTCCGGAGAAAATCCACTCCATCCTCGATCGCCATCGCACCGCGGCTCTGCCCTTTGCCGGTTCAACCCTGCTCTCGCAGCACTTTCACGATGTGCCGCTCCTGTCGCTGGCGTGGGGCGTGGGTGAAATCGGCCTCCCTTTCAACGAGAACGGCGCCATCCAGATCTTCGGGTTTCGGTTGCCGCTTCAGGCCGACTCCACCATCGTGGCCAGCCTGAGCCCCGAACTGAGCCTGGCCGGCGTCCTGAGGTTGCGAGTGGAAGAGATCGCTCCCACCGACGATGCGGCTGCCCACCAGGCCGCGTCGCTGGCCACTCTGCTGATCCTGGCCCGCGGATTCACTCAGCCGCTTACCGACAATGCGGCCAACAACGGACTGAAGCAGATGCTGAAAACAGCCGCCGTCGATCGCAGGCGCAACCGGGTTCTGCTCACCGCCACAGTGCCGGTTTCGATGTTTACCAGCCTCAGTTCGAGCGAGAATTCAGCCGCGCCGACTGAACCTCCGCCTGCCTCCAATGCATCGAAATAGACAGAGCGGGCTTACCGGTACCCCCTGTATTTTCGATAGTTTGCGCACACTCTAACGCGGCCCGACCAGTCCCCCCAACGAGGTCCTATGCATCGTTTTCTCAAAGCTTCCGCCCTGTCCGTTGTGTTTTTTTCAGTGATGGCTGCGCTAGCGGCCGATGGCAAGCCCACCGTGCTCACCGGTCAGGCCGCCTTTACCGACGCGGCCCATGAGTCGCCCGGAGTGCGCCGCCACCTGACCGTGGCCGATCTTCCGACGCCCGCGCCCGATCAATCAGTCGATAACGGCCCCGCGGTTGTTCCGCGTCCAGCGAATGCCTGGCCGCAGGCGCCCAAGGGCTTCAAAGTGGACCTGTATGCTACCGGCCTCGACAACCCGCGCCTGCTCCGGACCGCGCCCAACGGCGACATCTTCCTGGCCGAGAGCGAGACAGGGAAGATCCGGGTGTTTCGCGGCGTCGGTGCCGACGGGAAGCCCAAAGAGACCTCCGTGTTTGCCGATGGCCTGCACCAGCCGTTCGGAATCGCTTTTTATCCCCCCGGGCCTGATCCCAAGTACATCTACATCGGTGACACCGATCAGATCGTCCGCTTTCCCTACAAGAACGGCGATATGAAAGCCGGCGGGAGGATGGAGAACCTCACCGAGTTGCCGGGCGGCGGGCGGCTGCGCGGCGGCGGCCATTGGACCCGCGACCTGATCTTTTCGAAAGATGGGGCGCGGCTGTTCGCGTCGGTGGGGTCGCACTCCAATGTCGATGACTCCGATACCCACCCCGAGGAATTTCACCGCGCCGACGTACTCGAGTTCGAGCCCACCGGCAAGTTCGTCAAGGTTTATGCGTACGGGTTGCGCAACTGCGTCGGCGAAGCCATCAACCCCATCACCAACGAACTGTGGTGCTCCACCAACGAGCGCGATGCGCTGGGCAACAACCTCGTCCCCGACTACGTGACCCATGTGCAGGAGGGCGGCTTCTACGGCTGGCCGTGGTACTACATGGGCACAAACGGCGGAGTGCAGGATCCGCGTCACCAGGGCAAACACCCCGAACTGCAATCCAAAGTGATCACCCCCGACATTCTCGTCAACCCGCACTTCGCGTCGCTCGAACTGCTGTTTTACGGCGGCGCGCAGTTTCCCGCGGAGTTCAAGGGCGACGGGTTTGCCTGCGAACACGGCTCATGGAACCGGGCCCAGCGGTCGGGCTACGAAGTGATCCGCCTGCCCATGAAGGACGGCCACGCTACCGGCGAGTATGAGGACTTCCTCACCGGATTCACGGTCGGCAACGGCGACGTATGGGGCCGGCCCGTAGGCGTTACGGAAGCGAAGGATGGGTCGCTGTTTGTGTCCGATGACGGGTCGAAGTCCATCTGGCATGTGAGCTACGCCGGGAAGTAGAAGAAGTCGAAAGATCTGCAGTTGTTTCTGGAAAGACGCCTGTGCGGCTGGGAATGCAATCAACAATTGGTACGTGAATCCCTGAGCGGAGGGGTTAAGATTCGTTGTGCCACGCCTCCGGAACTTTCGGCGCCAATTGCCCGTATCGATTACCGGCAGGCACTCCTCAAGAGATTAGCGCCACAGAAAGGCGGCGCGCGTGTCCCGATCCCAGGCCCGGCTCGCAGGCGTCTTTTATCTGCTTACCATCATTGTCGGTGTGTTCGCAGCCTTCGTTCCGTCCAGACCGCTGAGTGAGGCCGGCAATCTGATCGGCACGGCCTTCTACGTCATCGTCACAGCTCTTCTATACCTGATCCTGAAGCCCGTGAACCCGGCGCTTTCGCTGATTGCCGGCCTGATCAGCCTTGCCGGTTGCACCGTGGGCGCTCTCGAAGCGCTGCATCGCTCGCCTTTCTCATTCAACGGCATCGTGATTTTCGGCTTCTATTGCCTGCTGCTCGGTTACCTCATTTTTCGCTCGCGCTTTCTCCCGCGCTGGCTCGGCCCTCTCGTCGCCCTGGCCGGTGTCGGCTGGCTCACCTTCCTTTGGCCGTCATTCGCCAAGCATCTTGGGCTCGTTCCTATGATCACAGGGCTTCTCGGCGAGGGTTCGCTGACCGTCTGTCTGCTCGCAAACCGCACCGGGGCGCAGCCGGTTTAGAACGAATTTCCAACAGCGTGAACCAGGCGGCCGATGCTATTGATCCTTTCGCAGCGACCCCTGAAGTTCGAGAATCTGAAGCTGCACCTGCTTGATTTCCTTGAGAGTGGCGACCTGGCTGTCATAGACCTTGTATTGCACCGCGTAGATCGCACCCACGAAGTACAGGAGGGCGCTGCCGAATTGAAAGCTATGCGCCGCCAATGGGCCCAGGCGTCCAGGGTAAATGCTCCACCAGAACAGCAAGACAGCGAGGAAGACGAACGTGTTTGCCGTGAATTTATCCCAGCGAAGCGCTCGCGCGTGCTTGGCCAGAAGCGTAGCGGTCTCTTCACGATAGGTAGCAAGGTTCTCCGGCTGCGGCAGAGTCGCGAGCAGCCGTTCGCGCAGGTCATTCGATTGCTGTGCGATGTTTCACTCCTTCGAGAATTTGTTTCATTTGCCGTTTGGCATAGTGAATGCGGGATTTGACGGTGCCCTCGGAGCAGCCGACGACGTTGGCGATTTCCAGGATGGAGAGGTCCTGAAGAAAATGCAGAACAAGAACTTCGCGGTGTTTAACCCCGAGGCGGCTTAATGCATTGCGAATAGCGGTTGCATCTTCTTCGTCGAATGAGGGCTCTTCGATGTCGAGTAAGCCCTCATGTTGCGTCTGCTCGGCCTTGTCGCGTTTGTAGTCCCGCCGGACGCGATCGACTGCAACACCATGAGTGATCGCGTAAAGCCAGGGTTTTAGAGAGCCGGGGTCTTTCAGGCTTCGAATGCCGCGAACCACCTTGAGCCAGACATCCTGCAGGACATCGAGCCCCGCATCCTGGTTCCCGGTAAGGCTCGTTGCGTAATAAAGCAGCGGCCTCTCCATGACTGCGATCAGGTCTGCGAATGCTTCCGGATCGCCCGACGGACAGCGTAGCGCAAGCCAGTCGAACTGGATCCGGTCGTTGCCCTCGTTGGCCATGTGTCGAATATGTCGATCCAGAGTCGCTCGTGGTTCAATTTCCGGTCAGAAATCTTTTGAGCAGGTTAAGGTAATTTGCCCGGAACCAAAAATTGCGACCTGCTGGCGGACGAGTGCCTCGGCGATTATGCGTGAAGCCAGAATCCATCCCGGCTGCGTGGGCGTTTCTGAGGAGTTATTTGCCAGAACTTAATATAGGTGAGCGATAAGCGGCAAAAACACGCGTCATGCTAGCTACACTCAAAAACATGGAATCGGTACGCTTGGCTGGTGAACAGCTCCTTCACGCACTCAGTCTCCATGACTGGAACGGAATTCGCCGTGTATGCCGCCCCGATTACATCCACCATGCGCCGGACGTCCCCGAGGCCAGGCTTGAAAAGTACGTAACAACGCTGCAGCTTGTGGTAGCGGCTGTGCCCGACATGAGCATCGAGATCCATCAGATCGTCGTTAACGAGGAGTATGCGACCCTGCGATACACCGCTCACGGCACACATCTCCACGACTTTCACGGAATTCCGCCCTCGGGTGCCCCGATCGTGATGCCGGCTCCTGGACTGGTCCGGGCCAAGGACGGCCTCCTCGCGGAGGGCTGGTATGTCTTCGACTGTGGCATGCTCATCATGCAATCTCCCATCGGAAAGGCGTTTTCCACGAAGAAGGAAGGATAAGATCACTTGTTCACGGATATTCATTCCCTTGCGTCCAACCTCGTCGTCATCGAGGGACGTCATCCCACGCTTTTATGGGAGGCGTGTGATGTGCCCTCCATCGTCGTGTATCGGGCCGGCAAAACCCTGTACGTCCTCGATACCGGCGTAGGACCGGAGCAGCGGACGGTGCTTGAAGCCCAGATCGCCTCTCTCGGAAAGGGAGCTGAAGAAATTGTGCTGGTCAACAGCCATGGGCACTTCGATCACCTCGGCAATAACGATCTCGTCGGGCGCGCCGCGATTCCTCGCAAGCGTCATCTCATCTCAAAGGAGTCCGCTCCCGATTCAGATATTCGCGCGGAGTTGTTTGAGATGTATGGTCGGGGCAAAGACTACTTCAGCTACATTGACGGTCTGCCTCTGCCGGCGGACAAGATCAGCGGCTTGCTCATGGCGCTCGGCGCGCCTTCGATCCCTCCGGCAACGCTGGAAGAGCTTGGCGGAAAATTGCGCGAGTCCGGTGTTTTGCCAGCTCTGAATAATTTCGTGCCTTCGATCGTGGTCGATGTGTTGATGGCGACCTATCCAGCGGTGTTTCCGTCGCTCGAGACAATGACGTTTCTCGAAGATATCTCCGCTCCGGGTCCGATGGAGATCGCAGGCGCACAGTGGAGCGGGTGGAGCCTCGGCGACGAATCCCCCGAGGTCTATGTCCTCTGCTCGGGTGGCCACTCCAGGGGCGGTGTGGTCTTCTACATCCCGGAACACAAGTTCCTGATGCTCGCCGACGAAACTACGTCTGTGCCGATCTGGCCGGATACCGATCCACGCCGCGTCATCAGCACGGTTAAAAAAGCGCTCACCATGTTGGAGAACGGCGGCCTGGAGTGGCTGTGCGCGGGCCACTTTCCCATGGTTCCATCAAACGACCCGAAAGAGCTGCAAGCCTCGCTGCAGCGTATTCTTGGCCAGTCCGGGCAGTTTTCGGAGACAGTCGAGAAGGAGGTCGCTGCGCATCCAGAGGGGCTTACCGTCGACGAGTTGTATGAGGCGCTGCGCAAGAACGTCCCGTCCACTTCTTACGTGACCTTTCTGACTGCCTATCAGTTTCCGGTCTTCTCCACATTCATGAAGCTTACCCTGCTGAACCATCTGCTGCTATACAACTTTCCATCACGGAAGGACCCCCAGGGTCATATTCAATTTCTTCCGCTCGTTCCCCAGTAAGCCGCCACGGGCAACAACCCGAAAATTTTTGCTCAGCCCCGAAATTTCTCTTTCATATGTCCGGCCCGCGTTTCTCTCCCGCGGCCCGCGTCGTCGTGATCGCGCAAAAAACAACGCGCGCTTTTGCATCTTAATTTCTACCGGTTTTGCCACAATAGAGGTGGAAGAGAGGATCGAAATGAGCCCTCGGGCAGAACCCAGAGCACCGAAAGCAATTCGGTTTCGTTCTGAACGCTTTTGGAACCCAAAAACGGCCCTTCTGGACCGTTTACATTTGCAGGATTTTTCCGATATTTGCTTTATCTTCAGTTGCTTGCAGACGATGAGCGGGGTCGGAATGGGTACCCCTCCCCGGTAGCCCTGTAAAACTGTAAATCCTTCCCATCGAGCAAGCCACGACTCAAGCCTTCGAAGCTTGTGAGAGATCCAGGTGAACTCTCGGGCCGCGCGCGAAGCGGTGTATGTAAAACGCCTTTGGTGTCTGACAGTAACCTGCGGCGTTATCCCCGGCGAGGGCGAACCGCTTCCTTGGCTTCCGTGGGGCCAGTAGCGGGAACTTCGGGCACCTCTGCCTTGGAAACCCCGATGTTCAGCTTCTTGCGCAGCTCGGCATCCATCTTGGCGAAGATGTCCCGGTTCTCCTTGAGGAAGGAGCGGGTGTTCTCGCGGCCCTGGCCGATGCGTTCCCCGGCGTAGCTGTACCAGGCACCCGATTTTTCGACGATGTTGTTGGCCACGGCCAGGTCAAGCACATCGCCCTCGCGGCTGATGCCTTCCCCGTAGAGGATGTCAAACTCGGCTTCGCGGAACGGCGCCGCTACCTTGTTCTTCACGATCTTGACCTTGGTCCGGTTGCCGGTAACGACGTCGCCTTCCTTGATGGCGGCGATGCGGCGGATATCGACCCGCACCGAGGAGTAGAACTTGAGCGCCCGGCCGCCGGTGGTGGTTTCGGGATTGCCGAACATCACGCCGATCTTCTCGCGGATCTGGTTGATGAAGATGAGCGCCGTCCGCGACTTCGAAACCGTGCCGGTGAGCTTGCGCAACGCCTGCGACATGAGCCGGGCCTGCAGGCCCACGTGGGAGTCGCCCATCTCGCCGTCGAGCTCGGCTTTGGGAACCAGCGCCGCCACCGAGTCCACCACCAGCACGTCGATGGCACCGGAGCGCACCAGGGCTTCGGTAATCTCGAGGGCCTGTTCGCCGCTGTCGGGCTGCGAAACCAGCAGGTTGTCGACATCGACGCCCAGCTTCTTGGCGTAACCCGGATCGAGCGCGTGTTCGGCGTCGACAAAGGCCGCCAGCCCGCCCATCTTCTGCGCTTCGGCGATGATTTGCAGCGTGATGGTCGTCTTGCCCGACGACTCGGGCCCGAACACCTCGGTTACCCGGCCGCGCGGAATGCCGCCCACGCCCAGCGCGGCGTCGAAACTGATCGATCCGGTGGAGATCACCGCAATCGGCAAAAGTGCCTCGCGCGATCCGAGCCGCACGATTGACCCTTTCCCAAATTGTTTCTCGATCTGGCTTAGGGCAAGTTCTACGGCTTTGGCGCGGTCATCGGCAACAGGCATGGTGCGGTCTCCTCATCGGCATTTCGCAGGTATCTCCTGTCATCCGCATGAGCGACGCGACAACGAAAGCCTGGAATGCATTTCGTTCGGATTGTAGCAGTACGAGACAATCAAAAGACAGGAGAAAAGCGAAGAAAAGGCGATACTATACTGGTGCCTGTGCCGCCCGTCACATCGCGGCCTGAAAAGAGGAATGCGGGTCCGCTCCGGATCAGGCAAGCACGGCTTCCTTCGCCAGTTCCTCCACCACCTGGCGCGCTGCCGAAGCCACGATGTCCACGATCTCCTCAGCATCGCCGCGGGTGAGGATCAGAGGAGGGGCGAAGCCCACCGCCTCGCTCTGCGGCATGGGTCGGGTAATGACACCTCGTTCGCGAGCCGCGTTTGAAACACGATAGGCCACCTTCAGCGCCGGGTCGAACCTGCGCCGGGTAGCCGGATCGGCGACGAAATCGACCGCCAGCATCAGCCCCACGCCGCGCACTTCGCCAGTAATTGGCAGGCCGTCGAATGCCTCGTGCAGCAGCCCCAGCATGTAGGCCCCCACCTCGCCCGCGTTCCCGGCCAGGTTCTCGCCTTCCACGATGTCGAGGTTGGCGTTGGCCGCGGCCGCGCAGATGGGGTGGCCGGTGTAGGTGTAGCCGTGGGGAAAGATGCCCGCCGTCTCCGCGCCGTCTTCAATGACCCGGAAAACGCGCTCGCTGATGATCGATGCGGACAGAGGCGCATAGGCCGAGGTGATTCCCTTGGCCACGGTGATCAGGTCGGGCTCGATCTCGTAGAGTTCACTGCCGAACATGCGCCCGGTGCGGCCAAACCCGGTGATGACTTCGTCGGCGATGAGCAGGATGTCGTATTTGCGCAGCACGGCCTGGACGGCGGCCCAGTAGCCGGCCGGCGGAGGCACGAGGCCACCCGTCCCAAGTACGGGTTCGCCGATAAAGCCGCCGATGGTTTCGGAATCTTCGCGCAGGATGAGCGCTTCGAGTTCGGCGGCGCGGCGGGCGGAAAACTGGGCTTCCGTTTCGGTTCGCTCGTAGCCCAAGTAGTAGTGCGGCGCGCCTGTCCTCAGGATGGCGGGAACCGGCAAATCCATCAGGTCGTGATAGAGGCTCAGCCCGGTCATCGAGCCGGACATGACTGTGTTGCCGTGGTAGCCGCGATCGCGGGCGATGATGCGCTTCTTCTTCGGCTTTCCGATGAGGTTGTGGTAGTACCAGACCAGCTTGGCCTGCGTCTCGTTGGCATCGGAACCAGAGGTGCCGTAAAACACCTTGCTCGGCTTGCCTGGCGCCATGCGCACCAGCCGGTCCGAGAGGCGAATCAACTCCTCGTTCGAGTGGCCTGCGTAGCTGTGGTAGTAAGCCAGTGTGTGCGCCTGGCGGGCGATGGCATCCGCGACCTCGGTGCGCCCGTAGCCGATGTTGACGCAATAGAGCCCTGCAAACGCGTCGATCAGTTCGCGGCCGTCGGTGTCGCGAATGCGAATGCCGGCGCCCGAGTCGATCACGGTCTGGGGTGCTTTTCCGGCGGCAAAGTCGCGGGCATTGGTGGCGGGATGCAGAATGGAGGCGCGGTCAAGGGCGGCGAGACCGGCAGCGTCCTGGGCTGGGTGCATGGAATCCTCCCTGATGACTGAAACGAGGTCAGTGAAGGATTTCAGTGTACGCGAAAGGAGGTTACGGGAAGATCAGGCGGTGAAGGCGCCGATGCGCGTTTCGCGGCTGACGAGTGCGTCGCAGTCCCGATCCACGGCTTCGTACTCCGCGTCATGATCTTTGCGGAAGGCGCGAAATGCCTGCTCGCTGGCCCAGCGGTCGATAGTGAGGTAATTGCCCTGGACGTACGCGTCGCGCAGCAGGTCCGTACCCTGATACTCAGGCGACGATCGAAACAGCTGCGCCCACTGGCCTTCCGGCCCATATGCGGCTTCAAAAGCGGCGATCTTCTCCTCGGCAATTTCAAACTGCCACACGACGACAAACATGCGCACCCCGGTCTTTCTTCATGGTAGCGCAGGGAAATGTCTTGCCTCGTTGCTGTTGGATGAAACGCTGACCTGGCAGAGCCAGGGTGGGGCACCCAGCACTCGTGAGCTAGAGTGAGTTATGCCTCGCAGTATCCTACTGACCTTGATTGCAATTTTCTTTGTCAGCCCGAGCCTGACGGTTGCGCAGGGTGGTGCGGCGACGAACGTACGCGCCCGCGACCTGGGGGTTCCTTTCGACGGAAAGCCCGGCCCTTTGAATGCCATCACGGATGTCGCCGGGGTCACGGTCGGAGTCACGACATTGATCCGGGGCGACGGTGCATTGAAGGTGGGCGAGGGACCGGTGCGGACCGGGGTGACGGCGATTCTGCCGCGAGGGACGAGCAATGATCCGGTATATGCGGGGTGGTTCAGCCTCAACGGCAACGGCGAAATGACGGGAACGACGTGGGTGGAAGAATCGGGTTTGCTCGACGGCCCTGTTGCCCTGACCAACACCCACAGTGTGGGAACGGTGCGCGATGCGGTTATCGCGTGGGGGTTGAAGCATGGAGTTCTCCATCAGGACTGGTCGCTGCCAGTGGTGGCGGAGACGTGGGATGGATGGCTGAACGATATCAACGGCTTTCATGTGAAGCCGGAGGATGTGTTTGCGGCGCTCGACTCAGCCAGGAGCGGTCCAGTTCAGGAAGGCAACACCGGCGGAGGCACGGGCATGGTTTGCTACGGCTTCAAGGGCGGGACGGGAACGGCATCGCGGGTGTTGGCGAAGGAACAAGGCGGCTACACGATCGGAGTGCTTGTCCAATGCAATTGTGGCAGACGCCCGCAATTAACCATCGCGGGGATCCCGGTAGGCAAGGAAATTCCGGGCAACACGCCCTATGCGGGGAATGAGCCTCCGGATGCGAATATGCCGGGTTCGGGACGTCCCACCCTTGCGACGGCAAAAAATCGCAAGGATGGGGCACGGAACGAATCGGCGACCATGGCGACCGTTGCCAGTGATGCCCCGGGGATGAACGCTGTCCCGCCGGGAAGCGAGACCGAGGGCGACGTGGGCTCCATCATTATTGTCATCGCCACCGATGCGCCGCTGCTGCCGCACCAGCTGAAACGACTGGCCCGCAGGGCCTCGCTGGGGCTGGCGCGCACCGGTTCCACTTCGGGGAATGGATCGGGCGACATTTTTCTGGCGTTCTCAACGGGGAATGCGCACGTGGACGCTTCGCCCGGCCCGAATACGGTCAAGACGGTCTCGAACGAACGCATCAGTCCGTTGTTTACGGCGACCGTGGAGGCGACCGAAGAAGCGATTGTGAATGCCATGGTCGGCGCGAAAACAATGACCGGAATCGACGGGCACACCGTGATTGCCCTGCCCCGCGATCAGCTGCAGCAGACGCTCAAGAAGTACAACCGGTGAGCGCCTTCGGGATTCTACTGATCCTTCTTATCGGTTTTCGAGAAGAGCGGGATGTGGAACGGCAACTCAGCGTCGGTCGCCTGCTTTTTCTTCTTGCCATTGGGGCCGTCCTCGCGCAGCATCGTACGCTGCGAATTCACGCACACCCACCCGGCGCGCATTTTTTCGTAGACGTGGGTGAACACACCCTTTTCATCGACTGTGGCCGAGGCCGTCTTGTGATGGAGAACGTACGTTCCGTTGGCGACGGCGGTATCCCCCAGTAGGCGGACGGTGACCACGCGCTGCTCGAGGTGCACGGTCTTGTCTTCCCCGGTGATCAACTGGGCCAGTTGCTGATTGCGTGTGGTGATATCTCCGCTCGCCGAGACATCCACGAACAATGGCGACAAGACCAGTTCCAGGGCGTACTGGTCGCGCTGATTGATGGCGTCGGACCAGGCGTCCTCGATTTTCTGGAATTCGCGAACCTGCGGGCCGACGTCGGCGGTGACACTCGGAGGGACCGGAACCGATTGGGCCTGCGACGCCGAACTTTGGGAAAAAACAATCCAGGAAGAGATCAGAAGAACAGAAAAACAAGCCGCTCTATGAGTCATATAGAACTTGGACTCCCATCTCTAGATTTTAGCTCCTGGAATGGGGGGGTCAGGGCCAAAGGGAGGGGCAAATCCGAGGTTTCGGATGGGGCACGGATTAGAAACGAAGGTCGCACCCTTTAGTCAGGAAAAAAGGACAAACAAAGCAGTTCCTGGATTGGCGTTCACTGGACTTGGGTTAGATGAGGGCTTGTAGCCGATCCGGCTGGTGAACCGTGACCAGGGAGTCCTCGATGGTGATCCAGCCTTCTTTGCGAAACTGGCCGAGGGTCCGGGTCACAGTTTCGCGGGTCGTGCAGGCCATGGAGGCGATTTCCTCATGGGTCAAAAGGAGGGGGAAGCGGAAAGCGCCGCCCCCCAGGTGTTCGCCGATCTGATGGGAAAGTTCCAGCAACAGGCGGCCAAGCCGGGCAGCCACAGTTTCCGCCAGGGCGATGCGGCAGGCATCCTGGAGGGCGAACCGATATTCCTGGCAAATGCACTGGACGGCCCGCATCTGGGCTTCTTTGTGCGCCCGCAGGAAGCTGAGGAACCGATCGCGCTCCACGGGACGCAACTGGGCAGGCGTGAGGGACTCCGCTGAAACCTCATAAACGCCGTGGGAAAGCACCGCGTAGAGTCCCAGCATCGAGCCAGGGCCAGCCACGCGCACGATCATCTGACGATCCTGGGCGCGCCCGGCGGTGAGCTTGAGATAGCCTCCGCAGATCAGGTAAAGACAGCGCGCCTCTTCGCCCTGAGTAAACAGCGGCGCTTCTGCAGGTAGAGAGATGGTGCTGGTGGCAAGTTCGAGATCGGCCAAGACCGCGCTGCCCAGCGAACAGAACCAGCCAGGACGGCGGTTAGAACATGCAGCACAACCAACCGGTGTCTGCCGATGCATTGGCTTCTGCCGAGCCTGGAGAACTTCGATGTGTTCCACTTCCGCCATGGTTTTGCCCCATTCGCCGCGCCGAAGCGCTATCGACTGCTCCCAACTCTCCGACCTCGGCGAGGGTTGTTCGTTAAGAGGAAAACACTTCAGACCCGGTTAGAACTTGTAACTCAGTTTGCTGTACAGAGGTTCCGATCCGATGTGACGCGGCTCACGCCTATTGAGGCTTTTCGATCCAGAACTAAAGAAGGCTCCCCTAGTAATTCTCCCAGTGTTCCTAATCGCAGGCTCGTATGGATCATCGATGCAGCGTTTTCTTGTGTGACGGGTACGTAGGTAATGGGCGAAGGAACGGCCGTAGTCTGAAGATCATTCGAGGCATGAATCAGGTCGGAGCGTCTGGTCCCTTCCCGCCTGGAAAGAACCACGTTGTCTCCACTTCTGAATTCGGGATCTGATTGATAACGCATGGCTTGCCGGTTCGCTCTTGAGAGTTTGCTGGATGGATGCTGTGCATGCATTTAAGGCACACTTTCGCACTTCGCGTCATCCGGCGGGCACGGGACGGAACGGCATCTCGTTTTCCTGTGACGAGTATCACCGTCTTGTGGCCGGCAAACTCCATACGATTCTGCGCAGGAAGTGACGCTCCACACCAAGGAGGCTTCCGGAGAGCGAGTTCGGAGCCTCGACACCCGATAGCGAGTTCAGCCCGGAAAGAGAGTCGTCGGGAAATTCTCACGTTGGATCTGGAAGGCACCAGTTTCCGCGAGGCGGTATGTGCATGCTAAAAGACGGGCCATTCAATCAACCGCCGGGTGGTATTCCGCGGTGGGTACGGGGATTGCGGACATTTTTGATGTTTGTTCTGGCTGCACTGGTTTTTTGCGCTATCGCGTTGGCCGCTCCAGCGGCGGGAACGCCGACGCCCGGCCAGGCAAAGGACGCTGCGGCGGCGGACTTCGTCGGTTCCGAAACCTGCGCAGCCTGCCACGAGGAAGTGGCCAAGGGATTTGCCTCCAATCCCCACACCAACATGGCGCAGATGCATGGCAAGAATGGAGTCACCTGCGAGAACTGCCACGGAGCGGGCAAGTCGCACGTCGACGGCGGCGGGGATACCGCCAAGATCTTCAACCCCGCCAAGGCCACACCCAAGGAAGTGGATGCCAAGTGCCTGGACTGCCACCAGGGCCAGCACGCGAATTTCCAGCACTCCGGCCACGGTGAAGCCAATGTGAGTTGCCTGGGTTGCCATAGCGTCCATGGCGGCGAGGATCCGGAGCGGCTACTCAAGGTCGCCCAGCCTGCGCTGTGTTTCCAGTGCCACACCGATGTGAAGCCGCAGTTCGCTATGCCGTTTCATCACAGGGTCGAGGAAGGCATAATGAAGTGCTCGGACTGCCACGATCCGCATGGAACGTTTGGACGGAAGGGCCTGCGAGCCTCGGCCCAGCAGGATGCGGTCTGCACCAAGTGCCACACTGAGACGGCCGGCCCGTTCGTATACGAGCACGCGGTGGTCAAAACGGAAGGCTGCGTTGCCTGCCATACGCCGCACGGCGGTCCCAATCCGCGGCTGCTGAATCGCGCCAATATCAACACCATTTGCCTGGAATGCCACTCGCCGTCGACGAACTACTCCACGGCCGAGCCCATGGGACCGGCGCACAACCAGAACACGCAGTACCAGGCATGCACCATCTGCCACAGCGAGATTCACGGGTCCAACGTGAGCGCCGTTTACTTCAACACCAAGTAGGTATGGGGCTAGCGATGACAAATCAGACGAAATCTTCCCCAAGTCTGGATGGGTCGCAAGCCGGGGCCAAGGTCCGGTGGAGCACCCTTACCCTTGCGGCCATTCTGGGCGGCAGCATCGCGGTTGCCGGTCTTGCGCAGGAACAGCCGCCAGCGGCCAAAACCACGGAACCGCCCCCGGCGGCCAAGGCCGCCCAGCCGACCGAGAAGAAGCCTGCCTCTCCCGCCGACGGAAAGGTCATAGGCGGCTACCAGGTTCATTCCATGATCGATCTGGGCGGGCAGTTCGTGGAAAAGAGCGGCAGCGACGCCATGTGGGCCACCATGGTTAATCAGACCACGGGCGCCCGGGTTCTGGGGCAGGAACTGCGGATGCATACGCTCGATCCGCACAAGACGCCGTTCTACGACACCCTGAATACGTCCAGCTACGGATATGGCGGCGATCCGTATGACTCCACCTATCTGACCATGACCAAGGGCAAGTGGTACGACTTCGCCGGCAACTTCCGGCGGGATCGGCAATACTTCGACTACAACCTGATGGTGAATTCCCTGCTGGGACCGAACCAGCTGGTGCCGCAGCCGAGTACGCTGCACCTGTACAACACGGTCCGCTACAACACCGACACGCTGCTGACACTGATGCCAGTGTCGGTGGTCAGCTTCCGAGCCGGGTATAACCACAACACCCACGAGGGGCCGGCCTACTCCACGATCCACCAGGGCGGGGACGTGCAGGAATATCTGTGGTTTCGCAACGGGCAGGACACATATGTAGGCGGTGTGGACGTGAAGCTGACCCAGCGGTCCACGCTGAGCTATGACCAGTTTCTGGTCTACTATCGGGGCGATACGAGCTATGTGGTGACAGCGCAGCCGTTCAGGCTGCCGGAAGGCACGCCGGTGAACGTGGGCGTCAACCTTCTGACAACCTCGACGTGCGGAACGTCGGGCACGTCGAACTTCAGCAACGCGGTGGTCAACGGCATCGTCAATCCGTATTGCAGCGGCACGTTTACGCAGGGCGAAGCGGCGCCGACGCGGACGAGTTTCCCGACCGAACAGTTGCGTTTCGCTTCGCACTCGGACAAGGTTTCGATGAACGGCCGGTTCCTTTACAGCGGCGGAACGGGAAACGTGAAGAACTTCAGCGAGACGTTTATTGGGTTTAGTTCGCGCAGCTTTCTAAAGGAACAGATCGACACGGGCGCTTATCCGGGCGGCAAGTTCGCCAGCAACAAGCGCATTAACGTGAACGCGGACTACAGTGTTCGCGCCGAGCTGACGCGTAACTTCGAGCTATCCGATACCTTCAACTACTGGGATATCCGGGTGCCGGGAAACACGGCGTTCAATCATTTCACCCTGACCGGAGTGGGCACCCAGACCAAGCCGACGGTGAAGTTCGGGACTTCGCTGCTGACGCCGCTCACCGATCCGAGCCTGACGCCGGCGACCGCTCAGGGTGCGGAGTCGTACTACCTGGGGCACAAGAACATCGGGAACACGATCCTGGGCACCGTGACTGTCACGCCGGAGGCCAAGCTCTCGGCGGGCTGGCGATTCAACGATCGCCAGATCAAGGTGGACGACGATGACAAGCTGACCTGGCACCAGAACTGGATGCTGCTGGGCGGAGTGGTACAGCCTTCGCGGGTGTTCCGGTTGAACGTGAACTACGACATGATGTGGTCGCAATCGTCGAACTCGACTACGACGCCGAGCGACACATACACACGCGAGTTGCCGAACAAGATCGAGCACCTGTGGGGGCGGGCGCTGGTGAAGCCCGCGAAGTGGATCAACTTCGCAGTCGCGGGGGGCGACTATTCCGCCGAGAACAACGATCCGGATGTGAATCACAAGGAGCACAACCAGGACATCAGCTTCGCCGCCCAGCTGATCCCGGCCGAGTCAATGAGCCTGGACTTCAACTATGCTCATGACGATGTCTTTTCGGTGACCGACCTGTGCTATGCGAGCACGGCGCCGCCGCCGACAGCCATTGCCAACGCCGGTACATGCGCCAATACCACCGGCTCAAATAAGTATCTTGGCAACGGTTACTACGATGCCCCGGTCAACTACTTTACTGCGGCATTCAACTACTCGTCGAAGTATTTCCGTATGGGCCTGGGGGGACGCTTCAATAAAGTGGACGGAAGCGCCGAGATGCTGAATCCTTACCAGGTCCCGGGGGCCCTGCAATCGAGGTACGTGACTCCGTACGCAGACCTCGTGATTCACATTGCGCCGCAATGGTCGTGGCACGGCAACTGGAACCACCCGGACTACACCGAGTCGGGTCCGGCCGGACCCGCTCCACGCGAGTTCAATGGAAATATTTTGATTTTGGGCGTCAAGTACGCCTTTTAACATAGGGGCGGGCGGGCGCCGAACTGCGCCGCCTGCCCTTTTGACGTTTCCGGCTTGGATGGTGGTGACTTGGGATGCATCCAAGTTCGGCCGGAGAACAACTTAAGGGACGGGTTAGAGTTCCTTTGGGAAGAGGGCGTCGCAGCGAGGGCGTCCGGGGAGAGAAAGAATGTTAAAGATGGTTCGTTTTTATGGTTCGCTGGCGGCAGTTGTTGCCCTGCTCAGCGGAGTGAGCTTTGCGCAGTCGGGCGAAGTGTACAAATCGAAGTGCCAGATGTGCCACGGCGCCACCGGCTTGGCCGACACGGGCGCAGGCAAGTCGATGAAGGTCAAGCCGGTCACCGATCCCGACGTAAAGAAGATGAGCGAAGCGGACATGATCACAGTAACCACGGCCGGCAAAGGCAAGATGCCGGCATTCAAGGACAAGCTTACCGATGCCCAAATCAAGGAGTCGGTAGGTTTTTATCGCAGCCTCGGCAAGTAGAGTCAGACGAGCAGGAGCATCCGCGTCGGCCGCAACTCACCCCTTCACGGTGAGAGTGGGGTTGTTTGACTACCGGCGGCCCGTGTCTCTTTTGGAGACTCAGGCCATGCCAGATTGGGCGGACAGGCGCGGTTTGCCCTGGATACAGTTCTGCAAGGAGCTTATTAAATGAGGAAGACGATTCGTATTCAGTTCGTGTTGGCTCTGATGGTAGCGGCGGCCGGCACTGTGGGCTTCGCGCAGTCAGGCGGCGAAGCGGTGTACAAGGCCAATTGCCAAAGCTGTCACGGTTCGGCCGGCGTTCCAAGTCCGGGAATCGCCAAGGCGATGGGCGTCAAACCAGCCAACGATCCGGACTATAAGAAGCTGTCTCCGGATGAAGAATTTGCCTCAGTCAAGAACGGTAAGAACAAGATGAAACCATTCGCCGGCAAGTTGACGGATGCGCAGATCAAAGACGCGGTCACTTACTTCCGGTCATTCAAATAAACAATTGATGTGAGCCCCGGGCCCGCCCTGCGGCGGGCCAATCCTTGAGGAGGTCAGAGCCGCGTGCCGATCTTTCAGAAATTTCGTGAACACTGGGTACGGCCGGCGCTGTTCTTCGGCAACAACCCTCTAAGCCTAGCCGGAGGCGCGATTACCACTGCTTCCGGTGTCACCATGATCGGGCACTGGGTGGTCGAGTTGCTGGGTCATCGGAGCGATAACCCTTACCTTGGCATCATCTTCTTCCTCATCCTTCCGGCTTTGTTTGTCCTGGGTCTGGTGCTGATTCCGATTGGGATGTTTTTCCGCCGCCGGACGCTGCGGAAAGAGGGGCTGATTCCTGCCGAGTACCCCAAAATCGATCTCAACGACCGGATGTTTCGTCACGGCATCGACATTGTGCTGGTGGCGACGATCGTGAATTTATTAGTCGTATCGGTTGCCAGCTATCGCGGCGCGTCCTACATGGACTCGCCCCAGTTCTGCGGCGCATCGTGCCACGTGATGCACCCGGAATATGCCGCTTACCAGGTGTCTTCGCACTCGCACGTCGACTGCGTTCAGTGCCACATCGGCTCCGGCGCTGCCTCTTACTTTCAGGCCAAGCTCAACGGCACCAAGCAGCTCATTGAAGTCTCGTTGCGGCCCGTGGCCGGAATGGCCCCCCGACTTATCCCCACCTATCCGACCCCGATTCCGTCCCCGGTCATGAACCTGCGTCCGGCGCGCGATATTTGCGAGGAATGCCACACACCGGCGCGATTCATTGGCGAGAAGCTGCTGGTGAAATCCACTTTCGCCGATGACGAGACCAATACGGAGACACAATCGGTCGTTGTGCTTCACCTGGGCGGGCGTGATTCTCTGTCGAACCTGCATGGCATTCATGGCGTACACCTGGGCCATATTGAGTACATCACCACTGACGAGACACGCACCACGATTCCGTGGGTGCAACGACGCAACGCCGACGGCTCCGAGACGGTCTACGGAGTATCCACGCTCAAAGGTTCGACCCCGCAGGGTGAGCGCCGCGTGATGGACTGCATTGATTGCCACAATCGCGCGGCACACACCATGCAAACGGCCGAGGACGCGCTCAATCGGGCGATGGTGGAAGGAGCGGTGAGCGCAGAACTGCCCTGGATCCATAAGAAGGGTCTCGAGCTTCTCAAGGCCGATTACTCGACCGAGGCCGAGGCACGGGACAAGATTCCGACACAACTGGAAGCGTTCTACCGCACCGAACATCCCGACGTGTTTGCCGCCAAGGCCAACCTGATCAAGTCTTCAGGCGAAGGGCTGGTCTACATCTTTACTCACAATGTGTTTCCGGAGATGAAGGTGACCTGGGGGACGCATCCCAATCACATCGGGCACATGAGTTATCCGGGGTGCTTCCGCTGCCACGACGGCGACCACACGGCCAAGAACGGAGAGGCAATCACCCAGGATTGCGCGGCGTGCCACAACCTGCTGGCGGTGGACGAGAAGAAGCCGAAGGTGCTGCAGGACCTCGGCATCGTTGCACCGTAAGCGAATATTACGGGCCGGAAATCGGGAGGAAGTCCTCTTCATTTCCGCCTCCGGCCTGCCGTTCTGACTGCCGCACTGTTTTCTCCCCCGGAACACAATTCCCAATCCTTCGCCGAATCTGCCGCGCGCAGGGTTACAATCGGGGCCAAACACACAAGCTGCGCCAGGCGATCCCCAAAAGTGGTAGGGTCCGCAGGCGGCCGGATAGAGCAAGATAAAGGCAATCTCCTTTGAGCACAGTAAGAAAGCAGTGGTGTTCTCCGGGTTTTTAGAAGAGGAACATGGCATACGTGCAGCGGGTCGGCGGGACACTGGCGCTTGTGATGACAATGCTCATCGGAGCCGCGATGGGCCAATCGCCTGCATCCGGCACCGCTGTCTCGACGTCAGGCGTCTATGCTGCGCAAGGTTCGGGTGAGGCGACTCCGGCATCACGGCTCTCCGGAGACTGGCGTTCTACCCCAGCCATTTTGATTCCGGTCAGCCAGCCGCCTGCGGCGCATGCGTTCGCCCATCTTGGCCCTGCCCCCGCAAGCACCCGCCTGGATCGCATGTTGCTTCTGCTCGAACCATCGACGGCGCAGCACCAGGCGCTGGACGCGGAACTGACGAACCAGCTGGATCCGAAGTCCTCCGAGTACCATCATTGGCTCACGGCGGCCGCGTTTGCCGACGCCTACGCGAATTCGCGGCCGGATGTGGATGCGATCGTAGCGTGGCTCGAAAGCCGTGGATTCGCGACCGCGCCACTGCCGTCGGGACGCGGATGGATTGAATTTTCCGGCTCAGTTGCGCAGGTCGAGGAAGCCTTTCGGACGCGCGTTGACGCAGTTGCCACCGCGAGCGGAACCCGGCCTGTCGTGGTGGACGCAATCGCGGTGCCGAGCGCGCTGCGTCCGCTGATCCACGGACTGGTTTCACTCGATGGAGTGATCGCATCGCCGGCGATGACGGCACCGCAACCCATTGCCGCTTCAGCCGCCGAGCTGGCACGGACGACTTCGGCGCGACAAGCAAAAGCGGTCAGTCCGCAACTTGCATCGCAGTTGCTTCACCTGGACAGCCTGCGGTCGAGCGGCAATACCGGCAAAGGCGAGACCATCGCCATTGCCGCGCGAAGCAACGTTGAGACTCGCGATGTAGCGGAATTTCGCGCGACCTTTGGATTGACGGCGAGCGCATTGCAGATCGAGCCGAGTGGAGTTGATCCGGGCCGGACGAGCGATGAGGCCGAGGCGGTGCTTTCAGCTGCATGGGCGGGCGCCGCGGCGCCGGGCGCACAGATTCTGCTTGTTCCGGCAGGCACCACCAGCGCCACCGACGGACTGGACCTCTCACTGGCATCGATCGTCGATGAGGCGGTCGCACATACGGTTGCGGTCGGGTTTTCAGCGTGCGAAGCCTCGCTGAGCGAAGCGCGCCAGGCGTTTTACGCTGCAGTTTACCGGCAGGCGGCAGCGGAGGGCATCGCCATCATTGCGGCGGCGGGCGACAACGGCCCCTCGGCCTGCCAGGTGACCGGCGTCGGTGGTGTGGACACCGGTTTCGGTGTCAACGCTCTTGCGTCGACGCCATGGAACACTTCCGTCGGCGTTGCAGCGCTGGCTGAGGGTGGAACAACGGCGGACGGTCATTCGCTTGCGGGCTGGTCTCCGGTGAGTGTGGCTGATCCAGAGAATGCGGGAGGCGGCGGAAAGAGCCTGCTGTTTCCGGCGCCTGCCTGGCAGCCACTGCCGGCACAGGATTCGAAAAGCGCCGGCGGCTATGCGCGTCTGATGCCGGATGTCGCATTGCCTACCGCAGTGGATTCGGGCGCGAATCGCGGACTGGCTTACTGTCTGAGTGGATCGGCGACCGGGTCGGTCGGCTCCTCTGGTTGCATTGCTGTAAAAAGCGGCGGCAGCGCGGCGGCGGCGGCGATGTTCGCGGGAATTGCTTCCCTTTTGGCCGCCAACAATGGACCGCAAGGCAATCTTGCCCCGGAACTGTACGAACTCAGCCGGCGCAGTGGCATTTTCAATGACGTCCAGCAGGGAGGCAACAAGCTTTTCTGCGCAGCCGGCAGCATGGGCTGCGATGCGAACGGGCAGATCGGCTTCAGCGCCGTTGCCGGCTATGACATGGCGACGGGTCTGGGTTCTGTTGACGCTCAAAAGCTGGTGAGCGCCTGGGCGACTCCGGAGGCGGTCGGGACCGGCGCGGCCAGCGTGAACCTTTCGGTGACGCCCACGGTTCCGAATGTGACGTATAACCCGACCGCGCAGATCACGCTGACCGCCAACGTCATTTCGCTGACCGGCGGGGCTGCGCCAACGGGAACCGTTCTATTTGCCGATGCTGAGACGGGCTCGAACCTGAATCCCTCGGGGTCAACGCTGGATGCCAACGGGGTGGCGAATTACACCTTCACCAGTGGGCTCAAGATCGGCGGCAACAACATCACGGCGATCTACACCGGCGATGCCACCTACGCTTCGGTGACATCGCAGCCACTGGTGGTCAACGTCCAGCCCAGCACCACATCGCTCACGGTTGTGCCGGCAACCACGAAGCCGACGGCGGGCTTGCCTTTCACCGTGACGGTGAATGTCGCGATAGGGACGCCGCCCGCAGGCACCGCGGCGCCAACCGGCAAAGTCACCCTGAATGTGGACGGGCTGCCGACGGCTACTGCTTCGTTTGTCACATCGGGCGGCGTCACGACAGCCACGTTTCCCTCCGTGACGATCAACGCGGCCGGCGATCACCCGTTACAGGCTGTGTATGCCGGCGATGCGAACTACGCGGCGTCCACCGCCCCGCCGGTCACGGTGACCATCGGCAAAGGAGCGACCGTCACCGCACTGGTCGCGGTTCCTCCCACTCTCACCGCGGGCATGCCGGAGACGTTTACGGCCACCATGGCGCCCGCCAACGTGCCCGCCGGCACGACCTACACGATCACGGGAACGGTGAGCTTTTACGACGGCACGACGCTGCTGGGGACAGCCGTGATCAACGCCAATACCGCCTCGCTCGCCAACGTCATTCTTTCTCCCGCCTTGCTGCACACGATCACCGCGGTGTACTCGGGGGACACGAGTTGGTCCGCGAGCACATCGAATGCCATTACGCTGCAATCGGTGCTGCTGCCGGACTTGGTGACGCTCGAGCTCAACATCAATACCATCGGGCCAGGCCAGTTGGTGACGCTCGTCGCCAGGGTGACGCCGCTCCTGCCGCCGGCCGCCAATATCGAGCAAAACCCAACCGGCAATGTGATCTTCTACAACGGAACCACCGTGATGGGGACCGCAGCGCTCACACCCGGCCCCAGCAACACCTCCAGCGCCACCCTGATCAGCGGGACATTGCCGGGGGGAGACAACGTCCTGACCGCCTACTACGTCGGCGACCTTTACTTCGCGCCCGGGACTTCCAATCCCGTCACCATTGACGTGCAGGATTTTTCCATCACCCCATCGCCCACCAACCCGCCGACCAATCTGACCATCGTCAAGGGTACATCGGGGTCGGCTTCGTTCATCGTGACTGGCCTGGGCGGTTATAACGATCTGGTGCAGGTAGTGTGCGCCGTACCCACGCAGGTCGACATGACCTGTGCGGCAACCCCGCAGCAGGTGCGACCGACCGCGGTCGTCACGTTCACGGTGCAGACGTACGCGGCCGGAGGCACTCCCACGGCCGGTAACAAGAGGGCCCCACTGTGGCCGCGAGCCGCGGGAGGAACGGCGCTTGCGATCCTGGTGTTTTTCGTTGTACCGGCCGGCCGGCGACGCCGCATATTCACCGACCGCACTCGACGGTTCCTTGTCATCCTTCTGCTGCTCGCGGGGCTGGGCGGGGCGGGGATCGGGTGCAGCAGCGACACCGCAACCGTGCCGCAGAACACGGGGACGCCGCTGGGAGTCGCGACGCTGAACATCGTGGCCACGGCGTACATCAACAACACGGTGATCAACCGCACCGTGTTCCTCACGGTCAATGTCATTCCTCCGGGGTCGAGTACCGCCGTCCCGGCCTCTCATCCCAGACACTAGGCCCCCCTTTTGCCCCCTGGAGCTTCGAACGACCATGTCTTCCAGCCATCCTCCGCAGTTTGACCTTGTTGCGGCCGCCCACGCGGCCATGATCGAACACGGTTTTCAGCCCGATTTTCCCAAGGGCGCTGCTTCGGAACTTGCCGCCATCCGGGCCGACTCCAAGCTGCCGTCGGCGTCGGGCACGGAGTTTCAGGATTTGCGGAGCCTGCTGTGGTCCTCGATCGACAACGACACCTCAAAGGACCTTGACCAGATTGAATGGGCGGAGCAGTTACCGGACGGGCGAATCCGGGTGCTGATCGGGGTCGCCGATGTGGACGCGCGCGTCGCGGAAGGAACCGTCATCGACAGCCATGCCAAGAGCGAGACGACTTCGGTGTACACCGGCGTTAAGGTCTTTCCGATGCTGCCGCCGGAATTGTCGGAGGGGATTACTTCGCTCAATGAGAACGAAGACCGGGCCGCGATTGTGATCGAGTTTAAGGTCGATGCGAGCGGTGCGGCTTCGGAAGGAAAGGCGTATCGAGCGCTGGTGCGCAATGGTGCGCAGCTGGCTTACAACAGCGTGGGCGCCTGGCTCGAAGACAAAGGTCCCGCACCGGCGAAGGCGGCGGCCAGCGAGGCATTGGCTGCGCAGCTCAAACTGCAGGACAAGGCGGCGCAGGCAATGGAGGGAAGCCGCTATCAGCATGGAGCGCTGGATCTTGAAACCATCGAAACGCGCCCGGTGACGATGGGCGGTGATGTAATTGCCCTGGCGCGCCTCGAAAAGAACCGCGCGACATCGTTGATTGAAGAGTTCATGGTGGCAGCTAACGGCGTGATGGCGAGGACACTCGAGAATGCCAGGGTGCCTTCCATCCGGCGCATCGTGCGCACGCCCAAGCGCTGGGACCGCATCGTGGAAGTGGCGGCGGGGCTGGGAGCCACGCTGCCGGCCGAACCGGATTCGAAGGCGCTGAACAATTTTCTGCTGGCCCAGAAACAGAAAGACCCCGACCACTTTCCCGATCTATCGCTGGCGGTGATCAAGCTGATGGGCCCGGGCGAATATGTGCTGGTCAAGGCCAACGAGCCGTCGCCTGGACACTTCGGCCTGGCGGTGCAGGATTACACTCACTCGACGGCGCCCAACCGGCGGTTTCCCGACATGGTGGCGCAGCGGATTCTGAAAGCACTGCTCGGAAAAGGCGCGCAGCCCTATTCCGAAGGGAATCTCAATGCCATCGCGCAGCGCTGCACGCAGATGGAAGACGCCGCACGCAAGGTGGAACGTGAGATGTCGAAGCGAATCGCGGCCGTCGTGCTGCGCCCGCGCATCGGCCAGAACTTCCACGGCATCGTGACCGGCGTGAACCAGTACGGCACCTTCGTGCGCGCGCTCGAACCGCACGTGGAAGGAATGCTGGTGCACGGCGGGCACGGGCTCGACGTGGGCGATCGCGTGACAGTGAAACTGATCAGTACCGACCCGCAACGAGGGTTTATTGATTTTGCGCGAGCGTGAAAAGGCAGCTTTTAGCTCCTGGCTTCTAGCTCGTTGTGCGCATCGTGCCGGCTTGCACCAGGCCGATGATGTGGCCCTCGGGATCGGCGAAAAGGGCCATTAGCGGGCCATTGGGGACCTGCTCGGGCCCCATTATGGTGCGTCCGCCCCGTCCTTCGACGACCGTCAGCGTCTCAGCGATGTTGGACACCTCAACGTAAAAGGTTGAGTGCCCGCGACCACCGTCCATCGACGTGCCGATGCCTCCGCCGATCCCGGCCCCTGGAGACACCATCGAGTAGTTGTCCATCACCGGGTTCAGCTGCCAGTCGAATAAGGCGCGGTAAAAATCTTCGAGCACCGCCTTGTCTTTTCCGGGCACTTCAAAGTGGACGATCGGGTTGGGCATTCTTCTCTCCTCCTGCAGGTTATAGCCTTTCATGCGATGGCCAATTCGGGCCGCGCGCTTCCCGTCTTAGATTCGCTCCACGAGGAAAGGGCGGTCGCCCAAGCCGCCTGATTTTGGGGGCTACGCAAATCTTTTACCGATTCCTCTTGACGCTTATCGCAATTTGCGATAGGCTTATTGCATATTGCGATAGGGTGACGGCCGGAAAGGCGTACTATCGCAGAAAAGCCCGATGAAGCTCGGCGAAAAGATCCGCTATCTGCGCGAAGTGGAGGGCAGCCTTCGGGGCCTCGACCGGGCCATGAGCCAGCTCGAATTGGTGCGGGCCATCGCGCGGGAAACGGGCTCGAAACTGAGCCAGAGCTATCTGTCGCAGATCGAGAGCGGCGCGCGACCTCACCTGACCAACACGACCCGGCAGATCCTGGCGGGATTCTTCAAGGTCCACCCCGGCTACCTGGTGGATGATCCCGATGGCTATTCGCCTGAACTGCAGAGCGAGCTGCGCCACATGGAGGACAAACTCGACCTTTGGCTGGTGTCGGGCGCGGAGCGTTTTCGGCGCGACCCGGAGTTGAAACAGGCCCTGCTAACTGTGGCGCGCAACGAGCACACGCGCGAATGCCTGCTACTGCTGGAGGCGATTCTGGAGACGCCGGGACTGGCGCCGCGGCTGGCGGAAGTGCTGCGGCCAAAGTTGAAAGGAACAGGGGTCAGAGATCAGGGGTCAGAGAGTCACGAAAAAGGAGCGCGGCCGGAAAGAGGAGGCGCACAAATGACCTGGGAATCTTTTTATCTGGTTTGCTTTCTCGTGGGGCTGTTTCTGAGCGCGTTTACCCTGGTGGGCGGCATGGGCCATTTCGGCGGGCACGTGCACATACCGCATGCTCCACACCTGCCTATCCCTGGCGCGCATCTGCCGCATGGCGCGGCGGGACCGCACCCTGTACAGGGCTCAGCGACGGTCCCGTGGTGGAACGCGTTTTCGATCATGATTTTTCTTTGCTGGTTTGGCGCGGCGGGGTACCTGCTGACGCGCTACGGCAGCTTTGTGGCCGGAGTGGTGGCGGCGCTGGCGGGCATCTGCGGCGTGGCCGGGGGAGCGATCATCTTTCTCTTCCTGACCCGCGTTCTGATGCCGCACGAGCATGAACTCACGGCCGATGAAACTGAAGTTGTGGGCGCGGTGGGGCACGTTTCGTCCCCTATCCGGCCTGCCGGAACCGGAGAGATTGTTTACGAACAACTGGGCGCGTTCCGCTCAGTACCGGCCCGCTCTGAGGACGGGGCACCGATTTCCAAACAGGAAGAGGTGTTCGTCGTCCGCTACGAAAAAGGAATCGCGTACGTACGGCGATGGGAAGACGGCAGTGGTCAGTGGCCAGTGGTCAGTGATCAGTTTTCTAAAGCTGGAGACGACCAGTCTCCACACGACCTGACTTCATCACGCTGACTTTTGTATGCCGATAGACGATGGATCTGGTCTTTGACTGTGGCGCGACATCAACTGACCACTGTTCACTGACCACTGAACACTGAGGCTAGCAATGAGTACTCCGACCGTGCTGATTACGGACATGGCCATCCTGGTGGGAATCTTCCTGCTGGGGTTTCTGGCCAAGATGTTTCCCAAGAAATCAGGAAACAGGAATCAGACCACTGGCAACCCCGCGAGCACAGAAGGCTCGCTGGGAGTCAGAGCTGATCGTTCATCGACTCAGCGCTGAATCAACCCCTGATTCCTTAACCCTGAAACCCGTACGATTCAGACCCTCCCGGGCGAAAGGACCGGGAACGCAATGACCAACCCAACTACGATTTTGATTGCTGGAATTGCTGCGCTGATGCTGATCCTGCTGATGGGAATCCTGGCCAGGATGTATCGCAAAGCGGGCCCCAATGAAGCCCTGATCGTGTACGGATTTCGCGGTCCTCGAGTCATCAAGGGCCACGGCACCGTGATCTTTCCCATGGTGGAGAACTGCCGCGAGCTGAGCCTGGAGCTGATGAGCTTCGACGTGGCTCCGCAGCAGGATCTCTACACCAAGCAGGGCGTGGCGGTCACAGTGGAAGCAGTGGCGCAGATCAAGGTGCGCAGCGACCAGGCCTCGATCCTCACGGCCGCCGAGCAGTTTCTTACCAAGCCGCAGCAGCAGCGCGAAGGCCTGATCCGGCTGGTCATGGAGGGGCACCTGCGCGGGATTATCGGCCAGTTGACCGTGGAGCAGATCGTGAAGGAACCGGAGATGGTGGGCGACCGAATGCGGGCCACCTGCGCCGATGACATGAGCAAGATGGGCCTCGAAGTCATTTCGTTCACCATCAAGGAAGTGCGCGACAAGAATGAGTACATCTCCAACATGGGCCGCCCGGATATTGCGCGCATCAAGCGCGACGCGGAAATGGCCACGGCCGACGCAGAGCGCGACACCGCCATCAAGCGCGCCACGGCTTTGAGAGAATCTGCCGTCGCCAAGGCGATGGCCGACCAGGAACGCGTGATTGCCGAAACCGCTTCGCAAACCAGGCAGGCCGAAGCGCAGCGCGATCTGGAGATCAAGAAAGCGGAGTATGCGGAACAGAGCCGCCGCCAGCAGGCCACGGCCGATAAGGCATACGAATTGCAGACCAACGTGATGCTGCAACAGGTAACCGCGGAACAGGTGAAGGTGCAGCAGGTCGAGAAGGAAGGCCAGATCAAGGTGCAGGAAGCGGAAATTCTGCGCCACGAGAAAGAACTGATTGCCACGGTTCTGAAGGGCGCGGAAATCGAACGGCAGCGCATCGAGAACATGGCCGCAGCGGAGAAGAACCGCCTGACGGCCGAAGCCGAAGGCCGCGCCGCCGCGATCCGTACCCAGGGTGAAGCGGAGGCGTCCATCATCTTCCAAAAGGGAGAGTCTGAAGCCAAGGCGATGAATGTGAAGGCCGAGGCTTATCAGCAATGGAACCAGGCCGCGGTGGTCGACAAGCTGCTCACCAACATGGCCGATGTGGTGCGCGCCATGGCCGAGCCGCTCTCGAAGGTCGAGAAGATCACCATCGTGTCGACGGGGAATGACAGCAGCGCCGGCGTGCACAAGATTACCGGCGACATGACCAAGATCGCGGCCCAGGTGCCGGCATTGTTTGAGGCGCTCAGCGGCATGGACATCAAGCAGCTGATGTCGAATGTGCAGGGCATGAAGCAGAAACCAAACGGGAGCGGAGAAGCGCCCAAGAGCTAGCCGTCACGTGTCAGCTATTAGCCTTTGGCTTCCGGTTCCTGGGCAATCAGGAATCGGAGGCTCAAGGAGGTTCAAGGAAACAAGGCGGTTTTTGAATCAGGCAACGCAGTCAGTTGCAAAAACAATCGAGCTCATGGCTTAAGGCTAATAGCTATCAGCTCAGGGGAGGGTGGTATGTCATTACTCGACAGGGTAAGCACATTGCTTCGCGCCAATCTCAACGATCTGGTTGACAAGGCTGAGGACCCGGAGCGGATGTTGAAGCAGGTTGTTCTGGACATGGAGAACCAGTTGCTCCAGGTGAAGACCCAGGTGGCCATCGCGATTGCCGACGAGCACCTGCTGACCAAGAAGCGAACCGAGCACGAGCGGGAGTCGGCCGAATGGCGGCGCAAGGCGGAGCTGGCCGTGCAGAAAGGCATGGACGACCTGGCGCGCGGAGCAATCGAGCGGGCGCTGAGCCACGACCAACTGGCGGCGGGGTTTGGGAGCCAGGCGGAAGATCAGAAGCACGAGGCCGATACTCTCCGCCAGGCATTGCGCAAACTGGACCAGAAGCTGAGCGAGACGCGGGCTCACTGCGAAATGCTGGTGGCCGAGCATCGCCGCGCCAGGGTTGTTGGCCGCGCCGCCAAGGCGCGCCAGGCGGCCGGCCCGGATCAGGACCATACGATGGATCGGATGAAAAGCCGCGTCCGCACCCAGGCCGCCGAGAATGCCGCAACGGCGGAGATCATGGTCCCGGAATCGCTTGAAGACAAGTTCAAGACGCTGGAAAGTGAGGACAAGGTCGAATTGCTTTTGAGCGAGATGAAGAATCGGCATGCACTGCCGCGAGGCTGACGATTCGATCGCAGTATGGACCGAACAGGAATGCAGGATGGTCGGGTTTCAGGAAATACTGCAAACCAAATCACAATTTCAGAGGGTCGGAACGATGACGCTTGACTGGAGTTGCGGCGCGCTTGCCGATGGCCTGCGATGTTACCGCAACGAGGACTTCTTCCTGGCCCACGAACACTGGGAAGCCATCTGGCTGCAATGTGAGGAGCCGGAGAAGACGTTCCTGCAGGCGTTGATTCAAGTCACGGCGGCATTTCACCACCTGCAGCGGAACAACGTCATCGGTTCCGCGTCGCTGTTGCAGGCCGCGCTGCGGCGGCTTGATCGATTTCCTGGCGACTACGGCGGTATCGCGGTTGAATCGTTGCGCGAGGACATCCGCGCCTGGCTGGTCGTGCTGAACGGCGGGCGCTCCTCACCGCCATTGTCTTTCCCCCACATCGGAAGCTTGCCTCAGGACGGCTCGCAGGCCGGCTAGTCCGGATTTCTCACAAGCTTCGAATGCTTGAGTCGCCGCTTGATCGAAGTGACGGATTACAGTTTTACAGTTTTACAGGGCTACCCGGGGGAGGGGTACCATCCCGGCTCGATCTATCCTCTGCAAGTTACTGAATAAAAAACAGATATACGCGCCATCCAGAAAATCCAAACGGTCCTAAAGGGCCCTATAGGGTTCCTGAAGTGTTCAGAACGAAACCCGAATTGCTTCCGCTGCTCCGGGTTCTGCCCGGGGGCCGCACTTCGACCCTGTCTTTCCACCTCTATTGTGGCAGAACCGGCAGATAGAAAATGCAAAAGCGCGCGCATTCTTTGCGCATTCACTAAGACTCCACAATCACGAAGACGAGGGCCGCGGGCTATGAGAAATGCGGGGCAGGCTCCCGCAAATGATTTTGAGGTTCGTGCACTGACTGGATTCGCGGACCTACGGTTGAGACAATCCCTGGGTTACAAGCCGCTGCTTCACCAGCTTCAGCCCGGCCTGCGCTTTTTCGTGGGCCGCAGGACACCCGACGACACGCTCGTACTGAGCTTGTGCTTCTTCTAACTGACCGGCATGCAGGTAGTGTTCAGCGCGATCGAGAGTCTTGGGGATCTCTGACTCGGTGAGGTCGCATTTGCCGGTAACTCTCGGCACCGGCCTGGTCTCGCCAGCCTGGTCGGGCTTGGGCTGCTTTTCGCCCAAAGTGTGGATCGGCTTGGTTGACGGCGGTTTCGCGGGTGTTGCCGGCGGGACTGTCGCCGGGGTCGAAACCGGCGCCGGCGATGGTTCGGCAGTGGTGATTGACGGCGCGGGAGGTGGAACGGTTTTGGCGTGATTGCCCGAAACCAGAAAGGGAATCAGCACCGCGCCGAATACCACCACGGCGGCAGCCGCTCCGCCCACGATCAGCCATTTCTTCGTTCCCGGCGGCGCTGGAGCCGGCTCACGGCGGGTGGGTCCGAGAAGGTCATCCTCCGGCGCCGCAGCAGAGACCTCGGGCTCGACGTCAGGCCTGACAGTGGCGGTCACAGCTCTCGGGGCGGGCGGCTGCAACTCTGCCGGGCAAGGATCTTCGCGGCCCAGCTCGCGGATCTGGAGCAACATCGACTGCTCGTCCGCAGCCGGATTTGCGGCGGCCCCACTTCTCCATAGCATTTCGCGCCAGCCACCGGGCCCCGCCGCATCGCGCAGCTTGATGTTCGGCAGCTGGTACACCGATTCCGCAACGGTGGCGCCAAGGAGAATCCGCCCCGGCGAGGCTTTCTCGAGCGCGGCCTGCGCCGATGCGGCGCTCGGATCCTCGGCCGAATGGACCAGGATCGTCGCCGTCGCGTTTCCGGACTCGCCCCCCAGCCCTTCGAGCGCCCATTGCAGTCGCCGCGCGGTGAGCAGGGCCGAGGGAAGGTTTGGGAATCCAGCCGTCACGACGGCATCGCCGCCCGCGTCCCTAGTTCCGCCGGACGCCTTGATCAGATCGAGAGCAAGGGCAGCCGAGGACCCGGCGCTGTTCCAGGAAACGCCCGCGGGCGCCCCGGTGCCATCGGATGCAAATAAGCGGACTGCAAGTACGAATGCGCGCTGATTTTCCGCCTTCGCGTCGGGCGCACCAGCCTGGACTTCGGGCGCAGAAGCTTGGGCGAGCGTCCGGTCAGGCACTCGATCTGTTCGCAGGTTGGTCATGCTTTTCCGAGCCGCCAGTTTCGCCTCCCGCGCACCGAGAGCGAAAACAATTGCGCCTCCCCGGGGGAGGTGGTAGTTTATCAGCCAGAGCGAACAGCCGTAAATCTGTTCGTTCGTTACCGGTACCGTATCCCTAACGGGAAGGTAACTCTGACGCTGGGGTCCTGAACATTTTTGGTAATCAGCTATCGCGGAGGTGGGCTTTGTGTCCGCCCCGTCGAGCCGTCTTCAAGGGGAAATCATGGGTTTGTTCGGATTCATACGCCGGGGTAAAGACCCTGGTAGTTGTCTGCGTGCCTTCATTGTTTTTGCCGGGGTCGCTTTAGGGTGGTCGGGTACGGGAAGCTCGGCCAAGGAGCCGTCGCTTACCGCGATCGAGCTGTATGATGGCGCCTCGGGCGCTGCATACATTCAAATCGCCGACGTGCTTCTCAACGGCAAGGCGGAACTGCGCAGTTGCGTTTCGTCCGAGTCCAGTCCGATCGACAAGTCCACGTACAACAAATTTCAAAAAGTAGGGATAGCGCCTGGCGGCGTTCTGGAGCGCGGAACAGACGGCGTGTTGCGCTACGGAACTGGCGACGGACAATCGGGGTGCGTGGTGCCCGACGGCGTGAAATTCGAGCACAACGCCACATTCACCGCGGCGGTCCTGGCCGACTCGGCCGATCTGCACGGACGGCCGATCGCCAATGGCAGCGATGGAGCGCTGGCCCCGCCGCAGATCAAGAAGGGCACAAGGCTGGTCTTTGTCGCCGCTCCCAACGTGGAGCAGGCCGAGTACATGCTGGCCCAGCGGGTATCCACCGAAAAAGGCTGGCAGAATTACCTTACCCTGTACCCGGCTGCGCCTCACACCGACGACGCCAAGCAGGTGCTGGCGGGGATGTACGTCGATGCGGGCGAAAAGGCACTCAGCGCCTATTTGCAGAGCGCCTCGAGTACGTCGCCATCCTACGCCAACCTGAAAATCGCCCGGGCCGAGGTAAACCAGGCCCACCAGGTCGTACCCAACTCCGAGCGGGAGGTAAAACTGGCGGAGGCAGTTCGTGCCGGCCTGGGCGCACTGACCGACAAGGCGAAGACGGAACTCGATGCATACAAGGCAGCCCTCGCATCGGGGTCTCCGGGGTATGGTCACCTCCGGACCGCGAAAGGGCTGGTGGACGCGATAAGCGACGTCGACAGCACGTTTGCGCCAGGGGTGAAATTGAAGGCGGACGTATCCCAGGCCAGCGACACATTTGAAATGGCCCTTCGCTCTGCCCAGGCAGCCCTGGACGGCAAGCAGTATGACGACGCTGCCAAGGCGATTCACCCCTATCGGCAGTTCGCCGCCGAAGAGCCGCGCGTGGCCCGGATCATCGACGCCGCCTATGCCGCCTACATCCAGCAGGGCCAGCAGTTCGAAGACGCAAAGGATTGGCAGAATGCCATCAAGTCGTTCCAGAGCGCCCTGGGGGCCAAGGACACCCCGGAGGCGCGGGATTCACTGAAGTCGGCCCAGAAGGAATTAGGCGCCGCCCAGGACGCGCTCGCGGCCAACGCGGCGCTTGAAAAAAGCAAGACCTACGAGTTGCAGAAGGACATGATTCCCGCTTACGAGGTGCTGACCAGCCTCTCCGAAGGACAGCGGGCCATCGTCAAGGAAGATATCGACCGGCTCGCTCCCTTGTATGTGCAGGCCGCGTCGCAACGGGCCAAGGACATCGCCAACGCCTATCCCACCGTTCAGGGCATCGGCGACGAGCGGGCGGTTGAAAGCGCCCACGCCTTCCTTGAGCGCGCCTCCGAGCTCACCGAAGATGAAACCCAGAAGCAGGCGTTCGAGACCCGGATGCAAAATTTGGGTGACGAGCTGAGCGTGTGGTTTCTCGACCGCGCCAAGCACAGCCTGCAAAAGCCCCTGGGGTCGGGGACTGAGCTCGGATGGGCCTACCTGAAGGAAGCCGAAGGCTACAAGGCCGCCAACCTCGAGGCTGTGCGCGACCAGATGAAGATGGCCGAGCCGGCCCACGAGATGCACTCGAAATTGTCGATCCGCGTGCAGTTCCGTGACCAGACCTCGCAGCGGCAGAGTGAGGGTTTCGCCAACCAGATGGAGAGCGCGATCGCTGCCGGACTCGACACTTCAGGAATGCCGGTGAAGGTGATTCGTTCCGGAGATACGATGCGTCAGGACGTCGACCCCGATTTCATGATCGCGGGTGACGTCCTGGAACATCACATCGCCGCGCCCCCCACTGTCGAATCCGTGGAGTCGACGTATATCGCCGGGGTGCACGAGATTCCCAGCGACGAGTGGAACAAGGCCAATCGGGTTTACGAGTCCGCCACGAACGAATTGCATACCGCGCAGGCTTCGTTGGAGGGCGCACAGGTCAAGGGCAAGAAGAAAGAAGTCGAGGACGCCAACAACCAGGTGGCGGCCGCACAAAAGAAGGTAGACGACGCCCGCGTGAACCTCGACTCCATTGCCAAGAGCAAGACCGAAGACATCATCCGGCCTTATACCTACAAGAAAACCACCTACGACGTCACCAATCGCGTGGTGCTCCAGTTCCGTATCGATGACGTCTTCAGCGGCAAGAAGGGAGAAGCTGCGCAGGTGGAAGCGGAGGACAAAAAGAAGTACGTGACCCTGACCGACGTGAAGCCGGAAGACGCCAAAGGCGTGAAGTCGGAAGGAACTCTCCCCGAGCTGAACGAGTTGCAGACCCAGTTGGAGAACGCCGCCCGGGAACGCCTCATCAAGATGGTGCAGGAGAAGATTGTGGGTCTGCCGCAAATCATTTACGACGCGGCCAGCAAAAAGGAAACAGACGGATACACCGACGATGCCGGCGAGGCATACATGCGGTACCTCAACGTCGCCCCGGCCGATCAGCTGAACAACCGCGAGCACGCGGAGAAGTTTCTCCGCGATCAATTCGACTTTCAGACATTTCCGGGAGAGATCAGAAACAACCCGCATCCTACGCCGGCTCTGGAGCAGGGGATGACACAACCGGCGCAGCCGGCTCATTGATCGCCAGCTTCTTCGCTCTCCGCCCGAGCGGAGCGGCGAAGGGCCATGGGTTGGACGAATTTCTGGCGGTGGCAAAACCGGGATGACCGCTGGCGGGGCATCCCGATCCTCCCAGGGTCGGGACGAGGGTGGAGCGGCTTCTTAAACGGAAAGCAGGAGTGAACGTGGATTCTGCCAAAGAGGATAAGTCTCCGGAAACCAAGCGCATCGGCAAATACGATGTGATCGAGGTGCTGGGCCGGGGCGGCATGGGGGTTGTGTATCGCGCCATCGATCGCCAGATCGGCCGCGAAGTGGCGATCAAGACTCTTACCCAGGGAGTGGCGGGCGACCCCGAAATGCTGGCGCGCTTTTACGAGGAGGGCAGAAAAACCGGGCGCCTGAATCATCCCCACATCGTTACCGTCTACGACCTCGGTGAAGATAACGGCACGCCCTTCATCGTGATGGAGCGCGTCGAGGGCGATCCGCTGGACCGGATCATCGCCCGGGACATGCCGCTGACCATGATGGATCGCCTGCGGATCATCGAAGAAACCTGCTCCGCGCTCGGCTACGCGCACAGCAACAACATGATTCACCGCGACGTGAAGCCGGCCAATATCTTTGTCCAGCCCGACGGTAAGGCCAAGCTCCTCGACTTCGGCATCGCGCGCCTGGAGCGCCGCAGCCGGGACATCAGCCTCACCCGGACCGGCCACATTATCGGCACCGTGCCTTACATGGCGCCGGAGCGGCTGCGCGACAAGATGATCGACGGGCGATCCGATATCTTCTCGGTCGGCGTGGTGCTGCATCAGTTGATCACCGGCCAGCTCCCCTTCTCCGGCGAAGACTACGTGCTTATGCAGAAGATTCTGAATGAGCCCCATCCCCCGCTTCGCGATTACTGCAGCAATTGTCCCCACGGCCTGCAGCAGATTGTCGACTACGCCCTGGCCAAGTCAGTGGACGCCCGCTACCAGACCGCCGAGGAGATGGCCGCCGACCTGCGCTCGGTGATCGAGGAGCTGGGAGAAGAGCAGCTTGTGGAGCTGTTGCCTGAAGCTCGCCGCCTGGTCGAGGCCGAGGATTACACCCGCGCCCGCGTCGTGCTCCAGCAGTTGCTCAAGGTGCAGAGCAAGCACACCGGGGCACGCGAGTTGCTCGGCGAGATTCAACGCCGCATGGTGCAGCGGCAACGCGATGAGCGGCTCCGCAATGTACGCGTACAGGCCGAGGACGCCCTCAGCCGCCGGGACTTCGAACAAGCTCTCACCGTTCTCAAGGAAGGCCTGGAAGTTGATCACACGAATGCGGACCTGCTCGCGATGCGGGATAAGGTTCAGCAGGAAAAGCGAAAGCAGGAGCAGATCGACGGACTGCTTCGGCATGCGGAGAGCGCCCGCCGCAAGGGCGATATTCGTTCCGCCATGGCCTCCGCGCAGGAAGCGCTGAATGTCGACAAGAGCAATTCCAGGATTATCGCGCTCTGCACCATGCTGGCCGCGGAAGCTGAAGAGGCAGCAAAGAAGGCCGAGGCGAAAGCGCTGCTTGAGTCGGTGCGGCGCCAGCTCGACTCCCGGCATTTCGAAAAGGCCCTGGAATCCCTGCACCGGGTGGAAGAGCTGACGCCCGCCGACCCGGAAGTGCAGCTCCTGATCGGAGACGCGAATGCCGGCATCGAACAAAATCGCCGGCGAGAACTGATCTCCAGCCTGGAACAGCAGGTGACGCTGGCAGCGAACCTCGAACAGCTTCAAAATGTGATCCAGGCCATTCAGGAAGCCCAGGCTGCCATGCCTGCTGAATCGGCCTTGTTCCGCCTCAGCGCCCAGGCCGACCGGCGCCTGAAGGAATTCGCCAACCGCCGTCTCGTCGAAGAGGCGTTTCAGCGATGCCGCGACCTGCGCCCACGTGAGGCGCTGGAAGTGGTTCGCAGCGCGCGCGAACGCCTTCCTGACGATGAGAAGCTCATGTCGCTCGAAGCCCTGATCAACGAGAGGCTGCAGCAGCACTCCGTCGAAGAGCGGCGCGGCGAATATCTTTCCCGGGCTCGCGAGGCGCTCAAGGAGGGCAAGGTAACGGAGGCAATCCACATTCTCGAATCCTGCGAGGCAGATGGGATTGCCAACAGTGAGTCGCTTTCCCTGCTTGAGTTCGCGCGCGCCGAGGAAAAGGAGATCAATGCGCAGAAGCTCAAGCGCAACCGCCTGGCCCGGGCCCAACAGCTGGTCGGCGAACGCGATTACGACGAAGCGATCGAGTTTCTGCAGGATGCTCTCAGGGATGGGGACGACACCGCCCTGCGCTTGTTGCTCGAGCAGGCGGTCACTGCCCGCCATAGCGTGCAGCGACAAATCGATGCCGCCCTGACGTCGGCTGGGAGACTCGTGCAGGCGGGCAAAATCAACGACGCGCTCGAGCTTATGCGCGGTCTGCCTCGCGAGGTCCTGCGTTCCAGCCGCGTACAGCTGGCCATCGCCGCGGTTGAGGATGAACGAGACCTGGCCCTGTTTCGCATGACGGGAAGAGCGTATGGGCTCCTCAATTCGGATCTCGGCGCCGGACACCGGATCATGCAGCGGGTAGCGGCTGCTTCCGTTGAGTCTTCTCCGACCGCCGCCGTCGCCGTCGTCTTCCGTACCCGGGAACAGGCCAGTGCCGACCGTGTGCTTGTCGAAGCGGCGCAGAAATCGGAAACCCTGGTGCGCAGCAAGGACTTGGCGGCGGCGGAATCCGTCGTGCGCGAGGCGAACCGGATCGCGGACCTGGCCAGTCCCCAACGCAAATCGGAATGGCAGACTCATACAGGCCGGTTGAGCCGGAAAGGCCTTCGGGGCCGAGCGTGATCTTGACGTAGTCAGCAGAGGGCGGGCATCATAGGGCGCGTCCTCTTGGCGATCTATCCCCTGCAGTACTGAAAGATTTAGGAGCTTTTCTTCCCTCGGCCGGCTTGGTTCGCAAACCTCAGCCACGGACGCCCGCCGTTTATGGCCCCGAACAAGAGAGTTTTCCGCCGGAGGCCTCCTGGTTTCCCCACTCTTTCGCCCCGGAGCGCGAAAATTGCGCGATATCTGGCGCTGCAGTCGCTTTTTTGTCGCTTCTAATATTGGGTAACGAACGAAAATGGAAAGGGAGGTCGACGCGATGCCGAATCAGGTGTGTATGGGAGCCATGATGATGTGCACGATGGGCATGGCGCCGAGTTCCCTGGTTGTCCTTCCGACGAATAGGGTTTTAACCGACCAGATGCCCGACGCCAATATCATGGACCACATTCCCATGACCAACATCATGCCCTTCGGCATGTGCATGTCCCCGGCCAACCCCATGGTAGCCGCCGCCACTGCCGCCGCCCTGGGCGTACTCACCCCCATGCCGTGCATTCCGAATACGCCTGCTCCCTGGGTCCCGGGAGCGCCGACTGTGCTGCTCGCCAACATGCCGACGCTTGATAATACCTCCCAGTTGATGTGCATCTGGGCCGGGGTCATCACGTTCACAACTCCTGGCGAATTTACGGTCGAAGTTCCATAATCTGCTGCAGAGACATGCTGTAAGCTTCGGTTAACCCGATAAGGCAGCTTCAACATGACCCAGGCATTGACACTTACTCTCGATTTTGCGGCAGCTACCGATATCGGCTGCAGGCGCAGCAATAACGAGGACAGCTACGGCTACGACGCTGAACAACACCTGTACGTGGTGTGCGACGGGATGGGCGGAAACGCGGCCGGTGAAGTTGCCAGCGGGATGGCGGTGCGCACGCTGATCGAAGCGTTCGGTCAGTTGGGCCAGCATGCCGTGGAGGGCAGCGCGATGTCCCTGATCGAGAACCGCCTCCTCGCCTCCATCTTCGAAGCCAACCGCGTGGTGCGCGAGGCGGGAACCGAAAAACCCGAGTTGCACAGCATGGGCACAACCCTGGTTTGCGCGTGCCTGGACGGGAACCGCGTGGTGATCGGCAACGTGGGAGACAGCCGCGCCTACCTGCTGCGCAATGGAAACTGTCTGCAGATTACCCAGGATCACTCCCTGCTCGACGAGGAAGTTCGCAGCGGCAACATGACCCCCGAGATGGCAGCAGCCTCCAACCTGCAGTCGGTGATTACCCGCGCGATCGGGGTAGCGGACCTGGTCGAGCCCGACCTGTTTGGAGCCGTACTCCAGGTCAACGATCTCCTCCTGCTGGCCTCCGACGGGCTGACCCGCTATGTCAACCCCGAAGAGATCGCAGAAGCCGCCGCCAACGGTTCGGAACTGACCGCGATTTGTCAGGCGCTTATCGACCACGCCAAGGAGCGGGGCGGCGCGGATAACATCACCTGCGTCCTGCTGCGCGCGCTGGAGATGCCCCCCGGGGCGCTGCCGAGCGAAGTGGAAGCGTTCTCGCCGGCTATCTGAAGGCGCGATTCCTGATGGACGGCCGGAATCAGCGCCCTTTTATCCCCTGGAAGTGCGATCGGGTTGGGTTCGTTCTTTTCCATTCTAACGCTCCGCCGCGGCGGAGCATTAGAATGGGGCACCGCTTTTGTGCATGTACGATGGATCGCCCGGCATCGTACGCCTGGCGTTCTACACCTATTTGAGAATTACCTGGCCGGGGCAACTCAGGCTCGTGAAGCCATCGCCGACGAGCAGCTCCGCGCCCGGACCGGATAGCTCGAATGTAACCGTCTTGGTAGCTCCCCCGGAGCCCGTGTTGCGGCCCTGAATTGTCGTCGCCGTATTGATGATGTAGTCCAGCCGGTACCCTCCTGCCGTCCGCGTGACTTGCGCGGTACGCACCAGTTCGAAAACCGACCAGGTGCCCTGGGACTGCAAAGCCGATGTCCCGTCGTAGACGAGCGACGCGCTTTGCGCGGTGGCCGCGTTCCACGTGAACTGCTGGCTGTTGCCGGCGGCCATGCGCTGGCCGTCCACCACGAAAGTCGCACTGGAGACTCCGCCGCCCGGAACGAAGCGCGCATTGAACGTGAATGAAGCCGCCTTCTGACCCGGCGGGTAAAGCGTCGTGCTGACATGCGCCGCGCGGTTGAAGTATGCCACGAACCTCGGATTCACAGGGCCGGGGGCAGTCGGCGACGCGATGTATTGCCCTCCCTGCTGGACCAGGGCGGCCTTGAGTGCCGGGCTGTTGTATGCCGACCACAGGGCACCTGTTTCCGGAGCAAACGCAGCATCGACCTCGGGCAGGCCGGCCTGAGCGTTGCTGTTGTTTAAGAACGGGTATTTGCGGAGCAGAGGGCTGATGGCGTCGCAGATTTTCGCCCCCATGCCGTTGGCTGGGCCGCCGGGGCTCGGAGCCAGCCTGGCCACGCATTCGATGGGAGCCTTCATGAGGGCGGCGACCACTGCCTCGGTGTGCATCTGCGCGTCGACATTGAAACTCTGCGCCGCCTGCGTTACGGCTCCGTTGGCCGCGATCACCTGTTGCGCAATGGGCGCGAAGGATGCCTGATCGGGTGGCGCCGTGTTTTGCGCCGCCAGTTGAATGGCGCCGGCCAGGTTGCTCAGCGCGGTGACGTAAGGCGTGCTTCCCGGCCCGATCAGCCGGTCGGTCGCGTTGGGATCGACCAGCACCTGCGTGGGCTGGAAGACCGACTTGATCTGCGGATCGGAAACCGCGGTGTTGTGCGAGACGGTGTAGAACAGCGCCAGCAGCGGCGAGGCCGGGCCCGCCAGCGCGTTCAAACGATCCGGCGTTTCCTGCAGCGTGCCGCAGCCCACCTTCGCACTGGCCAGGAAGGCACGCCATTCCTTGAGGAAGTCCGCCGTATATTGGGCGGAAAGATCCCGCCCGATGGCTGCAACATTCAGCGATGACCCCGCCTGATTGCCCAGGACCCAGGTCTCCCCCTGGGCATATTTCTCCGGGTGCTGGAGCGCGTCCTGCATGAACCCGAACCCCGTTTTGGTGAACGCGCCGCGCACGATGTGGCTATCCACGACATAGGTCGCGCTCCCCGGATACTGGCGGTTGAAATCGATGGTCTGGCTGTTCTTGTCGGCATCGGTCAGCATCGCCTGATAAATGCGAGTCTCGGCCAGGAACTTGGAAAGATAGGCTCGCGTGTGCTCCACCACCAGGGCATCGGGGCTGACATCGTAGGGCGGATGGCGCAACAGTTCATTTCCGTAGAAGTCGATCTGCTTTTGCGCCAGTGCCTGCTGGTCAGGTTCCACAGCCCGCGCGCCCATCCAGTACTGAAGGAAGACGGGGGTCAGAAATTTGGGCTGGCTCTTGTCCGGATTGGTGGTCGTGATCAGGTAGGCCTTGAGGGGGTTGTAGGCCGCGATGTAAGAAGTGAAATCGCTGCTGGTGGCCGGCGCATCGGGCAGCGTGCGCATGTAGGCAACCCAGTTGGCCTGCGTCGGGTTCAGCAGCATGGGGCGGAAGCGGTCGAAGTAGACGCTGCGCGCCTGATCGTCCAGCTTGTCACCGCGGTAGAGGCCCCAGCGATAACTCCAGGGAGCGCCGTTCTGCCGGTAGTCGTCGAGCTGGACGATCGTCTGCCGCAAATCGTCGAGGGCCTTCAGGTCGCTCAGGCTCGGCAGCGAAGTGGCCGTCGCGTCCGACGAAGGAATCGCATGCGCGGCCTTCTGAATACGATGTTCGATGGCCAGATTGTTGAAGAACGAGATGATCAGAAAGACGAGGTAGAGCGCCAGCAAAAAGGCCAGCGTGCCGAACAGGATCCTGCGGAAAAGGCGCGCCGGCGCGGTTTGCGTCGTAGCGGACAGCGCGCTCCTGTCGCCCAGGATCACTTCGGGAAACAGTCGCGGCAGGAAGGTCCATTGCGGTACCCGCGACGAACTCATTACCGGCGCGGATGCGGCGGCGCGGGCCCCGGGTCGCCCCATGGACAGGTTGATGTACTGCGTCGCGCCTGCATCCTGTGGCTGCATGGGGCGCTCCACGGCCGCGGGAGCGTTGGCCATACGCTCCACCATGCGGGCGCGGATACCGGTAAAGAAAAAGCCGCGCAGGTAAGGATTGGCGCTGAGCTGGCTGGGCTTGCAGAGTTCCACCAGGTACTGGTTCAGGTTCTTGCGTACCTTGCCGAGTTCGCGCGGAAATTCGTACACCCCGGGAATACTGGCCGGATCGTTTTCGCGGTCCAGCATCTCCACCCGGAATTCGCCCAGTTTGAAAATCAGTCCGTCAATCGAGCCGGCCAGCATGCGGGCCGCCTGGTCGGCGTAGGTTCCCACCGAGGCTTCGCTGCGCGGCAGCGCCGAGCCGAGGATCTGGCGAACTTCGGCGTCGGAAAGATTGCGGACGTAGTTTTCGAAATGGGGAATCCGATCCAGCTTGGTGACGATGACATAGACCGGGACCGGCATGCCCAGCAGGCGGCTGATCTCGCGCAATTGGCCGCCCGTGGCGCGCGCCGACGCCATCAGGGATTGGCCGCCATCGCCCACCAGCAGCTGTTCGGTACTGACACACACCACGACCGCACGCGGCGCCGCTCCGGTGCCGAAGGCCGAGCGGTATGCCCGGGCACGGGTGCGCTGCACGAGCCGTGCCAGGAGGGTGTTGTTCTGGCGAACCGGCGCGCCCACTTCGAGCAGGGCAGCGATCTTGGTGAACCACAGATTCAGCACATCTGTCTGGACTTGCTGGCCCTCCTGCGGCGCTGTTCCAGCCAGCAATTCCGGATCGAGTCCGGACCGGATGCACCGTGGTGGTCTTGGCAGTGCCGGAGTCGCCGAGTATGTACACCAGGGGAAGCGCCTCGAGTGTCTTGGCGCCCTGCTGGGAGGTGCGCAGCTTGCGATTGGCGTCGTTCAGCAGCAGGTCCAGCTCGGCCGTGGCGGCGGTGCCGGGAAGTTCGCCGTGCTGCTCCTTTTCCTTTTTGGCGCGATAGTGGAGCACCAGGATGACCACCGCGGCCGCGATGCCCAGCAACCAGCACGAGGATGACAAACACCAGATACGCCACGCCCTGGAGATGGAGCAGAGCGGCGAGGCCGAACGCCAGAAGCGCGGCAACCACAAGCACGACGAAGGCAAGGATGTAGGCGAGCAAGAAATCCCCCCGGGAAACGAAAAACACTAGCTGATCTGGACTAGCTTCCATCTCGGGCGGCCCCGGGAAACTCAAACACCGAAACCAGAATCAGGCGCCAGAAGGCCAACAGCACGAGCACCAATAGCACCAGCGCCGCAATTCCCAGGCCGCGGCTCCAGCGATCGACGGCCGCCATCTTTTTCACCTCCGGCGTGGCCGCATCGGGCAGGAAGCTCACCGCCCCGCGGATGCGATCGATCTTCTCCCGTGCCTGGCGAATCAGGGTCTGAATCTCGCCGCCATATCGCGCCCCGGCTCCTCCCTGGCCCGGGGCATAGCCGATGCTCGCGACGAGGGCATACTTGCCCTTGAAGCCCAGCAACATGCACAGGCAGTAGACTTCGAGGGAGTCGGCGGTTTCCTGCGCATCCTGGCGCGTAAGCAGGGTGCGAAGATTGTCGAAAAAGACCTCGCCCGCCCGATTGTGGCCGAACATTTCTTCCTGCATGGGCCGCTGCGCCCAGTCGGCGAAGGCCGGGCTTTGCAGCTTGAGCACCGACTCGTCCAGCAGCGACACCACCGCGAAGAAGGCCAGCTGGTTGATCTCGCTCGAATAGCCGAGCCCCTTGGCCTGCTCCATGGCCGCTTTGAGCGCCGCCCGGATACTGGTGCGAAAATCCTGGGAGTTGGCCGCCGACTGCTGATTGAGGGACGCCAGGCGCAGAATGATGGTGAGAGCGTTTTCGTAACAGGAGGCAAGGTTTTGCGTACGCTGCATCATGGCGTTCATCGGTTCGTCTCCCAGGATGGTGCCCGGCCGGCGGCTCCGGTTTGTCCCAGCGAATTTCAGGCCATGATCCCGCCAGCGCTCAGGAGCAGCCGACCGGGAACGGACTGGTTTCGAAACACTAAGAGCATAACTCAAGCGCAGGAAAGCACGGGAAAACTTCTCCTCGTGCATCGCAGGTCCGACGTTTCATGAAACGCCGGAATCCAGGATTTCATCATCAGGAGATAGTGCGCGGCTCCCGGGTTCGTTTCCATGGTTTCAGTCCGGGATGAAAAATGCAGCCCCCAACCGCGGTCTCGGGGATTGCCCTTTACGCCGCGAGGATGGGCGTGTAATCTTCGCATTGAGCGCAGTCTGCGAGCCGAGCAGGAATCTCCTTTCATGAGCAAAGACAATCCCAATCAAGAGCAACCGGATCCATTGAGCGCCACCGGAATGTTCCTCCGGGCTTTCGATGTGGAAGGAGAGAAAAAGCCGTCGGACCCGTTTGCGCCGGCGCCGCCCGCTGCGCGTCCTGCGAGCGCCGCGAGCGAGCGGCCTCCGTATCCGGCTCCGCCGACACAGGGTGTGGGCCAGGGCGAGTTCACCCAGATGTTCAACTCTCAAGCGCCGCGGCAGGCGCCGCCGCCGCCCGCCCAGCCGGCGACCGAGGCCCCGACCGCAGTGTTCAGGGCCCCTTCCTATCCGAGCCCGCCGCCTGCTGCCCCCGACCAGCCGCCGGGCGAGTTCACGCGCATCTTTGTTTCGGGGGTCACTCCTCCCCAGACGCCGGCGCGCAGGACAGTCGAAGATCCTCCGCGGCCCGCTCCCCAGTCTTCCGCGACCTTCCTGGGATCCGTACCTTCGGGGCAGTCGCGCGCCAAGGGATTCTCTTCGCCGGGAATCTCCGATTCGGCCGAGGGCGGCTTTACGCAGTTCTTCAGCGCCCCCGCGCGGCAGGCGCCGCCACCGCAATCCGCCGCACCGCCTCCGCCCCCACCTCCCCGGCCCCAACCCGCTGCCGATGCGTCCTGGAAGGACGATCCGTTTTTCCGGGCGCCCGAAAAAACGCCGGATCAGCCATCCCAGAGTGTCACCAGCATTCTGTCTTCGCTGTCTTCTCAGGCGGGTTCAGGTTCGCGGCCGCAGGAATCGGCGCCTTACCGGCCCGAGCCGCTGCCATCGTATGCGCCGCCCAAGCCCTCCGAGTCGTCGCCGGCGGATCCCGGTGGCGTAACCCGTCTCATTCAGCGCCTTGCCCAGGAACAATCCGCGCCGGCCGCGGCGCCCCAATTCGCGCCTGAGCCGCCGCCGGATTCGGGACCGGGCGAATTCACGCGCATCATGTCCGCTCCATCGACAAGGCCGGCGATGGGCGCTCCGCCTGCGCCGGCCCCCGCTCCACTGCCGCCGGCTCCCCTATTCGCGGCTCCGCCTCCGCCGCCCTTGCCCAAGATTGCACCGCCACCCTTCGCGCCTCCGCCTTTCGCCGCGCCACCGCCGGCGCCCCATCCACCGGCTTTTGCCGCGCCTCCGCTGCCCGCGTTCGCGGCCCCCGCTATACCCAAGCCGGCGCCTCCACCCCCGGCTCCCGTTCTCGCGGCGCCCAAAAGCAAGCTGGAAGCCATGGTCCCCATCCTGCTGGTGATCAATACATTCCTGCTGCTCTTGTTGCTGATGGTGGTGATCTTCCTGATCAAGTCGAAGTAGGCGGGAAGGCACTCAGGCTGACGCGACCGCGTCAGGCCAGCAGACCCTTTTCCTTCAGCAGGGTGTCCACCCGCTCAAAGCTGTCGATCAGAATCACGCCCTGGGCGCGGGCCTTGCCCGCATAGCGCGTAGCGTCATCTTCGCCGAATTTCAGGTCTTGCAGGAGGGAAACCAGTTCGTCGTAGGTGCTGGCCTTCACAGGACGCGTGTTCAACCGCCCCGCATAGGGAAGAAAGACGACTTCGAAATGGGCCTTGACGCCTTCCGCGGCAGGCTTCGCGGTAATGCGAAGATTCCCAATCACCTTCGCCATGCACCCCTCCGTGCGCCAGGAACCTCGCGTCTGGACTTGTTCATAGATATCAAGTCTGCCATATCGGGGCCCCTTGAGGCAGTGCACAAGCCGGTTCCCGAGTCCTCAAACAGCGATCATGAATCCGCGCTCGATGAGTTTTCGGATCATGGCCAGGCACTCCCCCTGCACCCGCTCGACCGGGGCATTGGCGCTGGCGGCCAGACCCTGAATCGCCTCGGCGGCAGTGCGCGTTCCATCGCACGTGACGAGGAATTCGGCAACCAGCGGCTGCACATCCATGTGGAATGGGAACCCGTTGATGAGACGGAGCGTCAGCGCTTCCGCGTGCCACTGGCCTTCACGCTGTTCGCAGACCTGTTCCAGGCGAACGTGCGGGGATAATTTGGGGCGGATGGAAAGCAATTGGTCGTCCCCGCTGTTCTGCTGGGTCAGATCGTGCGCTGCGAATGTAGAGACGATCATTTCCCCGAGATTACCCTTGGGAGTCTTGGGCACTTCCTCAATGCGTATCCAGTTTTGACCCTCGCGGCGCCGCATCACGATCAGGCCGTCATGGATGGCTTCGACACCGCGATGCCGGTAGTACTGCATATAGCCCGAGTAACTGGCCGCATCCTGCGACGGATCCTGCGATGTTTCGCGGATGCGATGCTGCGCGTACTCCTCCGGATCCTGGGTCAGTCCTTTCATCACCCAGGCATCGCAGCCGGTGCCCTCCAGCCATTCGGCGATGCGCTCTTCCCACGGCTGGCCTTTGACCTGCGCCCATTCGCACAGCATCTGCATGTATCCACCCTCATGCAGATAGTCGGGGCCTTCTTTGACCAGGCGACGGCACAGGCCATCGAGTTCCATGGGGTTTTCGCAGAACAGGTAGTCGCCCTGCGGGGTGATGAAGAAAGGTGGATTGGAGAGAATGAGGTCGAAGCGCCGGCCGGCCACGGGAGCGAAGCAGTCGCCCCCCATGACCTCGATGTTGGCGATATCGTTGAGGCGGGCGTTGAAGCGCGCACACGCGACGGCGCGCTCGTTCAGATCGGTGGCCACGACTGAGTCGCTGTAGCGCGCCGCATTGAGGCTCAGGATGCCGCTGCCGGTGCCCAGATCCAGCGTGGCGCGGGAGTGGCGCTGCACCGCAAACCGGGCCAGGAACTTGCTGGTGGGGTTAGGCCAGAGCACCATCTCCACATTCTTGTTGTCGATGGCCGAAGCATGGTCGGATGCGACCAGAAAGCCGTCGATGTGGAGCAGCATGGCCTCGGGGATGAGACTGTCTCCTTCGCTGGACAGCAGACCCGATTCGAGCATGAGGGAAAGCATGTCGGCGGGGATGAGTTCGGCGACCGCAGCATGCTCTTGCGGCAGAGCCAGCCAGAACCAGCGCAGCAGCACATTGAGCGGAGTGGAAGCCGAAGTACGATCGAGAAGCCGGGCCTGGTTGCGCAACTGCCGCGACGGGAGTTCTGCAGCGCCCAGATGTTTGCGCAGGCTGGTCTCGGTATAGCCCGCGTCTTCAAAGAACGCTCGCAAACGGCGTGAATCTTCGCTGGAGAGCAGAGTGAGCATCAGGACACAACATAGCAGGTTTCAGGTGTCTGTTTCGGGCCGCCAAGCGATTGGCCCCTTTCTTCAGGATGTTCCGCTTGTATCGGCATGAGCCTTTGCTTTTGCGTGATGAAACTTCCCTTCGGTGTTCGACATGTTATCAGCCTTGACGCCCCCATTCCCTGCTCCCTGATCGCTCAATTGGGAAACTTGATTTAGGGCAAAGAGGCCAAAAGTATTTGTCTTGACCGGGAACGGGGCGTGTGTTATCAACAGAAACGCGCAGAATGTGGGTCACGAACGTGTGGCTAGCTTTTTGGGGAGTTGACCCCAAAGTGCGTCATCGTTTTGTGCGTCGGCCCAGATTCTCCGGTTCTTCTGGTAATCCCCACAACCCGAAGTTTGTCTCGGTAACGAGGTTTCGTCTCTCACCGGGGCTGTTGGTGCGCGAGTCGAAGAAATTTTCGGCGAAACGCCCCGGCGCCCTTGATCACAATTCTTGTTGAGGAATTCATCATGGCAAAACAAAGTGCGCAGCATAAGCTCGACCGGGTACGTCCTCCCCGGGTCCAGATCACGTATGACGTCGAAGTCGGCGGCGCCATCGAGATCAAGGAATTGCCCTTCGTCGTCGGCGTGCTCGGAGATTTCACCGGCAATCCGGAACAGCCGCTACCCAAGCTGAAGGAGCGCAAGTTTGTCGAGGTGAATCCCGACAACTTCGACACGGTACTCGAAGGGATGAAGCCCCATCTCTCCTTTGCGGTCGAGAACAAGCTAAGTGACGATCCGGACGCGGCAAATCTGAAAATCGACCTAAAATTTCGCAAATTGGACGACTTCGAGCCCGCAAATGTCGCTAAACAGGTTAAGCCGCTGAAGGAGCTGCTGGATCTTCGCACTCGTCTCTCCGACCTGCGCGGTTCGCTGCAGGGCAACGACAAGCTCGAAGAACTTGCTTCTCGAAGCGGTGGGCAATACCGAAAAGCTCGACAAGCTGAAGGGTGAGATCGGTCCGGGAGGGTCCAATGGCTGAGACAGCTGCGAATGCAGCGGCGCAAGCCGCAACAGTTGAAACGCAGGAATCGAGCCTTCTCGATCAGATCGTAGAACAGGGCCGGTTCGGCGAAGCCAAGGAGCGCGGCAAGGACCTGGTCAAGGAATTCGTGGCCCAGGTGCTCGAAGGCTCCATGACCATCGCCAAGGATGCGGAGATGATGATCAACGCGCGCATTGCGCAGATCGATCATCTGCTCTCCATCCAGCTGAACGAGATCATGCACCACTCCGCGTTCCAGAAACTCGAAGGTTCCTGGCGCGGATTGAAGTACCTGATGGACAACAGCGAAACCGGCGTAGGGCTGAAGATTCGCGTGCTGAACGCCTCGAAAAAGGAGTTGCTGCGCGACATCGAAAAGGCACCCGAATTCGACCAGAGCGCACTCTTCAAGAAGATTTACGAAGAAGAGTACGGCGTCTTCGGCGGGGCTCCTTTTGGCGCGCTGGTTGGCGACTACGAATTCGGCAAGCATCCGGAAGACATGGCGCTGCTCGAAGGACTGTCCCATATCGCCGCCCAGGCCCATGCGCCCTTCGTCAGCGCAGCGGCTCCCGACCTTTTCAACCTCGAGAGCTACACGTCTCTCGATGCGCCGCGCGACCTGGCCAAGATCTTCGACACCACGGAATACGCCAAGTGGAAGTCGTTCCGCCAGAGCGAGGATGCGCGCTATGTCGCCCTCACCCTGCCCCGCACGCTGGGGCGGCTGCCCTATGGCGCGGAAACCAAGCCCATCGATGAGTTCCGCTACGAGGAGCACGTCGACGGCACCGATCATTCCAAGTACCTGTGGATGAACGCGGCCTACGCGCTGGCCTCGAAGATGACGCAGTCCTTCTCGCTGTATGGCATGTGCGTGGCCATGCGCGGGGTGGAAGGCGGCGGACTGGTGGAAGGCCTGCCGGCCCACAATTTCGCCACGGATGAAGGCGACCAGGCGCTGAAGTGTCCCACCGAGGTGCCGATTACCGATCGCCGCGAAAAGGAATTGGCTGATCTCGGCTTTGTGCCGCTGGTGCACTGCAAGGGCACGGACTACGCCGCGTTCTTCAGCGTGCAGAGCTGCCAGAAGGCCAAGACTTACGACACCGATGCGGCCAACGCAAACGCGCGCCTGTCCACCCAGCTTCCTTACATCATGGCTGTCTCCCGCTTCGCGCACTATCTGAAAGCGATGATGCGCGACAAGATCGGCAGCTTTATGTCGCGGGAAGAAGCGGAACGATTCCTCAATCGCTGGATTACGCGGTACGTCACTCCCGACGATTCCGCGTCGCCGGCGACCAAGGCGGAACGTCCGCTGCGCGAAGCGCGCATCGATGTCAGCGAGGTTCCGGGCAAGCCGGGCGTTTACCGCGCCGTCGCTTTCCTGCGTCCTCACTTCCAGCTCGATGAACTTACTGTTTCACTTCGGTTGGTGGCCGAGTTGCCTGCGCCCGCGAAGTAGTTCGAATCAATCGGCACAACGGAGCAGCTGCGGAAGACTCGGAGTTTCGAAAAAGGCGCGGTTTCAGGAAGTTCCCGAACATGCAATACCGGTGTTCGGGCCCCTTCCGATACCACGCCGGCACGGACCAAGCATTAGACCTGGGGTATAGTTTCGGGCCGTACGTTCAACCCGAAATCTTTCGCAGTTGCTTAAGTTGTGCCCTGATGCCGGGCGAAGTTTCTCTCGAGACGCGCAGTATCAGGGGAAAATTCCTCTTGCCTTGACCTCTGGGCGGCAGCCAGCTGTCGCTCTCACCTGCACGTAGTTTCGAACGGACCTCTCAAGGAGATAGCAATGGCAGTCAATGCGTACCTGATCATCGATGGACGTCCCGGGCCCAGCACCAGCAAGGCCGATGCCATCGATATTCTTTCGTTTAGTTTCGGAGCCAGCCAGACCGCCGTCATCGGCGTGGGCTCTTCCGGCGGCGAGGCCCGTGCGGGCCGTGCCAACCTGAACGACATCACCATCATGAAGGTGGTGGACAAGATGTCCCCCCTGCTCTTCGACGATTGCGTTACCGGCAATTATCTGAAGAAGGTGGACATCATTTACGACAAGCCCATGGGCGACGACCAGCAGGATTACTACAAGATCCACATGGAAAATGCCCTGATCACCTCCATCCAGCACTCCGGTTCGAGTGAGAACCCGGTCGAGTCGGTCAGCTTCGCCTACAGCAAGATCAAGGTGAGCTACAACCCTGAAGAGGGCGGCGCGCTCAAGGGCTTCATCGACAAGGGCTTTGATGTACTCAAGCTGAAGCCCTGGTAAACGGGCGGGCAAGAAGGCAAACGGTGGCATCAAACCCCAAAGAGCTGTTCAAAGCGGGAAAGGTGCGGGAAGCCATCAGGCGCTCACGGCTCATTTACGCGACCGTCCTTCTGATGTGGCTTCACGCACCTTCCTGTTTGAGTTGCTGTGTTTCGCCGGCGAATTCACTCGCGCGGAAAAGCAGCTGGCGGTGCTGGCAAGCGGCAGCCCGGAAAGAGAAACCGGCGCGATCGTCTACTACGCGGCATTGCATGCCGAGCAGACGCGCCACGAGCTTTTCGAAAAGGAGCGAATTTCCGCGGACTCGCCGGTGTCTCCACCCGGCGAACTGAACGGAAAGCCCTTCACTGAATTGCGCGACGCCGATCCCGATATCGGGGCGCGGCTGGAAGTTTATGCCGCGGGGGCCTACGTATGGCTGCCGTTTGAGCACGTCGAATCGCTCGAGATGGGCCCGCCGCAACGGCTCCGCGATACCCTGTGGGCGCCGGCGCTTGTTCAGGCGGCTCCGTCCTTCCAAGGCATGGATCTCGGAGAAGTCCTCGATTCCGGCCATTTACCCGTTCTCCTGGAAACAGCAGGATGAAGAGGTGTGGCTGGGCAGAACGTACGGAATGGTTGGCGGATGAAGAAGGCCGGGAATCCCCTACCGGCCAGAAAAATGTTGCTTGTGGACGGTGAGGAGTTTCCCTTCCTCGAAGTCCGTTCGCTCAAGTTCTTTCATCCGGCGGAGACGCCGTAGAATCGGCGGAGACGCAAGCAGAGCAATGAGCACGCGTTCGAAATCAGGGGCCGGTCACTATGCCAATTCGCGAAGACATCCTTGTCCCCATTCCCGGTGAGAACCCGAGCGGGGTCGATCTGCGTTACGACACCAAGCTCTGATCTACGACAAAATCAAGGAGGCCCGGCGTCAGGACGACGATCTCGACCAGGGCGCCTGGCAAAGCGAACGCAAAACAGCCAACTGGCCCCTGGTCCTCAAGCTCACGCAGGAAAGCCTGGCCACCAAATCGAAAGATCTGCAGATTGGCGCTTACCTGACCGAAGGCCTGCTGCAGATGGAGCGGTTCCCGGGCCTTCGTCAGGGGCTCGACCTCATCAGCAGCCTCGCTACCGGGTTTTGGGATACCGTCCACCCAGCCATCGATCCGTCCGATCCGGAGACCCGCGAGGAGCGTGCCGCGCCCCTGGCCTGGATCAACCTGCAACTCGACCTTCCTATCCGCTCCACCCCCATCAACAACGCGGGACACTCGTCCATCAATTTCAAGGACTCCCGCATCGTCGGCTACGAAGACCAGGTCAAGACCGACAAGGACCGCAAGGCCCGCGGCGTCATGATCACCGATGGCAAGATGGCGCCCGAGGTTTTTGACAAGGCGTTCAACGAGACTCCCAAGGCCTTCTACCTGCAGGCAGAGAAAGACCTGGACGCTTGTCTCGCGACCGTTGCCACGCTGGAAGACTTCTGCGACGAGAAACTGGGGAACGATTGGGACGGACTCGGCAAGCTGAAAACCACGCTCACCGACGTGCGTCTGGGCGTACACCAGCTGCTCGAGAAGAAGCGCGAAAAGGAGCCGGACCCCGTCGAAGTCGTGCCAGAAGAAGCGCCCGCATCCGAGGCCGCGGCCGAAGCAGGGGAAGATGGAGTCGCCTTGCCCGCGGCCGGTTTGGGCGCGGCTCTGATCGCCGAGCCTGCGGATCGCCGCCAGGCCGTCTCGAGCATCGTCGCGGCCGCTGCCTTCCTGCGCAAGCGCGAGCCTCTCAGCCCCGCGCCCTATCTGTTGCTGCGCGGTCTGCGCTGGGGTGAACTGCGAAGTGCGACACGCCTGGCTGACAGCCCGATGCTTGAAGCGCCCCCGACCGATGTCCGCCAGCAGGTCAAGCGACTGGCAATCACAAAGAAATGGGCGGACCTGCTCGAAGCCGGGGAGCAGGCCATGGCCCTGCCCGGCAGCCGCGCCTGGCTCGACCTGCAGCGCCTCTCCGTCGCCGCCTGCACCGCGCTCGGCAAAGAGTACCTTCCCATCGCCACTGCCATTCAATCGGAGTTGCGGGCGCTATTGAATGATCTTCCCGATCTCCTCGAAGCCACGTTGCTCGACGACACGCCGGCGGCCAATCCCGAGACCAAGGCGTGGTTGCAGGGCTTGAGTGCGGCAGTCCCTGTGCCTTCCGCCGCTGAGGACGAAGCCGCGGAGACGCGTGCCCATCGCAACGGCGCGCCTACGTGGCTCGCTCCCGCAGTCGATGCTTTTGTGCTCGCGCAGGATGCGCTGGCCGCGGGCCAGGAAGAAAAAGCCTTCGCCATCATGCGCGCCGATCTCAGCCGCCAGCGCTCCGGGCGCCGCCGCTTCCGGCGCACCATGCAGATGGTGGAGCTGGCCATCGCGGCCGGAAAAGACGGCATTGCTCAGCCCCTGCTTGAGGACGTTGCCGCGTTGATCGAGAACCACAAGCTGGACGCGTGGGAAGAGCCCGAACAGATCGCCAGCGACCTCATCAAGCTGATGCGCTACAGCAAGAAGATCCAGGGCAGCGCCTCCGACAAGCAAAAGCTCTTTGACCGTATCTGCCGCCTCGACCCCGTCCAGGCGTTGAGCGTGGGGTAAGCCATGGCGCGAGGGCTGGGCGAAACAACGATCACGATTTCGGCGCTCGATCGGCTCATCGATCTGGAGCCCGACAACCACATGGAGAATCCTCTGAGCCGCTCGCAGTCGGTGCGCCTGCTCAAAAACGCCGTCCGCCGCGACCTGGAATGGCTGCTCAATTCCCGCCGCATCGCCGACCCTCCCGACGAAGGGCTCAAGGAGCTCAATCGGTCCACGTACGTCTACGGGCTTCCCGATCTTTCCGCGCTCACCATGGCGTCTACCGCGGACAAAAACCGTCTCGTCCGCCAGATTCTTTCCACCATCAATCTCTTTGAACCGCGCCTCATGAATGTGCGCCTCGTGATGGTCGAAACTCCCGATGCGGGCAAGAAGGATGTCCGCCTGCGCATCGAAGCGATGCTGCGCATGGACCCCGTCCCCGAGCCGGTGTCATTCGATACCGTCATTGAGCTGAAGAGCGGCAATTGCCATCTGAGCGGAGGCGAAGATGCGCGATGAGTTGCTCCTCTTCTACGAGCGGGAGCTGGACTACCTGCGCAAGTCGGCCGCCCAGTTCGCCGAGAAGCATCCCAAGGTAGCCTCGCGGCTGGTACTTGAGCCCACCAAGTGCGAAGACCCGCATGTGGAGCGGCTCCTCGAAGGGTTCGCCTTTCTGGCTGCCCGGGTTCACCTCAAGCTCGAAGACGAATTTCCCGAAATCACCGAGGCCCTTCTCAGCGTCGTCTATCCGCAACTGGTGCGCCCCATTCCTTCCATGTCGGTAGTCGAGTTTCAACTCGATCCGGAAAAGGGCAAGCTGGCCAGCGGCATGAAGATCGAGCGCAACTCCCAGCTCTATTCCAAACCTATCAGCGGTGTTCCCTGCACCTTTCGCACCTGCTACGACACCACGCTGTGGCCCATCACCGTGAGCGCCGCGGAACTGAGCCCGCCGAGCCGCCTCAAGCCACCCGTCAAGACCAGTGATTCGGCCTGGGCGATCCGCCTCGAACTGCGCTGCGCCAAGGATGTCAACCTCGTCTCCTTGAAGCCGGACAAGCTCCGCTTCTATCTCGACGGCGAGAGCGGACTGGTGAACATCCTCTACGAACTCCTCTTCAGCCGGCTCAATCGCATCCAGGTGCGCGATCTCACTCCCGGCTCGAGACTGGCTCCTGTCACATTGCCTGCGTCGGCGCTCAATGCGGTCGGCTTCGGTCCCAATGAAGGCATGGTTCCGTATCCTTCCTCCTCCTTCGCGGGCCACCGCCTGCTGATGGAGTACTTCGCCTTTCCGGAAAAGTTTTTCTTCATCGATCTGGGCGGCCTCGAAGCAGTAACCCACGCCGGGTTCAAAGACGCCATCGAAGTCATCTTCCTGCTCTCCGACATTGAAGGCAGCGGCCGTCAGCAGCGCCTCGAGCTGGAGCTTTCCAAGAAGACCTTCCGCCTCGGATGCACGCCGGTCGTGAATCTGTTTCTCCAGGTGGCAGAACCGATCCAGTTGAACCAGCGCCGTGTCGAGTACCCACTCATTCCCGACGTCCGCCGGCCTTACTCGGTCGAAGTGTATTCAGTAGACGAAGTCAGCGGCATCAACTCTGCCAACCAGAAGATCACGACCTATGAGCCCTTCTACTCGCTGCGCCACTCGGCGCGGAGAGACGATCGAAACTGCTTCTGGCTGGCCCGCCGCCGCCCCTCCAACCGCCCCAACGATGACGGCACGGATATCTCCCTTTCGCTTCTCGACCTGTCGTTGACCACCGCCGATCCCGACGCCACGGTGCTGTCGGTCAAGACCACATGCACCAATCGCGATCTGCCCGGGCGCCTTCCCTTCGGCAACCAGGACAGCGACTTCGAGATGGAAGGAGCGGCGCCCATGAGACGCATCGTCGCGCTCCGGAAGCCGACCGGGCCGGTGCGGCCGCCCATGGGTAAAAGTGTGCTGTGGCGGCTGGTTTCGCACCTGTCGCTCAACTATCTGTCGCTCGTGAACGAGGGCAAGGACGCTCTGCAGGAGATGCTGCGGCTCTACGACCTGGGCCGAACCGCATACTCGCAAAACGTGATTCAAAGCATTCTCCAGGTACGCAGCCGTCCCCACTTCGCCCGGCTGGTTTCCGAACAGGGCGTCAGCTTTGCGCGCGGGCTGCGCATCGAGATGGAGATCGACGAAGACCAGTTCACCGGCGGCGGCGCCTTTCTCTTTGCCGCAGTGCTGGAACGCTTTTTCGGCCTCGCCGCATCCTTGAACAGCTTTACCCAGCTCAGTGTCACCACTCCGCAAAGAAAGGAGGGACTCTACGAATGGGAACCGAGATCGGGCCGGCGTCTGCTGGTATAACCCAGACCACTGAACTTCCACGAACCGACAACGAAGATCAGCTGTCCGACGGCACAGACATGCCGGCCGCGCCGCAAATGCACAGCGCCGGCTTGCGCGAATCGCCGCTCGGCCTGGACCTGCAGGATGACGCCTGCTCATTCGAGTTCTTCCAGGCGGTGTCGCTGTTGCAGCGCATGAGGGGCGACCGGCGTCCCGTCGGCCACTTCTTCAGCCCCGAAGATGAGGCCGTACACTTTAACGTCAATCAACGCTTCGGCTTTCCCGCCAGCGAGATCCAGGAGCTGGAATTGCCCGAGGATGCGCCCGCCGAGATGATGGTCAACTTCATGGGGATGACGGGCCCGCAGGGCGTGCTGCCGTACGTCTACAACGAACTGATTCTGGAACGGGCTCGCGCCAAGGACCACAGCTTCGCCGCCTTCCTCGACATCTTCAACCATCGCGCCATCTCGCTCTTTTACCGCGCCTGGCAGAGAACCCGATTCCCGGTCAATTACGCTGCCGGCGTGCGCGACTATTTCAGCCAGTACCTGCGCGATTTGCTGGGGCTGGGCACGGCCGGCCTGCGCGACCGCCAGGCCGTCGAAGACGAAGCGCTGATGCACTATATCGCGCTGGTTGCCATGCAATCGCGCTCCGCCGTGGCGCTCGAACAGATGCTGGCCGACTATTTCGAAGTGCCCGTCGAGATCATGCAGTTCACGGGGGCGTGGTACTCGCTCGATCGTTCCACCCAATGCGCGATGAACGAAAAGGAAACATCCTCCAGCCAGGTCGGTTGGGGCGCGGTTGTGGGGGATGCAGTCTGGGATCGGGGCGGCCGAACTCGGATTCGCATCGGCCCGATCAACCTGGAGCAGTACCTCGACTTCCTGCCCGGGGGCGGCGCGTACGATGCTTTGCGTGCGATCACCCGATTTTTCTCCAACGACTGCATCGATTTCGAAGCCCAGCTGGTGCTGGAGCGCAACGAAGTGCCGGCTGTCGAACTTGACTTGAATACCAAACACCCCGCGCGTCTGGGCTGGGTGTCCTGGGCCAAAACGGCGCCAATGGGCGTTGATCCGGACGACACGATTCTGGCTTTGTGAGGTAGAGACATGGGATTGAATCTGAAAGCACTGATCGCTAAATTGAATGACCAGACCCGGGGCACGCTGGAAGGCGCCGCCGGCCTCTGCCTTTCACGCACCCACTACGACATCGAGGTGGAGCACTTCCTCACCAAACTGCTCGATTCGTCGTCCAACGACTTCGCGGCCATCATCAAGCACTTTGAAATCGACAAGTCGCGCCTGACGGCCGAACTGGCGCGCAGCATGGACAAGCTCAAATCCGGCAACGCGCGCACCCCCGCCATCAGCCCCACGGTGCTCAAGATGCTGACCACCGCATGGACCGTCGGCTCCATCGACTTCAACGCCGGACAGGTCCGCACCGGATTCGTCATTCTCGCGTTGGCTTCAGATGAAGAACTCTCGCGACTAGTGCGCGATGTCAGCAAGGAATTCCAGAAGATCAATGCCGACGCGCTGAAGAAAGACCTGCTGGGCATCGTCGCGCTCTCGCAGGAGACCACGACCAGCGGCGCGGCGATTGGAGCCGGTGCGGGGCCGGGCGATGCCGCCAAGCCCATGGGCGGCAAGACTCCCAATCTCGATTCGTACACTGTGGATCTCACCGGCAATGCCAAGAAAGGCAAGATCGACCCGGTGCTGGGGCGCGATCCCGAGATTCGCCAGGTCATCGACATCCTCACCCGGCGGCGCCAGAACAATCCCATCCTCACCGGCGAAGCCGGCGTGGGCAAGACCGCGGTCGTGGAAGGATTCGCGCTGCGGGTCGCCAATGGCGATGTGCCGCCGCCGCTCAAGAATGTCACCATCCGCACGTTGGACCTCGCGCTGCTTCAGGCCGGCGCAGGCGTGAAGGGTGAATTCGAAAACCGGCTGAAGGGCTTGATCGAGGAAGTAAAAAACTCGGAGAAGCCCATCATCCTCTTCATCGACGAAGCGCACACCATGATCGGCGCGGGCGGCCAGGCGGGCCAGGGCGATGCTGCCAACCTGTTGAAACCCGCTCTGGCGCGCGGCGAGCTGCGCACCATTGCCGCCACCACCTGGTCCGAGTACAAGAAATACTTCGAGAAGGATGCTGCCCTGGCCCGCCGCTTCCAGGTCGTCAAAGTCGAAGAGCCGACCGAGCCGCAGTGCGGAATCATGATGCGCGGGCTGGTGGCGTCGCTCGAGAAGCATCACAACGTCCGTATTCTCGACGAAGCTGTTTTCGCCTCCGTCAAGCTCACGCATCGCTTCCTTGCGGGGCGGCAATTGCCGGACAAGGCGGTCAGCATTCTCGACACCGCCTGCGCGCGCCTCGCGCTCGGCCAGAACACCAAGCCTCCGGCGATCGAAGACCTCGAACGCACGATCGACGCGCTCGAAGTGCAGACCCGCATCCTCAATCGCGAAGAAATCGTGGGCGCAGACCACCAGGAGAAGCTGGCCGAAATCGCGGCGCAGAAAGAGAAGGCGGAGGAAAAGCTGAAGTCGTTGCAGGACCGTTGGGAAAAGGAACGCGACCTGGTCGGCAAGATTCGCGAACTGCGCGGCAAACTCGAAGGCACTCAGGATGGCAAGGCTGCTCCGGCCGCACCTGCTTCTCCCGCAGCGCCCGCCACGCCCGTTCAGCAAAATGGAAACGCCACCGCGGCGCAGGAAGTGGCTGCCGCTCCCGAAGAGACAAAGGCGCAGTTGCAAACTCTCGAAGCCGAGCTCTCCGCGCTCCAGGGAGAGACCGGCCTGATCCGCGTGTGCGTCGACGCGCAGATCGTCGGAGAAGTGCTTTCTGCGTGGACCGGCATCCCCGCGGGCAAGATGCTGAAGGACGAAATCACGACCGTGCTGGCACTGCAGGAGCACCTCGGCAAGCGCGTCATCGGCCAGCCGCACGCAATGGAAATCATCAGCCAGCGCGTGCAGACCTCGCGCGCCTCGCTCGACGACCCCAACAAGCCGGTAGGCGTGTTCATGCTCGTCGGCCCCAGCGGCGTGGGCAAAACCGAAACCGCTCTGGCTCTCTCCGATCTCCTCTATGGCGGCGAACACAATCTCATCACCATCAACATGTCGGAGTTCCAGGAGCCGCATACGGTGTCGACGCTGAAGGGCTCGCCGCCCGGATATGTCGGCTACGGCGAAGGCGGCGTTCTTACCGAGGCTGTGCGACGGCGCCCCTACTCCGTCGTCCTGCTCGATGAAGTCGAGAAGGCCCACCCCGACGTGCTTGAACTCTTCTTCCAGGTCTTCGACAAGGGCCAGATGGAGGATGGAGAAGGCCGCGAGATCAATTTCAAGAACAACATCATCATTCTCACCACCAATGCCTGCACCGACCAGATGATGAAGCTGGTGGCCGACCCCGAAACGACGCCCAGCCCCAAGGGCCTCATCGACGCGATCAAGCCGGAGATGAACAAGATCTTCAAGCCCGCATTCCTGGGCCGCATGGTGCTGATCCCTTATTACCCGGTGCGCGACGAGGCGCTCAAACAGATCATTCGCCTGAAGCTGGGCAAGATCCAGCGTCGCCTGCTCGAAAACCACAAGATCAAGCTCACGTACGACGACGCGTTCCTCGAAGCCGTAGCCGCCCGCTGCACCGAGGTGGAAAGCGGCGCGCGCAACGTGGACAACATCCTCACGAATTCACTGCTGCCCGACATTTCGCGCAAGATCCTGGGCAGCATGGCGGAAGGCGAGAAGATGACCGCCATGCACGTCAGCGTCGGGGAAGACGGCGAGTTCAGTTACAACGATCCTGCCAGCACCCTGGCCGGTGCGGTTTCCTGAGATTCATATTGGGGAACGAGGATGTCAGCTGGGGAACAAGAGGACAAATCCGTGGGTGTTTGACACGGTTTGTCCCCTTTTCTTCGCTTGTACAAGTGTCAAGACCTTCGGGCCCCTGAAACTTCTCTTTCTCGATAGACGAGGTGATTCGAATGCCAACGCTCTACACCCAGGACGGCCGCCTGATCGCTCTGACCTCGCCGCTGGGCAAGGACAAGCTTCTGCTGACTGGCTTTACAGGGCACGAGGCCATTTCACGACTGTTCCACTTTCACCTCACTACGTTGTCTGAAGACACGGCCATCGATTTCACCACCATCGTCGGACAGTCGGTCACCATCGATGTCGTGCAATTCGACGATTCGAAGCGCTATTTCAATGGCATCGTGAGCCACTTTGCCTGCACCGGCAAAGACGGCGACATGACCCGCTACGAATTGCAGGTGGTGCCCAAGCTCTGGCTTCTGACGCGCTACGCCGATTGCCGGATCTTCCATAACAAGGATGTCACCGAGATCGTCAAGTCCGTCCTCGACGATCGCGGGATCAAGTACCAGGCCAGCCTCACCGGCAGCTACAACAAGCTGGAATATTGCGTTCAATACCGGGAGACCGACTTCAATTTCGTTTCCCGGCTGATGGAGCAATACGGCATTTTCTATTTCTTCCAGCACGAAGACGGGGAGCACACCATGATGCTGGCCGACTCCAGCAGCGCGCATCAGCCCTGCCCGGGCCAGAACAGCGCTGGATTCAACCTGGCAGGCGGGGGGCTCGATCCGGGAGATGTAGTGAATTCGTGGAGTATCGGGCAGGAACTGCGCAGCGGCAAGCACTCCCTGACGGACTATAACTTCACCACCTCCAACGCCGATCTCAAGGCGACAGAGTCGACCATTTACACCGTGGCCGCAAACGACAGCATCGAGATCTTCGACTATCCCGGGCTGCACCTTACCGGAACGGACGGCACCGCGGTGGTCAAGATTCGCATGCAGGAAGAAGAAGCCGTGCACAAGATCGGGCATGGAACGAGTGTTTGCCGGCCATTCACCACCGGTTACAAGTTCGAGCTCACGGATCACCCCCTGGAGTCGATGAACGCGTCCTATTTGCTGACCGAGATTCAACACGTTGCTACGGTGGCCGGAACCTATCGCGATGAGGCGGCAGGCGGCGGAGACAGCTACACGAATCACTTCACCTGTATTCCCGCCGATGTTTTGTTTCGCCCCGCGCGGATCACGCCCAAGCCCTTTGTTCAGGGGCCCCAGACCGCAAAGATCGTCGGCAAGAGCGCCGACCAGGATTCGAGCGACGATCAAGGCGCGGGCGGAGACGGCGAAGAGATCTGGGTAGATAAGTGGGGCCGCGTCCTGGTCCTGTTTCCGTGGGACCGAAAGAAAGCGACCTCCTGCTGGATGCGGGTTTCGCAGGACTGGGCCGGAGCGGGATGGGGAATGATCAACATCCCCCGCGTGGGGCAGGAAGTGATCGTGAGCTTCATCGAAGGCGATCCCGACCGGCCGATCATCACCGGGCGCGTTTACAACGACGTGCAACTGGTGCCGTACAAGCTGCCCGACCACGGAACGATCTCCACGTTCCGGACCTCATCGTCTACGGGAGGCGGGACCGACCACTACAACGAACTGCGCTTTGAAGACAAGACGGGGAAAGAGCAGGTCTTCCTGCGCGCCGAGTTCGATCAAGACAACTACGTCAAGAACGACAGCCGCGAATGGATCGGCAACAACCGCAGCCTGGTTGTCACCAAAGACCAGACGGACAGCATCGGCGGTGATTACCAGGAGTCGATCACCGGCAACAACGTGATCAAGATCGGCAAGGACCGCAATGAGCAGGTCGGCGGCAAAGAGATCATCAAGATCGGCGGCGACCGCAACGAGAAGGTAGGCGGCAACGAAGTAATCAAGATCAGCGGCGACGCCAACCACAACATCGGCGGCAATCAAAACGACAAAATCGGCTCCAATCTCTCCATCCAGGCCGGACAGAACATCTATGAGAAGTCGGGGATGAACTGGGCGCACGAAGCCGGCATGGCCATTCATCTGAAAGCCGGCATGTCGGTCGTGATCGAAGCCGGCATGAAACTGACCTTGAAAGCGGGGGGAAGCTTCATCGACATTGGGCCCGCGGGAATTGCCATCTCCGGCGCCCCGCTGGTGATGATCAACAGCGGAGGCGCGGCCGGCTCCGGCAGCGGTTCCAGTCCCACCAGCCCCACCGATCCGGTGGATCCCAAAGATCCCAAAGATCCCGACCTGGCTGACGACGGCAAGTCCGGCACTAAGCGCGGCAGCGGTCTCGCGGGGTCGTCTGCTTCGGGAGGCGGCGCAGCGGGCGCAGCTGGCGGCGGCGGTGCCGCTGGAGCAGCCGGAGCCGCAGGCGCAGCAGCCGGCGGAGCAGCCGGAGCTGCAGGCGCAGCGGCCGGCGGAGCCGCTGGAGCAGCCGGAGCCGCAGGAGCAGCGGCCGGCGGAGCCGCTGGAGCTGCAGGCGCAGCAGCCGGCGGAGCCGCTGGAGCAGCCGGCGCGGCCGCCGCGGGAGCAGCTGGCGCAGCAGCCGGCGCCGCTGGGGCAGCCCTCAACCAGGCGCAGCAGGCGGCACAACAAGCCACGCAGCAGGCGGCCCAGGTCGCCAATCAGGCGCAACAGGCAGCCCAGCAGGCCGCAGCGGAAGCGCAGCAGGCGGCGAACCAGGCGCAGCAGGCGGTACAACAAGCTGAACAGCAAGCGCAACAGGCGGTAGGCCAGGTCCAGCAGCAGGCGCAGCAGCTGGCAAATCAGGCCCAGCAGGCTGTCCAGCAGGCGCAACAGCAGGTGCAGCAGGCAGCCCAGCAAGCTCAACAGCAGGCGCAGCAGGCTCTGAGCCAGGCGCAGCAGGCGGCCCAACAAGTTCAGCAGCAGGCCCAGCAAGCCGTCCAGCAGGCCGAGCAACAAGCGCAACAGGTGCAGCAGCAGGTACAGCAGGCGGCAACCCAGGCTCAGCAGGCCGCACAGCAGGCGCAACAACAAGCCCAACAAGCCGTGCAACAAGCGCAGCAGGCAGCCCAGCAAGCAGCCCAACAGGCGCAGCAGCAGGCTCAGCAGGCAATGCAGCAGGGTCAGCAAGCTGCTCAGCAGGCTCAGCAAGGAATCCAGCAAACGACGCAGCAGGCCCAGCAAGCGGTGAGCCAGGCCGAGCAGCAAGCCCAGCAGGCAGCCCAGCAGGCCAAGCAAGCGGCCCAGCAAGCTCAGCAGCAGGCACAGCAGGCGGCACAGCAGGCTCAGCAGGCGGCACAACAAGCGCAGCAACAAGCACAACAGGCGGAACAACAGGCTCAGCAGGCCGGCCAGCAGGTCCAGAACGCAGCCAGCCAGTCCCTGCAGCAGGCGCAGCAGTCAGCGCAACAGACACAGCAAGCGGCGCAACAGGCGATCAGCGGGTTGGGGCGTGGGATTTGAGCTCATGCGCTCGATATTCCCGCCCTTGTTCGCCTCGGGTTGAGTTGCTATGGTTAAGCTTCGGTCACGAGCCATGAAACAGCTACAGCCCGTTCTTTGGAGCAAAGGTACTTTTCTGACGCCCCAGCATTTGCAGCTTCAGGACAAGTTCCTGGAAGACAGCATGAACTTCCGGGTCCAGTCCTTGAAGTTCTGCGCCTGGGGTTTCAACGAAGTCGTGCTTGACCAGGAACTGCTGGCCGATGGACAACTGGCCGTCTCACGCGCTTCGGGTATTTTCCCTGACGGACTTCCCTTCGATATTCCCGGCCCCGACCAGCCCCCACCTTCCAAGTCACTCGCCGAGTACTTCGACCCCGACGTAACCAATCTCGACATCTATCTCACCGTCCCTGACTACAAGGACAAAGGCCTCAACGTCGCCGGCCTCGGCCGCGTCGCCAGTTCCCGCTACCTCGCTGAAATCGCCACCGTCCGCGACGACAACACCGGCGCCGGCGAGAAGCCCATCCAGATCGCGCGCAAGAACCTGCGCCTGCTGGCCGAGAACGAAACCCGCGAAGGTAGTTCCGCGCTGCGCATTGCGAATGTCCAGAAGACCGACACCGGCGGCTTCCGGCTGAATCCCCGCTTCGTTCCACCTCTCCTGGAGGTGCGCGCCAACGACTATGTCCGCGGCCTGGTCAACGGCCTTCTTGAGATTCTGTCCGCCAAAAGCGCCCAGCTCGCCGGCGGCCGCCGCCAGAAGAACCAGAGCCTGGCCGACTTCACCACTTCCGACATCGCCAATTTCTGGCTTCTCTACACGGTCAACTCCAACATCCCGGTGCTCAGCCATCTACTTCAGGGGCAGCGCTGCCATCCCGAGGAATTGTTCTCCGCGCTCACCATGCTGGGCGCGTCGCTGACCACCTTTTCGCCCACCATCCGGCCGCGCGACCTGCCCCTCTACGATCATTCCGAACTGAGCAAGGTCTTTACCGACCTGGATGAGAAGCTCCGCATCCTGCTCGAAACCGTGGTCCCCACCAACGTTGTGTCTCTGCCCCTGAAGCAGGTCAACAACACCATCTACGCAACCGCGGTCGACCAGGACAAATACCTCGCCAACACCCGCATGTATCTCGCCATCAGCGCCGATTCCAGCGAGGAAACCATCATCCGCCGCGTGCCCCAGCTGGTGAAAGCCTGTTCGGCTACCCACATCGACCAGTTGATCAGCAATGCGCTGCCGGGCATTACGCTCACGCACATTCCCAGCCCCCCGAGCGCCATCCCCATCAAGATGAAGTACCAGTACTTCAGCCTCAACCAGTCGGGAGCGGCGTGGGAAACCGTGACCCGGGCGCGGAACTTCGCCGCCCACGTGCCGGGCGACATCATCAATCCGCAAATGGAACTCGTGATCCTGCTTCCGCAGGCGGGCGGGGGGCTATGAGAACGCTCACCAAACCCGTCTGGACGGAAGGGATGTATCTTGGCCCGCATCATTTTCAGGCCCAGAACCGCTATTTCGAAGACGCTCTCAACTTCGTCACCGACAGCCTGTGGCGGGATGCGTGCGGATTTGCCGGCCTGCAGTTCGACAAGGATGCGCTGCGCAACGGCACTCTGACACTAACCCACGCCCGCGGCCTCTTTGATGACGGGTTGGCCTTCGATCTCCCCGGTTCTGACACACCGCCGCCGCCCCGCGCTTTCTCCGGCCTGTTCTCGCCCGTCGCCGATCACCTCACCATGTACCTCGCGGTGCCATCCATGGTGCGTGACGGCAAGAACACCAGTCCCGACGCCAACGGCACGATGACACGCTACATCGCCGCCGAACAGAAACTGCCCGACCAGAACAGCGGGCTCGACGAAAAGCCCATCCAGGTGGGCCGAAAGAACCTCCAGTTGCTCGGCGAGGCGGAGCTTTCCGACCGCTACGTGCATCTCCCGGTGGTGCGCCTGGTCCGCGACGGAACCGGCCGGTTCGAACCCGACCCCACCTTCATTCCGCCCTGCATCAGCATCAGCGCCAGTCCGGCTTTGACCGGCATGCTTCGCCGCCTGCTTGAAATCCTCGACGAAAAAAGCACGGTGTTTACCCAGGAACAGCAGCAACGCAACGGCGTCTTCCAGGCCGGCATGTCGGCGCGGCACGTGGCCCAGTACTGGTTCCTCCATGCCCTCAACTCCAACGCCCCGGCGCTGCGCCATTACCTGCTTTGCCAGCACGCTCATCCGCAGGAGTTGTTCCGCGAAATGTCGCGCCTCGGCGGCGCCCTGTGCACCTTCGGCCTCGAGGTGCACCCGCGGTCGCTGCCTGCCTACGACCACTGGCACCTCGATACCTGCTTCGGCGCACTCGACGAACACATCCGACGCCATCTCGAAGTCGTCATGCCCTCAAAGGCCATCAAGATCCCGCTCCAGCCTGTCGAGAGCTTCCTCCACCAGGGCGACGTAAGGGATGAGCGCTGCCTCGGGCCCTCCCGCTGGGTCCTCGAGATTCAGTCCCCCATCGGCGAAGCCGATCTGATCACCAACGTTCCCAGGCTCACCAAGGTCTGTTCCGCGCGCTTCGTGGTGGAGTTGATCAAGCGCGCCCTTCCTGGTCTGGTTCTCAAGCATCTCCCCGTGCCGCCACCCCAGATCGCCGCCCGCGTGGAGAGCCAGTACTTCTCCATTCAGCGCACCGGCCCCTGCTGGGAACACATCGTGCAGACCCGCCAGGTGGGAGTGTACGTTCCCGCCGAGATTCCCGCGCCGCAGCTTAGCCTGGTCGTCCTGCTCGATGAATAGAACCACCGAGTGCAGCAGGAAATCACGCTGTCACTGCGATCACGTTCCTGCAAGGCACAGGAATGGTATTCTGACGCGTCGTTTCATTAGAACGAGGAGGATCACGTGAGAAAGGGCATCATGCTGGCGATCGGGGGTTTGGCGCTTTTGACGGGGTGCGACCAGGGGAAGAAGGCTTCCAGCGTTCCTCTTGAACCCAAATGGAAAGGAGCCGCCTACCATATCGCGTTCGACACGCCGCCATCCAAGCCGAACCCGGCGGGCATCACCATTCCGGTCGTCAAGTACGAGGCGAATCCTGACGCGCTGGAGACCAGGGCCAAGCTCGTGGTGCGATTCGACTCGTCGCAACTTACCAAGAGCACGGACAATGGGCCGATGATGAACCAGATGGTGGGGGCTCCCGTCGATATCCATGGCGCGGAGGGCGCGCTTCCCGCGGACTACATGGATGCGACAAACAAGGATCTGGCGAGATTTTTCGGGGCTTACTGCGCCAAGGGAAAGATAAAGATATCGTTGGCGCTGGCCAGATCGTCGCTCAGCAGCCAGCCTTCCGATGCTGAAATAGATACGAAGCGGCTGTCGGACTGGTTGCCGATCGAGGTGGAGTTCAAAAACCCCCATCCGAAATGCTAGCCCTTCCGAATGGGGCGGCGAGAGGCGTCTAGACTCATGTGGCGCGGGACATCAGGAGGACTATGTCATCGGATGAGACCAACGGGCCGCGCCAACACGCCTACTCTGGCCCGCCCTTGCCGCAACTGCCCGAACCAGGCCATGCCGAGCGTGTACGCACACTGCTTTCGCTGGCAACGGTTGGCACTTTATCGTCGCTTTCGAGGAAGCACCCGGGCTTTCCCTTTGGTTCCCTGATGCCTTTCGCCCTCGATCCCGAGGGCCGGCCCATATTCCTGATCAGCAGCATGGCCATGCATACCCAGAATTTGAAGGCGGATCCCCGCTGCAGCCTTTTCGTGGCCCAGGCGAGTCCCGACGGCGACCCGCTCGGGAGCGCGCGCGCGACCCTTGTCGGACCGGCGGAACAGGTAAAGGCGCATGATCTTCCTTCCGTTCGAGAAATGTACCTTGCCCGCCACGAGAACAGCCGCTACTGGGTCGACTTCGCCGACTTCAACTTCTTCCGCCTTCAGCCAATCGACATCTACTATGTCGGTGGCTTTGGCGTAATGGGGTGGGTAGAAGCAGCGGAATACGAGAATGCTGCCGCGGACCCCCTCGCCGAGGTCGCTCCCGGCATCCTCGCGCACATGAATGCGGACCATGTCGATTCAATGATCACGCTCGCGCGGATGCATGCACAGATTGTCGCAAGTGAAGCAACCATGACGTCTATCGACCGTTTGGGCTTCTACCTTCGATTGAAGACGGTCGACGGAATGAAGGGGATTCGGATCAATTTTCCAGGCGAGGTCGCCACGTCAAAAGAGACGCGAGAAATGCTCGTCGCAATGGTGCGCCAAGCTCGATAGGAGCAGACTCCGCTTGAGGTGAGATCTGGCACGCCGGCCGTACCTGGCAACCCCGTTACGAAAGTTCGCTTCGAGCCACCTTTTGCTAAACTCCGCATCTTACGTGGGTAGCACCGTTCCGCACTCAGCGAAGATCCCGATCACGGGACGTCTGCCCTTCTTCAAGCCAATCGCTCGATCCGGGGAATGAACCACAAAAGGGGATATATCTTATGTTCACAGGCAAACTCGTGTGCCTGGGCGCACTGTTGTGCGCAGCCAGCGCATTCGCTCAGTCTTCAATTTCCCGGCCGGATGCCGAACCAAACGCCGCCGCTTCAGCGCCTCGCGATCCGGTCGCTTACGTCTACGTGTCCACCACACCAACCGGCAGCAGCGTCAACGAGATCGTCGCCTATGCTGCGGCGGCCAATGGCAAGCTTACGCCCGTGCCCGGCTCTCCATTCACCGCCGACGTCACCAGCCTGGCCGTGAATGGACGTTATCTTTTCGGGTCCAACGTCAACGGCGTGAACGTCGATACCTACGCCATCGAATCCAGCGGCTCACTCACCCTGGTCAATCAGACCGACGTGGCCGGCTTCAACTCCGGCGATTGCGGCATCACCGGGCCCTTGTTTCTCGACCGCACCGGCCACACCCTGTATGACATGGAGTACATCGGCAACGACTGCTCGAACAATCAATACGCATCTTTCCGAATCGCGACAAGCACCGGGGCCCTTACCAACCTGGGAGCCGGCGTGTACAGTTCCTGGCTCTACCAGCCGGCCAGTTTCATCGGCAACAACAAATTCGCCTATTCGGCTTCCTGCCTGGGCGACTTGTTCTGGACCATCTTCGGCCTGAAGCGAAGCAGCAATGGGTTGCTGGGTTCGATTGACAACTTCAGCGCATCCTTGCCGGCGCCCGAGACTGGTTACTTCTATTGCCCCTCGCAGGTCGCAGCCGATCCTGCCAACCACGTTGCGATCGCTCTCCAGCCCGTTAGTCAGGACGGATATGTGGCCGACGGCGGTCCCCAGATCGGATCCTTTACCGCCGCCGCCAATGGGGACCTCTCCACCACCAATACCAGGGCGGATATGCCCGAAAGCAAGGTGGGAACTGCTCTCGGCATGAGCATGGCGCCGTCCGGCAAGCTGCTGGCCGTGGGTGGAAGCGGCGGGCTGCAGATATTTCATTTCCATGGGGCCGCCCCGCCCACGGCCGCCACCGGGCTGTTGACCAGCGACGAAATCGATCAGCTCTTCTGGGACCACGACAATCACCTTTACGCCATCAGCACGGCCACAAATCGGCTGTTTGTGTTCACCATTACCCCGACCCATCACCACCAGGCTCCCGGATCTCCGTACCCCGTGGAAGCCCCACAGGCCCTGGCCGTTCAGCCCTGACCCTATGCCCTGGGCGAAATCACGGCCGGCAACCGGCAAGGCATTGCATCCGCTTCCGTTACTCCCGGGCCAGCAGAGAATGCGGCAATGAGATCTCCCCGTTTTGCCGTAGAATTGCGGAAATGATTTGAGATTCACGGCGGGTTAATATCCAGCCTGGGAACGTTATGGCTTTTGAGGCGGGGCAGAGGATCGGGGATTACGAAGTTGTCGCGCGGCTGGGCGCCGGGGGCCTCGGTGTCGTTTACGAAGTACAGCACCTCATCTCCGGCCGCCGCGAGGCTATGAAGATCCTGCTTCCCGATCAGTCCGGTACGCCGGAGATGGTGGAGCGGTTTCGGCGCGAAGTGCAGACGCTGGCCAGTCTCAACCACGTCAACATTGCCCAGCTTCATACCGCTTTTTATTACGAGAACCAGCTTGCCATGGTGATGGAGCTTGTCCATGGCGAGACTTTGCGCGACCTGCGCGCCCGCGCGGCGATCACGTTGCCCCACGCCCTGGCTTATATCGCCCAGGTCCTCGACGCTCTCGCCTACGCTCACCGGCTGGGCGTCGTGCATCGCGACATCAAGCCTTCCAACATCATGATCAGCGACGGCGGAGTGGTGAAGCTCCTCGACTTCGGCATCGCGGTCACTGGCGTTGGAAGCGATCTGACTCGCGCCGGATACCTGCTCGGCTCCCTCAACTACATGTCGCCGGAACAGATAGGCGGCAGCAAGGCCGGCCCTCGCTCCGACATTTATTCCGTCGGCGTGACTCTCTATGAACTGCTGACCGGTGAGCTCCCCATCAAGGGCGCCAATAATTACGAAATCATGATGGCCCACATCAACCAGGTCCCGGTGCGGCCGCACGAGATTGCGCCCATGGTGCCCCTCGTCATTTCCGACGCGGTGATGCGCGCGCTGGCCAAAGACCCGGCCCAGCGGTTCGCCACCGCCGAAGACTTCCACTTCGCCCTGCGGGCCACATCCGCCCCGGCCGAAGGGGGCGCGACCCTGGCCGCGCCACTCCCCACAACACATTCGTCCGCAAGTGTGAGGACGCCTCCGCCGCTGCCCGCCGCTTCGCCGCGGCAAGCGGTTTCCCCGGCTCAAACGATCTTCACCAGCCACTCCCCCCAGCCAAAGTCCACCGCATCCTCGACCGGCCTGCAGAACCTGTCTCTCGAAGACATCAGCCGCAGGCTGGCCGTCTACATCGGCCCCGTGGCCAAATTCGTCGTCAAGAAGCTGGCTGCCAAGTCTGAAGACCTCGACTTCATCTTCCGCGAAGCGGCCAAGGAGATTCCCTCGGACGCGGATCGGGCCACCTTTCTGAAAGCAAGACGGCAGTAGTTCCGGAATGCAGGCGATGCGACGATGAAAGCCGAATTGCTGCGATTCAACGGCGCCGTCGAGCGGGATCCCGCCATCGATGCGTGGATGAAGCAGCACGCAGGTGAATTGGGAGCCATCGCGCACCAGTGGTTTGAGGTGATGCGAACGTGCGGGGACGAGGTCCGGGAGCTCTTGCATGACGGCTGCCCTGTTGCGTGCCTGGGAGACGCGCCCTTCGGTTACGTCAACATATTCACTTCGCACGTGAACGTGGGATTCTTTCAGGGCGCAGCGCTGCCCGATCCGGCTCGCTTGTTGCAAGGCACAGGCAAATTCATGCGTCATGTGAAGCTGAGACCGGGAACAGCCGTAAATGTCGCCGCTCTCCGCAGGCTCATCGATACGGCCTACTCGGATATAAAGGCGCGGGTCGAAAACGGCTAGCTCCCTGAAAAGGTGCTTCGCATTATGCCAGGAAAACTTATTCTGAATCTCTAGACCGACCGGTCTACTCTATTGAGGTGCGAGGCAGATTGCTTCGACAGTTTCAGGAGGTTTCACACCATGTCAGCACCCGCATCCAAAGGCACCGCCCTTATCACAGGCGCTTCCACCGGCATCGGCGCAGTCTACGCCGATCGGCTTGCCAAGCGCGGTTACGATCTCATTCTTGTTGCGCGCAGCGAAGAGAAGCTCTCTGAAGTTGCAGCGAGACTGAAGGCAACCGGACGCAGCATCGAGACGATGGCTGCCGATTTGACGAAGACTGAAGACGTTCGGCGCGTGGCTGAGCGGCTAAGCAACGATCCCTCTATTACTGCGCTCGTGAACAACGCGGGCACCGCCAGCGTGGGCAAACTTCTCGATGCGAACATCGACGAACTCGAGTCCATGATCAACCTGAATGTCACGGCATTGACGCGGCTGGCCCTTGCCGCTCTGCCTGGTTTTGTGGCACGCAAAAGCGGCCTCATCATCAACATTGCCTCCGTCGTTGCGCTCGCGCCCGAGCTGCTGAACGGCACCTACAGCGGCACCAAAGCCTACGTGGTGAACTTTTCGCAAGCGTTGAAGAAGGAAGTGGAAGGCAAAGGCGTGACGGTGCAGGCTGTGTTGCCCGGCGCAACGGCAACACCCTTGTGGGAGAAGGCCGGCCGGCCCGTGGAACATTTGCCCGCCGAGATTGTGATGACGGCCGAGGATATGGTGGACGCTTCCCTTGCCGGTCTCGACCAGCATGAACTGATCACAATTCCATCCCTGCCCGACATCGGCGACTGGGAGAAGTTTGAAGCAGCGCGCAAAGCTCTGGGTCCGAATCTTTCCCGCCAGAAGCCGGCCGCTCGTTACGGGATTCAAGGCTGATCCGACTTCGGGGATTTCGATCAACCGGGACCAGGCCAGGAGCTTTTATGAGTACAAGATCGACGCGTGACCACCTGATCGACGTGGGCCTGGACCTGATGCACCGGCATGGCTTCAATGCCACCGGCCTGACCGAGATCCTGCAGGCGGCCGATGTGCCCAAGGGCTCTTTCTATCACTTTTTTGGCAGCAAGGAGGAGTTCGCCTCCGCCGCGCTGGAGAGATATGCCGCGCAAAGGGCAGAGCATTCGGCCGCGGCCCTGAGTGATGCCACGATCAATCCCCTGAAGCGTTTGAAACGCTATTTCATCGAGCTGGTAAAGATCGCTGGCCAGCGTGGCCCGATTCCCGGCTGCCTGCTGGGCCGATTCAGCCTGGAGATCGCCGCTGAGAGTCCACAGTTGAGAAAGCGGATCAGCGCATCGTTCGCGCGCTGGCAACAGGCGATCGCGACGGTCATCGAGCAGGCGGTTACGCAGAAGCGGCTTCCGGCAGACACGAATGCCCTGGCGCTGGCGGGGTTCGTGCTCAACAGCTGGGAGGGAGCGCTTTTGCGTTCGCAGGCTGACAAGAGCGACGCTCCGCTCGAAGATTTCCTGGAATACGTGTTTGAGGTGTTGTTGGCGAAGAAATCGAAGCGTAAGGCACGGCGGCAAGCCGTGCCTGCAGCCCATTGATTCGGGCGATCGCGCGGCGCCCAGTCTTCCGCGCTCGCCAACTATCCACGCGTCGCCCACAAGGCGCGGCGGCGCAAGTCATTCCCACGCATGACGCTCGTCATGTTCACCGCTGTCCCGACGACAGTGTGCAATGCAAAGGAGAAACCCATGTCCACGATCCACCTTCACCAGACAACATTCCTGGCGCCCGAACAGTACATCGCGGGGCTCACCGACTTCGGGCCTGGCCGCTCGAAGCTGTTTGGCAACAGCGCCGACGAGTACCTCAAAGTGCATCAACTTGGCCGCACGCAGGCCGACGTTACGGAAGGCTCGGGCGGCATCTGGGAACGCCTGCACTACGACTGGTCCGATCCCAACCACGTCGTGCTCACGACCACCGACTCCAACCTATGGGGAGGCGCGTCCGGCCACACCTACACCTTTACCCGTCAGCCCAACGGCAGCACCGACATTGACGTCGACGTCATTCGCGAGGGGAAAAACCTCAAGGGACGCCTGCTTGGCTTCGTGCTCGGGACCATCGGCAGGGGCGTTTTGGAAAAGGCATTTGAAAACAGCGTCAAGGCGATCGAAGTACGGAACGGCGCGGCGCGAGAGGAACGCGCAGCGTGAGCGAAAAAAGCACCAGCCTCAGCTGTTCAGCATCTCGAATGCCTTGATGAGGCTGGTGTGCATGCGGTTGAACGAGGCCGTCACGTCGGCGATCTCGTCTTTGCCCTTCACCTGCAGAGGCGGCAGGTCGATTTCGCCCTTGCTGATGACGTCGGCGTTCCTCGACACTTTGCGCAGCGGGCGGATGACGATGAAGTACATTGCCACGTCGATCAGGACGATGGTGAGAAGGAAAATCGCTCCCAGGCTGATCAGCAGGTTGCGAACGCCCTTGTCGGCCATCTCAATCGCCACCGACATCGGCACCGACACGATCTGGGCTCCGACGATTTCATTCTCTTTCCAGTTGAATCCGTGATCCGACCCATAGTGCATGACCATGGCCTTGGGGGCTCTCACCGCCTCGCTGTGACAGGCAAGGCAGCCCGAGGCTGCCACGATGGGAGACGCGACGTAGAGCATTCGCCCCGTCGGTGAATCGCGCTCGCCTACGGTCTGCTTCAGTTCCGGATGGTCGCGGAAACCCCGGATCAGATCGGCCTCCCAGTCCACCGCTTTGTCTTCCGGATTGGTCGGATTCAGCGCCGCTTCTCGCATCTCGTACTCGGAATAGGAGGAGCGCAGCCGCTTGAACGTGGTGTTGGCCGCGTAGAACGGGATGGTCTGCGCCAGGAAGCTGGCCGTGTGCTGGGGGGTACTTTCGAGCACCGGGCTGACCTCTTCGTCGGTGTACGAAATGGTGGCCTTGGCGCTGGCCGCCATGAGCTGCGCCTGCTCGAGCACCTGTTGGCGCGCGTCGTCGTTCAGGAACCTGTAGGCAAATTGGGAAATCAGGTACATGCCCAGCCCGAACACCAGGACCAGCACCAGGTTGAATTTGGTCAGCAGTTTCACGAACACCCCTCCTGAGATAGAAAGCGATTTTTGTTGCGTTTAGGTCGCAGGGATAAGCCAGGATACTGGCAGAATTACCGATCCATGGCGGTTTTCAAGCCAATATGAACGCCCCTCGGTTAGGTAGATCGAGGCCGGATCGTCCACACGATGTTAAACGCCTCAGCCTTTGGACCACATGCGGACCGAAATTCCCTCGATCGCTCAAAATTTCCCTTGACATAATTAATCAGTTATATAACAGTGTATTTATATAAAGGTTCTGCTATGCAAAATCTTGATGCTGCCTTTTCCGCGCTGTCCGATCCCACCCGCCGGGCTATCCTTGCGCGGCTTGCGCTTGGCGAGGCGACCGTCATGGAACTCGTGCGGCCCTTCGAATTGACGCAACCCGCCATTTCCCGGCATCTGAAGGTCCTGGAGAACGCGGGCCTGATCGTGCGTCGGGTGGAGGGAACGAAGCATCCCTGCCGGCTGGCAAAGCATGGTATCACCGAAATCGATCGATGGCTCGAGATGCTGCGCACCGCTTTGACACGGAACTACGACCGGCTGGATCGGGTGCTGGCAGAAATGAAATCTGACCAAGGAGAGGAAACGCAATGAGCAAAATGACGCTGAAAACCGAAGGGGAAAAGCACGTTGTGGTAACCCGGCGCTTCGCCGCGCCGCCCGAAGCGGTCTACCGCGCCCACACCGATCCGGCCCTGGTCCAGAAGTGGATGCTGGGGCCCGAGGGCTGGACAATGCCCGTGTGCCAGATGGACCCGCGCCCCGGCGGCAAGATCCGCTACGAGTGGTCGAACGGCAAGGGCGGCGGGTTCTACCTGACCGGTGAATGCCTTGAACTGGATCCTCCCCACCGCATCGTGCACGTGGAGCGGATGCACCTGCCTGACCCGACGCCGGACAACCACATCGAAACCACGTTCGAGCCCGACGGCAGAGGCGGCACCGTGATGACCATGCGCATGACCCTTCCCGACGCGGAAACCCGGAGGCAGATGCTGGCGACTGGAATGGAACATGGCATGGAGGCCAGCTACGTCCGGCTCGAGAACGAAATTCTCGCGGTTCGGATTTGAGGGACGTTTGGGTTCGAGATTCCCGGGTCTCATCCACCGCTGCGGACGAGACCTGGCGCACCCGGCCCGGATGACACTTCACGACTAGGGAATCTCCGGGTTGTTTCCGGGCCTTCGATCGCCGTAGAATTCATCCATGTCAATGTGGTTGAGTGAGGACGAGGGCTGGAACGGACAAGACCCAAGACCGCAGACCTTCGCGGCACCGTTTCCCGCGCGCGGCGGCCGATTGGGCAACGAGCGCGACATCGGACTCAGTCTCCTCGACGCCTCGCGCCTCCGGATCGATGTCAGCCTTGCCTCGGAACAAACGAATCGCGAGTCCCTGTGCCGCGCCATGCTCGCGATCCGGGCCTCGCTCCTGCGCATCGGCAGCACCGACAAGTTGATCGAGCAAATCTGGACCGACCAGTCATAGGCTCTGCAAAGAACGAGGGGCAGATCTTCGGCGAGATTTGCCCCTCATTGTCAGCCTGTTGCAGCTCAGAAGCCGGTCAATCCGCGAACGCCGCCTCTTCCACACGCGCGTTCTCGACCAGTTTCACCGGATAGTACGCGTTGCGGTTGTACTGCTTGACCATGCGATTGGTGTTGAAGAACGAGCCGTTGAATGCCAGCGTCGTCTTCATCAGCCGGGCCCATTTTTCGGGCGCCTGCAGATACAGCGGGACCACGGCGTTCTCCAGCTTGTTATAGAAAGCCATGGCTTCTTCGGTATCGTTGGCCCCGTCTTCGATCGCCCAGCCGGTCACGCCCTCGATGCAGCCTTCGATCCACCACCCATCGAGAATGGACAGGCTCGGCACGCCGTTGAGCGCCGCCTTCATGCCGCTGGTGCCTGACGCCTCGTACGGGCGCCGGGGCGTATTCACCCACACATCCACGCCGGAGGTGAGCAGCGCACCCAGGTCCCAGGCATAGTTTTCGATGTACACGATGCGCAGGATGTCGTTGGAAAGGTGAGCCGACTTTTCGATCACCTGGCGGATCAGGGCTTTGCCCGGCTCATCCTGGGGATGCGCCTTGCCCGCAATCAGAATCTGCAGCCCGCCCGCTTTGGCGGCGATATTGACCAGCCGCTCGGGGTCGGTAAACATCAGGCCAGCGCGCTTGTAGGTCGCTACGCGGCGGGCAAATCCCAGCGTCAGAATCCGCGGATTCAGCACCAGCCCGGTCCGTGAGCCCACCTCGGCGAACAGGTTTTCCTTGGCCCGGGCATGGGCGCTCAGGATCGCCTTCTCGGGAAGATCGATGGCATTGCGCAGATAGAGATTGTCGCGCCGCCACGATGGAATATGCGCGTCGAGCATCTGCTGTATCGGCTCGGAAGTCCAGGTCGGCGCATGGACGCCGTTGGTGATCGAGTCGATCGGAAACTCGGGAAACATCTCGCGCGACACTTTGCCGTGCTGCATGGCGACTCCATTGGCGTAGCGCGAAAAGCGCAGCGCCAGAAGCGTCATATTGAGCAGGCCTTCGTGGAAGCAATTCAGCTTTTGCAGGCGGGCGGTGCGCTCCGCGCCCAGGATGCGAATCGCCTGTTCAGCCGAAAAACGATCGTGACCGGCGGGAACCGGGGTATGGGTGGTAAACACGCATTTGTTGCGCACCACAGCCAGGTCGGACTCGGTGGCAGCACCCAGCGGACCGCCGCCGAGCTGGCTCTCCAGCAGGCCCAGGGTCAGGAGCGCGGCGTGCCCCTCGTTCATATGATAGACGTTTACATGCAGGCCAAGTGCATTGGCCATCCGGACCCCGCCCATGCCCAGCACGATCTCCTGCTGCAGGCGGTAGTTGGTGTCGCCGCCGTAGAGATGGTCGGTCAGGCCGCGATCCCAGCCCGAGTTTTCCTCCAGATCTGTGTCGAGAAGGTAGATCGGCACCACGTGCCCGGAGCGCCCCTCAAGGTCGTAGCGCCAGGCGCGCACGGTGACGATCCGCTCTTCTACGGATACCGTGACCCGCGCCGCTTCTTCGGTGCAGAAGTCGGCCGGATTCCACGACTGGACGACTTCGCTCTGGATTCCCGCCTTGTCGATGTGCTGCTGAAAATATCCTTTCCGATGCAGGAGCGAGAAGGCAGCCAGTGGAATGCCGAGGTCAGCCGCCGAACGCAGCGTGTCACCCGCCAGCACGCCAAGTCCCCCGGAATAGGTGGGCATGGACGGATGAATGGCGATTTCCATGGAGAAGTAAGCGACCTGACCCGTCTGAGGAAGAGATTCGTATGCAAATGGTTTCATTGACTGCGATTGCATGACTATTTTTATGCCTCCGGCTCCCTATTTAAGCTATGGCAGCCACCTACCAGTTCGTACAGCAAGGCTTTACCGCGAGGGCGTGATGCTGTGTTGGCCGGGGTGATTTCCCCGATTCTAGCAAGCCACGCTCCCTGAGAAATGCAACTTTTGAATCAAGTTCAAGGATTGAGTGTACCGTCACCGCGTCGAGCCCCAGCGCGAGTCTGCTGATATTTGATAAGACGCCGTTAGAACACCGTTGATTTTGCGCAAGATCAATTTTTCGCCCTCGACAAATCCGGCATTCCTGCCCGGAGAATTCAGGCTACTTTACCGCTTGGATGCGCGTAGCCAGCCGGCTGGCGCCCCCGGAGGCATGGCAAATGTGGATTTGGGGCACGATTCCGATCTTCCCCGCGTAACGCTCCCCCAGGGTTTCTGCGAAAGCCTGCGCATGGTCGGCTTCAACCAGGTTGACCGTGCAGCCGCCAAAGCCGCCGCCGGTGAGGCGCGCGCCAATCAAACCCGGAAGCCCCTGCGCAAGTTCCACCATGGCATCGCACTCTTCGCAGCTGGCCTCAAAATCCTGGCTATAACTCCGATGAGCCTCCGCCATCAGCCGCCCCAGTTCGGTCAGGTCGTGGCAGATCAGGGCATTGGCAGCCGCAACCGTGCGTATGTTCTCCGAAATCACGTGGCGGGCGCGCTTCAGGGCGTTGGGGCTCATCTCGGCACCATAGCAGGCCAGATCGTCCATGGTCGCGTCGCGCAGAAAACGCACTTCCGGACGATGTCGCCCGATCACCGCCGCGGCCTCTTCCACCTCGGCGCGCCGGCCGGTGTATTCTCCGCCGGTCACCGCGTGTTTGACCATCGTGTTGGCAATCACCAGAGCCACGCTGTGCGGGATTGGGGCCAGGCGGAAACTCAGGTCGCGGCAATCGATGAGGAGCGCGTTATCCTTGACTCCGTTGGCGGAGATGAACTGATCCATGATCCCCGAACTGGCGCCAACAAACTCGTTCTCCACCCGCTGGCAAAGCCGCGCCAGTACCGGGCCCGGGTAGGTAACCCCAATCAGAGAAGTGACCGCCAGGGCCGTCGCCACCTCGAGTGCCGCGGAGCTGGAGAGCCCCGAACCCAGGGGCACGTCTCCCCACAGGCTGAGATTGAAGCCGGGAATGGTGTGGCCTTCGCCGGCCAGGATGGCAAGCACCCCCAGCGGATAGTCGCTCCAATGCTGGCTGGCCTTCGAAGGCAGCGCCGCCGCATCAAAGGCTCGCTCCTTCGAATAGTTTTCCGAATAGATGACCACCTTGCCGTCGGACCGCGGCGAGATGCCGGCCAGGGTCGCAAAATCGATCGCGGCTGGCATCACAAAACCTTCGGCGTAATCGGTGTGTTCGCCGATCAGGTTGACCCGTCCCGGCGCGGCAAAGATCTCCGGGTCGGCATTGAAACGGGCAGAATGCAAAGAGCGTAAAGCTTCAGGATCGTGCATCTCGTTTCACCCTAAGGGTTCAAAATCAACGCGCATCGCCCATTCGGCGGATGCGCCAGGCTCCAGCAAACGCGACCAGGGCCCCGCTTCGGCCAGCGAATCCACGGGGGCTGTCGCTGGTTCGATCGCCACGCAGGTCTGTTTCGGTCCAGGACTTTCGGGCCAGCCGCCATAACAAATCCACAGTCCCAGGTATGGAGTCACGGACGGATCCAGACTTACCCGAATTCTGAGATGAGCGGAAGGTCTCTCCAGGGCGCACCAGCTCTCGCTTTCAGCCAGAGGGCCGGCAAACAGCTTGTCGCCGATGCCCGATTGAGGGGATTGGGCGATGCTCAGATCGGTGCTGCCGCCGCCTGCAAGTGCGGCCGTAGGCCAGCTGATCGTATCGCCATTTTTTCCCAGCCGTCCGCCGCCCGATCCCTCGACGCGCAGCGCGTGGATCGATTGCGGAAGAAGGATGCGGTCGCCGGGCTCCACCGCAAATAGCGGATGGGCCGCCCACGACCAGGGCACCGGATAGGCGGCCATGTTGGTCAACTTGTAGCCCAGATCCAGGCGCCAGCCGTCTTTCTGCTCTGTGAGCGTCAGCGTCCGCTTCAGTTCGAGCGGCAGCGAGAAGCAAGTTCCAGACAAGGTGATCGAAGCAGGGTTTCGCCCGTTGGCATGGTTCAAGGCGGATGATCCCTGATCCCTGATCCCTGATCCCTGTCTTTCCCACTCCACCCGCCACAGGTCGCCATGGTCGGGAACATGCGCCATACCGCCCGCGGTTGATACGTCACAGGCAGCCACAGACGGCAGACATTCGTCCCATCCGCCGGCATCGCCGGCATCGAAGCTCATGGTGCGGGTGCGACCGGCGAGGGGGACAAGAGGGGCCTGCAGCAATTCCCGGTCTCCAATCCGGATCGAGGCGATTTTTCCGCCCAGCTCGGGCAATACCGTCAGAGAGCAGTCTCCGGCATGGATGAGAACGTTTTCTTTATGGATACCAGCAAATCCGCTCTCCCCCATGATCCCTCTTCTCTATACCTGTTCTCGACTGAGGACTTCTGCGCTCGCCGCAGCGTACGCCTCCCAGATCCGCTCCAGCCAGGCTTCGTGTTCCGGCTTCATGAGCACGGATCGGAGGCAGGTCACGTACCCGGTTTGGCTTCGCGAAACTTCGCTTCCCGAAGTAAACCAGCGTTGCGGCAATTGTACTAGCGCCAGGTGCAAATTCCGTGTGGCGCAGCGCGCAAAGATTTGCTGTGCCAGCTCCGACGCGCGGTCCGCGGGGTCGCCTCTCAGCTTCCACACCACGATATCCAGCTCCGGGCCCCCGGCCGGCAAAGCCTCGAACCGTTCGCCGCTGTCGTCGCGGAGACGCTGATCCAGGCCCATGGCAGCCGCCCGCCCACGTTGAAGGCCACGGGCGAACTCACCTCCCGGAACCAGCGGCAACAACCGCTGTGTGGCCCACAAAGCCACCGCTGCCGCTCCCGCCCGCGAGCACTCGAGGCTGATCTCGCCGAGGTGCAACTGGCTGGAAGTGAAGTAGGTGTATGGCGAATCATGCTTGTAGAAGCGGCCTACGCCGGGATCGCGAAACAGCACACAGCCGCACCCGTACGGCTGCAGGCCGTGCTTATGCGGATCGACGACGATCGAGTCCGCCTCGTCGATCGCCGCGAAAGCCTGCCGCGCCGGCTCTTCCAGAGCCTGCGGAATCAACCGGAAATAGCCGCCATAGGCCGCGTCCACATGGATGCGAAAGCCATACTTCCGCCTCAGCGCGACGATCTGATCCAGCGGATCCACGGCCCCGATCGCCGTCGTGCCCAAAGTAACAACGACCGTCCCTACGTCGCCCGTGCGCAGCTCCGCCTCCAGCGCATCCAGGCACATCCGCCCTTGCCGGTCGACTTCAACGTTGTCGTAAGGCAGCTTGAGTGCTGCGGAAATGCGCTGGTGCGTGTAGTGTGCCTGGGCCGACCCCAAAATCCGCTTTCCAGTTGCCAGTTGCCCGGCGATCCAGAGTGCCTCGAGGTTGGCAAACGTTCCGCTCGACGTCAGGTGCCCCAGGTAGGGCGATCCCGCCCAGCCGAACATGGCCGCGATTCCCGCCACCGCCTCGATCTCCATCGCTGAGCTCGCCCGTCCTCCGTCGCGCGCGTGGTTGTTGGGGTTGATTGCCATCGCCAGCGCGTAGGCCGCATGCGCCAACGGGTGAGGCGGCTTCAGCATCTGGCCGGCATAGAGAGGATGGAAGTAGGGGTAATTGTCTCCCAGCCGTTGCGCCGTCTCTGCCAGAACCGACGTGATAGCGGCGGTTTGCTCCGCTTGCCCGGGCGCCGGCTCAGACGGCGGCAGATATGCAAATTCCTCGCTCAGCCGCTCCATGGCGCGCTCAAGCAGGCCGGGAACTGAGTCCGCAATCATCATCGGATAAAGTTTGGGTCCGTATCGACCCTCCACCCTATCACAGCCCGGAGCCGCCCCGGTACCGTGCTCATTCTGAATCAGTTCCCCGCACCGCCAATTCCAGAATGGGACGGTTGGGGAAGAATAATTGTACTTTTTTGGGAGGCGTAATGGTACACTGCCCTCAGCGTTAGAGTCGAACCGGGCTAGTGCAGTAGCTCGCCCAACCAAGCAAGATTCTGCCAGTGGTCGCTCCGATTCATCCAGCGCAATTCAATTCCAGGAAACACGATCAAAATGGAACAAGGTACTGTGAAGTGGTTTAATGACGCGAAGGGCTTCGGCTTCATCTCGCGCCAGAACGGTGAAGATGTCTTCGTGCACTACTCTGCAATCAACTCAAGCGGTTTCAAGAGCTTGCAGGAAGGCCAAGCCGTGCAGTTCAACGTAGTGAAGGGCCCCAAGGGATGGCAGGCTGCGGACGTTCAGCCGCTCTAAACCTTTCCTTAGGCCGGATTCCGGGCAGAATCGAGCAACCAGGCGGGGATTGGGCCTTCGGGTCCAGTCCCCGTCTGTGTGTGCACCTCTCTTTGCCATCTCATCTACCGATTCAGCCGATAGAACGCGCTGTTCAGGACGGACGCAAAGCTCACCCAAGCCAGATAAGGCGCCATGAGCCACGCCGACACCGGCACGATTCGGCCAAAGACGAGCGTCGTGGCCGCGATCGCGATCCAGAGCACAACGATTTCAGCCAGCGCGACGCCGATGGCGTGTTTCCGGAAAAAGATCCAGGACCATGCCAGGTTCAGGCCGAGCTGTGCCGAGAACAGCAACAGGGCGGCGGTGCGAAGCCCCGACGCGGGTTCCTGGCCCACGCGCCACGCGGCGACAGCCATAAGAAAGTAGAGCAGAGTCCACACCGGACCAAAGACTGCGTCCGGAGGGCTGAACGACGGGCGGACGAGGTTTCGGTACCAACCGGGGATTTCCTTCACGGTCCACCGCGCACCCAGCGCAGCCACCGTGAAACAGAGGATCACCCAGAACAGCAGCGCCAACCAACGCACAGCGGCCTTCTTTCGACCCAGGAAGGTGGTATCTCGCGCACGCTTCTGACCCGCGCTCTCGTGGGCTGCACCATGTAAACGGACGATAGTCCAAGTGTTCAGGCCCAAAAAGTTGATGCTGGCGGCGATGACCTCAAGGGGTGTAATCGCCGGCCAGCATCGTTACGTCGTAACAGGTTGAAACGGTTCCAACTCGTGCTTATCGCTACGTAGAGAACCAAGGGAACGAACTCAAGGGACCGTTATCCACTAATTCTCCGGCAGAAGCGTCTTGCCGCAGGGTCCCGTCAATTGCGAACTACAGTCTTGTGATCTGCTCGCGCGTCACTTGTTATTGCTTTGAGATTCGGTTGCTCGAGTCGTTTTTTTCCGACTTCGCAAATTTGATCATGATCCGCATCTCTTGTTCCGCGGATCTGAGCTGCGTCTCTCTCCCAGAATTCCCCGTACGCCGCCCATCATCCTCATAGGTAAGATGCCTTACAGAGCCCAACTGGGTGCATTGCCAAGAATCGCCGCGCCGGAAAAAGCGACCGGACCCTTCCAGTCCGGTACCAGGAATCCCCGGTTCGGATGAGCTTCCGGGCCGGCCTGGTTATAGTGATGGCTGCGCAGCGTCTTTTCGATCTCCCGGAGTGCTTTTGTCCGCTCCGCCTTCGACTGCCGCTCCCAGTAAAGTGCAAACCCCTGGCCGCATACACTGCAGCACGTTTCGACTTGTTCACTACTGCTCTTGCAGAGTACTTGCATCTTCCCGGCCTTCTTTCCAGTCGCCTTCAGTCTGTTCCCGTCCGACTTTCCGGTTGCGATGTAGGAACAGTAGCTCCGTTCAAGTACGACAGGACATTCCCAATCCTGGGCAGCCTCCGGTCATCGGGGGCACCCGCCGGTCCCACTCTGGTGTTACAAACTTTTAGCAAAGGTCAAGCCCCGAGTCGTTGAGCCAGAGCAAGAAGCCATGACCGCCGGGATTGGCGCGCCTTCGTTTCGCGACGACATCCTGAAGGATTCCCGGCCGCTTACTATCGTGATCAGAACCCCGCAAACCGTTTCCAATAAGAGAGCATTGCTCGTCAGTTGCCGGGCTTGCTGCCCGCTCCAGCAATCGTGCCCACGGCGGGTTTTTGAAACAGATCGAGGTTCTGACCTTTCCACACCATCGCGGAGTGGATACGGTCGTATCCGCTGGGATGATCAAAGAAAATCCATTCTTCCAGCTTGCCGGGATGCATCTTGCGGTATTCACCCAGGTGAATGGCGGCCTGGGCGAAGCCGTCGGGCTGCCGGGAGGCGTTGAGGCCAAACATGTCCGCCTCCTTCTCCTGCAGGCGGGTTTGCGTGTTCAGTATCGGCGTCAGCACGAAGAACAAGATCGAGATCAGCAGGATAGCGAGCGGCAGCACGGCCGGATCGCCCGCGTCCTGCACGCCCCACTTTGCGCCCCAGCGGCGGATCGCCCATTGAACGCTCCACAACAACCAGGCCATCGAAACGACAATGACAACGGCGATAAAGAAAATGCCCGAGAGAATATGGTGGAGCACGTAATGGCCCATCTCGTGGCCCATGACGGCTTCGATCTCTTCGAGCGAACCCCGGCGAAGAAGGTTGTCATTCAGGGTGATGCGCATCGTGCCGGCGAAGCCGCTCACGTTGGCGCTCATGCGCGTGGTCTGGCGGCTGGCGTCGATCTCAAAAACATCGTTGGCGGGAATGCCGTTGGCATGCGCCATGCGCAGAATGGGCGTCGTTACCCTGGGGTCATCCAGCCGGGTGATCTTGTTAAAAATGGGCTGCAGAAAGACCGGACCAATGGCCACGAGCACGATGGTGAGTGCGATTCCAGCCAGCGAACCGCCGAGCCACCAGGTACGGGGGAAGCGGCGGACGATGGCGAACAGGATGGGCAGAGTGACAGCGCCCAAAACGAGAGAAACCAGAAACGCCTTCATCTCGTCCCCCATCCAGGGTCCGAACGTCTGCGTGGCCAGCCCGTATTTCTGTTCGCGGAAAAGGCCTTCATACCAGGCCAGCGGGAATCCCAGGATCACGGTGACAATGTCGTACTCGATCCAATAGATCATGGTCTGTACCCAGCGGAACCGGGAAAGCCTGACGGCCAGGTCGCGCATGCGCGCCGACCAGCGCAGGTTCAGCAACAGCAGCGAGATCACGGCGCCGTAAACAAAATCCCAGAGGATGAGCCAGTATCCGCCCTCGAAATAGGCATTGGAACGGGCGACGGCCGCGGGGGGCATCATCGCCATGTAGGCCTCGGTGGCCGCATCGGCGTCAAAGTGCGGCGAAGGCTGGGCCGCCGGAGGAACCCTGGTGATGTCCGCGGCGGGCTGAATGGCGGGTTGAGCCGGCAGCACCGGCGTCGCAAAGGTGCAAAGGGAAAGGACCAGCGTAATTCCGAGCAAACGCTGAATCATGTCTGCCTCTTTCAAATTTGGAGATACGGGAAGATGCCGCGCAGGACTCTGGTCGTTATCGAGGATAGTTACGCGCTCCACGGCGAAGATGTTCCGGCGCCACAGGTTATCCTGAACTGTCGTCGGATTGCCACACCATTGTGACCGGCTCTCCCGATTGGAACTTACATCATGAGCTCGAATTCGATCGCCATCCATCTGCCCGACGGGGCTGTTCGGGAAGTGCCCGCGGGCACGACCCCTCTTGAGATCGCCAACTCCATTTCGCCGCGATTGGCTGCGGCCGCCGTGGTTGCGCGCCTCACTCCATTGGCTGCAAATGGCTCCTCGCCGTCCGACGCGAAGCCGGGCGAGGGCCACTCGACCGAGGCCGCCATGTATGCGGCCGAAAATAGCGCAGCGCCCCGCCTGGTTGATCTTTCCACCCCGCTGGCCGAAGACACTCGCCTGGAACTGGTGACCGAAAAGGATCCCGAGGCTCTCAAGGTGGTGCGCCACTCCGCCGCGCATGTGTTGGCCACTGCGGTGTTGGAGCTGTTTCCCGAAACCAAGCTCGGCCACGGTCCAGCCACCGACTCCGGCTTCTTCTACGATTTCTACCGCCAAACGCCATTCACGCCCGAAGACCTCGCCGCCATCGAGACAAAGATGGCAGAAGTCGTGGCGCGCGATGAGAAGTTCGTGCGCGAATACGAACCCCGCGAACAGGCTCTCGCCGAATTCGAAAAAGACGGCGACTTCATGAAGACCCACTTCGTGACCCGCTTCACCGAGCCCGGGGCGCAGGTGAGCTTCTATCGCAACGGCAAGTTTCTTGACTTCTGCCGCGGGCCGCACGTTCCCTCGACGGGCCGCGTGAAGGCGGTCAAGATCACCAGTCTCGCCGGCGCCTACTGGCTCGGCGACGAGAAGAATCCGCAGCTGCAGCGCATTTACGGCACCGCGTTTTTCTCGAAGAAGGATCTGGACGAACATTTCGCCCGTCTCGAAGAAGCGGCCAAGCGCGACCACCGCCTGCTGGGCAAGCAACTCGACCTCTTCAGCATCCAGGAACTCGCCGGAGCCGGCCTCGTCTTCTGGCACCCCAAGGGCGCCATGGTGCGCAAGGTGATGGAAGACTGGATGAAAGAGGAGTGCCTGCGCCGCGGCTATCTGCTCGTCAACACGCCCCACGTGATGCGTCGCGACCTCTGGAGAGTCAGTGGCCACGAAGGTTTCTACGCCGGCAACATGTACACCCCCATGGAGCTGGATGATGCCGAATATCGGCTCAAGCCGATGAACTGCCCGGGCCATATTCTCATCTACAAGAACTCGCCGAAAAGCTATCGCGATTTGCCTCAGCGCTACGCAGAGCTCGGCAACGTCTACCGCTACGAGCGCTCCGGAACCATGCACGGCCTGCTCCGCGTGCGCGGCTTCACCCAGGACGACGCCCACATCTTCTGCATGCCCAGCCAGATTGAGGATGAGGTCGTGGCCTGCGTCGACTTCGCCGAAGCCGCGCTGCGCATCTTCGGCTTCAACGAATTCAAAGTCGAACTTTCGACGTGGGATCCGAACGATCGGGCCCACTACACAGGTTCCGATGAAAACTGGGCAATCGCCATCAGCGGGTTGCAGCGCGCGCTCGATCGCAAGGGCATCAAGTACACAACCATCCCGGGCGAAGCCGCGTTCTATGGCCCCAAGATCGATATCAAACTCGTCGATGTCCTGGGCCGCCTATGGCAGCTCTCCACGGTCCAGGTCGACTTCAACCTGCCCGCGCGTTTCGAACTCGAATACGTTGGAGAAGATGGCGGACGCCACCAGCCCGTCATGGTCCATCGCGCGCTGTTCGGCTCGCTGGAGAGATTCTTCGGTATCCTCATCGAACACTACGCCGGCGCTTTCCCGCTGTGGCTCGCGCCCGTGCAGATCGGCCTTGTGCCCATCAGCGAGAAGCACCTCGCTTATGCCCAACAGCTTGAGAACAAGCTCAAAGAGGCCGGATTCCGTGTTGAAACCGATGCCCGCAACGAAAAGATGAACGCCAAGATTCGCGACTTCGCCAACCAGAAGACGCCGTACATTCTCGTTTTCGGGGACAAGGAAGAAGCGTCCGGATCGGTCAGCGTGCGTACACGCGGGAAGGGTGACCAGGGTTCGCAGCCTCTGGACGACTTCGTCACCAGGGCCAAAGCACTGGTGGCGAGCCAGTCGACTGAACTGTAGCGAATTCTTTGAAATCGGAGCGGAGTCTGGAATACTTCTTCCGCCGTCAGTATCCCGCCGCCTTGCCGTAATGGATGCGATGATCCTGCCCGCCGAGAAGCTCCCCGGTCTTCCGATCCACTTCGATACATTCTCCTTCCGACCAGTGCCCGTCCTTCACATCGACTGTGTAGCCCATGGTGCGCAGCCGGTCGATCGTTTGAGACGGAAATCCCGGCTCAAGATAAAGCTTGTCGGGCAGGTACTGGTGATGAAAGCGCGGCGCATCCACCGCCTCCTGGATGTTCAGCCCGCCCTCGGCTGCCGACAGAAGAATGTTCGCGACGGTGGTGATGATGCGCGCTCCGCCCGGCGAGCCGAGCACAAAGCGAAGCTTGCCTTTCTCGAGAACGATAGTCGGCGTCATCGCGCTCAACGGCCGCTTTCCGGGTGCAATGGCGTCCGCCGGCCCTTGAATCAGGCCGTAGAGATTGGGCGTCCCGGCTTTCGAAGCGAAGTCGTCCATCTGATCGTTGAGCAGGAACCCGAGCGAGCCGGCAGTCACGCCTGACCCATAATCGTTATTGATGGTAGTGGTCAGCGCCACCGCATTGCCCTCCGCATCGACGACCGACAAATGGGTGGTGTCCGGGGTGTCCACATGGTGCCCGGCGGTCCGCGGCGGGGGCGGTACAAATCGTTCCGGCCGGCGCAACGACGCGCTCGGTGTGGCCTTCAGTGGAACGATGCTGCTGCGCCACGCCGTGGCGTATTTCTTCGCGATCAAATCGGCCACCGGAATTTTGTTGTAGTCCGGATCGCCAAGATACTCCGAGCGGTCCATGAACGCGCGGCGATAGGCCTCAACGATCAGTTGCATCGACTCCGGCCCGCGGTCCTCGAGTTTTCCCAGGTCATAGCCCTCGAGAATGTGCAGCGCGGTCACCAGCACCACTCCCCCCGACGAAGGCGGAGGAGCGCTGATGATCCTGTAGTTGTGAAACGAGCCGATCACAGGCTTTCGCTCGACAACCTTGTATTGCGCAAGGTCCTGGAGTGTGATCAACGCTCCGCCCTTGTTCAACTCCTCGACCAGCTCCGACGCCAGCCGGCCGTGATAGAAGTCGTCAGGATCGGCCTCAATGCGCTCCAATGTGCGCGCCAGTTCCGGCTGCTTTAGGGTTTCGCCTTCCTTGTAGAAATCGCCGCTCCGCTGGAAAATGCGCTTCGAATCGGCAAAGCGCGAGAGCGTCTTGATCCTTCATCTCCTCGGTTTCTTCGCCTGAAAGCTGAAACCCCTCTCTTGCCAGCCGGATCGCCGGCGCAATCACGCGCTTCAGGCCAAGCTTCCCATACTTGCCCTCGGCATACACCAGCCCCGCCACCGATCCGGGCGTCGCAATAGAGCGATAGCCGACCAGACTGGCGTCGGGAATCACGTTGCCCTTCGCGTCCTGATACATGGTTTCGGTCGCGGCCAGCGGCGCCTTTTCGCGGAAATCGATGAACGTGGTCTTGCCCTTATGCGTTTCGCAGCAAAAGGAAACCGCCGCCGCCGAGATTGCCGGAAATGGGATGCACGACCGCCAGCGCAAACGCTGTGGCCACGGCCGCATCCACCGCGTTGCCGCCCGCGCGCAGCATCGTCCAACCCTGCATCGGAGGCCAGGTGGTGCGCGCTCACCACCATTCCATGCGCAGCCCGCTCCGGCTGCTCGCCACGCCAGGCGAGGACATTCATCGTGCCGTCTTGGGAGAGAACGTGCGGGGAGAGAAGATGTACGCCGGCGAGAATGGCAGCCAGGAAGGGGACAGCGGGCCGTCGATTCATAGGTTGGTCCCAGAATAAACGAACGCCATGCCACTGCTAATATGGTGGGTCGTTCATGCGCGGCTTGCCATTCCGTGTCTTCTGGGGTGTCGCCGGCAGGAATTGTGGAAAGGTGCTCGATGTCCAGATCGTTCGCTCGCCTGTCACCATGCTTTGTGGCCCTTGTCTTCCTGTTCTCTTCCCACGGCCGGTCACAGGCCCCGTCAGCCTCTCTCGGCGTCTTCGAACCGATCAATCGGATGTGGGCAGCGTAACGCCCCCGGGCACGCTGGCCTACGATCCCGCCAGCCGCATCTATACCATCGATTCCGCGGGGGCCAACCTGTGGTCCACTGTCGACGCATTCCATTTCGTGTGGAAGAAGGTCTCCGGCGATCTCTCGCTTACGGCCGACATCCAGTTCCCGCAGACGCCGGCCGGCGCCAGCCCTCATCGCAAGGCCCTGCTGATGTTCCGCCAGACGCTCGATCCCGATGCCCTCTATGCCGACGCGGCTATTCACGGCAATGGAGAAACAGCGCTCCAATACCGGCGCAATAAAGGCGACACAACGCAGGGCATCGAATTCAACATCGGCGCACCAAAAACGCTTCGCCTTGAAAAGCGCGGCGACACGATTACGCTTTTTGTCAGCATGCACGGCGAACCGCTGCACCAGGCCGGCGCCTCCATCAAGCTCCACCTCGAAGAGCCGTTCTACGCCGGCATCGGCGCCTGCGCGCACAACAAGGACGCGGTCGAAACGGGCCACTTTTGCCAACCTCGAGTTGAAGCCGCTCACGCCGCCCGCAACGCCGGCCAAGCTCGCGCTCTATAGCAGCCTCCAGACCATCGCCATCGACAACAACGCGCGTGCCGCCATGGTGGTGCTAACCGAGCGCAGCCGCATCGAGGCGCCCAACTGGAGCCGCGACGGCAAATCCCTGATCTTTACCCGCGACGGCCGTTTGTGGACCATTCCCGTCGAAGGCGGCGCGGCCACCGCGATCGACATCGGCGGGCTCACCGACTGCACCGGCAGCCATGGGCTTTCTCCGGACGGCAAATGGCTGGCGATGACATGCACCCTGCCTGCGAATCCCGGGCGCCGCGTGTACATCGTTCCCTCCGCGGGCGGCACGCCGCGCACGGTCACCGAGCACCCCGACTCCTACTTCCATAGCTGGTCGCCGGACGGCAAGACCATTGCTTTCACGCGGCCCAGCCATGGCTCGGGCAATATCTACGCCATCTCCGTGGACGGCGGCCCCGAGACCGCCCTCACCACCGGCAGCGGCATCTCCGACGACCCCGATTACTCCTCCGACGGCCAGTACATCTATTTCAATTCCGACCGCGCCGGCTCGATGGAAATATGGCGCATGCGTGCCGACGGGAGCCGGCCAGAGCAGATCACCTTCGACGGAATGAACAATTGGACGCCGCATCCCTCGCCCGATGGCAAGTCGATCCTGATTCTTTCTTTTGGGAAAGGCGTTACCGGACACCCCGCGAACAAGGATGTCACTCTGCGGATTCTCAACCCCGCCGACGGGAAAATCCGCGACCTGGTACAGATTGTGGGCGGCTCAGGCACCGACAATGTGCCTGACTGGGCCCCGGACAGCGCCCATTTAGCGTTCGTGAGTTACCAGATGCTGCCGGAAGACGACACTGGTTCAACGCAATAGCACGCATCCATACGCGCCCTGTCTCAAAAGAGCGTAGGTCGTCCTGACCAGCGCAGCGACGAAGGATCCACGGTTGTCTTTTCACGCTCTAGGCATCCCTGTTGCACAGCGCGGCCAGGATCCGGTCGTGATGTTCTTCCGTGTACCAGAGCGGACCGTAGTCTTCGAGAAGCTGAAATACTTCCTCTAACACGGTTCGGACACTCGGCACAGTCGCCTCTTTTTCGGCGCTTGCATGCTTGCCGTTATTCAAATTGGTCTGCTCCCAACGCTCAGAGTTCACTTGCACCTCCGGACGACTTCTTCCGATAGGAATGAGCGCAGTCTTCGGTGGGGGGAAGGATTGTGGTTCAGCCATGGGGCCCATACCCGCGAGGCTTTCCTCGCTTTTGACGATGGGATGAACGTTTGGAGCGGCGGGTTGCAAACGTTTTAAAAAGATGCCGTATGACTTTAAAACGCGGATTCTTCGACCACGTTAGCGCTCCAGTGCCGCTCAGAATGACAGGAAATGAAATTTTGTGTGCCCGGGCTACATGCCCGTATAGATCTGAAATGGAGCCCAGTAGAAAGGCTGGCTGAATCTTGCTTGCGAATGCATGAGCGTCAGCTTCGCCTGGCGCAGGGCAGCGCTGGGCGTCATCCCTTGTTCCAGTCCCTGGTAAAGGCCGTCCATCAACTGGGGCGTGGAATCGTCGCTCGCTTCCCACAGCGCGCCGATCACGTTGTGCGCTCCGGCGCGCAGAAATGCCCAGGACAGGCCGACCAGTCCTTCACCCGCGTAGGACCGCGTGCCTCCGCCGTAGCAGGCCGAGATGGTCACCAGGCGCGCGTCGATGGGGTGCTGAATGATCTCGCGCGCATGCAGCTTGAAGGAATCCTCCGCGGCCCCGGTGCGGGAAAGAATAATGGCCGAATCCAGGGGGTCGGTGCGGCTGGCTACGCCATGGGCCACGAAGTGGATGTAAGAGTACTGTTGCAGCGGCATTTCGAGGTAGGCCGCGGATGTGGCCGACTGGCGCGCGAACACGGTCTCTTCCTGAGCCCCAAAGTGCTTCTCGATCTGGCGCATCTCGGCCGCCGCCATGGGCAAATCGGGATAATCGGGGTTGGGCGACACCGCGTCGCCGAGCAGGAGCAGCTTCCCGCGGGTACCGCGCCACGCCTTTCGCGAAGCCAGCAGATAAAGCGACGGGGCCGAGACAATGTTGGCGTCTTCGATCCAGTAGTGCGGCCCTGCACCGGCGCCTGGCTCGGGCACCACCAGGGTTTCAAAGTTGAGCAGGCTCAGCGGCCCATCGCTGACTACCACGACGTTCGCATTGGCCCCGATCAGACTTGCTGCAGGCGCGACCAGGGTGCGGTAAAGATCTACGCCCTCCTGCCTTACGGAGTTGCCGGCGACAGTCGGACCCAGGATGGCTTTACGGTAGCGCTCGACCAGCGGGGTGATTTCGGACTGCGCGGGAAGCGGAAAGAGCGCGGTCTTCCTGGGCGTAATGGCCCAGACATACGATTGCTTCTCGCCGAGCCAATAAAACAGGACGGTGGCGCCTGTTTTGCGCGCGATGTCGGTCGCGCGCCACGCCGCCGGTTGGAGAGATGGCTTGTTCGAGGCCACGCCCAGTCCCTGCGCGAGGGTCCGCGCCCGGCTCTGATCGGCAGCCGCCAGCGCCTCATCGGTCTTTCCCTGCTTCACCAGGAAATGGATGTAGTCGTCGTAAATCGGGGTGGCGTTGGTGAGGAAAGGAAGCCTCGAGTCCTCGTTCTGAATCTCGGCACGAGCCGACTCGAAGGTCGCGAGCGCAGTCCGATACATGCCCTCCGCGGCGATCGTGTTGCCCTGGGCATCGTAGAGTCGCGCCAGCTGGTGCTCGGCTCCGAGTCGCATCGAGGTCTGGCTGGCTGGGTCGCGCTCGACGGTGCGAAACAGAGTCTCGGCCTGTTGATTCTCGAGCCGCGCGGCAGCAATCTCGCCCTGTGCCAGGAAGACGTCCAGTTCGTCGAGACGGTTGCCGCCTCCCGGGATCAGATGGGTTAGCTGATCGATGTAACGATTCGCCGCCTCCAATTTTCCGGAGTCGATGGAGAGAAACGTGAGGTCTTCCAGGGAGATAAGAACGTCTTCTTTGCTGTTGATCTTTTTCGCCAGATCCAGAGATCGCTCATAGACCTGCAAGGCGTGTTGCGTGTTTCCCGTATCCTGATAAATCAACCCGACGTTGGCCAGCCACTTGATCTGGTTGCGGACACTGCCGAGCCTGGTCGCGGTCTTTTCCGCTTCAAGAGTGAGCTCCAGTGCCTTCTCTTTGTCTCCCAACTCGTAGTAGGCCCATCCAAGGTTTCCCAGCGCATTTTCAGCCAGATCCGCGGCGCCCAATTGCTCGGCCGAGCTGTATGCGGACCACGACCAATCCACCGCTTCATCGTACCGGTCCGATTGGAGGCCTATGACTCCGAGGTTCAGAAGTGCCGAAGTCTGCGATCGCCGGTCACCATGCTCGCGCGCGAAAGAAAGACTTTCGAGAAACATTTGGCGAGCCTCCTGGAATCGCCCTCGCGCGAGCGCCAGGACGCCGGATCTGAAGGTCACCTTGTCGCATGCGATGGATATCGCTCCCTGGCACAGATTTCGGGCTTCTCCGAACTTCCGTTCCGCTTCCGCAAATCGCACCAAGTACGTGTCTGCGACGCCCTCAAGTGTCAGGCTTTCGATGCGTGCTTCCTTGTCTTTGAAGACGGACCGCCCCGCAACCAATACGCGGAGAGCGTCTTCGTTCATGCCACGGAAGATCAGAGCCTGCGCTTGCAGCAATTTGAACTTCGCGGCCCATACGGGGTTGGAGTTCAGAAAGCGCCTGTATCCCTGTTCCGCTTCTTGCTGGCTTTTTACCAGGTCCCCATGCAGAAAAAGCTGATGCGCATATTCGTATGCGACCTGGACGCTGCGTGGCCGCGTGTCGGCGATTGGAACAAGCACCAGCAACGCAAGAGCCCACGCCAGTTGGGATCGCCCCAGCAGAACGTTCCGCCTCGCATTGTCAAAACCGACAGGATGGCCCCACTCTTTCTGCGGGTTCGAACATCCAATCGATTCACTGACTGCGGAGGCGGGCGCACCCATCTGCGGGCCTTTCAATGGAAGACGGTATAAGGAAAGCCGTGGCGAGTCGGAGCTATCCCCCGCCCGGCGTCGTGCTGCCGTTGTTCTTCGTGGTTCCGATCATCATGTGCCCTGAGGCAATGCAGCCCATCCTGACCTCGATCATGGCCAGGTCGATCAGCGTTTCCCGGTGGATGTCATTCCCTTTTTCAGGATCCGTGTGCTCGATGCGAACCGTCCCCAGGAACACCCTGCCAAAGTTGGGAATCTCGAGCGCATTGCCGAAGGCCCGACCCGGAAAAGTGCCCTCGATGCTCTGCACCAGGGAGAATTCGGTCGACTCCCCGCCCTCCCACTGGCGCACATACGGAGCATTGGGATCGCGGCCATAGCGCTCCGCAATTTCCTGGGGAAGGTCGTTCCCATGCTTGCGGATGATACCAACCCGTTCGGCCACGCGGCGCATAAAGCCCTCGTGACGCGTGTAGGCAGCGTCTCCGTCGGGCATCCCCTCCAGCAAACCCAGATCCAGGTTCACCTTGACCGGGAATCCGCCGATGCGCAGGTTGTAAAAATTGGTCCCCAGGTACGTGACCTTCGGCACGTAGCCCTCGAGCGGGTGCTCGATCGAGACTTGCGCGACCACGCGGTCGGCGGTCACGACATTCAGGACATTCAGATCCTCGATCACCGACGTGGCCAGCGTGTTCCAGCCATGCCCGGGCTTGTCGTCCTTGTGGCCCGAAACCTGGGTATGCGCCGCCGCGTAGGAAACAATTCCTTCCACGCGGAAATCATCGGTGTGCTGGGAAAGGTACCCACCGTTATCGGGAACCTTGGCATGGGCCTGGCGTTCGATCAGCTGCCGGTAGGGCAGGTGCAGCTGACCTTCAAGCGCTGTCGCTTCCGCGTGGTACCGGTGCGTCCTCCCGTTCTTTTGGGGCATAGCTCTCTCGTACTCTCTTTCTATGTGGAGCGTGTTTCAAAAGCGCGTCCTGAAAGGGGTACGCCTTCCGCAGTGCCATAAGAAATCCCAAATCATTCCGCTTCAGCCGCGGAGGGAGGGTTTCCGCACTTTCTCGCTACATTTCTGAAACCTGCTCTACTGATCAAAGTGGACATCAAGAACGCGCCGGCCTAGTTCGGTCCGCGCGCCCTGGGGAGAAATGCCGGCCAGGTTGAGAGCATATGAGCCCTGCTGCAGCCGCTCGCCTGGAATGAGCAATGAGAGTGTGCCCGCCCCACCGTCGTTCTGGCTGGAGGCGGTGACGTTCTGGGCCCAGATTCGCTTGCCTTGCGGATCGTACAGCTCGATGGCATAGGACGAATACCCTTGGGGAACATCCATCAGAACAATCGCGCCCTGCTTGCGGTCCGCCTGCACAATGGTCGGCTCCGCGCCGCGTGTTCCCAAGTGCAACGAACTCCACGGCATTATACGTGGTTCTGTAGCCGCAGTACGTAAAGACGGGATGGTCGATACATTCTGGAAGGCAACCACCCCCAGCAGCATCGCGAACGCGGGCACGGCAAAAGCCGGCGCGGTGAGGAACGACCACCAGGGCTTTTTGGCCGGCCGCGACTCAACGCGGGGCGATTCCTTCGGCGCGGCCGCGATCACAATTTCCGGCAACTGCACCTTGGCTTCGGTCAGGAAAACATTTCCAGCGCGTACGTCGAAAGCGCATTCCTGGCAGTCAAACATATGTTCTTCAAAGGCTTCCCGGAGTTCGGGTGATAATTCGTCGAGGAGGTACCGCTCCGTCGCCATCTCTTGCACCGCTTCGTCGTGGTTCATTGCCTTACCCCCTGCATGGCCCAACTGAAAAATAGTGGGCAGAGAACCGCAAGCGTTTCAAGCCTTTTTCGCGGTCACACCCGCGCCGATCCGTTTCACGTATTCCGTCTTGAACTCCTGTTTGGCCCGGAAAACCAAAACGCGCAGGTATTCCCGGTCCACCCCGAACTTCCGGCACACATCGTCGCGGTCCTCCTCATCGAGAAACACGGCTTTCAGCAGATCGCGATCCCGCGCCGGCATGTCCTTCAGGATCTCCCCCACCTTGGTCTTCAGCTGCTGAGCCGCCACGTATCCCAGCGCGTCCATACCCGTCGCGGGCAGTTCCGGCTGGCCCTCGTCGTCCAGCGAATCGCTCCGGGACGATGCGCGGTAATGCTCAAAGAGCACGTTGTTGCAGACCGTGTTTACAAACGCGCCCAGCCGGTCTGGCTGGCGAATCGCGCCCCCCTTCTGAAGCGAAGCAAACACTCGTGCGAACGTCTCCTGGCGCACGTCTTCGATGGCCTGCGGCGAGCGCAGCCGCGAGCGCAACTTGAGGTGCAACAGCTCGGTGAAGTAACGCACGAAATGGTCCTGCGTGGCGTAGTCGCCGGCGCGGAGATTGTCGACGTAACTTGCATCGAATGCGTGAAATTGCAAGGTTTGCTCCAAAACCCGGGAGGACGCAAGTATAGCAGCCTAAAACCTGGCAACGAAGGGCGCCCGGGTTGTGCCGCCTGGGCTGCAAGCTCACCGAGGCCCAATACCCCAAGTCCGGCTCTGCTGCTATTCAGGTCCGAGAATCCGGACCTCGGGCGCCCGGCCGCTCCCGCACGCGTATCAGGTGCAAGATTTGAAGAGGAGATCAGGCGTCGTCGTAGTCCTCCGTCAATGCCTGCAGGAACGCCACCAGCGCCGCAAGGTCGTCCTGATTTAGAGACATGTTCGCGAATTCTGGTGGCGCGTTGCGCATGGCTTTCGAGCGCGCAAGTTGCGACATTTGAATGTAGTGATTCACTACGTCATCAAATTTGGGGGCGCTGCCGTTGTGGAAGTAGGGCGCCGAGTCTTCAAGATCGCGAAGTACAGGCGTCTTGAATTGAGCAATGGTCGAAGCCAGTCCCCGGTCAACTGAACAATCCTTGCCTGCCGCACAGACGAAGGATGCAAGATTTGCCTGCGGGTTGGAGATGTCGGGATTCAGGTAAATGTTCCACAGCCCCAGGTCTGCATACGCGGGATTGCCGGGGCCGGCCGGATGACGGAACGCCTCGCTTGCGTTGGGGTGCATGGGAGACGCGGGCATGTAGGTGTCGAAACTGGCCAGGCGCTGGGCGTTGGTGGGGATGAAGAGATTGAGGAATGCGCCCGATCCGTTGGCGTCGTCGTATTCCTTCTGAGAGACGCCATTGTTGTGGAATACAAAGTCGGAGAAGTCGGGTGCCTGGTGGCACGAGGCGCAATTACCCGCGTGGGCATTGACGGCCCCGGCAGTGGCCGATGCGAGGAAGATCTTGAGGCCCTGCAGTTCGAGCGCGCCGAATTGATACGGCTGTGCATGGTATCTGAACGAGCCGTCGCTGGTGGTGATGTAGATGGGATTGCTAAGCGCGAGAACCTGTTGATAAAGACGCTGGTTATAGGTTGCTTTCGTTTCTCCGGCAAGGGGCTGCTGGGGGAGGTGGTTCACACGGAGGAAATTGTCGTACGGTGAACCGATGTAGCGGCCGAAGGAATCGCGCTGGAAGAGCAGGTCTTTCATATACTGCGCAATGCAGATGGCGATTTCGTGGACGACCTGCGTGTCGGTCGCCGTGGTCACGTCGAGCCGTTGCGCGGCTGGAAGCAGCAAATCGGAGGGGATGCGCGGATCTGTTCCTTTAAAGAGCACTGCGTAGCTGAGGCTGTTGAGACGGTCGGCGGCGAGTTGACTGCTTCCGTCGTCTTCGCGAACGATCTGAGCGATATGCGCGATGGCCTCGTTGTATTGCGAGGGGGACCAGCCAAAGTTGCGGCCGGTGAGCGTGCCCACCACGAGGTCCTCTCCTGAAGCGAATTCACCGTCGAAGTGAAGGAAGAGCGGCCCAGAGCGGGACGTGAAGGAGTCGACCATCTGCATGGAGTTGCGTGGAGTATGGTCGAAGCCGTTCGCTTGCGTGCGGGGAATCGGGCTGTGCGTAGTGAAGTCGGAGTAGGTCCGGTTGCCAGTGTTGGCCACACCCTCGAACTCGGTGACGAAATGGCAGGAGCGGCAGTTGATGGCCTGTCCGGCAAAGGGGCCGGGCAGAGGGCCATTCAACGTCTGCACCTGATTGACGACGGGATCGCCGGCGGCCAGAGGCGAGTTGACGCCGGTCATGTTCGCGGCGAAGAACTGGCCGAAGCGCGTGTCGAGGAAGAGGGCTTCGCCGATGGAGTCGGCGGGCGGCGTTGAATCAGATTCGGTCGGCGCGGCCGGAGCCTGGCCGGAGCCGCATCCCTGAACGATGAAAACCAGGCAGAATGAAACCAAGAACAGCAGGCAGGCTGCAGCCAGCCGCCTGGGGAAAGTCGTCATTGCTGAACTCCTGAGATGGAAGGATTGAGGCTGCGGAGGTAGGCGATAATCTGCCAGCGCTGCCGTTCGGGCATTGCACCCCACCCAGGCATGCCTTTGAAGGCTTCTCCGTTCTTGATGAGCCATGCAAGTTCGCCGTCCGTGGCCGTCTGGATGCGCTTGCTTTTCAGGCTGGGCCGCTTTGCCTTACCCTCGGCGTTCTCGCCGTGGCACTTGGCGCAGTTGTTGCTGAAGAGGTTTCGGCCGGCCGCGATAGCGCCGGGATTGCTTGCGTAGGGGTTTGTGCGCGCGCGGTCGGCGTTCGGAACATTTCTTAACCATGAGCCGTCCGCCGTGGCCAGGCACAGCGCGGGGAGCAGGAGGAAGGCCACAACGAAAGAAAACTTAAGCTTCATTTCGCCCTCCTGAACCGGTCGCGGAACTGCTGAATTTCGTAGGACGCGCCGAAGCGCCAGAGCACGCCGGCAGCGTTTTTGTTCAATCCGAATTCGGGAGAGAACTTGAAGGTGAACCCATGCGGGGCATTGAAAGCGACCGTGGGACCCGCGTATTGCTCGGTCTGCCTGAGTCCGAAGGAGTCGGTGGTTCCAAGCCCGCCGAAGAGTTCGGCGCCGGCGTTGAAGTTCTGGCGGCAGAAAACGCAGGGCTTTCCGCTCCCGGCCAGCGCCAATGGGTGTGCCGCGGCCAGCGCGTAGCCGAATTCCCAGGGTTCGGCTTCGTTCACAGATTTTTCCGCGATGAAGTTTTCCGAAAGATTCCAGCCTTTCACGTTGCTGGAGAGGATGAGCTTGCTTTCGATTGAGCGCTCGACTTCGTTGCGCAGAGCTGCATTGCTTACCTGCAGGGTCGTGATGCTCGTGTTGCCGGTGATCTCAAGGAAGCTCTTGTCGGCGGCGTTGACGTCTTCGTACTCAACGTAGAGCACTGGGTTGATCCAATACTCGCGGGGTAAGGGGCGGAAGCGGTTCTCAAAGCGGAAACCGGTAAATACCGCCGAATCGTTTTGGGTGGCCTGGCCCTGGAGATAGGCTTCCGCCGTCCACCAGGCAGTGACTCCATATTCAAACTCCACCGTAGGGGCAAAGAAAGCGTTCGCATTCTTAGGGCTCGCCGCTATGTTCTGATTCTCAATTTCAAGATCACCCGGTTCTTCCAGGACGGAAGAGTAGGTCACGAAGTAAGGCGGCTCCTGCTGAGCCTCCGCATGTGGTGAGCCTAAGAGGAAGCATGCCGCCACCAGCAGCAAGAGACATATATTGAATGACTTACAAACGTTTAGTTCCGGCGAATTTGTAGGCAACACTGATCAACTCCAAAAAAGCAAGTTTCAACATGGGGAAAGAACACAATATACGACTCTTTGAGTCCTATTTAAATAAGACTAATTTAGTCTTATATTCGCGTCAACGACGCGGAAGGAATCTGGTTCATAGGCTGGGACTCCGCCGAGGAGGACAATTTTCTGGGCCCAGCGATGCCGTGAAGGACGCCATCCATGCTTGCGAGATTGGTGCGATCCGGAGTTATGGAGACCCGGGATCTCGCAACCCGAGGTGGGCCGCGCGGTACAATGGGCCCTGCCTCAACCTCGAGTCCTCAAAGCTCGTGAAAGCTGTGCTCCCGTGATTGACAACACGATCCTGATGCCGCAAACGAGGGCAAGACGCCCGCGCGGCCGCCGACTTTTCCTTTTCCTCCTTCTGCTTCTTGCCATCATCGTCCTGGGTGGCCGCACTGCGGTCTCCTGGTATGTCGATGCCCTGTGGTTCGGCTCCCTCGGGTACAGCCCCGTTTTCTGGAAGGCCCTCACCCTCCAGTGGACCGTCTTTGCCCTCTTCTTCGCCGCCACATTCCTCATCCTCTATGGCTGGTTCCGGATCCTGATGCGGCTCAGCCGGCCCGATCTGCGCAGCGCCACCACCTTCGTGATCGGCTCGCGTACCTTCCAGCTTCCGGTTGAAGGCGTGCTGCACGCCGTCGCGCTGGGCGGCGCCGCTCTGGTTGCCCTTGCCGCGGCCGCCACCATGATGGCCGACTGGCCGAAATTCGCCCTCTACTGGTTCCAGCCCCACCCCGCCGCGGGTCCGGCCGACCCCATCTTCGGCCGTCCTCTCGGCTTCTACCTGTTCTCGCTGCCGGTGTGGCAATCCCTCTCCGGCTGGCTCCTGATGCTGGCCATCCTCTTCTGCATCATTGCCGTGTTCTTCCTGCTCGTGGCCGGCGGAGCCCACCTGGTCGAACGCCGCTTCGACGGCGCCTCCTCCCTGCCCTGGCGCGGCCTTTCCGTCGCTCTGGCCTTCCTTCTCCTGGTGGTGGCCCTGCGCGTCTATATCGGGCGCCTCGAGCTGCTTTTGGAAGACCACACCGTCTTCGGCGGCGTCACCTACACCGACGCCCACGTCACCATCGCCGGCATGCTGGCCGTCTGCCTGGCCCTCATCCTGGGGGCGGCGATCGCCGCTCTTAACCTCGTGACGCATCCCCGGGTGCGCTGGCTGGTCGTGGCGCCAATCCCCGCCGTGGCCTGTTTTTTCCTGGTTCAGATCGTCGCCTGGTACGTGGCCGGATTCATCGTCAAGCCCAACCAACTGGTCCGCGAGCAGCCCTACATCGCCTGGAACATCAGCTTCACCCGCCAGGCCTACGCCCTCGACCGCGTCACCCAGCAGGAGTTCCCCGCCGAAACCAGCCTCGAGGCCGCCGACCCCGACCACAACCAGGACACCCTGCAGAACATCCGCCTCTGGGACTGGCATGCGCTCCAGGACACCCTCCGCCAGATCCAGGAGATCCGCACCTACTACGACTTCCCCGACATCGACATCGACCGCTACCAGGTCGACGGCAAGACCCGCCAGGTGATGCTCGCCGCCCGCGAAATGAGCGTGGAGAAACTGCCCGAAAGCAGCCGCAACTGGATCAACGAGAAGCTGATCTATACCCACGGCTACGGCATCACCATGAACCCCGTCAACGGGTTCACCTCGGAAGGGCTGCCCACGCTCTGGCTGAGCAACATGCCCATCCAGAGCACCATCCCCGGCCTGTCCGTCACGCGTCCGGAAATCTACTTCGGGCAGCTCGCCGATACCGACGTGTATGTCAGGACCCATCAGAAGGAATTCAACTATCCGCAAGGCGAGACCAACAGCCTGACATCCTATGAAGGCACGGGCGGCATCCCCATGGGAGGATTCCTGCGCCGCATCCTGATCGCCTTCGATCGCGGCGACCTGGGCAAGGTGCCCTTCAGCGACGACATCGACTCGAACAGCGTCTTGCTGATGCGGCGCACCCTTCATGATCGCGTCCAGGCCCTGGCCCCATTTCTTACCTTCGATACGGACCCCTACATCGTGATTGGCGACGACGGCCGCCTAACCTGGATGCTCGATGCCTTCACCACCTCCGAAACCTATCCCTATGCCACCCACTACACGCTCGGCGACCGCGACATCAACTACGTGCGCAACAGCGTCAAGGTGGCCATCGACGCCTACAACGGGGCGGTGACGTTCTACGTGTTCGACCCTGCCGATCCCATCCTTGCCGCGTATCGCTCCATCTTTCCTACGCTGTTTCGCGATGCTGCCGCGATGCCATCGGACCTCCGCCGCCACGTGCGCTATCCCGAGTTGCTGCTCAAAATGCAGGCCGCGGTCTATGGGCTCTACCACATGACCGATCCCACCGTCTTCTACAACCGCGAGGATCTGTGGACGGTGGCGTCCGAGGTGGGCATGAAGCAGCCCGGCGAGCAGGCGGCGCTCCCCATGGAGCCCAATTACGTGCTGATGAAGCTGCCCGGGGAGGCCGGCACCGAGTTCGCCGGCATTCTTCCCTTCACGCCCTCCAATCGCAACAACCTGATCGGATGGATCGCGGGGCGCAGCGATGGCGCCAATTATGGCACCGCGCTGGTCTATAACTTCCCCAAAACCCGGCTGGTCGATGGTCCCCTTCAAATCGAGGCCCGCATCGATCAGAACGCCCAGCTCTCCGGACAGCTCTCCCTCTGGAATCAGCAGGGCTCGCACGTACGCCGCGGGACCCTGCTCGTGATTCCCTGTGGCAAGGCCCTCATCTACGCAGAGCCGATTTACCTTCAAGCCGAGCGCAGCCCCATGCCGGAGCTGCGCCTGGTAGTGCTGGCATTGCAAGACAAGCTGGCTTACGGATCGACCTTTGAAGCGGCGCTGCGCGCGCTCTTTGGCGGGGCGTCTTCATCGGTTACAGCCGAACCCGCAGCCCCCGAACCCGCCCGCGCTGGACCTGTCTCAGGCTCTGCAGGAGCTGCGAGCGCGGCCCCCGACACGGATGCTTTGATCGCCGCCGCCGCGAGAGATCTCAACGATTACCAGCGTCTCACCGCCGAAGGCAAGCTCGGCGAAGCCGGCCAGAAGCTCGAGCAGCTCAAGCAGAAGCTCGAAGCCCTCAACGCCCGCCGCAAATAACCGGCGCCACCAAATCGATCGGACGCAATTGCCACCAGCCAACAAGCGTGGAAGCTTCCAATCGTTCATCCGTCTTCGCGCATGACTGTATGCGGTTCGCCGGACATGGCTCGATATCCGGCAACAGTTGCGGTCATGATCAGCATAAGCATGGATAGAATCGGCGCCAGGAGCCAGACCTGCAAGGGCGGTGAGCCGATCGTTGACAGTTCTTTGGTGAATACCCGCAGAGCAGCACCTGAGATAAGTGTGCCGATCAGAATCCCGGCGAAGGCGAGTTTCCCGATTTCTTTGATCGTCATGAAGAAAATATGGCGGCGTTGCGCTCCGAGCGCGATTCGAACAGCCAGTTCGCGCCTACGCTGGCGTTCAGTGTCACTCTGAACACTGAGCAGCCCGAAAATGCTCAGTACAAGCGCCATCAGAGTCGAGGTTGCAAAGATAAGCCTTGCAATGCGCAGCGGAGCGAACCCGGACTCCACTAACCGCGTATCAAGAGTCGTGATCACGGGCGAAGCCGGATCATTGCCAGGAACAGATTTTATCTTGCCGCGCAGTTGATCCATAATTTGCTGGTTCCACAGGGACGATCGAATCAGGAGCGTCATGCGGCCTGGATGTTCCTCCCACACTGGAATATAGATCGCAGGCTGAGCATGTTGTTCAAAGGTGCCGAGCGGCTGGGAGCTGACTACGCCGATAATCTCAGTGCGGACACCGATGTTATCGATCACTGCTGCGCCCAGCGCCGTGCCGCCGAAATACAAATCAGCTGCTTCCTGATTGATTACACCCACATGGCGGCAATTGCCGGCAACTTCGTGTTCAGGGAACCACCGGCCATCGATCAGCGAAAGTCCTAAAGCGCGAAGGTAGCCGGGCGATACGAAATTGACGTTCATTTCAATGCTTGAATGTGCGGCAGCTAGTGGCGCGCGAAAACGAGCCCCGGCAATTCGGCCGTGCGCCAGTGAATTCGAATCGTCATTGTAGTAAATTGCCGCCGGGCGCCGATCCTTCGTCGCTGGCCCTGAGGCTTGTTTCACCGCCCCAACGATCTGCACCGGAGCCCCGTCCGGGTCCTGAATTGTCATGCCGGCGGTATCCGGTCCAAAGAGCCTTGATGCCGCTTCTTCATTAACGATGGCAACATGGCAGGACTGATCCCGGGCCTCGAATGGCCGTCCCCAAAGTGGTCGCCTCTCTGGGGACCCCGGCGAGCCCGGCAGTCCGGCGATGTCGATCTGAACATCCCGCAATGAACCTGTTGGCGTTTGAACTCTGAACGACCGCCAATCCGGTTGACTCCCGGGAATGAGCGTCGTCCACGCGAGCGCGGAGACATTTGGCATCGACTCTATAGTCTGCTCGACAGCCTTGAAGTAACTTGTGTCATCCGGCATCCCTTGTTGGGCTCGAACGGTTGCCAACACCAGATTGCCAACGCCGTGTCCGGCCGTGGTCCTGATGAGTGTATGGAAACGCTCGAACAGAACCGTCGTAAAGATCGTCAATGCACAGCAGCTTGTTATTTGCCCAACCACCAGGAGTGCCCTGAAGCGCGCCACTGCCGTTGACGGCAAGCCACTCTCGCGCTGCAGCACGTTCCAGGGACGATCGGTGGTTGTGGCAAAGATCGGCACAAATCCGCAAGTGATGATGATTGCGACGCAAACCAATGAGGACGCCATGATGGGCAGAAGATGCGGCGCAAACACGAGGCGCTCCGCGTCCTCTTCAAAGAGCAGGCTGGGCAGGACATGCGCTGTCCCGATGGCCAGCAATAAGCCCAGCGCACCGCCAACGAGCGAAACAACAATGCAGTCGGACAGCAATTCCATCATCAAATTCAGCCGTGTTGCACCGAGCGCTACATTGATCGACATGACGTGTATTCGTCTCAACGCCCGCCCGAGCAGCAGAGACGCAACTACGCAGCATGCAACAAGGAATACGGCGGCGGAAGCGAACTCGAGCATCGCGCCGATTTGCGAAAGTCCCCTGGCCATAGTGGGCGAGGCACCGCTATAAGGAGCAATGTAGATGCTGTCTGAATTTCCGAGCTGGCGACGAATATTTCGTTGAGCCTCGCCCATCGAGATGCCATCGCGGAGGCGGGCCAGAACCCATAGATCTCGCGATTCTTGACCTTGACCTTGAACGTCCGCCAAATGGAATGGCGTCCAGAGATCAACCGCATGGTCGCGATATAAACCTTCCAGGCGATCCGGAGCAATGCCCGTAATCGGAAATTCTATTTTGTTGACTAGAAGTCGTTGACCGACGATTTTGACGCTGTCCCCGAATTCCCTTTGCCACATACGGCGGCTCATGATTACACCACCGTTCAGCGGCAATCTCAATTCGTTGGCGAGATCCGGCATGACGGCCGCGACAATCGCGGTCGGGGAACCACCGCCAAGGTTGACATTGGCTGGCGCGATTCTAGCGCCATCGATCCAAACGAACGTGTCTGAGTGGCTTCGCAGCAATTGAAGCTGGTGACGCGTGAGCGGTCCCGCAGGGTGCGTCTGGTCCTGAGCAAAGATCGAAACAATGCGGTCTTCGTCTTTCGCCGGGGAATTGGGATGGATTAGCCCCTCAACGAATCCGAATACGCTGACGTTACTCCTAACTCCAAGCGCAATCGTCAACAACAAAACGAGCGAAAGCCCGGGCGTCCGGGCGAACGCCCTCGCTGACTTGCGGATTGTCAGCAGCCCGTTAGAGAATGCCACCGTTTTGATTCTCGGAAAAATTTGACACCGACCCACTCAATCCATGCAGTTCCTGCGCAATATCTTGCGCAGTGGGTTCTTCTCTGGTTGCAGCCTGAAGGCCAAACAGAACAGTGTCCTAAATGGTTCAATCTCCAAACCATACTGGATGCGGGCATCGTGTGCGGTGTTCAAATTCGAACGCCGTCGTGCGAATTTGATCGAGAGCACTTCCAACGCAACTCTTCGCTCCTGATCCGGGTTAACTCTGATAAGTCCGGGTCCTCTATAATCGGATCGACTCTTGTTTTGTACGTCTTAGCCATGCGCGTTGCGCAATCGGCCTGCCCGTTGCCCTGGGCAAAGCTCACCACGAAGGAAAACCTTGACCACAGTCGCCGCCATCGCCGCTCCCGCCCCCCCGATTGGTCGGGAGCGGCCCCTCTGCGTCGACCTGGACGGCACGCTGGTCAAGTCGGACACTCTCTTCGACGGCGCCTTTCAGTTCCTGCGCCGCCGGCCGCTCGAACTCTGGCGGCTCCCGCTATGGCTCGCGAAGGGCAAAGCCCGGTTGAAAACCGAGGTAGCCCGAACCGCCCCGCTCGATGCGGCGCGCCTGCCCTACAACATGGAAGTGCTTCACTTCCTGCAGGCGCAGTATCGTGAAGGCCGTGAGATCTACCTTGCCACGGGAGCTGACGGGCCCCTGGCCGAGCGAGTGGCCGCCCACCTCGGAATCTTCTCCGGCGTCCTCGCCACCGATCCGTCGAATAATCTGACCCGCGCCCGAAAACTGGCCCGGCTCACGGACCGCTTTGGCACATTCGACTACATCGGCAACTCGCGTGCCGACCTGCCGCTCCTGGCGCACGCCGGCGAGGCAATGGTGGCCAACCCCACCCCGGCCTTGCGCATGGAGATGCGCCTGCGGCGTATCCCGGTAGCCCATACCTTCCTCGATCGCCGTCCGCTCGGCGGCGCGATGCTCAAGGCCATTCGTCTTCACCAGTGGGCCAAGAACATCCTGCTGCTGGTGCCGCTGGCTCTGTCTCATCAACTGACGCGGACTTCCCTCGGCGCTGCCGTGGTGGCGTTCTTCTGCTTCAGCTTCATGGCTTCGGCAAACTACCTGGTCAATGACCTCCTCGACATGGAGAGCGACCGCCGCCACCCCTCCAAGCGGTTCCGCCCCTTTGCGTCGGGCGATCTGCCTGTTTCCGCCGGCGTGTTCCTGGCCGCCGCGCTGGTGGCCGCCTCAGCGGCGCTCCTGCCCCTGCTTCCTCGGGCCTTCGCTTTCTGGCTTGGGATCTACATCCTCACCACCATGGCCTATTCCTTCTATCTGAAACGCGTGGCCGTGATTGACGTGCTCTTGCTTTCCTCTCTCTACACGCTCCGGATGCTGGCCGGCGGCGCCGCCACGGGCACCGAAATTTCACACTGGCTGGGAGGATTTTCAACCTTTCTGTTCCTCTCCCTGGCCATGGTCAAACGCTTCAGTGAACTGGAAAACCTGCGCGAGCGCGGCTCGGTGGCCATCCATGGGCGCGGTTACACGGTTTCGGACCTCGAGCAGATACGCACCTTCGGCACCTCCAGCGCCTACGCGGCAGTGGTCGTCTTCATGCTCTACATCGCCCGGCCTGATGTTGCCCAGCTGTACGGCCATGCCGGCCGTCTCTGGCTCATCGTTCCTATCCTCCTCTACTGGCTCACGCGGATCTGGCTCCTGGCCTCGCGCGGAGAATTGGACGACGACCCTGTCATCTTCGCCCTCAGCGACACCATGAGCCTGCTGATGGGAGTGGGGGTGCTGATCGTTACCTGGCTCGCAATGTAATTCGGGCGTGCTGTCTCAGGGCACGGCTGTTGCGCGTTTACTTCGACTCTCGAACTTAGACCCGCTCGAAGCGGCTTGCATCGCGGGACGGCAAGAGGCGAAACTGCGTCGTTTCTCCCCGCTCCGGCGTCTTAAAATGCAGTTAGGAATGATGATGGCCTGACGCCGTGCGACGGCGCACATCTTACTCATCCCGGAATTTGTCTACCATTGCATTTCAAGCGAATGTCGAAAAAAACAGGAGTGCAGGATTCTGACCCTCTGGTCGGAGTCGCAGGTCAACCCTCACCGGGCAGGAGCATCACGCGGGCCTTGAGCCGCAGGAGCGAGTGACAGACCTATGATGTGGATTGTCCGGCTTGCGCTGCGACGGCCTTACACCTTTGTCGTTTTCGCGCTTCTGATCCTGATCCTCGGCGTCTTCAGCATTGAAACGATGCCCACGGACATCTTTCCCAACATCGACATCCCCATCGTCACCGTGGTCTGGGGGTACGCTGGTCTGTCCGCGGAGCAGATGGCCGAGCGTATCGTGTCCAACAGCGAACGCGCCATAACCACCACGGTCAGCGACGTAGAACATATCGAGTCCCAGTCGCTCAACGGCGTCGCCATCGTCAAGGTCTTCTTCCAGCCCCACGTGAACGTCGCGTCGGCGGTTGCCGAGATTACGTCGGTGAGTCAGGCGCAGTTGCGCAGCCTTCCCCCCGGCACGACGCCGCCCTTCATCATTCAGTTCAACGCGTCTGCGGTTCCTGTGCTCATGCTGGGAGTTTCCGGAGGCGGCCTCAGCGAGCAGCAGCTTTTCGATACCGGGCAGAACACCATCCGCCTGGCGCTGGCCACCGTCGAAGGCGCGCAGACTCCCTACCCCTACGGCGGCAAGCAGCGCCAGATCCAGGTGGATATCGATCTCGCCGCTCTGCAGGCCAAGGGCCTGTCGCCGGCCGATGTGTCGAACGCCATCAATGCCCAGAACCTGATCGCTCCTTCGGGCACAATGAAGATCGACCGCTTCGAGTATGCGATCGAGACCAACTCGGCGCCCGAGGTGGTCGAGCAGCTTAACAACCTGCCCATCCGGACCGTGAACGGGGCGGTGATCTACATCCGCGACGTAGCCCACGTGCGCGACGGCAACCCTCCGCAGACCAACATCGTCAAGGTGGACGGACGACGCGCGGTCATGATGAGCATCATGAAGACCGGCTCCGCGTCCACGCTCGACATTATCGCCGGCGTCCGGGAGAAACTTGCCGAGGTGCAGGGGCGACTTCCCCCCCAGGTCAAGGTTTCGGCCCTCAGCGATCAGTCGATTTTTGTGCGCGGCGCCATCAAGGGCGTGGTCCGCGAAGGCCTCATCGCTGCTTGCCTTACCGCGGTCATGATCCTGGTGTTCCTGGGGAGCTGGCGCTCCACGTTGATCATCGCGGTCTCGATTCCGCTCTCGATCCTTTGTTCGCTGGTGATGCTGCATGCCCTGAACGAGACCATCAACATCATGACCCTAGGGGGCCTGGCCCTGGCGGTCGGCATCCTGGTCGACGACGCCACCGTCGAGATCGAGAACATCAATCGAAACCTCGAACAGGGCAAGGAGATCGAGCAGGCGATCCTCGATGGCGCCGCCCAGATCGCCACCCCGGCGCTGGTTTCGACCCTCGCCATCTGCATCGTCTTCGTGCCCATGTTCTTTCTCAGCGGGGTGGCGCGGTACCTCTTTGTGCCCATGGCCGAAGCCGTGGTCTTCGCCATGCTGGCCAGCTACCTGCTCTCGCGTACCGTCGTGCCCACCATGGCGCGCTACCTGCTCAGGGAGCACGACGACGAAGAGGCGCGGAAAAAGCACACCAGCCGCAATCCGTTTATCCGCTTTCAACTCGGGTTCGAGAGCCGCTTCGAAAAATTCCGCATCGGCTACCTGCGTTTTCTGACCTTGTTCGTCGACCACGCTGCGGCATTCCTCATCATCTTCACCCTCGTGGCGCTGGCCTCCGTGGGTATTCTCGCGCCCTTTCTTGGCGAGGATTTCTTTCCCAGCGTCGACGCCGGCCAGTTCAAGATTCACGTCCGCGCCCGCACCGGAACCCGAATTGAAGAGACCGCGGCGCTGTGCGACCACATCGACGCAACCATTCGCGAACACATCCCCGCCAGCGAAGTCGTTGGCATCGTGGACAACATCGGCCTGCCCTATTCCGGCCTCAATCTTTCCTACTCCACCTCCGCTCCCATCGGACCGTCCGACGCCGATATCCAGGTCCAGCTCACCCCGGATCATCACCCCACCGAAGGCTACGTCGACCGCCTGCGGCTCACGCTGGCCCGCCAGTACCCGGGCGTGACCTTCTACGTGCTTCCCGTCGATATCGTCACCCAGATCCTCAACTTCGGCCTGTCCGCCCCCATCGACATCCAGATCGTGGGACCCAATCTCTACGGCAACCGCACCCTCGCGGAACGCATACTCGAGGATGTACGCCATGTTTCCGGGGCCGTTGATGCGCGCATCCAGCAGCCGTTCGACTACCCCAACATGACTGTCAACGTCGATCGCACCCGCGCCTCGACCATCGGCCTCACCCAGCAGAATGTGGCGCAGAGCATCCTGGTCGCTCTGAGCGGCAGCTTTCAGACGGCGCCGAATTTCTATCTTGATCCGCGCAACGGCGTCAGCTACAACATCGCGACGCAGACACCGCAATACGGGCTCGACACCATGGCCGCGCTCAAGAGCCTGCCCGTCACCGGGTCCGCTTCCGCGGCCCAAAACGCCTCGTCCGCCATCGCCATGAGCGGTGCCGCAACCGCGGCTCCCGGCGCCCCTCATCCGGTCCAGGTACTCGGCAACCTGGCCACCATCGAACCCGGCGCCGAACTCGGCACGGTCAGCCACTACGACGTTCAGCCGGTCCTCGACATCTACGCCAACGTCAATGGAACCGACCTTGGCACCGTGACCCGGTCGATGGACCAGATCATCGAACACCACCGCAAAGAACTGCCGCGCGGCTCCCAGTTCATCCTGCGCGGCCAGAGCGATACCATGCGCAAGTCGTATGTGGGGCTCATCGGCGGCCTGGCCATGTCCATCCTGCTCGTCTACCTGCTGATCGTGGTCAACTTCCAGTCCTGGCTTGACCCGTTCCTGATCATCTCCGCCCTGCCCGCCGCGCTGGCCGGGATCGTCTGGTTCCTGTTCCTCACCGACACCCACCTCAGTGTGCCCGCGCTGACCGGCGCCATCATGTGCATGGGGGTGGCCACCGCCAACTCTATCCTGGTGGTCAGTTTTGCCCGCGAGCAGCTGGAAGTGCTGGTTGGCGATGCCCGCAAGGCAGCCCTGAATGCCGGCTTCGTGCGCTTCCGCCCCGTCTTGATGACCGCCCTGGCGATGATCATCGGCATGGTGCCTATGGCCCTCGGCCTGGGGGAAGGCGGCGAGCAGAATGCGCCCCTCGGCCGCGCCGTGATCGGCGGCCTCTTGCTGGCCACGGTCGCTACCCTGTTTTTTGTTCCCGTTTTTTTCTCGGTTGTGCATGGCTGGCTGGTGCGGCGCCAGGCCAGGCCGGCTTATAGCGGAGCCGCCGAGGCCTCCTTTGACGACGTCGACACCCACCCGGAGTAACTTGAATGACCAACGATCCCAACCCGCAGTCGCAAGGGCCACCGCCTCCAGGCCACCCACCCGATCCCAACGGTGGATCCCGGCAGAATTCCCGGTCTTCGCAGGAACACGAGAGCGCACCGGAGCACAAGGCGGTTTCCGGCCGGGGAGCGGTGGTTGGCGTCACCATCGTGCTCGTCGCCATCGTGGCCCTGGCGGTCTACGGCATCTGGAAACGCCATCACAATGACGAGGTCCTCGCCGACACGACGCAGCGCCTCTCGGCCCCCTCGGTCATTGCCATTCCGCCACGGCCGGGCGCACCCGTCGACACCTTCATCCTGCCCGGCAACGTCAGCGCCTACACCGATTCGCCCATCTACGCACGGACCTCCGGCTACCTCACCAAGTGGTACTACGACATCGGCGCGCGGGTGAAAAAGGGCGCCCTGCTGGCCGAGATTGCCGCCCCCGAAGTGGATCAGCAACTGGCCCAGGCCGAGGCCGACCTGCTCACCGCCCAGGCCAACGCCGGCAACGCCAAAACCCAGGCCGACCGCTACCAGGGACTGGTCACCTCCGACGCCGTTTCCCAGCAGGACACCGACACCTTCGTCACCCAGGCGGCCTCCACCTCATCGGCGGTTCACTCCGCCCAGGCCAACGTGCAGCGGCTCAAGGAACTGCAGGGTTTTGAGAAGGTGTACGCGCCCTTCGACGGCGTGGTCACTGCGCGCGGAGTCGATATCGGCCAGTTGATCAACGAAGGCGCCGCCAACGAGCTTTTCCACCTGCAGGCTCTCGAAACCCTTCGCGTCTATACCAATGTTCCCCAGATCTACACGGGCGCCATCCGCCTCGGCGAGAAGATCGATCTCAGCTTCCCGGAGCATCCCGGCAGGGTGTTCCAGGGCAAGCTCGTGCGCACCGCCAAGGCCATCGACCCCGTGAACCGCACCTTGCTGGTCGAAATCGACATCGACAATCGCAAAGGCGAGCTGATGCCCGGCTCCCTCGCCCAGGTTCACTTTCGGGCCGCTTCGGTGGGGCAGACCTATGTCATTCCCGTCTCCGCCTTGATCTTCCGCCGCGAGGGCCTGCGGGTGGCCACCGTGGTCAACAACGATGTGGCCCACCTGATCCCGGTCGTAATCGGCCAGGACAATGGGGCGACCGCCGAGATCATCTCCGGCCTCACTGCCAATGACCGCGTGATTCAAGACCCGCCCGACTCCATCATCGAAGGCGAGAAGCTCTACGTCGAGAGCCCCGGCCAAAATCAGCAGAACAGCGGTCCGCCCGCCAATCCAGGAGGCAAGTAGCGGTGCGTCTCCAGCCACGAATCTTCCGTGCCCCATCCTTGCGACTTCTTTCTGTCGCAAGGGTGGGAGTCCGCCAAGGCAAGTCCCAACGCTTCGGGTGCCCTGCCCTCGTCGCGTTCTTGTTCTTGCGCCCACGACGGAAGACCACGGGCCCACACCTCGATCAGCGCAAGCCCAGTGCGGAATCAGGGCACGACTTCAGTCGTGCCGAAACCGCAGGTTCTGTATCAGGGCACGACCTCAGTCGTGCCGAAACCGCAGGTTCTGTATCAGGGCACGACCTCAGTCGTGCCGAAACCGCAAGCAAAAGAACGGCGGCTTTAGCCCCTGAGGGACGCCTCGCTCCCCGAACGTTGTTTTTTTTCACCTCCCTGACCGCTCTCGCTCTTTGTCTCCTCACCGCCTGCAAGGTCGGCCCCAACTACAAAGTCCCGGTCTACACCGCGCCTCCCGCCTATAAGGAGACCGGCGCGCCCACCGTGGTCCCGCCCCCCAACCCGCAGGGCGGCTCCTGGACTCCCGCCAACCCCTCCGACGGCATGCTGAAGGGCAAGTGGTGGGAGGTCTACCACGACCCTCAGCTCAACCAGCTCGAAGAACGCATCGCAACCGACAACCAGGCTCTCCGCCAGGCCATGGAGAATTATCTTGCCGCGCGGGACCAGGTCGCCGCGGTGCGGTCCACGTTGTATCCCACCCTTTCGGTCGGAGCCGGTGGCGTTCACTATAAAAATTCCGAGAACAAGCCGCTCGCCTCCTCGGTCACGCAGACCAGCTACAACGACCTCGTCCTCGCCGGGCAGGCAGGGTGGGAGCCGGACTTGTGGGGCCGTATCCGTCGCAACATCGAGGCCACCCACGCCGCCTCCCAGGCCAGCGCCGCCGACCTGGCTAATCTCGACCTCTCCCTCCAGGCGGAGATGGCCGCCGATTACTTTCAGCTGCGTGGGCTGGACTCCGAGATCAAGCTGCTCCAGGCCACGGTAGCCGATCTGGAGCATCAACTCAACCTGACCCAGCGGCGCTTGAAAGGCGGCGTGGCAACCCAGGCGGACGTCGCGCAGGCCGAAACCCAGCTCGAGACCGTGCGGGCGCAACTGGTGGACGTGAGCGTGGGGCGGGCGCAATTCGAGCACGCCGTCGGCACCATCGCCAACTACAACCTTCCCGACTTCAGCATTCCGTTCTCGCCCCTCGATCTGTCGCTTCCCAGAGTTCCCATCGGCGTGCCATCTCAGTTGCTCGAGCGCCGGCCCGATATCGCTTCGGCCGAACGGCTGACCGCCGCCGCCAATGCCCGCATCGGCGTTGCCGTCGCCGCCTATTACCCCACCATCTCGCTTGGCGGCTCCGGCGGAGTGGAGAGCACTCATATTGAAACCTTGTTTCAGGGGCCCAGTGCGCTCTGGTCGCTCGGAGCCCAGGCGACGCAGTTGTTGTTCGACGCCGGGCAGCGTCGTGCGCTCACCGATCAGGCACGACAGCAATACGAAGCCCAGGCCTCCGCCTATCGGAACACGGTCATTCAGGCATTCAAGGACGTGGAAGACAATCTCTCCACCCTGCGCATTCTGGACCAGGAAACCGCGGTCGAGCAGAGGGCGGTGGCCGCGGCCCAGCGCTCATTCAACGTCTCCAACCAGCGCTACAAAGGCGGCGTCACCGCCTATCTCGAAGTGCTCACCGCGGAAACCACGCTGCTCACCGATCAGCGCACACTCACCGATCTCCAATCCCGCCAGTTCACGGCGTCGGTGCAGCTGATCCGCGCCCTGGGCGGTGGCTGGGACGTGACCAACCTGCCGGAATAGCTTTTAGGGGAACAGATTGCAGGTTTGGGGTTATCGGACCCTCGCCGGCGAGACACCGGCAGATTCAGAGCCAAGAGCTAACCGCCAGACATTTCTCACAGCCCGCAGTCCTTGCCTCGTCGTTGCGCAAAAATGGCTGCGCTTTTGCATTTTCTTTCCACCGGTTTTGGCACAATGGAGGTGGGAGAGAACATCCAAGTGCGCCCTCAGGCGGAACCCCGGAGCAGCGGAAGCAATTCGGTTTCGTTCTGAACACTTCAGGAACCCAAAACGGCCCTTTTGGACCGTTTACATTTTCGGGAAAATGTCAATATCGTTATTATCTTCAGCAACTTGCATGTACAACTCGAGCTGGAATGGGTACCCCTCCCCCCGGTAGCCCTGTAAAACTGTAAAACTGTAAATCCGTCACCTCGATCAGCTTGTGAGAAATCCAGACGTGTGGCTGGCAGCTAAAATCCCTTCATGGGGCGCATACGGGTTCTTTCTGACCAGGTGGCCAACCAGATCGCCGCCGGCGAAGTGGTGGATCGGCCCGCTTCCGTGGTCAAGGAACTGCTCGAAAACGCGCTCGATGCGGGCGCCGGCCGCATTCGCGTCGAGGTTGAGGCCGGCGGGCGGAAACTGATCCGCGTCAGCGATGACGGCTGCGGTATGAACCGCGACGACGCCCTGCTGGCATTCGAGCGCCACGCCACCTCCAAGCTCCGCACCGTGCAGGACTTGTTGTCCATTGCCACGCTCGGCTTTCGGGGTGAGGCCCTGCCTTCGATCGCCTCCGTGGCTCGCGTCACGCTGGACACGGGAACCGGAGAATCCGATTCATCCGAGGCCGGCACTCATCTCGAAATCGCGGGAGGCAAGATCCTCCACGTCGACGATGCCGCCCTTCCCCGGGGAACCACGCTTTCGGTCGCCGACCTCTTCTTCAACACCCCCGCCCGGCGCAAATTCCTGCGCGCCGAATCCACCGAACTGGCGCACGTGACCGCGCTCGTCACCCATTACGCCCTCGTGCATCCGGAAAAGCATTTCGAGCTGGTGTCGGCCACCCACACGCTGCTCTCTGCACCGCCCGTCACCCGCACCGCCGAGCGAATTTACCAGATTTTTGGCAAGGACACGCTGGCCCAGCTCCTGAACCTGGCTGCCGAGCTTCCTCTCGCGCACGCCGGACTTCCTGAGCCGCCGCCCTGGAAGAGAGAACCGGGAGAAATCCCGCAGGAGCCCGGACGCCTCCGCCTTACCGGCTTCTATTCCAAGCCGGAGTTGCAGAAGCTCAACCGCAACTCGATCTACGTCTTCATCAACAAGCGGCTGGTCCGCGACCGCCTTCTGATGCACGCCATCAGCGAGGCTTACCGCAATGTCATTCCGCCCACCAGCTTTCCGGTGGTGTTGCTATTCCTCGAATTGCCGCCCGAGGAAGTCGACGTCAACGTACATCCCGCCAAGACCGAGGTGCGCTTTCGCCAGCAGCAGGTGGTTCATGACTTTGTCCGAGACACCCTCCGCACAGCCCTGATCAAGGCGCGCCCGGCTGCCGGTTTTTTGTCGGCCCTCCACTCGGCTCCCTCGGCCAGCCCGTCGCTGATGCCGCCCGGCCTGTCTCCGCTGCCCGGCTCCCCCGACCCAAATGGGCTTGAACGCAGCGCAGGAGCTCTTCAAGAATCGGAACCGATGGATCGGCAGGATGGTGAGCCCTTCCTCCTGACCCCCACCCTCCCGGCCCCGGTCCCCGGCACATTGCCGTTCTCCCCGGGAGCCCTCCGGCCCGGCGCCTTTGCCAACCCGCAGGCATGGGGTGAAGCCGCGGCTGCATTGTTCCATCCCGCGCCTCCTCCCCTCTCCGAAGGGTGCTCTTCAAGCCAAGGCATAACAGTGGCTTACGGCCAGAATCCGGCGCTGATGGCGGCCCAGGTGGAAGCCGAACAGGCCGCCGGCACCCTGAATCATCTGGGTTCTCTCAAGCCTCTGGGCCAGCTCCGCGAATCGTTCATCCTGGCCTCGGGAGACGACGGCCTCTGGATCATCGACCAGCATGTTGCCCACGAGCGAATCCTCTTCGAAAAGATCCTGCGGGACCGCCAGATTGAAAACGTGCAGCGACAGCGCCTCCTGATGCCCATCCTGGTGGAGCTGAAACCGAGCCAGATGGTGGTTTTTGCCGGCATCGCCGAAGAACTGGAGCGCAACGGATTCGAGGTGGAACCCTTTGGACCACAGACCCTTGCCGTGAAGGCCGCCCCGGCAGGCCTGGAAGGGGCCGCCCTCGAGCGCATGCTGTCTGAAGTCATCGATCAGTCCAGCGCTCTGACCGAGGAAATGGAACAAAATGAAAACCTTACCACTCTGCGCTCGCGCATCGCTGCTTCGATCGCCTGCCATGCGGCGATCAAGGTTAATACCCCACTTGACCCGACACGTATGGAGTGGCTATTGTTGGAACTTGCAAAAACAGAACACCCAACCAGTTGCCCGCATGGACGTCCTATCGCTTTGATGTATTCTTGGAAAGAGATCCAGCGGGCCTTCCACCGAATTTGAATCGGCTTAGGAGGGCGGCAAAGGTTCCCCGAGGGGGACCGAGAGCCCGGCACAATCAGCCAAACCAGGGAGAAAACATCCCGATCGTGCAACATTTTGTCACCGGCTCGCAGAGCGGCGACTTTCGGATGGCCTGAAGCAGGACGCAATATCTTCTGGTTACGCTCTATCGCCAGCCTGGAAAAGAGGTTCTTCTTTGACATCAGAGCAATTGGACACTGCACGCGCGGAACGAATGCGCCAGAACGGACATGGGGCACTCACACTGGAAGATGCCCGGACGTGGATTGAAGAGACGGGACTGTGTCTCTTCCTGCCCAGGCGGCAGTATTCCGCATCACTCGCTCCATCGTTTGTTGAGGCCGTAGCGGGTCAGCAAGACTCTGCACCTGACCCCGCCCAGATCGCACTCGCCGAGGAACTTCTCATTCGTCTTGAGAAAGACGGCGTGGCTTTGAGGCTTAATCTGATCGGGCATCCCGGGGAGCAACCGGATTACGTTGTGGCGGCGTGGGTGTTGCCATACGTTTACGCCCTTCGAGGCGACCGTGACTGGCGCCGCAGCCCGCAACTGACCGGCTCCCGGCAGGTGTCTCCGCTTGCCATTCAGGCGTACAAGCGGCTCGAAGCGGGCGACGCCACGATCGCGGAGCTTACGCGGTTTCTGGGACGAGAGGTATCGGAAACTGCGGTACTGCGGGCAATCACCGAGTTGTGGCAGCAGTTGCGCATCATCCCGGTCATTTCGGCCCCCGGCCATCCAGCGCAATGGCAGTTGCTGCGCCACCGCTTTCAGAAAGCCATCGCCGAGGGTGCGTCGACCTCCCAGGTAACGGCCATCTCGGTACTGGCTTCCATCTACCTGCAGGCTGTGATTGCCGCCGGCATGGAGGAAGTCGAGATCTTCCTTTCACCTCTGACCGCGCGCAGCAAGATCCGCGAGGTTCTGCGCGGCCTGGTCGCCACACGGCAGGTGCATACGCTCACCCTGGGCCACGCTCCCCATTACTACGTGGCCGGCACATTGCCGGAATTCGCCCCGGTCACATCAATTTACGCCAGTTCGGCGATTTCATCGGCAGGCTACTTCGCTCGCTTCAGCGATCACGAGGAAAGCACGCCTGAACCGGTTGAAGCCAAGCCCGAAGTGCATGTCCACGAAACCGCCGCGCCACTCGCCGCTGTCGAAGCCCATGCCAACGGGAGTTCCAACGGGCACAAGCCAGCCGCGAGCGCGAAGCCGGCAGCGTCACGGACCCATTTCAGCCGGCCAGTTCCTCACTCTCGGAATCGCAAGCCCAGTCAGCCTTCCGCCAACGCGCGCACGGCCCGCAGGCCGGCAGATGCACGCAACGGCGCAACTCGTTCAGCCAACGGGACGCGGCCTTCGACAAACGGGACGCGACCTTCGGCGAACGGAACGCGGCCAGCTGCAAACCCGCGGTGGACGGCCGGAAGTTCAAAGCCGTCCAATGGCGCGCATTCGAACGGGAATGGCCACTCAACAAACGGGACCGCGACTGGAAACCGGGGCGGCCAATCCTCGGCGGCCGCCTGGACCAAGCGTAACGGCTCTGCCGTGGCTGGCAGTCCTGTGGGGTCCGGAAGGGCCGGCAGTCTGACCCGCAGCAGCAGCGCGCCTCGGAAGGACTCCCGCAAGGATGCCCGGTCGGCTCGCGGGGGCCGTACTCCCGCGCTGACGGCAGGCGCAAAAGCCGGCAACAGCAAGCGCTACGGCTTTACAGCCCGGCCAAAACAGGGGACCAAAAAGCGCGGATGATTCAGGGTTCGCCTGCAGGTACTCGACCGAAGATCATTGTCGCGATAGACGGGCCGGCAGGCGCGGGCAAGAGTACCATTGCGCGCCATCTGGCCCGTCATTTCGGTCTCCTGAACCTGGAGACCGGTGCCATGTACCGGGCCTTTGCCCTCAAGGCGCTTCGCGCCGGATTGCCTTTGGCCGACGGCGAAGGCCTGGAGCGGCTTGCTGCGGAAACCACGATCCGGCTCGAAAGTGGCGGGGATGAAAATCGCGTTTTGCTCGACGGCGAGGACGTAACGGGATTGATTCGCGACCAGGCCGTCACTGACGGCGCGTCCCGCGTCAGCGTTTTCCCGGCAATCCGCGCCTGGATGGTTCTATTGCAGCAGGAGATGGGCGCCGAAGGCGGGGTCGTGATGGAAGGCCGCGACATTGGAACGGTCGTTTTCCCCAATGCCGACGCGAAAATCTTTCTCGATGCGGCTCCCGAGGTGCGCGGGCTGCGTCGTTTTGATCAGCTCGGTTCCAAGCCCTCGCAACAGCCCGAAGAAGTGATTCGTGACTTGCGCGAACGCGACCTGAGAGACCGCAATCGGGCCGATTCCCCCCTCAGGCCTGCCGATGATGCCGTCATGCTGGATTCAACCAATATGGCGCTGGAGGAGGCTGTGGCAGCAGCAGAGGAGATCGTCGCTGCAAGGCTGGCCCTCCTGGGTCGTCCAAATCCGGCCAAAGGCGGACCGGAAACGGATCGCCAATGACGCGTGTCACGAGAAACGGCTGAGGTCATCCTGGGCCAGTCCGGCCGGGTTCACAGATTGACGCCGTTCCAGATTGCGCAACGCCTATGTGTGTTAAGCAACGCTGGAGATACGACTTCGGATTACAATCGTGCTGAGAGCAGGCCTTCTCGTTCCCCCCAAGCGAATTCTCTCTTCAAATCCCAGGAGCTGAAATGGAAAAGAACTGCGGTGCGTGCGGGTCGAGCCGGCTGCGCCTTTCGCGATTGCGGCTCTCCGATCTTCCGAGATTACTGGCCTTTCAGTATCCCGTTCGTTGTGTTTCGTGCCAGGAACGGTCGTATGCCCCGTTACCGCAGGCCATTGAACTCAGGCGGAAGCGAGCGAAGCGGAGGTAACGCTCCCTGCGGGCCGACGCCCTGAAAGAAACAAAGGCTCAGTGCCGCATCAGTTCGCCTTTTTCCTGGCAAAAGGCTGGAAAACCGCAGAAGTCAGATCGCGTTTCATCTCCCATGGGTCAGCAGCGCGGCTGGGAGCCAGGGCCGGAGGACCCCGGGCGCTTGGAATGAACCCCTCCGCCCATCGAAAAAATGCTATAGGCTCTAAAGATAGATGGAAATCACCTGTAATCGCTGTCACCAGCCTGTGGAGGCGGAGAGTTGTTATTGCCCGGCGTGCGGATTGCCGCAACTGGTATACACCTCCGAAGGCGGCGCCGGAACAGCGCAGCCTGAAAAATGGAACGAGGCGGTGCGTGACGCCAGTTCCGTGGACTGGAAACCGGCGCTTCGCACCGCGATCCTTCTGGCCGTTCCGGCCGGGCTGCTTTCCTGCGGCATATCGCCGGTGGGCATGCTGGGGCTGTTCTGGATGTTGGCTGCCGCGACCTGGGCAGTCACGCTATACGTCCGCGACCAGCATCCGTCATGGATCACGATGGGAGCGGGCGCCCGGATAGGCCTGGTGACCGGGCTCATCGCCGGGGCAGTGGCGTTCTCCGTCAGCGGCGGAGCCTTGTTTGTGCAGCGGTTTGTTCTGCATCAGGCCGGAACCATCGATACCGAATGGAAGGCCCGCGTCGAAGCCAGTCATCAACTCACCCAGCAACTGGCGACGCAGATGGGCGTGCTCGATGCGGCGCGGCTGCAGGCGCAGAAGGCCCTGATGCTCTCTCCCGAAGGCCACGCGGGCATCGAAGCCTTTGGCATGGCCAGCAATGCTTTCTTTCTGCTGCTCTTCGCGGCGGGCGGCGGCGCCATGGGGGCCCGCCTCCTGGCCCGCTCGCGGCGGCCCAAAGCGTAGAGCTGAAGTCCCTCGGCGAGCCAGCTAGTTCTGCACAACTTGCCCCCAGCCGCCGCACCCTCGTATCATCCCACGAGAAGACAAGCCTCTAGAGAAACGGCGAGAGAGCATCGATGAGCGAAGCGCAAACGAAACCATCCCTGCGCGTCAAAGGCAGGTTGATGTCCGCGTCGGAGATTGAGCGCACCCTGGTACGGCTGGCCCACGAAATCGTGGAGAAGAGCAACGGCAGTGAGGGCCTGGTCCTGGTCGGCATCAAGCGCCGCGGCGTGCCCCTGGCGGAACGCCTCGCCAAACTCATCTCCGGAATCGAGAAGCATCCCGTCGAAACGGGAGTGCTCGATATTCAGTTCTACCGCGACGATCTTTCCACGGCGGGTGTTCGCCCCGTGGTCACAGCGGGAGCGATCGGATGCGAAATCGTGGGTCGCGACGTAGTGCTCTGCGACGACGTGCTCTATACCGGCCGCACCATCCGCGCTGCGCTCGACGCGCTGTTTGACTATGGCCGGCCGCGCCGCGTTCAACTGGCCGTGCTGATCGACCGCGGACACCGCGAGCTGCCCATCGAGGCGACGTACATTGGCAAGCGCGTGCCCACCAGCAACCGCGAAATCATCGAAGTGAAATTCCATGAAGTCGATCGCGACGAGCAGGTGTTGCTGGTCGAGCGAGTGGACTGAAAGAAGACAGCTTTTAGCTGTTAGCTCTTAGCTAAAGGCCAGGAGCGGCGGAGCACCAAACTAGAAGCTAGAGAACTAACAGGTAACAAAACCGGATCGGAGCCCGCGGCTCCGGTGTGACTCGGCATGAATGCAACTGCAACGCCTGTGCGCCGCAATCTCAATCCTCCGCAGCCAGCCGCATCCCCGTTTCCTTACCACCCGGGCTCGCTGCTTTCGGTCAACGACCTGAGCCTGGATGCCCTGAATCACATCCTTGGACGCGCCACCGTTCTCGAGGACCAGGATCCCCTCACCCGCGACCGCATTCTGGCCAAACGGCGGGTGGCCCTGTTGTTCTACGAGTCGTCCACGCGCACGCGGACCAGCTTCGAACTGGCGGCCAAGAGCCTGGGAGCCGACACCGCGTTGATTTCGAGCCTGTCCTCGAGCATCGAAAAGGGCGAGTCACTGAAGGACACCGGGCTGACCCTGCGGGCGCTGGGGGCGGAGGCCATTATCCTGCGCCACAACTCCTCGGGCGCGCCATGGCTCCTCGAAGAGGCGACGCGGTTGCCGGTGCTCAATGCCGGCGACGGCATGCACGAACACCCCACCCAGGCGCTGCTCGACCTGCGCACCATCCTGGCGCATCTGCGGCCGGGAGTCGAGCGCGTGGGGCCGGACACGCTGGCCGGGGTCACGGTCTCGATCGTGGGCGACATCCTGCATAGCCGGGTGGCGCGATCGAACATGCTGCTGCTGCCGCGGCTGGGGGCGCGCGTGCTGCTGTGCGGCCCGAGGGAGTTCCTGCCGGATCTGGCAACGGGAGCGGGGCCGGGGATCGCCATCGAGCGCAACTTCGAAGCGGCGCTGTGCGAATCGCAGGCGGTCATGATGCTGCGCATCCAGGCGGAGCGGCTGGCAGGGGTGCAAATCGACCTGGAGCAGTACAAGGCCAGCTACCAGCTCACCGGCAACCGCCTGCATGACCTTGCTCCGCAGGCGGTGGTGCTGCACCCAGGGCCGATCATCCGCGGGCTTGAGATTACGGCCGGCGTGGCGGATGGCGCGCAGTCCGCGATTCTCGAACAGGTGCGCAACGGCGTGGCGATCCGCATGGCGGTGGTGGAACGCGCCCTGACCGCGGCCAGCAAGAACGGAGGCCGCGCATGACGGCTTTGGCGATACGCGGAGGACACCTGGTGGACCCGGCGGCGGGTATCGATGGTCTGAGGGACATTTTGCTGAAGGACAACCGGGTGGCGGAGATTGCCGCGCCGGGTAAGCTGAAGCTGGCCAACGGCGCCGAGTCGCTCGACGCCAAGGGGCTGGTGGTTGCGCCGGGCCTGATCGATATTCACGTGCATCTGCGCGAGCCGGGCCAGGGCTACAAAGAGACCATCGCGACGGGGACGGCGGCGGCGGCGGCGGGCGGGTTTACGGCGGTGGCGGCGATGCCCAATACCTCTCCCGTCAACGATTCGCCCGAGACCACGCGGTGGATGCAGTCCCCCGAGCGCGGGGCGGCGGTGCGGGTGTTTCCGATTGCGGCGGCGACGCGGGGATCGAAGGGCGACGCGATCAACGATTTTGCCGCTCTCAAGTCCGCGGGCGCGGTGGCGGTCACCGATGACGGTCAGCCCATCCTCAAAGACAACGTGATGCGCGAAACCCTGACCGCGGCGGCGCGGGTGGGCCTGAGCGTCATCCAGCACGCGGAGGATACGCGGCTGACGCAGGGCGCATGTATGAATGCGGGGCCGGCGGCGTTTCGGCTGGGGCTGCGCGGCATGCCGGCTGAAGCCGAGTCGGGCCTGGTGGAGCGCGATATCCGCCTGGTGACGGAGTTGCGCGATGTGCGCGCCCACCTGCACGTGGCCCATACCTCGACAGCCGCGGCTCTGGCGGCGGTGCGCCAGGCGCGACGCAATGGACTGCGCGTGACCTGCGAGGTAGCGCCACACCACTTCCTGCTCAGTGACGAGCACGTCGGTTTCTACGACACGCACTGCAAGATGAACCCGCCCCTGCGTTCGGCCGCCGACCGCGACGCCATGATTGAGGCCATTCTCGACGGCGTGGTGGACGCGATCGCTACCGACCACGCGCCGCACGCCACCCACGAAAAGGAAGTGGAGTTTGAACGCGCTCCCAACGGCATCATCGGGCTCGAAACCGCGCTGGGCCTCTGCCTGCGGTGGCTGCATCGCGAATGGAAGATGCCTCTGGGACGGGTGCTGAGCCTGCTGAGCGCACAGCCGGCCGCGCTGCTGAGCCTGAAAGGGCGCGGCACGCTCACGGTGGGCAGTTGCGCGGATGCGGTGGTGTTCGATCCCAAGGCGGAGTGGACCTATCGAGCGACCGAGGGCAAATCAAAATCCAGGAATACGCCCTTCGACGGCTGGGCGATGCAGGGCAAAGTCCGCTGGACCATTTGCGAAGGCCGCATCGCGTACGCGAGTCCGCCTCGCTCCTGAGCCTGGATTTCATCGCTTTTGGCGGCGACACTCACAGTTTCTGTGGAACCGGTTGTCGCAAAGGATGGCTGCACAAGAGGTTAAGCCGAGCGTCACGGTTCCACAGCCGCGCAGAATCTGTGTTCTCGTGAAACTCATGCCTGCAAATATCTGATTAAGAGACCTTTAAGACCACCTTCACAGTTCCACCGCAATTCTCGGGGGGGAGGGGGGGCTATTTTCGGTGGTTAATCCTTTTAAGTCCAAGAAATAAAACAAGATATTGGATCGAATGTGTGAAATATAACGGTTCATAAACCCCCTTTTCGTGGTCAGAAACGGTTCAGAACGAACAAGAAATTTTTGTTCTGGCAGCCCTTCCCTCGCAAGGAGGGAACTCACATGCTTCCATTCTCCCATTTCGCGTCATAATTCGATGCAAACCCGAGCGGTCAGTTCATCCCACCGAAGGGCGGGATTCCCGCAAAAAAAAGAAGGGCAGACGCCATGCACCGCGCCTGCCCCGTTTGCGAAGCTTGTCGAATCAGTCGATGGTGAGCGTGAAGGTGGTCGTCGCGGTGATGGTCGCGGTCACCGAGTCCTGCGCGCTCAAGTTGATGGTGTAGGTTCCCTTGGGTGGATTGGAAACGGTGGTACTGCTACTACTCGAACCGCTGCCGCAGGCAGTCATGGCGAGGCCGGCGGAGGCCAGGAGGATGATCCACGCGGCGGAACGGAACTTGCGCGCGTAGCGGCCCAGGAATCCAGCCAGAAGCAGCCCCGCGAACGCTACTTCGGCGGGGAGGCGGTTGGGAACCGGGGCGGGCGCGGGGCCGCGGCCGGCGTTACCCATGGTGCGCCGTGCGCTCAGCCGGTGCGAGCCAGGCTGGGAGCCGCCGGTGGTGGAGGCGCAATCGGCTGCGTTGGTGTCGAAGTCGATCTGGGCTGCGACAGCGGACGTGCCGGGAACGGAGATTGCCCCATTGGCAGTGATTCCGCTGCCGATAAACACGCAAAGATTGTTGAGGGAGGCCGGGGTCGCGTAGCTGAGAATCACTGTCCCGGTGTATCCGCTTGCGGGCGTTACCGTGATGGTTTCAGTTCCCTGGGTGCCTCGGGTAACAGTAAGCGTGGATGGGGTGGGGGTGAGGGTAAAAGTGCCCTTGCCGGAGCTGGTGGTTCCGATGGTCACGGATCCGACGCCGGTGGAGGGGGAGTGGGTGGCATCGCCGGAATACTGGGCCAGAATTGAATGCGTTCCGGTGGTGGTGAACGTGGCGCTGTAGGTAAAGGTTCCATTGGCCGAGAGTGCCTGGCTGGAGACGGTGGTTCCTCCGCAGGTGTCGCCGGAGATGCCGCCGCAGTCCGTGCCGCCATCGATCTTGAGGGTCAGGGTGCCGGTGGGCGTGCCCGAGCCGCTGGCTTCGGCAACGGTGATGGTGAAGGTGTCGGCAACGTTGACAGCGGGAGTTGCGTTGGCGGGAGTGACGGTAGTGGTAGTGGCGATCAGTCCTGCGGAGGACGTGGCGTTGACAGGCCACTTCGCTGCCAGGTTGCTCAGATCGACCGAACCCAATCCGGTTACTTCGTCATAGCCGGTACCCGCCGAGAAACCGGTCGTGGCACTGCAAACGGTGGCGCCGGCGGTGCAGTTGTTGTTGCCGGTGGTCACGTCGTGAAATGCAGAGGCGTAGGTTGAGCTGTCGGCTGCCAGTTTGTAGAGGGTGGTGTTGATGAGGCCCTGTCCGGTGGTATACCCGGCCTTCTGATTGATGAGGGCGAGCATGCCCGCAAAGACGGGCGCGGCGAAGCTGGTGCCGCCGGCGACGGTCAGATAGCCGGTGGAAGAATCGCGGAAGCCGCTATTGCAACTGGCCTGCTGGGCCTGTTGCGCACCGGAAGCCGCCGCCCAGTTGGTGACGTCGCTAGTGCAGTAGAGGTACCCGGGCAAGGCCGGGGAAGAATACAGCGAGATGTCGGGGACGAGGCGCATGGTGCCGGAAGGGATGCCGGGAACGCCGGTTTGCCAGGCTGGCCGATTGACGAGCGTGCTGGTGCCGCCGCCGGTGGCGCTCAAGCCGCCCTGGCTGCTGTCGTCGTTCCACGCCACCTCGGGAATGTACGTGATGGCCGAGGTGATGGTATCGGAAGTGCTGGTGCCGCCCGTCCAATAGGTCGTATTGGTTCCGGCGGCATTCGCCGCGGTGATCTCGGTTCCGCCCAGGCCCGTAACGTAGGCGCTGCTGGCGGGGTAATTGACGGCGACAGCTTCCTGCTGGGCGGTGGTTAAACGGGTGTCGCCCGAACAGGCGGTCGAGCCCTGGTCCCCGGATGCGGTGACGATGCTCTGGCCCTGCGATGCGGCCTGGGACATGACGTTCTCGAGAATGGTGAGACTCGAAGTGTTCAGCTCGGTTTCGCAACTGGCATAGCTCAGCGAGATGATGGGCGCGATCAGTTCGTCGACGGCATACTGCACCGAATCGAAGACGCCGAAAGTGTTGTTGCTGCCGGTGTAAACGAAGACGACGTTGGCGCCGGGAGCCATGGCTCCGGACCACTCGACGTCGAGATCGGATTCGCCTTCATCGCCGTCGGCGAGCACGGTCGAATCGCCGGTCCCCGGCACCAGGACGAGGGTGGGATCTTTCTTGGTAAGTCCGGCCGCGCTTTGGAAGTTCTCGATGTCGGTGACCTGGATGGCGGATTGACCGGCAACGGCAATCGACTGCCCGGTGCCATTGACGCTGGCGCTGTACAGTGGCGTCACGTCGTAGACGGTGGCGATGTCACCCGGAGCGAAGAAAGCATTGTGCGACGAACCGGAGGTGAAGGCCGCACGAGACGGGATGTGCTGGGGGCGGGGGCGGAAATTATTCAGGTTGCGAATGCCGGCCACGACCGGGGCGATGGCTGCCGGCACGGAGAGCCCGGAGGATGGCGCAAAGTGCCGGGTTCCGCCGGACTGGTAGTAGTGCATCTGGGTGGAGAAGGCCTGTTCCACCTGATTGACGGTGCCCGAGAAGCGGATCATGTTGCGGCTGCGAGCGACGGAGTCGATGGAAAATCCCTGCTGCTGGAGCCAGCTCTCGACCTGGTCGATATCGGATTGAGCGACGCCGAAACGGGCGGCAAACTGGTCGGGCGTGAGCCACTGATGGTACTGGGGCGAGGACGGATCCTGCTGAGCGGCGAGCAGGGCTTCGAGGTCGGCCTGTTGCGCGGCGGAACGGCTGAAATAGAGGCTGATGCCGTTGAGGCGGGAATCGCCGGGCATGCGGCCGGCGTCATTCTGGGGCAGCGCGAGCGGATGAACCGAACCCCGGAGGGGCGACATTTCGGACCTGGTGATCTCGGCGGTAATGCGGCGCGCGGGCGACTGGGCAGCCAGCAGACCGGCCGTCAACGTGCAGGCAATCAACATGGCGCAGAGGCGAAACGTTCCTTGCTGGAGGCGTACAAATACGTTCTTCATAAGTTTCCTTTGTGTATCGTATGATCCGCGGGCCTTAAGTCCTTGCGTGCAGGGACGTACGAGGTCCAAGTTGACGGCATTTCTTGCGCCAAACAGGGGAACATTGCATTATGGCATCGTCACCGCGGTTCGGTCCTCCATCGTGGTCGCGCCGTCTCGGCACTCAGGCTCCGCGATCGAGCGATATCCAGTCTGCGATAGCACGGAAAACACACCCATCCAGGCGGAGCAATGGGACTCCAGGCGACAAGGCGCACACCAGCCGTTCGTACTGGTGGAGTGAACCACTAAGAACGATCGGGAACGCCAACTACATAGACTCGGAATCTTTCACAAGGTTGTGGAAGCGGGCAAATTTTGGGATTGTGCGCAGCTAAAGAAGGGAGGGGCGAAAGGGGGGAAGACAAGATAGCCATCCCTCACCGGCCTTGTCGGCCACGGAACAGGAAACCGCACTCCGGCTTTGGTGGTTTCCCACCCATTCGCCAGAAAAACGGCGAATGGATGGGGCACGGAGCCTTTGTGTCAGCACCGAGCGTTTGTTTCAGGGCGGTTGATTCAGAGGGCGGTTGAATTCAGGGTCCGGACCAGCTCGAGGGCGGCTGAGGCGGCGGGACGGGGCACGAAGCATTGGGCGCGCCAGGCCACGGAGAGCTTTTCGCGGGTGAGGAGCTTGTGAATCTGGCGGCGGGCGTGATCGGCCCAGGGGCCGGTGCGGTCGAGCTGTATGTAGGCGTGCCAGTGGCGCAGCGCGAGGCGCAGTTCGGCTTTGCGTTCGTAGGCCAGGGCGAGGTTGTAATGGGCGTCGGCATAGCGCGGGGCGAGGGCGATGGCCCGCTGATACGCCGCGATCGATTCGTCCGGCCTTTCCAGTTCGTCGAGAACGTTGCCAAGATCGAAATACGCCAGCACGTATCCAGGATCGGCTTCGGTGGCGCGGCGGTAGAGTTCTTCGGCGCGTCCAAAGCGGCGGAGGTGGAAATAGATGGTGCCCAGATTGATATAGGCGGGCGCGAAGGCCGGATCGATGGCGAGGATCTCGTTATACGCGGCGATGGCGCGCTGCTTGTCGCCACATTCTTCGGCCTGAACGGCGGAGACAAAGCGCTCCTGTACGCCGCGTGCCTGAACGGTGCGGGGGCGGCGCAGCGGAGAGGGCCCGGCGGTCGCGGGCTGGCGCGCCAGGCGATCGAAGTCGAACAGCAACTGGCGGCGGATGGGATCCACCATGGTTCCCGAATGCCGGAAGGCGAGGCGCGACCCGGCGCGCACCAGGCTGGCTTCAAGCAGAGGATTGGCCATGCCGGCGACGGCCTTCATGGCCACGATGGAATGGCGGATGGACGCGGCCGACACATCCTCTTCGCGGAGGGCGCGCAGGGTCCTCAATTGCCCGAGGTCCTGGAAGGAGTAGGTTTGCTGCACCGGAATCAGTTCGGCTTTTTCCCATCCCTGCAACTGGTGGGAACTGATCTGGAGAATCCGTAACACATCCTGGCGGCTATAGCTGGTCACTCTTGTATGCTCCCCGCGGGTGGTCCGGCTCGGCCTTCGGTTTCCGCTGCGAATGGCCCGACGCTGAATCTTTGCTATGCGCAGAGGAACCGCTCTTGCTTGCGATTATGCCAAGAATAGGCGTGGATATGCAGACTGGAATTCAAGTTGCAATGAAAAGTCGTGGATAAACAGGTACCTTATTTGGTTCCAATGGCCTGCATGGCGGTGAGGGCTGTGGGAATCCGGGGGAAAACTTGCGGATGCGCCTTGATGATCGATGGAGAAGCGGAGGAGACGGCGGGTCGGCTGGGAATGGAGCCGACGGTCAGACTTGAACTGACGACCTGCTGATTACGAATCAGCTGCTCTACCAACTGAGCTACGTCGGCGTCTCCTCAAAGATTGTATCGTCGCACCCCTTTTCGGTAAAGTTTAGCCTTACGGCGCGGGCGTCCCCGAGGGGGGATGCACGGCGCGCGGAGAGTGGCGAGGAAAAGCGATCATGATGGCGCAGACACTGCAGCTTGCATTCCGAATCGCCTTTGTGTGGGCTGGTGGATTCCTGCTGGCGGTGGCGGTGCGCGCGCTTTTGCCTGATCAGTCGGGCCTGACATTCACCGGAAAGCAGGCCACGGTCTTCCTGCCCTATGCGCGCATCGGCTTCTGGACCTGCCTGCTGGCAGCGCTTACCGTGACCGGGCTGGTGGTCTGGCGGGCCATGTACGCGGACTTCAGCGCGACCACGGTGCGGTAGGTTTTTGTAGTCCGGCGGCGAGAGTTCGACCTATACTGCTCCCCATGCAGGACGACCCGCAGAGATATTGGCGCGACCTCACGGAAAACTATCGACAGATGAGCGATGGCGAATTGCTGCAGCTTGGGGAGAGCCGCGGCGATCTGACCGAAATGGCGCAGCAGGTTTTGCGCGACGAGATGCGGAAGCGCGGGCTGGATGACGCAAGGCCAGCCGATGCTCGTACCGTCACGGGGCGACCCGCCGCCGTGCATTGGGAATCGCCAAGGTATCGGGATTTGGCGCGGGCGGCGTCGGACGAAAGCGATGTTCCCGGCGAGTTCACGTGGAAGACGCTGCTGTGCGAGTGCGACACGAGCCAGGAAGCATGGCAGGTGAGCGAGACCCTGCGGCGGGCGGGAATCGAGAGCTGGGTGACGGGATCGAGGTCGGTATGGGATGTGAGCGGTCCGCGGGTGCAGGTGGCTGCCGATCAACTCGAACACGCACAGGCCGTCATGACGAGTCCCATACCGCGGGAGGTCATCGAGGAATCGCAAATCAAGGTGCCGGAATTCGAGCTGCCTGGATGTCCAAAGTGCGGGGCGAGCGATCCGTTGCTGGAAAGCGCGGATCCGGTGAACGCGTGGCTGTGTGAAACCTGCGGAGCCGAATGGAGCGATCCCGAGGATGGTTCGGAGTCCTGAATAGTCCCATAGTGTTGCAGAGCGTTGATGGGTGAAGGACACGGTTCTTTGGCTTCTGTGCTCTCCCACCCATTCGCCCGACCACCCCAGCGACGAAGACCTATCGCTGGTGACCCCGGTAAGGCGAATGGATGGGGCACGGGGCGTTGTACCTTTTGCTGACATTTATTGCGGCTGGCGTTGAGCGGTCCAGGGACCATCGGCTCGTCCTGCCACGCGCATGCGGCCACCGGCCGATGCATCGTCGATCCAGCCTTCGAGGAAGACCGGGACGGGGCCGGGCGCGCCGTCGGGAGAATCCCTGGGCCATTCCCCGTCGAACGACAAGCGGATGAATCCGTCGCGCCATGTGCCGCTGATGGGGTGGTTATCTCCAAGACCACCTGTCCAGGTGCCGGTGAGCTTGTTGCCATCGCGCACCAGTTTCAGGGAGCCTTCGAATCTGCCCGCATCGCTCAAGAAACGGACGTTCCATGTGCCGGCGGCGTCGGAACCGTTCTTGAGGGGAGCGGCGGTCGATGGAGTGATGCGGACGTTGGTGAAGTACGACTCCTCGTTGGAGTAGCCCCACAGAGCGACTCTGCCGTGAAGATTCGAACTCTTCAATCCGTCGACCACGAGGGCCGGCTTTGAAGACCCGTTCAGAAAGATGCGCGCGGCTCGGCCGGCGACTTCGATGCGCAGATGGATCCATGTTTCCGGCTGAATGTCGGCGTAGCTCTCGTAGACGAAAGGCCACTCGCGGCGAAGGCGGTACCATCCCGAATCCGGCTCTGCGCAATATTGCACGGCATGGTTGCGCATGGCCTGGTCGTCAGCGAGGGCGTTCCTGGGGCGGAGGTAGAAGACCTCGTACTCCGATCCGTCGGGCTTGACGCGGAAAGCAATGCCGATGAATCCGGGCATGCGGACGCGGGGCGGTGCGGTGATCTTCACGGCCAGGTCGGCTTCAATGGTTCCATCCTGAAAATCGATTCCGGGCAATACGGCGAATCCCGCGCCCGGGTTGTTGGGCGATTCGACGGTCAGCCGCACTGCTTTCCGTCCCAGGTATTCGGCGCTGTCGGCTTTGACGTTGTGTGCAATGAGGGTCGTGGGATCAAGGAGAGGAGGCGAGGGGACACGAGCCGACTGCCCGGGAGCGGAGAAAGCCAGCAGCACTGCCAGGGCGGCGAGGGGCGCGGTGGCGATTGAGGGAGCCGGAAGCTTCATGATCGACCTCCAGGAAAGAGCGACATCATCCAATCGGGGCGAGAACGATATGCCTGGCCGGAGCTGGCTGCCGCCATGGCGGGGATGCCATCGATGCAAACATCGACGACCCGAGCCTCGCACGGACTCATGCCCCGGCGAAGAAATATGTGTCGAGAAGACTGTTTCAGGTGACGGAGGGGCTGGGATCGGTCACTTCCCAGGCCGGATCAACCGATCGGCGGCAGCCGCCGGAAGGCTCAAATTGGGGTAAATTATTCTGCAGTTGCAGGACCTCCAAAAGGCGCGGAAAAGGAGCCTGCAGAAACGGAAAGAGCCGCCCGGCAACAGGGCAGCTCCTTCCTTAGGGAGAATAGTTCCAACGGAGGCAAGGCCATCAGAACTTTCTGGCTGCATAGTAGGTGCGGGGGGGCGGAGTGTCAAGAATAAATCTGACCACAAATAAAGGCTTAAAAATCAATTATTTGCGCCGGGTTAAATCGAGCCTCCCCAGGGTGCACCTTTGGCGTTTGTTCGCCGCCGCGGTCTGGGTTTATCCCGGGTTTGTTCGGTATTTCTTTGGATTTCAACCGTTTTTTCCACAGCTCGGCGACGAAAAAACGGCCCAGAGGGAGGTCTTCGATCCCTTACCCCCGGGGATTGGCGGGAAGAGGAAATCCCCGGCGCTACTCACGCGGGTCGGCCGCAGGGTAATCGGGCAGGTCCGATGGACTAGAACCGATTGCTGTGCGGTACCAGTTTTGTCCTGCCTTCCTTATTGCTTTCGCCCGCGTTGTTTCCTATGCTCCTCACATGGACTTACTGACCCATGACGAGCTCGTGTGTCTGACCCCGCCTGAGCGCCTTGCGTTAATCTCGCAACTTTGGGATAGCTTGGAAGACGACCAACTTCCCTTGACAGCGGCGCAGAGGACCGAGCTTGACCGTCGCCTTGCAACGCTTGACCAGGACCGACGGGAGGGTATCAGTTGGGCCACTTTGAAGGCCGAGCTTGTGCAGCGCTGTCCCTAAGTGCATCCGGTTATCTTCACCTGCGCACACCGCCGAGTTGATCGACGCACAGGACTGGTACGAGAATGAGGCTCCCGGCCTGGGCCGACGTTTCCGCGTGGCGGTTGACGCGGTCGTCGAGCGTATCAGCGCAAGCCCACGCCTATTCCCCGCAATTTACAAGGACGTGCGTCGTGCCTTACTGCGCCGTTTTCCCTACGCACTCATGTTCGTCATTGAGGCTGACCTAACGGTGACCGTCATCGCCTGTTTCCACGGCAGCCGCGATCCGGCGCACTGGCAGAAGCGGGCGTGATCCGACTCGGAAGATCAGTCGCGAGGAAGGTCAAGGCGGATGAATTCGGCCTCATAGACCGAGGAGGCCGGCTTGCCTCGGGCGATGCGATAGAGTGCCCGGCCGCCACCGAGAAACAGGCCGAGAAGAATGGCGGCAGCGGAGCCGATGATGACGATGGTCGCGATACCCAGCAGCAGGCGTCCGGTCTTCGAGACTTCAGACTCGCCGGACTGGGGAATGGAAACGAAGTCGGCTTCGTAATGCACGCTGGCCAGCAGCTTGTGGCTCTCGTCGGGGATGGCATCGCCGCTCACGAGGGCCACGATCGGGCCGCTGCGCCGGACCTCGAGCGAGGCCTGGTCGGAGTCGACGAGCGGCTTGGGAAACGCGGGCTGGGCGTGGCCGCCGGATTGAATGTAAGCGCGGATCCTGGTTTCCTCCGCGGCTGCCAGTTGGGGGGTTGGATAATCGATCAGGGTGAGAGTTGCCGGTCCCGAAACCAGGGAGTAATTTGCCGTGACGGCCTCAGCGCCGCGATCGAACCCCACCAGTTCGGGCGGGAGAGCGCCACCCGACCCGGCATAGGAGGACGGTCCGACGGCATAATGCGTCGACTGGCCATCGAGCGATTTCCTGGGCAGGGTGGCCAGGATGGGCGGGGCCAGCGCCCTGGCGCCAACTGCGTCGGGCAACTGGGCGGCCAGTTCGCGCAATTCGGAACCCGACATGGGACTGACGTGGCTGAAAGTGGTGTCCACCACGGTGTCGCCGCGCCAGAACAGGACCCGGTTGTGATTGGAAGCCGCGCCGGAGCCAATATCTTCCCTGGGCCATCCGGATCCCCGGTAATAGGAATAGGCGCCGTAAGCGCCGCTCAGGTCTGCGAAACGCGGGGCCCGCACGGTGACCGTTTCACCGTCTTTCTTGTAGGTACTAAGCACGGCGCTCTGAAAGCCGAATTCCTTGAGGGCTGCGGCATTGGCGCTGTCGAACTGGACCGGGTCGGTCACCGTGTTGGGTCCATCGGTGATGTTCCATCCGGCGAAGGAATCAGGCAGCAGCGGCTTCGGGGCGGAAACAGGAGTGGCGGCCTTCGCGGGCGCGTGCGACCGGTCAGATTTCGGGGGCGGCTTCAGGGTCAGTGTGGTCTGGGCTGTGGAAAGCATCGCCGAACCCGCAAGCACGGCGGAACAGATCATCGTGGGAATGAAACGCATGAACTTCGTTTGCTCCAGACTTCTTTGCCTACCCTCAGACTACAAGCTTTCCCCGTGGGGCGTTTTTCGCTTGCCTATGTCTTGTTGGACACTGCGGGCCCCGGAAAGGTTCCTTGGGGGGTATTCGACGTCCGGCGAGGCAGGCCTGCGCCATGGACCTGGATCCAGCCGGCGCGCTTGAGAATAGACTGAATTGATCCGTCAACGAAAATGAACGAACCCGAGACGCTGCGACAAAACATCGAAATCATTCCTGCCTCGCCAAGGCAGAAGCCGATTCTGGCCAATCTGCTTGAACTCTATATGTACGACTTCGGCGAATTCGTTGATCTGGAAATCGGGCCGGACGGGCGATTTGGCTACGGCGACCTTGATATCTACTGGACCGAGCCGGCGCGGCATCCATTCCTGGTGTATGTCGACTCGAGGCTTGCGGGTTTCGTATTGATTGACGGGTTACCGCGAGGTGCACCCGCGGTGGCGGTGTGGGATGTCGCAGAGTTCTTCATCCTGAGGCGATATCGACGCGCAGGCATCGGCACCGAGGTTGCGCACCGGGTGTGGAAGCGCTTTCCCGGGTCCTGGCAAGTTCGGGTGATGGTTTCGAACCAGCCGGCGTATCGCTTCTGGCATCACGCCATCCAGAGTTTCGCGGGACGGGAGATTGCTGCGACGCGCGCCATGCAAGGCGGCAGAGACAGGCATCTATTCTCGTTCGAATCCAGACCTGCCTGAGGAAACCTGGCGCTGGCCTGTTCAGATCGAATGGACAACTTCCTGAAACTTCACAATTAGAGCATTTTCAGAAATTCTGTAGACTCGGAAGGGCCTACCTCAGGGGCTAGGCCAGTGTCTGATGAATCGAGCGGGGTTCCAAGAACCGGCAAAAACCGCACGCAGGGCCTGAAGGCCGATCCTTTGTGCGTTTTTGCGGCACGGCTGAACAGGTTGCTGAAAAAAAGCCGAGGATGAGGCAGATCCGACGAAAAGATCTCCCTCGGCGGCTAAAGCCACGCTGAAATTGATTGGGTTAAACGTACGGGCTGAAGCCCGTACCCTTCACGAAACGCATTTTTCAGCAGACTGTGAAATCGTGCCCTTTCAAAGCCGGTCTACACGAAAATGTGAATCTGCTCCAAGGATCAGGCGGGCTCGGGAGCGGCGCCACGCAGGAGTTCCGGGGCCGGGGGTTCGAGTATGTCTCCCAGGATGGGGTAGCGGCCGCCGTAGAACAGCAGCGCATATTCCCGGACCCCGGTGCTCAGCGGCCCTGCCAGGCAGATGCCGGCCACGGCCATGAAGAGGAGAGCAACGACGCCGAGGAACGCCTGGAGCACGCCACCCGCAATCGCGGCCCCGCCGGTCGAATTTGCAAAGGCTGAATGGACGCCGTATTCGATGGCCCCGAAGGCGCCGGCAAGGATGGCTCCCGGAATGAGGAGCAGGATGAACAACGCAATCATGGCAATGGTGGGCAGGACCACCCGGAGCAGAATGTAGGCCAGAAACTGGCGATGCTCGGCCTTGAACGAAGCCCACACTTCGGCCCAGGCTTCGCCGGCGGTGGCGTTGTCGAGGGCGTAATGCGGCATCATCCAATCGCGCAAAACCAGGTCGGTGACGAGAGCAACCAGCGCGAGCACAACAATGATCGGGATCAAGGGCAACACAAGAGACAGCACCATCCCGATATCGGGGTGGCCGACCCGCCGCGTCTCTTGAAACAGTCGCCAGAATCCAGCCACGAAGGGAAGCGAGAGCAAACCTACCAGCGCCACAAAGCAGAATCCAACTACGACGTTCAGCCAGAAGAAGCGGGTCGCAGGCTCTCGATAGAGGTGCCAGCCCGGGCGAAGCTCCCTGGTCTTGTGGATCAGGCAATGAAAGAAGGCGAAACGCAGGCGCGTGATCAGGTAGAACACGAACAACGACACGACAATCACGAGAAGCACGGCCGCCACGGAGGCCGCGATCCAAATTGCCGGGATGTGCAAAGGCGAAGAGATCATGGGGCCGCCCTGGCCCGAGGAATGGCTGCCACCCTTCGACGAAGATCGGAGACTGGACCAGGAGCCTTCGGTGATGATCGCGACCAGGCCGAGCTTGAGAAAGGTTCCCCAGCTGAATGGCGTGAAAAGGAACTCCCGGGTGCGTTGAATGGCAAGTGAAACGGAATCTGCGGCAGAGAAGGCGCGCATTTTGTGACCTTTCCGAGGAAACCAGCGGCTAGCAGGGACTACGCACTTTTCATAAACGAAGTTCCGCGACTGGATGGGGCGTGGCGCTCCACCAGGCGTCGAAGGCCGCCAAGGACCGCTCGCACTGCAGGCGGTGGCGCTCTTTCTTGTCGCGAACCTTGCGGCGGACTTCTTCTTCGAGCGGTTCGAGCAGATCGAAGGTGATGTTGGCGGGCTGGAAGTGCCTGGGGTCAGCATGGGTGATGTAGTGGACCAGCGATCCCAGGGCGGTGGCGCGCGGGACAGGGACCGGTTGTTCGCCACGGGCGAGGGTTGCCGCATAGAGGCCGGCCAGCATCCCCGTGGCAATGGATTCGGTGTAGCCTTCGACGCCGGAGATCTGACCGGCGAAGAGGAGGGCGGGCTCCGCTGACGTTGGGAAACGCAGGTCCTTCGACTCCGCTGCGCTCCGCTCAGGATGACAGCTTTGTGGTGAAAGCTGGGCAGAGCCGATTCGCAGGCGGAGGGTTTCGTCGAGGAGCGCGGGCGCGCAGATGTAGGTGTTGCGATGGATCTGGCCGTAGCGGAGGAAGCGGGCGTTTTCAAGGCCGGGAATGAGGCGCAGCACGCGGGCCTGTTCGCCGTATTTCAGGTGATTCTGAAACCCGACCAGGTTGTAGCTGTCGGCGCGGAGGTTCTCCTTGCGGAGCTGGACGACCGCCCACGGGGTCTGGCCGGTGCGGGGATCGCGCAGGCCGACGGGCTTCATGGGCCCGAAGCGGAGGGTGTCGCGGCCGCGGCGCGCCAACTCCTCGATGGGCAGGCAGCCTTCGAAGTAGTCGAGCTTCTCCCACTCCTTGCTTTCGGCGGGTTCGGCGGACAGGAGCGCGTCGAGGAAGAGGTCGTACTCGGCGCGGTTCATGGGGCAGTTGATGTAGTCGGCTGTGCCCTTGTCCCAGCGCGCGGCAAAGTAGACGCGGGTCATATCAATCGATTCGGCATCGACGATGGGGGAGATGGAATCGTAGAAGGCCAGGTGGCCCGATCCGGTGATGCGCTGGATTTCCTGGCTCAACGCGTCGGAGGTCAGGGGGCCGGTGGCGATGATCGTGATCTCATCCGCGGCGTCGAGGCTGGTGACCTCTTCACGGATGACGCGGATGTTGGGTTCGGCGGCGATGGCGGCGGCGATGCGGCGGGAGAACTCGACGCGGTCGACGGCCAGGGCGTGGCCCGCGGGTACGGCTGATTCGTCGGCCAGGCGCAAGAGGGCGGAGCCTCCGCGGCGCATTTCCTGCTTGAGCAGCCAGGGCGCGGTGTTGGGCGACTCGCTTTTGAGGGAGTTGGAGCAGACCAGTTCGCCGAATTCGATGGTCTGGTGGGCTGGAGTGAGCCGCGGCCGGCCATCGATGATGGCACGCATTTCGTAGAGGTCGACCTGGCAGCCGAAGCGGGCCGCGGTCAGGGCGGCCTCCGGGCCGGCCAGTCCGCCGCCGATGACGCGGATCCTCACTGAGGGCCTTCTTCCGCTGGAACTGCCGGTTGAGGTTTGTGGTCTCCCACCCTTTCGCCCAAAAGCCGGCGAAAGGATGGGGCACGGTTGATTTGCGGTTGAGCGAGGCGCTGCAATGCTTCGCCGCTGAGGCGGACGTTGCGCCAGGTGTCGAGGAATTCGGCGCCCATGGCCGCATAAAAGTCGATGGCCGGGGTATTCCAGTCCAGGACTTCCCACTTCATCCGGGCGCAGCCTTTTTCGACGGCGATGGCCGCCACGCGCTGGAGCAGGGCCTTGCCGATGCCGAGGCCGCGAAATTCGGGATGAACGAAGAGGTCTTCGAGATAGAGCCCCGGCCGGCCGAGCCAGGTGGAGTAGTCGAAAAAATAGAAGGCGAACCCGGCGGGTCTGCCGTCCTGCTCAGCGAGAATGCAGGAGTAGTACGGGTTATCGCCGAAGCCGTCGCGGAGCAGATCGTTCTCGGTGGCGACGGCGGCGTCCGGTTCGCGTTCGTAGGCGGCCAGCGCCCGGATGAAGGCGAGGATGGTGCTCACGTCATCGCGGGTCGCGGGGCGAATCGTTGTTGCCATAACCCCATTGTAGGCTGTGATCTGTGCCACAACCCGGCCTCGGGTCGGCACGATAGGCTGGAGGTGTAACGACGATCCCCGGGCACCTGCAGGCCGGGCCGGGGGGGGCACGAAATGGCTGCCGCTGTGCAACCCCTGGCATGAGCCAATCGTCCATCCATTGGTATTCTGTGCCTCGAGTGTCAGCTGGTGGATTATGTGTCGGCCTTGCGCTTGTCTTGAGTAGACGATTGATTTAACCTTCGCTGGTTAGAGCAAGCAGTGTGTGGAGACGTTTCCATGCCGCAACTGCCAGGCCGCGAACATTGTGCCCAACGCCAAACGGTGAGGCGCGATGCCAATTAAAGAATGACTTTTCGAGCTCGCGGGCAGCACGTTCCGCCGCTCCAAGGAGAAGAACATGAAACGGAATATTTCACTTTGGCTCGGTTTGCTGGCATTTGCTGCTGTGCCCGTGCTTGCACAAGCGCCGCCCGCCGCCGCCGGGGCTACCGGCAAGATCCATGGCCACGTCATTAATCCCACTGGCGCCCCCCAGACCAGCGGCACTGTCAATCTTTCGGCGGACGGCGGCCGCACGACCAAGTACACATTCGAGGTGGATGCCAACGGAGCCTATGCAGGCGAAGCGCCTGCCGGCACTTATACGCTCATCTTCCGGCAGAAGGACACGCCGCCCGACAAGATGGTCGACTCCATTGAGAACGTGAAGATTGAACCCGGTCAGGACGTGAGCGTCGATGATGACATGTCGCGGCAGGCCTTTGTCGACAAGCTGCCGGAGGACCAGAAAAAGGCTCTGGAGGAAATCCGCAAGCATAACTCCGATGCCCTCAAAACGAACGAAGTGATCAAGGCTCTGAACGCCGACCTGAAGACGGTCACGCAGAACATCAAGGACGCCGACGCGGCGCGGGCGGCCAAGCAGAAGGACGTCGAGCAGGCCAAGTATGTAGAGATCGAGACCCTGATGCAGAAGGACACGGCGCTGCGGCCCAACGAGCCGATTCTGTGGGCGTACCTGGGCCTGGGACAAGCGGGCCAGAAGAAATATGACGAAGCGGAGGCTTCGTACAAGAAGGCGATTGAGCTGGCGTCGGCGGCCAAGACACCGAAGCCGGAGATCCTGGGAATGGCCAATTCCGGCCTGGGCGAGATTTATGCGCGCCAGGGAAAGGTTCCGGAGGCCAATGCCGCGTACGCGGAAGCCGCCAAGGCCGATCCCGCCAAGGCCGCTTTCTATCTTCGCAACGAAGCGGTGATCTTCTTCCAGGCCAACAATGCGCAGGCGCAGATCGCGGCGGCGCAGGAGGCCCTCAAGTCTGACCCCAATCAGCCGGTGCTGTACTACATCATCGGCCAGGGGCTGGTGCAAAGCGCCACGATGGCGCCCGACCCCAGCAATCCCAAAGTGCAGAGGATCGTTCTGCCTCCGGGATGCGCGGAAGCCTACCAGAAGTACCTGGAGCTGGCGCCGAATGGACCCTATGCGGCCGATGCGGCGGGGATTCTCGCCCAGGCGGGACAGAAGGTGAGTTCCAGTTACAAGGCGGGGAAGAGCAAGTAAAAGCGCTGCACGAGTGGCTCTACGCGGGCGCCCGGGTCAACGGGCGCCCGTTTTGCTTTTTCGGCAGGACTGCGTTGTCGCTCGCGATTCATCCCGGGCGAACACTTGTCAAAGGTTCGGGTCGCCCACCATCCACTCGGAACCCTAAAAAATCGCCGAGCGGGCCTGGAAACCCACTTCGGCCTGTTGGCGTAAATCGATAATCTCTAAGCGCAGAAGGTCCATGGAAAGTGCGATTGGCCCTGAGTGCTATGGGCCTGAGATTGATCGATCGCTCTGGCGGGGAGCGCTCTTGAGGCAGGAAAATAGTGAAGACCGGCTTGGGAGCAGAATCCCTCGCGGTGCTTCTCAAACTCGCCCAAAAAGGCCGAATGACCGATATTTGGGGACTTTAGCCGATAAGGTATTTGCTCCCCGGCAACAGCGAAAGCAGCTTGACCCCGAGATAGGTAATAAGGAAAGTAGTGAATGCGATCGCTGGAATGCGCACAAACGCATTCCCGATCATGGGCGCCATGTGGGCATGAATGGCGCCGAGTACGATGATGTGCGCCAGGTACATGCCATAGCTCATGCGCGAAAGATCGTCTATCCATCGCCATACGAGGCTGTTGCCGCGATCCGCATGAATGTTTCGGAAGAGCAGGAAGAGTCCTGCAGTCATGATCGCAACGTTCAGCGAGGTGAAGTTCCACGTCAGCTCGAGGCTCTTTACTTCGTGCTCGTAACGAAGTCTGAAGAGAAACCCTCCAGCGGTGGCGGAGTAACCCGCCACAATCATGCCGATTGCAAGCCAGTCGATACGCGACGAAGGCGCCATCCAGAATCGCTTGATGTATGCGGCCAGTACGGCATAGCCGATGAAGCCTGTGAAGTAGTAGAGGGTTGGCGTTGCATTCCAATAACACTCGCCCCATACCTCTGCGAAGAAGAGGTGAATGAAGGGCAGCGTCAATGTCACGCCCCACAGCGCCAGGAAGAGTTCCATGCTCTTGCGGCTTGCCGATACGATCCACGGCGAGAACACGGGTGCGATAAGGTAGATCGCCATCAGCATGTAGACGAACCACAGATGGCCGACTTCGGTGCCGTAGTTGACGGGGATTTTGGCGATGTTGAGCAACGCGGTCCGAAGAGTGATCGCTCCTTGCGCGTAGGAATAGAAGGCGTAGACTGCGCACCAGATCACGAAGGGAATCAATACGCGGGTGAAGCGCTTCCGGAAGAATTTACGCTCATCTTCGATCGGAAAAAGGAAGAATCCGGTAATCATGACGAACAGCGGCACGCAGACGCGCAGGAGCGAGTTTGTCCATCCCACGGCCCAGGATCCAGCCGTGTGCAGGACGGTTCCGACTGGTGATATGTACTCGAACTCGCCGGTGTGGATCTGCATGACCATGTAAATCGCAATAACGCGCAAGAGATCGAAGCCGCGATGGCGCGTGGGAACGGGAGTAGCTGAGATTTTCAAGATATGCGGGTCCCAGTCATTTGAAGATGATCGTGAAAGCCTCGTTGGCGAAAACGGTGTAATGGGAAACTGCGAAAGAAGTTGACAGACCGCGCTCTGCCCCAGTGCTAAACCCGTCAATGATAAATCGCCGAGTATCAATTCCAGCGCCGATCAGGCGCGAAACGCGCTTTGGCTGCCCGCGCTAGTCCAGGATCATGCCGGGCTAGGCAATGCCACGAGCCTCATCTAAATTTTCTCGATGACGAATTCTGAATTGAGAAATAGATATCGTGGGCGGGGATCGAAGATGCAGGTTCGCGTTATGCGCAGCCGCCATTAGTGCGCTGGCAGAAGGTCGCCAGGGTGGTCATGGCGCCCGGCATATGGCTTCAACGCGCAACACTCCAGCGGTTTCGACTGATCAACGTCTTTCAGCCCCCAAATCGCTTGGCCACTCGCTAACATCGGAGGACTGGAAATCTTGAGCTCCGGGGGAATCACCGCTGACTCGGGGCTAAAGAGGTTGCGGAAAAACAGAGAATGGGCGGCGAAGTCGAGAAGTACGTCCCTCAGAGGCTGAAGCCCCATTGATTCTGCTGCTCTTACGGCACGGCTAAAGCCGTGCCCTTTCAAAACCGCGAGTTTTTCCGCAGCCTGTAAAGCCCGGCAGTTTTTGGGGCCTTACGGCACGACTAAAGTCGTGCCCTTTCACGAAACAGGTCGACTTGGTCGCGGTAGGGACGATCCTCACGGATCGCCCCCCGCGCAGATCCGTACGAGCGCGTCTACGCATACGGCTCTTATGAAGGATGGATGGCGTAGAAGCGAGCTTGAGGATAAGGGTGCAGGACTGTCGGGCGCGGGATCCATCGTTCGAACAACGGAGTGAGAGTCTCCCACCTTTTGCGGGCGCGCTGACTCCGGCGTGCGAGTACCTGATACCACAGCCGGTTGATGCGCTGCCGGAAGGTGCTCAGCTGTCGCAGGTTTCCGGGCACTGCGTGGTATTGGTAATAACCATTGACGACCTTCCGAAGCCATGCACCGACCTCGCCGGGGCGATCATGCATTCGGCGGCGAAGCTCGACCTTGATGGCATTCAGCTTCGCAACCATCCGCTTTTTCGCCGTGATACGCCAGACGGTGAAGGTATCGGTCTTGTGGCGTCGCCCACAGTAGTGAGTGAAGCCCAAGAAGGTGAACGTCTCCGGTTTTCCCGCGCCACGTTGCTGCCGATCTCTGGCAGCATAGCGCCCGAACTCGATCAGCCGGGTCTTCTCCTGATGAAGTTCCAAGCCGAACTTTGCGAAACGTTCCTTAAGGTCCTCAAGGAACCGCACGGCGTCGGCTCGGTACTGGAAGCCCAGCGCGAGATCGTCGGCATAACGAGCGATGATGACATCGCCCTTGGCCGCCTTTCTGCGCCAGACCTCCGCCCACAGGTCGAAGCAGTAGTGAAGGTACACGTTGGCGATCAGCGGTGAAACAACTGCTCCCTGCGGCGTACCCTTGCTTGTCTCCGACCACTGGCCGTCCTCCGATACCCCCGCTTTGAGCCATTTCTGGATCAGGCGGATGATTCTTCGGTCGGCCACCCGGTGCTCGAGGAACTTGACTGCCCATTCGTGGCTCAAATTGTCGAAAAAGCCCACGATGTCGGCATCGAGCACCCAGTTCACTTTCTTCCGTTCCAGTCCCACCGCAAGCGCGTCCAGCGCCTGATGCGGGCTGCGCCCCGGGCGAAACCCGTAGGAGAAGCCTTTGAAGTCGACCTCATAAATCTGGTTGAGGATCGTCACCACGGCATGCTGGACGATTTTGTCCTCCACTGCCGCGATGCCCAACGAGCGTTGCCGCCCGTCGGCCTTCGGTATATAGACTCGCCTTGAAGGTTGTGCCCGGTACGCTCCACGGTGAACCCGGCTGTGAAGATCAATAAGCCGATCGTCCAGTCCGGTTTCATACTCCTGCCATGTCACCCCATCGACTCCCGGCGAAGCCTGACGCTTGAGGGCGTAGAAGCTGTCGCGCAGAAGATCGATGTTGAGATGGTGGAGCAGAGCGGTGAACCGTTCCTGTCTCCTTTCCCTTGCTGCTTTGCGCACACCGTCCAGTCCCTGGGACATGCCTTTCCCACTCTGTGTCAGGGGCATGTGTGACTGACCGATGTTCTCCTTCATCTGCGCCCTTCCCTCCCCCACCTCCGCAGGAAGTTGCCCTCCCTTGTTCGGCCGGTTCACAGGTACTTCGGCGCAGTCCGACTTCTCCAGCACGTGCGTGTCCGTCGTGCGGCTTTGGGCCTTCACGGACCGGCCTTCGCAAACTGCCGAAGGCGCACTGGAGATCTCCCGGTTCTCGTCCATGTTGTTTTCTCAGCGTGCGCGGGCTCTAACGACTACGCAGGACCGGTCAGCCACTCGCGTCTAAAGCAGCCGCCGTGTTGCCTTCCTCCTACTCACCAGGGAGTCGGCATCCTGATCCGCGGTTTTTCGAAGCTCAATCACCCGGCCCACCGATGCCTCGATCTACGCTTCGCCACACACCTCGCGATGTGCCACGCAAGACTAGAGGTCAGGATGGATTCGCTATTTCCTTTCCTGCAGGGACTTGCACCCCTACAACACGTCGGTTTATCCCGGCGCACAGCGAGTGACCGCTTGGTCGAGTGACCGCCTTCTCGGAACTAAGGAAAGGCATTCGCAGATCCTTCGACTCTGCCCCGCGTCAGGATGACAGCGCATTGGGGGTGACTGGGGCGAGTGACCCCCTATGCAGAAGTTACGGGAGAGACGCGCCGCTGGGGCCGCAACCGGCACCCTTCGGCTTCGCTCAGGGCGGGCTGGAAGTCATGGCTTTCACAAAGCGCTCACCGCCCTGGCGGATGACCGACGCCGGCTGATTTGACCCCATTTGATGGCAATCGAACAGAACCGGCCTATAATAAAGCATGGCGACGGTCGATCATCCCCCGACGGCTCATGAATCCGACCATTCTGTGACGGCGGACGGGGATGCGGTGGCGGTGCACGATCAGGAGCCGCTCAGCGACGATTTAACCCCCGTCTCCCCTCCTCTCCCCAAGCCGGTCGTTAGCCGACAAATGATCGACGAGCGTTTCGAAGCCCTGCTGCGCCAGGTGCAGGCCAACCGCCTCAGCGAAGACGTTTCCCTCATTCGCAAAGCCTGGGAATTCTGCGTCCAGCATCATGCCGGGCAGATGCGCGCCTCCGGCGAGCCCTACATCATTCACCCCCTCGAAGTGGCGGAAGTCCTGGCCGAGATGAAGCTTGACGCGACGGCCATCGCCGCCGGCCTGCTCCACGATTCGGTCGAAGACACGCCCGCTACCAGCGAGGAAATCAACGCCGGATTCGGCGACCAGGTAGCGCACATCGTCGACGGCGTCACGAAGATCGACAAGATCCAGTTCGCCAACCGCGAAGACCGCCAGGCCGAAAACGTGCGCAAGATGCTGCTGGCCATGGTGACCGACGTGCGCGTGGTGCTCATCAAGCTGGCCGACCGCCTGCACAACATGCGCACCCTCGAGCACCTGAAGCCCGAGCGCCAGGAGGCCATCGCCCGCGAAACCATGGATATCTACGCGCCGCTTGCCCATCGCCTGGGCATGGGCAAGGTGCGCGGCGAGCTCGAAGACCTGGCCTTCCGCTACACCGACCCGGTGAGCTTACGAGCAGATGACCGCCGCCGTCGAAGCGCGGCGCATCGAGGGCGAACAGTTTCTGCGCGGAGTCGAAGACACTCTTGTCGAGCAGCTCCGCGAAAACAACATCGAGGCGCGCGTCGAGTGGCGCATCAAGCGCCTCTACTCCATCTTCCAGAAGATTCAGCGCGCCAAGGTCAGCTTCGACCAGGTCTACGATTTCCTTGCCATCCGCGTGATCACCCAGGATGTGAGCGCCTGTTACGCCGTCTTCGGCCTCATCCACGCGCTCTGGCGCCCCGTTCCCGGCCGCATCAAGGACTTCATCGCCATTCCCCGCGCCAACCGCTACCAGTCCCTGCACACCACGGTGATGGGCGACGGCGGACACCAGTTCGAAGTGCAGATCCGCACCGAGGAGATGCATCGCATCGCCGAAGAAGGGATCGCGGCGCACTGGAAGTACAAGGCCAAGGACGGCACCGTCACCGCCCGCGACGAGGAGCGCCTCAACTGGATCCGCCAGCTCGTCGAGTGGCAGAAGGAGATGACCGACCCCAACGAATTCCTCTCCAGCCTGAAGATGGACCTCTATCCCGACGAGGTCTACACCTTCACGCCCAAGGGGAAGGTCGTGGTGGTTCCGGCCGACGGCACCCCGGTCGACTTCGCCTACACCATCCACACCGAGGTGGGCCACACCTGCGTCGGCGCCAAGGTCAACAGCCGCATGGTCCCGCTGCGCACCAAGCTGCGCACCGGCGACATCGTCGAAATCGTCACCCAGAAGGACCACAAGCCCAGCCGCGACTGGCTCAGCTTCGTCAAGAGCTCCGCGCGCCCGCAACAAGATCAAGCACTGGCTCAATGAGGATCAGCGCCACCGCGCCGTCGAAATCGGCCGCAAGCTGCTGGAGCGCGAAGCACGCAAGTTCAAGGTATCGATGGGCCAGATCGGCGACCAGGACCTGGGCCGCATCGCCAATGAATACGGCGTGGCCACAGCGGCCGATCTGCTGGCCACGCTCGGGCCAGGGCAAGCACTCCGCCCACCAGGTCCTCAACAAGCTGGCTCCCGGATACGCCAACCAGGCCGAAGCCGATTCAACTTCGGAGATCAAGCCGCCGGGCACGGTCGAAAGCGCCATGTCCGACGCGGTGCGCAAGCTGCACCTCACCGGCTCGGACTCGCTCCAGGTGGAAGGCCAGAACGACCTGCTGGTTTATCGCGCGCGATGTTGCAATCCCATCCGCGGCGAAGAGATCGTCGGTTACGTGACCCGCGGCAAGGGCGTTGCGGTCCATGCGCGCAGTTGTCCCAACATTCAGAACCTGCTCTACGAGAGCGACCGCCGCATCGCGGTCGAGTGGTCGCGCGTAGGCGAACAGGTTGCCGGCCGCCCCCAGCGGTATCCGGTCAAGATCACCATTTTCTGCGACGATCGCGCCGGCATGCTCAAGGAGTTGACCGCCGTCATCTCCGACGACAACACCAACATCCGCGGCGTGGATACGAAGCAGTCCCCGGATGGGGAAGCCATGGTGGAATTCGTCGTCGAGGCCGAAGATCTCCGCCACCTGAACAAGATGGTTCTCGGCCTGCGCCGCGTTCCTGGCGTCCGCGCGGTGCTCAGAACGCAGAAACTCTAGGCACCCTGGCACGGCGTTGAAGCCGGCCGCGCCCTGCTGATTGCTTCTCACCTGATGATGCTCGCCGCTCAGCCGGCAACCGGCGGATGGCCTCCCCGTGAAAGCTCACGGCCATTGGCTCTGGGCGGTGACCAAGCCCCCCGCAAGTTGACTGTGTTGCCCACCACACGCCGGCGATGCAAGTGGTTGCTAGAATCGATCGGACCCGATGCCGGGCCGCGTTTTTCCAGCCATGTTAACTCGCACTACAGATGTGCCTCGGGTTTCTGATTTGTCCGGTCCAGCTGCCCAGGGACTCACCGCGAGCAAAAGCGCCTCCCGGCGAACGATTGCCGCCCTGCTTATCGTCGCCGCCGGCGCCTGCATCGTTGCGGGGCTTCTGATTCTTGCCTTGACCCCCACGGACATCACCAGCCGCGACTACATCCAGTATTGGGCTGCCGGAAAACAGCTCGCTCGGCATGCGAATCCATATGACGTGCAGGACCTTTTTCAGTTAGAGCGCCACGCCGGCATGCTTACCGTGCAGCCGCTCGCCAGCCTAAGTCCCCCGGTGGCGCTCGAATTCGCCCTGCCTCTCGGCTTTCTCAGTGCAAGGTCCGGTCTCGTTCTCTGGGAAGAGGCGCAGCTTGCCGCGCTGGCGTTGAGTGCGTGGCTGCCTTGGCGACTCTTCGGCCGCCCGGATTCCGCTATTCATTGGGTAGTCTTCATCTTTGCGCCCGCCATCGCGTGTCAGATGGCCGGCCAGCTCGCGGCGTTCCTGCTGGTCTGCCTGGTGCTGTTCTTCTGGTTCCAGCATCGGCGCCCCTGGCTTGCCGGCGCGGTACTGATGCCGTTTGTTCTCAAGCCGCATCTCTTTATCCCTTTTGTGCTCACCTTGATCGTTTTTTGCGTGACTCGGAAGCAGTACCGGCTTCTGGCCGGCGCCGCGGCAGCCATCGCGGGCAGTTGCACCGTCTCCCTCTTCATCGATCCCGCTGCGTGGCGTCAATACCATGCGCTCGCGTCCTCCACGCGCGTCTTGGATGCGTTTGTTCCGACCCTCGGCATGGCCCTCCGCTTTCTTGTGTTTCGCCCGGCAAAGTGGATTGAATTCATCCCCGCCGTCGCAGGATGTGCCTGGGCGCCCTGGTACTTCTGGAACCGTCGTTTCCGCTGGGACTGGGTCGAGCACGGATCGGTGGTGGTCATGGTTTCCGTTCTCTGCGCCCCGTACGCGTTTGTGTTCGATCAGACGCTGTTCTTTCCGGCCATTCTCTTCGCCTTGTACAAAGCGCAGAAATCCATCCCTCTACTTCTGCTGCTTGGCATCACACAGGCCGGGCTTTTTGTTCAGCTGCAGATGATTCAGTCTCTGTCCTCCGCCTCGTACCTGTGGGCTGGACCGGCCTGGCTCATCTGCTACCTGTGCAGCTGTCGTTTCGCTTCGCAAAGCTCGCGCGCCCGGTCCACGCCGTCGTCACCCATGCCGTCCTCATATTGATCCGCTCGTCCGCACCCAAATGTCATTCGCGCTCCGCCGGCTCCGGGTAACACCTGCATATTGCAAATCCGCCGGCTGCCCTTGATCTTTTGAAACGTTTCCGATCGTCGACGCACTCTTTGCTTGAACAGTGTCTGAAGTTCCCCGCTGATCACATTCTGAAAAATGCCGCGGGCCTCCCCTGGTGGCGCGCAATGCCCGCGTGAAGGAGGTCTATGTCAGATCCCGCCTGGGTGGCAAACAACCGGCGAGCCATGTACAACGTGCTTCCGGGTATCGAAACGTGGAAGCCGGCCTACAAGCTTTCGCAGGAAGAGGCGCGCGACATCGCCGTCTCGTATGTGCTGAACAATCTGCTGGCGCTGGAGAAGCCGGTCACGTTCGGTGCGGATGGCGCGCCAACCTACCCGAAGATCGGTGAAAAGCCGAAGCTCAAGCTCGATAACATCGGCGGCGCGGCGTACGTTTGCGACAACAAGACGTACACCCAGCCCACCACCGGCCCGATGGATTTGCGCACCGCCGTGCTCGCCGTGCGCCTTGCCCGCTATCTCCGCGAAGAGAGCAAATGGGGCGTCTCCGTCATTTACTGGGGAGGCATGGGCGTCGGCCGGAGCGATACCGATCGTCACGGAAAAGGCTATGCGATCGATTTTCACGGAGCCGTGACACGCTACGGCAAGTTTGATGTGCAAACCGACTGGGGAAACAAGCCTGTCACTCTCCCAAATGGAACTAAAAGGTTCCCCACTGCAACCAATCCAGACCCATGGCCGGTGACCGTCCAGCCCTATTACCGGCTCGACGTCGACACGCCCGCCGGCGGATTCTTCTACGCGGTCTATCACTTTTTTGCCGGCGAAGCCTCCGACAACGGCACCACGCAGGAGAGCTCCATCGGCGGCCGCACCCAGATCCTCTGCCCCGACACGCCCGATGTCGTCCAGCGCCCCAAACATCAGAACCACATCCATTGCGAAGTGGACAAGTGAGCGTGGCGCTGCCGGCCCTGCGGTTGAATCAGCTATGGAAGCTCGACAGCCCAGGCGGCAATCTTCCAACCCGCTTCCTCTTTGGACCACAACAGGAGAAGAGCGGGTGATTGTTCCTCTCCGTAATTGAATCGACTGGCGGTCAAGTAATACGCGCCATATTTTGCATCCGAGGGCTTCAAGTCGGGAGAACTCTCGGGCAGGTCACGACGCTGGCACAGAAAGCTATCGGCCATCTGGTCGGGCACGGCCATGATCGCAAAAGCCCCGGAGTTTTCCTGCTGGACCGGGCGCACCAGATCGTTGACGGGCTGCACGCTCGACATCATGTCGGAGAGATTCGCGCCGGCCGGTATTTTCGGCAGGGGCTGTCCCAGAGCAGCCTGGATTCTGGCGATGGGCGTCAATTTCTTCTGGTCTTCAGAAGGTGGCGCGAGACATTTGTAGGAGAGCTGTGATGCAAAGCGGGAAGCCTGGGCAACATCCCGTTTCACGATCCAGGCCTGGTAGAACTGGGTGAAGTCCTTGACTGCGGCGGGATCGCCGGCGAAGCTCCGCGGTTCTTCCACCGCGGGTACGGCCAGAGTTGCAGAGTTGTTTGGGACCAGGCCCGCATCGCTGCTGTCTTCGATGCGGATGGCAATGATTTTCCAGTAACCACCCTCCTGGGCCCAGAGCAGCGACATAACCTTGTTCAGGCCATTTCCCTTTTTTCCGCGCAAGGCAGTGGCAAAGTACTTTTCTTCCGACTTCTTTTTCGAGTCGCCGGCCGGCGTGGCAACACATTCTTCGTCCTGTCCCATGTCCGACGGGAGGTTCACCATCCGGAATTCCGATGCATAGGCGTTCTTTGCCGGTTTCAATGCCTGCGACCATTTGTCCGCGGGCTCGAACACGTCGGCAACGGAATTCACCGCGCCCAGGCTATCGCTGAACTTCTGCATGGCCAACATCGTGTGCAGCCGAATCATGCCTGGTGGCACCGGCTGCGAGCCCTTCTGCGCCAACACCTCCAAGCACGAATAGCTGCGGCGCGAAAAATAGGCGACAGACTTATTCGGTTCTTTCTCGATCAGCCAGCTTTGCAGGAAGTCGTGCGCACTCTGATCGGCGCCCTGATCGGCTCTTACGCCGGGATTCATGGGAATGCGCCCAAGACGCTCGGTAGAGGCCTCTTTGGGTGACGCCCCGCCACTCCCGAGTTGGCCAAAGACGTTGCGCCACCAGCCATTGAGGCCCGACCAGCGGCCGTCATGGCGGGCCAGGTTGTCCCCTGCGCGGACGTCTGAGTTGGCCGCGGTCAGGTGCCCGTTGAGCAGACCCTTGGGAAAGCCGGAAGCGCGATAGTCGACGTCAACGTCGGACAATTTGTGGTCGCGCGAAATTGAAAACTGAATCGATGGAGGCCCGTTCTTCAGCCTGTAACATATGGGAAACCCCTTGTGATAAACGGAGTTGTCCTTATCGTGAAGGAACTCCCGGCTGCGGCTCAGGACGTCAATCGCGTTGGGCGTCAGGTACACATACAGGCGGAACTGCATATCGCCGCCTGCGCCGGATTCCTCTCCCATCACCTGATCCACGGCGTCCACCAGATCGATTGCGCGTCCCAGGCTCTTGCCTTGCGCATCGGTCATCTGAGCATTGAGCAGCGCGTGGGTTACAGCGTCGAACGTAGTGCGGACCGACAGTCGAGCGTCGTCATAGACCTTCTGGGGGACAAGTGCGCTTCCGGTGGTGGAGTTATAACTGCGAATGAAGTTGTCGATCAGACGCACTTGCTCCGGACGCAGCTCCGCATAGGATCTCCCCAGCTCCAAAGCTTGGCTTTGTGGCTTTTGGGAACTGGTCGCGTTCTGATCAGGCTGTGGCTGGGGAAAGGACAATCCCGTCGCGGCAAGCGAGAAAAGGATGAGGCGGAGCAATCGGGTCATTCGTTTCATCGGGGGCCTCCAAGGGAGAAGGCAAGAATTGAAAGACTTACATCGTGGATAGCAAGACTCAAAATGCAGAGGGTGAAACGGGCGCATCCGTAATTCACGGTGCAATCCTACTGGAGTGTAGACGATCCCGGGAAACACGATTGCAATTCCGGGCTGATTCCACCATCGAACGTTGTATGGCGTCTACAACCGGTGGGGTCAGGATGGGGCGCTTCTATTGCTAGAATCTTCACAGCCCCGCACCGAAGTTTGCGTTTTGGCAAATCCCGGTCCAGTGACTCCTGCAATGATGCACGAGCGGACCACCTAAACCCCAGTTGGAAAAGGATGAAATTATGTCTCACAGTAAATGGATGTTGGCCACAGCGATGGCGCTTCTGACGACCGTCGGAGCCCTGGCTCAGGATGCTGCTCCCGAGCTCAAGACGGACAAAGACAAGTTCAGCTATGCGGTGGGCATGAACATCGGCGAGAGCTTCCGCAAGCAGGGGCTGGATGTGGACCCTGCCGTGTTTGCCAAGGCGTTCACGGAGTCCTTCGTCACCGGCAAGAGCGCGATGAGCGAGGAAGACATGAAGACCGTGCTGACGGCCGCGGCCACGGAGATCCACAAGAAGCAGGCGGCGATGCAGGCAGAGAAGGCTGAGCAGGCGCAGAAGGACGGCGAGAAGTTCCTGGCCGACAACAAGGCCAAGGACAGTGTGGTGACCCTGCCCAGCGGACTGCAGTACAAGATCCTGAAACAGGGGACGGGCGAGAAACCGACGGCGGAAGACACGGTGATTTGCAACTACAAGGGCACGCTGATCGATGGGACGGAGTTCGATGCGTCGGAGAAGCACGGCGGGCCGGCGACCTTCCCGGTGAAGGGCGTAATTGCCGGCTGGACGGAAGCGCTGCAGCTGATGCCAACAGGATCGAAATGGCAGCTATTTGTTCCAGCGAGCCTGGCGTACGGGGCGCAAGGGCCCCCGACGATCGGGCCGAACGCGACGCTGATCTTTGAAGTCGAGCTGGTATCGATCCAGAAGGCTGCGGCTCCTGCAGTCGCGGCGCCGACGGGGTCGAACTAACCGGGAGTGGATAAAAGCCGCTGACGGCGTAGTTCAATATGAAGTGATGACGAAGGGCCGGCGCAATTCGCCCGGCTCTTCTGCGTTTTGATGGACATAGAGAAGGCCAAGATTCCACAACTGGTGCGAGCCTTGAACGGCAAGCTTACGGAACAGAACCGCTGGAGGCTGCTACGACTCCGGGGAACCATTTCACGGCATTGTCGTGATAGATCTTGCGCAGAACAGCGGGCGGTAGATTAAGCCCCCTCACCGGCCTGTCTTTGTACAGGATCGTGTCGCCGGTCGCGAAATAGCGCCAATCGTTGGCGTACACGCTTTCCAGCTCGCTCATGGTTTCCTTCGATCCCGCGGATAATTCAGTATCGGTGCCGTAGATCAGCCGGTCCTGATACCTGGTAATGAAGGCGATCATGGTTTCACGCGGTTGCCTCTCGAAGTACGGCATGCGGGCCGCGAGATCGACGGCGAAGTTCGGGTACCGGTCGAGGTGCGCGCCCAGGTCGGACAGATTCGACTCCATGCTGCCCAGGTGTGCTCCGACCACGCGCAGATCGGGATTCTTCTCGAGAACGCGATCGCGCGCGGCGAGTATTTCCGCCTTGGCGGGAACGCCTTTCTTGCCGTACATATAGGCCCCGGGATGGTCGCGATAGTACTCGTAATCGGGAGAATCGGGGTTGGGCGGTTGCCACCCTGAGTCAGGGTCCGCGACGTGCGCGATGAGGGTCTTGTTGTGGGCGGCGATGTCGTGAAAGATGGGCTGGAAGACGGGATTGTCCGGCATCAGGTAGTGCCCGTTCGCATCTTTGATTTCCATGCCGACGTTTTTCCAAAGCTTCACGGCTATGGCACCGTTTGCGAAGTCCTCGTCGAGAGCCCGAATTGTTTTCTGGGCGTAATCCGGGTCCTGAAACGTGAACGGGTCGAAGCTTGTGCACAAGACGGCGTAGCCGCCGCTGGCGCGGATGACGGCCGAGGCCTCGCGCCTTTGCGTGCTCAGATCTCCTCGGCCGGGCTCCATGTCGTTGACAACGAGAATGTCGACGGTGTGCAGGTTGAGCCTCTGCAGCATGGAAAGATAGGCCGGATCGGCAGTGAAGACGTGGGTATGAACATCCACGGGGCCAACGGCTCGGAATCCCCGCAACTCTTCAGCGGAGAAAGGTCCTTTGGCGGGCGCGGCAGGCGGCTGCGCCAGGGTCAGGACCGCTTGCGCGCAGCAAAAGGTCAGCAATAGAAAAATTCGCTTCATATCCTCGTCCTCGCACCATCCTAGTCCGGTCTGCCGGGAGCGCAAGACTAGAAAATTGCGATTCTCAGTCTATCCCTCAAGGGTCGCACGGGAAGACTCGGACCCGCTGACTGGCGACGCGGCACAGCTCTGAAGAAGCGCAGGCTTGCCCAAAGTTCGGAAGGGCGCCGGACGGGACAAGTCACAGCTTTATAACGGACTTAAGAATTGACTGAATCGATGCCCACTTTCAAGCGAATCTAAGGCGGAAACCTCTTATATTTCATTGTTTTAAGGCCGTTTGCAGTGTGCCAGCCATCACAGCCGGAGCACCCTCGATCAGGAGTAGAGTCTCGTTCGGACCAGAGTCCAGAACCGAGGGATTTATGTTGAAACGCCTTTTATTTCTCGCTATAGCCGCCTGTTTTGCGCTGGCCGTCGGCTTTGCGGATCAATCGAACGGGAAAATCATTATCGAAGTCAATAAAACCAATCCGACCGATGGAAAACAGATGTTTACCAGCTATTGCGCTCCCTGCCACGGCGTGAACGGCCAGGGGCATGGACCCGCCGCCCCCGCGCTGAAACAGCCGCCGACGGACCTGACCGGGTTGGCAAAGGCCAATCATGGCAAGTACCCTGAGACACACGTCGTTTCAGTGATGCGGTTCGGCACCGGCGTGAGCGCGCATGGCTCGGCCGATATGCCGGTCTGGGGAGAGATTTTCGGGAAAATGAGCAAGACCAATCCCCAGGATACGGACCTCAGGACCACCAACCTGAGCCGTTACCTGGAAACGTTGCAGGTGAAGTAGGGACTTCGCGGCCGCCGCTCCCGGCGCGTTGACCTACGTGAAGGAGCTATGACCAAGCCGCGCAAAGCCCGGTCCACCGTGAACCAGAAGGCGCCCAAGGCCCATAAGCCTGAGGCGCCTTTTGTATCGAAATCCCATCCACCTCCGCCGGCTGAACATTCCAAGCGCCGAGGCACCAAAGAAAATCCCGACCTGACCGGACCCGTGACTCCCACCGCGGCTGCCGGCGCCCGCATTAACCGCCGGGCCGCGGACCGCCTGCGAAGCGGCCATCTCTGGGTCTACGCATCCGGCATCGAAGCGATCGAGCTGGAGAACGGAACGGCGCCGGCGCTGCTCCCGGTGGCGGATAGCCGCGGGCTGCTGCTGGGCACGGCCCTGTACAGCCCGGTGTCGCAGATTTCCTTGCGGATGGTCTCGCGTGAATCGGTCAGCGAGAAGGAGTGGTTGGGACTGCTGGCCTCGCGGCTGCGGGCCGCGATCGGGAGGCGCAGGCCGCTGCTGAGCGAAGAAACGAATGCCTGCCGGCTGGTCTTCAGCGAAGCCGACGAGTTGCCCGGGCTGGTCGTAGACAAGTACGGCGACGTGGTGATTCTGCAGTTGCTTGCCAAGGGCCTGGATTCCCCGGAGGTACGGGATACCTGCGTCGGGGTGCTGCGCGATGAACTGGCGCCGGCAACCATTCTGGAACGGCCGGATCCCCGGGTGCGGGAACTGGAAGGATTGTCGGCACCGAGTCCGGCGCCGCTGTGGGCTCGCGAGGGCGAAGAGCCGGTCACCCATACGCGGTTTCGACTCAACGGCCTGGAGTTTCTGTACGACGCTAATTCCGGCCAGAAAACGGGCGCATTTCTCGACCAGCGGGCCAACTACGCGGCGGCCGCGGAATGGGCTCGGCGTCTGAATGGATCTGGCCCGGCGGAAGGAGGCCGTGCCCTGGACGTGTGCTGCTACCAGGGCGGATTCGCGCTGCACCTGGCCCGGGTGTGTGCCCGGGTGACGGGGATCGACACTTCGCGCGCCTCGCTGGAGGTGGCGGAGCAGAATCTATTGGCCAACCGGGAGCGGGTGAGCGCCGCGGTGGATTGGGTGGAGGGCGATGCGTTTCAGATTCTGCGCGACTGGTCGGCAGCGGGTGAACAGTTCGACGCCATCGTGCTCGATCCGCCCGCCTTCGCCAAAAGCAAGCGGGCGGTCGAGGGAGCTCTGCGGGGATACAAGGAGCTGAACTTGCGAGGACTGAAGATGACCCGGCCCGGCGGCCTGCTGGTGACCTGCTCCTGCTCGCACCACGTGGGCTGGGCCGACCTCGAGGCGGCAGTGGCGTCCGCCGCCGCCGATGCGCATCGGCGGGTGCGGCTCCTCGAACGGCGCGGGGCGGCGGCCGACCATCCGGTGGTGCTGAATCTGCCCGAGACCGAATACCTGAAGTGCCTGGTGCTCGAGGTGGAGTAGCGGGCATCTCCGGATCCTGGCCTGTTCATCTTTTGTATCTGCGTGTCATGTTTCTCCTGATTCTCCCGCTAGGTCGATCAGGGACTGAGGCGTCACCGACTCTGACGTCCTGTTCTGCAGCCTTCGCATCGATCGAGCCGTACGGAATCTGGGGTGAACTGCTCACCCACGACGATCAAGGTATTGCAGTTCTTTTCGCGGAACAAACCCGAACAGACCTGAAAAGGAGATCGAATGGCAAGCTCATGCAGCAGTTCTGTACCTCCTCCCTGCCTACCGCCGGCGGTGACTGATCCCCGCCTGCTCGACAACTTCACCCGGCGCTTCAATACCGCCACGTCGCAGGCGCTTACCGCGTCTGAACCGCACCCAACGAACGGCGATCTTGCTTTGGGGGACAAGTGTGGTTCCTACTCGAAAGGCATCAAGCAGGCCGGCCCCGGAAAGGTGGATCTTGCCGCATTCGCCAAATTTCAGACCGCGATCAGCACCGGCAATTTTTCCGATTTTGAGCTGGTGCCCAAGGGTGGCGCGGCCAAACAGAACGGGCCCATGGGCTCCTACGCCCGTGTTTTCTGCGGGGCCGACAGCAGCGCCTTCGGGACTCCGTCGGTTTTGGCGCCCCCTTCGGTGAGCAGCAAGCAATATGCCACGGAGCTGGTCGAGTTGTATTGGTGCTCCCTGCTCCGGGACGTGGCCTTTACCGATTATGCGAACAACCCGCTGGCGCAGAGTGCGGCCAACGAGCTTTCATTTGCCCCGCAGTACCAGGGCCCGACCAGCGGTGGACAGGTGACTCCCGACCTCCTGTTTCGCGGCAGTTTCAGTGGAGAGACTGTCGGTCCCTATGTATCCCAGCTGTTGCTGACGCCGACAAATTTTGGTGCGGCACCCTACGACCAGCGATACATCACGTACCGTTCCGGGATCGACTACATGACCGACAAGCAGTCCTGGTTCCTGGTTCAGGACGGGGGAGCGACCGGGCTGACCAACCAGCCGGAATCAATTCCCCGCCATCTGCACGACGGCCGCGGGCTGGCGGCATGGACACATGTGGACGAGCTCTACCAGGCGTACTTCACCGCGTACCTGGTATTGCAGTCGCTGGGAGTTCCTTCGAATCCGACTGGACCCTACAAGACTGCAAGTGTCCAGAAGCCGTTTGGAACGTTTGGCGGACCCGACATCGCCGCGGTACTCGCCGAGGTGGCCAAGTGCGCGCTGAATGCGGTCTGGTACCAGAAATGGGTGGTTCACCTTCGCCATAGGCCGGAAGCGGGCGCGGGGCTCGTGCACCTCATTAATGAAGGCGATGCGTTCGACGCCACACCGGATCCCTTCGTATTCGACTCGGACGCGCTCAAGGCCAGCTTCACCAAATATCAGAGCTACCTTCTCTCGCAGCCGTTTCCCGAGGGTTCACCGACGCACCCGGCGTATCCCACCGGCCATGGCACTGTGGCAGGAGCGTGCATCACCGCGCTGAAATTTTTCTACGATGCCGATCATTACGTGTTCGGCCATCCGGTGATGCCGAGCTACGACGGAACCGCCCTTCTGCCCTGGTCGGGCCAGCCCGGAACCGGGGCTGCGGGTCCACTGACGCTGTACGGGGAACTGCACAAGCTGGCGCACAACATCAGCTTTGGCCACGGGATCCACGGAGGCATTCACTGGCGCAGCGATACCGACTCTTCGATCCTGCTGGGACAAGCGGTGGCGTTGCGGTTCCTGAAGGACCTGGCCTGCACGTATAAGGAAAAGATCTCGGTGACCTTTACCAAGATCGACGGAACCTCTGTGACGATCAGTAACTAGGGTCGAACTGGAGCACCGGCCCGCCGCAACAAGAACTGGAACCAGGGCTTCTGCCTCGACGGAAGGGGCACTGTCGGGGCAGGAGCGGGCTCGCGCAGTTGAGCGAGCGTCACCTTGACCTGGGTTCGGAGGCTCTCGACCTCGAACGCGCAGGAACGCAGGTAGGCTGAGACCGTAATCCCCGCTTCGGCGGCGCGGAGGCGCAATTGCGCGCATTCCGGCTCGGTGAGGCGGATGGTGATACTGGCGCGCTTCAGACTGCGATCGGGGGAAACGGACACGCCACGGTCCGATCGAAATTGGCCCGATTCAGAACCTGGAGCCGGTGCCCGATCCGGCGCCGGGGGCCGATCCTGCCCGTGCGTCTGGAGAGGCTGTTCGTACCTGAGGGTGGCAACATCGTCGCCCAGCAGGTCGTCGTTCCATTCCGGACTGGCGGACTGGGGCGGGGCTGCAAGGGAGGCGAGGAAACTCGCAAAGCTGGAAGCGGTGACGGAAGATTCGACTGCGGCTTGCTGCATGGCTAGAAGCCTTCTGATTATCTGGTTGCTTCAGCAAACCCCAACAGATAGTGTAGAGGAGTGCCCCGGCCATCGTTCCCGAAGACGCTGCGCCAATTTCAGGCCGAGTTTGCTACTGAGGAGGCCTGCCAGAGGTATCTGGCAGCCTGCCGTTGGCCGGAAGGGTTCAATTGCCCCCGATGCGGCCATGGAAATGCCTATGAGTTGTTAAAGCAGCGTCGGTACCAATGCGGCAAATGTCGCTACCAGGTTTCGCTCACCTCCGGGACGATCCTCCACCGGACGAAGATCCCGTTGAGCGATTGGTTCTGGGCGGTGTATCTGATGACCACAGACAAGCGCGGCGTCTCTGCCCTCCTTCTGCAGCGTCAACTGGGCCTGACCTGCTACGAAACTGCATGGATGATGCTGCACAAACTCCGCCGGGCGATGGTGAACGCGGCCAGGGAGCCTCTGCGCGGCGAGGTAGAGGTGGATGATACGTGGATCGGCGGAGAGCAAGCGGGGCTCCGGGGGAGCCGACAACTGAAGGACCGGCGGGCGGCTTTGGTCTTAGTCGCCGTAGAAAAGCGGGGCCGAGCTTCCGGTCGCATCCGCATGAGTGTCATTCGGGATTTCAAGGCGGCCACAATCAGGTCGTTCCTTATCCATAACGTCGCTTCTGGTTCCACGATCTATACGGATGGTCTTAAGAGTTTCTCTGGTTTGTTGGAGGCCGGCTTTAAACATGTCGTTCGCAACCAACCTCTCCGGTCGGAATTGCGAAAGGGCGCGAAGTCGGCTGTTCCACTCGCAGATCGGGCTATTGGAAATCTCCAGCAATGGCTCATTGGCACCTATCACGGAGTAAGTAAACCCCAACTCCAGGTCTATCTCGACGAATTCGTCTTCCGGCACAACCGCCGCAAAACACCCGCGGCGGCATTCCAGACCCTGCTCGGTCTCGGAACCGCTCGCAGGTCAACAGCGTACGAACAAATTCGCGGAGCGAAGGACATAATCCCCAACCCATTGGGGTTTGCTGAAGCAACCAGATAATCAGAAGAAGCCTAGTCCTGACCAAGGGCGGGCTTGAGGCAATTCGGGCTGTGTCCGGTGTCCCGGGTTTCGTTCTGGAACGGCAAAGAGCCTGAGGTCAAAATGGGATGCGCTCGCGGGGAGGCGGGTCTGGGCAGTATCTGATGACTCGTGCGGGGTTCCGAGAACCGGCAGAAACCGCACGCGGGGCCTGAAGGCCGATCCCTTGTGGGTTTTTGCGGTACGGGTGAAGAGGTTGCTGAAAAAGGCATGGCTTCGAGCGAAATTCCCCCAAAGCATACTTCAGGGGCTAAAGCCCCCGTTGATGTTGCATCGCCTATACCGGGGATAAATCCTCGGCCTACCGCCCGAATGGGTTTTCAGCAAGCTGTGAAGCCGTGCGCTGATACAAAGCGATTCAATCGGGATTCGTCAGATACCGGCTGAAGAGGTTGCGGAAAAACAGAGAATGGGCGGCGAAATCGAGAAGTACGTCCCTCAGGGGCACCCGCCGTTTTTTGCATATGAACTTTTGCGAAATGAAGGACTGAGCACTAGTGGGGCTTTGGTTGCTGGTCGGGCGGCTTGGCGTCCGGCGTGGTGGGAATCTCCTTGCCCTCATAGATGATCTTGGCGGTGGAGCCGAAGCGCTTGTAATCGGTGTATTTGATGGTGTCGCGCATGTGCACGTCTTCGGCCGCGTAGCCATGGCCACCCGAAAAGTGCAGGATTCCCTCGCCCTTGGTATAGACCGGGAACCAGTAGTGGCCGTCGACCTGCTGCCGCCAGGTCATGAAGGGAGGATGCAGGTCCTCGTTTCCCTTTCGGGTATCGTCGGGGACCATCCTGCCGTTGGTGACCACGATCTGGAGATCGGTGGTATCGACCCAGATGCGGCCCAGCAGGTAGCGCTTGCCCTTGAGGATCTGCTTGGGACTGACGTCGAAGGCGTAGCAATCGACCTCGTCGACTTTCTGCCGTCCGACATATTTCACGTTGTACTGGCCGATATCCTCGGCGGTGAGGACAAACGGGTAGCCCCGCTGAATGTCGGAGAGATCGGAGGGGGTCATCATGACGCGCTGAAGGGTGCTTCCGGGCGCGAAGACCACCTTCTCTGTGCGCTTGCCCGAGGGGTCGAAGATCACGTCGTCGACCTCGTACCACTCGCCGTCCACCTTGTTGTCGTCGTCGATGGTCTGAACGCGGGCGATGCGGCGGTAGGTGTAGTGGTTCAGCGCCTCCTGGAATTCGCTTTCCTTGGCGGCGAACTTCTGAATGATCTCGTCAGGAGGCGTGGTGGGAGGGGTGATATCCATGGGGCCGAAACCGGCATCCATCGGCATGGGCGTGAACGTGTCCCGGTCCTGCCCGAGAGCCGGACGCAAGATCAAAGCGAGCGTAAATATAACCAAGCTCCATCGACTGATTGAACGAATCATTCACCGCATCCCGTCTCAATAGTACGCCGGGGATTGGTCCTGCCCCCGGCATTTCGAGAGCCCCGGCTGTCTACCACATTAGACGCATGTACAGCGGCGCCGGGTGGCATGAGAATTGATCGGGGATCTACCGGGCTTCTACCCGGATCAATTTCGCCCGAGGCGCTTTGGCGCCAGAGAGCGGAATCATGAAAATCCCCGGCACTCCATGCACGATTGGTATCAGATTCCAGCGCTGATGTTGACCACGCTTCTGCTGCCGGCGTTTGGTCATCTCTATCTGCGTTCGCGCGATACGCGCACGCTGCTTTGGTTCCTCGCGTTTTGTTTCACCGTGGTGCGGGCGTTCCTGTTGTATCCGCTGGGAGCCTGGGACTTCTCCGACGGCAGTCATCCCTGGGTGGCGGCGGTCGGCCAGGCCTGCGCGCTGGTCAGTTCGGCGCTGTTCCTTGGTTCCTTGTCGCCGCTCCGGTTTCGGGTCGGCCGATTCCAGATTCTCTATGTCATTCCATACTTTGTGCCCATGATCGCGTATGCGGTTCTGGCTTATGGAGTATTCCGGGGCGTGGCGCCGCACGGCCCCGTTTCGATGGTCTTTCCGATGTTGGCCGTGATCTCGTTTGCGGTTGCATTCCGATGGAACTCCGAGAAGGGAAATCTGCCCATCTGGATCGGAACCCTGGCCTGCTTTCTGTTTGGCGGCATCGCCGTGTGGCTGTCATTCCGGCACGGCCTTTACTGGCCGCTGGTGCTGGCCGAATCGGGCAACCAGGTCGTCACGGCGCTTCTGTTCCTGTTTGTGTTCCGGCGTTTTTCGGTTGGGGTGGCGCTGAGCGCGATAGGATTTGCGGCCTGGGCTTCGCCGGTCTTGTTTCTCCTTTCGTGGGTGGCGGGCGACCCGGTTCTGAGCCTGAATCTGATCCGCCTGATCGTCCTCTCCAAGGTCATCGCGGCCATGGGCCTGATCCTCCTCTCGCTGGAGAATGAACTGGCCCTCAACAGGGCAACCGGAGAACGGGAACGACGCGCGCGCAAGGAATTGGAAGCCTATTCAAAGCTGGTCCTTTCGCGCCGGCGGGTGGAGGACTTCGATAGCCAGGGGAAGGAAGTCTGCCAGACAGTGGTGGAGAACAGCCGGTTCGCGCAGGCCGCATTGCTGCTGCTGCAACCCTCGGGTGTCTACCGGCTGGTAGGGGCGGAGGGACTGGACCATGCCACGGAGAAGGCGCTCGACGCCCTGGCCTGCCGCATTCAGGTCTCCGGGTTCGCGTCAGAGGACTTCGCCAAGCCGGCGGTGGGCAACAGCCTGACACTGGAATTGAACCTGGAACCCTGGCTCACGCCGGGGGATGACCTGATGCATCTTCGCTTCACTTCAACACTCGGCGTCCCGCTGCAGGGCCGGGAGGCCACGGAAGGAGTGCTGTTGCTGGCGGGAATGCGCGATAACGATCGTTTGCATCCTCTCCGCAGCGAAGACCTGCTGCCGCTGGAGATGCTGGTGGCTCGCCTGCAGGCAGCGCGAAGCCAGACCACGATGCTGGAGAAACTGATCGACTCGGAGAAATTTGCGGGGCTGGGGCAACTGGCCGGGAACGTCACCCAGCAGCTCAACAACCCGCTCACGGTCATTCTTGGTTACGCGTCGCTGCTCGAAGAGACGTCGCATCTCGATGACCACGAGCGCAAAGGGATCGAAGCCATTCTGAGCGAAGCGCGGCACATGCGCTCGACACTACAAAGGCTGTCGAAGATTGCGCGCTCGCCGGTGGGCCCGCGTGCCGCGATCTCGGTACCGGAGCTGCTGGCGGACATGGAACACCTGCATCGCTCGGAATTTCTGCAGCGGTCGATCGAGTTCCGGCTCAGCGTCTCTCCGTCGATTCCCCGGGTGCTGTGCCACGCGCAACAGTTGCGCCAGGCGGTGTTGCACTGCCTGCAGTTTGCCATGGAGTCGGTGCAGAACCTGGATGCTGCTTCGGACCGAACGGTTCGCCTGGAGGCGTCGGCGGACGGGAACCGGGTGCAGATCGTGGTTGCGCATTCAGGGCCTGGCTTCAATCATCCCGAGCGCGCCTTCGATCCTTATCTTCCGCCCCAGAGCGGCGGGATCGATACGGCCCGGCTAGGGCTTAGCTTGTGCGCCACGATCCTGCGCGATAACGACGGGCAGGCGTCGGCGGTGAACCTCAATCCGCAGGGCGCCGCCATCCTGCTGGAGCTGCAGGCGGCCTAGGCTCTGTAGACTCGGGCGTCGAAAACCGAGAACTTTCGGCATACTTCCGGGGCACCGGACGGCTGCCTGTTGATACGATTCTTCTTCAGATAAAAGAGGGATCGGATGACACGCTCGGGTGTTTGTTTTGCCTGCCTCGGTGGATTCGCGCTGCTCTTCTCCGCGACCCTGAACGCACAAAAGGTGGCCGTATACCAGACGACTCCCGACCTGCTCGAGGGCCTGTCGGGGCGCGGGAAGCTGCATTTTGCGAAAGCGGCGCGGGGCGCGAATATCCCGGTGATTACGGTGGACGATGGGCGGCGCTTCCAGGAGATCGACGGCTTTGGCGCGTCGCTGACGGATTCCGCGGCCTGGCTGTTTGCGAAAAAGCTGCCGCAGGCGCAAACCGACTCCGCATTCAAGATGCTCTTCAGCCGCAAGGGCGGAATCGGGTTGAGCATCCTTCGCCAGCCGGCCGGCTCCTCGGACCTGGCGGTGACGTTCTACTCGTTCGACGATCTGTGCCAGCAGACCACCGCCGCGTGCACCACGGCTCCGGGAGTGGACGATCCGAAGCTGGAACACTTTTCGCTCGCCCATGACCAGGAATACATTCTGCCCCAGCTCAAGAGGGCGGTGGCTCTGAACCCTTTGCTGCTGGTGATGCTGACGCCGTGGAGTCCGCCGGGGTGGATGAAGACGACGGGTTCAATGCTGGGCGCGAAGGCCGAGACCAAGGAGGCCGCCGCCTTGCGGCCGGAATACTATGCGGCGTTTGCGCAGTACCTTGTGAAGACCATCCAGGGCTACCAGGCGGCCGGGGTGCCGATCTGGGCGCTAAGCGTTCAGAATGAGCCGCTGTTTGCGACGCCGACGTACAGCGGCATGCAAATGCTGGCCGCGGAGCAGGCAAAGTTCTTTGGCGAAGCACTTGGTCCGGCGCTGGCGGAGGCGCGCCTGAGCCCCAAGGTGATGGCCTACGACCATAACTGGGATCGTCCCGATTACCCCGAGACGGTTCTGAAAGATCCCAAAAGCGGCGCGCTGGCCGCCGGAACCGCGTGGCACCACTATGGCGGCGGTCCTGAAGTGATGACCAAGTTCCACGAGAAGTTCCCGCAAAAGGACCAGTGGGTTACGGAATCGAGCGGAGGGACTTGGCAGAAAGGCTACGAGGGGAAGGGCAACATCCTGGCGGAAGAGGCGGCGGAGCTGATTGATGTTACCCGGAACTGGTCACGGTCGTTTGTGCTGTGGGCGCTGGCCACCGACCAGCACCACGGGCCATTTGTCGGCGGCTGCGATACCTGTCGAGGCCTGATCACGATCGATACGGAACGATCGACGTTCAAGCCTGAGCTCGACTATTACGTGCTGGGGCATGCCAGCAAGTTTGTGGTTCCAGGCGCGGTACGCATCGGGTCGGACGAGCCCGGGAGCGGGGTCAAGGACGTAGCTTTCCGGAATCCGAACGGAGGCATGGTGCTGTACACGCTGAATGCGGGAACGGCGAGCCGGGAGATCGGGATCGCGTTCCGGGGCAGGAAACTGACCACAACCCTGCCCCCTGGATCGATCACCACGTTTGTCTGGAAACCGTGAGCCGGCGCTATGCGGCGCCGGCCAGGGGTACTAGTGTCGTGAGTCTGAAGTTCGTGGCATAATTTCCGAAAAGCACCCGCAGGTCCTTCGACTTCGTTTGGCGCAAAAGACGCGCCAAACTCCGCTCAGGATGACAACTCTATTTGGGTGCGAACTTCCCAAACTCCGCTCAGGATGACAGCTTTACTTGGGTGCGAACTTCAGATTCAGGACACTAGTGAGGAGTGGTCGGCGGAGCGCCTTCGTGCTCGTGCTCGTGTTCGTGTTCATGATCGGGCGGGGGGACAAAGGCCGGTGGATCCACCTGTCCCCGGTGGCAGGTGCCGCAGCCGACCATCTTGGCCTCGGGCGCGTTGGCTCGGGTGCTCTCGATCGTCGAGGTGTAATTCTTGTTGATGTCCATGGTCATTTTGACCATCAGGCGCGCGGTTTCCTTCTCCTTCTTGGAGTCGTCGGCGAAGTTCAGCGCAGGATGGCCGTTGGGCATCTTCTTGACCGGATCTTCCGTGTGGCAGGTATCGCATTGAGTACCCAGAGCCTTGGCCCAGCCGTGCATGATCTCGTGTACCTGTTCGCCGGTGAGGGTCTTGGGCAGAACCTTGAGATTGGTCGGCGCGGGGGCCGGAGGATGCGCATGTTCTCCGCCCTGCGGCGGCGCTTGCGCCACGGTGGTCACAGCGAACAACACCAGGCCCAGAACCGAGGCCGCGGCAGCAGGAAGAGAGAAGGAGTTGATCTTCAAGGGGAAGAATGTCCTCGCAGGTGAGATCGTTTGATTCACAGACGGAATTTTACGGGATAAAGACGCGGTGTCCACTCAAACTTCGCGGACCGGAGACGCAGGGGTGGCCGGGAATGACGAAACGAAGCGGCCAATCGAACGCTTCGTTGGCCTCGTTGATGCCGATGCGGGGGGTGACCAGGGCCTCGGACACGGCGAATCCGTCGTCGCGCATTTGAAAGTGCGACTGGGGATCGGTCAGGTCCAGTCCGTTGTGGCTGGTGCGCAGGATACCCATGGCCTGGGAAAGGCGGCCGGGACCGGAGGTCAACTGGCACGCCAGGCGGCTTGGGCCGTCCGGGGCAGCGGCTCCGGTTCGATCCGGTCGGCTCTGGGCCAGCCCGCGGTTACGGGCCATCTGCTTTTGCCCGGCGACGGGTTCGAGCGCGCGGATCAGCACGCCGCCGGCCTGTCCCTTGATCTCGCACGAAACATTCATGCAAAAGTAGCGGCCATAGATGACATAGACGTAGGCATAGCCGGCGTGACCGAACAGGACCAGGTTGCGGGGAGTGGGGCCGCGATGGGAGTGGGCGGCGGGGTCGGGAGGGTCATTGTGGGGGCCGAGATAGGCCTCGGTTTCGACGATGCGGCCGGCCAGGAGGCCGGCGTCGGTCCGATGGACCAGAAGCTTGCCCAGCAGGCGGGGCGCAACAAGCTCGGGACGGTCTTCGAAGAAGGACCGGGGGAGAAGGCGGCCGGGAAGGGGTGGGGATTTAGTCAATATCGGTTCCGCCGGGATTGGGAGGAAGCTGAACTTGTGGCCTCCCCCCTTGCGCTCGGCCACCCCGGGAAGGCGAAAGGATGGGGCACGGAAGATCCCAGAAACGCAGGTCCTTCGACTGCGGTCGCTAATCCACCCCAACGACGAGGACCTGTCGTTGGGCACCCCGGTGCGCGACCTTCGCTGAGGATGACAGCTTTTGTGGTTATTTGTGGGTTTTCTGCCATTCTTTGAGGATGGCCAGCACTTCTTCGGCGTGGCCTTCGGGGGTGACCTTGGGAAAGATGTGGAGGAGAGTGCGGTCCGGGCCGATCAGAAACGTGGTCCGCTCGATTCCCATCACCTTTTTGCCATACATGTTCTTTTCCTTGAGCACGCCAAACTGATTGCAAACTTTCTCGTCTACATCAGCAAGGAGTGTGTACGGAAGGTCGAATTTGGCGCGGAACTTGGCCTGGGCTTTGGGGGTGTCGCGGCTGATGCCGAGCACCACGGCGCCGGCCTGCTGGAGCTTGGTGAAGGCGTCCCGGAAGCCGCAGGCCTCAATCGTACAGCCAGGAGTGTCGGCTCTGGGGTAAAAGAAGAGTATGACTGGCTTGCCGGCGTAGTCGGAGAGGCTTAGAGTTTTGTCCTCGTCGGTTTGCAGGGTGAAATCGGCGACATTGCTGTTGAGTTCCATTCGACCATTTCCTTTTCACGTTCAAGGGCACGTTCACTGGATGGAGGGCCGGAGTGGCCATCAGGATGCATTATTTCCGAGGGGGGCGCCCGGTGTCATCGCAGCGCAAATTTATGGGCCCGATTTTCAGGATTGAGCCCAGCCGTCCCGGAAGACGAAGCGGCGGCTGGCGGGCTGCCGCGCTCGCGCTGATTCTCCTTCCCGCGGTCACCTGGGGCCAGTACCCGGGGCAGATTAAGAAACCCCTCAAGGATACTCCCGACCTGCGCGCGGTTGCGGTCCTCGAGTGGACCGGGGAGCTGGGCAAGCCCAAGGCCTGCCGGATGATTCCGGTAACGGTGTTCGACGGGGAGAAACTGCAGGATGCGGGCATCTACCTGGCCCGCCCCCAACCCCTGGCCCTGACCGGAGAAGTGGAATACGAGCTGAAAATGAACGGCAAGACCTTTGGCCTGTTCGACATCCAGAATGCCGCCCAGGAGCAGGGATCGTGGGTGGGCTACGGCAAGTGGAGAGTGATGCCGGCCCCCAAGCCGGTCAAGGCGGTCGCCCCGGAGAAGGTCGATGAAGATGTCCAGGACGAAAAGCCGGTTCTGCATCGGAAGGCGCATGCGGACAGCGGGTCGGGTTCCGGGTCTGGTTCCGGGTCTGGGACCGGAAGCTCGGCAGGATCCTCGAACGCGCCTGCCGCGGACGACGATCCGGACCGGCCCAAGCTGCACAAGAAGACTTCCGACAGCGGGAGCAACAATTCCGGGACCGACGCGGGGGCAACGGCTTCGTCGGGCACGGCCGCGTCGCCGGCTGCCAACCATCCGGCTTCGCAAAAATCCAGCCCGGTCCCGGCTAACGACCTTGGCGATGTCGAATCGGTGGCCAGCTCGTCGGATCCGGACCGGCCCCTGCTCAAGCATGGCAAATCCAGCGGATTTGGGGTTGAGGTGGTGCCGACACTGATGGGTTTGCCGGCCGACATGCAGCAGGCGGTGGCGGTTTCCGACGCCAAGAGCCGCCCCGACCATCCCTGGACGTATTCGTGGGCCAATCCCGACGATGAAGGCAAAATGAAGGCAATGGTCGAGGACGTGGCGCGCGCCGCACTTGGATTGTCGGCTCCGGCTTCGTCCCAGCCCGCTACCCGGCACACGGGCACGGCTCCTGTGAAGCATACCGCCAAGGCGGCAGCTCCTTCTCCGCCGCCCGCGACACTGGCGGATGAGCAATTTCGGGTTTTTGAGCTGGCCTACGGGTCAGGCGCAACGCTGGTGCTGACGGCGCACACCGACAGTCCGCTGCCCAGCCAGAAATTCGTGACGGTGATCGCGCAGCCCGACCTTTATGGGAACGTTCTGGTGCTGTTCAAGAGCGTTACCGACTATGCGCATCTGGATGAGACGCCGCGCATGCGGCTGGTGGATGCCGTGGATGCCCTGGCCGACAATCGGGCCGAACTTCTGTTTGAGCTGCGCGGCGATAACACGCGGCAATTTGCGCTGTACCGTGTCTACCGCGGGACGGCGGAGAAGCTGTTCGTCAGCGGGGGCGGTGTGTACGGGACGGTGAGCAGCGAGTAGCGGCATCGATTGAAAACGCGGTTGGGACGGTCGGGGGCAGGAAGATAGTCGACCGCATGGAAAAAAACAGGCGATTGGTGCTCACGGGTTGAATTCCAGCGCATTACTGGTAATAAATCCAGTTCACGGGCGATCCGTAATGTCGGCTACGATACAATCTGAGTAGAGTGGGCGTGTCTGCCACTCGCGTGAGGAAACACCACCGAATGGCATCTGTTGTAAGCTCCCCCTCCCCTGAAACCACGATCGTTGTCCCCCCCAAGCCACTGCACGCAGCCCCGGAGTCTTCGGCGTCGGTTGTAGTGCACGCTGTTGCCGCCCGGGACGAGGTCCGCATGGGGCGCGCCGCCACAACCCCGGCGGGAGTCACCTGGCTCACTTTGTCAGTGATCATCTTCTTCCATGTAGGGGCTTTGGCCGCATTCTTCTTCTTCAGCTGGTCGCGCCTTGCGGTCATGGCCGTGCTTTACGTGCTGGCCATCAACGTGGGCATCGGCATGTGCTATCACCGCCTGCTCACCCACCGCGGCTATCAGACGCCCAAGTGGATCGAATACCTGATGGCCATCTGCGCGACGCTTTCGCTGGAAGGCGGACCGATCTTCTGGGTTTCGACCCATCGCGTGCATCATCAGCTCAGCGATCAGGAGGGCGACCCGCACACCCCCAAGGATGGCGGCTGGTGGGCCCATGCCGGCTGGATACTCTTCGGCAAGGGTCTGCATTCTCAGACCGAGGTTCTCTCCCGCTATTCACCGGACCTGAGCAAGGACCGGTTCCACGTCTGGCTCAGCAAATACCACTGGGTCCCCATCACCGCGAGCGGTTTGCTGTTGTTGGCTGGCGGATGGCTGTGGGGCGGCCTAGTCAATGGTATTGCCATGGTGCTCTGGGGCGTGCTGCTGCGTGTCACCCTTGGACTTCACGCAACCTGGCTGGTCAACTCGGCCACTCACATGTGGGGGAGCCGGCGTTTCGAGACCCGCGACGGTTCGCGCAACCTCTGGTGGGTAGCGCTGATCACGGGAGGCGAGGGCTGGCACAACAACCACCACGCACACCCGGTTTCAGCGAAGCACGGCCTGAAGTGGTACGAAGTCGACCCCAACTACTATGGGATCTGGATTCTTTCCAAGCTCGGCCTCGCCAAGAAGATTCGCATCGCCAAGTTTGACCCCAAGGACCCCAAGCCCGCGGGTTTGTGAAGCAGCGGGATCAGTGACTAGAGAATAATCGGGCCGCGCCTTTGAGCGCGGCCCGGTTGTTTTGGGTTGGCGAAGGAATCGAATCGGGATCGCGAACCTTCAGTGCGAGCTGGCTCCCAGGCGCGGGACCGAAGTGCAGGCGCCATCGCCTCCCTCCTTCGCAATGAAATCCGGATCGAGCCGGTCGTCAGATCGCCCTGGATAGGGAGCGACAGAAATGCATCGACAGCCCGCTTCGGACAAAGAGACATTCTTGAGGATGTATTCCGACGACACCGATTTTACGAGGATCTGCTGCGAAGACATCGGTTCACTGCTCAAGGAATACGAATCCTTGACGGAGTAGCCCGAGCCGGCAAATGCAGGGAAGATTCCGTAGTTATCCTGCAGCCATTTCGCCATGGGCGCATGGTCAGCGTCATAGAGCGCGCCTGCATAGCTGAACACGTGCGCGAGTGCGGAGGGCACGATGGTTGCCGGAGGATCACTGAAAGCGCGCGCATAGCACGCCACCTGCGTGGCGGTGGGAGGCGATGGCGCGGTACAGGCGGCGGCATCCACGGGAACGTCGCGTTGAATTACCAGGAAGACGTTGGGCCAGGTTGCAAGCACGGCGTCTACTTTCTCAGGCTGTGGCGGCCGGCAGCGCATGGCCATCAATACCTGAGCATCGTTGTTCACCAGGCCGGAATAGTAGGGCAACTCTTTCAGGCGCAGCGGGGGAACGTAGAGCGGCGTCGCGGTTGCGAAGGCCCGAATGGCCCCGGGGCGGGACAGGCTTGTCACCTGTACGCCGGCGGGCAGGAAAGTTACCCGCAAATAATCGTTGGGCAGCGACTCGCGTACCGTATCCAACACCACAATGGGCGGCTGAGCCAGACTCGCCGGACGGACGGAATGGCGCGCGCAGCCACACGCCAGAGATGCGATCGCGGCATAAACGACGGGGAGCACGACGCGCATCGACCGCCACCACCTATTTGCTTGAATTTCTCCCGACACGCCTTTTGAGAATTTATACCAGCCGTGCGCCTGCGAGTTGTTCCAGGACGGCGAGGGGAACGGATTCAGGGGTGACCATGGCGGCGGGATCGACGAGGAGGGTCTGCTCCAGCGCATATTGGCCGGCCAGCGCGGCGTGGGGAACGGTCTCGGTGAAGACCATCCAACTGGAGCCGGGAGCGAATTGCACAAGCTCGCGAACGCAGGTTTCCTGGAAGGCCGTGTCTTCTTTCATGGCGTTGTGCAGTTGCATCATGAACTCGTCGTAGGGGGTGCGTTTCCATTGCGGAACCAGGCGACCCATGCCCGCGGCTACGGCGATATGGCGTGCGGTGCGGGCCAGCGCGCCGACCGGATGAGGCACGTCCAGCTTGCCTGGCGCGAAGCTTCCTACAATTCGCGAAAAGGGCTCGCCGACAGCCCATTCGCGCGTTCTCTCCGGATGAATGTTGTGGAAGAAGCGGAGAATTCGCCAGCCGCGGGTGGGGCGGGTGGGGAACGCATCGACGTGGAGCAGATCGTTGCGGCGGCGAAGGGGAAGATCGCGTCCCTTCTCCTCGATGGGGCGATAGCTGGCGTAATCCAGGTGCCACCGATTCTGATAGGGAGCGAGAAAGCCCGAAAGAAACTTCTCCACACTGGCTGAATAGCGGCGCATCACGGAATGCAGTTGATCGACGACGGCGCCGGGCGTGGATTTTTTGTCCACACCGCTCAGGCGATCAATTTCAGGTTTGTAGGAGATGTTCTTGTGGAGGCGGCTTCCGGACTGGTGCTGGCCGAGAAGAAATTGAATGTCGTCGTCGGGGAGCGGTATGGGAGTTTCAGGAAAGTAGAGAATGCCTCCAGCTTCGAGCGACGCGCACCAGGTTTGTAACTGCTGGGATCGGAGTTGCTGGTCCTGTTGAGGATCGCCCGCACTTCTGCGCAGCCCGTCTTTCAATCCGACTAGCCCGATGGAATCCAGCGTGATGGAGTGCACCGGCATAATCCGCCCTCACTTTTCGAATTTGGCCCGTACCCACAGGGTCCCGAAGACGGGCAGGGCCACCAGCAGAACAAGGATGCCCGCGGGGAGGCCGACGTACAAGTAGCTATCAGCGTAGTTGACGGCGTGGTGGCCGCCCAGATTCCAGATCAGCAGCGCGAAAATGGAAATGCATGTGGACGCGAAGAATGCGAAGAACGCGGAGGCGAAGGACAAGAGCAAGCTGGTGAAGAGGCCGAACCCGGCCAGGGGAAATCCCAGGAATGTTCCGCCGCGTTGTCGGGATTGAGCTGTGTGCGTCAACTTCCCGCCTCTCTCGCCGGGGCCCGCAGCGATAGGTCTTCATGGCTGGGGTGGTCTTGCCGGGGTCCTCGGCGATAGGTCTTCGTCGCCGGGGTGGTCTCGTCTAGAATACAGTTTCATGGCCAGCAGCGCGCAGATCGAACTTTGGCACGCGGAGAAGGTAGCCACCCAGGTTGAGGTAGGCACCGCTCCCAACGGTATTCACTTTGGAGCGTGGGGAGAGACACGCATCCCCGAAACTGACCTGGAGCGGCTGGTGGGTGCGGTGCCCTCGACGCTCTCCGCCGCGCTCGCGCATCGCGCCTACTATTTCGTTCCGCTGGCGATCGCAGACACCGGCGAGACCATGATTGCGCCGGCCTACACGGTCGATCTGGGCGACCGCGCGGTCTGCCACCGCAATGCGTCTTTTGGAACCACCGAGGCCGTGTTTCTCTCCACGCGCCTGGTGGAAGACCGCTTTGGCCTGGCTTTCGAGTTCTTTATCAACGTGGCCCATAATTTTGTGGAGTCAGCCGGCGTGCCCGACAGCTTCGCTTCCCTGGCATGGTCGCAGGCCGAAGCGCAGGTACGCGGCGAAACAAGCCAGGACGCATGGGAAACCCGCCGCCGGGCCCAGGACAGCCGCAGTTCCAAAGGCATCGATGAGCGCGCCCGCAACAGCTACATCGAGTCGTCGTTCTCTGACGCGCTGGCCATCTACCAGCTTTCGCTGGCGGTCGATTTCGACTACCACGACCTAAGGGAGCGGGAATATCCTCTGCTGGCCGCGCCGGCGCTGGCCGAACGGCTGCGCCATGTGTCGGGGCTGTTCCCGGCGAACCCGGGGTACGACTTTCAGATCCTGTACCGGCGCAAGGGGTGAAAGCGACCGAGGTTCACGCCGAATATAGATTCGTGGTCACGAACTCGTTGCGGAACTTGGCTGCCGGATCGTAGTGCTTCACCAATTCCCGAAAATCGGCCAGGCGCGGGTAGTGTGGTTCGAGCTTTGCGGGCGCCAGCGTGAACAGCTTTCCCCAGTGCGGGCGCGGCTCGAAGGGTTCCAGTGCGGCTTCGATCTGAGGCAGCACCTGCTTGACTGCCGGCCATTCCGGTTTCCAGGTGAAGTGAATCGCCAGCGAGGGACGCTCGTAGGCCATGCTCATCCAGAGCTTGTCGGCGGCAATGGTGCGCAGTTCGGTGATGAACAGGTGGGGCGTGATCTGGTCACGCAGTTTTTCGACGGCGAGGATGGCCTCGTAGCCGCGGCTGAAGGGCACGAAAAATTCGGACTGCAGCTCCTGGCCGCTTGAAGGCGTGAAGTTCATGCGGAAATGCGGAAGGCGCTCGTACCACGGGCCGGGAATGCCCTGCTGTTCGGTGCATGCTTCCGCGGAGTGGCCCGCAAGCGGGTGCAGCTTTTGGGTGGCGAGCTTAGCGGAGAAGAATTCGGGCTCCCATTTGTTGGCGTCGCCGGGAGCGAGGCGGCGCTTGATCCACACTTGCGTGGCCTGGTGATTCTGCCAGTCGGTAAACAGGCTCACGCTGTAGCCGCTCGAAAAGATCTCTTCAAAATGATGCCGCAGGTGATCGAAGGAAAGGTCCTGGTAGACCGACTGCGCCACTTGAAATGTGGGCTGCACGTCGAGGGTCACACTCGTGACTACGCCCACTGAGCCGAGGGCAACTACCGCGCCAAGGAAACGGTCGCCATCTTTTTCGCGCGACAGGTGAACGATCTCGCCGTCGGCCGTGACGATTTCAAGCGCCGCGACCGGGGTGGCGAGGTTGCCGTTTTTGACGCCGGAGCCGTGGGTGGCGGTGGCGCATGCGCCGGCCACCGAGATGTGGGGCAGCGAGGCCAGGTTGTGCACCGCGTAGCCGCGCTTGTCGATCACCGTGGCCAGGTCGCCATAGCGAATGCCCGCGCCCAGCGTGACGGTGCGCGCCTTTTCATCGAGCGAAACCTGGTCGAGGCGCTTGAGCGAGACCTGGGCCGCGGTGCTGTCGGCGATGGAATTGAAGGAGTGACGGGTGCCGAGAGCGCGCAGCTTTGCGTTGCTCTTGACCATCTTCCGCACTTCGTCGACCGAGCCGGGGGTGAGGAGATTGTCGGTGCTGAAGGTATAGTTGCCTGCCCAGTTGGTGCGCGGCTCGGCATGTTGATCCGGATTCGGTTCTGCGAAGGCGCCGCCCATCATGTTGGCCGCCACGAAACCTCCCGACGCTTTCAGAAACTCGCGCTTGTCCATCGACCCCACTCCACGGCCGACGGCTGGAAATACCCGTCGCTCCGGAAGCTTCCATAGTAGCGTCCGGGGCTGCGCTTGAGACATTCGATCGGGGACCGATTTTCGGATGCGGAAGGATCAGGCCGCTTCGAGAGCCGCGATCCTTTTTGAGACCTCGAAGGCCAGGGTTTCGATGTCGGTGTGAAAGAGTTTGCGCTCCCGCGGGGGCAACTCTTCGAGAAGTTCGTTGAAGGTGGCGGCGTGGCAGGCGGAGAAGGCGGAAAAGCCGGTGGTGTCGGCCATACGGCAGCTCAAGCTGACCAGTTCCGCCATGTCCCACTCGCCCGGGGCGGAGCGTTCCGAGTGCGGCGCCGACATGATGCCAGCAAAGTCCTCGGGGAGGTTCCAGTCGTGAACCAGCTTCTTGCCGAGTTGGCAATGATCGATGCCGAAGATCCTCTGCTCCTGCTCTATCAGGCTTGCCGGAGTGCCGATGTGGGTGCCGAGGAGGTGCACATACTCGCCGGGGCGTACGACGGCCAGGCCGAGCAGCCCGATTCCGTGCAGGATTCCGGCGGTGTAGGCGATCTCGCGATCCATGAAACCGGCCGAGGCAATCTGCTGGGCGATGAGGGCGCAGGCCATGTTGTGCCTCCACAAGGTGCGCATGGTGGGGTGGCCCAGCGACTTGCCGAGGTAGGCCCTGATTCCGACCGTGAGGCACAGGCCCTGGAGATGGCTCGCGCCGAGCACCTCGATGGCCTGGAGAATGCTCTTGATGGGATAGCGGGGAGCGTACAAGAGGGAGTTGGCGATGGTCAGAACTTCGCTGGCAAAAGCCGGATCGGAGGAAATGAGCTCGCCAAGCTTGCCCAGCTGCACGTTTTCGTCGGACGCCAGTTGAAGAACCTTGAGCGCAACCTGGGGAAAGGGCGGCATCCGGAAATGTGCCCAGGCGATTTCGACTTTCTGATCCTCGAGCACATTGGTTTCCATGGCGGGCTCCTGAGCGGCGCACACTCGCATTTATGACGCATTCCCTTCTTCGGCGGAAAGAGGGGATGCCATTAGTTTCGACAGCGGAGTTGTCATGGCTCTGCCGACCCGCAGAAATGAAAAGAGTAGGTTCCGGCTACTGTGGTTTCCCACCCTTTCCGCAGAAAGAAGCGGAAAGGATGGGGCACGGGGCATTTGTTTCTGATTAGCCGTAAAAAGAATCGACGCGGGGAGGGTAGGGCTCATGTTCTTATTGTTGGTGCCAGACTTTGCCGTCGGCGCTGACCCACGTCTGATGGTGATCGTTGGTGAGTTTGAAGAGCACTCCGGGCAATGCGAGAGCGTCGGCCGGAGGCGGAGGGGGACCGGGCGCGGGGGACTCGCTGCCTGCGGTCGGCGTTGCCGGAGACTGTTCGGCTGACGGCGGCGCGTCCGGAGGCGGCGTAGAAGGCGCCGGCATGATCGAGACGGACGCGACCGGACTGGTAAGCAAAGTCGGATCTTTTCGGGCCTTTGCGCTCACGGGATAGAGTGCGCGCGGCGGCGCCTGCACGGAGACCGCTTTTCCAGTCCACTGGATGGGGACGCGTTCCCAGTGCTTCGTCGCGTCGCGGCTCAGGAACAGCGCGCCTTCCGGGTCGACGGCCAGAATGCGATCAAGTATCACCGCCGACGAGACCGCGTTCAGGCCGCTGGGAAGCCGGGGATGAGTGAGCAGACGCAGTGTGGCAAGGCTGTTTACCGGCTGCGGCATCCCTTCGATCTGCCGGGATGCCGCCGCTTCGGCCGAAAGCGGGCGGGGGTCGGCGGTGGCGGGAGCCATCAGGCTGCCGTGTACCGCGACCAGGTTGGGGGGAACCGGCGCGGGCGGGGCCGGCGGGGCGATCACTGCCTCCTGCTGAGCCATCGAAAGCGGATTCGTGCCGGCACCGAGTCCGTCGGGCGCTTTTAGCTGGGGGACGGGGGGTGGGGGTTCCAGAGCCTTTTCGGTCTCAGCCGTCTCGTTCACACTGAGAGTCGAATTCCTCGACTCGGCTCGCGGGGCTTTGGGTTGTTGCACCACGACGGGCGGAGCCATGGAGGCTGCAGCAGCGTGGGACCGACCCGGGACCGGAGGCGCGGCCAATGAAGGCATCGCGGACGGGGGCGGCAAAGATACCTGGGCCACCGTGGCCGCGGGCGGCACGGATTTCATCTGCACCCAGACCAACAGGCCCACTGCTGTTGCGAGTGCGGCCGCCGGGATCAAAGCTATCCGCCAATTTGTCTTCCACCATGGCCGGGCCGATTTGACCTCATTCGATTCTGTCTTGACGGCGGCCAGTGGTGCTGCGCCGGCTTCGGCCGCGGCCTGGGCCAGGAAGACCACCTTCCGGCAGCGCGCACAGCTCCCCAGGTGAGCCACGATCTGGGCGCGCTCCGGTGGCGGCAGAGCGCGCTCCACAAAAGCGTTCAGGCTCTCGGCGTCGGGATGAACATCGGGTTGGAGAATTGGATTCATCGCTCCGCCTGCTTACTGAACGGTTTCATCGGCGATTTTTGCAGCAGTTCTTTGAGCCGGAGGAGATTGGGGTGCACGCCGCCGACTGCGATGGAGTCCTGCGGCTCGCTCAGATCGCTCAGATCACGCGGATCGGTGGCGAGGGCTTCCTCGGCTGCGCGACGGCTCAGGCCGCGTCGCTCCAGGCCGCGCAGGATCTGGTTGCGGACCGTGGCGGTCACGCGCTTCAGACGGCGGCTCACGGTGGCTTCGTGGACTCCGAGCAGGGCTGCGATCTCATGCAGCCTGCGCCCGTCGAGGTAGTAGGACGCGAGCAGAAAGCGCTCCTCCGGCCCCTGCAACTCAAGCGCTTCTTCAACGGCAGCGGCGAGTTGGGGCAGAGCCGGATCGGGCGCTGGTATCGCCACTGCGGGCGCTGGGTGCTCGCTGGTTTCATCGAGCGCCTGTTCGCGATGGGTGCGCCGGTGCTGGTCCACAAAGCGCTGCGCGAGCGTGGTTCGAAGCCAGCCGAGGAGCGAACCGCGGCCGGCATAAGAATCGAGCGGGCAGCGCCGTTCGCCCTCGCGGATGGTCAGCCCATAGAGCTCCGCGTAGAGACCGTCGGCGAGTTCGCGACCCAGGCTCTCGTTGCGGGTGATGGCCATGCCGGCGCGGAGGAGCGGCTGCCGGTAAAGGGCAATGAATCGCTCCCAGGCGCGCTCGTGCCCGCGGGCACAGGCTCGCGCCAGCACCAGATCCGACAGCTGGAGGTTCTGAAAGAAGGCGGCCTGCTGTTCTTCGGTGGCTTGAGAAGCCGGGCCAGAGGGCAGGCCAAAATTCCGGGCCAGGCCGATCTGGAGCAGGAGCTGGTCAAATTCGGATCGCAAAAGACCACAGGATTCGGCTTCGGACGTGGGCCAGAGTTGATCGAGCAATCGCGGAGAAATTTCGCCCGGGACGGGCGTGGCGAGATTCGCCTGGAGGGCTGTTCCCACGGGTTGTGCCGGCACCACGCTCACGATTGCGAAGATACTCCAAAACCGACCGCCAAAAAACTCTGCAAGATGCTGGCGCGCTCTCGTTCTCTGGACGCAGGCAATTGGAAAAGGAGAGATATGAGCGATCTGGTCGGGTTGAGGAACTGGTTCCGGGGAAAGATTGCGCTTGGTTTTCTGGTCGCTGCGGCAGTGGGGTGGGGATGGTTTGCAGCCGAAAGCGGTAACGGCGTGAAGGCCGCGGGCGGGCCCGTTGAATCGAATGTTGAATATCGCGTGCTGGCTCCGATCGAGAGCGGGAATCTTCTTTTGTTCCCGGTGGTTCGCGCCAATGGAAAGGCGGGCGCGGGGAGTCCGTTCCTCACCCTGGACGAGGGGTTCAAGAACGGCTCCGTCGAGGTAACGGAAGCGGGCAAGGTGCGCGGGCTGGTACGGGGCCGCGACAACGGGCCGGCGATCGTGGTCGGCGACCAGGTGAACACGCTGGTGCTGGTCAACAATTCCAGCCAGCCGCTGCTGCTGCTGGCCGGCGAGATCGTCACCGGAGGCAAGCAGGACCGCGTGATTGCCAAGGATCGCATCGTGCCTCCCGGCGGGGACCCCATCGATCTGTCCGTATTCTGTATCGAACCGGGCCGGTGGGTGGAGAGTTCAGCCGTGTTTGGCGCATCGTCGAAGGCGCCGGTGGCGAGCATCATGGTGCAGCCCACGGTTCGCGAACAGGCGATGGTCGCCAGAGATCAGCAGCAGGTGTGGAACTCGGTTCACGGAACCATCACGGCCATGGCGGCGGCGCCTGCGCCCAATGGCGGCCCGATGGTGGCCGGACCCCCGCCGCCCACTACAAGCTACGCCAAGGCCATGCAGAGCGAGGAACTCAAAGCCAAGGTGGATGAGGCGGCCGCGCCGCTGATGCAATCGCGGGAAGCGATCCTGACGCAACTGAAGAAGGAGGGAGCGGTTGGCGTGGTGGTCGCGGTGCGCGGAGAAATTGTGTGGGCCGATCTGTTCTCGAGCGCCGACCTGCTTTCGCGCTACTGGACCAAGCTGGTTCGTTCGTATGCCGCAGAGAGCCTGAGTCCGGGCGAAACGCACGCCGCGCCGACGGTGGCCGACGCACAACGGTTTCTCGCGACGCCCGCGGGCGGAACGGAGACCAGCGAAGGCTCGGTCGGCATCTATCGCTATCGCGAAGTCAGCTCGGGCGGCACGGAAACGTTCGTGCTCGAGTCGTTGTTGCCGGATGCGCGCTACGATGTCCACGTCAGCAAGTTGAAGCTGCGCAATGCGGAGCGGCGGCCGCGCCCGGTGTCGTTCCACGGCACGATGCCACCGCCTCCGGTTCCGCAATTGGTTCCACCGGTTCCGGTTGAGCCGCGACGGCTGCCGGATTAACCAGCAGCGAGTGGAGGAGGCGGCGGTTCGCAACGCGGCGGCGCCAACCGTTACGATGAATCTTTGGAGCACGATATGCCAAAGGTTCTGGATGGCGCTGCGATCGCCGGCGCAATCAAGCAGGAGGTTGCGGAAGAGGTCAGGCGGCTGGCCGAGCGGGGAGTGCGTCCGGGGCTGGCCGCGGTGCTGGTGGGCCATCTGCCGGCCTCGGAAATCTACGTGAAGAGCAAGGTACAGACCTGCGCCGAACTTGGCCTATTCAGCGACCTCATCACGCCGGCGGACACGGTCACCACCGAAGACATGTTCGACGTGGTAGCGAGCCTCAATGATCGCGACGACATTGACGGCATTCTCATCCAACTGCCGCTGCCGAAGCAGGTCGACACGAAGGCGCTCCTCGACGCCGTGTCTCCCGCGAAGGACGTGGACGGCTTTCATCCCGTGAACGCGGGGCGCCTGCAGGCGGGGCGGCCGGCGCTCGCGCCCTGCACGCCTGCGGGCGTGATCGAGATTCTAAAGCGGAGCGGGCTGCCGATCGCAGGACAGCATGCCGTGGTCGTCGGGCGAAGCGACATCGTGGGCAAGCCGGTGGCCATGCTACTGCTGCACGAGAATGCGACCGTGACGATCTGCCATTCCAAGACGCGCGATCTCGGGGCGGTGACGCGCGAAGGCGACATTCTTGTGGCGGCGATCGGACGGCCGGGGTTCATTACGCCGGAGATGGTGAAGCCGGGGGCCACGGTGATCGATGTGGGCATCAATCGCATCACCACGCAGGAAGAATTTGATCGCTACTTCGCGGGGAATGCCAAGCGCCAGGCCGCGTTTGAGAAGCGCGGCTCGACGATCGTGGGGGATGTGCACCCGGCGGCGTACGAGGTGGCCGGGGCTTATACGCCGGTGCCCGGCGGAGTGGGGCCGCTCACCATCGCGATGCTCATGTCGAATACAGTGCGGGCGGCGAAAATGCGGCGGGGACTCTGACCGGTGCTGCGCGTCGGCCTGACCGGGGGCCTCGGCAGCGGCAAGAGCACCGTGGCCGCGATGCTGCGCGACCTGGGAGCGCAGGTGATCGAAGCCGATGAGCTGGGCCGGGCGCTGATGGAGCCGGGACAGGCGGTGTATTCCGAGATCATGCGCGTGTTCGGGCCGGAGGTCGTCGATGCCGACGGAAGGCTGAATCGGCCGAAGCTGGCCCAACTGGCGTTTGAGGGCGGCCGGCTGCAGGAACTCAACGCCATCGTGCACCCGGCGGTGATTGAGGAGCAGCGGCGCTGGATGGAACAAGTGTTCGCACGCGATCCGGCGGCGGTGGCGGTAGTGGAGTCGGCCCTGATTTTCGAAGTGGAACGCGATGCGCAGGCCCGGGGCGAGTCGGAAGGGGTACTGGCAGACTGGCGAAATCGGTTCGACCATATCATCGTTCTCACCGCGCCGGACGAGGTGAAAGTGGCCCGCTATGCGGGGCGGATTGCGGCATCCGGGCCGGCTCGCGAAGCCGCGGTTCGCGATGCGCGGGTGCGGCTGGCGAAACAGGTACCCGACGCGGAGAAGGCGGCGCGGGCCGATTTCGTGATTGAGAATACGGGAGACGTCGACGGACTGCGCGTCCAGGTGAATTCCGTCTGGCAGCGGCTCAAGACGGAGAGCAACAAACTGCCATCTCGCGGTTCATTAGAATAGGAACAGGCGTTTGGCGCGGGGCGATCCCACCCAGGTCTCACGCCGGGCGTCGCCGACCCCGGTGGATGAAAGAATGGTTTGGATTCGCGGTCTCCCACCCTTTCCGCATAATGAAGCGGAAAGGATGGGGCACGGAGATTTTGTTTCTTGTCGCGTTCCGGAAAGGTTTCAGGTTCGAGAGTCATGAAATTCCGTCGTCTTCTTCTGGTTGTGTTGCTGGTGGGTGGGTTCTGGTATCTCACCAGCCATCTGAATTCGGGCCTCGGACGTCTGACGCTACCCGGGTCACGCGGTTCGAGTTCTCCGCTGGAACTCACCGAAGCCCATGCCTCGCCGGAATACGACCCCGAAGAGCAGAACAACATCTCGGTCTACAAGCGAGTGCTGCCTTCGGTGGTCAACATCACCTCCACGACGCTGGTGTTCAATTTCTTTTACGGACAGGTTCCGCAGCAGGGGCAGGGCTCGGGATTCATTCTCGACAAGTCGGGCCACGTGCTGACCAACTTCCACGTCGTGGAAGGCGCCAATCGCGGCATTGAGGTGCAACTCAGCAACAAGCATCGCTATTCCGCCAAGGTGATCGGAACCGATAAGGTTCACGACCTGGCCTTGTTGCAGATCGAGGCGCAAAACCTGCAGCCGGTGACACTGGCCGACTCCTCGGGGCTTTCGGTGGGCCAGAAGGTTTATGCCATCGGCAATCCGTTTGGGCTTGCCGGAACCATGACGCGCGGGATCATCAGCTCGATCCGATCCATTCGCGGGGCGGAGGGAGCTCCCATCGAGGATGCCATCCAGACCGACGCGGCCATCAATCCCGGCAACTCGGGAGGGCCGCTGCTCAACTCGCGCGGCGAAGTGATCGGCATCAACACCATGATCGCGTCGAACGGCGCGGAGCAGAGTTCCGGCATCGGCTTTGCGATTCCCATCAATACGGCCAAGGCGGTGCTGGCGGATCTGACCCGGTATGGGCAGGTGCGGCGGCCGTCGCTGGGCATCGTCTCATATGCCATCGGACCGGACCTGGCGGAACAGATGGGCTTAGCGGCCGATTCCGGGGTATTGATCCAGAAGGTGATTCCGGGGGGCGCGGCTGACCGCGCCGGGCTGCGCGGCGGCACGGAGCAGGCGTATGTGGGCAACACGCCGATCATGCTGGGCGGGGACTTGATCGTGGCCATCGACGGCCAGCAGGTGACCGATCCCCAGGACATTGCCTCGATGATGGACAAGCACCAGGCAGGCGATACCATCAGCATCACGGTTTTGCGCGGGCGACGACAGATGACCGTCAAGCTGACGCTGGGCGAGGCGCGGGGCGTCAACACCTAGGCGTTTTCGATGAGATAAGTGGGATTCGTGGGCTCCCACCCTTTCCGCAAAGAAAAGCGGAAAGGATGGGGCACGGAAGTATTTGCCTGGATGGATGTCATTCAGGCGGGCGCCAGAATTCAGAATTTGACGCCCATGGCAGTGAGAAACTGCCTGACCGCGGGCCAGGCGGCCTTCAGATCGTTGACGGTCTGGATATCCAGAGCAATGTTGAGGGGGTTGGCGGCAACGCCCGAGATGTCCGCCAGGGGCTTCTCGACCGCTGCGATCAAGGTAGCAAGGGCGGCGATAACTTCGGGAGCCGTATGCAGTGCCGTGTTGGCCCCGGTGAGCCACTTCAGGGCGTCCTCAGCCCCGATTTCAATACCTTTTTCAATACTCAAAACGATATTCGCCATCGCGATGGTTCCTCTTCTTGCCGCCGCCGCCCGGGTGGGCGGCTTGCGGATCTGGGTTGACGGCAGCTCCGTTGCCGTATGCGCCGTGGTTGCGGCGGTCGGGCGGCAAGGGAGCCGCTCACTTTGGCAGACTCGACGGTCCCGCGCCCCGGCACCATCCGTTGGAGGACGGCGTGCTCATTCGCCGGGCGCGGCAATTCCGTCGTTTGTCTGGCTTCTCTAAGCGTAGAGAATCGGAGGGATATGTTCGGCAAAGCGGGAAAGCGTGTAAATATCAGTGCGATAAGGGGATAAGGCAGAGGGGCCGGGGCGGGATGGTTGACAGGGCGGGGCGGGGTTCCGCGGTTTCCCACCCTTTCCGCAACAAAACGCGGAAAGGATGCACGAAGCTGTTGTGTCTGGTCGACAGGGTACGGAGATTAGGGTTCAGCTATGCCTTGGTGGGATAGATCTCCGTTGGAAGCGCGAATGCCGGCTTAGCGGATTTGTACGTAGCGGCGACCGACAATTTCGTATCCCCCGCTGGCGACGCGGGCGATGGCCTCGGGATAGGCTTTGTGCTCTTCGGCGAGGATGCGGGCGGCGAGGGAGTGGGCATCGTCGGTCTCGAGCACCGGGATGGAGCGCTGCAGCACGATCACGCCGTGGTCGAGGTGCTCGTCGACAAAATGCACGGTGCATCCGGCAACTTTGACGCCGTAATCGAATGCCTGCTGCTGGGCATCGAGGCCAGGAAACGCGGGCAAGAGCGAGGGATGAATGTTGAGAATGCGATTGGGGTAGGCAGCGATGAACCCGGGCGACAGAAGACGCATGTAGCCCGCCAGGCAGACGAGGTTCACATGGTGGCGGCGCAGGCAGGTGAGTACGTCTGCATCGTGGTCGGCGCGGGGACGGCCCTTGGAAACAAATAGGTCGTGATTGAGGCCGAGTTCATGGGCGGCGGCAAGACCGGGGGCGTCGGCAATGTTGGAGATTACGACCGCTATCTCGACTCCGGGCAGGCGGCCTTCGCGAATGGACTGGGCAATGGCCAGGAAGTTCGATCCGCGGCCGGAGAGAAGAATCCCGAGACGAACCGGAACAGGAGCCTTTTGCGGGTCGAAATCCCGAGATGCATCTGGTGCAAGTCCCAAAGCTTCCCTCAGGGGCTAAAGCCCCGTTCCTTGTGACGAGATTTATGTACGGGCTAAAGCCCGTACCCTTCCATGCCCGGAATCTTCCGCAACGCTCCATCAAACGATCAGAGAACTAGTCCATAATTTTGGATTTGCAGCTCACGTGTAGTGGACCTGGTGGTCGCCTTTGGCCACGCGGCCGATGACGTAGAACTTTTCTTCCGCGCGGTCGAGCAGGTTTTTGGCGCGGGTGAACTTGGCCGCGGGAATGGCCGCGATGAGGCCGATGCCCATGTTGAAGGTGCGCATCATCTCTTCCTGCGAGACCTGGCCGAGCTCGCGGAGGTGTTCGAAGATGGGCAGGACCGGCCAGGAGCCCAGTTCGATGTGCGCTTCAGTGGCTTTGGGCAGGATGCGGGGCAGGTTCTCGGTAATGCCGCCGCCGGTGATGTGCGCCATGCCGGTGGTGAGGCCCGCGCCGACGAGCTTCTGGATCACGTGCAGGTAGCTGCGGTGGGTCTTCATCAGCGCTGCGCCGGCCTTCTCTTTGATCGCGGTGACGTATTGGGTGGCTTTGTAGCCGGCCACCTCAAAGAGCAGCTTGCGGGCCAGCGAATAGCCATTGGTGTGGAGGCCGGTGGAGGGGAGGCCGATGAGCACGTCGCCGGGCTTGATAGCTGCGCCGGTGACCATCTTGTCGCGATCGACCGCGCCCACGATGAAGCCGGCCAGATCGTACTCGCCTTCGGCGTAGAAGCCGGGCATCTGCGCGGTTTCGCCGCCGATGAGGGCGCAGCCGTTGGCCTTGCAGGCCTCGGCGAGGCCGGTGACCACGCTTTCGGTCACTTCGGGATCGAGCCTGCCGCTGGCCAGGTAGTCGAGAAAGAAGAGCGGCGTCGCGCCCTGGACGGCGATGTCGTTGACGCAGTGGTTCACGAGGTCCTGGCGCCACGGTGTGATGGAGGCCCAGTTCGAAGGCAACCTTGAGCTTGGTGCCAACGCCGTCGGCAGAGCTGACCAGGATGGGCGACTTCCAGCGCTGCAGGTCGAGGCGGAAGAGGGCGCCGAAGCCGCCGATGCCGCCCAGAACATTGCGGTTAAAGGTCTTCTGGGCGAGGAACTTGATGCGTTCCTTGGCGCGGTCGCCGGTGGGAATGTCGACGCCGGCGTCAGCGTAGGTCACGGAATGGGAGTTGGATTCGTCAAGCACGATGAGAGCTTTCCGGGTTTAAATTCCCTGCGGGAGGGCTGATCGAAAGCTCGATTTTACCAGCGATTGCAGGGGGCGGGCTGTGCATCGCGGTGGAGAACTCAGCAGTGCCTGATGAATCGAGCGGGGTTCCGAGAACGGGGAAAAACCGCGCGCAGGGCCTGAAGGCCGATCGTTTGCAGGTTTTTGCGGCACGGCTGAACGGGTTGCTGAAAAAAGGCCGAGGAAGAGGCAAATCCGATGAAAAGATCCCCCTCGGCGGCTAAAGCCGCGCCAAAATTGATTGGGTTAAACGTACGGGCTGAAGCCCGTACCCTTCACGAAATGGATCTTTCGGCAAGCTGTGAAGCCGTGCCCTGATACAAAGCGATTCAATCGCGCTTCGTCAGACACAGCCTGGTATGGGTTCGTGGTCTCCCACCCTTGCGCCAGGAAGAAGGCGCAAGGATGGGGCACGGAGGGTTTGTTTCCCGGCGAGCTGTTTCGGGTTGTTATTTCTCTTTTTCGAAGGTCAGCGAGGCGGAGTTGATGCAGTAGCGGAGGCCGGTGGGACGCGGGCCGTCGGGGAAGACGTGGCCCAGGTGGCCGCCGCAGCGGGCGCAGGTGACTTCAATGCGGCGCATGCCGAAGGTGTTGTCTTCGTGCTCGTGGACGGCTTTGGAGTCGGCCGGGATCATGAAGCTGGGCCAGCCGCAGCCGGAATCGAATTTGGCTCCCGAAAGGAACAGGAGTTCGCCGCAGCCGGCGCAGTGATAATTGCCGGTTTCGTGGTTCTCGGTCAGGGCGCCGGTGAAGGGGCGCTCGGTGCCTTTTTCGCGCAAAACGTGATATTGCTGCGGGGTCAGGGCCGCGCGCCACTCGGCGTCGGACTTGACCACTTTTTCAGGTGTCTCAGACATACTTTGACCAGTGGAATTACTCATGTCTGTTAGATGCTCGAGGGCCGGTGAAGATACGAATGGATGGCGGGATCGTGCTCGGCGATCAGCTCGATCTCGACCAGCGCGTCCTTGGGCAGGCGCGAGACTTCGACGGTGCTGCGGGCGGGGGCCAGAACGCCTTCGGGGGCCAGGTATTTGCCGTAGATTTCGTTCATGGCCGCGAAGTCGTTGAAGTCCTTGAGAAAGACCGTGGCTTTGACTACCTGGGCGAGGCTGGAGCCGGCGGATTCGAGGATGGCTTTCAGGTTTTCGAGCACGCGGGTGGTCTGTTCCTGGATGCCGGGACCAACGATCTGCTGGGTGACGGGATCAAGCGCGATCTGGCCGGCAGTGAACAGGAGATTTCCGAGGCGGATGGCCTGGGAATACGGCCCGATGGCGGCAGGGGCATGCGCGGTGGCGATTTTTTCCTTTGCCATGGAGGCATTGTACAGAGCCGGTGGTTTCCCAGGTCTCAGACGCGAGACCCTTCGACTCCGCTCAGGGCAGGCTCCGGGGCACCCTTTCCTGCTCGATGGTTCTCTCGTCCCCTGTTTACTGCCAGACCGCGAGCAGGCCGCCGACGATGATCAGGCCGATGAGCCAATAGCCGTTGTTGATGAAGAACAGGCTGAATGGCCGGTTCTCGTAGATGCCCTGGGGAAAGTTCGGGGCGGCGAAGAAACCGACCCAGGAGATGAATCCGATGAGCGCTCCCCAGCCAAAGGTGGTCGCGTGGGCCCACAAGGTGAAGTGGTTGAGGACGAAAGCCAGAATGAAATCGCCGACGAGGGACGCAATCATGCCCGGGATCAGGCCCTTTTTCTGGCTGGGGTCGGGAGCGATGCCGAGGGCCGCCATCCACGGCTTGGCGAACAGGGCGGGCGAGTACCAGACGGCCCCCAGGATCCACAGGATCAGTGCCGAGACCAGAATGGCCCACAGGTTCGGGTGAAGATGATGCATCGGGCGACCTCCAATATGCGCAAACGTCCGCTCAGGGGCGGCGAATCGGGGAACACGGGGAGGCTTCCACTTTGGGGCACGCGAAAACGTGTGTCAAGGAGAATTGCCGTCCGGGGTGGTCAGCGGCGCTTGAGGGCTTCAAGTTCGTCGAGGGTACGGGGCCAGTCGGAGCCGAGCAGCCGCGAAAGGCTGCGGTCGGCCAGCACCTTGCCGCCGGTCTGGCAGCGGGCGCAGTAGTTGGTTTCGTTGTCGGCATAGCGGATGCGCTGGATTTTCTCTCCGCAGCGCGGGCAGGGCTGGTTGAAGCGGCCATGCACCGCCATCTCGGGACGAAACGCTGTCACTTTTTCAGGGAAGCCCTTCTTTGCTTCCGCGACGAGGCGGTCCATCCAAAGGGTCATCGTCGAGCGCGTGCATTCGAACAGGCGGTGCCAGTCCTCGGGCTTGAGCTTGTGGGTGAGAGTGATGGGCGAAAGCTGGGCGGCATGCAGGATTTCGTCGGAGTAGGCGTTGCCCACGCCGCTGATGAGGCGGGGATCGGTGAGGGCGCGCTTGAGGGTGCGGTTCTCGTGGGAGAGAGCGGCGCGGAAGCCATCTAGGTCGGTCGAGAAAATCTCCACGCCGCCGGGATCGATGGCTTCGAGCGCTGCTTCGCCGCGCAGGACGTAGAGCGAGGCGCGGCGTTTGCTGCCGGCTTCGGTGAGGGTGAGGGTGCCGGTGGAGAAATCAAAAGCGGCGAGGGCGTTGCGGCCGGCGAGCTTGGCCTGCGGGGGCTTCCAGTGCAACCGGCCGGCGATCATCAGGTGGAGCACGAGCCAGAGATCGCCTTCGACGCCGATGGCGATGCGCTTGCCGATGCGGCGAATGGCGCCGACGGTTCGGCCTTCGACGCTGCTGAGCGGAGGATCGACGGTGCGCAAGAGGAAGACCGAGCCAAGCCGAACCCGTTCGAGCGTCTGGCCGAGGACGCGGTCCTCGATGGCGGTGATGTAGGCGGTGATGTCGGGGAGTTCCGGCATTGATTACGAAGGATAACAAGAAGCTAGCTACTAGCTCCTAGCTACTAGCTCCTAGCTTCATCGTGGAGATGCGAACGGCGCGCGATTGCATGAAAAGAACCAGGGCCTAGAAGCTTGAGGTTCATTCCGTTGTTGTCGATCCGAGATGAAAAGGCTTGGTTCAGGTTCGTGGTTTCCCACCCTTTCCGCAAAAAGAAGCGGAAAGGATGGGGCACGGAACATTTTCAGCACGAAAAAAGCTAGGAGCTGGAAGCTAGGAGCTGGAAGCTGCTTTTAGCGCACGGGCCACTCGTCGACGACGACTTCGAGATCATTGAGTTTCTGGATGGCGGCTTCGACGTTGCGTCGAACGATGGCGCGTTTTTTGCGATCGGCGAGGGGCGACTCGGCAATGGCGACGACGCGACCGTACTTCCAGGCGGAAGCGGGCAGCGCGATCAGCGCTTCGGCCAGATCGGCAGGGTGGATCTGCAGTTCCTGCCGGCGCGCGGCTTCGGGGCGCAGCATTCCTCCCTCGCCGAAGGAACTGGGATTGGCGTCGGCCATGATGACCCGCAGGGTGAGGTACTCGGTATCGGCGCTGATGAAGGGGTTGGCCCACTCGCTGGGCTCGCGGACATTGATGTAGAGGCTCTTGGTGGGGAGAGGAATTTTGGCCAGGGCGGCGCGCTCGCGGTCGCGCTCGGTGGCTGCCGCCTGCGCCTTTTGCTCGGCCTTCTGGGCCGTGTGGGCCACGCCCACCACCGCTTGTTCTTCTTTGTGACAGGCAACAACAGCCACGGCCAGAAGCAACCCCATCGCTGCCAATCCTTGCATTCGGGAACGACGAATCACGAGTCCAGCATAGCAGGATGCGTCATTCGCCCTTCCACGCGGGAGGGCGCTTGTCGAGAAAGGCGCGAGCGCCTTCGGCCTTGTCGGCGGTGGCGGAGAGCGCGCCAAAACGGGCGGCCTCGCGAAGCAGCGCCAGTTCCAGCGGCAGAGGCAGGCCTTCATCCACTGCATGCAAGGTTTCGGCGACGGCGAGGGGGGCGTTGGCGGCGATTTCGATGGCGAGAGCCTCGGCGCGGCTCATGAGTTCGGCGGCCGGAACGACTTCTTCGACCAGGCCGATGCGGAGCGCTTCGTGGGCGTCGATCACGGCGCCGGTGAGAAGGAGCTTGAGGGCCTGGCCGCGCCCTACGAGACGCGGCAGGCGCTGGGTGCCACCGTATCCGGCGATGATGCCGAGTTTCACTTCGGGCTGGCCGAAACGGGCATCGTCCGCGGCGATGCGCAGAGTGCAGGCCATGGCCAGTTCGCAGCCGCCGCCCAGGGCAAAACCCTGGATGCAGGCGATTACCGGCTTGCCCAGGGTCTCAATGCGCCGGAAGATGGCCTGGCCGCGAAGGGCGAAAGCCCGGCCTTCTTCGGGCGGAATCGCGGCCAGTTCACGAATGTCGGCGCCTGCGGCGAAGGCGCGGCCCCCGGCGCCGGTGAGAAGCACGACCCGCACACTCGCGTCGTTATACGCTGCCTCGATGGCTGTTTCCAGTTCAACGAGGGTAGCGGTGTTCAGGGCATTGAGGGCTTTGGGGCGATCAAGTGTAATTACCGCCAGGGGCGGGCGATTCTCGATGCGGATATTGGTGTACTCCATGCGAGGACGAGAGTACCAGACGTAGTTTCCTGACGGGAAAATTTCGCCGCCGTCGCTTCCGCCGTAAAAGGAAAGGGGTGGCTGCTCGAAAGCGCCACCCCGAGAGTCACAAGCCAGTGATGTACAGGCTTCAGGAGACAAGAACAGCCTAACTCGCACGCAGATCGATGTCTTGCGTCGTTCGAGGGAGTCCGGACTCCACCCATGGGTGGAGAATTGCGCGGGTTTGGCCTTACGGAACACGGGACTTCTGGGCATTCGAGGCCCTGGCGAATTAACTTGGAAGAGCGCACCCTTTTCAACGAGTCCGAGCCGGAATCTCAGAAAGGCCGCGCTTTGATCCTGTGTTTCCTATTCCCGCCAACCCGGTAACGCTATCGAGCTTTGTCCAGGCTCTCTCTCGCCGGCGCGCCCGCGAGATCGTATGCGGGCTGGTGGCTGCGTTGTGGCTGGCAGGAGGCATCCCGGGAGCGGCCCTTGAGCCGTCAACGCCGCTGGCGAGTTTTGGCAGGCAGACGTGGATGATGGAGAACGGCCTGCCGCAGACCACCGTCAAGGCGGTGCTGCAGACGCGCAACGGTTTCGTGTGGCTGGGCACCGAAGTGGGGCTGGTGCGGTTTGACGGCAACGCGTTTGAAGTTTTCGACAAGACCTCGGCTCCGGCGCTGCCCGGAAACGATGTGCAATGCCTGGTCGAGACCCGGGACGACGCGCTTTGGATCGGCACCAGCGAGGGCCTGGCGCAGTGGAAGAACGGGGCGGTGAAGTCGTTCACGACCCAGGATGGCTTGCCGGGAAACGATATACGTGCGTTAAGCGAGGATTCATCGGGCACCTTGTGGGTCTATACCGATGAAGGGTTGGCGCGGGAGGGCGCGCAGCAACGCTTTGAAAAGAGTGAGGAATGGCGAGCCGGAACGCCGATTGCGACGTTGACCGGCGGCGGGATGACCGGGGCGTGGGTCGATACTCCTCCTCATGCCGGGGACTGGAAGCAGGCCGCGGTATGGGCTGGCTTGTCGAAGGATGACTTGTGGTTCCTGGTGAACTTCAGCAACGGAGCCACCGGGGTGGGCAACAAAAGTACGCTGGTGCTGGGAGGCGGAGAGGCGCCGAAGACGCGCCTGACGGTGGGCCAGGAGTTGCCGGGCAGCCGCATCCAGGCGCTGCTCGCCGACAACCAGGGAACGCTGTGGATTGGCACCAACGGAGGCCTGGCGCGCTGGGCGGGCGGAAAACTGGAGCGGTTGCCGGTCACCGATCCGCTGGCCGCGGAGTCGGTGCTGGCGCTGATGGAAGATCGCGAAGGCAACATCTGGGCGGGAACCGAGACCGGAGGCCTGCACATCTTGCGCGATCAGCGATTCAAGGCCTACAACTCGCGGGACGGGCTCCCTTCGGACAACGTCACCACGGTGGTCGAAGACCGCATCGGGGCGCTGTGGGTGGGAACCAATGGCGGGGGCCTGAATGTGTTCCTGACCTTTGAGGGCGGCCGCTACGGAATGGGGAACTACAACGTGCGCAAGGGTCTTCCCAGCGATGTGATTCTTTCCCTGGCAGCGGCTTCCAATGGCGACATGTGGGTGGGGACTCCGGATGGCCTGAGCAGGATTCGGCAGGGGCAGGTCACTACCATTACTTCTGCGGACGGACTTCCCGACGACTTCATCCGCTCGCTCCTTGTAGATACCGACGGATCTCTGTGGATCGGCACGCGGCGTGGGCTGACCCACTGGATCCAACCGCTCGAAGGGGCTGAGCCTGGCACGCGCATGGAGACCTTTACGCAGGCCGACGGGCTGGGCAGCGATCTGATCGGAGCCATGGTGCGCGATACGAGCGGCGATCTCTGGATTGCGACTCTTGCCGGCCTGTCCCGCCTGCATGAGGGCAAGATCACAAACTTCACCACCGCCGATGGTCTTTCGAGCAACGTGATCACGGCCTTGCTGCCGCGGGCCAAAGATACGCTGCTGATCGGGACCCAGGACCACGGCTGGAACCTGTGGGACGGGCAGCATTTTGCGCGCGTGACCCAGGACCGGCTCAAGAACACATCGATTCACGCCATTCTCGACGACGGCCACAACCATCTGTGGTTCGCGACGGGGAACGGCATCGCGCGGTGCGACTGCGCGGGAATTGCCGGGGCGATGGAAGGCGTGGATTGCCTGAACTGGATCGAGTTTACGACCGCCGATGGCCTTATCAGCCGTGAGACCGCAACCAACAGCCATCCCTCGGCATGGCAGGGCCGGGACGGCCGGCTGTGGTTCGCAACGCCCAAAGGGTTGGAGATGGCAGACCCGGCGCATTTTCCGGTCAATTCCGTGCCGCCTCCGGTGGCCCTGGTGCGGTTCGCGGTGGATGATGTTTCGCAGCCGCTGGGAGGTACGGACAACTCGATCCGGGTTCCCGCGGGGCACAATCATTTTCAGTTTGAGTATGCGGGGCTGAGCTTCGTCGCGCCGCAGAAGGTGCGCTACCGGTTCATGCTGGAGAACTTCGATCACGGGTGGACCGAGGCAGGTTCGCGGCGCACGGCCTACTACACCAACATTCCTCCCGGCCGCTACACGTTCCGCGTGCAGGCGGCCAACAACGACGGGGTGTGGAATACGCAGGGAGCGACGCTCGTATTCGAACTGCGTCCCCATTTCTACCAGACGCTGTGGTTCTTTGCGGTATTGGGCGCGGCCATGGCGGGGCTCGTGGTGCTGCTGCTGCGGATGAGACTGGTGCGGGCGGAACGCGAATTTCGCGCGGTGCTGGGGGAGCGCAATCGCATTGCCCGCGAGATTCACGACACACTGGCTCAGGGCTACGTTGGCATTTCGGTGCAGCTGGAAGTGCTGAGCGAATTGCTCAAGCAGAACAAGCCGGCGGCGGCGGTGAAGCACCTGGACAAGACCCGCGACTTCGTGCGCGCCGGACTGGCCGATGCGCGGCAATCCATCTGGTCATTGCGCTCACAGGATGCGGGCGAGGTCACACTGCCGGTGCAGCTACGGCGCATGGTCGAGCAGGCAGACGGCCATGGGATGGAAGCCAGCTTCAGCATTTATGGTGCGTACCGCGCCATGCCACTGGGAACGGAGCGCGAGATTCTGCGCGTGGCGCAGGAGGCGATCCATAATGTGAAGAAACACGCCGGCGCGCAGAATTTGACGGTTCAACTGGAGTACAGTTCCGCCGAGGTGGCGCTGGAAGTGCGGGACAACGGGCGCGGGTTCGACGCAGAGCATGGCTCGAACAACGGCAAATCGACGGAGTCCGGGGGACACTATGGGCTGACCGGCATGCGCGAGCGGGCGGCGGTGATCGGCGGCGAACTCGAAGTCGTGAGCGTACCCGGGGTGGGAACAACGATCCGGCTGCGAACGCCGACTCCCAAAGGAGTGAAGGAGTGACAGTGACAGAGGAATCGATTCGCGTCGTGGTCGTGGAAGACCATCACGTGGTGCGCCAGGGACTGGTAGCGCTGCTGAATGTCGTCGACGGGCTGGAAGTGGTGGGCGAGGCTGCCGACGGGGTGGAAGCGATCACCCAGATTCGCAAACACCAGCCCGCCATCACCCTGATCGACCTGCGCCTGCCGCGATTGAGCGGGGTGGAGGTGATCCAGCGCATCCGCATGGAGAACCCGCAGGCGCGCTTCATCGTGCTCACCACATACGACGGCGATGAGGACATCTACCGCGCCCTGCAGGCCGGGGCGCGCGCTTACCTGCTGAAGGGCATGACCAGCGACGAATTGATTTCGACTATCCGCGCCGTGCACGCGGGCAAATCGCACATCCCGCCGGCGATTGCGCAGCGGCTGGCCGAGCGCATGGGCACCGAAGAACTGACGCCGCGCGAGTTCGACGTTCTGGAACAGATTGTGGGCGGCAAGAGCAACAAGGAGATCGCGACCGAGTTGGATATATCAGAGGCCACGGTGAAGACCCACATCAACAGCCTGCTGGGCAAACTCGGCGTCACCGACCGTACCCAGGCGGCGACCGCGGCTATCCAGCGCGGGCTGGTCACCCTCGAATCCCTCAGAAAGCCGAAGCCATGATGAGAACCGCGATGAGACGGAAGCGCTTTGCTTCAGTTGCGAACCTGTTTTTTCCTGCTTTCCTTTTGCTGGTTGTTTCGACCGCGATGCAGGGGCAGAAGGGCACCTGGCGCCAGGCTACGGATGCCGAGCTTGCTTCCCTGCTGCCCTCGCGCGCGCCAGTGGAGAAAGAGCACATTGAGACCGAGATGCGCACCGCGTCGGGCATTGTGGATGCGCGGGGACGGTACATTGCCGGGGTGGTGCTGCTGACGGCGGGCTACTCGGCTGATGGCAAGTATTCGCACTATCTGCTGGTGCAGGCGCCGATACGGATCGGGGGAATCGCGCTCAAGCCGGGGGAATATGTCTTCGGGTGGGACCGCGCCAAGTCCGGCGACGCGCTCAGCGTGCGCTTTCATGTGGCCGCGACAGGCATGCTGGTGGGCACCGCGGAAGCTCATCGCATGACGGGTTCTACCCGCGTGGAGAGCCTGCACATCTGGCCCCCGGGGGACAAAGCCCTGGTGCAGATCGGACGGTTCGGGCTGCCGTATGAATTAGTGGACAGTGAGCAGTGAACTGGGCACCGAGATGGGCTAGCGGCCGATCGCGATGACGGTGAAGGTGCCGGGCTTGATCGAAGGCCAGGGGTGGGGGCGGTCGGCGGTGGGGGCCGGCGGCGGACCGAACTCCGCGGTGACGACATACAGACGATCGGTCGAGGGATCGTAGGTCATGGTGCGGGCGCCGCGCTGGGTGGGCAGGCTCTGAATCGTCTTGTAGCCGGGCGAGGACGCATCCACCACCGAGAGGACGCCATCGCCGGAAGAGGCAAAGGCCAGGTTGTGAGCCGGAGAATAATTGGCGGCGTCGGGGCCGTCGCCGATGGCAGGCGTAGCCAGCACTTTGCCGCTGTTGGAGTCGACCACGGCCATCTTGTTGCCGTCGCAAACCGGGAATAAGCGGTGACCGGCGATATCGAAGGCCAGGCCGGAGGGAGACTCGCAGCCTGCGGGCCACTCGGCTGTCAGCTTGCGGGCGTGCGCGTCGAGGCGCACGATTTCGTTTTTGTCTTCAATGTTGTCGAAGACGGTGCCGTTGCCGTCGACGGCGGGGAATTCGGGCTTGCCCGGCAGGGGAATGGTGGCGACTACTTTGCGCGTGGCGGCGTCGACTACGGACACATCCTTGCTGCGGCCGTTGAAGGCCCACACGGTCTGCGTGGCGGGCTCGAAGGCGATGCCGTCGGGGTTGGTGCCGACGGGGATGGTCGCAACGATGGCGAGCGAGGCACGATCGAAGACGACCACCGCGTTGCCGCCGCCGTCGGAGATGTAGCCGAACTTGCCGGCGTTGTCGAGAGCCACACCGTGGGTTCCATGCAGGCCGGTGATGGCGCCGATGGGCTTGCCGGTCTGGGAGTCAATGACTTCGACGCGCGGGCCGTGGGTGATGTAGAGGCGGTGGGCCGAGGAGTCGGCGAGCAGGTAATCCCACCCGCCCTCGCCGCCGAGTTTCCAATGATCCAGGATGTGATAGGGCGGCTGGGCAGCCAGAACGGCGGGCGCCGCAAAAAAGAACGCGAGTGCTATTGCAGTAAGAGTGCGCGGCGAGCGCGAATAACAATAGTCAAGAAATGGCATGTCGGCTCCTGGTGCGACGGCGAAGGGGTAACACTTCAGCGGAACTCTGACCGTAAAGACGGGTAGGGCGAGGCTCAGGACGCAGGGGATCTGGGATGTCATTTTCAGTTCATCGATGCTGGTGATTTCGCCGACGATCCGACGCAAGGGGGATGCATTAACCTCAAGGAGCAGACCAAACCACCCTCGGACCCTGATTGTGCGCATTGTTCTTTCGAATATTGGCACCTTTGGCGACACCAATCCGCTGATTGCGATCGCGCTGGAATTGAAGCGGCGCGGGCATGTGCCGGTGATGGCGTTGCCGGCTCTCTATGAACCGAAGATCCGGCCGCTGGGGCTGGAGTTCCATGCCGTGCGGCCGGACATCGATCCGAAGAACAGCGCGCTCGTGGAAATGGTCTACGACGTGAAGCACGGGACCGAGCACGGGCTGAGGGACTTTCTGTTTCCGTCGCTGCGGGAGACGTATGAGGACCTGACGCACGCAGCCACCCAGCCGGAGCGAGCCGACCTGCTGCTGCTGGGGGAACTGAATTATGCGGGGCCGCTGGTGGCGGAGGTGACGGGAATTCCGTGGGCGAGCTACGTGCTGGCGCCGCTGTCGTTTTTCTCAGCGTTCGATCCGCCGGTGCTGCCGCCGTATCCGGGCCTGGCCCGCACTGACAAGGCGGTGCCGGGGATGGGGAGGGCCATCCGGAGACTGGCGCGGTTCACTACCCGCAAGTGGCCTGAGCCCATCTACGAGTTGCGGCGCGAACTGGGACTGGAGCGCGGGGCGAATCCGCTCTTCGATGCCAAGCACTCGCCGTACCTGGTGCTGGCGTTGTTTTCGCGGGTGCTGGGATTGGAACAGAAAGACTGGCCGCCGAACACGCGGATTACGGGGTTCTGCTTCTACGACGCGGATGCCGGGAATGCGAAACTGCCGGCGCACCTGGAGGCGTTTCTATCGAACGGGCCCCCCCCGGTGGTATTTACGCTGGGATCGGCCGCGGTGCTGGCGGCGGGACAGTTCTATGAGCACTCGGCACGCGCGGCGATGAAAGCTGATGTGCGCGCGGTGCTGCTGATCGGTAGCGATCAGCGCAACCGGCCGAATCAAATTTTGCCGGAGTCGATTTGCGTGGCGGAGTATGCGCCGTATTCAGCTCTTTTTCCGCGCACCGCGATGGTCGTACACCAGGGTGGCGTAGGCACGACGGCGCAATGCCTGCAGGCGGGCAAACCCATGCTGATCATGCCGTATTCGCACGACCAGCCGGACAATGCCCGGCGCATGCGGCGGTTGAAAGTGGCGCGGGTGATCCGGCGCAGCGAGTATTCGCCGCTGCGCGTGGCGCGCAAGGTGCGCCAGATGCTGGAGGAACCGAAATTCGCGCGGCGCGCACAGAGCGTTGCCCGGATGCTGGCGCACGAAGATGGCGTTCGCAACGCTTGCGATGCGCTCGAAGAGTTGTGGAAGAGGACGGGAAAGACAGCTTCTAGCTCCTAGCCTCTAGCTTCTAGCTTGATTCACGTTCGCGAGCGGCCCGGAACTGCGGATCCTTCGACTACGGTCGCCGCAGCGACCTCCGCTCAGCGATGACAGGGGTGGAGTCAGAAGCTAATGGCTAGTAGCTAGAAGCTAGGAGCTGTCTTACTTTGCCGCGTAATTCTTTGTCTGGCTGGTGCGGGTGTTGGTGACGGAGAAGCTTCCGTTGGCGGAGGCGACTACCTTGAAATATGCACCGTCGGTGGCGCTGCCTTTGGGATTGGCGATCAGGGATTCGGGGCTGTTGTGGGCGGCGTCGGAGCCCTCGGCGGTGTGAAGCATATAGAGGTCCTGCATGCCGGGGCTCTCGTGGATGGTCTGCCAGGCCTCGGGGCTGCCCGCCTTGTGCGCGCCGTTGTTCATGATGGTCACGCGGGGATGAATCGCATCGACGATGGCGCGCGCGTTGGACTGATTCATGCCGTGATGCGTGGCAAGATACAGGTCGACGGGCGGGATGGGATTGGCGGGGCAGACCAGCGCGATCTCTTTGGCCTTGGTCAGATCACCGAGATCGAGGAAACGAAACTTGCCGTAGGTGACGAGGATGCCGACGGAGCGGGCGTTCTCGCTTGAGTCGGCTTCGGGCTTGGGCTCTGAGGCACAGTAAGGATTGGGCTGCGGTTTGATGCCCGGGATGGAGCTGATGTGGTCTCCGTCGGCGGTGAGCACGATGGCGCTCAGGCCGAGGAGGTCGATGGTGTCGCCGGGACGGACGACGCGATGCGGCTTGCCTTCGATGGCCTTGAGGTACGCGGCATAATCATGGCGCGTGATGTCGGAGTCTTCGCGATTCTCACCGTGATCGAGAAACTCGCCGATGGGGACGCGCTTGACCAGTTCCGGCACTCCGCCGACGTGGTCGGTATGGTAGTGAGTCACGAGCAGGTGATCGATTTTAGTGATGCCCGCATCGCGCATGGCGGCCTGCACGCGGTCGGCATCGCGGCCATCGCTTGCGGGCCAGCCAGTATCGACCAGAAGAGAAGCCCCCGACGGAGCTACCAGCAGGGTGGACTGGCCGCCTTCGACATCGATGGAGTAGATGCGCAGTTGGGCGGTTTTATTTCCCTGCGCAAGGGCGGGTGCCAGAGCCAGCAGGAATGTGAATGTGCACGCCGCAAAGGCGGAATTGAAAGCTGAGCGAAGTGAGAAGCGAGTGGAACAGCCGATTCGCATTTGCCAGCAGTGTAAACGACGCACCTGGCGCGTGGAAGAGCGGCGATCAGAAGCGGAACAGGTACGAAGCCTTGACGAAGACCTGGCGGCTGTCGTTGAGGTACTGCGGGGAGCGCGGCGGGACGATGTTGTCGGGATCGCAGGCGCCGTTTTGAAGCCGGTTGCACAGCGTGCGGTCGAGATTCTGCAGATCGTCGTTGTAGCCGACGTAAATCGCCGTGCCGGGGTGCGGCAGCCAGGTGAGCAGCGCCTCGGTGCCAACCTGCTTGGTGTGCTGCAGCGAGGTCTCGAGGGGATTGGCCAGGGTGGAGTCGTACTCCACGATCACGCGCGCGGAAAATGCGCGGGTGAACTGGTAATTGATGCGCGTGCGCAGCGTCTGGCTCTCGTAAACAAAGGCATTGTCGTCCGCGGCAAAATCGCGATCCAGCAGGTACGTGTTATCCGCAGTGAGCTGATGCAGTGGCTGCAGGGTGAGATAGGCCTCCGCCCACTGCTGGTTGAGCAGCGAAGGAACGCCGCCCTCCGGCGGGTTGTAATTCACGTTGCCCCCGCGCGCAGCCACGATGTTGAAGCTGAGCTGGGTAAGCGGAGCGCCGCGCGTAAACAGTCCGCCGTAATTCTGGGTGAAATTCTCGTTTTCCGTCAGCAGGGTTTCGTCCTGCGGGCCGAGCGTGTCGGAGCTCTGGCCCACGATCGGCGCAAACATCACCCGGCGTGGCAACTGCACAAACGGATCGAAGCTGGAATAGTGGGAGACGCGGTTGCCCTGGTGGTCAAACGCGATGCTCTGGCTGGTTTCAACGCCGACGGTCTGAAAAAGGCGGTGGCTGGGGAACCATTTGTAATTCGCCCAAGTCTGGTTGGATCGGATGTTGGACGTGGGAATGAATCCGACCTGGGTCTGGAAATTGGTGCTGTAGTCCTTGTAGACCGAATCGAGATTGAAGGCATGGCTGTTGCGTTGGACTTCGAAGTTCAAGGCCGGGCCCCTGGTATTGCCTCCGCCGTCCGTTGTGTCCTGGGTCGAGCTCTCGGCCGCCTGCCCGGCCAGTGTCCAGTGTTCATTCATGCGCGAGGTAAAGTCGACTCCGCCGACACGATTCCATCCACCGCCGAACTCCCTGTCGGTATAGATGGCCCCGACGCTGAAGTTCCTGCCGAAATCCTGCGAGACGCGGCCCACGGCGAACGTTGCCCGCTTGCCGTAGAGCGGATCTTCGGGCGTGGCCGTCTCGCCGGGATCGCGATCGTCGATAAGGAACGCGCCAACGTTGGTATTGTCGATTTTCCCCGTCATGCGCGCGCCATAGGTGGGGTGCACGATGTTGCGGGTGTAGACCAGGTCGATGGGCGTGGCAAAATAGTTCGCATTTTCGAGGAAGAAGGGGCGCAATTCCGGAAAATAGACGGCGTAACGCTGATTCACCGTGAACTGCGGCTGCTCCGATTCCACTGTACTGAAGTCGGGATTGATGGTGGCGTCGAGCACCAGGCTCTCGTTGAAAACCACCTTGGCCTCACCGCCCGCCGCACCTTCGAGGTGTCGCGAACTGAAGTGAGGATTCAGCGGATCGAGGTCGACGAGGGAGCGCTCGTTCTGCGCCAGCACATACGGGTTCAGCTGCAAGTTGTGCGAACTGGTCATGCCGGTCATGCCGTGCAGAGTTCCCTCCTGGCTGAGCACCCCGGAGGTGCCGGCCGAGATGCGCGGCCAGTAGTCGACTTCGCTGTTGCGCGGCAGGTTGCGCGAGAAAACGACTCCCCAATCGGAACTGAGCGAACGATAACGAACGCTCTGGAACGGGATGCTGATCAGGGCCATCCAGCCATCAGGGGTGACGTGCGCCTCGGAATCCCAGACCTGGTCATAGCTGTAATCGGGATCGGAGTTCTCGCTCCATTCGGCGTCGGCCTGGACGCCGGCCGGATTTACTTTGAAGAGAACACCCTTGCGGCGGTCCTGAAAGGGGTCGAGGAGCAGCGCGACATTGTCGTCCTTCAGAATGTTCTCGCGGCGCGCGAGGTGGCCGCGTATGTCGGCCGGCCGGTGATCCCGACAGATGAAAACGACATAGAGCGCGCTGCGCGTGTGGCCAAGCCACACCTCCGTGTCTTCGGTGGCCGCTTCGCCATCGCGCGGCGAGTTCTGGACGAATCCGCTGACCTTGACCAGCTTTTCACGCATGCCTGGTCTCGGGTGCTGAGACGGGAAGTCGGAAAGATGCAGGGCTTCAGACAAAAGTGGGACAGTGATGTCGCTGGGACGCTCGGTCCTTCGCGGTTCGGCGGGAATATTCGGGGTGTTCTCGTTCTTTGCAAATGCCTGAGTCAGGACACAACAAGAAACAAAAGCACATAGCAAGGCACAGCGCAGCATTCTTCAACTCTGAAAAAAAAATGAATCCAAATCTCATTGGATGCAGCGCGGGGTCCCCGACAGGCGTCCTCCCGGCGGCACGGACGGCCATACCTGCGCTATATCTATCTTACTGCTAAAATTGAAATAGAGTCGTCCACGCGCGGACTTCTTGTCGTTTTTACATCCTGTGAATTCCTGCGGCCCGCGCTGGCCGAAGCCCGAGAGGAAAAGCTGACCCTGTGACGCAGACGATACGCAATATCGCCATCATCGCCCATGTTGACCACGGCAAGACAACGCTGGTAGACGCCATGCTGCGTCAGTCCGGAACGTTCCGCGCCAACGAACAAGTGGCGGAACGGGTGATGGATTCAAACGAACTGGAACGCGAGCGCGGTATCACGATTCTCGCCAAGAACACGGCTATCAACTTTGCCGGCGGCAAGATCAACATTGTTGATACACCGGGCCACGCCGATTTTGGAGGCGAGGTGGAGCGCGCACTGAAGATGGTGGATGGCGTGATGCTGCTGGTGGATGCTGCCGAGGGGCCGCTGCCGCAGACGCGCTACGTGCTGGCGAAGGCACTGGAGGCCAAGCTGCCGCCGATCGTGGTGATCAACAAGATCGACCGTCCCGATGCGCGCCCGCAGGAAGTACTGAACGAAATTTACGACCTTTTCATCGATCTCGATGCGGAGGAATCGCAACTCGAGTTTCCGGTGCTGTACACAGTCGCCAAGCTGGGTACCGCGACAACCGACCTGGCCAAGCCCGGCGTGGACCTGCAGCCGTTGTTCGAGAGCATCGTGAACACCATTCCGGCGGCGACCGGCGATGCGGAAGGCGCGCTTCAGATCCTGGTCACCAATCTCGATTACTCCGATTACTTTGGCCGCATCGCGATTTGCCGCGTCTTCCAGGGCACGCTGCACGCCGGCGACGACGTGGTGATCTCGAAGCGCGATGGGTCGCTGATGAAGACGCGCATCACCAAGCTGTTCACATTTTCGGGATTGAAGCGGACCGAGACCGCCGAGACAACGATGGGCGACATCGTGGCGGTGGCCGGGGTGGAAGGCATCACGATCGGCGAGACGATTACGAGCGTCGAAAATCCTGCTCCTCTGCCGCTGATTGTTATCGACGAGCCGACGATTGCGATTCAATTCAGCGTGAATAACTCGCCGTTTGCGGGACGCGAAGGCCAGTATGTCACCAGCCGCAATCTGCGCGAGCGCCTGGAAAAGGAACTGCTCACCAACGTAAGTATCCGCGTCGAAGAGACCGGTTCGCCGGACACGTTCAAGGTGCTGGGCCGCGGCGAATTGCAGCTCGCCATCCTGATCGAGATGATGCGGCGCGAAGGGTTCGAGCTGTCGGCGGGACGGCCCGAGATCGTAACAAAGGTGGTGGACGGCGTGCGCATGGAGCCGGTGGAGCACTTGACCATCGACGTGCCGGAAGAGCACACCGGTGTGGTGATCGAGAAGCTTGGACCGCGCAAGGGCGAGATGACCAAGATGCACAATCATGGCTCGGGCCGCGTGCGGATGGAGTTTCGCGTGCCCAGCCGCGGCATCATCGGCTTGCGCTCGGAAATGCTGACAGAGACGCGCGGGACGATCGTCATGAATTCCCTGTTCGACGGCTATATTCCGTACCAGGGTGAGATACCGCAGAGACCCACCGGCGCGTTGATCGCCGATCGCCAGGGGCAAACGACAACTTATTCGTTGAACGGGCTGCAGGAGCGCGGCATATTGTTTGTCGGGGCCGGTGTTGAAGTTTACGAGGGCATGGTGGTCGGCGAGCACTCGCGCGACAACGATCTCGACGTGAACGTGGTCCGCGAAAAGAAGATGACTAACATGCGGGCGTCCACTGCGGACGAAGCTATCCGGCTGGTGCCCTATCGAACGCTGAATCTCGAACAGGCCATCGAGTTTATCGCCGACGATGAGCTGGTCGAGGTTACGCCGAAGATCGCTGCGGCTGCGCAAGAAGATTCTGCAGGCCAATCGGCGGCCCAAGCGGTGGGAAAAGGTGGGAGTGGAGTAGGCGGCGTTTAGAGCCGGCTCTTTGCTTCCAGCACGCGGGCCAGAGCTTCATCGGCGCTGGATCCTGTTGCGGATAAGTGTCCCATCTTTCTTCCCGCACGAGGTGTGTGCTTCTCATAGAGATGCAGGCGCACGCCGGGCACTTTGAGTGCGGCGGCAAAATCGGGCGCGCCGTCGAGCCACACCTCCCCAAGCAGATTGACGATGGCGGCGGGCGAGATCAGTGCAGTATCGCCCAAAGGCAGGTTGCAGGCAGCGCGCACGGCCTGCTCGAACTGGCTGGTAACGCAGCCGCGCTCGCTCTGGTGATAGCTGTTGTGGGGACGCGGCGCGAGTTCGTTGACAAGCAGTTCGCCCTTGCGCGTGACAAACATCTCAACACACAACATGCCTTCGATGCCGAGCTTCGCGATGATTTCGGAGGCGAGCGATTCGGCCCGAGATTCAAGCTCCGCGGGAATGCCGGCCGGCAGCACACTCCATGCGAGTATCTGATTTTCGTGGTGATTGCGGGCGGCAGGGAAGCTGCGCACTTCTCTAGCGGGATTGCGCGCGGCCATGACGCTGATCTCGAAGTCGAGGTCGAGGGCCTGTTCGGCGACGGCGGGGCGCGCACCAATGCTTTGCCAGGCTGCCACGATATGCTCTTCGGCCGCGACGTTGTCGAAGCCAATGCGCGCCTGGCCGCGGCCATCGTATCCGCCGCGCCCGATCTTAAGGTACACGCGTCCGCCAAGTCCCGGGACCGCATGGTGCAGATCCATTTCCTCGCACACGACGCGAAATGGGCCGACCGGAAAGCCGGATTCGGCCAGCCAGATTTTTTGCAGAGTCTTGTCCTGGATGATGCGGATGGGTTCAACGCCTGGCCGCAGCGGCGCGATTTGCGCCACTTGCGCAAGAGCATCGACGCCGATCTGCTCGATCTCGAGGGTCACCGCATCGGCGCCTGAGGCGAGACGGCGCGCGGCGTCGGCATCGTCCCATCGTCCCACAATGGTTTCGTCGGCTACGAAACTCGCGGGGCAGGCGGGTTCAGGATCCATCACGCGAACGTGGTAACCCATGGTGCGCGCGGCCATGGCCATCATCCGGCCCAATTGCCCGCCGCCCAGGATTGCGAGCAACCCTCCGGGCTGGATCACTTTCGGCTCGACTGTTTCACTGACCGCGACGCTCACCCGGGCAGCTCCTGGTCCAGCACTTCCTGCGTCCGCGCCGCGCGCCACAACTGAAGGCGCTGATAGAGCAGCTCGTCGTTGGTGGCGAGCATTTCGGCTGCTAGCAGCGCGGCGTTGGCCGCTCCGGCTTTGCCGATTGCCAACGTACCCACCGGAACACCTTTCGGCATCTGCACGATCGAGAGCAGCGCATCGAGGCCATTCAGTTGCGTTGCCGGCACCGGGACACCCAACACTGGGACTAGAGTCTTGGCAGCCAGCATCCCAGGCAGATGAGCTGCACCGCCGGCACCGGCAATGATGACGCGCAGTCCGCGTTCACGCGCTGTCTCGGCATATCGGAAGAGCAAGTCCGGCGTGCGATGAGCACTCACTACTCTGGCCTCGTGCGGAATCTCGAGGACCCGCAGAACCTCAACGGCCGCCGCCAGAACCTCGTAGTCGCTCTTGCTCCCCATCACCACGCCGACTAATGGCCGATCACTCATGATCCGATTATAGGGGGGCGCCCGAGGCTTTTCCTTCCCCATCTGTCTCCACAAACGAACCGGCCATCGCCGTAACAATCCAGAATCTACGAGGTGTTGTCAGTGCCGGTGCCAAGCCTCCACCGCTACTTCGATCACCGCAAACAGAAGGCTGACGGCGGCCAGAAATCCCTTGGCCCGCTGCCAGTTCTGCTCATGCCGTTCCATACGCCGCTCGAGGTCGGCAACCCGCCCGCCATTGCCATCGCCCATCAGACCGCTCATCTGGGTTTTGAGCACGCTCAAATCACTGAGCACCTGTGCTTCGAATTCATTCATCATCCGCATCCGCCGGACCTCATTCTCTCCGCCTCTGCTCGCTCGTGTTTTATCAAGATCCCAGCGGCAAGTTGATAAACAAAGCCGTTGAGTGCTCGGAATAATTTGGGGGCGTTGAGCCGTCATACATCCGAATATAGAAACGATCGTTACCCGATGCCCGGGCAAATGTCATTGTCTGTTGCGTTCCTCGCATCACCAGGTCCGGGTCCACTCCAGCCATAAATCCAAAATCGCGACGGCGTATCTCAAATCCGCCACCCGCCGGCGGGGCGGTTCGGGTGTTGATTGTAACTGCCGTCCCACTGAGAGCAGTAATAGTCAGGCTTGTAAGATCGGGCAAGACTGTTGGAGCGATGGGCGCCGGCAGCCAAGCGTCCGCGGGGACCGTACGTGACGTTGTAATTGCGAGATCATCGGCCCAGTCATTCGCAAATGAAATCTCGTAAGTGACTAACTCCGGATAGCCGGTGGCATAAGTAAATTTGACGGCGCGGATAACTACTTGCGAATTAATCACCAGCGATGGAACATTCAGGAGCAGCGCATCTCCGGGCCATACGTCGGAGGAGAAGCTCGACCGCGGCCCTCTGTAGCCGCCGCTCCACAAGGCACTTGCACTCGCTGACGCCGCGACCATCGTAGCGGCCGCATTACGGCAGTCGGCAGAACTGCGCGCCGGAGGATTCGTCACCGAGCCCATCCATGTTGCGATCGAAGGCAAGCCCGCTGCGGCAAGTTCCTGTTGGCTGGTTGCGTTGACCGCGCGGCCAACCGCCCGGCCCAGGGTGCGATAGCTTACGGCAATTTGCTCTCCCGCCAACGGCACAAACCCGCTGTAGAACGCAAGCGTGCCGGTGCGCTCGAGATGGCATTCGCCGACTTCAGCCAATGTTCCCAGCCTTCGGGTGTACTGACTCCCATTTGAGGGAGTACTTACTACCCAGCCGGAACCGAGATTTGTCAGGCTAAGGCCGCGCATCGAGCCAACCATGTTGATACTGCTTACCGCTGCCAAAGAACAGGTTTGCGGCAGAGTTGTGATCAAGCCGTCATACAGCTTGACGGGCATAGCCGCGACACCGTTAGCGTATTCCTGAACTTCGAACAACAACTTTGCTGAGGCCTGATTCCCCTGACCTCCGAACGTGATTGGTCCTGAATCGCCGAAGGATCGATACGTACTCAAAGATCGCTGGGACTCGGAGCAATGGATCCAGATACGGAGGACATATTGATTTTCCGGGCTTGTGGAGTAAGTCATGCCGGACGCTGAGCCTTGCACTACGGGCTGTAATGAAACCACCCCTGTGCCGGGTTGGGCTGTTGCCTGAAAACCCGCCACGCACCCGGGAAGCGTATCGAGACCCGTCAAAAAACCGCCAAGGATGCCCGCGCTGCCTGGGGAGAGGGTCACACCTGTGGCCTCCAGCAGGAGTGTGCCGCCCATTTCGATTTCGTCGATCCAGGTCAGCAATGTCTGGCCGTCAATTCCGGTGCCGCCGTTCATGACCAGGCCGCCCGCGCCCAGCGAAAGAGAGCCGGCGCCCCCGGAAGTCTGCCACATCGATAGGTCGATGTAGGGCTCATCGAAACGCTCAGCGATGATCTTCACTCGCGAGGCAGGGGGAAAGAATGGCTCAGCTGCGAGATTGAATTGGGCTGTTGTGCCGTCGCCGAGAAAGTACTCGGTTACGAAGGCGGCCGGTTCGTGCTCACCGCACACCGTGATGTCGTTTGCAAGTCCGCGCCTGGCACCCGATGTGATTGCGAGGGCGCTCAGATTGAGACTGCCGTCTGTCTCATTGAGGGGATGCACGGACAAGGGAATCTGCGATAGTTGGAGGGCGCCCCCGAGGACACGGTACGCTGCGCGAGCCTGGCCCGCTACGGACGCTGCACACTTGCTCCACGATGCGCCCGGTTCCGGCGTGAAGCCGCCAACCGGAGCCGCAAGCGAGACACCTTGAGTACTCAGGCAGGAAGATCGGGTGTGCATGACCAGGGACGTGACAAGTTGCCCCGCGGTGATGCCGGCGGCGCCTTGATTGGGCGCAAGCTGAACCTGATCCAACAGAAATTCGTCGCTCAATGCTTGGATAGCCAATCGATAAAACGGTCCATCGATCGACATGCCCGCATACACCGGTGCGGGGCTGGCCGCAATGTAACCCGTGAAATACTTTGTCCCATCGTCGCCGGTGACCGCAACGGATTGGTTTTGCGCGGGAATGGGTAAGCATCCGTCGGACCCAAAGCTAAGGCAAAATCGGCATAGCGAAGGTTCATTGAGCTTACGCTCGATAGTCAAAGGATGAATCGCATCGAGCGATGCGGAATAGTCTCTTCCCTGGATCGTAATCTTCATTGTTTAGACCAATGCCTTGGTTGGGGGCAGAAAGCTTCGATAGCAGAGGATTCGTTCCCCATCGAGCGGATCGGCAACAGGCAAAGCACGGAATTGACCGCGCAGCAGGATCCGTTCCAATGTTCCTTTGCCTTTCCCTGCGAGCGATATGGGAGCCTCTTCGGCATCGGTCATCGCCTGCAGGCGCGGATAGTGGAAGAAAATGCGGTCTCCCTGGCTTCCTTCCATGACAAACAATGCGGACCACTCGTGATAGAAACTGCCCCCGAGACGATCGACGAAGCCGACCACGGGCTGCAGCGTTGCGGTCGGGGACGGAACTCCGCCAGGGAGCGGTGCGGCCAGGGTCAGGGTTGTGCCATTCACCTGCGAGACCAGCGCGACGTTAAACGTGACGCGACGAATATAGTCAACGTCGCTCAAGGGCTGGCGCACGAAGGCGGCGGATATCGGGGAACCCACAAAACCGGTCTGCCCCAGGTAATCACCGTCCACCGCAATGATGGATCCGGCGACAAACTTTGCGGCGTCGGAAGCTGCGAGCACAATGGACGCCGCCGTCGACCCGCTCTGGATTGCGATCGGCGTCGCCGCCGGACCACCGTCGGCCGCCGGCGCTGCTCCCGTGGCCGTAGCCAGCACGTTCATGTGCTGCGATCCGGTTGCGAGGGCCATCGTCAGCTTGGTCCAGGTCAGAAACTGGAAGCTTACCTGAGCATCAAGACTCTCGCGCACCTGCGCCAGCGGGGCCGCTGGAATTCCCGTCATCACGGCCGCCGACTTACTGGCTGTGTTTCGTGTGAACCCCTGAATCCAGCCCAGGCTGATCCACGGAGCGGGCGGCGCATCAAGATTGAAGTTACCCTGCTCGGCGGGATCGAAAAGCACAGGCGTCTGAGCGGCGCGGTTCACCGCCGCAAAATACGCTCTGACCCGCCGCATAACCGGTGCGGCGCCCGAATACCAACCTGCGGCCATTTATTCACCTTGTTCCTGGTAGCTGTAGACCATGACTCTTGCCGAACGGCTCAGTCTGTCTCTCTGTGTCGACACGGGACCGAAGAACGGTTCGTCCCAAAACACCTGCGTCAGCATCGCCGCTGGTGGAGTCGCGGTGAAACAGAGCTTGGGCGTAGAGAAAGGCTGAAGCATCGCCAACAGCTCTTCATCCATGGCGCTGAGCGATCGACCGCGATCAAGGCCCCCGAAGCTCTGGCATCCGCACGTCTGGTACGCGATTTCGCATTCCTCAGCGGCCATCGTCGCGTCGAGGTTCACGTCGACACCCAGCCCCAGCCATCGCAGGATGAATACATCGGCGGGAAGCTGGCTGAACGGCGCCTCCGCTTCCTCTGCCAGGACGCCCGGCCGCACCGCGCCGCGAAGCAGGATCGTCCGCTGCGGATTGAGCGCGGCTAACCGCGATCGCAAGGCCATATAGAACGAGTCTTTAGCATTTTGCATGGACTAGTGCTCCTGAAACGTGAAGGGGCGGTCAGTTAAGCGAGCCGCGATCGGTTCACCCGCCACTGTTCTCGGGTTAAACGGACTGTTGACGCGTCTCGCGCAATAAGAGCCGGTAGAGATACACCTGCCCGAAGGCCTCATTGGAAGCAACCGCGTCGATCGTGTAGCATTGCCCCGCGACGGTTACCGCCAAGGTCATCGCGAAGAGAGATTGTGCCGATGCGAGGTCGAGCGCGGATACCTGCTGCTGCACTCCGCTCGCCGACACCAGCAGTTCGCATTTCGACTCATTGCCTTCCTGCCAGGTCGGGCGAAGCTTGCGCATGACCACGGGGCTGATGGTTACTTCGACAAAAGTCGTCGATACCAGTCCCAGCTCGGACATGTTCGTATCCTGGTTGGCTCCGGTAATGCGTAACTGAGCCGATGTCCCCGATACACTTCGCAGCAGAGCATCGGCCAGCATCTGCGGAGCGCCCACCGGGTTCCGTGGTGCAGTGTCGCTCATCGTTCACCCCAACCTGCTGGCGACGTACGGACGCAGCCATGCTTTTACGGTTTCATCCAGAAGCGAGCTGGAAAAGTACTGCATCTGCATCGTGTCGATCTTTGTCCTGCTTGCGTTCAAGGCGGGCGTGGATTGGGCATTGCGCACGATCTGCGCACATGCTGCCTTTACGTCGTCGCCGATCGATACCATCCCAGATGTATAGGTGACCATTACTTCGTTGTAAGGCAGTCCCAGGATGTTGCAGGGCAGAGTCAACTCTCCGGTATTCGCATCCCAATCGACAGAGTTGGGATCGATCGCCGTCCACTGACCAGGAAGCGAGAAAGCCCAGACCATCTCGTAAAGGGGACCGAGGGGTATCTCGCCACGCCGTGGCTTCCCGTACCGCCCCTCAATGCTTACGATCGGCGTAGTGGCCGCGCCCAGCGGCGCCAAAGGCAGATAGCTCAGCCGGATGCTCTGCGATTCGCTTGTCAGCCGCAGCCGCTCCGTGTATTGAATGACGTTCAGATCGGGTCGTCTGCAATGGCTGTTGATCAAAGCCGTGGCCGCCGTAATCCAATCCGCCGATGTTCCGTCCGGCAATCCATAATTCGGGTAATCCGCCGGCTGCAGATAAGCCATAAGTTCGCTCCGCGAGTTCGTAGTTGATAGTTCACAGATGTCAGTTGTCAGTTCTCAGTCCCCAGATCGGACGGCCGCGAGAACATTCGGCCATCGTGAACTGTGAACTGAGAACTGTGAACTGAGAACTGGCTTTTAGCGATCGACCAGCACCTGGTAATGGGCATAATTTGCGCCCTTGACAACGGGAGCGCCGAACTTGACTGCCACATACTGCTGTGTCAGCGAGCCCGGCAATCCGAGTTGGAAGATGCGCGGCGTGGGGTCGCCGAGCCAGTGGTACTCAATCAGATCCTCGGTGACGATATAGGCAGGCAACACGGCCGAGCCCGACCCCGGCGTTCCGGTGTAACTCAGGCTCCAGTCCGGGATCAATGGAAGATCCCCAGCCTGCGTCGAAAGCATCTTCACTCTGACTCCGCCCGTGATCTGGTCGGTGTTGAGGACCACGTTGAACTCCGTCTTCATCTCGCGATCGATCAGGTCAAGCAGCACCGGGTTGGCGTAGATGGCCGTGGGACGCACATGGTAGCCATTGCTCGCGACCATTTGCGCGACCGTTGACTTCAGACCATCGACGATCGACGCTGCGGTGCCAATGGTGGTCGTATTCCCGCCGGCCGCGATCTGGCTGATCACGCCCATATACTGCGTCGTCGTCGGTGAACTGAGGCTCGTATCGTTGCCGTTCCAGAGGGATACGTCATGGGCCACCATCACGCCGCTGACAGTGTCCACGAGGTCCTTGGCCTGGAGATAGGCGAACTGCTGTTGCTGGTTGCCCAGTTCAATATCGAACAGGTTGTAGTTGATCTGGGAAACGATCGCCTTGAGCGGCACGCTACGTTCCACGCGCGTCGGGCTCACCACGGGCGCCACGATGCTGCGCGGATTCACGAATCCGGCGCTGCCCGGGCTGGGAAGCGCGGTCTCCTCGAAAAACCGAGATGGATGGCCGGTAGCCGGCACTTGCTTGATGCGCTGCCCAAACGGGCTGGAGCGCCGGCATATATCGAAAATCTCGGTCTGGTAGAGCGGAACTTCGACCGCTCCTGGCCCGATAAAGTCGGCGGCTGCATGAATGTCTGCAAAGGTTGCGTTCATAATTCTGTGCCCCCTCCATGGGGCTCTGGCTAAGCGCCGGCTTTCAGCCCTTAGCCCTTAGCTCTCAGCGTTGTTCTGGGATCATCGAAATTGCATCGGGTTACTCCGTTAAATCGCCCGACTTAGCCTCGAATTCTCGCCGTCCGTGTTGATTTGTTAGCTAGAAGCTAAGAGCTAATAGCTAATGGCTGTTTCTACGCGATAGCTCCGGAGCGCAGAAGCTGAGTCTTGACAGCGATGCGCTGTTCAAGACTCAGGCCGTTCAATGCCGCATCCAGAGCGCGAACATCGACAGGCCCGTCTCCGATACCGTGCTTGGCAAGCAGCTCCGACGTGGCCGCCGGCACTGTCTTCCGCAGCGGATTCGTGGCCCCCGGCGCAGCGGGCGCCCTTAAATCCGCCAGCTCGCGTTCCGCTTCCACCAGTTTCGCCGCCAGTTCTTCTTCGCGGTGGCTCTGCTCCACCGTTGCCGAAATCCTCTCCACCTCGCCGGAGAGCGCGCTGGCCGATGCCAGGCGCTCCTCGAGCCAACTTAGGGTTTTGTTCAGCAGAGTTGTCGCGGCTTCCAGCCGCTCCGCAACCTCACGCCCCTGGTTTTCCATGCTGTTCCTTTCTGTCCAACAAATTCCTATTTTGGGCCGCCCGGAGATGATGTGGCTTGATCTCTGGCGTCTGTTTGCGCCCCGGCTGGGGCTCCGCTTTTTGGCCGAATGAAATCTTCGTCAGATAACTTGCGGATAACCGGACATAAAACAATCGGGTCTGCCTAACTTGCCATACGGAAACTCGTGGCCCGATACGCGGCCTTCTCGCGAAGCAGGATTGCTGCTCCGGTGAAAGTAACTCGTGTCAACTTCCACACGTCCGCCCGCATATCTTCTACCCGCGCATCGGCTATCTCGTAACTCATTCCCAGATCTTCGGGTGAGTGTGCCAGTATCGCCTGAGCCACGTCCGGAAAGTCCCGGGCATAAAGATATCCCCGGACGGTTAGCTCGTGGCCGTTGAGGTTCGCCTCTGTCAGCAGCCCGATCTTGCGCCGTGCGTCGTGCCCATCCCATCCCGGCCGGTAGTCTACGGCCATTCCCAGCAGGGAGGGCAACGCCTTCTCTGCGGCATCCCTGGTGAGCATCACGCGATGACCGCGTGCGCCAGACGGCGCCTTGTCGCTCGCCGTGTCCACAACTGTCAGTGTCCCTTCGAAGGCCACCCGGTTAGGGTGTCCCTCCACGCAGGGAATCTTTACTGCCATAGCTTCCAATCGCATGAATTCCTCGCTCTTGCCCGGATTCAAACTTCAATAAGTGCGGCAACCACCTCAGCGTCGATCTCGCGTCAAACGGTCTGGTCGACTGTTGTTCGGCTTTGCTTTTCGGCTGCCTCTCGTTCCTCGAGGGGGCCCAGGCCGCGCATGGCTCGCACTTCATTCACCGTCAAAACGCCGGCCTGAAGAAGCTGCACCTGCACTGCCAGTTCAGTCTCCTCATCGCGCGCATTCAGATCGTTAAACACAAACTCGAATTCTCGCCAGCCGATGCACTTCCCAAAGAGGTCTCGCGTCAGGTGATCGGCAAGTAACTGGGCCAGAGGTTGGATCGCGCCGCGAAACGCTTCATCTGCCAACTCCGCAGCCGTAGCCCGATTTACATCGCCTTCCAGGCCAAGCAGCATAGGAGGCAGTCCAAAGGCGTTGGCAACCATCCGGATCAGGAACTCCTGCCAGGCCAAACGTAAATCGGCATCTGTCCCCTGCGCGAAGCGAAGCACTTCCGGCTTCTGCTCGGTCGAAATGATTGGTACCCGACCTGTTCCCTCGATCTCGTCCTGCCACCATCGAATCAGCCGATCGTGCTGCGTTGGCGTGGCCTCACTGAGCCACAAGGCGTATTGCGCCACGGAGTTCGCGGCCAGCTTTCCAGCAAAACGATGCGCGGTCAGGAACTGATTGACAGTTTCGAACGCAACCTCCAGCGGTCCCAACCCAAAGGGCGTAAAACTGCGCGGGTTCATGCGCACGTACATCAGCTGGTCATCGCGCAGATCCACGGCGTTGGCTTCCAGTTGCCCTGGTGCCGCCTGGGCATAGCGCGCGGTTTCGGGTTGGCCGTCCCACTTGGCATTCATGCGAATCGTTGCGCCGTCGACCGCCCAGAACATCGCCGGCCTTTCTGGATCCGCGGTGGGTTCCATCTCTGCTGCGCCATATCCTCCCGTAAGCGCGTCCTCGATCACCTGTTCGATCAGAGTGCGGAAGGTATCCACTGCGTTCGGCTCCTCCAGTGTCCGGCGAAGCGCCTGCAGCTTCTCATCCCGCTGGTCGATTTCGTGCGGCGAAACGCCGCGCCGCACCCGCACCTGCCAGTCCATCGATGCGATCCGGTCCTTGATCACATTGATGGCCCGGCGCACCACCGGCGTCTCCGCAAACCGCCGCAGGTTCGCCGGAGTGGGCTTGGGCAGCAGCTTTCCTGGAAATTGGATCGGGCTCAGGATCGCCGGCATCGCCAGGGTCTTGCGTTCCGCTTCCGCATCGACACGGGATACCGTGTCTCGCCGGCCTTGCCCGTTGCGGCGCATCGAGCCGGCCGTAGCCTGCCGCCAGATCTCCCGTAATTGTTCTGCCACCTTCACACGCACCTTCCTTTTCGTCTTCCCAAAAAGAAAAAGGCACCGCCCCGAAGGGTTGTGCCTCATAAATCCCTAGCCATTAGCTAGTAGCTATTAGCTGAAGTCTCTCCTACAACCGCAGTTCCCGCCGTGCTGTATCCGCCACCCGGTCCATGTCCGACGTCGTGAGCACGCGGATTTGATGTTCTTCCATGGTCTCCACGCCAAACCGGTACATCTCCAGGCGCTCCGGGTCCTCATCTGTGGCCCCGATTCTGGCCGCCGGCTCGATCACTGCAGTCAACTCCAATGCGGCCTTCTCGACGCGTTCTACCCCCGCCCGCAAGCTCGCGGCCGAGAACGCCAGTACCTTTGCCATCTCCACCCCTGGCTCAAGGCTCACCGCATGGAACATACGAATCAGTCCGTTCGGCCGGTAACCCAGGTCAATCCGCAATGGGTCGCCCGGTCGTGTATAGTCGCGAGCTGCAATCTGTTTGCGCAGTAGATCCCACACCCCCGCTCGCTCGAATTCTCCCCGCATGGTTGCCTGAATCGCAGCTCTCCCTCTTAGCCGCGATATTCTTTCCCGGCGAAGGGGCTCCACATAGAGCCGCATGAGCTCTTCCATTCCCGCCGGCAGGCTCTCGGCAAGGTACGCCTTGGGCGCCGTTATTTGCACGCTCAGCGAAAGAGATTCTTCCAGCAATTGCATCAGCCTGCCTTGTGGCTCCTCCCGGAAACGCCGCCGCAATTCGCTCTCCATACCTTCCAGCAGAGCGGTGTCGGCATCCGGGTCAAGGCAGTGCAGCCTGCGCCAGTCGCGCGTGAAGCGAACCTCGGCGGGCTTATCGCTTCCCTGTTCCCGCAGGATCACGCCGATGTGGACATATTCGTTGCGCACTGGATCCGGAACATAACGGAGCAACTGGAATTCGCAGTTCCGCCGGTTCTCTCCGGCGATGCCGGTCCCGCCCCGCGGGCGTTCTGCCGGTGGTCTGCCTTTCCGCTTCGGACTCTCCCCGCTCTTCATGCCGCGCGCTCGTCGCTCACATCAATCTTTCCCCGATGGTAGAACCCCATCGCACATCTTTCCACGCACCTTCCGATTTTTTCTCGTCCCCCACCCATTTTGGAAATGGATTCCTGTCCGACTTCCCAAACACCTCAATCAATTCCCGAATCCGGCTTCGACGCGCCAGCAATTTCTCCACCAGCGCCTCCATTTCCGACAAGTCACCGCCATACCACTCCGGCGGTACTTCGTTGGCCGGTTCCCATACCGTTGCCTCGGGCATCGTCTCGAGTCGTGTCAACCACGGCTCAAACGAGTCCCAGCCGGTGATCTCGCGGTACACATCGTTGCGGTAGTAGACGCCCCGCAGCGGCGAGTCCTCAAAACGCCACTCCCCGGCGTGGAAGCAGTATCCAAAGTCGATGAACACCGCCTGGTAGCGCCGCTCCCGCTGCCGTCGCGTGAAAACAGCCTGCCGCCCATTGGCGTTGCCCGTCCACTTGTCGAAGGCCAGAATTCCCGCAAACTCGCCAAGATTCCTGACCTGGGTCAACTGTTCTTCGGGAAGGTAATCGACCACCTGGCCGGGCATCAGTCCACCCACGAAGCGAGACCCGAACTGCAATCCAGCGTCGCACCGAACCCGCGTCCGTCCCAGATCGATCTCCAGTTCGCGCGTGTTTTCGACCAGCCACTTCGACACATCCACAAGTTCCGGTTCGGGCGCGGTCAAACCCGCAGCCTTTGCCAGGCGGGAGGCCAGATACTCGTTGGCAAGAACCCGCCGGTGCTGGGGGTTGTTCTGGAACTTCACCACATACGGCTGACCGTCGGCGCCCAACATCAACTGCCCTTGCGCACCGCCACGCATTCGCCGGATGTGCTGCACCGCCAGAACCGCCAAGCCCGCCTGCCCCTTTTTTGGAACCTTAATCGAATTCTATCCGCATTGCCGGAAATTATCTGCAAAACGGGTGTAGCGACATTTCAACTGTTAGCTGTTCGCGGATTAGCGAATAGCTGGTGACTCATGGCCTGCCTTTCCCCTCCAGCAACTCCGCCCTCGCTTCCAGGGCAATCGCCATGGCCATGACTCTGTCGTCGTGCGTCCCCGCGCGCGCTCCGGTCCGTCCATCCGGCAGGCGCACAAAACTTCGGCATTCGCCCAACAGCTTCCGGCTCATGAAACACTGCGGCTGATCCACCAAACCGGCATCCAGGCGCCCCAGGATTGCGGGCCTGCTCACAGAGGTGGTGAGCCAGCCCGGTTCCCCGGCTCGCTTGTAGATGCGGCGGTATTGACATACCGTGTCGATCAACGCCAGCACTCCGCTGCCGTGGTTATTTCTTTCCACCACCAGCCAGGCGTTGTTGTATTCGGCAGCCAACTCCGTTACGAGCCTGGCCAACTCCAGTCCCCCCACGTGGCCCGCAAACTCGGCGCATTGGAACCCCGTCTCCAGTTCCACAACTTCTGCCGCCGAGTAATCCCCTTCACTTCCGCCACCTGCGGGGTCGACCGCCACCAGGTATTCCTTGCCTTTCACCGGAGGCAGCCAGATTTCCAATTCCCCATTCCGCCTCTGTTCCCATCCGGGCGTCAGACAGGCCAGCCGCTCTTCGATGGCCGCAATTTCAAATACCGAGTCTCCACTGGCCCGGAAACAACTATCCTCGTCTTCCGCATATTCCTGACGAGCCAGTCCGCGAAAGTTCGCCCTCACCTGGCGCCGGAATCCGATCTGCTTCAGGTCCAGATGATGACGAGCCATCAGATCGCGCTCTTCCTCGGTGAGGCTCGCCTCTTCTACCGCCGCCGCCCGGTACCGCCGCTCCATCCACCAGGGGAAAAAGTGACGTACCATTCCTGTCTCCCGGGCGCCCTGCCACTCCTCGTGAAAGCATCCCCCGATGCCATCCGGAGTCGACTCCAGAATCAGCTCCGCTTCTGGCGCCATGGCCGCGCGAAGCCCGGCAAGAATCTCGGCTGGATCCCCCGGCCACCTCGCCAGTTCCGAACAGTGAAGGTTCTGGATCGTCATTCCACGGCCCGCGTTTCGGTCGCCGGCCGATACCACCCTGTATTGCGAGTCGATCTCCGGAAACACGATCTGGCGGGTGTTATCCCGCGAAGTTCGAAATGGTCCCTCGCGCAGTTCCCGTGGTAAATAGTCGAGGAACCGGTGCACGATCCGAAAGATCTCCTCAGCCGCTTCCTGCGTGTGCGCCACTTCCAGAGTCAGGGTCCCCGGCCGCGTGACCGTACGCAGAAAGAAACGCGCCGCAGTCCACGTCGTCAATCCCATTTGCCGTGCCTTCAGGACGATGTTCCGCGTCCCGCGTCTTTGCTCAAACCGCCGCTGGACAGCATTGGCTCTGAGCGCCGCCGTCCCTCCCTCGCGCGTTCTCACCTTCAGCAGCCGTGCCGCCAGCGCCATGCATGCCGTGATTCCACGTAGGCTGGCCGGACGATAATCGAGAATCGCGCCCAGCCGCACCCATTCCTCGCGATTGATCTGCTTCTGCGCAATAGTCATCCCGCTTGTCCCTGCGCTCCGATTTGTGGCCTGGCGGTGACATCCCTCGTTTGGAACAGGATCGAGTGGCGCCAACCCCACGCAACCGCATTGCCTTCCTGCCACTACCCGGTTCCAACCTCGTTAGCTACTGCGTAAACACTTTGCTCCATCCATTGGCTCCGGCTCCGCCTGCCGTGGACGTACCAGTCCCGATCGCACCAGCCGCTCCGCCCGTCAGCACGAACGTTCCGGAGTTGGTCATGGATGGCGACCGGAAGACGCATACGCCGCCACCGCCGCCGCCACCGCCGCCCGTGTTTGAACCACCCGCACCACCGACGACGCCGCTCACATCGCAGGTTCCCGTGAAGGAGAAGGTGGGAGAGGTAATGAAGATGCAGCCGCCGCCCCTGCCGCCAGGGCCACCCGAAGAGCCACCCAGGGCGCCCATGTTACCGCCGCATCCAGAGGTTGATCCGTATGGGAACATAGCATCGAGCAACATCTGGCGAACGTAAACTGGCGGAGTTGTGCCGGTGCCTCCGGGGACACCCGAGGTTCCCGCAATGCCACCTCCCATTCCAGGCAGATAGCCAACTCCAGCAGCACCATTCGCAGCACCGAAGCCTCCACCGCCTGCTCCACCGCCAAAGAAAGCTGTCGTGTTGTTGATGCCGGTTGAGCTTCCAGTATTCAAAGAGTAACTGATCGTACCGGCAATGTTAGCGCCAGTTGCGCAATGAAGGAACAGCGGAGTACCAACCGGGATGCTGCTACCAGTAACCGCTGCCAGAATACAGCCGGCAGATACTGTGCATGTTGAGTAGTAATGCGAACCAGGAAATATGTTCACAGTGCCGGAGGTACAGGTTAAAGCACCTTCATTTGCATCTCCGAAGTATTGAAGTGCAAGTGGGACATTCGTAAGCAGCGTATTTGCTGCGAGCGCAGCCTGAACGAATCCCGTAGACGCTACCTGCGTGTTGTTAGTACCGGGAGCGGCCGTCGGCGCAGTCGGCGTCCCGCTCATGGCTGGTGATACCAAAGCTATTCCCGACGGAAGTACGGGAGGTACCTGGAAGCCAACGTATGCTATGTCCACTTCCGTGGGACTGTTCGAGAAGGCATTATTACGAAAGGCGATGGTGTCGCCAACCGTGCCCGCTGCGATGTTCACCGAGCACGGTCCCTGCTGGGTCCATGCTGCTGATGTATAAGTAACAGCGCAAGTAGCAAGGACTGTATTCGTGGCTCCAGAAAGCGGAATATCTCGCACTTCAATAGAGCCGGTGCAACTGGCCGTTCCCACGCATCGACCGAGCGAGTACATGTTCAGCGTCATGTACGGGACACGCTGACCGATGATGCCAAGGCTATTTGGAGTATTCACTCCATAGAAGTTATACGGGCCACCATTGGTCATCGTCAGCGCGAGATAACTGTGAGTGATCTCGCTGCCTGTTCCATCCGGAGTGCACAACGACCCTGCAGCATTGAGCGGAGCGACAGAGTTAAGCCAGTCCTGACATGTAAACAGCAGATCGTCACTATTACGGAATGGGTTGGCGGCGTTGCCAGTCTGAATGAACGAGTTAGTTAATCTGCCTACAGGCTCCCGAGGCGCAACGGGACCGCAATGCCACTTTCTAGGAACGGGATGGTTCCCATAACCAGCGCATATGAAGTCATTGTCGTTACCCTTGTCGGTAATGTTGTTGGCAAACATGCCGGTAAACGTGTTCCCGTTGCCGCTGATCGCGAGAGGGTTGATTGACTGGAAGAACTTTCCGTCGCCGTTGTCTCCCATGTACGTTGCCGTAGCGTTTCCGTATCCTGTCTCAACGGTCCCGAAGTGGTTCTTAGAACCTTTCCAGCGGGAGGTCTCACCTGTGTTATAGGCCGTCTGTTCCCAGTATAGCTGCTTAACATCTATGCTTCCGGGATCAGAGCTAGCATAGCCCAATGGAGCGCCAAGCTGGAATACACCTGCTTCAAACGGGTACTCTGAATACAGGAACAATGAATCTGCAGTTCGATTGGCTCCGTTGTAAATGATCAGCGGAAGGTAGTCCTGCCAGAAATTCATGGTGCCATAGGTAGTCGTGTCTGGCGTGCGGTCAGAGTACACCGTAGGACTATATGCTGGCGGCGCCTCGCACATGCCGCACCAAAGCTGCGTAAAGTCCAAGTTGTCGTAATGGTTGTTGTAGTTATTACTCTGCAGTAACATCCCGCAGCCGTGGCCGCTACCCCATTTTGTTGCGTTAGTTTGAGTGAACAGAACGTTTCTGACGGTAGTGCCACTCAAAGCCAAGGCGTTAGGAACGGTATATGCATATTCAGGAAACGCGATTCCGCAACCGCCGATGGCAATTGGAGACTGTATCCCGCTGCCAAAACTGAAACCAGCATTCGTTACAGCAGTAGAAGCTGGCGCTGCAAGAGTAATGGTTGTAGAGTTAACCACTGCTGATACTGTCGTGGTAAGGTTGCCGCCCGATGGCCCTGCGCCGTTTACCGTGATTGGCTTACCAATGATCAGGAATGGGGCCATCACATCAAAGCGAACGTTTGCGGCCACACCACTAGCAGTTAATGTCGTTGGAGTTGAGAGTGAAATAGTTGCGCCAGTAGGAAAGACAGCAGGACCAACGTTTATTGGCCCACCATCAGTCGCCGCCAGCGTGATCGGCGCACTCGAGGGTCCGCCAGCGGTGCCGGTCAGACGTTCTGAGAACGTATTATCGCCACCGCCGTATGCTGTATTTGACTTATCCACGGACGTATCAACCTTGATGGTCATATCCGAGATGGTTGTGGCACAACTCCATATCGACAACCCAGTCGCGGCAAGCAAGACATCTTGTCCTGCTGATGCTCCAAGCAAAGTGGTCTGCGCCTTGCCTGCACCTTTAATCACTTGGCACTTATACGTAAGCGTGCTTGTCTTACAAACTCCGGGCGGAAGTTGAACGGGATACTGCAGTGCGTAGCCAGCCTCAAGCGCAGCTTGAAGTGCAGTCTGGTCATCGGTCACGCCATCGCATTTGGCGTTGTAGGGCGGAGCGATGACGCTGATTACCTTGTTGACGCTCGACAGCGTAGCAAGAGCCGCGACGTTGCCTGCAACGGCTATTCCCAATGCCCCGTCCGAGGCCACTCCCGTCAGCGCAGATTGGGCCCCGAGGTTTTGCAGTGCCTGCGCAGCGCTCGATGCTCCCGTTCCTCCGGCGTTTACTCCCACTGCATTCGTCCCGGCAATCACGCTTCCGTTGCCGGTATAGTAAGCGACTTGCCCGGCGCTTCCGGTGTTAACAAGTCCATTCTGGTTTGAGCCGCATCCGGAACCGGAATTCGAGATATACCCCGAGTTATCGATCTGCAGGCAGTTATGCCCGCTCGCGGCGGCCAGCCCAGGAAACTTGATGGCGGTGGAACCCAGAAATGCTGCCACCAATCCCGAACTTGCTCCCGAGTAGATATCCGTCTCAGCTCCCGACCCGGTTTCGTAGTTAAGCCGAATATGTCCTGTCGGATTGCTTGCGTTGATATAAGTATCGCCGCTATTCGAGCTCTGATACGCTTTGAAGCTATCCAGACCGCCCGTGGCGGAGTTCAACGCCCAATTATTGCTCGCGTCCTTCACCATGTACCATTGGCTGGCGCCCGTGTAGTCCTTGTACGTATAAGATTCCTTTTGATTCGCCGTTGCGCCCGCCCACAGGAAGCTGTCGATTTCTGCATCACTCTGATTCTTGACGGTAGTCGAGTTAGTGAAGGTAGACGGACCTCCAACCTGCAGCGTGCCATTGAATTGAGCATTCCCGGCATTGTTGATCGATCCAACCGTTGCAGCGTTCGCGCCGCCTGAACCGAAAACAATGCCCCCCGTTCCGGAATTGCTCGATCCGTTCAAGACCACCGCTCCCGAACCGGCTGCATTGATCACGGTCTGATTGTTTGAGCTCGATTGGCCATTGTTATACTGCCCGATCGACAAACGATAAACGCTGTTCAGTTCGTCAAGAACCTGATAGAACTGCTCGCCTGCGCTCGCATCGCTGAAGCCCGTTGTCCACCGGTAACCGGAGTCAGTCTGATAACGATTCAACAACCCGCGCTCATTCCCGTTGCCCGTCCCAAGCCGGAAATGGTTAGTAACTGTGGCGTCTTGCTGGCTCCCATACCAGTCACCATTCAATCCGTTGAAACTCCGGTGAAACGTATCGAGGAAGCTGTTGCGCGTGCCGTTGTCGGTCAACTGGCCCGTAAACATCGTTCCGCCCGTGATCCAGTTGTTGTACGAGCTGCCCGCGTCTGCCACCACTTGGTTGGTAGAGTTCTCGTTGCGCAAACCAACAATCGTGTTGTTCTGGGCATTCGACCCAAGGTGCAGTGCTGTCGAGCATCCCTCTACATCTCCCCCGGTAAAGGTGTTTCCGTCTCCCTGCTGTAAGTTGATCCCATAAGTCCCGGCCATCGGAGTTCCACCGTTCGTCGGGCAATCGATATGCAACCGCAGAAATGTGCTCGCATTCACCCAATCGGTGGTCATCGCGTTCGCTGCCTGGTGTCCAATCGCGTTGACGGCCGTACCAAACCCGCCCAATTCAATATCCTGGAAAGTTCCCCCGGTATAGTTCCCGGTCCCGTCCAGCGTTATGCCTGTCTGGTTCGAGTTACCAAGAAAATACAAGCTGGCGAGATTCATCTCCTGCGTGCGATACGCCGCCAGGCCTTGCGCCGCGGAACTGGTCGAGCCCGTCGTGTTGATCACTGCGTTGTCCACATGGAAGCCCGACGTGTCGGCCCCATAGGTCAGATCTCCAACCTGCAGCATGGCGCCCGTCCCGGAATACAGGAATACCGTCCCACCCGCGCTGCCGCTTGACGCGCTGGCGCCGCGCAGGGCACAACCATGAAGGGTCACATTCCGGGTTCCCGCCGGGATCTTGATCTGGTTAGAGGTTGAAATTGTCGCGCAGGGCAACTGCACTGTCGCATTGGCCTTTCCGATAACCAGGCTCGAACTTAGCACGACGATTCCCGCCGAAATTCCGCGCGTCGCACGTTCCTCCGTAAGTTGCGTTCAGAGTATTTCAGGCATGCCTGCAGCTTGGCCCCGAAATCCGTGCCCGGGAAATTGATCCACCTGGTACGCCGCGCCCAGCTGCACGCTCGTTAGCGGTCCCGTCAGGGCCCCTCCGCTCATGGGCACGGCCATGCCGAATTCTGCATCCACGTAATGTTTGCGTCGCGGCTTGAGTTGGTTGACTCGGGTCTCCATTCAGAAACAATGGTCCGCTCAGCGATCCACCCGACGCCGTCAATAGACTCTGGGTCAGCTCTTGAACAGACTGATCCACGTATGCCTTGCTTACCGCCTGAACCGCTTGAGCTGCGGGCATGACCTGTGCTCTTACCTGCGACAGACTCGCCTGTGCGGCCGCGGGTACGACCCAATACTCTGTGCTCGTCGTTCCGTCACTCAGATGGTAAACCGCCGTGTAATACAATCCCGCCGGCATTGCTCCAAGGTTTGCTGCCAGGTTCAGACTCACATATCCGTCCGCTCCAATGGTGACGTTCACACGACCCGCGGCCACGGCTTGATTGTTCGCCGTCGTAAACGCCGGCCAACTCACCTGCAGACTTCCAGAACCCGGATGGCCATTCGCAAGATACACCGTCCCTTGAACCGTTGTTGTCGTGAACCCTTGAGCCCTCGCCGTTCCACTGAGCACCATCCACGCAAGGCTGGTGCCAAGCCCGAGAACGGCGCACAACGATCTCTGTTTCGTGAGCTTCATACTTATCTCTTCATTCCTCTAGGCTTGGTTTTGGACTTACTTCGTCCGTTGAGGCTCTTCTTGCCCCCACAGCCGGCGAACTGCCGGTGGGCCGCACTCCTGCAAAAGCGAGCCACGCGGTGCAGTTCCACCGCGTGGCTCGCTTGCGCTGGCCACTCGTCAGCCGTTCTTATTGGGTTTACTTTCTCTGCAGGCGCTTGTTCGAACTCACTCTTCCGGTTCGCGGCTCCCAGCCGCCGTTTCCGCCTCCGCCTCGCTTGACTCACCTACCCACTCAGGCTCAGCCAACCATGCGTCCGCGATGCTTATACCGGGCAGCTCCTTCTCACTTGCACCCGCCTGGCCGGCTTTTTCCGGCAGGTCCACCAAGAGGCGTGTGGAATTCACACTGCCCAGCAGCGCATTCTCCAGCAGTCTCGATAGGACCTCGTGGAGATCTTGCCTGAGCCCTTGTTCGGCTGTGGTTTCGATAAGGGATACGCCTTCCTCGCCTGTCCCTTTTGTTGTTTTTTGCTCATTTGGATCTGCTGCGTTCGTTTCTTTCGTCCGGACCATTTCTCCGCCAATCTCGGACTTCTGCTCCGCGGCGCGTCGCCGTTTCATCGTGACGGATTCCGTGGGCTCCCTGGCGCACTACCTGCCCGTGTGCTCGTTCAAACGTCACATCCGCCAGGACCCTTTCCGGGATTCATCTTTCCACGCGCGATTCCGCGGAAAGTAGTCCAGCGTAAATCGGGAAGTCGTCTTCCCGTTCATTTCTTATTGCGTATGAATGTTTCAAGCTTACCCAATCCGCCCATAATTACCTGCAAAGTCAACGCTCGTTTTTCAAATGACAATCTTGCCGCTGATTCGACAAACGAAAGCCAGCGTCTTGGATGTGAATCCGCTCGGCGAGCGACGGTGTCTTAGGATGACGGCCCGGGCATACAGCAATCTCGCGAAACGGCGCGCCCGGAAGTGCTCGAAACGGATGTATCTCAAATGCACTAACATATCCAGATGACTTCGCACTCCTCACACACTCCTACTCTTCTTGTGCACGGGGGTGCCTGGGCAATCCCCGCCTCAGAAGCGCGCGCGCATCAGGCCGGCGTTCGCAACGCGCTTGAAACCGGGTACGCGATCCTCTCCAGTGGAGGTGCCGCGCTTGACGCGGTCGAGGCAGCCGTTGTCGTTTTGGAAGATGACCCTACTTTTGACGCCGGGCGGGGAAGCTTTCTTACGTCCGATGGGAAGGTGCAGCTCGATGCCCTCCTCATGGATGGAGGAAGGATGAAGGCCGGCGGGGTCGCGTGTGTGGAACGCTTGCTCAATCCCATCCAGGCCGCGCGCCTCGTTCTCGAACAGAGCCCTCATGTTTATTTCGTCGGAGCAGGAGCTGAAGCCTTCGCGGCAGCTCATGGCATGACTCTGATCGACAACCATCAGCTGGTTCTCGATCGAGAGCGCGAACGGCTTGTCCAGGCGCAGTTGAGGCAGGCAGCAGGCCTGGCCGACGAAACATTCTCCGGACATATTTTTGGCGACGACAAGAGTCCTGAAACAGCGTTTAAGCCCGCTTCGGAATCCTCTGCCGGCGTCGCGTCGCCGGGGCTTGCAAGCCACGATACCGTAGGAGCGGTGGCGCTTGATTCTCACGGAAATCTTGCCGCCGGTACCTCAACAGGAGGCACGCTTAACAAGACACCGGGCCGGGTTGGAGACTCTTCGCTCATCGGCTGCGGATGTTACGCGGATAATCTTTCGGCCGCGGTCTCTTTGACCGGCTGGGGCGAGCCGATCATGAAGCTGGTGCTGGGCAAATGGGCCACAGATCGGGTCGCCGCGGGCAGCGCACCCGAATTTGCCGCCCGCGAAGCGATCTCCTATCTCTTCAACCGGCTTGGCGGCCATGGCGGCATTATTCTGCTGGGGCCCGACGGCCGTTTTGGAATGGCTCACAACACGCCGGCCATGGCCTGGGGACTGGCGACACCGGCCGGCCTCCACACCGGGTTGACGATCTGAAATCGACGCGAATCCACCAGCAGCCGTGCCACAGCCGTACAATCCGTATCTAAAAAGCCGAAGAATCTCTGAAGAGGATCACACCCGGGAAACCTGAAGGGGGAAGAAGAGCTACCATGATCTCCTCGATGCTGGTTCTCGCTTCCGCCTCCCCGCGCCGCCGCGAACTGCTTGCTCAGGCAGGATTCGCGTTCAGCGTGCGCCCGGCCCTGATCCCCGAAGATCCGCGCGCGAACGAAGATCCGATCGCCTACGTGACCCGGTTGGCGCGCGAAAAGGCCGAAGCGGTCTTTCGCGAAGTCTCATCCGAAGAGTCCGCCCCACCGCACGTGGTCCTTGGCGCCGACACCACAGTCACCCTTGACAATCAGATTTTGGGTAAACCGGCTGACGCCTCCGACGCGGCCCGCATGTTGCGCCTGCTCTCCGGCCGCACCCACCTGGTGATGACCGGCGTTGCAGTGGTGGCGCCTCGCAGCGTTGAAGTCGCGGCGGAAGTCACTGCGGTGCGATTTCTCACCATCTCTGACCGTGAGATTGAAGAGTACATCGCGACCGGAGAGCCGATGGACAAGGCCGGGGCCTACGGGATCCAGGGACGCGCAGCGCGTTGGATTCCGCGCGTCGAGGGCTGTTATTTCAACGTCGTCGGACTTCCCTTGGCTCTCGTCGCCGCGATGCTCGACTCCGCCCTTCCATAGATAACCACGCTCTCTCCCTGATCCGTCCGCCTCTCATGCGCGTTCAGCGAACCACTGGCATTATTGCCAGTTGAACGTGATTTCCTGTGGCCCTAACGTCGGACGAGAGCCTCTTCCGGAGTCGTGTGCCGCAAAACATGCACTTGCGGTCTACCCCTGATTTCGAAAAGGGGTCACTTGCGCGGAGGTGATGGGAGATGAATATCATGAATTTTCCAGGGGTCGTCCTGATCTTGTCGTTCGGGATTCTAGTGCTCGCAGCACGTCTCGGAAGCTACCTCCGCAAGAAAAGAAACATCCCCCTTGAAGACTCGAAAGAAGACTTCCATACCGTCGTGGGCGCCACGCTCACTTTGCTCGGTCTCATCATCGGATTCAGCTTCTCCATGGCCATCAGCCGCTACGATCAACGCAAGAATTATGAAGAAGAGGAAGCCAACGCCATTGGCACGGAGTACCTGCGCGCCGATCTCTTGCCCGCTGAAAACGCAGCAAAAGTTCACGCCCTTCTCAAGAAGTATCTAGACCAGCGAATGCTGTTCTACACCAATCGCTCTCCCAGCGCGCTTGCCAGGATTAATGCCGATACGACCGATCTTCAGAACCAGCTTTGGGCTGCCATCCTGCAGGGGCGCGTACAGGATACCCCGGTGTATGCCGTCGTCGTTTCAGGCATGAACGACGTGCTTAACTCGCAGGGATATACGCAGGCTGCCTGGTGGAACCGCATACCAATTGGCGCCTGGATTCTAATGGTGACCATCGCCATCTTCGCTAACGCGCTCATCGGTTTCGGAGGCAGCCGTGGCCATTGGGGCATAATCTTTGTGCTTCCCCTCTCTATCTCCATCGCGTTTTTCCTGATCTCCGACATCGACAGCCCCCACGGAGGGGTGATCCGGGTGAAACCCCAAAACCTGATTAGTCTTTCGCAGTCGCTACCCACCCAATAGAATTCAACTCCTGATAGAATCATTGATGGGCCACCCTGTGGGGTGGCCCATCTTTTGTTTGGAGATTCAGGTTGGCCCTTTCGCTTCGCAGCGGCTTGTCCGCATGTTTCCTGGCTGCGCTTTGTCTTTGTTTTCCAGCTACCCGATCGATGGCAGCCGCAACGTCTTCGTCCGACGTTCCCTATCGCCTGCACTTTTTCCATACCCACACCGGGGAGCGGCTCGACATCGTGTACCGCCATGGGGACGCCTATGATCCCGATGCCTTGGCGCGCATGAACCATTATTTGCGCGACCATCGCACTGGCGATGTACGCGACTATGATCCGCGCGTGTTCGATCTTCTGCATGACCTGACCGTGGCCCTCGGACATCCCGATGCCGAGATCAATGTCATATGCGGCTACCGCACTCCCTGGAGCAATGAATACCTCCGCAGCCACGGACACGGCGTGGCCGAGCACAGCCTCCACATGCAGGCCATGGCGATCGATATTCGCATACCCGGGGTGCCCACCTCGGAGCTGCGCGATACCGCCCTCAGCCTCCATCGCGGCGGCGTCGGGTATTACGCTTCTTCCAATTTTGTTCATGTAGACGTCGGACGCGTGCGGCGCTGGTAGTCTCCCCCCTCACGGGTACGGATAGCCCTTGGCCAACGCCTGCGCCAGCTTGCCGTCGTGGCCATAGATATCGTCGTAAAAGTGCACTTCGTCATTCGGGTAGGCAACCGCTGTTCCGTAGAGGATAAACACCGGCACGCGCTTGGCCAGGGTGACGGCGGTATTGTCGGGGCCGCTCTGCATGCCTTGCTGCACGCGGTCGAGTGTCCAGCCCGGATTGTTCCTCAACACCCACGCGGCAAGCTCGGCGGGCTTCCCCACACGAACACAGCCGGCGCTGAAATCGCGGCGGCTCTTGTCAAAAAGATCTTTCTGGGGCGAGTCGTGCAAGTACACGTTGTACTCGTTGGGAAACATCAACTTGACGAGACCCAGCGAATTGTCGGGCCCCGGCTTCTGCCGTACGGCAAGTTTGCGGGCTTCCAATTGCGCCATCACCTCATCGGAAACAGCTCCTGACGTGACAACATTTCCATCTTGCGTGGTGATTTCGAATCTCTTTGCAGCGATATAGCCGCGATCTTTCTTGACCGCAGGCAGTATGGTGCGGGCGAAGATACCGGGGGGAACGTTCCAGTATGGACGAAATACGATGAACGTCATATCGCGCGTGAACACGGGGGTCTGCGTTCGCATCGCCTTCCCGACCACCACGTCCATCTCCAGGGCAATCTTGTTGTTCTCATCCAGCGCGCGCAAGCGGAAATCGGGAATGTTGACGATGATCGGCGGCGCCGTGAATCCTTCCGGCAACCAGCGCCACCGCTCCAGCGTGAGTTGCAGCTGGCGAACCCGATCAGCAAGGGGCACATTCATCTGCTTGACGGTCGAAGGACCAAGACGCCCATCGTCATCGAGTCCGTGGCGCCGCTGGAACCGTTTGACTCCCTCGACAAGGCTGGCGTCGTAGGTATCGGAGCCAGGAGGCTGTGAGTCAGCCGGAAGATCCCCAACGAGCTTCAGGAATCGCGCCAGGCGGGGCCGTCCGGCATAGGACTGGCCCGGATCTATGGGCCTGGCTGGCACCGGAAGTTTTTCCCCGTCATCGGCACGGGCCAGTTCGGTATAACGCACCAGCGCCTGCTGAGCTCGCCGGTACCCATCGAACTGCGGCTCGACGCTGTTAATGACTGCGGACACATCGGACGCGGGCAACAATTTGTCGCGCACAAATTGGTCCAGGTCGTACTTCTTGTCTTGGACGTCGAGGTCAAACTTCAGGTGCTTCGGATTGATTCGGCCGATGCGCAGATCGGAGACATACCGCATCGTGCAAACCGTCAGCGCGACGTCGAAATCAGCAGGATCGGCACCCCGGCTTTGGAGCGCACTAAGGCGTCCCTCCCAGCGCGATGCGTCGTAGTCCTCCGGTTCAAGGCCCTTCTTCCAAGCATCGCGGAACTGGTCGATCATCGCCCGCGCTTGCGGAGAAGGCGACGTTCCCTGAACCCACGCTGCCGCGAACCCGGCAGGTTCATAGAATTTCTGAAGCCAGGGCTGGTAATCGGGGAAATTCGGCCAGCGCAGCGTGGCGAGATTTCCCGCTGCGATGTCAGCCTGAATGCGCGATGGGGCCTGCCCAACGGCGACCGTGGTCAAGGCAACGACGGCGAGGATCCACTGCAAACCGCCTCTAGCCATGCCAACGTGATTGCGAAGCTTCATTGGACTAGGCCGACTGCCCGATGACCTTTGTGGCATGGCGGACGGCCAGCGCCAGCATCAGCCGCGTCGTGCCTGACATGATCATGTTGATACCGACCAGGGTGCCAATTACCCAGAGAGAACCACTCGGCCAGTGCCGCCAGATCATCAGGCCAAGGAGTAGCGTGATCGCACTTTCAAACAGCAGCCAGCCCGAAGCGCCGCTTTCCCGGGTCCGAAACCAGGCCACGATACCGATCACTCCCTGGGCTATGAAAAACGCGATCAGCGCCAGCGTCAGGGCCGCGAGACCGATTCCCGGATCGAGCCGGAAGAAGAGCCCCATGCCGAAATGGATGAGGGCGACCACCCCCGTCCAGAACCTGCTCCCGACGGTACGGCCCCGGATCGCGTGGATTAACTGAACCACCCCGCTGATCATCAGCAGCCATGAGATTACGATTACGACCCCAAAGGACATCTCGATCGGAAGCAGGATCGCGAGGAACCCGCAAACGATCAAAAGAATGCTGAGCACGATGGTGAAACCGGACACGCGTCGGACCAATCCTCCGAGCGGCTCCGGGGAGCGGTCGGGCACTGCGGGCGGCGAGGACATAACTTGCTCCTTTATGGTTCTCGGCCATGCTAGAGCCGAGGCGCGATTCCGAACACTCGCAAAACTGATAGTCGGGACCGAGGGCTCTCCACGTTGCGCTCGATCAAGGTCTCAATTGCCGACATCCTTTATAGCATTGCAGTGGATGTGACCGGGTTTCAAACGAGCTGACCACCATTTCCTTGGTCTGATTTGCGGACGACCGCGCCGTGACGTTATTCTTCAGTCCTTCGGGCCAGCCACCAACACGCAGCCGATTCCAGCCAGTGTGCTGACGCAGGGGCGGTTTGCACAAAGATGCAATCCGCCGAAGGAGCACCAATGGAAAACCAGCCCAAGGGTACTTCCCAGGAAGATCGCGAGAAAGCGCAAGCCATATACCAGCAAATAGCAAAGCACGCGCAGGCCAACCCTATCGATCCGGAAGAAATAAAGCGGACCTTCCACCAGCTGATCGAGGCGTCTGCGCGGTTGGATGACCTCGAACGCAACAAAACCACCGAATTAGCTGCGCTGTGCGACGCCCACGTTAATCAAGTGCAGCCGTTGAAGGACAGCATCGCCAAGTCGATGGACCTGATGATGCTGGCCACGCTGTCGGTGCGAAACCAGGACTTCCTGAAGCGGCTCGAAGAGTTTGATGGGCCCGCTCAGGAGTTGTCCTCAATGGGACGCTCCCGGTTGTTGGAAACCCTGCAGACATGGAAGAGCGACACCCAGTCTGCCAACGCCATGATTCAGTATGTCCTCCACTCGCAAAAGTCAGTCGCATTTCCGTCCGCCCCCGCGTCGGCCCCCAACAATCCGGCGTTTCAGCCCGTACCAGTTCCACCGACGGTTGCGGCTGGAGCGTTGACCCCGCAAGCTCTGTTCGGTATTTGGGACGCGACGTTGGCCAACGGGGCACGATATGAGTTGGCGATCGACAGCGCTACCTTCAGCAATTGCCGTGGAGATGGCACGATTGCTTTCTGGGGGTCATGGAGTCTCATCGCTCCTCCGGGCCAGCAGCCGGCGTTGTGCCTCACCAGGAAGGGTAGCTATCCAGCCGCTTACTACGGCCCGCTGGGCTCGCAGCCTATCGTTTATGCCCCCAATGAAGTCTGGGGCATCACATCCTTCGCACCGGACCGAATCTGCTTCGGAGCGGACACCATGGTCCGCCGCCCTTCCGTTCAGCTAGCTTTCGTCACGGCACGCATTGCGCAAGTACAGGCAGATTTCTCCAGGGCCGAACTGCAGAATCAGAACAACGCGACCTACGCCATTGCCGAAAACAAGGCCATCGGCTCCGTTCAGGCCGCAATGTGGAATTACATCAACAGTGGCGCGGGTCGCTTCAAAGGCTGATCGGCGATTGCACCATCGCGGATTCGGAGTCAGCGACGCGGAGATATCGACGGGTAGACGTATGACCCGATAGCCGGTGCATCGGTCTCGGGGCCCGCAACATCTACAAGGGGAAGGCTTTTCTTAATTCAGGGCCTCAGAACGCGATCGATAATTCATGAGCCATCCTCTGTTTTCCGCTTTCCAGCTTCGTTCCGTGACTTTTCATAACCGCGTCGGTGTGTCGCCGATGTGCCAGTACTCCGCTGAAGACGGTTTTGCCAACGACTGGCATCTCGTGCATCTCGGCTCTCGCGCCCAGGGCGGCGCAGGCCTGGTGATGTTGGAGGCCTCCGCAGTCGTGCCCGAGGGCCGCATTTCGTCCTCTGACCTTGGCATCTGGAAGGACCAGCACATCTCGTCGCTCGAGCGTATCGCCTCCTTCATACACTCGCAGGGAGCGCGTGCGGGAATTCAGCTTGCTCATGCTGGGCGTAAGGCAAGCGTCACAGCTCCGTTCCGTGGCGAGCGCCTGCTCACGGCCGAGGAAGGCGCATGGACCCCGGTTGCTCCGAGCGCCATCGCGTTTTCCCCCCGGCACGCCATGCCCCAGGCACTCGATCAGCCTGGAATCGATGCCATCGTCAGGGCGTTCGCACAGGCGGCACATCGCGCTCTTACAGCCGGATTCGATCTGGTCGAGATTCACGCGGCGCACGGCTACCTGCTCCACGAATTTCTCTCCCCGCTCGCCAACCACCGCACCGATGCCTATGGCGGCAGCTTCGAAAACCGGATTCGCCTCGTGCGGCACGTCGTCGATGCTGTGCACAGCGAATGGCCCGAGCACCTGCCGCTCTCCGTTCGTATTTCGGCCACCGACTGGGCGGAGGGCGGTTGGACCGTCGACGATTCGGTCGAACTGGCGCGGGCGTTGCGCGGACAGGAAGTCGACATCATCGACGTGTCCTCCGGCGGCATGGTTCCCGACGCCAAGGTCTCGGTCGCACCGGGTTACCAGGTTCCGTTCGCGGCCAGGATCCGCGCCGAAGCCGGAGTTCCCACGATGGCGGTGGGCATGATCACCGAGCCAACCCAGGCCAACGCAATCGTCGAAAGCGGCCAGGCCGATTTCGTGCTGCTTGCCCGCGAAATGCTGCGAGATCCCTACTGGCCGTTGCATGCCACAGCGGCTCTGTCTGAGCCGGCCGGTTGGCCGCAGCAATATCTGCGGGCAGCCCCTCCACATTCACCGCCTAGAGAGGCGGTCGAGCGGCCGACTGGCTCTGTGACTGCGGCGAAGCTTTGAGAGAGTTCCGTCGTTCCCCGGTGACCGGGTGCACGGAATGGGTCCAAAACGCCGAAAACCGTGTTTTTTTCCTTCACGTTAGCGGGGCCGGTCCCTATACTGCGCTGAGAGAAGCGTCCCGGCGAGAGGAAGGACTCTTCGATTGGTGACCAATGGCCTCACAGCTTTCCCGCAACCGCGTTGTCGACTCGCCCGACATCCCTGATCGCCTGTACTTCAAGATCGGGGATGTAGCCCGCATCTGCGCTGTCGAACCATACGTCCTTCGTTTCTGGGAAACTCAGTTTCCCCAGCTCAAGCCCAACAAAAGTGGAACCGGCCAGCGCCTCTATCGGCGCCGCGAGGTTGAACTTGCGCTCGAAATCAAGCGCCTTGTTCACGGAGAGGGGTACACGCTCTCGGGCGCTCGCCAGGCGCTGGAGGTAAATCACCGTCGAGCGGAAGCCCGGCCTACGGTCGCACCGGAATCGAGCATGGGTTCGAATCGGACCGCCAAGCGGCCGGATTCGCTCTCTGCAACCGTGGGCAGTGTCCGTTCCGAGCTTCGAGAGATTCTCTCTCTGCTCTCGAATCCTCAGCCGCGCCCTCCGCGTCAACGTGCGCGGTTACTCTCGGTTTCACCGGACTCCGGCAGTCTGTTTCCTCTTTAGGGATTGGCGGCTTGGAATAAGCCTGCCGCAAAGGCAGCACTACCGTTGAACCGGTCGGCTCTGCGCCGGCTCATCTCAGTGCCCTCCAGGGCCCTTCCAAGGTAGTGGGGGTGGTAGACGTAGAGTAGCCAAAAGCAAACGTCATTACTCTCCCTCAAAAGTTGTAAACCGTTGTAAAGTCAAATTTTGACCTAAAAGTAGTGCAAATACCTGTGCGCGAAAATCGCTCTATCTGGAATTACCCAGGGCCCGCTCCCGCGAAGAGCGTGTCCCGACTCTCGTTGGAGGGTGCCGTGAGATGGACGATGGAGACGGAGCCTTTGGTTGTTGCAAAAGAGACCGGCAGCCAGCGTCGCGGCGTCCCGTACCTACCGGTTTCACTACAGGTTCGAGCGATGGAACTCATGGTTCAACGTCGAAGATGAACAAATGTTCACCCGTGTCCTCGTTGACAGGCCGATCTCTGCTTGCGAAAATCAAGCCATCATCTGCGGACTGCCGGGCACTATATCTCGTTGACGCATTGGCTCTTTTTGGATTGTTAGTTCTAAAGAAAATTCTGAATTTCGGTCTTGCGGTTTCCCTCACCCCTGCGCGTCAACTCGATTCCAGCCGTTTCGCGTTTTCCCGCTCCTCCCTTGGTTGGGTATCTATAGCTTTGTGCCGTCGCGGGCGGCATTCAAATGCGGATCGTGAGTCTCATTCATACCAATCGGGCAAAAGATCCCTGCAGTTCGCAACAGGCCGCATTTTTGCGCCGACCAAGGCTTAGTGGCGCACATAGGAATTCAGTAGACTTGAGGGCCACGGAACATTATATGGGCCATATTCACTCCGCAGACACGCACGCTTACCTCAGTCGAATGATTCTGGAAATCGTTCTCCGCGATTTCGAATCGTTCGAATCAATCGTCACCAAACTCTCAAAGGCCAACCCCGGCATTGGTTCCGACGAAGTCAAGGCTCTGTTGCTGGCACTTTTGGCCAACGACCTGTTGGGAGCCTATCTCATACACGCGGATCCCCCCTATTTCACCCCGGTGGATGCGGCCCCGAACACCATTGAATTTTATTGGCTGTTGATCACTGAAGAAGGCAAAAAACATCTCGAGGCCCCTTCCGAACCGCGAGCCAGGGTCCTGCAAGAATAAGAAATGGTGAAGGATAGCGCTGAAGCGTCCCGGCGCGGGGAAACTCCGCGCCCTTACATCTGTGGCTGCCCGTGAATCGCTTCGATGATCCGGTCCACGTGCGCGCTCACCCCCAAAAGATGTAGACCAAACTTCCAACGTGTGATTTGTATCACGGACGACCCGGAAGCAGAATGGTTTCACAGTCTAAAGGTTTTTCAAATTGGCAGTCTTTTTTTGGTTGTTCGATTGAGTTGTCGAGGTGAAGGCTAGTATGGCGACGGCACGCTTAGGCGGACCCAGCAGTGCGTCCGCTCCGGGGAGTTTGTCACAAGTTAATTCCAACCTCGCAGAGCACCTGGTATTGATGTGTGCTTCTGCGCTCTTCACCGGTCTATCCCAACGGGATTGCATGGAAATCGCGGCATGCGCTCGAGCTCGCACCTTTGCTCGGGATGAACTCCTGTTTATCCAGGGACAGCCGGTTCGCAACCTGATGTTGATTCAATCCGGAAGCGTCAAACACACCCAGCTCAGTTCCGATGGCAATGAAGTACTCATCTGGATGAGCGGATCCGGCGACGCTATCAACCTGCAGGCGGATTCAGCCACTTGCAGCCACACTTGCTCTGCCCGCGCCATGGAGCAATGCAAGGCCCTGGTATGGGAATATAGCCGGTTGCAGGCACTGTTGGCCCAGCATCCAAGGATTCGGGAGAACATCAGCAGGATCCTTTCCGGACGCCTGCGAGAACTCGAAGAACGATTCCGGGAAGTCGCCACGGAAAAAGTGGCCACGCGCCTGGCGCTTACCATCCTCAGGCTCCTGAAGCAGATCGGGAAACCGACCGACGAAGGCATCCAGATCTCGCTCAGCCGTGAAGAGCTGGCGCAGATGACCGGCACTACCCTGTTCACCATCAGCCGTGTTTTGTCGAAGTGGGCGGAGAAGGGCTTCATCACTCCGGGCCGCGAGTCGGTAGTGGTGGGCGATCCAGCAGGGCTGAAATCTGTCAGCGACCTGGACGCATAGGGACACGCGAACAAGCGGCGAAGACTCCCCCCTTCCGCCACTGCTACGTCACTCCGTCCGCAAGGCGACCATCGGATCGACGCGGATGGCTCGCGGTGCCGCGAAATAACACGCGGCCAGCGCGACAGCAATAAGCAAAACCAGTACGGACTCGAAGGTCAACGGGTCCGATGCACTGACGCTGAACAGCAGGCCGCTCATGACACGCGAGAGCCGAAGGGCGCCAACCAGCCCCGCGAAGATGCCGATCAACGCCAGCCGCATCCCTTGTTGAAAGACCAGCCAGAAGGAGCGCCCGCAACGCGAGCCGCCCCGCAGCCCCCCACGCGACCGTCATCACGATCGACTCTGGAATAATTAATAAACCAGGAGACTCCCCATGTTGAGAAGAAGTTTCCTCTCCGGCTCAGTCGCCGTGGCGATGGCGGCTGTCCGGCGAGGATTGGCCTGGCCGAACCAGCTCCCGAAAAGCATTCTGGAGTACGGTGCGAGGCCCGACGGCAAGACGCTGAATACCAATGCCATCCAGCGTGCCGTCGACGATGCGTACCGGGCCGGCGGAGGAACCGTCCATGTTCCGTCAGGGACATTCCTGACCGGCCGGATCGACCTGAAGAGCCACGTAACCCTTTATCTGGATGAGGGATGCACGCTTCGCGGCAGCACGTCGTTGAGCGACTACGACGCGGGAGACGGAGGCGGCGAAAGCCGCCAGCGCCATCTGATTTTTGCCCACGACGCGGAAGGCGTGACCCTTGCCGGCCCGGGACGCATCGATGGGCAGGGAAAGAACTTCTGGGAGCCCTCCGGCAAAACCCCGATTCCAGCCGACGAGCAGTGGGCCGACTTTTCATCCCGGGTGCTGAGTCCGAAAAAGTCCGGCCGCCCCAGCCCCATGCTCTACTTTGTCAACTGCCGCCAAGTGCGAATCGAAGATGTGCGGATTGAGAATTCGCCGGGGTGGACGCTCCACACCCTCAACTGTGATGACGTGAACATCAAGGGTATCGCCATCAAGAACCCGGTGGTTGGCCCGAATACCGATGGAATCGATATGACCGGGTGCCAGAACGTCCTGGTGTCCAATTGCTCCGTCAATACGGGGGACGATGCCATTTGCCTGAAGAGCGAAAATCCCTACGGGCCGGAGCCGCGTCTGACCAAAAACGTGACCGTGACCAACTGCCACCTCACCACGTGCTGCAACGGGTTCAAGCTGGGCACGTCTTCCGAAGGCGGATTTGAGAACATCACCTTTTCAAATTCGGTGATCTACAACGACGAAGTTGAGCTCAAGGCACGCGTCATCTCCGGCATTGCCCTCGAGGTTGTCGATGGAGGCTGGATCGACGGCGTGGTGGTGAGCGGGATCCAGATGCAGAGAACCCGTACACCTGTCTTTATCCGCCTGGGCAATCGCAAGCGGTCCCACGACTACCCGAAACAGGGGATCCGCGGCGTAAGCATCGACAACGTTCAGGCCTCGGAAGCAGTCCTCGCCAGTTCCATCACCGGCCTGCCCGGCATGGAGGTGCGGGATGTGACGCTCTCCAACATACGCGTCGCCAGCGTGCTTCCAAGCCGCCCGGAATGGGTGGGACGAGCGGTGCCAGAAAAGGAGGCCGCGTATCCCGAAGCCAAGATGTTTGGAATGCTTCCGGCTTCGGGACTCTATGTACGGCACGCACGCGACCTGCGCCTGAACAATGTCGAGTTCACCGCGCCTGCCGGTGAAGCACGCCCGACCATCATCTTTGACGATGTGATCGGAGCGCGTGTGACCGGGCTGAAGAGCGCTCCTGTCAGCGGAGGAATGCCGGTGGTGCAGGTCATTCACTCCGAGGACGTGCACCTGTCGGAGGTGTCACCCCCAAGAACCACTCTCCCGGAGAATCTTGCTGCTTCAACCGCGGCGCGGTGAGACTTCGCCGGTGGGACTCACGGCCCAAAACTGGCCGGAGTGCAGGCGGACGTGCTTGACGGCGTTGGCGGACTCGGTGGCGTGGCCCAGGGAATATTGGTGAAGTCGAAAAAGTCCAGCAGGTCGGGCTGCGCGGCATCGTGCGGATTCAGGTGCGCGGAGCTTCCAATAAAGCGGTTCTCGACAAACTTGACGACCGCCGTATGATCCATCGGGATGTGCGAGACGTAGTGCCGCCGTGTGAACGGCGAAATGACCATGTTGGGCACGCGGAAGCCAAGCTGCGCGCTGAATCCGCTCACGGCTGCCGCATCTGCGGGATTGGCTCCGGGATCCGTTGAGTACAGGTCGCAATGCAGCGTCGGGGTTCCTCCGCTGGGGACGCAGGGGAAGTAACCGTCGGCATTGACCGCAATCTGCGAAATGTCGGGAATGGCTCCCATCGAAGCGCTGGTGAAATCGTTGGAATGGCCCGGCACTGGGGGAACGTGATCATAAGGGCCGCCACCCTCGTCATAGCTCACAAAGAAGACTGAATCCTTCCACGCCGAGCTGCCCATCAGTTGACCGACGAGCTTGGCCACCTGCGCCTGGCCGTTCAGAATCGGTTGTCCAGACCCTGGATGCTCGTCATTGTGGCCATAACCTGCCTCGATGAAAGCAAAACTGGGCAGCGTGCCATTCTTGAGATCGTTGGCGTAAGTCGGATCCAGAGGCGCGATATGAGTTGGATCGACACAGTACGAGTTGGTCGGATCCCCCACCGCCACGCTCGACGACACGGTTGGTGGCACGCACGCGTCTCCGGGTTTGGGCTCATAAATGTACTGGTAAGAGTAGGTCAGGTTAGAGAAGTGGGTAGCGGGATACACGCTGTTGCCGGTGGCGAGGCAGTCATCCTGGTCGAGGCAGAGGCCCTGGGTCACCGTGTAGTAGATCTTCCAGGTAACCTTGGCCTGGTCAAGTTCCTGAAAAATGTTCGGGATGTTGAGTTGGGGGAGATGGTCATTCCCTCCCGGGTCATGCACCAGGCCCTGCGTCGTGCCTCCGGTAAAGGTCGCCAAACGATTCGGAACGCTCTTGCTCGCCACTGGCGAGAACCAGCGATCCGAGATCGCGAAGTTCGATGCCATGTAGTAGTAGTAGTTCAGGAAATCCTGGTCGTAATACCCCATGGCTCGCTTCCCTACGAGGTCGGTGAAGTTTCCGGAGCAATTATTGCTTGTAGCGCAGTAATTTGCGAAGCCCTCGGCGGTATGCACGAAGCCATTCATTAGTATCGGCCGCGTATCGAGAAAGTTGTAGCGTTCCACGTCGCCATAGCTTGAGAGCCAGTCGGACGACTCGTCGTCAATGCAGGTGCTGGTGAACTTGAACGGGAAGAATGTTGTTCCCTCGTCATCCATGTTGCCGATCGCTGGCAGCGTCAGCTTGTCGTCGATGCCGTCGACCGTATAGGTCACACCGTCATCGCCAACGTTTAAGTGATTGGCTACCCTGTAGGGGTTCAGCATGCCGAAGTAATTGTCGAACGAGTGGTTCTCCTGGAGCAGGAAGATTACGTGATCGATGGACTTGATACTCCCGACGGGCGTGACCGTTACTGTGACCGCGGCGGTGGCGTTGCCGGCGGCTCCAGTAGCCGTCCCCGTGTAAGTGGTCGTCGCCGCTGGCGCCACGGCTTGCGTTCCGCCCGCGGCCGGCAAGTTATAAGTGGTTCCGTCAGAACCTTTCACAGTAACCTGAGTTGCATTTGTTGCCACGACCGTGAGCGTTGAGGAATTCCCTGCTACGACCGCGACGGGATTCGCCGAGATCGTGACAGTCGGCGTCGGATTCGCAGTCAGTGTCACCGTTGCCATCGCCGAGGTGTGCCCCCCGGGACCAACGGCCGTAGCGGTGTAGGTTGTCGTCGCAGTCGGACTCACCGGCTGCGTTCCTCCGCTGGCCGTCAACGTATAGTTTGTGCCGTCGCTTCCGGAAATCGTCACCTGCGTCGCGTTGACCGCGGTGACCGTCAAAGTCGATGAGTCGCCGGATGAAATCGAGCCCGGACTCGCGGTGATCTGCACCGTGGGCGCGGGGTTGGCAGACACCGTCACCGTTACAGTCGCAGACGTTTTCCCGCCCGCGCCAGTCGCGGTCGCCGTATAGATGGTGGTAGTAGCGGGGCTTACGGCTTGCGTGCCTCCGCTGGCCGAAAGGCTATACGAGCTTCCATCGGAGCCCGTCACCGTAACCTTAGTCGCCAGGGTCGCGGTGATGGTCAGAATGGATGAGCCCCCCGCCAGGATGCCGGTCGGATTGGCGGAGATAGTCAAATTCGGGGGAGGATTCGCCGTGACCGTTACCGTCGCCATGGCCTTGACTGATCCCCCCGCCCCGGTCGCCGTCGCGATGTAGGTCGTGGTCGCGGTTGGGCTGACAGCTTGAGTGCCCCCGGTTGCGGGAAGAGTATAGGAACTGCCATCCGAGCCGGTGATCGAAATCTGGGTCGCATTGGTGGCGCTTACGGTAAGAGTGGAGGAACTCCCCGATACGATCGCAGCAGGGTTAGCTGTCATGCTGACCGTAGGCGGAGGATTCGTTACTGCGGTCACAGTAACCGTCGCCATGGCCTTAACTGACCCCCCTGCCCCAGTAGCGGTCGCCGTATAGGTCGTGGTGGTCGCGGGGCTTACGGGTTGCGTTCCTCCGCTGGACGGGAGGGTGTACGACGTTCCATCGGAGCCCGTCACGGTAACCTGGGTAGCCTGGGTCGCGGTGATGGTCAGAATGGATGAACCGCCGGCGGCAATCGCGGCAGGATTGGCGGAGATAGTCACAGTCGGTGGGGGATTCGCCGTCACCGTAACTGTCGCCATGGCCGTCATGGATCCCCCCGCACCTGTCGCAGTCGCGGTATAGGTGGTGGTTGCGGTCGGGCTAACAGCTTGGGTGCCCCCGGTTGCGGGAAGAGTATAGGAACTGCCGTCCGTTCCGGCGATCGAAACCTGGGTCGCATTGGCGGCGCTTACGGTAAGAGTGGAGGAACTCCCCGATGCGATCGCAGCAGGGTTAGCTGTCATGCTGACCGTAGGCGGAGGATTCGTTGCCGCGGTCACAGTAACCGTGGCCGATGCCGAAACACTCCCTGTGACTCCAGTTGCGGCTGCGGTGTACGTGGTCGTCTTGGCCGGACTTACCGCCTGCGTTCCACCCGTCGAACTGAGCTGGTAAGAGCTGCCATCCGATCCGCTGACAGTCACGGCGGAGGCATTTGCAGCCGTTACGGTGAGTGTGGACGAGCTCCCGGCGACGATGGAGGCGGGCGTTGCAACGATATTGACCGTGGCCGGATTGACCATGTTGACATGGCTTGAACTGCAGCCTGCCACTATGAATGCAAATAGGATACTGCCGACTCGGTACGAAAGGAGCTGGCGGGGAATTCTGAATAAGTGCGCTGAAAGCAAGTCTGTACTCCATTCTGTCGCCTGAAAAAGCGCACAGGTTCCGCTAGGCGTTCCGGGCAGTCGGAACGCAATCCGTCCGGCGACGCGCCGCAAGGACTTCCCGATCAGTGACCCAGCTCAAAACGAAAGATTTGTATGATTCAAGATTTGGCGGGCTCTAGTTGCCGATCCGTCGCACCCGCACACTATGGTTAGATAGACGAATGACGCTGGATAGATGTCCAGTATGGCAGAATCCGAGGTAACTCCCCAAAGTCATTTGCTGCCCAAAGGCTCCTGACCAGTCAGCAAATTCTCGACCTTTCCGCGCCTCCGGCGGTCGGCAGATTGAGATTTAAAGAAAAAGCGAGTAATCGTCTCAGAGCTTGGTTCTCCGTCCTGACAGCTATTCTTCGATCCGAAAGATTCCGGTAACCACAGCACTCTCTTTTTTGCCCGGCGCCACGGCGAAGGCCTTGATGGTCAACTCCGTTCCCTTGACCATGATGGGGGCGTGATAGACCGGCGAACTCTCGAATGGCTGAGAGCCATCCACGGTGTAGTGCATGGTCGCCCCGGGGGTCTCGCATCGCAAGTTGACGGCCGTATCGCCTTTAAACAAGCCAGGCTTGGGAAGAAAAGCCGGTTCTGCCGTCATGCCAGCCGGGCAGGCCGTCTTGGTTTTGAGCTGTGCTTGCACGCCGGCCGCCGACGGCTTGATTCCCAGCACGAGGGACTCGAGATACGCCCGTTTAAAGTCATGAATCGGCCATCCCTGGTAGTCAATGTTCCAGTCGCCTATCAACGCGGCTGCATCGTGAAAGGACTTCAAGATGTTGGCTGACTGTGCGGGCTTGATCGCGGCAATGAGCACATCGATGCGCGGTGTGTTCAGCTGGTCGGAAATGGTGAACGCGTAGAGTCCGGACGAAGGCAGGGTTAGGATGATGCCGGGGGCATTCTTCTCGAGCAGGATGTGGAGCTGACGCGGAAATGCAGTATCGAAGGGTCGCAAGTCATACGTATAGCGGCCGTTGGGCAGAGACGCCGCGAGTCCTCCCACCGCCACGCGGTTTCCGGGACCGAGCACCACGAGGGACTCGTCGCGCGGCAGGCGAAGCGCTTTTTGCGTGCCCGATTCCGGATCGAGCCTTCGCCGCGACAGCACCGTACGAATACGCGCCAGCATGTCGACCGCAAAGGGATCGGGCTTGCGATACAGAGACGGCACGCGAAACGCGCGCCCGCAGTCCTGGGCCAAAAAGCATTCATACAAGATGCGTTGACCGTCGGGTAAAAAAATCAAGATTGAATGATTGGCGGGTTCTCCCATTGGTTGCAGAAGCGATCCAGGCGGTATGGCATCGCCAGTGACAACAGGCGTGCTCTGGCCCTCGATTTGCCACCGGCCTCGGACTTGCCACGCCACGCCGAGGGAAGCTTCCACCGGCCGTTGCGCTCTGACGGCCGTGGCTGAAAGGCTTAATACCAACATCGACAAGGAAAGAATGGTGCGGCCGGGAACGTACCTTCGTGTACCGAGGTTACGAAGATTATTTCTGAACATCTTGCGCATATGGCTTTATTGTGCCGAACCGCGATGCGAAAGTCGACGCGATGTACAGGGCAACACCTCCATCAAAAGCGCCATCTAACTAATTACGCTGTACCTTGCAAAATTTGGTAGTGTCAAAGAATCAACTCAATCCATCGCTCATCGTGGCACGACGAGGCGTCACGATTGGTCCGGAGTATGTGCCAGTCTCAGGATCGCTTGCCTTCGTGTGTCACTTTGAAAGTCTAAAGGGCCTCATCTCGTTCGGTGCGCTTCATTGCACGGGTTGATTCATCCGTTTGTCGCTCGCCCGCTGCCAAAACTTTGTTCATTTCCTCGCCATTGGTGAAGGTGTCGCTGTATGTCTGAACATTCCAGGTTTCCCCGATCTGCTGCCCGTCCCCCGTTTCATTTCTGCTTACGAAATCTCATGAGCCTTTTTGCACGCCGCGCGCTTGTGTGGATTTCGTTCTGTGTTTCGGCGGTAAGCCTGTCGGCCCAGACGCCGACTCCAGTGCCGGTCCTGACCTGGCGCTACGACTTGACGCATGCGGGACAGAATACGAGCGAGACGGCGCTGACGCCGGCGAATGTTAACCCGACTACATTTGGCAAACTGTTCTCCCTCTCGGTGGATAGCACGGTATACGCCCAGCCCCTGTATGTGCCCGGGTTGAAGATGAGCGACGGCCTAGTCCACAATGTGCTGTTTGTGGCGACAGAAAACGACTCGGTGTACGCATTCGACGCGGATTCAAACGGCGGTGCGAATGCGAACCCCATCTGGCACATCAGCCTTCTGACGGCTGCATATGGCGCAGGAGCGGGAGCGACCGCGGTGCCATGGGCCGATACAGGTTCGCCCGACGTCGCCCCGACCGTCGGCATCACTGGCACTCCGACCATCAATCCCGCTACCAACACGATCTATCTCGTAGCCAACACCAAGGAGAACGGCGCCTATTTCTCGCGCTTGCATGCCCTCAACATCATCACCGGCGCGGAACAGGCGCACAGCCCGGTGAACATCACTGCAACGGTTGCGGGCACAGGCAATGGCAGCTCGAACGGGCAACTCGAGTTCAGCGCCCTGTGGGAGAATCAGCGCACCGCCCTGAATTACTACAACGGCTATGTGTACTTCGGTTACGGCGCTCACGGAGACAATGGACCGTGGCACGGCTGGTTATTTGCATATAACGCAACCACGCTCGCGCAAAGCGCGGTGCTGTGTCTTTCTCCCAACAATTACGGCTCCGGCATTTGGGCATCCGGCGCAGGCATGCCCATCGACCAGGATGCAACCGGCGGCCGGATGTTCCTGGTAACGGGCAATGGCACGCATTCAACCTTTCCCCCCTTCAACGCAAACACCGAATTCGGTGAAAGCGTGGTCAATTTCAACCTCGCCAACGGATTGCTTACACCAACCGACGCCTTTACTTCCTTCAATTTTCAGACTCTGAACGATCACGACCTCGACCAGGGCTCGGGCGGCGTCCTCATGGTGCCGGACCAGCAGGGGACTCACCCTCACATCCTGGTTACGGCCGGCAAAGAGGGTCGCATCCTGGTGCTGAACCGCGACAACCTGGGCGGTTACGTTGCGTCGGCCGGGCCAACCAACACGAATGCGCTTCAGGATATCTCCGGGCAGTTCACCGGCGGGTTTTGGAATACAGCGGCTTACTGGAACGGCAATGTTTACGTCTGGGCAGACAACGATGTGGCAAAGCTGTTCAAGTTAAACAGCGGCGTCATGGACACCACCCCGTCGAGCCAGGCAAGCATCGCCTCGGAATTTCCCAGCCCTTCGTTTTCGATTTCTTCCGATGGCGCCTCGAACGGCATTGCCTGGGCGGAGCGAAACGACCAGTTCAACACGAATGGACCGGGCGTGCTCTACGCGTGGGACGCAAATGATCTGACCACTCCGATCTATGAGAGCGACACAAACTCCACACGCGACGCTGGCGGCCCAGCCAACAAATTCTCGATTCCGCTTGTGACAAATGGCAAGGTATATGTCGCGGCGAATGGAGAAGTGGGCGTATATGGGCTCTTAAATGGGGAGCCGACCGCCGCGCCGCCGGTCTTCACGCCCAGCGGGGGCACATTCTCCGCGAGCCAAAGCGTACAGCTTTCCTCCACCACCGGGTCCGCGGAAATCTACTACACGCTGGACGGTACCACGCCCACGCCATCATCGACGCTCTACTCCGGCCCTGTCACGATCAACGCGGATACCACCGTTAAAGCGATTGCCAGCGCGCCCGGGTATATCCAGAGCAGTGTGAGCAGTGCCACCTTCACGTTTACCTATCAGGCGCCGCCAGTAACTTTTTCGCCGGCCGCGGGAACTTATCTTACCGCGCAATCGGTGTCCATAAAGGACACGGATGCCAGCGCAAAGATCTACTACACCACCGACGGATCGACTCCGTCAGCTTCCTCGACCTTGTATTCGGGCCCCGTTCCGGTCACAGCCTCCGAGACTATTAAGGCGATCGCGATTGATCCCAGCCTGCAGAACAGCAATGTTGGCACGTCGGCCTACGTGATTCAGAACGGAGGAACATCGATCAATTTCGGGAGCGGCTTCTCTTCCCCGGCGGGCTTGACATTCAATGGCAGCGCGAAGGCCACCAACGATACCCGCTTGCAGTTGACCGACGGCGGCTTGAACGAGGCGGGGAGCGTGTTCTGGAACGCGCCGATCAACATTCAGGCCTTCACCACCAACTTCGAATTCCAGCTATCGAATGCGCAGGGAAATGGTTTTACGTTCACCATTCAGAACGTCGGAACCACGGCGCTCGGTGGACCCTCGGCCGGCCTCGGTTATCAGGACATTCTGAAGAGCGTTGCCGTCAAGTTCAACTTCTACAACTACACCAATCCTAAGTCGGGAGCCAGTTCGGGAAGCAACGCGACCGGCATATACACCAATGGGCAACCTCCCTTGGCTCCGTACGTGGACCTCACCCCCAGCGGTATACAGTTGGCCAGCGACGATTCAATCCAGGCCCAGATTGTCTACGACGGCGCCAACCTGACTCTCAACCTGCTGGACCTAGTGACAAACGACAAATTCACAATGACCCAGGCAATTAATATCCCCCAGAAGGTCGGCGGCAACACCGCTTATGTTGGCTTCACGGGAGGAACCGGCGGCCTGTCGTCCAGCCAGAAGCTGTTGACCTGGACCTATGCCACACAGGCCTTGCCGCCAACGTTTGCTCCCCCCGCGGGTCCATACAACGCAGTGCAGAACGTGGCCCTGAAGAGTGGAACGACGGACGCTGTGATCTACTACACCACCGACGGATCGACCCCCACTGGTCATTCGAATAAGTATGCGAGTCCCATTGCCGTTGCAACGACGGAAACAATCAGCGCCATTGCCATCAGCCCCACCCTGGGGACCAGCAATGTCGCGGCCGCCGCGTACACCCTCACTATTCCCACGTTTTCGCTGAGTGGAAGTGCCATCAATCCGTTCACTCCCGGCGCTTCGGCGACCTCGAACATCACCATCACGCCAAGCGGAGGTTTCACGGGAAGCGTGGCGCTGACCTGCGCGGTCTTCAACGGACCAACGGGCGCGACCGCTTCGCCTACCTGCACGGTGAGCCAACCCTCGCCGATCTCCGGTACGCAGGCGGTGGCGTCCACGCTTACCATCAATTCCAGCGCAACAACCACTCCTGGAACTTACACCGCCATTGTGACCGGCACTTCCGGAACCGTGACCCGGACCACCAGCGTGGCGATCACGGTCAACACCCCACCGCCACCACCAAGTTTCGCGTTGACCAGCACACCCGTCAGCATCGCTTCTCCTGGAGCGACCGGAACCTCAACCATCACAGTAGCGCCGAGCGGCGGGTTCACGGGCAGTGTGACCCTTGCTTGCGCCATCACCAACAGTCCTTCGGGGGCAGTCGATGCGCCGACCTGCTCCGCTCAACCTGCGTCGATCTCAGGAACACAGTCGGTGTCCTCGACACTCACCATCAATACCAAGGCAACAACCACTCCAGGGACTTACACGGCCAACGTGACGGGCAGCGCGGGAACCCTGACCCAGACCACAAGCGTCGCAATCACCATCAGCACCCCACCGCCACCACCAAGTTTCGCGTTGACCAGTACAGCCGTCAGCATCGCATCTCCCGGAGCAAGCGGTACCTCGACTATTACCGTGACGCCGACCGGCGGGTTCACCGGCAGTGTCACCCTGGCTTGCGCCATCGCCAGCAGCCCCGCCGGAGCCATCGATCCGCCGACCTGCTCTGTTGCTCAACCTGGAGCGATCTCCGGGGCGCAGCCGGTCACCTCCATGCTCACCATCAACACAACGAAGGTGAGCACCGCGGCGCTCCACAACCCGTTCGAGCGCATGCTGAAGCTTGGCAGTGGCGGGACGGTCGTCGCGCTGCTGTTCTTCTGTCTCCCCCTTCGCCGGCGTAAATGGCAGACGCTGCTCGGACTGCTGTTGTTCGCATTTGTAGCAATAGCGGCCAGCGGCTGCGGAGGCAAGACCACACTGACACCAACTCAAACAGGGACAACCCCCGGCACCTACACCGTCACCGTCACCGGCTCCGTCTCCGGCGGTTCTATGCAGGCGACGACTTCCGTCGCCGTCACGGTACAGTAAACGCGACACCGGACATACCGCGACTAAATCACCCTGCAGACGCCGTTCGATCGAGACTCCTCGATGACCGGCTTCGGCAGGTGTTCTTTTGTCTGCTCATTGACGATGACAAATCGCGATGCGTAGTGCCGAAGTACCGAAGTAACCTAATAGTCGTGCTAAACGTCACATTAAGTTTTAAAACAGCCTATATACTGAGAACCAAATTCATAACTAGATCGCCTGCTCAGAACCTTCGGTCTGATCCAACCCAAAGATCTGTGCAGGACTCATGCCACGCCGAGTACGCCGTCTCGTAAATCGCTCCGAGCGATAGCCGTCTGCGAACTCTTAGAACCGTGGGCCGATGGGAATTGCTTTCCCATCGCGAGGGGAAAGCTGCGTTCTATGTATTGTTGTCAATTATTTTGGGCGGAAACGACCACACCCTATTCCTCAAGTCTGCTGTCTCTCGGACGCGGCAAGTCAGCGTCTGCAAAATTCGTCGATGTCCCTGGTTGCAATGTCCGTTCGGTCGTGCAGACCAACGCCGGATGCGAGCGTAAGACGCTGCGACGTCTTATATCGACCGTACTTGAATCTATGAAAGTTTCGGTCTTCCCGCTATTTACATCGGTATCCGTGGAGCAAGCCGCAATCACTCAGTACCAATGCGTGCGCGCCCATGACTCGAGGCATATTATGAAGAATTTTCTCTTTGCCGCTTTGGCATTCTTGGGAGTTGGTGTCACGGCGTCAGCCATTACCGTTTCCACACCGGCAAGCGGAGCCCAGGTAAAGTCGCCCTTTAGTGTTGTCGCAAGCACCAGCACCTGCGGATCGGCCTCCGCGGTCTCCATGGGCTACTCGATCGATAGCGGTTCCGCAGTCGTCGAACCTACTTCTTTCAGCGCAACCGTGACCGCCACTCCGGGAGCACATGTTCTGCACGTGAAATGCTGGGGCCAGAAAACAAATGACCAGGTGCTTCTCAATATCACTGTGGTTCAATCCGCTCCCACATCGGACATCACCGTCACGAACCCTGCCAATGGAGCCCAGCTAACTTCGCCCTTCAATCTGGCTGCCAGCACCCGGACCTGCGCTTCGACACCTGCGGCCTCGATGGGTTACTCCATCGATGGAGGCCATACCACGAGTGAACCCGCGTCTTTCAGCGCCTCGATAACCGCCAATCCAGGAACGCATGTTCTCGCCGTCAAGTGCACGGGGCAGAGCGTGACCGATCAGATGGTTCTCAACATCCATGTCGTTCCGCCACCGACCGCGGCCACACCCAGGTTTTCGATTGCCGCCGGCACATACACCACCAAGCAGGTGGTCACCCTCTCCGATGCAACCGCAGGAGCGAGGATCTACTACACCACCGATGGTTCCGGACCGTCGACCTCGTCGCTTTGCTATACCGGTCCTATTTCCGTCAGCAGTTCGCTGACCATCGAGGCAATTGCGGTCGCGACAGGTTATACCAACAGCGGGTTGGCCCGGGCGGACTACTTGATTACCTCGCCGAAAGGTCCAACGATTCCTCCCAACGCAATCAGCGAAACGCAAGTCCAGTTAATGCCCAACTGGCGGATCAAACACGATCCGGGCACACCCGGTTCGTCGACTGGCGCGATGGCCGTGGTCAGCGATCCCTCCTTGAGCGGCCAGGCGGAACAGTTTTATACCACCTTCACCGGTTCGGGCGGAGAACTCTACTCGCTGACTTATGGAAATGATTCGACCCCCGAGAACTTCGTCTACGACGCCCAGGTCTGGATCGATGCGGGGAGCCAGATTGCGAATCTCGAAATGGATAATAACCAGGTCATTCCCAACGGAGACACGGTAATCTATGCCTTCCAGTGTTCCGGCAATGCAAAGGTGTGGGAGTATAGCTCCAACGCCGGAACGCCTACCGCGCCGGCCGTCAAATGGCTTCGTTCCAGCGCCCCGTGCAATCCGGCCGACTGGACCAGCGATACCTGGCACCATGTCCAGATCAGCTACTCTCGCGATAATGTCGGCAATGTGACATACCATTCGGCTTGGCTTGACGGTGTTGAGTCGCCAATCAACCAGACCGTGAATTCCGACTTCACCCTTGGCTGGGCGGCCGGAACCCTCATTACTAACTTCCAGGTCGATGGCGCCGGCGCAAGTGGAACGGCGACTCTGTATCTCGACAATCTCACCATCTACCGCTGGTAACCGCTGTGTCCCGGGGGGCGGCGAAAGTTACAAGGCGCGAGTGACTCCCCGGTTTTGGATTAGCTTGAGCTGGTCCCCGCCTTCGGCGGCGGATCTCTGTATGCAGCGGCCGGAACGCCGAAGCCCGGCCATCCCGTCGCTTGCAGGGAGAGCCGGTCAATTTTTACTCGATTGTGTATGGAGTACTTGCCAGATGCAGGTAATTCCTGCGAGGATGTCCAGGTACGAAGTGTTTTTAGAATTATTTCCAAAATCCCGTTGTCGTGCAGGACGTAAATGTGTAAGGATGCCCTAGAACATTTCTAAAAAGTTGCCTTCGGTCAAATCTGATTGTGAGCGGGCTATTTGCAGCGAAGCTTGTATAGCAGAACTGCATCATCTCACTCGAACGCTGCAGGTTGACCGGAATTATACCGGTGGCTCACTGGCAGGTCCAGTGTGAACCCCGACACGCGATTAGAGGTTGCTGAGAAGTTCGATCAGGCACGTACGATGAGTGCCCTCAGACCAGCCCTTTCATAAGGAAGAGAACGCACCGAGCTCCTACCTCGAAGAAAAGAGAGACGGGGATCTGGAGCCGGCGCCGGACCACGACTTTCAATCGCCCAAGGGACCCTAATGAAAATACTCCGCTCTCTGACTCTCACCTCCTCCGCTCTCGCTGCCCTCACCGTTCCTGCACTGGCAGGGGTAGTTGTAAACAGCCCAGCCAACAGTACCGACGTCTCGTCCCCGTTTACCCTCTCCGCCAGCGCGGTGACCTGCTCATCGCAGAGCGTTGTCAGTATGGGGTATTCCTTCGACAGCAGTGCGAATTCCTCTGTCTTCAAGGGGCAATCAATCAAAACGTCGGTTTCGTCTTCCACAGGAACGCACACGCTTCACGTCAAAGCGTGGGGCCCGAACGGAGCCGCATGCGTCACCTCCGTCGTAATCACCGTCAAAGCGAGCTCGGCTGGCCCCGAATCAATCATTCCCTCGAGCGCTGATGTTGTAAGCGATATACAGGCCTTGAGCGGCTGGGCCAAAGCGCACGATACTGGCGGACCAGGCTCCTCCAGCGGGTCGATGTCAATGGTCAGTTCACCTTCGCTCTATGGGAACACGCGCAGTTTTGTTACCTCATTCTCCAACAGTGGAGACGAACGGTATTCCATCGCGTTCTCAGATGACATCAACGCCAAGAACTTCTTCTATGACACGTGGGTGTACCTCACCAGTTCGTCCAGCAAAATCGCCAATCTCGAATTTGACGTGAATCAGGTCATGCCTAACGGCCTGACTGTGCTGATGGGCGTCCAGTGCGATGGATATTCAGGCTTGTGGGCTTACACGGTGAACAAGGGCTCCGCCTCGAGTCCCAAACCAGCCTGGGTGGGCAAAAGCGGAACGAGTTGCAATCCTCGGAACTGGACGGTGAACACGTGGCATCACGTTCAGGCCAGCCTTTACCGCAGCAGCACGGGCACCATCACCTATAACTCCGTATGGCTCGATGGGGTGGAGAACAAGATCAACGTCCAGGCATTCGGGGCGGCAGATCTGAGTTGGGATCCGGTGATTCAAACCCAATTCCAGGTGGATGGTCTCGGCTCAAGCGGCACCGCTACCGTCTACCTTGACAAACTGACAATTTCCGCCTGGTGACGGAAATCGGCCATTCCTGGCTGAGTTCAATTCGAGTTTTTCCTCTTTGAATTCGACGCCCATCCGGGTTCGCTGTCTCATACGCGAGCCCGGGTGTCCGTTTGCGCTCGGCGGCATTCACGCTTCCATTCACTAAATCGTAAGTCGTCGAAACCCCGGTTGCACATTTCATACGATCGGTCGAAACTTGCTTGGCCATGTCCTTCGCCCGCTGTCGTCTTGCCGGGGTTTGCGCAGCTCTGCTCACATGCTTGCCTGCGCTTGCTTCCCATCTTGTTACCGGCAACGGTTTCGGATTCGCCGTGGTGTCGCCGGAAACCGGAACTGCGACCAGGTTCTACGCGCATCCCTACAGTTTCGTTCGACCCGACCCCGCACATCCTCTCAGCGAAGGCGTGGAGACCGCCAATTTCATCAAGAAATTGGGCTGGGACACCGAAAGAGCGAATACTCCCTCGGCAGACTACGAGGGCGACTCGCATATCATCGAGGTCCGCACCGCTCATGGCGAAGGTCGTTTCTTCATGCCCTTCGGTCTGCCCCATCCGGCCCTGGTGATCAGTTGGAAACCCACACCCGGACAAACAGGCGGCTGGCGTGTCGAATGGAACCATCCGGTCACATCCCAAACGGTCGTGCGTCTGTTCGGGTCGGAGATGCACTTGCTTAAATTCGACGATACTCCGGAGTCGTTGCTGCTCATTCCGCTGACCGCGGAGACGAGGCAACCGGCGCTCCCGCACCAGGTGCTTGCCACCAGCTCGGCGTGGGCCCTGGTTTCGATCGAAAGTGAGGGCGAACTGGAGCAGGCGGCGAGGGACTTCATCCACTGGCGGGCCGGGCTTGGGCCCCAGGCATTGGCCCGGCGCGACATCGCGGACCTGGAGCACTGGCGCATCAAACCGGCCGTAAGGTTCAACGGAGAAAAGGAACGCCATCTGTGGCGTCAGAGCGAGGTCATGCTGCGCATAGCGCAAAGCCGCGAGCCGAACCGGCCCAGGAGAAACAGCAACGGACTGATCGTCGCGAGTCTGCCGGACGGGGTATGGTTCACTCCATGGGTTCGAGACATGGCCTACGCCACCGTTGCATTGGCGCGCATGGGACACCGCAACGAGGCCCGTGCCGCTCTGCTTGCCTGGTTCAATGCTCAACCTACGGGAAAAATGCGCGCAGACACACACGGCGCCGATTATCAGATCTCGGTGGTCCGCTATTTTGGTGATGGTTCCGAAGAGCCGTTCTTCACCATGGAAGGCAGCACAAACATCGAGTTCGACGACTGGGGTCTTGCCCTGTGGGCGTTGAGCGAGTACCTGCGCCAGTACGATGATCCCGCGCTTCTGGCCACGCCCACTTATCGTGGCCGCCTTTACGAGACCGCCCGCGATTATGTCGTGAAACCGCTGCTCGAAAACCTTGAGGCATACGGCCCCGGCCTGATTGTCGCCGCCGACACCTCGATCTGGGAAGAACGGCAGAAGGACAAGAAGCACTTCGCCTTTTCAACCGCGGCCGCAATTGTGGGCCTGCGCGGCTTCGCAGAAGTGGCGCAACGCTCCGGCGACGAACCTTCCCGATCCGATGTCCTGAACCACATCGCGCTTCTCGAGAAAGGATTCAACGCTGCGTTCATCAGGGCCGGAAACCTGCGCGGGACACTGGAAGAAGGGGTAAAGAACGACATTGACGGCGCCCTGCTGGCGGTGATCAACTTCGGCATCGTCACCGATCCTGCGATTCTTCGCGACACGGCGGAAAGGATGGAGTTGTTGAAAGTGGCGTCCGGCGGCTACCGCCGCGTCCGCAGCACCTATACAGATCCGGCGATCTTCGAATACTGGTACGAGAGACAGGAATTCCTGTTCGTCGATCTCAGTCTCGCCGAGGTATATCGCCGTCTCGGAAAGAACGACGAGGCAGACGCCATTCTCAAACGCATCGTTGATAAGGCAGCCGCCGACCACAACATCATTCCCGAAATGTATGTTGCCGTGCCCTGCCCTCTATTTCCGGGCGCGATCGGTGATCCAACCGGAGCGTTGCCCATGGTCGGATACGGTGCAGGAGCCTATATCCTGCACATTTTGGGCGAACACCAGGAAAAATGACTTTCGTGGCATGCTCGAGTCACCCTTTGCCAGACCGGACACCCTCAAATTGCCCTAGACTCCGCGTGAAATTACATTACAAAAAAATAAGAATCATGCATACAATCAAAACACTACTAAATTGTAACGCTTGTAGTGAATGAGACAGTTTTGTTGCCTTTAAGCAAAGACAGCCATGGATACTGGGTCGAAATTCGACTCACAGACGTTCGTTGCCGGGTGCGAATGAATAGCCTTTACCTCCGACAAACTCACAAAAGAGGGTTGCATTTCCCGGAATCACCGTCGGACTAGACTGCTTTGGGCCGCAAGCCAGCCCATCGTGTGAAATAAGTCGCAAATCGCGTCTGCACTGACAAGCTCGACAGGGCTACTCCCCGCTGTGAGCGAGCGATCTGAAGCGATCTATTCAAACCGAGCCGGAGCGACCGCCAGGAACTCGCGCTGGGAGGCCTATGGAACGGAAACGGATATCAACGAAAAATAACAATCTGCGTGAATGCTACGCTTGGGATGGCTGCTCCGGCGGCCCGGTCATCGAGACGGGTTTCGCTCGCGAATCAGAGTGGCTCCGCCCGGCACGGATCCCGCCCGCAACTACGATTCGTCTGGCGCATACCGAACTGCCGCCCGTCGACGAGTTCAGTGTCAAGCCGAAAGAGGATCAAGCCAATCTACACCCTGGGCCCGCGACCAGTATCGGCGAGTTCATCGAGCGCAGATTTATTCCCGAGCACGTTGCGATCAAGAGACCCGCGGGCCGTTCCTACTTCAGGACCATTCTCAATCACGTGCTACCCCCGGAACAGGTCGCTCGCGCTTTCGCCCTGGGCCCGGAGAATCCCAGGAACAAGTTAAAGGCGATTCCCGATTGGCCATATCTGGATTCTGTCCGGCTGAGCGAAGTAAGTCCTGAAATGATCCAGCACCTCACCGCAAGAGCCCTGGAACAGGGTTATTCCATTCAGACCGCAACACACATCCGCAACGTAGTCCGCGTCATACTCTCCCACGCGATACGTACCGGTTGTTACACCGGCCCCAATCCCGCCAATCTCGTGACCCTCCCTGCGATGACTCGCAGGGAGACGCATACACTCAACCTCGATGAATTAAAACGAGTGGTCCACACGATGCACTATCCAGAGCGCGAGATCGCTCTCTTCGCGATCCTGACTGATATGAGTGTGGCCGAGATCTGCGGACTGCAATGGAAATACCTGAACACGTCAAACACCAGTCGGCTGGTCGGGGAAGAATTTATACCGGCGAAAACAATTGCGGTCAGGAAACAGGCGTATCGTGGCCAATTTGGTGCTGTGACGGCGAGCCGGCAAAAGTTTATTCGCGTTCCGGATGTGCTTTGTTCGATCCTGCATGGCTTGAAAAATCGAAAGCAATTCACGGCGCCTCACGATTTCGTTCTGATTTCGCGAAATGGTACCCCCATCCATCCGGAGAACGTTGCCGCGCGACGCCTGAAGACGACCGGGCGATCGCTCAAGATGCCGTGGCTTTCCTGGCGCGATTTCCACCGGACTCGCATCCTTTTAAAATTGGAATTTGGACGAAGACTCGATGAGGAATTCGAGAAGATCCTTCGTCTCCAGAAGTGATCCGATCCGCCCGTCCGCATCGCGCGCAAAGGGCTTGTTGATGGGACATTCACGCCCCGCAGTCGATCGAATTCCCCGCGCTTCGTTATCGTTTCCCGACGAGGGCTCTGAATTCGGGATGCTTCTCCAGGAAGTTCTTTGCTACGGGACAGATCACGTCGACTTGTAGGGAATTCTCCTTTGCATATTGAAACGCGTTCGTGACAAGCTCCAATCCGATTCCCTTGCCCCGCAACACTTTGGGGACCTCTGTATGCCAGATCGTCATCCAGCCATGGCCATCCGTTTCGAATTCGAGATAGCCGGTCTGCCCATCCTGCACAATCTCAAAGCGGCTTTTGGTAACCCGCGTGGCTTCGCCCACTCCGACCTCACTCATCTCATATGACAAACGCGGCGGACAGCGATGCGTGCTCGGAAGAGCGCGGTCTTCCTCCGGTCCCCAGCGCGCCCACAATTCATAGAACGCGCGGGAAAGCCCGGAAGACAAATCTCGACTAACCCGCGTTCGAATGTCTTTGAGGGATGACCCGAATTTCAATGACGGGCGCTCGGCGTCAGCTTCCGCAGCAGAAACTCCTGTATGACGCTGCTCAGTTCTCGCTCCCCCGTGTTGACCGCAAAACTCGTAAACACCATCCCAACTCCGCGATTCGATTCGGGATAGTAGGCATTCGAAATCGAGGCGGAGATGAGATCGCCTCCCATGCTCGAAATGTTCACCTGGTTCCGGCCATTATCGCCTTTGCAGATGAATGGGTTGGCGAGTGCATGCAGTGTGCGTGACTTCACCGTGCCTGTGCCCTGGTAGAAATAGCGCGGATCCTGATGCAGCAGTGACGGCAGAATTGCGCCGCCGAACATAATGTCGGTCACGCCATCCGCATAGCTTGCGCCAAATCTTTGGCCATAGCCCGCCCATCCCTGCTGATAATCCGGAGTATCCCCGGCCTGCTTCACGGCCGCAAGCACCCCGGCTCCAACGATACTGACCGGGTCAACCGAAGCCTTAAAGGCCATTTGGAATTTCAGTTTGGTGGTAAGCGGCACGGCATTCTTCGAGTCGTAGACAACGTAAAAATTCGGAATGATACCAAGAACGCGCTGCTTCTCCGCAATCGCCACCTGTTCGGTCGCAATCTGGTCCGGCGAAGCGAGCACGGTGATTGACGCAACCGCATTCTCAAGCCTCAGCTTGATTCCCGTCACGTCAACATACTGGCCTGCAGCAACGACCACCGGCTCTGAGTTCCACGAATCAAACCCGGGCGCAGTCACTGTCACTCGATATGAGCCCGCCGGCACACTCTTGAACTCAAAAAAGCTGTTATCGTTTGCAGTCTGGCTTTGGCGAGCGGGATTATTCGTTCCTTCGAGCAGCACCGTGGCGCCGGGCACAATGTCCCCGTACATATCAGTCACCGTGCCGCTGATATCACCAGGAGTACCCGAAGAAAGTGCAGCGGTACGCCCCGACGAGTCGGGCGCATCCGGCAGCGCGGGCGTCCCTCCGGCACTTGCGATTGCGGGCGGCTCCCCCACCAGTTCCTGCGTCCGCGACTGCAGGGGCGTTGTAAGCGCAAAAATCGCACTTATGACTACGGTAGAAAAAACAACAAATTTAGAGCGCATGAACTCACCATCAGAGATTTCGGGCATATCTGCCGTGAAATGAAGAAGTTAAGTCACGCGCAAACTAGCCTCGGGAGCCCATCATTCGGCCGGCCTCGCGGCGGCTCATCGACTCCGGGGAAAACCAATCACTGAACATTTAGACGTTTTCCGCGCTCTTTGGGTGCAGAAAAGTGATGTCGGGCCGAGGGCGCGAAGTTGTATATAGGTCCGGTTACAGAGTCACTATCAATTTTGGCAGTGTCATAGTCCTGGAACACCTTGAATAATCAGGACAGGTTGGCGGCTGATGTCGAGCCTGAGGATGCGGATATCATTAAGTCTGGTTGCCTGAGTGCCCGAGCAGTATCAACAAACAGAGATGATCCGTATGCGGCGAGTGAAGACCTGGTGATCCACTCAAAGCCTCACCCTCGGTCGATCCCTTTTTTTAGAGTGGGCTATTCAGGATGACGCTTTCCAGGTGAGTTGTGAATGGATGTACTTTTTTCTCGCTTTATTTCTTTCGTGTTTCTCGTGTGCGCTGTCTTGCTCATTCCAATTCCGCGCTTGTCTGCGCAGGATGCGCGGCGCGGGCTAGTAGTAGTCGTGCCTCAAGACCTCCCGGATGCGCCCAGGGCTCAGGCCGTGTCTTCTCATGGCCAGCCCGCTGAGGCTCTCGACGAGGAGCCCATTGGCGGACAAAGCGGGACCGATCCGGCCGTCGAAGCGGGCCCACAGGTAAGCCCGCAGCAGCCTGCGTCCGTGCCCGGTCCGCCTCCTGCATGGATTAGCGGCACAGTCACCGATGCGAATGGCGGTACGATCTCTGGCGCGACCGTCGCGCTTGAAAGCTCAGACCCCGCAGACCGGCGCACCGCCGTTGCCGGCGACAGCGGTGCTTTTCAATTCGATAACCTCAAGCCCGGAATCCAATACCACGTCACGGTATCGGCCACGGATATGCAGAGTTGGGAATCGCCGCCGATTGTCCTAACTCCGGGTCAGTACTTTCTTCTCACCGACATCAAACTCAAGCTCCCCGGCTCCGAGGTTTCGGTGACCGTGTATGCGTCCCAGGAACAGATCGCCACCGAGCAGGTCATCGTTGCAGAGAAGCAGCGAATCCTCGGCATCTTCCCCAATTTCTACGTGACCTACGATCCCCACCCGGTGCCGCTTACAACCAAGTTGAAGTACCGGCTGGCACTCAAGGCGAGCACCGACCCGGTGACATTTTTCGGCATTGCTTTCATAGCGGCTGTCTACCAGGCCGGAGATGTTCCCAATTACCAGCAGGGTTGGGACGGTTACGCTCAACGCGTCGGGGCGGGTATCGCCGATACAACGACCGACATTTTCTTTGGTGGCGCCATCCTGCCATCGCTGCTGCATCAGGACCCGCGCTACTTCTATCAGGGCACAGGAACCAAGAAGTCTCGCACCCTTCACGCCATTTCCTATCCATTCATCTGCAAGGGCGACAATGGGAAAACGCAACCGAACTACTCGAGCATGGGGGGCGATCTGATCTCGGGTGCAATTTCAAACCTCTACTATCCCGAGTCGAATCGAGGGGCAGCGCTCGTGTTTCAGGGCTTCTTCGTCACCACCGGCGTCCGAATGGTTAACTCCGTTATCCAGGAATTCGTTCTGCGCAAGTTGACGCCCAGCGCACGGCAGAAAAACTAGTTTGAAGGGTCGGAGCCACTCCGCCCTGGGACCATTGTGGGGCGTTGGAGTGCGTCGCGAGAGGGCACAGGCAACACACCAGCAGAGAAATCAAGAGACCTGAAAAGCGCTAATTCCCACGGGTGAGTTTTCGGATGATATCGGCTTCCCTCTGTCGGTAGGGCTTGCCGTCGTCATAGAACACATCGTGAAACCAGATCGTGGGCTTCTCATTCACGTACGGCCGCTGCCACGAATCCCACGGAAGATAGGTCTGGCTCTTGCCGGCGACCAGGCCCCAGTTGATGGCGCCCACTCGATGTTGCTTGGCGATGGGAAGAATGGTGTCGAAGGTGCTGCCCGCGCCCCGCGCCATGTACTCGGTGCAGATCAGGGGACGATGGAATGCCTCCAGTTGCGCGACGACCTTCTCGAACTCCTCCGGCCAGCCATAGTTGTGAAAGCTGATTACGTCGGACTGTTCGATCTGCACCCGTGCGAGCGGCGGCATCACCTCGAGTGATCTCCAGTCTCCATGCCACAAGCCGCTAGTGAGAGGCTGCACCGGCTGCGCCGAGCGAGCCCATGCGAACACCTGGGGCAGCAGGGCGAGGATGATCTCGTTTTTGTTCTTCGGCTCGCCCTTGGCATAGGAACTGTCATTGCCGTTATCGGGCTCGTTCCACACGTCCCAGGCCAGGATGCGCGGATCGTGCGCAAACGCAGCCACAATCCCCTTGACGTATTTTTCTAACCGCGGATACTGCGTCGGATCGGCGAGGATGGCCGCTCCGGGCGCCTGCACCCAGCCCGAGTTGTGCACTCCGGGAATAGGCGGGTGCTGGGGACCGAGCTTGGGAAAAGGCTCCCAGCATGAATCGAAGAGCACAAACACCGGCCGGATGTGATGCCGCTCGGCGATCGCCAGGAACGTATCCACGCGTTTCTCGAAAGCCCTCGGATCCTGTTCCCAAACCAGGTTGTGCAGAAAGACGCGCATGGTATTCATGCCGATGCCGTCCGCCCAGCCCAGTTCGCGGTCGATAGTGGCGGTGTCAAAGGTTTCCGCCTGCCACATTTCGAGTTCATTAATGGCCGTCGAGGGAAGGAAGTTGGCGCCGACGGGCCAGGGCTGGTGTGCATACCAGGCATTGGCCTGGTCCTCCGTCCATCGATCCTGCGCGCGGAGGCTGAGCGTCGCCGACGCCAGCAGGGCGATCGCGAGCACGCCGCTCAATTCGCGACAAGTGATCCATCCGCGAAAACGGACGCGAGCACAAAGCACTTTCAATTCAGACATGGTTCCCTTCCTGTCGATCGAATCATTTTGTGGAAGCAAGTTCAGCAGCCTTGGCGCGTTCCGCCGCGGCATCCTGTGCGCGTCCCTGGCGGTCGAAAGCAATCGCAAGCTGGGTGTGCGGCTCGGCAAACGTTGGGTCGGCCGCAATCGATTCCTGGTAGCGCGACACCGCATCGGCAATCTGCCCGCGCAGCAGCAATTGATTGCCGGCATTGAGAGCGAAACTGGCGCGCTGGCGATTGACAGCAGCGCGGCTCAACTCGGCGCCCTGGCGGCGATAATCGGCGGCCCGCCCGCGGAGCTCCTTCATCTGCGCCCGTAACTGTTCGGCCTTCTGCTGGTCGCCGGCCGCATCGGAGGCATCAGCCTGGGTGGAAAGATTGGCGGCCTGTTCGGCCAGCACGCCCGCCAGCGTGATCAACGGGCCAGGCTGCCCCGGCTGCAACGGGATCGCCTTCTCCAGCGCTTCGGCCGCATCGTCCAGCTTGCCTGCCTGTTTCAGCGTGCTGCCCAGAATGGCCCAGGCATTGCCATTATCGGCGCGGAGCGCGACTGCCTTGCGCAACTCGGCCACCGCATCATCCAGCTTGCCCATCGTCATGTAGGTGATGCCCAGCGTGTAGGGAGGATCTTCGAGGTTCGGATCCATCTCTCCGGCCCGCTTGAGTTCGGCAATTGATTCGTCCAGCCGGTCTTTGAACTTGTAGGCCAGCCCCAGGTCGTAGTGAAGCTGCGGATCATTGGGGTCGAGCGCCAGCGCGGCCTTGAAGTCCTTGATTGCCTCATCGAATGCCGACAGTTGCACGTGCGCCACGCCCCGGTTCTTGAAGATGGCGGGATCGCGCGGGCTCTCCGCCTCCGCGCGCGCCAGGTAGTCGAGCGCCTCTTTGGCCTTGCCGGTAAGGGTCAGCGCGAGTGCGAGGTTGGTGAGCACCGCCGTATTGCGCGGCTCGGCGGCCAGCGCCTTTTCAAACCACGGAATGGCCTCCTGCTGCCGGCCAAGCCGCTGCAACACCATGGCCAGATCCTCGGCCGCGCCAGGCAGCCCCGGATTCAGTTTCAGAGCTCGCTCGAGTGCTGGCTCGGCGGCCTCGTCGCGCCCTGCCGCGGCGAGCGTGCGGCCGTACTCCAGAAACGCCTCGGCGCTGGGCGGATCCAGCCGCGTAGCCGGCTCAAGCGCATCGAGGGCCCCGGAGAGGTCGTTCTGGCGTCGATAGAGAATGCCCAGATGAACGCGTGCCGGCGCGAACGATTCATCGGCCGAAACCGCCTGCTCGAAGGCCCGCTTCGCGTCGTCCCACTTCCCCATCTGCGCGTAGATGGTCCCGATCGAGTCTTCGAGGTCGGCGCGCGAGCCGGCGATCTTCTTTTCCGCTTCAAACTGCGCCAACGCCTCATTCAGCTTGCCCAGGGCGGCTAGCGCGCGCGCGTAGCTGTCGTAAAACACGGCGTCGAGCGGAGGCTGATTTGCTGCTTGGGCGAGGCGAGCTGCAGCCTCGAAATGAGGCATCGATTTCGCGGTTTCGCCGGATTGCGCAAATGCGAATGCAAGATTCGTTTCGATGCCCTGGTCGTTGGGTTTCAGGCGCGCCGCCGCTTCCAGTTGGGGAACCGCATCGGCCGGTTTGCCCATCTCGAGCAGCACCGCGCCCAGCGCCTCATGCGCCTCCGCGATGCGCGGCGCGAGTCTGACCGCCTCGGCGAATCGCTCCCGCGCTACATCCAGTTGGCCCGCTTGTTGCGCCGTGTATCCGGCCCGGAACGCGGCATCGGCCTGCTTGAGGGATTCCTGATTCGCGGCCTGCGCTGATTGTGCTGGCAGCCGCACCGCACTGAGCGACAAAGCCAACCCCACCCATCCCAATGCCCGCAACACTCGTAGCGCCATTCGTCTACTTCCCCGCGGGCTTCGGTTCGCTTTGATGTTGCAGGTCGACGACCATCTGGAACTGGCGATTGGCTTCGGCGAGTTGTCCGATAGCCTTGTAAGCCTGCCCCAGCAGATTGTGAGTGATGTAGTTCGACGGATCCATCTTCGCGGCGCGGTCGAGATAATGCAGGGCCTGGATCGGCTGCTTCATCTTCAAAAATGTCTGGCCGAGGAGAATGTATGGCCCGGTGGAGCTCGGCTCCAGCAGCACGGCTCGATTGAGCGCCTGCTGGGCCTCAGGATACTGGCCGCTCCGCAGGTACGCGTCTCCCAGGCGATCGTAGGTCTCTCCCTGCAGGGGATTGATTTTGCGCTCTGCCTCCAGTTCGCGAATGGCGGCCGGAAGATCGCCTCTCGCCAGCGCGGCCTCGCCCAGTAACTCGTGGGCTAACGGAATGGACGGATTCAGCTCCAGGGCTTTGCTGGCCTGCACGGCCGCCTGGTCGCGCATCTCGCGGCGCAGGAAAAGGCGCCCGGCAAGCAGGTAAGCCTCGGCCGAGTCGGGGGCAAAACCGTACTGGGTGGCAAACGCGTGCCGCGCGTCGTCGTAGCGGGCGACATCGGCATAACAAAGGCCGAGCACGTATTCCGGATCGATGTTGGCGCGCTCCACCGCGGCGTGCGCTCTCTCGAGAAACGGGATCGCTTCCGCCGGATGGCCGCTCCGGAACAGGCTCACACCGTGCATTTCGATCGATTCGCGGTCCGCGGGGTCTTGGGCTTCGGCCTTGGTGAAGGCCTCGATGGCCTGGGAGAGCTGTTCGCGCTGATAGAAGATGATCCCGCGCAGCCGCTCCACGCCCGCCGGCTCCGGGTTCTGGGCGGCAAGTTCGTCGAGCATCGCCATGGCCTTGTCGAGACGGCCCTTGCCGGCCAGTTCCTGCGCCGCTTCAAATGTGGCAGCCCGAGCGGCGTCGGATGCCGTCGGCGGAGACGCCTGACCGAAGACGAAGGATCCAAAACAAAACAGAGCCAGGGCGGGAATGAAGAAACGCGGCATACAGGAAGGCCTGTCTACAAGTGTAGTTGGAGCACGTCGCCCCGTCCCAATCGGCAGCCCGAGCGGCGTCCATCGTGCGTTCAAAGAAATAGGGGAGCCGAAGCTCCCCTATTCCAATCGCGATTCCTTCGCGGGCTAGAACTGAATGCGAGCTGAGAATTCAAGCTGACGAGGCGCATATCCCGCCGCACCGCCGGTAATCGTTCCGTCAGACTCGATGTTGCCGCCCGGGTTCCCGGGGCTGATGTGGTTGAAGGCGTTGTAAGCGTCGAAGCGGAACTTTGCAGCGATGCTCTCGTGGATCGTGATCGTCTTCGCGAGGGAGAGATCGGAACTCCAGAATCCGGGGCCAAAATAGGTGTTGCGGCCCACGTTTCCAACGTTGTCAAGGCCCGGATTCACGAAGATGCCGGTGCCCGGATCGGTGATCAGATTCGTGGTCTGCTTGTTGTAGTAGACCCGTTTACCCGTGCCGTTCGATCCCGGCTGGAATCCGGTTATGCTTGTGCTCATCTTCGCACTTCCCGCATAGCCTGGGTAAGTCGGAGCGCTCGACGGAAGGTTGGTGCCCGCTTCGTTGTAGTTGAGGGTGAACGGCAGGCCGCCCGCCACGTTCACCGTGCCGGACAGCTGCCAACCGCCGATGAACATGTCAGTCAACGTGTTGACTCCGGAGGCAAACTGCTTGCCCTTTCCGAACGGGAGGTCGTAGGTGCCGTACCAGGTCAATTGCTGGAGACGCACGTTGCTGTCGCGGCCGTGGCCAACATGGCGATCCCAGCTGGCATAGCCACTACTGTCAGCAAAAGCGCTGGCCCACTGGTAATTCGCCGTATAGTTCAGACCTTTCCAGACACTCTGCTGGAGGGTGACCTGGGCAGCGTTGAAGTTGGTGTTGAGGTTGTCGCTGTAGTAGGTCACGTCGTTGGTCCAGCCGCACTGGCCAGGCGAAATATTGGGGTCAATCGGCGTGATGTAGTTGCCATCGCGGCAAGCGGGCAGCGAAGCGCCATAGTAGCGGCGCAGTATGTTGTAGGTCTGCGTTCCGCCATCGGCTGAGATCGTCCCGGCGGGCACGCTGTGATCATAGTGCAGAGCCTGGCCATTTACGCTGTCCGAACCGGGCAGGTTAATTGCCGCCTCGTTGGGGTTGATCGTGTTACCGCTGCTGTCACCGAGGGTGTAGGTGCCCTTGTTACCAACGTACGCCATCGTAATTGAGAGCGACGGTGTAACGGACCGCTGCAAGGCAAGGTTCCACGCATCGATGGTCGGGAACCGGAGCGGGTTGGGACGCGCACGGGAGTTGACTTGGGCCCCGGGATTCGGCAATAGGCCGTTGGACGGGACCGAAACCGGCGACGAAGCAACGGGACCCTGGTCGAGAGTGAACGCCGAATCCTTGAAGGTGCTGTTGTTGATGGCTTGGTTGGCCAAAACCGGCAGGTTTTGAGTGGCTGCGTGGCCGAAGATCGAACCGAAGACGCCGATGTCAAAGCTGCGACCATATCCGGTGCGAATTACCGTTTTTTCATTCAACTGATAGGTCAATCCGACGCGAGGAGCGAACAAGTTCTTTTTCTCGATGTCCCAGCCCATGTTCGTACCGATACCGCCCACGCCTGCGACATGCAGATATCCGTCGTTGAGATCTAGCAGAGCGCCGTTTCCATCGGCATTGACCTTTTCAGGAAAGTACAGTTCCCAGCGCAGACCGTAGTTGATGGTCAGATTACGCGTGGCACGCCACGTATCCTGCCCGTAGAAGAAGGTCCGCTTCTGGAACTCCTTGGCGTTGGTCGAGGTCGAAACATAGCGCTTGAACTGGGTGACGTCGCCCAGCAGCCAGGTGGCAAATCCAAGTCCGCCGGAGGTGCTTTGGCTCGGGTTCGAGGTTTCGTCGGCATTGGAAATCAGAATGCCCGTGCGGTTGTTATCCGAGGGCACGCGCAGGTTGCGAGCATAACGCAGGTCCGCGCCGACCTTGACCGTATGATTGCCCCAGATCTTGGTCCAGTTGTTGACAATCTGGAACTGGTCTTCCTTTTCGGTCAACGGGCAGTTGCAGCGGTTAACGTTCAGGTCAGATCCAAAAACCGGCTGCGTGCTGCCGCCCGGCAACGTGCCGATGTCATACCCCGGCGACCCGCCGGTGTAGTAGTCGCCGGTGTTCAGACCGGGGATACCGAGCTGATTGGCCGATTCCACGCTCTGATCAAATTTGGAGGTTACGATGTTGTAGCGGTAGTAGGCGAGGCGGAAGTCCGTCAGCAACTTCGGGCTGATGGCGATATCCATGCCCGAGGCAAGACTGTCGTTGGCGCCCTTGGAAGTGCCTGCGTAGCCGCCAATGCCGAAGCCCCGTCCACCGCCCGCCCCAAACTCCGTCTTGCCGGTGAGCGTGTCCGTGAAGCGCGAGAAGCGTCCGAACGCGTGCATCGTCGAGGTCAGGTTATAGTCACCGCGAACGGTCCACTGGTCGCTGTTGAGCCCGCCGGTGCCGGAACCGTGGAAATTGCTGTCGAGTCCATTGAGGTTTCCGTTGCTTCCCAGGCCGATCCCCTTGCTATACGATTCGAGGAGCTTGAAGAGGTTCAGCGCGGGTTGCGATGCGGGATTGTTGAGGTAGGCGCGCGGGAGCACGTTGTCCGGGAACGGTACAACCGGATTCTGCGACGTGTCGTAGATGATGCCCGCAGCGCCAAGCTGGGTCTTGTACTCGCTGAAATCGGCACCATCAATGCCGCTCGGTCCAACTTTGTTGCCGAGAGCAGTTTCCATCAGGAGCTCGGTGGGCAGCGTATTGGTCGTCGAGGTTCCGACCTTCTGCCGCTGTCCTTCGTAGTTCCCGAAGAAGAATAACTTGTCGCGGATGATGCGTCCGCCGATCGATCCACCGAAGCGGTTCTTGAGGCCAGGAGGCAGCGTATTCGGAGCCTGGCTGAAAGGATCACGCGCGAGATTGGCGTTGCTGGTGCGGAAATCGTACACGCCGCCATGGAAACCATTCGTGCCCGATTTGGTCTGAGCAGTCACAACCGCAGAAACAGCCTTGCCCATTTCGGCGTCGAAGTTCTGAGTCGTGATCTTGGTCTCCGTCACCGCGTCCATAGTGGGGTTGATGACGATAATTCCCAGGATCGGGTCTTGGTTGTCGGTGCCGTCCAGTTCGAAGGCCGTGCCGGCAAAGGCCTGGCCATTCACCATGATCTGCTGCGAAGCTTGCGGGTTCTCCGAAGCTGCGTGTGACCAGCCCAGCTTTTGGGCGCCCGGGACAAGAAGCTGCAGGTTGGTAAAGTTCTGATCGCCAACCGGAAGGTTGGCTACCTGCTGTTGATCGAACACCGTCGCCACGTCGGCGCGGTCGGTCTTGAGCTGCGGCTGTTCATCCGCGTTCACTTGCACCGTTTCGGCGGCTCCGCCCACACTCATGGTCGGATCGATGCGGGGCGCGGTATCGGCCTGAACCTGGATACCCTTGGTCTCAAAGCTCTTGAATCCCTTGGCCTCGACTTTGAGGTCGTAGACGTCGGGAATCAGGTGAGAAACGCTATAGTCACCCGAAGCATTGGACGTAACGGTAACAGCGGTGCCCTTGGCAGGGGCCGTGACGGTAATGGTGGCGTCCGGAACGGCCGCCCCGCTTTCATCTGTCACCGTTCCGAAGATAGTGCCGTAGACGGCTTGGCCTCGGGCCGGCGAAATAAGCAATAAATTCGCGCAGGCGAATAGCGCCAGCGCGAAGGCTGTACGAAAGATTCTGTTCATGCGGTCTCCTGAAAAGTGTTTCCGTTTTTTTTTGTGTCAACTTGTGATTTGAACGCCGGTAGCCAAACTGAACTATCCGGCATGAAGGCTACCCCCGCCGCAATAGCAGGGTTCGCTAAAATCCAGGAAACAGCCCACCTGAAACGCACTCACAGAACAAAAAAAGGCTGTCCCCAGAGCAACTCGAAACGATACTGAAACCGCCCTATGTATGTCAACGATCGAATCCTCCGTTTTAGCGATCATAAGGCGAAGATAATCCGCTAGGAAATGGGGGAAGTGATTACGCAAATTGTCCGTCTCCGCACTCCAGGCCGGACCGGCTAAACGTATGGATACAAATAGACTTGGATAAAGCGATTTAGTCATCTACACCACCCGGAAGTACGCCACCGCCGCCCTCCGCCGGCGGCCTGGTCCCGGACACTTCCATCCCCGGTCTGCCGCGCCTTTCGTGCAACTCGTTTTTTGTCACCAAACGGACCGGGAGAGCGCCGCCTCGGTCTCCAAAAACCCCTACTGGGAAGGACACGCCACCTTTCCGGAGCGAATTTCAGTAGCCAGGCTGCGGCCCTGCCCATTGTCCGGGGCAAATTCCAGCAGGCGCGACAGGGTGCGGAGGGCTTCGGCGCGGCTGCCGGTCTCGCAGTCGACGATGGCCAGGTTCAGGCCGGCGCCGGTTTGCACAGGATCATGGTCAAACGCCGCCTTCCACAGCCGCTCCGCCTCCGCGTACTGGTGCTGCTTCGCCTTGATCAGGGCCAGGTCGCCCAGGGCCAGCGAATCAAAGGGGTTGGCCACGAGAGCCCGCTCATATTCGACCGCCGCCTTGTCGGTGTGCCCGCTTACCTGTTCCAGAAACCCCAGGTGAGAATGCAGCTCGGGATCCTTGGCTGCGCCTTTTTCCTCTTCCTCGTCGCGCGTCAGCAGCCTGATCGCTCGCTGGCCGGCCTCCTGGTCGCCGCGCTCCGCCATCTGCGCGTAAGCAAGACCGAATTCGCGATCCCGGGGGTTGGGCCGACCGCTTCCAGTTCACCTGCCCCCGGGGTCGTGCCGGGCCGTGGCGTCAAGTGTTTTCTGATCAGATGATCGGTCACCTGTTCGTGCGCGATGTCGCTCGAGGCGGTCCGGGCCATGTGGCAGGCTGTGCAGTCGAGATTCTCCGGGTGGTGTGTGGCGGCGAAGGTCGTTCCCTCCCGCCCGGCCCCGCCATGACAACTCAAACAGCGCTGTCGGTAGAATGCGACCCGATCCTCCTCCGATGGGCCTCCGTGCGGATCGTGGCACGTTGTGCAGGTCATGCGATCCCCGGATTTCTTCTTGCACTCGCTGGACAGCAGCGCTTCCCACTGGCTGGTGGCGCGCCCTCCCGATCCCGGAACGCCCCGGTAAACAAAGAACTGTGCAAAATCGAACAGGTTGTCTCCGGGCTTGAAGTCTTCCGGCCGGCGTCCCTCCCGATCCACCGCGGTCTGCCCCTCCAGATGGCAGTTCAGGCATACGGAGTCGCGTCGCACCGGTTCGAGCGTGTCCAGGCGGAGCTCAGGCACCTTGCCTTGAGAAGCCATATGGGCAGATCCGTCCCCATGACACGCCGCGCACGTGATGCCCCCGAAAGCGAACGGGGTCGCGGCGTAATGGTTGCGTGCGTCAGGCAGTGACGAGGCTGCACCGGTGGCATGGCAGTGCAGGCACCCGGGATCGACAGGCAGGGTCAGGGGCATCTCGCGGTCGGCGAGATGATTGGGCGTCATGTCCCACAATCCCTTTTTGGCATACCAGTTGATGGGTGCTTCGAACCAGTAACCCTCCTGCTCAAACAGGTAGGTGCGCCCCCGTTTTCCTGATCCGAGGAAGTACAGGAGTTCCTGATGGCCGCGCAGGCGATTGAACGGTACAAGATCGGCCGGGGCGGGTTTCGCGTCTGATGACCGCGAAGCTTCCTCCCGCTCGTAACTCATCCAGACTTTGCCGTTTTCTTCGAAGACCCGATAGTGGATCCCGGAAGCCGCGTGCCGAAAGTCGGCCGGAATCACTCCATCAATCGCGGGACCGCTGGCATTGGCCATCGGGGTCTTCTTATATCTGTCGTAAATCGATCGGTGGCATTGAGCGCATCCCGCATCGGGGTCTTCAGCCGCGCACACCAGGGCCCCGTGCCGGAAAAGCGTGCAACCAGCCACCAGCGCAACCAGGCGGAGCCCCAGGCACAGGGATCGAGACAACAGACCGCACATCCACCAGCAATCGCCGCCGTTCTCGAACTTGCGCTCGTACTGACGCAAAATACGTAACGCGGATTACTGGCGATCGATGTTTTTGTAATTAAAGCATTCATCTCTTCGCTCGTGAAAGCGGACACCCGCACCCAGCAGCTAGAATGAGTTCCGCGCGATGAGGAACATCCTGCCATTCTTCGTCGATCGACTCCCTACCCCCATCGGGGATCTGCTGATCGTCGCGGACGACGAAGGCAACCTGCGCGCGACGTTCTGGACCGATCATGAACAAGATCTTCAGCGCATGCTCCGACGCCACTACCCAGGCACGCCCGTTGAATTGCTACCCGAGCGCAACCCCCATGGCCTCACCGACGCCATCGCCCGATACTTCGCCGGCGAGCTTCACGCCATCGACGCGCTGCCGGTTATGACGGCGGGCACACCCTTCCAGCGCGAGGTCTGGAGTGCCCTGCGCGAAATTCCGTGCGGTACGACTACTTCTTATGGACAGCTCGCCGCACGCCTCGGCCGCCCCGCCGCAGTGCGGGCGGTGGGCCTGGCCAACGGCGCCAATCCCATTGGCGTCGTCGTCCCCTGCCATCGCGTCATCGGCGCCAACGGCTCGCTCACCGGCTACGGCGGCGGGATCGAGCGCAAACGCTGGCTGCTGGACCACGAGCGCCAGATGCGCCTCTAAATCCCGGAACTTTGATCATCGCTCGCGCAGACGCACCAGCAGCACCCCCTGCCGGGGAAGCGACCCTGGATCCAGGCTTGCCCTTTTGTTGCGCACCGGTAGCGAGATGCCCGAAACAGTGCGATCCAGCGCTCCCGCATTTTCCAGTTCGCTCTTCTGCTCCGGCGTGGGCTGCGCGGGGCTACCCATCTGTTGCCAGGCGCGATACGCGTTACTGTGGAAGGCGTCGATGCGGTACTCCGAGGCGATCGCAGTTCTGCCCCGCAGGCCGTCCACCTCGAGGTAGATCGGAGCTCGTTCTGCGGCAACATCGGCGTCGTGGTAGTTCCAGACCAGGACATCCACTTCCGGGCCGTTCCGCGTGGCGACTGCGTTCACGTCGGGGGCGCCGGTAACGCTGTTAGCCACCACATCAGCCAATGGCAGCGCGCCGCTGCTCTCGGTGTTGACCCACACCGCTTTCTCGATCGGCCCGCCGCCTCCGAGCATGCCGAACATGCGGAATACATTAAGCACCGCCTTGTCGATGCCGTCGCTGGCCAGTTCGCGGAATCCGGCAAACGGAGGCTGATCCTCGAACTCAAAGGCCCACGTCACCACGCCCTCCACGGTCAGGCCGTATTTACGAGCGAGCTCATAGGTCCGCATCGTGGCTTCGGCCACGCTTACGCCGTAGAGCGGACCGTTGCGGTAGCCGTTCTGGCTGCCCTGGCACGCCGCGCAGCCTTCGGGGTCACTCTCGCCGAGGATGATCGGCGTGTGCTTCCATTGAGGATAGCTGGCAATCACTTGCATGCCGCGCTCCGCAGCGCGCAACTGCGTCCCGACGCTCATCACCACATGGCCGTTCTCAAATCTCGGATGGCCTTTGGGATGGTAGCTGATGAAGTCGAGCGGTGCTCCGGTGGCGCCGGTCGCGGCGTTTTTCCCATGGCCGCAATGTTCCAGGAACTGGCGCAGAAATGGCTCCGAGTGATCGCTGACGCCGGTAGCTTCCGGACCGCCGACTTTGGCTTCCGGCAGCGCCGTGCGAATGGCCGCGGTGGTCAGGTCGTAGAGGCGGTCGTATTCCTCCGGCGTGCCGTGCCAGTATCCGATGTCGGGCTCGTTCCACACCTCCCATAACCACGTCGCAGTCTGGCTGCCATAGCGGTCGCGGAGGTGCGTCGCGTAGGCGAGAACCAGCTTTGACCATTCCGCCTCATCCTTAGGCGGGTAGGTCCAGCCGGTGAAGATATCGCCCTTGGGAAAGCTGTGTCGATACGGTTCCGGGTGCGACGAGAGCGCTTCGGGCATGAAGCCGATTTCCACCAGCGGGCGCACATCCGCGGCCAACAGGGTATCGAAGATGCGGTCAGTGATGGTGAAATCGTAGACCCGCGTGCCGTCCGGCTCTTCGGTGTAGACGTTGGTCGAGCCCCACTTCAGCGATCCCTCGCCGTTGCCGGTGGTAAACAAGTTGTGCGGCCGGAAATAGACCGGCACCGGGCTGAGGGCGGCCAGTTCGCCCAGCAGTTTTTTCCCGTTGGGCGCGTAGATATAGTTAGGCTCGTCGGCGCCAAAATAATTCCAGATGGGCGTATACGGACCGGTCGGCTGGGCCCCGTGGACGCGGATGACGACCGGTATCGCAGCAGGGACCGCAGAAGGAGGGGCCTGAGCCGGAAGCGCGAGCGCCATGATGAGGAACGCCGAAAGGGCGGAATTTCTCATGCGCTCCACAATAAAGGACGCTGCGAACCCGCTCCAAAAACTCCGTGCCCTATCCTTGCGCCCTTTTACTTGCGCAAGGGTGGGAGATCCCAAATCTATCGGTGCTCGAACCGGTTGCCGGGTGCCCCAGGTCTCGATTCTGAGACCTGGGAGACTACGAGCCACTCCTCAAGCCGTTGCCGTAGCCAGTTCCGTGGCGTGGGCGTGTTCCTTCTCCACCTGGGCCAGCACATCTTCGAGGATATCAAGCGCCACCGTCGCTTCCTGCTCACTGACGATAAGCGGAGGACAAAGACGCAGCGAGGTCTCCCCGCAGCCCAGAATCATCAGACCACGCTCGAACGCCAGCGTCTCAATCCGATTGCGTAGCACCGTGGCAGGCTCGCGAGTGGCCTTGTCTTTCACCAGCTCGATGCCGATCATCAGACCGCGGCCGCGCACTTCGCCGACCAGTGGATGCGTCTCCGTCCAGCCGGTGCAGGCGTTCCAGCATCTTGCCGCCGACATGCCCGGCATTGGCGATGCCCTCGCGCTCCAGAACATCCATGGTCGCCAGCGCCGCCGCGATCGAAACCGGGTTGCCGCCGAATGTGGAAGCGTGTGATCCCGGCACCCAGTCCATGATCTCGGCGCGGGTCATGCAAACGCCCAGCGGCATGCCGCTCGCAATGCCCTTGGCCATGCAGACGATGTCGGGCTCCACGCCGGAGTGCTCGATCGCCCACCACTTGCCGGTTCTTCCGGCGCCGCTCTGGACTTCGTCCGCAACCAGCAAGATCCCATGACGGCTGCAGATGGCGCGGAGTTCGCGGAGGAAGTTGTCGGGCGCCACCACATAGCCGCCTTCGCCCTGGATGGGCTCGATGAACATCGCCGCCACCTCTTCGGGAGGCAGAATGGTCTTGAACAGCTTCTCCTCGATGTAGCGCGCGCAGTCCAGGCTGAACTCTTCCTCTGCCTGCGGGCCTCCGGAGCACCCGCGATAGGCATAGGGATAGCGGACGTGGGTCACGCCGGGAACCAGCGGCGAAAAGCGCCGCTTCTGCTGCGGCTTCGATCCGGTCAGCGACAGCGCGCCCATGGTGCGGCCATGGAACGCGCCGAAAAAGGAGATGATGTGCTGGCGGCCGGTGTGGTAGCGCGCCAGCTTGAGCGCGCACTCGATGGCCTCCGCACCGGAGTTGCCATAGAAGAAACGATGCGGTCCGGGCATGGGGGCCACGGCCGAAAGGCGTTCCGCGAGGTCTGTCAGCGGCTCGTTGTAGAAGTCGGTGCCCGAGATGTGGATCAGTTCGGCAGCTTGCTTCTGGATGGCCGCGACGACTTCAGGATGGCAATGGCCGGTTGAGGTCACGGCAATGCCGGCGGCGAAGTCGAGAAACTCATTGCCGTCCACATCTTCCACCCGGATCCCGCGGCCGCGCTTGGCCACCAGCGGATACGAGCGCGTATAACTGGGCGAAATCAGACGGTCGTCCGCGGCCACCGCGGCGCGGGCCTTGGGTCCGGGCAGCGGACAAATCAGCTTGGGTCCGAATTGGGCATGCATCTCTTGCTTGGTCATCTTCGTGTCTCCTGAACGTCGCAAATCAGGACGTCGCAATCAGGAACGTCGCAATCAGGACGTGTGTGCTAAGTGCGGCCCCTCTCTCGATGGAGCCCTGCACGGATCCGGGTGAAAAAGGACCGATCAACTTACGGGGACAGAGCAGGCGAGGATCTTCGGCGGGCCTGGTGCTAATCGCCGCCGAAGAGGCTAGGTCGCGTGCGGGTGGGCAACACACGCAGATGGCGGCGCGGGCAAATCGAACGGGCGCGCGACCCTGACCAGCGTTTCGACACCGGCAGCGTCATGGTTCCGTTGGAGGCATGCTTATACATGGAGAACCCGCTTCGGCAGAGGATACCACGTCCATTGCCCGATTTTCCACGGGATTCGGACTGCATGAGGTTACCGGCGAACCGCGAAAGCATCAACCGGATCAGGTTCGGGTGCACCTATTCGCTTCGCAGCGCCGAAACCGGATTCACCGCCGCGGCCTGGCGCGCCGGCACGAATGTCGCCGCAACCCCCAGCACCAGCAATATGCAAACCGCCGCCGCGAGCGCCAGCGGATCGTATTGCGATGTCTGCACAAGTTCCTTGCTGGCCAGCCTTCCGGCCACAAAAGCCAGAGGCAGCCCGATCGTCACGCCCAGCAGAGAAAGCAGAAATGCCTGGCGCAGCACCATCGTCATCACCTGGCGCCGATCGGCGCCAAGGGCCATCCGGATCCCGATCTCCTGGGTGCGCTGCGACGTGATAAACGACAGCACCCCGTAGATCCCGATCAGCGAGAGCAGCAGAGCCGCGGCGGCAAAGGTGCCAAACAGCGCCAGCGAGAAGCGCGGCCCGGCGTAGCCATACATATCCAGCATCTGGCGCAGGCTCATCGCATCCGTAACCGGCTGGTCCTTGTCGATCGCATGAACGGACTGGCGGATCGGATTGACAAGCTGATCGGTAGGCAGCGACGTGGACAGAACCAGCGTGCTCGCCGCCTGCGGAGCCGTCGTGTAGGGCAGGAAGATGTGAGGATAGTTTTCGCGGAAGCCCACAAAGAAGGGCAGGTCGCTCATGACACCGACCACCGTGAACGCATCATTCGCCAGCCTGGTTTTGTTGTCCGGCTTGAAGTCTGGCAGGTGGACGGTGCGCCCGATGACGTTCTCCCCGGCGAAGTAGCGCTTGGCGAAATTTTCGGTGATCACCGCTTCATGTGCGGCCGAGGAGACTTCCCGAGCATCCAGAAAATGCCCTTGCAGCATCTTGCGGCCCGACATGGCCAGGAAGTCCGCGTCGGTGAGATGAATGGCCACAGTGCGGCGGTCCGTCTGCTGGCCGCCGATCTGCACCCGGTCGCCATACATGTCCATGAAAGGAAATGCCGCGTCCACCGTAGCGCTGCTCACACCCGGAACCGCGCGCGCGCGATCGAGCAGATCGCGGAAGAAGAGGGCGTGGCTCTCCGGCGTCGGGTAGCGCACATCGGACAGCGGGATACGCAGCATCAGGGTGCGATCGGGCGCGAAGGGAACCGGCACATTCTCAACCGCGAGCAGGGACCGCACCATCAAGCCCGCAAGCATCAGCAGCGCCAGCGAAAGCGCGATCTCGGTGACCACGAATCCGCTGAGCAGCCGCCGCTGCGCGCGGCTGCCCGAAGATCGATTGCTGTTGAGGGCCGCCGCCAGGCGCGGATTGGCGCTGTGCAACGCCGGCGCCATGCCGAAAATCACCACTGTGGCCAGCGCGAGTCCAAGCGAGCCGAGCAGCACCGGGAAATTCATGGTGACCACGGCTTCATCGGGAATGGTATCGGTGGGCACAATACGAAGGATGGCTTTCAGCGCGGCGAATGCAAAGCCAAGCGCCACCGGCAGCGCGGCCAGCGCCAGCAGCAGCGATTCGGTCAGCGCGTGGCGGACCAGCCGAATGCGCGAAGCGCCGATCGCGGACCGGACAATGAATTCACGCTCGCGCTTGACGGCGCGGGCCAGCAGCAGCCCCGACACATTTACGCAGGCGATAAAGAGGAGCACAAAGACAGAGCCAAGCAGCAGGTGAATGGTGCTCGCCAGGTCCGACTTGAACATCTCGTCAAAGGGCAGAATGCCGAGGCCGAGGTTCCTGGGAAAGATATAAGGCGCGGCCAGCGAAAATTCCTGGAAGATCGGATGCAGTTCGGCAGCGGCCTGGGCCTCGCTCACGCCGGGCTTAAGGCGGCCCACAAGCGCAAAATAGCGCTGACCCTGCACCGTATATTCGTTGGTCATTTGCACCGGGAGGTACACGTCCGCGCCGCGCCACAAAAAGCGCGGAGGCATCACGCCGATGATGACGCGCGGATGGCGATCGAAGTTGAGTGCACGCCCGATGATTGAGGGACTGCCCCCGTAGTGTACCTGCCAGTAGCGGTAGCTGAGTAGAGCCACTTCCTCGTGGCCTGGCTGGACGTCGGAGTCCTGCGTGGCGCGGCCCAGCAGGGGCTTCACACCAAGCACATCGAAGGTGTTTGGCGTAATGTAGTTGCCGCGCAACCGTTGCGGCTCGAAATTCCCGGTCAGTTCCACGTAGCCCACCGTAGAGGCCGTCACACCGGAAAATATGTCCGTCTTCTGCGCAATTTCATTGAACTGCTGCGGCGTGTAAGCTCTCCAGCCGCATTCGCCGACCTCCGGCCAGCACAGCTTCGGCGTCGCCAGGGTGTGAACGTCCTTGTACGGAAAAGGATCGATCAGCACGCCGTAGGCCACGCTGAACACCGCGGTCGCGATCCCGATGCCCAGGGCCAGCGTTACGATCGCCGTTATAGCAAAGCCCGGATAGCGCAGCAGCTGACGGGCTGAATAGCGCACATCCTGCAAAATGGTTGCGAACCGGAATCCGGCGATGGAATGACTCATGTTGGCTCCCGCTCAGCTGTGTTCGGACTCAGAACCAGACTCGCATGAATCGGGCCACCCTGCCAACGCCCACTGCCAATCAGGCTAGGCCCGCGCGGTCCCGCGCGTGACGAACGGCACCGCCTTTGGGGCCAATCACAAAGCGGATTACGGACGGCCCTGTGCCTGGGCTCGCGGGGAAGGGGCCCCTGCGCCAAATACTACATTCACGGTGGTCTCAAACTCGACCGGATCTCCGAGCAAGGAAAAGGGCCTGAATTCCCATTGCTTGACCGCGTCGACCGCGGCGGATTGGAGCAGTTCCGGCCCGCTGACCACGTCCACGGCGGTGACGGCTCCGCTCCTGGAGATGGTGACGTTCAGGACGACCGTCCCCTGCACCCGTTCGACCTTCGCTTCGAGTGGGTACGTCGGCGGAACCTTCTTCAGCAGCATTCCCTCTGCCGTGGCGGGAGAAATTTTGAGCGTGCTGGCCTCCTGCTTTTGAGTCGGCGTCACGGGTGGGTCGGCGGATTGTGTGGGGACGAATGCGTTGGATTTCCCACTGGGAACGGCGGGCTTGACGGCGGCAAGGATGATGGCGCTGGGTTTGGTGTCGGCGATGGCGGGCTTCACTGGAACGTCGCCGGTCCTCGCGGGAGGAGTGACGCCGAGGTTCTCCGCGGGAATGGCGCTGGGTTTGGCGAGGGTACTGGGCCTCTCCGCAGGGACCGGGGCAGGTTTCGCAACGGAGGAAGCGCTCGCCTTCACAGGAGCAACTGTGCCGGGATTGGCGGCAGGAGCAGGGCTGGGTTTCGCAGAATCCATGGTGCTGGAATTCGCCACGGGGACCGGGGCAGGTTTCGCAACAGAGGGAGTGCTCGCCTTCGCGTGAGCCACCGTGCTTGGCCCGGCTGCGGGGATTGCGCCCGGTGTCGAAGCGGCGACCGTGGTGTGTTTCTCGGCTGCAGGGCCGCTCGGCTTGGGTGGAGAAACCATGCTTGGCTTCTCTGTCGAGGTGGTGTTGGCCTTCGCGGCAGGAACGACGACGGGTTTCGCGCCGGAGATTGCTCCGGCAGAGCTCGCCGTACCCGCTACTTCAACTCCAGGGTTCGAAGCGCGCAGGTAGGATGCTTGCACGCTGCATCCGAGTCCGGCAGGCGGAGTGGGACCGGACGTGAATTGGACTTCAAGGACACCGAGTGGCAAAGGCCGTATCGGAATACTCCCCGCGTTCTTGCGGCGCACAACGTCTGTCCAGTCGGGAATCAGGCTTGCGCCTTGCTGATCGAGTTGTACGCAGGCCCTGGCCTTGAGATTCTGCAACTGGCTCACCGGCACCGAGCAGGCCGCCGAACAATTCGGTTGCGGGCCGCATTTCGCGCCCCCATGATCGGCGATACACGCCTGATACACCGCGTAGCTTCGGATACACGCCCTGGCCGGCTCCGGACAAACCTCCGCCAACTGCCGGTTGAGGTTGGAGTAGAGCCTCATGGCATCCGGAACGTCACTCCCGCCCGGCTGATTCTGCGCCCGCACCTCCACCCGGATCTTCTCACTCACCAGAAACATCCGGCGGTATGAGGAGTCGAAGTGCTTGATGCCGTCCTGGACGAGTTGGAACTCCTGGTCAAGAAGCGCGGGGTTGATCCCTTCAGGAATCGGCGTGCCCTGAGCGCAGGACAGGCATAGTTTGCTGAATCTGAAGGCAACCAGGATCTTCGTGGTCCCGAGAGCTCCGAACGCCTGTCCCGGATGATGCAGCAGCTCCGTTTCTTCGGGATGAAAGTCCACATACAGGTCAGCGAGCTTGGGATCGTGGGGAATGAACCGGACATGGTGCGCGGAAAGAACGAGCTTGCCATCCACCAGCGGCGAGCCGTCCACCTTCCCGCCGTCGTTGCGCATCTTTGTCCCCATGACATACCAGCAGACGGCCGCTTCCGTAGATTCCCGCGGCAATCGGGCCGGAGGAACGGCGGCGCTGAATCCCCTCGCCGTCCTGCATAACGCTGCGTAATGGAAAAAGCCTCGGGCATGTTCGAATCGAACAGCTTCGTCGCCACTGATGAAGGCCGGTTCCTGAGCGCAGAATTGCTTCTTCCTGAAGCAGTCCGCAGAGCAAGAGTCCCGTACCCAAGAGCATTCGATACATGGGTGCGCTCCTGATTCCAGATTGGGATTGTGTATGCAGGACAATCGACTGAACAGTAGGCAAGGCATCCTGGGAAGCTTCAGCCGGTCACCGAATCTTTACAAAACCCTTCGGCTTTAACGATCGCTCTAGTCTTGACTTCCTATATCAGTGATTCACTGATAATCGATCGATGGGGAGGCAACGCCTGGGGTTAATGGTTGAAATAATACCAGCGCGCGCGGGATTTTTTGTGGCACGCATCAAAGAAAGGTTCGGCCAACGGTGATTGCGGAACCTCTGATATAAAGGCTCGGACGTAAAACCGGCTGCAACAAAACCGGTTGCAAGGAAAGGTGGGCAATCTGCATGGCTCGAACGTGGTGGATAATCGTATGCCTGCTGGGGGGCACATGCACGAATTTGCGCGGTGCCGATTGCGGCGCGCTCAAGAATCTCGCGCTCGAGAACACCACCATCCTCCTCGCCGAGGCAGTGACTTCCGGCACTCTCGCGGTTTCCGAGCAGGCCCCGCCGGTGCATGGATTGCCGGCCTTCTGCCGGGTCACCGGAATCATGCGGCCCACCACCGACTCCGAGATCCGCTTTGAAGTGTGGATGCCGCAGCAGGATTGGAACGGGCGCTTTCTGGGCACCGGGAACGGAGGTTTCGCGGGCTCCATCTACTATCCCATGCTGGCGGGCTATCTCCGCCGCGGCTTTGCGGCCGCCGGTTCTGATGCGGGCCACCAGGCTGAGGGCACAGATGCAAGCTGGGCCTTCGGTCATCCCGAAAAAGTCAAGGATTTCGGCTGGCGCGCCGTTCACCTCATGACCCAACGCGCCGGGCAGATCATCTCGGCCTACTACGGCAAGCCGGCGCAGAAATCTTACTTCGATGCCTGTTCCGACGGCGGCCGAGAAGCGCTGATGGAGGCGGAGCTATTTCCAGAGGACTACGACGGCATTCTGGCCGGTGCTCCGGCCAACGCGTGGTCAACTATGCTGACCGCGGCAGTCGCCGGCCTTCAGGCTCTGGTTGCAGATCCGCGTGCCTATATTCCCGTGGCCAAGCTCGCGGCCATTCAGAAGGCAGCTCTGGCTGCTTGCGATGAGCTGGATGGCGTGAAGGACGGGATCATCAACGACCCGCCAAAATGCCGCTTTGATCCCGCCGTCCTGCTGTGCAAAGAGGAAAATACGAATCACTGCCTGTCCCCGCATCAGGTCGCGGCACTGAAGGCGTTGTATGGCGGGGCCAAAGACGGGCAGGGCCGCGTCTTCTTTCCCGGCTTTTCGATGGGAGATGAGACAGGCTGGCGGGAGTGGGTTGTCGGCGAAGACCCCGAGGCGTCCCTGGGGGCGCGTTTTGCGCGCAACAACTTCCGCTATATCGTGACCGGCGATCCCAAGTGGAATATGCTGACCGCCGATGTGGACGTGACGCTGCGCCAATCGAAGGAAAAGACCGCGGCCGATCTCGATTCCACCAACCCGGACCTTAGCCGCTTCGCCGCCCGCGGAGGCAAGTTGATCCTGTATCACGGATGGGATGATGCGGCCATCTCTCCCGCAAACACGGTGGCCTATTTCAACGAAGTGCAGAAGACCATGGGTCGGGAAAAGGTAGATTCATTCGCGCGTCTCTACATGCCTCCCGGCGTGGAGCATTGCACCGGCGGGCCCGGCCCCAGCGCCTTCGGCCAGCTCGGAATCGAGACCGCAAAAGGGCCAAAATACGGCCTCTTCGATTCGCTCCAGGACTGGGTTGAAAAGGGCTCCCCGGACGCAGACGTATTCGCGACCAAATATGCGCCCGGCGAAGGCGGCGCCATGAAGCCGGTCATGACGCGCCCGCTCTGCGCTTACCCCACGATAGTGAAGTACAAGGGGTCCGGAGACACGAACGATGCAGCCAGTTTCACCTGCGCTGAGCCCTAGGGTCCTGACTCCAAGGCTCGCTTAATAATTGAATCGTCATCCCGAGCGAAGTCCGCCACGCCAGGCCCCGAGCGCAGTCCTGATGGATCCTGTAAGAAACGGGAAGCTCAATAACGGCCGCCGGACTAGGATGAGAAGCAAGTGACCGCTCCTCCAACAAGCCCGGCCGACTCAACCAGGGTCCCCACCGTAAGGATCGTGCTGGCCTTCGCCAGCGTTTACTTCTTCTGGGGTTCGACCTACACGGCGATCCGCATTGGCGCGGCCGAGATGCCGCCTTTGCTGCTGGCCGGCACGCGATTTCTGATCGCGGGCGCGCTGCTTCTGGGCTGGTGCCGCTGGCGTGGGTTGCAGCTCCTGTGGCCGCGCAAAACGATGCTGCTCCTCGGCCTGATCGGTGTTTTGCTGCTGGGCGGCGGCAACGTCGGCCTGGTGTATGCGGAACAAACCGTGCCCAGCGGCCTGGCGTCGCTGATCCTGGCCGTCATTCCTCTCTACGTGGCGTTGATCGAGATGCTGCTTCCCGGCGGCGAGCCCCTGCCCCCGCGCGGGTGGCTGGGAATGGCCCTTGGTTTCGCCGGACTGGTCATACTGCTGTGGCCCTCGCTGCGCACCGGCATCGGGGGCGATCGCACCCGCCTGCTGGCTATCGGAGCCCTGCTCGCGGGCGCCCTTTCGTGGACCGTCGGCAGCCTTCTCTCGCGCCGCGCACGCCTTCCCGCCAACAGTTTCGTCGCGGCGTCGTGGCAGATGCTGGCTGCCGGAGCGGTCAACACCGCGCTCGGAACGGCCCTGGGGCAATGGCCGCAGTTTCACCTGAACCGCGCCGCTGCCGGATCGCTCGCCTACCTCATCACCTGCGGCTCGCTGCTCGGCTACACCGGCTTCATCTACCTCATCGAACACGTTCCGGTCGCCAAGGTCTCTTCGTACGCCTACGTGAATCCGGTGGTGGCCGTTCTTCTCGGGATCATCCTGCTGCACGAACACCCGGCCGCGGAGGAATTCATCGGTATGGCAGCGATCCTGGTGGCCGTCTTCCTGCTCACCACCGCTCGCGTGAAGGTACGAGACGCAGGACGCAAAGTTGAGGAATTGGAGCGGGTGGCCGCGGAATAACGGTTTTACGACGGCTTTTTGTCGAACGCGGTCGCAGGGACCAAGGCGGGGAACGATTCTCCATCGAGAGTGACAGCGCCTCGTTCGAAGGTGCGCAAGGCCGTATCGTCCGCGGCCATCGCCATCCAGCAAACCGCGGCTTTCTTGACCAGTCCGCAGCTGATCTCTACGGTGTACGAGATTTCCGGATGTCCTTTGGGCGTTCCCTTGGTGCGCTCGACCCACATGGTGTGGCTACCCAGCGAATAGTTGGCGGTGACGGGCTCTCCCACATCGAAAGACTGCTTGAGGCCCTCGGAGGCGCCCGAGGCGAAGCCGGGCAGTTCCGCTTCCGTCATTGCCACTCCAAAGCAGTCAAACGGTAGCGCCACCTCCACCATCACTGATGCAGGATCGCCGTGGCGCGCCGTGAGCACAACCTGGACGCAGGCCAGGCCCTTCTTCTCCTCGTCGCTGCTGGCGTTCTTGTCGGCCTGTTCCTTGAGCTGGGGCATCTTGCCCTGGGAGTCAACCACCTCCCAATCGTCCGGCACGCTGTAGCTGAAACCGAGGCTGCTCACATGCTGTTGCGGAGCCGAGACCGGCGCCTGGCTCGAAGCGGTCCGTGAACTGACGGGACACAGCACCACACAAGCCAGCAAACCGGCCGAAAAACCAGCATTGCAATGAGCTTTCATGCGCGCCAAGTCTACCACGATCGACGCTTCGCCAGCGGTGATCCGGAGCGGCTGTCCGAAGGCTTATTTGAGCAACGTTACCGAGACTGCGGACAGGATGCCCCCGGCCGCAAAAGCCAATCCCAGGAACCAGTAGATGCGGGCACGGGTGAGCAACGTGACCGAAGTGACCACCAGTCCTATTTCCAGCAGCGCCTCGGCAAGATCGAAGCGCGTGGCGCGCGCCTCGGCCTGCTCTACCTTCTTTTCAAAGGCCTCCGCCTTCTCCTGCTCTTCCTTCAGGTCGTCGTTCCACTTCGCCTGGTGATCGGCATAGAGCTTGGCGATCTTTTCCTCTTTTTCCCTGTCGGCGAGGGTCAACACCGAGAGCATATCGGCAGTAAGGCCGGTGTTGTAGGCACGGATCTTCTTGGCCTGGTACTCGTTCCATTGGTCGGTCGCCCGGTTCTGGTCGAGTACCGCTTCGGTGTGGGTACGATGGCCGAGCACGGTTGTGATGGCGACCAGCACCGCCAGCACCGCCATGGTGAAGGCGACCGGCCGCATCGACGCTTCGTGCGCGCCGTGCTCGGCATGTTCCTGCAATTCGTGGGCTTCGTTGACTTCCATGGGACGACCTCCTCCAGATCCGTCTTTCCGCCTTGCTTTGATCCTGAGCGGAGTCCGCCGCGGCGGAACAGCCGAAGGACCTCCAATTCAACTTCGGCGAATACCTACTTTCGTTTCCAGCGCACGCCGTCCTTCGAATCTTCCAGCAAGATGCCCCTTTCGGCCAGTTCCTTGCGGATCTGGTCGGCACGGGCAAAGTTGCGATGCTTCTTGGCCTGGGTGCGCTCGGCAACCAGGATATCGATGGCCTCGTCGGTGAGCGACTGGCGAGCGAGCAGTTCGGGAGCCACGTCCTCCAGGCGGCCGGAGCGCTCGGCCCACTCGACGGCGCGGCGGGTAGGCTCAGCGTCGCGGTCCTCGATGACGTCAAAAACTGAATCGAAACCGGAAAGCATCCCCAGGACAGCATCGCGGTCGCCGGCAAAAAATTTCCCCTGGTCTATGGCCGTATTAGAGAACCGCAGAAGGTCGAAGATCGGAGCGCGGGCTTCAGCGGTGTTCAAATCGTTGGCCAGCGCGGTCATATATTCGAAGTGCGCCGTTTTCGCACTTATCTGCAGGTCTTCGTTCTCCCCCGCCGCGAAGTTCCCCTGGATCAGGCGCTGATGAAAGGTGCGCAGCCTGTCGATAGCGTTAGTGGCTTCCGTGAGGCTTTCGAAGGTGAAGTTGAGCTGATGCCGATAGGGCACTGAGATCAGTGCGAGGCGGATGGCCGAAGCCTTGTAACCCTTCAGCAGCAGGTCGCGCAGGGTATAGAAGTTGCCCTCGCTCTTCGACATCTTCTTCCCGTCCACGAGCAGGAAGCGCACGTGCATCCAGTGGCGCGCGAACGGCTTGTGGGTCACGCTCTCGCTTTGCGCGATCTCGTTTTCGTGGTGTGGAAACATCAGGTCCTCGCCCCCCGCATGGAGGTCGAAATTCTCGCCCAGGTACTCCATCGCCATGGCAGAGCACTCGATGTGCCATCCGGGACGGCCCCGCCCGATGGGCGTATCCCACGAAGTCTCGCCCGGCTTGGCGGCCTTCCACAGCGCGAAGTCGCGCGCCGAGTCCTTCTCGTACTCGTCCACATCCACGCGGGCGCCGTCTTCCATGCCCGACAGGTCTTTCTTGCTGAGCTTGCCATACTCCGGAAAAGCCGCCAGCCGGAAATACCACGAACCGTCCTCGGTCCGGTAGGCCGCGCCCGCCTCGGCCAGCTTCTGGATCAGCTCGACCATCCGGTCGATGTGTTCGGTAGCACGCGCGATCTGCTCCGGCCGCTCCACGCGCAAGGCGTCCAGGTCCTCAAAAAACGCAGCAACATACTTTGGCGTGTACTCGGAGATCGGGATGCCTGCCGCGGCAGCGTTGCGGATGATCTTGTCGTCCACGTCGGTGATGTTCATGACGTGGCGGACAGAAATGCCGGTGAGCTTCAGAAACCGCCGCAGAACGTCGATCTGCAGAAATGTGCGGAAATTGCCGATGTGCCCGTAGTCATAGACCGTGGGTCCGCAGGCATACATCCGCAGCGACACGCCATCGGCGGGTGCGAGTTCGTCCACTTGTCCCGAGAGGGTATTAAAGAGGCGAAGAGTCATCGATCGTACGGCGTGCTCACAGTTGAGTTTCGGGCCGGTTATGCCCTTCCGATTGTAGCAGCGGGATACGCGGCCCCAACCAGCCCCTCAGCGCCCCAGCGCCAGCGACGGATCGGCGGACAGCCCTTGGGGTGCGAACTCGCCCGCAAGGAAGCGCGGCCACGCCGCGGCGGCGATCATGGCGGCGTTATCGGTGGACAAGGCGGGGGTAGGAAACGAGATACTCACCCCCCGCACGCCGCCTTCAGCTGTGAAGCGCGTGCGCAATTCGTGGTTGGCCGCCACGCCCCCCGTCACGAGAATCCGCCTGGCCCCCAGCGATTCTGCCGCCGCGAAGGTCTTCTTCATCAGGTCGCCGACCACCGCGTGCTGAAAGCTGGCGATCAGGTCCAGCACCGGCTGAGGGCAGAGGGACAGGGCCGCCTCGCGGGTTTGCGGCGGACGCGCCATGGCCAGCATGGCTGGGACCCGCTTCCTCGCCTCGCCTCGCATGTCATGCAACTCCACATAGCGCAGCACTGCGGTCTTGATCCCCGAAAACGAAAAGAGAAAGTGCGGGTCGAGATCGGCGATGGGCGCCGTTTTCGCCGCCTTCGTTCGCGGCGCCTTGCCCTGCAGGTGGACCTTGGCCTTGATCTGCGCAAACGAAAAAGGGACGGCATGTGGATCGCCAAAACGGGCCAGCGAGTCGATCCACGGTCCTCCGGGATAGCCCAGCCCAACCAGTTTCGCGACCTTGTCGTATGCTTCGCCGGCTGCATCATCCAGCGTCCGCCCGACCAGCGTGTAATTCCATGTGCCATCGGTCGGCCGAGCCAGGTAGAGGTGTGTGTGCCCCCCCGAGACGACCAGGGCCAACGCCGGCTCATCCTCCATCACTCCCCTGAGTCGACCGTCATCCTGACCCTGAGCGTCGCGAAGGGGACGGATCTGCGGTTCGGAATCCTTTTGCCGTTCCTCCAGCAGCACCGCATGAATGTGGCCTTCAAGGTGATTGATCGCGATCAGGGGCAGGCCCCGCGCAAACGCCAGCGCCTTCGCATAAGTAATACCAACCAGGAGCGCCCCCGCCAATCCGGGCCCCGACGTCACCGCAATCGCATCGAGATCGCCAAGAGTGATGTGCGCTTCGACCAGCGCCCCCCGGACCACCGGAACAATCGCGCGCAGATGTTCGCGGCTGGCCAGCTCCGGTACCACCCCCCCATAGGTCGCGTGGGTCGCAATCTGCGAGGCCACCACCGAAGAAAGCGTCCGCGCCCCGCGCTCCACCACCGCCGCCGCGGTCTCATCGCAGGAGGTTTCAATGCCGAGAATGATGCCGCTGGCCATACCTCCAGTCTACCGGCACAGATGGGCCCGCACCGCGAGCCCCAGCGAGTGAGAATAGAAGGAGATGGCTCCGGCAACGTCCCAGTTCGAAGCTGCCCTTCACATCGTCGCGACCCTGCGCGCCGCCGGCTATGAAGCCTATTTTGCCGGCGGCTGCGTCCGCGACCTGCTGCTGGGCCGCGACCCCGTGGACTACGACGTCGCGACTTCGGCAACGCCCGATGTGGTCCTGGAGATGTTTCCGCGCACCTTCGCCGTGGGGGCTCATTTCGGGGTAGTCCTGGTCGCTTCCGAGGCAGGCTCGGATTGCGAGCAAGGCTCGGTCGCGGAACGCTGCGTTACCGAGGTCGCGACCTTCCGCTCCGACGGAGCCTATTCCGACGGGCGGCATCCCGACCAGGTGCTCTATACAAAATCCGCCCGCGAAGACGTGCAGCGGCGCGACTTCACCGTCAACGGTCTGCTCCTCGACCCGTTGGTGGGCTCTCAAGCCTCCGGAAAAAACCACACAGACGCGCGCTTTGTATCGGGCCACGACCTCAGCCGAGATGAAGGTTTTGTATCAGGGCACGACTTCATTCGTGCCGAAGGCGCGAAATATGAGAGGGCTTTAGCCCCTGAGGGAAGCTCCACCGAAAAGCCTGCCAACCAACCACTTCGCTCCGCCGCGCTCGATTACGTCGGCGGTCTTGCGGACCTCGATGCAGGCGTGATTCGCGCCATCGGCGATCCACACCGCCGCTTTGAAGAAGACCAGTTGCGCCTCCTGCGCGCGGTGCGCTTCGCAGCTCGTTTCGGATTCTCCCTCGAAGCCGAGACAGCCGCAGCCATCCGGACTCTTGCCCATCGCATTCACGCCGTGAGCCGCGAGCGCGTCCGCGACGAACTCACCAAAATGCTCACTGAGGGCCACGCGCGGCGAGCCTTTGAACTCCTCGATGAAACCGGCCTTCTCATGCATGTGCTCCCTGAAATCGCAAGGATGAAAGGCGTGGCGCAGCCGCCCCAGTTTCACCCTGAGGGTGATGTGTGGATTCACACGCTGCTGCTTTTGGACCAGGTTCAACCAGGCTGCGAACCGACCCTGGCCTGGGGGGCGCTGCTGCACGATGTGGGCAAGCCGCCCACGTTTCGCGTAGCCCCCGACCGCATCCGCTTCGACGGCCATGTCGAAGTAGGTGTCGTCATGGGCGCGGAGATCTGCCGGCGCTTCCGCTTTTCGAACGACGACACGCGCCAGATCCTCGCCCTCATCGAAAACCACATGCGTTTCGCCGACGCGCCGCGCATGAAGGCCTCGACATTGAAGCGATTCTTCCGGCTGGAGAATTTCCCCGAGCACCTGGCCCTCCATCGCATGGACTGCCTGGCTGCGCACGCCAACCTCGACATCTACAACTTTGTGCGCGCCGCCTATGAAGCCATGCCCGAGGAAACGGTGCGTCCCGCGCCCCTCGTAACCGGCCGTGAGCTGATCGCCGCGGGCTACACGCCCGGTCCACAGTTCAAAGACATGCTGCATGCAATCGAGGACGCACAGTTGGAAGGCGCGATCGCGACCCGCGACCAAGCCCTGGCGCTGGTGCGAGAGCGGTTTGGAAACGCAACCGCCAACCTCTAGCGACCGGTCCCCGAAACAAACCGTGCCCCATCCTTTCGCCTTCTGTCTGGCGAAGGGATGGGAGACCACTGAGGCAAATCCGCCCATTTTTCATTGCCCGGACTGGTGAGGGACTAGAGACCCGATTGGGCAGCTTCTCTGGCTTTTCGTTCGCTCTCCCGGGCTCGTTCAGCCAGCAGTGTCTGCTCGCGGGCATTGCGCGTAAGCGAGGCAGCGCGCTCAAACTCCGCGCGCGCTTCAGCATGGTGGCCTAACCTGGCCAGCAGGTCACCGCGCACGCTGGGTAGCAGGTGATAATTCTTCATTCGCGGTTCGGCCAGCAGCGGATCGAGCAGATCGAGCGCCGCTTTCGGACCGGAAGCCATCGAGACAGCCACCGCGCGATTCAATTCGATGACCGGGGACGGCGCAAGCGCGACCAGTTCCCCGTACAACGAAACGATGCGAGCCCAGTCCGTTTCCTCGGCGGCCAGCGCGCGCGCATGGCAGGCTGCGATCTCGGCCTGCAGTCGGTACGGTCCTCTCACCGCGGAAAGCCGTTCAGCTCGCTCCAGGGCCGCAAGGCCGCGGCGAATAAGAAGCCGGTCCCACAGCGCCCGGTTCTGATTGAGCAGCAGGATCGGCTCGCCGCTTGGGCCAATGCGCGCTCTGGAGCGCGACGCTTGAATCTCCATCAACGCGACCAACCCGTGCACTTCAGCCTCGCCGGGCGCGAGTTCGGCGAGAATGCGGCCCAGACGCAAGGCTTCCTCGCACAAAGACACGCGAATCAGATCCTCGCCGGCGGTGGCCGAATAGCCTTCGTTAAAGACGAGATAAACGACCTCGAGCACTGAAGCCAGGCGCGCCGCCAGGTCCAGCCCGCGAGGCACCTCGAACGGAATTCGTTTCTGGGCAAGAGTGCGCTTGGCGCGCACGATTCGCTGCGCAATGGTCGGTTCCGGGACCAGGAAAGCCCGCGCGATTTCGTCGGTCGTCAGACCACCCACCACGCGCAAAGTCAGCGCGGCGCGCGCCTCGCTGGCCAGGATCGGGTGACACGAGATGAAGATGAGGCGCAGCAGGTCGTCGCCGATCGGATCGTCGAGCGGGACGTCGAAATCGGGCGGCCTGCGTTCCAGATCGAGAAGCCCGCGGCCGATCTCTTCGTGCTTTCTCCCCTTGAGCGAGATGGATCGGAAGTGATCGATCGCGCGGCGTTTGCCGGTCGCCATCAGCCAGGCCCCGGGGTTGGTGGGAATTCCAGTCTCAGGCCACTGTTGCAGCGCCGCCAGCAGCGCTTCCTGGGCGAAGTCTTCGGCGAGACCCACGTCGCGAACCATGCGCGTGAGTCCCGCGATGACTTTGGCGGCCTCCATCTTCCAGACCGCGTCGATGGCGCGATGGCTATCGGCAGAAGACACTGCTACCGATCACATCATGCCGGGCGGCCCCAGAGCAATGCGCCTACTTCCTCGCTAATTCCGCGCGCAGCCGTTCTTCCTGCGCGCGGACTTCGTCGGTCATCCCCGGGCCGAAATCTTCCGCTTCAAAAACCTGGCGGATTTCGATTTCGGATTCGCTGTGGAACGGATTCGGGCAGCGCTTCACCCATTCGATGGCCTCTTCTTTCGATCGCACCTGCCAAAGCCAGAACCCGGCGATCAGTTCCTTGGTCTCCGCGAAAGGACCGTCGATCACCGTGCGATCTTTGCCGGAGAAGCGGACCCGCGCGCCCGTCGAACTCGGCTGCAGACCCTCCGCGGCCAGCAGAATCCCGGCCTTGACGAGTTCCTCGTTGTATTTGCCCATATCGGCCATCAGTTGCGGGTCGGGGAGGCCTCCGGCTTCCGATTCGGCCGTGGCTCTCACAATCACCATGAACCTCATTTGCGGCCTCCTTGGACGCCCGGCTGGTTTAGGAAAGAGTTCGTGCGAGCCAGATCAACGCGCCGCCGCTTCCTGGTGCTCAACGCAGGGAGGTTGAGGGCCATCCATCTCGTAGAGCTGGCGCACTTCGCACTCCCCCTGCCCCATATGCTGCAGGAACTCTTTCACGTACCCCACAGCTTCCTCCTTCGATGGCGCACTCAGAATGGCGAATCCTCCCACTACCTCCTTGGCCTCGGTGAAGGGGCCATCGGAGACATTGAACTTGCCGTTATCGACGCGAACGCGGGCGCCCAACGCGGTTGGCATGCAGCCCTCGGTTGCCAGAAGCTTGCCGCTCTTCATCCACTCTTCAATCATCTTGCCCATACCGGCCATCTCTTCGGGGGTTGGCGGGGTCGTCCGTTCGGGAATCTTGTAGATGCTCAGGAATCGCATGGTGAATTCTCCTCTGTTTCTTTTACCGGAAGAGCCTGGGCTCTGTGCCGGTTCTATACCCACGTCGAACGAGCAGGCAAGAAATCGACGGGGTTGTCAAAATTATTTGCGGACCGGAATCTCCCATGTCCACCGGCCCGCCCTGGAGCCGGGTGCGGGTTTCCCAGGTCTCGATTTTGAGACCTGGGAAACCACGAAACGCAACCAGGAAGTGGCAGCCTCACCCGTGACGTCGCGCACTGCCAGTTGTAGCCGTCGATGCGATAAAAATATTGACGCCTGTCGGCGCTGAAGTCCCCTTGCATCCCAATCCGTCTTCCCGGAAAGTGAGAATATGACGACCGCCCCGAGTGAACGTGTCTTCGTCGACTTCCAGTCCTGCTGGCCGGAACTGGACCTGCCGCCGCACGTGCGCGAAGTGTTGAGCGCCGCGCCGCTGATCCAGGCTCCCGAAACGCGCTTGCAGCTGATGGACTGGGCCCTCGGCCGGTCCACGGGAGAGACCGACTGGACCCTGGGCAATCGCGACGACCATGGACAGTATGAGGCGGTGTTCCATACGCCGCAGCTGGGCCGGATCACCGAGGCCATCATTACCAAGGCGCGCAATGGGCTGGCCATCAACTTCCCGGAGCCCGCGATGCGCCGCCGCGATCCGGACGCCATGCTCGTCGGGGACCAGTTGCCGACCGACAAACCCACCTATACCGATCGCTTCGGCGAACCGTTCGATCAGACCCGCCAGCAGACGCTCGACTGGCTCAAGACTCAGGAACTGGTGGCCATGCCCTTCTATGCAGGTAGCGATGAACTGGCTTATGGCTCGCTGTTGATCGTGTCCCGGCAAGCGGCGTTTTTCGCTGCCGCGCTGGCCGACCTGCAGGGCATGATTCCTCGCAGCCAGGTGCCGGCCGATTTCAGGATCACCGGTGGTGTACTCTTCGTCGCGCCCCCCTTCCGCCATACGCACTTCGGCGGTAAACAAGTGGTGGTGCACGACCGCACAGCAACCCATCAGGAAGTGTTTGCTTACAACCTCTACCCCGGGCCGAGCGCAAAGAAGGGCGTGTATTCCATGCTCCTCGACATCGGCGAACGCGAGGGCTGGACCACCAATCACTGCTCCGCCGTGGCCGTAGTCACGCCCTACGAGAACCAGCTCATCCTCATGCACGAGGGCGCATCGGGCGGCGGCAAGAGTGAGATGACCGAACACATCCACCGCATGGAAGATGGTCGCCTGCTCATCGGGCGCAACCTGATTACCAAAGAAGAACGAACCCTGAATCTGCCCGAAGCCTGCCATCTGCGCCCCATCGCTGACGACATGGCCTGCGCGCATCCCCGCTACCAGCGCCCCCACGGGCGGCTCACCGTCGCCGATGCAGAAAATGCGTGGTTCGTGCGCGTCGATCACATCCATAGCTACGGCACCGCGCCAAATCTGGAGCGGCTGTGCATCGATCCGCCCGAGCCGCTGATCTTTCTCAATCACTACATCGTTCCCGGCGGAACATGCCTCACCTGGGAGCACATCGAAGATGCGCCCGGCAAGCCCTGCCCCAACCCGCGTGTCATACTTCCCCGGCGCATGATCGAGGACATCGCCCTCGGTCCCCAGGCGGTCGACGTGCGCAGCTTCGGCGTGCGCTGCCCGCCCACCCATCGCGACAGCCAGCTCTATGGCATCCTCGCCATGATGCATGTGCTCAGCCCGGCGCTGGCGTGGCTGTGGCGGCTGGTGGCTCCGCGCGGGCACGCCAACCCCAGCATCCAGACCCAGAAGGGCAAGGAGATGCGGTCCGAAGGCGTAGGTTCCTACTGGGCCTTCGCCACCGGCCGCCGCGTGGATCAGGCTAACCTGCTCCTCCGCCAGATTCTGGCTACCCCCGAGACCCGCTACGTGTTGATCCCCAACCAGCACATCGGCGCCTGGAAGGTAGGATTCATGGCGGAGTGGATCGCGCGCGAATACCTCGCCCGCCGCGGCAGCGCCCGCTTTGCCCGCGAACAGGTCGACGAAGCGATTTGTCCGCTTCTGGGCTACATTCCCAACCAGCTCAAGGTGGAAGGCTCAATGATCCCGCGCGTGTTTCTCCGCGTCGAAGAGCAGTTGCAGGGCGGCCGCGACGTGTACGACGGGGGCGCCCGCCAGTGGCGCGAATTCTTCGCCCGCGAGCTCAATCAATTCCTCGTCCCGGAACTCGACCCGCTCGGCCGTCAAATCATCCAGGCCAGTCTCGACGGCGCGCACCAGGAAGACTATCGCAAGCTCATCCCGCACCCGATGTTCAGGGATGATGGGCTGTAGACGCCTCAAGGAGTGATCGCTGAAGCCCAACCGACTTACGCTTCAGTGCGAAAAGTTATAAGAGAGCTCAATCCCTTTTCCATTGGGCGTAACTACGGGTGACAGGGAAAAGTCATTCTTCACGGGGCCTTCCTTCGCCCGACGCCGAAATACATATCCGCCGATGTAATATCCGAGCACTCCACCAACGAAAACATCGGAGGGAAAGTGCTTGCGTGCAATCACGCGTGCCGCGGAGACGCTCGTCGCCAGCGAGTAAACGGCCAGCTTGGTTCCCCAGCCGTTGTATTCCTGTGCCACGACATGAGCGAAAGACCAGGCGAGAATGGAGTGATCGGAAGGCATGGACTGCCCATCCGGCCACGTCTTTGGACCATGGGGCCAAAGGTCTCCCTTGCCGTTGCCCTGCATGGGCGTCTGGCGATCGATGCCATAGCCAAGCCCGGTATTCAGAATGAACGAATCGACCATCGCCTCTTCCGCGAGGACCGTGGTCTCCTGCAAGTGACGGTCGTGCTTGGCAAGCCCGGCGAAGTACCCGATGGTCACCGCGGCTGCGGGGCCATAGAGGCCGGCATAGTTCGAGTACGTGTTTGCGTTGTGCTCCCGGCTCGGATCCACGCCCAGCTCCTCCATCGCATTCACGTCCGTCGCAAATGCAAGGGTTGTGCCCAGGCCAAAACCCACGACCGCCAGCGCATCGGGCTGCCGCAAACGCAGGGGTGCGGAAACGATTCCCCATTCGTCCTGTGCCACGTGTAGAGCGCAAGTCTGAATGGATTTGATGCCGCATTCCGCGGTGTCCTTGCTGGCAGTTCCGTTGGCTGCTGACCCGTTCGCAGTAGACCCGTTCGCAGGTGTTTGCGCAAGCGAGGCGCACGTCGGAATCAGCAGAAGAAAAAACACGAAAATGCGCCGGTACATAATCGATATGCTAAATCACGAGCCGTCATCGTATCGGCGCGAGGTGATTCTCGCGCGCGCCTGTCATTTAAGGTTCATCAAGCCGGGTTGCCCGTGATCGCTCGCGAACCGACCACATCCGCTCGATCGAAAATTTGAGATCCTCCGAATGCCGCTGGCTTACAATCGCTGCCATGCGATTTGCGAGGCTTTCTGCTGCCGCCCTGGTGCTGGCTCCGGCCTTCACCCTTGCCCAGGTTGCTTCCGAACCAAAGCCACCCGTTGCGGAGAAGATTCATACCGAAAAGCCGATCAACGGCGCCGTCCTGGTGGACGACTACGCCTGGCTCCGCGAAAAAACCAGTCCGAAGGTGCGGGCGTATCTCGAAGCGGAGAACGCCTATGCCGAGCAGGTGACGGCCGATCAAAAGCCCTTCGCCGAAGCCCTGTACAGCGAAACCCTCAGCCACATCAAGCAGACCGACGAATCGGTGCCCTATCGGCGCCGCGGCTTTTGGTATTACACGCGAACTGAAGAAGGCAAGCAGTATCCGGTCTTGTGCCGCAAGAAAGAAGTGTTGAGCGCACCTGAAGAAGTAATCCTCGATGTGAATGCGCTCGCCACCGGCGAGAAATTCATGTCGCTGGGTGACTTCACGGTCAGCGACGACTCCAGCCTGCTTGCCTTTACCACCGACAACGTCGGCTTCCGCCAATACAGGCTGCACGTCAAAGACCTGCGGACGGGCAAGATGCTGCCGGACACAACCGAGCGCGTCGATTCTGTCGCCTGGGCCGCGGATAACAAGACGCTCCTTTACTCCACCGAAGATGCGACCACCAAGCGCAGCAACTTGGTCCATCGGCATGTTCTCGGAACCAATGCGAAGGCCGATCCGATTGTCTTCGATGAGAAAGATGAACGCTATGACGTCTATGTAGCCCGCACGCGCGACGGCAAGTATGTTCTGTTTCCATCCAACAGCCATGTTACAAGCGAAGTTAGATTCATCGCAGCGGACAATCCCGCCGGCGATTGGAAAGTGATCGAACCGCGAAAAGAGGGCGTGCGCTATGACGTTGACGAGGGCAACGACACTTTCTATATCCGGGTCAATGACACGGATCCCAGCTTTCGCCTGGTGACTGCCCCCGTGGCAACGCCCGGCAAAGCGCATTGGACGGAATTGATCGCGGCCCGCAAGGAAGTGCCGATCGAGGACATGGATATCTTCAAGGACTTCTACGTGCTCACAGAGCGCGTGAAGGGATTGCAAGTGCTGCGCGTGTTCTCAAACAAGAGCAAGGAACCGCAAACGATCGATGTTCCGGAGCCGGCGTATTTTCTCAGCTCGTCGACCAATGCTGAATTTGACACCGGCAAGTATCGCTATGCTTACCAGTCGCCAATCACGCCGAATTCGACGTTTGAATACAACATCGCCCCGCAGTCTTCGACTCTTTTGAAGCAACAGGAAGTCCCGGGGGGCTATGACAAGTCGCGCTACACAGTCGAGCGGCTCTTCATCCCCGCCAAGGACGGCACCGGCATCCCAGTCACCGTTGTCTACCGGAAGGACAAGTTCAAACCAGGTTCGAATCCTCTATTCGTGTATGGGTACGGTTCCTATGGAATCTCCATCCCCGACACCTTCTCCGCGACCCTTCTGCCGCTGCTGGACCGGGGCGTGGTGTGCACTGTGGCGCATATTCGCGGCGGCGGCGAACTGGGCGAAGCCTGGCACGATGCCGGCAAGATGATGACCAAGCGAAACACCTTCACCGACTTTATTGATTCGACGGAAGGGTTACTCGCCAAAGGTTACGGCAAGCCCGGTCTGGTAGGCATCGAGGGCGGCAGCGCCGGCGGATTGCTGATGGGCGCGGTCACCAATATGCGGCCTGATCTGTTCAAGGTTGTCCTCTGCGAGGTACCCTTCGTCGACATCATGAACACCATGCTCGACGCCAGTCTCCCGATGACTGTGACCGAGTATGAGGAGTGGGGCAACCCGAACCAGAAAGCCGCGTTCGATTACATGCTCAGTTACTCGCCCTACGACAATGTTACTAACAAAACCTATCCCGCCATCCTGGTGCAGACATCATTCGATGATTCCCAGGTGATGTACTGGGAGCCGTCGAAGTATGTGGCCAAGTTACGAGCGCTCAAGACAGACCAGAATCCGCTCATCTTTTTCATCAACATGCACGGAGGGCATGGCGGATCCAGCGGCCGCTATGACCGCATTCGCGAGGCCGACCGCCGCTATGCGTTCATGCTGACTCGACTCGGAATCACGCAGTAGATAGGTACTACAAGCCGAGGTCGCTTAGCCCGGGATGGTCGTCGGGCCGCCGTCCCAGCGGCCAGTGGAAGAGGCGCTGCGACCCCTCGATGGCCAGGTCGTTGATGCTGGCATGCCGGTGGTGCATTAGCCCATCCTCGCCGAATTCCCACATTTCATTTCCGTACGACCGCCACCACTGCCCCGCCGCATCGTGCGACTCGTATGCAAAGCGCACCGCGATGCGATTGTTGTCGAAGGCCCACAATTCCTTGATGAGGCGATATTCGAGTTCGCGTCCCCATTTGCGGCTGAGGAACGCGACAACCTCCTCCCGGCCGCTGACGAATTCGGATCGGTTGCGCCAGCGGCTGTCGGCAGAATAGGCCAGCGAAACCCGTTCCGGGTAGCGGGTGTTCCAGCCGTCCTCCGCCGCGCGGACTTTCCTTATAGCGGTTTCACGGGTGAAGGGCGGAACAATCGGATTGGTCACCACCGAGGACATACACGCTCCTTTGCGGGATCATCAAACCCGCATCACACTCGTTTGGATTTCCTCTGTCTGAGTTCGATGCGCGGTTCAATAAAAAAATCGTGGCCGTGGCCGCTATCCTGAACCTTACCCATGAACACTGCGCCCCGCCAGTTCGACGTGATCGTTTTAGGAGCCGGCGCGGCGGGCCTGATGTGCGCGGCCGTGGCAGGGCATCGAGGCCGACGCGTCGCAATCCTCGAACATAACGCCCAGCCGGGCCGCAAGATCCTCATTTCCGGCGGCGGCCGCTGCAACTTCACTAACCTCCATTGCGCGCCTGACCGGTTTCTCTCCAGCAATCCTCATTTTGCCAAGTCCGCCCTCGCGCTCTACCAGCCGCGCCATTTCATCGAGCTGGTGCAGCGACACGGGATCGCGTGGCACGAAAAAACCCTGGGACAGCTTTTCTGCGACCACTCATCCCGACAGATCGTCGACATGCTGCTCGCAGAGTGCGAGCGAAGCACACAGGGTTCGGGTCAGGTCGAGGTCGTGCTGAATGCGCGCGGAATCACGGTCGCCACCTCCGGTGGGTATTGCGTTTCAACGTCGGCTGGTGAATTCAGAGCCGGCGCGCTGGTAGTGGCCACAGGCGGGCTCTCGATCCCGAAACTGGGAGCGACGGGGCTGGCATACGATCTCGCGCGCCAGTTCGGCTTACGAGTAATCGAGCCGCGCCCGGCGCTGGTACCGCTGTTGCTGGGCGGCAATGAGGCGCGATGGACAGAACTAGCCGGGGTCGCGGCGGAGGTGGTCGCACAAGCCGGCGATTCAGGCATCAGCAAGACGAAAGCGGTGGCCTTCCGGGAGAAAATGCTCGTCACCCATCGCGGGCTGAGCGGGCCGGCTGTTTTGCAGGCGTCATCGTATTGGCGGCCAGATCAGCCGTTGACCATCGATTTCGCGCCTCAACTCGCCGCCGGGGCGGCTCTATTGGAACCCCTGCTCGAGAATGGCGCTCGCCGGGATCCCATCGCGCTCCGGCAGGCGTTGCACGCAGTTTTGCCTCAGCGCCTCGCCGGTTTCCTGGCCAATGAGCTCGCTCCCCCGGGCTGGTCAAACGCTGCGTTGGAAGCCTGCGAGCGAGAGCTGCGCCACTGGCAGTTTCATCCCGTCGGCACGGAGGGCTTCGAGAAAGCCGAAGTGACCGCCGGCGGCGTGAACACCGATGATCTGCATGCGCGAACGATGGAAGCGCGCAATTCGCCTGGCTTGTTCTTCATCGGCGAAGCGGTCGATGTCACCGGCCACCTGGGCGGATTCAATTTCCAGTGGGCCTGGGCTTCTGCAGTAGCAGCGGGGAATGCCCTTTGAGGGATGAGGGTCGTGGCCAAACCGCAATCTTCACGTCGATCGTCAGCAGCTGGAAGCTGAAAGGAACAAAGACTCCGTGCCCCATCCTTTCGACTTTTTTCTGTCGAAAGGGTGGGAGACCACGAACCCAGACCATTCCTTTTCATCCATCGCGGGTCGGCTACGCCGGTGGGGGACTAGGAGCTAGAAGTTAGAAGCTGCTTCATTGTCCCGCCGGCGCGATGGGCTTCTTCGGCGGCGTAAGCACGAAACCCTTACGGGTCAGCGAGAATCCCTGTTGCGGAAGCTCGGCCTGCAGGAGCTGGTTATCCGGACCGGCGAAGAGATCCGTGTCCGCCCCCGCGATCGTGGCGATCAGGTGATGCACCGAAATCGGCTTGCCGTCGAGCGTACCGTGCTCGTCGGCATAGGTGGCAAGCTGGACCGGCTCGACGCTGCCGGCCTGCTTGGGAAGAATCGCCCACAAATCGCGGTTGTTCTGCTTTTCCCCGAGTGTCAGCAGTGTTTGCAGGCCCCCGGGATCGAAGTCCGGGAGGAACACCGCGTTGCTATGGCCTGCTAACCGCGTTGTCGAGCTGCGCCCGTTGGCCGAAATGTTCAAAAGAAAATCGGACGCGTCTGGCTTGCCCGTTACATTGACAGCCTGCCCGTTCACAGTGGCGCTGAGGACGACGTGCTGGATGTGGTTGGCCTCGTCGAGCAATTCCGTCTTCGAGAGCGCGTAGTCGAGACCCTGCATGGAAATTTGCACGGTCGATGAGGAGTCAACGCCGGCAGACGACGCGCTCAAGCGAAATTCAGCCGTGCCGACCGCATGCCCGAGCTGGCTCACGCCGAATTTCGCAGATTGAGTAGCGAGGGTGCCGGAATTGGCCGCCGCGACGCCAGGATGCTGTTTGGCGCCGCCGATCCACGATTGGGCTGCGGTGGGGGAGACCGCAGCAGAGATCAAGGCAAGAATCCCCGCCAGGGGAAGAACAGCAAACTTGCTCATCCGCGTATACAACACAACTGGCTGCTTAGACGAAAAATCCCGGCAAGAGTTGCGAATGACAGTTTCAAACTTCTAGCTCCCGGCCTCTAACTGGAGGCTAGAAGCTAGAAGCAAGTAGCTGTTTTTACCCCTTGGCCACGCCGAATCGCTTATTGACCTCGGCCCAGTTGACCACGTTCCACCAGGCAGCGAGGTAGTCGGGACGGCGGTTCTGGTATTTCAGGTAGTAGGCATGCTCCCACACGTCATTGCCAAGGATGGGATAGAGTCCCTGCGAAAGCGGCGAGTCCTGGTTCGGCGTCGTGGTGACCTTCAGCTTGCCGCCCTGCAGGACCAGCCAGCCCCAGCCGGACCCGAACTGCTTGGCAGTGGTTTCATTGAACGTCTTTTTGAACGCATCGAAGTCGCCGAAATCAGCCTTGATCTGGTCGGCGATAGCACCGGTCGGTGCGCCGCCATAAGGAACTGGCAGGGCCCATGATGTTCCAGAACATGGTGTGGTTGGAGTGGCCTCCAGCATTGTTGCGCACCACGTTACGAATGTCCTCGGGTACGGCACTCAGATCGCGAAGCAGATCGTCGACCGGCTTTGAAGCCAGGTTCGCGTGCTTTTCCAGCGCCGCATTCACGTTGTTGATATAAGTCTGGTGATGTTTGTCATGATGCAGATGCATGGTCTCGGCATCGATAAAAGGCTCGAGGGCCGCGTAGTCGTAAGGCAGCGGGGCGAGTTCGTAAGCCATAGGGGGAAATCTCCTTTTTGCGGATTGTAGTGTACGGAGGGTTCCGCACGTGAGGTAAAGCCGTGGAGGCCCGCGCCATGAAACACTCTGTTCACATCGACGGGCGCGTCCCCGTGGTTGGATGGAAAAGCATACTCCTACGGTTGGATGGATGCGGTTCGGTGTGTGCGGGGTGCGAAAAAGGTTGCCGCCCTTCCGGTTTTGAAATGTAATGCGTGAGGGTTTACCGTGTTTTGGTGCATGCGCACCGAGTTTGCTCCACTTCGCAGAGTCGCGAGGCTAAACGTTTCGAATTTATCACTGTCCGCCCGCGAAACTTTCCGGTTACTCCGAACATCGTTACGAAGGACTGAACCATGCGGCCTCCCTCGATCCCCATTGAACACCGCAAGTTTGACCAATGAGTAATCAGCCTCTCTACCGCTGGCTCGAGCAGCAGGGCGAAGCATTTGGTGCGCCCGGACTGCCGCCCCGTTGGACCTCAAGCGTCAAGGACGCGGTAGGTACCGCCTACTCCGCGTCGAGCCGCCTCTGGTTTACCTGCTCGCACGGAATCGTGAACGAGATTTACCACCCCACCATCGATCACCCCCAGATCCGGGACATGGAGTTCCTGGTTACCGACGGTGAGACCTTTTTCCACGAGGAAAAGCGGGAACTGCTCACCAGCTTCGAGTACATCCATCCCGAGGCCATGGGCATCCGGTATATCAACCGCGACCCCGACGGGCGTTATTCGCTCATCAAGGAGATCATCTGCGATCCGCACCACAGCGTCCTTCTGACGCGGGTGCGGCTGGAAGGGCAGAAGGACCTGCTTCCCCGGCTGAAGGTCTACGCGCTGCTGGCGCCCCACCTCGACGGCGGCGGTGCGGGCAACTCGGCCCGCGCCGTCGATGTGGCCGGCTACAAAGTGCTGCTGGCCTGGAAGAACCAATGGTCGCTGGCCATGGGAGCCAGTTGCGGCTTTTCCCGCGTCAGTTGCGGCTTCGTGGGCTCGAGCGACGGCTGGCGAGACCTGAAAGACGACTTCCGCATGGACTGGGAATTCGGATCGGCGACCAACGGCAACCTTGCGGTCATGGGCGAGCTGAACCTGGATTGCTCGGCCAATGGTGGGGGCGCCGAAGACGCACGCGAATTCACCGTCGCCATCGGCATAGGCGATACCCAGCACACCTCGTTGCAGAAGACGGTCACCGCGCTGACCATGCCCTACCACCAGCATCGCGCCCGCTTCCTCGAGCAGTGGCAGCGGGCGGCCAACCCTGCCTGGCTGGCCGCAAAAGTCATGCGACGGGGGCAAGCTGATGCGCGCCAGCCACAACGTGCTCTTGGCTCATGAAGACAAGACCTACTCTGGTGCATTTGTGGCCTCCGCATCCATTCCCTGGGGCCAGTCCAAGGGCGACGACGACCTGGGCGGCTATCACCTGGTGTGGACCCGCGACATGGTCCACACGGCCGGCGCGATGCTGGCCTGCGGACGCGCCGAAACCGCTCGCCGCGCGCTGGTTTACCTTGCCTGCACACAGGAGCCCGACGGCGGATTTGCCCAGAATTTCTGGGTCGACGGGCGTCCCTACTGGTCCGGCGTACAACTGGACGAGATAGCCTTTCCCATCGTCCTCGCGTGGCGTCTCTGGAAGTCGGACGGCCTCGGCGAAATGGACATTTACCCGTTCGTGGAGCGGGCCGCAGGATTCCTGGCGTGTCACGCCCCCATTACGCACCAGGAGCGCTGGGAAGAAAACGCTGGCTACTCGCCATCCACATTGGCGGCCGTGATCTCGGGTCTCATCTGCGCGGCGGAGATCATCCGGGCACATGATACGGACGGGCTGGCGACTTTCCTCGAAGAGTATGCTGACTGGATCGAAGGCCACCTCGAACACTGGACCGTCACCAATGAGGGCATACTTCATCCGGATGTCAAGCGCCACTATATGCGCATCCGGCCGCCCGAACCCGGCGAAGCCTATGCCTGCGAAAGCTGCGCCGAAAGAGCATGATTCGCATCGCCAACCGGCCGCCCGGCACACGCTCTGAATTCGAGGCCCGCGAGATCATCGACGGCGGATTTCTGGAACTGGTGCGATATGGCGTCCGCCGCGCCGACGATCCATTGATCGTCGACTCGCTCAAGGTGGTAGACCTCGTCCTGAAGCGGAACCTGCCGCAGGGGCCCTGCTGGCTGCGCTACAACTAGGACGGCTATGGCGATCGCCCCGACGGCGGGCCTTTCCTGGGATGGGGTCAGGGACGCCCCTGGCCTCTACTGACCGGCGAACGCGCCCACTATGAAATGGCGGCGGGAGCCGATATCACGCCCCTCGATCCAGACCTACGAGAAATTCGCGACCATGGGCCAGATGATGCCCGAGCAGGTATGGGACGAGCCCAACCGGCCTCACCTGGGCCTGAAATTCGGCCAGCCCGGAGGGTCGGCCGTGCCCCTGGTGTGGGCCCATGCCGAGTACCTCAAGCTGCTGCGCTCGGCACTGGATGGAAAAGTCTTCGATCGCGTCGATCCGGTCTATGAAAGGTACTGCGAGGCGCCGGGCCGGCAGCGGGTGCGGCGCAAACTCGAAATCTACTCCCGGCGCCGTCCCATCCAGAAAGTAACCGCAGGGGATACCTTGCGCATCCTTGATGAAGATCGGTTTGAAGTAGTGTGGTCCCGGGACGGATGGAAGTCGACCCACCACACGCCCAGCCGCGGCCTGGGCAGCTCGGGATTCAGCGCCGATCTTGAAATTCCCATTACAGCGCAAGCGGGTGAACTATCATGGACTCTCCAATGGACCGAGAAGGGCCGCTGGCTTGGTTACAATGTGCAAGTCAAGATCGAGTCTGATTCAACCTCCCCCCTCAACCAGGGAAATCAAGAAAGGATTGAGCAAAGATCATGACACCAACCGCTGCCGACATTACCCTCGAACAGCTGTCCATCGACACTCTCCGGCTGCTCGCGGTTGACGCAGTAGAAAAAGCGAATAGCGGCCACCCCGGCGCCCCGCTCGGTTGCGCGCCCATCGCCTATCTGCTGTTTCACAAGCTGATGAAGCACAATCCGGCCCACTCCAAATGGCCTGATCGCGACCGTTTCGTCCTTTCCAACGGTCACGCGTCGGCAATGCTGTACTCCACGCTCTATCTCTCCGGCTACAACCTGGCCCTCGACGACCTGAAGGCGTTTCGTCAGTGGCAATCGATAACGCCCGGCCACCCGGAGACCGGTCTGACCGACGGCGTGGAAGTGACCACCGGTCCGCTCGGGCAGGGCATTGCCATGGCCGTAGGTCTGGCCATCGCTGAAAAGCACCTGGCCGCGGTCTACAACCAGCCCGGGTTCGAGATCGTGAACCATTACACCTACGCGCTCTGCGGTGACGGCGACCTGATGGAGGGCATCTCCCACGAGGCCGCCTCCCTCGCCGGAACCCTGGGTCTAGGCAAGCTCGTCTTCCTCTACGATGACAACCTGATCTCCCTCGACGGCCCCACGAAATGGAGCTTCACCGAAGACGTGCTGAAGCGCTTCGAGGCCTACCACTGGCATGTGCAGCGAGTCAGCGACGGCAACGACCTCAATGCCATCGAAGCGGCCATCGAAGCGGCCAAGGCCGAGACCGGCAAGCCGTCGCTGATTGCGGTGCGCACGGTTATCGGCTACGGCAGCCCCAAAGCCGGCACCAACAAGGTGCACGGTGAAGCCCTGGGCCCGGCGGATACCGCGGCCACCAAAAAGTACTTCGGCTTCCCCGAGGATCAGAGCTTCTACGTTCCCGACGACGCGCTCGCCAACTGGCGTAAAGCCGTCGATCGCGGTAAAGCCTTCGAGGCGGAGTGGAACAAGCAGTTCGATGCCTACACCGCGAAGTATCCCGAACTGGCCGGGCAGTTCAAGCGGACTCAGAGCAACCTGCGCAAGGACGGGTGGGAAAAGTCGATTCCCAGCTTCCCTGCCGGCAAGCCCGTGGCTACGCGCAATGCCGGCAACATCGTAATGAACGCCATCGCCGAGGCGGTGCCGGAACTATTCGGTGGAGCTGCTGACCTGACCGCGTCCACCAAGACGATCTTCAAATCGAGCCCCCATTTTGCCGATGATCCGGCGGGACGCAACGTGTTCTTCGGGGTGCGCGAGTTCGGGATGTGCGCCGCGGTAAATGGAATGGCGGCCCACGGAGGGCTGGTGCCTTTCGGCTCGACCTTCTTTACCTTCTCCGATTACTGCAAGCCGGCCATGCGGCTGGCGGCGTTGTCGCACGCCCACTCCTTGTTTGTCTTCACCCACGATTCGATCGGGCTCGGCGAGGATGGACCAACCCATCAGCCCATCGAACACCTGATGATGTTGCGCGCCGTGCCGCACCTCACCGATTACCGCCCCGCCGATGCCAACGAAACCGCAGCCTGCTGGCGGCTGGCCCTCGAACGCAACGGCCCCAGCTTTTTCGCCCTCTCCCGCCAGGACTTACCCGTCATCGACCCCGCCACGCACGATGTATACGGCGGCGTAAGTAAAGGTGCGTACGTGCTGGAAGATGTGCCGAATCCCCAGGTGATTCTGATTGGCACGGGCTCCGAAGTGGCGGCTTGCGTGGAGGCCAGGACACTGCTCGGGACCGAAGGGATCGCCGCGCGCGTAGTAAGCATGCCCAGCTGGGAGATCTTCGGCGAACAGCCGGCGGAATATGCAGCCGGCGTGCTCCCCGCAGGTATACCGAAGCTCGCTGTGGAAGCGGGCTCGCCCTTGGGCTGGTGGAAGTATGTGGGCCTCGATGGAGATGTCATCGGCCTCGATCGATTCGGCGCATCTGCGCCAGGGCCGAAGGTACTGGCGGAACTTGGTTTCAGCGCGGAGAACGTGGCTTCGAGGGCCAGGAAGCTGGTAAAGACAGGGAAAAGGGAATAGGGAACAGGGAGTAGGGGATCGCGCGCAGGTAAATTGGGCTCCGCTTTTCTATTCCCTGTTCCCTGTTCCCTGTTCCCTGTACTCCGAAGGAGTGCTATGAAGCTCGTCATCAGTGCCGATCATGCCGGGTTCCCTCTGAAGGAAGAGGTCCGCGCCTATCTCACCAAGGCCGGACACGAGATGGTGGATCTCGGCGCTTACAACGGCGACTCCCCGGACGATTACCCCGACTTTGCGGAAAAAGTCGGGGAAGCAATCAATAAGGGAGTGGCGAAGCGCGGGATTCTTATTTGTGGGTCCGGTGTAGGCGTCTGCGTGGCGGCCAACAAGATTCCCGGCATCCGCGCCGGAATGTGCCATGATACTTACTCCGCGCACCAGGGCGTAGAACACGACGACATGAACGTGATTGTCTTTGGCGCCCGCATCATAGGCGCCTCCCTCGCATACGAACTGGCCGACGCATTCATCAACGCCAGATTCATCGTCAATGAAGAGCGCTTTACGCGCCGATTCAACAAAGTCAAAGCTATCGAAGCCAAATACATGTGCGGCCAGGGATCAACCAGTCCGGCCTGAATCGACAATTGTCAGCCTGAGCGGAGTCCGCCGCGGCGGACGGAGTCGAAGGACCTGCATTTCTATCTGCATCCGCCACCGGCAGAGTGTAACCACCCGCAAGGCAAGAGGCGCCGATGTTCCCCTTCGACGTGATTCTCTTCGATGTAGGCGGAGTTCTTCTCACCAACGGCTGGGACCACTGCGAGCGTGCCGCGGTGCTCAACCACTTCGACCTTGAGATAGCGGAATTCGAAAAGCGGCATCCCGAACCCAATAACGCATGGGAGCGCGACCTGATCAACGCCGAAACCTATCTCGATGAAACCGTCTTTTATGAGCCGCGCAGCTTCTCTCATGAAGAATTCCTCGCCGCTATCCTTGCGCAATCCGTTGAATTGCCCAATGGCGGATTGGGAATCCTGAAGGAGTTGGCCGCATCTGGTAATTACATGCTCGGCTGTTTGAATAACGAGGCGCGGGAGCCCAATGAACATCGCTTTCGCGAATTCGGTTTGCGCCAGTATTTTGAGGTCGCTCTAAGTTCCTGCTACGTGGGCCTGCGCAAGCCAAAGGACGCGATCTATCGGCGAGCTCTCGACATCCTGGGAGTACCGGCAAACCGCATCTTGTTCATCGATGATCGCCAGGAGAACGTCGCCGCCGCCGCCGCCGCCGGCATAAAAACGATTCAGTTCGAAGGTGCAGACACCTTGCGCCAGGAACTCGAATATCTGACCGTTTTTTGAAGATTTTCCAAGGGTTTTGTTTGAGGGCACGACTGGAGTCAATCGGTTTTCGTACCAGGGCATGACTTGGGCCTTTGCGGGTTTTGTATCAGGGCACGACTTCAGTCGTGCCGAAAGCGGCCAATAAAATACGGGCTTTAGCCCCTGAGGCAGACGAGATCTTCAGGATGAATGTACGGAGGAAACAAATGCAACTCGGACTAATCGGACTGGGAAAGATGGGCGGCAACATGGCCGAGCGCCTGCGCCTCGGCGGACACCAGGTCATCGGCTTCGATTTCAATGCCGAAGCCGTCGCAAAACTCACTGCCTCCGGCAACGTGGGCGTAGCCTCGCTCGAAGATATGGCCAAAAAATTTACCGCGCGCAAGGCCATCTGGATCATGGTGCCGCAGGGCAAGCCGGTCGATGAAACCATCGCCAAGCTCGAACCCCTGCTCAACCCCGGCGATATCCTGATCGACGGCGGTAACTCGAATTACAAAGATTCGCAGCGCCACTACAAGGAAGTGACCGCCAAGGGTTTTCAGTTTGTCGACGTGGGAACTTCCGGCGGCGTCTGGGGATTGACTGAGGGCTACAGCATGATGGTCGGCGGCGACAAAGAAGCCGTTGAATATCTGCGCCCGATCCTCGAGACCCTGGCCCCGGGCAAGGACAAAGGCTGGGGACACGTGGGGCCCGCGGGCGCCGGCCATTTCGTGAAGATGGTGCACAACGGCATCGAGTACGGCCTGATGCAGGCCTACGCCGAAGGCTTCACCATCATGGAGAAGAAAGAGGAACTGGATCTGAATCTGCCCCAGATCGCCGAGATCTGGCGCTATGGCAGTGTGGTGCGCAGCTGGCTGCTGGACCTGACCGCCGAAGCCCTCGCCAAGAATCCCACCCTCGACGGCCTGCAGGCCTACGTATCGGATTCCGGCGAAGGCCGCTGGACAGTGTTTGAGGCGATCGACTTGAACGTCTCGGCGCCCGTAATCACCGAGTCGCTGATCCGCCGCATCCGGTCGCGCGAAGAGAACAACTTCACCGATCGCATGCTCTCGATCATGCGCAACGCCTTCGGCGGCCACGCGGTGAAGAAAGACTAGGGGTCAGTAATCAGTGGTCCGTTACGGGCAGCATAGGTGGGCAGGTCCATGTTGCTTCCTGGTTCGTGGAGTTTATCCGTTCCCGGGTGATCTTGGAATGGTAGTGATTCGGCTCTTGCTGATCACTGACCACTGATCACTGACAACTGTCTTCAAGGAGGTCAGGCAATGGCGACGATTCAAATGAAAGTACAGCCGGAGGATCTTTCCCAGGTCCCGCGCGGGAATGAGAGAATTCCCGACCCGGTCATCATGACCATCTTTGGAGCCTCGGGCGACCTGACCAAGCGCAAGCTCCTGCCCGCGCTGTTCCACCTCGAACAGAATGGCCTTTTGCCGGCCAAGTTTCACATCGTCGGCGTGGCGCGGCGTCCGCTCGGCGATGAGTTCGCGGCCGACATGCGCCAGGGCATCATCGAGTTTGGTGGAGTCGAGGCCACCGATCCCAAGCTCGACGGCTTCATGAAAAAGGTCAGTTACTTCGCGCTCAACTTCGATGACCCCGGCCACTACGCCGCCTTGAACGCCGAACTGGAGCGCATCTCCAGCGAGGAAGGCATCGGGCCCCACCGGCTCTTCTACCTCGCCACCTCGCCCGAGTTCTTTGCCGGCATCGTGGAGAATCTGGGCGCACAGAAGATGGCTCACCCCGAAAAGGGCCACGTTGGAGTGGTCATCGAGAAACCATTCGGCCACGACCTGACTTCAGCGCGCGAGCTCAACCACCAGGTAAACGCCGTCTTCGACGAGCGCCAGGTTTTCCGCATCGATCACTACCTGGGCAAAGAAACGGTTCAGAATGTTTTGGTGTTTCGCTTTGCCAACGGGATATTCGAACCGATCTGGAATCGCAACTACATCGAGAACGTGCAGATCACGGCCGCCGAGACGCTGGGTGTGGAAGGCCGCGGGCCGTTCTACGAGAAGGCCGGCGCCCTGCGCGACGTGGTTCAGAACCACGTGATGGAATTGCTGAGCTTCGTGGCCATGGAGCCGCCGCCCAGCTTTGAGGCGGAGAGCGTGCGCCGCGAGAAGCTCAAGGTCTGGCAGGCTATCCCGCCCATTCCCATCCTCAACACAGTTCGCGGCCAGTACGGCCCCGGCGTGGTCGAGGGCAAAAAAGTTCCAGGCTACCGCGACGAAGAGCGGGTCGATCCCGAGTCCGGTACCGAAACCTACGCCGCCGTGCGGCTCGAGATCGAGAACTGGCGCTGGGCCGGCGTGCCCTTCTATCTGCGCGCAGGCAAGCGGCTCAAGAAGCGCGCCACCGAGGTCAGCATCCAGTTCAAGCAGCCGCCGCTCCTGATTTTCAACCGCATGGCTGCCAGCGGGCCGTGCACCGAGATCCAGCCAAACCTGCTCACCATCCGCATCCAGCCCGACGAAGGCATCTCCTTGCGCTTCGGCGCCAAGGTGCCCACCACGCCGGAGATGGCCGTCTGCCCCGTGGTAATGGACTTCAATTACGCCGCCGCCTTCGGCAAGTCGAGCGCCAATGGCTACGAGCGCCTCCTGCTCGATGCCATGCTTGGCGATCAAACCCTGTTCGCGCACCGCGATGGAGTCGAAACGACCTGGGGCCTTTACACGCCCATCCTCGAAGCCTGGGCGGCCAAGAACCCCGAGGTGTTCCCCAACTACTTCGCCGGCAAATGGGGCCCCGACTGCGCCGACCGCCTCTTGGAGCGCGAAGGCTACACGTGGCGCAATCATCTCGGCAAGCCGGAGTAATTAGAGGTGCAGGCCGACTTTCGGTTTTCCGTTCGCGCCTGAAATGCGCACCGGGATCTCCGTTCCCCAGCCATGCTTTTTGAAGAATGGATCGAGAGGCGTGAGCAGGATGCTCTTCCACTTCGACTTCACCATTTGGGAGAGCTCGGCGTTGGTGCGCACGTGGCCCGCGAAGTCATAGCGTCTGCCTTCGAGTATGTAAGTTCCGTTCAGCTGTATTTCACCCCCCGGAAGCGAGTAGTTGAGATCGGAAAAGGAAAGCCGACCCCGGCTCATGTCGAATCTCCCTGTCATCCTTGACGTCACGTCCGGGGCGCCGGGTTTGAGGTTGTCCGTCTCGCCCCTGGCCCTGAGGCTCAGAATATCGATCTTGTCTTCAAGCGCCGGATCGTTGAAATGAATCTCCCGCAGACTGAAGGTTCCTTTCATCTTCATCCGCTTGCTCACGCTCTCGTCGCCGGCTTCAATATCCAGGGCGGCTTCGGTCGTGACTACACCCGACATCTCCGCCGGTTCGGACTTCACGGCCAGTTTCAGGAAGTCCTCAATCTTCGCGTCGGGCACGTCAACTTTCAGATTGATGTTGTGGCCCCGACCTTTGATGTTGACCACCGCCCCGCTGCAGGAGAACTGCGACGATCCCAGGGTGGCTTCGATCTGGTGCAGGTACGTATCTCCCGTCGTTCCATCCACGGTGGCCGCGAAGTGAGTCGTGAGCGGCATCCCGTGGTTGGCGGTATCCAGCGAGAAATCCGGCACCCAGGTTTCTCCGCGCACTGCGATGCTATCGAGCTGCCCGTCGAAGCTTCCCGTCGACCGCAGAATCCCGCCTATCCCTTTGATGGTGTTGAGATCGGCGTGGTCGAACTGATATTTGCCATCCACTTTGGAGTCGCCCGGGCTCTCTGTGTTCCAAGGCCCGAAGCTGCCGACGGCGTGAATCTCTCCCTGGGGAACCGGGTTGGTGAGCAGGGCGTCAAAGGGCCACCCGCCATTCGGCCCCACGTCATGCAAAACCACGTGCTTCAAGCGGAAGATCCGCGGATCCTTGTCCGGCTTGTCGGTGCCGATCACCAACTGCGAATCGTCGCACACTATGGTATCGACCTTGATCTTCACTTTGCCTAGGTGACGTTTGTGAGGGCCGGCCTGCCGGCGCATGTCGGCGGGCGGCACATGGATGGCAAGATTGTGCACTCTCACTGCGCCGACATGCATCGGCTTGAAGATCAACCCGGAAAATGGCGCCTCGAAGTGAAACCGGCCAATGGCGATCACCGGCGTCGTATCGCCGGCCGCCACGATCTCTGGCGGTGGAAAGATGCGGAGACCCTCTCCGGTCACGCTCAGTTGTGTTGAAATCGAGACATGCAGGCTGTCCAACTGGACTTCGCTGCCAAAACGCGCTCGCAGGGTTTCGACCACACGCCCTTTCAGGATCGGACCAGCCCGGGCCACCAGGATCTGCACCACGATCACGGGGACCAGCATGAGAGCGACAATGAGGATGCCCCAGCGCCAGAAACGTGATCTGGCCGCATGGGGCGTGGTCGACGCCTGGTGTTGAGTGACGGCCAAAACAGCCTCGCGGGGAACGTCCACATGCTTGGATGCGTACATTTCGCCAGCGATGATTGGGGCGGCCGATTTTGAACCGGCCCTTACTCCCGAACCACCTTTACAAAAATGCCGTCCGGCAGTTCGCCCTCCAAAAGGTGGACAACGCCATTCTTTACATAACCTTCGAGAACCTGGCGCTCTGCTTTCGGCTGCGTAGGCTTGGTTGCGCGATGGGGATCAGCGCCCGCCGGCTTGCCGGCTGTCTGACGGGATGGCTGGCTCGCACCACTAACCATGCCGGTACCAGCCGCCGGCCTCCGCATCCCCCTATCCATGGCCTCATTGGCCAGCCGGTCGGCTTCCTTGTTTCCGGCGCGAAGCGTGTGGCGCATCTGGAAGCCATCAAGCTTGCGCGCCAGTTGCCGGGCTTCTTCCCACAGCGGACGCAGGCCGGGGCTTGCCACCTTGTAAGCGCCGTTCATCTGTTTGACCATTAATTCAGAGTCGGAGACCACCCGCAGGCGGCCGATGCCGTTCTGAGTTGCCCATTTCAGCACCGCCAGCAAGCCTGCGTATTCGGCGTAGTTGTTGGTCTGCACGCCGAGGAAGGCGCTCAGCCGAGCCGCAATCTGGCCTCGCGGGTCCTCGATCACCGCGCCGTAGGCGGCCGGGCCGGGGTTGCCGCGCGAACCGCCATCGCAATGGGCCGTGAACCATTGATCTTGCCCGGTGGCTGTAGGCGGAGCGACCCCGTCGAAGAGATTGCCATTCATCGTGTCTTCAGTTTACCCACCCCGGGGCCCGATGATGAACGAACCGGGCGCGCGGACCGGCTTCGGCCAGCGACCCATTGCCGCCTTTTCGCGTGGCCTCGATCATGCCCCTTAACACCGCTCAACAACCCTCGCGCATGTTTGCTTCTGGCTCACCAATCGACAGTTGAACCGTCCATCCGATGACAGCAGCGGCGTGGTCTTACAATCCCCTGACACGGAGATTACATGGCGACGGAAGCGGTGATTTACCCTACTTCTACGGTTGGCGGAGCGGGAGCTTTGGCATGGCCGACCGCGAGGAAGGTAGAATCCTCCTCAGGCATGTCTGCGACCACCGCAATGGACGGACCGAACCGCGCCCAGGGGCGTATCCAGTCCCGCGCGCCGGAAACGGAGCTGATCCGCGAAGCGCAGGCCGGTTCGCGCGCAGCCTTCGACGCCTTGGTGCGGCAGTACGAGCAGCAGGTTTTGCGCCTGGCGATGCACCTGACCGGCAGCGAACACGATGCCGAAGACATCTACCAGGAGGCCTTCCTCAAGGCCTACCGCTACATCGGCAATTTCCGCTTCGAGTGTTCGTTTTATACCTGGATTTACCGCATCGTCACCAATCTTTGCCTGGACCAGCTGCGCCGTCGCAAAACCCGCCGCGAGGACCAGGCTGTCATCGTCGATCATTCGGGGGACGAGATCGACGTGCTTTCGTCTGTTTCCGACGAGCGCGCCTTCTCCAACCCCGCCAAGGAACTGGATCGCAAGGTGCTGGGATCGAAGATCCAGGAGGCGCTGGCCAAGCTTACGCCGCGCGAGCGCATGGTTTTCGAACTGAAACATTACCAGGGTCTCCGTCTGCGCACCATCGGAGAAATGCTGAACACCACGGAAGAGACCGCCAAGAACACTCTCTTCCGGGCGACGAAAAAGTTAAGAGCACAATTGGCGGGCCTCCGCTAGCCACCTGAGGTGGGGCGGGCATTTTGGTTGAGATCTGTGGGATTTTTTTGAGGCTGGAAGGACGTTGGTTATGAACTGTGAACTTGCTCATGAACGGATCGTGATGGCGGCATACGGGGAACTCCCCGATGACGGTGCCCACGAGTTGGATCGGCACCTGGTCATATGTGCCGCTTGCCGGGGAGAGCGGGATCAACTCCAGGCTCTCAAGCTGCTGGCCGAGGCTTACCCGGTTGCGGAGCCTTCGGCGAATTTCATAGCTCGCTCGCGGCTGCGGCTGGAGGAAGCGCTGGACGGGCTTCCCCCGAAGTCATGGCTGGAACGCTTTTCGCAGCGGGTGCAAAACAACTTTGCCAGCATGCAGTCTGCACCTCTGGCCGCTTGCCTTCTGCTGCTGATCGGCGCCGGCGCCGGCAGCCTGGGCGGATACCATATCGCCCAATCGCATGCTGCGCAGGTCAGTTCCAATACCCATCCCAAAGAGGCGCTGCCGCTGCCCTCCGACGACGTCGAAGTGGCAAACATCTCCAGCATCGTGCGCGAGCCGAACAGCGAGCAGATCGTGGTGCGTTACAACCGGCTGGTGCCGACCGAGACGAAGGGATCGCTCGACGATCGGGATATCCGGCAATTACTGATGCTGGCTTCGGATAACTCGAATCCCGCCGGCGTGCGCGGCGATTCTGTAGAATTGCTGGCGGCCGAGTGCCGCGCCGGGCATGCGTGCCGCGGGGCGGGCGGCATCCGCGACGCGCTCATGGTGGCGCTGCGCTATGACCGTGACGAGGGCGTGCGACTCAAGGCCCTTGAAGGGCTCCAACCCTACGTGCCCGAAGACGTGCGGGTGCGGGACGCGGTGCTGGAAGCGCTGCTCAACGACAACGATCCGCGCATCCGGACCGCCGCCATCAACATGCTTGAGCCCGTGGACGCCGATACGAGTGTGCGCCAGGTGCTCCACACAGTCGCTAATTCAGACCGCAACCCGCACATCCGGCTGGTTTCACGCCAGGCTTTGAGCCACGTGCCGGATTTTCAGTAGAAAGCTGTACCTTAATGGCCTCTGCACCGTCGAACCATCAAAAGAGTGCGGGGCCGTATCTAGGGAAGTATCGGAGATGAAACAATGAAGTACCTTTTGAGGCCGTTCCGATCGATCGCATTCGCTCCTGCCGCGCTGCTCTTTGCCGGGTTTTTCCTGGCGCCGCCCCAAGCGCCGGCGCAATCCACAAGAGTTATGCAAATCCTGGAGCAGGTCGATCCTCTGCTGTCCCACTCCTCCCCGGGCTACCTGGGAGTATTGGTTGCCGACGTGGACAGTGATACCGCTTCCCGGCTCAAGCTCAAGGAAGTCCGAGGCGCGGTCATCACGCTGATCGACCACGATGCCCCGGCGGGTCAGATCGGCCTGCGCGTCAACGACGTGGTGCTCGAAGTCAACGGGCAAAAAGTGGAAGGCGCAGAGCAGTTTGGCCGCATGCTGCGCGAGATTCCCGCAGGACGCAAGGTCACGCTTCTGCTTAGCCGCGACGGCAGCCCCCAGACAGTGGAAGTCCAGCTGGTCGACCGCAAGGTCATGGAGCAGGACGTCTGGAACAAGCTTGGCAATAGCAGCGAGTCATCGGGGCAGGCGCCGGCTCTGGGCATTCTTCCCGGCGGCGGGGGCGATGTGCCGGAGACCGGTTTTCATATGCCCTTCATCGGCACCAACAGCCTCCGCGTCGGCGCGATGGTGGAGCCGCTGACCGCGCAAATGGCCGACTACCTGGGCGTTCCCGGCGGAATCATGGTGAAAGGCGTAACCCGCAAGAGTGAAGCCGCGGCGGCGGGAATCCTCGCACGCGATGTGATTCTGAAGGTAGGCAATGACCCCATCAACACCACTGCCGACTGGGATCGCGCCCTGCGCGCCAACCAGGGCAAGCCGGTGCAGGTGACCATCCTTCGCGACCGCAAGCAGCAGATCATTACCCTTCAGGTGGATTCGAAGCACAAGAGCGCGGTCGACTTCCAGGATTTGTTCCCGGGCCTGCTCCCCAACCAGCGGCAGCTGAAGGACATGAATCTCGGCTACAGCCAGCAAGTGTAAAACCCGCGAATTCACGCTTGACCGTCCGCGGTTAAAGTACGGTTTTGAAAGGGCGCGATTTCAGTCGCGCCGTAAAGCGTCGGGATTCAACGCGGCTTTAGCCGCTGAGGGATGGCTTTTCCGCAACTTTGACTTGCACCACAGACTGTCAAAGGGCGTCGCCGGAGCTACGGCGGCGCCCTTTCTGTTTGCGCGCAAGCCGGTCCGGCACTCACAAAACCAATGTGCGCCGCACCCCAATCTGTGTAGAATCGCTGTCAACTCTGGGGTAATCGGGAGCGAGGACTTCATGGCAACCAACACCGTCACGAACTGGTTTGGCAATATCGTTTCGCATCCGCAGGTAATCGTCGAAGCCAACTCTGTCGAAGATATCGTGCGCATTCTGAAGGATCCGGCCACCTATCCCTCTCCGGTCCGAGCCGTAGGGTCCAATCACTCGACCGCGCCCTGCGGCGTCGCCGACGGCGGAACCCTGATCCGGATGAAGATGAACCGGATCCTGAACATCGGCACCGACAGCCTCACAGTCGAAGCCGACGCCATTCACATCGATATGGCAAAGGCCCTCGAAGCCAAAGGTCTGCAATTCTACGTGAACACCGAGATCGGCAACCTCTCCGCCGGGAGCGCCGCCTGCGCGGGCACCAAGGACGCATCGTTTCCCAGTGAATATGGCCAGGTCGGATCCTATGTCACTGGCGTCAAGATGGTCTCGCCCAGCGGCGACTTACTCGAAGTAAGCGACGACACGAACCCGGGGTTGATGCAGATCATCCGGTCGAGTTATGGCCTGCTCGGCATCGTCTATGAGGTGACTTACAAGATCAAGCCCCTTACACCCATGCACGTCCACCACACGACTTACAGTCTGCCGGACTTCCTCTCCGCCCTTCCTGACCTGAAGGCTCTCGGATACGCGATGATGTTCTATATCTTCCCGTTCGTGGACAAGATCACCGTCGAGTTCCGCAAATACAATCCCGGCGCAACCGGCGAGCCAAACCACTTCGCGTGGCAAAGCCGCAATGAAACCTGGGGCACCGTCGGCCCCAAGCTGGGATTCCATATTGAGGAGAGCTGTTCCATCCCGGCCGTCCGCTACGGCATGATCGACGCTCTCAATGCGGCATGGCGTTCGCAACTGGAAACCATCGTCTCGAGCGACTACACCGTTCCGCCCGACCAGATCATCGATTATCCACTTGTTTCGAACGACAGCCGCTACACATTCAGCCTCTTCGCATTTCCCGAAGCCGAGTATCCCGCCGCCATCACTGAATTCTTCAAGTTTTGCAAAGACTACTACGCCCAAAAAAATTATCGTTCCAACCTGCTCTATGTCGGCTATTACATTAGCCAGGATCAGAAGGCGCTGCTTTCCTATTCCTACGATGGAGCCGTGATGACCATCGATCCGGTCTCGACAGCGAATCCGGGGTGGTTCGATTTTCTCGACGCCTACAACCAGTTCTGCAGTGACCGCAATGGGATGCCCCTGCTCAACCAGACCCCGGGCTTGACGCCGGCCATCGTGCGCAAGGCATACGGAGACAAAATCACCGCCTTCGAAAGCACGCGCGAGCAGTACGACCCCAACGATCGCCTCCTGAACAACTACTTCCGCACCCTGCTCACCTAGCAGCCAACCCAAATCAGCACTGTTATCCTGAGCGGAGGTCGCTGCGGCGACCGAAGTCGAAGGATCTGCCCTGAAAATTGCCTTCCGCGAGCCATAAACTTCCACCAGCCGAAGCACTCGAGTTCCCGGAGGGAACGCACGAAAATAGCCCAGGGTGGAACCCTGGGCTAGATTGCCCGAATTGCCTCGCGTCCCGGGGGGCCGCTCGAACCGGGCTCCATTTTCATGCTTTCGGGTGGAATACCATTCCATGTCTGACTGCGGTTGGTTTCGCTCTCGAACATTGCTGTCAAAACGTTTTCATATACTCAATCAGCGCCCGCTTGTCTTCGTCCGGCAACTCGGATCCGAAAGTGTGCCCGCGATCCTGCACAAAATCCGGCGCATTGTCCGCCAGCAGGAACAATCCGTTCAGGTGACCCGTCCCGGTAAGGTGGCACATGAATCGCGTGAAGAAGTTATCGGTGCGGAAGTTCTCCGGCGTGACCAGGTCAACATTGGCAATCAGATCGATGGGCGTGTTGTGCGCAATGCAAACGGTCCCGCCTTCTTCGTATTTGAACGTGCTGGCCTGCGTCGTTCGACGGATAGTCTTCAGTCCCAGCCTGTGGTCCGGCCACAGTAATTTGCCCATCGCGTCCTGGTAAGCCGCCAGCCTTCCGGCAATCGAAGGATCATCGTTCAGTAATCCCAGCGAATTATTATGGAAGAAGGGTGCCGTAGCCCAGATGTTAGCCAGGGTCGGTGTTCGATAGTAGCCGCGCCCTCCCGTAGCGGTCACCGGGAGTAACTTCAAATCAGTATTCAGCGGATTCACCAAGTCATTAATATGAACTTCCGGCAGCTTCTTGTAAGTATCTGAAGAGAACTGCTGCCAGATATGGCCCTCCGTGGCATTACTTGCCATCGCCCGCTCTATGTTGGTTCCTATCTCCGACACCGGATGCCGCTCGTCGTCGGAGAGGAAGTTATCGGTCAGGAAATCGTCCTGCATGACCGCACTCCGATACCAGTCCTTGGCATCACCCGGGTAGCCCTGCGGCGGACGCTTGCTCGAGTGACAGCGCGCGCAGTTCTCGGCGAACACGGTCTTGCCCCGCGAGAGGGCGGCTGCATCTTTGGGCACGTAGGCCGCTCCACCGTCGGCGTCCGCAAGGTGCAGCGGCGGTAGTGTCCTGAGAAAGGTCTCCAGGCCGCCCATGCGCCCCTCCGTCACAGTCCAGCCCTCGTTGCAGGCACCGTCTTCCTGTCGCGCCTGCTTGGGATCGAAAACCCCCTGCGGCCGCTTCAACCCATAAACCGGATCGTGCAGTGTCGTCCAGATGTGCGCGCAGAGTCCGATGTTCACATACACGCGCAGCGCCGCGCACGCTGTGTCGTCGACCCCTGGCCGGGGTGTCGGATCGTCCAGGCACGCCGAGCCGATCGAATCCGCGCCGTCCTTCAGCACGTGATACACATCGCGCTCCACGCCGTCAGCCGTGCGCTCCGTGTGTTTGGGCCGGAAGTTCAAATTGGCAATGTTATTAATTACGTTAGGATTGTTGATGTGGTCCGTGGCCACCTGGGATGTTTCCGACGTCCCCGCCGGCTGCGCGTTCGCCACCTGCCAGCGAAAGTCGCTCGTCTTCAATCCGCGCGTCAGCGGATACTTGGCCGTATTGAACAATTGCTCCTTGAAATATTGGTTGCCGATGCCGGGGTGAAGATTGCGCCACTCCGGATTCTCAGGGTCGGCCGGCGGGTGCAGCGGATGGAACCCTACATGGCAAAATCCGCATGCAATTCCCATCAAGTAGGGCGGCTCGACCTTCGCCGGATCGGCCATGTACTTTTGAAGGTCCCATTCCGAAGGCTTGAAATCAGGGTTGCGAAACTTGCGCATGCCGATAATTCCGGCGGGCTCGCCGGGTATGTCGGAAATCTTTGCAACATCCGGACTGGAACAGTCATCGAGCCACAGCCCGAATTGATCGGGGCCCGTAGCCTTCTTGCAATCCGGATCGCTGATTACGCCAAATAGTTTGAAGCGCTGGCCGCGAAATCGAGAGTCTGCCGCTTGCAGCAGGTCAAAGGTTCCGTGCGATTGAATGGCCAGAATCCGCCAGAGAGCCTGGTCGCCCACCGCCCGCTTCCCGGAAGCGTCCAGATCGCCGCCGGTCCAGAAATACCAGGTGTCCCGCCCGTGCTCCTGTTCATCTGTCAGGCCCGCATACCCCGACTGGTAGCAGCTGCTCTTTCCGCTGCGACACGTGTAACTCTCCTGGGCCCGAGTTGCCGGATGGATGCCGGCGCTCAATGCCGCAGTACACATCATCAGAACCAACAGAAAAACGCGCCGGCCGGGAGTCATCGAAAACCTCCGCATTGCGAATCAGTTCTTGCGCATTCGTGCCGCTCGCAGGGCAGGGACGCAATGGATAGTGACGTTAGGTCTCAACAAGTGACAAAGAATTTAGCATGGGCGCGGTTCCGCGAGCAATCTTCGCGAGTGTGCCCGTCCGCATCCAAAAGCCGCGATTCCAAATGTGTTGCCGGAACGCCGCACTCTCAGCGACTAACGCGGTGCGGGTCCAGACCGCTCCGGAGTGTGCCGGCGCCCGATCACTTCGTCTGCCTTGCGGGCGGCCGCCAATGGGATCCTGACCGACGCGCCGGTTGGCTTGATGTTGGGAGGAAACAGCGGGTCCGCAGAAGCCACCGCCGAGACATCCACCGGGGCGATGTTGGCATTCATGCCCGCATTGATCGCCGCGATGTACTGGTTGGCGATCAGGGCGTACCCGGTATTCGTGGGGTGAATGCCGTCAAGGCCAAAGAGGCCGCCGAGAAACCCGGTAGTGGCAGGGTAGTTATTGATCGTAATGCCGCTTTGCGCCAGGTTCTCGAAATAAGCATGTATGTCGATCAGTATGTCGCGGGCCGCCGTCACCTGTTGCGCAATGACGGCGTTGTACTGGGTGACAGTGGACTGAACTTGCGCAATCTCAGCCGCGTCGAGAAAGCCATCTTCTGTCAGCGGCGTGGGCAGTTGGCCCTGTTTCAGAGCCGCGACAGCGCTCTCCACTTCGGCAAGCCCGGTGGTGTTGACAAGGTCGCCCGGTTGAATGCCAAGCAGGCCTGACACAACCGCCGCCGGTAATCCGGAAGCAGCGGACACCTCGCCAATGATCAGGGCTGCCGGGGTAAGATACGGAACCTCGGTCACATCCGGGATATTCGCAATGATCAGTTTCGCCTTGGTCTGCGAGTGCAGTGCGGTGATCAACTGCTGATACTCCGAAGTAAAGACGCTCGCCGGGGTCATCACGGCGGGCGTTCCCGCAATGTCGGCGTTCAACGCATCGTTATTGCCGATCCACACGAACAATACGGTGGGCTTCAGAAAAATCGCCGCCTGCAATTGGGTACGAGGAATACTCAAGGGCAAAGCCAGCACCGCGGCGGTCAGGAGTTCTTGGCCGGTGGTGGGAACCAGGACCGGAGCCGTGTTGATCAAGTCGTTGAGGGTATGGCCAGGAACCGCCAGGTCGTATGGTTGCGCGTTGGGGTCCTCGCGCCCCGTCGATGTCCCCGACACCGGCTCGACGACCGGCGGGGGTCCGATGCTTACCAGCTGGAGCACGGCAGGCGCTCCCGGCGGCGCAATCAGCGGTAGGACAAGGTTGAACCCACCCTGCTTCGCAATAAGGCTTGCAAATCCGTTTGGCTGCTGCGAGTCGAGCAGCGACCCATTCTGAAATCCCGCGCTCAGCGAGTCGCCGATCACCACAGTCGTTTCGAAACCCGGGGTATTGCTCTTGGGGCTTGAACTGGATCCGCAACCCAGCACACCCGCTGCTATTGCGGCCAGGGCCGCGCACGCAAGCACGAGACGTTGATCGAAGCGCATGGGGACTCTGCTCTCGATGTATAGGATCTGCCTGGATGCCGGCACAGGCCGCAGCCTCCGCCGGCCGTTCATCCCGGCAGCCACTATAACACCCAAACGCTGTCCCTTACTTCACGCCCTTCCCGGGGTCCCACACGCCCTCAAGTTTGCGCACATAGATGATCTGGCCAAGGTGGTACGCGTTGTGCGCTCCAACGTGAGCAATCAACGACGCGTGCTGGGCCAGCTTCTGGTCGTCGGCATCCTGCACTGCCTTCTCCCAGTCCGTCATCACTTGGTCAAGCTTCTTCACCAGTTCGTCCCATTGCGCAGCCGTAAAGTTGTCAAACGTCTCTTCGTTGTTGCCGCTGAAGGCCGCGGACTTCTCGCCCTTGAAATCGGACAGGGACCGCGCGTCCCAGAACCATAGATGATAAGCAAGCTGCCCCACCGAGTGGTTGCCTTTCCCGGGACTCCACCTGGCCTGTTCCGCAGTCAGGCCTTCCACGGCGATTTTGGCCGGCACAAACCAGTCTTCATCGTTGTGCGTTGTGCGCAACTGCTCCAGCAGCACTCCGCGCAGATCTGTCGGCGGTTTCTTGTTTTGTGCATGAATACCCAGCGGTATCGCCACCGCCAACAGGACAGCCAGCCCTCTTATTCGCATTGGACCTCACCTTTTCGAGCAATGCGGGAAGTATAAATCCGTCGCTCGTGGGCAAAACCCGCGTCAAGCCAGCATCTGCGGTGGCCGGGCTGCACCCAAACCGGCAACGCGCGCTCTCAGGCCGCTTCGGAACTTTCCCGTGCGGGTGGGACACTAATCGATTGGCGAGTCATCCTGTTTTCAATACGTTCAAATTGCCATGACTCGATTCCAGCCACCCGCCGTTCTCGAAGTTGCCCGCCAAACCCGACCACGAGCCGTCGCCTCGCAAGGCCCGCAGCCAGACCTTCAGCCCGCCGTTTCCCTTTTCGCCATCGGAATGATTGGCCTCGGCATTCTCGCGCTCATCTACGGCGATTTCGCAATGGTGTGGCAGCCCGTGGCCCCATGGGTACCCGGGCGCACGGCGCTGGCTTACGGCTCTGGCGTATTGATGCTGGTGTGCGGCGCCGGACTGCTGTTCCGCGCCACAGTCGCATGGTCGGTGCGCATCCTTTTTCCCTATCTCATCGTCTGGGCGCTTCTGAAGGTGCCCGCCATTGTCGTCGCTCCACAGATCGAAGGCGTGTGGCTCGGCTTCGGCGAACTGGCGCTGCTTCTGTCGGGTGGGTGGGTCCTGTTTGCCCGCTTCTCTGCGCTCCCACCTGCCTCCGCACTCCACTTCGCGACTGGCGACAGCGGCGTCCGCATCGCCAGGTATCTGTTCGCCGTCTGGCTCATTCCCATCGGGATTTCGCATTTCATCTATGTAAAAGAAACCATCGACCTGATCCCGCCGTGGATCCCATTCCGCCCGTTCTGGGCTTACCTCACCGGCGCCGGACACATCGCCGCCGGCCTGGGCGTGCTCTTCTCGGTCGTACCGCGCGTGGCAGCCGCGGCCGAAGCCGGCATGCTCACCATCATCACCCTGCTGGTCTGGGTCCCGGCGGTATTCGCGGCTCCCCGGGCACGCATGCCGTGGACGGCGTTCTGGATCTCCTCGGCCATTACCTTCGCTGTGTGGGTTGTCGCCCAGGAAATCTGGCAACAAAAGCCCGCGGATGAGATAGCGAGTACGTCGCCCGCCAGGCGAGCGAATCCTCAGTGATCTTCCGCCCCGCACAAATCCAGGATCGCCGCGCCAAACTTCTCCACCTTGGCTGAACCAATTCCGTCGATCGCCAATAACTGGTTCGGATTTCCCGGCCGCACGCGCGCCACTTCCGTCAACGTTCGATCGTGCAGAACCACATACGCAGGAACCCGTAACCGCTTGGCCTCAGCCGTACGCCACTCCCGCAGGCGCGATGCAAGCGCCTGGGCCTGCGGACTCAACTCGAGCGCCGCGGGCTGCCCGTGATTGTCGCCGCGCTTTCTTCCACCTCCCTTGCTTCCATCGCTGGCCGAAGCTCCTTTTTTCTTCCGACCCCCATCCGCAGGCGCACCAGCGAACTCCTCGACCACCCCATCGCTGATCAGCAAAGGCAGCGCCGTGGTCGGTCGCGCTTCAAGACCCGCGTCTGTCAGACTGATCCGCCGATAAGGAATGACCTTGCCATCCTTTTCGAACTCGGTATTCTCCACCTCAATCAGTTCCGCCCGCATCATCGCGTTCAGCAATTCTTCAAACTCATCGCGGCTCATGCTCTCAGCCCAGCGATGCTCAGAGCGCAGCCCCTTGACGGTCTTGTAAGCCGATCCCCGCAGCGACTCCACCACGTCTTGCACCCATCGCCGTTCCGTTGGCGTCGCCCGGCGAAATAGCCGCAGCACCGCTCCCGCCGCATCGCACGCGTCACACTTCTCGCATCCCAGCCGCGCGTCGGCCTCGTCGCCGAAGTGCCGCACAAGCGCGCCCATGCGGCATTCCTGCGACTCCGTGAAGCGCAACACCTTCTCGAACTGTTCGCGCCGATACTGCGCCTGGATCGAATGAGGATGCGCCCCGCAATGCAGAGTGTGCGTACCTTCACTCTACAAGACAAGTCCCCGGAACACCCCGCATTTCGCTCCCAGCCAGGCCGCTCAGGAATTAACTGCAAAAACGCTTGAGTAAGGCTCCATTTCTCTGGACGATAAACAGCCGGTCCAATCTTGTGCGCTGCATCACACGTGTTGCCGTAGACCCTTCAATTTGAGCATCAATCATAAAAACCCGTGCTAAGCTCACCACTAAGTAAGCAACTAAGTGGTACATCTCTTCAGTCCACCTTCTCCATGGACTGGTTGCACAACTTCCACCGGCCGCTGTATTGGCGTGACACGAACAATGCCGATGCGCAGGTCGATGGGACGGGCCCATCTGAATCAAGGAAAATCCAGTTCCGTTTCCAGGGCGTTAACACCACACGTGTGCTTGCGGCCTGTTTATTGGAACAGAGAAAAATTTAGGCGGGTGCATCATGTTAGTGAAGACTCATCGAAACGGACGCGATCATCTCGGTTTGAATATCGGCACTGCAAATGCACGGCGCTATTTCCGCAAGCGCACGCCAACCATCGATCTGAGGCTCGACGATCTGGAGATCCAATGCCCCCTGCCGCCCGATTTCTGGGATGGGCGCCCCGAGATCCACGACCCGCGCCTGAGCGAATGGCTGGAATTCAAAGTCGGCGGCGGACGTTCGGGCCGGGACCCGATGCTGCTGACGATGGTCCCGTCCGGGTCCGACAGATTTGTTGTCATCCCCAGGACAGCAAAGAAGACCGACCCCTTCGGCGCCGAAATCTCCACCCCCCGAGAAGCAAAATCCGAAGGCTACTTCCCCGTCGCCCGTGTGCCGGTCCTGGAATCGCGCTCCGTCGCGTGAATCTTACTGCACTTGCAGTAAGATTCGACCGCAATTCTGACCGATCCGAGCCCTCGTTTCGTATCAGGGCACGACTTCAGTCGTGCCGCAACGCCGTAAATAAAAGACGGGCTTCAGCCCCTGCGGGAATGTCGGTCCCCCGCCTGACCCCGGAGAGCAGTTGTCGGCATGGTGCGCCTGCGCGACGTGCGTCGAAAGGTTCCGGTGAGCGGCGCCTCGACCCGCAGGTGCTCGAATGGCTCCGCTCCAAGGCGAAGGCCACCTCACCCGCATCAATGTTATTTTGACCAACTTGATGGAAGCTGAACGCCGAGCGGGTTCAGAATGGGGTACCCGACTTGCGAGTTATGTTTCAATAGAAACAGATGGCCATTCCCCGGAGATCGACCCCGCGCGGCCGCTGGATAGCAGCCTCGCGGAAGACGCGCGAATACGCGATGGTGGCGCACGCCCTGGCCTCGACCGGGCACCCGGTGTTGGCCCAGATCGTGCCCGCGCGCTTCTGTAACCTGAGCTGCGCCTACTGCAACGAGTACGACAAGGTTTCCGAGCCCGTCCCTCTCGAAGAGATGTACCGCCGCATCGACCACCTCGGCCGTCTCGGGACGGCCATGATCGGCATTTCCGGGGGCGAGCCGCTGACCCATCCTCACCTCGACGACATCATCCGCCGCATGCGGGGGACAGGCGCGATCGCTGGCATGATCACCAACGGGTATCTCCTCAATGTCGAACGGATTGAACGACTTAACCGCGCCGGCCTGGACCACCTCCAGATCTCCATCGATAATCTCGAGCCCGACGAAGTCTCGAAGAAGAGCCTCAAAGTTCTGGACAAGAAGCTCCAAATGCTGGCCCAGCATGCCGAGTTCCACGTGAACATCAACTCCGTGGTCGGGGGCGGTTTCAAGGATCCCAATGACGCCCTGGTGATCGGCAAGCGGGCGCTCGAGCTGGGTTTTGAATCGACCATCGGCATCATCCACGACGGCAGCGGGCAACTGAAGCCCCTCAAGGACGATGAGGCCCGGGTCTACTTCGAAATGACCAACCGGAAGAAAACCAACTACGCCCAGTTCGACAAGTTCCAGGAAGCCATCGTCCAGGGCCGACCGAACGACTGGCGCTGCCGGGCAGGCTCCCGCTACCTCTACATCTGCGAAGACGGCCTGGTCCACTACTGCTCCCAGCAGCGCGGCTATCCCGGCGTGCCCATTGCCGAATACACCACGGCCGACGTGAAACGGGAGTTCCTCACTGCCAAAAGCTGCGCCCCCAACTGCACCATCGGCTGCGTTCACCGCATCAGCCACATCGACCACTGGCGCGCCCCCCAGACCAAGACCATCTCCCCCGGCACCCAGGGCGAACTGGTCCAGATCCAAAGCGGCGATTGAAAAGACAGCTCTTAGCCCGCATTTCCCGTGGCCCTCGTCTCCTCATTGCGCAAGAATGAATGCGCTTTGCATATTCTTTTGAGCGGTTTTGCCACAATAGAGATGGAAGAGCCCATCGAAGTGGGCCCTCAGGCAGAATCCAGCGAACCGGACGCAATTCGGTTTCGTTCTGAACCGTTATGGACCCGTAAAAGGGCCCTTCCGGACCGTTTACATTTGCGGGAATGCGCCCGTATCCATATTTTCTTCAGTAACTTGCGGAGCAAAGCTCAAGCCGAGATGGGTACCCCTCCCCCCCGTAGCCTGTAAAACTGTAAAGTCCGTAACTTCGATCAAGCCATGGCCCAAAACGGCAACGGCGCATCCAGATCGGATGCGCCGTTTGGCATTCTTGCCCGCGGAGCTATTTGCTGGCGGTGTGCTTGGGTGCCGGCGGCGGAGCGGCCGAGGCCTTGGTGTCGGCCAGGGCCTGGTCGATGAGCTGGTAGAGTTTGCTGCGGTCCACGACTTCAACAAACGGCGCGCCCTTGGAGTTCGCCGTCACCACCCAGATGGTAGGGGTGTGTTCAATTCCCACCCGCTGGCCCAGAGCGTAGTCAGCCTTGACCAGCGCAATCAGTGTGCCCTGCGGATCGGGCGCGAACGGAAACGCCACTCCGCGTTCCTGCGCGTACTTCTGCGTGAACTGGGCCAGGATCTCCAGGCTGGTGATGGAGCTCTGGTTGGCAAAAACGTTGTCGCGATAGTCGTCGCCGAGCTTTTTGCTCTTGGTGTCGAACCACCGCGCATTGATGGCGGCCTGCATGCTCCAGGCGTGGAAAGGCAGCGGGAAATCGTGGCGCACCCAGGGAATGTTGTACTTTGCGGCCGCTTCCTTCAGCAAGGGGTTGGCGCGGGCGCAGTCGGGGCACTCCATGTCTTCCCACTCCACGATCGCCACCCGTGCTCCCGGGGGCGGCTTGAGGGCGGAGGGATCATGGACCTGGGTCCCAGCCGGCGGCACATTGAGCTGGGCGCGCGAAGAGGGGACCAGCACGAGCGCAGCCACGGTGAGAATCAGAACCGGAACTCGCACAGGTTTGGGGACGACAGACGAACGAAAAGCACGGGCGACGAAACGAAACATGTCGGTTGGACGGCTCCCTCTTGCTGATTGTAACGGCAACAGCGGAAAAACGTTGCGGCGTTATTGACCGTCGGAGCGAGTCGAATGGTTACCGGAGTTGTAGTCGTGGCGCTCCGCTCGCCTCGCCGCCATCCAACGGCGCCACCTGTAGTCGGCAAAGAGCGAGGCGGCGACAACGAAGACGGCGATGATCGCCAGCAGAACCTTCACAAACCAGTCCTCATTCCTGATTCACTCGTAGCGCAGGGCCTCGATCGGGTCCAGCGATGCGGCTTTCCACGCCGGATAAATCCCGAAGACCAGGCCGATAATGCATGAAACACCAAACGCGATCGCCACCCAGGCGGTGGACAGCGCGGCGTGAAGAAACGACACCGCAAAGTGCAGGATCAACGTAAACAGCGATCCGGCCAGAATGCCCAGAACGCCGCCCACCGCGCACAGCGTGACCGCCTCCAGGGTGAACTGCAAAAGAATGTTCTTCCTGGTTGCCCCGATGGCTTTGCGGATGCCGATCTCGCGCGTGCGCTCCGTGACCGACACCAGCATGATGTTCATCACCCCCACGCCCCCCACCATCAGCCCCACCGACGACACCGCCACCATGAAGAGAAACAGCCCGCCGGTGAGTTGATTCCACAAGCGGGTCAGCGAGTCGGGTCCGAAGATGGCGAAGTTGTCGTCCTGCTCCACGCGAACATTGCGGCGCACCCGCAGGAGTTCGCGAACCTCTTCGATCACCTGAGCCTTGTGTATCGGATCGTCGTAGCGCACCACGACCCAGAAGTCCTTGATCTCCGGATGCATCTTGCGAAAGGTGGTGAGCGGGAAGTACACCGAGTTGTCCTGGGTATTCCGCCCGCTGCCGAATGGCTGCGGCTGCACGTCGAGCACGCCGATGACGGTCAGAATATGCCCTTCCACATCGATATCTTTCCCGATGGGAGATCCATCGGGGAACAGATCTTCCGCGGCGTCGTGTCCCAGGATCGCGACATTCGCGGCGCGCTCCTGTTCGGATTCGGTCCACAATCGGCCTTCGACGAATTCCAGATCCGTCACTTTTTTAACATCCGTCGTGGAACCGTTCAGGATCGTGTTCTGGATTTTGTGGGTGCCCGCTTTGACGGAAACGGCGCCCAGCCCGGTCTGGAAGTTCTGATAGGTGAGTTCGGGATCGACTGCGGCAACAAATGGAAGCTTGCGCATCGCGAGCGCGTCTTCATAGGTCAGTTTCTTGCGATTCAGTTCTTCGGTCGTTGGCCGGTGCCCGAAGGGAACAAACTGGAAGATCCAGAGATCGTCGGTTCCCAGCGAGCGCACGAACTGGTCGATATTGGTGTTGAGCCCGTTGATCGCCGAGGAGATCAGGATCACTGTGGAGATGCCGATGGAAATTCCCAGCACCGTGAGCCCGGACCGCAGCTTGTTCTTGCGCAGGGTATCGAGAGCCAGGCGAACGGATTCCTTCGAGTCGCTGATGCGCATCGCTATAGCTCCGCTCGCAACGCGGCAATGGGGTCCAGCAATGAAGCCTTGTAGGCCGGGTAGATGCCAAAGAAGAGGCCCACCCCCGCCGATACCACCAAGCTGACCAGGATCGACCAGAACTGGACGACCGACGGGAAAGCGATGGCCAGCGTAATCAGCTTTGCGATCACGATGCCGGCAATCACACCGATCACCCCGCCGGTCAATGAAACCGTGCCCGACTCAATCAAAAACTGCAGGAGGATGTCCTGGCGGGTTGCGCCGAGGGCTTTGCGTACCCCGATTTCCCGGGTCCGCTCCGTAACCGCCACCAGCATGATGTTCATGATCACAATTCCGCCGATCACGAGCGAAATTGTGGCGATGGCTGCCACCACGGCGCCGAAGTTATTGATGATTTTCCCCAGGAGGTTCTGAAAGGTGGCACTGGAGTCGATGGAGAAGGCATCGAGGGCGTTGGGAGCCAGGTGGCGGCGGGTTCGCATGATGACGCGCAATTCGTCCGACGCAGCGTCCATCACCTCGCCGCCCCCGCCCGCGTCGACGAAGATCACCAGGCTGGCGTGGGCTCCATAGGCATGCAGAAATGCCGTCAACGGGACGGCAACCCAGTTGTCCATGCTCATGCCCAGCATCTTGCCCTGCCGTTCACCCACGCCGATAATCGTGAAAGGCGCGCCATCCACCCGGATCTCTTTTCCCAGTGGGTCGCCTGCTCCCAGCACGTTATCCACAATGTCGGCGCCCACGATTGCCACCGGCGTGGAGTGCTCGTCTTCCATCTGGGTAAACGACCGGCCAAGTTCGACGTTCAGGTTGGACAGAGCGGGCATAGTCCAGGTCCAGCCGCGGATGTTCGTGTCGGTCGTTGACTTGGTGCCGCGCACGACCTTTCCGTTCGTATTGCGCTGCGCGCCGACCGATTGGCAGAGGCGGCAATCGGAAAGAACCGCCCGGTAATCGTCGTAGGTCACGTCCCTGCGCTTCTTGAATTCGAGGTATTCCTCCAGAGTGATGAAGGTTTGCGGCATTTTGCTGATGGTGATGGTCGCCGCACCGTATGAATTGATCTTTGAGGTTACAAACTCCTTGGCGCCATTGGTCAATGTGACCACCGTAATGACCGAGGAAACCCCGATGATCACGCCCAAAAGGGTGAGGATGGAACGCATTTTGTTCGTCCAGAGCGATTGCAGGGCGAGCCGAAAGGCTTCGACGAGTTGCATATTGACAGCCTCTGGCTTCTAATTGTGCTGATTCTGGCTGGTATTGTCTGTGACGTTGCCGACCACCCTTCGGGCGCGCATCGTCACCTGCGTCGGACCCGGTGAGTATCCATTCCGCGGGCCGAGACTAAAAAAGCAGGAACCTGCCTTACTCGTAACGCAGCGCCTCGATCGGATCGAGGTTGGCCGCCTTCCATGCCGGGTAGATCCCGAATAACAGTCCAATGGCGCACGACACGCCAAACCCGATCAGCACCCAGGTAGTCGAAAGCGTCGCGGGTAGGCCGATGGGCAAGAAATAGACAATGTATGTCAACACGGCTCCGACAAGAATCCCGATAATGCCGCCCACCGCGCACAGCGTCACCGCTTCGGTGGTGAATTGGGTCAGGATGGTTTTCCTGGTCGCCCCGATGGCTTTGCGCACGCCGATCTCGCGGGTGCGCTCGGTGACTGATACCAGCATGATGTTCATCACGCCCACACCGCCGACCATCAGGCCGACGCTGGAGACGGCGATCATGAAAAGAACCAGCCCGCCCGTAAGCTGACCCCACAGCTTGGAGAGCGAATCCGGTCCGAAGATCTCAAAGTCGTCCGGTTTATCCACCCGGACCTTGCGCATGATGCGCAGCCGTTCGCGAATCTCTTCCTCAACCAGGGATTTGTATTTTGGGTCGTCATACTTCACGCTGACCCACATGTCTTTATCTTCGGGGTGCAGGTTATGGAATGTCTGCAGGGGGAAATATGCCATGTTGTCGGCCTGGTTCTTGCCGCCTCCGAAAGGCTGCTTCTGCTTGTCGAGCACCCCGATCACGGTGTAAAGGCCGGTTTCGATATTCACTTCCTTGCCGATGGCGTTCTGGTCGCCGAAAAGTTGCTCCCAGGTATCGTGCCCAAGCACGACTACGTGCGAGCCTGCCTGGTCTTCGGCGTCATTGAACAGCCGGCCCTGAAGGAAATTGAGGTCAGTCACCTTGGCCACGTCCGGCGTTGAGCCCTGCAGAAGCGTTCCGGCCACCTTCTTGCCGTTGTACTTGACGCTGACCGCGCCCACCCGGAACATGCCCACGTGCTGAAATCCTCCATCCGCAGCCACGACATGGGGAAGCGTGCGCAGGGCCAGCACTTCATCAAGGTTGAGCTTCCGGCGTGCCAGCATCTCCGTGGTGGGGCGCACGCCGATCACCGGCATATGGAACACCCAGAATACGTTGGAGCCGAGCGAACTAACCCAGTCGTTGACCCGATTGTTCAATCCGCTGATGACCGAAGAGATGGTGATCACCGTGGTCACGCCGATCACGATGCCCAGAATGGTCAATCCTGAGCGCAGCTTGTTGGCTCTCAGGGTGTCCAAAGCCATTTTGACCGATTCGAGATTTTGTCCTTGCGCCATGAAGAACAGCTCCTAGCTGCTAGCTTCTAGCTATTAGCTAAAAGCACTTGATGCGAACTGGCACGCCCGATCGCCATTGACCATATCCTTGCAACACCTCGATGAGCTGGAAGCTAGTAGCTAGAAGCTGTTCTTACATTTCCGCCCTCAACGCCTGCACCGGATCCAGCTTCGCGGCTTTGCTCGCGGGATACACGCCGAAGAAAATGCCCACGGCGGTAGCCAGAAACAATCCGAGAAAGATCGCCCACACGGGCACTGCAGTGGGAAATCCAACCACAAGCGTAATGAGTTTGCCCACCAGAACTCCGCCCAGAACGCCCAATGCCCCACCCACCAGGGCCAAGGACGCGCTCTCAATCAGGAACTGCAACAGGACGTCGCGCTGCTTGGCGCCCAGCGCCTTGCGCACGCCGATCTCGCGCGTCCGCTCCGTGACGCTGACCAGCATGATGTTCATGATCACCACCCCGCCCACCACCAGAGCGATGGAAGCCAGGCCCAGCACCACCGAGGCGAACAGCGAACTGATCTGCTTCCAGATGTCGAGGAACGTATCGTTGGTCTCCAGTTCGAAATCGTCGGAAGTTCCCGGAGCATTGTGGCGGCGGGTCCGCATCAGCACCCGCACCTCATCCTTGGCGCGCTCCATGACTTCCGCGTTTCCGTTGGCGCGGGCATAGATGGTCACCGAATCGTTATAGCCATAAATCTGCTGATAGGTGGTGATCGGAATAGCCACCCAGTTGTCCTGCGACTGGCCAAGCGTTTTGCCCTGGCGGTCGCCCACGCCGATGATGGTGTAGGGAATCCCATCCACCCGGATCTCTTTTCCGATGGGGTCGCCCTCCGGAAGCAGATTGTCCACGATGTCGTAGCCCACAATGACGTTTTTTGTGGCATGTTCGTCATCCGCGGGAGTAAACCCGCGCCCGATTGCAATGTCGATGTTGTTCAGCGACAACATGGTCCAGGTGTAGCCGCGGACGCCGGTGTTGTTGCTGGATTTGCCGTTGTACACGACGTTGGTGGACTTGCTGAGCAGTGCGCCCACTTCGCTGCACAGGGTGCAGCCGTCGCGCGCCGCGTAGTAATCGTCGATGCGCAGGATCTTGCGCTTCTGATACTTGAAGTATTCCTCGGGCGTAAAAATCACGCTGGACATCTTGGACACCGTAAACACATCGGCGCCATAGCCCGACAGTTTGGTGCTCACGTAGCGGTTGGCGCCATTCACCAGGGTAATGACCATGATCACCGAGGCCACGCCCATCACCACCCCGATGAGGGTGAGGATGGAGCGCATCTTGTTTCCCCACAGCGACTGCAGCGCGAGTCGAAAAGCCTCAATCAGTGGCATGATTCTGCTTTCTGTACGGTATGGCGTCGGGAATCCACCCGAACGGGATCCTCATCCCGTCGACGCTTCGATTCTGGGTACTGCGATTTGTCCCGACCTGGCAATTCCAGTGTACGCAAAGTTCAGCTTCCGAAGCCTCCGTTGCGCCAATCACAGGGACCGGCGCCGAAGGTTATGTGACGGTTGAGTTTGCCCGGTATTGTATGGACGCACAACCTCCCCTTCAGGCCGCAGGCGCGCACCGCCTATCCGGCGGATGCGATGCCCCAGGCGAAGATACCCGCTTGTTGATACGAGGAGCGGTCTGGTTCGGTTCCTCCGGCGCCCGCAGGGCGTCAGCTCAGAATGCGAAGCGGCTCGCCGGACCCGGGTCCGGGCCTCCCGCTCACACCAGCCGCTGCGGCAGCTTGCGGGTCAGTCGGTACACCCCGAGCCCAATCGCCACCAGGCCCAGGATGATCGCTAGCCAGGCACTCTGCCGGGTGTGCATGATGATTCCGCGATAGAGCGCAAAGGCGCCGACGAACAACATCAGAATGCCGCGAACCTTGTCCATTCCGGTATCCCCTGGAAAACGCGACTGTTTTCATCCTAAGGCCGGCGGGTTCGTTGCTCGTGGGGTTTGACCCCCGCCGCCGCTGAATCCTATCGTGGTTGGGTACGTCCCTGATACGGTCCCAGAGAGGAATGCCATGTCCACCCCTGCCGCTCCCGTCGCGCCCGCACTGAAAAAGACCGCCTTAAACGCCACCCACCGCGCCCTCAAGGCCAAAATGGTCGACTTCGGCGGCTGGGACATGCCGGTGGAGTACCCATGCCCCGGCGGCGGCCTGATCGCCGAGCACCTGGCCGTGCGGACAGGTGTGGGCCTGTTCGACGTAAGCCACATGGGCGAAATCCAGTTCCGCGGCCCTGGCGCGCTGGCTGCGGTGCAGCACATCACCATGAACGACGTCTCGCGCCTCAAGGACGGGCAAGCCCACTATTCCGCCCTGCTCACGCCCCAGGGCGCCTTCGTCGACGACATCCTGGTCCACCGACTGAGTGAAAACGACTATCTGCTGGTGGTGAACGCCGGCACGACCGACAAGGATTACGCCTGGATCCGGAAAAACGCCGGCTCCATGCCCGGCATCCACATCAGCGACTACTCCCCCTACTACTCGCAACTGGCACTGCAAGGTCCACGGTCGCTGGACACCCTGGGCAAGCTCACAAAAGTAGACCTGGCGGCTATTAAAAACTACTGGTTCACCTGGGGAACGGTGGCGGGCATTCCCAACGTGCTGATCGCGCGCACCGGTTATTCGGGTGAGGATGGGTTCGAGGTATACATCCCCTCCGACGAGGCCACCACCGTAAAGATGTGGAACGCGCTCATGGAGGCCGGCACGGACTTCGGCATCCGCCCCTGCGGCCTGGGCGCCCGCAACACCCTCCGCCTCGAGGCCGGCATGAGCCTCTACGGCCATGAAATCTCCGAAGACATCAACGTCTTCGAAGGTGGCCTCACCCATTGGCTCAAGCTCGACAAGGGTAATTTCATCGGCCGTGACGCCTTGCTGGCAGTACAGGCTTCCGGCGGCCCGAAGCGCAAAATCATCGGCCTGGAAATGGTCGACCGCGGCATCGCCCGCGACGGCTATCCGGTCCTCGATTTGGCAGGCCGCGAGATCGGCGCCATCACATCCGGCTCCCCGGCGCCGTTCCTCAAAACCAACATCGCCATGGCCCTGGTCCCCGCAGAATACGCGGCCAGCGGGCGCGACTTGCTGGTGCAGGTTCGCTCGAACCAGGTGCGTGCCAAGCAAGTGCCGCTCCCGTTCTACAAGCGGCCGAAGAAAAGCTGATTCGTTCGATTTCTTCAGCTAAGAATCGCTCGTGTCATTTCAAATGCGCTGTGAGCCTGAGCGGAGGTCGCGCAGCGACCGCAGTCGAAGGACCTGCATTTCCGGCCTTTATGCGGTAGCCGTCACATCCCCATCCGCGTAGCATCGGTACCATTTTTGCCAGTGCACGAGGGCAACTCTTCACCTACATCGTCGCCAGTCGGAGTCGCACACTCTATGTAGGCATAACCCGAGATCTAGAGAAACGTGTCTTCGACCACAAAAGAAAGCTCTAGGAGGGATTCACGGCGACGTACAACTGCACCCGCCTGGTTTGGTTTGAAGGGTTTGGGGACCCTCGAGCCACGATAAGACGCTTGAAACAACTGAAGGGCTGGGCTCGCAAAGAAGATCGCGCTAATTACAAGGATGAATCCGACCTGGCCCGATCTGAGCGAAACATGGTATTCAGCCGGGCAACTGGCCTGGACACCGCAATAGCCACCCCATTACACCTGCATCACTTCGATTTCCTTACGCCGAGAAATCTCCTCCATCTTCTCACCGCAGCTTCGTAATCCATGCGGCGTCGATGCTGGTGAGGAACGTGATCTCCACATCGTGAAGCGGGCCGCTGTTGACAGCGATGATGTTCGAAGCGATCAACGCGTCTTCGTCGTAGCAGATGCTCGGAATCAAAGGATTCGTGCGATCGTCAACTTCCACGAGCCAGTTCGAACTTGAACCTGAGGCTGGAATGATGGCGTGCTGCTTCAACGGCTTGGGAAGATCGATCTGGTAGACATGCTTGTAGGAATCGGCATACCCGCCGCATTCCTTGTTCTGCGATGTGCTTACCCAGAAAGCGCGCCGATCCTTCAATACTCTCTTGATGGTGGCGGAAGCCGTGGCCAGGGTCGGCTGCTTGGGCGGATCTTTGGGCTTGAAGATGTACTTTACGGGCTTCAGGATCTCCTGTGCCAGCTCCACCAGTCCGGTCACGTTGTGACTTTCATCAAGCAACCGCATGATGAAGCTTTTAGCGTTGGCGGCGGGCCCTTTTTGCCATACGGGATTCCAGCAGGTAAAGCCCCCCTTGAGCTCGTCGATGTCGCGGTCGTCGGCGCGGTGTACCCTGGTGATCGTACCCATCGTCTTCTCCAGGCACTCAATAATTGCATCAAACAGCCTCAACCGTCGTAAGCGGGCATTCCATCGGCCCCGTCACACCTGCATCACTTCCACTTCCTTGCGCCGCGACATCTCTTCCATCTTCCGAATCTCTTCGTCGGTCATCTTCTGCACCTCTTCCATGGCGCGCTTTTCTTCGTCCTCGCTGATCTTCTTGTCCTTGGCGAGTTTCTTGAGCGCGTCATTGCCGTCGCGGCGCACGTTGCGAACCGCCGTCCGGTGCTCCTCGAGCACCTTGTTCAAGTGCTTGACCACGTCGCGCCGCCGCTCCTCGGTCATGGCGGGCACGGGAACGCGCAGAATCTTGCCGTCCGAAATCGGGTTGAAGCCCAGGTCGGACGCCTGGATGGCCTTTTCCATCTCCTTGAGCACGGTCGGATCCCAGGGCGAGATCATGATGGTCTGCGCCTCGGGCGTGGACACCTGCGCCAGCTGCGTGATCGGCGTGAGCGTGCCGTAGTAATCCACCTTCACCTGGTCGAGCATGTGCGCGCTGGCCCGGCCGGTGCGTGTGGAAGCAAGACTGGACTGGAACGTGGCGACTGCCTGATCCATGCGCCGCCGAAGGTCGCCGTTCAATTCTTTGAGTGCCGGAATACCGGCCATCGTCGAGACTGCCATCGTATCTTCCTCACAGAGAGCCAATTGCCAACGGCTATTCTACTAAAACCGCCCGGCGCCCGCGGTTATGCCTCGCGGACTTTCCCCAGAGACATGAAGCACAGGCAGTGCCCCCTTCGTCGAACGGCCCTTTCCGGCTAGGATCGATCGGCGGGATTTGTGTACCTCCGAAGGGCGCAATCGGCGGACGGACGACAGCGGGACAATCCATGTGCCATACTTACGCTCGCTTCGCAGATCGCAGTTCCGAGGTGGCCCTGATGGGTTGGATTCGCTGGACCGGGAAAACACTCGAATTCGTCGGAAAGCTCGCCCAGACAGAGAGTTTCGAGCGCTGGGCAGAATCGCAAGGGGAAAAAGTAATCTCCGACCTGGCTCTGAAGTCCGGTGGGATCGTCTTCGGCCTGGGCAAGGAAAAGAAGGCCAAGGGCATCTTGTGGACTGACCTTCAAACCATCGCCGAGAAGAGCCCTTCACTCAACGCCGCCATACAGGAATTTGTAAGCTACTACCCCAAGATTCTCGCGGCGATTGCGTCCAACTACACCAGCTTGCCGCACCTGAGTACGTATCTGGTTGTGGTTCCACGATACCTGGTCAATCGGGATGCGCTTGCCGAAGTCAAGAAGCGCCTTGATGGTTCGAAGGAACTGGCCGACCTGAAAGGTGGTCCGAGTTTCCGGCAATATTTCTTTGAAGAACTGATAAGGCAAGTGGACGATGCATTCAGCGCGCAAGCGTTAAAGGCAACTCCCGATAAGCCGTTCGAGATTGACGACAAGTGGGTCGTGCAATTCGACGAACATTATGACTGGGCGAACCAGGCAGGCCATTACCTGGTCTACTCGAACCACAACTATACAAGACCAATTGCCGACAACAAAGCCAGGAAAGCAGGTCGCAAAGAAGCGGCCGAATTGCTGGCCAAGACGCAGCCGTGGCTGGGGGCACTTACCCCCGAAGAGCGGGATAAGCTGAGCGCAAGACTTCCCTGAAGAAATCGCACTGCTTCTTATGAAACAACAACAGCGGCAGCAGCCGCTGCCGCCGATTGTTCATGCGCGTGATAGCTCGACCGCACCAGCGGCCCTGACTCCACGTGCCGAAAACCCATCTTCAGCGTCTCGGTCTTCAACTCGGCAAATTCGCGCGGCGTGTAGAGCCGCGCCATGGGCAGGTGATCCCGCGAGGGACGCAGGTACTGCCCGATGGTGAGAATGTCGCAGCCAACAGCAGCCAGGTCGCGAAAGACCTGCAGCAATTCGACGGTTTCTTCGCCCAGCCCGACCATGACGCCAGACTTGGTGACCCCGGCCGGATTCAGCTCTTTTGCATACTCGCAGCAGCTCGCAGCGTCCGCTCATACCGCGCGCCGGAGCGCACCACGCGATAGAGCCGCGGCACCGATTCGGTGTTGTGATTCAGCACTTCGGGTGCGGCCTCCACCACGATCCGGATGGCCTCTTCGCTGCCCTGGAAGTCGGGGATGAGCACTTCGACGCGGCATCCCGGCGCCTGGCGGCGAATCTCGTCGATGACCATGGCAAACGCCCGCGCCCCGCCCACGAGGTCGTCATCGCGATTCACGCTGGTGATCACGGCGTGCTGCAGGCCAAGTGTAGCGACCGCCTCAGCCACGCGGCGCGGCTCGTCAAAGTCGATGGGCTCGGGCCGCCCCTTGGGCACCGCGCAGAATCCGCAGCGCCGCGTGCACAGGTTGCCCAGCATCATGAAGGTCGCGGTCTTGTGGTGCCAGCACTCGCCGATGTTGGGGCAGTGGGCGCTCTCGCACACCGTGTGCAGCCCGAGCGAACGGGCCAGCCTCTTCAGGTTGTGGTAGTTCTCGCCCACCGGGGCGCGCGCCCTGAGCCATTCGGGTTTGGGCGCCGGCGCCTGCCGGAGGGGAGAAATCTGGACCAGTTCCATGCGTTCATTGTAGCGGCCGGAAACGGCGACCAACGCCGGTCGTTCTATTTCGAGCTCCTGTACCGCCGGATCAGGTGGTTGGTCGAGCTGTCGTGGTTCAGCTCCGGGTCGGACGGACTCTCGAGTTCGGGAATGATCCGCTGCGCCAGCGCTTTTCCGAGTTCGACGCCCCACTGATCGAACGAATTGATCTGCCAGATGGTGCCCTGTGTGAACACGCTATGCTCGTAGAGCGCCACCAGCTTGCCCAGAACCGCCGGTGTCAGCCGGTCGATGAGAATCACGTTCGACGGCCGGTTGCCTTCGAAGACCCGGTGCGGCACCAACCAATCGGGCGTCCCATCGGCCTTCACCTGCTCGGCGGTCTTCCCGAACGCCAGCGCTTCGGCCTGTGCAAAGACATTCGCGATCAGGATGTCGTGATGCCGCCCCACGTTGTTGAGCGCCTGCGAAAAGGCGATGAAGTCGCAGGGAATCAGGCTCGTCCCCTGGTGAATCAACTGGTAAAACGAATGCTGCCCGTTGGTGCCAGGCTCGCCCCAGTAGACCGGGCCTGTCGCATAGTCAACTTTAGTTCCGGCCAGCGTCACATGCTTGCCATTGCTTTCCATGGTCAACTGCTGCAGATAGGCCGGAAAGCGCTTGAGGTATTGCTCATAGGGCAGCACGGCCACCGTCTGCGCCCCGAAAAAGTCGTCGTACCAGATCCCCAGCAGCCCCATCAGCACGGGAAGATTCCGCTCGAAAGGCGTCGTGCGGAAGTGCTCGTCCATCTGGTGAAAGCCGTCCAGCATGGCCCGGTAGTTATCCGGTCCGATCGCCAGCATCGTCGACAGGCCGATGGCCGAGTCCATGGAATAACGGCCGCCGACCCAATCCCAGAAGCCGAACATGTTGGCCGTATCGATGCCGAACCTCGACACCTCTCCGGCGTTGGTCGAAACCGCTACAAAGTGTTTCGCGACCGCCGATTCTTCTCCACCCATGCGTTCAAGAAACCAGCTGCGCGCCGAGTGGGCATTGGTCATGGTTTCAAGGGTTGTGAAGGTCTTCGACGAAACGATAAACAGCGTCTCTGCCGGATCGAGATCCAGCACCGCTTCGGCGAAGTCGTTGCCGTCGACGTTCGAAACAAAGCGGAACGTCATCGAGCGTTCGCTGTAGTATTTCAGCGCCTCGTACGCCATGACCGGCCCAAGGTCTGATCCGCCGATCCCGATGTTCACCACGTTGCGAATGCGCTTGCCGGTATGCCCTTTCCATTCGCCGCTGCGCACGCGGTTTGCAAAATCGGTCATCTTGTCGAGAACCGAGTGAACTTCGGGCACGACATTTTTACCATCCACCAGGATGGTCTGGTCCCTCGGCGCGCGCAGCGCCACGTGCAGAACCGCCCGATTTTCCGTGATGTTGATCTTCTCGCCGCTGAACATGGCTTCGATCCGTCGCTTCAGCCCCGATTCTTCGGCCAGTTGCAGGAGCAGCTTGATGGTTTCATCGGTGATGCGGTTCTTGGAGTAATCGAGAAAGAGCCCAGCGCCTTCAACCGTCAAGCGTTCGCCCCGCCCCGAATCTTCTGCGAACAGGGTTCGCAAGTGGGTGTCGCGTATTGCCTTGTAATGGGATTGCAGCGCCTTCCATGCCGCGCGCCTGGTCAGTTTACGAACGGCTGGACTCTTCGCCTTCTTCAGTACGCCTGTCGCCATTGGGTACTCCTCTCGCCCGATTTCCTAACAGGATAGCGTTCCGGAACGACTTGCCACCAGAATCGGGCTGGTTGCGAATATCAATACCTTGAAGATGCTTCCCGGCCATCAGGGTTGCCGATGGGTCCTCCATATTACAGCTTGTTAACGCAGCCGACTCCATTCGCCTCCTCGGAGGATTCTTTTCCTGAAACCAGTAACCTTTCCCGTTCGGCCGCACTCCTTGTTGCAGCGGAGGCCTGAGTCGCGCGCATTCGTTACGCGACGCCCGGCCAAATTTCCCCGAACGGAGTACTAAAAAATGAAGAGATCGAAACTCGTACTCGTAGTGTGTCTATTCACCACCGGCGCGGTTGCAGTGCCCAACATGAGTGTCGCGGAGGATGACGATAGAGGCGCGGTGTTTGTCATGACCAATGCCGCATCGGGCAACCATGTCGATACATACGTGAGGCATGAAAACGGTTCTCTGCGGTCGGCGGGCTCGTTCGCCACCGGCGGAAACGGAAGCGGCGGAACCATCGATCCGCTGCATTCGCAAGGCTCACTCCGTCTCAGCCCCGATCATCGTTTTCTGTTTGCCGTGAACGCTGGCAGCGGAACCGTGAGTTCGTTTGCGGTCGACGGCAGTGAACTCACCCTCATTGACACCGCACCCAGCGGCGGCAGTTCCCCGACGGCCTTGGCGCAGGCCGGCAACCTGCTCTACGTCCTCAACGCGGGCGGCAATGGAAACATTAGCGGATTGCGCATCAGCGGCAACGGCCATCTCCGCCCGATAGAAAACTCCACCCGCAACCTCAGTGGCACAGCCACTTCGCCAACTTCGCTGGCCTTCAGCCCCAATGGGCAATTTCTGGTCGTGACCGAGACCGCGACCAACAACATCGATGTGTTCCGGGTTCGTCCCAACGGAACACTGGGTCCGATCGCAGTCAATGCCAGCGCCGGAGCAACGCCCTTTGCGGCCTTGTTCGCACCGAATGGTGCCCTGATCGTCGGCAACGCCTCCAACTCCATCTCCTCGTACCGTCTGGACTGGAACCAGACTCTCGACGTGATCTCCGATGCTCTTCCCACTCTGGGCATGGCCACGTGCTGGGACGTGATCCTGTCCAACGGCCGCGCGGTCTACACCGCCAACGCGGGCACCTCAAACCTCTCCGGCTTCACCATTAGCCACAACGGCGTTCTCACCGCGATCGGCGGAACCATCGTAGGCACGAATCCAGACGGCAGTACGAACCTTGACACCACCTCCAGCGCAAACGGGAAGTTCGTCTACACGCTGAACGCCGGGACCGGAGCAATCGGCGAGTTCGCCGTCGAATCAGATGGCGAGCTCATTCACATCGGCGAGGTGGATGGTCTGCCCGCTTCGGCCGGCCTCAACGGTATCGCCGCATATTAGCTGCAGAAAGACTCCTGCCGTCTCCAGTTTTGAAACAGGGCCCGACTTCACAGGCTGCGGGAAAACTCGTTTCATCTTCCGTTTTGTAACAGGGCCCGACTTTAGTCGGGCCGCAAAAAGCTGCAGAATCACCGCGGGCTTTAGCCCCTGTACGCTTCGTATCTCCACTTTCGCCGGATGATGTGGGTGTCCCGCAACCTGTTAGGCCCTCCGTCTCTTCTCAAACGCACAGCACGCCGCACGCCCGGCTTGTTACAGTGTTGAGGATTTCGGAGAAGCGTATGGGCAGGCGGGATCTTTCTCGTAGAGATTTTCTGATTGGCAGCGCCGCCACGGCAGGACTGTTGGCGGCGCATTCTTCTTTGGGCGAAAGCCCGGCAAGCACGGATGGCAGCGTCAGAAAGGTGCTGCACATTATCGGCTATTCGCACATCGATGCCGCCTGGCTCTGGCCCTGGAGCGACGGCGCTGACGCGGTCCTCGACACCTTCCGCAGCGCCTTGAATCGCATCAGCGAAACCCCGGGATTCTGCTACACCCATACATCGGCGGCCCACTATCGCTGGACCGAGCGCGCCGATCCCGCGATGTTCGCCCAAATCAAGCAGCGCATCCGCGAGGGACGCTGGGAAGTGACAGGCGGCTGGCCGGTCGAGCCCGACTGCAACCTTCCCTCCACTGAAAGCTACGTGCGCCACTCCCTCTACGGCAAGGAATACTGCAAGCGCGCGCTCGGCGTCGACGTCAAGATCGCCATGAATCCCGATTCGTTCGGACACGCCGCGGGCCTGCCCACCATCCTCAAGAGCGCCGGCTACGGATACTACGCATTCATGCGCCCCCAGGAACACGAGATGCAGTTGCCGCTCCTGTTCTGGTGGGAAGGGCCGGATGGCTCGCGCGTCCTTACCATGCGCATCTGGAAGAACTATGACCCGGGAAATGAAGCGGCGGATATGATTCGCGCCGCGCCAAAGCAGCTGTTTACTTCCGGCCTGAATCACGCCGCGCTGTTTCTCGGTGTGGGCGACCACGGCGGCGCTGTAACCCGGGAACAGATTCGGAAAGTCACAGAGATGCAATACGACTCCGATCTGCCCGAGATTCGCTGGAGCACGCTGGCCGGTTTTTTTGCCGATGTTGAAAAAGACCCTGGTTTTCCCAACCTTCCCGTGGTGAAGACGGAACTGCAGCATCATGCGCGCGGCTGTTATTCCGCCTACGGCGAAGGAAAGTATCTGAACCGGCGCGCGGAGCGTCTGCTCGGAGAATCAGAGGCGATCTCCGTCGCGGCCAGCTTCGCCGTCGCCCATCCCTATCCGCGGAAGGAGTTCGCCGACTCCTGGTGGAAGGTTGCCTTCTGCCAGTTCCATGACCTCATGGCCGGCACGGCCCTCTATACCGACTACGCCCAGCTCCGCGACAGCCTGGGATACGCCTGCGAAACCGCGCAGACCTCAAAGGTGGAGGCGCTCCAGGCGATCGCGATGCAGGTAGACACCAGCGGAGTGAAGGAGAACGCCCTGTTCCTCTTCAATCCGCTGCCGTGGCGGCGCAAGGCGCTGGCCGAAGTCATCGTAGGGTCGGATCTGAAGAGTCGAGGCCCCGTGCACCTCGCCGCGAAAGACGGACAGCGTTTCCCGCTGCAGTGGCGACCCTCGCCCAGCATGACGGACTTCTTCCCACGTTTGTCAGGCATGGTGGAGCTTCCTCCCTGCGGTTACAGCGTGTTTGAGCTGTCGCACGGAGAAGCGCCCGCCAACGAAACGTATGGCGGCTTTTGCAAGACATCCGATGCGGCCTTCGGCATCTCGTCGCTGAAAGCGCAAGACGGCGCCGAGCTCTTGTCAGGCCCAATCGGCCTGGTCGCCATCAGCGATACGAGCGATACCTGGGCACATGGGATTGCGAGTTTCCGGCAGGAGATCGGCCGGCCCACATTTGAGTCCACAAGAGTCGTTGAGGACGGCCCGCTCACGCGCATTACGCGGCAGCGGGCGCGCTGGCAGGATTCCGACATCGTTCTCAACATCCGCCAGATGGCGGGATGGGATGTGGTCGAGCTTCAATTCATCATCGACTGGCGCCAACGCGAGCAGATGCTCATGTTGGAGATTCCTACCGCGCTCGAACACGCGACGATCTTCGCCAAAGTTCCGGGCGCCGTGCTGGAGCGCCGCACCAATGGCGAAGAGGAGCCGTGCCAGGACTGGATTGCAGTCCAGGGCTCGCTCGGCTCCGGCGAACATACCGTCGCGCTGATCAACAACTCGACCTACAGCTACGACTGCCTCGACGGGCTGTTCCGGACAGTGCTCATCCGTTCCGCGCCGTTTGCGCGGCACAATCCGAATCAGGTGCCGCGCGACGATGACAACGCCTGGCAGGATCAGGGCCGCCAGGAGCGCACATTCTGGGTGATGGGCGCGAAGGGAGGTTACACGCAATTGGCATTGGACCGCCGTGCCGAGGAACTCCAGACACCCGCCCAGCATGTGATGGATTCGGCCCATCCCGGCCATTTGCCATGGCAGCAGTCTTTTCTGGAAGTAATGCCTGACAATATCCAGGTCCTGGCCATCAAGCATGGGGAGAACTCACGCGACGGCGTCGTCATCCGGCTCCAGGAACGCTCCGGTACTGCAACGCAGGCCGCGCTTCGCAGCACCGCTCTTGGCCTGGATCAACAGGTAACCCTCCGGCCATGGGAGTTGAAAACCGTGATCGTCGAACGCCACGCCGGAGCCAGGACAGAACTGCACGAGGTCACCTCAACCGAGACGCAATAGCTGCCAAACGCGGGAATCAAACAGGTGTAATAGTCCCCGTGCCCCATCCTTTCACCTTCTTATTGGCGAAAGGGTGGGAGACCACAGAGCTCAATCAATCCTTAGGAACCAGGATTGTGTTCAATCTTCAGCAGCCCCTTTTCGACCAGCACTGGCGGTCTTCGCATGTGGGTAGCCTGTTCAAACGCGTACGCCCACCCCAGCAGATCGCCGTCCTTCCATCGTCGAGTTGAGATCTCCAACCCAAACGGCAGCCCGCTGTTGTAGAACCCCGCCGGCACCACGACCGCCGGCACGCCGATCATGTTCACCCAGCCGGTCACGCTGTGCGGACCAGTGCTGAGCACTCCGTCCTGCGGCATGGTTTCGTCCGGCGGCGGCATCTGGATCGCAGGATAGACATACCCGTCGAGGTGCATGCGCTCAAGAGTGTCATTGTATTGATCGAGCACCTGCTTTCTGGGAATCCGCACGTCGGCGTCTGCCTGGGGATTGTTTTCGAAATTGACCTGCGCAACCAGCACCCGAGGATCCTGGGAATCGGGCTTCCCACCCCCGATGATCGTCGCCGGCAGCGGCGATCCAACCGCCAGCTCGTATTCGCGCGCCGAGTGATATTGTGCCGGCCCGTAGTGCGCCAGAAAGTTCTCCGTCCCCTCGCGGATGTAGGGTATGGTGCCAATCCGCGAAGCCGTTTCAGCAAAACTGTCGGGCAGGATCGAATCGTCGATAACGACCATTGCACCCGCCGCCCGCAGCGCATCGAGGGCCTTCATGAAAGCCTGGCGCGTCTCCGGTTGCAGGGGCTGCCGCGATCCTTCCCGGGCAGCGGCGGCGCGATCCGGCGCCTCCCCGGCCGGTATGCCCTCAAACGGAATCCCCGCCCCGTCGAGGATGAAGGCCGGAACCCCGAATCGTTTGCCCTTGAGTGCATCGACTCGCAGGTACCTGGTGTAAGGGCCGGGTTGCGCGCTCGCGGATGACCCCGCCGTCGCCGGGTCCTTGGAGTCTTCTCCCGCCATCACCGTGAGCGCAATGGCTGCATCGGTGACATCCCTCGCAATCGGCCCCGTGTTGTCGAGAAGCCAGTCCAGCGGCGCAATGCCCGCGATGCTGACCAGTCCGCGCGTCGGAAATACCCCCACGACAGCGCTGGTGGCCGCCGGCATGCGAATGGAGTTGCCGGTATCCGTGCCGTTGCCCAGCAAAGCCAGGTCCGCGGTAACCGCAGTGACGGTCCCGCCCGAAGAACCGCCCGGGCTGAATCGAACATCGTAGGCATTCCCGGTGCGGCCATACGCGGTGCTGCGGTTAGTGTCGCTGGCCGCGAAGTCGGGCATGTTGGTCTTGCCCAGAATCACCGCGCCGGCAGCTCGCAATTTGGTCACGATAGTGGCATCGCGCGGCGCGATCAGCTCATGCCCGGGAATGACATACCCTTTCCAACCATCGCTTGTGATCAGCCCCTGGACGCTGGTGTTCTCCTTGATGACGATGGGCACGCCCCACATCGGTCCGCGACGAAAATTCGCCCCCCCCGCCGCGGCGCCGGCATCTTCGTGCGCGGCCGTTTCCCGCGCGCCTTTCACGTCGAGATACTCGACCGCGCCATAGACCCCGTTGTACCGGTGTATCCGGCTGATATACCAGTTCACCACCTGGGTCACGGTGTACTTGCCGGTGCGGTAGTAGCGCTCCAGCCGGGGGATGGTGACCTCGAGCAAATCCTGGTCCATCGCGTGCGATGGCTGGCTAACAGCCCGAGAGACGGGCGCTTGGCCGATTGCTGGGGCCACGCCAAAGAACGAGATCAGCAGTGCTACCGTCCGGCCGATCCCCACGCATCTTCTGACGGGCATAAATCTCCTTCCTTGCACAGCCTTCAAGAAAGTTGGTGGAATAGAGAGGATAAATCAAGCAGAAGAAGAAGCATGTAGGTTGGCGGAACACCGGTCCAAAATTCGCGGAAAAGCTGCCTATCGTTGGGTGATCACCACAACCTATTTTAGATAGGGCATCTTGGTGCGAGAGATGCCGCGCGTTGCTGGTTTAATAGACTTTCCGTGGCTGGGCGGCTCCAACAGGCAGAATCAAGGCTCGACCTCCTGGTGCCGCGGCAGGCTACGAAGAATGCAAAGAAGCACTGCAGAGTTGGCCTCGACACCCTGTGGCGAATGCTGGCCTGATTTTTTGTATCTTATCGATGACTGACTTGGCAGACAATGCAGCAACGAAAATGAGCGCGGAGTGCCGATGGAACGTTTGTACAGTAAAGCTTTACAGTTTATCTGTAGATATACGATATTGATCTAGTGAGTAATCGAAAGTCTTCTGCTCAGACCGGGCCCGCTTCGAGGCTAGCTGCCGAGATGCGTACAGTATTCCGGAAGGTCAAGCAGCGCTTACGCGAGCATGGGGGGTACAGCGATCTGACGCCGTCACAGATCTCTGTCATTCTTCGATTGGAGAAGGACGGTTCGGCCACGGTTTCAAGCCTGGCGCGAACGGAAGGAATGCGTCCGCAGTCCATGAGCGCTGTAGTCACTCCGCTGCAGGAGTCGGGCCTTGTGAGAGGCGCGCCTGACCCGAGCGACGGACGGCAAACTCTGATGTCTCTGACGCCCAAATGCCAGAAGTTCCTTCAGGAGGGCAGGGCCGCGAGACAGGACTGGCTCACCACGAGGATCTCGCAGAAGCTCTCTGTTCAGGAGCAGGAGAAGCTTCAGGCGGCACTCGCACTGCTTATGCGGCTTGTTGAGGATTGAACCCGGTGTGTCCTGGTTCTTACCCATGCAAGTTCGTATCCGAGGAGAAGAGGATGCCGCTTACTGCGCTTGACCCCGACACCGCGTTGATCGTGATTGACCTGCAGAAAGGCCTCGTCAACGGGAGTTTCATTCATCCCATCGGCGAGGTCATCGACCGAACGCGTGCCTTGATCGATGTTTTCCGTGCGAAGAAGCTTCCGCTCGCTCTGGTCAATGTGGCGGGATGGGCGCCGGGCCGGACGGAACAGGGTTCGCGCAGCAGCATATCGTTTTCGGAGGGGTGGACCGATCTTCTGTCGCAGCTGGATCGACAACCGAGCGATATCGTGGTCACGAAGCGGAGCTGGGGCGCGTTCGCCACGACGAATCTTGAACACCAACTCAAGGCGCGGGGCGTTACCCAGGTTGTTGTGGCCGGAGTAGCGACATCGGGTGGCGTTGAGGCGACGGCACGGCAGGCCTACGAGCAGGGGTTGAACGTGACACTCGCACTCGATGCGATGACCGATACCCGCGAGGTGGCGCACGAGTACTGCATCCGGAACGTTTTCCCTCGTCTTGGCGAGACAGGGTCTACACAGGAAATCATTTCGCTGCTGGAAAGAAGGAGCTCTGCATCATGAATTGGCCTTGGCTTGTGTCGTATTTCTTTGGGGGCGTTTTTGCGGCAAATGCTATTCCTCACTTTGTCGCTGGCACGATGGGACGTTCCTTTCAAACTCCCTTTGCCAAACCGCCCGGCCAAGGGCTCTCCTCGGCAACAGTCAATGTTCTTTGGGGCTTCTTCAACGCTGCGGCTGGGTATCTGCTGGTCGCGCATGTCGGTGCTTTCGATCCGCGGGCGACAAGCCACATCATTGCGTTCGGCCTCGGCGCGCTGCCCATCAGCGTCTTTTCGGCGCGTCACTTCGGCCAGTTCCATGGGGGCAACGCGCCGTCGCGCCCATGAAGAATCCAATGGCCGGGACCTTTCGCTCCCTGAGAAGCTTCAACTTCCGCTTGTGGACGGCTGGTGCTCTGGTCTCCAACGCGGGTACGTGGATGCAGCGCGTCGCTCAGGACTGGCTTGTGCTGACGCAACTTACTCATCACGATGCATCAGCGCTGGGTATGGTGATGGGCCTGCAGTTCGCGCCACAACTTCTTCTGCTGCCCTGGACGGGATCGGCTGCGGACCGCCTCAATCAGCGCAAGCTCCTGATGCTGACGCAGGCAACAATGGGCGCGCTTGCGCTCATCCTGGGAGTGCTCACGATCGCAGGAGTCATCCGGCTCTGGCATGTGTATGTGTTCGCCTTCCTGTCTGGCTCCGGCGCTGCGCTGGATGCTCCGGTGAGACAGACCTCCGTTGCAGAGATGGTCGGCGATGCGGATCTCCCCAATGCCGTGGCATTGAATTCAACCTCATTCAATGCCGCCCAGATGATTGGTCCTGCCGTTGCCGGTTTGCTGATTGCAAAGGTTGGCATCGGCTGGGCCTTTCTTCTCAATGGGCTCTCGTTCGCGGCAGTGCTGCTCTCGATGTCGTTCTTCCGTCTCTCGGAACTGCGTACGAGCATCAGAGCGCATCGCACTACCGCTGGATTTCTGGAAGGGCTTCGCTACGTGTGGAGAAGACCGGACCTCAGGGCGATCCTGCTCTCCTCCATCATGGCCGTGGGTTCAGTTTCGGGAGCGTTGTTTGCTGCCGGCCGAAAGAAGCCGGTGTCTTCGGGCTGGGCTGTACTCTAGCCGCGCTCGCGCCGGGATACTGGTGGTTTGCGGCAGCTCTCGCGGTAAGCGGCGCGGCTGGCCTGACCTTGATCAACGGCACGAATAGCATCATGCAGCTGTCGACAGAACCATCCATGCGGGGCAGAGTAATGGCGCTCCGGGTCGGCGTTGCGCTGGGGGGAATGACAGTCGGCGCACCGATCGTTGGCTGGGTTGCCAACCATTTCGGCCCGCGCTGGTCGCTCGCAGTGGGTGCTTGGGCGGCCTTCACCGCTGCCCTGGTCGCAGTCTACGTTCTGGCTCGCCGAAAAGAGCTACTGCTTGCTCGGTAAATAGTCCGGTGAAGCGTATAACTGGCCGTAGCCACATAGGATGCTAAGGAACGGTACTTCTTCCTTGGGAGTTGGTTTACGTCACGGATGCCAGTCCGGTTGGATCCCTCTTGGTGAGCCTCGGCTTGTAATTGGTTCGGCATGGCGCCACTTAGCAGGGAGGCTGCTCACTAAGGCCGAGAGCCCTGAATGAGGATGTCCACGAAACGCCGCGCCTTTACGGGCCAGCCGTCTGTACTGCCCGCACTGGAGACGCCATAGATCGCGCGCAGCATGTCCATTGGATCGATATCTGGCCGAAGATCTCCGCTCGCGACGGCGCGGCTCGCTAGTGCACTGGCTGCCTCTTCCATAAGGCGGTTGGTCTGCTGAAATACCCGCGATGGGCCGCCGGCCATTGCGTTCAGCGCCGGAGCGATGATCTTTTTTGCAGCAATGTAGTCGATGAAGACCAGCATCCACGCCCGCATCGCCTCGACCGGAGACAGCTCTGCGGAGAACTTTCTCTGTGCCTCAGCCAGCTTCTCGACTTCGCTGAGGTAAACAGCGGCCAGCAGATCATCACGCGTCGGAAAGTGACGGTAGAGGGTGCCCGGGCCGATCCTGGAGCGCTTGGCGATCTCGTTCATGCTGGCCTCCGCGCCACGGCGCGTGAAAACCTGCTTCGCGACTTCGAGAATCCGCTCACGATTGCGTTGCGCATCGGCTCGGGGCTTGCGGCCAGTTTTCTTTACGGCTGACGTTTTCATCGACTTTTCCTGAAACCGGAGTGGCTCTCCGGTAATCTCATCAGCATAACGGAGATTGACTCCGTTTTATTCCCGGCCGAGGCCGGTGTCAAGATTGTGATCGGAGCGTGCAGCATGGCAGCAAACTTTGGTGCAAAGTCAACTACGGAAGATGTCCTCGAAGGGGTCGATCTGAGGGGTAAGCGAATTCTGGTGACGGGCGTATCTGCGGGTCTCGGCGTTGAGACGGCCCGTGCGCTGGTGGCGCATGGGGCAGATGTTGTGGGCGCGGCGCGTGATCTTGAGAAAGCACAGCGGGCGACGTCGGAAGTCAGTAAGGCTGCGGCGAAGGCCGGCGCGAGTTTCGAGGTGGTCGAGCTCGACCTCGCGAGCCTGAAGAGCGTGCGCGCCGCTGCGGACAAGTTGGTTGCCGATGGCCGCCTGTTCGATGTGATCATCGCAAATGCCGGTGTCATGGCGACTCCGTTCGGGAAGACAGCGGATGGTTTCGAGACGCAATTCGGGACCAATCATCTAGGCCACTTCGTCTTTGTGAACCGCATCGCGAAGCTGATCAAGGACGACGGACGCCTGGTCAACCTCGCTTCCTCAGGGCACCGTTTCAGCAATGTCGACCTGAATGATCCTAACTTTGAGACAACGCCGTACGAATCCTTCGTGGCTTACGGGCGCTCGAAAACCGCGAACATCCTGTTCGCGGTTGCTTTCGATCGGCGGCATCGAGAGCGCGGGGTCCGCGCGACGGCTGTACATCCGGGAGGCATACAGACCGAGCTTGGCCGCCACATGGACCAGGGCCGCCTGGAACAGATGGTCAAACAGATCAATGAACAGGCCGCGGCAGAGGGCAAAGAGCCGTTCCAGTTCAAAACAGTTCCCCAGGGAGCCGCCACGTCAGTATGGGCAGCCATGGTTGCGTCCGCCGAAGAGGTAGGAGGACGGTATTGCGAGAACTGCCACGTGAGTGAAGTTGTGGCAGATGATGCAAGGCTGGGCATGCTTGACGAAGGAGTGCGCCGCTACGCTCTCGATCCACAAAATGCTGTTGCGCTTTGGAAGAAAAGCGAAGAACTGGTCGGTGAGACTTTAAAGTAAGCAGGTGCCTGAGGACGGGCGAGGTTGCTTATATCGCGCTACAGACGCAGACCGGCTGTTCATAGGTTCAGGCCAAGGACCCGTGAGCAGCCAGATGCGGGTAGGGTCGAGGACTGGCGCGGTGTTCCGTAGGTCCGGCCTATCTGTTTCTCCCCGTTTCCTCTGGGAGTGCCTCAGTAGTCAAACCGTGAATCCGTTTCCAGCCCCCGCCACATCGCACCCAGCGTGCGGATTTCCCGCACTGGGCGCACCTGTTTGCTTCATGCCAAGAGTTATGTGACGTATCGTGCTGGAGCGACTTTCGCGCTGGCCCATCGACGAAGCTGGTAGTCATTAAAGAGACCCAGCCCGTCATACAGCCACTCGCTACCCCGCCGCTTCCAGGGAAAGCCATTGCGCCCCCGGGCATGTATCAGATGTTTCCGGACCTTCATTTCTACCCACTGCTTGACCTTTGAAAAACAGGAACTCGAATGACCGATCCGAAAGTAGTTCACCCAGCCACGCAGAATCGGATTGATTTTCGCAATCACGACCTCGATGGGCCAGCTGACATGCTGTCGGAAGACCTCTCTGAGCTTTTCATACAGCGCTGTCCGCTTCTTCAGCTTGGGCGCATAATATGGCCGCCCTTTCTGATTAAAGCTGAGTATGCGCCGATACTGAAAACCCAGAAAGGTAAAGCTCTCTCCCTTCTTCAGATCCACCATTCGACTCTTGTCCTCATTGATTGCAACGCGTAGCTTTGCAAACTCCTCGCGCAGCCGCTTGCTTATCGCCTTCACCAGCCAGTCACTCCGCCGTTCAGCGTCGATCAAGATCACCATATCGTCCGCGAAGCGTGCATACTGGACGTTGGTTGACTTGCCCCTTCGCGTTGTGTCCACCGCCTTCTCCAGCATCCGGTCTACCTCATTCAGATAGAGGTTACTGAGAAGAGGTGAAATCACACCGCCTTGGGGAACGCCTTTCTTTCCGGTTGCCTTCAGAATCACCTTGAGCAAATGCATGACCGCATCATCCTGAACTCGCCGAGCCACTTTCTCTAACATCAGCGAATGCTGGACGTTATCGAAATAGGAGGCTAAATCCAAATCAATGATGCGCGTCTTCTCTTCGACGATTGCGCGAGCTACCCGGGCTACGGCTTCATGCGCCGTCCGCTTCGGTCGATATCCAAACGACCCTGCTTGGAAATCAGCTTCGAAGATCGGCTCCAGGACAAGCTTTAACGCCCCCTGGACCACGCGGTCACGGATTGCGGGAATCGACAGGACGCGGACTTTCCTTCCCCCCATCCTTTGGAATCTCCTTCCTCCGTGCCGCCATGGGCCGATACGTGTTGGTGACCAATTCATCCCTAATCTGCACGAGAAAACCCTCTGTTCCGCCTTCTTCGATGGCTTGGAACGCGACCCCGTCAATTCCCGGCGCCCCGTTATTACTCCTCGCCATCTGGTAGGCTTCCCGCAAGGTCTCCATCTTGCAGACGTGGACGTATAGTCCCCAGAAACGCCAAGACGGTTCTGCCTTCGCCTTGACATATAGGCTCCTTCGCAGGTCCTGCAAACTGATGGGCGCTGTTGTCATTTCACCCTTGCCTCCCTTTGTTAGAGCCGTTACAAACAGCAGGGCCTCTTCGCTCTGCGGACGTTACTCCGCTTCCTCGCTACTACAGGCCCGGCCGAGTCCCTCTCGCCTTCCACCGACTTCCCGGTGTCACCGGTTATACGGCTTCCCTGCTCCGCCGATTTCTCGACGGGGCGAGGAGGGCTTCTCCAGTTGCTTAGCATGACCTTGTCACCGTGCCGTCCCTACCAACCCCGCCGAAGTGTTGCGCCGCATCAGTCCGTTCGACGCCCCATGCTGCCTTCGCCTGAAAACGGGAGGCTCGGCCTTCGGGTTTCTCCTTTCGAGGCCATATGGGTTTACTGCATTACGGCCCGGTGACTCGCTCACCATCCTTTTCAGACGGCTTCGTCAATGGGCTTCAGAATGGGAAGTTTCCTTCCCGCCCTGCCATTCAAGCTACGGGGCTTGGACTTTTACCCCGGTGGGACTTGCTCCCACTGATCATGCCAGCCTTCGCTGGACGCACCGTTTTCGGGACTGATCCTCGCATATCAACACGGTGCTCTTCGAATCGACAACAAAGTGACATCATCTGTGTACTTCCTCTTGCCTGTGAACGATCGCAGGTCCTTCAGGCACTCCTCCAGTAGGTACGGGGGCCTCGCGGCATGATGCCTGTCAGCCACACTCACCAAACGATGGAACCCATATTCATGGCCGAGGGGGTCGCGAGCTTCGGTTACCCCGTCGGTGCATATTTAGAGCGATTGTCCCGGCTCTAGCATCAGATGCCGACTCGGAAAGCGCGCATCTGGAAACAAGCCTAACGGGACAGACGTCGCCGGTTGCAAACGAAGACCAGCCTGACAAAGGTGCAGAAGAGGCAAGTGCCCGGCGCTTACAAACTCAACGGCGCCGTCCCGCTCGGCATGCCCGACTACCAGGGTCGCGAACTGGCCGGATGGAAAATTCCGACTGAAAGTAGCGTTGGCTTCTTCTATCATTTCGGAAAGAGCCATGCCGCGATGGGCAAGCGCACAAATGGTGGCGTGAAGATGGCTCATCATAAGACAGGCACCGAAGCCTTTTCCAGAGACATCGCCGACTAAAAAGAAGAGGCGGTCGCCGACATCGAAGACATCTGAATAGTCTCCGCCGACCAGTCCCGCAGGCTGATAAAACTGATGGCTATGCCAGCCTTCAAAACATCCGCGCCGCCGGTGTAGGCGCGCTCCCTGGATACACGCTGCGAGCATGAGATCGTTTTCCAGGCTCTGTTTTTCGCTTAGAGGCAGGTCATCCAACCGGAGGTCTGGTAATTCTGGACAGGGTTCTGGTTTCAATGTTGCGGTCAATGTGTGAAGCTCCAATGAAAAGTTCCGGCTTAGGAGACTCGACGAGGCCCGACAACGTACCTCATTCAGCGCCTGCCTAGCGGATTCCGAGTGTGACACGACGAGGGCGATCAGACGCGGTAATCGCATTACAACCTGCGCGGGTGGCCTTCCGCGTTTCCCATCGTGCGCTTTTGTTTTTATTGCACTGGCCAAACTCGTTCCGTCGTCGAAATTACAATCTGATTACAAATAGAAGACTCGGCGCCCCCTCTCCGCCATCTAGACTGAACGTGCTTCGCGTGTGTTCACGCCCACGCGGAAAAGCGACTAACGAGGACGATTCGACACAAGCCTGATTCTGTGCATCCGGATGTCGGTGATATCCGCCCCTGTAAATCCCGGTCCTGCGGACGCGTCCTCGCTCTCTAGCAGTGTGCTGAAAAAGTCACTTCCATTCCACAGCGTGTTCGGTTAAGAAGGGAACATGCGAGGAATCGATCATCAGCAGGCGGATATGTTCAGTTATTTGTCTCCGGAAGCACGGGTGCGGAAGGATCATCCTCTTCGTGCGGTGCGCTCGATGACGGACGAGATCCTGAGCAACATGTCGCCCCTGTTCGACGCCATGTATGCCGAAGGTGGTCGGCCATCGATCCCGCCGGAGAAGCTGCTGCGTGCGCAGTTGTTGCAGATGTTCTTTTCGGTTCGCTCGGAGCGGCTCCTCATGGAGGAGATCGATTACAGTATCCTGTACCGCTGGTTCGTTGGACTGAACTTGGATGAGCCGGTTTGGGATGCAACGACGTTTACGAAGAACCGCGATCGATTGCTGGAAGCGGTGGTGGCAAAGGAGTTTCTGGCTCAGGTGGTGGAGCGTGCACGAGGGGCGGGGCTGATTTCCGACGAGCACTTTACGGTAGACGGAACGCTTCTGGAAGCGTGGGCAAGCCTGAAGAGTTTCCGGCCCAAAGACAAAGAGAAGACCACACCGCCAGACGATCCCGGCAATCCGACGGTGGACTTTCACGGAGAGAAGCGGTCCAACCAGACGCATGAATCGAAAACCGATCCAGATGCCAAGCTGGCGCGCAAGGCCAAGGGCAAGGAGGCGAAGTTGAGTTACAGCGGCAATCTCCTGGTGGAGAACCGCAATGGACTGATCGTCAACGCCGAACTGCTGGAAGCGAACGGTCGCGCCGAGCGCGATGCGGCGCTGGTGATGCTGGAACAGATTCCGGACAATGGGCGCATCACTGTGGGCGGCGACAAGGGTTTCGACACGCAGGAGTTCGTCGAAGAATGCCGCCGAATGAACGTCACGCCGCATGTGGCGCAGAATGACGGCAGACGGGGCGGCAGCGCCATCGATGCGCGTACCACGCGGCACACCGGCTATCCCGAGAGTCAGAAGAAACGCAAACGGATCGAGGAGTGTTTCGGCTGGCTGAAAGACATCGCACTGCTGCGCAAACTGAAACATCGCGGCATCCTCAAAGTGGGGTGGATCTTCACCTTCGCAGCAGCGGCCTACAACCTGGTGCGGCTGAGAAAACTGGTTCCAATTCAATCTGCGGCCTGATGGGGCCGTGGTGTCTCCGCCGAGGCCTACAACGCTCCGCGGAACGAAACATATCCGTGGTCGAGTGCTCTGAACACCCGAAAACGGGGGAAAACAATAAATTCAGCAGTGCTATACATGGTTTTTCAGCACACTGCTAGGGAGAATCATCATGGAAAATGCACTCGCGCGCAAAGGCGCGTACGGTGGAGATCGGATTGTGGCCCTGCGCGATTCTGAAGTTCAGCCGCTGATCGACGAAGCGCCGTCTGGACCGCTTTCTCCTTCTCGATCCTTACTCGTCGAACGTTTTGGTCTGGAACCGACGGACTGGCAGACGCACGTGCACATGGATCAGGTCCTCGTACTCTACCTGAAATCGGCGCGAGTCCAGTACGAAGCGAGTGATCGGCAAATTGCGCAGATACAACTCAGCCGCGGGCAGTTTGTGATCTGCAAGCGGAATCATCCCGAGAGCCTTCGCTGGCAAGACCCAGCCAGTCTTTTATGCGTCCGTATCGCCGACGCCGCGCTGAATGAAGCAGCCCGTTCGCTTCTTGCATGTGACCGGGTAGAGTTACGGCCTGAACTTCGAGTTACAGATCTCCGCGTCACGAATCTCCTGTATGCATTAGAAGCGGAACGTGCGGGCGGTTATCTCGCAGGTGATCTGTTTGCTGACAGTATAGAAGCGGCGCTCGCAGGGCTGCTCGTGACTTCTCGCAACAGAATTCAGAACAAGTCTGCCCGTAGCCACGGCGGCCTGCCTCCGCGCTGCTTACGTCGCGTCCTTGAATTCATACACGACAACATCGATAAGCAGGTACGGTTGAAAGACATCGCAGCCATCGCCGAGCTGAGTGGGTCACATTTCCTGCATCAGTTCCGCAGGAGCATGAACACGAGCCCATATAAATACACGCTGGCTCTCCGTATAGAACAGAGCAAACGCATGCTCGCAAATCGCCATCAGTCCATTATCGACGTAGCGCAGGCTGTCGGCTTCGACAATCCGCAACATTTTGCAACAGTCTTCCGGCGCATTGCTGGTGTCAGCCCTTCCACTTACAGGCACCAGTTGTGAATCTGCAGCGCTAAGCGAAAGGTCACCGGCATAACGGAAACGCAGATTCCGCGGCCTGCGGCTTTAATCGTTTTATGCCATCGCGCCTGCCCAAACTCGATTCCATAGTAGTTGTCGATGTCGATAAGTCCGTGGGCCGATGAGATTCACATCTGCAGTGCAGAGAAAGAGGTTCAAGATGTCCAAGCTCAGCCCATTTCGTGTAGTCAGCCGTCACGCCGACGAGGCAGCGCGATACAGAATTAATCCCGAGGAAGAAATTGCGATCAAGGTATCAAGCGAAGAGACTGATGGTGCATATTGCGTCATCGAACATCGCGGCGGCCTTCAGGCGGCCCCGCCCATTCATTTGCATCGGAAGGCGGACGAGATCTTCGAAGTGCTCGAGGGCCGGGTGGGCTTCTGGCTTGGCGGCCAAATGATCGAAGCGAAGCCCGGAATGACTGTCGCTATTCCAAAGAACATGCCTCACGCCTGGCGCAATCTCGGTGAAACGGAGAGCCGAATGGTCGTTACCTTCATCCCCGGCGGCACCGACGGCTTTTTCGAGGCGGTGGAAGGGATTCCGCATTCAGACTCGCGTGCGGCGATCCTGGCTGAACAGTTTGACACCGTCTATGTGGACGCTCCGGTCGACGCAAAGCATTGGGATGCCGTCTCATCGGAACCAGTACGGATGTCCGCTGCCTGATGACATGCGACGCGCTGGGGATTAGCCCTAATGGGAGCCAATAGCGCTGTTGCTCTTTCCTGTCAGAATTGCGACGGGCGGGGAGGCGGCTGCGGAGAATTCTCCAAGACGCCTCCGGCAATTTTAAATCTCAACCGCTGCCAAAGCGTGCGCCCAGTTCCCCGGCTCAGCAAGGTTTTTGAGTAGGCGGGGCCGCCGAAGGATTGCGAGGTCATGTTCTACTGTCGTGCTGGCCGCGTGGTTCCTCAGGTAGTTGTCATAGAGGAGAAAGATGAAAGGTGAGATACAAGAAAGCAACCAGGAGGTTATTGAGTCAATGGAGCAGTTCGCTTCTGCATGGAAGGTATTTGTGGGCGAATCTCCCAATGCCGACATAGTGGATCGGCCAGGATTCTCCATACGCTGGAACGCCACCTCCTTTCCTTTCTGGCATGCTGTCTTCATTACTGAGCGAATGCCCGATGCAAAGGCATTGGCGCCTCGTATTCACGAGGCGTCCGATTATATGCGGATGAAGAGTGAGGTCGGTCTGCTCTGGCTCTGCGAAGACTACCTCGAAGGGCCCGCACGAGAGAGCCTTCAATCGATTGTTACAAAGGAGAAGCTCGAGCCTGCGCTGACCGCCACGGGCATGGCCGGCGAGATTCTGCCACTGACTTGTCTTTCCAACCCCGCTTTGAGAGTCGAACGCGTGACTGAGACCGATCAGCTAATTGCTTATGCAGATATTAATAGCGAAGCCTACGGTTTTCCGATCGAATGGGCCCGCTCTGGACTGGGGGATTCACAGCTATGGAAAACGGCGTTTTATTCATATCTGGGTTATGAGGGCAATCGTCCTGTGTCTGCTGCGTCAGCCGTGGTAAATGATGGAATCATCTTCCTCGCTCTGGTTGCTACTCGTCCGGACGCGCAACACAAAGGTTATGCGGAAGTAGTTGTTCGACACGCGCTGCAGGCGGCGCATGAGGCAACCGGACTGACCAGGACAGTTCTGCACGCCACTGATGCCGGGTTGCCCGTTTACCGTCGAGTCGGCTACCGCACAACCTGCAAGATCCTTGCATATAGATTGCGACAATGACAGGGAGCCGGGAACTGAATCTTTGCGCCGTAGGACACCGGCGGCAGACTATGTACCCAATGGAGTCACATCGGCATGTGGACATAGCGTGACCATTAGCCACACCCGACCGGCAGGGGCGGGACGCCGGGTCGCCGAAGAGCTGGCGAAACTCACAAGTGACTCTATCTGATCCTTTGCCTAATTGACCGTAGAGGTTGCGGCCGTTGAAAGCTCTTCCCGACTACCGAGTACTTTTTGCCAAACCTACAGCAGCAGAAGAAGAACATCCATCAGATGTCGAGGTTCTTCACGTCCAGCGCATTGTCTTCGATGAACTTCCGCCGCGCTTCCACGTCTTCACCCATCAGCGTGGTAAAGATGGCCTCGGTCTCGGCGATGTCTTCGAGCTTGACCGAGAGCAGCGTGCGCCGCTCGGGATCCATCGTGGTCTCCCACAACTGCGTCGAAGTCATTTCGCCCAGCCCCTTGTAGCGCTGCACCTGGTAGTCCTTCTTGCCCTGCTCCACGATGTAGGCGAACAGCTCGCGGGCGGTCTGCTTCTCTACCGGTTCGCGCGGAATGCGGGCTGCACGCCGGGCCTGTTTGGCCTCGGCCTTGGCCTCGACAGGCGCCTGGCGCCTCTTCGAAATCCGTGCTCCTCGGGCTCCTCGGCAGCTGTCTCTGCGGCTCGCCTTGGCGGCGAACTCGATCAGGAATGGCGGCTCGAGATAGTCCTTGATCTGCGAGTACTTCGCCATCATCTGCCGGAACTCGGGGCTCGACGCCAGGTTCCAGTCGATGCGACCGCGTGGCGCCCTGCGAATCGGTGAAGCAGACCGACCAGGTGTGATGCTCTTCATCCTCGACCGGCTTTTGCAGCTTGAACTGGAACTCGTCGGCCACCTCGGCCAGCTGTTCGTGCAAGCGCTGCGACCTTTTCCGGCACGTCGCTTCCGTCCTTTGAAGCGAAATCGGACCGGTGCATTAGTTCCGCCCGCGCCAGCAGTTCGGTGAGCTTCTCGTTGCGGATGCGCTTGTCGACCTTCTCGACGAAGGCCAGGTACTCGTTCAGGAAGCCCATGAAGCGCGTCAGGTCGGCGCCTTCGATGTGGCTGGCATTTTCGCCGTGGCGAACGATGATGCCTTCTGATGCGCGCTTCACCATCACCTTCACGAATTCGCGGTCGTCCTTGATGTACTGCTCGAAACGGCCCTTCTTGATCTTGTAGAGCGGCGGCTGGGCGATGTACACGTTGTCGCGCTTGATCAGCTCCGTCATGTGGCGGAAGAAGAACGTCAGCAGCAGGGTGCGAATGTGCGAGCCGTCCACGTCGGCGTCGGTCATCAGGATGATCTTGCCGTAGCGGAGCTTGGTGGAGTCGAAGTCGTCCTTGCCGATGCCGCGTCCCGAGCGCGGTGATCATGGCGCGGATTTCTTCGTGTCCCAGCATCTTGTCGTAGCGGGCCTTCTCCACGTTGAGGATTTTGCCCTTGAGCGGCAGGATCGCCTGGAAACGCCGGTCGCGGCCCTGCTTGGCGGTTCCGCCGGCGCTTTCGCCCTCGACCAGGTACAGTTCGCAGCGGTCGGGGTTGCGCTCGCTGCAGTCGGCCAGCTTGCCGGGCAGGCCGCCGCCGTCCAGCGCGCCCTTGCGCCGGGTCAGGTCGCGGGCCTTGCGCGCGGCTTCGCGGGCGCGGGCCGCGTCGATGGCCTTGTTGATGATCTTCTTGGCAACCGGCGGGTTCTGCTCCAGGAACATGCCCAGCCGCTCGTTTACGAACGCCTGCACGATGCCGGCGATGTCGGAATTGAGCTTGCCCTTGGTCTGCCCTTCGAACTGCGGCTGCGGAAAGCTTGACACTCACCACGGCGACCAGGCCCTCGCGCACGTCGTCGCCGCTCAGGTTTTCTTTCATGTCCTTGAACAGGCCGAGCGACTGCCCGATGGCATTGATGGTGCGGGTGAGCGAGGTGCGGAAACCCGACAGGTGCGAGCCACCGTCGACCGTGTTGATGTTGTTGGCGAAGCTGAACACCGACTCGGAGTAGCTGTCGTTGTACTGGAGGGCGATCTCCATCTCCACGCCGTCCCGCTTGGCTTCCATCACGATCGGCTTGTCGTGCAGGACCTGCTTGCCGCGGTTCAGGTGCTTGACAAATTCGGCGATGCCCCCGGCGTAGCGGAACTCCGTCCGCTTCGATTCGCCGGTCTTGGGATCGGTGGTGCGCTCGTCGGTCAGCGTAATTTCCAGGCCCTTGTTCAGGAAGGCGAGTTCACGCAGGCGCTGGGCCAGCGTATCGTAGTTGTATTCTGTGACCGCAAAGATGCTCTTGTCGGGCAGGAAGTGAACCTTGGTCCCGCGTTTCTTGCTGGTGCCGGACTTGCGCAGGTCGGTGGTCGGCAACCCGCAGCTGAAGTCCATCTCCCAAGTAGCGCCGTCGCGCCAGATCTCGACGTTGAATTCCTGGCTGAGCGCATTCACGCAGCTTACCCCCACACCATGGAGGCCGCCGGAGACTTTGTAGGTCGAGGAGTCGAATTTACCCCCGGCATGGAGCTTGGTCAGTACCACCTGGACGGCCGGCATCCGCTGGCCGTTGGGCAAATCCATCATGTCCACGGGAATACCGCGGCCGTCGTCGACCACCGTAATCGAATTGTCGACATGGATCACAACTTCAATTTTCTTGGCGTAGCCGGCAAGAGCCTCGTCGACCGAATTATCCACGACTTCGTAGACGAGGTGGTGCAGTCCCATCTCCCCGGTCGAACCGATATACATGGCCGGGCGCAGGCGAACCGCCTCGAGGCCTTCCAGGATCTTGATGTTTTCGCCGGTGTAACTATCGTTATCGCCGGCCGCGGGGAGGATCGGTGTCTCAGTCGCCATAGATGTCCGTTCGGCCTTTGTTTTCACGCCCACGGGTCATGCGGGTTCGGAGCAGAACTCCGTCGGGTCGACCTGGGGATTAACCGCTTGAAAAGACGGGGGCTTTGAACAAATTTGCCTGTATCTATTTTAGCATGCAGGAAGGTCCAAACGGAGGTGGGATTGGCATCCCCTTACGGTAACCACTTGCAGATTACCGAAATCCAAGAGATAATCGTCTTTAGATTAACAAATACATAGGAAACTGTCTGGAAAAGGGACACTTAGTCGGGGCCAGATGGGCTACGATTTTAGTAACGCGGGAGGCCAAATTCCCGCCCTGACGAAATCCTTAAAGGAGTTACTCATATGAAACTTGCTGTCCGCATTTTCGCGTTGTCTGTCGTGATCGCCGGTGCCGCTGCCGCTTCGCTTTCCTCCTCTTCCACCCACGCTATCCGCAGCCATCAGTCCGCGACCGCCACTTTGCCCGTGCCGACATGCGGACCGCACATGCCCGGCTGCCCCGGTGGTAACGGCCAGTAACAAATAAGGGTAATCGCACGAAAGTGCTAGCGGGTCTCCCGCTTTTTTCCTTTGAGCAGAAAGGAAATAGGCGCTATCCTGAGAACTCTAACGGGATGGTGATAGACCCCTTATGCCCATTAACCTCGCAATGGCCGTGATGAGTGGAGCGGAATTCCTGCTTTGGGCCATACTCGGATATTTCTTCTGGGCCAAAAAGCTGCAGCGCCGCTTTCCGGCCATGAATGCCTATCTCCTTCTGCGCATTAGCGCGATGCCTGTTCTCTTGCTGCTCTTGTTCGGCCAGGCCCGGCATTGGCTCAACGACTATTGCTTCATCCTCTATTTCCTCGCCTACTGGGGCGTCTACATCGCCAGCGCAGTCGCTCTGTTCTTTGTCGCAATGGAAGTTTTTCGCTCCGCGCTTACGCCTTTCATCGGCCTCAGAAATTTTGGGATCGTGATCTTCCGGTGGGCGGCCGTGGCTTCGGTCATCGTGAGTCTTGCCTCCGTCTCGTATGCCCACAAGGGCATTCTCATCATCCCCGACTTGGCGCTGGGGCTGATGCGTTCTGTCAGCGTGCTGGAATTGTGCCTCCTTGCTTTCCTCTGCATAAGCATGAATGCACTGCGGCTGTCCGTGCGCGATCTGGCTTTTGGGATTGCCCTCGGTTTTGGAATGCTTTCCGCTAACGACTTCGTTTTGGGTACCCTGCTTTCAGGAAATTCGTCGCTCACTAATCCCCTGCAGTTTGTGTGCGAGACCCTGACTCTCGTCTCCCTGGCTGTGTGGCTTTCCTACTTCGCCCTGCCCGAGCCGGCGCGGAAACCGCTGGTGGTTCCTGCCAACTCCACGATCTATCGGTGGAACGAAATTGCTTCCGCACTGGGCCATAAGGGAACCCAGGTCGCCGTCATGCAGCCCGCCAGCAGCTTCTTCCTCACCGATGTCGAGAAGGTTGTGGACAAGGTCCTGACTCGGAATCTCCACGAAAGCGAATCAAAATCCTGACAGTATTCGAATCTCCTCGGGGGAGGATGAGCACAAATGGGCCGGAGCCTTGCGGGTTCCGGCCCATTTGAGTTTTTGGGGATGCAATCGGGCCAGGCGTCTTGGGGCCATGGCAAAGGCCACGGCAGCGCCGTGGCCTTTGGTGTTTCGTAGGGGTACCGGCGTTACTCGGCCGCTACCGGCTCGATGGACGCAAAGCGTCCACGGTTGCCCCGATCGGTAAACTTCACCCGGCCGCTTACCTTGGCGAACAACGTGTCATCGGAGCCGATGCCGACGTTCGGCCCCGGCTTAATCTTGGTGCCGCGCTGGCGGATGATGATCGATCCTCCGGTTACGAGCTCGCCGCCAAAAGCCTTGACGCCCAGCCGCTGCGCATTCGAATCCCGTCCATTTGTGGAGCTGCCTCCACCCTTCTTATGTGCCATTGCCGAATCCCCTTCTCGAAACCAGCTATGAGCCCTTAGCTATTAGCCGTCAGCTCAGTCATGCCTGGGCCGCGATCCATTCATCTCAGCGAGATGCAGCCAATAGCCAGAGGCTAACAGCTGACAGCCCGCGAAGCGCTAGCTCGCCGCCGTATACGTTACGCCGTCGGCCTCGATGGCCTTGATGCGCACCTCGGTAAAGTTCTGCCGGTGTCCCTGCAGCTTCTTGTACTGCTTCTTGCGCTTCAGGTGGAACACCAGAATCTTGTCGCCACGGCCCTCGCCGAGGATTTCGGCGGTGACCTTCGCCGCACCCGGCTTCACCACGCTGCCGGGCTCGCCGGAAACCGCCAGCACGTCGCTGAACTCGATGGTCTTGTCTTCCGACGGGGACACAATGCTCTCGATCTTCACTACATCGCCGGGCGCGACACGATACTGCTTTCCACCGGTGCGTACAACTGCGTACATAAGTCCTCCAGAGCTGCACGCGCCCCGCGCGACACGCTCGTCCAAAGAATCAAAAAAGGCGGAAACTTCCTCGCCGCGGTCCGCTCAAGCCCCAACTGCTTTTGGGCGCAACGCCTGCGGCGGCAGGCAGGAATCGCCAAACTAGAGTAGTTTACCGGGTTTACCGTCCAGGGTCAACGGTGCTGGGCCACACTTTGGAGCGAGGCCTGGCTTTCGCACGCGCTGAAGAGCACCAGTTGAGCGGACCCAGGAACTTCGGGTTGGCTCTACTCCTCCACGATCGCCAGGTCCCACGGCCCCAGCGTGAGCACCGCGCCCTTGGTGACCGCTTTGCCGTCCAGCAGGTTGGTTCCCGAGCCGTACCCGTAATTCGCATTCACCTCGCTGGAGGAGTAGTTGAAGTAGTAGTGCAGCCGCCTGCCCATCCGGCTCACCCCGTGCTGCACGTGCACCGAGGCCGACATTTGCTGATCCGCGCCGCTCAGGCCGGCCTTCTGCATCGCATCCCGCAGCACCGTTGTCTGCATAGCGTCGGATAGGTAGGTCCCCTCGTAGAGCAGCGTTCCGGAGCCGAAGCTGTTCTCGGTAATCGCGGGCCACTTCCCGAAGAACGGGTGGTCGTAAAACGCGATCGCCTTGGCGTGCTCGGGCATCAGGAACTCAGCCCAGTAGTAGACCTTGTTGTCCTCGCCGGCATGCAATGGATCGCCCTTGAGTGCCAGCGGCTTCTCCAGGTTCGAAAATTCCTGGTAGCTGAAGCCCGCCGCCTCCCTCAGTGGCCCCGGCGCCCTCACCCAGCGCACCGCCGAGTTCTCATTCGCAAATCCGCTCTTGAAGGTCATCACTACGTGGCCGCCGTTTTTGACGTAATCCGAAATGCGCTTGAGCAGGGCATCGTCCGATATGTAGAGCGCGGGCACGATCAGCAGCTTGTACCCGGAGAAATCCTGCGTCTCCGGAAAGACGAAATCCGAAGGCACATTCAGCTCGTAGAGGGAGTGGTGCATCTGCTGCACCAGCGAGGCGTAGCCATCCGGCGTTCCTGTCCAGCTGCGCGCCGGCACTCCCCCGCCGTAGGGCATGAAGTCGATGGCGTTGGCCGAATCGCGGCTCCAGAGGATCGCCACCTCGGGCTTGATCTTGAGCCCGACAAGATGCGGCCCGATCTTCTCCAACTCATGGGCCGTGCGGCTCATCTCCGCGTAAACGCGATTCGGTTCGAGATCGTGCGACAGAATGCCTTTCCAGTACGTCTCCTGGCCCCCCGCAATCGACGCCCAATGCCAGTACTCGACCATATCGGCGCCGTTGGAGAGATAGGTGTAGACATCCTCGCGCAGCTGGCCGTCGTAAGGCGGGAACTGGCTCTGCGAGCTCCAGCCGATGGTCTGCGCATTGGTCTCGGTGATCAAGAAGTTCGCATGCTTCAGCGAACGCGTAAAGTCGCCCTGCAGGGCCTGGAACGACCCGTCGTAGTGATCCTGCGTGCCGTGGTAAATGTTGTTGGCGATAATATCCAGCGACTGGGCGACGGCTTCTTCGTTCACGTCGCGCTTCATCATGCTGCCGTAGTCGGTGGTGACAAACTGCCGCGGCGACGCGCACTCGCGCACCAGCCCCGCCTGCCAATGCAGGAAATCGGTCACCCGCATCTGGCTCCAGCGCGTCCACTCCAGCTTGTAGCCGGTCGAAATGGTTCCGTCGCGCCGGGGCAGGTCTTCCCACGAATGCAGGTTCTCGCCCCAGTAGTTGAGGAACCATGCCTTGCTGAGTTCTTCCGGCGTCCCGAACTTCTTTTCGAGATAGTGCTGGAACCCGATGAACACGTCCGTGTTGGCCGCATCGTAGCTGGAGGTTTCGTTGTCCAGTTGCCATCCGATTACGTCGGGATTGTCCTTGTAATGCGCGACGATGTGGCGGATGAGTCGCTCCGCGTAGAACCGGTACACCGGTGAGTCAGTGTCCATGTTCTGGCGAATCCCGTACGTACTCGCGACCGGCTTGCCGCCAAACGGACCGGGCGGAATGCGTTCGGCAAAGATCTCCGGATGCTGGTGCGCTATCCAGGCTGGAAGCGAATAGGTCGGCGTGCCCAGGATCACCTTGATCCCAGCCTTGCTCATGGCGTCGACGATGCGGTCCATCCACGCATACTCGAAATGGCCGTCCTCGGGCTCCCACAGGCTCCACGTCGACTCGCCCATCCGCACCACCGAGAGTCCCGCTGCCTTCATCAGGGCAACATCCTTTTCCAGCCGCTCTGCCTGGGCATTAGGCGTGTCCTGGGGCATGTATTCGTTGTAGTAGGCAGCCCCGTAGAGCACATTCGGGAATTCGATCTGCGGCCTGTTGGAAGCTTTGGTCTGACTTCCCGCATCCTGGCCGCCCGCGACCAGAGCCGACGCAACCGCGCAGATTGCGCCCACGCATAACGAAAATAATTTCATTTGATTTTGCCTTTACAGTCCGGAGGATTGTAATTCGGCAAGCTCCACCGGTCCAGCGAGACTGGGCACGCAAACCGGATGTGCCCGTCCAAGCTCCGCTTGGGCGGGATGACAGTCTCATCAGTCTCAGCCGCGCCCCAGGTTATATACTTCCGGCCATGATGCGCTCCCATGTGCTGTCCGCCATATTGATGGTTGCCGCTGCGTCGTCGTTCACGTCTGCCCAGAGTTCTGATGGCAGGAACCCGCCCTCTGTAGCCGAAGCCCAGGCCTTCATTGACCGCGCCAATGCCGAGCTGCTCAAGCTCACCACCGACGCCTCGCACGCCGAGTGGACGGCCGAGACCTTCATTACCGACGACACCGAAGCGACTACAGCCCTCATGAATGAGCAAGCCACCGCCCGCGCCCTCGAACTGGGCGCGGAGAGCCATCGCTGGGACAAGGTGACCCTGCCGCCCGGGCTCCGCCGCCAGATCCTGCTCCTGCAGTTGACTACGCCGGCGGCCCCCAAGGATCCCAAGCTCCTCGCTGAACAGACCCAACTCGCCGCGCAGCTCACCGCCACCTACGGCAAGGGCAAATTCTGCCCGGACACACCCGCCGGGCAGGAGCCCGCGCCCGGCGCCAAATGCATGGGCATCGACGCCATCTCCAGCATCATGGCCAAGTCGCAGGATCCCGCGGAACTGACCCGGCTCTGGGTGGGCTGGCACGCCATCGGCGCGCCCATGAAAGACAAATACACCCGCTTCATCGAGCTGCAAAACATCGGCGCCAAAGAGCTGGGCTACAACGATACCGGCGAGCTCTGGCGCGCCCCCTACGATATGACGCCGGCGCAGTTCTCCGCCGAACTGGAGCGCACATGGGCTCAGCTCGAGCCGCTCTACCGCGAACTGCACGACTACGTGCGTGCGCGCCTCATCGCCAAATACGGCAAGGCCGCCGAGCGCCCTGACGGCATGATCCCGGCCGAGCTCCTGGGCAACATGTGGGCCCAGGAATGGGGCAATATCTACGACATCGTCGCCCCCACGGATCCCAAACTGTCCCAGTTCAAGCCCATCGATCTGGAATCTGCGCTCAAGAAGCAGATCGCAGAAAAGGATCCAGCAGCCGCTCCCGCCTTCGATCCGGCCACCGACCTGTCTTCCGACAAAGGCCACGCCGCGTCGCTCGCCGCCGGCCGCGCCATGGTTCACTACGGCGAAAGCTTCTTCAAATCGCTCGGCTTCGCTCCGCTGCCCGACACGTTCTGGGAACGCTCCCAGTTCGTCCATCCCCGCGACCGCGACGTGGTATGCCACGCCTCGGCATGGGACATCGATTCGGTCGACGACCTGCGGGTGAAAATGTGCATCGAGGTCAACGCCGACTACTTCACCACCGTCCATCACGAGCTGGGCCACAATTTCTACCAGCGCGCCTACAACAAGCAGCCCTTCTTGTTCCGCAACGGAGCGAACGACGGCTTTCACGAGGCCATCGGCGACTCCATCGCCCTCTCGATCACGCCCGCCTATTTGAAGACGCTCGGCCTGGCCGGCGAGGAGCCGCCCGTCGAAGCCGACATCCCGCTCCAGTTGCGCACCGCTCTCGACAAGGTCGCGTTTCTGCCCTTCGCCCTCGCGCTTGACAAGTGGCGCTGGCAGGTTTTCTCCGGCGAGATCAAGCCCGCCGATTACAACAAGGCGTGGTGGGCGCTGCGCGAGAAGTACCAGGGCGTCGCGCCGCCGACCGACCGCACCGAGGCCGACTTTGACGCGGGCGCGAAGATGCACGTCCCGGCCAACGTCCCCTACGCACGCTACTTCCTCGCCCGCATCTACCAGTTCCAGTTCTACAAGGCGATGTGCGACGCCAGCGGTTACAAGGGCCCGCTCAACCGCTGCAGTTTCTACGGCTCCAAGGCCGCCGGCGACAAGCTGAACACGATGCTCCAGACCGGCCAGTCCCAACCCTGGCAACAGACCCTGAAAGAAATGACCGGCAGCGACCACCTCGACGCCCAGGCCATGCTCGACTACTTCGCCCCGCTCTATCAGTGGCTCAAGGAGCAGAACAAGAACGCTGCCCACTAATCGCGGCAGGAACAATATCCGTGCCCCATCCTTTCCGCTTTTCTGCGGAAAGGTGGGAAACCACAAACGCCCCTGGTCTGCATCTTTCACAAGCTTCGAAGGCCGGAATCGTGGCTTGATCGAACGATCGATATACAGTTTTACAGTTTTACAGGGCTACCCGGGGGAGGGTACCTATTCCGGCTCGATATTTCCTCTGCAAGTTACAGAAGACAATATTGATACGGGCGTATTCCCGCAAATGTAAACGGTCCAAAAGGGCCGTTTTGGGTATCCTAAACGGTTCAGAACGAAGCCGAATTCCTCCCGATGCTCTCGGTTCTGCCTGAGGCCGCACTTCGATTCTTCTTCTATCTCTATTGTGGCAAAATCGCTCGAAAGAACACGCAAAGCACGCGCGTTTTTTTGAGTAACCAAGAAGACGTGGACCGCGGCCGGTTAGAAATGCGGGCTGGTCCCTAGTCTCACGCCGAGACTGTCGACCCGCGTTGCATGAAGGTTTTGTTCAGTCCGCCCACGGATCAGTGGACTCAGGCAAAGTGTGAAGCGTGCGTCGAGCATCGTATTTTGGAAACAATGTGTTCGATTGGTCGGTGAGAAGATCGGGAATCCAGCTGGGGCGAACGCGCCCGCTCTTGTGGTAGTCCCTGAAGCCGCGAGGCGGATCCATCGACTTCGTCGTCGGGGTACCGTCCGGATTGCGGGGCGGAGGCCCCATGACAAACTCATAGGCGTAGCTTCCATAGCGCGTGTAGAGCAGCTTCGTGGGACCGAATGCCAGTTCGTCCTGAATGGCAGGTCCCGCCGACTCGCCAAGAGCCGCACGCATCAGCGCCGCGCCCACGGCTCCGGCGACCTGGTGCGCGTCATTGGGCGAAATTGGATAGTATGCGATGAATTTGCCGACCTCGACTCCAATCCGGCTTGGAAGCTTCTTCAACTCGAGATATTTGTGATAAACGTCCAGCTGCTGAAGGACGGGCAGCACAATCTGGGCGATCGTTTCGGCCGAATGCGGGAACGCGCTCACGTGAAACTTCCAGCCTTCGGTGGCGTGATGTCGCTGCCCGCGGTGTACGATGTAGCCGCTCGGGTCGGCGGAGTAAGAGCCGGCGTTGGGCACCGGCATGACGTAATCGTCTTTCAGCCAATTCGGACGCCTCGGATCATCCTTGGTTAGCGCATTGCTTCGTTCACGGGTCATAGTCCTCCTTTTCCCCGGCGTGCGCGCCGGTGCGAGCCGCCATCCGCAAGACAGGACACCGGCAGACGCGTGGTGAGGTTAATCCAACAGCTTGAACGCCGACGAATATCAGCGACGGGACCATATGTTTCAGATTTGGGCTTTGGGAACAGGAAATCGTGGAGCCCCGAACAACACCGTTGCTTCCCCCTGTTTTGGCGACGCCATTGTAGCTGGTTTCCGGGCCGGCGTTCCAGCGAGAACTCCGTGGCCCAGAGCCTGCCCTCAGCGGTGTCGAAGGGTCCCGACTCTGGGACCACCTGGGAGACCACAAGCAATAGACCGTACGTCCCTGGTCCCTACATCCTTCTCTTTCTCCACCCAATGATGGATGGACCACCTTCCGCCCCGCTGGATACGATGGCCGAACGATGCAAAGCGCCTCGCAGCCAGATCCCCAAGCGACCCGGCAAATGGGGGTGTGGGCCGCCATGGCGGTTGTCACCGGAGAGGCCATTTCGCTCGGCATCTTTCTCACGCCAGCCGCAATGGCGAAGTCTCTGGGCTCCCCGGCACTTCTGGCGGCCGTCTGGTGCGCCATGGCCGTCATGACCCTGGCCGGAGCCTTGTGCTTCACGGAACTGGCCGTGCGGAATCCGCAGGACGGCGGCGAATATCTCTACCTCCGCCGCGGCTTCGGGCGCCGGGTCGCGTTCCTTTATGGTTGGATGGCCGCGGTGGTCATGTACCCCGGCGTGGCCGCGGCCCTCTGTGTCGGGACCGTTCCTTATCTGCAGGCCCTCATCCCCATGCCCGCGCAACTGGCGGCAGCGCTTCCCGCTCTCCTTTTGCTCGTCCTTGGGGCGCTCAACTACTTCGGAACCCGGCTTAGCAGTGGCGTCATGACCATCCTCAACTGGCTCAAGGTGCCGGTGCTGGTTGGGCTTGTGGGGTGGGCGCTTGCCTCCGGCCATGCGTCGCTGGCCAACCTCACCCCGCTCGCCGACCGCCGACCCGGCTCCGATCCCCTAATGGGCGCCATCGCCGGAGCCGCGATTAGCGCCTTTTTCTGCTTTGGGGGCTGGTGGGAAGCAGGCAAGATCGCCGGCCAGGTCCGCAACCCCGCGCGCACGCTCCCCATCGCATTCTGCGGCGGAGTCCTCGTCGTCACCGCGCTCTATCTGCTGGTCAGCCTGGCATTCGTCTCGGTTGTGCCCATGCAGCAGATCCAGAGCAACACTGCCTTTGTGGCCCAGTTCGGCCAGGCCCTTTTCGGCTCGGCCGGCGGCCGCGTGCTGTCGGCCTGTGTTGTCCTCAGCGTCCTCGGCGGGCTCATGGTGCTCAGTATGGCTGTCCCCCGGGTTACGTATGCGCTGGCCCGCGGAGAATCGGGCGAGAGCCCGTCTGGCGCGCTGGCCGTTTTCGCCCGCCTCCATCCCCGCTTTGGCACCCCGGCCAACGGAGTTCTGCTGCAGACCGGCATGGCTCTGCTGGTGGTGAGCCTCGGGGCCTTCGACCGTATCCTGGCCTTCATCATCTTTTCCGCGGTCGTCTTCCTCGCGCTCACTGCGGCCACGCTCTTTCGCACCAACACCCCAGTGGAGCGCTGGTGGTATCCGCTGGCCCCCATCGTCTTCATTGCCGGGAGCGGCGTGCTGGCGCTGATGCTTCTTCTGCATGCCCTCGGTCCATCGCTGCTCGGAGCAGCCGTGGTGCTCGCCGGCCTTCCCGTCCGCTGGCTTCTCGTCCGCAAAACCAACCTCACCCCAGCCGTAGCCACAGAATCTTCCTGATTCTGAGTCCATGGCCCTAATCCTCAGTCCCTAGTCCCTCAGGAGAAATTCCCATGCCCCACATCTCGCTTCCTCCCGACCTTCCCGGCATTCGGGGCGCCATGGCCTTCCGGCCGGAGACCGCGCGCCCCCTCAACGCACTGGTTGAGATACTGCTGCAAGGCCCCAGCACTCTCAGCCGCGGCGAACGCGAGTTGATCGCGACCTATGTGTCGAGCCGCAACTGCACCCACTATTGCCATAGCATCCATGGCGCCATTGCCGCTGCCCATCTGGGCGGCAACGAAGCCCTCGTCAAGCAGGTGAAGACGGACTTCACCCAGGCCGGCATCTCGCCCAAGCTGAAAGCGCTTCTGGTGATCGCCGGCCTGGTGCAGAAGGATGGCAAGCTCGTCACCGCCACCGACGTCGACGCCGCCCGGCGCGAAGGAGCAACCGATCTCGAAATCCACGACGCGGTTCTGATCTCCGCGGCGTTCTGCATGTACAACCGCTATGTCGACGGCCTCGGAACTTACCAGCCCGAAGACGAAGCGTTCTATCGCGAACGCGGCCCGCGCGTGGCCCGCGACGGATACGTGAAGGTGAGCGAAGAATATCTTGCCAGCCACGCGGTTTCGAATTGATCACTGTCTACTGACCACCAGGAGTCCTCATGTCCCACATCAATCTTCCCGAAGGCCTGCCCGGCATCAGCGCGGGCTTTGCATACCGCCCTGAAACTGCCAAGCCGATGCGAGAACTGGCGCACATCCTGCTCCACGAGCCCGGCTCGCTCTCTCCCGGAGAGCGCGAACTCATCGCCTGCTTTGTCTCCTCGCGCAATCACACGTATTTCTGCGAAGCCAGTCACGGGGCGGCCGCAACTGCTCACCTGGGCGATGCGTCCATTGTCGAGCAGATCAAGAAGGACTTTTATGCAGCTCCGGTCAGCCCCAAGCTCAGGGCTCTGCTGGTGATCGCGGGAAAGGTCCAGCAGGACGGCAAGCTGGTCAGCAAAGGCGATGTCGAAGCGGCCCGCAAGCTGGGCGCTACCGATCTCGAAATTCACGACACGGTGCTGATTGCGGCAGCGTTTTGCATGTACAACCGCTACGTCGACGGCCTCGGGACCTGGCAGCCCCGCAACCCCGATATGTATGCGCAGATGGGCAAACATCTCGCCGAAGAGGGCTATACCCAGCCGTCAATCCGTCAGCCAGTAGCGGCATCCTGAGCGGAGAAATTCCGTACCGAGTGGCGCTGTTCCCTAGTCCCTGGACTCTGCATTTCTCGCCTTCACCTTGAACCAGATCGGCGTGCCTTCGAACCCGAATGCTTCGCGGATCTGGTTTTCGAGGAAGCGCTCGAAGGCGAAGTGCAGTTTGATGTCGCGGTCGGTGAACAGCACGAATGTCGGCGGCGCCACCGCGGCCTGGGTCATGTAGAAGATGCGGATCCGCTTGGCCATGGGCACCGGCGCGCGCTGGAAATCGATGCGTTCGAGGAAGCGGTTCATCTGCCCCGTGGTCACGCGCTTGCGCCGCTCCGCCGCCACCTTCTTTACCTCGTGCAGCACCCGTTGGAGCCCTGTTCCTTCGAGCGCGGAGAGAAAGATCACCGGCGCATAGCTCAGGTACTTGAGCACCTGGCGCAACTGCCGCTCGAAGATTTCGCGATCGGCGGGAGCCTTGCCGTCGGTGCGGCCGGTGGTCACCGCGTCCCACTTGTTCACCAGGATCATCACGCTGCGCCCGCTCTCGTGGGCGTAGCCGCCGATGGTCGCATCGCTGGCCGTAACACCCTCGGTGGCATCGATCACCAGCAGCGCCACATCCGCCGCCTCGAGATGCCGGCGCGCCATCACCACGCTCAGCTTCTCAGCCATCAGGTGGGTCTTGCCCTTGCGCCGGAAGCCGGCCGTATCCACAAACCGCAGTTGGCTGCCCTCGAACTCAACCAATTCGTCGACGGCATCGCGCGTGGTGCCCGCAACCGGCGACACGATGGCCCGCGAGGTGCCGGTCAGAGCGTTCAGCAGCGTGGACTTGCCTACATTCGGCCGTCCAATGATCGCGATCGACGTCTCGTGCTGCTCGAACTCGCCGTGGGTGCGATGAATACCCTTCGCATCCTGCGATTTGCCTTCGGCGGGCGGTTCTTCCACGCCCGGTTCGAGCGGGCCGCCTTCCCAGATCTCCTGTTCTTCCGCTTCTTCGTCCTCTGACTCTTCCCCTGGCTCAGCGGGCGGCGGAATCGCCGGGGCTTCGGGAATTGCCTCGCCGATGGCATCGAGCAGTTCCCCGATGCCCAGGCCGTGCTCGGAGCTGACCGGAAACACGTTGCGGATGCCCAACCGGCGGAAGTTTTCCGCCTCCAACTCCATCGCCTCGCCTTCCACCTTGTTCACGGCCAGGAAGACGGGCTTGCCTCCGCGGATCAGCAGCCGGACCAGGTCGTAATCCGGACTGGCCAGTTCGGTGCGCGCATCCACCACCAGCACCAGCGCGTCGGCTTCTTCGAGCGCGACCTTGGCCTGGTTGTAGATTTCCGTCGGGATCAGCTCCGGATCGTCGGGCACGATGCCGCCCGTATCCACCAGCCGAAAGCGCCTTCCCGCCCACTCGAACTCGCCATAGATTCGATCGCGGGTAATGCCGGGCTCATCGCCGACGATGGAGCGGCGGCTCTTGGTGAGCCGATTAAACAGGGTGGATTTGCCCACGTTAGGACGGCCCACAATCGCCACCAGGGGCAGCGTTGCGGCATCCGACGACGATGGAATCACAGATCTGCGATACGTGGGCAAGGGTTATCTCCAACAACTCTGAAGCATTCTTCCTTAGTTCCAGATGCGTTTTGCGCCATAACGATCGAAGATCGTATCGCAGCTCAACAAAGTCAGTCCCATCAACATTGCCTGCGCGACCATCAGGCGGTCGAACGGATCACGATGCACGAGAGGAAGACGTCCCGCCCGGATTACGTGAGAAACTTCCGTTTCGATCAAGTTGTAACCGGCAAGCTGCTCAAATCGGTCGAGCAGATCATTTGCATCGAGCTTGCCCGACTGGGTCTTGATCGCCAATTCCCACGGTGTAGCAATCGAGATGAGTAAGGAGGACGACGGATTCTCGATGATCAGCCGAACGGGGTCGGGAAGTTCTTCTGGAGTGTCGAGCGCCCAGAGCAGAGTATGCGTGTCGAGGAGGTATCTCACTTGGCTTCGGGCGGGGCAACCAGATCGCCGTCAAGCATGGATTCGAATCCGTATTCCACCAGTTCCTTGTCGCTCATCGGGCCCAGCGCACTCTCTTCCCAGCGAATCTTTCCGCGAAACGCGCCGAGCAGCCGGAAAGGCAGCTCTTCATCCGCCGGCGGTTCGATCCGAACAATTTTCGCCACGGGCTTCTTCCCCCTGGTCACAATGACTTCCTTGCCCGCTTCTGCCTCTTTCAGGAGTCGCGAGAAATGGGTCTTGGCCTGATGTACCGTGTACCCCATGGACTAAGTATGCTTAGTCCAGTGATTGAAGTCAATCGGACGACATTCGTCGAGGAACTAATCCAGGCTGCGCGTGCAGTTCCGATTCCGGCCCTGGTGTTTGGCGTCGTAGAGCGCCTGGTCCGCGCAATCCACCAGAACAGTCGGATCGACGCCCGATTGGGGACTGCTCACCGCCCCGATCCCGATGCTGATGGTCAGGTTTTTGTCAAAAGGGGATGCCTCGTTCTTGATTCCCAGCGACCGGATCGCTTCCTGAAGGCGAGCTGCAACCACCTCGGCGCCGCCGCTGTCCGTATCCGGGAGCAGCAACACGAACTCCTCGCCGCCCAGCCGCGCCACGATGTCGTCGGGCCGTCGCGCATGCTGATTCATCATGCGCGCCAGGGTTACCAGGCATTCATCCCCGTAGCTGTGGCCGTGCATGTCATTCACGCCTTTGAAGAAATCAACATCGATCATCAGCAGGGAAAGCGGCTGCCGTTTGCGCACTGCGCGGCGCCAGCAGCTCTCCAGGGCCGCTTCGAATCGGCGCCGGTTGGCGATATGCGTCAGAGGATCCTCGAGCGACATTTGCCGCAGCGTCGCGTTGGCCGCGCTTAACTCCTGCTCTCTGTCCAGCAGCAGGGTGCGCCCGGCAAGGAAATTCATTTGCACGACGGCCGCTTGCACACCCTGGATGCCAAGCAGAACAAAGATCGCCGACAGCCCCAGCCAGGGATGCTGCGGGGTAATGGACGCCGCCAGGGCGAAGACTCCGGCCGTGATCAGCATCGGACACAGCGCTTCCACAACCAGGCGCGCCCGGCTGGTTTGAGGCCGCGGCCTCTGATCCGAACGGAGGATCGGCATGTGCAGCGCCTGCCAGCCTCCCAGGAAAAAAGGCACGCTCCACAGCAGGTCAAGCACAGTGCCGGAATGCAGGTCCCAGCGGGCGGTGGCGTAATCCATACCCAGCTCGATCGGAAGATAGGTCCACAGAACGATCGAGATCGTGCGCACGCTCTGCCGTTCTTCGTACGTCGACCAGGTAAATATGCGCAGCACCGCCATGATGGCCAGAAGGGTGCATGCCGCTCCATAGATTCGTCCCATCACCGTCGAAGCCGCTGCGGGGCTGAGGGACATGCGATACAGCAGCGAGTAGCTCAGAATGAGGGCCAGGCCGACTTGCACGCAGTTCAGAACGAATATGCCTCGAACTGATTCCGTCTCGCGGGTGGTGGAGAGGGCCACCAGGAGCGGAAAAGTGCCCGTCAGGTAGATGAAGTCCGAAGCATCGATGGTGAGACTGCTGGCGGCCGTGGAATGGCCAATGACGGTTTCAACAATATGAGCTACAGCCCACAACAGCATTCCCCCGCAGGCCCACAGCCAGACTGGCCGCTCCCGCGCCGGCAGCCGGCGGGCGCGATGGATACAAGCCAGTCCCGCCAGTATCGGGACCGCAGCGGTCAGGGATCTTGACAGAGCTACGGCACGGGGATGAACCGCCACCAGTACGACTGCGTGCAGGGCGAGGACCACCCACATCCCGTAGGCCAGCAGCTTGCCGATTTGCAGCCGTCCTGTCGCACGGACCGCGAGTGCCGCGTTGCTCATGGGGAAATCAGAGGGACCTGGAAGGTAAATCCCGCACCTTTCAAGGATTTCCGCAAGACCCGTAAGTAAAGTGGTGCCCGGCGCTGGCTCCGCGAAATACCAGTCCCTTGCTTCATCAATTAGCCCCCTCTACCATAAAGCGCGCCTTTCCGGTTCGGCAAAGACAATCAGTAACTTCGATAGAGTTACTTCGTCCCGCCGCCTTTCGCCGAGGAATCAAAATGCCCGGCCTGCAGCCCCCTGCGATCCCCCGTCGAGCACGCATCTGCGCGGGTCAATATGATGGAAGGTGCCGGTCCCATGCCTCTCAGCGACATATCAACCCGGGCTCTCCCCTCGCTCCACGAGTTTTTCGCCCCGGGCGGCGTCCTGGCGCGCTCGCCGCTGCCCTACGAGTATCGCCCCGGGCAACTGGAGATGGCCAAGGCCGTCGAGAGAGCACTCGCCGAACATCGCCACCTGATCGTCGAAGCTGGAACCGGCACCGGCAAGACCCTGGCCTACCTGTTGCCGGCCCTGCGCACCGGACAGCGCGTCATCATCTCCACCGGCACCAAGGCCCTCCAGGACCAGCTCTACTTCCGCGACATCCCTTTCCTTGAATCTCTTCTGGGAGAGTTGCGGGTCTGCTACATGAAGGGCCGCGCCAATTATCTTTGCCGCCACAAGCTGGTCACCCTGCGCAACCAGCCTATCCTCTCCGGCCTGGAGGAGATCGACCAGTACCGCCAGATCGCCGAGTGGGAGCAGACCACCGAAACCGGCGACCGCGCCGAGCTCTCGGGGCTGCCCGAATCGAGCGCCCTGTGGTCCAAGCTGGATGCGCGTTCCGATGCCTGTCTCGGATCGACCTGCCCCGACTATCGCCGCTGCTTCATTACCGAGATGCGGCGCAAGGCGCTCGAGTCCGACATCATCATCGTGAATCACCACCTGTTTTTCGCGGACCTCGCTGTGCGGCGCGAAGCCTCGGGCGCCCCGGATGCCGGCATCCTGCCTGAAGCCGCCGCCGTGGTTTTCGATGAGGCCCACGAACTCGAAGAGGTGGCTTCCAGCTACTTCGGCCTGTCGGTCAGCAACATCCGTTTTGAAGAACTGGCCCGCGACACCGAGACCATGCTGCGCGGGAAAGAAGGCGCCGCGAACCTTCCCGGAGTGACGCAACAACTTCGCGAGCGCGCCCGCCTCTTCTTTTCCGGCCTGCCCATGAGCGGTGACGGCCGCCAGCCGTTCACACAACGCGAAGAATTCCTTGAAAACGCCGGCGACCTCTACCTGGGCGTGACCGGCACCCTTCGCCGCCTCGAAGCCGAAATCGACAACCTCAAAAGCGTCGACGAAGCGCCGGGGCTGCGGAAGCGCGTAACCCGGCTGCGGTCGGAACTTGAGTTTCTGCTCGAATCGAACGCCACCAACACCGTCTATTGGCTCGAACGGCGCGTCTACGGCGGCGGAAACGAGCGAAACGGGTCCGCGGGCCGGTCGAACTTCCGATCCCAGGTCCGCACTACATTCCTGCAGGCCACGCCCATCGACGTTTCTGAGCTTCTGGCGGAACTGGTCTTCGAAACCATCCCCACCGTCGTGCTCACCTCCGCCACGCTTACCGTGCAGGGCGGTTTTGAGCACATGCGCCGCCGCCTTGGCCTGCGTGAGGCGCGCGAACTCGTCGTGCCTTCCCATTTCCGCTACGGCGAACAGGCCCTGCTCTATCTGCCGCCGGAGATGCCCGACCCCCGCGATCCCGAGTTCCCCGAAGCCGCCGCGCGCTGCATCCAGCGTGTACTTGAAATCACCCGCGGCCGCGCTTTCTGCCTCTTCACCAGCTACAGCCAGATGCGCGATCTCTACGAGCGCCTGCTCCCGGTCCTTGATTTTCCCATCCTGCTGCACGGCAACGCCCCGCGCAAGGCACTGCTCGATGAGTTCCGCTCCACGCCGAATGCGGTTCTATTCGGAACTTCCAGCTTCTGGCAGGGCGTTGACGTCCAGGGCGAAGCGCTGAGTTGCGTGATCATCGACCGCCTGCCCTTCGCCGTGCCCAACGACCCGGTTGTCCAGGCGCGCATGAAGGTCATCGAAGAAGCCGGCGGCAAGCCCTTCTTCGAATACCAGGTCCCCGAAGCGGTACTCACCTTGAAACAAGGTTTCGGCCGCCTGATCCGATCCCTCGAAGACCGCGGCGTCCTGGTCCTGCTCGACCCTCGCATCCGGCGCCAGCGCTACGGGCAGACCTTCCTGCAAAGCCTCCCGCCCTACCGCATGACCACGACCATCACGGATGTCGAGAGGTTCTTCGGATCCAAGTCTGAGTGACCAAGCGATGTCGACAGTGCAATGACTAGCGTGCGTCGACCTGCCACAACCAGACGTTGCTGTCGGCGGCACGATCGACAAATGCCAGTTTGCGGCCGTCGGGAGACGGGACGCCCCAGTCGCTTAACGGCGTCCTGCGAAGAACACGGGATTCGCCGTTCAGATCGACGTCGAGCAGCTCCGTACCTGATTGCGAATCGGCCGCAACATACCATCCTTTTCCGTCTGCCGACCAGGCGATCCCTGCAAGCCTGCCGTAGCCCCGGACTGGAACCTCGTGTTCGCGTCGGGTGGAACCCGTTTGAAGCGGGACGATGCGTATTCGCGGATCGCCGCATCATGAATTGCCAGGGCCACAGCCGATCCATCCGGTGCGACACACCAGTCGGAGAGTACATTCGGAAACCATGCGGTGCGGGCCAAAAGACGTCCTTTGCCTTTGACGGGGTCCAGGGCGTAATAGGCGAACGTCTTTTGCCCCTCGGTTTCCCGCAACACGCAATAGGGTCCATGCAGGGGACAGCGGTTTTCGTCGACCGGGCCGCCGATTGCAACCTCCTCGGGAACGCCTCCCGAGACGGGAATGCGGAAGAGACGGTGAGGACCGCCTTTGGGAGTGGCAACATAGAGAATCCATTTTCCGTCGGGACTGGCCTGAGGCAGAACCGCGGGCCCTTGACCGGTATCAATTTCCTGGGCCGTCCGATCCTGACGCCGCTGCGCGTACAAGCGAAAAATCCCGGTCCGATCCGATTCGAAGAGGACGGTTTGACTGTCAGGGAGCCACGCGCGCGGGAAATCTGTGCGCGTATCGTACGTAAGCCTCGCGACGTCATTGAGAACCGGACCAGGGTTTAACGATGCGACGTAGACGTGGGTCTGGCCGCGTTCGAAAATTACGCTCAGCCTGGTGCCGTCGTCGGAACTGGTCAGCCCGAAAGCCCGCCCGTTTTCAAGCGTAGTTACTTTTGCTGCCGGCGCAGAAAGCGCCCCGGTTGGTCCTGTCTTCGCCTCCCAAAGGGAATACGAATTCATGTAATGAAGCGGAGAATCCCGCAACAGAAAGACGCGGCCGTCGCGGAGCTCCGCTCCCGAATCGAAATCCAGATTGCTCATGGTCGCCAAGACCTTTCCGGTTGCGACTTCGGCAGATTCGTAGAGATCTTTTCCGGCAAACCCGTTGAGGCGGCGGATGTACGAAAGGCTTTTTCCGTCCCTGGACCAGAAGGTGCAGCAAAACACGCGCCCGGTGTTGTCAGTGGCAAGCTGCCGTGCATCTTCACCGCGTGGGCCCGCGGTCCACAACTCGCGATCGTTGTTGGCGGTGAAGGCGATGCGCGCTCCGTCCGGCGAGGGCAGGCCATTGCGGGCAGCTTTACGGAGGAGTTTCGGTGCGTCGCCCGTAATCGACAGGATCCAGATTTCTGCTTCTGAAAGGTGGTCGGCTGACCCGCTGCCGAGGATGCGTGTTTGATCGGGATACCAGGCGATCCGGTCGAATTCGATTCCCGCTGGAGCATTGAGTGGCTTCGTTTTACGGCTCTGCAGCAGCTGGAGCGACACTCCGTTGGTGTCGGCATAGGCAAGCCATTTGCCGTCGGGCGAAATGGCCGCGGCCGTGACACGCTGTTCGCTGTCATTCGTGGTGACTTGCGTCAGCGAGAGGGTAGTGGGGATCGGCCTGTGGCGATAGTGCCACGCTGCGTACACCACCGCACTTAGAAGCAAGGCGCCGCCCACGGAAAATAGCGGCCAATAGCGGCGGAGCCGGCCGGGCTCGGCGCGTGGAGAGACTTCCGATGACGGCCCAGGCTCTTCAGCCGCAGGGAGAGGATTGGGAAAGGCCACTACCCGAGGCCCCGTGGAGGCCTCTTCAACCTGGGAGATGAAACGGTATCCTTTGCCTACCACGGTCTCGATATAGCGCGGTTCCGAGGCATTGTCCCGCAACGCTTCCCGGGCGCGGTTGATCGCTGTGTTGATTCCCTGATCGACGTCGACCATGCTGGAGTCTGCCCAGAGACGGCCGGCGATTTCTTCGCGTGTGACCAAGGAGCCGCGAAGCGATCCAGATCGATCCTCGCGACCGCGGGCGCATTCTCAAGCCTGACAACGACCAGTTGGTATCTGCCACCCGGCTCGGTGACCCATCGAGTTCCACCGGCAGGGTGCAAATTCGCATTCTTGGCGACCAGGCTCCGACGACCTCCGCTATCCCTTTCAAATTGCCCAATTATCTGCTTCCACGCGTGCCCAACTCGACAGATTTCATTTCCATTGCGCATGCCGATCTTGATCGCAAATCGGACCTGAATGGCAACCTCCACGACGAGATCATTGTCGCCTACGCATCGAGTCAGTCTTCCGCGAATTACAGCTACACGCTTACGGTATTGAATTACACCGCAGGGGATGCGTCCCATCCGCAAGTGGCGAGCATTCAGTTCGACGCCCAGAAACCGCAGTTCAATGACATCCACAATGCTTCCGAACCGGGCGGCGGCGTTCTCAACACCGACAACGTCATCTCCGTGGCGGTCGGAGACTTTGATGGCGATGGCAACGAGGAGATCGCGGTGGCTACGCTCGGCAATGACCGGGTTGGCTTTCACATCTTCCGGTACCAGACCACGAACGATGTGGAAACCCTGGTGCAGGTGCGATCGCAGGACCTTACTCGCAGTTCATTGCTCGCAGGACCGGCTTCCAACTACGACCTGGTGGGCACCATCGCACTGGCAGCAGGCAATTTCGATGGCGATAGCACCGATGAGTTGGCGCTGGCCACGGCTCGCTGGCACAAACCCACCGACGGCTCCCAGCCAAGGTATGCGATTGGATTGACCTCACTCAAGGTCGGCTCCGACTTTGCGATTACGGTGAAAGATTCAAACCAGGTGGATCGTTTTCCCGAAGATCCCTACTTTCCCCATTTCGGACGGCCGCGTGTGGCTTTGGACAGCGGACAGTTCCTCTTCGACTCGTCCCATCCCTACAGAAGCAAGCAATTGGTGATCGCCTACCGCGCCAACGCAAAATCGAATAGCTGGAACCACAATCAGATTTCCTTGAAGGCTTATAGCGAGTCATCCGACGGATTGCTGTCGCGGCTGGGCTCCGGTGATCCCGCCGGAATCAGAGAGTCCCAGACCATCCAGACATTCTCCATCGCCGCCGGCGGCTTTCACCCCGCCGATGCCACGCCTCCAACTGAGTCTGTCGCTTTGTTTATCTGGGCGGGAAGTCCGACGGCGCAAAACACAACGGCCCGCCTCTATTCCTGGAATGTGATGGCCAGTGGAGTGAAGCAGTATCGGGTGTTGGATTCGATATCCACGGAGGCGTCGATCTGCGCGCACGCCTTCCCCTGGTGGCGTACGACCGCACCGGCGAATCCGTATACCTGGGTGACCCCGTGCATATCGTCCTGCAAGGCTCACCCGAAACAGACTTCATCATGCAGGAACCCCCCAAGCATGCCTACTGGGATGAGAGCAAGCATGCTGTCGAGAATTTCACCCGGTTCGATCAGAACAATGTGCAGTTGTTCAATTGCGAGTCCAAGAGCTTCGCTACTTTGAGCACCGATCACTCCGGGTTCAGCGTGGGCACCTCAGTTTCGGCCAGCGCGTCCGGGTCCGTCGGATATCAAAAAGACCTGTTCCTCGCCGCATTCGATGGCAAAACCAAGATCGAAGCGCAAACCCAGGCAAACTACGACTTTGAACGCAACAAGGATACCTACGATTCCGAATATCAAGCCCGCAGCAGCGCGAGCACAGGAAACACGGACCGCGACGACTTCCTGAAAGGCGACATGCAATTTATCGATGTGTGGCGCTATCGAATGTATGGCATCAAGCCGGGCAAGAACCTCAATGCCTTTTACGAGATCCTCATGCCTGGAGAGAGAATCCCTTTCGCCGGCGCAGGTCAGAGCTTCTACTGGTATCAGCCTCGCCACGAGACCGGAAACATCCTGACCTACCCGCCGCGCTGGGACCGAGCCGTTTCATTCCCGACGATTTGGGCAGTTATACGACCCACGACCGGAAGAAGGTTGAAAAGCCCATAGCGCCGGCCAGCCTCAACTACTTCGACGGCAACGGCACCACCACGACCTTACGGTGGAGCGATGAGGTCGGAAACGGAGAGACCATCAGCAATTCGCACTACGTTACCGAAAGCGCGGACATCAAAGCCAGCTTCTCGGGCCAGGTGACCAGCAAAATCGGTACGAACGCCGAGTTTACGACCTGCGGTTCCTTCGAGCTTCGCTCCAGCCAGAGCGAGGGGGATTCCTCCACCAGTGATAACAAAACCACCGTGGAAACAGCTGTTTCCCTGAACAAGGCTGCCGGCGTTCCGGCGAATTCTTATCCGTTCTACCCGGTCGTTTACAGCACCAAAGACGGTACCCTGAAGGTCAGCTTCGCCGTCCCCAATCCCGCCGACTCGCAAAACAATGTTTCCGGACGTGAGACCTACGCGGAAATCTACGGAGGAAAGCCCGATCCTGGCTTGACCCTTCCGGCTCGATTCCAGCCTTCTCAGGCGACGTCGGGGTGGGAGCCCAACCTCAGAACTGCACGAAAGGCGATGCGCGGCCTCTTCTTCCGCCACAGCGAAGTCGATGCGGCATCGGGCACCCATCTTCTCTATGCCTTCAGCCCGACCGCTGGAGACAAAGTCCGAATTGAAGCCCGCGTCTACAACCTGAGCACGGCACAGCCCGCGATGAACACGACCGTTGAGTTCCAGGTAATTCCCTACTCGAACGCTCTCAACAGCGAGCTATGCGACTCGCCCATTAACCAAAAGCCCGGCGTGCAAACCGGCCTCGTCTGCCCCCGGTCCGCGCGCACCACTGTCGGCACAGTGGCCATCCCCAGGCTCGAGCCGCTGCAGTTCACCTGCGTCTCCGGGTTTGACAAGCCGGCCGTCACAGGCTGCAACGACCAATATCATGCCTACATCGACTGGGACACCACTGGATATGCTCCCCCCATAGGCACCAATGAATATCGTGTCTATGTGGTGCTCAACCGCGATAAATCGGCGGAGCGGAGACCTATCCCATCGAGCCCGACCCGGTGCAGATCACGCAAGTGGAGAACACCGCGCCAATCGTCGTTACCGCACCGGGAAGTACTCTGGAAACGGGAGACTATGTCATCATTGGCGGCGTCGAAGGTTTGCCGGCTGCGAATGGAACCTTCCGCGTCACACGCATCTCTGGCGACCAGTTCTCCCTGGACGGAACCTCGATTTCCACTGGGAACTATACAGGCGGCGGGCTCGCCACCGGAGTCGATCCCGGCCAGAACAACGAGGGATACGGATCCATCGGAATCACCGCGCCGGAGTCTCTCACCGTGACCAGCGGCGAAGGCGCTCCCCAGGATTACCTCGGCGCCGACGCCCTGGAAGCGCTGAATCCTGCCGCCGACTCGCAGCTTCATGCCACCCGGATCACCGCGACTCAAAACGTTCCTTTAGAAGTGCGCTTCACTGCACACAGTTCCAGGGTTCATACCGATCCGGCGCACGTGCTCTTCTTTGATGGCGATCCTGCATCGGGCACAGATCGTCTCATCGACCCGGACTGCACGGCAGCGACGGCGCCAGTATCTGGTTTGACTGGACCCCGCCGACTGCCGGCCAGCATCACCTGACCGCGGTCCTCTACGAGGGATCGGCCACCGCGCAACTGGCCGCCGGACTCGACGTCAGCGTCGCACCGAAATAATCCCCGAGTCCCACCTCCACTTGTCTTCATTCCCTGTCCCGCGAGCCACGACTCGCGGGCTGGGGGAAGTGTTATCCGAATTCTTCTCACCCGCATTCCGGAAAAAGGCTCCGGCATTGCCGAGAAAGGTTATCTCCATGAATCGCACCACTCCCGCCAATCTTGTGCAAATGAAATCGTCACGCCTGCGCGAGAGATTCACCGCGATGCGCGCCGCTTCGAAGCATGCAGTGTTTCTTGGCCTGTTGCTCGCGCCGGCGGCCGTCATTGCCCAGACAAAGGTGAGCACGAACCAGTCGCCACTCATCACCATCGTGTCTCCAAAGTTCAATGATGTACTCCCATATGGGAACGTGCGGGTGCGCGCGCAACTGCGTGCAGACGAACCGCCCGAAACCTTCACTGCCACTCTGAACGGCGCCGACGGCTACAAGGAAGTTCACTATCCTGCCGACTCTTTGCTGAATGACCTGTTCACGCTTCCTACCATGAACGGCGATGGCACTCTGGGCGGCGGAGCGGGCTTTTCCATCGACTCATTCTTTACGTCGATATCGGGACGCCCCCTGCCGGTTCGGCAAGCCTTTGCAACCAATCCAGCGTGCGGGCCGCAATAGGATAGAGGAATCCACATTTCTTCGCGAATCGAAAGGGTCCGGCTGATTGCGCCTTCGAGGAGTTAGACCAAGGGGTCTGCTCCTCCAGTTCTGCCGGGCGAAGTGCAATGCCACGCCCGATCCACGTGAGGTGATCAATGGTCCTTGCCCACTGTAATTTTGCAAATCTGGTGCCCTCCAGCGTCTGTCTGGCATGTGAAGGGGGTTATATAGGGACCACCACTACACGTCTCGAGGGTGACATCATAGACCTTGTCGCAATCATCCGGAGTGCAGGCCGAACCTGTGTCATGAAAATCCAACTCCTTTAAGGGCGAACCTGACTTGACCACCTGTGCGCCATCGCGTATTTGAAAATAGACACGACCTTTCGGGTCGAACGCACTTTTGCAATGAGAAGAATTGGGTTGGCCGTTCATCAGCGTCGTGCTTGCGCTGCACGTCTTATCCGAACAAAACCTCACTGCATTCGCGTTCCTGCCCCCGCCGGCAATCGGGTTTGAAATCGAGACCGCCCAGCCATTAGTGCCCGTAACGGGGTTTACTGGAGCGTTGTTGAAACCTGTGAATGTAAGATAGTCAATCCCGCCGGGGTTCAAAGCATCTGCATGAAGCGAAGCTGAATAGGGCTTTGCTAAAAATTCTTTTTCCCATCCTTCGGTATCCGTCTTGTGCGCCTTGCCGTAAATGCTTCCACCTCCGGCCACGATCGGCGTGTCCTTCGGCTGCAGCGCCGGATGCGGTTTTCTGGCTTGGCATCCCTCGATAATTACAACTATGAGGAATCCTGCCGCGATGAATAGGGACTTTCTCGTGAGCTTCATGATGTTTCTCCAGCAAAGCGCATTCGGGAATGGCCACCATAAGCGGTGGCAGTTAAGAACCGGTAAAGCATGGATCGCTTCCGGGGTTCTCTTCCTTTGTGAGTCCTGTGTTATCACGACCAGGATTGGTCACATTGCGAAGAGACAGTATGCTGGCCGGGATCACTATGCTCAAGGTTCGCCAACGGTCACAGTGCATTCCTGATGCCCGGTAGAGTCCTCTTTGCAGTTGTTGAATTTGGGGTAACTCGTGCCATTGCAGGTCTCGAGCGTTGCGTCCTTGACCTTATTACAGTTTCCGTTCGGATTGCAGGATGGACCAGTATCATCGAAATCCAACTCATAGGTCACCGACCCCGACTGCACCGGCTTCAGGTTTGCGCCGCCCAGCGCCGTGCCAAAATAAACCGGACCGGATTGGTTGAACGAACCAGGCGAACAAGGGGAAGGATTTTTGGAACCATCCATAAGTACCTGGCTGGCACTGCACGTGGCATCGGAACAAAACCGCACCGCATTGGGGCTCCTCGGGTTGGAAAAGGAGATCGCCCATCCCTTGGTTCCGGTAATCGGGTTTGAGGGATCTTTATGGAAACCGGTAATTGTCAGGTAGTCGATCCCATATTGGTTCCCGGCGCCAGGGTTGATGGAAGTGCTATAGATGTTAGTTCCGTGGGGCGTCCATGAAAGGGCGTTTGAGTTCGTCTTGCCGTAGATGCTTCCGCCCCCGGCTACAACCGGCGTGTCTTTACCGGTAGCAGGGTGAAACAGATGAAAGATCAGCAGGCCGGTGATGATCAGGACTCCGATAACTCCTGCGATCATTAGATGAGTTCTCGTGAGCTTCATGTCTTACCTCCGGGACCAATCAGGGGAAGATTGACGCTGGAAATCGTAGCGCGAATGTCAGGACGGGTGAGATAGAGGCGAAGGGCGTCCGGGCCCCAATTTTGTTGTAACTGTGTAGATATGTCAATAACTTTCTTGCTTAGTGCCTCCGCAGCCCGGTCGTCTTGCAGTTTTTGCGAGGCGCCTGCTGCGATATAAGTCGCTCTGAGTTCGGACGCATGCCGGGATATCGATGCAAAGAACTCGACGGCTGCCATCGCGTCTTGCCGCGCTTCCCGCGGAAGTCCGGCCGAAAGCTCTACTTCGGCCAATTGAAGACGCTTATCCCAGATTTCAGTCCATTCAGGGTTGGCAGGATCAGGATCGGCAAGGCTGGGTATTTCGATTCGCATTCGGCGCACTGCGTCTCGACCTGGATCAAGGTGTGCGTGAGCCACGAGCCTGTCCCAATCCAGTTTTTTCCGATCGTCGGGTTCAATGCCCGGACCTGTCTTCAATAAGGCCGACTCGGCCATCGACTCGGCTCGCGCATACTCCTGCCGGCTGAGAAGAGACTCGATACGCTCCGCCAGGCTGTCGATTCGTGTGGCCGATGTCTGGGGTAGAGAATCCAGAGCTGCGTCAGACTCCTGAAACTGGCCTGCCAGCCAGAGCGGCCCGGCATAATTCAGAGTTTCCCGGTCTTTATCGTCCTGACCGTCCGCGAACAAAATGGCGCGCTGATAGTGGGGCAGAGCCTCCGGATAGCGCTCCGCCGCTGTGCACACCGAGCCTACCGTTTCTTCGGATTGCATGATGAGCCGCCGGATACCGGAACGATTGGCGAAATCCAGGGTTTCATATGCCGATTTGATGGCCTGGTCGTATTGAAGCTGATCGCGGTGTGCGCGCGTCATGAGGATGGAACTATATGCCGCGAGCACAAGAAAGCCGTGCTTTTGGTAGAACTCACGGGCATCCCGCGCCGGTTGAACGACCATTTCGGGTCGGCCCTCGAGATTCATGAGGCTGGCCAGGGCCAGGTTGGCTTTGGCGGTGACGCGCGGCTGGCCCGTTTGCCTGGCGCGCTCGAGCGCCTTTTCCACCACCGCTTCCGCTTCCTTGTAATGGTGCCACTTCAGCAACATGTTCGCCTGGATTACCATGCTGTCTGCCAGCCAGGCGTCCAGCCCGTGATCGCGCGCCAGATTTGTCGCCTCCGCTGTCATTTGTTTTGCCTCGATCGACTCTGGCCCGTGGTCATTGGTGCTGATCAAATAATCGGCATTTACGATCTGGATCAAGCACCGTACCTGCAGCGGGACGGTGTTTTTTCCGTTCTTCGTCAGAGCCCGGGCTTCCGCCAGGGCCGTCGCGAGGAATGGTTTGGCTGCGTGTCCGTCATAGCGCTCATTGAAAGCATGACCTCGTTCATAGTGAAGCTCGGCAAGACCCTCCTGGTTGATTTCGGCCGAAAACAGCCTTTCAGCCATGTTGAATGCTTCGTCCGCCTCCCTTACGTGCAGTAAACGATTCTGCAGGATTGCTATATGCATGTAAGGAGCTGGGCTAGATGGGTCGAGAGCCGCCGCTTTGCTATAGAGAGCCAGCGCCAGCGCGATGTCGCCCGAGCGCTCGTAGGCCATACCGAGATCGACATCGGCGGCCGATTGTTGCCTCTGCGGAAGCTTGCGAAGAAGGCGTGCATAGATGACCACGCCATCCTTATAGTCTTCCGCGATTGTGTCGCGAATGGCGTCCAGAAGCAGTCTGTCCAGCGAAGGCAGGCGCCACTCCTCGTGCATCGCCAACAAAAGTTCACGTTGGGCATCGGTCAGGAAATCCAGATCCTCCCAGGCCTCGGCTAGTCTGGCATGGATCATCGGAAACCCGGGATCAATATCGCTCGCCTGTTTCAGCCTTGCAACCGCGGTGACATAAGTGCCCTCATGAAGCGCTGTAACGCCATCTTCGTACCACCGCTGCGCTTCAGGATTCAACTGGGGCTCGAAGGACTTCCGGATCCCGACATACGTGCCCCAGAGAATTGCGGCCAGGGGAATCATGCAAGCTATAGCCAGGAGCCTCGGGTGATCACGGCGAAGGTTATCCGGATCGAGCGCGCCCGTTGATAGCGCCTGAAATACCTCTGCGGCGGTCTGATATCGATGTTCGGATTCGAATGCGAGGCATTTGGCGATGACGCGATCCCAATGCCTGGGGATTCCTTTTACCAGGGACGAGACAGGTTTTGGCGGAGTGGCACGCTGAATGACGGCCTTGAGTTGATTCCTGGACGTAAAGGGCAAAACTCCGGTGAGGAGTTCGTAAAGCAGGACTCCAAGGCCGAAGACGTCAGTTGCCGGTGAGATAGCTCTACCTTCAAATTGCTCGGGAGCCATATACTCCAGGGTGCCCGCCATCGCTTCGACATTACGTGCCGGGTCAGCCTTCTGCGCGATTCCGAAATCCGTAACCACCGCATGTTCCCGATCGGATCGCTGTACGAGCATGATGTTTCGAGGCTTCAGGTCCCGATGGACGATCTTTTCCTGGTGGATCACGGTGAGACCCGTACAGATGTCTCGGGCAATACGTTTCACCTCGCCCCAGGACAAAGGGCCGTTGAGACGCAACCTGTCGGCCAGAGTCAGGCCATCCAGGAATTCCATTGTGAAAAATGGAATGGCCGGGTTATCCCCCGGCTTGGGCTCTCGGTAAGCATAGATGCGGCACACGTCGGGGCCGCTCACCTTCAGGGCGAGAGTCACTTCAGATTGCAGCAAACTGAGGGCGCGGGGATCGTTGGCAAAGTCACCGGTCAAGGTCTTTAGCGCGATGCTCTCATTACTTACGAGATCGATGGCATGATAGACGTCGCCCATGCCTCCGGATCCCACGAGGCGCACGATTTTGAAGCGATCCTGAAGTAACTGACCAGCACTCAGCGAGGGACCGGCGAGCGAATCAACGAACTCGATTTCAAACGAGCGGTTATCAAGTTCTATCGTTGACTTGCCCTCATCATCGAGCAGCCGTTTCAATTTCGCAGCATGTTCTGGGCTCTCCTGGCACAATCGGGCCAGAAAATCAGCGCGCTCCTTCTGGGACATGTCGATTGCTGCGAAGTAGTCAGCCTTCAGCCTGCCGTACTCTTGCTCTGCGACCGTCATGCCTTGTCACTTAGCTCGCATTTCAACCAGGCCCTTGCCATGCTCCAGTCGCGCTTAACGGTGCGATCTGAGATTCCCAACAACTGTGCGATGTCTTCGAACCCCATGCCCCCGAAGAAATGCATTTCGACGATCCGGGCCTGTCGTGGATCCAATTGCGTCAAACCCTGAAGGGCCTCGTTCACCGCTAGAACATCCCAGGAGGAAACTTTTGTTTGAATCAGATCCTCTTTCAGAGTCACCTGCAAACGAGTTCCTCCGCGCTTTGAGGCGTTCCTCCGCCTGGCATAGTCCACAAGAATGTGGCGCATCAATCGGGAAGCCGTTGCAAAGAAATGGGCCCTGTTTTGCCAATTTTCCGGAGGACTATCTACCAGCCGGAGATAGGCTTCGTTTACCAACGCGGTGGGTTGCAGAGTATGGTCGCGGCGTTCAGATCGAAGGTGGTGCCGCGCGATGCGGCGAAGATCGTCGAAGACCAGTTTCATGAGACGCGATTCGGCATCGACATTGTGAGCGTTAAGCTGTGCGAGAAGGGACGTAATTTCCGTGCGCGGATCACAGGGCTCTGGAGGACTCATGATCATTAGCGGCCCCCGGTGGCCGGATTATAACCCCGATCCGACCTACCACCAACTAAATTCTGCCTCGGTAACACGCAAGAGCCAGGACCGCAATACAAGTCGCGCGGCGACTATCCCAGGATATGACAGAGAATCGCGCGGCATTTGGAACGTTCATCTCTGACTTATCCGGGTCTGACTTATCCGGATCTAGTTCTTGCCAGGTTCAAGCTGCATTGCACGTGATATTGATTTGATTTGGTATCATCCGGAGTTAGTTTGAATGGTCAACCGGAAGACCCCAATCCGTCTACAGTGCGAACGATTTTGATTTCCGCGGGCCCAAAAGGGGTCGTCCGCATCTTAGTAAGCGAAAACGCGCGACAAATCGTGACATCCTCTCAAACATTTTCAGCGGGGAGACCGCAACAGCAAAGAAAGCCCATCCTTGAACTGCGGAATCTGGGTGCCTTCTTCTAACCTGCAGTTTTTGAAACAGGCCTCCGACCAGTAGGAACCACCCAACTGAATAGAGCGGTACTCGGCCAGTGAATCGGCAATAACGCATCAGCTGAAAATCTCCTGGCTACATGGGCGTTTGCGGGGGAGTAATCCATCGCAATCCGTGTAACAAGCTTAGAGTCAGTAGTTTGGACCGGACCACGATGGAAAATTGTGTGTTCATTCGATCGGATTGGCGCTCTCGAACAAGTTGGATCGCCCGTGTTTCGAGACAGATTTTTCGGAACTTGCTTGGTCCTCACTGTAGGTATTGTCCAAAGGGCGACTGATCTCTCCCTCGCGCCATGCGCGCGAGATGGTCCGAGATGCGCCTAGACGGACGAGCATCGACGGCCCCGATTTGCTTCCGACAAGCCTACCCACGCAACAGTGTGCTTGAAGAAATCTGTCCCGGCGATGCCTCCTCGGCTCTCCTCCGGGTCCGTCCTGGAATGAGGGAGCTTCAGGAGCTGCAGCATGACTGCTTTCTTAGAACGCGCTTGAAAGTAGGCAAGCTCGACCGGGGTGTGCAGGACATTGCACACTATTGCGCACATTGCAATGAATTTGTCGTGCTTATGCGCCAGCACGCATCGGGGCTGACCCAGGTAGAATTTGCAGCGGTCATCGCCCCTGCAAAGCAAAAACGAGTCTGACTGCGGCGTATGCGGAAGCGCCCCGGAGAGGAGTGGCCGGGGATTGAGCGGTTCATCCTATTTGTCCGCTCAGATGGCGAATGGCCTTGGTGTGGAGCGATCCTCCGCCCCCGGGCCGCGGTCGGGGTAGGTGCGGGCAAACACACTGGCTGGTGCGAACCGTGCCTGCGGAGTGCGTTCTGGCGCCCAGTCGGTATTCGGCACGCTACGTGCTACAGCCCATTCGACATTTGTACGCTTACGCCACTTGTCCAATCCGGCGCACCCCCCCATCGCCGCTAACAGAAATAGGGAATCGAAACCCATCCATGTCAATATCAGTGTCTCTTGCGGCCTCAGTGTCACGTGCGTCTAAATCCACCTGGCTTGGCACCATCCTTCTCATTCTGCTCGGTTTTGGAGCACATGGGTACGCGCAGTGTGTCGGCTCGACGAACCCTGTCGTTGCTGAAAATTGTCTGGCCGGGTCACCTCCCAGCGAGTGGGATACGAAGACCTTCGACACGGGGGATCCGTCGATCCAGGGCTTCTCTACAGACATTAGTGTGAATCAGGGCGGAACCATCCACTTCAAAATCGACACGAACGCCTCCGCCTACACGATCGATATTTACAGGATGGGCTATTACGGGGGCATGGGCGCGCGCAAAGTTACCAGCATCACGCCGTCAGTTCCCTTGCCGCAGACCCAGCCGGCTTGCTTGAGCGATTCCAGCACGGGACTCACGGACTGCGGCAACTGGTCGGAATCGGCCTCCTGGCAAGTGCCGGCCAACGCCGTCTCCGGAGTCTACTTCGCTCATTTGATTCGGACGGACACCGGGGGCGACAGCCATATCGTCTTCATCGTACGAAATGATTCCAGCCACTCCGATATCCTCTATCAAACCTCAGATACGTCCTGGCAGGCCTATAACTACTACGGGAACGGGAGCTTTTATGGAGGCGGAACGCCCGTGTTCGGATTGCCAATCCGCGCATTTGAAGTCAGTTATAACCGTCCGGTTTTGACTCGTGGCTTCAACAACGAGGCCGCCACCTTCGTCTTCGGCGCCGAATTCGCGATGATTCAGTGGCTGGAATCCAATGGCTACGATGTTACGTATTCATCCGGCATCGATACGGTACGAAACGGCGCTCTGATCAAGAACCACAAGATCTTTATGGATTCGGGCCATGATGAATATGTCTCTGCCGAAGCTCGGAGCAACATCGAAGAGGCTCGAGACGCGGGTGTGAACCTCGCATTTTTCAGTGGCAACGAGATGTTCTGGAAGACCCGCTGGCAGAACAGCATTGATGGTACGAACACTCCGTATCGAACCATCGTTTGCTACAAGGAGACCCTGGCTTTCGCGAAGCTCGATCCTCAAGACCCTCCCACATGGACCGGGACTTGGCGCGACCCGACTTTCAGCCCGCCGGCGGATGGAGGGCGGCCGGAGAACGCACTAACGGGAACCCTTTTCATGGTCGATGGGACCGCGGACGACAACCCAGGTAACCAATCCATCAAGGTACCCGCCGAAGATGGAAAGATGCGCTTCTGGCGCAATACGGAGGTAGCTACCCTTGCGCCGGGAGACACTTATATTCTCGTTCCGGGATCTCTGGGCTATGAATGGGATGTAGACGCAGATAACGGCTTCCGTCCTGCCGGCGCATTCCGGCTGTCAACGACGACTTACACCCTCACCACGGACTATCTGCTGGATTTCGGAGCCACGTACGGCGCAGGAACCGCAACTCATCACCTCATGACTTATCGTGCGCCGAGTGGAGCACTGGTATTCGGGGCTGGAACAGTCGATTGGGCTTTCGGTCTAAACAGCAATCATGACAATCCTTTCAACTACCCCACGCCGGACCCCGATGTCAACATGCAACAGGCGACGGTCAATCTGCTTGCCGATATGGGTTCTCAGCCGGCCACCCTGCAGCCCGGGCTGAGAATTGCTTCCAAATCAACGGATAACGTGCCTCCCCATTCCACCATCCTGACTCCAGTGGTCGGATCGAATATCTCAACCGGCAGCAGCATCACCATTACTGGAATCGCGAGCGACACCGGCGGAGTAGTGGCGGGGGTCGAGTTCTCGGGCGACGGCGGCGCGACATGGCACCCAGCCAGCGGTCGCTCGACATGGAGCTACTCCTGGTCCCCCACAACGGTGGGGTCTAATACGCTTCTGAGTCGCGCGGTGGATGACAGCGGAAACCTCGAGAACCCAGGCAACGGGGTCATTGTGACTGTCGCTCCGCAGACGTGTCCATGCACCATCTTTGGTCAGAATGTCCCGACGACTGTTGATAGCGGAGATGGAAACGCCGTTGAAGTCGGGATCAAGTTTCGCGCAGATGCGGATGGAAACATTCTGGGAGTGCGTTTCTACAAGTCTGCCGGGAATACTGGAACCCACATCGGCCATGTATGGACAAGTAGTGGCCAACTCCTCGGCACAGCCACGTTTTCTGCTGAAACAAGCTCCGGCTGGCAACAGGTTAACTTCTCAAGCCCAATCCCTGCTGCCGCAAATACGACTTACGTAGCATCGTATTACGCGCCCGCGGGGCATTACTCCGCAGATGTGAGGTACTTGCTTCAGGCCGGCTACGACAATCCTCCTCTTCACGCACTGGAGGACGGAGTAGATGGCGTCAATGGCGAGTTCTCGTATAGTACGGGCGGAGGTTTCCCCGGTACTGGCTCGAATGCCACAAATTACTGGGTCGACGTGATCTATTCATCGTCGAATACCTACAGCATCAGCGGCACTATCAGTGGGCCCGGCGGCGGTGGCGCCACTGTCATGCTGGCCGGACCGGAATCTCTGTCGACATTGTCAGATGCCTCCGGCGGCTATAGCTTCGATGGAGTGGTCAACGGGACATACACCGTGGCTGTAAGTAACTCCGGCGTTAGCTTCGCTCCAAGTATTCAGACTGCGAATGTGAACTTCAGCAGTGTGAGCGACGTGAACTTTGTTGCGACGGTTATCAATCCGCTGAGCATTTCCGGAATCATCAGCGGCGGAACTGGTGCAACGGTCACCCTTGCGGGCCGGGCTGACCTTACAACTACGACAGATGCATCGGGAAATTATTCGTTCAACGGACTGTTAAACGGGTCGTACACGGTGACTCCGTCTGCGCCGACGTATATTTTCAATCCGAGCACTCAGGCAGTCACACTCTCCGGAAGCAGCGCGACCGATGTCGATTTCACACAGCAGGCGTGCACATGCATTTCAATCTGGCAGCCAACCGATATTCCTGCAGACATCGACCCGGGAGATGGATCGGCAATCGAAGTAGGTGTGCGATTTACGGCGGACAGTCCTTCGACTCTAATTGGATTGCGATTCTACAAGGCCAGCACGAATACCGGCACGCACGTCGGGCATCTCTGGTCAAATTCGGGTCAACTGCTTGGTACCGCAATCTTCCCGAGCGAGACAACATCAGGCTGGCAGCAGGGTTACTTCAGTAGTCCTGTCCCGATCGAAGCGGGAACGCCCTACGTTGCCTCCTACTTCGCTCCGAATGGCCACTATTCGGCAACCAGCAATTACTTTGACGGAACCGGATTCGACCGTCCTCCGCTGCACGCGCTTGCGGACGGGGTAAGTGGGCCGGACGGCGTTTATATCTATTCGCCTGAGGGAGGCTTCCCCACCAGCTCCTTCAACTCGACCAACTACTGGGTTGACGTGCTGTATGCGGCTGTACCGCACACGATTAGTGGAACCATCAACGGCGCTGGCGGAGCCGGAGCGACGGTGACCCTGAGTGGCACCAGCCAGGCCGTAGCAACGGCGGACGCAGCCGGTAACTTCACCTTCACGAATGTCTTTGGCGGTTCTTATTCGATTACTCCCGGCAAGCAACACTATGTCTTCGTTCCGGGTAACCAGAATATCTCTGTTTCCGAGACGGACATAACCGGAGTAAATTTCGCTGTCCCGCAGATCTGTCCTTGCGATACTGTGTGGCAGCCATCCGCGCAGCCGTTGCAGATTGACTCGACAGATACACAATCGGTCGAACTCGGGGTCAAGGTTCGTGCCGATTCCGACGGCTATATTCTGGGAGTGAGATTCTACAAGGCATCGACCAACAGCGGAACTCACATCGGAAATCTGTGGTCCACCGATGGAACTCTCCTGGCCACCGGCACGTTCGTCAATGAAAGTACTTCCGGATGGCAGCAGTTGATGTTCGCGACTCCGGTTGCCGTAGCAGCGAATACGACCTATGTTGTTTCTTACCTTGCGCCGGATGGACACTACTCCGCGGATACAACATTCTTCGCATCCAAAGGCGTTGACTCTCCTCCGCTGCACGCTCTCCAAGACGGGGTCGATCGAGGCAATGGTGTCTATTCCTACGGAGCGACAAGCACGTTCCCAGACAACACTTATAACGCTGCCAACTACTGGGTCGATGTGATTTATGCAACGAACTCAACGTACACGCTTGCGGGCACAATCACTGGCCCCGGAGCGGCAGGCGCAACCGTTCAACTGCAGGGGCCAATCAATGCGGCCACCACTTCAGACGCCCAAGGGAGCTTCAGCTTCAATGATGTGGCGGATGGAACCTACACAGTAACTGCCAGCAAGTCGGGGTTCATCTACAGCCCTGCCGTACTGTCAATCGATATTGCCGGATCTCAAAATGTCTCTGCCAACTTCACGTCGACTGTACAGGGCTTCGTCGTATCGGGCACGGTTGCCGGGGCGTCCGGGATTACGGTAACGCTGTCGGGAGCATTCACACAGACCGCGACAACCGACGGTTCAGGAAACTTCACGTTCGCATCGGTGCCGAACGGTACGTACACAGTGACTCCATCCGGAACAGGAATGACCGTAACTCCGGCCAGTCAAACCATCACTATCAACGGAACTGCGGTGAGTAATGTGAATTTCACGGCGGTGGTGAGCTTGTTCACGATCAGCGGAACGATCAGCGGTCCGGGAGGTTCCGGCGCAACGGTGACTCTGACCGGGCCTGCATCAGCTTCCACAACGGCGAATTCGGCAGGCGCATTCACCTTCTCAGGAATACCGAACGGAACCTATCTCGTTGCTGTCGGCCAAATGGGATTCGTGTACACGCCGCCCAATCGGTCAGTTGTCTTGAATGGGAGCAACGCGTCTGTTTCGTTCTCCTCTGCCGCCCAGACATTCACTCTCGCGGGAACCATCAGCGGGATTGGTGCCAGCGGTGCAACAGTCACGTTAACGGGTGGGTCGACAGCCTCAACGACATCGAGTGCGTCGGGCGCCTTCTCATTCGCGGGACTCGTCAGTGGTACGTATACGGTAGCTGTCAGCAAGACCGGCTACGTTTTTACCCTCGCCAGTCAGACTGTCGCCCTCCGTGGAACGAATGTAAGTGTCACGTTCTCGTCGGCCGCACAGACATTCAGCTTGTCTGGAACGATCAGCGGCCCCGGAGCTGGCGGAGCCACGATCAGCTTGAGCGGCGCCTCAACCGCTACTACGGCCACCGATACGACCGGCGCCTATTCGTTCCCGGCTCTGGCCAAGGGTTCGTACACGGTGACGCCCGCAAAACCGGGGATTCTATACACCCCGGCTACCCAGACGGTAATGCTCACAGCCAATGCGACCGCAAACTTTGTCTCCGCGACTCTATCGAATCCCGGCGAACCTACTGTCGTCATTTCGCCGACAGCGCTTGCATTTGGCAGCCACGTAGTCGGAGCAGCTTCGAGTTCCCAGGCCCTCACGATCACCAACACAGGAAGTGCGACGCTCACGCCGCTATCCGTCAACGTCACGGGAACGAACAGCAGTGACTTTACACAAACGAACACCTGCGGCACATACCTTCTCGCCGGAGCCTCGTGCGCAGTGAATGTCACTTTTGATCCAAGTGCAGCCGGATCTCGCAGTGCAAGCATCCAGATCAGCGACAACGCTGCTTCAAGTCCTCAGATCGCTGAACTCTCCGGTACGGGGACGTCGGGCATTGGTTTGGGTATTGCGCCCGGAAGTCCGTTGTCTGTCAGTGTCACAGGAGGCTCGCCGGCCAATTACACCCTCTCCATAGGCGGAGCCGGTTTCAGCGGAACGGTCAGCCTCACATGCTCGGGCGCGCCACAACAGTCCACTTGTTCTGTGCCAAGCAGTGTCACGGTGAGCGCCAACAAAACTGCAACCATTCCGGTCACAGTCACGACCACCGCCGGCACTGTTGCTGAGCTACATTTGCCCATGAGCACACCCCTCGTTTTGGGCGCGTCGGCACTGGCTCTGCTCTTTCTCCCGCGGCGCATTCGGGGAAGCGTATGGCTGCGAATCTTCGGATTCCTCAGCTTGACTGCGGCTACCTTGTCGCTCAGCGGGTGCGCAAGCGTGGTGCTCTTCGGTACGAACGGAGGAAAGCAAGCTACACCTTCGGGCAGTTACACATTGACCGTTAGCGCGAGTGCGGGATCGATGACGGACTCAACTCAATTGACACTCATCGTGCGGTAAGGCAGCCTGCGCCTCTGCCGGTTGGAGCGCAAAGAGCGTGAAGGTTCCGCCCGTTTCGGATCATGCTGCCGGCGACACAGGCAGCGTTCTGATTGGCGGATCGCGGATGCAAAGGGCGCCGCCCCCGTTGTTGAATCGCTGGATCTTAGTGGGATGGATCTGAGCAGAGCGAATCTTGATGAAGGTGATTTAGAGGAGGTAACCAGCCAAGAGGAGCGGCGAGCTTCGCAACTGTTGTTGTTTATGCTCGCGGGCCATCGAAACGTGAGCGCACCGTGGCAGGTCGAATTTCTTCTCTGACGCGCCAAAGCAACTAGTTTGAGCTTCTTACGCCAATTCAACACTCATTGCAGGTGAGTGCTTCCACAGGGACCGGCAGAGGCGCTCCCTCCAGTGCGGATAGCTTCTGCGGGGCACAGCACGCCTTGTTCAATTTCGTTAGGTCTGCTTGCATTGTCTTATCTTCACTCAGCACGGAGAGCGTTTCGCTAAGCATATGTGCTGCACCAGCGTGCCTCGGCGCGACGATTCTGTAATGCATCCATTTTCCTTCTCGGCGAGCAGCGACAACGCCCGCACGGCGCAGATAAGCAAGATGCCGTGAAATCTTGGGCTGGCTCTGCCCGAGAATCTCCACGAAATAACAAACGCACACTTCCTTGCCGTTCATCAGGTTCAACAGCCTGAGACGAGTACGATCAGCGAGGGCGGCAAACAGCAGCGCCAGGTCGTAATTCTTCGGAGAAATACTCACATCTACATTATATACGTCTTGACAGATACGTCCAGAGACGAATATATTCGCTTTGGCGTATACAAGGAGACAACGATCATGGATTTGACGACCAGCGTTCAGGAACGGGTCAAGGAAAAGTACGGCAGTGCCGCGCGCGCCGTGGCGCAATCGGGCAGCGTCCAGGCGTGCTGCGACCCCGGCCTTCGGTGTTGCGATCCGATCACCACGGACCTCTACAGTGCGGATCAGACGGGGATGATTCCGGAGAAAGCGGTCAGGGCCTCTCTCGGGTGCGGTAACCCGACCGCCCTGGTCGATCTTCGACCTGGAGAGACCGTTCTTGATCTTGGCTCCGGTGGCGGCATCGACGTTTTGCTCTCGGCAAAGCGCGTCGGGCCAACGGGCAAGGCATACGGTCTTGACATGACGGATGAGATGCTAGCGCTCGCGCGTGAAAATCAAGAGCATGCGGGCGTCACTAATGTCGAGTTTCTAAAAGGTCAAATCGAGAACATCCCTCTGCCTGACAACTCTGTTGATGTCATCATCTCGAACTGCGTCATTAATCTCTCGGCGGACAAAGATCGTGTTCTTTGTGAAGCCTTCCGTGTGCTGAAGCCCGGCGGGCGGTTCGCAGTCTCCGATGTAGTCGTGCGCGGCAGCGTGCCGGAAGTAGTGCGCAAGAGCATGCTGCTCTGGGTTGGCTGCATCGCCGGCGCGCTCGAAGAGAGCGAGTACATCGCCAAGTTGACGGGTGCCGGATTCGAAGATGCTGCTGTCGAGCCAACGCGCTTTTACAACGTTGAGGATGCCCGGCAGTTCCTCACAGAGTCCGGCGTTGACGTGAATGCGATCGCTCCCCAAGTGAATAACAAGTTCTTCGGCGCCTTTGTCCGGGCTCACAAGCCCAAAACCGCCTGTTGCCAACCCGGCTGCTGCATGCCTGCTCTGGCTGGAGCAAAGGAATAACAATCATGGCCGATCATTACAACATTCTGTTCCTCTGCACGGGCAACTCTGCACGCTCGATCATGGCCGAAGCAATCCTGAACCACAAAGGCAAGGGCAAGTTCACTGCTTACAGCGCGGGAAGTCATCCGACCGGACATCCACGCCCAGAAGCACTTCAACAGATCGAATCAGCGGGGCTCTCGACGGCTGGCCTGCGCAGCAAGTCGTGGGACGAGTTCTCGCGGCAGGAGGCGCCGAAACTCGACTTCGTTTTTACTGTGTGCGACAACGCCGCAAAGGAGCAGTGTCCTTACTGGCCGGGACAGCCGATGACGGCGCATTGGGGTATTGCTGATCCAGCGGCAGTCAAGGGGGCTCCAGAGGAAATCGCCCGTGCGTTTCGTGATGCCTTCACCGTGCTTGATCGCAGGATCGGACTGTTTCTCTCGTTGCCCCTGGCGACGCTTGAGGATATGGCCATCAAGCGGGAAATCGACCAGATCGGACGCTCGTAGGAGGCAACGGTGAAAAAGAGTCGGTTGTCTTTTCTAGATCGCTATCTGACGGGATGGATCTTCGCTGCCATGGTTTTCGGTGTGGCCCTCGGCTGGCTTGCTCCTGGAGTCGTGCCGTTCCTCAACCGCTTCAGCATCGGCACAACTTCGGTGCCGATCGCGGCGGGGCTGATACTGATGATGTACCCGCCGTTCACGCGTGTTCGCTACGAAGAGCTGCACGAGGTCTTCCGTAACAAGCGTGTGCTGGGGCTGTCACTGGCTCAGAACTGGCTGATCGGGCCGGTTCTGATGTTCGTGCTCGCTATCGTGTTCCTTCGCGGATATCCCGAGTACATGGCCGGCCTCATCATGATCGGGCTCGCACGCTGCATCGCCATGGTCATCGTGTGGAACGAGTTGGCGAAGGGCGATACGCAATACGCGGCCGGGCTGGTGGCGTTCAACTCATTGTTCCAGGTCTTCTTCTACTCGGTCTACTCCTGGGTATTCATCACGGTTCTGCCGGGCTGGTTCGGCCTGCACGGGGTCGTGGTTAGAGTCTCCATCGGCGAGATCGCAAAGAGCGTCTTCATCTACCTGGGCATCCCTTTTATCGCCGGGTTCCTGACGCGCACACTGTTGGTTCGTGCCAAGGGCCGCGAATGGTACGACCGAAACTTCGTTCCCCGAGTTGCCCCGATGACGCTGATCGCTCTGCTGTTCACCATCGTGGTGATGTTTTCTCTCAAAGGCAGTTACATCGTGCGTCTGCCTCTGGACGTGCTCAGGATCGCGATCCCGCTCTTGATCTACTTCGTGGTGATGTTCCTGGTGTCGTTTTATATGGGCCGGAAACTTGGCGCAGATTACTCAAAGACAACAACGCTAGCGTTCACGGCTGCCTCGAACAACTTTGAGCTGGCCATCGCTGTTGCCGTGTCGGTGTTCGGCATCAACTCCGGTGCAGCGTTCGCCGCTGTCATTGGTCCGCTGGTGGAAGTACCGGTAATGATCGCCCTTGTTAATTTGGCTTTGTACTTCCAGCGACGTTACTTTCCAAGCCCATCGTCGAGCAACCTAGAGGGGGTTTGCACTTCTCAATGAACTGGGGAGCACCAGCAGCAACAACAGGGAAGAGTTGACTCGGGGGCCAAAATATCTGGTTAGTCGCGCCGTTCCATGCGGTAATCGAGATAGAGGACGTGCGCCTTAATCTGGTCTCCTGCGCGAAATGCCTTTGCGAAACCGTCATCGCGCATCCAGATGAAGCCCTCTTCGTCGGGCACCAGCCGCGGTGCATCTGGATGCGATTCGTTGCGATAAAAAACGTCTGCAACGGTTTCGCCATCGTCTGGAGCAAGGGCCGCGACGTAGACCAGCGCCTTTACGCGTTCGTCTGTTGCAGCTCCCACGACAGCGCCGGCATAAGCGTGTCCGGCAACGATTACCGGTTCCTGCCTGTAAGCAAGCGTCCGGCGCAGCGCCGCGGCATCCTCGCTCAACGAGGTGAGCGGAATGGGCGCGGCGACAACGTTGAACCCGTCGTTGTGCAATCGGCCAATGACCGGCTCCCAACTCGACCCATCGACCCATGCACCGTGGATCACAACAACAGTAGCGTTCTTCAATGCGGGCATGACGGTTCTTCTGAATTTGGGGCCTGTCGAATGGGTGAGATGCGGGAGGGACACGAAGTCAGGCGAAGAAGCTCACAATCTTCTGCGCGATGAACTCGGAGGAGTCCTCCAGAGCAAAATGCCCCGTGTCGATCAGGTTCAGCTCCGCCTTGGGAATATCGCGCAAATACGCCTGCGCACCCTCGACTGTAAAGAAGGGATCGTTCTTGCCCCAGACAATCAATGTCTTCGGCTGCTTGTTACGGAAGAATGCCTGCCACTCGCCATAGTGCTGCAGATTCGCCTGGTAGTTGTGGAGCAGGTTTAGCTGGATAGCGTCGTTGCCGGGGCGATCGAGGAAGTGCTGATCGACAGTGTAGGCATCGGGGCTGATTCGACTCACGTCCTTTACGCCGTGCGTGTACTGAAAGATCGTCGTTTGGAGCGTAAGGAGAGCGCGCACAGGTGCTTCTGTCTCAGCCGTTCGATTTGCCCAGAACGGCTTCATCGGATCGAAGGCGCCTCCAATCCCTTCAGCGTAGGCGTTTCCGTTCTGAACGATTATGCCCTCGATTGCATCTTGGTGTTTGAAGGCGATGCGATAGCCAATGGGTGCGCCGTAGTCCTGCACATAAATGCGGAATTTCTTCAAGCCCAGAACGTTGAACAGAAAATCTTCCACGTAGTCTGCCAGATTGTCGAAGCTGTACTCGAATTCGCTTACGCCCGGCGCATCGCTATACCCGAACCCGAGGTAATCCGGTGCGATAATGTGAAATCTCGCGGCAAGCTGGGGAATCAGGTCGCGGAACATGTGCGACGAGCTTGGGAAGCCATGCAAAAGCACGATTGTTGGAGACTCTTTGGAACCTGCCTCACGGTAGAACATCCTGAGGCCGCGAACGGTGGGGTACTGAAATGCTGACATGATCTCACTCATCTCGGGGCAAACCCTGGGCGCCACGGAGCCGATGAAGCGAGACTACGTAACACCGTTAAAAATGTCAATAACGGTGTTAGTATTTCCATGAATTATTTTTGAAAGAGAGACCCGATGCGTGCTGCCACTCAAGAACCCAATGAATGGGTCGACGGTTTTCTCTTCGTTGCCAACAGGCCGGTTCTCGACTTTTTGAATACGAGGCCCGTACTTTCTCAGGAGCCGACGGAGCTCCTCATAGATTTTGACGCGCTGGGGCGGTGGTTGATTGCTTCGGGGATTGTGCGTTCTGCAAAAACCAAGAAGCTCCTGCGAAGCTGGAGGCATTCGCCTGAAGCCGCTCTGTTTCTCAAGGACTTGATCGCATTCAGGGAGCGCCTGCGAGAAGCGGTTGTCCGCATGGAAGCTGGCTCGCCTCCTTCGGATGACTTTGTGCAGGAGGTGAATTCAGGTCTCCTGCAACATCCGCCGATTCTGGTGCTCCGCAAGCGCGAGAGCCGGATTGTTCGGGAGCCGCTCTTCGAGCCAAAACGGCCGGCAGATCTATGGGCGCCAATTCTGGATGGGGCAGCGGATCTGTTGAGCGAGCCTCAGAGCGCCCGCCTTCGTCAATGTGAGACGTGCGTGCTGCATTTTTTTGACACGAGCAAGAAGGGCTCGCGCCGATGGTGCAGTATGAACATCTGCGGCAACAAGCTCAAGGTTGCTGCCTATCAGCGCAGGAAACGCAATAGCCCCTTATCGCGATGAAGAATTAGTGTCTGAGTCGGCTTGGAAGCAGCATCTGAGAAATAGCATGTGCCGGATGCTCAATGAGCGGGATGGCCTGATGTCGCAGTGACCGGCCACCTTGAGAACAACAGATCGTTCTTCGGGTAGACGCCGAAATCCGTCTTAGGTCTGTGAGGGCTACGGTGCGGCGGCGTTCACGCCGGTTGGAATACCCATCACGGACACGCTCCCGCTGGTGGATTTGGGCGGTGTCTACTGTGCGAAGTAGCAGCGACTACGCGGCGAAGCGGCATCGATCACGCAGGCCTCCCAGTTGCCGGATCGAAACGACTCGGCAATCGAGCGCCGGATTCCTGCCGGCTCGAGCGTGAGCACGCGAGATCCATTTCCGGTGCAACTTGAATCGGGCGCGATGCCAGCGAACCATGGTCTCGGGATGCACAATGGCAAGAACACGTCTCCAATCGGACCAGAATCGCTGCAGGGTGACCCAGAACAGGCGGTCATGGGCAGCCAGCCGCGGCCGCGGCTGCCTCGCCGCTAAGGCTCGCGCTGCTGACGGAGATCCAAATCATAAACGAGCAATATCTAACACCGTTAGATGACTCTAACAGTGTTAGACAAGGCTATGTAAATATTGCTAGGCTGGATTCATGAAAGTGAATCGTGACATGGTGGCCCGGGCGGGATTGAAGCTCTTGAATGAGGTCGGACTGGAACAGCTAACCCTGCGACTTCTCGCAAAGGAGCTTAAGATCCAGGCTCCAACCGTCTACTGGCACTTCAAGAGCAAAGAAGAGCTGATCGACGAAATGGCCACGATGGTTCTGGCTGAGGGAGCCTGGCAGTTGGTTCCAGTGAAGACCTCCGCGGACTGGATTGTCTGGGCGGCCGCGTTCGGTGGCGGTCTTCGCAAGACCTTGCTGGCTTATCGTGATGGCGCCAGAATGGTAGCAGGGAGTCGTCTGACGAACACCGAATATATGAAGACGGTGGAGCGTGTTGGGAGCGTGCTCATCCGCGGGGGCTTTACTGTTCGTCAGGCTGTCGTTTTGCTGAGCACAATTTACAACTACACCCAGAGCTTTGTGATGGAGGAGCAGGCCGTCTTCCCGCGTCCGAACGAACGGTCCCCTCAATACGATATCGCCATGAGGAACGCGAAACTCGATCCAAAGGAGTGTCCGATCATGCGCCAGAGCGGTCCCATCCTGTTTGACAAATTCGAACGCCGTTATAGGGAGGGACTCGACTTGATCTTACGTGGCGCAAGATGAAACACTCGCGGGCGGGAAAGTAATGAAAGCGCCACTCCCGACAAACGCACATCTGGTCACAACCCGGTTCGATGGTATGGGTCTGACCAATCGCTCGTGCATACCAGCTCCCGAAGTAGACAACATCAGCGGCGAATTGAACTACCAACTCGCGCCGCCGGTTGTGAAGGCGCGGCCCGCCTCTCCGTCACGGCGTGGAACCTCGATCAGCTCGCCATTGGCGATGCGCTTTTCAAGCTCCGTTTTGATCTCCGGCAACCGCGCTTCGCACATTGTGTGCCGCAACGCATCGCGCAACAGAGCTCGCTCATCGACCACCGCCGCGCGCTCGATCCCACGCTCCCGCGCATACGTCACGGCACTCTCGGCAACCCGCCGCGAACGCTCCGGCTCAAGCTCCACGCCCCAACGTCGCGCGGCCTCGGCCATCACCCGCTGCGGCTGATTTCCATGCTCGGCTGCGAGTTTTTGATGCTGCGCCCGCACCTCTTCGATGGATAACGGCTGCTTCGCGTCCCGCGTCCGGTGCGCGGCGATCTGCGCCGCTCCAGCGCCCCTTCGCCCCTGCTCGGCGAGTCGTTGTTCGATCTGCTGACGCCGCGGACTCGATGCCTCCAGATACTCCTGCGTGTACCCCTTGATCTCGGGCTGCCCATGCGCGCCGCGCTCGACTTCATAGCCCAGCCGCTGCAAGTGCGCAGCCAGCTCCGAACGGTAAACCGCCGTCGCGTACTGCTGCGTCTTGTAAAGTTCCTGCGCTTGCAACGACCGCGTTTTGCCCTCCGCCGTCTCGGTTACATTGAAGATCACCGCGTGCGTGTGCAACTGCGGCGCGGCATAACCATCGACCGGACGGCTGCTGTCGTGCTCGAACCTGGCCACCGCCCACGCGCCCGTCGTCTCCGGCGGAGCGTTGCCGCCGATGCGCGCCTGCGCGTACTTTTCCATCTCGTCCAGAGCCACGCGAACGCTCTCCCGATGGGCTTCTCTTACGCGGCCATCGCCGCCAACCAGGGCCGTGACGGACACCGATTTCGGTGCCGAAAAGGTCGCGTCCCAGCCCGCCCGGTGCTCCATCGCGCGCACCGTTTCGCCCTGCGCGTTGACGTATTCGTGCGCCTGCTGACGGCGGATCAGAGCCTCGCCGGTCTGCGGATGCTGGCCCTCTGAGAGCCGCGCGAACTGCTCTTCATTGACCTCCCCATGCAGGCCGTAACGCTCGGCGAGCTGCCCCTGTCACTCGCCCCGCACGCGCTCGCCTTCCGTGTAATAGTTCTCCTTCGCGTTGGCGAACTCGGACCGGTGATAGGCCTGCGCCTGGCCTGCTGAGATCGGCTTCGACAGTGTCAGCATCGCTCTACATCTCCTCCCCAGGAGCCACGTCCATCGGCATCCGCGGCAGCGCTGGCTCGGGCGGCGCCGCCTGCATCCGCTCCTCCCGTGCCGTGTTCTTGGCCAGCGCCTCCAGCGCCCGCTTCATCTTGTTCTTGTCCGCTCACTCGATCAGCTTCCGGCTCGCCTCCTCCGGGATCGCGACCCCTTCGCCCACCTTCAGCATGAAGTTCAAAAGGATCGTGCGCATCGCCAGAAATTCGGCCAGGATCGTCCGCTCCGCCGCCATCGTGCCCATCTCGACCGACGAACCCAACAGCACATCCCGAACCCACTCCGACAAGGTCAGCCCCGCCGCCGCCGCACGCGACTCCAGCACGCGCAGCTCCGCCGCCGAGACTTTGGTCCCGACGGATTTCACCCGCAGCGCTCGCTTCATAACGCACCGCCTGGTCTGAGCTTTGATCGAAGGGTATTCGGCTGGATCGACGGCGAGCCGTGCGGCTCGCACTCCGGCTGCGCGGCCTGCGCCGCGCTCGTGCCTGGGCGGCTAAACGAAAACAGCCTTCGCGATTCGTCGATGGGGAGTCGGCTCATCCGCGTCTACCGGGCGCTGGTTGCGCTCGCGCTCCAGGCCGCAACCGGCCCAGAGCATTTTTTCTTTAGACGCTGCTTTTCAGGTTTTGGTTACTGAGCAGCAACCGCAGGTTGCCGTGCAGCTACCGGCTGGGGGAGACGTGTCATAGTTCACCCGCTGCGCAGCAGCGCCGCACGCTCTTGACCGGGCCACGGAAGCCGGATGGAAGTCGGACACGCTCGAACAGGACCGCACACCGTGCGAGCTGCATTCGATTTTGATTCGAGGACGGGCCGCTCTCCGGCCACGCTAAGCCGTCAGGCTTAGGGATGGTGTCTATAGCTCCAACACATCGCCCAACGCGCCACGGAAGCCGCCAGAGCGCCGCAGTCGTGCACGCATGTGGAACATGAGAAGAAGACATTCTTCTCATAGCTGAGAACCACCCGCAGCGAGGACGGCGGTCAAGGGCGCGCACGTTCTGGGTGCGTTCATCGGAGCGAAGCGCAGACCCTTGACGGCCACCGCAGCGGAGGGTACGCGGCAGCAGCCGCGCCGGGACGCACATTCCACCCCCATCCTTTGCTCTCAACAGGTTCGCCGTAAGGGACCTCCGGTATCTCGTTAGAGACCGGATTTCGCTAAGTGCCTCGCTCCACGATGGTTCCCCACGAGATACCAAGGTTCCTAGGCAGTTACCTCGAAGGGGTGGAGTGTCGCCCTTAACCCGCTGCCATAGGCAGCGTGCTTCTCGGTGGGAGAGCTTTATTGCCGTTTACAGATGTAAACACGCCACAGACCGCCCACATCGGGCAGAAGATCGTCATGCAAGCTGGAAGCGGCTCCGTCGCAGTCGCAGTCGGCGCATCAGGTCGCCGCCAAGGATTGCCAGCAACGGGCTGGCAACGAGCAGCAGTGCTTGCAGCCAGTGCGGATTGGTGTCCTTGCCCGTAGCGAGTACATAGATGCCTCCCGCAACGCAGAGGACAGAGGAGAGTCCGCCGTTCAGCAACTCGTCGTGTTTGGCCAGCCATGCAGCCACGTAGCCGCCCAGTACCGAGCAGGCCAAGCCGACAAGCAACTGCGCTACGTACAGCGGCACGTTTCCGTGAATCGCCGCCGTCACCGCCGTCGATGCCTGGCTGTTCGGTATATGGGAGAGGTCGACTTTCAAGGCTGTATAAAGGGCGAACGGGAGGCCGAGAACAACTGACGAGACGATATCGACGATGCCGCCGATCAGCACACCTTTAACCGATATTTTTCTCATGTAAGTTCCGCCTCAGAGTGAATGAGCTAGCGGCTGCGCCCTATTGGCCAACCACAAAAAACTTGATACCGATCAGCAGCAGAAGGGCGCCCACGATGAAGAAAAGCGCGCGCCCTTTCCAGGTCGCAATCTGGCGGTTAGAAGACGTCACTCCGAAGACACCTTTCGCAGCGAAAAACTGCTTCACTGTAAGGCCAAGGATGATTGCCACAGTCCCAGCAGTGATTAACAGAATTGCCTTCGTCTCGTTCATGGTGACCCTGATCCCTTCAGACAGACTTTCTGCCGGTCTATTTCGGCGGTGTGCAACCTGACGACGGAGTGCAGGTTGCCGTTGTCTTAATGTCCTGAACAAGTTGTTTCGTGTCGTTGATAAGGCCGTTGACCATCTCCTTACCAACGTCGATCAAAGAATCTGTCCCTGCCGAGACTTCAAGGCCACCAACCACGCCTTCCCCATAGTTCCCACCAATCGCTGTATCCTCACCGTTCGCAGAACCAGCGCCGCTTAATTTACTGGACTCAGTCTCTCCGGTAAGCGTCCCGGAAACGGACCCGGTTGCGTTCGTTATTGGATTAACGAGATCCCCGCCTTTAACAATGGGAAGGCTGCCACTCACTTCACCTCCAACTGGACCAACCTTTGCGCCAAGTTTCCCCTCAAGGCCTTCACCAAGCCCCTTTTCCGCCGACAGTGAGATGTATCCGGTACCCGATGCCTCTCCTTTGACCGCCCCACCCGTACCCGGCACTTTTCCAGTAGCGCCGAAGCCAAGAGATGCTTTGATGCCAGCCGTGTCTCCCACTTTACTGATGGCTTTGGCGACATCTGGATGTTGGGCAAGATAAGTACTGACTTTTGTCGAAACGGTCGAAATTAGCCACCCGCAGAGATCACCACAGTGTCCGTCAGAATCGGCCTTTGTTAGCGGGTTGTTCTGCATGTACTGGTACAGATTGAGCGTCTGGGGATGCGTGAAATCCGCATACGGAACGGCCTGCACGTTTGGAGCCCAGTCTGGCGACATCCAGCGTCCCATCGAAGACGCATAGTACCTGGCCCCGAAGTAGTCGTTTCCTGATTCGGAGTCTCGTTCTTTGCCGGTAGAACGGGATTTTGTAAAACGCACTCAGATGTCCAAATGGCGGAGAGCGTCATAGTGGTATCCCCTCCTGTCGTAGGCTCACTGCAGCTTCGGCGGATCGGCAGCATGGCCGGACTCGTGAAGCAGCGTGTCCGTTGCAGTTTCCTTTCGTGACTCGGAGTTTACCGTAGGTTTGGCGATTGCGGACGGACCACTCGTTTCCGGCTGATGTTGCCGGATGGTTACCTTGAAAAGTGGTGAGAACTCAACGTCTGGCCCAGTGCTTTTGGGCGGATATAGGACAACATAATCGAAATGAATTGTGAACTCTCTCCTTGTAGAATCCGATTTGCTGAATACCCATCTGCTTCCAGTTTTTTCGGATTCACGCTTCAAGAAGATGTTGACACCGGACAAAGCCTTCGACTCAATGACTTCACCTTGATTGTTGACCACCACCCTGACCGCTATATCTTCAGTCGCGCCTTCAGCCAAGGCAATAGGTGGATAGTGGGGAGCGTGAGCGGTCACTACGCTGGCCACATCCTGTGCAGCGCACATCGCGACGTTCAACGCTAACGAAATCAAAACCAGAAAAGTTTTCATAAAGTCTCAGTACGCACTTGGCATTGGGAATAGGGGCTTATCGATGTTCGGATCAGTACTGTACGGCGGTTTGGAAAGCTGCTGCTTTATTTCTCCGGGTGATAATCCTTGAGTCGTGTACGCATTCACTTCTGACATTCGGCCTGTGATGTTGAGGCCTTTTGACGATTCACCTGTTGGGTCTTGCATCAAGCCATTTACGTAATTCTGCCTGTCGAGTGCGTGTTGGCCCTCGTGATCGACGGCATCTTTCAGATCACCCCCATCCAGACCTGCTTTTAATGTCACCGCCGTTGCAACACCGGTGGCCTTTCCATCTGGGGTATACGCAAATCCAGGAGTTCCCGCTTGCGCCCCAGTTGTGCCGTTCACATTGGCGTTCTTGGGATCAGGTTGGTCGAGGACCGTGATGATCACTCCATTCTTTTCATTGAGAGCTCCGTAGGCTCCCGCGGCGGCAGCTCGCGCTTTGTTCTTGGATACCTGATCTTTTGCGATCTGCTTGTTGATCCTATCCAATTCTTTTTGGTTACAGTTCTTAGAGCCACTACCACAACTAATCTCGTAATGCCCATCTGGATCAGTCCTACTCAGCGGGTTATTCCCGACGTAGGCGTACAGATTGAGGGTCTGCGGATTGTCCAGCTTGGCATACGGTACAGGCATCAATTTGGCTGACCAATCGGGACTCAACCAACGTCCCATGCTGCTGGCATAGTACCTTGCCCCGAAGTAGTCATTGCCGCTTTCGGTATCCCGTTCTTTGCCGGTGAAGAGATGCTCGGTTGGTGTTGGGGCGCAGGATTCACTGTCGCCGAAGGGCAAGCTGGAGCAGGTCTTTTCCAGAGCGCCCGTCGGATCGGTTTGAGTGCGACGGGTTCCAAGGTGGATCATCCTGGTAGTAATGCTGCCCGGTTCCGGTCTGATCGAAGGTCATCATCAGAGTGCCGTTCGCCCACACGTTCGTATGCGCCCACTGCAGAGTGCTGTTCTGCAGGCTCATCTCCGTGATCTGTTCGCCGGACAAACCTAACACATAGTCGTTCGTTGTGGAGAATCCATTCGACCCGATATCGCAACTCCAAACCATAATAGGACCCTTCGCGACGCGTTGACCATCCGCATCATATGCGTACCCGGTGATAGTTCCACTGACGGAGTTTCGCACAGCACAAATGCGTCCTTCACCATCATAGAGATAATAATTCAGGCCATCGAAGCCCAGATTTCCGGACGCATCGTACGAACCAGAGAGCCCACCCGGGGCCAAGGTGGTTTGGCTGAGTTGGTTGTTATTGGCGCTACTCTGGTTGGTGTAGAAGGAATCGTACCGTGCTCCCGAAGCCGGCTGGCAGGGCGAACTGCCCGACGGTGCGGGAGAGCCGACGGCAAATGAAGCTGATGAACCAGCCTGGATCGTCCGGTTGCCAAAAGCATCGTAACCCCAGCAGTAGGTCGTATCCGGATTGTTGATCTCCGTATCCGTAGCTCCCGTAAGGCGGTTCAGAGTGTCATAGCTGAAATTCCACACCCCCATCACAGAATCCGAATGCATACGAATATTTCCGACGTTATCGTAACCGTTTGGTGGAACGAAATAACTATAAACGACCGGCCCAATGACCTGTACGATTGCGGCGGATGAGACCGAATTGTAGTTTGCGTTCCCAGGCCATGAAGCCGAAATCATGTGGCTTCCGGTCGCGAGTGCGGTGGTTGTGAATGTGGCGGTTGAGCCACTGATCGTGCCGAACCGATCGAATTGCCTCCGTCCAAAAACGTTACTGTTCCGGACGAACCAGCTGCATAGCTAGCTGCCGTAAAGATAACTGGTTCGCCCGCCGCGGCCGGAGTCCCGGAGCCTGACACAGCGATAGAAGGCGTTGCCTTGGTGACCGTAAATGTCGTGGACGCGTTCACAGGGTTATAGTTTCCGTCTCCTGCGTAAGCAGCGTTGATGGAGTATGTCGCTACCGGGGTACCCGGATTTAAGCCAGCCGCAGATGCGCTCCCGCCACTCAGGGGTACAGTGGTCCAACCGTTTCCGTTATACGTGAAGACCACATTGGCAGTGCTACCAGGTGCGTTTACCGTAGCAGTGCAGGTGGTAAGAGCGCCGCCGCCTGACGGCACATAGACGACACTGCCCGGATTGCAGGACACACTTGTCGTCGGCGTCGCCTTGGTAACCGTAAACGTGGTGGATGCGCTCGTGGCGTTATAGTTACCGTCTCCAGCGTAAGCAGCGTTGATGGAGTATGTCGCGGCCGGCGTCCCATGACCGAAGCCGGCAGCAGACGCAGTCCCGCCGCTCAGGGGCACCGTGGTCCAACCGTTTCCATTGTATGTGAAGACCACATTCGCCGTGCTACCTGGTGCATTTACCGTGGCTGTGCACGTGGTAAGATTGCCGCTACCGCCAGAAGGCACGTAGATCAGACTGCTCGGATTGCAAAATACACCCGTCGCCGGCGTCGCCTTATTCACGGTCTGTGTAATTCCGGCTGATGTGACTCCATTAAAATTCGAGTCTCCGGGATAGACAGCTGTGATCGTATGTGATCCCGCAGTCAGGCTACTAGTCAAATACGCGGCCGATGTCCCAGATATGCTACCGGTTCCCATGCCCTGGCCTTTATTATCAAATGTAATGGAACCGCTGGGGCCAGGTGGACCGGTTACGCCACCTGAAATCGTGGCAGTAAATGTGACTGAACCTCCGTACGTGGATGGCGTACCTGAAGTCGCAACCGATAATGTCGGCGTAATCTTATAGACGGTCAGATTGTCTGAATTTGTGCTGTATTTATTCGCGTTTCCCCACTCCGCCGTAATCGTATGCGAGCCTGCTAGGTCTGTGACAATATGAAGATGTACCTTTATTGATACTTTCCTGAACGCGAGTGGGCCTTCATAGTTGGAGCATGCAAAGCTATCACCGCGTTCAGGTTGAGTTCAGTAGGAAGGATCGGCGGCAGATTGGCGAAATGTTGAGCAAGGGGCAGGAGTCGGCGCGAGTGCTGCGGCGGGCTTCCATTTTGCGTCAGCTCGATGCTGGGCAGAGGGTGGCGCAGGTGGCTATGAATGCAGGCGTAGCGCCGAAGACGGTGCGCGCTATCGCCCGGCGGTACGAAGAAGAGGGTCTGGATGCGGCTTTGCACGAAAAGCCGCGTCCGGGCCAAGCGCGGGTACTGAACGCGGGGCAGAAACAGCGGATCGTGGCCATGGTTTGCGGCCCGCCGCCGGAAGGCCGGGCGCGGTGGAGCGTACGGCTGATCGCCGAGGAAGCGGCGAAACGGAAGCTGGGGCCGCCGGTGAGCCGGGAAACCATCCGTATCCTGCTGGAGAACCATGAACTGAAACCGTGGCGGGAAAAAAATGTGGTGTATCGCGGAGTTGAACGCGGAGTACATCGCGCGCATGGAAGACGTTCTGGCGCTGTATGAAAAGCCGCTGTTGGAGAAGGAGCCGGTGGTGTGCATGGACGAAAAGCCGGTGGTACTGCACGCCGGCGTTCGCCCTCCGCGTCCCATGCGGCCGGGCAGGGTGGCACGGCGGGACTGCGAGTATCAGCGCCGCGGCACGGCCAATGCGTTCTGCGGCGTGGAGCCCAAAGCGGGGCGGCACTTTACCAAGGTCACGCCCAACCGCTCTGCGCCCCAGTTCGCCGATTATCTGCTGGAGATCGTCGCCGCTTATCCCCAAGCCGACGCCATTCATCTGGTGATGGACAATTTGAGTTCACACCGCCGTAAGGCGTTGGTCGATCGATACGGAGAAACAATCGGCGGCCTGTTATGGGATCGCTTTACGGTGCATTACACACCCAAACACGGTAGCTGGTTGAATCAGGCCGAGATCGAAATCAGCCTGTTCAGCCGAGAGTGCCTCGGGCTTCGCAGGATTCCGTCGCCTCGCGAACTGCGCCGCGAAGCGCAAGCGTGGAACCTAAAAGTGAATCGCGACCGCGTCACCATCAACTGGAAGTTCACGCGTAAAAAGGCGCGCCAGAAGTTCGGCTACAAAAGAAACAAATGCAGGTTGTCAGAGACCTAGGCTGATGCCGGATCAGCATACCTGCCTGTGAAACGTGCCGGCTTAGCAATGAAATGGGCCACTAGAAACCTGGCACCCGGGGTGTTTGTCGTTACTTATCGGAAGATTTAACAGGCCCGCCGGCTGTTCCTGCAGTAGCCGTTCTCCGCCTCGGTGGCGGGTCTGAAGCACGCTTTAGCAATTTGTGGACTCGTGTTAAAGAACGCGGAATTCTGCCAGTACTTTAGTGGAAAGCTCAACTGCGGGCCATCTCGACGAGGTCTGTGCGACTCATCCAATCCATCTCATGTCGGTCCTGTTTTTGGCGCAGCGACTTGCCTAGATCGAAAGAACGATCTACTTGGATCGTTCTTTCGATCTCGTGAACACGCCCCCAATTGTTGTTCGTCGAAGTCTGTCGTTGAAATTGACGGGGCCCGGATTCCTGTGTTAAAAATTCGTTCTGTCCCACCGAAGCGGTTGAAACCGAGATTCTCTTTTAGCTGAATTCTTCCCCGATTGTTCACGAGGACTGGCGACTTCGGATTCGCCAGCCTATTGAATGCCCCAGATCCCTCCAATCTGCACTTGACAAAAATTTACAGACTACGCCCTCAGCACTTGCAAAGATCAATCAAGGCGCGGTGTTAAGTTTCATTGGAAAGAGCAGGGGCTGCGATACTTGACCCGCGACATCCCAATCACGGTGTCGGCCGGTCCGGGAGCCTCCGACGAAAACAACCGAAGGGTACAGCGGGAGGCACGCGATGAAGAACACAAGGAACTTTCCTCCGCGAGCGTTGGAGTCGTTCCGCAGGAGGTGGAGAGCGTTCTGCCCGAAGGCGTGACGACGGCCGAGACCGGATATAAATCCATCAGGTATTACCGATTTGATTTCTCTGACGATTGAGGCTCTCAAAGAAGAGGACAAAAACGCCCGGGAGCAGGCGCGGACCATCGCTCGCCAAGAAAGTGAGATCGAGCGCCTGAGGGTCGTCGTGCATGCCGCAGAAGCGCAATTAGTGCCGATCCGGTGCACGCAGAACAAAAGCCCGTACTTCTGTCTGACTGGGTCGCACCAAAACCGCGCTGAAGCTTACGAACAGAAACGCGCTTGGAAACACTCCTGCAAGGTCTGGCGAGCGTGACGGGACAAAATTGGCCCGTCGGAAACAGGTCAACGAATTCATATGAGCAATGAGTGCAAACCGGATTACTGGTTTCTCAAAAAAGACGAAACGGTGGACATCGTCTTACGAGAGACCTTCGAAGGAACGGGCCTACCGACACAGACGAGGATTCCTCAGAGCCAACTCCTCGGCGCGCGCGCGAATTTCTGGAAACAACACAATCACGCGTGGCGATTGCCTCAAGTTGCGACGCAAGAGCTCGATGCGCCGTACACGTCCGGCAATGAGGTTAAGGACCTGGTTGACGGAAAGGAGTTCATGGGGGACCTGCATAAGGCGATTCTCGAGCTCAACAAGGACGATTTCGTGTTGATCGCGGGCTGGGAATTCTGGCAGTACCGAGCCCTTGATAAACGAGTGATGACCAAGGATCCCGTCGTCGACGACTTCTTTCTGACACGCGCCCTTGAGAACGCCGTCAAAAAACAAGCGAATGTGAGAGTACTGGCCTTCGACAATATTATTCCCGGTATTAAGGACAGGATGAAGAATTTTCTTAACGGGGTCCGCGCGATATCTAATGAGCGGGTTTCGACCTGTCTTGACAAACCCAGTGACTTTGCGGTGTCGCACCATCAGAAGGAAGTCCTCATTGGGAGGTCCGACTTCAAAGACTCCTGCGCCTACGTTGGCGGGATGGACTTGGCCGTTGATCGCTGGGATGACAGCGACCACAACAGGGCATTGATAGAAGCTCGTGGCCGAAATTATGGGTGGCACGACATTCAAGTAGTGGTTCACGGTCCCGCCGTCCTTCAGTTGTGGGCAAATTTCGCCGAACGCTGGAAGGATGTGCAAAGCCGAAAGCCAGAGTTACTGCCTTGCCCGGTTCCCGCCTGGGATTGGAAGACCTGGGCGAGTCGCCCCAAGACGGGGGGCAACAAGCATGTGCAGGTGTTGCGAACCATTGGGCCCGCAAGCTCCGGCAACCCACTGCGGTTCATGACGAATGGCGAGCGTTCGGTGTTATGCGGCTTTAAGAAGGCGATTGAGAAGGCGGAGTGTTACATCTACATCGAAGAGCAGTTCTTATGGGACTGCGAGCTGGCAGATTTGATCGGTGCACGGATGCAGGCGAATAAGAATCTTCACCTGATCATTGTTATGACAGCAGGCTGCGAACTACCATGGGTCGCGGGGGAGCACGCCTTTCATCTGCGGTCGGAATTCTTCAGGAAGGTGATGAGGGTCCCCACCAAGTGGGACATCGCCTTCGGAGCCGCGTCCAGGGTGTATCCCTACGGGCTGTTTCAAGCCAACGACGGCCTGGGCAAGGCTATTTACGTTCACAGCAAACTGATAATCATCGACGACCGCTATGTGGCCATCGGCAGCGCTAACGTGGATGAGCGAAGCATGCATATCGAGACCGAGCTGACAGTGGGGATCGTCGACGGGGACACGCGCCAGAGTGTGCTGGGCGGAAAGAATACGACAGTCTGCAAATTTGCGATGGACCTGCGCGAGAAGCTCTGGAAAGAGCATTTGGGCCTGAAGTCGCCCGGTGTTACCTTAGCGGCCGATCCGGTTCTAGCGCTGCAAAATAATTTTCCCGGGATTAATCCGAACCAACGTAACGCCTGGCCAACAACTCAAGACGGTGCCATACAGAAGCAGAAACACCATCTCCGGTGCTACATCAACATTCATGGAAACCATCTGGCCTTGGCGGCGGGGCGCCAAATCCTTGACCGGAACGTGCGAAAGTATAAGCCGGTAAGCGGCCCGTGAGTTCACCTCAGGGTTGTGAGAAGACACCGATAAGTAGGACGAGAGAGCTCATGTTTTCGGACTTGCAGAATGCGCTGAAGAGACCGCCGGACGGGATACTGCGGCTGGATGGCTCCACGCTGTCTGACAGCATCGCCTCCCTCTTCGCCGATTTTCTTCCCGACGGCCGGTTTGAGGCCAAAGTTGAGGAGCCGAAGAACGTCACGTTCAACGATGGCCGAGCGGAGGTCGCTGCCGTAAAGGTGGAGGGCACGCTGCTCGGAGAGTTCCTTGGCGTGGCCGGTCTGAAGGTTCAGGCCTGGTTCTTCTTGACGAGCGGCGACCACGCTGAGGTCGCCATGACCGTCGGCGAATTGCCTGACCTGACGCGGAGCTTCCCCGGGCTTCGCGACGCTGCAGCGTTTTCGAACTGCGCCTTTGCGCTCGATTCCCGCCGCCTTAACCCGTTGGGTGCCGATTTTGACCACCTGTTCTCTGCCGCTAAAGACGCCCGTAAGGGCCTGAGTCTCTCTGACGCGACTTTGAACGTCTCGAGCGTCGACAAGACAGTGGCCGATTACGGCATCTCGCGCGACCCGCTCCATGTCAGCGGGCCGGTGGAACTCCAGGGCGACTCGCCGCGCATGTGGTTGACGACGGCGCGAGACGTATCGCTGCCCGACCTTCTTCCGAACGCGCACTTGAGTCTTGGGTATCAATACCTGACCGCGCCCATCAAAGGCAGCCAGAAGACCAAAGGCCGACTGTCCTACAAGCTGCTTGTCGGCAGCGGACTGGACGCTCTTACCATCCCGCTCGCGATCACTTTCGAACCGAACATGCTCACCGACAAGATTATTGTCGAGAGTGACTGGAAAGCAGTTTCCTCACCGCTGTCACTGACCGCGCTGACACGCCTGCTGCCGACGGAAGTTAGTAACAGCCTGAACCTGTTACTGCCCCAGAAGAGCGACACGGTCCCGGACATACCTTCAGCACTCGACAAGTTGAAGCTCGCCAAGTTGGTTTTTGAGATTGAAAATAATCCCGTCTCGCTGTCCGGCGTTAGCGCCAGGGTTGAGCTGAATTTGGATTGGACGATTGTCAAGGGTAAGAGTGGGAACGATCTAGTCAAGTTCGGCAATCTGGCAATGGAGATCAACCTCGCCCACTGCGGCGATGAGTGGTTGGTATCACCCTATCTGTATGGCACGCTGACACTGTCCGGCGGTAACCTGAGCGGTGTTGTCGACCTCTCCGCGGGGAGCTTCTTCTGCACGTTGGACGACGATCCGGAAGATGGCCCCAAAAACCAGGTAGACCTCAAGCAGTTGATCACGGAGACGCTCGGTCTTTCCAAAGAGACGTTTCCATTCGAAAATTTCGCTCTATCTCGCTTCGAAATCTGGGGCGATATCAGCGGCGCGACCTACTCGATCGACATCGGAACCACATTCAGTTGGAGCCTGCCCTGCAAGGTAGGCAAGAATTCCCTCACCATCAGGAACCTGTTCCTGAAGCTCGAATATGACGGGAGCCTGAAGCCGGCGCTGGGAGGATCGCTCGAGCTCTTCGGGATGACCCTCGGATGTTTGGCGACCTATGGTCAGGAGGACGGCTGGACTTTCGCGATAACCGTTCTCGACCTCTCCCTGACCGAGCTCCTCGCTTCCACTCTGGGGGACCAGGACAAAGCCAAGCAACTGCCCGAAGTGACATTCCCGGAACTCGAGCTGAAGGTTACGCCGCAAACGGGGGCCTTTAGCTTTCACGGCGTGGCCGAGATCCACTGGAATAATCCGTTTGGTGCGGATGGAGAGTTCGCATGTAATGTCGATCTTGAGCTCGAGCGAGTTGGAACGGCGCAACCGATCTCCTGCAACATCGACATCAACGGAACGGGTAAGCTCCGGATGAACGGTGGGGAACTAGAGGCGAGCATCGGACTCAAGGCAACGACAACCGCAAATGCTCCACTTCAACTTGAAGTGAACGGAAGCCTCAGCGTGCCCATAGATAAAGATAAAGGCACGATTCTTTCGTTTGGGCTTCGTTTCGAAACCAGCGCGGATAAAAAGCAAATCACCGCAAAGTGGCCGGCGAACAACGAGCCCAACAAGCTGCCGGTCGATTTCAAGGCATTGGCGACTCAATTCGGGATGGACATGACGCAGGTGCCCGATGCCCTGGTGCCAACCGTCACTAGCGTGAGCTTTGAGTACGACTTCACAGAGTCCCAGTTCCTGCTCGCGGCAACCACCACAACTACCAAGCTCGTCTTCCTGATCAGCCCCAAGTCGAAGCAGGACGAGGCGCGCATCTATGCTCTCATCTTCAAGGTGGAAGCGCGGGTGATGCTGTCCGGGCTACCTATGGTTGGCGCAAGTCTGGCTTCGTTCGGGGATTTGGGCGTCGACGGTTTCCTGGCGGCTGCGACGTCCGATGAGCTGGGGGCCAAGGAAATCAAGCTATTCAACGAGCTCATCAAAGCCACAGGCGATCTGCCAACGCTACCGCTGCCCGCCGAGGAGGGCAAGAATCTACCCAAAGGAGTGGTGATCGAGCTCAATGTACTCGCCGGCGGCGCGCCTCGCTCTCTGATGTTCTATCTCAGCCCGCCTGTGAAGCCCCGTTCTCCCGGACCGCTTCTGGAGGGTAATCTGGGCGACGCGAGGTCCGGGCGTCTGGAGGCCACGCGAGAGCCGCCGCGAACCGGGGAAGCCTGGCTCGACGTCGAACGGAGCTTTGGCCCCGTCAACATCAAGCGCATTGGAGCCGCTTACGACAACGGCAACATCGTGCTCCTGCTTGATGCCGGGTTTGTGGTGTCTGCCTTGACGCTGGAGCTGTTCGGCCTGTCCATAGGCTTCCCGATCAAGGATTTTGCTGTAAGCAAGATCCGTCCCGGGCTGCATGGCATGTCGCTGGCCTATAAGAGTGGCCCTATCACCATCTCTGGCGGCTTCGTGAATGTCGAACCGGCGCCGGCGGGCCTGAATTACCAGTACAACGGCGAACTCCTGATTCAGGCGGAGGGCTTCGGGCTCAGCGCGATCGGTTCGTTTGCGGAGTTCAATACCCAAGGCCGGGAGAAATCGCTGTTCCTGTTCGGTGTCTTGAACGCCACACTGGGCGGCCCCGCATTCTTCGTTATCACTGGTATCGCGGCGGGCTTTGGCTACAACCGCAGTCTGACGATTCCGACTCTGGACGCGCTGCCCGGGTTCCCGCTGATCGCGGCAGCCACGGGAACCAGTACGGACCTTGCCAAGGCTCAAGAGAATCAGGACGCCGTGGGCGCGCTGAAAATGATGGATCAATACGTCTACCCGGCACTCGGCGAGAGCTGGCTGGCGGTGGGTGTTCGTTTCACGTCGTTCAAGATCCTGGATTCCTTCGCCCTGTTGACAGTCTCGTTCGGCAACCGTTTCGAAATTGCGCTTCTCGGACTTTCATCGCTGACCATGCCGCCGCTTGCGCCGCCGGATGCAGCGGTCGGTTTCGCACAACTGGCGATCATTGCGTGGTATGCGCCCGACGAAGGGGTGCTGAAAGTCGCCGCACAACTCACGCCGGGATCGTACATCCTGTCGAAGAAATGCCACCTGACGGGCGGATTCGCGCTCTATACCTGGTTCAGAGATGAGTTGGACAAATCCGGAGCGCTGGTCAAGAATGGCTTCCGCGCCGGGGATTTCGTTGTCTCTCTGGGCGGCTATAACCAGAACTTCAAAACGCCTTCGTACTATCCGATCGTTCCCCGCGTTGGAGCGAACTGGCAGATCAACAGCCTGACCATCAAAGGCGGTTTTTACTTCGCTCTGACGCCCGTGGCAGTGATGGCAGGCGGCGCTCTCGACGCCAACTTCGAGAGCGGCAGATTCAAGGCGTGGTTCATCGCCAGGATCGATTTCCTGCTTTACTGGGAGCCATTCTACTATTTGGCGAGCGCGAGCCTGAGCCTGGGCGCTTCGTACACGCTGGGCTCGGGAGCGACTGCCTGGACGATCACAGTCCATGTCGGTGTCGCCCTGACCCTGCAGGGCCCACCGTTCGGCGGGACAGCGGTGGTTGACCTGTATGTGTTCAGCGTGACCATCCCGTTTGGTAGCTCGGCTCCATCTCCGCATCCGCTAAAGTGGGACGAATTCAAGCAGCGTTACCTGGTGCCGGACGAGGACCAGGCTCCGGCCAACAGGGTTGCGCTTGGGTTGAACCAACTGGAAGACGACAAATCCCAGGGTGACTCAATCTGCTTCAGCCGGGTCTCCGGCGGCCTGATCAAAGAGATGCCCAAAGGAAATCCGGCGGAGATCGACTGGATTGTGAACCCCGAGAAGTTCGAGATTGTCACGGCCAGCAAGATTCCCTGCTCTGAAGCCTACCTTGAGCAAAACGTACCCGGCCGGCCGAAGGACAGTAAGCCCCTGGGCGGGAGCACGATTTCGAAGCAGTTCGGCGTTACTCCTTGCGGCATCGACAATGGTTCCCTGACCTCGACGCATACCATCAGGTGGAATACCGACGATGGTGGTCCCGTTATCTGGACCTGCCCGAAGGACAAGGACCACATCCTGCCGGCCGTCACCAGCAGACTGCCCCGCGCCGCATGGTTCAAAGATGCCGCCACGGACGTCACGAAACCGCCCTCGGTGGAGATGATCAACAAGGAACGAGTCACCGACGAATTGACCACCGGTTTCAGGTTGAAGCCTGCAGTCGCGGTTCCAGACGCCACACTACCCATCGACGTGGAGAAACTGGAAGTGAAGATAACGCAAAAGAAATCCCCGCCATGGGCCTTTCCAACGATCCCTGCGACGGATGACTGGCCCAAGCACGACGATCCGGGCGGCAGATTAAAGGTGTTGGAGAAGGTCGACACCGTTACGCGGCGGGATCGTATTGCCGCTGCCCTGGGCCGGCAGAACATTGCCGTCGCTGCCGATAGGGACACACGATATCTGGCCGACGCCGCAAAGAGGAACGAACTGCTCGCGGCGCCCGTCTTATGCCACCTGGGGGAGCCGAAGAGATGACAATCGAAACCACAACGGAAGGCGCCAATGCTCTTGCGTTCAAAGAAACCATCACGTTTGTGGAGAGTTACCAGCCGCCCATCAAGGCAGGGACGTACACCCTCAGTGTGACGCAGGAGATAAAGGGGTTTGAACCGGTTCCTGACTCTAAAACCAACGAGAAGAAGCCGATCCACGAAGAGTACACCAACACCAGGAAGGTGTATGTCGCGGGGGAGCGGTTTTCGATCGATTCTTCGGACATCGCCTCGGTGTTTCCCCCGGACCGGAATCAGGGTGACCACTTGAACGTCCTTCCGCACATCGTGTTCTCACGCAGGACGTTGCCCTGGGAGCGAAAATGCGGCTCAGACTCCCCGCAGAAGCCCAACACACCCACACCAAAGACTACGCCGTGGCTGGCCCTGCTGGTTTTCCACGACGATGACCCAATCCCTCCCATTCAAGCGGCGATGGTGGGTGATTTGTTTCAAGGTGACTTTCCGCCCGCCCTGGGCAAGCCATTGCGCAAGAGTACCCTGAGTGAGGTTCCCGGCGTGCTCTCGTACTACGATGCCTATCTGAAAACTCTCATCAATAACTCTCCCAAGCCTCCCGAAAAATGGATGGAGCCCGGTCAAAACTGGTGGGATTCCTGCCTTGTCGTCGATGTACCCGTCGATCTGTTCAGCGCTATCGCCCCATCGAAGGACGATCTGGGCTGGCTGGCGCATTCGAGAGAGATCAAGAAGCAGGCTTCCGTCAATCCATCCATACAGGAGGTCGCGCAGGAAGAGACGCCGCCCGGCGAGTACTCGGTGATCATCGCCAACCGTCTGCCGAAGTCTGGTGGTGTCAGCGCGGCCTATCTGGTCTCTCTCGAAGGGATGGCGGATTTCCTGCCGGATCCAGATGGCAAGGAGAGCTCGCAGCTTCGGCAAGCCAAGTTCCTGCGCCTCGTTGTGCTGAAAGCGTGGAGTTTCAGTTGCACCGCAAAGCAGGAAACTTTCCGAGGGTATTTCGATCGCTTGAACTGTGGGCCGCTGCAGAATGCTCCCACCGCGAACGCGCAGGAAGACCAGGATGATCTGCTAGTCAAGAACGCGCTGGCAATGGGCTATACGGCTTTAAATCACAACACGCGCTGGGGCGACAGGACGATCTCATGGTATCGCGGGCCTTTCGTGCCCTTTTCATCGGATATGAACGTGATTGTGCCCATGCCCGACGAGCCTCTTTCCACCGCGGACGAGGCCCTGCGCTACGATCCCGAGTTGGGAATGCTGGATGTCTCGTATGCCGCCGCGTGGCAACTTGGGCGCCTTACGGCAGTGCGCGAGAAGTCCTTCGCCTACGCGCTCTACCAGTGGAAGCAGGAGGTCGCGCGCAAAACCTGCCATGCCTGCCACCACGCCCGTGTCAACCAGTTGCCGCACATTCAACTGCTGCGCCGCGATGGCTCGTTATCTGTCGAAGCTGCCGCGCAGGCGTTGCCCGCGGATGAGGTGAGTGCCCGCGCCTTCCAGTTCCTTGCGGATACGCTCGCGCCTACACTGCTTGGTCTCGACGGCAGGGAGAAGGCATGATGAATCACCGCGACCTCGTCAGCAATTACATGCAGCGCCCGAAAGGCCTCAGGCTGGCTAACCTGCGAGCCGAGAGTGACCAACTGAGTTTGGAAGGCATTCACCTGGACACCAGCGCACCAGAAAGCATCACCAGATGGCTGACGACGCTGACATCTCTGGGTGGCGTACCCCTCGACTACCTTGTGCCCGACGAACGCATGCTGCCGAATGAGTCGCTGCGCTTCTTCCGGGTGGATCCTAACTGGATCTATAGCCTGATAGAAGGCGCTTATAGCGTTGCCCGCGTCACGAGCAGCGATTTGGCCCATGACCATGTGCTGGCCCGGAAGGTGCATGACGCGGCGGCCCCCAACCTGTACAGCCATGTGGCTCCGGACCGGCACAGAGGGCTGCAGGGCGAATCGAGTCCGTTCCACTATTCCGGTTTCCTGTTGCGCTCTGCGCTTGTGTCCGGGTGGCCGGGCCTGCGGGTGAAGGCTTATGGCGAACAAGGCCAGGGGCTGACACCAGCGCCTGGGGAGACAGAGTCAGGCCGGCGGATTACGCCGGATATTCTGCTCTATCTCGTTGAGGGGATCATCCATCGCGTGACGTTCCAGGAGCCGAGCGAAGGGATTCACTTCGGACTGGACAAGACTTCCGAGGGGACTATCGCACCGAAGAAATCGCTACGCAAAGCAGTGAATGGTCCCGATCTCGGCAAGGATGCAGGGGAAGTCGCGGTGCCGCCTTCGGCATTTCGACCGCCGTTGCAAGGCAGGAACTACCAGGTGCTCAAAATTAATGACCTCGCACAGAAGATGACGGAAGCGCTTGGGAGCAATGCCAACAGCTTCACGCCTGCCGAGTTCGCCCTGGAGATGATCGAAGGGGTTGAGGGTGTAACGGTGGAAATCGCAAAGCGAGAGGTTTGAAGCTATGGGTGTCTCCGAGAACGGAACCGCTTCGTTACTTGTACCGATGAATGTGACCGCGTTGTGTGTCAGCCCCGCGGACGTGTCAAACCAGGATGGGCGCGCTGTGTTCGGGCACGTTGCGATGGATTTCAACAAATTACCGAAGCCATCCGATACTTTAGAGCAGCCGTATTCCAGCAAGCCTGTTCTGCCCGAGGCCTTTGTGACGACGGCCATGACGGCGGGAATCCGGCTGCACTGGGCGCTGCCTGACGCCCTGACACGCGGCGACGTCAGTGTCGCGGAAGCGGACAAAGGGAAGGTCAACTGTCCTCCGGCGCCAAACCGCTTCCTGGTCGTGCGGATCGCCTTTTCAGAAAACGGGGAAAAACGTTCAGTAGACTCCTGGGTGGTTGAGGGCGACTATCGGTGGGGTGAAGGGGAAGACCGGAAGGGGCGAAATCAACACAGCAGGGCGGTTCCATTGACTCCCGACCTGACCTACCAGGAGTCCAAGCCGACGCATGCCTTCCAAGGCCGATCGGTTCGCTATGCCGACTGGCAGGAAACGCATCCGAATCCCGATCCCTCGAGCCATACGGCGCTGGGATACGGAAACGAGAGCTACGCCGCCGCCTATCCGCACGGTCCAAACGTGTTTGGATTTTTCGATCCCTTTGATCCGGGAGGCAACCAGGTTGATGACGGTCTGGACTCGCTGACGACGAACGACAGCCCGTGCTTTCTCTCGTACCTGGTGATCGGCTGGCACAGCGATTCCAAGTGCGACCCGATCACACGTCTCAAGCTGGCTCTTGCCGGGAAACCAACTCAGCCGGAGAAGGTCCTGACATTTGCCGAGGCGCTCGAATCGAACTATCGCTGGTCGTACAACCCGACAGGGGAAGAACCGGTGCAAACCCTGTATGTCGGGCAGTTAACCTCGCTCGAGTGGAATCCGAAGCATCAGTATCTGGCCAAATCGGCAGGCGAAACAGTGGCCGTGCTCGCGGGCACCACCGCCGAGGCGCTTTCCGCCGTACTGGCCCACACGCTGAAGCAGAATCTTGCCGGGACTTCGAGGGAGATTTCAGACGAAGATGCCGCAAACATCGAGACAATTCTGAATCAACTGCAATTTGACCTGCTTGACCGGTACAAATCCCACGATGGTGTGCCCAGTCTCCAAGACGCGCAGCACGAGCGCGCATTCACGCGCGTCAATGCGGGACACGGCAACACCAAGGACAGCGGCCAGATCTGGACCATCAACCGCGCCGCCGCAAAGAGAACGGTCGAGGACGTTGCCCCCAAGCCGTTGCCGGTTGGCGTTGCCGATGCCTTGAGCAAGTTGAATCAATTGCAAGCTGAGTACGACAATCTCGCTGCCGAACTCGCCACCCGGCGTGCGCAACTGTTTGTAGACTGGGCGAAATACATGGAGGCCAAGTATACCGATCTTTATCCGGAGATAGATAGCATTCAAGATCTCATTCAAGCGGAAATTGAGGACATTGAGGCGTTGAGCGGGCCTGACGGACTCGGCGGCAAGCTTTCAATTGCGTATCAGCAGTTGTGCGGCAAGCGTGACTTTCTCGTCCAGCTCCTCAATCTGCAGGATCAATATCTGCTTGAATCGTCCTCCGCTCCCCGCTTCTATGAGCCGAGCGACCAGGTAATCCTGCTTTCCGGCCCAGATGTGAATCCGTCGTATCGATATGGCGGCGATGGGCGCTGCGACGGTGCGCGAGGCAACCTGGCCTGCCGATTATCGAGTGAAATAACGCGTGGAATGACAGTCGGCAACAGGACGCTCACTGCACAGGACCTGCCTCTTCAACTGCAGGCAAACCAGAATCAGCACAACGGAAGTGAGTTTGCGGCGCTGGTTACCGAGACGCTGTTCCTCGACTACAACCAGGCGATCCTGCTGGCGAGCAAGGCCGGCGGTCTTGTCACTGCGGGGCAGATTCAGAGCGCGCAGTACGACCATGTCGCTGCAAAGATCAGCGGGCCTCTGGTTCCACTGCGCAGACCGAACGCTGGGTCAAACACCAATCAGCCTCTGAACGGCCCAACACCCACGTTTTCCGGCGTTGGCCCTTCGCCGGTTGGATTCGTCTTGTTTGAACAGCCCTGGATACCGCTATTCTTACAGTGGGAAGCGACCTACAACCCGATCTACCCGACTCTCCTTGCGAGCAAAAGCAGGAAGTACGATGAGAACTGGGTGATGGATAACTTCCAACTGCATGGATTCCACCCAGACGATCAAGCTCCCGACACAACCTACTTAGGCCAACCGCAGGCGGACGCCAAGCCGGAGATGAAACATCGAGGCGCGGTCACTCTGGCAAACAATGCGGAGATCAACCTGGCCGCAAAGATCAAGGCCTACTTGGAAAACCATCCCGACTCGGCGGACGATTCGCGTGCCGATCAGCAAATGAAGCAGACATTGAAGGCGCTGAGCGAGGTGCGTCTGTCGATGATGGCGCAGGCAATGGGTGGCTTTCATCGCCAATTGCTGCTGCGCAAGCAGACAATTCAACTGCCCGTTTTCGATATGTGGGCTGACGGCGACAATGCGAAGAATTTGGCAAAGCGGGCAAAAAGCGCGGTTGGCCTGGGAAACGACACGGTCGGACTGACGGATCGCTTGTTCAATCCCGTTCGGGCCGGCACGTTGCAGCTCAACGACCTTTGGCTCGTGGATGCTTTTGGGCAGGTGCGAAAGCTCAACCTGGTCGGCAAGAATGTCATCCTTGCCGACGCCCTGAAGGACCCCTCCAACAAAAAGGCGCAGAGCGCCCTGCTGCCCCTGCGCATTACGCAGCCCGCTCGACTTTCGTTCCGGTATTGCTCTGCAACCGTAAGCGATGTGGTTGCCATGAACCGCAACCCGGACTCATCGCCGGTCTTCGGCTGGGTCCTGTTCAATCGACTGGATAACGCACTCGCCATCTACAGCGCCGAAGGAACCGCGATCGGCTCATTCGCTTTGAACGGTCCCGGATGGCAGGGAGCGCCTGGCGTGGATGGGATGTTTGGGAAGGCGATTGTCGAGTCCTTCAAGGATGCCAACCCGTATCTGCGCGACTTTGCGCTAAATCTGGGTGGAGGTCCGCCCCTGGATCCGGGCGCGCAGAGCTACGAGGCGGATCTCGAAGGCTTCAGGGACCGGTTCCTGAAGGACTTCATTGACGCCATCGATCTTGGCGCGATGGGCATCCTGCCCGATTCCTACGGGCAGGATCAGGGACTGTCCCTGCTGATCGGCCGCCCCCTGGCCCTGGTGCGCGCTGAATTGCGCCTCGACCTGTACGGAATGCCGGCTCTGAATCAGAGGCCGGATGCGTTCATGGACCGTGTGAATGGAACGGGCGACGACGGCACCGCGAGCTTCGCGCAGATGCGCTTCCCGGTGCGCCTCGGTGAAACCATCCGGGCCAACGATGGCCTGGTTGGTTACTTCATTGGTAAAACGCCGGATGCCTACAAAACGTTTTACGCACCATCGGCGCCGGAGAATGGAAAACGCCAGGTTGTGGCCCCGCCCAGCAAAGGGAGGGAGAGGCTGTCGCTCGCTCCCGCAGATAAGGACACGAAGACCGTGACCATGCTCGTCGATCCCCGCGCACCGATCCATGCGAGCACAGGCATCCTGCCAGTGAAGAGCATCGCGATCGCACCTGCGCAGTTCGCCGACGCCTTGCGCTCGATCGCCGTGACTTTCCTGAGTGCCCCCGTACTGAGCAGCGGCGAGCGGACGGCTGTGGCTGTGCCCAGCGAGGTGGGACATGCATGGTCCTGGCTGACTTTGCAAACTTCTCCGCTCAACAGGGACAAGCGCGAATGGCGGACGCAGGAGATTGTCGCTCCACCAAACACCCGCGCCGCGTTCGCCGCACCGCCGCGCCTGACTGAAGGCTGGCTTCGCCTCTATCCCGCGGAGACGTCCTCGAAACCGCCCAACCCTGGATGAGGCAAGCGAGATACCGAGGGCCACATTTTACCAATCACCTCGCCAAAGCGGCGCCGCGCAAATCCTTGAAAGGGAGCCACACGCCATGAATGCGAAACCATCCCCGGTCGACCCGCTGCTAGAAGGCCCAAATCAGCGGCGATATGAATTCCGCCTGGACAACACGGCTTTTGGCGCGAGCGCGGAAGGCATCGTCTATCGCGAAAGAGCGGCCGGCGACGCCAACATACTGATCTTAACGCTGACAAATTCATCCGAGCAGGCTTTCACGCTGGCTGGCGGAACCATGCCGGCGTCGAACAATTCCGTGCTCTCAACCCCCACAACGCTTTTCCTCACGTTCGGGAACAAGGACCTGACGGAATCGCTGAGCCTGGATTCGCTGGCCGTAGAAGTCAGCACGGACGGCTCCACCTGGAGAGCAGTCTCGCAACCCGAGTCCGGGTGGTGCTTTGCTCGTTTCAACGCCAATCGGCCAACCTCGCCGCCCTATGTGGGGCTCTGTCCTCAAAAGGATTTCAACCTTGACTCCAGCGCGAGTGTGAAGTTCCGTTTCACCAAGCTCAGCTGTACCTATGCGGGAACGGTGCCTCAGAAACTGAATATTGGCTGTTACAACCTGGCAGGCGGCAACCGGGATTCATCCCTCCCACTGCACGTGATTGACCCTCCCACTTATCTGCGTGCATTCAGCGGCGTCTTTACTCCGAGCATGATCAGCCGCACCGTTCCGCATGAGTGGACGAGTGGAAATGCCGAGGTCTTAGTCACTCCGGGCGCGGTCCTGGATACGGCTGGCGACCGCCTCATAAATGAGCTTAAGCTAACCTTGTCCCATACAGGGACCGAATCCGCCGGTATTGACCTTGATCAATCCTCTTTCATGGTGACCTTCCTGACCGGCACAAAGTATGACACCGGCGCGCTCACCACAGAGAGCGACGTCAATAACATCACGTACCAGATACCCGATGGGTGGAAGGTGGATAAGCAGGATGGAACAGATGACACTCCAACCAGCTGGTTGATTAGGCCTCCCAATAACATGAAGCTAGCCAAGCTGAGGCCGGTTGACATCATCTTCACGAATATCAAGATCGGGCAGGGTTTTCCCGCAGGGCTGACCTATGTGTCCTTGACTAACAGGAATGTAAAAGGCTACCGCGATGGCCACTTCGCTCTTCCTGTGAGTCGCGCAACAGCCAAAGCCTTCATCACGGATTTTCATTTGAGCACGAACGATCCCTCGCACACTGTTACAACCAGCTATCTTAAGGGGGCCGAAGAGCTTGTAGATTTCGGCAGCACGGTCTATCTTAGCTGGAAGGCGTTCGCGGTTCCCTATCTGCAGATCGAATATCTGACAGTGGATGATAAGGCGAACCCTACGACGCGCTACGTTCAGTACCGTAAGCTTGACGATAATAAAACTTTATCGTGCAACAGTTTTCCGATCGCTAATATCACAGCCGACACCGGTTTCATTCTGAGAGGCTATAGCACACCTCCCGGAGATGCGCGGATTCCAGATCATGCGGACGAGGACCCGGCAAAGCGAACGCCGCTGGTACAGGCGACCTCGATGACCAGCATCCGCGTGAAACACGCCCAGCCGGTTATCGAATTCTTCCGGCTGACGTGCAGCCCTCAAGAGGCGCTTGTGAAGTGGTTAGTCACATTCGGTGAGGTGCAAAGCTGGCTGAGTGTGCAGATCTTGGATCAGGGTGGTGGAACTGTTTATACGCCGGAGCCGGCAGAGAGGTTGGCCGGTAAGTTCTCGTTGAAACCCAAAGACGGTGAATTCGGTGAGAAGACGATGTTCCGCCTCCAGGCCTGGAGTTCCCAATCGAAGACGGAGAAGCCCACAAGCGAATGCAGACTGGGGAGCGGACTGGACCTCATCCGATACTTCACTGCTACTCCCAGGTCTCCTCAGGTTCTTGGCCCCGCGACGATCGATTTTGATTTGGAGGTTCAGTTCAGCGAGCTGACGGAATGCTCTGTGGTGCAGGATCAAGGCAATATCGTCATTTTTAGTGCGCCGGAGGACAAGCAGCGGCCGAACAGAAGGCAGGGCGGGAAGTATCCTACGTTTTCGGTGCCGAACATTTCGAAAGGCGCCGGGTTTCATGTCAGAGCTTCCGGGGCAGAAGCTCAGGAATTGATCGAATATCATGCGACGATCAACGAAGAGTCCGTCCTTGACTTTGTTCGTCGAAAGCACACAACGAAGGAGAACGTGAGGCGCTTTCATCCTGAGGGATACGAAAAACAATTGCTATACTCTCATGACGTTGGTCAGAACATCACGATTCTGAATAATTTTCGGGCTGACTATATCGTCAATATGGGAGCGCTTGTCAGTGGCGACAGAAGAATTGTGGCGATCCGCTACCTTTCTTCAGGCCCGTGTTACTTAGACCCGGACGGCCACTATTACTTTGACTTTGACGGTACGAATCAGCAGGTCATCCCCTTGAGTGGAGACATGAGAGGAAATCTATACAGTTACGGACTTGGGTGGTACAAGGTTGTTACCGTGAAACCATTTCGATATCGGATTACGGCGGAAGGCTTGCAAGGTGGGCCGAACTGGCACGAGGGCGGGATTGAGGTTGGTTTCCAAGGGTATAGCGGGTGGTGGAAATCCAGGCCGGAAGACGGAGATACCGGAAACACGTTCACTTGGGCATAACAACTGTGATCGCAGCTTGCATCGATTGCTGTTCTGGTTCGTCCGGATGAGAAGGGGTGGGGAACGATGGCGGCCTGCAAATGCGGTTCAGCGAAGCTGAGCGGGATCGGGTGCGCACCCGCGAGGCAGCCAAGCAGGATCAGATACGAGCGCGGCATCGGTTGAGCAAGTTCCTTCTGCGTTCAGGCCAGCGCCCACCGTCGGGAGTGAGGCCGTGGACGCGGCCCTATCTGATCTGGGTTGCGCTGCTACGTTTTGCGCAGATCGCTCAGCAGGCCACTCGGCAAGATTATCTGCATGAGGTCGAGCACATGCGCGAACGCGTAGCTCGTCTGGAGCAGGCCATCATGGAAGCTGTAAAGCTGGCTTCGCCAGCTTTACAGCAAGTCATCAACGATCTGCAGGCGCTGCGCGGTATCGCGGACATCTCGCCTGTGACCATCGCCGCCGAGTTGGGGCAGGTATCCCGTTTCGAAAGCGCCCGGCAACTGATGAGTTATTGCGGTGCTGTTCCCAGCGAGGATTCCAGCGGGCAGCGAACCAGGCGTGGAGGCATCACGAAAACGGGCAACGCACACCTGCGACGAATCGTTGTCGAAGCAGCATGGAGCTATCGTCGTCCTCCATGCATCTGGTACGGACTGCGCAGACGACAGGAAAGTATCTCGGAGGAGGTGAAAGAGATCGCGTGGAAGGCTCCGACGGATCATGATTATGCGGTTCCGACCCGCGAATATCAGACCGATCAATCGACGCTCATCACTGCTCAGGCTGCTGCTCGCTTTGTCCTCGCCGAAGGGCAACAACAACTACAAAAACAACTCCACCGAATCCGCGGTGTTGACAGGGTCACTCCATGTCAGAGCAAAATCACTCACGCAGCATTATTTCAAGGTTCTTTATCGGATTAGTCCGCACAAACGCCCCAGGCTCCCGAAGTATACTCGGACCCCGACTTGGCGGCAGGCACGAGATTCCGGTCGCCATGCCGACTCTCGGATAGTAATCGGCGTCGGGCGGGGAGCTATCATGAGCGCCCCCCAGACGCCGCCATTCGTAAGAGGCAACTCGCAGGGTCGAATTCTCCCCATCATTTCCCTCCCCGTGCTACTCTGTGGATGCTTTGGCACTGATCAGGCCAACCTCGGTTCCTCCCGTCACGGCTGACTTCACCAGCGAACTGCAGCTCGCCGAAACGAGCATTCCGCCTGTGCAGTCCGCTTATCGACTCACCCGCGCGGCGGGTGGAAACACGCGCTTGGATAGCGGCAATACGTCGGTGATTTCCAGCCCGGCTGCTGGCCAAACCATTCTGCTGGACCACATCAAGAAGACAGCAACGATTCAGCCACTGCTCTCAGCCACACCGTCACCTCCCGGTATGCCGCCGATGCCTCACCTCAGTGTTCCGGGACTTGCGCCTGCGCCTTCTGCACAGGTGCAGGATTTGGGTAAGGGCGTCCTTCAGGGTCTTGAGGTTGAGGGAAAGCGCTACGTCATTCAACCACCAGCAATGCCGAACATTCCCGCCGCGCCCAAACCCCCAACATTTCAGGCGCCGGGAATGCCCCAGGTGCCAGGCGCACCCCAGGCGCCGGGAATGCCCAACTTGCGGGGAGCACCCGGATCTCAGTCAGCGCCAAATGCTCCGCAGGGGCCAACCTTGGCTGAGGTCTGGACCAGCACCAGCACCCGTCTGCCCGTGCTCACCAAGATAAACGGTGGATTCGGCCAAATAACGCAGGTTTGCCAGGGCGTCATTCCCGGCGAGCCCCACCCCGCCGCTTTCCAAATCCCACCAGACTACAAGGTGATTGAGTTGTCGCCGCCCAAACCGCCTGCTTTGCCGGCATTGTAATGGGGAACAGTGCCAGTTCCACCGCTTGGGCCGTCGCAGCCGACCAGACGCTTCAAGGGTGAGTGCACCAGCCACATTTATGCCGAAGCGACCAGCAACACGAGCCATTGGGCAAGCAGAGAGACCACGAGCAGCGGAACACGGATGATTAGCGATTGATCCCAAGCGGCCTGTAACTCTCGGCCATTGTCGAGGCTTTCTCCGGTTTTTGCCGCTTCGGTTTGAAGCCGTAATTAACCGGCTGTCCTTTTTTGACGATGGGTTGTGAATCGCTCGATGCAGTGCGGCCGTGCGAGGTGTTGTATTATTCTTCAGCCGGATTTCTTATGCCTTCAGTTATCGGCATTACCCCAATGAGCCAGCCATCTTCGATCTGACGCCTGAGAATCCAGTTGCGACATTCTCGGTTGATGCATTATCGCCATAATCGGCCAATCGGTTCCCATTTTTCTTCAGGTGGTGCGAAGTTTTCTTATCTCGGCCAGGATCTTGAAGAGGCGCTTTGAGAGCCTGAGGAGACGATTGCGCGCAAGACCGTTTGGGAGGCTACGGCGGAACATCTCCATGACCTGTTGAGCGGCGATTAAGGAGTCGATGAGACCATCGAGGCCTGCGCGCACGGGTGTGGCAGATATTTTGGGTTGTGGGGTCAGATGCCTGGGTTTGGAGCGAGCCAGCTGGAACTCGCGCTCGAGATCGGTGAGGGCGACATGGATGTAGCGCATGGTCATCGCCGGATCGACGTGGCCAAGTAACTTCATCAGGATGGGGAAGCTGACGCCGGAGCGAAGCATTTCTGTGGCGTAGGTGTGCCTGAACTGATGGGGGACGATGGTGGTGGAGAGGCCGAGGGAGTGGCAGACCAGGTGCAGGTAATCGCGGAGTTGAACGAGCAGAGCTACCTTGCTGCCTGGACGCGCCAGAAGCCGTCCATCGGCAGGTAGAGGGTCCAGGGAGCGGAAGAAGCGCAGCCGATGCACGAGATCGCGGCCGAAGGCATCGACGGGGACCATACGCTCGGTCTTGAGTTTTCCGAGAGGGACATGAATGGCCCATTGTTTTGGTCCGTGGAGCGTAGGCAGTCATAGGAGAGATCGACGCATTCACCGATACGCATGCCGGTCGAGCGGAGCAGCAGGAAGACATTTCCGCCGAGATCGTTGCGGCGCATGAACTCCTGCTGCAGGAGTTGATCCTGCTCGGGGGTGAGCGGTCGTGGCAGAGTATGGGGCGAGCGCGGAATATCCTCGCGCAGCAGCAAGTGGGCCAGTTCGGGGAGATGGCTGGTGCGAGCCAGCTCATGGAAGATGGTGCGCAGAGCGAAGAGCCTGCCAATACAGGTTGCCGTGGACAGGGGCGGAGTCTGCGCACGCAAATGGGACATCCAGCCGAGGATATGAGGATCGCGGCGCAGTTGTTCGAGCCGAGTAACCGCCGGGTGTTTGGTTCCGAGATAGACGAGGAAGCTGCGAACCACGATGTCATAGTTACGCTTGCTGGAAGGAGCGAGTGCGGTCGACAGAGACTCGACCGCACGGGCGAAGACCGGCGCCAGGGGATGCTGGAGTGGAGGACGGCGCCAGCGCTTCACGAGGAGATCCTGGGCTGAGGATGGATGCACTGCGCTGCGGCGCGGGCATACTGAAGATAGACATCCTGCGGCGAGACCTTTACGTAGCGCATGGTGGTTTCGATGTCGGCATGCCCCATCAACTGCATGAGTGCGGGCAGGCTCATCCCGGCACGGACCATATCGGAAGCGAAGGTGTGCCTGAAGCGATGTGGGTTGGCCAGTTGGATGCCGGTAGTGCGGCGATGATAGCGGAACAGGGAACGTAGTCCTGGGGGAGTGATGCGTGTGCCGCGTCCGGGCCCTTTCAACACGACGAACAGAGCCGCGGAGCAGGGATCGGGCCGTTCCACGCGCAGATAGTGATCGATCAACTGCGTCGTTTCCGGCGCCAGCGGCAGCAAGCGCAGCTTGGTTCCCTTGCCGCGTACGCGAAGCTGACCTTCAGACAACAGCACATCGTCGCGCTTCAAGGCCATCACTTCAGCGGAGCGAAGCCCCTGCATGAGCATCAGGCCCACGATGGCCAGGTCGCGCGCGCTACGAAAACTGGACCAGAAGCGCGCCACTTCATCGACCGAGAGGGGGACGATGTTGAGCTTGGGTTCTTTCACTCTGAGCCTGCCGATCTCGAAGCGCGGCCGGCCGAGTCCCATCGGCCTGCGGTGCATGAAGGGCTGATGAAACCCGTGCGCCACCTGACAGGGAGCGTCGGGGAACTCGCTGCGGATAGCGCGATCGGCGGTGGCGACCCGGTCGTTGATGGTGGTGGCAGAGGGCGCGGGCTGGCGGCTGGACTGGAAGCGTACGTAGTCGAGTAGAGCCGATTCGCTGAGGTCCGACTTGGAGATATCGCCGGTGTGATGAACGCTCTCCCACCAGCGCACGAAGTGCAACAGGCTATGCGCGTAGCTGTACAGGCTCTTGTCTGCCAGGCGGCGGACATACTCGCGGTCCAGAAAGCGGTTGATCCAACCGACACCCTGACCAGTGGATAGCTCGACCACATGAATCGGACTGTGCGCGCCTGATGGGGTCTTTTGACGGATCACGCGGAACTTCATGGCTGCGCGGCCTCCACGAGAGACTGGAACTGCCGCGCATCACCGCCTTCAACGAAGAAGGAGTTGGGATCGTGCCCCTCAGGCAGCAACACGCGGCGAGCAGCGACGCCATGCATGCCAAGACGATGGGCCAGTTGCTTCGCGGCTTGTTGTCCGCTCTGGTTGGCATCCACGTCGAAGGTGAGATAGACGGCGCGTGGCCCCTCACACAACTGTTGGAACTGGTCAGCGTTGAGATGCGTGCCCAGCGAGCAGGTCACGTTGGGAAAACCCGCCTGCCGCAATACGGCATAGTCAAACAGCCCCTCGACAAGGATCACCTCGGGGCAGTGCCGGACCTTCTCCCATGCATACAGACCGCCCTTAGCACCAGGCAGGAAACGATGAGAGAAGGCAGTGCCGATACTGCGGCCGTAGAGGTTGACGATGTGTTCGCGCTGGCGCAACGGGAAGACGATGCGCCGATAGAGAGCATCCGAGCCCTGCGCGTTGATCAGGCCGGCTCTTCGCAGCAGATCGAAGGAATAGCCCTGTGCCGTGAGATGACGGCGCAGACTTCCTCCCGCAGCGTAACCGACGCCCAGTTCTCCAATCAGGGCAGCATCGTGAAGTCCGCGCTGGTCGAGATAGCGCAGCGCTTCGGAGTAGTGATCCAGTTGCTGTTGATAGAAGGCGACAGCTTGATCGAGCACCGCCGAGGAGATGCCTTCTGCAGCGGTCTGTGGATCGAGGCAAGCGAGGCTCTGACGGAAGGACAGACGGCGGGACAACTGGATGAAGCGAATCAGATCTCCGCCCTGGCCGCAGCCGTGACAGTAGAAAACATTTTTCGCGTGTTGACATAGAACGACGGCCGGGTCTCGTCGTGCAGCGGACAGAAGCCGACCAACTCGAAGCGGCCCGCGGGCCGGCCAGTCCAGTTATGTTCCCGCAGATAGTCCAGCAGCGGCATCCGCCGCTTGAGTTTTTCGACGTCTTCGCCCACAGCGACTTTTTCGCCTCCGGAGCCCAGCGTAGGCGGGTGACGCCGGCGATCCCAGGCAAGGATGGTGGGGAAAAAGGATTTTTCTTAGACACGCAAAGGCCAGAGGATTGCGAGAGCCGGCGTTAGCCACGACGGGGGCGCGGTTTTCTCATGCGCATGGTTGCCCCGCTCCAGCCAGTGAGCCACGCGCACGAGAACTTGTCGGAAGAGAGAAAGCGCCGGCTGGGAACCGTCCACGCCGTTCGACCAGCGCCGGACCGTGGAAGCATCGGGCACGCGATCCGCGTCCTTGAGCTTGGGCACAGCCTTTTCCCACGAGCAGTGATCTACAAAGCGCTGCCGCAATGCCTGGCACCGCGCCAGCAAACTGAAGTGCGTGTAAGGGAGAGAAAACAGCGGAAGAAAAGTGAAGGTTGTCCCGCAGCTTCCGCAGCGGCCCCGGCGAATCCCGATCCAGTCGTGATGCTCATCGTGTGCCTGCTTGCGCCGTCGCCCATGGCCAACAATCGAATCCTGTTTACAGAGCGGACATCGGCGTAAGATGGTCTCGTCCGAGTCTTCGGCCCAGCAGGCGACAAGCTGCTCCAGCGGGACCGACACTGGGACAAAGAGGATCGTTTACCTCACACGGGTCCCGCTTCCCGCTTCGAATCCGCCAAGATGCTGGCAGGAAGCGGGGCCCCGCCTCCTAAAGAAATCCCAACTGAAAGAGAATATAGCTTCTTACTGCCACCCACGATCGCGTGGTTCAGCTTTTTGGCCGGTTATCTCCGCCAAACCGCGTTTCCAGCCGCTGCAGCCCTGGAAACGTGGATTGCCCTGGATGCAACAGCCGAACCAAGGTCGCTTGTCCGGAAACTCAACTTTGTTGCCCTCCGCGTCAGAGAAGTACATGGAGGAAACGAGCAAGGTTCAAAAATCCCGCGCATTCGCGCAAACGGCGCGCGATAACTGGTCTCTTGAGCTTTACTTCTGGGGCCGCGACTCCGGCGGCACAAGACCTGCGAGGCGGTAGTACACAACGAGTTGGCCGTAGTGTTCACCGCTGTGTTCGATGAGGCCGTTCGCGATATCGAGAATACGCGCTTTCTGGTGAGGGAAATAAACAACCTCTGTCGTCATTCCTTTTTCGCCTTTCGACTGGATGGCGGCTGCGCCATCGGCGAAGGATTTCTTGACGAACGCAACGATTTCGGCCTTGGACTTGTATTGGTCGCGCTTGGGATCTTCCGCTGCCGGAAGCTTCTTCCCATTGACGGCATTAGTGAAGTAGTAGTTTGAACCCGCCGCGTGCAGCAATTGCTCAGCGAAGGTCCGTTGCACGGGTGTCGGCTTGAAGTCATATTTGTCTTCGGGAAAATCTTCGGCCATCGCCGTCAGCTTGCGCCCAATCTCATTCCAGGAGTCGAGCACGACTTTCATTTCTGAATCGGCAGGTTTGACGGCTATATCTTCCTTCATCGCGTCCTGGGCATGGGCGGGAAACGCGAATGCCAGCAAGACAATAGCGAGAAACGGTATTCTTTTCACTTCTTTCTCCTCGGTCGAGTTTCGCGAATCAAAGCTTCTTACTCCGACTTCGCCAGTCCCGCAACCACTTCGGCAACTTTTTCGAGGATCTCGTTCCAGCCCTCTAGTTGGCCGCTGTTCTTTGCGTTCTCCATGGATTCATTTCCAATCAAGGTGAGTTTCGTCTGGCCGTCTCCGAAATCTTCAAAGGTAACTACATTGCACCCATCGTCGATGTCCTCATGCTCTATCCCATATTGCGCCGGATCGACCTTGTTTCCCTCCGCGTCAGCAAAGTACATCGAGTAAACAATCTTCTCGTGCTCGACAATCTCGAAGTACTCGCCGCCATTCCAGCCCACAACTTCTCCATCTGGCGCTTTCATGCACCAGAGGAATTTTCCTCCCACGCGAAAATCCATCTTGCAAACAGGCGCAGTGAATCCTTTCGGTCCCCACCACTGCGTCACATATTTCGGGTCTGTCCACGCCTTCCAAACCAACTCGCGTGGGGCATCAAAAATTCTTGTAATAACCATCCGCTCGATCTCGTTAACCGCGTTTTTTGCCATCCCTGACCTCCTTCTTTTTCATTTCCTTCAGAACCACGTCCAGCTTGTCGAAACTCTCTTCCCAGAATCGCCGATAGTAAAAAGCCCAGTCGCTGACTGTCTTGATTGCCTCTGGCCTGAGCGTGCACACACTCTCTCGTCCACGCTTCGCCTTGATCACAATCCGGGCCCGCACCAGGCAGGCAATATGTTTTGAAATCATCTGCTGGGACAGTGCAAACGGTTCCGTCAATCCATGCACGGTGGCGGGTCCATGGCTGAGCCGTTCGATCATTGCCCGCCGAGTTGGATCAGACAAAGCCGCAAATGTTGTATCTAACCTATCCACAACCATATGGTAGTGGATTTCTGCTCAATGTCAATTGCCGTTCTCGCGATCTCAGTTTCTATTCCCTGATCTACGAACCCTGACGCACGCGCCACGAGTGATAAATCTCCAAATCACTCGCCGAGGCCGATTACTCCTCAAATGTCGGCAAGGGTTCAGGAATCCGAAGCGTTCGGCTGTTAGGCAGATCGGACGCAACGTGTAGAAGCCCTGGCGTCAACAACACAGATGCGATGGCGCCCGCCACATTTCGAGACTTGTCCAGAACAAGACCGCCGTTCAGAATGCCCGGCACGGTAAGCGCGGAATGCTAACCGGAGATGCCCGTCTAGAGCCGGCTGGCGAACGAACCCTTGGCACACATGGTAATAGTCGATGGCAGGAATCATTTCGACTGCTGCCGAAGGGCCTGCGTGTGTGCTGCCGGTTGGCGTCAGTTTGATCAGGCCGGTTGTGGAACCTTGCGAAAATCGACCTTGCCCTTGCTGATGGGCAGCCCGATAAGCTCGATGCGGCTCAGGTCGCGCGTTCCGATGCCGAGTTGCTCCGCCAGCTTCAGCGTGCTGTCGCATTTCTCGAATGGCGCCGTGCCTCTTTCCGCCATGGGATCGAAGCCCATCAGGGCGGTGCAGACCGCGTCGGTAGTCACCGGATTCATTCCGGCGATCAGCAGGCCTGCGTGAACCGGCCGCATGCCCTTGACCCACGGGCCCTCGCCGCCAGCCACGGTATCGATGCCATCAATCACGCTGAGGTGAATCGGGCGCGCCGCCACCAGGTCCGCCGTCACCCGTGTCACGCGATACCCGGGATCGCGCGGCGTCGAGGGGTTGATCTCAGCCAGAGCGCTCCTGGATGGCTGCCGGTCGCCCATGTGCAGCATGGAGCGGCCTCCGCCCGGCTGCTTGCTGGGTTCGTCGATTCCCGCGTTCTGGCCGTAGATATTGGTTGGGGGTACGCCGAAAAGATTCTTCATCGCCATAGTGACGCCGGCAGTGCTGTGCTCTTTCAGCTTGGCCACGGAGACAAAGACGTCGCAGTCCTGGTAGGCGCTGTTCACGTCATACGCCCTGAAGATGAGGCCGCCGCCTGGAACCCAAAGCCGGGTATACTTGCCCGATTTGCCGGGAAAATTAGTGTTTTCAAACTCCACGCCCGTGGCCGCGCGCGTCAGGTCAGAGATCTTCCAGCCCGCTTCGGTAAGGAACTGCTCCAGCGTGGGCGCCATGGACGAGGTCGGGCTCTCGACAATGCGGATGCGTCTTGCGCCGGCTTTGCCGATCAGGTGCACCGTGGCGCTGACCACGTCGGGATGGACCCAGTACGTGACACCCTGGTCCATGCCGTTGTAACGGGTCGACGAACTACCCGTCACGTTCACCTTGATGGCTACCGTTTTGCCGTAGACCAGCTTCTTGAGGCCGCCGATCTGGTCGAACATCCTTTCGAGCGAGGCCGCAACCGCCGGGCCGTAGGTATCGCACTTGGCCACTGCTACGGGCGCGCTGGGAGACAGCGGCACAGCCATCAGACGGGTAGATGGGAGGGACAATCCCACGGCCGCGGCGCTTGCGCCCTGGAGGAAATCTCTACGGTTGACGTTTCTGTTCATCGTGCCTCCTGCCCCGCTCACCGGGCCGCTGTCTGGTCCTGATGCTACCCCTTCGCTGCTGTGCTGGCAATCACTCCTAGGGATTGCCGCAGGGCCGCATGAATGCCCGGAACCCAATACAATTCGACATCAAGGGATCCGGAGGAGTCGGCAATGACGATCGGAGCAACAACGGAAAGCGCAGTTGGTGTAATTGGGCTTGGGTTGATGGGCAGGAGTATTGCGGGATGCCTGCTGGCAGCAGGACACCGCGTAATCGGGGTGACCGATGACATGGGAGCGAGTGCAGATGCGCCGGAGCGAATCGGCCAAGTACTCGCGGAGATGGCCATCGAGGGTTTGCTTGCCGACCCTGCGGAAGCTGTGATGCAACGGTTCCTCATGACCGGCGAACTCAAGGACGTTGCCAGAGTAGAGATCGTTTTTGAATCTGTTACCGAAGACACAAATCTGAAACGTGCGTTGATAAGAGAGTTAGAGCGGGTGGTCTCCGCACATTGCATTCTGGCGACCAACACCTCGGCTATACCAGTTTCGCTACTTCAGGAGGATGCGCAGCACCCTGAGCGGATTCTGGCCGTCCACTGGGCTGACCCAGCTCACGTCAAACGTTTTTTAGAAATCGTCCCCGGCAGTGCGACATCGCGGGAATGTATCGAACATATCGTCGCGCTCGCTTCGAGATGGGGTAAAGAACCAACCGTACTCCGAAAGGAGATCCAAGGATTCATTACCAACCGCATCTCGTACGCGATGTTTCGCGAAGCTTGTCACCTGGTTGATTCCGGTGTGTGCACTGTCGAAGACGTTGATCGTGCAATGCGCACGGATGTAGGCTGGTGGATGCCGCTGGCGGGCCCATTTCGATATATGGACTTGATGGGGGTTGAGGCGTATCACCGTGTGATGCGCGACTTGTTACCGGAGCTGTCAACCGATCCGGGCATTCCCAAGCTGATTCGCGACGTCGTCGAGGGTGGTGGGCGTGGAATCAAGAACAGGCGGGGCTTCTACTCGTATTCTGAGGATGAGGCAAAACGCTGGGAAGACAGATTCCGGGAATTCAACTACAAAATGCGACGTCTCTCCGCGGAATACTCAGAGCTGTTAGGCTCCGATAGTCCCGCGCAGGCAAACCAGGCTTCTGCATCCGGTGCGTGAGCGCCAAGTCCCATTCTTAGGAAGAATGAACGAAGCTACTAGCTGCGCATCTGCACGAAACTGAGCGCGCGCAACATGATTGCATTCGTTTCGACGACAGGTCCCCAGGAGTTGTCGAAGTCGCTGGAGCCGCCCCGGAATCCCCTGCTGCCGCAAAGGCGCAGCTCTCGGATGACCTTGCCGATGCGAGGGTTAAGCCATTCGAATGCGAAGAACGTAATAGGATGTTCTTCTGTACCAAGGACGACAGCATCAGCGTCGTAACAATATCTGGCGTAGGTGTTCGCTGGATGGGCGGAACGCTGCTGCCAGTCCCACTCAAGAAGGTGGACGCCATATCGGATCGGGATACTGGCAACGAAACCGTCTTCGTATACAACTTCGTACCATCCCAAAAGGTCAGCGGTGTCCTGCTGGTCCCAGATAATCCGGAAGCTCTCTTTGTTCGACGCTGGCCTGGCAGCGGCATGCAGGAAGATCAGACTGGTCGGCGAAACGTTAAGGGCGATACCATCCACTGCCGGCGGCAGGCGGGAAGGTTCCTTGCCTTGCGTCCCCACCACTATTGTGTGCTTTCGATCGACGATCCTGAGGTCGAACAACATCGAGCCGTTTCTCAAGGCGCCCGTTTTCATCCCGCGCAGGTCAACGCCGGGGAGGGGTGGATTGTCATCCGAGTTGAAATGGTCGGCAATTTCCATTGGCCTGATACTTGTTTCCGTCTGCGAGGGCGGCGTGAAGCCGCTGAGACGTTCGCGCATGGAGGGAACCAACAACTGGACTCGGGCCGATAATGCTCCAGCGGTCGGTACGACGCCGTTCCAGAGAATGCTGCTGCAGCCGAGGAAGGTGGCCATAAGCTCTTTGCCGAAGCCGATCTCATTGGTGGCAAACCAGGCTGAAGGAGCGCCGCCTAGCAGAGTGCTGCGCTGCTTGCGCGTGTTGTAATTGGTGACGGTGTAGTCGAAGTTGCCGTAGACCTGTTGGAAACCCATCTGGTCAAGCGTATCTTCGTTGAGCTTGGCGTTTCCGTAAGGAACCGCGGGATCCTCCTGCCAGAACCAGTTGAACACAAGGCAGTCTTTCGGAATCAGCCTTTGCACTTGCTCACCGGTCATGCCACCAGGGGTGGAATAGGAAAATCCGTCGGGAGCCTTGTGCTTCTGCAGCCCTCGGCCCCGAACCGATTCGAGCAGCATATCGCCCCAGAGGGCGGTCTTGACGTTGCGCGAGGCAAGGTGGTCATGCACCCTCTTCACATCTTGACCATAGATCTCGCCGATATCTGTATCCAGGCATTGAGGCGAAATGTCGATGGGAAGAAAGAGCTCGTCGTGTCCGATGTGGACCATCTTCGGCCGGAGCAGATCGAGGTATTCGTCGTAGACGTCGAAGACGAGAGGATATACGTCATCATGCGCGGCACAGTAGATATCGGGCCACTTATGTTCCGGGACCGCGGCGAAGTTCCTATAGCGGGTCAGCAGGTAATAACTATGGGTAAATGAGGCGATTTCAGGGATTAACTCGATGTGATTTTCGGCGATGCAGTGAGCCAGGCTGGCAACTTCGTCTTTCTCGAGTATCTCGCCATCAGCCGTGTCCTGGTGGGATGAGTTTTGCTCCATGTCGTGGAATGGATGCGGGGGATAATTGCGTGCGCTGTAATTGCAGTCTCGTACGAACTCCGTCCATCCGGCATTGAGCTCAGGATGCGTGTCGAGGCGCACACTTGCGCCTATCTCCATGATGAGCGTGTTGTATTTATAGATCGCCATGAAATCGCGGACGAATCGCCGGAAGAATGGGATGTTCTTGCGGCCGGGGAGATACAGGTAGAGACCGCGAAAGGGCTTGTCGGGCCAGTCCCGGACATCCACGCCTGGAACCTGTACCTGGCTGGCGGCGCGGCGCAGCAACTGGCGGAGAGATTGAAATCCGTAGAAAGCGCCTCGGTCATCGCGCCCGGCGATGAGAACAATATCTTTCTCAACGTGAAGCAAATAGCCTTCATCCGATTGAATCTGTTCGTGCGGGTGCAGATTCAGGCGGGTGCAGCATTGGCGGACGAGCGGGTTTCCGAGGCTGCCCATGACGATAGTCGGGGTGCTCGACTGCACCGATGCGGTTGGGGTAATGCGCGGATGGCGATCAAAACGGTCGCTGAGTTCATGGGTAAGGCGACGCGCGAGGAAGGAATCTTGCTCTGATGGGCGCGGGGGAACAAGGATGCAAACGCGCTCGTCGAGCACGAAGGGTTCACTCGTGGCAGTGATGTGCTGTGGTTTGGGAAAGATCAGGGAATCTGGCCATGTTTGGTCATGGTCATCAGACAAGCCGGCGGAATTTCCTGTCTGCAGCCTTGATGTGGCGCCGATGAGGGTCGAGGATGTAGCGGCAACTGCCGCCGTACTCAGAAATTCCCTGCGTGTGATGATATTCATGGCAATGATGATTATGCAGCCTCTGACGCAGGACTAAAGCATCTGTCGCTGTTTTGGGTTTCCCGAAGATGGATCCATCTTTGATGGGAACGCCGGTCCAGAGTTCCGAGTTCTAGACGCACTCACGGTCTTTGCCGTAGACGGTGCGCAGCCGGAGTTAGTTAATGGTTGGGAAGAGACCAGATCTGGTCAGCGAGATTATGGCCGCATGACTGCAACGTGAGACCAGAACCTGAGCCCGTAAGGCACTGGTGCTGTCCATGGCGCAGTTGCCCAGCCAGCGTCCAAGTCCAATGCTGAGCAGCACTCGCGGAGCACGGCTGCATGATGACTTTGCCATTTGCGACGGCCAGGCAGCTGCCTCCCGACCTGAGAGTTCCGTCGCCTCCGACAACCCATGTCTCGGATGAGGAACCGGTGCATGCGCTGGCGGTTCCTTGCGATGAGAGGCATCGGGTGTAGCCGTCGAAACCGAAGTCATGCTTCTCTTCGTTTGCAGTGAGAATGATATTGCCGGTCCGCGTCGGCGCGCCACAGGACGAGCCGGTGTGGATACGCCAGATCCCAGTATCGTGTCCCTCGACGTCGGCATGTATGGAAGTGTCTGACCGACGGTCACCGCTCCAAAGGTTTTCGAGGTCAAATCGACAGCCGTCGCTTCCACTGAATCCTAAGTCAGAGGGATGCAGGTCCACGTGTGCTGTGTTGTTGATGCGGTTTGATATCGCAATCGCGTAGTCGCCACCCTTAAGTCGCTTGAAGAGGATGTCCATGGTCGGCGTACGGCGGACTAATGTGGCTGATTCCCCGAGAGGATCCTGATCGATGGCAAGGACGGCTTCATTGCCGAGAATGGCAATCGCCTTGGAATCGAGCTTTTCAAGGTCGGAGCTGAGGATGAGCGGCGCCGACATCATAGCCCACAGGGCGAGCTGGGTGCGGCTTTCGGCGAGATCCGTGCCCCGGTCGCCTGCAAGGATGAAGTCTGCATCATTCCAGTTGCCGGGCTTCTGCCAGCGACCTAGAGGTAAATTGTAGGCATAGTTCCAAAGGATGCTGTCGAATCGAGAGGCATCTGGCTTCTTCGCATCGAAAACATTAATGTCGGTGCCCTCGCGCCAGAGTTGGCCATAGCCGCCCACCCAGCTGAGGACGTCGTACCAGCCAGGAGTACCCTGGAAGTATGCGGGCGCTGATTCTGAGAAGACGACCGGACGCCCGACCTTTTTCAATGCTGCCGCCTGTGCGGAGTAGGCTTTGCGGTAGGCGGCATCCTGAGTCCCCCCGGTGGGTACGTAGACGTTGCATCCATCGAGCTTGAGATAGTCAACCCCCCACGACGCGAAGAGCTTCGCATCCTGCAGGAAGTGATCCTTGCCTCCGCCTTTAGGCTCTCCGCTACCGGCGAATCCGCCGCAAGTAAGATAACCGGCATCTTCGTAGATGCCGAACTTGAGGCCGAGTCCATGAATGGCGTCGCCGACGGCCTTCATTCCTTGTGGAAAGCGTTTCGGATCGACCTGCAAATTACCCGAAGCGTCGCGGTCTTTCTGCATCCAGCAATCGTCGATGGTGACGGTGTTGTAGCCGTGCGAGGCCAGGCCAGTCTTTACCAGGGCCTTGGCATTGGCGAGAATGTCATCGGCCGTAAAGTCGCACTGATAATGCGCCCAATCGTTCCAGCCCATTGGGGGCCTGAGAGCGAGACGCTCGGTTGTCTGCGCCGGAGCTGAAATTGCGAACAGAGTTCCGGCGAACAGGGTGACTAGCACCGCATGAAAGAAACGGCGGCGGCGTGAGACGCCGGCGATCATTGCTTCAGACGGCCCGATCGCGGCCGCATTGTCCCGATCCAATTTCATAAACCTAAATCCCGCGCGCCACGAAGCATTGCATGTGGCACGCTAAGTAAGGCGCCTCATGGCAGGAGAGCTTCTATCCCTGCCATGAAGTCATGAAGAGTTAAGCTCTATGTAAACGAGCCGGTTTGAGCCATCAGAACGTGAACCCACCCAGGAAAGTAATTTGCCGCTGCTGTCCGCTCTCGAGCGAGTCAAAGGTTCCGTACTGGCTCGTGAATTCGTTTCCACCTGGCACCGAGATATCGCCGCTCGGATTCAGGAACTGCGGGTGATTAAAGATGTTTGAGATCTGGGTGATGAAGTTGAAGTGAACTCGTTCGGTGATCGCCACACTCTTCGTGACGGATAGATGTGTCTGGTACAGGTGCTGGCCCTCGAGACTGTTCGGCCGGGCGTTGCCGAAGGTGCCGCTCGCTGGAGCGGCAAATGCCGCCGTATTGAACCAATTGTGATAATTCTTACCTCCAGGTACGTTGTTCGGATCGCCTACCAGATCCGGGAGCCCTCCGAATGTGCTGGTGTTGGAAGGATCAGAGCCGGAGAACTGGGGTGAGAAATCCAGGCCAGATGCAAGGTATGTAAGCACGCTCGTTGACCAGCCGCCGACCAGGCGATCCATTCCCGGTCCGCTGGAACTCATGAAGCGCTTACCCTTTCCGACAGGGAGGATCCAGACCATGTTGGCCGAAGCGTAGTTACGGCGGGTCTGACCGTCGTTGGCCCAATGGCCGAGGACGTCATATGGGTTCTCTGTATCCAGGAAATCCACGAGGCTCGAAGTGAGCGAGTAGCTTGCACTGAATGTCAGATCGCTTACTCGGCGCTTTGCTTCGAATTGCACAGAGTTGAATCTCGACCTGCCGTCGAAGCGCAACAAGGTTGTGTCGACAAGTTGTGAATATGGTCTGCGGCTGGAGTCGAACGGGGTTGTACTCGGCGCAGGTTTGTTGGTGTTCACGGTATAGTTCAGGTCGCCGCCCTGCGACCCAAGATAAGACGCGCGCAGACCAATCCGAGCAACCTCGCGCTCGTAACTCAAGCTGTACTGCTGCAAGCGGCCATGATCGACATGCTGCGGGTATCCATTGACACTTTGGCTGGGTACCGTCGCACTGGCGGTGCTTGACGGAAACGGATCTGGGAACTGAAGCAGCGGGGCGGTTCCCGGGCTGGTGACGTTGAAGTAAACCTCGCTGATGGAAAACGGACCCGTTGACCCCAACTGAGGTGAAATCGGGAGGAAGTTGTTCAGCGCTCCGGAACTGTCGAGTCTCGATGTGAAGATGCCATAGCCCGCACGCAAAACCGACTTATCGTCGAATGCATAAGCTATACCAATGCGGGGAACGATATTATCCTTTTGCGCAATCGCGCTCACATCGCCGGGAACGACTGCGATGTTTGACGGATAGAGCGAGCTCACCTTGGAGATCCCCTTCGGATCAACCACAACATTTCCCGTGTTTGGATCGAAGTTGTACATCAGGTGGTCACTCGCATAGGGTGTGCCGTATAAATCCCAACGAACCCCGAGATATGCCGTCAGTTTGCGGGTCACCTTATATGTGTCGTCAATGTAGAGGTTATATTCAGTCAGATCCTGTGAACGATTGCCGAGGGGATTGACGCGTTGATCCGATTGCGGGAGTCCCAGCAGAAAGTCTGCGTATGGACTCCCAGTGATGGAGCCATCAAAGGTGAATGTGCCGTAATTCGGCACGATTCCATAGAAATTATGGTAGTGCTCGATGCCTCCGCCAAACTTGATGCTATGCGCACCACGCTGCCAGTCTACGTTGTCGACGATGTTAAAGATGCGGTTGTTGGCCTTGGTTCCACCAGAGACATTGGACAGCGATGTCAAGCCCGAGATATCGATCTCCGGAAAACCCTGTCCCGTCAGCCCGCTGGGGTTTGCCCCTTCGAGACCGATGTTGGAGAGAACCTTGCTGCCGTCCGGAGGTGTCTGACCTGCCTCAGTCTCGCCGTCAACAATGTGATCCGTTGAAAAGCCGAGCCGCAGGTTATTCACCATCGTGGGAGAAATGATCTGCGTGTCTCCGACTACCCACTGTTGATGGTGGCGCATGCGTGTCCAGATGAGGGCTGGCAGGCCATTGTTTAGCACATACGGCGTACGCCGCATCATCCAGCGCCCGAATAGAGAATTGTTTTTCGACACCGCGTGGTCGATGCGCACAATCGGCCAGTCTCCGCGGTAAAGATCGCTGTTAAATGGGAAGTGATATTCGTAGTTGTTGACAGTCGTGCCATTTGAGATGTTAGGGCTCGGAAGATAGTCGTTCTGCGCTGCCAGCGCCACAGAACTTATCCGGCTGGCAGGAATCTGATTGTTCGCGAACGGAAGCCCGGTCTGGGGATCGATGATCGTGGTTGAGAAGAGACCGCTCCGCCAATCGTTCGAAGGCACACTCGCATCGAACAAAGTGCCAAGGGGAATACGCTGACCAAACCACCCGCCGTAAAAGAAGGTGCGATTCTTCCAAATCGGCCCGGCTGCTTCCAAATCCCACTCATGCTGAAGGTAGGGTGACTTCGTCGTATTGAAATATCCGGTCGCGTCGAACAGGGAATCATAAATCCGGTAAGTCGCCTTGCCATGGAAGCTGTTTGATCCGCGCTTCGTAACCTGGTTCAGTTCAAACGGGACAGGGCTCTCGGCGGGCGCATTGAAGAGCGTTGCTGACACCTGCTCGTAGAAGTTCGCGTTATTGCTCTGGATTCCCTGCAGATCATTGGGTATACCGTCGAAGGTCTGGGTCTGTTGAGATGCCTGCTCTCCATCGGCTACAGGCGGGTAGGTGCCTCCCTGGATACCAGCCAAGGTCGTCAGCTGATACCACGTACTCGGGTAGATGGTAACCTGCGGGGACTGATCGTGCTCTTTTGCAGTAAACAGGTCTGAGATTGTGGCTGACTCCGTGTTGATGACGGCCGCTCCGGCGTTAACTGTTACCTGTTCCACCGTGGCTCCAAGCACGAGTTGTGGATCGAGCCGGCGCACTTGACCGCTGTCGAGGACTACATCCCGCGCTACGAAGATCTTGAAGCTTGGCGCAACGCAACGCAGTTCATAGGTGCCGGGCTTTAATTCGTCGAACTGGAAGCTTCCGCTCTCATTCGACTTCGCCGAACGTACGGTCTGTCCGGTTTTGGGCTCCTGCAGGGTCACTTCTGCGCCGTTGATTACGGCGCCGGAGCCGTCCGATACGATTCCAAGCAATGTGGCGTTCTGGCTCTGCGCGAAAAGCGAAGAACTATACAAAAGCAGCCCAACTGAGAACGACAAAGAGAGTCTTTTAAACATACGGGGCCCCTCGATTTTGGTGATCGTCCTCGCTACCCGTCTCCCGACCCGCGAAACAGGCGTTCTAGCAGGAGAAGAAATACTTTGTTTGGCTTCACGTTCAAGTCGGTGCGGATGAGACAGGGAGCGACGAACGTCGATCAAGTTCGATAGAGCACAGTCCGAGTTTCAGGCTGAGGCTGCCCGACCTCGCGATATAACCAATGTCTCGTACTCGTTCGTCTTCCAAACGAACGTAATCGATTGTTTGTCGAAACATAACAATATGTCAATAGGACTCTACATTGATCTTTCCGATGGCCGCGAAGAACGCTTTTGCGCCTCGACGCCCAAAGTTCCGAAGAGCTCCCAATCCAGACACATGACGCGCATATTTTTGATCGATTTGCAATTCTCATGATTTGGCAAACCGGCAGACAAAGTATTCGGAGAAGAGAGCGGACTCTCCACAAGAACGAATCGAACCTTTGTCTACAAGGGTTGTCGCTACGTAGTTTTTTCAAAGGGCTGATCCTGAGCAACAGGAGAGCGGCGACGACAAGATCGTCAGCATCTCAGGTCCATATCTCGCCTACGCGATCATGGATTAACGCTGCTGCACTATGTATAGTTTTGTTTTGACAGCAGCGCGTCGATGATCATGGCTGTGTCACCGCCGATGCAGAAGTTTGGAAACTGAGACGGTTTCGGGTGATCTGAGTCACGCGACACTTCCCCATTTTCCACTACACAATCGGAACGACAGGCCGCGGGCGGAAATCACTTAAGATTTCGGAGAATTTGGATCGATCCCCGAGCGCGTCGCGGCTGGTTGCGATCCTGCAGGCCGCTTGGTCATAACCGCATGTTTGGGTTCGGGCCATTGTCCGGGCAGGGTTCGATGGGCATGGGCGGCGACGAGGCAACACGACAGCATTTAAGAAATGGGGCCTGTGCGTAATCTGCCTGCGGAGTTACCGAAAGATCATAAAAATCATGCCATCCTCACATCTCAAAGGCTCCTCCACGGCCTAAAATGAGTCGCTTCATTAATCCACATTCAGCAGACGCAAACGGTCCGGCTCAGCCTGGAGACGGCGCCGCTCATCGCTATGCGTCTAGCGGGATCATCCTGGGGAGGAGTGCTCGTGTTCGAGACTCATCTGCATCGTTTCGTTCTGCGTTTTGTTTTTGTCGGTTTTACAGGCGCCGCGTTTGTCCTGAGCGGCTGTGGAGGATCGGGCTCAAGCCATAGCCCTCAACCGACACCAGCCTCCAACCCGACCCCCACGATCAGTTCCATCACTCCGAGCAGCCTGGTGGCCGGCTCCTCGGCGCAATCCATCACTCTAGCAGGGACAGGGTTCATTTCCTCCACGAGAATCGACCTGAACGGTGCATCGCTGGTGACGACCTATGTCAGTTCCACCGCGGTGACTGCGGCTGTACCCGCCGCGGCCATTACAGCCGACAGAACCGCCAAGATCAGCGCCACCAATCCGTCACCAGGAGGAGGTACCTCCGCAGTCCAGAGTCTCACCATCACCGTTCCGGTGGCGGCCATGACTTCGTTATCGCCGCAGAGTGTCGCGCAGGGTTCGGCAGCCACCATTACCATTACCGGCAGCGGGTTCGAAGCCAATTCGGTGGTTCAATGGAACGGCTCCGCGAGGCCCACCACATTTGTTGACGGCTCCACGTTGAAGGTCGCCCTCACCGCCGCCGACATGCAGAACTTCGGCGCCGGTATTCTGGCCGTGCTGAATCCCGGTCTGCCTCCCACCACGCCGCTGGAGTTGACGATCGTCTCCAGCACGCCAACCATCGTGTCGATCTCCCCCAATACCGTTGCTACCTATTCCGGTTCCAACGTGCCGCAGCAGGTCTATATCTCTGGCAGCGGATTCGCCCCGAACGCGACGGTGCAGGCCAACGGACAACTGGTTCCGATCGTCAGTCAGAACATAACGTCGGTGGTCGTCACACTCAGCGCCACATACTTCGCCAGCGCGGGTACGATCAATCTCGTTGTCAGCAATCCGGGATCGCCGGCGGTGTCTTCGAATCCCGCTGTGCTCACCGTTACCGGCCCCACAGGGCCTGCATTTACTCATTCTCCCATCGCGGTGCCGGCGGGCAGCCCTGACACCACCATCACCCTGAACGGGACCGGATTCTATCAAGACTCGGTTGTGTCGTGGAACAAGACACCCCTGGCCACAACATATGTGAGTTCGTCGCAGGTAACCACTGTCATTCCCGCCGCCTTGCTCACCGACCCGGTGCAGGCCAGCATCAGTGTGGCCATGCCGGAAAACACCATCCAGGCAGCGCCTCAACCCTTCGACACCTATCTTCCCCTTGAAGTGAACGACATCGTGTATAACTCCGTGGACGGCTACATCTATGCCTCTGTCCCTGGCGCCGGAGGCCAGAACCTGGGCAACACCGTGGCGGCAATTGACCCAACCACGGGTGTCATTCAGAAGACCATCTTCGTCGGCAGCCAGCCCAACCGCCTCGCGCTCTCCTCTGACGGAACGCAACTCTTTGTTGGCCTCGACGGCGCCGGAGCGGTTCGCCAGGTGGACCTCACCAAAGACACGGCGGGCGTGCAGTTCTCGCTGGGCGGTGGCCCGGGAGTCTATAACCCGCCTTATACAGCCGCGGGCCTGGCCGCCGTACCCGGAGCACCAAACGCCGTCGCAGTCTATGCCACCAATGGCATTGTCACCATCTTTGACTCCGGCGTGGCGCGCGCCAAGACCAGCTCCGGCCTTTCCACCTACTTTGTTTCCAACGTCGGCAGTCTCGCATTTGGCAGCTCCGCTTCCACCCTCTATGTCATGTCTAACGCCATTGGCGGGTACCTCTATCAGCTCACCGTAGATTCCACAGGTATCACGGCATCGACGCAGATCGGAACGGGAACAGGCGGCAACACGCTGCAGTATGACAACGGCCGCCTCTATTTGCCCATCGGCGTTGTCTTCATTGCCACCACCGGCGCACAGTTGGGACAATTCTCCACCAGCATCAGCAACTCGTCGTCGCCGACACCTGCGCAAGGGCCCATTGTTTCCGATTCCGCCTTGAACCGCGCCTGGATTCTCGTCCCGAACAATTTCGGTGCGTCGACCGACAATCTCCTGGCCTTCGACGAGACAACCTTCAATCCTGTCGGCGCCATCCCGGTTACTGGGCTCGGCACCTTCGGATCCGGCTCCTCCAGCAATCCCGCAGACCTGATTCGCTGGGGACAGAATGGTCTCGCTTTTCATTCGGCAAACCAGCTCTACATTCTCCAGGGTCCAATCGTCAAAGACACCTCCGGTTCCCCGGCCGATGTCGCCGTGTCCGTGCAGGCACCGGCCACATCGACCACAGGCTCGTCTCTCACGTACAGCATCCAAGTGCAGAACATGGGACCCAAGCCGGCACAGGGCATCAATCTGACATTTATCCTGCCCGAATCCGTGATCTTCAACAGCGCGCAGACCACGCAGGGCTCATGCAGCGGCTCGGGCGTATCTTATTGCGACCTGGGAAACCTTGCCAGTGGCAGTTCCGCAACCGTGACCGTCGCGGTTACGCCTACCTTGGCGGGTTCACTCGGATTGACGGCGTTCGTGTCCACGGTCAGCTTCGACCCGGTCTCGACCAACAACCAGGCTTCCGGCGCCACCACGGTCACCGGTTCGGCCTTCAGCCCCGTTCCGACCGTGACCCAACTGGTTCCGAACATGGTGCAGGCCGGCTCCGGATCCCTCGTTGTCACCCTGGACGGCCTGGGTTTCAACTCCGCATCCACCGTCTCCTGGAACGGCCAGGCCCTTCCCACCACCCTGTTAAAGACTGGTCAGCTAACCGCGAATGTGGATGCCTTGCTCATCAAACAACTGGGCTGGGCGCAGATCTCGGTCACCACGCCAGCCCCCGGAGGTGGTACCTCGGCAGCGGTTCCGTTCACGATCTACCAACTGCTGAATGTCCCCGCCAACGCCATCTCCTTCGATCCGTTTACGCAAAAGCTGTATGCAGTGTTACCCAGCCTCTCTCCCACTCTCACTGGCAACAGCATCGTGGCCATTGATCCAGCCGCGGGAAGTGTCGGCGCTCCCGTGGTCGTGGGCAGCGAGCCCAATTTGATCTCCGAGACTAGCGACGGCAACTACTTGTGGATCGGTTTGAGTGGCGCCAAATCGCTGGGCCGGTTCAACCTGGTCAACCAGTCACCTGACCTTACCGTTCCCATCCCTACCAACGGCACCTACACCACGGGGACTGCCGCAGCCATGGCGATTGCCGCGGTTCCCGGATCGGATTCGAGCCTGGCCGTCGAGATCGACTCCTTCGACGCGATCGGCATCCTCGACGTCACCGCTAGCACCGGAACATTCCGCACAAAAACGGGCTTCGGCTACTCGGGCGACTACCCCGTATTTGCGGACGCCACCCACTTCTATGCTTACGACGGCTACACATCCGGAGCCGAGTTCTACCGCTATACCGTCGACGCCAACGGGGCCGAACTCACGGACGGAACCACGCTACTGGGGATGGGCGGCTTTGGCGGAAAGCTGGCTGTGGATGGCGGCCTCGTTTACGGGTCCGGCGGCGGAATCGTCAATCCCTCGACGACTCCTCCCTCGCAGGTAGCCGAGCTGCCGCTTGGGGCGACTCAGTTCGGAACTTCCGCTACAGGAGCCAGTGTCATTCCTTACGCTGCCGAGGCCAAATCGTTCAATGTGGTGATGGGCCTTCCCGGAGTGTCCGCGGATTACGTGGAGCGCTTTGATACGCAGCACTTCACGCTCGAGGATCTGATCGCTCTTCCCTCCAACGCGACCAACGGCGCGATCCAGGGCACCCGCTGGTCCCAGGACGGTTTGGCCTACCTCATCCCCACCGTCACCTCAACGAACACCACGACCAATCAGATCTTCCTCATCCGCGGTCCCTTCGTCCTTCCCGCGGAAGCATCCAGCAATACGGCGCCGTCCCTCACCAGCACCGACCATAGCACCATCGCGGTCGGCAGCGGCAACGTGGTTGTCACCGTCACCGGTAGCGGGTTCCTTCCCGGCGCCACAGTGTTCTGGAACAATTCGCCGCATACTACCACCTGGGTGGATGGTACACATCTTACAGTCGCCATTCCTGCTGCTGATGTGCGAGCTGCCGGAAGTGTTTCCGTAACCGGCAAGAACCCCGGCTCGACCGCGTCGAACTCGGTTAGTATCACGGTTAAGTAACCCTCCCTGAAATCTGTCACGGGGGACCGGTGCCTCGGTTCCCCCTCAACCCTCAAGCAATCATTGCCTCGCATCGATCGAAAGCCGCTTCGCGCACGTTGGCAACGCCGGGCTCAGTGTTGAAACCCTTACTCCTGAACCGGTAGACAGGTTGAATTTCGATGCTCCTTGCAGGTATCCGCGAGGTGCAGCGCTAACACGCCAATTCAGCCGAGCGGGATCTTGGTGTTCGGCTCGATGGAGACTTTTCGTTCGGCTTTCCCAACTGGATGTAGTGAAACCACTGACCGATGGTCCCCGATCCCGACCGCGCTTTGCAGCTTTCCATCCTGCGTGGTGATTAAGCGAATAGTTCCGCTGACCTTTGCGAACAGCCGATCGTTGAGACGCAGTTCGGCGGCGCCCTGTTCGTATCGCAACTCGGCAGTGAGGTAGGGCGTTACGCTGAGGCGAAAGGCGGAGCGCGTTTCAGCAGGCGGAGGGTGGAGATTCCATTCCAGGTTGCCTTCCGCGTAGCGGACGCCTGCGAGGCGCCAGGTGAAGTCGAGGAGTACCAGTGCTGCGGGCGAGTAACCGGGTGCGTCTGCGGTAAATTCGCCGGTGAGTGGATCCATCTGCTGAAGGAAATCTCGAGACCGCAGAAGAGCGATCACCCATTGATGCATCAGATGAGCCAAGTCCGCGGGTTTGCCGTAGTGTTCCATCCATCGCGGCGCACGCAGGGCGGTCAGAGCTTGAGCGGCGCCTCCCCAGGAATTTCGCGGGATGGGCCGGACGAAGGCTGGATCATCGAGGGCAATCGAAGGCAGAGGATAGGGCGTCCAGAAGTTCTTCGGATTGTTAATCTGCCGGCGATAGATGGTTTCGAAGAGCTCTTGATCGACAACGTGCTCTCCCAAAACGCGGGTGATGAGGTCGCCGCGAACGCGGACAAAGTGATCCTGCGCATCGAGGTCGTAGAAGCCAGCATCCGCTGAGTCATACAGCCGACGCAGAATCTCCCGGCGAATGCCGTCGGCGTCAGCACGCCAACGTTCGGCTTCGGATCTCTTGCCCATGGATTCGGCCATTGCCGCGAGTGCGATCCGTCCGCCGTAGACCGTGGCCGAAAGGTCGGGGCATAGTCGAGGCAAAGAGCGAACTGGGGGACATTTCCTTGCATCGCCATCTGGGCAGCTATTTGGAATGCCTGCCCAGTGCGGGCTGTTGTCGTGTCCTGTGTCCCAGGTGCAGAATCCTTCACACAGCCCGGTATACCGTATATCGCGGTAGCGGCGAAGCCATGCGTCCCAGCGGCTGCAACTCGCATACGCAGTTTCGATCAGGCGCTCGTCCTTTGTCTTTTGTGCAAGCTCCCATGCCGTGGCCCCGATGGGGACTACCATCTGGATCTGTGCCCAGCCAGCCCCCGTCATTCTGAGGTTGCAGGGGATTTGTCCATCATCTCGTTGTGCCTCAAAGAATGCGCTGTGATTGTTGCGCGCGATGCTGTGGCGGATGTCTGCATAGACTAGACCCTCGTGCGGAGCGCATTCCAGCCAGATGCCGCGATAAGAGCTTCCTTCAATCAGCACCGGCGCGCCATCACTCGACAATCTGAGCGTGTTGGCGGCGAGAAGATCGAGAGCCGCCTGATACCGCGCTTGATGGATTGGATCGCTCGTCCAGAACGAGATGGTGGACTCGCTATTCGTTTCCGGTGATTTCGCGATGGATCCCCGGCCAGCGAGAACATGCAGAGGCGATAGGGCCGCAATACCAGCGAATGCGCTTGCGCCCGCAACGAATTCGCGTCTTCTCATAGGCCCGGTCTCACCACGGGTTTTCTCCCAACGATTGATAGTGGACCCAATCAATGTCGACTGCACCTGGATCTGCCGTCGCAGTCGTGTAAGCAAAGAGGGACGGGCGCGCCCCTTTCCACCAACTGAATTGAATCGGCGTGGGCACGCCTATCGGCTCAAACGATCGCCCATCATCAAGACTATAGAAGTATCGCGCCTGATCGCCATCGACGCGGATACGAAGTTGAATTCCGGCCTGGGAGAAGGCCGGTCCAACGGCGCGATCCGGCAGGTGAAAGAATTCCAATCGACGTTCGCTGCTCGACTGTACGATTGCGATGCCGCTCGCAGATTTTTCAAATATCGCGAGCCCAACATGGGAACCGTTTTCGATGGCCGATAAATCGAACCGCGCCGTAAATTCGAAGGAATTGTCCTGCATAACATTGCGTGACTGTATTGCGTGCGCTCAACAGGCCGTCGGCTCGCATAGGAATCAGGCGCAGATAGCCGCTGCGAGCTGCCAGCGTCCAGTGCGCGTTATCGGGATTGTGGTTCCATTCCCACTGCGGGCCGAGTTGCACATCATTGAATTCGTCTGACGTCTGTGGACGCGGTTGGGTGACCGCATTTGGATTACCGGCAATCATTCCGCCAGGCACAGGCTGTCCCTCCGTCGCTTCTTCGGGATCTCTGCCGATAACGGGCCAACCATCCTGCCATCGGACAGGCTCAAGGTGAACGATGCGACCGTGTGCCCCGGCCGATTGGAAGTGGATGAACCAGCCCTCTCCGTCAGGCGTCTCTATGTATGCGCCCTGATGCGGACGCTGATTTTCGTGTCGCCTTGGGCGAGCACGACGCGCTGCTCGTTGGGACCATAGATATTGCGCGAACGTAAAACTGCCTGCTTGCCGGTAGCGACACCGCCGAATGGCGCAAAGATGTAGTAATAGCCGCCGCGCTTGTAGAACTTCGGCCCCTCAAGCACGGGCAAATGTACTGGGTCGTCGACAATGACCTTTCCTGAGTCGACAACATGCTTGCCGTCGGCAGACATTCTGTGCAGGATGAGGGGACCGGCGCCGGTCTTAGAGTGCACAAGGTATGCCTTTCCGTCATCATCCCGGAAAGGGCACGGATCCTCGAGGCCGGCTTGTGCGATAACGGGAACCGGGGCCGTCCATGGGCCGGCGATGTTTGACGCGGTGCTTACGAAGATGCCTTCGCCCGGAGTCGGGAAATAGATATAAAACAGCCCATCGTGTTTTCGAATAGCCGGAGCCCAGATCCCCGCTCCATATCGATTGCCGCCGATCATACTGTACCGGGGATCCATCTCGAGGCGCTGTACCGCGTGTCCGATGATTGTCCAATGTGCAAGGTCCTGGGACTGCAGAATTGGAATGCCCGGTACAAAATGAAATGTCGAGGTTCCAATCAGTCTAAGACTTTGCCGGATCCCGACGGTGACCTTGCTGTTATGCCGGCAAACAATCATTCGCATCTCCATGCCGGCTTTATGCCGTTCCAGCCTGGGTAATCCCAAGAAAAGCAGCTTCTCAAATGACCTCACATATAATCTCGGGACGGCTTCTCTGTCAGATCAAGACTGGTACGCGGTTGTTAAGGATGTCGTCGAAGCCATCGTTCGACAGAAGCTCAGTGTTTCCCTTTCACGAAGCGACAGCAGCCGGGAAAACGAAGACGCTCTGGATCTTGTGCAAAACGTGTATTCCGAACTGACCCAGGCCGTGCAATCGGAAGACAGTGAAATCAGAAACCTCAGGTCCTATGCAGCAGTCGTTACATATCATGCGTGTGCCCAATACTTCCGTGAACGCTATCCCGAACACACACGACTGAAGAACAAGATCCGCTATTTCCTGTCACACGAGCCAGGTTTTGCTGTGTGGGAAACGCCGGACGGAGTCGCGTTCTGCGGCTAATCGGACTGGCCACAAGATTCGCGCGCGCCGAGCACGGCCGCGCAGGCTCTCAACGTGCTTCCCGAGGATATGTCCGAGAGACTCTTTGGCCGGAGGTCCTATGGAGCGGTCAAAGCTCTTGACGCAATGCGGTTCGCCGATTGGAGCATGGTTCTCGAAGCGATCTTCGATAACCTCGCGGGACCAGTGGAGCTTGACCAGATCATCTCCACTCTCAGCACGCTATTCCGCGTCAAGGAGGATCCAAAGGAGTCAGGGGAGAATGGGCGAAAGGCTCCGCAGTTCGATCGCCGTCTTCATCATCAGGAACTCATGCGGATGTTATGGATGATTCTCCAGGATTTCAATCATCGCTGGCTGATGGCTTTTTTGCTCAACCTGCCGGGCTTGACCAAGGACGCCCGTGGGGAGATCGAAGCTTTCGAGACGAGCGGCGCCGCAACCCGCCGTGAGATTGGGCACCTCCTTGCTCTGAATCACGAAGAGTATTCCAATCTGGGCTACCAGACAGAGAATTGGCCGCCGGATCCGGGATCTCTTGAGGACCGAATGTGCGCGGCGTGGCCGTTTTTGCCACGCGAAGACATGCACATTGCCAGGGCACTCGGATGCAGGACTCAGCAAGTCGTCAATTTAAGAGCGGTCGCCCTGCAGAAGGCCGCCCTGCGACTGGACCAATCTATGAAGCCAAAAAGAATTCTCTGAAGCGCGCCAATCTGCACAGGCAGTTGGCGCCTTCCTACTTATGACGAAGGGTGTGAGTGCGTGGAGAAAGTTACAGAACCTTTTGAGGCACCGTCGAGGCTTTTGAAAGCGCTGAACGGAGCGAAATCAAAGCACTTGACTTATGCACAACTCGAAGGTTTCGTGGATTCGCGGCTTGAATCCACTGAGGGAGAGTTTGTGCGCGCGCACCTGGAGCTATGTAGCCAGTGCGAAAGGGAAATGCAGGATCTGAGATGGTTTAGCGAGTCCAGCCATTACAGGGACGAAATAGCCGCTGCAGCAGCCTCTCCCTCCAAGCGGCCCGGCTTCTGGGAGGTTGTGGGGCAGTGGTTTAAGGTTCCGCGTCATGGGTTGATTACTGCAGGAGCGGCCATGGCAATGGCAGTCATTGTCGCCATTCTAACCAAGCTACACGGGCCGTCTCCCAGTTCACCAACGATCGCATCCCATGCCACGCCAGCGAGTTCCCCCACGACGGCTGTTGCGCCCCAGTCAGAGGTTGCGGTAGCGCCGCCCAAGCCGGAGTCGAACTCTGAGGCGCCCGCCAAGCCGGAGGCTGTGCTGGAAGCACCGTCCAGCGCTTTGGGAGCCGTGGGATCGAGACAACCCAGCTTTGGCCCCAGGGTCCTCTCCCCAGTGGAGGCATACGCCTATCGTGACGAGCTGGGTCAAGCGCCAAACGATCCTGAGACCCGGGCAGAAATCGCGATCAAGTACGGGCTCTATAGCGAGGCAGAAAAAGAGTATCGCAAGATGCAAGCCGCGGGCGGAGAACAGGCGGAAAAAGCCCGCCAGCTTCTGGCAAAACTCAAGCGGTTGCGCGGTCACTAAAAATATCTGGCAAATTTACCAATTTGCCGGCCCGCTGCTCACCTTCAGTGTATGTAACAGCAAGGGGAACAAGCCTGGCTGATGCAAAAACCAAGGAGGGTGAGATATGAATCCGGTCAATGAGATGAGTAATCAGAAGAGAGCAAAGATTGCCATTGCTATGGATCCGTGTGCCTGGCAGTATGCGCGTTTGCTGTAGCCGTCCCTGTGCTTCACGTGATCGCCTTTGAGGCAGTTATGCACGTTAGCGGTATGGTGATCGGCTTCTCAGTGATGACTGTCGGCCTCGCGATCACCACGCTGGCAAAAGATCACTCTGTCCCGACGTGGCTGCGCATTCTGGGCTGCGCTTCCCTGATTCCTGCGTGGGCGGTGCTTGTGGTGGTGTTGGGATTGATGGGAGGCTGGATTCTGCTGGCGGTACCTCTCTTTTTCTTCATCGCCTGGTTTGCCGGCGGACGTCCAACGTGGAAGCAGATTAACCGCGGATGAAGCCGTTGATTCAAGGCATGGCAGGCAGTAAACTGATGCGCTGCGGGTAGTTCTCCCCATCGATTCCCAAACGCAGTATCTCTCCGATACGAAGACCTTTCAGTTGAAGCGAGGGTAGGCCTCGGCATGAAGCATCCATCGAATCGCGCCGAAAGAAGGCATCAAAGACGGAGGATCATTGCCTATCGTCGCGTTAAGCGAGTGAACGGATCGAGAGATCCGTGGACGAATCAAGTTTGGGCAATGTACTCAAAATGGAATGGCAATTGTGGTGCCACAATGTATTCGCCCACGAATTTGGCCACGCCATAGAGCATTACACCGTGTTCCAGGCGGTCACTCCCACAGAGGGCGGTGCGGACTGTTTTGCGGGTGCCACATTCAACTCTGCCTTGGCTGACGGTCAATTCCCCGACTATGCGTTGGACGAAGCCATTTAGCTCATGGAGTACATTGCCGACGACACCATTCTTGGAATCAATCCGAAAAACCCCCTGCAAGTCGAGATCGCCGAGGTCTTGTACGGTCGTCTTGATCACGGTACTGTCGCGGAACGTCAGGCGGCATTCTTGCGTGGTGTTTACGGCGGCGCGAATTTCTGCGTAGATAGTCGGGGGCTGCCGGGCCCTCCCGCCGGCATTCGGGTCCTGGCATCGCAATCTTTGCTGCCTTCGCAGTCCGTCGCGACTCCCACGAAAACCTGCTCCGTGTCCACCAGCGACGCCGGCACCAGGGTGCGCAACAACGGCGCACGCGGGCCCTGTGTCGTCACCTGCTGCCGGCGGGCGCGCGACTTCCCGATCATGTGCGGATCGAAGTCTCAGTAACGTCGTCACCCGGCCCGGTCGCGAGCCAACGTGGTATCGCCGGAATCTATTACGGCGACAACCGAGCGTCGGAACGGCTCACTCGCTTTGGATACGCGCCGGAAACCGCGACCGATGCGAAGGTAAGCAACGTCGATGGTCAGCCAGAAGTGCTCGAGCCGTTTTTGATGGGCAATTGGACCGTTGGAAGGCTGCCGCACCCCACAAACGGCGCGCAGCGCCTCACCCTCGACATTCACCACGAAGGCAAGAATGTCTATTTTATGGAGTTCCTCAACGGAGTAGCCGTCAGTCACAACGGGCTGTGGCAGCACGGTACCCGCCACCGGCGGCTGAATCTGGCGGAGTTTGGTTATTCGTCCGATGAGGCCGGCCTTTGGGTACGGGAACCTGGCTCCGAAGCCGTCTTTTCCGATTTTCGCGTGACGGCCATTTATCGCTGAAATGGTGTCTCCCGCCTAGTCTGCTTTGGATCGGTCGCGGCCCAGCCATTCGAGTGCCAGATCGGGGTAAAACCGCAAGCGCTCGCTTTCTTCGGTTGCCAACTCCAGTAGCGCCGGAATGGCAACTTTCGCAGCCGGCAGGCCGATCTGAGCCAAACACTCGGCTGCGCAATATCGGCGGTATTCATCCGTTTCGCGCAGCCGGTCCATCAATATTTCTACCGCGGCATCCGCGCTTTCCGGGCCGATCGCTACGAGCGCCATGGCTGCCGGGCGTTGAGTATCTTCGTCCCACTTCTGTAACATCTGCAGCAATTCAGGCACTGCAGCGCTCGCAAGCGGACCCATGAGAGCCAGAGCTGCCGCAGCATCATTCGCTACCCGGTAATTCTGCAATGCATCGATCAGCGCCGGAATGGCCGCCGCTGCCTCGGGCCCGTATCGCGCCAAAGCGTGAATTGCGTCCTCCGTGCGAGCCCAATCTGTGGCTTGAACGAGCGCGAAGTGCAAGATCGGCACTCCGGCAGCAGAATCGCCAGGCGCTATCTCTGCCAGTGCACGCGCCGCCTGAAAGCGTACTTCCCCGTCCTCGTCATCCAGCGCCGCAAGCAGCGCCGGTACTGCGGCGCTTGTGGCAGGAACATTGATGCGTCCCAGCAGATCGGCGGCAGCCGCCCGGATTCTGGTATCCCTGTCGGTAAGCGCGTCGATCAGTTCAGTCTCAAGGCCCGCTTCGGAGTGCCGGATCCAACCCATCTCTGATGCCGCCACGGGAAACGTCTGGGGGTTCCTCTCCCGCAAAATGTTCACAAGCACAGGCACCTCCGGGTTCGCTTCTGGTGGACCGATGGTGCCGAGCGCGGCGGCGGCTGCACGCAGAACTTCAACTTTCTCATCACCCAATGCCTCGACAAGGGCGGGCACCACCCCCATTTCGAAATGGGGTTCACGATCCGAAAACACCGTGCGGCCCAATTCGATCATTTTCAGCGCATGCGCCGAACCAGCGCGCATGCACCAATCGGGTGAGCGCAGTGACTTGAGCAACGGAGGGACTGCCGCGACGCCAAAGAACTCGAGTATCCAGACAATGCTAGAGCGGCGATTTTCGTCTTCCTCTTTGAGGGATCTAATCAATGGCGGGATCGCCTCCACTGGCCGAGGCTCAGCGAAGCGGAGTACCTCCGCAGCACCTTCGCGGACAATCCAGTTTTCGTCGTCCATCGCCTTAATCACGGCCGGCATGACCGAGGGGTCTACCTTGGCGATCTGCGCAAGGGCCTCGGCCATCGAACCATAGATGGTCTTGTCCCCCTGGGTAAGCAACGCCAGCAGAGGCGCAGTTGCCGCGGTTCCGAAATTCACTAATGCCTGAGAAGCCGGAGCGGAAACATCCCAACTCTGACAACCGAAGACAGCCTCGATCAATTCGTCCGGCTTTTCCCCAGGAAAGCGCGGTTTGATCGCTGCGAGCGTGCTGCGGACATCGCATGCGCAAGGTTCTGGCATTCTTCGGATTGGCAATGTTTATTTGTGCCTGCCACAAGCCGGCTGAGCCCGCACTGTCGCTGAAGGGAACATGGAAAGCCACGGGGGGCCAGGTCACCAACTGCGGCACCCCGGTTCCGGTCACGCTCGAACGGCTCGACTTTGTGGTTCAGGATGCTCCGCTGCTCAACCGTACGGTCTCGTCGTTTGACCTTCAAAAGGCCGGCGGGACCGGAACAGTGACCATGGAACTCCACATGGAGAAGGCCCGTCCCATCACGGTGAATTCAGGACACCTGATCGGCGAGATTGTGAATGGCCCCGCAACTGGCTCCGGAGCCCGGTTGCAGGGGTATATCGTATCCGATGCCCAGTATGGCGCATGGATTGCCAAGAATAAGCAATCGCCCCCGCCGCCAGATGCTGGCGAGGTGGACCTGGAGATAACAGGCAACGCCGCAAATGGGTACACCCTCGTCGGTGAAGTTCGCTCCAGCGGGGCATGCGGCAAATTCTCACATCTCGACGCGGTTGTCGGTGACGAGACGGGCCACTTCGGCCGCAGCGTACCCGCCGAGTGGGCGGCTCAGGTGATTCTGCATAAACAATAGGCCGGCAGACGCACTGCTGAGTCGCCGCATTCACAGCGGCCGGTCCCGGCCCCAAAAAAAAACTGACGAGCTACCAATCTACGACCCGCTCGATCGCCGTCCCTATATGAAATCAGGAAGACGCCAACGATCGTCGAAGCTGTTCCACAGACTCTTCTCCCATTGCAGAACATTGAAGAGCGTTGGCCCTTCAGATCGTTTGGAGGTTGGAAGCATGAGATTCGCAATTACAGCGCTCCTCTTTTTTACAGTGTCTTGCTCGACGGCTCAAACTGTTGACCCGGCACTGGTCGGTACCTGGGAGATGACGGTTCCGAATCCGGCCGGAGCGGCCCTCTGGGTATGGGAGGTTCGGGCAAACGGAACCTACGATTTTCACGCCGAGGGGCCTGGCAATGTTCCTTCGCATCATGGAACCTTCCAGGCCGCCAAGGGAAAGTATGTGCTGAAGGCAGCCAACCTGGATTGGCAGGATACCGGCACCTACGACCCGCCCGCATACACCATTGTGCGAATGACCAGCAGCCGTCTGGGCACGGGCTATTGGGCGCGTAAAGCAGCGGTCAGCGGGCACACGAGCGGAGACTCCGAGGAATCTGAACTCGCCAAAGACCCCTTCAAGGTGATGAAAAACGCGGAAGAGGGCATGGGAGAGGACGCACTAATGGGCCACTACGATGCGGCCGCAGCCGCCAGGATCAAGGCAAAGAACCAGGGCAAGATAGAAATCCTTCCGGAAATGGCCGCCGTAATGGCGGGCCAGCCCAAAGCCGGTTGTCCTGTTCTATCGCGGCGGAATGAATATCCACTCTCTGATCTATAGCGATGCGATGGTGCCGCTGGCTGGGAGGGCCCAGTTTGGCCTGGACGCCGACCATGGTGGTCAAGACTTGGCAATGACCGGCACGCCACAAAAAACAGCGCTTCAGGAGCATGTTTATCCTCGCATCTTGATTGTGAAGCCACGATTCACAATCGAGCAGACCATCCAAATGCTTTCGCAACTGCACCCAGGTCAGAAAGCGCCACCATTGGTCGAATTTGACTGGGAATACCTGGGCGCAAAACCGGCAAAGGAGTGGGCCGCGATGATCGGAACGGAGTTGCGGACGTTGGGTTATTGAGGTGTGCGAGTACGGCGCGGTGCTCACTCGGGCGCGGAAGGACGGCACCGCGTTTCCTCCACATGGTACCTGCGGTTGGAAATAGGGCAACGATCGGAGCGAGCATTCACATGATCAGAGCAGCGACGATCAGGATGGCCGGTTATGCACTCGGTTCCACAGTGGCCAGCGCTTTCTATATCGGTTGGATCATGGTGGAAGCTGGAGATCCCGGCAGCTTTCAGACTCGCCTTATTGCAGCTTTAATCCTGTGCGTCTTCGGAGGCTTTTCAGCGGCAGTGGTGCTGATGACCTTGCCTTGGACCTTGGTTGTGTGGATATCCTGCAAGGCGCAATCGTTAGGAGCGCTGTACTTCGCCTGTTCAGGTGCACTGTCGATGATTCTTGTCGGCTGTCTGGCATCCTCAGTATCACCAAAGCCGTTCTTCGTTGAAGACCAAACGTTCTGGGAAGGTTTCCTAATCACACTCGAACGCCAGGGATCGTGTCTCGCCCTCTCCGGCATGATCATCGCCTTCGGATACTGGTTCTTAGCTGAATGAAACGTAAAGGGCAAAAGGTTCCCCCACTGCACAACAGGGTGAATCTCGATGATGATTTGAGTAATCGGGACCAACGTGAGCCGGATCGCAGTGGGATGGTCGACCGGCCCCTGATTCGAGGCCCAGGTCTTGCGCGGGTTCCTCCGCTACTGCGGCGCTGATCCGGCACAGATCGTCACAAAGGGCACGCACAAGCTTTTGAAGCAGTTCACCAGGCGCGTGCCCAACACGTACACTCCGGAGCAGGTGCGGGCGCTGATTGAGGCCAGCATCGACAAACAGACCGCTTTGATCTGGGATTTCCTGTACAAGACGGGCTTACGGAAGTCCGAGGTCCAGATGATAACTCGTGATGACCTCCATGGATTGGAGAGCGATCACCCGGCGATCAACGCCGGATCGAACGCGCAGGACTGATCCGGCATCGGGGTAGTGGAAATCAGTCCCCAGCGGTTGCATTTGCACACGGTCGCACGGTCGGTGGATCACGGGTTAATCAGTTCAGCAGTGGGGAAGCAGCGTCTTGCGGGCCCGCTGGCGTTGGAGTTCGGAATCATGGCATTCAAACCGCGCAATCTTCGTGTGGGTAAATACCAAACCGAAGATTACTTTGCCCGAAATCGCCAATGCCCGTGCGGACGATTGAGCCCGTTCTCGAAGATCGCAGTTGGGAACGGGGCTTTCGGGGACTTATCCTGGCGGTTGAGTTCTCGAATCGCTTGTAGCGTGTAACCACAGCCGAGATTCCACAGCGCCGACGACGGGTAAACAGAGGCCGGCTTCCCTTACCAATCCAATTGTCGTCCGACGTCGCTGCTTGGGCAGCTCTACCAGAGACGTGTTTTTCGACTAAGCAGTCAGGGAGCGTCTCCAGAGCAACTCGCCCCAGAATACGGAAACCAGGTAGAGGGCGGAGGCAACGGCCAAGACCCAGAGTCCCATCCTTGCCGCTCCGATTCCAGCTAATCCACCCAATAGAACCTGTGCTACCCCGAAACGTGGATCTCCTCCGACGAAACGCCATCTACGCTGGTTCGCCCGCTGCCTCAGCGACGGGTATCGCCCAACCGCGATAGCGACCAAGCCAAATGCAACACCTGTCCGTAGACTTAGGAGTGAAACCATGACGGCAAGCGGGATCAGGAAAGTCATGTCCTGCGTGACGAGCAGCTTCCACCCTGCTATCGGTAGGAGGCGATAGCGCAGCAATGCTCGCCCCTCATCCAGACGGAGCATGCGTTGCCCAATCGTGCTCATTGCGATACCCACGAATAACGACAGCATCGGAAACGCTTCGGGCTCTGGTGCCCGCCCGAACAGTCGATAAAGGGTTCCACTAACAGCTATAAGCAGCGCGGTCCAAAAGTCTAGGGTTCCCTGCAGCTCCCGCCACATTTCTTGCGCGATTCCGCCGACCTTCAAGGGCGTCCTTGAGATGTTGAGACCTGCAGGCGTCCTTAGCTCGAACGAGAGACGGCCAACGGCGTATACCGTCCCATGGACGACTAGTGCCAGTAGAACAAAAAAGAGACCCGCGGCTAGGCCCATCCAGAACAGGTAGCCAAAAAACAACACTATAAATAATGGATTCAACGCAAAACTTACGCGAACTGAGCAAGAGTCTTTGTGTACGTGTCAGCGGCCAGGTAGCGACTCGCTCCGGGGGCAACCTATGCTGTGTATCTACGGAAAAAGTAACAAGCAGAGGCGCAAGGAGGACAATTTGAAAGAAGAGCGTACTCCAGAATGCTGCTTTCGGTGCCCCGCTTTCTAAACCCGCGGACATAATAAAAAGGATGGAGAACAGGAAGTTGTTGAAACGCACGGAGGAAAGGCTGCCCAGTTCCTTCAACATCAGTTTCTTCAACAAGAACAGAAGGGCTAGGATCTGAGCCAATCCAGCACCCCCGGCTGTGGTTCGCCAACGATGCTGAAATACACCTCCTCAACTCCTTCGTCTGCCGTGGACGGGTTGAAATCTGATTCAACTCGACCTTGGTGAAGAATGACTACGCGGGTGGCTATCTTCTGCACGATCGACAGAATATGAGAGGTGAGCAAGATCGTAGCGCCATCGCTGGAGAGTTGGCCAAGCAGCATCTCAATGACCGCGGACGATGCGGGATCAATACCTTCAAACGGCTCATCCAGCAGCAGAACCCTCGGCTTGTGCAGGAGGGCCATGGCCAAGGCGGTCTTCTTCCGCATGCCGAACGAACAATCGCGTGCAACGGTGTGGCGCCCTTGCGTAAGATCGAGTAATTCTAGTAGGTTCGTCGTTCGTGCTTTTGTTTCGCCTTTCGTGAGTCCGTAAATGGGTCCAATTGCCATCAGGTTCTCGATGATGGTCAAAGACTCGAACAGCCCAAGCGCCTCAGGGAGTACACCTAGATTCCGCCGGATTTCAACTGCATGATCCCGAAAACCCAGTCCACCGATGAACACGGAACCACTGTCTGGCTCCTCTAATCCTGAGAGCAAGCGTAGCAGCGTGGACTTGCCGGCGCCGTTAGCCCCTAATAAGGCACAAATGCCAGCTTCTACAACGAGGTCTATGCCTCGGAGAACAGGTCGAGAGGCATAGCTCTTCGTCGCGGCTCTGCAGTCAATCACTCTGTTGTTCCCCACCAATCAGTTAACCATACGAAAGCTCAACCGCCGTCTAATCGGCTGTCCGCATAACCGCTCTTAAGCATGCTTCTAATCCGGGACTCTACGTTGAAACGCGCTTTCCTTTGTTCATCGTGTTGGGCCCTGGCGCCGGTTCTCAACCAGTTCATCGTCTCCATGGCATTCGGCGATGTTGATTACTCCTCAAATGTCGGCTTCACGTCAGCAATACACAGATCACGGAATCTTCTCCCGGTTGCCGCGATTGTTATTTCAGAGCTCGTTCCTGGCCATAGAGATTTAGGAGTGGGTGATGGATTACTGCTCGGAATTCATAGGTGCCTTTGGGGTCGAGGTTTTCTACTCTTGCGGTGAAGCGGCCGGTTTGTGTGAGGGTTGTGGTTTGGGTGGCACTCCAGGATGAGGTGCGGGAGTTTACGTCTTCACCGAGGACGGCGCGGTACTCGAAGTTGGCTTCTAAAGAGGAACTGTCGCCCATGTCGTCAAGCTTGCCCTCGAGAGTGGCGAAGGAGCCGGTGCGGGTAGCTTTGAGCGTTTCGACCTGGGGCGGTGCGAAGGCTGGTTCTACGTTGGTGAGCTTGATAACGGCGGGGTTAGGCCAGCGGAAGTTGTCCTGAAGTCGCTGGGTGGCCATGACGCGAATATGGAGTCCGTCTTTCTCCTGATGGAAGGTCGATTTGGGGTTAATCTCGGGGTGGTACTCGACAGCCTTATCGTTCTGGCCGAGAACGCTAATTTCTGTTTTCGATGTGGCCCGGACGGAGTGCAGGACGAAGTCCTTCCAGGTTGCGCGGGGCCAAGGCTGGTCTGACTCTACGATGGCATAGAGGGCGCTTGAGTCTTTCCTTTTCGTGAACCAGGTGTCGCCTTCGTTGGTGATGATCCAAGGACGGACGCTGTAGATCGATTCTGAGTTGACGAACATCCAGAGAGCGATTTCGCGCAAACGTTCTTCCTCTTCGATTGGCAGATCGCCGTTGGGTTTGGGGCCTACATTCAAGAGAAAGTTGCCGCCCTTGGCCCGGGTTTGAATAAGCATGCGGATGAGCTCGCCGCCTGATCTGTAGTGTTCGTTCTGAGGCTGGTACTGCCAGCCGATGCCCATGGTCATGCAGGTTTCCCAGGCACCCGGGATAGGCATACCGGGAATGGTTAGCTCGGGGGTCTTGATGGCTCCACGGGTAACAACGATCTTCGGATCGATTTTCCAGGCGAGTTCGCGGAGGCCGTTGGGCTCGCCATCGAGAAAGAGGACATCGACTTTGCCGTAACGGGTGAGGAGTTCCTGGATTTGGGCCTGGTCGTACTGCATGAGTGCGGCGTTGTTGCGTGGCTGCACCTGTTCGGTGTGGCGCTCGATGGGGATGTCGTGTTCATGGAGCCACCAGAAGTCATCGGGCGAGTAATAGACGCCCGCGGCGATTCCCTGGGCGCGGAAGGCTTCGAAAACCTCCTTCGTGACGTCGCGGTGGAAGGGCGTCTTCATGATGCCGAATGGTGTGGTATGCGTATCCCACATGGCAAAGCCAGAATGATGCTTGGCGGTGAACATCACATAGCGCACGCCAGCCAGGTGCGCGAGTGTGGCCCAGTCTTCCGGGTGGAACTGGCGGGGATTGAAGGACTCGGGCAATTCGCTAAAGAAGCGGTCGGTGTAGTCGCGCGAAGCGCCGACGAGGGAGTGGCTGATGACGACGCCGAGCTGGCTATCGAGGCTCCAATGGATGAAGAGTCCGAAGCCCTGGTCGCGGAACCAGTCGAGGCGGTCGGGCTGGTTGAGAGAGCCGATCTCAGGATCGGCTTTTTCCTGTGCGAGAAGGAATGGGGTGAGGAGTACAGAAACAAGAAGAGCGAAGGCGCGGAGCATGGGGAGGCGCATAGGTCTTTAGATCTCCTGCGAACGATCACGGGCTTCGAGAAAACGATACAAGAGTGGGTGGGCGTTCGGCTTCCTTCTGACAATCGGGAAGTACGGTGGTATTTTCGTGACTATCAAGGAGGGAGATGATGTGTGAGAGTTGGAATGAGGGACTCTGGGGACCTCGGCTCAAGGGCACGCAGAAGATGCCGGATTTAAGATGCCGGCGCTGGAGTCGGTGCATGGGTATCGAGTCACGACGGTTCTATCGAACGCCGGCTGTGGTTCTTAACAGCATCAGTCGACGCAGTCTCGGATAGCGCGATGATCGAAACGCTCGGAACTCAATGAAGATAGGCTGTTCAGAACAGCAGACGTGGGGCTGCTTCAGGTCTGGCAGTTGAGGATTGTCTTTAGAGATTCCTTCTTCGTTCTTTTCGCTATTTGTTGCTCCGGCCGTAGCAGGACCAAGTGGCAATTTGGGATTCTTGCCTGTAGGGCGTTTTCGGGTACTAATATGCGCGATTCGTCCAATCTGAACAGTTCGTCGCTGCAGACACCTGCAATGTGACATTTAACAATTAATTCAGATTGGCGTATTCAGATTTCGCCCGCGCCAAGAGCGGGATGTCGTCGTCAGCGTCTTTCCAGAGGCCAAAGAAATCCTGATAGGCAGCTTTGGACTTGATCTTGTCTCCCGAGATCGCCAAAACCCTGCCAAGTTGCAAGTGCGCCAATGCGCCGATGGGGTCGATGACAACGATGCCGCCGTGGTCTAGGATCTTTTGAAATTCGACGGCTGCCTGATGACCCTGGCGCGCGGCTAGAAGGGCCTCGCCGCGCATGTAGACGGGATAGAGCGCACCGATGAGTTCGTGCGATGCGCCGAGTTCATAGGGAGCGGATGCCTGCAGAATTTCGATTGCCCGGGCTGTATCCCGCTGGTTGAGAGCGATGCGGGCGCGGATTGCAGGGAGATAGCTGAAGCGAACCACCGTGTTCTCGGGGAATCGTTTCTCGAGGTCATCGGCAAGGGCTTGAGCGCGCGCGTCTGCGACGATGGCGAAGGCTAAAGCGGCGCCGTACTCTACTTCAGAGTTGCTGGAGAGCTTGAGAGCGGCGTTGGCACTGTTTCGGGCTTCAGCGGCGTTGCCGAACAGGGCTTCGCGGAGGGCGTCTCCTGCTAGCCACAATGCGGCGCGCTCGGACTCGGCGGCCTGGATGGCTTGATCGGCAGCGCGCTGGGTAAGGACCCGGGCTTGGCGGAGGTGGCCCGCATAAGCAAGCGCAGAGGCCTCTTTGCCAGCAACCCAGGTTTCAGCTCCGGATCGCTGGCGTGCCTGGGCCGCGGTCTTCGCCATGCCGGCAGTGTCTCCTTTGAGGAAGGAGATGTCGTATTGCAGCATGAGGAACTCGTCGATCTCGAGTCCTCGGCCGGCGGCGCGGCGAAGCGTGTTTTCAGCCTCGTCGAGGCGGTTGAGATAGGAGTTGTTGACGGCGAGGTTGTAATACGCCATGGTGAAGTCGGGATCGAGTTCGGTGGCGGTTCGCGCGGCGGCAACGGCCTGCTCGTAGCGTCCAGCGCCCTTGCTGGGGAAGCCCGCCAGCATGGTTAAGGGAACGGCATCGCGAGGATATGCGCGCGCCCAGGCCTCACAGGTTTGTCGCGCCTGCTCCAGGTTTCCTGTAGCCAGAATCTGGTAATTGGCGTCAATGAAGAAACGCTCGTGGTCGCTGGCGTGCTCGCGTAACTGCCACGCCCGGGTGGTGCTCTGACGGGCGCGATCGAACTCGGCGAGGTTGGCGTATTCGCGGCCCAGGGTTGCTTGGGCAATGGCGAAGTTGGGATCGATTTCAACGGCGCGCTGCATGAAGGGCAGGGCAGCGACGGTCCCGGTCGTGGTGTGGAGCTTCCATCCCGCGCTGTAGGCCTCAAGCGCCTCGAGGGATGGCGTGGTGGCCTCAGCAAGCGGAGTGTTGCGCTGCTGGATAGTGGCGAGCGACTCACCGACGCGCTTTCTAAAGCGGCTGGCCATCTGGTCAAGCGCATGGAGCACATCTTCCTTCTTCGGGGCCTGGATCTGCTCCTGGTCGAGCACCTCGCCGGTGCGGCAGTTCTTTGCCTGAAGCTGCAACACATATTGAGATCCGATGGGGGTGATCGATCCCTCAAGAACGGCGGCACTTCCGGTGCGCTCGCAGATGCCGCGGGCGACATCTGGCGTAAGCCGCGTATTGGGCGCGCGGCCCATGAGGCGAAGCATGTGCTGCATGCGCTGATCGGAGATGAGGCTGAGGAAGGGCGACTGCTCAAGCTGAATGGCCAGCCCGCGCCGGAGCGTTTCGTCAAATACCGGGTCGCCGGTGGAGTTGGCGAAATCTGCCAGCACGACGGTGTCGGTGGCGCTGAGCACGGTGGCCCGCCGGGCAATGTAAACGGTGACGCCGGCTGCGATGGCGAGGACGACCACCGCCGCCGCCGCGATCCATCCCCACGGTTTGGTCTCTTTTACTTCCACCTTGACCAGCGAATGGCTGGCGGCGACAACCGAGAGTTCCTGCTGGGAAACCTTGCGCACATCTTCAGCAAGCCGGTATCCCTGGCCGGGGACGGTGACGATGTAGCGATGATCCTGCGCTGTCTCGCCGAGCGCTTTGCGAAGCATAAAAATATTGCGGCTCAGGTTGGCTTCTTCAACGAAAGTGTCGGGCCAGACGGACTTCATCAGATCATCTTTGGTGACCAGTTCCTTATTTTTTCGGATGAGAACGAGAAGGATCTGAAATGTTTTGGGCGTGATGGGCACCAACTCGCCGGACCGGAGCACGGTCTCCTTTTCGGGATCAACCCGAAAGGGTCCGAACTCGTACAGCTCTTTTGCTTTGGGGTCCTCACTCGTCGGGACCGGGCTCGTCGGGTATTGGCCAGGGGCCATCGGGACACCTACAGGGCGTGATATCTCCCCGGACCTCGAATGGTAACAGCAACCGAGTTGGAACCGAAATTCCCACGCTGAAAACATGGATCGATAAGTGATTGTTATGCAGCTATTTACGCGACTGCGAGAAGTTTTCAGAACATTTCAAGCCGCCTGGAAGGACTTTTTGAACGCCAAAGCAGCAACTTGGGCTCGTTACATAATTCGCTGTACCCGGGAAAGAGGGGCGCTTTGGGCAAGGAAACGAAGATCACTATCGAAACCGATTCTCTGTTGATTGTGCGCGGGCGGAACTTCCAGCGGACCTGGTGCCCGGCATGCGCGGCGGACGTGGAGTCAATCGCGATGGAACGCACGGGGGTGATCTCAAATCTTGACCAGGCGGCGCTGGATGCGTGGATCAATTCCGAGGAGCTTCATCGGCTAACGACCGCGGATGGCTCGGAACAGATATGCCTGAACTCCCTTGTGGCCCGGGTGCAGAAGTCCCAAACCAGCTGACTGCGGGAAGCGCGGTCGCGAAACGGGCAGGTTGCAAAACCTGCAAAGGAGAACCAATGAAAACGGGATTTCTGATCAGGAATTTGGGAGTTGCTTCATCAGTCATGGTGGCGATGCCACTGCTGGTGATGGCACAGCAAGGACAGAAGAAGAACGTTGTTCACTTTCCGCATTACTCAGTGACCGACCTCGGGGTGCTGGGGGCTGGGACGAACTCAACCGGGTTTGATATGAATAATGTTGGCTGGGTGGCGGGCTCGTCAAATCTGATGGCCGGCGGCCCGCAACACGCCTTTGTCTGGTATGGGCAGGGTGGGTTGAAGGACCTTGGCACGCTGGACGGCGCCGCCTGCCCGCAGTGCAACAGCGCGGCGGATGGGCCGAATCTTTTACGGCAGACGGCCGTTGGGTCAGAGATCGCGCTGCCCGATCCGGATGGCGAGGATTTCTGCGCATACGGAACACACCTGCAGTGCCGCGGCGTGGTGTCGCGCAACGGAAAACTATTTGCGCTTCGCAGTCTGCCCGGAGGCCGCAATGCCAATGCATTCGGAATCAACGATCTTGGCCAGTTGACGGGATTCTCAGAGAACGGCATACGCGACTCGACCTGCGCAGGCACGACGCCGTTTCAGGTTTTCCGCTTCGAAGCGGTGGAGTGGGAGTCCAACGGCGATATGAAGGAATTGCCGCCGCTCAAGGGCGATACGGTTGCGTTCGCCATGGGGATTAACAACCAAGGGCAGGTGGTTGGCTCGTCAGGCGACTGCGCGACGCAGGGTCTGCCGCCTGCGAATGTGACTGGACTGCATGCGGTGTTATGGGACAGAAACGGCTCGCCGATGTATCTGGGCACATTGGGGGATACCGCAAATACCGCGTTCAACAGCGCCAACAGCATCAATAACCTTGGGCAGGTTGTGGGAACTTCGCAGTTCACCGATGGCACCGTTCACTCGTTTCTGTGGACCAAGGATAAGGGCATGCAAGGGCTTGAGCCGCTTCCGGGAGCGTTTGCGACGATCGCGGGCTGTTGCCGTACCATCAACGATCATGGAGAAGTGGTGGGCTTCGCATTCGATGGAACCGGATCGCATGCGGTGGTGTGGATCAACAGGAAGATCAGGGACCTAAATACGCTGATTCCGTCGAGGTCGAATTTGTATCTGCTGAATGCCGACTCAATCAACAATTCCGGCGAGATTGTTGGCCAGGCGTGCGTGTTGCCGGATTGCACGGAATATCATGCATTCCGGGCCACGCCGGAATAACGAGAGGCCACGCCGACGCCGAGTGCGGCGCGCTGAAAATAGTGAGCCGCACAGGCATTTGTAACGGAAAGTCGGCTAGCCTTTAGCTTCCGTTTGAGAAAAGGGCGTTCTCAGATCTAATCCCGCGCCAAACGTTGACATAGCCTGAGGTGCTGCGGCCCGGTCCCCCGCACCTTCGCAATCGCCGCGAAGTGGAACCTGACAGACAGCCAGATACGGCAGTTCCTGAGCCTTGGGCCAGGTGATGCGCTCGAGCAGATCAAAGCCGACCCGAATCCGCGCCTGTTTTCTGAGGAACGCCTCCTGCGAATGGGCTGCGTCATTGGGATCTACCGAGGGCTGCACACGTGCTTACGACCTGGCGGATGCCTGGTGCGCAGGCAACTTCTAGAGACGCGTTCTTGCAGATTGCCCTGAGTCGCATATCCCCGGAACCGGCCCTATTCCGGCGCAGGAGCTTCTTCCGTTGGCCTTCAGCCTTTCGTCTTGACTGTACTTGGCGAAAACGCGTATTTCGGGCCTGTCCATGGTGGGCGTGCTTTGACTGATCTGCCGGAGTTGTTCACGAACCACGGCCCATCGTGGCGGTTCAACACTTCGCGATACCAGCAGCGTAGAAGGCTGGCGCAGTCCACCATTCCGGCCGGAACCTCCGCCCGTGGCCGCACTGTCTTAAACTCCGCAACCGCCGTGGATCATCGCCGGAACGCGGCCTGGTCAATCAGATCGGTTAGGCAGGAGTCGGGCCGCAACGGGATCATCCTCTCGCCGCGTACCCAAGGAAAGATTCGATGCCTGGCAAGGTGAACTGAATCAGCGAAGCGAAGGGTGTGGGGTTGGGGACCCAAAGATCTCAGCCGCATCCAGGCAGCCTGAATATCCGCGAAGTAATGCGCTGGATCCTGCAGAGCGTTTCCATTTGAGAGTCCAAGATTCTCAGAATCAATCGTTCAGGATATGCGCGTTTCAGGGAATCTATCTCGAGAATCACTAGTTTTCGATTCTTGATGAGTGATTTGCACTGAAATCATCAGTCCAGACACACAGGCCAGAACGACCCAATTCTCCTAGGGACATTGCAAAGGAATAAATGTTATCTTCTTTGCGATATCCAAAGGAGCGGGGATTGAGCGCCGAGAAATCTGAAGTTCTGCAAGGCACACTCGATCTGATGATCCTGAAAACGCTGCATGCGCTGGGTCCACAGCATGGATTTGGACTTGCCAGGCGCATCGAGCAGATCAGCGAAGATGTGCTGACGCTTAACGAGGGTACGGTGTACACATCACTGTTGCGGCTGCAGCAGCAGGGCTGGATTGTCTCTGTGTGGGGTGTCTCAGAAAACAACCGAAAAGCCCGCTTCTATTCGATTTCGAGACGCGGAGAGAAGAGGTTGGCGGTCGAAACGGAGAATTGGCAACGGATCTCCGGGGTCATTGGACGTGTCCTGAGCCTGGAGGATCAAAAATAGCCATGACCTCCTGGATTCTCCGCGCAATTTCTAAACTTGGTGGGCTCTTTCGGCAGACAGAATCGAACCGCGAGTTCAGCGATGAAGTCGAGACGCACATCGGACTGCTTACGGCGCGGTTCGTGGACCAAGGCATGACTCGAGAAGAAGCGGCTTGGGCAGCCCGGCGCCAATTTGGCAATGCGGCACTCCTCGAGCAACGTCATAGAGAAGCACGGGCGTGGCTGTGGGTCACCACAGTCTTCAAAGACATTCGCTATGGAATGCGCATGCTGGCCAAAAGCCCAGGTGTCACGGCCATCGCCATCGCGTCTCTTGCGCTGGGCATTGGCGCAAACACAGCTATCTTTACCGTAGCCAAGTCTGCTCTGTTTGATGCGCTCGCGGTCCCTCATCCCGAGCAACTACGGCTCCTAGCCTATGCGCAGGATGACCACTCCGTAATTGAAAATGACTGGGGCGACTTTTACACCGATGCGCGGGGACGCACAATTTTGGCGTCGTTCTCCTGGCCGGTCTACAAGCAACTGCAGCGCCAGAGTCAAAACGTCGGCGAATTGTTCGCGTTTGCAGACCTGAGCCAGTTCGCGCATCTCTCCGCAACCACCGACGGTCATGCCGATGTCGTGACCGCGGAACTCGTCTCCGGCAATTTCTTTCAGAGCATGGGCGTCGCAACTGCCTTGGGCAGACCCATCGAGCCTTCAGACGACTCCTCGCCCGGTTCGGGAGCAGTCGCCGTCATCAGCGATGCGTTATGGCAGCGGCGCTTCGCCCGTTCGCCTTCTGTAATCGGCAAGACCATAGATGTGAACTTGACGCCGATTACGATCGTCGGCGTTGCACCTCCCGGCTTTACGGGCGCCTCGCACGTTCAGACGCCTCAAGATTTATTCATGCCGATCAGCATTCAGCCAGTCATCTTTCCTCGCGACAAGGGCTCACTGCTTTCAGACCCGGATACGTGGTGGCTTCAGATCATGCTCCGCCTGAAGCCCGGTGTCCCCCAGCAAAACACGCTAGCGTCACTAGCCGTCAGCCTGGATCAGGCGGTGCGCGCGACCATGGTCATAGCCAAGGATCGAACCGTGCCTCCGCTTTTATTGCTGCCGGGAGGCCGAGGATGGAACTATGCCGAACAGGAGCTCGAACATCCCATGCCATTGCTTCTTGCTATCGCGGGTCTGGTTCTTTTGCTGGCATGCGTGAACGTAGCCAATCTTCTGCTGGCCCGCTTCTCATCGCGCCACCGCGAGATCAGTGTGCGCATGGCCCTGGGCGCGGGCAGGATACGAATCGCGCGGCAGATGCTCACAGAGAGTCTCTGCCTTTCGACCATGGGCGGCGTCATGGGATTGCTGCTCGGTTATCTGGGTCGTAATATTTTGCCGCGCCTGTTTTCCCCCTCATGGGGTCCTCTGGCTCTCAACACGCGATTTGACTGGCGCGTGTTCGCATTCACGCTCGCGGTCTCTGTTCTCACCGGGATCGGTTTTGGAGTCGGACCCGCATGGCAGGCTGCGAGCGCCAGCGCGAACTCCGGCCTTAAGGACGGTGCAAAGACAGTTACGCGACGTCGCAAGGGGCTCGCCGGCAAGGCGCTCGTTGTTGTGCAGGTCGCACTGTGCATGCTGCTGCTGGTCAGCGCAGGCCTTTTCGTGCGCACGCTTGCCAACCTGGATGCCATCAATCCGGGATTCAATAAGAAGGGCCTTTTGTTGTTTACCATCGAGCCGCCGGTGCAACGCTATCCGGCTCCGAAAAACGTAGAGGTACTGCATCGCATTGAAGAAAGAATCGCGTCGTTGCCTGGCGTCGAGACGGTTACGCTTTCCAGAGAAGCCTTACTGGGAGGAAGCGGATCCAACAGCGAATTCCTCCTCGACGGTCAGGCAAAAGCCTCCGAAGGCAACCGGTATATCGCATTCAACTCCGTTGGACGAGACTTCTTCAAAACGATGGGCATTCCCATCCTGTATGGCCGCTCGTTCGACGTCCCTGATACGTCAACCTCTCGCACCGTCGCAATCATCAGCCGGTCACTGGCGGAAAAAGAGTTCGTCGGCAAGAACCCCCTTGGTGCTTCCTTCCGCAGGAAAGAGGGCGGAGAACCGATCCAAATCGTCGGGGTATGCGCCGATGCGAAGTATGCCTGGATTCGCGAGGATCCGCCTCCAATCTTCTACGTCTTATACACACAGGAAAAGGACCCGCGCGGCAGCATGACTTTTGAAGTCCGCGCGCATGGCAATCCTCTCAGTCTTGTGGGTGCAGTCCGCGGCGCGGTGGAGTCGATCGACAAGGACCTGCCTCTGATCGAAGTGCGCACGCAACAGCAGCAGATTGACGCGGCCGTCGCGCCGGAACGAAGCTTTGTTTCTGTGACCAGCGGTTTTGGCATCTTGGCGGTCCTGCTTGCCAGTATCGGGGTCTATGGCGTCATCGCTGCTGGAGTTGCGCGCCGCATCAACGAAATTGGAGTCCGCATGGCGCTCGGCGCTCGCGCAGCGCAGGTGCTTCGCATGGTGATGGGGGAGACACTGGGCCTGGCATTCGTCGGAGTTGGCACAGGGCTTTGTGCTGCGCTGCTGTCGACCCGCTTCTTGAGCTCCAGGCTCTTTGGACTGAAACCGACGGACCCACTCACGTTGGTGACCGCAGGTTTGTTGTTGCTGGCTGCAGCGATGCTGGCTGGATGGGCGCCTGCGCGGCGAGCCTCTCGAATTCAGCCAGTGCAGGCATTGCGACATGAATAGAGTCCATTTACGCAAAACCGCCAAACCGCATTTCCAGCCGGCCTGACCTGGAAACGCGGTAAGCCCTGTTGGCGCCAATTGAGAATCGAAGGGGCGCCTGCCTGCAGACTCGTCGAGTGATCGCAATAGTTCTACTCGTACCGCAACGCAACCAGCGGATCGACTCTCGTTGCGTGACGAGCTGGGATGTAGGCGGCGATGGCAGCGATGGTGAGCAGCAATAAACAGACACTCACGTAAGTGAGCGGATCGGTTGAAGTGACGCCGTAGAGAAGACTGGCCAACGTGCGGCTAATAGCCAGTGCAATGGCCAGGCCGGCGAAGAGCGCGAGTCCAACGGGCAGGAGGGCTTGACGCAGCATCATCAGAAGCACGTCTACTCGCCGCGCTCCCAGTGCCATGCGAATACCGATTTCGCATGTTCTTTGCCCCACGGCGTATGCCATGACTGCGTACATTCCAACGGCTGCAAGAACGACTGCAAAGAAAGAGAACAGCGTGAATAGCTCGATCTGAAAGCGCCGTTGAGATCCCAGGTCCCAGAGTTGCTGTTCGACAGTGGAGGGATCGATGCGAGGCAGCGTTCTGTCGATCTGGTGGATCTGGTCGTCAATGGCCGCTTCCGTTGCAACTGGGTCGGACTGTGTGCGCACCATGAGTGCGAGCACATCCCATACCTTTTGGCGCACCGGGAAGTAGATGACGGAGATAGGGCGCGTCTCAGGTCCGTTCCGAACCGTATCCCCTGCGACACCAATGACCGTTAGCCAGTTATTTGCCACCGAGCCAGGCGCACTGTACTTAAAACGCCTACCGATGGGATCCCGGCCCGGCCATAGCCTTCGGGCCATGCCTTGACTCACAATCACCACGGGCGCGGCCGCCGGCTCATCCGCGGAAGTGAATTGTCTTCCTCGCAGAAGTGGAATCTCCATTGTCTCGAAAAAGCTCTCGCTGACATAGGTCCACGTCGCAGGTTCATCGTCGATTGTTGAAGTTGCGCCCTCGAGCCCTTCAACCTCAAGCTGGGAATTCGGGAGGCGCCCAAGAAAGACAGAGCCGATGGCAGCGGACTTCACTCCCGGAAGAGCGTCCACCCGATGGATAGCCTCATCAACGAACGAGCGGATGTGCGCATCGTCGTACTTGTCCCCATGCAGAACGATGTTCTCCAACACCAGATGATCGGGACGGAACCCAAGGTCGACGCTTTGCAGGCGGATGGCGCTGCGCAGAAGAAGTCCGGTCGCGCTGAGCAGCACGATGGCGAGAGTGCACTCGATGAATACGAGAGAGGAATGCATGCGGTTGCTTCGGCGGTTGGATTCACCCTTCTCGCGCAAGGCATCCTGTGGATTCGCCTTAGAAAACTTCCATGCAGGTCCGAGAGCGGAAAGGGCTCCCGAGAGCAGCGAGACCACCAGAGTGAACAGGACGACGTAGCCGTTCAAGCGGACATCCTCAAGACCGGGAAGATTGGAGGGGGCAGTGACGATCAGGGCTTTCACTCCCAACGCCGCCAGACCGAGGCCTGCTGCACCCGCGAGCAGCGACAGCAGGATGGCTTCGGCAAGAACCTGCACTAGAATGTCCGCGCGGCCCGCGCCGAGCGCGATCTGAATTGCAACAGACTGGCGGCGGGCAAAGGTGCGCGAAACGATGAGACCCGCGACGTTGGCGCATGCAATGAGCAGGACCACCATCACCGCACCCATGAACAGCGCCAACGTGAGACGTACGCGCGATCCCACGAGGTAGAGGGCAAGAGGCACGACGTGAACACCCAAATAACGATCGGTGTCAGGATGTTCGCGTGAAAGCTGACCGGCAATCGCCGACATCTCGGCTTGCGCCTGGTCGGTCGTTGTATTCTCGCGGAGTCTTGCCACAACGCCGAATGCATCGGCGAGTCGAACTTTCTGGAATGCGGCCCATCGTGAATCGGAGTTGATGGGCAGCCATATTTGCGTATCCTTCGCCTGGGACTCTTTCGCCGGGAACGCAAAATCCGCCGGCATCACCCCGATCACCTCAAATGAAACGCCGTCGATCTCCAGGTTCCGTCCAACCACGTCCTTCGCCGATGAGAAGTGCTGTCGCCAAAACTCATTGCTAACCACCGCAAGATTGGGATTGCGGTCGATCTCGCTTGCTGTGAAGGTTCGTCCAAAGAGAGCTGGTGTGCCAAGCACGGAGAAGAAATTTCCCGAGACCTTCGTGGATTGAATTTGCTCCACGTTGCCTGTGCCGGTGAGATTGACGATGGAGCCATCTGGGCGCAGGAAGGCCGCAAGATCGTTGAAGCTTCTGGCATTGCGCTTCCAATCCTGATAGGTCGGATAAGAAGTCCAGTCGCGATCAAGATTCTTTTTGGGAACCGATTTCCAGAGCAGACACAGATGCTCGGGATGTGCGTAAGGAGTCGGCTTCAGCAGCACTCCATAGACCACGCTGAAAATCGCAGAGGTGATTCCGATGCCAAGAGCCAAAGTCAGGATGCTTGTCAAAGCGAAGCCCGGGCTCTTGCGCAACACACGCGATGCGTGGCGGAATTGCCTGATGGATACGATTCGGCCGAAAATGGAGGTGTGGAGTGGCACGTATTACTCCAAGCGTTTGTCGGAACCGATTACGAGACAGTGCTACGAAGAGATTGGACGTTTCAACATCTCTCAGGTCACTGGCTGTGAAAACGGGAACCCGAAGGGCGTATTCAACGAGTGCCAACTCGCCAATTGATGCAGAACGCGAACCCCTTCCAGCGATTTCTATACTTTTCGGCGGGCACCCGCGTACCTGGACTGAGAATAAACCGTCTCAATCTGCAAAGACGGCCGTTCGAATGAGAGGTATTGCCTAATGCTCGGTTCCGCCACCCTCGACACTCTGGCACACGACCTGCAGTTTAGCTTACGCACCATGACTCGAAATCCCGGATTCACCTGCGTTGCAGTGCTCACAATCGCGTTAGGCATCGGCGCGAACTCCGCGATGTTCAGTGTAGTGCAAGGCGTAATTCTGGCTCCCTTGCCGTTCCCTGAGCCTGATCGTCTCGTATTTCTTTGGCAGAATCGGCCGGGCGTTCCCCAACTTGAGGCTTCGTACCCGAACTTCGAAGATTGGCAACATACATCGCGCTCCTTTGATTCGATGTCTGCAATCGCCTTTCACAACTTCGATCTCACTTCACCCGGGAAAGCGGAACACCTCACAGGCATTCGGGTCACATCCCCCTTTCTTGCGACCCTGGGCGTGAAGCCCGCGATAGGGCGGGATTTCGGAGCTTCGGATGACGTGGTGAACGCGCCACCTGTCGCACTCATAAGTGATCGATTCTGGAGGGAACATTTTGGCGCAGATCAGCGCGTAACAGGTGGATCAGCCGTCCTGGATGGCAAGCGCTATACAGTCGCGGGAGTGCTCCCCGCGGGCTTCCATTTCCTCGCCGACGCGGATGTCTTTACCCCTCTGCGCCCGGACATGCCCGCCATCTATGGAGAGCGTTCTGTAGACGCAATCGCAGTGCTCGCAAGCCTGAAACCGGGCATGACGATGGGACAAGCAGGGGCCGAAATGAACGCGGTTCAATTGGACCTTGATCGTCGATATCCTCACGCGAACCGTGGTGTTGGCATCGTGGTTACGTCGCTGAAGCAGCAAATCGTAGGCGATGTAAAAGGCACCGTCTTGCTGCTGTTTGGCGCTGTCAGCCTTGTCCTGCTTATTGCATGCGCGAATGTTGCCAGCCTGCTGCTCGCGCGCTCGACCGCGCGTGCGCGTGAATTTGGCATACGCGCAGCACTTGGCGCGAGCCGCGGCCGCATGGTGCGGCAGCTGCTGACCGAAAGCACTGTGCTGTCGCTGGTGGGTGGCGCGCTAGGCATCGCGGTTGCGTTTTTCGGGCTGCGGGTACTGCTTTTGGCTCTCCCATACAATCTGCCGCGTTCCGGAAATATCGGCCTCCATTTGCCCGTCGTCGTTTTTTCACTCCTCACTTCGATCTTTGCAGGAATCCTGTTCGGCATGGCTCCGGCGCTCCATTCCGCAAAGGCCCCTGTGCAGGACACCTTGCAGAAGGCTTCGCGAGGAGCAACAAGCGGAAGTAATGCCAGCCTCAGTCGGCTCGTCATGCTGCAGTTCGCACTCACCCTTGTCTTGATGACAGGCGCAGGACTGTTGTTGCGCAGCATCCGCAACCTCTGGCACGTAAACCCTGGATTCGACACGCAGCACGTAGTCTCGTTCAAGGTGGGCTTATCACCATCGTTCACGCACACTCCAGCCGGAACGCGGGAAACCTACCAACAACTACTTGCGCGAATACGCCAGGTCCCCGGGGTCGAAGCGGACGATATCACGAACATGGTCCCTCTCGACGGCGGCGACAACAGTGGCCCCTTCTGGATCGGAACCGCGCAACCTGCCTCACTCCAGGAAGCGCCCCACGCGCTTTATTTCTGGACCGGTCCCGATTACCTGAAAACCATGGGAATTTCGCTGCTGCAGGGCAGATTCTTCACGCCGGCCGATCAGGTGGCTTCCGGCAAGGTTGTCGTGATCGATAGCGTACTTGCGGAAACCTTCTTTCCCGGCCAGAATCCAGTTGGTCAGACGCTCACCGTCGGCCATTGGGGCGCTGCAAGGATCGTGGGCGTCGTGGGGCACGTTCGTCACTGGGGGTTGGATGATCCCGGGACCTACAACCCGCGTCAGATTTACATTCCTGTTTATCAACTGCCAGATTCTATGGTCACCGATTTCTTTCGGAATCTGACCATTCTGGTGCGTACAACGCTCCCTCCTGCAGCTGTGATGCTCGCGATTCGCGATGTCGTTTATGCTTCTTCGCCTGATCAACCCATCTATGGAATCAAATCGATTGACGAGGTGGTGTCAGAATCCATGGAATCGCGCAGTCTCCCGATCGTTCTCCTCGGCACTTTCGCTGCGCTCGCTTTGATCCTGGCTTCGATTGGCATTTACGGAGTCATGTCGTACTCGGTGACGCGACGGACACAGGAGATCGGTATTCGCATGGCTCTCGGCGCAAATAAAGGCCAGATCTTCCGTCTGGTCGTGAACCAGGCGATCGGGATGGCTGGCGCCGGGCTAGGCATTGGTGTCGTTGCCTCGATCGCACTGGTCCGCCTGCTCCCGAGCTTCTCTCATCTGCTGTACGGGGTAGGCCACAGCGACCCATTCACCCTGCTGGGCGTCTCCACCGTGTTGCTGATTGCGGCGCTCGTCGCCTGTTATGTTCCGGCGCGCAGAGCCATCCGTATCGACCCGATGGATTGCCTGCGGACTGAATGAGTGCCGAGGATCGAGCCGACGTCGGAATGTACTCGTCTGTTCGAATCGTCGATCGCTGCCCTGTGGTTAGGGTCGGGGTTCTCGAAAAATGGTATATCGCCAAGTCGTAAGTTTACCCGCTGCTGGGTTGCCCTCCCGCTCGATGAGTGCCTCGGCCTTCCATGGGAAGGCCGGTCGCTGTCAAGTTATTTGAGGTTTGGTAAGTTCATATCTGTTTTCCTTTGCCCGGATAGCGGGTAATCTCCTTTCCCGACCTTTTGTCCACCACTGCCGTGCCGAGCTTAAGCTGTCGTCACCCTTCCATCCGCACTCGTTGTGAGCGACTTATGCGCTCGGTGCACATTGGGTATTCTCGGTACAGTCGGCGCTGCTGTCTGTTGGGCGCCCTCTCGTTCCATCTTGCGGTGGAGCGGGGGCCAGGCCAAGGGCGCAGTCGCCGGAACTCGACATTTTGGAGTGGTGCATTCAAGCTTTTGTCTGAACTATGCCGCTGCCAGTCTCCGCTTTCGCGTGTTGTGGAGCGGTTCGTACTCCTCACAACTGATCCAGAGATGATGCAGCAGGACCGCCAGTTTGCGGGCCACCGCGATAATCGCTCGTTTCTTTCCGCTTTTTCCTCCACGTTCAGCCAGCTTCAGTCCCCACCGCCGCAGATCGGAGTCCTCGCCGAACGGCCCCAGGATGTGTTGTGCCCCTTGCACCAGCACCATGCGCAGATAGGAGTCTCCCTCCCTGGTGATATGCAGTTGAGGTTGGCTTTGCCCGGAGTTCCTTCTGCCCGGCTGCAGTCCCACGTAACAGCCCGCATCACGACTCTTTCGAAAACGTCTCGGGTCTTCCAGCGTCAGGATGTACGTTAGGGCGATCAGCGTCCCAACACCCTTGACCTGCTTGAGCAACGCCACGTCCGGATAGCTCTCCTCAGCGCGTCCCATCAACGCGTGAGCACCGAGAACGCTGAAGTAGTTGCCGGAAACAAGACTGGTCGAGGCGCGCAATCCGACACATCGGCTCCCCGCAAAGTCCATTCAATACCCATACATCCACCGCGTTAGCGGGTTAGCGCAACTCGCCGTACGAACACTGCTCCGCCCAACCGTCCCCCCACAGAGAGCCTTTGCGTGCGGAGCGCTGTCGATACGGCACTAGAGATTTGTCACTCGTTGATGAGTATTGGAATGAGACATGGCGAGTTTGTTGAGGCGTGCAAGCTATCAGCGGCACTTATTGCTCATCGAGTGCTTGCCCAGTTTGTAGCCGAAGTCGCTTCGCGACAAACCGAGCCGCCTCGCAGCTTCCGCTTGTATGCCTCCCGACGAGTCGATGGCGCGTTCAATCAGACCTCTTTCCAGCTGTGTAAACGTCTCGCGAATGTCGATCTGCTCGGGGAACTGAGCGATGAGCCGCTCCACGCTAAATTCGCTGGATGCAGAACTCGGTGAAAAACCCACCATTGGCAACGGGAAATCCTCAGGTTTCAATTCCGCATGCTGGCCGAGAATTAGGGCGCGCTCGAGTAAGTTTCCGAGTTCGCGAACGTTCCCCGGAAAGGAATAATTCTCTAGCTTCTTCAGGGCTTCCCGGCTGAGCGGCTTGCTCGGCACCTTCATTTCCTTGGCGATTCTCGAAGACAACATCGCGCAAAGCACTTCGATGTCTTCCCGCCGCTCGCGCAAAGGAGCAAGTTGGATCGGAACAACTGCCAATCGATAGAAGAGATCTTCGCGAAAAAGTCCTTCTTTCACTCGCCCTTGAAGGTCACGATGCGTAGCCGCCAGGCCCCTCACGTCGACTTTGCGTGTGACTGTCGACCCAACTCTTTGAATCTCCCCATTGGCGAGGACTCTCAAGAGCTTTGCCTGCGCAGCTGACGACATCTCAGCTACCTCGTCGAGGAAGAGAGTGCCTTCATGAGCAGCTTCAAAAAGCCCCGCCCTCGATTTATCTGCTCCGGTGAAAGCTCCCCGTTCGTGACCGAATAGTTCGCTTTCAAGCAGAGTTTCTGTTACAGCAGCGCAGTTGATCGCGATGAACGGTTTTTGCGCTCTCGGGCTATTACGGTGGATTGCGCGAGCAACTAGTTCTTTTCCAGTCCCGGTTTCGCCAGTAATCAGAACGGTGGATGGAGTTCCGGATACACGGGCGATGAGGTCGCGCACAGACTGAATGCTCTGGCTGTTGCCAAGGATTTCTTCAGCGCCTTCGAGCTTTCGAACGGTCGTTCTGAGTACGGCATTTTCTCGCAGCAAGAAAGTTCGCTCGCAGGCGCGCCGGATGGTCGCCTTCATTACGTCTATTTCAAAAGGCTTTGCCAGGAAGTCGAATGCGCCCTGACGCATGCTTTCAACGGCCAGTTCAACGGTGCCCACTGCAGTAAGAAAGATGACGGAGGTGGTGGGATCATTTTCCTGGACAGCACGAAGTACGTCGAGGCCAGTGCCACCGGGCATCTTTTGATCCGTGACAACAACATCAAAGTCCTCCTTCGACAGCCGCGCCACGGCTTCAGACGAATTCGATGCCTCAACGCAAGTGTGATTGTCCATGCGGAGATTCGCTTTGAGAATCCGCCTCATGTTCGGTTCGTCGTCGACAATCAGTACCTTTCCCATTAGCAGTTGCCTTTCACCCACTATTCAATCGTTGACTCTTTGAGCGTCATAGAGAATGTCACGCATCCATCTTGATTGCTGCGCAACGTCAGATCACCACCATGTGCCCTGGCGGCACCTCTTGCGATCGCAAGACCGAGGCCAGTTCCTGCCGGCTTTGTTGTAAAGAAGGGTTCGAAGATCCGATCGAGAACTGGAGCGGGAATCTGCGGACCAGAATTCTGAACGTCAATGCGGATCAGATTCCCTTCCAACGCAGCACTCAACTTGACTGTGCCACCCCCCTCGATCGCATCGATGGCATTCAGGACGAGATTGAGCAGCGCCCCTTCCACTTGTGAGACGTCAATTTCAACCGGAAACTCCTGTGACAATTCGCATGAGACGGTGATGGAGCGTTTTGCCGCGTGCGACTTGGTAACGCTCGCGACATAGGTTAGCAGGTCCCTCATCGAAGCAGGTGAACGGCTTGGCAGCACTGGCCGGGCATAGGTGAGAAAGTCCGCCGTGAGATGCTCCAAGCGCTTCGATTCGTGTGTCGCAATCGCAAACATCTCTTCTCGCATGGCGTCTTCCGTCTGGGGATGAGCAGCCGTTGACAACGAACTCGATATCATGGCGACGGGGTTCCGGATCTCATGTGCGATTCCGCTCGCAAGTCGCCCCACAGCAGCCAGCTTCTCTTCCCTGATGAGCCGTTCCCGTGTTGCTCTCAGATCGGTGAGAGTTGCAAACAGCTTTACCTCATTGGTCTTCAGCCGGTCTACCAGGAACCACACCAGCAAACCCATTTGCATGTAGATGACGGAAAGCATTCCGCCCTCGAGATACTGTGATACACGAGCCGGCGGATTCAAAACGAAGTAGTGCCAAAGCCAAAGGAAGATCAGGCCGTCAGCTGCAACGATCGACAGGATTGTCGAGAGCAACCCAAAGACATATGCACATTGAAGTATTGGAATTGCCAGGAGGACAAAATATGGACTCTCATCTCGATTCGTGATGTAAGTCAGAATCGCGGTGAGCGCGAACGCGGCAGCAATTGAAAGACAGCTCTCGAACTTGACAGCTCGCCCTGTCACGCTCTGCCTCCGATTGCGCAGCCAAATCAATTCAACAAACGAAAGAAGAAGCGCCAAAGCAAGGAGCAGGACCACCGCAAGTGAGGGCCGACCCAAAACAGAGGAAAAAAGTATGTGCAATAGAAGGAGCACTGTAACAACAAGGATAGTAATCACGCTAAATACTGATTTTCGCCGGCAGAGATCTTCTACAGAATCTGATGCTCCGGACAGCGCAGCTTCGGTGGTCATATCTTCCTTGTTCCGCTAGGAATCAAAATCCCAGCGTCGGAACTCCATCTCTTAAAGTATTCCTCTGGGATGCGATGCTCCGTACATCGGCTTCAATTCAGGTTTCCGAATTGAGGGCATCGTTCTGCCATGCAGGTCGCTTGCCATTTCCTCCAGAACGAAAGAGGCATCAGATCTCGTCGTTAACGTCCTGACCGATCCGGAAAGGACCGAGAGCCGTCAAAAGGATTTGACAGAGTTGTCAAAACATTCGGACAGTGCGTTCTTACAGAACTGTCCTATTGGCTTAACCTAAAGAAAATAAAGGGTATCAAAAAACAATTATTTGGATGCCAACGTGCTTGGTAGCAGTAAAGCAACCACCCCATGGAGGTATTAATGCCACTCTACGAAGAAAGACGACGGACCACAAATGATCCTGACGGGAGCGCGCTTTTATACGTCTCCGATTCCGTCAGCGATAGTCCAGAGTTCCTTGAATTTGCCCTCAAGATAGCAGAGAGACACGGTGGAAATCTGGAGCTATTGCAGGTTGTCGATCCCGGTCAGGCGTCTTCAAACCCAGATGCACATATGGGTGCTCAATACAGCCTTGAGATGTTGGCGCGCAGCCTGAAAGCCCTCAAGAGGAATGCGCATGCTCTCCTCTTATTCGGCCACCCGGAAACAGTAATCTCCAAGAGAGCTGCTGACATCAGAGCGACCGTGATTGCGTTTCCACTGGACGGATCCGCGAGAGATCGCAGCAAGAAGAGCCTGGCGCAACGCCTGATCCAGAAGTGCGCATGCCCCGTCCTAACTTCTTCTCTGTTTTCAGAGAGCGCCATGAAGATAGTTGCTCGGCGTGTTCAAGTTCATCCTTAGATTCCTCTGTTTCGCACCAGTTCGGACGCCGGAGCCATCTGTCCAAAGATCCGAGTCAGGCGTCAGAATCCTTTGACATTTTCTTCGGGGACCGCAGAAAAGGCCCGCCAAAACGCTCATTCCAAAGATCCACGGTTTGGCTAGGGAAATGCCTTAGTCATTATGTTGCACGGCAACAAAGTCGAGTATGAGGAGCATGTGATGGCACAGAACACAATCGTCCGATGGAGCGACCCAAAGGTGATACTCGTTGCAACAAACCTTCTTGAAGGGCAAACCCTGATACTCCACGCCATGTACCAGGCCAAGCTTAGCGGAGCAAGAGTTCTTCTTGTTCACGTAGTTCGTCGCGCCAAATTGAGAGGCGAAGGTCCGGAAGACAAGCCGTCTTTTTTACCGGGGCCAGTGCTCCAATCGGTCAAATCGAAGCTTGATGAAACCGTCAGGGAGTTCCTGCACGGAGGCATCCTGTGCGAGCCGATCATCCTGGGAGGGCATCCAGCGGAGCAAATCGCTCTGCTCGCTAAGTCGAGGCGCGTTGATCGAGTGATTGCAGCGACGAGGTTTGCTTCGGGAATCGCACGTTTAGTTGAGCCGTCCGTCTCGGAAGAACTCATAGCGACATTGGACATTCCCGTTTGCATCATAGGGAGACGCGCACACCCGGGACCTGCTTCCGGCACTCCACTCGGCCGGATCCTCGTGGCGACGGCGCTCGATTCACTGAGTTCAACTCTGGTCAGTTTTGCGAGCACCCTTGCGGAGTTGAATCGTTCCCGGCTCACCCTCCTTCATGTTATCGAAACTGAAGGCATGGGCGAACAGCAACGAGAGCTTGCTCGGATAATTGCTCGCCAGAAGCTAGCCTCCTTAATTCCCAGAGAAGCAGGGCACAAATACGATCCTGTCGTATTAATTCGCCATGGGGATCCGGGCGCAATCATTCTCGACGAATCTAGCGCCTCTCCGCAGGATTTGGTGATTCTCGGCTCTCCAAACTCGTCAAAGTTCGAACGTCTTCTTGCGAATAGCGTTGTGCGCCGAGTCGTTATCGATTCTCAGTGCCCAGTAATTACGGTCAAATCCCCTTCACCAGATTCAGGCGTGGAGATAAGCGAAGAAACCTGCGCTGAGTTGACTTACGCATGAGTGCCTCAAACCCACGAACGAAGAAAGCGAAGAGAGTATGCGGTGCGCAAATCCAGATTGTCGCTGCGCCTTACTTGACCAGCCTGGCGGATCAGTTTGGATGATGGAACTCGAGACATCATCGAGAGAGCCCATTAACGGCGAAGACAACGGCTGTCCGATTCCCACTCAGCCAGTAAGATATTTTTGGCTTTGTAATGACTGCAGTGAGAAATTCATTCTCCACCGATGGACGCCATCCGGGTTAGTTCTTCTTCCTAAATCTACGTGGAGACTCTTGTGGTCGATGAAGCGCATCGCCTCAAGGCCGAATGGTGGAGAACTCTAACGTTCGTATGCGCCGAAACCGCCGCGCCGCGCCTCTGACCGGATCGATCACCGCGCGGGCTCGTGATCGCTGACTCGGCAGAACCAAAGAGCATCGACGAGATCAGAAAATACGGCGCCAGCGGGAGAGTCGGGGGATCTCTCTCCTTGTAGAGAGTTGATCACGCGAAACCTCTCCCGAGACCGCGTCATGGTTGCGATCAACTCAAAGGCCTGGGAATCGGCCCGCATCCCTGAAATTTCGATACCGTCGACCAACACTTGTTTTGAATTTCCTATCGACGGGGAGCAGGGACCGAAGAGTCAGGTGCATGATCGATCATTTCCTGTCCGTCGGTCGAGTTAGGAAGATCATGCTGAGCAATGTGCCGCTCCCAAGGTGGCTGGAGATTCGCAGTGATCCGTTCAGCAGATCAACGCGCTCTTGGATTCCAGTCAGGCCAAATCCTCCCGATCCGGGCGTCATGCGTTGGGTATTTGTGTCTAATCCTTTGCCGTTGTCACTGATCGACAGGTAGAGTGTTGCTTGATCGAACTTCGCAGCAATTGAGGCAGCCGTCGCATTGGAATGCTTGATGATGTTATTGACAGCTTCCTGTGTGATCCGAAAGAAGTTGATCTGAAGTTCCTGGGGGAACGCGCCATCTATGTCATCCAGATCGAGAGTGAATTGAATGCCGGATGCGCGCTCGGCCGTCTTCACTAACCCCTGGATAGCTCTTGATAATCCGACACGCTCAAGCTGGAATGGGCGAAGAGCATGCAGCATGGAGCGCGCCTCATCCATCGCGGCTGAAGCTTCTGAACTGATCTCTTCAAGATTGAGGCGCTTCTCATCTTCACTGCCTCTCTCACCCTTGGGTTTCAGCAGGAAGAGGGCCAGATTCTTGATGACGACGAGATGCTGGCTGAGGCCATCGTGAAGTTCTGCGGCAAGGCGGCGGCGCTCTGCTTCCTGCGATGCGAGCAACTGCTGTGAGAATGCTTTTTGTGCCGCCTTTGTCCTTTGCAATTGGCGAATGCGGTGATTCCAGAACGCACTTGCGGCTGCGAACAGCGCAAGAACAAGGCTCGCGATGAACCACCATCGCTGGAAGAAATGCGGCACGACTTCGATTGCCAGGCGCTGATCTTGTTTGCTCCAGACCCCATCGCTATTGACCGACGTTACGTGAAAGACATAACTGCCAGGAGGCAGATGTTTATAATAGGCAGTCCTTCGCCGTCCAGCGTACTCCCATTCCCGGTCAATGTTCTCGAGCTTGTATCTGAATTCGATCTGTTCCGGCTTTGAAAAGCTCAGCGCAGTATATCGAATCTCTAAATCCTGCTGGTCTGGTTTCAGGACAACGCGAGGCACAGATCCGACGTCTGTGTGATCAATGGAAACCGATTCGATCACTGTCCGCGGACCTTGCGTCGGAACCTCCAAAATGTCCGGATCTATGACTGCGACGCCGTCCTGAGTTGGGAACCAGAGAAACCCGCGCTTGTCGATTGCACCGCTGGGCCAAAACCCGCCGTTGCATTCGATGTTCAGCATGCCATCTGCCTTGCCATAGCCGACAGATTGGATGCGCGTCTTTTTCCCATCCGCAAAAGCATATAGATCAACCTTGCTCGTACGATAAATGCCGCGATTGGAACTCATCCAGAAATTCTGATAGCGATCTTCGAGTATCTGGAAGACGCCGTTGTCGTAGAGGCCTTGCGCGACATTAAATGTCGTCCACTTGCCATTGCGCAACAGTCCCAATCCCCCGTCATACGTTCCTATCCATATGTTGTGCGCAGAGTCTTCATAGATAGAGCGGACGTTGCCGCTTGGAAGTCCATTTTGCTCTGTCCATCGAGCTTTTGGAGTCAAATGGCTGCTCAATTGAGTTACTCCGCCATACCCACCCATCCAGATATCGCCATTGTGATCTTTGATTATGACGCGAGCATCGTCGGAAGCAAGCCCATCTCGAGACTTCATAACGCTGACACTTGAACCATTTATGACATAAACACCCTGCGCTGTCCCCAATAGCAATGCGCCGGCATCGCTCTGGTAGATTGCCTGGATTGCCGGTATCTTCAGGTCGGGGATGTCTTTCGGAATCATAATTCGTCCGTTATGCAGAACTCTTATCCCCTCGGGACTTCCTATCCAGATATCGCCCTGGCGATCCTCCGCGAGGGCGCTAAGATATGGCGGAACATTGTCTCTCGCGCTGAATGTATTGACTTTGCCATCTCGAATCCGCGTCAGGCTCCGAGGCCATGTGCCGATCCATATGTTGCCATCGAGGGCTCCGAGCACCAGATATACGTCCCGTCCTTCCAGCCCCTGAGAAGCCGAGTATGTGGTAATGGACTGCTTTTGAACGCGGAAGATGCCTTCCGTCTCGTTGCCAATCCATACATTGCCCTCACTATCGGTCATCATCACGTCCATCGAGATGCTGCTGTTGTGATCTTGCGATGGAAAGCTTATATGGCGATTGATTAAGCCATGAACGCGAAGCACCCAGCCTTGCTTATCCTTGTCCTGAATAGGAATCTCGATTTGCCCGCTGGGTTTCTGGTACCTTCCATTCTGGCTGCGGGATACCTCCCCATTTTTGAGCGCCACCCAGATCGTCCCGTCCTTCTCGACAGCCGCGGTTGCAATTCCCTTGCGTACAAGCCAGGGCGGAAGCGCAGAGTGATGAATCGCTCCATGAAGAAGATAGAGCAACTCGTTATTATGCAGAGCCCAAATGCTCGTGCCAATCCACCATGGAGAGCGGAAGCGAACGCCATCTTCCGCTAACTTCTGCCTGTCGAAGCAGTCGGTGCGCTGGTTCCACCGGTAGAGGGCCTCATCCGACACAATCCAGATCGAGCCATCATCGTCGCTAGTCACACTCGCTACGGAGTCAGGCCTGATCCCATTTGAAAAAGTGAGCCTTCCAAAATGCTTGTCATGATACCGGATAACATTGCCGTCTTCAGAAACAAGCCAGAAGTCGCCACCAGCTCCCTTGGCCATGGCGACGAACCGGTTGGAAGTCATTTCACGGGTATTGCTTTTGTCAAAGACGGTGAAACGAACTCCATCGAATCGCGCCACGCCATTTCGCGTGGCAACCCAGAGATAGCCATCCGGAGTCTGGACAATTCCACGCACACTGTTCTGCGGTAATCCAGAATCTGCGCTCCATTGCGTGGAACGAAACTGACCGAAGACACTGACGGTTCCCATGAATCCAATAAACAGCGCCAGCAAACTGAGTTTCAGCGGACATTTACAACGATGTCTCGCACTGCACGAAACAAGAATTCCAGGATCCTGGTGCACGGGAAATTTCATCAGCGTCGTCATGGGCGAGATCGCAGTTTCTTTTTACCACCTGGATGCGATAATTGGTACTGGTTTTGGCCTCCGGCTAAGCGCTCCATAGAGCGTGCACCGGAGCGCTGCCCCGCTTCTTATGCCGGCTACTCCATCTCGAAGCATCCACGGCACACCGGCCACAACCGAATAGCCGGCTGTGGTTGGGATCCGGTCGGTTTCTCTTTGGCTTCCGCCGGGAACCGCGTATTCTGGTGGCGAAGACGGCGTCATCGTTGACGAAGAAGGTCCAAATCGATGCTTGAACAAGTCAAGGTACTGCTCGTGGATGATCATCCGGTTGTGCGCAAAGGATTGAGAGCGACCATTGAAGACGACCCGATGCTTGTCGTAATTGGCGAGGCCAGTAATGGAGAGGCAGCGATCAGGCTCGCGTCGGAGATGAATCCTCAGGTTGCAGTCATCGACATCCAGATGCCCGGCATGAATGGTATTTCCATTGCGCGGGAAATCCGTAGCCGGAACCCTGCAACGAGCGTCATCTTCATGACGTTCTATGCAGATGAAGACCTGGTGCGGGCCGCAATGGAGGCTGGAGGGGCAGGATACCTTCTTAAAGGCAGCGAAACCGAGGAAGTAACATTGGCGATTCATGCAGCGGTAGCGGGACGAACCTATATAGGCTCGACGCTTGCAAACATCCTTGTCGGGAGTAAAAATGAGGCGGCAGTTGCCCTTGATGGCGTGAAATTAAAGTCACTTACGGCGACAGAAAAGAAAATACTCCGTCTACTCGCGAACGGGAAATCGAGTAAGGAGATTGGCGATGAACTCGCAGTTCACTTCCGGACTGTTGAGAATCACCGGTCCAATATCTGCCGGAAGCTGGATCTTGAGGGTGCAAATGCGCTGACACGCTTTGCGCTGCAGCACAGGGCAGCGCTCCATGAACGCCTGCACTAATGGTTCAGCCTCATTGCTTCGAGAATATTGTCATCAAGCTGGACCAGGTTTTCCTTCAGGACGTAGCCGATCGCTCCTGCCTCCGTCACGAGTGAGCGAATACCCTCATCATCGATATCCGTGACAATGATGACGTTCGCTTCCGGGGCTTGCGCTTTCAGATGCCTGGTGGCAGTCAGGCCATCCACTCTGGGCATGTGAATGTCCATCAGTACAATGTCGGGCAAGTGCTGTGCATAAAGAGCAAGCACCTCATCGCCATCCGAGCACTCAATGATTTTGGTAGCCAACGCGCGCACTGCATAGCGAATGATCCGCCGTACCTGCGCATTGTCATCCACAATCAGAATCTTCATTGCTCTTCTCGCCAGGAACGATACCCGGACAGGGCAAGTGGCGTTCCAATCTATTAAAGACGAGTCGCAGCGAGTTGACTCTCTGTGGCTTTACACAAAAATATCGTGCGGTTCCACATGGGTGCGATGCAATCGCAAGCCCATGTAGAACCGCACGACCCTCTTGTGTAGAGACACCCTCGAAATTGCGGATAGATACAGCTACCGTCAAAGTGTTCAGAAAATTGTTGCGTAGTCAGGAAGCCTGCGAAGCAAATTTCACAACACAACGCGCCGCCGCCGGCGGTGCTCACAGTGGAGTCAACAGACATGCTCTATCAGTTCATCATAAAACGGACGGCCTTGTCCGCTCTGCTTCTCGAGATGGCGGCAGTGAGCTGCGTAAGCGCCATCGCGGAGAGTGCTGCCCCCAGCACGCCCACCAACCAGATTGTCGTGGCTGCCAAAATGAACGGCTCTTTTGGCGGCCGCTCTACGGTGAGCCTCACACTGCCGGCCGATGTGAACCGGAGCACAATTCACGCAGAGCTCAATGGCAAGGACATCAGCAGCCGCCTGAGCGCGTCGGCCTGCGAACAGGGCACCTGCCTGACCGGTACGGTTTCCTCCGGCGACGGCCTCCGCATGGGCAAGAACGTTGTATACGCCACAGCGCATACGGAACAGGGACGACTGGTGACAGGACGTTCCCGCTTCTTCCAGGACGGAACCTCACTGTCGTCTGCGGGCAGCGGGAGACCTCGTGCCAACGCGATAACCGCGAACTTATCCGACTCGTCCTCATCCTCCGGATTTCTGCCACCGACGGTGACGTTTCAAACGATCTACTCGGGTGGGTGGACGGGCGCTTCCCCGTGGTTCCAGGTGGGCGCTCAACAGTATCCAACAACTGCTCCATGCGCCCCGGGTACGATCTACCTCATACTGGCGTTCGATCGGCAGACCCTGGCGCCCGTGTATGGAAACGGAGGAGGTTGCGCATCGAGCGGAACCAATCTCGCCAGTCAGTTAACTCAAATTCCCACGAATGATCTGGTCGTAGTAGGAACCCTCTCAGGCACAGGCTCCGATGCCCTCCTGGATACCTCGTCCATTGGCGGTACGAATTACACCAAGGCCACGAACCCGCCCGCTGGATACGTTGCCATTGGTGTGGCCGGAGCAACCAGCGGTGCGTATGAGAATTATGCAGTGGATCCCAAGGGCGATAACACCCTGGTCACGCCCATGTGGCCCTTCGCTACCGGCATCGTGCAGGAAGATCAGGACGGCAACTACAACTATGAATCGTCTGAAGTGCTGGAGTACACGGTCGATCCGTTCACCCAGGACCCGTCGGCCGATCACCCGGGCACAATTACGATCGGACCTTCGCTGGCTCAGAGCCTCGCCAATCCCGCGCTGAAAGGCTACCGCTTCTTGCCGCCGGCCATCTCTTCGGGCTCGCATCGAGGCGGGTTCTGGCTGGTGGTGGTGCGGCGGGACGTTCCGTCGTGCAACAATCTGTCGAGCAACTGCACCCAGACTCCTGCGCCGAGCCCGAACGATGGCCTCATGCGCATCACAAACGCCGGCAAGCTCTACTACACCGGCGATCTGGACGCGGGCACGCACGAGGCCGCCTTCCAGAGCCTCGCCAACGATCTGAAAGCGATCGGCCCCTATGACCTGGCGTTCCTGTCCACATTCACGATTGGATCGGGTAGCTTTCCCATTTGCTGCGGCGATCCATGGGAGCTCACGGGGAATACCACCTGGACGGACAGTGGGGGCGAGCCAACCCCCAACCCCAGCAACCCCTACTCTGCGTTCCGAAATTCCCTTGAAGCCCTGGGCGGTTCAGGACGCGCAGCGCTGTTCTACGACTTCAGCGCTAGTCAGTGGAACACCAACCCAGAGTACACCTATGTCTTTTCACGCGGATCAGGCGACCCGCTGGCAGGCAACTCTGCCGTATCGGCCTCCGCTTACGCTGCTACCGGCCAGACGGGATATATCCACGGAGTGCTGGCACGCAACACGAACGGCCTGTTTCAGCCATACCAGACTTCTCAGCAGCAGGACAGCGCCCACGATGCAGCCAGCGGTCCTGACTACCTGTTGACGAAGCTGTCGACACTGCAGCCTGTCGCCTGGCCCGAGCTCAGCGGCACACTGCTCCCCGGCGCAAGCTCCGTTGCTGGGCAGGAGGCGGCGTATCACTACGCCAGCTACGCCCTGTTGACGAACCACTACATCAAAGGCGTCGCAGGAAACTATCTGGACGACATCCATTACTTCTTTACGGGCTCGAATGCCAATTACATCAACTATCACTACTTCGATCCGGTGAATCTGCCCGCCCCATCCTTTTCCGGTGGGCAGTATTGCTGGCCGGGACCTGCAGAAGATCCGTATGCCTCGCCTGTATGCTTCACACAACTTGACTTTACTGCAGTAACAAATCAGTTGAGTTCAGAAGTCGTCTATCTGACCAACGTGATGAACTTCATGGTCACAGGCCCTGTGAACCTGAAGAATCTGGTCGCCACGGGTAATTCCAACGCCGGACTGGCGCTTACCGGAGCCGCCGCGAGCATCCTGTCGAGCGGTCTGACTCCGACAACTTCCACGACCACGGTAAAGGTGAATGCGAGCAATGTTATTTCCATGGTCGGCGGGCTTGTCACACTCGGGGTGGATCTGTCGACAGACGGCGCGCTCGCAGAAATTACGCCCGAGTTGGAGAAAAGGGTCGATTTCTGGGGAACTGCCCTTGGCGATACTCTAAGCGCCGTAGGCTCCGGCGTGGGCGGACTGCACACGCCAGACAAGACCACGACGGGCATCCCCAGCCGCTTTATCAGCTTCACGACAACGATAGGCGACCTTGCCAATAGCGGTCTGCAGGATCAGCTGGGTATCGCATTCGATACGAAACTCGACAACTTCCTCGGTGATTGGCAGAAGCTCAGCATCCTGGGCCCGAAGGTCACAAATAACACTGACCCCACCTACTACTCGCCGGACCAGGTTTCCCAGGATGCTGCGGTTCGCGTCCTTTCGCGGGCCTCGTTTCTACATGTCGCTGTTGCCGAACTTCTATGGCGTTTACTTCTTCCCGGGATTCGCCGGAGTGAATGCTAACCTCGATTTTGCGGGGGGGCCGGAGAATGGGGGGGAACCCATCTACACCAATCAGCCCGATATGGGGTCGATTCAAAATACCGGGAACGACACGACCGGTTGTGCACCGTTTTTCATGCCCGGCTCCAACCAGTACGGCAATGTAGGTGCCACAGCTCCAGCCCTTGGCTTTGTGTGGACGCCAACTGCCCCTTATGGGCAATCGGAGTCAGATTTGCCTTGGGGTTACACCGGCAGCCTCAAAACGTTTTCACCCACAGACTTCTACGTTATCGCCACTTACAAACCTTCTAACCCTCAAACCACGCAGACCAGCGCTAATTTCATGTCGGACTCGCTGGCGCAGCAGTTGTTCTCGTCGTCAGGTTTCAACATTCCGCTCGACCTTTTCGTTGACCAGTATGGCCCGATGCAGAGCTCATGGTTCGACATCAACACGGGGACGCGGAGCGATAGCCCATTAGGGTTCCTTCCGCCGGAAATGTGCAGGGCGCGCAACTATACGATTGATCGAGGCAACGGGGTCTCTCTCGGGGCCGCGCCGCCGGCGTCGCCGTCTACGGTAGCCACCTCGACAACGCTCACTGCGCCGGCCTCGGTCTTGATTGGACAGAATGCCGCGTTTCGGGCGCAGGTAAACGCCAATGGAACTCCTATGGCAACGGGGAACATCATCTTTCTTGAGGACAAGCAAACCGTGGGATCCGCAGCAGTGGACGCCACCGGCAGCGCCTCGTTTACCCTCAGCGGCCTCGCCATTGGGGCGCATACGGTGCAGGCGCTCTACCAGCCTGCCGCCGAGGGCTACGCGCCTTCTGAGTCGAGCTTGACTCCGTTGATGGTATACGCTGATTCGGCGGATCTGTCGCTGTCACTCTCAGCGCCGAGCCTGTCGGTCACTTATGGGACAACTTCTTCAGCAGTGAAGGTGCAGATTCAATCGCTAAATGGAATGGCGGATAACGCGTCGCTGAGCTGCTCCGGGCAGCCGGTCGGCATGATATGCAACTTCAACCCTGCCCAGGCATCGCTCGCCGTGGACGGCACATTCAACACGGCAGTTACCATCACCTCTAACGCCGTCAAGGCGAGCAATGCGATCTCGACCGGCACAGCCATGATGTGCATCCTTCCGGCGGGCTTTCTGCTGGTGTTCGGAGTGCGCAAGGGACGCAAAGGCATGCAACAGTTGTTCTGCCTGGGCGCCCTCGCCGCAATCGCTAGCGCGCTGGCGGCCTGCGGCGGCTCTTCCTCGCCAAAGCCCTTCCAGGAAACAGGCGCCAAGACAATTCTGATCAACGTCACCTGCGGTCCGCTCACCAAGAGCATTCCTCTGGTGCTTAACATTCAGTAATCTCCGCAGCCGCTCATTCGCCAACGTTGCCGGCCCGCTGAGTACCGCGGGCTGACAAGGCAGTCGATAGACGGTCACGTGCACAACATCCGTCAGATCCCGTCGTATTCGTGAGTATCCCCGCACACGCCAATAATCTTCCGGCTGGTCGGCAAGGAACGTGATTCCCGTTATCGCTTTCACATTTTTCAGACCCAGCTTTACAGGAATGATGAGGCGCAAGGGCGCTCCATGCTCCAAAGTCAAGGAATCGCCGTGGAAGTGCGTTGCCAAGAGCGACTGGGGATGCGCGGCCGACTCAATATCAAGCGAGACGTAGTACGGATCCGAGTTGCCGTTCGCGTCCAAATTCACGGAGGATTCGATACGAGCCCATTTCGCCTGAGACACGGGAGGAAAGGCTTGAAGCAGGTCGGCAAAACGAATTCCGCCCCACCATGCAATTTCGCTCCAGCCTTCTACACAAACGAATCTGGTGATCTCTTCGTGCAGTGCAAAGCGCTTGAGCAGGGTTCGCAGGTCAAGCGCTAACGTCAGGCCAGACTGGAGTCCACTCAGGGTCAGAGTCCAAGTCGGGATGTAGTCTGGTCCAGGAGTCGCGCCGTCGTAATTGTTCTTCAAGCCGGTCACCTGAGACTTGGAGTAGGTAGGCACACGGCGGTTGGAAGAATATAGAGCTTCGGCAACATCGTCGTCGATGTCAATTGCCTGATCGACGCGACCATCGATCTTCTTTATGGGCCGCTTTACTACCGGCTTCTGCTAGGTTCCGGTTCGCTCGATGAGCAATTCATCGAGGACCTATATCGACAGTTCCTGGAGGGTCACAGCGCACATAAGACGCGCCACGCAAGCAGGCGTGTTTCCAAGGAACGACCAACGCGTTAGCGGAAGAAGAAGTTCTGGGACCACCAGGCGTTCGCGTGTGCGGTCGCGCAACTCGAGGGACTTTCTGGCTGTCAGAGACTCAATCGGGCTCTGCGCACCCTCCCGCCAACAATATCCGTACCATCAATCGCTCGGTTTCCTTCTCGAGAGAGCAGGCATGCCAGTAAGCGAAACTTGAACCTCTGCGGAGTCTTCCAATCCGGTTCAAGTTTTACCTCGATTATGGAATGAATAAACTTGCCTACGATCCGAGCTGGAGAATCTACTATCCACTCGATCTGAAATAACATGACGCGTCGGGAAGACAAACGGCCTTATGCGAGTGATAAGATTCCTGTCAGACTCAGATTTCCGCAAGCTAACTCATCTACGATGAACGCTACATCCAAGCCCGGCAGCGTTATGCCCTTCGAGCGTAATCAGATGTTCAACGGACTCACCGTGGCCCAGCTTAGAGATATCGCCTTCACATGCAACTTGGATCAGAAACAGGTCAGTGCAGCGAAGAATAAGGCTGAACTGCGAACTCTCTTGACGGAGGCGAGCGACCAAAAAAGGATCTGGACGGTGGCCCACCGGTACGAAGCTGTCCTACCATACAAGCATCTATTTCTCTTCACGTGGAAGACGGACCAGCAGAATCTTGTAGCCGCTGAGGTTGAGAGATCAATAACGGAGCACTTTCCCGTAGCCTTCGAATCATTTAGCCCGCCGCGAGAGGTCAACGATGAGTTTCATCTAGAAGCTGGAGTGGTCGACAAAGATCGCGATAGGTTATATCTCAAATTTGTACATTTTGTCGATTTCGTGGAGTGGAAGACCGAAGACGAAATCACTTATCGTAAAAGCAAAGCCAAGAAACGGCATCCGATCGTTTTTAACGCCCCACTTGTCTGATGGTCTCGCAGCTATATCGTTCCCGGGTTACACACAAGGGACTGCAATAGACAAGGAACAACGCATACCTTACCCCACCGTCGTTTCAAGACTGACCAATCTGGTCTCGTCTGAAAACTTCAGGCTTCGCTTGGAGACCCTGCCACCCAAAAATGCACTCGAATATTTGCTTCAGCAGTATCCCGAAGAAGTATCGAATACTGGCCGCACCATAAAGCAGGCGGGCAATGGGTTGTCGGTGAACGGTGGTGACCCGAAATCCGACGTGGTTTCGACTTTCTCAGGCTTTTCCCAGGGTTGACTGCCGAGCAGGTCAAAGAGGCGCTACAAGATACAGAGGCTTCGTCGATGCTTCTCTTGTGGAAGAAGTCGGGCATCTTTACTCGCGTGAATCTGAAGGACGATCAGACCGATATCCTTTTTATCTGGAAAAGCGAGGGCGCCAGTTCAGTTCTGGTAGACATGGTGCTCAGGCGAATCGATGAAGGAGTAAAGATAAGCGGCACCCCTCGCTTGAACGAAGCTCGCGATGCAATAAAGAACATGCACAAAGGAGATTTGATTCAGGCTTCGTTTCTGGTTCAGCGGTATTCCTTGTCACCCAAAAAAAGCAGACTGGTCCTTCTAAGCACCGTGAATGCTGGATTGCTAGAGCTCCGATTCAGGGTGCAAACGGACAATGTCCTGGTCGATTTTGCAAACAACTGGCGAGCATCCCTGCAAGAAGTACCCGCGAGCGTGGACCTCGAGGACGGAACCTTCCATGACACTAAAGATCGGAAGAACATTGATATCGCTTACGAAAGGATTCTAACCTCGTGAGCGTGATTGATAGTTTGGCTGAGCTTATGGATGAGTTAGAAAATGAGCCGGTTGAGAATGAACGGATTTACAAGTACCTAAGCACGATTGACAGCGCAGCGCTGTCCGCGCAAATCGATGCATTCAAACTCATCGATGCAGAGGTTAAACCCAATCATCTTAAAGGCAAAGAGTCAAAGGCGTGGACAAGCGATAAGAATAACCGTAAGGGGCAAGCTTTCGAGGCGATCCTGAAAACCTTCTTGATGCCAGGTGGCCGTTGCTTCACTGCATGGCAAAGACTGCAAACGGATACTGCGAACTGGACTTCCTGGTAGGTCTTGAACCCCTTTCCGGTCTTTTGCCCATGTTCCGGTCCTGGGGAAATCACTTCATTTGCGAGTGTAAGCCCACGGAGGCTTTTGCGGCGGCATGGATCGACAAGCTCTATGCGGTTCTGAGCATTCACAACGCAAAGGTTGGTGGGGTATTCAGCAAGAAGCGGCCAGCAAAGGCGGGAAATGCGTCACGTGCTCATTCGACCTTCGTCACGATTGCGCCTCTTGGTAAGACAATTGTGCCATTCGACCTAAAAGACGCTGAGGCGTGCATCTCAGACGCAAATTTCTTGGTGATACTCCATTCTCGCTATAAGGAAGTGCAGACTGGAATCGCTGAGCTCAGAGCGATCGCTGGCGTGATCGAAGTTTCCGAGATTCTGCAACAGCCCAACCGCAATTCGAACTTTGTAGCTGCGGCGTTGTTACTTGAATTTGGCTAGGGTCCACCGCCCTCCCATTGGCCAGCCATGTCAACTTATGATCCACAGTGCCGGAAGATATCTCTCCGAGTCCACGACTCCTTATGTGTACCACCATAGCTCGAAACTATGGCGGTATCTGCGCACACGACGCTCAGTGCACCAAGAGGTGCCCCTCTTGCACCCGGATTTCGAACAGCGTTAGGGTCGAGCTGTGCTGAGGATTCGGGCTATGACGGGCGGCGCTGGGTACGCCCAGCGGCATCTGGAACACAACGATTATTGTCGGGTCGGAGGAGGCGCGCTTGCGCGCTGGCCTCCGTCCGCCGCCCAAACCGTGCATGCAGTTTTCCCGCACACGGCTTTCACGAAGACTCAACGAGTCGAGGACGCAAGAGAAGGAATCAATCCGATCAGATTTACCAGCCCAAACTGGCCATAGAGCACCGACTCCGGCAGTTGCTTCCAACCACAGTTGCGCCAGCGCCTGAATCGATGCGACCAGATGCGTCGCACGATCCATCGGTCAAGTTGGTTGAAGAGCTTTCGGACGTGGGCACGCTTGTAATACTCGCCCCAACCTCGCAAGAGCGGGTTCAGCGCTTCGATCAGCTGCTCGGTCGCCAGAGGTGCGCGCCGCTTCGTGCGCTGCCGCACCTCATCCTTGAAACGCCGGATCGATTTCTCGCGCGGGTAGGCATACAGCCCACCCGAGCGAACCTGACTACGGATCTTAGCCGCAGGAAGATAGAGCCCCTTCCCACGCTTGATCATGTAGCCGAGGAACTCGAAGCCGTACCGGACATGAACGATTCGCGTCTTCTGCGGGTGCAGTTCCACGCCCAGTTGTTTCAGGATGCGGCCAGCAGCATCGATGGCTGCTCGCGCTTCTGCCGCGGACTTGCAGGTGACTACCCAGTCGTCCGCGTACCTCGTCAGCTGATATCCCTTGTGCCGCATCTCCCGATCAAACGGCGTCAGGAGTATGTTGCTGAGCAAGGGTGAAGCTACCCCGCCTTGAGGAGTCCCGCGCTCGGTCGGAAAGAGTCGCCCTTTGCCATAGCTGCCTGCCTTGAGCATTGCCTCGATGAGGCGCAGCACTCGGCCGTCGGCTATCCGCTGGGCCACCAGCGTCAGAAGTTTCTCGTGGTCCACCGACCCAAAGAAGTCCTTCAGGTCCGCATCCACGATCCACTCGCTGCCGCTGTCGATCTCCTTCCATACTTTGCGCAAGGCATCCTTCGTTGATCGCCCTTGACGGTATCCGTAGTTGGCTTCATCGAATACCGGCTCGAAGATAGGCTGCATCCGGTTGAGCAGGGCTTGCTGGCATACCCGATCGTAGATCGTCGGAATGCCGAGCCCGCGATACTCCCCCGGTTTGCCCAGCTTTGGGATTTGCACCTGCCTCACGGGCCGCGGTTGATAGAGCCCCTCTTTCAGTTCGCTTTGTAACCGGCCCAGATTCTCGTCCAGTTGCTCGGCGAAATCCTTCAGAGTTTGTCCATCGACTCCTCCGCTGCCCCGGTTGGCTTTTACTCTCTCCCAGGCCATCTCCAGGTTCTTCCGCTTGTATACCTTATCCATTAATGAATGGACCTTCTTTGCTCCCGCCGGGTTGATCCAGTCCACCAGTCTCCTCGGGCGCGGATGTACGGGTTTTTCACTCATGGAACTGATCCTCCTCCCCGCCCTTACTCACTGGTCTTCTTTCTCCGCCCAGCCATCTTCGTCGGCTGCCTTCCCCGACCCATTTCTGTCGCCGGTTGCCCGGTCACATGGCTTTCGCCATGCTTCTGGTACTTTTCAGCCGTCCGACTACTGACAGTGCATCGCTCGCCATTTCGCTCACGCTTATAGGTCCGCTTACTCCGGTGCCGCCCGGAGACCCTGCCAGTTCTCCCGAGGTCACGCACTGTTCTTCCGTACCGTGCCGTCCGCAAACACCTTGGTGCGGTGGGTGAATGAGAACGCCTTCGCCTCCATAGTGCAGGCTCGACCTTGTCCCACCTTTGGCCGACCGGTTCATCGGCGGGGCAGCCCCCATCGATTACGGCCCGGTACTTCTCCTCATGCCCTTCGGATTCCACCTCGCGATGGACACCCTGCCCTCCGCAGTGCCAAACTCGCGCTGCGGCCAGCGAGTCGTTACTCCCGCTTTCGGATATGGCTCCCCTCATCTGGGCGCCAGAGGGACTTCAACCCTCCTGAACAATGCGCTGCTCAGCGCACACGACGAACACCGCCGAGTACAGGGCGAGTGGCATGGTCGTGGCACGGAACTGTTGGGTCTGCACGGCAATGTAAACCACGAACAGTTCGAGGCAATCCGCGAAGGCTCTCACCCGAAGACTGGCGAATTCCTCCGCCCGCGACATGGCGCAGACCGGACAAACGGTGACGGAAGCGAGCAGAACGTCTACGGACGGGCCATGGCAGAAACCAAACGCCGTGCAAACAGTCAGGTTGTTGGACTGGTGTTCGGCCCCAACTCGCAGAGCTCAGAAGAGGTCGAGCCTTCCGCGACCGCGCTATAAATTGCAGCTGTTCCTTATTGGGGATAATGGGGACTTACCGGAGCGGGCCAAATCTTGTAAGTTGTTGAAAGATTTGGTTGCGGGGGCTGGATTTGAACCAGCGACCTTTGGGTTATGAGGGAAGTCATAAACTGATTTTAAGAGACTTAGTGCGGCGCGGATGATACCGAAGCACTTTTTAGAATCCGTAAGATACGAATCCAGCTTGCGAACTGCGTTCCAGTTTGCGCCCCCGTTTTCTGATTCGTTCTCAATCCTGCTGAGTGTAACAAGGGCGACCTCGCGTGCCGAGCGGAGCGGCGGACCGACAACGCGCGACTGGCCTTTGGTGCTGCCGCTCCGGGCTCAGCCCTAATTTGGCCCGGCCCGAGTCCTTTCGAATGAGCCTATTGTTTCGCCACATCAAGATCGATGGTCAATTTGACTTCATCACCCACCACAGCGGCTGGGAATTTGGTCGCGATTCCGAATGCTGTGCGGCTGATCGTCGTTGTAGCTGAGAACCCCGAGTGAGGCTTCTTATCCATTCCGGGCACTGGTCCGGCGGGGCCCTCCACTTGCAGAACTACAGGTTTGGTAACGCCGTGCAGGGTCAGATTTCCTGAAACCGTCAGGCCATTGCCGTTCTTCACGACGGTTGTGCTGACAAACGTTGCAGTCGGAAACTGGGCAACATCGAAGAAGTTCGGCCCCTTCAAATCGCCGTCCCTCCCTGCAACGCCAGTGTCGACACTATTCACGTCGATTGTCACGTTAACCGTCGATTTCGTGATATCGGATTCATCGAGGACGATAGTGCCTCCGATGTTTCCGAAGTGACCTCGCACACGCGAAAGACTCATGTGCAGAATGGAAAAATCCACTCCACTATGAGCCTTATCCGGGATCCAAGTAGAAGACTGAGCCTGCGCCAGCGGAGCAGCCAGCAACAATAGTCCGAAAACGCATGAGAACCGTTTATTCATTCAAGATTCCTTTCAGTGTTTTGGGGGCCAATGGGCGGGGAAACCGGCAACGCGCCGGGACCCAAGACGGCGGAATTGGACAAGTTCACACATTCGACAAGAAAGGACTCACCCTGCGGGGTTTTCAAGGCTCCATTCGTTCCCAAAGGTCGCGTTCCAGACTGAAGGGATCGTCTACGACTTTGCATTCGGCGTTGATCATCATCGTCGCGCGCCGGGTTGTGTCGTATGCAGGCCAGTCTGGCTGTCCTTTTGCGCCCGGCTCTCCGGTCCTCGCAAACGTGCTCCACATCTGGCTCATGTTCTCCGCAGTCTTTACGCTGGCAGGCCCGGTATCCATCATGGTGCGAGTCGCCGTCTGCGCGGGATCTCCGGCCGGAGCTCTCTCGGAGGGTTGGATCAGGTCGAACTTGTAGGCAATCTCGAGCGCGTGCGCCGCGCCAACCTTGTGCTGCGTGCCCGGAACGAGGCGTTGGGACTCGTAAGTAAAAATGTATGAGTAAACGGGAGCGCCGTGCTGCGCAAATTTGCGCTCGGCGATCGTGACGGAGCCGAAGCCGATCATCCCCGCGGTGCTAATGGCGATATACAGGTCCGTCGGAGAAGCTTCCGGGCGGCTCTTGCGGTAAACGCTGAAGACTTCATCCGCGTGGTCCCCAAACTCCTTCTGAAGCCGTTCTTTCAACGATCCGTCTGTAAGGTTGAAAACGTCGGTATTGTGCGACTCCATGAAGAAAAAGATTGTCTCATCGCGGTTGTAACCCACCATCAATGGCTTGTCCTTCGAGATTGCCGGCGCTTCGGGGTCGAAGGGATGGTGAGGCAGAATCGCGCCATCCACTACTGGACCAAAGCCGCCGGGACGTCCGCCGCCTCCTATCCCCTTGCGTCCACCACTCATCGTCAACGGACCGCCGGGGTGCCTGCCCAATGCAACCTGAATATCGAGAAGCTTGTCTCCGGGAACCTCGAGCAGCTTTTGCCAATCGGTCTTTCCAAGCCCGAGTTCCTTCAGCACCATCATGGTCGTTTCTGTCGCCATATCGCGCGGCATCATGCGGACGCCCGGTCCGCTCTCGATTGATGCCTTGTTGAAGTAGGGCGCCGCTGCGGGCATCGCGTACAGGCAGGACGTTTTGGCGCCGCCGCCGCTCTCGCCGAAGATCATTACATTGTCGGGATCGCCGCCAAAGCGCCCGATGTTCTGGTGCACCCACTTGAGCCCGTCGCAAATATCGAGCAGGCCCTGGTTGCCGGAGGTAGCGTACTCTTCGCCAGCCAGATCGCCGAGATAGAGAAATCCCATGAGGCCGAGCCGGTGATTGGTTTCGACCACAACCACGTTCCAGGTGCGTGCGAGCGTGCCGCCGTCTTGGTAGGGAGCGCTTCCGGATCCCTGCGAAAATCCCCCTCCGTGGCTGTAGAACATGACAGGCCGTTTTTGTCCGTCAGCTGCAGGGGTCCAGACATTCAGAAAGAGGCAGTCTTCCGCAGGCAAGGCCTCGCTGATTCCAAAGTAAGGCCTCAAGGGAGTCTGTAGCGAAGGCGCGCCGCCTTTCAGTGCATCGCGGACGCCGGTCCAGGGTTGTAGCGGAGGAGCGGCCTTGAAACGATGCGCACCCGAAACGGGACCTCCATACGGAATGCCTCTGAAGGTCTGAAGTCCATTCATCCGAAGCCCGCGAATGCGGCCATAAGTCGTTTCGACTTCGACATGCTCCTGGCCTGCTGCTTCAATCGCCCCGGCATAACGGCTCAACGCGGCATCGCACGTGAGCGCCATGGATCCTTGTAAGAGAAAATCCCTGCGTGAGATATTCGAGCCTGTCAGCACTGAACCTAGCCCTCCGTCGTTCTCCTCTAAGCTCGACTGCGAGTTGACGATCAACAAGGTGCTAAACGGTTGGCCAGAAGACGTTACGGCGATTCAGCCTTGAAGCCTTTTGGAATCAGTCTCAACAGTCTGCGAGGTTAAGGGCTCTATCGGCGGTGTGGCGGGCCAGAAAGCTGCGCTCTGATAAGATTCTTGGGCACCGGGTCAAAAGGAGATGCGAGTACGAGATGCCGCGGGCCGCAAACAGTTCGGAACCGATCGGAGCGGAGACTGGTCCGTTCGGTGCGGAGTTCCAGGCGGCGGTCAGGGCAGAGCTCGAATCAATGCTCGTGACCCCCATCTTCGTTCAAAGCGGCCGCTGCAAAAGGTTCCTGAATTACATCGTGGAGCAGACGCTGTCGGGGCATGCCAGTCACCTCAAAGAACGCACGATCGGAATTGACGTCTTTGAGCGTGCCAACGATTACGATACCGGCGATGATTCCATCGTTCGCGTCACCGCTAATGAAGTTCGCAAGCGCATAGGCCAGTTCTACCGGGAATCTCCCGACGCACATCTAGTTCAAATCGATATTCCCAGGGGATCGTATGTGCCGGAGTTTCGAATCCAACCATCGCGCCGGGTTGAGACACCGGTTGAGACCAGCCCTTCTGGTCACGTGGAACGCGAGCCAGCGGTGCTTGCACCTTCGACGGACGATCCGCCGCCAACTGCCTCAAACTTCGGCATCCCAGGTACAGACCAGGAACTGTTGGCTGCCGTTAAAGTCTCGAGCCGAGGCATGCAGCGCAGGCGACTGGTGTACCCGATCCTCTTGCTTCTGATCGCCGCCACTATCGTAGCGGTCTGGACGTGGAAGGTAAGGAGCGGGGAAAAGGTTCCAGATCCCTGGGCCGCCTTCCAGCGGGCAAAGGTTCCAATTCTCGTTTGCATCGATACACATAACCTTCAACCGATGGCGCCCGAACAAGTGCCAGACCGGGATAGGTTTGTAAATCTGATTCTTCGCCGACAGATCATCTCGCTCGATGACGCTGCGATCCTCTCCTCTATGGCGAGCGAGCTTGGTAAGAAGGGTATCCCATTCCGCGTCGTGGGAGCCGAGCTGACCTCGCTGGCGGACCTTCGCCGGCAGCCCGTGATCCTGATTGGCGCCATCGACAACAAGTGGACACTTCGTCTGACCCAGAACCTGCGCTATCGCATCGAAGTCGCAAATCCCCCAGGATCTGGATCAGCCAAAGAACCGATCGCGTCCATCGTTGATTCTCAGGACCCCAGCAACAATCTCTGGATCACAGACCTTTCGGTCCCCTTCACGCAATGGAAGAGCGACTATGCCATCTTGGCCCGAATGGATGATCCAACGACCGGGGTCCCTGTCTTGATTGAAGCCGGCCTGGGGCACGATGGGACAGTTGCCGCAAGCGAACTGCTCAACTCGGGAGCAATGGAGAAGATCCTGGCGAGCGATGCTTCCTGCAAAGGCAAAGCCAATTTTGAGGCAGTCGTCGGCACAGAGATCATCGACACGAAATCGGGACCTGCCCACGTTCTGCGCCTCAACTGCTGGTGAACTACCAGGGTTCGCCAGACTAGAGCAAACTCACCCCGCTCAATCTGGCCAGTGTGCCGATGAGCCTCTCCTGGAAGCCACTATCAGTTACCTGCGCAGCAGGGGTTTGCACCTGGCGGTGATGCCAGTACCGGCCACTCACCGCAGCAGCAGCATCGTCGCTAACTGCCAGCCACGTTTGGGTCAAGTGACCGAGTTCGAGGTCGTCTGTCGCGCCTGCGCCGCCCATCTTGGTTGGCACCCACCCCGGATCCACCGCATTGCTAAGAACATCAGGCCACAGCCGGGCAACGGCAAACGCGAGCGCTGTGACATAGAGCTTGCTGTCACAATAGGCATGGGTCTGATCCCACGTTCGCTTCAGCCAGTCCACGTCGTCGAGCGAAGAACTCCCGCTGCGATGCATGCCGCTGCTGAGATAAATCAGGCGGCGAGGACGCTTGATCTGTGCAGTAAGGATGTATGGCGCCAGCACATTCACCGCAAGAGTTCTTGCGTGACCTTCGGCAGTCGCGCTCCGGTTCGGTACGCGGTAGATGCCCGCGTTGTGGATCACCGCGTCCATTCGACCGATCCGGTTGACCTGTTCCGCAACCTTGTGTGTCTCGGCAGCACTGCTCAGATCGCCGATCACAACCCCAGCGGATTGCGAGACTAGATCGCCCAGGTCATCGGCACGGCTTCGTGATCGCGCATGCAGCAGGACTTCATGGCCGTCCTCGATGAGATCCCGTGCTGCAGCATAGCCGAGCCCATCTGTGCTGCCGGTAATGAAAATGCGACTCATATTTCACGCTTTCCGATATTGCTCGTCAGAAACATGCTCCATCCAGTCCACCATCTTGCCGTCCTTCCTCTCCTGGATGGCGATGTGGGTTAGAGCAGTAGATGGCGTGGCTCCAGCCAGTGTTTCTCGTGCGGCGGTATCCAGACAACGTCTCCGGGATGTATTTCCTCGACGGGACCGTCCTCGCGCTGCACCCATCCGCAGCCCGCAGTGACGATGAGCGCCTGGCCGAGCGGATGCGTATGCCATGCGGTGCGCGCCCCAGGCTCGAACGTCACGCTGGCTCCGGAAACGAGCGCCGGGTCAGGAGCCGTGAACAGCGGATCAATGCGAACGGTTCCGGTGAACCAGTCCGATGGGCCCTTGGCGGATGCTTGCGACCCGACTCTCTTGATTTCCATGCGCACCTCCTTTGACTTTGTATTCTTCGGCAAATCAGCAGCCGGGCTCGTCACTGCCAAAGAGCACAGTGCCGCCGCGCCCATGCAAAATTCGCGTCGTCCAATCGTGTTGTTCATGGCACACTCGTTGTCCGCGGGACGATCCTGACCGTCGCGGAGCGGGCGCGCTTTCCGATCATCGGCGGGAGGTAAGGGCTCCCCTTATACTTGCCGCTATAGGCATCATCAATACGATCGTTCATGGGTCCCTCTACCGGCTCGAAGGCAACCTCGCACGTCATGCCCGCCGCTGTGATCCTGCCAGCCTTCTGCCGCAACGCAGCCTGGTACCAGCGAGAGTTCTGCCCGTTGTAGGCGCGCACATAGAGGGCCCCATCCACGACAACCGACCAAATCCACGTCGGCGTCCCGTAGGCCTTCCTGTCATCTCGAAAAGGCGAGATGTGTAGATCGTCCGTCGTGGCGATTTTGTCTATTTCGTCGTTCGCCCATGTGCTCATATGACTGTTCCTTTCGCGTCTGTAGCGATGCGGCGACTTCCCGCCTTACTTGGCCAGTTCGATCCTCACCTTCACTGAGCTCGATGCGTTGAATGCTTTTACGCCACTATCGATTCTCGCGATCGGGATGATGCCTGGAGAGGGTATCGACTTTCCGTCCTGGTGGTAGTAAATAGCAAACTGATGATCCGGAGACCAGTAAGCAATATCTCCGACTTCGTACCTGCTCTTTCTAGGACCATCTTCGGAAAGTTCTCTGGGCAAATCGCCATATTTCTCGCGTCCGAACAGATCATTCATCGACACGCTCAAAGGAAGCACGGAAACAAAATCCCGCGCGGTTGCGTTATCCGCCAGCGTGGCGGTAACGATCTTGCCACCGATATTCAGATTAAGCTTCATGTTGTGACTCCTCTGGGCAGAAGGTGATCCCGGATTCTGGCTGAACATACTGTGGCTGCCTTGGCCGGGCAGCACGCCCATTGCCATCACCAGCGCACTTAAATACAAGGTTCCCGCCATCCTCATCGCGGCTCTCCTTACCTCTTTCCATTCGGAAGCAGAAGGGTCTTAATCGCACGGCGCTCATCCATGGCGCGATAACCTTCCGCTACCTGTTCAAGAGGGAGCACCAGATCGAACACCTTACCGGGTTCAATCTTGCGATCCCACACGAGCTTGATCAGGTCTGGCAGATAACGGCGCACCGGTGCTGGCCCGCCGTGAAGATGGACGAGCGCGAAGAATACTGGCCACATTTCCAGCTTCATTCCATGCGGGACACCCACATAGCCAATCGAACCACCCGGACGCGTAGAGCGAATCGCCTGCATCATGGAATCCTCGCTTCCGACGCACTCGAGAACAGAGTCTGCGCCTATGCCGCGAGTGAGTTCCTTGATCCGCTCGACGCCTTCATCCCCGCGTTCCGTTACGATATCTGTCGCTCCAAACTCCCTCGCGAGCTGCTGACGTTTTTCGTGTCGGCTCATCGCGATGATTCGTTCCGCGCCCATGATTTTTGCGGAGAGTACGCCCATCAAGCCAACAGCGCCATCACCCACAACGACGACCGTCGATCCTGGTTTTAGATTCGCAGCGTCGGCAGCGAACCAGCCGGTTCCGAAAACGTCGGAGGTAGTTAGCAGACTGGGAATGATGTCGTCAGATGGCACCTCCGGCGTAGCCAAGAGAGTGCCGTCTGCAAGTGGGACTCGAAGAATCGGCGCTTGGGCTCTACTCATGAACTCGAGATTCTGGCATCCAGACTGGTATCCTGCCTCGCAGTTCGGGCATGTATTGTCAGAGATACAGAATGAGCCGATCACGAACTGGCCGGGCTTTACACTCTGCACCGCACTGCCGACCTCTTCGACGATTCCGCAGTACTCGTGACCCATTGGCGTAGGCTGATCGATTTTCTGAATGCCGCGATACGGCCACAGGTCGGAGCCGCACACGCAGGTTGCGGAAATTCTGATGATGGCGTCCGTGGGCTTCTCGATCCGTGGTTCTTCGCGATCTTCAAAGCGGACATCGCGTGGTCCGTATAGAACTGTTCCTTTCATCTTCAATCTCCTTTTGATTGTGAACGGACCAGTCAGTCTCCCGATTCGCTGAGGCACGCTGCGGAATCACCGCGCGTCTTCCAGTCCAAGATAGAAGGCTTTGAATGGACAATCGCTTCGACAGTTCGAATGCGGTTCCCTCGGCCAATGGTACAGGTTGCGAGAACGAACAGTGCGGTTCCTCCGATGAACGTTGCGGCGACTGAGATGTGGTCCAGAAGGAATCCTCCGAAGGCGCCGCCAAGCATGATGGACAGCTGAATGGCTCCCACGAGAAGACCACCGCCGCTCTCCGGCTCGTCGCTGATACCCTGCGAGAGCCAGGTCGACCAATAGACCGGAATGGCGGAGTTCAGGGCACCCCAGGCAAACATCGCGAACGCGACTCCAGTGATGTGGTATCGGATGGCAAGTAGGCCCAGGGTGACGGCTCCGAGCGCGAGCGGCAAGCCCGTAAGCAGCGAGTAGAGATGTCGCACGGCCATGGTACTGGCACAGTAAGTGCCTACGAATCCCGCCACGCCAAGCGCAAGCAAGAGCAACGAAAGTTGGGCAACGTTTTCACCGGTGTAGGTTTCAAGGAAAGGTCTTAGATAAGTAAACGTGGTGAACGCGCCGGCAAAGGTCAACATGACGCCTAGCATCGCAAACGCGACATTTCTCCGCCTCAGCAGCCCAACCAGCTTGCCCACGGGATTGGCTTTCTGCGGAGCAAGCGATGGCAGGCTGATCCATTGCCAGATCAAGTTGGCCACGACGAAGGGCGTCATGGCCCAGAACACGCCGCGCCAGCCAATGATTCCGCCCAGGTAGCTGCCGATAGGTGCAGCAAATGCGGTCGCTACGGCATTGCCGGTGTACACGATGCCGAGCGCTTTGGGAATCGATTCTGCCGGAACGAGCCGCATGACGGTAGCGGTCGCGAGCGACCAGAAGCCGCCAATAACAATTCCAAGCAGTGCCCGCGCGATCATCAGAATGACGAAGTTCGGAGCGAGGGCGATAACGACCAGTGATAGCAGCATCACTACCGTCAATCCCATCAGTACGTGGCGACGATCGAATCGCGCTGCAAACGTAGCGATGAGAAGGCTGGTGACAACGGCAAACAGGCCCGAAATGGAGATGGCCTGACCGGCCATGCCGTCCGTGGCATGCAAATCGCGTGCGATGGGAGTGAGCAGGCTGACGGGCATGAACTCCGAAGCGATGAGCAGTGCGACGCACAAGGCCATGGAGCCGACTGCACTCCATCTCTGGCGCGAAGAGAATTCAGGATGTGGGGAAGGAGATGTCATGAGCAGATTCAGAGTTGTCCTCCTTCTCTAGTGATAGCTTTACGTGGCTTCAGACTTCTTTCCCGATCCTGCCGATTCTTTGCCTAATCCTGTCCAGCCATTCAATTTATGCACATTGAGGCCCCATTCCGAGTTAGCCTGATCAGGAAAGGAATCGCCGTGCGGAAACCGAATCCGGGACAACAGACGACGAAAACCGCGCCTGCCGAGATGGGCTCTGCGCTCGTTGCGCGGATCCTCGCGCATACAAGTTGCGAAGGAGAGAACAGAACGGCTGTGCCTGGCCTCTCACTATTTCGCAACAATGCTCCCACCATCTGCAACATCACTTCCGTTGAACCCGGCGTCACGTTCTTCGCGCAGGGAAAGAAGCAGATTTCGATCCGCGGTATTGACTACATGTGCGATGCGGGCTCGTTTCTGGTGGCGTCCATCGATTTGCCGATTCGGAGTCAGATCATGCAAGCAACTCACAATGCGCCTCAGCTTGCCATGCGCTTCCTATTTGATATGCAGTCCGTTCGTGAAGTGGTCAGTAGGGAGGACTTGCCCGAAGTCCAGCGGTCATCGGAGCGACGCGGCCTCGCCTTGGGCCGCACGACGACCGGTCTCCTGAACGCAGGTCTACGCTTGATCGAGTTGCTCGATGCCCCGGAGGATATCCCGTTTCTCAAACACCTGATCGAACGCGAACTCATCTATCGAATCCTGCAGACGCCTCAGGGCGAACGGCTACGCGCCATTACAACTATTGGAAACCTCAGCCAGAAGACGGCGAAAGCGATCGCGTGGTTGAGTGCGAACTATGCCAGACCATTGCGCATGGAGGAACTGGCTGAAATTGCTCGCATGGGTGTTTCCACCCTCCATCATCAGTTCCGCGCACTCACGGGAATGAGTCCGCTGCAGTTTCAGAAGCAGCTTCGGCTGCGTGTTGCGCGAGAACGGATGCTGAAGGAAGGTCTGGACGCAACGAGCGCAGCCTACGAGGTCGGGTACGAGAGCGTGAGTCAGTTCAACCGCGAATACAGCCGGTTCTTTGGTCAGCCGCCGATGCGCGACATCAAGGCGATGCGCGAAAGCAATGTCGTCGCGATCGACGCCGCTTGACACTCAGAATGGCACATTTTGTTAATTCGATTCTTGAACCTCGCCGACGGTCGCTCTGTCGATGAGGGGCATCAACCTGTTCTCGCCAATTGACATCCCTGGAATCGGCGTCGTCTGCTACAAGTCGGCTTCTGTAACCAGACCCCATGATCGCCAATCTGCGCACGTCTGTTGACCGGAGCCTCGCATTGCGAATCGCCCCGAACACTTGCTCTCACTGATCACGGCTATCTCCCCTCGCAAGTGAAGGTCGGCTGTTGGACGGTCGACCTCGATCCAGCGCCACTCCGTAACTTAGTAGTGCTCCCACGTGACGAACCAGAGCTCACGTGGGTCCGCTGAACGGATGATCAGGTGCCCATCAACGGTCAGTTGATACAAACGGGGCAGGTCTCTGCCGACGAGAATATCTCGTGTGATAGACCCATGCACATGATGCGTGACGATGTGCCTGGCCTCATCGACCTCATACGTGCCGAAGGATGCTTCATATCCACCCAGCACATATTCGTTGTCTGGCGCGTTCGCTGATTTGGGATACATCAGTTGTACAGACATATGACCGTCGCGCGTATAGATCAGCATGCCTTTTGGCTGATTCGCCGGAGCGGCCATTTTTCCATCCACGCCAGGCACATCGATCCGAACCAGGTGCCATGCGCCGATCAGCGCATCTCGCTCCGAAGAACGAGGAGACTGCGCCTGAGCTCCGGTGACGGTCACTGCAAGTCCAACCAGAATTGTCTGTAAGATTTTCATCTATGTTCTCCCGCGCTCAGCGCCCGACAAGCTTCTGATGGAACTCAGGATATCGCGCACCTTCGATTTTGATCTTCGAGGATGCCTCTTCAAGCAAACCCACATCTTCCGACGCGAGCTTGACCTCGGTAGCTCCAAGATTCTCTTCGAGGCGCGACAGCTTTGTGGTCCCTGGAATCGGCACAATCCACGGCTTCTTCGCAAGCAGCCACGCAAGGGCGATCTGTGCCGGAGTGGCCTGGTGCTTTGCTGCGAAGGAGCTGATCACATCCACAAGCGCCTGATTCGCTTTGCGATTCTCTTCGCTGAAGCGGGGCACGCTGTTGCGGAAATCTGTGCTGTCGAACTTCGTGTTCGCGTCGATCTTGCCGGTCAGGAATCCCTTCCCGAGCGGACTGAATGGCACAAAGCCGATACCGAGTTCCTCAAGGGTGGGCATAACGGTCTGCTCAGGCTCACGCCAGAACAACGAGTATTCACTCTGAAGCGCGGCCACCGGCTGAATAGCATGGGCTTTGCGAATGGTCTGAGCACTCGCTTCCGAGAGGCCGAAGTGCTTCACTTTACCTTCTTGTATGAGATCGCGAACCGCTCCCGCCACGTCTTCAATGGGAACGTTCAAGTCAACGCGGTGCTGGTAAAAAAGGTCGATCACATCAGTCCTCAGCCGTTTCAGGGACCCCTCGGCCACCTGCTTGATGTGCTCGGGTCGGCTGTTGAGCGCGCTCCAGCGATCGCTGTCGCCGGGATTGGGCTCCCACCCGAACTTGGTTGCGATCACAACCTTTTCGCGATAAGGCGCCAGCGCCTCACCCACAAGCTCCTCGTTTTCGAGCGGTCCGTAGACCTCAGCTGTATCGAAGAACGTCACTCCGCGTTCCACGGCCGCATGAATCAGCGAGATCATCTCCTGCTTGTCTTTCGCCTGCCCATAGGACCAGCTCATCCCCATGCAACCGAGGCCGAGCGCCGACACTTCTAAACCGCTGTTTCCAAGCTTTCGCTTTTCCATCACTCACTCCAATTCTTTACCCAGGTAAACTTCGCTAGCTCGTTCGTCCCGCGAACACGTCTTTGAAGACAGGCAAAGCCGAAAAGATGGTCGGCCAGCCGGAGTAGAAGGCCATGTGAGTCAGCACCTCCGACGCCTCATCGCGTGTGAGGCCGCTGTCCATGGCCCGATTCAGGTGATACGGAATCTGTGCTACCTGACCAGCCGCAACCAGCGCAGCCACGGTGATGAGGCTGCGATCGCGCGGCGCGAGTGCGGTCCGCAGCCATAGGTCGCGAAAGAGAAACTTTGTGGTGTTCTCGACTACCCCCGGTGACGTTTCTGCGAAGTTTTCCTGCACCTGCGCAGCTCGCTTTGCTTCTGCCTCCTCGTTGAGCGGCAGCAGTTCGGGTGAGGTCTCAGGAAGCTGGTCCGCGCCAATGGCGCGCGCTCCAAAGACCCCTTGCAGCACCTCCACCGCTTGAAAGGCGTTCGACCAGCCACAGTAGAAGGCAAGATGCGTCACGATTTCCGAAAGCTCCGCAGGAGTCACACCATTATCCAGGGATATCGCAAAGTAGTGTTCCATCCCGATGGTCTGTATGCGTGCAATCAATGTGGCCACCGTGACGATGCTTCGATCGCGTCTTGATAATCCCGGCCGGTTCCATACACCATCAACCACTGCCGCCTTGGTGTAGTTGGCGAGAGCGGGTGACACTGCCTGCACATCAGCTGGGGTAATCGAAGAACGAAATACGTTGTCTGCTGCCATCTATTTTTCTCCTTCATTACGTTTTCAACGCAGTTTGATTTTCACCGTTGCCGCGCAGGCACCGGCCCCATCATTGGGGCAAGGTAAGGGCTGCTCGCGTACTTCGCTCGGTACGCCGCATCAATGGCTTCATTGATCGTGCCCTCGACGGGTTCAAACGCGACATCCTTCTCGATCCCGCCCACGCGTACTCGTCCACCCTTCTGGGCCATGGCTGCCTTGTACCAGCGTGAGTTCTGTCCGTTGTACGCGCGGACATAAAGAGAGCCGTCGACGACAACGGACCAGATCCAGGTTGGAGTCCCGTAGATCACGCCAACCTCGCGGAAGGGAGAAATATGAAGATCGTCGGCGGTCGCGATCTTCGCCAATTCGGCCTCTGTCCAGTTGCTCATTATCACCCTCCTGCAGCTCGCCAGATTCGGTCGGTCGATCAGTCACTCCACTGTTCATGAGACCATATCTTTACCAGCAAGGTTCGCTTGTTTCCGCAAGGCGAGATGAGTACCATTCATAAATGCTGAGGAGCGACCTGCCAGATTTAGCTGCATTTGCCACCGTCGTCGAAGAGCGTAGCTTCACACGAGCAGCGGCTCGGCTTGGCGTTTCGCAGTCTGCACTTAGTCACTCCATGCGAAGTCTCGAAAAGCGCATGGGCGTGCAGCTCATTGCACGGACGACACGCAGCGTCTCAGCAACAGCCGCAGGCACCGCACTGTTGCAGGAACTGGCGCCTGCTTTGGAAAAGATCGGACGGGCTGTTGCGGAAACGATGCAACTTCGAGAGCGCCCGACGGGCAGAATCAGACTCATCATCCCTCGCTCGGCCGCAGAGATGGTGCTGTTGCCGAAGCTCGCCGCCTTCACTCGGAAGTACCCGGACATAATACTGGAAGTTACTTCTTCCAATGATCCCGTCGACCTTGTGGCCGGCGAGTACGATGCTGGTGTTCAGTTGGGTGAGTACATACAGCGCGACATGATTGCCGTGCGCGTGACTGGAGAGATGCGCCTGGCGGTCGTGGGCTCCCCGGCTTATTTCCAATCGCACCCCATTCCAAAGCACCCGCAAGACTTGAAAGACCACTCATGCATCGGGTTCCGTTTCACCAACGGGATGTATCGATGGGAGTTTGAAAAGGGCCGGAAGGCGCTTAGCGTCAGTCCTCAAGGACCAGTTTCATTCGATGATCCCGATTTGGTGATCCAAGCCGTGTTGGACGGAATCGGCATTGGTACATCCATGGAGGGGAATCTTGCGGTACTGCTGGATCGGAAACGCCTGGTGCAAGTGCTGCAGGCCTGGTGCCCCTCGTTCCCGGGCTACTTCCTTTATTATCCGAGCCGCCGAAACCAACCTGCCGCTTTGGCAGCCTTGATCGAAACACTCCGCGTTTCCGATTAGGGTAGTCGGTTCATGGAAGATGGGCCACAAAACGACGATGTCCGATTGGCTCTCAACGAGCGATACATCGCCAACTCACGTTTCCTCCCGGTCCGCGAACTAGAAAAGCGCATTGGCCCGGTAGCCTCAATTGACGACTGGCTGATGATCGACCGCCGGCTCAGTTACCCTGCCGAACCGCTGAACGCTGAACGATATAGGAAGGCCAACGAGGACCATGTGGACAACCAACCCTAGAAGTAAATCGTGGTACTGATATGGTCCCATCGCGTGCAGCGCCGAAAGCGGCAGAACAATAAATCTCATAACGACGTCTATCGCTACGCCAAAGAAAAGGCCGCAGATCAGCGGGTATTCGATCAGAAAATACAATCTGCGACTTGCTGCGAAATAGATTGCCGCCGCTGAAAATACAATCAAGTAATGCAGCAGCACACCTAGGATGTAGATGGCCGCGCCGCCGCGGAAAGCATTTCGCCCCAGCATGCCTGCAGCGATCGCAAGAGGAGACTTGGCTCCAAACACAACGAGAGTTTCCCCCAGATCCAATGTTCCGGCGATTAGACCGCCTGCTCCGATCGCGAGAACAGCGTTACGGATCGCCGAGACCTTGGACTGAAAAGCACTCGCCATTCAAGAATTCCTTCCAGGAAACGGTGAACAGGCCCGAGGGGCTCTCGATCTTTGCGCGACGGAAGAGACATTTCCACGACAAACGCAATGTCGCTTCGCCTCGGCGAGAAGTTCGCACGCGGCTAATTTCCTCGATCATAGTGGGAGGCCTGCTGGAGTTGCAAAACGAAGGCAACAGCTTGGCCTGCCGAATACAGGGCACCTCGAAGAGCTCTACCGAGATCGAGGGGATGTTTCAGTCTCCTCGGTTCAAGCCCAGCGGTTTCTAGTCACGATCCAATTCCTCTGACCGGGGCGTCTTCTCTGGTTTCCCAAGGGCTAGGCGATGAACATTTGCGTTCTCGCTGCCAATGATGAGCCCCTAGCCAGAGTTGGCATCACAACACGATTCAGTGCCTGCTCCGAGACGCTGGTCGTCGGGAACAATGGAACAGCATCGACTGCGAAAACTGATTGTGTTTCGCGCCGAGTGGCATGCGAATTCCCAGCCCGGGAATTTTGGAGACACAGCGTGCCCGCAGGGGGGAATTTTCCAGGGCGCACCTTATTGCGCCCTCAAAATTCCCAAGGGTCCGCTTAAGTTATTGATTTAATTGGTTGCGGGGGCTGGATTTGAACCAGCGACCTTTGGGTTATGAGCCCAACGAGCTACCGGGCTGCTCCACCCCGCAGGTTTAGTTTAACAAGACGCCTTTAGAGGGTCAAACCCGGCTCGTTTTCATTTGGTCTCAATTTGGGTTTCTGAGACAAGCGCACTCCTCGATCCGGTCAGGCTTTCCTGCGCAATCTGGTCCGCGGGATGAGCCTGTCTCGGGAAAAAACTCAAAACGTTCGTCTCTATCAACCGGATGCAGGACGGTCAAGAAACCAGGGTTGGCGCGGCACCGAGGGATACGGTCGCGCTCCCGTTAGACTAGAAGATATGACCACCCTGAAAGCGGTGCGTGGTACCCGCGATCTTCTGCCCCCAGAGACGGCGTTGTGGAACCGGATCGAGGCGACGGCGCGCTCCGTGTTTGCCCGCTACAACTTCGGCGAGATCCGCACGCCCGTCTTCGAGGACACGGGGCTGTTTGCGCGCGGCGTCGGTGAGGACACCGACATCGTTTCAAAGGAAATGTATACGTGGGAGGATCGCGCCCGGGCGCAATCGGAAAAGACGCAGTCGCTGACCCTGCGGCCCGAGAACACGGCCGGCGTGGTGCGCGCCTATATCGAGCACAAGCTGGGCGAAACCGGGCAATTGCAGAAGCTCTACTATATTGGTCCCCAGTTCCGGCGGGAACGGCCGCAGAAGGGGCGCTACCGGCAGTTCTCCCAGATCGGCGCCGAGATTATCGGGCCGCCGAGCGCGGGCAGCGAAAGCCCCCTTCGGGACGCCGAAATTCTGGAGATGTTGGCCACGCTCCTGGAAGAGCTTGGCATTAGCGGCTGGACGCTGCACATCAACTCGGTCGGTTCTGCCGCGGACCGCACTCATTACAATCACATCCTTCGGGAAGCCCTCATTCCCCTGGCCCCGAGCATGTGTGAAGACTGCCGGCGCCGGGCGGTGACCAATCCGCTGCGGGTGCTCGATTGCAAGGTGCCCGCCGACCAGCCCATCATCGACAGCCTGCCCAGAATTGCCGACTCGCTCGACCCGGAGTCGCAAAAACACTTTGCCCAAGTGCTGGCTGCCCTCGATGCGGCGGGCGTGCCCTACTCGCGCAACCACCGGCTGGTGCGCGGGCTGGACTACTACACGCGGACTACATTTGAATTCACGCATGGTGGCCTGGGGGCGCAGAACGCGTTGCTCGGTGGCGGGCGCTACGACGGGCTGAGCGAGGCGATCGGCGGACCGAAGGCGCCGGGCATTGGCTTCGCGATGGGCGAGGACCGATTGGTGCTGACCCTTCTGGCGCTGGAGTCGGCTCGGCCGCAGGTGGCGGATGCTTACGTTGCTCCTCTGGGCGAGGGGCTTAACCCAGCGGCTCTGGCCCTGGCGCGCGCGTTGCGGCGGGAGGGCCTCAAAATTGAATTGGGGGATGGCTCTTTTCGCCTCAAAAAATCGTTCGAAGTCGCGGACAAGATCGCCCGGCGCATCGTCATCCTGGGCGAGGACGAGCATCAATCCGATATTCTTACGGTGAAGGATTTCTCCACCGGCATCCAGACCAAGGTTCCGCGTGCTGAGTTGGCGGCGGCTCTGGCTATGTGAGCGCAGGCCGTAGAGACATTTGTGGCCTCCCACCCTTTCGCCGGAAAAAAGGCGAAAGGATAGGGCACGGAGAATATTCGGTCGACCGGTAACAATAAAGGACACGGCTAGTGCTCGATTTTTTAGGCAAGCTTGAACGGACACATTACTGCGGCGATTTACGCGCCGCCCATGCCGGCCAGCAGGTTGTCCTGATGGGCTGGGTCAACCGTCGCCGCGACCATGGGAATCTGATCTTTCTCGACCTCCGCGACCGCAGCGGCATCGCCCAGGTCGTGCTGGACAAGGAACTCACGCCCGACGGCCACGCCAAGGGCGAACAGGTTCGGCCCGAGTACGTCGTTGCCGCTACTGGCAAGGTCGCTCTGCGCGACCCCGACGCCATCAATCCCAAGATGCCGACCGGCGAGATCGAGATTGAAGCCACCGAACTGCGGGTGTTGAACGACGCTCGCCTGGCGCCGTTCTCGCCGGCTGAAGAGGCGATCCAGAACGAAGAAGTCCGGCTCAAATATCGATATGTCGACTTGCGCCGTGCGGAAATGCAGCGCAACTTCTGGCTGCGCCACGAGATCACGCGGGCCATTCGCGAGAGCCTGAGCGGGCAGGGGTTCCTCGAGATCGAGACCCCCATGCTGAACAAGTCGACCCCGGAGGGCGCGCGCGACTTTCTGGTGCCCAGCCGGGTACATGCGGGCCACTTCTACGCGCTGCCACAGTCGCCGCAGATGTTCAAGCAGATCCTGATGATGTCGGGATTCGACCGCTATTTTCAGATCGCGCGGTGTTTCCGCGACGAAGATCAGCGCGCCGACCGGCAGCTCGAGTTCACCCAGGTCGATCTCGAGATGAGCTTCCCGCGGCGTGAGAGCGTGTTCGAGGTGGTGGAGAAATTCTGTGCGGCTGGATTTGCGGCCGCCGGAGTTGCGCTGCCCGTTCCGTTCCCCCGGATCACCTACGACGATGCCATGCGGCAATACGGTTCAGATAAGCCGGACCTGCGCCTGCCGGGGCTGACCGACGTGCGCCCGGCCTTTACTGACGAGGCCCTGGGCACGCTGCAGATCGATGCGGCGTTGCCGGTGGTGGCTCTGCGCATACCCAACGTGGGCGAACTGAGCCGCAAGGAGCGCGAGGAGAACCACCCGCTGTTCGATCAGAAGAAGGGCGCCAAGTTCATCGACGATTTCAAGCGCCTGGCGAAGAGTTTTCCCGAAGCGGTGGGCAAGATTCGCGAGTTGACAGGGGCTGCCGATGCGGACTTTGTAATTGTGGTGGCCGGCGACCCCGCGCACCATATCAAGGCCAGCGACACCAAGTTCGAGGGCCGGCTGTCGGAGCGCGAGATCAATGTCTATTCAGCGGCGGGGAATTTTCGGACGGAGCTTTCGAAGAAATATGCCGACCGGCATGGGGCATTTCGCGTAACAGAAGAGGCTGTCCAAACCGCAGATCCCAAGAGCGGCACGATGGTGGACGGTGGCCCTGCATTCCATCCCATATGGATTGTCGATTTCCCCATGTTCGAGTACGAACTCTCGACCGGGAAGTGGGTTCCCGCGCACCATCCCTTTACCGCGCCCTATGAGGCCGACATGGCGAACCTGGTCAGCGACCCGGCCAGCGTGCGGGCCGACTGCTACGACCTGGCGATGAACGGGCTGGAGCTTGGTTCGGGGTCGATTCGCATTCATCGCAAAGATGTGCAGCAGCAGATTTTCGCGTCGCTCGGAATCTCGGACGAAGATGCACGCCAGCGATTCGGCTTCTTCCTCGATGCGCTGGAGTACGGCACCCCGCCGCATGGCGGCATTGCCCTGGGCCTCGATCGCATCGTGATGCTGCTGGCCGGGGCGCCCAGCCTGCGCGAAGTGATTGCGTTCCCCAAGACCGCGAAGGCCATGGACCTGATGGCCGATGCACCGACCACGGTGACAGAACAGCAGTTGCGGGAGTTGCACATCCGGGTGATGACGAAGAGTTGAGCGGCCTCGCGCTATTCTGATCACGAGTGATCTCGGCACCCAAACCTCAATTCCGCGTGGCCGTGTATTGCGGATCGGCGGACGGAAATGATCCCGCGTACCTGGCGGAAGCGCGCGCGCTGGGGCAGGCGATCGCGGCCGCACGCATGGGCCTGGTGTACGGAGGCGCCAACGTCGGGTTGATGGGAGCGGTTGCCGACGCAGCCCTGGCCGGAGGCGCGGAGGTTATCGGGGTGTTGCCCGAGGTGCTGGCGGGGCGGGAGATTGCCCACACCGGACTGACTCGGCTTGAAACCGTGGCCACCATGCACCAGCGCAAGGCGCGCATGGTGGCGCTCGCGGATGCATTCCTCATCCTGCCTGGCGGCTATGGGACGCTCGACGAGACATTGGAGATCATCACCTGGTCGCAACTGCGCCTGCATGCCAAACCGTGCATCCTGATCAACACCGCAGGCTATTGGGACGGATTGCTCGCGTTTCTCGATTCGACCGTGGCGGCGGGTTTTCTAAAGCCGGAAAACAGGGCTCTTCTGCTGGTAGCGAGGAATGCGGCGGAGGCAATGCGCCTGGCTCGCTGAGAAAATGTGGCCGGCAAGAGCATTCCCTGAGCTTCCCATAGAAATTCGAGTGGTGTATGATCTCTTCCAATAGAACTTCGAGGGGAGAGGTCTATGGGCAAAGAGAGCCAGCCACAGAATGAGATGCTCAAGGGCACCCTGGACATGATGATCCTGCGGACACTTGTCGGCGGTGACGCGCACGGGCACACGATCGCAAAGGTCATTGAGCACACCTCTGAAGATCTTCTGGAAGTGGAGCAGGGTTCCCTGTATCCGGCGCTGCACAGGCTCGAGGACCGAAGGTGGGTTTCTTCTTACTGGGGGGCCAGCGAAAACAATCGCAAGGCGAAGTTCTACCGGCTGACGGCAGAAGGCCGTAAGCAGCTGGTGCGCGAGACCAGCCGCTGGCGCCAGATGACGCGCGCCATCGGCCTGGTGATGGGCGAAGAGGGAGGTGCGCAATGAGCTGGCTGAGGTTTTTTCGCCGCAAGCGCTCCGACGCCGAGTTGCAGAGCGAAATCGAGGCTTTTCTGGCCGAAGAGACGGCTGACAACGAGGCGCGCGGAATGTCGCCCGGGGAGGCCCGGCGGCAGGCGCGGGTCAAGTTGGGCAACCCGCAGAAGGTGCGCGAATCGCTGTGGACGCAGAACTCTTCGCTACCGTTGGCGAATTTCGGCCATGACGTGAAATATGCTGTTCGAACCCTGAGCCGCACGCCCGGATTCTCGATCATCGCGGTTGTGGTCATGGCTTTGTGCATCGGCGCGGCCACATCGCTTTTCACAATTGTGCGCTCGGTTTTGCTGAGGCCGCTTCCTTTCCGGGATCCCAGCCGCCTGGTGATTGTGTACGAGCACTTTCGAGGAGCCTTGGGCAGCTCGCCGGATGGTTTCAGCTACAACCCGGTGGCACCCGCGGACTTTTATGACTGGCGCTCGAAGACCCACGGTTTTGAAGACATGGCAATCATGCGTTACGCCGGGTACAACCTGACCGGTGAACGGGGTGAACTGCCGGAGGCGGTCCGTGCGGCCGCGGGCTCATGGAATCTGTTTCCGCTCCTGGGAGTGCAACCGGCATTGGGCCGGACATTTACCGAGTCGGAGGACCGGCCCGGCAACACCGTTGTCATGCTGAGCTGGAGCGTGTTCCAGAGGCGGTTTGCCGGGGATGCGAGGATCGTGGGTCGCCAGATTCACTTTGACGGCAGGCCGTTCACGGTAATCGGCGTGCTGCCTTCGTGGTTCACTTATCCCGATGCCGGCATCCAGTTGTGGGTTCCGTATCAAGCCGATGCCAAGCCGGAGTTCTTGCAGCATCACGACTACCACCAGAGCCAGGTGGTAGCTCGGTTGCGCCCCGACGTAAGCCTGGCGAGCGCGCTGGCGCAGGTGGGCGCCGTGCAGTACCAGCTTCACCTGCAATACCCGTACGAGCCGGTGGCCGAAGATGTTGCGTCACGTTCGCTGAACGAGGATCTTGCCGGGAAGGTGAAGAAGCCGCTAAACGTGATGCTGAGCGCGGTTGGCTGCATGCTGTTGATCGGCTGCCTCAATGTTGCGAATCTGCTGGTCGCGCGGGGCGCAGCGCGGCAGAAGGAAGTGGCGATTCGCAGCGCGCTCGGAGCGCAGCGCGGCACCTTGATTCGCGAGCAGTTGACCGAAAGCGTGCTGATCTGCGTGGCCGGTGGCCTGGGCGGCATTCTGCTGTCGGTGCTTGCCACGCACTCGCTCGCGCGTGCGTGGAAAGACCTGCCCACCGCGCAAGGCATCCATGTGGATGGTGCCGTGATCGCGTTCGCGTGCGTGCTGATGTTCGCCGCGGCACTGGTCGCCGGCCTGGTGCCCGCGCTCTCGACAACGGGCAAGACGATGATGAAAGCCCTGCAGACCTCCGCGCGCACGGGAGCGAGCAGCGTTTCGCGCACGGCACTGCGCAAGTCGCTGCTCACGGCGGAGATTGGAATTACGGTGGTGTTGCTGGTTGCCGCGGGGCTGTTGGTCAAGAGCTTTTTGCGGCTGCGCTCAGCCGATGTGGGCTGCGTTACCGAAAACGTGCTCACGCTGAACTACGGCCTGCCGGAGAAGAAATACGACACGCCGGAGAAGATGAACGCGTTCAATGAGGCATTGCTGGGGCGAGTAAGAGCCATTCCCGGGGTTCGCGCTGCCGCACTGGGAAACACCGTTCCCGGAGCGGGCTATTGGGGAGACTATGTATTTACGGTGAAGGAGCATCCTCCGCTCAAGCCGGGCGAAGATTTTCCCGACGGGCTGACGCGCTGGGCCGATCCAGGCTTTTTCAGCGCCCTCGGGATTCCGCTTGTAAGTGGCCGGTTCTTTACCAACGACGAACGCGGAGCTCGATCGTACAAGGTGATCGTGAACCGTCAACTTGTCCGGCAATATTTCCCCGGGGACGATCCCATCGGCAAGCACGTGCTCGTTCCTGCGCATGCCCATGCCGGGGCGCCCAACGACGTCGAATACGAAATCGTGGGCGTAGTCGGCGACACCTTGTACCAGGTCGGAAAAAAGCCAATGGCGACCCTCTACTTTCCGATTCTTGAAGGTGTCCCGGGAGGCATGCTCGCGGTTCACACCGCGTCGGATCCGTTGCAGTTCTCGGTGCCGGTGCAAAAGCAGATAGCGTCTCTCGATCCCGAGCTTCCGGTTTCGGATGTGCGCACCATGAACCAGGTCATCGGCGAATCATTGGTAAATGCAAGCCTGAGCGCGACCCTCGTTCTTGCCTTTGCGATTTTGTCCCTCCTTCTTGCCTCGGTTGGATTGTATGGAGTGCTGTCCTATCTGACCACTCAGCGGACGACGGAGCTGGGAATCCGCATGGCGCTCGGCGCGCAACGAGATCAGCTTTTGCAGTTGATGCTGTTCGATGGCCTGCGGCCGGCGCTGTTGGGGCTCGGCCTTGGCCTGGTCGCGAGCATCGTCGCCACTCGCATCTTCCAGTCGATGCTTTTCGGAACCAAGCCCCTCGATCCTGTGGTTCTCGCCGGCGTGATTGCGACGCTGCTGGCCGTCGCGGTTCTGGCCTGCCTCGCTCCGGCCTGGCGTGCTTCACGGCTCGATCCAATGCAAGCGCTTCGAACCGAGTAGCGCGCCGGGCCGTACGAAGAGACAGGACACTCGCTAGTAGCCGTACAGGCTGCGCGCGGGGATCGTTGCCCGCGTCGGCCCCCACGTCGGCAGCGAGGCCATTTGCGGACCCCCATACCCGTAGGCTGACGGGGCGGCATACGCCTGTTGCGGCGACATGTACATTGCCGGCGGCGAGATGTACATCGCTGGCGGCATTACATACATCGGCTGGGGCATCACGTACATCGGTGCAGCCGCTACGACGATCGGTTGCGGCGCGATGTAAACGGGTTGCGGCATATACATCGGCTGGGGCTGAGGATAGTACGGCTGCGCGGCGTAGTTGGGCTGCGGGGGTGCGTAACTCTGCTGGGGCGCGGCAGCCATCTGTTGCGGGGCGGGCTGCTGTTCGACCGGCGAGGGCGGGGGATCATATTGCGCCGACGGCCGGTGGCTCAGGCCGTAGGGATCGCGCTCCGGCTCATCTCCTCCCTTGGGAACATAGATGTCGTCCATCACCTTGAGGGTGAGGCGGGTTTCCTGTTTCAGCACCGGGCGCGGCCCGCGCATCGGCAGCATGATCAGGTCAATCGGCCAAAGAACTGGAATCATCCACAAGACCGTGTCTCGAGTTGCATGCCCTTTGCCCAGGATGCGTCCCTCGCGGTCGATCGAATAGCCGGGCACATCGACCACCCGCGCGTCGACGGGAATCACCGTGTCAGGCTCGACCACCATGTGGTCGAAGGTCAGTTCCATCCAGCCCTTCCCAACGAAGTGGCCGGGATCCTTGAAGGCTTCGAAGCGGCCCACCAGGTAGCTGTCGTAGGGCAGCATCATCCGCCCGTAACGCTCGACGTGGCTGAGCCGGCACATCACCGGGTCGCCGACAGCCGTGTTTTTCGCGGAAAGCTTTGGCTCTGATAACGTGCACGACATCAGGGAGCCGGCGGGGACGAGGTGGTCGGCATGATAGTCAGCAGCGGAAAGAGTGAGAGGGGCGGCGAACAGGACGGAAAGAGCAAGCGTGGTGCTCTTCATGGGCGGACCTCCAGGTCAAGACGAACTCGCGGGATGAGCCGGCAGTTGCCTTTCAATGGTCAAGCTTTGATTGTCCAATCATGCTGCGGGACGAGGGAGAGAAGGGAAACCGATCGGTGCAACCGAACCCTCTTTGGTCGGGGTCTTCGTTCCTGAAAGGCTACATAGCCGTGTTGAACGGATCGAACCCGCGCCCGATTCGAAAGTTGCGAATTATTTTTTGGAAGTGGAAAACGAAAAACTTAGTTGGGCGCGCCGGAGGTTTCGGCGGCCGCGAATTTGCATTCCTGGCACTGGCAATGACGGCGCAGAAATTCCCAGGAGTAGATACCGCTGGTGTGGCCATCGAGCCAGTTGAACTGAAGCGCGTAGCGGCCGACGGGGTGGACGCTCGCGGGCTTGGCGGGGGCACTGTACATGGGCAGCAGTTCCGCGGGCTTTTGTTTCGGCTGGCCGGGCTGACGGCCATCGAGCTTGCGCTCTTCGTTGCAGGTGGCGCAGGGACAGCCGTTGCGCAGCCAGGCGAAGGTCCAGGCGCTCTTGTGGCCGTCGGCCCAGTCAATCTCGAGACCCTTGCCCTCGGTCAGCAACACCCGCACTTTTCCCGGGGTGAAGGCGATCCGCGGCAGGGGCCGCTCGGCCTCCGCCTGGCGGGCGTTTTCTTCCGGGGTCATGATGCGGATGCCTTCGTGGCTCATGGCTCTATTTTACAGGGATGGGACTTCACGGAAGCTTCTAGCTCCTAGCTTCTAGCTTTTTTGTGCCCGGGCTTTTTAGCTAGGAGCTAGGAGCTAGAAGCTGTTTTTATAGAAATACCAGGCCGCCATCCCGAAGCCGATGACGATGACGGTCGCGCGCAGGACGGGCTGGGGGATCATGCGCGCGAACCGGGCGGAGGTGTAGCCGCCGATGGCGCAGGCGATCATGGCGAGCAGGCAGTAACGCCATTCCACCTGGCGGCCGATGACGAAGATCAGGAAGGCAATGCCGTTGGCGGCAGTGGTCGAGACGACCTTGAGGGCGTTGATCTCGTTCAGATCTTCAAAGCCAAAGAGAGACAAGAGAGTAATGATCAGGAACCCTGCCCCGGCGCCGAAGTAGCCGATGTAAAAGCAGACCACGACGGTCCAGAAGAAGACCAGCGTGCGGCGCGGCGGGCGCGGGGGCTGGGCCGCGCTGCGCCGGACCGCTTTGACCCGATCGAGCCAGCGGGTAATCGGGCGGCTGAGTGCGAAGATGACCGCGGCGATCAGCAGGAGCCAGGGCACGAGTCGCATAAATGTTGTCTGCGGTGTACTGAGTAGAACCAGCGCCCCGGCGGTGCCGCCCAGCAGGCCGGCCAGGCCCATGGGCAGCGCGAGGCGACGATTTTTGCGAATGTCTTCGCGATAGGCGTAGATCGAGGTGACCTGGCCGGGCCAGAGGGCGACCGTGTTGGTCGCGTTGGCCCGTACCGGCAGCATGCCTGTGCCCAGCATGGCGGGAAAAAGCAAAAATGAGCCGCCGCCCGCCACTGCGTTCAGGACCCCGGCCAGGAACGCAGCGGCGATGAGCCAGATCCAATGCCAGTCGATTGGGAGGGGAAGACCGGAGAGCGCGAGCATTGGTCTTTCATTGTAAAAGGAGCGGCCGGGAGGGATTCCAGCCGGTCCCGGCGGAGGATGGCCCGAGGGTCTCTGATTAGCAAGCTGTTTAAATCATGCAAGTTACGGGTACTCCTATATGTGAGCTAAAAACGCTCATATTTTATGAATCATTTGTGCTATAGTTTCCATCAGATGGAGTGAACGTTCGGAAGCCGAGTTTCCCGGACCCCCATCCAGGAAATCTGAAACAAGCAGTGGAGGAAATACAGTCATGACAATCACTCGTTGGGATCCGTTTCGTGAAGTCATTACGATGCAGAACCGTCTGAACAACCTGTTCCGCGAAATAAACGAAGGCGACAGCCCTCTGACGACGGCCAGTTTTGTGCCCGCTGTCGATGTCTATGAGGACGCCAGGAAGGTTGTTCTGAAGCTCGAGGTGCCCGGGATTGACGAGAAGGATCTCGACATCCGGGTGGAGAACAACACCCTGACCGTCAAGGGCGAGCGCAAGTTCGAAAAGGAAGAAAAGGAAGAGAACTTCCATCGCATTGAGCGGCGCTACGGAACCTTCTATCGTGCCTTCACCCTGCCGTCGACGGTTGACACGGAGCATGTGCAGGCGAACTATGAGAACGGCATTCTGAAGCTCGAACTGAGCAAGAAACCCGAAGCCCAGCCCAAGCAGATTAAAGTCAACGTGGGCGGCGCCGAGAAGAAGGAAGAGCCCGAGCTGGTGGGGGCGCGGTAAGAAAAAGCAGCTTCTAGCTACTAGCTTCTAGTTTGTTTGTGCTGGGAGTTGGCGGTGTCGGCGACAGGCGCCGGGGTGCACGATACCCCGGCGTTGGTTTTTTAAATGCAACAGGCAAGATGAATTCGAAATCATTCGTACGAGAGCTGTAGCTTCAACCCTGGCGCGAACAAGCTAGGAGCTAGGAGCTGGGTTTTTATGCCAATTCGTTGGGAAAAACTTACTGTGAAATCGCAGCAGGCGATGCAGCAGGCACAGGAGCGGGCAGCAGAACAGGGCAACCCCGAGATTGTGCCCACGCACCTGTTGCTGGCGCTCATCGAGGACCGCGAGGGAGTGATTCCCGCCGTGCTGGGAAAGATCGGTGTTCCCACCGAACGCCTGGAGAACAGCCTGCACCAGATCGAGCAGAAGCTGCCCCGGGTGGCGGGCTCGTCCGCGCAGCCCGGCGTCAGCCAGGCGCTGAACAAGGTCGTCGACCAGGCTTTCAAGGAAGCCGCCAACTTCAAGGACGAGTACGTCTCGACCGAGCACCTTTTACTTGGAGTGGCGCGCCAGAAAGGCGATCCGGCGCAGGATGCGCTGGCCGCCATCGGCGCCACGCACGAGATTATTCTTCAGGCCCTGATCGCGGTGCGCGGTTCGCAGCGCGTCACCGACCAGAACCCCGAAGGCAAATTCCAGGCGCTCGAAAAATACGCCAAAGACCTGACGGAGCTGGCCCGGCGCGGCAAGCTCGACCCGGTGATCGGACGCGATGAAGAGATTCGCCGCGTGATCCAGGTGCTCAGCCGGCGCACCAAGAACAATCCCGTGCTCATTGGCGAACCCGGCGTGGGCAAGACCGCCATCGTCGAAGGACTGGCGCGCCGCATCGCTTCGGGCGACGTGCCGGAGAGCCTCAAGGACAAGCGGGTGATCTCGCTCGACCTCGGCTCGATGCTGGCCGGCGCCAAGTACCGCGGCGAATTCGAAGACCGGCTCAAGGCCGTGCTGAAGGAGATCGAAGAGTCGAACGGGCAGGTCGTCCTGTTCATCGACGAGCTGCACACCCTGGTCGGCGCGGGCGCGGCCGAGGGCGCCATCGACGCCAGCAACATGCTCAAGCCGGCGCTCGCGCGCGGCGAACTGCGGGCCATCGGCGCAACCACGCTGAACGAGTACCGCAAATACATCGAGAAGGACGCGGCGCTGGAGCGGCGCTTCCAGACTCGTCTATGTGGGCGAGCCCAACGTCGAAGACACCATCGCCATTCTGCGCGGGCTGAAGGAGCGCTACGAAGCGCACCACAACGTGCGCATCAAGGATTCGGCGATCGTGGCCGCGGCCACGTTGTCGCATCGCTACATCAGCGACCGCTTCCTGCCCGACAAGGCCATCGACCTGGTGGATGAGGCTGCGGCTTCGCTGGCGATTCAGATCGGCAGCGTTCCGACCGAGATCGATCAGCTGGAACGCGAGGCCACGTCGCTCGAAATCGAGCGCGCCGCGCTCAAGCGCGAGACCGACAAGAACAGCCGCGAGCGCATGGAGGAAGTGGAGCGGAGCCCTGTCTGAAATCAAGGAACAGGTCACCGCATTGCGCGCCCGCTGGACCCAGGAGCGCGAGGCGATTACGCGCATCAGCGAGTTGAAGAAGCAGATCGAAGCGCTGCGCTTCGAGGCTGACGAGCAGACCCGCAAGGGCCAGCTCGAGCGCGCCGCGCAGATTCAATATGGCGAGCTGCCCGAAGCTTGAGGCGGAACTGCGCAAGCTGAATGCCGCCCAGGACGGCGCGATGAAACAGGGCAATGGCGTCGCCCGCATGCTCAAGGAAGAGGTCGACGAAGAAGACATCGCCAAGATCGTCAGCAAGTGGACCGGCATTCCCGTGTCGCGCATGCTCGAAGGCGAAGTAAAGAAGCTGGTGCAGATGGAAGAGCGGCTGCAAGGAGCGCGTGATCGGGCAGGATGCAGGCGCTGACCGTGGTGGCCAATGCTATTCGCCGTTCACGCGCGGGGTTGAGCGATCCCAAGCGGCCCATCGGTTCGTTCATCTTTCTGGGACCGACCGGCGTGGGCAAAACCGAGACCGCTCGCGCGCTGGCGGAGTTCCTGTTCGACGACGAGCAGGCCATGATCCGCATCGACATGAGCGAGTACATGGAGAAGCACGCGGTGGCGCGGCTGATCGGCGCGCCTCCGGGCTACATCGGCTACGACGAGGGCGGCCAGCTGACCGAGGCTGTCCGGCGCCGACCCTACTCGGTGATCCTCTTCGACGAAATCGAGAAGGCGCACCCCGATGTCTTCAACATCCTGCTGCAGGTGATGGACGACGGGCGCCTGACCGACTCCAAGGGCCGCACCGTGGACTTCAAGAACACGGTGCTGATCATGACCTCGAACCTGGGCGCTGCGTTTCTCGGCGCCGACGCGCTCAAGACGGAACACGACTTCGAGATGGCGCGCGAGAGCGTGATGCGCGGTGTTGCGCGAGCACTTCCGTCCCGAGTTCCTCAACCGCGTGGACGACATCGTGATCTTCCGCCCGCTGGGCCACGCGCAGATGAACTCGATTCTCGAACTGCGGCTGAACGAACTGCGCAAGCTGCTCGAAGACCGGCAGATCTCGCTGGAGCTCACCGAGCCCGCACGCCAGCTGATCCTGGCTGCTGGCTCGGATGCGGCGTACGGCGCGCGTCCGCTGAAGCGCGCCCTGCAGCGCATGGTCCAGGACCCGCTGGCGATCAAGATCCTCGACGGCGAAATCCTGCACGGCGCCCACGTACGCATCGACGCGGATCGCAACTCCAACCAGTTGCGCTTCGAGCCGATGGGACGCGAGGCAATGGCGTAAGCACCCGCGCTGAAGCGGAATTTCGGATCGGTTGTGGTTTCAAAAATGGCCTCGGAGGGGGACTTCCTCCGAGGCCTCTTGTTTCTACAACCTCACGCGGTCTAAAAGGGATCGTCAGGTCTCGCCACCGGGAGACCGATCACTCGGACGGCACGGCAAAGAACTTGATTTCCGATCCGGAAAGGACCGCCAGCTGCGTGCCGTCAGACGAGAGTGCGTAACTGTCGTGACTCGCAACCGGGGCGTTGACCCTAACGGCCAGCAGGCGCTTCCCGTCGTTGGCGCGATAAACTCGAACCTCTTCCGACTCCAGCTCCGTACGCTTGAATTCGATGCCGGGCGAGAGTTCGCGAACTGCATGAACAACTTTGAGAGCGAATCGCTCCTTCTCCTGGTTCCCCTTCAATCCGTGGCCCACTTCGCGCGGCCCCGCTTCCCCACGCAGCAGCAGCTTGCCATCTGCCCGCAACACACGATACGAAACCGCTCCAGTGGCCGTGTCGCAACTAAGCAGGAAAAGGAGGTCGGGCGCCAGGCTCGAGAGTTCCGGAGTACAGCGTGAAGCAAATCGCGCCAGGGTGACAGTCTTGTTGTCCCAGGTCTTGAGGGCGAGACGAAACTGCATGTTGGGCTGGGAGAGCAGCTTGACCTGGCCCTCATTCAATAAGGTTGGGGGCTGCAGCCCAGATCTGGTCGCCGCCTGCGCGATGGGGTTGAACCCGTTGTCGAGAATGGCGACATCGACGTCTTCTTCTGGTTCCTCGCCGAGATTGTCGCGGAGTTTCGCGTGAAGCTCAGTCGAGTGCCGTTCGTGCAGGGTGGCAACCGCGAGCAGTTCTCCATTGGGAGCAATGCGAACGAAGGCAAGCGGGGCCGCGAGCGGGAGGCTGCGTTCGACTTCGAGTCCTGCGCCGTATATGCGTAGTTCATTCCCCACGTGGACGAGGATGCGGTTCCGATCGAGCGGCCACAGATACCGGTGCGAGTCCGTGATCTCCCAATCCATGGTCCGCACGATCGCATGGCTTTCCGCGTCAAGCACAACCGCACGGATCACTCGATGCGGCGTACTGGAATCGTTGATCCCGGAGCGATGAATCAGGGGATGGGAATTGAACGTCAGCAGCAAGTGCCGGGAGCTGAGCCACACCAGGCTCTCCTCATCTCCGAAATCGCCGAGAACCTCGCGTGGTCGCGGCGCATACCCCAGCGGCTGAATTCCAATCGAGGCGGCATTGTGAACCGCCACTTCGTTCTCTGTCACGGGGCGATCGACCGCGCAAGCTGGCGGCGCACAGACCTCCAGATCATCCACCGGTACGGGGGCGGGTCGACTCGAATGCGCTTCCCCCGATGAAGTCATGGCCGGCGTATCTGACGAAACCAGCGAAGTCGGTGCCAGGACGAGAGAAGCTGGAACAAGCAGAAACTGCGTAAACTTGTCCAGAGTCACATCCCGGCCCTTGGTTGTAAGGATAGAGCTCTGTTTGGGCCCGGTTCCGATCTCAAGTTTCATTCCCTTGATCTCGAGGACATCCCCTGGTTTAACTTTGGGGCTCATCGGGAACCTGTGCTCGATTCCTGTCAATTCCAGGGTTGGGGCGGAGAAGTTGTTGATGACCATGCCTCCGAATCCCGCACCTTGCTTGCCATTCGCAAGCAGGAACGACATGGACGTTCTGAATTCGGCGTTGGGCACTGTCCGCCAATCCGCGGGAGGTTGGGAAACAGCCGCGAGCAGCAGCTTTTCCGGCTGCAACTCCGTGCCGTTGCACTGCGCCCTGGTAAACGACAGCGCCAGCTTTGACTCGCTGCGACCCTTGTGAAGATCCGCGGCCTCGACGGTGGCTTCGAGGATGGAGCCGGTACGAAGCGTGCAATCGGGACCCTTCCAGTCGAGAGTGACCCGGGCAAGAACAATAGCCCCATTCGTGAGACGACGGACGTTGAGCGGCGCCAGCAGCTCTGCCTGCACGGGGCCTGGATTCGCTTGTTGCGGGGACTCGCAGAGTCCGGCGCACACCGAAAGGCCAAGCAGTATTGTCCCGACGATCTTCTCTTTCATCGCATTTGATTGTGCCACATCGTCAAATTCCCGATTGTCACATTCGCCTGCACTACGCTGAATCGGATGTCCCGGCGCGATTTCAGAATGCGCACCCGGTCCCGCCCACCGGCAATTGCGTGGGGCGCGCGTCCTTGCGCGTGACCACCACCTCGGCGGCAATTATGGAGCGAATTCTGGGACTGGACTAGATGCCTACGCCGAAGTCGTTGGCGGTCTGGGAGCCGGCATTGGAATAGAAGTCATACGGAGTGCGGTGGTTAAACTTGTAGCGGCAGCGCAATTCGTAGCCCAGGTAGATCCCGATCGTGGCCACAGCCATTCCCATGGAGAACCAGCCGATCACGCGTAAAGTCTTGCGCTCGCCTGCTTGCTCGTCTTCTAGAAGGGCCTCGGGTTCCGTGGACATCGAATCAAGCCTCCTGCTGACGATAATAACGCAGTTCTGACTGCGTCCGTTTCAATGGTGGGACGTTTACATCATCATTTGGTTACTGGAGTATTGTCGTTGCGGGAAAGCAAATGGGCCTTTGCCGCTTCGGGAAGAAAGCTGGCCTGAATGGAGTTACGGGCCAGCTGGCGCAATTCGTCGCGGCTGAAACCCTGCTGGGTGTGGGCCAGAAGGTACTCGTTGGCCACGTCGGAACCGAAGAAGGCGGGGTCGTCGGAATTGAGTGTGACCATCAGCCCGGCGTCGAAATAGCGGCGCAGCGGGTGGTCGGCAAACGAGGGGCACACCCCGGTGCGGACGTTCGATGTGGGATTCAACTCCACCGGCGTGCTTCGCACTTTTAACTCCTGGACGAGAGCCGGGTCTTCAATGGCCGACAGCGCATGCCCGATGCGTTCGGAACCGATGGCGAGGGCTTCGCGGATGGCTTCCGGACCCGTGGTTTCCCCGGCGTGGTTGGTGAGCCGGAGACCGGCCTTGGCTGCCGCGACATAATATTTGCGGAAGGGTTCGGACCGGGCCTTGCGTTCGTCGCCGCCGAGGCCGATACCGATGATCGAGGGATACCGGGGGCGCATCTCCGCCGCCTTGCGGAAGACGACGCCCGCCTCCTCCACGGAGAAGTGGCGGACGGCGTCGAAGATCCAGTAAAGCGAGAGGCCGAGCTCGCGCTCGCCGCGTTCCCGGGCTCGCTCCAGGCCGGCGAAGATGGGCTCGAAGCAGAGCGGATCGTAGTTCCGCCACATATAGATAACACCAACGGAAATATAGACTTCGGCGTGGACGACCCCCTGGGCGGCGAGTCGTTCCATCATCCGCCAGGCCGCCAGTTCGTAGTCCTCGGGGCGGGAGAGCAGGCGGGTGACGGCTTTGAAGGCTTCGATGAAGCCGGTGAAGTCAGTGAAGTGATAGAGGGCCCTGGCCTTGGCGAGCGAGAGCGGTTTGGCGTCGTGGCGACGGCTCAGCTCGACGAGGGTGGAAGGCGTAATGGTGCCTTCAAGGTGCAAGTGGAGTTCAGCCTTGGGGAGACGGCGGATAAACGCCGCGATGTCGTCCATGAAGACAGTTTAGCTGCTGGCTTCCGGCTTCTAGCCCCAGGCCTTTGGCTGTAAAGAAACAAATGCCCGGTGCCCCATCCTTGCAATGTTTTTTGGTCGCAAGGGTGGGAAACCACGAACCCGGACCATTCCGTTTCTATCGCGATTGGCAACGCCCGAGGGAGACTATGGCGGCGGGATGCGGACGGTATTGGCACGGCAGGAACGAACCCCGCCGCAGGCGATGGGTTGAAGGCTCTTGCCGAGGCAAACCTCGACCGCGGTGAGGTAGCTGTTGCCGCAGCTCAAGGCCAGGGCGGCTTGCGGGATCTGAGGATTGCTGGCCGTGAACAGTTCCAGGATCTGACCGGGCGGCAGAGATATCTGCGACTGGAGGCCGGCCAGTTTGGGAGGAATCGTGACGGAATGAAATGCTTTGCGGGCGGAGGAGAAGAAGTCGTCCGGAGACAGGCCGGAGCAGGTGCCATGCGTCCGCCACTCATGCTCGAGAAGGTTGGGGTCGGGGTAGATGTCGCTGTATTGCGATGGATCGGCGGGGCCGGGGGTCGACGAGCAGTTCTGGGGATAGGAGCCGCCGTTGTTCTGTGGCCACAGGCCGTGGAGGACGAAGGTGGAATGCGCGGCGCACTCGGCGGCGGTTGGGTGCGAGTGGCAGAACTCGGGCGACCAGGAGAGATTCAGAAGATAAAAATCGAATGTGGCGGTGGCGCGGGTCTGCTGAGCAGCCGGCTTGGCGGCCGGTTCGGCCGGCGGAGCAGAAGTCGTGCTGGAGTGGCAGCCAGCCAGCAACAAGAGGACGAGAGCGAGAGGGAGGGGGCTCTGCTTCACGGGGGAAGGATACGCAATCTGCCGGCGGCTTTCAATCGGCCTGCGTCTTCTTGCAAACACTCTACTGCCCGAGCATTCCCTTTTTCAGATCTGTCGTGGGCGGCTTCGGCCCCAGCCACACCGAGAAGAGCACCGGGCCGAAGGCCGAACCGGCGACCGTCAGCTTCGTAGTGCCGTTGATATCGAGGGTCGTGCCCGTTCCCGGGACATACGTGATGACCATTTGGTCGCCGTTCTTCACGGCTTCAAGAGCGGCGAGTAAATGGTCGATGTCCGCCTTCATCGTCTTCTCGGCATCCGGCGTATTGTCCTTGAATCCCTCGTCGAATGCATCCGCCATCTGCTCCTTGCTCGCACTATGCACGAACTGCATGACAACTCGCTTGGGGGCGTCGGCCTTGATGATGGCGCTGGAGTCCGACGACTTCTGCTGAAGATAGAGCCCCGCGACGTAGACCTTCACTGTGAACTTCGTTCGCAATCCCAGGCCATTGAGTACGAGCGTTGTGGCCCCCACCTGTACCGTGTCCGGCAGGGTCACCCCCGCCAAACTGGCGGCGCGTAGATTGAAACTTGTCAGCCCGAACACAACGGCGATTGCTATAGCGATCTTCCACATGAAAACTCCTCCAGGAATAGCGGTCTGATCGTAAGACGGCGACCCATTGAACACATACTGGCAGTTGTGCCAGTTTCCCCTGACGGGATGGAAGCCTTGGTCGCACGAATGCCGGTTGGCATGTGCGGTTGGCGCGACGTGTATCAACGCCAACCGGAAGCAACGAAAAGCCGCCGCAGGTCCTTCGACTGCGGTCGCTTCGCGCCCTCCGCTAGGATGACAACTCATTTTTTGAATTATGGGTGCATGACCGCGGGAGCGGCGGCGGGTTCGACAGGAGCTTTGCGGCGGAGGATGGCAGCGGAGATGAGAGTAATGATAAGGCCGACGGGCAGGGGCTCCATGAAGGTGTAGGCCATGTTGACGAAGGGGTTCTGGTAGAGCTGCTGCGAGCGCTCGATGGCAGCGACCTGCGCGGCGGTGGTGGCGGGGTCAAGTCCGGAGGACTGGACCTTGTGAATCTGCGCGGCGAAGTAGCTGTCCATGAAGTGGGGCATGAAGTTGAAGTAGAGGATCTCCCACATGGCGACGTAGCAGACGGTGGTGATGAGGGCGATCAGGATGCCGCAGGCGAAGGCGCGGCCGAAGGAGATTTGGCCGGCGAGGGTGTTGTCGCGGTAGCTGCGGATGCCGAAGTAGATGAGCAGGAACGACGCCACCATGATGGTGTAGCCGAGAACCATGCTGTGGCCGGAGCCGATCTTGTCGGCGAGGAGAAGCGAGCCGCCCATAAGGACGGAGATCATGACGCCGGCGATCAGGCCGAAGGTGAGGACGGTTTTCTTCATGTGAGGCTCCTGGTAATGAGGGCTGTTGGCCCGAGTGAGGATGGAGTCACCATGCGGCGCGACGGGGCTGGATGTCGTCATCCTTTCGGATGATTTTTGAGGAATGGAGCGGAAATCATGCTTTCGGGTGACGCGCGGTCACGGCAGGAGGCCTAGTTCTTTGCCGCGCTGGACGGCCTGGGTGCGGCGGGCGGCTCCGAGCTTGTCGAAGGCGCGGGAACAGTGTGTCTTGACGGTGTTTTCAGAGACGAAAAGCTGCGTGGCGATCTCGCGATTGCTGAAGCCGCGGGCGACAAGGGTGAGGATTTCAAGCTCGCGCGCCGTGATGCCGAGGGTCTGCTGGCGGGCCGTGTTGGGAGCGAAGCGGGTGGGGGCTTCCGCGGGGACAAGCACTTCTTTCACTACGACCGTTTCCCGAATGGTTTCGCGACGGCGCGTGATCCGGAGGCCGAGCCAGATGCCGAAGGTCGCGAAGAGAATGGCGACGAGCGCGCTGTAGAGCTCGACGGAGTGCTCGATGATGACGAAGCGGTATTCAGTGTATTGGAGGGTGGCGATGAGGAGGCCGCCGACGAGACCGAAGATGAGGACGTGGCGCTTCATGATGGGGTTGCGAAGAAGTATATCCTCGCACCTCCGCTCACGCCGCAAGGCTCCACAAACAAATACTCGATGAAGAGTGGCTGCACAGATGCACACTTCATCACAGCCCTTAGCGCGCCGGCGGGGCCGGGGGCCGAGGAGCAGTTCTGGGGATAGCAGCCGTCGTTGTTCTCCGGCCATAGGCCATGGAGGACAAAGGTGGAATCGCGGCGCACTCGGCGGACGAGGACTGGCCGGACGTGAGGTCGTCGCGGCATCCGAGAAGCGACAGGAGGACGAGATTGAAGGAACACGGCTTCACGCGGGAAGGATGTGGTACGCGCGGGTACCCCACCAGGGATGATTACTGCTCTACTCGATTCTGTCGTGCTTCAGGAGATTATGCCGGAGGCAAAGGATCTGTATATTTGCTGGATCCTTGGATGATCCTCCCTTTGAATAGGGGATGATGTGATCGAAATGAAGATGATCCTGAGCGCCGCATGTTACGCATCGACCCTTGTCGCGCTTCCATACCTCTAGTTTGACCCAACTTGGAATTATCCGATCGTCATCGACAAACTCTCCCGCTTTACGGTGAACGACATCCTTTGCCGTCAACTCCGTATCCGAGCTTGAGACGGTGAGTGTGAATTTGAAAACCCGTCTTCCCGACGAAGAATCAAAAATGTAATCGATGAGATCGAATACCCCGTTGTAAACCCATATCCCGTCTCGTATCTTCTCATAGACCTTGACCTTTTCGGATGGTTCTCCGAGATCCTTGAACTGCCGGATTGCATCTGCGAAAAGACCATTTTGCGTGAGAGAGCCGCCAGGGTTTCTTTCCGGTTGATCCACTTGTTTCGGGAACGGGTGAACGGATTTGGGACAGTCGTGTCCCTCGTAAATGAGCGTGTGGCCGTCATCGCTAACTTGATCTTCGTATGGTGCGCCGGGTCGCCGACTCATGAGGATTACTGTCGTGCCGGAGGAAAGTCGGAAGTTCATTCCCCGTTGAAGACTCGCACCCACAGCTAAACACATTTCGGTATAGGAAATGATTTCGCCGGGTTCAATTACGGGTTTGGCGATTCTATTCATTATCTTCAGCGTGCCGGCGCGAACTCCGACCGGTGGCGGCTGTAGAAGAAGTAGATCAGCAGCCCGACGAAGAGCCAGATGAAGAAGGCAGCCCAGGTGAGGACTTCGAGGCCCATCATGAGCACCACGCAGAAGATGATGCTGAGCACCGGGAAGAGGGCGCCAAAGGGGGCACGGAAAGCGCGATGGCGCTCCGGTTCGCGATAGCGCAGGATCAGCACCGCGATCGACACCAGCACGAAGGCGAACAGGGTGCCGATGTTGGATAGGTTCGAGACCGTGCCGATGTCGAGCAGCCCAGCCGGGATGCCGACCACGAATCCCGCCACCCACGTGGCCACCGCGGGGGTACGGAACTGGGCGTGAATGCGGGAGAAGATGTCGGGCAGCAGGCGGTCGCGCGACATGGCGAACCAGACCCGCGCCTGGCCGAGCTGGAAGACCAGGATGGACGAAATCATGCCCAGCATGGCGCCGATGAGGACGATCAGTTCGACCCAGCGGAGGGCGCCTCCCCCGGGCATGAGGGACAGGCGTTTCAGCGCGTTGACCACCGGCGCTCCGTCGCCCATGATCGAATGCCAGGGGACGATGCCGCTGAGGACGATGGCGACTCCACCATACAAAAGGGTGCAGGCGACCAGCGTGGCCAGGATGCCGAAGGGCAAATCGCGCTGCGGCCGGTTGCATTCTTCGGCGGCGGTGGAGACGGAGTCAAAACCGATGTAGGTAAAGAAGATGATGGAGCCGCCGGAAAGCATGCCGGTCAGGCCGTTGGGCATGAAGGGGTGCCAGTACACGGGCTTGATAAAGCTGGCCGCCGCGAAGATGAACGCCAGGATGGCGACGATCTTGATCAGGACCAGGATGTTGTTGGTGCGCGCCGACTCGCGGATGCCGCGGACCAGGACAACCGTAAGGACCATGACCACCAGGAAGGCGGGGATGTTGAAGCCGAAATGCCAGCCGGGAGCGTACAGGTCGTGGCCGGCAAGATCCTGCAGGCCGGTGGGCAGGTAGGCGGGCGAGATCCACATGACCGGGGGATGGAGCCCAAACCACTCCAGCAACGCCTCAATGTGAGCCGCGAAGCCGACACTGACGCTCATGTTGGAGAAGGCGTATTCAAGGATCAGGTCCCAGCCGATGATCCAGGCCACCAGTTCGCCGAGGGTGGCATAGGTGTAGGTGTAGGCTGAGCCGGCAATGGGGATCATCGACGCCAGTTCGGCGTAGCACAGGCCGGTGAAGACGCAGACCACCGCGACCAGGACCAGAGACAGTGCGAGCGCCGGTCCCGCGCCCGGCCGACCCGCCATGGCCGTGTGAGTGAGCAGGTAATGAACCAGGGGGGTGCTGCTGATCTCCGGCTTGTCGAATTTCTGGCCGGCCATAGCGGTGCCGATGACCGTGAAGATGCCCGAGCCGATGACGGCCCCGATGCCCAGCGCCGTAAGCGACCACGGGCCAAGCGACTTCTTGAGCGCGTTCTCCGGCTCCTCCGAATCGCGGATCAGCTTGTCAATGGATTTGCGGGCGAACAGTTGACTACGCAGTGCGGTTCTCCTCTTGCAACCTCAGGGGGTGCCTTCGAATCCATTGCGGGCGTGCCAAAGATACGGGGAGATGCAACCAGGGCTCCGGACCAGGACGATGAGATCCCGATCCGGAGGTGAACCGTCTGGACGAAGCTTAGCGCTTCGACTGTCCGCGAGCCAGTTTCTTGACCTTCTTTTTGGTCGATCCGCGCGGGGTGGTGCGCTTGGCCTTGGGAGCGGCCTTCTTGCGGGCGGCGCGCTTCAGTTTCTTCCGTTCCAGCTTGTCTTCAATCTTGGCGGTGTTTGCCACGTGTAACCTCTTTCGCTGCAATTTGTTCAATGTGTCCGGATTTCCCGGTTGACGTGATCTTAATGGTAACAGCGATTGAGCTGCCAGTGAACAGGGAACCCTGTCCGCAGTTCCCTGCCTCCTGTCCGGTTGGTGGCATCTCGAAGCCTAGCCGTCACAGATAGGTCGACGTTGCAAGGGAAGGCGGGTAGGGTGACTCCATGGAAAATCCCAGCTGGATTTCGCTTAGAACGAGTACGCGGAGGGAACGACTTACATCCGCGAGGGCCATCCGTGCTGTGGGGATGGCGATGGGTCTGCTATTACTTCTTTCTGTCCTTCCGGGATTCGCGGTCGACGCCCCGACATTTCGCGGCGATGCGCGGCACACCGGCGTGTACGACGCCGCGGGCGTCCCAAAGCTTACCGGCGTGAAGTGGACCTTTCAGACCGCGGGCCGGGTGATCGCCTCACCCGCCATCCATGGCGATACTGTCTACGTCGGCAGCACCGGGGGCGTGTTGTATGCCATCGACCGCTCCGCGGGAACGGCACGGTGGAAGTACGAAGCCAAGTCCCGCATCGCGTCTTCGCCCGCGATTGCCGGCGGGCTGGTTTACTTTGGCGCCTTTGATGGCAACTTCTACGCCGTGGATGAAGCTGCGGGCCAACTGAAATGGAAGTTCAAGACCGGTGGCGAGCACCGCTTTTCCGCGACCCACCTGCACGGCTCGCAACCCGCCACCGAGACCATGCCGGACCCGTGGGATTGCTACCTGTCTTCGCCCGTGGTGTGGAACAGCACAGTGTATTTCGGCAGCGGCGACGGCAATGTGTATGCCCTGGACGCAGCCAGCGGCGCGCTGAAGTGGAAATTCAAGACCGGCGACGTCGTGCATGCTTCACCGGCGATCGCCGACGGAATGGTTTTCATCGGCAGCTGGGACAGTTTCTTCTACGCCCTCGATGCGGCCAGCGGCGGGCTCAAATGGAAATTCAAAACCGGCGAGGATCCCGACATCCACAATCAGCAGGGGATTCAGTCGTCGGCCGCGGTGATGGACGGGATGGTGTACTTCGGCTGCCGCGACGCACACCTGTACGCGCTCGACGAGCAGACGGGCCAGATGAAGTGGTCGTATTCGACCAAGGGATCATGGGTGATTGCTTCGCCCGCGGTGCGGGACGGCAAGGTGTACTTCACCACATCGGATACCGGGTTGCTGTACGAAGCCGATGCCAGGACGGGCGCGATCCTGTTCTCGGTGAATTTCAAGGGATGGCCGCTGTTCTCTTCACCGGCCATCGCGGGGGACACGGTCTATGTCGGCTCGACGGCCGGAACGGTCAACGCGGTGGACCTCAAATCCCATGCGCTGGACTGGACGTTCGCGACCGAGACGTCGAAGAAGAACGGCGCCGCGTTTACTACGCCGGAGGGAAAGCCCGATTATGCGTCGGTGTTCGCTTCGGACTTCTACGACGACATCATGGCGGGTTACGTGAAGCTGCTCTCGATGGGTCCTATCCTCTCGTCGCCGGTGGTGGTGGACAACGTGATCTATGTGGGCAGCGTAGATGGGAATGTTTACGCGCTGGATTGAATAAAGGGACCAGGGGCTGGGGACAAGAAAGGAAAGGAGGACGAACATGAGGGAGATAGACAGCATGGATCGCAGCCGCAGCCAACGCATTCGGAGCGCGCTCCTGGTTTTGAGCGCCCTGCTCCTTTTTCTGTTCGGCCTCTTCCTGCTGTTCGCGCCGGCGCCGGGCTCCGACGGGCAATCGCGCCGGCGGCCCAAATCATTCCGCCCGCCGCTGGATCGGGTAGATAATGGTCTCGCAATCGCGAAAGCTGAATTTACCGGTGGAGGATATTTTTGGTCCGGTTGAATGGCACGTTGAGCCCACGACTCGGCGGGCCGGCAGCGTCCCGCGAGTTTGCGCGAGGTGTGGGCATGTCGAGTATTGCTGACGTTGGGCGGATTGCCTCAGGTGAGGAAACGCAGAGGGGCCCGTTTGCCCGCCTGCTCTCAAAGTCATGGCTATTCCGCGCCGCTATGGTGGTCATTGTTTCTTCGGCCATCGGCTTTGTCTTTGCGTTACCCGAATGGAACATGGGCATGGGCTGGAAGCAGCCCCTGGCGCAGTGGTGGGCGTGGGGCCTTGTGGCGCCGCTGATTCTGGTGACGGACCGTCGTCTACCCTACACCGGACGGCAGCTTGGGCGGCGCGTAGCGGCCCATGGCGTGGCCTCGCTGATTTTCACGGCGATTTCCCTTTACCTCTTTTTCGCTCTCCGCGTCGCCATTGGAGACCCGTTGCTGCCGGGAGGGCCCCACTGGGGGCTTCTCAAGCCCGCGGCCATGATGAAGAACGCTTCCGGCTGGTTTATTTGGAGTTGCCTCATCTACTGGATGATCACGGGGGCACTGCTCGCCTACCGTTATTACGAGCGATTCATGAGCAGCGAATTGCAGTTGGAACGTATGGAAAAAAGCTATTCACATGCCCGGTTGAACGCACTGCGGATGCAGCTTGATCCGCACTTTCTGTTCAACGCGCTCAACACCATCTCTTCGCACGTGGAGCGGGATCCCAAGCTGACCCGGCTGATGATCGAGCATCTCGGCGACCTGCTGCGCATGTCGCTCGAATCGAAAGACCGGCAGGAGGTTCCGCTAGCCGAGGAACTGGCGTTCCTTGACCACTATCTCGCCATTCAGCGGATCCGCTTCGGCCGCCGGCTCAGCGTGGAGATCGAGATCGCGCCGGAGGTGCGTTATGCGTCGGTGCCGTCGCTGTTCCTGCAGCCGCTGGTGGAAAATGCGATCCGCCACGGCATCTCGCACCGGGCTTCGGGCGGCACGGTGACGGTCGTGGCCAAACCCGTGAGCGAGAATCTCGTCATTCGCGTATCCGATGATGGCACAGGACTCCCGCAGGGATGGACGGTCGAAAAATCGACCGGGCTGGGGCTGTCGGTTACGCGGGAGCGCATCGCCGGGCTCTATCCCAACGGGGAGGCAAGCTTTACGATAGGTCCGCGGGAAGACGGCGGCACGGTGGTCGAGATCATTCTGCCTTTGCGCGTGATTGGAGAAGAACCCAATGAAGCCAGCGCTTGAAAACATCAAAGTGATCGTGGTGGACGACGAAGCGCCGGCGCGGCAGCGGCTGCTCGATCTCCTCCACCGCGACGAACAGATCGGAACGATCCTGGAGGCATGCAACGGCGAGGATGCATTCGAGCTGATTCGGGACCATCATCCGGATCTTGTTTTTCTCGATGTGCAGATGCCGGAGCTTGACGGCCTGGGCGTGATCGAAGCCATCGGCGCGGCGGAGATGCCCCTCACCGTATTCGTGACCGCCTACGATCAGCACGCCATTCGGGCGTTCGAAGCCAATGCGCTGGACTACCTGCTGAAGCCCTTTAGCGATGAGCGTTTCGAGGGCGCCCTGGCGCGCGCCAAGGCACGCCTCGAGGAGCGCAGCCTGCTCGAGTTCGGGCAGCGAGTGATGAAGATGGTTTCGGCGACGCCGGCCAGCTCCGACCGCCGCTGGGACCGCCTGGTGGTAAAGTCGGGCGGGTCGACGCGCTTTATCCGGGTAGTCGATGTCGATTGGATCGAGGCCGCCGGTGTCTATGTGAACCTGCACGTGGCGAGCAAGGAATTCCTGTATCGCACTGCGCTGAACGACCTGGCCGACCGGCTCGATCCGCGCCGCTTCGTACGCGTGCACCGCTCGGCCATCGTGAATATCGAGAGCATCGTGCAACTGGAGCCCATATCGCACGGCGAGTTCGACGTCGTGCTCCGGAATGGATCGCGGGCCCGCGTGAGCCGGACCTACCGGGCACAGCTGGAGAAGCGCCTGGGCCAGCCGCTGTAGGCTTGGTCAGAAATCGAGCCGGTCCGGGGTCAAGGGTGTTGTCGTTCAGTTCCCTGTCGTCAGCTCGGTGTAGGGCGCATTCAAAGCATGGCACTGGCCTTGGGCGTGGCCGAATTCATCCTCGGTCACATCCATGACGAAGCCGGAAATCGGGCCGACGGTCACGTGGGTGCCCGCGCTGGTGCCGGACTTGTATTGATTTTCCTGATCATCGGCTTCCCAGCGCCATCCCAGTTCGAGACACGCCTCGCGGCGGTGGGCCGTGAAGGCGACCAGGCCCGCCATCTGGTACTGTTCCAGATGGCAGCGCAGGGCAAAATCGGTCTCGGCGGCAAGAAGGCCCGCGAGGACGCAAATGCCGGAGGCTTGAGCGAGCTTTGACGTTTTCGTGAGGCTACGCAAAGGTGGCTTCCACCAATCGAAATAGGGGTTTGAGTGGGTTCAGTATACCGTCACTCGGGATTTTTGAACCACGAAAATCCACTGTGGGAGATAAAGAGCGCGTGAATGGGCTGGAGGAAAAGGTCGCGGTCGTGACCGGAGCCAGCCGGGGTGTGGGCCGCCGGATCGCTGTGCGTCTGGCGAACATGGGGGTGAGGGTGGCACTCGTCGCTCGCAGCCGAGACGCGCTAGAGGACACTCGAACCGAGATTGAGACCAAGGGCGGGCGGGCCTTGGCTTTTCCCGCTGACCTTGGAGAAACGAATTCGATCGGGCCGCTGAAGAACGCGATCGAGCGCGATCTTGGAGTCCCTTCGATTCTGGTCAATGCGGCGGGGCTGTTCGGACCGATCAGCCTGGTCGGAGACACCGATCCGGCCGCTTGGATCGAGACCATCCAAATCAATGCCATCGCGCCGTACCTGACCTGCCGGATGTTCGTGGGAGGAATGGTGAAGCGGGGCTGGGGGCGCATTGTCAATGTCACTTCAGCGGCGGCTCTGCACACGCCCGGGCCCGCCAACAGCGCCTATGGAACCAGCAAGGCCGCGCTGAACCAGTTCACAAGGCATCTTGCATCGGAGCTCAAGGGAACGGGCGTGACCGCCAACGTGCTCCATCCCGGCGACGTGAAGACCGAGATGTGGGCCTATATCAAGGCCGAGGCGCGACGGCTGGGGAGCGTCGCCGATGCCTACATGCAGTGGGCGGACTGGGTGGAGGCGACGGGCGGCGACAACCCCGAAAAGGCAGCCAACCTGGTTGCAGACCTGATGCAGGACGAAGCGGCCGCTGTGAACGGCCGCTTTCTGTGGATCCGGGATGGCTTGCAGGCTCCGATCCCAAGTTGGGGCGAGACGGATGAGCTGCAGCCGTGGAGGAAATAAGGAGGCGACTCCCGGAGGGGGCGTCGCAGTTTACTCGCCGCCCCAAAGCCGCGCCGCGGTCAGCTCATAACCGCGCCGGAAGCCTTCCTGGTACTCGTGCCAGAATTCCCGTGGTACGCGCGGCTCGCGGTACTCATCGCGATTGAGCACGTTGGGATGGCGGTGGTTGCCGAAGTCCTTCTGTGCGCCGTCGACGCCGTCGTGAAAGCCCTGGCGCTGCATCTCAGTGAACTGCGGCGGGGGCGCCCACTGGCCCGGTTCTCCATGAATCTGCCAGACGGGTTGGCCCGCAAGCTGCGATATGGTCACTTCATAACCGCGCATAAAGCCTTCGCGGTATTCGTCGGCGAGGCCCGGGGAAACATGGGGGTTGCGGTATTCCTGGTGGTCGTCCGGATCAGCGCGGCGCGGCGCCTGGAAATCCCTGTGGGCCGCTTCAGAGCCTTCGTGATAACCCTGGCGCTCGGCATCGCTCTCGAGGCCGTGTGCGCCCCGTTCGGCCCAGTCCTGGCGGGGAGGGCCGGCGACCGGGGGCGGGGGAGCAGGAGGAGGCGTACCCCACAAATGCGATGCGGACATCTGGTACCCGCGACGAAAGGCCGCGCGGTAAGGTTCGCGCAGGTTGGGCGGGAGGTCGGGGCTGCGGTACTCCTCGCGGTTGTCCACGTCCGGGTGGCGATGGTTTCCGTAATCCTTGCGCGCGCCTTCGATGCCGTCGTGGAAACCGCGGCGCTGGATATCGTTGAATTCTCCAGGTGGAATTTCCCAGGGTTCCTGGCCGTAGGCCGCCGGCTGAGGCGGCGCGGCGAAGGCTGGTTCGGTTCCTGCACCGGCGGCTACAAACAAAATAAAAATGGGCATGAGGGCGAGCACGGGTATCACAAACCGCTTGGGAATCATCACTTTGTCTTCTCCTTCACCTATCACAAGGAACGCCTGAATACTACGGAAGTTGCGGGGGCGGCGGCAAATGCATGTGAATCACGGCGCCGGTCATTCCCCTCGGCGGAACACACATTGCAGCCGCGATGGCGTGCTCTACCGCACAGCGAACGCATGTGTTGCGCGGGATAAACTCGGACTGGTTTCAATTCCGGAAGGAGCGATTTTTCGGTGTCTGACGAGCGCAGCCTTGTGCTGGTGATCAATCCGGGATCGACCTCAACCAAGTTCGGCGTTTTTTCAAGAGCGGGCGCGGAGTGGGTGGAGTCGGCGCGGCATGACGACGCCGAACTGGACCAGTTTCGCGGCCGTTCGACGTTGGCGCAGGTCGATTTCCGCGCCGCCCTGATTGCCCGCGCGGTGGCCGCGGCTGGATACGATGCGCGGCACTTGGCCGCCGTGGGTGGGAGGGGAGGGTTCCTTCCGCCGCTGCCGTGCGGAACGTACCTCGTCGACGATGCGATGGTGGAAGAGCTTCGGCTGGCACGCCGCGGCGAACATGCGTGCAATCTCGGCGCCGTGCTGGCGCTCCGGTTTGCGCACGCGGCCGGAGTGAATGCCTACATCGTTGACCCCGTCACGGTGGACGAATGGCAGCCATGCGCGCGCATTTCCGGTTCTCCGCTGGTGCCGCGGTGGGCCGTGGGACATGCGCTCAACACCAAGGCGGTCGCGCGGCGCTATGCGCGGGAGCATGGGCGGGCCTACCAGGATTTGCGGCTGATTGTCGTTCACCTTGGCAGCGGTATCACAGTCTCGGCTCACCGCGACGGCAAGATGATCGATAACAATACGCCTGAGGAGGGACCGCTCGGCCCGGACCGAAGCGGATCGCTGCCGGTGCGTGAGCTGATCAAAGTCAGTTGCAGCGGGGCGCTTACGCAGAAGCAGCTCGACCGCAAGGTCTTCGGCGAGGGCGGGCTGTTCGCCTATTTGGGCACGCGCGACCTGAAGGAAGTGGAGCGCCGCATTCAGCGCGGAGACGCGCAAGCGTCCGCGGTGTATGAGGCCATGATCTATCAGATTGCCAAAGAGGCCGGCGCCATGGCGGTGGTTCTTCAAGGCAAAGTGGACGCCGTCCTTCTGAGCGGCGGAATGGCCCATTCCACGCGAGTTGTGAGCGGGCTGATTGGCTATCTCCATTGGATCGCGCCCATAACCGTCTATCCCGGCGAAGACGAACTGGTTGCGCTGGCGGAGGGAGTATTTCGAGTGCTCGATGGAGAGGAACAGGCGAAACGGCTATGGGACGAGGGCCGCGAGCCGGAGCATCTGGCGACTCGCGAGGCGCTGGTAATCGGGCTGGAGTGAAACGCCAGGTTTTCGGCGAGCCTGCCTGGGTAACTGCACATTTTGACGTCGTCGCTATAAGTTTTAACAGCTCATTCGCAAAGCCTTGGCGCGCATACTTTCCGCTCGTGCTCGTGAAGGGAGGCTGCGCCTTGCTGCCGCGAAAAAGGGATCTCGAATGCCGCAACTCTTCCGGTGTTGACGACTCCAGCACCGTCTCCCGAGGCTCCGGGAAGGAACGGGACAACGTCGAACCATCGTTTGCATCCCGCGGCAGTCAACCGGGCGCCCCTTTTTTCTGCTGGTTTGGACTGAGCATTCTCCTGCTCGTTTTGGGTTGCAGCCGGGCGCCCCACGCCTCTCCGTCGGGGTCGCCCTCTCCCGACGGATGGCATCAGTTTGCGGGAACCTGGACGGCCGCCGGAAGCCGCAACATCATGCCTATGGGCCGCGACCGGCGCGCGATGGTCTCCACCTTTGAGGGATCGCTGGTGCTCGCGGGTTCATCGGGTGTGGGCGTCGGGTTCCAATCCCATGCGTTGATTTTCAATGACAGCGCAACCGGCCTGGTTGGGCGCGCGGTCTGGACGGACGAGCGAGGCGACCAGGTTTTCAGCGAACTGCGAGGCGAAGGAACCGCTGACAGCAACAGGATTTCCGGAACATTTGTGGGTGGAACGGGGCGCTACCGAGGCGCCACCGGCGACTACGCGTTCTCCTGGCGCTTTGTGATCGAAAACGAGGATGGGGTCGTGCAAGGCCAGTCGGTCGGACTGAACGGGCGCGTCCGGGTCGTCCCGCCGCAAACGGAACCGGGCCCGGGAGGGCCGCAAGCATGAGCAGCCCTGGGTCGGTAACCACGTCGCCACCGGAATCCACGTCCAGGAGCATCTTGCGGCGGATATTGCTGCGCGTCTTTCCCTTTGTCATGGCCGCTGCGATTTGGTTCATACCTGTGCCTGAAGGGCTGACGCCCCAGGCCTGGCATTTGTTCGCCGTTTTCATCACCGCGATCGTATCCGTGCTGCTGGGGATTTACCCGCTGTTGACCTCCACGACATTGGCAGTGGGGGCGGTTGTGCTGACCGACACCACATCCGCGGCCAAGGCCTTTGCCGGCTTTGCCAATACCAGCGTGCTGCTGGTGGTGATCGCTTTCCTTGTGGCTCAGGCAGTGGTCAAGTCGGGGCTGGGACAGCGCATCAGCCTCTTCATGGTGAGCCTGTTCGGGCGCTCGTCGCTGGGACTCGCCTACAGCATCATCCTCACCGACGCCGCCATCGCTCCGGCCTTCCCCAGTAACACCGCGCGCGGAGGAGTGTTGTACCCGATCGTGCTGTCCGTAGCCCAGGGATCTGGTTCGCACCCCGACGATCCCCAGGGCCGCCGGTTGGGCGGCTACCTGATGTTCAGTGCCATGGCCAGCCTGGCCATTTCTTCGGCTTTGTGGATGACGGCCACGTCGGCCAATCCCATCGCCATCCAGGTGGCACAGAAGTACGGAGTCAACGTCGGCTTCGGCCAGTGGCTGATTGCCTCTTCGGTGCCGGCCCTGGTTATCATCCTCGTTTTGCCCTGGCTGCTCGCCCGCTTGTTTCCTCCCGGCGTGGGCGCTACGCCGGAGGCTCCCGCCAACGCCCGGAAAGCTCTTGCCGCGTTAGGACCGCTGTCGCGCGAGGAGTGGATCACGGCCATCGCCTTCGTACTGATGGTCAGCGGCTGGATTTTCGCCGACAAACTCCAACTCAACGTGACCAGCATCGCTTTCGCCGGCCTCGGCCTGTTGCTGCTGACAGGCGTGCTGACGGCGCATGACATCGCTACCCAGGGCGATACCCTGGCCACGTTTCTCTGGCTCGCTGTGCTCTTCGCATTAAGCGGCCAGCTCAATGAGCTGGGCTTCATGGGTTATGTGGGTCAGCGGCTGGCTTCCTACATGGGCGGACTTTCGTGGCCCGTCACCTACGCGGCGCTGATCCTGCTCTATGTGGCTATCCATTACGTCTTCGTGAGCCAGTCGTCACAGGTCCTCGCCCTTCTGGGCGTGTTTCTCGATGTCGGGATTCGCGGCGGAGTTCCGCCCACCCTGATGGCGTTTTCTCTCTTCTTCGCCAGCAGTTACTTTTCCGTGATCACGCCGCAGGGCGGAAGCCAGAACGTGATCTTCGTGGGCAGCGGCTATCTCACCCAGCGCGAGCTCTACCGCCTCGGCTTTTTGACCACGCTCTTCTTCCTGGCGGTGTTCTTAACCATCGGTACAGGGTGGATCCTGCTGGTCGCCCGGTGATCCCGGCCATGCCGAATTCAACGTTGCATCTGGCTCAAGGCGTCACGAATCGGGGCGGAAGATATTCTCAGGATTCCGCTGAAGGGCGTGTACATCTCCAGAATGATCAAAATCGCGCTGGAGACGGCAAATGCGGTGATCAGGAGGGTGACAATCACGGTGGGATTGGGGGGTGCGACGAGACCGAAGCTTACAAAGATCGCCAGGAGCCATGAGACCAGGACAACCAGCAGAGGTGTCGGCAGCGAATTGCTCTCCGTTTCGATGAAGATTAGCCAGCTGACCTGTCTCAAGTCATCGAGAAGTTCGATCGCCTTGATTTTGACCGCCGCTTGATTGTCATTGGTCGGCGCGAGGAACCTTAATTGCAGCTCGATTTTATCGAGGTAGTCGGTCGGTTGGAGCTGGACTGGCTTGAACGACTCGCGGGGCCATACACGATGAAGAGTGGCTTCAACCAACCCACTTATCTGAGTGCGAATCGGGTCGGCCTCCGGACCATACTCCACCAGGGTGCGATTCAGGAGGATGATCCGGGAGGATACCTGCTCGACGCGAATTCTCTGCGCGTCATAGGAGGATTTGGCTGAGGATACGAGCATCCCGAGGACCAGCCCTGTCATGGTCACGATGAAGCCCGTGGACAGGCTCACCACGGTTCTTGCGTCCTGGCTGAAGTGTTCTTCAGGCAAAAGGCGACGAAGAAACATGCCCAGTGCGGCGCCCCCGAAGACAATCAGGAAAACAAGCGAGCTGACGTAGATCGGTTGCATGCTGTCCTCGCAAATCGGATAGGGATCCGCCGGTCCGAGTCCCGCCACCGGCGCATTCATAGATCCGGCCTTAACCCATCAGAATTGGGAAACCATAGATACACGTTCCTCAGGACGGAAGTGAGTGTCCGGGAAAGCTTACGAACCTGCCATGTGCCGCGGAACTGGCATTAATACCAGACTTCGAAGTCATTTCGACTGAAGCCTTTGAATCTCCATGCCCGTCGAATTCGTGGGAGTGAGCAGATTCCGCAATGTTGGAATGGGAGGCCGGATGGATTGAAGGCAGCGGAGTTATTTCACGATCACGGGCGGCACTCCGGGCCCCGCTGTGACTTTCGCCTCGGTGCCCACCAGGCGCACGGCTCGGCTCTTCGAGCCGGTCACGTCGACCGACGCGATCTCCGACTGCCGGATCAGAACGCCGTCCGCATCGTTGAGGCGCAGGACAGGCTGATCGGATCCGGGCGCGGAGTCAATTCTTAAGTCCTCGAGGAGCACGTCCTGGGCCTGATTCACTGTGAGACCGGACTGCCAGGTGGCTGTATGCGGCTCTTCCCAGCGAATGTCCACATCCTTCATCGCGACGTCGCGCGCATAGCGGAGCGTCAGGGCCGCGGTTGTGCTTTCATAGGGCGCCTCGGCGCCGTGGGACACAAACAGCCGAATGTGATTGAGGCGAATGCCTTCGAGCCAGCTGTCGGGGTGACCCTGCATCGCGGATGTTCCCTGGCCATGCGCGATGACATTGCTGATGGTTACGTTGCGGATGATGCCGGCGGCGGGCTCGTTCTCGTAGTGACGGCCGTCGATTTCGCTGCGGCGCTTGATGTTAAAGTGAATGGGATCGCCATCGCCCCACCAGAACCAGTCGAAACGCCGGGTGTCGATGGTCACGTTGTCGATGACTACGTCTTCGACGATGCCGCCGTCGAAGACCATGAAGGCCAGGCCGCGGTTGGAATTGGTGATGATGATGTTGCTGATGGCGACGTGGCGGACGGCCTTGCTGTTGCCGTCGCAGAACTTGATGGCGCTCGACGACGAGGAGAGTCGGCAGTTGATCACGGTCACGTTCTCGGTGGCCAGCACGGGACCCCACGCGGACGTGGAGTAAAAGCAGATGGCGTCGTCGCCGGTCTCGATGGTGCAGTTGGAGATGCGGACGTCCTGGCAGCCGTCGGGGTCGATGCCGTCGGCCCACACCGCTTCTTTCTGCGATGAGTAGATGTAGACGCCGTCGATGACCAGGCGTTTGCACGCATAGGGATTGATGGTCCAGCTCCGCGAGCGCAGGAACTTCAGCGCGGCGATGCGCACATCGACACAACGCAGCAGCAGCGCCATGCGCGGAAATATGGTTTCCTTTCCCTGGCCCACGGGGAACGGACGCAGCAAAGGCTTGCCGGCGGCCTCCATCTGGCGCTGGTTGGGAAGGATGTAGTGGTCAGTGATGGTGTTCAGGTGCCACTCGTAACTCGATTGGCCGTCGAGCGTGCCTCCGCCTTCGAGCACGATGTCGTGCAGGTCTTCGCCATAGATGAGAGCGGCTATGCGGGCGTCGTCGTATTGGCTGGAATCGAGGGAGGCGTAGATGGTAGCGCCGGCCTCGACGTAGAGCCGCACGCCGGAGCGGAGGTGAAGCTGGCCGGACGTGTACTCGCCGGGCGGAACGTAAACGCGGCCGCCGCCAACTTTACCGCAGGCATCAATGGCTTTCTGCAGGGCCGGCCGGGCATTGTCACTCTTGCGGCCGGTCGCGCCGTAATCCCTGACATCGAAGACGCGCTGCGCGGAAGCAATCTGAGTGAGGGCCGCGATGGCCAGCGGGCAGGCAAACAAAGACCTTAGACCCAATGTTCTCAGGCGGAGGGAAACCATCCTGCCATCATGCATCAACGCAGTCTGAGGTAACAAGGGATGAAACGGAAAGACCGGCACATGGGCGCGTTTCAACGTAGAATGGATATAGACACAGAAACTTCCGCGTCTGTCCTGAGATTCCACCCAGCCTGCTCCCCGCGCACCCCTCTATCGCGCCCGACGAGCTCCGCAGCCCACGCAGCAGCCACTAGTCGTCGGAGTAACGTGCATGCGATCCGAACAGATTCATCGCGCCCTCTCGCAGGGTATCAATCGTTTTGAAGTTTGCCAGCTGGTTGCGAAAGGCGTGAGGCGCACCCACAAGACCGGTTCGCGCTTTGAAGATTCCATCAACGATGTGCTTTCCTACCTGGGAGCCAACGAGCGGACGCAGGAAAGCCTGCACGTCCCCGCCACGGAAGAATCGACGAAGAAATCGCTGCAACCCGCCGCCTGAGGCAAACCGGAGATTCGGTTTCTTGAAGCTGCAACTGGCAGGCCGGGGCGGACCAGCGGAAACCGTCAGGCACGCAAAGCCCAAGACAGGCCGCATTCTTCGTTGAAATGCTGCGAAACGGGATGGAGCGAAACGCAAGAAGGGGTGGCCCCGGGGCCACCCCTTTTCTATTGATGCCAATCCGGCTGCGCGGAACGGGATGAGGAAGGAGCGTGCGTATCAACTCCATTCCGACAGGCGCGCTTTGTTGATCGCTGCCCGGGAAATGTCCGCATCCGTTTCGCAACGGAGTGTTCTTTGTTTGCCGGAGTCTGAAAGGGTAACGGGCGTTGGCCGGCTACCCTCGGGAAAAGTTAGACGACCGAAACGTTCTCAGCCTGCCAGCCCTTGGGTCCCTTGGTGACTGTGAACTCAACGCGCTGACCTTCCTGAAGGGTGCGGAAGCCCTGCGACTTGATCGCGGTGTGATGGACGAAAACGTCCTCACCGTTGTCGCGGCTCAAAAATCCAAAACCCTTGGCGTCGTTAAACCACTTGACTGTACCTTGTTCCATGATGTGTTACTCCTCTGCTACTGATGTCACCGCTGAACGCAATGTTGGAAGTGTTTGCGAGTGGAGGGGTAACTCAATCAGGCAACGGAACTTCTAAATCGAATTCTACGATCAAATCCAGTATAACACGGACGTCGCGCCACACCGCTTCTACCGGTACGTCCCAGGAGATTCGGTCAGACGCGACAGACCGGCTCCTGCCCCGGCGGGTTCCATTTTTTCCGCCCTACTATACTGTGACGTAGGTGGATATGAGATCGATTGCATCTTTGACCCTGGCCTTGCTCTTCGTCGCAGGCGCGCTCGCCCAGTCCGGCCAGACTGGGACCGTCCTGAATTGGGAAGCCCTGCCATACTCCCAAAGCGCGACTATCACCCGGAATCAGGTTTTCTACACGATTCACCTCGGAGAGATTCACTACCGGATCACGAAGAGAAGCCCAAAGGCTGAATTGAACATCGGTCAGCAAGTAGATTGCCGGGTAGAAGGGAACACCATGTTCCTCAGCTATGCCAAGGGCAAGGAAGTCAAGTATGACATCGTGGGCAAGGATGGCGAGACGGTGCAGGGAACGCCCTAGCCGGACACCACCGCATCTACAGCTTCTCCAGGTTGGCGAACTTCTCCATCAGCTTCTTCATGCCGTGGCGGGTAAACATCACGGTCAGCTTGGCGTCTTCCCCGTCGCCCTCGCGCAGAAGGATCGTGCCCTCTCCATATTTGCTGTGGCGGACGCGCTGGCCTTTCTTCAAGCCGGTTGAGCCGCTGGGGGCGGGAATGTCCATGGCGGGGCGGGCAAAGGACGACGGCTTGATCGCGCCGGGTTTGCCGCCGAAGAAGCGCGCAATATTGTCGATCGAGCCACCCTCCGGGCCTTTACTTTTTGGAGGAGAGCTGTGGCCCGATGTTCCGACGCCAGTCCGATGTGAAGACCGCGGCGCCTCCTGGCTCTCATCTTCGTAGTTAAAGTGACGGCCATCGGATTCGCCATCCGACCCGGAACGCCGTCCGGCTCCGTATCCCGACCCATAACGCGAACCATAGCCTCCGTAGCTGGCCGCGGAGCCCGCGTATGCCCACGCCGACGCGCGCGCCGTGCCCAGGTTTTCGATCAGTTGATTGGGCACCTCTTCGAGGAACCGCGAGGGGACGCTCATCTCCGGGGCGTCGTTGCCGTAGCGGCGACGGAAGTTCGCGCGGGTGAGGATGAGCGTGTTCATGGCGCGCGTCATCCCGACATAGCAGAGACGGCGCTCCTCTTCCAGCTCTTCGGGATTGTTGAGGGTGCGGGAGTGAGGAAAGAGGCCCTCTTCAAGACCGGCCAGGAACACCAGCGGGAATTCGAGGCCCTTGGCGGAGTGCAGGGTCATGAGCGTCACGCGGGCGCTGGGATCGTACTGGTCGGCATCGGACGCCAGCGCGGCGTGGTCGAGGAAGTCGGCCAGGGTTTCGCCGCGGACCTCGGCATCATGGGCGGCGTTGGCGAGTTCCTTCAGGTTTTCAATGCGGCTGAACGCTTCGGGCGAGGCCTCGGTCTCGAGGGCCTTGATGTAGCCGGTGCGATCGATGATGAACTTGATCAACTCGGGAAGGGTGGCCGGGTCACCCGGCTTGCGAAAGGCTTCTTCCTGATTTTGGTTGGAGTCGGCGGGAGAGCCGCCTTCCATCCCAGATTCCAAATTTGGGACCTGGGGAACCCCGGTTTGGGAGTCCATTGGCGCCTTGGGCATCTTCAAAAATGGCCGCTTCGGCTTTTCCACGAAGGGATTAAAGCTCGCCGCATCGAGAAGCGGGAGTTGATCTGCATTTCCGCCGAAGTTGAAATCCAAAGCAGCGGCGGATTCGAGCCCATCGGCGACGGCCTGGTCTTCTTCTTCGTTCGGCGCCGCGGCTCCGAATGCAAATCCCGCGTCGCCCGCATTCGCATCGGATTCGGCCACGTCCGCGATTAGCTTGCCGGCGAAGTCGGGGTCCATCATGGCTTGCGCATCGAGGATCAACTGTCGGAACGAGTCCAGCGCCATCAGGGCGCGCGTGGCGATAAGCCTGTTGTTGATGGCGGCGCCGAGCGCGTCCCAGGTGGAACTGCCGGTCTCGAGAGCGAGCCGTTCGAGCGTGGCCAGGGTGGTGGCGCCAATCCCGCGGACCGGCGTGTTGATGACGCGATTCAGCGCCATCGAATCGTGCGGGTTGCGCACCAGGCGAAGATAGGCCAGCACGTCCTTGATTTCGGCGCGCTCGTAAAAGCTGAATCCGCCCACCATGGAGTACTTGATGTTGTAGCGGCGCAGCGCTTCTTCGACGAGGCGCGATTGAGAGTTGGTGCGATAGAGCACCGCGCAGTGGGCCTCGTCGCCCGAGTCGCCCGCTTCGCGCAGGAACTTCTGGATTTTGTCGGCGATGAACAGGGCCTCGTTTTCGCCGTCCGGCGCCTCGTAGTAGCCGATCAGCGAGCCGCCCTGGCGATCGGTCCAGAGCTTCTTGCCCTTGCGCCGGATATTGTTGGAGACCACCGCGCCGGCGGCCTCGAGAATGTTCTGCGTGGAGCGGTAGTTCTGTTCCAGGCGCACGATGCGGGCGTTGGGAAAATCCTTTTCAAACTCGAGGATGTTGCGGATATCGGCGCCGCGCCAGGAATAGATGCTCTGATCCTCGTCGCCCACCGCGCAGACGTTCTTGTGCTCGCCGGCCAGGAGCTTCATGAGCTCGTATTGCGGACGATTCGTGTCCTGGTACTCGTCGACGAGAACGTAGCGGTAGCGGCGCTGGTAGCGCTCGCGCGTTTCCGCTGACACCTTGAGCAGGCGCACGGCTTCGAGCAGCAGGTCGTCGAAATCCAGGGCGTTGTTCTTGCGCAGTTCGGCGGTGTACTCCTTGTAGATGTGCGCGATGCGTTCGCCGTTGGGATCCTTGGATCCGAGATAGTAGTCCTGGGGATCGACCATGTGGTTCTTGGCCCAGGAGATGCGGCCCAAGACTGTCCGTGGAGTCAGCTGCTTGATGTCGAGCCCCATCCGGCGCATGATCTGCTTGACAATCGCGGCCTGGTCGTTCTCGTCATAGATGGCGAACGAGCGGGTCAGACCGACGCCTTTGACCTTGAGCGCTTCAATGTCGCGGCGCAGCATGCGAACGCACAGTGAATGGAAGGTAGCGATCAGTGGCTTGGCGAGGGAGGTGTGGCCGAGCAGTTTGTCGACCCGGTCCGCCATCTCACTGGCCGCCTTGTTGGTGAAGGTGACGGCGAGGATCGAATCCGGCGCCACGCCTTTTTCCTGGATCAGCCAGGCGATGCGGCTGGTGATGACCCGCGTTTTTCCCGAACCCGCTCCGGCGAGGATGAGCAGGGGGCCCTCGGTGGCCTCGACGGCGGCGCGTTGTTCAGGATTCAATTTGGCGATGAGCGGGTGCGACAAAGCGGCGTCCGGAGGAAAAGGTCCTTGTTCCAGTTTACCCGGATCTCGAGTGGCGCGCAGAACCGCGTCCAGACCGGCGCGAGACGGCATGCCTTTTTGTTCAGGCCCGGAGCCGATAGAGGAGCACTGCGCTCAACAGCAATGCCGCCGCGAGCAGCACAATGGGGACATTCAGGTCGAAGACCATCAGCCACGAGCCGATGCGGAGGCGAAGGGGCTGCATTCCGTTGGGGTCGTGCAGCGTGCCGCCATAGAGAGGGCGGGTGAAAACGGCGACCAGGAAACCGGCGAGCGAAGTGGCGGTCAGAAGAGACGCAATGTAGAAACGGGCGTGAAACGCCGCACCCGGGTACCAAAGCAGAGCGATTTCAATGGCGGCGGCCGGCAGAAGCGTGAAGACCTGCTGCACGAGATGAAATCGCGCATGGCCTGTCCACAGTGGGTTAGTAGCGTGAGTGCGGTTCAGATCGATGAAAACCGGCGCAATCCCCTGGCCGCCGGCGATCGCCGTCACAATCGCTCTGGCCAAGAACGCGGCGGTCATTCAGCGGCAGTCCCGAACCTTCTCCTGAACGTTGCTTTCTCCGACCGTCTCAGGCCTCCAGCGCCTCATCCGAATCCCCGCTTTCATCCCCGCCCTCGACCGAGATGCGGAGGGACTTCAGGAAATTGAGATCGTTCTGCGTGAATGCGCCGTCGTCCGCCACGGCGTCTTCGTCAGACCCTTCCTTGGCCGAGACCTCGTTGAGGCCGATGGTGGCTTCCAGCATGAGGAGCACGTCGAAGCCGTGTTTGCGGATGTCCTGCACCACTCCGGCGATTTGCTCGCTTTCAATGACCGATTCGTGGATAGCCTCTCCCAGTTGTTGGATGAGTTCGCGCAGGCGAGATGTCACAATGTACCTCCGGGCTGCGGCCGGCGCGGAAGGTGCGCTGGGAGCGGCATGGAATTTATATACCTTACGTCCGATGCGTCCTGACGGCAACTGCGCTGGATCAAAGAGAGGTGCGATGTCCGACGCATTCCGCCGCTGATACCATCATAGTCGGGAATGAAACCGCAGACCATCGGCCGGGCATTGGGGATCGGCATGCGCGTGGCAGGGCGCATGGCCGGGCAGCGTCTGGCGGGGAACCCCCAGGCGGCAGTTGCCCGTCCCTTGACCAACGAGGGCGTGACGGAACCGGCGCGTGTGCGGGCCACGGGAAAAACGGCGGGGCGTGCGACAGGCAGCCTGGCGCACGGAGTTGGCGGCTTTCTGCGTCCATTCGGCCGCGTCGGAAGCAAGATCTTCCTCGAAGTTGCCGGACTTTTTTTCTTTATCTTTGTGCTGGTGTTCGGGCAGACGATATGGCGCGACCGGGCAAGCTACCTGCACGGACCCGATCATCAGAAGTTTCTGGTGGCGACCGGGCTGATGCTGGTGTTTTTATACCTGAGCGTGAGTTCGTTCTGGCGGGCGCGCCGGAAGTAGCGATCGGGCGGCGAAGTCCTGTTCGACGTGGGAACTCCAGGTCAGCGCCTCTTGCCCCCCAGCCGGGGTGCGATCGCATAGTTGAGCTGCACCAGCACGATCACTGCGATGCTGATGTACGTGCTGATGAAGCAGAGGGCTGCGCCTCCGGCATAGAGCGACTGCGCAATGAGAATGCGGCGGCAGATGCTGTTGCGGATTTCTTCGCTGGTTTCGGGCTTGATCAGGTCAGCCCGAAGGGCGTAGGCCCAACTCCAGTACAACATGGCGCCGGGAACGAAGACATTGAGCCAGTAAATGGCCAGGGCCACGCGGTAGGTGATGAATTCGGCCAGCAGCCGTGTCGAAAGCGGCATCAGGGTGATCGCAAACAGAAACCCGAGGTGGATCCAGGTCAGGTCGCGTGTGCCTTCCGCAATGTGGTTAAGCTGGGTTTGCTGCCCGGCCCAGAAGATCCCGAGAGTGAGGAAGCTCATGCCGTAGGCGATCCACTGGGGGCCCATGGCGCCGAGCGCCATCAATAGATCGCCTTCCGAGTGCACCTGGGCCGCGATGGGGATATGCAGATCGAGAACCAGGAGGGTCATGGCCACCGCGAAAATGCCATCGCTCAGGGCCGCGAGCCGCTCGAGATTGCGTCCCTGGATCCGGTTGTACAGAGTTGGAATCACAAGATTTTCTCTCCGGGAAAAAGGTGGCCCGCGAAATCGCAAAACTTTACAATTCAGCGAGATTCGGATTGATCTAGCCGTTTCAGTGTTCGAAACTATGAATTCTTCCAGTATGATTGCTATATTGCCCTGTGGCAGGTTTGGAGGTGGTAATTCTTGGCAGAGGTTCGTGTTCAGGAAGGCGAGCCGCTCGAGAATGCGCTGCGCCGCTTCAAGCGAAAGGTACAGCAGGAGGACATCATCAAGGAAGTGAAGCGTCACTCCTACTATCTGAAGCCCGGTGAAAAGCGTCGCGTCAAGGCAGCTTTGGCGCGCAAGCGGAATCGTAAGAAAGCTCGTAAAGAGCAGGACTAACAAGTCCGGAGATGTTCCGGTCTTGAAACAGGCAGGTACTTCATCGGGGCGGCGGTTACGCCGCCCGATGGGAACCAGGGTGCCAGAACCGTCGTGAATCAACCGCCCCGTTTTCTTCCCCGCCGCAAAAACAGATTCAGGAAACGGCCGGCGCGGGGGGTTCACGAAGTGAGGAACTTAGCGCCGGCGAGTGACCGGCGCGCTGCCGTCTTCCCTGGGTTTACGGAAGACGAGTTTCGCCGCCCCGATCTAACGCGGCCCGGGCCCTTGAGTTCAACGTACGCCGCAGGGAAACGGACCGGCAGATCCAGAGGTCATGGCCGATTTGGACCAATTCCCTGCTGTGAGGGAAGCCGGCCATGGAATTCACAGACAAGCTACTTAAGTGCATTGATTGCGGCTCAGAATTCGTCTTTACTGCGGGCGAGCAGCTCTTCTTTCACGATAAGGATTTCAAGAACGACCCCAAGCGCTGCAAACAGTGCAAGGCGAAACGCGCCAACGGGGGTCCCAGGGTCAGGACCGAAACCCGAACCAAGTGTTCGGCGTGCGGAACCGACACCACGGTTCCGTTTCGTCCCACGCAGGGGCGTCCTGTCCTGTGCCGATCCTGCTTTCAGAAGATGCAGCCTCTGGTGCCGTCGTCTCCGCCGCCGCCGGCGCCCGGTGCAGCGCCTCGATCGACCTGAGACAGCCGCCGCTGCCTAAATTGTCTTTCTCAGCGCCCGATGCCCGATATCGCGGCGATAGTACATCCCCTCGAACTGGATTTCGCCCATAGCCTGGTAAGCCCGCTGCAGGGCTTCCTCGAGGGAAGGCGCCGCCGCTGTGACCCCCAGGACGCGCCCTCCGGACGTGACCACTTTTCCACCCACCTGGGTGGTGCCGGCGTGAAAGACCTCCACACCGGGAATGCGGGCGGCAGCGTCCAGCCCGGAGATCGGGAATCCCGTCTTGTACGTGGCCGGATAACCGCCCGAACTCGCCACCACGCATGCCGAGGCTCCGGGGCTCCAGCGAAGCTCGGTGCCGGACAGCGTACCGTCGACGCACGCCTCAATGGCATCGACCAGGTCGCTGTCCAGGCGCATGAGGATGGCCTGCGTCTCCGGATCACCAAAGCGGGCGTTAAATTCCAGCACCTGCGGTCCGCGCGCGGTCATCATGAGGCCGCAGTAGAGAACGCCCGAGAAGGGCGTATCTTCCTCCGCCATGCCCTGCACGGTGGGCTGAACGATGTGGTGCAGAATCCATTCCGTCATCCCGGGATCGAGCATGGTATCGGTCGAGTAGACGCCCATGCCGCCGGTGTTGGGGCCGGTGTCGCCTTCGCCGATACGTTTATGATCCTGGGCCGGAACCAGCGGCGCCACATTGTTGCCGTCGGTGAGGCACAGGAAGCTGATTTCCTCGCCTTCGAGGAACTCCTCGAGCACCACCTGCCGCTCGGCCGAACCTAGCAGCGATCCTGTAAACAGGCTTCCGGCGGCCTCAACCGCGGTGCGATGCGACTGGCAGATGATGACCCCCTTCCCCGCGGCCAGTCCGTCGGCCTTGACCACGATGGGGGGATGGAATATGTCGACCGCCTTTTCCAACTCGGCCGGGCTGGCGCATACCGCGTAATTGGCCGTGGGAATGTTGTGCCGCTGCAGGAAGCGTTTCGCAAAACCCTTGCTGCTTTCGAGCATCGCGGCCTGACGAGTGGGCCCGAAGGCGCGGTAGCCCAGGGCGCGAAGCGCGTCGACGATGCCCAGGGAAAGGGGCAACTCCGGTCCCACGATGGTCAGGTCGGGCCGCTCGGCACAGGCCACAGCGGTCATCGAGTCGAGACTCTTCAGGTCAGCGGGAACGCAGCGGGCGATCCGCTCCATGCCGCCGTTGCCCGGCGCACACACCAGTTCCGTTACTCGATCGTTTTTCTTGACCGCCCATGCCAGCGCATGTTCGCGCCCCCCAGACCCAAGGATAAGGACCTTCATTTCAATCGCCTCGTGCGCCCCCGGTTCGTGCCGGTAGTCTCTAGCGTTATGGTGGGCAATCGGACTGGGGAAGTCAAACGCGGCAGGGCATCGTTCGTCACGTTACCTCCTATACTGACGAAGGAGTTGACTGGTCGAAATACAGGCAGCCTCTCTATTGAGCAATGACCGAAAAGAAGATCAAGCCCTATCTTCAACAAGCCGCCGAGCAGGAGCGCCGCATCCATCAGCAACGGCTGTATCGGCGCAACCAGGTCTTCGGGCTGTTGATCATCGCGGCGGCGATTGTCGTGTGGTGGCTGTTTCACACCAATCCCGGGTGGATCTTTCCCCCCGGCTGGTGGCGCCCATGACCCACTACGTGGGGGCCGACCCTTTGGTCGTGTTGATTCTTGGACCCACGGGCAGCGGCAAAACGGCGCTTTCCATTGCGTTGTCCGAACGTTTCAACGGCGAGATCGTCAGTTGCGATTCGGTGGCCGTGTATCGAGGCATGGATCTGGGCACGGCCAAGCCCACGACTGCCGAGCGGGCCCGCGTTCCGCACCACCTGATCGATGTTGCCGATCCGGATGAGCCGTTCACGGCCGGCATCTACAGCCGGGCAGCGCGTGTGGCCCTCAAGGAGATTGCCGGCCGGGGGCACCTGCCCATCGTGACCGGCGGAACGGGCTTGTATCTCCGCGCGCTGACCGAAGGGCTGTTCGCCGGGCCGGAGCGGCACGAAGCGTTGCGGGAGCGACTGCGGCAGAGGGCGCAACGGCGCGGAAGCGCGTGGCTGCACCGGGTGCTGGCCCGGCTCGATTCGGCCTCCGCGGCGCGCATTCATGCCAACGATACGGCCAAGCTGATTCGGGCCATTGAAGTATGCCTGGCGGCGCGGCGGCCCCTGTCGCACGTGCTGGCGTCCAAAATCGAGTCCAGAGATCCGCTGACCGGGTTCCGGCTTTTGCGAATCGGGCTGAATCCCCCGCGGCTGGAGCTCTATGCCCGCCTGAATGAGCGCTGCGCCGCGATGTTTGCCGCCGGCCTGGTGGAGGAAACCCGCGGCCTCCTGGAACGCTTCGGGCCCGTGAAGGCGCTCGACTCGCTCGGTTACCGCCAGGGACTTGCCGTCCAGGCGGGGACCTTGAGTGTCGAGGCAGCAATAACAGCCGCCCAGCAGGGCCATCGCAATTACGCCAAGCGGCAGATGACCTGGTTCCGGCGCGAGCCCGACGTGCATTGGATCGAGGCGTTCGGTGATGAAGAAGGAACGTTCCGCGCGACGGCGGAGATGGTCCAGCTCCTCCTGGCGCAACCCGAAATCGGCGTTTAGTGTGAGACGACCGGCGCATTGGGCAGCGGAACGCTCTCTTCTCTCTTGTATCCCGCAGGAACCTCAAACAGCGCCGCATCCGGTTCCTCGCGCTTGATGGAAAGAATCGCCAGCGTCTGAAGTCCGCCGCGCCCATCCGAGTGTTGCTCCAGCACGTTCATTTGCAGCTCATCTGAAAACCAGACTTCATCCACCATGTCCACATCCTTGCCGGTCCCGCTAACCCGCGCGGGAATGGTGTGCGTGACCCTGGTTCCCCGGGCCTGGGTGCCATTGATGGTCGTGGAGCCGAGATCCTCTTCTTTTCCGCTCTTCTGATCGATGGACTGGCGTGGCGGGGGCACGACCTGGTCGCGATAAGTCATGGTGACCGGGTCGTAGATGTGGCTGATCCGGGTAGCCGGGTCGTAGGTGTGCACGAACAGAACCGGCGGTGTTCCCCGGAAAGACTCCGGCACAAACTTGTGCCGCTCATTGCGGATGCGTCCCGCGGAATCACGCGCGATCTCGATGATCGTATGTTGTGAGGACCGAGAACCATCGGCCGCGGACCCTTCATTGTTGATGAGAACGGTCGCCGTGAATGGGGTTCCGGCAATAGGGACGATCAACATGGGTTGAACAAAAGAGCTACCAGAAGGCGATTGGACCTGGGTGACAGGTCCCTCGTAGGGAGGCGCCGGCTGCTGGGCCGGCAGAACCATGGGGGCGGCCGTAAGCAGAGCCAGAGCCGCGACGAAGTGGTACTGCATAGTTACCTCGGCAGCAACGCGGCCAGAGTATCACTGATCCGATCAGTCGAGCCGTGACAACAGCCCCACCCGGCCGGTCCTTTAAACTGGACCGTGGCATGAGGCGAGCGCTCCCAAAACAAGGAACGCCTCGGATCGGAGTCGCTTTGGCAGAAACACTGTATGACGTGGCAATCATTGGCAGCGGACCAGCCGGGTACACCGCCGCCATTCGTGGCGGCGAACTCGGACTGAAAGTGGCGCTGATCGAGAGTGCGCCGGTGCTGGGAGGCACCTGCCTCCACGTGGGCTGTATCCCCACCAAGGCGCTGCTCTTCAACGCCGAAATCTGGGACCACCTGAAACACGCCGCCGAGTACGGCATCGCCGGCATCGGCACGCCGCAATTGGACTGGGCCGCGGTGCAGAAGCGCAAGAACGCCATCGTCACCCGGCACACCAAGGGCCTCGAGTTCCTGATGAAGAAGAACAAGGTGACGGTGATTTCCGGCTACGGCAAGCTCACTGGTCCCGCCACGGACGGGATCCACACCGTCGAATTGACCAGTACCGGCGGCGAAGTGTCGCAGATACAGGCAAAGAACATCATCCTGGCCACCGGTTCGTATGCGCGCACCCTGTTTGAACAGCAGCCGGACGACCGCATTCTCACCAACATTGAAATCCTCGCGCTCAACCAGCCGCCCAAGTCGCTGATCGTGATTGGGGCGGGCGCCGTGGGCGTCGAGTTCGGTTCCATCTTTCGCAGCTTCGGCACCGAGATCACGATCGTCGAGTTCCTGCCCCGCGCGGTTCCGGTGGAGGACGAGGAAATCTCCAAAGAACTCACCCGCCTATTCAAGAAGCGGGGCATCGATGTGAACGTAGGCTGCAAGGTGGAGAGGATCGAGAAGACCGACGCGGGTGTCAAAGTGGCCTGGACAACCGCCAATGGGAAAGCACAGGAAAAGGAAGCCGAGAAAGTTCTCGTCGCGGTGGGGCGAGGCCCGCGCACAACCGACGTGGGCATCGAGAAGACGAAAATCGAACTGGAGCGCGGCTTCGTCAAGGTGCACGAGGCACAGGAAACAGCCGAACCCGGCATTTATGCCATCGGCGACATCGTGGCCGGCCTTCCGCAGCTGGCGCACGTAGGCGCGATGAGCGGGATCGTGGCCGTGTCAAAGATTGCGGGACGGCCTTTCCGGCCGGTGCGGCGCGACCGCATTCCAGGCTGCACCTACAGCGATCCGCAGATCGGCTCCGCGGGGCTGACCGAGGCGCAGGCCAGAGAGAAGGGCTACGAAGTGAAGGTCGGGAAGTTTCCCTTCGCGGGCAACTCCAAGGCCACCATCGTCGACAGCCATGACGGCTTCGTGAAGATCGTCGCCGACGCGAAGTACGGAGAGATTCTCGGCGTACATATCATCGGGCCGCAGGCCACCGAACTCATCGCCGAAGCCGTCGCGGTGATGGAACTGGAAGGCACAGTCGACGAACTGATGTTCACCATCCACGCCCATCCCACGCTGTCCGAGGCGATGCTCGATGCCTACGCGGCGGTGGAGGGGATGGCGATCAACGCGTAGGCCCGATCCCATGTCTCAAAAGCGAGACATGGGGCACCCCTGCCCCGGCACCCCAGTCAGTGTGACGATGGCTACCAGCGGTAGACGGTCATCTCATCCAGGTAGACCTTGCCGTACGTGTTTCCGCTGCTGGAGCCGTCGATCTGGAAGTTGGTCACGATGGATGGCGCCCAACCGAGCTCGTATCCGGAAAAGACGGTGAAGTTGAGATTCTGCTGGGCGCCATCCAGCCACACCGAATGGTAGGTCACCCAGCCGGACTCGTTGTGGGAATAGTAGACCTGGATGTGGTGCCACTGATTGGTTCCCCAGCTATGCACGTTGCAGGGAGCGTAGGAATGGAGCCACGTGTCCCATGGCGCGGTGGGCGAGCCGCCATTGACGGAGTAATCCCAGCGTTGAACCCAGCTGTCGCACTGGAATCCCATGATCACGGTTTCGCCGTTGGGCATGGTCTGGTTCAAGTCGAATTCGAGGTTCGAGAACCCATCCGCGGAGCCCGCGATGTAGATCCAGGTGTCGTAGAAGAAGTTCTGCGCCGTTGTGTTGTCGTCGAATTGGGCCGAGTAGCGTTCGCCGCCGAAATTGCCAAAGTAGGTTGCGAATTCCCGGGAGTTTCCGGTAAGAGAAGGCGAACTCTGCGCCCCCGTCCAACCGCTCGAGGATCCGGTGGTTCCCCCGTCGTGGACGGCGACCCAGTTGCCGAGCGCCTGGATGCTGCTCACCTTTACCGCATTCGACGGGATCACCGAAAGAGCCCCGCCCACCACGTCGATGGAGACATCGGTGACGCAGACACCTCCGACGTTGTTCCAGACTTTGATATGCAGGGTGTGCCAGCCGCTCGGCGCGCTGACGGGGCCATTCATCTTCTGTCCCGCAAAGGCGGCCGTGGAGGAACTGCTGTCCAGCGAGTAGCCAACACTGGTGACGGGATGCCCGGAGCAGGTATCGGCAAACATGGTGAGGTTGAAAGGAGACGCCACTTCCGCGCCGTTGGCTGGGCTGGAGACCACGGTGCCAGCCGCTGCGGGCAACGCGGCTGCGATGAGGATCAAACCGGCGAGAGAGCAATTTTTGACAAGATAATTCATCGAAAAACACCTTCCGGGAGAATTGGTGACGCTTTCGGCGTCCGGACCCTCGCGCTTGCCTGGGCGGGGATCGTCGAAACCGCCGATCGATGGGCTAGCGTACGGATCGAAAACGGACGCATCTTCGCTCCATGCAAGGGCGCGGACGGGTGCCTTTGCAACGGCGTGCGTAGTACTTGGAATTTCTTGCGCGTGGGGCAGGTGATGGCCAGTCAGGGGTCGGAGAGACGCCTGCGGCGGAGAGCTAAATAAAAAGCTTCTTCAAACGATCGCGAAGGAGCAGCCGGTTCACACAGGAAGGCAACAAATGGACTTTCAGGGGTAACGCGGTCAATTTACGTCAAAAGTTATGTGCACATGCTTACACGGCGCAAGCATTCCCCGCAATTGAAATTTCTAAACTTCTAGGGAGAAAACACGCCATCCAGGCATCCCGAACGGACCTGTCTCATCCGTTGGGACGCCTTGCATCATCGGAACCCGAGCTTGATGCGGTTGAGACCATCGGCGCTCAAGGCTCCCTGGCCGTCATTGCCAGACGCGCAGCATCACGACACCGCCCTTCGGTGGAGTGACAGTAACCGAATCGCGTAGTAGTCCCAGATCCTTGTGCGTCCAAACATCGCGCCCGTGCACCGCCCCGGTAAACCCGAGGTCCTTGAACGAAACCGTCACCGGCTGCGGCACATCGTCGGTCACAAAGTTGAAAACGGCCAGCGCCTTTGCGCCGCCGGAAAGCTGCCGCACCCAGGTCTGGAGCGGCGCGAGCCTATATCCCTGCTGGCCCAGGCTATCCTGATCCACCGCGATCACTTCCTTGTTCATCAGGATGCTCTTCGTGGTCTCGTCCATCTTGCTGAGGTCGTTTCCGGCCAGCAGCGGAGCCGCCAGCATCGCCCACAGGCTCATCTGGGTCCGGTATTCGTCGGCGGACATGCCTCCGTTGCCGATCTCCAGCATGTCGGGATCATTCCAGTGACCCGGGCCGGCATATTTTTCGAGGCCAGCCTGCGAAAACCCGATCAGGGCCATGCTGCGGAAGCTGTCGCTGATATCGTCGGTAGTTCGCCACAGGTTTCCGCCCACATCGGCGCCCCACTCCCAAACCGAATCAAATCCGTACTGGCAGATGCTGTAGACGATGGGCCGGCCGGTCTTCACCAGGGCCTGGTGCATCTTGGCATACGCGTCGCGCATGATCGCCGAGGCCTTTTTGGGATCCTGTTGCGGATCGTAGAGGTCCATGATGGTGCGCAGTCCGCAGAGGTCGTACTTCAGGAAATCCACTCCCCAGGCCGCGTAGGTATTTGCATCCTGCTGCTCGTGCCCGTAGCTTCCTTCGTATCCGGCGCACGTCTTGGGTCCGGGCGAGGAGTAAATGCCGAATTTCAACCCCTTCGAGTGAACATAGTCGCCCAGGGCCTTCATGTCGGGAAATTTGCTGTTGGTTTGGATATTCCCCGCCGCATCGCGCTGGCCTTCCCAGGTATCGTCCACGTTCACGTAGACGTACCCCGCATCCCGCATCCCGGTGGCCACAATGGCGTCCGCAGCGGCCCGCACATCCGCATCGGTCACCTTCTCGGCAAAGTGATTCCAGCTGTTCCATCCCATCGGAGGGGTGGCAGCAGGCGGGCCGGCTTGTGCCTTTGCGGTAAATGCTGCCACGGCGACAGCGATTCCAAGAAAACAGGAGCGCAACAGGGATTTTCGATTCCGCATCCAAAAGCAGCCTTTGAGCATGCGACAAGTGTACGACTGATTTCAGGCCGTTGATCACACAGCCCAGATCCTGGGACGGACCAATTGCATCTATGGGTGGGGGGCGTATACTCGCTCTCGTACGGGTCGCATCCTGAGTTTGCGGAGCGGCACTGGAGAAGACATGAGCCTGACCAACTTCCCCGGCGGTGGATCCTCTTCCACCGGAGTTCCCATCACAAAAGTTACGATGCCCGCGCTGGCGGAAATGAAACGTCAGGGCAAGCCCATCTCCGCGCTCACGGCGTACGACTACGCCACATCGCGCCTTGTGGATGAGGCCGGAATCGATTTCATCCTGGTGGGCGATTCGCTGGCCATGGTGGTGCTGGGCCACGACAACACAATGTCTGTCACCGTGGACGAAATGCTGCACCACACGCGTGCCGTGCGCCGCGCTGTACGCCGCGCCCTTGTGGTGGCGGATATGCCTTTTGGCAGCTACCATGGGACGGTCGCCGCGGGTGTTGCGAACGCGGTGCGATTCGTTAAAGAGGCCGGCGCCGAGGCGGTGAAGATTGAAGGCCCGCGCGTGGAGCTTGTCCGCGCTCTCGCGGAGGCGGAGATTCCCGTAATCGCTCACTTGGGCCTGACTCCGCAGAGCGTGCATCGCATGGGCGGGTACCGGGTGCAGGCGCGGACCACCGAAGCGGCAGCGCGATTGAGAGCCGACGCCCACGAACTCGCGGAAGCAGGAGCGGGCGTGCTGGTGCTCGAAGGCGTGCCCCGGGAAGTGGCGGCGAGGATCACCGCCGAACTCGCCATCCCCACCATCGGTATCGGCGCCGGCCCGGACTGCGACGGACAAATCCTGGTCTTCCACGACCTGGTCAATATGACCTTTGCGCCGCCGGCCAAGTTCGTGCGGCGTTATGGCGATGCGGCGGCGCTCATCCGGACCGCGGTTGAGCGATATCGCGAAGACGTGGAGCGCCGTGCGTTTCCATCGGACGAGGAGAGCTATCACCTGCCCGCTCCGGCGCGGAAAGCCGTCCGCGCGGAGCTTGAAGACGTGGACGCCGTGGTGAACCAGGACGCCCGGCAGGACTTCGGAGCCTAGCCCGGACGAATGGAAATTCTTCGCACCGTACATGAGCTGCGTCAATGGGCGCGCGCCGATCGCTCCGAGGGCAACACCATTGGCATCGTGCCCACGATGGGCGCGCTGCATGCGGGACATGCGTCCCTGATTCGCGCCGCGAGCCACCAGTGCGGCTTCATCGCGGTGAGCATCTTTGTGAATCCCACCCAATTCGGGCCCAACGAAGATTTCTCGCGCTATCCGCGCACCTTTGAGGCCGATTGTGCGCTGGCTAAAGCGGAAGGCGCGAGCGTGATCTTCGCTCCATCGGTGGAGGAACTGTACCCCGCGGGTGCGGCCACATTTGTTGAGGTCGAGGGCCTGAGCAATCGCCTCGACGGCGCTTCCCGGCCGGGGCACTTTCGCGGGGTCGCCACCGTGGTCAGCAAGCTGCTGATCGCCACCGAAGCCGACCTGGCTTTCTTCGGCCAGAAAGACGCAGCCCAGGTCGCGGTGCTGCGCCGCATGGTGGCCGATCTGCGGCTGCCGGCAAGAATTGTGGTCTGCCCGATTGTGCGGGAGCCGGATGGGCTTGCGCTTAGTTCGCGCAACGTGTATCTGAGCGTTGCGGAGCGCGCGCAGGCGCTGGCGTTGAGCCGCTCGGTGCGGCGTGTGGAGTCGATGATCGCGATGGAAGAACGGCGCGCCAAGATTCTCATCTCCGAAGCAAGGAGAATCTTTGCCGCCGAGCCTGCGGTGCGCGTGGACTATATCGAGCTGGTGGACTGGAATACGTTGCTGCCGGTGGAGACAGCTGCTCCTGGCACGTTGTTCGCCGTCGCGGCATTCGTCGGATCGACACGGCTGATCGACAATACCATCATTGCGTAATTGATGGGGCCGTGCCCGCGGCTGACACGTCGCGCTGCGGTTTCGGCGTTACCATTCGAGCGTGACCACTTTTACGATTCTCTCCAGCCAGCCTCCACTGGAGCACGAGCGTTTTGCGGCTCATCGCGAACTCGAAGCGCGACTCACGTCCGCCTTGCGTGGAGAAGTCCATTTCGACATGGGCTTTCGCGCCATGTACGCGGCCGATTCTTCGAACTATCGCCAGCTCCCCATCGGAGTGATTCTGCCCCGCGATGCCGCCGACGTGGAAGCGGCACTGGCAGCCTGCCGCGACACCGGGGCCGCGGTGTTGCCGCGCGGCGCGGGCACGAGCCTGGCCGGCCAATGCGCCAACGTGGCCGTGGTCTTCGACTTTTCAAAATACATGAACCGGCTCGGCGCGATCGACCCGGACGCCAGGCTGGCCACGGTTGAACCGGGCATCGTTCTTGATCGCCTTCGCGAAGCCGCAGAGATGCATCACCTCACCTATGCGCCCGATCCCGCGACGCATTCGCGATGCACCCTGGGCGGCATGATCGGCAACAACAGTTGCGGCGTGCACGGCCTGCTGGGCGGCAAGGTGGCCGACAACGTAGAGACGCTCGACATCGTTCTCTACGACGGCACGCGCTTGACGGTTGGGCGCACTGGTACCGCTGATCTCGACGCGCTTATCCGCGGCGGCGGGCGGGTGGGACAGATTTACGCCGGACTCGCCAGCCTGCGCGATCGGTATGCCAACCTCATCCGGGAAAAATTTCCGCGCATTCCGCGCCGCGTTTCGGGGTACAACCTCGACGAATTGCTGCCCGAGAACGGCTTTCACGTGGCCCGCGCGCTGGTCGGAAGCGAAGGCACCTGCGCCTCAGTTGTGTCGGCCACACTGAATCTTGCCGCGAGCCCGCCGTTTCGGGTGCTGACGACGCTTTCGTTTCCGGATGCGTTCCTGGCCGCGGATGCGGTGCCGCGCGTGTTGGAATATGGACCTATCGGTCTGGAAGGATTCGACGCCTTGCTGGTGGAATTCATGCGCCGCAAGAATCTGGCCGTCGCCGATGTTGCGCTGCTGCCGCCGGGCGGGGGCTTTCTGCTCGTCGAGATGGGCGCCTGGTCCCGCGAAGAAGCACAAGAGAAGGCGGAGAGGCTGGTCGGTGCAGCGCAAGGATGGGACATCGTGCCCCAGGCGCGTATCTACAATGCGGCCGAGGCCGCGCGGGTGTGGTTTGTGCGTGAGAATGCGCTGGGTGCGACGGTCTTCGTACCCGGGGAGCCCGAGGGCTGGGAAGGCTGGGAAGACGCAGGCGTTCCGCCCGCACAGCTCGGTGTCTATCTCCGCAAGGTGACCGCGCTGATGAGCGAGTACGGATATCGCAGCGCCCTGTACGGACACTATGGCCAGGGCTGCGTCCATATGCGCATCAACTTCGATTTCCAAACCGAAAGTGGCCGGGCCAATTTCCGCGAATTTATCGACCGCGCCGCCGACCTGGTCCTCAGCCTGGGCGGCTCGCTGAGCGGCGAGCATGGCGATGGCCAGGCGCGCAGCGCGCTTCTGCCGAAGATGTTCGGGCCGGAACTGATGCAGGCGTTTCGCGAGTTCAAGGCGCTGTGGGATCCCGACAACCGCATGAATCCCGGCAAGCTTGTTGATGCGGTGCGCGTATACGATCCGCTCGAAAACCTCAGGTTTGTGCCCATCGGCGCCACGACCGCCCACGGACATGCGCAGCCACAGCCCGAAACGCACTTCGTGTTTGCGAAGGACGGCGGGTCGCTCGAACGGGCCACGGAACGCTGCGTGGGTGTCGGCGCGTGCCGCAAGGCGAGCGGCGGCGTAATGTGCCCCAGCTATCGGGCCACCGGCGACGAGCAGCACTCCACCCGCGGCCGTGCCCGGCTGTTGTGGGAAATGCTGGCCGGCGACCTGCGCCAGGAGGGCTTTCAGAGTGAGGCCGTGCACGCGGCTTTGGATCTTTGCCTGAGTTGCAAGGCGTGCAAGACCGAATGCCCGGTGCAGGTGGACATGGCCGCGTACAAGGCCGAGTTCCTGGCCCAGCGTTACAAAGGGAAATTACACCCGCTGCAGCACTACGTCTTCGGGTTTGCGGACAAGCTGGCGCGGTGGGGTTCGCTCACTCCCGCGCTGACGAATGCGATCCTCACCGGGCCCGTGACCAGCCCGCTGATCAAGCGCATCGCGGGCGTTGCGCAGGCTCGGCAGTTACCGCGCCTTGCCGCCAAGAGCTTCGTATCAGGGCGCGAAGCGCAGTCAGCCGCACCGCAGGTGCCGCAGTCGGCCCCACCGCAGGTGGTTCTGTGGCCGGACACTTGGAATAACTACTACCATCCGCAGACCCTCGCCGCGGCGGAGATTGTTCTAACGGATGCGGGCTTCGAGGTAATCGTGCCGCGAGGGCACATCTGCTGCGGCCGCCCACTCTACGACTTCGGCCATCTCGACGCCGCGCGGCAATATCTCGCCGATGTTCTCGATCGCATGGCTCCGCATATCGATGCCGGCCTCCCCTTCATCTTTCTCGAGCCGAGCTGCGCCAGTGTGTTCAAGGACGAACTTCCCGAGCTTTTCCCCAGGGATGCGCGCGCCACCCGCATGCGCGAACTGGTGTGGCTGCTTGCCGACTGGCTTGCTGCCGAGGCGCCCGATTTCGCCACCGGCCGGCTGAACGGCGCCCATATTCTCATCCACGGCCACTGCCATCACAAGGCGGTCTTTGGCGGGCCGAAAAAGGAGATCGCACTGCTTGCGCCAGGCGGGGGCGGTAGTCGATCTGATCGAAGCCGGGTGCTGCGGCATGGCCGGTCCGTTCGGGTTTGAAGCCGACAAGTTCGAAGTGTCGAAGGCGATTGCCGGTCAGGGTTTGCTGCCCGCGGTGCAAGCGGCGAGCCCCATGACCATCGTGGTTGCAGACGGATTCAGTTGCCGTGAGCAGATCATGCAGCTCGGCCACCGGCAGGCAATGCACTTTGCCGAGGTGCTGGCGCATAGCTGCGGATGTGGCGGGTAGTCCGCTTGCTGGTTTCGTTTGACCCACTCGACCCTGACCCACTCGACCCTTATGAGAGTCAGTCGGCGCCGGTTTGAGCCGGGCTCGCCGAAAGCCGCCCCTGGCCCTGCAGCCGGATTGAGACGTGGACCAGGCTGAGCGCCGCGGGCGTAACGCCGGGAATGCGGCTGGCCTGGCCAATGGTGATGGGCCGGATGCGTTCCAGTTTTTCGCGCATCTCGCGCGACAGGCCGCTGATGGTCCCGTACTCGAGCCATTCTGGAATGGTGACCGCTTCGGCGGCCTTGAGCTTCGCAATCGACTTCTTCTGCTGGTCGAGATAGCCGGCGAATTTGATCTCGGTTTCAACCGCCCGGGCCTCATTGCGAATCGCGGCACGCTCAATCGGTGTATGGTCGAACTGGCCGAAAATTTCCTTGAGCAGCGGCTCCGCCGCCAATTCGTCGCGCAGCACCCTCAGAATCGGCTCGATGGTCACCTCGGGCCGCTTGAGCAGCTGCGCCCAGGTCTGGCCGGCGACGGCGGTCAGAGCATCGAACCCGGCTGTGGCAAGATTCTCGCCGCTCGGCTTGCGCGTGGTCAGCAGCCGGTCGAGCGCCGCCATCCGCGCCTGCTTCCGTTCGAATTCCTCCCACGCCTGGTCACCAACCAGCCCCAGCCGCCGCCCATAAGGAGTAAGGCGGCGATCGGCATTGTCGATGCGCAGGTGGAGCCGGAACTCGGCCCGGGACGTAAACATGCGATACGGCTCGTTCGTCCCCTTGGAGATCAGGTCGTCGATGAGGATGCCGGTGTACCCTTCGGTGCGATCCATAGTGAACGGGGGCTGGCCCTTGAGCCACAGGGCGGCGTTGATGCCCGCCATGATGCCCTGGCAGGCCGCTTCTTCATAACCGGAAGTGCCGTTGATCTGGCCCGCCAGGTACAAGCCCTCCATGCTCTTTACGCGCAGGGAGCGGTCGAGTTCGGTGGCGTCGACGCTGTCGTATTCAATGGCGTACCCCGGGCGCAGCAGCTCGGCCTGGTCGAGACCCGGAATGGAGCGCACGATCTGCCACTGCACCTCCATCGGCAGCGACGTCGACATGCCGTTGATGTAGACCTCGTGGGTGTTCAGCCCTTCCGGCTCGAGGAAGAACTGGTGCTGGGTCTTGTCGGGGAATTTGACCACCTTGTCTTCGATGGACGGGCAGTAGCGGGGGCCGATGCCCTCGATCCGGCCTGAATACATGGCTGAGCGGTGCACGTTCTCGCGGATGAGACGCAGTGTTTCGGGAGTCGTGAAGGCGATGTGGCAGCTCACCTGGGGCTGCACGATCTTCTTCGTCCGGAAGCTGAACGGCGTGGGATCGGCGTCGCCCGGCTGTTCTTCGAAAGCCTTCCAATCGATGGTGCGGCCGTCGAGGCGGGGCGGCGTGCCTGTCTTGAGTCTGCAGGTCCGAAGCCCAAGAGCCCGAAGGGCCTCGCCGAGAAGAACCGAGGCCGGCTCGCCGCTGCGGCCGGCGGGATAGCGCTCCTCGCCGCAATGGATCAACCCATTCAGAAAGGTGCCGGTGGTGATGATGGTGGCGCCCGCCATGAGGCGGCGGCCGTCGCGCAGTTTCAGGCCGAGGACGCGGCGGCGGGACTGGCCGTCCAGGCCTTCTTTTCCGAATGAACCGGTCAAGCCATCCTCGACGACTAAATCGACCACTTCGGCCTGGCGGATGTGGAGGCCGGGCTGGCCTTCGAGCACTTCGCGCATTTTCACGCGATAGAGCTGCTTGTCACATTGGGCCCGTGGGCTCCAGACGGCCGGGCCGCGCGAGGTATTCAAAAGCCGGAACTGGATGCCGACGGCGTCGGCCACTTCGCCCATGATGCCGCCCAGGGCGTCGACTTCGCGGACCAGGTGTCCCTTCGCGACTCCGCCGACGGCGGGGTTGCAACTCATCTGGGCGATGAGGTCCATGTTCATGGTGATGAGCGCGGTCTTGAGCCCCATCCGCGCCGCGGCCATGGCGGCCTCGCAGCCGGCGTGACCCGCGCCCACGACCACGACATCATATTGTTCGGTGAAAGTCATCCAATCTTATTGTACGGATTGGGCGATGGCTGTGCTCCAGAACAGGAACGGCGGCTTGCGACCCGGCCCCCGCGCAGGTGACAAACGAGTGGCTCTTGGCCCAATCGCAAGGAAGTCTGTCCAATACCGGTGATAGGATGCACACAACGAACGCCATCTCGCCCCTGAATCAGGAGGGATAGCCGCATGGGTTCAGTCGACCTTCCCTGGGATCCGCAACCAACCCCCGGATCCGCATCTGCAGAAAACAATGAAGATAGGGTACGTCCGCCTGCTCAGTCGCCCGAAGAACTGCAGGAAGAGGGCCGCAAGATCCGCCGCCTGCAGATGGTGGTGAACATGGTCACGCAGGTCATCGCCCAGGACCACACGGTTACCGTCGAACAGGCCTCGGAGATGGTCGCGGACACCCGCCGCGTGGCGCTTTCCATGTTCCCCGACAAGGAGCTGGCCTTCAATCTGATCTACTGGCCGCGCCTGCAGCGCCTGATGCGGGAGCGATACCGGATGCAGTAAGAACAGGGGACGAGCTAATTGCTTAGGAGCTAGTGGCCTCCGCCACTCAGATGGTTATCTGTGTTTTTGAAAGGGCACGAATTCAGTCGTGCCGAAAACAGGCCACAAATGAGCTGGGCTTTAGCCCCTGAGGGAAGCTTGTTTCTATAGATTTAAACCATTCGCGGGCATCGCAAATGACCGTATTTGCGCGGCTTACACTAGACAGCCCTTCTCTCACTTATTGTCCATCGCGGACAGCCGGAAGGTGATCGTCCCCCAAAAGAGCCGGGCCCGCATCTGCACCGGCAAATGACGCTCATCGTCCGTGTACCAGATCCAGATGTTGCCCCGGTTCTTGACCACCCCGGCATCGGCCGTCGGCTGGACCCGGACCGTCTTGAACGTTCCCAGGGGAGTCTTGATCTCTTCCTTGCCTTCCACCTTCATGGTCACGGGGACGGTGTGCAACGCGTCCACGACCGGGATCACAAAGCTCTTCCCCACTTCCATGGGCTGGGAAGCGGCGAAGAACATCCCGGTCAGCAGGTCGGTGAGGCAGCCGGAGACAGGCGTCTCCACGTGTTTGGACTGGCCCTTCACCAGGTTCTTTTCGTCAAAGATGGATTTGGACTGGACGTAATCGATCTTCAGGGTCGAATTGATCTGCCGGCGTCCTTCCACGGTCTGCTTGTCGAATTCGGCGGTGCAGCCGGTGTTGCGGTCGAAGGTCGCCTGGAAGTGGTCGCTGACATGGAAGAGCATATTGATCGCGCCGCTGGTGTCGGCGTTGGCCGTGATTCGTTCACTGTCCCCGTTGGCTTCAAAATGCACGACCGCGGTCCCGGCGGAGAAGACACGCCAGTCGACGGAATAGGTGAGGGTCTGCTTCTGAGGGAAGGCGAACCCGGGACGGAGCGCGGGCAAGCGAGAGACAGGCGATCCTGAGGAGGATGAACCGGGCGCCGTGGTTGGTGGAGGTTGTTGACCGCGTGAGACATCGGCGCACACGAGGGCACAAAAAATGATCACTGCAGTCGTGCGTGTCTTCACCGGTCTGGCGCGGCTCCTTTTATCTTTGACGGTCAAAGCTCGAACTCGTTCATGGCCGCCCGTGCAAGACGTGAAGAATGGCCGGTCGAAGAAGGGCCAGGCTGAGGTAAAGCAGTAGTACGCCCAAAAGAGCATTGTACTCGCGGTGCTTCAGGTAGAGGGCCCAGGCGAAGTGGCCGCTGCGATCGTCCGTGGGCTCGCTCCCGGGTCCGAACCGGGGGAAAAAGCGCGGGACGCGGCGGCAATACTCGTCGAAGCCGGGGAAGGTAGCGCGCAGGAAGCGCTCTTCCGACGCGATGACCGGGACGTAAATCACCAGGAAAAACACGGCGAGCAACAGCGCCACCGGCCAGCTGAGAAGGGCCACGGCAAAGCCGGCAGCCATCAGCGTGGAACCGAGGTACAGCGGGTTGCGGGTGAAGGCGTAGGGGCCGGTGGTGGTAAGCTCCTGATTCTTTTTCACATATCCTGACGCGTATGCGCGCAGCCACAGGCCGGGCACGACCAGCAGCAGGCTCCACGCCACGGCCGCCGGCAGGGGCTCCCGGCGACCCAGCTCAAACAGGTACAAGGCCGCGGTGAGGAACCCCAGGGGGACGCGGATGCGGCGGGCGATCCGCTGCCAGCGGGTGATCCAGTCAACAGGTTCGCTCATGCCATGGTTTCCTCGCCCAGGAGGGAATGGGCAGCCTCGAGGACGGCGTCCGGGGTGATGGTCAGCAGGCCCGCTTCCGGTTGGGCGCGGCGGCTATGGTCGCGCCGGCTCTGGGGGCTGCGCAGCACCCGCGCCCGGGTCCCGAACGGGCCGTTGCGCGCCGGGTCCGTCGGGCCATAGATGCCCACCACCGGCCGGCCGAGCGCGGAAGCCAGGTGCAGCGGGCCAGTGTCGCCGCCAATCACCAGCGCTACCCGCCGGGTGAGGGCTACCAGTTGAGAAAGGGTGCTGAGGATGGCCCGCGCTGCGCCCTCCGACTGCGCGGCGATGGCGTTGGCCAGCGCCTCCTCGCCCGGGCCTGCATTCACAAGAACGCAATCGCCCTGGGCGGCGAGGGTCGCCGCCACCGCGGCATATCTCTCCACCGGCCAGCGTTTGGCGCCCCATCCGGCTCCGGGATTCAGGAGCACCACTGGCTGCCGGGCGCAGGGAGCGAGCAACGCGTCGCACCATGCTTCGGCTGCCGGATCGACCGGAAGCAAAGGCTGGAGCGGGGCAAGATCGTCTCCGGCGACGGCGGAGGCTAGCTCCACATCCTGTTCAATCACGTGGGTGCCGTTGGTGGCAACGCGTTCGGTGAACCACCACCGCGCCGCCCACTCGCGGGGCCTCGACTCCCCCACCCGGCGGCGGCATCCGGCCATGTGCCCGATCACGGCCGATCGGACGGCTCCTTGCAGATCGAGTACGGCGTCGTAGTGACAGCTCTTCAGAATCGCGCGCAAGTTGCTGATTTCATGCCGTGTGCTGGAACTGAAAAGGTGATGGCGCCAGGCCTTGGTGGAGGCCAGGTGAAGGTGATCGACGAGGGGCTGGGCGGGGCCGCGGCTGAAATCGCCAGTCTCGCAGTGGGCCGACAACAGCGCGCACCAGGCCGGTTCCACAACCCAATCGATGACCCAGCCGGGATGGGCCTGGCGCAGAGCCGTGACCGCCGGAAGAGCGTGCAGGACGTCGCCCATCGCGCCCAGCCGGACCACGAGCAAGCGGAACTTGGATTGCGTGCGCAAACAAATGATTTTCTCACAGGGGAGGGCTGGGCGGAATGGAGTTGAGCCTGGTGACCAGCCAGCCGAGGGCGGCCGATTCCTCCTCGATTTCGATGCGGAGGCCGGCCGTGAGGAGCGGCGGACTCGGGGAAAGCGCAGCAATCAGGGGCGCCAGCCGGACCTGGTCCTTGGCCGTTGTGACCATGGCGGCGGCGCCCGCGGCGCGAGCGGCGGCCTGGAGGCGCTCGAGATCGTGAGCGGTATAAGGATGGTGGTCGCGGAAGGCGACTCGCGCAGCCAGGCGCAGGCCGGCAGCTTCAAGGCCGGCAAAAAACTGGTGCGGGCGGGCGATCCCGCAAAAGGCCAGAACCGGGGCGTCGACACGCGGCACGTCCATGCGGCGATGCAGGCGCCAGATCGGGCCTTCCCAGCCCCAGGTGCGGAGATCGGTTTCGAGTTGGGGGCCTTCGGCCGGTATGGCGATGACGCTGGCACGCATGGCTGCAGCGAGTGGTTCGCGCAGGTTTCCGGAAGGCAAGAGACGGTCGTGCCAGTCCTCGCGGTTGAGGAGAAGGATGTCGATGTCGCGATGGAGCTGGCGGTGCTGGAAGCCGTCGTCGAGGATGTGCACTTCCCCGGCTCTCTGGAGTGTACGGGCTTCAGCCCGTACATTCGGAACTGCTGAATCAAGAGGGGCTTTAGCCCCTGAGGGAAGTTCTCCGAAGCCTTGTTCCGCCAGCAGCCCGGCCCCGTAACGTTGCCTGGCCACGTAAACCGGAACCCCGGCTTCGCGGGCGATCAGGAGCGGCTCGTCGCCGAATTCCGCGGCAGTCCCGTCGGGACGGACGCGGGCCGGGGCGGCGGACTGGCGGCCATAGCCGCGGGAAAGCACGTCGACCCCAAAGCCGGTCTGGGTCAGCGCCTGGGCCAGGGCAATCGCGAACGGCGTCTTACCCGCGCCGCCGGTCGAAAGGTTGCCGATGCTGATGACGGGAAAGCGCAGGCGGCGAACCCGCTCCCGGCCCGAGCGCAGGCGCATTTCGCGAAGAACCAGGCCGAAGCGGTAGAGCGGGGTGAGGGGAAGGAGCATTCGCCGCGCTGCCTCGCCGGCGGTCATGCCCGATGCTCCGGCGCGGCGGGGCGGGATCCAAGCAAGCCACGGATCGCCTCAACACAACGACCTGTCGCCCCCGCCTGTTGCTCGAAGACCTGCCGTGCGCGCTCGCCCATGGCCCTGGCTTTGGCCGGGTCGCTCAAAAGGCCGGCGAGCGCCTGGCCCAACTCTTCTTTCGGGACGATGCGTATGGCCTGGTGGGCAAGGAGATCTCCGGTGATACCGCGGAAATTGGCGTAGTGGGGACCCATGACGATGGGGACGCCGAACTGCGCCGGCTCGAGCGGATTGTGCCCGCCGGCGGGGACCAGGCTGCCGCCCACAAACGCCACCGTGGCCAACGAGTAGACCGAGGCCAGTTCGCCGATCGTATTGAGGAGCACGACCTGGATCCCGGGAAGCGGTTTCAGGGTTTCGGACGGCTGATTCTTCCACTCCGAGCGGCGAATCCAGCGGACTCCGGATGCCTCAAGCAAGGCGGCAACAGCTTCAAATCGTTCCGGGTGGCGCGGCGCCACAATCAGGACCAGCGCCGGATCGGCGCCGGCAAGCGATCCACTCGCAGCGATGAGTGCGGCTTCCTCCCCTTCCAGCGTGCTCCCTGCCACCAGAAACCGGGGCGGTGGCGCCAACATCTTCAGGAGCCTCGTGGCTTCCGCCTCCTTGGTGACCCGCACATCGAATTTCAGGTTCCCGGCCACGCTCACAACTTCCGGCAGGCAGCCCAGCGCGCGCAGCCGGGCGGCGTCGGCTTCGGTCTGCGCCAGGACCCGGCTGATCCGGCCCAGTATCGGGCGCCACAGCCGTTGGAGCATCTGGTAACGCGGCCACGACCGGTCGGAGATACGCGCGTTGACGACCGCCACCGGGATGTCGCGGCGGAAGCATCCGCTGAGCAGGTTGGGCCAGAATTCGGTCTCCGCCAGGACGAACAGCCTGGGCTGGAGGGCATTGAGGTAGGCACGCACGGCCCAGGGAAGATCCAGCGGGCAATAGAATACGCGGCCGGCCCCGAAGCGCTCGCGAGCCAAGGCCTGGCCGGTGCGGGTCGTGGTCGAGATCATCACGCGGTGGTTGGGGAAATCCCGGTCCAGCTCCGCGACCAGCCGCGCGATCGCCAAAACCTCCCCGACAGAAACGGCATGGAGCCAGATCAAAGGCCGTCCCGGCTCCCTGGGATCCCCACCCACGATGCGCTTCGGAACCCGTCCCAGGCGTTCCACTATGCCCTCGCGGTATTTCTGCGTCGTCGCCATCCGCCACAGCCACCACGGGGAGCCGGCCAGCAGGGCTCCGAGCAGCGCCAGGTTGTAGAAAAAGAGAATCATGCGAGACGGATTGGGACTTTGTGGTGTCTAACCCATCAAATGATACAGTCGTCGGGACTGAGGGTCTTTGGAGGATGAAGGTCTTTCGATGGTTGCCGCTGATTGTGGCCGCGCTGGCATTGCCAGCCGTGGCCAACGACCACACTCCGCCGCCGGTGCAGCCGGCGACCTCTTTTGCCGCCGTTGAGGTGCACGAGAAGGAAAAGGTGGCGATTGCCGCCGAACCGTATGACACCAGGGAGAAGGAGTCGATATTTCGCGTCGACTACCTGGGTCACGGTGTCATGCCGGTTCGCCTGATCGTGACCAACAATGGCGACAAGCCCATTTCGCTGCGCGACGCGCGCATCCTGTTCCAGACCAAATCCGGCCAGCGCATCCAGGCTGCGGAACCGGAGGACGTTGAGCGCCTGATGACGCGCAAGGAACGGGAGGGAGGCCGGATTCCCATGCCCGGGCCGCTCCCCACGATCAAGCTGAAACCAAAAGCGAGCAATAAGGACATCGAAGAAGACTTCAGCACCTTCGAGTACGGAGCCCTGGTGGTGGAAGCGCACACAACGCGCGCCGGCTTTCTGTTCTACGACGTGTCGCAGCTCGATGATCCGCTCAAGGGCTCCAAGCTGCATCTGCATGCCTTGCGCGATGCGGAGGGGCACGAGCTGTTCTATTTTGAGATCCCCTTCGACAAATACGTTCAGTCCAAATCCAGCCAGATGAATTGACGCGGGCTTCATTGTCGTGCTGTCAGTCCAGTTCGCGCAGCGGCCGTGACGACGCGTACACCGCGATAAACGTCAGCGCTGCCAGGGCCGCCATGAGCGCCAGCACATTCCCCACGGGGATATGGCGCGAGAGTTCGCCCGCCAATAGCGACCCCAGCGGCGGCAGCCCCAGGAAACTGGTGGCATAAATGCTCATGATCCGTCCCCGCATCTCATCGCTCGACAGGTGCTGAATCGAAACATTGAAGCAGGAGATCATGAGGATCCCGCTGAAACCTTCGAAGAAGGCAAGGACCGCCGAGAACGCAAATCGATGCGACTCGCTGAAAGCTATGATGGCCACGAAAAACATCACGCCGGCCAGGGTGAGCACCAGCCCGCGTCGCCGGATCTGGCCGAGAACCGCAATGGTGACGGCGCCCAGCACCGAGCCGGTCCCGGAGCAAGCCAGCAGCCACCCGAGTCCACTCTCTCCGGCGTTCAGTTGAATCTTGGCGAAATAGGGGATGAAGGTAATGAACGGCAGGCCAAACAGGCTCACCGCCGCCGTCATCCACATCAATACCCGCATCTCCGGGTGGCTGTTGAGGTAGACAAAACCGCCGCGCAGGCTGCGCAACACACTCTCGTGGCGGGAGGGCTTTTCCTCTGGAAAACGCAGCCTCATGAGCGCCACGAGCACTGCGACGAAGCTAAGCCCGTTGAGGAAGAAATTGCCGGCCACCCCGAACAGCACCATCGCGTAGCCGCCCAGCGTCGGTCCCAGGATGCGCGACATGTTGAATTGCGCCGAGTTGAGGGCAATGGCGTTGGTCAGGTCTTCGCGCTCCACCAGTTTTGGCACCATGGCTTGGTAACTGGGCGCATTCATGGCCATGGCCACGCCGTTGGCAAAGGCGATCGCAGCCACGCCCCAAACGTTGAGTAGCTTGAAGTACGTCATGGCGGCGAGCAGGAAAGCCAGCACCATCATGACCGTTTGCGTGACCAGGAGCAGCCGCCGTTTGTTCACCCGATCGGCAACGACCCCACCGAAGAGGGTGAAGATCAGAAACGGAATCGATCCCGCAAACCCCACCACGCCCAGCCAGAACGAGGAGTTGGTGAGCGTGAGCACCAGCCAGCCCTGGGCCACATTCTGCATCCAGGTGCCAACGTTGGAAAGAAAGTTGCCTGTCCAGAAGAGGCGGAAATTGCGATTGCGCAGGGCACGAACCGCGCGCGGGAAATCGTCCTTTTTTTCCGCCTGCAGGGCCGCGATGACCGCCGCTGTCTCTTCGGGCCCCTCTCCGAACGGACTCTCGTCCATCTGTCTTGGCGCCCTCAGACCGGGTGACCTCCGCCTCACCAGTGTAGCCGGGCGGTTCTCGAGCGGTCAGGAACTCGAAACTCCGGACTCGGGTGGGGCGTCCGGCGCTATCCCCTGTTTGTTGTATCAACTCCGCAGCCCCGAGTATGGCAAACTATTGGCACATATCCCTGTTTCTTTGGGGTCATGCCGATTTCCATCCTGGAGCTAACGAGCCAGGACTGCGTCTCTCTTTTGCGGTCGTCAACCTGAGGGTTCTCCGCGCGTGTATATGCCGTATCTGATGTATGGATACGCGGCAACTGTTGTGCTGATGCTGGCAGGGTGCTGCGTCATTGCCCGGACCGTACCGGGGTTGCGTGGCGTGCGCCTGCTGGGCTGGGCGCTGGGCTTTGGGCTGGTGGGCGTCCTGCTCATGGCGATGAGACCCTTTGCGCCGGCATGGGTGACCATTCTCCTGGCGAACGAAGCCCTGTTTACCTGTTCCTTGCTGATCTATTCCGCGACCGCGGATACGCTGGATGTCCCGGCGCCATTTGTTCCCTGGGGAATTGGGATCATGGCGGCGGCTATTCCGGCCCTCGCCTATTTCGCCTATTTCCGCGTCGACCTGACAGCACGCATCCTCATCTGCAGCGCATGCTTCGCGATTCTGGGCGGGGCCAAGGCGGTCATGCTGTTTCAGTACCGGGAACCCCAGGGTGACCAGGCCTTCCCGGATTCCGCGCTTCGCTCCCTGATTACGGCTCTGGCATGGCTGCAGGTGCTGGTCGTGGTCCTGCAAATCCTCCGCGCCATCCTGACGATGCTGTTTCCTCCCACCCAGATTGTGCACATGGACATCATTCAATCCGGGTTCACCTACATGAACCTGGTTTTGAATGCCGGGGCGGGATTTGGTCTGACCTGGCTGGCGCTGAGCATTCACCGCCGCGACCTGCACCGGATCGCGCAGACCGACAGTCTGACGGGATTGTTGAACCGGCGCGCGTTTGAAGAAATCCTGGCCCGCGAGCTGGCGCGTTCCAATCGGGCCGGAAACCCGGTCGCCGTCCTGCTGGTCGACATCGACCGCTTCAAGCAGGTGAACGATCGCTGGGGACACCAGGCCGGAGATGAAGTCATTCGCCGGGTGGCTGATTCGCTGCTCACCTGCATGCGGCCGAGCGACGCCCTGTCGCGGTTCGGCGGCGAGGAATTCATGATCCTGCTGCGGGATGTCACCACGGAGCAGTCGGGCGAAATTGCGGGACGGCTGCGCACCGAAGTTGCGGGTTTGACCGGGTTGCCCGGCGAAGTACGCCTGACGGTCAGCATCGGAGTGGCGGCAAGTCATCCCTTCGACACGCCGCACGAACTCTTGCGCCGCTGCGACGAGGCTTTGTATCGATCCAAGCGGGGCGGAAGGAACCTGGTCACGGTCGACCGGTCCGCAGCCGGCGACAGGGTCAGGGCAGCGCAGGCCTCGGCATAAAGACAATTGCCGGAGGAACAGAACCGAGCCGCCGGCCTACCGGTAGTAGGTTGCCGAAGTGGTGTCGGTCTCCCAGATAGTGCAATCCTTTACCCTCACCCGGCCCTCGGTCATGCCCGCCAGCTGCTCATTGGTCTGGTCGTAGAAATAGCGGGCGATGTTCTCCGCGGATGGATTCAGGGTTGTGAAAGGCTCAAGGTCGTTGAGCATCTGGTGGTCGATGCGGTCGATGACCGGGCGCATCACCTGCTTGAGCATCTTGAAGTCGAGCAGCAGGCCGGTCGAGTCGAGCTCGGCGCCGGCGAGGGTGACGCGGACCTTGTAGTTATGGCCGTGCGGGTTCTCGCACCGGCCGTGGTAATTGCGAAGGTAATGGCCGGAAGAAAAACCCGCCTCCACTGTGACTTCGTACATGATGATGTGCCCGACCTGCGGGAAGCGTCCCCTGCTGCCATTCTAGTTCTTTTCGCCGCGGCGCTTTCGCCGGGCTTCCAGGCGGGCCTGTTCGCTGCGCCGGTCGACCTGCTCGAACAGGTTGCTCATGACGCCGATCAGGGCAAAGCCGAGGCCGATAAGCAGGAGAACCAGGCCCACGGTGCGCCACAGGGTTCCATTGGCCGGCAGCCCGGGCTGAAAGCTCGACGGCACCAGCGACATGGCTCCCGACAGCAGGGCAAAGAAGCCGAGCGTGGCGGCAAGAATGTAGAAGTTGCGGGACATCATGGATCGGAGCAAACCTGCTGCGATTGTATGCGCCCGGGGATCACGGGACCGGGTAGATTCGACCGTCAGCCAGCGATTGCGCCGCTCTCGATCAGCGTCACTTCGGACGCGGCGAATTCTTTCTCAATAGCGGCCACCGAACCGTTGAGGTCGATGGCGCGGCAGGCATCGCGAATCACCACAGCGGGAATGCCAAGGCTGCGGGCGTCGAGCGCCGAATAGGCCACGCAGTAGTCGTAGGCCAGTCCGGCGAGAAACACGCGGGTAAGATGGCGCTCGCGAAGATACCCGGCCAGGCCGGTGGCGGTAGCGCGATCGTTTTCAAAAAATGCGGAATAGGAATCGATCTGTGGGTGAAAGCCTTTGCGGAGGATCAGCTCGGCCTGGGGCAGATGCAGCTCGGAATGAAACTCCGCGCCGCGCGTTCCCTGCACGCAGTGATCGGGCCACAGCGTCTGGGCGCCATAACTGAGTCGTACCTGCTCGAAAGGCCGCTTTCCAGCGTGGGCACTGGCGAACGACTGATGGTTGGGTGGGTGCCAGTCCTGGGTAAGGATGATGTGCTCGAAGAGCGGCGCGATCCTGTGGATGACAGGAATAATCTCCTCGCCGCCCTGGACGGCCAGTTGCCCGCCGGGGCAGAAGTCATTTTGCACATCGACGACGAGGAGGAGGTCATTGGGAGTGAGGCGCATAGGGCGAGTGCTTCTCGTATCTACAGTCTATGGGGAACTCCCGGGGCTGCGTTGGGCGATGGGAGACCGGCAACCCGTTTACAAAACTTTACATGGATTAAATTGCCAGGGCGCAATATAAAACAAATTCCTGTTGACAGTGTCGATTTGAGTTCCTATGCTGCGGCCCGGTCCTTGTCGAGGACTTTCCCCTCTGGTTATTCGAGATCTGCACAACCTGGTGGCTGTTCCAATGCTTCGGACAGTAACTCGCTCACTTCAATCCCCACTCGACTCAGGCCATGTGGCCTGAAGGAGGTTTCATGCTCAATGGAGGACGACTGCACGCGCTATTTACGATTAACAAAGACACCCGGCCACTGCTTAGCTTGTTAGGAATATCTGCGGCCATTGCCGCGGCCATTGTCCTGACAATGACGCTCAAAACGCCGCGTATTCATGCGGGCGAGGATGACAATCAGGACAAGGCGAAGATCGCGATCGGTTTCTCCATCGCGCCCGTTCCTCTGGACCTCAAGGGGAAAGACAAGGCGCTGGTGGGATTGGGCAGTTACATCGTCAACGCATCGGCCGATTGCAACGGCTGCCACACGATGAATGCCCAGACTGAATATGTTCCTACCGGGGATCCGTACCTGCTCCGTCCTCCCGCGGGACCGTTCACTGGAACCAGACAAGTGAATACCGCAACCTACCTGGGCGGGGGGAGCGACTTCGGGCCGTTTCCCGGGCTGGCGCATCTTTACTCACGCAATCTGACTCCCGACAAAACGGGCCGCCCGGCCGGAGGGCTTACCTACAGGCAGTTCCTGACCGTCATACGCACGGGCAAGGATTACGACCATCTGCATCCGACGTGTACGGGGGCGCCTGACGGGACGTGCGTTCCTGCTCCGTTTAACGGAAACCTGCTGCAGGTGATGCCATGGCCGACTTTCCAGAGCCTGACGGATCACGATATTCAGGCGATTTACGAGTATCTGAGCACGATTCCATGCATCGATACAGTGGTCGCAGGAGCGCCGATACTCAGGAATAGTTGTCCGTAAGGAAGCCCCGGCATTCCGCATAGCAGGCGGGGCTCTCGCGGCCGAGAGACCAGGAGCTCCGCTCACATGCGAAGTTTGCACCTATAAGTCGTGAACCGCCCTTTGACTTAGGAGTTAGTCAGCACCAGCACCGTCGCGATCGGATCGAGCGGCTGCGCGGGAAGGGCCACGCTGATTCCCCCTCCTTGCTTGGTTACCTTCAGCGGAGAGCGTCCCGTGTCGGCCAGCAAGTACGCTCCGGTGACGGTGCGTGGCATCTTGTCGAGCTGGAATGTGGCGCCGGGCCATTCAAAGAGGTGGATGTAGACCTTGTCCTTTTTTGTCGTCGATCTCCACTTCCAACTGGGAATGAACTTCGGCTTTCCTTCCTGATCCTTTTCAGTCGGGGAAAAGGCCCCTGCCTCGGCGCCGAACAACGTGGGCTGCGTAGCGTAGATCGAATCTCCGTTTACGGCAAGCCACTTGCCCATCTCGCGCAGCCGTTGCACCTCGGCATCCGGCACTACACCGGTAGCCATTGGTCCTATGTTGAGAAGGTAGTTACCACCCTTGCTGGCAATGTCGATCAAGTTTCGTAGCAGTGTCTCCGTACTCTTGAAGTTAGTATCATCCTGCTTGTATCCCCAGGTATCGTTCATGGTCATGCACGATTCCCAGTCGCGCCCCGGATATCCGCGCGCCGGAATGTATTGCTCCGGCGTCTCGGTATCGCCGCTGTATCCACCGCCAAGGCGATTGTTCCAGATGAGCTTGGGATGCTTGTTGAGGACAGATACGATCTTGCCCGCCAGCTCGGGTGTCATGTCTTTTGTGGGAGTATCGAACCAGATGATCGCGGGATACTCCCCGTAATTCGCCAGCAACTCTTCCATTTGCGGAATCGCCTTCGTGTCCAGATACTCTGCGAAGTTGCCGTCCTGCGCGGGATCCCAATGAAACGTGGGCGGCTTGTGATCGCCGGTCTTGTAGGCCGCTCCGCCGGGCGCGGTCCAGTCCTGGTCCTGCGAATAGTAGAAGCCCAGCTTGATCCCCTGCTTGCGGCACTCGGCGGCGAGCTCTTTGAGGGGATCGCGCTTGAACGGCGTTGCGTCGACAATATTGAACGGGTTCGCCTTCGAGTCGAACATGGCGAAACCATCGTGATGCTTCGACGTGATGACGATGTACTTCATCCCCGCGGATTTCGCCAGGCCCACGATTTCAGACGCGCTGAATTGCGTAGGATTGAACTTCGGGGCGAGGGCCTTGTAGTCGGCCACGGGGATGGATGCCCGGTTCATGATCCATTCGCCGATACTCGGCACTTCCTTGCCGTTCCATCGTCCCGCCGGAATGGCATACAGTCCCCAATGAATAAACATTCCGAATCGAGCTTCCCGGAACCACCGCATGCGTTCGTTCTTCTCCGCGGGCGACTCTGTATCCTGGATGGAAGGTACTGGATGCTTCGGCGATGTCTTGATCTGCTCGCCTTCCACCTGGGCAAGAGCAGGTAGTGCCTCCGCGATCGCCAGAGCGGTCGCCGCCATCGCGCAGTCCTTCGAGAATGCTCGTCTTGACACCTTCATGAATGCTCTCCTCGCTGTAAATGCTTTCAGACAACTCTAAAACACCCGGCCAACATTGCAGAGCCCGAGTCCTCGCGCCTAATCGGAAAGTGCCTTGAGGCGCCCCGCAATTTCATCGGCTGCCGTGCGCAACATGGCCGCGAACTCCGCGATCTGCCGCTTGGTCACTCGCACCACCGGCCCGGAAACACTGATGCCGCCGATCACCTTGCGATCCTGATTCAGAATCGCCACCGCGATGCAGCGCGCGCCGGCTACCGTCTCCTCATCATCGAGCGCGTATCCGCGACGATGGATCTTGTGAATATCCTTGTTCAGTTCTTCGGCAGAGCAGACGGTGTGGGGCGTAAAGCGCTCGAACTGCGTCCCGTCAATGATCTTCCGCTGTTGCTCTGGCAGCAGGTAGGCCAGGATCGCCTTGCCCAGAGCAGTGCAATAGAGCGGTCGCCGTCTTCCGACCTCCGACACCATGCGGAACGTATGTTGGCTTTCAAACACGCTCAGGTAGAGAATCTCGCTGCCGTCCAGAACCGCCAGGTTTACCGTCTCTCCCGTCTCGGTGCGTAGCTTTTCGAGAATCACTGCACTGCTGCGGCACAGTGTGGCCTGGTAAGTAGCGCCGTTACCCAGTTTCGCCAGCTTCGGGCCCACCATGTAATAGCCGTCGGAATCGCGGAAGACATACCCCTCTGCTTCAAGATGCGAAAGGAAACGGTACGCGGTGCTCTTGTTGATGGTGGTTGAATTCACAATCTCACGCAGCAATAGTCCTCCGGGAGCCTGGTCGAGGCGTTCCAGAATTTGAATGAGCTTGCCAACCACGCCGACAGGCGCTGACTTCGACCTTCGTGGCCGTTCCAAGCGAACCGTCACCTGTCCCGTCCCCCGTCCAGTGCGAAAGCACGCGTCATGGCCAGAGAATCGCTGTCCCGTTTTGCACCCGGGCTGCCCTTGCGCGTTATCTGGAAGCTTCAATTCTAATGGCACGGCTTGGGCTGCGGCGTATGGGTGGCACGAACCGAAGCCGCCGGGCCGGATTCAGAACACGATCTTCCCACTGAATTGCATTTGTCGCGGGTTGTCGGCGGTGGAGCTCACCGAGCCAAAGCTGGGACTGAACACATCGCTGTTCGGTCCGCCAAAAACGGGATGATTGAAGATGTTGAAGGCTTCGGCGCGGAACTCGAAGACGCCCTCTCGCCAGAACGGGAACGCCCGGATGATTCCGGAATCGAGAGTGATGTATCGCTGCGCTCGAAGCGTATTTCGTCCCGCGTTCCCAAAAGTGTAAAGAGGGGGTATCGCAAAGGCGGCCGTATTGAACCACTCGGTCGCACTTCGGTGCGAAAGGTGGGGATCGCCGATCTGGTTGGCGCGTTGCCCGCCGCCCCCGATGTTGGCCCGATCGTTGCTGTCCTGTGCGGTGAAGTCCTGGCCGTCGCGCCAGGTGAAGATGCTGTTCAGTTGCCAGTTCCCCACGATGTAATCGAGGAATTTGCTCCCCGTGCTGAATTGTTTTCCGGGTCCCACCGGTATCTGATATAGCCCGTTCGCCGAGAAGACATTGGGCATATTGGTTCCCGACAGTCCGTACGAAGCCGAGGGATGATAGGGGTCCTGCACGACCTGCCCCTCCACGCCGAACCAGCCGTCGTCCTCCGATAATGCCTTCGACCATGTGTACGCCACCTGGTACGAGAATCCGCTGGAGTAGCGCTTGTCGAGTTGGACCTGCAAGGCGTTATAGTTCGCGGTCCCGATACTGCGGTCATAGAAAGTCGGAATGCTGTAGGGATACAGCGCGCGCGCCTGCGTGTCGCCCGGACCGGGTGTCAGTGCGGTGTTGTATTCACCGCCCACGTTGGTCCGATGAGAACCGGAACCGACATAGTCGACGCGTAACGCCATCGAACCGGTCACCTGCCGTTGTACGCCGAAGTTCCACTGCTCCGAGTAAGGGTTCTTGATATTGGGGTCGTAGAACCACTGGTTGCTCCCAAATGGTGTGGGGGGAGGGAAGAGGCTGCTCGAACCCGAGCCAAACGGATTCTGCGCTGTGATCGTGGGAGTCGGATTCGCGGTCGTGGGATAGTTCGTCGTCGAAGGTGCGATCTGCTGCCCAATGTCGGGCCAGGACCCTTCGATGTTCTGCGCCATCTGCGTTACCGCGGCCCAGTCGTCAAACACGATACCGAATGCGCCATGCGCAACCGTCTTTTCATTCACTTTGAACGCAAAACCGAAGCGCGGTCCCCAGTTGGTGTGCTCGTTATGCGCGATGTGAGTGAAGGGAAGCACAACCACGTGGTCGGGCAGCGTTCCATCGCCCGGAATACACGGTGCATGCCCGCGCACGGCGCAGGGCGGTGGAAGGTATTGCAGAATGTAGGTCCCGTTGGCAAAGTCCATGTCGCCGGTTTCAATGCCGCCCTGCTGGCCGATGGTCGCAGTCGTTCCGTAGGGCGGAATGAATGGATAGTCGTAACGCACGCCATAATTCACGGTCAGGCGCGGGCTTGCTTTCCACGAGTCCTGCAGGAAAATTGACAAAAGCCCGCCGGGACGCTCCGTTTCATTCACGTTTCGCCGGCTGCCACCGCTCGGCACATTCAGAAGGAACGAGGATAATGGATCCCCCGTAGCCCCCGTATTCTGCGGATCGCCGCTTTGCGTACTGCTAAAGCTGAGTCCGATCTGCGACAGCGGGCTGGCAAACCCGGTGGCGATGTATCCCGCACCAAACTTCACTTCATGATTTCCAACGATCTCTGTATAGGTCCCCTTGTATTCGTTGCTGTCGGTGGCCCGGGGCGTAAGGTTGATGCTCTCGCCGGAATTGGAGAGTCCGTTGATTCCCGGTCCCGGGATCAGGAAGCCTCCATTCGCGCCGGCGAAACCGTTCGCGAACGAATCGGCAAAGCCGACCGTTGTGTATATACCTGAAGTGTCGGCCTTGAAGCGGTTGAAGGTGTTGTCGAGCACGGTCGCCTTGCTGAACTGCGCTTGCATGATCTTCGTAGAACTGAAGACGTGCACCCAGCTTCCACCCCAGTCGCGCGCCTGAATGATGTGATCTTGAGGAACGGTTGGCAGTCCGTTCGAAGTCGTCACCTCTTCGTTGATCCAGCTGTAGCGGAACCAGGCCGAATCCTTTTTCCCGAAGGTCTGATCGCCGCGTACATTGAATTCATTCTGGTGCTGCACCAGGGGCGTGGAATCGACGGCGTTAAACGGGTACACACCCTGGGCGCTCGGCGTGCCGAAGAAAGGTCCGGCTTTCGGGAATACAAACTGCGCATAGGCCACCATGCGCGGGTCGATCAGGTTTGAGGGAATCTGGTTGCCGGGGAAGGCGGGCCGCGCGAATCCATCTCCGCTGGGCACCGTTTCGTACGGGTTGTAGATCTGCAGTTGGCCGTTATCGGCTTCGTTGCCGGCCAATTCCGCGTCTGTCGGGACGAGCAGGTTATTGTCGTTGGGCCGCGAGTAGCGCCATCCCTGGTAGGCGCCAAAGAAGAACGACTTGTTGCGTCCGTTGTAAAGCTTGGGGATCACGACCGGTCCGCCGATGGCTCCCCCATACTGATTCTGGTGAAAGGAGGGCGCCGGAACACTGGGATTATGAAAGTAGTTCACGGCGTCGAAAACATTATTCCGAAGATACTCCCAGGCCGACCCGTGATACTGATTGGCGCCGCTCTTGGTCACCACGTTCACCACGCCGCCCAGCACCGAACCGTACTCCGCATTGTCGGTGTGCGAAACGATCTTGAACTCCTGGATGGCATCGATGATGGGAGGCACGGCGTACGTGCTCTCCAGGGTGCCGTAGTTGTTCAGCCCATCCATCAGGAAGTAATCGCTGCGATTGGTCTGGCCGTTGATCGCTGGAAAAGCATAATCGGCTCCGATGGCAACGGGCGCGCCAAAGCCGCCGCCGCTGCCATTCATTCCGTTGTTTTGCCCGGTCATGATCGGCACCACACCCGGCGTCAGTTGCAGCAACGACGTGAAATTCCGGCCATCCAGCGGAAGGTCGTTCACCTGCTTCGTCTCGATTACCGTGCCCAGGTTGGCGCTGGTTACATCGAGTTGTGCCGCCGCAGCCTCCACGTTCACAACCTCGGTCGTCCCGCCGACCGTGAGCGTGATGTCAAACGTTGCGATCTGGTCTACCGCCAGAACAAAAGGCTGGATCTGTTGGAGGCTGAATCCCGAAGCTCTTGCCGAGAGCGTATATTTGCCCGGCACAAGATTGAGCAGGGCGTACGCGCCGGAGCCGTTCGACTCCGCCTGGTGGTCCACGTTGGTGTCCACATTGTGCACGATCACGGTAGCGTCGGGAATGACTGCGCCCTTCTGATCGCGGACCGTCCCGTTGACCGAAGCGGATGAGAGCTGCGCGCCGCAGGGGACGGAAAGCAATAAGAGAAGAGCCGCGATGACACCCGCCGCAATGTGGTTCTTGATGAATCCCTCGGCACGCCTTTCAGAAACTTGCATGATCTGACCTCCAAACCGATTCGCCCTATCGGGTAGCTCAATGACCTGACCTGCGCCGCGGAGTTGCGAATCCACGTCCGCTGTTCGTCCCCGGCCCACTCAAAAGACACACGATCGCTGCTGCAAGACCGTGATCAAACCAGGGCGCGCAGTACTCTTGGCTTTCGAAAACAGAGAGCTGGGGTTCAGAATATGAACGTTCAGAAAACTACGCATGCCAATCCCGGTTCCGTGCGTTCCGGATCGGTCGTGTGTGGAAGCTCTAGTCTGGCGATACCGGCCCGGTTGGTCGTTCCAGCACGTCGGGGGCCGCTGATTCCTGCTATCGGGGAAGAGCCGGAATCGCTATTGAACGAGATTTATAGTCAATCGAAAGTTCGACTGTCAAGTCGATTATTCGATGGAGGAGTTTAGAATTTTGAAATTTAGAGTTCATTATTCAAAACACCTTTCTTCGATGAACTGGGCGGGGGAGGGCGCTCGCCATGGGGCAGCAGGCTTGAACTGAACTCCATTTTTTCTCCGCCGCCTCAAGATCTATGCGGTAGGATTTGCCATGCTTGAGGCGGAATGTCCAGCGCGTTCGGACGAGGTGAAGCCATCGTACCGCGACACCGTGAACTCTGTGCCGATCGATCCGCCGCCCGCCAGTGGACTCGCAGGGTGAGCAGAATTCTCGAGCGAACCGCAGGAGAGCGGTGTCCATCCGCCGGCCTCATGGCCATGTGCGGCCTGCTTCCCGCACTGTTGTTCGGAGTCCTTGCCGGCGAGACGCCAGACGCCCGGTCCGCTCCTGAGAGTTCCGCCGTTTATGCAGGTTCGGCCGCCTGTTCTCGTTGTCACAGCGCGATCTATCGCTCCTACGTGAAGACCGCCATGGGACGCTCGATGGCCTCCGCCACCAACGAGCCTTTGCCCAATCTCTCCCTCCCCGCCCAATCCACGAACGCCAAACTTGACCGTCATTTCGATGTCTTCACGCGGGACGGGAAGCTATTCGAGAGCGAATACGCGATCGCTCCGGACTTGTCGGAGATCTTTCGCGACACGCGCCCCATGGAGTGGTTGATCGGCGCCGGCGTCAACGGCTTTGGTCCCGTCGTCGAACAAGATCACTACCTGTTCCAGGCTCCGTTGTCTTTCTACACGAAGCCCCGCACCTGGGGACCTTCGCCGGGATACGAAGCATTAGACCTGGGATTCAATCGCCCCATCCTGGCCGGTTGCATCTTCTGTCATTCGGGCCGCGCGAACCCGGTTGCCGGCGCCAACGGACAATATGCCGATCCGGCTTTCTCCGAACTGTCGATCGGCTGCGAAAACTGCCACGGTCCCGGCAGAGCCCATATCCAGGCGATGGGCAGCGCGCCGGGTGCGGCCAAGGGCACGCAGATTGTCAATCCTTCGCGATTGACGCCATACATGGCGAATAACATCTGCATGGCCTGCCATCAAACCGGCGATGTACGCGTGCTCCAGCCCGGAAAAACATACCGCGACATCCGCCCCGGCCAGCCGTTGGACGAAACCCTGAAGATTCTCATCGTGCCGCCCACGCCCGAGTCGCCTCCCGACGTCGACCATGTGGAACATTACTATTCGATGACGCTCAGCAAGTGCTACCGCTCCAGCGCGGGGCGCATGAGCTGCATCAGTTGCCACGATCCTCACATGCAGCCGACAGCCGAAGAAGCCCCCGCGTACTATGCGGCCAAATGTCTCAAGTGCCACACCAACAAAAGCTGCCAGATTCCGCTCGATACCCGCCTGCGCCGGCAGCCCTCCAACGACTGCTCGGGATGCCACATGCCCAAGCGTGATATCCAGGTAATTTCACACTCCAGCGCCACCAATCACCGCATCCTGGCGCAGCCGGACGAGCCTTTTCCGGACATCACGTTTCATCAAACCACCGCCGTCCTACCCGACCTCATCGATCTCGATCCTGCGCCCGGCCGGCAAAATGCCGCTCTTCCCTCATTGACGCTATTACAGGCTTATGGAGAACTGGCTGCGGAAAAGCCGCAGTACGTCGCACCATATCTCGCAGTGCTGGCGAGCCTCGAGAAATCTGACCCCGACAATGCACTGGTGCAGGCGGCCGTCGGGCGCCGCGAGGTCAAGAGCGGCAATTTCGCGGCTGCTGTCGAGCATCTGCAGCGCGCGCTATCGCTCGCCCCTCCGCAAGCCACAACATGCGCCGACCTCGCCGATGCTTTGACTCACCTCGACCGCAAGAACGAAGCAGTTACATGGCTCGACAAATCAATCCAGCTCGATCCGTTTAATCCCTTCACCCAGCGCACCTTGATTGTGCGACTCATCGAGTTGAAGAATTTCGCGCGAGCGCGCGCGGCCCTGGAACATTATGTCGAGGTCTTCCCCCAGGACACGTTCATGCGCCAGATGCTCGCAAAGGCGCGAGCGCAACCGGTCCAGTAACGACTGCTCCTCGACTCCGGGTCTAGCAGGCTGCGGAAAACTCGTTTCGTCTTGCGTTTTGCAACAGGGCACGACTTTCAGAGGTGCCGAAACTTCTTCGGGCTTTGGCCCCTGCTGAGCTTCGTACTCCAATTAAACCGGACGTTCTCAGTTTTTCCGCGACTTGTTTAAGAGAACCAAATGCTCCGTGCCCCATCCTTGCGATTTTTTCTGTCGCAAGGCTGGGAGACCACGAACCCCAACTTCTTCGCCTACCGCGGGTCGGGAGCGTCGATTTGGAATCTATGGCCTGGCCGAGGCATAGGGCTGTTTGCGCACGATGCCCTTGCCCTGCTGGATGGTGACAATCTGCCCCGCGGCGACGGCGGAAAAACTATCGACCTTGCCATCAGACCAGCGCACCGAAACATCCGCGGAGTTAGCCTTGCCGATTCCAAAGTGCAGCCGGAAATCGTTTTGCGACATGTAGGAGCCGCCGCTGCGCACTTCGTCCATCTGTGCTCGGCCGCCCGCGCTCAACGTGACTCTCGCCCCGATCGCGTCGCGATTGGTCGCGGTCAATGCCCGAACCAGGATCGAATGACCCAGCGGGGGAGCGGTGTTCTTCAATAACGTGGGAGCTTCGCCCATGTTCACAATGACAATCTCTTCGCTGCCGTCGTTATCGAGGTCCCCGACGGCAAGACCGCGCGAGGCATGCACATCGGCGATCCCGGCGCCCGCCTGCGGCGACAAATCGTAAAACTGCTTGTCGCCGCGATTCCAGTAAAGCAATCGCTTCTGCTTGAACGACTCTCCCGTACGCCCGGAATCAACCTCGGGATAGACATGGCCGTTGGCGACAATCAGGTCTTTCCATCCATCGTTGTCGAAGTCGATCGCCGCGGTGCCCCAGCCCAGGTAGCGCGTATTGACGGCAAGGCCGGTTTCGATGGTTGCATCTTCAAAGTCATTCGCAGCACGGTTGCGATAGAAGGTGTGTGTGTCGTCGGCAAAGTTGGTTTTGAAGATGTCAAGTTTGCCATCGTGAAAGAAGTCGGCGACCGCGACCCCCATGCCCGCCTGTTCGCGCCCCTCGTCGTTGTACGCGATACCGGCCTGAACTCCCATCTCCTCGAATCTCTTGCCGCCCGCATTATGAAAGTAGAGGCTTGCCGTGGAATCGCACGCTATATAAATGTCGGGCCAGCCGTCGTTATCGAAATCATCGACCACCGGACTGAAGCAGTAGTAGTTCTTCGGCGTCGTGATATGCATGATGTCCGAGACGTCAGTGAAATGGCCATGACCGTCATTCTGATAGAGCGATACGGTTTCGCCCGGCAGGCCGCGCGGGCCGCAGATCACAGGCAGCCCCTTCCATTCGCACTGCGACCGCTCGCCCGGATGAGGCGTGTGCGCCGGATCGAAATCGAGATAGTGCACAACCAGTAGATCAAGAAAGCCGTCACGGTTGAAATCGAGAAAGGCGCAGCCGGTGCTCCAGCGCGTCTTTGGTGACGCGAGACCGCGCTCTGCCGTTTCATTGTGAAAAGTGCCATCGCCGAGATTGCGGTACAGCACGTTGTCTCCCCACGCAGTGATGAAGACGTCCACGTGGCCATCGTTGTCGATATCTCCAGCGCACGCGCCCTGGCCCCAGCCGCTGTGGACAAGACCTGCTTTCCGGGTGACATCCTCAAACCGCAGCCCGCCAAGATTGTGGTACAACACCGGTCCCTGCGGTGGCCCATCCTTCTGGAAACGATCACCGTTCACAAACAAAATGTCAGGCAATCCGTCATTGTCGTAGTCGAGTATGGCCACGCCGTTCCCGGTGGTCTCGACGATGTACTGCTTGTTCTTGTCGGCTCCCGATACGTTGATAGCGGTGAGTCCAGCCTTCGCCCCAACATCCTTGTAGTCGACGATGGGTGGCTTCACACCCGGCGGTAATGGCCGAGCCGGGGTGGCCACACCGTTGCCGGTGGCCACGCCGATCTGCGCCGCAAGCGGGACGCAAGCCATAAAGATTCCGACAATTGCGACGACCTGCGGAGAAGTGCCGCGTAGCATTCGCTTGACCTGCGCGGATTGTAGCATTCCAAATCCGATCATTCTCTCAACCAACAACCACGTCGCCGCTTGCACCCGCTCTTGGCCTCGACAGCAACCATCATGATATAAATGGATTCCAACCAGGCGAGTCGCTCGCTCTGAAACGCATGGACTCCCCCCGCCAACTTCATGCCTTCGCGTCGAGAGCCTCGCTGCTCGCATCATCAATCGCTGGGAGCGTGTCGCCTGAAGGCGCCTCGCGTTCCACTTTGTTGATCCCACTGCGAACGCTCGCCTTGCTGGTCTTCGTTTCACTCCGTTTGCCGGCGCAAAACGCATCGAATTGCCAGGGTCCGGCGGCGCTCGAAAAGGCGATCGCCGAACATCCGTCCGCTGCCGCTTACGATGCGCTGGGCGCGCACTTCGCATCGCAGAGCCGGTTTTCCTGTGCCATCTCGGCATTCAAGTCCGCCATCCGCCTTGATCCTGATTCCTGGCAGGGCCACTACAATCTCGGCGTCGCAATGCTGACCAGCGGCGATGCTCAACCGGCTGCTCAAGAGCTCAAGACCGCGCTCAAGTTGAATCCAGGTTCCGAGCAGATTCTTCTTCCCCTGGGTGTCGCACTCAGCAAGCTGAACCGGCAGGACGAGGCGATCGATGCTTTTCGCGCCGTCCTCAATCACGATCCGCACTCCGTTCGCGCCCTCGATGGATTGACGAAAGCCCTGATCGAACAGAAGCGGTACACGGCTGCGATTGCCGCATTGAAGGACGCGCCGGACGACCAGGTGCTGCGTCTGAATCTCGCCATTGCCTATTCCAAAAACGGCAACCTCGACGAAGCCATCAGGATTCTTGCCGCGATGGCAAAAGATCATCCTGATTACGCGCAGGGCCGCTTCAACCTCGGAATCGTGTACACCCAGCAAAATCGCTTCAACGAGGCGGCGCAGGAATTTCAGGAGGCCGTACGCCTCGATCCAGCGAATGACGAGGCGCGCGTCTCTCTCGTCAAGACGCTTGTGATCCTGGCGCAGTTCGATGCTGCGGCGCCGATCATTCGAGAGTATCTCAAACGCAAGCCGCACGATTTCGATGCCCTTTATCTCAGCGGCGTGGTGGAACGGGGCCTTGGCAACCTCAACGAAGCGGAAAAGGATCTGCGGGAGGCCGTGGCGCTCAAGCCCGATGACTTCGAGGTCCTTTACAACCTCGGTTATGTGCTGGCCCACCTTGGCAAACCGGAACAGGCCCGGCCCCTGCTGGAGAAGGCGCTCAAGATCAATCCCAACTCCAGCAAGGTCCAGTTCCAGTTGGCTTCAGTCCATCGTGCCCTGGGAATGCAGGATCAGGCCCGCGATGAATTGAACGCATTCCAAAAGCAAAAGGCGGAGGAGGGAGATCAACTCGCCGCCCTCGTGAAGGCCAACCAGGGCAACGAGGATCTGGAGACGGGCGACGCGCAAAAGGCCCTGGGTATGTATCGCGAAGCTATCGCCAAGGATCCGAACAATGCTCGCACCTACTACAACCTGGCTCTCGCCGAAGATCGGGTGGGCAACATCGACGCGGAACGGCAGGCTCTCGAGAAGGCGGAGCAACTGGATGCCAGCCTTGCCCTCGTGCACAATCAGCTGGGCCTGCTCCATCTCAAGGCCAATCGCACCGTTGACGCGGAGAAGGAATTCAAGACAGCCATTCAACTCGATCCGCAGTATGCCGAGGCCCAGAACAATCTTGGCGTTCTCTACGGACAGCTTGATCGGACCGAGGAAGCGGCACAGCTGTTTCGCCAGGCCACCGAGAACAATCCGCAGTACGGGCAGGCATTCGCAAATCTGGGCATCATTCTCGCCAGCCAGTCTCGATTTGCCGACGCGGCGCCGGTGCTAGCCACTGCCGCCCGGCTCGAACCCGCGAATCCGGCGACATTGAGCGCCTATGCGATGGTGCTGGTGCGCCTCAATCGAAGCAGCGAAGCCATGCCGCTCTTCCACAAGGTAGTCGAGCTCGATCCGAAATCTCCCGGCGCGCACTTGAACCTGGGAATCGCAATGGCTGATCAATTCGATCTGAACGGCGCCCTCGCCGAGTTCACCCAGGCAGTGCAGTTGGACGCCAACAATGCGCAGGCCCATTACAACCGGGGCCGCGTTCTGCTCGACCTCCAGCGCGGCGCCGAAGCGAAGCCGGAGCTGGAAGCGGCCACGCGGCTCGATCCCACCTTGGCCGATGCGTGGTATTTGCTCGGCCTCGTTGCCCGCCAGGCTGGCGATACGGATCTGGCAATCACTGCATTCAAACAATCGCTTGCGGCCAGGCCGGAGAGCCCGGAAACGCTCTTCATGCTCGGCCAGGAGTTGCAGCGCAAGGGTGATATTCAGGGAGCTACGCAGATGTGGGAGAAGGCGATCGAAATTCGCCCGCAGTACAGTCAGGCAATCTATAGCCTGTCACGTTTGCTTGCCAAAAGCGATCCGGAGCGATCCAGACAACTGCAGGCACGTTTCGAAAAACTTCAGTCCGACCAGCACATCATGGACCGCGCCCAGTCGTTAGGCAACTTCGCGCTGGCCTCAGCTGACGCTCATGACTGGCCGCAGGCCATCGGACAACTGAAGGAAGCCATCGCGGTATGCGGCGACTGCAGCGCGCGGTCCCAACTCCACAAAGACCTCGGGCTGATCTACTGCCACTCCGGATCCTTCAGCGATGGTCGTGCCGAATTGCTCGAAGCGCAAAAGCTCGCGCCCGGCGACCGGGACGTGGAGAAGGCTCTGCGGCTTCTGGACGCGGCGCAAAAGACTCAATGACCTTGTGGACCGCCCGCGCGCGGAAACGCGTTGGCAAGATAAGACTGAATCCTATTCAGCTCGGCGGGAGTGGCGGCGGCGCCTTTCGCCGACATGGTCTGCACCACGTTGGTCCATTCCTGCGGGGTGAGGTGTTGATTGGTCACAATATCGAGGCCGTGGCATGTGGAGCAGGCGCGAATGGTGACGTCGCGGCCCGGGCCCGGAGGCAGCAAAGCGGCGTCGCGGCTGAGTTTCGCTTTCTCCTTCGGGTCCAGGTGGTGGAGGTTCTGGTCCCGGCTCGTCACGGCGATCCCCGCTGTCGAGGCTACCGGCTGAGATCCCGCGGGATTCGGGCTTGCCTGAACAACGTTCGGTCCTCCGCCCGCACCGTCATCGAGCCTGAATGCAATCAGCTCATCGCTGAGCAGCGGCGCTCTCAGCAAGCCTCCGCCGGTTGAGACGATTGCGACGTACTGCTTCCCGTTTTCGTCGGTGTACGTGATCGGAATTGCTTGGGCGGATGCGGGTAGATTAAAGCTCCAGACTTCCTGTCCCGTCTTGGTGTCGAATGCCCGGAAGCGAGCGTCGTCCGTGGCGCCGATAAATGTCAACCCGCCGCCGGTAACGATGGGGCCGCCCAGGCCGGGACGGCCGGTGTGTTGCTTTCCTTCGGGAAGGTTGTCGGTTACACCCAGCACCGACCGCCAGGCGATCTTGCCGCTATTCACGTCGATCGCCACCAGTTCTCCCCAGGGCGGTTCGTTGCATGGCAGATGTTTTTCGGCATTCCAGAAGCGCACCGTTCCCGCGAACGGACCCGAATTCGTGTAACCTCCGGCCTCGTCGCGCACAATGCGCATCGGCTGCCCCAGGTTATTCACATTCACGACAAAGAGGCCAAGCGTGGGATCAAAGGCCCCGCCGGCGTAGTTCACGCCGCCGTGTGTTCCGGGCAGATTCACCGAATAGCGATTGAATGCAGGAGGAGTGTAAGGCTCCTGCGCCAGCAGCATGTGGTTGTCGTCCACATAGGCCTTGCACCATGCGGCATGCTCCGGCAGGTCATGGTACAACTGCACGCTCGTCTGCGCCAGCGGCTCGGGAGTTACCGGAAAAGGCTGCGTGGGGGAAGCATGCTCGCCGGGAACGTCGCTCGCCGGCACTGGCTTTTCGACAACGGGGAACAGCGGCTTTCCCGTGACTCGATCGAGCACGAACATGAGCCCGGTCTTATTGACGATGACGACCGCCGGAATCGTCATTCCATCGCGATGCATATCGACGAGAGTGGGAGGCGCCTCCGTGTCGTAGTCCCAGATATCGTGGTGCACCGCCTGGAAATACCAGAGCAGTTTTCCGGTGGCCGCCTCGGCGGCCACGACGGACGTTCCGAAGAGGTTGTCGCCCGGCCGATCGGTTCCGACGCGATCGTAGTTAGGAGCTCCAAACGGCATGTAGACGATGCCCCGCTCCTCATCGACCGTCATGTAACCCCAGACGTTCACTCCGGAGCGCCGCTGCCAGCTGTCGCCTCCCCAGGTGTCGTGGCCTGCTTCCCCCGGGCGCGGCACCGAACGGAATGTCCATACCAGCTTTCCGCTGTGTATGTCCCATGCGCGCGTATCTCCGGCCGGGCCGAGTCCGCCCCCCGCGCCTCCGCGCCCTTCTCCGGTTCCTGCGCCAGTGATAACGAGATTTTTGTAGATCACTGGCGGCGAGGGCAGAATGTAAAGCTTGTCCGTGCCCGTACTCATGACTTCGGGGGTACGGAGATTCACCGCACCGTTATTGCCAAAGGCCGCGTTGATCTTCCCGGTTGCCGCACTGATCGAATATAGAATGCCACGATTGGTTCCGAAGAAAAGGGCGGGGCCGGTGGATGTGTCTCCTGGCCAATATGCGGCTCCGCGCAGCGATGCCTGATCGGATCCTGGAATAACGAACACCCATTTTTCTCTGCCGCTGGCCGGATCTAACGCGACGATGCGACTGTAGGGCGTTACCACGAACATGGTGTTTCCGACCACCAGCGGCTGATCTTCAGAGGGACGCCATGCATTGTCCGGCGCGCTGCCTGCGCCCGGTGCGGGCTTCATGTGATAAATCCATGCGACCCTCAAGTGGCCGACATTTGCGGGCGTAATCTGGTTCAGCGACGAATAGCGCGTGGCTCCGGAATCGAGGTTAACCATCGGCCAGGATCCGGGTGCGCTCTGCGATGCAACCGACGGAAGGCGCACCCAGGCGAACAGAGCGAGCAGCAACAGAAGGTGCCTCAAGAGTGAACTGATGCCGGCGGGTTCTCGAGTCATATCCTCCTCGAGCTCTGAGATGCGCGAGCTGTCACGACCAAAAATCTCCACCAATTCTAACGAGAAGAGCGCTGTTCACATCCGAACGCTCATCACCCGGCAGCGCTTACGATTTCGCCCAGGTCCGTGACCCGCTCGATCGAAAGCCTCCGCCCCGAACCCCGCCCCGAATCCGGATACGCGACAGCTCCCGCATATCCATGCGGCATGGGCAAATCGTCTATCGCCCACGCCGCCGCCGCTGCGGCATCAAATCCGATATGAATCATCCGTGCAGGCTGATCGGGGTCGGCGGCCACGCAAAAGTTATCAAACCCTGTCAACAACCCCATCCCCACTGCCTTCGAGTAGGCTTCCTTGCGCGTCCAGCAGCAAAAGAAACCGCGCCCGCGGTCGCTTTCAGAGAGGTCCATCAACTCCGCCGCTTCTTCCGCGCACAGCACGCGGCGAATGAGGTGCGGCAATCCGGGCAGAGCACGGACCTTTTCCAAATCCACACCCACTGCGCAGTTTGAAGAGAATGCAAAGGCCGCCCACTCTGCCGAGTGACTCATGTTGAATTGCATGCCTTCAGGTGATGTCAGTTTCGGCTTGCCCTGGGGATCAGTGGCCAATTCGATTGCGCCTGGATCACACTCAAGATAACGTGCCATCAGACAGCGAAGAACGCCATGCGCAACCAGGAACGATCGCCGCGTTTGCAGATTCGGAATGCGCGACGCTCGCTCCATCTCTTGCCGATCAAGCCATCTCTTCAGCGTCGCGCACTGCGATTCTGAAGCGCACATGTCGACAACCCAAACATGAATCTCGTCATCGGCGATACGCATCTTTGAATTGAGCTTCATCATACGAATTCGGGTTCGCTCGCACTGACACGAATCACGGAGATTTAAATTGACTTGCCTTCTTGCGATATGGCTAAATGGCAGTCTAAGTTGACCCGGGACTAGACTTCTCCACCATAGGCTCTATCCATTACGGACCGCAACAGGGGAATTGCCAGTGGCTACTCATGCTACGGTCTCTGAAGACCGTTCCCAGGGAACATCTTCGGCGGACTGGTCATCCACTTATTCGAATTTCTTATCGCGCGCGTCGGGGCAGGCTGCGGCTACGCTTGAGCTCTACCAGCAGGCGTTGATTCGCGTCGCGGAAGGCAAGCTCGAGCCGACCGTGTTTCAGACCCACTTCCCCAGGTTCATCCAGGCCAATGGAACCCTCTACACCAATCGCCTGTCCGAACTCGGCTCTCGCTTCCTCACCAGGCTCGTGGATTTGAGTTCCTCTTATTCCCGTCAGGGAGTCGAATCGGTTGCGCCCAATTTCGGCGAGCCGGGATTGGTTCCACCGCGGTTTGAGACGGATAGTCCATTGCGCTGGTTCGAGCAGCTTGCGGAATATGCGGGCAAGCTCAACAATCGCGCTCTCAAGGCATACCGGGAGCAACTCGATCAGGTCGCTGCGGGTGAAAAGACTCCCGCCCAGGTCCAGCAGAATACCGTCAATTATCTTTCCGGCCGGTTCCCTCAATTGCTGCAGCAGACCACCGAGCTTTACTTCGATCTGCTCAATGGTCTGAATGACGTTCGCGCAACTTACGAGCGGGACTACTTTCAAAGCGTGCTTGACCTGGCCAATAAGCCCGAGCGGATTGCGCCCGTAGTGGTCGATCTAAAGGCCCCTCGCGGAGATGTGGCCTCTGCCTCTCTTGCCGTAACCAACACCGCGGCAGAAACGTGCAACGTAGTCTTCCGGTTCACCGATGCTCGCCGCGTCGATGGCTCCGGTCCCGCCTTTGCTCCTGACTTGGAGATCACCCCGCCGGTCGCTGAACTGGCGCCCGGCCAGGAACAGAAATTCCGCCTTTCGCTGCGCCTCGACCCCGCCCGCTTCCACGAGGGAGCGGTTTACATCAGCACACTCTTCATCAGCGGTGGAGATGCTTTCCGCATCGAAGTCAATCTTCGCATCGTGGCCACGGCAGCGACACATGTGGTCAACGCCCCACCTTCCGAGGCTTGATCATGGCCTCCGCCACTTCGGTCCGAAACAGAAACGGTCATGCGGGTGAGCGGTCCCCCGCCGCTGAGCCGATCGCCATCATCGGCATGCGCGGCCGTTTCCCCGGCGCAAACGATCTCGATCAGTTCTGGAACAATCTTGCCGAAGGCGTCGAGTCCATCTCCATCCTCTCGCAGGATGAGATCAAGGCCGCCGGCATTCCCGAGCAAATCTCCCGCCTTCCCGGGTATGTGAATGCATCGCCCGTGCTCGATGGCGTGGATCAATTCGATGCGCAGTTCTTTGGCTTCTCCGCTCGCGACGCCACCTTGACCGATCCCCAGCACCGCCTCTTCCTCGAAACCGCGTGGGAGGCGCTCGAAGACGCCGGCTATGATCCGGCGCAGGTCTCCGGCCCCATCGGCGTGTTCGGCGGATCGGAGCTCAGCACCTATCTCTATCACCTCTACCAGAATCTCGAAGCGCTCAAATACGTCGATGGCATGCAGCTGATGGTGACCAACGACAAGGACCATCTCTGCACGCAGGTATCGTATCGGTTGAATCTCCGCGGCCCCAGCATCGTCGTCCAAACCACCTGCTCCACCTCGCTCGTCGCCGTGTCGCTCGCGTGCGAAAGCCTGCAGGCTCGCCGTTGCGACATGGCATTGGCAGGCGGAGTCACCGTGCGCGTTCCGCAGCGCGCAGGATACTTTTACGTGCCCGGCTCCATCTTGTCGCCCGATGGCCACTGCCGCCCCTTTGACGCCAACGCGCAGGGAACCATCGTGGGCAGCGGCGTTGGCCTCATTGTGCTCAAGAGGCTGTCCGAAGCCGTCCACGATCGTGACAACATCCGCGCCGTGATTCTCGGCACTGGCCTGAACAACGATGGCAGCGACAAGGTGGGCTACACCGCACCCAGCACACGCGGGCAGGCCGCCGCAATCCGGGCAGCACACACCATGGCCGGCGCGTCCGCCGAATCGTTTGGATACGTTGAAGCCCACGGCACCGGCACAATTCTTGGCGACCCCATCGAGTTGTCCGCTCTCACTGAAGTATTCCGCGCCGGCACTGAACGCAGCGGCTATTGCGGCATCGGCTCGGTCAAATCGAATTTCGGCCACCTCTCCTGCGCGGCCGGAATCGCCGGGCTGATCAAGACGGTCCTCTCGATCGAGCACCAGGCCATCGTGCCGACAGTGCACTACACCGCGCCCAATCCCGCCATCGATCTCGCCGCGAGCCCCTTTTACGTTGCGACGCAGCTGATCCCGTGGGAGCGAAATGGAACTCCCCGCCGCGCCGGCGTCAGTTCCTTCGGCGTGGGTGGCACCAACGCGCACATTGTCCTCGAAGAAGCACCCCAGCGAACTAAGCCCGCAGAGAAAAGAGCCCACCAGTTACTCACCATCTCGGCGCGAAGTGAGGCAGCGCTTGCTGAAGCTTCGAAGAAGCTCGCCACGCACCTCGAAAAACATCCCGGGATCGACCTCGCCGACGCTGCGTATACGCTCCACCTCGGCCGGCGGCCATTTAAATATCGGCGCGCCATTCCGCTCGCGGCTCTCGATACCGAACGCGCCATTGCATCGTTGCGGAATCCCGATAGATTCCCCGCCGTTCAGTCGATTGCGGATCGGCCCGTGGCCTTCATGTTTTCCGGGCAGGGCTCGCAGTATCCCGGCATGGCCGGCGGACTCTACAAGTCGGAGCCGCTCTTCCGCCGCACTGTCGATCGCTGTGCGCGCATCCTCAAGCCCGCTGTCGGATTCGATCTGCGTCGTCTTCTCTTTCCCGCCGCCAGTCGCCGTAAAGAGGCCGCCGAGGCTCTTCGCGATACGAAGTGGGCTCAGCCCGCCCTCTTCACCATCGGCTATGCTCTTTCGCAACTCTGGATCTCGTGGGGCGTACAGCCCGCGGCCATGATCGGTCATAGTGTTGGCGAATACGTTGCCGCCGTGCTCGCCGGCGTCATGAGCCTCGAAGATGCACTCGGCATCATTGCGCGTCGTGGCCAGCTGATCTCTGCTCTTCCCCGCGGTTCCATGCTTGCCGTGATGGCCGACGTGGCCGCGGTCGAAAGATTCGTAAGCGATTCAGTCTCCATCGCTGCCATCAATGCGCCCGGCTTTTGCGTCCTCTCCGGCCCTGACGCCGACATGGTCAAAGTTGAGGCCGAACTCACCGCAGCCTCGCTGGCAAGTCGCAGGCTGCATACCTCGCACGCATTTCACTCTTCCATGATGGATCCCATCCTGGATGAATTTGAGAGCATCGTATCGCGAGTCGAATTGTCCACTCCCACCAAACCCTTCGCATCGACTCTCACCGGCAGTTGGGCCGATGCAGAAGTAGCGAAACCAAAGTATTGGGTCACGCAAGTACGCAGGTCCGTACGATTCGCCGACGCCTTCAAAACTCTCATTGCACCAAAGAGCCCCGCCGCGAAGGACGCCATCTTCCTTGAAGCAGGACCAGGCAACGCGCTCACGACCTTCGCCAGCGAAACGCTGCGCACCATGGATCTGCCCGCGCCTTGTCTCACGTCTCTTCCAGGCCCCGACGCCCGACGCGCCGATACCGAGGAGATCCTCACATCCGTCGGCGCGCTCTGGTCCAGCGGAGTTGCCATCGACTGGAAAGAATTCCATCGCAACGAGCCGCGTTCGCGCATCAGTCTCCCCACCTACCCGTTCGAGCGCCAGAGCTACTGGGTAGGCAAGCGCCCTGAAAATGCGTCTGAAATGCCCGATGTGCGCGATACATCCAAATGGCTCTACGAATCGAAGTGGACTGACGCGCCCTTGAGCAACACCGACACGAGCAAGCTGATTGGGCAACGTATTCTTCTGTTCGATCAAGCCGGCACTCCCGGCTCGGCAATCGCGGCCCGACTCGAGGCTTGTGGCTGCCATGTCATCCGCGCATCCCGCGGCGAGCAATTCGAATCCCTCAGTGATCGGCAATATATCATCGGTCCCAGCGTGAATGAAGATCTCAGGCGCCTGGCCCAACTCGTTTGCTCAACTGAACCCAGGTTGGCGGGCGTCGTTTATTGCTGGGGCGCCACCCCGCCCGAAACGACGGACCTCGACGCGTCCGCCGCATTCGCCTTGTATGCGCCCATGCGCATGGCCTGCGCTTTCAGCAGCCAGCAAACCGTTCGCCCGCTGCCGCTGCTCTTCGTTGCCCGGGGAACCGTCCGAATCGAAAACAGCGACCCACTCGATCCGAATCGCGCCCTCATCATCGGAGCAGCTCGCGTCATTCCCCAGGAATACCCGGGTCTTCGCACCGCTCACGTGGACGTCGATGATCATTCCACCGCGGCTGAAATGGTCGTCGCCGAGCTTGCAGCAGGCGTTCCCGATCCAACCGTGGGGCTTCGCAATGGCCACCGGCACATTGAAACGTATGTTCCCATCGCGGCCCAATCTTCAAAAACATTTGAGGCTCTGCCCTCTCAGCCCGTAGTGCTGATTACCGGCGGACTCGGGCACATGGGCCTTCACCTGGCCGAAGCGGTCTTCAATCGAATGCAGGCAAAGCTGGTCCTTGTGGGACGCAGCAATCTGGGAGAACCTGCGCAGTGGGCCGCCAGGAGCGAAGATGCCTCCATTTCTCCTGAGCAGCGAATCTTGTATAGGCGACTCGCGGCCATGCGCGCCAAGCGAGATGACGTGATCGTCCTCAAGGCCGACCTGAACAGTACAACGGAGGTGCGCGCTGCCGTCGATGCCGCAATTGCGCACTTCGGTCAAATCGATTTGCTCATTCACGGCGCGGCCAGGATCGACGCTGCAGCGTTCGCGGCGGTCGCCGACACCGGTCCCGAACAGATCGAAGCGCAGTTCTCTCCCAAGCTGCGCGGGCTGTTCCACACCATGGACGCAATGCGCGGCCGCGAGCCGCGCCGCTGGGTGCTGCACTCGTCCATCTCCGCCGTTCTCGGCGGACTCGCCCTGGGTACGTATGCCGCCGCCAATGCGGTTCTCGACACTCTCGCGATTAGCCGTGGAAGTCACTGGCTCAGCATCGAATGGGATGCCTGGGACAACGCCGCTGAAGCGCAGAGCGCCAGCCTTCCCCTGGCCATCAACCCAGCGGAGGGCGGCGATGTATTTCTCCGCATTCTCAAACTCCCCCTCCAGTCGCGGGTATTAGTCGCAGTCAACCTCGAAGAGCGCCTCAAGGATTGGGTGCAGCACTCCGACTCCGCCGCCGGCAAAAACTCCGGCAGCGAGCGGCATCCCCGTCCCAATCTCTCCACGGCCTACCAGGAGCCGAGAACCGACACGGAGCGAACCCTGGCCGAGATCTGGGCATCGCAGTTGGGACTTGAATCGGTAGGAATTCACGATCGCTTCTTCGACCTCGGTGGACACTCGCTCCTCGCCGCGCAACTCGCATCCGAAATCTGCGATCGATTCCAGATTGAATTACCCGTGCTCAAGCTCTTCCAGGCGCCCACCGTCGCCGAGCTCGCCGCGGTAGTCGATGCTGCCAAAGCGGGAGGCGCCGGACCCGGCCTTTCTCCTGCGGACCACTCCGCCGCCCAGTCTTCTGCCACGCCTCAGCCTGAGCTGCTCGGGAGCGCGATCGACGTTGCCGCCAAGCAAACCCATCGCGATTTCTATAACGACGTATCCCGGCGTCTCGAGCAGTCCGGAGTCGGCGGAGCTTCCTTCTTCCTCAACTATGGCTACGTCAGCCTGGGCGATGGAGACGAGGCTCGATTCGAGGTGCCCGATCGCGTCTTCAATCGCAACTCCGTGCGCCTTGCATTCGAGCTGGTCGGCGATGCGGAATTGCAGAACGCCCGCGTGCTCGACGTCGGTTGCGGCCGCGGCGGAACCGTTGCCCTCATGGCGGAGACCTTCGGCGCTCAAGCGATCGGCGTTGACCTCGCCCCCGAGGCCGTGGCTTTCTGTCGCAAGACTCACCAGAACGGCGCCCGGTTTGAAGTGGGCGATGCGGAACACCTGCCCTTCGACGATGCGACGTTCGAAGTCGTCACCAACATCGAGTCATCGCACACGTATCCCAACCTGCGCGCCTTCTACGCGGAAGTGCGCCGCGTTTTAGATCCAGGCGGAAGATTCCTCTATACCGATTTGCTGCCCGTGGAACGATGGATGGAAGTAAGAGTGCTCCTGCCCGCGCTTGGATTGAAGATTGAAACCGAGCGCGACATCACCGCCAACGTGCTCGCGTCCTGCGACGCAATTGCCGCCACGCGGGCCCAGGCCTTTGGCGGACACAGCGAGATGATCGACAATTTTCTCGCGGTACCGGGGTCAGGAGTCTACGAGCAGATGCGAAGCGGCGCGTGGCAGTACCGCATCGTTCGCGCCACGCGCCGATAGACACTCTCAGAATTCAGCAGCAGCCGCAGCCGCAATCCGCGTGATGTGCTCCGCAGTGGTCGGGCACCACCGCAACCGCAATCACCAGCGGGCGCACGCGGCATCCCTCCGCGCGCAGCGTGGCATAAGCCACTTTGCACGAATCCACCTGGCCGGCTGTACCGACGTCCGTCGGCGCCGAATTGCCGGCTGGATCCTTACTCCCGCATCCCACGGGAACCGTCAGTATGACGGTCTTGTGACCGCACGCCGGCAGCGTGAACGTGGTATCGGACAATGAGGTTTGCCATCCCACTTCCTTGCCGGAAGAGGTCGCGAATGTCCCCAGCGTCAGCGCGACATCGCGATCACGCCGCGTGTCGTTCTCAAACGTGATCGGAATTCGCCTCACTTCGCCGCAGCGGGCATATTCAACTGTGTCCGCACAGCGAACGTGGCAGGAACACTCGCAACCGCAATCGTCGTCACAGTCGTGATCGCAATCGCAATCGTGGTGCTCGTGGCAATGGCCGTGCGGCTTCCGGCTGGCATAGGTTGGCGCCGTCTGCGTGGCTGCGGTGCTGTACGGCTGCGCCATCGCAGGAATGGCGTTGTACAAATTGGTATAACCAGTCTGCATGTTGTTGACGTAGTCGGGATACGTCATCATCCTCATCTGGCCCGTGTCGTGACAGTACCCGTAGTACAACGCCGGCCCCTGACTCGGATTGGACTGACTTGAGTGGCGATGGCGATGAGTATGCATCTTTACCTTCCGTTTGAGAGATATCTCGTCAACACTACTGTTTAGAGATCGTCGCTTACCCGCACGCGCAAACCGCCGGCCGAACGCGTATTTCCCTGGCTGGGCGCGGGCTCGGGCCTCCGGTGTTCGCCCTCCTCTTCATGGCATCCGCACGAGTGCGCATTCCTGGGACTGTGCAGGCGGAGCTCAGACTTGCCTGACATCGTGAATCCGAATAGTTCCATCCCCATGTACGTGAATCCAAAATGCTGTGAATATGGCTGCTCCATGTGAATCGGCGGCAGCGGCGCCAGCTTGATCGTCTGGCACGAGTCCACCACCACCGGCTTCAGATCGATCAGCGACTTGGAATCGCTGCTGACCGAGAGCGGCTCAAGCTTCAGATCGACATTCGCGGTCGAATTCGTCGTGGCGTTGGAGGTGCTCGTCGATTGCGAAACGATCGGCTGCGTAACCGCAAGGTTCGAGTTCACCGTGACCGGCGCAATCTTGTCGATGTCCACATCCACTTGAAGAGGCGTGCTCGTGCTTCCCAGCGCGATATTGTAATGGTCCGGAATATTGACGCCGCCGCCACCCTTGCTCATCTGTTACCCCCCTCGTTTCGGTACGATCCAGAGTCAAACCCGTTCACGCCTTGGCCGTGGTGTAAATATCCACGCCGAGAATCGCGTTGTAGAGTTGCAGGTTCGCGTAGTAATGCCGCAACGGCTTGAGTCCATCCGGCAGATGGAAGTTCACATCCACGGTGGTCTTATCGCCTGGATGCAGAGTCACTGGCGAACGGGTGATCTCCAGTGTTCCCACCTGCAGGTCCGCCCATTCGTCGAGAAAGCCCTTCACCATCGTCTCTACCGACGTTTTGTCCGCCTTGTGTAACCCGGTCAAGAGCCCAGTTAGAAGATCGAAAGAATCAAAGATCGGACACTCGCACTTCGAACCCGTAGGCAGATCGACATTGCCTCGGTTCTCGATGACAAACTCGCGGGTATATTTCTTGGCCTTGCCGGCGAGAATAGTGATGTTACCCGGGGTAATCCGGAAATCCACCACCTCGGCCACCTGCGCGGTAGCCGGTACCGTCTTGCCGCCCAGAGTCACCTGGAATTCATACTTGCCTGGCCGGGTCTTTGCATCGAGCGCGATCATTCCCGTAACGCTGGCCTGTTGGCCAGGATATAGCTTGGCGTAAAACGGAATCTCCGTTAGTGGCAGGCTGGCGGGACCATGAAGGCTGTCCGCCGTCACAGTGATCGTTCGGATCTTCTGTTTTTCGATCCCGTTGTTGACCAGGGGGATGTTGCCGCTCAGGCCTTGGGGCGGTCCGGAAAAGAACAGGCGCACATCGTCGCTGCCCGCGAACTGAATCGCCTCTTGTGCTATGGATGCACCCGGCTCACCAGTTACCATCACGCGCCCAAGCCTCCTGTTTACCGGCAAACTCGGATAACAAACGGTACCCGCAAAACCCGAAGCATGTCAACGCCAATCTCGGCATAATTACCGCGGGATCAGCACGATGAAAGGGCTATGAATTCGTAGGTTGGCGCTGACTGGCAATCGTGTTCGGTCACGACTTTCCGACGGGGTTCGCCGAGAAGTACTGATCGAGCCCGGCGGCCACCTCTTTCAGTCCGCGTTCGAGATTGACGTCCAATGCGGTGACGATCGCCGAGATCTCCTTGCCCTGGACTGGCTCCGACTGCGAATAGACATGGGACCAGACAACCTTGCCTGACTTTCGGTCATAGAGTTGAAAGTCCATCGATACCAGACCCGTGATACCAGTTGCACTGTCCACCTCTTCGAAATCATAGAGGTGGCCCCGGACCAGAAACTGGCCTCCCGAGGCGCTCCCAAGGCTATCCACGGACTGATACGTTCCTGAGCTTCTCAGCAGGTGGATCAAATGGTCGTGCACCATCTCGACGGGTGGCTCAATCCACCGGCTGTACTGGTATGTACCCACCTCATTAGTACCGACCCGATACGCGATCGGCGAATCCCGAAAGATCGTCGGAGTGCTGATGTCCGCAACCAGCAGAGACACGGTGGGCGTACCGCTTGAGAGGGCTGGGGCCGTGGAGGACTGAATCGCGTAATACCGGATGGGCTTGGCTTTGCCGCATCCGCTCAGGATCAAGGCCAGCAGCGAGAACAGAATTGGACCGGTCGCTCGATTCATAGTGAACCTCTTTCGTGTGCCCTCGAGCCTTCTTCGAGGGTCTCTATCTCGTTTCCACTCAGGAAAGCAACCAGCCGAATCGCATCTTCGATTCGTCATCCCGCGCGGTTAAGATTACTTCATCAGTTCGCCAGGTTTGCGATCCTTCACATTGTTCCCGCGAATGAGGACCGACGGGTTGGTCTTCAACGAATCCGTCAGCTGTCTCACATTCTCGGTGGCGATTCGGATATTCACCAGGATCTGGTCGATATTGTCGCCGCCGGTTATGTTCTTCAGTTGCTCGATCAGCGATGAAGCCGAAACCAGTGTCTGCTTCAATTCGATAACGGTGGCGCGGATGTCCGGTTGATTCTCAACCAGCATTGAATCGACGTGCGACAGCACAACATTCGCTTGATTCATCGTGGTTTTGAGGTTGTCCAGCATGGGCTGAATCTGGGCGGTAGCGTTCTGTATGTTGGTCAGGCTCACCGCAACTTTCGGCCGGCTGTCTGCCAGCAAGCCGTTCAGGTTCCCCAGGCTGGCGCTCACATCGGCGCGGTTCTTGTCGTTCAATAGATCATTGACGCGGGCGATCGTGACTTGCAGTTCGACCAGCCGCTGGTTCAGGTTCTGCAGAACCTGGTTCGCAACCGGCTCCAGGCTGCCGATCATATCGCCGAGGTCCGCGATCGTGAGCGTCTCCGTAGACTTCAATTCGCTCCCTGCAGGAGCGAGCGGAGCGCCCTTGGTCCCGGTTCCGAGTTCCACGTAGTTATCCGAGAGCGCCCCGAGAGCCGCGATTTTGGCTTTGCTGTCCGTCTTTACGGGAATGTCGCGCTGCACCGTGAAGTCGATCTCGATTCGAGTCGAATCCCCCGGATCGATGCGGACGGTCTTGACCTTGCCTGCATCCATTCCCGCGTATCGGACCTTCGCCCCGGGCAATAGTCCCCCCGCCGCCTTGAAATACGTGTGGTACGGAGTGCCGCCCGAAGAAAAAGTCCCGGCCACGGCCAATACCGTCCCAATCAGCAGTGCCGCCGCAATACAGACGAAGAGGCCAACCAGGGCTTCCTCACGCTTACTCTTCATAAAATCCTCATCCTCAGTGGCTCCGCCATCTCAATTCTTCTTGGTCGTGCGTTCACCGGTGAGCATCTGCAGGTAATCGAGTTCTTCGTTAACTTCAGGTTCTGGAACCCGGTCCAGGAATTGACGCACGCGTGGATGCGTGCTCGCTTGAAACTCTTCCTTGGTTCCCAGCGCCACAATATGGCCCCGGTCGACATACACCATCCGATCGGCGATCAGGAACGCACTCGCCAATTCGTGGGTCACGACTACTATCGTCATCGCATATGCCGTCTTGAGGTTCAGAATCAGTTCGTCAAGTCCTGCGGCAATAATCGGATCCAGTCCCGCCGACGGCTCGTCGAAGAACAGGATCTCGGGGTCCATTGCCAGTGCACGGGCTACGGCGGCACGCTTTTTCATTCCTCCACTGAGTTCCGAAGGCATAAAGTCTTGAAAGGCGCTAAGACCCACCTGTCCGAGCTTGATGCGCACCATGATCTCGATCGTTGAATCTTCGAGATCGGTATGCTCGCGCAGCGGTAGCGCAACATTCTCGCCAACGGTCATCGAGCCGAACAGGGCAGAGCCCTGAAACGACATTCCCATTCTTTTTCGAATCGCGTTCATTTCGCGGTCGGAGATATTGGCGGTATTCACTCCCCCGATCCAGACTTCTCCGGAGCTGGGCTTTTCGAGTCCCACCAGGGTCCGCAGCAAAGTGCTCTTTCCCGAGCCCGACCCGCCCAGGATCACCATGGTTTCTCCGCGCTTGATGTCGAACGTGATCCCGTGGAGGATCTCCCGCTCGCCATAACTCACGCGAAGGTTCACCACCGAAATTGCTGCGTCGCTCGTGCCGGCGTCATTCATATTGAACGTCTCTCCGTAGCAGCGTTATCCAGGCCATCGCCAACAACGGTCCGCGCCTTTTGAATTAAGTCGGATTAATGAAATAAAACAAGGCTGTGAACACCAGGTCGACCACGATCACGAGCGCGATCGACGTGACGACGGCAGACGTCGTCGAACGTCCCACCTCCTCGGCGCCCGCACCGGTTGAAAATCCTTCCTTGCATCCGACCGCCGTAATCACAAGTCCGAACAATGCACTCTTGATCAGGCCCGTATAGATGTCGCGATTGACAATCGAATCCAGCGTCGCCTGAAAATAGGAGCCGATGGTGAACCCCGCGCCTGCGACGCCGAAGACGCATCCACCGACAACCCCCATGAAGTCAGCCCAGACTGTCAGGCATGGCACCATGATGAGCATGGCCAGAAACTTGGGCGCGACAAGGAAGGCAACCGGATCGAAAGCCATGGTCCTCAGCGCATCCACTTCCTCAGTCACCTTCTTGGTGCCTATTTCCGCGGCGAAAGCGGACCCGGATCGGCCAATGACAACGATAGCCGTCAGCAGGGGACCAAGTTCGCGCAGAATCGACACTGCCACCGCACCGGCCACAAGTTGCATCGCGCCCAATCGCCGCAGCTCATAAGCACTCTGCAGGGCCATGATGAGGCCGACAAAGAACGTAATCAGCGAAACGATGGGGATGGCCTCGACTCCCACGGCCATGGCCTGATGGAGGGCCCGCTGCGGCCGGAGGCGCTGGCCGCGGAACGGACCCACGAAGGTGATGTAGGCAGACTGACCGGCGAGACTCGCCAGGCCTCCTAAATACGCGAAGCCGTTGATCGTCAGCGCGCCCACCGCTCGCGGGATCGCTCCGGCTCTTTCCAGGATCGTCATTGCGCGGTACATCCGTTCAATACGATGCTCCAGCGGGCATTCTCGACGCGGGTGTCAGGCGTCGAGCGCCTGCAATTCGGTTTCGCAGATTTCAAACACCCCGGTCAGGCGTGTGAGTTGCAATACCTTCAGAACCGACCCGGTCACCCCAAAGAGGATGATTCGCTTCTTGGACTTCTTGGCTTCCTGGAGAACTTCCAGCAGGGAAGCGATGCCGGAACTGTCGATGTACCTCACCTCCAGCAGATTGATCGCAAGACGCTCCGTCCCGGTCAGTGATTCCAGCAATGATTTTCGCAACGCCGGTGAAGTGCCCAGGTCAATTTGACCGACCACGTCCACAATCACGGCGTCTCGATCACTTCGGGTCGAAAACTCTAGCTGTCTCTCCATGTGCATCCTTCACTGGCTCTGGATCAAGAACCTCTCCTGCATTACTTCCCATCGGCGCGTGGCTTGGCGCGTGGCAGCCGTTTGACAAGCTTCAGTTGATTCCCTCTCGAGACCTTCTGATACGACATTTCATCCATGATGGCCTTGATCAGGTGTGTCCCCCGGCCACTTAATGCGAACTCATCCATGGGCTTGCCGCAGATCCTTGCCGGATCCGGTGGCTCTCCGTGGTCGAGCAGTGTGAACTCCATTTGCTCCTCATCGACGAGGCACTCGAACTCGATCTCCCGGTCGTAACAATTGTTGTAGGCGTGGCGAATGATGTTAGCCAGGGCCTCGTCAACCGCGAGTGTGACCTCAATGCGCTCCTCGCTCGTGAAACCATAAATCACACCCAGCTCGCCAACAGAAGCGCGGACGAGAGACAAGTAGCGAGGATCACTCGGAAAAGCCAGTCTCAGTTGAAAGGCCATTTTGGGCGACTACATGACGAGAGAAAAGTCTACGGGGATACTTTAGGCATTGCAAACTGGCAAAAATATCAGGAAGTGCTTGAGACACCTCATCTTGCAGGATCCGCCGGAACCGAGATGCAGTCTCTGGTCACTTTTCGGCTCGCCCAAATCAAGCCGAAACACCGTCGAAAGGGATAGGGAATCCTATGGTGAGCCGATTGCCGTCGGAGAACCTTTCGTACGCCAGCGATCCCGCGAAACGATAGAGCAGCCGGATACCATTTCCGCCCGGTTCAATCGATTCCAGGCTCACGGGCGTCGTCGCATCGCCTTGCGGAGCAGGCTCAACCGGGGCAAAGGCCGGGGCTTCGTCTTCAATCACGAGGAAGAGTTCGCGCTCTGAAGCAGAAGAGCGAATGACGATTGGATGTCCGGGTTCGTTACGGTAGCCGTGCATCACTATATTGGCCAAAGCCTCTTCCACGCACAGGTGCATCGCGAACCGGCCGTCCTCGCTGAAGCCGTATTGGTCGGCCAACGCCTCCACCCATGGCTGAACCCGGGTCAACTCCGTGAGCCGGCTGTCCAGTTCGATCCGGTCTTGCAGTCCGTTCAAGAGCATTCTCGCTTTACCCGTGGCGCTTGAGCCCTCCGAAATAGGAGCTGACCCGCGTTCAGCAGTGTTAGCACAGCGCCGCGACGGCGGCATCGAGGTCGTGAAAGATGGGAATGATTTCGTGGATGTTGCTGGCATTCAGTACTTCTTCCACCATCGGAACCGGACCGAACAACGCGACTTTTCCCCCGTGACGGCGAACCGCCTGGGCGGGAATGACAATCGAACGAAGGCCCATCGAGCCCAGAAAAGAGACATTGCGCAGGTCGATCAGGAGAAACTTGCTGCTGCCGGCCAGCACGTTCATGCGCAAATCGATCGCGGCCGCGCCTTGAATATCCAGTCGCCCATCCAGAAGAACCCTGGTGATGCCACCTTCCATGGATTCAGTCGAGAGTGTCATCTATGCTTCCTTTTCCTGCCGTTTGGGGTCGATTTGCCGCGGTAGGCCTCGCTCATCGTACCCGGCAGTTGTTAACGTCGGGTTACACAGGCGCCCGTGTTTGCCCCGGGCTTTTAGTCTCAGCGCTGACGGCGCCGTCCTCCACACCCTGGAAGCGGACCACCAGAAGAGTAACGTCGTCTGACTGGCTTGCGCCCTCGGCAAACCGCTCGACCGCGCTCAGAATCCCGGCCTGAAGTTCTGCCAGGGAGCCGCCTTGATGCCGCCCGAGGGCTTCCGTGAGCCGCTCCGCTCCAAACTGGTTTCCGTCTCGATCCTCGGCTTCCGATACGCCGTCCGTGTAGAACAACAATGTGTCTCCGGGTTCGAGCTGGATATGATCGGCCTTGAACGTTGCCTGCTCGACCAGGCCAACGGGGAACGATCCACCGGAGCATAATTCGCTGACCTCGCCCCGCCGCAGAAGCAGAGGGGACGGATGGCCGGCGCGGACGAACTCGAGCACGCCGTGGGGATCCAGCAGTCCGAAGAACATGGTTGCATAACGGCCCACCGCCGCGCGGCTGCAGAGAAAGCTGTTGAGATGATCGAATACCTTTACCGGCTCCACGCCGAGCGTCATCCCTGAGAGCGCCCCCTGCAGCATGGTTGTCAGCAAGGCGGCCCCGAGACCCTTGCCGGCGACATCGGAAATCATGATCGCGATGCGGCCGTCGGGCAGAGCGAAGACATCGAAATAATCCCCACCCACCTCGTGGCAGGGCCGGTGAATTCCTGTGACCGCAAGATGAGGGTAGTCCTGAAGCCCCTGTGGCAGCAGCGCCTGCTGGATCTCGCGCGCGATGCTCAACTCCTGCTCCAGGCGCTGGCGCTCTCGCTCCCGTTCGAGCAGCCGGGCATTGTCAAGAATGCTTGCGGCTTGAGCCCCCAGGGCATCCAGAATTTGCCGGTCCAGGGCCGAAAAAGTGGCCGTCCGCCTGGAATCCAGGTACACAGCTCCCAGCAACTGGTGCCGGGCGCCCTTGACCGGCGAGCCGGCCGTTCCGTACTGCGTGCCGTACAAGGGAATCACAACCGCCGAACGCAACAACTGCACGACTACGCTGAGCGCGCTTTGCAGGTTTCGATCCGCCAGGTTCAGGTCTTCGCTGATCACTGCCGATTCAGCCTCGATCGCCCTCGCCAGGACCGACCGGCTCGGATTCATCGTTTCGGGTGCGAAACTCTCCCCCTCCCGCCCCCGCGCCACCCTGACCTGCAATCCACCGGACCCATCCGGTTCCAGCAGCATTCCGCGGTCGGCGTGGGTGATGACGATCGCGTGATCGAGCATCGCGGCCAGAACGGATTCGAGCGGAAGCTGCGAATGCAGCAGGGATGTCGCCTCCAGAACCAGCCTCAGCCCTTTGAGTTCATCGGCGGAGTCGCCGCCCAGGGAGTCGAGAATGCTCCGCAACTTCGTGACCGCTTCTTCCTGGGAGTGCGCCTCCGGCTGAAGTCGGAAAACAAGTTGGCATCCTTCGTCGATCCCAAGCCGGATCCGGTCGCCGTCGGCCAGCGCTCCTGCGCTGGTTGGTTTCCCGTTCACGAATATGCCATTGAGCTGACCGCGATCTTCGATGCAGATCCCCGTCGGTCCGGCGTAAATGGCCGCGCATTTGCGCGAGATGCGCAGGTCATCGATGGCCAGGTGATTGCCGCTCTCTCTCCCTCGTCCGATAAAAAACGGCAGTTCGTTTATCCAAACCACTTGGTGAGGACGATCAGAAAACACGACGTCGATATAACCATGAACTGGAGCCGGCGATTCAGACATAGGCCTCGGGTTAGTGAATTCTACGTCATTTCAGGAGATGCGGCGGTCCGTGGCTCTCAGCGGAGAAGTCGCGGTCGCATCCGGTAACGGAATTAGTTCCGAATTTGATCAACCTTCTTGACAAGTCACACTGTATTCAATAGCTTGTAGACTCGCCGTCCGCAAAAGGCTTCCTCCGACAGGTACCAACCGCACCAGTTGGTTCGATTGTGCGCCCTCGCAAGCCCAGGACGGTGCCAGCTTCCCCCAATGGCAATCTGTCTGCTTGCTTCGGCGAAGACTAGGGACTGCGTCGAACGGCGAATGCCTTCGGGCACTTGGCCGATAGCTGTTTCACCGCCTGCCGGGCAAACTTTGTCTTCGAGTTAGAATTCACCCCTTTTCTTAAGAAACAGGATCTGCAAGGAGAACCATGAGAGCAGCGATCGCGCGGTCAGGCAAAATAGCTACACTGGTAGTTCTGGGCATGATAGTCGGTGTCAGGCTCGCTTCGGCACAGGGTTGTCCCGCTTCCCCCGGCTATTCACCGGACTTCAGCACCAACCAAAGCTGCTTGACGCCGAATGGAACCAACAGCGGCTATTCAGGTTCTCCATCCTTCGCGCCTCCCGCGACGCCGGAATCCTCCGTATCGACCGTCCTGCGGCTGACCGCTAATCAGGGAGGCTGGGCCACGTCGTCCTGGTACCAGACCCCTCAGGTTGTTGCCAACGGATTCACGACCACCTTCTCATTCCAATTGGGGAGCACATCGACCTATAACGCTGATGGATTTGCGTTTGTGATTCAGAACAGCAGCCTGTCAGCCCTGGGTGGCGGCGGATGCGGCATCGGGTTCGGCGGCAGCAGCAGCGGGTGTGCTACCTCAAACGGCATTGCAAACAGCGTGGCGATCGAGTTCAACACCTATCCCAATGGCGCCGGGGTCGACCCGAGCCGCGATGACGTCACCATTCAGAACTGCGGCGGGATCACTCCCAACAGGGTCGACTCGAGTTGCTCTCTCAAGTCCAACGACCTCACCGGCAAGATCAATCTGACGGATGGCGCCGTCCACGTCGCGGCCATCACCTACACGCCCTCCGCGCTGTCCACGTGCGGCGTCACCGGCACGCAAACCTGTTCCACTCTCGATGTAGTCCTTGACGGCGTCGACCTTTTCCCCGGGGGTGTCTTCTTCGATATCACCACCATCGGGCTCAGCGGCTCCAGCGCCTATGTCGGATTCACCGCGGGCACCGGCGGCGGCAACGACGATCAGGACATCCTGAGCTGGACCTTTACCCCCCAGGGCCAGAGCCAGACGGGAACCATAACGCCCGGCCAGACGACTCCGACCGTCTTCAATATCAACGGAGGCTTCGTCGAAGGAAGCCCGACCAGCGGCTACACCTTCACCGCGCAGGAAACCGACACCACCCAGCAACTGCAAATGGTGGTCACGGCGATTCCCATCAGTCAGCAGGCTTGCACCGCGCTGGTGCAGGCCAACCAGAAGTTCAAGACCGCCGAGTGCTTCGTTTACCAGAATGGCGGAGGGCAGGGCAAGGACACCGCGGTCCTGTTCGAGGTCACCTGTCCGCCGGCCGGATCATGCGGCTCGAGCAGCAATCCGTTTGACGCTGAACTGGGCACCAGCTTCAATTTCTTCTGTACTGCGGACACTCCGTCAGAGAATGTGCCGTTGCAGTGCGGCGTTCCTCCGTTGCCCTTCAGTTTCGGATTCCCCAACCTGACCTCTGCTGACGGTCTGCCCTCGGTTGGCCTCTTGAAAGGCGAGGGCCCCGACGCGGTCCACCCGTGCACGCCGGATCCCGATGGCGCCACGCCCCTCTTCCAGAGCAACCAGATCAACACCTTCGCCCTGGGAGACACCAGCGGCGGTGCCAAAGGCGGCAGCGGCGGAACCACATCCTGCTGGGTGATCACCTATCAGACCCAGAACGAATTGCCCGCCATCAACGTCACCCAGCCTGCCAGCGGAGCGACCTATACCCAGGGCGAAACCGACCCGACAACCATAGCGAAGTACTCCTGCTCGGCCGTCAACGCCGGCGCCGGCTCCCCGATTGGACCGTATCTGACCGTGGAAAGCTGCAGCGCGACCGATACCCCTGGCACATCCGTCGCCAGCGGAGCGCAATTCGATACCACCACGCCCGGACCGCACAGCTTTACGGTGCAGGTGCAGGATTCGGCAACCAACACCAATTCGCAAACCATCGCTTACAGCGTTTCAGCTCCGCCCGCGATTTCGGGGCCCGCAAGCGCAACAGTTGCAGTTGGCAGCCCCGTCGCTGTGACCATCAGCGCGACGGGCTATCCCGCACCAACTCTTACCGAGACTGGAGTTCTTCCCGCCGGCGTCAGTTTCGTCGACAACAGGAACGGAACCGGCACGCTGAGCGGGTCCCCGTCCGCGGGCGGCACCTTCCCCGTCACCTTTACCGCGCAAAACGGAGTCGGCTCGCCGGCCACTCTGCCCTTCACGCTGACCGTCGTCGCCTCCGTTCCCGCCTCGGGGACAAAGTGCAACGGCGTCTACAACGGCACCTTCAAAGGCAGTCTTCTCATTACCAGCGGCCAGTCCTGCACCTTCGTAGGCGGTGGCGTTACCGGCAGCGTGGTTGAAGCAGGCGGCAACCTGGTTCTGACCAATGCGTTCGTCGACGGGAACCTCACGGTAACTGGAGGAACGTTCTCGATCGGTCCCCCGGTAACGATCAAAGGAAACGTGGCGATCCTCGCTCTTCCGAAATCCGCGGTCCAGGCCCGGGTGTGCGGAGCGGTGATCGGTGGCGGGTTGCAGGTGGTTGCCAGCGCGACGCCGGTCCTCATCGGCGCCACGTCGGGATGTCCCGGCAACAGCGTCTCCGGCGATCTGCTGGTGAGCGCTAATCTCGCTCCTACCTCGGTAGACAACAACACCGTGGGAGGGGGCCTGGCGGACCTCGCCAATTTGCAGCCGACGCAGGTGTTCTCGAATCACGTCAAAGGCCTTCTCACCTGCACTGCCAATCCGTCCATCAGCGGCGGAGGAAACACCGCAGCCAAAAAACAGGGCCAATGCGCAGGCTTCTAACAATAAGCTGATCGCTGCGAAAATCCCGCAGCTCATTTACGCCGTTCGACACGTGAGGCGCGTCACGTGTTGGACGGCATGCCCATAGGTGTGTTCTCCTTCTGCTAGCACGGCTTTCCCGAGATCCGACGCTGTTGAACGGCTCCCGCTTCTAACTTTCAAACTCCCAGCTAATCCGTAATCGAACCGGGGTTGAGGAGGAATTCAATGATCGTAGATTCAGTAAGGCCCCGCCTTGCCTGTTTCTTGGTGCTTCCGGCTTTTACTCTTCTTCTGTTAGCGGCCTGCCATAAGCAAGCCGCGACCACACCCAGCCCAGACCCTCCACAGCCACAGGCGGCCGCGCCTCCGTCGGTCTCCGCGGACGGCCTGCCCGATAAACCTTCGGATGTTATCTCCTTGCCGATCGCATTCAAGCGGGAGACGGGCGACCTTGACGTGATTGTGAAGCGGCGTGTGATCCGCGCCATCGTCATCATCAATCCGATTGGGTTCTTCTACGACAACGGAAAGCCCAAGGGCGCAATGTACGAAACTCTCGAGGAGTTTCAGAAGTTCGTCAACCAGAAGCTGAAGACGCGCAAACTGCCGGTGTCCGTCGCCTTTGTTCCCATGCGCGCCGATCAGGTTGCGAAGGCTCTCACGGAGGGCATCGGAGACATTGTCGCCTATGGCGTCGTCGTGACGCCCGAGCGTGAAAAGCTGGTCGCCTTCTCGACACCTCTCATCACCGATGTAAAGCAAATCATCGTCTCCGGATCAGATTTGGGTTCCGTCTCAACCCTCGCGGACCTGGGCGGAAAAGAGGTGTATGTCAATCCCATTTCCGCCTATTACCAAAACCTTCAGACCGCCAATGAGACCCTCAGGAATTCCGGCAAGAAGCCCATCGTGATCAAGGCCGCCGACAAGAACCTGGGCGACGACGACCTGATCCAGATGGTGAACGCCGGACTGATTCCGGCTACAGTCACAAGTCAGCAGCGTGCCGACCTTTGGTCCCAGGTGCTGCCCAATGTTCATCCGCACCCCGAACTTGTGATCGCGAGTGGCCAGGACCTGGCCTGGGCCATGCGCAAGAACAACCCGCAGTTGAAGCAGCTTGTGGACCAGTTTATGGAGACGCACAAGGTTGGATCTTCCTTCGGAAACACCCTCCTCCGGCGCTACCTCGAGAACACCAAGTGGATAAGGAACTCCACATCGTCAACGGAGATGAAGAAGTTTCAGCAGAACGTAGCCTTCTTCAAAAAGTATGCGGGCCAATACGACTTCGATGTGTTGATGATCGCGGCCCAGGCATACCAGGAATCTTTGCTCGATCAGAGCAAACGCAACCCCAGCGGCGCGGTGGGCATTATGCAGGTGATTCCCAGGTATGCGGCGGCTTCTCCCATCAACGTGCCCAATGTGGACACCGCGGAAACCAACATTAAAGCCGGCGTAAAGATGTTGCGCAATGTGGAGGACAACTACTTCAACGAGCCGGCAATCGATCGGCTCAACAAGACGCTCTTTGTGTTCGCCAGCTACAATGCCGGGCCGAATCGCATCGCCGGGCTGCGCAAAAAAGCTCCGGGCTCAGGCCTTGACCCGAACGTCTGGTTTGGAAATGTGGAGTTGGTTGCTGCCAGAGAAATAGGGCAGGAGACCGTCACCTACGTCTCCAACATCTACAAGTACTACATCGCGTACACGCTGACGGCGGAGCAGAACGAGCTGCGGGCCAAGACCACTGGACTGCCGCCAAAATAGGCCCGCGGCCGCAGTGCGGATCGCCATCGGCTGAATCGCCGCGGTCAGTGCCGCCGCATCGATGTGTCTTGAAAGGACATGACTTCACAACTTGCTGAAAAATGCATTTCGTGAAGGGTACGGGCTTCAGCCCGTACGTTTAACCCAACCAATTTCAGCGCGGCTTTAGCCGCCGAGGGAATTCTTTTCGTCGGATTTGCCGCATCCTCGGCTTTTTCAGCAACCTCGTCAGTCGTGCCGTAAACCGCCCAGGAATGAGCGAGGGGCTTCAGCCCCCGACGGACGGCTTCTTGTAGATGGGCGCAATGGAGAGCACTTTGCAAACGACTTCATTTCCGGGCGACTTCCCTAGTTCCCTGATGTCTTGAGCCAATTGGCCGCGTCGTCATACATCTGCTTCAGATCCGCCCGTTGCAGCAGGTTTTCCGCGCCCTGGTCCTTCTTCATCGTGTCCAGAATATTGATCACCCAGCGGAACTGATCCCGGGCCTCGGCATTGTCCTTGGTTTCGCGGCCGATGCTCCCCAGCAGGGAATGCGCCTGCGCGCTCAACGCCTGCTGCCCCAGTTTGTCCGAGCGCAGCAGGGCCCGGCCCAGTTCCTCTCTGGCATGAGCAGCATCCCGCGCCTGCAGCATCGCCTCAGCCATGAAAACCGAGCACTCAACCGCGGAGTATTTCAGGCCGCCCTCGTCTGCCTGCTCGATCAGCGCGCGAAGATTTGGAATCACCGCCGATCCCTTCTTCTCGCGCACCGTCACCTTGGCCAGCGCAATCTTTGCCAGCAGAATCCGTTCCGTTTCTTTGCTGCGCATCGCGGCCTGCAAAGCCTGGTCGTAGAGAGAATGAGCCGCCCCGAAGTTTCCTTTGTAAAAGAACGCATCGCCCTGAAAGCCCAGGGTCTGTGCTACCAGGCCGTCGTTCTTCAACTCGCGCGCCAGGCTGAGCGCCTCGTCCAGCGAGCTCTTCGCTTCATCCATGCGCCCGGCAAGAATCAGCGCCTGCCCATAGCCGCCCAGGATCTCCCCCATCCAGAAGCTCCTGTCCTTCAAATCGCGAAAGGTCTTCAGAGCCTCTTCTTTGCTGTGAACCGCGGCGCCAAACCGTCCCTGGAAATCGAACAAGCCGCCCAGTCCATACGATTCGAGAGCCGCACCGCGCGTGTCATTGATGCTGCGGCGCAATTCCAGGGCTTTCATATAGTAGGCAATAGCCTGGTCGTACTCGCCCATGCTCGTCAGCGCCTGGCCGAGATTGTGCAGCGCATTGACGATATCCTGCGGGACCATCGACTTCTCTCGCAGTTGCAGAACCTGTTGCAGGTAAGTAAGCGCGTCCTCGTATTGTCCTTTCTCTGAGTACACGCTTCCGATATTGTTCAGGCAGACCGCCTGCATGCTTTCGTTGCCGATCTCGCGCTCCAGTTCCAGGGCTTCCTTGTACATCTTGAGCGCTCCGTCGTGGTCGCCGCGGTCATCGGCCAGGTTGCCCATATCGATCAGCGTATCGCCGAGGCCGCGCTTGTCCCCGATATCGCGGCGAATCTGCAGCGCTTCACTGAAATTCGACATCGCGCTTTTCGCATCGCCAAGCGCCGCCTGCGCCCTTGCCATTTCGTTCAGGCTCAGCGCCAGGCCCCGCTGCTGCCCGATCTGCCGCCAGATCGTGAGTGCCTCGCGCTCGCTGCGCAGAACCTCTTCGGGCTTGCTCAGCATTCGATAGGCGACCGCGGTCAGGTGCAGGCTCATTGCCTTCTGCTCCTGGTTGTCCCTCTGCACGGCCAGGCTATAAGCGCGGTTCAGCGTTTCAAGGCTGCCCTGCGGGTCGCCGCTCTTGATCTGGATCCGCCCCAAATCAATCGTCGCCCCGATGTCTTTAGGATTCGACGTCAGGATCTTCTGGTAATAATCCCTCGCTTTGCCAAGATCCCCGGAGTCCTCGTATAGCCGGGCCAGCGCCGCTCTCACATCCGAGTTATCCGGCAACACTCTGGCCAGATTCTCGTAAGCTTTAATGGCTTCCGGAAAGCGCTTGTTGACCTGAAGCCCAATCGCCGAAATCTGATACTTCTCCGCCTCCGGAAGACTCTGGCTCAGCAACACCGCCTTCTTGGCCGACTGTTCCGCTTCGCTGTCATAGCCCAGGCTGCTATACGCCTGCGCCAGCCGCGCAAACGCCAGGGCAAAGTTGGGGTCGGCCCGGGTTGCAGCCTCAAATTGCTTTTGCGCTTCAAGATTCTTGCCGTCCCGCTGCAGTCCCAGTCCCTGGTTGTAATCGCGCAAGGCGTCGACGGAACTCGACGTGGGCTGGAACGAGCTCGCTTTCAATTCCTTCAGCACATCCTGCGGAAGCGCCAGTGCCTGCCGGATCGAGTCGGCCAGATGGTCGATGGCCACCGGAATATCCTTTTCACTCGGCACATCGACCTTCAGCGGAACAATACGGTTGTTCTTGATGTCCTGGAGCGTGGCATCAATCCGAATCGCATTTCCGAACTTGGCGTATTGTCCCCACACCACCCGGTCCGCATTACTGAAATCAGCCACCCGCTTGATCGTCGCGGGGTCGAGGGCGCTTGAAGACGAAATCCGCAGATCCCCGAAGATCTGGTGCACAATGTTGGGGCTCACCGTGCGCAGGCTGGCCGACTGGCCGACCTCCGTGGTCAGCATGTCCGCAACACTCGAGCCCAGCCAATCGAGCGACGGGTCAGAGGATGCGTTCCGGAAAGGCAGGATGGCGAGCGATACCGCGGGGGCCGCCGGGGTCGACCCGCTGTCACTCCCACGGTTGAAAAGCTTGGCGCGAAACACAAATCCGAAAATCACCAGGATCAGGGTTGCTGCAATCGACGCAATCTCCGGCCACCGGGAACACCAGCGGCGAAGATTCACTCGGCCTCGCCTTCCACTCCGGCGGCCGGATTTCCGGTCCTGCCAGTTGGTGAGATCCGCCAGGACCTCCGAAACCTTCTGGTACCGGTGGTGCACGTCGCGCTCCAGGCACTTGCTGACGATCGCGTCGAGCGCGCCCGGAATCGTGGTCAGCACCGTGGAGACAGGGACCGCCGCTTCCTGGGTCCGCTTGATCAGGCTGACGAGAGCATTGTCGGCGGCGAAGGGAAGGTCTCCGCTGAGCAGTTCGTAAAGAATCAATCCCAGGGCAAAAATGTCGGATCGCTGATCGAGCTCGGTCCCCATGGCCTGTTCTGGCGACATGTATTCGATGGTGCCGAGGAACGCGCCCTGCTGCGTTAATCCATTGCCCCGAAGCGTGCGCGCGAGCCCGAAGTCCATTACCACCACTCGCCCCGTCGCATCCACCATGATGTTCTGCGGTTTGAGGTCCCGATGGATGATTCCCACCCCGTGCGCCGCCTCAAGCGCCTGGCAGACCTGCCGCGTGATGTCCACCGCTTCCTCTGGAGCCAGTCTCTTCTTCTCCTCGAGAATCGACTGCAGATTCCGCCCCTCGATCAGCTCCATCGTGATGAACTTCACGCCCTGGGCTTCGCTGAGGTCGTAAATCCGGATCACGTTGTGATGTGTGACCTGGTGCGAAAGAATCAACTCCTGTTTGAAGCGCGCCAGGATCTCGGGATGCGAGGCCATCTCCGGCCGGATCACCTTCAACGCCACCACTCGATCCAACTCGCGGTCGGTAGCCTTGTACACGGCTCCCATCCCGCCCTCGCCAAGGAGTTCGAGGATTTCATACCGGTCGCCCAGAAAGCTCCCGATTTCGAGCTGAATCATCGGCGGTGCGGCCGGAACTCCGGCTGGAGGACTACGCCGAAGTGGGGCTCCCGCGGCAAGTCCGCCGGGCGCGAAGATTGTGGCCCCATTGTCATTGGCGGGCCGGGTGCCCACGATTGTCGCGTCCGTGTGACGCTGCCAGGTCTCGCCGCCTCCCGGCGGTTCTGAACCACTCAGAAGTGACTCCGAGGCGATAATCGTCTTTTCCGGATCCAGCCGTGCTGCGGCCGCGAGACGGTCAGCCGCGATTCGGCCGTCCGGCGGGGGAGTCTGCAGTTTGGGACCGCCCGGCTCGCCAGAAACGCCCGTTTTGTCGTTCCCCGATGGGATATCGTCCATTGTCGCGATTCACAGACTGCTGGGAAAGGGGGACGGCCCGACGCAACCTCGTTCAACGCAGCCGGGGAAAGGTGTTGTGGCTGAAGTATATACGATTCCCTAACCATACCGCGTGCGGAATCTCTAGCAGGGATCGACTTCTTCCTTATTCATGGCTGAACGGAAACCAAATGCTCCGTGCCCCATCCTTTCGACTTTTTTCAGTCGAAAGGGTGGGAGGCCACGAACCCAAACCATTCTTTTTCATCCAGCGGGAGTCGGCGACCCCGATATGGGCCCAGGCATGATGCGGTACTCCACGCTCAGCCGATCGCGACCCATTTCCTCGCAAACACTCGTCCGATGCAGAATGTCATTCCGGAAAATCAGGCCATCGCCAAATTCGAGCGCCGGCGCCCAGAATTCCTCAGCCGAGAATCGCCGGCGGAGAGCCGAATCGTCGAGTTCCGTGAAATGAAGCAGCGCTGGTTGTCGGCGGCGAACGAATTCCAGCCCGGGGCTGTCAACGCCGCAGGGGTTCAACGGAATCCAGCATGTCAGTAATTCAGTCATGGGCACCATCGGCCCCGGCTCCACGGGAAACCTGACCCCCAACGCCCCGTCCTGATGCCAGCCCTGCAGGTGATAGCTGCAAGGCGCAGCCCCGCGGGGTGCCAGCTTCTTCCTCACCCACGATTGTTCCCTGTTGCAACTCCACCCAGCGCCCATCGCTTCTGAAAACAATCGCCCCAGACCCGGCGCCGACAAAGGAGCCCACAATTCCTCCGGGCCGCCACCGCCAAAGTCCATAAGCGCCGTCAGAAGCGCGGAGTTTGAAAATCGGTTGTACCGATAATGCTCCGGAAGCGATCCCTCCAACCCGATTCCCTGAAAGAACCGGTCGGCGGACTCTTTCAACCGGGTCAGAGAGTCCGTCCTGAAGACATCTCTTAACAGGACAATGCCCTGTTCTCTCAGCTGAACTGATAAATCGGTCATCAAAGCCGGGGTCTCCGCTTCGAAGTTAAAATTCCGATGAGTCCGGTGGCAAACGATACCTTGCCGGTTCCTCCCCGCGTTCAGATTCGAACACCTGCTCCCGATTCCGGACGTCTGCTTTTCCGCCGTCATTCGAAACATCCCGGTATCTTCCGGTGGGTGAGCCAGTTACATTTCCCTGCGGATGGAAGCTCGCGTGCTCGATCCATCGCACGCTGTTGTGTCCCCGGAGGACTGTATGAGGGTTTTGATCCAGGATGTCGCCTACGCATTCCGCCAGTTGCGCAAGACGCCGGGCTTCACGATCACCGTCCTGCTCACCCTCGCGCTCGGCATCGGCGCCAACTCGGCCATCTTCACGCTGGTCAATGCCATCCTGCTCCATAACCTGCCGGTAACAGATCCCAAAACCCTCGTCCGCATCGGCGATACAGACGACTGCTGCGTCAACGGCGGCTGGAACGACAAAGGCGACTACTCGCTCTTTGCCACAGACACCTATTACATGTTCAAGAAGAGCCTGCCGGAGTTCGAAGAACTGGCCGCAATGGAGTCCGGCTACGCCTGGCGGCCCCTTACCGTCCGCCGCGCCGGACCCCAGACCGTAGCGAAATCCGTCACTGGGAACCTTCGTCTCCGGCAACTACTTCCGCGTCTTTGGCCTTTCGCCAGCTGCGGGCCGCCTCTTTGTGGATGCCGACGACCAGAAGGGCGCACCCATTACCGCCGTGATGAGCTACGACGCATGGCAGCAGGATTATGCCGGCGATCCGAGCGTCGTGGGAAGCGCGTTTTACATCAATACCAAGCCGGCCACCATCATTGGTGTGGCGCCCAAGGGATTCTACGGCGACCGCATCGATACCAATCCGCCCAAGTACTTCCTTCCCATGAATTCGATGGATGCGAGTCATCGGCGCACCCTACTTCACCGATCCCGACATTCAGTGGGCCTACATCATCGGCCGCGTCAAGCCGGGAACTTCTCTGCCCGCCCTTCAGGCCAAGGCCAGCACGCTGCTCAAGCAGCAGTATGCCGCCGCTCAAGACATTCTACCGATCAGCGCGCCAAGAAGGTTCTCCCCCGCACCCATGTCGTGCTCACTCCCGGCGGCGGCGGTATCCAGAACATGCAGGACGGTTACAAGGACCACCTGAGGCTGCTGCAATGGATCGCCGCGCTGGTCCTTCTCGTCGCCTGCGCCAATATCGCCAACCTGCTGCTGGTGCGCGGCATGAGCCGCCGCGCGGAGCTTTCCATCCGTTCCGCACTCGGCGCGCAGCGCAGCCGCATCGTGCGCCAGCTTCTTACGGAAAGCGTTCTTCTCTCGGGCATGGGCGGCCTGCTCGGCCTCGCCGTCTCTTATCTCGGAGCGCACGCGCTGCTGGCGCTCGCCTTTCCCAATCAGCACAACATGCCGATCACGGCTTCGCCTTCGCCGCTGGTCATCGGCTTTGCCTTTGCCCTTTCGCTCGTTACGGGCGTCCTCTTCGGCCTTGCGCCGGCGCTGATGGCCGCGCGCACGCAGCCCGCTGAAGCCCTGCGCTCCAACGCGCGCACGACCGCCCACGGAGCATCCTTCCTGCAGCGCGCGCTCGTTGTCCTGCAGGCCGCGCTCTCCCTCGTGCTGCTGGTTGCCGCGGGCCTCTTTGCGCAGAGCCTCAACAAGGCCGAGAACGTGGACATGAAGCTGGATGCAACGAACCGCTACATCGCCCACATCAATCCGCAGGCGGCCGGCTACAAGAACACAGAGGTCGAGCCCCTCTACCAGACCATCGTCGACCGCTTCCACGCCATTCCCGGCGTTGTCAAAGTCGGCCTCGCCACCTACACGCCGATGGAGCAGAACAATTGGGGATCGGGCGTAAAGGTTCAGGGCGACCCGGACCTGAACAAAGGCGCATCCTGGGTGAAAGGCACCGCGGAGTACTTCGACTCCGTCGGCACCCACGTCGTCATGGGCCGCGGCTTCACCTCGCAGGACACGCTGAATGCGCCGCCCGTCGCCGTCGTCAACCAGGAATTCGTCAAGCAGTTCTTCGGCAACCGCAACCCCATCGGCCATCGCTTTGGCTTTTCCGGGCCCGGCCAGGCCGGCCTGGATGGAGCGCATGAGATCGTCGGCGTGGTGGAAGACACCACCTACACCAGCGTCTACTGGAAGAACCACGCCATGTACTTTCTGCCGCTCACACAGCGCGCCGGCAACGCCAACGACCCCGACAGCCCTCTCGAAAAAGATCAATCCATGTACGCCGGAGCCATGGTGATCCAGACCAGCCGCCCTGTTCCCGGCTTTGAAAAGATCGTCGGCGACACTCTGGCGAGCATCAACCCCAACCTCACCATCGTAAAGTTCCAGACATTCCAGCAGCAGATTGACGATCGATTCATCGAGGAGCGGCTGATCGCGCGCCTCACTTCCCTCTTCGGCCTGCTGGCGCTTCTGCTCGCCGCCATCGGTCTGTATGGCGTCACGGCTTATACGGTCGTCCGCCGCACGCCGGAGATCGGCATCCGCATGGCGCTGGGAGCGGCGCGCAGCCGCGTCATCGGAATGGTCATGCGCGGAGCCATGCTGCAGGCCGTCGTCGGCCTCGCTATCGGCGTCCCGGTGGCAATCTTCTGCGTGCGCTACGTCAAGTCGCAGCTCTTACGAGATCACCAGCGTGAATGCCAGCGTCATGGCCGTCGCCATCGCTGTTCTCGCCGCCGCGGCTGCCATTGCCGGCATGATCCCGGCGCGCCGCGCCGCCTCCATCGATCCCGTCCGCGCCCTGCGCGTGGAGTAGTGCGGGGATAAGTGGAAGTGACATTGTCCGCTGAGCGACGGTTACAGTTACCTTCAATCCAGCCAATAAGTAACGAATGAACCGGGTTACCTGGCTTGAACAGAAAGCGAGTTCACCCTGTGGCGAAGACTCACGCCGGGAAGTCTGACTGTTTGCTATAGAAACACGTGGAATCAACCACTTACCTATATCCAATTTTACTTCTGAGAAACAACTTTCCTCTTGACAGCCCCTACAGCAGCAACGAAAATCACTCCAGTTTTTCTAGAGACTGTTTTTTCATGATCTAACTTGAATCGCCTTGGTGTAACTAGGACTCAAGATTCCGCAAGGTTAATGAACGCCCTCCCATGACGTATCTATCTCTCTTCCCTTGGCCGTACATAGTTCGTCTAAACGTCGGCGTTCGGTGCTGCTCCAGTAGTAGCTTCTAACCTTGTTTACTCCCGATTGGACTGCTGCAGGCGTCCCTGGTGCTCACCGGTTCCTTCTAACCGGCGCTCCACGACCGCACCGCAGTTGACGATCCATATCGGGCTGTTTCTCAACTGAAGCACCTCAACCCAACCAAGGAGGATTCCGCGCGTGAAATGGTACGTTAACACTGCTGCTGTTGCATTCCTCTCCAGTTCTTTGCTTTGTTCCACCGCGGTCGCGGCGGGCCCGAACAAGGATGCATTCTCTGCTGTCCAGGGCGTCAATGCGCAGGCATTGTCGATGGACGAGATGCAGGCAACCAGCGGCCAATTGAACGCCTATGATATCTCGGCCGCTCTCACCGCCGATGCGGCGAAGCTTGCTAAGTACCCCAAGCTGCAGCAAGCGGACTTGAAGCTGGCCAATTGGTATCAGGTAAATGCCGTGGCAATTAACGCCGAGTTCCTGAAACTGGGCGTCCTTACACCATGCAAGAGCTGCAAGTAACAACCGACGCATAAGTCCAGATCGGTTAGTATGCCATTGGCCGGCGCTCTTGCAGGCAGTCATAACCTCCTCGACAAGAGCGCTGGTTCATGGTGTGTGAATCTTCCAACGACGCCAGGGCGATAACGTGCGTCCGCGAGAATAGTTGGCGTAGCATCTATGCACGAGATTCCCCAGGAAGCAAACATCCAACCGGGCAGCGTCCGCATTCGGATCATGACAGGGATCGTTGCCCTCGTCGTGACAACCATGGGCGCGGGTTCGGGTTGGCGCGCGGCGGCCCAGGTTGTTGTCCAGGCCGCCGGAGCCCGTCAAGAAGTTCACGTTGTTTCCCTGCGGGCCCAGCGCGACATGGGCGTCGTCAAGCAGGGATTCGACTACTCCTGTGGCGCGGCGGCGCTCGCGACCCTGCTGACGTATGGACTCAATGACCCGGTCGGGGAGGATGTGCTGCTCCGCGCCCTGCTCGAGCCGCTCTCCCCCGATCAGTTAGTAGCGCTGCAGAAAAAAGGCCTCTCCCTGCTCGATCTTCAGCGACTCGCACAGAGCCGCGGACACAAGGCGCAAGGCTTCCGAATCAACCGCGACCAGCTCGTCAAGCTCTCCTACCCCGTCATCGTCTTTATCCGGCCGCACGGCTATCGCCACTTCGCGGTGTTCAAAGGTGTGCGCGGAGATCGTGTGTACCTCGCCGATCCTTCTCTCGGAAATGTCCGCATGCCCCTCTATCGCTTCCTAGACATGTGGGCAAATGAGGCGGGTCAGGGCGTGATCTTCGCCGTCGAAAGAAAAGACGGAAGCTGGCCGGATCATTTCGCGCTGCGCCTCCCGGGCGGAACCGGTCCCCCGGTGGAGGTCCTGAGTGCGGCAAAGATGCGCGACATAGGAATGCTTCTTCCCTTGAGCCCTGAGGGAGGATCCAATTGATCGGCATAACTCGAATGCGAACGCTGCTGTGCATTGTTCTAACCGCGGTGACACTGGGTTTCGCGTCGCTGACCGGCGCAGCCCAGGCTGCCTCGGACCGCGAGGTGCTCGATCTACAGGAGACAGCACAGATGTTGCGGGTAGCCCCCGGCGTGGTGCGCGAACTGGCCGAGTCCCATCGCATTCCCGCGCGCCGGATTGGCAATGATTGGCGATTCTCGCGCTCCGCCTTGCTCGACTGGCTCAAGGGAGAACAAGCCGGGAATGAAGCAAGCGCGCCGCCAGGGCCCGTACCCGTTGGCGATGAGCATCAAACACAGAAGCTCGCGCGTGAGTTCTGGAACATCGCCCCGCGCGCCGTCGGCCCGGAGCCGCCAGGGCCCGTAAGCGATCCACATCAAGCCGAGACGCTCGCCCATGAGTTGCCGGACATAGCTGCGCGCGGTGTTACTCCGGAGCCCCCAAAAGCGGACCCGCCGAAAGAAGTCGATCCGCCGCCAGCCGGGGAGAATACGAGCGCCACCTCGACCACCACCGTCGGCGAGCGCCCCACTGCGCCGACTTCTGCCGACATAGCCCTGCGCGATCAGGGTGTCCTGCTCCCCCGCGGGTCGGGAACCATCGAGTTCGGCATGGCCTACGGCAGGACGGAGCAAACCCTGCTCCCCGTCATTCGAGTCGAGCAGAGCGACTTCGGCGTGAGCGGCACCCTGCGCTACGGTCTGATCGACAATTTGCAGGTGACCATGCGCGGGCCCGCCGCATGGCGGAGTACCAAGACATTCGTCGACGCCAGCGTCACCGGCGCCAATCTTCCCACTACGCTTACCATGCCCGACAGCATGGCGGAAGATGCGTCGGTTTCGGTTTTAGGTGTCGGATGGCGTGAATCCGTCAAGCGCCCCACCTTGATTTGGAGTCTCGACAGCACTCTGCCTTTCGGACCGGGAGATCGCGGCATGGGCGGCGGATTGGTTGTCTCCAAAAGCTACGATCCCGCCGTACTGTTCGCCGGCTTTACTTACCTCTACGGTCTGCGAATCGATCCGTCCGACCCCAACTCGTCGCTCGCCAAACACAATTATGGATTCCAGACCGGCTATACCTACGCCGTCAACGACACCCTGGCCCTGAGCACCGCGTTCTTCGGAACCTACCGGGATACCCGCTCACCGGATGGCATCGCGATTCCTCCTCCGCGCCAGAACTACGCGCTCCAGTTGGGAACGACATGGCTCGTCGCTCCGGGATGGTTTGTCGAACCCTCCGTGGCAATGCGCGTGGGCGGCGACACTCCGGGGCTCACGTTATTGCTCAACGTTTCTCACTCGTTTATGACCCAGGGCAAACACTGATCCCGCCACCCGGTTCGAATCACCCTCAATAAATGCTCTCCCTTCGCCTGGTCGATTCCGGGCGCCAAACACAAGCACTCGCGGTATAATTCCGGCAAAGCGGTTGGCGAGTGCCCAGCCCGCTCGAGCATTTCCCCAACAAATACGGGCCCTTAGGATTCGCCAGATCCTCGCTCCTTCCGAGCCAGTCTCTTTGCCCGGAATCGGCACAAATTTGAAGACCCAGACTGAGAGAACCGCACCCCGAGGAACTCAGAATGCCGGAGGAAACCCAGCAGTTCACGCAACTTTTACAGGAGTGGAGTGGCGGGAAGAAGGAAGCGCTCGACCAGCTGATGCCCGTCATTTATGACGAACTGCGCAAACTGGCTGGACGTTACCTTTACTCCGAACGCCGCGACCACACCCTGCGGGCCACGGCATTGGTCAACGAAGCCTACCTGCGCCTGGTCAGTTCCAGCGTGAACTATCAGGATCGAATGCATTTCTTCGCGGTGGCGGCACGGACGCTGCGCCACATCCTGGTCGACTATGCCAAGGCCAGGAAGCGTGACAAGCGTGGCGGCGGCGTGGAAAATATCCCTATCGACGAAGCCATCCTGGTGGGGCCCGAATCGGATCGGGGGATCGTGGAACTGGACGACGCGCTCAACGCGCTTGCCGCCCAGGATCCGGACAAGGCCAAGGTCGTGGAACTGGTCTTCTTCGGCGGGCTTACGTATGAAGAAGCGGCCGACGTGCTTGGAATTTCCCGCGCCAGCGTCTACCGGGAAATGAAAATGGCGAAGGCTTGGCTTCATCGCGAACTCACGCGATCCGTCTCCTAGCAGGTGGTGGCGAGCAATGGTCCCAAATGCCCGGTGGCAACAGGTGGAGGGCCTCTTCCTTGCGGCCGTCGAATTGCCGCCCGGCGACAGGGCCGCATTCCTCGACGAGCACTGCGAGGGGGATCCGGAACTGCGCGCCGAGATTGAATCTCTGGTTCAATCGGCGGACATGGCGCCCGAGTTTCTCGATCGGCCGATTCTCGACAGCGTAAAGAAGATCGTCGAAGAACCCCCGTCGACTCTTGCCCCCCATACCCGCGTCGCCGAATACGAGATCGTGAGCCTGCTCGGCGCCGGAGGCATGGGGCAGGTCTACCTCGCCCGCGACGCGCGTTTAAAGCGCCAGGTCGCGGTGAAGATTCTTTCCCCGCAGCTCACCCAGAACGCCCAGGCCCTGCGCCGGTTTGAGCATGAAGCCCAGTCAGCCTCCGCGCTGAATCATCCCAACATCCTCACCATCTTTGAATTCGGCGAGTCCAACGGAATCCATTTCATGGTCTCGGAGCTGGTCGAGGGGCAAACCCTGCGCCAGCGACTCACCGCCCGCAACCTCGGCGTTCCCGAGGCCCTGGATATCGCATCGCAGGTCGCCGGCGCCCTCTGTGTAGCCCACGAGGTCGGCATCATTCACCGCGATATCAAGCCGGAAAACATCATCATCCGCCCCGACGGCCTGGTGAAGCTGCTCGATTTCGGCATTGCTAAGCTGGCCGAAAATCACGTGCTGCATCGCACCCGCGGCTCCGACATGACCATAGCGGGACTGGTGATGGGGACCCTGAAATACATGTCGCCGGAGCAGGCTCGCGGCATCACCATCGACCGGCGCACTGATATCTACTCCCTCGGAGCCGTGCTCTACGAAATGCTCGCCGGCAGGGAACCATTCCAGGGCGAAACCACCAGCGATCTGATTGCCGAAATTCTCAAGAGCGACCCGCCTCCCCTCGAGGGACCGGCGCCAAATGTCTATCCGGAGCTCCAATCCATCCTCACCAAAGCCATGTGCAAGGATCGGTCGGCGCGCTATCAGACCATCAGCGAGTTCTCGCAGGATCTGCGCGAGCTCAAAAAAGACATTGAATTTCAAGCCCACGAAGACGCCGTTTCTGGTGTGTCGAGGAGTTCAGGAAGACGGCGAATCCCCTCCCTGCCGCAAGAAGGTGCGAAACGGGGCACGTTTTGGAGTCGCGCCGCTGCCTTCCTCTCTCCGTTCCGCGTGTTGCTGGCATTCGTGGTTCTGGCCCCCGTCGTCGCGTCCGCTATCTACTTCTTACGAAAACCTGCCGCCGGCACGCCGCGCGCACAGCTCCGCACGCTCGCCATTCTTCCCTTTCAGAATCTGAAGCCCGACCCGGCCACGGACTTCCTGGGGTTTTCGCTGGCTGATGCGCTCACCACCAAGCTCGCCTATGTCAATGCTCTCAGCGTGCGTCCTTCTTCGGCGGTTGACAAGTATCGCAACCAGGCCGTCGATCCGCGCAAAGCGGGAGCCGAATTGCAGGTCGACACCCTGCTCACCGGCAGCTACGTCAAGGATGGAGACGATCTCCGCATCACCACCCAGCTGGTCGATATCAAGGCCGATCGAGTCGTCTGGCAGGACACGCTCGATTTGAATTACGACAAGCTTCTCACCGTGCAGGACCGCGTAACCCAGGAGATTGTCAACGGGCTGGCGTTGAATCTCTCCCCCGCCGAGGCCGACCGTCTCAAGTCAGACACTCCCATCGATGCGCAGGCATATGAGTACTATCTGCGCGGGGTCGACTTCTATTCCGTCAACGACTTCGCCGCCGCGATTTCCATCCTCGAAAAGTCCACGGCTATCCAACCCAACTACGCGCCGGCGTGGGCGGCCCTGGGCCGCTCAGAGGAGACCCAGGCCTCCCTTCACGGCGACGCCCGCGATCTCTATACCAAGGCTCAGGACGCATTTGAACGCGCCATCGCGCTCAGCCCCTCGATGGCGGAGCCTCGCATTTACATGGGAAACCTGATGACCGATACCGGTCGAGTGGAGCAGGCCATCCCGCTTTTGCGCGCCGCACTGCAGGCCAATCCCAACAACGCCGAAGCTCACTGGGAACTCGGTTATGCCTATCGCTTTGGCGGCATGCTCGCCGAGTCCGTTGCCGAGGGCGAGCGCGCGCGAGGTTTCGACAGGCAGGTAAAGATCAACAGTTCCGCGATGAACGGCTATCTTTACCTGGGCGAATACGACAAATTCCTGCAGAGTCTTCCCTCTAACAACTCCGTCTATGTTCTCTTCTATCGAGGATTCGGAGAATACCACCAGAAGCAATACCACCAGGCCGGCGAAGACTTCGAGCGCGCTTACGACATGGATCCCACGCTGCTGCCCGCCCAGATCGGCAAAGCGTTGAGCTATGCCATGGCCCACCAGAATGCAGAGGGACTCGCGCTCCTGCGCAAAACCCAGCAAAAGATCCAGGACGGCGGCGTGACTGACTCCGAGCTCCTGTACAAGCTGGCCCAGGCCTACGCGATTCTGGGAGACAAGCCAGCCGGGCTTCACATGTTGCAGCACTCCATCGAAGGAGGCTTTTTTTGCTACCCCTACTTCGTCCGCGACCCGCTGCTTGACGGCATTCGCCACGAACCGGGCTTCGATCAGCTCATGCAGGAAGCTCAACAACGCCACGAAGAATTCAAAACGCGATTCTTCTGAACGGCCGCCGCAACATGCCTTTCTCGTTCATCCTCAAGGTTTGTCATCCTGAGCGAAGCGCAGCGAAGTCGAAGGACCTGCGGCTTTTTTCGCAATGCCCGGCACCTGAAAACCATTACTTCCGAGGGCGGTAGGTCAGGGCTTTAGCCCTGACATCTCAAGTTCCCCCAATGAACGGGGCTTTAGCCCCTGAGGTATGGTTACTCGCCCGGAATCGTGACTGTGCGCTCGAGTGGAATGTTACTGACCTTCCCGGAAGGCGTGACTCAGCTCGGGTTCAAACGGGGTGCGCGTGAAGTCCACCACTCGAAAACTCTGGGCTTCCAAAAAATGCCTGGCTTCGACAGTCAACCCTTGCAGAAACCACCAGACTGGAACGAGCGGTACCTGTTTGGGACGGCGAGGATTCAGGTAACCGAAATCCTTCTTGACCTGCCGAAACACGTTGCCGTTGGTCAGGCTGGAAACAGTCATGCTGCTGTAGTTCTTCGCCTCCACCTGGAATGTGATCGATCCTCCTTCGGTCTGCGGCGCCGGCTTGAGAAAGAGGATATCCATCGTTCGGATCGGGTATTTTTCGTCTATGCCGTGTGGCCCCCAATACTCATACTGAAAATCGAAGAATCCGCGACCGTCGAATTGCCCGAAGTAGTGATGCATCGCAGCTGCGACGACCGCTGCGCCGACCGCGCCCTTTTCAACCGCGGCATAATGGCTCGGTCGGAAACGGTTCGTCTGTTCGACGATATCCCGAGCCTCAGGCAGCGTGAAGTTGTGAAACAGGTGTATCAGCCGCTCACCAAAATCTGGCGAGCGAACCTCGGCCAGCGCCAGTGTCTTGAAGTCCTCGAGCGTCTTCATATTTGGCTTTGTGCCTCCCGCGGATGATTGCGCCGCTATCCCTTGCTTCATGGAGTTAAGCGAAGAACTCGAGCAAACCGGGACATCCCCGCAGGCTCGAACCCCCCAGCGCCCAGCGCAAAATCGCCGCATCCCCAATCCGGTACACTGCTCCAGAACCACTCGCTTCGCCCGAGGTGCACCGGATGTCCCAACTCTACGTAGTTGTTCTGGCGATCATTGTGGTCGCGTTGTTGGCGGTCGCCATCTATCGCACCTCGCAGGTAAAGACCAAGGCCGATTACCTGGTCGCAGGGCGATCGCTGCCGGCGTTCGTGCTGGTGCTCACGCTCTTGACATCCTGGATCGGCGCCGGCTCTCTGTTTGCCGGCGCGGAGAACGCCTACAAAAACGGATTCGCCGCGCTCTGGCAGCCCGCCGGCGGATGGCTCGGACTCCTGCTCATCTATTTCATCGCCCCGCGCGCCCGCAAGTTCGCCCAGATCACGCTTCCCGATCTGCTTGAAGCCCGCTACAACCAGACCGCGCGCGTTCTCGGCACCTTCGCCATTCTCTTCGCTTACATCGGAATCACCAGTTACCAGTTCAAGGGCGGCGGCGACGTGCTGCACCTCATCTTCCCTGACACCGTCACGGCAGAACTCGGCACCTTCATCATCGCCGCCTTCGTCATCCTCACCACCGCCCTCGCCGGCATGTCGTCGGTGGCCTACATGGACGTGGCCATCGGCAGCCTGGTAACCGTCATCTGCATCATCGCCGCGCCCTACCTGCTTCACCAGGCCGGCGGTTGGAGCGGATTGCATGCATCCTTGCCCCCACAGTATTTCGAGCCCCTCGGAAATTACCGCCTGGGCCCGGGCGGCGTTCAGCTGTCGGTAGGAATGGGCATCGTGCGCGGACTCGAGTTCCTGGTGCCCACCATGCTTCTCATGCTTGGCAACCAGGTCATGTATCAGAAATTCTTTTCCGCCAAAAGCGAGAAAGACGCACGCAACTCGGTCGTCGGCTGGATCATCGGTACCGTGATCCTTGAAACCCTCATCGTGGCCATCGCCGTCTTCGGGCGCGCGCTTTATCCCACCGGCGAAGTCGCCCACCACCCCCGCGAGATCATCCCCTACACCGCGCGCCACGGTCTGCCGGCGGTACTGGGCGCGGTGCTGCTCGGCGCGGTCTTCGCCAAGGTCATCTCCACTGCATCGAACTATCTGTTCTCGCCCGCCACCAATCTCATCAACGACGTGTTCGTCCGCTACATCACGCCCGGTGCATCCAACAAGCGCGTGCTGATCGTCTCCCGGCTGGCCGTGGTGCTGCTGGGTTGCTGGGCCCTCTACCAGGCCGTGTACGCCGAAAGCATTTTGCAAAAAATGCTCTGGGCCTACACCATCTACTCCGCCGCGCTCACGCCGGTGGTTCTGGCCGCGTTCTATTCCAAACGCGTCACGGCGTGGGGCGCGGTCGCGGCCATCGCCAGCGGAACAGTGGTCACCTTGGCGTGGGACATTCCCGGCGTGAAAGAGTTCTTCCCCAAAATCCTCGCCGATCGCGACGCCATCTTTCCCGCTCTCGCCGCGGCCTTGGTCGCCATGATCGCCGTGAGCTTTTTCACCGCACCCCCCGCGCCCGAACAACTTGCCCAATTCTCCGATTAGCGTGCCGTCTCCAAGCTTCGCTTCACAATTGAACTGTCATCCTGAGCGAAGTCCGCCGCGGCGGACGCAGTCGAAGGACCTGCGGTTGCCCTTTCTGAATCGGGACATTTGTTTTGCAGCCGGGTGCCCCGGGTCTCGATTTTGAGACCTTGGGAAAGCACAAGCCAAAGATGCGAAATCTTGCCGTCCCCAGACCTTTGCCTCAATCACAGAAAACCCTCGAGATATACCCACACTCAGGCATACACTGTGCATGCATTTCGCAAGTAAGTCATGCCCGTCGCCCAGCTAACCCTAGAAATCCGCATCGAACACGCCCACTCCCTCAAAGACCGGCGCCAGGTGGTGCGTTCCCTCAAAGACCAATTGCGTCAGGGCTTCAACATCTCCGTGGCCGAGTTAGACGAAGCAGTTACATGGCAGTCAGCCACCATTGGCGTGGTCGCCATCTCCCGCTCGCGCGATTACCTCCATGGCCTGGTCGAAGAAGTAGAGCGCGCCGCGCGCCGCATCCTCAACGAACACGGCGCCGAGCTGGCAGACTCCTTCTGGGAGTACATCGAAAGCTGAAATCGCGCTGTCCCAGCGATGTTGTCCGCACTTATTCGCGGTGCAGCGCCCTGGCAATGTCGAGCCGCAGGGCTCTCCTCGCTGGCAACAATGCCGCCACTGCCACAATCGCCATCAACACGCCAATGGCGCCCGTGTAGCCGGCCAGGTCGAAATTGCTCACCCCGTAAAGCGCAAAACGCAGAAGCTTCGATAATCCGGCGGCCGCTGCGGTTCCGGCCAGGAGTCCAACGCCGACGGGCCAGGCGAACTGCCCCAGGACCGCGGCCAGCACCCGCGCTCGCCGTGCTCCAAGCGCCATCCGGATTGCGATTTCCTTGGTCCGCTGCGAAACGCTGAACCCCACCAGGCCCACAATGCCGACACCTGCAAGCAACACCGCCACCATGCCGATCAGGCTCACTACGGCCGCGACCCGCTCGATGGTCGACACATTGTCCTTGTAGAGAAGCTTCAACTGCCGGATCTCCGGAAATACCCGGGGATCGAGACTCTCGCCGATGGACCTGGCTGCCGACACTACCTCCTCGGCGGAGCCTCCAAGCCGGACCATCACCACCATCGCGGGCATGTCGTCCTGCTGTGCGGGCCAGTACTGTTCTACCGCATCGTCCTCGCTCAGCGCGTTGACATGGGCGTCGCCGGCCACACCCACCACGACGTCTTTCTGCTTGCCATCCCCGACTCTCTGGTTCAGCGGGTTTTGTCCCGGCCACTGCTGCCGCGCGAACGATGCGCTCACCACCACCACGTTCCGCTCGCTGGGATAAAAGGTTCGCCCCGCCAATATCGGAATCTCCATGGTCGCAAAGAAGCCAGGCTCAACCCAATTGGGATAGACGCGCACATGGCGTCCATCGATCTCTGCATCCTGGTATGAAACCACATGCCCCATGGGCGGCATCTTGACCAGGGACACGGATCGAACCCCTGGCACCGCGATCAACCGGCTCTGCAACTGGCTGAGATACGCGCGGGCCGCCGCGGGCGCGTACCCGTGTTGCCCAAGTTGCGAATCGATCGACAGCAATTGCTCGTATCCGAATCCGGGATCCGTGTTAAGCGCGTGTTGGGTGGCGCGCACCAGCAATCCGGCGACAATCAGCAGTACCCCACTTGCCGCCACCTGGGCGCCAATCAGTACCTGTCGGACTATGGTCTTGTGCTGCCTCTGGCGTGCGATCTGCAACGCCGGAGCCAACCCGAAGAAAATTGCTGCGATCAGAGTCGTGGTCAGCGTAAAGAGCAGAACGCGCCAATCGGGCGTGGCCCTCAGCCACTTCGGCGCATCGGTCACATTCAGAGTTACGCGCAACACCACGTATCCCAGCCCCAGGCCTGCAACCGCGCCGAGCATGGCCAGCAACAGGCTCTCTGTACACAATTGCCTGAAGATGCGCGCCCGGCCGGCGCCGATGGCCACACGAATCCCGATCTCGTGTTCGCGCGTCACCGCGCGGGCCAGCAACAACGCCCCCACGTTCGCGCATGCGACCGCGAGAATGAGCAACGTCAGCACGCTCACCATCGCAGCCACCTGGTACATCTCCCGCTGCATCACCTGCAGATGGCCCCCCGGCGAACTCTGAATATATTCTCCATCCCACACCGCGTCAGGATGCTCTCGGCGCAGCTCGACGGTCAGTGCCTTCAGCTCCTGTTCGGCGGCTTTCGCTGTCACGCCCGGCGCCAGCCTGCCCCACATGCGGACGCTCGAGCTATTGAAGTCGGTGAGCAGATGGCTCCCGTCGATGAAGTATGGCTGTTGCGCGATCGGCAGCCAGAGATCGGGGTTCTGGCCTCCCAGGCTCGCGAATGCATAGGGCGTGACGCCGATGATGGTTACCGGTTTCTTGCTCAGATGAATCGTTCGTCCGATGACTGACGCGTCCCCGCCGAAGCGCCGCTGCCAGAATCCGTAACTGAGAACTACCGTCGGCGCGCCACCCGCAGCAGCCTCTCGTGATGGATCAAACAAGCGTCCGTAAGCCGCCGGTGTTCCGAGTTCGGTGAAGTAGTTGGGGGTGACGAATGAAGTCTTCGCGCCTTCGAGATCTTCATCGATCTGCATGGGCGGCACACCAAGCACGGCCATAGCGGCAGCCAGCGTCTTTGCATGCTCGCGGTAGAACAGGAAGGAAGGATACGCCATTTCACTGGTGTAGGCATCGGGCGAGCGGCGTTCCAACCGCACGATTGTCTCCGGATCACGCACCGGCAGCGGCTTGAGCGCCACCATGTTGAAAAGGCTGAACGCCGAAACATTCACGCCAATCCCGATGGCCAGCACCAGCACGGCCATCAACGTAAAGCCCGGAGTGCGCCTCAGCATTCGCGCGGCGTAGCGAAGATCCTGGCCAAGGCGATCGAGCCACGTCCAGCCCCACGCTTCCCGGGCCTGTTCGCGCATCCGCAGCTCGTTGCCGAAATTGCGGCGGCCTGCCCGTTGTGCCATCTCGCGATGAAACTCCATATCGTTCGCGAGTTCCGCCTCCAGGCGGCGGCGAAAGATCAGGTACCGGATGCGGCGGAACAGCTCGCTCATGACGCGCTTCTCCTGGTTCTAGCAGGCTGCGGAAAAACTCTCCCACAACCATGTCTCGTGTCAGGGCACGACTTCAGTCGTGCCGCAAATCCCTGTTACCAACGCTGGGCTTTAGCCCCTGTGCGAGTTCCATCAATCGAACTGACTTTGTCCGCCACCTGCTTGAATCGTCGACCGGCTTCCGTCCCCCCTACGCGGTACGCAGCACATCCTGGATGGCCTGCGTAAAGCGGTCATAGCCTGAGAGTTCAGCTTTCAACTGCTTGCGTCCGTCCGGAGTCAGGCGATAGAAGCGAACCTTGCGTCCGGTCTCCGATGTCCCCCACTCCGACGTCACCCATCCCTTCACCAGCATCTTCTGCAGGGTGGGATAAAGAAGCCCTTCCTCGACCGCCAGCACTTCGCTCGAAAGCACGTGGATACGCTGGGCGATCGCGTAGCCGTGCAGAGAACCCGAATGAAGCACGCGCAGGATCAGCATCGGCAGCGCGCCGGGAGGCATTCCTGATTTAGGCATATCAGACATAGGCATAATGTAGTTATGTCTATAGGCAAAAGTCAACCCGTAAACTCCAGCCCCGCGAAACCAAGGGCCAAAATCGCGGCAACTGTGGGCTAGAGAGTGCAGCCTCATTGCGGCAAGCTGACCGAGACGGCGGGCGCCAGTCGTTAACTTCACTTATTTTTTCTTGGGCGGCTGCTTGGCGATGATCAGGCTGGCGATCTTGTCATACACGCTGGCCGGAATGATATTGCTGCTCTTCAATTGTGTCTTGTTGGCATAGGGGCGCCCGGCAATGATTTTCTGCGAGTACGCATCGCCAATTCCGGGAAGCGACTTGAGTTGATCCGCACTGGCGGAGTTAATATCGACCAGCTTGCTCGTTGCTGAAGACGTCGACGGAGTACCGCCCGCGCCCGGGGCGGATTGGGCAGCCATCCTTGGGATGTTGGCAAAAATCAATAAGGCGCTGAGCGCCAGCACTATGGATGTAAATCGACCGAACTTCAAGGGAGTCTCCTTCACCGATCCTTTGAAACATGCGAATGGTAAACGAGCCACCCGAAAAAGGCGACTGAATTCGCATCCTTACAAAGTCCAGCGTCGGACCCCCCTTCGTGCGCGACCTTGAAATCCCGCGCGTCTGAAATCAATAACAGCCACGTTCATGTTGCCCTGGGTGAGGCTGCGCGCCAGCCTCACTCCTCCGGAAGCACAACGAACGGTCCCGCGACGGTTCCCCTGCCATCTCCGAGTGCAGGAAGCAAAGGCGCGGACGGAAATGCGAGTTCCCATACCGGGGCTTTCAGTTCCGGCATCGGCGTTGCCTGGAAGAGGCGCTTGCACTGCTTGGCGGTCCATCGCGCCCAGCTCTTCGACTTCTTCCGCCGCGCGCTGTCGGTTGAAATCCCCGTCCCCGCATACATCTGCCGATAGAGCTTGGAGAGAAACACGAACGCAATCCGGGCGCGAAAATTTGGCGTGCACGCGGAGCGCTGCCAGATAGCTCCCCACCTGTAGAACCGGTCCCATACCTTCTGGGTCCGCTCTCGGATCTCGTCGGAGCTCATGGAGGGATGCGGTGTAAACATCTTGGGGCGAGCGTCTATCGGAATCAGCCAGTAGCGAGTAATCGGCACGTCGCCAACCATGGTGGGCGCAACCGACTGCTCCTTTTCCCAGCGCGCGAAGTCCACGGTCCCCGGAAACGGCGTCATCATCACGAATTGCGCGAACGTGACGCCCGACTTCAGCGCCATTTCCACCGTGGCATCGAAAGTCGCCGGCTTGTCGGTCGGCAGTCCAAAGATGAACGAGCCAAGCACGTGGACCCCGTGCTGCCGGAATGTCTGCAACTGCTTCGCCAGCGCCTCGCCGGAGTAGTTCCAATCCTTGAACACCGCTTTCAATCCTTCCGGGGTTACCGCTTCCACTCCCACCAGTGCGCCCTTGATGTTGGCCTTGCGCATGGCATCCAGGTAAGTTCCGTCTTCGCCCGCTTCCATGGTGATTTGCGTGTAGAACACCATGTCCTTGGGCAGTTTTGCCAACTCTTCCATCAGTTGAAAGCGTTCCCTCCGAATCGTTGTCAGTTCTTCCAGCTTCGCGATATTGTTTTGCTCGCGCGCCAGCCGCAGGTCGGTCAAGGTAACCGGATAGAAGTTATCGTCTGCCAGCGCGATATAGCGGAATCCGAGGCGGCGCAAACTTACAATTTCGTCGATCACGGTCTGGAAATTCCGTTGCCGCGGCTTCTGGCCGTCGGTCCGCCACACGCTGCAAAACGAACAATGCTTGGGGCAACCGCGAATAGTCTGCACCGAGGCCCACATGTATTTGTCCGGACGCATCAGGTCCCATCGCGCCGCCAGGAACTGGCTGCCTTCGATACGGCCGCCTTCATAAATCCGGTTCGGTTTGCCCGCCAGGCAGTCCATCACCACCTTGCCCCAGGCGATATCGCCATCCCCCTTGACCACTGCGTGACCCTGCCCTCGCTCCAGGGCCTCCTCCGGGAAGAGGGTAGCGTGAATCCCGCCGTAGGCAACCCAGGCGCCCCGTTCGCGGGCCATTTTGCCGACCGCGTAGCCGCGCAGGGCGTTCCCGGTATGCACGCTGATGCCTACAATATCGCCGGGCTGGATGCTCTCCGGCACAATCTGTTCCAGCGATTCGTCCACCAGGATCGGGTCGCCGGCCGCCTGGGGCGTCGCCGCCGCAAGAACAAAAAGCCACCTGGGCGTGATAACGGCCGTTCCAAACGAATTGTCACTGGGATTCACAAGATGAACGCTCACAGCTCAACCTTTCCCGTACGGTTACTCTTGCGAGTGGGGGGTTGATTAAAGAGCGTTTCTACGGTTGGCGCGATCGCCGATCGCAAATCGTTCTGCAGATGTGTCGTTCATGATACATAGCGACGCTCGGTTTTGGCTTGCTCTATTTGCTAAATTTTCGCGGGATTCCGGACGCGTCTCTATCAATTCATACGGATTTCTTGAAATCGAAGATAGCCAGGTTCATATTGCCCTGGGTCAGAATATGCACGGTGATCACGCTCTTGCCCGCGGGCAGGTGAAGCTTGGCGATCTGGGGCGCAACGTTCCAGTGATGCCACTGCCGCCAGGCCACGGGATCGGCGGCGTTGAACGTTGAATCGATCGAGAGCGGGGTGGTGGCCGGCGCCCCATTCACGTCCAGGGAGATGGTTCCCCCGCGATTCGATGTGTATAGAAGATCGGCCGCATAGTCGCCGTCCTCGGCGACGTCGACGGTCAGATTGAACCACTCGCCCGGCTCCGTCCAGCCCACGTACAACAGGTTCGCTGGCGGTTGCACCTTTTCGTACGAGTTGTCGTCGATCTGCGGATCCAGTTTGAATTTCGTATAGGAAGTATCTACGCCTTCGCCCATGCGAAACTCGTTCAGGTAGGTTCCATTGGCCGGATTGAGCGCGCCGCTACCGTTATTCTTCGCGTCGGAGTCGTGATAAGCCACTCCCTCGCCGCCACGGTCGTAGTAAGCGCAATAGACCTTGCCCGGAATCTTCTGCGCGCCATCGTGGTAGCGGCTGTCTTCGTAAGGCATGCCCTTGTAGGTGCTCAGAAAGTCCGGCTTTCCCGCGCCAATGGTGCTTGCCGCGACAAGGCACGCCATCGCCGGCGCAAACCAGCGCCAATCCGCCGGAAGCCGCTTCATGCACTTGCTCCGAAACCAAAGTTTACGCGGCGATTCGTTATTTGCGAACTGCCAAGGACTTTCCATCTGCCGCCAGCGACCATAACACAATTGGTGCATAAGATCGCCTGGTTCATCCGGATCCAGGGAGCGGATTCTCCCCCGCCCCTCTGGTATCCTGAATGGTTTACCCGAGGGAGAAGAAGCGGACATGCCGGAACACAGAGGGCGAAAGCACCATCAGGATCGCGTTGCGGAGACGCTGCGGGAGGAGATCGGCGCCATGATCGAGGGCGAGCTGTCCGATCCGCGCATCTCGTTCTGCTACGTGAGCGAGGTGGTGCTCAATCCAGGGGGCAAATCGGCCCGCGTGTACGTGGCAGTGGATAATGCCGTGCCGGACATCGACAAGGCCGAACAAGACACGGTCGCAGGCCTCGAAGCCGCCAAAGGATACATTCGCTTCGAACTGAAAGAGCGGATGGGAGTGCGCCACGTTCCGGAACTTGCCTTTTTCGCCGACCGTTCGGGGCGTTTTCAGGCACGCATCGAAGACTTGATGAATCGCGCCCGCAAACGGCAGAAGACGTCGGTGGAGTAGCCGCGCATGGATCATATGGGCGAACAGCCGCGCTATCCCGAGGTCGACCGGAACGAGGCCGAATTATCGGAGCAGGATCCGGTAGCGGAGATCCTCGAAGTGCTCCGCCAGGGCGAGCGGTTCCTGGTCTGCTCTCACTCCCGGCCCGACGGCGACGCGGTGGGTTCCATGCTGGCCATCGGCATGCTCCTTGAACAGATGGGCAAGCGGGCTGACATGGTAGCGGCAGACCGCATTCCGTCGATTTATCGACAGCTTCCCGGGGCCGACCGCATCCGCAACGCCTTGCGCGTGCATGGTCCGTACGATGCTGTCGTTCTTCTTGAATGCGACGGCCTGGAGCGTGCCCGCCTGCGTGGGCTCGAACCTTTCTTCCAGGTCAATATCGACCATCACGCGACCGGAAAGCGGTTCGCGCACGTCAACTGGATCGACCGAAACGCAGCCAGCGTCGGCGAATTGGTCCATCGCTTGGTGAAAGCCGCCGGAGCCACGGTGACGCCGGAGATGGCCACTTGCATCTACACCACGGTGCTCACCGATACGGGAGGCTTCTGTCTACGGCGCAACCCGGGCATCCACGTTCGCCCTGGCCCAGGAACTCGCCCAGGCCGGCGCCGACCCGGTGCGCATTGCCCAGGACGTATATTTTTCTACGGCGACTTCAAAGTTGCTGCTGCTCGGCGCGGCCCTCAGCAACCTGAATCGCGAAGGCCGCCTGGCCTGGCTTTGGGTGAGCCACCAGGACATGGTCCGCACCTGCGCCGCCGAGGAGGATTGCGAAGGCGTTGTGAATTACGCCATCTGCATCTCCGGCGTGGAGGCGGCCGTGTTTCTCCGCGAACTTCCTGAGCGCCGTATCCGCCTGAGCCTGCGCAGCAAGGGAAAAGTGAACGTCTCCGCTATCGCCGCCAGGTTGGGCGGCGGGGGCCACCAGAACGCCGCGGGCGTGACCCTCGAGGGGCCGATCAGCCGCGCGCTGGAAGAGATTCTGATGGAACTGAGGCCCGCAGTCGCCGTCCTGGGCTTCGGCGAACAAACCACCCCGGCTTACGAGAGGGACTCGGCTAAGCCGGAATAACTGCGGAAACTCGGTCGGAGCGTTTTGTATCAGGGCACGACTTCAGTCGTGCCGCAATTGCCTCAAAACCACGTAGGGCTTTAGCCCCTGTGGGACGTTTCACGGCAATTCGCCCATCTGTAAATGACCCCACCCTGCGGCGGCCTGCGCTACCAAATCGCAAAACCACGGCACTCCCGCGCGAATCTGTTAGCCTTGTCCCTGTCGAAACGCAGGGCTCCTCCGCGGGCCTGATCGCGGATCTATCGGCAAGATTCGAAATGTCAGACTCTCCGGCCATGCGCTGAGTACGTCTGATTGGGTAGGGATAGCTTCCCGCCGGTTGGAGAACCTCTGGAAGTGGAGACTTTCCTGGAACCATCCGCTCCGGTTTCGCCCCAAGCGCCGCGCGCACGGCTGCCCAACTGGGCCACCGTATGCGAGGCCGCCGTCTTTCTCATCTTCGCCGTCTTCTTTCTTCTCTACGGATTGACCCCGATTCTGGGCGGAGACGGGCTGGGCCTGGTGGGCGCCGACGAGCCTCGCTATGCGCAGATCGCCCATGAAATGCTGGTCCGGTTCGACTCCGCGCACACCCTCAAAGGGCCGGCTCGGCGCATGCGTCACTCCCTACCTCTACGGCCACCCCTGGCTCGAGAAGCCCGCCCTCTACTACTGGCGGGCGATGTTCGTGTTCCAGGAATTCGGCGTCCACGACTGGAGTGCGCGCCTGCCCTCCGCCAGCTTCGCCTTCATCATGGCGGCGCTTATCTATCTGCACATGCGACGATTCCGCCCCGGCGGCCACCTCGATGCCGCGCTGATCACGGTGGCCTGCGCCGGAATCATCGGCTTTGCCCGCGGCGCCTCCACCGACATGCAGATGGCCGCGCCGTTCTCCATCGGCCTGCTCGGCTGGTATGCCTGGTACGAAACCGACTCCAAGTTCTGGCTCTTCGATATCTATTTCTTTACCGGCGTCGCCACCCTGGCCAAGGGTCCGGTCGCCCCGTTTCTGGCCATCGTGATCGTCTGTGCATTCGCGGCCCTGCGCCGCGAGTGGTCCATCGTCAGGCGCTCCTTCTGGTGGCCCGGCGTGCTCCTCTATTTCGCCATCGTGCTGCCCTGGTTCATCGCCGTACAGCGGGCCAACCCCACCTTCTTCCGCGAATTCTTCCTGGAGCACAACCTCGAGCGTTTCGCCACCAATCGCTACCAGCACGACGCAGCCCTTCTGGTATTACATCGTGGTGGTTCTCCTGGCCGTCATGCCCTGGACGGTGATTGCCATCCGCGCCTTCATTGACGGCATCCAGACCTCCGTCGCCGAGTGGCGGCTGCGCCACGCGACCAATGCCAGGAAAAAGCCGGGCCGCCCCGGCGATGCCTTCCCCGAATTCCTCGTGCTGTGGGCGCTTGATTCCCATCCTCTTCTTCTCCTTCTCTCAGTCCAAGCTCCCCGGATACATCCTCCCGTCCATTCCTCCCATCACCATCCTTACCGGCGATTACCTGTTCCGCCGCCGCGCCCCGGGCCTGAGCAAGTGGGTGCTCGGCGGCCACGCCGCCCTCTGCGGGCTCATGACTATGTTCGCCCTGCTGCTTCCCTGGTTTGTGCTCCACGGAACGCATCTGCCCCCGCCGCGGCCGTTGCTCATCGCCTTCCTGTCGGCGGATCGGAGCGGCGCTCCTGATCATCATTGTGGTCAAAGGCTTCGGAGTGGCCCGGCTGCGGTTGGCCACCACCGGGCATCCTGGTGGTGCTGGTATTGTTCCTCTACGGCGGGGGCCCGTTTTTCGGCATCCCCGCGATCGAATCGACCAAGCGCGTCATTCAGGCTGCTCGACCGCTCCTACTCCGCCCGGCCCCTCGCCGGTCGGCTGCTGAACTATGCCCCCTCCACTGAAACCGTGGCCGTCTTCCGGGTGCGCCGGGACATGGAATACGGGCTCGCTTTCTATCGCAACCATGAGGTAGTCAATTATGAAGAGAGCGGCGTGCCGGAAGAGCAACATCTGCTGGTGGCACGGGTAATCGGCCGCAATGGCGTCGATCTGCACACCCCAGGCGCTCTCGAACAATACCTCGAGGGACGCCATTATGAGCAGCTCTTCGGTTGGCCGGAACAGGGTCTGGAGGTCTACCTGGTCGGAAGCCGGTAACAAACTCCGATTTACAGTGAGGTGCAAGTCGTGGCAAAGTGAGCGGAAGGTTTGGTAAATCACAATTCGAATTGTTTGGCTCAGGGCACGACTTTAGAAGTTGCGGTTTTGAAAGGGCACGACTTCACAGGTTGCGGAAAAAACTCGCGGGTTTTGAAAGGGCACGGCTTTAGCCGTGCCGTAAGCGCAGCAGAATGAATGGGCTTTAGCCCCTGAGGGATGTATCTTCTCCTGGTTCGCCAGTCGTTCTCTGTTTTTCCGCACCCTCTTCAGTCGTGCCGAAAAGCCACAAAAATCATCCGGCCTTTAGGCCATGAGGAATGACGTAGCCATTTTTGTTGGAGGTTGGGTCCATTCAACAGACACTGCCGAATGTTAGGTTTTGAGGAAGTATGGCATCGGGTATATCCATCGAGGTTCTCGACCTTCGCCACTTCGCGGCGCCCCTCCTGCGCCCTCTTCTGGAGGCGGAGGGCGACCTGTGGCGACGGCGCCTGCACTGGGATTACCGCACCTCGGCCAAGCTCCTCATGCAGTACCTCGACAGCCACATGCTGCCCGGATACGTAGCCATGGAAGGCGGCCAGGTCACCGGCTACGCGTTCTGCGTCTACGAGGAATCCAAGGCCGTGATCGGCGACGTCTTCGCCCTGTCGGGCCGGCAGGTCGACCTGGCCACCGGTCAGACCCGCCCACGGCGACGACTCGCTCTGCGAAGAGGAAGCCCAGCAGGTCCGCGAGATTGAGGAAACGCTGTTGCGGCACCTGTTTGAGACCCTGCAGAACTCGCCCCACGTTGACCGCATCGAGTCTCAACTGCTTTTGCACCCCTCCGGCGCCCATGGCGCCGGCTTCCGCCACGCCGGGTTCGAGGTCTATCGGCGCCTGTTCATGGTCCAGCGCTGGCCGGGGTGTGGAACATGCCCCATCCCAACCTTCCGCCCGAACTGGAACTGCGGCCATGGCGCGACGAAGATCTCAACGCGGCCGGGCATCTGATCGCAGAGGCCTACGCGGGCCATCCCGACAGCCTGATCAACGACCAGTACCGCTCGGCTCACGGCTCACTGCGTTTCCTGCATAACATCGTCCGCTACTCCGGATGCGGCGCGTTTTCCCCCCAGGTATCGCACGTGATCGTCGAGCGCCCCACCCGCGAACTGGTGGCGCTGGTGCTCGGGTCGCGCGTGCTCGACGCAGAGCGGACATATCACGCAACTGTGCGTGCACCCGCGCTATCGGCGCCGCGGGCTGGCCAGGCTGCTGCTTTCGCTTGCGGCTACCTGCTTCTTCCGCCAGGGCCTGTCCGAGATTTCCCTCACTGTCACCGAGGCCAATGTCAACGCCATCGAACTCTACCGCGCCGAAGGCTACGACTGCACCCATACCTTCGACGCCGCGGTGTGGGAGCGCGGCAGCTAGCGCGCCACGGATGCTGGGACTCCATGCCAATGCTCGCGTTTGAGACCCGGGCCCAGCGCGCTCAAACTCAGCGTCCTCGCCCCTTGTAGGACGCAGGACGTCCATGGATACTGGAAAGGTGATGACCGCAACAGATCCGGCGCGACCCGCCCTTTACAAGAGACTGGGGGGATATGACGGGATCGCGGGGATCGTCGCCGATCTTTTTCTCCGCCTCAGGGAAGATCCCTTGTTTGCCCGCTTCGGGACCGGTCGGAGTCTCGACTCCAAAGCCCGGACACAACAACTAACGGTCGAACAGCTCTGTGCCCTGGCGGGTGGCCCCTGCCTCTACCTTGGGCGGGACATGCGAACCTCGCACCGCGGCCTCGGCATCAGCGCCGCCGAGTGGCAGGCGAACCGGGAACACGCCCTTCTTGTGTTGCAGCAGCGCCGCGTCGAAGAGCCGGAGCGCAGCGAGTTCCTGGAACTTTTTGAGCGATACCGCGCAGACATCGTCGAAACAACATAGTGTCCTGAATCTGAAGTTCGCACCCAAATAAAGCTGTCATCCTGAGCGCAGTTTGGCGCGTCTTTCGCGCCAAACGAAGTCGAAGGACCTGCGGTTGCTTTTCGGAAATTACGCCAGGAACTTCAGACTCAGGACAATAGCTGAGCGTCCACCCCGCCGCTCAGCGTTCGCAAAGCCGTCCGATAAAAACCGGATCACAACTCCTGCTTGGCCTTCCATTTCTTCAAGTAGGGCAAGAGGCTCTTCGGCGCCTCGCGGCAGGTGCAATGCTTCTGGTGTTCCCGATGCCACGCGATCCGCTGTTCCAGCGTCGCCCTGGGCGGCATCCGGTTCTGCTGGTGCCACACCTTGTTCATGACGGCCCGGCCTCGATCCGGCAGTTACCGTGCGATCAGGAACATCACCCAGCTCAGCACGATGGCGGACCCGCAGAACAGCGTAAAGCAATACACCCCGTAGCGGAACATGCGCCGCGGTGTCTCGCGCATCGTGATGCCGAAAACCGTCGAAGCGCACAGCGCAAACAGGATGACCGCCGTGAAATGAGTGAAGTGGGAAGGATTCATCAGGAAATCTTCCTTCCCGTGCGCAGGTTGTGGGCATCGATGGCGGCGATGACGTTGAGCATGCCCGCGACCACGATGAAGCGGGAGCCCCAGTCGGCCACCGTCACCTGGACCGATTCGGCGCCCAGCCCCAGTGCCCGGCTGGCTATATAGACCAGCCCGTTGCCCAGATCGCCCGCCAGTCCCAGAAGGTCAAGGATGTCCTTGGCGCTCGAATAGAGCTTGCCCTGCATGGCGATGCCCAGCGCGAACATGCCCAGGATCGCGGTCGCGAGCAGCGCACCGCGGTACCACTTGCGGAGCAGAAAATGACCGGCGCCCGGCACCAGCCAGCCGGCAATCAACGGCAAATAGACAAACCCCTGCTGCGTGGCGGGTCCCGATGCTGGCCGCGAACCGGCAGCCGTATTCCTGTTGGGCGTGGTGGCCATTCCTTCTTGACTATAACGCACCGGGGCGATGCCGGGTTCCCCTGCCGGGACAGGCCCTCCACCTCGATTCCGCCATCTCAGTCTTGGGACGAGAAGCCCGCTTCATCGCGACCGAATGAGATCCGAACCGCACGGCCGGGCCGGATCAATTTCCGGTCGGAATGATGCCCGCGTTTTCGACCATCAGAACCACCGCGCGTTCCAGCGCCCGCGTTCGATGCACCACCTTGCGCGGCACCACGAACCCCTGGCCCGCTTTCAGCTCCACGGTCCGGTCTTCCAGATCAATCAGAAATGTGCCCTCCACGGTGAAGAAGAATTCGTCGTCTTCCTCGTGCTTGTGCCAGTGATATTCGCCCTCGAACACACCCATGCGCACCACCGATCCGTTCACCTGGCACAGCGTCTGGTTGAACCACTTGTACTGGCACGCATCCGCCATCGCCTTAACGTCGACGACCTCCAGAGGACCGTGCAGGATATTCAGGCGGGTTTCATAGGGGTAAGCGGCTGTATCGGCCATGAGCGCGCTCCTCAAGTGAAGAATAGCGCGCGTGCAGGTGGCTCCCTCTCCGGCTCGTCACATTTCTTTCCTCGATCGAACCCAATCCAAAGCCCGGTTCCGGATCGTTTTAGAGACCCGCGTCCTGTCTCCAACCGCTATTTTGGTATCAAGGAGAAAATCATGGCTCAAATCGATGCGGTCGCGCCTGGCAGTGCGGAGAGTCGCCTCAAGAATCTTGGTATCAACCTCCCAGCCGCCCCCACGCCATTCGGTTCCTACGTCGAGGCCCTGCAAACGGGCAATCTCCTCTTCCTCAGCGGCATGCTCCCGGTTGTCGATCACAAGCCGAAATATGTGGGCCGGCTGGGGAAAGAACTCGACGCCGCAGCGGGACGCGATGCCGCCTATACTGCGGCCCTGAGTGCCCTCGCAGCGGCCCGGCAGCTCCTGGGCTCGCTCGATCGAGTCACGCGCGTCGTGCGGCTCGGAGTTTTCATCGCCACCTCCGGCGACTTCTTCGACCAGCCCCGGGTTGCCGATGCCGTGTCGGACCTGTTCCGCGACATCTTCGGCAGCGACAAGTTGCCGGTTCGCCTGGTCATCGGGGTCGCGAGTCTTCCTCTCGGAATGCCGATCGAGCTCGAAGTCATCTTCGAGGTCGCAGCCTAGCCCGAGGGAAACCGCGTCTGCGCTATCTTGATTGAGCAGGCGGTGGAAAAACGCGTTTCGTCTCGCGCTTTGTAACAGGGCACGACTTCAGTCGTGCCGCAAGAGGCCCAAAATGAGCTGGGCTTCACAGGTTGCGGAAAAGGCCCGCGGTCTTGAAAGGGCACGACTTCAGTCGTGCCGCAACGCCGTAAATAGAAGACGGGCTTTAGCCCCTGAGGGACGTATTCTTCTCGCTTTCGTCACTCACTCTCTGTTTTTCCACACCCTCTTCAGTCCCGCCGTAAATGCCTCAAACACGTGAGGGCTTCAGCCCCTGAGGGAGATCACATTCGGCCCGCAATTAGGTAATATCGCGCCATGGACACCCTCCCTTGGCTGCTCGATTCGGATCCGGCCATAAGCTGGCAGGCGATGCGCGATCTGACGGACGCCTCCCCGGCAGCGATCGCCGCAGAGCGCGCCCGCGTCCCGCGCGAAGGGATCGGCGCCGCAAATTCTCGCCCGCCAGGCGTCGGACGGCTCGTGGCGCCGGGACGACGCCCCCGTCTGGTTGCCGACCCTCTTCACGTTGCTCCTCCTGCGCGCGACCGGCGTCGACCGTGCCGACCCGGCCGTCGAGTCGGCGGTGGCTCGCCTCGAGGCGGGCTTCCGGTGGAACGATTATCCCGGCTGCTGGGACTTGCGTCCGCCGGAATTCGGCCCGATCCCTGCCGACAGGTCTTTTGGGTGCAAACCCGGCGGGAACCCGTTCTTCGAAGGCGAAGAGGAGCCCTGCATCAACGGCGGCGTGCTCGCGCTCGGCGCTTACTTCGGGCGCCCCAACGAGAGTCTCGCGCGTCGTCTCGTCAGCGAGCAGCTCGACGACGGCGGTTGGAACTGCGAAGCGCCGAAGAGCACGCGCTCCTCGTTCCACACCACGATCTGCGTGCTGGAGGGTCTGCTCGAGTACGAGCGTGCCGTCGGGTCTTCGCCCCGGATCGTGCCCGAAATCGCGGCCGCCCGCCGGCGCGGCGAGGAGTATCTGCTCGAGCGTGCTCTTTTCCGACGGCTCTCAACCGGCGAGGTCGCGAATCCGGCGTTCCTGAAGTTCGCGTTCCCGCCCCGCTACCACTACGACGTTCTCCGTGCGCTCGACTACTTCAGGGCCGCCGGTCATCAGCCCGAAGCTCGCGTCGACGATGCCGTGCATCTCGTCGAGAGCAGGCGCCAGGCCGACGGCCGATGGCTCCTCGATAACTCGTACACGAGGTGCTCGCCTTCCCGTTCGGCGAATCGGTAGGCAATCCAAGTCGGTGGAACACGCTCCGTGCGCTGCGAGTGCTTCGCTGGTATCGGCAACCGCAGCCACGAATCTGAACATAGCCACTGCCTTCTTCGTTCCGGTAAAGTTCCATCCACCAGTTGCAACGGCTGCCCGATGATCCCGACGCCACTAACCACTGAATTGAAGAATGGGACGTCGGGTTGGTCGGGACTGACTCGTATTTCCTTTAACTGAATCTGATCGAAGCCCCGGGGTATCCCCACGAGTACAGTCCGAGGCTCCGGTCAGGCAAAGTTCTCATTTCTGTTGAGACTTGTCGGCCGAACTGTTAGCGCGCAGAGACACGCAGTAAGAGAACACCGTGCGCCGGCACCGTCGCCGTGTACTCCCCGTTTGCAAACTTGACGTTCGAGTGAGACCACAGGTCGCGCGCCGATTTCACGGCTCCCTTGAGCTGGAGATCGCTCGCCTTGACTGTAGCGCTGCCTGGCGCGGAGTCGAGGTTCACCACTCCCACGGCCACGCTGCCGTCCTTCAACGGCTTGACCCAGGTTTCGAGATTTCCATTCTTCACCGGAGAAGCCTGCTTGCCCAGCGGATCCTGGTCGACGGCGATGACTTCCTTGTTAAGCAGAATGGATTTCGTCGTGTCCGTCATCGTGCGGATATCGTTTCCCGCCAGCAGCGGCGCGGCGGTCAGCGCCCACAGGCTCATGTGGGTGCGGTACTCGTCGTCGGTCATGTGGCCGTTGCCGATCTCCAGCATGTCCGGATCGTTCCAGTGGCCCGGGCCCGGCGTACGGAGCCGTGGGACCTGCTTCTCGATGTTGTCCGATCATGCTGTCCCACTCGTCGCGGATGTCGCCCGTGGTGCGCCACAGATTGCCGCCCACCTCCGGCCCCCACTTCTCCACGCTGCCCAGTCCGTATTCGCACAGGCTGTAAACGATCGGCCGCCCGGTCGCCTGCAGCGCCTCGCCCATCTTCTGGTAGACCGGCTGCAGCTGATCGTTCTTGTAGATCGTGCCGCGCTGCACCAGTCATACTTCAGGTAATCGATGCCCCAGGCGGCATACGTCTTTGCGTCCTGCTCTTCGTGGCCGTAGCTGCCCGGATACCCGCCGCAGGTCCGCGGTCCGGGCGACGAGTAGATGCCGATCTTCAGGCCCTTCGAGTGCACGTAGTCGGCAAGCGCCTTCATGTCGGGAAACTTCTTGTTCGTCGTCAGCTCCCCTTCGCATCGCGCACGCCTTCCCAGGTGTCATCGATGTTGACGTAGATATAGCCCGCGTCTTTCATGCCGCTCGACACCATCGCGTCGGCCATGGTGCGCACGGTCTGGTCGTCGACCTTCTCCGCGAAGAGATTCCAGCTGTTCCATCCCATCGGAGGCGTTTTGGCCAGCCCGTTATAGGGCACCTTGTGCAGCGCCGGAGGTTCGATATACGCCAGCTTCGGAAAGTCGTCCGCATCGGTAGCCGGCCTGGCGGTAATCTTGTCGTCCCATTGCGTTCCTTCGATGCTCCCGTTCAGAAGGTCGCCGGTGATGAACGGTTTCTTGTCGTTCCAGTCCACTCCATAGAGTTCAAAGTGGCTTCCGTTCACCGTGCCTTTCACGTCGGTTTGAAAGCCGAGGCCGCGCACGTGCCCGGTGAGTTGATTCCCGTCCTGCTTCAAGTCAAGGATCGTCTTTTGCTGTTCTCCGTTGGCCAGGGTCTTTCCGGATGCAAACCACTTTCCGGTCAGATTCGGCGCCGGTTTGCAGGCCGTGAGCAGCATGGCCAAAAGCAGTCCGGCCATGCCGGCGGCCAGCAAGGTTGTCTTTCTCGCTGTACTAACAGTCGTAATCGACATTCATTCTTCTCCTGGTGGAAACGAGCGATAGGTAAAGCTGTTGGATTTGCGATGTTACTGTGGCTGGTCCGACAGATCGTTGCGACGGATCTCGAGGCTGCGCATCATCTGGTGGTCCCGTTCTTCCTTCTGGCTCTTGATCTCATCGAAGCGGTGCGATTGCTGTTCGCGGCGTGAGTCCCCGGTCCGCGCGTAGAGTTGGAGTAACCCAAAATTGGCTACATAGTTATCGGGATCGTGGCGCAGGGCCTGGTCGAAGTAAGCGGCGGCCTGTACAAAATCGTGAGCCTGCAGGTTGATTTCTCCCAGTTCTGCGAGCGCATCCGCCCTGTCCGGTTCGCGCGCCAGCGATTGTTTCAGTTGCGCGGTTGCCTCGTCCAGACGGCCTTCCTGGCGCGCGATGCGGCCAAGATAGTAATGCGCATCGGCCGCGGTCATTGGATTCGCGGCAGCCTGCGTCAGCCACGGCGAAGCCGCGTCGAAGTCCTTAGCCCGGAAATTGGCGGCTCCGAGCGCCAGGACGCCCTCCGGATCGTCGGGACGCAAAGCATGGTATTTAGTCAGAAATGGGAGCGCCTGGGAAGGATCGGATGAAAACGAAACCACCATCCCCATGCCCAGGTTGTACTGGGCATTTTCCGGATCGAGGCGAAGAGCCTCTGCGATAGCTTTGCGAGCCTCTGCATAGAGGCCCATGCGCACGCATACGGCGCCGAATTCGTACGGAAGGGCCGCATTGTTGGGCGCCAGGTCACGCGCGTGCGCCAGGTAACCGAGTGCCCCCTGGTTGTCGTTGGCAGCTCTCGCCACCCGCGCCAGGTCTTCGAGAATTGCAACCGATGTGTCCCTGGCAGCGAAGGCTTTCTCCAGGGTCGCGCGCGCCAGTTGCAGCTGGCCCTCGGCTTCCTGCGCAAGACCCAGGACGCGCAGTCCTTCGGGCGAGAGGGCCTGGTGGGTTTGTGCTGCCGTCAACAGCATGTCCATCAGGTCGGCTCGCCGGGCCGCGCGCAGCGCGGGGATACAGGTATTCGCATCGAATTCCGTCAAGTCGGCATTCGCCGCCAGCGCCCGCGCAGATTCGTCCGTCGCTTTGCGATCCCCAAGCGCGGCGTAGTTGGCGCAGAACAGCGCCTCGGCTCCGACCTTGGCGCGCGACTCCGGGCTGAGCTTCCCCAGATGCTGGAGTGAAGCGCGAGAGTCCCCATTCCAGAAGAGGATGGTGGCCGCCTGGTAGTGTGCTTCGTCGTTGGCCGGATCAAGCTCGAGAACCTTCAGGCTCAGCCGCAGAGCTTCAGCCCGCATGGACTGATCGCTCGATGCAGATTCCATCTTGATCCGGCTCAGGTTCAGATAGGCCGCAGTCAGGCGCGGATCGTCAACGATGGCCCGCGAAAATGCCTTGCTGGCCTCCGCTGCATGTCCCTGCTGCACTTCCACGACGCCGCGCAGATTTTCCACTCCCCCGTTGTGCGGATAGTTCTTCTCCGCTTCCACAACGAGAGCGCGAGCGGCCTCAAGGTGGCCGGACTCGATCTCCTTTTGAATTTCGAGGATGGTCCGCTCGTAGGTCGAAGGCCCGTTCGCACCCGCGACTGCCAACCCCGGCAACAGCACGGCCGAGTATACGAGCGGGCAGCCCCGAAGCAGCCATCGCATCGATCGCCGCTGCCCCCGTATTCCCCCTTGAGGCCACCCCGTTGGCTTGTCAGATGACTGCACTACACTAAACTCCATGATGCGGGGAAGCGGAAAGCTGGCGTGCGCGGCCTGTATTACCTGGACACTCATTTTTCTTTCGCATTCCGTGTCGTGCCAGTCCACCGTCGACGAATCAAACCCCGAGCCCCCCGCCATCGCATCGCTGCAACTGGCTCCCGAAGCCGCCGAACAACTGCAGAAAGCTGTCAGCAGCCGCGACTACATCGCAGCGGAAAAACTCCTGCTGCAGGAGATCGACCGCGATCCTCATTCTCCGCGCGCCGCGCGTCTCCTGGCTTTCGCGGGCACCGTCTATTTCCGCAATCAGGATTTTGTGAATGCGGCCATCGCCTGGAAGAAGTCCGAAGCCATCGCGCCTCTCGATCCCTACATCCGTTTCCTGCTGGCCATGGACTACATTCGGATGGCTCATCCCGATTGGGCTCGCCCGCTGCTCGAATCCCTCGCCGCGCAAAATCAGAAGGAGGCTCTCTATCCCTACTGGCTCGGGCGGCTCGATTACGACGGACATCTCTACAACAACGCAATTCGGCATTTTCAGCACGCCATCGAACTCGACCCGAACATGGCGCGGGCTTATGACAACCTGGGGCTCTGTTATTACTACCAGAACCAGAACGATCAGGCGGTGGCCAGCTACGAGAAGGCGATCGAACTGGGCCGCCAATCAGCCCATCCCTCTCCCTGGCCGTATCTGAACCTCGCCATCACTCAACAGTTTCTCAACCGCGACGCCGATGCCGAGACGAATCTTCGCGAAGCGATTCGCCTCGACCCGTCATTAGCGAAGGCGCACTTCCAGCTTGGTACCGTCCTTGAAGACCTTCAGCGGCCGGAGGAAGCCTTGGCTGAACTTCGCGAAGCCGCGCGCCTCGACCCCGCCTACCCTGAGCCCCATATGGCCATGGCCCGCGTTCTGCGCAAACTTGGACAGGAAGCAGCGGCGCGAGAAGAGGCCGCCGCCTACGTTCGACTGCGGCCTCGTTCGACGCCCTGAACGAAAATCGCGTGCAGGAATTTTCCCCGTGCCGCGAAATCACCCCGTATGGCCCCGGCCCGGCCGTTCCAAAATCCCGTCATTCCACAACACGGCGCCAGCCGGCCAAAACAATGCGCGCCGGCTGGCGCCGCAGTCTAAAGGGTCACATCCGACAAGCTAAAACTCGATGCGCCCTGCGAATTGAATGGTGCGCGGCGTCGTGACCGCCTTGTTCCATGTTCCGAACGAACTGCTGGAGACGTCGGTCACAAACGACACCCCAGGTCCGCCATAGTTGCCACCCTGCGAATTGATCAGGTAGTGATTGTTGAACGTGTTGAAGAAATTCGCGCTGAGCTTGAAGTGCACCCGCTCCGTGATCGGAGTGTCCTTGGTGAACGACATGTCCAGGTTTTGGTAATGCGGTCCGTAAATTGTCGTGACCGCATTTCCTTTCCCCGTATACCCAAATTGGGCGAAATCAGTCTCAAACGCATTGATGTTGAAGTACGTCGCGCCCGTGAAAGGATTGAACCCATTCCGGCCATGGGGCTGCGCCTTTTCTCCCGAAAGCAATCCCGGCACGCATCCCTGTCGGAATTGCGGAACCTGGTTGCAGTTCGCCGAGTAGAACGAGAACGGCGTCCCATACTCCCAGCGCCAAAGCGGCGATACCTGCCATCCACCCACCAGCACGTTGGATATGCCACCCCCGTTCACCCATTTTTTGCCGGCCCCAAAGGGCAGGTCGTACACGACGGCAACCTGGGTTGTGAGCGGAACGTTGTCCGGAACCAGGCTCCACGCCCGTGGGAACAGGTGGAACGGAGAGAACTGCCCGTTGTTCCCCTGGTTGCCGGTGCCGCTGGTGTTCGTTGCCTGCGTGGTATCAGAAGCATCTGTGTACATCCTCTGGTACGTCAGAGACCAGAGCGTGTACAGTCCGGCTCTAAAGTGCCGCTCGACCCGGGACTGGAAGGATTGGTAGATGGAGGTTGCGTGTTGTTCGTTCTGGCCCTGGAGGTTTCCGCAATACTGCGGATAGGGATCCAGCGCTTGGGCGAGCGTGGGCGCGCAGCTGGTCATCTGGTGTTCCCAGCCCGCGTACGGAGTGCTTACACCGTACTTTGCAAACGTTGCCGGACCAATCGGGTCGTTATAGCTGACCCTCAGGTCTTCTCCCATCGCAGCGATTGCAGGATTTGCCGGGTCGATGATGTTGAGAGGATTCATGGCCGAAGGAAGGTGAGTCCCCTTCGTGCCGACATACGACAGGGCCGCGAAGAAGTTGCTGGGCAACTCGCGCTCCACGGTCATATTCCACTGCTGCGAGTAGGGGCGATGGTTGCCGTCCAGCGGGCGATACTTTGGCGGCGCCACCCCGTTGTCGAAGGAGGAATCGATGTGCTGCGTTTCGCCGACCTGGCTTGGTGAAATACCTGTGTTCAGGTAAACAATCGGGATCTGCAGGCCGCCGCTGGCGGTTTCGCTGATGTCGAGGTGCTTGTTAAAGCCTTCCAGGCTCATGCCGCCATCCCAGCCGGGATAGAAAGCCTGCCCGTAATAGATGCCGTATCCTGCGCGAACGACCGTCTTGTTGTTGAGTGTGTACGCAAAGCCCACGCGTGGGGCGAGAGCGGACTTGAACGGCTCTTCCGGAAAGTCCTTGCCGTAGCTCGCATCTCCCCACTTGGTACCCGCAAACGCAAGCCGGCCAGGCAGACCTCCTGCACCCGGGTTGGCGCCGATCGGGTCGATGAACGACAGGTTGTTGAATTTCTCCTTGAACGGCGAAATATAGTCCCACCGCAGGCTGTAGTTCAGCGTGAACTTGGGGCTGATTCGCCACGCGTCTCCGGCGTGCACCGCATACGCATACTGGCGAGGATATTCGGCGTGCACGTTGCGGTAATCAGAACTGGCGTTCCCGGCAGCCCCGAGGTAGAAGCTGGCCATGGGATCGCCCGGACAGGGAGCGGCGGCCGGACAACTGGTATTTCCCGTCGTATCGGCATTAAACGTGAACGTGCCGCCCTCGTTGCCCCCAACGTGGATGGTCGTGCCCGCCAGGTGGTACTCAAAACCGGCCTTCAAGGTGTGGCGGCCCATCACGCGCGTGAACACATCATTCAGGGCGTAGGTTCCGCGCGTCGTCTTGGTGCTTGAGGAGTCAGGCGTTCCGCTGTTGCCCAATTGTGAGTAGAAGCTTCCAAAGCTCATCTGGGGCAGTCGCCCCGGGATCGCGACTCCCGGTACCGTGGGGAGTTGCGCGTGACCATTCAGCGCATAATAGCCCTCATTCCGGTTCAGGTAACCCAGGGTGAGGTGATTGGTCATCACAGCCGAAAAGTTGTGCTCCCAGTTCAGTCTCTGAATGGGCGCGTTCTCGGGGTTTGCCGGCGAAGCCGTCGACAGCTCGAGCGGCAGGTCGGATTGCGAGTTGATCCCGGCATACTGCCACCAGTACGTGTAGTAGAAGTGATCTTTCTGGCCCACGTTCATATCCACGCGCCAGAACCACACGTTCTCGCTGTTGGTCAGAGAGCCCTGGCCCGAATGCGGTATGAAGTAGTTGTTGAATTCGTCCCCGTTCGTTGGGGTTGGCTCCTTCGCGATCCAGGCTTGGGCAATCGGATCCTGGAACCGGGAATCGATCTGGTTGTTGGGGATGGGCTGTCCGGCAAATTCTCCGTACTTTGCCGGATCATTCGGATAGTACAGTTGACTGCCCCATCCGCTGAAGTCGCCGTTGCGCGCCTTCGCTGAAGCGACCGACAACGTCGCCGAGTTGGCGCCGCCGTGATCCTGGAATCCTTCCCAGTTGAAATAGAAATATCCCTTGAAGAAGGAATTGGGCCCGTGCAGTTTAGGAAGGAGAATCGGACCGCCGATGTTCGCGCCGTAGTCATTCTCCTTGTCTGCCGGCTTCCTGCTGCCCGCCGGAGCGCCGAATTGAAACGCGTTGAATGCGTCGTTGCGCAGGTATTCATACGCCGCGCCATGGAACTGCTCTCCGCCGCTCTTGGTCGTGATAATCAGCTGGCCGGACGTCGTGTCTCCGTACTGCGCGTCATAGTTCGCGGTCAGCACCTTTACTTCACTGGTGATGTCCGGCGACATGCCGAAGTCGGTTTGCAGGGCGACCATGCCGCTCTGGTTCATGAACCCTTCGATCGTTGTGGCCCCGTCCACCAGCGCTTCATCGCCGGTGATGATCCCGCCATTGATGCGCGCGTTGAAAGCGTTTCCCCCGCCCGCCGACGTCACGCCCGGCATCATGATGGCCACCGCAACCGACGAACGCGGGGCTCCCGAAACCGTCAGCGGAAAGCTCTGAAGTGTCTCAGGGCTCACGCCTCCCTCCAGCGTCTGGTTGTCGTAGTTCAACAGCGAAGTGTCGGCAGTCACCGTTACGGTTTCGTCGGTTTTGCCGACTTCGAGGTGCACCTCCACACGCGCCGCCTGGTTGACCGCCAGTTCGACGCCCGCCTGCGCTGTCGATTTGAAACCAGCCGCCGATACTTCCAGCCGGTACTTGCCCGGAGTCAGATTGCGGAAGTTGTACCCGCCAGTCTCGTCCGATACAAAGTTTGTCTGGAAGCCTGTCGCCTGGTTGGTCAACGATAGTTTCGCCCCCGGAATCGCCGCACCGCTTGGATCTGTGACCGTTCCGCTCAGGGAGGCGTTGGTGTCCTGCCCGAAACCTCGCTGCGTCATGGCCATCAGAAATACACCAAGAAGTGCCAGCATCAGGCTGTGCGTGAATAACTTACGTCCTGTGTGCATAGCGTCTCCTGTCAAGTTCATTTTTTTCCTGTCCAATCGAAGAGCACGGAGAAGCGGACCCCCTTGTTGAACTGGGCCCGTTGGGACCCCGGTCCATAACGGATTCGCGAATTCGCGCGGTTCTTGTCGTCCGGTTCTTGGCCGGTGTGATGAACGTCAAGAAAGTAGCTTTCGCTAAACATCCGGCAACTCCGTTCGCGGATCGCGCTCACGCACGTTCACGAGCTGGTTTGCCTCTGTTAGAGGTGTGACGAATTCCCTATCTCATCACGGATCTATGGGATAGGGTGAGTTGTAATTGGCAACGTTTACAACAATCTCAAGTCCAATTCTTTCTCCCGCATGCGTTTGGGCGAAATATCGAACTTGGGGACCATCCTGCCGTAATTCCACCGAAGACTATTCCAATCAAATTCGGGTGTCAATCCTTTTTCCACGAATGGCAGACGCGGGAACCGCTTCGGCAATCCCGGCACCGCTTTTGGGGCGGTTTTGGTCGTGTTTGCCTCACCTGCCATCTCCCCCAGGTGCCCGCGCTACTATGGACCGTGGGCAAATGACGTTCGCCGCCCCATCCTGAACCACTGGCTCGATGGCTAATCTGACCCGAAGATCCTGGCTCGTTGCGCTGTGCGCCCTGTTTCCTGGCGTCGTCTTCGGTCGGACGCTGCTCTCCCCCTTCGGACCCCCGGCAGATCCAGCCACCTCCCCTGAAAATCCAGCCTCGCCCCCGCCGGACCCTCTGTCCCCCATGCAAGGTTCCGCCCGGTCCTCGAAGAAGCCGGTCCATTGGTTCACCGATGTTGCCGGGCGCTCGTCTTTCCCTTACCGCACCAACAACAACTTCACCGGCCGAAAGTACTTTCCTCAGCCCATGTGTGGCGGAATCGCGGCCATCGACTACGACAATAACGGCCACATCGACCTCTTCTTTACCAACGGCGCCCGCCTCCCCGAACTGGTCAAGACCACGCCCGACTTCTACAACTGCCTGTTGCGCAACCGGGGCGACGGAACCTTCGAGGATGTCACCGCCAAGGCCGGCCTGACAGGGTCCGGCCTCGGCTTCTGTTTCGGCGTGGCCGTGGCCGACTACGACAACGATGGCTTCGACGACATCTTCATCTGCAATGCGGGGGCCAACACCCTTTACCACAACAACGGCAACGGCACCTTCACCGACGTAACTGCCGCCTCCGGGTTGAACCGCAAAGGCGAGAACGTCCTCAGCGTCGGAGCCGCTTGGTTTGACTACAACAACGACGGCCTCCTCGACCTCATCGTTACCAACTACACGGCATGGACCCCGCAGGCCGACAAGACCTGCCGCATGGACGAAACGCGCGAAGAATACTGCAGCCCCACGGTCTACAAGAGCGTAGCTTCCAACCTTTATCGCAACCTCGGAAACGGCCGTTTCGAAGACGTGACCGAAGCCAGCGGCATCGGCAAGGCGCTTGGCAAAGGCATGGGCATCTCCGTTGCCGACTTCAACGGCGACGGATGGATGGACATCTTCGTTGCCAACGATACCGAACCCAATTTCCTCTTCATCAACCAGCGGGATGGAACGTTCAAGGAAAGCGGGCTGGAACTCGGAGTCGCCTACAACTCGCAGGGCGGTTCCGTGTCCGGCATGGGCTGCGACGCCGCCGACTTCGACAACGACGGCTGGATCGACATTGTCTACAACGACCTCTCCGGCCAGGTGTACGGCCTGATGAAGAACGAATCGGGAAAGGCGTTTACCGACGTCACCTGGACCTCAAAGCTGGGCGCGCTCACCCGCAGCCTCTCCGGCTGGAGCATCGGCTTCATCGATTTCGACAACGATGGCTGGAAAGACATCTATTCCGCCAACGGCGATGTCGACAACCTTGCCGCCAATGCTCGTCAGCACGACACCATGTTTCGCAATATCGATGGCAAGACCCTCGTCGACGTAACCGAAACGATGGGGCCTGACTTCACTTTCACCGGCTATCAGCGCGGCGCCGCCTTTGTCGATCTCAACAACGATGGATTCATGGATCTGGTGGTAACGTCGCTGGGCGAGCGGCCCCGCATCCTGATCAATAACGCCCTCAATGGAAATCATTGGATCATGTTCGATCTGAAGGGCCGGGTCAGCAATCGCAACGGCATCGGCGCTCTCATCAAGGTCGTCACCGCTTCCGGCCGCGCTCTCTACAACCACGTATCCCCCAGCGTCGGATTCATGTCCTCGAGCGATCGCCGTGCCCACTTCGGCCTTGGCGCCGAGTCCCGCATCGATCGCGTCGAAATTCGCTGGCCCAGCGGCATCGTCCAGCGCATCGCCCATCCGGCCGTCGACGCCATACTGCGCGTGGAAGAACCCGCCCAGCCTCGTCCTGTTCCTCAATAGCTCCGCAACAGAAGCTCTCTTGCACTCGCCAGCACTTTCTCCCGCATCACGGGCTCCGGAAGCATCCGCGCGATTTCAATTGCCCCGACCATCGTTGAAAAAATGGAGAAGAAAGCCCGCTCCTTGTCCGCAGTTCGCTGCCCAGGCATAAACGGAAGCATGCGACTCCTGTATTTCTTCAGTTCCTCAAAGATCTGCGGCTTCATCGCCTTATCGGCCCTCGCCAACTCGGGCGCAAGCGCCGGCAAGGGGCACCCCAATTCGACATGGTCGCAATATTCCAGGCTCAGATAGGTCTTCACGATCGCCTTCCACGCCGCCTCGGGTGGGGATTGCTCGCCCGCGTGAACAAGACGATCGGCTATCTCCTCGAATGCCGCGCTCAGCGACTCCATGAGCAACTCGTCCTTGCTCTCGAAATGCTTGTAAAAACCACCGTGGGTCAAGCCCGCATCCCGCATCACGGCTGAAACCGCGGCGCCGGCTATCCCTTCGCTGCGAACCCGCCGCGAGGCGTCTTTCACAATCTTCTGATGAATTTCGCCTTTGTGCTCGGGCCGATAACGCATGGGCCATTATAGGATGTCGGCAATCATCTCAGACTGCAATCCATCCGCTCGACCTGTTTGAAGAGATTCTGAATCCATAGGATGATACGTATAATCCTATGCGCAGAAGGGCAAATGCGGCCGCGAACTCCCTCCCAAAACACATCAGAGGAGGAAAATCATGTCTGAACCTGTACTCGTCACCGGTGCGGCCGGCGGCGCACAAGGCTCCACCGGACGCCGAATTACAGCCCTTCTTTTAGAGAAGGGTATTTCCGTTCGCGCCTTCGTCCACACGCTGGATGCAAGGTCCGATGCTCTCCGGGACCTGGGCGCGGAAGTTATCCAGGGCGATCTCCTGGACCGGGACTCCGTCGGCGCTTCTCTCCGAGGGATAAAGCGCGCCTACTTCACCTACCCTGTATCGGATGGTTTGCTCGAAGCTACAACCATCTTTGCCATGGCCGCGCGCAAAGCGGAGACCGAGCTTGTCGTCAACAATTCGCAACTCCAGGGCGCCCGCAGAGCGCCAACCTTTCGCAATATGCAGCATGGACTGGCCGATCGCATCTTCGACTGGGCCCAGGTGGGAGCGGTTCATCTGCACGCGCCGCCCTACTATGAGAACGTGCGCGCGCTGGTAAGAAAGAGCGTCGCCGAACAGGGCACAGTGTTGCTGCCTTGGGGCGACGGAAGCGCCGCAATCCCGCTGGTAGGCGCAGAGGACGTGTCTCGTGTGGCGGCAACGCTGCTGGCTGATTCAGAAACGCCTTCCGAACGCGCCTATGATCTGATCGCTGCAACGCCCACAGTGAGCGAGATAGTCGACACACTGAGCGCCGCGCTTCAGCGCCCGATTCGGTATGTCGGCATCACGGATGAGCAGTGGGTCGAGGCCATGCGAGGTCGCATCAATCCTCACGCGCTCGATCACCTGTCGCATCTCTGGCGATACTTTCGATCAAGCGATCAAGAGCCCCGCAGGCTTACCGATACAATTCGCGCTGTCACCGGGAGCCCCGCTCAGACTCTGGAGGACTTCTTCAAAGCCAACGCAGCAGAATTAGGAAGTGGTGCGCTTGCAACCTGAAGTCGGCGGGATAAATTCGGCATTACCCCGTGACAACAAGTTCCTGCTCATAACTCTCAGCGCCGCGCGTCGCAGGAATGGCGCGCGGCGTGGCAGACCGGCTGTACTGCCTTGGAGAGCAGCCCATCGTGCGCCGGAAGGCCTTGCCGAAGGCGCTCTCCGACTCGTAGCCGAGCGATTGCGCGATAGCGGAGAGGCCGTCAGAGGAATTCATCAGCCTGTCGCCGGCCAGCATCATGCGCCAGCGGGTCAGATACTCCATGGGAGTCGCTCCTACCGTCTCTTTGAACCTCAGCGCAAAGACCGAGCGCGACATGCCGGCGCGTTCCGCCAACTCCTGCAGTGTCCACCGATGCCCCGGATCGTCGTGCATGCAGGTGATCGCCGCGCACATCTGTTTGTCCGCCAGTGCAAACAGCCAGCCAACCCCACCTCTCGCCCCATCCGCCAGGTGCAGCCGGAGAGCCTGAACAAGCATCATGTAGGCAAGTTGTTGCGCGATCAGCGAGCCGCCCGGCTGCGGATTGCGCACCTCCTCCTTCATGCGTTCCAGTGACCAGCGCATCGCCGCCTTGTCCGACTCCTTGCGGATATGCACGATGGGTGGCAGAGAGCCCAGCAGCATGTCGGCGTGCCCGCCGCTGAGTGCAAAGTGCCCGCCGACGATATAGTGCTCCCGGCCGTCGTGAGTCGCCGCCGCATCCCCGTTCTTCAATGCTTCAAGCAGCACCCGGTAGTCGACCGGCGTAAGGGACAGATTCGTCGAGAGACTGAACGGCCGCCCCCGCGGCAAAAGGAAACAGTCCCCGGCTGTGAGCAGCACGGGGTCCGTAACTCCCTCTACAGACAGCCAGCACTGCCCCGAGACCACGGCATAGCACTTGATACCCTGATGCTTTGGAAACTGGATGGCCAGGTCGCCGTCCACCGGGAAGCCGCCCGCCGAATAGCTCTGCGGTTTCAGCAACGACAAGATGTCTGAGAGCGGATCCATACAGTCTCCGGACGATTGAGCCGAAACTACGGACTTTCAGTATAGATCGTACGCAGACTGACACCCATCTATTAGTTGGCGGCCCTGATTGGCCATGACTGATCGGCCGCATATTCGTGGAATCCAAAGGAGACATCCTCATGCGTATCTTTGTGACCGGGGCTGCGGGATTCATCGGTTCGGCGCTCGTGCCGGAGCTGATTCAGGCAGGGCATCAAGTGTTGGGGTTGACGCGATCCGAAGCCGGCGCTGAAATTCTGCGAGCCGCCGGGGCCGGCGTGAAGCATGGCAACATCGAGGACCTCGACAGCCTGCGCGACGGAGCGGCCCAGTCGGACGGCGTCATTCACCTGGCCTTCAACCACGACTTCTCGCAGTTTCAGAAGAACTGCGATGACGACCGCAAGGCGATCGAGGCGATTGGCGAAGTGCTCCTAGGCTCGAACCGGCCCTTCGTGATCACCTCGGGTACGGCGATCGCCGCCAATCTTGACGGCAAGCCATCGACCGAGGACGGCCCGACCGCTGCGTGGAACCCGCGTGCGGCTTCAGAAGCGGTGGTTAAGGAATTGGCCGCGCGCGGCGTCAACACCTCCGTGGTGCGGCTGGCGCAGATTCACGACACCCGCAAGCAGGGCCTGGTCCCCTTCGTGCACGCCGTGGCGCGGGAGAAGCGCGTGTCGGCCTACATCGGCGATGGCGCCAATCGCTGGCCGGCGGCGCACGTTTCCGATACGGCGCGGCTCTACCGCCTGGCGTTTGAGAAGGCGGAGCCCGGCGCGATATACCACGCCGTCTCCGAGCAGGGGGTGACCATGAAGTCTATCGCCGAAGCGCTGGGCCGCGGGTTGAAGGTCCCGGTGTCCAGCATCAAGCCCGAAGAGGCTGAGGCCCACTTCGGCTGGCTGGGCCGTTTTGCCGCGCACGACATGCCCGCCTCCAGCGCTCTCACCCAACAAAAACTGAACTGGAAGCCAACCGGGCCGGGCCTCATCGCCGACCTCGACGGCATGGACTACACCCAAGCCTGAGTCGGCCCTCTGCGCACCGGCCGCAACCCGCAGCATGCCGGTGCGCCCTGCGTCGATACGCGTCGCAGGGCGCAGCTTGATCGTTTGTGCGGGTCGCACGCGCCCGCCAGAAGGAGGAGGCCGCGTGGGTTATGCTCAGATCCGCATCGGCATCAGCACATACTTCGATCGGTATTCCGCATCCGGATCTTCGGGCCGCATTTGCCCTGCTGACTGCGAATCCTTGAACTCCAGCCGCACCTCGCCCTCATTCCCCAGGGCCTTGAGAAAATCAAGGATGTAGCCGGAATTGAAGCCCACCATGATGGGATCGCCCGCATAAGGCGTATCGATCACGTCTTCGCTCTCGCCCGACTCGGTCGAACTCGAACTGATCTTCAGCTCATTGCCTTCGAGCCGCAGCCGTATGGCCCCCGACCGCTCATCGGCAAACTGCGCCACGCGCTGGATCGCCGACGACAGCTCGCTCGAACGCACCACCGCGAACTTCGTGTTATCCCGCGGCATCACCGCCTCGAAATTGGGGAACTGTCCCGACAGCCGCCGCGTGCTCAGCGTGCGATGACCCACCCTGAAGAACAGCGTGTGCTCGTCGTCCGCAAACTCGACTTTCTCCGCTTCCGAAACCGCCAGCAACTGCCGCAATTCCTCAAGCGCTTTGCGCGGAATCAGCACCCGCTTCTCACCGCTGATTCCCTCCAGCGCTTCGTTCGGCTTTTCGACCCATGACAGCCTGTGCCCGTCGGTCGCGACCATCGCAATCGACTCCGCTTTCAGCACCATCAGGGCCCCGTTGAGCGTGTAGCGCGACTCCTCGTTCGAAATCGCAAAAATGGTTCGCGCAATCACCGTCTTCAGCGCCGCCGCGGAGATGCTGGTGGCCGCCACAGCCGGAAACTCCGGCACCTGAGGGTAATTCGCGCGCGCCATCCCCACCATCTTGGTATTCGACCGCCCCGACCGGATCTGCACCCAGTGGTTATCCAGCAGTTTGATCGAAATATCTCCATCCGGCAGCAGCTTGATGTAGTCGTAGAGTTTCCGCGCCGGAATCGTGCAGGCGCCGGGCTTCTTCACCTTCACGGCCGCGCTCGTCCGGATCGCCTGGTCCAGATCGGTCGCCGTGATGTTCAGCCGCTCGCCTTCAGCCTCGATCAGGAAATTGGACAGAATGGGAATGGTGGTTTTGCGCTCCACAACGCTCTGCGTCGCCGTGAGTTCCTTCACCAGTTCCTGACGGCTTACGGTTATCTCCATCGCTGCCCCCTGCGCGATCGATTGCTCTACTTCAGTCTCCGCGATCGACATAGACCCACCCCCGCCGTCCGGCGCTCAAATCCGGGAATCTTGCCATCTCGTGCTGGCCACACAATACAACACCTCACAGCCCCACGGAAACGGCCCCATTCCATTCCTCCTGATTGTATTCACCTTAACGACCATGCAAAGGTGGAAAACCGGTGCGCTTCTCCGAATTCTGTTGCCGCGTTTCGGCCAAACCAGGCCTCAGCGAAGGGTACGGGCTTCAGCCCGTACATCTGGCCAATCAAAGCCGAAGGGGGCTTTAGCCCCTGAGGTTCGCTCTTTGTCGAACAGCCGCACTAACGGCTCTTTGTCGACATACACTCTCCCCACGCGACGGGTAGTAGGAAATAGAAGTAAATATAAAAACAAAGACAGTAGTCTCCGTAGTTCAGGCAGGAAAAGTGGAAAAGCTGCTCAAGTCCAGCCCCGAAAGCCATTTGCTCCCCTGCCCGTTTTTCTAAAACCCGTCTCTGCAAATCAGGAAATTTGCAAAAGTCGACTGAATCCATGGTGAACCCACCTCGCTTTCCCACCCTTTGCACAACCCCTCCGAAAACCCCTGTGAATCGCCGGCGGCCGTTTGTGAAAAGCACGTCCCGGCCCGCATAAAACAAGGCGATCCAGGATCCCTGCCTTCCACAGTGGAGGGTACGGGCTTCAGCCGAAGGGTACGGGCTTCAGCCGAAGGGTACGGGCTTCAGCCCGTACATCATCATCTCGCCAGTCAGATTGGGGCTTCACAGCTTGCTGAAAAAGTCGTTCGGGCGGTAGGCCGGGGATTTATCCCCGGTATAAGCGATGCAATATCAATGGGGCTTTAGCCCCAGGGGAAATACATCCCACCGAACACCTGTTGAGAGACCCCTTTAGTCCGAAAACTCGAAATCCCACCCCGCCGTTCGCATCCCGAACCAGGCAGCGAGGCGTTCCCAATGCAGGACCTCACCCGCGCCAAAAATGCTCTCCCTCCGCGCCGCCCTCTTCATTGCGCCCTAAACTTGCACTCGGGAAGGACCACGCGCATGGCGATCAACGTCGCACAGCTTGAAGAACAGCTCCTCGCCATGTCATCGAGAGACGCACCCGGCCGCGAGTTCTGCGACGCCATCGCCGAGCTTGCCCGGACCGGGCGCCTGGAACAGCTGCGCGACCTTCTCCCCGCCGTCGTTTACGGGGAACTCAGCGCCCGCTACAAAGCGGATCCGGCGGCCTTCGTCTCCGGCTGGCGCCAGGTCGCACAAGACATGCGCCAGGGATTCATCCAGCACGCCCGCCGGCGTCTCACATCCCTTACCCGTCTTCAGGCTGGTGATCGACCGCAGGCTCCGGCCTGGCAGCAGATCCAGCACGCGCTCGATTCGCAGGAGCACGATCTGCTCCGGGCGGCGCTGGCCCTCGAACTCCTCGATATCATCGAGCCCGCGGTTGCCCGTGCCACCCACCTGCGCGAATGTGTGGTGGCCGCTCCCTGTTCTGAAGAAGCGGACCGGTACCTCGACGAGGCCACCCGCTGCTACTTCTTCGGACTCTTTACCGCCTGCGCCGTCATGTGCCGTTCCGTCCTCGAAGAAGCCATCAAGCAGAAACTGCCCGCCGGCCTGGCCCGCCTGGTCCGCACCCGCTATCGCAATGCGGCTACTCTGGGCAATCTGCTTCACGAGATCAACAACAACCTCCAGCTCACCGGCATCGATCCCGATTTTCCGCGCCTTGCCAACCAGGTAAACGATACCGGGAAGAGAGCCGTTCACCAGGGCCTTCTGTCCGAAGAGGAGGCCCGCCTCTGCCTTCAAAACGCCCGCGAATCCCTGCAACTCCTCTTGCGCGCCTGACATCTGCTGAAAAGCTTGCTCGTATTCTTTCTCTCAAGCGCATAACAAAAATTTGCTGTCATCCTTGAGCGAAGATTGGCGCCGATTTTGCGCCAATCGTAGTCGAAGGACCTGCGGTTCGGGATCTCAACGATGCGATGAACCTCGGGACACAACGCGTTCCGCCCGCGCCCAGAACCTCCGTGCCCCATCCTTTCGCCTTTTTCCTGGCGAAAGGGTGGAAAGCCACAAAATCCGATCCCGCTTCTTTTCATCCGAACTCGCCATACCTCGTGCTACTCTGGCCCTGCCTCGAATGCCCGCTTCATAACAGGTCTGAATATGCCTATGCGCCGCTATCGGCCCGTTGTCCTGGTCGCACTGGTTTGTGTCCTTGCCTCGGGGCGCCTCTGGGCCTGGGGCTGTACCGGTCATGAAACCGTCGCCCTCATCGCCCTAAAAGACCTTCAAGCCCTCGACGCCGCCAACCAGACTCAAATCGCCCAGCAGGTCGAAACCCTCTTGTCGGCCCAGACCCACGCCTACACAGGCCGGTTCTGCAAGGACCTCGGCCTCGACCCCATCGCCTACTTCGCCACCTGGGCCGACGACCACCGCGCGGTCGACCCCTCCACCGGCAACTGGCATTACTGGGACATACCGCTCCATGTGAAGTCGGCCGTGCTGGGCGAATACTGCGACGGCGGCTGCGTTGTTCAGGCCCTCCAGGACCAGATCGCGATTCTCCACGACAAGAGCAAAGACAATGCGGCCCGCTCCACGGCGCTCCTCTACATCCTTCATTTCGCCGGCGACATGCATCAGCCCCTGCATGAGGAGGACAACAACGACCGCGGCGGAAACTGCGTCCCCGTGCAGTTCCTCAATACCAACCCCAGGGCGACCAGCGGCGGCAGTTACTCGCCCAATCTGCACGCCGTCTGGGATACGCAACTGGTTGAGACGATCGGGCAGATCACCCGGAGCGGCAGCGACGCCAAGAGTCAGATCGAAGCTTTTGCTTCCCGCCTCGAAACCCAGCATGCCTCCGATGCCCAACCCGTCTTCCATGACTCGGCCGACCTCGTAGCCTGGGCCAACGAGGCCCACGCCGTTGCCAGGGCCGATCCATATGCAAAACTGCAGCCCCACATCGGTGCCGCCCGGAAGACTGCGCCGGTCACCGCCTGTTCTGACGCCGGCACGTCCACCAAATACTTGAAGAAACATGAGACCGTAAGTCAGGCCTATATCACGGCGGTCCAGGCCGACGTCGAGGGTCAGCTCTCCAGGGCCGGCCAACGTCTAGCCGCGATCCTGTACGCCACCCTGAAATAGCCGGCAGAAAAACCGGGCGCATATTCCCTGTCGCAACGCGCTGTCATCCCTTCCCGGGCGAAACCCATTTAGGATGGTCAGACGATGAAGACTTTCCCAATCGTGTTGGCATTGTTCGCAGCGTCCGCGCTCTTCGCTGCCCCCGCCCCCGCGCCGGTTTTCAAATTCGCCGTCTCCGGCGACTCCCGCAACTGCGGGGACATCGTCATGCCCGCCATCGCCGCCGGCGTGCTAAAGGACGGCGCAAAGTTCTACTGGCACCTGGGCGATTACCGCGCCATTTACGACTTCGATGAGGACATGGTCCCGCCTCCGTCCCTGCATCTCAACCCGCCCCACCTCACCATCAGCGCCTACCTGAGCTCCGCCTGGCCCGACTTCATCAAGAATCAGCTCACGCCCTTCGGTGATCTCGATACCTTCATCGCCATCGGCAACCACGAGCTCATTCCCCCCAAAACCCGCGATGCCTATCTGGCCCAGTTCGGCACATTCCTCGACATTCCTCCCATTCACAAGCAGAGGGAGCAGGATCACGACACCGCCGGCGGCGTCCGCTCCTACTATCACTGGGTCATGAACGGCGTCGACTTTCTCGCCCTCGACAACGCCGGCGAAAGCACCTTCGACCCCAAACAGATGGATTGGATCCGCGCCCGCCTCAGCGACGACAGCAAGAACGCCGACATCAAGACCGTCGTGGTCGGCATGCACGAAGCCCTCCCCGGAAGCGTGGGCCTCAGCCACAGCATGTGCGACTCGAGCGACGGCATCACCACCGGCCGCGAGGTCTACGAGCTGCTCTGGAACCTTCAGGCTGCCGGCAAGCATGTCTATGCGCTCGCCAGCCATTCCCACTTCGTCGTCGAAGACGTGTATCGCACCCCGTATTGGAAAGATCACGTCCTGCCCGGCTGGATCGTTGGAACCGCGGGAGCGGTCCGCTATCGCCTGCCTCCCGGAATCAGCTCAAAGTTCGCCAAAACCGACGTCTACGGCTACCTGATCGGAACCGTCATGTCCGACGGCTCCATCCAGTTCGACTTCAAGGAGCTGAGCCTCGACGACCTCCGCCTCGCCAATGCCGGCAAGAATCCGGACTCGCTCGTCGGCTGGTGTTCCTCCGAAAACAAGGACCAGCGCATCCCCGCGCCCGAGCCCTGCGACGCCAAACACTGAATTTACTTGCTCTGTCATCCTGAGCGAAGATCGCGTAGCGACCGCAGTCGAAGGACCCGCGGTTGTTCTTGCTCCGTCATCCTGAATTCAATTGCTGTCATCCTGAGCGAAGGTCGCGTAACGACCGCAGTCGAAGGACCCGCGGTTGCTCTTGCTCTGTCATCCTGAATCCCATTGCTCTGTCATCCTGAGCGAAGGTCGCGTAGCGACCGCAGTCGAAGGACCCGCGGTTGTTCTTGCTCCGTCATCCTGAATTCAATTGCTGTCATCCTGAGCGAAGGTCGCGTAGCGACCGCAGTCGAAGGACCCGCGGTTGTTCTTGCTCTTTTTCAGCACTGCACCGGTTCTTTTGCCGAATAGAAATTCGTTCCGTCCATCGTTGCTTTCACCGTGCACGCTTGGCCCGAACTGCCGGTGCATGTCACCAGGGAAATTGTCGTTGAGAATTCTCCGCCCGCCACCGGATCCGACCAGTAGCTCGCGGTGTTGCCCGGCGGATAGGTCACGTCCAGCCGCACCTTCACACCGTTCGTGAAGTGCGAGCCATTTACTTTGATCGCTTCCATTCCCGGAACCCGCGCCGCCGTAATATAGGGCTGCGCCGGCGCCGGCGTTGGCGATCCTCCCGACGATGCCACCGTGATGTTCGCTGCGTAATAGGCCGGAGCGTTTGACTCCGCTTGCACTTCCAGGGACACGCGGAACTCAACCGTGCTGCCGGTACTGTTGTGAAACACGTGCGTCGGAGCCACGTCTGTGCTGGTTCCGCCATCGCCGAAATCCCACTGCCGTGAATAAACGCACTCGCCGTCCGTATCATCGAGAAACGTGACCTGCAGCGGCGACTGTCCTGTCCAGGCGCTCGCTCCGAAGCGCGCCTTCGGCGGTCTGGGAATTACCCACATGCTGCTCTTCGCGGTGTCGCTTCCCCCATCGTTCGAAACCGTCAGCGTAATCGGATACTGATTGTTGCAGTCCGCATGCTCGTACGTATGCAATGGATTGGCAACGTGATTTGTCGTTCCATCGCCAAACTTCCATTCCCGCTTCAGGATGTATCCGGCGGACTCGTCCGTGAACTGCACCGCGATCGGCTGTACTCCTTGCGTCTTGTCCTGCTTGAAAGCGGCGCGCGGCGGCACGTGTTCATACGCCTTGATCAACGCCAGCGTCGAGATCGGAGCTTTCAGTTTCAGCTTCGCGGCCATCTCGAGCTCGCTCGTCAGGCCCAGAAAATTCGAAACATCTCTCAGGGTGGGCATACACGCCTCCGGTCTTCCGTCGGATAACTACTGGTGTCCGCCATACAGCGAGTCGTTTATGTTTCGAAAGGACACGACTTCACACATGCGAAAAAGCTCGTTCGGAGCACCGTTTTGTATCAGGGCACGACTTCAGTCGTGCCGAAACTGCCTCAAAATCAACGCGGGCTTTACAGGCTGCGGAAAAACTCGCGGTTTTGAAAGGGCACGGCTTTAGCCGTGCCGTAAGAGCCGCAGACTCAATGGGGCTTCAGCCCCTGAGGGACGTACTTCTCGATTTCGCCGCCCATTCTCTGTTTTTCCGCAACCTCATTAGCCCCTGAGGGATGTCTCTTCTACAAATTCAAACCATCTGGGGCATCGGTAAATGACCCTGTTACCGGCGGCCTGCATTACTGCAGTGCGACCAGAACGGGGAGAAGGCCGACTCCCGATTGCAGCGGAGCCAGGGCCTTGCCGAACACCGCGCCGAATGCGCGCCCATGATCGCGTGCCGCCATCGCATGACCCGGAGTAGGCGAGGTCGTCAGCAGATCGCCCACAGCGATCGGCGATTCCCGCGCATCGACCTTGCAAAAGACCTTGCCTGACAGCGCAATCGGCCAGGGATTGCTCGCGCTCTTCGTCCGGCCGAGAACGATGCCGGGCCGCAAGCCGCCCGCTCCCGAAACCACTCCGGCCACTTTGCGATCGTATGGAGTGGTCGACAGCGTGAGCGGGCCCGCCTCGCTCAGGCAGAGAACCACGCCCGGCTCGATATCGGCGTGCTCCTCAACCTCGAAGTCCTCGGCGCAGTCGGCGTTTTGCAGCACCACGTCGCCGGTCGCGCCTTTGATCCACACCGCCGCATCGGCAGCACTCGTGCCTTTCGCATCGGCTCCAAACACAAGCAAATCGCCGGCGATCCCCGCACCTCCAAACCATCCCGATGCGCCCTTGCCACTCAGCCGGATCGTTGCCGCTCCCAGCGGATTGTTGATCGAAAAACTCCCGTCGGGTGTGCTTTCCAGCGTGATCACCGGTTTGCCCGCCGGATTCAATACCTGGATCGAGCCTTGCTGCGTTGCGCCGCCGACCAGCAATTGGCCTTTTTCTCCGTTGAGCACGATCGTAATCGTGGGAAGCCCGATCGGAGGCAAAGGTTGAGGCCCCGTCGGAGTATCGGCGACGAGCGAGATGATCGGGTGATGGTTTTTGTCTTGTCCGTTGAGAATTCCAACGAAGTTGCTGACTGTAGCCATGGGGGGGTCCTTGGGGATGGCCGTTCGTCCGCGTCGCGAAAACGCCCCATCAACGTACACCCGGCTTACTTGAATTGCAAGGTACCCGGCGTACCCCCATCCCGCGCTCCTTCCAAATGAATCTGTCCCCGTTCAAGCTGAACGCTCAAATGGTAGTCAATCCACGTGGATTCCAGGCGCGGGCGCAAATCGCGAACCTATTGCGAGGGAGTAGACTTCTTCTGGCGGCATCTGCATCCCACTTTTTTGAGCTCTGTTCTGTGTGGCGATATGCCCCACGACATCCACCGGAAAGCAAGTTCGCATCCTCTATCCATAACTACAGGCTGACGGCTTCTCGGACTGCGAAGAATTCCATGTTCACAACTCGTATGCTTACGCTCGCCCTGGTTCTCTGTGGACTCATCCCCCTCCAGGGGAAGTTCAAGATGATTGACAACTTTGGCGCACCCGGCGACGAAAGTACGCACCCGCTCCCACCTGACGTATCGGAGGTTCAAGTTCCATGACTCTCAGAAAAGTATGTCTTCCCACTGCGCTGGCCCTGGTGTTACCTCTTTCGTCGTTTGCCGGCCAGGTTTCCTTTCAAAACCACTCCAACAACATGACCACCGGCGGTGACAGCTCGTTTTATCACGCCGATTTCAATAATGACGGCCGCGAAGATCTCGCCTATATTTACCAGCCGTCCGGCGCCTCCAACGGCACATTCGACGTCGAGTTCACCGATGGCAGCGAGAATGGCGACGTGGGTCTGTTCACCGGACCTTTCAGCTACCAGGTCCCGCTCTACAACGGATCGACCGACGTGATCGCGCAACTGGCGCTCGGCGACTTCAACCACGACGGAAGCATGGACATCGCTGCATTCACCATTGAGAGTGGGAACGTCTATATCTACCTCAACGACGGAAAAGGCTCGTTCTCGCTGGGCGGCACGTATTCCTTCGGCCCCTCCGGAGGAACCATCGGCAGCGTCTCCGCCGCCGTCGCCGATTTCAATCACGACCAGCTTTTCGATCTTGCCTTCATCGTCGACGGCCGCCTCAACATCTGGTTCGGTGACGGCAAAGCCGGCTTCACCCCCGTCCTCGCCCAGTCGGTCAACGGCCAGAGTCTCGCCATGGGCGACTTCGACGGCGACGGCAAAGCCGATCTGCTCATCTATCGCGATCCGGCCGCCATCAGCAGCGCTTACGTTTACTACGGCGACGGCACCGGCCACTTTCCGCAATCGATCACGCTCAGCCTGCCCAGGGGCTTTGCGGCTTTCAGCGCAGGCGACGTGAACACCGACGGCAAGATGGACGTGATGGCCGTCGATTCCACGGTCAGCTCGAATCGCATCTACGTGTTCTACGGTGACTCCAGCCGCAAATTTTCCAGCCGCACCAGCATCGCCGGCGCCCGCTGCCTTGCCAATGTTCCCGTTCAGGCCGCCGATCTCGATGGCAACGGCCAGAACGATCTCATCTTTGAAGATTTCAGTTGCGCCAATCCAAGCACGGGTCCGCTCTACGTCGACGTCTTGACGCGCAATGCGGATTCCTCGTACAACCCTCATCAGACGATCTACTGGCCCATCGTCGGAGTCGACGCCGGCACCAACCTGCCGATCGATCAGCCCCCGATCATCCGCAATGCCGACGGGAACTCGAAGCCTGACATCCTCGTCCAGCAGTGCATTGAATCCAGCTGCGGCATCCACTGGGACACGACGCTCTACAACGCCACCGCCTGGAGCTTTTCCCCGTGCGATCCTCCCACAGCTACGGGCATCAACGTCTGCTCACCCTTGGCCGCCACTGTTGCGACTCCGGTCCCCTTTGCGATCGGCGCCACCGGCACGGCGCCCATGCGCGACATCGAGATCTGGGTCGACGGCTCGAAGCGCGCAGAACAGCGCTACGGGTTCTCCAACTACGCCTATTTCAACGGCAACGTAAGCCTGAACGCGGGGCATCACAACGTCACCATCGTCGCCGCCGGATGGGATCAGTCGAAAGTCACAAAGTCGTTCAAGATCGACGTGCGGTAGCACAGCCGAATTCCATAACCATCCCGCGCGGCCGGCTCCATCGCCAGCCGCCACTTGTCCGAGAGGATGGAAAGGATCGCTAACAGCCCGTGGCGAAAGTCCGGTTTTGAAAGGGCACGACTTCAGTCGTGCCGTAAAGCATCGAGAATGAATGCGGCTTTAGCCGCTGAGGGATGGTTTCTCGCGGGTTTTGGCTTCCACCACAGGCTGCTAAGGCGCCGAAAGACGTGAAAAAATCAGTTGGGGGCGCAGATGAACTCCCATTCATTGCGGGCACCCACTTGATTCGCGTTGGGAGGACTACGAGATGCGGAAAGGGTCTACCAGAAAGCCACCAGCCGATGAGCCCGCGTTGCAAGGCAAGAACTACATAACGCGGAGCGGGCTGGAGCGCCTCAAAGATGAGCACCGGTTTCTGCTCACCAGGGACCGCCCGGCCGTGGCGGAGGTGGTGGCGTGGGCTGCCGGCAATGGCGATCGCAGTGAAAATGCCGACTATCAGTACGGCAAGCGGCGGCTGCGGCAGATTGATGGGCGGATTCGCTTTCTCACCAAGCGAATCGAAGCCGCGGAGGTGGTGGACCCGGAAGCTCCGAGAGCGAGGCAGTCGGAGACGAGGGCATTCTTCGGGGCGACCGTGCGCTATGCCAATGCCGCGGGAGCGGAGCGAGTGGTGAGCATCGTAGGCACCGACGAGGTCGACCTCAACCGCAACCACGTCAGTTGGGTGTCACCCCTGGGGCGCGCGCTGATGAAGTCGGCGGCGGGTGACAGCGTCGTTCTCCAGGCGCCGGGCGGAACAGAATACCTGACCGTGCTGGAAGTTTGTTACCAGCGCATTTCTGTGGAACCGTTCCGTGAACCACCTGGATCCGAGGCCTCGGCAAAGGAACTCCCTCGCCGAGGCTCACCTGACAAAGAAGAGAGGATAGGCACAGGTGGTGAACGGCGACCGTAGTCGAGTGCTGTCGTCGTCAATCGAGGATTATGCCCAACGCCGACCCCCAGGGGACGACTCTCCATCGCCTTCATTCCTTGTGGTGCTTGACCGGGGCGAAGTAGTTGGCAGTGACGTTTTCGGAGACTTTGTGCCCCAGCAGAAACCCCTGCACCAGGGAGTGGTGGTAGTGAAAGCCGGCGTAAATGCGCGCGCCTTCTATCTCGTTTTCAAGCTGATGAACGTTCTGGAAGTAGTGGGTTGTGCTCGTGACCGCGCTGGTCACGGTGAGGTGCACGTTCGGCGTTCCAAAATATTGCTCCAGCGTATCGGCGAGCGAACCCGTGAGACACGCATGGGCCGCCGGATACTCGGGATGCCCGGGCGTGGAGCCCAGCGGAGTCCACGCCGGGTCCGCCACCGTCAGCCCGTTGCCGTCGATGTCGCCATTGCGGATCGCCGTGACCGGGCGCCAGAAGCTGAAATGATACTTGGCGTTGAAGCAGCCGATATATGCGTCGGCCAGCGAAGTGAACGACATGGCCATCAGCCGTGAGCTGTCCAGCAGATTCATGTTCTCCTGCAGGATCAGCAACTGCAGCATGCGTCCATACTGGGTCGTGGTGTGATCGGTCCAGAACAGCCCGATTTCGGTTTGGGCGGGCGTGCGGACGGTGCTGTCCACCGCTCCCAGCAACTTCACCTGGTTGTAGTCTAGGGTCCATTCCAGGCTCTTCAGCGGGGGAGGCGGCTCGTCCGGCAGAAACTGTGCGGGGTTATCGAAGGTGAACGGTCTCATCTGCCCTGCCCACGGCGTCACCAGCGATGTGACTCCCGGGGTCGGGATATAGACGCCGGGCTCGGGCGTGGAGGGATACGTATACGGCCAGGGAACGCCCAGGCCATCCCCGGCCCGCAAGGCAATGAGCGCGTTGGCTGAGAAGAGGCCGGCAGACTGGCCGTCGGTCTTGCTTGCGCCGTCCGGGATCCCCGCCATCGACAAGTTGTACGCCGCGGTAAGCGCATCCGCCCGGTCGGGCAGCAAATGCAGCAGAACGCGATAGGCGGCCTCCACCGCGGCGGCCTCGGGCGATGCGTCTTTGGCCGCGGGAACGCTGTACTCGTACGGCTGGAAGCGGCCTTCGATGGCGACGACCGAATTGTAGACGGCGAGCTCGACGTAGGCGACGTAAAGGCTCGTCGCGCCCGAGGAGGCGGCGCCCGGTTCGGTACTGGCGCGTGCCTGTGTAATCGCAATATCGTTCCACTGCGTTACCACGTTTTGCGCCGCGGCATGCAAGGGCAGCATGACGGCAAGGCAGATTGCAAGGCAAGGTGTGAGGCGGAGGGCGGACCGTAGCGATCCGGGAATGCAGATTTTCATGGGGGACTCCTTTTGTCTCCTGTTGGAGGGGATCACCGTGCATGGTGCTGAGGAAAGTTGTTTTGGGGTAGCCCCGACAAACTCTCCTGCCTTGTCAGAACCCGCTTAGAACGGGGGGGCCGATGGGGCCTACACAATTTCGATAAGCCGCCGAGCACGAATCAAGACAGCCTCCTTTGAGCCAGCCTTTGTCCTGGCATCCTGCAACGCATAAAGCCTTCAGGAAGCCGCAAAGGATAGGGTTGCCGCCGCCACCAGTTCCGCCTCCTCCGCCTTTTCCGATCAAGGGAGTGATCCCGCCGCCGCATCCGCAACCGGAATCTGAGCCAGACGTTGTTGCAGAAGTTACGGTACCTTGCTGGTGAAAGACCACGGGGGCCTGATCCCGCACAAAAACGATAGAGGGTTCTGTTGGTTTTTCGCTCTCTTCGATATGAACGACATCTGCTTCGCTAACTTCCATGCAGTTCTTCATATCGAGGCTGGCGTAGATTTCGATTTTTCCGGTCGACCCTTTACTGAGGAATCCGACAATCGGATGCATTGTGGTATTTCCTTTTTGCTTCGCGGCTTCAATAATCGGGTTTGTTTTCATGTTTCTCCTTCCGTTCTGGTGGACACCGCCAGGTTGCCAGCCCAACATAGGTCGGGCGGAGTGCCGAAGCCAATGGCAAGCTTCTTCTACGTGTGTTCTATCGATGTCATACGCTATGGAATTGAGATGAAATGAGTTAGTTCAGCCGAGAGATGTCACATACCGGTGCCCGGCAGAGCCCGTGATACGATCATTCCGCCACGATTCATGGACCCATGCAAAAGCTGACATCGCGCCGCTATCGTTTCGAACCGTTCGAGGTGGACTTTGGCACGGCCGAGCTTCGCAGGCGTGGGCTCCGACTGAAGCTTTCAGGCCAGCCGCTACACATTCTGGAGATGCTCCTGGAGCGTCCTGGCGAAGTGGTAAGCCGCGAAGAGCTGCGCCAACGTCTCTGGGAAGACGATACGTTCGTCGATTTTGAACGCGGATTGAACGCCGCGGTCAACCGGTTGCGCGAAGCTTTGGGAGATTCCGCGGCGAAGCCTCGGTATATCGAGACACTGCCGCGCCTGGGCTATCGCTTTATTGCATCGGTCAGCGGGCCGAGCGCTCGGGAGCAGCCGCCCGCCGCGGCGATCAGCCTGGCAGCCGAAACGAACGGTACTTTGACCGATCCGGCACCGCCGCCGGCATTCGTGCCCTCCCCGGCATCGTCCGGTCATACCGAGCAACCGGCGACTCCACCGGTAACGGCCGATACGAGGTCAGCGCCAGATCCGAAAGCCTTCAGCGATTCTGTGCCTCTCAGCAGTTCCGCGATGCCCAGAGCCGGTATGCCGGGAACTGGAATTTCGAAACTCAAGTGGCTGCTGCTCACTATAGGTCTAGGCCTCGCGGCAATTCTCTGCTTATGGATCAGGCATCGACTGCTGCATACTGAAGAACCCATTCGCTCGCTCGCGGTACTACCCCTTCAAAATCTCTCCGGCAACCCCAACGAAGAGTACTTCGCCGACGGCATGACGGATGAGTTGATCACCGAGCTGGCGCACATCCCGGGTTTGCGCGTGGTCTCGCGCACCTCGGTGATGCAGTACAAGGGCGCCCCCAAATCCCTCGCCCAGATGGCACGGGAGCTGGATGTCGATGCCATTGTGGAAGGATCGGTGGCGCGGTCCGGCGACCACGCACGCATCACCGCTCAGCTCATCGATGCGCGCAGCGACAAGCATCTCTGGGCGCAGAGCTTTGAAGGGCCGCTCGGCGATATTTTGTCGTTGCAGGACAGTGTTGCGCGCGAGATTGCGCTCCAAACCCGTTCCGTGCTCACACCCGCCGCGAGAGTCGAACTCACCAACGCAAGGCACATCAATCCGGAGGCCCATGACGCCTATTTGCGCGGTCTGTATTTCATTCAGCGGCGCGACGGCGACCTGGCGGCGTCTTACTTCCGTAAAGCCATCTCTCTCGAACCCGATTACGGAGCCGCGAACGCGGGATTGGCAGAAGCCCTCGTGACCCAGTATGTGGCCATTGACAAAGATGCCGCTGCAATCATGCCGCCCGCGATAGCGGCTGCCACGCGAGCTATCGAACTGGATCCCTACAGTGGCGAAGCCTACACCGCCCTGGGTGCAATCGACACCAATTTTCTCTACGACTGGGACGCCGCGGAGCAGAATCTCCGCAAGGGCATCGAGCTCAGTCCCAGCAGTTCCGACGCGGAAACCTGGTACGCAATCTATCTCACATCGGTTGGGCGGCCGGCAGAAGCGGTAACCGCCATGCAACGCGCCGTCACACTTGACCCGCTCTCGTTCTGGGCCAATCGGCTTCTCGGCTCCATGCTCTACTATGCTCGCCGCTACGACGAATCCCTCGTCGCCCTCAAACGCGCCTTGGAGATCGCACCGGACAAGTTCGATTTTGTTGAAGGTTGGAACGCTAACATTTACGAGGTCCAGGGCCGATACAGCGAGGCCCTCACGGCCGATTTGAAAGCCCTCGTGTCGGTGCTTTCTCCCCAGGAAGTCAACTCTTTCCGCTTGGCGTTTGCGACCGGGGGATGGAAAGCCTACCAGAAAGCCCGGATAAAGTTCTTTCTGACCAAGTCCAGCCTCCAATGCCGATCGAACTTCCTCGCGATGGGCTACCTGCGCCTGGGCAATCAAGCGGAGGCATTTCGCTGGTTCAACCGCGATCTCGACAACCACTGCAACATCGTTTTCGACCTGTCCGCCGATCCGCGCCTCGACAAGATTCGCGGCGACGAACGTTTTCGCGCATTGCTGCGGCGCGTAAATCTTCCGCATTGACTCGTCATCATCCTGATATTCGCGATTGCCTTTGGCTACAACTTCCAGATCCCTTTTCTCTCCGGCGATCAGCCAGGATCATGCGCGCTGCCACTTTCCCCGCACACGGCACAAGCTGAACTAACCCCGGGACACCCGCACTACTCGTTGCGCAAGATCGTCACCGGATTCACGCGTGCCGCCCTGCGCGCGGGCAGATAGTTCGCCGCTACCCCCACCAGCAGCACCATGGCCGCGGCCGCGCTCAGCACCGCCGTGTCCGTCGAACTCACCGCGAACAGAATCGCCCGCAGCAGCCGTCCCGCCGCCACCGCCGCAAGCGCTCCCACTCCCAACCCCGCCACGACGGGCAGCATTCCGTTGCGCAGCACCATCGCTGTCAGCTGTTCCCGCGACGCCCCTAGCGCCGATCGGATTCCCAGTTCCTTGGCCCGTCGCGCAATTGCATACGAGGTGACCCCGTAGATGCCCACGCACGTCAGCGCCAGCGCCACCGCCGCGAAAATCGCCAGCAACCATGCGGCAAACCGCCGGTCGCCCACGCCGTTGCTCACAATCTCTCCCATCTCCGAGATGTACGACACGGGCAGATTTGGATCCACAGCCTGAATCTGTTCCTGAATGAGTCTCCCCAGCGCGGCCTTGTCCCCCGTTGCCCGCACCAGCACCCCAAACAGCCGCCCCGGAAACTGATCCATACTCAGATAAATGTGGGGCACATTCTGTTCATCCAGGCTGCTGACCTTCATGTCGCTCGCCACGCCCACAACCGTCATCCACGGCGGCGTCTGTGGCTTGCCCCGATAAAATATCGTTCGCTGCCCGAAGCGGATGCGCTTCCCCAGCGCATCGGAATCTCCCCAGAACTTGCGCGCCGCACTCCGGTCCACAATCACCACCAGCGGCGCGTCCGGCGTGTCCGTCTGCTGAAAGAACCGTCCGCTGATCATCGGCGTCTGCATGGTCTTGAAGAAATCTGCCGTCACCGCGACTGAAGATGCCGTGGGCGCATCGCCGTTCAGCGGCGCGCCCTCGATCCGAAAACCCCGGGGCTGAATCCGGTCCTGCAAAGGCACCGCGCTCGTAATGGCCGCGCTCTCCACTCCCGGCGAAGACTCCAGGCGGCGTATCACCTCGCGAATGAGAACCTCGCGCTGTTCCGGATTTCGGTAGACGTCCTGGGTCGGGTCATTGGGCACCGGCAGCCACACATTCGCAGCCAGCAGATGCTGGGGCTGGAACCCGGGATCGACATGCAGCAGCGCCCAGAAGGTCTTCAACAACAGCCCGGCGCCCACCAGCAGCATCACTGACAGCGCCACCTCCGCGCCCACCAGGATCTTGCCCGTCCGCGTCTCGCCTCGCGGCGCCGAGCCACTCCGTCCCCAAAGGTCCGACGGGTTGGGGCCGTTTTGCGATGCCCGCAGCGCCGGCGCCAGGCCGAACAACACCGTGGTGAAGCAGGCCACGCCAAGCGAAAACAACAGGACGCGCCCGTCGATGCCGATCTGGTTCACATGCGGCAGTTGCGCGGGCAACGCCCGGATGAGGAACCGGATGGTCAGCGCCGCGGCCAGCGAGCCAATCCCGGCCGCGGCCAGGCTCAGAAGCATGGCTTCCGTGAGTAACTGGCGCAGGATTCGCATCCGATCTGCGCCCACTGCAACCCGCACCGCCAGTTCTCTCCGCCGCGACGACGCGTGCGCCAGCAGGATATTCGCCACATTCACGCACGCAATCAGCAGAATCAGCGCCACCGCGATCAGCAGCGAGATCAGCAGCGTCCGCGAGTTGCCCACCACCACATCCTTCAGCGGAATGGCCGTCAAGCTCCATCCCGACTCCGCCGGGTAGTCGCCCGGAAAATCGTGCCGCGTCGCACCGGCGAAGACTCCCAGCCGCGTCTGCGCCTGCTCGAGCGTCGTCCCCGGCCTGAGCCGCGCAATCAGCGCCGGAAGGAATCGTTGCGCCCTCGACGGCGCTGGAAACGGATCCGCCTTGAATCCCGCCGTGATCCAGAGATCGATAGGCCGCGTCGTCGACGGCACCGGCGGCCGAAACGCCGCCGGCAACACGCCCACCACCGTGTACAGATCGTTGTCCAGGCGAATCCTCCGTCCTAATATCTGTGCATCGCCGCCGAATTCCTTTTGCCAATACGCGTTGCTCAGGACCGCGGCCTCCGCAAAGCCCCCGCGCTTGTCGCGCTCATCGAATACCCGCCCCAGCAGCGGGCGCGACCCCAGCAGGCTGAAGTAATTCGGACTCACCGCAAGAAACTCGATTCGCTCCGGGTGCGTTCCGCCGGTCAGATTCGCGGGCGCCTGCCACGACACGGATACATCCTCAAAAATTCCCGAACGATCGCGCAGGTCCTCGAACTCCGGCACCGAAAAGCCCACGTCATGCGACCCGTTTCCGGGCAGGTCCGCGCGCAACTGCACCAGCTGACTAGGCTGCCTGTAGGGCAAAGGCCGCAACAGCGCCGCATTCACCACGCTGAAGATCGCCGTGTTCGCGCCGATTCCAAGTGCCAGCGTCACCAGCACCGTCACACCCACCCGCGGCGAGCGCAGCATCACCCGCCACGAATACTGAACGTCCTGCAGCAGACTCACGGAGCCTCCCTGCCCAGCAGGTTGTGCATTTTCGAACAGACCAAAGGGAAAGCGCGAACAGGCCCAGACATCTCGCAGCAATTCCTCTGCCCGTCCGCGCAGCCAACCAACCCGCATCGGGGGAGTCATTTACAAAAAAACACGCGCGGCGCGCCAGGCTGCTCCCCGGTCCGAATCCGACCTTGCGGTTCAAACTCGAACATACCGCCGCCCGGTCGCCGGCAATCCTGAATTGTGACGAAACGCGCAATTCGATAGCCCAGCCGTCAAACCGGGACCGTCGATCCGAACACGATCGCCCCGTACCAGGACTTCCAACCGCACCAGCGGATCACTCACATCACTGCGACTTGTAAGCACTGATCCGGTCAACGACATTTTGCTCAAGATTGCAATAAAAGAAGCTGTAGTCGTAATTGTGAAAGAACGGCGCCTGGTCGTAGGGCTTATTGAGATTGAGTTGCTCGGCCGAAGATGGCAACGCTGAGGGATCGATCACCAGGGCGCCATTCTTGTTTTGTGCGCCCGTGTAACCGGCGATCTCGTAGGTGGAGTTGCCCGTGTCCGGATTCAGAGTATAAGTTACCGGCGAATGGTTTCCTAGCTGACCTGTGTAAAACACGGCGCCCATGTTGGCCGAGGCGGGAGCTCCGGGCGACTCTACCTCTCCGGGGCCGCTGGCCACCCAGGTCAGTGGGTTCACGCTGTAGGCGTTCTTCTGGACAAGTCCGACCTTGGGCGTTCCTGGAGCCATAGTCCAGTCTCCCGCATACGCCTGGGTGTTGTAGGTGATGATGCAGCCGGTCTGCCTGCTGCTGGGATACCCGCAGATGCCGACCTGCGCGAGAGACGCGGGGTAGCTTTTCAGGTCATCGGATGTTATCGACCAGCCAATCACGTACGCGGCCACCAACCGCTTTCTCAGCGAGGGATCAGAAAACTTGTCCTCCAACAGCATGAGCAGAAGGTTAGAGCCTTGGCTGTGGCCGGCCAGAATGAACGGACGCGGATTGCCATTCGCGTCCTTGTTGAAATGGCTCAAGTAATAGTCGAACGCGTTCGCAACATCCCGATAGGCTACCTGCATGGCCGCGTTTGCTGCGTCTGCATTCTGGGGAGTGCTCGAAAACAGAAGCGCATTCAAAACATCGCGCCCCGAGGCTTGCTGGAAATACGGGACATAGAGGTTTGTGCCCGCCTCGGCAAAGACCCCGGTTTTCGAGGTGACCTGAGATTTGATCCCTGAATCGTCATACGCTTGCGCCAGAGATTGATTCCACTCGGGCGTCCAGACAGGTCCCAGAGTGCTGGATGCGGTGAAGGTCGTGGGATAGACAAAGAAAACGTCCACACTTTGTGAGGCATTCGGCAGCGTTTCCCAGTTCTCCGCTTTCGCGTAGTCCGTTGGACTTGCCGTATTGGGGGCAGCCGGCGAATTCGCGCTCCCTCCGCACCCTGGCAGTGCTAACAGGAAAAGGATTGTGAACGCGATGGCAATTTCATGAGAAATCTCGCACCGCGAGCGGCAGCGATCTGTCCGGGATGCCCGGTCATTGAAAGACTCTTCATTCGTCATGTTCTACATTCCTTTTCCGGCAGAAATCTGGGGTGCGCGAATGTGATCGACCTGCGCATGGCCGGTCTTACTTTGCACAGATCGGCATTACTATCTGGACTATCGGCATATAGGGTGATTCCTTCAGAGATACTGCCGGAAGTTGTAAGAGTCGTCCGGCCGAGCTCACATGTGGAATGCAGGTAAGGACGCCTCTCGAAATCAAACCCCTCATCGCGCTGTCATCCTGAACGCAGTGAAGGATCTGCATTTGTTCTTTGCGTCACAGCCGGTTTGGCGGTGATTCGCCAATCTCGAAGAGTTTGTGAAAGGGCACGACGTTAGTCGTGCCGCAAAGCGCCCCAGGACTGCTGGGCTTTACAGGCTGCGGAAAAACTCAGTCGGAGCCGCGTTTTGTATCAGGGCACGACTTCAGTCGTGCCGCAAATGCCTCAGGCACGTAAGGGCTTTAGCCCCTGAGGTATGTCGTCCGAAATTTCCGCCCTTTCCGTGACGCACCCCAGTCACCCCCAATGCGCAGTCATCCTGAGCCGCAGCGAAGGACCTGCGGTTGTCATTCGGATCTTTCCGAGCGTAAGTTCCCCATCAGCGGCGACACAGGGACAACTGTTAAAGCTGGTTATCGCATAAGCAAGAGAACTCTGTCTCGGATTCGGCCTGAGGGGTATAATCCGCGTGACTGATGACGTTAGCCGCTGGCACGAAACTTGATAGCTATGAAGTTCTCGGCCTGTTGGGTGCAGGCGGAATGGGCGAAGTCTACCGCGCCCGTGACCCTGTTTTGAAACGGGAAGTCGCGATCAAGCTTCTGCCGCCGTTTGTTTCACAAGATCCCGACCGGCTGCATCGCTTCGAACAGGAGGCGCAGGCCGCAGCGGCTCTCAACCATCCCAACATTCTTGCCGTGCACCAGTTCGGTGTCTCTGAAGGCGTACCGTACCTGGTCTCCGAGCTGCTGGAGGGCGGCACGCTGCGGCAAATGCTGGGGCGCGGCCCGATGCCGGTTCGCAAAGCAATCGATTCCGGTGTTCAGATCGCCCATGGACTATCGGCCGCACACGAAAAAGGCATCGTTCATCGCGACCTCAAGCCGGAGAACCTGTTCGTCACCAAAGACGGCCGGATCAAAATTCTGGATTTCGGTCTCGCGAAATTGATGCAGCACCCACCGGAGCCCGACGGCGCCGCGCCGACGATGACCCTCCAGACCGATCCCGGGATGGTCATGGGCACCGTAGGATACATGTCTCCTGAGCAGGTGCGTGGGAAGACGGTTGACCATCGCACCGATATCTTCGCCTTCGGCGCGATCCTCTACGAGATGTTGACGGGCAAGCGGGCATTCCAGCGATCAACATCGGCGGAGACGATGACCGCCATCCTGAACGATGACCCGCCTGGTATTTCGCAGCTCGCGCCGACCACTCCTCCGGGGCTGCAACGGGTCCTGCATCGCTGTCTCGAGAAGAGTCCTGAACAGCGCTTCCACTCTGCATCGGATTTAGCGTTTGCACTTGAAGCATTATCGGATTCGGGCAACTCCGCGGTTGTTGCAAATACGAAGGACTCGGGCTCGCGTTGGGTATGGGTCGGGGCGGCGGGAGCTGTGATCGTGTTTGCGGCGCTGCTTATTGCATGGTGGCGTAAGCAGCCCGCCGTCCCGGTGGTGGAATCCGTTACGGCACTCACTGACGATGGCGAACCAAAGATGAACATATTTAATGATGATTCCCGGATTTATTTCAACGAAGTAAGGCCAGGCAATTGGAGGATCGCACAGGTCTCGGTTACGGGCGGCGCGACAGCACGGGTTGAGACCCGGTTTGCAAATCCCTTCATCACGGGACTTAAGCCCGACGGTTCCGCATTACTTGCTGCGGTCGTCAACTACAGTGCCGACCAGGCAGTAGCCCAAGCCCCCCTATGGTTGATTCCGCTTCCGGCTGGAGAGCCGCGCCGGCTTGGCAATTTTGAGGCGGGAAATGCAGATATGTTCCCGGATGGCCGCATCGTTTTTGCCAATTTCACTCAGGGAACAGACGCTAAAGGGGCAGACAGCAGAACGGACTGGTTTGTTGCCGAGAAGGATGGCTCGGACCCGCGCAAGCTGGTTTCGCTTCCCGGCAAGATTGGGCCTGTGTGGGTTGCACCGGACGGCCAGCGAATTCTCATCGAGGAGGATCATGACGGCGCACGGAGGATACTTGATATCGCGGCGGACGGCAAAGGAGTCCGAGAGATCCGGAAGGAAAGTCCCGATGAATGTTGCTTCAGTTGGACTCCGGATAAAAAATATCTCTTGTATCAAGCCGGGAATGCCCGGCAGTCCGACATTTGGGCTCTTCCTATGAAAACGGGAATGTTCCGCCGGCCTGGAAGTCCCATCCGATTGACAAACGGACCTCTGCCTTACTCCGGCGCACGCGCGAGCCGCGACGGAAAGCAGATTTTTGTTCTCGGTACGAAGCAGCGTGGCGAACTGGTTCGCTACGACATGAAGTCGCATCAGTTCCAGCCGTTTCTCTCTGGAATTTCAGCAACAGAGCCTACATTCTCCCGGGATGGAAAGTGGGTCGCTTACAGTTCCTATCCGGACCAGGCTCTGTGGCGTAGCCGCAGCGATGGAAGCGAACGCATGCAGCTGACCTACCCTCCGGTGGAGGCATGGTTCCCTTGCATTTCGCCCGACGGAACGAGAGTCGCATTTTTCACCGATAAGGGTGAAACATTTGTGATCAGTATGGAAGGCGGGATACCGCAGCGGATTGCCGAGGAAGGTTTTTTGGCTACCTGGTCCCCTGATGGAAATTATCTCTTGTATGGCGATTACCCCCAAAATGCCGGGTGGCAGATAGTCGATGTGCGCACGGGGAAATCCTCTATTCCCTCCTCTCAGGGAAGGAGCGGCTTCTGGGAGACCCAGGACACCCTGGTTACTATTAACCAAAAGGAAACGGGTTTCCGGAGGTTCAATTTAAAGACCCGGACATGGACCGATCTCGGCCCAAAGGACGTCGGCAACATCGTGAACTGGATGATATCGCCGGATAGCAAGTATCTCTATTTCACGACCAGAGGCGCGGAAGCAAAGGTCGAGCGCATCCGATTCGGCGACCAGCAGATAGAAACCATCACCGGCCTGAAAGACTTTCATGGTGTGCTGATTAACGGGTTGGGTCAGCTCAACGTCGCGCCCGACGGCTCTCCGATCTTGACTCGCGGCACCGGCTATCAGGAAGTCTATGCCCTGAATGTTCGGTGGCCGTGATGTCACCCGCCGGGCGACAGTTGGAATCCGTGATAACAGGAATGAGCCATGACCGGGCTTTGGGTTCAGGCCGGCCACGCTTCACAATCGCCGCAGCATGTCCCCCATGGACTGGTACCGGGCGTGTAGTGCCCGATGGGGAAACTTCGCGTGAGCCAGATCCAAGGCACCGATTTCAGCCACGGTTGGTTCCCAACTCAGCACATCCGGATTGGAACTCGCCGAAAAGAGTTTGGCATAGGCACTGGCTTGCTTCCGGGAAGAATGGACTGGCAACTGTTTGAACGACCCGATCGAAGAATCGTTCCCCCGCGCCTTTTGCCGAAGATTACCGCCCCTGGTCGCACAATGGGAATTGGAGCCACCCATGAGCCGAACCACAATTTCTGTTCCACCGCTGGGACGTCAGGAAAGGGTCAAAATGTCAGGTCCCTGCCCGGTTAAATCCGCCCAAAATCGCTCCGCGCGGATCCCCATTCGGTTCAATGCTCTTTTTCAACTCATAAAAGACCCCCTTGAGCGCCTAATGGCGGGTTTATGGACCGTTTCAAAATCGCAGTACTCGGATGGCAACTGGTTTAGTTTCATGTGTATAGAAGCAGGAAAGGGCGAAAATAAGGCCCCCCACCCCCCCCCGGGAAATCGCGGTGAAACCGTGTAAGCTGGCTAAATACCTTCTAATCAATGGTTTGCAGCCATCGCTTCCGCAGCATCACGGTTTCTGTGATCCTGTGCAGCTGTTCAGCTCTACCGAACCTCCTGCGCGACAATCACTTCCGTCGTCGAGTCCCGCAGAGTCTGTGAACCTGTGTAGCCGTGTGCCGGCTGAAACCTTGTTACTGTCCCTCTTCTATACTCAAAGCATCCATGTCCTACGCGGCGGCCCTCGATCACCTGAACGCCATGGCGCCCGAGCTCTTCACCAGGCCCGGTCAGCCGCGGCGAAAGTTCTCTCTCGAGCAGATTCGTGTTTTGCTCGATACTTTGGGCAATCCCCAATGCCGTTTTCCATCTGTTCTGATCGCGGGAACCAACGGCAAAGGCTCAACCGCTGCGACTCTCGCCTCCATCCTCACCGAAGCCGGTGTCCGAACCGGCCTCTACACCTCGCCCCATCTCGAGCGTGTCAATGAGCGTATCCGCGTCGGCTGCACGCTCATCACCGACGATGAGTTTGCCCGCCACTTTTTCAAGGTCCACGACACCGCCGAGGAACTGGTCCGCACCGGCAGCCTGCCCCAGATTCCCAGCTTCTTCGAGTGCCTCACCGCTCTTGCCTTCGCGTACTTCGCCGAGGCCGGCGTGGAAATCGCCGTGCTTGAAGTCGGCATGGGCGGCCGTCTCGACGCCACCAATGTGGTCAGCCCCTGGCTCTCGGTCATCACCGATATCTCCCTGGACCACATGGAGTGGCTTGGTCCCACCATCGCCGACATCGCGCGCGAAAAGGCCGGGATTCTGCGCCCCCGCGGCACGCTCATCACGCTTCCTCAGCACCCCGAGGCCAGTCGCGTGCTCGGAGAAGTAGCCGCGGAGCTCGAGGTGCGCGGCGTCAGCGCCGTCCCCTACATGCCTCACATGAGTGCGCCCGCCGGCCAGGCGTACCCGGTCGACATCCTGGGATCGGTTGTGGAACTTGCCTCGCCCCTGCTCGGTGCCCACCAGCACCGCAACGTGGCCCTGGCCGTGGCGGCGGCCGTTGAGTTACGCCGGCAGCACGGGCTCCCCCTCACTCCCGAGGCCATCGCCGCCGGCGTCCGCGGCACCAGCTGGCCGGGGCGGCTCGAACGTGTCCAGGCCCGAGGCCTCGAATGGATCCTCGACGTCGCCCACAACCCGGCCGGCGCCTGGGCTTTGCGGGCTGGCCTGCGCGAGGCACTGGGTCCCGATGAGGCGCGCCCCATGGCGCTGGTGTTCGCCTGCCTGCGCGACAAGCCGCTCGACGAACTGGCCCAGATCTTGTTCCCGTTATTTGACGAGGTGATTTTCCCCCCGATCCAGAGCCCGCGCGCCACTCCGGTCGAAGAACTGCTCGCCGCCGCCCGATCCACCGGTACCCCCGCCCTGGTCGCCGACACCGTCGCCGCCGCCCTCGACCGCGGTGCCGCAAATCGCCGGGAGTGCAACGGCGTAGTCGTCATCTCTGGTTCGGTCTACCTGGTGGGGGAAGCGCGCGGCCTTCTTATGTCCAATATAGAACATAAGCAGGGAACGTCGGCATGAGCCCCCGCCCCTCCCCGCTTCCCCGACTGTACCGCTGGCGCACCAATCTTCTCCAGGCGCCCTTGTTTTTCCTGGCCACTGGATTTTTCGGGACTTTGGCGCTTCTCGCGTCATTGGTGGCGAAGACAGGGCGAACACAGCATCGCATTGCGCGCGTATGGGCCCGCGTTTGTGTCTATGTTTCCGGAGCCCGGCTCACCATCCGCAATGAAGAGCATCTTGGCCAGTACCCGGTCGCCGTTTACGCCGCCAATCACACCTCTTATATGGATACTCCGGTCATTTTTGCGGCCCTGCCTTTTCAGTTTCGAATCCTCGCAAAGAAAGAGCTCTGGACTATGCCCTTCATCGGTTGGTACCTGAACCGGTCTGGCCAGATTCCCGTTGATAGCGGGAACTCGCGTGCCACCATCTCCAGCCTGGGGGCGGGGGTGAAGGCTCTTCGTGCAGGGATGCCCCTGTTTGTTTTTCCCGAGGGCTCCCGCACCCCCGACGGCGATCTTCAGAAATTTATGTCTGGTGCCGCCTTTCTGGCCATCCGGGCACAGGTGCCTCTGGTGCCGGTAGCGCTCACCGGTGCGTACGATCTCCTCCCCATCCACACCCGGCACTTCTATCCAGGTCAACTGGTGATGACGGTCGGCAAACCAATCGAAACCCACGGGATGACGCTCCGCCAGGCAGACGAATTGACCGACCGCCTGCGCCGCATGATCGGCGAAATGCTTGGTCAGCAAGGGGCCGATCGAACCAGCTGGAGTGCCGGCGAGGTCAGTCCCGAGCAATCGACTGAAAGCGCCTGAAAGGGCCTATCGCGCTCTACCCATATCGGCTTACACTGGGAGTCCATGACCACCCGCATCGCCATTCCCGAGCCCACCAGCAGAGACACGGCTTATAACCAGAGATCTCTTCCGCAGTACATTGCGGCCATCCAGTCTGCGGGCGCCGTCGCGACCGTGATTCCTTTGCATGAGCGGCGGGATCGCGTGGAACGCCTGCTCTCGAGTGTGCATGGAATATTGTTGCCAGGAAGCGGATACGACGTGGACCCCCAGTCTTACGGAGAATCGCGGATTCCGGCCTGCAATGAGCCCGATCCGGACCGGGCCGCTGTGGACGAATTGCTGCTTCAGGACGGGTTCAACCTGCGCAAGCCGATCCTCGCCATCTGCTATGGTGTCCAGGCTCTGAATGTGTGGCGTAACGGCTCGCTCATCCAGGATTTGAACCAGGATGGGAAGGTCGACGTAAATCACGCCCCAGGCCGTGAAGTGCGAGATGCGCATCCAGTCAGGATCGCCCTTGGCTCGCGGCTTTCAAGCTTCACGCGCGAAGCCGGGGAGCTCGTCCACGTGAACTCAAGCCATCACCAGGCTCTGCGCATTCCTGGAGACAGCCTGCGTGTTACGGCAATCTGTCCCGTTGACGGGGTAATTGAGGGCGTGGAACTGGAGTCGAGCGAACATTTTGTTGTGGGAGTTCAGTGGCATCCAGAGCGGACCTACACCAATAGTTCGTTTTCTCGTGCCATCTTCTCAGCCTTTACAGGCGCGGCCTCGAACTGGCAGCCCCGGCACGTCGAGGAGTCTGTTACTCCAGCATGACCGCCAACTGTTGTAGTGAGCCCTCCGGGAGTCTGGCCATCGCCCAGTGGCTCAATGCGCTCCTGATGCGCGAGGGCCTCCCGAAACTCGCTGCTTCGATTGAGGAACGATTTAACGCGTACTTGTCGCTGATCGTTCGCTGGAATGCACGAACGAGTCTGACTGCGATTCGGGACGAGGAAGAAATCGTCTCCCGCCATTTCGTGGAATCGATCGCATCTGCGATAGCCGTTCCCGAAGGTGTTCGAACGCTGCTCGATTTCGGCTCAGGCGCGGGGTTTCCGGGAATCCCGATCGCCCTGTGCCGGCCGGAGATTTCTGTCACCTTGGCAGAGTCCCAAAACAAGAAAGCCGCATTTCTCAGAGAGGCGGTTCGAACCCTTGGACTCAAGACCACAGTGCATGGAAAACGCGCTGAGAGTCTGGCCACCGCTTTTGACTGCGTGATTCTCCGCGCCGTAGACCGGATGGAGACCGCCGTATCGGCCGCGTCGCATCTCGTGTCGTTTTCCGGGTGGATCATGATCATGACTACGGAATCTGAAGTTCTCTTAGTACAGAAGGCTGCGGGTCGCGGATTTACGTGGCAAGCTAACGTTAGGTTGCCGTTAAGCGCTGAACGGATCATAGCGGTGGGCAGATTGACCGAGAGACTATGAGCCAATTGGGTTCGGTCCCGCAAAAGAAGAATTGTTCCCACGTGGAACATCGATCAAAATCGATTCGCATTCTGGAGCAGCTTTGTTCCACGTGGAACAAAGCTGCTGAGAAACCGCGCCAATTTTCCGCCAAAACCTTCGGCTGCGAAATTCATTGGGCGCCAGGGAAAACGTACAGTTTTTCCACCGCGGCAAACCCGTAGCACCTCGGCAACCTCCGCAGATAACCAGCAACCAAGCTGAGGCGGATCAATAAGATAGGGAGAGTCGCGCTGACTGGCTCCGGACACTTTCCACAGTTTGTTCTTGTTCTCCACAACTGAAACGTATCGAGAGGCTCGGGTCTCCCTTTAGTCTGAATTGCCATGGGAAAAATTGTCGGGATCGTAAATCAAAAGGGTGGAGTGGGCAAAACAACGACCGCAATCAACCTCAGTGCATGCCTTGCCCTCGAGGGATTAAAGGTTCTTCTGGTCGATTGCGATCCGCAGGCGAACGCCACTTCGGGCATGGGTTTTCAGCGCGACGACGCGCGCCACTCCGTTTACGACGTACTCATGGGACATGCTTCGGCCGAACAGGTCATCCTGCCCACACAGATCGAAACCCTCTTCCTGCTTCCAGGGTCAAAGAACCTGACTGGCGCCAACGTGGAACTAGCAGCTGCCGAAGACAGAGCGGTGCGCCTGCGGGCCTCGCTCGTTCCTGTCCAGGAGGCATATGATCTCGTCATTCTGGATTGTCCCCCTGCACTGGACCTTCTCACGTTGAATGCCCTGGTTGCCGCGAAAACGCTCATTGTGACCATGCAAGCCGAATACTTTGCGCTCGAGGGGATTTCGGAGCTTATTTCTACCCTCGAGCGAGTGCGCGCTGCCTTTAATCCGGAGGTCACCATTGAGGGCGTGCTATTGACGATGTACGACGACCGGACCAACCTCGCGCAGCAAGTGACTGAGACCTTACGCGAATATTTCAAAGAACGCCTCTTTCGTACCGTAATTCCACGCAACGTGCGCCTTGCTGAAGCACCCAGCCACGGCAAACCGGTGGCACTGTACGATGCCCGATCGAGGGGGGCGGAGGCCTATTTTGAACTAGCCGGAGAATTCCTGGCGCGAAACCAGATCGAGAGCCCGAAGGCCGCTGCCCGGAAGGCGGCTGAATCGGTTCCGAAGCCAAGGGGCCGTGAGATACGTTTCTGGCCATACGCCTGATTCGGTCCACGCGATCGGTTAGTGCCAGGTCCAACGGAAATACGCCCAAGAGACAGAAAGCACGAAAACAATACCGGAGCGCGAACTTGCCCCGGAGAGGGATCAGAAATATGACAATAGCCGCCCCCGACACAAAACGTCGCGCCTTAGGCAAGGGGTTGGATTCCTTGTTGCCGCGCGTGCAACCGGCCAATCCAGCGCAATCGAACTCCGATGGCGAAAGTGGCAAACCACGGGAGATTCCCGTAGATATGATCGATCGCAATCCCTTTCAGACTCGCTCGCAGGTAAACGAAGCGGAGCTGGCGGAGCTGGCGGCATCGATCGTTGCTAACGGGGTGGTACAGCCGATCCTGGTGCGGTCGCAGGGGAACGGACGATTCCAGTTGATAGCCGGGGAGCGCCGATGGCTGGCATCGCAATCGGCGAAAAGGCTGACGATCCCGGCGATTCTACGCCAGGTTTCAGACGAACAGGCGATGGAGATCACGATCGTCGAGAACCTGCAGCGAGCCGATCTCAATGCCATGGACCAGGCACGGGCCTTCGAACGGCTCTCGACCGAGTTCCATATGACCCAGGAGCAGATTGCGACGCGCACCGGGAAAGATCGGGTAACCGTAGCTAACTTCATGAGACTGCTAAAGTTACCGGTTAGCATTCAGGCGCGTGTGGAATCGGGCGAGCTGAGTTTTGGTCACGCGCGGGCGTTACTCGCGCTCAATCATCATCCGGGACTTGAAAAGGCGGCGCAAAAGGTCGCCGCACTTTCGCTTTCTGTTCGCCAAACGGAATCCATGGTGCAGGGCATGCTTTATCCCGAGCGGGAGAAGAAGGAACCGAAGCCGGAGCCCCCGGTCGATCCCAACGTGCGCGAGGTGAAAGAGCGCCTGCAGCGGGCCCTGGGCCTCAAGGTCAGCATCGAGGATCGAAACGGCCGCGGCAAGGTAATTATCGAGTACGCACGGCTGGAAGATTTCGATACTCTGCTGGAGCAACTGGCCGGAAAGTGAAAGGACAGGGAATAAGGCTGTTCAACTGCGATTGCATCACTCATGCGGCTTTTTATTGGCATTTCGCTGTCTCCCATGGTGATTGACGAACTCGCCGCAGTGACCGAGCGGCTGAAATCTCCGTCCGACGGGCTGCGCTGGTCAAATCCTTCCGGGTGGCACATCACACTCCAGTTTCTCGGCAAGGCAAGCACGGAGCAGTACGCGTGCCTGGTAATGGCGCTGAGGCAGATCCGGTCTTCGCCTTTTGCGATCCAGGTTGAGGCGCCGGGGTTCTTTGATCGCGTCGGCGTTTTCTTTGCCGGGGTGCGGCTCTCGCCCCAGTTGATGCGGCTGCAGGAACTTGTGGTTGCGGCAACCAGGCCCTGCGGGTTTGTCCCCGAGGACCGGCCCTATCATCCGCACATCACGCTGGCTCGGGCCAAAGCGGGACGGCCGTCGTTGGCGGCGCTGAAGCCGCGAATCGGGGATGTGAGGCAGTTCTCCGGCTTCACGGCGCGGGAGTTTCTCCTCTATGAGAGTTTTCCCGGACCAGGCGGGTCGCGGTATGAGGTTCGAGAACGGTTTGGGTTGAATGAATCGGTGCTTACCAGTTAACCCATACTGCCCCTGTATACCCCCCCGGGGAGGGGTACGAATTTTGCTGGTCATATCTCATTGATTGCAAGGCGTTTACATGCCAAAAACCGGTGTTTCTAAACGGTCCAAATATCGGCTTAAATGGTTCTGAGAGCGCATTTTATGACACTGTTCGCGGTTGGTGATGGCCCGTACGGCGACGTCTTCGGGAAGATGAGTGAGACTGGTCATGTGGTTCTCCATTTCGATTGTGTGCTCATTGGTCTTATTTTTCGGCAAGGTCCGTGACCAACGGTTGAGAATCCATCGACGGTTCATTCCTCGACACTGGCTGACAATTTCGGGAGTGATATTTCCCGACTCGAGGTTCCGAGCTTTTCCAGGTCTCAAAATCGAGACCTGGGGCACCCGGCCACATTCTCGATGTATTTGGGGTACATTGGATCGACGGAGGCCATCCCCGGGTGAGCATTTTGCTGAGAGATGTGCGGCACGCTCTTCGTGCTCTGACTGCCGTACCGGCCTTCACCATGGCAGCGGTACTCTCGCTGGCCATCGGAATCGGTGCGAATACCGCGGTCTTCAGCATCGTAGATGCGCTGTTGCTTCATCCCCTCCCCTACGCAGATGCTGAACGGCTGGTCATACTCTGGAACCGCTCTCCGGGCCTGGACATAACGGAAGATTGGTTTTCCACCGCACAATACTTCGACATCAAGAACGGCCATCACGGCTTTGAGCAGGTAGCGATTGCAATCGGCGGCAACTACAACCTCACGAGCTGGGGCGAACCGGAGCGCGTCGGGACGATCCGGGTCTCGTCAAGTCTGCTATCGCTACTGGGACAGCGGGCCGCTCTGGGGCGATTGTTTGTTCCCGATGAGGACCAGCCGGGCCGAACGGCCACCGCGGTTCTTAGTTACGGGACGTGGGCGCGGCGCTTCGGTTCTGATCGCGGTGTTCTGGGCAAAAAGATCATTCTCAACGGCTTGCCGTATGAAATCGTCGGCGTAATGCCACGCTCGTTTTCGTTACCTCGGGAGGTAATGCCGACGGTGGATGGCGCGGAGCAGGCCGAGATTTTGCTTCCCCTGCCTCTGCCTGCGAACGCTGCCCAGAATCGAGACCACGAAGACTACAACATACTGGGCAAGTTGAAGCCCGGGGTTTCAGTTGAGCAGGCACAGGCTGAAATGAATACCATTACGGCGCGCCTGCGGCATGAATTTCCCGAGGTATATCCGCCCAACGGCGGCCTTGCGTTCGGGATCGTGCCGCTCCTCGAGCAGGTGGTAGGCAACGTCCGGCGGACTTTGTACCTGTTGCTTGGAGCGGTTGGCTTTGTCCTGCTGATCGCGTGCGTGAACCTGGCCAATCTGCAACTGTCGCGCGCCATCGCACGCGAAAAGGAAATCGCAGTGCGCACCGCGCTGGGTGCAACCCGAATGCGGATCGTTCGCCAGTTGCTGACGGAAAGCGTGTTGCTTGCGTTTGGCGGTGGCGCAACCGGCATTGCGGTGGCATTTCTTGCCTTGCGCTGGGTACGGTTACTCGGTCCGCAGAGCGTACCAAGAGTGAACGATGTCGGCATTGGTCTGGCCGCTCTCGCTTTCACATTCATGGTTTGTATATTGTCGTCGATTCTGTTTGGATTAGCGCCGGCGCTGCGGGCCTCGCGTCTCGACCTGCAAACCGCCCTGCAGGGCACGGGCCGCACTTCGGCCGGCGCCAGCGCGATCTGGGGACGAGGGAACACGCTTCGCCGCTGGCTGGTGATCGCCGAGATTGCGCTTTGCACGATGCTGCTGATCGGCGCCGGCCTGCTCGTTCGCAGCTTTGTTCGTGTGCTTGGGGTAAATCCCGGCTTCGATCCTCGCAATGTCCTCACCCTTGAACTGACCATGACGGGCGAGCGATACAAGGACAAGGAAGCGGTTCTCGCTGCCTATCGTGAGCTTTGGCAACGGCTGGGAAAATTGCCGGGCGTCACTGCGGCAGGGGCCGTGACCTCGCTGCCGCTGAGCCAGATGTTTGCCTGGGGACCAATCACCGTCGAGGGACGGGTGCCGCTGCCGGGCGAGAAGTTCATTAATGCCGATGTCCGCATGGTCAGCGGACGCTATTTCCAGACGATGCAAATACCGTTTCGCGAGGGCCGGTTATTTAACGACGATGATGTCGCCAACAAACCCCGGGTGGCGATTGTCGACGAATACATGGCGGAACAACTCTGGCCCAACCAGGATCCGATTGGAAAGCGCCTGCACATGGGAGGCATCAGCGAGACAAACTCTCCCTGGATCACGGTTGTGGGCGTGGTCGGCCGCGTGAAGCAATATACCCTGGACTCGGACTCGCGCATAGCGTACTACCTTCCTCAAACCCAATACGTCGCGCGCGCCATGAACATCGTTATGCGAGGCAGCAACGATCCTGCTGCGCTGGCGGGAGCGGTAAAGCAGCAGATTCACGAACTCAATCCTGATCTTCCGCTCTACAACGTGACCACGATGCAGGAGCGCTTCGACAGTTCCCTGGCCCACCGTCGATTCATCATGCTGGTGCTCACGGCCTTTGCGGCAATTTCGCTGGGGCTCGCGGTGATTGGAATATACGGATTCATCGCCTACCTGGTTGGTCAAGGCAGCCGCGAAGTGGGAATCCGGATGGCGCTTGGGGCTACACCGGCAAACATCATGACCCTCATCGTTCGCGGCGGGATGACGCTGGCCTTTTGGGGAGTCGGTATCGGCATCGGCGGCGCGCTGGTGGTCGGCCGCCTGATGCGCTCGCTGCTGTTCGGTGTCGGTGCCACCGATGCCGCGACCTTTGTCCCTGTTGCCGCTCTTCTGGCTTGCATTGCGTTTTTCGCGAGCTATATACCGGCGCGGCGGGCATCCCGAATTGATCCCGGCATTTCGTTGCGATGCGAATAGAGAGCGCGTCTTCATCCATTCGTGCTTAGTGCTGCCAACTCTTGAATACGAATTCGAGGCTATAGCCGTCCGGGTCGAGGACATTGGCTGCGTAGTAGCGCGGGTCGTAGTAGAGCCGGGCGCCCGGCGCGCCATGATCCGTGGCTCCCGCAGCAATGGCGGCGGCATACGAAGCATCCACTTCAGTCTTGCTGTTGGCCACGAATCCGACGTGCGCTGCGCGGCGGTCCGCGCGGCCCTGTTTTAGCCAGAAGAAGATGCGGCCGTTTGCACCGAACCCCTTCAGGTCCGGATGGCCGGGCGGTCCGTTTTTGCCGTCATAGTCGAGGCGCGTGGTGATGCCGAGAGGAGCTAACGCCGCGGTGTAAAACGCGATCGAACGCTCGACGTCGCTGACCGAGAGAAAAATGTGATCCAGCATGTCTGTCCTTTGGGTTGGTCAGAGATGGGCCCGTCTGCGAGATGTCCTGTTTGCAGTGATGGCGGCGCCGTTAAATGCAGGTCCTTCGACGGCGGTCGCTACGCGCCCTTTGCTCAGGATGACAGCGCGATAGAACCGCAAAAACTTCACGGATTCAAAAACATCACACATTCGGGTTGTAGCCCAGGCCGGCGAGGACGCCGCGCATGTAGGCGAAGCTCTCGGTCACCCCGGGCAGCGGGTCGTCGCCGTGGATTTCGTACTCGAGGTCGACCCAGCCGGGATAGTTGGTCTGGATGAGGGCCTGGAAGATTTCGCGAATGGGCATTTTGCCCTGGCCCACGGCGACCTGGCTTTCCTTCTCGGTAAAGCTGGCGAGGTCCTTGATGTGCATGTTGAAGAGGCGCGCGCCGACGGTGTGGATGGCTTCGACGACGTCGGTGCCGGCTCGGACGCAGTGGCCTACGTCGATGCAGCAGCCCATGCGAGGGTCCATATCCTTGACCGCTTTGAGGACGTCGAGGGGAGAAGGAAAAATCTTGTCTTCGGGGCCGTGGTTGTGGATGGCGAAGCGGATGTCGTATTGCTTAACGAATTTCTCGATGCGGGGGAGGGTGGCGGGCGCGGGATCGCCGGCGACGATGACCTTGATGCCGGCGCGCTGCGCGTATTCAAACTTGGAGCGGATGTCGTCGTCTTCGTCCTTGGGGAAGTAGACGGTGCCGGCGGCGTGGAGTTCGATGGCGTTGGATTTGTAGTCGGCCAGAGCCGCGGCCTCGGCGGCAGGGTCCATGGGCAGATGATCCTGGGTATCTTTGCAGTTGAGGCTGGCGACATTGAGCTGCTTGAGCCAGGGGATCATTTTGGCGCGGGTGAAGTTGCGGAACGTGTAAGTGGCGATGCCGAGGCGAACGGGCGAAGGGGCGCCGGATGCGGGTTTGGGCTGCGCGAGGGAGATGGCGGGGGTGGCGCAGGCTGCTGCGGCGAGAGCGCTGGAACGGACGAAGGTGCGGCGGGAGATGGTGTTCATGGCTTGCTTGATGTCCTCTCAGGTACATCGAAAAGGTTCGGAGGAGGTTCGTGGTTTCCCACCCTTTCCGCAGAAAAAAACGGAAAGGATGGGGCACGGAATGTTGGCGGCGAATCGAACTTCGCGACGTGCGGTCATTCGCCGTCTCAGGATGACAAACAAGAGGAGCTAAGAGCTAAAAGCTAGACCTTTGGTTCCCAGCCTTTTTCGTAATCGCGGGTCCAGCCCTTCATGGCCTGGGGGTCGTTCACGATCATGCCGCTGGTGGGGTTGATGACGAGGTCGCGCTTCATTTCCCAGGCAATGTTGGAAAGCTGGAGCATGGTGACGGCGACATTGCCGATGGCGACCGGGGCGTTGAGCTTCTCGCCTTTGCGGACGCCGGCGATGAAGTTGGCGAAGTGGAGGTCGGTCATGGAGTCGGCGCCGACGAGATCGGCGCTTGAGGTCGCGCTGCCCACCTTGAATTCGCTGGTCTTTTTGCCTTTGAGGTCGTAGATTTCGTACCCGTCGCGGTCGACGAGGACGCTGCCTGTGGTGCCCTGGATGAGGGAACCGCGGTCGCGATTGAAGTGAGGCATGTGGTTGCAGCAGGTGCACTCCCAGGAGATGCACTTGTCTTCGTATTCGAAGCTGGCGTTGATGGTGTCGTAGAACTGCCAGTCGTCCTTGAAGGCATAGCGGCCGCCGGATGCGGCGATGCGGCTGGGGTAGTCGACGTCAAGGGCCCAGCGGCTCACGTCGATTTCATGGGTGCCGTTGTTGAGGGTTTCGCCGGTGCCCCAGATTTTGAACCAGTGCCAGTTGTAGGGCTGCACGTTGTCCTTGTAGGGCTGGCGCGGCGCGGGGCCCTGCCAGAGATCCCAGTCAAGCTGCGCGGGAACGGGCGCGGGCTTTCCTTCGCCGATGGATTTGCGCCCGTTGGTATACCAGGCCTTGGCGTAGTAGGCGCGGCCGATGAGGCCGTCGTGAATCTTCTTCACGATCTCAATGGTGTGCGGGGACGAGCGCTGCTGGGTGCCCATTTGCACGAGCTTGTTGTATTTCTGCTGGGCCTTGACGAGGAGCACGCCTTCGGCGGGGTTGTGGCTGCAGGGCTTTTCGACATAGACATGCTTGCCGGCCTCAAGGCCGAGGATGGCCATGGGCGCGTGCCAGTGGTCGGGAGTGGCGATGGTGATGGCGTCGACGTCGGTCTTCTCGAGGACCTTGCGGAAGTCCTTTTCGCATTTGGGGGCGGCGCCCATCTGCTTTTCGGTGGCGGCGGAGAACTTGGAGAGGATGTTGGAATCGACATCGCAGACATAGCCGATTTGGGCCGCGTCCTTGTTGGAGTGGAGTGCGGACAGGTGCGCGTAGGCGCGGCTGTTGAGGCCGATGACGGCGAAGTTGAGGCGTTCGTTGGAGCCCATGATCTGGCCGTAACTACGAGCCGAGGATGTGATGGCCAGGCCGGCCGCCCCGGTGGCAAGTGTGTCAAGGAATTCTCTGCGGGTAACCATCTGTTCTCCATTCATCCCGTGTAGGCGAGTGGCTTCGAGTGAACTTGAATGCTAGCGCACGGTGAGCAGCGCGAAGATTCGACGCAACTATGCTAATACGCATGTGCGGGTTCTGGAGACTGGAAAGGAATTGGACGCGAACTATCGTCAGTCAGGGTGGAGGCATCGATCCCGCCCAAGCGGAGCTTGGACCGGGACCCAGTTGGATGAAGTTTGAGACCGGGCCGGGTGCTCACGCCGATATACTCAGGTTTCGGGGCGAAGATGCGCCGCTCCAGGTGGAGACTTCAGCTTTGCCCTTCAGCCTAAAGACACGCCGGGGATTTTTGAAGTCGCTTTCGCGGACAGCGCTGGTTTTGTCGCTGCAGGACGTGCTCGCGCTGGCGCAGGCGCCGGAAAAGCCCAAGGGGAGCGCGCGGCAGGCGTATGAGGCTCCGGCGCGCGCGGCGCCCAAGGGCGCGGCCTCACCCGTGGCGGGAACGCCGCTGGGTGTGCAGTTTGTGGATGTCGCCAAAGAAGCGGGGCTCACGGTGGAGACGATCTTCGGCGGCGAGCATCGCAACAAATACCTGCTCGAGACCACCGGTTGCGGCGCGGCGTTTTTCGATTACGACCAGGACGACTGGCTCGATATCTTCCTCGTGAATGGTTGGCGGCTGGAGGGATTCGCGAAGGGGCATGAGCCGGTATGCCATCTGTTCAAGAACAATCGCGACGGCACTTTTACTGATGTGACGGTGAAGGCGGGACTGGCGCGGTCGGGGTGGGGGCAGGCGTGCTGCGTGGGCGACTACAACAATGATGGATGGAACGACCTGTTCGTGAGCTACTACGGGCAGAACGCGCTGTTTCGCAATAACGGGAATGGCACGTTTACTGATGTGACCAAAGAAGCCGGGCTGTGGCAGGACCGGCTGCGGTGGAATTCGGGATGCGCGTTTCTCGATTACGACAAGGACGGGCATCTCGATTTGTTCGTTGGCAACTATATCGATTTCGATGTGAAGACGGCGCCGCTACCCGAGGATGCGAACTGCACTTACAAGGGAATCCAGGTGGCGTGCGGGCCGCCGGGGCTCGATGGCGGGAAGAATCTTCTCTATCACAACAACGGCAACGGCACGTTCAGCGATGTGAGCCAGCGCGCGGGCATGTGGGGAACGCTGGGGACCTATGCATTGAGTTGCGGCGTAGCCGATCTCGACCAGGACGGTTGGCCGGATATTTATGTGGCCAACGATTCGACTTCGGCGACGTTTTATCAGAATCAGAAGGACGGCACGTTCAAGGACCAGGCCATCGAAGCGGGGGTTGCCTATTCTCCCGATGGCAAACCACAGGCGGGCATGGGCGTTTCGATCGGGGACTTCAATCGCGACGGGCTTCTGGACATCGTCAAGACGAACTTCGCGGGCGACACCGATTCGCTGTATATGAACCTGGGCGACGGGTCGTTTGACGATCGCACGTACCAGGCGGGACTGGGAATCAACACCCGGCTGCTGGGCTGGGGCGTGAGCTTCATCGATATCGACAACGACGGGTGGCTCGACATTCTTGTCGCTAACGGGCACGTGTATCCGGAAGTGGACGGTACCCAGGTGGATGCCGCTTATGCGGAGCGGAAGTATCTCTACCGCAATTTGCGCAACGGGCAGTTTGAAGATGTGAGCCTGACGGGCGGCAGCGGCATTACGGGGGCCGCGAAGGCGCGGGGCTTCGCGGTGGGCGACTACGACAACGATGGCGATCTGGATGCGGTGGTGAATTGCGTGAATGCGGTGCCGCAACTGCTGCGCTGCGATTCTACGTTGAACCGAAGCTGGGTGAAGGTGCGGCTGGTGGGCGTGAAGTCGAACCGGACGGGGATCGGGGCGCGCATCAAGGTGGTGGCGCAGACAGGGTCGCCGGTGCTGACAGCGAAGCCGGCTGCGGATGGGCAGCCCACGCCGCTTGCGCAGATCGAAGAGGTCCGGTCGTGCAACGGCTATTACTCTGCCAGCGATCTGCGTATTCATTTTGGTTTGAATGACGCGAAGAAAGTGGATCTGATCGAGATTCGCTGGCCCTCGGGAGCGGTGGATACGTTGAAGGACCTGGACGTGAACCGGCTGTACGTGGTCCAGGAGGGCGGGAAGATTCTGAAGAGGGAAGGATTCGCGGCGACGCCCAAGGGATGAACCGTTTTCCTGCACATTTCGCGAACCTTTCGCATCGGAATGCTGTGCGGCATCGCACTGCCTGTTTGCCGTGACTGCGGTGGAATGTTGTATTAACAAGGAATCGGCCGCCCGCCAAAGGAGCGAGGCAGACAGGATACGGAAGAGTTTGCATGATGAAACCGGGTGCAATCACCGGGATCCTGATATTGCTGGCCCTCAGCCTGTTTCCATCCGCGGGCATATCACAATCAGGGGCCGCGTCCGTCACCGGCACAGTTCTCGATCCGAGTGGAAGGCCCATTGCCGGCGCCCTGGTTCATATCATCGCGTCATCAGGGAAGGTGCTGGACGCGACGACGGAAAGCGACGGCACTTTCGTTGCCCTGTTGCCCGGGCCCGCGTGTATACGGTGAGTGCAAACGCGGCGAGGTTTGCCCCGGTTTCCCGCAAAATCGAGGTACGCCAAGCCAGGGCGACCGCGGACTTCCAATTGGATACGATTGCGTCGAGCCCCGTGCAGGTGGTGGTGACCGGGGTCCCAAACGACGTTGAACTCACGGCGCCCGATCCCTCGCAGCGAGTGATGGTTCGGGAAGTCTTCACCGAAGACCCGCGCGTCGGGCTCAGCCGGCCGGACGGCGACGCCGCGCCAGCGTCTCTTTTGGAGAGATCGCACTCGGAACAGGTGGTACTGGAGAAGGAGTTTTCCGCCACCGATGTGCGGATCACGCTGGGCCGGACTACCACCACGGCAACACTCGCCAAGATCGATCCCGATGTATCGCTTCGGCGCGGAACGATGATGGCGGGAAAGCTCGAACGAATCTCAGACTTTTTCTTGCCCCAGCACTACATCCGAGTCCACACTCTCACGCCCAAGCGGCACCCGGCACGTAACCGTCGTGCCATGACCAGGCTGCGATGTCACGGCAAACGCGCCGTGAACCATGCGCACTCTCTCCCGCATGCTGATGAGACCCAGGCCATTGCGTTTGTCCATGCGTTGTTGATCGAAACCCGCTCCATCGTCCGTGACCACAAGCCGAATCCCGGTGGAATCCCCCATGAGCTCAACTCCGAATCGCCGCGCGCCACTGTGCTTTATGGCATTCTGCAGGGCTTCCTGGAGCACGCGGAACAGGCAGAGCGATATGTCTTTCGGAACGTCCGCACGTATGCCGGCGCAGCTGAAGCCGATCTCGGCCTGCTGCTGTTTGCGCAAGTCCTTGCAGAGGACCTCGGCGGCCGTCGCAAGGCCGAGGTATTCGAGATGCGAGGAGTGGAGCTGCCGGGAAATCGCCTGAATATCTATGCCTATCCTGGCCAGCCGTTCGATCACGGATGCAATAAAACTGCCGGTCTCCGGCTCCTCCACGGTCCGATCCCACGACTGCAACTCCCAGCCCAGGATCGCAATCCGCTGATTGATATCGTCGTGAAGCTCGCGCGCAATCCTGGACCGTTCCTGTTCCTGGGCGTCAAGCAGTCTCCGTTCAAGGTCGGCGAGAGTCTCCTCGGCTACTTTCCGATCCGTCACATCGATGCACGATCCAATGTAGCCGGTGAATTGCCGTTCCTGGGTAAAGCGTGGCATCCCGGTGTCGAGGATCCAGCGATATTCTCCGTCATACCGGCGCATCCGGTACTGCATTCGGAATGACTCCCGGCGATCGAACGAGGCCGTGTAGGTATGCAGGCACCCCGGCAGATCGTCCGGGTGAACTCCGTCTGCCCAACCGTTACCAAGTTCCGCCTCGAGAGCGCGGCCGGTGAAGTTCAGCCATGGATCGTTGAAGTAGTTGCAGAGCTTATCAGTCCCCGACATCCAGATCATTACCGGCGCCGTGTTGGCAACCAGGCGGAAGCGAAGCTCGCTCTCGCGCCGGCGCAGGTCTTCCTTTTCCAGGTCCGATGCGTTGAACACGATGACGGTGAGAAGACACACGACAATGAGGACCGCCCCGAGCGCAATGGAGAAGCCGTCTTCCCATCTGTACTTCTGCTGTGCGGTCTTTACGACATAGGCAAGCAACAGGGGAATCGCCGCACTGGCGGGAAGCAGGCGCCGAAGCATCGCACCGCCCGCGTTGCGGGCCGAAATGAGACGAGCAAGCCCCTCGCGTGGATTGACATATTGCACCCCGATGGCTGCGATGATGAACCCGAGTGCGGTCGGGATGGCGACGTTATGTTGCGGACGGAGCTGATCCGGGGGAGCGTTGGTGTCGTATGCATAGCCAAGCAAGGCGATGGCGCCCAGAACTCCCGTCAAAAGACCGAGTCCCCGCGCGGCCAGGCGCAGCTTCGGCTGCTTCGATCTGACGAGAAAGAGGGCCGAACCGAGAAACACGAATCCCATGCTTGTGACTTGCGACATGCGGCCTGCGAACAGACCGACATGCGATTCATCGCGAGACAGGAGCTGATCGATTCCGAAATCGGAATTCGTAACATATTGCATTCTGGTGAGGGCGCCGACCAGCAGGACGCCGGCGGCGAAGAAGCGCAGATCGCGGTGATCGCGGCGCACCAACGCCAGGCCGGCAAGCAAGAGACAAGTTGCGGCGTTGGCCTTGGTCGGAACTGTCCCTGGCACATAATTCCGGACCAGCGGAAGGCCGAATGCCCAGCCGGCGAGCACAAACAGGGAGAGACCAACCAGGACCCACCCGGCGAGAGTGGCTACCTTCGCGGGGCTAGGTTGGACCGTTGGTGCGGAGACAGAAGGCATCTGGTTATCCGCGGAGTGTAACGGAATTATCCAACCTCAGTCCATCCTTGTCTCAGGGCAGGGTGTCTTTGTTTTGTAACGTTTGGGAGGGGAACGACGATCCGAAACACGCCAGTGGACTTGTCTGTCCACTGGCGTGTTGGAACCTGCGTGGTCACTAGAGAGCGGCCAGCAGGTTTTTGCCGTTCGGGACTCCCCACCCCGTAACGGCGTCATAGCCATTCTGGGCCTGGTATCCCTTTCCCGGCTTCGGATGGGAAGCGTTATTTCCGGAGACGATATCGGTGCAGCCGGCTTCGCCGACGGTGGCGCCGGCGGGGCCGTTCTGGTAGAGGATCGGAGGCAGAAAGCGCTGCTGTTTGGCGGCGGGGAGGGCGGCGTTGAGGCGCGTCAGGAGCGAAGCCCACAGGGGAGCCGAGGCACTGGTGCCGCCGTTCGGGGAGGACTGGCCGAGCAGAGTCAGCTGGTATAGCGGTGGTCCGGCCAGCGCGGCCACATCGGGAATCACCCTGCCCTGAATGGCGCCGCCGTTGATGGATGTGACGGCGACGTTCTGCCACGGCGGCCGAGCGAAGATGGTGCTGACACCGCCCCCGGTCGCGCCGCTGTGTCCATTCCCATTCCGCCGCCCCGGCGATTGCCACCAGACGACTTCCTGAGTGACGCCGGGGCCCGCGAGCATGGTGCCGCCCACGGAAAGCACAAAGGGACTGCAACCGGGAAACTCGACGTGGGCGCGCGAATCGGGCATGTCGCAATTGGTTCCGTCGTCTCCTGAAGACACGCACACGGTGATTCCAGCGAGGGCCGCGGCCTGCAGCGCCTGGTTGATCGATTGCAGCGCGGCGGGCTCCCATTCGGGAGAATCTTCGGCCAGGCCGTAACTGACCGACAACGCGACAGGCTGATCGGCGGTGACGCGTTCGACAAGATCAAGCCAGCCTTTCTGGTCGAAAGTGGCGTAATAGACGGAGATATCGGCCGCCGAACAGAGGGTGGCGACGATTTCAACATCCATCATGACTTCGCCGGTCTCATCAAGAACGTCGTTCGCGGTCTGGGTGGGCAAGCTCTTGAGCTGATCGAGGGTCAACGGAGCCAGGTTCACCGGGACGGTGGTCACGGTGGGGACCGGCCTTCCCTGGGACTTGCAGAAGGCTTCGACATCATCAGGAAGAAAGGCGGGGGGAAGAAATGATCCAGACTGCAAAGGGGCACCGAACTCGGCAATCGCGATCTTCTGGTGGGCGCCGTTTCCGGGAGGAAAATTATAGTGCGTTTCAAGATCGGACGGTCCCAGCGGGGTGGCCGCCGAGTGCCCCTGGGCGCCTGCTTTGCGCTGGGCGACTTTGCGCTGATCAAGGCCGACGACGCTCTCGACCATGTCGGCGATTTCAGCCGGGATGCTGACGGATCCTTCTCTTCCGCGGAATTCACCCTGGGCGGCCGATTGGTAGATGCCCACTCCCGCTTTGAACGCGGCCTCCATGGCCGACGCGGTCCCACTTACCCGCAAGGTGCGGCGGGTGGGGCCCACTCCTTCAATATGCAGGCCATAAGAGCGTAATGTCTCTTCCACTTTGCGAATGTTGTCGAGGGGGGCGCCGTATTGCCGGGCCAGCTCCGCGGGAGTGAGAGCCTCGGCCGAAGTCTCAGGCATCGGCAGGGCAGGAGCTTTCAGAGTGACGGTGACTTCAATGTGAGCGTTGGGGTCGATGTCGCGGACTCGGCGCGCGCCGGCAGGGACGGGCCGTCGCGTTCCGGGAAGTACCCCATGTGTTTCAGGCATAACATCCTCCTGTCCATGACAAGCGTGACTGGAGGCAAAAGGGGGACAATCGGGTTCGGGGTCGGGAAGTCTTTAGTGGCGGATGCCTGTCTGATGATGGCGCTTTGACAAACTGGTGGGCCCGGAGGGATTTGAACCCCCAACCAAGGGATTATGAGTTTCCGGACATCTCTGTAAGTCTATGATAATACAAGAAAAACGAGAGTAATTAAGCGTAACCCTAAGTAACTGAGCGACCGTAATTTAGCGCAATTTATCGTAGCAGGCAGAAGCTGATGAGTGTACCCCTGTTGCACCTCAGCTCATTTGCCGCGGACTCTGAATCTGCCAGTCATACATACTGAAGTGTCTTCACTGCTTGGCTGGACATTGGCAGCAGCATCTGGTCAATGGAAGAGTGACCCATTCACCCCTTTAGGCAACATGCTTCCCCCAGCGCAAGAAATGCTGCGACCTCGCATCCGCTGCTTGAAATGCCGTAGCGTCCTGATTTATGTCGGTTATGCAAGCCATCCCGCCTTCTTTGAAGGCCATGGCGATATTTTGAATATCAATCCCTAACGGAGGCAAAGCCGAAGCCATGATGAGATTCACGCCCGCCCTGCCGTCAAGGTGATACCAGATTTGATGGGCCTTTCCTGCTCGCTCCAATGCTGAAAGCGGCGTGGACGTGTGGAGGACGCCACACCGTGCCGCCCAAAGATCAAGGGCGAAGCGTAGCGAAAGCCCTAGGCGATGCCTTCACTTCGTAAAACTTCCTCGCTCCACCTGCTCACACGGAAAGAACCGCCAGCGCCGCAGGTGCTTCGGGTCGCGCTCATTTATAGGGATTTCCATAATCGACCATGTAGGCGGATAGTGGGCCTCGATGAAGGCAGGTAACAGCTCGGCCATCGTTCGCCAAGCATGATCGAAAAGCATCTCTGCCGTCTTTGGCTGATAGAAATCAGCAAACTCAGCAATGTCCTCTTTGCGGTGTTCGAGGTAGTCATTTCGGAAACTAGAAAGTTCTTGCTGCCACTTGGCCCGCTGCCTTCGCAACAGTTCCGGCACATCCAAGATGAGGGAAGGGGATTTGCTGAGAAAGGTCGTTAGACCGTTCTCAAACTGCGCGTCCTGCTTGAACAGAAAGCCGATATCGAAACCTAGGAGCAGGGCTGCTTTCGGGAATAGGTCTTTGTGGGCATGCCATAGACCCCGCGCAAAATCCTCATAGAGCTGCCGCCGATTGAGTTCAGGAAGAGGGGTCGATACAGACGCCCGAATCTTTTTCAAATGCTCGAAAGCTGGCATCAACCCTTCAACGACAATGGTCATGATCGCGTTTTTGACCGCTTCCCGCTCCTCTCCGAAAATCAGGCTTCCGTCCACGAGCTCCAAAGTCTCGCCTGAAAATGTCTCGATGAACTCCTCTGATGTGCCGACGTTTGCAAAATGAACCATCTTCCATTCGTTCGGCTCTTTGCCTTCTTCCGCCTTCACGCTCCACACGTCCGCGCCTCTAACGAGGTGCAGGGCGTCGTCTTTTACAACAGCCCGATTGATCTTATCGCCCATGCCATTTAGGCCCTCCTGCTGTGGAAGAGGTTAAATTTCCACGCATATCGAGGGTACAGATCCACGCATAAGCGGGGTACCGAAGGCGGACAAATACGCATATCGGGGGTATCCTTCACGCATAATTGGGGTAGCAGATCGTCGTAATCTATTTCAGATCAGAGCGTTAGGTTGTCCCCTCTATGCCCTTGTATTAAAACCTATAGTTAGCAGCCTTTAGTGGTCAGTGCAAGCAGTGGAAATCGGGCGGAGACGTAATTGGCCCTGCAAGCACCAAGTGCCGAGTACCTCAGCCCTTCGGGGAAAGAGTGCACTACACCTACACGGGAGCGGATTTGGGAATGTGAGTCAGCGACGGACGCAGAAGGACTCCATCTCGCTGAATCTCAATTTTCAACTGCGGATATACAACCTTCACTCTGCGTAAGGCCTCAACAGCGTTTCCACGGAATCGGGATTTTCCTTGCGGCGTCTCGGCATAGCCGGCCCCGAAACTCAACTGGAAAGATGTCCATGAAATTTGCAACGGCCTTTTCAAATAGCTCACCCGCCTGGTCGCCCAGGCATACAGATCGAGTGACAAAGGCGATCTTTTTAGAGCTTTGATTGCCCTCAGATCGAGCGGGACTGGAGCCTCCACCAGTTGCTCAAAGAATCTCTGAGACAACGTGACGCTCGACTGCCCAAGACCCGCCTGCGTCAGCTTCTGCGGGGTCCACCACAGGTCGAACTCTTCCGCCAACAGGAGATTGGAGCCTCCGGTGTGGCTTTGACCGTCTTGGTCCCTCTTCCAACGTGTGGTGATCGCGGCGCCAAACAGCCTTTCCATCTGCCCTCTAAATCGCGGAATCGTTCCCCAGTGACCACCAGTACACTGCAACCCGAGTTGCCCCATGAAGCTGGACAGCGAACGGCCAAGCTCCAGCTTGCGGTCGCCGGTTCGCAGGGCTTCGGTCGTCATCCAAACGAGAATCAAGCGAGGGTACGCCCCATAGGGCAAGCCTGCACCGCCTAGATCTGTGATCGAGAGCGTAACGTCGCCATCAGTACGGGTGTATTGCTTTCCGGGCTGAGCCCGGTGAGGTAAGGTCGTCTGAACGAGCATCTTCGCCATAAACCCTAGAGCATCCGCATCGACAGCGCATTCGGAGTACATAGCTTCCGTCAACGAGAGAATTGCCTCAACGCCTCGCTTCCGCTTGCTGCCTGCGGGCTCTTCCCTGGTCCTTTGTTTCCCAGAAGGCCGCTCAGAGTGCCGTCTCTCGTCCGATTCAGGAGTCCACTGCTCGAACCCGCGATCAACTTCCAGCAACGGTCGATCTCTCCGTTGAATTTGCCGGAGTATGGACTCGACACTTGTCAGATCAGAGGACACTCTTTAAGGTCACCGTGCGTCCAGTACGTTTGCTATCTCTGAGGTACGAAAATAGACCCGACGACCGAGCCGCAAACGAGCTGCGTTGATTCTGCTCACCCATTCGCCTGATGACCTAAGACTGATGCGCAAGCCCTGCGGAGATCGATCGAGAATCGTTGCCAACTGATCCAAGCTGAGCAATGGCCCATATTGCTTGACCAGAACTTCTTCGATAGTCATTCTGTTCTCTCCGAAAAGCATGTGTGATCTGGTTCAGCAGCGATAGCTTTATAAAGAAATGTACATTTCAATAATTGCGACTGCCCGCTACGCTTCGTTATGCTTTTTATACTCTATTGAATGCTACATTTCAATAGTACGGCTGAAAAATACTCTTGCTTATGCCTAATTTCCCAAATCTGGTGCGGTTTCATGATCGTCGGTTTGATTTAACGGACGGCCCTTCTTTCATCAAGACCTTGCAAGGGGGGGAGGTATCCTCCCTGGCTCCAGCCGGCTTCGCACGTCATCCGCCACCCACCTCTGCGGGCCTGTTCGAGGTCGTTACGAAACTCGGATCAAGCGAGCGGGAAGGAGAAACGTAAGTACTATCAGGGACCTTATCAACACTCGATTCTTCCATCACGTTGCTCTATCAGGCGTGCTGAAGCACTTGCGCCAGATTGGCGGCACCGAGTACGTTTGTGATGCGTTTCAAGTTATATGCCATGGTCGCGAGTGCGATCTCGACCTTTGCACCCGACAACCCGCGCATCAGTAGCCGCGGATGTCCAAAGATTCGGTACTTGATCGTCGCGAAGGGATGCTCAACCGTGGATCTGCGTAGCCGCATCGCTTCTGGGGTTATTCTCTCTTGCATCCGATTCAACGCTTCCTCGTGCAAGTGTCGTGCTAAGCCTCGTCTCGTAGCCTGTGTGCAGCGTGATTTCAGAGAACAAGTGCCGCAGTCACCGGATGAAGCCTTGTACATGGTGTAGCGGTCTTTGTGATTGGTGCTTTTGCGCAGCAATCTCTTGTTGCCCGGGCAGACATACGTATCGCTGTCAGGTTCATAGCGGAAGTCCTCGCGCCCAAACAACTTGCCACCACCTTGATTGTTCACCGTGCGCATGACGGGGATATGCGGGATCATGCCCGCGGCTTCGCAATGAGCGATTTGCTCTCCATTGGAGTAGCCGGCGCCCGCCACTATTTGAAAGCCATCCACCCCGAGTGCTCTCCGTGTGGCTTCAGCCATAGGTCGGAGGCACCTAATATCGGATGCATCTAGCACAACATCGTGTGTCACGATCAGCGCATGTTTCGTGTCAACTGCAGTCTGAATGTTGTTCGCAGGGAGAGCCTGTTGACGAATCAGCATGAAGCCCGCATCCGGTTCCGGATTTTGTTTGAGCTTTTCCAGTGCGGTTTGTACCGCAGATTGATCGATGTTCGTTCGTGGTTCTTCGTCGACCTTGTCTAAGCCGTCGAGGTAACGTTGCAAAGCGATTCGTTCCCGAACTGTGTTAATGCTCGCTACAGCGCGGAACTTGGAGCCATCAATGGCGATCCATTCGCCACGTATCAAACCGCAGCTCTTCGCAAAGCGGACCAAGTCCGCGCCAGCCGCGATCACTGCTTCGCGATGGACGCGGCGGAACTCTGCGATGCTTTTGTGGTCTGGATACAAGCGTCCTAAAAGCCACATCAACTCGACATTGCGGCGGCACTCAGCTTCCAAGCGCCGCGACGAGCGGATTTGGTTCAGATAGCCATATAGATAGAGCTTCAACAAATCGCGCGGATCGTAACCAGGTCGTCCTGTCTCAGCGGCCTGAGCGCGCTCGAAGCCAAGCTCTGACATCGCAAGAATAGCGACGAAGGCGTCGATGACGCGACACACATGGTCTGCTGGGACAAGATCTTCCAGCGTCGCCGGAAACAACGTCCCCTGATGCCGTCCTTCGCCTTGGATGTAAGCCATTAAGAGTGTCCTCGTTTTCCGCGAGGACATCTTCTCATTTGTTGCTGTTTAAAAGGCTGCCTGTTGATTGAATTTCTCAACTCTTTTCCAAGAGAGATCAAGTGCACTATTTCTCTTTCTCGCCAGAAGTCTCTGCAAGGATGCGTACTAACAGTGACTCTCTGATTGTCAAAGCGAATTAGCTGATTGGCCAGCATCTCTCCTAGCGTTGAGCTTGAGGGATACCCAAATGGTTGTCTCTGAAGTGTGGCAAGCCACATATGCAACAGCCATAATGTCCGCAGATGATTGAAACGGGCTTCCAATAGAAATTGGCAGTATAATCTGGTCTCTCTTCGGAGGACGCTCTTCGCCCACATTTACGCGGCCCTTTGCGACAAAATGTGCGTGCAAGGACCAACATGGATCAAAACTCGAATTCCTTTCTATCCGGTCTCTCACCCGGAGCCCACACATCTCTACTTAGCCGTGCTAGTGCTGTGGACCTGCCAGTTCACATGACCTTGTACGAGCAGGCTTCCACTCCTCGCTACGCGTATTTCCTCCTCTCGGGTCTGGCGTCCATCGTCGCTCCTACGGCGAACGGAGAGTCGGCGGAAGTAGGATTCATCGGCAAAGAAGGTTTAACAGCCAGCTTGCATTTGCTCGGCCCGACACGTCTCTCGACACGCTGCATGATGCAGCTTTCTGGAAACGCGCTTCGAATTCCATTTTCAGAATTGCAAGATGCTTTTGCCAATTCTTACGAGATACACGCTCGTATACTGGAGGTTGTCCAAGAGCAGTCTGCTACCGTCGCCCAGATAGCTGGCTGCAACCGGCTTCACAGTGCTGAGCAGAGATTAGCTCGTTGGCTTCTCATGGCCCAGGATCGGACGGGTTCGGACGTGCTTGCCTTCACTCAAGAGTATTTGGCAGAAATGATCGGAACGCAACGCAGCACGGTCACAGTGATTGCGGGAGGGCTACAGAGACGGGGGTTGATCCGATACAGCCGTGGAAGAATTCGTTTGGTGGACCGTCCCGGGCTGGAGGCGGCTAGTTGCGATTGCTACAGCATCATTCAGCGTCTGCACCGGGGCTTGTACGCCGCAGACCGAGTGGAGCTTCATTCGCTGTCTTCGGCTACATAGGCGGGAATCGCTTCCGCCCGAGGGAGTACTGAGCGTAACAAGTCCGCCGAAAACAATGCGCTTTGTCCATCTTCGAACCCTATGACAATCCCATCGCCTGCCCGGTCGGCATGAACCACCCTATTGTTAGTCAGGTTTTCCATCGAGCATAGGATGCCAAGAGTTTCTCCGAATGTCGGTCCTCCAGACAACCTATCGGACAGAAAACTTGTTGATTCTTGCAAGCGTTTGCGTCCCCCTCTCAGCCTGCCTGTGGCCGCTCAAACCCAAATTCCGGCATCTCAAGCCCCCTCCGACGGAGCGTCAATCACGCGGCACATGTGATCAAGGGGCACGAAGTCGTCGAATTCAAACGGGAAACGGGATCGCCCACCCTCTTCCCTCGGCGTGTAACCCAAAAAAGAAGCTGCGATTAGCAATGGCGTCTTACTCCTATGTCTGATTAGGAGAATGTCCACGACTAAGTCCAGCCGGTCCGCAAAAAACAAGAGATATACTCCTTGTGCGGCAATAAAGGCTGAGTTTCTGCTGTCAACCTCGGTGCCCTAGATGGGGAGATCGCCGGAATTCTCCGTGATTTGATACGCTTGGCTTCTCAAAAAATGGCCACCAAATTGCCCACCAATTCGGCTCCTACGAAACGTGCTACTGTCGAACGCGCCACGACCATCAAGAGCAGCAAGCAAGTGAAGTCCCGTGTGTCCAAATCCGTGCCTAGCCGCAAGACGAGCCTCCGCGAAGGGGCTCTGGCCCCAGACGCGCCATTTCCAATCGTGGCAATAGGAGCCTCGGCGGGCGGGCTGGAAGCGTACACGGAATTTTTTCATGCGCTGCCGGACGATACCGGAATGGCGTTTGTCGTTGTGCAGCATCTCGATCCGAGTCACGACAGCATGTTGGCGGAGATTCTTGCCAAAACGACCCGAATGCGGGTGGAAGAGGTCAAGCCACGGGTCAAAATAAAGCCGAACCAAGTCTACGTCATTCCTTCCGGTGTTTTCATCGCTATCACCGGCGGCGCTTTGATGCTGACGCCAAGGAGCAAAGGGCCTGCCCAGCATTTGGCGATCAATTTTTTCATGCACTCGCTGGCGGACGAACGAAAGAGTGGAGCCATCGGTATCGTCCTTTCCGGTACCGGGACCGACGGCACTTCCGGAATGGAGGACATCAAGGCCGAGGGCGGCCTTACCTTCGCCCAGGAACCAGCAAGCGCCAAATATGATGGGATGCCGCGCAGCGCCATTGGCTCCGGATGCGTTGACTTCATTCTGCGGCCAAGAGACATTGCGATGGAACTCACCCGCATCCAGCATCATCCCTATGTGCGGAGGCAGGAAGAGGTTAAAGGGGAACGGGGCAAACACCCGAGCATATCCGATATTGCTCCCCAGCTTCGGGCAAGAGATTTCAACTCCATCCTCGACCAAGTGCGCAAGGCAAGCGGAGTGGATTTCACCCAGTACAAGCCCAATACTATCCATCGGCGCGCCTTGCGGCGCATGGTGATCCTCAAGCAGGACTCGCTGGGCGAGTATGCGAAGTACCTCAAGGGGCACCCGCAAGAAGCCGGCAAGCTATTTGAAGACGTGCTGATTCCGGTGACGAGTTTCTTTCGCGACTTCGAGGTTTTCGAAGCTCTGAAAACTCACGTCTATCCTGCCATCGCTAAGGACAGGAGTAACAATGGCACCATCAGAATGTGGACGCCGGGCTGCTCAACTGGCGAGGAAACTTATTCGCTGGCGATAACGTTGTTAGAATTTCTCGGCGATGAGTCGCACAGTTTTCAGGTGCAGATATTCGGAACGGATCTGAACGAAAAAGGCATTCAGCGTGCACGCGCTGGAATTTATCGAGAAAGCATAGCGGAGGAGATATCGCCCGAGCGCTTGGCTCGCTTCTTCGTCAAGGTAGAGCAAGGGTATCGCGTCAATAAAGCGGTGCGCGACATGTGTGTCTTCGCGCGGCAGAATCTGGCCAGCGATCCCCCTTTCTCCCAGATGAACCTGGTGTCCTGCCGAAACTTGCTCATCTATATCCAACCTGTCCTGCAAAAGAAGATAGTTCCGATTCTCCACTATGCATTGAAGCCTTCTGGGTTTCTTGTTTTAGGCGGTTCAGAGAGTGCGTCCGCTTTTCCCGAGTTGTTTTCAGTGCTGGATAAGAAGCACAAGATCTTTAGCAAGAAGTCGATTGCGTCGCGGGTGCACTACGACTTTGTGCAAAGCTACTATCCCGCACATCATGCGGCTGGCAGGGTCGATGTACTCGGCAAGGGGCTCAAGTCCACCGCTCCTGCAAGAGATGAGTTAGACATTCAGGCCGAGGCCGATCGTGTGGTTTTGAAGCAGCATGCTCCGGTCGGAGTAGTTGTGAACAGCGCAATGGAGGTGATCCAGTTTCGGGGTCGGACGACTCCTTATCTAGAGCCCGCGCCCGGTAGAGCGAGCCTGAACGTGTTGAAGCTGGCGAGGGACGGTCTAGCGCTTGAATTACGAACTTTGATCAGTGCTGCAGCCAAGAGTGGCGCTCGGGCAAATCAGTATGGCGTTAAGTTTGACGGCAACGGCCACCCGCGAATCCTGGACCTGTCGGTCACGCCGTTGGGAGAGGAAGAAACAAAACAAAAAGGTGTGCGGACGAAAGGGCTGCCCGACAATCGTTATTACCTCATTCTGTTCGATGACGTTACGCCGCAATGGGTTCCCGAGTCCAAAGATGTCTCGCCGCGCAAGGGGAAAAAGGCCGAGCCTGGTCAACTAGCGCAGCGAGAGGCAAAGCAGTTGAAGCAAGAGGCGGCGAGCGCGCGCGAGGCATTGCGATCAGCCATCGAGTCTGAAGACGCCCTGAAGGAGGAATTTCAGTCGGCAAATGAGGAGATTCTCTCCGCCAATGAAGAACTGCAAAGCACCAATGAGGAACTGGAGACCTCGAAGGAGGAGCTACAGTCAGCGAATGAAGAGTTGAACACTCTGAACGCAGAACTTCGCGAAAAGAACAACGAGCTCCACGACCTGAACAACGACATCTCCAATCTTCTGAACAGCACTCGGATTCCCGTTGTGATGCTGGACCGTGGTCTGCGCATACGGCGCCTGACGCCCACGGCGGACAGATTACTCAAGTTGCTTCCGTCGGATGTTGGGCGATCTCTTGCCGATATACGTGCCAACATCGAAGCTCCGAAACTGGAGGAATGGGCGACGGGGGTGCTGGAGAGCCTTCAACCGTTAGAACGTGAAGTGCGAGACCTGCAAGGCCACTGGCATTCTTTACACATCCAGCCTTACCGAACGGAGGAAAACAAAATTGATGGCGTGGTGATAGCGCTCCAGGACATCGAGACTATCAAGATTGCGAACGAACAACTGCGGAAATCCGCCGAATTCTTGAACGGAATCGTTGATACGGTACGGGAACCACTTCTTGTGCTCAATCACGAGCTTCGCGTCGTCGCGGCGAACAAACCGTTTCTCGCGACTTTCCAGGTCTCCGCGGAACACACGATCGGTAACTTTATATACGATTTGGGGAACGGGCAATGGAACATTCCCGGACTGCGCACGGTCTTGGAGCGGCTGTTGCCCGAACAGCGGGCAGTGACCGACTTCGAAGTCGAACACCAGTTCGAGGGCATCGGCCACCGGATTATGCTGCTGAACGCGCGAAGGCTAGCGCAACCCGACGAGCTCGATCCGATGATCCTTCTCGCGACCGATGATGTCACGGAACGCCGGGCTGCAGAGAGGGACGTCGCGCGGCTGGCCGCGATCGTCGAGTCGTCGGATGATGCCATTATTAGGAAGGACCTGAACGGGACCATCGAAACCTGGAACCCTGGTGCGGAACGGCTCTTCGGATACACGTCGCAGGAAGCCATCGGCCAGTCGATCTCGCTACTACTCATCCCTCCGGACCGCATCGAGGAGGAGCCTGCCATTTTGGAGCGCGTTCGCCGCGGGGATCATGTAGAGCATTACGAATCGGTCCGTCGCTGCAAGGACGGAACATTGCGAGACGTTTCCCTGAGCATCTCGCCCATTGTCAATGCAAGCGGCCAGATAGTGGGAGCGTCGAAGATCGCTCGCGATATTACTGGCCGTAAGCAGACGGAACAACAACTTCGGGCCAGCGAGGAGCGATTCCGCATGGTCGCCGACAATATGTCGCAACTCGCCTGGACGTGCGACCAACTCGGCAACGTCACCTGGTACAACAAGCGCTGGCTCGACTACACCGGCATGACGCTCACGGATATGATGGGTTGGAGCTGGAGCAAGGTTCAGCACCCCGACCATCTCGAACGCGTCGTTCAGGGCGTAAACCGTTCACGTGAGACTGGAGAGATTTGGGAGGACATCTTCCCACTCCGCGGCAAAGATGGCCGATATCGCTGGTTTCTCTCCCGGGCCGTTCCCATCAAGGATGCGAACGGAGAGGTGATGCGATGGTTCGGTACGAACACCGATATCACCGAGCGTAAGCTAGCGGAAGTAGCCTTGGTCAAATCTGAGAAACTGGCTGCGGCCGGGCGCCTGGCCGCGACGCTAGCACATGAGATCAACAATCCCTTGCAAGCCGTCACTAATCTGATCACGATATTGCGGCAATCGCCGACTATGGACGATCAAAATCGAGACTTTGCCAACGTGGCGGCCGAAGAGCTTGAACGCGTAGCGCATTTGACCCGGCAGTCCCTGCGTTTTTATCGCGACGTAACTTCGCCTTCCCCGGTGAATATGGAAGAAACTCTCGATAGCACTTTAAAACTTTATGACAAGCAGATCAAAGCTCAGGAGATCACAATTGCAAAGCAGTATCAGTCTCAGGGAGCGGAGATCCAGAGCTATCCCGGCGAGATCCGCCAGGTATTCTCGACGCTGCTGGTGAATGCCATCGAGGCCGTCCATAAGGGCGGCCATTTTACCCTCCGAATCCGCAAATCTAGGGACTGGGCCAAGAGTCCAGAGAATCGCGGCCTTCGAATCACCCTGGCCGATGACGGTTGCGGAATACCCAGTCGATACTGGGAGCATCTCTTTGAGCCGTTTTTTACGACCAAGGGAGATAAGGGGACTGGCCTCGGCCTCTGGGTGGCGCACGGCATCGTAATCCGCCTCGGAGGATCGATATCCGTACGCAGTCGGGTTCAACCAGCGAATCCGGGCGGTACTTGTTTTTCAATTTTCCTTCCAAACCAAACCCCAAAATAGTAAATGGATCACGAAGAGTCTTTGACTGGTCGAAGAGTTTCGTCACAGTTCCTTTCCCGCTGCAACGCCCACTCCAATAAGTCATGTGCGCTGATGCGCTCGAATCGGGAAACCCAACTACCTGAGGGGCGGTGGACCAGCCCCCTCGTTTTTACTACCTTCAAAAATCGAGCACGAAGACACCCCTTCGGTTTCTCCCCGCACCCACATCTCGCAATCTCCCGGTCCTCGCCCGTCGGCGGGGGGCAGGAGTCGAGTTCCGAGGTCGTTACGGAAACCGGCGGAGGGCTTCTTTCTCTGAGATACTAGAGGTGAAAGGCTGGGCGTCTTTGAAAGCACTTCAGCGCAACAATGTACGGGTTTCAGGTTCGGGCAAGGAGACCCTGATCTTCGCGCACGGATACGGTTGCGATCAAAACATGTGGCGTCACGTCACGCCTGCTTTTGAAGACAAATACACGATTGTTCTCTTTGACTACGTTGGCTCAGGACTGTCCGCGATTTCTGAATTTGATCGGAACCGTTACAGCACATTGCGTGGGTATGCGCAAGACGTGATCGACATTCTTGAAGAACTGAAACTCGAACAGGTCCATTTCGTCGGACATTCAGTGAGTTCCATGATCGGAGCGCTTGCGTTTATCGAGCAACCGAATCGATTCAAGTCGCTCACGATGATCGGCCCATCGCCCTGTTACATCAACGATGGCGAGTACCTCGGCGGCTTCGAGCGAGAGGATATCGAGGGTTTGCTCCAGACATTGGAGAGCAATCATGTGACGTGGTCAGCGAAGATGGCTCCGGTCATCATGGGAAATCCTGAGAGCCCAGAGCTCTCAGATGAGCTCGAAGCCAGCTTTTGCCGGATGGACCCATTTCTTGCGAACCATTTCGCAAGGGTCACGTTCCTATCCGACAATCGCGGAGACCTTGAAGACGTGACGGCCAAGACACTGATTCTTCAATGCAAGAGTGACGCGATCGCTGGGCAAGCGGTGGGGGAGTACGTCCATAAACACATCCTTAGCAGTCAATTCGTTTTGATGGATGCGACGGGACACTGCCCTCACATGAGTGCGCCGGGCGAAGTCATTCGAGAATTGAAGCGGTTTCTTCAATAGTGCAGCTTCTCCCGGACAAACTGATATGCTACCTGCGAATCCGCTCGACGATGCAGCATGTGGACTTATCGAAGCGGCCCCGGACGGCACTATCCTGGCCGCAAATATTGCGTTTGCCCAAATGCTTGAACACGAGAGAGCTTCGCTTCTCGGAGTGCGTTTCCAGGATCTGTTGACGAGGGGCGGAGCGATCTTTTACGAAACACAATTTTCTCCTAGCCTCCTGTTGCGCGGGGTTCTTGAGGAGATTTCGCTCGAAATCGTCACAAGACAAGGTCAACGAATCCCTATCTTCGTAAATGCGGTGCTTCGCAAGAATGACCCGACGAAGCCGCAAAGCATATTGATCGCGGTATTCGTGGCTAGACAGCGGCACCAATACGAAGCAGAACTCTTGCGGTCTCGCAGAGATGCCGAGCAACTGGCCAACGTTGTCAGGCGTTCCTCGGATGCGATCATTCGTCTGAGTGCTGACGCAAGAATAGAAAGTTGGAACAGCGGAGCCCAACTGATCTTTGGATATCAAACCGATGAAGCTTTGGGCAAATCACTGGGACTCCTTTTCACGGAAGAGGAATTCGCTGGGATAACGAGCTCCTTCGCGGGGCTACGGAGAGGGGCTGACGTAAATAAGGAAGCAATCGCTCGACACAAATGTGGCAGTCCGATCTACGTATCGGTCAGCCTTACACCACACATGGAGGCTCCGGGAACGCTTGTAGGTTTTTCTGCCATTATCCGGGACACCACCAAACAAAAACAGGCTGAGCGAGCACTTTTGCAATCCGAGAAACTCGCTTCCGTCGGCCGTCTCGCTAGTTCTGTCGCCCATGAGATCAATAACCCTCTGGAATCGGTAACGAACCTCCTGTACATCCTCAGTTCCCGCATCACCGACGAGGAAACAAAAGGCTTCGTGCGGATGGCTGAACAAGAATTGGCTCGCGTTTCGCAGGTCGCCAATCATACGTTGCGATTCCATAAGCAAAGTACGGATCGAACAGAGGTCAATCTTCACGCTCTTATTAAGAGCGTCTTGGACTTATACAGAGCGCGCCTGCAAAGTTCAGCGGTTGAAATCGTGAGCGAGACCGTAGACTGTCCACCACTGTGTTGTTATGAAAACGACCTTCGTCACGTGCTTCTCAACCTTGTCTCGAACGCCTTTGACGCAATGAGGTCAGGCGGCAGGCTGACGATTCGTTGCCGTGATCTCGCTGAGGGACAGGGAAAGGACCGTTGCGTTCGTATCAGCGTGTCAGACACTGGTTCAGGGATGGATCAGGCCACGCTCGCGAGGATTTTTGAGCCATTTTTCTCGACCAAAGGTATCGGCGGCACAGGGCTGGGCCTGTGGATTGCGAAGGATCTCATTACCAGAAACAGCGGTTCAGTCAGAGTACGCAGCAGCAGCGCGCCAGGTCGCTCAGGAACCACGTTCATAATGTGGTTTGCAAGCACCACTGCATCAGCCGCCAAGCCCTGGTGCGTCGGAGGTTCAGAAGGACCTTCAGGCGCGGAGTCGAGCTAGAAGGTCCGCAGGGTGCACTGGCTTCATGAGCAAATCGAACTGAAAGCCTCGATTGCGAGCTTCTTGCAGTAAATCCGCAGTTGCAGCTTGCCCTGAGAATAGAAGAACCCGACACTCGGGTTGAGCTTCGCGGAAGTGAATTGCGAGCTCCACTCCGGTCATTCCCGGCATCATCACATCCGTAATCAAGAGGTCCGGGTTCATCTCAACGCGCGCAGCGACCGCCTTCTCAGGATGGTCGAAGGCAAGCGCTCGAAATCCCGCTTGATTCAAAATGATTGCGATCGTTTGCGCAATCACAGGTTCGTCGTCAACAACAAAGATCGTACGGTTCTCATCTGGCACCCTTGCTCCTTGATGGTCTCTCAACCATACGCCTTACACCTCACGGTTGCCCGGACTGCCAGCCACGCCGAGAACTCATGCTGCGTTCATTTACTGTAGAAATAAGAGGTGGCTGAAATCCTGAAATCGACCAAACCGGCAGATAGAACCAATGTTCTCAATGCGAATCGACAGGCAAAGATGGCACAGTCGGCCCATGCCTACGTCCGCGGAAATACTCTCCAGTTCTATCAGTGGCTAACGAAGAATTCCGCCAAAACCATCCCGGAAGGGCCGCCGATCTGGATATGTGGGGATTGCCATGTCGGAAACATCGGTCCCCTGGCGGATTCGGAAGGCAACATCGAGATTCAAATTCGGGATCTCGACCAGACCGTCCTCGGCAATCCGGCTCACGATCTTGTGCGACTCGCGCTTTCGTTAGCGACGGCGGCGCGGGGATCGGACCTGCCAGGAGTGACCGTGGTCAAAATGATGGAAGAAATGATCAAAGGCTATGAGCAGGCGTTGTCTGCTCCAAGGACCAAGATCAGGGCAGGAGCAAACGATCTTGCGCCTATCCGGACGGTTCTCGAACAGTCCCGCCGCCGCCGTTGGCATCATCTTGCCGAGGAAAGAATCGAGGATGTGAAACCCGAAATTCCGCTCGGCAAACGCTTCTGGGTACTGGAGGACAGAGAGCGTAGAGGAATTGAGGAACTCTTCAAGGATGAATCTGTGGTGGCAAAGATCTTAGAGTTCAAAGGCCGAAAATCGGGCGATAAGATTGCGGTGGTAGACGCCGCGTATTGGATGAAGGGCTGCAGTTCGTTGGGACGCCTCCGCTACGCCGTTCTTTTAGGAATTGGTAAAAAGAGTGATCGTAGCTACTGCCTCGTAGATCTCAAAGAAGCTACACGGGCGGCAGCTCCACATACGAAGATGGCTTTCGGCAATGATGCTGAGAGGGTGGTGACGGGAGCCTGCAACCTGTCTCCGAATCTTGGCCAGCGTATGTTAGCTGTCACGGTAGGCGGAAAAGAGCTCGTCATGCGAGAGCTTATGCCGCAGGATCTGAAGTTCGACCTGGATCGTCTGACGCAGGAGGAGGCGGTGGCGGCTGCCCGCTATCTTGCCGCTGTAGTCGGGAGAGCCCATGGCCGGCAATTGGATCGTAAAACAAGGTCGTCCTGGCTCTCGAAACTGCGCAGCCAGCACTCGAAGAGCCTTGAAGCCCCAAGCTGGTTGTGGTCAAGCGTGGTGTCGCTTATCGCGGATCACGAAACGGCCTACCTTGAACATTGTCGGCGGTACGCAGCAAACTAGCTTTGCGCCGTCAGAGGCTAGTGCGAGAAAGCGTAAATGAGATCGGTGTGATGCAGAAGTGGGTTAGCCAGTACGTTTACTCCTGAATATTGCTGAACCGAGGTCTAGCCCGCGCTAGGTGCCCGCACTTTGCGACGCGAATTCGGATCCAAACGCACTTTGGTTCGGTGAGCGGAACATTGGATCAAGATGATCGATGGGCAGTGTGTCTGTGGACACTCATGTCTCCAGTTTCGTAACAGACTCGTTCCTGCCCGCAACGCCGACCCTAAAAGCAACCGCCAAACCCCCTAAGGGGAGCTCCGCCCCTCGCGCCCGCAAGCCGCTTCCCCAATCTTCCGCGCTGCGCTTGTGCAGACCTCCGCTGCGCTTCGCCCTTTCCACTCCGCTCTGCTCCGTTACAAGGGTGGGGATACCCCTCAGCTTGCAGTTGCTACCCCCCGCCTTCGCCAGGTGGCGTTCGGCATGTATGTCACATGCCACTGCCACAACAACGGCAAAAGCAAAGGAGCAACGACCATGACAACCAAGAAGAACAACGTAGGATTCCAGACCCTCGCCCTAACGGACATTCACGAGTCCACCACCAACCCCCGTCGCACCTTCGATGAATCCAAGCTGGCTGAGCTGGCAGAAAGTCTCCGTACTCAGGGACTAATCCAGCCGATCACCGTTCGGCCCAACAGCGAAGGCTATGAGATCGTCGCAGGAGCGCGGCGCTTCCGTGCCGCCTACCTTGCCGAGATGGACGAAGTACCCGTCCGTGTCGTGCAACTCTCCGACGAACAAGCTCTTGAATGGCAGCTCATCGAGAACAGCCAGCGTGTCGATGTGCATCCTTACGAGGAGGCGCAGGGCTTTCAGCGGGTACTCGACCTCCCCGGCTACGACGTTGCGACGCTTGCTGAGAAGACGGGCAAAAGCGAAAGTCTCATTTATGCCCGCCTCGCCTTACTCCAACTCGTCCCCGAAGTGGCCGAAGCATTCCAAGAAGAGCGCATCACAGCCAGCCATGCCAATCTCATCGCACGGCTACCGCAGGACTCCCAAAAAGAAGCCTTCGCGCAATGCTGGCGCAAGGACTGGCAAGACAACGAGCCACATCTGCTCCCTGCCAAGTACCTCTCCGCATGGATTGCGAACAACGTTTATCTACCGCTGGACGAGGCACCCTTCGACCGCGAGGACAACACCCTCAATCCCACCGCAGGTGCTTGCTCCAACTGCCCACGCCGCAGCGGATACAACACGTCACTCTTTGCGGATGTGGCTGGCGATCAGTGCTTCGATGCAAACTGCTATCACGCCAAGCTCACCGAGCATGTCAACCGCGAGGTAGCGGCGCGGCCAGAGTTAGTGCAGATCGAGACGGCGCATCGCAACCCGAAGGAACGGCGGCCCGGTACGCTCTCACGCCACGAGTACACCGAAATTTCCAGCCCCGAGGATGAGAACGAAGACGCCGAACCTGTGACGCCCTGCGAATCGTCCAAAACCGCAATCGTCGTCTACGGCGAAGGCGCAGGAAGTACACGCACCGTCTGCACCGATCCCGATTGCCCCGTCCACCATCCACGCCGCGTCATTCAGATCGACCCCGACGCAGAGGCGAGACAACGAGAGCATGAAAAGGAACAGGCCCGCCGCAAACGTCTGCTCAAACGCCGCGCCGAATCCTTCAACCGCATTCTCGACAACGTCCCGGTCACCTTCACAGCGCCACAGCTTCGCGTTTTGCTCCGTGCTCTCATTCACATCGACCCCTACCAGTTCACCGACGACGTAGCCGCGTATTTCGTGGCCGACGAAAACAACCAGCAAACGGCGGAAGAAGTGCTGACCTCCGTCGTGGACGGGTTGGAGGACGAGAAGCTGACCGGCTTCGCTCTCCGTCTCGTTCTCACCACCCACGCAGGAATCCCGCGCGAGAACGAAATCGATTCTCTGACCGAGGCAGAGCAGGTTTTCGCTCCACCGCAGCCCAAGAAGGCAGAGGCGAAAAAGAAAGTGGCCACCAAGAAGGCCGCGAAGAAGCCAACTCCCGGAAAGACCAAATCCGCCAAGAAGAAGACGACCACCAAGCGACTCGCAGCCTAACCCGCAGTCGGGGCCAGCAATGGCCCCGTTGCTCCACCCCGGAGGAGACCATGTTGCAATTCACCTACAAGCTGAAGCTCACTGAGCGGGTCAAGGCCAAGTGCAGCCGTCATCCCCGCTACAACCCCGAGAAAGATGGCCGTGCCGGCATCCGTGGCGGCTGTTCCACCTGTTTCTCGCTTTACGATCTCCACCAGGCTCGTCTCGCGCTCGATGCCGCACAGCGGGAGTTTGTGCGCCGAGCGGGGCCATGGGCACGCCGACGAGAACCGCGCCAGAGGAGAGACACGACCGCGACTCAGGAGCCACCTTTGCAAACATAGCTTGGAGACCGCAAAAGGGCCTGTTCTATCCGGCCCTTTTGTACCTCTCGCGCAAGGGTAGAGCTGGAAAAGGTTGCACTTTCGGGGTATCGCGCCCGGGGGAGGTATCACCTACGCTATTCAACAATAGATCATCCGCAAGACGATTCTGACGCCTTCCCAAGCCCCCAGGAAGCACACAGTGTGAAACTAGTGGCCCTGAGATGAGGGGACTGCTAAAATCAGTTGCCTCGGAATGAACAGAAAATCGGACAATGCCAATACCCGGATGGCTTCAAGCGAACCCGTACCGAGTGCTGCGTCTCTCGGCCAATGCTTCGTCGAGCGACGCGCACAAAGCGGCGTCCGCGATGCGGAAATTGGCGCAACTGGGCATAGAGAATACTTCTGAAGCCGATATCCCGTCTCTCGGAGAAATACGCCGCTCTGAGTCGGACATTCGTTCTGCTGTAGGCCGGTTAGAAAACCCCTCTCAACGGATCGCGGACCGGCTCTTTTGGCTGCATTCAGCAACAGAGCGACCCGATGCTAACGCCTCGGGAGATTCTCGCGAACCGCTGAAGAAGGCTGCTTGGGACCACGACCAAGCCCTGGAAGGCCTGTTTCGTCTGTATTGCTCAACCAGTTTGTCCGACGATCCCTCAGCATGGAGCAATGCTTTACGAAAATGGCATGACTGCGTCGGGTCGGATGATTATTGGAAGCTGGGCTCAGTGTTGGAGCGATTAGGTACTTTCGAACCTTCCGCAACCGCGGATGAATTTCGTGTGCTCCGCGGAAATGCGATGCTCATGGCAGGCGAGCCGCTTCTCATAATCGCTAGACAGGCTGTTGCGGACGATGATCGTAAAGAGCTCCAAGGGGCTCTACGAATACTTCGTGACCTCGTTGATACCGGAAACTGGACTGCGTCGGCGCGCAAAGACATCCTAGCTCCAGTAGTCAGCTCTGTATTGGATGGGTGTCGTCAAAATCGAGAGAACTTTGGAAAGAGGATCGTCCGAAAACCCGAAGCCGTTGCGGAAAACCACCCGCTTTGTGATGACGCTCTCCGGCACTTCAGAACTGAAATAGAGCCTTCTCTTGAGCGCCTGCATGGAATTGTCGCAAGGGGCAAAGAGGATGAATCACTAGCCCGTGAAGATGCTGCGCGGTGTCTCAGTGACATCGCTATAGACTTCACTTGGGCCGACCGTTATATCGAGTCTGAGGAACTCTTCAAAGAGGCACTGTCGCTTGCGGAAGGTACGCTCGCAGCCGTTCAGATTGAACGAAGCCTCGCAGAGAATAAAAGTTCGGCAGACCACCAAAGGCTGTATGAGGGATTGACGTCGCCCGCCTCTGACGCGCTCAACGAAGCACGGAGAGTGGGGCTCTCCGTGCTGGCCGAAGGCCGACAAGAAATCCTACGAGAGCAAGACAAAGCTGAGCACAATAGACCGTTGTGTCAGGCGATGCTCGCTCGCTTCCGTTCAGAAGTGCAACCAGCGATGCAAACTGCACTCGCAGCGATGCCAGCGGACCATCCAGCTGCGAAAGAACTCCGGGCTGAAACAGCTCTGCGCCTCAACTCCATAGCCACTGATTTCACATGGGCTGACGAATTCGGAATTTCTCTTCAACTCCGGCAGGAGGCCCTTTCGATCGCCGTAAACACTGATGCCGTTGATTCCATCAGTCAAGGAATCGCCCAAGTCAGCGAAGCCGCGCGTCAGGAACGGATGTTTCGTGAGCTTATTCCAGTGAAGAACACACCTGGTCTGAGCACGATCAACGGGATTGGTGGGAAGTTATATGGTAGCTCTGAGCACGACGCCTCAACAGGCTCATTCGCTACTACCTACTACTTCACATTTTTGTATTTCCCAATTATTCCTCTTAGACGGTATCGCGTTACACAAGATGGAAATTCCTACCGGTTTCTTGGAAGACTGCCATTGCGAAAGTTCGACAAATGGCACATCGGCATCGCGTCGAGTCTCATCCTGATAGCTGTCTTGTATGGCATGGCGACCTCAAATTCCGGCACTCCGTCCCAGCAGTCAACCTATCAAGCAAGCGCCCCTGGCACCACGTCTGACGCATCTTCGTCCAGCGCCGCTCGTAGTGACCTGAAAGCTCAGATCGACGCCGGCAGAACTCGCATAGATACCCTCAAGCAAGAGCTCGAACCCGTCGCGAACGAGATGGGAACCCTCAAGACTCAAATTCAAGATCTGGACTCCCAAATAAAAACGCTCGACGATCAAAAGTCTTCGGGAGAATCAATAGACATTGATGACTACAACTCGAAAGTTAACCGCTATAACGGCCTGATCTCCCGGAGAAAGTCTCTCTACACAGAACACCAAGCATCATTCGACGAATACCAGGAACTCATGAAAAAGGATAATGAGCTTATAGCTCAATACAATGCCCTGCCGAGGTAATCGTTGCTCATGGATGAGAAATCGATTTCAACAGAACCGTCACTTTCACTAAGCAGCTGTTGTTCACTTGCATCTGAGGTCTGGCGATTGGGGCGATACGTTGGTTCGCTCGGCGAAGCAACAGAAGCAGTCAGTCTCCGTTACAGTATGCGCCAGCTCTCAAAAGTGCTAGAAGAACTCAAGATCTCGGTGGTTGATCTGGCGGGACGCCCCTACGATTCCGGGATGATTCAAGAGGTCCTGGAGGTACTTGACGATCCTGAGCTGCTCGGTGGGCAGCAAGTTATCGCAGAGACAATCTCCCCGACCATCACCTGGAACGGTGCTATCGCACAGCCGGGACAAATCACCCTTCGCCGTTCGCCCCTCCCCGATCCATTCACTACAGAGGTATCAGCTTGAGCTCAACGATTGAATACGGAATCGATCTGGGAACGACCAACTCTTGCATTGCACGATGGGAGTCTGGCGCTGTTCGCGTATTTCAGAACAATGACCAAATGAACGTCACACCTTCCGCCGTCCATGTTCTTAAGACAGGCCGTGTGATCGTAGGACGGCGCGCACATTCGGCGTTGCTGACTGATTCCGAGAACGTGGCCGTAGAGTTCAAAAGATGGCTTGGTCAAAAGGATCGCAGAGTCTTTCCGGCCATCCAGAAAGAATTTTCCGCCGAGGAGCTTTCGGCAGAAGTGCTCAAGTCTCTGAAGGAAGACGTTCGCCGTCAAACAGGGGACGAAGTTCAGACTGCCGTCATCACTGTTCCGGCTGCATTCGGTGCTCTCCAATGCGAGGCGACTGCTCGGGCTGCAATATTGGCTGGTCTCGCCGAAGCTCCGCTCCTTCAGGAACCCATTGCGGCGGCGATTGGATACGGAATCAAGCCAGGAAGCGAGAACCAACGTTGGTTGGTCTTCGATCTCGGAGGCGGGACTCTCGATATTGCGATCGTCTCAACGAAAGATGGGCGGTTGAATGTTCTCGAACACCGTGGCAACAATCTGCTAGGCGGAAAAGATGTAGATAGGCTGATTGTTGAGAAGCTGCTCTTGCCTGCCCTCCAAAGCAACTATAACCTCAAGTCATCAGAGATTTCGCCTTCTCGATCGCGATTGCGATCACGACTCGCCGCAAAGGCTGAAGAAGCCAAGATCGACCTTTCAAGGGAGCAAGAAGTTATCGTTTCGCTGTTCGACATAGGCGCCGACGATGGCGGGACTGAGATCGAAACAGAGATCACCGTTACTAGAGCGGAACTTGATTCCCTCATGGAACCTCTGATGGCGAAGTGCTGTGCGATGGCACGCGAAGCTCTCGCCGGAGCTCGTCTCTCGGCAGGCGACCTTAACCGGATTCTCTTAGTCGGCGGCCCCACGCAATCCCCTTACATCCGCAGTGTTTTGAGTGCTACGTTTGGAGTGCCCGTTGACTTCTCGGTAGACCCGATGACGGTGGTTGGCCGCGGAGCAGCAATTTATGCTGCGACGCTGGAAAGAACTCAGAAGACTGCGGTGGCCGTCTCCGGTGACGCCGTTGGTTTGAAGCTAGCTTTCGATTCAGTCAGCTCTGACCCCCGACCCGTGGTTGCTGGCGTAATCTCATCTGGTTCTCAAGATGTTGAGATCAAGTTCGATGCCGAAGGTGGACATTGGACCAGCGGCTGGATGAAAGTATCCGGCGGTTTCTTCGAGTCCGTCGTGACACTCAACCCATCGGACGTCACGACATTCTGGATTTATGCGCGAGATCCACAGGGAAGACTGCTCACGACAGAGCCATCTGAATTCAAGATTCGTCACGGACTTGTACCGTCCGCCCCACCACTGCCCCACACGCTCTCATTCGAGGTGCTTTCTAATGATGGAAAGCCCGTTCTTGATCCTGTTTTTAGCAAGGGAACTCCACTGCCCGCTGAAAAGAGCGTCCGATACCGCGCTGCTCACTCCGTCAATCCTGATAGACCAGAGACATCTCTCGCAATCAAACTCTGGGAGGGAGAGTACCTTAATGACCCAGATACGAACGAATGGGTAAGCAATTTGCTTCTTGCGCACGACGGCATTAAGCGAGCCCTTCCCCAAGGGGCTGAGATTGAGGTAAACATCAAGATTTCTATATCGCGTCTCATCGACGTTTCCGCGTTTGTCCCTCTGCTAAATCAGCACTTCACTAATAATGTTTATCTGCCCCAACGAGAGGAACAAGACTATTCGGTGCTATCTCACGCTGCCTCTGCAGAATTGCGCGCATACAACCGCAAGTTGGAGGATTTGGAGGCGACCGCTACGGACGACCCAGCGATCCAGACAGAGGTAATTGAGCTGCGCAAGGAGCTATCCGAGTTGCAGTCGCGTTCCCCACTCCCATCAGACGCTACAGCAAGGCTGGATCCTGATGATGCTCGCAGGCTTGTGGAAGATTCCAAGAGCATTAGAGGGAGGATCGGAAGAGTCGAAAGAAAAGCTTCTACTGCGGGAGGTGGAATCCAGTCCTTACGGTTCACGCAAGAGCTGGAACTCGCAGAAGAGATCATCTCGAACTACGGGACCGGGCTCGATAAGACACAATTGGCAGCTTACAAGCGTGAGCTTGAACGGCTTGGAGTGCGTGGCGATGATAAGGCGATCGCTCGCTTAGCAGGGGATATTGAGCAGCTTCGTTGGCGCGTTCTTTTTAAGCAGGACTGGTATTGGGTTGATGTTCTTGACCGCTTGGCTGAACCCGGCACGCCATTCTCGGATCGTACCGCTGCCGACGCTTTGATCGAACGGGGCCGTTCCGCGGCCGTTCAGGGCGACAGCCAGGGACTCCGCGATGCGGTTCGTTCGCTGTGGAACTTGCAGCCGAAGAATATCTCCGACGAGCTTCGTGAGCGATCGCTTGAATCAGGATTGAGGAAATTCTGATGGTAACGAAAAGGCCAAGTTTCCCGATCGGCCACTCCGTGGCCGGTGAACCTGCAATCGAAAAGGTCCTCCATACAGATGAGTGCATGGAAATCTACGGCCTTGCATCAAACCGTGATCTACGGGAAGTATTGTTGCTGCAACGCGACGACGGGGCAGCCTGCCTAAAATGGTGGTCGGGCCTAGCCGGAACGATCATTAAGGTTGAAAACATTGTCAATGTATTCGACCTTCCACATTTTTCTGCAGGCGTGCGTCTCTCAGTCCGCGGCGAATATATGGATGGTACTACTTACGTTTCCAGTAGTTCCGAAGATCTAGAGTCCTTACTGTTCGGCCTCATCGACTGCGTTACAACTTCTCAATCTAGTGGCCTTTTTCCAAATCTGAGCCAATTCGTTTGCTGGCGTGGGATGGAGGGGAGCGTTCATGCTGCTGTCCCGTTGGCACACATTCCACCTTCTGAAAGGGAGGCCGTACGTTACATAGCCCGCAGATTCTTCACGATGGCTTCGGGAATCAAAATAGACGCCAACTCGAGTAATATTCCGCCTCTGTCTCAGTGGTGCCGAAGTGCCGGAGGCAAGCTCTCGCAGACCATCGCAGCATGTTTGAATGTTGAACGTGGCAAGCGAACAATCGGTACATTTGCAGAGCTAAATTCCGAGCTTGGACGCCAAACGGATTTGAGTTCCAAAGAAGAATGGCGACATATATCTGCAGATTCCGGTACGTCACAGGAGAACAACGGGCTCAATAAAGTTGCCGGAATGCACGAGCTCAAGGCCTTATTGCGAGCCGAAGTTGTCGAGCCTGTACGAAACCCTGAACCCTATCAGCGTTACGGGTTGTCAATCCCGAACGGGATATTGCTTTATGGTCCTCCCGGTTGTGGCAAAACTTACATTGCGCGCGCCCTCGCAGAAGAGCTTGGGCACCATTTCTTGGAGATTGTTCCCTCGGAACTCGCGAGCCCATACGTTCACGGCAGCGTGATTCGCATACGGGAACTCTTTGACGAGGCTGCAGAGCGCGCACCCTCAGTGGTTTTCATCGATGAGTTTGAGGCGCTAGTTCCCGTGAGGTCAGGCTTGGGCGGCTTTCAACATCACAAAGCAGAAGAGGTCAACGAAATCCTGACGCACTTGAATGCTTCCTCCGAAAAGAGGGTGTTTATCATCGCCGCAACAAATCAGCCTGAAATGATCGACCCGGCTGTGAGGCGTACTGGACGACTGGACAAACTTATATACGTTGGTCCGCCTGATGCAGAAGCACGACGAGACATGCTCTTACTGCACCTTTCCAACCGACCTCTGGGCAACGACTTTGACGCGAGCCAACTTGCGGACCAGCTCCAAGGCTACTCGGCCAGCGATCTGCGATTTCTTGTCGATGAGGCAGCCCGGGACGCTCTTGTGAGGCGAGCGCCGATTTCAAGCGAATCCTTCCAACATGCGATGTCCCGAATAACCCCGTCTGTTCCTGCTGAGGTTGAATTGCAATACCAATCAATAGCTCAACGTGGCCTATGAGGCCCGTAGTTGTGAGATGCCAACGTGGAGTTTTGGACGAAAGATGCCAGCTCGGTCTGGGAGGCGAATAGCAGATGAATCGGAGAGTACAGTCATCGGTGGCAGCCTTGAGTGGAATCATTACAAGCGTCCTTACTGCAGTGCTTCTCGTTATGATCGAATTGCGGTGGGGCCATGCTTTATATAGCTTCACCTTTTGGTTTGTGCTTCCTGCCGGAGCGATTTGTTCGGGGATGGTCGCAGCTAGTGGATACTTGCTCGGCGCTAGGTCGTTGAACTATCGACCGGGTCGCAGTTTGCTCGCTTTGATTCTGGCTACTTCGACGGCAATGTTCTTCTTCATCCAGTGGCTTGACTATTCCTTTATGACCGTCGAAGGTCATACCTTAAAAGAAGTGATCTCGTTTGGTGACTTCCTTGCCTATACCATCGCTCACACGTCGCTTCGGTTCGGAATGCGTGGGCACTTCACAGGAACCGGTGTGGAGATCGGGGCGGCTGGATATCTATTCGCGGTTGTGCAGGTCGTGGGCTTCCTCATTGGTGGATTCGCCATTTACGCCTACTTGACATCCATGACCTATTGCGAAGATTGCAGACTCTACCTGAACAGTAAGGGCATCCAGACTAGGTATTTCCGTTCCGCCGAAGAGATGCAAGATGCGACTAAGAATGTACTCACTGAGATGAAGCTAGGGAGGCTGCAGCACTCGGTGCTCGTCCACGCCACTCTCGGCACAAATGAAGGCAGTTCTGCCACCTTTTCATCGATTGTAGAAGTGAAACGTTGCAAGGGCTGCGATAAACATTGGACGAAGTTTACTGCGAATCGGAAGGCTGGCAACGATTGGAAAGAAATAAACGAGCTCGGCTTTTCAGCGTTCTGTATGGAGCCGGTCGAACTGCATCGCACGATCTCTGCGACAAAATGAGTGTAGTCGGATCGTTCACTTTGCGAGAAGTTTAGGAAGCTCGTCCGACCATGATCCCACGTCACGAACGACGGGTCGCGCCGCACTTCTAATTTCTGCGTCACTCGGCCCCGCACTCATGACGCGTACCCACATTTAACGGGCCGTTCCCTCGCGTAACACCCTCCCGGTAATCAGGCACGCTGCGCGTGCAAAGCGGAAGACAAGCTGGCTAAGGGGCTCTGCCCCGGTCGCGCGCCACAAGGGGCTTCCCCAATCTTCCGCGCTTCGCTTGTGCAGACCTCCGCTTACGCTCCGCCCTTGCCGCTTCGGCTTCGCCTTCTCTCCAAGGGTGGGGAGACCCCTCCCCTTGCAGCTTGCTACCCCCGCCTTCGCCAGGTGGCGTTCGGCATGTATGTCACATGCCACTGCCACAACAACGGCAACAGCGACTACAGGGAGGAAGCAACAATGAGCAAACAAGCTGCAGCAGCCACGAAGCCAACCGTCTACCAGATCGTTACCGACCGCATAATCGCAGGCCTCAAAGCAGGAGTGATTCCGTGGGAGAAGCCTTGGCAGACTCCCCACTTCGCGGGAGGCCCGTTTCCCCGAAACTTCCGCACGGGTAAACCCTATCGAGGTATCAACATCATGCTCTTGTGGTCTTGCAGCTATAGTTCCCCATTCTGGCTTACTTTCAATCAGGCCAAAGAACTCGACGGCAGTGTCCGCAAGGGTGAGAAGGGTACGCAGATCGTTTTCTACAAGCAGTTGTGCGACCGTCAGAAGACTGACGACGAGCGGACAGCCGAGGAGGACCGCCGCGCCCCCTTCGTTCTCACCTATCACACGGTTTTCAACGTCGAACAGTGCGACGGCCTCACACTTCCGCAGATCGAGCAGCCGACCCAGCCCAATGACGTTGAAGTGGACGAGAGCTGCGAAGCCATTGTCAGCGGATGGAGCAATCGGCCCAGTCTCCAATTGACCAGCGAAACGGAATACCGCGCCTACTATCGGCCGAGTACCGATTCTGTACACATGCCAGCCCGTGCCCGTTTCGTGGATGCTCCGCACTACTACAGCACTCTATTTCACGAACTCATCCACAGCACCGGCCACGAAACCCGACTCAACCGTACCTTCGGAGCGCATTTTGGAGACGACTTCTATAGCAAGGAGGAACTAGTTGCGGAGATGGGAGCCGCATTCCTGTGCGCAATCGCCGGCATCGCAAACGAGAATACTGAGCGCAACACGACGGCCTACATCCATAACTGGATATCCAAGTTGGAGGAGGATAATCGTCTCGTTGTCCACGCCGCAGCGAACTCACAAAGAGCCGTGGATTTGATCCTCGGCACTTCATTTGAGAATTTCGGCGCGAACGAAGAATTGACAACCGAAGCCGTTGCAACAGCCGGTGCAATCGTGAATGCTCAATGTGAAGCTTTAGCAGCATGAAATCTGTTTCGCGCCCTTTCAAAGTGGAAAAGGGCGCGATTGCGTTTATACGGGAATCCCCGGCCCACCTAACTTAACTAGCTCAGACCGGCTTCACGTCACCAGGGCGAGCCTGCCGTCGGATCCCACCTCAACAGGCTCGGACCAGGCAAAAAGTGGTCCCTTGCATCCCAATTCGAGGAGCTTGGCTTCGCAGTGATTTTCAGGTTGAAGCGAGCTGAGGAACAGGCAGATCGGCGCCATTATTGGCTTCGGCGCGTCATCGAAGCCGATCTGCATCTTTACTTCGAGACAACGCTTCTGGTTGAAGAAGCCCGCCAGAAGCTCGGCCCTTGTCCCGTTCTCCAGCAGAATCGCTGAGCCATGCATGCAGGAGATTGCATAGAGCGTCAGAAATGTCTTGATGCCATCAAGTGACGGGATGTCTGCTTTCACGATGATTGAATTCAGCAAGAGCACATCGCGAAATTCGTTTAATAACTGCTCGTCTGTGAAAGCCGGTTTCCAGATGAAGCGATTGCCAAGGTAATCAATCACTTTGATCTCTCGCTCTGCTAGGGCCTCTCCGCGTTCGAGCTTAGAAAGACCGCTTTTGAGTCTTCCTTTCACGGTGCCACGCTGCAACCCGCAACCGACTTGGAGCTGGCTGTCGGAGGCAAGGCGGAAGTTTGCCCACGCTGCTCGGACGATATCTTGAGGCGATGGTTTTCGGCCACGCAGCCCCATACTCCATACATCAATGCTCGTAAACACATCGCGGCCCGTTTGAGTCACGAGTCCCTTCTGCCGTTCATCACGGTGAGCAACAAAATCACCAATCTCCCGGAAGCTCTCCCGTTCGTGAGCGCGATCACGCAGGGCCAGAAATAGACGGTCCAAATCGTGGACCTGGTGAGAGCCAGCCAACAACCTTTGAACCCGCGCGCGGAGATCGTCGTCAATCAATACGGGGACACCTCACGAAACGGAAAGTTTATGTGCGCCTGCTCTGCGCCTGTCGCACTGCTTTTGAGCTTGGCGTGCGAACTTGCTTCTAGACTTCGACAGGTACGCCAAGCGCGTCAGCGAGCCGTTGAACAGTATCGTCAGAGATTCTATGCATCGTTTGTCGGAAGCTCTTCTTCTGGACTGCTTCCGCGAACGTGACCGCAGGCAGAGAAGTGCCAACGGTCTGGATTACGGCGTTACGCTTGAAGCGCCACTTCGTCCCATTCATAGAGCCAGCCCGAAAGGGGCCGGTGACGCGCGCAAAGGCGTGTATATGAACCGGCTTGACCTGCATAGGAACGAGCCCACGGCACACGACGATAATTGAGCCATTCGGCAAGTGCATAAAATCCCTGATTGTTCGGACGCCAAAGTCTACGCTACCGGGCTTTTTAGGATCGAGAATTTTCTTCAGGGCCGCGCGGAGCTGCAAGTCATCTACCTTCGATGGATCAACATCAAGCGCTTCCCATCCAATCGCAACCATGCTTTCCGACAAAAACTGGGGCCAATGTTCTTCTGCATCTGCGCCACCCGAGGTCGTCTTTAAGGCCCAATACTCCGGTGTGGCGCCCGGCGTCGATGGTCGAGGTTCTAGACGATACCGCGAACGTTGGTCAAAGATGGTTTTTGCCTGAGCCAAATCGAGGTGCCGCGCCTTCGCGAACAGGTCACGAAACCAACGACGGATGTCGCCAATTACTGGCTCGTCAGTGGTGGACGCGGAGTTTAGATCGATACAGGCTTCTTGATTTGCGAACAGGCCCTGCTGGGTGAGGTTGGCCGATCCCAACAGTACCCATTGAGAGCCGTCACGGAGCGTCACGATGAACACTTTTGCATGCAGCTTTCCGTCTGCATGGTCTGGCGGGATCGAGCGTACATCCGCCTTCTTCAACCTCTCAAGCTTATATGGATCGTTGATGGTGAACTCTTCCGAGACGATCAGTTCTACGCGCGGCACAGCTCTCAGCGCGTCCAAAAGCGGATCGTTCGGGCAGAAGAAAGCGGAAGCGATTTGGACCTTGGTAGCCTGGGTAAGCTTATCTAGAAGCCTATCGCCGATATTCTTGCTGTGAAAGTTCATGAGATTCTAATACTGTACAACCGCACGATGGCTGGACGGTGACGAGATGTCGACTGATGCGAACAGGCCAATGCACGTTTCCAGGCGCGCGCCGTCTGCTGTCGAAACGCGCTTCGGCAATGATGGCAGTCGTTACGATTTGGCCATATGTAACAAGCTGCGGGTGCCTTAAGTCTCTCGCACCACTTTGCGCGGATCCTTGTCATCACGTAGGCCGACGAACTTCGTGTGTCGCAAATGATTCGCTCCCGTCCATTCCAAAAACTCTATCTGCACTACGGCTTCCGGCGTCAACCACACGCATTCCCGCATCTTCTCCCCCGTCAATCCCTGGCCCCATCTTCCTGCCTCTTTTTCTGGCAGGTTCAGGAATGGGCATTTCTGCGTCTTCAGATGCTTGATCGCCTCGAAGACCTTCAGGCGTGTTGCGGGGATGAAGCCGGCACGCACGCGCGCTGCATAGTAGAGATCCTTGCCTCGGTAGAACCCTACAACGAGCGAATCAACGCCCAGGTGACTTGGCACATAGCCTCCGACGACGAACTCCTGGCCACGATTGAGACGTTGCTTGCACCAAGTGCCGGTTCTCAATCCGGGCTGATAAACGCTGTCAGCGCGTTTCGCAACGATGCCCTCAAGCCCATGCTCCCGGACGAACTTCACCATTTCCGAGAGCGGGCTGTCCGATGCCTCTGAGATTTCAACGTACGCATCCGGCTCGACGACTGAGGCGAGAACCTGCCGGCGCTGTGAAAGCGGGAGGCGAATCAGCTCTTTACCCTTGTGCATCAGGATGTCAAAAGCGAAATACCGAATGTTCGTGCCGGCTGATCGAAAGTTTTGAAGGAGATTGAAGTTTGGTCTACCGTTTTCATCGATCGCGACAACCTCGCCATCTATGACCGTCTCATCGGGAAGATAGATCAGAGCATTGGCGATGTCACTGAATTGGGAGTTGAAGGACTTGCCGCGTCTCGAGTAGAGCATGACCTTTCCGCCCGTTTTCACGGACTCAAGCCTCCAGCCGTCGAGTTTTATCTCATATAGCCAGCCCTGGCCTGCCGGCAGTTTCGGCACGGGCAAACACTCCATCGGCTCAATAAATCGTGCCAGAGTCTTTGCGACCTTACCTGCCACCTGACCCCGCTTTTCATTGATAGAGAATCTGGCCAGATTCAGCTGGGTAGAAATCCTCGCCGCGCGCGAATCTCCAGACGTAGTTCTTCCCTAAGGGCTTTACTCTTCTTGAGCCGTTTGAAAAATTCTTCCAGGACGCTTACGACGATGGCGTTCACGCTGACGCCTTCCTCTTCAGCCCATTCTCGGAGAGCGGTCCGAGCCTCGGCTCCCACATGCAGCAATTGAGGAGAACATAGCGGTAGACCCGCTTTGCGGGTCTGCTGGATCTCCACATCTTTACGGTCAACGTGGCTCAAAGCAAAAAGGACGATCCTGGCTAGATCGCCCTTGACGCGAGCCTCTTCTGTGACCGCTTCTCTCAGTTCGAGGGGGAGTCGGAGAGTCATTCCGGCCCTATCGTCTGTCCACCGTTGGCCTTCGCGATTCACTTTCCGGACTTTCTTCTTTTCGGCCAACCGTTTATCCCCTTCAAAGATTATGCCTTGTTCATTCCCTGAGAGGCATGGCGGAGTACGGACCTTTGAAAAGCAGGTCCTTTTCGACCCTCACGAAGAACCTGTATCCCGGTCTGACGATGATCGTCGGCTGGATATTCAGATTCCTCCGTGTGACCTCTACTCCGACCTGGCCGACCTGCTGGCCGACCGCTTGCCCTATTTGTTGCCCGTAGCTGGGCTGCGTGAGCACCGAGGAATTTTGCCCCTGGCTAATCTCGATTCCCGCAGCAAATAGAGAGGTAAGCAAGGCCCCGGAAAAGATTCGTCCCCAGTGGTTGTCCACCTGGTCTCTGAATCCCGCCGCGCCCTCGATTGTCGTCCCCTTCCAATCCGCCAAGGGAAAGCGAGCTGCCGTCGGGGAAGATTACCCGCCGCCAAACAGCCTGCAACGCTTTCTGACCATATCCAACGTGCGAATTATATATTCCCACAAGGGTACTGCCGGCCGGAATCAGAATGTACTTGCCCGTAACCGTGTCATATACGTTCTCCCGAACCAAAGCACGGATGAGGCCCGGCAAATCGGAGTTGAGCTGCTGCTCCAGCACCGCGGGGATCAGCCACCCGGCTTTGACCTCATACCTGCCGCGGGCTGCTTCTCTTTCTCGGCCGAGATATTCCGACTCTTCCTTTTTGTGCTGCTGTCCAAAATCGCCCTTTTGCTCCTGATCGTTCTGGCGTTCGTATTCTGTTCGCTGCTCCTGTGATACCAATTCTGCGGCCTGAAGGCTGGCAGGTTGTACGCTGCCTCCGCTTGCGCGGCCCGCGCATTGATGAGGGCGGTTTGTATTGCTTGAAGAGGGTCATTTAGCGGTTGCGCGGACCTCTCGGTTTCGCCGCTCGGCAGATTGCCCTTCACCGAGGTTGCCGCTTCCATCGCCTCCCTCTCCCGTTTGTACTCGTCCAGGCGCATTTGCTCGGCAAACGACAAGGAGCCATTTGCTGCTGTGGAGACCGGGCCTTGCCTGTATTCGATCGGCGGCACGGAGCTTGCCCGAGTTCCATTGGCCGATCCAGGAACGGGGTCTCCAGGCCTGTTTCCGCCATCCGTGTTCACGATGGATGAGCGCGGAGTGAGAGAGTCCGGCACGTGCATTTGGCCGGTGTCGAGTCCGTTTCTTGCTTGATCGGAGAGGAGACCCTTCTCGACATTCGTTGCGGGACCGACGCCAACTTTGGCGATCTCAGCCTGCTTTGTGGTCTTCTTATTGCGGTTTGCCATGCCGTGTCGCATGTACAGCGCTGCCAGGACGACAATTGCAATGACGATGATGCCAGCCAACGGACGCAACTTGCGCGCCCGAGGCACGACACCGCCGTTGACGCCTCGCACGACCTTATCGGTCTGTGCGGCTCGCTTCAGGGCCTCTTGCTCCTGCTCTCCCCCTTGGTTCTCTAGATCGAGCGCCTTCAGCTCCTCATCGTTTGTCGCCATTACTTAGCTCCTTTCCCGGCAGCGCCGGAATAGGGTGTGGCCCGGGTGATCGTCACCCGAGTCTGTTTCTTCCCAACTCCCACCACGAGAATCGCTTTATCGAACAGCCGATCCACGATGTAGCGCGTTCCATCGACGCGGAAGTTGACCAGCTCCGTTTTGCCGTTCACCAACATCAGCAATGTCGGCAGCTCGCGGAAGCGCCCATCGTTGGGATAGATCAGGTATGTATGCTGGCCGTCGTCCAGAACGCGCTCTGGACGATATGCAGGATCTCCACTGAGTTTGTAGTCGAAATACAGATTGTCCAAAGCGTTCTCTGCCATTGGCAGCACGCCCGCCTGTTTGTCTTTCGCCTGGTCTCCTGCGCTCTCTTTTGCTCCGCAACCGCTTCCGCATCTCGCGTCGCCGCGTCCTGTTGCGCTTGGAAAGTTGCCCACTTGGCCCGATCATCAGCGGGATACTGAAACGCCAGCCGGGAGATGAACCGCGTGGGGTCCGATATCAACCTGACAACGTATGTGCGTCGATCAGTCGGAATGATAAGGTCTGTTTCGAGTCCAGCCTCAATCGGCTTTACAACTAACAGCGGAGTTTGGTCGAGCCCGGAGCCACTCATAACCGGAGTGATTTCCCAACGCCGCGAGTCGCCAATCTGTGGCTGGCTCTGCAAATGCTCGCCGGGTTGCAGTTCCACCGCGCAGACTCTAAGCGGAGCGCACACCATCACCGGCATACCCTGGCCGAAAACATAGAGCACCCGCCCATCAGGGCCGGGTGTGGGCGTTCCCACTCCTGTCTCCCATTGATGCGCGACGGCAGCTGCAGTCATGGCAGCGTTGTTCAGCTCGGCATGTGGTGGTTTCCAATTTGGGGGAACTTCAGAACCCTTTTCTGCCGGCGTCACTCCATCCGGAGAGGACTGCACGGTCGGCCTTTGGCCGGTAACCGGAGGTACTTGGAGAGGCGGTATTGGAGTCGACGGACTCGGTTTGGGAACCGCTTGATTTGTTTGTGCGTTCAGTGCTGCCGCCGCAGCCTTGAAGTTGTAGTTGGACAGCTCCTGCTTCTGCTGAGCCGTCACTGCCGGGGATGATTGAGAGGCCCCCGTCGCTGCTGCTGTTTGCGCTGCCATCATCAATGCCGCGATCCAGATCATTTGCCCGAGCCTCCATCTGTGGTTTGATCATTGCCTACGGCGGAACTAGGACCGCTCGTGCTTACAACCTCACCCCATGTCAGGTTCGTGACATAGAGCCCTAGCGGGTTTACCAACGCCTGCTTCGCATCTGTGACTTCTTGCGTCGTCACCGACACGAATGCTCTGTACCGATGACTTGCAACGAACTGGCCCACAAGATCGCGGGTCACTTCCGTCCAAGTCACTTCATAGGTTTTGGGTGACTGCTGGACGATGGATTCCACCGACGCATCTACCGTCTGTTTTTTCAGAAGGTCGAAGGGCGAGTTTTTCGAGTAGAACTCCGTCACTGTGGCGGAGGCCGCCGAGTTCTGTCCCGTCTGCGCGTAGACTTCATCGACCAGTCGCCGCTGTGCTACCGCATCCGTGACAATCATGCGAAGGTCTGTCACCCATCGCGCTACAACTGCCTCCTGTAGCCGGACATCTTTCACAGCAACCTGTTTTGCTGGAATGACCGGTACCGCTCGCCCCACGTCATCCAGTGCCACGACGTACGGCACAGTATTTGAGCGGTAGCCGATGGCGACCATCCCAGTCACACAGAGGAACGTCGTTGCCATCGAGATGAAGGCCGCGAGACGCCAATTGTTTTTGCTCTTGATTTGATCCCCGAACCGCTCATCCCACTCTTGGCGGGCGCGGACGTAAGGCGATTGAGTTTTCGTTGTTTCTGCCACTGTCTATTCCTCCCTGTCGATTCGCAGTTGTGCGGATGATCCATGTCCGCTCCCGTCGTGCGGAACTTCAATATTGCCGGCCCGTCTCGCAAGGTCCTGGGCCGAAATGGTGTCTTGCGGCGGCGGCGGCGCCGGCGCTGGCGGAGCTTCAGGACTTGCGCTTGCGGACGCAGTAGGGGGAGGAGGCGCCGGCGGCGAATCAGGAGAAGGAGCCCCTTCACCTGTCGGCACAGGAGGGGCTGGGACGTTACCCACTGCCTCGCCTGCCTCCGCTGCCCCAATCGCACCCGACGCAGCCGATGTTGCCGCTCCTCCGGCTTCCATTGCTCCCGCTGTCTCGGTTGCGGCAAGAGCGCCACCCGCAACGGCGCCAGCACCTCCCGTGGCGACAACCGCGGCCACGGTCGCAGCCCCCAGAGCAACACCCTTCCCGATCTCCGCTGCCATTCCAACGAGGTCCCCGCCACCCATCCCCAGAGTTCCCGCTGCGATCGACCCCGCCATCTTGGGGATCATCCACGATGCAAACGCAAAAAGAAGCATCGACATCAGAGTTGGAAAAATCTGAGTGATCGGCTCATCGGCCGTGTAACCGTTCATCGTCGCGATCCAATTGTTCGAGACTGTCTTGAAGACCCCCAACATGAGGTAGATCAGCATCAATCGCACGCCCGTGCTGACCGCCAGTGAAATGTACCTTTCAAAATAAGGCGAAGTCCAACGACTACCTCCGAAGCCAAGGAAGATGTAGCCAGCAGACATGACAATGATCGCCTCCAGCTTCGTCACCACATAGTGAAGCGTGATGATGATGTATGAGGCGAGAACGATACATGCGGCGAGAATCGTCGTGATTGCCCCGCCCGGCTGCGTCAAGAGGTCCGTTGCAGACACTTTCGTGAACAGGTCCGAAACAATCTGAATCCCCTGCGTCATGATGTCTGAGGGATTCTGCGCTAGCGGTACACCCGCCGCTGTCGCCCCGAGCTGGGCGAAGCTATTCACAATGGCAGGAATCCAGACCTGACCATTGATAAGAACTGCATAGAAGAACGAAATGACAAGCAGCTTCTTTATCAGACTAAGGAAAAGGCCATTAAAGTCGCTTTCGCGTAGAAAGGACGGCGCTCCCCAGGCGAAGTCCAAAGTCGCCAGCACGTAGAACAGGAAGGCCGCTTCGTGCATGATGGCGGGAATCCAAGCATTTGCCGCCTGCCCTATTTGCTGGAACGTCCCACCCACATCGACAGGCGTTTGTGCGTGTGCTGTGACGACCGAGGCGAGCGCCACGGCCGTCACAGACAAGATTCTCCGCTTTATTGCCATGCCCTCACCTCAGAAAGCCACACCGTCTGACTTCACATCTGGTTTTCCGAAAAAGTTGGCGCGGGCATTGCCCGCGCACACCTTTCCTTCATCAGTGGTCGTCCAGTCTGCCGGGGCATTCGCCTTCTTCTGTTTGCAAAGTGGCGTGAGTTGCTTCCGGACATCCTCGTGCTTGGCCAGAAATTGTCCAATGCTGTCAGGCGTGGACTGATCTACGTCTCCGCCTCCAGCTTGTTGAAAAGCCGCGACGATCGGGCTTTGCTCCACATGGCGGCATCCCGCCAACATCGTCAGACCCGCAACTGCCAACCAAACACTCATCCGCTTCATTGCAAATCTCCTTTTAGAACGTCACGCCATCGCTCGTTACCTGACTCTGGCCGAAGAACTTGTCGGAGTTTGCCTGCCTTGTCGCATCCGCCTGGACCTGTGCGCCCTGGAAAGCTGCTTTGCTCTGCATATCGGCCATCATCAGTTGTCGCAGCTTCATCAGCTGCTCTGATTGATTTTCCGCTATCTGGTTTCCAACTTCCAGAGCTTGCATCCTTCCCACCGAAGACGTGCTTTGGTTCTGCAACGTCTTCAGCAGCGCCGCGTCGCTGTCAAACTGCGAGTTCTGCAGTCCGGCAGCTTTCAAAGCCCCGAGAGTGCTATCGAGGCTTGTCTGGCTCCACTGCTGATACGACTGACCGTAGTTGGTAGTTGAGGAGTAGCCGGGGAATCGAACTTTGAAAGCCCCGTCCATATTGCTCATCGTGTAGGAGAGTGCCTGGCCCGTGTTCACGATCTGTCGCAGGTTTGCGATATCTGAAGCCACGGTTCCGAAGAGTTGGTCGGAGATGGTGAGGCCGTGCTTTGTCATGTCGGAAATCTGGGTGAGCTGGTTTTCAACCATCGACACCTGTTTCTCCAACTGCCCAACCAGTTCCGCGTAATTGAGGAGCTGGGTGTATTCGGTTGCGAATACGCCCGGTACCCCTGCATGAGCAGGAGGCGGGCATATCGTCGCAGTCCCCATGACGGCGATCATGGCGACTGCACTTGTGCCCTTAGCTAGCCATCTGGATTTCATGTTGTCTTACTCCTTCGTAGTAGTCGATCCAGCTTTTCTGTACCTTCCTTTCTTTCATCCACACCGAGATCCAGCCGTCGCCATATTCCTTGGCCAGGGCGTCGATTCGGGCTCTGTCCCTCTGGCCTGAGACCCCCAAAAATGCGAGAGCCACTGCGCCGAGACGGAAAGAGATCATGCGCCGTCCGAGACGCTGGACGACGTAGTAATCACGTTTGGGCGTTGCCGTCTGCAACAGTTCAATTTCTCGACTGTTGAGTCCGGCGTATTCGTAGAACTGCCTCATGCCCTCATTCCCTGCTTCGCTGTTGGGCAAATAGATCTTCGTTGCTGTGCTTTGAAGAATGGCCGACGCGATAGGCGATTCCTTGATGTCGGCCATGCTCTGAGTAGAGAGAACAACGACCGCATTCTTTTTCCGAAGGGTCTTCAACCAGTCCTGGATTTTGTCTCGCCAGGCCGGATGCTTCAGGAAGAGCCATGCCTCATCAATCGGGACCAGCGTAGGGCTGCCATCCAAGGCACGTTCCATGCGACGGAATAGATAGAGCAGGACCGCCATGACGGTAGCTTCGCCATAGGAACCGCTCAGGAGAGTCTCCATTTCGCAAACAACGAAACGTGAGGTTGTGAGACCGTCGTCGCGAGAGTCCAACATCCCGCCCAAAGGACCGTCGATGACATAAGGCCGAATGCCGGCTTTCAGGTTTTCGTCCTGAAGGTTAGCCTCCAGCTCTGTCAGTGTCCGTCGTTCGCGGGGAGCCGTCGCGAGCTGCCGCAACGCATCGTTGATCGTGCTTCTTTCAGAAGGGCCGATCTCCACACCCTGCAAACGTAAAACGGTCTCGACCCATTCCTGGCCCCACCCGAACTCCGCATCGTTGTCAATATCGCGGAGTGGCTGGAATGAAAGTCCGCCTTCACCGATCTCATAGAACCGACCACCAGCGGCTTTGCAAAGACCGTAGAGCGAGTGACCCTTATCGAAGGCAAAGACTTGTGCTTTCGGATATCGGAACCATTGCGCAACCAACAAGGCCAACTGTACTGACTTGCCGGCTCCAGTGGGGCCGACGATGAGAGTGTGTCCCACATCGTTGTCATGCAGGTTGAAGCGATAGGGCGTGCCGCCCTGCGTGGCGGCGTAAATGAGAGGCGGAGAATTTGGCGGCATCAGCGCCGAAGGGTTAGTCTTCTCTCCCGCCCACACCGCGGAAATCGGCATCAGGTCAACGTAGTTGCGTGTGTGTGCAATCACTCGTCGCACCTGCGCGACACCGTTTCCGGGGAGAGTTCCAAAGAAGGCATCGACCGCGTTGATGTCTTCGACTCTAACGCCGAATCCACGATTGATGAGCACCTTTCGAAACTCACCAATCATGTTGTCAAGAAACTTCTTATCCTTCTGCTGCAAGACGATCGAGGACGACAGATAGCAAAAATGAACGTCTCCGGATGTGGCTTCGGCCAGCGCTCCATCAGAGTCTGCGACCATCGACATTGCAAAGTGATTTAGTTGGCCTCCGCCCTTGCCCTTGAAAACCTGATCTTTCAAACCTCGCTGCTGAAACTTCCACTTCTGCCCTATTTTCGAGATAACCCCTTGTGCTTCCGAAGGGTCCATAAGAATTGCCCGTGTATTCCATCGATACTCACACGGAATCGTATCCAGTACAGATAGCGCGCCTGGGTAGGTGGACCTCGGGAAGCCGTCCACCGACAAGGTACGCAAGTGGCGGTCTCCCATCATTGTGTCCATTCCGCCGCGGAAGTCTTCCATTGCGAGAAGATCATTTAGAAACACTGGAATCTCAGGCTGGAGAACAGGACCTTTAATCCCGGTCAAACAGCGCCGGAGATAAGCCAGCAGGTCGTCATCAACCCGCTCAAAGCCGCCGCCGAGATTTGTGACAGCAGCCTTGAGCCGAGTTACAGGGAACTGAGCTGCAAACACATCCTCGAACTGGCGGACCTTTGCCTTGAAAAAGCGAAGAGCCTCTGCACCAGGGTTCGTTCCGTCGCTTTTGTCCTTTTCTGCTCCGGTCAGCATGAAGCCCTGAATTCGCTCCGTCGCAGCAATGGGAGGCATGTACGAGAGCGCCAGGAAATACTCATTTTCAAAATGGCTCCCCTCCTGGCCGAATTGCTCCCGGCGCTCACTGTCAATCAGAGCAGTTACGTGATCGGGAAAGGCGCCATCTGGCGAGTAGCCGCTGGAATAGGTTCGGAAGGAATCAACCTGAATCATCCAGCTGCTGCCAAGACGAAAGATCCTGTTCAGTCGCCGAGCTACAGCCGCCATCTCCGCATGTGTCGCGGACTGAAGGTCTGGTCCCCGGTACTGCCATGCTGCTAACAGAGAACCGTCTCTTTGCAACACGATTCCGTCATCCACAAGTCCGAACCACAGGAGCAAATCAGCGAGCCCTTGCGGTTGTTTCCGCGTCTCTCCGAACATCCCTACCTCCAGCTCCGATTTGGAGTTTTGCCGAGCGAGGTGACTCCGCTTTTCGCCGGGTAAAAGTCCTTGTATTGCAGATGGCGGCTGTACACCTTCCTCATCATCGGGTCGGCCTTGCCAATCCTCGCTAAGACCGCAACGATGGCGCCAAAGCCAAAGAAAGCTATAAGGAACGACAGGAAGGTCATTACGCTAACGGCCATCAACGCGGCCCCGAGGCCCGACAGAATGACCAGCTCTCTGTCGCCACCGAGAAGCTGTTGCGGCCTGCTCAACGATGTCCGCATGATCGTCTGCTCTGGTTCTTCCATTGGCTCACTCCGAAAGGAAGGGAGGAGGCTTGAGTGTTCAAGCTCCCCCCGGTGAATCGTCTATTGTTGTCTACCCCCGAGCAATCGCATGTACCGGTTGGAGCATGGCAATCTCTGCGCTCTGGCCAATGAACGAAGTCATGACCTGAGCCGCAAAAACGACCAAGCAAACCGCGATGCCAGCCTGAAGGAGATGCCGCATCGTCTCGCCCATCTCCCCGCCACGAAACGCAAGCGTGGCTCCGAGCGCCACGATTGCGATGACCGAAATGGCGTATGCCACCGGCCCGGTCAGTGATGTCACAAGCGTTGTCAGCGGACCTTCCCACGGCAGGTTGGTTCCCGTCTCGGCAGCAAAAGCCCCACTGGTACCAACTGCCACCATGAACGCGAGCATCAGGGCTACCCGAAGGGTCCCTGGCCGCTTCGCAATGAAAATACGCATACGATTCATCTCATTTCCTCCAGTGCCCTTCGGCACATCGTTATGCGAAGGACTTTCGTCCTCCGCGACCACAGAAAGGCTCTGCCTCAACAGCTCAGAGCCAAGGCACTCACACTTGCGTCAGAAGATAGCGACCGTCCTGGTATCCAGTGACAACCGCGACCTCCTGTACCTTCCGGCCTTCAACGGGATCATTGACGACCGAAATCACGACATCAACAGCGGCTCCGATCGTCCGCTGTTGGGGTGCCTCGGTTGCTTCTCGCACCAAATCTTCCAAGCGAATTAGCGCCTCCGCGGCGCTATTGGCGTGGATCGTAGAAACACCTCCTGGATGGCCCGTGTTCCATGCCTTAAGCAGCGGCAGAGCTGCCGCTCCATCTCTGACTTCGCCGACGATGATCCGGTCAGGCTTGAGTCGCAGCGCAACCTTGAGGCACTTCAGTTGATCGAACTCCGTTGTCGCCAACATGCTCAGGCTGTTTGCGGAGTCGAGCAGAAGTTCTTGCGTGTCTTCGATCACCAAAACCCGGTCGCCGGGCGTCAGAGTGCCGATCTCTTCGAGGATGGCATTCGCAATGGTCGTCTTCCCCGCTCCCGTTCCACCGACGATAAGCATGTTTTTTCGAGCGCGGATTGCTTCTTGAATCACTTCAATGTGGTCCAGGCCCTGCAACCTCGCGATGAAGTCTTCCTGCACTGCCCGACGGTTGCGAGGATCGTCTTTCTTGGTCAGAATCCCTTGCGCCTGGAGATCGCGAAGACTTCGCTTCCTATCCGGCTTGACCCGGATGGCGAACGACGGCGACGGCACAACAGGCTCAATCAAACCCGCAAATCGAAACTTCCAGATGGGAAGCTGCGTTTCCAGAACAGGCCGCAACTCTGTCACGGTCGTTTTCTGCATCGAGGCAATCGTCATCATTGCCCCACGAGCTTGTCGGCTGGACAGCTCTCCTACCTGCTCAAATGAAGATCCGGTCCGCTTCACCCAAATCCGCGAATCTTCGTTCACAATGATGTCTTCCAGCCCACTTGATTTATCGAGCAAACCCACAATCACAGGCCCAAGCTCGTCCCGTAGCTTCTCTCTGAGCCGTTCCTGTTTCTCGTCACTGTGGGCATCTGGGTGCATACGTTAATGCAATGAACCTTTCACAATCTCTGCCAACCGAAAACCGAATGCATTTCAAAGAGATCTGGCGCAAAGGACTTGCGATTCAATTATAGTGCAGTGTACATTTCAATACAGCATCGTAGCACGATTTCAGGATGAGTTTGGCAAATCCTTAGTTTTGGGCATCGAAAATGGACAGAACTCTTATCGCCGTTCGGAAGATGCTCGCTGCGCTCGACGCACCCGCGTATGACATTGGCATTCTGAGCGATCGTGGGATGCTTCCTGGGCTGTCGGATCTTCCAGCCGATCTCGTCATGTCTCGTCTCCCGCTCCTAAAGGCCCACAATTCCCGTGGGGCACACATCTACATACGTCCGTCTGGAGCGCACCGATTCACAGTTTTAGACGACCTGAATCAAAGCTCAATTGACCGGCTCACAGCGGACGATTTCGAGCCATGCGCGGTCGTTGAGACAAGTGCGGGAAACTTTCAAGCGTGGCTCAAGCATGACGATGTTTACCCCACAGATCTCTCAACATTCATCGCTCAGACACTCGCTGGCAGATATCAGGGAGACCCCAGCGCGGCTGACTGGCGACGTTTCGGCAGGCTTCCCGGCTTCACGAATTGCAAGCCGAAGTATCGCAAGGACAACGGTCTCTATCCATACGTACTATTGCGGAGCTGCACTGGCAATCAATACCGGATGGCGCCGCTCCTTCGTGTTGAACTGACCAAAGCAATTCCAACTGCAAGAACATGAACGGCAGGCTCGTATCGCGCAACACCGGGCGGCAGTCTTTCCCCCTAGCAGGGGGATGAGGTACTCGCACCTTTCGTTGGAGAGATTCCGTACTGCGCCGAAATACCACGATCGGCCGGCCGCCGCGGACATCGCTTTCTGCGTGGCCGCTTATTCGCTCGGGATGCCCGATGATGCAATGGCAAACACCCTCGACAGTGAATACCTTTCCCGCGATCCAAACCCCGCAAGGAAGGCCGCTTACATTCGGCGCACTATGGCGAAGGCGAGATTATGGGCGAACAGATAGTCGCTCAAAGGCGCGGTTTTCGTGGCTTTCATTCCAGCCAGGTCGCTGCGGCGTTCAACATCCTGTTGCGATCGTGCGACCTCTGCAATCGGAGACGGGACACATGAAGAGGTTGAGCACTCAGCTCCATTTCCGTTTGCCTTTCTGTTTGCGTTCAGCGTGCCGCGCTAACGACACCCCCGCCCTTCGGACGCACGCTCTCCTGCCAAAGATTCGCTCCGCGCCTTTCAGGCGTGGACTCCTCCCCCGAGACAAGCTCGGGTCCCCTTCCACGAATCGTTTCTAGTCGCCTTGGGAGTGGGTCGCGTCGGCACACCCTCCGGGCAAGCATGTACCGCATCCAGCGGACAAACCCAAATAACGGAGCTAAAGACAATGGTCAACAAAGTCATCTTCATCGGTCGTCTCGGAAAGAATGCAGAAGTCAAAACCGCACAGAACAACAAGGAATACGTTGTATTCAGCCTGGCGACCAGCGAGAGCTGGAAGAACGAAAAAGGCGATTACGAAAACCGCACCGAGTGGCATCGCGTGTACGCCTGGAGCAATCTCTCCAGCTTCGCCAAGACGCTTCAGAAGGGGCAGCTCATCACCCTCGAAGGGAAAATTAAGTATCGCGAAGTCTCGGAAGAGGTCGAGGGCGTTACGTTCAAGCACAGCATCGCCGAGATCCACGCAACGAGCATGAAGCGGCTCTCGAAAGTCGAAGTCGCTGAAGATCCCGCAGACGGTGCGAGCGAGGATGACGGCGCAGCCCAAACGGAACCGGAGATCATCTCTCCACCGAAGAGGCGGAAGTAGCCTCTTGAACCAGGGGCCGGCGCCGCCGGCCCTTTAACCTTACAAACCTGAGCCAACCAAGGTTCGTTGGCAGGTCTGCTTAGTCGGGGAACAGTGACGGCGTGACTTGCATTACATCAGATCGGGTCAAAGGCTCCAGGAGTTGTGGGCCGTCATCTTTGAGCGGCGCAACTCTCCACGCCTTCATGCCTTCGGAGGGGTAAGTTCGGCAGAAGGTCAGTCAGCAGGTGCGATGGCTCGGCTCGCCGAGGCAACAAATCCGCAGATTTCGAAACAGAATATCAGCTCACCACTTTGTCGAGGATCGCTTTCGCCAATGCGATTGAGTCTGCGATGACTGTGGTTAAGCGGGGGGAGGGCCGACTGATGTTCTCATCCCGTGCGAGTCTGATTCCTGCGATGATCGATGCCGCGATTACAAGTGTCGAAGAGAACCGGTCTCTCGTCCGTTGCTCCTCCTCGTATCTTGTCTCTTGTTCTCGCGCGATTGCCCGCTTCATCTCCCCCATGAGTGCACCTCTGCCGAGCGCACTGGCTTGCGAGTCAGCTTCACGGATAGTTTGCCTCGATAAATCTCCGGAGGCAGGTACTGATTCTTTTCATTGCATAGAGGACATTGCGCAATGATCCAGGAGGAGGGCATTGTCTCGACCGGCGCTGGGATGCACTCTCCGCACCCTTTACAGGTGATGGCAAAGTCACAAAACCGGTCTGGCGATCCCCTGAACATGGAGTCAAGTATAGGCGAACAAAAGGCGAAGTGTCCAGCGTCGACCGAGTGCTTTCGTCACACGGCAAGAGGAGGGCAATACCCGGTTTGTCGCGTCACTCATCCGGAACCTGGAAGGTTGGGATTTCTCCGATGCCCCCGTGGTCGCAATGAGGATAAAACAGCCTAAGTCCTGTTTCTGCATCACATTCCAGATTTGACTCTGCTCCAAACCATGACGTAATTGATGAGGCCCGCCTCTCTTGTTCGCAAATCCCCGTCTGCGGATGTAGGCGCATCCTCGTACCCTATACTTCTTCGAAGTCACGAAATCACAAAATCAGGAGACCAAAGGCGTTGTCTAACGCACCGCAACCTTTCAGAATTCTTGATGACCAAGTTCCGGAGCGGGAATCTAGAGCCATTATTGGCGCTTCTGCTTCAAACGAGTTGATCTTCGCCGTCGTTGGTCACGCAGGCTCGGGAACGAGCACAGTTGCACTTCAACTCGAAAACCTCCTTAAGGAGCGCACTGTAGCTGGGCAGGAATATGACGTGGTCGTGTTGAAAGCGCGTGAAGTTATCAATGAATGGGCGCAGCGCAAAGGAAATCCGAGAAAAGGGCAATACGGAACATCGCCACTGGAGCAGGTGCAAATGCTCCAAGATTACGGCGACGACATGCGTGCTGAGAAGAACTCCGAAGGCAAGCAAGACTACGCAGCAATTGCCCGAGGGTTGTCAATAAAGATCAAGACTGCACGAGCCAATAAGATGGGAGTTCAATCGGTTCGCAGTTTACCGGTGCAGCCCGATGGCAAACCAAGGGCTTACATATTGGACTCGTTGCGCCACCCAGAGGAGGTAAACCTGCTTCGACGGGTGTATTCGAGAGCGTTTGTTTTGATCGGAGTGGTTTGTGAAGAGGAGCGGCGGATAGCGCGGATTTCCGACAAGTACGGAAAGCCGGATCTGAAAGAGATCAAAGAGTTCATGGTCCGAGATGCCGACGACGATGAAAAGTATGGCCAGCATGTGGCGGATGCCTTCCATCTGGCTGATTACTTTCTCGATAACACGGAAGATCGCGGTGACGTTCGCGCGTCCAACCCGTCCTGGGACGTAGTTGAAAACCTTTCGCGTTTAGTCAAGATCGTTACACACGCAGAGCTCGTACGTCCGACCGTTGCTGAGACTGCAATGTATCACGCATTCAGCGCTCAAATGCAAAGCGCTTGCTTATCACGCCAAGTCGGAGCAGCGGTTGTGGATTCCAATGGGAACGTGCTGGCTACGGGTACTAACGAAGTCCCCAAGGCTGGAGGAGGTGTTTATGGCGAATCCTTCGAAAAGGAGAGCAAAGATTCAAGATGCGCGTTCTTCAAGGATCCGGCTGATCGATATTGTCGCAACACTCGGTCACAGAACAAAATCATTGAAGAATTGATCACTTCACTCAAGGACCAATTCAAGGATCGACCTGACTTGCAAGGTTTGATCACCGAGAGAAGCAGCACTATCTCATCTGCTCTAAGAAAAACACCAGTAGGAGGGCTGCTTGAATTCAGCCGAGCTGTTCACGCCGAAATGGACGCCCTCTTGTCGGCCGCTCGGAAGGGAGTCTCGCTTGTCGGTACTCGTCTTTTTGTCACAACGTTTCCATGCCACTATTGCGCTCGGCATATCGTCGCGGCAGGTGTCGATGAGGTCCAATACATCGAACCCTATCCCAAGAGTCAAGCCCTTAAGCTCCATGAGGATTCGATCCAAATCGTACATTCGGGTTGGTATCCACCGAGCCAATTCGCTCAGCGAAAGCTGATCGAAGAACTGAATGCGTCTAGCATTTCTACGCACGAACAAGAACCCATCCAAGAAGCCAGAATACTTATTCGCCCGTTTTCTGGTGTTGCACCTCGGCTTTACGAGCGTGCCTTTATGAAGGATAGGGAGTTGAAAAAGAAGGAAACTGGCGAAATGCTGGTTCAAGAGCCCCTGTGGGGCACACCTTGGCACCTTTCTAGATTAAGCCCGGCCGATATCGAAGCTAAACTGGAGGAGGTGAGTGGAAATGTCTGAGAAGAGTGGAGTCGGCAAAATCCATATTGTTCCGGGATGGCACCGGGTGAAGGTCGAGCGAAATGACTTCATCACGGAAGGCACTCAAAGTGAGCTATTCCCGGTTCGTCGACGTAGGATGGTCATCTTCGTTCATTTTCCGGACGTGACCGAGGAGGAATTCCGCGAAGTGGTTGAGTTCGCGGAACCATCTCTCGTTATCGAACTTCGCACATCTCCTCGATTCGATATCGGCGGATTAGATCGGCGAAGTGCATTTCGAACGTTTGAGAAGAAGAGGATCACATACCTGGACCTGACCTCTTCGTCGATGGGCAACTCTGATTCAGAGAATCTAGTGAGTAATCTCGCAAAGTACTTTCGCCTGAGTCGCCCTACGTTCGAGCGACCTATCGTTTTTCTGACGAGCCCGCCAGAAGCCGCGAGAGGAATACCGCAGCGTGTCCTTGAGACCTTTTCGGAGTTTGGGTTTAAGCCAGACAGCGTTTACGAGGTACCAAGATTCGTCAAATCGTAAGTCGAGGGTGAGGAGTCGAGGCCAATGTTGACTCCCGTTTGATTCAGCGGTCAAGGAAGTCTGGCCCCCTTCGGCACCCGGTATCCAGCACGCGACGCCTCTGGATCGGTGCTTGGAAGGCGGCCAGTGTCCCGCGCGAGCTAAGCCTCTGCCGCAATGTCTACGCTCACGCGAGTGACACGATGCTGAATAACAGTGCCGCAGCGTGCGCGCGCGGGATCGAAAAGAGCCAAGTTTATTCCATCGCTAACTGAGCTTCGGTAGATCACGCCTTGATATCCACATTTTTTAATGAACTCGCAGAGATATTGGCTTGGGGTGTAATCAATAGCGGCGGACTGTGGAACAACTGGCCGCGTAAGTTCATCCCCGAGCCTCTCCAGAAAGAGCAGGTCGCTTCGCATCTTTCCGATATCGATGGCATCTACAAGCAGGAACGCAGACACCATTTTTCGAGGGTTCCGTAAATCAATGAGTTTCAGTTTGGGCCGTGTTGTGAAATCTGCAACGCATGCTCGTTCACCAGTGTGCGGACGAATCTCCGCTATGGCCGTTACTGGGCTTGAACCGAGATAAAGATACGGAATACCCGCTGGGTTAGCCCGCCCGTGCGACGCGATCCGTTTGGGAGGAGCGCCCATTTCGCGCACCCTGAAAGGCGTATCACTCGTCTGAATTCGCGCTCGGTACCATTGAGTCGGAACTTCGTCGGCATCGAGGGTAAGAGGCGACAGGAGAGCTTCCAGACGGTCCAGGTCAATAGTGGCTTCGGGGAAATAGCGATTGTGATACATCAATTCATCGCGCAATTTTTCCCATTCACTCAGACGGTCGATCGTGGGATTGCTCGCAGGCACGAACTGCTGTCGGGTAATTTCTTCGTCATTCAGGATATCGGCAAGGAGGCGATTCGCACGGGAATCATCCATCCTGGGGTGCTCGAACATTGCCCAGTCCTCCCGGAACCATTGAACAAGGAACTTGCCCGTGGGATCTTGGCGATATGCGCTTAGCAGGAGTTCAAAATACTCGGCTAGCACTCTGGGCGATACTACAGCGACATCTTTGGTTCTGCAGTAAGAACACTGTCTAGTTACAGTTGAGTGAAGGGGAATGATACTTCGGCGTAATCCGCGATCACCAAAACATTCAGCGCAGCAATTCATCGCGAACTATGCCGTCTTCCGAAAATAATCGGCCAGAGTCTCGATGTGGTGATTCATCGAAAGCTTTTTTACCTGGCCCAAGCCGGGAAAATGCCCTTGCCTGTGAAGCGCCCTGAATTCCTGGACGGCACTGGTCTCAACGATCTTTGAGTTCGGCTTGTTAAGGACTTTCATCATCCTCGCAAGTGCTTCGGCGAATTTTCCCGCCGGATCTGTGGGCGTGTCCTGCCGTTCGGAAACGAAGTGATGAATCCACATCGAATTGTCATCGTCGGGATCGATAAACGTCAGATGGATCGCAACGGCATAGGCCGGTCCGCCAGCCTCGCTGTAGCCATCTCCCACGATCAGGAAATCTCCGAACCCATCCATGCCTTCGTCTCGAAAGGTGGCATGAAGATCGGAGAAACGCTCAAGCGGTTCGTAATCTCGATTGCGTTTGCGCTCGAAACCGTCTCTCAGCAGAATTCTGTTCCCGCCACTGAAGTGCTTTTGATAGAGCTTTCCGCAGTATTTTTCGAGAAAAACATGCGACTGATCTTTGGCTTGCTTGCCGATCTTTTCGGCCAGTATCTTTGCTTCTCCGAAACCCGCATGGATCAGTACAGGCGAATGATCTGCATGGTTTTGACGACATCTCAGGGCCTCAGCGGTACTCGTATCGTGCTTCAGAAGTATTCCCGCTGAAATACCGGGTAGATCCAAGTATTTCTCCTTAAGCAGATCGCTCAGTGCGGCGCCGGAATCAGATAAATCCCCGTGGTGTGGATTTACGATGACGATGGCTCGGCCATCGACTTCCACAACAGCATCAAGTGCTCGATTCAGGCCGCCGAGCACGTCTCTGACTGGTTCGATGATCGGGCAAAAACCGGCTTCCTTGAAAATTGGAGCCATGTCTCGGATGCAAAGGAGGTCGAATTGCTTTCCGCGAAAATAAGGATGATACATTCTTTCAGGCCCACCCCATGGCTTCCTTCAAAGGTGTATTCACTGCGTCAACTAGGCGCTGATGATCCACTTTGCGCATTGGAACCGAGAGAGCTGCAGTTTGAAGGGAAGGGGGAGCTGATCAACCAGAGCTGAAAGCGGTAGCAGATTTCTCGTTTGCTTCAAGACTCGAACCATTCCTTCATGCGCCCGGGTCGGGTCAAGTTTCACAAACTCGTTGCGTAAAACTGCGTGCAACTCGGTGTTTGGCACACGTGGGACACATATACCAAAGGAAGAAAGGATCATGCGCGCTTCTTCCATCCGAATAGAATTGAAGACAGCACCAGGCGATGTACGCTCGGGCTGGTTGGCGGCGTCCCGCAAGGTCGAAATCTGATGACGGCTATTGAGGCAAAGTATCCCAACAAAATCCGGGACGGTATTGGCCACCGCGCGGATGTGGCTCTCCGCTGCTATGACATAAACCTTCGCAAACACGGTGGCATACGCTGCGATCTGGCGCTCTAGTCTTGTGAGCGAGTCGCGCTCCGACTTCACCTCGTACACAGTCGCGGTTCCATTCAGAATTGCAACATCGGCTTTGCATTCGCCCACCCGAAACTCGTTGATCATAGATGCAGTCTTGAGTGAGTGTTTCCCGAGGAGAATCTTGTGGGTCAGGGCGGCCTTGTAGATGTACTCGTGTCTATACCCCTCGCGCTTCAATAATGAAAATGCGGCATCGAAAAGCGTATACACGCGCTCAGTTGACGATATTGAGCGGAGCAACTGCGATTGGTTTACCAGTCGCGCAAACAGAGGGGATCTGCCCTTTCGGGCCATTTCGCGGACGATGCTCGACGAAAATAGCCTCGAGATCGCGGCTAGTTGATCCGTCGCAAGATTTACCACTTTGTATCCATGAACTGTGTTCCTCATCGCGGCCGGCCCTTCTTTGATTTTAGCGCAGTTTCCCTTTGTTTCATGCTGAAATATTTCGGATAGTTCCTTTAGTTTCAATCAGATATTCCATATCTCATTGGATACCTCCCCGAAGTCGGCAATCGTTCAGCGATCCGCTAAGGGTCGGTTTTTTGATAGCGAGTTTGGTAGCCTACCCCCGAACTCCGGAGCACTTTCCTGAGAACCCGCAGGATCACAGCAAAGGTCCCTCCCACGATCACCGTAAATAGATATGCAAGCCAAAACATACATCTCCCTTTCTAACCTTTGATGCCCATTGCCAATTTACCAATGTCTGCCTAGCCAGAATCCGCCGACAAGAAAGAGGACACCAGCCAGGACCCCGCCACCGATGCAGCCCCACAGCAGATGTCCCCAGACCCCTCCCAGCTTCACTCGAAAGTCCGTTGTCACCGCGGCCAAGGACCTTTGGGCATCACGAACCGAATTGTCCAGCGCACCCCTCATCCATTCGTCCATTCGCCGCTGAGAAAGGGTGAGTGCTGTCGCAAGTGTTTCTTCTATGATGCCCTTGATAACGGAGGCGAATTGCTGCCTCGTCTCATCTGTGTAGCTCTTGAGTATCGCCTCACCCGAGATCGCATCATGAAGGCTGAGCTGTACATCCTCTAGCAATTGCCTCGTCTGGGAAGCAGCACTTTCGATTGTCCCCCTGATCTGGATCGATGCAAAGTCCGCCATCTCGCGAGTGATGCCACGAAGCTTGGCTTGCTCTGTGGCAGCTTCGTTCAGCGCCCGCGCCATGTTCTCCATCGCTCTGCACTCTACAACGCTCAGTTTGTAGCGCAGCCATTCAGGGTCTTCCGGGTCCATCTTCGAGAACTGCCTGACCAGATCGAATAGAACGCGTTCTCTCGCCTCACCCTCTGGGAAGGCGAGATACACGAGGTCACGAATCCAAGTGGAATTGTCGATTGTTGTCGCCGGCACAGTGCTCATGGGAGAAGCACCTTTCTCGCTTCCGTGAATTGACTGAAAGCGCGAAAGCGGTACGTTCTTGCCCGCAGGGTCATGTCCGGCGCTCTCAACTCAGGAACATTGGTTTTGCGGTCGCCAACGTCGCCAAGCGTAACGTTCATTGTTCGCATCATGCGTTGCAAGTCAGGCCGTCTGGCATCCATCCGTATCTCGACTGGCGAGAATGTCTCCCGAAAAGCCGTCACATCCGCCTCAAGCTTCGGGTTCTCCCAGGACGAAGCGACGCCGTCCTGAAAATGATTGTGAACAATTACGTAGTCCACGGTGTTCTGCAACTCGCCGCCCCACTCGATCACCGACCGTGCGGAGGCAATGTCGGCATCGACGACTCCCAGAGCAGTCCATCGAAGATCGAGACCGGAATCCTGCATTACCTTATAGAAGTCTCGAAACCACGGAATCAATCGATGACCTTGTGCCGCGCCCAAGTCAGCAAGAATCACATCGGCGCTGGAATCCAGCGAAATTCCCAACAGCTTGTCGTATGTCCAGCTCTCCAGCGCCGGAAGTTTGTGTGCTTTGGCAAACAGTGCCTTGAAGCACCCCTCGGCCTTATTGTCGGGGTCCATATCAAACAGGTCAGCGGTGTAGGCAGTGCTCGCGTACCACTCCGCCAGTGTTGCCATGACGGTCGTCTTCCCCACGCCGCCCTTGCCGGCGATCGGAAAAACGACGCGCTTGGGTTTCAATTCCAGGGCCGTGCTCAATCCTCGCTCCTCCCCACAAAGACGCTCGGCTTGAAGACCTTCGTCGGTTGCAACCGCGACTCTCTCTGGCGATTCACTTCCGCTTCGCGATCCAGCCTCGCCATTTCCTCTTCTCTCCGTACTTGCCATGCCGGTTTCTCCTTTTTCTCTGTGTTCTCGCTGCTAAGACCGCTCGCGCGGACTGTCTGTTGACGAACCTCTCTTTCCACCGCAGGGGGAGGGAGGTTCTCGCGATTACCCGCGGCAGGGAAACGGACGCCTTCAATGACTCGGTTCGCCGCCTTACAAAACTGCTGATATCCGCCGGGATACCCTTCATCTCGGAGCGTTCCCCAGATGACGCGCCAGGTCAATCCGCTTTCTTTTGCAGCTTGCAACTCAGAACGCACTGCCTTGAGAAGCCTGGCTTTGAGTTGAAATACGCTCCTGCGAAGCGTCAGTGCTTCAACCAACGCGATCAGTTCGGGGGGGCGTTCATGTTGTGAAATGCACATTGCAGTAGAAGAATGCCAGAGCCATGGACAAGATTGCAAGCGCACAATCCCGATTCTGTGAGAGTAAAGGCGAAAAACCACGACAAAGAACGAATTGCACGCATAAAGCCGAACCACGGATCGGATGCGCATCGATCGTGGGCTGTCTGCCTTGTTCGTCTTTGTTCGTGCTTTTGTTGCAGCCGAAGGCTACGCTTTCGGGGTCGCAGACCCACGGAGGAGGCTGCGAAAAGCAGCCGTCTTTTTACGAAAGTGCTGTAGTGGAACATAAAGCGCAGACGCGCTTTGAAGGTTTGCTCTATTTATCCGATTTGCGTTGTGCGTCTTAGGTTGACGCACCCATGTACTTTTAGAAGGCCTGTGTGCGTCACGTTGCTATAGAAATGTACATTGCGTTATAGTGTCTTCATGCCGCGACCGAAACCGCCCAACGTCGTACGGTACACAGTTCGCCTCAGCCGCACTCAGGGAGAGCGCGTGGCTGCGCTCAAGAAGCAGCTTCATGCTTCCAGCGACAACGAGGTATTCGACTACCTAGTCACTGTCGGAACCAACCAGCGGGACGACCTTGAACAACTTGTCTACTCCCTGTTTGGCAACCTGGCCGACTCCCTGGCTCATAGATTCCAGAGCTTGGAGACTGTCTGCCAGCTCCATCTCGCGTTAACTGACACGTACATCAAGTACGCCCTCACCGCCCTCCCAGAGGTTCCCGGCTCCTTGCTTGCCGCGGCGCGTGTTCGTGCGACGAGGATCTACGAACAGGTTAATCTCACGGCTGCGCGGGAATTCCAACGTCGCCGCCAGTCGGATGCCTACAACGCTGCCCAACTTGGGATTGAAGACGAGCCCAGCTATTCACCCGCACCATCAGATGAGGTCTGAAGTCAGCCATGCCATCCTCTGCGCCACAGCGACGAAATACTGGCGAGGAGCGCGAGCGCTCGACAAAGGTTCGTCCTGGCCGGGTCCGACCCGCAAATACATCTCCGCGCAGGGTGACAGGCACAGCAAAGAATCTCCTGCGGCTTGTGCGCCTAGTCAGTAGGTCATCCTCGCGATCCAACCGGGCCGGCAACGCCAAGGAGTCGGCAAGCGGTTCCTCGAAGACATCTCCGTTCCAGCGCCGGGCTATCGTGAATGTTCGGTATTCCAATGCAAAGACCCCGGGAGGGTGGAAGGCTCACGGGACTTATGTCGAGCGTGAGAGCGCAAAGGGTCGAGACGTCACCGACGGGAAGCAGTATGGCGCTGAAAACGAGGTGCAGACAACAGACCCTCACCGTTTGGGTTTAGCGCAGGAGCACTCGCTGGATTCGCTGGCCGGCCAATGGCAGAAAGCCGGGGACGAGCGCATCTTCAAAATCATCATCTCCCCGGAAGATCCGACCGTCGATTTTCAGCGAACGGCAACCGACATGATCGCTCGCATCGAGCAACACACCGGAACTCCGGTCGAGTGGGCAGGAGTTGTCCATCGGAACACGGATCACCCGCATGCTCATTTGATCGTGCGAGGCAAGCTCCCGTCGGGAGAAGCCCTGAAACTCCCACCAATGCTCATCCGGAAGGGTCTTCGCGAAGCTGCCCAAACGTCTCTCACGCAGCAGCTTGGGCCTCGCACCATGGAAGACATTCAACGCCAGAAACAAATTGAACTAACGGCCAATCGAGTTACGCCCCTGGATCGGCGAATTGCCGGACGCGCGAAATTTCATTCCAACGATCAGGGGTACAGTGACGTCGGAATCGCGGGCAACCCCGGTGAACTGGCTCGCTTTAGACACCTAAAGGAGCTGGGACTCGCGAGACGACATACAGCAGACAGTTGGCTTGTTCGCTCCGACTTCATCGCCCAGCTCCAGCAAATGAAGGACGTGCAGGACCGCGCAAGAACACTTTTCCGGAGCGGCGTTGCCATCAGTGACCCTCATGCGCCGATGGAATTTTCTACCAGATCCAAGAAGCTGATTGGGCGTGTGTTGCTCAATAGCGAAGACGAACGCACCGGCGCTCTGCAAACCATATTCGAGACGACCGAAGGGAAAATCGAGGTCATCCGACACGATGGAACCCTTCGAGCGGCTTGGAGGCGCGGAGACCTGGAGCCAGGTAACCTAGTGACCATCGACAGCCTGAGAAGCGATCCAAGCAAGCTCTATGCGGCTTCCGTAGCCACGGACAAAGACATCCTTGCGAATAAGGAGGCTCTTGATTCGGTGGCGCGGAGAATGCGAACAATGGGCCTCGTTTCCAGCGAGAGCGACAAAGGTTGGATGGGACAATTCAACAACGCGCTCAGAAGCCGCATCGCAGAGCGGACCCACGAGCGAGGGCACTGATTTTCTTTCATAAGTAGTGCAATGTACAGTTCACTAACGCGAGGAGGAAGTCACGTATGAATAACGGAACCACCGCACCCCCCGGATATGTTCTCCCCTCGCGCCCTCGCTGGCAGGGTGGGTGGAACGTTCGGGCTCTGTTGGGCGCTGTCGTCGCCTTCGTCATGGCAGCCAGCGCCGCGACCCAATGGCTTGCAGCACAGCTCAACAATCCAGTCGAGATAGGCGACCCGATTGTATGGTTTCATGGCGTTGCTGTATTCCAACCATTTGCGGGCCTTGTGCTGTGGAAGCACTTTGCAGGCAGTCGCCTCATCAGTTCCGCCGTGCGGAAAGATATCTGGATTGCTTTCGGAGCAACGATTCTGGGTGGACTCTTTCTAGCCTATTTTGCCTATTGGTTCCTCTCGCTCATACGCGATCGCAAGAGCACGGATAGTTTAATGAACCTTCACGGCTCCGCAACGTGGGCCAACCGAGATGATATTCAGAAGCTCGGGCTATTCGATGCGAACGATGGTGTCTACGTCGGTGGCTGGCGTGATCCAGATACACAGGAGATTCACTACCTGCTCCACTCTGGTTCAGAGCCGGTTTTGCTTTTTGCTCCCAGCCGAAGCGGTAAGGGCGTATCAGCGATCATTCCCACGCTGTGCCAGTGGCGGCAAAGCGCCTTCGTCTATGACCTGAAGGGTGAGAATTGGGACCGCACTGCCGGTTTCCGGCACGCTATCGGCCAGCGCGTTCTGAAGTTCGCTCCCACGCTGCCATTCGAGAGTTGCTGCTACAACCCGCTCTCAGAGATTCGGTGGGAAACCGACTACGAGGTCGCCGACGCACAGACCATAGCGAATGCAGTGATTCGGCACGGGAACGACGACAGTCTCTATAAGCACTTTGAGGACGCCGCAGTTGATCTCGTATCCGCTGGCATCATCCACTTGGGGTACGTTTTCAGGAACTTGGATATCCCGCGCGAGCCAACGCTCCCCGATGTGCTCGCACTTTACTCCTCGCCGGGCATGGATTTCCAGGAAGTGCTCAAAGAGATCCAGAACACAGTACACATGCCGGGTGGCAAATCGAATCCTCGTCTTGAGTGGTTCGACATCAACGGCAAGCCTACCTTTACCCATCCTTTCGTCAGCAAAGCCGTTCAGAGACAGCTCAATAGGGCCGACCGCGAGGCTTCGAGCATTCAGTCCAGCATCGTCACTCCGATGACAGTCTACGACGACCCAATAGTTCAGAGGACCGTTTCCCGCTCCGATTTCGTTGTTCGAGATCTCGTCTATGGAGAGGAGCCCATGAGCTTGTATTTCAAGGTCCCGCAGCCGGATCGAGAACGCCTGAGACCTCTGGTAAGGCTCATGCTCCAGCTCATCTTCAATCGGCTCATGGAACGGCTCGACCCCAGCCGTCACCATCTGCTGCTCATGCTGGATGAGTTCCCGGAATTGAAGAAGATCCCGAACCTCGCAGGCGCGATGAGCCTGATGGCTGGGTACAAAATCAAGCCTTACCTCATAGCTCAGACGCTTACCCAGATCATTGAGGAGTATGGCCCGAACGAATCAATTACTGACAACTGCTATATCAAAGCAGCTTTTCAGACAGACAATCTCCAGACGTGCAAGAACCTTTCCGAACTCAGCGGAAACATGACCGTGGAGAAGGAAACCGTCAACTATAGCGGGCAACGAACGGATTTCTACCTCAAGCACATCTTCCGGAGTGTTGAACAGGTCCAACGACCTCTCATCACCGTTGACGAAATTCGACGCATCAAGCCGCCGACGAAGGCCACCAACGACCCCGACAGCAAGATCACCGCGCCAGGCGACATGCTCATCTTCATAAATGGCGTAGCTCCGATCTACGGCGTCCAGAGTCTCTACTTCCTAAACGACGCATTGCTAGCCAGAACCAAACTCAAACCTCCCGCTTTCAAAACGGCTGCCCGGCCACGCGCACAGCTCACGCCGGCCCGGCAGCCGGGACCCGACATCACCTCAATCGTCGCTACTGCAATTGATCAACAGGCAATCGAGGAGAAGCTGAATGGAAATTCTTAATCAAGTAACCCTCGCCGGAAACTTGACCGACAAACCTTCGGTCGACGACGCCGGCGGCCGCGTCTTCGTGCGCGCCCGTCTTGCACAGAACTGGTTCTACGAAACCCACGGCAAGACCGTTGAGCACCGGCAGTTTCTCCCTCTCACCTTCCTCGGGGAAAGTGCCTCAGTGGCGAGGAGCTTCGAAAAAGGCGACAACATCCATGTTACCGGCCAGCTCATTCGACGTGACCCCAGAGCCCGCTCTGAGGACGCATCACGGCCCCGTGAAACAGGAAGTATTTTCGAGGTCCACGTCATTCGAGCATTCCGTATTGCGAGCATCTCGAAATCCGACACCGCTGCGATCCACCAAAACGAAATTCGGCGCACCAATGATGCGAAACAGATTCCCGCTTTTATTCAGGAGGGCATTCATGATTGGCCTGTCTAATCCGAAATTCCGTAGTCGGCTTGCCAGTCTCTCCCGCTTGAGCTACATCGTTGTCGCGTTCGCTGTTGCGTTCGTGGGGCTAACTCTGGCTGGCGTTGGCTTCGGCTTTGTCTTCAACTTTACGCACTCGGCACCCTTCGGCCTCTACAAAGAGATTGCCGATCCAACGAAAGCGCCTCACACTCCTGCCTCCTACGTCTTCTTTTGCCCCGATGTTCGCTGGCCTGGCATGAAAGGGGAGCCGAACTATCGAAAGCCCATGCGAACGTGTCCGGACGGATTCGCGCCCCTCATCAAGCCTGTTGTGGCATGGCCCGGTGATACCGTCGAGACCTCAGCCCAAGGTGTCATTGTCAACGGGCAATTACTCGCCAATACACTCACGATTGACCACGATTCAACAGGTCATCCGATCCGCCCCTATGCATACGGCACTTATCACGTTCAGCCAGGACAACTCTGGGTGATTAGCTCTTTCAGTCCCAAGAGTTTCGATTCCCGTTACTTCGGCCCGATACCAGCCCGGTCAGTACGGCACTGGGTCCAACCTTTTCTAGTCGAAAAGCAATACCACCCTGAAACAAAAGCGAAGTAGGCGCAGTTTGGGCGACTCGTACTGAATGGAGCCCTGGGGCTATGAAAATCGCGGAGTCTATAGAGCCATCACGAGGGACGATGAGAACTCAGCTTCTCTCTATTCGAATTTCGCCGAACCTCCGAACGACGCTACTCTTCGCTGCTGCCTTCGCCTTTGGAGCTGCCGGATGGAGTGGCAAGTTGTCTCTGCACTTCCTGGCCCTGCTATATCCATTCGTTTACTTGCAGTCACGGCGTCGACTGGAGGCCCTCAGCTCTGCGCTCTACTATGCGGGGGCCACATGGAGCGTCATTCCAGGTTCAGAGAGCTTCTTCGGCACCGAGGGCAATCTCCTCCTGCCTCTGCTCATCTGGGTCGCTCTTCTGGCCTTGAGTGCGGCGCCGTGGATTGCTCTGTACAATCGAGCGTCTCTTCCCGTGGCCGCCGTTGCAGCCATCATCGTACTGAGCCTTCCCCCGTTCAGCCTCGTCACTGTTGCACATCCGCTCATCTCTGTGGGTGAGTGGTTTCCTGGAACTCGGTGGTTCGGGTTGTGTCTACCACTAATCCTGATATTGGCCTACCGTCGTCTCGGTACCCTTTTTACTCTGGCGGTGCTCGTATGTGCGTCGCTCGCGGCACATGCTCGTTTTCATCGCCCACCGCAAGATCCGCGCATCGTTGCTGTGAACACTCGTTTTGGAGGTTCAGCGACACGAGACATCCTCGGCTCGACATTGCAAGGCCAGGAAATAGCAATGCAGCGAATAGCTCTTACGCACCCGGATACGCTCATCCTCTTTCCGGAGTCAATCATCCCAACGTGGACTCCGACGCATGACGAACGCTGGGCCGCAACCTTTGCTCAACTGCAAGCCCGGCATACCGGACTGCTCATCGGCACGACAATTCCTGTTGCAAACACCCAGGCGAATCGCAATGTTCTCCTCTCCCGTGGCTACACGGAGCGCTTGTCATATGTGCAGCGCGTTCCCGTGCCTCTCGGCATGTGGCGCTTTGGCGACGAGCGCTACGGATTCCCATTGATGCTCCGCTACCCCGCAACAATCCGCATCTGGGATCGACGCGCCGGGGTCCTCATCTGCTACGAACAGCTACTTGTGTGGCCCGCTCTCCAGACGCTATCGCGAAATCCTGACATGCTTCTTGCCCCATCAAATCTGTACTGGGCGTCCGGCACGATCATTCCGTCTGTCCAGCATGTCTCCGCTCAAGACTGGGCAGACCTTTGGGCAATTCCTTTATACGAGACAAGCAACCGATGAAAACCTTCCTCGTCGTGACCCTATTACTCCTTTCGCCACAAGCGCGAGGACAGTACACCGACGTTGTCAAGCTGCAATCGAGCTGTCTTCCCACCGCTCCGCTGAGTACGCTTCGCGCGGTCGTTCAGGTTGAATCAAGCGGCAATCCTAACGCCATGCAGATTGACTTTCCGAAATCCCTACTCAAGCGTTGGGGGCTGGCCGAGGGAACGCTGCGTCTCAAGCGCCAACCAATCAACCAACGCGAAGCGTTGAATTGGCTGGCATACTTCCGGAGCTACGACATCTTTGTGGACGTTGGGCTGATGCAGGTCAGTACTGCCGAAGCCAAACGGCGGGGTATATCACCCGAGTCTCTATTGGAGCCCTGTACGAATCTCCGGGTAGGCTGGCAGATTCTTGAAGACGATTACCGCATTGAGAAAAGAGCCTATGGACCCGGACAGGAAGCCCTGCGGCACGCAATTTCACGTTACAACACTGGAGATGCACAGCTAGGTATTGACAACGGCTATTTAGCCCGCGTCCTTGCGGCAGTCCGCAGACTGCCAGTCGAGCCACCAACGGAGAAGTGATGAGTGTTCTATCTTCCGAAAGTCCACATGACCAAGGCGTTGAACACTGCATGGCAAACAATCGCTGGAATCACGCTCCCGCTCTTCAAGCGACACAGACCGTAGACAACGGCAGCGATGGTGGTCAATGTCAGATAGATTCCGCTGCGAGCATGAGCAACTGCAAATACGGACGCCACGCAGAGCATGACGAAAACCTCAAAAGCTCGCTTCGAGTGCAGCCTTCGTCCTACAAAGAGAAAGCCGTTATACATCAGGCCGCGAAAGAAGAGCTCTTCTGTTATTGGAGAGATGAGTACCGACCAGAGCACTTTTCCTGCGGGTACCTTTGCGTAGACAGGCAGATTCCACTTCCTCACACAGACCCAGAACAGCACGAAGAGGGTGATCGCCGCAAACGTCGCCCATTGAATAGCTCTGCTGTTCACGCGCTCCAACGACAGGGTCCGAGCCTTGTCCGTGCCGCTCGTCTGCCAAGTGAGTTCCCAAAATGTAATTGCAACGAGCCCTATGACCCACCAATAGGGAACAGCCACACTCATCACTGCGAGGCACCACGTCGCAAGCCACGCAATTGGCACCCACTTCCGCCGCCATTCCACCCCGAGAGATTGAGAAATGACTACCTCTGACAAGGAACGCATCCTCCTGCTAATGGCAGTGCAGTCTGCGCTCGCCTCAGTGCAACTCGCTGGCCTGCAGCCATCGAAACAACTCGAACGCCTGTTCGATTCTTGGGTCGACGGCAAATCGACGCTCGACCAGGTCTACGCCTCTCTCTTGGCCAAGGTGAAAACAACCAATGATTGATCACACTGACATAACAATACTCGGCACTACAACGCTAAAAAACAAACTCGGCATCAATGACCCGAAGCAGCTCGCGACAGCAGAGGCCGACCTCACTGCATTTCGGCTCGCTGAGCTTCGAATCGCTCCTATCCCAGGCGGCTTCGACTCCGTACACCTTCAGGAGATCCATCACCATGTTTACCAGGACCTCTACGATTGGGCCGGAGACCTGCGCCGCCTGGATGTTGGCAGCCGACCTGCGTCCGATGTTGCAACATCGCTAAACGCCGTCTTCGACCGGCTGGGACGTGAGAATCACTTGAAGGGTCGTAACCCCGAAGAATGGTCGCATAGCGTCTCTACGTACATTTATGAACTTGGAATTATCCAGCCGTTTCTCACTGGAAATGAAGTCGCACTGCGTGAGTTTGCCGATGAGTTGGCACGTAAGAATAATCTCAGTCTCCAATGGGATACCGCCCCAGAGATCGGCGCGAACGACGTAATGACCCATCGCGATCGGTTGGAACAAACTGCAAACATTCGACGCATGGTCATGTTGGCAATGGATACAGATCCTGGTTCATCGCGGCCAAGTCGCGGCACGATAGTGGAGCGTGGAATTGAACGACTCTTCTCAGCAGGTAATCCACTCCCCTAGAGCGAAACGCGTTCTCCAGCTAAACTTGAACTGAGCTGTTACCGAACGATACATTTCATTTTCGTGAGACGGACATTCATGCGCCTCCCCCGCATTGTAAGGAAAATCTTCGCGACTTTAGGAATCACGCTTCTAGTCGCAGGCTGCGCGTATTATTACGCGATCACCCCGCATCACAGTTCGGCCCAGCCTGAGTCAGCGGAGGGCTTGCTCGACAGAGCAGACACCTTTGCGTGGGGCAATCGGTGGGCCGACGCGTTGCCGCTCTACCAAAAGGCCCAGCATCTCTACACCACACAGCACGAGCCTTCCAAAGCTCTGTATGCTCAGGTCAGTCAAATTCCCCCGAATGAGTCCGTGAGCGTTCCGGCGACTCTGTGGGCGTTGACGCAAGACTTGGCCCGGCCCGAAGCCGCCGACCCTGAGACCAGGCTGAGAATCCTCACAATTCGAGGGATGCTCGAAACCAACTACGACGCATCGGAGGCACGATCGACCTGGCAAGACGTGGCCACTCTCGCGATTAAATTGCATCACTACGAGCTGGCGACTCGCGCCACGGGCGAGCAAGGCATTGCTGCGTTCATCCTCGGCGACACCGAAACTGCGAAAAGGCAGGTCCTAAGAGCTTGGGGACTCTCAAAAGTTGAGAACGATCCAGCGGCAACCGTTCGCTACGCCAGCGTTTTTGGTGCCGGCCTGGTTCAGATTCATCGCTACAAGGAAGCTCTTACCCCTTTGAACCAGGCGATCAAGATTGCTCAAAAACATAGGGAAATTGCCTATCCGACAATTGCCATTTACGCGAAGATCGACGCCTTGACAGGCCTTCATCAATACGAAGAGGCCATTGCTCTCGCTAACGAATCACTTGCACGGCTGCAAGGCACACCCTATGACGCCCACAAGTCTCAGGTTTACCTTTCTCGGGGAACAATCAATAAAGAGCACGGAGATTGGAACGCGGCAATCGCCGACTACCAACAATCGGTCGACTTCTCCAACAAGATTAGCAACTACCGCGGGGTTACCGACGCAGGCGGACTTCTCGCCCAGGCGTATCAGCATAACGGCAACCTCCCCGACGCGCTTGCGGCGATAAACCGCGCCATTGACGCGAACACCAAAATTCCCGACGAGCTTTACCTCGTTCCACGCAATCTCTCAATCAAAGCGGAGATCATCGAGAAGATGGGTCATGCCAAGGAGGCGGATGGGCTCTATCAAAAGAGCATCGCGCTTGTGGATGGCATGATTCAACACGCCGCTACAACCAACATCCAGCGGCAGCTCCTCTCGGAGATGAGTGATGTTTATTCAGACTACTTCGCGTCGTTGTGTGCGCGAAAGCGCTACGATGATGCCCTCCAGGCCCTTGAAAGGGTTCGGGGCCGTGTCGAAACAGAGGCGCTAGAGCACCACGCCAGTGAGCCAGTTCATGCGCCGACGCCCGATGAGCAAGAGTTGACCAGGCTCAATCTCGCCCTTATAAACACGGACGATCCGGCTGCCAGAGCCTCCTTGGCCAGCGAAATTGATAGCACTGAGCTGAAAATCAGCCCTAGTGCGCTGGCGCAGGAAACCACGATTCACCCCGTCCATCTGGTGGACGTGCAACGCACGCTTTCGCCCAGCGCGCTTCTGATTGAATACGTTCTCGCCGAACGGGATTCGTATGCACTCGCCATCACCCACACATCGGTCACACCCTACCGCCTTCCTCCGAAGACTCAAATCGAATCGGACTCGAATCTTTACAGGAAGGAGATCCGTGCTCAGAAGACAGACCTGACACTCGCCCAGCACCTTTTCAGCGAATTGCTTGAGCCAATCATGGAGTACCGCAAGAAGACGGATCTCATCATAGTGCCCGACAGTTCTCTTCACCTGTTGCCCTTCGCTGCACTCGCAGACAACGGTTCCTATGTCCTCAAGACCCACACAGTCGATGTTGCTCCCTCATCCACCGTCTTCGACCTCCTTCACAAACGTCTCGCCCAGGAAGCATCCGTTGAAATGCCATACATCGGCGTCGCCGCGTGGACGCAACCTGCGAACACGCGAAATCCCATTGTTCGAGCGGTATTCGGACCGGAGCGGAGCCAGCTTGCCCCACTACCAGACAGCAAGCTAGAGGTAGAGACTATAGCCACAGATTTGCCGCGACCGAGCACGATTCTCCTGGGTGCCGATGCCACTGAAACTCACTTCAAACACCTTTCCCTCGACAGCACAGAGGTCATTCATCTCGCTCTACACGGCTATGCCGACCTGGACTACCCAGACCGCTCCGCTTTGGTCTTCGCGCCAGATCCTTCGGGGAGCGAAGACGGATTGCTTCAGGTCCGCGAGATTCGCGGCCTGCATCTGAAATCTAAGCTTGTCACGCTCTCGGCCTGTAATACCGGTGTCGGCCCTGTGGGCGAGGTTGGAGTTGCGAATCTGGTTAATGCCTTCATCGAAGCGGGTGCTGATTCTGTTGTGTCCACGCTCTGGGAGCTAGAGGATCACACCACCGAGCGGTTGATGACCTCGTTTTATTCACATCTCGCGCGACATAACCGCAAAGTCGACGCTCTCCGCGCTGCCCAGTTGGACCTCCTCAATCAGGGGCTACCACCCTACTTCTGGGCGAGTGTTCAGATCGTTGGAGATCCCGATGGCACTTTGTGAAATCTCATGGCGACATGGTCGTTTATCCGGAGTTATCTCGCGACGCGAAAGGTCCGCAACTCTGAAAGGACCAGCTGGCAGCTGCAATGCTTACACAGGAGCTTTATAAATTCGTGGGTTTACTGCTGATAGGCAGGCAAGGTAGCAGCAGGCGCAGCCGCAGGGCGGGCCCGGCGCCAGCGTTCTACGGCGTCGCGCAAGGCTGCGAGTTTTCGCCGATCGCTACCAACCAGCGGGAGTAGTGTGCTGTCTTCGGCGGCAGCCAAGGCGTCGCGTTCAATGAACCTTGCGTCGCAGAGGCGGCGGTAATCCGCGCGGTCGAGGCTTCGCTCGGCATACCGTGCAAGATCAACTATTGGACCCTGAATTCCGAGATCGAGCCTCAGAACGAGCTTCGCGACACGCTGCTCCAGCTCAAGCCCCGCATGCAGAAGTTCTGCAACGCGGCAGACCATCGGAAGTACGTCGCACGTGCGGCTCGTAACGGACCGGATCGGTCCGGCGGAACCATCGAAAGCTCCCCCGAATTGGCTCATCGCGCGCTCTATCTCCTCCATGCCCATGCCGGATACATAGTACAAGCAGGCAGCGGCCTTCTTCGCGCGGACGGTGTCCTGGCCGATGACCGTTAGGTTCATTTGCAAGCTGCGAAGCACCGTCTGAGAGACGCCTTGCGCCCGCAGCTGCCCAAACCAGTGCTGTGGCTCCTTGTGCTTGCTAACCTTGTTGACGGGAAAATAGACCTCATCCAGTTCGGCACTCATCTGGGCTATGGCTATCACGGCTGGATCGGTCACTTCCTCAACGCGAAGTGCGCGAAGGCAAGCGACGGCGCGAAGGACGGTTTCCACTTCCACCGCGCTTTCGCCAGCAAGCCGCCCTAGCGCGGTGATGTGAAATCGCCTGTCTTCGCCTCGTTCGACAAGGCCATATCGCGCAAGATCATCGAGTGCATGTTCCAGACTGTTGCGATCCCATCCGGCGGGGTTGCCGGACTGCTGCAATTGGAAAACTCCGAAACTCGATTCAAGAAAAGCGATGATTTCCTCGCCAGATACTCCCTCGGAGACACGGCCGGCGGCTACCAGAACCCGGATGATAAGGGTGCGCGGATCGGCCGCAAGAAAGCGCGAAGCCAGGTTTTCAGGTTGTGCCGAAACGTATCTCTGCCAGTATTCGTGCTCCTCGCGGGCGCTCGTGGCGATGAGATAGGAAGCTCCGCGTTCCGCATACCCGAGACGCCCCGCGCGCCCGACAAGGTTTTTGTATTCGGCGACGCTGTACGGCTGCGGTCCTTTCGCGCCCGGATGCTGAAGGCCCACGATAACAACTGCAGACGCCGGGGTATTCACGCCCATAGCGAGCGTCGTCGTCGCGACGATGACCCGAAGCTTGGTATCTCGTTTCCGGAAATGCTCTTCAACGACGCGGCGCTCCTCCCGGTCCAGATGGGAATTGTGGAAGGCAACACCCTGCGCCAGCACCGCACGCAACTGTCCAGACGCCTGCGATGGATCGCCGACAGGGAGATCATTCAGCGCTTCCGTAGCGGCGGGAAGCCCCAATGCTTCGGCGAGGTATTGCGCGCCGTGGCGCGTCTCACCAGTTGTTTCCCGAAATACAATAACCTGCTTGGCTTCACTCACAAGTTTCCAGACAAGCGGAATGACCCAATCCCGATGCTTGCCTTCGCCGCGATGTGGCTGGATAAACCTTTCTTGCATCCGATAATCGCCCGTATCGCCGTCGAGATAACGGAAACGCCCGTCGTAACAGATAATGCCCTCATCCAGAGGGATAGGCCGCTGGATTCGGCGGAGCAGCCGCCCGCCCAACCAGCGTTCGAGGCCGTTGGTATCCCCGATGACGGCGGAGAGCGCGATAAGCTGTGGCTCGAGACCATTCCGGCGGCGCATCTTGAGGAGTGTCAGGATGAATTCAAGGTTTGCGCCACGCCCCTCATCGGCAACCATCTGAACCTCGTCGACGACGATTGTGCCGACTTGATGCAGCACGTAGGGATGTGACAACGCAATGGCGGAAAACTTCTCATACGTGAGAAGGGCAATGTCATACTGGCCGCGCAACAGCGGCCCAATGTCGTCGGTCTCCCCGGTGGCCTCGATTGTTCGAATTCCGAAAGGACCGTAAACGCGCTGGAACTGTCGCAATTTATCGTTTACCAACGCTTTTAAGGGCATCAGGAAAAGAGCCCGGCGTCGGTAAAGAGCGCCGCGCACTGCTGCCAGCTCGCCCAACATCGTCTTACCCGACGATGTGGGGGCCGAGGCGACGACGTGTTCGCCGCCAAGAATGCCGTAGTCGTTTATGGCATCAAGCTGAAGCTGGTTGAGCGCCGGGATCTCGCCTGCCCACGCCTGCAGGACATCAGGAGGGAAACCGAACTCAGCGAGACTTTGGATGTCAGGCGTTGCGACGGGGTTTGCGTGTTCAGGAAATGCCGCCCGGAAAATCGGCCCCGGCGACAAAACCGGCCATGTGAATTCTCCGTCAAAGGTCCCACGCACGGCTGGATGCTGTTCGTGCCCGAACTGACGCGCGCCGTCAACGACACGTCGTGTGACGTAGTCGAGCAAGCCCAGGACTCCCAGCCGGTCGCCTTGGCGGATTTCGACGGGTCCCTTCAACGCCAACAGCAGGTGCCATGTCAACAGGCTGTGCCCGAGGCGAATAATTTCCCATGCCTTCTCCGTTGGACCGGAAGCAGTCACAATTACTCGCCCATAACCGCTGATCTGATTCAACTTCGCGTCCACTGATAGAATGTCGCGCGGTTGCGCTTCAATCTGAAGCGCCTTCGCGCCCATGCCGCCGGAGAAACAGCAGTCAAGTATGATCAGCAGACGTCGCGCCGGAATGCGCGCGCACCACTCTCCCAGCGTTGTAAGCGCTATCGTGGTTTCTTCGAGATTGAACGGCTCGGTGTCATGCGCGACCAGCTCATGCGTCTCGGTGCCATGTCCCGAGAAGGCAATGACCACAACATCGTCCGGGTCGGTCATCGCGAGGCGTTCAAACTTCTCGCGGATAGCCGCAACGGTGGCCTGCGCATCCATCAACAAAATCGTATCGCCGCCGAAGGTGTCAGTGAAAAGAGCATGCAAAGCCATCGCATCGCGCCCGGAACACGATAGCCAGTCGACGCCAGGCGAGGCGTAGCGATCGATGCCGATGAACAATCCTTTGAAGGCCATGCCTACTCCAAAATTCTCACGACTTCCTTATTACACGAAACTTCGTCGGAGCTGTTGCCGAGGTATTCCTTTCGCGGGCCAGTCGCCTGGATTCCGCAATCATCGCCCAATGCCACAATCGTTGGAAACTGGCACTCCGGATGACAATTCTGGAAAACCGGCGGCTCAGTTATATTGCCGACGAAGTGATATAGTTGCGCGCCAGGGTTCGGCTGACCGAGCGGATCGAGTGTTAGCGCGAGCATCTGCAACATTTGCATGCTGGCGCAAGACATGGAGAAGGCGAACACGTTTTCGCGCATCTTTAGTGGATGGTCGTTCGACAGGCCGGAAATATAGGTCGGATCATCCAGCAGGCCTTCGCGCTCGGCCTGCACCAAACCGGGATCATACTGACGTAAACATTGCAGGCACGGCCGTCCAATGGTCGCTGTGTGTGCCTTCCAGTCCGCCGCCGCCAGCTTACCGTGCTTGTTGCATCGAACCGCAATTCCGCCATCAATCACCGGAATCAGGTGGGCGTAGGCTATCAGATTGAGGACATAGCGACCCCAGGGCCGGTCAACGCAGGCGAACAACACGTCGCAATCTAGAGCAGAGCGAAGGCCTGCCTCTTCAAAAACAGCGGAAGGTATGGTTTCGACCCGGAACGGGTCGGCTGTGGCGCGCGCCCCAAGATGCGCAGCCTGCACGTCGACCTTGAGCCGGCCGATATCCGCACGCGTCGCATAGCTCAGACGGTCCAGATTGTGTATTTCGATTAAATCGAAGTCCATGAGCATCATGTCCTCGAAACCAGTCCGCGCAACTGCGTCGCCGACAAGCCCGCCGACACTTCCAGAGCCAATTAGCCCAACACGAAGTCGTGCGATATGGTGTTGGGCCTCCTCGCCCCACGCCGATACAGTGCGAATTTGTTCGGCAGTGGCGACCGGCGGAGGGGCGAGTTCCTCCATATATGTCACCTTCAGCCGATTGCCGACGACGCGCACAGTGGCGCAGTTCTGGCGAGCGTAGGTGCGCGGCGCCGTTCTTATCCAGAAACGCCCGCTCCAACTTCCATCGCTAGCGAGCGTAATCCCGACGAAAGGTTTTCGGGTGGCTCCAAAGACAGCCCCCGCATTACCCTGTTCGGCACGAACGTCATCGAGGCTCATGCCCTGCCATCCCCGGCCGCGCGGGTGGCTGTGCATCAGCACAAGCCCCGCACCTTCGGCGGCAGCTTCGGCCATCGCCCTCTCGAAATACGCGGGCTCAAAACTAGCGTTTCCATGAACCCTCCGTTCACCTTCGCTTGGGAGTACAAGGCGATGAACGAGAGCTGTCATCCTGCTGCGGCCCGCACTCGGGCGCCACAGAGCGAAGCAGAGGTCCTCCTGTCGATCGGCCCGGAGGAGATGGGCGCGGGCGACGGCGGCAAGTTCCTCCGTCATCGCCACGCTGTACGCAGCCCGGCTCATTGTGTTTCCCACAGACGCCAAAGATGCGCCATGTACGTGGTGACGGTTCGCTTGCGCTGTCCCCACTCTTGAAAGGGCCTTGACCAGTACTGCCAATCGCCGCCTGCCAGCCGCTGGAATTCTGGCGACTGATGTACACCTCCAGCAGGATGCGATTTGTCATTGCCAGGATGGATAGGCTGGATATGCGGCGAGACGTGCGGACCTCCCGGCGGAATATTGGGGAAATCCTGGGGCACGACCAACCCGAGTCGGACTGTCTGTCCGGCGCGGCTGCCGATTTCAACCGGGTAGTTGAAGAAAACATGATCCGGGCGGTCTGGCAGGGTCTGTGCTTCGTATCCGAGCTGCCGCAAGCCCTCGATGAACGCGGCGGGACCGCAGGCGTCGGACACTGGCGTCGGACCGGTCGAGACGATCTGGAAACTCATGCAGTTATGCATTTTGATTTCCACATCGCCCTTACCCTGGAAGCTGATCTTATGGTCGCCTTTGATTTCCACGAGATAGTTCGTCGCCGGGTCCTTCTTGCCGAATTCCCTGATGATCTCATTCGGCGTCAGCTCGCGTTTCGAGGTCTCGTATTCCTCGCCATCCACCATGAAGTGGATTTCGCGCTGGTGGTGCTCGGTCTCGCGAAGTTCCTCCACGGCCTCCTGAATATCATGCATCGCCGTCTGCTCAGCCGCCTGTGCGGCCTGCTCGTCGCGCTGCGCGTTTTCCAATGCGGCCTCGGCCCGCTGTAGGTGGGCCTCGGCCTGTTTGACTTCTTCAATGTTTTCCATACTGACCTTCTTCCTGGCCCCGGATTTTCTGTATTGGGGTCCCGGTCTAAATCTATCAAGCACTGCTAAGTTTAGCAAGCGTAAATTTAGCGGCGCTTGACAAATCAAGCGGTTAGGCACAGAATCGGAATAGGATCAATAACTTACGAAATCCGGAGCGTCGCCTATGTCCAAACCTGGTGATCAAATTTCGACAGATGACTCCCTTGGGGCGCACCTCACGCGGTTGCGCAACGCGACCGGTCTGTCATTACGGCAGGTGGAGGAGGCTACCAAAAAAGAAGTCTCGAACGCCTATCTCAGCCAGTTGGAGAACGACAAAATCGTGAAGCCCTCGCCGAATGTTCTCCACGCGCTCTCTGTCGTCTATGAAACGTCGTACGAGGACCTGATGAGGCGAGCGGGCTATGTCTCGTCTGATGCCGACGCCTCAGGACATCGCGCAAAAGCGGCCACCTTTGCGGTCGGGAATCTCACGCCCGATGAAGAAAAGGCCCTGCTCGATTATCTCGCCTTCATACGGAACCAGAAGCGCAAATGATACGCCCGGACGACTCCCTACTCGACCCGCATCAGCTCTCCAACGTTCGGCGGCATGCTGATCAGTTGTTGCGCGAGGCGTCCGCAATCGGCCGTTTCCCCACACCCATCGACGATCTGATGGCGGCGGCCAAGCTCACCGTCGTCGATGATGAGGTGCTGGACGAGAGCTTCCTATGGCAGTTCATCAAAATAGCCAAGGCGAGAGTCGCCACCGTCAAATCAGCTTTGAGCAAAGTGCTAGGTCTCTTCGAAGCCAATGACCGGTTCGTCGTCATCGACAAAAACGCGCCAAAACCACGCGTCCCATTCATAAAGCTGCATGAGGCCGGGCACGGCACGATGCCGCACCAAAGCAAGCTTTACCAAATCATGCACGACTGCGAAAAGACGCTCGAACCAGAAATCGCGGACCTGTTCGAGCGCGAGGCCAATGTCTTTGCATCCGAAGTCCTTTTCCAGGGTGAAGCATTTTCTCAGGAAGCCCACGCGCAAAGCTTCGGCATCAAGGTTCCGATGAAGCTGGCGAGGAAGTATGGAGGTTCCAATTACGCTACCTTCAGGCGCTATGTCATCACCAACCCGAATGTCTGTTGTGTTGTCATCCTGGACCCGCCGTTGTACAAGGCAGAGGGTGATCTGTCCGCTGAGGTGAGGCGTGTGGTGATGTCGAAATCCTTCGAGAAGATTTTTGACGGTCAAGTGTTGGCTTCGATCGTGACGGACGCCCATCCGCTAGGGCCAGTGGTCCCGGTCAACGGAAAACGTATGAGCTTCGATAGGGAAATCGTGCTCATCGACCGAAACGGCGAGGAGCGGATCTGCATGGCAGAAGCGTTTAATACCACGCACCAAATTCTCATTTTGATCCGTGATGTTGGTCTGAAGAAAAAGTCCAGTATCGTGGTGCCCGCAGGCTACTTCTAATTTCAAACGCGCGACGAGTGAAACGGGCCTTGATTTGCCGGGATGCTCCGGCGTCAGTAGTGAGCTACGGGGATCACTCCGAGTAACTGTGGCAGGCTGTTAGAAAAGGTTCTGTAGAGGCCCAAGAGTAAGGCAATCGGAGAAATCAGTGGCAGAGAAGAACGAGCGAGTGTATAGCCCTGAATACATCCAACGCATCTACATGGAAATGCGTCGAGGCGCCTTGCTGGTTCCACTCAAATACCAGGGAGAGGCTACGCCTTTGACGGGACCTCGATTCTACGTCTACCGGAAGTATTCGGAGATGGGGCTTGAACCATCCGATCCGGAGCTTGCCTTCTGGAACGCAGTGCAGGATGCGGATGCGATTACTGCCATCGGAGAGTTCTCCCTGATCAATGCGAACCTGACGGAACCGCAAGCGGGCGACGGGGGGATTCAGTTGGAGACGATCCAGCTGTTCCTGGAACCGGAACTGAGAGCGCGCATCCTCGATCAGGACATTCAGGGCAACGCTCTTTCGGTCGTCTTCAATCGCATCGGTTGTCTGCAAACGATTCGTTATCTCATGTTGTACGGTGGGACGAACCCTAATCAGGACTGGAATCCTTTTAAGATCGGCAGGCTGGCCCTGCTTGGGAACGAGTTCCTTCCGGATCCTTCCGTTCCTCTATCGTCGCCGCCATCCAATCTGGACCTTCTTCTGCTGCTCGCGCCAACCTGGGACATCTACAACGTTCGCAACCTCGGCCACGGCATGTCCAGAATCTTCACGATCCTGACCGATATTATGCCGGGGAGCGAGCCGAAAGTCGCGAAACTGCTGGTCCAACTGGGAATCGCCCCGGCCAAGATCGAGATCGATGGCATACCGCTAAATCAATTTGTCTCCATCGTATTCGGCATCTTTACCATTGGAAGACCAAACGAAGCGCCGAGACGGGTGCTTTTCTCCAGCAAGGAGATATTCGCCCAGACGAAGTTTCCACAGTCTGTGCTGGACCAGATGTTGGAGGTGCGCGCTCGAACTGTCGAGGATGTTCGAACGCTGTTGAACAGCAGGCAGGAACCGACCCAACCTTCCTTCGCAGCCGATCTCGCGCGGCGGTCGTTCTTGACGGACAGCCTCAACGTCTTTCGAAAGTATCCGATGCTTAAGCTCGACTCCGATAAGGTGCTGATCCTTGATCTGCAGTTCGTCGCCGAGCTGCTGACCATGGGAGTCTACTGGAGCATCTTCGACGGGCTGCCCCAAAAGAAAAGAGACACATTCAAAGAGCTCTGGGGCCATATGTTCGAGCTGTATACAGTGAACCTCCTGGCAAAGTTCTACCCACGCATGTCGGGGATATTTTCACCGGACGTGTCCTATCAGGACGGTCAGATCGACGCCCTGTTGGATTTTGGTACCTTCGTGCTCGTCATCGAGATCAAAGCGTCGCTACTCACCGAACCCGCCAAGAGGAGCGCCGACAAGGAGACGTTTCTCAAGGACTTCCGCCGGAAGTTCGTCGAGAACGAAAAAGAGAATCCGAAGGCCATCAAGCAGCTTGCGAGCGCCTGCCGCGCTATATTGAAGGGCGAAGTCCCAACGGCCAATCAGAAAGAATCACCTGTTACGTATCCAATATTTGTCAGCGACGAGCCTACGATTGAAACCACGTTTATGAATGCATTTTTCAACGAGGAATTTCAGAAGGAAGGCATCGACGACCCGAAGCTCAAACCTCTAACGATCATGACGATCGATGAACTGGAACAGTTGCTCTCGCATGTCAATGACGGAGATTTCATGTGGGAAGAGCTGCTGCAGTCGCGATTCGACCGCAACTCTGTGTTGGCCAGCTCCGTGGGACAGACGATCTATGACATGCTGGCTGCGAAAGGCCTGAGTTCGAAACAGAATTGGGCGCTCAAGCAGAAGTATGACGAGGTTGGCGAAATCATGCGCGCCTGCTTTGAAAAGACGCAATCGGGGTAGTCGATCAGCGTCGATCCCCGAGGGATCGCTTCTTCAGCCCGATTAGTCCCGGGAAGTTGTCCAGCGTTCGCCGATCTGCCCGTGTAATATCCGCGGTTGGCACCAAACACCTAATCACTCATCTCGATCAGGTCAGGCGTAGTCCCAGCAGCGCTCTGGGTTGCGCCGGGAGTGGATCTGAGCAGCAATGCAGACAAGCGTCCATAGATCACCGCTGTGGTGTAAAGTGGTGAAGACACTAAGAGATCACGCCAATGAAAGAAAAACGGTCACACGTAAGCGGCCGAAAGGCTCAGAAGAAAGCGGCAGTCCGTGCGTCGATCACGTTTCCGCCCGGTCTCTACTCAACTCTCGAAGAAATCGCGCGGGAGAAAAAAGTCTCTTTGGCATGGGTAGTCCGCGACGCTTCGGAAAGATACGCCGCAGAGAGAAGCGCCGAAGTGCCTCGGCCAGGTAGAGGATAAATGCCGAGACGAAGCAGCTCCGCAGGGACCGAACTCATCGCGGGAGTGCCGGCTTTGGCAGAGCGAGAAAAGCAAGTTGTCTCCCGAAAGAGAGTCGCCGACCATGGCGAGGTTTACACCGCCGAGCGGGAAGTAACTGCCATGCTTGATCTGGTTAAACAGGAGACAGCGAGAATCGAGTCCCGGTTCTTGGAACCTGCCTGCGGCAAAGGCAATTTTCTGGCTGCCATTCTTGAGCGTAAGCTGCGCGTGGTTGAGTCGCGATACGGCAATAGTCAGTTGGATTACGAGCGGTATGCCATCCTGGCCGTGTCCTCGCTCTACGGGATAGACATTCTGGAAGACAATGTCGTGGCATGCCGTCAGCGGCTTTTTGATGTTTTCGAGCGGCAGTACAACTCGCTTTTTAAAGTGGCAGCTACGGACGAATGTCGAATCGCCGTTAAATTTCTTCTGGAGCGCAACATCATCTGGGGCGATGCCCTCACGTTGAAGACGCCGAGCGCCAAACCCCAGCCGATTGTGTTTTCCGAATGGTCTCCAGTCAACGGCAGCATGCTAAAACGAAGAGATTTCACTTTTCATGCATTGCTCGATCATGGGGCAATGAGAGAACTGCCGCTGTTTTCCGATCTTGGCGAGGATGTTTTCATCCCGACTCCGGTAAAAGAATATCCCTTGACTCACTTCCTGAAGGTTGCCGATCTTGACTGCCATTAACTACAACCCGGATGTCCTGAGCTGCCTGGCTAATCTGAGCAACGATGAAGTTTTTACACCTCCGCAACTGTGCAATCAGATACTGGATTTACTGCCCGCGACAATCTGGAGCGATCAGAGTGCCCGATTCCTCGATCCGGTCTGTAAGTCCGGCGTGTTCCTGCGGGAGATAGCAAAGCGGCTGATGGCTGGGTTGGAGGAGCAGATACCCAACGAGCTGAAGAGAGCAAATCATATTTTCACAAACCAGCTTTTTGGCATTGCTATCACGGAGTTGACATCTTTGCTCTCGCGCCGGTCGGTGTACTGCTCCAAGACCGCCAACGGGAAATACTCCGTCTGCGGCGCATTCACCGACGGGCAAGGCAATATCCGCTTTGATCTGGTTAAGCATGCTTGGAAACATGGAAGATGTACTTTTTGCGGAGTAAGCCAAAAAGAGTTTGACCGGGGTGGCGAACTGGAAACCCACGCCTATGAGTTCATCCACAGCAACCAGCCCGAGGAGATTTTCAACATGAAATTCGATGTCATTGTCGGCAATCCACCTTATCAGTTGAGCGATGGGGGGTTCGGAGAAAGCGCGCGGCCAATTTACCATCTATTCGTCGAGCAGGCAAAAAAACTAAACCCCCGCTACCTGACGATGATTACTCCTTCACGATGGTTCGCAGGCGGAAAAGGACTAGACGGATTTCGCGGTGCCATGCTCCACGACCACCGCATTTCCCACCTCGTTGACTATCCGAAACTCTATGACGGATTCCCCGGCGTGAAGATAAGAGGTGGCGTCTCATACTTCCTTTGGGATCGCGACTACAGTGGTCCTTGCTCCGTGCAGACGATGTGGGACGGTGAACCCCTCGGTCCGCCGATGCAACGACGTTTGGACGCCTACGACGTTCTGGTCCGCCGAAACGAAGCTGTTTCAATTCTCGACAAAGTTCGCGCTTTCCGCGTCGGCGGGAAGGCCGAGGCAACACTGGATGCGCGTGTGTCGAGTCAGAAGCCATTCGGGCTGCGGACCTTCGTCCATGGGGCAGTATCGAGCAAGGGCCTCAAGCATCCTATCAAGCTCTATGGCTCACAGCGCATCTCGTGGGTGGAGCGGGCAACGATCGACAGGAACGCGGCGTGGATAGATGAATGGAAAGTGTTGATGACGCGCGTACAGGGCACCAGCGCAGCGGTCGAGACCATGTTTTTGAGCAGGCCCATTATCGCGGGACCCGGTGAGGCATGCACGGAGTCGTATGTCGTCGCGGGGCGGTTTGCGAATGAGAAGACCGCAAAGTCGTACGCGCAGTATCTGCGAACCCGTTTCGTTCGGTTCTTGGTGTCGCTGCGTAAGCCAACGCAGGATGCTGCGAAGGATATCTACGCGTTCGTCCCAGACATCCCGCTCAATCGCACGTGGACCGACGAGAAGCTCTATGACCGCTACGGTCTTACGCCGGAGGAGATCGCATTCATCGAATCGACCGTGAAGCCGATGGATAACAGTCATGAGTAGTGAGTTCTTCCCGCCGCGCCCGGCATCGCGACCGACGCTCTACGCTTACGAGGACACAAACCCGCAGTATGTGGGCCTACTCAAGGTGGGCTACACGACAGTGGACGTGCAGGCACGCGTGGCCCAGCAGTACCCGACGTTGCGTCCCGGCAAGCCGCCTTATCGGATCGTGCTGGAAGAATCCGCGATGCGAAATGACGGTACGACCTTCACCGATCACGACGTTCATCGCCATTTGAGAATGGTCGGGGTTGCTAACCCTGAAGGCGAGTGGTTTAAATGTTTCGCTAAAGATGTCAAGGCGGCCATCATCGCGCTAAAGACTGGAGAGGTGGATGAGGAAAGTCGTTCGCTTGATTTCAAGATGCGCCCAGAACAGAAGGCGGCGGTGGACAAAACGGCGTGATTATTTCTACAGTTTCCGGAAGGAGAACCACGACAAGCCTCCTCATTTCCTTTGGAACGCGAAAATGCGATTCGGCAAGACATTCGCCGCCTATCAACTTGCCAAGAAAATGGGTTGGCGCAAAGTCCTGGTATTGACCTTCAAGCCAGCGGTGCAGAACGCCTGGGAGGAGGATTTGAAGTGCCATGTTGATTTCAAGGGCTGGCAGTTTATTTCACCCGGGGGTTTGTCATACGAGGATGCGGATAAGAAGAAGCCGTTTGTCTGTTTTGGGTCGTTTCAGGACTACTTGGGAAGAAACAAAAGTACGGGCGGGATTAAGACCAAGAACGAGTGGGTTCATGCAACCAATTGGGATTGCGTGATCCTCGACGAGTACCACTACGGAGCCTGGCGCGAAAACGCAAAGGAGCTTTTCGAGGCCGAAGAGAAAAAGGAAATTGAATTCGGAGAAGGCGAAGGCATTCAGGATTTTGACGAAGAGATTATGCCGATCACGACGGGCGGCTATTTGTATCTCTCTGGCACACCGTTCCGGGCCATCGCGTCCGGCGAGTTTATTGAGGACCAGATTTTCAACTGGACCTATTCGGATGAACAACGAGCTAAACAGGCATGGAAAGTGGAGGACAACCCCTACGCATCATTACCCCGCATGGTGATGCTGACTTATCAAATGCCGGATTCTATTCGGGAAATCGCCATGCAGGGCGAGTTCAACGAGTTCGATCTGAATGTCTTCTTTTCAGCTTCGGGGGCAAAGGGTCAGGCGAAGTTCACTTATCAGGATCAAGTGCAGAAGTGGCTGGACTTGATCCGGGGCGGATTCCTGGAAACGACCATCGACAATCTGAAACTCGGCGCTAAGAAGCCGCCGATGCCTTACTCAGACACACGCCTGTTGAATCTCCTGTCGCATACCTTTTGGTTCCTTCCGAGCGTCGCTTCGTGTCATGCGATGCACGCGCTTTTGAGGCAGAAACAGAACAAGTTTTACCACGATTACAATGTGATTGTTGCAGCAGGAAATGGGGCCGGAATCGGTGTGGCTGCTTTGCCACCCGTAAAAGAGGCAATGGATGACCCCCTAAAAACGAAGACGATCACCCTTTCTTGCGGGAAACTGACTACGGGCATCACGGTCAAACCGTGGACCGGCATTCTAATGCTTCGTAATTCATCCACTCCCGAAACCTACTTCCAGGCTGCATTCCGCGTCCAATCGCCTTGGACAATCAATAATCCAGACAGTAAGACCCCGAACAAGGAACAGATCATCAAAGAGGAATGTTACGTCTTTGACTTTGCGCCGGACCGGGCCTTGCGGCAGATCGCGGATTACAGTTGCCGCCTGAACGTCAATGAGTCAAACCCAGAAAAGAAGGTTGAGGAGTTCATCAGTTTCCTGCCTGTACTTGCCTATGACGGCAGCTCAATGAAGCAGATCGATGCCGCTGGCATTCTCGATATGGCCATGAGCGGAACGACCGCAACACTGCTGGCGCGACGCTGGGAAAGCGCTTTGCTGGTGAATGTGGACAACGGTACGTTGCAGCGCCTTATGAATAACAAGGAAGCCTTAGCTGCTCTTATGCGTATTGAAGGATTTCGCAACCTCAATCAGGAGATTGAGACCATTATCAATAAGTCCGAGGCGGTGAAAAAAGCTAAGAAAGATGCCAACGACAAGGAACTGTCAGCGAAGACGAAGGAAGAACTCACGAAAGAGGAGAAAGAATACAAGAGCCTGCGAAAACAGATTCAGGAAAAGCTCATCAAATTTGCGACGCGCATACCTGTGTTCATGTATTTAACCGATTATCGCGAGCGAAGCTTGAAAGATGTGATCACTCAACTTGAACCCGGACTGTTCAAAAAGGTGACCGGTTTGGGTGTGAAAGACTTCGAATTGCTAGTAAGCCTCGGTGTGTTTAACAGTGCCCTGATGAACGATGCTGTCTACAAATTCAAACGGTATGAAGACGCCAGTCTAGTCTATGTTGGTATAGACAAGCACGAAGGTGAGGATGTTGGTCTATATGACACTGTTCTGAGTGCGAAAGAGTATTCTGCAGAAGTTGAGAATCTAGCAGCACCGAGGGTATAAGCGAGCAGGTCGGACCTAGGCGCTTACGGCCTTCAGTGCCGCATCGAACTGCCGGTCATTGCCGCGTTTTCTGTCCTGCCAATCGAATTCGACAACCACATCAGGTTCAATCGGGCTGCCCTCAAGAGCAGTGCCGTTCCACGTGTAGTAAGCACCCGTCGGAAGCGCGAGTCGAAAGCCGTGTCCGACTTTCACGGAAGTCGCAGATAGGAGTCTCCCCGCGGTTTTCTCTCCTACGATGGTTGCCAACTTATTTTCTTTCGCGAAAATTGTAACCATCTCGGCCGCGCTGGCCGTATGGCGATCAACCAGGAGCACGATGTTCCCTTGATATGATTGCGGACCATGTCCCTCAGACTCCAACACAATTGGAGATTTTGTAATGAGGGATGGCACGTAGCGCAAAGCGAGTAGCCAAAGAGTCTTCTTGGATGACGGAATGCTTCCGAAGCGTGGAAATTTGTTTTTCTCTCTGGCAAGATCCTTCCCAGCCCACCGCTTTCCAGGCGCAAACCCAACCGGTATCTTCTCAGGCGTTAGCAAACTCATGAGACGGAGTGCCCCGGCACCGCCCCCTGTATTCCCACGCAAGTCGATAATTAGTCCCCTAATTTTACCGAGGCCGACTACTGCCTTGGTGATTTCGTTCGCAACGTCAACTCCGATCATCCCCGGAAACATTGCTACCTTCAGGTATCCAATTCCATCACCGACAATCTTGGATTGGACGAGCGTAGGCTCCACAAAATGCAACTTCTTTCCCGACGGCTTCGACACGTCGACTGAGATAGTTCGGTCCATGTCATCGCTCGCGACAATATTGAGCTTAGAAGTCGTTCCCATCGGAAAGACCGGGTGCTCAGGCGGAATGATCTCTTTATCATCGAGCCTCAGCAAGATATCTCCTGGTTGAATCCCAGCGAGCGCCGCTGCGCCGCCATGATGAACATCTTGGAAAATCCACCTAGTCCCGCGCGAAGTTTCGTCCGCTAAATAGGTTGCGCTGAGTGCCGCGCGGCTCGAAGCTCTCCGTGCGCTTCGATGAAAAAAGCCAACGTGCGAGGTCTTAAGATTCTGGAGAAGGGCAGTGACAGCCTGCTCAAATGCTTCCAGCGTGGGTGCGCCTTCGATAATCGGGCGATGATTCGCAACTTCTTCATGCCACCCGTTTTGAAGAAGCTCTGGTTTATAGAACTTCTTGGCCAATGCGGAGAGAACACCCTCGAAGACTTCATGCTTGGCTTTCGAGGTCAGGCCGTCATTCAGTTTTGTGGAGGGGAAATTTTTCATCTTGTTCAAGAAGCTCCATGTGTGATTTGAAGGGGATAGTAGTACATGCCATTGTCAGAGCCCCTAACTGTTGCCAGAAAGTAAGCCCCAGGCTTCGCGGCGCGGAGATCGAGCGTCACACCCACAGTCACTTTGCCGGCGTGGCTGACCGCATCCCCCGCGCCCTTCGCCACAATCTCATCTCCTAGTTTGTCTCTCGACACAAGCACTTCGTAGCGTCCAGATTCGCTGAATCGAGGCAACGTCACTGAAAGCTGGACGATTGCAGCTGGCAAGGACACCTGCTTGAGGGCGTTCGCATCATCGTCTTCTCCCCGTACCGTTCCGGCATTAAAGAGATCGACATTCGCGCTCATGGGCTGTGTAGAGGCCATCTGGACGGCTGGACCCTGTCCAGATGGCGAGCGCAGGTATTCCCAACCGCCTACACCACTCGCGACGATCAAAGATGCGGCCAATGCCCACCCGATGACCAGGCGGCGCGTTTTGCGAGACTGCTCCCAGTCTCCTCTAAAGCCCCGAAACTCGGCGAAGCAATCGGAGCAGGAAGCCAGATGAAGACGCGCCGGATGCGAAGCTGGCAAACGATTTTCCGCCAGCGCCCGGAGTGTCTGCTCTTCGGGACAGCCGATCCGCTCAGGATTGGGGTTCGCCTCTAGGAAGAAATCTTTCATCAAATCCAAGCGTTAGCCTCCGCTTTCCGATTCGCAAATATGTGGTGACATTTGAGCCTGCTCTTTGGTTGGGTCACCTGCCAATATTGTAGAAATCCTCTCTTTAACCCGCTGTATCGCCTTTGCCCCTGCTGCGTAGCTGACACCCAAGGCTGCGGCCACACTCGCCGGGCTCGTTATGTCCTGTTGAAGCAAGACGAGAATATGCCTGTCGCGCTCGCTCAATTTTGTCTTCAATTGGTCAAACAGGACGGCTCGGTAAATGACCCGTTGCGTTGAGCGATCAATGCCTGCCCACCGCTCCAACTCGCATCCGATTCCAACCGGAATCTCCTTGGAAGCATTGCTTCGGAACCACTCCCCGACCTTTCCATGCAAGGCAGCAAATGCGTAGCGATAGGGAAAGCGAATGTCATCGGGTCGGCCGCCCATTGCCTTGCCAACATCTTCCGCCCATCCAGCAACTACAGCTGCGTCCAAATGGGGATACTCCCGTCTGACCCAACGGTGCGCGGCTTCCACTGCTACACGGATAGCCACCGGGAGAGTCTCCCCTCGCCGGTCCACAAGATGCAGAAGCGTCTGGCCCATAGTCCCCATTTGCAGAACCCAAAAGAACTTTCTGGGATGTGTCAAAAAAGGCGGTCTCATCCCAGCTTAGGTAGTAGATGCACTTCAGCCGTGCAATCATTTCTGGCGCTGGCTCAACTCAACGTGTCGCTCACTCCGCAGGGCGATTCAATCGATCGTATGCGGCCATACAAGCAATTGCTTGTATATTCTACTACAGGAGAAGACTGCTCATGGGAGTCTTGCTGGAGCGCAATACGCAGGTAATCTTTGTCACCGCGTCTTCGGTGGAACAGAATGGTAAGGCACGTGAGGTCATCGTCGAGAGTCGCCCACTATATGCAGTCGTTCAGCTCAATGGGTCCAAGGAGAAATATCCAGTCGCCTGGGAAATGATCTACAAGCTTGCAAAAGAGCGGCACGCAGAGAATCTTCGCCTGGAAGCTCAATCTCAGAGCAAACGTGGACGGATTCGGTACAAGAGAATTCTGAAATGAATGGGGTTGCGCTATTTGTTTTGCGGCGATTTCTTTGCGGAGCGCTTTGAAGGCTTTGCGGAGGAAGTTGTCGTGGAGACAACCACTGCTGCTTTCTTCTTGGCCCAACGTGCTCCTACAATCTTGCGCGCTTGGGCGCTCCGCTCCTCGGGGGTAAGCTTCGCCCAACGGGCCTTGCCTCCGTCTGATTGGATCGTTTTTAGGTGTTCTCGAACAGTCAGCTCTTTCTTGAGCATTTCTTTTTACCGCAGGCAGGGAGTGTCGCAAATATACCGGAATAGATCCCTCAATATCGAGGGATAAATGGCGAGCGTTGGTCCAGACACTATTCTTTCCGTAAGCCTTATTTCCGGGCTGACATCTGATCTAGTCGGTCTACAAGGTCCTCAGCTCTCAAGTGCGTGTAGCGTTTCAGCATTTGCATGCTCTTGTGTCCGCTGATGGCAGATACCTCTTGATCCGACAAGCCGGCTTCAACGAAACGGCTCACTGCTTCGTGGCGTAGGTCATGGAAGCGAACGTCGGCTAAACCCTGTTTGCGTTTGATCTTCATCCACACGGGATTGAATTGGTAAGGTCGCCGCTTCCCATCTTTGCCCGGTTCTCCATAGAAGATCAGGTCCGTATCGATGGGGCGAACAGGGTGATTTATCGCTTCGCGAAATAGTTCGACTGCCGTCACGCTGAGTGGCACAGTACGTGGAGTGGTGTTCTTCGTTTCCAGCAGGCGAACAATGCGACGTTTCAGGTCCACCTGCATTCGACGCAAGGTCAGAATCTCCGAAGCTCGCATCCCAGTCTCCAGAGCGATGCGCACAATCCAACGCAACATGGGATTGGAGTGCTTGTCGACCGAATCAAGCAAACGCTTCTCCTCATCCCGAGAGAGACGGCGATTACGTCCAGGTCCAGGGGCTGGCCTCCGAATGTTCATCACCGGGTTTGACGGGAGGCCGATGCCCCATTCTTTGATCGCGACTGTAAAGAGGTGCCCCAAGAGCGCGAGGTCAAGGCGCACTGTGTCATTCGCGCGTGGGATTGGCTTGCCCTTTGCGTCTTTGCGATCCTCGCCGGCAAGGCGCGTTTCGCGAAACCTGGCGATGATCTCCGGCGTGAGAGCGGCAAGAGAATATTTGCCCAACTGCTCGGTCAGAATCTTGGAACGCTTGTTGTCGGAATTTTGAGAGCTCGGGCGCTTGGTCGGTGATACCTCTGCAAGATAACGCTTCAGCGCATCTTCGACCGTCATGCGATCAGCGGAGGCGCGCTGGATATACGCGCCCCGCACCATGTCATCCTCAGTACGGCGTGCCCAGTCCTCGGCGTCTCGTTTCGTCCGAAACGTCTTCGAGGCAGTGGGCCATCCGGTTTTGCGGATAACCGCCTTCCACTTTCCTAGATCGGTTTTTACGAGGGTCGCCAAGTGCAGCTCCGGTGCAGCGCCGCGATCCGGCACTGTACCTCAAGTGTACCTCAAACCGTTTTTTGGCTCTTTGGTGGGCCCACCAGGACTCGAACCTGGAACCAAAGCATTATGAGTGCTCTGCTCTAACCGATTGAGCTATGGGCCCTTACTGAATCTTCCGACTTACTATTTGCTGCTCGATCCGCTTTCATTGTACCTGAGTCCGTTAGTGCATCGTCAGATTATGAGTCCCCTGCTCTAACCGTTGAGCTACAGGCCCGAATTTTGTCGTAAATGACTGCGTAATTAGTAATTTAGCGAGATGGAAGCAGAACGCGTCTTGCATCGCATTTGCAGCATGGTCGCCGTTTTTTGACCCCGAAGCTCCTCTGTGCAATTACCAAACAATCAGCATCGAAAGGCAGCGCGCGTAAGCCACGCCAGAAAGGTGTCTTTCAACACATTATGATCGCACAATCCGAAGCACGCTTCCTTCGCCGAACGGCTCAAGCAATGCGAGTTGTTCATCGAAACGTTTGCCCGCCGCCAGTACGATCTTTCCGTCCTGACGAACATTGCGCGCGAGATCTACGCGCATTGACGGACCGGGAGCGCGCTGAACTGCTTCGGATGATGCTGTCCAGAATTTCAACAGATGGAGTGACTGTCGATCCACGCAATCGCCCTCCGTTCGGCTTGGTCGTTTGCGGCGTTGCAGGCGCTTACGGCCCCGTACACACATGTACCTGACCAGGCATCGCCAGCCGAGCCCGGAATTGGGGCGCCGACCGCACGGAGGACGTCACACCTCTGGCCTATCTGCTTCGCCCGTGGCCGAGCGGGACGGGTTAGGGGAGAACCTGTTGGCCAGTTTGGTTTCCCTGACGTGCACCCATCCGATCCGGAACCGGATGGATCTTTGCAGTCGGACCGTGATTCTCCGATTCCTGCTGACAAGGCCCGTCTTCCGTCGCCGTCGATGGGAGATCGAAAACGAATTGTTCTTGGCCGCATCACTCGCTTCGATCTGGGTCCGCGGGTAACGCCATATTCAAGGAACCGGCGCTTACTTCATGTCGCATTTGGCTGTGTCCAAAAGGGATGATCCTTCTGCGATCGAGATTTAAACCATCGGTCGCCAGCAATTTCGCATTCCAGATAAACTTTCTCATGTTCCTGAATCTTCTTGATTGGGAGGCTGCAAATCCATGCCAACATCGAACCGGCGACCTATGTTCTCGGCTCGTCAATTATGCTTGCTCGCGATTGTTCCCCTTGGTTTCCTCATTGCTCTTCCGACAATCCTTTCGGCCCAGTCCGTACCGCGATCGCTGGAATCGCCTCCTGCGCAGCCACCACAGACCGGTTCGCACGGCGAGAAACTTCCGGGAATGCCAAAGTTTCACGATCCTGCGCCATACGATTTTGACGAACACACGGGTTACAAGCAGATCTTCGACACGAAAAGTCTTGCCGGTTGGGACGCAGACGGCACTATCTGGCATGTCGAGAACGGAATCATGGTGGGAGAGACGCTGGAGGGCAAACCGAGAGGCAACAATTACATTGTCTATCGCGGCGACAAAGCTCGCGACTTCGACTTGAAGCTTCGAATGAAAATTGAAAAAGGAGGCGGTGGGGGAATTCAATACCGCAGCGTCACCGGTGTACCTTGGACCCGACCGGAACCCGCCGGCCTGCCGCCGTACGACCTGAAGTTTATGATGACCGGCCCTCAGGCCGACTTCTGGTTCCCAGTCAGCGCCCAGACTGCGGCCTATACCGGCCAGTGGTACTCCGAAAACACCATGCAGGGCATTCTCGCTTATCGCGGCCAGGTGACTCAGGCGCTACCCGATCAGACCAACCGTCTCGTCGCCAGGATCGGCGACAAGGACGCCCTTGGCGGCTATGTAAAGGTCAACGAATGGAACGAATACGAGGTCATCGCGCGCGGCGGAGTCATGATGCACATCATGAACGGCCAACTGATGGCCATATTCATCGACGACAACGTGGACTCCATCAATAACCAATCCGGCTTCATCGGCTTTGAAATCGAAAGTCAGCCATGCAAGATCTCCGTGCGCGATATCTGGCTCCGAAAGTTCGACTGACTAGTAGAGCCGGCGCGGTCGACGCACTTCGGCCGCAAACTCCTCACGCAGTCAGGAGTTCTATCAGTCCCTTCTGGCGGGTTCTGGCGTTAGGCTTTTCGATCGGAAGTGCCGATGGAAAACAATTTCAATTGACACATGATTATCGTGACTACTAGTATTTTCCGCGCAGTGAAAACGTTCCCCAAATTCTCCCCCGTTTGATCTTCGGTGCCCTCAGCCAGTCTCGCGGCTCGTGCGTGGGTTCTGGTGGCGCGTACCCACCATCGAGTTCCAACAGGAAAGTCATCTTCGGCATGTAGGGGTCAAGCAGAATGCGCGAGCTGAAAGTGCTGGTTTCACTTTGTATTTTGGGTTGCGCATTCATTGTGGTACAGCCGATGCGCGGCCAGGTGGTCTCTGAATGGCTCACCAGCAGCGAGGACATGGCTCGGGACGCCTGGCAACAAGCTCATTCGAAGATTACGCCTCAAAACGTCAAGAACTTTCGCCTGCTTTGGAAAGTCAAAGTCCCCAGCAAACCGATGGGAATGCTTTCGTTTCGAGAGCCGCTGATTGTTACGGGCGTGAAGACCGCAGACGGCCAGCGCACGTTGTCTATTCTTGCCGGAGCCGCAAACGACGTCTTTGCAATCGATGCCGAGACGGGAAAGGTTGTCTGGCAGACGAAGCTCAAGTGGGCGTCTGAAAAGCCACAGGAGCCAGGGGAGGGCAGCGGGTTCATCTGCACGAACGCGCTCAGTGCGACCCCCGTGATATCTCCGATCGATTCCTCCGTCAGGCGACTATATGTGCTTACCAGCGACGGATACCTGCGCATCATCGACCTCGCCACTGGCGCGGAAACCGACCCGCCAATTCAAATGCTTCCTCTGCCTTATGGCAAACCGTATGGACTTAGCCTAGTCAACAATGTTGTCTATACCGTAACGGGCCAGGGTTGCGGGGGCGTTCCGAACGCGCTTTATGCCGTGGATCTCAATAGTAGAAAGGTAACCGCCTCCACTCCGCCCCAGGCCGGCCTGTGGGGCACGGCCGGCGCAGCAGTAGGGTCCGATGGGACCATCTACTTCGAATCCGGAGACGGTCCTTACGATGCCGCCCTCGGAAAACTCTCGACCAGTGTCGAAGCCTTCACTTATTCGGCTGGCAGCTTAACCCTGAAGGACTACTATTCTCCCACTAACCACGTTTGGCTGACGCGAAGAGACCTCGACATGAATGTCACGCCGGTTGTCTTTCCAGGCCAAGGGCGGGACTTCATTGTGGCGTCAGGCAAGGAGGGCCGGTATTTTCTCCTCGACAGCAAATCCCTGGGCGGGTCCGATCATATGACACCGATATTCCGAAGTGATCTGCTGTCGAATAAGAATGTCAATTTTCAAACTGAGGGCACATGGGGAAGCCTTGCCAGTTGGTTAGGCAAAGACGGGACGCGCTGGGTGCTTGGCCCCATGGGAGGAGATGCCGCGGTGAATTTTCCGATCTCGTATGGTCCGACGCCCCATGGTGGAATCCTCGCACTGAAACTCGTGGAAAAGGACGGCAAGGCGGAACTGGCTCCAGCCTGGCTGTCGCGCGACATGATTACGGCCGAACCCCCGGTGATAATCAACGGCGTTGTATTTGTCCTGGCCGCAGGAGAGTTTACGGGGCAGTCGAATGATGCTGACGGTGGATTGTACGGTGCAACTGACCGCATTCAGCGCTCCGTGCCGGCCAAGCTGTATGCTCTTGACGCGGTGACCGGCAAGGAACTCTATTCGAGCGGTGACCAGGTAACCTCATTTCTTCATCAGGCCGGCCTGTCCGTTGCCGAAGATAAGGTCATGTTCGGCACTTTTGACGGAACAATTTACTGCTTCGGTCTCAAGTGATCCTTCACGGTCGCACGTCGGCTGAAATTCATAACCTTCACGGACTTCTGTTCAAGGACTAACTTACCCATGAAGAAAAGACGTCTGGGGCGAATCGTCGAACTCCTCTTTGCCTGTGCTTTCCTCTGCGTCACGGGAGCCGCTGCCCAGGACGAAAGCGGCGATTGGAGCTTGACGGGCGCGGACGCCGGACACAGCGGTTGGCAGAAGGGCGAACGCAATCTAAGTCCCAATAACATCGCGACGGACTTCCGGTTCCTCTGGAAGATCAAACTCGGTCAGCCGTCGAAGCTACCGCCCACATTTAGTGAGCCACTGCTGGCGGGACGGCTCATCAACGCACAAGGATTCAAGGATATTGTCTATTGGAGTTCCGCGGATACTCTTTATGCTGTTGACTCCGAGTTGGGCGACTTGCTTTGGAAGAAGGAATTCGCCACGAAGGCTGGTCCTCCTGCAACCGGGTGCGGCGCCTCGAGCCTGGGCATCTTGATGGAGCCTCCGGTCACGATCAACTTCAATGCCCGCCGCAAACGCAAGCCTGGCGAGCCTCCGCCCCATCGCGACCCGCCTCCAAAACCCGACGAACGCCGCCTCGGTGTTAGCACCGGGGGAGCCTTTGCCGGGTTGAAGGGAATCTACGTGCTGACTCCCGATGGGATGCTTCACGAACAGGTGATGACCACCGGAGCCGATTTCGCCTCTCCAGTGAAATTCCTGCCTGCGGCCAATACAAGTCCGTTTGGCTTGAACTTTTTCGATCACACTATTTTTGCGGTAACCGGTCGCGGTTGCAGTGCCGCACCCAACGCACTTTGGGCCATCGATCTCACCTCAGCCGACTATCCAGTCGCAAGCTATCCAACAGAGCAAACACGTCTCCTCGATCTTGCCGGTCCATTGATCACTCCGGATGGGTCAGCAATTATCGTTACAGGACGAGGAACCTCCAGTTCGAAGAACGGGCTCGATACCGGCGGCGTCGTAGCGGTGTCAAAGGATATGAAAGCTGAAGATTGGTACCTGCCTGAAGGAGGAATGGCCAATTATCAATTCATTTCTCCGGTAACGTTCAGTTACAAAGGAAAGCAACTAGTGGTGGCGCCGGGAAATGATGGAAGGATTGTCCTTCTTGACGCTGCATCCCTGGGCGGTCCAGATCATCACACTCCACTTTTCGAAACGCCTCCGCTTTCCAGCCCCGGCCAAAAGCACGGATGGGATGGCTTTGCAACCTGGCAGGACAAAGACGGCACGGCCTGGGTCTTCGGGTCTGTCTCCGCCGGAATCTCTTTGAATGACTCCGGCATCAAGTCGAGTGGCCCGGATGCGCATGGGGGCATCGTGGCATTCAAGGTGGACGAGGCGAACGGAAAACTGGCGCTGACTCCTGCATGGATCTCTCCCGACATGGTCAATCCCGCACCTCCCCGCGTCGCGAACGGTGTCGTGATCGCCCTCTCCAGCGGGAATGCTTCGACCCACGCCACGCTCTATGTACTGAACGCGGCAACTGGCGAAGAACTGTATTCAAGCAAGGACCTGATTCCGACTTATACCGGGTTGTCGGGCGTGGCTGTTGGCGATGGCCATGCATTCTTTACGGACCATGACAATGTCCTATATTCCTTTGGCATCGGCCTGGAGCACTGAGCATGGAAGACCGACGCGCCCCGGGGATGTGGGCTGGAGATTACTGTCCTGACGAACATAGGGACAATCAATGAGGAGAGCGCGAAATGCTGAATCGATCGGTTGTTCAGGATGCAGTGAATCAGGGTAATGGTGTTCTCAGGTTGGAGCCATCGTGGGTCCCTCGTTCCTTCATGATTCCCGGCCGAAGGCTGAAACTTCATCCCGATGACCTCTATTCCTTCGGCGCTCGCCGGGGAGGAATCAACGAGCGATGGTTTTCCTCGACTACAAAAGCCTCGAACGGGCCAGAGACGACGGCTGATGAGGGCCTCAGCTATATTCATCCCGCGCAGGGCGGCAGGTTCCTGCTCAAGGATGCGGTGGACTGCGCTGGCGACCTTCTGCTTGGATCCGATGTTATGGCGAGAGAGGGCGGATGGAACCTGTTATGCAAATTCTTCGATAACATGGGCCCGATTCCCCATCACATGCACCAGAGCGATGAGTTCGCCCAGAAAGTCGGACACAAGGGCAAGCCTGAAGCCTATTACTTCCCGCCCCAATACAACCAACTCAGCAATAACTTTCCCCATACATACATGGGGCTTGAGCCGGGCACTACAAAGGAAGATATTCGGCGCTGCCTGGAAAGATGGGACCGTGGCGACAACGGCATCCTCTTCCATACTCGCGCCTACCGTCTCGAACCGGGAAGCGGATGGCAAGTCGATCCGGGTATCCTTCACGCTCCGGGCTCTCTTGTAACTTATGAACCTCAAGTTAACAGCGACGTGTTCGCCATGTTTCAATCCGAGGTAGAGGGCCGAATCGTCGATTGGAGTCTTCTGACCAAGGACGTCCCGCCCGAATTCCACCACGATTTGGATTTCCTGGTGAGCATGCTCGATTGGGAGGCCAACGTGAATCCGGAGTTTGCGGCGACAAACAAGAGACCGCCGGTCCCGGTGCGGCCAATTGCAGAGATGGAGGAAACAGGTTACCGCGAAGTCTGGATCACTTATGGCGGCAGATACTACTCCGCGAAGGAACTAACCGTGCTTCCGGCACGCACAGTCACGATCAAGGATGCCGCGGCCTATGGATTGATCCTGACGCAGGGCCACGGAACATTCGGCACCGTTCCTGTCTCCACTCCCTCCATGATCCGTTTTGGTCAACTCACCGAGGATGAGCTCTTCGTCACTGCGAGCGCGGCGCAGGAGGGTATCCGCATTCAGAACCCAAGCACCACCGATCCTCTGGTTATTCTGAAGCACTTCGGCCCAGGCAATCCAGACGCAGAACCGCTCCGGCGGGACATCTGAAAAGGGAACGACAATGAGCACATCCCGACACAAATCGCCGGCGATTCACAATGCCATGTGGCCGGGCATTGTCGGCAAGGGTTCAGGATCCGAGCCTGCCATCGATCTTGATACTATGCTGGGTCTTACTGCCGCGGCCGAAGTGAATGGAACGAAATTTGATGGCGTCGACCTGTTCCTGTCTCTGCCGCATACGGATATCGATTCGACCGACGATGAGTTGAGGCAACTGGCTGACAAGATCGCCGGGCACGGGCTTGTCGCCGGCTCGCTGGTCGCTCCCGTCTGGCCTCCCACCGGCGGAGGCTCAGCCATGGGATCGGAGGAAGAGCGCGGACGCTTTCTGATCCAGGTTCGCAAAGCCTGCGCCATTGCCCAAAAGCTTCGCGACCTCGGCATTCGCAAGTACGGTGTCGTACGAATCGATTCGTCTGCAGGTCCCGCGGAGTGGGCAGAGAACCCAGGTGAAAACACAAAACGAATAGCAGAAACTTTTCGCGAGGCGTGTGCGATCGCCGAGGATCACGGCGAACGCCTGGCCGCCGAAGGCGAGATTTGCTGGGGCGGGATGCACGGCTGGACGCACATGGTGGAATTGCTTGAGCTTGTCAATCGCCCCAAGACCCTCGGCTTTCAGGCAGACATGGCGCACACCATGCTTTACACGCTCGGCTACAACTCGCCGGAGAGCAGGCTGTTGCCCGAGGAATACGACTGGTCTGACAAAACGGTTCTTACCCGCGCCCTCCGCAAGGTTGCAAATGCATTGCGCCCATGGACGATCGATTTCCACGTTGCGCAGAATGATGGTACAGTCAAAGGCTCCGGCTCGCATGACAAGACCGGTCGCCACTGCCCGCCCGATGATCCCAACGGCAAGATGAATATCGTCGAAGCCGCAGGGATCTGGATGCGCAATGACGATGGCGCTCCAACGCGCGCCTATGATCACATTTGCTGGGACGGCTGCATGTTTCCAAACGCGATGATGACCTCGCCTGATACCTGGGTGAAGATCCTGGCAACCATGATCCAGGTGCGCGATGCACACGGATGGGGCTGAAGCACGGAGATAGTCGCGGTGTCGAAAACGAAGGAATTGAATGTCGGAATCGTCGGTTATGGCTTCATGGGTCGCACCCATTCGAACGCCTGGCTGCAGGCGCCGCGCTACTTCAATCTGGCATATCGACCGGTCTTGAAAGCGGTGTCGGCGCGCAATGTGGAGCGCGTGCGAACGTTCGCGGAGAATTGGGGTTACCAATCGGTTGAGTCCGACTGGCGCGCGCTGATTGCGCGCAGCGATATCGACCTCATTGATATCGCCAGCCCCAACGACACGCATGCGGAGATCGCGATTGCCGCGGCACGGGCCGGAAAGATGGTGATGTGCGAGAAGCCCCTCGGCCGATCGGCTGAAGAAGCCAAAGCCATGGTGGATGCGGTTGAGTCGGCGCATGTGCCCAACATGGTCTGGTATAACTACCGCCGCGTCCCTGCAGTGGTGTTGCTGAAGAAGCTTCTCGATGAAGATCGTTTCGGCCGCATCTTTCACTATCGATCGCAGTTCCTGCAGGACTGGACCATCTCCAAAGATCTTCCGCAGGGCGGCGAGGGACTCTGGCGTCTCGATAACTCCGTCGCCGGCAGCGGAGTTACAGGAGATTTACTGGCCCATAACATCGATATGGCTCTGTGGCTGAATGGTCCCATCACCGAGGTCTCGGCAATGACCGAGACATTTGTGAAGGAGCGGAAGCATAACCTGACGGGCCAGGTTGAGCCGGTAAAAATCGACGATGCCAGCGCGTTTCTATGCCGGTTCGCCAATGGCTCGATGGCTCTATTCGAAGCTACGCGCTACGCGCGAGGCCACAAGGCGCTCTTCACGCTGGAGATAAACGGCGAACGGGCCTCGGCTGCGTGGGATCTTCATGACCTGCACCGGCTGCAATATTTCGACTATCGCGATGAAGGTCAACTGCGTGGCTGGAAGGACATCCACATCACCGACGGCGACCATCCATACATGAAGAACTGGTGGGTGCCGGGACTGCAGATCGGATACGAGCACACCTTCATTCACCAGGTTGCCGACTTCGTCCTTGCCCTCGACGGAGGCCCCGCCGCTGCCCCCACCTTCCGGGATGGCATGGCTACGGAACTGGTTACCGACGCGGTCCTTCATTCTGCAAAATCCAAGAAGTGGGAAACAATACCAACCGCCTGAGGATGAACCGCAGGGAGGAATCATGGCATTTGACTTTCACAGCAGCGCCCTGGCTCGACCCAGAGTCTTTACTGCCCTCGTCGGCGTTGTGGCGCTCTGCGCTGGATGCCTTTGCCAAGCCACATTACATGCGCAGCTCAAAGCTCCCGCGCCGCCTATACAGTCCGCCTTCCAATTCGTGCATCCGGAGCCGATCAACTTTGAAGATCACGAAGGCTGGATGCAGATATTCGATGGCACATCGCTCAAGGACTGGGATGGCGACCCGGATGTCTGGCACGTCGAGGACGGCGCCCTGGTCGGTGTTTCCAGCCCCGAGCATCCATCCGGTACGACCAATATCATCTGGCGGGGCGGGGAGCCTGGAAACTTCGAATTGAAATTGGAAATGAAGCTTGAGGGAACCGGCGCTAACGGCGGCGTCCAGTACCGCAGTTACCATGTTGAGCCAAAACTTCGACCAGTTCCACCCGAGTTGACCCCGGACCAGCGTCAGCATAGACAGAGTCAGTTGGATCTGGACAAGAAGCACGCACCGTGGAACCTCGCCGGCTATCAGGCGGACTTCGACTTCAAAAACGAGTACACGGGCCAACTCTATGAACAGAGCTCGCCCCGCGGCATCATCGCGTGGCGTAGCCAGGTTGTCGCCACCGAGAACGGCAGAAAACCAACCCTGCTGGCTACGCTCGGCAGTTCAGATGAACTGAAGGCTCAAATCAAGCCAGGCGAGTGGAACCAGGTCGAGATCATCGCCGACGGCAACACGCTCGTCCACATCATCAATGGACATGTTATGGCAGTTCTTGTGGACACAGATCCAAAGTTCAGCCGCGACCACGGTGTAGTTGCGCTTGAAATCGAAGGTCCCGGAAACGTCAAGATATCCCATCGCAATATCTGGCTGAAGAAGCTTCCATAGGAAGTTGCCATTCATGGCGTTCCGGAATCTCTGGAATTGCCGGGCCTCTGAGTTGGTTCGACGGGATAACTTGGCCCAGTGACTTTAAGTCGATGGCTGAGGAGCTGCGTCCCCGAATACGAGACGGTCCTTCTTAGCGTCAATCTTCTTCGCGTCAACGCCGGGAACCTGCTTCATGTCTTCGATAGACTTGAAGCCTTTGATCTTCTCGCGGTAAGCAATTAGCGCCTTGGCATCGTCGATGCTTATCTCCAGTACCTCGGCAATCTGTTTATCCGTGGCCGAGTTCACGAAGATCTTCTTTACAGCCGAGACAGGGAAATTGGCCGTGAGATAGTCGGCAATGTCAGTGAAATCTTCATCTGTTCCCGTGGCGCCCAGGCGCACCATCTTTGTAATCGTGTTTTCCCAGCCCTTCCGGTCCTGTCCTGAAGCCAGGATGATATTCGGCGAGTGGCACTTGACACACAGCCGCATCACCGCTTCTCTGCCGTCTCCCGCTGGGAACTCGGGATGATCCGGTTGCTTCTGACTGGCCGCATCCTGTCCCGCCGCAACCGGTGTACGCGCCCGCATCCCCAGCGACCATGCGGCAACCAACAGCGGAACCACGATCCAACTTGCAATCTGTCGACTCTTCGACCAAAACACCATGGAATGACCTCGCTTGTCGGCAGGGAACCCGGGACAGATCCCTTTGCAAATATCAACTGAGAAACTATATAACCATTGGTACGCCGCTGAACATGGCCAATTCCTGAATTCCCGGCAGACGACCCCGCAGCCAGCAATGGGTACCACCAGCGATTTCCCTCTGAAGGACGATTGAATGACCCCGACCCTCTTTGCGGCTGCCGCGCCACTCGCAGGAAGCCGGCTAATTTCCCTTGCCCCGGCCGACCTGCTGATCATTGTGATCTATTTCGTCATGGTTCTGGGAATCGGCGCCTATCTCAAGCGCTTCGCGAATACTTCGAACGACTTCTTCATGGCCGGGCGCGAGATGTCTGCGTGGGTAGCAGGACTCAGCTTTCTTTCCGCAAACCTCGGCGCGCTGGAGCTGATGGGCTGGGCCGCATCCACTTATCAGTACGGCATCCTGGCGGCTCACTTCTATTGGATCGCCGCCTTCCCCTCCCTGGCATTCCTGGGACTGATCATGATGCCCATCTACTACGCCTCCAAAGCTCATTCCGTCCCCGGTTATCTTCACCTGCGTTATGGCGAGGCCACCCGCGCCCTGAGCGGCATTTCGTTTGCCGTCATGACGATTCTCATGTCCGGTATCAACATGTACGCCATGGCCATCGTCATGAAGGTCGTGCTGGGATGGAATATCCACTTCAGCATCTGGGTATCTTCTCTCACTGTCGCAGTCTACGTTGCCCTCGGCGGTTTGTACTCGGCCATCTTCAACGAGGTGTTGCAATTCTTTCTCATTTGGGTGGGCGTGCTCACCGTCCCCATTCTCGGCATGATTGAAGCAGGAGGATGGACCGGCCTGGTTGCGAGGATTCACGAACGCGTTCAGAGCGACCAGTACGTCCATCTCTGGAGCTCCCTCGGCACTTTCTCGGGCAACCCCATGGGCGTGCACTGGACCGGAATTGCGCTCGGCCTGGGCGGCGTAATCGCTTTCGGATACTGGACCACTGACTTTCTCGTCATTCAACGCGCCATGGCCGCAAAAGACCTGAGGGCTGCTCGCCTTGCCCCAATCATCGCCGCCTACTTCAAGATGATGGTTCCTCTGATCGTGATTCTCCCCGGCCTCCTCGGCCTGGCCGTTTTGCCCTTTCGTCTCGTTCCTGAAGGCGAAGCAGGCCACGGGTTACACAGCTTTAACGAAGTTCTTCCTCTCATGCTCGCTCGCTATTGCGGCCCCGGCCTCCTCGGTCTTGGAATCACCGCGCTGATCGCGGGCTTCATGTCCGGAATGGCGGGCAACCTGAGCGCCTTTGCCACGGTGTGGACCTATGACATCTACCGCCCCTATTTATGCAAGGTGGGATCGGATGCCCAGTACGTCGTGGTGGGGCGTTGGTGCACAATTCTGGGAGTCATCCTTAGCATTGGCGCTGCCTACTTCGTAACTCAGTTCAAAAGCATCATGGATTACATGCAGGCGCTGGTCAGCTTCTTCATCGCCCCCCTCTGTGCTACCGTCATCATCGGAATGCTCTGGAAGCGGGCGACTCCGAAAGGCGGCTTCTGGGGGCTTCTTGCCGGCACCGTTGCATCGGTCGCGATGTTTACGCTGGTCAAGTTCAACCACTCCTATCTGGCAATCATTGCTCTTTCGCCGGACGCTAAAGACATGGCCGAGAATTTGTACCGTTCGATTTGGTCCTGGCTCATCTGCGTTGTTGTCACCGTGATCGTCAGCCTGCACACCGCCCCTAAACCAGCCGCGGAACTCCAGGACATTGTCTACTGTTACACTCAAATTCCGGTTGAGGACAAACTGCCGATCTACAAACGCCCCATCTTCTGGGCAACAGGCGTGGCAGTCTTCTTCGCCGTCCTTCAATACATTTTCTGGTAGCCGCCTTGCGCGGACTGGAGAGGAAGCAATGAGCAAAGAAACTCCCATGTTGCCCGTCTGGTTCTTTATCGGTGTCTTACTCTCTATCTACGGAGTCATCATCCTGGTAATGGCCGTCCTCGATTTCAACCGGACATCCCAGGCCGTGCTCGCCGAATACCACCCAGGCCTCTTTGGTGGCGTCCTGTTGATCCTTCTCGGAGGCTTCTACACCTTTTGGTTTTGGCCTCGCGGCCGGAAGAAAGACTAAGTTCGTCTTGTAACTCCCAGGTCATGCTCCTGGGGTCCTGAATGCTCCGCGATGTGGCATCCCTTGTTCCCTGCGCTCCAGGACTATCGTGACAAGACCACCACGCCCCATGGTCCAGACCCCGCATGAATCGTTCCAGTCACGGTATTCGTCGCCAGATCCACGATTGAAATGTCGTTCGACGGCCCGTTCGCCGAATAAAGCGTCCTTCCGTCCGGCGAGACAGCAATGCCCCACGGGCGCTTTCCCACCGTCACGGAACCGGCCACTGTATCGGTGGCCGTATTGATCGTGAAAACTTGTTGTCCCCGCCCGGTGCTCACATACAGTTTCGTCGCATCGGCCGAAAGCAGCACGGCCATCGGCTTGATCACTCCGGGTTTGCCAACAGAGATCGCCTTCACTATCTTGTACCGCTTCGCGTCGATCACAACCACTGTTCCGTCATTCTCGGCATTCACATAGGCCCGTGAACCATCAGGCATGAAGGCAATCGACCGAGGGCGGTGTCCGACCTTGAATGTTCTCACAATTCGACCCTCGGTGGGATCCACCACGGCGATCGTGCCGTCCTCTTCGGAGGTGATAAATACCTTCTTGCCGTCTGGAGATACCCTCACTCCTTCCGGCTCTCCACCCACCTTGATTGTTTTGATTACCTTCCCCGAATCGACATCGACAATGCTCATTGTCGATGTGTCTTCATTGGAGATGAACAGCTGCTTGCCGTCCTTGCTCACATCGAAGTTCTCTGGATCGGAGCCGCCGGGAATGATCCGGACCAGCTTGTTCTGTGATACGTCGAAGACGCCAATGCCGTCCGCGCTCTTGTCGGGTGGAGGCAAGGTACTATCGTCCACGCCGGGGCCGGCAATCGGCGACCCGCTCAGGGCCACGTAGAGTGTCTTTCCATCTGGGCTCGCGTGGATTCCTCGCGGCCGCTTGCCGAGGGGAACCGTGGCAATGACTCTGTGTGTTCCCGAGTCGATCACACTCAGGTCGCCCGAGACTTCGTTCGTCACATAAATCCGGGGAGCCGAAGACTCTTGAATCGCCACCGCAGGAGATCCGCCGGTCGGTTTTGCCTTCGAGCACCCCGCCAGAATCCCGCATGCGCCAGCTACCAGGAAAATGCAAAACGGCTTGTTCATGAATCAGTGCCCCTTGAATGTCAGATTGACCTGCGTATTTGAATGAGGGGCAACGGTGATCTGCCTCTCCTGTGTTCCAAGAGCTTCCTGCCAGAATCCAATGGTATAAGTGCCCGGTGGCAAGTTCTCTATCGAGTAACTGCCGTCTTCCTTTGACACCGTAAAATACGGATTGTCCACGACTCCGATAAAGGCATGCATCCAGCTGTGAATGTTGCATTTCACGCGAATCATGACTTCTGGTTTAAGGAACTTCCGCACCATCGGAGGATCGCCCGCACCCTGGCTATGGTTCCATTCCCGGTTGACCTGGGCCATCGGATGGATGTTATGCGTCACCGGATCGGAGTTTATAACTTCGAAGGCCTGTCCGGTCTGGATGCCGACGATCCTCGGCCGGAACCAGCAGCCATTCTGATCGATGACTACGGGAGCGGATGGCGCTTCAAAATGCTTGCCTTGGAGCCCCTCTTTGACATAGATGAATGCGTTGGCCAAAGAACCATTGGGGGACACAACTAGCGACTCGTCGACTGCCTTCCCGTGATGGGCCTCGACGCACGCCGGGTCATTGCTCATGTCGATCGCCTTGCGAGCTGGCCTCTTTCCGGTGTAGCGAATCTCTCCTGATATTGATCCGGCCGTGGCCGGGTCCACGTGGAAAGCAGGAACAATTGCCTCCTGAGCTTTTTGGTCAGGCTGCGCAGTGGTTGGGGCCTTGTGGGAACAACCCGCTATCGCAAACAGCCAACCCAACAGGCAACAGGGAACGAATGATCTCGACGTCTTCATTGCGGCTGATCCTTTCCCGGCGGCCCGGCGTTCGATGGCATCTCTCCCGTGAGCGACTTCAGGAACTCGACAAGGTCGCTCCGGTCCTGGCCTGATAGTTCTATCCTTGCGACTCGCTCGTCCAGGTGAGGATTCGAGTTCCCCTTGCCCGCGTAGAAATCTACAACATCTTTCAGTGTCTTCAGCTTGCCGTCGTGCATGTACGGCGCGGTTAGCGCAACGTCGCGCAAGCTTGGCGTCAGGAATGAACCCCGGTCCATATCCAGCCCGGTCACACGATAGCGTCCGGGGTCGATCGGCTCTTCATTGTCGCCCACTCCTTCGCCCGTATTGTGAAATTCGCTGTCCGTGAAGAGTGCATATTTGGGACCGATCGTGTGGCAGGAGGCGCAGTTGCCTCGGAGTGGATCCTCGAATGCTGCAAGACCCCGAATCTGCGCGGCAGAGAGCGCCTCTTTTCGTCCTTGATACTTGAATCGGTCGAACGCCGAATCGCCGCTCAGAAGTGTCCGCTCGAAGCTGGCCAAGGCATTCTCGACCCGCTTCATGGTGATCTCGTCGCTGCCAAACGCGCTCCGGAACAGTGCTTTGTACGATGGGTCTCTTCTTAGCTTTTCCACCGCAGCCTCGTGGGCCTGGTTCATCTCCAACGGATCTGTCATGGGCACGCCCACCTGTGCTTCCAAACTGGCCGCCCGGCCATCCCAAAAGAGGAGCGGCAAATAACCTGCATTCAACAGGCTTGGCGCATGACGCAGCCCCGTCGCTCCGCCCACGCCGATCGATCGCTCCCGCGGATCAGCAAATCCGCGTTGTGGATCATGACAGGATGAACAGGAAATCGAATTGTCCCTGGAGAGATTCGTGTCATAAAACAACCGGCGACCCAAGGAAATCGAGCTTGCGGTTGGCGGATTGTCCCTTGGAATCGGAACCGGTGGCAATCCAAGAGGAGGCACGATAGCGGCAGCGGGCCCAGTCGGCCTCGCACTGCTCCCTTGATTGCACCCGCAGACAGAAACCAGCGCCGCCAGCAGAAGACTCGCGCCCACCCGGCTCAACCGTCGGTATGCAAGCCCGCAAACTGCCATCGCGGGTGAGAGGTTCATTCGACGTCGCCCGCTACCCGCTGATGCTCCACCCTTGCCCACGTTTATACTTTATAGGCTCCTCGGGAACACAGGGAATGCGCCTGTCCGACTGCAGCCCCGGTGGCAGTTCCGGGAGGGTCCAGTGGGACAAATAGAATTGTTGTGGCAGTCCAGGAGAAAACTTCGATGCTAGCGCATAATGGGGATATTTTCCCTGATGGAGCCGTCGCATCGCGCGTAGTGAAGCATGGCCGCATCAAACAGTCACTTGCCTATTGGTGCTTGAATGCTACGGAGTGGAAATGGGACATCGATCGCATATGTCTAACCGCAAAAGGATTGGGCTGCGAAAGCGTTGAACTTGTGCCGCCAGAACTCTGGCCTGTCCTGCGTAATTATGATCTCAAGATGGGTCTGGCAGCCAATGGAATGCCAGACCCGATCTTTATGAAGGGATTGAACAACCTGCGCTATCACGACGAAGCGATCACCCGAACAAAGACTGCAATCGACATGGCTGCAGACTTCGGTGTTCCCAATGTAATTGCATTTACCGGCTATAAGTGGCGCGACGTGGAAGATCCTGCGAGTGGCGAGATATCGCCAGCAGAAGGAGCCGCCAACTGTGTGAAGGCGCTGACAGAATTGGGGGATTACGCTGCGAAAAGGAATGTTACAGTCTGCCTTGAACATCTTAACACTCGTGATACTTCCCATCCCATGAAAGGGCATCCTGGATATCAGGGCGACAATGTGGATTACTGCGCCGAGATTATCTATCAAGTAAAAACACCGCATGTTAAATTGCTGTTTGATATCTACCATGTAGGAGTCATGCATGGCGATGTAATTCGCCGTCTTCGTCAGTATCGCGACATCATCGGTCATGTTCATACAGCCGGCAATCCGGGGCGGGGTGAGCTAGATGACCGGCAGGAAATCAATTACCCAGCGGTGATGCATACATTGCTCGAGATTGGCTATACGGGTTATGTCGGGCAAGAATTTATTCCAGTACGTAACCCGTTGGAGGGACTGATGCGGGCAGTTTCTCTGTGTGATGTTGAATAATGTCGGCTAGCGACGATCCATCCGAAATCCACAACGCATCAACGGTCACACCACCTGCGCATGCGGTCAAGAACGGTCTGCTCGGGGGGAGGCGGGAAAGCGCCCGAGGGTCAATTGTTCTTGTTTGCTACTGAATAAATCGAGATCTGGTCTCGGGTCAGAACCGCGAGTTGTGAGCTATCCGGCGCCAGTGCGTAACCATCGCGGCTTGCGGATGGAGAATTGACACGCACGCCGAGTAGCCGCCTGCCATCCGTTGCGCGATAGACTTCCAGTACCTCTGAGGACAAATCTGCCGCGCTGAAGTGGTCTCCCGGAGCCAGGAGGGAATTCGATTGCACGGTTTTCACAACAAAGGCATAACGGTTCGTGCTGCCCTTGGCTGCGTGATCAAAATCATTGGGATTCGAACCGCCTTTCAGTTCCAGCTTCCCGTTCGAGTGCAACACGCGGTACTGAAGCACGTGAGTTTGCCTATCGCAGCTTTCCAGGAAGATGAGATCCGGCGTGAGGCTCGAGAGTTCGGGCGTACAACTGGAGTTGAATCGGGCCAGCGTCGATGCCTGGTTGTCCCAGGTCACCATCGACAGTCGATACCGCATGTTCGGCTGTGCCATTACCCTGGCCTGACCCTCGTCAAGAAGCGTAGGAGGTACCAGTCCAGATTGCGTCGATGATCTGGCGATGGTCTCGAAGTTGCGATTCAGAACCAGGACCTCGACGTCTTCCTCCGGCTCGCGATCGAGACTCTCGGCTAGCTGGGCGTGCAACTCCGGTGAGTGACGCTCATGGGTGAGGCCAAGTGCGACGAAGCTTCCGTCAGGGGTCGCACGCACAAAATTCAGCGGTCCCTCCAGGGGAATCCGATTCAAGATATTCAGACCCTCGCCGTAGACACGAAGTTCGGAACCAACATGGACCAGAACTCGCCCGTCTGTCAGCGGCCACACATATTCGCGGTTGTCGGGCAACTCCCAGTCCACGGTGCGGGTGACGCGAAGAGTCTCCGTGTCTATGAGAGCCGCGCGGATCACACGGACAGTGGATTCTGACCGTCCCAGCGTATGCCGGGTCACGAGGACATGCGGGTTGAACGTGACCAGCAGTTCCCCTGGGGCAAGATAGGCGAGCACTTCATCCTGATCGAAGTCTCTCACCGTTCTTCGAGGGCGTGGCGCATAGCCGAGTTCGCGGATAGAGATGCTGGTGGCCGGCTTTGCCCCATCGCTGACAGGGCCGGGCGGCAATGCGACGTTGCACTGCGGCGGCACGCAACTATCGAGGTCGTCTACGGGAGGCGGGGCGGCCATTTTGGCCGGTACGTCTGACGGCAGAGTTGGACCGTCGCGGGCAACCCTGGCCGCAACCGGCCGAGCCGCGTCGGGATCGGTCGGCCCGCGCGGAAAAATCCCTCGTGCGGGAATCAGCAGGAGAAGGGTGTGCTTTTCCAGCGCCACGTCGTGGCCCCGACAGGTCAGAACGGAACTGTTTTCCGGCCCCGTGGCGACATCGAGTTTTAACCCTTTGATCCCGTCAACCTCGCCCATCCGCATCCGCGGAGTCACCGGGAATTTATAAAGGTGCATATCCATTTGCAGGTTCAGAATCGCGCCCTGTTGCATTGCTCCGAGAGCGGCAATGCCTCCCCAGCCCTGGGCAGCGGTGTGGCCCGCCGAAGTGGAAAACGGCAAGGGTGACGTGAGAATGCCCAGATCGCTGTTCTGAGGCGGCGCTGCCAAAGCGGAAAGCAGTAACTCGAACGCGCCCATTGTTGGCTCTCCGCATTGCGCCCGGGTAAAGGCAATCCCGACTTCGGAGGTTTTGCCATTCTGGCGATAAGAAGTCACCGAGAGCACATGCCCTTCAAGAATCGCACCGTTCTTGAGGACGCACTCCGTACCCTGCCATCCGACGGTGACTCGGGCGTAGACGATCGCGCCCACGCTCAATAGGCGAGCATTCATGTCAGCCATCAATTCAGCCTGAATCGGCGTCATAGTCTGAATCGCGTCCTTGGCGGCAAAGGCCCCCGGACTCGACAGCGCCAGCGCAACGGTCAACCCCGTAGCGAACTTCGAGCGGATGAGTCCAATTTCACGTCGGCCTCGCTTGTGGGACCCCAGCGCCCAACTGGGCCGGACAGATTGGAAGAGGACGCAGCATTTCAAAACTGGATTGAGGATTCGCCTCTTCATTCCGTCCGTCCTCCATAGGAAGCCAATTCTATACTGAGGCGTCATTACGGGCGAGTGACCGCTAGCTAACTCTCGTGGAATAACGCGGGAGATCCTTGTCGCCCAGGAGGCGAAGGTTCGAGAAGTCCAACATGATTCAGACAAAGCTATCATTGAGGCTCGGAAAATCCGGGCAACACCGCGACGGTCGATCCGAATTTGTGGTAATTCGTGAAGCTCACGTCGTTGATTCGAAGGACTTCCCATTCGGCCCGCGCTTGAGACTCGTGTCGCTGAGTTCCTCTCGTCGATTTCGAAACCTTATTTCCTGGTCGATTGTTTCTACAAAATGAAGCCCGCTCCGAAGGAGGGTACTCCGAAGTCAATCGGCACAGTAGGGCTGTCGTCGAAGCTCCGCGTGGTCCTTGTGGCGAAGAAGTCCGGGAGCCGTTCGATATTGTTAGTTACATATTTGACCGCGGCGCCCAGCATCGCCGTTCGAGCGTCGAGGTCCGGTGGACTCGATCTCGGCAATTCATCTACCGGCGGATTGAGAAACGCGGAGACGTCGCCAAGCAGGTCTTTGCCCCTTCCAGATTATTGAATAGCCATGCCCAACGGTTCTCGGATTACTCCGCGCGCAACGCCTGCATGGGATCGACCTTGGACGCGCGCACGGCAGGCAGCCACACTGCGAGCAGCGCAATTGCAGTGAGAATGAGTGGTGCCGATACGAATACAGCGGGATCCAAAGGCTTAACGCCGAAGAGGAAAGTGGACAGGAGGCGAGTGAGGCCGAAGGACGCGGCGATACCGGCAACTACGCCGACTACGGCGAGCCGCATGCCCTGCCAGACAATGAGCTTGCGTATCGCGTCGCGGTCCGCGCCGAGCGCCATGCGGATACCCATCTCCTGGGTGCGCTGCGCGACGGAGTAGGCCATCAAGCCGTATATGCCGATGGCCGCAAGCAGCAGCGCCACCGCGCCGAAGATGGTCAGGAGCAGCATCTGGAAACTTTGCCGCGCGGTGGAGTGCCCCATGACCTCATCCATGGTGCGGACGTGGCCCACCGGGAATCCCGCGCTGGCGACGCGCAACTGCTCGGTGACGGCGGGAATAGACAGGTGCGGGTCGCCATGGGTGCGCACCAGCCAGAAGAGCGGCTGGATATTGGCATAGGCTGCGTTGTAGTCATCCGAGACCTGGGAAATGGGAAGGATCATCATGGGGCTGGCAGGCGTGGCTAGACCTCCGTCGTGGAAATCGGCGACGATGCCGATGATCGTTTGTATCCCTCGCTGGCCCCCTTGCTGCCCGTGGTCGATGTGCTGCCCTAGGGGGTCTTCGTGGGCGAAGAATTCTCTCGCGAAGGCCTCATTGATGAGAGCTACAGCGGGCGCCTCGGCGTTGTCGCTGTCAGTGAAGTCGCGTCCACGCAGAACGGGAATCTTGAACAGGTTCAGATAACCTGGGGTAATGCTCATCCACTTGCTCCCGCAGCAGTTCTTTTCGACCGGACGTCCGAGGATGTGGAATCCCCCCGTGCCATCTTCGACATCGATGGGCCGCCAAAAGCCGGCTGCCGCAAGTTCCACTCCAGGCAGAGCATTGAGCCGGTGGCGTCCGTCCCGCAAGAGCTGAGCGATGCCGGCGGTCTTCTGGTAGCCGGGGCCATTGAGCGACATTTCCATGGTCAAAACATTGTGAGAATCGAAGCCCGGACCCACCTCGTGGAGGGCAATGAAGGTGCGAATGAGAAGCGCCGCGCCGATGAACAGTACCAGGGCCAGCGAGATTTCGCTGACGACCAGCAGCGAGCGAGCCTTCCCCTCGCGAAACCCGGTGCCGTAGCGGTTGCCGCTCTCTTTTAGAGTGGCGTTCAAGTCGGAGCGCGAAGTGCTGAAGGCGGGAAACAGCCCAAAGAGGATGCCTGTCAGCAACGAGACACCGAGGGTGAAGCCGAGCACGCGCCAATCCATGCCGATAGCAGAGCCGTCCTCGCCGATGCGGGGTAGCCCGGCGGGACTGACGGCGAGCAGTGCGCGCATTCCGGCAAAGCCGAGGCCCATGCCGAGAATGCCGCCGGCCAGGGAGAGCAATACGCTTTCCGTCAACAACTGGCGCACAATGCGCGCAGCGCTGGCTCCCAGTGCGGAGCGGATCGCGAACTCGCGTTTGCGGATCGTGGCGCGCACCAGCAGCAGGTTGGCGACATTGGCACAGGAAATCAACAGCACCAGTCCCACAGCGCCGAGCATCATCAATAGTGAGTTACGCGCATCGCCGATGATGCTGTCGCGCAACGGCCCAACCCTGGGATGCGGATCCCACCCATTCGGGTATTCCCGAAGGTACTCAGAGCTCAGCGCCGCTAATGCGGCGTTGGCTTGCGCCACGGTAACGCCCGGCTGAAGCAACCCGGTCATGAAAAAGAAGACGTTCCCGTCCGTGCTGGCCGGGTCAAACTGAAACGGCAGCCAGAGGTCGGCTTGCACGTCACCCAGGAAATCTTTTCCGATCACGCCGATAACGGTATAGGGCTCATTGCCCAGCGAGATCGATTTCCCCACGATCGCGGGGTCGCCGCCGAACCTGCGCTGCCACAGGGCGTAGCTCAGGACCACCGTCTTGCCACCGTGGGGCGAGTCGTCCTGCGGCGTGAAGGTCCGTCCCAGAGCCACGGGCGCGCCATACGCGCGGAAGTAGGCCTCTGTCACGTGAATCCCGTTGACTTGCTCGGGACGGCTGCCGCCGGTCAGGTTAAAGCCGGGGCCCGCGTTGTCGAATGCCACGACTTCCTTAAACAGGTTCGTTTGCCGCTGAAGAAAGTGAAACTCCGGGATGCTGTGGAGATCGCTAGCGATTCCAGTAGACGGCACCAGAAAATTCACCATGCGGTCGGCGTTCGGATAGGTGAGCGGCTTAAGCAGAACCGTATTCACTACAGAGAAAATGGCGGTGTTAGCTCCGATACCGAGGGCCAGCGCGGCAATCGCGGAGACGGTGAAGCCAGGATTTTGCCACAACTGGCGCAGGCCGAAGCGCGCGTCCTGCCAAAACAACTCCAATCGAGCGCCGGCGCGATGATCCCGCACAGCCTGCTTGACCTGTTCCATGCCTTCAGCCTCGATTAGTGCTGTGCGCCGGGCCTCGGATGCTGACATGCCGGCCGCGATCCGTTCGTCCGTGATCATACCCACGTATGCGCGAACCTCCTCATCAAGCTGGTTCTCGACACGAGACTTGCCGAAGAGATTTCGAAAAGTGCTTTTGAGACGAGACCAGAGATTCATCGTTCTTTCCCTTACGTGGCTTTCAGAGCGTTTGTCATGGCAAGAGCCACTGTCGTCCATTCTTCGGTTTCCACTTCAAGCTGGCGTTTTCCCGCCTTGGTGAGCTGGTAGAACTTCGCACGGCGGTTATTTTCGGACTCGCCCCAGAAAGAACTCAGCCAGCCGGCTTCTTCCATTCGGTGAAGTGCTGGAAACAAGGAGCCAGGCTTGACCAGAAATGTCCCTTTCGTTATCTGCTCGATGCGGCGCGAAACACCCAAACCGTGGAGTTCTCCCGGTTCAAGAGCCCTGAGGACCAGGAGATCGAGTGTGCCCTGTAGGAGATTCGCCTGTTTGGAACTCATTTTTTTCTTTCCTATCGAATGGCAATAGGAGTATCACTTCTTCCTGCAGAAAGTCAATAGGAGAGGGGCCACCCGATGGCTCAAACCCGGAGGAGTCTGATGCCTACGATGTAGATCCCCACTGCGTATGACTGACCGACTGCCCAGGTTGCTGCGAACAGTGCGCTCATTGAGCCTGATGATTGCCGTTCCGATTGGATTGTCACACAAAGGAATTCGAAACTCATGAAAGGTCGAGCAAGGGGTCCGCAAGATTATTCCGGTGAACTCAAAAATTGAAAGAAGCGAGTCGCGGGTTTCACGCTCACAAACGTAGGCATCACCAGCAATTCATACGGAGAATATGAGGTGGTCCGGGTCTGGTATCGATGATGTCCGTTCCGATTACAGCTTCGAAGTTGGACTTGTTCTTGCAAAGAGGTTCACTGGCCAGTGCGGGATCCAGGCCGCCTGAAACGACCAATTCGCTTGCTGCCACGCTCCCGTCGTTGCCTAATCCGGCTTCTATTAGTACCGGAACACCAGTCGTGGCATCATCCATTCTTGCCACAACGGCGTAATCATTTTTCCATTCGCCGTATGGGACTGAAAGGTCAACAGTCCACGCGGAGTTGTTGGGGTGCTCGGAGTCCACAATCGACGCGATCGGTTCCTTATTCGACCCCGATCCTGGCGCATTTGAGATTTGGATGCGATATCTCAAATTCTGAGTGAGCCGAATCGTCCACTTGTTATCAATCGCCCCGATCAGGATGACCGGCTGTCTTCGGAATTCTGTAAGGGAAGTCTGCTCAGCCCCAACCACCCGGAATGGGATACCCTTCTTTCCCAGTACCGCGGCCATAGACGAGAGGACTGCGGCATCGTCGAGGGAGATGATCTGCTTATGAAGCACGAGATCGACGAAGCTTTGTCCATCCGGCGATGATGCTGCATTCGCAAGATGAAGATCGTGCGTATCAATGCAAAGAAGAACTGGTGAATTTGAATGAGCGAAGGCTTCCCAGACCTGGGGGCCTTTGGGGTTAGGTGTCCGGAATCTCCAAACGCAAAGAATCGTAGCCGCGGAGGCCAGCAGAAGGATAAGAGCCGAGAGATAAACCAACGTCCTGCGGTCGCGGTGTTTACCGCGTGCAACGGGTGCACCGCTCGAGGACTCGTCTCTGAGGTCGAGATCGAATGCCAGGGGCATTGTGGGCCCGGGTATTTGCGATGCGGGTATGTCAACTGCGCCGACAGCCTGATCCGAAGAATCAATCAACGCCGCCGCTTCTCCAGCAGTCCTGTTCCGCCTTAAAGGCTGGATCTTAAATTCCGGAACGTAGCTTCCCCGAGGAAGTTCGATTTGAATCGGGTGAGCAATCTCAGATTCACGATAATACTGGCCGATTCGCTTTCGCACCTCGTTTGCTGTAACCCGCACAATTGAAGTTTCGCCCGTATCGTAGTCGATTGCGCGACCGAAAACACTTATTCCAATGGTTCTTTCTTTAAGCTGGCTCGCATTACCGGAGAGCGTCTGCAAAACGACATAGCTCAGAAAGCCTTTGCATCGATTGCTTTGAGCAAAGAATGGAGCCATCAACATCATTTCAAGCTCAGCCCGGACTGCCGTCTGAATCTCTGCGCTGAAATCGCTGACCTCGGATTTGGGCTGTTCTATCCCTTTAGGACTCAGCACGCAGCACCTGCACCTTCGTTTGCCGACCCCACCACCGATTCCGGAATCGTAACAGAAAATTGACCACTCAAGCCCTTAACATATCTAACCTCGCCGATTTAACAATCAGACTTTCAATGACTTGTGCGGCATTTGGGTCTTAACCCCTCCCCTGAAACGGTTCGGAACCTTGCAAGCGGGGCAATGGCATCGCTATGGTGATGCCAATTTATGTGGAAGTAATTTCCCGTTTGAAATCAAGTGCCCAAACGGACGCCCGCAAATTCAACCCCGAGCCTTCCGAAACGTGTCTGAGTCAACGGACAAATACCTGACCTGGGATGCCTTGCGGTGAGCAAAGTCTGACCGGATGCACGTTGCTCACTGGGATTGTCGCAACAATTTGATGGGAAAACCCTCCGGCAGTCGCTCTGGACCAGCGGTGCGGCGGGAGATCAGAATCCGCTGTACCTCCGCCCCAACCTCGAGATCGAGCGCGTTCGTGTTCAAGCCGTGCAGGACACCGAGCATGTGGACCTGGGCACAGCTATTATGCACGCCATGTTCATAGGGACCCCAGAGGCGGACAAGATCCCAGTCGATCCTGTAGCCATGGAACAAAGCCTGGAACTGGTCAAATCCATGGGCCAGATTACGGCGGAAGAAACGATGCGCGTCATGAGCCATATCCATGCGCTGAAAACCGAAGTGAAGATTGAAGGTGAGCAGCAGGAGGTGACCTGCCCGGCTCGCAAGAGGCTCGATACCGGCCGCGAGGGCGCGCCGGGCAAATACGAAGACTCTGCGGACCCCGTCCGCATCAAGGTCGGTGCGCTGCGGATAGGAAATATCGCGCTGGGCAGTGCGAACGCGGAACTCTACAACATGATTGGACAGCAGGTGAAAGCGGGATCGAAGTTCCACGACACCATCATGGTGACGCTCACCAACGGCATGGCCAACTCCGGTTATGTGCCCACCGACGACGCATTCGGGCGGTACACATTTCAGGTACTTGGTTCCGCGCTCAAGCCAGGATGTGCTGAGGCCAGTATTGTAGGCGGCATCGACGAAATGATCGAGAAGATGAATTGATCTTCATTGCAGGTTCTGGCGTTATGTCAGGGAAAGGGAAAACGTGAGCACGATTCTTGATTGTTTTTCGCACACACTTAGCCGGCGCGAATTTGTTGCCCGAGGTTCGCTCGTTCTTGCCGGTGCGGCTGCACTTCCGAGGGGCTACGCCTTTGGGGATGCCGCCAAGTCTGAGTTCATCGAAGTCGACACCTCGTACGGACGTGTTCGCGGAGCAAAGGGCGACGGGCTGGCGACATTCAAGGGCATCCCGTATGCCGGACCTGTTTCGGGACCGAATCGTTTCAAGGCTGCGCCTCCCCTTCAATCCTGGACAGGCGTTCGGGACGCGCTTCAACTCGGCGCGCCTTCCTTGCAGCCGGGCGGTCAGCGTCACAACGAGCCGCCTTCGGACGAAAACTGCCTCTTCCTGAACGTCTGGACCCCCGCTGCCGATGCGCGCAAAAGGCCGGTGATGTTCTATAGCCACGGCGGCGGCTTTGTTGTCGGATCGGGCGGTTCGGCATATCAGGACGGCGGCAATCTCGCGCGCACCTGGGATGTGGTTGTTGTGGCCACCAATCATCGACTCGGCCTGATGGGATTTCTCTATCTTGGCGAACTGGGAGGCGAAGAATACGCAACTTCCGGCAATCAGGGTCTTCTGGATATCTGCGACGGGCTGAAATGGGTGCACGCAAACATCGCGGCCTTTGGTGGAGATCCGAACAACGTTATGATTTTTGGCGAGAGCGGCGGTGGCGCCAAAACCTCGTGCCTCTATGCCATGCCCACGGCCGAGCCATTCTTCAATAAAGCCTCGATTGAAAGTGGGCCGGGCATTCGCATGATGCCGCGCGACGCAGCGGCCGAAACCGCGATCATGACCCTTAAGCAACTCGGAATTGAAAAGAGCGAGTGGCGCAAACTGCTAGACGTGCCCGCAGACAAACTGGTGGATGCGCAGGTGGAATTGGGCAAGCAGCCCGGAGGGCCGCTGACCATGAGCGGCGGGCGGAAGGGCATCGGAGGTGGTGGACGGCCGGGCGGATTCGGGCCCGTCGTCGATGGCACAATCCTACCGAATCATCCCTTCGATCCGGAGGCGCCGGCAATCTCAAAAAACAAACCTCTCATCGTTGGCTCAAATCGCGACGAAACCAACTTTTTCTTCATGGAGAGCCACAATACCGAAGTCTTCAACTTGACCGACGCGACGTTGAAGGACCGGCTCAAAAACGAACTTGGCGCCAACGCGGATGTGGTGTTCGACACCTATCGCAAGAGCCGGCCCAATGCTTCGGCACCTGACCTGTACATCGCCATTTCCACTGCGCGGATGATTGGCCTGGGCGCAATCACGATCGCCGAACGCAAATACGCGCAGCATGGCGCGCCCGTCTACATGTACATCTTCACGCACGAGTCAGACATGCTAATCCCCGGAACACAGCACAAACTCGGGGCCGCACACGCGCTGGAGATTCCATACAAGTTCAACATCGTCCGCCCGGCAGGACAGGACCGGAATTCAGAGGCGAAACCTCCCGGTCCGAACATGATGGCCATCTCCGATCCCGACAGCGTGCAGACCGCGCACAACATGAGCGAGATGTGGAGCACCTTCGCCAGAACGGGACATCCGGGAGCCAAAGGGCAGCCGAAGTGGCCTGCCTATACCTTGCAAGAGCGCGCCACCATGGAGATCAATGCGCAGTGCGCAGTGGTTGATGACCCGTACAGCCTTGAGCGGAAGTTATGGGAGACTCTTGAGCCTTGAGAAGCACCGGCAGCTCGTTTTCATCTCAAGTAGAGGGGTTAAGCTGGCAGACCACTTCTCAGAAACTCATGGTCGATATCCGCCGTCTCGAGGCGAGCGGAGTGCGTTATGAAGAAAGCCACCAAGAGGCAGCCTTATTCGGTGCCCGTCCTCATGCGCGCGCTTGATATCTTGGAGTTCCTGCGTGGAAGCGACATCCCTCTCAAACCGGATGAGTTCTCGAACGCGACTGGTGTGTCGCGCACTACGACCTACCGGATCCTGCATACATTCGTTCTCCGTGGTTATGTCGTACAAGATCCGGGAGGAAAGTTTAGCTTCCTGAGTCTAAAGGCGAAAACCGTCATTTCGCCTCAAATTGAGAATGGCTAGGGTGTTGGCGATCAGAAGATCCGCAATCGAGATCCTTCGTAGAGGACTCCAAATGTTGAAATGCCGTAGACGGCCCTGCACAGTGGAAATAACGGAGTCATCGCATTAGGATTGGCGATTGGACCTGCGCCTGGGCGAATGGAGCGATGCACACATGAGAGCGAGCCACAAGTGGATGTTGCGGGGAATCGTAATACTCGCCATGTCGTTCGATGCTGTTGGACTCTTCGGTGCGGCCTTCGAAACACCGTTCTCCGCTCAAGAACTGCGCTGCGAATACCTCGCGAACCCGCTGGGCATCGACGTTCAGAAGCCACGGTTGAGCTGGTTGCTCAATCCTCCGGAGAACATTCGCGGTCAAAGTGCTTATCGTGTACTGGTCGCGAGCAGCCCGGCGATCCTCAAGAAGGATCAAGGCGACCTGTGGGATTCGGGCCGAGTGGCCACTGAAGAATCGAGCTGGATTGCATATGGCGGGAAGAAGCTGAGTTCCGGAGAACAGGTTTACTGGAAGGTACGCGTCTGGGGCGATGCCGGCCAGGAATCGCAATGGAGCGAACAGGCCACGTGGTCGATGGGCCTTCTGGAAACATCAGATTGGCACGCAAAATGGATCGGCGAGCAGCGCCCCTCCGGCACAGCAGAAGGCACACCGCTTCCATTTCCATGGCTGCGCAAGACATTCACGCTGCCGCAGAAGCCGAGCCGGGCGGTGGCATACGTAAACCCTCTCGGCTACTACGAGCTCTACATCAATGGCCGCAAGGTCGATGACCATGTACTCAGTCCGGCCGTGAGCGACTACTCGAAGCGCAATCTTTACGTCGCTCATGGAGTCGCGGATTACCTGGTCCCGGGAAAGAACGTCGTTGCCCTCTGGCTCGGCCGCGGCTGGTACGTGAAAGGAAATCCCGGAGTCATCCATGACGGTCCGCTGGTTCGAGCCCAACTTGAAATCTCCACGGCGGACGGAGGGACGACGGAGCTTGTTACCGATGAATCGTGGAAGGTCCGCGAGAGTCCACTCAGTCCCCTTGGTCGTGGGACGCCATTCGGAGATTACGGCGGAGAGCGCTATGACACCGAGTTGGAACTCCCTGGCTGGAACTCCGCCGATCTGGACGATTCAAGCTGGCAGCCGGCTGGAGTCTTCGACCCGCCGCAGGTGGTGACTTCGGCGCAGATGGTTGAGCCAAACAGACTGATTGAGACGATCAAGGCTGTCCGGGTGGAAGCTTATCCTCAAGGCGGCTGGATCCTCGATATGGGGAAGGACTTCACTGGCTGGCTCGAAGTCAAGTTGCCCGCAATCCCAAAGGGGGCGACGGTCAAGCTTGAGTACTCTGATCAGTTGGAGCGGGACAAGCCGGCTCCAGCTACACCTGTAGCGTGGGGCCCTCCCGCGCCTCCGTTTTTTGGAGGCGCTCCACCGCGCGTCGCCGGGACTGCGGGACAGAACAGCGCCAAACCGCCTGCGCGTGCTGACGTTCCTCCCGCATTCCGAGGAGGAAATCCGACTGATCTCCCCAACACGGCCAACCAGCGTGACGAAATCGTGGGCAACGGCAAAGCTCTCACGTTTCGCTCGCGATTCAACTATCACGGGTTCCGATATGTGCGAATCATCGGAATCGAAAATGCGCCAGCCGTTTCCGACGCGACCGGCTACCTGATTCGTACCTCGTATGACCGCGCTGGCGAGTTCAGTTCATCCAACGAGCTTCTGAACCAGATCTACCAGATGGCCACCCGGACGTATGAATCGCTGACTCTGGGCGGTTACGTGGTTGATTGTCCAACGCGGGAGAGGCTAGGCTACGGCGGAGACGCGGGAACTTCATTCGAAACCGGGATGTTCAACTTCGCCGCTGGAGGCCTCTACAATCGCTGGCTTGCCAACTGGCGTGATTCTCAGGACCCCGCGACCGGCTCCCTTCCACATACAGCCCCGAATTATCAAGATCGGGGCGGAGGCGGCCCCATGTGGGGCGGATTTGTGGTCACGTTGCCCTGGCAGATGTACCTGCAGTATGGCGACAAGGGCGTGCTGGAAACCAACTATCCGATGATTCAGAAATGGCTTGGTTATTTGGATTCAGAGACTACAGAGGACCTTCTGCTTGACCACAAGAGCCATGCAATGGGAATGCAGATGTGGAATTTTCTCGGGGATTGGTTGACGCCGAAGGGGAGCTTTGGAGGAGCCAGTGCTGACCCGCGGCCAGCTCAGCTCATCAATAGTATTCATTATGTCTACCAGCTCGAGCTTGCCTCCAGGATCGCCACCGTACTTGGTAAGGAAAGTGACGCGTCGAAATACGATGAGCGGGCAGCCGCGGTTTCCAGGGCGATCCATCACCGGTTCTACAACGCGGGCGAGCACGACTACCTGAATGGCGATTCGGCCCTGCAGGCCTTTCCTTTGCTCACGGGTATAGTTCCAACGCAATTGCGCGACGACGTGATGAAGAGCCTGGAGAATACGATTCGAGTTCGAAATGAAGGCCATCTCGATACCGGCATGCATGGTACGTATTTCCTGATGAAGTACCTTACAGAAGCGGACCGCAGCGACCTGGTCTACCTGATGACAAATACCAGGGAGTATCCGGGCTGGGGCTACATGCTGGCGAATGGCGCTACTACGAGTTGGGAGGGCTGGACGGGCCAATCGCACATCCATGACACCCTGATCTCCATCGGCGCATGGTTTACTGAGGGCCTGGCGGGAATCCGAAGCGACGGGAAGTCCCCCGGCTTCCAGCACTTCATCGTCAAGCCGGCGGTGGTTGGCGACCTTACCTTTGTGAAAGTCAGGTATCGCTCGATCCATGGTGATATCGTCAGCGACTGGCGAATCGAGAATGGAACGTTTAGATTGAGCGTCACCGTTCCGCCGGGAACGACGGCTACCGTGTTCGTGCCAGGCGACGGGCCCGTGCGGACGAAAGCGCAGCCATCGGCCTCTGCCGGGAACCGCGGTTTTGACATAACGCCAGGGACGCATTTGTTCGAGGCAGCGCTGCAGCCGAACCGATAACCGCTCCCGTCAACGGTTCGAGTTCCCGGTGTTACAGGATGGTTCGCGTCGTGACACTCGCAAAAGGCCACCGAAGAAATTTGTGGAATTCGTGGAGAAGAATGAGCATTAGCTCGACAGTATTCGCGATGATTGTCCTCTTAACGGGCTCAGTGAATCTTCACTCGCAGCTCGCAGCACCGCCGGCACCCGAAGCACCAGCCTCCGAGGGTACGGTTGCTCAACCGCCGGCTGCGGCGAACAGGTTCATCGTCTTTCTTTTTGATGATCGGCATTTGGGGCCCGCCGACCTCGAGCCAGTGAAGAAAGCTGCAGTCCGAATGCTTGATCTGCCGGGGTTTCAGCTTCGCGATTGCTGCCTGCAATGGGACGCGATCGTGGGTCATTCCCGAGTTGACGCCCAGAAACGACAACACGACCGCCCGGTCGCCGTCCGCGAGCGGCTGTTCAAGGTGCGGGACCCGCAGAAGAGAGCCATCGCTACTCGGACTACCACCTATTTCACTCAACCTCCAGCATTGTGCCATGACCTTCCGAGTTTCGTCCCGGCGGTAAACAGAACGAGTTTTGCATGACTTCGAACACCTGAAATCGATTGAGAGAGGCAGGATACGAAAAATGACGCTGTCGAATCGCTGTTGCCGCGCCACATGGGCGTTTCTGTTGGCCGCAGGTTTTGCGTCAGCCCCGCTTGTCAGGGCCCAGTTTCCCGGGAGACAGCAGCCCGAGCCCAAGCACTATCCCTGGTCCGATACAACTCTTTCGCCCGATGCTCGCGCGGACCTGGTGATCAAGGAATTGACGCTGGAGGAGAAGATTTCGCTGTTGCACGGGCAGGGCGGTTTCGGTCCCAACGCCGGCCCGAGTGAGTCGAATGGCGGAGCAGGCTGGTCGAACTCCATTCCGCGAGTCGGCATCCCCGCCATTCAGATGGCGGACTCGGCTTATGGCGTGACCCGTGGTGCGGCCTCAGGGCGCTATTCCACCGCGCTGCCCAACAATTTGGCAGCAGCATCGGCATGGGATCCGCAAGCTGCTTTTGAATATGGCGCCCTGATTGGCCGGGAGTTGCGCGCCGAGGGTTACAGCATGTCGCTCGGCGGAGGCGTCAACCTTCCGCGTGAGCCGCGCAACGGCCGCACCTTCGAGTACCAGGGTGAAGATCCGCTGCTGGCCGGCACGCTGGTGGGCAACTTCGTCAAGGGAGTGCAGTCCGAGCACATCATTGGCGACCTGAAGCACTATGCCATCAATGACCAGGAGAGTGGCCGCAATGCCGTCAACGCCAACATCGACAAACGCTCGATGCGGGAAACCGATTTGCGCGCCTTTGAAATTGCTCTGCAGATTTCCGATGCCGGCGCTTTCATGTGCTCTTACAACCGCGTGAATGGCGATTTCGCCTGCGAAAACACCTACCTGCTCACTGATGTCCTCAGGAAAGACTTCCATTTCCCGGGCTTCGTTGTTTCCGATTGGGGCGGCACGCACTCCACTGCCAAGGCCTCGCACGCAGGTCTGGACCAGGAACAACCGGGCAAGACGTTCTTTGGCGATGCGTTACAGAAGGCGGTCGAAACTGGAGAAGTCTCGCAGGACGAAATCAACGATCACGTGCACCGCATCCTGCGCACGATTTTCGCCACCGGTCTGTTCGATCATCCGGTCGTGAAGCAGGTGCCCGATGTGGAGCGCGGTTACGAACTGGCGCAGAGCCTCGCTGAAAAGAGCATCGTTCTACTCAAGAACAGCCGCAACGTGCTTCCCCTGGAGGCTGCGAAACTGCATTCCGTCGTGCTGATTGGCGGACATGCCGACGTGGGCGTAATCACCGGAGGCGGCTCGGCACAGGTCGACGCACCGGGAGGCTCCGCGGTTCACTCCGCCGCCGCCTCAGCCAGGCGCGAATCCCATGGCGAACTTTTTCAGGCGCCAAGTCTGGTTGCCGAGCTCACCGCTGCGCGCGCTCACGGCCAAACTGCCTTCCAGCAAAGTCGCCTACTGTTCCGGCGATGACCTTTCCGCTGCAGCATCCGCCGCCAAAGGAGCCGACGTCGCAATCGTATTCGCGTATCAACCAGAGTCGGAAGGCATGGACCTGAAGTCGCTCGATCTCGGCGATGATCAGGATAAGCTCATCGAGACGGTGGCTGCGGCCAATGCGAATACGATTGTTGTTCTCGAAACAGGCAGTCCAGCCACCATGCCCTGGATCGATCATGTCAGCGCAGTCGTCGAGGCCTGGTATCCCGGAATCCGTGGCGCTGAGGCCCTCGCCAATCTGCTGACCGGAGAGGTGAATCCTACAGGCAAACTGGCAATTACTTTCCCGAAGAGCGACGCCGACTTGCCCCATCCCACGCTGGTGTTGCCGCCGCCTGCTTCTCAACCCAGTCGTCCGGCGCCGGGCGCAGACATTTCCAGCTTCATGGCGACGATGGCCAAGGGACTTCCGCCATTCGAGACTTATTACGACGAAAAGCTGAAGGTCGGCTACAAGTGGTACGACGCGGAGAAGAAACCCGTGTTATTCCCATTCGGCTTCGGCCTCTCCTATACCGCCTACACTTACTCCGGCCTGACCGTAAAGAGCGGGGAAACTGTCGAGATTTCGTTCACGGTTCGCAACACCGGCAAACGCGTGCGGAACCGAGATCGCACAGGTTTATGCTTCGCTTCCCGATGCGGCGGGAGAACCACCCAAGAGGCTCATCGGCTGGGCACGGGTGGAACTGTCTCCCGGCGAATCGAAGCAGGTTTCTATTCCTGTGAGCCGCGATCGTCTGACCGTATACGATGAAGCGTCCGATGGTTGGAAGCTGGTTCCCGGCAACTACACAGTGATGGCTGGGGGCTCTTCACAGGATCTTCCGCTGCATCAGCAGATAGACCTGCCTTGAGCACCACGATGTCACGAAAGGTTGCCGAAAGCGAGGCCGGATGAACCGGCTTTCACGTTCCGCATCCTCACGCGCGATGTCTCCCACGGAACGTGTAGCGCCCAATGAGACCAGCGATTCCGATCAACGCGCATGCAGCAACCCGCGGACGTTCCCCTTTGACAACCCCAGCGTGCATTGCATAAGGTTTTCAAGCTGAAATAGTTTCATTTGGGGAGCAGTCTCTGCTCGAACTCCCATCCATTTCTACGCCGCGGGGCGGCTTCCGGCCGTTCGAGGCGATTCACCATTGCTTGAATCAGGGCTTCTGGGGCCAGTGACTTACTGGAGCAGCGAGCGCGCAGGGCAATAAACCGCAGTTGATCCCGAACGCGCAGGACGATTTCAGATCGGGGAAGAAGATGAAAAGGAATTTTGTGCTCGGTACGGTATCGAGCATGACGTTGAGTGCTGTGGGCTGGACGCTGTCGCCACAAGGTCAGCCGGCGCGCGGACCAGTCGAGTTGCGCGTTGACAACCTCAAAACGCCACTCGGTATCGACGACCTGGCTCCGCGCTTTTCCTGGCAACCGGGGGACTCCGCGCAGGGCGCGCGGCAGACCGCATATGAATTGATGGTGGCCTCGACCCCTGGCGCGCTTGCGCAAGGCAAGGCCGATGTGTGGACGAGCGGACGCCTCGATTCGCAGTGAGGGACCAGGAAGGGAGCCAACACCTTGGGCGCAAATCCGTTGCTGGGAGTCTTTCTGCACTGGCTGGGCGGGCTCGCCTCGGCAAGCTTCTATGTTCCCTATCGGCAGGTGCGCGGCTGGTCGTGGGAGACCTATTGGCTTGCAGGCGGCGTGGTGAGTTGGATCGTCATGCCATGGCTGCTGGCCAGCTTGCTGACCCACGATCTTGTGACCGTGCTTCACGGTGCGCCTTCTTCCGCCATCTTCTGGGCGTACTTCTTCGGGGTGTTGTGGGGTTTGGGCGGCCTTACTTTCGGGCTCACCATGCGCTATCTCGGGCTCTCGCTCGGCATGGCCGTGGCCCTTGGATATACGGCGGTCTTCGGCACACTTGTCCCGCCCATCTTTCATGGACAGTTCATGCAATTGCTCGCCCAGCGCTCGGGGGTCATCATCCTCGTCGGAGTAGGGATATGCGTACTCGGCATTCTATTTGCCGGAGCAGCCGGGATCTCCAAGGAGAATGAACTTTCACACGAACAGAAGCTAGCCAGCATCAAGGAATTCAACCTGAGACTCGGTCTGGGCGTGGCGACATTTTGCGGAGTTATGAGTTCGTGCTTCGCCTTTGGGCTCGACGCGGGCAATCCGATCAAGGCACTCACGCTCGCTCATGGAACCAGCATCATGTGGCAGGGGCTCCCAGTTCTGGTGATAGTGCTGGCGGGGGGCTTCACCACCAACTTCATCTGGTGTGCCATCCTCAGCACGCGCAACGGCAGCTACGGCGAGTATTTGCGCATCCCGCCGGATGCGACAAGCCGCGCCGAAGGCGAGCATCCGCCGCTCGAGAACCCGACCGACGCCGCCTCGACTGAAATGGCGCTCGAATACACGGCCCACCCGCACCATCCCCCTTCGCTCAGCTGGAACTACCTCTTCTCTGCGCTGGCCGGCGCCACCTGGTACATGCAGTTCTTCTTCTACACCATGGGCGAGACCCAGATGGGTCGCTACAAATTTTCAAGCTGGACACTGCACATGGCGAGCATCATCATCTTCAGTACCCTGTGGGGAATCGCCTTGAAGGAGTGGCGGGGCGTGAGCCGCCGGACGAAGACGCTTGTCTTTCTCACCTTGCTCACGCTGGTGGGATCAACCGTGATCGTGGGCTACGGCAATTATCTTGCCATCCATCCATGATGGTTGCGCATCGAGCGGAGATTACGCGACGTGTCCGTCCTTCGCAGCCAGCGATTCCGCGGTGACGACATGATGGCGCACATAGTTATAGGGCGGCACAATGTGGCCCCGGAGCAGCGCAATTCCGAGTTGAATCAGCCGGGGACCGTAGGTTTCCGCGCCGTGCGAGATTGAACCGATAATCGCGCTCGATTCCTTTCGCAGTTCATCGAGGACCTCTGGGATGCAATCCTGCCCGGCTATGGCAAAATCCGACTCGCGGCCGGATTGACGCGCCGCGTCGAGCACTCCCAACGCGCTGGAGTCTGTAGAAGCGGCAACTAGAATCCGCTGCCCTTTGCGGTGGTTGCGGAGAAAGTCGGAAACCGCCACGAAACTGGGTTGCCGCATTCCGCGGCCCTCCAGCCGGAGAAAGTGATCGGAGGGAATCTGATCCATCCGTTCACGAATCCCTTCGAAGGCGCCGGCAATTCTGCTCTGCACAAAACTGCCCGCCTCTGAGAACCCGATGCCCAGCACCCAGTCTGCCTTGCCCTTCCATTTGCCGGTGGCAAACTGGCCCAGGAGAACACCGGCTTCGTATCCCACTTCGAAATTGTCGACTCCGAAGTAGGTGGCATTGGGATGGGGGATATCGATGGCGACCAGGGGAATATCGGCTTTTTTGAAAATGTGGGCGACGTGGGGCGCCACATGCTCCTCTACCTGGAACTCCAGCACCAGGTCGACCCGCTGGCGCACAAACTCCTCGGCATTCTTGATTGCGACGTCGGGGTCATAGCGGTTATCCAGTTGCAGCAACTCGACACCCGCCGCGGCAGCAGCCGCGGTGATACTGGCTCCCACGGCTACCGAGAACGGCATTTCCGCACTCTGCGCCGCGAAGCCGAAACGCAATCGGCGAGGCCGGGAAACAAGGCGATATTGCCCGCTCTGTCCCTGGGCGACGTAGCCGCGGTGCACCAGGGTCTTTAGAATCCGATACACGCTGGTCTTGGAAATATTGGTCTGCTGGTACACATCTTCCAGTGCGATGGGACCGTTGGTCTGCTCCAGCAGCTCCAGCACATCGAAGGCCTTGGAGAGGATCGGAATCAGGTAAAGCCGTTTGATCCTGGGTTTTGTCAACCTCCAGTTCCTCCGTGCGATGGCAGCTGCGTCTGATTCAGACAACTATCCTAAGCGTACGAGGTTGCAGGTGCCAACTTACCGCCGCGCTCGGCAGTAATGCGCTGCACATAGCCGCTCTCAGCAAGGGCAAGCAGAGGATCTTCGGGAAGACCCCGTGCACGACGCCATTCCTTGACCAGCGGCCGCACGTCCAGCCAGAACGTGCCGCGGAACAACTCTTCTGCGGCAACCAACTCGCATCTGTTCTGCAGGAGATCCAACTTATCCCGATCAACCAGTGCCGCCTTCAGCCATAGCTCCTGTCCGGCGACCACGGTCTGCACCATGGCTTCCATCTTGCCTTTCAAGTTATGACTCTGGTCGATCATGAAGGCGATTTGTCCCAAACTATCGCGCCCCGCCAAGTGAATCTCATGGAAGATACGAAAAATCTGATAAGGATCGATGGATCCCAGGGTCAGGTCATCATCAGCATAGCGGCGGTCGTTGAAGTGAAAACCTCCCAGCATGTTGACATGCAAAAGCCACGCGACGATCTGCTCGATGTTCTGTGCGGCATAGTGATGCCCGGTATCCACAAGCACGCGCGCGCTTGGCCCCGCAGTTTGGGCCAGGTGCACGGCCATGCCCCAGTCGGCGATGTCGGTATGGTAGAAGGCAGGTTCGAAAGGCTTGTATTCAACCAGCAGGCGCTGGTTAGGCCCGAGCTGCTCGTGGGTGCGCCGCAGGGCGTCTTCCAGCCATTGAATCCGGTTCCGAATACTTTGCGTGCCGGGGTAATTGGATCCGTCCGGCAGCCAGAGCGAAACATCGCGCGAACCCAGTTGGCGCGCGATCGCTACGGAATCGAGCATGTGGGCGATGGCGCGTTCGCGGATCTCGGCCGAGGGATTGCACAGGGAACCGAACTTGAATTCCTGGTCCTGGAACAGATTGGGATTGATCGATCCGGCTGTGACACCATATTGGCTCTCAAGGCTATGCACCGCTTCAGCGTCCGAGATTCCATTGGGCAGGTCCCACAAAACGTGCAAAGCCAGGGTGGGCGTGACGCCGGTGAGTTTGTGCACCTGGCCTGCGTCGCTGAACTTCTCCTCAAGCGTCGAAGCTGCCGCCGCCTGAACAAACTTCCCGAACCTGGTGCCGGTATTCGCAAACCCCCAGGAGGGGATTTCAATCTGGAAGGAATCGAGAGCATGGAACGCCAATTCCTCGAGAGTTGATTCTGATTTCATTTCTGTACCTGCCTTGTCTCGATATTCAAAATCCGCAAAAGCATACTTCAGGCCACGTAAGCTGCGGGCAACGCAATGCAATGGTTCCAGTACCGCTAATGTTGCAAATTCCGTAGCGGCTGCGCTATTGTTCTGCCTCCGCTGGCTGCTCAAACCGTCCCGGTTTCGTGGTGAACTTACCTTTGCGTTCCGTCGAAAGAAAACGGCGGACGCATTCTCCACTCATTCAGGGAAAGAGTCGCAGTCACACCGCGCCATGAGAATCAGAGCCCGAAGCCGGGTGTTTGAACACCGATTAATTCGGAGATTGCACCATGGGTCTCGCATCCTAGCGCAAACCTGATGCATTTGTCTAATGCAACTTATTTCTATACGAATTTTGATCGCCACGACAATCAGGCGGTTAGGAGGTTCACGGACGGTGGAGAAATCGCCCGGGGTCGGTTGCGATTTGCTGGCCATTCGAGTGGGGGTCCATCTCACGCACCGCCGCTCTTTATAAGGACGATCCGTTCAGAAAAACGGTTTTCTAAGACACTTGCGAAATGGACTGTCTACGGAGCATATGCTGCAGAGCATCCATTTTTCAAAAGAGAAACAAAATTCTACTTGACAACTGTTCATGAGCATGGCTAGCCTCGCCGTGCATCTGGATCAGGCTCTTTTCCCGCCCCTGTCTTGGTCGACAGGCGGACCCAAACACACTTAGCGCCGAGCCAAATGCATTGGCATGCCAAACGCACGAATTCAGGAGGTTCAGGAGATGCGATCCATTCGTATTACTCTGTGTTTCACCGTTCTGCTGGTGATGGCTGGCCGGCTGTTCGCGCAGGCGGGCGCCACCGGCGCCATCCTCGGGACAGTGACCGACACGTCGGGTGCCATCGTTTCAAACGCCAAGGTAACTGTCACCGACACAGAAACCAACGCCGACTTCCGGACGGTGACCAGTTCCGCGGGTGATTTCAACGCTCCATCTCTGAACCCCGGCCCCTACAGGGTCACCGTAGAAGCCACAGGCTTTCAAAAATACGTCACCAGCGGCATCGTCCTCACCGTAAACCAGAGAGTTCGTGTAGACGCCCAGCTCAAGCCTGGCGCTGTTACTGAGACGGTCGAAGCATCGGCACAGGCAGTCGCGCTCAATACTGACAGCGCCGAGCTAGCCAACCTGATCAGCCAGCAACAAGTGGAAGATCTGCCTTTGAATGGGCGCAATTTCATGCAGCTTCTCCTGGTTGGTGCAGGCGCCGTCACGGTAGGCGGTGAGCAGGGCACGATGCGCCAGGGAGAAGGAAACGCCATCAGCGTGAACGGCGGCCGGCCCGAGGGCAACAACTACACCCTCGACGGCCTGGTCAACACCGATGCCGCCCTGGTCACTCCAGCTGTCATCCTGTCGCAGGACGCCATCCAGGAGTTCAAGGTCTCGAGCGGAACCTACTCCGCTGACATGGGCTTCAGCGCCACCCAGATCAACATCGTAAGCAAGGGCGGCACGAACTCGCTTCATGGTGCAGTGTTCTGGTTCAACCGTGAAAATGGTTTTGATGCCAAGCCCTTTCCAACCGCCAATGACATCATGTCCCAGACTGAGACGGCCAACCCTCCGCTGCATCAGAACCAGTTCGGATTCGTGGCGGGTGGGCCTGTCTACATACCCAAGCTCTATGACGGCCGCAACAAGAGCTTCTGGATGGCCAACTACGAGGGCTGGCGCATCACCAATGGCGCGCGGCAAGTCCAACACATGCCCAACCCGGCCATCCTGACGGGCGATTTTTCCGCGGAAACCTACACTCCGCCGTCGGGCTCCGGCTTGCCTGGTGGGCCGCTCCCTGACTATGGCACCGATGATTGTTCCAAGCTGTTGGGGCTAGGCGGCAACTGCATGCCGGTCAATCCCCTCACGGGACAGGCTTTTGCTGGCAATGTGATCCCGGCGTCCTTCCAGACCGGCAACGTCGGCGGGGTTGCCGTCAAGAACGGGTTCTGGCAGGCGCCAACCATCGCCAATCAGCCGGAAGGTACGGTCAACTACATCAACAATGTCGGATTCCCATTACACCAGAATCAGCAAACCTATCGCGGGGACCAGGAATTGGGCAAATTCGGTTCGGTCTTCTTCCGCTTCACCAAGGCTGACTACTCCAACCAGGGATCGTACAACTCCGGCGACCTCATCCACGGCTACGAAATCTACCTCCAGAATCAAACCAGCTGGACGGTATCGCACACCGTCAACATCGGGACCTCGATGGTGAACAATTTCCGCTTCGGCCACCTTACGGCCAACGCTCCCCAGGGCGGCCCTGCGCCCACAGCCGATGCGGTGTCGCAGTTGGCACTTGCGGGCACCTTCAAAACATTCGACGCTTTGCAGGAGACCTGGCCTAACGTCGGCCTGTCGCAGTTCGATAGTGGCGGCGGGTCGGTCAACTCCTACTCCGGATCGGACGGTCCGACCTGGGAGTATGCCGATTCGTTCACCTGGATCAAGGGCCGGCACACCTTTGGGTTTGGCGCCGACTACCGTCACTGGCATCTGATCCGCAACCTCGACGACGACTTCTATGGGGACTGGGGCTTTAACGGGTCAACGGTCACGGCCAATAGCGCCAATTGTCCGAATAAGTCTGGCCTCTGCGGAACTGGCAACGCCGTCGCCGACATGCTTCTCGGCTACTACAACAACGTGGGTGGCTTTGTCCCGGGCCCGCTGAGCCCCACCGATACAGCGGGCAACCCACAGGACCACGTCTTCAACTATTTCGCACCGTACTTCATGGACAATTGGAAGGTCACCCAGAAGCTAACCCTCGACCTCGGACTTCGTTGGGACTATCGCGCCGCTGCCTACGAGGCCTCGAACCATTTCTTCTGGCTCGATACCAAGAACCCAAACGGCGGGCTTTGTTACGCCGATCCGCAACTCACCACCAATGGCGTAGCACCGGGGGGAGACAGCACCAGCGGTCCGATCCTGCGCTACTGCGGCAGCGTGCCGCACCCGGGTCAAAAAACTCCCTGGGCGCCACGAATCGGACTCACCTATCGTATTACGCCAAAGACGGTTTTCCGCGGCGGGTATGGAATCTTCTTTGACTCCGCTGAGGGCCGCGAGATTGACGATTCGGCCGACATTTACCCCTACAGCGTCCGGAACAGCCTGAACGTCACGACCAATGCGACGGCTCCCAAGCTCACCAATAACATGTTCCCGGTCTACGACACGCTGGGAGCATTCCCGGCGTCGACATTGACCTTCATCGCGGTGATCGAATCGGAAAACCCGCTGAACCCCTATGTTCAGTCCTGGACGGCAGGGATCCAGCGCGAGTTGGCGAGGAACACAACCATCGATGTGAATTACATCGGCACCCACGCCGTCCGTCTTCTAGACCGGCGCAACATCGCTCAACCCAATCCTATTCCGTCCGATAGCCTGGCATTCTGCCAACAGCAGGTAAATGGAAAATACGTCAACCTCGGCGTGGCCCCCTGCAGTAATGCGAGCCGGCTGCCCTACCCCAACTTCACCAATTTCTACATCAACAGCGACTGGCACGGCTATTCCCACTACAACGGGATGAACGTCAAGTTCGAACATCGCGCCCACGACCTGGCTTCCACCGTGGTCTACACTTGGGCACAGAGCAAGGACGACAAGTCCGCGGCTGCGGGTGTGGGCGCGACGGGAGCCGGATACCAGGGTTTTATGGACAATCACCGCCCCGAGTTGGACTACGGTCTGTCCGATTTCGACGTCGACCAGAGGCTTGTCGCCAGCTACATCTACGACCTGCCCTTCGGTCGCGGAAAGAAATTTGGGGGCAGCGTAAACCGCGCCACCAATCTGCTGATCGGCGGCTGGGAGACCACCGGGATCGCTACCTTCCAGGCTGGGTTCCCGTACAGCATCACGGCCAGCGATATCAATGGAACACTCAACAGCCAGTTCATGCGTGCCAACGTGGTCTCGGGCTGTAACATTCACGCCAACCTCACCAAGGTGATGCAAAGGATCAACCCGGACTGCTTCACGCAGCCGGCGCTGGGCACATATGGCAACCTGGCCCGCAACACGCTGCGCCAGCCTGGCATCAACAACTGGGACATGGGTGTGGGCAAAAGTTTCGCGATTGCTGAGCACGTGAACTTCAGGCTGGCAGGAGACTTCTTCAACGCTTGGAACCACCACCAGTACGCAATCGGTACCGGCGCTCTGATCGGCAGCGGATCCGGCGGCGGGTCCGCCATAGATAACGGCGTGAGCGATACCACGGCAGGCCAGATCACAAATGCCTCCGCGGCCCGCATTCTTCAAATCAGCGGCAAACTCACCTTCTGACCTTTCACTGGCTGTACTCCTGACTCCGCCACGCCGCTATGGCGCGGCGGAGTTTTTCTTCTGAGGCGATAAACTCATACGATGATGCGGACTCAATTGAAGCTGGCCTTCATGCTCGCCTTCTGCTGGATTTTCCTGCAGCCTGCGTGGCCGCAGGCAGCCAGCCAGGACGAAGCGGCAAGGTACGCCGAAGCGGGCCAGAAGGCTCTGGCAGCCGGACGCTATCCGGAGGCTCAGCAGAACTTCGAGCAATTAGCCAAACTCGAACCCAACATCGCCGAGGTGCATGCGACCCTCGCCGCCATCTATTTCAAGCAGCGCGAATACGAACTGTCAGTCCATGAAGTCCGCGCCGCGCAGAAGTTGAAGCCCGGTCTGCCCCGCCTCGATAGCCTGCTCGGTCTGTCCTTATCCGAATTAGGGCAGTTCCAGGAGGCTCTACCGCGCCTTGAGAAGGGATTCAAACAGACCGCGGACTCGACCACACAGCGCATGTGCGGCCTTCAGTTGCTGCGCGCGTATTCCGGGCTCGGGCGCGATTCCGATGCTGTCGAAGCCGCGCTGGCTCTCAATAAGCTCTATCCCAATGACCCTGAAGTTCTTTATCACACCGGGCGCATTTACGGAAACTTCGCCTATGTCGTAATGGAAAGACTGCACGACCAAGCGCCCAACTCGATCTGGATGCTGCAGGCCCAGGGAGAAGCCAACGAGAGCCAGAAAGCCTACTACGCTGCCATCATCGCGTTCAATCACGTACTCACGCTCGATCCCCATCGCCCCGGGATTCACTATCGCCTCGGCCGGGTCTACCTGGCGCGGTCGCGGGAGTCTCAAAAGACGGAAGACCGCGAATCGGCCAAGCGGGAATTCCAGGCTGAACTGGAGATCGATCCAGGCAACGGAAACGCAGCGTATGAACTGGCAAAGATGGCAGCCGATGACAACAACCTGGAAGAAGCCCGAAAGCAGTTTGAGGCTGTGATTGCGCGATTCCCCGACTTCGAGCAGGCGCTGGTCGGACTCGGCGGAGTGTACCTTCAAAGCCAGGCTGGCGCGCTGGCCGTGGCTCCGCTGCAGCGCGCAACCAAACTCGACGCCAACGACGAGGTAGCCTGGTATCGCCTCGCGCAGGCCGAGCGCGCCGCCGGCAATCGTGAAAGCGCGCAGAAAGCGCTCGAGACATTTCGCGCTTTGCATGCGTCTTCGAGCGCGGCTCACAAGCCTCCGGTTGAAGAAGTCTCTCCCCAGCAACTCGATCCAGGAGCTCAGCCGTGAGACATGAAAGCCCCTTGATTCCTGCCTCTGCATTGGCCGCGCTTCTTTGTTTGTCTTCGGGTGCAATCACCTTCGCGCAACAGCCGGAGCCGGCGCTGGGGATTTCAGCATTGCATGAATCTTTTGTCCATCCGCCAGACGATTGCAGGATCATGATGCGATGGTGGTGGTTCGGACCCGCGGCAACCAACCCCGAGCTCCAGGCCGAATTAGAACAAATGAAGGCGGCGGGCATCGGCGGCGTGGAGATCGCCACACTCTACCCGCTCGCCCTCGACAACCCCGCCACTGGATTCCACAACTACAACTTCGTTTCCGATGAACACCTCGACCATTTGCGGTTCGCCGCGGAAGAGGCACGCCGTCTGGGCCTGCGCGTCGACATCACGCTCGGAAGCGGCTGGCCCTTTGGCGGGCCGCACATTCCGGTCACGCAAGCTGCGGGAGCGTTACGCGTCGAAGCCGTCCCGGTCCCAGCCGGAAGTACATCGGTGGCGGTGCCTGCGCTCGAGGCTGGCGAAAAGTTGATGGCTACGTTTGTCACGCCGGCCGCTGCAGCAACTCTGGATTTGAAGCATGCGAATCCGCTGCCGATTCCGTCAGGGCCACGCCTGGGTCTTCCCGCCAGTCCTATCTCCGACCAGCGAGTCCTCTTCTTCATCTCCAGCCGCACCGGAATGATGGTGAAGCGGCCAGCCTCTGGCGCTGCAGGATTCGTGCTCGACCACTACGATAGCCAGGCGATCGCTAACCATCTTCATGCCGTCGGCGATCGCCTGATCTCTGCATTTGGGGAACATCCACCCTACGCTGTTTTCAGCGACAGCCTCGAAGATTACGCTTCCAACTGGACTCCTGATCTGCTCTCGGAATTCCAGCGCCGCCGGGGATACGACCTGACGCCTCACCTCCCGGCCCTGGTTGGCGATTTCGGTCCGGACACCGCAGCCATCCGCCACGATTGGGGCCAGACACTCACGGAACTCGCCAACGAACGTTTTCTTCAGCCCATGCATTCGTGGGCCCACGAACATCACACCCTGTTGCGTTCGCAGACTTACGGATTCCCTCCTGTCACTCTCTCCAGCAACCGGTATGAGGATCTTCCCGAAGGAGAGGGCAAAGCGACGGTCAATATGTGGCGCCAGTTCTCCGACACGCGATGGGCGGCCTCGGCAGGCCATCTATTCGGGCACACTGTGGTCTCGTCGGAAACCTGGACCTGGCTTCATTCGCCCTCCTTCAGTGCCACGCCGCTCGACATGAAGGCCGAGGCGGATCTGCACTTTCTGCAGGGAATCAACCAACTGGTGGGCCACGGTTGGCCCTATTCTCCTGACTCTGCCGGCGAGCCTGGCTGGCGCTTGTACGCGGCCGGCGCTTTTAACGCGCACAACCCCTGGTTCGATGTCATACCCGACCTCACCGGGTATCTCCAGCGAGTGAGCTATGCGCTCCGCCAGGGCAAGCCTGCGAACGATGTCGCCCTGCTGCTGCCGAACGACGACGTATGGGCTTCATTCGTTGCCGGCCTCCAAGTGAACAGGCCCCCCACTTCGGCCGGCGGCTTCGATGAGTCCGGCTCCAACGTCACCATCGACGAGTCTCTGCCACGCTTCCTTGGACGTGACGTGATCCCTGAGATTCTTGATGCGGGCTTCAATCTCGATTTCATCGACGCAGACGCCATCGACGCCGTTGGCATTCCCTACAAAGTCCTTGTTCTTCCCGGCGTCGACCGGATTCCGGCGCAGACCTACGAAAAGATTCTGGACTTCGCACAACACGGCGGTATCGTCATCGCCACTCGAAGGCTGCCTGCGACCGCGCCGGGATTCGAAAACGCGGCGGAGACATCGTCGCGCATCCAGGCCATATCGCAGACCCTCTTTCATGGCCCGGTGGCGAGCGCACACTTCGTTTCCGGCGAACATGGTCTCGGCGCGCAACTGGCGCAGTGGCTGCATCCTGACTTTACTACCACCCCGCCAACACCGGAGGTCGGCTTCATTCATCGCCGCCTTGATTCGGGCGATCTGTATTTCCTGGCCAACACCAGCAATCGTCCGCACTCATTTCAGACCACGTTTCGATCCGGGGCCACACACGCGGAAGTCTGGGATCCATTTACCGGCAAATCATCCGGCCTGCCTGATCCTGCGCAGATCAAGTTAGAATTGCAGCCGTACGAGTCGCGTCTCGTCTATTTCTCCAACGCGCCGCTCAGCCCCGCCCCAGCACCGACCCGCACCGAAGACAAGCGGACTGACATTTCAAACGATTGGAACGTCCGCTTCGAAGGGCAGGTCCAGCCCGTGGATATGCACACCCTGACGTCCTGGCCCGACGATCCGCGTCTTCGTTATTATTCCGGCCGGGCCACCTATCAAAAGACCGTCGACATTTCGGGAGCCGATATTCGTCCCGGCCACTCGGTGGCTATTGATTTCGGCGAAGGAACACCCGTGTCTTTTCCAACCTCGCCCGCGGAATTCAACATGCGGGCATATCTCGACTGCCCGGTGCGCGACGCCGCGCAGGTGTACGTCAACGACAAACTGGCGGGCTACGTCTGGCATCCACCGTTTCGAGTCGACCTCACACCCTTCGTCAAGCCCGGCCAAAATGAGCTTCGCATCGTGGTGGGCAACACCGCCATCAACCAGCTTGCCGGCGTCGCGCTGCCGAACTACCGTCTGCTTTACGCCCGCTACGGCATGCTGTTTCAACCCCAGGGCATGCATGACCTTCAGCCCCTGCCTTCGGGCATTCTGGGACAAATCAATCTGATTGAAACCGGTCCCGCGCATTGAGCGCACCTTTTAACGGTACTTGTTGGCGTTTTCAATCGAGGAGCAAAGCACGATGCAAAGAGTCGCATTTCTTCTTCGCCTGAAGCCGGGCACAGGCCCGGAATACGACAAGGCTCACGCCGCCGTATGGCCCGAAATGCTCGCTTTGCTGAAGCGCGCCGGCATTTCGGAATACTCCATCTTCCGCCGCGACGAACTGCTCTTCCTCTTTATGCATATCGAGGGGGACTTCGATGCTGTCTGGGATAAGATCGATCCGGACCCAGTCAACATCCGATGGCAGCAGGCGATGAGCGCGTATTTCCTGCCTGTACAGGAAGCACGCGAAGGTGAGCGCTTCCCCATGATGCAGGAAGTCTTCTACCTGCCATGACGTTTGGGGGGCAAGGCGGTGATGCTCTCAACACACCTGAACAAACGGAATCTCCAGCAGCCGCGCCACTTTGCTTAGCTTCCCGGCGAGGTGTCCAACGCCGATGGCACAGTGATGCGCGGGCCCCTGCGCGTTCCACGATTCCATAAACCGTTTGGCGCCGATTGGAAATCGGTAGTGGCTGTTGGTATTTCCGATTTGCAGCACCTGGCCTGGGACGCTTTCAGCGTGCGCCGCGAGGAGCTTGAATCCGTGCGTCGCATCCTCGACCACCGACAGCAGCGTCACGGGCCCGTGTTTCACACTCATCTCTACCGACAGCCCGCGGCCCACCTTGCCGTGATACACCGCCAGCGGCCGCACCTTGGTTTTGCTTTCGGCGATCGCAATGTGGCCGGGACCGTCATGGCCCATCAGCACGTGATCCGCCTTCAGGTCCAGCGCGTAGTACTCGGTGAACGAACCGCCAGCACCCAGGCAATCCAGGATCTTCATTGCAAGAACGTTTTTAACTTCGTACTCGCCGGCTACGGGAATTCCGCGAGCGGTCAACAACGATGTTCCCAGAATGATGGAGCTCAGTGTGTCTTCATTGGCCGGCACTCCTGAGCCCATATAGTAGTAGGCGAGCGACTGCAAATCGTGCGCGGCCGCAAACCTGTCGAGTGCCACCGACGTACGGGCCGCGCGCTCCAGTTCCGCTGGTGCGCAATCGGGCTGCACGTCGAAATGGTTGCGGAAGTCGGCGACGCGCGCTTGGATCTCTTCATCGCTGACGCCATCACGCAACGCGCTGAGTTCGTCCACCTCAAGATGCTCGATGTGGCTGCCGAAGGTAATCGCCACCTGGGTCACGTCGGTCTGGATATCGAGCATTCCGCTGTAATAGTGGCCCATGAGGCCTAAGCGGTTGTCGGCCAGCGCCTTCTTCACGCGGGCGGCAGCGATCCAATCGTCGATCTCCGCCCAGACCTCGCTCTCGCCCAGCACTCCCGTTACCTGGTGAAAGGCGATGCCCGCGCGCGACAGGACGTTGGCGATCTCCGGCACCGGGCACGCGGAGCAATAGGCGAGCCACTCCCCGGTCATGGCCGTGCGATTGGGCAGCCGATTGAACGCCTCGTAGTCGATGGCCGCCTCGGGCTGCAGATTGAGCACAAGCACCGGAACCTGGGCCCGCTGCACCATCGGTAGCACGGTGCTCGACAATGCGTACGTAGTTACGTAAATGACGAGAAGATCCACGTCGGCGCGGCGGCACGCATGGCCGGCGGCTCTTCCGCGCTGCGGAGTGTCGACCATGCCGAGGTGCTCGACGGCTGCGCCAGCCTTCTCGAGCCGTTCCCCGACCTGGCGCACGTAGCCCTCGAGGCGCGCATGCAAACCTTCGAACTGCGGCCAGTACGCGTCCAGCCCAATACCGCACAAACCCACCCGCAAATCGGTTCCCGCCATCAATCACTCCGCCGGTTCGTGAATGGCTCCATTCCTGACCGCCATTTATTGGGCGCTGAGCACAGTCACCGCAAAAGGAGCCAATTTGAGACTGGCGCCTTCGGCTTTGCCGGCGCGAGGCGCCTCGTCCCCTGTTGCCTCATCCACCGTGAGGGAGGAAGCATTCTGCAATTCCGGACTCAGGGTAAGTGTCTTGTCCTTGTTTGTCCTATTCACGAGCAGAACTTTTTTGCCCTGCGGGGTGATGAAACCCTGAACCGTTACATCGGACGGGGCGTCTTCCTTGGCTGGTTTCTCGGCCACCAGTTTGTCGCCAGGATTGAAGTTATCCTTGATGAGCTTGAGCACCCAGTAGCGCGCATTGGGCTTGCCGTTGTTATAGTCGATCATCGACACGCTCGGGTACTGGGTCGGATAGCCGACCAGTTGCGACTCCCCGATCACGTCCACGCCCTGCTTCGCAAGTTCGACAAACAGATATCCGTAAAGCGCTCCGGCCGCGTTCCAATAGGCCGCCGGCAGGGGCAGCTTGTCCGCGGGGGTGTTATCCGTGGGCAGAATCACACCCAGCTCATCTGTATCGACTTTTGTTTGCGGCGAGAGGCGATCCCGAATTGCCAGGATGTAGCGCGTCGTGGCCAGGAATCCCTTCGCCTGGTTGAAGAACGTGTGCTGCCATCCGTCCAGGTTTTCGTCCAGGGCCGGCGAGGCATAGAAGTGAAACGAAATATAGTCCAGCGGAATGCCCGGCTTGTGGTTCTTGGGATTTAGAAAGTACTCAAAGTATTTCGGATTATCGCCCGGCGCAGCCAGCGCCAGCCCCATGAACTTCGTATCCGGGCTCACCTTGCGGATGCCCTCCACCATCGCGTCATACCGCTTGGTGTAGTCCTCAGGCGTCGTACTATGCTCCGATTCGATTTCATTGAGAACTTCCCAGTAGGGAAACGTGTAGTGATAGCCGGACTCGTGCTTCTTTCCGTTCTCATCGGTGAAGCCGCCCTTTGTATACCAACTCACCAGGCGCCCGAAATAGTCTCCGAGTTCCTTTCCTGTCGGATCGCGCAGTTCCGTCCCCTGGGTGTAGTGCCAGAACACCTCATTCGGATCCTCCGGATACTTGACCGGCTGATCGGTCTTGAACATCCAGGCCGGAATGGTGCTGAAGTTGATGATCGTGGAGTGGCCATCCGTGGCGGCCAGAAAGTCTTTGGTCACGGGATCGATGTAGGTGAAGTCCCACGAAGTTTTGTCTTTCGTCGGCGGATCTAATTCGGCAACCGCGATCTTGGGATAGGGCAGCCACGGCACGTAGCGCACATAGTCCGCGCCAAGCGCCTTCAGGGCCGCGAAAGAGCCATCGTGGATCGGCGCGCCCGGATTCAGCATGGGGTTGGTCACCACCTGCAGCGTCGCCGTCGACTTCGAGACAAGCACCGTCTTGTCCCAGTCGATATTGACTTGTTGTTGTTTTGGTTCCTGTGCAGAGGCCGGCAAGCCAGACGCCGCAACCATGAAGAAAACAGCATGCAGATTCGCCATCTTCGAACCACAAAGCAATGACTTGATCACAACTCCCCCTTACGACTTCAACAGGTGTGCCTGTGCCGGCGTTCGAGGCCGCCACTTATAGACCGAGATCGAATTCTTCCAAAAGTATTTCCGCTGCGCAGTCTCACTGCGCGTGTCGATATAGCGCTGTGCGACGCCAAAGGTATCGTCGTAGGACGCGAGGGTATCGCTGTTGGGCCAATCGCTCCCAAAGAAGATGCGGCCCTCTCCAAAGAGATCCCAAAGCCGGTCGAGGCCTGCCCTGTACAATCCGGCATCGAGAGAAACGCGCTCATCGACACGCTTCACAATCTCAGAACCCTTCACAAACACATTGGGGTGGCGCGACAGCTCCATCAGATTGGCTTCGTAGCTGGCCCGGGCTGACTCGTCGGTGGGCGGCTCCGCGTGCGGCAAATGATCGAGCACGATGCGCAGGTCGGGGACACGATCGCTGACCTCGATGACCGCGGCAACCAAGGCGGCATCGGGATTGGCGGTTTCCAGCACCAGCCCTGCCTGGGCCAGCAGTTTGAGCCCGGATAGAAACTCCGGATTGTGCGCGGCCGCGCCCAGGTCGCGATTCCACAGGTTGCCGTACCGAATCCCAAGAAACAGCGGGCTGCGATGCAGGCGATCGAGGGTCGCGCCGAAATCCGGCGACTCGGGCAGCAGATCGCCGATGAAGCCCAGCATGATCGGATTCTGCTCAATCACATCCTGCAGCCAGAAGTTATCCACCATCCATGGGCTGCACTCCACGGCAATGGCTCCGACCACATTGTGGGGTTGGGCCAGTCGCTCATAGCGCGCGGGAAGCGCCGGCTGGTAGAGGACCTTGTCCGTCTTCTCCGGCCATGGCACGCCTCCCGGCCGCGTGGGATCGAACAAATGGATATGCGAGTCAACGACCGGCAGGGCCGTATCGGCCGCCCTGGTCAACGGTTCGGCGACGGTAGACAACGCCAGAGCTGCCGTCGATTTCAAAAGAGCGCGTCTATGCATTGACTTGTCGGTCCCCAACGACCGGGCCCCGATTCGAGGACTCCAGATCCATCGCTCCGGCCGCTATTTTCCTGCGTCGGCGCGGATCACGGCCACCGGCCCCAGCAATCCGGAAGGCACAAGGGGCGAGGTCGCCTTATACGGCTTCACGTCGGCGAAGGTGTATTTGGTTGCGCCCGGCTGCTCGTCCCCAATGAGGCGGTTCACCCAGGCGTTGATCACTTTGATCGAGACCTCGTTCGCGCCGGGCTTCAGCGCGGATGTCACGTCGATCCGATACGGCGTGTGCCACACGACGCCGAGGTTTTTCCCATTCACTGTGACTTCGGCAAGGTTCTTAACGTCGCCCAGGTCGATCCAAAGTTGCGACCCCTTCTTGAACCAGTCGGCCGATGCCTGAATTGTCTTCGTATACGTACCAGCTCCCGAAAAGTACTTCACGCCGGCATCTGTGCTGTCGCTCCACGAAATGAGCTTGTCCAGGGTGGTGGACGGCGGCGCTCCGCGATCCGGCTCGAAGCTCACGCTCCACGGCCCCTCGACATCGGCAACCTTTGACTCCACCACCTTGGGCAACGTTTGCGAGGTTTCGCCGGTCGCTTTGCGGAACACCACGAAGACAGTCCCCCACGGCTCGAGATGCAGCGGCACGGTGGTGCGCCCGTCGGCAATCTTGTAGGAAACCGGCTTTGACGTTCCTGTCTCGGCGTACCAAAGCTCAGGCGTCTTTCCCGTTACGCGGAAACTCGCGTCCACGGTCGCATCGTGATCGCCACGGTTATCGACGAAATAGAGATCGCCGTCCTGCAATTTACGATGCACAAAGAGCAGGCGCGAATCGCTCTCCGGCTTGGTGAAATCAAAGTCCGGCGCCACTTTGAGCGCGTTGAAGACATCCCCCAGGCTTTGTCCCGCATAGACTTTGCCCTGGCCCACGGTGTGAACTCCGGTGCCATCGCCAAACAATTCCGAGTTGATGCGATCGAACTCCGCCTGATCGTCGGCCTGGCTCGGATCGTCGCTGGGCTTGGGGCCGGCTACGGTCGCACCGTCCTTCACCAGCTTTTCGATGGCCCGCAGCACTGGCAGAGACATGTGCTTGCTGTACGGATCAAGCCCAAGCACCTTGTAGCTCATCCCACTTTTGGTGGTGATGGATCCGTTGCTCACGCTCAGTTCGTGGATCAACGCGTCGGCATTGACGTAGTCGAATCCATACCCCGGTGGAATGTCGGGCGCCGCTTTGCCGAAGATCGCGGTCAGGTTCGAATCCTCGCCGTAGAAATAAATCAGGTCCGCGCCAAAATGTCCCTGCTGCAGCATGAAGCTGGTGCGCGCCAGGTAATCCACCCATGGTCCGGCCTGTTCCGCCCAGGTTTCATTGCGGTTGAACCACTGGCCAAACGGGCCCAGAGTCATGCCCGGCTTCTTGGTTTTGTCGACCAGGGGTTGATGCGCCGATTCGTGTATCACAAAACGGTTGATGCCGTTCAGGAACTCCTGGTCTGCCGTTGGTTTCAGCGTTGCCGGCGACCACCCCCATGGCGCCGCGGCCGCGGTCATCGACTCGGCGGCAGCAATGTTCTGCCCGTAGATGTGGGCCACGGAGCCCGACTCGCGATCGTCCGCGTTGTAGCCGAATTGCTCGTGGTTTACACCCGGAGTCTGCGTCCACATCGCGCTCATAGGCACTTCGTTGAACTTCTTCACCTCCATGCCGTCGACCACATATGCGCGCCCTTCTTCGTGCGATTCGCCGTAGTGGCCCATGCCGCGCTCATGGAGCGTGTCTTCCAGCTGCCCATAGTGTTCGTTGGCAATCAGGTCGGCAATGGTCTTGCGGAAGTCCCACAGGAACCGGTCGCTGGCCTCGGCGCTCTCCACCACCTGGCCGGTGAGCACCGGCATCCACGGCAACGGATCATAGCCGCGCAGTTTTTTGAACTGCTGGATCATGTTGTCGGTCCAATTCTGCGAGCCGGCTTCCCAGCTATCGTTGATCACGTAGCGGATGCCCTTCTTGCCCATCATGTCGGCGCCGACGATCTCTTTGTAGCTGTCGAGGTATTTGTCGAAGTAGTTCTTCACGAAGCGGCGATCCATCTTGTCCACTTCGAGACCGGTTGCCTCGGCGGTGGCGGGATGATTGGTGATGCCCAGCAGCGAATATCCGAACCGCAGCACGACCCAGTCCCCGGCCGGAGGCGTCCAGTCCAGCTTGCCATCCGCGCTCATCTTAGAGGTCAGATCGACAACGTCGGACTTCGCCACTGCCTCGTTGGCGGCTACCGGCGGGGTTGCAAAACCATACAGGTCTTCGATCGGAACGAAGGCTGCCTTTTCCTCGAAGTGGTTCACCCGGGCGCCGGCATGCAGGACAAGCTCGGCGATCTCATAATCGGTTGGCTTGGGCGGAATCTTCATCCCAAACGAGGCCGGGTCGATGCCTTCCGCCCAGGCAGGAATAGGCGGAGGAGGCGTCGGTTTAAAGGTGACGCGGAAATACTTCGCCGTTACGGCGGGAAACGAAATCGTGTGCTCCGGCGCATCGCTACTGGTGAGCTTGGCGACCACGCGGAAATTCTGTCCGTCGTCGCTGGCCTCGAGATTCCTTTCAGGCGCACCCATTCCAGCGAGGAGCGAGGCGATAAAATCAGGATCCTTGGTCACAAAGGTGACGGCGCGAATCGCCTGAGGCGAAGGAAATTCGTACTGAACCCATGACGTCTCGCCCTTGGCGGGAATGGGGATCTTGGTGGTCTTCTCCAGATCGCCGTCGTTCAGCATGGCCGCATCGAGCGAGGTGCCGCTCGCGGTGATTTTCGCCTGAAGATCTTCGACCGGGCGGTCGACTGCCGTCCGCCTGTAGGCAATCACCACGGAGTCGGCATAAAACTGCGGGGCCGTGGCAGCCCCCGGGGTCAGCTGGTCGTGAATCCCCTCGTTCTGGAAGGCGCCGGTATTCGATGGCGGATGCGCCAGTACACCGCTGAACGGCTTGCCGCCTTCAACCAGCGTCGCGCTCCACACGTACTTCTTCATGCCTTCGGGGCCGGGAACCCAGGGGCCGCCGGATTCGCTCCAGCCCGGAGAGCCGGCGATGGCCATCTCCATGCCTAATTGGTCGCCCAGCAGGATGGCGTGCTTGAAGGCTTCCTTCCACTCGGGGGTCATATACGCCAGGCGCTTGGGAACCACCTGCGGCGTTTGCAGGGCCGCATCGAAGTTCTGGTATCCGCCCAGACCCACACGATGCATCCACTCGAGGTCGGCTGTAATGCCCTCCGGGGTGATATTTCCGTTCATCCAGTGCCACCAGACCCGTGGCCTGGCTCCGTTGGGAGGGTTCTCGAACCCGCTCTTGAGCGGATCGGCCGAGCCCTGTCCCCAGGCTGAACCCGCCCCGATCGCCAGCACAGCCGTTGCAACTGAAAGCAGCCTCTTCCACGGGCACACCATATCGTCTCTTCTCTCCTGGCCGTTGGCAGTCGTTCTCATCCCATCGCAGGGCGCGGGGATTGGGGTGTACGCGACTCAATGCACAGAACCTGGCACACCGCTCGAACGAGAACGAGCGGAACTATAGGCGGCGGAAATTATGAGTGTCAAGAAAATAAATCATTTCTCTAATGAATTTTCGAACGCCGAGATCGTCCTGGCAAATAGGCTGCCAATCTTCCGCCGGAGCCGCTCAGGCGAGGACCCCATCCGGGTGGCGAACGAACACTTCAGGATCATAAATCGACGCGTAGAGGTCCGCCTCTTTGCGAATCCGCGCCCACGTCGCATCGGCTTCCATCATGCTTTCCATCACACCCAGGTAGCGGCCGGACTCGATGTTCCCGTATTTGAAGAAGCAATCGGTGATGATCACGGTTCCCTTAGCGGTGTCGATCGCTACGGCCATCGAGGAGCGATGATGGACTCCCGCCCAGAAGACGCGAATGCCCGGCTGCACCTCTTCCTCATCTGCCAGCAGATGCAGCCTCTCCCAGCCTTCATTCTGGAGATAATGGTTGACGTCCGGCGGAACGCGCAGGTGCCGGGGAACATGGAGATGGTAGTACGGCGCCTGGAAGTCTTCGATCCAACCGCGACGGGAAATTCCGATCGTAGCCTTTCGGAACATCGCGATATTAGCAGTGGCGTAGGCCTGCAGTGGAGTCACGAGAACCAGCGAGATATCGTCGGGTGCGAGTCCTTGCGACGCGCAGAATGCTTTGAGGCAATTGCGCTTCGGTGCGCACGATCTGCGCCTCCGGATACCCGAAAAAATTCAAGCCACGCCTGGTTGATGACGGTGAGGTCCTGCGGAGGCCCGGTATTGATGAGGATGTTCTGGCCGCCCCCCTGCACCAAATAAATGAGGGCGTTCATCTCCTCGCGCTGGTTCCAGGCTTCCATCCAGTAAACCTCCGGGCCGGGAACCCAGAACGTGCCGCCATTGAATGCTCGCACCGAGTATTTCATGCTGCCACCGCCCGCCTGCACAACGTAAGCTTTGAACTTGCGCATGCCGTCGAGGAAAACGCCGATATCGCTGCCCAGGCTGATCATGCGAAATCCCTTGCTGATCCAGTGCGCCGCCGATTCCGGAGTGGGGGGCAGAAAGCCGGGAGCCACGCCGTGCCGGTTGCACGCATCGACCAGGTCATCCATGGCCTTCAACAGCCGGGGATGATCGAACTGGGCGGGGATCCCCATTGAAACAGTGAGATCGTAGTGGCCTATCCATGCGACATCCACGCCGGGAACCGAGACAATTGCCTCCAGGTTCTCGAAAGCCCTCACCGTTTCCAACTGGATGATAACGGGGATTTCGTCGTTGGCCTGGCGAAAGAATTCCGCTCCGGCGGCGCGATACAGGTCGTGGGCAATGCCAAGAGCTACACCGCGTTTCCCTTGCGGAGCATACTTGAGGGCGCGCACGATTTCTTCGGTCTGTTCCCGTGTCTCCACACGGGGCACCATTACGCCGCGCGCGCCGATATCGAGAACCCGGGAGAGGGGCGCAAAGTTCAAGTCCGGGACCCGCACCATGGGAACAATCCTGCTGCCGCGGCAGGAGGCGATCATCTGCTCGAGCAGCCCAATGTCCAATCGCCCATGCTCCATATCGAAGATCACGAAGTCCAGCTGGCAGGCATCGAGCATCGGTCCCAGGCCGGGAGTAAAGAACTCCAGCACCAGTTGTCCGAGCACCAGTTCTCCCTGGTTCAGGCGCTGGCGAATCCCTGTCATCGCCCCTCCTCTCCGGCCGCACGCGCAGCTTTCAGATGCGCCAGTTTTTCAACGAATCGCGGATTCTGAAGCACCTGGGGGTTCACGACATGGGGCGGAATCTCGCCACGATAAATAGCCAATGCTCCCTCGCAATCGATTCTGCCCATATCGCGGAACAGCTCTTCAGTCCAGGCAATCGAATGGGATGTAAGGATCACGTTGTCCATCGAAATCAAGGGCGAATCCGCACTGAGCGGCTCCTTTTCAAATACATCGAGCGCCGCGCCGGCGATCTGCCCGTGCTGAAGAGCTTCAATCAGCGCTGCCTCATTCACGATCGGTCCGCGCGCCGTGTTGATCAACACCGCATCCGGTTTCATGCGAGCAAACTCTTCCGCGCCCAGCAACCCGCGGGTCTCGGCATTCAGCGGACAATTCACCAGCACGTAGTCGGAATCCCGCAGCAATTCATCCAGCGAAACCAACTCCACCCCGAGTTCAGCCGCATGTTGAGACGAAGCATAAGGATCAAACGCGAGGAATCGGCGCACATCGAGGACACGCAGCAAGCGTACCGCTTCCGATGCGATATTCCCCAGGCCGATGGTTCCGACAACGCGATCGCGCGGCTCGCGGCCCAGGCGGTGCGTGCTTTCGGCCCAGCCTCCCTGGCGCACCATGCGGTCTTTATGCAGCAGGCGATGGGACAATGCCAAGACGAGGAGCACAATCGATTCCGCCACGGGCCGAACCACTCCGCCGGGTGTGATGTACACGGCGATTCCCCGCTCCGTGCAGGCTCCGAGATCGACGTTATCGTATCCCACGCCACAACGACCGATTGCGCACAGCCGGGTTATTCCTTCGAGTGATCGCGGCGAGATGCGCGGCTTGAGGGAGATCATCACGTCGTAACTCCGACAAGCTGCTCGGGTACATACTCGGCGCGATACTCACGCAGGAAATCGTACGCGACTCCGCGAATGCCATCGAGCAGCGACAACCCGATGTCCGGGAACGCGAGACTACCGTCTTCGCGGCAGAAAATCCGCGGAGAACCCGATGCGGAATCCCTCCGCCCCTGGTGCAGAGCCAACCTGGTCAGACGGAGTCATGACCTTGCTTTCCAGCACCACAACCCAATCCTGAAAGATGGGGACTTCGGCAATCTTCCACGAACCACTTGCGTCGGGAGTGATGCTGCCAATCTCCGTCTCGCTGCCATCGGCGGGATTGAAGAAGAAGGCTCGGTACGACCCGGCCTTGAGATTGCGGAACGTTGAACCGCTGTAGGAAGCGGGTAGAAACGCGAACACGGCCTCGCCTGGAATCTCGGCCGCAAAGGGCTTCCAGTAGTCCTCCTTGCTCCAGCGCGGGTCTATCAGTTCCGGCGTGGGCTCCAGCTTCCACCAGGAGTAGCGCATGAGGAGAGCCTTCGCCATTCCTAATTGCCCTGAACCGGGAAGAGCCGCGGCTATATCCCATGCGGGCCCGCCCCACGAGTGCCCATGCGGAGAAAGGCCATAGGGCTTCTCGCGTGTGTTCACCTGCCAGATGCCATTCGCGCCGTAGGTGTGCCCACCAGTTCCGCTCAGCAGCGCCGACCAGAACATGAACCGCTGCACCTCCTGCCGGCTTGCTTCCTGAATCCCCTCGTAGCACACTTCGCCAATCAGCACCGGCATCTTCGGTGTCGCGGCGAGTTCTCGATTTATTGTCTCGATGGTGTTGGGTGCGCTTTGCCGGTCGCTGTGCCCGGTCTGCAGCATGTCGAAATCCAGCACCGACGGATCGTCCACGCATTCGCGCGCGGCGCTGGAGGGATGGATCGTGATGGGATGATGATGCGGGTCGGTGGCGCGCACATACTTCGCCAGTTCCGTCGAGCCCGTGCTTCTGCGTGAGCGCGTCCTGCTCCTTGGTTTTCGAAAGGTAGTAAGGCATGGTGCCTTCCCCGGCCAGGCACCACACCGTTGGATACGCGCTCCAGCGCGCAATCAGGTACCGCCAGTGCTTTTTCACCTTTTCCATGCCCATGCGCGGAATGAAATATCCCCAGAAACCCACGATGCACGCAGCCAAACCATGATCGGCAAGGTGCTGGATGCGCACGTCCGCCATGTCGAAGTAGGCCGGATTGATCCGCGCAAAGTCGTGTTCCCACGGATAGCCGGCTTCATTCAGCCCTCGCTCGTCAAAAGGCTCCATATCGGGATAGAGGCCGGCCACGATCTGCACCATGGTGAAGCCTTTGTGCACCCGGTCGGCGGTCAGGGTCTCAAAACCATCGGGCCAGCTCAGCCGCTTGCACAATCCCATCCACCACGTGTCACCCAAGCCAGAAGAACGGTGTGCCATCGGCATGTTCAAAGTGCCGGGCATCGGCGGCAACTCTTAATGCCCCGTGCTTGTAGTGAGCATTCGTGCCGCCATAGGCTTCCACATGCAGCGTCAACGCCTGGTCGTGCAGATCGCGGTTTTTCGCATCGCTGCACACCGAGCGGATGTGATAGATGCCGGGTGCCGGTGGAGCGTAGCGCACCGTCCACGTCGAGCCTCCGGCCCAGAAGGCCGGCACCCTCTCCTCGCCGCCCGCAGGCAGAGTTACGATCGCATCGACATCAATCTCATTGAACGGGTCGCCATATTGTTTCCCGCTTGTGTACGACCACTCCGTCGGCGTCCCTGACGTTGCCGGTCTCTCCTCTGACGCGGCATTCCGGACAAGTGAACTTACCACCGCACTCGCGGCCACGGCCTTGACAAACGTTCGCCTTGAAATAACGTCAGACATTACATATCTCCCGGACGACAACGTGCTCAGATACGAGGATCAACGGCGCAACGATGATCACGGGCGCACGAAGAACCTGTCAAGGATTTTGGAATTTATTTACCTGTGGAAACGTCCCTTGACAGCAGCAAGCCCCCAAACGTAGTTTCCGATTCGTGAAGCTGAAGGATCGAGTTGCTATCGTAACCGGGGCTGCCAGCGGGATCGGCCGGGCCACCGCCATCGCCTTCGCGCGCGAGGGAGCACGCGTGGTGGTCGCCGACACGAACGAAAGAGGCGGCAATGAGACGGCCGCCGCCATCCAGGTCGAGGGCCACGACGCACTTTTCGCACTCGTGGATGTTACGCGGGAAGCCGATATCGTGCAGATGATTGGCGAGACCGTTGAGCGCTGGGGTCATGTCGACATTCTCTTTAACAACGCCGGGGTGGTTCTTGTAAAGCCGATCGAACTGATGTCGGAAGAGGAATGGGATCGGGTCATGGCCATTAACGTCAAAGCGGCGTTCCTCGCCATCAAGCACGTTGTTCCACACATGCGCCGGGCGGGAAGAGGAGCGATCCTCAACACCGGTTCCATCGCCAGTTTGTCGGGGCAGGTTGGTACGCCTGTGTATTCCGCCTCCAAAGGCGCCATCGCCCTGCTGACCAAGTCTCTCGCACTCGATTTAGGCCGCGACCACATTCGCGTGAACTGCATCTGTCCCGGCATCACCGACACACCGATGCTGCGCGAACATATGGGGGATGGAAGGGAAGGCGACGCCCGGATTCGCGCGCGCCTTTCGCGCGTCCCGACGGGGGAGATACTAAGTCCCGAGGACGTGGCTCGCGCCGCCGTGTATCTCGTCTCGGACGACTCGGAGGGAATTACCGGTATTCTTCACGTGGTCGACGGAGGCCTTACCGCGGCTTCGGAATTCAACGCTCCGGCATGATCGCCCGACATAGCCGTAGGCATCCTCATCCAAACGCTAAGCATCCCCAATTGCCCTGAAAAGAAACCTTTGAGTTGGAGACTCGAGGCCCGGTCTTCGTCCCTGATGGCGGGACCGGCCATCATAATGGAAGAGGCGATGCTATCGCTCGCTGCGCGATTTCACGAGAAGCTTCGCCAGGCAGCCGAAACCGCTGGCAAACAGGGCATTCTGCTCGTGCTCGAAGACGAATTCGAGTGCAACATGGCATCCGCGCGGCAGCCGACCCCGCGCCTCTCGGGGTCTCGCTCAATCGATGGGGGTGAACACAGTTCCAACCCAGCTACCAAGCACGCGTAGATGAGTTCCTGCAGCGCTGGGGCGTAAGACTCGGACGGCTAAAGAGCGTCGCGATTAGTCCCACTCTTGGCCAAACGATGATTATGGATCGGTTCCGATGGAACTATAAGAGGGCCCTTCACAAACCGCGAGGGCGGCCGAGCTCAACATCGTTGGTTAGCCAGACCTCAACCCTTCGGTTCTTTCGACGGCCTTCAGCCGTGTCATTTGAGGCCACCGGCACTTCGGCACCAAAGTCCCGAATATTCTGAGAGGGAACGATCACCCCAATGGCCCTGAGGCTCAATGCGATGACCTGTGCTCTCATGCCGGCGAGGTTCTCACCGACAGTACCATTTTCAGATTCGTCCGCAAAACCCACCAGAAGAATGTCATTTCCGGTGCGGTCATGTTGTGACAAAAACGTGCGTAACCTGAGCACATTCACACGGGCGAGATTGTCGAGCTGGTTATTCGCATCTTCTGATGGATCTATTTGTTCACTGGAAAAGTGAAAGCTCAGGCCGATTCTTGAGTACTTTCTTGCCATATCTTTGTATGCGGCGGGAGAGTTGGGGGGCGGAACGGCCGGGAAGATCTTTGGAGTCAACTCGATAAACGGCGTTTGAGTTACAAGCGTTTGGCCGGGTTTGTAAACCACATAGTGAACAAACGCATTCCGCAGTGAACCGGGTGTGTCCCAGTCATAGAGCATGAGGCGCCTGCAAAAGGGGTAGTCCTCGGTGACGATTGAGAGGCCGGTGGGACGGAGCGCCGGCCCACTTCCGTCCGAAATGGCAAGAGCCTTTGCGTTGCGGACCATGGGAGAAGATACGTACCCGATTGCATTCTGCGAACGGAGCACCGCGTCGACAATGAGACTGCTGTCTGCTATCTGGCGCCCCAAAGGAACAAAAGAACTGCCGGAAGTCGTGATGGAATCTTTCCCGAACACCTTCTCTGTGAACATCTCAAAGGTTCCGGAGTCGCGGTCACGTCCGTATAACTCTATCGGCGTGTCCGAGCCTCCAACGTCTTTCCAGCTTGTGATCTGGCCCGAGTAGATGGCTCTTAATTGCGGAATAGTGAGTTCCGAAACTGGATTTCGTGGATTGACGATGACCGCGATTGCATCAAGGGCTACAACATGTTCCGTGAGGCGCCCGCCTATGTTCCTCAGAATTGGATAGGCATCCTCATCATGAGAATTGATCGGGCGTGATGCCATACCGATATCGCATCGTTGTCCGCCATTTACGGCCCCCAAACATTGGAATGCCGTGCTCGACTCGGAGGGATAGATTTCGATTACCTGACGTCCGGATCGTCCTGCAATCGTGCCCCACACGTATACACGGGAATGCCCTCGAGCATCCTTTGCTGCAATTCTGATGCCTGTGCTTTGCGCCTTCATCTCATCGCGAAGAAACGACTGGGCGAGTTTGGGCATAAGCTCGTCCCCCAGCGTTGTAGATCCCTGTAGGGATAACACGATGTGCTCAGGGGGCCGGAAAAGGAAATCTCGAAAGAAGAACAGGCCTGCAAAAATCACAAAAAAGAATAAGCCGAGCAAAACGGCCGAAGTGCCCCGTCTCCCTTTTACACGAAGCCCCGTTCTGCTGGTGGGTATCAACTTTTGATCTGAGCCCGTCCCGACAGAAATAGCATGTGGCAAAAACGACCACCCCCTCGGCCCAGGATCCTCCATTCCCATTCTCTCTTGGTCTCCGTTTAGCTTCATGAACGGCACTTCGGTCATGGTATCGCGCAACACGCAGTCGCATTGCATCTGGTGTTTTTCTACCAGCGCAAGGCAAAACGCGCCCGATCTTGGCAAGTAGTTCCTGGCATCTACATCGTAGCTCCCAAGCCGTAACAGAGAAGAACCAAAGCTATACCACTATTAGGGGATGGAACGGGACCCTGCTCCGAAGTGAACTGATCCTAGCACGAGTTCGACAAGGTACAACTTTAACTTTCTGTAATCATTGCGAAAGCGCAAGGATGCGGGCTATTCAGGGAGTGATGATTCGATTGTTCTCAGATGAGTTTGCTTTTCGCCCGGAAGCGACGGATAGATATCAAGTTGTCAGTTCGTCGCGCGGCACAAGAAGCATTCTGGTTAAAGCGCGCTTTCGGCCCTGAGATCAGGACACTGCACCTTGCGGGGCATGATGGACGAGTGCCACCGGCGAAGGCGGGGCCCTGCGCAGCACTCCACGGACTAGCGATTGCCTAAATGCCGAACACGTAAAGATCATAGGGGAGAATCAATGAGCCGTGAAAAGCACTCTCGAGCAGAATTGGCTGTGAACAGCGGATCTCAACGTTTCGCTGTCCGAGAGAAGGAACTGCCGACAATTGCGGACGTAAGTGGGAGATTCGAAAATCCTGCTCTTGACGCTTTGATGAGGAAGTCCGCAATCCCGCTAGTCGGCCACCAAGCTAGGGAATTGCCCCATACGGCTGAATTACGAACTCCGTTTTGTAACCCTGCAATTCAAGATTCCCGGATGACACTGGCGCTGTTCGTAGAAACCAAGTTCATTCCCGAGCACGTTCAATACAAGGCTTCGGCCGGTCAGACACATTATCAAGCCATTCTTAAACACCTTATAACCCCGGAAACGGTGGGTAGGATATTCAACCATGGAAAGATCGCGAACACGCGATTGAAGGCCGTGCCTGAATGGCCTTACCTTGATGCGATTCGGCTTTGCGATCTTAGACCCGAACACGTTCGATGTGTTGTTTCGGCAGCGGTGAACGCCGGTTATTCGGCTCAAACTGTGAAGCACATCAAAAACGTCTGCTTCGCCATTATTGCCCACGCTCAGAGAGAGGGTTGTTTCAGCGGCTCGAATCCGGCAAGCTTGGTCAAGCTGCCGAGAATCATGCGCAGCTCATCGCCCGGTCTTACCATCGAACAAACAAGAGCCATTCTGAATTCCCTCCGGTATCCTCATCGAGATATCGTCCTATTTGCGCTTACAACTGGCATGACCTTGCCGGAAATATGCGATTTGCGATGGAAAGATGTGAACCTTGATGATTCGGAGCGACTTGACGATGGGCAACCCATCCCAGCACGGACCGTTATAGTGAAGACTAAGTGGAACCATGGAGGCCTTGGCGACAGCCGGGCGTGTAGTAAAAGCAAGCATATCGAGATCCGCGAACCGCTATTGTCGACGCTTCGAGAACTGCGAAAGAAACGTTCAGGCCGGAATGCCGAGGACCTGGTTCTTGTCTCCGATACCGGAGACCAAATTATGCCAGCAAGCGTTCGGATCGGCGAAGTGAAGAGAGTGGGAAAGAGTCTAGGCATACCATCGCTCAGATGGCAGGACCTCCGTCGAACACATCAAGTACTTCCGGGAGGGGCATTGTGTCAGCTTTTCTCCTCGATGCCGTTATACCCGGAGACCGTTGGCGCGAGATCTCCGAGGCACCAGGTGGAATTCTCCGCCAACGCTGTTTTCAAGAGCGGAATCAGCAATAGCTCGAGTTCCCGTCGGAGCTTTTGCTTTGGCGAACGCCTCCGAATATGCTCGAACTTGGATCATTCGTCCGACGAGCAGGGTTGGTTTTACAATGAGAATCGTTGTTTATGAGGATTGGTCATGCGACTCCTTCTTGTAGAAGATGAGGCGGAGATTCAACGATTTCTGGAGCGCGCGCTTACGGAAGCAGGTTTTGACGTAGATGCAGTCGGCGACGCGAAGTCCGCGATGGAGTGCGCAGCGCAAGCGGTCTACGACATATTCCTGATCGACCTAGGCTTGCCGGACCAGGACGGGATCGACTTGATTCTGTCGATGCGCCGAGTCGGAGTGAAAGCACCAGTGCTGATTTTGTCGGCACGTCGTTCCGTTGACGACAGAGTCAAAGGCCTTGAAGAGGGGGGTGACGATTATTTGACCAAGCCCTTTGCGCTAGCGGAATTGATTGCCCGCCTTCGAAATCTGCTGAAAAGGGATACGAGCGCCGAACGTGATCATACGAAATTACGCATCCATGACCTGGAGTTGGATTTAATTCAAAGGGAGGTAACTCGAGCCGGTAAGTCCATTCGGCTTACGGCACAGGAGTTCATGCTCCTTGAGTTCCTCTGTCGGAACGCCGGCAGGATTGTCACCCGCTCGATGATCCTGGAGAAGGTTTGGGGGATACGCTTCGAACCAAAAACTAATAACTTAGACGTACATATCAGTCGCCTGCGTGCAAAGATCGACGGTGTTGCGCGAAAGCCGCTCATCGAGACGCTCCGAGGCAAGGGTTATGTCCTCAGAATCGCATAGGCGTATTGCCAGAAGCGCAGCCTGGGGAATTTCGTGCTGGGGTACGGTCGCGTTTGCAATTGGAACGCTAATTATCTTCGCCTTTCTTCATCGTTTTATCGCCGAGGACATCCAGCGCAGGAACGATGCTTGGCTATGGGGAGAAGTGTCGCTCCTGGGGGACATCGCCGAACGAACTCCCAAAGACACCCTTTATTCACATGTTGTGGGAGAAATTGCCGATGTCGTTCGCAAAGAGATTCCATACGACCAAAATTCTCCAGGAGACTCGAATGATGAGGTGTTCTTTCTCCAGGAAGGCGAGGATTCTTCTCTGGAACTCTGGGTGGGTGCCTTTTCCGGTGAGTCCGTTCTTGCATCGATACGACGCTCCACGATCCTGCCCGACCAAGCGGTCGATCTCCAATTCAATTTCAGCCAAATTCCGTTCCGCGTCGTTCAGAGTCGCCTCGAGGACGGAAGCCATATCTATCTCGGCCTATCGAAAAAGCAGCAATTCAAAGTACTGAAGAACCTGAGGACCTATTTCGTTGTCCTTTGGATCGTCATTGTCTTCTTTGGTTTCGGATTAATGTTTTCCATCTCGCGAGGCCTGCTCAAACATGTGCAGAGGATTACCGATGCTGCCTCGCGCATCGGCCGTTCCGATCTAAAGACCAGGGTTCCGGTTCGGCCGCGTGAAGATGAGGTCGGACACCTCGCAATCACCTTGAATCGGATGCTTGAGCGCATCGAGAATTCGATGCATCAGTTGCACACGATGACTGACTCATTAGCGCATGACATTCGAAGTCCGATTACGGCGATCCGGGGAAAGCTCGAGGGGTCCTTGGACAGTAATTCGTATGAAGGGCTTTTAGAAGCCGTTATCTCATCGATCGAGATGCTCGATCATCTCAGCCAGTTCTTGACGGAATCGCTCGATATATCGGAAGCCAGTGCAGATGCTCTGCGGTTAAACCAGGTTGAAGTGGACCTGCGTCAACTATTTTCCACCATCATAGACTATTACGCGCCAAGCTTCGCAGAGAAGAACCTGTCACTTCATTTCGGCGGATCCGGATCAACTATGGTGAATGCCGACCCTGGGCTCATGCATCGGATGATGGCCAATCTACTTGAGAACGAACTGGCACACTTGCCGTCCGGCAAGTCTATTCGAATCACCTTCTCTGGCACAGAAGAACTCTTTACCCTCCTCGTCGAGGATGACGGACCCGGCTTTCCGCCCGACCTTCTCCCTCATGTCTTTGACCGGCACGCCAAGGGAAAGAGTTCCAAGGGCCACGGTTTGGGACTGGCGTTTGTGGATGCAGTCATCCGAGCACAGGGTGGAACCATCTCTGCCTTCAACGGCCCGAACGGCGGAGCGCGCCTCGCACTTGAGTTGCCCGCGTGCGCGGAATATGCGGCTCGATCAAAGTAAATAACAGCTTTCTCGGGCCGCCGTGCGATCATGCCTTATAAACACTGTCTAACATTAATTCTTTTTGCGAACCTAAGTCCGATTATATTTGCCCACGTGATTATGCGCGACGCTTAATCTCAATGATATTTAAATATGTTAGCAAGCAATTGTGTACTCGCCGATGCAGAAAAGGCAGAACTTAACAGCATCTTAATTTGTAGTAATATTTGCTAATCCGCAAACAGAAGGCATCCAGGGGCATCCATTCTGCAGAAGCCTTCAGGGGTCTCTGCCTTCCCGGCCAACCGAAGTTATGGCGACCTCTCGAGCAGGATCCAATGAAAGCCTGAGGAGGATTGCATGGACAGCAGGGCGCTACGCGAGCTGTGTCTCGCGCTGTGTGTAGTCGGTGTTACCACGTTTGCAGGGGCGCAGTCGTTCCGTGTGCAATGTCCCATCACAACTATTACTCACCCGAATGCGCTAAACAACAACTCAGAACCCGCATACACCGCACCGACGGCTTTCTCCGCGAACTCCGAAGGATACATGGTGCCGAACGGGTTTGTTAACGGCGCGATCAAGTGTCAACAGATTTCGGGCGGAGATGGCTATTCAACCATGGCAAACGGAACGCAGACCTTCATGTTCTCGTTCGGACCCTTGTCGGGACTGGCGGATATTGCAGCGGGGCTCCCCGGCACTGAATTTCCCAACGTCTTCAACGCCGTCTATAGCGGCGCTCTGATGCCGGGCGATCCGGCTACAACCGATGGTGCAACGACGACCACTGCGAGTTCAGGCGTCTTTAACTACAACGGCGCCGTTGGCCTCACTCCTGACCTGGACGCGATTGGTGATGGGAAATGTGCAACGCCATGCCTCGACGGTCACGTTGATCCGCGCCAGATCATGGACATAGGGGTGATGAACGGGAACATTCCGGGTCCGTTGATGGCGATCGACGAGGATGACGAGTTCTTTCTGACGCTCACCAACGTAGGCATGATCATGCGGCCGGACCTGTTCGAGCAACATACGGTGCACTTTCATGGCTATCCAAATGCATCGTCGTTCTATGACGGCGTGCCGGATGCATCAGTAGCGATCAACATCGGAGGCAGCTTCACCTATTACTACCTTGCGCCGGACGCAGGAACTTACTTCTGGCATTGTCACATCACGCCGCCAGAGCACCTGCAAATGGGCATGGTGGGGCAGATTTACGTGCGTCCGCGTCAGAATCGCGTTCCGTCCAACATGACTGTCTATGCAGCGCTCCAGAAACAGCAAGGCGATCCGCGCACAGCGTGCAACTCTGCCGCCGATATTCTTTGCGGCAATCCACTCCCGTCCGGCGGCGATAACAACACCTATGGTGGCTTCGTAAATGGCATGGCTACCAAGAAATTTGCCTACAACGACGGGGATGGCTCGACGGAGTACGATGTCGAGTACCCTCTCCAGATTCATGGATTCGATCCCAACTTTCATTTTGTCGGCATGACCTTCAACCCCGAAGCATTCGCAGATATGAAAGATAAGTTCTTCCTGCTGAATGGGCGAAGTTATCCCGACACGGTTACACCCGGGCCGCTGACTACGCAGAGCTCTGATGGAAGGAGCCATTTCTCGCAGCCGCTTCCATCCATCATTAACATTCCGGTCGGCGGAAAAGCGTTACTTCGCATTTCGGATCTCGACGTTCAGGAGTTTCAAACCCTCGCGTCGCTCGGGATTCCCATGCATGTGATCGGCTACAACGCAAAGCTGCTTCGGGATCAGGCGGGCGACAACATGGATTACTACGCCAACTCCATCACCCTGGGCGGGGGCGAGTCCTTGGATGTGATTTTGGACGCCAGCAATCAGACGCTCTATCCGAAGGGCAGCGTTTTCTACCTGTACACGCCGCAGCTCGATCACCTCTCCAATGACCAGGAGAACTTCGGCGGGCTTATGACGGAAGTCCACATCAACTAGGAGAGACCAATGACGCTATCGAACAGAAAGTGCGCCTCTTCGCGATCCAGACTGCTCCTGGTTGCCGTGGCGGTATGGACATCGCTCGCAGCGACGGCACATGCCGCGGCGCCTGGAATCACGGGACCGAGTTTCAACCTGATTGCACAACCGGCATATCTGAATCAGCCGGACGGAGCGGCCGTCTACTCGTGGGGCTACGGGTGTAACGCAGCACCGACCGGCTTCGCGCCGGCGGCTATCAAGAACGCGACATGCCCGACCATGCAAGTTCCGGGTCCGACGCTGATTGTCACGGAAGGCGATTCCGTAACGGTAAGCCTCACGAATGGGCTTCCCTCGGCGGCGGGAAATACCTCCATTCTCTTTCCGGGCTTCCAGGTAACGACGACCGGAGGGGTGGCAGGTCCACTTACTCAAGAGGCGGCCCCCGGGCTAGCAGTCTCATATTCATTTACCGCTTCCACCCCGGGCACTCACGCCTACTACAGCGGCACACAAGGCGACCTGCAGATCGAGATGGGTCTGTACGGGGCGGTCATCGTGCTGCCCAAGAATGTCGATTCGGCCTGCACGACCGGTCTTCATGACGCTAATGTGCAAGTCGAGAAAGCCCACGGAGAGGCCGATTTCCGACTGGCCGCCGCAGCCTACGACCATGCCCGCACGTGCTACGACCGCGAATATCTCTTCCAGTTCTCGGAAATGGATCCGAATATCCATAAGCAGGCGTTAGCCCAGGTGAACGCCACAACCGGGTGCACGGCCGGCGCTGCGGGATGCAGTCTGACGGTTCCAACAGAGCCGTATCATCCCGCGTACTTCCTCATTAATGGGCGCTCGATGCCGGATCTGATGGACTCCAATTACGGACTCGAGTATCCGCATCAGCCTTATAACGGCAATCCGCACATGCATCCGGGAGAGGAAGTCTTGCTTCGCGTTATCGGCCAGGGCCGCTGGCAGCATCCCTTCCACGAACATGCGAATCACGTTCGAATCCTGGCCCGTGATGGAAATCTGCTTGTCAGCCAAAGCGATCCTGGCAGTCTGGCGGGGCTCCTGATGTTTACAACCACAACCACGCCGGGACAGGCATTCGATGGAATCTTCTATTTCACCGGCAAGGGACTGAACTGGGATATGTATGGTCACCACCAGGGTGACACCGCCGACACCAATGCGTCTCTGCCGTGTTCTCCGGATGCCAACGGCTATTACACGGTGAATAGTCCTGTTCCCGCACCCGTGTCGGCGATGAATTATTACGAGTGGTGCCAGGATCACAACAAGCCGCTCGAAGTTGCGCCGCTTGGGGATGTCGGCGCTGGCGGTCCCGCCACCCTGCCCGATCCCGATATTCTCACCAACGGCGCCTGGTACAGCGGCAGCCCGTACCTCGGGCCGGATGCGACGGTTCGCGCCAGCGGAACCAATACCGGCAATTTCCTGCCCGCGAATACCCAGGGCAACCCCTCCAACGAGCGGGGCTGGGCTTTCATGTGGCACTCGCACAACGAGCGAGAGATTACGACCAACAATGTGTTCCCGGGCGGAATGATGATGATGATGCTTGTCGATTCGCGGGAATTTGCCATTGACGAAGCCAACTGACGAGGAGAACAGAAATGCAAATGAACTCTCTCACTGCAATAGTCAAGACGGCTGTATGGGGAGCGGCTGTTCTCCTTTTCGGAGCGGGTGCGATCGCCGCCAGGGCCCAGGTGAATCTCACCGCCGGGCCAGCGAGCGTAAGCCTTCCCGACGGTTCATCCGTGCCTATGTGGGGTTACAGTTGCGGCGGGGCGATTCCTAACGCCACCGGTACGTGCGCTGCCCTGAACTCGACTGCCGGAGGAGGATGGTCGCCAGTCATCATCAGCGTTCCCACCGGCCAGGACCTTACGATCAAACTGACCAATAACCTCTCTTTTGCGAATGGGAACAGTGTTCCGACGTCCCTCACGATCGTCGGCCAGGTCGGCGGCGGTCTCGGCGATGTCAGCCAGCGCACCGCGACCAAGAGCCCGGATCACTCCGGCCAGCAGGTTACGTGGCCCATCGCGGGTACCACGGACTCTTCCGGAAATCCGATCACGTTCACGCCACCGGCACAGTCGGACCGTGTCCGGTCCTTTGCTACCGAGGTGGGCGCGGGTACGACCACGACGCTCGTCTGGAAAGCACCGAGGCCGGGCACATATCTGCTCGAATCGGGCACGCATCCATCGATCCAGGGTCCGATGGGTCTCTACGGAATCGTTGTAGTGGCCAGTGCCGCGGCGCCGTCAGCAGCCGGCACAGCTTATCCGGGAGTCAATTACAACGCTGACGTCTCGCTTCTGTTCAGCGAAATCGATGCGGCGCAGAACAAGGCAGTTGACAAAGCCGTCAACACGGCAGGCTTTAGCGAAACTGCGGTCTGGTCCGGGCAGGCTGGCGGTTGCGGGAACCCGACCTCGCCTACTTACAATACCTGCTATCCGCCGGCCGTGAATTACACGCCTCTCTACTACCTGATAAATGGCGTGGCTTTCAGCAGGACAAACGCGGCGGGCTCAGTCTTTCCGGCCTCCGTCGGGTCGGCCAACGCGCCCGTAACGGGCAACGTGCTGGTCCGGATGGTGAACGCCGGCCTGCGCATGCACGTTCCTTCCATTGTTGGATCGCTCACCGGAACTCCGGCTACTTCAGGATTCTCCCTGATTGCGGAAGACGGCAATCGCGTTCCCGGCCTGGCGCGCGTTCAGAATGAGGTCTTCATGTCGGCCGGGAAGACGTTCGATGTGATGGTCAACGTGCCTTCCACCCCCGCCGCCGCGCTCCCCGTCTACGATCGGGAATTGAGCCTGTCCGGCAATGCCATCGCGCGCGACGCCGGCATGCTCGGATATATCAGCGTGAACGGGGCCGCAGCGCCTGCAGTGCCCTCTTTCGGCGGGGCCGTCGCCAACGCCGATAGCTACAGTTCCATCGTACCCGGCCAGACACTTACGGTCTCCGATCCCTCCAAAGGCGTTATCGCCAACGACATCAATGTGTATGGCGTGCAGGTCGTGAGCCCGCCGGCCAAGGGAACTTTGACGCTTAACGCGAACGGCACTTTCACCTATGTCCCGAACAGCGGGTGGACCGGTGGTGATTCATTTGTTTACGAGGCCAATGGCAATTCCATGATCACCGCGACGGTGACCCTGGGAGCCGCGGCAATTGAGTCGAGCTCCGGCATCGCGATGAATGACATCAGCTATACATCCAATATGGCGACCTTCATCAAGATCCCGTCGCCTGGCGTGCTTTCGGTGGATAAGGATGGGGCGGGCTATTCGCTCAACGTGGTGACTTCCTCCCTGACGATTACTCCGTCCGGTTCCAAGCTCGCTGTGAATATGGACAAGAGTGGCGGATTCACGGCGTCGGCGCCCGGTCCCGGAACGTACACCTTCACTTATAGCGCGCAGAACTCGCAGGGCACGACCAGCGCCGCAACGGCAACCGTAACGCTGGTCTTCCCGCAGGCTTCCGGACTGAATGTGTCGGTTGTCGATGGAAAGACGATGCAGCCGCTGTCGGGTCAGGATTACCGCTGGATCATCGAAGAGGATCGGACGTTTTATGTTGATCCCAAGTGCCAGGCGAATCCGCCGCCGGCGGGGTGTCCCACGGCGGGCCTCGGCATCGTGCCGACGCTTGGTGTGAACTTCAGCACCAGCCACATGCCCTTTGTCGCCCAGGGCTGCACAGGGCCCAAATCGTGTGAAGCCGGGCAGACCGTATTGGGCCAGCCCGCGGTTTGCGATCTGGGCAACGGCGCCTGCCGGCCTGATACAACCGGCCAGGGATTCACTCCTGTGCTTCCCAGCCAGGTAGCTCTCGATCCCACCAAGCGGTATTACATTTCGGTTCTGCCAGGGGACGCGGGGGATCCTTTTACTGCCGGCTACTCGGGGGACTCCTGCCAGAATGGAACGCCAGCTTCGGACTCAACTGCGAGCTGCGGGCACGGCATGGGGGGTGCACCCATCCTGTTTCCGCAGAAGAACGCCAGCGTGACGGTACTGACGCAATCGGCTCCCTATCCGCCGGGGAAGCTATCGGTGATGGTTTTTGAAGATGATTTCCCGCTCAATGGCGAACAGGATACGGGCGGGGGCGTCGACGTCTTGGCTACCAACGAGCCCGGTCTGGGCGGCTTCAATCTCGAACTTGTCGACCAGGCAGGCCGATTCGGCGATGTTACCGGGCAGATGACCTATGACATGTTCAACCAGCCGCTGACAAACGGACTTGCGGGACAGATCGATCCCCGCACCGGCCAGGATGCATGTCCCCTTGGCAAGCAGGACAAGGACGGGATCTCCGGACAAATCGTCACTTGCCCCAAGTATGAATCGGATGGCAAGACGATGTCTCCCCTGGCGGGCCAGGCGGTGATTTACAACCTGATGCCTGGCTTCTACAGCGTGATTGCGACTCCGGGAGCCGACCGTATTTCACGGGGAGAAGAGTGGCTGCAGACCAATACCCTGGACGGTCAGAAAGCGATGGACGCCTTCATCAAGATAGGCGAGCCCTCCTACTTCCAGGAATACGGGCCTGCCGGGTATCACGACTCCATCGGATTCGCCAATCCGGCGGTTATCAACAGCCGCCACGCCGGCGTGTGCAACGGCACTGACCTGAACATCACGGGCGCGAACTGCGCCAACTCGCTTCACGGGCGGATCACAGGCGAACGGCTGAGCCGAACGCCGGATGAGCGCCTCTACAGCAGTGGCTCGCATGACACGTTTGCATTTACTCAGTGCTATGTCAGCTTCGGCGATTCCGACGGCGAGGACTTTGCATTCACCAAGTGCAATGCCGACGGAACCTTTACTCTTACCGGTCTTCCGGATGGTGTCTGGAGAATCACCGTTTTCGACCGCTGGAACGACCAGATTGTGGATGGTCTTTCCACTCCGGTCTTCTTGAAGGGCGGGGTAGTCACCGATATCGGTGACGTCGCGGAGCAGCAATGGCAGCAAAATGTCTACACCCGGACTTTCATCGATGACAACAAGGATGGCATCTCCCAGTCGAGCGAGGCGGGCATTCCGCTGATCAACACAACGGTCCGTTTCCGTGACGGCAGTTTGGCAAATACTTCGCTGACCGATTTCACTGGGACCACCAACTTCAACGAAACCTTCCCACTGTTCAACTGGTACGTGGTGGAAACCGACACAACCCGCTATAAGACGACCGGTATCCACACCGTCTATGACGCGGGCGGTCCCACCGACGGATCACCTTCGTGCGGTAACGGAACCAATGGATATCCGCCCTGCGGTAATTCGGTGATCGCCAAGTTTATGGCGAACACTGCCGAAACCAACTCTCTTCCGGCAGGCTTGCGCGTTCCCGGAGCACTGTACTGCAAGGATGCCGATTGCAGTTCGCATCCCAAGGGCATCCAGGAAGGTCCGGCTGCCAGCGATCCGCCCAGCCAATGCACAAACACCAATGGCCAGATAAGCTGCCAGACGACACTTTCCACCGGCCGTATCGATCCACCCTGGGTGCCTGCTGAAGGCTGGCAGGCATTCATCGGACAAAACAACTTCATCGAATTCGGGAAAGCGCCGTACGTGGCCGGTGAGAACGGCGGGATTCATGGGCATGTCGTTTATGCCTCCACGCGGCCGTTCGACGATCCGCAGATGCTGGTTCAAACGCAGTGGGAGCCGTTGGTTCCCAATGTCACGATGAACCTGTACAAAGAGGGCTTTGCAGCCGACGGTGTCACGCCCACGCTGACGCTGGTGGATACCACGCAGACCACGAGCTGGGACGATTGGGCACAGGGCTTCCGCTCCGACGGCATTCCCAACATGAACTGCCCCGGGCAATCGACCGCCGACCTGTTCTACTTTACACTGCAGAACCAACCGAGTTATCTGGACTGGTATAACTCGCAGCATGGTGGATCTAGCGCAACTGCACTGCCGAATAACTCGCAGTTCAAGTGCTATGACGGCGAGCATAACTGGAACCAGCTCCAGCCGGCTCCATACGACGGCATGTACAGCTTCCCCAGCGTGACCGGGATTGATCCGCAGTCCGGCAAACCCACCGGCACCAAGTGCTCCATCTGCGTTGCCAACCCGGACTCGACGGACACCTACCGCTATGGCCAGCCCATGCTGCCCGCCGGCAAGTACGTCGTGGAAGTGATTCCTCCGGCGGGTTACGAAATCGTGAAGGAAGAGGACAAGAACATCCTCATCGGCGATAACTTCATCGCTCCGGCGGTGCAGGAGTTCGGCGGCCTTGGCGACATTTTCATTCTGCCCGACCAGGCGCAGATTGGCAGTGCCTACAATCCCAATAACCCGCAGAACCCCACCCAGAGCCTCGGGGCCAACCCGAACAACCAGATCGTTCCCGGCTTTGTTCCTGAACCGGTCTGGCCCTGCGTAGGCGAAGCGCGGGTGGTCCCCGACTTCATCAGCCTTTTCCCGCAATCGGGAGAAGTGGCTCCGTTTGCCGGCGCAAAGCGTAATCTCTGCGACCGCAAAGAAGTCACGCTTGGCGACCAGGCGGGAGCGATCGCGAAATTCTACATCTTCACCTCCACGCACCTCGCCTCCAAATTCACCGGTATCATCACCGACGACTTCACCGTGGAGTTCGACCCGTTCGCACCCACCTTCGGCGAGAAGTTTTCGCCCCCCAATATGCCCGTCTCCTTCAAAGACTGGACCGGGACTGAAATCAGCCGCGTGTACTCGGATTGGTGGGGTACGTTTAACGGACTCATCTTCTCGACCTGGGAAGTGAATCCGCCCAACCCCACGGGCTACGCGCCTAACATCATGATCACCTGCATGAACGACCCGGGCCCGATTCCCGATCCTAATAATCCGGGACAGACGATCACGGATCCGCTGTTCAATCCGTATTACAGCCAGTTCTGCTACGAGAACCCGTACATGCCTGGCCAGACGGATTACATGGATACGCCGGTCGTGCCTACGTCGGCATTCGTCTCCGCGGGCTACAACAATCCTGACTGCGCCTATCCCGATGCCACTCCGGCGGTCAAGGAAGCCGACGGGGATGGCGCGGGACCGTGGATCGGCGTTGGAAGTAAGTCGATCGCTTCGGTGACCCTGAGTAACTCCGGAATCGGTTACAGCAGCCGGCCGACGGTCGCGATCAATGGTGGTGGCACGGGCGCCACGGCTGTGGTCAACGACCTGAAGCTGGTCTCCATTTCCCTGGGGTCGGGTGGAACCAACTACACATCGGCTCCCACTGTAAGCATCACGGGCGGAGGCGGTTCTGGCGCAATTGCCACGGCCACCATCAACGCTGCGACCAAGGTGGTGACCGGCATTGCCGTAACCAATCCTGGTAGTGGATACACCTCGCGGCCTACCATCACCATCAGCGGCGGACATGGATCCGGGCGCTCAACCAATGCGAGTGCCACTGCCGTCATGGGCGTCGACACCATCAACCTGACGGCGTCCGGTTCGGGCTACACGGCCCCGACCGTATCCTTCTCGGGCGGAGGCGGAACCGGAGCCAGCGCGACTGCCGCTCTCGGAACCAGCAGCCAAACCCTGACCATCACGGCCCTCGGCGATCAGAGCGTGAACAACTACGCGTACTCGGGACCGTCGGCCACCAAGCCTCCCTACAACCAGAAGACCGTCACCCGCCACTATGGGTTCGGTGCCCAGTGCTCCAGTCCAATCTCCGGAAGTACAGCGTGCAATACCCTCTCCAGCGTTACGATTGGAGGCAAGACAGCAACCATCACTCACTGGGATGACACCAGCATCACGGTCAACGTGCCTTCCGGAGTGCCGAATTGCGCCCTGCAGCAGCAGACGCTATATGGAGGGTCGACGGCACAGTGCGGACAGCTCGTCATCATCGCGGGCAACGGCAAGCAGTCCATCGACGCCGTGACGGTCACGATCGGCGGCAAGGCGCCCACGCGTCTCCAGCCAGGCCAGACCATCCAGTCCGCGCTTGACGCGGCCGCGCCGGGCGACCTGATCATGGTTCCCGCCGGAAACTACAACGAACTGCTCATCATGTGGAAGCCTGTTCGCCTGCAAGGTGTGGGCCCCGGGTCTACCATCATCAACGCGAACACCCATCCCGCGGGCAAACTCGATCCCTGGCGTCACCAGGTCGAATGCCTGTTCGGGCTGTCCATCAACGGCCAGCCGTATACCGACAGCAAAGGCTCCAATCCGTACGACTCCACGGGCCAGACCTCGTGCCCCGGAACGGCATGGCAGTATTTCGCCGGCGGCCCCAGCAATCCGCAGGTCGATCGCATCCCGCTGGAAGGCATCGTCGGCTGGGATACCACCGTCAACGGCAACCTCGCCGAGCTTTTGCAGGAGCCCACCCTTATGGGAGCCTATGAAGGCGCCGGAATTACGGTTCTCGGCAAGGGCGTGAATGTCCCCGCGGGGGCAACCGACGTCTTCGGGCAGAGCGCTGAAGCAGACTTCCCGGTCGGGTCCACGCTTCTCACTGCGGCCAACTGCGGAGGGTCAGGCACAAGCAATCCATATCCCAGCAACTTCCAGTGCAATCCCTCGAGCATCGATGGGCTTTCGATCACCGACAGCTCGCAGGGCGGCGGCGGAATTGCGCTACATGCCTGGAACCACAACATGCAGATCTCCAACAACCGCATCTACAACAATGCCGGCACTCTGTCAGGCGGTATCGTTGTCGGACAAGGCGAGTATCCTGATGCGTACCTGGCGCCCAACAGCTCCGTCACACAGCCCGGCTCGTGCCAGGACAGCAGCATTGCCAACACACAACTGCCGTATTGCTTCAACCTGAACGTCAATGTGCATAACAACATGGTCACGTCGAACTCCTCCACCGGCGACGAACTCTTTACGTCGACTCCGGCGGGCGCGGGCGGCGTCACCTTCTGCACCGGGGCCGATTACTACAAGTTCAACTACAACTGGGTATGCGGCAACGTAAGCACCGGCGACGGCGGCGGCGTAGCGCAGTTGGGCTTCAGCTACAACGGCGACGTCGAGCACAACTCGATCCTCTTTAACCAGAGCACCAATCCGACGATTCCCACCAACGGCGGCGGACTGCTGGTGATGGGAGCTCCGCCGGACGGCAACACGATCGTCAACGGCGTCTCGATTGAGTGCGGCAGCGTCACCGATAACGATTGCGTTCCCGGCTTGAGCGACGGCACGGGTCCCGGGCTGGTGATCAATGCCAACCTCATCATGGGCAACGCGGCCGATAGCGGTAGCGGCGGCGGCCTGCGGTTCCAGGCTGTCAACGGCGCCGACGTGCCGCGCTTCCCCAACAACCCCGAACGGTGGTACGGGATTTCCGTAACCAACAACATCATTGCCGATAACGTGGCCGGATGGGATGGAGCGGGTGTCTCGCTCGAGGATGCGCTGAGCGTCAACTTCATCAACAACACCATTGTTTCAAACGACACGACCGCCTCCGCGGGTGTGCTGTTCAATACTCTGGGTGCTCCGATGGCCAGCACGCAATCGCAGCCCGGCCAAACCTCCAACGCTAACGGAACCGCCTCGCTGCCTCAGCCCGCCGGTATCGTTACAGTGCAGAACAGCACGCAGCTTGCCTCATCGCTGCCTGGTTCGGTGCGGTGCCCCGACAATCACTATGCCGGGACGCAGCGCACCAACGGCACGTGCGTCAAGTTCTCGTATCCATATCTTGCCAACGATGTGATCTGGCAAAACCGGGCCTATTACATCGGTGTGGGTTCGATGAGTTCGCAGTACCAGCAGAACGTGGTTTCGCTGTACAACGCGTTCTCCAATACGACGGCAGCAAGCCAACCATCCGCGGATGCATCCAGCGGCAACGGGAACGGCACCATCGTCAGCGGTGGAACCGGCGCCTGCATCACCTCAGGGCCGAATGCTCCCAGCTACTGGGACATCGGCGTGCGCGGCGACACGGCCCCGAACAAGCATGACTCTGGTATCACACTGGCGCCGACATACTCATTGCTGACCGACGCGGCGGACTACTCTGGCTTGCACAACGTGGGGTCTAACCCGACCTTCCTGAGCCAATATTGCAACGGCGCCCGCGTGCCTCCTGAGAACGGCGGGCTGGGCTACAATGTTCCGCCAGGCATGGCCGATGCCACTCTGCCCAACCCGGTCTTCGCGCTTACTCCTGGCGCGACTGTCGACGAGGGCAACAACTGGATCAACATGAGTTGGGGTCCGCTCTCCCTGACAAATGACTCCGGCGGCAGCCTCGCGGGAACCACTCTCGGGAACTACTCGCTCGCTTCAGGTTCAGGGGCGATCGACCAGGTTCCGACCAGCGCACCGACCTATGGACCTGCTCCGAACATGGACTTCTTCGGAAACCCAAGGCCGGCTAGCCGTGGCACAGCAATCGACGTGGGCGCGGTCGAATTCCAGGGAGTGAATGCAGGCACCACGGTGCTCAGTGTCACGCCCACATCGCTCGCCTTCGGAAACGTCGTGCGGGGAACCACCGGCTCCGCACAAACGCTCACGCTCCATAACACCGGCGCGGCTGGCGCTACCAGCATCGCCGTCAGCGTAACCCCTCCGTTCTCCAGGCCCACAACAGGTGGCGGAAGCTGCGGTACAACTTTGGCGGCGGGTGCGACTTGCACCATCAACATTGTCTTTTCGCCGACCTCGACAACCGCCGCAACCGGCACAGTGACAATCACCGCGAATGCTGCCGTTAGTGGTTCGCCGGTGCCCCTCACGGGATCAGGCGTAGCGGCGGTGATTGCGGCCTCGCTCACTCCTGGCAGTTGGACGGTTTCCCAAACTCGCAATTGCCCCGGTACTGGGGTGGGCATCCTGGCCTGCGCACTTGATCCCGCCCAGACGTTCACACTCACTAACACCGGCAACGTGCCGCTGACCGGCGTTACTCAGGCAACCCTGGGTGGAACCGCTGCCAGTCTCGCCAACTACACAATCGTGCGGGTAGCGTCCACTTGCGGTCCAACCGGCAACGGACAGGTGATTGCCAATACAACGTTGGCGCCGGGATCCTCCTGTAACGTTACGGTGCAGTTCAAACCGCTGACCTCCCAATCGACGGGTCTGAAATCCGCGACGGTGTCGATCACCGACGCGGCCGGATCCCAAACCTCGAACCTTAACGGAACAGCGCAATAACCAGGTGACACGCTGGACGGGACGGCTGCTCGCGGCTACGGCCGCGGGCAGCATCGCCCCAACCCACAACCACCAGGCGAGAAACTACGAGATAGTTCGCGAGCCGACACCGATAGATGTGCCGGCGCCCTTCGATTGCTGTAGTTGCTTCAAATGACCATAGGGAGAAAACCAATGCGCCTTCGGTTCTCAAGTCTGTTAGCGGGAGCAGCGATGGCTGTTTCCTTGCACGCATATGCAACCCCGCCCTCGAAATCGCAAACCATCAACCCCGCCCCGAACCAGATGAGACCGTCGGCGGGTCCCGTCTCCTCAGGCAACCACCCTATCAAGATCGACTCGAACGCCGGGAAATCGGAAACGGCATCGGTCATCAGCGTGGACGGGCTTGCAACCGTGACGGCGATCTTTCTCTACTGTGAACAGGTGGATCGGAAGAACGAAGACTTCTACGAGAATTTCCTGAAAATGATGCTTGCCGGGCATGCATCTTCGGAGATCAAGATGAATGAGAGCAGCGCAAGTTATGGGGCTTCGGTTCGGCTCATCAATCAGCGACTTGCCGCGCTTCCTCGCAACACTATGGTGAGTTCCTGCAAGTCCGTTGTTCCATAACCGAAGTCTTGCTCGATCGACGTCTCCAGTTCCGACAGGATTGCCGCTACGCGCTTTCCTGTCGGGCACCCCGCGATTCAGCAAAATGGTGAAGTCCGCACCACAAGAACGAAGGATGGCAAAATGTTCCGAATCAGAATGACATCCGGCTGCCATGTCAACGAAACTTGCACAATTGTCTTGGCGTCGACCTTTCTTATCGGCATGTTGACCCCAGATCTTCTGGCCCAGAAGATCGCCCCCAAAGCTCGAGCCGTCGATGATGGCCCGACCCGATATCAGCCCAATCGACTATCCCACCATGCGGATGCATATTATAGGGCGATCTGGGGAATTGAGGGTCCCAGGGTAAACGCTGTGGAATCCGGCGAACTCATCCGCTTCAGCTACCAGGTGCTCGACCCCGAGAAGGCAAGATTGCTCAACGATAAGACGACCCCGGCCTTCCTTATCGCACCGGATGCAGGCATTCGTCTCTCAGTTCCCACATTAGAGAAGGTAGGTCAACTGCGCCAGAGCAGCATACCCGAAATCGGCAAATCCTATTGGATGGCCTTTTCGAATCCCGGCAGGAGGGTGAAACCCGGAGATCGGGTGGACGTGGTGATCGGGCAATTTCGACTCGAGGGCTTTACCATTGAGTAGCGGCCTGTTTTACGCGGGATGGCTCGCCGGAACTCAGATTCGTAACACAGTCTTTCAAGTCATAGAATTGGCGAAATTCCGCTCTGCCCATCGGTCTGCTTTCTGGCCGCGCTTAGCGATGCGACAAGAACTGCAGTTTAAATAATAAGGTCGGAAGCCCGTTCAACTTCTCGTTCCGGAACGGAACACCACCCTTCGGAGTATCGGCATATCAAGCGTCAAGCGTCCCCGGCCGTATGTGGGCCGTTTGCACACCTAACTCTTCTCAGCCGTCCTAAGTATGAACCCGACACCGCGGACCGTATGCAAGAGCTTAGTTGGAAATGGATCATCGACCTTGCGGCGGATTCGTGCGATATGAACGTCGATGACATCATCGAGCGATGTATGGCGGACGGTGGTGTTCCATACATTCCGAGCGATCATCTCGCGAGAAACCGCCGTACCGCGATTTACAACGAGATACTCAAGCAATTCGAATTCTTGTCCCGTCAATTCGATCTGGGTATCACCCCGAGCCACAGTGTGCCCTCGAGCATCCATTTTGAGATCGGCGATTTGAAACATCGACGGCGATTCGGGATTGGCTCTGCGATTCAGAGCGCGCAGTCTCACGAGGAGCTCTGGAAAAGCGAAGGGCTTAACCAGGTAGTCATCAGCACCGGAGTCGAGCCCACGCACACGATCGTCAACGGACCCTTTGGATGTAAGGATGAGTACAGGAACCTTGAAGCCGTTTCGCCGGATCTCCTGTAAGACCTCCAGACCACCGACATGCGGCAACATTGTATTGAGAAGAATCAAATCGACCGAGTTGTCGAAAAGATGCCTGATGCCCGATTCTCCCGTATGAGCGAGCGCCACTTCATACCCGTTTCCGCTCAGACCCTCTCCAATTGCATCTGCAAGTTTTCGTTCATCCTCGATGATCAATATATGCATAGTGCGATCCGGACCACCCATAGAATACATGCGAACAAAGGCATTCAGAAGGACTTCAGAATCTCTTCAGGATGCCCCATGTTTCAATCTCTGGCGGCAACCCGTTTTCGGATACCTATCTTGTCGCTGGCTTACAAGCCGATCTTAATAAGTTACCTGGCCTGTGCAACAAATCGACACCGTGGTTATCCTTCGTCACGGCCGCTTGTGCTTCGTGAGATCGAAGTCGCAGCTTAGAAGGGTCCCGAAACCCGGCGAACTATGCATCCTGACCGTTCCGCCGAGTACCGCGGCGCGCTCTTTAATTCCTGTGAGCCCGAAACCGCCTTTGCCGACCGGTGGTGCGTTCTTCGGCTCCAGCGCCAGCCCGTTGCCGTTGTCGCGGATCGAAAGCAGGATGCGATCTTCGTTCTTCTTGACCGCAATGTCGGCTTCAGTTGCACCGGAGTGCTTAATGATGTTGTTCACACCTTCCTGGACTATGCGATAGACATTGATGCGCAAATCCTCAGGAAAACTGTCGTCGACGTTATCCAGCTGCGTTGTGAATTTGATTTGGCTCGCGCGGGAGGCGGAACGCACAAGCGCTTCGATGGCTTTGGCAAGGCCGAGCCGGTCGAGCTGGAACGGACGGAGGTTGTAGGAGATAGCTCGCGTCTCTTCGATGGCGTGCGTAGACTCATCGCTGATATCTTCGATTGTTTGTCTTCGCTCTCCGTCGTGGAGTTTCTCCGCACCGGGGCGGAGTAGAAAGAGGGCGTGATTCTTGATGAGAATGAGCCTTTGCCCGAGGCTATCATGCAGCTCGGCGGAGATGCGGCGCCGCTCGCTTTCCTGAGAGTAGATGAGCTCCTGCGAGAAAGCTTGCTGGGCGGCCTGTATCTTGTGAAGTTGGCTGACACGATAGCTCCAGAATGCGTAAAGCAGGCAGGCGAGCGCGAGCAAGGTGGCGACCGCGAACCAGGGGGTGAGATAGAAGGGCGGCAGGACAGTGATGGAAAGACCTCTTGCCTCGCTCCAGGAACCGTCGCTGTTGGCTGCCATAAGACGGAATGTGTAGTTGCCCGGCGGCATGTGGGAGAAATAGGCGGTGCGGCGATAGCCGACGTTTTGCCATTTGCTGTCGAGGCCATCCATTTTGTAGCGAAACACAATCTGATCGGGCCGGTAGAAGCTGAGCGCCGTGTACTCGATCTCGAGACTCTCCTGGCCAGTATCGACGGTGACCGGTGTTTCGAGATCCGAAGGATTGTGGTCGATTAAAACTGACTCGATGACGATCCTGGGAGACTGCTGGCTGACCGGAACGAGGTTCGGATCTACGACGGCGACACCATCCTGGGTGGGAAACCACAGTTTTCCCCGCTTATCAATCGCGCCAGACGGCCACGTTCCCCCGTTGCACTCAGCGTTAAGCATGCCGTCGTTACGTCCATATGAGACGGAGATAAGCGTGCTGTCTTTACCCTCGGCGTAGTCATTGAGCTGCTTCTTGCTGACGCGAAAGATTCCACGGTTTGAGCTCATCCACAGGTTGGCGTGCGAGTCTTCAAGAATCTGGAAGACGCCGTTATCGAAGAGACCGCTTGACTCGGTGTAATGAGTCCACTGGTTGTTTGCCAGGCGGCCGAGTCCGCCGTCGTAGGTTCCAACCCAGATCACGTCCTGCGGATCTTCGTAGATTGCGCGCACGCTATTGCTGGGCAGACCATTCTGTTCCGTCCACAGAGTCAACTCGCCATTGTGTATGCGGGTAAGGCCGCTGTATCCGCCCAGCCAGAGATCGCCATTGTTTCCACGAATGATTACGCGAACATCGCCGAGAGAGACGCCCGGTTTCGGTTGAAACCAGGAACCCTGCCGGCTGATGGGGTTGTATCGGTAGACTCCCACCGGAGTACCAAGCAGAAGAGTGCCGTCCTGCGTCTCAAAAATAGACTGTATGACCGGAAACACCTGGGGCAGGTTTGGCGCCGGCTGTATCTTGCCGTGCGACAAGACCGCGAGGCCATTGTGAGTCCCGATCCAGAGATCGCCGTTACGGGATTCCGCCAGGGCGGTTACCAGGCCAGGAACACCGTCGCGCGTAGTGTACGTTCTTATGGCGCCTTGATGAAACTGCGTGAGTCCTGCCGGCCAGGTGCCTGCCCAGACGTCTCCGTTCTTTACCGCCAATACGGGATAGACGTGGGCGCCGGCAAGTCCCTCGGGTACGGAATATGTATGGATGGTCTGTCTTTCGATGCGATAGAGGCCCTGGCCCTCGGCGCCCACCCAGACATCGTGTTCATTGTCTTCAACGATCGTGTTGTAGGAAATCCCGCTTGGGAACCCACCAGACGGCAGCTCGAGAATTCGCTCAAGCCGGCTCGTGATGATCGCCTTCCACGAACTTCGAGTGGGATCAGCAAATGGCATCTCGACAGAATTGGACGCCAGGAGCCATTTGTTACTGAGGAATCGAGCCATGCGGGCATCCGGCAGCGCGAGCCACACGGCACCATCAGCACCCACCGCTACTCTATGAACGTCCGTCGGAGGCACATTGGGGGGTAGTTCATAGTGCAGCAACCGGCCATGCACAAAGCAGGTAAGCGCCGTTCCCTGCATGGCCCAGAATCCGGCCCCGAACCAAGCCAGTGAATTGTAGGAGAGAACGTCGCCATCGTCGATGGGATTGAACCTGCCGGCGGCATTATCCCACTTGAGTATTTTTTCGTTGCTGAGAATCCAAACATTGCCGGCGTTGTCGGACGTGATGCCGCGGACCGAGGTTGGGGCTATACCTTCGGAGGCACCGAGGGTGTGGAATTTTCCGTGATGGTACTGTGTGAGTGCGCCATTCTCCGCATCCAGCCAGAGATCGCCGTTGGCGCCCTGCGCGATTGAGGCGAACCTGTTTGTGGTAATACCCCGGGTATTGCTTTTGTCGAAGGTGGTAAAGCGGACACCGTCGAAACGTGCCACGCCATTCAGCGTGGCAATCCAGAGATAGCCATCGGGCATCTGAACGATTCCGCGCACAATGTTCTGGGGCAGCCCGGCGTCCGCATCCCAATGGGTGGCCCGGAATTGTGCGCGACCTGGAGGAATAAAAACGAAACAGGCAATAAAAGCCGCAGCAAGGGTAAGGCGCGCCCGCGGGGCATGATATCGTTCTAAGCGACCGCAGGTGACGACCCTCGTGAACCTAGGCATGTGTCCAGCGTGCCCCCGTTGTGTCAGTTCGATTCTAGCTGGCTTTAGTTCGCGTACAAGACTCTGCGAAGGCCAGACCGTTGGATGGCCTTGCGGGATGATGGGAGAGAACTTCGGTGGCTGACGAAATTCGCATTCTGCTGGCAGACGACCACCCGGTGGTGCGACGGGGATTGAAGACCAGCATAGAAGAAGATCCATCCCTCAAGGTCATCGCTGAGGCGGGAGATGGAGTTGAGGCCCTCGATCTGATCAGGAAGCATAAGCCTCAACTCGCCATCCTTGACATCGATATGCCCCGGCTGGATGGCCTTGGCGTGGCAAAAGAGATACGACGGCTTCAACTGGACACGCAGATGATCTTCCTCTCGTTTCATCAGGACGAAGACATTGTGCGGGCTGTTCTTTCAGCCGGCGGCAAAGGCTATCTCGTGAAAGACAGTGCAATGCAGGAAATCGTAGTGGCCATAAAGACGGTGGTGTCGGGAAAGACATACGTGAGTTCCACAATTGCCGTGCTGTTGCTGGCAGGGCCTGACTCATCCGGCGAGTCTTCGGAGAACATGCTGATCCGCGATCTGACGGCATCGGAAAGGCGCATTCTTCAACTAATCGCAGAAGGCTTGTCCAGTAAAGAGATCGGGAATGAACTGTCGATTCATTATCGGACCGTGGAGAACCATCGAACCAACATCTGCCGAAAGCTCAAGGTCGAAGGGGCAAACGCGCTGCTTCGCTTTGCGGTGCAGCACAAGGGAAAACTGATCTGAGTTTGCCATGTGGCTACTTTGCATCGATATTGGAGATGTATTCCTCAAGCTCACACAGGTTATCTTTAAGGGCGTATCCCTGGGCGCCGGCGTCGAGGGCCGCGCTCTTCAATTCATCCATTTCATAGTCCGTGACGATGACAATCCGCGCTTGTGGATAGTGCTTCCGAATTAGGGTTGTTGCCGCGAGACCGTCCATCCGGGGCATGCGGATGTCCATGAAGACGATATCGGGGTTGCATTGAGTGTATGCGTCGAGGGCATCGGCCCCATCGGCGCATTCGTGGATCTCGCTCGCGAGGTGTTGCACTGTACGCCGTATGAGTCGACGGATCGCGGCGTTATCTTCCACGATGAGGATAATCACGAGTTTCTCCCAGGAACTGTTTGGCAAGGCGAACCGGTGCTTACGCACCGGCCGCCCTGACGTAGTTTTCTACTGCGATTGAAGTTGGCTTGTGCTTTCCAGCATAAGGATTCCGGTGGCACCATCATCCACCTCGATCGCCAGGACGCGATTCGCGTCGACGGGGTAGATCCCGAAGCCGCTTGTTCCGCTGAAGCTAAGCGAGTTGAGTCCATTGAGATGGAACAGGCCGTTTGTCATGTCCTCCGTGCCGGTGAGGCTGACGTTGGCGTAGTTATCAAACGGAGTTAGCGCGGGCGACGGCCTCAGATTCAGATCCTGGGACGTGTATTCCGTGGACCCTGCCATGTTGTCTGTTGCAATCGTTACGGGACCGACCGCACCGTAGGGCTGCTCATAGTTTGGCCCATTCAGGAATCCACGAACGTTGATCGCGTAGTTGCCTTCGTAGTCGCTCCGGCCATTCTGCAGATAGGCCAGGCCGCCGGTCTGCTGGATGTTGTCGGCACCGAGCACAAGTCCGTTACCGTTGCCATCCAGATAAAGCTCGAATGCCAGGCTGATATCCGGCATGCTGGAAGGGATGATGTTCCAGATGGATACGCGCCCACTTGTATCAACCCTGTAAGAGGCACCGCTGAAGCTATTCCCGTTGTTGTTGGCGAGGTCATTGAAGACCATAAGACCGGAGGCCGTACTACCCGGCGCGAACACGAACGCTCCCCCCAGATCGACTGGGCCGTTCGTATCCTGACCTTCTGCGCTGTATACGTACGTTGCGTTTTCGATGGACGAAGCGCTGAACTGGCCGGCGTTGCCGCCCTGAGCCAGCGCGGTGCCGCCGAGATCGGCATTCAACGAGTCGTTTGATCCATTCTCAACAAGCTGAATCGTGTTGCCTGAGACGTAACCCTCGAGGATGAAGGGCGAGACTCCCGAGGCCTGGCCGGGAGTGAGGGTGGCCGTGACCCGACCAAAGGAGTCAGGCGCGGAGGCGGCACCGGAAGCAAAGCTCTGCGCAAGGAGGATCGTACCCCCGTCGTTGTAGTCAAAAACGCTGGTGGTGGCTGAGAGCGACCCTCCCGTGAAGTTGAACACGCCACCGATGCTGAGCTGGTTTCCAGCATCGTCAACACCGTTTACTACAAAGGCGTATCCCCCAGCAAGAGGAGCCGCGCTGGTTTGCAGGTCGATGGAGCCGGTTGCAGCTGCGGACGAATCAAACTCCGAGACCAGGACACGCGTGCTTGAAACCGGCGTGCCATGCAGGGTCAAAACGCCGTTCACGCCGAATGAAGGGTCGGCTGTCGCAAGAACGGCTTCAATGGCATTGCCCGTCTGCGAGATGCTGGATCCGGATGGAACGAGTGGACTGTAGGCGGATTGCTCGCCGTCGCTCGAATCCTGCTCACCACCGGTGATGATGCCGTTCTTGATAGTGAAGGCTCCTGCGACGTAGTAGTTGTTGTAGTTATCCTGCCCGGAGAGGTGATAGACATAGGTTCCGTCAGCAAGGACCGGAGGAGGAGCTGTCGTGATCGTGACTGTTCCGCCAGCCGATTTGGTTGTATCGGTGACCGATGTTGCGGTAATTGTCACTGTCGCCGGCGATGGGATGGCACTGGGCGCGGTGTAGGTTACTGATGCGCCGCTTGCGGATGTAGTGGGGCTGATGGAGCCGCACGACGAGCTGCCGCAGTTCAGCGACCATGTCACGCCGGCATTCTTTGGGTCATTTGCTACGGTGGCAGCGACGGATGCCGTAGTATTCACGATCAGCGACGGCGGTGGCGCACTGGAAAATGAAACAGAGACGGGCTGCGGGCCTGTAATGGTAACGGACGTAGAGACGGACTTGGTTGTATCCGCAACTGCCCTGGCCGTGATGGTGACGCTGGCAGGCGAAGGGGAGCTTGGCGCGGTATAGGTAACCGATGCGCCGCTCGCCGAGGTCGCGGGAGCAATGGAACCACACGCGGAACCGCCACAAGTGATGCTCCAGCTGACACCGGCATTCGTACTGTCGTTACTCACGACCGCGGAAATGTTCGACTTTGCTCCAGTGGCAAGCGAGGCTGGCGGCGCAGTGCCGAAAGAGATCGCGGTTGTCGGAGGTGGTGGGGTTGAGCCACCGCCGCCACACGCGGCCAGGGTAATGGCTACAAGCGAAGAGAACAATGGGGCAAGATAGCGGGTTCTCACTGGAGTTCTCCATTTCTCGAGGTCCGGGAGTTCGCACGCGGATGCGACAGGTGGCGAACAAGCGAGCCGTTGTTGTTACGAATCACAATTTGCTGGCCATCCACAACCAGCTGGCGCGCGAAGAAGTAGTTCTGCCCATGGACATCGAGCATTTTTCCGGTGACCTCAACTCTTGCTCCCGTCCCAAGGGACTGCAGCATCTCCTGTGTGAGATAAGGACCGACCGAGATGAGGAGAGGTCCACCGGGATTCGAAACGCTGAGAAGCGTTCCAGCCGGTGCGCCGGGTGTGTGTGTTGAAGAAACGCCTTGACTGGTTACAGCCATCGAGGTGTCCGGCGATCCCGACTTTGTTGTATCCAGCCCCACAAAGCGCGAGGGGGCCTGTGTTGAATCGGGTGTGCCGGCAACTGCTCCCTGCATGCATGGTTCGCAAAGCAGCAGAGCCAAGGGAAGAACCGCAATGAAAGCTCTTTTCACAATCCTTTTCCTTTCCAATGAACTTCGGGGAGCGGCAATTTCCGAGCGTCCTGTTGTTCCTCAGGAGGGGAGGGGGCCGCCTCGGGCCATGAGCGCCGCCGATACGGTATTCATGACGTGATTTGAGAGTATGCAACTGATTACGCGATAGATATAGAGGTCCTTACACAACGCGCCGTGAGGTGTTACATCGATGTTGTGTGGAACCACACGCCCGTAACAGAGCGAAGCTGCAAAAACGTCTTTGGGCAGTCAGGCTTGCGACCACCGACTTAGCGGCTAGTCAGACCGAGAGAAGTTAGAGCGGCGATTTAACTTGGTCGGACGGATCGAATGCGATGTGTTCAGCTGGCATGCTGGACAGGCGGTACCTCAGTGCGTGCGCTCGGCCTTCCACGGAGCCTGCAGCCCGTCAAACCCCCACATGCCAGACATTGAGGCGCCGATGACGCTGCCGTGGAATGTAAGAATATTGCGAGTATCGGTGCTGAACTCAATCTCATTGCCGCTGATCCAGCCCTGGAGCTTGCCATGCTGATTTGGACCATGAAAGGTGCCGGTAAGGATGTTGCCCTGCTGAACAAGATGAACAGTCTTCAATGAACTGCCGGGCCGGTTCACGCTGTAGGCATATATGGTCCAATCTCCGGCGACTTCAGGAGTCACCACCGGAGCCGCACTCACCGCCTGGGCTGCAGGCGAGGGTTGAGCGGATGTTGCATCGGGAGATTGCCGGCGTTCATTCGCGTCTGCTCGATCGGCTGCCAGGCGAAGCTCCTCATTCGCCTGGCTGATGAGATCTTTTGCACGTTGCGCATGTCCGCCCAGATGCGAAAAGTTATTCCGTTGCGCCTGAACCACGTCGGAGTATGCCTGCACCAGATTGCTCTGTGCCTGGGCCAGTTCGCCGTGCTGCTGGGCGTCGATGCTGACCACAGGGGCCTGCGCCGCTGCCATGATGGAACCGAGCGCGATGACGGCAAAAGAGGAGAGAACGAATCGACTTTTCTTCAAGACTGTTTTCCTTTCCAAGTACTTTCCCGGGATGAGAGGTGAGCAGAAGACTAAGAGCTGTGGCAAAGGCAATGTTGTTTTCATGGCGGTTGTCCTTTGGGGCAATGAGTTTCTCGTCGCCCCTTCGCCAGAGCAAAGGGGCGAGTACCTATTGCAGGTTGAGCGTGAGCGGAACAGTCTTTGTGACGGTACCGGTAGTTGCATTGACGAGGATGGTCTGAGGCCCGGTGGGGGCGGCGACCTTAGGAGAACCGCTTCCGCTGCAACCGGCGACCCCGCCGACGGTAACTGCGGCCAACAGCAGGAGTGCCACCATGCCACGAATTACAACTCCGTGCTTGCGCACCATCCACAGCATCAGGAACGATGCGGGCATGAGCACCAGCGCAAGCCAGCTCCGCAGAGACGAAATCCCCGCCGACTGCACCTGTGTGCGGGCAATCGTAAGCACAGAGGTTGCACTGCCATTGCCGGTGATCGGCACAGATTGCGGTTTGAAAGCGCAATTCACATCAGCCGGAAGTCCCGTGCAGGAGAAGCTCAGCGTTCCAGCCAGGCCATAGAGCGAGTTCGCCTGCAGGTTGACCGACGAGGAAGCGTCGCCGCTGAGGGGCACCGAGGTGGCCCCCAGCGACAGGCTCAGGTCGGGCGCCGCCGAATACACTCCCAGCGTCGCGACCGCAGAAGACGATGTGTTGTAGTCCCCTGTGGCCATGAACTTCGCCTGGATTTTGTGATCGCCCAGGGTGAGGTTCGACCAGGTCACCGTTGCAGTTCCCGTCTTGTCCACCGGAATCGTGCTGACGATTTGTCCGTTGTCCAGGAAATAGACCTGGCTGACGGTCAGCGGCGTCTTGTTTGCCGTGATTGTCGCGGTCAGCACCGCTCCCGTCCCCTCCACCACCGAGGCCGGCGCCGACAGGATAGTCTGCGTGCCAATACCGGGATCCGAATTCCCCTGGCCGCCAATTATGCCGCTGTCGGGATCCGCACTGGCATTCGGGAACCAATTGGCATTGCAGACGGTCGGGTTGCGATGCGCCGCCGGATTGGTCTGCGATGCGTCGACCCAAACGCCCGACATTGGCCCGTTTTTGTGCACGAACTCGTCGATCGGCAGATTCAACCCGGAAGTTGAGAAAAGGTTCGCCGCAAGCGACTCATCGATGACCTGGATCTGCGGATCGTCCGATCCAGCTCCCGTGGTTGCCCCGGCGATGACGTAGTAGTCAACGGGAGTTGGAGAGTGGTCTTTGTCAAAGTACTCCGGAGTCCCCATGAGTGACGGATAATAGACGCTCGCGTAAGGCGTAATAGTTCCCAACCCGTTGAACGTGTCAGCGCTGTTCTGCTGCGGATTGAGATAGTAGGCGCTGCAGTAGTAAAAGCTTTCATCGTTTGTCTGATACCCCATGTCGGGCATATTCTTCGTCGGCGTCTTCGCATCGCCAAAGACGCCGGGCCAATAGTGGATCTTGTAGAAGCTCGGTATGAGGGCAAGATAGAAACTGCGCGAGGCCGCCTGCGTCAGCGCCGCTACCGATATGCTCTGCTCCACCTGGTTTGGCGCGAAGAACGTGGTGTTGCTGGTATCCATCACCATCGGCCCGATCGTCGACAGCCGGCCCCAGTCCGAGGCAATACTGTCCGTCATCGTGTCAAAGCCGATACTGAGCTGGTCTTGCATGCTGCCGTTGGCGAGATCGCCGACGGTTGTAGCGAACTTGGAGAACGCGCTCGGCAGCGTGGAGCTTGTCACGGAAGAGCTGATACCCCCTGCGCCGGATGCGATGCCGAGGATGCCCCCCACCGCACTCGAGCCGCCGCCGAAGATCTTGGCCGCGTTGGTGCCTAGCTCTGCGATACCGGCGATCTCGCCCAGTCCCGGAACAGCCGAGGCCAGCGACGCTACGCCGCTGATCATCGACAGGATGCTCTGCCAACTCGTCGTAACCTGCGTTGTCGGCGGCACCGGCACCAGCTTTGACCCGAGAATCGTCGCCGCCGCGCCCGTCAGCGCCAGCCCAACGTTCGAGTTGCCCCCGGAGATGATGTCCTTCATATTCGTCGAACCCGTGACCAGGTACTGCAGCGTGTCGGTCAGGTAATGGATCTCGGTCGAGATTTGCGTCCGCATGGCGACGAAGTCGTTCTGGGTGAAGACCACGGGATCACTGTTGGAGAAGAGGTAGACAGTGCAGGTCAGCCCGTCGCCGCTCACCGAGTAGCAAGGTTTTACGTAAGGGCCAAAGTTGTTTGGCAGGCCGGGCCACAGGATCTGCTTCGGATCGTAGAAGTGATAGTTGATGGAAGTGTTCAGCGAACTGGGGAAGAAGTAGTGGATATCGTCAAGGTGGTCCCCGGTGATGTTGGGCAGATACACATTCTTGAGCAGCACGTAACTGAAGTAGCGGTAGGCCGAAATCTGCCCGTTGATCGAATCTGCGCCGGGGAGCTTCGTCGTGGCGCTGTTCGACGGCCAGTCTACGGGCGGAGCCTGTGCAGCTTCAGTCAGCTTGAACTCGGGGCTGTTGATGCCGCCCTTCAGGGTGAATGTCGGCACCGTCTCCTGGTTCGTCTGCTGCGGCAGGAATAAGCCGTTGAGATTGCGCTGCAGAATGCCGTGCACCAGCCCCGTTTGTCCCTGCGCCGAAAGAACCGTCGTCGATTCCACCGCGTTGCCGTTCAGCGGGCCCCCGATTCCGTTGGAGGTGATCAATGTATAGGCGGAAGTGGGAGAAATCAGCGATTGCGTCAACCGCGAGCTTCCGTTCAGTGCGTCCAGCGCCTTGGAAAACCCGGTGAATGCGTTCGTAGTCGTGCCGTAGCCTGTCCATCCGGCCACGTTCCACATGCTGTTGGTGGAACCTCCGTAGTCCGCCTGTCCGACAGTAGTGAGAAAGGCAAGCTGCCAGGAGTTGATGTTGCCAAGGTCGTGCGCAAGCTGCGTGTATGCATTCTGGGAAGTAGTAGTATCGGAGCTGCCCGTCGGGTAGAAGGTCCCGCAGTTCGGGATGTAGATCGTATGCCCATCCGATGAAGTCGAGCCCTGCGCACAGCTGTAGGGGTACGTGCCCAGCGAATAGCGCGACACGGTCAGCAGCCAGTAGCCGTTATCGCCGGTTGGCGAAGTATATGTATAGCTGGTCACCGCAGGGTTGTGGTTCGGGAACTGCGCCGGCACGGCGATATTGATCGCGGTTGTCTTGGTGGGAGTCAGAAAGCCCGGGTCGTTCGGCGAAACCGTGTACTCCAGCACCTCCGACGACTGGAAGTTGTAGTTTCCGTACGCGTCCTCCTGCGCCGTGCCGTAGGCGAAGGGAAGTACCGGCTCGGACCCGGCGTCGTGCACGTAATAGCCCTCGTAGGCCGAACCTGTCGTCGCGCGGCCTGCTCCAATGGCGAGAATGCCCGCAGGATAGCCGCTGTCGCCCGGCTTTCCGGAGTGCAGGGTGCCGCCGATGGGTGTGAAATCGAGATTGGCGTCGGCATCGTGCTCAAAGGTCGTGCCCGCTATCACCAGGTCGCCGCTATCCAGGCTGGTGAGGTAGGTCTTCATCGAACCCTCATCTCCGAAGCATTGCGGAGATGACTCCGGTGCGGAGGTCTTCTCCTGCAACGTTTGCCGGTCGAGAACGATGACAAGGTAGCGTCCCGTCGGCGATCCCGATGGCCCGCAGTTAGCCGGTTGCACATTCGGGAAGTACTGGTTCCCGACCATCAGCCAGGGATGCGCCGCATCGATCGCTCCATTCCAGCCGCCGGTGTAGGCGGTGCGCATGGTGACTGTCGGTTCCAGAATGGGCGGCGGCACATTGGTGACGGTGGCCTGGGCCTTATCCGGGGATGAAAGCAGGCTCGTCGCGGCAATCGAAGCAGGGGCGGGGGTTCCGGCGGTGCGGTTGTCGAAGCGCAGGCGTCCACTGACTCCACCCTTGGCGACGACAGCAAGGACGTTCTTCTCTTCCCGCAGACCATCTACCGCTGACAGCGTGGCGTCTTCACAGGCGCTCTTGCCACAGGTGGAGCCCTCAAAGCGTTCTGCAACGTTCTTTCCGTTGAGGACTATCTGGATTCCATCCGTCTCGACGCCCGGCGGCAGACCGATGTGGATGCTGGCCGCACCGTTGCCGGTGGATTTGCTGGTGATCTCCGGCACGCGTGCAGCCGTTGTAGCTGTGGCGGACTGAGCGCCCAGTGCCGGCGGCCACAACACGGAGAGAACTGCTCCAAGGCCGAACAGGGCGCGGGAAACCAATGAATTCACGGCTTTCATAATGACCCCTCTTCCGATTGACAGGTGATGGATGTGACCCGCGCGGCTCGAGTGCCTGCGTTTGGGCGGCAATGCGAAGGTCTGTATCTGGAGAGTAGGCGGGCTTCGCTTTGAACGGAATAGAGGTCGCTACATGATTGCCCGTGCGTGATTACACGGCGCATCTGTGTGGTCCTACACAGATGTCGCAGAGCTCTCGAGCATGTTGGCCTTGGTGATATCGACTTAACTTATATGGCGCCCTGCTATAACATGCTCGATCTGCGTCTAAGTACTGGGCGGAGACGCCTGAGCCGAAGGAGTATACCCATGTTTTCTTCGCCCGCAGCGCTGTGCCATGGCTAACTGCGGTGGCCGTCAAGGTCCCTGACGAAGGTGGGCGTCGCGCATCGGCTCTGCCAGGGACTGCCTTCAATTCGAAACGGTCCAATATGGGACCTGACAAACGCGATGGTCTCCGCGCGGAGGCCGATCCTCTACGGCAATACTTGAAAGAGCCCGACCATGCCGCCCGTAAGGTGCTCGTTCACATGACAATGAAACAGCCATGTGCCTTCCTTCTGAGGCACCATATCCGCAACAATCATCGCCAACGGGTCAAGGTACACGGTATCGGCGCGTATTCGGTAGGACAACACGGTCTGTCCGTGCCAGTGGGGGTCATGCACATCTTCTTCGTTGTTATTGGATAGCAGATACCAGCGTACCCGCTCTCCCTTTTTCATTGTCAGGAGCGGCAGGTTGCCTTCGACATAGCCATTGATTGAATACAGCAAATTTCGTTCCCGCAGCCGGGGATTCGTGTCTCGCAACACTCCCGGCGGAGGTCCAATATTCTTTTCGGTGAATCGACTGCTGGTTTCGTCGAAGATTGCGAAGTCGACGATAAACTCGCGGTCCACATCTTTCGGTGACAGGTCCGCACGCCCCTGGCCGCGAGCGGTGACAAGTATGGGACCGACCAGTCCGGTGTTGAGATCGAAAGCGCCCAGGAAATCCGAATGGTACATCCAGATCACGGAACTACCATCGAGCGGGCCGGGACCGCTGCTTTCGGGAACAGTCCAAATATAGGTGTAAGTTGCACCGGGATTCACGGCGTCATCGGCTTTCACCGCCCCCTGTGTTCCATCCTGATAGAGCGTGCCTTCCGCATCCTTGCCGTATTCCACTCCATGAGGATGAATCGTGAGCGCCAGGTGCGTGCTATTGCGAAAGACCACCCTTACGGAATCTCCGACTTCAACCCGGATGAGCGGCCCGAGGATGCCCAGGTGAGCCCACTCGGGAGGCCTGGGTTTCAAATTCTTAAAGGTCGCATCGGTATATTCGCGGTAGATCGCCTTGTGATAGACACGGTGTTTCAGTCCGAGACCAGACTCATCCTCACCCGACTCCAGATGGGGAAGCCCGGCCCGATTACGGCCGCTCGGCGTGTAATCCCAGTCGACTTCGTCGGCAGCGATGAAATATGCGCGCGCTACTCCGTTGCGTGCCACGGTCGGCGCCGGCGCCACGGTAGAAGGACCTGCAACTTGCTGTGAGGTTTGCGCGATGGACGGCTGAAAACCCAGCACAACGAGCAAGAGAGGCATCACGAAAGCCAGGTAGAACGACGGTTGTTTCGGGCGTATAAGAGGGTTCATAAGCTCTTCAGATACTCAACCAGGTCGTTGATCTCGGCCTTCGTGAGGTCACTCGTGACGCCGTGAGCATCGTTTGGGTTAAAGACGGTCCACAGTTCCTCGAGGGTGGCTGCGGAGCCGTCGTGCAGGTATGGGGCGGAGTAGGCGACATCGGTCAGGTGCGGCACGTCGAGCATCTCCGAATTGTCCGACTGTCTGAATGTGCCGGCATACGTGAGCTTCCGGTTTGTGAACTTTGGTCCCAGATGACAATAAGCGCACTGATTGTGGCGAGGTATGGGGCGGCCAGTCTTGTACCTTGTACGCTCGAAAACTGCCTTGCCGCGTAACTGCGCGGCGGTCAGCGATCCATCTGCCTGGCGATAACGATTGGGGCGAGCGGGAATGGATAAAACGAACATCGTGAGATCGGCCAGCTCTCTGGAGTTATAGCTTTGAGAGCGATAGATGTATTTCTCCGTGCGTGGTCCGCACTCGGTGGGCAGATCCGGGTTTTGTCCATTCCACTTGAAAGGTTCAGTTCCTGCGAGATCCTCGATCGAGCGGTTATCGACGATGTCCCTTCCGAAACCATCGGGTTCCAGGTCCCATTGCAGGCCATCGTAGGTCGCATCGATGTGACAGTTGGCACAACCGAACTGGCCCTGGAAGGCATAGGCCGCCGAGTTGAAGAGCTGCTCGCCGCGCCGCAGGGCCGTAACCTGCCTGGGGCCGCCCAGATCGAGCGTCGCGATGATCGAATCGGTCCCCGTGTCGATTACGCCGATGGTGTCGTCGAGCCGGTTGGCGACGTAAAGCCGCTTCCCATCTGGCGACAGCGCGATGCCACGAGGGTTTCGGCCGACAGCGATTCGCGCCACCACGTAGTTAGAAGAAGCGGAGAGGTCATTCGCGAAAGAACCGCCGCGAGCTGTGGCAAAAGCCAGCAGCCGGGGAACGGAAATCACGGTCACGGAATCCGATCCCGAAGTGCTGACGTAGATCTTCGACTTATTGGGAGTGATGGCAACTCCGAATGGCATCGCGAAATAGCGATCGATCTCGTCGAGCGGCACGGAGATGGTTCCGGGTACGTCCGCCCCAAAAAGAAGCAGCGAATCGCCGAACGCCCATCCGTGCTCCACGTGCGCGAGGGGGAGAAGGTTCTTGGGCCGAAGATGGGCCACCACTCCCAATCGGCCGTCCGGGGAGAATGCAATGTGAAACACCCCAGCGGCGTTGGTCATGATTTGCGTGCCGGTCACGGCCTGCCGCGAGCTTTCGATGACTGTCAGTTGAGATTCGGGAACGCGACGCACACCCTTGATGTTGGGATAAACGTGGCTGCAGTGGATCAATGGCGTGTTACCGGCGCGAGCCAGATAACTGGCGCCATGTCCGGCCGGGATTCGTTTGCTCTCGCGCGCCGTGGCCAGTTCGATCACAGAGACGTCGTCACTGAGGCGGTTGGCGACGTACAAATTCTTTCCCGCCCGATCGGTGACTACGCTGGTGGGTTCCCATCCAGCCGGCAGGGTGCGCAGAACGGAAAAACCAGCCGCATCCACTACGGTGATGTTGTCGTCCCAGGAATTGGCGACGAAGACCCGGCTTCCGTCAGCGGAGAGTGCGAGTCCTCGCGGAACTCGGCCGACGGGCACCGACTTCAAGAGGGCACCGGTGAGGGTGTCAACGATGCGAAGTTCGTTGCTCGCTTCGCATGTTACATACAGTCTGGCGCCGTCGGGGGAGACGGCGATTTCTCCCGGCGAGAGGTATTCCGCATTGTCACCCTGGGATGCCCCCCGGAGAGTCCAGCACAACACAAGTGCACAGAACGCTGATCCGGCGGCAAATACGGCAACCCCTGTTCGTCGGTTACTCCGGCGCCCGAACCGAGACAGCATAGTCACGTGGGCACTCTCCATTTTTGCCAATCAGGTTCTCTGCGAAGTGCAGTCACAGAACAGAATGCGGAGCGAATCGGTCTGGCTGAGTCTGGATTGTGTATCTTGCATCTCTGCACGAGCGAGGGTATACACCGCGGGCCCGCTGGTCTGTGACCCTAGTCACGATTTGCTGTTCACCTCGGATCCGAAGCTAATCCGGCAGGGCTTCCCAGACATCTGGCAGGAACCTCTCAAACAAGTCCCGGTCTGCGATCACACGGTGGCATTGAATGGACTCGCGCCACGCATGGAACGCCGTTTCGTCCAGCCAGCTCTTCACCTGCTGCGGAGGCTGCAGCAGGTGCTCCAGTCGCCGTGACGTTGACTCCTCGAAAGCGGTGCGCACTGTGGCCAACTGGTTGAATTCGATGTCGTCCCAGCAGACTTTGTAGGGAAACTTCTTTCGCGAGAAATGGCCGACCTGGGCTTCCGAAACGCACTTTACACCCACCCCGACGATCCACGCGCGCAATGAGAGATCCTGCTCGAGTCGGCCCCAGGTGCGAAAGAACGGCGAGAAGCCTCCGATCCTGTCATAACTGCTGCGCAGCATCATGTAACTGGCGCCGATCAGCATTGGGACTTCAACAGCACCTTGGCCCGGGAACACGGTGCGATGGCGGAAATCGAAGCCGGGACAACGTCCGGCAACATAATCTCTCTCGCCGCACCAGCGGAAATCGGCGCCCCAGCAGAGGCACCGGGTGAGTTCATAGTCCCACCATGACGAGCAGAGAAGCGCTCCAGAGTCAACGTGCGCCATCATCTTGTCGAGCCAATCGGGCGCGAAGCTCATGTGGGGGTCGAGGAAGGACAGCACGTCGCCGCTCGCAAACGACGCGCCGGTGCGGCGCGAACGCGCGGACCCCAGTGGCTCGCTGTTGCGAACCACAACGATATCCGGACGCTCGATCTGGATGGGAACCAGGCTGCCATCATCGACGAGGACGATCTCCCGGCGATAGCCATCGCTGGTGCGAAGCAGCCCATCAATCGTCGCGTCGAGCAGGTCGTCTGGCTCATCGCGGACGGCTATGACGAAGGAGATGGTGGGTGGCATGGGTGGGTTTCCGGCTATATGACTGCTGCCCAGGAAGAGTCGAACGTCCGTTCGTTGCGTAAGCGGCAAGCAGCCGATGGACTGATCCGCGTCGCTGGAGGCACAGACAAGTTACTCGCGCGGGTAGCCCCGGTAAGTCAGGAACGGGGGAACGGGACCACTAAGCCTAACTCCAAGCGTTCTTTCGCAAAAGCCCTCTGCTGCGGAGTAGTCCGCTTCCGTAATGATGTTATTGGGATAAAGTTCCGGCTGGTCTGGGAAGTTATACAGGAGCGCTTCGAGAACGCTAAGTCTTACTGACTTATCATAGACCCCCGGCATGTGAATCTCGAGTGGCGTTCGCAATCGTGCTGCAACCGCCCTCAGGCTCCGTGGCGTTCCGATAAGGCCGAGCGTGCCCAATGCTTCGCCAAGTGCCTTACCGTCGGACGCAGCTTCTGCTGCCGCCGCCCGAGCGAGAAATGCGTCCTCAATATCACTGGCTCCGAAGGCCGCACGAGCGATTCGCGCGGCCTGGTCATCCCTCCATGAGGGCAGCGCCGCGAGCCGCTCAACCACTGGCTTTGCGCCCTCCGGCTTGGCTTTCGCCACCAAAAGGAATGCGTCCCCCGACGGGGCGTCCTGAAGCGTCTTGGTGAACGCACCGCCGAACCGGCTGAGATCGGGCTGCGTCGCCAATTTTCGAAGTGCGTCCATCGCGGCCATTCGGCCGAGATCGGGCTTGGCAAGCCCGGGACCGGCTAGCAAGGCAAGAATCTTCGGATCACGGATGACATCGGCGCCTTTTTTTGTCAGTGGGTCCGTGCGCCGCGCGACCTCAGCCAGCAGGTTCACAACCTGTTCACGAACAGACGAACCGGCACTGTCCAATGCTTCGCCCAGAGCCGCGAGAGCGCCGGCGTCGGGTTGGCCGTTGACGATAATCGCATTCGGAGACGGCGGCTCATTGCGCTCGAAGGCGGCAACGTAATCCTGGGCGGTTTTCGACATAATCATGTTTCCCGTTCTTTGGGGTGCCGCATTTTCGACACCGACGGCACAGACAAGCATCATCAACACTGCCTTGCGCGTTATCGAGGGTATGCGCACGTTTCGTATCACCCCGGTTTCAAGTCCGGGGGATTGTCTCCCACTGGTTTTCGGTTCCTCCACCTCTGTACTTCGTTCGTGGACAATACCGAAGTCGATAGTCGGTCCAACCTTGGTTATAGTGCATGAAATCGGTCGCATCGTTAATATCATCCAGAGCCAACGCCCGATGGCCAACTTCGTGGAGCACTGTCCACTTCAAAGTCTCCAGGGAGACGCTACCTTCTGTGATGAGGATAGGGTCGGTGCTCCATCCACCCGCCATGTACTCGAGCGGGTCCCCGGAAGCGTGAGCCTTCGTCAGCGCAGCACCCAACGTAATCGTACTCCCGGAGATGCTGGCAATCGTCACTCCCTCCTTATTTGCACCGGTCCCCAGTTGGAGGGTTGTTCGAGTATCGTATACGTGACCCGAGGTGACGGTGATGGTCGTGTCGCCTACCGCGGCGGCGGCACTCAGATAGTAGAACGACTTCAGGTCTCTGACTATGGCGACACGCACCTTTGTGCCCGTGCCAGTTATGGCCGCCTTGATCGCGTTGAGTTCCCGTCCGCCGGACGTTGCGATGTCGTAACTGACGGCGCCATTTCCATCGAGATCATAGCGAACATCAGTTTGGGCGTTGCCTGAGTCGTAATTCGTAATGTTGTATTTGACGACAGCCTCCTTGAGCTTGGCATTCGCGGTAGGGGCATGTGCCGCATAGTCGGCAGTACCGTAAGTAAGATTAGTTGCCGCCACGGTGCTATCGTAGATTTTCGCCACCACTACTTCGACCACCTTCTCCTTGTAGGTGTGGACCTGGATTTTGGCAAAGGATTCAGCACTTGGGCACTTCACCTTTGCATTCAGCGGCGTAGTGTGCTTGGTCTTGTCTCCGCCGTTCAACCGGAGATCAAACGCTGCATCCCCTCCCGGCGCTACCGTATCGCAGATACTCGTATCATCGCAGGCGAAGTTGAAATCCGTTCCGACCGCACCCCCTTTGATATCGACATGCAGAAACGTATAGTCGAGTTGCTTTACGCACACGTGATCGTCAGTCGGATCCGAAGGCGTATCGAAATTATCGTAACCGTAACGCTGAGTTGACGCCGCCGAGAAGGTAACAGAAGCTACCGTCACCGCCACTGTTTTTGTGACGTCAGGACAACCGGCGAAGGTTCGCTTGACGGTGATAACCTCGGCATCCCGACCCGAACTGACGGTCAGTCCGGAGACGGTCACAGATGTTGAATTGGGATTGTCTATCCGGATTTTCGTACTGGGGCTCGTCCAGGAGTAAGTCCCCGCCGGGGCGCCGGCTGTTTCCGACACAGACATTTGGACCGCGTTGCCCCCCGCCTTCAATATGCGGCAAAGTGCGGTGAGTACAAAATCTGAGGGACACGATGGCGTAGGCGTTACCCCGGCGTCTGGCGTCGGAGTCGAACATGGAGTCCCGGAATCTCCGACATTGCCACTCCCGGCGTTCGCGGAATCCGTTCCCGCATCCTGTAAAGATGAAGCCGAAGTCGTTGGAGTGGCCGTCTCCGAAGGTTGCGGCATCGGTTCTGGCGTCGGAGTTGGTGTCGGTGTCGGTGTCGGCGACGGGGTCGGAGTAGGCGTAGGTGTTGGCGTTGGAGTCGGCGTTGGAGTCGGCGTCGGCGTTGGTGTTGGTGTCGGCGTTGGTGTCGGTGTCGGTGTCGGTGTCGGTGTCGGTGTCGGTGTCGGTGTCGGTGTCGGCGTTGGCGTTGGCGTTGGCGTCGGTGTCGGTGTTGGTGTCGGCGTTGGAGTAGGCGTAGGTGTCGGCGTAGGTGTCGGCGTAGGTGTCGGCATGGCTTATCTGTGCCCCAGATATGTCACGGCGGCCGCGTGTAACGCCTGAACCTTGTTGGCCGGTTCTTTCTCATGAGCGAGGATTTCATGCGCCCACACGTTACGCCCATCGGTGTCGAAATCCCTGCCCAGGACGATCATCAGATCGATGAACTTGCAGACGTCGCGCTCAATCGTAATCTGGTGCCGCGCCGCGCTCTTGATGCCATATTGGATTAAATCCCTGAGCTGCAGCTCTCCCAGGGAGCGGCACTCGCGGAAAAAAAACTGCTTCAAGTGGGAAACCATCCAGTCCTCGAATTTCTGGACCTCGACTTGAGAAAACACGTCCATCTGCGCCTGCCGAATGGTGAGCGCGCCAAAGGGAGGATCAGAAGATATGCGTCCGGGCTCATCAAAGCGGGACGGCGGATCCGTGCCCCGGCTTGCGCCGGCGTTCAGTGAGATCGTACGCTGCACCAGCTTGCCCCGGTCAAAACGACACTCGGTCAGGTTTTCAGCAACTTTGCCTTCGCTCATAAAGCACTCGATGGGGCCAAAAACATATTCAAGCTCTTGCGAAGTGCACGTGGGAAGATAGGTGCGCAGAATACGGGGATCATAGTAGCGAAACAGCAGTCTCTGGCCGCCAGGATCCCGCACGGAGACAAAGCTGCGCAGGTGGCGCCGCAAACGATCCTGGCTCGTGTCGCAGCGGATAAAAACGCCCCAGCTGTTTCCCCACGCATGGCTGAGAAATTTGCGCGTTTTCTTGTCGTCATAATCCAGGGGAACCAGGTAGGGGGCCACGGATTCCAACTTTGGAGCGAGGGGCATGGCAAACAGGCTGCTGAGACTCGAATAAAAACACTCGAGCAGCAGGCCAAAAATCCTGCGATCCCTGGCCGAATCCACGATCATCCACACGTCCCGGGCGAACCCCCGGGGCCAGAGACACTCCTCTAACTGGGCGATCATAAACACCCCATCACTCGAGCCCGGCGGCGACCGCCGCCCGATGTTTCTCTCATTCGGGACAAAACGGCTTCCCGCTTTTGGCCGCCGCCATCAGGGTCGCGGCCTGGGCGGGGAGGTCGATATCGGCCAGGAAGGTGGGAAGATCGACAGGCGGTTCTCGAAATGGGGCGTCCGGTACGAACTGCCTGCGAGGGGGGCGGGACGGGCCGGAGGGTGCGATTTTGGCGCCCTCGGGCAGTACCTGGGGCTGCCCGGCGGAATCGTTCGGTCGATGAACGTGAATCTTGCCGGCGATCAGCAAGCGCGCAATCTGGGTCAGCACCATGGGATCAGACATCCTGATCACTCCGGCGGAGGCGAGCTCAGCCGCCACGAGGCTCCTCATTTCGAGGTTTTTGGAGGGGTCGGTGCGCAAGCCTTTGAGCCACTGAAGAACCAGGGTCTCATCGCGCGGGCCAGGGAACTTCCCCAGTCGATCGAGGCAACTGGTATCGCGACACAACCACCAATCATCCGGCAGAGTCATAGGGCATCCTGAATGATCCCATCTCGAATGGTGTGCATTGCGGGCATTCCGTTTCCGCGGGAAGGCGAGCGCCCAGGGCTTTTGACAAATTAGATCAAAGGGCCGTATCGACGACAAGAGCAGAAGAGGACGGTCTTCGGCCTTTTACTTTAACACGAGAATTCGGCCGGATGATACCTTTCTTCCACACTCAGGCTGGAGGTTGGATCCGGCAGTTGAGTCGGCAGCATTCAGGACGGGCACGATCCCCAAAAAGCTAGAGGACCAGGCGCTGGTCACCCTGGATGCGGGTGATGCGCTGGCGGTCGAGATATTCAAGCAGGGGTATCGCATATTTGCGGGAGAGTCCCGTGAGCTGTTTGAAGCGAGCAACATCCATCAGGCTGCCGCGAAGAGCTGTGACTTGCGCGGTGAGTTGCTGGAGCGCCCCGGAATGGATGAACAAGTTATCGCTGCCCATGCGGACAAGTGTCTTGTCGCGTTGGAGGGCTGTGACGAGGCGGCGCATCTCGGCTTCTTTGAAATTGAGCTGTTGAGCGACTTCCAGGACCGAGGGTGGGGCAAGGCCGGCCGCCTGGTACGCCTGAGCAACGCTCGCCAGCCGAGCGGACACAGCATCAGTCGACCGATCTCCGGCGTTGAAGATCGAGACCGTCTCATCACAAAGCCGGACCTTCTGTTCCCGTACGAGAGCGCTCACCACGGAATTGAAGACTTCAGGGCCGAGCCCGGCCTGACCGCGCAACTCGGAAGACTTTACAGCCTGGCTGGTTTCGAAACGCGCGATGACCGCGCCGGTCGCTGCGACGAAGGCTTCACGGCCGATTAGCAGATCGCCGGAGAGGAGCAGGAGTTCCCCGCATTCAAGAGCCGGACTCATTTGACGGCGGACCGCATCCACTGTCCATCCTGTTTCGGCTGAGAGCGCATGAAGAGTGATTCCGCTTGTTTTGCGGCGACCCACGCGCAACGCGATTTGTTGTGCGGCAGAAGACGTCTTCAGGCGCTCGAGCCACGCAGAGGTTACGGCCTTTCGCTGGCGAGGTTCAGGATGGGCATCGAGGACACTGCCCCCGCCAATGGTACCGGCAGGCGAGGGCTGGCGGAGGACGAATCGGTCGCCAGGGACCAGCACGATGGGCTCGGCAAGCTTGATGCGCATGAGGCGCACAGTCCCCGGCTGCATCGCTTCGTAGCCATAAAAAGAGACGCGCGCCATGGTCTCGGAGGTGAAGGCGTGAAAGTGAACGCTGGCGCGGTGCTTCAACGCGGGCGCAGTCTGGAGGAGCCTGACCTCGACGTCGATCGTGTCGACGGCCGCAATCGTCCGGGGCGAAACCAGCGTTTGTCCGCGATGGACTTGAGTCGCATCCACGCCGGAGAGATTTACGGCAACGCGCGAGCCGGGAGATGTGGATTGCATCGCCATGCCATGTGTCTGCAGGCCGCGAACCCGGACAGCGCGGCCCTGCGGTTCAAGCTGCAACGTTTGGCCTTCGTAGATTGTTCCCGACAGAAGTGTTCCGGTAACGACGGTGCCGAACCCTTTCATGACAAAGGATCGATCGAGCGGCATGCGCAGCAAAGCGTCCGCGGTCACGGGATGGGTCCGCATCGCGAGTTGGATCAGTTCTGCGCGCAGGGCTTGAAGGCCGTCACCGGTTGCCGCGCTCACCGGCAAAACCGGAGCACGGGCCTTGTCGAGGAATGTTCCTTTCAGGAACGTCTCAATGGAAGACCTAACCTCCTGCAGATGGGAGGCGCTCACGGCGTCGCTCTTGGTGATGACGGTGAGGCCCTGCGAGATGCCGAGCAATTCGCAGATGGCCAGATGCTCCACCGTCTGCGGCATGATGCCTTCATCGGCCGCGACCACCAGCATCACTGCAGGAACGCAACCGGCGCCGGAGAGCATGTTGCGGATGAAGAGATGATGGCCCGGCACGTCGACGAAGCTGATGTGGAACGGCGATCCGTCGGGCGCCTTCGTCTCGAACGACGCGAAGCCAAGGTCGATGGTAATGCCGCGGCGTTTCTCTTCAGGGAGGCGGTCCGCGTCAATTCCTGTGAGGGCGCGCACCAGCGTTGTCTTGCCGTGATCGATGTGACCGGCGGTCCCGATGACGATGGATCCGGGTGTGTTCGTCATTCACAGAGATCCCTTTCTAAATGCAACTTGTGCCCGCGGGAGTTACAGACTGCTCAGAAGGCGGACGAACTCCGGGTCAAAATGTGGAGGAACAGTACGCAGATCCAGCAGAACCGATTCGTCAGCAATGCGGCCGACGATGGGTGGATCGAGACGGCGAAGTGTGGCAAGAAGTTCCGAAGCCGTAAGAGATGCATGCCGCACTGACAGAGCGCAACTCTGCAAGGTTGCTTTAGGCGCGGTTCCTCCACCGATGAGACTGGCTACCGGCACCACGTCGAGAACGACCCTGGATGATGCGACCTGGGCGGCGATGTCGCGGCAACGGCGCATGAGTTCTTCGGGCGGGAGGCTCAGCGTCCGCTCTACCGGGATGGACAGCGGGTCTTCCGAAAGGTGCTCCAGCAGGGTCGCCTCCAGCGCGGCATAGGTGAGTTTGTCAACGCGGAAGGCTCGGAGCAGGGGATTGTTTCGGATCCGCTCGATTAAGTCAATTCTGCCCACGAGAATGCCGCATTGCGGTCCGCCGAGCAGTTTGTCTCCGCTGGCGGCGATCAGGTCCACGCCGCAGGCAAAGGACTGGAGCAAGCTGGGTTCTCCGTCGACTCCGAATCGCTCGAGCGAGGAAACAAGGCCGGTCCCCTGATCTTCGAAAAGCGGAACGCCCGCGCTCTTCGACAGCTCAACCAGGTCCGGCAACGAGGTCCGCTCCGAGAATCCTTCCATGCTGAAATTCGATTGATGTACCCGCAGCAGGAGACCGGTCGCCGGACCGAGGGCGCGCTCGTAATCCGCGAGGCGGGTTCGATTGGTGGTGCCGACCTCCTTCAGGATTGCGCCGGACTTCTCCATGATTTCCGGGATGCGGAAACCGCCGCCGATCTCGACAAGTTCTCCTCGCGACACGATGACTTCGGACTTCTCCGCAAGAGAGTTCAGCGCGAGGAACGTGGCGGCCGCGCAGTTATTGACGATGACCACGCCGTTCCGATCGGGATCTCGAGTTTGGGCGCCGGTTCGGTTCAGAACCCGCAGCACAAGAGACTCAGCGTGCACATCTCTGCGGCTGCGCAAACCGGTTTCAAGATCGAGTTCGAGGTTGCAGTAGTCGCGCGCGACATCGACCACATGACCGAGCGCCGCTTCGCTCAATGGAGCGCGACCCAGATTGGTGTGCAGAATGACGCCGGTTGCATTGATCACCGGGCGAAGCGAGTAACGTCTCCCCAATTCGAGCTGATGGCCAATTCTGTCGGGCAACTGATCGATGCTCCGTTCGAGGCTGGATTCTGTTTGTTGCCCGGAGGCGATCTCGACGCGCAGTCGGCCGAGCGCATTGCGGGCTGCGAGCAGCAGGGCGCTGCGCGGATGAATGTTGAGAAGCGCCTTGCACCCGGGCGTCAACAGCAGGTCGTTGACGGACGGAAGCTCGCGAAAGAGCCGGCTTTGTGCTTCGTCTGTGTCATGCATCGCCATGGTAAGGAAACCCTGGAGTAAGTCATCATCGCAGAATGATGGCCGGTTCACCAGCACCCGCGGTAAATGGGCCTGAGACGCGTCCGATCATGGCCGCAGGAAGGCCGGCATTTTGAAGCGAGGCGAGTAACTCCGATGCAACTTCAGAAGCGACCGCGACAAGCAGTCCGCCCGATGTTTGCGGATCATAGAGCAGCGCACGAAGGTCGTCCGCGACGTGTATTTCCGGAGAATCGCCAACCAGGCACTCGGCGAATTCGCGATTGGAAAGCAGGCCGCCGGGGATGGCGCCGGCGCGAACCGCATCCAGGGCGCCTTCTATCACGGGCACACGAGCGGTATCAATTTCGAGCGTGACTCCGCTTCCCAGGGCCATTTCGCGGCCATGACCCATGAGCCCGAAGCCGGTGATATCGGTCATTGCGTGCACGCCGGGACAAGCGATGGCGAGCGCGGAGGCTGTGCTGTTAAGCGTCGTCATCAACAGGACGGCTCGATCCACCCACGCCGGCTCTGACTTGCCTTGCTTGAGCGCAGTGGTAATCACCCCCGTACCGATAGGCTTGGTGAGAATCAGCCTGTCGCCCACGACCGCTCCGGCATTGGTGTAAATCCGCGCCGGATCGATGAGACCTGTGACCGCGTAGCCAAACTTCATTTCAGCATCCCGTACCGAGTGGCCCCCAACCACGGTGCAGTTTGCTTCTGACATTTTGGCCAGGCCGCCGCGCATGATCTGCTCGAGGATTGCCAAATCGGCATCCTGCGGAAAGCAGACGACGGCGAGCGCGGTCAGCGGCCGGCCGCCCATCGCATACACATCGCTCAAGGCGTTGGTCGCAGCGATCTGGCCGAACGTGAACGGGTCATCGACCAGCGGGGTAAAGAAGTCGATGGTCTGCACCAGCGCCTGGTTGGCCCCGATGCGGTAGATTCCCGCATCGTCCGAAGTCTCAAAGCCGACCAGCAGGTCAGGGTTCGTCTGCGGCGGAAGCGCGGACAGCACCTGCCGTAGAGATCCGGCAGGCAGCTTGCTGGCGCAGCCTCCAGCCTTTACGTGTTGCGTCAAACGCACAGAATCCTGATGACTCAAAATCGATTCCTTGTTTCCCTGGCTGTCGGAACGTGACGTGTAACATGGGCAGTGTAGCGAGAGAACGTCCCAGGACGGAAGTGCTTAGGCTCCGGTGATCCTCCCGGTCTTCAAAACCGGCGGTCGTCCTTAACGGGCGACGGTGTGTTCGACTCACACGCGCTTCCGCCAGCTTACATGCGACATTCTGCAGCAGAGCATTAAAAAAGGGATCCGCCGCTCGCAATCGTTCGTGCGACTCGAAAGCCGACGTGGTCGTAGGTTCGACCGTCGCCCGTTCCGGCGTTGCGACTGGCAGAGCGGACGCTTTCGGGGGAGTCGTTCCAACTGCCGCCGCGAACCATGCGACGCCACTTGTCCCCATCTGTCACCCAGGCGCTGCCATCGGTTGGCGCGCCCCGGTAGTCGGTATGGAACGTGTCCTCAACCCACTCTCCCACGTTGCCGCAGGTGTCGAACAGGCCGAAAGGATTGGCTTGCTTCTGGGCGACTGGATGGGTCTGATTCGCAGAGTTGTCTTTAGACCAGGCATACTGGTCCAATTTTGACGCGTTGTCTCCGAAGAAATAGGGAGCGTTGTTACCCGCTCGGGCTGCATATTCCCACTCGGCTTCGCTGAGCAGTCGATAGTTCTGGCCGGAAAGACGCGATAACCATTGCGTGTAGGCGACGGCGGCGGGCCAGCCGACACCGATCACGGGCCGATCTCCGCCGCCCCAGCTGAAGTCGTTGGCTTCAAGACAAGCCCCGTCTCTGACGCACACATTCCATTGATCGAATGTCACCTCGGTTTGGGAGACAGCGAACGGATGATTGATTGTCACTTCGTGCGGAGGCGACTCGCACGGGTGGAGCGCATCACAGGCAAAGTCCGGGCCGGCCGAAGTGCCCATCGTGAACTTGCCCGCCGGCACGACAATCATTTCCGGACAGCCTTGCCTGCAATCGGCGAAGGGCTTGACCGAACCCCCTGGCTGCGGCGCGAGCTTGCTGTCTCCGACGGCGAGAAGGGGCGCCCGCATGTCGCTGTACCAGAAGTACCGGTCGAGCAGGGCATCCTGCTTTAACCAGGCGGCGCCCATGGCCGCGACGATGACCGCGATCACGGCGATGTTGCGATAGCGGCGCCGCTGGCGGCGAAGCCTGGCTCTCTCCCGCTGCTGGTCGCGGTGCTCCCGCACTACCCGCGTGAGAAGGTCGTGGGTGAGCTCCACCCGCTCCGTTCCGCGCTGGGCCTCGATGCGCAACACCCTGCGGTCAACCAGAAGCCGCAGCTCGTGGTCGGTGACGCCGTGCACGGTGCGGGCATCGTCGATGTCACACGGTTTGCGGAAACCGCGCTCGGTGATGAGTTCGTTCTCGATGAAGCGCTGCACTCGTTCCGGCAAACCGTCGACCGATTTTGCATAGTAATCGGAGATGATGGCTTCGCCGCTACCCGCCAGCAAAGCCAGGTCAAATGCCGATTTGCCCTGCGCCTTGCGTTTTTCGTTGAGACCTCGACAAACCAGGCTCAACAGCGCCGGTTCCACGGACTCTGCGGTGGCGCCGACGGTTTCGGTGGCTCTGCCGTCCTGGCGCGCCCCGGCCACAAAGTTCACGATCTTCCTGGCGAGTTCGGCATCAACCAGGTGGGGCGCTGTGTCGTGAACGGCCTCGAAGGCCTGTTCTGCCGACATGGGAAGCAGGCGCAGGCGGCTGCGCAGGATGGAGGGCATATCGCGCCTCCAGCCCTCGACGGCAGGCAGAAAGTCTTCACGGAAACTCAGCACCACCTTGTAGCGTTGACTGTCGAGGGACAGGTCGTGGGCGCTTTCAGCGTTCTCCGCCAGGGCTGCCGGCAGGCGGTTTTCGACCAGGTCGGCGAGGTCGATGCGCAGCCGGGCGATGGCGGCAGGATTTTCCGCTCCGAGAGTAAACACCTCTTCGAACTGGTCGAAGACGAATACGGGAGTTAGTAACTGGTTCTGCTTGCTCCATAACTCCAGCTCAGCACGGTGTAAGTAGATCCATAGGGATTCACCATCGCGCATGGCGGGAGCGTCGACACCTTTAGCCTGGATCTGAGACTGCAGGGCGAACTTGACCTGTTCGATGAGCGGTGCGGTGCGGTCACTTAGATCGAGCCGAACGTAGACCGGAAGGTAATACTGTTTTCGGAGGAGAGGAAAGAGTCCTGCCTGGACCAGCGAGGTCTTGCCCAGCCCGGAAGCCCCGAACAAAACCGTCAGCGGAGCGTCGAGCAATAATCGACGGAGTTCCGCGCTTTCGGTTTGCCTGCCATTGAAGTAGCGCGCAGCACCCTCATCGAAGGAGCCCAGGCCCGGCCATGGATTCTGTTCGTCAATCGCCATCTCTGCAGCGGTGGTCATGATGTTCTCGGCCGGCGCAGGTCGCGCAACTGCTCGCGCAGTTCAGCTTTCAGATCGTCGGATATCTGGCCCGCGGGTGCGTGGCAATACTGCAGCGCTCTGAAGGCGTCCGGAACCAGCGCATACCGTTTCATCCCGCCCGTGTAGTCAGGATCGATCACGATGGGAAAAATGAACTTCCTGCCTTGGATTCTTTTCGAGCGCTCGGCCGCCTCGCCCCATTCCAGGCGGAAGTAGCCCTCCATGCGGCGTTCGGTATTGGCCGATAACAGGGGAAGAAAGAGACCGCAGCGCTGGACGGCGCTCTTCAGGCGCTGGCTCCAGTCATCCCCCGGCTTCAGGGCGGTTTTGTCGAACCAGGCAACATCGCCGCCCAGGTCCTGAAGATCGGCGAAGAGTCTCCTCGCCGCTCCCACGTCGTCGCTGGAATAACTGATAAAGATGGCGCCCGGAGAAGAAACTTCGGCGGGTTTAGAAGGCTGGTCAGTTACAGGATCGGGCGCGGTGCTGAGTGCGGGATTGCGCTCGCTCCAGCGCTGATGTAACTCAGCCACAAAGGTCCGGGCATCGACGGGATAATAGCGGGAGTCCTGGCTGAACCGTTCGAGAAACACGGTAAAATCGCGGTCTTCGGCAGTCTCGCGACCGACGAAGAATTCCTTCTTGTTGCGCTGGTCGGAAGAAAGACGCTCCGAGTTCGATAGCCGCAGGAAAAACCGGCTGAGCCAATCGGCGAAGTTACAGCCGATCATAAGCAGGTTACGGCTGCGTAACTGGGAGAACATCCTCTCCGGCCCGTTGCCCGCTTGCATGGTGTAGGCGAATTCGAGGAAGTCTTCGTCGTGGATAGCGTAGAAGGGGGAGACGTCGGCCTTTCCGAAGGGATACAAGACGGCCGCGTATTTCGAGGACATGACTTCGGGGAGATCGCGACGCCGGTCAGTCGGCAACTTGGGCGCATAGGTGATCTCGTCTGTCTGCTTCACGCCATCGAATCGCACCGCATCGATGGTGCGCGCCAGAAGATCGTCGGGCGTGGCAGTGGCGAATAGATCGAAGTGGCGGATCGCAGCCAGTTGGCGGAGGGGTTCGGTATCGACTGTCTTTTCGGCCAGGACGCGGGCCAGGATGTCATTGATGGGCCGGTACAGATCCTTGATGCGCCGCCCGGCCCGGGCCAGAACGCAGACGGCGTCATTCAATTCGTGGTGTTCGCGGAGCACCTGACCGTCAGAGAGCGCCGTGGCCGACAATCCGTACTTGCTCAGCAATCGCTCGGCAACGACGCGATAGAGGGGAACCTGCTCCTCGCCTTCCTTGACGAGGAGTAACTCAGGACCAGCGACAGGAATAACCCGCCCATCTTCGATGAAATCGAGCAAGTCTTCCCAGAATTCCTCTGCGTCGAAAGGTACGGCCAAAAGAAATTTCTCCCCCGGTCAGCCCAATTCTCCCGCGCATCGGCCACGCAGAACTGCGCAATGGATTCGCATGCGTCTATTGAGTCGCTGACAGTTCTACCATACCGTATTTCAACTTGCATCAGGAACTGTCCGGGGAAGGCTGAGCCTTCTCCCCGCCGGAATGGATCGGAAGTCTGAGCCGGGGGCGCCGCAGCGTCGCTTGCGTCGCTGCGCTGCGCCAGCGGCCGTTCACCTATTCGTCTTGTTGCTGAGAAAGCGCATTCTCCAGCGTCACCGCGAAGAAGGAATGACCAAACAGGGTGGGATGAAACGTATCCCAGAAGAGCGTGTGGTCGGGATCGCTGCACACCGTGGTTGTGAGGCAGGGATCCGTGATGTCGGTGAAGCCGAAATGAGTGGGGTCAGTCTGGACGGCGTTCATCAGGCTGAAGACATCCATGCGCAGAATGTGGACTCCCGGGATCCTTTGCTCAAGGACGAGGAGCACATCGAGGCCTTTGTTGGCGGCGACACTGGCCGCGAAGGCGAAGGCCGCTTTGCTCTGCGCGACCGGCAGAATTCCCACGTTGAAGAGGTTGGGAATCATGAAGTGCCTTGCGCCCGCCTTGCGCAGCATCGCTTCGCTGGCCACGAGGTTCAATGCGATCTGGTAACCCAGAGCCTGCGGGGAGCCCGTCGTCGTGTCCACGATGTCGTTGCCGCCGCCCTCAATGATGTAGAGAGCATTGGGATCGGCCTTGCCGCCGTGGGACTGCAGATAGAGAAACACCTGAGTCGGCACGCTGGGAATCACACCGGTTCCAAGAGGCTGATTCGCAGTTGCCCGTGCTCCGCCAAAGGCGTAGTCCGTGCCACCCAGCTGCGAAGGGGTGAGCGGCACTTTCAGGAAGCCGGCCACATGGTCGACCCACAGAGGGCCGTCGGAGAATCGGCCGTTATAGTAGGGCGCCGGCGGGTAAGTGTCGCCTGTCGCAAAGTAAAGGTTGCCGACGTCGCAGTAGCTGTCACCAAACACGTACAGGGCGTCATAGGTCGGGGTTGAGGCGTTCGCTGCCACTGAGATCAGGCCAAGAGAAACGGAAATCATGAGAATCGCGAGGATTCTGCGCATACTTTTGCTCCATTCCTTGGGTTTGGGATGTCACTGGTTTTTATTTCCGATCTGCGAAGAAGCCGGGGAAGAGCGAATGATCAACGAGGTTCCGTCGGAGCTTCGCAAGCTGATTCAGAGTTGTCTTTACGGCAGTTCGATACCGTCCGGATGCAAGACAACATCCATGGTATGGCCCAGGGATCGAAGCGACGGGAGTGATTCTTGAATAAGTTATCTGAATGACTGCATGCACGAACGGATCGACGCAGACTTGCCTGGATGTGCGCCCTTTGGTTGCCTGCGGGTGCGGACGCGCGCTATGGTTGGCGAAGAATGCCGCACCCCAGGTACACGGCAACAGGAATCTGCATCGGCGCGCTCCTGGCGGGTTCGCTGTGCCTGGGACTTGGTGCGCAGGATCGGCACGCCGCGATTGTTTCAACGTCGGACATTCGTATCGGTCTCAGCGCTGCGGACTCCGCGCCGCATCTCTTGTTCATCGATCGCAAGGCGGTCTTATCGTTGCGCAATCAAGGTGTGGAATCGCTGCCCTTGAGCGTTGAGGCGAACGGCGCAACTATTTCGGTTGCCTGGCGGCACAAGCCAGCCGAGGATACTTCGGATCCGCGCCACGTCGTCTTTGTCTACGAGTCGGAGAATCCGCATTTGCGCCTGCGCTGGGAGTGGCTGGCGCGCGCCGATTTCGGGCCCGTCGAGCACCGCATCGTTATTGAGAATCTGAGCTACCAGGATTTCTGGCTGCCGATGGTGGACTCGCTGCGCGTTGCATGGGACGTAGCTGGATCGAACCCACTGCGCAACTTCTACGTCGAGAAGGGTGCCGGCGCTCCCTCGGCGCAGGGAACGCATCTCGACAGTATGCCCGAAGGCTATCGCTGGACCGGCACATCTTCTCCGTATGCGTTTCCGCCGGAAGGAGCGCCGCGCGAAATTATCCCTGCCGCGATGGTCTACTCGCCGATTCGATCGCGGGCGGGCTGGTTCGCCGGCATCGAGTTCAGCGGCAGGACGCGGATCAGCGTCGAGCGCGGAGGCGACAGAGTGGGGTCTGTCCTCGGCCTTGATCCCGACCCCGGCCCGTTTCGCACGCGGCTCGCCGCGGGAGGCAGTTTCGAAACGCCGACGGTTTTTCTCGGCGCGTTTGAAGGCGGCCCGGACGGCGCGGGCAACGAGCTTCGGCCCTGGGTGCGCGCCGTTCTGGGCAATCCGGTCACGTGGAAGGACGAGCACTATCCTCTGGTCGTGAATAACAGCTGGGGCAGCGGCATGGCGGTGGACGAGCCACTCGCGTTGCGCATGATCGATGAGTCGAAAGAACTCGGCGTGGAGATGTTTCACCTCGATGCGGGCTGGTTCCGGGGCGTGGGCGACTGGTACCCGGACGCGAAGAAGTTCCCGCACGGACTGGCGTATGTCGCGGACAAGGCGCATGAGGCGGGCATGCGCTTCGGGATGTGGGTGGACTGGACACAGGCCGGGATCGACACCGAGCCGGGGGCCCTGAACGTGCATGATCCCAAGGTGCGCGACTGGCTGGTGGCCGATGTCGCGCCGGGGTGGAAGCCGGAAGAGTTCAAGGGCCAGACTGTCGATGTTGGGGTGCCCGCGGCGCGGGATTATTTCGGACGCGAGGTGAAGCGCATCGTGGACAGCTACCACCTCGACATGCTGGAGCACGATGGCTACCTGGTGGTCAAAGGCTGCATGCGTGACGACCATCCCCACGCGCCGCCCGATCACGCCACGATGAGCGTCAAGCACGACTGGGGCTGGGATTTTGTGCTGGCCTCGAACGCCACCGACGTGAGCTATCATGCGGTCCGCGCTTACTACGATATCTACGAGCAGACCCGGCGCGAGCATCCGGGGCTGCTGTTTGAGATCTGCAACGATGGCGGGCGCATGGTGGACTTTGGCTCGGCCGCCCACGGAGACTACTTCTCCATCACCGATATCTACGATCCGCTGTCGAATCGGCGCGCTTTCTACGACACCAGCTACGTGCTTCCGGCGGCCATGCTGGAAAGCTACGTGGAAAAATGGCCGGCGCCGCGGCGGGAAAACTTCCTCTACATGCTGCGCAGCGGAATGATGGGGTGGTTCACATTGATGCTGGATACGAGTGCGTGGACGCGTGAAGAGCACGAAGCGGCCCGCGATGCCATTTCCCTTTACAAGCGCGAGCTGCGGCCCCTGATCCGCGATGCGCGCCTCTACCATGTATCGGCGCGGCCCGATGGCGAGCACTGGGACGGCGTGGAGTATTGGGATCCGGCCCGGGGCAAGGGCGTGGTGTTCGCTTTCCGGGGAAGTATTCCCGACGAAGCGGATCACCGGTTCGTGCTTGCCGGACTCGATCCTGCGAAAAGCTACCGTCTTCATTTCCAGGATGGGAGCGCGCCCGATCGCCAAACTGGCGGCAGCGAGCTGATGGGTTCGGGGTTGCTGGTCCGTTTGCCAGGCGCGTTGAGCTCGGAGTTGGTGTTCCTGAGCGAGGAAGCCGCGAGGTGATGGTTTCACATCGATGTGCTTGTCGACACTGACGGTGGAATGTGAAAACCACAGACTGAGATACAGGCGGGTTGGGTTTTGTGCCTGCTCAGCGTCAGCCGGGAAAGGAACCGTCATGCAAGTCGATGTGAGGCAATTAGATAACGTAAAGTTTTCGATCCACGCCCGGCAGCACGCCGTGGTATGCGATCAGCCCGTCGAGGATGGCGGATTCGACGAGGGAATGACGCCGCCTGAACTGCTGTTGGCCTCTCTCGGCTCCTGCGCCGCGTTTTATGCGGTCCAGTATCTCAAGACCCGGAACCTGGCCTCCGGCGCAGTGGAGGTCTCGGTGCATGCGGAGAAGTTGAAGAATCCGGCGCGGCTGGGGCATTTCCAGATCGAAGTGCGCTGTCCTAACACGCTTACCAACGAGCAGCAGCAAGGCATGCTGCGCTCGGTGCACGCTTGCCTGATTCACAATACGCTGATGTCCGTGCCCGATATTGAGATCCTGGTGAAAACGCCGGAACTCGTGGCTTGAGGACGATTGGCTCGTTGTCAGGGACTGAGCTAAACTGAAGGCGGTATCCGCGTCCTATCGCGTAGCTCGGCAGGCGTTTAACCGCGCGCGGTTCCCCATTCTCATGGCAACGCATCTGGACACAATTCTGGCCACAACGCGAGCCACGGTGGCGCTGGCGCGCGAGCGTGTTCCGTTGGCGGAACTTGAACGGCGTGCGGCAGAACATCGGCCTCGCGGATGGACTGCGGCGCTGCGGCGCAAGGCTGCAACCGGCGCGGCGGTCATTGCTGAAATCAAAAAGGCATCGCCTTCGAAGGGTCTCATCCGCGCGGAATTCGATGTGGACTGGCTGGCACGGCGCTACGCGGCCGGCGGCGCTGCGGCGCTGTCCGTGCTGACCGACGAACCCTATTTCCAGGGCTCGCTGCGAAACCTGGAGCTTGCGTCTGATGCGGTCGGCCTGCCCTGCCTGCGCAAGGATTTCATGGTGGACGAATACCAGATCGTGGAGGCGCGGGCCCATCGGGCCGACGCGATTCTGCTGATCGCGGCGGCGCTCAGCAATGTCGAGATGAGCCGCCTCGCCCGGGCCGCTCACGATCTCTCGCTCGATGTCCTCGTCGAGGTACATGCGGTATGTGAACTCGAGCGGGTGCTCGATACGCTGGGCCTGTCCGGCGCCGACGCCATCGGCGTGAACAATCGCGACTTGAATACGTTTGAGGTGCGGCTGGATACGTCGTTCGATTTGATCGGCCGAATCCCGCGCAGCGTCCTACGCGTGGCGGAAAGCGGCATCACGACGCTGGACGAAATTGCACGTTTGCGCGCCGCCGGTTTTGACGCGTTCCTGATCGGCGAAAGCCTGATGCGGCAGGCCGATCCGGGCGAAGCACTGGCGAGCCTGCTGGCTCGTCCGGTTGCAACGCCATGAGCGCTGCTTCGCACCTCTGGATCAAGATCTGCGGAAACACCACGCTTCAGGATGCGCAAGTTGCCGCTCACGCGGGAGCCGATGCGGTCGGCTTTGTGTTCGCGCCGAGTCCCCGACGAGTTACAGCCGCGCATGTTGCGGCGATCACGCCCCATCTTCCCGCGAGCCTCGAAAAGATCGGCGTATTTGTCGATGCCACGCTGGATGAAATCTGTGCTACGGTTCGCGCCTGCGGCCTGACCGGCGTGCAACTGCACTCCGAAGGTGGCCCTGACCTGACTGCGCAACTCCGTGAGAATTTCGGAACGAATTTGCGCATTCTGCGCGTGGTGCACTTCGGGCCGGACGCGCCGCATCATGCCGCTGCGATAACGGCCGATCCAAATGTGGATGCAATTCTGGTGGATTCGCGCACCGCGACCGAAGTAGGTGGCACGGGTGTCGCTTTCGATTGGACGTCAGCGCGCGAGACTCTCTTCCAAAGCACGAAAGCGGGCCGGCGCCTGGTTGCTGCCGGAGGCCTGACTCCCGACAATGTTGCCGAGGCGATTGCGACTTTGCGGCCGTGGGGCGTGGATGTGGCCAGCGGCGTGGAACTGGCGCCGGGCCGCAAGGATCCGCGGAAGGTTCGCGCTTTTATCGCCAATGCGCGGGCCGGCGCTGGAGCATAAGCCAGCCCTCACGCAACTCTACGGACCTCGATCGCGAAGTTCCGAAAAATAGTGAAAGCGAATTGCCGCATGAGAAGGTTCATTCTTACCGGGACCCCTGGGGCGGGAAAAACGGCCATCCTCCGCCATCTGGAGCGAGACGGATTCACCGTGGTTGAAGAGGCGGCCACCGATGTCATCGCGCTGTCGCAGGCGTGCGGTGTGGCTGAACCGTGGACTCATGCCTCCTTCATCGACACGGTTGCCGGCCTGCAGAGGCGGCGGCAGCTTCGAGCGGCATACGAGCCGTGCGAAGTGCAATTTCATGATCGTTCGGCCATCTGTACCGCCGCGTTGGCGACCTATCTGGGGTTTCCCGTGAGCTCGGTGCTGGCGCAGGAACTGGAACGGGTACGGACAGAGAAAGTCTTCGAGCGGGAAGTCTTCTTTATTCGCAATCTTGGCTTTGTGGCACCGACCGAGGCGCGGCGGATCAGTTTCGACGAGGCTTTGCGATTTGAACAGATCCATGAACAGACGTATCGCGACATGGGTTTTGCGATCGTTTGGGTTGAGCCTGGCACTGTGGCCGACCGTGCCGCTGCGATCAAGAGCGCAGTGCAGGCTGCTTGACCGGTGTCGTCCCTTGTACACTGAAAAGTTGCGCAATTCCTGCGCGAAACGCCCCAGGGGGTTCCATGGCATCGGTGATTCTTCCTTCAACACCTTCCGAGTCGCGCCCCGGGCGCTTCGGCGCGTATGGCGGCCGCTATGTGCCGGAGACGCTCATGGCGGCGTTGCTGGAACTCGAGCGCGAGTACGAAGTGGCCAAGGCCGATGCCGCGTTCCAGGCTGAACTGGATTTGCTGCTGAAGGATTTCGCCGGCCGGCCCACGCCGCTTTATTTCGCCAAGCGCATGACTGAGGATCTGGGCGGCGCCAGAATCTACCTCAAGCGCGAAGACCTGCTCCACACCGGCGCCCACAAGATCAACAACGCCCTGGGCCAGGGACTGCTCGCGAGGCGGATGGGCAAGCATCGCATCATTGCCGAAACCGGCGCCGGACAGCACGGAGTCGCCACGGCTACCGTGTGCGCGCTGCTGGGCATGGAGTGCGTCATCTACATGGGCGACGTGGACATGGCGCGGCAGGAGCTTAACGTTCTGCGCATGCGGCTGCTGGGCGCGGAAGTGCGCGGCGTGTCGTCCGGGTCGAAGACGCTGAAGGACGCCATCAGCGAAGCCATGCGGGACTGGGTCACCAACGTGCGGACGACGCACTACTTACTGGGAAGCGCGCTGGGTGCACATCCCTATCCCACCATGGTGCGCGATTTTCATCGCTGTATCAGCCGGGAGATGAAGGCGCAGATCCTGGAGAAGGAAGGCCGCCTGCCAACGGCTGTGATCGCCTGCGTGGGCGGCGGGTCGAACGCCATCGGCGCTTTCTACGAGTTTCTGAACGATCGCCAGGTTCGGCTTATCGGCGTCGAGGCGGGTGGCCGCGGGACGGCGCTGGGCGAGCACGCGGCGCGGTTCAGCGGCGGGGCGCCCGGCGTGCTGCAGGGAACCTATTCGTATGTCCTGCAGGATGAGAACGGGCAGATCGCGCCGACTCATTCCGTGTCGGCGGGATTGGACTACGCTTCGATCGGGCCCGAACACGCCGCCCTGCATGACTCGGGGCGCGCGGAGTATGTTTCGCAAGACGACGCGGCGACCCTCGATGCCGTGGTGAAGCTGGCCCGTACTGAAGGAATCCTGCCCGCACTCGAAAGCGCGCACGCGGTGGCCGAGTGCATCCGCATCGCTCCCACGCTTTCCCCGCGTGACATACTTGTAGTGAACCTCTCCGGACGCGGCGACAAGGACATGGGCATTCTTGCCCAGCAGCTGCATATTGAGGGAGCGTAAGCGAAGAACTTCGATGGCCATTCGATTTGATCACAAGCCAGGCCTGGTGGTGTATGTCACGGCCGGTGACCCGACCCTGGAAGCGACGCGCGCCATTGCGCTCGCGGCCATTGATGCCGGTGCGGATGTGATCGAGCTGGGCGTGCCGTTCAGCGATCCGCTGGGCGACGGCCCTGTAATTCAGCGAGCCATGGAGCGAGCCGTAGCCCGCGGGATCCGCCTGGCCGATGTGCTTGCGGTGGCACGCGACATTCGCTCCGAGCGGCCGGACGCGGGCCTCATCCTCTTTACTTATCTCAATCCCATTTTGCGCTACGGGCTGGCGCGCTTTGCCGATGACGCGGCCGCAGCCGGCGCCGATGGCGTGCTGGTCATCGACTTGATTGTCGAAGAAGCGGCCGACTACCTGGCTGAAATGGATCGCGTGGGACTGGCGCCGGTATTTCTGGCTGCGCCCACCAGCCCCGATGACCGGCTCGAAGCCATCGCCGCACACTCCCGCGGATTCATATACGCTATTTCGCGCGTAGGCATCACCGGCAAGCAGCAGGCGATGACCTCGGATGCGGCCGCGCTGGTGGCGCGGATTCGCGCGTCTTTCGCACCTGGCCGGAGCAGGCTGCCGGTGGCGGTCGGGTTCGGCATCTCCAATGCGCAACATGTCGCCCAGGTGGCGGAGTTTGCGGATGCCGCGGTCGTCGGCAGCGCCATTGTGGAGTTGATCGAGCGGTCCACTCCCGAGACCGCGCCCGGCGAAGTCTCTCGATTTATCAAGGGCCTTCGCCAGCCTGAATCGGCGTTGGCCCGTTAAGATCAGCCCCTGGCATCTAGCTCTTGGCTTATTCGTGTGCGGGTACTCGCTTCGGAACACGCAGAATCCGGCCAGTAGCAAGGAAAGGCTAGAGGCTAGAAGCTAGCAGCTGCCTTTCACACGAGGATGGAATGACGCTGGAAGAATTGCGGAATCGAATCGATATATTGGACCGCCAGCTTGTCGAGTTGCTGAGCGAGCGGGCCCGCGCCGCGCTGATGATAGGGCACCTCAAGGCCGCCACTTCGCTGCCCGTCTACGAGCCGGCGCGCGAAAAGGTGATCTACGCCAATGTGCGCGAGGCCAACAAGGGACCCCTGCCCGACATCGAGCTTACACACATCTACGAGCGGATCATCGACGTGATGCGGGCCTTGCAGAGAAACGAGTTGGCATCGGAAAGAGAAGCCCAGGCGGCCCAGAGCCGAAGTAAGGCACACAGCGGGACCGAGGGCCACGGCACAGGCGCAGACGCGCCGGAGACAGGGACGAAGCAATGATCGTAGCCATGCAGGAGAAGGCCACCGAAGAGCAGATCGATGCGGTCATCGACGCGATGACCGAATCCGGGGTCGAGGTTCATCGAACCACCGGCCAAACCCAAACCATCCTGGCGGCGGTTGGACCCACGGCCAGTCTTGATCTCAGCAAGTTTGAACTGCTGCCCGGCGTGATGCACGTCCACCGCATCAGTTCGCCCTACAAGCTGGCCGGGCGCGGTTTCCGCCCTGAAGGCACGGTGGTTGAGTTTCGCAACGGGATAAAGCTGGGAGGCGAGCGCGTGCTGGCCATGGCCGGCCCCTGCTCCATCGAGAGCCGCGCCCAGATGTTCGAAACCGCCGAGCGCGTCAAGGCGTCGGGAGGAACATTCCTGCGCGGCGGTGCCTTCAAACCCCGCAGCTCGCCCTATTCTTTCCAGGGAATGGGCATTCCCGGGCTCGAGCTGATGCGGGAAGCGGCCGATGCCCACGGCCTGTTCGTGGTCAGCGAAGTGATGGAGATCGCGCAGATCGAGCCCATGCTGCCCTACGTCGACCTGCTCCAGGTGGGGGCGCGCAACATGCAGAACTTCAACCTGCTGCGCGAGCTCGGCCAGGTCCGCAAGCCGGTTCTGCTGAAGCGGGGCATGGCGGCCACCGTGGAAGAGCTGCTCCTCTCCAGCGAATACATCCTTTCCGGCGGCAACTACGACGTGATCCTGTGCGAACGCGGCATCCGCACCTATGAGACCGCTACGCGCAACACTATGGATATCTCCTCGATTCCAGTGGTCAAGAAGCTGTCGCACCTGCCGATTGTGGCCGATCCATCGCACGGTACAGGGCGCCGCGACATGGTGGCTCCCATGGCCAAGGCCGCGGTGGCCGCGGGCGCCGACGCTATTCTTGTGGAAGTGCACCCCAACGCCGACAAGGCCGCATCCGATGCGGCGCAGACTCTCTATCTCGACCAGTTCGACAAGCTGATGGGCGAGCTGCGACTGATTGCCACGGCCGTGGGGCGAACGCTGTGAGAACCTCGCTGGAAGATTGGAAATCCACCGCATGATCGAACGCGTCGCCATCCTGGGCACAGGCTTGCTGGGCACATCGGTTGGCCTCGCGCTGCGAGCGGCTGGATTCAAAGGTTCGATCATCGGCTGGAATCGAAGTCCGGTTGGCGCTCAAGTGGCGCTTGAATGCGGCGCGATCGATGGCATCGCGTTAGATCCCCTCACAGCCGCACGCTCGAGCCAGGTCGTTGTGTTGTGCGTGCCCATCTATTCCACGCTCGATTACATGGAGCAACTCGCTGGCGTGCTCGGTCCCGAGCAGCTGGTCACTGATGTTGGCAGCACCAAGGCACAGATCACGGCTGCGGCGGGCCGCCTGTTCAACGCTCCGGATCGCGCGGCCTTCCTTCCCGGACATCCCATGGCAGGCAAGGAACGTGGCGGAGCGGCCCTTGGCGACGCCAACCTCTTCCGCGGTGCGGTGTGGCTATTTACCGACGACCTGTCGTGGCAACGTTCGCCCCAGTCCGCCGCCCTCGCCTCCAGATGGCGTGATTTGGTCGTGGCGATGGGCTCGAAGACGATCGATCTTGACGCGGGGCGGCACGACGAACTCCTGGCGTGGGTCAGCCACCTTCCGCAGTTCACCGCCACAGCGCTCAGTTCCCTTCTTGAGGACCAGGTAGGCAACGCGCCGGAACTGAAGCAGGTCGGGGGCCGCGCTCTGCGGGAAATGACCCGCCTTGGCGCCAGCCCATTTTCGATGTGGCGGGACATTGCCCACACCAATACGGCCGCGATCGAAGCTGCCCTCGAGGCCCTCGAACAGCGCATCGCCCATATCCGCGAAAACCTGCGTACGCCTGAACTGCGCGATGAGTTCGAGCGCGCCAACCAGTTTCGCCGGGAGTCATAACGAACTCAGTCTTCGCGCGTGGGCTTGTTCTGGTCCTTTGCGTCGCCGGTCTCTTTCTTCTCATCGCTGCCGGTGGAGTCAGCAATATCGATCGTCCCCAGCGAGTCGTTTTCCACGCCATCTTCAGCTCTTTCATCCTCTTCGACGAATCCACCCGGCTGTGTGTGGGTCGCTTTCAGCTTTTCGGTCATCGGTATCTCCCAGGGGATAGGATGCCGAACTCGTCCCCCTCGTTCGTATTGCGCACCGTCCTGCTCGTGCGCAAGCTCGCTCCTTTTCGCGCCTGGCCCAACCATCGCTTCTATCCCCAGACCCGGAACCCGGCCCGCCCCTGGTCTGGTTTCACAAGGCTCGATTCCCATGCGATCATGAACCTCATTCAACGCGTCGAGGTGGGCCATGCACACTTTCCTTCGGGATCTCCGTTATGCCGCACGGCAACTGGGCAAGAGTCCGGGTTTCAGCCTGACCGTGATGCTGACCCTGGCGCTCGGCATCGGCGCGACTACCGCTATCTTCTCGCTCGTCGAAGCCATACTTCTTCGCCCGCTGCCCTTCGCCAATCCGGATCGCCTGGTCATGCTCGGCGAACATATCGGGGGCAGCCCGCGCACCGCCGTCACTGCTCGCGATATCGGCTCATACACGCGCCAGAGCCGCGCCTTTGCATCGCTGGGCGGCTTCGCCACTTTCAGCTACGAGCTCTCCGGGAACGAAACGCCGGAACAGATCGAAGCCGGCCGGTTCAACGCTTCTGTGTTTAACACGCTTGGTGTTCACCCCGAGCTTGGCCGCGTTTTCACCGGCCAGGAGGAGGATGCGCATCAACAGGTCGCCGTGATCAGTTATCGCCTGTGGCTGAACCGGTTTCATCGCGATCCGCACATCCTGGGCACGTCGATCGTGCTCGATCGCAAGGCCTATTCGATCATCGGCGTGATGCCGCGCAGTTTTGAGTTTCCTCTGGGGCGCGGCACGCTGCATCCCATCGAGCTGTGGGTTCCGCTGAGCTTCACACCGGAGCAGCTTTCGGAGCGCGATGCGGGGAATTTTCGATACCAGATGGTGGCGCGCATCAAAGACGGCGTCACGATCCGCCAGGCGGCTGAGGATGCGGACCGCGTTTCGCGCCAGATCATGCAGAACTATCCGGCAACGATGTCGGCGATCCATATTCGAGGGGATGTGACTCCGCTGCGGGACTTCTTCATGGCCGACATGCGCCCTGTTCTGCGCACCCTCTTTCTCGCGGTGTGCACGGTTCTGCTGGTCGCGTGTGTCAATGTTGCGGGATTGCTGCTGGTGCGCTCGATCGGGCGGCGGCGCGACTTCGCGGTCCGGCTGGCCCTGGGCGCACGGTCGAGCGCGATTGTTCGCGAATCCATCTTCGAAGGCTTGCTGCTCAGCGGCGGGGGCGCACTTCTCGGGCTTGCCTTTGTCGCGATCGCCGTTCGCAGCGCGCCCCATATCCTGCCCCAGTCGATGCCCAGGATCGAAGCCATCGCTGTGGATCCGGTTGTGGCTGCGTTCGCGGTCTTTCTCGCCGTTGCGACTGGCGCGCTGTGCAGCCTCGCGTCTGCGTTGTCTGCTCTGCGAACCAACTTGATCGATAGCCTGAAAGAAGGCTCGAAGACAGCTTCGGGCACGTCGAGCCATGCATGGCTCCGCTCTGGTTTTGTGGTCGTCGAGATCGCGGCTGCCCTGGTGTTGCTCAACACGTGTGGCGCGTTAATCCGCAGTTACGAAAAAATGCTCACGGTCGACCCGGGCTTCCGCCCCGATCATGTACTGGTGGCCGGTTATCAGCTTCCACTGGCGCAGTACGCCACCGCTGGTTCGGCTTATGCATTCAACCGCGCAGTACTCGAGAAGCTGGACGGCAGGCCGGGCGTTGTGGCCGCCGGAATTGGAAGTACGATTCCCGCTTCCGGGCTGATCGGGGGTGCCGCGTACACCGTTGAGGGCGTGCCGGAGAATCAGTGGAAGCTGAAGTTCGCCATGTTCTTTGTCGTGGATGGCGGCTATTTCCGGGCCATGGGCATTCCGTTGCTCGATGGGCGAGTCTTCACACCCGACGATCGCGCCGGTATGCCCCTGGCGATCGTGGTCAACGAATCCATGGCCAAACACTGTTGGCCCGGGCATCGACCCATCGGCAAGCGGATGCATGTCGGCAATCCGAAGAAGGATTCGCCCTGGGCTACGGTGGTCGGCGTCGTTGCGGACACCAAGGGCGCAGGCCGCGACGAGCCCGGCACGGACCAGTGGTACGTACCCCAGCAGCAGCCGACAACCCTTTATGGTAATGACTACAAAGAAGCGCTGACTAGCTCTGCCGGTGGTTTCATTGTTATCCGGTCCACATTCCCCCCGGAGCAGATGACCGGGACGCTTCGTTCGACGGTGGCGGAAATCGATCCCCGCCTGGCGCTGGACAGCATTCAGCCCATGAGCGAAGTAATCGCCGCGGTTGAAGCGCCGCGCCGGTTCAACACCGACCTGATCAGCGCCTTCGCGCTGGGAGCGCTGCTGCTTGCCGTCACGGGCATCTACGCGGTAGTGGCGTTTTCGGTATCGATGCGGAGGCAGGAAATCGCCATCCGCATGGCGCTGGGCGCCCGACGCGCCAGTATCGCGCGCCTGGTACTTGCCTCCGGCGTTCGGCTCGGCGTGGCCGGATGCGGCCTTGGAGTGCTGGGTTCATGGGGAGCGGCGCGGCTGGTGCAATCGTTTCTATTCGGAGTCACCGCAACCGATCCGCTTATCTATCTCATAAGCGTCGTCATCATTCTTATCATGGTACTTCTCGCCTCGACACTGCCCGCCGCCCGCGCGGCCGCGTCCGACCCCATCGATGCATTGCGGTCCGCGTAGACGTTTCACAAAAGGCAAAGGGGCGAAATCCTTTGCGGGAAGTCGCCCCTCGCTTTCCGTGTTTTCGAAGATCCGGCTCGGCGAACCGGATCACAACATTTGTGACCGAGAGAGATCAGGTAAAACGTTCGAGCTCAGCCCGAGTTTCCCTCACCTTCCCACAATCACATCGGTTGCGCGAGTATGCTCGCTGCCATTCCCGAGATTCGTCGCCGATTCTCTTGAAGGCCATGGTCTACTCTCTCCTTTGAGGAAGATTTCTCTTCCATTACAGGGTTGGAATCGAGGTACCGCAATAGGGTTGTCGGCGGCGCAATTCTTGCCTGTGGAAATAGGAAACCCCGCAGGCGCTGCCGAGGTGGGCCACAACAAACCGGTCTTCGGGCCCCTAAATTATCATTTCCGCAAGGTCAGGTTATGAATCTAAAGCGACAACTATATCGAGCTGTATCGACCACCACGATGAATCATAAAGTTTTCTCTACCGTGCTTGCGGCGGCGGCTCTGCTGGGCGGGGTTTCTCTCTGGGCGCACCACGGGCTCGCGGCCTTCGACACCACGCACACTGTGAAGATGGAAGGAACCATCACCAGCGTGGAGTGGATCAACCCTCATGCCTTTATCTATGCCGACCTCAAGGAGGAGCATGGCACGGTTGCGAACTGGAAGCTGGAGCTCGGCAGCCTGGGCATGCTGACCAAGTACGGCGGCTGGACCGAAACAACGGTGAAGAAGGGCGACCATGTCACCGTTCAGGGCTTTCTTGCCAAGGACGGCTCGCCCTACATGTCCCTGGGAAGGATCTGGCTTCCGGACGGCCGGTCCCTCGAAGGCAAGCCCTAAATGGTCGTAGTGCCCGCGTTCTGCGGGTGGCTCGAACAAAGCCCGATCGGCGCCGCTGTTCGCCAGTCGCTGTGGCTATTTCCGGCGATTGAAACCGTGCACCTGCTGGGCATGATCGTCCTCGTGGGGACGGTGGCTGCGTTCGATTTACGCCTGCTGGGCTGGGCGTTGCAGCGAACCCGCGTTTCGGACCTGGCCCGGCGCCTGCTTCCCTGGACGTGGGTGGGATTCGGGTTTCAGGTCGTGACCGGGGCCCTGCTGTTTTCTTCAGAAGCGAGCAAAATGTATGTCAACCCAGCCTTCCGGCTGAAGATGCTTCTGATTTGCCTGGCGGGAGCGCAGGCCCTCATCTTCCACTTCGTCGCGGGCCGGAACCTGCACGCCTGGGACGAACGCGCGGCCGTCCCCGTGGCTGCCAGGCTCGGGGCGCTCATTTCGATCCTGCTCTGGATGGGCGTGGTTGCCGCGGGACGCTGGATCGGCTTCATCTGATCAAACAAGATCACCCAGGCAGGACTTCGTAGGGGCGCATCATCTCGTTGTCTTCGTGCTCCACGATGTGGCAGTGCCAGACGTAGCGCCCGGGGTAGCCCACGAAGGGCACGATGATGCGCGTGACGGTATGGGAATTCACGCGCACGGTGTCTTTCCAGCCCGATTCGCCCGGATCAGGGGGAATCGGCGGACTGGTGAATCGGAGTTTGCCGGCGGTCGTGTAGTCGTAGGCGTCGAACCGGCGCCGGTCGAGAATCTGAAAGCGCACCATGTGGAGATGAATGGGGTGCACATCCTCGGTGAGATTGACCAGTTCCCAAATCTCGCTGGTGTTCAGAACCGGCTTTTCGGTGACAGGTGCGTGCCAGGGAGTCTTGTTCAACAGCATGCCCATGGATTCGGCAACCAGGCTCATGTTCTCATCGAGCGTAAGGCGACGTGTTTGAACTGCAGATGACTCGGCAACGCGTGGCACGGGGCGCAGGGCGGTCGGGACCGTGCTTGGATCGGGAACCGCCGCAGAGCCGACGCGGAATTGCAACAACTCGAAGGGCTCGCTTTTCAGCGAGATTTGCGCGCCCCGCGTGGCCGCGAAATCGATCACGATGTCGGCACGTTCTCCCGGAGCGAGCTGAAGATATTTGACGGAGACGGGCGCGGGAAGCAAGCCCTGGTCGGTGCCGATCTGCTGCACCTGGGCGCCGCTCGAAAGCGACAGCCGGTAAAAGCGGCCGTTGGCGGCATTCAGAATCCGAAAACGATAGCGGCGCGGCTCGACGTCGAGGTAGGGGAAGAGCTTGCCATTGACAAGGTGGGCTTCGCCGAAGACTTCCGGCACCCAGGGCCGTTCAGGATCGGGCGAGACCGGATAGCTCAACTGGCCGTCGCGCTTGAGATTGCGGTCGGCAAGGACCAGCGGGACCTCGTATTTGCCGCTGGGCAGGTGCAGGGCGTCTTCCACGGGGTCGCGCACGATATACAGGCCGAAGAGGCCGGCATAGATATTCAGGCGGTTGATACCCATGGCGTGGTCGTGATACCAGAGCAGCGCCGCGTCCTGCTGGTTGGGATAGTAGTAGACGCGCGACTGGCCGGGCACATACCAGTCCTCAGGATAACCATCGCTTTCAGCCGGTGTTTTGCCGCCATGGAGATGCACGACTCCGCGGGCTTCGGGGAGGCCCTTTTCCGCGCCATGGAGGGAATGATCGATGGGGAGGAAATGTTTTTGCGGCAACTCGTTGGCCCACTCGATGAGCTGGCCTTCGCCACTGCGCGTATCAAACAGGACTCCCGGGACCGACCCGCCATAAGACCACTCGGTTGTGGGAGGGAGATCGCGGTGCAGCTTGACGGAGATGGCGCGCATGGAGATGCGATAGAAAGGCACGCGGCCGCCGGAACCATCGGGGGCGAGCCGATGCTCGATGGTCTTGGCAATCTGCGGGAGCGGAAGGGGATCGACGAAGCGGGCCAGAGTGCCGGGGTCGAGATCCGGCATGGCCGCTCCGGCTTGCGGCAGGGCGCGCGCAACCACGGAGGGCGAGCAGGCGGCGGCTGCGGAGAGTGCGGACCTGGCCAGGAACCAGCGACGGGTGATCAATCGATCCTTTCATGAGCCTGCAATAGGGATAGATCACGGAAGCGATCTGCCATAAACATAACAAGGGCGAGAGGCGGGGAAGAATCCCTCGCGCTCTCGCCCTGGTGTTTTGGATCGTTCGGACGGGACTACCAGCCGGAGTCGTGGCCGTGCACAACCAGTCCGGTGCTGGGGTCGAGAGTAAACGGTCCGCCGTTTGCGCGGCGTGAGAAGTCAAACATGTTGTCGATGGGGTTGGCGATCGCGTCAAACGAGCCCTGGCCAACCCGCTCGCCGCCCAGCCAGTTGTCTTCGACGAAGCGGAGAATCGAGGTCTGGTCGGTCATGGTGTGATCCACAAAGTTGCTCTTGGCCCACGGGGAGATCACGAGCAGGGGCAGGCGCGGGCCGTAGCCGCAGCGGCCTTGTGCGGGCGCGGTGCCCGAACTCACGCCCGGCAGTGCTGCGGTGCCCGTGCCGCAGGAGGGTTTGCCATTGACGATGTCGGCGGCCGTCGCGGACTGGTTCACGATCTGGCCAAGCTGGTGATCGTACCAACCGTCCGAGTCGTCGTAGGCAATCACGACCGCGGTCGATTCCCAATCGCGCTGCTTCTGGAGGAAGTTGATGGTGTCGACGACGAACGTCTGCTCGTCGAGAGGGTCGGAGTACCCGGCGTGGCCATCCTGATAGCCGGAAGCCTTCAAGTAGGAGACTGCCGGGAAGTTTCCGGCTTTGACGGCATCGAAGAAGTCCTGGAGATCGTACTGGTGATTGCCGTCCTTGTCAGCTGACGTACCGATGGCGCGCACGGACTTGGGGCGGGCGTGGCTGGGATTCGCGGTTGAAGCGTAATACTGAAACGGCTGGTGATGCGGAATGTAGTCCGCCTTTTTGACATTGGTAATTGCGGAGGTCGTGCTGCGGGCGCAGCCGGTGGTCTTGTTGGGATTGATGGTTTGCAGGTTGAATCCGCCCTCGAAGAAGCCCCAGCTGATTCCCTTGGCATTCAGCAGGTCGCCGATGTTCTTGCCACTGAACTGGACGGTTTCGCCGGTGGTGGTGGAGCAGACGTCGCCCACCGGATCGGCATCGCTGATCAAGGTAAGGCCGCCGTTGCCGTCATCGATGGTCGCGCCGCCGGGATTTACGTCCTGGGTCACTCCGTTGAGCTGCCCGGAGATCAGGTTCACGGCGCCGTCGGTCGAAGGTCCGAAATTGGTGTCGTAGGAGTTATCGCTCATCGCGAAGCGCTGGGCATAATTCCATAAAGCCGTGACGGTGTTGCCGTCATAGTAGCCCATGGTCAGGCCAGGGGTGGAAGTGATGACGCTGCCCGGAGGCGGGGGACCTGCCACTCCGACCGAAACGGGGAACGCGTCCATCAGGCCGAAATCGAAGGCTGCCTGTTCAGGGGTGTAGTCGTGATCCTGATCGGCGGTCGCGGCCTGGCTGCGATCGAGCCGGAAGGGATTCGAAGCGCCGGCCCCGTTGGCAGCATTGGTCGCGTTCGGATTATTGGTGAGCAGAGTCCCTGTCAACCCGTTTACGGAGGGCGTCCCAGGTTTGGCTACAAACCAAGGCTCGCCTTTGGGATTGGAAGCGTGCGGATAAGTTGCGAAGTAGTGATCGAAAGAGACGTTTTCCTGGAAGATCACGACGATGTGCTTGATGGGAGTGCTGGTGGAGCTGTCATCTTCAGCGGGTGCTGGAGCGACGGTCGAGAACAACAGGGCGAGGATCGAAGCAGGTGAAACCAGCTTTTGGGCAACTGCACGGAACATTAGCCTTCTCCTTGGGGATTGGGAGGGTGATTTTCAGAGTCGGGGAAAACATCCGAACGAGCGAACACGGGTCAGCAAAGACCTGCCCTTTACTAGCTATTCGCCCATCATTGCGGAATGATGAATGGGGTATTAATTCTGCGGCGCAGCGGAAGCGCCATTTTTGGTGGGTTCAACCGGAAGGCTTAATACTACTGTGTTATAAAATGTATACCTTTATTTCGATTTCTCTGGCGCTGGTATTAGTAATGCCTTACGTTGGGGTTGATGAGCCGCCACCGGACGTATTTCTCGCGCCAGCCTGAGCGCCTGCAAGCCTATCTGGATGGTTTGACTCAGGTAGTCGGACATGCGGATCGAGTAGTCCCCATCGAAAACTACACCAAGGGCCTGATGCTTCCGATCGAGCGCAAGAGCGTCGAGCCGATGGCGGCGCGGCTGGCTCCAGGCAACGTACGCCAGATGCACCAGTCACTGCATCACATAGTGGCCGATGCACCATGGAGCGATGAGGCGCTTCTGGAGCAAGTGCGGCGTCAGGTTCTGCCGGCGATGACCAAGAAGCATAAGCTGGCAGGCTGGATCGTGGATGACACAGGATTCCCCAAGAAGGGAACTCATTCGGTGGGGGTCACGCGCCAGTATTGCGGTCAGTTGGGCAAGCAGGATAACTGCAGGGTGGCGGTGAGCGTATCGCTTGCCACTGAGCATGCCAGCATTCCCGCGACCTATCAGCTCTATCTTCCCGAGATATGGGCCAACGATCCAGAGCGGCGCAAGCAAGCGGGCGTGCCTAAAGAGATTCGATTTCAGACCAAGCCGGACATGGCGCTCGATCATATCCGTGGGCTGGTGAACCAAGATGTGCCGCGTGCCGTCGTACTGGCTGATGCTGCCTATGGCAACGACGGCGCCTTTCGCGAGGGACTCGAAGCACTGGGGCTCTCCTACGCGGTCGGCATTCAGTCCTCGACTGCGCTGTGGGCACCGGGCACCGGGCCGCTTCCGCCGCCACCCAGGGGCAAAATGGGCCGTCCACCGCGGTTGCTGCGGAGAGATAAACAGCATCAGCCGCTGCCAGCCAGAGAGATCGCCTTATGCCTGACCGCAGCCGAGCTGCGTAGCGTGACTTGGCGCGAAGGAACCCGCGGCAGTATGCGTTCCCGCTTTGCCGCCCTGCGTGTTCGCGTGGCCCATCGCGACTACTGGCGCAGTGAGCCACATCCTGAGCAATGGCTGCTGATCGAATGGCCGGCGGCAGAAAAGGAGCCGACCAAATACTGGCTGTCAAATCTGCCAGCGTCGATCAGTCTCCGCAAACTGGTTGATATTACTAAACTGCGCTGGCGCATCGAGCGCGACTACGAAGAGCTCAAGCAGGAACTCGGGCTGGGACATTTCGAAGGCCGGAACTGGCGCGGTTTTCATCACCATGCCACCCTGGCGATCGCCGCCTACGGCTTCCTGGTGCAGGAGCGATGTCTTTTTCCCCCCTCAGGCAACTCTCCGTTGCTCCAAGCTGCCGACATCCGGTTTCCCTTACCCAGCTTGTCAGCCTTCACGCCCCGAGGCGCTACCGGTAAGAACCGAACGGCATAATCCATACTCTATCGCCACCCTGCGCCGTCTAATCGCTACCCACTTAGCTCGATCTCTGCCCCGGTGTCCTTGTTGCCTTCGCCATTTATAACACAGTAGTATTAACAGCTTGCTGAAAAAGTCGTCGGGCGGTAGGCCGGGGATTTATCCCCGGTATAAGCTAATTCCCGGCGGTGCTTGGCGCGCCTTTCTGCATCAGTTGTTTGTTCTTGAGATAGATCGCATTGGTCCATCCGAAGCCGATCACGTTCTGCTTATAGCCAGTGCTTACCTGCACGTCGGCGTTGCGCGAGACAACGTTGTATTTCTCGCGAATGGTGCCGTCTTCGGCGAAGCCCTGGTCAATGGTTGCGTCGAAGTGTTGCGCGACCCGGGCGGCATCCGCGTGGAACCCTTCGGCTTCGAGGCCGGCGATCCCAACCCAGTTTGTGGGCGCCCAGCCGAAGGGCTCATCCCACTGCAGGCCGGTGTTGGTATTGCTCATCGAAAGCCCGCCGGGGCGCTCGAACAGGTTCAGCTTGTCCACAACCTGCTTTGCCTCTTCGCGCGTCGCCACGCCGGCCCACAAGGGATACAGCGACGAGATGTAGGCGTAGGTTGATGTTCGCGCGCGTCCGAATTCGTAATCGCCAAACACGCCGTCTTTGGCGCGCCACATGTAGCGGTGGATGGCGCCATCACGCGTCCTGGCGCGCCGCTCCCATCGGGCCGCATCCTTCGGTTTTCCCAACACGTGTGCCAGGTGCTCGAGGTCGCGCTCGTAGCGATAGAGCAGGCTGTTGAGGCACACCGGCGCAAAATGATGGGTCGCGCCCGAGAAGGGGCCAAAGCGATTGCTGGGATCGAATCCCGATTCGCGCATGGCGCGATCGCCGACGTAAAAATCCTTGCTGAGGCGATAGCCGTCTGCCCAGGCGTGCAGGCAGACCACGCTGGCGTGCACATCGCAGCTGGTGTCTTTTAGGCCGCAAGGCCTCGCCTGCATCGGGATGTTCCGAACCTTTCACGAGAAAACCGTCGCCGCCTTCGTGCGGATGAGCAATCAGCCAGCGGATCACGTCGGGATAATAGGTGCTGTCGTCGGCCATCTCCGGCACCGGCCCCTTGCCGTAGTCGAAGTAGCGCGCGAGTCCGGTGGTTCCGGCAAGGTGTTCAGGCCGCGTCCATGTGGAGTAATCCTTGAGCGCCAGCGTATAGGCGCGCTCCAGCCACGCGCGCGCTTCGGTCCGGCCCGCCGGAGTGGCCGGAAAGCTCGCCGGGTTCTCATACACGGCGCGAATCATCGAAGTGAGAAACGGAGGCTGGGAACGGGTGAGATAGTAAGTGCGATTGGCGTTGAGCACTCCACCGTAGTGGTCGATCTCGAAGAGGAAGTTATCCACCATGCCTTTGGCCAGGGCTTCGCGATGATCGGCTTCGAGTCCCAGAAGAATGAAGTAACTGTCCCAGCCATACATCTCGTTGAAGCGTCCGCCGGGCACAACATAGGGTGACGGAAGATAGAGCAGGCCGGCGTTGGGAAGCTCTTCGGGGCGCACGTCGCCGAGCTTCTCGATGCGCCGCGGAAGCTGCGCGATGCGCACATGACACTTCTGCTCGAGTTCGCTGACCGCGGGCGGCGCGGGCATCTCGGCGGGCAGATAGAGGATGGGATTGGCCGTGACCTTGATGTCGACCAGCGAGTGACAGTCGGTCATCGAGCGGGTCAGCGTATCCCACGCGGCATGGATGTAAGTGAGCGTTGCTTCGGGATTGGGGGCGGCGTTCGCGCGCCGGTGTTTCCTGGGCGGCGGCGAGGGTCGATGCGGCCAGTGCAAAAACAAACAGACGAAATAGTCTCATGGAATTCTCCGCCGTTGTGTTCCGGGGCGATGCTCAGGAGTGTAAATCAATGCCTCTGCCCGGCGCCCCTCGAAACTGCGGTGACATGAATTCACGCATACGCGGGAACATTGCCGGTGCCGCGGTGTCTACACAAGCACAGTGGTTCCGAATGGGATGAACGAAAGCCCGGATGGCGCGGTGCCTTGATCCGGGCAACCCGATGCTGCACCAGGCCGCACTGGACGCGGTCATCCACTGGCGCTATCGGCCTTTCCTGCTCAACGGCCAGCCAGTCGACGTGGAGACCACGATCAATGTGATCTTCACGCTCAACCATTGAGAGGTTTTCCCAAGCGTGGAGAGCGTGGCTGAGCGAGACGCGCGCTCCCGCTTCGCTCCGCCGCAGTGCTCCGCGGCGGAGCGAAAGTTATCCGCTTCCCGACTGCAGCTTTTCGCGCGTCAGCTCATTCCATGTGGCGATGGCTTCGGGCATGGGCGGGCTCACCACTCCGGGCGATACCGTCTCAATGATCTTCTGCGGTTCGAGAGTCCCGCTCGAGCCGCGCAGCAGGCCCTTCACCCATCCCACAGCGGCCAGGCCCTCAGTGCCGGTGAACGTCTGTTCCATATAGAACCATCGGTCATCCCAGCACACCGTCCGCGAGCTGAGCGTGAAGCGCGCGAACAGAGGCAGGGAACGCCGGTAAGTCATCCACACCGCGCCCACCAGCGGTGTCCACCGCGAGCGGAGGACGTGGCCGAGGATACGCGTGCGCGCCAGCAGATGCATGCGTCCATAATCCATCATGCTCAGGTAGCGGGCATTATTCAGATGCAGATTGAAATCGATGTCGTTGGGCCACACGCGCATCGACAAGCGGTCTTCATTGAGCACTCCGAGCGGAGGGAGCGGCCGAATATGCTGGCGGATGGCCAGGGCCGGAATGCGGATAAAGCTGATAAAGTGCGACAAGGTTGGCTCCCTTTTGGAAGTTTAGAAGGCTGGCCGGAAGTCTGCCCGATGCAATCGCTGGCGCGGCGCGGGGGGCATCGGCGACAATCGCTTCTAACATGGCAAACTCTTCGCGCCGCAGATTCCTCAAATCAGCCGCGGCAGTCTCGATCTGTTCCGCGGCCTCGCGCTCGTTTTCTCAATCCAACCGCCAGCGGGTCTTTATTGGCTCCAACAAGCCGGATGGGATTCAGTCCTTCGACTGGGATCCGGCGACCGGGGAACTGGCGCCCGTGGGTGTAGCCGCCCAGATCGCCAATGTGGACTGGATCACTTACTCGGCCGATCGCAAATTTCTCTTCGCCGCATCGGAAGTGGACAGCTTCAACGGCAAGCCCACCGGCGGGGTTGCCAGTTTCGCAGTCGAGAACGGCAGCCTGCGTCCGCTCTCGGCGCAGAACTCGGCCTCTAAGGGTACGTGCCACATCGCCCTCGACCATACCGGTCGCACCCTGCTGGCAGCCGATTACGGCGGCGCCAGCGCGGCCAGCTTCAAGGTCACCGATGGCAAGCTGAGCAAGGCGGTGTGGACGGAGCATTACACCGGCAAGGGCCCGGTGGCAGACCGGCAGGAAGCCGCGCATGCTCATTTTGCGTCCTACTCGCCGGACAATCGCTTTGCCTACATCAATGACCTGGGCAGCGACTGCATCCACATCTACACCCTGGATGCCGGCGCGGCAAAACTGAAACCGGCCGGGAAATACAGCGCGCAGCCGGGCTCGGGGCCGCGCACGCTGCACTTTCATCCCAACGGCACGACTGCGTATTCAATGAACGAGCTTACCTCGACAGTCGATGTCGTCAAGTGGAACAAGACCGACGGAAGCCTCACATTTGTTACCCGCATCAAGCTGCTGCCCAAGGGCTCGCACGCCAAGTCGACGGGCTGCGACACGGTGATTTCCAAAGACGGCCGCAACGTCTACTTTGCCAATCGAGGAGACGACTTCATTTTTGCTTTCGTCGCCGATCCTGAAACCGGTGCGCTCTCTCCCATCGGGCGCATCGCGAGTGGCGGAACAACCCCGCGTAACTTCGCCCTCGATCCGACCGAGCGCTGGATGCTGGTGGCCAACCAGAACTCAGACCAGTTGAGCGTCTTCCCGCGCGATCCGCAAACGGGTGCCCTGGCCGATGAAGGCAAGAGCTATCCGTGCCCGGCGCCGATGTGCATTCTGTTTGCGTAGGAGTCGGGCTCTGGCTGCGAAGCACCCACTTCGTCCCCAAATCCAACGCTGACTCCGCTCCCCCACACGCTGTCATCCTGAGCGGAGTTGATCGCCGACGCGATCAACGCAGTCGAAGGACCTGCGGTTGCTTCTGAACCGCGGCGTCCCGGATTACCTCCGAGTAGGCCACCAACCTCCCGGAACTCGGGAAAGAGGCCCCAGTGGCGTGGAATCGCGGTTTGGCCTGACCTCGTCGATTGAGAAGTACGCTTACATTTCAGGTGTGACGGCGACGTTGTGGTATTCCGTAATCCACCAGACACCTTGTTCTTTGATGAGGACGAGGAGCAGCTTGAAACGCGACACTCCGTTCGGTCCAACGGGCACCCCTGCGGGGGTAGTTTTTGGAAAGCCTGTGATCCCTCCGCCCACATCAGCGATAGCAACGTCTGGACGGATGAACCGCAGCTTCGCGATTGAGCTTTTCGGAGTGGTGCCTTTGAAGATCGTGTTGGCGATCTCGATGTGGCGTTTCACGAATTCTGCTCGTCCGTACCTTACAGTGCCGAAGATGTTTGTAAAGCTGACATCTTCTGTGACGTGTTCAGACGGATTGGAATGAACAATTGCTTCAATGGCCTTCGTATCTTCGGACAAGGTTTCAACGTGGTTAACCTGAGCGTTGAGGTAGGAGTAATGCCCGGAGAGAAGACAGCCGGACAGAAGCATGGCGAATGCTAGTTTCGTACGTTGCCTCATAATGCCCTTCCAGAGTGAATTTCCTTGAGCTAAGCAGAGGCGTGAAGTCTACCACGGGCATCGCTCTGCCAGTGCCAGATCGGCTGCTAACCACCCGACCTAAAGGGGGTTACCCGAGGTCATACCAAGCCGCCCTCCACTCCTTGTCAGTGAATAGTGTGTATCGATGCGTGCCGGGAAGGGTGTATTTTACGGTCACTTTGCGACCCCTAGTTATCACTACTTTTGGACCGAATTTCAGTCCCGCCATTTTTGGATCGAGTTCAGCGGAAAGAGTGGTTTCCTTTTCAACAGAACATATTTCAGTAATTAATTTCACCGTTGAGATACTGGCCTGTGTTAGGTCATAGCTAGGCCCGCGCTGTTCAGGTTCCAGCGTCTCGCGCACTTCGTTCCATTCTCTCGGAGATAATGGTTTCTCTTGAACATCCCCCTTTCCGAACATCGATTTATACGTGCCCTGCCCTATACAGCGATTGCCCCACAGCAGCCGGGCAGGCAGGAACTGTACCTCGACCACTGCGTTAGAGACCCAACTCTTACCTGCCTTGGCAGCGAACTCAGAAACGCCCTTCACTACGTAGGAGAGGTGAGCGCTAAGTCCTAGTCCAAAGACCCGTAGGGACAGATCAACGGTATCCTTGAACTCGCTTTCTAGCTCGTAACTGATCTTCGAGCGCCCGACGTTTTTGCAACTCACATAGTAAAGAGGGACGATGATGCGATGGGTGGTGGCGTTTTCGCTCAAGACTTCGAGCCGGATGTTTAGTGAGTCAAAGATTTTGAATAGCCTGAGTTCAGTCGCAAACGCAGCTGCCCCGACTTCGTCCTCGAGTTTCCTTCGAAGCGGAGTGGTCTGTTGCTCGACGAAAGAAACAATCTCCTCGGTTGCCTCAGGCTCACAATCGTGCTCGCCTAACGCAACCCTTAAAAAGTTCTGATCGTTGACCGCCAGTTCCTTCCAATCCAAATCGCGCTCGGGATCCCGCTCCAACTTCCACGATGGGAGCAAAAGGCTCTTTTCTACGTCCCTTTGAAACTCCTCAGACCCGCCAAGTTTTGATGCATCGCTCGTACGACACTGTGCTTTCAGTGAGCAAACTTCCGTCACAAGATCTTCGGCTTGGATACCTGCTTCATTCGCTGCGTTCTCAATCTCGGTCCACTTATCTTTGAGGAGGCGGTTCGAAACAATACTTATTTCCTTTTCTGGGGGGATTCCCTCATTCTTCACACAGAACTCGGCATACTCCATAAGCATTTTTCGAAGCGTATCGTCGAGATTGTCCATTTGTTCACCACGTGTTCCGGAGATATCAGCGTTGTATGCTGACCCGCTTGATCGAGGGAACGATTTCGGGAATTGTCGCGAGTGTCCCGACGATGGCTTCTGATAACTGTACTTCAACATAATTCAATGAGTGCCGAAAAACGACGGCTAATTGTGCGTTTTGCGGGCCCTCGGCCGAATTCGGGTGAGTCACCGCCGACTCGGAAGTTACGCTCGGAAAGGATCCGAACGACAACCGCGGATCGTTCACCAGCGGTTCATGATGACCCCCCAAACGGTGGTTACCGGTGATCAATTCGTTCAAATAAATTTTAGAGAAGATCTACTTTTTTGGGGGCAAGCTGATGAGTTCTTGGGCATGAGCGAGTCTTTTAATGCAAACCTGGGAATCGGGCTTACGCCTGCTTAGGATTGCCCAAGGACGCAAAGATTGTTCCCGCGATGCAGCCCACGATCGGACCAAGCAGCAGGAAGCCCGATACAGCATTCAGCGAGTGAACCAGGTCCTGCATGGCGGGCGTGCCGATCGCCAGCCCCTGGTACTGCTTCCATGGGTCGGCCGACTCGGCCGGCGCCGACCGAAAATAGACTTCGGCCAGGATCACCGTCACGGCCATGAGGCAGCTGACCATCGTCGCCCAGATGGTGCAGACCACGCTGAAACCCATGGTGTTGCCGGCCTTCGCCGTGCGCCAGCCCGCTGCTCCGAGGATCAGCGTGGCACAGGCCGCCAGGCCGATCTGCAGCTTGTCCGGTGCGGCCGTGTCCTCTGCCGTTTGCCTTGAAGCGATCAACACCAGGCCCATAAGAACCGCGCCCGCCACGACGCCCATCATGCCCGCCGAAAAGAGCGCTTTTTTGCTTGCGGAGGTGCGCACGCTCCCGATCCAGAGACCGAGGCCGGCGTAGGCTGCCAGGCTCACCGCCGGGTCGAATCCCGTGGATCCATTCCCGGGCAGGTTCATCACATTCTGCCAGGGCCACAGGCGCGCTCCCAGGATTGCCAGGTTCAGCAGCGCCAGCAGCACAATGGGAGTGCGCAGGGTAGGTTGACCGCTTATCTCGATTGGGTGATCTCCTGTCCCTTTGACTGGCCGCAACTCATGGTACTTCCCGAAGCGGCACTTTGGCATTGCCGCACTCGGGGAGTGTCTGACGCCCGGGGTCTGGAGGAGGAGCGGAGGGCGGGAAAGTTCCGGCCTGGGGGGCTAAACGCCCTGAAGAGCAGGCCGCGTGAACCGGGCGCCCTCGGCTTCGAGTTCAGCGCGGTCTCCGGCCTCGGGAGCCTCGACCGGCACGCGCGCCAATTCCCAGGCCGAGCGGTCCTTGATCAGCCGCGAAACCAGCGCGGTATGCATGGCGTGGCCGGCCCGTTCGGCAACCACGTGCCCTTCGATGCGTTTTCCCGCCAGGGCCAGATCGCCGATCAGATCGAGGACCTTGTGGCGAACGTACTCATCGGAGAATCGCAGCGGCCCGTTTTCGGGTCCCTGCTTGCCCAGGATGATGGCGTTCTCAGGACCGGCGCCGCGAATCAATCCCATATCGCGCAGACGCTGTTCGTCGGCCTTGTAGCCGAAGGTTCGTGCCGGGGCGATCAAGGTGCCGTAGGTTTCGGTGGCGAGATCGACGCACGTGTTCTGCTGGCCGATAGGAGAAGGAAAATCGATGGCGTACTGGATGCGATAACCCGATCCCGGATACACGCCGATAAACTTGTCGCCGTCGCGCACTTCGACCGGTTGCAGCACGCGCAGGTATTCGCGGCGGCGGCGCTGGGTGCGAATTCCCACGCTCAGGAACGCCTCGACGTAGGGCAGAGCGCTGCCATCGAGGATCGGCAACTCCAGGTTGTCGAGTTCGACAATGATGTTATCGACGCCCATCCCGATCAGGGCCGAGAGCAGGTGTTCGGTGGTGGAGATGAGCACGCCCTGCCGCATCAGGCTGGTGGCGTAGCTGACCTTGGCCACATTGCGGCCCACCGCGGAAATCTCGAAATTATCCAGATCGGTGCGACGGAAGACGATGCCCGAACCTGCAGGGGCGGGCAGAAGGCGCATGCTCACCGGCGCGCCGGAATGAAGGCCCACTCCCGAAAAGGCAAGCGGTTCGGCAATGGTTTTTTCTAAATGCTCAGGCTGAGCCAAAGTTACAGTTCTCCAACAATTCCAGACTGGGGAGATGGCACAACTTAGGGTAGACGGGAAACCGCTTCTGCGGACTGTGTCATTTTTGCCACACAGAGCGTGGCTAAAGTGCTGCATCGACAGGTATTTCTAAGTCTGATAACCGGTTAGGCCGCTCACAGTCGTAGAATCGGAGGGTCTGCCGCACGCCGAGGACGCGCCTTGGACGACCCGCAAAACTCCGCTTCTCTCGACCCGCCCGTCCCCATGCGCGCTTTGCTCGCGGGGGCGCGCCGCCAGCAACCCGCGCTTCTTCGACTCATCCAGACGCTGGTCCGCGCTGAATCGCCCTCCGACAACAAGGCTGCGGTGGATGCCTGCGGAGCACTGGTTACGGCCCGGGCGGTGGCCGCGGGCGGCCGCGTCAAACTGCATCGGCAGCGCGTATTCGGCGATGTAATCGAGGTGCGCTTCGGGGCCCGCTTCGGACCTCACAGCAAAGCAAACCGCCCCGTCCTGCTGCTGGGACATATCGATACCGTGTGGCCGGTAGGCACGCTCAAGACCATGCCCTGCCGCGTGGGCGACGGACGCTTGTGGGGTCCCGGCACTCTGGACATGAAGGCCGGAGTGGCCATGGCCCTCACGGCCATCGAAATGCTCGCCGAAGCCGATCTTCTCGACCGCGAGGTCGTCCTGTTGCTCAACAGCGAAGAAGAGATCGGCAGCCCGGTTTCACGTCCCGTCACCGAAAGGCTGGCGCAGGACTGCTCCTCCGTATTGGTGCTCGAACCTGCACAGGGCCTGGCCTGCAAGACCGCGCGCAAGGGCACGGGCAACTGGCGCATCGACATCCAGGGTGTGGCCGCGCATGCCGGCGTCGACTTTGAAAAAGGCTCGAGCGCACTGCGCGAACTGGCCCATGTAATCGAGAAGGTGAGTAGCTGGACCGAACTCGCGCGCGGCCTGACCGTCAGTGTCGGATTGGCCGGCGGCGGTTCAAAGACCAATGTGATTCCCGCCCAGGCCTGGGCCGAAGTCGACGTGCGCATCGCGCGCCAGGCGGACGGCCCGCGCATCGAGCGCAAATTTGCGAGTCTCAAGGCGGCCGACAAGCGCTGTTCGCTGGCCGTGACCGGCGGCATCAATCGACCGCCGATGGAGCGCTCGCGTGGCACCGTCGCGCTCTACTGCCAGGCCCGGGCGCTGGCAGCGGAACTCGGATTCACGCTCGAGGAAGCCTCCACTGGCGGCGCTTCCGATGGAAACTTCACTGCCGCCCTGGGGGTCCCCACTCTCGATGGCCTGGGCGCGGTGGGCGAAGGCGCGCACGCGGTCCATGAATCGATCCTGCTCGAGCACCTGGCTCCCCGCACCGCGCTGCTGGCCGCGCTGCTTGTGTCCGGGCGTTGAAATGCGTGCGGGAATGGCGGGCGGGTTCCGCTAGTGATCCTCTTTTTCTTCGTGGTCATCGTGCGATGCCCGGGCCGGGACGACGAGGAGGTTTTCGTTGCCCTGCTCGATCGTGAGGGGTGAGGCTTGTGCCTCGACAACGCCGCCCGCCGAGACGTTGAACACAAACAGCTGCTGGTAGGTGATGCCAAACAGGTGGTCGTGCCGGTCCCACCCGAATGCGCCAAAGAGCGATGACGGCTCTATCAGCGGAGAGAACTGGGTTGCCTGCGCGCCGCCATTGAAGTGATAGACTTCAAACCCGTCACCGCCAACGACCAGGAACTTCCCATCCGGCGATATGTTCATCCCTTCCGCAAGCAGCCATTGGGAGGTGTGAGCGATGTTATTTCCGGTGCTCTGCGTGACGAGGTTACCATGCGCGTCTGCAGTGTAGACGGCGACCTCGATCGTATTCTGTACTCCCTCCAAACCGTCGTAATCCTGAACGGCAATCGCGAGATGGCGGGTCGAGTCGGCGCCGAGGTTGGAAGGACAGTAGCTGTCAGTGGCCCCGCTGGCCGGGGGCATGGGAATGGTGCCCGTCCCGAGTGAGGTTAGAAGGCCGTTGTCTTCTCGCCGGAATGTTTCGGAGAAGACCTCGTTATTGAACGGGTTGATGCAGTTGACCTCGTAGGCATATCGGTTATTTCCAAGCACCGCGAGCGGACCGAAGTTCTGCGCGACGGGCGTGTTTCCGATGAAGTGAATGTCGCCGTTCTCTTCAATGTGAAATTCCTGGTAGAAGTAGCCATCCGAACATGCAATCGGGACGTAAAACGTGGACCCATTGGCGTCGGTTGTCGCGTAGCTGTAGACCGTCGAGCAGTAGGGAGAGGGCTTGAGGAGTTCGGTGCTTGAGGCATAGGTGAGGTCGCCGTTGGACTTGATCCGGAGCGTCTCGAGATGCTCGTCATCCGTTCGGATGCCAATGACGAACTTCCTGCCGAACGACATCTGCGACAGGCGGACGGGGAAAGGCGATCCCGGCAGGGGCTTGAGCTTTCCTGAGCGCGACACGGAGAAGCCGAGGACGTGCTCGGGACGAGCCACGTAGACGAACGCGTCAGGGAAACTCTGTGCATGATCTTCATTCTCCCGGCCTTCCTGCGCCAGGCAGGATGCCGCCTCGAACAGCGGGATGCATGCGATCGCGAAGAGGGCAATCAGGATTTTGAATTTCACTGGGGAAGTGCTCCTTGGGCCAGGTTTCAGCCGAGGATACTGTATATGCCCGAGGATCCAGGGGAATAATCCTTTATCGAAGTCGAAGCAGAAAAAGAATGGAGATTCCTGCTTCAGCCGGCGATACGATCCCCGCTACCAAACCGGCGTCACGCGATCCGCTGCACCCATTGGCTCCGCCAGGCCGGCGCCTCGAAGGGATCAGCGAAATACTGTGTCTCGTGCACGACCTTGCCGTTGCGGAACTCCATAATGCTCACTGTGTATGCGGGCCGCCCCTGGTAGGTGATGGTGTATTCCGTGATCCAGAGATCGCCTGTTCCCTGAATTCGCCTGACGTTGAAGCCTGACGGCTTGCCGGGATGATGACTCCGCAAAGCCTGTAAATTGCTTCGCCCCAGGATCCGCTCGCCCGACTGGGGATAATCACAAACCGCATCGTCGTCATAAATTTCGTGTTCTGCGTTGGCATCGCCGGCTGCCGACGCCTGCCAGTGCTTATTCAGGGCTTCAAGTATTTGTTCCTCTTGCATGGATTACTCCAGATGCGGCATGGGTTTCATGATTGTCTACCCGGCTGTTTTCGGCAAGTTCATTTGCCACCTGGCCTCAGCCGGCGTTTGGCCGGCTGGGTCGCGCATCGCGCTAAGATGTCTCCGGAGCGGTACTCGCACTCGCAACAGACCCCTTGGATGGGTCATTCGGAGGGATCCTCTTTTCACGCCTGTACCGCGCGGGGGGCAGACCAAATTGGCGCTTGAACGCCCGGTTGAAGGCCGCCTCTGATTCGTAGCCCACCTCGGCCGCGATATCCGCCACACCCTTCGACGTCCTGCTGAGATACCGCGAAGCCAGTTGCAGTCTCCACCGGGTCAGGTAGGTCATGGGAGCTTCTGACAGGTAGCGCGAGAAACGTTCGCTTAGTGCAGAGCGGGACATGCCAACTTCATTCGCTAACTCTGCAATCGTCCAGGGATGATCAACCCGGCTGTGCATCAAGCCAAGGCATTTGCCTACCGTCGAGTCGCGCGAGCCGGCGAGCCAGCCGGTCTCTCGTTCGGGCAGGCTCATCACATAACGCCGAAGTGTATCGACGAACAAGGCCTCGGACAGCTTGGCCAGCATTGCTTCACTGCCGACCCTCCCCGACCCCGCTTCCTCAACAAGATGCAGGATGGAGTTTTCAAGCCACTGACCGGAGCGATCCGTTCTGACGTTGACCTTGAAGATCCGCGGCAATCCATCGAGGATCGGCCGGCTCAGGTTCGGATCGCATGACATGTATCCGCAAACGAAGCGTGTGGTATTGCCTCCGCCCCCAGCGCGCAAGGCGGTCAAATCGCGTGTCAAGACCTTCTGAAGGATTGCGGAGCTCTCCCGCGACTCAGCCAATTCTTCTCCGCTCCAAACGAGGTGTGGGTCTCCATGGGGAAAGATGACCACATCCCCGGGCCCCAGGCTCAACGATGGGCCGCCTTCCAGTCGTGCGGCAGCCCGGCCTTCAATCACCAGGTGATAGATCACCAGGTGGGGCGCCTTCAGGGCAAACGCCCGGGCAAGCATCGGGGCAGCGGGAGTGGCAAAACCCCACGGAGCCGAAAAGTCCGCGTTGAAGAACAAAGCTCCATTCAGTTTGACCCCGGTCAGGATTTCAGAGAACGCGTCCATCGGACCTCCTCCGGGACGAACGGCAAAGATTTCTGTGAGACCTGCAAAGCAATGCACGCGCTCGGGACAATCGGGCAAGAATTCCCGACGCTGGAGCATGGTTTGTCCTGCAGCAGACCGGCACAATTCTAGCGTGGGACCCCAAACCACGCAACGACACAAGATCAAAGGAGCTGCATCAGCATGACAACTCGTGTTTTGACTTTCCTCTACGGAGCTTTGTGCTACCTCGTCTTCTTCGCAACGTTTCTGTATGCCGCCGGATTCGTTGGCAATTTCGCGGTTCCCAAGTCGATGGACTCGACAGCGATGGGTCCACCGCAATTTGCGCTCCTGGTCGACCTGGGACTGCTCGCCCTGTTCGCCGTGCAGCACAGCGTCATGGCGCGCCCTGCTTTCAAGCAGGTTCTCACCCGGATTCTCCCGGCCACGATCGAGCGCAGCACTTACGTGCTGGCCAGCAGCGTTGCCCTCCTGTTCCTGTTCTGGCAGTGGAAGCCTCTGGGCGGGAGCATCTGGAACGTTCAGAGTTTGGCGGGAAAGCTCGCGCTCTACACGGGGTTCGCATCCGGCTGGGCATTGGTACTGGTCGCCACGTTTGCCATCAGTCACTTTGACCTGTTTGGCCTGCGGCAGGTTTGGAGGCATCTCCTGGGGCAGCCCCAGACCGGCCTGCGGTTCTCGACGCCCTTTCTCTATCGCATCGTTCGGCACCCCCTGTATGTCGGCTGGTTTCTCGCCTTCTGGTGCACGCCCACGATGACGGTCACCCACCTGTTCTTTGCTGTCATGACCACGGCGTACATCCTGATCGCAATTCAATGGGAGGAGCGCGACCTGATGAAGGTGCACCCGGAATATGCGCGGTATCGCGAGCAGGTTCCAATGCTGGTCCCAGGATTGGCCGGGCGTGCGGTCACTCCCGCGCCTCGGCCGTCACTCCAGAATGAGGGGGATTGATCGAGCCATGGAAACTCAACGTCACAGTTATCTGTCCCGATCCCACTTGCTCAAAATGGCAATGTTTGTGCAAAGAGCGGTTGACTACTCCATCAAGTCGTACGAGTTAGGCACTCTTGAGATTCAGCGGCTCTTTTGGAAACACCACCACGAGTGGCCCAGCCTCAATCGCCGCATCGCCGATCGGGGCCGTACATTGATTGCCGCCGGAAAGCTTGTCGGTGGTGACTCGCTGAAGGGCGATTGCGCGGTGAGAATTTACAGCGCACTGCAAGTCACATACACCGCGGCCGCCGAAATCACGCACTCCGCCGCTCTGACGGTTGAGCTTAGACAAAGGCCCCCGTCTCCGCAACTCCGAGAATTGGCCTGCTTCGTAAATGGCCTGGTGCGATTATGCACGGTCGCTCTTTTCAAAAAGGAAGTGCGGTATGCCAGGGGGATTCTGCTGGACCATCGAGGCAGGCACCAGTTCAAAATGGCGCTCTGTCGCACCCAGTACGAGCTGATTCGATCAAAGGAAGCACCCGCCAGGTTTGAATTGGCAATTGCGGCGGCCCTGGAGCAAATTGCCGAACAAGCATACGAGATCGCCCAGGCACTTGCGCCGGGGGGCGTCGAACCCGAAGATCAACTCGGCGCCGCTAGCGAAATTAAGTGTTTTGCCGGCGTAGATCATGAGCAACACGTATGCCGGCCGGCGTAATCGACCGGCCTGCCTTCATGGCGGGCTGCGTGTTTTGCTAGTTGGCGGCGTCATCATGCGCCCTATAGCCTCGTCTCACCAATACCGACACATTGCTCAGGGTGAATTACGTCCCACCGACGGCCGCGGAGAGGTTCGATCCTCGGTCCGAATCGGCGGTGGGGCGCCTGGGGCGTGCTCACGTGGCTAACGTTCGTTCGATCGGAGACCAGGATGGAAACAAGTTTACTGTGGAAGGGCTTTTCGCTGGCAGCCGTGCTGGCCCCAACCATTCTCGCAAGTGTGAGCGTCAATGCTGACGCCCAAACGCCAGCCAAGCCCAACATCGTCATCATCTGGGGCGATGACATCGGCCAGTCCGACATCAGCGCCTACTCCATGGGATTGATGGGCTTTCGTACGCCCAACATCGACCGCATCGCCCATGAAGGGATGATCTTCACCGACTACTACGCCGAGCAGAGCTGCACCGCCGGCCGCGCATCGTTCATCACCGGCCAGTCGGGCCTGCGTACCGGCATGACCAAGGTGGGTTTGCCGGGCGCCTCGGTGGGACTGCAAAAGGAAGACCCGACCATTGCAACGCTTTTGAAAGCCCAGGGCTATGCGACCGGCCAATTCGGCAAAAACCACCTCGGCGATCGAAACGAGTACCTGCCCACCGTGCACGGCTTTGACGAGTTCTACGGAAACCTGTACCACCTCAACGCCGAAGAAGAGCCGGAACTCCCCGATTATCCGAAGAGCCCGGAGTTCCTGGCCAAGTTCGGCCCCCGTGGCGTGATGGATTGCAAGGCCTCCGACAAAGACGACCCGACCGTGGACCCGCGCTTCGGCAGGGTCGGCAAGCAGGTGTGCACCGACACGGGTCCGCTCACCAGGAAGCGGATGGAAACCATCGACGATGACATCGCTGCCCGGGCCGTGGACTTCATTCAGCGGCAAAACAAGGCGGGCAAGCCGGCCTTTGTCTGGGTGAACTTTACCCACATGCATTTCCGCACCCACCCCAAGCCGGAGAGCATCGGCCAGTCGGGACGCTGGCAGAGCCCGTATCACGACGTCATGATCGACCACGACAAGAATGTGGGCACGGTTCTCAAGGTGATCGACGATCTGGGCATCGCCGACAACACCTTCGTCATGTACTCCACCGACAACGGTCCGCACATGAACTCCTGGCCGGATGCGGCGATGACCCCGTTCCGCAACGAGAAAAACTCCAACTGGGAGGGCGCCTACCGGGTGCCCGGCGATGGTTCGCTGGCCGGGCCACATCAAGCCGGGCACCGTGTCCAACGAGATCATCGCTCACCTCGACTGGCTGCCGACCTTTCTGGCAATGGCCGGCGACACCCAGATCAAGGAGGAGTTGCTCAAGGGTTACAAGGCCGGCGACATGACCTACAAGGTTCACCTCGACGGCGACAACCTCGTCCCATACCTCACCGGTCAAGTCGACAAGAGCCCGCGTGAGTCCTTCCTGTATATCAACGACGACCAGCAACTGGTCGGTCTGCGGTATGACAACTGGAAGCTCGTGTTCATGGAGCAGCGGGCCGACGGCACGTTGCTTATCTGGGCGAATCCGTTCACCTCATTGCGCGTCCCGAAGATCTTCAACCTCCGGACGGATCCATACGAGCGCGCGGACATCACGTCGAACACCTACTACGACTGGCTGCTCGACCATGCCTTCCAGCTGGTGCCGGCGCAGGCCTACGTGGGCCAGTTCCTGATGACGTTCAAGGACTATCCGCAACGGCAGAAGGCAGCCAGCTTCAACATGGATGAAGTCATGGACAAGCTGCAGGGAAAGTGGCGGATCGAAGTAGCAGGGTGCATGGCGGGGCGCTCAATGAAAGCGCCCCCCGGCTCAATTCATATAAAGGCGTGATGCATGAAATGCTCGTTTGCAAGAATTCTGATCGCTCTGTTTTTTCTCCCGCTTGCAGCATTTGGAGCCGAGCCGCTTCCCTCCTGGAACGATGGACCGGCGAAGAAATCCATCATCGATTTTGTGGAGAAGGTGACAAAGCCTGGCTCACCGGATTTTGTTCCCGTGCCGGAACGCATCGCCACCTTCGACAACGATGGCACGCTCTGGTGCGAACAGCCGATGCCGGTGCAGTTCTTCTTTGCGCTGGACCGCGTGAAGGCGCTCGCACCGCAGCATCCCGAGTGGCAGACCCAGGAGCCGTTTGCCTCGCTGCTCAAGGGAGATGTGCAGACCGCGCTTGCCGGGGGTGACCACGCGCTCCTCGACCTCGTGATGGCCACCCACACCGGGATGACGACGGCTGAGTTTGAGCAGATCGTGAAGGACTGGATCGTCACCGCGAAACATCCCAGGACCGGCAAGCTCTACACCGAAATGGTCTATCAGCCGATGCTTGAACTGCTGGCCTACCTGCGCGCCAATGGATTCAAGACGTTCATCGTCTCCGGCGGCGGTATCGAGTTCATGCGACCGTGGGCCGAGAGGGTTTATGGCATCCCGCCGGAGCAAGTGATCGGCAGCAGCGCCAAAACGAAGTTTGAATTGCGGGATGGCCACCCCGTCCTGGTGCGCCTGCCGGAGCTGAACTTCATTGACGACAAGGCCGGCAAACCGGTGGGCATCAACCAGCACATTGGCCGCCGGCCGCTCATGGCGTTTGGCAACTCCGACGGCGACCGGGAAATGCTGGAATACACGCAGGGCGGCAGCGGCGCGCGGTTCGAGCTCTTAGTGCTGCACGATGATGCGGCGCGCGAATACGCCTACGGCCCGGCCCTGGGGTTGCCCAATTCCAAACTCGGCGCCTTCACCCCGGCCCTCTATGAGGAAGCGAAGAAGGGCAGCTGGACGGTCGTCAGCATGAAGGAGGATTGGAAGCAGGTCTTTCCCGAGCCGAACACAGTCACCGCCATCGATGTCCTGCTGGAGCCGGACGCCGCCATGCTCGACCACGCCGCATCGAACAACGCCCGTCTGCTCTCGGTCTTTCCCAAAGGCTTCGCCCTGGACGACGCACACCGACCCCACATCACGCTGGTGCAGCGCTTCGTTCGCACCGCGGATCTCGACGCGCTTTATGACGCTGTCGGCAAGGTCTTTGCCCGCGCCGACGTGACCGCCATGAAGCTGGAGGCCTTCAAGTACTACTACGCTCCGGGCGGCGCGGTGGGCGTGGCCGGCATTTGCGCGAAGCCGACCCCGGAACTGCTCAAGCTGCAGCGGGACGTGATCGCCGCCGTAGCCCCGTTCACGCTTGAAACCGGCCCCATCGGCGCTTTTACCGCACCGCACGACGATCCCGCCATGGACGCGGGCCTGATCCAATATGTTTCGACATTCGTGCCCAAGATGTCCGGGGAGAACTTCAATCCGCACGTCAGTACCGGCGTTGCCCCCCGCGAATATCTCGACAAGATGCTCGGCGAACCGTTTGAGCCGTTCACCTTCTCGCCCGCGGGCGCAGCCGTCTTTCAACTCGGTTCCTACGGAACGGCTGCAAAGAAACTCAAAGAATGGGATCTGAATCCTCAACAGCCCGTGGCGGAAGTCCGGTTTTGAAAGGGCACGACTTCAGTCGTGCCGTAAAGCATCGAGAATCAACGCGGCTTTAGCCGCTGAGGGATGGTTTCTTCCGAATTTTGACTTCCGCCACTGGCTGTTAAAGGCGCGGCGCGGGATCATTTAGGGTGGTGCGCGGCGTTCTCAAGGAAGAAGTATCCGGCGGTTACGAATCCGATCATGGCTACGGTCCAGCGCATCACCTTCTGGTTGACGCGGGGACTGTAGCGCGCCGCCAGGTATCCGCCCAGGGCGGCCACGACACCCATTTCCAGGCAGAACTGCCACGCCACGCGCCGGGCCACGATGAAGCTGATGGCGGGGATGCCGATCGAGACCGCCGCGGTCACCACCTTGAGCGCATTCATCTCGTGGATGTTGTGGATCCCGCAGATGCCAAAGAGGGCCATGACCAGAAAGCCGCCCCCGGCGCCGAAGTAGCCGACGTAGATACTGACCACAACCATCCCGACCAGAAGCAATTTCTCGTAGCGCCGCCCGTCGGAGAGGGTGGAAAGCCATTTTCCCAGGGGAAAGCTCAGCATGAAGATGACGGCGGCGAACAGCAGCAGCCAGGGGAGCAGGATGCGGAACCTCTGGTTGCCGGTTCGAAGGAGCAGAAATCCGCCCAGCCAGCCTCCGGCTCCGGAAGCGAGCGCGAGGGGCAGCAGGCTCCAGCCGTAGGAGCGCAGCTGGCGGCGGAAAGCCACCAGCGAAGTGAGCTGGCCGGGCCACAGGGCGACTGTGTTTGTGGCCTGCGCGGTGACCGCGCCCACCCCCGCCACCGAGGTGCTGGCGATCAGTGCCGGAAGGGAGAGAAACGACCCGCCTCCGGCGATAGTGTTCAAAACACCCGCGAAGAACGAAGCGACCGGCAGCCAGACATAGCGCAACAGGGGAAGAACGAACGGAGCCATGCCCCAATGTACCCAGTCATGGCATAAAGAACCATAAAGGTTTACCGGAATCCGGTCCGGCCACTTGACTCTCAGCAAACTTCGCGCCGCTATCCGCCTGATACACTCCCGCTAGAAGTCAAGCTGGAGTCCTGTCGATGAAATCAACTGCTCTTGTGCTATGTCTTGCGGCCGGCGTGGCCGCGCACGCTCAAACCGCGGCCAAGCCCGCGGCCAAACCATCCGCGAGCACACATACTGCAGCGGCGGCGGCCAGCCCGGTCAAGTATCCGCCCGGAGTCACCCCGTTTCCGGGCGCCCCCAAGACCGCTTTTTCGCTGCGGTACCAGGACATCAAGGTCGGCACCGGCGCCGACGCCGTGCCCATGAAGATGTACAAGGTGAAATACACCGGCTGGCGTGCGGCGGACGGCGTGGTCTTCGATTCATGGGACAAGCATCCGACCCCGGCGGTTGACAGCGATGGCAAGCCGGTGACAGGCGAGGACGGAAAGCCCAAAATGAACCCCCCCGAGCCGGCCAGCTTCCCTGTGGGCATGGGGCGCATGATCGCCGGCTTCGACCAGGGTTTTACGGGCATGAAGGTAGGCGGCAAGCGGCGTATTTTCATCCCCTGGCAGCTTGGCTATGGCGCCCGGGAAATGCCGGAACGGGGAGCGGATCATCCCGGAATTCCGGCGAAGTCGGACCTGGTGTTTGATGTAGAGCTGGTCGAGATAGCCGATCTGCCCGCACCGCCGCCGGGTCATCCGGGCATGGGCGGAGCTTCCGGAATGCCTCCGGGGCATCCGGCCACGCCTCCGTCCGGGGCTCCGGCCGGGGCCGGGGCTACGTCGCAGCCTTCAACGCCGCCTCCGGCCGGTAGCTCAACGCACCCGCCGCCGCAGAAGTAGGCGGGAAAAGCGAATTCAAGCCGCGCCGGCAGGGCCGTCCGTCCAGGCCGGCAGTTCCGGCGTGGCGGCCAGAAGCTGGCGCGTGTACGCCTCTCGCGGAGACGCGCACACCGCCTCGACGTCGCCGGATTCGACCAGCCGTCCATGCTGCATGACCGCAATCCGCGTGCTCAGATAGCGCACCAGGGGCATGGAGTGCGAGATAAACAGGTAAGCCTGCCCCCGGTCCCTCTGCAGACGGCGGAGCAGGTTCACGATCTGGGCGCCGATACTGACATCGAGAGCGGAAACCGGCTCGTCGAGAATCATGAGCCGGGGCCGCAGCGCGAGCGCCCGCGCAATGTTGATGCGCTGCCGCTGCCCGCCCGAGAACTCGTGCGGATGGCGTTCTAGGGCCGATTCATCCAGGCCCACTTCGCGCAGCAGTTCCACCGCCCGGGCACGCAGGGCGGCGCGATTCCCGGCGCCATCGATATGGTGAATCACGAATGGCTCTGTGACGATTTCCCGCACCGTCATGCGCGGATTGAGGGCGGCATAGGGATCCTGGAAGACGGGTTGCATCTGGCGGCGAAGCCGGTGCAGTTGCTCTCCTGAAGCGGCCGCGACGTCCACGCCATCGACCAGCACCCGGCCGGCGGTGGGCTTGACCAGCCCCAGGATCATGCGTGCGACGGTCGTCTTCCCTGACCCCGACTCGCCCACCAGCCCCAGCGTCTCTCCCGCTTCGATGGTGAACGAGACATCCTCGACCACGGGACGCAGCTCTGTCCGCAGCCCCACCCGCCGCGGATAGCTTTTGCTGACTGCTTCGACTTCCACCAGGGCCATGGCCCCATCCTACATGCGTCCCATTTTCAATCGAGCTTCGGATGCACCTTATGGAAGGCGGTCGCGTCCTGGTAGGCCCGCGCAAAGGCGGCCAGTTTTGCATCCTGGTAGTGCCCGGCCAAAAAGGTGAGCGAAACCGGAGTGCCGGGGCCGCCGATGTTGTCATCATCGCCGGAGTCGAGTTTCGGCGGCGTTGGCGCATCGTTGCCGCGCAGTCCGTTGGGCAGAATGATGGCGGGATGGCCGGTGAGGTTGGTGGCCACAAGCTGCACGCCGCTGGTCGGCGTGACGATAATGTCCACCTGCTCGAACAGCGCTGAAACCTGCTGGATGGCGAGCGTGCGGGCGCGGTTGGCCTGGATGTATTCGACGGCCGGGTAGAAGCGGGCGATGCGGAATTCGTTGGGCCAGTCCTCGGCGCCCTGCTCCGTAAGCAGCTTGTCGCGGCCGGAGAGAGTGAGGTCATCGAAGGCGGCAGCGGCCTCGGCGCCGAGGAGCGGGGTCATGGCGCCGTAGGGCAGCTTGGGGAGTTCCACCGGAATCGAGATTGATGCCCATGGAGCGAAGCTTGTCGAGCGCGGCCAGATCGTAGCGGCGGTCGTAGTCGCTGCGTGCTCGCGTCTGCTTTACGCTCCTCGTTTTTCTTTTCGCGCTTCTTCTTTTCGTCGGCTGTCTCGGTGGCGGGGGCGTCTTTGAGTTCAAGCGGTTTGGGAGCGTCAAAGGCGCTCTTGAGATAGCCGATGCGCAGCTTGTGCCAGTCGAAGCCCGGATGCCAGCGAAATTCGGCGGGGTAGACAGAGGCGTCTTTCCCGTCCGGGCCGTGAATGGCCTCGAGCACCAGCGCACAGTCCTCGACGGAGCGGCAGATGGGGCCCAGCTTGTCCATGGTCCAGCTCAAGGCCATCGCGCCGGTGCGGGGAACAAACCCAAACGTGGGCCGCAGGCCAGTGTCGCCGCAGCGCGTGCAGGGCGACGAGATCGAGCCCAGCGTTTCCGAGCCGATGGCGAACGCAACGCATCCCGCGGACACGGCGCTGGCCGAGCCCGCCGAAGATCCGCTCGAGCCTTGCTCGGGATTCCAGGGATTGCGGGTGCGCCCGCCGAACCATTTGTCGCCCATGGCCAGCGCGCCGAGCGTGAACTTGGCGACCAGCACGGCGCCGGCAGCGTCGAGACGCTCGACAACGGTTGCGTCTTCGTCGAAGGATTGATGTTCGTATCCGCCCGCGCCCCAGGTCGTCGGATAGCCCTTCACCGCCAGCAGGTCTTTGGCGCCCCAGGGAATGCCGTGCAGCGGGCCCCGGTACTTGCCGGCGGCGATTTCGGCGTCGGCGGCCTTGGCCTGCGCGAGGGCGCGATCTTCGGTGAGGGTGATGACGAAGTGGAGCTTTGAATCGTAGCGCTTGAGGCGATCCAGGTACATCTGGGTGAGGGCGAGCGAACTGATCTTGCGAGCCTGCAGCAAGACGCCCAAATCCTGGACAGTAAAGAACGCGGCATCCTCGATCCGCGCCGGTGTTTCGGGGATGTGAAACGGGACGCCGCCGGCCTCGCCTCGGACTTCCGTCTTGCACGGATCTTCCGCGTTGTCGGCCATAGGCTTCGCCGGCGGCAGGGGGTGAAACACATACGCCGGCGCCACGGAATTCGGAATCTTCAGCTTGCGGATGGCCTTGCACGAGCCATTCTGATCGACCAGCCCATCGATCATCATCTGCTTCTGTTCGTCGGTGAACGGCCCTATGCCGGCGAGGATCCCCGCTGCGTCGATCATCTCCGGCGTGATCTTCGGCGGCTTGGACTGATCGGTGTTGGGAGACTCCTGCGCCTGCGCGGCGAGGGTATAGAGAACGCCGGGAAACAAGGCCGACGTGATGCCTGCGCGGCTGCAGGCAGTGAGAAAGCCGCGACGATCGAGTGTCATGTAGTTCTGGCCTCGGGGAAACTATAGCGGAGTTTTGGGCAGCGTTATGTAGTCAGGCGGTCGGGCGAGATGGCCTGGAGGGCACAAAGATCAACCGCAATATGGCCCTTGCCTGTGACTGCAACCTCGATTTCGGTTTCGCCCGGTTTCAGCGTATAAACGCGGCTGGTAATCGCTTCGCGCCCGCCAATGAACGATTCGATCACCGATCCATCAAGGAAGATTCGCAGGGTGGGGCGCGGCCAGGGAAGGGACGGAAGCGGGATGCCGATCTCGCCGCAGTGAATCGAGTCGCCGGGCACGTTCACCGCCAGTTGCCAGGCTTCCGCCCCGCTCACCAGCAGGCGCACCGTCACCGTTCGCGCCGAGAAGTCGATGGGAACGCGCAGTTCGTACCGCAGCTCCGCGAGTTTGGTTCGGAAGGGAGTGGCCGCGTCCACGTCCGCTTTTTGAGCGGTTCCGCGCAGTTTCCCCACTTCCGGGGCGGGGTGCATTTCGAGCTGGCCCTGTTCGCCCACGCTCAGCACCCGGGGCAGCGACATGACGCCGGACCAGCCCGCCGCCGCGAACTCCGCCTCGGGCCGCGTTTCCCGGATCCATCCCCACAGGATGCGCCGGCCATCGGGAGTGAGAAAGGTCTTGGGCGCGTAGTAGGCGCCATGGTCGAGCACGCCCGACCGCCTGGGGTTGTAGGTGTGCGCGTCGTCGTCGTAATCGCCGGTCGTCCAGATCACCTTGTTTTCGGTGGAGTAGTGAAGATAGTGGCTCTTGCCGAGCGCAAAGAAGTCGGGGCACTCCCACATCTCCCCGGTGTCGCAGGGATTGACCGCCTGCCTGCCGTTGGGCACACCGGAGGCCAGCGGATGCAGATACTCCCATTTGCGTAGATCCTGCGAGCGGTAGAGGAGCACGCAGCCGCCCTTGCCGCGCTCCCCTGATCCCACCCCGAGGTACCAGCCGTCGGCTTCCTTCCACGGACACGGATCGCGGAAGCCCGTCACCTGCATGCCCGGCGGAGGCGTGGCAATCACGGGCGCTTCGAGCTTCTTCCAGCGCAGCAGGCCGTCGTCTTCGGCGGTGGCCAGCATCTGCGTCTCGCGCAGCTTGTCGCTGCCGTCGCGAATCGTCACCTGGTCAGGCGGCGCGTTTTGAACCCCGGTGTAGATAAAGGTCGGCACGCCGTTGCAAACGACGGCCGATCCGCTGAAGCAGCCTTCGCTGTCGGCTCCGCCGGGCGTCGGAGCCAGGGCAATGGGCTCATGATGCCAGTGGATCATGTCGGGGCTGACGGCGTGGCCCCAGTGCATGTCGCCCCACACCGCGGCGTGCGGATTGAGCTGGTAGAAGAGGTGGTACTTGCCCTTCCACCAGATGGGCCCGTTGGGGTCGTTCATCCAGTTGTGGGGCGGAAGCAGGTGGCAGGCGGGGCGCAGCGGGTCATGGGCTATGTCCGGAGTGGCCGGCGAGGCCTGGCCGGCCAGTGAGGCGGAGTTTTCCCATCCGAAAGCTCGCTGACGGTACGCAAGGGCGGCGGCAGAGCCCAGCGCGGCCAGGAATTTTCGGCGGTCGAAGTCGTGTGCTTTCATCAGGGCCGCCTCATCCGCAGTTCTCGCGAAGGACAAACGGAACAGCCGTCCTTCGCAAGCAGATTCTAAATATAGCGCCTGGGCCAAGGGCAGTATTTTTCCGAGGGGGAGGCTAACCGCTGATTACTGCGTCCGCCACCTGGCGGATGTGTTCGGGCCGCGTCCGGCAGCACCCTCCTACCACCTGCGCACCCGACGCAAACCAAGTCCGCGCCAGCGAACCATAGCCCGCCGGATCGTTGCTGCCCGTCCAGCAACGCCGTACCGCGTCCCAGCCTTCGCCGGAGTTGGGATAGACGACCACCGGCAGGCTGGTTGCGCCGCGCAGCTCGCCAATCAGCGCAGCAATGAGGGACGGCGCCGTGCAGTTAACGCCAATGGCAATGGTCTGGGGAAATCCAGCCACGGCAGCCGCACAATCCCTGAGCCGTTCGCCGTGAGCCACGTGCTCGCCGTCGCGGCACGTAAAACTGAACCACGCCGAAAGCTCCGGCCACGCCGACAGAGCCTCGCCGATGGCCTGCGCTTCCCCGAGCGAGGGGAGCGTTTCGAAAGTCAGCAGGTCGGGCCTCTCAGCCCCGCTCGCGCCGGCCAGAACCTCGATCCGCTGGCGGTGGAACTCCACCAGTTCCGCGTGGGTGCAGGCGTAGTTGCCGTGGTATTCGGCTCCGTTGTGCAGCGCGGCGCCATAGGGTCCGAGGGATGCCGCGATGACGATCCGGCGGCCCGGAAATGCGTCAGCGGCCTGACGTGCCAGCACTACCGATCGCAGCAGCGCGGCATCGGCCTGCTCCGGCGCAAGTCCGATTTCGGCGTAACCCATGCGGGAGACCTGGTAGCTGGCGGTCTCGATGCACTCCGCGCCCGCCTCGATGTAGGCGCGGTGGACGGCAACGACTTTCTCCGGCGCTTCTTCCAGCACGTGAGCCGACCAGAGCGGGCCATCGATGCGCGCTCCCAGGTATTCCAGCTCCGAGGCCAGGCCGCCATCGAGGACATGAATGCCATCCAGAATCGAAGCGCCCTTGTCGACCGTTCGAGGCATGGATTCATCCTAGCGCCGGAACCGCCATGAAACCTGACACGGGGCACCTGTCCAACTACAATCCCACTCATGAGTGCTGCTCTGCCCAGTTATGACGAAGCAGCGGCCATTGTTGCTGAACGGGCCGCGGAATTTGCCCGGAAACCCGAAACCGAACGAGTTGAGCTTGAAGAAGCAGGCGGGCGGATCCTTGCCGAGACGCTTCATGCGGATCGCGATCAGCCGCCTTTTCCCCGCTCCACTCGGGATGGCTTTGCCTGCCGTGCCGCCGAAGCCTCCACCCACAAGCTGCTGAAGGTTGCGGGCTCGATCCAGGCGGGCCAGCCTCCGGCGGGTCCGCTGCCGGCGAGTTCGGCGTGGGAGATCATGACCGGGGCTTCGGTTCCGGAAGGCGCCGACGCGGTGGCTATGCTCGAACACGTCGAACGCACCGGCAGGGCGCCAGGAAAAATCCAGCTTCGGGCGCCTCGCGTCCTGGAAGCCGGCGAAAACATCGTTCTCCAGGGGGCCGAGGCCCGTGCCGGAGACGAAATCCTGGGGGCGGGACTGCGCATTGGCCCGCAGCATATCGCATTGGCGGCGGCCTGCGGCCATGCGGCCGTCAAGGTCTTCAGGCGTCCCCACGTGGCCATCCTCACCACTGGCGATGAGCTTGTTCCGGTGACCTCTGTCCCCGGCCCCGGCAAGATTCGCAACTCCAACGGGATCATGCTGGCGGCCCTCGTAGCCGAGGCCGGCGGCTTGCCGTGGCTTCTGCCCACGGCCAGGGACAGCGACAGCGCTCTCGATGAGGCGCTCCATGCGGGGGTGGCCGCCGATCTCCTGCTGATTACCGGGGGCGTCTCCGCTGGCAGATTCGATCTGGTGGAGCCGGCGCTGGCCAGGATCGGAGCCCGCACCCATTTCACCGGGGTGCGCATCCAGCCAGGCAAACCCCTGGTATTCGGCGAAGTCATCCAGGATCTCGCCACCCGCGCCGGACGAAGTACGCGGAAGGTATTGCCGTTCTTCGGGTTGCCCGGCAACCCCATCTCGTCGGCGTGCACGTTTCTGTTGTTTGGCGCGCAGATCCTGGGTGCACTGTCGGGCGGGCAGTCCAGGCCGCGCTTTGCCCTGGCGCATCTCGCCAGGGAGATCAAAGGCAAGCCCGATCTGACGCGCTTTGTACCCTCGTTCTGCAACTTCAATCCGCGGGGCGGGCAGCACCCCGAGGTCCGAGCCGTTGCTTCGCAGGGGTCGGGAGATCTAGCCTCCTTCTCGCGTTCCAACTGCTTTCTGGTCGTGCCCGAAGGGACCGACCGGCTCAAGGCGGGAGCAACCGTCCGTATCCTTTTGTTTTAAGGAAACCGCATGCCTGAATCTGCGCAGCCACGACTTTCTCATTACGACGAAGCAGGACAGGCCGGCATGGTCGATGTCAGCGCCAAGGTGCCTACGCGCAGGACGGCCACGGCTACGGCCTTCGTCGAGCTTTCGGCAGCGGTGATTGCCGCACTGCCCGAGAATCCCAAGGGCGATCCGCTGGAGGTGGCCCGGTTCGCGGGCATCCAGGCGGCCAAGCGCACCGCCGAGCTGATTCCTATGTGCCACCCGCTGCCGCTCACGCATGTCGATGTCCAGGCGGCGATTGAAGGGGATGGCGTGCGCATCACGGCGACGGTTTCGACTGTCGGCGTGACCGGGGTGGAGATGGAGGCGCTGACCGCAGCATCCGTCGCCGCTTTGACGGTCTACGACATGACCAAGGCGCTGGACAAGGCCATCGTGATCCGGAATGTGCAGCTGGAAACGAAAACGGGAGGCAAGAGCGGGGATTATTCGAGAGAGGGCGGAATGGTTTAAAAGCAGCTATTAGCTGGCTGTGAGTGGTGTCCGCCACATAGATGGTCATTCATGTTTTGAAAGGGCACGACTTCAGTCGTGCCGAAAGCGGTCCCAAATGATCTGGGTTTCACAGGCTGCGGAAAACTCGCGGTTTTGAATGGGCACGACTTCAGTCGTGCCGAAAAAGGCCCAAAATGAGCTGGGCTTTAGCCCCTGAGGGAAGCCTCTTCTATAGATACAGCACGTAAGAGCTAGGAGCTAGCAGCTAGAGGCTAGTAGCTGTCTCTCTCGCCCAGCCACCACGCCTTGATGAACTTCCAGTGAATGTAGACGGAGTGGTTGAGGTGCAGCAACAGGCCCTCGCGGCCATCCAGAAAACCCAGGCGGAAGAAGTAGTTGTAGACAAACGTCGCGGCTGGATTCAGCACCGCATTCCACACAAAGGCCGGGAGCGAGCGGCTGTCGCGCCCCTTGGCGTGGAGCAGGTGCGCAATCTCCGTGCTGTAGCGGTTCATGTGCTCGAGGTACATGCCCATGGTGGGGTAGGCGTAGTGCAGCATGTCGTGCTTGAGCTTGCCGCGCGGCCCGTCGAATTGCGGAGTCGAGTGGGGGCCGACCCCTTCGCTGAGCCGGGCGGCGCCGCGCCGGAACAGCCGCAACTTGCGGTCGGGATAGAAGCCGCCATGGCGCATCCAGCGCCCCAGGATCAGATTCAAGCGCGGAATCCAGTAGGCCCCGTATTTCGGTTCGCCGGCCAGCGTTTGTCGAATCTCCTCCTGCAACTCCGGAGTCAGTACTTCGTCGGCGTCAAGGAGGAGGATCCAATCGGATGTGCACAGATCGAGAGCCACATTTTTCTGTTCGCCGTGGCCGCCAAAGGCGTGATACGTGGTTCTGGCGCCCAATGACTCTGCGATTTCGATAGTGCGGTCCTTTGAGCCCGAATCGACCACGATGATCTCGTCGGCCCACTTGACGCTTTCGAGGGTGCGGGGAAGGTTGGCCTCCTCGTTCATCGCAATCATGGCTACGGAAAGGGTCTTGCGCATCGAGGGAAGGATAAATGACCCGCTCCCAGAAAACTCAACCCGGACACTAAGCCCTACTGCGCGTTGGTTCTGGAGACGGGCCCCTAATCCGCGTCCGGGCCATCGAGAAGACGCCCGGTTGGCAGCATGCGTTGATGCAAGATCCGGCTGATGAAAACGCCTTCGTCATCAATCCTGTAGAAGATGACATGTTTCTGGTGCTCGATCCGACGGTATCCGGGCCGGAGACGATCGCAGGGGCGACCCATCTCTGGCAATGAGGCAAGCTGCCCGAAGCAATGTTCCAGTGAATCCAGGTAAGAAAGTGCTTGCTCTTCACCCCAGGCGTCGACCGTGTAATCGCCGATCTCGATGAGGTCAAGTCTGGCGAGGGCTGAAAACCTGTATGCGGGAAACGGTCAGGCCCGTTCCATGACCAGGGCTCGTTTGCGGATTCGTTCCCGAACCTCACCCAGAACATCGCCTTCCGCAATTCCGCTCGCTTCTCCCGCGGAGACCGCCGAGCGAAGCGCCTCAAGCCGCGCAAGGTCTTCTCGCTCGGCCTGCTCCAGGGCACGCAGGCCGGCACGAAGCACTTCGCTTGCGTTGGCGTACTCCCCGCTCTGGATCTTGGCATCGACGTAGCTGTCCATCTGCTGGGTCAAGTTGATGTTCCGGGTCGGCATCGGTCTCCTCCAACCTCATGGTAGTGGTGATTGGCAAAAATTGCCAATGGTCCCTCGCCGCTCCATGAGGGCCTCTTTGGCAGGAAATTACCCATCAAAGTGGCACAATGAATCCGGGATCAGACATTCGATTTTTTGGAAACCGGGGATGACAATTGCTCAAGCCAAAAATGTTGACGCTAAATGACCGTTCTGGAACCAGAAAACCGCGGTTTTGAACCGTTATGTTTCGCGGAAGACTGGTTGCAAATAGTTCTATTTTTGATAGTTACCCGTTTGACTTGACGAAAAACATGCCCCCACCCCTCCGTATTCCCCGGTGTAACTGTGAAGGATGAGTTAACTAATATAATAATCAATGATTTACAGTACGGAATCCCACCGTGGCACAGATTCTGCGTTCCTGTGCAACTGTGAAGCCGGCCGTAAATCACGCCGCGGCAATGGCTTCCGCTGCCGACTCCCACAGAAACTGTGAAGCTCTGGGACGGCCCGCCTGCGAGGGCAATTGGCCGCAGAGGAAACCGCGGAAGTCCCGTGTTAGAGTGGGATTCCACGGGGGTGGGCGATGGCGGCTGGAATTCAGCTACCCGGGAACAACGAAACCATCGACTTACAGCAACAGGTATTCCGCCTGCAGGCCCTGCTTGAGGCCTCGCGGCAGGTGCACTCGACCATCCGTGAAGAGGAGGTTCTGGAGTCGGTGCTGCGCATCGTGGTGCGGGAACTGGAGATGGCGGGGGCGGCGTTTCCGGGCACCGGACATTCGTATGGGGCCCGCATCGACTGGATTCCCGTGCCCAACGCTCTCGCAGGCGAGAGTACCGACAAAGGCGCTTCGTCCGAGTCCGCAATCGTGCCGGTATTTCCGCTGGCCGATCGCGAAGGACGGCGCATGACGGAACTGGTGGTCGAGACTCCCGACGATCGGCCGCTGACCATTTACGAAGCCGACTTCCTCGAAGGACTGGCGCTGCAGGCCGCGGTGGCTCTCGAAAACGCCCGCAACCACAAGCGCAATGTGGAGTTTGCCCGCGTGCAGCAGGATCTGGACGCGGCCCGCAACATCCAGCGTTCGCTGCTGCCCCAGGAACTGCCCCGGATCGAGGGCTACTCCTGGGATATCGCTCCATGACCTGCTACGAAGTGGGGGGCGATTACCTGGACATCCTTACCGCAGCCCGACGGCAACCGTAGTCATGGCGGTGGCCGACGTCGCCGGCAAGGGACTGGCTTCGGCCATCATGTCGACCAGCTTCCGGTCGGCATTTCGCGCCATGGCGTTTGACGGGCATGCCCCTGGATGAAATGGCGACGCGCATGAATCAGCATCACTGGCAGGACGGGGAGGAAGCGCGCCGCAAGTATGTGACCGCCATTTTCCTCCGGTTGTACCCCCAGTCGGCCGAAATTGAGGTAGTCAATGCGGGGCACAATCCCGGGTTCGGTGATCCACCCCGACGGCAGCACCTGCCTGTTTGAATCGGTGGGGACGCCGCTGGGAATGTTGCCGGGTATGCGCTACACCAGCGAGCGGTGTTCCTTTCCGCAGGGCTCGCGGATGCTGTTCTATACGGACGGTCTTACGGAGGCCTTCCGCGGGGATGAAGAATTTGGTCCAGAACGACTTATGGAGCATTTTTCTCAATGTCCGGCGCCCAAAGCCGATGATATTCTCGATGCATTGTGGACAGCTATCGGGGAGTTTGTTGAGGGCGGCCCGCAGGGGGACGACATGACAGCATTGGTGCTTTGCCGGCAGCGCGGAGTGCAGCGGCATGAGCGACGCCAGGTCCGCCGTCAAACCGACCACGGTGGAGGTGCGACTGCCTTCGCGGCTGGGCTATGAAAAAGTGGCGATGAGCACCGCGGCCGCGGTCGCCAAGCTGATGGGTTTTCGCGAGGACCGGGTGGAGGATCTGAAGACCGCCGTCGCGGAGGCGTGCATCAACGCCATGGAACACGGCAACCGATTGAACGAAGGCCTGTCCGTTGGCGTAGTACTCTCAGCCGGGCCCGGTTCGCTGGAGGTCAAGGTCATCGACGACGGCAAGGGCATGAAGGGCCCTCCCCCAAGGTGGATATCGACCGCAAGATTCACGGCGAGGAAGACCCCCGCGGCATGGGCATGTTTCTGATCCAGGCGCTGGTCGACGAGGCCGAATGGGTAGCCGGCGCCAATGGGAGAGCCAGTTATGTTCGGCTCGTGATCCGGCTGGATCCCCCATCGCAATAGAAGATAGACATACGGAGACGATCGATTGTGCAGAGCGAAACCAAATCGCGTGTAGACCAGTTAACTTCCCCGGCCGGGCACCCGGTCAGTGTCCTGCGCTTTGAGGGCGACATCGCCAGCACCTCGAAGGAGGCCGTGCTGGGCACCTATCAAGCGCTGCCCAAGCAATCCACCAAGCTGATTCTGCTGGACTTCACCAAGGTGGACTACATCAACTCCAGCGGCATTGCGCTGGTCATCCAGTTGCTGATCGAGGCCGCCAACGCCGGCCAGAAGGTGTTCGCCTACGGGCTTTCGCCGCACTTCACCAAGGTGTTCACGATGGTGGGCATCACCAAGTACGCCGGCCTGTTCCCCGGCCAGCAGGAAGCGCTCGCGGCGCTGTAAGCTGCGGTTGCGCAATCATGCAATCGTCACCAACCGGTAGGATTGGACTGGCCAGATTCCCATGCGCGCGCTCGTCCTCTCCGATATTCATGGCAACCTCGAAGCTCTTGAGGCCGTTCTGGCCGCGGCGCCGCCCCATGATGTGGTCTGGAACCTGGGCGACGTGGTCGGTTACGGGGCCAATCCCAACGAAGTGATCGATCGGGTGCAACCGCTGGGCAACCTCGTCGTGCGCGGCAATCATGACCGGGCATGCGGGGGCCTGGCAGTGTTCGATTTCAGCGAGAATGCCCGGGTCGCGATTGAGTGGACGGAGAACATACTTGAGGACGACCACCGGGAGTGGCTGCGCAGTCTGGCCGCGGGCCCGGTTACCCCGGACGAATCTGCCGTGAGCTGTGTGCACGGTTCGCCGTGCGACGAAGACGAGTATCTTTTCACGCTCGATGACGCCGCGCCTTCGCTGCAGGCCGCATGTTGCCCCATTACATTGTTCGGCCACACCCATCGCCAGATGGGGTTTGCCACCGGCGAGTACACCGAGACTCGTTTCGGGCCGGATTACGATCTCCCCAACGAGCCGGAACAATTCCCTGTGCAGCTTCGAAGCGGATATCGCTACCTGCTCAATCCCGGTTCGGTGGGCCAGCCCCGCGATGCCGACTGGCGCGCCGCTTTCGCCGTCTACGACGCCGAGCAATCCGTTTTTACCTGGCACCGCGTTCCATACGACGTGGCCGAAGCGCAGCGCCGCATCCGTTGCGCGGGTCTTCCCAACGCGCTTGCCTATCGCCTGGAACGGGGACTCTGAGCGCCATCCCTCTCACGCTCGTTGCGTTGACGCAGATCGCAACCGTCAATATCGCATATAGAATGCCCGTATGAACCTGGACGCGATTCAGTCCGCGCTGCGCGAGGCCGGGTACGACGGCTGGCTGTTCTACGACCATCATCATCGCGATCCCATCGGCGAGCGCATTCTGGGCCTCGACCCCGGGGCGCACATCACGCGCCGCTGGTACTACTACGTGCCCGCCGAAGGGGACCCGCGCAGACTGGTGCACCGTATCGAACAGGGGCGGCTCGATTCGCTGCCCGGCAGCAGAGGCCTCTATTCCAGCTGGCAGGAGCTGGCTGCCGGCCTGGAAGTGATGCTTCGGGGCGCCACTCGCCTGGCCATGCAGTACTCGCCCGACAACGCCATCATGTACGTGTCGATGGTGGATGCCGGGACGGTGGAGTTCCTGCGCCGGATCGGCAAGCAGATCGTCAGTTCGGCGGACCTGGTGAGCCAGTTTGAAGCGGTCCTGAGCGAGGAGCAGATCGCCAGCCATGGTGTGGCCCAGAAGGCCATCGACATTATTCTCGAAGAGGCGTGGCGCAAGATCGGGCGAACTCTGCGGCCAGCCACCGGCAGTCCCGGCGGACTGACCGAATTCGCGGTCGTCCAGTTTCTGAGCGATGCCATGCGCTGCGAGGGCCTGGTGTGGGAGAACGGGCCCAACGTCAGCGTGAATGCCAACAGTTCCGACTCCCACTATGAGCCGACCGCGGAGCACACCGCGCCTATCCGGCAGGGCGACTTCGTGCTGATCGACATCTGGGGACGCCTGAACAAGCCGGGCAGCATTTTTTACGACATCACCTGGACCGGCGTGGTGGGCCGCGAACCGAGGGAACGCGAGCACTATGTGTTCGAGACCGTCCGCAAGGCACGCGACGCCGCCATTGGCGCGGTCGAGAAGGCGTTCGCCGGGGGCGGCCCGATTCGCGGTTTCGAGGCCGACGATGCTGCCCGCGCCGTGATTCGCGACGCCGGATTCGGTGAGTACTTCACCCATCGAACCGGGCACAATATAGCGCAGGAGATTCATGGGCCGGGCGCGCACCTCGACAACCTCGAGACTCACGACGAACGGCTGCTGCTGCCCAACACGTGCTTCTCGGTTGAGCCCGGCATTTACCTGCCGGAATTCGGAGTGCGCAGCGAAGTCGACATGTTGACGGGGCCCGGCAGGGCCTGGGTGACGGGCAAAATCCAGAGAGACCTAGTTCGCATTTAGGAAGGCAGAACGATGAGCACTTCGGCCGTAGTCAAGGCGAAGCGATTTCTTGTCAACCGGATCGTGGATCAGGCGAAACGAGTGGATGTGCCTCTGACCGAGGTAGAGATTGCGATGCTTGGATTCGCGGAGGCTTCCGCCAGTCAAAAAGACCTGGAAGCCCGGGCTGTCTTCAAGCGTGATCACGACGACGAAAAGTTCGAAGCGAAGATCACAAAGCTGGTTCGCGATGTGTACGAACTGGACAAGAAGATGGGCAGGGACGAGATCTGGGAACAGTCGCTTAACTCCGTGGCCGATGATGACGAAGTCATGTATCTTGCCGTGATTCTCAAGAAAGCCGGTCTCCGCGAACCGCCCCAGCCCTGGTATCTTCCCGACTGGCGAACGGTGCGGGAACTCGCACCCACGATCGCGCTGGTGCTGGCGGGCATCGTCGTGGTCTTCACTCCATTCGGAGTCAACCTCGTTCCCAATCCCATTCTGCGTGTGGTGGTGGCCCTGTGTTTCTGGGTCGCTCCCCTGCTGATCAACAAGCTGACGGATAAACAGGCAGAATAGGCGGCGCCGAATCGGGCCCGCCCGATCTCAAAACAAAAAACACACCGGCCGAGTTCCGGCCGGTGTGAGATGTGAATACGGGCGCCGCGCTTGGTCGCGCGACTGCCTACTGGACAAACACAGCGGTCGTGAGCGCCGGAACGTTGACGGTTCCCTGCTGGCCGTTGAAGCTGGACTGCTGCACGATCGGGTCAACGGAGTTGAGCAGCACCGGATGCAAATGCAGGTGCAGGCCGGCAAGATGCGGATCGGTGAAGTTGATGGTTGAATTGGTCGCATTGAATACGACCAGGACGTGGTTGAAGCCGCTGTAGTGCCCGGCATTGTCATCGAGCTTCATGGCAATGAGCCCCGGCGCCTGGTTCTGGCCGGTGTTGAGGAAAGTGAGGTTCTGCTGGATATCCGACAGGCCTGACATGCGGAAAAGTCCGGAACTGTAGCGGATGCGCATGAAGTCCTGGAATGCCGCTGTGGTGCTGGCTATGTTCGCCGGTTGCGGGGTGAGGGCCGGGTTGGCGAGGAGAGGCTGCTGGAACGACCATTGTCCGCTGTTCTGACTGGAGATTGGCAAGCCGATGCCCCAGTTGGCGGTCTGGCCGGTCCAGTCGATCTTGTTGAACCAATCGCCGGAGTCGTAGCTGTTCTGGTCCATATCTTTGGAACGGAGCAGATCGTCGCCCGCGTAGAAGAAGGGAATGCCCTGGCCAAGTTCAACCAGGCTCATGGCCAACGCCTGCCGCCGCGCGCGGGTTGCGATGTTGTCGGTTTCGCTGGACTTCAACTGGACTACATCGAAGAGGTCTTGATTGTCGTGGACAGAGCAGTAGTTGATCACTTCAATCGGCGTTTTGGTGTATCCGGCAGCTTGACCGTTGTAGTCCACCTGGGCTCCGGCGACAGTGGCGCCGGAACTGTTAATGAATGTGTAGTCGCGCAGGTTGCCGGTGAGGGCAACCCTGATCCAATCGGACTCCTGCAGCAACTGGTTCTGTTGATCGGATGAGCTTGTGTTGCTGTTGGTGAAGGAACTTGGATCGGTGAAGAGGCCGGTTGCAAATCCCTGCACGCGCTCATCGGAGAATGGACCGCCGCCGCGGATGCCGTCGCGCATGCGGTCATTGAACGTGCCGATGCCGTACCCGTAGAGGTTGGCCTGGCGGGCGCTGGGCCCGATCTGATCATTCCCCGTGTCGCCGAAGTTCCATCCTTCGCCGTAGAGGTAGATCTTCGAGCCATCGACGCCGCTGTTTTGCGGAGTGAGCGCGGCGAGCGCCTGTCGGATGTTCCTCATGTTGTAGGTGAAGTGGAAGTTCATGATGTCGAAGCGGAAGCCGTCGATCTTGTACTCGCGCGCATTGAGCACAAGAGTGTCGATCATCAGCTTTTCCATCATGCGGTGCTCGCTGGCCGTATCCGCACAGCAGGATCCGGTTTCGAGCCTGCCGCTGCCATCGAGGCGGTGATAATACCCCGGAACGACCTCGTCGAGATTGGAGTTTGGCCCTTCGCCCGAGGCGTTGGTGTGGTTGAAAACTACATCCTGGATGACGCGCAGCCCTGCGATGTGAAGACCCTCGACCATGGTTCGATATTCGAGCACGCGGTTATCCGGATTGACGGCGTAGCTGCCTTCCGGCGTCATGTAGTGCACGGGATCGTAACCCCAGTTATAGCCATCCGCGCCCTGGATGTTGGTGACGGCCTGTTGCTGGTCGGTGCTGTCGGGCGGATCCATGGTGAGATCACCGGTGGTCTGCCAGGTGGATTTGTCTTCGTTCACGCTGGCGAAATGGAACGAGGGCATGATGTGCACGGCCTTCAGCCCGCTCTGCGCCAGGGCACGAAGATGCTTCATGCCGTTTGAGTTCTGATCGTTGAAAGCTTCGTACATGCCGCGGTCCTGGGCGGGCACGGTGTTGTCATTGATGCTGAAGTCGCGGATGTGAAGCTCATAGATGCTCATATCGCCGACGCTGTGGAGAGGGGGCGCTTCTGCATCATCCCAGCCTGAAGGTTTTGTGGCGCCGGCGTCGAGATCCGTGATACGGCTCTTGCCGCCGTTGAGCGAAATATCGATCGAGTAGGGGTCGGTGGTGAGGTTGGAGTCCACGGCGTGATCGCCCGGCACGTAAACGCTGACGTTGTAGAGGTAGTAGTTGCCTTCCCAATTCCGGTTGCCGTTCGCCACCCAAACGCCGTTCGATTGCCGCATGGGGATGATCGCGGCGGGTGAAGTGTCGTCAGCCTGGTTGAATATCTGGAGCGACACCCCCTGGGCTGTGGGAGCCCACAGCTTGATCTGGATGGGAGCGGTCTCGGTGTCATCGCAATGAAAGATGACGCCGAGTTTGCCGGGGTAATAGTAGAGGTCGTCGAGGACGCCGCCGATCTGAATGCCGGTTGCGTATTTGAGCGTGTTGGTGGAGTCGACCGCGGACACGGCAACCTCGCCCCTGAGGTATTGCTGGATCGTGGCGAGTTGCGCTCTCCTGGGTAGCTGGAGCACGGCATATCCCGCAAGTTGCGGATAGCGCATCAACTCATCGGCTGTGAGGGCTCCGCCCTGCACGAGTTGCAGAGAGGTTCCACCGGTCACGCCGGAATCGCCGAGTTGCAGCCCGCCGGACAGACTCGCGTTGAGGTACCAGGTCCAGGCGGATTGAAAATACTGCGGCTGAATCGCAAGGCGATGACGATCGAGCCAATACGCCTGCTGCTCCCGGAACACGCCATTGAGTATCTGCTGGGGCGTGGGCTGAGTTGTGTAAACGGTGTTGTCACCGGAGATCACCCAGGCCTCGTTGTAGAGCAGGATATTCAGGTGCATGTCGGGGCCGGGATCCTTCACGTTCAAGGCGCAGTTGTGAATGATGAAGCCCAGATCGCCGGTGGGGGTACCCCAGGTGGGATTGACGGTGACGTCCCAGTAGGCGCCATAGCTGTCGGTCCCGGCCGTATTGAGCTCTGTCGAGCACCACGTGGTCTGATTTTCAGTGGAGGCGTTCCATGTCCACATCGTCCACCCAGTGAAATTGTTGTCGGGGCGGAAGTAGTGGATGCGGACGGATCCCGCGGGAATGGGTGGGTCGGTTGCTGCAAGCGCCGGAAGTGCAAAGCCGACGCAAAGGAAAAGCACAGACAGTGTCCATCCGAGCCTCGGAAGGCGCAGCACGGATGCTCGTTTTGTTGTCATGGTCGGTCCTCTGGCAAGTCGATAATTCACTAGCTCGATAAAGACCGTTCCGAGGGTACGGAGAGGGGCCCTCGGCGGCGCCGCGAAGTATAGGCTCCGATGGAAGGCCTGTCCAGCATGGACGGCTTGGGGCAGAATTGCTTCCCTGTCTGTCACGGAAGCTGACTTCCACCGGCTTTACTGCACCTGCAATTTACGAAGATAGGGGACGCTGGCCTTCATCAGGGGCAGATCCATCTCGACGAAGTAGTTCTTGATGCCACCGGTTTTGGCGGCGGCAAAGATCTTTGGCCAATCGAGAGTGTCCTGGCCGACAGGCACGATTTTCCGGGTCTTTGCGGACCAACCCTGCACGTGCATGGAAATGAAGCGGCCCGGGTATTTGGTGAAGTACTCGGCGGCATCGTAGCCGTCGCTGATGGTTGACACCTGGAATTGGAACTTGACGAATTTCAGATCGAGAAGCTGAAACAACAGGTCGTAGGTTCGCTTGCCGTTGACGCTGGTGAGCTCGAAATCTTCGTTGTGAAGGCCCTGCACGATGCCGGCGGCCGCGGCGCGTTCGCCCATGCGGTTGTACTCGTCGGCGGCGCGCTTCACGTCGTCCATGGTGGGATTCTTGGGGCCGTCGAGGCTGGGCACCAGCATTTGCGTCAGGCCGACGTCTTTCGCCCAGGCGATGCGCGCGTCTTGATTGTCGCGCAATTCCTTGATGGAGAAATGACTGCTGATGCAGGTGAGGCCTGCGTCGTGGAGGATGCGGCGGAGCTCGGTTCCGCTGTACTTCGCGAGGCCGGCGAATCCGGAGTCGGCATAGCCTACGGGCGAACAGAGCTCGATGCTCTGGAATCCGGCTGCGGCGAGTTCTTTGAGGGTGCCGGGGAAGTCTTTGGCGATCTTGTCCCGAACCGGCCAGGTCTGGCAGCCGATGGGAAGCCCAAGCGGATCGGCGTGAAGCGCTCGCCCGCCTGAGCATGCCAGAGCGGTCAACGCGGCGCTCGACGCGGTAGTTCTGATGAAGTTTCTTCTCGAGATTCGCGGCATTGACGGCTCCTTAGGACGCATCTGATTTCGATTTAAGAACATTGCACATCGGGTCACCAAGACAATGTGACGGTCATGGTCTTCCAGCCTTCGCCGAAAGGAAATTGGACCGAAATCGCGGGGAATCGGGCCTGGCTACCCGCTTCGCTATCGGGCGGCTGCGCATGGAGATCGGCGCCATCGACGCGAAGCTTCGGAGCCGGCGCCGACAAGACCAAGGGAATTTCGAGTTGAGCTCCGGCTGGTCCTTCGAGGGTTAATAACAGTTGACGTTGCGTGTAGGCCTCGTTAAGAACGCGAATCGAGCGGGTCCGATCTCCGGGTGAAGGCTTGCGAAAGAAGGGGACGACCGCGACAACCGGTCGGGGAATGGTGATGGATTGATTGGGCAGGGACTTTGTTCCCGGTTGCGTACTGGCCAGTTTCACACCGGGTGCGGAAGGAGCCGCGAACGAGACAGTCAGCTCGCCCTTGGATTGGAGGAAAGTCAGGCCAACGGTTTCAGCCCCGACTCGAACGTTTCTGATTTCGGCGCGATCCCAGTTCGCGGGCAGATGCGGATTCACGGTGATGGTTTTTGTCTGGGCGTCGATGTCGAGGCCGAAGAGGCCGCGGAGGGTGGGGGTGACGACCATGGCGCTGGACCATAGTTGGTGGCTCGTACTCCGTCCGAAAGGAACAAAAAAATCGCCGGAGAGGAGTTCGGTGTCGGCGCCGAGGTCCTGCGCCCAGGTAAGATTGGCGTTTTCCATGAGCATCTGATAGCCAGCCAGAGGCTGGCCGCCGCGGTATTCGGCGAGGGCGGCCCAGCCGGTGAAGAGCGGCCACACGGAGCCCTGGTGGTAGCTCATGCCGTCGTAGATCTTCTCTTCGTTGGAGACGTCGCGGAGGCCCCAGTCGGTGTTGAGGTTGTGGGAGGCGAACTGCTGGAGGCAGCCATCGGGATGGGCGAGGTAGGTGGAATTGTTGGTGATCGAAGGGCTGCTCCACCAGGCCAGGGCGGGATAGACAGTGGTAGTGCGGTCGAGGGAGCCGTTGGGATTGCGGCTGAAGGCATAGCAGGTTTTTTCCTGGTCGTAGAACTGGGAGTCGATGGTTTTTTTGAGGGTCTCGGAGCGAAGCTGAGCGGCTGCCGATGCGTCCTTGTTGCCGAGGAGCTCTTCGAGTTTCGCCATGGCGGCGGAGGCCTGCTGATCGAGGAGGGCGAGATAGATTTCCTGGTGCGGCATGCCGCCGGGCCAGCTCTCCACCCAGCCTGTGCCCTGGGTGTTTTCGTAGATGCCATTGCCGCCCTGATCGGGGCTGGGCGCGTGGCTGGTTTCGAAGGCCCAGGCCTTCTCGATGGCGTCGCGATCAGCGGTGAGGAAGGCGGTGTCGCCGCTGGCGCGGACGTAATCGAGCACGGCGAGGAGAAAGAGCGGAGTAGAGTCGGCCGCGGCGTACATGTAGGGGAATTGCAGCCAGTCGATGGCCGCGGCGGTCTGCGAATACTCGTGCATGATCTTGCCGTCGGCGCGCTGGCGATGGATGAGGAATTCGAGTTCGGACTTGGAGAGCGCGAAGTCGCCATAGCCGTTGACGGCGTAGAGGGTGTAGAGCGCGTCGCGGCCGAAGAACCAGCCGAAGCCGGGGCGGGCGGAGTCGCCCGAGGCGTAGTAGCCGGCTACGAGGGCGGTTTCACCGTCCCAGGTCTGAGAATCCAGACCTGGGGCACCCGGGTTGGCGGCAGCGCGGACGGCGCTCTGGCCAGGAATGGTTTTGGTCTTGAGCTGCTCGATGGAGATGACGGCCCACTGGAAGGCTTCGTTGAGGGCCTTGTCGGGGGTCTCGATGGAGACGGAGTTGGCGAGGATTTTTTTATAGGTCTCCGAGTGGGATTGGTACAGGGCCGGAATGGCGGCGTTCAGCTTCTCGAGGGCGGTGCCGAGGTTGGCTGTAGTGGCGGCCGCGCGGTCAGTGGCGATGGCCATGAGCAGCGGATAGAGGCGGCCGTGGTCGTGGGCGGGGTCGATGCGGAGTTTGAGTTCCACGGGATAGACCTGGGGGCGCTCCTGGTAGGGGGCAAGGATGCCGGGGCGCGCGCCGGGGATGGTGACCGCTGCGGCGAAGTCGGGGTAGTCGGAATGGAGCATGTAAAAGCCGCCCGCTTTATCGACGGCATTGGGAGGCGGCGCGACCCACTCGACGCCGGGCACGCCTTCATTGCGCTCCGGCCACATCCAGCGCAGCTCGGGGGTGAAGCGGAAAGTGAATTCGGTGGGATGAAGGCAGTCGAATTCGAAGAGAACCACGGGGCCGGTGCCGGGAGGAGCGTCGGCTGGCGAGAACATGATCTGGCGGACGGTAAAGGCGATGTGGGAGTAGGTGATGATGGTGCGGTCGGGCCGGACTTCGATTGCGGCCGACTCCTGATTGACGTCGATGGGCACGGAGTAGTCCTCGACGTCGGCCTCGATGGTGAGATGGCTGAGCACCTTTACGGGCAGGATCCAGGACTCGAAGGTGCCGTCCTGCTGGCCGAGGAGAACGCCGCGCTCGCCGGCAACGGTGAAGGGCTTGAGGGCTTCGGTGCGGGCCTGGATGACGGGGCCTTTCGTGTCGAACGGAATCGAGGGAAGCGAAGGAAAGGACGGGTCGGAAACCTGGGCATGACTGGAGGAAACGGCGGCAGGGAGCAGGGCCAGAACCGCGGTGAGGGTGAATATCCGGCTGCGCATGACTCGTCCTTTGACTGCGGCTCAAAGCCAACAGTCTACGGCATCGAGGGTCTACCGTGGGCGGTGAAGAATGCGCAAGAACGAAAGGCCGCGGCGTGGAGCCGCGGCCTTTCGGGAAGACATCGAACCAGCGCTTAGAACTGGAGGTGCAGTGAAAACTCGGAGTTGCGGTTGGCCGGCACCGAGCTCGATCCGTTGATGCCGCCTTTGTATGCAAGGACGTCGGAATAGCTGGAGACGTCGTTGGAACCACCCAGGTTCAGCAGCGTATTGGCGTGGTTGTAGACGTTGATGAATTCAGCTTTGAACTGGATAACCCAGCGCTCCCGGATTTTGAAGTCCTTCGTAACACCCACGTTCTGGTTCCAGTTGCCCGGTCCCCGGAACGCGTTGCGGCCAGTCATGCCCGTGACGAAGCGGCAGTTGGAGTTATAGAGGCCGCCGCAGATGGGAGTGTCGCTGCCGGCGGCGTAATCGGCCGGGCCAGCCAGATCGCCACCGTAGTAGGCGTTGACATACGGGTTGAGCTGCTCGTTGAAATTGGAAAGCAGGACCACCCCATTTTCGTCGAAATACTGCGGCATCGACATATAGGAAAACGTGTTGGGGCCATAGGTGCTGCTGATGTCGTTCATGTTGCGAGTGCGCTGCCTGGGCTGCGGATTGACGTAGCTGGCGCGCGGGCAGACGGTGACAGCAAACCAGCAATCGAACATGCTGAACGGTGTGCCGGTCTGGGCATCAAAGGTGGTCGCAAAGGTCCAGTTGTCGAGCAACATCTTGGACGCGCCGGACAGGTTTTTGGCGTAGGGTACCGCCCAGATGATCGCGGCGGCCACGCGGTGCGTCTGATCGAAGTCCGAGTTGCCGCGATCGAGGCCCTTGTTGAAGGGATCAAGGTAACCTAGATTGTCGTTGTTGGAATAACCGTCGGTGAACGTCGAGCTGGTGTTGTCGATGGAATGGGAGTAGGTGTAGTCGCCGCGGATGGTCAGGCCGGTTTGGTGCAGGTTGGAGCTGCGAATCTCACCGGTTAAGCCATTGTAATAGCTGTCGCCGTCGGCGCCGCGGAAGTTGATGCTGGAGTACTGGAGATTGAGGCGGTTGGACAGATCCAAGTTTGGAGCCGGATCGCCGAGGTAGTTGATTCCCGCGAATGACCGGTTGATGTTGGCAATCGAGTAGTTGTGGACGCCACGTGTACCGACGTAGGAGACGCTTGCGGTCGTCCCCGCAAACTGGCGTTCAACGGACAAGCTGTAGTTGGACGCGTACGCGGGCGCGATGTTGGGATCAACCGCGCGTAGAGTCACGTTGGGCAGCAGCTTCGTTCCGGTGGAAGTGCCGAACTGGGCGAAGTTATTGGTGCTGATGGGGATATTCTGCTTGCCATTATCAGCAGGCGTAAACGAAAGCACGGCGTAGTTGGGTGGATTCTGAATGACGTTGAAGGTCACGTTGTTGAAGTTACGCTCGAAACTGATGCCGTAGCCGCCACGGATACTCGTCTTGCCGTCGCCGACCGGGTCCCAGGCAAAGCCGATCTTGGGAGCAAAGTCCTTGAGGTTCAGGTGCCACAGCCGGCCATTGGGGGAAGTTGCGCGGGTCATCAATTGGCCATTGCGGATCTGGTCGAATTCGTTTGACCCCGAGCCGAAGAAGAAGTTGGAGTCGTAGCCCGGCTTCTGCGAGTGCTGCGGTCCGTAAACCTCCCAGCGCAATCCATAGTTGAGGGTGAACCTGGGCGTGGCCTTGTAGGTGTCGGCAACGTAGGCGGCGCCATCCTGGTAGCGGTTGGAGCGGGAAAAGTTGGGCGAGGCGACAGGCAGGTTAATGGTGCAATCGGGGGTCTGATTGTACAGGCCGGTCGTCTTATCGAGCACGCACGGATACTTCTGCTGCGGGTCGACAGCCACCTGGAGGAAGCCAAGGCCGCCGCTGACGAAATTCGCGAGTGCGTTGTTGTGGCCGCTCTGGACCAGCGCATCCACAGCCTCTTCATAGGCGCCGAAGGTGCGGTTGTCCTTGATGAAGAGGAAGAGGCCGCCGAAGGCGAACTGATGCTTGCCCTTGGTCCAGGCGAGATCTTCGCCCACCTGGATGAAGTTCTGCGGTCCGCCGAAGGGGATGGCATTGCCAGGGGTGAGCTGAGAGTAGCCGGGGAAGTTGATGTAATTGCCGCCGAGGGTGACCGCGGAGCTGCCATTGACGTAAAGGGTGGGACTGACCGGCTTCTCCGCGAGCGGCTGGGCGTTGTTGAAACGCGTGGCAAGAAGCTTGGTGGCGGAGGCCAGCGTGGGCGAGAACGCCTTGGTCAGCGACACCGCGAGGTTGTGGTTGTACTGGGTCTGGTTGGTGTTGTAACCATCGTACGGGCTGTAGTTGATGTATCCCGGAGGGTTGACCGAGCTCTGCTGGATATAGCGGACAAACATCGAGGTGGTGGAATTGATGGTCCAGTCAGCGCGATTGAAGGTGATCCACTGGTCGACCGGTGCGCCGCCGCCCGAGTCCTGAGGGGCCTGATAGATCGATTCTCCGAAGAGTTGCGGAGCCGCGCAGACCGCAGTCGCTGCGATACGCGGGTCTGTGCAGTCCTTGATCGGGTTGTTGGGGTCCTGGGCCAGGTTCGCCTGCTGGAGGCCGATCTTCACGACATCATTTCCGAATACGCTCTTGAGGGCGCTGGACGATGCATTGTAGGTGGCGCCATTAATCGGATGGGCCAATTTGCCGTATGCACCGAAGAAGTCCTGCATGTTTGGCGCCGACATGGCGATGAGCTCGGGAGTAGGCACCACAGCAACAATGTTCTGGGAACTGCGAATGCGGGTCCATTCCGTGGACGAGAAGAAGAACAGCTTGTCCTTCTTGATGGGTCCACCGACCGAATAGCCGAACTGGTTGTGGGTATAGCGCGGCTTGTTCGTGATGTCGGGGTTCATGGCGTGGATGTAGTTGTTGTTGTAGCCGGCTGACGCCAGGGTAGAGATGCGGTTGAATTCGTACACCGATCCGTGAAACCCGTTGGTCCCGGACTTGGTAGATACGTTGACTGCACCGGAGCCGCGTCCATACTCGGCGCCGGAGTTCGAGGTCACGATGCGGATCTCGGAAGTCGCGTCCAGGGGCACGGTCTGGCCAACGCCGACAGCATACAAGTCGGTGTTCTCGGCGCCGTCGAGAAGAATGTCGACCGAGGTCGAGCGCGCGCCGGAGATGTTGAACCCGACACCGCGCGAGGCCGCAGTGGCATCGGAGGAGAGGCTGCCCGAATAGGCCACGAGGTTGTACGGGTTGCGGTCGAGGGTGGGCAGGGCTTGAATCTGCTCGGTGTCGATGACGGCGGAGATTTCCGCCTTTTCCAACTGCACGCTGGAGAAGTCATCCGCGGCCACAACCACTTCGGTTTTCCCGCCGGCTACGGCGAGCTTGGCGCTCACCGCGTTTTGCGATCCCACCGAGACCGTGACGGCCTGAGTGGCAGTCTCGAAGCCGGGGCCGGATATTGAGACCGTATATTTTCCAGGCACGAGTTGGGAAACCGAATAACCGCCGTTGGCTCCGGTTTCCGAGGTCCGGATCGCGCCGTTTTCGACGTTGGTCACCGTAACCTGAGCCCTTGGAACCACGGCGCCGCTCGCGTCAGTGACGATGCCCGAAATCGAGCCGAGGTCAGCCTGGGCATGGGCGGCGGGCGGGGCGACCAGGGTGAAAGTCGCGAGGCCGAGAATTGTGGCGGCGGCCAGCAGCAAGGCTCCGAAGTGCTTCTTACCAGGGGTCATACGAATCACTTTGATCTCCGAAGGTAAATGTTCATGAAAAAATGCGGAGGGGCTTACAACTCCGTATCCGGCCCAGAGACCGAAACGGAACGTCCCCCGAATAATTCTTTAGGTATCGAATCAGCTGCACTTCAGAGGCCATTTAGACCCACCTGTCCCAATCATTTGCAACTCGTCACATTTCTTCGTGTCGGGTCGAAAAACTCTCGGTGGGTTTTTCGCGTTGCGCAGTGATCCAAGGATTAGCCGTGGTGTTCCGGAAGCCTCTAAACCCCATGGAACGGGGCATTCGGACGGACCCGGTTCTTTCGCACGGGCATGGGAGCGCGGCCGGGCGTGAAAACGTTTAGCAAAGAAGTGGCCGTCGTGCACGGCGGGGATACAGAGGGCTCGTGCACGGTTCGGACGCTATTTTCCATAGCGCGAGAGTGATTATTCCAAATTCCATATTTAGGTATGAAAAAACGTTGGACGGATACGGGAGTGCGCGATTCGATATCTCTCAGCGGGCCAGGAGTATATCCCGGATGGCGCCCTGCTCAAGCGCACATTCAAGTCCATCTCCAATGAGTGCCCAAAGCGCGGCTGATTGCCGGGGCTTGTTTGCGTAAGAATTGGGTTCAGGATGACTCAGGCAAGTGCGTCCTACGATGCGCTCAGGACGCCTGATCGTTTGAACACACCAGCGAGAGCGGACACTGGGGTTTCATGAAGTCGAGGGCGCGGATCAGATACTCTTTCAGATCGCGGCGGTGGACAACGGCGTCGAGGAAGCCTTTTTCGAGGAGAAACTCGGAACGCTGGAAGCCTTCGGGGAGTTTCTGGCGGATGGTTTGCTCGATCACGCGCGGACCGGCGAAACCGATGAGCGCTCCCGGTTCGGCGATATTGAGATCGCCGAGCATGGCGAAGCTGGCCGTGACGCCGCCGGTGGTGGGATCGGTCAAGATGCAGATATAGGGAACGCGCGCGTCGTCGAGCTGAGCGAGGGCGGAGGAGATCTTGGCCATCTGCATGAGGCTCACGACGCCTTCCATCATGCGCGCACCGCCGGAAGCGGCGACAACGATGAGCGGTTTGCGGCCCAGCCGGGCGCGGTCGACGGCGCGGGCAATGGTCTCGCCCACGACCGCCCCCATCGAGCCGCCGATGAAGGCGTACTCCATGGCGCTGAGAACGACATCGTGGGGCCCGAGTTGGCCGACCGCGTTGAGGATCGCGTCGTCCAGGCCGGTTTCTTCCTGGGCTTTGCGCAGGCGCTGCTTATATGGCTTGACGTCGTGGAAGTTCAGCGGATCGGTGGAGCGGAGCCCGCGGTCGACCAGTTCATAGCCTGGCTCGAGAAGCAACTCGACGCGCCGCCAACGCGCTTACCTTGAAATGATGCTGGCACTTGGGGCAGACATTCAGATTGGCTTCGAGATCGGGCTTGTAGATGGGCTGGCGGCAGCCGAGGCACTTGACCCACAGGCCCTCGGTGCGCACGCGGCGCTCGCCGTCGGCGGGGTCCGCGGTGGTGGCCACGGACTCGTATTCTCCGTTCTCGCGCTTGAACCAGGACATAAGCCTCAACCATTGTAATAGACGGTGGGGAGTGAACAGACGGGTCAGTGGACAGCGATCAGTATTCGATACCGCGCTGGGCCAGGATGCCTTTCTGATAGGCGTGCTTGACTTCGCGCATCTCGGTGACGGTGTCGGCGAGTTCGACCAGCGGAAGGGTGGGCGTTGCGGCCGGTCAGGATGACATGGACCATCTCGGGTCGGTTGCGGAGCGTTTCGGCGACCACTGCCGGATCGAGCATGCCGTAGCCGATGGCGTAGTTGATCTCGTCGAGGATGACCATGTCCCAGTCGCCGGAGTGGATGGCGGCCGCGGGCTTCGGCCCAGGCGGCTTCGACCAGGCGGATGTCTTCGGGGTCGGTTTCGGCGCCGCCGACTTTCACAAAGCCGCGGCCCATCTGCTTGAGCACGAAGTTCTGGCCGAAGGCCTGCACCGCATCGAGCTCGCCGTAGTGCCAGGAGCCCTTGAGGAACTGAAGCATGAGCACGCGCATGCCGTTGCCCACGGCGCGCAGAGCGGTGCCCATGGCGGCGGTGGTTTTGCCTTTGCCGGGGCCGGTGTTGATGAGGAGGAGTCCGCGACGGGAATCAATCATTCGCAGGGAACAGGGAACAGGGAATGGGAGTAGAGAACCGTCTTTCGCTATTCTCTAACCCTGTTCCGCGCCTTTCTCAGTGTCCGGTGTGGTACGGATGTCCAGCCAGAATTGTACATGCGCGGTAGAGCTGTTCGGCGAGGACGAGACGGGCGAGCGAGTGAGGCAATGTGATTGGTCCGAGCGACAGGAGCAGCTGGGCGCTTTCCTCGCGCGTCGTCAGTCCAGCCATCCGCCGGTCCGATGGCGAAAACGATCTGGCGGGTCCCCTGGTCGCGGCGGGCGGCGATCCAGGACGGCGAACGCCTGGGAGGTCATCTGCCGGCCGCGGCTGTCAAGCAGAACCGGGACGATGGGTCCGCGACCTGGTTTGCGGTTGAGCGACTCGAGGAAGTCCTTTTCGGAACGGAAGGACGCCGAGTCGCATGGCACAAAGGCCGAGGCGCGTTCAAGATAGAGCCTGGTCAAAGAGTTGAATTCATCGCCGGCGTTGGAGCGGGGTCCAATGTGGGTCAGGATTAGCTGCACCGCGAATCGGCTCCCGACCGTGCGACAAATAACCGCCGATCCACCCCAAAACATGGGCGCCGCCCGTTTTTGGAATATCGACCCATAATTCTCCATATTTTCATATTTACCCTCTTCGCAAGCTTCATGGGAATTGGTCACTAACCGTTTCATTCTAAAGGGTAATTTCGAAAAATTACGGGAGCAAAAAGAATGGCCCTTATTCTGCACTTACCTAGGGGCAACAAGTCCCCTTCTTTTCCGTCGCGGCGTCGTCGGAATAGCCAATTTTACTGCTTTATGTACGCACTTCGGCAGCGGCACGGCTCCGTTATCCCCAGACTGAACCGCCGAGGCATGAAGTTCACTCGACTGGCAAGGCCTCAGTTAGAGCCTTCCTTTCACTCTTGAAGGAGAAGCCGATGTTACGCAGTTGGATAAAAGCATATTCAGTGATTGCCGCAGTCGTGATTCTGATGGCGCTTCCGTTGGTTGCGCAACAAACCACGACAGTTACGGGCGGTCTGAACGGGACCGTCGTTGACTCGACATCTGCCGCCGTGGTGGGAGCCACCGTCACGCTGACGGGCCCCCAAGGGTCGCGCGTGATCACCACCGATACGCTAGGACACTACAGCAGCAGCGGACTGGTTCCGGGCTATTACGACGTGGTTGTCGAAAAGGCCGGCTTCAAGACGACCAAGTCGGTCCATAACGAGATCGTGGTGGGCGGCTCCTCTCTGTTGAATTTCACCCTGCCCGTCGGCAACACCCAGGAGACGGTGGAAGTCAGCACCTCGGCGGTGAACATCGACACCGAATCGACCGCCATCGACGCCAACCTGACCGACACGTTCTATAACAGCGTTCCGATGCCGCGCGCTGTGAGCGCCATCTTTTATGCCGCTCCGGGCGTCGCGGGTGGACAGGTGGCAGGCACCGCGAACCAGGCCGGCCCCGGTTCTTCCAACCCCTCGATCGGTGGATCGACTGGCCTCGAGAACCTGTACGTGGTGGATGGTGTGACGATTACCGACCAGGCCTACGGCAGTCTCGGGACCTACAATGTGAACCACGGTTCACTGGGCACGGGAATCAACCTGGCGTTCATCAAGGAAGTAGACGTGAAGTCGTACGGGTTCCAGGCCCAGTATGGGAAGGCCCAGGGCGGGATCGTGCAGATGGTGACCAAGTCCGGCTCCACCTCCTATCACGGAGCGTTGGGCGCGTATGCCGGGCCGGGCTGGATGTATGCGGACCGCAAGCAGTTTTACCAGTTCGGCTACATTCAGACCGCGCCCAGTGCAACGCTTTCGAGTCCGCACTACGATCTCGCGGCGGAGTTCGGCGGCTACGTCCCCCACTTCCGCGACAAGATCTTCTTCTTCGGCGCTTTCAATCCTTCGCTGGACCAGAACATCAACAAGGCCAACCCGAACTTCAGCTACTCTGGCCAGCCCGACGCGGGTGCGCCGGTGGTCACGCATGGCCCCTTCGCCTACAGCACCACGGCGACCAGCTGGGCGGGCAAGCTCACCTTCCAGTTATCCCCGAGGTTCCAGCTTGAGGCGGCCGCCTTTGGCGATCCTTCCCGCCACAACTCTGTACCGAACACCCTGTCCACCAGCAACCTTCCCTCTTCGTTGAGCAGCTGGCAGTATGGTTCGCGCGATTCGTTAGTCCGTCTCAACACGGTGATCACGCAGTCGTGGGTGGCGGATCTCTCGTACACCTATAACTACGATCACTTCAATGAGGTGCCGGCCCTGGATCAGTACTCGATCTCGGACCAGACGCCCCAGTTTCTGCCTCTTCCCGGGCCATCGGTCGTTTCTGGATTCGGCAACTATGCTCCCACCAAGGAAGACACGTACAGTATCGCCGTGAATACGCAGAAGACGGCTCGGTGGCTGGGGCGACACACCTTTTCAGTAGGCTATGCGTACGACCACACGGACTTCCTCTACAAGCCGTCGCGTTCCGGAGCCCTGTTTACCATTCCCGACACGAATGCCGCCGGAGTAGCTCTCAACACCCTCTACAAGATCCCTCCGCAGTCCGCTGGTCAGATGACCAATGCCTCGTTCACAGTGGTGCCGATCAACTCGAACGATATTACAGACCAGACCTGCACGATATGCCCGGTATGGAACGGCATGAAGGTTTACGCCTCCAACAGCCGCGGAACCTATAAAGGACTGAGCGTGGACTCGATCGGGCGCTACCACTCGGCGTACGGCGACGACACCTACGTGATGAACAAGTTCCTGACGCTGAACGGCGGCGTGCGCTGGGAAGAGCAGCGCGTAGGCGGCACTGTCCTGCATTACCCGTTCACCGGCAACTGGTCGCCGCGCGTCGGCGTCAACGTCGATCCGTTCGGCAACGGCAGAGGGAAGGTGTTCTTCAATTACGGCCGCAACTACTGGGCGATGCCCCTCGACGCCGCCAACCGCCAGCTCGGCAACGAGCAGGACGACAGCGGCTTCAAGTTCGCGCCGGAGATCCAGAATGGCCAACTGGTGATCATTCCCGACAACGCGCATACCCTGAACGGCATGCCCAAGACCAACACGGGAGCCACATTCAGCGGTCCCAACTTCTCCTCTTCGACCGGCGAGGGAATCATTCCCGGAACTAAATCCGAGTACGAGGATGAGTATGTGCTGGGCATCGAGCAGGAGATCAAGTCCGGGCTGGTGATCAAGGCCCGCTGGGTCGACCGCCGGCTGGGACGGATCCTCGAGGACATCGGCAGCCAATCGCCGGAAGGTTCTTCAGGCATCACGGGCAACTACACGGGCGGCATCGCCAACCCGGGCCCCACGACCGATATCGCCGTCAACGAAGATGAGGTCACCTACACGCAGGATCAGTGGAACGCGGCGAACGCCAACCTTGCGGCCGATGGATCGAATTACGTTGCGCCGGTTCCGGGCTGCACGGCCAGCAATGACACCTACTTCACTGCCGGCGGCATCTGGGTGAACGGTCAGAACCAGCCGGTCGGCGGAGCCTGCTTCCTGAACCCGGACACCATGGACGCCGGTCCGGGCGACGGCAAGCCAGACGGCTTTGCGAAGCCGATCCGCCGCTACCAGGCACTCGAACTGGAGTTCGACAAGCGCTTCAGCAATCACTGGCTGGCGGTGGTCAACTACCGCTTCGCCAACCTGTGGGGCAACTACGAAGGCGCGTATCGCAACGACAACGGGCAGTCGGACCCCGGGATCAGCTCGTTGTTCGACTTTACAACCGGCAAGTTAAACCTGCTGGGCGACCAGTTCAAGCCCGGTTGGCTGAGCACCGATCGGCGGGCCGTCGGCAACCTGTTCCTGAGCTATACGGTGGCCAGCGACAGCCCTTACGTGCACTTCGCCAAGGGGCTCACGATGGGAATGGGTCTCCGCGGGCAATCCGGCGTTCCGCTGAGCCTGCTGGGCGATCACCCCGCCTACCTCAACCAGGGCGAGGTTCCGATCGGCGGACGCGGCGCCGCGGGCCGTACACCTTCAACTGTCCAACTTGATCTCAAGAGCGAATACGCCCTTCCCATCAAGGAAAGCAAGGTGCTCAAGCTGGCGCTGGATGCGTTCAACGTGACCAATTCTCAATACATCACCGGCAAGGTTCAATACACGCAGCAGCCCGCCTCCGGTTATCCGGTGGTCGGAGCTACTCCGCAATTGAACGTGGACTACGGACGCCCGACGAGCTTCCAGGGTCCGTTCTACGCCCGCGCCACAATCCGCTTCGAATTCTAGAAATTGCTAGAATCTAACCAGAGGGGAGAGAGTGCTCAACTCTCTCCCCTCTGCATTTCCGTCAAAATTTAACGTGTTTTGGAGTCTTGTCTTTTGAATGCGACCTTTTCCCGCGCTCTGACCTGGGTTCTAATTCTCTTGCCGCTGGCTCCGTTCGTGCATGCCGCCAACCGATCCCGGGATCTGCCTCCCCAGTATCGGCACTGGCTGAACCAAGAGGTCAATTACATCATCGACAGCCAGGAGAAGAAGCAGTTTCTGTCCCTGACCAATGACACGCAAAGGGACAGTTTTATCGAGGCCTTCTGGCGGATTCGCAATCCCGACCCCAATTCCGAAATCAATACCTACAAGCAGGAACACTATCGGCGCCTGGCCTATGCCAACGAGCACTACGGCGGCATTGGGCTCGAGAACGGCTGGCGATCCGACCAGGGCCGGATGTACATCGTTCTGGGGCCTCCAAAACAGGTGATGACTTACCTGGCGGCCCGCAATGTACGGCCGATGGAAATCTGGTTTTACGAATCGCCCAGCCGCGTGCTGCCTCCCTATTTCTACATCCTGTTCTACAAGCGGAGTATCGGCGAGCCATTCGCACTGTACTCGCCCAACCAGGACGGTCCGGCACGCCTGGTCTCAACGCTGGAGACCCTGAACGATCAGAAGAGAAGCCTCGACACACTGCGCAAGTCGCTGGGAGACGAGGTGGCCAAGATGTCCCTCACGCTGATTCCGAGCGAATCGGTCTCGCTTGACGGCGACTATTCGCCCAGCCTTACGTCGGATGTGCTGCTGAGCAACATCGCGGGATTGCCGGATAATCCGATGACCCAGGAAGAACTGAACCTGAACCGCTCGCGCGAGCACGTGACCATGAGCGTGCTCACCGGGGAGTCAGACTTGGCCCTGGAATATGCGATCGTCCGCGACGCGGAGGGCCGGGAAACTGTGAGCTACCTGTTGCAGGCCTCACGGCCCGACGAACGCCTGATTGGCCGGCGAAGCGACGGGACCGCGTATTACGATCTCACGCTTCGAACTTCGGTAGCCACGCTGGATGGCAAATCGGTATATGACCAGGAAGACCACCTGGGCGGTCAACTGTCCGATGGCCAGGTGGAGGCCGCAAAACAGAAGCGGCTCGCAGCCGAGGGCCGGGTCCCCCTGTCGCCCGGGTCGTACCTGCTGGAAGCCACGCTGACCAACAATGTTAGCCACATTGGCACGAAGAAGCGCGCCACCGTCACCGTGCCGGCGGTAAATCTGCAGCAATTGGGCATCTCACCCCTTCTGGCGTATGCCACCCCGGCGGCCGTGGCGGATCCCGAGGGCCGGCTTCCGTTCAGTTTCTCCAATCTGCGGTTTACGCCGCGCGGCGCCCAGGTCGTCGACCTGCGACAGGGCGAGTACCTTCCATTGGTGTTTCAACTATGGCTGGACGCCCGGAGCACTGACACCGCGTCATCGGACAAGATTCATCTCAAGTATGTCTTTGGGTCGGTGGCGGCTTCCCATGACACTCCTACCGAGGAAGACGAAGATGTGGACCCTGCCAACCACGACAAGGCGGGGAACCTGCTGACCGGCCGGAAGCTGGATACAACTTCACTTGCTCCGGGCACGTATCGGCTGGTGGTGAGCGCGACGCGGCAGGGCGAACATCGCAGCGCCTATGCAGCGATGAATCTGAACGTCAAGCCAGGAGCCGGTTTTGTGGATACATGGACGGCATTCGGCCCTGCGGATCCGGGGGGTGAGGCGGTCGATGACCTGAAGCGCGGATTGTCGGCCGAGGCCGTGGGCGCTGACGTCGACGCAGAGAACTTGTACCGGAGGGCTCTCAAGGAGGGTCCGGCGGATATTCGACCCCTGGAGAAGCTTGCCGCCTTGCTGGCGCGAACCGGAAATGCGGACGCGCTGGCGGCGCTCAGCCAGCAGCCGATTCTGATGCAAAGCGCGGTCTCGCCGAAGACGCTTTTGCTGATCGCCCAGGCCCTTACAAAGAACGGGAACCCCAAGGGCGTGGTACGCCTGCTGGAGGCGCAAATCAAGCTTCAGCCGCCCAACGGAGACCTGTATCTGACCCTGGCAGACGCGTGCGAAGCCTCCGGCGACACCGGTCGGGCGCGCGAATTACGCAACCAGGCGACGGGGATCAAATAGAACTCCAGAAGGCATATACATAAGCCGCACGACTCAAGCGTGGCGGTATGATGCAGTGGAATGGGTGGAGGATCACAACGGAGGATTGTTGTTCAGAATGCGAAGTTGTTGCTCGGCGATCTGGCGGGGCAACGGAGCGTAGCCGAGCGCGGAGCAACTCCTTTGACCGGAGACAAGAATCCATCGCAGCAGGTCCAGGAGGGATTCGTGCGTGGCTGAATCGCGAGCCTGCATCGGGAACACCAGCCAGGTAAATGAAACGATAGGGTAGGCGGATTTTCCCGGAGCGTTGATCAAGCTGCGGGGGAGAGCGCCGGGGCCGTCTCCCAGCTTTGCTGCTTCCTCTACGTTCTCAAGATCGGCGTGGATGTATTCGCCCGCCGGGTTGCGAACGGCCGCAAACGAAAGTTGATTCTGAATGGCGTATGTGAGTTCGACATAGCCGATGGAGTTGGGGGTTTTCTTCACCAGGTCGGCAACGCCCTCGTTGTGTTCGGCTCCCGTTCCGACGGGCCAGTGGAGCGAAGTTCCGCGGCTTACGGAGGAGGACCAGGCAGGACTCATCGTGGCGAGGAAATCGCTCCAGACCCACGTGGTGCCGCTGCTATCGGAGCGATGGAGAACGGAGATGGGGGCATCGGGCAGGTCTATGTCTCGGTTGGACTTCCGGATCTCCGGATCGCTCCATCGGGTCACGCGGCCAAGATAAATGTCAGACAGGGCTTCACCGGTCAGATGGAGATCGGTGATCGCTCCAGGCAGGTTGTAGATAGGAACAACGGCACCCAAAACGGTGGGAACGGCGCGCAATCGGGACGAGTCCCCAGGGCGTATCAAGAGTTCGGCGGTCACGTCGGAGCCGGCGAAGTCGAGTTGGCCTGCGGCCAGCTTCTCAATGCCCAGCCCGGAACCGACGGGCGCGTAGCTGATGTGCACGCCGCGGTGCGACTCCTCAAACTCTTCGAACCACATTTTGTAAAGCGGAGCGGGAAACGTGGCGCCAGCCCCGTTCAGGCTGGCGCTGGCGAGAACGCTTCCCGGGCGAGACGACGCGGAAGCGGAAGCTTGCGGTGCGCTTTCCGCGTCTTCCAGGAGCTTCTTCGCCGCATGGCCGGTGAGATCGTCGACGATGTTGTTCCAGGTCAGCTTTCCCGGCGTGACCAGCCAGGACCAGAGTGGCTCGCCGCGCGCGCCAACCAATTCGAGGGAGAGATAGCCTCCATAGACCGCGCGGCGATCCCGCTCAGGAGTACGTACATTCGTGGAGATGTAGGCGCGAATCCATACGTGTCCGGATCCTTTCAGAAACGCATCCGCGGCGTCTCGGGACGAGACGATCTGGAAGCGGTTGCGGGAGAGGCGCTGCACCAGGCCGTCGTGAAGCAATGCCGCTCCTTCGCCTCCCGCGAAATCCTGCACGTAGACCGTCTTGACCTGGGAGAGGGCCGAAGCATGCTGTCCCCATGCGAGCCTGCCCCCAATGCAGAGGGGCACGAGCAGACCCATGGCTTGAACGAGGGCCCTAACGTTGATGCGACGAAGGCAGTTCACGGTTTTGCACCCTGTAGTTCAGAATTCAACATGTACTCGTAACGATGTCACAAGGACTGGACCGCGCGCCCGGTTGAAACCGGGGTTGAAGATTCCCTGCAGATCGGGCCCCGTGTATAAACCGTGCCAGACGTGGGCGGTGTAGTACATCTCAAAGAGATTTTCGCGACCATAGTTCAATCCTCCATCGCCGAGGACAAATCCGAGCCCGCCGAGCGCAAGGTAGCGCGCATGAACGCTGCTGATTCCGTTGGACGCGAATGCGGCTCCGGCGCGATCCTCGGTTCTCTTCCACTCGGAGCCGGAGAACCCCATGCCGCCCGAGACCGTCTGATCGATTTCGGTGAAGGACCACGATTCGGTCTGTCCATCGTTCCATCCGAACCGTCCGTAGGCGGTGATGGCGGTAGTGACCGCCTGCTCGAAGTTGATCCCAAAGCCGTACTTGGCGGTGACCTGCAAAGGGTGGGCCGACAGATCTGGCGCCGGAGTGAGGCAGTCGAGGTACTGCTGGATGGCGGTTTTGTAGACGCCCATATTGGCGTGATTCACCCATCCGAGCAGGCGAATGATCCCTGTCTTCGTGACCGGACCGCGATGCAGTTCGAATTCGCCGTTGGAGGAGTTGGCGCGGCGCAGATTCCAGACCTGCGGGCCTCCGTTTCGGGGACCGGTCTCGAGTGTCTCCGCAAACCGGGCGCCCCACGGGGGACTCTGATATTCGACCATCGCGGCCCAGGTATAGCCGCGCGCGTCGGCGGTGAAATCGTAAGCGCCGTTTTGATCGATGGACCAGTTCATGAACTGGAGATGGCTATCGCTTCCGACCGCATTGGTGTCGAAGAAGTCGGTGATGGAGAACTTTCCCAGGCGAAGCTCGACGCGGTGTTTGGGATATTCCGCAAACATGGAGAGCGGTCCGCGGCCGGGTATGTCCTTTTCGCGATCGAAGCCGAAAGAGTGATCGACAAAAAGGCGCGCGAGATAGGGAACGGCTGTCAGTGCCGGATCGCGCACGGCGTCAAGGTTGGTGAATCCGGCAAGACCAAGGGCGGAACTGAGCCCCAAACCGGCGGCCGTCTCTCCCGAGGCCAACATGGCGGTGGAGCGGTTCAACTGCAAGCCGGTGTAGATGGTGAAGACATTTCCGACAGCCTTGTCATAGTGCGGCCGGAAACTGTTGGGGCCAGAGTAACTGGCGTCGAATGCCGCATTGGCCTGCCATATCGCATTGTCCTGGGCGGAGATCCAGAATCTGCCTTCGGCCAGATGGGGAAACATTGTGGTCGCATCGGTGGTCGGGGTCTGCGGATTGGGATGTTGGGGGGCAGTCACATCCGGAACTTGCCCAGCGGCTGTCGCAACGGCCCCGAGCCCGATCAGAACGAGGAAAAGCAGCCGGATCCTTCGACGAGCGGGGAGCGGCTTGCGTGGCTGAGCGTGGGTCATCGGGTCGAGGCGGCGCTGATCCTGGGGAAAAGGTACAAGGCCGGGGGCTCACAGAATGTTTAAGTTGTGTTAACGCCCGGCGATGGAAGCCGGGAGCTTCGCCGGGCTTGATGATCGACGGCAACCGGGTTGTAACAGGGAATTCATATTCAAACGGGTTCCGGTTGGTGAGAGCCTCTGATATCTTCGGTCGCAACCGCTGAATCGAATCCCCGATCCGATAAAGGTGAAAACGATGGCATGCGATCCGGAAGAACTCCGTCATGTTCCGCTGTTTGAGCTCCTCAATGACGAGCAGGCGCAGTTCCTGTGCGCCAGGGTGGAGATCAGAAAATTTGCCGCGCGACAACGCATTTTCAAGGAGGGTGAACCGGCTGGTCACGGCTACGTGATGATGTCAGGATCGGTGCGGGTGACCACGATCGACGAGGACAAGCAGGAAGTGGTGGTGGACGAGCCCGGGCACGGTGACTTCTTCGGTTTCGCCTCGATGATCCAGAACGCGAACCACCGCACGTCGGCGATGGCGGTCGAAGAGACTGTATGTCTCGAAGTGGGCCGAGACGATATCGAACAACTGTTCAAGCAATCACCGGAAGCCGGCATGGCCATGCTCACCATGCAGGCTCGCCAATTTCATTCCGCGCAGAAGCTGGTGCAGGCCCGTGCCAATCGCAATCCCAACGAGGTGATTGAAGAGAAGACCACCTATGGGGAGCACATTGCCGACGCTGTGGCGCGTTTCGGCGGCTCGTGGACCTTCATTATCATTTTCGGGATCGTGCTGGTCGTGTATTCGGCCGTGAACGTGGTTCTGGGGAACAAGGCGTGGGACCCCTACCCGTTCATCCTGCTCAACCTTTTTCTTTCCATGCTGGCGTCGGTGCAGGCTCCGGTCATCATGATGAGCCAGAATCGCCAGGACGCGAAGGACCGGTTGCGCAGCGAATTGGACTTTGATGTCAACCGCCGGGCCGAAGCGGAGATCCAGGCGATTTCGCACAAGCTAAACCTCGTGACCGACAAGATCGACGATCTGGAGGAAGCGCTGAGGAAGGCAGGCGCGGTGGTAGCGGCGGGCGGCGGCCTTGTGGACGGCACAAGTGAGGCCGGCGCCTGACAGATCAGCGCGCCCGGATCCTCGATCGGACTAACGATCGGAATGATCTGGCGAAACGATCAGGATCGGGCAGGCTTTTTCTTCGCGACGGCCTTCTTCGCTGCTTTTGCCGGCGATTTTTTCGCGGCTGCTTTTTTTGCGGCCGGCCTGGACGCGGCTTTCTTCGCGCTCTTTTTGGGGGTAGCGGCGGAAGCGGAGTGGCCCCCCTCGGCCTTGCTGCGCGCGCTGCGGGTTTTTTCGGCGAGAGCGGCCTTCAGCTCGGCATCGAATTCCGACGGGCTGATGGGGCGGGCCGACTTGCGCAGGCGCTCGATGTCGTAGAAAGCCCGACGCTCGGCGAGAAAAACGTGGACCACAAAGTCGACGTAGTCGAGCAGGATCCATTCTCCCTGGCGGCGGCCCTCGACCGAGTTAGGCCGAACGCCGAAATCCCGCTTGAGGCGATGCTCGATCTCGTCGGCGATGGCGATGGCCTGGCGATCATTGGTGGCCGAAGTGACAAGGAAAAAGTCGGAAAGCCCGGAGTCGATGGGATCGAGTTCGAGGATGCGGGTGTCTTCGCCTTTTTTGTCTTCACAGGCAGCGGCGGCGGCCTGTACGAGGATGCGGGTCTGCTGGTGCGTATGAGGTGCTGCCATTCGATCGGATAGGTCTCCGGATTTCATCGTAACAGTGAACAGTGGACAGTGGTCAGTGAGCGGCTATGAACCGGGGCTTGGTGCCGGCCGCTGGCTAGCGATAGAGTCCGTTGGTTCGGATGTATTCAGCAACGGAGGCGGGCAGGGGAGACCTGGCAGCGGTGGGATTCTGCGCTGCAGAAGGAACCTGCTTGCGGATCTCCGAGGCGCTGATTTCGACATCCAGACCCGGCAGCAGGTAAAACGGAGCGGTTTGGCCCGCCGGGTTGCGCACCAGGTAGGAGCGCAATTCAATCTGGACTGAAGGCGGCGAGGCATCGTCGGCAAGGATGCAGGGCTCCAGCGTCAATCCCCCGGGGAGGAAGCGCGCGAGGTCGTCGAGCTGCTGGCCGGGACGCGAGGCCACGATAAGCGAGGCGACGAAGGGTATCTCCGCGGCGCCCCGCCAGCGCCGCAGGCTGACGAACGAGTCCGCGCCCATGAGGCAAAAGAGCGAGCCGCCCGGCGGCCGGCCGGCGCGCAGGACACCCAGGGTTTCAAGAGTGTAGTTGGGCCGGTTGTCGGAAGAGGGGGCATCGGCGAGCGAGATTTCGAAACCGGGCTCTCCGGCAATGGCGAGCGAGGTCATGGCCACGCGGTCGGCGAAAGGAGCCGTGGAGCCGCGCAGCTTGAGTGGCTGCGCACCGACTGGGGCAAACAACACCCGGTCCAGCCGAAGGGCATCGCGGGCCGCGCGTGCCACGGCCAGGTGGCCGAGATGAGGCGGGTCAAAACTGCCGCCAAAGAACGCGACACGGCTGCCGGGCAGATGAGGCAAGCACGCCGGTGGCTCTTCAGTCATTGATTTATCGTAACGTTCGGGGCGCGGGACGCAGGTACAATCGGCAGTAATGCGCTACCTGATTGCTCTTCTGGCCCTCGCCGGCGCGGTAGTGGCCACGCTGGCTTTGCGAATTCACTACTCGACCGACACGCAGCCCTGCTCGATCAACGAGAAATGGGACTGCGGCATCGTCAATCACAGCCCGTTTGCCGAAGTGGCGCACGTGCCGGTGGCGGCGATCGGGATCGGCGGATACCTTGTCATTGCGATGTTGGCGCTGGCACGCCGGCGATGGCTGGTCGTGGACGCCGCCCTTCTGGGGCTGGGATTCTCGCTCTATCTAACCCATATCGAGAAAGACGTGCTGCAAGTGTGGTGCCTCTACTGCGTCACCTCGCTGGGAATCATCTCGGCAATTACGGTTCTCGGCCTGGGATGGGCGGTGCTGGGGTCGAGGCGCCGGGCGGCTGCCTAAAGGCAACTGGTAAACTTGATAAGAATCCATGTTTAGAAAAGCGTATGCGCGTTGGATGTACCGGTGGGAAACCCGGCTCACGACGCGGGATGAAAATCGTGTGGTTCGGCCGCTGGAGTGGGGTTTCGAGTGGATTGCGCCGTTTCTCGAGGCGCATGGGCTCGCGAGCGCCGAACTGCGGCGGGCCGAATGCGGCGATCCGGCTGTCTGCGAAGCGGCGATGACCCGCATCAACGAGATTCTTATCCGCCACAGCGACAGATTTTTTGGCTACGAGCGGCCCACGGACTTCCGGCTGGAGGAGCGGTACCCGCAGTTGTTCCCGACCAACGTGCGGCCGGAAACCCTGGCGAAGGATGCAGCGCTTCGGCAGCAGGCCGAAGACGGCCAGCTTCCGCGGGCGCAATATTTGCGGTTTACCTCGCCGGAGCGGACGCAGTATCCGGAAAATGACCTGGTCAATGCGCGCTGGTTTCCGGCGCCCGCGCACAAGGATCCGGCTCGGCCCAAGCAGGCCATCGTGGTGCTGCCGCAATGGAATGCCGACGGCTTCAGCCACAACGCACTGTGCACCCTTTTCAATCGGATGGGGGTGTCGGCGCTGCGGCTATCGAAGCCGTACCATGACATTCGCCGTCCCACGGAACTGGAGCGGTCGGACTACGCGGTGAGCGCCAATATCGGGCGTACGCTCTCGGCATGCCGGCAGGCGGTGGTGGACATTCGCTGCTGCATTGACTGGCTCGAGGAGCAGGGCTACGAGCACTTTGGCGTGCTGGGAACGAGCCTCGGATCCTGCTATACGTTCCTGGCCAGCGCGCATGATGCGCGCATTCGCGTGAATGCCTTCAATCATGCCTCGACCGCGTTTGGCGACGTGGTGTGGGCGGGACAGAGCACGCGGCATATTCGCCAGGGGCTGGTGGAGGCGGGGTTGACGCAGGAACGTTTGCGCGCTCTATGGGCGGCGGTCAGTCCGGTCAATTACTACGACAAATTCGTCAGCGCGGCCGTCCGAGGACCGGAGAAGAAGGTCCTGGTGGTGTATGCCGATTACGATCTCACCTTCCCCCGCGAGTATTCTCTGCAGGTGGTAGACGCATTCCGGCGGTCCGGAGTGAACTTCGAGCCGCGGGTTCTGCCCTGCGGCCACTACACAACCGGGGAGACGCCGTACAAGTTTATCGACGGCTGGTACCTGGGGTCGTTTGTGTATCGCGCGTTCAAGGCACTGCGCGAAGAGAAGGCGGCACGCGCGAATGCCGGGGAGATCGCGAAAAGCGAAGCAGAAGAAGAGCTGCTGTCGCGGTGAATCTCTTCGATCCCAGGTCTCAGAAATTTAGACCTGGGACACCCATTCAGCGGATGGTGTTCAGGTCCAAATGGAGGAGCTTGACGGGGTCGAGGTAGGCGCCCTGCCAGCGGACGGCCCAGTGCAGATGTGGTCCCGTGACTCGGCCTGTCGCTCCGCTGAGGCCGATGCGATCGCCGGTTTGGACGTGCTGACCCTCGTGCACGTCGATGTGGCTGAAATGCATGGACAGCGTGAACAGGCCCAGGCCGTGATCGATGATGACGCAGTTGCCTTCGTAATAGAGCGGGCGGGCGAGCACGACGATGCCGCTCGCGCCGGCGTGCACGGGTGTGCCGGTGGCGGCGCGGAAGTCGGTGCCTTTGTGGATGCTGGCGAGTTTGCCATTGAACATGCGGCGGGTGCCGAAGCTGTCGGTGGCCTGGGCGGGAACGGGGGCGCGAAAATCGCCCCGCCAGAGGGGCTCGGGCGCGCTGGCGGCGAAGACGGCGGCCTTGATTTTGGATTCAGCGTCGATCTGCTTGAGTGCATCAGGACCGGGTTCGACAAACTGGGGTGGAACACTCAGCGTACCGGTGCGGTAATGGGAGGGATGGATGTCAATCGTACGGCTGAAGTCGATGTCCCGGTCGCCCAGGTGTGCGGTAATCTGCAACCGGGATGGACCCGCCGGCGCTTCGACGTCGGCGCCCGCCAGAGCGAACCAGTCAGCTCCTGGATTGGCGCGAAAGAACCGAATCTTGCGTCCCAGCCACTCGCCGTCAACGCCGGTGGCATCAGGTGAATGAACCGAGATCAGCTCCGGCGAGCCTGCCAGGACGTTTGACGGAGTCAGGACGACGGCTATTTCCGCCGACGAAGCGGACCGGGAAAGAACGCCGACAAGAAGACAGGAAAAGAGCAAATGCCGCAGAAGGCCCGAGCCGGTCATGGGTTCAGCATACCGGCTCGGTCTGACGAGTTGTGGCCCGCTTCGGGTCCTAGTGTGATTCCTCGACCACGAGGTCGTCAGCCAGCTTGAAGTGCACAACCGACTCGGCTGGGATATCGATGTCGCGGTTCCCGGTCAAACCCGCGGCTGCAGTTCCAGCTCCGCCGCCGGCCAGTCCGCCGATCAGCAGGCCGACGCCGCCGCTGGCCACGCCGCCAATCACCATGCCCAGTCCGGAGCCGCCGGCAATCATCGCGGTGGAGCGCTTGCCTTTGCCCTTCTTTGTCTGGGTCATGTCCCGCGTCTTCAGCGGGTATTCCCTTCCATCGATGGTCATGGAGGTAAGCCTCAGTTCGAGGAGCGAGGCGCCCTTAAAGTGTCCGCGCTTGTGCGCCGCCGCGACCAGGCCCTTGACGCGGGAGAGTTTTGGAACCAGTAGATTGCCGTCGCTGGCTATGATGGGCTCGGCGATTTCGCCGGTGAAGGTATCACCTGCGTGGCTGGTCTTGACGCTGATGCGCTGGTCTACGCGTACTGCCAGGGAGGTTCCCGCAGGAATGCTTACTTCGACCGGCGGAGGCGGCCCTTGCGGAGCTTGTTGGTCCGCGGGCGGAGGCTGCAAGGCGGACACCGTGGGTTCTGAAGGTTTCGGCGCCGGAGTTCCCGCTGCGGGGGGCGCGGTCGTGGTCACCAGCGTCGGCTCTTTTTGTCCTGAGGCCGGAGGTTGCACGACGGTGGTCGTGGTCAGGCCATCTTTGTCAACGCTCACAACCTGCTGGGGTAGACCGGTGGTGATCGCCTGCTTCTTGGCCTGCTCAATCGCCTTCTCCTGCTTCGAGGCGCAGCCGGCCAGCAGCACAAGCGCCAGCGCAGACACACTTGCCTGGTGAATTCAACCCGTTTTTGGCATTTGTCTATCCTTCTTTATCTATGAATTTGGGGGACCAAAATTGGGAACCAGGGCTGATGTAAATTTTATACCGCGCTTCTTTTGCAAACGGTCATTTTTCGAACCCGCTGCGACCTGCTTCCTAACCAAATTCAATTCGAGATCGTCTAAAAAGTGAGGCGAGCTGCGTTCCATGAAGCCCAAGGCCGACCCTCCTCTTTCCCGGCAAATTGTTTCCGAAATCACGATTTGGCTCTTGTCGTCATTTTGTGGCGTCGCTGTGTTTGCCATGGCGGTTTTCATCCAATGGGTGATCTACGACGACTGGATGCATGACAAAGGCCCGGTGCGCCTGGTGGGAAGCATCCTGGCGGGCGGTCTCGCGTTTGCGGTCGCGGCGCGCTGGCAGTTTGGCGTTCGATGGCGAAAGGTCGAGTTACTCCAGCGCTTCGAATCCATCAAGTGGATGAACGATCGCATTCGAAACTCGTTACAAGCCATCGAGTGCGTGACCTATGCGGCCGACCCGTACGCGACCGAGTCAGTCCGTAGTGCTGTCGATGCAATCGAGGCTGTTCTGATGGAGGTACTGGCCGAATCGCATCCAGCCGCGCCGCAGCCGGTCAGGGGATCAGGAGAGCCCAAATCGGTAGGACTTCAGGAGTGAGCCACGCCCCGGCGCCGTTGATGACTCCGCCGGAGTGGGGCACCGAGGTTGCGCGGGCTGGAAGACCGGAGGGATGCCCTTACTTGCTGAATGTTACGTACCGCCGTCCCGCGTAGAGCCGGAAACCGCCTCCGGGGTTGGTTGTAACTTGCATGGGCATGGGGCGCTTCATCTCGGCGTCGGTGGAAGAGCTCACCGTGAACACATCGTGCGCGCCGATATCGGTCACCGCGAACTTGTCCCCGGTGATGAAGCCTATGCCGTAAACGCCCGCGGGCAGATTCTGGCCGCCGATTTTGATTGCGACCTCGGTGACAAAGTAGGCCTGGTACTTGGCCGCTACATCGCTTGCATAGCCACTGTTGTCAACCAGCGTGGCCAGCACAAAGTATCCATCGCTGAACTTTACGCCGCCCGAGTTACGCAACTGGGAGGGAGCGGATTGCCCTTTGTAATACACCGACGCCGGAAGCAGCTTCTGCACATCGGCCGGCTTCAGCACCGTATCGCTCTGCGCCGCGGCTCCCAGCGGCGTCATCACTGCCAAACTTACGACCACTGCGGCGAGCGCACTCATTCCATGCCAACGCATCGTGAAGCCTCCATTATTTTTTTGCTGCGTCAGGAGTATACCGCATCGCGCGGGCGCCCGAAGGCAGCTAGGGCACGTACAGGTCCACGTATTCATTCACCGGCATGGAATCAAGCCGGTGCGGGTCGAGCGAGACGTCGAGAATGCGCTGCTGCTGTGGTTCGGGGAAGCGGCGGCGGAGGTTGATCTTGAATTTCTCCACCAGGAGCGGCAAACCTTCTTCGCGGCGGCGGCGGTGGCCGATGGGATATTCGACGGTCTCCTGGAGAATCGTCCCGCCGGTCAGTTCCACGCGAAGGGTGCTGGCGATGGAACGCTTGCCGGGGTCGTGGTAATCAGCAGTGAAATGGGGGTCTTCGACGCAGGTTATTTTTGCTCGAAGAGTGTCGATGCGGGGGTCGGCGGCGACCGCATCCTCGTAGTCCGCCGCGGTAAGCCGGCCGAAGATCAGGGGGATTGCGATCATGTACTGCACGCAATGGTCGCGATCGGCGGGATTGGCGAGCGGCCCTTTTTTGTCGATGATGCGCAGGCAGGCCTCGTGGGTGCTGAGGCTGATGCCGCGAATGTCTTCGGGGGTTTTGCCAAGCCGATCGAGGCGCGCGCGCAGGGTCATGGCTGCTTCAACCGCGGTCTGAGCGTGAAACTCGGCGGGATAGCTGATTTTGAAGAGCACGTTCTCCATTACGTAGGAGTCGTACGGGCGCTGGAAGCCGAATTCCTTGCCGCGGAAGGAAACGTCGTAGAAGCCCCAGGTCTTCGCAGTGAGCACCGAGGGATAGCCCATCTCGCCGGCGCGGGCCATCAAAGCAAGACGTACCGCCCGGCTGGTGGCATCGCCGGCGGCCCAGCTTTTGCGCGAACCGGTGTTGGGCGCGTGACGATAGGTGCGCAGGCTTTGCCCGTCGACCCACGCCAGCGACAAGGCATTGATGGTCTGTTCGCGCGTGAGGCCGAGCAACTGGCCGACCACCGCCGTCGACGCCACCTTTACCAGCACTACATGATCGAGGCCGACTTTGTTAAAGGAGTTTTCGAGCGCGATACAGCCCTGGATCTCGTGGGCTTTGATCATGGCTTCCAAAACCCGGCGCATCTGCAGAGGGGCGCCGCCGGCTGCGAGGGCGGTGCGGGAGAGCCAGTCGGCGGTGGCGAGAATGGCGCCGAGATTGTCTGAAGGATGGCCCCACTCGGCGGCCAGCCAGGTGTCGTTGAAATCGAGCCAGCGAATGATGGCTCCGATGTTGAAGGCGGCCTGCACCGGATCGAGTTGATACGGCGTGCCGGGAACGCGCGCGCCGTTGGGGACCACGGTGCCGGGAACGATGGGGCCGAGCAGCCTGGTGCAGGCGGGATACTCGAGGGCTTCGAGCCCACATCCAAGCGTGTCGATCAGGCAGGCGCGCGCGGTCGACCAGGCCAGGTCGCTGTTGATTTTGTAATCGAGGGCGTAGTCGGCAATGTCGGTCAGGACATTGTCGGGCGCGGGACGCTCGTTGCTGATGTGCAGAGACACGCGAGTTCTCCTTGGAACAAGGATAAGCGGGGCAACAAGGATAAAGCGCCGAACCCGCGGCGAGCCTGGAGGGATCTTCTCGATGCTTTCAGGCGTAAGTCAACTCAACAAAACCATTCTTGTAGGCGGTCACGTTTTTCAAACCCCACCTTTCCTCTTTGAGGAGCCCGCCGAAGAGCCGGAGTCCGTCGCCCAGCAGGACGGGGGCGATAGTCAACCTGATTTCGTCCACCAGGCCGAGCGAGAGAAAACGCTGCGATAACATGGCGCCACCCACCAGCCAGATGTTTCGAAATCGCGGCGCGAGTTTCATATGAACGAGTGTTTCGAGATCACCCGAATAGAACTCGACGCTCTTCCTTGTCGGCGGCCATTCTCTGCCGGTCACCACGACCGTCGGAGTGTCGCCGTAGGGCCAGCCCAGTTCAAGCGCGTGCTCATAGGTGCGAGAGCCGAGAACGTAACAGTCGATGCCTTTGACGAAGGCCGCGGCTTCTTCCTCCGAAATGGAAACCCCGGTTTCGTAGACGCTTCCATGGGCGTCGAGCCAGGAGACACTGTTGTCCTTCCTGGCGATGAACCCATCCAGGCTTGAAACCGCATGCAAGGTCACTCTTGATCCTGTTGCATTTCCTGCGCCCGGCATGATTCCTATTCCCGCTCTTCGATGGGCAAGAAGGGGAGTGGCTCGGGACCGGTATAGTTTGCCGACGGGCGAATGATCTTGCCGTCCTGCCGCTGCTCGAGAACATGCGCGCACCATCCCGCCGTGCGCGCCATGACGAACAGGGGAGTGAACAGATCAATGGGGATGCCCATCTGGTGATAGGCCACAGCACTATACCAATCGAGGTTGGGGAACATGCGCTTGGCGTCCATCATTACCCGCTCGATGCGTTCGGCCACGGCAAAATGCAGGCTGCCTCCGGCGCCGTCGGCCAGCTGGCGGGATACTTCCTTGATGATGTCGCTGCGCGGATCGCTGATGGTGTACACGGGGTGGCCGAAGCCGATGATGACTTCGCGATCTTCCATGCGCCGGCGGATGTCGGTTTCCGCGTGCAGGGGTGAGCTGTAACGGTTCTGGATCTCGAGCGCCACTTCGTTGGCGCCTCCGTGCTTGGGTCCCTTGAGCGCGCCGATGGCCCCCACGATGCACGAGTAGAGATCCGATCCCGTTCCCGCGATGACACGCGCGGTGAAGGTGGACGCATTGAACTCGTGTTCCGCATAGAGGATCAGCGAGGTCTGCATGGCCTGAACCCACTCCGGCGGCGGCGTGCCATTGTGGAGCAGATGGAGAAAGTGTTCGGCGACCGAATCGCCGCCCGGCTCGATTTCGGTGCGCCTGCCGTTGCGCGCGTAGTGGTGCCAATACACCAGCATCGATCCCAACGACGCCAGCAGCGCGTCGGCGATGGCGCGGGCTCCCTCCTCGTTGTGGTCTTCGTTTTCAGGGCGCACGCAACCCAGCACCGAAACACCCGTGCGGAGCACATCCATGGGATGGGTTGAGGCGGGCAGCAGTTCGAGTACTTGCTTGACCGCGGCCGGAAGGCTGCGCAGCCGCACCAGACTGGTTTTGTATGCGGTCAGCTCGATGTTGTTGGGAAGCTTGCCGTAAATCAGCAGGTAGGCAACTTCTTCGTATTCGCAATGCGCCGCCAGATCGGCGATGTCGTAACCGCGATAATGCAGATCGTTGCCGCTGTATCCGACGGTACAGATGGCCGTATTGCCCGCGGGTGTACCGGATAGGGCTACCGATTTTTTGGGTTTGAATACGGGGGGAGAAGACACAAGCTCTGTCTTGCTCATCGATCACACTCCAAGAGCCTCAACGTTATAGATGCCGAATCCCGGCATCTAGTCAGATCCCTTGTCGTTCATAAACAGTTCATCCAACTTCCGTTCATAGGAATGATAGTCGAGATAATGGTAGAGATCGGCGCGCGATTGCATCAGCGAAATTACATTACGTTGAGTGCCCTCGGCGCGAATGGTTTCGTACACCTTGAGCGCGGCCGCATTCATGGCCCGGTAAGCGGCGCAGCAGTAGAGCACGATGTCGACCCCGGCCGCGGCCAGCTCATCGCGCGTGAACAGGGGCGTCTGGCCGAACTCGGTGATGTTGGCCAGGATGGGAACGCCCAAGGCTCGCCGGAACTCGATGTACATGGGGAGTTCGGTGACGGCTTCGGCGAAGATCATGTCAGCGCCGGCGGCCACATAGGCCTGCGCCCGCTCGATGGCGGAGGGGAGGCCCTCGTTGGCGATGGCGTCGGTTCGAGCCATGATCACGAAACACTCATCGGTGCGCGCATCAACGGCCGCCTTGATGCGGTCCACCATTTCCGCGGGCGATACGAGTTCCTTGCCCGGGCGATGCCCGCAACGCTTGGCGCTTACCTGGTCTTCAATATGCACGGCCGCGGCGCCGGCCTGGATCATCGAGCGGATGGTTCGGGCGATATTGAATGCCCCACCCCAGCCGGTGTCGATGTCTACCAGGATGGGCAGCAGGGTTGCGTCGGTGACGCGCCGGACATCGGTGAGCACGTCTTCCATGGTGCTGATGCCGAGGTCGGGCAGACCCAGAGAATTGGCCGCAACGCTGCCGCCGGAGAGATACAGCGCGCGAAACCCCGTTGCTTCGGCCATCCGCGCCGTATAGGCATTGATGGCGCCCGCGACCTGGAGCGGCTTTTCCTGCTCGAGCGCCGCCCGAAACCGCGCACCGGGCGATCGATGATCCAAATGGTCAACCATGGCTGTTCCTGCGCCGCATCATAACAGGCGCCTGGGTATCGGTTGTGTCCAAGACCGGGCCTTTCACGATGCATTTCCCCAACCCGACCACGCGGTGCGACAATCATTCGCGTTGCAGCTTAGCACCCCAACTGAAGGAGAAACTTCGTCATGAAGCGTGTTCTGATTTGTGCTGGCATTTTCTTCGCCGCAACCACTGTTTTCGCCCAGGGAAATCCCGCGAGCCCCCCGGAAAAGGTCTCCGCCGAAATCGGAGGCAAGGCCGTCTCGATTGTTTACTCGGCTCCGTCGGTGAAAGGCCGCCAGGGCCACATCTTCACCAAGGATGGCCTCATCAGCAAGAATCCGCATTATCCAATCTGGCGGGCCGGCGCCAACGGCGCGACAACCCTGACCACCGACGGCGATTTGCAGATTGGCAGCGTGACTGTGCCCAAGGGAAGCTACACGCTGTTCGTCGACATTTCCGATCCCGACAACTGGGTACTGATCGTCAACAAGAAAACCGGCGAATGGGGTCTCGCCTATGACGCCAGCGCGGACCTGGGAAAAACGAAAATGCAAATGGCAAATCCGGGCATGGTGGAGCAGCTCAAATACACGATTGCGGATCTAGGCGGAGGCAAAGGCATGATCACGCTGGCCTGGGAGAACCACTCGGCGTCAGTGCCCGTTTCGGTGCATTGAGCGGTGAAGTCTCGAGCAGGCCGTGAAGGCGAAAGCAACAGTGATGGTGCAGGATTTGTGCCGGGGCTAAGGCCCCGGCCTGCCTTTCCAGCCGGTTTTTCCGCGCCCGGAATTGCACTTCGCTCGTCAAGTAACTGGAGATGATCACCATGACATCAAAGCTGCTCGTCTTTGCGACTCCTGCCATCATGCTTCTGTTTTCGGGCCTCGCCTACGCTCAGGACAACGGTCCGTACAAGGTCTTGAAGATCCAACTGGTCGGGGGCGAGGGCGGATTCGATTACGTGACTGCCGACCCTGACGGCCGCAACCTGTACGTCGCCCGCTCAGGGCCTGCGGGGCACATCGGGGTCTTCAACCTCGACACGCTGGCCCAGGTGGGGGACATCCCGGGCACCAGCGCGCATGGCGCGGCGGTTGACACCGCGACCGGCCACGGCTTCGCTACTTCCAAGCAGGTGACGATGTTCGATGCCAAGACCTTTGCCGTTCTGAAAAAGATCGACGTGCAGGGCAATCCCGACGGCTACCTCAACGACGCCTACAACCACCGCTTTTATGTCCTCAGCCACGCGGTGCCGAATATCACCGTGCTGGACGATAAGGACGGATCGATCCTGGGCACCATCGACATCGGCGGCGCACCCGAGCAGGCCGCTACGGACGGCCGCGGGAAAATCTATGTCGATATCGAGGACAAGGACGCCATCGCCGTGATCGACGCCAACTCGATGAAGATGGTCGGCAAGTATGACGTTTCAAGCAAAGGCGGAGGATGCGCAGGCCTGGCGCTGGATGCGAAGAACAACATCCTGTTTGCCGCCTGCCGCGACAAAAAGAACATGATCATCCTGTCGGCGAAGGACGGCCACATCCTTACCGACCTGCCCATCGGAAACGGATCGGATGGAGCGGCGTTCAACCCGGCCACGATGGAGGCGTTCAGCTCGCAGGGCGACGGCACGCTGACTGTGATCAAGGAAGATTCGCCGACGAGTTTCTCGGTAGAACAGACGGTTCCGACACCGGCGCGGGCGAAGACGTTGACCCTGGATACGAAGACCGACCAGATCTTCAGCATTACGGCCGAGTTTGGTCCGGTGCCAGCCGAGCCCCCGCCACCTGTCGTAAACCCCGCGGCGGGGCCGACTACCGGTGGTTCGCCGCCGGGCCAGCCGGGTTCGGGTGCGCCGGCGTGGATGCGCGGCCCGCGTGCGCCGATGATTCCAGGTTCGTTTCAGATCCTCGTGATCGGCAAGTAATCAGTTGAAGGCCTTGAACCATCCCAGGATAGGTTTCAGTTCCTGGCGGGATCGGCGCGCGTCGATTTGCGGGAATTTTGTGGCGTTGCCGATAAAATGGAAATTGAAACAGCAGATCCAGTTCCCTGGGGTGAGTCAAGTTGCCGTTATACGCATATCGCTGCACGCAGTGCGGCCACCGGTTCGAGAAGATTCAGAATTTCAGCGCTGCGCCTGAAGTCGCCTGTCCCAAGTGCGGCGGCCTGCTTGAGCGTCCGCTAACCGCGCCCGCCCTGCAGTTCAAGGGCGCGGGATGGTATATCAACGACTACGCGCCGAAGGCCGCTTCGAGCTCGACCGATAAATCGGGGACCGACGCTGCGCCTGCGGCCGATGCCAAGCCGGCGACTGACTCGAAACCGGCTTCTGAATCCAAGCCTGCAGCAAGCGATTCGGCGTCCAAGCCGGCGGCGAGCAGTTCGTCAACTTCCGCGACTTAGTGGTCAAATTGAAAGCGGTCTGTCGGCTGTTTGTGGTTTCCCACCCTTTCGCCCGACCACCCCAGCGACGAAGACCTGTCGCCGGGCCCCGGGAACGCGAAAGGGTGGGCATGGAGCATTTGTTTCTCTCCAGCGACAAAAACAAAGACGTCGCTAGTGTAGTCCGCCACCAATCGGCGAAGGAGAAAGGCCGGTAGCGTAGACTGAGGCATCCCTTCTGTTCTGCCGCCGGGTCCCCACACCCCACATTCCGGCATGTCTCCGCGCCCGTCTAGCCGTGTTGTTGGAGCACCCGTGAAAAAATTCTTTTCCACCGCCGCTGTCCTTTCCATTGCCATGGTTGCATTTCACTTCGCATCTGGTTTGACCGCCGCCGAAGCTGCTCTACCCGCACCCCTGCAGACTGCCGCGCAGGCCGCCCCCGCTCAATCCCCGGAGTTGCGGAAGGCCAAGGCCGACCTCGCCGCCAGCACGGCCGAAATTGACCATTTCGTGACGGAGTATGCAAAGGACGCGTCCGCTACAGACGACCCTTCACCGCAACTCAGTTCCCGATTCGGCTCGCGCTCCCCTCGCAAGTGCCCTGACATCACCTCGCCACCCTCACCGGCGCAGGCTGCCGTCCTGGTGCAATGCACTATGGATTACGAAACACCCCAGCAAGCCAAGCTTCATCAGGACATCGCCGTCCAACTGCGCTCCCCCCGCGCCCCGACAAGCTCCGATCGCTGGCCCCGCCTGGACTCGCGTTTTCCCGTTATTGACTTCTCCGCAAACGCTACAGTCTTCCTGTGCGGTCCGATTCTTGAGGCCGTCATGCACAACACAGGAACGAATTGCGACCGTTACCGGTTCGAGAGCGCACCCGGGGTATGCTGGAGGACGATCGACGGACAATATCGCTGCCAGATCAACGCCGGACTGCCGTTGAACCCAACGCGAAGCCAGCCGCCTCCGACCGCGTACTAGTGTAGTCCGCCATAAAGATCTGCGATAACCCACGCTCGCGCCGCCCTGCATAAATGATCATCTGTGTGGCGGACTACGCTAGGATGGGGCACCCGTGAGCGTGTTTGGTGCGCGCAGCCTGGCCCCGATCACGTCGGTGTACTTGTTTCCCGAACCGGTATTGAAAACGACGACGCGATCATTCGCGCTGAGGAATCCGGTCGCAAGCAAGTGGTCGTATGCCGCTGTGGCCGTCGCGCCTTCGGGAGACAACAGCAGACCTTCGTGCTCGGCCCAATCCTTGAGAGAGGCGAAGATCGCATCATCGCTCAGAGCTACGGCCAGGCCTCCGGACTCGCGCACGATTTCGAGAATGATCGCATCTCCATAAGGTTTGGGGACGCGCAGGCCGGAGGCAAACGTATGCGCGTCCTGCCACATCCGGCAAATTTTTTCGCCCTGCTCGAATGCGCGCACGACGGGGGCGCAACTGTCAGCCTGCACCGCGATCATCCTGGGCCGCCTGCCCGTGACCCAGCCCAGCTGCTCCAATTCTTCGAAGGCCTTCCACATGCCGATCATGCCCACCCCGCCTCCAGTGGGATAGAAGACGGCATCCGGATATTGCCAGCCGAGCTGCTCCACCAGCTCGTAGCCCATGGTCTTCTTGCCCTCGACGCGAAACGGCTCCTTGAGGGTGGAAATATCGAACCAGCCCTCGGCCGCCTTGAGTTCGGCTACCATGCGGCCGCAGTCGGAGATGAGCCCGTCCACCAGGTTCACATGCGCGCCATACGCGAGGCACTCCACCTGGTTGGCCATGGGCGTGTCCCGGGGCATGAAAATGTGGGCTTCGATTCCAGCCGCCGCTGCATAGGCCGCCAGCGCGCCGCCCGCATTCCCCGCAGTAGGCGCGGCGAGTTTGCGCAGCCCATAATGACGAGCCATGGTGACAGCCAGCGCCAGCCCGCGCGCCTTGAAGGTCCCGGTAGGATTGGCCCCTTCTTCCTTGAGCCAGAGGTTGTCGTGCCGCCGGCTTTTGAGCATCGGGGTCCAGCCTTCGCCGAGCGTGACCGGGTCCACGTCGGGCAGCACCGCCCGATAACGCCACATGCCGCTCCATCGTTTGTCCTGCGCGTTGGTGCCGATCGTGTCGCGCTGTTGAATGACGGCCGCCGGGGAGAGGTCGTAGCGGACATACAACGTGCCGGAGCACTCCGGGCAAACAGTCTGCGGCACGGCCGGATCGTGATGCAGGTGGCAGCGTGAACACTCCAGGAAGGCGATGGCGGGCATGGCCATAGGATAATTGAGGCACTCGCAGGACAAGAAGGCCCGTCGATGATCACGAATTCTGCCCGCACTCGCGTCCAATTCGGCAACGCCATGCATCGATGGCTGATGGCGGCGTCCGTCCTGGTATTCGTGGCGGGCCTCGTGGACGCCCTTGCCCCCGTCCGCATGGAGATTTCAGTTCCGCTTCGCTGGCTCGGTATCGCCCTCTTCATCCCTGTGGCGCTGCGGCGGCGTTCTCTGCTGATCTGGACGTTCTTCCTCATGCTGGCCGGCGCCGAACTCGGCGCCGACGCTCCGCACGTCGCTGCGCAGACTCACGTCATTGGAGAGATTTTCCTGCGCCTCATCCGAATGATCGTTGCGCCGCTGATCTTCGGAGGCATAGTGACCGGCATCGCCGGGCATGGCGAACTGCGCGGAGTAGGGCGGGTGGCGCTCAAGGCGATCCTTTATTTCGAGCTCGTCACTACGCTGGGCCTGATCATCGGCCTGGTCGCTATCAACCTCTCGCAAGCCGGGGTCGGCGTCACGCTGCCCGCCGCCATACAAGCCGCTGTGCCCGCCGTGCATCCGGAAGGGTGGCAGCAGATTGTGCTCAACATCTTCCCGGAAAACATCGCGCTGGCCGTGGCGCAGAATCAGATTCTGCAGGTGGCCGTGTTTGCCCTGTTATTCGGAACCGCGCTGGCGACCATGCCGGATGGGAAACGCGCGCCGCTGGTGAGCGTGCTGCAATCGCTGACCGAAACCATGTTCCGGCTGACGCGCATCATCACCTACATGGCCCCGTTGGCTGCGGGCGCCGCGATGGCCTACACCGTGGGCAGCATGGGCCTGGCTACCCTGCTTCCGCTGGTTAAGCTGGTGGTTACCTATTACGCTGCACTGATCGCGTTTGTGCTGTGCGCGGTCGTGCCCAGCCTGCTGATCGCGCGCATTTCTTTCCGCGGATTTCTGAAAGCCATCGCCGAACCGGCGGCATTGGGATTCGCCACCACCAGCTCCGAGGCGGCTCTGCCCCTGGCCATGGAGCGGATGGAAGAGTTCGGCGTGCCGCGCTGGATCGTCTCCTTCGTGATACCCATGGGGTACAGCTTCAACATGACCGGCGGCAGCGTGTATCTCTCGATGGCCGCCATCTTCGCCGCGCAGGCCGCGGGGATTCACCTCTCCCTGGGCGAACAGTTCGTCATGCTCCTTACCCTGATGTTGACCAGCAAAGGCGTGGCCGGGGTTCCGCGGGCCTCCCTGGTGATTCTCCTGGCTTCGGCGGCGGCACTCAACATTCCCACTACGGCCATTCTGCTCATTCTCGGTGTCGATACCTTGATGGACATGGGCCGCACTGCGACGAATGTCATCGGCAACTGCATGGCGGCTGCCGTGGTGGCGCGGTGGGAGGGGGAGTTTGAAATCCAGGGAGCAGGGACCAGGGACCCCTAATCCGCCTAAGATGGTAGGTAGCATGGCGCTGCTCGATCCGATTCCGGCTGTGGTTGTGAATGCCGATTCCGCGGCTCTGGAGTGGGAGCCGCTGCTGGCGCTGGTGGCCGGCTTTGCCGCCTCGCCGGTGGGCCGTGCCGCGATTCTCGCCTTTCATCCTTCCACCGACGAGACCTGGATCAGGCAGCAGCATCAACTCACGGGCGAACTCCGGCTGCTGCTCGAGGAGCAGGTCTCGATTCCGTTGGGCGGGCTCTTCGATCCCACGCAACTGGCGGACAAGGCGCGCATCCCCGATGCGGCCCTCGACGCAAGCGAGTTGCAGGCAGTGGCCCGCCTCGCAAACGATATTGCCGCCTGGCAATCGCTTTTGCAGACACCGCCGGCGCGCGTAGTGGGGCGGCTGCCGGGATTGTTGTTACTGTCGGGGGGCTTGTCGGGCAGCCTGCGGCCGCTGGCGGAATCGATCGAGCGCAAGATCCAGCCCGATGGGTCGCTGGCCGACGACGCTTCTCCCGAACTCGGGCGCATTCGCCGCGAGCAGGACCGGCAGCGCAGAGTGATCGAGGAATCGTTGCGCGCCGCGCTGCGCAAGCTCTCGTCCGAAGGGTCGACGCAAGACGATGTCATCACGATTCGCGGGGACCGCTTTGTTATCCCGGTTCGCAGCGAACTCAAGCGGCGTGTGGGCGGCGTGGTTCATGGGGCGAGTTCGTCAGGCCTGACCGTCTATGTCGAGCCGCTCGAAACCATCGAGCAGAACAACGAGCTGGTGCGGCTGTTCGAGGAAGAGCAGGCCGAGATTCATCGCATCTTTGTGGCCCTGACGCGGCAGGTGGGCGCACAGGCAGCGGCGCTGGTGGCGGGGGCGCGGGTACTGGCGCTGGTGGACACGCTGCTGGCTCGAGCCCGCTTTGCGCGTGATTACAACTGCGTTGGGCCAAGCTTTGGACCAGATCGGTTGCACATGGAAGCTGCCCGTCATCCCCTGCTCGAAAAGCGGCTGCGCGCAACGGGGGCACGGCCCAATGCAGCGGTGGTCCCGTTGACCCTGGAATTGACGCAGGAACATCGCCAGCTCATCATCAGCGGGCCCAACACGGGTGGCAAGACGGTGACCCTCAAGACCGTCGCGCTGCTGGCCATGATGGCGCAGGCGGGATTGCCTGTTCCGGTGACGGCGGCCAGCTTTCCCCGTGTTTACCGCATTTCTGGCTGACATCGGTGACGCGCAATCGATCGAGGCAGCGCTATCGACCTTTTCAGCGCATATCACCAATCTCGAACGGCTTGCACAAGTGGCCGATACGCACTCCCTGGTCCTTCTCGATGAGCTCGGCTCGGCCACGGATCCCGAAGAAGGATCGGCGCTGGCGGTCGCGGCGGCGCACTACTTTCTGACCGTCGGGGCATGGTCGCTCATCTCCACACACCATACCTCGCTCAAGGTGTATGCGGCCAATACTCCCGGTGTGCTCAATGCGGCCGCGGGCGTGGATGAAGTCACGATGGTTCCCAATTACCAGCTTCGCCTGGGCGTGCCGGGCGCTTCCGCCGGGATCGCCACTGCGGAGCGCCTGGGGCTCAATGCAGGCATTATTGCGGGCGCCCGTGAGCGGCTGGGTTCGCAGCAGGTCGACATCGCGCGCTTCCTCGACCGCCTGCATAAAGAACTCACGCAACTCGATGAAGAGCGGAAGGCCGCCCGGGAGCAACAGTACACGCTCAATCAGGAACGGGCCCGGCTGGCGCGAGAGGGCGATGTGGAGCTGCGCAATCGCATCCGCGAACTCGAGGCCAAGCTGGCCTCGCTGATGAAGGAATTCGAATTCCAGATGCGCGAGAACGTGCGCGCCATCGAGGATCGAGCCGCGCAGCAGAAGCTATCCAAAGAAGCTGAACGCCGCATCACGCGCCTGCGCCGCGAGTTCCAGGAGAGCTTCAACCAGACTGTCGTGGCGCATCGCACGGGCGCGGATCAGGGCGATAGCAATGCCCAGCCTCACGTGCTGCGCCATGTCGCGGTCGGCGACGAGGTCCGGATCAAGTCGATGAACAAGATCGGCGTGGTGCAGCGCGAAGTGGAAAAGGACCTCTTTGAAGTGGCGCTGGGGCCCATCAAGATGCGAGTCAAGCGCGATGACCTCTGCGAGGCGCAGCCTTGTGGACAAGAATCCGGGCAGGGCAAGCGGGCCGACCCATTGGCTGCCGCGCGCCGGCAGAAGGGCGTGCAGGTGTCGGTCATAAGCGCGAACACCGACGACATGCGCATGGAAATCAACCTCATTGGCCGAACCGTCGATGAGGCTACCGAAGAGCTGGAGAAATACCTCGACCGGGCTTTCCTGGCCGGTCTGCCGCGGGTGCGCGTGATTCACGGGCATGGGGCCGGAATTCTGCGGCGCGGGGTGCGGGAATTCTTGAAGGGGCATCCGCATGTGGCTACCATCGCGGAGGCGCCACAGAATGAAGGGGGGCAGGGAGCGACTCTGGTGGAGCTCCGGCAGTAAGCAGTCCCCTGCTACAGTAGTCGCAGCAAACTGCGCCTTCGCATCCCGGTGATATTTTCCTGACAAAGGCCTCTGCCCTGCCCTTTATGATCGGAGTGCAATCGACATTGAGGGGATTCGCATGCGCAAACTGATCCTGACCCTGATCGTGTTTCTCGCCGCCGGCGCGACCGCCGCGCACGCCACCAGCATTTACGACTTCACCATGAAATCGATCGACGGGCAGCCGGTGAGTCTCAAGACCTACAGCGGCAAGGTCGTGCTCCTGGTCAATGTGGCCAGCCGCTGCGGGTTCACGCCGCAGTATGCCGGCCTCGAAGCGCTCTATGAGAAGTACAAGGACCGCGGCTTGGTGATCGTCGGCATCCCGGCCAACAATTTTGGCTCCCAGGAGCCGGGCACCAATGAGGAGATCAAGAAGTTCTGCAGTTCGAAGTACAACGTGAGCTTCCCCATGATGGCCAAGGTCTCCGTGCTCGGCGACGACAAGACACCGCTCTACCAATTCCTCACCGACAAGTCGACGAACCCGCAGATCGGCGGCGACATCAAATGGAATTTCACCAAGTTTCTCTTCGACCGCCAGGGGAATCCTGTCGCGCGGTTCGAACCGAATGTGACTCCCGATTCGACCGAAGTCCAGACGGCTATTGAATCGGCGCTGGGAAAGTAGGAAGTCGCGCGGGTTGGATTTGTGGTCTCCCACCCTTTCGCCAGAAAAACGGCGAAAGGATGGGGCAAGGAGCGGTTGCTTCTATTCAGCGTTATTTGTTGCGCTCTACATTGCCTTCAGCATCTTTACAAGCCGGGCGAATCCCTGCTCGCGGGCTGTTTTGTTGGCGGGGTTTGCATCGCCCGGGTCCTCTCCTGCGCGCATAAACCCATGGCCGGCGCCGTCGTAGGTCACCGGCTCATACTTCTTGCCCGCGGCTTTCATCGCGGCGGTGGTGGTGGGGATCGTGGCGTCCACGCGGGCGTCGTTTCCTCCATAGAACCCGTATACGGGAGCGTAGACGGTGGAAACATCCGCCGGGCCAGTCCCGTAGAAGACGAAGGCCGCCGCCAGATCTTTGCGATGGGCCGCAAACGCGAATGACTTCGACCCCCCCCAGCAGAAACCGGCTACCGCGATCTTGCCGTTGCCCGCCGGCAGCTTTTTGCCGTAGTCGGCGGCAGCGTCGAGGTCGGCCATCACGCCGTCGGAGTCCAGCCCGGAGACCGCTTTCACCGCAGCATCCTGGCTGGCGAACTCGCTCGAACCGCCCCCATTGGGGCCGAAGCCGCTGAGCAGGTCGGGAGCGACCACGATAAAGCCCTGCCCGGCAAGCTCGTCCGCCATCTCCTTTGCCCAGTCTGTCAGTCCGAAGATTTCGTGGATGAGGACCACGACCGAAGCCTTGTCCTTGGTTTCCGGATAAACCACGAGCGCCTGCACGGTTCTGTCCCCGCGCTTGAGCGGCACATACTCGCGGTGGCGCGGGGACGCTTCGAGGCGGGCCTTGGCCCAGTCCTGTGCGTGGAGGGCTGCTGTCATCGACGCCACGAACAAAAGGGCGCCAAGTTTCGAGGGGAAGGCCATCGGATTCTTCATGCGGAAAGTCTAATCCAGCGCCCGCGTCCCTAGTTCCCTGTTTTCTTTAATCCAGCTTTGAGCGTATCCAAGCGTGGGTGGCTGAAGGCGGCCTGGGGCACATCGACAATGGGAAGACCGGGTCCTTCCCAGAGGAGGCGAGGCGGTCCCTGGCTGGCGGAATGGAGTTCCTCGACGTGCAGCGCATGGCGTCCCGCGCGCAGGCCGATGGAACCGCGATCGTAGCGCATGGCATTGCCGGGCGAGCCGCACACCTGGGGAAAGGGCGGGCCGGTTCGGGCGATTTCGAGGCCGTCGATCACCAGGCGCGCGCCGTCACGATCCATGAGGTGGAAGGTGTATCCGCCGTCGGCAGGAATCTCGAGAAACCCATCCCAGGCAACGCCATACTTCGTGAACCCCCGGGCGTCGGCATTGAGGTTGGGCGCGTTGCCGAAGATGACGGCGGTCTCGGCGGAAAAATCCGGCAGTTCGGTCCAGGCGCCGGCATAAATCTGGAAGGACAAGCCAGGCAGCATGGGGCCGGGAGTGGGAACCGCGTCGTGCCATTTTGAGATCACGACTACGCCCTGGGCCGCCCAATCGTCTCGGTTCTGGTCGTCCTCGGCATGGAGGATGACGCGGAAGCGCCCGGCGCCATTCGCCGTGTCGAGTTGAGTTCCGTCTGCATCGGGAAAGCGATGCTTCACGTCGCGGCCGTGCGCCTTGGTTCCATCGCCGAAAAGCCAGGTGAACCGGGTGTGCGGCGATTCCCGCGCCGTGAAGGTGATCTTCTCGTCCGGACCGAACACCGGCGGATCGACGGTAAACTGCGCTACCGGCCCCGGAGTGACATCGAAGCGTGGGGGCTCGGCGCGGTCACTGGTCAGATTCAGGGGCAGGTTCAGCGTCACGGGCAGGTCGGCGTCGCTGTCGGCAACTTTCTGGCCGTACTTGATGTTGTCGAAAAGCACATTCGACACCTGGCCCGAGATCAGCGATCCCGCCAGCGGAGGTTGGTCGAGAGCCCAGATGTTGCGGAAGATGAAGTCGTGGAGTGCGGGCGCTTTCTGCTCCATCTGCGCCAGCGAGTACCAGTCATCGAGGAACAGGTTTTCAAAGGTGTAGTGGCCATGGTCGCCAAGCGAGCCGTTGGCGCCCCAGAAGCCGAGCAGGCCGAAGGTCTGGCCGCAGGCCCCTATGCCGGCGTGCAGTATGTCGGAGTTGCGCAGGGTGAAGTTGCGCGAGTTGAAAATCTTGCGCGGCCAGCCGGCGCGCACGATGTTGGAGATGCTGGTGGAGAGAACGCTGTCTTCGATCAAGATGTTTTGAACATCGCGTCCGGGGCGGAGCAGGTCTTCGTCTGTGTAGCCGTCCCAGTTGCCCATCAGGGCAATCACATCGTCGGAGGCGCGGAAGAACGAGTTGCGCACGACGCCGTCGCTCGAGCCGATCCAGTCCATGCCGTCCTGGTTGGCGTTGCCGGGATTGCCGCCCATGACGCGGAGGTCGTTGTAGGCGATGTCGCTCGAGTCCTTCATCTGGATGGACCAGGTCCGCGACCGGACGATGCAGGTGAGGCCGTCGACCTCGACGTGATGGGACTCAAAGACCGTGACGCAATGCCAGTCGGGTTTTTGCATCCAGCCCTCGTCGGCGTCGGGATCCTGGGGACCGTCGTAGACGATGGTGCCGCGGCCGAGAATCTTGACGTTTTCGACCGTCCAGAGATTTAGGCCGCCGAAGAAGTAGGAGCCCGGTGTGAGGTAGAACGTGTCACCGGATTTGGGATTGAGGCTCTGGTGGTACACGCCAGGCTTGTAGACGCGGACCCTGGGATCGGGCGGCGGGGGCGGAGGCGGCGTGCCCGCGAATAGGAAGAGCATTTTGGCGTGGTTGAGGAAATCGCGCGGCCGCGAAATGGCGAGCTTGGCCGGAGAGGCGAGGTGAAAGCGAATGGTCTGTCCGGTTCGGTTGGCACGCAGGCCGAGACGCCACGGCTGGATGTCGACGCCGCGATCCCAGAAATGCGGCTCGGCGGCAGTGATTTCGATGTCGACCGGGCCGACGATGTCGAAGCTGACGTAGTCGTAGTTGGCGGCGGCGTGGGCCACGTCAACGGGCTTGCCGTTCACGGCAACGGTGAAGGCTGTGGAAAGCATTTCGGGGGGAACGGGGGCTGACTGAAAGCGGGAAGCGGCATGGGCTAAAGAGCAGAGCGCAAGTAAAACAGCGAGCAAGGAACGAAAGCCGAGCAAGAACGCGACCCCGAGATCCGAGACTGGAGAACCTTTCAATGTAGCACTGAAGCCATGAGAAGATTAGCGACTGGCGTCTCCGGATACTGGAGATCTAAGAGTTGAATTTACGCGGCGGGTTACTTTCGGATGAGCGGTGATCTTCCCGGAGTCAAGATTTCCAGTCTTCCGATGTCAGCGAGTGGCTGGCGATTTGGGGGCTGAAAGACGTTGATCAGTCGAAACCATTGGAGTGTTGCGCATTGAAGTCATATGCCGGGCGGCATGACCACGCTGGCGACCTTCTGCCAGCGCACTAATGGCGGCTGCGCATAACGCGAACCTGCATCTTCGATCCCCACCCACGATATCTATTTCTCAATTCAGAATTACGCCCTGATTCGGACGATCCAGCGAGAAAGTCGGTATCTCAATATCAAAACGCTCACCGCTCTCAGTCTCCATCTGGTAAGCCCCGCCCATCATCCCCGACGGCGTGTCGAGAGGTGCGCCACTTGTATATTCAAAGCTCTCTCCCGGCTTGAGGACCGGTTGCACCCCGACAACACCTGGCCCTTTGACCTCGGTCAATTCACCACGCGAATTCGTAATCATCCAGTGCCGGCTCAGCAGCTGCACCGTTTCCCGTCCCTGATTCTGGATGATCACCCGATACGCCCAAAAATACTGCGAGTTGTCCGGTGATGATCTCGCTTCAATGTAAGTTGGCTCAACGCTCACCGCGATTCCACGGGTGTTTGCCACATACGGTGTCCAATTCGTCATAGAGAAAGTTTAGATGAAGCTCGTGGCATGGGCTAGCCAGGCATGATCCTGGACTATCGCGGGCAGGCCAAAGCGCGTTTCGCGCCTGATCGACGCTGGAATTGATACTCGGCGATTTGTCATTAACGGGTTTAGCACTGAGGCAGAACGCGGTCTGTCAACTTCAAAAGCGCTCTCCGCCGGAGCGATCGATCCATCTCAGAGATTATCGGTTTACGCCAACATGCCGAAGCGGGTTTCCAGCCCCACTCGGCGAATTTTTAGGGTTCCGAACGGATCGTGGGCAAACCGGAAGTTTTGATTTCTTGGATCTGTAAGTGCAGCCGCAGACCTTCGACTCCGCTGGGGATGGCAGAGTGCTGAGATAAGGGATGGCTTACTAGCCCGGGCTTACATACATGGTTAGTCCGTTTTCAGGGAGGAAGGGGCAGCCTCGTACAGGGAACCTTTTCTTAGATGCCTTCGCCCATGGACACGAAGTAGCTTTCGCGCTCGAGTTCTTCGCGGTAGGCGGTGCGGTCGGCTTCCTCCGCGGCGAAGGGCTCCGCGCATGGTTCCTGCGCAGGCAGGAGGCGCTGTTCGAGTTCGTCGACGCGGGCCGCAAGGGCGATGAGGGCGTCGGAGAGCGGGTCCTTGATGTCGTGCGGATCGGTGATGAGAATGCGCTCGCCGTTGCGGTACACGATGTGTGCCGGAACGCCAACGACAGTCGAATTGGGCGGCACGTCGGCGAGAACGACAGAGCCGGCGCCTACGCGGGAGTTGGCGCCAATGGTGATATTTCCCAGGATGTTGGCGTTGTTGCCGACGAATACGTTGTCGCACAGGGTGGGATGGCGTTTGCCGTGACCCTTGCCCGTGCCGCCGAGAGTGACGCCCTGGTAGAGAGTCACCTCGTTGCCGACGATGGCGGTTTCACCGATCACCACGCCGGTGGCGTGGTCGATGAAGAGACGCCGGCCCAGCAGCGCGCCGGGATGAATGTCTACCCCGGTGAAGAAGCGGGAGACCTGCGAGAACATGCGCGCTAAAAGTCGCATGTTGGCGTGCCACAGGGCGTGCGAAACGCGGTGGAACCACACCGCCCAGAGGCCTGGGTAGCAGGTGAGAACTTCCAGCTTCGAACGCGCAGCGGGGTCGCGCTCCAGTACGGAGTTGATGTCTTCGCGCAAGCGTTCGAGGAAGGGCATGGTGGAATCGAGCCGGGTTGAGGTTCGTGTTTCCCACCCTTTCGCCAGAAAGAAGGCGAAAGGATGGGGCACGGAAGTTGTTGTCAGCGCATCCCGAGTCGACGGATGACGATTACAGCGTGACTGGGTGCGTGGGCAGGGCAAGGGCTTCCTGGCGCAACGGATCGAAGAGCGCGCTGGACAGATAGCGCTCGCCGAAGCTCGGCAGAATGACCACGATTAATTTGCCGGCATTCTCGGGGCGGGCGGCTACCTTGAGCGCGGCAACAACGGCCGCTCCGGAAGAGATGCCCACAAAGAGACCCTCTTCGAGCGGCAGCCGGCGGGCCATGGCGATGGACTCGTCGTTGGTCACCTGGATGACTTCGTCGATGAGGTGGGTGTCGAGGATGCTGGGCACAAAGCCGGCGCCGATGCCCTGGATCTTGTGCGGCCCGGGCTTGCCGCCGGAGAGCACGGGGCTGTCGGTGGGCTCCACGGCAATACATTTGAATTCTGGCTTTTTGGGCTTGATGTAGCGGCCTACCCCAGTCAGCGTGCCACCCGTGCCGATGCCGGAGATGAGGATGTCGGCTTTGCCGTCGGTGTCGTCCCAGATCTCGGGGCCCGTGGTGGCAACATGGATCGCCGGGTTGGCGGGATTGTCGAACTGCTGCAGAATGTACCCATTCGGCGTGGCGGCCAGAATTTCGTTGGCCTTGGCGATGGCGCCTTTCATGCCGTTCGGTCCGGGCGTGAGAACGATTTCGGCGCCAAAGGCCCTGAGCAGCACGCGGCGCTCGAGGCTCATGGTCTCGGGCATGGTGAGGATGAGCTTGTATCCCTTGACGGCGGCGACAAAGGCCAGGGCGATGCCTGTGTTGCCGCTTGTGGGTTCGATCAGGATGGTCTGGCCGGGCTTGATCTTGCCCGCCTTTTCGGCGTCCTCGATCATGGCCAGCCCGATGCGGTCCTTGACGCTGGCGAGCGGGTTCTGGCTTTCGAGCTTGGCTACAACGGTTGCGGGCAGCCCCGCCGCCACCTTGTTCAAACGCACCAGCGGGGTGTGTCCAATTAGTTCAGTCACATTCGCGGCAATACGCGCCATGATGGATCTCCTCGTTCGGGCAAACTTCCCGACACGTGCTTTGGATTAGTTGGGAGTGATGGTGGAGCTTTTACGTCGGAAAGGTTCGCACGCGAATCGGGCGCACGCCGGGCATCGGAGCTCGCACCAGAGCGGTGTTAGCGACATCGACGCATAAAAACAGCCTAGACCCACAGGGCAGAATGTGGCAAGCCTGAATGCCAGGAAAGACTTGCGGTCAGGAGCTGCGGCCCCGTTCCAACTCAAGGACTTCCACCGGGCCTGGAAAACTGAAGGCGATGCCATGCATCCAGGCTGCACGGTCAAATAAGCCGACGTCCTTGCCGGTGATGACCGAACGCACCCGGTACATGCCCTCGGGCACCAGCGGCAACTGCACGGTGGCGTCGGCCGAGGCCGACTTGTTGCGGAACAGTGCGATCACGCCCTCGCCGCTTCGCGACAGGCGAGCAAACCCGTCCCACGCCGCCGGCGACGTCTGCCGCCAGGTTCCCAGGGGAAAGAAGCTCTCGCTCAGCTTCGCCCGGCGCCGGAGCTCTTTGAACCATCCAATCTTTTCGCGGTACCACTGCAGGTCGGCCGCACTCAGCTTGCGCAGATCGCCCAAGAGCAACGGCGCCGAGCCGATGGCGGTGGCAAAGCCCTCCTCGATCGTGGGCAAATCGGCGTGCAGGTTGCCGATGAGCATCGCTTCCACCGGCATGGTGGCCGCACGCGCATACAGCAACTGGCGTGCCTGGCGCGGTCCCGCCGAATCAGGCTGGCGGTCATCTACGTTGCTCATCCAATCCAGGTCGCCCGCAGAAAGCAGCCCCGCATCGATAATGTGCTTCTGTCCCCACAGTTCGAAGGTCAGATCGAGCAACACATCCGGGTGCTTGCGGTACACCTTCGCCGTCGCGTCGGCGATGCCTTCGTAGATCCTGCCCAGCGATTCGGCCCAGCTCGCATGATCGTGGCCCTTCGCCCAGCATCCCGGGGCTTCTCCGTAGGCATTGAAGATGGTGGTGAGGTCGAGCTTCACATAGGCGAGCCGGAAACGTTCGATGGCGTCGATGATCCGGTCCGCCGATGCTTCGCGGTACGCCGAAGCCATGCACATGACCGCTTTCTGCCCACCCATGGTTCCGGTGAACTTGGTCTTGCCTTCGAGATCCTGCGAGGCCCACTCGGGATGCTTGCGATACTCCTCCGTCGTCGTGCCGATCGCCGCGATGGGGATCCACAGCCCCAGCCGCATGCCCTTTTGCTCAACGGCTTTCAGAATGGGCTCGAGGCCGCCTGGAAATGAAGTCAGATTGACCGCGTTCTCTCCGTACTCCTGCTGCCATCCGTCGTCGATGGTGAAGATGTCCATCCCCATCGCGCCGGCCGCATCGATCAGTTCCAGCGCGATGGCCTGATTGATGCCGCGCTCAAACGGCTCCCACGTGTTGTAGATCCACGGCGGCCCCTGGGCGTCCACGCGCCGCTCGAGCACCTGCGCCGCGTAGCCTGGCAGGCTCCATTGCGGATCGCTGAATCCGTCTCCCTCGCGAAACGGAACCAGCGACGCATTTGCGGTCGCAAACTCTTCCCCTCCCCCGATCCTTCGTTCAAACGGCATCAGGTCGGTGTCGTACATGACGCTGACGCGTACACTATCCGGCGCATCCCACCCCGCGATCTCGGTGCGCTTCATATAGCCTGGGACCTCGCTCACAATCGCCATCCCGTCGCCGGTCATGGCGTTCTTCAGCAGAAATCCTGCGTCCTCCGACCGCCCGGTGTAGAAGATCTCCCGCGGCACAGTCCCATACTGCGTGAGCAGTGTCATCTCGTTTTCCGGTCCGATCTCCAGGTCCAACGTCTCCACATTCAAATGGGTCACGAGAAGCGGCGATCCGCCGGTGTTGCGCAGCAGGAGGTGCTTGCGAATCGCGGGATGGCCGTCGTACACGCGATAGACGGCCGCAGCTTCGAGGGGAAGCCTGCGGCTCCGCACGCGCACGGTCAGCGATTTTCCTCCCGCAAATGATTCGGTGCGCGCGTCGACCAGCTCAAATTGTCCGTCATTGCTGGCGCAAGGCTGCCCATCGCAGAGAAACGAAAACTCCGCCGGACCGCGCGCGCCAACGTACTGCCGTTTAGTCGCCAGGCTGGTCAGCTGCCTGGTAGACAGGCCTCGTCCCGGCTCGAACGCTACTACCCGCCGGACCAGATCGCTTTCGAGGGTCCAGTTCTGCTCCCCTTCGCTGGCTTCCAGTGAAATCGGCATCCACGGCCAGCACAGGCTTCCTGTGACTACAAACGCACCGCTCTTGAGGACACTTCTTCTGGTCAGATGCCTGTCTACGGTCATCTTTCTGCTCTCCCGAATGTGGCGGTTCAATTCGGGAGAATCCTACCATGGGCCTGGAAGACCTCATCGCCACATCGAGTCTCAGCCGGTGTTTCGCAGGCCGGCGGCGATGCCGCTGATGGTGGCGGCGATGGCGCGATTCACCTCCGGCGTGTCTTCGCCGGCGCGCTTGCGGCGGAGCATGTCGACCTGGATCAGGTGCATGGGATCGACATATGGATTGCGCAAGCTTGATGGAGCGGGCCAGGACCGGGTTGTCCTGGAGAAGTTCGGCCTGGTTGGTGACGGCCAGTACGGCGCGCACCGTGCGGTGGAACTCGGCTTCGAAGAGATCGTAGACGCGCTCGCGGAGAGCAGCATCTTCGACCAGGGCCGAATAGAGGCGCGCAGTGGCCAGATCGACCTTGCCCAGCGCCAACTCGACGTTGCGCAGCAGGTCGATGAAGAGCGGAAACTCGTGGGCCATTCCGCGCAGAAGTTCAAGCGCGCCGGGGCGATCGAGCATGGTCTCGAGAGCATAGCCCACGCCGAACCAGGCCGGCACGAGCAGTCGCGACTGCGTCCACCCGAACACCCAGGGGATGGCGCGCAAATCGGCCAGTTGCCGCGATGCACTGCGCCGCGCGGGCCGCGATCCGATCTTGGCCTGCTCCAGTTCGCCTACCGGCGTGGACTGCTCGAAATACGTCACGACCCCGGGATCGTTCTGGATGTGCTTGCGGTAGAACTGGTACGAGACGATCGAAAGCTCGTCGAGCGCGGCTTCCCACTCGGGCTTGAGCACGCCCGTGAAATGGCCCTTGGGATCGCGCGCATTGGGACGGGCCAGGGCATCCACTGCGGCGGCGATCATGAGTTCAAGATTGCGCTCGGCGAGGACTTCGTCGGCGTATTTGAAGTTGAGCACTTCCCCCTGCTCGGTGATGCGCAACTGGCCTTCAAAGGCGTCCATGGGCTGAGCGAAGATGGCGCGATGGGTCGGTCCGCCGCCGCGGCCCACGGTGCCGCCGCGGCCGTGGAACAGGCGCAACTTGACGCCGTGCCTCCCGGGCGACCAGATGCAGATCGCGATGGGCGCGGAAGATTTCCCAGGTGCTGGTCAGCATGCCGCCATCCTTGTTGGAGTCGGAGTAGCCGAGCATGACCTCCTGCCAGTTGTCCCAGGTGGCGAGCAGCTTGCGGTAGTCGTCGCGGCTCCACAGCTCGCGGCAGACAGCGGGGGCCTGGCGCAGATCCTCGATCGACTCGAAGAGCGGTACGGGCATGAGTCCGGGATCGTGGCCCGTGCTGGACGCAGGACCCGGTCCGGCGCCTTCGACCCTCACGCCGCCCAGGCGCGCGAGGCGAACCACCGCGAGAACATCCTCGACAGATGACGCGCCGCTGATGACGTAGTGGCGAATGGCTTCAGGCGAGCAGCCGTTCTTTATTTCGGCGACCACGCGAATGGTCTCGAGCACGCTCGCGGTTTCCTCCGACAAGCTGCCGGGAAGCGTCGCCGCGTTGGAGTCGGCAATGGCTTCCTTCAACGCCTGGGCATGAACGCGCGCGTGCTGGCGAATGTCGAGCGTGTGCAGATGCAGTCCGAAGGTGCGCACCTCGAGAAGCAACGGATCGATGAGGGCACGCGCGATGCGCAATCCTCGATTCTCGGCAAGGGACTCGCGCAGGGTCTCGAGATCGGCAAGGAATTCGACTACCGAGCAATAGGGCGCCAACGCCTGCGTGATCTTGTCCTGATTCTGGGCCAGCGTATAAGGCATCACAGGCAACTGTGCGCTTGCATGACTGGGCTGCTCGAGCGTGCGCTCAATCCGCGCCTTCACGCAGATCACAAAACGGCGATAATACTCGAATTCATATTGCTCGCCGAAGACCTGGGCTTCCGGCGTGTGCAACTCGGCGACGTAGGCTTCAAGGCGCGCCAGCAGTTCTTTGCTTACCGGCGTCTGCGGCCGCTCGTCGTAAGCAGGTCGATGATCTGTTCGAGCTGACCCTGGTAGTAGAGCAGCAGATGTCCGCGCGCGAGCTGAATCGCGTCGCGCGTCACCTGTGGCGTGACAAAGGGGTTGCCGTCGCGATCGCCTCCAATCCATGAGCCGAATCGCAGCACCTGGGGCAACTCGTGCGGCTCGATCTCAAGACCGTACGAGGCGCGCAGCGCTTCGGAGATTTCCCGGTAGAGACCGGGCAGGGTGGTGAAGATGGAGACGTCGTAGTAGTCAAGCCCCATCTTGATTTCGTCGTAGACCGTGGGCCGATGCGAGCGGACCTCATCGGTTTGCCACAGGCTGGTGATTTCGGCCAGCACCTGTTCCTCGAGGCGCGCAAGGTCCTGCTCGGGAATGGGAATGCGATCGAGCTCGGCCAGGAATTCTCCGATGCCGCCGCCGCTTGAACATCACCGATCGGCGCGCCACCTCGGTGGGGTGCGCGGTGAACACGGGCACGATGAGGACGCGCTGAGCCAGCCCAGGGCTTCGTCCGCGGAGATGCCCACGCGCCGCATCTCGCACAGCGTGCCGGCGAGCGAACCGCGCTGATGGCCGGCCTCGCCGCTCAGCTGGAGCGCGAGACGGCGCCGCTTGCGGTGGTTGGTCTCCGCCAGGTTGATGAGCTCGAAATAGAACGCAAAGGCACGCGTGAGCAGGATGGCGCGATCGACGGGCAGCGAATGGACCAGTTCGAGCGCGGTGGCGGCATGGCGGGCCGCCTCTTCTTCGTCGCCGCGGGCTTCGGCGTCGCGGCGGCGGATGGTGCCCTGCCGCAGCGCTTCGACATGCGCGAAGAGGTCGTCGCCGGCCTGCTCGCGCAGCACTTCGCCCAGCAGCATGCCCAGCGAGCGCACGTCGCGACGGAGTGGAGCTTCTTTCAGATCGCCGGATTGGGCTTCAAGTTCGGCCAGCCGCTGCGACCAGCTTTCGGGGTTCCAGAGGGGCGCCATCGTGTTTTGATTATGCACGACCGGCAAGGGCCGCTCCCGAACGACCTTATGCGCCTTCGAGCTGAAGCATCAGCTCTTCCCACTCCGCCGTGAACGCGGCTAACTGCGCGCGCAGGTTTTCGGCGAGACCGGTCAGGCGCTGGGTTTCCTCCGCGGAGACATAGATGCCGAGTTGCTGCTCGGTGACGCGCGATGGCGGCTTCGATGCGCGGGACTTCTTCTTCGAGAAAGGCGCAACGGTCTTCCATATGTTTTTGCTTGATGGGATTGAGGCGTTTGGGGCGGTCCTTTGCCGGGACCTCGATCGATGCGGGCGCGTTTCCGTTCTGGTCGTGGAGCGGAGCTTCGCGGTCGTCCCACCCTTCGGACGGTGGTGCTGTCCGAAGAATGGAGCACGGGAGGTTGTGTGGCCGCGCTGGCGGCAATTTCTTCCTTCTTGCGCAGGTAGTCTTCGTAGTTGCCTTCATAGCTGATGACCGCTGCCGTTCTCCACTTCAAGCACACGGGTAGCCAGGCGGTCGATGAAGTAGCGATCGTGGGAGACGAAAATCACCGTGCCGGAGAAGGCCGCGATAGCTTCGAGCAGCACGTCCTTGGCGCGCATGTCGAGGTGGTTGGTGGGCTCATCGAGGAGCAGAAAGTTGGACGGCGTGACGAGAATGCGCGCCAGCGCGTAGCGATTGCGTTCGCCGCCGGAGAGCACGCCGAGGGGCTTGAAGACATCATCGCCGGAGAAAAGAAAGCAGCCCAGCAGGGAGCGCAGTTCGGATTCAGGCACCTTGAAGGCGGCGCGGCTGATGTCGTCGAGCATGCGCATGTCGCCGTCGAGTACCTTGTACTGGTCCTGCGCGAAGTACTCGCTCACCACGTTGTGCCCCAGACGCACGGTGCCGCTGGTCGGCGCCTCCACCCCGGTCATGAGTTTGATCAAGGTCGACTTGCCCGCGCCGTTGACACCCACCAGGGCAACGCGGTCGCCGCGCTCGATGCCGAAGCGGACATTGTTCAAGACCCGCTTCTCGCCGTAGCTCTTGGAGAGACCCTCGGCTTCAACCACCATACGGCCCGAAGGCGGCGGCTGCGGAAACTTGAAGTGAATGACGGCTTCTTCGTTGGGAATCTCGATGCGCTCGATTTTTTCGAGCTCTTTGATACGCGACTGGACCTGTTTCGCCTTGGTGGCCTGGTAGCGAAAGCGGTTGATGAAGGATTCGAGATGTTCGATTTGAATGCGCTGATTGCGATATGCGGCATTCGAGCTGGGCGCGGCGCTCATCTTTCTGGGAAAGATACTTCGTGTAGTTGCCCTGGTAGATGGTGAGGCGCTTGTTCCATATCTCCACGGTGCGATCGATGGTCACGTCGAGAAAGTAGCGGTCGTGGGAGATGAGGATGTAACCGAAGGGATAGGTCTTGAGATAGTCCTCGAGCCAATTGCGGGTTTCGAGGTCGAGATGGTTGGTAGGCTCGTCGAGGAGGAGCAGATTGGGCTGGGCGAGCAGCAGCTTTGCAAGAGCGATGCGCATCTGCCAGCCGCCGGAGAACTCATCGGTCTGGCGCGACCAGTCTTCCTTGGTGAAGCCAAGGCCGGTGAGCACGGCGCCGACCTGGGCGTCGAGTGCGTAGCCGTTGAGGGCGTGAAAGCGGTCCTGGGTGAGCGAAAAACGCTCGGCGGCGGATTCGTATTCGGGGCTGGCGTGGTCGAGCTCGGTCAGCTGCCCGGCGAGCCGCTCGATCTCCTGGGCCATATCGCGAAGGTCGTCGAAGACGGTGAGGCATTCCTCAAAGATGGTCCGGCCGGCCAGCCGCAGGCCTTCCTGGGGCAGGTAGCCGATGCTGATGCCGCGGGTCTGCTGCAGGCTGCCGTAGTCGAGGGTTTCAAGGCCGGCCAGCACCTTCATCAGGGTGGATTTGCCGGTCCCGTTGGCGCCGACCAAGGCCGTCTTCTCACGGTTCCGGATGAGCCAGTCGGCTTCAAGAAACAGGACGCGGGGCCCAAACCGCTTTCCGGCACTTTGCAGGGATATCATGCAGGTCTATTTTCGCAGAGGTGGAGATGGCGGCAGCCGGCCTCCCAAAACCACTTGCTAACTAAATTATTAGTTGCTAGTCTAAAGAAGCGTTGTGGGGATACTTCCCTCCTCCAAGGCCAAGAAAAGATGCCGCCCAAAAGATCCATCACGCTGACCCAGGCCGAGTTAAGGCTGATGCGGGTGCTGTGGGCGCGCGGCGAGTCGACGGTAGCCGACGTGGCGGCCGCCACCGCGGATGAGGGCGCGTTGGCCTACACATCGGTCCTCACCACCATCCGGATTCTTGAAAGCAAAGGCTATGTGACCCATCGGCAGGACGGTCGGGCCTTCCTCTACAGCACCTGCATCGGCGAACAGGAAGCGAGCCGGTCCGAGGTGCGCCACGTTCTACAGCGGTTCTTCGGGAATTCGCGGGAGCGGCTACTGCTCTCGCTGCTGGGCGATGACGACATCTCTCCCGATGAGTTGAAGCGGCTGAAAGAAGCCATCGCCGAGATTCCCGACGAAGTGGAGGAGACGGCGCGATGAACGAGCTCCTTCACGCCCTGTCCATTGTTTCCACAGCTGCGGCTGGAGCACTGCTCTCGGCCGTCTGGCAGGGAACGGTGCTGGCCCTGTGCGTCTGGCTTTGCCTTCGGCTGTTGCCGGGACTGAGCGCCGCGGCGCGCTCTGTGGTCTGGCTCAACGTATTCATTCTGCTGCTTTTGCTCCATTTCGTACCGGCGTTTGCGGGCCGGTCGGGCGGGGCCGGCGGCCATCGTTCTCCTCTTCATCTTGATCCGCGCTGGAGTTTTGCCCTCGTCGGTGTGTGGGTTACGCTTTCGCTGGCCCGCGCCGTACAGCTCATGGTTGGCGTTATCCACCTCCGCCGGCTGGGTAGCCGTGCCGTTCCCGTCCCGGTTGATGGGGAATTGCAAGCGCTTCTTTCTGGAGCGGCGGGCGGCCGGACCGCCCAACTTTGCGCATCCGATGAGGTGGCTCGCCCCAGTGTCCTGGGCTTCTTCCGTCCCCGCATCCTCGTTCCGCCGGAACTCCTCAAAGCCCTGTCGGTGCGGGAATTGCAGCAGGTTGTGCTGCATGAAATGGAACACCTGCACCGGGCCGACGACTGGACCAATTTGCTGCAAAAGATGGGGCTGGTGCTGTTCCCGCTCAACCCGGTCCTGCTCTGGGTGGACCGCCGCCTAAGCGCGGAACGCGAACTGGCTTGCGACGATCGCGTGCTGCGATCCAGCGCCGGCCGTAAAGCCTACGCTCTTTGCCTAACCCACCTGGCGGAATACTCGATCCTGCGGCGGAGCTTTTCGCTCGTGCTGGGCGCCTGGGAACGGCGGCCCGAACTCGTTCGCCGGGTAGAGAGAGTCCTGTCGCAGCCGGCCCGCTCGATGAGCCGCCGGCCCGCCATCGCGGCTACCGGCGGACTGCTGGCGGGCGCGCTGGGGATTGCGGTGGTGCTGTCGCACAGTCCGCAGCTGGTCAGCTTCGTTCCGGCAGCACCGCAGCTCGCACGAACCCTCGATCCCCATGAGGTAGGACGCGCTTTGGGCGGAACGCCGCAACTGGTCAAGGCCGCTATGCCCGCGGAGTCGCTTTTGTCGGCCAGCCATCAGGATCGTCGCCAGAAACCGATCCGGCCGGCGGTCTTGAAACGTGTCCGGCGCACGCATCCGGCCCCGTCCGGTGCGCCAGCCCTCACGGCCGAGGCCGCGCCACTACCTGAGCTCGATCGGCGCGCCGTGGTGGTGCTGACAGAGTGGACCGCGTACCAGATGCCTCCGCGCGTCGTGCTGGCCGTTGCCACAGATCGCCGCGCCGCAGCGGGTGGGGCAGCGCCGGTCAGGGCCATTCCGGCGAGGTTTGCCATCGTTCACACCCCAAACGGGTGGCTCATCATTCAGATTTAGATTTCGGTCAGATCCCGACGCGTTCCGGATCCCAAGTTCAACAACCCAATTCAACCATCGGAGAAGAAAAGCCATGTCGTCAGAAACTAATCAATTAGTAGCAACCACAAAGAAACTGGCTGTCCCCGCCGCGATCGCGGGAGCCTTCGTGCTGGGCGCAGCCTTCTTCGCCGGCCATGGCCGCGTGCACGCTGCTGCTGCCGCGATGCCCATGGACGAAAACAGTGTTTCCGCCCTCACCTCGCTCGATGAGGCCATGGAAGCCGTGACCTCGAAGGTGACCCCGGCGGTCGTCAACGTCGCTGTTACTTCGCGGGGCCACAGCGACGAAGACGGCTCGGACGAGGGCCAGAGCCAGTTGCAGCAATTGCCTCCCGGCCTGCGGCAGTTCTTTGGCAACGGGTTCCCCCAGATGCCCAGCCAGCCGCAGATCGAACACGGCGTGGGGAGCGGCATCATCATCTCGCCGGACGGCTACATCGTCACCAACAACCACGTCGTGGACGGGGCAACGCAGATCCGTGTCACGCTGAATGACCGCCGCGTGCTGAATGCCAAAGTTGTCGGCACCGACAAGCTGACAGACCTCGCGGTGGTCAAAGTGGACGCCACCGATCTGCCCACCGTGATCTGGGGCGACTCGACGAAGCTGAAGCCTGGCCAGACCGTGTTGGCCTTTGGCAGCCCGTTCGGCTACTTCCAGTTCTCGGTGACACGCGGAATTGTGAGCGCCGTGAACCGGCCCAACCCGTATTCCGATGACGCGCGCAAGCCCGGCGGTTTCATCCAGACCGATGCGGCCATCAACCCCGGCAACTCCGGCGGCGCGCTGGTGAATGCCCATGGCGAGCTGGTCGGCATCAACACCTTCATCATTAGCAACAATGGTTCGTTCGCGGGCGCGGGCTTCGCCATTCCCTCGCAGATCGTCAAGGCCACGACCGAGCAGCTCATCCAGCACGGCAAAGTGGAACATGGCTACCTCGGCATCAACATCAACGATGTGACGCCGGACAATGCGCACTTCTTCAACCTCAAGGAAGCCTCCGGTGCGATCGTTGCCCAGGTTTCTCCCGACTCGCCGGCCGGCAAGGGCGGCCTGCGCCAGGGCGATGTCGTGACTGAAGTGAATGGGCAGAAAGTGGTGAACGCGAGCGGCCTGCAGGTGGCGGTGAGCGAGATGTCGCCGGGAACCTCTCTGAAACTGGGCGTCATCCGTGACGGCAAGCCCATGACCGTGAATCTCACCGTCGGCCAGTACCACGCCAAGACCGAGGAAGCCGGCAATGAAGGCGCGAACGGGCCCAACAAGGGAAAGATCGGGGTTGCGGTTGCAGACCTCAATGACCAGGCTCGCCAGCAGTTCAACGTGCCTGATCATGTGCACGGCGTTGTGGTGCAGCAGGTGCGGCCCGGCAGCGCAGCGGAAGACGCCGGCCTGCAGCCCGGCGACGTGATCATGGAAGTCGATCGCAAGCCGGCAAGCTCGGCCAGCGAGTTCGCCAACCAGGTGCACTCCAACCCGGCGGGCAAGGACATCCTCCTGCTCGTGTGGTCGAAGGGCAACGCGAGCTATCGCACCGTGCACGCGGATCAGTCCGAGTCCAACGGCTAACCCAAACTGCAAGTCGCCGAGCGCTTCATGAACACATCTGTTTATGGGGCGTTCGGCGCTCTGATGTCTGCTTTTTCAGGGGCTCTTCGGATGAAGACAAATCCTCGATTGCATCGTCCAATTTGTGGGGGCTTCCGTACGACACAAGTTGGCAGGATGTACAGTGGGCGCGTGCAATCACCTGCTGTATGCGCGGGCGCGTCGCGACGCGGGAGGGCGTTGCGTTGCTGCTCGTAGTGGGGTGCCTGCTTTGACCTCCCCGGGTCAGCAGGCGCCCCCGGTCTGCCGCCCGCCTTCCACATACCATTGTGTGACAGGCCGCGGCTTTACGGCGGTGGCATCTCTCCTGCATTGCTTCACTCCGCCTTCAATGCCTCGACTGGATCTATCTCTGCCGCCCGGTGCGCCGGCAGATAGCTGGCGACTACCGCGCATGTTCCCAGCACCAGCGGGATGACGAAATAGGTAAATGGATCGATGGGGCTGACCCCGAATAACAGCGACTTCATCAGCTGCGTCAATCCCGCGGCCGCGCCCAGGCCGATGGCCACGCCAATCCCGGTGAGAACGAGAGCAGAGCGCACGAAAATCCAGCGCAGCTCGGCCTTCTGCGCGCCGAGTGCCAGGCGAATGCCGATTTCGCGGAGGCGCTGCGAGACGGCGTACGAGATCACGCCGTAGATGCCAATGATCCCCAGCAACAGGGCCATGGCTGCAGCAATGCCGAGCATGACCAGCGTGAACGAAGTTCGGGCGAGGGAATGGCCGTAGATTTCCTGCATGGTGCGGACCGAGGCAAGCGGGAGGCTGGCGTTCACTGACCATACGGCCTGCTGAACCTGAGCGAGAAAACCTCGTGTGCCGGCACGATCGCTGCGAATGGCAAAGCAGACAAAGCGCGGCCCATAGATGGTTTTCGCAACGTAAGGACTGTTGATCATGGCGGGCCAATACACGATCGCCGGCGCCTTTTCATCGGCGCCGTTGTAGCGTGCGTCCTGTACGACACCCACGACCTCCTGCCAGGGCATGGTCGTGAACTGACGAATGCGCTTGCCGATGGCGGCGGCCGGGGAACCCCAGGATTCGCGGGCCAAGTTTTCCGAGACGATGACCTCCTGGCGAAAACCGTAAATCTCGTTCCATGTGAAATCGCGACCTGCAACGATGCGGGTTCCCAGAACCTGGAAGTATCCCGGAGAGACGTAGTTATAGAAGCGCAGCGGCGGATTCTCGCGCTTGTAACTCTTGCCCTCCACCATAATCTGGTCCCAGTTGGGTTCGAGTCCCTCCATCGGGACGGCCTCGGCAAATCCAACCGAGGTGACACCGGGAATGGACTGCAGCCGATCGAGAATATCGTTCTGAATCCGGGTCACTGTCTGCGCGTTCCCCACCACGGTATCGGGAATGGAAATGCGCATGGTCTGCACGTGGGGCGCATCCGTAAAGCCTGGATCGACCGTGCGCAACTGCTGAAAGGTGCGAATCATGAGCACGGCGCTCACCAGCAGTACCAGCGCGATGGCTACCTGCGCCACCACCAGAATGTTGCGCGACCGATGGCGCTCGCGGCTCACGCTGGCAGTTCGCGCCGATCCGCCAAGGCCGGCGACGATACGGCTTCGTGCATACTTCAAGACCGGGATGGATCCGAAGAACAAGCCCGAAAGTAGAGATAGCAAGACCGTGAACAGCAAGGACCGCGCGTCGAGAGAAATTTCGCTAATGCGCGGCAGGCTTGGGGGAGCAATGACCGCGAGCAGGCGCAAGGCTGCGGTGGCCACGGCCACGCCAACCACTCCTCCGATCAGCGCCAGCAGAACGCTTTCGATCAAAAGCTCACGTGCGATGCGCCCGCGGCCGGCGCCCAGGGCGGCGCGGATAGCGAGCTCGTGCTGCCGGGACTCGGCGCGCACCAGGAGCAAATTGGCCACATTGGTGCAGGCGATCACCAGGACGAGAGCGATGGTGGCCATGACAACCCACAAGACGCTGCCGATGCTGCCCACAACTTCCTGCTTGAGCGAATGCAGGGCGGGTGAGATCTTCCATGTCTCGTAAAAATGCGGGTTGGTGCCGGGACCATTGCTGAACGAATCCATCCAGATGGGGAGATCGCGCGAAAGGTCCGCGTTGGCCTCGCCGATAGCCACGCCCGGCTTCAGGCGCCCGAGGCCCTGATAGCCAAACGGGGCCATCTTGAGTTGGCTGCGATCGAATGCCAAAGGCGCAAGAACGTCGAAATCCTGATCGAGCAGCCGGAAGCCGCGCGGCATCACGCCGACCAATTCGCATGTTTGTCCATCGATGACCAGGCTCTGCCCGATGGCGGCGCGCGATCCGCCAAATCGGCGCTGCCAGTATCCGTAGCTGAGCATGATTCTTTTAGCCCCATGCGGATCCTGATCCGCCGAGGAAAGCAGGCGGCCGGCAAGCGCAGGAACCTCGAGCGCCTCAAGCACACCATGGCTCACCCATGCGAGGTGGACTTCTTCAGGCTGCGCAACCCCCGTGACCGTCGCCCTGTCCGTTGTCCAGATGCCTAGCGACTGAAATGTCCGGTTGTTCTCGCGGAATGTGAAGTACATCGAAGGGGAGAGGCGAAGGCCACTCTGGAACGTGGCCAGCCCTTCCGCACCGGGGGCATTGAGCCAGAGAGCCACCAACTCCTCGGAGCGGGGATAGGGCAGCGGCTTGATCACCACGCTGTTGACTACGCTGAAGACCGCCGTATTGGCGCCGATGCCGATCGCCAGGGTGAGGATGACGGTAGCCGCGAATCCAGGAGATTTTCTCAACCGCCGCAACGCGAGACGGATGTCGCCGAGGATGGATTCGAGCGCCGGCCATTGCCATGCCTCGCGGCTGCGTTGCTCAATGAGAGCCACGTTCCCGAATGCGCGCCGCGCCGCCTGCTCCGCCTGCGCGCGCGGCATTCCGTCGTCCATCAACTCGTTAATCTTCTCCTCGAGATGCTCCTGGATCGATGCGGAGATATCGCTGTAACGGCGGCGGCGTGCGAAGAGCAATCGGAACCAGGCCATCATCCGCTCCTATATTTCAGTCACCGCGAGCACGCGGTTGATTCCGGCAAACATCCGGGCAAAGCTCGACATTTCCTGCTCCAGGCGCCGGAGGCCGGTATCGGTGATCTTGTAAATCCGGGTAGGGCGACCCTTGGCCGACACCCCTGCTTCCGATTCGAGCCATCCTTCGCGCAGCATCCGCTGCAGAGCTGGGTACAACGAGCCCTCTTCGATCTGGAGCAGATCGTCGGAAACCTGCTTGATGTACTTCACAAGAGCGTAGCCATGCATCGGGCGCAGGCGCAGAGACTGGAGAATCATCATCTCCAGGGCGCCCGGGAACAGGTCGCGGCGTTCAGGAATCTTGGCCATACCGGGAGTTTAGATCATAAATACCTATTTGTAAAATAGGTTGGCAGCAGGATGTATCCAAGCTGCGCATCGGCCCGGAAATAGCCATATATCGTCAACGGACAGCAATGCGCAAGTGGAAGATTTCTCTCGGATGACGGCCATTCTTCAGGCGACATCTAAAATGGCGCAAGTGGTGAATTGATGCAGCTTCGCGGACGCACGTCCAGAGCCGCCGTTAGTTTTCTTGCTTTCCTCTGCTGTATCTGTGCCGGGAGTCAGAGTCCACCCGGACATCCCTCGGTTGTGCTGACGATCGTAGACGAAACCGGCTTGCCGGTGGCAGACGCTGAAGTGCTGGTTCAGGAGCCAGGCAAGTCCCCGGCGCGCATCACCACCGATTACAACGGACGCGGCACATTCGTTCTCGCCGGAACTCAGCCGTACAGTCTCGATGTCCAGAAACCGGGATTCTACGCCTCGGCCTTGACCGCGAGCGATCCAGCGCTGAGCAACCTACGGATCGTTCTGAATCACGTGCAGATGGTGGTGCAGCAGGTCGACGTCACCGCGTCGCCGCCGGGCATCGACGCTGAACAGGTCTCGGACAAGTTCACGATGGATCTTCCCGAGATCATCAACGTGCCCTACCCGACCTCGCGCGATATTCGCGACCTGCTGCGGTTTTATCCCGGAGTGGTTCAGGATTCCACCGGCCAGATTCACGTGGACGGTTCGGAGACGTGGGCCACCCTTGATCTGCTCGACGGCTTCGATATCCGTTCGCCGATCAGCGGACAACTGGCCATGCGGTTCAGCCCCGACGCGGTCCGGTCGATCGATCAGGAAGGGACGCGCTACCCGGTGGAGTTTGGAAGAGCCACAGGCGGGGTGATCGCCTTCTACACCGGGATGGGCGACAACAAGTTCCGTTTCAACGCCACAAATTTTCTGCCGTCGTTCCACGATGTCAACGGCATCCGCTTCGACAAATTCGTCCCCCGCCTGACTTTTTCTGGGCCGCTGGAGCGCGGCCGGGCCTGGTTCTTCGACGGGCTGGAGGCGGAGTACGACGATGTTTACATCAAGGAACTGCCGCAAGACGCGAATACCAATCACCTGATCCGCGGCAGCAACCTGTTTCGCATCCAGGTGAACGCCACGCCGCGCAATATTGTTTCAACCGGCCTGCTGTTCAACGACTACCATTCGCCGTATGACGGCCTTTCGTCGCTGAATCCACAGCAGAGCACGACCCAGCGCGACACGATTGCGTGGCTTCCGTACGTGCGCGATCAGCATAACTTTCGCAACGGGGCGCTGCTCGATGCCGGCCTGGGAGTGGTGCGGTTTCGCGACGGGTACGAGCCTCATGGCGACAGCCCGTTTGAACTGACGCCCGAACTCCCTTCGGGCAGCTATTTTGAAAGCCTCGCCAGCCAGTCGCAGCGCGTCGACGGCAATGTTGTGCTGTATCTGCCTGCACGCCATTGGTTGGGCAAGCACGACCTGAAGGCGGGCCTCGACGCCGACCATATCGGCTTCCACCAGAACATCTCCCGTGCGCCCATCTACTATCTTCGCGACGATCGAACCCTGCTGCGCCAGAGCACGTTTCCGGCGATGACGCCATACACGCGCCATAACGTCGAAATCGGCGCCTATCTGCAGGACCGGTGGACGCCGCGCGCAGGACTGCTGATCGAGCCGGGGCTGCGCTTCGACTGGGACGAGATCGTACGCCGGCCGCTCCTGTCGCCGCGTATTGCCGCGGTCTACACTCCGCCCGGACTTGAAGGCAAAACCAAGATCTCCGCTGGCATCGGGCTTTACTACGAGCACACGCAGCTTGAATATCTGACGCGGGCGTTAGCCGGCCTTCGCTTCGACACCTACTTCGCCCCCGACGGCCTAACCGCGGTCGGTCCCCCGCTCGAAACCAACTTCACAGCCAATGACGGCACGCTCCATCAGGCCCGCGCGGTCAACTGGAGCGTCAGCGCGGAGCAAAAGATACCGGGCTCGGTCTATCTCAAGTTCAATCTGATCCGGAAGCACGTGACGGATGAGTTCACTTACGTGAACCAGGGGCCGGCCGCGCTCTTCGGGAATTACACGCTGATCAATGGACGCGAAGATCATGCCGACGTGACGTCGATCGAGGCGCGCCGCACCTTTGCCCGCGGCTACACGCTGTTCGGGGCCTATACGCACTCCTCGGCCGTCACCAGCGCAGCCATCGACTATGTGCCCGCGATCTCGATGCTTGGACCGCAGCGGAGCGGCCCGTTGCCATGGGACGCGCCTAACCGCGTCCTCTCCTGGGGGTGGCTGCCCTTTCTTGTGCCGCTGTTCAGCAAGAATTGGGATTTCGTGTACACGCTCGATTGGCACACCGGGTTTCCATACACTGCGATCAATGCGAATCATGAGGTGGCGGGTGCGGCAGGGTCCCAGCGGTTTCCCGACTATGTCAGTTTCAGCCCAGGCCTCGAGTGGCGATTCCACGTCCGTGGGCTCTACCTGGGGTTACGCGGGGTGATCGAGAACGCCACGGATAGCGGTAATCCATTGGTGGTGAACAACAACGTGGACTCGCCCCAGTTCGGAGCGTTTTCCGAGACCTTCGGTCGGGCACTGACTGCGCGTATCCGGCTCATCCAATCCAAGTGAGTCTCAGGGGGTTCATGTCCCCTCCCGGAAAAACGAAGCCTTGGGCACGATCTGAAAGCGTTGGACTATGGGCGTCTGAATGGACTAGGATTCCGCTCGGACGCGTTTGAGAGAAGAACGCGCGATTCGTGGCGCGTTCTGTCGGTTTTGTGTATCTGTTTCCCCGAAACTTCGACTGATTTCTTTTGCTGCTCTGTCGCCGCGACCGGATGCGCGCCTCGGCTAGTACGTCGGGCGAAATTCTCGGACGCGTGTGACTGAGATCGAGAAGCCATCTTGAGGGCAGATTATGTTCCGGCTCGACGCCGATAAACGGGTTCATTTTTGCGATGGAGTCACGCGCCGGGACTTTCTTCACGCTGGTTCCCTGGCATTGCTGGGTTTGTCGACGCCGCAGTTTTTCCGGCTCAAGGCCATGGGAGCGGTGAATCCGAACAAGGACATCAATTGCATTCAATTGATGCTGGTCGGAGGCCCGAGCCAACTGGATACATGGGACATGAAGCCGGAAGCGCCGGCGTCCATTCGCGGACCCTTCAAGCCGATCAAGACCAACGTTTCGGGGATCGAGATCTCTGAAATCTTTCCCCGCATGGCGAAGCACGCCGACAAGTTCGCGCTGTTGCGCTCCATGTACCACACCGCGGCGGCGGTGCACGACACCGGCTGCCAGATGATGCAGACCGGCAGGCTTTTTCAGGGAGGCCTCGAGTCTCCCAATTACGGATCGGTGCTCCGCTTCGAAAAAGGGGCGCGCGGCGACATGCCTCCAAACGTCCTGCATTCCCTATACCATCGGGCAGCTTGGCGGCAACCTGCCGCATGGCGACACCGCAGGTTTTCTGGGCAAGGGCTACGATCCCTTCGTGCTGAACGCCGACCCGGCCGATCCCAATTTCAAAGTGCCGGACATGCTTCCGCCCGGAGTACATTTCCGCGGTGCGCGTGGACCGGCGGCGAAGCTGGCGGCAGGAAGTGGACAAGTCCGTTGCAGTACTTTGAGGAGACCAACCAGGACTCGAAGCTGATGGATGCCACCTTCAACCAGGCCTACACGCTGATGACTTCAACCAAGGCGCGCGAGGCCTTCGAACTGTCGCAGGAGCCCGAGGAAGTGCGAAAGCGCTACGGCATGAATCGCTTCGGCCAGGGCTGCCTGCTGGCGCGGCGGCTGGTGGAGACGAGGCGTGCGCTTCGTCACCCTCAACATGTTCGAGACCGTTTTCAACGACATCACCTGGGACATCCACGGCTCGGCTCCGTTCAGCCCCATCAGCTGCTACAGCGACCTGGTGGGCCCGATGTTTGACAACGCGTACAGCTCGCTGCTCGAGGATTTGAGCCGGATCGGGCTGCTGGACACACACGCTGGTGCTGGCCACGGGCGAATTCGGACGCACGCCGCGGATCAATCCAGCGGGCGGGCGCGATCACTGGCCGCAGTGCTGGACGGTCGTGCTGGCGGGCGGCGGAATCAAGGGCGGCCAGGTCGTGGGCGCGTCGGATGCCATCGGCGCGGCGCCGCAGGACCGGCCGGTGATGCCGGCCCATCGTGGCGGCCACGGTGTACAAGTGCCTCGGGATGCCCAGTCGAAACGGAATTGAAGACTCCGCAAGGGCGCGTGGTGCGCCTGGTGGATCACGGCTTTGATCCGATAGACGAGTTGTTGGCTTAGGGAGTGTGGGGAGAAGCGATGGAGCTTCGTAAACTTCTACTGTTCGCTGTGTTGACCGGTGGAATGCGCTGCGTGCCCATTGTGGTCCTGTCGGTGGCGCAAGCGCGTCGCAGGCGCCGCCGAAATCGAGTGACACTCCGTACCATCAGTCAGACATGTCCAAGCCGCAGGGGAGCATTTCTCAAACCAGCAGCGAGAAGCAGCCCGCGGTGTCAACGTCGCACAAGCCGTCGCTGCTTGGCCTGGGCAAGATTTCAATCCTTCCTTCTTCGGTCTCGATCACGGGCCCGCATTATGGCCAGCGGCTGGTGGTCGAGGGAACTTTTGCTGACGGGCACCAGGAAGAACTGACGTCCAGGCAATCGTGGCGATCTCGAACCCCGAAGTCGCGAAGCTGGATGCGGACCAGATTGCGTGGCCGACAGGCGACGGCGAGACGGCGATTACCGCAACAATCCAGGGCCATCGCGCGAGTGCGCCGCTGAGGGTCGCGGACTATTCGACTGCAACGACCTGGAGCTTTCGTAACGATGTGCTGCCGGTGATGACCAAGGTGGGGTGTAACTCCGGTCCGTGCCACGGCGCCGCGGCGGGAAAGAACGGCTTCAAGCTTACGCTGCGCGGCTACGACCCGGTGACCGATTACTTCACGCTCACCCACCAGGCGCTGGCGCGGCGTACCGACCGGCTTGAGCCGGCGAAGAGCCTGATCCTGCTGAAACCTACGCTCGCCATTCCGCACGGCGGCGGAAGACGCTTCGATGTGGGCTCGCCGGAATACAAAATCATTTCCGGGTGGCTCGCCCAGGGAATGCCGGCTCCGGAGGAATCCGATCCCGTCGGTCACAGGAAATCCAGGTGCTCCCGCGCGAGGCCTCGCTGCGTTCCCGGCGCCGAGCAGCAGTTGATCGTGACCGCTGTTTTTTCCGACGGGCGCACGGCCGACGTCACGCGCTGGGCAAAATATGACAGCGGCGACGAGGGCGTGGCCACGCGTCGACAACCATGGGCCACGTGACCATGCATGGCTATGGCGAGGCGCCGGTGACGGTGTGGTATCAGAGCCATGTCACCTTTTCGCGGCTGCGCATTCCCTTCCCGTACAAGCTTGAGGACGCGGTGTTTCAGCAAGGCTCCGCGCAACAACTACATTGATGACGCCATCCTCGATCACCTGCGGGCGCTGCACATTCCGCCTTCTCCGCAAGCGAGCGACGCGGAGTTTATCCGCCGGGCGTATCTCGATGCGGCAGGAATTCTGCCCAGCCCATCCGAGGTGGAGCGATTTCTGAAAGATCCTTCGCCGGACAAGCGCAACCGGCTGATCGAAGAACTGATCAAGCGCCCCGAGTTTGTGGATTATTGGACGTACAAGTGGTCCGATCTGTTGCTGGTGTCGAGCAACCACCTCTCCAACGAGGAAATGTGGAGCTACTACAAGTGGATTCGGGAAAGCGTGGCGGCGAACAAACCGTGGAACGAATTTGCCACCGAGGTCATCACCGCCAGCGGCAATACGCTGAAGAATGGCGCCGCCAATTACTGGGTGATCCACCGCGATCCGCTCGACACTTCGGAAAACATGGCGCAGGCGTTTCTGGGCATCAACATCAGCTGCGCCCATTGCCACAATCATCCTCTGGCCAAGTGGACCCAGAAAGACTATTACGGGATGGCGAATCTCTTCGCGCGGGTGCGGCTCAAGACCTTTGCGCCTTCCGGATTTCGTCCCGGCGTTGGCCCGCTGTTCAATGACGTTACCGTTTATTCGGCGCCCACCGGCGAATTTATGGATGACCGGCTCATGATCCCGCTGCCGCCCAAGCCGCTTGATGCGGCGGCGCTCTCGAGCGAAATACCAGGAGATACGCGGCTGTACTTTGCCAAGTGGCTGACGTCTGCCGAGAATCCGTTCTTCGCGCGCAACATAGTCAACCGGATCTGGCGGAACTTTATGGGACGTGGGCTGATCGAGCCGGTCGACGATCTTCGCGATACCAATCCGGCCACCAACGACGAGTTACTCGAACGCATTGGTCAAGGATTTTGTCGCACATAACTTCGATGTGGACTATCTTATCCGGACAATCATGCAATCGGCGACCTATCAGACTTCGTCGAAGCCTCTCAAGGAGAATGCGGACGATGACAAGTACGGCTCGCACTTCATGATCCGGCGGCTTCCGGCGGAAGTGCTTCTCGATGCCTATTCGCAGGTGACTCAGGTACCGGAAAAATTTGCAGGCTATCCCGCCGGCATGCGCGGAATGCAATTGCCCGATACCGCGGTGAAATCGTACTTCCTCACCGCCTTCGGGCGGCCGGTGCGGCAGCAGTCGCGCGAGAGCGAACGGACTTCCGTGCCGACCATTACCCAGGCGCTGCACATCATCAATGGGGACACGCTGAACAACAAGCTGCGCGCTTCGGGCAATTCCATCGACATGCTGATTCGCCTGGGATTTGATGACGGGCAGATCGTCGATTATCTCTACCTGGCTTCCTTGAGTCGCCATCCGACGGATGAGGAACGAGCCACCCTGCTTCCCGCGCTGGCGGCAGCCGGACAGGAGAAAATCGCCGGCGTCGACGATCCACGACGTTCCGCCCTGAATGATATGACCTGGGCTCTGTTGACGGGCGAGGAGTTTATGTTTGACCACTGAGCCACTTACTCGGCCAGACGGAGCTTTCAACATTTTTGTATGCGAAGTTATCGACAAAAATCTCGCCGCGCGCCCGTGATTATCGGACTGAGAATCGTTTTTGTCCTGATCGTGGGGGGAGCGGCGCTCGCGATCGGTGATGACCCTCCGCAACATCGCGTGCTTGCAGCCTCTGCGCCGGATTACAGTACCAATATCGCCCCCATTTTCAAAAAGAACTGTCTTGTCTGCCATTCAAAGGGAGCCCACAAAAGCGACTTCGTTCTCGATAGCTACGAGAACCTCATGAAGGGCGGCAAGCACGGAGTGGCCATCGTTCCGCACGATGTCAATGGGAGCCGGCTGGTCGCGATGCTCGAGGGCAAGCTGAATCCGCGCATGCCGATCGATGACGATCCACTTCCGGCCGCCGACATTGCCGCGATCAAGGCGTGGATCGAAGCAGGAGCCTCGGGTCCATCGGGAACCGAAACGACGAGCGCGCGGACCATGCCGTCAACGCCCGCCATTCATCCTGAGGTGGCGGTGGTTTCTCCGGTCGCGTCGCTGCGATTCTCCCCGGATGGAAAGGTGCTGGCCGCGGGGGGATATCGGGAGGTGCGGCTGCTCGATTCGAGTTCCGGCAAAGTGCTGGCCGCGCTCTCCGGTCACGCGCACTATGTGCGATCGATTGCGTTCAGCCCCGACGGCAAGATGCTGGCCGCGGCGGGCGGTGCGCCGCAGATCGAAGGGGAAATCAAGATCTGGAATGTTGATTCGCACCAGTTGGTGAGAACAATACGGGGCCACAGCGATTGCATCTACTCCGTGGCGTGGAGTCCGGACGGAAGACTGATTGCCTCCGGAAGTTACGACCGGATGGTGAAACTGTGGGATGCGTCGACCGGCAAGGAAGTGCGCAACCTGCAGGACCATATCGACGCCGTCTTTGCAGTCGCATTCAGTCCCGACGGAAAGCGCCTGGCATCTGCATCGCAGGACCGCAGCGTCAAGATCTGGGATGTAGCCAGCGGAAAGCGACTGTACACGTTAAGCGATGCATCCGACGGGCTCACCAGCGTGGCGTACTCGCCAACGGGCGACCAGGTCGTGGCGGCGGGTTATGACAAAACGATCTATGTATGGCGGCTTTCCGAAGCGGATGGCCACCTGACACAATCGCTGATTGCCGATCAGGATACGTTGCTGGCGTTGGTCTGGTCGCCGGACGGGAAGACGATCATCACCGCTTCTTCTGACGGGTCGATTCGATTCCGTGATACGAAGCTCGACCTGACGGGGGTCATCGATCGCCAGCTCGATTGGGTCGAAGCGCTGGATATGAGCCCCGACGGCAAACGGCTGGCTGCGGGCCGATACAACGGGACGCTTAGCCTATATGACGTGAAGACATTGCAGGAGACAACAGGAAAGCTGACGGTTTTCGACGCCCTCAGCCCAGCCGGCGGAGCGAAGGGCAATGAGGCCGCCAGCCGATGAAACAACGGGCGATGCGGGAGGTTCTGTGAATACCAGGCTTCTTTTCTTTGCGGGTTCAATCGGGCTGGGGCTGGCGCTGGTGGTTGCGTCTCCCGCAGAGGGTCCGATGATTCCGCCGACCGTGGCCAGGATCTCGCCGGAAGGAATGCAGCGCGGAACAACGGCCAGCTTCATTATCGAAGGGAGAAGCCTGTCCGATGCCAGCACAATCATCTTCGATGCGACGGGGCTGAGCGCGAAGGTGTCGGAGATAACCGACGTACCGGAGAAGATCACCGGACCGCGGGCCGGTGTCGATCTTGGAGCGCAGGTTCCACTGGGCAAGAAGCAGACTGCGAAGCTTGAAATCACGGCTGCGAAGGATGCGACGCCCGGCCTCCATCGGTTCCGCGTGAAGACAGTGCTTGGAACTTCAAACCTCGTGGTTCTCGCCATTGGGGCACTGTCCGAGATCAAGAGTCGCGAGGCAGCGGAAATGGATGCGGGCGCGTCTCCGCAGGCGGTCGAGTTGCCGGTGACATTGGTCGGCACGATCGCAAAAGCCGGAGAAAGACAGATCTATCGATTCGCAGGAAATGCAGGAGAGGAGATCGTGTTCAGCGTGCAGGCTTCGGCACTTGGATCGAAGCTCGCTTCCATCCTGGTGTTGAGCGACAATTCCGGGCAAACGCTTGCGACGTCGGCCCGGAATCCAAACATGCGCGACGCGGAACTGGATTTCAAATTGCCAAGGAATGAGGACTACACGATTTCGATTGCCGATCGGGATCTCGGCGGAGGCGAGGGCTACTTTTATCGTCTGGATGGCGGCGATCTCCCGTATGTGTCCAGTGTGTTTCCATTGGGAGTTCGCGCCGGAAAGCCTGCACGGGTATCGGTTCAAGGGATCAATCTGGGCGGGCTTCGGGAGGTTAATGTTGTTCCACCCGCGAATACCGAAGGCTGGACCACCATGCCGCTCGACGTGGTTGGCGACGGCATTCGGCCGATCAACGAAGTGAGGCTCGCCGTTGGCAACGAGCCTGACATTCTCGAGGCGGAACCGAATGACACCATCGCGCGGGCCCAAACCGTTTCGCTACCGGTCACCATCAACGGGCACATCGATGGCGGTGCGGGCCGCGGCGGCAATCCCGATGAGGACTACTTCCGCTTTCACGCCGCGAAGGGAGAGAGGCTGAGCATCGATGTCGCCGCCGCGCGGCTGGGCTCCGCATTGGACTCGGTGATCGAGGTGCTCGATGCGCAGGGAAACGCAATTCCCCGGGCGACGATTCGGTGCCTCAACGAAACGACAACGACGCTCTCCGATCGAGATTCGAGGACGGATGGAATCCGCCTCGTCTCCACATCGGGTCTTCGCGAAGGCGACTACCTGATGGTGGGCGATGAACTCAATCGCATTCAATTCATTCCCGACCAGCCCGATGCCGACACGACGTTGTCCTCCATGGGCGAGTTGCGTGTGGCCTATCTGGGTACCTCCCCGGACGTGCACGCGGTCAACACGCCGGTTTACAAGGCGCAGATTCTTCCTCCCGACGCGGAGTTTCCTTCGAACGGGCTTCCCGTGTTTCACCTGACGTGGCGGAACGACGATGGCGGGCCGGGGTATGGCGCGGATTCAAAACTGGACTTCGCTGCGCCCGCTGATGGAGATTACTTTGTGCACCTGAAAGATGTTCGCGCCATGGAAGGGCCGGACTTTGCGTACCGGCTGACGATCCGTGATGAGGCAGCGGATTTCCGGCTGCGCGCCGAGCCGGCCAATCCGAACATCCCCCGCGGCGGATCGATTCCCGTCACAGTTTCGCTCGATGCGATTCGCGGCTTCGACGGGCCGATCGAGATCGAAGTGAGAGGGCTGCCCAAGGGAGCTTCGGCAAGCCCGGCCGTCATACCGCCCGGGCAGATCTCGACTGTGGTGGTTCTGTCGGCCGGGCCGGACGCAGCGACAGACACCGCGTTGGCGCCGATCGAGATCGTCGGGCACGCCCAGGTCAACGGCCGTGATTTGATCAGAAGCGCGAACGGCGATATGCCGGCCACGCAGGCCCTGCAACTCGCGTCGATTACGCCGCCGCCCGATGTTGTCGTCACCACCGACTCGAGCGCTGTCTCACTCGAACCGGGGAAAGAGATCACCGTCACCCTTCACGTGGAGCGCCACAATGATTTCAAGGGACGCGTGCCATGCTCGATCGAGAACCTTCCTCCCGGTGTCCGGGTGGTCAATGTGGGATTGAACGGAGTGCTGGTTACGGACGCGCAATCGAGTCGCACCTTTACACTACGCGCGGAAGACTGGGCACAGCCAGTGAAGCAGCCAATCTTTGTCGTGGGGATGGTGGAATCAAACGCGCCTACGCTGCACCCGTCGGCGCCTCTTCTGCTGAAGGTCTCGGCGGACAAGCAGACGGCGAGCGCGCCCATCGGCGGGCAGGCGGGTCACCAGTAGAGATCAATGATGAGGGTGGGCGTCATCTGCGGTGCGGCCGTCAGCCGTGCCGCCGGTGGACCACAGGATACAGACGAAAAAGGTGATCACAATGACGAGGACGACCACGAATGGGGAAGCGATATTCATCTTCAAGACTCCCTGCCGTTAGAGTATCAAAGCCCGAGCCGGCTTCAGCGCTTCCCCACGCTTGACCGGCCCGGGCCCTGATTTTATGGATTGCTTTATTTAGATATAACTTCGTTCCATCCCTTAGGTGATCGGCATTACCACCAGCGGGCGCATCATGTCGTGCTCTTCGTGCTCCAGGATGTGACAGTGCCATACATATTCGTGGCCGCCCTTCAACGCAGCGCGCGGGGATGGGGGCACGGCAAAGGGAACTGTGGGCAAGGTGAAATTGAGGATCACGCGCGTCACTTCGCCGGGGTTCATGCGCACCGTCTCTTTCCATCCCCGGTAGTTCGGGTCGGGCGGCATCCAGGGCGAAGTGGGAACGAATGCCAATGTGTCCGGGACGGAGTCGTCGAAAGAGACTCGTCCCAGCACTTGTACGTTGGCGAGGTGGAAGTGCATCGGGTGGGTATCGCCGGTGGTGTTGTAGATGTCCCAAACCACGGTTTGGCCGTTTTGATACACCTCGGTTGGATCATCCATGTAGTTCCGGCCATAACTGTCGTCGTATTTCGCCACGTCCGTCCCCACGCGTTGGATGAGGCGTCCATATTCGTCGCAGTCTTCGTTGAGCGTCTTGGATTCGAAGATCACCCCCGGAGCATTGGGATTGAGATCGAACTCTCCGAACGGCTGGTGTGAATCCCGATAGGCGCCAGGCATGGCGTCGTCGAGAGCTTTCAGAGTCGAATCGAAGTTCATCGGATCGGCCGTTCCGGTCGATGCGACGATGCGGAACTGCATAAGAGTGCGGGTGTTCGGGCCCATAGCTGCCTGGGTGCTGGGCGCGCCTCCAATGCCGGTCTGGTCAGGATTGCCAGTGTAGTAGTCGTTACGCGGATCGCCGCCCGGGAAGGGCGCGGGGGCATCGTTGTACAGAATCAGGCTGGCGCCGACTGGCACGCTGGAGAAGTCGATGATCAGGTCGGCCCGTTCCGCGGGCGCCATCAGCAGATTGAACGGCCCGTCGGGATTAACGGAGCCGTCGCAGTCAGTAATTAACTGGATGGGCGGATTGTTGAGGACGACGGGCTGGGGAAGGATGCCGCCCTCGTTGCCAATCTGAATAAATGCCGGACCTGGCTTGCTGAAGTCCGGCTCTCCCGGGTTTGCCGCCGATTCATAGTAGAGCTGCAGATTGAAGAATCGCGCCTGGGCTCCGTTGAGGAGCAGGAATCGGTAGCGCCGCGGCTCCACGGACGCATAAGGATAGGCCATACCGTTGATGACCGGCGTGTCGAAAAAGGCTTCGGGAACGCAGGAGGGAGAGGGGAGCGATCCAGAAGGAGCAGGAGAGCCTTCGGACGGGTCGCCCAGATCCCATCGCGCGGTGGGACCCTGGGACTCGTACACATATGGATAGTAGAGATCGCCGGCCTTTCCCCACTGATCGGCGGTTACCTTGAAGCTCTTGTCTTGAAGAATGAGCGGAATGGTGTATGCCAGCGGGGGGATCGCCGGCGAATTGCCGGTGGTTAAAGCGGACATCACCGGATCGGTGATCACGTAGCCGGCGGCCATTCCGGCGTAGGCATTCAGCCGCGTGATCCCCATGGCGTGGTCGTGGTACCAGACCAGCCGCTCGCTTTGGCTATTGGGGTAGTAATAGTCCGCAACGCCGGGGGATCCGGGCACGCCGTTCAGGAAGCTTTCTCCAGCCGAGCCATCGGCCGCACCCACCGTTCCTGTAGGCGTGAACCAGGAGAGCGGGCCTCCATCCGATGTCCAGGGCACGTAGCCGCCATGCAGATGCAGGCACATGCGGTTTTGCGCAACCGAGGGGTCAGTCCCCGGAAGGCTGGTATCGATGGGCAGAACGTGGGTGGGCGGCAGATTGTTTTGCATGCGGATCACCACCGGCTTGCCCCTCTGCGCCACGATGAGCGGCCCAAGGTAGGCGGACTTGCCGGTAGCTCTATCGACGTAGCCCCACAGGTGTGTCGGATTAGGCAGATCGGGGTGCATCTGCTGCGTAAATTGCTGGGCACTGAGCTGGTAGAAGTCGGCGCCGGGCCAGTCACTGCTGGTCGCTGGAGACGCGACCGGGATACCCGTCGGCCCGAGGCCAGGCAGGGGAGCGACAAACTTGCGCAGCGTGGGACTCTGGGCATAGGCCCAAATCTTCCCTTCGCTTCCACGAAACAGGGCCAACGCAGTACCGGCAACCAAACTGGTCTTGAGAAATTCTCTCCGTGTAGGCATGCACAATCTCCATGAGTCCGGATTCCAAATTGAGGGATGCTCGAAGCGTGTGTCGAGCCAGACGGTGTTACACGCCGCCGGTGCGCTTCGGCCCCGCCGTGCCGGTAGCAACAGCGTGGCGTGCCGCCGCAATGGCGCGAGAGGTCGCGACATGGCGCGCCTTGGCTGCCGGGGTGGCTGAGCAAGCGCCTTCCGGAGCGAGGGTGACGGTCTTCGAAATCGAGCCGCCGCTTGGTCCCAGGCAAACTACCGAGTAGGTCTGGGCGGTTGCTGCCTGGAGCATCACGTTCATTGACCCCGCAGACTGCAAGGTGCCCGACCAGGCCCCGGTGGCCTGACAACTCACGGTGTGTCCGGTTGTCCAACTCAGGGTTGCGCTCTGGCCCGGCATGACCGTACTTGGACTTAGGGAAAGGTTGATGTAGGCGGGCAGCGAGGGCTGAGCCGGTGTGGGTCCCGGACTCCAGCCCGAGCTGCATCCGGAGAGAACCAAAACCGAAAAGAGCAGAAAAACAAGGGAAAGAGACTTAATCGTCTCCGCGGGAGATTGCATAAACACCCCGTGGGCATGAACCCGGTCCGAGTTCATCTTGGATAGAGAAATCCACTACAGAGTGAATGCACATCAACCCGCCGATATGTGATGGCGATCACGTACCGAAGTAACTAAACCTTGCCAACCTTCGAGCCGGGCGGTTAATTATGTTTGTAACTCGAATCTTCGGAACAACATAGGGTTTGAATAAAGCGCTGCCCTGCGGCTCTGACTCTTTTGGGGGATAGATATCTTGCTTATAACTTCTAGTTTGACGCAGCCTATTGGAAAGTAAAAGGACGAGGCCTAAGCCTCGTCCTTTTACTTTCCACCTCAACTTACCAGTTACTTACTCCTTCGGCCCGCCGTTGGGATAATCCACGCGGACGGTCAGGATTTCGTAGGGATGGATTGGCGCCTTCACGAGGTCGCCCTTGACTTCAAGCGGACCTCCTTCGGGCGTTTCCTGGAGATTGGTAACGGTCGCTCCGCTGGCGCCGGGCGGTACGTGGAACTCGACGGTCGCATCCTTGCCCGCCCATTCGTACACGCGGAAGATGAGACCCTTTGCATCCTCAGCTTTCTTCACCGCGGTCAGCACCACATTCTCCGGCGTGACCGATGCGAAGGAGTGCTCCGCCGGCAGCGATCCTGCGTGCGCCATTGCCACCTCTGCGGTGAGCGGGTAGTTGTATTCGTAGCCGTGCCGCACCGTCATCGCATCCTTCCAGGTGCCGGGGTGCGGGTAGAGGGCGTAATGGAAATGGTGATGACCCATGTCGGCATCGGCATCGGGCCACTTGGGTGAACGCAGCAGCGTCAGCCGGAGCAGGTTGCCGACGCCATCGTATCCATACTTCGTGTTATTAATGACGCTCAGCCCATGCTTGCCGTCGCCCAGGTCGGCCCAGCGCATGGCCGGCACTTCGAACTGCGCCTTCTCCCACGAATTGTTGCGTGTGGTCGGCCGATCGATGGAACCGTAAGGAATCTCGTAGGTGGCGAAATCGCTCGTCGCGGCCACCGGGAACGCTGCCTTCAGCAGGATGTGCGTCTCGTGCCAGTCGATCTCGTTGTCCACGTCGATCATGTCGCCCTCGGCAGAGATGCTGAAGGTCTGCACAAACTTCGAATCAGGCCGGTGCTGCGTGACGCGAATTCCAGGTTCCGCTGTCTTCACGAGTTCAACCGAATCGGCATGGTCGATGGTTGCCGGCGGCACGTCGTATGTGCCCGGATCCACGTTCCAGGCGTCGTAGTCCTTGGGCGTGTCCTTGAAGAACTGAAGCTGGTTGCCGCACGCGCCCGGCGCCATCGTTTCGAAATTCGACTTCTTGTCAAAGAGGCTGATGATGCACCCGGACTGCTTGTCGACGCTGACACGCAGAATGCCGTTCTCGAGCGTGATCGCGCTGCCGGAGTCCTTGGCTGTGACTTCGTTCTCCGCGGGTTGCTTTCCACCCTTGGAGCCGCCCAGCCACACGACCTTGTATCCGAGAGCGGGCACTTTAAGGACGTGAAGCTTCACGTCAGAGACGCCCGTCAAGTCATCGGTTTTGGCTTCAACCACCTGCGCACCCGAGGCAGTCAGCGTGCCTTTGCCGGCCTGCACATGCGCCGTGACTTCGCCCGACCGTTCCCAGCCGAGCGGGTTATAGACGACCACCGGGACGCCGCTGCCGGCCGTATTTACCCGCTCATCCACCGTGCCGAGCGCTGCGGCCGAAATCTCGTTGGTCGAGTAGCGCACTACGTCGTAATCCTTCTGCGCGTCCTTGTAGATGATGCCGATGCCGGAGCCCGCAGCAAGATCGTGGAACTGGTTGAACAGCACTTTCTTCCAGTCCTCGGTGATTTCGTCGCGCCGGATACTTGCAGCCATCGAGCCAGGCCAGCGAAGCCCACTTTTCGGCGTTCAGCACTTGCTCTTCGCTGTCGCGCATGTTGCGCTTGTGGTTGGCCTGCGTGGTCATCACGCCGCGGTGGTACTCGAAATACATCTCGCTCTTCCATGTGGGGATGGCGACCTTGCCAGGCACGGCCGGCGGCGGCGTGTAGCCCTTGGCAATGGACTTGTAATCCCACTCCGGGCTGTCCGGACGCGATCTGCTTTGTCAGTTCGTCGAAGTAAGGCTGCGCGAGACCGAACTCGATTTTGGGCGTGACGTGTCCGGGCGGCTGCCCAGTGGAAACCCTCATCGAGAATCGCGCGGGTCGGCCCGCCGCCATGGTCGCCGATCCCGTACAGGTCCATGATCCCCGGCAGGCCAGTCGCCTGGTCGTGCGCGATGGTGAAGTCGCGCGCCAGCCGGACCGGGTTCAGATTGTTATTGGCATAGTCATGCGGAAAGTAGGCCAGCACTTTCGAGCCGTCGGGCGATTCCCAATAGAAATACTTGAAGGGGAGCTGGTTGGTATCGTTCCACGCCATCTTCTGCGTGACGAAGTAGTCCACGCCGCTCTTCTTGTAGATCTGCGGCAGCTGCCAGGTGTAGCCGAACGAATCAGGATTCCAGCCGATATGCACGTCCACGCCGTAGGCCTGCTTGTACCAGCGTTTGCCCACCAGCAGCTGGCGCACCAGTGACTCGCCGTCGGGCATGTTCAGGTCCGGCTCAACCCACATGCCGCCCACGATCTCCCAGCGCCCTTCCTTGATGCGCTGCTTGATCTCGTTATTCATGTCGGGATATTTCTGCGCGATCCATTCGTTGTAGGCCGCGGCGCGACTGCGTGTAGGTGTACTGCGGATATTCATACATCAGTTGCAGCGCGGTTCCGAAGGTGCGTTTCACCACATCGACCGTTTCGGTCCACGGCCACAGCCACGCCGCGTCAATGTGGGAGTTGCCGGTGAGGTGATAAAGCGCCTTCTGCATGAGCGGCATCAGGGCCTCGAGCTTGCTGTGCGCGTCTTTGAGGCTGGCATCGAACTTGCCCTGGTCGTGCGCATCGAGAGCCTTCAGATCGACGGCGGTGATGGACCCGTTGAGAGTGCTCATCTGGCTTGCGTCGTCAGGCGCCAGCGCGGGCACCAGGAGCGCGGCAGAAAGGAATTCCTCGCGCAGATCCTCCGGATTCGGCCGGTTGGCAGGGAAATCGATCTTCAGCGTCGCGCCATCAAAGGTTTTGGCGTCCACCGTGTGCAGCAGCTTGACGGCGACGGTGACTTTCTCGCCCGGCTTGGCGCTGTCGAACAGGACAACGGGCTCGAGGTCGTCGCCCATGGCTACGCGCCGCCCATTGAAATAAAGAATTTCCGGCATCGGCCCATTGGCGCCGGCATGGAACTGGAACCAGATGCGCGCGCCGGTCAGATCGTAACCGCTCAGCGTCTGGGGCACCTCGTAAGTCTGCCGGAACCAGACCGCATCATTGGGAGCCTTGCCGCGTGGGAGCGATCGGTCTGCCAGCCCGATTCGTCCACGTCGGGGGCTTCGCCATGGGCAAGATCGCCCGCTGTGCATCTTCCACTGGCCCTCGGGCAATTCGCGCAGTTGAGTCAGCCGGTCGATCACGTCGCGCGAGGGCTGGGGCAGCTTCTCGACAATTTTGGCGGATCTGCTCGGCGTCTTGCGCCGCGGCCGCGGTGGGAAGCAACGTGGCTCCGAATAGAACAAAGGAGGCAAACGAAATACTCGAGAATCATGATCCGGCTCGGCTTCAGGGTCTTTGGCATGGGCGATTCCTTTCCCCGAAGCATCTTACGGCATTTGGGCAGGAAAATGGTAACGATTCCAAATCAGGGGACAGGGATCAGGGAACAGGGATCAGGGTGGACTGGGCCGGTCGACCAGTTAGCCGGTCCCAGAGCCGGCCCGCAGCAACACGAAGGGCTTCGATTTGAGCACGCCGACACCGCTCGCTCCTGGTCCCTATTTTGTGTCGCTCGCCTTCTGCTCCAGGTACTCCACGTAGCCCAGCAGTGCTCCCCAGTGGTAGAAACGGTCGCTGCTGCTGACGTCATCGCCGGTGCCCAGCATGGCGTTGTAGTTCTCGTGCACGTGCCCGTTCTCTTTCCACTCCTTCAGGAACAGCTCGTACGACTTCTGTGCAAAAGCGCTTCGCGCATCTGGGTCCTGATAATTCGCCAGTCCGAGATAAACGAGATAATTCATCGGGCCCCAGATGCGGCCGCGCCAGTAATTCTGATCCTTGAATGCCGGATCATCGCGTTCGATCGCCGGAATCACCCACTGGCCCCAGAATTCTTTTGGATTCATAAGGTGCTTCTCAATCATTGTCCGGGCCTGGTCCGGCGTGGCGGCGAGGGCCAGCATGGGATAGAAATTCGTCGGCGAGAGGCGCTGGTTCGACTGGCCGGTGTGCAGGTCCTTGTTGAGAAAGATGCCGGCCTGGTCATTCCACAGCGTCGCGAGTTTGGCTCGATAGCGCGCCGCCCGATCCTTCAGTTCTTTCGCCTCCGCAGCCTTTCCCAGCTCGTCTGCGATCTTCGCCAGCGCATCGCAGTCGGCGATGTACATGCTCATCAGGCCCACGTCGGCGAACTCGAGGACATGCGACTGTTCGTTGTAGGTGCTCGAGTCATACATCGGACTGTTGTCGAGACCCGATTCGAGGATCGCTCCGGCGCGCGTGCCGCGGCTGTCGTCATCGAGGTTTGCCGGCTGATTCTGCCCGTCGCTGCCCCAGGCGAGATAGCCCTGAATATCGCGATGCTCGGACCACCAGCGATTCCATTTCAGCAGCGGCGCAAAGGCATCGTCGATGAACCACCGGTCATGGAACTTTTCATACAGCCCAAGCACCGTGATTGCGCCCACAGGCGGCTCCGACCGGTCGGAGCTCTTCCAGTTGCCGGAGCGCGCATAGTTGGGCACGAACCCTTGCGAGGTCTCTTCGCGCAGGATCTCCAGCGCGTTCGCATAGGCAAGGTCCTTGTCGCCGATACCGGCCAGGGTGGCCGCGAAGAACGTGTCCCAGTCGAAAAGCACATACCCGCCCCAGTCCACACTCCAGACACGGCTTACTGGAGAAATGACTCTTTCCTTTTCCGGGTCGTAGATGGTGTCCCAGCCCAGCGTGGTTTCGATGGCGTCGATGATGGGCCCATTTTTGCCGGCCGCTTTGATCGACTGCTCATAGGCTTCCTTCTGCACGTTGATGATCTCCCGGATCTCAGGCAGTTCGCGACGCTTCCCCGTGCTAAGCCCGGCGGGTTCCTCGAGATCAAGGGAAAAGAGGAGCCGGAGAGCGGAAGGTCTACCTGACCACTCGATCGGTTCTCTGTTTTTGCACACGCGCAATACACCGAAATTGTGGAGGCTCCGTCATGAACCTCGATGAAGTCCCCGTGCTTGAGTGTCGATCCGGGAGAATTCCAGAGAAAGTTGACCGAGAACACAAGCGTCGGCAGCAGAGCGGACGTGGCCTTCGACTGCAGAGGGCTGACCAGCAACACCAGGTCGTTGGCGTCATGTGCGCTTTCCACGCGCCATTTGTGCCCCTTCCACTCGATGGAGAGATCGGTATAGCTTCCGTCCCATGCATGCGGTCCGGGTGTGACCTTCTCCGCGCCCGGCTCCAGGCGCCCGATAAGCGCATCCCCGAGATACCTGTCGCCATTGAGCGTGGAGTTGTGTTTCAGGCCAACATGAATGGCCAAACCTTCCGGCAGCAGCACCTCGGTCGTCACGCTGTGCACATCCCATGTATTCCATCCGCGCGCCAGGCGCCGCTGCACCTTTTCGTACTCTGCCGAACGCGAACCAGGACCGGGCTGGCCGGCAGCCATACGCGTATTCAAGGGCGCAGTCTGCGGGTTTAGCCACAACCCCGCGCTTCCCGTCAGGATGGCAATCACGGCAATCCGGAGCCGAAGGATGGTTTTCATTTCTCCTCGCCTGACTACATTGCTGCTGTGAGACTGGATCGGGAATTCGTGATCTCCCACCCATTCGCCAGGAAAAAGGCGAATGGATGGGGCACGGAGAGTTTGGCCTGGCCCGCAGTTAATCCTGGCACGGTTGTGATCACACCCAGCCCCCATCGATCACGTAGCTCTGGCTGGTGATCGCGCTCGAATCGTCCGCGGCCAGAAACAGCACCAGCCGCGCCACATCGTCGGGGAGAATGTCACGCTTGAGCGACTGGTTGGCCAGGATATTGGCCTTGTACTCGGGTGTGTACACGAGCCGCTTCTGCTTCTCGGTGACAATGGCGCCGGGCAGCACGGTATTCACGCGAATGCCCCTGGCACCGAAATCATGCGCGAGGGTCCGGGTGAGCCCCACGATGCCGGCCTTCGCCGTTACGTATACGGGCATCCCCGTCGTGGGAATCATCCATGCGATCGAACTCAAGTTGATGATCGACCCTCGCCCGGCCGCCGCCATCGCTGGCAGCACTGCCTGTGCGGCGAAGAAGTACGGTTTCAGGTTCAGCCCCACGCACTGGTCCCAGTACTCTGTAGTGACGTCCTCGAACTTGTGCCGCTGATCGTTAGCTGCGTTGTTCACCAGCACCTCCACCGTGCCATGGCGGGCAAGCACCTGTGCCACTGCCGCCTGCAGCGCCGGCACATCGGTCACATCGCAATGAATGTACTCCGGCTTCGGGCCGCCCTCGGCGTCGAGCGCTTCGACAAGCGCCTGCGCTGGCACGTCCTGAATGTCGAGGAACGCCACCCTCGATCCCTGGCGCGCGAAATGGCGCACCATCGACTCGCCGATCCCGGTGGCTCCGCCTGTGACCAGCACAATGCGTCCCTTCAAACTCGGATAGCTGGCATACTGCCCATCGATACCTTGCATTCTCGCTCCGCTCCGGATCGATCTGAAAATCTTCCGCATAATACCTGCGCCGAGTTCGATCGAGCCAATTCTTCCCCCGGCAGGGATTGGCGATCCCGCCGCGGGCGCCTGGCGAACTGATTTCTGGCGCAATTTGTGGGGAGATTTCAGCCCGGGCAAATGTTTACCATATAATGATATTGTGTCTCACGGATCGGCGAGATACTTGTAAATAGGCTGCAATGCGGGATGGAGCCAGCCCCTTCCAGTTCCCCCCCAACCATTGCCGCTTCTAGACTGAGTGCGAAGCATTCCGGCGAGTCTGAAACTCGCCTGGCGTTCGTCCAACGAATAACCCCAAGGGGTAGCCAGCCGCAGGCTGGACTCCTCGGTTTGCGGGTATTCGACGGTGGGTGGCAGGCGGAATTGTTCCCCTTCCGCAGGCCTGGCGACAGCGGCCCCCCGTGACTCTTGGAGGCGAAAAATGCTAGACCCGGCAGCGCGTCCCGGGTTCCGTTGCGGGAGTGAAGACGGCGTTAGTAGAATGGGTCTCCCATCCGCAGCAAGAAAAAAGCAAGAGAAAGTCGCAGGCACTGGAGGAGTTCTATGAAGCAGCCGCTCGTTATCCCGGTCATCCGCGTCACCGCCAACGGAAACCAACTCGTTTCGTATCATACCGAGACGCGCATCGCCGATGCCGGCGTTTTTTATCCGATTACGCCTTCAACGGAGGGCGGCGAACTCTTCCAGCAGGCCTATGCCGAAGGCCACCTGAACGTGTTCGGCGGCAATACGATCGCCATCGAGACGGAAGGCGAGCACGCGGCCCAGGGCGGCGCCATCGCCCACTCCGTTTGCGGCAAGCGCGTGGTCAATTTCACTTCCGGCCAGGGCGTGGTCTACGGCGTGGAGCAGTACTACCACGCGCCGGGCAAGGGCTCGACGATGGTGCTCGAGGTGGGCGCCCGCGCGCTGACCAAGCACGCCCTGAACGTCCACTGCGGGCACGACGACATTTATGGCGCGCTCGACACCGGCTGGATCATGATCTTCGGCAAGGACGCGCAGCAGGCCGCCGACCAGGCCCTGATCCTGCGCCGCGTGACCGAGCTTTCCCTGACTCCGGGCATGAACATCATGGACGGGTTCCTGACCAGCGCACCTGGAGCGCACCTTCTACAAGCATGAGATCGGAGCTGATCCGCGAATACCTCGGCGCGCCCGATGACATCATCGAGTGCCCGACCGAAGCGCAGCGCGTGCTCTTTGGACCCACGCGCCGGCGCGTTCCCAAGATGATGGACCTGACCAACCCGATCCTGCTGGGGCCGGTGCAGAACCAGGAACACTACATGCAGGGCGTGGTGGCCCGGCGCAACAACTTTGCCGAGCCGATTCTCGACTTCCTCGAAGCGGCTTACAAGGACTTCGGCGACCTGACCGGCCGCTACTACGGGCTGGTCACCAAGTACAAGACGCGACGACGCCGAAACCGTTTTTGTTTCCCTGGGCTCGGCCGCGGAGAACATCGAGGCTGCGGTCGACTACCTGCGCGAGACGCGCAATGCCAGCGTTGGCTCCATCCACGTCAACGTCATCCGCCCGTTCCCCGAGGCGGCGATCGTCGAAGCCCTCAAGGGCAAGAAGAACGTCATCATCCTCGAGCGCACGGACGAAGCTCTCTCCGGCGACAACCCGCTGGGCCGCGACATTCGCACCGCGCTCTCCAAGGCCGTGCAGCACACGGCCGGGCATTCCCGCAGATCTGCCCTCGAAGAAGTTCCCCACATTTATCGGCGGCAGCTACGGCCTCGGCTCGCGCGACTTCCGCCCCGAGCACATCATTGGCGCCTTCGAGTATGCCACTGCCGGCCGCGCCCGCAAGGACGGCAAGACGGCGGCCGACGGCGCCAGCTTCTTTGTGCTCGGCATCGACCATCCCTACGCGGTGATCGGCGACGAAATGCCATCGCTGCTGCCCGAGGGCGCGGTCGCGGTCCGCTTCCACTCGATCGGCGGATGGGGCGCCATCACCACCGGCAAGAACCTCGGCGCCATCCTCGGCGACCTGAACGATCTGCTGTTCGAGCGCGACGGGCTGACCGACGAGCTGGGCAATCCCAAGGAAGTGATTCACGTCAGCGCCAACCCCAAGTACGGTTCGGAAAAGAAGGGCGCGCCGACCAGCTACTTCATGGTGGCAGCCAAGGATCGCATTCGCGTCAACTGCGATCTGCGCCATGTGACCACGGTCCTCTGCTGCGATCCCAAGGCCTTCACCCACACCAATCCGCTCGACGGCATGCAGCAAGGCGGAAGCCTGGTCTGGGAGTCGGATGCGGAAGGCGAGCGAGCGTGGGAGAACCTGCCCCTCTGGGCGCGCAAGCAGATCATCGACAAGAATATTCGCGTGTTCACGCTGCCCGGCTTCGACATCGCCCGCAAGGCCACCGATCGCGGCGACCTGCAACTCCGCATGCAGGGCAACGCCTTCCTCGGCGGCTTCTTCGCGGTCAGCGACTCTGCTCCAGGAGTTCGGCATCACGCAGGAGCAATATCGTCGAAGTGGTCCGCAAGCAATACGTGAAGAAGTTCGGCAAGCTGGGCGAAGCGGTCGTGAACTCGAACATGGAGGTGATGCTCCAGGGCTTCGAGCGCGTGAAGGAAATCGCCATCGGCGAGCTCTCCGCCGCCGACCACTCCACGCTGCGCGGACAGGCGCTGCTGCCGATTCTCGAGATGGCCACGATTGGCGGCGAGAGCTGCACCACCGGCGGCTGCCGCTCCACACCGCCGCCCGTCGGGCCAGTCTGCGCGTCCGCCGGTGGCCTCGCATCGCCGCATTTGATGCCGAGTTCCGCTCCAGCTTCGGCTACGACCAGCCCGCCACACCGCTCTCGCGCATGGGCGTGATTGCCGCGGCCACGGGCGACACGGCTTCCAAGTACGTTGCGCGCCGCGAGACCCCGCTCTACATCGCCGAGAACTGCACCCAGTGCATGGAGTGCATCTCGGTCTGTCCCGGATACCGCGCTGCCGAACACCTCGCAGGATCTGAGCACGATGCTCGGTACGGCGGTCTCCCGCTACGTTGGCGATCCCGCCGAGCGCGCGCAAGATGATCGACAAGCTGCCCGAGATCGAGAAGCTGACCCGCCAGCGCATGCTCGCCGAAATCAAGCAGGGCACGCCGCTGCAGAAGATCATCCGCGAAGTGACGGAGTCGGTCGACGGCTTCTCCGCCGAAGCCAAAGACGCAGTTCTACAACATCATCGACAAGGTGCCGATGGCGTATCAGAAGACCAACGCCATCTTCTCGTCGCCGGAGCGCAAGACAGCCGGGTTCGCGGTGGCATCTTCTCCATCTTTGTCTCCGATCTGTGCAAGGGCTGCGCGGCCTGCGTCACCGCCTGCGGCGATCACAACGCGCTCAAGATGGTGCAGGAGACCGAAGAAGTGAATGCCGAGCACGAAACCGGCACCGCCTTCCTCAACCTGCTGCCCGACACCTCGCAGAAATACCTCGGCCTGTTCAACGCCGCCAACCCGGCCGACTCAAAGACCGCCACGCTGCGCAACATGCTGATGGTTCGCCGCAACTACGACGCGCTCGTTTCCGGCGACGGTGCCTGCGCGGGCTGCGGCGAGAAGAGCGTGCTGCGCTCGATCGCGGCCGTCACCGAGGCCTACATGCGGCCCGTGTACCACGCCAAGGCCGACCGCTTCGTGGCCAAGGCCGGCGAACTGGAGAAGACCGGCGTCGCGAAGCTGGCGGCGCTCAAGGCCCGCAGCATGCCGAATACGAGCTGCTGCGCCAGGGCATCGCGCACCTGATCCTGGGCCTGGGCGGCGAAGATGATGCCGACACCAAGGCGCGCATCGCCGCATACGAAGCAGAAGAACGGTCCCATCACCGACGCGCAGCTCGTCGAGGCTATCGCCGCCGTGCTGCTTACCGAGGCGTTCAACCACAAGAGCCTGCAGCCCATCGATGGCCGCCTGGCGAACGGCATGAGTGTGATGGCCATGGCCGCGCACACAGGCTGCAACACGGTTTACGGGTCGACGTCGCCCAACAACCCGCATCCTTATCCGTGGATGAACTCGCTCTTCCAGGACGGCATCACGGTGGGCTGGCTCATGGGCGAGAGCTTCATCGTTGATCACGCTCGCCGCTCCGTCATTCCCGAGCGCCTGGCCGACATCGTTCTTACGCGCATCGCCGATGCCGCGGATGGCTCTGCGAAGAGCAGCGTCATCAGCGACCGCGAGTACTACGAGTTCTCGCACTTCACCGATGCGCTGATGACCGACCAGGAAATCGTCGAGCTGCCCAAGGTCTGGGTGGTCGGCGGCGACGGCGGCATGGGCGACATCGGCTACCAGAACATGTCGAAGGTGATCCTGCAGAACCGGCCCAACGTCAAGGCGCTGATGCTCGATACGCAGGTCTATTCGAACACCGGCGGCCAGAACAGCGACTCAACCCCGATGCTGGGCGGCAACGACATGAACGTCTTCGGCGCCGCCACGCAGGGCAAGAACACCGAGAAGAAGACGGTGGCGGAGACCTTCCTCGCCGGGCACGGCTCGCCGTTCATCGCCCAGGTCTCGATGGCCAACGCGCCCAAGCTCTACCGGGCGATTCTCGACGGCCTCGAGTATCGCGGAACCTACTTCATGCAGTGCTTCACCACCTGCCAGCCCGAGCACGGCGTGGCCGACGACATGGCGCTCTTCCAGGCGCAGCGCGTGCGCGACTCGCGCGGCGTGCCGGAGTTCGTCTTCGATCCGCGCAAGGGCGAGAGCTACCAGGAAGCCCTCGACATCAAGGGCAACCCGTCCATCGATCTGGATTGGTATGAGACCAAGTCCAAGACCACCGGCGAGACCCAGCGCTACACCGTGGCCCACTGGTGCACCACCGAAGCCCGCTTCCGCAACCACCTCAAGAAGATCAAGCCCGAGGCGGCGGCGAAGTTGATTCACCTCGATAACATGCTGGTTCGCATCACCCAGCAGGACGTGGTCTACCGCCGTTATCTCGACCCGAAGCACCGGTCCTTCATTCCGGACTTCGGCGTGTACATCAAGTTCGAGGAAAACGGCAAAACCGAGTACCGTTCACTTAGCCGCCAGTTAGTCATGTTCTGCGTGGAGCGCCGCAAGTCGTGGCGTATGCTGCAGTCAAAGGCTGGCGTCGTCAACAAGGAATACCTGGCCCAGAAAGCCATCCTCGCCGATGTGGAAGCAGGCAAGATCAGCAAGGAAGACTTCTTCGCGCACGCACCCGAAATGGTGGCGGAGAAGCTGGGCAACCCGGTGCTTGCCAAGGCGTAAGGGTACCATCCGGGATTTATCCCGGATAACAACCGGCGACAATTCAAAACGAAACACGAACGCGGACTCAAGGTCCGCGTTCTGTTCTAGCCACCTGATGCAGGATCCTGCTCTACTCTCCCCACCTGTGCAAGCTCCAGCCGATCGGCAATCCGATCAGCAGCATATGCGCCACGATCCCTGTGATCAGAACGTGCAGCGTGTACGGGCCTTTGAAGTGAAATGCGCACAGCGGCATCACGACCAGGTACATCACCAGAAATACCGCGATGCCGAAGAACATCCCGCACACCACAAAATTGCTCTTTAGGAACGGCAGTATCCGGCTCGCCTGGCAATAAACCGTCGCGGCGGAAAACGCGATGAAGAAATGAATCGCGAGACCCAGAATCCAGATTCCAACCCCTGTGCTGTTTCTCGCCGAGGGTCCAAGGAGTCCTCCCGCGATGCCGCGCGGAACATTCACTCCCCCGGTGATAAATGCAGAAGTTATATCGAGAATCCCGGCGATCGCTCCGCCGATGAGAATCGGTTTCAGCAAACTTGCTTCCGAACGCACTCTTGCGATTGGCGTAGTGGCACTCATTGCATCCTCTTCTCGAATTGATTCGGCGGGCAAAGCGCGGCAGGAAACGGCAAGCGCTCAGGGGGGAACTCCGCCTGTTGAATAGTGATTCTAATTACGGTCCTTCGATCGATATGGCGAACTTGGCGTAGTGCGGACAACGCCCTTGCGGAACGGCCCAACCCCAGTGCGAATCGGCAAGCCCCGCGAAATCGTTTTAGCCCCGATCCGCCGGGTGCACCACGCTCTGCATGATACAAGCTATTATCCGGGCAAGACAACGGATGAAATCAGGTTGTTGCGAATCCTTGTAACCTGCGCCGGCGAGTTTTCATCCCATATCAGTATGGTTTCCCGAAGGGGTAGCGTGGGGTTCGCGATGTGGGTGGTGCTGGCTGCCGGATCATGCGCACTCGGAGCCTCAGCACAGGCGGCGGGCGGCACGCGCGTTCCGGTGCTAGTCGAGCTCTTCACGTCCGAAGGCTGCTCCGATTGCCCGCCCGCGGACAAACTGCTTGAAGAACTGGATACGAAGCAATTTGTGCCCGGCGCGCAGGCGATCGTATTGAGCGAGCACGTCACATACTGGAATCACCAGGGATGGACCGATCCGTTCTCGATGCCGGAAATCGATGACCGGCAGAAGGAGTATGGCGACCGGTTCCACCTCGACTCGATTTACACTCCGCAGGCGGTGGTAGACGGCACGGCGCAGATGGTGGGTAACAACGGGCCGGAGCTGGCCCGCGCCGTGGAGGCCGCGGCAAAGACCGCCAAGGAGCAACTGACGATCGCAGAGTCGCGTTGGGAGAGCGGCGCCGTGGTTTTCAGCGTGAAGGGAGCAGTGGATGCAAAGGCCAGGCTGTTCGGGGTCCTCGCCGCCGATGCCACCCAGTCGGAGGTCGCGCGCGGCGAGAATGCCGGCCGCACCCTCCATCATATCGCCGTCGTGCGGGTCATGAAGGACTTCGGTTCGAGCTCCGCGGATGGGCGTCCGCTTCGGCTCTCGGGCGGAGCGCTTGCTCACGGCAAGGATGCTTCCGGGCCGGTGAGGCTGGTGGTCTTCGCGGTGGATCGCAAGACCGGACACGTCGTGTCCGTGGCCGAACAGACCATCAATCGATGAATGCTTCGGTCTAGTATGTCCTGTGGGAACACTGCGGGGGTGCGGGATGCGTCGAGCGTTCAACCTGACCATGCGGATTATCAGCAGCCTCATCGGCATTCTATTGGCAATTATGGGCGGAATCTGGATCCTGCAGGGGCTCAATCTCGCCTGGGGCGCCCTCAGCCGCAGCTTCATGCAGGGCGACCAGCATTGGGCGCTGTATGGCGCGATCGTGCTGGTCATTGGCATCTGCCAGGTCATCTGGAGCAACACTCGGGGAATGCCATAGAATTCAGGTATGGATGACCGCATGTCGTACGCCCTTGCCCAGGGCGACCCGGAAGTAGCCGCCGCCGTCGATCACGAGACTCTCCGCCAGCACGAGGGGCTGGAGATGATCGCGAGTGAAAACTTTGTGTCCGAGGCCGTGCTGGAGGCGGCGGGGTCGGTCTTCACCAACAAATACGCCGAAGGCTATCCCGGCCGCCGCTACTACGGGGGTTGCGAGTTCGCCGACGTGGTGGAGAACCTGGCCCGCGACCGCGCGCGAAACAGATCTTTGGCGCCGAACACGCCAACGTGCAGCCGCACTCGGGCTCGCAGGCGAATGCCGCAGCCTACGCGGCGGTGCTGCAGGCGGGGGACACGATCCTGGGCCTGGACCTGGCGCACGGCGGCCATTTGACCCACGGCCATAAGCTGAGCTTCAGCGGCAAGCTGTACCGGCCTACGTTCTATGCGGTTCGGCGCGATACCGAGACTGATCGATTACGACGAACTGGAAGCGATCGCGGAACGGGAGAAGCCCAAGGCCATCATCGGCGGCGGTAGCGCCTATCCGCGGCTGTGGGATTTTGCGCGGATGCGGCAGATCGCGGACAAGGTGGGCGCGGTGTACATCTTCGACATGGCGCACATTGCCGGGCTTGTGGCCGGCGGCGTGCATCCGTCGCCAGTGCCGCACGCGCACATCACCACGTCGACGACGCACAAGACGCTGCGCGGCCCGCGCGCGGGACTGATTCTCTGCGGGAAGGACCTCGCCGCGGCGGTAGACAAGGCGGTCTTCCCAGGGCAGCAGGGCGGCCCGCTGGTGCACATCGTTGCCGCCAAGGCGGTGGCGTTTGGTGAGGTGTTGCGGCCGGAATTCCGCACCTACGCGGCGCAGGTTGTGGCCAACGCGCAAGGCTCTCGCTCTGGCGCTCAAGGAAGCGGGGTTCCGGATCGTCTCCGGCGGAACCGACAATCACCTCATGCTGGTGGATGTTTTTGAAAAAGGCATCCTCGGCTCCGAGGCGGAGCTGGCGCTCGGCAAGGCCGGCATCACGGTCAACAAGAATGCGATTCCCTATGACACCAATCCGCCGCTGAAGCCGAGCGGGCATCCGCGTCGGCACGCCAGCGCTGACCACGCGCGGCATGAAGGAACCGGAGATGCGGCAGATCGCGGTGTGGATTGCAAAGGCTCTCGAACATCGCCACGACGACGGGCTGCTGGATTCGATTCGCGGTGATGTGGCGGAACTGGCCAACCAGTTTCCCCTCTATGCCTGGCGGAGGTCGCCGGCGGTAGTCAACGCATAGGAACAAATCTTCGATTCTTCTTTCCAGTCTGGCCCAGGCTCGCGAGCCGGCGTGCGTCCTGTGATAGTTGCCTGCGACTCGATTATATTTTCCCGGCACCGCCGGGCCTTGCGCATTTTCCCTTGTCGCAACTTGCGTCTCTTTCCCGGGTTGCATCCAATGAGTGAGCTACATGGTTGTAACTCGGAAGTGCACGCAGCCATAGGCGCCGTGCACTCGAGAAGTGCAGGAGGAAGACGATGAAATGGACCAGTCTTGCGTTGTCAGCTTTGCTGGTTGCGGCAGCGCCTGTATTCGCGCAGCAGCATGAGCACGAGGAGGGAAAACCTCCCGCGCCTCAGCACCAACCCGTACCTAAGCACGGACCGGCAGAGTATCACGGGACTCCGCACCCACCCGAGCAGAACCGGAATTACAGCGACAAGCCGGGGCATCCCAATGCGCCGCATGTCGATAACGGCAAAGTGTGGGTGGGTCATGATGCGGGACGCGACGATGCGCATTACCACCTGGACCACCCGTATGAGCACGGCCATTTTGCAGGCGGATTTGGTCCCAGCCATCGCTGGAGATTGGGCGGCGGAGGTCCGGGCCGCTTCTGGTTCAACGGCTGGTATTGGAGCGTTGCGCCGTGGGAACTGGGCTATGTGAATGGCTGGTTGTGGGACTCCGACGACGTGGTCATCTACGACGATCCGGACCATCCTGGCTGGTACCTGGCTTACAATGTTCGCCTTGGCACCTATGTGCACGTACAGTACATGGGATAGTCAGCCTCAAGAATCGGAATCGCAATTCTTGCGTATCGAGGGGACAACCAAAGGGTTGTTCCCTCTTTGCATCCGGACCACTTTCGGATAGGTAATCCCGGTTTTGCGCCAGGTCTCTCCTGTTATAAATGGTGCGCACTCGTTTCTATCCATCCCGACGCCGCGAAACCTGCGTGCGTTTGTGATTTCGGCCGGGGAAGAATCATGACAGACAATCGATCTGCAATCTTGAGCTATGCCCTTGTTATGGCTCTGCTCGTGGGGTTTCCGTTTGCATCCGTAGCGCAACAAGGGCAATCACAGCCTGCGCACCACGCGGTCGACATGACGGTCGTCAAACCAGAGACGGTCGGCTTCTCTTCGGAGCGGTTGGAGCGACTGCACGCGCTGATGCAACAGACCGTAGACAAGAAAGAACTAGCGGGCATCGTGACCATCCTGGCGCGGCACGGCAAGGTGGTGGACTATCGCGTCTACGGCCAGCGGGACATGGCCTCAGGCGCGGCCATGACGAAGGACACGATCTTTCGCGACTACTCGATGACCAAGCCGGTGACAGGCGTGGCGATGATGATGCTGTATGAGCAAGGCAAGTGGCTGCCCTCGGATCCAATTGCAAAGTACATTCCGGAGTTTGCGAACCTGAAGGTCTACAAGGGTCAGGATGCGGACGGGAAGATGATTCTTGTCGATCCAGATCACCCGCCCACCATCGCTGAACTGATGTCGCACACGGCGGGATTCACGTATGGCTTTTTTGGCGACACCCCCGTGGATCACATGTACCGCGATGGAAAGCTCTTCCAATCAAAGAACCTTCAGGAATTTATCGAAAAGCTGGCGGCGATTCCACTTACCTACCAGCCGGGCAAGGGCTGGACCTACAGCGTATCGATGGACATTGAGGGTTACATCGTCGAGAAGCTCTCGGGGCAGTCGCTGCCGGACTTCATGCGCGATCACATTTACTCGCCGCTGGGTATGAAGGATGCGAGGTTCTATGTGCCGGCAGATGAGCGCAGCCGCTTCGCGACACTGTACGTGGCCAACAAGCAGGACGGGCTGGACCTCGATCCGAATAGCGCCACCGGTTACGCGGCGCAACCCACCATGCCCTCGGGCGGCGGAGGCATGGTCTCAACCGCGGAAGATTACTACCGCTTCGCGCAGATGATGGCTGATGGCGGAGAACTGAACGGCAAGCGCATCCTGGCTCCCGCTTCGGTGAAGCTCATGACTTCAAACCATCTGCCTCCCAGCCTTCTCACCGGTGAGTACGGCATCGGCGCGCAGCAGATGCGGGCGGGATTCGGATATGGCTATAACTGCGCGGTCGCATTCGACCCGCAGACGGCCAACCTCGCGGACGGCAAGGGCACGTTTCTGTGGGACGGGGCGGCGGGCACGTGGTTCTGGGTCGATCCCACCAACGACATTGTTTTCGTGGGCATGATTCAGCGCATGCGCGGAGGGAATCCCAACGTGCAGTATCTGAGCCACGCACTGGTATACCAGGCCCTGGTGGATCCGACGAAATGAGTGAACACCGCTCGGTCTCCTTAGTCACGGGGAAATGCCTGAATCCCATCCCACGTCTCAAAATCGAGACGCGGGGCACCCGGCTCTGAATCAACCATGCCAGCTACTTCAGCAGATCGAGGGCCATGGCGGTCATCGCGGTTACCCCGGTCGTGATCGTGGGTCCAAAGACCGGCGCGAACAGCGGGGAATGCGGTCCGGGCAGCGGCACTCCGGTCTCTTTGGCATGCGCCAGCTTGTCGGGATCGGCCGCGCCCAGCCGGAACATCACACCCGGAATCTGGCCGTCGAGCGTGAACAGACCCACGTCTTCGCTGCCCATCACCGAGTCGGCGGGATTGACGCGATCGGCGCCCAGCGCTTTCACGGCCACGCCCCGCAGACGTTCGGCGAGCGACGGATCGTTGTAGGTGGCCGGCGTGATCTCGCTCTGGCTCACGGTCACAATCGGCATGCGGTCGGAAGGGACTCCATAACCGATCGCGATGCCCTCGGTCATGCGGCGAATGGCCGCGATGATCTGATCGCGCACCTTGTCGGAATACGTCCGCAGGGTAAGGCCCATGGTCACTTCTTCAGGAATGATGTTGCGCTTGGCCCCGCCGTGAATGGTGCCGACGGTGAGCACGGCCGGTTGCTGCGGATTCACCTGGCGGCTGACGATGCTCTGCGCAAGCACCACAAACTCCGCCGCCATCAGGATGGGATCCTTGCCGTTCTCGGGCGCCGATCCGTGCGTGCCGACTCCCCGCATCACCACGTCGATGCTGGTGGAACTGGCGAGCAGCGGGCCGCCCTTGATCGCAATCGAACCTGCTGCATTGGTCGAATCATCGTGTTCGGACAGCACCAAGTCCGGCCGGCCAAAGCGCTGATAGAGTCCGTCCGCCAGCATGGCGCGCGCGCCGTCGATGGTCTCTTCGGAGGGCTGGCCGATGAGCACCAGCGTGCCGTGCCACGCTGATTTGCGCGCCGCCATTTCGCGGGCGGTGCCGAGCAGCACGGTCATATGGATATCGTGGCCGCAGGCGTGCATGACGCCTACATCCTGCCCTTGCGGATTGGTGGCGCGCACAGTGGAGGCGTAATCGAGACCTGTCTTTTCCTCGACGGGAAGGGCATCCATGTCGGTGCGGATCAGGAGGCGCGGACCGGCGCCGTTTTCGAGCACTGCAACGATGCCATAGGCCTGCGCCCCGTCCTGGTATTTGCCCACGTGCTCCGTGACCGTGTATCCGGCTTTGCGCAGCTCCGCAGCGAGATACGCCGAGGTCCTTTCTTCATGGTGCGAGAGCTCGGGGTTGCGGTGCAGCTGCTTGTAAGTTTCCGTGAGCGCGGGCAACTGCGCCTGGACCGAGGCAGGCAGACTTGGATTGTTTTGAGCCGCGAGAGGAATCGCCGCCAGGACTGCGCCCGCAACGGCAAGGTGATGAAGAAACAGAGGTGTCTTCCTTCCATGAAGGGGCATGGAGCCAGCCTAACACGACATTTGTGCCTCAAGGCCGCCTACCGGAGTCGAATCGCAGACGCCCAAGGTTAGAGGTCGTGAGCGGTCTGGAAATTCCCTATTGCGTTCCCATAGGGGCCGGTGTATTGTTCTTATCTATGGGTTTGCCATAGGAGGCATGATGGGCGGCAAGACCGATGTGTGGCAGGGGACGCTGGCGCTGATGGTGTTGCGCACGCTCGAAACCATGGGCCCGCAGCACGGCTACGGCCTGGCACGGCGCATTGAACAGACAAGCGGCGACCTGCTGGAGTTGAACTACGGCACCCTGTATCCGGCGCTGCTCAAGCTCGAGCAGGAAGGCTACATCCGGTCGCGCTGGGGCGCGTCGGAGAACAACCGCAAGGCCAAGTTCTATGAGCTGACCAAGGCCGGGCAGAGGCAGGTACGCAAGGCGGCGGCGGAGTGGGAACAGACGACTGAGATTCTTGCCAAATTTCTCGCCGCAGCCGAAGGTGCATGATGCGGAAGATTCGAGCGATGTGGAAGCGGCTTCTGGGGCTGGTGCGAAGAAGCCGCGCGGATGAGGACTTCTCCGCCGAGCTCGATGCGCACCTGGCCCTGCATATCGAAGCCGGCGTGCGTGCGGGACTGAGCGAGAGCGAGGCGCGTCGCCAGGCCCTGATCCTGCTGGGCGGAGCGGAGCAGACGCGCCAGGCTCATCGCAACGGACGCAGCGTGCTGTGGCTCGAGAATCTTGTGCAGGATCTGCGCTACGGCATGCGCACATTGCGCCGGGCTCCCGGGTTCACGATCACAGCAGTGCTGACGCTAGGCCTGGGCATCGGCGCGTGCACGGCGGTCTTCAGCCTCGTGAATGCAGTGCTGCTCCGTTCGCTGCCTTATGGAGATCCCGAGCGACTGGTATATCTGTTTACGCCCAATCCGAATCTCAAGATTCCGGCAGAGGTCATTTGCCCGAGCTATGGCGACTTTTACGACATCCAGCGCGAGAGCCGGTTGTACGCTAGTATGTCGAACTTCGAGCAGGCGATGTTCAGCGTTGGGGGCCAGGGGCAAGCACAACGCATCGGCGCTGCTCGCGTGGACGAGAACTTTTTCTCCACGCTCGAATCTCAGCCGGACCTGGGACGCGCCATCGGGCCCGAAGACATCCAGCCGGGTCATGACAAAGTTGCGATGATCAGCCACTCGCTCTGGGTGTCGATGTTCGGGGCAAAAGCAGATGTCGTTGGGCGCGATCTTCAGCTGGATGGCGCCCATTACCGGATCATCGGCGTCATGCCGCCGGAATTCGAATACCCTTTCAAGACCGATCTGCCCTACGGGAATTCGCATATCAACTCGACGCAGATCTGGGTTCCGCTGGTGCTGGACGCGCAGAAGAAGTCAGATCGCAATCCGAATGATAATGTTTCGATTGCGCGGTTAAGAGCGGGCATCACCATCCACGAGGCGCAGTCGGAGATGAGTACCATCATGGCGCGCCTCGTCAAGCAGTATGCGGGCGACACAATGCGGAGCGGCTGGGGCGCGCTCGTGGAGGGATTTACCGCCATTTCAATCGGGCCGGTGCGGCCGTTGATGCGGCTGCTGCTGGCGAGCGTGGGGCTGGTGATGCTGATTGCGTGCGGCAACGCGGCCAATTTGTTGCTCGCGCGGGCGGCGGCGCGTGAGCGGGAACTGGGTGTCCGGGCGGCGCTGGGCGCCGGGCGCAGCCGCGTGGTGCGGCAATTAGTCACGGAGTCGCTGCTGATCTGCGTCGGCGGTGGAATGCTGGGCGTCGGTCTCGCGTTCCTGTTTCTGCGAATTCTGCCACGCCTCGATCCCGGCAATATTCCGCGGATGAATGAGGCGTCCCTCGATTGGCGCGTGCTGTTGTTCGCACTCGGCGCTTCGATACTGACCGGCGTGATCACCGGGTTGTTTCCGGCCTCAGGAGCCTGGCGTCTGCAACTCGCCGAGTCGTTGAAGGCGCAGGGAGCACAGGGGCGAAGCGCGGGCCACAGCCGACTGCAGAGCGGCCTGATTATTGCGCAGACCGCGATGGTGGTGGTACTGCTGGCCTCTGCGGGTTTGCTCATCCGCAGCTACATCAACGTGGTCAACGTCGACACCGGGTTCTCGCAGGCGGCAGTGACATTCCATCTTGGTCTGGACGACCGTTATAAGCCGCCGCAGACAGCCTTCGTTAAGGACTTCGTCGCCCGGCTGAGCGCCCTCCCCGGCGTACAGGCAGCCGGTGCGGTAAACAATCTACCCCTCAGTAACTCTGAAAGCCTCACGATTTTGTGGATTGACGGCTATCCCAATAAGGATTTTCAGCAGTCCGAAGGCCGAGTGGTCACGCCGCAGTATTTTTCGGCCATGAACATTCCGCTGCTTGCCGGCCGCTCTCTTACTAATACCGACGCGACAGCCAACGGCCCCATCGTCATCAATCGGAAGTTCGCGGATACATACTTTCCGAATCAGAACCCTATCGGGCGGCGGATTAGCGGCGATGAGAAGCACGAACACTGGTCGGCCATTGTCGGAGTCGTCGCCGATGTTCGGCACACCAGCCTGGAAGAAGAGCCGCAACCGCAGATGTACGGTGCCAGCTACGATTTAGGTGACGCGTATTTCGCAGTTCGGTCCACACAACCGCCGCCAGTTGTGGTTGCGGAAGTGCGTTCTACGCTGAAGTCCATCGATCCCAACCTCGCGCCGACCGATGTTCACACCATGGGCGACCTGGTCTCGATCGCAAGCGCGCGGCGCAGGTTTCAGACATCGCTGCTGACGGCGTTCGCAGCGATTGCGCTGGTGCTGGCGCTGGTCGGGCTCTACGGCCTGATGGCGTATTCGGTAAACCGGCGCACGCGCGAAGTGGGCATTCGCATGGCGCTGGGAGCGCAGCGCGGCGATGTGCTGCTGCTGGTGCTGAAGAATGCGGCGTTGCTGGTGGGTGCAGGACTAGTCGCCGGGATCGTGTGCACATGGGTAGCTACGCGGGCCATGAAGGCGTTTCTGTTCGGAGTAAGCGAGCACGATCCGGGGACAGCGGCGGCGGTGATCGCGCTGGTCCTGGTGAGCGGGATGCTGGCGGCGTTTGTGCCGGCGCGCAGGGCGTCTTCGACAGACCCGATGCAGGCATTGAGAACCGAGTAGGAGGATCTATGCGAAAGTTGCGGGCACTCTTGGTTCGGCTGGGCGGCCTGCTTGGGCGCGGCCGGGCCGATCAGGAATTCTCGGCTGAACTAGAAGCGCACCTGGCTCTGCATATCGATGATGGCAAGCGCGCGGGATTGAGCGAAGCCGAAGCGCGGCGCCGGGCACTGATCCAGTTAGGGGGAGCGGAACAGGCGCGGCAGGCGCATCGCGATCGAAGCGGCCTGCCCTGGCTCGAAGACCTGCTGCAAGACCTGCGCTACGCATGGCGCATGGTGCTGCGGAATCCGGGCTTCGCGGTGGTCGCGGTAGTTACTCTTGCGGCCGGAATCGGCGCGTGTGCGACAGCGTTCACTTGGATCGATGCGGTTCTGTTGCAGCCCTTAAACGGCGTTCGCGATCCCGGTCGGCTGGTCGCGATCGAGTCTGTGACGCCGAACGGCGAATGGGTGCCGAATTCTTATCCCGACTTTATCGACTTTCGCGATCACCTCAAGCAGTTTGATGGCATCGCAGTTACACACATCGCCGCTTTCAGCGTAGGCAGGGAAGATCATGCGCGAGCGGGTGTGGGGCGAGTTGGTCTCGGGAAATTTCTTTTCCGTGCTCGGAGTGCAAGCGGAAACGGGCCGGCTGTTTCTTCCCAGTGAATATGGCGATGCTCCCGGCGCTTATCCTGTCGCGGTGATCAGCGACCGCTACTGGCGCGCGCACTACGGCGCCGACCCGGCCATTGCCGGCAGGACGATTCGCATCAACCAGCACGAACTTACCATTGTGGGCGTGGCGGCGCCTGCATTTCATGGATCGATACCGGTTACTGCATTCGACGTGTGGGTTCCCTACATGGAGCAGTCCGCGCTGAATGGCGTGAAGTTGTGGATGCTGCGCGACCGCCACGATCGCAACATGCTGGGCATTGCGCGGTTGAAGCAAGGCGTGACGTTCGAGCAGGCGGGTGCGGAGTTGAAGGCGCTTGCGGAGCGCATGGCCGTGGCCAATGCCGATGTGAGCGAAGGCATGAGTGCCATTCTGCTGCCGCTGGCCAAGTCGCCGCACGGGCCACAGGGGCTGTTGGCTGGGCCGCTGCGCGTGTTGATGGGCGTGTGCGCATTATTGTTATTGATCGTGTGCGCCAACGTGGCCAACTTGCTGCTGGCGAGGGCGACGGTGCGCGAGAAGGAATTCACCGCGCGCATGGCTCTGGGCGCGAGGCGCGGCCGGATCGCGCGTCAGGTACTGACGGAAAGCCTGATGCTCACTATGGCCGGAGCGGGACTGGGGCTGGCGGTGACGCCCTGGCTCGCGCACGTGCTGAAATTCCTGATGCCGCCGGGTCCGATGCAACTCCTGGTTGCGATGGACACCCGGCCCAACTTCGCGGTGCTTGTGTTCACCGCCGGCGTGTGCGTTCTCACAACCCTCGCTGCGGGACTGATCCCCGCGTTGCAAGCGGGGAGAATAAACCTGAGCGCGCGCCTGAATGCAAATGGCCGCAGCGGCACCGCGGGCCGTGGCCGGAACCGGCTGCGCTCTGCGCTGGTCGCGTCGGAAGTGGCGTTGGCGCTGGTGGCGATGGTGGGCGCGGGACTGCTGGCGCGCGGCTTTCAACAGACCATGCGTATCGATCCCGGCTTCGATCCGGATCACGTTCTGCTCAACCAGTTTTATCTTTCGACAAACGGGTACGGTCTCGCCCAGCGCAAGGAGTTCTGCCGGCGCCTAGAAGAGCGCATGCTGTCGGCGCCCGGCGTGACCGACATTGCTTACTCCGACGGCGTGCCGCTTGGCTTTGAACCAAGCTGGTGGGAGGAGTTGAACATCGAAGGATATGCACGCCGGCCCAACGAAAACATGAACATTTTCCGCAACGTGGTTTCCGCCGGATACCTGCCTCTGATGCACATACCCATTGTGGAAGGCCGCGACTTTACCAACCAGGACAATGAAAACGCGCCCGCGGTGATGATCGTGAACGAAGCGTTTGTGCGCCGGTTCTTTGCGGGGCGCGATCCCATCGGCCATCGAATCCACGGTTGGGGCAGCTGGTTTCGCGTAGTGGGCGTGGCCAAGGATTCGAAATATCACTACCTCGCTGAATCCGCGCCGGCGTACTTCTACGTGCCATTTCGCCAGGTATTTCGCGAGGATATGAACCTCGCGTTTTACGTGCGCACGCGCGGAGAGCCGGATGGCGTGCTGTCAACCTTGCGCGAGCAGGTGCGGGCGATCGACCCCAACGTCACGGTCTATGACGCGGCGCCGCTGAAGGAATTCATTGGCGCGTCGCTTTATCCGCAGAAAGTGGCGGCGACCCTGATGACGGTGCTGGGAGGCCTGTCGCTTTTGCTGGCCGCGATCGGACTGTACAGCGTGATGGCCTACTCGGTGGCCCAGCGCACCCAGGAGATCGGCGTGCGCATGGCGCTGGGGGCGCAGCCGGGCCACGTTCTTCGCATGGTGGTGCGGCAGGGACTGGCGCTCGCGGTGGCCGGACTGGCGTGCGGAGTACTCGTGGCCGTGGCTATGGCGCGGGTGGTCTCGCTGGTCTCATTTACGAATTCAGGCATGGGCGTGAATATCCATCTGCTGAGCGGCCACGCGCATGACGTGTTGATTTATTTGACGGCCGTTGTTGTTTTGAGCGCGGTCGCTGCACTGGCCTCGTATCTGCCCGCGCGGCGGGCTGCGCACACCGATCCCATGCAGGCGTTGCGCATGGATTGATTTCGATTGAACGCAAGCGCTGACAGAAAACTGGAGAACTGATGGGAAAGCTGCGAGGGATGTGGATACGCTTTGTCGGCCTTTTCCGGCAGGGGCGCGATGACGAGGAATTCTCGGCGGAACTGGAAGCGCACCTCGCGCTGCATATCGAAGCGGGCACGCGTGCAGGGCTGAGCGCAGCCGAGGCGCGGCGCCAGGCGCTCATCCGGCTAGGCGGAGTGGAGCAAACCCGGCAGGCGTATCGCGAGCGGCGCGGTGTGCCGTGGCTCGAGTCGCTGCTTCGCGATCTGCGCTACAGCCTGCGCCCGCTGGCCAAGCACAAAGGCGTCACCGCAGTTGCGATCCTGTCGATCGGGTTGGGGATTGGGGCCAATGCCACCATCTTCTCGATGGTCAACCGATTCGTACTGCGGCCGGCGCCGGTCGGCGATCCTGCGACGCTGCTGGCGCTGCACCTCCGGCAGGGTGGCGAAAACTGCTGTAACAATTTCCCCAGGCCCATGTACGACGATGTCCGGAACGAAGCGAAATCGTTTTCCGGCGTAAGCGGCTATTACGACCTGATTCCCGCGTCGATAGGCGGCAACGGGGATCCCGAGCGCGTGTGGGGCCAGGGTGTCACGACCAATTTTTTCGACGTGCTCGAGCTTCCCATGGTGCTGGGGCGCGGGTTCGTCAGCAGCGATGAACGGCTTGCCGCAGTGGTGCTGAGTGCGCGGCTCTGGCAGCGCCGCTTCCACGGTGACCCGGGGATCTTTGGAAAGACGGTGACGCTCTCAGGAAGGCTGTTCACGGTGGTTGGCATTGCGCCGGCTACATTCCATAGCGTCGATCAGATCCTCGATTCAGAGTTCTGGGTACCGCTGAGCTTCACGGCGCAACTTGTTCCCAATCTGCCGCCGCAGGATTCGCGTGAATATCACTGGGTTACGGTGACAGCGCGATTGCGCGCCGGCGTAACGCGCAAACAGGCTGCGGCGGAATTAAACACGCTTGCCGGGCGTTTCGCTGCGAGTTACCCCAAGACCGACCGGGGTCTGTCGTTTGTGTTCGAGCAGGCCGGCACGCTGCCGCCGCGGGAGCGGGACGCGGTGCTGATCTTCCTCAGCGCGCTCTCGCTGGTGGTGGTGCTGCTGCTCGCGATTGCCGGAACCAATGTGGCCAACCTGTTGTTTGCGCAAGCGGCGGGAAGGCAGGGAGAAATGGCGGTGCGGCTGGCGCTCGGGGCAACCCGGGGCCGGCTGCGGCGCCAGGTTTTGATGGAAAGCGTGTTGCTCGGTCTTGGCGGCGGAGCGCTGGGCGCAGTTCTGTCGCTGTGGGCCACGCAGTCGCTGTCATCGATGCATCTGCCTGCGCCTGTTCCTCTCAATGTGCGCGTGACTATCGATTGGCGGGTGGATCTGTACATTGTTCTGATCAGCGCGGCGTCGGGCCTGCTGCTGGGGATTGGACCCGCGTGGGCGGCTTCGCGTCCTTCTCTGGCGAAGGCGCTGAAAGGCGAAGATGCATTGGCGCGCGTGGGGCGCCGCTGGAACTTGCGCAACGTGCTGGTCGTGGCGCAGATTGCCATGTCGCTGACCACGCTGTCGGTGACGGGCCTGTTTCTGCGCAGCCTTGAGAGCGCCGCCAATATTGATATCGGATTTCGCGCCAAGGGGCTCCTGATGCTTTCAGTCGATCCGCGCCTGAATGGCTATACGCCGGAGCGCACCAGCCACTTTCTCGCAGAACTCCGCCAGCGCGCCGAGGCATTGCCGGGCGTGGATGGGGCGGTGTGTACGGATGTGGCGCTGCTGTCCGGCGGCAATCGCAGCGATGGATTCACCGTGACCGGGCACGCGGGGAAAGACGCTGCGTTCACCTATGCCGACCTGTACATGGTGACGCCGGGTTACTTTGAAGCCCTTGGCACGCCGCGGATCGCGGGACGCGACTTCGGTGGAGAAGCTGCGAACGGGCCGCGAACGGCGATCGTCAATAAAGCTTTCGCGGATCGGCTGTTCGGCGGCGCCAATCCGATTGGACAGCATGTGAACGGCGGCCACTGGACGTACGAGATTATCGGCGTAGCCGGAAATGCGAAGTCGCGGACGCTGGGCGAGGACACGCGCCCGATCCTTTATCGATCGCTCGACCAGAGTATTGTGGACGATGCTTCGCTGATGGGCTATACGCTTGTGGTGCACACACGGGGCAATCCGGCGGCGCTGGCCGAGGTCGTGAGGCGGCAGGTGTACGCGCTCGATCCCGCCATGGCCATTTACAACGAGGAGACGATGGAAGAGCACATCCGCAGCGCGTATTTCCTGCCCAGACTAGCGGCGGCGCTGTTTGGCGTGTTCGGCAGCATCGGACTGTTACTGGCCGCCATCGGGCTCTATGGCGTGATGAGTAATGCTGTGGGCCGGCGCCGGCGCGAGATCGGCATCCGCATGGCCATGGGGGCGCGCCCTGGATCGGTGGAGAGGCTCGTGGTGCGCGAGGGAATGACGCTGGCGGCGATCGCGACCGCGCTGGGTTGGCCGGCAGCCTGGGCGTTATCGAAACTCGCGGCGAGTTTCCTCTACGGGATTCAGCCGCACGACGCGATCACCTTTGCCGCGGCGCCGGTGGTTCTCGCAGCAGTCGCATTGGCGGCGTGCTGGATTCCGGCGCGGCGTGCCGCTCGAATCAATCCGAATGAGGCGCTGCGCACGCAATAGGAGATCACACATGCGCAAACTACGGGCGCTTCTATTGCGGCTGCTGCGCGCCGGGCGGACGAAGCGGGAGTTTGAAGCGGAGCTCGAAAGCCACGTCGCCCTCGATGCAGACGAGGGAGTGCGCGCGGGGCTGAGTAAGCTGGAGGCGCGGCGACAGGCCGTGATCAAGCTCGGCGGTGTCGAGCAGGCGCGGCAATCGTATCGCGACCGTGCCACGTTGCCACTAATCGAAACCCTGAGGCAAGATGTGCGCTATGCACTGCGTGGGTTTCGCCGCAATCCCACTTTCGCGCTCACCGCGATCGTGACCCTGACGCTGGGCATCGGCGCGACCACCGCTGTGTTCAGCGTTGTGGACCGCATCCTGTTCCGGCCTTTGCCCTATGCAGATCCCACACGAATTGTCTCGCTGGGATTCGTGCACTCGCTGGAGCGGCAGGAGTTCGTGATGGGCCGCTTCTATGTGGAATGGCAGAGGGATCAGACGCCTTTTTCGATTCTCGCGGCGCAGAGCACGGGAGTTCACAATTGCGACCTGGTCGAAGACAATCCGGCGCAACTGGGATGCATATCATTCCAGGCGAACTTTCTACCCTTGTTCGGAATCTCTCCGGCTCTCGGCCGCAACTTTCTGCCCGAAGAAGACCGTCCCAACGGACCGCGCGTGGTAATGATTTCTTATGGGCTGTGGAAGACGCACTACAACGGCGATCGAGGCATCCTGGGCCGGATGATCAATGTGGACGGCGATTTCGCTCGCATTGTGGGCGTGCTGCCCAGAGACTTCCAGTTTCCTACCCTGGAAGCGGCGGATATCGTCTCTCCTTTTGCGTTCGATCCTGCGATTCAGCAGAAGGTGAATGGGGGGTTCGGCTATCCAGAGCGGGTATTTGCGCGCCTCAAACCCGGTGTCAGCGTGGCGCAGGCGTATGCGCAGATGCAACCTCTGTTCAATGGCGATCTCAAGTGGTTCCCTCCCTCGGCGAAAAGCGAAGTTCGCCTTAGCATCCGGACGCTGCGTGACAAAGAAACCCAGGATATGCGTCCGGTCGCATGGATTCTCTTCGGATTTGTTCTTGCGGTTTTGCTGATCGCATGCGCCAACGTGGCCGGCTTGATGATGGCGCGTGCGGCCGGGCGGCAACGGGAGCTCGCGGTACGCGCGGCGATCGGCGCCAGCCGTGGCCGGCTCATCCGCCAGGCGCTCACTGAAGCTTTATTGCTCTCATTTGCGGGAGGCCTGGCCGGACTTGCGGTGGCCCAAGCGCTGGTCATGGTGTTTGTCCGCCTCGCTCCGGCGGGAATTCCGTTCATCAGCAAGGCCCACCTTGATCTGCGCATTGCCGTGTTCGCGGCTCTGCTTTCGTGCCTCTGCGGGACGATCTTCGGACTCGCCGCGGCGCTCGAAAAACCGGGATTGACTGCGCTGAACGCAAAGGCGTCGATGTCGCGCAGTCATGCCTTTCTAAGGCGCAGCCTTGTCGCAGCACAGATCGCTGTAAGCATCATTCTGTTGTCGGGTGCGATGTTGTTGCTGCGGAGTTTTGCGAAGATTGAAGAGCAAAATCTCGGAATGAAAACCGGTGGAGTCCTGACCATGAAGGTAGCGCTTCCCTGGTGGCGCTACAACACCGATCAAAAGGTGATGGACTTCTATCTTCGTCTTGAATCATCATTGCGGCGGTTGCCCGGCACCTTTGCGGTGGGAATGGCTACTTCGATTCCGCCGGGAGCGGGAGGCTCGCAGAGCTTTCGGTACTCTGATCTGGTGGTGGAAGGCAAGCCGCCGACCCCTCCCGGGATCGGAGGAAATGTTACTGGCCGCTCGGTGACGCCCGACTATTTTCGTGCGCTCAACATTCCGATTATTCGCGGGCGGAATTTTGCCGAACAGGACCGCACCGGGAATGAGCGCGAAGCGATCCTGAGCCGGTTGTTGACTGCGCGCCTGTTTCCAAACCAGGATCCTATTGGAAAGCGCTTCAAGCCGGACGGGCCTCGCAGCGGCACTGGGACTATCGTCGTCGGCGTGGCAGACAATGTAAAGAATAATGGGCTTACCGAACAAAGTGATCCGGAGATGTATACCCTTCAGCGGAATGTGCCCGACGACTGGAGCGGAAACAGATTGATTATCGTCATCGATTCGCTGATGCCCACCTCCACGATTGAACCATGGGTCAGTTCGGAGATTGCTTCGATCGATCGAACCGTTCCGGTGGAGATGGAGCCGCTCAGTCAATCCGTCAGCCGCCTGGCAGATCGTCCCCGCTTTGAAACGACGCTGCTTGGTTTTTTTGCCCTGACCGGATTGGTGATGGCGGTGATCGGCCTGTATGGCTTGATGGCCTACATGGCGGTGCAGCGCACCCAGGAGATCGGGGTGCGGATGGCGCTGGGTGCAGACAGACCGCGGATACTTCGGCTTATTCTCGGCGAGGGAATGCGGCTGGTGGCCTTGGGCGGCGCACTGGGGCTGGTGGTGGCCCTGGCGCTGGCTCGGCTGTTGAAGAGCCTGCTGTTCCGGGTCGGGCCGCATGATCCGGTCAGCTTTGTTGGCGTCGCGGTGCTGCTTGTGGTTGTGTCGGCGCTGGCTACGCTGCTGCCGGCACGACGCGCGGCTTCAATTCAACCGATGGATGCGTTGCGCGCCGAATAGCGAATCGTGATCCGCAGATTGCTGGGCTTCGCCGGATGGTACACTCCACGAGGCGGAGAGGACAGCATGCGGGCAAGCGCAATCGAATTTCGCCTGCGCATGGCGATTTTGTGCACACGAATTATGTCTTTAGCGCTAAGATAATAAATAGCTTACAGCTCTAGGGCTTAGAAGCGGCGCTTCCCGGTAGTAACCGGGTAGTAAGAAAAAAAAGGACGAAGAGACCATGCCCAAGATGAAAGTGGGGACGTCGGGCAACGTGTACCGACGCAAGGACCGGGAAGGCATCACCATCGTATGGAAGGATACCCACGGACGACGCAAGAGCCGCAGCTTGAAGACCGCCACGGTCACCGAGGCGCGGCAGATACTCGCGAACGAAAAAGCCAAGGTCGAGAGGGCCAAGATCCTGGGCACTCCGCTACCCAGCGAGGAGACCTTTGAGTACTGGGCCGATGAGTTCCTCCGCTTTCAGGAGACGCGCATCACGCCGCAGGTCATGAGAGGCAAGCTCTCAAGGGCTGAGTATGTCCGACAGCAGGGCATCATAGAATCCAAGCTCAAGCCGTTCTTCGGGTCCATGAAGCTGGCCGCCATTCGGCGCGGCGACGTGATCAGATTCATCCATCAACGCGAGGCCAAGGCAGCCAGCGGCACGGTGCTCAAGGAGATGGGCGTACTCCGCCGCATGTTGAACGTAGCCATCGACCTCGAAAAGATCAGCACCAATCCCGCCCAGCGCGTACCCCTGCCCAAAGCCCCTGAAGGCCGCACCCGGTACCTGACTCCCGAGGAGTGGACGCGAGTCTTCACCGCTTGCCGCATCGCACCTTATAACGATGATGCCGCGCAATGGCTCCAGCAGGCAGCTGGGCTTGCCGTATCGCTGGGCGCGAGGCGCGGGGAACTATGGTTGACCAATCTGCCCGACGTGGACCTCCATCGCAGGCAGGTGGCCCTCAGGAGGACCAAGAACGGCAAGCCGCGCATAGCCTACATCAACGACTTGGCCATGCAGGTCTTCGAGGTCATGGGTTTGGTTGAGCGCAAGCGGCGCGGAGACCGGGGTGTTTTGTTCCCGGGGATCAAGCCCCATCTAGCTTCGATGCGCTTCATACTCGCCTGCCGCAAAGTAGGTATCGAGGACTTTTCGTTCCACGATTTGAGGCACACTTTCGCTTCGCATCTTCGTATGCAGGGCGCGGATACTCATGACCTCCAGAAGCTGCTTGGCCATTCCGATCCAAGAATGACATCCCGATACATGCATCTTTCTGGCGAGCACCTTCGCTCGGCGTCGTCGAGGATGGACGGGGTCCTTACTTTGCCCCCATCGGCGCACGAGGCGAAACGGGAGGATTAGTAAGGGTGCTAAGACCTTATTAGTCAATGTTTTATACAGCCTGACAATTTTATGTATAATAGACGCGGCGAACTGAGACGGAGCAATTCGGGTGAGCACGCCCCGTGGAAATAAAGCAACTCCGTGGTCAGAACCTGTAGTGGAGAGGCGGGTGAGTCGAACCCCGTTAGCTCCACTGTTCGACGGGTGTCTGGGCTAGCACGCAGGGGCGCGAACGCTCTTGCAGCATGCAAGGCGAAAGGCTTTGCACTTAGTGCATCGGCCACGATGCGCGGCTGGCAGAACTACGACCCTCGGAGACCCACATGCCAACCAGCAAGAAAAAGAGCAGCGGGAAGACTGCGTTCGCAGCTAAGAAGGCAGCCCCCGCCAAGACCACCCGCAAAGCAGCTGCGCAGGCCGATCCCCCACGCGCCAAGCGATATGGACGCAGGAAAAAAGGCAAAGGTGTAACCCGGGCCATCGCCCTGCGCACCGCGAAACGATTCGGTAACCCCACCGATCGTATGCAGGCGCGCTTGAGGATGGAAGCCCAACGATGCGACGACCCCACGCCCCTAGACCCAAAAGAGAAGCTACTCAGGGTAAAAGAAGCCGCAGCGCTCATAGGCATCTCGCACCACACCCTGCGCCAGTGGGCGCTGAGAGACAAGGTAGTCTATCGGCGCATCGGCGGACTACTGCTCATGATCCCCGAGTCAGAGGTCGCGCGGCTTCGCTCCTTCGGCAACTAACACCCGGCGCGCCCTGCTCCGCGTCATGGGGCGGGGTGCGCGAACAAGGAGGTTACAAGCACCAAGCAACACGTTTGATGGAGATGAGCTATGAGTACCAAAAAGAAAACCCTGCGACCGCTCGTGACGCGGAAGCAGGGCCAGAAAGAAGATGCAGCTACTGGTATCAAGAATAACATACCCAAACAACCAGCCAGTGGCAGCGCGGCCAAGCGGCACCAAACCCCGCGCCAGCGCATGATTGTGAAGCTCAAAGAGTCTGGGCTCGACGAGAAGGATTCCAAGGCGTTGGGGTTCGATCCTAAAACAGAGTTGGAGAGCACATATCTCAAGCTCTCCCGTTCTGGGGATGGTTTCAAGATCCCCTACTACACCATTGACCGCACCCTGATCGACAATATGTTCCGCTACCGATTCTTCGAGGCGCTTAGCGGGTTCCTGAAGGGTGCCGAGGTAAACAAGTACGAACAACCCCTCGGCTCTGTGCCGCGAGCCTACTTTCCCCACCTCAACGGTATCAACTGGAAAGAGATTATTGAAGATGCTTCCCATCCATTGGTACTTACCGAAGGAGAGTTGAAAGCCGCCTGCGCAGTCAAGATGGGATTCGCCGCTATCGGGCTAGGCGGGATATTCAACTTCCAATCGAAGCGCCTGCTGTGGGACTTCATCCCCGACCTTGAGCAGATCAAGTGGAAGGGCAGGCCCGTGCACATCTGCTACGATGCCGATCCCACCGCCAAGGAAGCCACGCTCCAGAACGTAGCCATAGCCGAGCACCAGCTTGCACGGCGGCTCACCGACCGAGGCGCACATGTAAAGATCGTTCAGCTACCCATGCTCAGCCCCGACCACAAGACTGCGCTCGACGACTTCCTCGTGGCTAAGGGTGTAGAAGCGCTAGAGCAGCTGTTCCTGCACAGCTATGAATACGCCGAAACCAAGGAGTTTTTCTTTCTCAACACCGAGGTAGCTTATGTACACAAACCTTCGGAGATAATCATCTACCCGCACACTTCGAAGAACCGTTCCGATGAGCCCCTGATAGTCACCGTGGACAAGTTCAAGAACGAGCATTACGCTCCGCTCAGGCGTCACATAACGGTCGAAGACGAATCGAAGGAGCGGCCCGCAGCCAAGGACTGGGTGGAATGGCCGGGTCGCTCCGAGTACCAGTCCGAGTGCTACAAGCCCGGGCAGGGAAGGGAGGTAGATGGCAACTACAACCTGTGGCCAGGAATGGGAGTCGAGCCCGAGGAAGGCAACGTCGAACCGTTCCTCGAACAGTGGGATGCTCTCACGTATGGAGCCACATCCGAGAACGCCAAGTGGTTTCTAGGGTATATTGCCTGCCCCATTCAAAACCCGGGCACCAAGCTCCAGACCGCCGCCATACTCACGTCCACTCAGCAGGGTATGGGCAAGAACCTGTTCACCGAGACCCAGCGCGGCATATACGGCAAAGCCAACTGTGGCATCATCACCTCCAAGACCCTGAGCAAGGACTTCAATTACTCATGGCTCTATCGCAAGCAGATCATATTCGGCAACGAGATACTGTCCTCCGATCGTCTAGAACATATGGACATTCTCAAGGACCTGATCACCAACCCCACGCAGATGGTAAGCCGCAAGTTCATCGATGACTTCGAAGCCGATGTATGCGCCAACTTCCTGCTCACCTCGAACCATCCCAACGCCCTGTTGCTGATGGACAACGATCGCCGCTGGTTCGTACACGAGGTAACCAAGCAGCTGCCCAAGGCAACCTACGACGCCTATGGCAAGTGGAAGCGTGACCCTAAGAACTTGGCCGCGGTGCACTGGTGGCTGCGGCAGGTAAATCTCGAAGACTTCAATCCTTTGAGCCACGCCCCTCAGACCGAGGCTCGGCAAGAGATGGAGCGCTACACAGGGGATTACGTGAAATTTGTACTCAACGATCTGAAGCAACATCCCGACAACCGCCTTCGGATAGGGAATGTGATCGTGCCTTACAAGCTGTGGCGGACCACAGACCTGATTACCGTACTGTTCGACCGCGACGAAGTGCAGCGGTACAAGATCAACGAGCAGTCGCTTGGCATGAGAATGAAAGCGATGCAGTTCGAAAAGGCAGCGAAGGGCCAGTCGGTACCCACTAAGGAAGGCATGAGAAATCTTTGGAACCTACGGAACGCGGATCTGAAGGGCAGGTCCAAAGCGCAGATCGGGAAGCTCTACGACACTGAGCGGAAAGCGGGGAGGAAGTATGCTCCCTCGGCAGGAAACGATAAAAAGCAGTGAGGTGGGTATCCGCTTGACTCACCGCACCGCAACAGGTTGTGTTTTGGAACAGGTGACTTCGCGAAAAGGCACCTATTTTCCTATAATCCGAGCGTCTGAACTTCGTCATCTTTTTTTCGAACTAGCTCCAGTCGCGGAGAAGAGGTCGTAACGGCTCCCAGAATGAACAAAACGCCAAACAAGAACGCGAGGATCAGCCATAGCACGACCTTCTCCAAGAGTGTTGCGCCAAAATGAACGACCACTACTGTTGGTGCTGCGTAACAAGCTAGGTAGAGGAGAGTTCGAAAAAGCCTTGATGACCTTACGAGTTTTCCGCACCGCGGACAGTTGAACTCCCTTGCTACCCTCAGCTCATTGCGAGCGATCGGACTTTGGCACGCAGGGCAATTTCTCATCTGATGCTTCCCTTGGATTCTCGTACATGACAGTTAAAACGGGGAAAGTTGATTGCGCGTGTCAGAATGCACGATTTGCTTGCGAGTGATCGGAGATTGGGCAACGGCCTGCTGGATAAGGCGGAAGAATAGCTTGCCGCGACTCCTAGACTTGCGTCGGTTGAAGCGAAACGTGAATTCATCGAGGTAATAGTCCAGGTGCTTCTGACTGACCGCCCCCTGGTGAGTTCCCATTAGCCAACGCTTCAACAATGAAACCACCAGATGAACTCTGGGAAGCAACTCTGATGCGGTTTCTTTCTTTCCCTTGATGAATGTGATCTCGTGCTGGTAACCCTCTTTTTCAAGCGGGAGATAGCCGAGCCATCCGTCCGTGTGAACGACGCTGCCCAAGGCTACGGAGTCGCGCACAAAAGGTGTCAATGCAGCGGAAGAAGCATCGACGATTTGACGCATGCGAATGCGGCCGATCCCCGATCCATCTTCTTGAGCGGCAACTACTACCAGCGACTTCTCCAGATTGAGTCGCCCCGGCAAGCCTTCCTCTTCGCCGCCAATGTAACACTCGTCAACTTCGACTCTGCCCGTGAGCAAGTCCCGACCCGGCCTTACCATCGCTCGACGAAGCCGATGCATGATTGTCCAGGCTGTTTCATACCTGTTTAGGCCCAAAACGCGTTGCAATCCCAGCGTACTTGTCCCATTCTTCTGGGTGGTCACCCACCACATTGCCTGAAACCATATCCGAAGGGGAGTACGAGTATCTTGGAAAATGGTTCCTGCCGTGACTGAGACTTGATACCGACAATCATGGCATCGCAGCAATGACGTTCGCACGGGCGAGCTCTCTGGGCATCCGCAACGCGGGCAACGGAATCCATCAGGCCATCGAAGCTGAATCAGATAGCTTCGACACGCATCTTCGCTTCCAAAGCGGAGATCAAATTCCCTTAGATTGCGAGGGTAATCTTCCACCCGAACATGCTACCTGTTGTATAGTGGTGAGTCAAGCGGATACCCATCAGCAGTGATTTGGACTGACTAGGTCAGTCCAAGAAACAGCTAGTTAGTCCAGCGTTTTGATCAATGTTCATGCTGGTTTGAGCCTTTTTTGGACTAACTAGACTAGCTAATTCTCCTATTTGTAGAGAAAAAAAGAGAGAAGGGTAAAAAGGGGTAAAAAGGCGATTAGCCCCCCCTAGTTAGTCCAAAATTTGCTATTCCCCTTTATCCATGCGGGTTTGAGGGCTGGACTAACCTCTAAAACAGGTCAGTCTAGTCAGTCCAAGCCCCCATGGAGACAGAGACTCCATACCATGGGGTGCGCGCGCGTGCGAGGCTTAGCCCTCCATCGGCCTCCATCCACCCCGTTCGCGGGGCGCGGCGGGCAGGAAACGGCGCAAAATCGCAGAAGGAACCCTTTCCTTTATTTTCAACGAGTTAACTAATTCGCCCGAATTAGTTATAATGAGTACATGAAAAAAGCCTTCGGTTATCTACGTATCAGCAGCAAGGGAGACGTGAAGGGCGACGGGTTCCCGCGCCAGCAGGCTGCGGTCAGCCGCTACGCCGCAGCCCACGGCTACCGTATCGCCAAGGTGTTTCGCGAAGAGGGCATCTCGGGCACCAAGGACCTCGGCAACCGCCCCGCATTGCAGAGCCTGATCGTGGCTCTCTACAGCGACGGGGTTCACACCGTTATCATCGAACGTCTTGATCGACTTGCCCGCGACCTGATGGTGCAGGAGACCATCATTGCCGACTTGCGCAAAAAGGGAATCACTTTGATCAGTGTCGCCGAGCCCGACCTGTGCAGCGACGACCCTTCGCGCAAACTCATGCGCCAGATTTTCGGAGCCATCGCGGAGTACGACAAGACCATGACCGTGCTCAAGCTGCGCGCCGCGAGGGTCCGCATTCGCGACAAAGGCGGCCGCTGCGAAGGCCGCAAGCCCTACGGAGCAAGGCCCGGGGAGCCCGAGGTCATCGAGCGTATTCGCACCCTTCGTGGCCAAGGCATGGCGCTCGACAAGATCGCCGCCACGTTGAATGAGCAGCAGGTGAAGGCACGCACGGGAATCAAGTGGTATCCCATGACCGTGTCGCGAGTTGTGGCCCGAATCCTCGCGTAACTGCGCACATATTTTTCGACTACGTTTTGGGCCGCAAGGCCGCATGTTTGCTGCCCCGTGCGACGTCCAACGTCCTTAGTTCCGGGTTCTTATTCTCGCGTGTAAATAAAGTTCGTGGTAAGATGCAGCACCTATGAAACAGGCAGCCCCCAAAACCGAAGACGAACTGATTGAAGCTTTCAAGCCGATCAAAGAATCGGCCTACACGCTGCACGCCAAGACCATCAAGCGGCTGGCGGTAGCCGTGCGTGGCGACATGCTGTACATCGAGGTTCCCATCCTTCCCCGTCTTAGCAGCACGGGCAAGCGGATGGTGCTGGCCTCGACCGACGGCAGCCACCTAGTGGATTGCAGTTACGCGGGCAAGGGTATGCGGATCATGGTCGTCGCGACCTGTACGCGCGACTAATCCGGCCAGTATAACTACCTAGTTGCGCCGGATGATTTTCGAGAGGAGGAACACATGCCACTACCGACTGAGTTCCTAGTTGTAAACCTGACCGTGGGCGAAGTGTTAGTCTGCGTCGCTTACTCGGGAGGTTATCCCGTGCTCACGTCGATTCCTATCTCCGAAGTCAAGGCGCAGATCGCGGCGAAGAAGCAGCCATGAACGAAGCCAAACAATACGAGCTTGAGTACCGTGCATGGGAACGAGCCGTGCGGCGCTATCGGCGGGCGCAGGCGCAGAAGGCTCATCGCCCCGGGGAGTACCTCAAGCAACTGATCGAGACCCCGCCGCCCATACCGCCGCCGCTCGTAGTGACTCGTCAACACATGGCATGGCTCGACCGAAAGTGCGAAGTCGATCTCAGCGGGCTCGATCAAATCAAAGCAGACCAAGGAGGACAGACCAATGGAGCAGGGAAGGGAAGTGGGAATCGACTGCGGAACGGCGATGCATCACGGCGCGGAGATCGTAGCCGCCAGCTGGAGAACGACCGACGCTAGTAACTCAACAGTCAACACCCGGGACGCCATCAACTACGATGCTGCACACAACCGCCTGACGATAACGGGCGATGACGTCTACCGCACCGGTCAGCGGCTCGGCATCTACAGCAAGACCGAAGCCCAGAGCCTCCTGCGAGAGTCCAAGCGCAGGGACAATGGCATGAAAGCAACGTCCCGGGAGACCGGTGACAAAGAGCCCTCGGACGAAGAGGTCGAGGCGACCATCGAGAGCTTGGAGAAGCTGAATCGCCGCGCCCGCGCCAAGCAGGGGCCACGGGCGGTGCGAGACCACGAACTCCGCCATCAACCGATTCGGACTCTTGCCGACATCAATGCCCGTTGGCGTCATCTCTTCGGGAGGATGTCATGAGTTCAGTCATCGAAGCCCGGGCCGCATTGGAGCGGGCCACAGAGCAGGAAGCCACCGAGCGCAGAGAGAAGCTCATCGCCCAACTGTGCACGGTGACAGCGCAGCTCAAAGAAGCCCGGGCCACACATCAGAAAATTGCGTTTTGCATAAAGCGGGAACGCGAAGAGCGCCACAAACTTCGCTTTCAAATCGAGCACGTGGAAGGGCTGCTGGCCAATTCGAGCAGATGCAAACCATCGACCGCAGACTATGTCCCCAACGAAGAGAATGTGCAATGGGTGATGGATCACGCCATGATGGAGCGGGCCAAGGCCACGCTCTTGGAGCAGCTGAGCAACGTGCCAGATTCGCTGACCATCGATGCCATGAAGTACGAAGGCCCCACGGGTTTGCTGGCCCAGCTCGAATACAGCGAACGGAATTTGTTGAATGCCCTGGACCCCGCAGGCCGCGATGCATGGCTCAAAGGGGGCGTGTTCGCCGTCAGCGACATGTGACATAGAGTTGGTGCGCAGTGGTTGCGCATCATAACCCGGGCGTCGCGTGTGTGGCGATCTCGTTTCTCCACGAGCCGCTACACTCCTCGTCCGACGCCCGGGACTAAGTGGCCAGCACAACGTGAGGGCTCATAACCCGACCACGTGCGCTGGGCAGCGGATGTAGGCAGCGTTCCTTCGTTATGTGGCGCAGCGAAGGACGCCGCCCCCGCCTCCTTTCCACCCCGTTAGTAAAAACGCCCCGTTCCGAGTCCCAAACCATGGAAAACAGCCCATCGGACCCCAAACCGCAAAACGGGGCACCATCGACGCTCTAAACCCCTCATTTTTAGGCCCTAGGACGCCCGAGGCGACGACTTTAGGCCCTCGGACAGGCTCAGCATCCTCCCGGGCAGGTAAAACGCCCCTACGGGCCGGGAATCAGGGATTTAGCCAAACCGACCGCTCAGACCCCGGGGACCCGCCCTCGGAGCGCTGTGGAGAGGATTCCCGGTAGTAACGGGGTAGTAAAACAAGCAATAAAGAGGAATAAAGAGACCTAAGGGAAAAAGAGCGTACTTCGTTGACAATACGGGGATTAAATAAGGATACTTAAGGATGACTAAGACGCTGTTTCGCATGCGCATGGCGATCAATGCAGCGATTATCGTGCTCGGATTCTGGGCGCCGTGGATCAATGCCCGGGGATCGTCGACCGTTTTCGCTCAGCGCATCCCATTGCTGGAATGGCTGGCGCTCGAGCTGGGCCGCACGGGGCTGGTCCGTTTTACGGTTGCGGCTCCGCTGGTGATTGCTGCCGGCGCCGCCATTGCCGCCCTCGGCGCGATCCTGCGCGTTTGGGGCACGGCGTACCTCGGTACCGGGACGGTTACCAGCATGGATATGAAAGCTGGCCGGGTCGTGGCGGACGGGCCGTATCGCTACATGCGGAATCCGCTCTACGTGGGCCTGTGGTTCATGGTGGCGGCGATGGCGTTTCTCATGCCGGCGACAGGCGCGCTGTTTGCGATGGTATTGATTGCAGTCTTCCTGCTGCGCCTGATTCTCGCGGAAGAGGCGTTCCTGGCGGCGCAGATCGGCGAGCCGTACCAACTCTATTTGCACTCTGTGCCGAGGATCTTCCCGCGCCTGTACACGAATCTCGAGCACGGAGGCAGCCGGCCGCATTGGCTGCGCGCAGTTCTGTCGGAGCTGACCCCGATCGGAGTCTTCGTTGCGCTGGCGTTTCTATCGTGGAACTACGACAATCGCCTGATGACGAGAGCCATCCTGATCAGCTTCGGACTGTCGCTCGTCGTACGCGCGCTTATGCCGGCACGAACAGATCAGCGCGAGACGGCTGAGTGACGAATGGGTGTGGGGGGCAGGCCACAGAAATTCATCGAGCGCCGGCCTTCCCTTCGACTAATCTGCTGCCGACACTCTCGTTATGCCCCAGGTGTGTCCAGCTAAAGCCGTCCGAAAACTTCAGGCCGTAGCCCATCAGGCGGTCGAGGCCGATGTGGTTGACCCAGATCAGGGCGAATGGTACGAGCGCCCTGGCATGCAGCAGCCACGCGAGCAGTCCCAGGATGATGGGAAGAGTGTAGGTATGGAAAGCGTTGTAGATGCGGGCGCCGCGGCAAGGGCTGGCCAGATACCCGAGCATGGATAGATCGGGCACGAGCCACAAAGCGGCAAACAACCACCAGCTAGCCCCAGTTCGCGCGTAGAGAACCGCGGATACCGCGCATACGGCCAGTCCCTCAATGCGCAGAATATATCGAACCGTGAGCGGCAACGGTTGCGGCGTCGAAGACTCGTAGCGGGTATCGGAACCGGCGGCCATGCATCTTGGATGGAATGCCGCGGTCGGGGAGTGCAGAATTTTTAGACCCGGCCCTTAGAAAGGCGAAAGGAACAAGCGAAAAGGGAGAAGCGTTGGCTTCTCCCTTTTCGCAGTCCGGAATGACGGTCCTTCGATTCGCTCCCACCCGGTGACGACGATCTGTCGCCGGGGCCCGGCCACATTCGCTCAGGATGACAGCGATGGAAGGAGAATTGCTACTTCTTGACCGGAGCGATGACGTCCTTGGCGGCCTTGGCCACGCGGAACTTCACCACGGTCTTGGCCTTGATCTTGATGGCCTGCGCCGGTCTGGGGGTTGCGGCCGATGCGCGCCTTGCGCTCTGCCTTCACGAGACGGCCGATGCCGGGAATCACGAAGACGCCGTTCTTCTTGGTTTCCTTGATTGCGGTTTCCGCAAGCAGGTCAAGGAAGGCCGCCGACTGCTTGTTGGTCAGTTCGAGCTTCTCAGCCAGTTGCCGCGTGAGGGCGGTCTTTGTCAATCCAGTTGCCATGTATTTTCTCCTTCTGGGCGCCCTCTCGGGGCAGCCGGGTGTTGCCTGGGTTTCCGCCGAATCGAAGGATCTTCCCCGTGGAAGAAGCCCAAGACGGAACCGCATGGAGGGAGTGCGACCAACCGGGGTCCCCGGCGACAGGTCTTTCGTCGCTGGGGTGGCCAGAGGCAACGTGAGCACAAACCCCTGTATTCATGCGGGTTTTTCGGAACCCTGTCGTTGGTTACAATGCGACTTTGGGCGGGGTAAAGTCAATGGGAAAAGGCCGATTTCCACAATTTTCTTGGGGTTTTGTGCCTATTTTGCCTAGATTTGCCCATTTTTAGCTGCTTTCAGCCATCCTGAAGGCGATTTATGCACCAAAACTGAGGCAAAACACACTCCTCAACGCAGACCAAAAAGCACCCTCTTCTTCGGCGCCAGGGCCGCTGCGATGGGCGTATTCAGGGCATCGACCACGGGGGCTGAAAGCTTGAAATGGCGAATGATCACGGCGGCGAAGTCGGGCTGGAGGGCTGTATCGGCCGGCAGCGTTGCGCTCAGACCCCATTGGCGGCACCGGATCAGGTCGAGTGCCGGATGATCGCTGGGAAACCCCTTGGGGGGGCGAGTGAGAGGGTTGCCCTCAAATTCTGTAAAGGTCTTCCGGACCGCCCCCGCCTGCAAGACCCTTCGGAACTGCGCGTGATTCTCGAGCAGCCAGTGGCGAATGGCCGCGAGCTGATCTTTCTCCGGCATGTAGGCGCCGGCCGCGATGATCACTTCCTTGGCGCTGACGTGGAAGTAGTAGCCCGCGCCGGAGGTCTTGTCCAAGCCCTGGTGCGACCACCACGCCGCGATATGCGTTTTATAGGGGCGCTTGTCGCTCGAAAACCGCGTGTCCCGATAGATGCGGAAGAGGGATTTCTCCGCGGGGCGGACGTGGTTGGGCGCGAAGCTGACCATTGCCTCTGTGATCTTGCGGATGATGGCCAGCATGGGTTCCTTCAACTCGGCTTCGAATTCCGCCTTGCGTGGAGTGAACCATTCGCGGTCGTTGTGGCGCGAGAGATTGCGGAGGAACGTCATCGCCTGCGGGCGAAAGCAGGGAATGGCTGAGGGCGTAGTGGAAGCAGATGCGGCTTTGGCGGCGCGGGGCATTACTAGAGAAGTTTAACGGATCACCTTCAACGCCCCGCGAAACAAGGCGTCGAAGTCGGCGGCTAGGGATTTGTCCTTGGCGACGGCATTTTCGATGGCTTTCTCCGCGGCGGGGCGCTGGTAGCCGAGATTGACGAGTGCGGAGAGCACGTCTTCGACGGCCGGGCCCTGAACGGAAGCTTGTGTGGGGGCTACTGCAAAGTCGTCCAGCTTGTCTTTCAGTTCAACCACCAGGCGTTCGGCGAGCTTTTTGCCGACCCCGGGAATTCGGGTGAGCTGGGCGTGATCCTGGCCGCGGATGGCCTGCACGGTGCGCTCGGATGAAAGTCCACTGAGCATCTTGATGGCGAGCTTGGGGCCGACTCCGCTCACGGTGATCAGCCGCTCGAAGAGGCGTTTCTCTTCGCGCTCCAGAAAGCCGAAGAGCGCGATCTGGTCCTCGCTGACCTGAGTGTGAATGTGCAGCGACGCCTCCGCGCCGGCAACGGGCAGCGCGGTGAAGGTTGGCACGGATATGGTGACATCGTAGCCTACGCCGGCGGCTTCGATGATGGCCTGGCCGGGCTGCTTGAAGATGAGCTTGCCGCGAAGATGAGCGATCATGTGCGAGCTATTGTAGTATCCCCATCCGCCTGGCCACCCGCTCCAGAGTTTCGAGCGCCTGGTCGAGTTGCGCCTGCGTGTGCTCGCTGGTGAGAATGAGGCGGATACGGGCCTTGCCTTCAGGAACGGTGGGAAACGCGATGCCAGTTCCCATGACCCCTTCTTCGAAAAGCGCCCTCGAGAAATCCATCGCCGCGCGGCCCTCGCCCACGATGACGGGCGTGATGGGCGTCTCGGTCGCCGGCGTGTTGATACCGCCGATGTTGAATCCGGCGAGCTTGAGCTCATTCTGGAAGTAGCGCGTATTGGACCAGAGCCGCTCGATGCGTTCCGGCTCCTGCTCCAGGATGTCGAAGGCCGCAATGCAGGTAGCCGCCACCGACGGAGGATGCGACGTGGAGAAGAGGAACGGCCGCGCGCGGTGGTAGAGGTAATCGATCAGGTCGTGCGAGCCGCAGACGTAGCCGCCCAGGGCCCCGATGGCTTTTGACAGCGTGCCTACCTGCACATCGACGCGGCCGTGCACCCCAAAGTGATCGATGGAGCCGCGGCCGTTGCGGCCCAGCACGCCCGAGGCGTGGGCATCGTCGACCATCATGATGGCGCCGTATTTCTCGGCCAGGGCGGCGAGTTTGTCCACCGGGCCGATGTCGCCGTCCATGGAAAACACGCCATCGGTGATCACCAGCTTGCGGCCGGGCTCTTTTTCAACTTCCCGGAGGAGTTCCTCGCAATGAGCCACATCCTTGTGCCGGAACACCTTGACCTTGGCCCGCGACAACCGCGCCCCGTCGATGATGCTGGCGTGGTTGAACTCGTCGGAGAGGATGAAGTCCTCCTTGCCCAGGATGGCGCTTACCGTGCCCGCATTGGCCGCAAAGCCGCTCTGGAAGACGACGCAGGCTTCGACGTTCTTGAAGCGGGCGATCTTCTCTTCCAGATCCATGTGGATGCGCATGGTCCCGGCGATGGTACGTACCGCGCCCGAGCCTACGCCCAGCTCCCGCGTAGCCTTGAGCGCCGCCTCGATCAGTTTGGGATGGTTGGCGAGGCCGAGATAGTTGTTGCTGGCCAGATTGATCACCTGCCTGCCGTCGTAGTGGCACACGGGGGCCTGCTGATCCTCCAGAATGCGCAGCTTGAAGTGCGTGCCTTTGGCGCGCAGTTCGTCAAGCGCGGCGGTCAGGTAGCCGAGTTGGGGACGAGCAAGTTGCAGGCGGGCGTCGGTCTGAACCATAGCGGGCACCTCAAGGAGAAAGGATAGCCGGTTCAGCTTTGCGGTGTCAGGTGCCAGGGGTTCAAGCCTGGGCACGACAACTGGGCGTCCGGCGCGTCCAACCACTATCGGGACCGACGCTGGGCATCACCGTGCGCGAAGCTCAACTGGGGCGGAGACGGGTTGCCCGGGCCGCGGCCCCGCCGGATACAATAGTTCTACGCTGCCAATTTTGGGCGATTTACGATTCTTCTTTTTGAGATTTGGAGCAGGTGCGCGTGAGAGGTTTGATGTGCCGCGTTTTGCGGCTGGAATTGATTGCAGCGCTCGGCGTGGCGCTGGCGTCGCCTGCATTGGCATGGGAAGGTCCGCAGGGCACGCAAACCACGCTGTCGGCTGAGACCCGGGTCCAGAACGGTCATACCGTGGCGGCATTCGCGGTTGCGGTGAGAGGCGAGGACGGTCTGCCCGCAGCGGGCGCTGTGGTCATCGAGGAAGACGGCCGCCAGCTGGCTGGATCTCCGCTTAGCGCCGAGGGTCAGGCGCGGCTCGAATTCGGGCTTCCGCCGGGCGAGCACAACCTCTCGGCGGTCTATATGGGGGACGCGGCCCACAAGGCGTCGACATCCGCGGTCTCCGGCGTGCGCGCCCAGGCTGCAACCACACCCGGTTTTCAGGTTTCCGTGAATCCGGGGTCTCTCTCTCTGACCCCCGGCCAGTCTGGCTACGCCACCGTTTCCATCACCCCGGTGAATGCGAGCGCGCTTCCAGCGCCCATGTTCGTGACCTTGGCGTGCTCCGGATTTCCTGACCAGTCCTCCTGCACATTCACGCCGGAGAATGTCGAGATCCTGCCCACCGCCACCGCTGCCATTACCAGTTCCATGTCCATCACCACGCAGAAACAATCGCTGGTGAAGAACGAGGTGCCTTCGCGGGCCGAGAGCCGTCCGGTTGCATGGGCGATTCTGCTTCCGGGAACGCTAGGCCTGGCCGGGTTGGCGTTTTCGACTCGCCGCCGCTGGCTTAGCCGGCTCGCGTTGGTAGCCCTGGTAGCCCTGGTAGCAGGTTTGGGAACCACCGCCTGCGCGCCTCGCTACAACTATTACAACCACGGACCGGATCGGAATCTGCCCACGCCATCCGGAACGTACAAGCTCAAGATCAGCGCCCAATCCAGCAACGGGATCTCCGCGGCAACGCAATACATTCCGTTCTCGCTGACGGTGAACTAACCCGGGAACAGCGCCCCTTAAAACACTTCGGGGCCACTGCCAATGCGGCGGTGGCCCCGATTTGCGTTCTGCGGCCGCAGAACGGGCAGAGGCGTTGTTCAGAACGACCGTGTCAGACCCGCGATGACGGTGTAGTCCGAAAAAGCGGCATCGCCGTGGGTGTTGTTGGCATAGTCGGTCACGCTGGTTTTGCGATTGCGCTCAATGGCCCAGGGGCCGCTGACATTGACCATGTAACGGCCGCGCGAGTACGTCATTCCCGGCTCAATCGAAATCACGTAGCCGGGACGGCGGAACCCGTTGCTGCTGCCGAAAGCGTCACGAACCGGTACGCCTTCCATGCGACCGCCAATACTGAACGCCAGGCCGCGCAGGGCGCGGACTTCGGTCACCGGACGCGAGAAACCCCCGCGCCACAGGTATTGGTCGGTCGCGGAGACGACCCCCTCGCCCGGCGCGGGACGGTAAGTGAGTACACCGGTCGTATCCTGAGGGCTGAAAAGCCACGAGCCGGTGAAATATCCAGAGGTTTTCCAAATGAACTCTCGATAGGCCTCGGTGGCCAGCGCGAATCCCCAGGTGCCGTCGCCAGGCTGAATCGACTCATCGAAGGGCTGGATCATCGTTGTACCGTTGGCCAGAGTCTTCGTTCCCTTGGCATCGTTGATGCCCGTGGGAAGTTTCAGCTGATAAGAGAAATTGATGTTGCCGTGGCTTTCGGTGGGGGGCCGCCACACCCAGGTTTCGCCGCCCAGAGTCATATCGCCGATGCCAAAGGAACGGTAGACGTTGAGGGGACTGGACTGCCCGTGGCGCGACGCGTCCAGGAACGGGACGTAGGCGATAAAACTGTTGCGCGGACTGAGGCGGTAGTTCACGTCGACTTCGAACAGGTTGACATGATTGACGACCGCGTTGTGGTTTTCCTGTCTCTGAATCTGGTAGACCGTACCGATGTAGTGCTTGTAGGAGTTATAGACCCGGTAACCCACGGTGAGGGTCAACCCGTGAATCCACTCGCCATTGGAGTATTTGCGGGCGCTGAACTGGGAGGTGGGATCGAGCCCGGAAATGATGGGCTGCGGGGAGTGGGCGGCGACGCATCCCTGGCTGTGCGCAACCGGGGGAAGCGAAACTGCGAATGCGCTTAACAAGGAGACGGCGAGCGCCGTTCCAGGTTTAGGGGAGAGTTTCATCTTGTTTTTCTCCTGCGGGGAATGTTGCTGGCCTGAAAAAGCTCGGGGCGTTTTATAGGGAAGGCGCCGGAGCAGGAAATGAAACGCTTCCGAACAATAGCAGTTTGCTTTCTGCGAGGCATGCTTCAGGAGGTGGATGCGGAGGTCCATCTTTCGATGGAGGAAAGAGATGAGCCAGGAGCTGTATCGTCGGGAGATTATGTCGAAAACCGGCTTGCGACTGATGTGCTGTGCCGTGCTGCTATGCTCGTGGCTCGGTCCCGTTGCGTTGAGCGCGAAACACGCCCCCGATCCAGCCTTCAAGGCTCTCGACGGTCAGACGCGCAAGCTCTCTTCGCTGCGCGGGCAGGTGGTAGTAGTGAACTTCTGGGCCACATGGTGCGGGCCATGCCAGGAAGAGCTGCCGCGGCTGTCGCAACTGGCGGCAGGTTATGCGGGCAAGCCGGTGCGCTTCGCGCTGATCTCGATCGACGAGCCAAAGGATCGAGCGAAGATTCCCGCGGTGCTGGAGCGGCTGCATGTCTCACTGGAAAGCTGGGATGATGCAGACACTGACACGATGGATCATTTTGGATTGGGAGACATTGTCCCGGGCACGGCCATTCTCGACGAAAAGGGCGAAGTCGTAGCGCGCATCATGGGGGAAGCGCGCGAAGAGGATGTGCGCGGGGCGGTGGATTGGCTGTTGGGCGGCAGAACCGGGCCGGCGCCGGCGCAGCTGACGAAGAGATACTGAAAAGGCAGCGAGCTTTCCCTCGACGCGAATAAGAAAAGATTGTCATGCTGAGCGAAGGTCGCTGTGGCGACCGGAGTCGAAGCGTCAGAGGTTGCCTTTTGCATCTCGCGGCACCTCTTATTCAATGGTCTCGCCCTGGACATTTCCGCGCGCCAGTCTCGCGCATGATACAACGATGTGGATGCGCCCGAGAGTCGAGCCGGAGGTCGGCCCGGATGCTGAAAAAGATCAGCTTTTCATTTGCTGTTGGATTAGCGCTGGTGACAGGGGCGGTGCATGCGCAGACCGCCAATCAGGCCTGGCTGAAGTATCCCACTTCGACCGACCGATCAATTGCGCCGCTTCACGTGCGCTCACTGGGAAGATCCCCTCTTGAACTGTCAGCGGTGCAGGAACTCATCCACAGCAACATGGGCTTCAGTGACTCACCTGACCCTGGACTACCCGCCAATAGCGCTCTTGTTCTGGGCACTTCGATGGAGGTGCGCAAATCATTTCCCCAATTGAAAATCCCTGACAGACTTGGACCGGGTGGGTATTGGCTGTCCCACCTCACCGTGCGCGGTGATCCGGTGGTGGTGGTGGCGGGCACGGATGACCGGGGAGTTCTGTACGGCGTGTTCGCTCTGCTTAGACGGCTTCGGCAAGGAGAGCTTATCTATCCGGTCGATGTTGAGGAACAACCCGCGATGTCCATCCGCTGGGTGGATGAGTGGGACAACGCCGACGGCTCGATCGAGCGCGGATATGCGGGAAGATCGATCTTCTTCGACGGCGGAAAAGTCCGCGACGATCTGGCGCCGGTGGGCGAATACGCGCGCCTGCTCGCGTCCATCGGCATCAACGGCTGCAATGTAAATAACGTGAACAATGCCGCGGCGTTTCTTGACCCGGAGATGCTGAAGGGCATTGCACGCATATCGGATGCGATGCGCCCATGGGGAGTCCGGCTCGCGCTCAGTGTCGACATCGCCAGCCCGCAGAAGATCGGTGGCCTGGCGACGTATGATCCGCTCGATCCCGAGGTCAAGGCGTGGTGGGCCGCCAAGGTCAACGAGATTTATGCGCTGATTCCCGACTTCGCCGGCTTCACCGTGAAGGCCGATTCGGAAGGCCAGCCCGGTCCGGCGAGCTACGGGCGCACGCCGGCGGATGCCGCTAACTTATTGGCCGCGGCGCTTCAGCCGCGTGGCGGAGTGGTTCTGTACCGCGCATTTGTCTATAACCATCATCTCGACTGGCGGGATCCCAAGGCAGATCGCGCCCGCGCCGCCTACGACATCTTCCATCCGCTCGATGGGAAGTTTGCCCCCAACGTGATCGTGCAGACCAAGGAAGGTCCGATCGATTTCCAGGCGCGCGAGCCGGTCTCGCCGCTGTTTGCGGGCTTGGAGAAAACGAGCCAGGCGATGGAAGTGCAGATCACCCAGGAGTACACCGGGCAGCAACGGCATCTCGTCTATCTTGCGCCGATGTGGAAGCAAGTGCTCGACTTCGACATGCGCGCGGATGGACGAGCGACGCCGGTGAAGGAGATTCTCGAAGGCCGCAGTTTCAATCAGCCTCTGGGGGGAATGGTCGGCGTGGCCGGCGTGGGCCGCGAAGCGTGGCTGGGCTCGCCGCTGGCAATGGCCAATCTCTATGCATTCGGCAGGCTGGCGTGGAATCCCGATCTCGCGCCGGACCAGATCGCGGAGGAATGGATCAAGCAGACCATCAGCACGGATCCCGAAGTGGTTTCTACAGTGCGGAAAATGTTGATGCAGTCGTGGCCGGCGTATGAGCACTACACCGGGCCGCTGGGAATGCAGACGCTGACCGACATTACCGGCAGCCACTACGGGCCGAACATCGAGTCGAGCGAGAACAACGGCTGGGGCCAGTGGCATCGCGCCGATCATGAGGGCGTGGGCATGGATCGTAGCGTGGCGACCGGTACCGGGTTCGCGGGGCAGTATCCGCCGGAAGTGGCGGCGATGTATGAGAAGGTCGCGACCACGCCGGACAATCTGCTTCTGTTCTTCCACCACGTGCCGTACACATACAAGCTGCAGGATGGAAAGACGGTCATCCAGTACATCTACGACAGCCACTACCAGGGCGCTGCGGAAGCCGCCGAACTCGGCACGGAATGGGCAACGTTGAAAGGCCGTGTCGATCCGGCGTTATTCGACGATGTGCGGACGCGGCTTGAATATCAGGCGGGGCACGCCATCGTTTGGCGGGATGCGATCGTGCAGTACTTTCTCAAGCTCAGCGGTATTGCGGATGAACGCGGGAGAGCAGGGCACTATCCCGGCAGGCTCGAAGCCGAAGACGCGCGGCTCACGGGCTACAAGGTGGTCGACGTGACACCGTGGGAAGATGCGTCGGGTGGGAAAGCCGTCTCGTGTCAGGGCACGACTTCAGTCGTGCCGAATACACCTGAAAAAAATGATGGGGCTTTAGCCCCTGACAGACCTCACACTTGCTCTGCGGAGTGGACCTACTCGGGCGCTCCGGGAAAATTTGATATTGCCGTGCAGTATTTCGATCTGCAGGGCGGCGCGGCGAAGTTCAAGCTCGATGTCAACGGCCAAACCATTTCGACGTGGAGCGCCGACTCCGCGTTTCCTTCGCGGCGCCCCCATGGCGACAACTCGACGCGATCCACGGCTTGCGGCGTGGCGCTCAAGCCGGGCGACCTGATCCGCGTGGAAGGCATGCCCGATGGCTCCGACTCGGCTGCATTGGACTATGCGGAGGTGTTGCCGGCGACGCCCGCCTCCTGAGCTACTAATACAGCCTCGCCGGCGTTATCATTGCGATCGTGTCGATTCTTAGCCTCACGGCTCGATGCACGTCGCGGGTTCTGATGGCGTTGACGCTGCTGGCAGCCGCGCGAATCGGCCCGGCGCAAACCGCAGACGAGACACTCTACGCCGAGCTCACCGCCGACTTCGCGCGGCTGGCGCCGCAGACCATCCATCCCGCGGAAGGATCGATCAAGTATCCCTATCTCATTCCGGCCGGCTATTACCCGCAGATGTGGGACTGGGATGGTTTCTTCATCGGAGTGCACTGGGCCAACCAGGATGCGGCCAACGCGAAATACCTGCGCGACTGGGTCATCAGCTTTGCGTCTTCGGCCGACGCGGATGGCTACGTCGCCGGATGCATCACGCCCAAAGGCCCGCGGCCGCTGTTCGGCAAGTTTGCAATGAAGCCGTTTCTTGCCCAGGGCGCGTTCCAGGCTGCGGAAAGCTTGCACGATTTTGAATGGATCCGCCCGGTGTGGCCGGCCATGCAGCGCATTGTCGAGTACCGCAGGCGCACGCAGTTCGACGCGAAGTGGGGCCTGTGGTTCTGGGACAACGCCATGCAGTCGGGCGCGGACAACAATGCCGCGCTGACCAACGATCCCAAGGATCGCAGCGCTATTCTCGCCGTCGATGCCTCCGTTTATGCGATGCGCGAATTCCTCGCCATGTCGCAGCTTGCCGCCCGGCTGGGGGACAGGGCGGCAGCGGAGCAATATAAGCGGGAGGCAACAAAAACACGCAAGGCGATCATGGCCACGCTTTGGCTGCCGGATGAAGCAATCTTTCTCAATCGTCGGCGGGATACCGGCGCGTGGGTTCGCGTCATCGGCTGGACCAGTTTTTTGCCGCTTTTGGACGGGCTGCTGGAGCCGGACGATGCCAGGCGCATGATCCGGCAGCATCTGCTCAACCCCGACGAAATGCGATCGGCGTACGGCTTTCGAAGCCTGGCGAAGAACGACTCCGCCTACAACAACGACGCCATCATCGATCCCTATTCGAACTGGCGCGGGCCCATCTGGATCAATGCCAACTTTCTCGATTGGATCGCGCTGCGGCGTCATGGGTTCAAGGATGAGGCGCACTGGCTGGCGCTCACTGTGGCCGGCGAGTTGCATCGAGACATTGCGAAGTGGGGCTCGATGCACGAGGACTACAGCGCGGAAACCGGCGAGGGGCTGGCTCCGACGGTGGCGCAGTCTCCAGGCGGAGAGTTCGCCGGATTCGTAGGATGGAACCTGCTCGCGCTCGACATGCTGCAGTGCGAAACCGGGCACGGGCATTGCGTGATGCTGCTGGCGGGATGGTAAGAGCTCGCGAATCCCAGGTCTTCAAAATCGAAACCCTTCGACAGGCTCAGGGCAGGCTCTGGGGCACCCGGCGAATGTGTGTGCGGCGTGAAGCCGCTCGTTCGCGAACGGCTACTCTAGAGAGAGCTTTGTTCTTCCCGGAGGATCATGGAAGCCAGTTCTGGAATTTCGCGGCGCCGGTTTTTCGGCGCGGGCGCCGCCGCAACTGCCCTTGCGTTGGGCAGCAAATCAGCTCACGCGGATTCCGTCGCCGCATTGCCGCCTGCGATTGCGGTTCTGCCCGTACTTTCCGGGCAGGCCCGGCCTTTCACGAATGCCGAACGGCAGGCGCGCATCGAACGTGCGCAAGCCTTGATGGCGGCGGAAAAAATCGATGCCATCGTGCTTGCGAACAGCACCAATTCCTCGGTCTACTTTGCCGATCTGCGGCTCAACGGCGGCGAGCGCCTGTGGGCGTTGATCATTCCCGCGCGCGCCAAGCCATTCCTGGTGTGTCCCGCATTTGAAGAAGGCCGGGCTCGCGAACTGCTCTCCGCCGGTCCGCTGGGCAAGGATGTAGAGGTGCTGGTGTGGCAGGAAGATGAGAGCCCGTACGTTACGCTCGGCAAGGGCTTGCGTGATCGCGGGCTTTCTTCCGCGACCGTGGGCCTCGATGAAAACATGAAGTTCGTTTTCGCGGATGGCATTCGCGCCGCGAACCCGCACCTGGAGCTTGTGAGCGCGACGCCTGTGACGGCGGGTTGCCGCATGATCAAGGACGCGCACGAAATCGAGTGCATGCGCCTGGCATGCCGGGCCACTCTGCTGGTCTATCGCGCCGTGGCCCAGTCGCTGAAGGAAGGAATGACCAGCGCCGACGTCCGCGGGTTGATCGCTGCCGCATATCACCGCGTGGGTTTCGAAGGCGAAGCCAGTTTGAACATCGATGAGTTTACCGCGTTGCCGCATGGCTCGCGGCAGCCGCAAACGCTGCGGGAAGGCAGCATCCTGATGCTCGATGACGGTTGTCTCGTCGAGGGTTACGGGTCCGACATCACGCGAACGTTTGTGCTTGGCAAGCCAACCGACAAGATGAAGGCGGTCTTCGATCTTGTGAAGCGCGCCCAGACCGCGGCTCTCGGGGCGGCGCGGCCTGGTGTGCTGCTGGCCGATGTGGATGCGGCGGCGCGCAAGGTGATCGTGGACGGCGGCTATGGGCCCGGCTTCACCTACTTCACCCATCGCGTGGGCCACGGCATCGGCATGGACGGCCACGAATGGCCCTACTTCGTGAAGAACAACATGTTCGGCTGGGATCTTGCGCCGCGGCTCAAATCCGGCATGACTTTGAGCGATGAGCCGGGCGTGTATATCAAGGGCCAGTTCGGCGTTCGTTTGGAAGACGAACTCGTCGTGGATGAGGACGGAGCGAAGCTCTTGACGCCGCAGAGTCCTTCGCTGGACGAGCCGTTTGGGGGCCTAGAGTAACGGCCGTCATGGACCGGTGCTATCCCACCCTTGCGACAGAAACACGTCGCAAGGATGGGGCACGGAGATTTCCTATCCCACGGACGGAAGGCCGGCCAGGGCCATTGCGATCTCTTCCGCCGGGTAGTCGTAGTTCTCCAGCTTGCCGGCCTGGTAGTCGATGTACGACTGCATATCGAAGTGGCCGTGGCCGCAGAGGTTGAAGAGGATGGTCTTTTCCCTGCCCTCTTCCTTGCATTGCAGCGCTTCGCGAATGGCGCCGGCGACGGCGTGGTTGGCCTCGGGCGCAGGGATGATGCCTTCCGCGCGCGCGAACTGGATGCCGGCGGCGAAGGCGTCGAGCTGCTGGATGCTGGTCGCTTCGATGAGACCGAGTTCGAGCACGTGGGAAACAAGCGGCGCCATACCGTGGTAGCGCAGGCCGCCGGCATGAATGCCCGGCGGTATGAACGTCGAACCCAGCGTATGCATCTTGACCAGTGGCGTGAGGTGGCCGGTGTCGCCGAAATCATAGGCGAACGGCCCCTTGGTGAGGCTGGGGCAGGCTGCCGGTTCCACAGCTACGACGCGCGCGCTCGATTGCCCTTTCAACTTGCGGCCGAGATACGGCATCACCAGGCCGGCGAAGTTCGAGCCGCCGCCGGTGCAGCCTACGATCACGTCGGGCTCGTCGCCGGCCATCGCCATCTGCTCGATGGTTTCGAGGCCGATGACGGTCTGGTGCAGCAGCACGTGATTCAAGACGCTGCCCAGGGCATACTTCGTGTCGGGATCCTTGGCGGCAACTTCGACGGCTTCCGAAATGGCGATGCCCAGCGAACCCGGGCTGTTGGGATGTGTGGCGAGAATAGCGAGGCCTGAATCGGTCTCGGTGCTGGGGCTGGCGGTGACGCTGGCGCCGAAGGCTTCCATCAGCGCGCGGCGGTAGGGCTTCTGGTTATAGCTCACGCGCACCATGAAGACCTTGCACTCGATGCCGAAGAACGCGCAGGCCATGGCCAGCGATGATCCCCACTGGCCCGCGCCGGTCTCGGTCGCCAGGCGTTTCGTGCCTTCCGCCTTGTTGTACCAGGCCTGCGCCACGGCGGTGTTGGGCTTGTGGGATCCGGCGGGGCTTACGCCTTCGTACTTGTAGTAGATCTTTGCCGGCGTGTCGAGCGCCTTCTCCAGGCGGCGAGCACGGAACAGCGGCGATGGACGCCATTGCGCATACACCTGCCGCACGGGATCGGGAATTTCGATCTCCCGCTCGGTACTGACCTCCTGCATGATCAGCGCCATGGGAAACAGCGGCGCCAGGTCATCTGGCCCGATGGGCTTCAGCGTCCCGGGATGGAGCGGCGGCGCCAGCGGCGTGGGCAGGTCGGCGAGGATGTTGTACCAGGCGCGGGGAATGCGGGTTTGGGGCAGGTTGTACTGGATGGTTTCCATGCCGGAAATTCTAGCAGCGGGAGATCGAAGCAGGGTGGGTTCGTCAGAGAGTGCTCTTCACCATTCTCACAACAGTCAGTGCCTCTCCGTTCCAGAGCGGCACCGCGATGCGCTCCACTTCGACATAACCTTTGAGCTGATAAAGAGGAACGCCGGTAAGAGTGGACCCCATCTCAAAGCGGCGAAAGCCGGCCTGGTGGGCAGCATTCTCAACGGCGGCCAGGATCAGCGAGCCGAGACCGCGGCGCGCGAATTCAGGATGCACAAAGATGGCGCGCACCTTGGCTGCATCGGTTGCTGGATCGAGCAGTTCGGGCTCGCGGCCCGGTCCGCGATCGGCGCCAAAGAGGGTTTTGCGTTTCGACCACCCTCCGCACCCGGCGCTTCGCGCTTTTGCGTTTTGGTCGAGACACTCGGCAACAAAATAAGTCCGGTCCGCGATCAACTGAGTGTCAAGTCCCAGCACCGTGCCCAGCGCGCCTTCGATCTGCGCGGGCGTGTAATCTCCGGCTTGCAGACCGCGCACCGACGCTTCGATGAGCGCGTGCAGGGCGGGGATATCTTGTTCGGTGGCGAGGCGGAGAGTAAACGCGGGCACAGCATGCATCGTGTTGCTGGTCCTTCTTCTATTCCTTGTTCATGGCTTTTCCACTTCGACGAGCGTGGAGTAGAAGGTGGCTGCCCGGCCGAGGTCCGTCAGCCGCTCGCTGGTGAGCGCATTCACGTTGTTGCTCTCCGGATGGAGCTTGGCCCAGTCGAGCCGGGCGGCCACCACACCCGGGGGCACGCTGCCGTTGATCAGCGCCGTCAGCGTGAGCGAGCCGCGATCGTTGAAGATGCGCACCGAGTCGCCGTCGATGATGCCCCGCGACTGCGCGTCGACCGGGTGCATCTCCAATTTCTGAGCGGTGCGAGCTTCCATCTTGCGGTGTCCGTCGAGATTGGCAAACGTCGAGTTCATGTAGTTGTCCGCTTTGCGGGGTAGGAACTCGAGCGGGTACTTCGTATTCTTGCTCCAGCGGGACTCCGCGGAAGGGACAAACGCCGGAAGGGGGTCGAGGCCCTGCGCGGCGAGCGTCTCGGAGTAAAACTCGATTTTGCCTGAAGGCGTCGGAAGCGTCCCCGACGTGTACGGCTGGAAAGGATGCGTCTCAGGCTGGAGATGAAAGGCGAGCGGTATATGCCCTTGTTCCTTCAAATCATCGAGCGTGATGTGTTCCATCTGTGCGTTGGCCGAGTGACCGTCAGAGCCGATGGCCAGGGCTTGCGCGATGAGTTGTTCGGGCGTATCGCGGAAGCACTCTTCCGTGAATCCCATGCGCTGCGCGAGTTGGCTGAAGAGCCATACATTAGAGCGCGATTGGCCGAGGGGATCGATGGCCTGGCTGGAGAGTTGCACAAAATAGTGCCCGTACGCGCCCTGAACATCGGTGTGCTCCAGAAACGTAGTCGCAGGCAGGATGTAGTCGGCATAGTCAGTCGTGTCGGTAAAAAACTGTTCGTGCACCACGGTGAAGAGGTCGTCGCGCGCCAGGCCGCGCACCACCGCATTGTGGTTCGGTGCCACCGCGCCCGGGTTCGAGTTGTAAACAAACAGCGCATGTACGGCCGGACCATCCTGATCCCTGATCCCTGATCCCTGATTCCTGCCGAACTCGGTAAGAGCTCGGCCAAGCGTCGACATGTTCACGGTCCGCGCCAGTCGCTTGAGCGGCGAGGCCAGCGCGAGGTCGGCTCGTTCGAGCGACTTCTTGTCCCAGGCGAAGGCCCCGGACGTGGACAGCTGGCCTCCTCCACCGCGATATTTCCACGCGCCGGTGAGCGCGGGCAGCATGGCGATAGCGCGCGCGGCCGTGCCGCCATTTTCGGAGCGCTGCACCCCGTAGTTCATGCGGATCGCTGCCGGGCGCGTAGTGGCATATTCGCGCGCCAGCTGCTCCACCTCGGCCGCGGTCATGCCCGTCCACGCGGCGACGCGCTCCGGGGTATATTCGCGCGCGCGGTCGCCAAGCCGTTCGAATCCGTGCGTCATCTCCGCGATGTAGGCACGATCTTCGAGGCCGTCGCGCACGATCACGTGCATCATCCCAAGGGCGAGGGCCGTATCGGTGCCGGGGCGGATGGAGATATGCCAGTCGGCCAGGGCCGCGGTGCGGGTTTTGTAGGGGTCGATGACGATAAGGCGCGCGCCGTTGCGGCGGGCCTGCTCCACCATGGGCCAGAGGTGAATGTTGTTGCCGTGAATGTTGCCGCCCCACGCGATGATCAACTTGGCCAGACTGAAGTCCTCGGTGGGCGTGCCAAGCTTTTTGCCATATACAAGGTTCCAGGCCACGCCGCCAGCCTCGGAACAAATGGTGCGGTCCAGCTGGCTGGCGCCGAGGCGATGGAAGAAGCGGCGATCCATCGATCCGTAGCCGAGCACGCCAATGGTGCCGGCGTAGCTGTAGGGCAGAATGGATTCGGGACCGTACTGGTCGGCGATCTCTCCGAGGCGCGCGGAAATGGCACTCGAGTGCTTCGTCCCAGGAGACGCGCTCAAAAGCTTCCTGTTCCTGCCCTCGGGGCAGCGGACCCTTGGGAACGCCGAGCTTGCGCTTGAGAGGATAAAGGACGCGCTCGGAAGAATAGACCCGGTCGAGGTACTTGGCAACTTTGCCGCAGAGAAAGCCCTGGGTCACAGGATGCGCCGGATCGCCAGCCACCTTGATGGCGCGCCCATGTTCGTTCACCGTTACCAGCACGGCGCACGAGTCGGGGCAGTCGTGCGAACAGACCGTGTGGACGATGCGAAAGGGGGAAGACAAGGCGGCGGACATGCTGTCATTGTAAGCTGAACGCACAATCGGAACTTCGGAGGCTGGGATGAAACGGATTCTTGTGATGATGTGCCTGATGGCCCTTTCCGTGGGCGGGAGATCCTGGGCGCAAAAGGGCGACGAAGCCACCATTCGCGCAGCCCTCATTGCCCAGGTTGAGGCGTGGAATCGCGCCGACATTCCCGCCTTCATGCAGTCGTATGAACATTCGCCTGAGACGACCTTCATCGGCGTGAACATTGGCAAGGGGTACGAACGAATTCTGGAGCGGTACCAGAAAAACTACACCACACGGGAGCAGATGGGGACGCTCACTTTCAACGATCTCGAAGTGCGCATGCTGCCAGGTTCATGCGGCAAGGCGGAGTTTGCGGTGGTGACAGGCCGCTTCCACCTGGAGCGCTCCCAGAAGGGCGAAGCCAAGAAGGACGACGGCATCTTTTCCTTGGTATGGCGCAAAGGACCACAGGGATGGAAGATTGTGCTCGATCACACGAGTTGAAGCGCGAGGTGTGCGATGAACGACCTGATCCTCGGCTTCTACGACTCGCTTGGGCCTTACTACCATCTCATTTTTGAGGATTGGGACAGATCGATCGAGCGGCAGGCCGCGATTCTCCATTCACTTCTTGAAGCGCAGTCTGGAGCCGGCGCCCGGACGATCCTCGATTGCGCCTGCGGAATCGGGACGCAAGCCATCGGACTCGCACGCCATGGACACCACGTCCTCGGGTCGGACCTCAGCCCGGCGGCAGTGGAACGGGCAAAGCGCGAAGCGGCCGGCCGCGGCCTGAACATTTCTTTTCTCGTTTCGGACATGACTTCGCTGGCAGAGATCGAGGAACGCGGCTTCGATGTAGTGCTCGCGCTGGACAATGCTTTGCCGCACCTCGCGCCGGCAGCAATCAAGAACGCGGTGAGCGCGATGAGTACGAAACTCAGGCCAGGCGGCGTTTTCCTGGCCAGCACGCGTGACTATGACACGCTGATCCGTGAACGGCCGACACTGCAGGGGCCTTGCTTCTACGGCCGCGATGGACAGCGAAGGATCGTGCTCCAGGTGTGGGACTGGATCGATCGTGACCGGTATACGCTTCACGTGTACATCACGCACCAGACCGATGGGCGTTGGGAGACGGGCCATTTCGTTTCGGAGTATCGCTGCCTGCAGCGGGGTGAACTCTCTCTCGCGCTTGCCTCCGCCGGCCTGGAAGGAATTCGATGGCTGATGCCGGATGAGGGCGGGTTCTATCAACCGATCGTCGTGGCGCGAAAACCGGAAGTACCCATTGTGTAAAGCCCCTCCTGTACACTGTTGCCGATATGAGCTGCCTCTTCTGCAAAATCGTCGAAGGAAGCATTCCCTCGAAGGCCGTGTACCAGGATGAGCAGTGCTACGCGTTCCTGGACATCGATCCCAAGGCGCCGGTACATGTGCTGGTAATTCCCCGCAAGCATATTGCTTCACTGGCTGCGGCGGAAGCGGAAGACTCGGCCCTCCTGGGTCACTTGCTCCGGGCCGCCGCAGAAATTGCGCGCAATAACGGGCTTGCGAACGGATACCGGGTCGTAATCAGCACCGGCAAGGATGGCGGCCAGACGGTGGACCATCTGCATCTGCACGTGCTAGGGGGTAGGGCGATGCACTGGCCGCCGGGATAAAGACAGTGAACAGTGGTCAGTGAAGACGGCGCAACTTCGGCGCAAAGAAAGGCGCACCAACCATCAACTGTTGGTGCGCCGTTGTTTTCAAACGTGCACTGATCACTGACCACTGTGCACCGCCTTACATCGGCTGCGGAACGTATTCCTCTTCCTCTTCCAGCCCGTAGCGGCGGAGCAGGTTGGGCAGGCTCTGTGAGAAAGCTGAACGCGGCATGACCGTGTCGCATCCCACCTCGGTGGCCTTGATCTTCAAATCGCCCTGGAGGTGAGAAAGAAAGCCCACGATGGAAGTCGCTTTCTTGAGCTTGGTCTTGAATTTGGGAATCAACGTCATGGGCTTGGCGTTGGCGTTGTTCAGGTCAAACACCAGCAGCCTGGGGCGATCGGCTTCCGGCACGTCGATGATACGTGCGACCCCTTCCTTGTCGCCGCCCTTCACAAACTCTACCTTGATGCCAAGTTTGCGCGCTGTCTCCTGGATCTTGGCCTGAAAGAACAGGTCGTCGATAAAACAGAAAATCCGCGTGGGAGCGTCGTGACGAATGGGAGCCGCGGGCGCCGGAGCCTGGTAGAGATCAGGATGATAGCTGCTATGGCCGTTGCTGATCTGGATGGTCGAGGCGGGACCGTCGGCCACGTTGCCATTCACCGCCCGGTAGCTGTGATCCATCGGCCCGACAAACTCGCGCGGGACCGCGCTGCTTGCTCTTGCGCTTTCCCTGGGACATGGCGGAGGCATTGTTGCCCGGCTGCTGCGGCGCTGAGCCCTTCGGGAAGAACTTCTTCTTCTTCCGGGCCTGATTCTGGCGCGGGGGTCCCTGTGGGCTTGGGCGGCGGGGCCGGGGCTTGGGGGGCTTGGGCCGTCGGCTGCGCCTGCTGGGCCGGCTGCTGTAACTGAGCGACTTGCGCCTGGGGAGCGCCTTGGCGGCTGGACTTATTCTTGCGGCGGCGCCGGCGGCGCCGATGCCCCTGTGACTGGCCCGGGCCGTTGGCCGGGCTGGGCCCCACTTCGGGTTGGGGCTGGGTCGATTCTGTTGTCATGCGTGCACTTCCTGGCACTTTATTGTTGGATGCATAGCTATTTCGGATCAGCCATTTTCGGGGGAACGACCGGTCTGCTTTCAGGGCCCTTGTTCCGGATACATGACGACTCAATCTGCTGCCTCCGCTGTGTTGCGCGGAACCGTAGTCAAGAACGCATGAAGCCGGGATCGTATCCCGATAGTTAACCTCGCTATGTCGGGGACCGTTTGACGCGTATATGAGCGGTATGTCCGAGGCAATTGCCATCCTCATCCGGGCGCCTTCTTGTGTCGCCGGAATCCTCCCGGGTCGAATAGATGGCGCCAGATCAAACCTCTTTCCGGCCTCTACTCTGCACTCTCGCCGCGGCGAAAGCGCCCTGGCCGCCTTATATCCCCAGCATTCAGGATTCTCTCAAAGGGCTCAAGCCGGCCACACGCTTCCCTTCGGCCGCCCAGCCTTCCCTTTGGTGATGCCTTTCCAAACGGGGAGAATTCGCCGCCTCTGCGCTGCAATCAGAACTATGAGGCGAAGTTTCCTGGTTCAGCGGCGAGCTCGCTCTGCCCGGAATCTGGAGGCTCGCGTCAGCCGCTTGATAGGCAAGTTAGATACTACAGCGAGTGGGCTACCGTGGCAAGTCGCCTTTTGGGTACTTCCGCACGAAAAGAACGAGGGATGCGGAAATCACTGCCGAAAATTGACCCAAAAGCCGAAGCGCCACTCCCCCGTGGAGTGGCGCCTCGACTCTCGCTTAGGTCACTGGCCTCCCGAAACAATGGCCGGCAGCTGATCGCTACCGGTCCTGCTGCAGTCACCCCGCCGGCCTGTCGCTTCATAGTCGCTGGCTCTTGCCGGGTTCTGCGTTTTCTGCGGCTGATCTGAACTCAAGGTCCTGTCAGCCTGTTACATCACTGGCACCTCGGATATAGCAATTGCGGTGCCGTTTACTTGTGACTGAACATAAAGGACTTACCCCCGCTTAAAGCCAGGATCATCTCAATTCTGGGAGCCAAATCCGCGCTGTTCTTCCAAAAATCATAGTTCTACTTCTGGCAGTGAGGGCAATAGTGCGTGCTTCGGCCCCCAACCACGATCCGCCGGATCAACGTTCCACACGCTCGGCACGGCTCGCCGCCGCGTTGGTATACGCAATGCTCCAACTGGAAGAATCCACGAACCCCGTCCGCATCCACATAGTCCGAAACCGACGACCCTCCCAGTCGAATGGCATGCAGCAGCACTTCCCGCAATGCCAGGCGGAGCCTTTCCAACTCTGCCGCCGTCAGCCGCCCCGCCGCTTTTCGCGGCCGGATCCCGGCCCGGAACAAGCTTTCGTCCGCGTAAATATTGCCCACGCCGGACAGGAGCGCCTGGTTGAGAAGGGCGGCCTTGATGGCCAGCCGGCGACCACGAAAGAGCTTGGCGAATTCACTCTTTTCGATGGCCAGGGGCTCCGCTCCCGGTCCCGCGAATCCTTCTCCGCGAGCCAGATCCCGGAATTCGAGCCGTCCGAAGCGGCGCGGGTCGACAAAGCGCAGTTCGCGGCCGCTGGCAAGAGTTAGCCGGGCATGCGTGTGCGGGGCGACCGGTCCATCGGGGGTTGTCACCAGCAGCCGCCCGGTCATGCCCAGGTGAACGATCCATTGGGCCGCCGCCTGGCCCGATCGCTCCTCCAAAACTGCGCCGCCCGCAGGGCTGGAGAGGTCGAAGACGATGTGTTTGCCGCTGCGGCGTACAGCCAGGATCGCGCGGCCCTCGAGGCCGCGAGCCTGCCTTGCTACAGGAGTTTTGAAGGGTTCGCGATGGGAGCCGAACCAGGCTTCAAGGATGCGGTCGCCGCCCAACCGGGCGTGGACGCCGCGCGCAATGGTCTCTACCTCGGGCAGTTCCGGCATCCGCTTATTTTAGAAGACGCCAGGCCCGGGTTCGGGAAAGCCGCTTAACTCTCTTCTTCCGCAAAGTCGTCGGCTTCGGACTCGATGGCGCGCGCAAGCCCCCACTTCTGGAAGTGCACCAGGGCCATACCAAGCCCAATGAGAAAAATCGTGATCGACCCGTATTCGGTGCGACCCAGTCTCCGGTCCTCGTCGTCCGTCTCGTAGACGGTGTAACCATTGATATTGCGGGGAACCATGCGCAAATTCTGTGGGTCGGGGGACCTGGGCAGAGTATTCATGTAAATTCCCGAGAGTGTTGCGGAGATCATTAACCCGATCAGTCCTGGAACCAGGAACATCAGAGAAAGGAATCTCAGTTTTGCGACGTGCTCGTTTTCCATGGCAATCCTCATCAGTCCGGCCGTTTCGACAGCCAGGCGTTCCGGCCCATCCGCCGGCCGCAACAATGCGGGTCCGCGCATGGGCAGAGTCATCCCGAGAATCCGATCTTTCTTGTGACCAAGGGGAAGGAAACGGACTTCGCCGCAGGGCGGAAACTCGTGGTCAAAAACGAGATCCTCAGCCTACCGGTTGGTTCGTATCCTGGGCAGTATAGGATGCAATTCATCGGCGTCTCTACGCTGCCAGGCAAACTTCACCCCCGGGAGCCAACCCGATGTAACTCCAATCGGCTCTGAGGTTAGGGTCAGAACCAGCGCCGCGGTCATACCGCTGCGGTCATGTCGTGCCTATTACTTCCGGGTGTCCGCGAGTCATGGCGGCTCGTTCGACTCGACCATTCGATTGTCGGATAGAACGCGCTTATTCTCTGCAAAGCATTGAAGGGATTCGCCCAGGAAAGGGCAGGACTGGGCCGTGGGTCCGATTCGGGAAGAGATCGGATTTCACTTGGATCGCAGCGCACCGCCAGCGGGGAGGCACCCCAGCAAGGGTTTGAGGAGGTTACTTGTGTTCCTCTGAATGGCGGATGCGGCTGGCCTCGAAGCTCACGACCTTCCACGTTCCGTGGTCGTCCTTCACATAAACGCGCGTGAACCGATAGCTGCCCGAAATGTCCCCTTCAGGAGTGGTTCCGTTTACCTCCGCGCGGGAGGTCACGAGGGCGGTCTGGCCATAAAAGCGGACCTTGCGATCGGAGAACTCGATGGACGCGAAACGCAACGTCCCTGCACGCAAGGTGGCGAGAGTTTGATCCTTGGATTGAAGCGTCCCATTGGCCGTGATGGCGATATAGTCATCGGCCAGCAGCTTGTCCATCGCCGAGCTATTGCGATGGATGACAGCGTCCTTCCAGGTGTCTTCTAGCTGATCGATTTCGTGGCGAACTTCGTGGCGCTGCCCGCGCGGCATTCCGGGCGACGACTGAGCGGCGCTGGCGGAGAGCACAAACACCAAGAGAAGCGCCGCAACGCTGCTCAAGCGCCCGGTAAGTATCGCGGGGGGCTGCGCCATAATCTTGTAACGGATGGTATGCCCGAAACGGCATCGGGGTCAATTGCGTCTTCCGCGGAAGCCTCGACTTTCATTAGGGCTTCATAAAACCCCGATTCTCGATGCCTCGAACGCGATTCCATTTTTGAGCATCAGGGCGGATTGGACGGCCAATGCTCGAAACGCGAGCGGACCCCGGCTCCTAGACCAGGGCCTCGAGGTCTTCCCGGATTCTGTCGCGCATCTTCTGGTAGAGTCCTCCCACGGCGTACTGCTTGAAGTGGGCTGAGCTGCGATGCGCTTCGGCGGCGGCGGTATCGCGATATTGTTCATAGATCAGCACGGTATCGCGATCGCCGTCGACGTAGTGAGGGACGTAGGTCATGCAACCGGGTTCCTGGCGGGATGCCAGGGTCAGAGCACGCAGGGTTTCAGCGATCTCAGATCGGTCTTCGGGGGAAAACTTCATGCGAACCGTGAAGCTGATCATGGGTAGGGAGTTCCCTTCTGGTTGAGCCCTCAGGGCTTCTCGAAAATCATCCACCAGTTTACCCGCGAAACTCCGCAAGCGCGGCGGCAAACTCGGGCAACACCATGGTCTGCTCGCGGTCCGGTCCGGTCGACACCATGCCGATCCGGGCACCGCTCTCCCGCTCCTGGAAATGAAGGTATTCCTGCGCTGCCTTGGGCAACCGATCGAAATCGGTAATGCCATCGGTGGCCTGGCGCCAGCCCTTCAAGATGGTGTAGCGCGGCTTGATCATCTCCAGCCCATGCACGTCCGCGGGAATCTCGTCGGTTACCTTGCCGGCGATTTCATAACCGATGCATACGGGGATTTCGTCGAGTTCGTCCAGCACATCCAGCTTAGTGATCACCAGCCATTCGGCGCCGTTCACCTGGTTGGAGTAGCGCAACAGGGGGATATCGAGCCATCCGCAGCGTCGCGGCCGGCCGGTCACAGCGCCATATTCGTTGCCGCGGGCGCGAAGCTGCTCCCCAATGGCTTCGTGGATCTCGGTGGGGAAGGGTCCCTCGCCTACGCGCGTGACATAGGCCTTGGTGACGGCGATGACGGTGCCGATGGCGGTGGGTCCGACGCCTGTTCCGGTGGAAGCGCCCCCAGCCGTCGCCGACGAAGACGTCACGAATGGATAGGTGCCGTGGTCGATGTCGAGCATCGTGCCCTGCGCGCCCTCGAACATCACGCTGCCCCCGTCGCGCAGGATGCCGTTGAGCAAACGGCCGGTGTCCGCGACAAAGGGGCGGATCTGCTCGGCCGCGGCGGCGTATTCGTCGAACATCTTTTCGGGATCGAGCGGCCCCGATCCGATCTGGGGGCCGAACAGCGCGTGGGCGATCTGGTTCTTCTCCTCGCAGGCGGCCTCGATGTGGGTCTTGAGCAGGTCAGGCCGCAGCAGATCGACGACGCGAAGGCCGCTGCGCGCCATCTTGTCTTCGTAGGCCGGACCGATGCCGCGGCTGGTGGTGCCGATTTTCTTGCGCCCCGGCGCGCTCTCGGCGGCCAGTTCAATCATGCGGTGATACGGCAGGATGACCTGGGCGCGGTTCGAAACATTGAGCTGCCCGTCGACATCGACTCCGAATTCACGCAGTCGGGCGACTTCTTTAAGAAAGGCGATGGGGTCCAGAACCACGCCATTGCCGATCACACCCTTGCAGCCCTTGCGCAGCACGCCGCAGGGAATCAGTTGCAGAATGAATTTCTGTCCGCCGATGATGACGGTGTGCCCGGCATTGTGCCCGCCGGCGTAGCGTGCCACGGCGCTGAAGCGCTCGCTGAGCACGTCCACAATTTTCCCCTTGCCCTCGTCGCCCCACTGGGCGCCCAGCACCACCGCCGTCTTCGCTCGCATGGCCTTCCGTTCCTGCAGATGACTGCTATTTTGTTGGCGGAGTCCGCCCCCGCGGACGAAGGCGATGGATCTGAGTATCCGCTTTCCGGGCACACAGATTAGCCCATCGCGCCCCGCACCACGTTCGATCATAAACCCTGGATCGGCTCGGTCCGCAGCGTGCTGGTTGTGAACTCGCGGTCGCACTCCGGATGTCTTCCTGTTTGAGCTTCCCGCTATAATGGGCCAGATTTTCCGCGGGCCGTTGATGTTCAGTCCTCTCCAGAGGCGTCATGGCGCGATCTTTGATCATCGAAGCTCCGAAGCCGATCCTGACGCTGGCCGTCTGCGCCATCGTCTTGAGCCACGCCGGATGGGCAAAGGCTCCCACGAATAAACCGGCGGATAAGCTCGCTCCCACCCGCGCGAAACTCGATGCTCTCCAGGTCTGCCTGGGATCAAGCAGTGCGCTGAGCACGCTGCGGAAGGGCCTTCTCTGGGGCTGGCCAAAGCCCGGGAGCGCGCCCACTTTGCAGTCCCCGCCGCCTGCGCCTCCGCCTCCGGCCGAATACCTCGACAGCCTTGACCGTGACGTCCAGGCCTGCGCGGTTGCGGCCACCCTCCAGGATCCAGACCAGCGGCGCCTGGTCCTGAGCGCTGTCGCGAAGGACATCGAGATCAAAGCCGCTGACTGTCGCGGATTCGGAATGGGGCGCAAGGTGCCAGTGACGATTCGTACCCTGCGCGGGACAACCGCCGAGAACGGATGGCAGGTTTTCTATAAATGGTCGTGCGCCAGCCTGCTGCGACCGGAAGAGGTGCGCGTTCCCAACCTCACCAGCCCCGCGAACGTCGATCTGCCTCCGGGTGAATACTTCTTTCGGGCAGAGAAGAAGAGTTCCTCCGGCCAGGTTCAATCCATCGCCCCGGTCAAGATCGTAGTCGGCTCCGCCGCGGCGGTTCCGCTCGAACTCGCGATCGAGTGAGAGAGGACAAGATGGCAGTGGAAGCAAGACAATCCGTGCCCGCGACGTCGGCCCGCCTGGCGGTCTTTGCCAATTTCTTCAAAGGCTACATGAGCGTCTCCACCATCGTGGCCGCGTCCATTCCCATTCCCGTCGGCAGCTTGAAGCTGATCCCCGTGTTTTCCCAGCAGAGGGGCTTCCTCACGGTTTACGCGTCACTGTTCTGCTTTCTCCTGCTGGCGTTCGTGTTTTCAATCCGCCACCGCCTGGCGGGGCCGATGTTCAGGAAAGGGCCGGCGGGCGCGTTGATTGCCGCGCTGCCGTTTGTCTTTATCGTTCTCACCCTGGGTTCCGTCATTGCCTACCATGCCATTCTTCGGGATTCGATCGAACAGCTGCGCCAACAGGGGCTCACGCTCACAACCAACGTCTTGTTGGAGAAGGTCGATGCAACCGAGATTCCGAATGCGGTGGAACTGGCGGCGTGCTATCTCGGCATCTTTATCTTTGCCGAATCGGCGTTCGTGTTGATGGCGATTCGGGAATACCTGCAGGACCTGCTCCGCCTCGACGAGGTGACGCTGCTGCGGGAATCAGCGAACGGGTTGGTAGGTCGCATCGACCCCGAATTGCCTCCGATTCCGGAATCAGGAGAGAAGTTAGCGGAATCGCGTTAACCACCCCGCCCCTCATCCGTTGTGGATGCAGAAGCGGCTCTCATGCCGCTTCTCGATGAGGGAAATTCACCATGCACAATCGCTCCAGGCTCATTTCACGGGCCGTGATCGCCATCGCTGCGTCGGCTCTGCTCGCCAGTGCGCACATCGCCGGCCAGGCCCCCGCCGCTGCTCCGGCCCGCGCTGCCGCTCCGGCTCCGGCCGCTGCGCCGGCTCCCGTTCCTACGGAACGAGACGTCGCCGCCACCCAGGACCAACTCATCAAGCTACTGCGGCTAAGCCCCACCTTGACTACCGTGATCGCGCACGATCCTTCGCTGCTGTCGAACCAGGAATATGTCGCCAGGACCAATCCGCAACTGGCCGACTTTCTGGCCAGCCATCCCGAAGTAGCGCGCAATCCGGACTTTTATCTCTTCACTCACTTGAACCGCGAGGGCGGCGGTCCCGATGAAGCGCTGGAACGCGCGGTCTGGCCCGACGTGTACCGCTCCTCGCCGCCGCGCTCCGCTTTTACCGATCTCTTCGGCGACGTCGTACCCCTGCTGGCGTTCGCGGCTTTTCTGATCGCGCTCACGTGGACCCTGCGCCTCTTCATTGAAAGCCGCCGCTGGAACCGCATCTTCACCCTGCAGAGCGAGGTGCACGGCCGGCTCATCGACAAGTTCAGTTCCAACCAGGAGCTGGCGCAGTACATGGAGACAGACGCCGGCAAGAAGTTTCTCGAGGCTGCGCCCATCCCGGTGAGCATCGGGCCGGACCAGCGCGTGCCAAACGTGGTGGCGCGGGTGCTTCTGCCGCTGCAGATCGGCGTAGTGATGGTTCTTTTGGGCGGGAGCTTCCTGCTGCTGCGCCACGCCGGTCCGGACATGGATACGCCTATGCGCGTCCTGGGTACGGTGATCCTGATGCCGGGAGTCGGATTTATCATCTCCGCAGGGATTACGTGGTTGCTGGCTGCGCGCCTGGGGCTGATGCCGCCCCGGCCGGAGCCACCCTACGGAACACCACCCGCGAACAGATTCGACGCCCCCTTGAGCACCTCAGGACGGGACTGAGGTAACGGCAGTGAGAACCGCGTGAGCCGCAAGGGGCCCGAATCCAGTGAGGAAGCAAAGGCCAGTGTCCTGGGAATCCGCCATTCCGAATGTACTTGCCGGAGAAACGCCGGCGCTCGCCTCCTCGTCTTCCGATCTTCCCGGAATGAATAGCGAGGCGTTCGCCGCGTTCTACGAGCGCTCGGCGCGGCCATTGTGGGCTTACCTGGCGCGGGTTTCGGGAGACGCGGCGCTGGCCGACGACCTGCTCCAGGAAAGTTTTCTTCGATTTCTCGGAGCCGACCATCCGAATGACGGAGAAGTGAGCGCACGGCGCTACCTTTTCCGCATTGCCACCAACCTGTTGCGCGATCATTGGCGGCGGCCCCGAGCGGCCTCGATCGAGGACATTCCAGAAGAATTGTTCCAGGCGCGCGATCACGCCGATGCGAGTGAATCGCGGATGATGCTGGGGCCGGCGCTCCGATTGATGCGCCCCCGGGATCGCCAACTGCTGTGGCTGGCCTATGCTGAGGGCTATTCGCACCGGGAGATCGCCGGGATCACCGGCCTGGCCTCGGCCAGCATCCGGCTGCTGCTGTTTCGCGCCCGGCGCAAGATCGCCCGGCTGCTGCGGGAGAACGCTCCGAATGATGGGAGGGCGGGATGAGACTCGGCGCGTGCGGACGGGAAAAGGAAGTGGCGGAGATGCTTGCCCGAGGGCACTGGCCTGAGGCTGCAAGCGCCGAACTGCGCACCCATGTCGACGGCTGCCGGGGCTGCCGCGACCTGGTGCTGGTGAAGCTGGCCTTTCGCGCCGAGCGGACCGCCGCGGCCGGCGCGGCGCGGCTGGAGCCGCCGGGCGTGCTGTGGTGGCGGGCGCAACTGCGACGCCGCAACGCGGCCCTGGCACGCATCGGCAAGCCCATTCTGGGCGCCCAGATCTTTTCGATCGCGGTCATCCTTGCCGCGGCCATCTTCTACCTCGCCTGGCAGGCTAAACGCGGCTATGTATGGCCGTCCTGGCTGCAGCAGTTTCCCCGGGCGCTCCACCTCGAGGCCCTGCTGCCCGACGCGCTCACCAGGTATCCCGGCGAAACCTGGATGATATTCTCCGGCCTGGCGATGCTGGCGGTGATGAGCGGCGTGATTGTCTACATGGCTTCTGAAAAGCACTGACCCCTGAATCTCCTGCCGGGTGCGCGCAATCCAATCGGTTGCATCTCATCCCTCAAGGAGTTTCGGAATGACCCTCTCGGCAAGCGAAGTGCACAAGCTCAAGCAGTCCTCGGCCCCGGACCACCTGCTGGCCGTGATCCGCCATCGCTGGAGCCCGCGCTCCTTCACTGACCGGGAGGTCAGCCCCAAGGACCTGAAAACGGTTTTTGAGGCGGCAAGCTGGGCCGCGTCTTCTTTCAACGAGCAGCCCTGGCGCTTTTTTGTGGGGCGGCGCCATTCCGAAACATACCAAAAGATCTTTTCGACCTTGATGGAAGTGAACCAGCAATGGGCGCGTTCTGCGCCGGTGCTGATCATGGGAGTGGCCAAGACAAAATTTTCCCACAACGGCGCGCCCAACCGCGTGGCGCTTTACGACCTGGGCGCGGCCGCGGCTACGCTGTGCTACCAGGCCACCGAACTCGGCCTGCATACGCACCAGATGGCCGGCTTTAATGTGGATGCCGCCCGCAAGGTCTTCAACGTTCCCGAGGACTACATTTTCGGCGCGGTGATCGCGCTCGGCTACCAGGGAGAACCGGGTGCCCTCACCAACCAACAGATGCTGGCCCAGGAGACATCCCCGCGCCAGCGCAAGCCGCTGAACGAAATTGTGCTGTCAGGGTGGGACGAGCCTGCCGGCCTGGGTTGATATACAGGCTGATTCACCCCGCCGCCGGGGAGCCGCGCTCTCCCGACTCCGCAATTAAAGTGGAGTCTGGAGGCCGTTCCTGTGACCAGCCAGACAGCCACTCGCAGAGTCATCCGCAAAACGCCGGCTCGCCGCCCGCATCATCGCCAGGCCGTGCCCCGCAAGCGCCGGCTGAGCGTCCGGACTCGGTTGGTCCTCGCAGCCATCGCCATCGCGTTTGTGCTGGTGGCGTGGGCCACGCTGGCGCGGGCCTTCGCTCCCTTGGGAAACACGTCGGCAACCCGATTCGACGCCCTTATTGTCCTGGGATCGCCGGCGGACGCGGAAGGAAATCCCACCCCGACCCAGTTGTCCCGCGTCACGGAGGCGGTGCACGAGTATGAACGCGGCGTCGCAACCCACCTGATCCTGACCGGCGGACCAAGCCATGGCGGCTTCGTCGAGGCGGAGGTGATGGCGCGAACCGCCGAGGCCCAGGGGGTTCCTGCCTCCTCCATCTTTTTAGAGCCGCAGGCCCTCGATTCCATTCAGAACGCGTGTTACTCGGTGCGGATCATGAAGGCGCATGGCTGGCGGTCAGCGGAGGTCATCTCGAACACCAGCCACCTGCCACGGGCGGGCATCATTTTCAGCCGACAGCCGATCGACTGGCGTCTGCACACGGCGCCGTCACTCGAACCCGAAATTACGTCTCCCGTGCGGGCAGCGGTCGCGCTGGAGGTATTGAAGACGCTTCGCTACCTGGTCTACGCGCAGTTTGCAGAGCGGTGTGCCCCGTAAAAGGGCGCGGCGTCCGGACCAAGGTTCAGTCCGGGGCCCGATCGCCGGGATCGCGCACGCCGGGATCGCGCACGCCGGCACCGCACCCTGCTTTGAAGCCTGACCCCTGACACTCGCGGGGGCCGTCCTGTAATCTGAAATGGATGCGTTTCCCAGGAAGTTTGTCCTTTTCTTTTGCTGTCGCTCTGCTTGCGTGTGCCGGAATCTGTGCTGGAGCCCAGGCGCCCAGCCAGCCATCTTCGGGCCAGTCTTCTTCCAGCCAGCCGAATACGACTGTTACGGTTACGGCCACGACGCCTCAGCCCGCCTATATCGCTATTGATCCGCTGGCCAACGTTCGTTACGACAACAAGTGGGACGTCTCGGTGGCGCCGGCCTACAGGCACATCAAGGCCGGCCCGAACCTTTTGCAGGGATCAAACCTGGGCGGTATCGACCTGACCGGTTCTTATTATCTGGCCCGGCGCTGGCGCCTGGAAGCTACCGGCCGGGGTTATCTCGGCACCAGCGGCGCGGCTCCCAATCCCTACGAGATCAATGGCCCGTTCATCATGGATTACTTTTTCGCGGGCGGAGTGGACTGGCTGGGTCCGCACAACAAACATGGGGCCATCAGCGCGCACGTGCTGGGCGGGGCTGCGGTAGGCATTTTCGAGCAGAACCTGCGCGGCAACTCGCCGGCGGTGGTCGGTTTCTACAACGACCAGGTTGCACCGGCGGCGATCATCGGCGGCCACTTCGATCTGAACCGCTCGGCGCGGTGGGTGTTTCGCGTGACCCCCGACGCCATCATGACCCACTACGGCATCAACTACCCGCCAAAAACCAGCCAGTTCGACGTCAACTTCGCCATCTCGGTCGGAGTGCAGTACAAGTTCAAGAAGACGAAGTAGGGGCGAATCTTTCCCGACCGCTTCCGGCATTCAGTTGAATAATGCCCGCGCAGCTTCACGCCGTGGTGTGGCTTCGGACCATTCTTCGCGGGGGTGACCATTTTCCCGCTTCTTCTGAATTCCAGCCGCCGGCCCTGGGTGAGCCGTGCCTTTCCCTGCCCCCGGGGTTGTTTCGGCATCCGCGAAGAAATTCGGCTGACAACACTGGCAGCAGATCGTTAGACTTCCACCTTCATCTATGTGTGTTATTCTTCGCCGTTCGGGGCTGCCTCACAAAAACGCAGCGCCGTAAGGACGATATACCGGATGGCGGCATTTCCTTGCTCGTGCGTTGATTGGGACATTTTGGGAGAACAAGGGCAGGTGACATGGACATGAGAGATACGCTCGGAGTACTGCTCGCGGGGGGAGCCGGGGAGCGGCTCTTTCCGCTGACCCGCGATCGCGCCAAACCGGCCGTTCCCTTTGGCGGGCATTACCGGATCATCGACATCACGCTCTCCAACTGCATCAACTCCGGCCTGCGCAAGGTATTCATCCTCACCCAGTACAAGGCGCTGTCGCTCAACCGCCACGTGCGCGAAGGCTGGACCGGCATTGTGGCCCAGGAACTGGGCGAGTTCTTCGAACTCCTCCCGCCCATGCAGCGGACCGGCGCCAACTGGTACATGGGAACCGCCGACGCGGTCTACCAGAATATCTATTCGATCGGCAGCGAGCAGCCCAAGCACATGATCATCCTGTCCGGCGACCACATCTACAAGATGGATTACAGCCGGATGCTGGAGCATCACAAGGAAAGCAAGGCCGAAGTGACTCTTGCCACTCTGCCCATTGAGCCCGACGAGGTTTCGCGCTTCGGCGTCGTAGAGGTGGACTCCAAGGGCGAAATCCAGGGCTTTCTCGAGAAGCCGGCTTCCACGAGCTTTCGCTCGCCCTTCAGTCCCACCAAGGTGGATGCCTCGATGGGCGTCTACATCTTCAATACCGAGACGCTGCTGAAGGCGCTGATCGCCGACGCAGAGGACCCGGATTCGAAGCATGACTTCGGCCACAATATTCTTCCCAATCTGCTGGGCAAGAAAAAGATGATCGCCTACAGTTTCGTCGACGAGAACAAGCAGCAGGCCATGTACTGGCGCGATGTGGGCACATTGGACGCCTACTACGACGCCAACATGGACCTGTGCTCGGTCTCGCCGGTGTTCAACCTGTACGACCGGAACTGGCCCATGCGCACCCGGGTTCGGCAGTATCCGCCGGCCAAGTTCGTTTTCGGCGAGCCGGGCCGCACCGGCACCGCGATCAACTCCGTCATCACCGCCGGTGTAATTATCTCCGGCGCCACGGTGTCAAATTGCGTGCTGTCGCAGGATGTGCGCGTCAACTCGTATTCGGATGTGGACTCGAGCATCATCTTCTCCCACGTGAACATCGGCCGCCATTGCCGCATCAAGCGGGCGATCATCGACCGCGATGTGCATATTCCCGAGGGGACGGTGATCGGGTACGACCCGGTGGAGGACAAGCGCCGGTACTTCGTCACCCCGTCGGGACTGACGATCGTCACCCGCGATGCCTCTCTGTTCGAGAACCCGGTGGATCCGGACTTCCTGCAGCGTTACTGACGGTTTGATTTGCCTTAAAACTGTCGGCCTTCGTCCAGATGGAAGAAGGCCGATTGTTTTTTGGCGTGATGAATGCGCGGCTGCTGCCCCTCGCGCGGCATGACCTCAGGTCGCGTAACTTTCCCGGCTATGCCGGTATCTAATCTCCAGATGGTAGATCTATCGATAACAAGCAGGCCGCCGGGAAATGGGAAGGAGAGCGCGGCGTCCGTGGGAAGGACGGACGCTGCCGACATCAGCCGCCGGGCATTCATCTTCGGTGGTGCGGCGTCGGTGAGCGGGCTTGCGTTCTGGGGTCTGCGCCGGGCCACGGTAGCGGCCGCGCAGCCGCTGGCTCCCGATGAGGGGCCGCGCAGCGTAACGGTGGTCCGTTTTTCACCCGCCGGCGAGGAGGTTGGGCGCACCACCGGTCCCCGCATCGTCCTCAGCGACGAGGAATGGCGCCGCCAGCTGGGGTCCGATGCCTACTGGGTTATGCGCCACGCCGACACGGAGCGACCCTTTACCGGAGCGCTGCTACGTGAGGAGCGGCGGGGCGTCTTTCAATGCGCAGGCTGCAACCTGGCCCTCTTCAACTCGAAGACCAAGTTCGATTCCGGCACCGGCTGGCCCAGCTTCTGGGAGCCCATTGCGCCGGAAAACGTGGTGGAGAGTCCGGACGGAAGCCTGATGGAGGTACGTACGGCCGTGTCGTGCCGCCTCTGCGACGGGCATCTCGGCCACGTCTTCACCGACGGACCGGCGCCGACGGGGCTGCGCTACTGCATGAATTCGGTGGCGCTGCGCTTTGTGAGCGCGTAAGCCGCATCCCAGGTCGCAAAATCGAGACCTGGGGCACCCGGCATTCCGGCGGATACCCAAGGGACGGATGTGCGCTACTTTCCTTTGTAATCCTTGAAGAGCTCGGGAAATTGCTGCTTGAGGGCCTCGACCTTGGGGCGATCGCAGACCAGAATGTACGGATTGCCGGGATTGTGGAGCGCGTAATCCTGGTGGTAGGACTCGGCGTCGTAGAAGCCCTTTAACGGCACAACCTGGGTGACGATCGGCTTGGGGAAGACCTTGGCCGCGTCCAGCTGGGCGATGTAGGCCTGGCTGATCTTGCGCTGTTCCTCGCTGGTGTAGAAAATTGCCGAACGATACGATGTTCCCACGTCGGGGCCCTGGCGGTTCAGCTGCGTGGGATCGTGGGCGACCGAAAAGAAAATGCGCAGCAACTGACCGTACGTGATCTGCGATGGATCGTAGACGACCTGGACCGACTCGGCATGGCCGGTGGTCTCGGTGGTGACCTGATCGTAGGTCGCGGTAGCTGCAGTCCCGCCGGCGTAGCCCGCCCTGGTATCGAGAACGCCCTTGACGCGCTCGAACACCGACTGCGTACCCCAGAAGCACCCGCCGGCAAACACGGCGGTCTCTTTCCCGGGGGCATGCGCCATCTGCACATCCGCCACCGCGGCCGGGATGGGAGTCTTACCGGCTCCTTTGGCTTTTGTATACACCCCCGCCACGGCGACAATCACGACGAAAACAGCGATCAGGGACAGTAATCGGGACACGAGGACCTCCAATTGGACGGGGGCCGGTGCGCGCCCCCAGTGATGGGATGAGCCTGCCGCTGAAAGGTTACCGGCAAACAGGGAGGCAGGGAATGTCGACGGAGGACGGGCAAGCTGAGGTCCGTTTCCCAACCAGGGAACCAAGCTTGTAAATCATGCGTACATCACAGCATGCAGTGCGTTGGTACATTAAGCTGGAGCATGGTAGGGCTGGTAGCGCCGCCCAAACCGGCCCGGCGCGGCATCGACCCCCCTGAAAAGGGCGGGATGGGTCAGCATCCGGCTTCTGCCGCTGTTCCCGCCGGTGGTGCTGGACGCCCCTTCGGCGAGCGTGCCCGTGGCGCAGAGGCAGGCCGCTTCGCGCGCGGGGAGGGAAGACCCCTGGAGATTGACTGGTCCCAAACCGTCCGCCGCTGCATGGATGGAGATTCCGGCGCATGGGCTGAACTGGTCCGCGCCAACCATCGGCGTGTCTACGGGCTCTGCTATCGGTTTACGGGCAATGTCACGGACGCCGAAGACCTCACCCAGGACGTTTTTCTCAAGATCTATTCGAATTTAGCCAGTTTCGATACGGGACGGGGCAGCCTGCAGGTGTGGATCACGACTATGACCCGCAACCTGCTGGTGGACAACTTCCGGCGGACCAAGAATCAGCGCGCTACCGGCTCGCTCGACGACGGATGGGATCAGACCGAGGAACTGAAGCCAATCGACCGGCTGACCGCCCGCGGTCCCTCGCCGCATGAGATTGCGGCCAGCAAAGAGCTCGAAAAAATGGTGCAGGATGCGCTCTCCCATGTCTCCGTTGAGCTGCGGGAAGCCGTCATACTAAGAGACTTACAGGATATGGATTACAAAGAGATTGCCCAGGTGCTGGGCATCCCCGAAGGGACCGTCAAGTCCCGGATCAGCAGGGGCCGCGCGGAACTGGCGCGCCTGCTGGAACGTAATAAGCGGGAGGTAATGTAAATGGCAGAGCGCAGTTTCATTCCGAGCACTCCCGCCTGCGGGCTATGGGAGACCCTGTTAGCCGATGCGCTCGATGGCCAGTTGCGGCCGGAGGACGAAGCGACCTTCAGCGGGCACATGGCCACTTGTGCCAACTGCACGCGATTGTTTGAGGAATCCCGGCAAGGCCGGGAGTGGCTGGAGTTTCTCTCCCCGGAACCAGAAGTGCCCGTCGGCCTGCTTGAGAAACTGCTGGCGCAGACGGGCCCGGGCCAGGTGGCCGGCTTCGGACTGGCGACCACCTCCGGAAACGTCGTACCGATTACTCCCGCGTGGCAGCGTCCCGGGTTCATGGGGCGCATCCGACGCTTTGCCGAGCCGCGGCTGCTGATGACCGCCGCCATGGCCTTTTTCTCCATCGCTCTCACGCTCAACCTGACCGGTGTCCGCCTGAGCCGGATCCACCTGTCCGATCTTCGCCCCACAGCGGTGCGGTCGTTCATGGAGCGGCAGCTGACCATGGCCTCGACGCCCATCATCCGCTACTACGACCACCTGCGCGTGGTGTATGAAGTGCAGTCGCGGATGCGCGAACTGCGCAGGACCACACAGACGAGCACCGACAGCCAGGATAACCAGAAGAAACAGCCATCGGGCCCCGGCGAATCGAAACAGAATCCAAATCATAAAGACGGCGGATCCCGTGTCGATCCACCGCAGCAGTCGGGGACCCCAAATTTGAACGACTCATCGGATTACCTGGAGACTTCGCTATCACATGATTGTCTTGACCGGCCCGCGCATTCCGGCGGCTCCGAGAAAGCAATACGGGAGAGGAGCACAGTATGGATTGCGTAAATCACAGCGGTGTGACCGCTACGGCGTTCTGCCAAAACTGTGGCAAGCCATTGTGCGGCAATTGCGTGCGCAACGGCGCGGGAGGGCAGATCCTGTGCGAACCGTGCTGGATGGCGTGGCAGAACATTCCCAATCCCTTTGTAGCGGCTCCGACGGGAGAGCCTAACCCGGCGGCGGCGGCGGTCCTGGGACTGATTCCCGGCGTGGGCGCCATGTACAACGGGCAGTTCTTCAAAGGCCTGATCCACGTGGTGATCTTTGCCATCCTGATCAGCATCACCACCCATTACGGGATCTTCGGCATCTTCATCGGCGCCTGGGTTCTCTACCAGTCTTTCGAGGCATTTCATACCGCCAAGGCGCGGCGCGACGGCCAGCCCCTCCCCGACCCTCTGGGACTGAACGAAGTGGGCAACTGGCTTAACCTCGGCGCCAAGCCGAATTATCCTCCTCCGCCGGGCGTGAGCGGGGGAAGCCCGGGCAACCCCAATCCGGGCGGAATGAATCCGGGGCCGGGGGGGGGATACCAGGCCCCGTATCAACCCCCATATCAACCCCCGTACCCAGGGCAATACCAGGCTCCGTTCCAGAACCCCTACCAGGCTCCGCCCTACCCGCCCGCGCCCGGCTTTACGGCGCAGGCAACGGATCCCGCAGCGCCTCCGATACCCCCTCCGCCCCCGCAGGCCATGTGGCGGCGCAAGGAACCTATCGGCGCCATCGTCCTGATTGGACTCGGACTGCTGTTTCTGCTCGGGCAGTTGGATGATATCGGCGGGAAGGTCTTTGAATTCACCTGGCCGCTGCTGTTGATCGGCCTGGGAGTATGGCTGGTGGTACGCCGTATGGGCGACAACCAGGGAGGAGGCCCTCGATGAGCCGATATATTCTGATTCGCCGCCTGCGCGGCCCGGCGTTCCTGTTGCTGATCGGCATCGTGGCGCTGCTGCACCAGACGGGAGTTGTCTATCACATGTGGCGCTTGTTCTGGCCGCTGGCGCTGATCCTGTGGGGTCTGTTGCTGCTCGCTGAGCGCGCGGCCCTGGAACTGGAAGGCTATCCGCCTCCCTATCCGGATGCGTCCTACCCCGGCGGCCCGTACGCGCAGTCGCCGGTGGCCGGGCCCGGTCCGGGAGTTCCGCCGACGCCCGGTTCGGCGATCGTGCCCGCCAACTCGGACGATCTGGGACGTTCGAACGGAGGCCAGTTATGAGCAGCATTCCCCCTTACACGCCTCCGGGCGGCGGTGCGCCGCCCCCTTACGATCCGCGCACCCAATGGCGCGTCTACCGGGAGCAGCAGAAGGCAGCCTGGCGGGCGCAGCGCGATGCCTTCAGAGCCCAGCGTCATGCGATGAAGGCCGGCTATGGCGGCTACGCTCCCCGCGTTCCGTCGATCGTCGGTCCGATCATCCTGGTGGGGATCGGCATCATCGGCCTGCTGGTAGTGACCGGACGCATTGACTCCTCCGAATTCTGGACCTGGTATGCCCACTGGTGGCCGCTGCTGCTGATCGGCGCGGGCCTGGCGCTGCTGGGCGAGTGGGCCCTGGATATGAAGCGGCAAACTCCGGTTCGCCGCAGCGGCAACTTCGTCGGAATCCTGATCTTCCTGGCGGTCCTGGGGCTGTTTGCGGCATGGGGCCACGAGTGGTGGGGTCCAATGCGCGCCGAATGGGGCGACCGCGGAGGAGACGACTTCTTCAACATGTTCGGCCGCCCGCAGCATGATCAGGATCAGCAGGTCCTGAATGCGCAGATTCCGGCCAACGCCGTGGTGGAGATCCAGAATCCGCGCGGCGATGTCAGCGTGACCTCCGGCGACACGTCCACCATCCAGGTGCAGGCGCATCAGGTGGCCTTCGCCGATTCCGAGGCCAATGCGCGCAAGATCTTCGAATCCGAAGCCGCGCACGTGACGGTGAGCGGCAATACGGTTCTGGTGAAGTCGGCAGGCCACAACAGCGGCCGCCTCAATCTGACCGTGGTCTTGCCCAAATCGGCACATGTGACCGTGAATGCGGGACGCGGCGACGTCACGGCAGCGGGTTTGGGAGCGGGGGCAAACATCACCGCCGCGCACGGGGATATTCACCTCAACACCATTACCGGTTCGGTGCAGGTCCACTTCTCCACCGATAAGGGCGACTTCTCGGCCCATCAGGTGGACGGAGACATCACCGCCGACGGGCGGTGCAACGATCTCACACTCTCTGAAGTGACGGGCAAGGTCGCGCTCAACGGGGATATCTTCGGCGAGGCGCACATGGAGAACCTCACCGGCCCCATCCATCTGCATACCTCGGTGACCGATCTTGAGATGGGCAGCCTTCCCGGCGACATGACGCTCAACGACGACGACCTGCGCGTGACCGAAGCCAAGGGCCAGGTGCGGGTCACCACGCACTCCAAGAATGTCGATCTCACCCAGATCTACGGCGACATCTATGTGGAGGACCGCGACGGCAACATCTCCCTTGAGCCGGCCGGGGCTTACAGCGTGGACGCCAAGAACACCAGCGGCAAGGGCGACCTGGAGTTGACGCTGCCCCCGAATGCTTCCGCCGCCATCAACGCCTATACCCGCAACGGCGACATCTTTTCCGACTACTCCATGCCCGCGGTTGAAGGGGAGAGCAAGCGGGTTGCCTTCTCAGTGGGTGGGGGTCAAACCAAGGTCAACCTCAGCACCGAAGTAGGAGACGTACGCATCAAGAAGGGCTCCGGATTCCCGACCGCGCCGTCGGTCTCTTCAAGTGCTCCCAAGCCTCCGGTTCCACCCACCGCGCCGCATTTGAAAGCGCCCAAGGCAGCGCCGGCCGAGCCGGTCACGCAGTAAGGCAGGGATCAGGGATCAGCCGCAATCACACCAAGGGCGCGGGAGGAACTCCACCTTCCGCGCCCATCTCTTTTGGCCAAGAGGTTGCGGGGCAAAAATCACCGATTTTTACTGGGGTACAGGGGCTGCAAATCAGTGAAGTAGTTGACGGGAAACCACTGATTGTGGATGGGTTAGGCGACGCTCCACAGTTTCACAGCCGAAAATGGGGGGGAGGTCAGGCCTTCTTTTTCCGGTTTGCGCCGCTCGCAACTTGAAGAAAACAAGAAAGATATTTGTCCATAAGCCGCGTAATTTTGCGGTGCTAAACCCCCGTTTTTGCGGTCGAAAGGGGTTCATAACGCGTTCCGCTTGCCGAGAACATTGCTGACACCGCGCGAAGGGCATTTGCGTATCTCCAGCTTCAAGTTTGCGGCACGGGGCTTTAATTTTCTGCAACCCGAGGCGAGGAGAGCTGTTCCGAGCCGAAGGGACATTGTGCGACCTCAAGTGTGCCGCTAAGTACACGCGCAACCTTATCGCGGTTAGCCGAATATTGCCCGATTTGAGACCGAAGATGAACGCATCACTCAGTCCGCAGTGCCTGCATGGGATCGAGGCGGGAAGCGCGCCACGCCGGCGCCAAGCAGGCCATGGCGGCAACCACCAGCAGGATGGCCACCACCGCGGCGAACACCGACGGATCCAGCGGCTGGGTGTCGTACAGCATGGTGCGAATGAGCCGGACCACGGCGGCGCTGCCGCCCAGGCCCAGGCCCAGGCCCAGCAGCGCCGGCCACAATCCATCGACAAGCACCAGGCGAAGCACGTGCGGCCTCTGGGCCCCAAGCGCCATGCGGATGCCGATCTCCCCGGTGCGCTGCGTGACCAGGTAGGCCAGCACGCCATAGAGTCCGGCCGCGGCCAGCACCAGGGCGATCCCGGCGAAGGCCAGCACCAGGATCGAATCGAACTCCGAGTCGATGGTGGATTTGCCGATGGCTTCGCGAAGCGTCGTGACGTCGGAGACGGGCAGGTCGGGATCGAGCTGGCCGATCAGCTTCTGCACCGGCAGCGCGAACGATTCGACGCCGGCCCCAGAACCGGATCCGCTCCGGACCACGATGGTGGCAACGCTGTAGTTATTGCCGTAGATGGGCCAATACAGAGTTGGCTGCGGAGGCAATGAGGTATACCAGCGGGTGTCTCCGACCACGCCCACAACTTCGACGGCATCCCCGGTGAACTGGAGTCGCAGGTGCTTGCCGATGGGGTCCTCGTTCCCGAAGAACGCCTGCGCCGCACCTTTGCTGATCACGGCTACGTGGGCGCGCCCCAGTCGCTCATCGCTGGTGAAGATGCGGCCGCGGAGGAGGGGAATTCCAATCGCCCCGAAGTAGCCCGGCTCCGCACCACGCATCATCATGTCTGTCGACTTTCCCTTGACCGCGGGACCGTGCTCGACCACGCTCATCAGGTCGTCGCCGCCCCAGCCTTCGCCGGGCACCTTGCTGACCAGTCCCGCGGCCTGCACCCCGGGCAATGCGCGGACGCGCGCGATCAAAGTCTCAAAGAACGCCACCTGCTGCTCAGGCTGCTTGTAGCGCGCTTCCGGCAGGCTGATGTGCATGGTCAGCACATTGTCGACAGGGACGCCGATGTCGGCGTGGCGCAGGCGCTGGTAGCTCTTGATCAGAAGGCCGGCTCCGACCAGCAGGACAACGGTCAGGCCCACTTCGATAACCAGCAGCGTGCGGCGAAGGCCGGCCTTGCCGCGGCCCGGACTTTGCGCGCGGGACGACTCCTGCAGGGTGGCAAACATCCTCTTGCCCGCGGAGCTCAACGCCGAGATGGATCCGGCGAACAGGGCGCATAGCCCCACCGCGCCGGCAGCGAATGCCAGCACGACGCCATCGATATGGATGCCTTCAACGCGATTCATGTCCTGGCGTGCGTGCACCAGCCATTGCACCGCGCCCCAGGCCAGCAGCAGGCCCAGCGCGCCGCCGGCGCCCGAAAGCAGCAGGCTCTCGATGATCCGCTCCCGGATCAGGCGCAATCTCCCGCCGCCCAGTGCGACGCGGATGGCCTGTTCGCGGGCCCGCGTGGCGGTGCGCGCCACCAGCAGCCCTGCGACATTCATGCAGGCGATGATCAACACGCACACTGTGGCTGCGAGAAGCGCGAACAGCGGAGTCTTGTAGTCGAACACGGCGTCGTCGAGCATGGCCATGCCTGCGACCGAGTCGTGCACGGCCGGCTGGGGATGCGCGGCCACGATCTGTTTCTGGACCGCTTTGAGCCGCTCCGCGAGCGCGGGAAGCGTGGTGCCATTGATGAGCCGCGCGGTGACCTGGAACTCGTGATCTTCGTAAGTCTTCAGGAGCGATGGCGGCGCTTCGCGATTGAGCGGGGTCCACACCTGCGAGGGTGACCCGGTCATTTTGCTCAGGAAGACGAACGCCTCCGGCAGAACGCCAATGACCGTGTACGGCCGGGCATCGAGCCAGATGGTCTTGTCCACGATGGCGGGATCGCCGCCATACCGGCGTTTCCAGAATTGATAGTTGAGCAGAACGGTAGCGCTCGCGCCGGGGCGATCGTCATCGGCCGAAAAACTGCGCCCCAGAATCGGCTGCACGCCGAGCGTTGGGAAAAAATTAGAAGAGCACCAGGAAGCATCGATCCGCTCGGGCAGCTTGCCACCCTCCGCGGAGAGGTTGTAATTCTGCCACGGGGACAAAAACGCCATCTCCGCCATTCCCTGCGCGGCCTGTTGCCATTCCTTCATGCTGCCCCCGTCGACCGGGAGGTAGAAACTCCAGTCGGGGTGGTTGCCGACCGTGTCATGCTCGTAGATCGAGACCAGCCGGTCCGGGTCGTGGTAGGGCAGGGGCTTGAGGAGAACGCTGCTCACAACCGTGAACAGCGCCACATTGGCGCCGATGCCGAGCGCGATGACGAGGATGGCGATGGCCGCGAAACCCGGAGTGCGGCGGAGGGTGCGGATACTGTAGCGCACGTCGTGCAACAGCGATTCGAGCCAGGTCCAGTTCCAGGTGGCGCGCGCCTGGTCGCGCAGCAGTGCCGGATTGCCGAAGGCGCGCATGGCCGCGTAGCGGGCTTCCTCCGGGCTCATACCGGCAGCGACATTCTCGGCAATCTGCCGCTCGAAGTGAAAGCGGAGTTCGTCGTCGAGTTGAACGCCGGCGCGGCGGCGAGTAAAGAGCATTCTCAGCCGGATGATGAGTTGAGCTGGCCAGCGCATCGTTTCGTCCCCCCTGGTTGAGTTCGATCAGCTTCGCGGTTATTCCGTGCGCAACGCCTGCATGGGATCCACGCGCGACGCACGCCACGCCGGAACCAGGCAGGCCAGTGCCGCCACGATCAGCAATGTTGCTGATACTGTCGCAAACACCATGGGATCGAGCGGCCGCGTCTCATAGAGCATGTTGCGCATCAGGCGCGAGGCCACCGCGCTTGCTGCGAGCCCCAGGGCCAGTCCGACCAGGGCCGGCCGCAGGCCATCCGACAGCATTTTGCCCAGCACTTGTTCGCGCCGTGCGCCCAGCGCAAGGCGAATGCCGATCTCCCCGGTGCGTTGCGCGGCGATGTACGAAAGCACGCCGAATAACCCCACCGCCGCCAGCATCAGCGACAAGCGCGGCAAAGCCCGTCAGCAGCGTGGTGTTGAAGCTCTGGTCCAGCGTCACTTGCCCAGCAATTGGTCCATGGTGAGCACGTCGGCCACGGGCAGGTCGCGGTCCATTCCCTGGATCACGCGCTCACCGGCAGGGCCAGCGTTTCCACATCGCGGCGGGAGCGGATCACCAGCGTGCCGTAGTTCTCGGTTCCCTCCTTCAGCGGAAAAGTATTTGGTTTCTTTGGGCGCTTCGCCGATGTCATAGCGCATATCTCCGACCACGCCCACGATCGTGTAGATCTTCCCGCCAGCGCTCCAACTGTCGCCGCCGGTCTTGAGGTGCTTGCCTAGGGGCTCTTCGCCGGGAAAGAAGTTCGTCGCGAATCCCTCGCTGATGATGATTTCCCTGGCCTGTTCGAGGCGCAGGCTGTCGTTGAACGTGCGGCCGCGCAGCATGGGAATCCCCATGGCGGCGAAGTAGCCCGAATCTGCCCAGCGCGTTAGCGCGTCGATGCGACTGGCCCTTGCGGCAACGGCGGATGTTCGGCAATGCTGAAGCCGTTGTCTTCCCACTAGCCCTGGCCCGGCACCGCGGTGACCAGCCCCGCCGGCTCCACTCCGGGCAGCGCGCGTACCCGCGCCAGCAGTCGTGTCGAAGAAATTCACCGGTGCGGGTCCAGGCGTCTTGTAGCGCGCGCTCCGGGCAATCCGATGCGCATGGTGAGCACGTTCTCAGTGGCGCAGCCCATATCCGACCGAGCGCAGGCGGTCGTAGCTCTTCAGCAGAAGCCCCGCGCCGGTCAGCAACACCACCGTGAGGCCGACTTCCACCGTAAGCAGCACCCGCCGCAGCGTGGCCCGCGACTGGCTTCCGCTGGCATAGCGCGAAGACTCGTGCAGCGTTGTCAGAAGTGCCGGTCCCTGATCGTGAGCGCGGAAACGAGCCCGGCAAACAGCGCGCACAGTGCGATGACCCCCACCGTGAACACTGCGACGATTGCGTCAATGTGAATGCTCTCCACACGGGTCATGTCGTGGCGCGAGCGCACCAGCCACTGCAGCGCTCCGTACGCAAGCACCAGGCCGAGCGCGCCGCCGGCCGCAGAGAGCAGCAGGCTCTCCATCAGGCGCTCCCGCAGCAGGCGCAGCCGGCCGCCGCCCATCGCGGTCCGGATCGCCTGTTCCTTTCGCCGCGATACCGCCCGCGCCACCAGCAGATTGGCAACGTTCATGCACGCGATCAGAAGCAGGCACCCGGTGGCCGCCAGCAGCACATAAAGCGGTCGCTTGACCGCGCCCACCATGTGCTCCAGCAGCGGCCTGATGTTCGCCGCCGGGTTGACGAATGCCAGGTCACGATGCGCGTCGTGAGACCCGCCGCGAGATGACGCTCAGGTCGGCTTTACCCTGTTCCGCCGAGACGCCGGGCTTCAGCCGCCCCACCACGCGGAACATGTGGTTGTCGACCATGGCCATGATCTTCGCGGGATTTTCGTGATACACCGGGGTCCACATCTGCGTGCCCGGGCGAGGGAAGGCAAACCACTCCGGCATCACTCCCATCACGGTGTACGGCTTGGCATCGATGTAGATGGTCCGGTTCACTATTCCCGGATCCGCCCCGAAACGCCGCTTCCACAAGCTCCAGCTCAGCAGCACCGTGCCATTGGCCGCCAGCGTGTCGTCGGCGGCGGTGAAATCCCGGCCCAGCGCAGGTGCCACCCCAAGGGTCGTGAGCAGGTTCCAGGAAACCTTCGCGCTCGCGAGGTTCTCCGGCAACTGTCCGCCGGACGCCGCGATCGCATTCTCGCTTTCCTGGACCAGGGCCAGGCTGCTGAAGCTCTTGTTGTACTTGTTCCACTCCGCGTACATGCCCCCGGAAGCGACGTTGTAGGGATAATCCTTCGGGTTGTTCTCGTAGAGCATCATCAGGCGATCGGGATCTTTGAACGGCAGCGGCTTGAGAACCACGTTGCGTACCACGGTGAAGAGGGCAACGTTGGCGCCGATGCCGAGCGCCATCACCAAAATCGCGATGAGGGCGAAGCCGGGCGTGCGGCGGAGCGTGCGGATGCCGTAGCGGACATCGCGAGCCACCTGCTCGACGCCCTGCCAATTCCAATTCGCCCGCGTCTCGTCGCGCAACAGGGCAGGGTTGCCGAAGCTGCGCAGCGCTGCAAACCGAGCCTCTTCGGGGGGCATGCCGGCGGCACGGTTTTCGGCGATCTGGCGCTCCAGGTGGAAGCGCAGTTCGTCATCGAGCCGCTCGCCGGCGGCATTGCGGCGAAACAGCATCCGTATTTTCATCGCGAAAAGACCGAACCACCGCATGGCGCCTCCGTTTCCTATCGGTTTTCTTACGCTTCGCTGACCACCAGGTTGATGGCTGCGGACAGCCGGTTCCAGTTGGCGCTCTCCTTTTCGAGCTGCGCCCGGCCGGCGCTGGTCAGCGAATAAAACTTCGCCTGCCTGCCGGTTTCGCTCTCCGCCCATCTGGCTTTGATCCAGGCCTGCTGTTCCAGGCGGTGGAGGGCGGGATAGAGCGAGCCCTGCTGCACCTGCAGCACCTCACCCGACACCTGCTGAATGCGTTTGGCGATGGCCCAGCCGTGCATCGGCTCGAGTGAGATGGTCTTCAGAATCAGCAGATCGAGTGTGCCTTGAACGAGATCGCTTGGTTTGCCCATACCTAGATTATCTACAACATCCTGTTGTAGACCGTCAAGGTATGTGGGACGAGTTGCGTGAGCCCAAAACGCGGATGGGCCCTGCTCGTAACCTCGCGGCGGGTTTTCCCATCCTACTTTGTGAGGAATTTGCGCTTTGTCCTGCCCACCCCACCCGATTCCGTTGTATCCTCCTGTTCGCAAGGAGATTGTTCGCCATGATGACTTCACCTGTCCGTGTTATCACCGTTGAACGCGAATACGGATCGCGCGGCGGTGAGTTTGCCCACGATCTTGCCGAGCGGCTGGGCTGGAGGCTGCTGGATTCCGAACTGTTGACGGCCGCAGCGCGCACGGCCTGCGTTCCGGAGGAGATGGCGGCCAGGTTCGACGACCGGCTCGATCCCTGGTACTACCGCTACGGAAAGGTCTTCTGGCAGGACCAGCTTTATTCCACCGCCACGCTGCCCGACGACAAGGTCTTCGACTGTGCGCGGATGTACACGCTGATCAAGCAGGAAATGCTGGACGCATCCAAGCAGGGAAACTGCGTGATCGTGGGCCGGGGCGGGGCCTGCGCACTGGCCGGCAAACCCGGGTGTTTTCATGTGTTTGTGTACGCGACGGGTGCGGCCAAGCGGGCCTGGTTTACGCAGCACTTTCCCGAGCGCGCCCACCAGGCCGATCAGGAATTGGCCGCCCACGACAAGCGCCGGGCCGCGGCGATCAAGCAGTACTACCAGCAGGACTGGTGCGCCCGCGGGCTGTACCACATGCTGTTGAATTCATGCATCGGGTTCGAGCCCATGATTGCGGCCGTGCAGGGGGCGATCAGCGTTCCGGTACGCGCATCCGAGTGCGCTGTCGGATAGAGGCTGGCCGGCTAGACTGCAATTCGCTGCACGCGGGGACCGATGCGGGTAAAGACCTCCCAGGGGATAGTTCCCACCGCGTCGGCGTGATCGAAGACATTGATCGTCTCCTCTCCCTGGCTGCCGAGAATGACCACTTCGTCGCCAACCTCCACGCCGGGAATCTCCGTCACGTCGAGCACTGACTGGTCCATGCTGATCCGGCCCACAAGAGGAGCGCGTTCGCCCCGCACCAGCAAGCTGAAGCGGTTCCCCAGCCGCCGATCGAGGCCGTCGGCGTAGCCCGCGGCCAGCAGGGCAAGGCGCATAGGTTCGGTGGCGACAAAGGTGCCGTTGTACCCGATCTCCGCCCCCGCTGGAACGTCGCGCACGCTGACCACCCGCGTTTTCCAGGCCAGGACCGGTTTCAGGAACGTGCGTGCGGCGGTGAGTGTCGATGGCTCGGCGGGCTCGCCGAAGGGTGGTTCGTAACGCGGCACAACTCCGTAGAGGGCCAGGCCGGGGCGCAGCATCAGCTTAAGGTCTGAGCGCTCGGCGAGCGCGGCAATCGCACGGGCGTCATTGCCGAGCAGGGCAGCGGAGGCACCTACGCTGAGCCACTCGGGCCGCGAATTGATTCCGGCTTCCGCAGCGTTTATCCGTGACAATGCTTCTTCCAGGCGAGCCAACTGCCTCGCCGTGGCCTCGCCGTTGCTCTCGTCGGAGGCATAGAGGTGAGTGGTCACAGCCTCCAGCCGCAGGGGAGAATTCGCGCCGAATCGCCCCAGGATCGGCTCCAGATTGCCCCGATCTGCGCCCTGCCGGCTCATGCCTGTATCGATCTCCAGATGAACGGCGATTGATCCCGGCGGGGCATGGGCAGCGCGGGCCGCGGCCTCGAGCTCGTCCAGTTGATTGGATTCCCAGGCTACCGCCGCCAGCGCGTGTTCGACGACGGCCGGACCCTGGCCCGGAAAAACCCCGCCCATGACGAGGATCCGCGCACCGGGGCAAACCGCGCGCGCCTGCACACCCTCTTCGGCGCTGGTGACGCCCAACCACCGCGCGCCCGCCCGCACCGCGGCCGGCGCACAAATGTCGAGCGAATGGCCGTACCCGTCGGCTTTCACGATGGCCAGCAATTCCGCCTGGCCGGGAGCGAGGCTGTGGAGGAATCGGTAGTTGTCTTCAAGCGCGCTGGTCGAGATTTCGACCCAGCAGGGGCGGTTTGGCATCGAGCTGTCCAAGCCCCAGTTTATCGTGCGGCCACCGGCGATCCGGAAAGGAGCGCGAAGGCCACGATGGTCTCGCCCGGCTGGCCGACTTGATCGAGCAACTCCGCCTCCAGGTCGTGGGGCACCGGCATTTCGCACCCGGCGATCTCGTTTTCGCTGGCGCCCACGAAGCACAACTCGCAGCACCCCAGCGCATCCCCCTCGCCCACGCGGACCGGCGGCCCGAACACGCGGCAGGTCATCGGCCGCCATGCGTACACGTCGCAGCGGCCGGTGGCGGGATCGAGCGCCGGGCAGGGGGCATCGTTGGCAAATTCCTCGAATCCGTCTTGATCTTCAACAGAGATGCCGAGGATGCCGGTTTTTCTGTCGCCCGGGAAGTTGGGCCCGTACTCATCGAGCCATGCCTCCGCCCGGCGCTGCACCTCTACCGCGAGCGCGGGATCGTCGGCCCGCAGCGCATCCATGCCCGCGCGAAGCCGCTCGGCGTCCAGCGCATTGATCGCAAAAGCACCATGGCAACATTGCGTGCAGCCGATCCGGCAGGCAAGCCAGGCGCCCGCCCGGCGTGCGGCGTCTACCAGGGCCGCATCCATGATCTGCACGAGTTCGGTGTCGCGCGCGGGAAGGGGCATCTCATTCAGGATAGGTCATAGCGGGTTTCGCCCTCTCGGCAGGTTTCGCTGGGATGCGCGGCCGTGCTATAAGAACCACGAGGCCGCTTTGCTTTACCTCCAGCACACCCCGGGCCCGCCCCTCAATCGCTTTGTACGGATGCTCTGGTATGCGCGGGCGCCCCAGGTAAAGCACAGCCGCGAGCGCATTCTGCCCACCGGCAACACCCAGGTCATTCTCAATCTTGCCCGGGAGTTTCTGCACGATTGCCCCGACGGACAGCCGGAACGCAGGTCGCCGCCGGCGATCATCGTGGGTTCGCGCTCGATCTACGAAATTGTCAATACATCCGACATGGCCGACCTGATCGGCATCGTTTTCGAGCCGGGCGGCTTTCCCCTGTTCGCGTCGGATGCGGCCGACTTGTTCAGCAACCGCAGCGTGGATCTCGAAGATGTGTGGGGCTTGCAGGCGCGGACTCTCCGCGACCGGCTGCGGGAGATTGCCGAGCCGCAGGCGCGGTTGGAATGCTTCGAAGTGTTTCTTGCCGCAACTTTCCAAAGGCGTTTAATGGAGCCCCGCCCAATCCGCCACTGCGCCGTAACTTATGCGCTGCAGCGATTTCGATACGCGCCGTCGATCGCCACGGTGCGCGATGTGGCGCGCGGCACCGGCTGGAGCGAGCGGAGGTTCTCCCAGGTCTTTCGCGAAGAAGTTGGGCTGACACCGAAGGTGTGGTGCCGCATCCAGCGCTTCCAGCGCGCGGTGTATCAGCTGCACGCAGGCGTGGACGTGCCGTGGGCGGAACTGGCGCTCGACTGCGGCTATTACGATCAATCCCATTTTGCCAACGAGTTCCGGGCCTTTTCCGGGGTCGATGTAACAACGTATTCCGCCCGGCGAACGGTATGGGCGAATCATATTGCCACCGACACGACGGACTGAGGACTTCCGATTTTTCCAAGAACGATCGGCGCCCGTTGCTCCATATTGGATTTGCGGCCGAATTCGAATCCGTCAAACTCGCCGCACGACCAAGGAGGTTGTCATGTCCGCCCAGGCAAATGCGTCCCCATCCGGCGTCCTCTCTACGAACGCCGCTACATCCCCGTCGACCATCATGCCCGCGCTGCGCTATCGCGACGCTCCCGCCGCCATCGACTGGCTGTGCACGGTTTTGGGCTTTGCGCGCCACGCCGTTTACGCAAATCCCGACGGCACCATCGGACATGCCGAACTCACGCTCGGCGGCGGCATGATCATGCTCGGTTCGGCGAAGGACGACGAGTACAGCCGCCGCTTCAAGTCGCCCGACGAAATGGGAGGTGTTGAAACGCGCAGCGCCTACATCGTCGTGGCAGACGCGGACCAGGTCCACGCCCGAGCCCAGGCCGCCAACGCCGAGATCGTCCGACCGCTGCAAAACACCGACTACGGCAGCCGCGACTTCACCGTGAAGGACCCCGAAGGACACACCTGGAGCCTCGGAACCTACGATCCGTGGGTGAAACACGAGGGGTAAAACACGAGGGGTGAAGCGCGAGTACGGCGACTTTTTACAACCGAATTCTCAACGGCCGATGTACGATATCCGCCATGGCGTATCGCGTCGATTTGCGCAAGAGCGACGAAGGGTACAGCGTATCGTGCCCGGAGCTTCCGGGGTGCTGGTCGCAGGGCGCAACCGAAGCGGAAGCCATGACCAATATCCAGATCGCAATTCAGGAATACCTCGAGGCGGCCAAAGAGCTGGCCAGCTAGGGCGGGACCGGTTTTCAAATCTCACTGCATAGCGCTGGGGGGCCTATGCCATGAATCTTCTTTCTTATTTCAGACCATCCACTAGAGGGGTGGCGGGTGGGCCCGCGATTCAACGCGCGGCTGGAATTCCGGGCGTGGATCACCTCAGCGCGGTTGGGGCGCTGGAGGCGGCCGGCTTCTGGGTGCTTCGCGAGGGAGACCACTACGTCATGACGGACGGAGCGCGTGTCCTGACCATTCCCCGCAATGATCCAGTCAACGCAATCACGATGGGTGGAATCGTGCACGATGCAGGCCTGACCGTAGACAGGTTCCGAGAGCTTTGCTAACCGGGGCTGGGCAGAACCCGGAAGGCGCAAAACGCGAAGATTGCCTAGTCGAAAATCTTGCCCGGGTTCATGCGATTCTCCGGGTCGAGCGTCCGCTTGATCATCCGCATCACATCCAGCCCCTCGCTGTGTTCCGCCTCGAGGTATTTCTTTTTGCCCAGGCCCACGCCGTGCTCACCGGTGCATGTGCCGCCCATGGCCTGGGCACGCTCCACCAGCCCCGCGGCGAATGCCTCCACCTCATCTGCCTCCTCAGGCGCAAACATGCATTGCACGTGAAAATTGCCGTCGCCCACGTGGCCCACGATGGTGGCCGTAAAGCTGGCTTTGTCGAGTTCCGCGCGCGTGGCCACAATGCATTCCGCGAGCCGGGAGATAGGCACGCAGACATCGGTGGTGAGCACGTCCGAGCCGGGGCGCAGGGCCCGCGCCGCGTAATAGACATCGTGGCGCGCCTTCCATAATCGCTCCCGCCCCGCCGGCGTCGTCTCCCAGGCAAGACCCAGCCCGCCGTGTTCGGCTGCCAGCTGCTCAGCCAGGTGCGCCGTTTCCGCAACGACCGCTTCGCTGATGCCGTGGAACTCGAACAGCAGCGTGGGACGCACCGGCAGTTGCAGGCGCGCGTAACGATTGACGGCATCAACCAGGCGGTCGTCCATCAACTCGATGCGCGCCACGCCGAGGCCGAGCTGGATCACCTCGATCACCGTGTTGACCGCCCCGCCGATGGTGGCGAAAGCGCAGGTTGCCACGGCCATCGCTTCGGGCAGGCCGTGCAGGCGCAAGGTCACCTCCGTGATCACGCCCAGCGTGCCCTCGGCGCCGACGAACAGCCGGGTGAGGTCGTACCCCGCGCTTGACTTGCGTGCCCGCGAACCGGTTTGGATGACACGCCCATCGGCCAGCACCACGGTCAGGCCCAGCACATTTTCGCGCATGGTTCCATAGCGCACCGCCGTAGTTCCCGAGGCTCGCGTGGAAGCCATGCCGCCGATGGTCGCATCGGCGCCGGGATCGATAAAGAATGTCAGCCCGGTGTTTTCCAGGGCCTTGACCAGTTGCACCCGGCTCATTCCGGCTTCGACGGTCGCGTCCATGTCCTCGACACTCACCCGCACCATGCGGTTCATCTGCCGCATGTCGAGGCAAAGGCCGCCGCGAACCGCGTGCACCTGTCCTTCAAGCGACGTGCCCGCCCCGAAGGGAACCACCGGCAGGTTGTAGCGCGCGCTGACAGCCACGATGCGGCGCACCTCGTCGGTCGATTGGGGAAAACAAACCAGGTCGGGGAGCCCGGGAGGATGCGAACTCTCGCCCCGGCTGTGATGTTCGCGCGCGACGAGGGCAGCGGTCACGCGATCGCCCAGGAAGCCGCGCAGATCGGCGAGGGCGGACTCGAGAGCGGAAGGATGCGCGGTGGGGGTTGGCATATCGGCGTCGCAAGCATCATAATGGCGCGGGCGCCTCCGCCGCATCGCCAAGGTATGCGAGCCCACTCCAATGCGCCGCACCCGCGGTTCCTGCCGTATAGTCGTTCCGTGTAGTGATTGGGTGTGATGGAGGTCGTTCGAATGGGTGTTCCAGCAAGAATTGGACTTTTGGTGATGGCAGTGACTTCTTCCGGTGTTTTTGCGCAGTCCGGGCTGCTGCTGGTGGCACAGAAGGGCGACCAGAGCCTGGCGATCGTCGATCCCGTCGCGGGCAAGGTGCTGGCATCTGTGCCCGAGGGCGGCAACACCGGCCACGAGGTGACGGCTTCGCCGGACGGACGGTTTGCCTACGTGCCCGTCTATGGAAATTCCGGTGTGGGCAAGCCGGGCACCGACGGAACCAACATGGTGGTGGTCGACCTGGCCGCGCGCAAGATCGTGGGCAACGTGGACTTCGGACGCGGCGTGCGGCCCCACGATCCGGTTTTCGGGCCGAAAGACGGGATGCTTTACGTGACCACGGAACTCGACCAGACGGTCTCGATCATCGACCCGAAAACCTTGAAGATTGTCGGTTCCATTCCCACCGGCCAGCCGGAAAGCCACATGCTGGCGATCTCGCACGACGGCCGCCGCGGCTACACGGCCAACGTGGGACCCGGCACGGTGTCGGTCCTCGACATGCAGGCGCGCAAGGCGCTGACAGTGATTGTCATCTCGAAGAATACGCAGCGGATTTCGATTTCCATGGACGACAAGTGGGTCTTCACCGCCGACCAGACGCAGCCGCGCATGGCGGTGATCGACACTGCGACCAACACGGTGAAGACCTGGATTCCGATGGCCGGGGTGGGTTACGGCAGCGCGCCGACGCCCGACGGCAAGTGGCTCCTGGTCGCACTTCCCGACGTCAACAAGGTTGCGGTCATCGATCTGGGCACCATGACGGTGGCGCGCAATATCGATGTTGCCGCTTACCCGCAGGCCATTGCGGTGAGTCCCGACAGCAAGACCGCCTACGCCAGTTGCATGCACGCCGACAAGGTGGCGGAGATGGATCTGGCCAGCGGGAAAACCAGGCGGCTGATCGCCACCGGAAAGTTGACGGACGGTCTGGCCTGGGCGGCAGGCCAGTAACCTGTTCGATAGGGCAGAACCTTTTAACGGTTTCGGCACTCCCTCTGCGGTAGGTCGTATGCAAATGACAACGGAGAGCCTGACTCCGCCGGGGTAGGGTCGCCAACAATCGACTGACAAACCAGGCTCGCATGCGTGTTAACCCGGAGCATGACGAACATGGAGACGCCAGGAATTCACGAACCGCCGAAAACTGCCTCCCGGGAAGCAGAAAGCCCCGGACCGCGGTCCCACCACCGGACCGATCATCGGATACCTTTTCGGGAGCGCCTCGCCCAGCCGACCCTCGAATACAAGTCGGCCATCGGCCGTTGGCTCGCGCGCGGAGAGTCCCTGGACGACCATGCCGGCAAGGAGATTCACACCCATCCATGGTGGAAGGTGATCTGGCTGACGGGGGTGGACTACTTTTCAACGCTCGGCTATCAGCCGGGCATAGCGCTGCTCGCGGCGGGCGGGGTGGCGCCGCTTGCAACTCTGATTCTGGTCGTCGTTACGCTATTCGGTGCGCTGCCCGTGTACTTCCAGGTGGCCGGACGAAGCTTTGCGGGACAGGGTTCGATTGCCATGCTCGAAAACTTGCTCAAGGGGTGGAAGGGCAAGGCGCTGGTGCTCGTCCTGCTTGGCTTTGCAGCCACGGATTTCGTGATCACCATGACGCTGTCGGCCGCCGATGCTGCCAAGCACGCGGTCGAGAACCCGTTCCTGCACGGATATCTCGGCGACCACCAGATCCTCGTCACGCTGGTGATCCTTACGTCGCTTACACTGCTCTTCCTGAAGGGCTTCAAAGAGGCCATTGGAATCGCGACCTTCGCCGCCGTCCCCTACCTGGCTCTGAACCTGGTCGTGCTCGGGCGCGGGGTGTGGGAGGTGGCAACCCACCCAACCCTGCTCTCTGACTGGCGCTCGATGCTGAGTGCCCGGGGCGATTTTTCCCTCGTGCTGCTCGGCGCGATGCTGGTTTTCCCAAAACTCGCTCTTGGACTCAGTGGATTTGAAACCGGCGTCTCGGTCATGCCCCTGATCGATGGAGGAGAGGCGGACCGTGACTACAACCCGCGCCTCGGAGGGCGTCCCCAAGGGCGAGTCGGCAATACCCGAAAACTGCTGGCGGTTGCGGCTTCGATCATGAGCGTGATGCTGATCCTGTCGAGCTTCGTCACCACCCTGCTCATCGCGCCGCAGGACTACCAGCTCGGCGGCAAGGCCAGCGGAAGAGCGATCGCATTCCTGGCCCACAAATATCTGGGCCCGGGTTTCGGAACCGTTTATGATCTCTCGACGATCCTGATCCTTGGGCTTGCCGGCGCGTCCGCGATGGCCGGCCTTCTGCACCTCATTCCTCGTTATTTGCCTCGCTTCGGCATGGCGCCGCGCTGGGCGCTCCTTTCCCGCCCTCTCGTGCTCACGCTGTTCGCGATTGATATTGTTATCACCCTGGTATTTCGAGCCGATGTGGAGGCCCAGAGCGGCGCCTATGCGACGGGCGTGCTGGTGCTCATCCTGTCGGCGGCCTTTGCAGCGACTCTCGCCTGTTGGCGCGAGCGACGGCGGGCGATCGCCATTTACTCCGGGATACTGTGCCTGGTGTTCGCGTACACGCTCGCCGATAACTGCCTCGAGCGCCCCGACGGACTGATCATCGGCGCCATCCTCACATTGCTCCTCATGCTGGCCAGTGGACTGAGCCGCTCTTTGCGCTCGGTGGAGCTTCGCATTTCAGACGGCTACTTCGCCGATACCGAGAGTTGGCGGCTGGGGCCGGAACTGCGGGGGAAAAAGGTTCACCTCGTTCCCATCAGCAGTCCCTCGGTCGAAGCGCGAAAAAAGAAAAGGGAAGAGATCGCCAGGCACTATAACGTGCGAGGGCCATTCGCGTTTGTCCATGTGAATCTGCTCGACAACCGCAGCGAGTTTTCAGCTCCGCTTGAGGTGACGATCAGGAAAGAGGGCAACGACTATTTCGGGGAGGTTCACGGCGCGATTGCCATCGCCAACTCCATTGCCTTCGTCAGCGAGTGCATCGATCCGATATCGGTCTTCATCGGGCTCACCCGGCGCGACCTGATGGCGCAGGCTCTGCGTTACATTCTGTTTGGCGAGGGCGAGACCGGGCTTATGGTCTACACCATCCTCCTGCGCTATTGGGACTGGACACCGGAGGATGACGTGCGTCCGCTTATCTTCCTGATGAGCGACTGACGACACACGGTCCGCTACACACAAACTTGCCCAAAACGTGAGATCAATCACCGGCGTTATGCGTCGCCCAAACGCTATCCGGGGTACCAGACTTTCCTCGGGTCCGATTCGCTTCTCCGGTACGACCAGGCTTCATCGATGAGCCGCTTCAAATCGTAGCGAGGCTTCCAGCCCAGAAGAAATTTGGCCTTGGTGTTATCCACCCATGTTGACCAGTACGGCGTTCGAATCGCGACCGAAGGGATCCCCCGACTCTCATTCAGGTAATCGGCGACCTGTTGGTAATCCACCGGCTCATCCATGCAGATATTGAACGTCTGCCGGCCTGCCTTGGGGTGGTCAAGGGCCACGATCATGCTCTCGACAAGGTCGCTCACGTGGACAAAATTCCGTTTCACAGGACTGCCGTTGGGATCGAGCATAAGCGGCACTGTATTTGCTTTCACATACTCATCAGCGATGTCGGCGGGGACCAGCTCCCGCCAGCGCGGGCCTCCGAAGACGTCCTCACCGAACGTGAGCGAGTATTTGAAATCATCCTTCTCCATGATCCACGGCGCTCTCAGGCAGCACCCCGTCAGGTCGTATTGAACGAAGTACTGTTCGAGCATGACTTCTTCGAGAACCTTGGAGAGCGCATAGCAGCCGGGATATGCGGTGTGCTTCTGCTGTTCCGTCACCGGGATTGGGTGAGGGTAAAAGAAATGACCCAGGGCGGCATCGCCCCCGATGAGGATGATCTGCTGAAAAGAAGGGCTGAGACGGCACTCCTCCAGCAGCCAGAAAAGACCCTTCACAGTGACGTCGATGACGCTGTCTTCCGTCTCCTTGCAGGTCGCACAGTGGACGACATGCGTGATGCCGCGCATGGCTGCACGCACAACCTCGCGGTCAGAGATATTGCCGCTCACAATCTCCAATCGCGCCTGGGGGTCAAAATGGCGATTGTGGCACAGAGCGCGAATGGTCAAGTCATGCGATTCTTTGTCAGCCAGCAGGCGTTGAATGAAATGACTTCCAACCTTGCCCGTCGCGCCGGTTACGAGGATGTGCTTCATCTTCAAGCGTCTTCCATCGGATTCAGCCGATTTCCCGGTTCCAGTTCTCCAGTGTCTTCTGCACGTCGAGCATGAATTTGCCGGCGTCGGCGCCGTCGATCAGCCGATGGTCGATGCCGATGCAGAATTGCTGCATGGAGCGGATCGCGATAGTATCGTTGCCCTCGGCATCGGTCAGCACGACCGGCTCCTTGCGCAGTCCGCCAATGGCCAGGATGGCCGCCTCCGGCTGGTTGATGATGGGCATGCCGTACTCGCCGCCGAACACGCCCGAATTCGTCAGGGTGAAGGTCGAGCCCGAAGCCTCTTCCGGCTTCAGCTTCCTGGTGCGGGCGCGCTCGGCCAGGTCGGCGATAGCGCGCGTCATTCCGAGGAAGCCGCGGTCCTCGGCCCTGGTCACGACCGGCACAATCAATCCCCATTCGAGCGCCACCGCAATGCCCAGGTGCACATTCTGGTGATAGCGGATGCCGCCGTTCTCAAGCGACGCGTTGAGGATCGGGTACCTGCCCAGGGCCTCCGCCACTGCGGTAGCGATAAACGGCATGTAGGTGAGCTTCACGCCGTTGCGCTGTTCGAAGCCTTTCTTCTCGCGCTCGCGCAGGCGCGCAATGCGCGTCATATCGATCTTGTAAATGGAGTACGCGTGCGGAATGGTGCGGGCGCTCTCCATCATGCGCTGGGCGATAATGCTGCGCATGCGCGACATGGGCACCACCTGCGGTGGGGCTGGCGTTTTGGACGAGGTCCCGGGTGAAGTCGCGACGGGTGGCGCGGGCTGCCCCGATCCGCCCTCCGCAATATACCGGAGGAGGTCTTCCTTGGTGATTCGCCCGTCTGATCCGGTGCCCGAGATGCGGCCAAGGTCGAGATGGTTCTCTTTCGCGATCCGCCGCACCAGGGGCGAAGACCGGATGCGCCCCGTGCCGATGGCCGGTCCGGGTTCTGCTCGTTCCGGTTCTGCCCGTTCCGGTTCTGCCGGTGCGGTCATCGCGGCCGGAGACGGAGGCGCCGCAATCCTGGCTTCCGTCGCAGGCGAATCCTGGGCTGGCGCCCGCTGGGTCGGCGACCCGTCGGGTTGTGCGACTGCGGGCGCCCCGCCGATCACGGCGACCACGGTGTTGATCTGCACCGTCGAGCCCTCGGGAACCTTGATTTCCGTCAGCACGCCCGCGACCGGAGCCGGAATCTCCGCGTCCACCTTGTCGGTGGATATCTCAAACAGCGGTTCGTCTTTCTGAACCGGGTCGCCGGCCTTCTTCAGCCACTTGGTGATCGTGCCTTCGAAGATCGATTCGCCCATCTGGGGCATCACCACGTCGATCCCGTGCTCCACCTCGGGTGCGGCCGAATGTTTCCTGGAGGACTCATTGGGAGCGAGTGGCTTTGGCCCTGCGCCGGCCGCGGCAGACTTTGCAGTTCCGGGTTCCGGCGGAACAGACTCTGCCGGCTCGCGCCTCGTTTCCGAAGTTTCGCTCTCCGCCACCACGGCAACCACCGTGTTGACCTGTACAGTCGTTCCCTCGGGCATCCTGATCTCGGCCAGGACACCCGCCACCGGGGAGGGAATCTCGGCGTCGACCTTGTCAGTGGATATCTCGAAGAGAGGTTCGTCCCTCTCGACGGCGTCCCCGGTCTTCTTGAGCCACTTGGTGATCGTGCCCTCAAAGATCGATTCGCCCATCTGCGGCATGACCACGTCGGTTGGCATTGGTCGTTCTCTCCCCGATTCGATATCCCCTGCGGCTCCGCTCTGGGCAAGCCCCGGAAACGCCTGTTTCCTGCCGGATTATAAATTGTGGGTGCCAGGATCAGGCGCGAACGGGTCGTTCCGGTTTTCCTGCCAGCCGCTCGACCTCGGGAGGAACCTGGAGCGGCGTGTCCTCGGGCTGGGCCTGCGCGCCTCCCTGGGCGCGGAGGTCTTCGAGGCTTCCCATGGCGACGATCTGTTCGCCGAACACGACACCAAACTGCCTTGCCGCCTGGGCGGCGATCGATTCCAATGCAGGCGTCGTCTCTCCGGGGGCCATTTCGCGCTCCAGGCTGGTGACGGGCCGATCGGTAAGGCCGCAGGGATTGATCAGGCGAAAATCGTCGAGATTGGTGGTCACGTTGAAAGCGAACCCATGCGAGGTGATGCCGCGCGACACGTGAATGCCGATCGCGCCAATCTTCCTTTCCCCTGCGGGGGGCAGATCTTTGGACGAGTTTTGCGGCTGGGGGAGATCGCACCAGACGCCGGTGAGCCCGGCAATGCGCCCGGCCTGCACGCCGTAAATGCCGCATACCCGGATGAGTGCCTCTTCCATCTGGCGAACGAAGTCCACCGGCCCCATGCGGCCTCCGGTCGGGTTACGCAGGCCGCGGAGGTCGAAGATGGGATAGCCGACCAGTTGTCCCGGCCCATGATAGGTCACATCGCCGCCGCGATTGATCTCGTGCAGGGTCACGCCGCGGCCGGCCAGAAGCGCATCTGAGGCGAGCACGTTGGACCGATTGGCGTTCCGCCCCAGGGTCAGGACCGGCGGATGCTCGAGCAGGAGCAGAACGTTCCCGATCCGCCCCTGGTAACGGAGTTCGACCAGCTCCGCCTGTAACCGGAGGCTCTCATCGTAGGCCACGCGGCCGAGAAAGAGGTACTGAATCATGACTTCATTGTAGAAGCCGGGCGGTTCCGGTTAGTCCGAGAGGCGAGGCTCAAATATGCCGGAGAAGGCGGAGCGGTGCCTCCAGAACACCAGCAGCCATAAAAGAGTCACGAAGATCGGAATGGGGAAGCCACTTTTCATGATAAGGATGTGGGTCGTGAGAATGTTCACGAGTTCCGCAGCGAGAATGATCAGACCCACCGCCACGTAGCGATTGACGAGCAGCAGAACACCGCCAAGGAACTGGAAGAAGCCGACCATCGCGTCGTAGTGAGTGACCGCCAGGACCGTGGTGAAGTCCTTGATAGGTCCGGGAGGCAGAGGCGGATTCGGCAGGAAGTGAAAGAGCAGGTTCGAGCCAAAAAACGCAAAGATCAAGCCCAGCAGGATGCGGGCGATTATGGCAACGATCTTCATGCGATTTCTCCTTGAAGGCCACAGTAGGGGTGGTCGCTGGGCGAACGATCTGGCGCGGAGAGGGGACCGTCCAGCCATCTGGCAGAAGTAGATGTTTAACCAACTGTCTTGATTCATTTATGTCGCCGGTATCTCGCCCGAGGACGTTCGGGTTGGATTTCTGCTAGAGTGTGTGCACCGGAGTGCCGCTGACCGATACTGTCTAATTCGTCCTCTCACACTTGACCTCGCCCGACCCGGGTTGAAGTGTGTCTGCAGTGCTTCATCACCGAGAGGATGAAACCCAAGTGCAACTTGAGTTATGGGGATGGACTGGCTTCTTCGAGAGCCAGGACGTGAGCGGAGTTCCCGGCCGTGTGGCCTCGGCAGCCCGCGAGCGATTTTTGGTGTGGACGGAAAAAGGCGAAGTGGAGGCCGGCGTCAGCGGGCGTCTTCGCCATTCGTCTGCGATGTGGCCTGCGGTCGGGGACTGGGTTGCGCTCCGCGACGGTGGGCTGGTTATCGAGCAGGTTTTGGAACGGCGGACCGTACTTTCGCGGAAGCAGCCGGGTAGGGCTGTCGATGAGCAGGTGCTGGCGGCCAACATCGACGTCCTCTTCGTCGTCAGCGGGCTCGACCACGATTACAACGAGCGCCGCATCGAGCGGTACCTGGTCGTCGCGCGGCAAAGCGGGGCGCGTCCGGCAATCCTGCTGACCAAGGCCGACCTGGCCGAAAGCCACGGACGCGATCTGGCCGAAATCGTTGCGCGTCTGCGCGCCTGGAGCGGCGTGCCTGTGCTGGCGTTGAATGCGCTTTCCGGCGCGGGATTGGGTGACCTCGCGGAACTGGTTGGGAGCGGGGAAACAGCGGCGTTGATCGGTTCGTCCGGCGTCGGCAAGTCAACCATCGTGAACGCGCTGCTCAGCGAGGACCGGCAGGCCACCCACAGAGTTCGCCAAGGCGACGACCGCGGCCGGCACACGACGACCGCTCGCTCGCTCTTCATGATGCCCGACAGCTGGCTGCTCATCGACATGCCCGGACTGCGCGAGGTGCAGTTGTGGGCAGCGGTTGAACAACTCGACGCCGGCTTTGACGATGTGCGGGAACTGGCCGAGGGCTGCCGCTTCCGCGATTGCACCCATTCCGGAGAACCAGGCTGCGCGGTAGAAGCCTCAGGCCTCGACCCGGACCGCCTGGGAAACTTTCGCAAGATGCAACGCGAACTCGACTACCTGGAACGCAAGACCGACAAGCGGCTGATGAGCGAGCCACGGGCGCGCTGGAAAGTGATCCACAAGGCCATGCGGAACTATCAGAAATAGCGGCGGCATCCGGCGTCGCAGTAAGGAAGCCCCCCATTCGCGCTAAACTAAAGAACGGCAGGAGGACCGGGCGGTCGCTGCCGGCGGCCTGGGAGACCAGGCTTCCGGGGGAGGAAAGTCCGAACTCCGCAGGGCAGTGTGCCGGATAACGTCCGGGATGTGGGCTGGAAGGCCCGCAGACGGCCAGTGCCACAGAAAAGATACCGCCTCGGCTACCCCTCAACGCGATCACGTACGTGGGATCGCGCCGAAGGGCCACCCCGGAGCACCGGCTGAGTTTTCTCGGCTGGTTGCCCCGGTGCCGGGGTAAGGGTGAAATGGTGCGGTAAGAGCGCACCGCTCCGGCCGTGAGACCGGAGGCAGGGTAAACCCCACACGGAGCAAGACCAAATAGGGAGGGAAGCGCCACTCCAAGAGCCATGAGGGCGCTGCGCACCGGCCCGATGCGCCCAGGCGGCTCTGAAACACGCCGGAACCTCCGGGTAGGTCGCTGATGAGCGTCCGCGGCAACGCGGCGCCTAGAGGAATGACCGCACACGACAGAATTCGGCTTACAGGTCCTTTTGCCGAGTAGTGTCTAGAGAAAGCCGGAACCGGCGCCAATCGCGGGTTTCGGCTCCATCCTCCGGTGCTCCAGTGCACCACGACCACCGCGCGCGCCTCGCCTGGATCCTGGACCGCCTCGATATATTGTGACGTGCAAGTGCCAAATCGGTCTCTAAGCCAAACAAAATCTGGAATAAATACAAGTTCATCGTCTGTGGCGATCGAATCCGTTGTAAACTCGCCATTACACGGCTTCCCCCGATGGCTTCCTACCCTTCTCTCAGCACGATCGAATCGCTGCGTATGGCTCTTTTGACCCTCGAGCACGCTGCCGGCGATGTCCGCGAGCGCGCCGCTTTGGCTCGCGTTAGACAAGCCATCCTTAAAAGCCTGGCCGACTACGAAGCCGATCTTGCCATCATTGACGCCCTGCCGCCCGGCTTGGAAAAGATACAGGCTTCCGAGCTGCCAGGTCTGATGTGTATGCTGGACCTCGCGGACGTTCAGGCTCTCGAAGAAGCCACAGCGAAGATTCCCCTGCACGAGCTCGACTAGGGTTAACAGGCCCTGGCAGCATCGGACGCAGCTTTGGTCGTCTACCATCGAAACATGCTGCGCGTGAAACTGCTCGAACCCGGCGCTCGATTGCCCGTGGTCGCCCATCCAGGCGAAGACCTGGGCTATGACATCTTTGCCCTCGAAAGCGCGACACTGCTTCCGCGTCACACGGTTCGGGTACGCACCGGAATTGCCGTCGAGGCACGGCAGCCCGTGACGGGCGCGCCGCTCGGATTGCTGGTTCGCGATCGCTCCTCGATGGCTGCCCGGGGCATCGCCACCACCGGCGGTGTGATCGATTCCGGCTATCGCGGCGAGATCCTGGTGTTGATGACGAGTCTTGGCGCCGAACCGGTCGAACTGAAGGCCGGCGAAAAAATCGCGCAAATGATTCCGGTCCCCGTTTTGACTGGCGTGGTCGAAGAAGTAAAGACTCTGGAAGTGTCGGCGCGCGAGGCGAAGGGGTTTGGCAGCTCAGGCAGATGAGACGAAGCCGCGGGTTTTGTGCCGGCGGCCGCAGATTCTCTTGAAAGACGATCAAGCCCTTTCGCGAGGGAGGCTTTATGCCAGTCATTTCCGTTACGCGTCTGCAGGTCAGGTCGTGGTTCTATCTTCCGGCATTTCTGTTGGCGTCTCTGCGCATCGGAAACCAGGCCAAAAGCGCGCCGGGAAACCTGGGCGTCAAGCTGCTGAACGATCGCGGGAAAGTGTTTTGGACCTGCACCGGTTGGGATTCCGAGGCCGCGATGCGGGCATTCATGCTGGCCAGGCCGCATGGTCCCGCGATGCGAAAGCTGCTTGAATGGTGCGGCGAGGCAGCCCTCGTTCATTGGACCCAGGACAGCCCCGAACTGCCATCGTTCCCCGAGGCCCATCAACGCCTGCAGCGCGAGGGGCGGGCGTCGAAGGTCAACCACCCCACCGAAGCTCACAGGAAGTTTGAAATCGCAGCTCCACCGGCAAACCCGAAAGGGGAAGTCCGGCTCAAGTAACCTTCTCGTCTCGCCGGCGCGGGCTCATCACGAGGCTCGGACAATAGGCAGCGATGCTCTACACTTTTTTATGGAGGTCCCGCCGGTCATGATCCGCAGTTACCAGGGGCGCATGCCCAAGTTCCCCGCCAGTTGTTACGTCGATCAGTCCGCGCAGGTTCTCGGCGATGTGACCCTGGGCGAGCACTCCTCCGTGTGGATGAACGCCGTACTGCGCGGCGATGTGAATTCCATTCGCGTGGGCGCTAACACCAACGTGCAGGACTGCGCGGTGCTGCACGGGCAGCGCGACCTCTATTCGGTGACGGTGGGGGACTGGGTGACCATCGGCCACAATGCCACGGTGCATGGCTGCGTGGTGGAAGATGCCGTCCTGATCGGAATGGGCGTGGTGATACTCAACGACTGCCGCATCGGGGAAGGTTCCATCGTCGCTGCAGGTGCGGTCCTCCCTGAGCACACGGTCGTACCTCCGCGCACTTTGTGGGCCGGAGTGCCGGGCAAGCAGCGCCGTACGCTCGAAGACAAGGATCGCGCCCTTATCCTCGAATACGCGCAGAATTATCTCGACTACACGAAAATATATCTGGCTGAAGCGGGCAAATGAATGCAGCGTCGGTGAACCGACCCCGACGCGCGCAAGACCTCTCTCTCTCCTTGACAATCTACATATCCCAGTCTTATAGGTAGATTGTCTAGGAGGAAGCGTGTCGCCTCTTGAAAAAACCGATCTCCTGCAAGGGACCCTCGATCTGTTGATCCTGAAGGTCGTGGCACTCGGGCCCGTGCACGGTTACGGCATCTCGCAACGCATCCGCCAGATTTCCGACAGTGTGCTGCAGGTGCAGCAGGGCTCGCTCTATCCCGCCCTGCACCGCCTCGAAAAGCGCGGATGGCTGGCCGCCGACTGGGGCGAATCGGAAAACGGCCGCGAAGCGAAGTTTTACCGGCTTTCGGCCAAGGGCCGCAAGCAACTCGTGTCAGAAGAGGAGACGTGGAATCGGCTCTCGAACGCCGTGGCATTGATTCTGCGCACGGCTGAATAGGAGGCGGACATGAGCTGGCTGACACGCTTCTCCCGCAAGGCTGGCGATCGGATCGATCGCGAGATCGCGTTTCACATCGCCGAGCAAACCGAGGCCAATGTTGCCCGCGGCTTGTCGCCCGAAGAGGCACGCCGCCAGGCCCTCATCGACTTCGGCGGCAGTGAGCAAGTCAGGCAGACAGTGCGCGAGGTCCACGTCTCGAGACTCCTCGAAAGCACAATGTTCAACCTCAAGGCCGCGCTGCGCTTCCTGCGCAAATCGCCGACATTTTCAATGGCCGTGATTCTTACCCTTGCTCTCGGCATCGGCGCCAACAGTGCGGTGTTTTCGGCCATCGATGCGGTGGTGTTACGGCCGCTCCCGTTTCCCGGCGGCGATCAACTTGTCGCAATCAGTCAGCGCGATGCGCAAGGCAGAGACGCAAACCATTCTGTCGCGCCGGTGCGTCTCGAAGACTGGAACCGCATGGCGTCCACGTTCCAGGGGATCAGCGGATACTACCTCGATGACCTCTCCGAACTTTCCGGACCCCTGCCGGAGAAGGTGACGGAAGCGCTGGTCGCGCCGCGTTTCCTGCAGGTATTGCAGGTCTCGCCGGCATTGGGACGCAACTTCACACCTCAGGAAGAGCACTGGGGCGGTCCCGATGCGGTGATGATCAGCAACGCCTTCTGGCAGCGCCGTTTTCACGGCGACCCTTCCGCGGTGGGCCGGAAGGTGCACATCGGAAAATACTATTACCTCATTGTCGGCGTGATGCCGGCGTGGTTTCAATTTCCCAATCGCGATGTCGACATGTGGACGCGCAGTGCGCCCGACGCACCATTTGCCCAGCGCCGCGATGAGACGTGGTTCACGGTGATCGGCCGCATGAAGCCCGGCGTCAAGCTGAAACAGGCCACCGCCGATCTGGTCACGGTGCAGAGCCGCCTGGGCAAGCAGTTTCCCAAGCCCGACAGCGAGTTGACTGTAGAGACAGAGCCGTTGAAAGAAACGATCGTGGGAATGGTGCGGAACTCATTGTGGCTGCTCTACGGGTCGGTCTCGCTGCTGATGCTGATCGCATGTTCAAACATCGCGGCACTGCTGCTGGCGCGGACGACGGAGCGCGAACACGAGATCTCGGTGCGCTTTTCGCTGGGCGCGTCGCGCCGGGCGGTGATTGCGCAATTGCTGACCGAGGTGCTGGGGCTGGCGCTGGTCGGGTCGCTGCTGGGCCTGGTGCTCGCTGCTGCCGCCGCGCACGGATTTCACCAGTTAGCCACGACACTGCCGCGTGCTGAAGAGATTTCGCTGAACTGGCGCGTCGTCGCTTATTCGCTGATTTGTGCGCTCATGACCGCGTTGCTCTGCGGACTGTTTCCGGCCCTGCGCGGCACGCGCCTCGGCCTGGCGCACTCACTGGCGCAGACCGCGCGCACCCAGGTCTCGTCGCGCAACCGGGTGCAATGGGTGTTGGTGAGCGTGCAGGTCATGCTGGCCGTGACGCTGCTGGTCGGCGCGGGCTTGCTGGTGCGGAGCATGCAGGAGATCGGCCGAGTTTCGCCGGGATACGATCCGAGCCACGTTCTCACGCTTCAGGTCAGCAGTTCGTGGGGCGAAACATCGGATATGAAAGGCGTCGTGCAGCGCATCGATCGCACACTTGAGGGGCCGCGCACTTTGCCCGGAGTGGAAGCAGCCGCCACCGCCGCGATGCTGCCTGGGATTCCGGCGAAGTATCAACAGGAATTCAAGATCGATGGGAAGCTCGATCCCGGACGCAGGGTGCTGGCCGACAGCCGTTATGTTTCCGCCGGCTATTTCGACACCATGCGCATTCCGGTACTGGTGGGCGAAGGCTGCCGCAAGGCATCGACCACCAGCGATGTGGTGGTGAACCGCAGCTTCGCAAATCTCTACATGGGAGGAACCGCGGCCATCGGGCACAAGCTGGAGCAGGCCGCCTACAACGACTTCTCGACTGCGGGGATCGTGCGCGGCATCGCGGGTGACGCGCGCGAGGAAGGATTGAACGCCTTGCCCATGCCCACGATCTACTCCTGCTTCAGCGCGCCCGATCCATTTCCGAACTACCTGGTCCGCACCCGCGGCGAGCCCATGCAGATGGCGGAAGAGGTGCGGCGCAGGATTCATGAGTTGGAGCCGGGCCGCTCGGTCTATGCCATCATGCCGCTCCAGCAGCACCTCCACGACTCGTTCTCAGACGATCGCCTCCGCACCATGCTCCTCAGCATGTTTGCGCTGACCGCGATGTCGCTTGCGTGTATCGGCCTTTACGGCACTTTGAGTTATCTGGCTCGATTGCGGCAGCGCGAGGTTGGCGTACGCCTGGCGCTGGGAGCGCTGCGCAGCCACATCGTGGGCCGATTTTTGTTGCAGGGATTGCGTGCAGCCGCCGTGGGATCCGTGGCGGGATTGGCGCTCGCGGCGGGCCTGAGCCATTTCCTGGCAGCCATGCTCTACGGAGTATCCGCGGTTGATCCGGCGACCTACTCAAGCGTGGTTCTACTCATCCTGCTGGTGGCAGTCATTGCATCGCTCGTCCCGGCGATGCGGGCCGCCTGGGTGGAACCGGTGAAGGTGCTGCGTGAAGAGTGACTACACCGGCGGCGGATTGCGTTCCGGAAAATTGCGCTGATGCCAGTAGGGGTAAACGGGCGTCGTGGCGCTGGCCTTGTCGAGGCGGGCAACCTGTTCGGCAGTGAGACTCCAGCCATCCGCGCCCAGGTTATCGCGCAGCTGCTGTTCGTTGCGCGCCCCAAGGATGATTGAAGAAACCGTGGGCCGGCGCAGGAGCCAGTTCAGCGCGATCTGCGGAATGGTCTTGCCGGTTTCCGCTGCGACCGCGTCAAGCGCATCGACCACGGTATACAGAAATTCGTCGGCGACCGGCGGACCGGCATCGGCGGTTGTGTGCAGGCGGCTCACCTCTGGCAGCGCCTGGCCGCGGCGGATCTTGCCGGTGAGGCGGCCCCATCCCAGCGGACTCCATACCAGCGCGCCGACTTTCTGGTCGAGCCCCAGCGGCATCAATTCCCACTCATACTCACGGCTGACCAGGGAGTAATAAACCTGGTGTGCAACGAAGCGCGTCCAGCCGTAGCGGTCGGCGATGGCAAGCGACTTCATCAGGTGCCAGCCGGAAAAATTGGAGCAAGCGATGTAGCGGACTTTGCCTTCGCGCACGAACTTGTTGAGGGTATCCTGCACTTCCTCGATCGGTGTGAGCGCGTCGAAGGCGTGCATATGGTAGATGTCCACGTAGTCGGTCCCGAGGCGGCGCAGGCTGGCCTCCAGAGCGCGGCGCAAGTGATAACGCGAAGTGCCGCGGTCATTGGGACCGTCGCCCATGGGATAGTAGGCCTTGGTGGAGATGAGCGCGCGGTCGCGCTTGTTCCCGAGCGCCTTGCCGAGAATCTCTTCGGATCGGCCATTGGAGTAGCCATCGGCGGTATCGAAGAGGTTCACGCCGGCTTCAAAGCAGATGTCGATGAGGCGGGCGGCCTCCGCAACATCGGTGTCGCCCCAGGCCTTGAAGAATTCGTTTCCACCGCCAAAGGTAGCGGCGCCGAGACTGAGAGCAGAAACCTTGAGGCCTGAGCCTCCAAGCAGACGGTATTCCATGGCCGATTGGATGCTGCGACGTTGATCAGGATGCAGGGAGCGATCCGGTTGCCTGGATTGCGAGGCTATTCCACGCGCGCCAGGCACACCGCGAACCGTTGCTGATCGTCCATCCAGGTCGCAGCAGGCGTGAATCCTGCTTCTGAGAGTAGGGCTTCCGGCTGGCCGGGCCGGTACTTGTAACTGTTCTCAGTGTGGATGGACTCGCCGGGTGAGAAATCGATCTTGACGTCGAGCGCCGGAATTCTCACCTTCTGCCGCTTGCGGCTGACGAGGTGCATCTCGATCCGCGATTCCGCCGCATTCCAAACGGAGCGGTGCGCGAACGCCTCCTCGTCGAAGTTCGCGCCCAACTCGCGATTGAGGCGCGTGAGCAGGTTCAGGTTGAAAGCGGCGGTCACGCCCGCGGCGTCATCGTACGCGGCCAGCAGGGTGGCCTCATCCTTGGCCAGGTCGACGCCGAGCAACAGCGAATCGCCAGGCGCCAGCGCGGCACGCACGTTTTTGAGCAGCGCCTTGGCCTTGTCGGGTTCGAAGTTGCCGATGCTCGAACCGATGTAGAGCACCAGGCGGCGTTCGCCAAAGCTGGCCGAATCCAGCTCGAGTCCCTTGGTGTAATCCTCTACGCGCGGCGTCACCAGGACACCCGGAATTTCGCGTTCGATTCTTTCCTGCGCTTCTTCGAGCGCGGACGCCGAGACGTCCACCGGCTCGTAGAACACGGTGTCCTGGCGATTGACCGCGGCGGTCAGCAGCAGGCGCGTCTTGTCGGCGGAGCCGGCGCCCAGTTCGACCAGCCGCAGCGCGTCCGTCTCGGCAGCAAGCCCGATAATCTCCTCGGCGCGCGCCGCAAAGATGGCCCGTTCGGTGCGCGTCAGGTAGTATTCGGGCAACTCCGTGATCTGGTTGAACAGCTGCGACCCGGCCGCATCGTAAAACAGCCAGGACGGAAGCCACTTGGGCCTGGACAGCAGGCCTTCGCAGACCGCGGAAGCGATCTGCTCGGAAATCTCAGGGGGAAGTTTAGGAAGCCCGATTGTGGTCATGCGGTCAGTTGGATGCGACAGCTTCGAGTGAAGTTACCACGAATCTTCGTGAACAGACGGTTAAGTGGCCAGCCGGATTCCGGAGAACTGCCAGCGGGTTTCCGGGGAGAAATAATTCCGGTAAGAGGCGCGAATGTGGGCGGCCGGAGTCAGGCAGGATCCTCCCCGCAAAATGAATTGCCCATTCATGAATTTCCCGTTGTACTCGCCCAGCGAGCCGGCGAGGGGACGAAAACCGGGATAACCGAGATAGGCGCTCGCAGTCCACTCCCAGCAATCGCCGAACAACTGAGAAGCGCATTCGAATGCGGGCGCGGGAGCGGCAATCAGGGGCACCTGTTGCGACGTTTTCCGGGCCGAAGCTTGCTTGTCCAGCAGTTCCGCCGCCGGCCCCGGCATCAGTCTTCCGCTATCGAGCAGGTTGCCCGCCACCAGGTGACCTTCCGCTGCCACTTCCCATTCCATTTCGGTGGCCAGCCGCCGGCCGGCCCAGCGCGCGTAGGCGTCGGCTTCGTAGAAACTCACTTGGCTCACAGGCGACGTAGCCATGCGCTCCAGTGGCTGCTCGCCGCGCAGCGTGAACAGCGTCCAGTCGCCGGTCTCGCTCGACCAGTAGAGCGGGCGCGCGCCAGCGATGGTTGTTGACCGCGTTCCATCCGTCCGAGAGCCAGAACTCCGGACGGCGATAGCCGCCGTCGGCCATGAATTCGGCATATTCTCCGCAGGTCACCAGCCGCTCGGCAAGAGAATACGGCTCCAGCCACACGCGATGACGCGGCAGTTCGTTGTCGAAGCAGAATCCTTCGCCGGCATGCCCGGCTTCCTGCATGCCGCCCTCGAAGCGCAGGAAACGCATCGAACCCGGCTTGGATGTTTTTTCTCTGCCCAGGGTGTCGGCTGCATATACCGGCCGCAGAGGATTGGTGTAGAACGCGTGCAGAATGTCGGTCAGCACCAGTTCCTGGTGCTGCTCTTCGTGGTTGACGCCGAGTTCGATCCGCTTCAACGCCTCCGGCTTCGACGTCCTGCTCGAGCATGCGTTCGATGGCTTCGTCCACGTGGGCGCGAAAGCGTAATATCTCTTCGATACCGGGTCGCGAAAATGACGATCGCAGCCGTTTCTCCGGGAAAACCGAAAAGCTCTGGTAGTAGCTGTTGAAGAGCCAGGTGAAATCGGGATTGAAGACGTGATACCCGCGCACGAATTCGCGCAGGATGAAGGACTCGAAGAACCACGAAGTGTGGGCCAGGTGCCATTTGACCGGCGAGGCTTCCGGGCACGACTGCACCATCATGTCTTCGGGGGTCAAGGTCTCCGTCAACGCCAAAGTACGCCGGCGTGCGGAGCGAAACCGCTCGGCGAGGTTGGTCTGAACAGAGGTGGGTGTGACAGTGCTCATAGCGTTCCTTCCGCTTCCCATGAGAGTGTACGACCTGATTCACATAGGATTGCCTGGAATTTTCGCGGTCGCACAAAATCGCCGCGATGAAACCGTCCGGTTCAAACCAGAATTGACCGCCTCAAACCGGTTGGATGCCGCCCGGCGACAGAGGTTGACGAAGATCATATCTTTGGAGTTTGATTGGGTGTCTCATCAAGGTACGAATCGGAGACGCGTGCATCGCTCCCGATGCAATGCAACCGTTCCTTCTTTCGAGGAGGAAATATGACGAAGGACCACAAACAGCGGTGGTTGACGGCGCTGGTGGTCACCGCAACCGCTTCCGCCATATCGGCGGCCATTCTCGCCCAGACCCCCCCGGGGCAATCCGCCCCCAGCCCCTCAGCGGCTAAAGTGAACGGGCCGCAGTTCCAGCCGACGCCGGAACAGATTGCCGACTCCCTGATGGCGCATCAGCGCTACCAGGCGGCGATCGAGTCGTACAAGAAGGCACCTCCCGCCGCGGAAGTATGGAACAAGATGGGCGTGGCTTATCAGCTCATGTTCAATCTTGACGAAGCGGCCAGATGTTACGATACGGCGCTCAAGCTCGATCCAAAGAACCCAATTGTCTTCAATAACATGGGCACGGTTTATGTTTCATGGAAGCAGTATTCGAAGGCCGAGAAGGCTTACCGGAAAGCGCTTCGCCTGGATCCCAAATCGGCGCTTGTCCAGAAGAACCTCGGCACCGTACTTTTGGCCGAGCATAAGTATAAAAAGGGCTGGCAATCGTACCAGGAGGCACTGGCGCTCGATCCAAACATCTTTGAGCGCAACAACGCGGTGCGGGTGGAAAACCCGGCTTCGCTGCAGGACCGCGGAGCCATGAATTACTACATGGCCAAGGGGTGCGTGCGCGCGGGGCAGACCGAGCGGGCCATCGAGTACCTGCGCATGGCTCTGAATGAGGGATTCACGAGCCCCAAGAAGCTGGCCTCCGACGGCGAGTTCGCCGCGCTTCGCGACGTGCCGGCGTTTCAGCAGCTGCTGGCTGACCAGCGGTCGCAGTAGCGGGCGGGGTCCGGGTGCCTTCCCGAGGTGCGCGTCAATGAGGACCCCGGGGAGGACCCGGGCAGTCAAGCTCTGTCAATGAGATTCCGCCAAGAGGCTGGTAGGCTTCTCAAGGGAATTCCCCGTCTATAGTGGGAGAGGCCGGGTGTGTGCCCGGCACGCCCTTGAGGAGAGCTCATGAGACTTCGATCCGCCGCTTTGCCCGCGTTGGCATTGGCGCTCGGCATCGCCGCCCTGGCGCAGGAGACAACCAACACCACCCCGCCGCCCCAGGCGAATCCCAACCCGCCGGCTCAGGGACCCGCCGCCCACCCCGGGATGGGCCGGGGCGGCAATCGCGGCTGGGCCGGATTCATGGCCGGACGCGGCGTCGTCGGGACAGTAACCGAGGTGGGATCGGACCACTACACGCTCAAAACTGAGATGGGGGATACCTACACCGTCCATTTCAGCGCCAATACGCGGGTCATCAAGCAGCCGCCGCAGCGAGTGAATCAAGGTACCGGCATGCGCACTCCCCCGCAGGAGATCAAAGCGACCGACATCCGGGTGGGCGATGCCATTGCCGCGACGGGCGAAGTGGATGCCGACACCAAATCCGTGGGCGCCATGACGGTCATCAAGATCGATCCCGAACACGCCCGGGAAATGCGCGAGATGGCGGCCAATTTCGGCAAGACCTGGCTGATGGGTAAAGTGACTGAGGTGAAGGATACCCAGGTCACCCTGCAAAGCCAGGTCGACAATGCCTCGCATACATTTGTGGCCGACGAGAATACGACCTTCCGCCGGCGCCGCGAACCCGTTACGCTGGCCGACCTGCAGGTGGGTGAAAGTGTGCGTGTAGAAGGGGCGGTCAAAGAAGGCGTCTTTGTCGCGTCGGCGGTAGCCGTCATGGGACCTCCAATGACCGGCGGTCCGGCAGAGCGTCCGGGGCCTCCCCCGCAGTAGCCGGGTTGGGTGGGAACTGTTCGCCGCGACCCCGCTCATGCACTGCAGCAACAGAAGTTGGCCCCAACTCACGGCCGGCGTGGCGGGCGCGAATCCCCAGGTTTCGTTATCGATCCCGACATGCTGAGTTCCGCCCATACCAGGGCATCGGTAAAGCTGCGGTGCAGGTAGTCCGGATCGAGGCGCTGCTGCTGCGCGACTGCGTCACAGCTCAGCCAATCCCCCTGCTCGTTTGCTTCGAGCCATCCCAGCGGGGTCCTTTCCTGATTCGGCTCACCGAGGAGCGCGCCGCGGATTTCCTTGCGCAGCGGCAAGGCAGACAGGATCTCTTCCATGGGCGCACGCAGCATTGCCGGCAGCATGCTGAACATCCCCGTGAGGTATTGCTCGAGCGAATTCAGCCCGCATGCGGCCGCCGCCAGCTCGCAAAAGCGCGCGCGAACAAAAGCCATGCGCAGGATCTCGGACGGTTGCCCGGAGTTAAGTTCGCTGGCAATGGCGAGCGTGGCGATGCGTCGGAAGACATCCTCGCCCACAGCCAGCAGCGCTCCCGATATGGAGCGGACCTCCTGCCGCATCGCGTAGGCTGGAGAATTGACCAGGCGCAGCAAGCGGTACGTGAGCGCCACATCCCTTTTCACCGCTTCGCTCGCCCGGGGCACGTCGAGCGGGGTCTGCTGCAAAAGGCGAAGCAATTGGATGTGTGAGATCTGGTTGGCAGGTATCTTTCGCCCGGTCAGCAAGGTCGGGCGGCAGAAGTAATATCCCTGAAACAACGTGAAACCCTCGGCCGTAGCCCGTTGATAATCCTGCTGGGTTTCGACTTTCTCGGCGAGCAGAACCACCGGGATGCCCTCCAGCCGGGCCAGCATTCTGCGCCGCTCGATCTCCCCGGAGAGAATGAAGTCGAACTTGATGTAATCGACGATCCGGATCAGGGGTTCGAGCGACAGCTTCCACACGAAGTCGTCGAGCGCCAGCCGGAACCCCAGCGACTTCAGATGACGGCAGGCTTGAATCACTTCAGGGACCGGCTCGACCGTTTCAAGGATTTCGAGCACGGTCGTTCCGGGAGGCAGCAGGCCAACCGGTTCGCCGATCAGGGCTTCGGCCGTGCAGTTGACGAAAGCGGGGAGGGATCCGGTCAGCTTTTCAAGCCCGAACAACACGGTATTGTCGATCATCGTCCGGGTGGCGAATTCACTGTCCCCGCGGAAAATCGCTTCCGGCCCGCTGCGAAAGAGCAACTCATACCCGTAGACTTTGCCTAGCGCGTCGAGGATGGGCTGGCGAGCGACATAGCGAAGGGCGCTGTCGGGATCACTCCCCGCACTATCCTGTCTCGAGCCGGGAACTTCGATCGTGGCCATGACGATCCTTCTACCGGATGTATCGGCAGAAACCGTCCTCGCTTCAAACCCATGCGGCTGAAGATGGCGGCCGGCGCATCTTTCGTAGCGCCTGCGCTCTCACCCCATGAACATCCCGCCGTTCACATCGAGGACATGCCCAGTGATATAGGCGGCTCCGTCCGAGGCAAGGAACAAGACGGCCTGGGCGATCTCAAGGTCCGTCCCCGGCCGTCCCAGTGGGATCTGGACCATCATGACCTCGCGCTGCTTCTCGTCCAGCACCGCGGTCATGGGCGTTTCGATGTACCCCGGCGCGACCGCATTCACGGTGATTCCGCGCGAAGCCACTTCGCGCGCCAGGGCCCGCGTCATCCCGATCAACCCGGCCTTCGAGGCGGCATAATTCACCTGCCCCGCCTGGCCGGTCCGGCCCACCACGCTGGTAATGTTCACGATGCGTCCCCATCGATTGCGGAGCATGGGGCTGAGCAGAGCCTGGGTCAGCAGGAAAGCGCCGGTCAGGTTGGTGCCCAGCACATCGTCCCAGTCGGGCCGTTTCATGCGCAGCACCAGGCCGTCGCGAGTGATGCCGGCGTTATTGACCAGGATCTCGACCTTGCCGAACCGTTCGATGACCGCTTTGGCGCCGGCCTTGATCGAGTCCTCGCTGGCTACATCGAGGGTGAAGACGGCAGCCTTGCCGCCGCCCGCCTCGATTTCGGCCGCGGTTTCGGCCAGTTTGGCCTCGTTACGCGCCGCCAGCGCCACGGTGGCTCCTGCCCGCGCCAGTTCCAGCGCGCAGGCCTTGCCGATTCCCTGTGAAGCGCCTGTGACCAGCGCAATTCTTCCCTGCAGATTGGCCATGGTGACCGATTCCTTCCGGCGAAGCGGGATAGCCCGCCCTGCACATCCGAAGCTCATTATAGGGATCGAAACCGGGGGAATTCGCCCTGAGGGGGGTCGGATCAAGTGACTGTGTTGAAGGGTACGGGCTTCAGCCCGTACAACTAGCCAATCGGAGCGAAGCGGGCTTTAGCCCTTGAGGGAATGCGGGCTTCCCTTCGGACACTGTTCAGAGATTCCTTAGATCGAAGGCATGGCTTCGGCGGGAACCCTTTGCGCTGCGCGGGCTGGGGCCACGCGCTCGAGTTGCCACACGTAGACGGCCAGGCGGCGGGAATAGTGCAGCACCGGGTCCTGGTCGGGGATTTCGATCCCCAAAGCGGCGGCAAGGTCGTTTTGCTCGATCTCGGCTTCAGCCTCTTCGAGCGGCCATGGAATGTGGTGGGTGCTGGCCCGCATCGGTTCTCCCGCCCGGTTGCGCGTAAACAGGCAATAGCGTTCGGTCAGGAAATATTCGAGGGATCCGCTGCGGTTCTCGACCAGTTTGCGGCTGGGGCCGAGTCCGCGATAGCGCGCCTTGAAAATCACCGGCTTGCCGGGCGAACGGCGCCGGCTATAGAAGGAAAACTCGCGCTCCGAGCGCTGCTCGAGCCGCATCTCCGCCCAATGATAAGGCAGGTTGTATACGGCCCGGGCAAAAGCCACCGCCAACAAGTTGCTGGCCTCGAGGGAAAGGAAGTAAACCCCCGGCATGCCGGACCGCTTGTCGCGGACGTAGGTGCGCAGGTTCAGTTCGGGGAAGCTGCGCGCAAACGGGATGGGTGGCAAGCCGCGCAGCTTAATGCGGTCCATCCAGAAAGGAACCACGCCCAGCCACGCCGAACCGTGAAATGTGTCTACGCTAAGGCCTTCGGGAATGTGGGGAGCAATGGCTGAGGTCGGGATGGGCCAATGGGCGAACAGGAGGTCGTTCCAGCGTTGGGTCAGAACCCAGCGACCGGAGGGCAGTGGCCGCGGACTGTGCGACGTTCTTACCAGGTATTCCCGCATGGCCCGGTGCTCCATCCTGGATGAGGATTGGCTTTCCTGGATGAGGATTGGCTTTGCGGCCTCAACGTCGCCGACCCTCAATGACGTATTCTGGTCGCGAGCAATCAATATGTCCAGCGATTCTTTTCGTCCGGATTCAATTCATACCGCCGGCGCCCATAACCAGACCGATGTCTTTGCTGTCCACGGCGCCGACCCTGAGGTGCTGGCCTACGCCATGGCCAAATACTCGCGTTCGGCTCTTTCAATGCGCGAATCACTGGCCGAGATCAGTGCCCAGCGCGCCGAACAGTTCCTCAATACATTCTATTTCCAATACGGCCACCGTTCCATCGCCGACCTGGCACATATTGCGTTTGCCGTGGAACGCCTGAGCCTGCTGGCGGCGATCGTGCTGGTCGACGAGCAGCGCTGGGATGGCCAGGAACGCTCCACCCGCTATCAGAACTTCATGAAGTCAGGCTGGTTTTTTCCTGATTTCGGAGCAGATTCGAGTTCGGCCGAACTCTATGTCAACACCGTGCGCGGCCTGTTTGCCGCCTACGATCGCACCACGGCCGCGGTGCTCGATGCGCTGCGCAAACGCGTCGCACGGCCGGAGGGGATGAAGCCCGAGGCCTACGAGCGCACCTTGCGAGCCCGCGCTTTCGACGTCGCGCGCTACCTGCTCCCGCTGGCGACCAACACGTCTCTCGGCCAGATCGTAAACGCGCGCACCCTCGAGACCCAGGTGTCGCGGCTGCTCTCGCATCCCATGGCCGAGGTCCGCGAACTGGGCGCAAAGCTGCGCGATGCCGCTACCGGTCCGGCGTGGAATGTGGGCGGGCAGGCGGCCGGGGCGTTTGTCGAAAAACTCGCCGCATTCGAAAAAGCCGCGACCGTGCGCTATGCCGGCGTGGTGGGGCGCGAAGGCGCTCTAACAGGGCACGACTTCAGTCTGAGCGAAGACGCCGCCCCGGAGGGATCCCTCGCGACCGAAGCCGCCAGCCTGCTCACCCGCGAAGTCCGCACCGCGCCCACGCTGGTCAAATACGCCGAACCGAACCGCTACCTGATCGAAACGCGAACCGCCCTGGAACAAGCCGCCCGGGAACTCCTGGCGGGAATCCCCATCGCCGACGCGCCCCTCGTCGATCTCGTCGAACGCACGGAAACCCTCGAGGTTGAACTTGCCGCCACGCTCATCTATTGGGCCAGCGACCATCCCTATCGCCAGGTCCGCGACCTGGTTGCCGGGCTTTCGGCCGCTCAGGTTTCGGAAATCATCGAAATTGGCCTGCGACACCGCGGTCGCCACGATGAAGCGCTGCGCGCCTTCCATGCCGGCGCCGCGCTGCGCTTCGACATCCTCATGGACATTGGCGGGTTCCGCGACATGCACCGTCATCGCCGCGTGACCCAGATCAAGCAGGGATTCACGGCCCGGCTGGGCTACGAGACCCCCGTCGCAGGTGACCTCGGACCAGACGTGAACCTGCTGGCCGAAGCCGGCATCCTGGACGACTACAAGGCAACAGTCGAGGCCGCCCACGCCGCCAGCGCCCGCATCGCGGCTGGATCGTCGCCGGAGGCTGCACAATCAGCTCTGTACGTTTTGCCGCTCGCAACGAAGGTCCGCTGCCTCTTCAAGATGGATTTTGCCGAAGCTCAATACATTTCGGAACTCCGCTCCGCGCCGGCAGGTCACTTCAGCTACCGCCGTGTCGCATGGGAGATGTACCTGGCACTCCAGCGGCAGCATCCATCTCTGGCCAAACACATCCGGGCGACGGATTTCACCGAGCCAATTGATCTGCTGCAGCGGTAGTCTCTGGCTAAAGCCCTGACCTACCTGAAAACTGCGACCCCCTCAGGCAATCACGTGAGGGTAGCTCCTTCAGGCGCAGATTCCGGAGCGGCTGGCGGCGGCCGCAATGCTGCCGAGGTCAGCTCATCCGCCTGGCGCAGGCTGGGGAACAAGGTTGCCCACACGCCGGCCACCACCAGCGCGCCCACCCCGCCGATGACCGTGGCCCGCACCGCGCCCCACCACTGCGCCGTGAGGCCGCTTTCAAATTCGCCCAGTTCGTTCGAGGCCCCGATGAAAAGCGAGTTGACGGCGCTCACGCGTCCGCGCATTTCCGGCGGAGTGGCCAGTTGCAGCAGCGATCCGCGAATGATCACGCTGATCATGTCGGCCGCTCCGGCTATCGCCAGCGCCAGGAGCGAAAGCCACAGACTCCGCGAGAGCCCAAACACCACGGTGGCCGCGCCGAAGATGGCCACGCACACGAACAGGCGCACACCCGCTTTGCGCTTGAACGGGAAGCGCGCCATCACCAGCGAAGTACACAACGCCCCCACGGCCGGGGCGGCCCGCAGCATGCCCAGCCCCCGCGGCCCGGTGTGCAATATTTCCTGGGCAAAGATCGGCATCAGTGCGACCGCTCCGCCGAGCAGCACAACGAACAGGTCGAGCGAGAACGACCCCAGCAGCATGGGCATCTGCAACACGTAGCGAAACCCGGCAAAAACCACCTTGAGGGAGGCGGCGCGATGCTCCATGCGGCCGGGCCGCACCGCCAGGCTGCCGACGAGCACCAGAAACCACAGCAGAGTACCCAGCGTGAACACGTAAACGATGCCCGCTCCTTCGAGCCTGGTGTCGGGAACGAAGTGCACCAGCGGCAGAGTGAACAGAACCCCGCCCACCGCGGGGCCCAGGGTGTTGGCAAACTGGAAGATGGCTCCGCCCCAGGTGACGGCGTTGACGAAATGCTGTTCCGGCACCAGGTGGGGGATAAGGGCCGAACTCGCGGGCGCGGAAAAGGCCCGGGCGGACCCGACGAGAAACAGGACCGCATAAATGGGCAGTACGGCCGGAACGCCCACCACGGTAAGAGCCAGCAAGGCGCCAGTGCCCAGGATTTGGAGTCCATAGCAGCACAAGATGATCTGGCGGCGGTCGAACCGATCAGCTACATGACCGGCAGGGAGAAGGAAGAGCAAACCTGGAAGGAACAGGGCCAGCCCGGTATAGCCAAGGTCGAGGGGACGATGCGTGAGGGAATAGACCTGCCAGGCAACCGCGACCGACTGCGCCTCTGCTCCCAGGATCACGGCCACGCGCGCAAGCTGATAACGCCTGAAATCGCGCGAAGCAAACGACTCCAGGCCGCGCCGGGGCGGCTTCTGCGGGAGGGAAGAAGGCATCTCTACTTAGGGTAAATCCTTGCCGTGGTGCTCCGGAGAGGGGATCCTGTGCCCCCGTGCCCCATCCTTGCGACTTCTTTGTGTCGCAAGGGTGGGAAACCACGAACCTTGTTCACGTCCAACCCCCAGGGTCATCCAGAGATTTCCCTCGTTCCAACCGCATCCGGTCGCACCGTGATCTTCCATTCCGACGAACGCGTGCCGTTCCCATCCGCGATCACAATCTTCTCAATCGCCAGTTCGCCCTCAATGATACGAATGGACACCGCGCGTTCCCGCAGCGCGATGGTGCCGAATCCCGAAGCCGTAGAAAAGAAGCATTCGAAGGGCCTCGTCTTGACGCGTGGCCCCAGCCACACGGTCTTTTCAACGGCGGAGTAGCGGAAACCCGAGAGCGCCCCGAGCAGCGCATAGCTGGACATCGCGCGCGCATACCAGTTGCCGCATTCGTATTCGTTCCAAGGGTTGCGCGTGCGCCCGTCGTAGCGGCTGCGCGTCGCTTTGACAATGGTCAATCCCTCGTCGACAAAGCCTTCGTGGATAAGGTGCGACGCAACCTGGTACTCGTTGCCGGTCCATACCTCGTCGGAATAGACAAACGGCAACGTCGGCTTGCCGCCCCGCGGCCAGCTGCAAATCAGCAGGCCCGGTTCGCGGCCCATGGCATATCCGGGGCGCTGGGCGTTGGCGTGCTGACTGAGGTCGGTCTTGAAGTTGTGCTTGAAGATCGACGCCAGCGTGGAGCGAACGTGCCCTGTCGCCAGCGGCGTCTCGATTCCATAGATCCTCGCCATCCACGCGCCGATCACGCCATCGGAAAGACACCCGCTGCCATATTGATACTTCGGCCCTTCGCGCTTCAATAGTTGTTGCATCTCGCTGCTGTTGGCATCGACCTGCGCCACCTTTTGGGCAAATGACGTATCGCGCAGGCCTTCGTATTGCACCTTCTGCTCGTAGTACTCGCCGTTGAAAAGATGCTCGTCCACGTAGCTCGCGCTGGTCCGGGCAAGGTTGCCATATAACTCGGCATCGGCGGGTTGACCAACCGCCTTTGCCATCTCTGCCATCGCCGACAATGCTCCAATGTAGATGCTGGTGCACATCGGCTCCGCGCCCCAGAACTCGATGTCGTAGGTATTGTGGTGCGGTTCGAACAGTGCGCCGCGATGATCGGGGTCCCAGGTGCGAATGCCGTAATCGATGCTGCGCTTGGCCAGCGGATACATGCGCTTCAGCCAATCGGTATCGCCGCTGATGTGCCAGTCGCGATAGAGCTTCATGATGCCGCCGAGTTGCCCATCCGACGCGGCATGAAAGGTGTGATCGACCGGCCCATCCGGGATCGCGCCGCGGAATGTCACGTGCCCGCGTTCGTCCATGGATCGCACCAGTTCCAGATCGCGCAGGGTCCGCTCCAGTTGCGGATAAAGGTGCGGGAAAGCCTGCGCATAGTTCCACACATGGGTGCACGAACCGTGACAACACCCGCTGTCGGGAAAGCAGCCTTCCCATCCCCACATGTGCCCATTGGCTTCGCGCAGCACCGTAGGCGATTTGAGAATGCCCAGATTGGCGGAAACCGCATCGAGAACATAGGGCGGCAGGGTGGACGAGAACAGGGCCTCTTTGAACTTCACCGTGCGCGAGCGCAGCGAAGTGTAATTCTGCTCCACATAGAGAGCTACTTCGCGGGCATCCTTCCACTGTGTCGCGTAGTACGGATTCCACGGCGGAGCTGCGTCGCCAGCAACGGTGCGGCATCCCGCCGGGCCTTGCACGCTGGTCGTTTCATCCTTCGTCCCTTCGCGCAGATAGCAGTTGGGAAAGTGCCACGCAATGAGTATCGGGTACGTGCGCGAAGCGCCCGGGGCGAGTTGGCCTTCGAGCAGAATTGAAGCCCCATTTCTGCCCGCATTGTCCACGTTGTTCGAGCCGTCGTTGGTGGTGAAATTCCCCGAAGATACTTCGCGCCAAAGGGCGGAGAGGGAATCGAACTCCCAGCCCGGGCTGCGCAGCCACATGGCCTTGATACGAAGCCGGTCGTCGGGGGGCACGCCGATTGCGATCAGGCTCGCGCTGCCGTAGGCTTCGGCGTTTGGTTCTTCGCGGTTGTTGAGGAACACGCCTTTCCCGGGAATCACCGAGTTGAGGCTTGCCGCCTGGTCGGGCTTGCAGCCGGGCGCAAGATGCGAGAGATGATACGAGAGCTCGTACGCGAAGGATTGCGAAGAAGAGTTGCGCAGCGTGTATTCAAGAATGACGCACGGGACGCCGGAGTTCTTGTCATCGAGAGGGATGAAAGGATTCCATCCGGTCACGCGCACTTCGATCGGAACCGCTGCATCGCTCAGCGTGGCGTCGCCAAACGGAAACTCGCCCTTGAACGTGCACTGCTGGAAACGCGGAAAGCCCTCAAATCCGCCGCGGCGCAAGCCCTGTCCTTGCAGTCCCTGATCGAAAATCTTGAACGGCGGAAATGGCCCTTCCACGAGCTTGGTTATGCCGGGGCTCCCTTTAACGTGCAGGATGGCGAAGGCGGCTTCGGGAGAGTTGGCGCTGAACTCCGCAGGCAGGGCCGTGTTTTCGGGCCGGGTGTGAATCGAGAAATCCTGCAGACCGCCGTAGCCGTTCATGCAGATGCATCCGGCGCCGATGCCTCCGATGGGCATCGCCACCTGGGTAGCCTTGTCGCCGCTGAAGGTTCTCTGCGGGCCGCTCTCGAAGAGTTCCGCCGCCGAAAATGGCGCCGCTTCTTTTTCTGCCGTTGCCGCGTCGGCCGGAACACTCAGCGCAGGCGTCGCCGCGGCGGCGATCGCGGCGGAGGACGTTGCTTTCAGAAAATCGCGGCGGGTCGGCTTCTTTGATGTGGGCATGAGGGCTCCGGTGGAGGAACCCGCTAGAGTATCACTGCCGATTCGATTCCATCCGGACTCATTCGCGCTGAGCGGCGGCATACCCGGTCATCTCGAGGTAGCCCACCCCCCGCACGGCGCCGCTCCCTCTTTGTCCCGAAATGTCGATCGCTCCCTCCCAGTAGCTCGGGCCGAAGCCGCCCGGCAGTTCCTGGCTCGCGAGGGGTGTGGCGATGTCCATCTCCAACCGCAATTTCGGAATCGCGACATGCCACTGGATCGGGTAAGTTCCCCTTGTCCGGTTGCTGATCCACGTTTTGCCGGTCGGTGTCAGGGTGAAATCCGTGGACGCCAGAAAGAGACAATGACCCTGCGCGTCGATGTAGCTGCCCGACGAATATGGATCGACGCTGCCATCCTTGTGTCGCAGGCGATAGAGCATCACCTCGGTGTTGTCATCGAGTTGGAGGCTCAGCCAGTCCCATCCTCGTTCGTTGGTATCGACGGATTCGGAGAAGAATTCATGGTCCATCCACGACGTGCCCTCGACCTTGTAGCTGGAGCCATTGAGTTTGATGGACCCTGAAGTAAGCAATCGCGAGAAAGAAATGTAGTGCGAGGCATGGCCTTCGCCCGCCGCCTTTTGGCTGATTCCGTCGCGGCCGTGAATCACGGGTGGCTTGGCAGGGGTGAGGTTCAGTTGAATCTCGAAATTCTCGCCAAGTCCCTGAAGCGTCTGCCGCGCCTCGGTCAAGTGAGCCTGCCAGTTGCCGTTCCAGATGGTTCCTGTGCTTTGATCGATGCCGGCGATGCCGGGGCCCGCGCGGTTGATACGCTCGTCGTGATAAAAGCGCCGGCCGCTGACATCGCTCAGGGCAAGATGCGCCATGTACAGATCGTGAAGGTGCCACTTTGATTGGTCCGCATCGCGGGCGATGCCCTGCCGGAAGAAGGTCAGTTCGAACCCGAAACGATGCCCGTCGGCTGATTTGAGATTGCCGGTGTAGTACCACCACTCGGTTTGATAGTCGGGATGATCGAAGTGATCGCGCGGAAATTCGTAATGATAGCCGGGCAGCGCGAGTCTGTAATCCGCCGCCTGGCCGCTGATTGCAAATAAAAGGATGAGGGCGGTGACGAATCTATTCTTCATGCACCACCTCGATGGGGTTCAGGCGCTCGGCAACACGCGCCGGGTAGATTCCTGCGAGCACGGTGCACACATAGACGAAGCCGAGGGCCGATAGCAGAACCAGCACCGGCCAATGAAATTGAATGGTCCACCCGAACGACTGCTTATTGATGACGAAGATGAGCACCAGCGACAACACGACGCCGAGTGCAAGTCCCGCGATGTTGGAGAGGACACCGATCAGGCCGGCCTCGACGAGGATCAGCTTCCGGATCTGTGCGGTGGTCGCGCCCATGATGCGGAGCAGGCCAAACTCTCGGCGGCGGTCGATCACGATGGAGATCAACGCACCGGCGATGCCCAGCACCGCGACGATCACGGCAACAGCTTCGAGCGCGTAGGTGATGGCGAATGTCCGGTCGAAGATGCGAACGCCTTCGCGGCGAATATCGCGATTGGAAAAGAGGAGCACGTCGTTGTGAACCGCGGTTCGCTTGATCTGGTCGCGAACGGCTTCGAGATCCGCGCCGTGAGTCAGGTATACAGCAAGATTCGACGGAGCCGGATCAGGGAGATACTTGAGCATCGTGGAACGATCGAGAAGAATATAGCCGCGCTCGTTGCCGTAGTCGTAGAAGACGTCGACGATGCGAAAGGTGACGAGTCTCCCGCCCAGCGGAAGGGTGATGCGATCTCCGGCTTTCACGTGATGCTTGTAAGCGAATGGCTCGCTCACCAGGGCCGCATCGCTCGCCTGAAGTTCCTTGATTACACCGGCCGGTGCGCGGCCCGAAAGAAAATTTGAAAATGCGCGCGGCCGGCGCGTGCTCATTTCCGCGCCCGCAAGAGTCGCCGGCAGACCCTGGTACTCGATTTCGTAAGCGCGAAAACGGCTGACGCTCTCCACTCCAGGCAACCGCGCAATTCGGTCCGCAAGATCGAGCGCGATCGTAGGATGCCGGTCAGCCGATGGATTCCCCGCGGGCCGCAGGTAGAGATCGGCAGGCAGCTCGCTGTCCAGCCACGTGATCACCGTCTGACGAAAACTGCCGACCATGATGCCGACAGAAGTCATCATGGCAATGGCGGTGGCAAGCGCACCCACCAACACCGACGTGCGGCGCAGCGACCCCGCCAGGCTGCGCGCCGCGAGCATCGCTTCGACACCCATCAACCGGCTCAGCGCCGCGGATGCTCCGGACATGCACACGTCAACCATGGCCGGAATAGCCAGCGCGCAAGCCGCGATGAAGAGTATGGCGGCGAGATAGCCGAACAGCGGTTTGCCTTCGACCGCAGGAACCCGAGCCGAAAACGCTCCGGCCAACGCGAGCGCAAGAGCGATCCATGCGTCGCGCTTGCGTTCGACGCGAATGATGAATTCACGTCGCCCCCGGGCCATTGCTTCCGTTGGAGGCACCATCGAGGCCTCGCGCGCCGGCGCCAGCGCCGATGCGATTGCGACTGTAATCCCAACAACAAACGCCAGCACCACGGAATACAGAGAAAGGTTGAGAGAACCCGGACGGCTCGAAATGTACAGCGCATCAACGGTAGCTCCCAGCAAGCGGACCGCGCCCACCGCGAGGAGTCGTCCAAGAGGAAGTGCGATCGCCGCTCCCGCGCCGCCGAACAAGGCGGCCTCCGCCAGAAACGCCAGCAGCACAGCGCGGCGGCTGGCGCCGAGGGCGCGCAGGATTCCAATATCGGCCCGGCGCCGCACCACCGATACCGAAATGGTGTTGTAGATGAGGAACGCACCGACGAGCAATGCGATGTAGCTGAGGATGCGAAGATTCCAGCGGAAGGCAGACAGCATGCGCCGATTGGCGGCGGTTTGACTGCCTTGTGGATTCACTACAACCCCGGCTGGCAGTACGGCTTGCAACCTCCGCTGCCATGTATCGATGTCGGGCTGGTCGGGGACCTTGAGCAGTATGCGGTCGAGTCGGCCGATCTTCCCGGTGGCCTGTTGCGCCGCCGCAATGTCCATCACAACAGCATCCCCGCTCATCTGCACCGAGTCGGGGATGAAGCCGCGCACCGTGTAGTCGCGCCTCTCGTCATTGATCAGGAGCGCGATTGTGTCGCCGATCTTCCTGCCCGGACTACGCGTAATCCAGACGGCGTCTGAATCGTTGATGTGCTCGAAAGATCCTTCGCCGGCGCTCAACTCAAGGCTCTGTTGCCGGCGGCCGTTGGCCTCGGCGATGAAGTCGATGCCGATCAGGGGAACTGCTTCTCCCGTAGACACAATCGAGGCGTGGTCTTCAATGCGCGCGCTGATGCGTAGCGGATATGGCAGCCGCGTCACCTGGCCAACGATCGCGTCAGGGACACCACCCGCGGCCGTGACTTCGAAATCGTTGTCTCCCGCCATGGTCTCCATCGAAGAGCGGAACGACCCAGCAGCGGCGTTTCCGGCCAGGTCGATCGCCAGCACAACCGCCACGCCTAACGCCACTGCTCCTGTTACCAGAATTGAACGAGCGCGCTCGCGCATCACCGGCCGAAGAATGAGGCGGAAGAACAGCGTCAGGTAAGCCATTCGATTAATCCACGATGCGGCCATCGCGCATGCGAATCGTGGTGTCGACAAATGATGCAGCCTCGGTGCTGTGGGTCGCCATAAGAATGGCGGCCTTCTGATCCCTGCAGATTGCCCGCAGCAGTTCGAGGATCGAAGTTCCGGTCGCCGAATCGAGATTCCCGGTTGGCTCGTCCGCAAGCAGAAGGCACGGCGAGTGGACCAGCGCCCGCGCGATGGCGACACGCTGCATCTGGCCGCCGGAGAGTTGGTGAGTCATGCGGTGCGCCAGTTCCGCGAGACCGACTGCCGCCAGCCGATCGAGAGCGCGCGCGCGCGGCTGCGCCTGCCCCGCAAGCAGCAGGGGAAGCTCCACGTTTTCAACCACGCTCAACGTATGCAACAACTGGAACGATTGGAAGATGAAGCCGACTTTCTCACGGCGCAGGGTCGTCAATTGCGCTTCGTTGAGGTGGTCGGTGGCCACGCCGTCGAGCCGTATATGCCCGGAGGTAGGAAAGTCCAGGGCCCCGGCAAGGTGCAACAAGGTCGATTTGCCGCAGCCGCTGCGTCCGACCAGAGCGATATACTCGCCCGGTTCAATCGCGAGGGTTACGTCATCGAGCGCCCGCACCGATTCACCGTCAGTCTGATAATCTTTCACCACTCGTTCGATGGACAGCAGTGGGGCGGCGGGCGCCGCGGCCGCGAGCATCGACGGAGCTGGGCTCGTCTTATCCATGTAAGTGTCTATTAGATGCGATCCACACGGGATTGTCTCGCCCAGGCCCCGGAATCGTCGGTCGTGGTTGAGCTTGCATCGACCTCGTCAAAAATGGGCGGGATTTTTATCTGCGCCGTGAAGTGCGTTCCGGCGGCGGTCCGGAGCCGAAGAAGCGGCCGAGTGGCCCCGGCCCGGCTCTTCGGAATCAGATTCCGTCAGGAAGATTGTTGCGACCCACTCAACAAGTTGAAGCGTAGTGATCAGGTCCTCGCTCGTGATCTTATTCCCGACAAACGCACGCATCGAAATCCATCGAGCAAACGTAATAGTCATGTTACATTCAACCACTGTTACCGCACTAAGTTTGCTGAGCCCCGGTCATATGGCGATTATGATCTCCAGGGACGATGTAGTTACCGCTAAGGCTGCCGATATAGGTTGCTTTATGAAATCCGGCTTAAATTAAAAAGCAAGCCTCATGTACCACGTGCCCCAATACAGACCGTGCCACCAATCGAGGGCCGATTGGCTGAGCGCAATCGGGACAAGTTATCTTTCCATTTCATTGCGCTTCAGCAATCAGGATGACGGACCTAACACCGTTTCCGCGACATGGCGTCCTTCTGTAAGCAAGCTTCTGAGTCTTTACAATACTTTACATAGTTGTTGATTGCGAGCAATTAGTCAGAGCGCGCTCAGGGTTAGGTTCTCAGCAGCATCGAGCTAAGGTGGAGATTTGCACTTAGCCTCGCTGATTAGGTGTTCATCGGCAAAGCTCCCGTCTCAAGTCCCCCGGGGGAAAAAGGACACATGGATCAGATATTTGACCGCAGCTTGAAAGTGCTGGCTCGGCCGAGGCCCGTGTCTAAGTACCTTCCCGCCCGCGCCACAATCGTCTTCTTCCGGATCGCCCCGGTTCACCATTCTGCTCGAAACCCATCCCCTTGTTCAAACCAAAGATGCTCATCCACCCGAAGTCCTGGAGCCCTGACATGCAAACACATAACAACGATCCTCACAGCTACGATCCGAAGCTCAGTTACTCGGAAAAGAAGCTCAGCAGATACGACCTGCAAGTCGCGGGAGTCGTGGTCTACGTAGTCGCGATGACCATGTTCTTTGTGATTGCCCTGGTACTGATGTTATTCGGTAGCGGGACGGTTACCGAGGCTCACGCTCAAGCGAGAGTAAATGCGGATCGGCCTGGCATCGCGACCGCGCACCGCATGTAAGCGGACCAGGTACACCGCCGCGATCGATGAGACGGTGCTTCAAGGGGCATAGACTGTGCTCGTCTTGAGGACATCGTGGTTGCCCTTGATTGTCGCGATCAATGTTGCGAGCCCGATCCAGTAGGAGTCGCGCCTCGCCGTTCGCCCGGCGCCCGCTTTGCAGTTATCGCTGCGTCCAGCCGTGCGCCGATCGCGTCGAATGCGGACGTGGGGCCATTCCATCGCAGTTGATCCACATTGTCGAACAGCGGAATGTCGGTGCGAAGCGTGGCCAGCGTGCGAAAGAGCATGACGAGCTCCCGGTCGCGCGCCAGTGTAGCTGCGAGCGAACTCGCGCCGGTGACATTCACCTGCCACTCGCGAAAATCGGCAGGGATCGATTCCAAATGGGCAAACTTGGCCAGCACGGCCGCGGATGATTTCGCGCCCCAGCCTTGCAGACCCGGATAGCCGTCTGCGGCATCACCCACCAGCGCCAGGTAATCAGGGATGGATGCCGGTGGCACACCGAATTTCTGCACAACGCCACTCTCATCGCAAATCGCGCGCGTGCGGCGATTCAGCTGTACGACGCGGGTGCCGCGCACGCATTGGGCGAGGTCCTTGTCGGGCGTGCAGATGATCACGCGCTCGACGCGTTCGTCCTGGGCAGCTTTCGCCGCCCCCGCAGCGAGGGCATCGTCGGCCTCGAATTCGATCATCGGCCACACGACGATCCCTGCCGCCGAAAGCACCTCTTCAAGAAGCGGGAATTGTGCGAGCAGGTCGGGCGCAACACCTTCGCCTGTCTTGTATCCCGGCCACAATCGATTTCGAAACGATTCGATCACGTGATCGGTGGCGACGGCGACATGCGTCGCTCCTTCTTTCATCATGCTCAGCACGGAGGCGAGAACCCCGCGCACGGCGCCGACCTCGTGACCATCCCGGTCCCGCGCGGACGGCACCGCGAAATAATGCCGGAACAACTCATATGTGCCGTCGACCAGATGAACTTCCATCAGCGCCCTTTCAACTCATCGAACCAAGTTCGCAAGCAAAGCCGGTCTGGAAAGCCATCCTGACACGATCAGAGTCCCTCAAATCTTATCCGCGCGCTTCCGAACCCCGGCTTATTTCGGCTGTTCGATCCTCACCAGCAGGATATCGTGGCTGGGAATCTCGATCGCCATATCGTCCGTCAACGTGACGTCCTTCCCCGTCCACAGGTTCTTGCCCTTCTGGGTTCCGTGCAGGTCCAACTTCGACAGGCTGAGGTGGAAGGGATGGGTCGAATAGCGCTCGCTGCCCGCGTTCAATACCGCGATCGCTTTGGCGCCGCCGGACAGGTCGCGCACCCACACGTCCACTTCGCCCTCACTGTAAACGCGGCGGCCCTGCTTGCCCAGTTTGTCCTGATCGATGGCGACCACGTCTTTTTTGGTGAGAATTTCCTTCACCTCGGGCTTCATGTTGGGCAGGTCGTTTCCGGCCAGCAGCGGCGCTGCCAGCATGGCCCACATGGAGAAGTGGGTGCGATTCTCTGCCAGGGTGAGCTTGCCGTTACCTACTTCCAGCATGTCGGGATCGTTCCAGTGCCCCGGCCCGGCGTAGCTCTGCAAGCCCTCCTGCTGGCTGAGAATGGTGTACATGCTGTTCCAGTTGGGCTGAATGTCTCCGGTGGTGCGCCACAGGTTGGCGCCGATGGCCGGGCCCCACTCCCACACCGCGTCCCACCCGTACTGGCAGAACGAGTAGACGATCGGCCTGCCCGCCGCCTTCAGTGCTTTGCCCATCTTGTCGTAGGCGTCATGCATCAGCTTCATCTGCGCCGCCTTGTCGTCGGGTGCCTGCTTGGCCATGACATCCTGACGGAAGCTGCAAAGATCGTACTTCAGATAATCGATGCCCCAGTCGGCATACATCTTGGCGTCCTGCTCTTCATGTCCGAGCGAGCCCTCGAACTTGGCGCATGTCTGGGTTCCAGGCCCCGAGTAGATCCCGATCTTCAAACCTTTGGAATGGACATAGTCGGCCAGCGCCTTCATGTCGGGAAATTTTTCGTTGGTGTGGAGCAATCCAGTCTCGTCGCGCTTGCCTTCCCAGGTGTCGTCGATGTTGACGTAGATGTAACCTGCATCCTTCATCCCCGTGGATACGAGTTCGTCGGCGGCGGCGCGCACGCCCTTGTCGTCGACCTTGCCGGCGAAATAGTTCCAGCTGTTCCAGCCCATCGGCGGCGTCTGGGCCACCGGCTCTTGCGCGGCGGCGGGTGTTGCCATGATCGTGGTGACGGACGCGGCTAAGACGGCAAGCGGCAAAAGAAGGAATCTACGCATGGTTTGTGTCCTCATGGAAACGATTACAGCGGAAATAATATCTCCGCTACGCAGAATCCGGCAATCCGATAGCGCACTCCAACCGACGCCAAGGCCTCGCCGGCGCTTCGACTGCTTATAATTTGGGGCACGCATCGAAACGGCGCCGTCCGGCCCGTGAGCGGGGCTCGTTGAATACTTTGGAGGTCTCGTGCCCAGAGGCAGGTACGTTGCAGTGTGTGTTCTTTACGCGGGGATGTGCGGTTTCAGCGGGGCATTCGCCGCGGACCAGCCCCGTTCCCCGCAGGTCGCAAGCCAGCCGATTCGCCCCCTTGCGAAGGAACTGGATGCCATCTTCAACCGCGGGCAGTACCGGGCCAAAACCGTGCAGTTTGCATGGCAGAACGACGGCGAGATTTACACCATTCTCGAGCCTTCCCCAAAGGGCAAGGGCACCGAAATCGTGGGCTACGACACCGCCACCGGCAAGCGCACGGTGCTGGTCACGGCGGCCCAGTTGACCCCGCCGGAAAAGTCCGGCGCCGCCCCAGAACCGCTTCCGGTTGATGGCTATTCCTTGTCGGCCGACCGCAGGAAACTGCTCATCTTTACCAACTCGCAACGCGTGTGGCGGGAGAATACGCGCGGCGATTACTGGGTCTTCGATGAATCGGCGGGAAAGCTCGCCAAACTCGGCGGCGACGCTCCAGAATCGTCCCTGATGTTCGCCACCTTCTCACCCGACAGCACCCGCGTAGCCTACGTACGCGCCAGCAATCTCTACGTCGAAGACCTGGCGACCGCAAAGATTACGCAACTGACAACGGACGGCTCCGCCGACATCATCAACGGAACCTCCGACTGGGTTTCGGAAGAGGAACTGCGGCTGCGCAACTGCTTCCGCTGGAGCCCCGACGGCCAATCCATCGCGTACTGGCAATTCGACCAGTCAGGCGTGAGCGAATACACCCTGATCAACGACACCGCTTCCGAATATCCGCGAACCGTGAAGTACAAATATCCGCAGCCCGGCACCACCAACTCGTCGGTGCGCGCGGGAGTTGTCCCTGCCGCCGGGGGCCCGACGCGCTGGATCAAGCTGGAAGGGGATTCGCGCCAGCATTACATCGCGGAGATGGAGTGGGCCGGCAACTCGAAGGAAGTGATGCTCGAGTATCTCGACCGCCTGCAACAGGACGACAAGCTGATGCTCGCCAACGCTGAAACCGGCGAGACGAGGCTGTTCTTCGAAGATACCGACAAGGCGTGGGTCAGCCAGGAGCCCATGCAATGGATCCGCGCCGGGGCCGGCAAGGAGCCGGACCTGCTGTGGATCAGCGAGCGCGACGGTTGGCGGCATGCGTATCGCGTCGACCGCGCCACCGCCGAGGCGCACCTCCTCACCAGCTTCAAGGCCGACTTGATCTCGGTGGAAGGGATGGACGCGGACGGCGGCTGGCTCTATTTTCTGGCCTCCCCCGACGACCCGGTGCGCGAGTATCTCTATCGGTCCCGCCTCGATGGCCAGGGCGTTCCCGAACGCGTGACTCCGCCCGACGCGGTCGGCACCAATATCTACAACATCGCGCCCAACGGCCATTGGGCGTCGCACACTTTGTCGAGCTTTACATCCCCGCCACGGATTGGAATCGTGAGCCTTCCCGGACACCAGGCCGCGCGCACGCTTGAAGACAACCATGAGCTCGCAGAAGAAGGCCGCCGCGATCCTGTGCTGCCCGCCTGAGTTTTTCAAAGTGAAGGTGGCCAACGGGGTCACGCTCGACGGATGGATGCTGAAGCCGCCCGGTTTCGATCCATCGAGAGAAATACCCGGTGCTTACCTACGTTTACGGCGAGCCCGGAGGGCGACGGTTCGCGATGCGTGGGGCAATCTCCGCGGCCTGTTCCACGGCCTGATTGCCCAGCAGGGCTACCTGGTGATCAGCTTCGATAACCAGGGCACACCGGCGCCCAAAGGCCGCGCCTGGCGCAAGTGCATCTACGGCTCGGTGGGCGTGCTGTCCGCCGCGCAGCAGGGCCAGGCGATTCAGCAACTGGCTCGCGAGCGAGGCTATATCGACACCTCGCGCATGGCCATCTGGGGCTGGAGCGGCGGCGGCTCCAATACCCTCAACGTGATGTTCCGCGATGCCGGCATCTATTCGACCGGCATCGCCGTCGCTCCTGTGGCGGACGAAAGCCATTACGACACAATCTACCAGGAGCGTTACATGGGCCTGCCCGAGCAAAACAAGCAGGGCTATCACGACGGTTCGCCGATCAATTTTGCGCAGAACCTCGAGGGCCATCTGCTGGTGGTGCACGGCTCCGGTGACGATAATGTGCACTTCCAGGGAACCGAATTGCTGATCAACAAGCTGGTCGCGCTGGGCAAGCCGTTCGACTTCATGGATTACCCCAACCGCACCCACAGCATTTCCGAAGGCGAGGGAACATCGTTCCACCTTTTCAGCCTGATCACGCGCTATCTTGAGGAGCACGTGCCGCCGGGAGGGATCGCGCGTTAGTGTCCTGTCCTGCGGAAGAGCTGGCCACAGCGTTCTGAAAGGGCCCGACTTTAGTGGTGTAAAGGTGGCGTTTTGAAGGGGCACGACTTCAGTCGTGCCATAAAGGCTTGGAAATGACTGCGGCTTTAGCCGCCGAGGGATGGCATCCCAAGTACAAAGTTGTAAAGATTAACAAGGGACACACATTAGAGTGACCGAAGACGTGCCGCCGCTTCGAACGGGCGCGCCCCCTGAGGAATCGGGAAGCGCGGAAAGGAACTACCCAATGCCGGGAACGCGCAGAGAATTCATCACCTATAGCTCGCTGGGAATGCTGAGCGCGGCTCTCGAAGCTGCCGCGGCGCAAGCTCCTCCCGGCCAGCAGCCGACGCCGGGCGCTCCGCCCGCCTTTGGAACCGCGCCCGCCGTTGGTCCGGAAGTCTCGGCCGCTACCTTCGCCGAAGCGGAAAAGCTGGTGCAGGTGGAGATGACGCCCGCCGACCGCGAACAGGCAGCCGTCAACTGGCGCATGCAGATGGCGCCCAACTATGAGCTCCGCGTCGGCCCGCGCAAAGTCGCCCTCGAAGAGACACTCGCGCCCGCCACGCTCTGGAACCCCGCGCAGGTGGGCATCGTCCCCCTCAAGCGCGAGAAAGAGAAAACTCCGGCTTTCATCCGCAGCGCCGCCACCCACGCCAGCGTGCCTTCAAACGACGAGGCCATCGCCTTCTCCACGGTGACCCAGCTTTCGCGATGGATCGAGACCAGGGCTCTGACCTCGGAACGCCTGACCCAGATCTATCTCGATCGCCTGGAGCTGTTCGACCCCAAGCTGCATTGCGTGATTACGCTGACTCGCGACCACGCCCTTTCCCAGGCCCGGCAGGCGGACACGGAAATCGCGGCCGGCCACTATCGCGGGCCGCTGCACGGCATTCCGTGGGGCGCCAAGGACCTTCTCGACACCGCCAACATCCCCACCACTTATGGCGCGGAGCCATACAAGGATCGCGTGCCCAAAGCCAACAGCACGGTGGTGGCTCGACTGAACGCGGCGGGCGCGGTCCTGGTGGCGAAGCTGAGCCTCGGCGCCCTGGCGCTCAACGACATCTGGTTTGGCGGGCAGACCATGAATCCATGGCTGCTCGAGGAAGGCTCGTCGGGATCGAGCGCCGGGCCGGGCGCCGCTACGGCCGCGGGCCTGGTCGGGTTCGCCATCGGCAGCGAGACCGGGGGCAGCATCGTGAGCCCTTCGATGCGCTGCGGTATCACCGGCCTTCGCCCCACCTACGGTGTGGTCCCGCGCACCGGCGCCATGACGTTATGCTGGTCGCTCGACAAGCTCGGACCCATGACCCGCTCGGTGGAAGACGCCATGCTCGTGCTCGACGCCATCGATGGCCAGGACCCCGGAGATCTGGCCAGCGTTCCCGGCCCCGCCAACCTCTCGTTTCACGCCGGCGCCGACGTTACCGGCCTGCGCGTCGGCTATCTTCCCGCCTGGATGAAAGAGGCCCCCGCAACCGACGTGGATCGCGCCGCCCTGGAGACGGTGAAGAAGCTCGGCATGACGCCGGTCGAGGTGTCGATTCCCGATTGGCCCTACGACTCCCTCAACCTCATCCTGTTTTCCGAGGCCGCCGCCGCTTTTCAGGAACTGACCTTGAGCCACAAGGTGGACCAGTTGAAGTCCCAGGTCCCCGACGCGTGGCCCAATGTGTTTCGTCAGTCGAGGTTCCTGTCAGCGGTCGATTTCGTGCAGGCCGATCGCTTCCGGCGCAAGGTCGCGATGGAGATGGCACGCGTGTTTTCGCAGGTCGACCTCCTGCTGGTGCCCTCGTTGCGCGACGAGATGCTCACCATCACCAATTTCACCGGCCATCCCTCGCTCACGCTGCGGGCCGGATTTGTAGAAGTGTCGGAAGCGCGCAGCGACTGGGCACCCGATCCCAAACATCCCCTGCCCAAGTTCTCGCCGCCGCGCCGTGTTCCGCACGGCGTGACGCTCATCGGCCAGCTTTTTGAAGAAGGCGCCCTGTGCCAGGCAGGCATGGCGCTCGAAGCCGCATTCGGCGTGGCCGCAGAGCGCCCACCCGGATTCTGATCATCCCATCATTTGGGTGCCCCAGAGCCTGCCCTGAGCGAAGTCGAAGGGTCTCGCTCTTGAGACCTGGGATCGCGATAGACTCAATCCGCCGCAGGCGCGAGTTCCACCACGTTGTAATGCGGCGTAGTCGCCATCAGCCTCTCGACATCTTCGACAGTCTGAATGCCGCCCCGGGCCCCGCTCGCCGTGCAATTCAGGGCCGCGGCGGCGCAGGCGAAATCGAGTTGGCGCTCCAGCGGCCAGTCATGCAGAAGGCCGTAAATGAACCCCGCGTGGAAGATATCTCCGGCCCCCGTGGTATCGACCACCGGCACTCGATAAGCCGGTTGCAGGTACGACTGCCGCCCATCCCAGGCCAGCACTCCGTCCTGGCCAAGCGTGGCCGCGGTTACCCGGCAGCCATAGCGCATCTGCATGCGGCGCAGCGCTCTTTCGAGGTTGCGCTCCCCGGTAAGCCGCGCAGGAAAATCACGGCTCACGATGAGGTAGTCGATGTTGCGGATCAGGTCGTCGACTCCCGGATAAATCTCATCCAGATCCGCGATCACCGGGACCCCGGCTTCGCGGGCCCACCCTGTCGCCACGGTTGCGGCCGCGGTTTCGTAGCCATCCACATGCAGCGCCCTCGCATTCACAATCCACGCGCGATCGAGATCGGACGGCTGCAGCAGCAGGCGCTCGTCGCGCCGGCACAGCACGGTTCGTTCTCCGCCGCTGTCGACCACGATCAGGGACTGCGGGCTGGGAGCGCCTTTCACCTCGATGATGCGCGCATCTACGCCGGTACGCGCGAACTCGCGTCGATGCAGCCGGCCGGCATCGTCATCGCCCAGCCTGCCCACATAGCGCGTGCTCAAGCCCCAGCACTGGCAAGCCACCACGGTCGAAGCGGCCTGGCCGCCGGGCATCACTGAAGCCGCGCTGTACTCAACCTTGGAGCCGCGCTCGGGATATGTGGAGAGAGGGATCAGGGTGTCGGTGGCGTTCAGCCCAACTCCGACAACATCAACCCTGGATGGCGCGGTCATATCCATTTATTGTAACGGGCTGGCGCGTGTAACGGACGGTTTTGGACATTCATGAGAACCCCGTCTTTCGATGCAAGGCCCATCCCGACACCGCCACCGTCAGCACCATCACTGCGGCGAGAATTCCCACCCAGGCAAAATTCATGTTCAGCAGGGGTACCCGCGCGTTCACCCCCAGCCAGATGAACACGCCTATCGAGCAGGCCACGATCACGTAATCCCACCACGAGCGCCCTTCCTCGCCGGGTTCCTCGACGCCCCCGTACGCGAGCAGCACGCGCCCGTAGTCCAGCCCATATCGGTCGCACTCGCGCACCAGCGATTGATTGATCGATCCATGTTCGCGTTCCGTCGCGATGGCCGTGCTGACCGCCAGAGCGCCGAGGATCATCACCACCGATCCCAGCACCACCAGCAACCGGCGCGCCCCGTCGGCATGCGCCAGTTCGCCGAACACCAGCGCGCCCCAGGCCAATCCCCACAGCTGGTTGGTATTGGAAAGAGGAATGCCGCGGCCGATCCCAAGATACTTGGTTGCGAACTGCTGGAAGATGTCGCCGATCACCCAGACGAATCCGCCCAGGAAGAGCCAGAACAGCATGTGCCCCACGGCCGGTGAATGAAAGACCGCGGCCTTCGTTCCTCCGTCGAGCGCCAGCACCAGCGCCAACACGGTTCCCAGTTCGCCCACCGTGAAAATGGTGACGAACGAAAGCGGGTTCATTCCGCTCACGTAGGCCTTGCGGTAGGGGATATACATCGTGCCCCACAGCAGGCTGGCTCCGGCGGCCGCCAGGATCCCGCCCAGCGCGCGGTGGGCATGCCCTTCGCCGCCCTGAATGGTGCTGAACCCCAGCATGATCGCGGCTCCCACGATCGCCAGCGCGCCCAGCAGCACCTTGGCGACATTCTTTCCGCTCGCGCCCTTCAACTCGCCGAACAGCACCCGTCCCCACAGGATCCCGACCAGCGAATTGGTGTTCCACAGCGGAAACGCGATCGCCAGGCCCACGTCGCGAATGGCGAACACGGTAAGCGTATTGGCCACCCCCCACAACATGCCCGCGAGAATCGCAATGGGGATCAGGTGCTTGTTCCGGGTCAGGTCGGCAAACACGCTGCGCGTGCCCTTCACCAGCGTGGGCAGCGACCAGCGCGCGGTGAACACGCCCGCCACCATGCACAGCGAAATGGCATAGGGCGAAAGGCCGGTATTCACCAGCTTGGTGGGAGCCTCGGCCGCGCCCAGCCACACTCCAGCGGCCAGCCCGCACAGCACGCCAATGCCATGCATCGACCGGAATTGTGTGCCCCTTTTCGCCGTTGCGCTCATCACCAGAAGAGTTTCCCTTTCTGCCCTTCCTCGCTGCCACCACAGCGCTGTCATCCTGAGAAGCGCAGCGACGAAGGATCCGCGGTTGTTTTTCACGCGGCACTCAATGCAGCGTGATCAGTAGCGCAAGGCCGATACCAAAAACGACGAGCGGAATCAGGAAGTGAATGTCCGTGAGGATTGCGCGAATTTTTTCGAGATCGGTCATCGCAGCCGGTCGCTGTGTTCGGCAAGCGACTGGCGCAACCATAAAGATGCGTCGCGGCCAGTGTCAACCCGGTCACTCGAACCGCGGGCCATCAGAGGACGCGAAAAGAAAAACAACCCTCCGTGCCCCATCCTTTTGCAGTTTTGCCGCGAAAGGGTGGGAGACCACGATCGCCCCCCGGGGCGTATCCTCAACCCGAATCCATATCGAGGCAGAACCCCATGGCCCAACTCATCCCCGAATTCGGCGACATCACCCAACTGCACGTCGACGCCATCGTCAACGCGGCCAACGCCTCGCTACTCGGGGGCGGTGGTGTCGATGGTGCCATCCATCGCGCGGCCGGCCCCGAGCTCCTCGAAGCCTGCCGCAAACTCAATGGCTGCCGAACCGGCGACGCCAAAGCCACCCCCGGCTTCCGCCTTCCGGCCCAATGGATCTTCCACGCCGTCGGCCCCGTATGGGATGGAGGAGACGCCAACGAAGACGAACAACTCGCCGCCTGCTACCGTCGCTGTCTCGAGTTGGCCGCTGAGCACAAGGCCCACTCCATCGCCTTCCCCGCCATCAGCACCGGCGTCTACGGCTTTCCCTCCGACCGCGCCGCCCGCATCGCCGTCGACACCGTCAACGCCCACGTCGACGCCAGCGGAGTCGAACTGGTGAACTTCGTGTGTTTTGACAACAAGACGTATTGCATCTACATGGACCTTCTCAATGCGTGGTGACATCCGGATCCTCGATCCCACCGCAGCGCTGTCATCCTGAGGAGCGTAGCGACGAAGGACCCGCGGTCGTTTTCAGGCTTTGGATTGAACACCGTCCCTGCCCGACTGCAGTTGTTTTTCGCTACCTCCGGTTTGGCGGGTAGCGGATCAGCGCGCTGTGTCCCCATATACCTCGCGCACCGCGTCTCCGATCGCATCGGGCGTTTGCCCCAGACGGCGATATCCGCCGCCCGTGAGGCGCCGCCAGACTGGATTCTAAGACCTGGATTTGAAGCTAGTGGCTAGAAGCTAATAGCTAACAGCTGCTTTTACGGCTTCGGCGGCTCGTAAGGCTCCACGCGGAGCAGGTCAGAGAGGATGCCGCGCTCCTGCGGCGTGAACTGGCCCTGGTAACGGCTGGAGTTCAGCACAATGGCCCGCTGATCGGGCGGGACGGAACGCAGATCGCGGAAAGCATTTTTCATCATGGTCTGGCGCTCCGGCGGCAGGGTAGTCCACTCCCGTGCGGAACGATTCACCTGCATGCGCTGTTCGGCAGGCAGACGCTCCAGGTTTTCAGCCCGGGCCAGGCGGCGCTCGCGCTGCTGGTCCGGCATCTTGTTCACGTCGTTCAACTGCCGCACCAGTCGCTGCTGCGTCCCCTGGGGCAGATGGTTGAAGCTCGGATCATTGCGCAGCATCTTTTCCTGCTCCTGCACGGGCAGGTTGCGATGCTGGTCCAGCCAATTCGCCAGGTGTCCGGGAGGAGCGTAGCTGGGAGCCGGATACCCGGGATACGCGGGCCGTGGCGTCCCCGGTCCCAGGTAAGGTGGCCCGGGATACACGGGGCGCGCGGTCCCCTGGGAATTCGGGGGCAGGGCCGGCCGGGTCGGCGGCTGAGAGTACGGCCGTGCCTGCGGCTGGGACTGCGCATTGGAATGTCCCTGGTTCTGCGGATGCGGCGCCTGCTGGTGGGGTGGCGCGGCATGGGACTGCGCGGGCGGATGCGAAGGTGCGGGATGGGACGAATTCTGCTGTCCACGAGCGGGCGCCGCCACCAGAGACAAGGCTCCCAGCGCGGCAGCCAATGCTGCCCGGCGCCATCTCTCCGCCCTGGGTGTGCCCTTCATCTTTTCCCCGACCTTACAGTTTCAAAGTCCCCCGCAATGCTCCAGGTCTCAATCGAGACCCGGGGCAATTCAGTTCGTGTTCAAATCGTCATCCGATGGATCCGTGGTGTTGGTCCCGGAGATCGACTCCAGCTGATCCAGCAGTTGCGCATTGCTGTCCAGCGTCTGCAAATCGCCTACCACCGCCGCCTCATGCGAAGGCGCCGTCTGCTGCTCCCAGTTGCTGACTCCCAGGTAAGCACCGCCGCCCAGGATCAGCATGATGGTCAGCGCCATGGCTGCCAGCGGGCGTGCATGCGTCTGCGGCCCGTACAGAATCCTGGCCCGCATGCGTTCGAGCCATCCGGCCGGCGCAGCTTTGCGTTCCTCGCGCAGCCGCGCCTCAAAGCGGGTCATGAAGTAGGGATTCGGCTCCGGAACTTCCCAGGTATCGAGCAGAGCCATGGTGGCGCGCAACTCCTCGAGCTGGCGACTGCAATCCTCACACCCGGCAACATGAGTTGTTACGTTTTCAGGCGCCGCGGCCGGATCGAGCAGCAGGTCCGCAAGCTTCTCATCCATTCCCGTGCACGTGTTCTTTTTCGTCTCCATCGCTTCACCCCCGATTCCCGCCGGTGTGCCCGGCTTCTCTCAACTCACCCCGTTAGACGAATTCCTTCAACTTGTCGCGCAGCGTCTGGTAGGCGCGGAACAAGAGCGACTTGGTCGCCGACTCGCTCAGCTTCAGTACCTCGCCGATCTGGCGGTAATCCAATCCCTGATACTTGTGCATCAGCACGGCCATGCGCTGCCGTTCGGGCAGCGCCATCACGTGCTTGCGGATGGCCGCCATGCGCTCGTCGCGGAGCAACCGCTGTTCCACCGTCGGCTCATCGTCGGCCACTTCCGGCGTGGTTCCCGTTTCCGGATCCGGCACATCCAGGTAAACATTCTGCGCGGCGCGCTCATGCTTGGTGTCGCGCGCATGGTTCACCGCCAGGTTGGTGGCGATGCGGTAGAGCCAGGTAGTGAACTTGGCCTCCGCACGGTAACTTTCCCGCGAGCGGTAAACGCGCAGGAACACTTCCTGCGCCAACTCCTCCGCCACGGCCTGGGTGCGCACCATTCTGAACAGAAAGTGAACCATGGCCCGGTGGTACTTTTCCACCAGATAATTGAAGCCCGATTCGTCGCCCGCAGCCACGCGAAGCATGATGGCGGCATCGCTGGCCGGGTCGGCCGCGGCAAAATGCCGTTCCGCCGCCAACCTTTCTGTTTCAGCGTCGGGCCGTGCCACCGGGCCGGTTCCCAGGGCCGCCTTGTCCAGGACGAGCGTAGCCATATCTTCTGGAACACCGTCGTCGTCGGAAGGTTGCGGTTTTGAGGCGTTTTCAAACGCGGAATCGGCACGCTCCGCTGGAGATAAATCGCCCGGGTTCCGATCTGGGCCGGCTTCCGAACCACCCCCCGGCGAGCGCGCCGCCAGGGGCTCTTTCCGGCCGCCTTCCGGCCCCGAATTCTCTCCGCCTTCCCGCGGCAAATGCATACCATTCTTAGAAGCAGGTTCCGAGCCAGGCAGGGGGTTCAGTGCGCCCTCTCCGGTGCTGGAGGGCTCGCCTGGTGGACGGAAGGGTCGGGCTCGAAAGACCATGAAATTCGTGCGCGGGATGGGCCCAACCCGGCGGAAGCATCCACCCATCTGGTTTGGCCGCAACGCCCTGCTGGTGTTACTCTATCCTACGGGATGCCCCTCCCGGCGCAATCGGCGCCACCCCTCCCAGCGGGCGCTTAACTCAGCGGTAGAGTGCCATCTTCACACGGTGGAAGTCGCAGGTTCGAATCCTGCAGCGCCCACCATGAAATCAATGGGTTAGACCCACGCGCGCTCCCGCGACCCCTGGAATTCTGCTTCAATTTGCTGACCATCAATCTCAGGGCGTGCCTGGGGGTTGAAACTGTCCCAGATACAGGGCAGCACAGGCGAGCCATCTCCCCCATGGCGCAGGTCGAAGTTTCCCGCATCCGGGAGGCGGAGCTCGAAACGTTCGAGGGCGGGGGTTCGTGGTTCTGCCCGCGACCGGACGAAGGATCGCGCGAATGGGTCCAACCTGTTGTTGCGACTAGACCTGCGTTCGTAGCATAATAAGCCGCACCCCGGTGAATATGGCCTTTATAAACCATAGCGCTCGGATGGTTTCGCACGGCTGTGCCTCGGGTGACGGACGGATTTCAGGCTGCCCGACTTACCCAGTCCAGCTCTAACAGATACAGGTTCCCTCTGCATGGCTACCTTGGTGCCCGGCAAAATCGGGAAATACGATGTCACCCGCATCATCGGGCGCGGAGGCATGGGAGTCGTCTACCAGGCGACCGACCCCCACCTTGACCGGCGCGTGGCCATCAAAATGATCACCGGCGCGTTCGCCGAAGATCCAGACATGCTGAAGCGGTTCTTTCGCGAGGCACAGTCGCTGGGAAGCCTCCAGCACCCCAACATCGTCACCGTGTTCGACCTGGGCGACTATAACGGGAATCCCTACCTGGTGATGGAATATCTCGAGGGCGAGGGCCTGGACGCGGTGCTCTCGAACCGCCGTCAGTTGAGTCTTCTCGAAAAGATCACGGTGGTGATCCAGGTCTGCCATGGACTGGGCTATGCCCATAGGCGGGGAGTGATTCACCGCGACATCAAGCCGGCCAACATCATGTTGTGCAAGGAAGGCGGAGTCAAGATCTTCGATTTTGGCATCGCCCACGTTCGCAATCAGAACGTGACGCGCACGGGGCAGGTGCTGGGCACGCTGCGCTACATGGCTCCGGAGCAATTCAAGTCGCAGGCGGTCGATGCCCGGGTCGACATTTTTTCCACCGGAGTGGTCCTGTACCAGTTGTTTACCGACCACATGCCGTTTGAGGCGGAAAATACCGCCACGACGATGTTGAAAATCGTGCAGGATCCGCCCCTGCCCGTAGCCAATTTTCTGTCCGGTTACCCTCCGGAGATGGAACAGATTCTGCTTCGATCCCTGGCCAAGAATCCCGACGAGCGCTACAGCTCGGCCGACGAGTTTGCCCTGGATCTGGCGCAGTTGCAGGGACAATTGAAAGAGGAGCTGATCGGCCGCGAGATGCACGAGGTGGCCGCCTTCCTCGAACAGGGAGAGGTTTACAAGGCCCAGGGTTCGCTGCTGCGGGTGTTGAAGATGAACCAGCAGCACACCAACGCCAACCGGCTGCTGCGCGAAGTGCAGCAACGGATCCAGCGGGATGAAATCGGGAAACAGGTGAGTGAACTCCGGCAGTTCGCGGAAGAGGCGCTGGCCGACGAGCTGTTCGACAAAGCACTGGAACATGTGGACCGGGCACTGGGGCTGGACCGGACCAATCCCGAGCTGCAGCAGTTCCGCGAGGACGTCCGGGCTGCAGCCGAGCGAGCCGAAAAGCTGCACAAGGCCCTGAAGGCTGCCGAAGCAGCGCAGGCAGAAGGCAAGCTGGAGGTGGCCAGGGAAGCAGCCGAAGCGGCATTAGCGGTAGCGCCCAACGACACCCAGGCCAAAACGCTCTACCGCCTGATCTCGCGGGACATCGAAGAACGCGCCCGCCAGCGTCAGATGGAAGGTTATCTGCTGGAGGCGCGCCAGCAGATCTCGTCGCGGAAATTCACGGCCGCGATGGACATTCTGAAACGGGCGGAAGAGCTGGATCCGGTGGCGCCGCAACTGCACACGCTGATGGAGTCGGCGGTCGCGGGCCAGGAACAAGAACGCCGCCGCCGGGAAGTCGAAGCGCTGGTCCGCGACGTCGAAGACGCCCTGAACAAGGACGACTATCGCACCGCCTGCACAAAAGCGGACGAAGGCCTGGCCCGGTTTCCCGAAGACCGAACCCTGCTGAAGCTCAAGACTCTCGCAGACCGGCAGCACCAGGTTGAAGAGCGCAAGCGGTTCGTCGATGAGCAGTTGACGATGGCGCGCGTGCTCCTCCAGGCGGGCCGTAATGAGGAGTTACACGAACAGCTGGAAAATGCCATCTCCCGGGTCGGCGCGGAGCCGCGATTGGAGTCGCTGCTGGCGGTTGTGGGCGAGAACCTGCAGCGAGAGCGAATGGAACGGTCGAAGGCCGAAGGGCTGCGGCAAGCCCGGCAGGCCCTGGACAATCACGCCGTCCACGACGCCATTCAAACCCTGGAAAGGCTGGCAAAAGAGCTTGGCGACGATCAGGAGGTCCGGGATTTACTGACCCGGGCCCGATCGGTACAGGCGGAAGCTGTGCTGGACGCTCTGGTGCGCGCCGAACAAGAGGCGGATCTGGACCAGCGCATGAAGATGCTGAAAGATGCTCTGCAAATGAGCCCCCAGGATGCCCGGCTGAAAGAACAGCTGCAGAACGTCGGCAATCTACGCCAGGTCATCGCCGAGATTGGCGCCGAGGCGCGGCAACTGGAGGAGTCGCGTCATTACGACCGTGCCCTGGCCAAGTGGGACACGGTCCGTACCGTCTATCCGCAGTATCCCGATCTGAAGAGCACCATCGCGCGTGTCCGCGGTCTTCGAGATCGAGCTCATACCGATGCTCACCAGAGCTGGATTGACAGGATCGCGAGCGCGTTGAGCGCCTGCGATTACGAGCAGGCTTTGGCGCTGGTGGCACAGGCTACACAAGCCTTCCCGTGGGATACCGACCTGATGGAACTGCAGGAGAAGACGGAGGCCGCGGTCCGGCAGCGCGCCAAGGCGCAGAAGATGCTGGCCGAAGGACGGAAATTATTCACCAATCAGCAATGGGAGGCAGGCGCGCAGATGACCATGCGCGCGTATCAGCTGGCCAGCGAAGATTCACTCATTCGCGACCAGGCCATCGGCGAACTGGCGCAGGCATCCCGGGCGACCGTCCAAAAAAACTGGCGGATTTCGGAAGCCATTGTGCGCATGCTGGCGGAGATTCAGCCCAGCGCGGTAGGTTCTCAGGACTTGCACGCTTCGATTCAGGAGCGCAGGCGCGAAGAGGCGATCTCCGGCGCCATGGACGCGGCCAAAAAGAGACAGGCGAGCGGCGATCTGGAAGGCGCATTGGGCGAACTCGAGCAAGTCCAGGGCTGGTATCCCGAGGACCGGCGGCTCGGGGACTTCGAGCGGCTCCTGCAGGAGCGCCTCGGGCAGGCCAGGGAAGCATCGCGGCTCGAGGCGGTTCGGCAGGAGGCAAAGTCCCAGCGCGTCAATCTGCTGCAAGGGGCGCTGGCGTCAGCGGAATACAAACGTGCGGAGGACTTGCTGGCCCTGGCCAAGCGGGACTTTCCCGGCGAGCGTGAGTTCGCGGAAATCGAGAAAAGGGTTCGGGAAGGAATCGCCAACCGGGCCCAGGCCGAGAAGCTTCTCGCCGGGGCCGCCAAGTCGGTCGACAAGGGCAAGTGGAAGAAGGCCCTGGAGTCGTTCCAGGAGGCAAACGCAGCGGCAAGGTCCGACCGGGTGATTCGCGACCAGGTGGTGAGCGGGTTGGCATCGGCCGCCGACGCAGCGCTCAAGTCGGATTGCGAATCATCGGAAATGCTGGCGGCGGAAGCCGCGCGCGTCGATCCGGATTCCCCTTTGCTCGGCCCTGTCCGATCGAAAATCGAAGCGTTTAAGCGCGGACGCGTACAGGCACGGGAATCCGAGCCATCCCGCTGGAAGCCCGTTCCGCCCGACGCGGAAGACGTGTCGGCGACGCGACTCTTCGTTCAGGGAATGGCGCCGCCGTCTCCCGAGGTCTCGGCTCGCATTCCATTGCCCGCCGCGCCTCCCATGGGGTTCACGGAAAGCTTCGCCGCCCCCGGTACGAAACAGGATCCCCCACCTTCTGCGCCGATACCTGCCCTGTTCACCCTGCCCACCCCAGCCACGCTGGGTTCGAGCGATGGAATGACCGCAACGCAGGGGCAGACCCTGCGGGACGCGACGCTTTCCCCGAAGGACACGCGGACAGCCACTTTTGATGGTGGACTTACCCAAGCCCAGCCCGGATTGGGAAGTGATCAATATAACGAGGCCGCATTGCAGATCATCGAGCGGCAGCTTGCGGCCTTCATCGGACCGCTGGCCAAGGTTCTGGTAAAACGCGCGGCCGGCAAAACGAACAGCGCTCTCGAGTTGTACACCATACTGGCCGCAGTTCTGGAGCGGGAAGAGGATCGGAAGGCCTTTCTCGCCAGGAGAACGGAACTTGGCGGGGGCAAACCGACTACGCCAACGCCTGCATCGGCTCCAGTCCAGTCCGGGCCGGCAGTGACCACGACGATGGACGTTTCGTCGCCGAGCGTGATCACGCCCGCAGCTATCGAACAAGCGGCCCGCAGGCTGGCCGCCCACCTCGGCCCCATTGCCACCGTTCTGGCCAGAAAAGATGCCAAACGCGCAGCCACCCTGCGGGATTTTTATGGCCTTCTCGCCGAGCACGTGGCCAACCCGGCAGATCGCGAGCGCTTCCTGAAAGAAGCCGGAGTTCAGTAGGATCTTTGCTGATCGAAGTCCGCTGCCGCGCTCTTGGAATGTACCCGAATTACGGCGTGGCGGCCTGTTGTTTCTCCGCGTCTGCGATCAGCTTTCTGAATGCTTCCACCGCCGGAACACCCGGAGATCGAAGCCCATCTCTGCCGCTGTAACGCCAAACTGCGGGAGAGTTGAGCGCATCGCTCCGTTTGCCTCGATACACCACAAACATGTCCTGGGTTTGCCCAACCTCTTCCTGCGGACTGGGAGTCCGAGGTTGAGGATTGGTCGGATCGCCCATTTGCGAGGGATTGCCCGCATGGCCTCCCATCCCGACTCCCGAATCTGTGGGTTCAAAAATGACGGGGCGATTGTTGATCGGGACGCCGCCAACCGTTTGCTGAGCGATCTTTTCATTCCCTTTGCGAACGGAAATGATCAGATCGGCGGTTGAGGCGTCCGGCGCGATCGTGAAACGGCCCCAGTTCATGAGGGCTTTCTCCACGTCCTCCTGGGCGGTGCGGTTGGCCATGGGAGCCTCGAGAGCCACGCCGGCGTCGGGATCGACGACCACCAGCACCGTCTTGGCCTCAAGAACGTCCGCCGGCAGCAGGACCTTTTTCTTGTCCTTCCCGGCTGCAACAAGACAGCACACCAGCAACACGGAAAGTGCAAGGCTCCTGCGATGCCGCATAAACCCCTCCCAGGATGGAGCAAGTCTAGTCCATCGGAAGTCCTTTTGGCTTGGCGGGCACGGAATCAGTTCTCCAGCATCTTGATCGCTTCCACCAGGCTCCTCCGCATGCGCCGGAATGACTCGGCGAGGGTGGCGATTTCATCCTTTCCTGACGCCTCGAAATCGGGAACGGTCAGGTTGCCGAGACTCACTTCGCTGGCGATGTTCGACAACTGGTTCACCGGCCGGATGACCAGGAACATGAGCAGAACATTAATCGCACCGATGAGGACCACAAAAACCGCGGCGAGCGACAGCATGAAGGCCGTAAAGGCATGATTCGCCCGTTGGATCGGCAACTGCATGGGGGCGGTGATAATCTGCGCCGCCACGATATCGTTGACCTTCCAGCCGAAGCCATTGGCGCTTCCATACTGCTCGATGACGGTGCGTGGCGCCCGATCCGGGGTGTCGTGGCAATCAAGGCACGCGGGATCGGAAATCTTGAGCGGCTTGGCGATGTAAAGCGCGCGGCCCGCGGGCGTGTCCCGTTCATCCACGACCTCGGTCTTGTCCGGAGCCTGCCGGAAGAGGCGAACGATATCCGCCTCCCAATCCGTCGCGCGGTCGCTGGGATTGGTGGGATTGAGCGTGGCTTCCTTGTAGGAGTATTCCGGATATTTCTTGCGCAGAAGCTTGAAGTACTCGTTAGCCGAGTACGCCGACACCGACTGGGGCATGAAGGTATAAGTCATCTGCGTCTTCAGCAGCGGCTTGATCTGCGTACTCGTGTAGGTGCGCACGGCACTCGCGCTCTCGATCATGATGCGCGCATTCTCTTCAATCTCCGCCTTGGCATTGCGCTGGAGCAGCGCGTGGGTAAACAAACCAGCCAGGACGAAGGCGATGGCGAAGACCAGGGACAGGACGAGGTTGAACTTGACAATCAGTTTCATAGGATTTCTCACCCAGTGAAGAATCGGAGTTTGGCCGCTCTATGGCGTTGTGGTATCAGGGTGCAGGACTGGCTCCCACCCGGGAAGAACTGCGAGATGGGCCTGAATTGACTGGCGAAACGCGCTGTCCTGAATCCGAGGCTTGAAACGCGTAACCATGCCTCTGCCCCAGCTCGAAGTGAGCCAGCGCTCGACTTCGGCATAGGAGACATCGTGGTCGGTCTTGGGCACGGGCGGCTTGGCGCCGGCAAAGCGCGACAAACGAGAAGGAAACTCATCGCGAAACGACACAGGCATCGCGCCGATGAAGTCACCCGAGGGGCGGCCCGCCGCGGCGATGGGCTTCCCCGCTTTGCGGGTAAAGAAAATCTTTTCGGTGGAACTGGGCGTTCCGGGCGCGCTGCCGGCGCCGACGGAGGCGGTTCCCCGCTCCACAAAGACCTCGGCGGCATCGGCTGTGGCGTGCAGCAGCACGTTGCCGCCCTTGCTTGTCGCCGTCACGAGGGGGCTCGAATAGCGATAAGTCCCCGCCGTCGTTTCGCCCTTGAGCCACCCGGTCAGCATCACGACTTCCCCCGAGGCAGCACTCTGGTTCAAGAGCAAAACCTGGGTGGAAGGCCCGAGTTCGACGATCGCTCCGCCTGTGAACTCCAGTTGCGCCTGTGCCGTGGGCGCCGGCCCGGTCTCGAGGATGTCGCCCTGGCGGAGCCGCATGCCCTCAACGCCCTGCAGCATCGAGACGCCGCGGATCACGTGCAGGGGAGTGTCCTTGAGCAGCGTAAGAGTGCCCACCTCTTGCGAGTGCGCGCAGAGCGACACCAGGAGGGCGACAATCGGCAACAACAGAAAGCGTTGAACCCGCACGCCGACAGATTGGATGGGCATGTGTTTGCTGGACAGACCGGAGCTTCATGGTAAGAAGGACGGGAAGCCCTGTCAAGGGAACGGGCCCTCGCTTTGCCTTAAAAGACGCTCCTGCCCAGAAAATCGGGGGCTTGGCCAAAACTGAGATTCCTCAGCTTAGACAGGCCTACCTCTGGAGGCGCAGGCGGAGGTTTGATTCGGATGGACTGTCGATGAAACAGTAACTGACGAGTTGGCGGTGATACAACCGCCACTCAATCTGGGATTGTTTCTCTCTGCATCGCTGGACGAGTAACTCGGCAACTTTGCAATTATCTGAACATCGTCTCGTCATGTTCGGAATTCCTGATTCATGAGTCGGGACGCATTCTTTCCTCGTGAGTGAACTTCCAGATTTCGCTTGCCGCGTTTATTTCGACAAGCTTTCGGCACGGTCGTGGTAATGGGTCTATGATTCGAAGCGTTCCCCATCCATTAAGAATATTGGGCAACTACTGACCCCCGAAGGTACCCTTGGAGGTAAACCATTGGAGCCTGCCACCGCTGACACAACGTTCAGTCAACTCGCCTACGTCCAAGAAGCCCTCCAAGACGCTGAGACCCTGCTCCAATTCGCCTCGGAAACCGGCATTGCCGTCGATGAAGCCGCGCAGAAAGGGGTTTTAAACGCCAGAGCTGCTTTCGATAAAGGTCTCGATGGAGCAACGACGGGCAATCTCCTGACCGCCCTTACCAGGCTCGCAACCGTCGTCTCACCGGTGACCCCGAAAAGTCTTCGGGAATATGCCAGGGGAAGCAAGCGGATCACCCCGTACGGCTGGCAGGTTGTGGCGCTTGCTGTTGTTATCATCCTGTACTCGGCAATCAGTTACGCTGCGACTGTGATAGCAGATTCCATTCGCGCAGAGATCTCAACTGCGAACGCTCTGGCGGTGAAACTGAACTCCGAGTTTCCGCAAAATGAATCACCAATCGTATTGCCCGAGGGCCTCAACAGACCCGAGGTTGTCGGAAACCTACAGCAATTCTCTGACCTGGTCCGCAACATCGATGCGCAGTCTCAAGAACTGGGCTACGTCCTGCATCTCTATGATTACGCGTTCCATCCTGAAAGGAGAGATCCTTTCCATGCGTTCCGACACAATCCAATGGGGCTGAACGAAGAATTCGAGCTCCCGGTGCCGGTGAATGACTTCAGACAGGCCGCTGTGCGTCTCACCCTTACTTATCAGAAAGTGCGATTCCTTGCCGAGCACCTTGCAGAGGAGGTTTCCTTTGTATACGGAGCAATTTCTACGTGCGTTCTGCCAGTTTTATATGCAGTTCTTGGTGCTTTTGCCTTTATTCTGCGAACGTTCGAAGTGCGGGTGAGCGCGCGAAGTTACGTTCGTTCAAGAGTGGACGTCGCCCGTTTCGTCATTGCAGCCATTGGGGGCGCCGTAGTCGGGTTGTTTAGCAATCTCACGGCTGGGCAGGGGATCAAGGCCTCGCCGCTTGCGCTCGCGTTCCTTGTTGGGTACGCCGTCGACGTATTCTATTCCTTCCTCGAAACTCTGATCCAGTCCTTCACCAAGAACGCACTCGCTTCCAGTTCTCCTGTCCTATCCTCGCCGATCGATGCAACGAAGCTTGGCCATTAACGTCAACGTGATGCCAGCACGCGGAGCCCGCACCCGCGTCCGTTGCAGTTCAAATCGCGTACTCGGTCGGTTTGTGGACTACTCGGAAGTGATGCAGATTTGCGACCGCAGGAACAACCGCAGATCCTTCACTACGTTCAGGATGACAGCACGTTGGAGTAGCGGAAAGTGCTGCGGGTCACGTTTGTGGGTGTATCGTGGCCATTAGTTTCGGGTGCCCCGCTCCATCCCGGCTGGGATGCAGGGCGCCTCAGGACAACCGAGTGATTCCGGGGACACCGTCGAATCCTCGATCGAAGCTCAAGATTCTCTTGATACCGTGGATTTGCATCATCGCGACGTGGACCGCATCTCGCGCCGATAACCCTTTCTGCCCCAGCACGATCTCCTTGGCTCGTTCCATTGCCGCTTGATCCACCCCAAATACTTCATCGACAACTCCCAGCAAGGCATCAAACGCCGGCTGAATTGCATCCGGACGCTGGATAGAAACATAACGGTGAAGGATTTCCTGCAGCACTTCCGCGTCGGTCACCAGCCGCTCGTGGCCGCTCACCAATTCCTCGAGCCAACGCCTGGCATCGGTCTTATGTGGATGGGGGGCACCCACCAGGTACATGGGAATGTTTGAGTCGACAAAGATCACGAAGGCATGCCCGATCCGTAACCCCGCTCGATCTCTTCGAGCATTCGGTCGATATCGGCGGTGGGAAAGTCCATGCGTGCCGCCGCTCGAATGACTTCGAGCTTGGACGCGACCTCGCGGCTTGGTTCTCGCCTGCGGGCCTGGACAAGCGCCTGCCGCACCCACTCAGCAATGGACATGCGGCGCAAACGCGCCGCGCGCTGGATGTCGCGATATTCAGGGTCTTGGACGATGACCTGCAGCCGCTTAGCCATAGGATGAGTGTATTTGACTCATCACGATGAGTCAAATACACCTGGCCCGCGGCGACTACTCGGACACTACTCCCCAAAGGGAGCTCTCGGTTCTTTCGGCGATCCGCCGGCACTTCGCCCCACCCTCTGCATGCCCTGGCCAGACTTTCGCGCTTTCGCTACTGCGCGGGCGGCTTGGGCAGCGCGCTTGATTTGGGAGACTCGGCGCTCGAATGGGGCGCCGGGTCCGGGGTTTTCTCCGGGGCGGTTTCGGCAGGCTTTTCCGGTTGTGCCGGGGCCGCCGCTTTCTGCCGCTGATCCGCGGCTTTCTGCAGCTCTTCCTCGCGCCGCGTTTTTTCGGCTGCCGCATCGGCGTCGGGGACGTAGCGAAACACCTGCAGCCGTCCCGGCTCCTGCTCGGTGGTGAAAACGCGGTTCTGCTTGTCGATCGCGACACCCACCAGCGCCTTGAACTGGCCGGGCAGCTCTCCGTGTCCGGTCCCGATATAAGTCAGCAACTGGCCTTCACGATTGAAGACCTGAAGGCGGTCCTGGACGGAATCGGCTACCCAGATGTGCCCATCGCCATCGACGGCGATGCCCTTGGGCCGGGTGAAGTATCCGGGACCATCGCCGGCCTTGCCGAATTGGCTGATGAAGGTTCCGTCGGCATCGAAAATCTCCACCCGATTGTTGAGCGTGTCGGTGACGTATACGTTGCCTTCGCCGTCCACCGCAATTCCCTGGGGCGCGCCAAAGTCGCCCGGGGAGGTGAGGTAGTGGTTCTTGCCCCCGGTTCCGATGCGCCGAAGCAACTTGAGACTGTCGGCGTCGTAGACAATGACCTGATCCTGCTGGGTGTCGACCACGTAGAGAAATCGGTTAGACGTATCGATGGCCAGGCCGACCGGATCGACGAGTCCCTCTGTGATCTGGTTTTCCACTTCGTGTTTCGGGTTGAGTATCAGCACCCGGCGCATTTTGCCGTCAGAGACGAACAGTCGGTCATCGTCATCGATGGCCAGGCCGTTGATCCAGCCGAAGTGGGCCTCCGCGCCATTCCGGATGAGCTGCGTGTCGCGGGTTACAAGATCGAAGATGAAGATGGCTCCCACTCTCTGATCGGCCACGTACACCAGCCCCTTGGAATCGGTGGCGATGCCGTAGGGTCCGATCAGCTGGAACGGAAAACTCTTGGGATTGAATTTTTCATCCTGGGACTGGCCGCCCGCAAGGCGGTCCATCCAGCTTGCCTTGGGCTTGGCGGTGGGCTCCTGCGTGTAATCGATCTTGACGCCCGCAAAGTAATCCACCCAGTGCACGCGCCCGATATTGGGCGGGCTGGGCCAGACCAGCTTGGTGGGATCGTATGCAAATTTGCGCGGGCCCAGCACGGGCACAGCGGTGGTTTCCGCGTTCTTCTTCTTGGCTGCGTTCGCCGAAAACGGCAATATCAGTCCCACCAGGAACAGAAGCAGTAACAGCTTGGAAGGCCGGATGGCAAGGAAGGGGAAACGCATCGTTTGATCCTCCGTTAATTCCCAGGGGAAGTCGTATCTTTCATGTTGAGTCTGTTCTTGTGGCAGTTGTCACAGAACTCCATATTGTTGGACTGGTCTTTCACCAGCAGATCGGGCTGAGCGGAAGCGTGCGCCTGGTGGCAGGAAAGACAGCTGAGCGGCGTCTTTACCTTGCTCTGGTTGGCCGGGTCCATCACGTCCGAAACCGGGTGGTACTCCACCGGGTGCCCCAGGCCAAAGCGCAGAGGCAGGACGGTTACCTTGTTCTTCTTGTAATAGTCGTCGGGGAGTCTTACGGTGCCGTTGAAGATGGTGAGCAGATGGTCGGCTTCGTCCTTCTGCGGAACGGAGTCGGGGCCGTGGCATTCCAGGCACAGAGCATTGCCCTTGGCGCGCAGCAGATGATCGTTGTCGCCGCCATGCGGTGTGTGGCACGTGGAGCAGCCCTGGGCAAAGGCGGGCTGATGATGTACTGCCTTCTTGCGCAATTCATCGATATCGCTGTGGCACCCCAGGCAAATGGTCACGGCGTCCGTCTTGGGTAAGCCGGGCTGGCTGCTGGCGTGAGGGTTGTGGCAATCCAGGCAATCGCCGGATGCACCCGGATGCTGCACCTTGGCCGTGTCGATCAGCTTGACCTTGTCGTCGTGGCAGGTAACGCAAACCGACTTGGCGTCTTTCTGTGTCAGCACCACTTTTCCGTCTTTGGCCTGTGCATGGCAGGCGTCGCAGCTCTTGTCGGCGAACGGCACGTGCATGAATTTCGCCATTAACTTGGGAGACGCCGACTGATGCGGATCGTGGCACTCAACGCAGTTGGACGTGGCGAAGGGCTGGTTCTGATGAGCCTTCTGGAGGCTTTCATCCTTGGGATCATGGCAATCCAGGCAAAGGGCCGGGGCTGCCTTGGTCAGATGGAACCGGTTTTCGAGAGTGGGGTCGGCGCCCGTCTTGTGGGTCACATGGCAAGTGTCACAACCCATATCGAGGGCGGCATGAACGCTGCCGTTCTTGGGCACATTCAAACCGGTCTGGTGACAAGTGCTGCAGAGGTTCTCTTTCTCTCCGCCGGACATGGGTTTGAGGAGCTGATTCTTGTTGTCGGTCGCGTGCGGATCGTGACAGGAAAGGCAGTCGCGAACCGCGGGGGCGTGGACGGTTCCCTTGATGTCGGCGGCTTTCTTGTCGGCGTGGCAGGTGATACAGAGCGCCGACGGAGTGGCGGTGATCAGCTTGACGCGCGTGACGTCTTTATTGACCCGGATCTCATGGCAGCTCAAGCAGCCGGTCGCCATCGCGGAATGAACCGACTTGCCCTTGTTCTTGTCCTGGTGGCACTCCAGGCACTTGGCGGCATCGGCGTTCTTGTCCAGCGGGACGGGATGAACAGCAGCGAATGCGTGCGGCATCAACAACATGGCGAAGCCGAGGCAAATCCAGAGGGGTACGCCGAAGCGGCGGCCGCTGTGATCAAAGACCGTTTTGCAGCAGACGCGTTGGGGAAGCAGTCTCATGGGGACCCCGAGGGAGGAAATCGAACCATTATCGGCGTCAGGCACCCTGTTTCAACATCCACTGGATCGAATGAAGCGAGGTAGCTTGCCAGGAATATTAGAAACGGAACGGATAACCTGAAGCCGTGATTAAGATCACATAATCGTTCCCCTGGCCCTTGGCGTTCGGAAGGGATGTCCTCGCGCGGGAGGGGCTCCCCTGGAGGGCCTGTTTTCGCGTGTCGCGTGCTGGGGCAGTCCTTACAGCTTGGGAGAAGCCCGCCGATGAGAAAGGTACGCAAACAGGAGGTTCTGCTTCATGAAGCGTGCTTTCCTCACCGTGCTGTTAAGCCTCGCCGCCGCGGGGCTGGCCGGCGCCCAGATGACACAGCCGTCGACGAATGCGCTGGGCGCCCACCTCAACTATGGGCGCGGCTGCGCGGCCTGCCACTCGCCCCACAGTGGCAGGTTCGGCAACGGCACCGATTCTTCCCCGAACACCGGCGCTCTCTGGGGTGAGAACCTCAGCCGTATCTACGGCAGGACGGTCTCAACGGGCGGCGGCAAATTCGTCGAAGTGCTGCCGGCCAGTCCGTCGGCTACAACCCCGGATGTTGCAGGCATGATGAGTTGTCTGGCCTGCCACGACGGCAACTATGCGCCCAAAGCGATGATGAAGAACAGAGTCTTCGAGACTTTGCCCGCAACCTATGGAACCTACAACGCTGTTCCGACTTTGATGGGAACCGGCGACGGTGGAAGCTATCTGAACGACCATCCGATGGGGCTGAGCGCCAGGATCAATTGCGGAGGGGAGAACTGGGACTGTGCCGAGGTCAACGGGATGATCAGCATGCGAGGGGCGAGTTCCAGCCAGTTCGTGATGAACTACGGGTTCTTTGTGAAGCCGGGGAATTACAACAACACGGCGGTGGTGGTTTGCACGACCTGCCACGACCCGCACTCGATGAGTCAAGTCATGGTGTCCAACTCGACTTCAGGTCTGCCCGCTGGCACCTACACAACGATGTTCTTCCTCCGTGCGCCCTACAACCCCAACGACACCGGCCGTTCGTCGAACCAGACGGCGCAATTCTGCCGCCAGTGTCATGCCGATAAATCGAACGAGATGAACGGCAGTATGGCGAGAACCGTCTTCTAGGGAGCCTCTGAAGAAGTGACTGCATTGAAGGGTACGGGCTTCAGCCCGTACATCTAGCGAGAACCGTCTTCTAGGGAGCCTCTGAAGAAGTGACTGTATTGAAGGGTACGGGCTTCAGCCCGTACATCTAGCGAGAACTGTATTCTAGGGAGCCTCCGAAGAAGTGACTGTATTGAAGGGTACGGGCTTCAGCCCGTACATCTAGCGAGAACCGTCTTCTAGGGAGCCTCTGAAGAAGTGACTGTATTGAAGGGTACGGGCTTCAGCCCGTACATCTAGCAAGAACTGTATTCTAGGGAGCCTCTGAAGAAGTGACTGTTTTGAAGGGTACGGGCTTCAGCCCGTACATCTAGCGAGAACTGTATTCTAGGGAGCCTCTGAAGAAGTGACTGTATTGAAGGGTACGGGCTTCAGCCCGTACATCTAGCCAATCAGAAGGAAGTGGGCTTTAGCCCCTGAGGGAACGCCGGCGTCCCTTCGGACACTTGTCCAGAGATTCCCCAGGTTGCACTCCGAGCCTGCAATGCTCACTTCCTGATTCCAGGGCTCCGCAGACCAGCCGCCGTAACCGTCCCATTGGGATTGTGCGCAACCATGTGACACACCAGCACGCAGGTATTCGGACCGTGATTGTAGGAGATGGGCAGCCCGCCATTGGATGCGACCACGTTGACATCGAAATTCACCAGCCGCTCGCCGCTGATGGTTCCGCTGGCGGCTCCCATGCCGTGAGCAATGTGGCAGACCGAACAGCTCACTCCGAGATTGATGTGGCTGCTGTGCTGGCTCCAGCTGGTGTTTTTCGCGACCTGGTTGGGTAAGTCGTGGCACTTGCCGCACATTGCGTAGGGGCCATTGGCGCTCAGATCCGGATTAGGAAAGAGATTGGTGATCGCCTGGCCCGGCAAGACGGTCTGGCTGAACTCATAGCGGCGCTCGAGGATGTGCGTCCACCGGGAGCCGTGAGGGCCGTTCGCCCCGGTGCCACCCGATTCGCGATTGTCGTCGCTGTTGTGGCAATCGGTGCAGAGAATCTGCGTGCCCATGGCCCGGCCCTGGGTCACGCCGTCGAGATTCAGCATGTTGGCCAGCAGGCTGGGCTGGGGCAGAGCGCTGCTGCGGCCGTGAAAGACGGGATGGCTGGAGGTGGCCGACACCGCAAACTGCGGGATCTGGTTCAGTGGATCTCCCGCCGACACAGCGCGAACCGGGAAATACCCGTACATCAGCTGCACCTGTTTGCCGGAACTGGTGCCGTGGCAGCGCAGGCAGTTCTCATATTGATTGACGGCGGGCGTGAGCACGCTGGTTCCGTCGCTGGCGTTGATGCCCGGGACGTCCTTCTGGGAGACTCGAATGAGCGGCGGAGGCGGAAATACGCCCACCGGTTCGGATCCATGTCCGCTGTGGCAATCCACGCACGTGGCATGACGGTTGTTGTTGAGCAACGTGCTCTCGGCGGCATCGTGGGCATTCGATCCCAGGGGAAATGGATGCCCGACCTTGGGCGCGGCGTACTCGGCAAACACGTTGGCGTAAGGCGCCATGGGCGAAATGTTCGTGCCGCCGTTATGGCACGAGATGCAAGCCTGTTCATTCTGACCGCGCAGCAGCCGCGCGGGTCCGGCCGCGTTGTGGGCCGTGTGGCAGGAGATGCAGGCGTCGCCGCCCACGGTGGTGTAACTCCCAAGTCCGGCCTGGGGCGAAATCTTCGCGGTCGACAGGGCATGCGCGCTGGTGGCCCAGTCGGCCAGGGGGTTCACCTGTCCGCCCACTTGCCGCGCCGGATCGTGGCAGGCCAGGCACATCTGCCCGCTGGAACTGTCCCTCACCAGGAAGTTTTGCGAGACTTGGTCCCTGGCCTGCACATGCGGATCGTGGCACGACGTGCACTCGACGCTTCCCTTGATCAGCTTGACGGCCCCGGACAGATCGGCAGTCTTGCCGTTGGCTGCGAGCGAGGCGACGAGGTGAACATTGTCCTTCAAGGGCGGCGAGAGGGAGAACGGGTGGGTGGTCTGCATGTTGCTGCCGAAGACGTCCGGCGCGTTCATGGTCCCCTGGGTCGTGATCTGGCCATAAGCCACGGTCGACCCGACGGCGACCGTGCCGTCATGGCAGCTCAGGCATTGATTGCTGTCCGACCCGAGCGTGGGCTGAACGCCCGTGTTCTTTGCCGTGGTGCTGCTGTAAGTGGTGTAGGTCTGGGTGGTGAGCTTCTGGTTCCAGAGTCCGATGTTCAGTCCGGAATGGGGCGCGTGACAGTAATTGCAGGCGTCGGGGCGAGCGCCGGTGATGGGCGATTTGCTGCCCGGCCCGAGGCTGTGCATCCCCATCACGTCGCCTGTGACCTGAGCATGGAGGAGGCCCGCCTGGAGCAGAATCGCAAGTCCGCACATCCAGATTCGGAGCCTCACTTTCCACTCTCCTTGGCCCCACCCTGTTCGACCGGCGTTTTCGAAGCAACGTACTGGAACACCTGGACGCGGCGGTTAAACGAATCCACGACAAACACCCGATCGTTGTGGTCGATAAACAAGCCCGCCGGCAGTTGAAACTCTCCGGCATGCGTGCCATGGTCCCCGAAGTAATAGAGCAGTTGGCCCTGGCGGTTGAAGACCTGCACCACGCCCCACAAGGCGTCCACCACGTACAGATCGCCTTCGGAGTCCACACTGATGGCCTTGGGCCGGAACATCGCTCCCGTGCTGTCGCCGATCTTCCCGATGGCGTACTGAAATTGCCCGGAGCGGTCAAAAACCTGCACCCGGAAATTCATGGCGTCGACGACCAGCAGGTTCGGACCGTCCAGGCGCAGTTCGGTGGGCAGATTGAATTCGCCCTCCGCCTGCCCGGTCTGGCCGATGGTCTGAAGTATGTTGCCCTGCATATCGAGGACAAAAACCTGATCGCGGAGCGTATCGGTCACGTAAATCCGCTGTGCGGCGGAGTCCACGGCGATGCCCGTGGGCCGCTTGAAATAACCTTCGCCGCCTTTCAGGCTGCCGATCGCGCGCACAAACTTTCCGCTGGACTCGAAGACAAAAATGACCCCGGCATCGGAATCGGTGACGTAGATATTGTCTTGCGCATCGACGGCCACGCATTGCGGTGTCCGCATTGCGTTTTTGCTCTTCTCCGCGCGTTCGATGAACTTGTATTTACGCTGCGCAAAATCGAAGATATGCACGCCGGCTGCGCCGGGATCGGTGACAATGATGCGTCCGCGCGAATCGGTGGCGATGCTGTAGGGACGAACAAGAAAGTGGTATTCAGGCGCTCCGGCGATAACATCGACGACCTTGTTCCAAAAGCCGCGGTTGGGCTTGACTTCCGACTCCGACTTGAAGCTGCGCTCCCACGACAGGCTGCGCCCGCCGTCGAGCGACATCTGCCACTGCTCCGGAGTGGATGCCGGGGTGCTGGGCTTTGGGGAACCCCAACTTAGCGGCAGCAGCATCGCGACGCCGGCCACGATGATGGCCGCGCGCAGGCAATTCCGCCGCTCCGCCCTTAGAAGAAGTTGAACCAACGCGAGACCCCCATGTAATACGACGAGATGATTTCGGGCGGCAGGCCGGAGCCGGTGAAGCCCTGCTCGAGGCGCGCATATCCACTGATGAAGTTCAACTTGCGAACCCGGTACTGAACAATCGAACTGAATTGATTGGTCCTGTTCGACGACAGGATCGAGTTATTCGTGGTATCGGTCATCGCCTTGCCGAAGGTAGCCGCGATGACAAGCCTTTTCGTTGGGATACTCGACACGCTGAACGCATAACTATCTCCCCCGTACAGGCTCACCAGGCTGGAGGGAAGAATGGGCGATGGGATCGGCACCGGCGCAAGTCCGGCCCCGGTGAGCAGCGCCTGGCCGCTCGAACGGGCGTAACTGCCAGTGGCAGTAAGCCAGAGGCCATATGCCAGGCTGGCGTTGTAACTCTGGCTGCTGTTCGCCGTGCCCGGCTGATCGGTCAACGCAGTGTTTGCGCCGCCGACGCCAACGCCGAGGTTGAATTGACCCCAGCGGCGCCTGGCGTTGCCTGAATAGTTATAGTAGGAGTTCATGTAGGTGATGAGGAGGGTCTGTACGTTCTGCGCATAGCCGAACGACCCATTCAGGTGCCATTCTCGAACTACGTTGGAGTAATTCCCTGAGGCCGAAAATCCCAAGGTATCCTGACCACTATTGTCAGCGGAATTGGCGCTCATGTTCAGTGACCCGTTGACCGTGCCTCCGGCCAGGTTATGCGAATAGGTTCCGCCTCCGCCGTACGACGTCACCCCGTAATTCTGTCCCAGAAAGGACTGGGTACGGCGCTCGACGAATGCATCGGTTTGCAGATTCGGCATCGGGGTGTAACTAACAACGCCAAGCAGGTCCAGGGAATCGGAAGATTGGTTGGTGTTGAACCCCGGCACGATCCCACCAACGCCAATGACGGACTCGGCAAGTTGTCCGGCCAGGTTGTCGGAGTAATTCGCGCTCCCGGAGACCGACAGGTTGTTGCGAGGCCGGACCGTGGCGACGGAATTCACAATATTGATCGTTCCGCTGGTGCTGTAACCCAGATAGTCGCTGTCCCAGGACGACCGGTTGTAGCTCCCCGAGATGGAACCCTGCCAGGGCAGCAGGTGGGTGACATTGAAACCTTCGCCGCTGTTGTTGGACTGTATCTCAGTGGACAGTTCACCGGCCGCCAGGGCGGGAACCTGGGAGTGTCCTCCGCCGTTCACGTAGTAGGCGCCCATGTTGAAGCCCGCCCAGGTATATCCCGAATGCAGGTTCGTCGAATGAAACGCGTTGTTCCCTTGATCGCTAAGTCCGTATACGGAATAGGAGCTGTTGCCGGTCTGGAAACCCGCCGAAAAACTGGGTGCGTTGGGAAGGTTCTCGCTCCAGTTGATGCCGAACGAATCGCTGTCGCCATGGGTCACGTAATCGGCGAGTCCGGGAACAGCGTAGTTCCCTTCGCTGTTGAAGGCCTTGGAATAGGTCACCGACCCGGGAAATTTGCTGCCATTGAAGATGTTGACGGTAGCATTGACTCCGCTGGCATTGGAGATGGACTGGAAATCGGAGTTGGCGCTCGATTGGTTCAGGTAAGGCGAGACCGTAAACGACAGGAAATTGGGACTGTGGAAAGAACCGGAGAACGTGGCGTCGCCGCCGATCGTCCAGCCGTGGGTCGAAGGAATCAGATTCCCGTAAGTGGCCGAATATCCGCTGGAGATGGTGCCATTCAAGTTGGTGCTCGTTTCACCGAACTTGACCTGGGCGACAGCAGGCACTGCCAGTAGCAGAAGCCCTGTCTGTACCATCCACGCAACTCGGAAAGAACCCGTCACCGTAATTCGTCCTTCACCCTTCGCAAGTCATACGGCACTTCAGAAATTCACTGGCTCTTACTGCTCTTCGATCTTCGCGTTCTGCCGCAGTTGCTTGTCGAGCGCGGCACGAACCTGGTTTTTCTTGTTCTGTTCCATCTGCTTTTCCAGCTGCCCTTTGATGTCTTCAAACTTCGCCATGCCGGCAGGCGCGTGCTGGTTGAGGCGCAGGATCGTGTAGGCCTGTTCCACTTGAATAAGGTCGCTGACGTCGCCCACCTTCATCGCGGCCAGGGTCTTCGCAACCGGAGGCGGTAGCTGATCGACGGGCTCGGGCTTATGCTGGCCCATCATCACGCGGTAGTCGTCATCGGAGATCTTCTCCGCAAGGAGGCCAAATTCTTCATTGGTCTTGGTCGCCTTGGCCTGCCGGAGGGCGTTCTCGGCGCGCGTGCGCCCTTCCTTCAATTGCGCCGCCGTGGCGTTGTCCGGAGGCAGCACAGAGATGCTCTGGAAGGTAAACGATTCCGGATGCTGGAAGCGGCCGGGGTAATGATCGAAATATGCCCTGACCTCGGCCGGTGTGACGATGCTCTTGTCCTCGACTTCTGTCTTCAAAAGGTCATCGATCAGCAGCGAGCGGCGAATCTTCTGTTCGAGCAGCAACTGCGAACCGTGAAACTCGCTTTGCAAAAAGGCATTGAACTCGTCGGGATTAGGAAAGGTCTTGCGGAAATCAGCCTCGGCGCGCTGCAGTCTGGCCGCGGGAACGGTCATCTTCCGGCGCAGCGCCTCCTGGTAAACCAGTTCCTCAAACACGAGCATCTTGAGGGCGCCTTCGCGGATCCCGGGCGCCAGGTCTTTCGGAATCCCGTTGTGCTGGCGGGCATAGGGAAAAATCGCGTATTCCTCGCGCACCAGGTCGGCATCGGTAAGGACGGCCCCATTGACACGCGCCACGGGCTTTGAGGCCGGCGGGATGGGCGCAGGCGCGGGCGTCTGCTTGAAGACCGTAGGGGCATGGGAAGCCACCTGCGCGCTAGCCGCCGCGAAGACAAAAAGGGGCAGGGCCCAGATGGAGAGTTTGCAATTCATGATTGACCTCGGGGTTGCGGGAAAGTGGGGAGGGAAATGTTCGCACCCCTCCCCATTTGTGCGCAAAGCGGATTAGAAAATGGTTGTAGCCGTACCGCCGGCCATTTCGTTCGACTCGCCACCATGGCACTGGCGGCAGAACTGCGCGGTCTGGTTGCTACCGGCGGTGCCACTGGCCGGGTTGTAAGGAGCGCGAATGAAGAACATGGTGGCGTAGTTGCCACTCGGCAACCCCGACTTCGCGCCGTTGGTCACCTTGACCACGTTCATCAGGTGCTGGTTATGGCAGGTCGTGCACATCACCGTAGGTGAGCCGTTGTAGGCCTTCGGGCTGACGAAGAAACCATAATTGGTGATGAACTTGGCGAAGTTGACGCCGCTCGGCACCGTGATGTTGCCATTGGCGATGGTGCAATCCCAGTCATATGTGCCGCCGCAGCCAATCACCGCCGTGAGCCCCACCGGGTGATCGTTCAGGTAGTTTCCGACCGTGGTGTTGTCATTTCCGAGCAGGGTTGGAATCAGGTTATGAGTACCGTAGCTTGCCGGCAGCGTTTCATAAACCTGGTTCTTCATCATGGCGCCCTGTGCATAGTTGCCGTCGTGGCAGCTCAGGCAAAGGAGCAATCCTGGACCGTCAGGCGTTACCGTACCCGTGAATGCCGGCAGGACATCCACATAGCCGGTTGAGCCATCTGTGCTGCCGCTGGTGATGGTCTTGCCCACCAGGCTGGTGACGTCCTGGCCCCAAAGAGCGATATTGCCCGATGTGGGGTCGGCGGATTTGGCGTTACCGCTGCCGAATGCGCCGCTGTGTGGTGCGTGACAACCCGCGCAGCCGCGCCCGTAGTTGAGGTGGGCGCCGAGGACGTCAGTCGACGGCGAAGATGGCTGTGCCGCAGCAAAGCCCGCGGCGGCCACGAATATAACGGCGATCGAGAAAATGCGTTTCATTTAGGTAGAGCCTCCTCTTCCTTTTGTGGTGCTCGCCTGAACCGTGACGTCGACCTTGGCGGTGTTGTTTCAGTTCAGCTATTTCCAGCCTGTGCACGATGATTGCAGTTGCTTTGAGGGCTGGATCACGCCGCATTGCTGTCTGTAAGTCGTCAGGATTTGCTTCCCATTTCTGAGCGGCCTACCGATCCAAACACCGTCCCCGGACTTCCAGATCTCACGATCGGCATTCCGGAACGGCAACATTGGTCAAAAGCCCCATTGCAACGCATTTATGTCATCACTGCTAAGGCTCGTCTCGATGTGATCTTCATCACGCATATACTTTCTGTCTCGATGTTGTTCACTCCACGGGCCGTGAACGCTATCACGCAAAGGCGCGTCAACCGCGGCTTCGCCGCATTCCGGGTGATCATCGTCACATAGTTCTGTGCCGCAGCGTGCTCTCCTATCCTCTGTCGGCAGTGAGCGCGGGTCCGAAATCGGGAGCGCAAGTGAGTTAGAAAGGCTGCCGAAAACAGACCCCGACCAACTCAAGAGGATTTACACCACATGGCGAATGAACCAACCACCGCATCGACTGGCAGTTCACGCTTGCGGGCGGCGCAGGTCTATGCGATCGCAGCCATCTGCCTCGCGTCGGGCCTGGCCATCGGGTACGTGACCGGGGGATCTTCATCGGCTCCATCCCCGCAGACCGCGGCTGCCGCGCCGCGCGCCGCCCAGGGCGCGATCAACGCCGGACACGCAGCGAACCGCGTACCAAGCCTGGATGAAATGAGGCAGGCGGCCGACAAGCAGGCGGCGGTCGTGCTCGAGAAGCTGAAAACGGATCCGAACAACACCGCGCTTCTCGTCCAGGCAGGAGATGTTTACTACCGCAGTCACCAGTTCGGCGACGCAACCACCTACTACGACCGGGCGGTGAAGGCCGACCCCAGGAATGTTGCCCTGCGGACGAAATTGTCCTCCAGTCTTTACCGCAGCGGCGATGTGGATGGCGCGATCGCGGAGTTGAACCGGGCGCTCCGCTATGACCCGAAGGACGCCAATTCGCTGTTCAACCTGGGCACCATCCGGCTACAAGGCAAGGGGGACGGCCGGGGCGCGCTGGCCGCTTGGCAGCAATTGTTGAAGACCAATCCTCAGTTGAGCCCGGACCGCAAAGCGGCGGTGCAGAAACTGATGGCCGATGTGATGACCACCCTTGGCAATCAACGCGGAGCTGAAGGAGCACGAAAGCAATGACGGACACAGTTCAATCCCGAATCAAGGGGTGGACACCCAGGCAGGCTGTGATTGTGGCGTTTGTGTGTCTGACGGTGGGAATCGCCGGGGGCTGGTCCATCCGCAGCGCGCAGAGTCGAGCATCGGCAGCATCGGCGAAAACTGCCATCGTGACCTCACCGGCGACGACGGAAGCCATGCCGCCGGCCTCCATATCCAGTCCAGCCGGTCCAAACGCCGGCCCTTCTCAATTGAAGGAAATGGCCGATACGCATGCGGCGCCGCTGCTCGCTCAGCTCCAGTCCAATCCCCAAAATCCGGATTTGCTGACCAGCATCGGCAATGTCTACTACGACGCGCGGCAGTATCCCGCAGCGGTGGAGTACTACACGCGCACCTTGAAGCTGAAGCCATCCGACGCGGCCGTGCGCACCGATATGGCCACCGCGTACTGGTACATGGGGAATGCCGATGCGGCGATCGCGGAGTTCAACAAGGCGCTCGTCTATGAACCCACCAATCCCAATACCCTCTTCAACCTGGGCATAGTCAAGTGGAAGGGCAAGATGGACGCCTCCGGCGCCGCCGATGCCTGGAGAAGGCTGCTCGCCGCGAACCCGAACTACGAAGGCAAAGACAAAGTCGAACAGATGCTTGCCGAGGTAAACAAGCAGCCCGCCGGCTTGCAGCAAGCGCAGGCAAAGTAAACCTCAACAATCCCACAGGTGCAGCTCCGGGCCAGAGCCAGTGTCCTGTCCGCTTTAGAGCCGGCCACTGCGTTTTGAAAGGGCACGACTTCAGTCGTGCCATAAGAGCCTTTAAAATGACTGCGGCTTTAGCCGCTGAGGGATGTCGTCCCAATTAACAAGGGGACACCCGCTGCCTTATTTTCCGCACATCGGGATGAACGGCCCGCTCGCCAGTACGGAATCCGGAAGACTCGCGCCCCCATCGGACGGATAGGACGCATTCACTGCACCTTCCGACGGCTTGGGCGTACTCGAGTAGCAGGCTTTCCCGGTGGTGGTGTCGAGTACAAGGGGATAGCCCACGTAGGGCACGTAGTGGTGGATGGGATTCTGGCGTCCGGAGACATACCCGTAAACGCCGGCCATGATCAGTAGTACGACAACCGACCAGGCGGGAATCTTCATCGGGGCTTTGACGACTTTCATAACCGCGGCAACGGAAACGACAGGCTTCAATTCCAAGGTATGCACTGACATGACTGCTCCTTCAATGCCTGCAAGGCCTCCTGTCAATCCGGGGTCTTGGCAAACACGCTCTCTCAGGAAACTTACCTATCGTAGTAAGCGGAATTCGTTCCTGTTTAGGGTTGTGAAAAGCATAGACAATATATTTCAAATTGGACAGTGATTTTTCGCACCTTTCCTACCACCTTTGAGCCATTCTGACCAGCGCATCGGCCGGTCGGCCTGAATTGGCGGTTCTAAGATGGATACCATGTCCAGAAAATTGCGCTGGGGGATACTCAGCACCGCCGCCATCGGTCTAAAGAAAGTCATTCCGGCCATGCAACTGGGCCATTACACGCGCGTCACCGCGATCGCCTCGCGCAATCCTGCAACGGCGCGCGCCGCCGCAGACGCGCTCGGAATCGAAACCGCCTACGGGTCCTACGAGGCGCTGCTGGCCGATCCGGACGTAGACGCCATCTACAATCCCCTGCCGAATCAGATGCATGTGCCCTGGACAATCAAGGCGGCCGAAGCCGGCAAGCACGTCCTGTGTGAAAAGCCCCTGAGCATGACCGTGGCGGAGGCAAAGACGCTGCTGGCGGTCCAGGAACGCACCGGAGTGAAAATCGGCGAGGCGTTCATGATCCGCAGCTATACGCAGTGGCGCCGGCTGCGGGAGTTGCTCGACCAGGGGCGGATCGGGGAACTGCGGTCGGTGATCGCGGCGTTCAGCTACTTCAACCGCGATCCGAACAACATTCGCAATGCCGTCGAGTCGGGGGGAGGGGCACTCTATGACATCGGGTGTTACTGCATTCATGCGTCGCGGTACGCGTTTGGAGCGCTTCCGAAGCGAGTCGTGGGACTGATCGAGCGCGATCCCGAGTTCGGGACCGACCGGCTGACCTCGGCCATACTCGATTTTCCGGGCGGCCACGCCATATTCACCTGCAGCACGCAGCTGGTTCCCTACCAGCGGGTGCATTTCCTGGGGACAAAGGGACGGATCGAGATCGAGATTCCGTTCAACGCGCCCAAGGACCGGCCGACCCGGATGTTCATCGACGAGACGGGAGACATTTTCGGCAGCGGAATCGTGACCGAAGCGTTTGATACCGCGGATCAATACACCATGCAGGGGGATGCGTTCTCAAAGGCGGTTCTCGAGGGCGGCGAGGTGCCGGTGCCTCTGGAGGACGCGATCGCGAATATGGCGGTGATCGAGGCGGTGTTCCAGTCAGCGGCGCGGGGCGAATGGGTGACCCTCGAAAGCTGATGCGCCACCAGGCCTTCTTAGGGGATCGCTTTGTTGCATGGATTTACAACTTGCTGAAAAAAGGCATTTCGTGAAGGGTGAGGGCTTCAGCCCGTGAAGGGTACGGGCTTCAGCCCGTACTTTTAACCCAACCAATTTCGGCGCGGCTTTAGCCGCCGAGGGAGATCTTTCTTCGGATTTGCCTCATCCTCGGCTTTTTTCAGCAACCTATTCAGGCGCTGGTAAGAATGCCTCGCACGATCTCAGCATTTTCTTTGAGCTCGTCTTTGCGATTGGGAAACACTCCGACATACACGCCATCGTTCGGCTTGATGCTCTGAAACGCGGTCCGGAAGGCTGCCGCGACGCCGTTGTCGGCAACCCGCCCGGCGGCCAGGATCTTGAAGGCGAAACAGGTTTTGGCCGTCTGGCGCATGACCTTGTACATGCGCGCGGGATCGCTCTGCAGGTAGATTTCCCCCGGCATTTCGAGGATCTGCCCGTTGAGCACCTGTTTCCACTCATCGACCGTGCGGGTGCGGTTATAGACGCATCCGGCATAAAAGTCGACGTCCCAACCCTGCTCTTCGACCAGCTCGATTACTTCAGGCTTGTGGGTACCGACGCCCACCAGCACTCCCAGGTCGCGCGCTTTCTTGCACCACTCTCGTTCACTGTCCATGGTGCGATTCCTGAATGCCGCATCGATCTCTTCGCCTCGCCGCTGCAGCGCCAGCGGTTTCAGGTTCTTGACCAGCGCAGCGGGGTCGTCGTGGGCCGTCACCTGGATGATCAGGTGCATCTTGCCGCCGTGGGCTTGAAAGCAGGACAGGTCCTGGGGAGCGCGCCCCATATTGACGTAGTTGAACGCATTGATCCCGAAACTGTTGGCCCGGTGCAGAACTTCGCAGACGCGGTCCTGCGTGTACCAGTCGGCCATGGCCTTGCTGAAATTGTTGTTGTAGTGGGCAAACCCGTACAGCGGGTTTACGCCCAGAATGAGCCGGCTGATCTCGGCGCCTCCGAATTTCATGGTCGGGATCTGCGGCTGGACCTGTTCAGAGACCGGGCCGCTCTGTGACAATGACGCGGTCGCCTGGTGAGCCGTCGTGTCCGCTTCCAACAGCTTCGATCCGCCAATCAGGCCGGCGGCCACGACTGCACTGGATTGAAGGAATTTCCGGCGCGTATTCGACATGCATCTACGTTGAGCCGTCGAAACGATCCTGGCTGTGGGCGGGATCACATTGAGCGCGAATCATGCGCGTTTAGACTTGCCATTGCTTCCCGAACCTGTAAGCCCATGAACGAGATGACAGCGACTCTTAGCTCAACCCGCGGACCGGAACGGCCCCTGCTCGAACTGACCATCGGCGGGCTGCTCGACCGCACCGCCAGCCGCTTTCCTGACGGCCTCGCGGTAGTATCGCGGCACCAGGCGAAGCGGATGACATGGGCCGAGCTAAGCACGGCGGCCGACCGGGTGGCGCGAGGGCTGTGGTCGCTCGGCGTCCGGCGCGGCGATCGCGTGGGGCTGTGGTCGACCAACTGCATTGAGTGGATCATGATGCACATGGGCTGCGCGCGCGCCGGAGCGGCCCTGGTGAATGTGAATCCCGCCTACCGCTCGCACGAACTGGGGTACACCCTTAAGCGGTCGCAGATGAAAGTGTTGTTCCTGTGGCACAAGGACAAGCGAGCGGACTATGAGGAAATCCTGGAAAGGGCGCGGCATGGGCTGACGCTTGAACTGGCGCACACGATTTACCTCGATTCACCGGAATGGCCGGCGCTGCTGGACGCACCGGGACAGTTGCCGGACCGTGTGGACGTGGGGGATGTGGCCAATATCCAGTACACCAGCGGCACAACGGGATTGCCGAAGGGCGTCCTGCTGACGCATCACAACATAGTGAACAACGGCCAGTTCCTGGCCCAGGGATTTCACTATACCGACAAGGATCGGATCTGCGTCCCCGTGCCGCTGTTCCACTGCTTCGGCTGCGTGATCGGAACCATGTCGGCGGTGAACTCGGGCGCGGCCATACTCCTTCCCAACTGGACCTTCGATGCGCGCGCCGTGTTACAGACGGTGCATGAGGAGCGAGCCACGTCGGTGTATGGCGTTCCGGCGATGTACGTGGCCGAACTGGGTCTGCCCGATTTCGGAGGATTCGATCTGACCAGCCTGCGCACCGGCATGATGAGCGGCGCGCCATGCCCCATCGAATTGATGAAGCGCGTGCTCAAAGAAATGCACATCCGTGAACTCGTCATCGCCTACGGCCAGACCGAGACATCGCCCGTCGTCACCATGAGCGATGCCGGCGACTCAATCGAGGTTCGCGTCAACACGGTCGGCCGCGCCATGCCCCAGACTGAAATCAAGGTCATGTCGGTGGCCAGCGGAGAGACACTTCCCCACGGAGAGCAGGGCGAGATCTGCGTGAGCGGCTACGCATTGATGAAGGGCTACGATGGCGATCCCGAAGGGACCGCCCTCGTGATTCAACCCGACGGCTGGCTCAAGACCGGCGACCTGGGCGTGATGCGCGAAGACGGATGCCTCCGCATCACCGGCCGGTCGCGCGACGTGATCATTCGCGGCGGCGAAAACATCTATCCCCGTGAAGTGGAGGAGTTTCTCTACACGCATCCCAAGATCGGCGAAGTGCAGGTGGTGGGGATTCCCAACGAGCGCCTGGGCGAGATCGTTGCGGCCTGGGTGCGCCTGCGGCCCGGACAGGAAGCGACGGAAGAGGAGATTCGCGCCTGGTGCCAGGGCCAGATCGCCTATTACAAGATCCCCGAGCACATCCGCTTCGTAGACGACTTTCCCGCCACGCTTTCGGGGAAGATCCAGAAGTACAAGATTCGCGAATTCGAAATCGATGCGCGCGGGCTTGAGTCGGTCGCGGGCACGAAGATGGCATAAATGCACCGGCCAGCCAATGGCCGCGTCCGGAAAGGCGGCGAGGGCCGGGGCCATCATCCGATGGCCACCGGATTCGCGTCGCCATCCTTTCGTCGTTCAATGCCGAAATCCAGGTCGGGGTAGCAACGGTGTGAGCGGCGGTCCCGAATTGCGCAATTGATCTTCGTAGCTGTCGTATGCGCTCCGGCTGCGATCCTTACCGATGTTGAAACGCGGCTGCATGCCCGAAATAATGCGCCATCGATCTTCGATGATCGCGGCCTGCTGCTCGATATTGAAGTCCGTCAAGTCGTCCGAGTCGGATAGATCATAGGGATACGCCGCTTTGTAATCGCCAAGATGCCAAATAGCCAAAGTGATCGCTGAAAGTTTGGTGATGCCATGGTAGAACTGCCACACATGAACGAATTCGTGGATGAAGTTGCTCTTCTCATAGTCTGGGACGCCCGCGGCGCTATAGTCTTCATGCCAGTGTCGAGGTGACATGAACGGTGTATTGCCCGGAGTTATGGAATTGTCTACGCCCCCGAGATTGTCTGTGTTCACATCGACGGACAAGATTCCGTAAGGAAGCGTGTCGCCGAATACCTTGCGGAGAAGCGTCTCTTCCCCGCTGGTGATTTTTCTGCCCATCTTGATTCTCCCCCTATTGGTGTTTCTCAAGCCGCTTGCGTTGCGAGCGGACTGGGTAGTTTGTGGAGGATAAGAGGGATTGTCTGGAACGCCTTTGCGCACAGGGAGCCGTCCCTTGGAACAGGCTTAAGGCGTGGCCGCCTGTGGCAAGACTTTGGGATATCGACTGGGATAGATGGCATCAACGTGCCGGCCCGCTGCGGCCTGATCAGAGCTTCATTCAATTGGCCGTGGACGAGGCTTCGACCGGATTCTGCAATTCCGGCGCACGCGCAAGCTCGGTCTCGGCAACCACGCGATCCCTATGAACGATAACCACCGTGATGTCATCCTGTTGTCCGAAACGCCGGGCGCTGTCGGCAATCACGCTGGCCGGCTGCATGGCGAGCGCGCGGCTGCGCTCAAAACCGAAAAGCTCCCCTTTATGGTTCTGGGCTTCGACCACTCCATCAGAGAAGAAGGTAAGGCGGCAGCCCTCGGGAAGGTTGAAATACGCGGTTTCGTATTCGGGCGCCGCGACCACCCCCAGCGGAAGCGCTCCGGGGAGGTCGATTTCTACGCCATCGAGATAAGGGGACAAGTGGCCGGCATTGGCGATGGCCACCGAACCGTTGGCCGAAATGTGCGCGGCAACCGCCGTGGAGAACCCATCCCCGGCCCGGCCCAGCAGGCGCTCGTTGAGGTTGCAGAGTATCTCGGCAGGGGCCGAGGTGTAGTCCGCAATCGCGCGAATGGCTCCCACCAGAACCGATACCAGCATGGCTGCGGGCAGTCCCTTGCCGGCAACATCGCCGGCCACCAGAAGCAGGCCCCCGTCGTCCCTCGATAGAACCTGGAAGAAATCGCCGCCTACCTGCTGCGCGGGCTGGTAGACGGAGTCGATTTTGAATCCAGAAAGCATGCAGGGGCGCTCCGGAACCAGCACCTGCTGGACCTGCTGTGCAGCCTCGAGTTCGGCTTCAATCTGTGCCTGCCGGCGGCTCATGATCGAAGAGCGAAGGATCATGATCACGGCCAGCGAAAGCGAGCTCAGGATCCCCGAAACGTTGTCCAGCGAAACCGTAAAGGGACCGAGAGGATAACGGTCGATCAGGTTGATTCCCCGGATTGCGGCCTCGCGGCATGCGGAAAACTCGAACATCACGAGTAGCACGGTCTCGGCATAGACATAGAGGCTGAAAAGAATACTGGGGATCAACAGAATGCCCGCCTCGCGATTTCCGCGGCGCCAGTGAATGGCGAGCACGATGGGGACCACCACCGACAGAAGGGCGATGAATGGGAAATTCGCAAAGGGCGCAAGCCAGCCGGGCAGACTGAAATAGAGCCCCTGCAGCCCGCTGACGAGATTCATGATGCCGGCAAATACCAGGAAAATCCGCCAGCGCACCCCGATCCGCTGATGAACAAAGGAGAAATACAGCGACGTCCAGAGAAATGGCGACGCAAGTCGGGGCAGTTCGCTCAGCAACTGCGAAAAGGCGGGAAGATTCACAAACGCGGAGAGTATGGGGAAGGGCGATTCGAGGAGAGTCACGCTTCCAACCGCAAAAATCCATAGATATTCGGGCCGGCAGCGCTGCGAAGCGAATAGCGCGAGCGCCACGAACCCCAGAGAAATCAGCAGCAGCCGGTCGAACCAGGCCACTGCGTTTTCGCCGATGATGGACAGCCAGTTGTCCCTGTACAGGGTGTTGTATTGTCCGATTTTCAGGTTGGTGGCGTAGAATCCGGGGTCTTGAACCGTGGCCCATTCAGAGTCCGAGATGTGAACCCGCATGGCAATGACGAGGGAGCCGGTGGCGACCATGCGATCCGGAATCCGGGCCAGGATCCACGCGTTTGAGGAATAGGGCTCATAGGGAGCGACCTTGCCCGATGCGATCAACCGCTCTCCATTGACATAGATTTCAAACGCACGCGAGATGTTCCGCTCAGTCAGTGCAAGTCCGGTCACAGTCGGATCAGTTTTGACGTGAAGCCGGTACCACACGACCTGCGTCATGGGACATGCGCGGGTGATGGGACTGTCGGGCTGGAACCGAATCCATTTCGAGTCGTCAAAGCCAGGACGGGCATAGGCGGGATTGTCGCTGGGTTCGACCAGCCAGGTCATGTCGAGGAACCTGGGTTCGTTCAAGGCCGTGATATCGGCAGTTTGGGCCCGCGCAAAGTGCGCCGCAGGCCCCAATCCCATAAGGATGAGGACGGCGACGAGTAACGAGCGCAGCGGGCGAACTGGCAAAGACCGGCCTCCTTGCATCAATATCCGGCCACCGTGTCAGCCGGCTCGCTGAATCGCGTGGACGGGACCGCTATAGCGGCCGAGAAGCGCGTTCCAGCGTACGATGGCGAGTTCTTTCAACATCTGAAGGCCGTCGCGGAGATAGCTGATGCGGGTGCGAGCGTCGTGGGCCCAGCCTACGGGAACTTCCTGAACGTGGTAGCCGCGACGCAGGGCGATGAACAGGATTTCAGGATCGAATCCCCAGCGTTCGATGGTTTGGAGCTGGAAGACGGTTTGCGCGGCAGCCCGGGTAAAGGCTTTGAATCCGCACTGCGTGTCGGCGAAGGGCAGGTGCATCACCCGGCGCGTGAGGGCATTGAAGCAGCGGCCGAAGAACTGCCGGAACAAGGGCTGGCGGCGGGTCTGACGGCTGCCGGCCAGCCAGCGAGAGCCGATGGCGATATCCGCCCCCATTCCGATGGCGGAGAACAGTCCTTCAGCCTCCTCGATGGGCGACGAGAGGTCGGCGTCGGTGAACATCACGATGTCGCCGAGGGCATGGAGAATCCCCGTCCGAACGCTGTAGCCCTTGCCGCAGTTGAAGGGATTCTCGATAAGTCGGACTTCCGGAGCTTTGAGCGCGAATTCGCGAACCACTGTAGCCGTATCGTCACGCGAACCGTCATTGACGACAACGACTTCGGCGGGCCAGTTGTGAGTTCGAATGCACTCCACGACCGACCGGAGGGTGGCTGGAATGCGGTCTCTCTCGTTGTATGCCGGGATCACGATGCTGTACTTGGGGAACTGCATCATGCGCGTCCTCCCCCGGGGGTTGCCTGTAGCGTAGATGCCGCAGCTTCCAGGATCGATTCTGGACATGATAAACGGGCAGGCGGAGATGTGCCCAGTTTCATCGTCGCGCAAGCGCTTTTTCGGCAACTTGCTGATCCACAAAGGCTCAAATCCACAATCGCCAGTTCTTTTTCGCTCTCAGGGGCGGGGAATTTGGGTATGCTGTTTGCGGAGGCCAAGACGAAATGACCAAGGCAGACCTGGTGGAAAAAGTGACCCGCCTGGGCGACCTGACTCGCCGCGACGGCGAAGTGATCGTCGAAACCATCTTCGATTCGGTAATCACGGCACTTCAAGGCGGAGATAAAATCGAGATCCGCGGCTTTGGTTCTTTCCGTATCCGGCAGCGCAATCCGCGCATCGGTCGGAACCCCAAGACCGGCGAGCGCGTGGAGGTGCCCGCCAAACGGGTGCCCTACTTCAAACCGTCAAAAGAACTGCGCGATCTTGTCAATCCGGAAGAGGCGGCCAAGACTTCCCTGAGCGGGGAGGCCTGATACCAGTCCGCGAAAACGAGCCATTCTACGAATTCATTTCCCCAAATTCAGTCCTTCCCATCGAGTCTTCCCGCGGGAATCTTCTGCATCTCGCGCGGGACCGGTGTGTGATGGGCCGGACGGCTCGAGCTTCGTGCCGGGATTAGAGTCCCGGCTAGCGAATGCCGATCACGCTCATCATTCGTCCGCAGCGTCCGCGCGAGCCGCGGTGCGAGAAGAAGAGCTCCGGGTGGCAATTGGTGCAGGCACCAACAAACTGAATGGCGCCGGGTTGCAGCCCTGCGGCCAGAAGCTGGCGCCGATTGGCCTCGATCAAATCAAGATGAAGGCCGGAGCCAAGGGTGGAATGGCCCGGCGCTCGCTGGTTTAGAAACATCATTGGATACCGGGTGCGCACCGGGTCGGAGGAGTCGACCTCGCGAAACAGTTCGGAACCGTAACTAAACTGCGATTCGAACTCGGAACGCACTTCCTCGCCCACGGCATAGCAGCACTGTCCGACGCCAGGGCCGATGGCCGCCACCAGGTCTTCGGGCTGCGAGCTGAATTCGAGGCGCATCCGGCCGATCCCGTTCTCGACGATTCGCCGCACGGTTCCGCGCCACCCGGCGTGGAAGGCAGCGACAGCTTTGCGCCGGCGATCGCCAACCAGGACCGGAATGCAATCGGCAGTCTGGATCCCGAGCAAGAGGCCGGGCTGGCTGGTCATCAGGCCGTCGCCCCGGTGAGGATGCCGCGGCGGGCTTGCCTCGGCAGGACCGGGACTGGCCGGGATCAGATCCCTGGAGACGAGGACGCTGGAGTGAATCTGGCGGAGCGTGACAAGCGTGGTCGCCGCGTTTCCTGTCACCGCTTCTGCCAGCAACTGGCGGTTGCGAACTACCTTGGCGTGGTCGTCTTCACCGGTAAATCCCAGGTTGAGCTCGCCAGGAGCTTGTTCCCCGCAGTAGGTGCGGGTGACGCCGCCGCGACGGGCGCTGAAACCATGCCAGAGCCATTGAATCTCTTCCCAGCCCGGTACGGGAAACCACTCGACGCCATTCGCAGCGATGGTGGGAACCGGCGGGCCCCCCGATGGAGCGGTCGCTCCAATGTCATCATTTGACTCATTATCGGGGGAATTCAGGAACGTTTCGGGATTCGGGGCCGCAGAATCGGGGCTTTTGGGGGGCGAATCGAGAAAGCGCTTTGAAGAGTAGTCAATCATCCGAATCAATTTTATTAGGAAGGGTAGTTTCGATTGATCAACCAACAAAAAACTGCATCACAACCGGTGCAATTTGGTCAAAGTAACTTACATTGAGCTGGTTGCGGCCATTTTGCGCTTTTTGAAAAGCGTATGGGCCTGCCTTCCGGCAGGCCCGCTTGAGAGGCATTGGTATGGAGGGGGTCCTGGAGGGATTAGTGGAGAAGGGGTCCTCAGCAACAAGGACCTTCAATAGAAGAGAAACACCTACCTTGGAAGGGCCATAATTCGGGGAAGCCTCTGCTTATTACCCGATTGGACGCCCACCCCCTGGGAATGGTTGCTCTAATTATTTTTCTGACTATTTTGGCTGATTGATCTTGCGCAAACTCGGGTTCCGAATTGGGAAATCCATCCGGCGGATCGAACGACAGCGAAAGTGCCCCCCTCTTCGCGGCGGAATCAGACCGGCGTACACTTTAAATCCAGAGTGAAACGCTGGCATTATTTCGTACTGGCTGCCGCGGTGGCGGCAGGGGCTTTCTATGTGTACACGCATTTGGAGAGCCTCGGCAGCCTCACCCACCTGGTGGGAGCCGGCGGCGGGGCCGCATCGGAATTCGCGCGGCCGGCGAAAATGAGCTGGCAGCCCGTCGATCGGCCCAACGACGGCTTCAAGGTCGATCTGCCGAGCGATCCGAAGGACATGGCGGCGCAGGCGTTCAACGAAAGCGGCGGCGCCGAGCCGATCGGGATGATCGCTGCCACTCCCAGTGACGACACATATTTTGCCGTCACATGGCAGGACAACCCGCCTGTGGCCCGGGCGAACAATCATGCGCCGGATCTCACCCTGAAGATGGCGCGGGACGGTATGCTGGCTCGCACCCAGACCACCATCGTCAGCCAGTCGCTGTCGCTGGTGCGGAAGAATCCGTCGCTGGACGTCTCGGCCCGCAACGAGGGCGGCGGGGTGCTGGATGCGCGCCTGATCCTGGCGGGAAACCGGCTCTACGTGCTGATGGCGTTGTTTCCATCAGCGAGCGTACGCCGGCAAAAGGACGTTACGCGATTCTTCGATTCGTTTGTGCCCGGCCGCCCGGGCGCGATTCCGGAAACAATGCCTGCCGCAAGCCATAACTGACCCGTCTCTGAAATGGCGCCGATGACTCCGGCTCTCCATCAGCTGAACCCGAGCACGGGGTGTGGAGTGTAGGGTTCTTCCAATGCCTTGATCTCTTCAGGCTCCAGGCGAACAGCAAGCGCCGCGACGGCGTCCTGAAGGTGGTGCGGTTTGGTGGCGCCGACAATGGGCGCAGTGACCGCAGGTTTGCTGAGCAGCCATGCCAATGCGATCTGCGCACGCGGCACGATGCGCTTTTCGGCGATCTCGCCAAGGCGATCGACAACGCGACGATCATCTTGTTCCGTACGGGAGTACATGCTATTGCCGAAGCGGTCGGTCTCAGAGCGTTTCGTAGTCTCCGCCTGCCATGCGCGGGTCAGGCGGCCGCGGGCCAGCGGACTCCAGGGGAGCACCCCGATGCCTTCGGCGAGACAAAGCCCGATCATTTCGCGTTCCTCTTCGCGGTAGAGCAGGTTGTAGTGGTTCTGCATGGTGACGAAGCGCGTCCAGCCGCGGAGGTCGGCGAGATAGAGCGCCGTGGCAAACTGCCAAGCGTACATGGACGAGGCGCCGATGTAACGGACCTTGCCGGCCTTCACCGCATCGTGGAGCGCTTCGAGAGTTTCTTCGATGGGGGTTTCGTAGTCCCAGCGATGGGTCTGGTAGAGGTCGACGTAGTCGGTCTGCAGTCGGCGCAGGCTCTCGTCGAGTTCGTGGAAGATGGCTTTGCGCGAGAGGCCGCGGCCGTTCGGTTCATCGCGCATCACGCCGTGGACCTTGGTGGCGATGACGACGGCTTCGCGGCGGGTGTTGGTCTTGAGGAAGTTGCCCAGAACGATTTCACTGTCGCCGCTGGAATAGACATTGGCGGTATCGAAGAAGTTGATGCCAAGGTCGAGGGCCTGGCGCAGGAAGGGCCGGCTCTCCTCTTCGTTCATGGCCCAGTAATGGCGGCCGCCAATGGCTTCGCCGGTAGCGGGCGAGCCATAGGTCATGCAGCCGAGGCAGATGCGGGAAACTTTGAGTCCGGTTTTGCCGAGATTGACGTAGTCCATTGGTTCTCCAGAGCGCGTGAGGTCGCCCGATGGTGGATACAATTCCATTCTGCCACTCCGCCCTTTTTTCTTCTCTTGACGACCGCCGCCGCTCGCACGCCGAATCATCCCGGGAATTCTACGCGGCACAGGGATTTGATAGACTCTGGTCAAGACGCAAACCGACGACAGTCGAACATACATGAAATCATCGCTTTTGAAGTGACCGCTGCGAACGCCCTGGGGCTCGCCAGCCTTCCTGATGAGGAGCCTTTGGATGAGTTCAGCGGGGAAGAGATCTCCTGTTTCAACGAAGCCCGCAGCTTCCGCCAACATCAATCGGGAAGAGACTCCTTTCGAGGCGCTGGCCAGCATCTGCTCAGTTCTAGTAGTGGGTCTGTTCATTCTGACCTTCTTAGCTCAGAACTACGTCATTCCGTCAGGCTCGATGAAGAACACTCTGCTTATAGGTGATCACCTGGTGGTCGACCGGATCACGCTAATGCCGCCTGTTTCGTGGATGCCGCTGATAAGATATCGCGAGCCGAAACGCGGCGATATAGTGGTCTTCAACAAGCCCGTTTATCAACCCGGTATTGATGCGACTGACGCCGATGGGACGCCGCAGCACACTCCCCTGGTGAAGAGATTGATTGGCGTGCCCGGCGATCATATCCATCTCCGCAACGGCATTGTGATTGTGAATGGCGTCGCGCAGCCTGTTGGATTTGCGCAGCCGACGACGACGGATAACTTCAACGAATTCCTCGATGATTTTCCCGCAGTTCCCCCGTCGGAGGCGACTGGGTCCACAGAGTCGTGGGCTGTGAACTTCTCAAATTATGTGCACGATGGCGACTTGGTGGTTCCACCCGGCATGTACTTCATGATGGGCGACAACCGGCACAACAGCCTGGACTCGCGCTACTGGGGCTTCGTGCCGCGCGCCAACATACTTGGCCGTCCGCTGTTCAACTATTGGTCGTTCAAGGCCGCAGAGGGACAACTTGAACAAACAGGATTCGGTCACAAGCTCGCGTGGATCGGCCACGTTCTGGCGCATTTCTTCCCAGACACGCGCTGGAAACGCACTTTCCACGTTGTTCTTTGAACCGAAATTGTAAGATCCCGATTTGATCTTGGTGCGCTCCGGTCGTATCATCCCCGATGGGGAAGTTACGCTCGAAAGATAGGAACGACAACCGCGGATCCTTCGCCTGCGGCTCAGGATGACAGCGCATTGGGGGTGACTGGGGCGAATGACCGGCCGATCCGGAAGTAACGAAAAACAACCGCAGCCGGGATGGAAGGGTTATTTCATCCAAGACCCCGGAAAGCGGAAAGGATGGGCACGGAGGTTCATGGCTGCAGCATGAATTTCCGGACATCGCGTCCATCCCCACCATTATTCCCGTCGGAGGGTAATTCTGCCCCAATCGTCACTTCGCATCCACCGAAGCCCTCAGGCGAATATCCCGCGACGACGCGCCGACCTGGATTTCGAACGTCCCCGGGTCCATCGCCCAATCCTTCTTCTCCGGGCTCCAGTACGAAAACGCCGGATTCTGCAGGCTGAATTGAACCGTCTTCATCTCACCGGGTTTTAGCTCCACCCGGCCGAACGCCTTCAACTCGTGCACCGGCCGGTCGATCTTCGAATGGCCATCGTGCACGTACACCTCAACCACCTCGGCGCCCGCACGATTGCCGGTGTTGCGGACGTTGACGGTGAAGTCCCGGATCGGGTTCTTTCCCGCGAATTCGATTTTGTTGAGCTTCAGATCGCTGTACTCAAACGTCGTGTAACTCAGCCCGAAACCGAACGGAAACTGCGGCTCGACCTTTTTCGTGTCGTAGTAGCGATAGCCGACATAAATCCCCTCGGCATAGTCCACTTTGAGATTCTCGCCGGGATAGTGGCCGGAGGCGGGTGAGTCCTCGAACTTCTTCGGCAGCGAAACCGGCAGCTTTCCGGACGGATTGGCATCGCCAAACAGAATCGCAGCCAATGCGTGGCCGCCTTCCTGTCCGCCATACCACATGTCCAGCAGCGCGGGCGTGGTATCGATCCACTTCGACATGGTGACGGGGTCGCCTGTGTTCAGGACAACAACCGTGTGCGGATTGGCCTTTTCCACGGCGGCGATCAGTTCATCCTGTCCAGCCGGGAGGTCCATCGTCGCGACGTCGAAGCCTTCCGACTCCAACTTGCTGTAGCGGCCCACCACGACCACGGCGATATCCGCGGCCGCTGCGGCATCTGTCGCTTCCTTCAGGGCCTTGGCCCGCGCATCGGGAGTGTCCTGGGTTGGATCTTCGCCTTCCATCCCGACACCCAGCGCGTACGTCACCTTGATTCCGTCGCCGGCCCTCTCCTTGATCCCGTCGAGCGGCGCAATCGCATACTTGGACCGCACCAGCGAACTTCCCCCACCCCCGGTGCGCGCTACGGCAGCGTTGGGCCCGATCACGGCGATCGACTTGACCTTCGCGGCATCGAGGGGCAGCAGTGCGCCGCCATTTTTCAGCAGCACGATGCCCTCGGTCGCTCCTTTCAGTGCGACGGCGCGCTGCTCGGGCGTATCCAACTCGCCGCCGCCGGTGTGGGGATGATCGAAGATGCCACTTAGAAAGATCACGCGCAGAATGCGGCTGACGTTATCGTCGAGCCTGGTCTCGGAGATGTGTCCGGCCTTGACCTCGGCCAGCACCTTGTCGCCCTCCAGCCAGGTCCCGCTGTTGCCGCTCAGGATGGTTCGCGGGCTCGACAACATGGCCTTCGCCGGCGGTCCGCCCGGCATCTCGAGATCCATCCCGGCATTGACCGTGGGCGCAGTCGAATAGGTGCTGCCCCAGTCCGAAACCACAAAACCCTTGAAGCCGAACTCCTTTTTCAGGATGTCGGTCAGCAGGTAGTTGTTCTCGGCGCAGTAGGTGCCGTTCACCTTCTGGTAGGCCGACATCACGTTCCACACGCCCGCATCCACTGCGGCTTTGAACGCCGGCAGATAGATCTCATGCAGCGTGCGCTCGTCGATATGTTCGTCGAGGCGGTGGCGCTCAAATTCCTCGTTGTTGGCGGCGAAGTGCTTCACCGAGGGGATCACGCCTTCGCCCTGCACTCCCTTGATGTAAGCCACACCCAGCCGCCCGGAAAGATACGGGTCTTCGCCGTAGCCCTCGAAGTTGCGTCCCCACAACGGCACGCGATTGATGTTGACGGTCGGGCCGAGGATCATGTCCCGCCCCAGCGCCTTTACCTCCTGCCCAATGGCCTGGCCTTCGCGCTGCACCAGGTCGACGTCCCATGTCGCCGCCATGGCCACGCCCGAGGGGAACGACGTGGACAGGACCTTGGGAGTATTGGCCGCGTTGGTGACCGCGGAGCTGCCATACCACGCGCGCACGCCCAGGGGGCCGTCGGCCATCTTGATGGCGGGGATGCCGAGCCGCTCGATAGGCATGGATTCCATCCATCCCGACCCGGCCAGCATCGAGGCTTTCTCTTCGAGCGTCATCCGGCCGAGCAGGTCCTTGACGCGTTGCTCTACGGGCAGGCTCGCATTTTTGTAGGGTGCATCGGCGGGCGCCGTCGCCTGTCCGTTGAGTTCTGCGGAAACACTCACAGCCAGCAAGGCAGCGGCCGATAGCATTGCAAATCGGACTCGAATCATCGCTATGGCTCCTCAGGCAAATCCGGCTCGCCGATGGTTGGCTTCCCCTGATTCCCGTACTCGGCGGTCCGATCGAATATATATCCACCGAGTGCGGATGGCTGCTGGTCAGTCGCGATCCTCGTACAAACGGATCGACGGCATATCCGTAGGCTCCTGGGGCGCGAACAACAGCCAGCCCGCCCCACCCGCGCTGAGCAGGACTCCGACCCATCCTCGCAGCCCAAGGCCCGGCCGCAGCAGCACAATCTCAATCACAATGGCCATCAGCGGAGCCAGCACATAGCGTGTCGTCATGCGCAGCGCTGTCATTCTCGGCATCAGCCAGAAGAGCAGCAAGAGGGCCGGCAGGTCGACTGCCGCAATCCACGCCCCTTCGATCCCCGAAATCGTCCATCTCCAATGCGTTCGTTCCGCCAGTGCGCCGGCAATCAAAAGCGCGGCCGCCGAGACTCCACCCGCGATCGCCACCATGGGCAAAGTCGAAGTCCCGGGCGCCCGACGAGCCACGGTCACCGCCCGGCAGTTCGCCGCAGCCGCGCACCCCACGGCGAAGATCACAGCGCACACTCCGCCTGCCGCCTCGACCGATTGGGGCAGGGCCAGAGGAAACAGGCACAGCGTGCCCGCCACCGCCACCAGCGCGGCCATCAAGCCGCCACTGCTTTGCGAACCGTCATTTCCCCCGAGATATGGTTCAAAGACCACAGCGAACACCGGCGCCAGCGAAAACAATGCCACCCGGGTCAGCTCCGGGACCGCGTCACTGGCCCACCAAACGAGCAGCGCCGGCACCACAAAGAGCCCCAGGCCAATCACCGCCGCGTCCCGCAGTGAACCCATCTCTGGCCAGGGCGCTCGACGCGCGAGCGCAAGCAGAGTGGCCACCAGAGCCAGCATCGCGAATGCCAGGCCTTGCCGTTCCAACGGCGGCAATCCCACCGGAACCAGCCCGGGCAGCAGGTCAGCGCGAATGGGCCCCAGCGACCAGAGCAGGGAAAGCACCAACAGCAGGGCCGACGGCAGCCTTCCCGCTCTCCGATTTCCGTGCCGGAGCCAACTCATCCTTCCGATCAGAACACATCGAGAGCGTCGCTGCCGATGTCCTCACGGCTCGCTCCACGCGACCCCGGAGTCGCCGCTCAGCTACAATGGATAGCGGGCCAAGGCCAATTTTTTTGCGTAGCATACGCAAGCACAGCAAGGAGTTTCACAATCTATGGCGATTCCCGCCACTCAAATGCGTCCGGGCATGATCATCAAGCATAACGAGCAGCTGCACCTGGTCTTTAAGGTGGAGCACCGCACCCCCGGCAACCTGCGCGCGTTCATCCAGGCCAAGCTGCGCAACATCCGCTCTGGCGCCATGTTTGAACATCGCTTCCGCTCCGGCGACGCCATCGAGCGGGTGGTCGTTGACGAAATAGCAATGGACTTTCTCTATGCCGACGGCGACGATTACTACTTCATGAACCCGGAGGACTACGAGCAGACCGTTCTCAAGGGTTCGACTTTAGGCGACGCGGTCGAATACCTGACGCCCAACCTGCAGATCAAGGTCAGCTACTTCGATGGGCAGGCCGTGGGCATCGAACTTCCCGGCACTGTCGAACTCACGGTAGTGGAAACCGAACCCGGCCTGAAATCGGCCACCGCTTCGAGCGTGACCAAGCCGGCCAAGACCGAGACCGGCCTGGTGGTGCAGGTTCCGCCCTTCATCAACGAAGGGGAGAAGATCCGGGTCGACACCAGCGAAGGCGCGTACCTTAGCCGCGCGTAAGTCGCGCCCTTTACCGGGAGCAACCCTCCTAAGGTCCGCCGCACACAGCACATGTCTCGGATTCTGACCCAGCGAACCAGTTAGCAAATGACGACCGGGTCAAACGTGGGATTTAAGTATCTGACCGTAAAGAGTTTATTTTAACTATTGACATACTTCGCACATCATCAGATAATAGCGAAGTCGGAATATAAGTGCAGCGGCCTTTGGGCCGTGGTTTCGACCCCGCCAGCAATGGTCCCCACGAGCGTAGGGATGAAGAGGTGCATGGAACTATGAAAAGGCTCCCTTGGTTGGGAGCCTTTTCTCCTTTAGCCATGAATTGGCTTTTCGTTAAGAGTGTTGTGCAAGATCACCCAAAAGCGGATCGGTTTTCCCTCCGGTCTCGTCGAGCCGTAGTTAGGGTCACGAGCAAAGGCGCTTTCGACGATCATCTCAAGACGCCCTCGCGCTACTTTCTTCATCTTAAAAAAGACGTCATATTCAATCGTCTCTTCGTTTTCGTTGATCAATTCAATCGTGAAAAAATTGCGCCGATGGCCATTATGACGAGGCTTCCTCTTAGGTAAGGATTGAATGATCTCTGGTAACCGCTTCGACAACTCATACCGACGAAAGTCGAAGATCCGCCGCTCGTACGAATCGGGATATATCAATGTTGCGTCAGCGGTTTCTGGTGGCCGTGGATCGCGAGTGAAACAATGCAAGCTGAAATGCACTTCTACTTTGTAGGACTCAGCAACTCTCCTTCCCTCAGTGGGACGTTCGAATATGAATGTTCGAGGATGAAGGTGAGCGAGATCATAGACCTTACTAGCACAGTGAAAACTAGGCCATTTCACGATTGATTAGAATTCCAGATCGCTTTCCTTTAGACCATTCTAGCGATCTTGGGTCGAATCTGCCGAATCGAGATTGAGATCTGGGCTACAAGCCCTGGGCGACCGCGCTTAGTTCTCCCCATTCGCCAGCTTGACTACCTTGACTTCCAGCAGGGCTTCAATCTTCAAGAGCGCATCGAGCACAGCGGGCGGAACGGGCGGGTCCACCTGCACCACGGCGAGGGCATGCACCGGCTTGACGCCGGAACGGTCGCGGCCGAGGGCGAAGTTGGCGATGTTGACGCCGTACTCACCCAGGGTGGTCCCGATCTTGCCGATCACGCCCGGAACGTCGATGTTGCGGCACATCAGCAGAGTGCCTTCGAGCGGTGCCTCCACATCGATGCCGTCAAACTCCAGCAGGCGCGGCTGCTCGCCGTGAATCACCGTGGCGGTCGCATGGCTGGTGCCTGAGGCGGTGTGCAACTCCACGGCCAGCATGGTGGCGGCCCCGCCGCGCGTGCTTTCCCGCTTCTCTTCGTGAACTCGGATCCCGCGCTCCTCCGCGACTGCCGCGGCATTGATGCGGTTCACGTTCTCCGAGCCCTGAAGCAGCCCGGCGATGGCCGAGTTGCGGACCAGGTCGGTTTTGGCCTCGGTAAGCGCTCCCCCGTAGACGAGCTCGATGGCTTCGATGCAGCCCTTGCCGGCCTGGCCCAGGAACGAGCCCAGCCGTTCTCCAAGGTCGATGAAGGGCGCCAGCTGCACGTATTCCTCGTGGGAGAGCGAAGGCACGTTGACGGCATTCTGCACCACGCCCAGCTTCAGATATTCGCGCACCTGGCGGGCAATCTGAATGCCCACCGCCTCCTGCGCTTCCGCCGTCGATCCTGCGATGTGCGGAGTGAGGATCACGTTGTCGAGTCCGGTGTAGGGCGAATTCCTGGGCGGCTCTTCCGAAAAAACGTCCAGCGCCGCGCCTGCCACGTGGCCGCCTTTGAGCGCCTCGGCGAGCGCCGCATCCTCGACCAGCTCCCCGCGCGCGCAGTTGATGATGCGCACGCCTTTTTTCATCCCCGCCAGCGTCTTCGCGTTGATGATGCCGGTGGTCTGGGGAGTGAGGCCGACGTGCAGAGTCAGATAGTCCGCTTTGGCAAAGAGCTCATCCACAGAGACCAACAAAATGCCGTTCTCGCGGGCCACCGCCGAAGACACAAATGGATCGCTGCCGATGATCTCGAGGCCGAAGGCGCGGGCGCGGCGGGCGACTTCGAGCCCGACCCGGCCCAGGCCGAGAATCCCCAGCGTCTTGCCTTTCAGCTCCGCGCCCTGCAGGCTTTTCTTGTCCCACTTGCCCGCATGCATTGAGGCGTTGGCGGCCGGAACTTTGCGGGCCAGGGCCAGCATCAGGCCGATGGTCAACTCGGCCACGGCCACGGCGTTGGCTCCGGGGGTGTTCATCACCACGATCCCGCGGCGGGTAGCGGCATCGGCGTCGATGTTGTCGACCCCCACGCCGGCGCGGCCAATCACGCGGAGCTTCGGAGCCTTCTCCATCAGCGCGTCGTCCACCTGCACGGCGGAGCGGACCACCAGCGCGTCGGCATCTGCAAGGGCCGCCGCCAGCCCGTCGGGAAGCTTGTCGTGGGTCAGAACTTCCCATCCCGGCTCGGCCGAAAACACGGCCAGCGTCGCCGGAGAAACCTTCTCCGCCAGTACGATCTTCATTGCCTCTCCCTTGTCTGCTGCAGCGGTGGTGTATTCGTCGAAGTGCACGCCTTCCTTCTCGCACAACAGGTCAAACATGCGCAGGACGGCGGCGTGCGGCTTGCCTTCGCCGCGCTCGTACTTCCATATCGAATTGGGATGCACGCCCAGCCGCTCCGCCATCTGGTACTGGAAGAGGTCGAGCTGCTTGCGCGCGATGACGAGTTTTTCGCCGAAGGTGAGATCCATGAAAACAGCTCCGAGCTTCTAGCTTCTAGCTCCTGGCTAAAAGCAGCCGGTCCCGCATGAGACGACAGAGGTTCGCAATACCACGGGCAAGCTAGTAGCTAGGAGCTGCTTTCGCATACACCGCCTGCGCCGCCGCCACGGCCTGCCCGAACACCACCGGCAGCCCCAAAGTGTCTTTCGCGATATGCTCCATGGCGCCGAGGAAAGCAATGGTGTCGAGGTAGTCGAAGAAGCCGAGATGCGCGACGCGGAAGATCTTGCCCTGCATTTCGCCTTGTCCGTTTGCGGTGACCAGGCTGAACCGGGACTTGAGCGCCTTCACCACGTCGCCGGAATTCATTCCCTCAGGGACAGCCACAGCAGTCGCGGCGGCGGCCGGCGCCGACGGCGCAAAGAGGGTAAATCCCAGCGCGATAAGCCCGGCGCGGGTGGCCTCGGCATTGACCTGGGCGTTGTCGACCAGGGCCATGCGGCCTTTCTCAAGATCGCCTCCCGCCTGGCCGGCGATATAGTCGAGCGCGGCGCCAAGCCCGGCCACCAGGGCCACCGCCGGCGTGTACGCGCTCTCCCCCTTGACCGCATTTTTCCGTTCCTTGCGCAGGTCGAAGTAGTAGCGCGGATTTTTCGACTTCTCCATCGCCGCCCACGCCTTATCGCTGACGCTCAGGTAGGCAAGGCCGGGAGGAATCATCACCGCCTTCTGCGATCCGCCGATCAGAATATCGATGCCCCAGCGATCCACGTCGAAGTGGGTGGTGCCGAGGCCGGTAATACCATCCACCACCAGCAGCGCCAGGGGCGCGACCTCGCGGATGAGCAGGGCCACCGCCTCCACATCGTGGCGGACGGCCGTCGAAGTCTCCGTGGCCTGCATGTAGACCACTTTGATATCGGGCTGGAGCGCTTTCTTCACCTCGGCCAGATCGAAGGTCTGCCCGTAGGGAGCGGTCACCTGCTGAACGTCGCAGCCGAATGCTTTGGCCAGCTCCCGCCACCGCTCGCCAAACTTTCCGGCCGTCAGCACCAGCACCCGATCGCCAGGAGACGTGAGATTGGAGACCGACGCCTCCATCGCCCCCGTGCCCGAAGAGGAGAGCAGCAACACGTCGTTGGTTGTGCCCACAAACACCTTCAGCTGAGACAGCACCTTGATAAACAGGGCGCGAAATTCCGGCGTGCGGTGATGGATGTCGGCGGCCGCCATGGCAAACTGCGCGGCGGGAAGCAAGGGAGTAGGACCGGGCGTATAGAGGCGGGTTTTGCGTATCATGGAATCTCCTCGCTGAGTCGAATCTTCTGAAATCACATAATACACATATTTGTGATTTATGTGAACCACTACCCAGTGCAAAAAGCCACTTGCCAGCCTCTCATCCCCCTCAAGATGGACCCAGAATGAATAAATTCGCGTCTGAAGAAATTTCTTTTTTGCAATTGCATTAAATAAAGTATGGTGAAGTTTGTCGCGGGCCTGTTTGCGCCGTCAGATCGATTACATAGAACGAGTGTGTCGCTATTGTGAGAATACCGAGAGTTAGAGAGAGAGTCCGGATCGATGGCCGGGACGATTTGTTTCTGGTGGTCTGGGTAGACCTGGAACGCGAGCTGGTCGACCTGATCCCGATTGCTGAGGGCGGGACGGTGGAGGAAAGCGTCCCATTCCGGGCAATTCACCCGATTGGCGACGAACATCGTTGACACTGGCGGGAGCGAGAAAGCGCAGCCGGCCTATCGGCTGCACTTTCTCTCAAATCGGTCAGATCCGGCGATTAGCGGCGTCCACCTCCGCCCATTGCGCCGCCATGGAATCCGCTTTCGCCGTGAAATCCACCCTGGCCGTGGAAGCCGCCTTCGTAGATTCCGCCATGGGCGACATGGCTGTTGCCATAGCGGTAATACGGACCACCGGTCCAGTGCCGGCCGCCATACCAGCGACCGTAATATCCACCCAGGAAGCCTCCCCAGCCGAAGGGATAGAATCCCCACCCAAACGGGCTCGCGAACGGTTCGAAGCTCATATAGGTGTAGCCGAATGCATAGGGGTCCCAGAACCAGCCGGGACCGTAACCGGCGCCGTAGTACTCGCTTGCCATCTGGTTGTTGGCCTCGGCCAGATACTGCGACCGGAGGCTGCTCCAGTTGTAGAGTTCGTCGGTTGCGTGGGTGTCGAAATCAGCGGGCTTCTCCTTCGCCAGGGGTTCGCCGTTCGCCTCACCGGTGAGCGCAAGCTCGTGGTGGCTCTTGATTTCTCGCCACTTGCCGTCGCCGACTTCCGTCCGGGCCAAGCCTTTGAACACCATCGCCTGGGGCTGGTTGGCATTGAACTCGTAGTAGCCGGTCTTGTCGAGGCGGGTGGTCACGCCGTCATCGATAACCTGCAGGTCATTCTGGTTATGGATTTCGTCGACTTCCACGGCCGCGCGTCCCTTCTCAAGATCCACCTGGGTCAGGGTGAGATCGGGGGACACCATCTTCATCGCGCTGTGGTCGTCAAGGCGAAGGAATACGCCCGGCGTCAGCAGGACCTCGGCCTTGCCCGCTCCAGTGTTGAGTTCGTGCCCGGCCTGGACTGTCGTGCTTCCCACGTCCTTGTTATTCAGGGTCTGTCCGTCAAGGGACGCCGCACCTTCTACATAATTCACCGTTCCTGGCTGCGCCGGCTGGGCGGCAAAGGCGGTCGCTCCAAACATCGCCAGTCCAAACAGCGCAATCATCGTTGATTTGGGTTTCATTTCCCGATTACCTCAATCTTGTAGATGGAAGCGGGCGCAAAAAGTTGCGGCCCCTCCGACGATGGTGAACGGCGAGCTAAAACGTTTTTGCAGAAGGTATTCATAACCCGCAGCATCGCGCACCCTGGAGAGCCGGGGCGAGGGGCTTAGACGCGATAAACTGAATAGATTGAAGGTGGAGAGAGGTGTACCTTGACCGACGCAGGCGCACTCGAGGCGCGGATCAGCCAGCAGATCATCATTGCCATGAAGGCCCACGACGCCGAGCGCACCGGCACCCTGCGCCTGATCAAGAACGCGCTCAAGAACAAGGCCATCGAGAAGCGTGATTTGCTCACCCCCGCCGAGGAACAGCAGGCGCTGGCCACGATGATCAAGCAGCGCCGGGATTCGATCGAGCAGTTCACCAAAGGTAATCGCCCGGAACTGGCGGCCAAAGAGGCGGCGGAGATCGTGGTCATCGAGGAATTCCTGCCCAAGGCTCTCGATGAGGCAGGGCTCCACGCGCTGGTTTTCGAAGTGGTCGCGGAACACGCGTCCGCGACCGGGCACACGCCGACGCCCAAGGACATGGGCCCGGTTATCAAGGCTGTCCAGGCACGGCTGCAGGCGTCAGGGGTCCGGGCCGAGGGCCGCCTCGTGAGTGAAGCAGTGAAAGCTGCCCTGGTTGGATAGGTTGCCGGCGGCCTTCTGCCGGACTGGTCGAAGGTGCCTCGTCAGCTTCCGGCAACGCAGTCTGGAATGACCGACCTTATTCCTGTAGATTTGGAGCCTTGAGATCGCGCATGCTCATCCTCAAAGATTGCAGCTTACTTCGCCGTTTGCTGATCGCAGCGAGCGTCGCCCTGGCAGTCATCCAGCTCCACGGCCAGGTATCCTCCTCACCGCCCCATGTTTTCTTCCGCGTGCAGGCGCCGGCCTCCAACACCGCGCCTATCAGCGGACGCCTGCTGATTTTCCTCAAAGCCGGTTCCGGGGACAACGAGGTCTCGACCAGCGAACTTCACGTCACGGATGCGTGGGTGTGCGCGAAAGAGGTGCAGGGCCTGGCGCCTGGCGCTTCCGTCGAAGTGGATGCCGACGAAACCGCGTACCCGAAGCCCTTCTCGGCGGTGCCCTCGGGAATTTACGAGGCCCAGGCCGTGCTCGACGTCAATCACAACTACAACTACAAAGGGCGGGGCCCCGACGACTGGGTCAGTCCGGTGCTAACGCTGGCCGGGTGGAAGCCCGGCGCGGGCGCTGAGCCGGTGCTGTCGCTCGACCGCCGGGTGATCGAAGATCCGCAGCGGGCCGCCGCGTTCGCCAAGTTGAAGGAAGCGGCCACCGCGGACGTGGCCCAGTACGACGAGATGGAGAGCCCGCTTCTGACGCGCTTCTGGGGCCGGCCGGCCAGGATCCGGGCGTGGGTGATCCTGCCGCCGACCTATGCCGCTCACGCCAACGAAACCTACCCGACCGTGTATTGGACCCATGGGTTTGGGGGCGACATCGACGGCGCGCTGGTGTCGGGCCTGCGTATCTACGAACGAATGAAGGCGGGCAAAATGCCGCCCATGATCTGGGTCATGCTCAACGAGGCAATTCAGCAAGGCACCCACGAGTTTGCCGATTCGGTGAACGACGGCCCCTGGGGCACGGCTCTCACCACCGAGTTCATCCCCCATCTCGAACAGAAGTTCCGCATGGACGCCAAGCCCACGGGCCGTCTGCTGAACGGCCATTCGAGCGGCGGCTGGGCCACGCTGCAGCTCGAGATCAACTACCCCAGGATTTTCGGCGGTACCTGGTCGACTTCGCCCGACCCCAGCGACTTTCACGATTTCACCAATGTCGATCTTTATGATGCCAATGCGAACATGTATCTCAAGCCGGATGGGTCGCTGGTTCCCATCGTGCGTGACAACGGCCGCGTAGTGGCGACCATGGAACAAGTGGCCCGGCTCGAAGAGGTCCTGGGGCCCTACGGAGGGCAACTGCAATCGTTCGACTGGGTGTTTTCTCCAAAAGGGGCGAGCGGCGCACCCCAGCCGATGTTCGACCGGGTCACCGGCCAGGTGCATCCCGACGTTGTCGCTTATTGGATCGAACACTACGACCTGGCCCACATCGTCGAGTCGACCTGGGCTCAGCGTGGCGACGATCTTGACGGCCGAATCCACTTGATTGTGGGCACGGCCGACACGTTTTACCTCGATGGATCGGCGCGCAAGTTTGAAGGCGTGCTGACGCGCGTGGGTGCCCATCCCCACTTCACCTACCTGCCTGACCGCACGCACTTCAACTTGTACGAGCAGGGCAGCGACAAGCAGGTGGACAAGATGGGGTTATTTGACCAGATCGCCGCCGAGATGTGGGAAGTGGCGAGGCCGGGTGTGCAGTGGAAGGTAGAACCGCCCGCCAAAAAACCCAAGCGGTCCCGCAAGCCGAAGGAGAGCGCCCCGCCGGTAGCGCCGCACGCGCTCCGGTTTGGCAATTGAAATCTATCCTGGCGCCAGCCTGGCCCGCCGGCGTTCCAGATAATTGCGCAGAGACGGATCGCGCTCCAGACCAATGGCGATTTCATACGCGTCCCGAGCTTCAAGCGTAGCTCCAGTGCGGACCAGGAGATCGGCACGCGCTGCCCAGTACGGCTGATATTCGATCACGCGCGCATCGTCGTTCACGCTATCCAGAATTGCCAGGGCCGCGCCGGGGCCCTCGATCTCGGCCACCGCGATCGCCCGGTTGATGGCGGCCACCGGCGAGCCTGTAAGTTCCAGAAGCGCGTCATACAGTTTAACGACGGCGGGCCAGTTGGGCAGCCCGTCGCGCCGCCGCGAGACGTGGGCCGACTGAATCGCGGCCTCCAGCTGATATCGCCCGATCAGCCCCATGACGCCGGCGCGACGCAAAGCCGTTTCAGCTTCTCCAATCCGCACCTCATCCCAGAGAGAAATATCCTGCTCCGCCAGCGCGATGTACTCGCCTGCGGAGCTGCGCCGCGCGCGCCGTCGAGCCTCCGCATACAGCATCAGCGCCAGAAGGCCGAGGGCTTCCGGTTCGCCGGGCAAGAGCTCGGTAACCAGGCGGCCGAGATAGATGGCCTCTTCGGCGAGGTCGCGCCGGGCCGGATCGGTCCCCACCGCGTCCAGCCATCCTTCGGAAAAAGCGGCGTAGATGGCGTCGAGAACGGTTTCCAGGCGTTCGGGCAGTTCTTCACGTTCGGGAATGCGGAGCGGGATCCGCGCCTGCCGTATCTTGGTTTTGGCGCGCACGAGCCGCTGGCCCATGGCCGCCGGAGACATCAGGAAAGCCGACGCAATCCGGGCCGCGTCCAGTCCCAGGACAGCCTGCAGGATCAGGGGTGCGCGAATGGCGGCGTCGATGGAGGGATGCGCACAGGCGAACATCAGGCCGAGGCGGCGGTCGGGCACTTCGCCTTCGTCCAAAGGCTCGGCCAGGCTCTCCGCTTCAATTTCAAAATCGTCGACGGGCGCTTCGTTCTTGCGCCGGCGGGCGGCGTCGATCAGCTTGCGCCGCGCAACCGTCAGCAGCCACGCTTCGGGATTCTCCGGGCAGCCCTTCACCGGCCAGTCTTCGAGAGCCGCCGCGAACGCGTCCGAAAGAGCGTCTTCGGCCGCGGCCACGTTGCCCGATCGCGCCGCCAGAAAGGCCACGAGCTTGCCGTAACTGTGGCGCGCCACCGCCTCTGCCGTCTCCTGCACCAGCGCGCCACTGCACGGACTCATCGCTTCACCGGGCCGCGGCTACGGCTGGTTCGGCGGCGTTTTGCTCGTAATTCGCCGGCCCCATCGGCCAGATGGCCCGCACTTCGACCACGCCGTGGCCGACGCCCGGGCATTTTCCGGCCCAGGAGAGCGCGGCATCGAGGTCCGGCACCTCGATCAGGTAATAGCCGCCCAGCTGTTCCTTGGAGTCGATGAACGGACCATCGAGGACCTGGGTTTTGTTGTTGGTCGTGCGCAGCGTGGTGGCTGTGGAACTGGGCCGCAGCCGGTTGGAGCCCTTCAACACACCGGCCGCCGACAGCGCCTGGGTGTAAGCGGTGTACGCAGCTACGCCCTGTTGCTGCTGCTCCGGGGTCATCTGCCCCCAGCCCGACTCATCTGAATACAGCGTCAAGAGATATTGCATGTCGAACCTCCGTGTTTTGGATTTTAGGCGGCGCCAGCAATGACTCTGTGCGCCGTCACTACCATGACGTACGGGCCTCGCGTCATTTCGACATGCGGGTACGACTATTTCGACAAAAAATGTAAACTGCCGCCAGCGGTTCTGATCCCTGTTCCCTGATCCCTGCCTTTAAAACGTGTGCTGGTCTGCCTCGCCGACGGGGGCGAGTTTCAGCAGGCCCAGTTCGCCGGCCAGCCGCTCCAGCCTGGCGCGGGTCGCGGCCATGGGCGGCACCAGCGGCAGGCGGACCGTGTCGCTGCACTTGCCCATCAGGTTCAGGACCGTTTTGACGGGCGAGGGATTCGATTCCCAGAAGTTGGCCTCGAACAGGGGACCGAAGCGCTGCTCAAGTTCGCGGGCCTCGGTCCAGTCGTTTTTGAGCGCCGCCCCGATCATGCGTGTCACTTCGGCGGGAGCCTCATTCGAGGCCACGCTGATAAGCCCGTGCGCGCCGATGCCGATGGCGGCCAGCGCCAGGTTATCGTCGCCGGAAAATACCTTGAAGCCCTTGGGCACGCCGTGAACCAGCTGCGCGATCTGGGGCAGCTTGCCGCTGGCCTCCTTGATGGCCTGGATGTTGGGCGCGGCCTCGGCCAGGCGGATGACCGTCTCCGGTTCGAGATTGGCGGCGGTGCGGCCGGGCACGTTATAGAGAACCGACGGGGAGCGGGTCCACTGCCTTCGCGAGCGCAAGAAAGTGCTGGAACTGGCCTTCCTGGGTGGGCTTGTTGTAATACGGGTTGGCGGAGAGCACGGCGGCCAGGCCCTTGATCGGGCGCAACAGTCCGGCCTGGCGCACCAGCACCCGCGTCGAGTTGTGCGTACACCCGGCCCACACCGGAACGCGGCCCGCCGCCGCCTCGATCACGATGCGGACCGTGCTGCAGCCACTCGTCTTCATCGAGCGTCGCCGCCTCGCCCGTCGATCCGCAGGCGACCATGAAGTCGATGCCCGATTCGATCTGCCAGTTCACCAGCGCCCAGAGCGCCCGTTCATCGATCGATCCATCGGCCCGGAAGGGCGTAACGATAGCGGTGCCACAGCCAATTGTTTCCATAACAGGCAAGTATAACGGCAGATGACATGGCCGGGATCAGGGGCGCCTGCGCAAATAGGAAGGAATGTCGCGAGCGCCCTGGGTGACGGCGACGATCTCGATTGCGTCCTCCAGTATCCGGTAGATGATGAGGTATGCGCCGACCGGCCAGAAGAGGAAAGAGTTGGTGATGAGATCCTTACGCGTATGGCCGACCCGTGGATTGCTTGCGAGCATTTCGCAGGCGTCGAGAAGCTTGGCAATCCAACGATCCGCAGCTTCGATGTCGTCCCGAGCGATGTATCCCCAAATGTCATCGAGTTCAAGCAGTGCTTCGCTGCTCAGGACATACCGGCTCATGCGATCCGTTTTCTCCGCTCTTCCGATTTCCGCCGAAAGTGCTCACGCGCTTCTTCCGCGGTCACGTGCTCGCCACGATCAAGAGCGGCGATCCGAGCGTCCAACTCGCGGTTGAAGTCCTCGAGCTGCTCCTTGCGCGATTTCTCCTCGCGTTCCAGCAGCCGAAGCGCCTCCCGAACCACCTCGCTCGCCGAGGTGTACCGGCCCGACGCAACTTTATCGGTGACAAACTTCTCCAGCTCAGGCGTGAGGGACACATTCATGGGGACTCTCCTTGGAGCTATTCGAAGCCCGAATAACAGACTTTGTCAAATTTGGACATCGCCGGGCTGGATCGGTTTCGGTGGATTCTCCATACACCCAGGAACGAATGCAAGCTGAAGTCATCGCGCTGACCCGCCTCCGCTTCGGCGTGGATCGTCGACTCGAGCGATCTCGAGGCTTTTCGTTGTCCGAGCCGACTTACTTGTCGGTATCCTCGAATGCAAATTTCCCCAGCGGAAATGGATGCGAGACCTGCGGTTTGGTATCGGATCCAAGCGCAGGATAGGGGTCCGGGTTGTAGGTTGGGAAACCCCAGATCGCCCCGGTCCGCATATCGATCGCCACCAGGCCTAATGCCTGCTTGCTGCCATCGGGAGCGCGCAACATGCGAACTCCAGGCTCGATATGAAATGGATAGGGGGATGCGTCTGCTCGGGCAGGATCGGGGTGAACATACGGCCGGATCGCGATCAGACTCAGGGCAATCGCAATCACCAGCAAGAGGGACTTCGTCAGTAAGTCGTTCTTCATGGCGAACCTCGTGAATTGAGAGTTGGGGCCGAAGGTGGCAAAGATCGCCGTGTCAGACAAACACACGAGGAATGCCGTCCTCAGACTGGAGAGCGCAAGCAGGATAAATTGCTGATCTACAGCCGGTCGAACACATCACGGAAGTCCCACACGCCGGGGGGTTGGTGGCCGAGCCATTCGGCGGCACGAACGGCGCCGAGCGCGAAGCCGCGCCGGCTGTGGGCGTCGTGGCGCAATTCGATCATGTCGTGTTCGCTCGTCGCGCGCACAACATGCTCGCCCTTGGCGTCGCCAACTCGATGCGAAATAACCTCCACCTCGACGCCGGGCTGAGCGGCCTGGATGATTTCCTTCAGCGTGATCGCGGTGCCGGAAGGCGCGTCGAGCTTGGTGGTGTGGTGGGTCTCGGTGATGGAGAACTTGTAACCGTCAAGCCTGGCCAGGTCCGCGGTCATCTGGAACAGCTTCTGCACGCCGATCGAAAAGTTGGTTCCGTAGAGCAACGAACCTTGGCGGCGCTCGGCGATCGCTTTCATGGCGTCGAGCTGCGCGTACCAGCCGGTGGTGCCGACAACGATGCGGCATCCCAGCGCCAGCACGGCGCGCATGTTTTCGACGGCTGCCGCGGCGGTGGTGAAGTCGATGACCGCATCAACGCCGGCGAGCGTGGGCGCCGTCAGCGCCGCAGCGCCGCTGTTCTCGTTGATGTCCATGGCGCGCACGCCGTGGCCGCGCTCGCGAGCTACTTCCGCGACCAGCGAGCCGGTCTTTCCCATGCCTAATACGAGAAACAGCATTGAACAAGCTCCTAGCTTCTAGCTTCTAGTTCGACTTCGCAAAGATCAGCTTATGTGCTATCCCACCTCAGGCGCAAAAACAACGACGCGCCGAATGTGGGAACCCAGAGTTGTTTCAGACGCGCGATGCCTGAACTGCAGATCCTTCGACTGCGTCCGCTGCCGAGGACTTCGCTCGGGATGACAACTGGTAGTGGGTGAGAGCTAGAAGCTAGAAGCTAGAAGCTAGGAGCTAGAAGCTAGAAGCTGTTTTCTCGCTTCCACGTCGAAGATCTCCGGGTCGGGGTCCTGGAAGAACGCGGCATGCAGCGAACGCACCGCTTCGTCCGCATCCTCCTCATCGATCATGAAGCTCATGTTGATTTCGCTGGCCCCTTGCGAAATCATGCGCACGTTGATGTGGCGTATGGCCATGAACACCTGCGCGGCCATGCCGTTGCGCCCGCGGATATCCTCGCCCACCATGCACACCAGCGCCTTCTTGCCCTCGTATTTCACATCGGCCAGCTTGCTCAGGTCGGCGGCGATCAGGGGCAGCTTGTCGTTCGAGTCCACGGTCAGCGATACCGAGACCTCGCTGGTCGAAACCATGTCGACGGCGCACTGGTGGCGGTCGAACACATCGAAAATGGCCTTGAGATAGCCGTGGGTCATCAGCATGCGGCTCGCGACCACGTCGATGATGCTCAGCTTCTTTTTGACCGCGATCGACTTGAACGGGCTTTTGCAATGCGGGGCCAGAGACGTGATGCGCGTGCCTTCGTTGCCGGGGTTGCGGCTATTGAGCACCAGGACAGGAATGTTTTTCTTGACCGCGGGAAGAATGGTGGCCGGATGCAGCACTTTGGCGCCGAAGTAGGCCAGTTCCGCGGCTTCTTCAAAGCTGATGACTTTGACGCGCAGCGCGTCAGGGCAGACACGCGGATCGGAGGTCATAATGCCGTCCACGTCGGTCCAGATTTCGATGGAATCAGCGGCGAGCGCCCCGCCGATCAGCGCCCCGGTAAAATCGGACCCGCCGCGCCCCAGCGTCGTGGTGATGCCGGCCTCGTTGGAGCCGACGAATCCGCCCATCACCGGGACTTTGCCCTCGTTCACCAGGGGACGCACCTTTTCGTTGGCGCGTTTTTCAATGGCCGTATCGAGGGGAATCGCCTTCTGAAACTGGGAGTCGGTAAGGATGATCTCGCGCGCATCCACGTGGGCCGCCGCGATGCCGCGCTCGCAAAACGCGGCGGCGATCATGCGGCTCGAGAGCCGTTCGCCGTAGCTCACGATCAGGTCGGAAATGCGTGGGGTGAGTTCGAGGATCGCGGCCAGCCCGCGCAGGACCTCGTCGAGCTGATCGAATTTCTGATCGATCCAGGTCACCAGGGCGGCGCTGTCTTTTTGATTCTTGATCAGCGCTGCGGCGGTATCGCGATGCCGCGAACGCAGGCGCGAACTGATGGCCAGTGCCCCGGTCCGGTCGCCTACCGATGCAGCCGAGGCGGCACGCAGCAACTGGTCGGTCACCTTGGCCATGGCGCTGACCACGACCACCGGCTGCCGGCCCGCGGAAACCCGGCCGGCCACGATGGCGGCGGTGCGGTTGATCGCGGCGGGATCCTCCACCGAGGTGCCGCCGAACTTCATCACTACCAGGCTCATGCGAGAGATCTCATATCGATACAGTGAACCTCAAGGGGAAAGCCCCGCCGTCTTGAACTCTCATGCTTGAGCCGCGGCCACCGGGGCGGGCTCCAGCTTGCCCAGGCTCGCCAGTAACTCCGCATTCAGAATCGCCGCACCCGCCGCGCCGCGAATGGTGTTGTGCGACAGTACCGTAAACTTCCAGTCCAGCAGGCCGCAGGGCCGCAGCCGACCGACCGTTACACCCATGCCCCGCCCGCGGTTGCGATCCAGCCGCGGCTGGGGACGATCGTCCTGCGCCGCCCACTCCACCGGTTGCTCCGGCGCCATGGGCAGCCTCAGCCCGGCCAGCGGTTGAAACTCCGCCCACGCGGCCAGCATGTCCTCGCGCGTCACCGGCCGGCCTAGTTTGTTGCCCAGCTTGATCGAGACGCTTTCCGTGTGCCCATCCTCGACGGCGACGCGGTTGCAGTGGGCGGTCATCCTTGCCGCCAGCGGCTCCACAGCGTGTTCGGCGAGCCGGCCCAGCAGCTTCAGCGTTTCGGCCTCCATCTTTTCTTCTTCGCCCTTGATGTAGGGCACCACGTTGCCCAGGATGTCCATCGAAGGCACGCCGGGATAGCCCGCGCCGGAGACGGCCTGCATGGTCGCCACGAATATCTGCTCCAGGCCAAACCGCTCTTCGAGAGGCTTGAGCGCCATCACCAGCCCAATCGCCGAGCAGTTGGGATTGGTGACAATGTACCCGCCCGACTCCTTGCGCCAGGATTGCTCTTCGATCAGGTGCAGATGTTCGGGGTTCACTTCGGGGATCACGAGCGGCACGTTAGGGTGCATCCGGAAGGCGCTTGAATTCGAAACCACGGCACAGCCCGCGGCGGCGAACTTCGGCTCCATTTCACGGGCGATGTCCGCGTCGAGCGCGGCAAAAATGATGCGCGGCGCGCCCGCCGGCTCAGCCGGGGAGACGGTCATGCGCGCGATGCGCTCCGGCAGCGAGGTGTCGAGCCTCCACCTCGCGGCGTCACCGTATTTTCTGCCGCTGGAGCGGTCGCTGGCGGCCAGCCAGGCGACCTCGAACCAGGGGTGGTTCTCGAGCAATTGGATAAAGCGTTGGCCGACCATACCGGTCGCGCCCAGGATGCCGATGGGGTATTTGCTTTGCATGGCAGTAAACACTCCAGTGTACAGGAGCGGTAGCCAGGCTTCACGGAAGGAATGGCGCGTTCAAGACGGGGTAGCGCCGGAACAATCAACGTTCCCTCCGCGTATCTGACAATGGCGCGATTTGTCATCGCCCTCTCGCGCCGGGGGTCCCCAAAGGAGAGATCATGCGAAAGAACGTCGTTGTGGCCGGTGTTAGCCTCATTCTGCTTTTCACTCTTGCGGGCGTGGTCGCGAGGTCCGCTGCTCCGCCCAAGAGCGCGCCTGGCACCATCGTGATCGTTTTCAAGGATGGCCACCGGCAGACGTTCAACCTGTCCGACATCGAAAGGGTGGAATTTCCGGCGGCGGCTCTGGCGGCCGGCGACAACGGCCCGGCCAGTGCCGATGCGCCTCCGCGCGGCCACTACGTGGGCAAATGGGAATGCGGCGACGGCAACGGCAGCAATTTCTACATCACTTTGAAAGAGAGCGGCGACGCGATGCGCTCGATCGGCGATGAACACGGTCGCTGGGATTATGTAAACGGCGAAGCCCGGGTGACCTGGGATGACGGGGCGCAGGATGCCATTCGCAAGACCGGGTCGCGCTACCAGAAATTCGCCTATCACGAGGGCAAGTCGTTCACCGACCAGCCCGATAACGTGACCAATGCCAGGCTGACCAACCCGCGGCCCATCTAGGGTGGTCCGCCATAAACGGAGTCGTTTGTATACCGGGGTCTTCTGATGAGATAAGGAGTCCTCGGTATTGCGCCAGCCATTGCGTTGTCCCACGGCCCGTTAGCGACGGCGCCCTCGCCAATTATGACGATCACTCCGCGCCCGGCCACTGTGGTCCGGAATAAGGAAAATACTGCGGCCCTTTCGCAACTCCCATATATACCTGAACGTTGCTGTACCCCAGGGTCGTTCCCGCGGTTCCATTGCCGTAGTTAGTCACCCATACGTTTCCTGATTTGTCTATGGCGATGCCGTAAGGTTGATTTCCAGTAGCATAAGTTTGGATAACGGTGCCGGAGGAACTCAGTTCCGTGACGCTGCTGTTCGTCAGGCCCGTTCCTATTCCCCGGTTATATCCATTCGCCACCCATACGTTTCCGGCCGAGTCTATGGCTACGATTTCAGGATAACTTCCCGCAATGTAAGTACCGATAACGATGCCGGAGGAACTCAGTTCCGTAACGTTGCTGTCACCCGCCGCCGTTCCCGGGGTTCCATTGCCCTTATTCACCACCCATACGTTTCCGGAGGGGTCTATGGCTATGCCTTCAGGATGACTTCCCGCAACGTAGGTGCCGATAACTTTGCCGGAGGGGTTCAGTTCCGTAACGCTGCTGTCCGTCAGGCCCATCCCCGGAGTTCCGTTGCCCTTATTCGCTACCCATATGTTTCCGGAGAAGTCTATGGCTACGCCTCCAGGAGAACTTCCCGCAACGTAGGTGCCGATAACGGTGCCGGAGGGGCTCAGTTCCGTAACGTTGCTGTCGCCCGGAGCCGTTCCCGGGGTTCCCGCGGTTCCCGAGGCCGCGCCCCAATTTGTCACCCATACATTTCCGGATGTATCGATGGCTATGCCTCCGGCAGGATAGCTCCCCGCAACGTAGGTGCCGATAACGGCGCCGGAGGGGCTCAGTTCCGTAACGTTGCTGTCCCCTGCGGCCGTTCCCGGGGTTCCGTTGCCGTAATTCTCCACCCATACGTTTCCTGATTTGTCGATGGCTATGCCGATAGGACCTGTTCCCGCAACGTAGGTGCCGATAACTTTGCCGGAGGGGCTCAGTTCTGTAACGTTGCTGTCCCCTGCGGCCGTTCCCGGGGTGCCGTTGCCCCCATTCGCCACCCATAGGTTTCCAGCGGAGTCTATGGCATTGTCGAAACAAAAACTTCCCGCAACGTAGGTGCCGATCGCAGGGACGGAGGAGTTCAGTCCTCCGCACCCGGAAAGAGCCAGGGGAACGAATATTAGAAAGAGAATTAAGACAAGAAAAGCGGAATAGCGATTAAAGCGAATGACAGACGGTTTCATAACTCATCCATATAGCGAGTTCTTTTCGCCATACGCCCTTCCCGCGGTCGCCCCTGGATAGTCTCGAAGTCGCACCAGGCCTGCCCCCCGATTTAAGTGCCAATAGAAGACCGCTACTGTTCCTATCGGCACATGCATCCGGAAAATTTAGTTCCGAGCGCTTCGCTGGCCAACCGGGGATTCCGGCCGCACGATTCCCGAACAGCCGGTGTCGGGCCATCGTCGGCAGGCGCACTCAATCAGGCTTGCCGGAAGCACACAGGGATTCGAAGCACGATGTGCTGATCCAGACTTCTGCTTTTGGGGAATTTCGCTCGGAACCATACCTTCTCAGCAGCCTGTTTAGCCGCTGAGGGATGGTTTCTTCCCAATGTTGACTTCTACTACAGGCTGCTGGACTAGCCGCGGGCCGGCTTTTAGCGATCAGCTGTTAGCCAATAGGACTTCAAAGGTGGTCCGGCGGAGGTTCGTGGCTGCGCGGCGGAACGGGATGGGCGTTGGCCCACTTTGACGCTCTCTTTTGCACCCGTAGCCGTTCGAAATAGCCGAGCCTAGCCGCCGACTCGTCGCGATTCTTGGCGAATTGCATCTGCATCTCGCCGTTGGCGCCCGCGGCCGCCAGGTTTTGCCAGAAATACGCCTCTGAATAGCTCTGGGGGACGCCCTTTCCGCTGTTGTAAAGAACGCCGAGGTTGTTCTGGGCATAGGCGAAACCCTGGTCCGCCGACTTCTTCCACCAGACAGCGGCCTGGGCATAGTCCTGCGCGATGCCGCGGCCGTTGTAGTAGTCGTATCCCAGCTTGTATTGCGCCTTGGCGTCCCCCGCCTTGGCCTGCTCGATCAGGTCGACGTCGATCACGGGGATAGACGGCGAAGGCGTCGCGGGTATATTCGCGAACTTGCTGTCTTGCTCCGCGGGAGTCGCCGCAGCGGGCTTCGTGTCCTCTGTTGGATCCGCCTTTGGCTCCGCCGGGACTGGCTGCACCCCCTGCGCCGCGGGCTCCTGCACACATTTCACCTTCGGTCCATCGGATCCATGGAGATGGACCACGGAGGCCGTCAGAGCGAAAAGCAAACACGAGGCTGCGTACAGAGGCTGCATTCCTTGTCCTGGCAGAGGCATCGGGGGCTGTGCTAGATACCGATTCTTCCACCTCTACATTCGGTTTGCAACGGGCAATTGGTAATATTCAAACGTTTCACTCGTGCAGGTCAGGGAAAAGCAGGGGGCGAACCGGCCGACCCAGGCATCAGTCCTGTCCCATCGCCGCCAACACGGCATCCGCAAACTGCGTGGTGCCGGCTGTGCCGCCCACGTCGCGGGTGAGGGTCTTGCCTTCCGCATAGACGGTTTCAAGCGCCTTTTGTACCCGGGTGGCCGCCGCCTCTTCGTCCAGGTGGTGCAGCATCAGAACGGCCGACTGCAGCAGTGCTGTCGGATTGGCTATATTCTTGCCCGCAATGTCCGGCGCCGAACCGTGCACGGCCTCAAAGATGGCGCAGTCCACCCCCAGGTTCGCCCCCGGCACCAGCCCCAGTCCGCCCACGAAAGCGGCGCAGAGATCGCTCACGATATCGCCATAGAGATTCTCGAGCAGCAGCGTGTCGTACTGGTAAGGATTCATCACCAGCTGCATGCAGGTGTTGTCGATGAGGTGCTCGGCATAAATTACGTCCGGGAATCCCTCCGCCACCTTGCGCGCGCAACGCAGGAACAGCCCGTCGGAGAGCTTCATGATGTTGGCCTTGTGGATGGAGTGGATCTTCTTGCGCCCGTGCTTGCGCGCGTATTCGAAGGCGAATTTCGCGATGCGCGTCGAGCCCTTTTCGGTGATGACCTTGATGCTTTCCACCACCCCGGGAACCACTTCATGCTCCAGGCCCACGTATTCGCCCTCGGTGTTTTCGCGCACGATGATCAGGTCCACGCCGGGCCACTTGGATTCGAGACCGGGCAGGTTCTTGATGGGGCGGAAATTGGCGAAGAGGTCGAACTTCTTGCGCAGCGTGACGTTGATGCTCTTGAAGCCGCCCCCGATGGGCGTGGTCACCGGTCCCTTGAGCGCCACCTTGTTGCGTTCGATCGATTCGTAGAGCGCCGTGGGGATGTATTCGCCGAAGATTTCGAAGGCTTCGGCGCCCGCGGAGTAGCGTTCCCAATCCCATTTCACGCCAGTGGCTTCGAGAATGCGGACCACGGCCTGGGTGACTTCAGGGCCGATACCGTCGCCGGGAATGAGTGTGACTCGATGCGTTTTTGTCTCTGCCATTGTTCAAGCCTCTAGCTTCTTGGGACCAGCTTCTAGCTCCTAGCTCCTAGCTTCTAGCCGATCCTGCCAAATCATGTGTCTTGTGCCGCAAATCCAAAATCGCAACTTCCAGATCTGATCTCGGTTAGAGCTGCACCAACAAGCTAGCAGCTGGAGGCTAGGAGCTAGAAGCTGTCTTCTTGTGTCCCTCGAGCAGCGCTTCCAGCTCTTCCTTGAATTCGCGCACATCCTTGAAGTCGCGATACACCGAAGCGAAGCGGATATAGGCAACCGTATCGAGGCCCTTGAGATGGTTCATGATCAGCTCGCCGATCTCGCGCGTGCTGCGCTCCCGCTCGGGAGCGTCCATGAGAAACGTCTCGGTGGCGTCGACGATCGCTTCCAGTTTTTTCGACGGAACGGGGCGCTTTTCGCAGGCGCGCAGCAGCCCGCTCAACACCTTCTGGCGGTCGAACCGCTCCCGCCGCCCGTCCTTCTTGACCACCATGTAGGGGATTTCGTCGATGCGCTCGTAGGTGGTGAAGCGGCGATTACAGCGTTCGCACTCCCGGCGCCGCCGGATGGCGTCAGCCTCCTTGCTTTCGCGCGAATCCACCACCCGGTCTTGCCCAAAGCCGCAGTACGGACACTTCATGCTAGGGCGATTTTACGGCATGGAACAGCCGGGATGCGGGGGGACAGAAGCCTTGACATGATAGTTCGTCGCTGCAACACTTTTGATGATGGAGATTCAATTCACGCCCGAACAGGAAGCCAGAGCGCAGATTGCCAGCTTCGAGGGCGTTGAGCCTACGCGGCTCGTACGCGATGCTGCGTTGCGCCTGATCGAGGAGGGCGAACGTTCACAGCGGGTTTGCCCCGAATGTTGGACATAAATTCCGAGGCAAGGGTTTCGACGGAATTGATGCGCACTGGCGGTCCAGGCACGAGGACGTGATGCCATACGAGAAAGCGTGGGAACTCATCAGGGCGGGAAAGTACGACAGAGAGCACGTCGAGAATGTCGAAGACCTGCAAATCGCCGAGCGCCGCCTGATCCAATTGCGAGCGGGTCACACCACGACGCACTCACTGGACGACGTGGAGCGCGAGCTTGGCCTGGTCGATTGAGTTCGAGGATTCTGCCAGGAAGGAACTCGCAAAGCTCGACAAACCGATTGCCCGGCGAATTACAGAGTTTCTTCGCAATCGCGTTGCCCCACTGGACAATCCCCGTACTGTGAGGACACGCGCTGAAAGGCTCGGAGTTGGGCGAGTTTTGGCGCTATCGAGTCGGCGACTACCGCATTATTTGCGAGATTCAGGACCGAACACTAAAGATCCTGGTCATCCGGATCGGGAACAGACGCGAAGTCTACCGCTAACCTTCAGCTTAGAAAATCCGCAATGGCTCCCACCACAATCCGCTGCTCGTCTTCCCGCAATTCAGGGAAGATGGGCAGCGCCAGCACTTCGCGCGCCGCGCGCTCGGCTTCCGGGAAATCTCCTTCGGAGTAGCCCAGCCCTCTCAACGCATCCTGCATGTGGAGTGGGACCGGATAGTAAATCTCGGACCCGATCTGGCGGCTGCTGAGAAACTCGCGCAGGGCATCCCGCCGCGAAGAGCGAATCACGTACTGGTGCCAGACATGGAGGCTGCCTTCGACCTCGGGGGGCAGGACGACGCCGTGGGCCGGGTAAGGACCGTCTTCCGCCAGTCCCGCCGTCCGGAATAAGGCGTCATATCGTTCCGCCACTGCGCGCCGGGCCTGGTTCCATCCCGCAATGTACTTGAGCTTGACGCGGAGAATCGCGCCCTGGAAGCCGTCCATGCGGGCGTTCCACCCCACCTCGTCGTGGTAGTAGCGGCGGCGCATTCCGTGCTGGCGCAGCATGCGCAGCCGCTCGGCCACCTGGTCTGAATTGGTGGTCACCATGCCGGCATCGCCTGCCGCGCTCAGGTTCTTGGTGGGATAGAAGCTGAAGGCAGCCGCGTCGCCGAGCCTTCCCGCCTTCACTCCCTGCCACTCCGCACCCCAGGCCTGGGCGGCGTCCTCGATGACCGTCAGCCCATGGGTTTTTCCAAAACCAGGGGAAAAAGTCGGCTGCCCATAGAGATGTACGGGAAGCACCGCCCGCACCGAAGTGCCGCGCGGTCCATTCAGCACGACCTCGATCGCCTTGGGGTCCAGATTAAAGGTGGCGGGGTCGATGTCGGCCAGGACGGGGGTGGCGCCAGCGCGCAGAATGCCGCTCACCGAAGCAAAAAAGCTGAACGGGGTCGTGACCACGGCCGCGCCCGGGCCAATCCCCGCTGCCGCCAGCGCCAGCCAGAGAGCATCGGTGCCCGAAGAACAACCCACCGCGTGGGCCACGCCCAGGTGGGCCTCAGCCGCTCGTTCGAAGGCCTCAACCGATTCTCCCAGAATGAATTGCCGGGAATCGAGCACCTCGGCCAGCGCCTCGGCCAGCTCCGGCCGCAGGGGGCGGTACTCGCGCTCCAGATCCAGCATGGGCACGGCCTGCACCGTTTCGCGATCCGGGTTCGCCAGGTGGATTTCGGTGCTTTTCACCCATCAATGCTATCAGCCGGGGCGAGGAATGGCAGCGCGTACGGTCGGATCAGCACCCGATTCGGGAGGGGGTGAGATTCTCCCAGTTGAAAACCTTTGTAATCCACTATATTGTGGTCACATTGCGGGATTCGGCGGCACCGGGGCTTCCGGCGCCGCCCTCGCGGATTTGTTTGTACCCACGATTTAGACGACTGAAACGCATCCAACCGTTGAGGAAAGTAGGAGATCGGCAAATGGAAAATAAGCCGGCACAAAACATTCAGGATACGTTCCTGAATACCGTTCGCAAGGACAAGACCCCCATCACCATTTACCTGGTCAGCGGCGTCAAGCTTACCGGCAAAATCCGGTCCTTCGACAAGTATTCCGTGCTCCTTGAGAACAACAGCCAGGAGCAGTTGATATTCAAGCACGCTATTTCTACAGTGGTCAGCAACCGGAGCGTCCTTCACAGCGAGCACCGTCCGGCCACCATGCACACGGGCCTCGGTCCGGCACCGGTGGGCGCACCCTCGCCAACCGGGCCCAGCGATAGTCCGCGAGGAGCGGTTCCGATTGGAAGTTGAGCCCCGGAAGAGTAGTGCGTCCGGTGTCCGCCGAAGTGGCGGCGCTGAACGGGCGATTCTAGTAGGAGTGGATCTTTCCAGCCGTTCGCGTTCCAGCCGTGCAGGACTGGCCGGCGCGCGGGCGGCGTTGCGGTTGAGCGGACCCACGGGCGAGAGTTCCGATTCCGACGGCGGTGCTGCCCTCGAAATCGAGCCGCCTGCCGCCTCGCCGCTTCCATCGGGCGGTCTGGACATCGAGGAGTCGCTGGCCGAGTTCCGCGAACTGGTCTCGAGCGCCGGAGCTCAGATCGCGGCGGAGATCGTTCAGCGGCGGCCCCGTCCCGATCCGGCAACGCTCATCGGCGCGGGCAAGGTCGAGGAGATCGCAGGGGTTGCGGCGTCCACCCAGGCTGACCTCATCCTGTTTGACCACGACCTCTCTCCCACCCAGTTGCGCAACCTCGAGGCCGCGCTTCCTTGCCGGGTGCTCGATCGCACGCAGCTCATCCTCGACATCTTTGCCCGCCACGCCCGCACCCGCGAAGGCCAGTTGCAGGTCGAGCTTGCCCAGCTCGAGTACATGCTTCCGCGCCTCACCGGGCGAGGGAAAGCCATGTCCCAATTGGGCGGCGGCATCGGCACGCGCGGACCCGGTGAAACCCAGCTCGAAACCGATCGCCGCCGCATTCAGCGCCGCATCGACCAGCTCAAGCTCGATCTTGAAGCCGTCCGCCGCGTCCGCCGCCAGCAGCGGCAGCGCCGCGAATCCGTGCCCGTACCCACGGTCGCCCTGGTCGGCTACACCAACGCCGGCAAGAGCACCCTCTTCAATCGCATCACTGGCGCGCACGTACTCCAGTCGTCGCACATGTTCGCCACTCTCGACCCGAAGCTGCGCGCCATCGAACTCCCCAGCCGGCGCCGCATTCTGCTGTCCGACACCGTGGGCTTCATTCGCAACCTGCCGCACACCCTGGTCACAAGCTTTCGCGCCACGCTCGAAGAAGTGGAGCAGGCCGAAGTGCTGGTCCACGTCCGCGACGCGGCTTCCACGTACGGAGACGAGCAGAAGGCGCAAGTGGAAAAGGTGCTCGGCGAACTGAATGCGCTCTCCAAGCCCCGGGTCGAGGTACTGAACAAGATCGACCTTCTAAGCCCACAGGAGCAAGGCGGCATCGCCTCGCGTTTCGAATCGTCCGCGCCCGCGCATCGCGAAGTGCTGGTTTCGGCGGCCACGGGAGAGGGAATCGATTCACTCATGGCGGCGATCGACGATGCGTTGTACTCCGACCCCGTGATTGAAGCCGAGCTGGACGTACCTCAACGCGAAGGAGCGGCCCTTGCCGCCATCGAAGCGGGGATGGTAATCCACAACCGCTCCTACGACGGCAACCTGGTTCACCTGACGGTCGCCGGTCCGGCCTCCCTCGTGGGACGTTTCCGGGAGTACAAGCTGCGCGACAAGTAGCGTTCAATCGAGTTGCATGAATGCTGCGCCGGCGTTGCTGTTATGCTCACCAGAAATGACCGTGCGCTTTCTCCTGTTTCTCGTCCTGGCTGGTGCGCTCAGCCTTGCATCCGCGGCCCAAACCACCACTCCGCTCTCCCCCGCTGAACGAGCCATGGTCGCCTACATCAACGCCAACCAGAAGGCGTCGAACGCACTGCTGGAGAAGCTGGTCAACATCAACAGCGGCACCCACAACCTGGAGGGCGTGCGGGCGGTGGGCCAGGTGCTGATGCCCGAGCTTCGCGACCTTGGATTCAAGGTGCAGTGGATTCCAATGGACGAGGTCAAGCGCGCCGGCGTGCTGGTGGCCGACCATCCCTGCCCGCAGCCCGGCAAATGCGGCAAGCGCATGCTGTTCATCGGCCACATGGATACTGTTTTCGAAAAGAACAGTCCATTCCAGGCGTATACGGTGAAGGGAAATATCGGCACCGGCCCCGGCGTCAACGATATGAAGGGCGGCCTGGTCATCATGCTCTTTGCGTTAAAGGCCATGCAGGCAGCCGATGTTCTTAAACAGTCCGAGATCACTATCGTGCTCAGCGGCGATGAAGAAGCCCACGGTGAACCGGCAGGCATCGCCCGCCGCGACATGATCGCAGCCGCGCATCACAGCGATGTAGCGCTGGAGTTCGAAGGTACCCCGCGCCTCGATGGCGTCTACTACGGCAGCATCAGCCGCCGCAGTTCCATCACCTGGCACATTCAAACCACGGGTGAAACCGGCCACTCCTCCGGTATCTTCTCCGAGGAGAAGGGCTACGGAGCCATCTACGAGCTGACCCGCATCCTCGATACGTTCCGCACCCAGCTTCCCGAGCCCTACCTTACGTTCAACGTCGGAATGGTGCTGGGGGGGACGACCGTCAGCATCGACGAAGCCGGCAACAACGGCGCCGCCACCGGCAAGGACAACATCATTGCGCCGGCAGCCTATGCCAGCGGAGACATCCGCACCATCTCCAACGAGCAGACCGCGCGCGTTGAAAAGAAGATGGAAGCCATCGCCGGCCAGCATCTCCCCAGGACCGGCGCGGCCATCAGCTTCGGCGAGGGTTATCCGGCCATGGCTCCCACCACGCAAGGCCGCGCTCTGCTCGGCATTCTCAACCAGGTGAATGCGAGCCTTGGATTCGGCGCGATGCCGGAGCTCGACCCGATGAAGCGCGGCGCCGGGGATATCTCCTTTGTGGCCGATATCCTTCCCGGGTTGGCGGGTATCGGGGCCACCGGCCAGGGCGCGCACGAACCCGGCGAAACCATCGACCTCTCCGCGCAGCCCATCAACACCAAGCGCGACGCGTTGCTGATGTACCGGCTGAGCCGGATCGAGCAAAGCGCAGATCTGACCAGCGTCCCAGGGGCAATCAGCTTTTAGCGAATTGCCGATAGCCACTCGTGGCAAACTAGGGCTGTGACTCGCGATCAGAGCAGGCCCGACGACGCAGCGATCCCTCCTTCCATCACCACTCTCGGTAGCCGGGAGATCTATCGCAATCCCTGGATGCGCCTGCGCGAAGACGAAATTCTTCGCTCCAACGGGCAGCGCGGCACCTACGGCGTTGTCGAAAAGGAAGAATGCGCCATCATTCTTCCCATCGAAGGCGATCGCATCTGGATCGTGGAGCAGTTCCGCTACCCCATTCAGGAACGCGCGTGGGAGCTGCCCCAGGGCGGCTGGGAGATGGCAGTCGACAATCCCGAGGAACTGGCGCGCGGGGAACTGCGCGAGGAACTCGGCCTCGAAGCAGCCACCATGACCTGTCTCGGCTGGACATGGATCGCCTACGGTTTCACCCGCCAGAAGCAGCACGTCTATCTCGCCGCCGGACTCAAGCAGGTGGAGCGCGAGCCCGATCCGGAAGAGCACGATATGCGCGTCTGCTCCGTGCCTGTAAGTGAATTCGAGCAGATGATGCTCGATGGCGTGGTGCGCGACAGCTGCACGCTGGCCGCCTGGGCTCTCTACCTTATGTGGAAGGCGCGGCACTGATCCACAACTTCAACATGACGCGAAGATGAACAGCATCCTATGCCCGCGCGCAAATTCGCTGCGGTAAGAATCTCTTTATAAACTTGAATATAAATCGCTTATTCGTTGTACCATCGAGTCGCACGATCGACCTCCCCTTACGGCAATACCAAAAGAGAATTGTGGTCCTGATGTGGTCTCGCCAGCGTCACCCTCCGTGATCGGAAGGTGCAGAGCGGCGGTATCTGTGCCGATTTTCCTTGCTGCGAGTACCCCATGCCGGCGCTCAGCGACCGATCCGTCCGGAGTGTTGGGTTCCCGATATGGCAGGAGTTTTGCCAAGGTCAATATCGATGACGGAGGCATAAATGGACTTTGTGGAAAGCGTCCTGAAAGAATCACGAGTCCGCTACAGAGAATATCGATGCAATTCCACTTCCCCGATCTGGCTGACTTCCGCCAACCAACTGATGGCGTCCTACACCGCACTGACCCGGTTTGCGCTCATTGACAGGCACTACACCGGCTGGCACGCCCATCACGTGGTCGAGGCGCAGGATCTCGAACGCCTGGGCGTGACCGATAAATTTCCGAGGTACGAAGAGCAATTGACGGTGCTGTTGCCGCAGGCCACGCACATCGCGCGGGTGAACAGCGTGCTCCGCAACCAGGCGCCGATCAACGCCGCAATGACCGTGGGGGACCTGCTCATCGCTTACGCAGGCGCCTATGCGCTGATGGGCAACTACAGCGGAGGGGGCGAGCAGAAGATCCGGGCGGAGCTCATGGCCATTGCGCGAGCGATTCTTCGCCGCGCGGGGCTGGTGTGACACGAGTGTCCTGTCCCGGAAGTAAGTTCAAAAAATGATTTGTCATCCTTGTATCTCTGAATCAGCGACCTGAATTGAGGAAAATGTCGTAGTGGGGGAACCGAGGCATCGGTTCCCCCGCGGGCGGACGGCACCCGTTCATCCTGAGGTGATCACTCACCGACGCTCAGCCCAGGGACCGCTGCCCGAGTCACGCACGACCGAACAGTCGCATGACTTCGATCGCACATACAAGGAAGGTTACCGTGACACGGATCATTTGTGGAGTGGATGTTTCTTCGGATTGTCTGGAAACCCGCATCGGCCGGGAGGGCGCCAGGGCATCGTTTCCCAACCACAGGGAAGGCATCGCCGAGCTGGCGGCCTTCTGTCGTGAGCACGACGTGGCACTTGTGGCGATGGAAGCCACCGGCGGCTACGAGCAGCGGGCCTTTGCGCAACTGTCTGAAGCCGGTCTGCCGGCGGCCATTCTCAACCCCCGCGCGGTGCGCCAGTTTGCCGAGAGCATGGGCCGGCTGGAAAAGACCGATCGCATCGATGCCGGCATGATCGCCTGGTATGCGGAGGTGAAACAGCCGCCGCCCGCATGCCTGGCTCCGCAAAACCAGCAGCACCTGCGCGCGTTGGTGACGCGGCTGCGCCAGCTCACCGATATCCGTACGGCGCAGCTGAACCAGCAGCGCCTGGTCGCCGACCGCTCCGTACAGGCTTCCTTCGCCAAGCTGCTGGCCTTCGTCGCTGGCCAAATCCGCGCTCTGGAACAGCGCATTGCCAAGCTTATCGGCGAGGACCCGTTGTGGCGCGAACTGAATCAGGAATTCCGGACCATCAAGGGCGTGGCCGATCGCACCGTGTGCCGCCTGATGGCGGAGATGCCGGAGATGGGCACACTCTCCAACAAGACCGTCTCCAAGCTGGCGGGAGTGGCGCCGCTGGCGCGCGACTCGGGCAAGTACCAGGGCAAGCGCGCGGTGCGTGGAGGCCGTGCTTCCGTACGCGAGATCCTGTTCATCGTGGCCAGTGTTGTGGGCCGCTACGAGCCCGACTTCATCGCCTTCCAGCAACGGCTCCGCGCCGCCGGCAAGCCTCCCAAGGTAGTGCGTATCGCTCTGGCTCACAAGCTGCTCGTACGGCTCAACGCCAAGGCTCGAGAGGTACGGCAGCGCATGATGGCTCTCCAACCCAGCTCGTCGGCCTGGCTTTTAGGAACAAACTAATCAGACCGTCGTCGTCGTAGCCGGGCTTGTGGGAAAGATGGGAAACAGTTTTATCGTTTTCCATCTTTTCCATAACCCGCCTTTCGCCTGCACCGGACTAAACTATGCCTTGACAAAACAGACAGTCGCTGAGCGGAGTCTGGCGCGTAAAGCGCCAAACGCAGTCGAAAGCCTGCCCTGAGCCTGCCGAAGGGGACCTGCATTTCCGGGGGCTGACTTCTTCGACGAACTTGTGGGACATCGCACAATCGACTTGAGTCAAAAGAGCGCTTCGGTTCAGAGGCCGCCGTCACGCCACGGCCGGCTCGACGCGAAAGCGCTTGAATGCCAATACGGTCAACGCGACGAACACGAGCAATACCAGCAACTGGGTGATCTTGAACGGCCCTTCGGACCCCGTCGGCGCGAGCGCGTGAAGCGAGGGCACCTTTTCAAACGACTGCACGATGAGCACAAAGAAATTGAAATACTGCGCCAGCATCGCGGTAATCACGTAGGTTCCGCGCCAGCCTCCGGAGAGGTGTTTCGAATAGAGAGCCACGACCGCCACGATCAGAATCAAGATCGACAGGATTCCGATCACGATCCCGGGCGTGACGCCCTTGAAGGGAAACAGAAACCCGGTAAGGCTGGTCAAGGCAGTAGTCGCGAGAAAGATTGCGTTCCATAGTGGAAGACGGCGCGCGCCGATCATGCCGAAAGCCACGATGAATCCTGTGGCGATGCCGATCAGGCTGATGACTACATGCAGCGTTGTAAAAGCGGCGGTGCTCATTCCCAGAATCAAGGTGTGTCTCCTTTCAACGCAGAAAATAGAACGACCCAATTTTGAGCAGGTTTTGGCTTCGCGTGGATGGGTGTTGAAATCGTCCCGGACGATCTTGATTGCGCGGTTCGCGAGGCGAGAGGAAACGCAACCGGGTTTGCACCCGGAGGGGGAAGCCTCTGAACGTAGTCAGAGTAGCATGCGATACGAATCAAGGCGACCTCAAATTCCAAGGTTCAAACTGGCTCGGCTGAAAAGCCGCTTACGCACGAACTCGCCCGCATGCAAGGGTGGATTTCAGGGCATTCACTTCACCTCCGGCGTTGTCGTCATCGGAAGTTCTCAACCATCGAGATCATGGTGTTCTGGAACTCGACAGTTGCGTAAAACAACATTCGTCCGTCGCGCGAAGCAGCGAGATTTGGAAACCACGGGGTTGGATATTGTGTGAAAGTTAGTACCAGTGAAAGGCGCCCGGTCTGAAAGTCGTAATACATAATCGCAGGACCACCTTCTGCATCTGAATCGACGAGGTAGATACCGTTTTCTGTGACGGCAAAATGGCCCCAGTATCCCAGGTGTAGAGAATCTGTGACGCGGTCTTCCTGACCTCCTCCAACCGGGATTTTCCATATGCCTCCGCCCTCGAGTCTGGAGTAATAGATTGTCTTTGCGTCGTAGGATTCAAAGGCAGCGAAGCCGCCGTGCCGGGTTACCTGCGTCTCGTTTCTGCTCGAAAGTTCGCGGCGCCACACCTGCCAGTTGCCGGTGCGATCGGAGGCGAAGAAGACTGCCTTGCCGTCACGCGACCAGCTAGGTACACAATCCTCAGAGTTTCCTGCGGTAAGAGGGTGAAGATTGCGACCTTCCGAATCGACCAGGTAGACCTGAGTGTGCGCCTTGCCGTGAAAATCAAACACCATCCACTTCCCATCAGGCGACCAGCGTGGAGTGCCCGGGTAGCCATGATCGAAGGAGGTGAGCTGCAGGGGATCGCTGCCGTCCACATTGCTTCTCCATATTTGATGGGTTCCAGAACGCATGGACGCAAAGACAAGCTGGCGTTCATCGGGCGAAAGTTGAGCCGAATCATCGCCTCCAGTAGCGGAAAGAAGAATTCTGGCTTGCGAAGAGGCCTTTCCACCGGCATGGGTAAGGTTGATGCGCCAGACCGCGGGGGACCAACGCCAGACCAGTGAGGGTTCGATGTAGGCCAGACGACTGTGATCGCGCGACAGCGCTCCGATTTTGGGATAGACCGCCTCGAACTCAACAGGACCACCCGATGCCGCGACGCGCGCCATTCGATCGCGGGCCGGCTCAAAGGCTATGTATTTGCCATCCACCGACCACATCAGTATCCAAATATCCTGGTCAAAGAATTCATCCGTTAGCTGCCGCAAATCCCCGCCTGAGAGTGCAACGGTGTAGATTTCCGCCAGGCCTGAGGTTGGCCACCTTAGGAACGCGACGGCCTTCTCATCGGGAGAGAGTGCCAGGTCGGCGTCCCCGGAATCGCCAACAGGAGGGGAGTGTAGACAACGCTTTTCGCCCGTCTGCAGAGAAAGGACCACGATGCCCCTGGGCGCATCCGGCGTACAGCGGTCGGTGAGCACCAGCGACTCTCCGTCAGCGGTCCACCGGACGTCTGCACTAATACCTACTCCAATGTTCAGGCAAGCCACGTCGGTAAGCTTGCGTTCGGAGCCACCCAGTGCGGGCACGCTGAACACACCGCCGCCGCTATCATCACAGCGTGCAAAGACAATTTGACGCCCGTCCGGCGACCAGTCTGCACAGCATACGAAGCCGGTGTTGGTGTAGGTAAGCCTCAGTGCCTTGTCACCGCCAACCAACTGCACGTAAAGGTCGCCTCTGGCTGGATTTGAATCGTTCCAGAAAAATGCGATCTGTTTGCCATCCGGAGAAAAAGCCGGACCCCAGTAAATACCGGGATGGCTGGTGAGCTGGGTAATGCGCATGTTTGGGAATGACGACCTTGCTTGCTGTGCTGCCGTGTGCCCACGAAATGTTCTCCAGCCAATGAACGCCACGCCGACTAGGACGACAACCGCGATTGCGATCGCTCCGGCCTTCCCCATCCGCCGGCTGCTGCCACTCCCAACGGTGGACTTCTCCGGCCCGTTCAGATTGCCAGGATCATCTTCTGAAGCCTCCACCGGACACACGAACCGATACCCGACCGTGGCCACGGTGGCGATGTATCGGGGCTCATTGATGTCGTCTCCCAGAACGCGGCGCAGGAGCCAGATGCAGCGGGTTAGGGATCCCTCGGTGACCTCGACATCGGGCCAGACGGAATTCAGCAGTTCTTCCTTCGAGATCAGTTTCTGGGGGTTGTGAAGCAGAAACAAGAGAACACGAAACGCCTTGGGCTCGACTGTCAGCGGCTTTCCCGACTTGAGAAGCACGAATTCCCCCTCGCGCACCTCCACGTCATCGAATCTGAAAACAAATGACTTACTGGCCATCATAATTTCATGATCTGCCCTAAGGAACTCCTCATCCCCGCCTAAAGACCAAGTAGAGCCACACGCCCAGAGTGACCTCAGCCAATCCGGCTGAGGAGCTCTCGATGACAACTTTCAAGTGGCTGGCGTCGTCGTTCGCACTTGCTGTAACCACGGTTCTCGCGCTGTCCGCGGAAACCCGTTGCCCCGGAAACGTCGCCAGTTTACCTTTCCGGGTCGTAAATCGCCACCAAATGATTATTGCCGTGTCTATCAATCATTCAGGGCCTTACGACTTCCTTTTGGATACCGGGATGCAGGTCACGGCCGTTGACCTCTCCCTGGCCACTGCGCTTCATTTGGAGCCTCGCGGCGCGGCCGTAATCGTGGGCGCAGGATCCAGCCAGTCTGCCTCGTACGTACAGCTGGACCTGCTCGAAGCCGGCTCCTACGCCGTCCCTAATTCAAGAGTGTTCCTGTATGACCTCCAGAAACTCCAGATTCAGGGCATCCTGGGCGAGGATTTCCTCGAACATTTCGACATGCTGATCGACAGTGCGCACGGCCTGCTCTGTCTTGACGAAACTTCCGCGATGCGCCCGGGGGTGAAAGGGACGCATATCCCTCTTGTTTCTGCGCCAGGGCCGAAGCGGGGATCGGCACTACCGGATTTGCCGATCATCTCGGTGCGTCTGTCCGATGCGACCCGGCCTGTTCGCCTCATGCTCGACTCCGGCGCGAACGGAGCCATCCTCTTCAACGCGTTTGAATACCTGGCATCGCCGCGAATAGGTCACATACAAGGGACCGGTGTGGACGGAAAGCAACTGATATTTTCGACCCTGCCACCGCAGGACCTGAAGATCGGCGCGCTCGAATTGAGGGGGGTGCCCTTCGTCAGCCTACTCGGGACCCAGCACGATTCACGCGCCAAGGGATTCGATGGCATCCTGACGTTAGGGCTCTTCCGGCGCGTCTTCATTGCCCACGCCGATCATTTCGCGATATTCGATCCAAAGTAGGAAGATCGCTGGGCACCCGGAGTGCGGATTGGCCTTTGCTAGGCCCGCTCTTCCACGGGAATCCAGTGCGAAGGATACTCGGGGCCGATATATTCGGCCCGCGGGCGGATCAGCCGGTTGTCATCGAGCTGCTCGATCACGTGCGCAGCCCAGCCGGCAATGCGGCTGACCGCGAAAATCGGCGTGTACAGGTCGATGTCGATGCCCAGCGTCGCGTACGTCGAGGCGGAATAGAAGTCCACGTTGGCGTTCAGCTTCTTGTCCTTGTTGATGTAGAGCTCGATGGCCCGCGACATCTCGAACCACTTGGGCTGGCCTGCGTCCCTGCCCAGCTGCTCGCTCATGCGGCGCAGATGGGTGGCGCGCGGATCCTCGGTCTTGTAGACCCGATGGCCGAAGCCGGAGATCTTCTGTTTGGCCGCCAGCATGCCCTTGACGTACTCCACCGGATCCGCGCCCGCCTTGTCGATGGCGTAGAGCAGGCGCATGACGCCTTCGTTGGCGCCGCCGTGCAGCGGTCCCTTGAGAGCCCCGATGGCGCCGGTAATGGCGGAATGAATGTCCGACAGTGTGGCCGCGATCACGCGGGCCGCGAAGGTGGAAGCATTCAGCTCGTGGTCGGCATGCAGGATCAGCGCGATATCGAGCGTGCGGGTCGCCGTCTCCGACGGCTTCACGCCGTTCAGCATCCACAGGAAATTGGCCGCATGGCTGAGCGAGCGATCCGGCGGCACAATTTCCTTGCCCTTGCGAATCCGGTCGTAGATGGCCACGATCATGGCGATCTGCGCGGTCAGGTTGTAGGCCTTGCGAACATTGGCGTCGTGGGAGTTGTCCTTTTCGTCGGCATCATAAAAGCTCAGAGCCGAAACCGCGGTGCGCAGCACCTCCATCGGCGTCGCCGACGCGGGAAAGCTGCGCAGCAGATCGACGATCCGTTTGTCGAGCGACCGGGCCAGCGCCAGTTGGGCAGTAAACTCGCGCAGCGCAAGCTGGTTGGGAAGCAGCCCATTCCAGAGGAGATAGGTGGTTTCCTCGAAGGTCGAGTTCTCCGCCAGCTCGTGGATATCGATGCCCCGGTAGGCCAGCACGCCCGCCTCGCCATCAATCCAGCAAATCCCGGAATTCGCCGCAACAATTCCTTCCAGACCCTTCCCAGCGACAACAGTGGACATAATCGTTCGGATCTCCCTCTTTTGGCCTTGATTGATGTTTGCGGCGGCTGGTTCGGGCCTTTGAAATGGGCTCGTCGCCGGAAAATGGAGCAAAGTTCTTTATAGCCTAGCGCTTCTATGCTTGTCACGGACAGGGGACCGGCGGGCGAAACGCGAACAGGGGCGAAAATCCCGCTCGGCAGCCTGCGTTAGCCACCTTTTTTTGAGCCACACCCCGGGTTCTTTCTGTAAATCTGTAGTTTCCCTCGGATCAGGGTCCGTCCAGTGGATATGCGTGTCGGGCGGCCGGGCGTCTTTCGGAGAGAAAAGTTCGCCGCTCGACGTCTAACCATGTACGAGGACATTCAAAATGTTCGGTTCAGACGAGAGCGTTCAGGATAAGGACAATGCTGGTCAGAACCAGGTGCATCAAGGAGAAGCAAGTCACAAAATGAGCGAAATCGAAGAAACCCCAAGGACTTATTCAGGCGCGCTTCTGGCCGCCATCGCTTTGGCGCTGTTGTGCGCGGCGGCGGCCTGATCTGGACCTACACCCTGAGCGGCCGGATCGCCCATCGGAAGCCGCTCTGGCCGAGGCCAACCAGCAGAACGTCAAGCTGGCCGCCGAGTTGCGCGAAACCGACGCCCGCCTCAAGGTCACGGCCGACGAGCTGGGCAAGTCGCTGGGATTGACCCAGAAGCAGATGGACGCCCGGGCGCAGCAGATCATCGCCCGCGAGGCGGCGGAGAACAAGCGGCTCGAAACCGCGCAGCAGCAGACCGCGCAGCAGGTCGACGCGGTTTCCAGCGAAGTGTCCAACGTGAAGACCGATGTGGGCGGCGTCAAGACCGACCTGGCCAAGACCCAGACCGACCTGGCCGGCGCCATCAGCCAGTTGCAGTCGATGAAGGGCGACCTGAGCGATCACAGCAGCCTCATCGCGCGCAACCACGATGAACTCGAAGTCCTGAAGCACAAGGGAGATCGGAACTACTACGAATTCACCCTGAACAAGGGCGACAAGAAGCCCGTGGGCACGGTGAGCCTGGAGTTGAAGAAGACCGACGCCAAGAAGAGCAAGTTCACGCGTCATCGTCTATGCCGATGACAAGCGCTACGAGAAGAAGGACCGCAACCTCAATGAGCCGTTGCAGTTCTACAGCGGCAAAGATCCGGCGCTCTACGAGATCGTGGTGAACTCGATCAGCTCCAAGAACCAGATTGCGGGATATCTGTCCACGCCGAAAGGCGCGCCTGCCCCGCCGGTAGCCGGGCCTACTGCGACAGTAACCGGGACCGGTCGGCGTCACTTTGAGGACGGGCTGATAGCGGAATCCAAAGGTGAAATCCAGCCCCTTGCGGGCATCCCACTCCTGCTTGGTCAGCCGGAATGAGGAGAGGATATCTCCCTCCACTGTCTGCCCTGCCTCCACCGTGAGTTCCGAGGCCAGGGCTTTGCCGCGCAGCGCCGCGATTTCCGGGTAGCCCATGAATGCGCGCTCGTACTCGGAAGGGCCGGCCACATAACTTGTGTGGATTCCGTCATCCAGAGTGACATTCGACCATGATCTGGTGGAGGAAGAGCGGCTCCTTGGTCCGGTTGTGCAGCTTCACATGGGCAAAGACCAGCACCTGCTCGAAGACTTCTTTGGGCATGGCCGCGCCGGCCGCATCGAACCCTGAGGTTTCCCGGTGCATCGGGTGCGCGATCACGCTCGTCACCTCGCCCACGGCCGGATTCGGTTTCTCCCCCAGCCAGCCGTAAAGAAAGATGGCAATCCCTACAACCACAACGGCAATGATGCTGGGCACAAGGACGTTACTCGAGCCCTTGGTAAACTCCTCACCGCGCGCCGCATCATCCTGTTCCTGGGAATCCTGCTGTAACAAACTCATGGCGCCCCTATCTTAGCTCCGCAGTGCCCCTCAACGCCATGCGGCGCGAAGCAGCCCTGAAGCAAACCGGGAAAATGCGTCCTGCCCTGTCTGAGAAACAATCCCGCCGTGCCCCATCCTTTCGACTTTTTTGTGTCGAAAGGGTGGGAGGCCACAAAAAGCGGAATCCAGGGTCTTCATCAATGAGTCCCGTTGTCCTGATCGATGAAAGACTAAAAATTCCCCTCCGGCTCTGGTCGCCATTCCGGGCTTGGTCCCCGTGCCGATGGGCTTGACTGAGTCATCGGTAAATTGAAGGGTTTGCTTTAGTTTGCTCATTCGTTCGAGGCAAAGTTGGACCTTAAAGCGAAGGTCAATCAATAATTGATCATTTAGCCTGCAAATAATCATTGCAGACTTTGTTCTTCCCCCCTATACTTTGCCTTTCCAGCGAACCCTATCCCCAAGGAGAACGTTCCCCATGCAAAACCAATCGTTGCTCAGAGCCGGCAAGGCTGCTGCCATCCTTGCCCTCCTCCTGCTCGCTTCCACCTTGTTCTCGGTCGCAGAAGACCAGAGCAATAGCAAAATCCTCGGCGGGTATTTTGAAGAGTGGAGCATTTATTACGCCGGATACAACATCGCCAACCTCCAGCAGAATGGTGTCGCCGACAAGCTGACCCACCTCATGTATGCCTTTGCCAACGTCACCACGACTCCTTCGCCGGCATGCGCCATTGCCGATAGCTGGGCCGACTACCAGACTCCTTACCTTCCCAGCGTGAGCGGCGCGCCGTACACCGGGCCCATGTATGGAAACTTTGCTGCCATCCAGCAACTCAAGCAGCTTCATCCCCGGCTCAAGGTGCTGATGTCCATCGGCGGAGCTTCGGCGGCCAATACCGCGGCCTTTTCGACGGCGGCCGCCACCGCCGCGGGGCGCCAGGCGCTCGCCTCCTCCTGCATCAGCATGTTTGTGCAGGGAAACGTCGCTTCCGGAATCACGGCTCCGGGCCTGTTCGACGGCTTCAATATCGACTGGGAGTTTCCCGCCGCGTCCGACACGCAGAACTTCACCGCCTTGCTCAAGGAGTTCCGCCGCCAGCTCGACGCGCTCGGCAAAAGCACCGGCAGGCAGTATGTGATGTCGTTCGACGGTCCCGCCGGCGCGCAGAACTACGTCAACATCGACCTCAAGCGCGCCGCCGAGCAGGTCGACTTTATTACTGTTGACGGGTACAACTACGCCGGATCGTGGGATACCCAAACCAATCACGCGTCGCCGCTGTTCGATGACAGGCAGGACCCGCTCAACGGCCAGGGGCTCGATATCGATGCCACGGTCAATGCCTATCTCAAGGCCGGGGTGCCGGCAAAGAAATACACCATGGGCCTGCCGCTCTACGGCGCTGGATGGACCGGGGTCCCGAACGTGAACCATGGCCTCTATCAGAGCTCGACCGGGCCCTCCCCGGTGTTTCTGGCCAACGGGCAGGGAGAGTGCACCGATCTGAGCGGAGCCACCCCGGGATGCGATCTGCTCCTGACCCCGGGGATCGCGACCTACGCGACTCTCGCCAACCTGGCCGGCAATGGCTACAGCCGTACCTTCGACGCGCAGAGAATCGCCGTGTCGTTGTACGACGCGGCATCTGGAACCTTCTACACCTACGACGATCCGGCCACGGCGCTGCTGAAGATGGTGTATATCGACGTGAAGGTCCCCGGCGGCTTGGGAGGCGCATACGTATGGGCGCTCAAAGACGACGACGCCAATGGAACCATGGTGAAGACCATGGCGAAAGTCCTTGGGGCTTCCCGGAAGTAACCCGGCGGGCTTCCCTGCGCTCCGGCCGCTGGCGGGAGTTTTCTTCTCCGCCCGCGGCCTCTGCGTTCATTCCAGCATGTTTCGACCCGTTCTACTTGTTGGGCCTTACATTGGTGATCGGAGTTGCGCCGTTGCCATAGGGATCCAGGCGAACACTGTCCTTTTCTTTGTCGTACTTGATCTTGGCGGCGGTCACCGCTTTGCCCGTCCCCTCGCCCTTGGCGTTCAGCTTTACCTGCAGGAACCCGAACGGATAATCGGTCGAGGTCGTCCGGCCTTTGTACTTGGATTCGAACAGCGTCATCTGGCGAGCGATGATCAGGGTGATCACCGTCTCGTCCCCGGTCTGCCATTTTTCCGCGACAGCGATCGGGCTGCCGGTGGTGTCGAGGGTCCGGATACGCCCGGCGTCGAGCTTCTTCAACTCGTCAAGAAGCGCGTCCTGTCCCTTGTCCTTCAGGATGGCGCCCAGCTTCTGGATCTCATCCTGCGTCGACCATTTGGTAATCGTGAAGTTGAACTGAACCTGTTTCCCGCCGCTTCCGCTGCTGGTCTGGGCGATGGCCGCATAGGCTTCATCTTGAGCTTTCGCCATAAGGCCGAAACCGGCCGAGCACAAACCGGCAAATGCAATCAATGCAACGATCTTTCGCGACATACACACCTCTCCCGATGGGCTTGACCCTCGGATTGGATTTGAAACGCCGGATCATGCTAACTCATCGGCCCACGTTCTTAGAAACCGTTATTTAGGGCAGGCGCCGAGTACAAACCGCGACAGGGAAGGCCGCCAGTATTCCGAAAGAAGAAGGTGCCCAGTCTGTTTGCAGTGCATTACGCCGCGAAATGGCACAATGAATCTAGATCCATTTACCTTCAGCGAACAGTACGGGCTTTAGCCCGCACATAGGCCCTCATCGAAGGGTACGGGCTTTAGCCCTTACATAGGCGCACCCTCGGCGAAGGGTACGGGCTTTAGCCCGCACATAGGCCCTCATCGAAGGGTACGGGCTTTAGCCCGTACATAGGCCCTCATCGAAGGGTACGGGCTTTAGCCCGTACATAGGCGCACCCTCGGCGAAGGGTACGGGCTTTAGCCCGTACATAGGCGCACCCTCGGCGAAGGGTACGGGCTTTAGCCCGAACATAGGCGCACCCTCATCGAAGGGTACGGGCTTTAGCCCGTACATAGGAGCACCCTCGGCGAAGGTTACGGGCTTTAGCCCGTACATAGGCGCACCCTCATCGAAGGTTACGGGCTTTAGCCCGTACATAGGCGCACCCTCATCGAAGGGTACGGGCTTTAGCCCGTACATAGGCGCACCCTCGGCGAAGGTTACGGGCTTTAGCCCGTACATAGGCGCACCCTCATCGAAGGGTACGGGCTTTAGCCCGTACATAGGCGCACCCGACCCGCGGGGGCTTTAGCCCCTGAGGTTCACTCTTTGTCGCACTGCCGCACTAACGGCTCGTCGTCGACATACACTCTCTCCAGGCGAGCCTGGGAATCTAGTCCCAGACACAAATGGCGATGCATTTAGAACCGTTTAAGAAGGGTAAACACCGGGTTATGAACCGTTTTGTTTCTCGCAATATCGATAACATCTCTTTTATTTTGTTTAACTTGGATCCTGTCTTGACCACGGAAACCACCCCCACCCCCCCCGAAAATGATGGTGAAACTGTGGAGATGGTCTTAAATGTCCCTTAATCAGATATTTGCAGGCACAGGTTCCACTAAAACCCGGATTCTGTATAACTGTGTAACTGTGCGGGCCCACTTAACACCTTGCACACCAGTCGTTTCCGGCGCCGGTTCTCGCGGAGACTGTGACCCTGTGAGCCAAAACGGTCAGGGCCGTGGGCGCAGTGCGGCCAGAAACTCTTCCGGACGACGCGTGTTCAGAACGTCCGCCGCGGTTAGCCAGGCGCGGCGCAACTGGCGGATTCCGTAGCTCACGAACCCCAGTTCGCGAATCTCGTGGGCGTCGGTATTGATGACGATCTTGCAGCCGAGTTCCTTGGCCAGGCGCAGATCGCGATCGCAGAGATCGAGGCGATTGGGCGAGGCATTGTGCTCCATCGCGACGCCGAGCTCCGCGGCTCGGCTGAACACTTTTCCGAGATCCACGGCAAAAGGCTCCCGGCGCAGAATCTGCCGTCCGGTCGGATGGCCAAGGATCCGCACGTACGGGTTATCGATGGCGCGCAGCACGCGTGCCGTCATCTCTTCGCGGCTCTGGTCAAACCGGCTGTGGATGCTGGCGACGACCACATCCATTCGGGCCAGCACTTCGTCGTCCAGATCGAGCGCGCCGTCTGCCAGGATGTCGACCTCGATTCCGGCAAACACGCGGATTCGCCCCTCCATTTCGCGGTCAACCGCGCGAATGTTGCCGATGTGTTCGAGCGCCCGGGCCTCGTCCAGCCCATTGGCGATGACCAGGCTCTTGGAGTGATCGGTGATGGCGATATAGCTCAGTCCGCGGGCATGAGCGGCCTCGGCCATCTCCCGGATGGAATTGCGCCCGTCGCTGGCGGTGGTGTGCATGTGCACGTCCCCGCGCAGGTCCGACTCCTGAATCAGCTCCGGGAGCATGTGCTGGGCAGCCGCCTCGATCTCGCCCAGGTTCTCCCGCAATTCGGGCGGAACCCAGTCCATCTTGAGCGCGGTGTAGATGTCTTCCTCGGTGGCGGCGGCCACGGTGGATTCGTCGTCGAGACGGGCCAGTGACCACTCGCTGAGCGTGTAGCCCATCTTGAGGGCCCGCTGGCGAAGGGTGACGTTGTGGGCCTTGGAACCGGTAAAGTACTGCAGCGCAGCGCCATAAGACTCGGAGGGGAGCAGGCGTACATCCACCTGCATTCCGTCTGCGAGGTGGAAGCTGACCTTGTTCTCTCCCTTGGCGATCAGGTCGTGGATGCCGGGAAAGACAGCCACGTACTCGACCGCAGCCGAAGTCTGTCCAGGCGTGCAGGCAGAGCCGGTGACCAACAAATCAAGGTCGCCGGCTGTCTCCCGGCCCCGGCGCAGCGAACCCGCCGGAGTCACCCTTTCAACTCCCGGAAAAGCAATCAGATAGCGCTCGATCCGCTGCGCGGCTTCGGCCGCCTGATCGATGCGGAACCGGCCGGCGCTGCGCCGGTAATCGTCGATGCCTTTGCGGATCTTCTCGATCTGCTTCTGGCCCATCCGGGGAAGTTCCGCCAGGCGTCCGTTGTCGATGGCGTCGGCAAGCTGATCGATGCTGGTGACCCTGGTCGCAGCCCAGATCAGGGAGATGGTCTTCGGTCCCATGCCGGGCAGCTTGAGCAGTTCCAGCAGATCGGCGCCGCCGTATTTGGCCAGCAACTCCTCACGGAGGGGCAGGGACCCGGTCTGCACGATGGCCTGTATCCCGGCCGCCATGCTCTTGCCGATACCCTGAATCTGCAGCAAACGGGCGGTATCGGACGCCACGGCCATCAGGTCGACAGTGGTCTGTTCCACGGCCGCAGCCGCCCCCCGGTAACCAAAGGCACGAAAGCGCTCAGCCCCATCGATCTCGAGCAGATCGGCGGTCTGTTCCAGCAGGCGAGCGATTGTCGCATTGTCCATTTCGAGCGCGCTCCCGGAACAGTATCGGCCACAGCCGAAGGAAGAGTAAAACGCAAGAAAAAGCCCAAAGGGTTCGAGGTCAACCCTTTGGGCTTTTCTTGTCAGGTCGAAGCCGAGCGGACACAGCACAAGTAACCCACCCGGCAGCGGTTGTGCGGTTACAACTGGCAGCAGTACGGCTTAGGCTGCGTTATGGGCGGTGTCCCTGAGCCGGATGACTGCATCGGCCTGAGGACCCTTCTGGCCTTGGACGATGTCGAATTCCACGTCATCGCCCTCTTTCAGAGTTTTGTACCCATCCAGTTGAATTGCCGAGTAGTGGACGAATACGTCTGGCCCGTCTTCACGCCCGATGAATCCGTAGCCTTTGGCGTTGTTGAACCACTTGACCTTTCCTTTGTACTGAGCCACAGGCTCCCGCCTTCCTTGCACGTAAGAAGTGATGGCGAGCAACTAGTCTCACAGCGAAGTCGTGAGCACGGGGAATCGCTCGCTGTTAATGGGTATGACGAGGAAAGGGGTAGAAAGGTTGATTGGGATTACTGGTCAGGCTTCCACAACGTGAGACAATCCGCCTTGCATCTGTAAACTTTTGTAACGTGTCTCTTTAAAGTTCGGGCAACCGTTCTCACTTGCGGCGTTTCTTCTCGAGGAGGCGCGCGTAGAGCAGCACGCTGGAAAGCGTCTTGCCGTCCATGATCCCGCCCTTCTCAATTGTGGCCAGCAGCTCCGATAGCTTCACCAGCCTCAGCTCGATGAGTTCATCTTCCTCGGGCCGCGCATCGCCCGCCACCAGGCCTTCGGCCAGGAAGACTTTCATTGATTCGCCGAGGAATCCCGGGCTGGCGTAATATTCCACGAGTTCCGACCACTTTTCGGCACGGTAGCCGGTCTCCTCTTCCAACTCGCGCTTTGCGCCGGCAAGCGGATCTTCACCGAGTTCAAGTTTGCCGGCGGGCACTTCCCACAGGAAGCGGTTGGCCGCATGGCGGTATTGCCGCTCCATCACGATCCAGGGGTCCTTCTTGCTTTTGGAGTTGTCCACGGCCAGGATGACAGCACTGCCGTTGTGTCGCACGACATCGCGCACGCCCCCTTTTCCGCCCGGCTCGATGAGACTATCGCGGACGACGCGAAACAGGTGCCCCTCAAAGACTACCTCGGAGCTGAGTACCTGGGCTGTGCCGGTGACTTTGCCCGCGGATTTGCCCTTCTTCGCCTTGGCCTTTTTTCCCTTGCCGGCTTTTTTGCTGTGTGATTTTACCTTTTCCGAATTTGCTTCTGAGTCTGAAGCGGACGATTGGGCTGCCTTTACTTTCTTCGGCATCGTGGTTGTTCTCTCCTGAAAGGAAGTGCGAGGTCAAAATCGAGTATACGCACGCGATCGGTCACACTCGTGCATCGATTGCGCCGGGCATGGCATCCTTAGATGAGCCATTTGCGTTGAATGTGCTCCCCGGCAGTCCACGGAATCGAATCGGAAGGAACCATTGCCCACCGCAGATTGTTTTCCCATCACGGCTGCGCCTGGCCTGAGCCGGCTGTTTCTCGACTATTGTGCCGGGGTTGATTCGGCCGCGCGATTCTATGGGCATGACGGAGGCCTCGAGTGGCAGAGCCGTCCGCAACTTCCTCCGCATTGGCCCGAACTGGTGAATTTGCTGGCCGGCCAGAATTCCTCTTCGGGTGCGGCTCTTGCGATGGAATCGCTGCGGCAAGGCGCGGGAGTTGTGGTCACAGGGCAGCAGGTGGGACTCTTTGGCGGTCCGCTGTTCACGCCCTTCAAGGCCGCGACAGCGATCGCCCGCGCCCGACAGGCCACGGCGGCTGGGCGTCCCCACGCCGCGATTTTCTGGCTGGCCAGCGAAGATCACGATTTCGCCGAGATCAATCACGTAACATTCCCGGCGCGCCGGGAACTGCGCGAGCTGGTCTACCCGGCCGATCCTTCGAGTGCGCGGCCGGTGGGCCAGATCGCGCTGGATGAATCGATCCTTCCGTTGATCGATCAGGCATGGGAACTTCTGGGCTCGTCGGACGCGATGGATGCGCTGGCGGAGTCGTACAGGCCGGGCCGGACATTTGCGCAGGCATTCGCCGATTTCTATGCCAAGGTATTTGCGTCGCAAGGCCTACTGGTTCTCGATGCTGGTGGGCGCGACTTCCACCGCATGGGAGCGCCCGTGCTGCGTGCAGCACTGGAGCGCGCAGACGAGCTCCATTCAGTACTGGTCGAACGCAACCGGGAGCTGGAAGGCGCGGGGTATCACGCCCAGGTAGCCGTGGCGCCTCAATCGAGCCTGTTGTTTTTGATCGATGCGGACAGTCAGGCGCGCATGGCACTGAAGCGGCTGGCGCCTACCGCAGCCGAGCCCCTCGGGCTATGGCAGGCTGGCCGGCGAAAGTATTCCACCGACGATCTGCTCGGCATTCTCGGCACGGAGTCCGAACGCATTTCACCTTCGGCGCTTCTGCGGCCTGTCTTCCAGGACTTGCTGGTGTCGACGTCACTCACGATTGGCGGCCCTGCGGAGGTAGCGTATTTTGCGCAGTCGGCGGTGTTGTTCGAGCGCATCCTGGGGCGCATGACGCCGCTGCAGCCGCGCTTTTCTGCGACGTTGCTCGAGCCCGCCGTTGGCGAACTTCTGCGCAAACACGAACTGACACCGGAGCGGGTGTTCTCAGAAACGCGGGAGTCTTTGGCGCAACTCCTGGCGGCGCGTGCGATTCCCATCGACGGCAAGCGAAAGCTCGCCAACGCGGGCAACGCGCTCGACCAGGAACTTGAAGTCCTGCTGGACTGGATGGGCTCACTCGACGCAGGCCTGGGGCGCTCCGCTGAAACAGCGGCGAGCAAGATGCGCTACCAGATGAACCGGCTGCGCCGCCTGGCGGCTAACTTCCAGTTACAGCGCCAAGCCTCGCTGGCACGGCACGCGGAAACCATCAGCCAGGCGCTCTATCCCGAGGGCGGGCTGCAGGAGCGGCTGCACGGTGCCGCCTATTACTTCGCGCGCCATGGATTCGAACTGGCCGAAGAACTGGTTGACTTGGCGGGGAAATTGTGCCCGGGACATACGATCCTGTGGCTATAGGTTGCTTCCGGTTTGACAAACTCCTCTTACGAAAGTTTTTCCCATTTTGTAAGTCCACCTAAGTCGAAGCAACTCCAGATAGAAATCCCGATGATGGGTATTTACGTGACTCAGGTTAGCGCGAGTAACCCCAACATCTTTTGGTTTAGAAGTCCGGATCTGCTGCTACTGCGCATTTGATCAGGGACTTGTAAGGAACCGGCTCGACAGAGACGGCCTGCTCCAGCAACCGGTAGAACAGCTTGCCTCGGCTGCGCGACTTGCGGCGGTTGAACCGGAACGTGAACTCGTCGAGATAGGCGTCCAGATGCTCCACGCTTACTCCTCCCTGATGAGTTCCGAGCAGCCAGCGTTTGAGCAGCGCCGCGACTCGATGAACCCGCGGCATCAACTCCGATGCGGTTTTGCTGTTTCCCTTCAGGTAGGTGACTTCGTGCCTGTAGTCCTTGTCTTCCAGCGGCAGGTAACCGAGCCAGCCATCGGTATGGACTATGCTGCCAGGCTCGACACAATCGTCAATGAAGGGAACCAGACTGTCTGCGGACGCGTCCACGATGCGCCGCATTCGGATGCGGCCGATACCGGGTCCGTCTTCTTCCGCGGCAACTGCAATCATGGCTTTGGTTTCCGTCTGGCGTCCGTGAACCCCTTCCTCTTCGCCGCCCACAAACGCTTCGTCCACCTCGACGCGCCCGCTCAGCCGATCCCGACCCGGACGCACCATGGCGCGGCGTAGTTTATGCAGCAAGGTCCAGGCCGTCTTGTAGCTCTTCAAGCCCAGCACGCGCTGTAGGCCCATGGCGCTGACGCCGTTCTTCTGGCTGGTGACCCACCACACCGCCCGAAACCATAGAGTTAGAGGCAGTCGGCTGTCCTGAAAAATCGTGCCCGAGGTCACTGAAACCTGGCGATGGCAAGCCGCGCATTCCCACAGCAAATCCGAGGCCGGCCATGCCTTCCGACCCCCGCAGCGTGGGCAGCAGAATCCTCCCGGCCAGCGGAGTTGAAACAAATAATCCCGGCAAGCCGCCTCGGTTGAAAAGCGGTGCTCCAGCTCCAGCAGATCTCGCGGATAATCTTCCACCGCCGGGAACACTACAGGTTGTGGTCACCTGAGTCAAGTAAATACCCATCATCCCGATAACTTACATGCTCGCCTTCGCATAATCGTCCCTCCCCACTTGGCACGCAGAACAACTTACTTCCCCGCCATAGCATCCATCTGCGTGGCAACAGAGCGGTCTTCAGCGCCTTTCGGAACGACCGGCATTCGCGCGAAGACAGAGAAACGCAGCTGACGATTCCAGCAGAGGGAAACGAGATGACGAACAGCAATCGTAAGTACAGCGTGGTGGTTTTGTTGCTGGCCGCGTCCGGGTGGTTAAGCGCACAGGAGGCGAACCCGACCGAAAGGCAGCAGCCGTCAGAACAGCAGGCACCGATCCAACTCAATGGAGGAGAGCCTCTCTACAAAATCGAAGTAGTCGCACGCGATATTCCGGCCATCAACTACTTTCACCGCAGCGAGTCAACAAAAATCGGCTTCCAGGGAACGACCTTGCTGCCAGCGGCACACGGCTGGGCGAAAGTTGAAGCGAAGGGCGGCCGTGCTGTAATTGAACTTCACCTCGAAGGATTGTCGCCGGCCAATGGCTTTGGTCCCGAATACATGACTTACGTGGTGTGGGCCATTACACCGGAGGGACGGCCCGTCAATCTCGGTGAGGTGCTGCCCACGGGCGGCAAGGATAAGAGCGAGTTGACTGTGACGTCCAACCTGCAGACGTTCGGATTGATCGTGACCGCCGAACCGTACTACGCCGTGACCATGCCGAGCGACGTCGTGGTGATGCAGAATGTGGTCGAAGATCGCACCCAGGGCGTGATCGAGCAGGTCAACGCGCACTACACACTGTTGCCGCGCGGCGCTTACACCGAGACGGCCGGACGCCACACCGTGATTCATCCTGTCACGCGCGATGAGCGTTCGCCTCTCGAACTGTATGAGGCCGTGAATGCGGTCAACATTGCCGATGCGGGAGGAGCCAGTAAATATGCTGCCGACAGCATGAACACGGCTCGCATTGCTCTGAAAAACGCCCAGGACATGGATACGCACAAGGGCGACCGCAAGCAGGTCATCACATACGCTCGCGAGGCCGTGCAGGCCGCCGAGGACGCGCGCATCATCACTATCCGCAAGATCAAGGAAGAAGATGACGCCGCGCAGCGCAAGGCCCGCTCGGATGCTGAACTGGCCGCGCAACAGTCGCAGGAAGCGGCCGAACAGGCAGCCCGCCAGCGTGCCGAAGCAGACGCGGCGCGACACGAGGCAGACCTGCAGCGGCAACAGGCTGAGCAGCAGGCTCAGCAGGCTCAGCAACAGGCCCAGGCGGCATCGATACAAACAGAGCAGATGCGCGAGCGTTTGAAGCAGCAGCTGAACCAGGTGCTGCAAACTCGTGAAACCGCACGCGGCCTGATTGTCAACATGTCGGATGTGCTGTTCGACTTCAATAAGTACACCTTGAAATCGGAAGCGAAGGAAAAGCTGGCCAAGGTTTCAGGCATCCTGCTCGCTTATCCGAACCTGAAACTCCAGGTGGAAGGCTACACGGACAGCATCGGCTCGGATGAGTACAACCAGAAGCTGTCAGAAGAGCGCGCCGACAGCGTACGCAATTACCTTGTTTCGCAAAGCGTTCCAGACGGCAATATCAGCGCCCAGGGTTATGGGAAGGATCACCCCATCGCCGATAACTCCACCAACTCCGGGCGCGCGCAAAACCGGCGTGTAGAAATGGTCGTGTCCGGCGATGCCATCGGCTTACAGGAACAGGCGCCGGGAGCCAGTTCAGAGAATCAGCCGGCTCTTCTTCCCGCCGCTCAGCCACAGGCCGCTGTGCCGCAGAATCGAAGCGGCGTATCCAACCCGCAGTAATCCTTGAGGTGGCTACGCAAGAACCCCCAGGTGCGGCGCTGAAGATTTGAGGGCGCCGAACCTGGGGGGGGCAGGGTTTGACATTCAACCCGCGGTTCAGCGCAGCAGGTCTTCGAGGGCTGTGCTGAGGCTGGTTTTGTCGTCGCGATATTTGACAATGACGGGGGCATACAGGCTCAAGCCCCAATCGCGGCTATCGGGATGGCCTTTGCTTTTGTTTACAACGCGCGAACCCGGAACGACGACCGCATCGGATGGAATGATCAACGGAATTTCGTCGGTGGCCCGAAGCACCTCACCTTTGGTGAGGTCAAACACCGGGGTTCCGCGGGTCAGGATCGTTCCTGGCGCGAGCACTGCGCCGCTGCGCACAAGGGTGCCTTCGTAGACACCACAGTTGCCGCCCACCAGTACATCGTCTTCGATAATGACGGGGCTGGCATTGATTGGTTCGAGCACACCCCCGATCTGAGCCGCGGCGCTCAAGTGAACGCGCTTGCCGATTTGGGCGCATGAACCGACCAATGCGTGTGAGTCAACCATCGTGCCCTCGTCTACCCACGCTCCGGCATTGATGTACATAGGCGGCATGCAGACGACTCCCCGTGCCACATACGCTCCGGCGCGCACCGACGAGCCTCCTGGAACCACACGGATGCCGTCGCTGACGGCAAAATGGCGAACTGGAAACGTGCTCTTGTCGATGAAAGAGAATCCACTCGTTGAGGCGTTTTCGAGCACGCCGAGACGAAAACCGAGCAAGATACCCTGCTTGACCCACAGGTTGACGCGCCACCCCGTGGCCGCCGCAGTGTCGGGCGATGCTGCTCGGACGTCGCCGTGCTCCAAGGCGGTACGAAACTCCGCGAATACATCCATTGCGCTGGAATCCCCGATTGCAGCGGGGCCGGCGGAGAAATAGCGTTCGATCAATTTCTGAAGCTGGGAAATGTTCATCGTCTAGACGAGTCTATCAATCCGGTCAGAATCAGATGGAGCGCCCGAGGTCCGGGATTTGCAGGATCTGTTTCAAACAATAACGACTCCGAAGGCGAACGACTCCGAATGCGCTCTTGCGGGCGCTCGTTAGTGATTGAAAATAAACTTGATCAGCATGGTCCCAAAAGGGCCCTGGAAATCGGAATCGATCAGGTGGAACGAGTTGAGCCGACGCATTGAAATGCGTGGTGTATTTCCCTTCGCCCCGCAGCGTGGCATCCGCCGGGCTTGAGACCTGCAAGAGGCTCCGGCCAATTTGATTAGGCCTTCAGTGGGTCATCGCATAGATGACGTAGTTCACACCGATCTTGGTACCAAGAGCCGAGAACTTGACGGGATAGCGCGGGTCGTCGAGGAACTCCCACGAGTCGCCGATGTCGGAATTTAGCGAGAAGGCCACCATGATGCGGCCTTTATCGTCGTAGATACCCTTCCAATGGGCGACGTACCCGTCCTTTTTGTGGCCGGTGGCAAGATGCTCGGCGCCGGGAATCTGGAATCGATCGTCCAGATCGAAGAGGGTGTGGAAGATGGGATCATTATTCGAAATATCGACGAGTTCGCGTTCGGGAAAGACCATCTTCATCGTTTTCTCGAAATAGGCTTGTTCTTCCGAGCCATGGCAATCGTCGGCCATGAAAAATCCGCCGCGGAGGAGGTAGTCGCGCAGCTTGTTTGCCTCGGCCTGCGTAAGACCCCACTCCCCCACTTGCACAGCATAGAGAAACGGCCAGTTGTAGACCTCGTCACCGTCGTCGAGGCTCACGGATTGTTCAACGGAGCGTGCATTCACGCGTGTGAGGCGCCGGACAGCGTTGGCAAACGACCGGTCGGCGCGCGGGTAGTCCTGGGTCCAGAGCGAAAGGCCCTCCTGCCATGGCCCCTCGAAGCGCCCGCGATATCCGTCGAGCGGTCCGGGAGGGTACATCAGCCGCGCAAATGTCCATTCCGCCGGCATGCTCCAATCGGAGGGTAACGGTATTGCCGAGCCATATTCCACGGAAGGATACTCGCGAAACGGCCGCTGGGCGAAGACCGCAGTGATCATAATAGCGATAATGACAAACGGGAGGACCATTTTCACAGATTCTTCAAGGCACCTCTTCCTGGTTTGAGGTGTGAACATCGAAGGTCGAGTACGATAAATGCGATGCCGCCGCCGCGGGCACTTTCAGTTTGACGCGACTTCATTGGACTGGTGGTGGTGAAAGTATCCGATTTCAATTGTTCCAGAAAAAGCAGCGGGCGACACGGTCACAGGGTATCCGTGCGGAGCGGAAAGGAACCCGACCAGGCTTGGGACGCCCAAAAACGCATTTCTTCCGCCCGGGCTGTACCGGGCACGATTATAAATCTTCCGTTATAAATGCGGCCTGAGGCGCGTTCCGGCATCGGAGCAGGTGCTATAACGGGAGCAAATCACGTGAATCAGCCAATCCGAGGAAGCGCAAATAGCGATGATGAAAAGAATGTCTTCGTTCGGACTCTTGCTGGTCGGATCGGCCGTCCTGCTGGTCGCCCAGGGGGATGACAGGAGCAAAAAGACGCGGCCTGAGGACCTTCCGACCGCTAATCTCATCAGCACCGCCGGCGCCAGCTTCACCGCGCCGCATGTGCGCGAGGCAACTACGGTGATTGTTTACGGCGATCAGCGCTTCACTGATCCGAACGATACCAAGGTCACCAACCCAAAGGCGCGTCGTTGGCTGGTGCAGCAGATCGCACAGGAGAACCCCGACGCGGTTCTGCTCAATGGCGATGTGCCCTACAGCGGCGCCGTGGTGAACGATTACGAGGTCTACAGGACGGAGACCAAAGTATGGCGGGATCGAAGCATCAACGTGTATCCCGCCCTCGGCAACCACGAATTTCATGGCGACCCTCAAGAGGCGCTCGAACATTGGTGGGCCGCGTTTCCGGAGATGCGGAACCGCCGCTGGTACTCGGCGGCGGTGGGCAAATCGATCTACACGATCGCGCTTGACAGCGACACATCATTGCTAAAGGGGAGCGACCAGCAGCGCTGGCTTGATCAGCAGTTGATGGGTCTTCCCAAAAGCACCAAGTTCGTGATCATCAGCCTGCATCACCCGCCGGTGGCGGACTTTCAGACGCGAGTCAACGTCAGCCATAATCCGCGTCCGAACGAGATTGCGCTGCGGGATTACCTGGAGAGTGTCGCTCCGCAATTGCATGCCCAGATCATCGTGAGCGCCGGGCACATTCACAACTATGAGAGGACGGTGCGGGGGGGCATCACGTATCTCGTTTCAGGAGGGGGAGGCGCATCTCCAGCTCCCATAGACCGGGCGCCGGAAGACCTTTACCAGAGCAATGACTTCCCAAACTACCATTATGTCAAGTTCGTTCTCGACGGTGACGTTCTGCGCGCAAAGATGTACAGACTCGCCGATGCGGACGCGGACACCCCCGCATGGCAGGTGCGGGACGAATTTACGATCATGGCGAATTCAGACGTGTTCTGACGATCACTAACTCCGCTAGCACAAGAATAATTGCCGTTTGTGGCGCTAGTGAGTCAGAGTTACTCGCCTTCACACCTACGACGAATGCAAAAATGGCGTCAGGAGATACTCCTGACGCCTACGGACGAGCGGTGCTAACGCTTATAGATAGTATCGATGAAGTCGCTCGTTGTGCGCGGCGGACTCAAGAGTTGAGCAGTATTCCGCATCCCTCCGTCTTTCCGAAGAGCCGAACAGGATCAACGCGACGGCGTTCGCCTGGCTGGAAAGGAAGTGTTGCGAATGAATTTGCGAAGTTGTCTCCAGGCCCAGAGAAATGGACGAAGTGGAATATAAAGCCAGAACAGGGTGTCCGGGAGGCGAAGCACTGTAAAATCACGCCGTAGGAGCGCGACTTCTGCGAAGTTCTCCCATCGCGACTTGCGAGGCCAGAGCTGATGCTTGTAACCGTAGCTGCGGATTCCCTCAAAAACCCTGGTAAAAGCGCTGCGTTCCTCGCGTTCATCAGGGGCCGTCAGTTCACGAGTCGCTTTGGCGACCAGAGCGAGTGGAAGCACATCGGAGCAGCCATACGCACCAGCATCCGTAGGGAGTCTATAGGCTTCTTTCAGGAGGCGCAGACACAATAAGACAGACCGCTCTCGGCCAGTTGTGCGCGCCGCGTCGAATACAGCGGACCAGTCCGTCGATTGACTGGCCCAGATGCGAGCAATGTCGCCCAACCACTTGGCCCGAGCCCATGCATGACCGCTACCGTGATTGCAGAGGTACAGCGTGAGGTCTGCGGGCTTCATCCTGAGATAATGAAACCCTTGCCATTCGGACGGTATACCCCTGGACAAATTGGTTACGACGTCTCTCGAAGCATCTCCGGCAGTACGCCAGTGCAGTTCCAACTCACAACCCCGCTGGGGGTGAACATACCCAATGTGCTGTTCATAGCGCAGGTTGAACTCCGATTGTCGTCGAGTGAGGGATGCATACTCCGCAGTGCGCCGCCAACCCAATGTTTCCAGGCATTCCTGTGTTTTGAAAACGTCCTCTCGAGCCACGAGGACGTCCAAATCCTTGGACTGCCTCAAACCGACGTCTCCGTACATTTCCAGGGAAAGAAGCGGACCCTTCAGAGGCATTACGGGTACGTTGGCGTGATTCAACGATTCCAGAACGCGCGCAAGCAATTGAAGGTGGACAATGGCCTGCATTCGGCACGCATCGCTTCGTTCTCGCATTCTGTTCACGACTGGTTCTGGTATGACGAGACCGGGAACACGCTTGAGGGCGGTCCAACCGAGCGCGGGAGTCCGATGTCGATCGATGAGACGCAGATAGTCAGCCCAGATCAGGCCCTCAGCACAGGCTTGACGGATCGTTTCCTCCTGCCGGGCCCGCCATGAATCCGGAGCAAGCCAGGAAGTCGCAATCATGAGCCGAAAGGCAGGGCCGGCCCTCAGCAGCCAAAGGCTATCCGGCACTACATTCCTCCCGAATCCTGATTCAATCCCCTCCGATGCGTCACAGGGGAAAAAACCGCGTTCGACTTTGATCAGTTCAGCTTATCGGATCGCCACAGAGTCAATGATAAACGCCTTGTTGAAGCAGAACCTTGAATACCGTTCTACCGATGATTGTCATGTCGAATAGCAAGGAACGCCGCAGAAGATACTCACGATCGAACTGCACTTTATCTGGGATCGGCAATTCATCCCGCCCGTTGATCTGCGCCCACCCTGTAAGTCCTGGAACCAACACGCTGACTCCATACTGCGTACGAAGGCTGACGAGATCATTCTGATTGAACAACGCTGGGCGCGGCCCGACAAGAGTCATGTCTCCATGAAGGATAGTCACTAACTGGGGTAATTCGTCCATGCTGGTGCGGCGCAGGAAGCCTCCCACTGGAGTGAGATAATTTCCCGGGTCTCGCAGCAAATGCGTAGCAATCTGCGGCGTTTCCATTCTCATACTTCGGAATTTCGGCATCCAGAACAGCTTATTTCTTGCTCCTACTCGCTTCGACCAATGAAGAACCGGCCCCCTGGAAGTTGCCTTCACTGCACACGCGATCGCCAGATACAAAGGCGCAAGAAACACTATCAGGCCGAACGATAACAGTATGTCAAAAAAGCGCTTATACCAAGACATTTGGAAAACTGCCTTTACTAAAACCATTCCTGATTCACAGGTTATATGTCGGCCTGGGATGGGGGATGACTTGTTTGCTTGCTTTGCGGTGTTCGCGAATCACCGACCTCATTGCGTATCCCCTTCGGAGAGCGGCTTTAGGAGGGGTGCAACTGATTTGTGCGGGCGATTCGACAATAAGCTTAACCTCGGCGCAGGCTTTGCCCCGGTCGGTCCCAGGCGTCGGACCAACTCGGGTTTGTCTCCGCAGTCAGGTTAAAAGGTCCGCAGCCGATTGCGAATACGAGAGGGATCCCAACCAATCGAATAGCTGACATATCTGGATTAAATTAACCCCAACCTACCAGAATCAGGGGGGGATTTCAAGGACAAACTTTGACCTTGCCCCCGCAAAACGTATCCATTAGCGTGCCACTTTAATAGCGAAGGGAAGCGGACACGAGCAATGGGAGGCGTGGTCGATACACGCTGGAGTTCAAGCAGGAAGTGGGCCGGCTACGAGGACAGCGCTTCGCAACCATTCGCCAGGCTAAGGATGAAACCATCGTTGTGGTATAACCGGCAGCGCATGCACTCAGCGCTAAGCTATGTCAGTTTAGTCGAGTTCGATTCGCGGGCTATTCCAATTGCGTTCGGCACCTAGCGAGGCTTTTAGTCGCTCTTCTATGCCCTGATCTGAGCCAGAAAATTCTGCTCGATAAATCCCTTGTAGTCTGGTGGTTCTATTGGGATTAGGATTTTGGTGGACCTGGTCGGGATCGAACCGACGACCTCTTCCATGCCATGGAATAGCTCAAATCGCAAATTGTAGACGGCACAGCACTTAAGAACCGGCAGAACCGGCAAAAACGGCCTAATGGGCACTATTTGCGGGCAAAATGCGGGCAAAATTACAACCAGGTGGCCAAAGGGCTGATCGTGTGGGATCAGCCCAAATCCATTCATCACGTCGCGCCGCAGCGGGATTGACGTACAGCGGCGAGAATGATTCGGGCTTGCTGCCCCAAACCCTCCAGCTCTTGCCACTTCCGTTTCGCCCTGACGCGACGGAAATATCTATTTCGAACCGGCCGCAGACTAGTGTGCAAACAGCGCGCTGCTCCCCTCTCTTCTGCGCAAACAGCTTTCCATGTTATTTTCGATTAGGATAAAGATCGAAAATAGTGATGGTCGCTATTTTCGTGTCGCAACCATGAGCAAACCTGCAGATATTCCCGGCGAGAAGGTCCGGCAAGGAACGTATTCGGCCTTTGTCCCAGCGCCGCTGCCACCGAAACTCGAATGGACACCGCGGCTCATCGGTGTTCTGTCTGAGGCGGACCGGCTCATCGGCAGGCTTGCTGGAGAGGGTGGTCGCCTTCCTAATCCGCACGTCCTCATGCGCCCTTTCGTGCGGCGTGAGGCTGTTCTGTCCAGCAAAATCGAGGGCACTCAGGCCACCCTCGGTGAATTGCTCGCCGCAGAAGCTGGCGCCGTCGTCGAACGCAGCCCTGAAGACCTGCGAGAGGTCGGCAATTACGTGGTGGCGCTCGAACACGGCATCGTGCGCCTCAGCAAGCTTCCTCTCTCCGTGCGATTGATCCGGGAGTTGCATGAGAAGTTGATGGAGGGCGTGAGAGGACAGCACGCGACCCCGGGACTCTTCCGTAAGACTCAGAATTGGATTGGCAGGACCGGCAGTACGCCAGCAACCGCCACCTTCATTCCGCCTCCGCCCAGTGAAGTAGATCCGTGCCTCGCAGCCTGGGAGAGATTCATCCACGAGTCGGAACTTCCCCCGCTGGTCACGATCGCGCTCGCCCATTATCAGTTCGAGGCAATCCATCCGTTTCTCGACGGCAACGGCCGCGTAGGGCGTCTGCTGATCACGTTGTTCCTGATCGAACGCAAGATCCTTCCGACCCCGCTCCTCTATCTCTCCGCTTTTTTTGAAGCATCCCGCCGCGACTACTATGAGGGGCTCCGCGGAGTCAGCGAGAGAGGCGCCTGGGCGGAGTGGCTGGAGTATTTTCTGCAGGGTGTTGCGCGTATGTCGGAAGATGCGCTGAACCGTGCAACTCGAATCAACGATTTGTTGGCGGAGTGGCGCGGCAAGCTTGCCGGCCGCTCGACCGGCACCCCGATGCGAGTGCTCGATCTCCTCGCCGCCAATCCTTTCCTGACCATTACCGGCGCTGCAAGCCAGCTCAAACTTGCCTTCACCACGGCGCAGCGCGCGATAGAACGCCTGGAGCAAAGCGGTATTGTTCAGGCCGTCTCAGATGCGAAGCGCAACCGGGTTTACTGCGCACAGATGCTCCTCGATATTCTGGAAGAGCCGGCGCATCTCATTCCAATGAATACAGAATGAGAGGACCCCGCTTCAATTCGAGATCCATGAATTTGCTCCTAACCGCCGACGAGGAAAGCTCGTGCGGCTCCCATGACTTTCTCCAGCAGGAACGTCCGCAGGTCGCTTAGCAGACCGGCTTGCAGGTCGGCTTCGCTGGGCCGCTCCGGCAAATCAAGGAAGTCGAGCAGGTAGCTGTCTTTGAAGACGCCGATCGCGTCTTGGGGCAAAACTCGCACCGGCGGTGCGAGTTTCTTGTCGGACAAAATTGTTCGCTCGAAGGCCGCGGTCTTTATTTGGCGGACAAGCTCGCGCTTGCTCCACTTGACTTCACGGACCACCTTAGATAGAACTCGCTCTCTTCTGGGCCCCCATCGGACCCATTTTTGCTTGGATCTTCCTCGGGATGAAAGCGAACATTTAGCGAAACTAGTATACCCTTAATCCATGGGCAGCGAGCGTTCGTCCACCGTGCGGCAGATTCGGTCAGGCCAAATCTGTGCATTGTGCTGGGCGTCCCTGCCGACGCCACACACCATAGGCGAACAGCTCTGCGCCACATGCCGGGGGGAGCGGAAGAGGCACCGTGTGTACATGTCGTTCATGTTTCGGAACGGCTGGCTTTGCCAGTTCCTCGAAGAGGTGTACGCGCCGGATGAAAAATAGACCATGTTGCGCCGCGGACGCGGCGTGACGTGGCGGGATAAAAGTAGTCCACCGCCACATTCTGGTTCCATGGACAACCGAGCCCATCAGGGGTAACGAACAAGGTTCGCCGCCCGTGCGGGGAGCTTTGCGCCGTGGGACACCGGAGGTATGTACACCGTGGAGATCTATGCGCGGGTGCGGCGGGCGGTTCTTGTCGAGGGCAAGAGCCGGCGGGCGGTGGCCCGGGAGTTTGGGCTGGCGCGGAAGACGGTCAAGCAAGATGCTGGAGTATTCGTTGCCGCCAGGGTATCGGCGGCAGAAGCCGGTGAGGCGGCCCAGGCTGGCGGCCTGGCAAGGCGTCATCGACGCCATTCTGGAAGAGGACAAGCAGCGGCCGAAGAAGCAGCGGCACACGGCCAAGCGGATCTTCGAGCGGCTGCAAGGCCGAGCATGCTTACCCGGGCGGCTACACCATCGTGAAGGATTACGTTCGGCAGTCCAGGATCAGCAGCCAGGAGATGTTCGTGCCCTTGAGCCATGCGCCCGGCGAGGCGCAGGCCGATTTCGGCGAAGCCTTGGTCGTCATTGCCGGCGTAGAGCAGACGGCGCACTTCATGGTCTTCGATCTGCCCCACTCCGACGATTGTTTTGTGCAGGCATTTCCGGCCGAGACGACGGAGGCATTCCTTGAAGGTCACGTGCGGGCGTTCCAGTACTTTCGGCGCGGTGCCCGCGAGGATTCTCTACGACAACACCACGCTGGCGGTGGCTCGCATCCTGGGGGATGGCGAGCGGCAGAAGACACGCGCCTTTTCCGAGTTACAGAGCCACTACCTGTTTGCCGAGAAGTTCGGCCGCCCTGGCAAGGGCAACGATAAGGGCAAGGTCGAAAATCTTGTGGGCTATGCGCGGCGGAACTTCATGGTGCCGGTTCCGCGAGCGTCGAGCTGGGAAGAACTCAACGCGCACCTGGAAGCCGATTGCCGTGGGCGCCGTGAACGCCGACTGCGCGGGCACACGGAGACCATCGGTGAGCGTTTCCAGCGCGACCGTGCGGCGATGTTGCCCTTGCCGGCCGCTCCCATACGAGCCCTGTGAAAAGGTCGCCGCGCGAGTCAGTTCGCTGGCGCTGGTGCGCTATCGAACCAACGACTACTCGGTGCCCACGGCCTATGGCCATCGCCAGGTGCTGGTCAAGGGCTACGTGCACCGCGTGGAGATCGTCTGCGGCAGCGAGGTGATCGCTTCGCACCCGCGCAGTTATGACCGCGAGAGTGCTATCTACGATCCTGTTCATTACCTGGCGTTGCTGGAACAGAAGAGCCGGGCCCTGGACCAGGCCGCGCCACTCTCCGGCTGGCAGTTGCCGGATTGCTTCGCCCAGCTGCGACGCCTGCTCGAAGCGCGTCTCAGCAAACACGCCAGCCGCGAGTATATCCAGGTGCTGCGGCTGATGGAGACCTTCGCGCTGGCGGAAGTAACAAGCGCCGTCGAAGATGCCCTGCGCCTGGGCGCCATCAGCTTCGACGCCGTGCGCCATCTTCTGCTCTGTCGCATCGAGCGCCGGCCGCCGCGGCTGGACCTGGACAACTGGCCGCATCTGCCCATGGCCAGCGTGCGCACCACGCAGGCCGGCGACTATATGGCCCTGCTCAGTTACTCATCGGCCTTGCCGTCACGCGAGAACCCGGAGGCGGTGCTATGAGTACCCCGCCGGAAATGCCGACTCCCGATACACCGCAGGTCTTGCTGGAGCATCATCTCAAGGCCTTGCGCTTGCCCACTATCCTGCGCGAATACGACAAGGTGGCGCGACAGTGTGCCCAGGAAAAGACGGACTTCCCGCGGTACTTGCTTCGTCTGACCGAGTTGGAGTTGCTGGACCGCGATCGCCGGGCCACGGAGCGCCGCATCCGCCAGGCCCGATTCCCGGTGGCCAAGAGCCTCGACAGTTTCGACTTCCTGGCTATCCCCTCGCTCAACAAGACACTGGTGCTGGAGTTGGCCCGGTGTGAGTTCCTGTCGAGGAAGGAAAATCTTCTCCTCCTCGGCAATAGCGGTACGGGTAAGTCGCACATCGCACTGGCGCTCGGGCTGGCGGCCTGTCAGCGCGGCCATCGCGTGCGCTTCACCACCGCCGCCGCACTGGTCAGCGAGCTGATCGAGGCTCGCGATGAAAAGCACCTGCAGCGATTCCAGAAGCAACTGGCGGCTTACGAGTTGCTTATCGTTGACGAACTTGGCTACGTACCGCTTTCCAAGACCGGCGCCGAGTTACTCTTCGAGACCTTCAGCCAACGTTATGAACGTGCATCCACGCTGGTGACCAGTAACTTGCCCTTCGATGAATGGACGGAAGTCTTCGGCTCAGAGAGGCTGACCGGGGCTTTGCTCGACCGGCTCACCCATCACGTTCACATCCTGGAGATGAACGGCGATAGCTACCGCCTCAAGCAAAGCCGCCGCAAAAGAAATCCACCCCCCGACCACTGACCCTCGAACGCACCTCGGGGGAGAAAGGCCTCTTCCGCTACGCTCCAGAGCCCTTTCTCCCCCGAAATACCAGCAACCTCGTCCTCTTTACTGGCTCCCTTTTCCGCCGCCCCACTGGTTCCCTTTAACAACGCCCTTGACACGCGAGTTAGTGCCGAGTCGTCCTTACAGCCTTGATGACCTTTACCTGATGTTGTCCGCAATCTACTCAGAGCAAAACGCTCACAGGTCGCCTAGCTCGACGTTCACTCATTTCGTCGAAGTCTGCGGGATGCTAACTATGTATGACCGCAAGAAAAAACGCGAGGATTTCAACGCTGAAGATGCCCTATGTAAAGCCCTAGGGTGGTTCTTCCCGCTGCTTGCTAAGTTCAAGGTGTCCAGTGTGGAGGCGCTGGTTTACCGCAAATATCCGTACGCTTGCCCCTATTGCAGAGAATGTCCTCACAAGGACCGCAGCTGCAAGACAACCCTCGGAACCAAGAGGACCGTAGATCATTCTGCAGTAAGAGAGATGCTGGAAAAGAACGCGGGGAAACGCCCAAGAGGATTGAATGACTGGCAGCAAATGTTTGACGATATCTACCCGAGAGAGACTGAAACCCTTGATAACGGTCGCAGCACGATCGGATTACTCGAGGAACTAGGTGAACTCGCTGAAGCGGTAAGAGTGTTTGACAAACACCCGCAATATTTCGCGGGGGAGGCAGCGGACGTCTTCTCATATCTTATGGGATTTGCAAATGAGCATCGCCTTCGTATGCAGCGTGATGGGCTGCCTGAATTCGACTTTGAACACGCTTTCCTCAGTCGATATCCGGGTATTTGCCCTCAATGTGGCTACTCGGTCTGTATCTGTCCGAGTGTTCCGGAATCCACGGTCGGGCGCATGGCCAAGGAACTTGATTTAGCTTCTAGCCCCGATCTTTTCTCGTTGGACCCAAACCTCGCAGAGGTACAAGGTAAGAGAATTGGTGTTTCAATACTTCAAGAGCTTCGAGGACTTCCAGCGATTGTGGGGCAACTCCCTCTTGATCGAGGCGAGACGAATCGCGCAATGGTCCTCCTTTGTATGACCCTTGCGAAAGAAGTTAAAGCCAAGGATGCGAAACTCGCTCTTCAATTGAGCAACGCGGCGATTCGTATTGCCGAGACTGCTCAGTTGGCGGGAAGCAAAAATCAAAGTGACACCCCAAGCGAGGCAGTAAACACGCTGTCAAGCGTCTGGCCACTCTTGAATCTCGCAGTTTTAGCCGAGGGGGACTCGCTCCAGAATCGCCTGGGCCGTTTACTCCGGGCGCAAACAGTAAAAATCGGGATCATTACGGCCGTCCCAAAAGAATTTGCTGCGATGCGAGCAATGCTCGTCGAGGAGGCCTCCAGCGGCTTCGCAGGCGATCCAAATGACTACGTATTGGGGACCATTCCTGCGGACGATGGCAGCGGATTCCACTTGGTCGCCGTCACGTTGCTTAAAGAAATGGGGAATAATAGTGCAAGTGCCGCCGCAAGTCACCTGCTCAGAAGCTTCGCAACTATTGAGGATGTAATTATGGTCGGCATCGCCGGAGGAATTCCTAACCCAGCGTCTTCTAAAGACCACGTTCGCTTAGGTGATGTCGTAGTTTCCGATAAATTCGGAGTGGTCCAATACGACAATCTCAAGGTGGGAGTGGACACGATCACGATTCGAAGCTCTATTTCAAAGCCTTCGGCTAGATTGATAGGAGCAACAAATCTTCTTGAAACTGAAAGGCTTCTGAGGAGATATCCATGGGAACGTTTTTTGGAGCTCGCTCCAACGCTAGAGGGTGGAGAGAGACCGCCAGAAGATACCGACGAACTTTATTCCTGGCATAACGGAGAGCCAAAGCGTATAGATCACCCGAACGACCCGGATCGGCGGCCTGGGAAGCCCAAGATCCACATCGGCCGAATAGGAGCTTCGAACACACTGCTTAAGAACCCTACATTACGGGACCAACTCAAAAAGGACTGCAACGTCATCGCAATTGAGATGGAAGGAGCTGGAATCGCGGACGCAGCCTGGACAACAGGGCAAGGATATCTATTGGTACGGGGAATCTGCGATTACTGCGATGAAAGAAAGAACGACACTTGGCAAGTTTATGCAGCACTTGCGGCCGCTGCCTATACCCGTGCACTCATCGCTTCGATTAGCACCGCACGCTAATTCCCGTTTCTACTTTCTGCCTGCCAGCTAAACGCCGGCCAGCACGAATTCAGCCTTTTCCGATTCCACGACCTGATCGAGAAGTACAAGGGCTCGGCGTTCTCCTCCGTACGCCCCACGAGCGCCCAAGCCGCCCAGTTGGAATGCGCTGGCGCTTGGAGTGTCGAAGGCCCACGAAGCGAACGGCGGGAAGTTTGACGCAGTTCCTGGCGTGCCTTACCACAAGCGTGGGTAACAAGGGCGATCGGTATTGATTTTCGAACATTACCAATGTCCACTGTACCTGGGTTTTAGTCGCGAACCATCGACTCGCGGTTATATTGGTTTCAAACTGTTCGACCGACCCAGCGAGGATTGAGATGCGCTTTTCCCCGAAACGCACCCAGTCTTTAGCCGTCTATGTCGCGTGTGCGATATCGTTATTCGCGGCGATCGTGATCGTCGTCGGCTACAAGATTCACCGGCACGCTGCGCCTGGAAGCGCAGATGCGCTCCTGCGACAGGCCGATGAGCTGTCGTGGAACAATCAGTGGATCGCGGCCGAGCCGCTATACAAGCAGGCCGAGCAGATGTTCGTCAGGCAGGGGAATCCCTCAAAAGCCTTGTACGCGCGGGTCAGTCAGATGCCGCCCCACGTGGAGGCAGGCAGTCTCCCGTCCGAAATCTTCGAGCTCACTAAAACTCTGAGCCTCCCTGCTGCGCAAGATCCCGATACGCGCCTGAGAATCCTCGAAGTCCGCGGAATGATCGAGACCAACTACGACGCCGGCATGTCGCGCAAGACCTGGAGTGAGGTCCGAACACTCGCCACCGCGAAGCACCGCTATCTCCTGGCAAGTCGGGCTCTCGGTGAGGAAGGTATCGCGGCGTTCATTCTCGGGGACACCACGAGCGCTAAAAAGAATGTGCTAACCGCATGGGAGGTGTCGAAAGTCTTTCGCGATGTAGCGGCCCGTGTGCGGTATGCGAGCATTTACGGCACGGGCCTGGTTGAATTGCGCCGGTTCAAAGAAGCGTTGGCTGCCCTCGACGAGGCCATCAACACCGAAAAGGCCCACTCAGAGGTGGGATACCCAAGTATCGCGATCAACTCCAAGATTGATGCCCTGCGTGGGCTGCAGCGGTACACTGAGGCCCTCGCCCTCGCGAACGAGGCACTCGCCCAGGTTCCAAATCCTTCCCTCAGGGGCCATTATTATCAGCTCTATGTCTCGAGAGCGAGCATTTACGAGAATCTCAATCAGTGGGACAAGGCAACGGCCGATCTCACTCAGGCATTGTCATTTGCCACGGGGCTTGAGTATTGGCGCGGCATTTCGGAGGTTGGGGGTCATCTCGCCCAGGCATACGAACACCAGAGGGATCTCGGCAAAGCCCTGGCTGCCGTGAACCAGGCCATAGATGCGAATAAACGAATCCCGGATGAGCTCTACTTCGTTCCTCGGAACCTCGCTATAAAGGCGGGGATCGTGGCGAAAATGGGTAATGCTCAGGAAGCCGAGGACCTGTACAAGAAGAGCACCGCCATTATTGATTCCCTGTTGCAGCATGTTCCAACCCGCAATGTGGAACGGATGCTCATTGCCGAGTTGGGGGACGTGTACTCGGGGTATTTCGAATCCGCATGCAACGCGCACGATTACGACAAAGCCCTGCGCGTCCTGGAAGAGGCACGCGGCCGGGTCGAAGCACAAGCCCTGGAACATCACAATTATGAGGTGCCTCATGATCCCACTCTCGAAGAGCGCCGGCTTACTGAGCTGAATCTGGAATTGATCAACAGCAATGACCCAGCGAAGCGCTCGGAATTGACCAAAAGCATTTACGACGCTGAGCTAAAAGCCGATCAGCGGTCCCTTGAATCGTTGGCGATCTCCGAGCCGGTGCAGTTGCACAATCTTCAGGCCGACCTCAGCGATGATGAAGTTCTCGTTGAGTACGTCCTGGCCGAGCCACACTCGTATGCTCTGGCGATCACGCGGACGAGCGTGCGTCCGTACAAATTGGCCGGAAAGGAACGAATCGAGGCTGATGCCCAGAGTTTTCGGAATAGCGTACGCAAGCCGCAGCCGGATGTCGGTGGCGGCGAAGCGCTGTTCAACGAACTGCTACGGCCGATTGCCGAATACCAGGCAAAATCCCGGATGATCGTCGTTCCCGATGGCGAATTGCATCTCCTCCCATTCAATGCCTTGAGGAACAACGGGAAGTTCGTCGTCGAGGATCACACCGTGACCAGCAGCCCCTCGGCGACTGTATTCTCAATCCTCAGGGGCCGGGAGAATATCGCGTCTGCCCATCCGCTCCCATACGTCGGTGTTGCAGCCTGGACCCATGGCACTGCACACAAGAACCCCATTCTTCGCTCTTTTGCCGGGCCCAGCAATGCAGATCTTCAGCCCCTTCCGGAAAGCAGAAAGGAGGTCGAAACCATCGCCGCCGATCTCCCCAAACCGAGCACGATTCTCTTGGGAAGTGACGCGACAGAGACCCATTTCAAATCACTCCCTCTTGCCGATTACCACGTCCTCCATCTGGCGCTCCATGGGTATGTCGATACCGACTACCCGGACCGATCGGCACTCGTGTTCGCTCCCAGCAACGACAAAACGGATGATGGTATGTTGCAGATCCGCGAGATCCGCGATCTGCATTTGAATGCCCGTCTGGTCACGCTATCTGCGTGCGATACCGGAGTCGGCCCGGTCGGCGAAGACGGTGTGGCGAACATCGTAAATGCGTTCATAGAAGCTGGCGCGGATTCTGTGGTTTCGACCCTCTGGGAACTTGAAGACCATGCAACTGAACAACTCATGGCGGCCTTCTATCGGAATCTCTCCAAGGGTGAATCGAAGAGTGATGCCCTGCGAGATGCACAGCGCGAACTCTTGAGGCAAGGATATTCGCCATTCTATTGGGCCAGTTTCGAGCTGGTCGGAGACCCCAACGGCACGATCTAACCTTACAGAGGCGCCCCCCATGCCGCTCACACGTTCAGACCGGGAGCAGTTGCTCCAAAAAATCGACCGCTCCGTTCGAGAGAAGTTTTATGACCCTCAGTTCAATGGCAAGAATTGGGAAGCAATTGTTCGTCAGCACCGCGGACCAGTGATCGACGCGGATACCGACACCGCATTCGAAGCGGCAGCCGCTGACATGCTAAAGGAACTCGGCTCGAGTGGACTGGGCTTGCTGGGGCCTCACACCGCCATCACTCCACGGAGCAGCATCAATGCCAGTTTCCGGGCAGTGCCTACCAACGGAGATGGAACGCGTTGGGTCTTTCAGGATGTTCTCCCGGGCGGCGTTGCAGAAAGAGCTGCCATCAAACCTGGGGACGCACTGATCGCAATCGCTGGAATCGAGATCGCACCGCCGAATGCGCCCGCATTCGAAATGGGCAGAAAGACCGAAATCACCATTTCGCGCAAAGGGCAACGACAGGTTGTCCAAATCGACCTCGCAACGCAGAAGCCAAAATACCGCTCGAATCCCTACTCAGAACCGAAAAGTGTCGCAGCCTCGGTGATTGACGGGCCAATTGCCAATTTGAAGATCAGCCTGTTTCCCGGACAGGTCGGGATTGATTTCGCCAACGAGGTGACCGCCGCATTTGAAAAGCAGTTCAATAGCGCGAGTCGTTTGCTGATCGACCTCAGAGGAAACCCGGGGGGCGGAATTGGAGGCCTGCGTGTAATGAGTTATCTCACGGCCGACAAGGTCCCGATTGGCTTCAGCGTCGGTCGCTCCATGGCTGAGCATGGATACGACCGTGACAAACTCCCGCGCTTCGGTCACATTCCGCGGTTCAAGTTCGAGCTTCTGCCCTTGGCCTTGAAATTTGCGGGGAAGAAATCCGTCGCGTTGATGACAGAAGGACTTGGCCATCGCCCATTTCACGGTCGAATCATCATTCTGGTGAATGAGCACTCGACCGGTGCAGCGGAGATGCTCGCGCAGTTTGCGCGTGAAAATCGGTTGGCGACCATTGTCGGATCCAAGACCGCCGGCCGGCTTGTCTCCCGCTCCGGCATCAAGGTCGGGAACGGATATACCCTAGTGCTCCCGGTGGCGGCCTACACGAGCTGGAACGGCTTCCGGATCGAAGGCAACGGGATCGCGCCGGATGTTTCAGTGGACTGGTCATACGAGGCAGCGCTTGACGGCCAGGATCCACAATTCAGGACAGCCATAGCCACACTGAAGGCGGCTTAGCTGCTTGCCCAGGCGCTTGACAGGGGCCATTGGTTGTGACCAACGGGAGAGTCTATAAAAGATCGACAGCCCAAACCGATCCCCATCTCCAACACCCGAAGAACCAGAACGGCAGCATGAACACGTCAGTTCGCCTGCCTTGTAACCGGATGCGGAACAACATAAAGGAGAACCGCGAAAAAATGTGAGCTGCTTCCCGCCAGAACAAACACATGCCACAAGGCGTGGAAATAGCGGAGCCTGTCGAGAGCAAAAAAGAGAATCCCGAACGTGTAGAAAATGCCCCCTGCTCCGATCCAGGCAATTCCGGGCCAAGTGATGGCTCGGGCCAGCGGTACGATTGCAACTATTGCGATCCATCCCATCAGAATGTACGCTACCGCCGAAGCCACTGCAAAGCGTTCAACAGCGAAGCTCTTGAAGATCACGCCGGCGATAGCCAAGGCCCAGACGATTCCGAACAGGGTCCATCCCCAGGGCCCTCGTAATGACACCAATGTAAACGGCGTATAGGTCCCTGCGATCAGCAGGTAGATCGCCGAATGGTCAAGTACTCGAAGGACATGACGCGCCCGGGTGCGCACCAGCGAGTGATAAAGCGTGGAGCACAGGTAGACAAAAATCAGAGTGGCGGCATAGACGGCGCACGCGATAATGACCCGCGGTGCTCCGCCCGCACATGCAACCATCAGACAGACCGCGCCGGCCACGGCGAGCAGGGCGCCGAGGCCGTGGGTGATTGAGTTTGCAAGAAGATCGCCTAGTCTCTGCTCTGTCATTGCAGAATAATCATAGGGCTCCTGGCCACCTGCCTTGATCGTGAGCAGAAAATTGCCGAGGTTGGTTTCCCGACTTGGCGGACACGATGATTTGCCCGAAGTCTGGAATGGTGATTTGATGGTCGGGAGCGAGGACTCCATGCCCAGGAAGCTCATATCGGCCACCGAACTGGCGGAATTCGTCTATTGCGCGAAGGCTTGGGAGCTGAAGCATATCCACGGCGCGGAACCCTCGAGCGAGACGCAAAAGTTGCAGGTCGAAGGCCATGCGTGGCATATCGCCCAGGGCAGGCAACTCGCTCGGAGCGACAGTTTCCGGTGGGCCGCTTTCGGCGCCCTTGCGCTCGCTGTGATGCTCTTCCTTTTCGGCTGGCTGGGGTGGGCAAGATGAACCTTCAGGTGATGGCTGCAACACTGCTCGTTCTGGCACTGTTTCTGTTCCTGCTTGCAGCAAGGTCAAGGAAGAAGACCGGTATTCCTGCAGGTGAAGTGTTCTACCAGGACCTGGCTGGCCAACCTTTCTTTGGAGAGGCGCTGCGTTCGGACAGACTCGGCATCTCCGGAAAACCTGACTGCCTGATACGTACAGCCGACGGCACCGTGCCCGTAGAACTGAAGAAGTCGAGCAAACCGCCTGCTCGTGGAGAAGTCTATCCGAACCACATGATTCAGGCTCTGGCGTATTGCGCTCTTGTTGAGGATCAAATGAAGGAACGCGTTCCATACGCGTTGGTTATCTACGCTGGGCAGCAGGTGCGCAGGGTCGATTTCACTGATAACCGGCGCGAATGGCTTGTACGCACGATCCGCGAGGTAAAGCTTGCGCGTGAACGACTGACAGCGAATCGGAATCACGACCACCATGGGCGCTGCGCTGGCTGCGGAGTTCGCTCGCAGTGCGATCAGGCACTTCTCTGAGAGCGTTTCGTGTTCTCAGGGTATTCGCCTCGTTCGAGTGGGGTGCGTTCCCGATGTAATCAGTCGCTGCTTTGATTCCGATCCTGCGGATCAATGTATTCACCGCGCTCGAAGGCTTCTCCCTCGCGTTTGCTTTCGCGGGTACGCAGAAGCTCAGCGTGTTTGGGCGCAAATACGAACTCTTCCAGGAATTCAAGCCGCGCCGGGCAGGTACGATTGGTTAACAAAAGATTGCGATGCTCCTTGCAGAATTTCCGAAGGTCCTTGAATTCAATGCTATAGCGGACTCTGCCTGTCCGGCTTTGCTCCCGTGTGACAGCAAGCAGTCCTCGATCCATCCACTCGAATGCCTGACGATGTTTCACCCTGAAGCTCGCGCAAAACTGTCGCAGGCTCAGGCAATCCTTGCCGAGCCGGGTGTGACCCTGCCGGTCGAGCAGGTTGTAAAGGGCTTTGGACGTGCAGCCGAATTTTTCTGATGCTGCCCGCACGCCGTGTTCGCCGATGTATTCAATGATCGTGCCGACGCCATCGGGCGCAAACGATCGTCTCGACTTCGATCCAGGCCGTTGGATGCCGTGCTTGTTCAGGAATCGCCAGCAGGCGTCTTTGTCATGGCCGGTCAGCGACACCAGTTCCTCGCATAGAGCAGCAGGGTGTCTGTTGTGCTGAATCAATTTGAAGGCTTCCTTGGGCCATGTGAATTTCCGTCTTCGTTGCTCCGGCTTTGAGTTCTCGTCGGGAACCTCCATACCGCACCTCTGGCTCCATGAACACACAACCCTGGAAAAAACAACAGAGGGATAGACTTTTTGTTCATCTTGAGTAACGGGCGCCGGGGAAGCCGAACAAGGTTATGCCGCGGAGCTCTATGGAAATTAGCTCTCTACTGATGTAAGGCATTTTTGGGGGGTGCTTCGAACACTCCGAATGGAAAAATTTTGTGAAAAGAGCTGATTCACGCTAAAATCCAGCCATACTGGCGGCTTCGTTTCGAGGTCGCCTATGTGCACGATAAGTGGACTTAGAGCGACCTTTGATGACGAGCCACTATGGATTCAGGGCCTCACCTCCCAATCAGCGATTACTGGTGTCAGGAATCGCCTGACCCTGAACTGGATCGGCTCCTTCGGCATGCGTGTATCCTTGCGTGGCCGTATGTGGTCTATTGCGCGACCCGTTTTCTTCGCGATCCCCACACAGCTTATGACCTCATGGACGACGCCGTCGCTAACGCCAGGCGTTACTATGAGCGTTTCGAGGGCAAACGAACTGCGATCCAGCTGTGGCATCGGATCTGCAGCGTCGCCAAGCGTTTGTCAAAAGCGCAGGCAGCCGGAAACCGGGAGATGTTTGAAGGATCTCTGCTTGACCTCGAAGTCTTTTCGCTCTGTTATAGCGCCAAACCGGAGGCTGAGCAGAATGCAATTGTGGAGCAGATTCTCAGCAGATTGAGCGACCGGTGCCGGCAGATTGCCTACTGGCGCCTGGCCGGACATAACTGGGAACAGATCGCCGAATGGTTAGGCTCGAATCACATGGCCGTGCGGCGCGCTATGCACAGAGAAATCAATGGACTTCTTTTCCCCCGGTCTGATAGCGGTAAGGAAGAGAAAAAGGGAAAAAGCGATTAACAAGAAAATCAATCCTGAACAGTGGTTTCTGGAGCAACTGGAAGCCTTTACCCAGAAGCGGGCGACGGACGAGAAGACCGCCGATTGCTGTTCCGAATCGTTTCTTCAGTCCTATGCCGCCAAGCCTGGGTCTGTATCGCTTTCCGACCCACGTGTCGAGCACGTGAGTTCATGCAACTACTGCATGCCGCGCCTCTTGCGATTGCGTGAATCGCGGAAAGCGGCCCGTGCCTTTCACGAGCGTATTGCCCGGGTGGCGGCCCTGGCAGTGGCATGCCTTGTCGGCGGCTTTTTGGCTGCAACCTATTGGGACCGCGCGCATCTGATTGCGCCCCATGATTCGGGATCGCTCTTGGCTCGTTCCTCTGTAAACGCGATCGAGCGCACGTTGGATCTCACGAACTACGCTACCACTCGCGGCTTGGGAGACGAGCCCGCGAAGCCGCCGCTGGTTTTGCCCGCAGCCATGCTGCACGTGCATATAATCCTTCCGCCGTTCAGTGAGGGCGGCAACTACCGCGTCCTGATCGCGCACGATCGCGAGGGAAAGAGAGCGCTGGTTTGCGCCAACGGCGTTGCAACGACCAAGGGCTACACCGCCAAGCTCGATGTGTCGCTCGATCTGAGAGGCGTCAAACCGGGCAACTTCCTGTTGTTGACCGAACTCGAGGGACAATACGATTTCTACTCGTATCCTTTGAACGTGGAGTGATCCCTGCAAGTCATGCGTCCGCCCCCCTGTGTTTGCCCAGGGCTGCGTGATCGAACTTATCGACCAAATTGGCCCAATACTTCAAGCGATTCTGGCAGCGGATACAGATGGTCAAGTGTTTGGTTCTATCCATCAGAAAGAAGCTGCGCATATCGAAAGCGAACGCGCGAAAGTCGTCCTCCGCGTAACACGCGAAGTCCTTCTCGCTGAACTGCACCGGAGGTGCACTCATCGACATCAGGTCTGCTTTGCGTTTCGCCAACATGTCATCGAACTCGATTAGACGCTGGGGGGCCCTGGTCCAAAGAGTGTCGTCGAGTGCCCACAGGTCCTCAAGCCGGGCGCTCGCATTCATGGCAAGATACTTGATCGCGTCGTCGCGGCCGTGAAACGTCCTTCCCCTGTCGACCAGCGACGCCCGCGCAATCCTGGCCAGGCCAAGAAGCTCACTATCGCCATACGCGTCTGCATGCTCCCGAAAACTCGCGAGTTCCTCCCGTGCACGATTGGTGAATTCTTCGTCACTCCCAGCAAAGAGTGCCACCTCCGAAGTAAGCGCCGGCAGTTCGATCGATGTCCCCGGCTCGGCATCCCAGGCCGGGTGCTCCGTGGTAAACATGCAAGGATCGAACACGTCGAGGAGCGAATCCTTGCGGTCGTCCGGACCCCGGAAGCGGTTCATTAAGTCCAGGAACCACGCCAGTTGCGCATGGCTAAAGGCATCCGTGACCGCCTTCACGGACTCCTCACGATAAGCGTCAAAGCTTTCCATGAGCGAAGCGGGGAGTTGAAACTGGTCCAATTGTTCAATCATCTGTTGTACGTCCATAGCCGGGCTCATACGGCCTCCTCATCTCGTGGGCTTGTTTTCCCACGAAACCGGAACTCTGTCAAACGGCCGTAGAGGGCACCCGCTATTGTTCCGAGAAAGCCCGCAGAATCCGACGTTTACCGTAGAACTCTATCAGGCAGTCGCCACGCATTCCTTCCCTGAGGTCGAGATCCCAGCACAGTGCTTCGACACTGTACCTGCCTTGGCGCAGACGCACCCATCGCCGTTTCATGCTCGAAACTTCCACCATCCGCACGGCCAGAAGAGGCCCGCGATTGCCTTCGCCGAACGGCTCCATCTGGGCAATCTGTTCGTCGAAATGCCCTCCGAGCATTGCCAGCACCAGTTCGCCCTCCGCCTGAGGGGCGGTACGTGCTGGCAAATTCACCGATTGAACGACCGAATTGAATTCCTTCTCGAATCGTTCGATCTGATCAATCGGCATAGTCAATCCCGCCGCCTGGGTGTGCCCGCCGAAGCGAGTAAGGAATCTTTCACACTGCTTGAGCCTTTCGACCAGGTCAAAGCCATTGACACTTCGGCCTGAGCCCACGGCAAAACCGGGAGATGAGGATGGAGCGAGTACGATCGCCGGCACTGACCACCGTTCAACGCATTTGCTGGCGAGCAGTCCGAGAATGCCTTTCGGACAGGATTCGCGATAAACAACCAATGCGGCGGGGGCCGGGTCCGAAATGGACGCGGCAAGTTCCTCGAAATGAAAGGCAACCAACTGCCTTCGTTCCTGATTCATCTCGTTCAGCGCTCCGACGCTCTCCTGGGCCGCGGACTCGTTCTGCGCCGCCTCGAACACGCGTAAGGCAAGCGATGGGTGCCGGATGCGCCCGGCCGCGTTGATGCGCGGCGCAATGCCGAACGCGATGTCATGGGAATCGGGCCGGTTCACGTCGGCGCACGAAGCTTTGATCAACTCGCGCACACCAGTGTGTTTCGCCTGGGCAAGGTATCGAAGTCCGAGCCTCGCCAGTATCCGCGTTCCTCGGAGCAAAGGAACGCAATCGGCGACAGATGCGATGGCCGCATACTGGCTCATGTCTTCGAGCAACTTCTCGATCCTGTTATCGGCCCATCCGGCCCGCAGAGCAAGCGACCAGGTGAACAACACGGCAAGGCCGGTGCCGCAGAAATGAGGCGACCAAACCGCCAACGTTTCGGCCCGGTCCTGGATGAGGTGGTGATCGATGACAACAGTTTCAATGCCTAACCGACGCGCCAAGTCGACGGCCTGGCGGGCATTGATTCCGTTGTCGACGGTAATCACGAGGTCCGTCCCTCTCCGCGAGAACATATGTACGGCGGGGCTTGCGAGGCCATATCCGTCATCGCGATGAGGAAGATGAACCAGGGGCTCGGCTCCCATGCGCATGAGAACGCTTCTCAGGACGTGGGCGCCGAGCACCCCATCGCAGTCGTAGTCACCATGAATGGCGATTCTCTCCCTTTCCCGGACCGCCCTTAGGACGCGATCAACAGTTTGTTCCATAGATTGAATCGACATTGGATCGGGGAGATCGTTCCAGGTTGGATCTTTTAGAAACAGGTCGATGTCTTCGATGCCGCGTCCCGCGAGGACGTCGAGCAACAGTGTGTTGAAAAACATTGCTTCTCCTCGCGAGCTGGAATCGTTCGGACTGGATGCTTCTGCTTGCGGTCTTCAATCAGGCGACGCGCACAGTCAAGAACTCGCGTTCGCTGAGCCGGGGTGAGCTTGCCTGCGAAACGTGACATTTGACCAAGAAACGGATCGCGGAGGCATTCGGACGGATATTTGTCCCCTGGATCGAGCGGCGTGCTGACGAGCGCTACGACACTGGTACCAAGTACCCTCGCCAGACGGTCGAGAGAAGACAGATTGGGGGTGACTTTGCGGCCTTCGATCTTGCTGAGGTATGTCCGCGGCACTCCCATGCGGAGTCCGACATTTCTTTGGGTGAACCCATTCAACTGTCGGAGGTTGAGAACGTTAAAGGCTATGCGGTCGCGAATTGAGTCGATTTGTGGAATTGACTCGTGGTTGCGGATGTTTTCCGTTTGTTCAGCCTCAATCGCGCACTCCCAATCGTACGGTTGGCGACAACGGCGGCAGAACATCTTCGGAGTTGCGAACTGCACGAGATCGCAACGATTGCAGCGCAGCACTTCGCGGCCGAACTGCGGCGCAAGGATGGTTGCCATACGCGGACGGCCCTTTCCTGAGATTTGTCTGGAAGGATGGTTTGGAAAGTTAGAGGTCGGTGATTCTTACGAACCGTACAGGCTGGGGATTTAGGTGGCCTCAGCGTAAGCCCGGTTGTGGGCGGGCGCGCGATGGCTGCCTTGTACGAATGGCATGACCACATTGATATGATTAAGGGTACGAACCGCTCGGACTATCTCCGAAATCGGCGCGCATATAGCAGAACATCGGTCAAATCTGTTTGATTTCTGATCATCCGGAGTGGCTATGATTGGTTTCTGGGAAAGAATCGTCTTTGCTATTCGCTGCTCTCTCTCGATCCTGTTGCGCGCTGCCATTCCAGACGACATTGCGCAGAAGCTGCTCAAGCCTGCTGTCCCGGTTCAACAGGCGCCGGTTGCCGCTGCGCCCGAGGTTTCCCGTCTCAAGGAAGCTGGACGGCCAGCCTCGGACACCCTCGATCGCGCCGTGCAAATGCTGGCGCTTCTGCAGCGCGACGGGCGTTTGATCGATTTCCTCGCAGAAGATATCTCGGCCTATCCCGACGTCCAATTGGGAGCCGCAGTCCGCACCATCCACGAAACGTGCCGCCAGACGCTCGACCGGTATGTAAAGCTGGAGCCGATTCTGAACTCCGAGGAGGATCAGCCAGTGACTGTAGAAGCGGGCTTCGACGCGGCAGCCATCAAGCTGATCGGAAACGTCACAGGGGTGCCGCCGCTTCGCGGATTGTTGCGACACAAAGGCTGGCGCGTAAAGGAATTGAAGATGCCGCCGCTCCCGCAAGACGCCGGACGCCTGGTGATCGCACCTGCGGAAGTCGAGCTTCCCTGACAGAGAATCACCTCGGCGCATGGACGAGCCGGTTTCAAAAAGGAGACAATCTTTGTCCGCCAAATACATCGTCGGCATTGATCTGGGAACCACAAATTCGGCGCTTGCGCGCTACTCCCCGGAGGCTTCCGAAGAGGAAAGCCGCATCGAGATTTGCAGTATTCCGCAGCTCATTAATCCGAACGAGGTGGCGGAACGCACCTTATTGCCTTCCTTTCTTTACATACCGAGCGAGTTAGATTTTCCGAAGGGCAGTATTTCACTGCCGTGGGAAACCGAGCCTAAGTTCGTGGTCGGAGAGCTAGCGCGCAAACGCGGCGCCGAGAGTCCAAACCGCCTGATAGCCTCTGCCAAGTCCTGGCTTTCTTATGCCGGAGTGAACCGAACTTCGCCGATCCTGCCATGGCAAGCGCCCGCGGAGGTTCTCAAGCTTTCGCCGGTCGAAGCATCATCGCAGTTCCTCGAGCACTTATCCAAAGCGTGGGAAGGCAGCGTGTCAGGAGAGCAGGGAGAAGTCCCTCTTGGAGAACAGGACATCCTACTCACGGTGCCCGCTTCTTTTGACGAGGAGGCACGGGAGTTGACTCGGCGCGCAGCCGAACAAGCCGGTTATCAGCACGTCACGTTGCTCGAAGAGCCCCAGGCCGCCTTCTACGCGTGGCTCGAGAGCCAGGGCGACAGTTGGCGCCGGCGCATCCGTGTGGGCGACCTGGTGCTGGTGTGTGACGTGGGCGGCGGCACCACGGATTTCAGCCTGATCATGGTTTCCGAGGAGGACGGCGACCTCACGCTGAAACGGGTCGCAGTTGGCGATCACATCCTGCTCGGCGGCGACAACATGGATCTCGCGCTGGCACGCCTCTTGCAGCAGCGCCTTGAGGCCTCCGGCTATCGCATCGACACCTGGCAGTTGCATGGCCTGTGGCATCAATGTCGTTTTGCGAAGGAACAACTATTCCAGTCGCCCAAGACAAAGACTCGCCCCATTACACTCCTGGGCAAGGGAACCAAGCTGGTTGGCGGGACCATCAAGACAGAGTTGGCGCGAGAAGATCTCGACCAGGTTCTGATCGAGGGATTTTTTCCCAGAGTTGCCAGCAGCGAAATGCCTGCGCGGCAACGGCGCGTCGGGTTTCAGGAACTGGGGCTGCCGTATGCGGCCGATCCAGCGGTCACCAGGCACCTTGCGAGGTTTCTTTCGGAGCAGGTTCGTAACAGCCCCGAGTCGGCCGGCATTCGACGCGGCCCAAGTGGACTGGCCTGTCCCACGCACGTCCTGTTCAACGGCGGAGTGATGAAAGCGGCCGTACTGCGCGACCGCGTGGTCGAGGTGCTGAACACCTGGCTCGAACAGGAAGGATTCAACGCGCTGGGCGCAGAGCAAATCCTGGAAGCCCCGGACTTGGAGCACGCTGTGGCGCGCGGCGCGGCCTACTACGGAAAGGCGCGTCGTGGTCAGGGCGTTCGCATCCGGAGTGGAGCCTCGCGCACCTATTACATCGGAATCGAAAGTTCCATGCCTGCAGTTCCGGGCATGGAAGCGCCTCTCAAGGCGCTCTGTGTCGTTCCCTTTGGCATGGAAGAGGGCACCGAGGCCACGATTCCAGACCGCGAGTTTGGGCTCGTCGTCGGCGAGCCAGCCGAATTCCGATTCCTGAGTTCCACCATCCGCAAACAGGATCATGCCGGCAACCTTCTGGAAGATTGGGGAACAGATCTTGAGGAACTCAGCCCGCTCGAGGTTACGCTCAAACTGGATGGCCAGCAGGGAGCGGTTGTGCCGGTGCGCATCGGAACTCGCGTCACCGAACTGGGCACCCTCGAAGTCTGGTGTGTTTCGCGCGATGGGACGAATCGCTGGAAGCTGGAACTGAACATACGCGAAACGACCGGGAGCTGAGTTGGCCGGTGGCTTCTCGTTATCTGATCGGCATCGATCTGGGCACGACAAACTCCGTCGTGGCGTACATCGATACTCAGAGTGTTGCCGATGGAGGGTGGCCCATTCGCGTGTTCCCCGTGCCGCAGTTGGTGGCCCATGGGGAAGTCCGCACATTGCCAACAATTGCCCTCTTTTCTTTACTTCCCCACGCAGGATGAGATATCCGCGGGAGCCGTGAGCGCCACTTGGGATGAGGACCCACCCATGGTTACGGGTGTGCACGCGCGCGAGCAAGGAGCGCTTGTGCCCAGCCGCCAGGTGTCTTCGGCCAAATCCTGGCTATCGTATTCCGGCATGGATCGGCGCGCGCCGATTCTGCCGGCTCAGGCTGAGCCGCCGCAACCCATGATTTCTCCCGTGGAAGCGTCCGCGCGCTACCTCATGCATCTGCGCGACGCATGGAACGGTGCAATGGGGAAGGATGCCGAAACACGTTTCGAGCACCAGGAAATCATCCTCACTGTCCCGGCTTCCTTCTATGAGGATGCGCGCGAGCTGACGGTCGAAGCCGCGCGCATTGCCAAACTCGAAAGACTCACCCTGCTGGAAGAACCATTGGCCGCATTTTATGCATGGATCGACGGGAATCGACAGATGCCGTCGAGCCACGCATCCTTGCGCCCCCAGCCGGAGCCGGAAGGGGTCGATGACGACCTCAAAGACGGCGACCTGATTCTGATATGCGATATCGGGGGCGGTACAAGCGACTTCAGCCTGGTGCGCTCTCGCCGGGTGAATGGCCAGCTCGAGTTTGAGCGTACCGCCATCGGCGAGCATCTCCTGCTCGGTGGCGACAATCTCGATTCTGCCTTGGCCCACCACGTCGAAGAGAAGCTTCAGAATATCAAACTCACGCTGCGGCAGCGCTATGCCTTGCGTCGAGCCTGCTGCGCTGCGAAGGAGCAGTTGCTGCGTGATTCGCACCTGGAACACGTGCCGATCACAATACTGGGCGGCGGTCGAGCCGTGGTGGGCCAGTCGCTGAGCGTCGACCTGACTCGCGACGAAGTCGTGAGGATTCTCACCGACGGTTTCCTGCCCATTACTGCGCCGGGTGACCTTCCGGCGCGCGGTCGCATGACGGGGTTGCGTGAGCTTGGCCTGCCCTATGCCAGCGACCCCGCGATTACCAGGCACCTCGCCGCATTTCTCACTCAGGCGGCTGCGGCCATGAATTCCGTTACCGACCACGGGATAGTCCAACCCGACGCAGTGCTCTTCAATGGCGGATTCTGCGCGCCGGCGGTCACTCGGGAAAGGATTATCGAGGCGCTCTCTGCCTGGTTCGGCGGAGCCCACACGGGTTGGCGGCCCAAGGTGCTCGACAACGACTCGGTTGAGAGTTCTGTGGCTCGAGGGGCTGCTTACTACGGCCAGGTGCGACGCGGCATCGGTTTGCGCATCGGGGCGGGCAGCGCGCGCACCTACTATATCGGCTTGCGCTCGGACGACGTTATGGAGGGGATCTGCGTTCTGCCTGCCGGAATCAACGAGGGCACAACGCTTCCCCTACTGGACCGCGAGTTTTCCGTCCTGGCTAACCGGTCGGTATCATTCAAATTATTCAGTTCGCGTACGCGGCACGATGCGCTTGGCGAAGTTGTCGTCCTAAACGAAGAGGATGTAGATCATCACCCGCCCCTGGTGACCATGTTGCGTTATGGCAGAAGACTGCGTGAACGGCATTTGAACGTTCGTCTCAGAGCCAGTTTCACGGAGGTTGGCACCCTGGAACTTTGGTTTGAATCGCGGGATACGCCGCATCGCTGGCGGCTTCAATTCGAACTTCGCGGCGAAGCGGAGCAGGCGCAGCAACAAACCACAACGAAGTCCCACTCTGCGCCGCCGCGTTCATCCGCCGATACGGATTCCGATGCGACGATCGAATCCGCCGTGAGATTGATCCGTGACGCGTTTAACAACTCCGGCGATCATGACGCTCTGGCGCCCGAGGCGCTTGTCGGCCAACTGGAGACAACACTCGGCGCCAAGAGAGATACCTGGCCTTTATCTGTGATTCGCCGCTTCGCTGATGCACTCATCGAAGTTGCCGCAGGATGCAAGCAGTCTCCGCGCCATGAAATGCGCTGGCTTAATCTCACCGGCTTCTGTTTGCGGCCCGGACTCGGTGCACAGGGTGACGATGCGCGGGTCAAGGATTTGCTGACCATCGTATCGAACCAACTCGCATTTGCAGACGAATTTCAATCTCAGGTCCAGTTACAGGTGTTGTTGCGCCGAATTGCCGGTGGCATCCCCGCCAGCACACAGGTGGCGCTCTTTCGCAAGCAGACGAGTCCTGCCGGCCATAAGAAAGGTGGCCGCGTGAACCGGCAACTTGAGTACGAAAGATGGCGCCTGTTTGCCAGTCTTGAGCACCTGCTGGCCACTTCTCGCGCGTCGCTTGGGGAGAAGCTGTTGGCAAAGATCAGAAAGGAACCCAACGATGCGATTTATTTGTGGTCGCTCGGCAGGCTGGGCGCACGTATTCCACTTTACGGGCCGCTGCACTCTGTCGTGGCGGCCGAAACCGCCGGTGAGTGGTTGAAGGCCCTGGTGGATTTGCCATTGTTCACCGCAGCGACGCAATCTGCCATCGTACTGCTCGCGCGACGTACTGAAGACCCCTCCCGCGACGTCGACAATGCACTCCGTGAGCAGGCGATAGCTCGGTTGACGATTATTGGAGCTGCTGATGATACGATCCAACTTTTGTCGAAGTATATCCCGCCCGAAAGAGCGGACGCAGTCCGCAGCTTCGGAGAATCCCTGCCGTCCGGGTTGCAAGTCATCAGCTCGTCGAATTGCCTGCTATCGGTCCCGGCGCTATCCAGCTTGGACTCACCATTTTGAAGCCCAAATCGTTGCCCACCATCGACTCATAGCTAAATCATCTCGGAGCCGCAATCAGGCGAAAGATCTGCGCCCCATATTTCTTAGCAATGCCCACCCCTATGCCCTGCACGGCCAGCAACTCCGCTTCATTCGTCGGCGCGGTCGTAGCGATACTTAGCAGCGCTCGATCGCCAAAGATCCGAAATGCCGGAACCCTCCTGCGCTTGGCCTCACTAAAGCGCCATGCGCGCAACGCTTGCTCAATGCGTTGCTGATCAGACCCTGACCCGGACACTGCCCGTTCTTTCGTCCCCGATTGTGTTTGAGCGGAGGCCGCTCGAGCCCCCTTAGATTTCCTAGGCTTCTTCAAGGGCTTGCGTTTGGAAGCTGGGCGTGCCGCCTCCTTCATGACGAAGAGCACCGGCGTCGTTTCATTGGTCGCTCGCCCGGCTGGAGTGAGGCTGACGGTGCGATAGGGAATCTGTTTGCCTTCCTTTTCGAAGATGGCGTCCGCAAAACTCAAAAGTTCTGCCCGTGCCATTGCCCCCAGAATCTCCTCGAAGTTATCACGGCTGATCTCGTTTCCTGGGTATAGCTCCGCATACAGTTTGCCCGTCGATCTGGAGCGGATCGATCGCATCACGATCAAGACCCGATAGAGAGCCGTTCGCTCAACCTCAGTTGCGGTTCGAAATCTCTGGGCAACGCACTTCGCCGGAGCACAGAAATCGCACGCACCACAGCTGGTAGCGCGGTCCGAAATATCACCAAAGTGCCGGACCAGCGACGTCATGCGGCACTGATTGCTTTCCGCAAAGCGGATCATTTGATCGATCTGCGCCCGCCTTTGTTCCCCCTGGGTGATATAGGAAGGTCGCCACGATTCCTCTCCTTGGCTCACATTCTCCGCGAAGTCCAGCACCGCACCTTTATGGATCCAAAGCTTCTCGATGATCTTGTCTAAGAGCTCTTCCTCGATGGCCAGGGTCTTGCGGAGCCTCTCCTTCGGTTGAGGCTCTGCCCGAAGACTAGTAAACACTCGATCCATCAACGAAATGTCCGGGTAATCCCGGCTGAAGAAAAAGTCGTGGGTATGCCGGTCGCCGTAGGAATGCATGAGAATGGCGCGACTCGGGTTTCCGTCGCGCCCGGCGCGGCCGATCTCCTGGTAATACCCTTCCACGCTGCCCGGCAACGCGGTGTGGATCACGGTTCGAACATCCGGCTTATCGATTCCCATCCCGAAGGCTATGGTTGCCACCATGACATCGAGCTTGCCTGCCATGAATCCTTCCTGGACTCGCTGCCGCCGCTCCGCATCGAGCCCGGCATGGTAGCTGGCCACTTTCAACTCGCCGGCCCATTCTTCCGCCAGACTTTCCGCTTGCTTGCGGGTCGGAGCGTAAACGATCGCCGGCCGGTGTTTGGCTTCGATCAATATCTCCCGCGCCAGCGAAGGACGCTGCGATGGTAGTGCCTCCACAATCTCGACACCGATGTTTTCGCGGCGAAAACCGTGGATGAAGTGCGTGGGTTCGATGAGTCCGAGCTGAGTGGCAATGTCTCTCTGCACCATAGGCGTGGCTGTGGCTGTGAGTGCCAGCACCGGGGCCGGGCGAAGGAGGGGCAGATACTGGCCAAGCATTCGATAATCAGGGCGAAAATCATGTCCCCATTGCGATATACAGTGCGCCTCGTCGATCGCGATCAGCGATGGTTTGCGCTTGGCTAACATTTCGGGGAAGCCCGCCACTCGAAGTCGTTCTGGTGCAATGAGCAGAAACTGCAGCTTGCCACTCAGATACTCGGTGCACACACGGCGGGATGTCTCGCGATCGCGGCCTGAATGGATGCACTCAACGGCGAAGCCCCGCTCTCTGAGTTTGCAGACCTGGTCGTCCATCAGTGCGATGAGCGGACTAATCACAAGCGTCGTTCCACCTCGTGCCAATCCCGGCAATTGGTAACAAAGCGACTTGCCCGACCCTGTCGGCATGACGAGCAGCGCGTCCTTGCCGGCCGTGACCTCGTTGCAGACGGCCTCCTGGTTGGGCCGGAACTCTGGGAAGCCGAATGCATTCTGCAGAAGCTCGGTGAGCGTCGTGAAGTTGGAGAACGTTTTTACGCTGGCGAGATCGGGAGAATCGTGACTTTTCGGTGAGTCAGACACGGTTGCTCGTTGAACGGGCCTTGTCTCGCCGACCCTGCCAACTACGGAGCGGACGTATTGACTGATGCCATCGAGAAACGGTTCCAGCCGGGATTGGCCGTGCTGAATCTTCTTGAGAAAAGCTTCCCACTGTCCGGTCATCGCGGGACTCTTCACCTCGGGATGAACCACTTCAATAAGATGGATGCCCTTTTCCGTTGCCTCCAGGTTCTTCCCCACACGGACGATGAAGCCTCGCTTCAACAACACTTCGATAATGGCGGCCCGCGTCGCAGGCGTCCCCAGGCCCGTTTCTTTCATCGCTTCGGACAGTTCTCTCTCATCCAGGCTTTGGCCTGCCGTCTGCATCGCAGTCAGGAGTGTGCCCTCGGTGAATCGTTTCGGAGGCCGGGTCTTCTTCTTCTTGGCTTCAATATCAATGACGTTCTGGAGCTGCCCCTTGGCGAGCGTTACAGGAAGGACCTGCTCGGGAGTTTCGTCTCCGCTACCGCCTTTCGTATCCCGTCGTCGACCTTCCGCCCCAATATCGAGGGCTTTCCAACCCATTTGTTGAACAAGGGTTCCCGTGGTCCGATAGCGGTCCACGATCTCTCCATTCGTGATTGCGGTAATCACGGTCGTCACCGCCTGGAGGTAATCGTCGTGCCACATCATCAGGAAGCGCCGGCAGATCAGGTCGTAGATCTTGTGCTCGTCCACGGTAAGATGGGCCTTCTCAGCAGAGACCGCCGTGGGGATGATGGCGTGGTGGTCGCTCACCTTGCTGTCGTCTACAAACCTCTTGCTCAGGGGCCGCGCTCCCGTACCGGAAGCCAATTGCTGTTTGTAGTTTGTCGACACCGCAGCCACAATCCCTTGAATTGTTTCGGCAACATCGGCAGAAAGATGCCGGCTATCCGTCCTCGGATAGCTGATGAGTTTATGCCGCTCGTAGAGAGCCTGGGCCAGATCAAGGGTCTGTTGTGCGCTAAAGCCGAACAGGCGATTGCCATGCCGCTGAAGTTCCGTAAGGTCATAGAGCAGGGGTGGCTGCATTCGCTTCGTCTCGGAAGAAAGAGACTCGATCGCCGCTTCCCCGGCACGACCGCGCAGGACGATGCGGTTGGCTTCCTCGCCATCGGCAGGCAACCGCGATGCGTTTGCGGGAGCATCCTTGTCGTTGCCCGACTGTGCTTCGGGACGGAACCAGGTTCCCGGATAGCTTTCCCTGTTTGGAGTCTCCCGTCCCTGGAATGTGGCGATGACCTCCATGTAATCCTCGGGGACGAAGTTACGGAGGGCAATTTCACGATCGACGATCATTGCCAGCGTTGGCGTCTGCACACGCCCTACCGAAAGCTCCTCATTGTAGACAATCGAATAAGCACGCGAGAGATTCATGCCGACCAGCCAATCGGCTCTGCTTCGGCCGCTGGCGGCGTCCGCCAATCGATCGTACTCGCTCCCTGGGCGAAGCTTGTCGAACCCGTTGCGGATGGCGTCTGGAGTCAAGGAAGAGATCCAGAGCCGGCTGACAGGCTTTCGGCACCCGGTCGCCGCATAGATGTACCGGAAGATCAGTTCTCCCTCCCGCCCGGCGTCTGTGGCACATACGATCCGTGCCACGCGCCCGGAAGTCAGGATCTTTCGCACCACTTCGAACTGGTCTTTGGTTTTTTCGTAGACAACCAGTGGCCACTCGGTGGGCAGGATCGGCAGCTGATCGAAACGCCATTGCCGCCATTCAGGCTTGATCTCGTGGGGTTGAGCCAGGGAAACCAGGTGCCCGATCGCCCAGGTGACGACGTAGCCGTTCCCCTGGAGATAGCCCTTTCCACGCACATCGGCTCCGAGGACACGGGCAATGTCTTGCGCAACTGAAGGCTTTTCGGCAAGGATCGCAATGGTTCTGGATTCGCTTGCTTCCATCGGTAACCTCAGTCTACAGCGGCCCTCTGTTTCGATTGCCTCACATTGGGAAAGGAACTGTTGCGGAACCTCGCTGGTCACCCTGAGTTTCCCGCCATCGCTCATGCACCTGGTCATGCGACTCGCAAGTGAATGCCTCGGTAGACCTCCGCTCCCGGGACGGGAATACCTTTCTGAACGGCCTGCTTTATGGCTTCGTTGCTGGGTACTGTTTCGCGGATCGACGCGATCAGCATACGCTTCAACTCAGATGGAACCGCGGCGATGACCTTTTCCCAAATCTGCCCGTCGAAGGATGCTTCGACTTTCTTTAGGTAAATAGGTACTTGGGATTCGTCAGTGAGCCGAACGGAGTCCTGGCTGTTCTTCTGAATCCGAAGCGTAAATTCTCTGCCCTCGATCTTCTTGAGGTCCCTGCTCTGGATGTAGAACATGACCATGTTTTTGGTCTGGGTCACTTTACGATCACAACAACGGGCTCGCTCCTGAAGCCGGGCGGCTTCGGTCCGGCAGTATTGAACACGCGCTTCCATCATGCGCAGGAAGCGGCCGATGCGATCCGCCTTCTCACCGTGGGCCTCGCAGAATACCTGGAAGCGGTCGATCAGTTCCGGTGGAGCTTCGCCGAGAGTCTCGATCTCCTCCTCGATACGATCGAGAAGATCGTCAAGCTCGCGGTCAATTTCAAATAATGAGTATTCCTGGGCAATCGATGCCACTATAACCTCCTTCACTTCGGCAATGTACTTGCCGACATCATGTGTCGTTCACTCGCGTGTGGACCCCTTCTCGCCGTTGCACCACCAGTGAACGGCCTGAATGTTGTCCGGATGATCGTCCCTCCAGGCGCCATCCATGCCGCGCGGACTGATGTGGTCCGGAACAACATCGCCGTAATCCGTGAATTTCCCGTCGCAGAGCGCGCACTTGCCGTGCTGAAGGGCGATTTTCTGGTTCATCAGCTTCCGCATCTCGGCGTTCGATCGGAGTTCCCGGTATCCGCGAGGATGATGCGGATCCTCGATCCGGCGAACGCCCATTTGTCGTGATCTTCGCTCCCTAGGTATCAATTCCCGGCCACAGCAGAATCGGGAATGATGGATCGGGCAAAACTGGTTGCGTCGGAGTCGCATGGACTTCCTCCTTGTCGTTGGGATTGTGCGGGTATGCTGTCCATTCCGGATCGGAATGCGAAGGTGGCTCTCTCAGGCTCGTGACCGATTCGTTCGGCGGCTCATGTCGAGAATGCGCGAAGCTCGGCAGCAGGCTCAGATGCCGCGGTGGGGCTTCCGATGCCCAGGAACCCGGGCTCCTGCGCAGTAGCGGCCTCAAGTAAACGCATGGCGCTTCGCGTGGCCGTCCACCAGCGTCTGTCTGTATACGGCAGGCTGACTGGCCATCAGCTGACCCAACTCGCGCGCCCCGCGCCAGTCTTCCGGGCGGCGGCCAACTTCCGGTGTGCAGTCAGTGTGCCACGCCACGCAAAGGTGCTGCTCGCCACTGCCGAAAAGGCTGTGCTATTGACATGACGATGCTGGTTTCTCCCCGGATCGCGACCGTCATAGACGGGCCAAAACCGGAACCGAAAAGCCGGCCGGCCATGCTGCTGGCTTTCCAGATTCCTCGCTACCAGAAAACTTGCGCAAAGCCGACATAACGGGAGTAATTTGCCAAACAATTCAAAATTAAGGAAAAGACGCTCAAACCGGCTTGCACAATAGGCGTCTCCAGCTCTTTACAAAAAATCTATCTCTCAGGACGCAACTCATTGCAAGCTGATCCCAGGATGTACCGATTGACTCGGGATAGAGGACTTCAATGCCTCGGCTATGATGAGGTGCATTCCTCCATCCTTCGACGGGCTTCCAATATTCTTCGTAGGGCATGTTAGGCTCGTAGGTATGAACACCAGTGTGAAGGCAGTATTGGCTTTGGTCGTCACCCGTCTCGATCACGGGTAGCACTATATCGACCGCCAAAAATTCGTTGCGCGCAGTGTTATATAGTTCTTCAAATTCCAGAACACAAGCAAGATCAAGGATTGTCGACGCTGCGAGACATTCGCTCCTCTCCCTCAGCTCAATGAAATCGAACGGAGATCCTAGAAAATAGGCCGCTTCCTCAGCAGGTGTGGCATGGGCATGCGCCAACCCGAAACTGCCCTCGTCGTAACAGTCTGCGATCCATTTGGTGCTCGCGGTGAGGAACGACTGTACGGTCGCCGTTTTTCCGGAAGCAGCAAGCAACAGGGAGGGTGGGACAAGTGAAACGGCCCACCGATCAGAAGGGAGATGGGTGGTTCCGACATTGGCTTCGATGAACCGCTCCAGGTATGCGGCCACTTTCAGTGAAATCTGATTATTGGGGTCTATCTCTCGTTCCAGAAGCCCGAGCATGCCCAAAAGCTCCAGAATCTGCATGCAACGAACCGGGTAGGAGACAAATGGGAACGGCGACCCGTCGGACCACAGGATTGCGTCAGGCTCTAGGAAGTGGCCCTCGCATTCGCTCCATAGTTCCAGCCCATAGTGGCGGAATTGAGCCTTCGCCGTGGCTACAGACACCACAGCTGTCTCAGGCACTGGCCTCAAACTGTGAATCGTCGCAAGGGTCGAGCGCAGCAGCATAAGGGCGATGTAGCAGGCTAGGTCGAGACGGTTCGACCGTCGGCAATGGCTCGCGATGACCGCAGCCTCAAGCGAATCCCGTAAGTTTGGGGTATTCCATGCTGTGCGTATCCACGATCGGGAGTATCTTTCGAGGACGATGAAGTTTAGCTGATCATGCTGTGACCCTAAAATCTGGAGCAATTCCAGTGAGGAACCGCTTAAGCACACTGGATCACGGGCGAGCATGTCGATCAGAGAATCCCGGTCCCATGTAGTGAATTGAATCTCGCCTAGGCCCTTGAGATGCTCTGCGTACTGTTGTGCTGCCAAAGGCGCGCCACCAACGAGTCTTCCTGTGACCACGAGAATCGCCTTGCGCGGAAGATTCTTATCGAAATTTGGATGAGCGAGCGAATCCGTGCGCAACATGTCAATCTGGCCGCGCAAGGCGCTCCAGTCAGTCAGATTGATGTCGCCTGCCTTGGACTGGAAGAGGAACTGAGTTTGTTTGCCATCGTCGATGCGTTTGGCGATAAAATCCTTGCCGAACTCAAACGATCCGTGCAGAAAGTGAATGTCCGTAAAGCCTTGCAGGCGCAGGAGCGCCATGAATGGCGCATCGAACTCACGTTCGGTCAGCGAATTAACATAGCTGGCGATGGCGTCGGTTAGCAAAAAACTCCTTACGTTTACCGTCGATCATGTCGTCCCACTGCTTCTGCTGGTCCACTGTCCACGGAGGCAGCGCCGAGATTGCCCTCACCATCTCAGGGCTGGTAACGAGTTGCGGCAGAATCGGCGTCCCGTCTTTCCGGAAACGAAGGTCCATTTTCGAAAAGCTCTGGAGATAGGCTTCGAATGTGAATGGCGCACCGTTCATGTTTGTTGCTGTTCCCGCGCCTTCGCAGGTCCGTGCGAGTGTGTCGTAAAAATGACGCATGAACTGGCCGATTCTTTCTTCCGCGATCGAATCTGCTTGTTCCGCAAGATAATCAAGGTTGCGCATCCGTATGTCATCGAGTTTTACAACGACTTTAGTCACCATCATCAGGGGTGCAGTCGCCACAACCTCGCCCGAGGGCATGGTGTTCTGGGTGATCGGCATGTTCTCCATCGGCTCGGCTTCACGTATCTGCGCGTAGACGGGATTCTTAGTCTTCATCAGCCCCTTGACGGCCAGATTCAGGAATTCAAACTGTGCACGCTCGTACTCGGGCAGAGCAAAAGGCTTTGATACGAAATGTCCATTGGCCGTCATCTACCCCAACATTTTACGGTAGAGCCGTTAATCACTTGTTTGGTCAGAAACTTTGGCAGCCGAGGAACCTAGCTTGTTTCTGTCATCAAGGACGACCTCGCAGACTACAAATGAGACTTATTGGGTACCGATAAACGCCCTAGGCACCAGGCATCTGCTGGTCTAGTTCGATTTTCATGGATCGGCCTCTCGTGATTCGGTAGACTGATCCGGCATCAGCCACCCGCGCGTTTGGCCCGCGCATTTGCCTGTCTGAAAGGGCGACTCAGGCTGCCTCCATCGAAACAACCTGCCCGAATGGCGCCCGCCGATTCTCGGTTGAAGCCCAGATCACCGGATACGGCGGTGCTTCACTGGGAAACGTACCCCACAGATCGGTAAGGAACACCAGTGTCTGCGGGACGATGCCCCGCTCACGGAGCCAGTCAAAGCATGGCCGAAAGTCCGTGCCTCCGCCACCGATTGGTACCAGCGAAATCGGCTCGCCGGCCTGATAGCTCTCGGCTTTCTGTACGGCGGCGTCAAAGTAGAGCACATGCACGAGCCGTGGGCATTGTCCGGCAAGGATGGACCGAATTTCCTCCTGGAAGAGCCCCAGCTGTCGCGCGCTGACCGATCCGGAGCAGTCAACCGCCACGGCAATTTCCCCCACGCCTTCCGATCTAATTCCCGGCAAATAGAGCCCTGACCAGACATGCCGGCGGTTGGGGTGAATCCAGCTGTAATCGGCGGGGATGGTATCGGACCACGCCCGCCGGAGAAGCTCGCGCCAGTCCACTCTGGCGGAATGCGCTGCTTCAAGGGTTCGCACAGCGCCTCCGGGCAGTTTGCCGGCCAGCTTCGCCACGCTCTCTGCCTGCTCGACGGCGATCTGCCATTCACGAGCCTGCTCGGAAATTGACGGTCCCTCTTCTCCCACAGGCGCCGGGGCATCGAGCACCTGCCCTACTCCGCCCGGAGTCAAAGGCGCCTGAGGCTCGTTTGCAATGTGACCACTCTGAGGCGCTTTGTCTTCCGATGCACGTGCTTCGCCTCCCGGCTTGCTCTCCGCCTGTTCAGACGAACCCTCCTGATTCTTCTCCTCCTCGATCAGGTTGTAGATGCGCTCCGCGCTCATGCCACGAAACCGGTCATCGATGAGAACGTCTTTGGGAAGCGTCAGACCGGCATCGAGCAACATTGGGTTGATGGCATAGTCGCAGGCCATATTCCATCGCACCTGGTTCCGGTCGCCCCGCCGCGTGTGGTGCTGCAATGCGGGATGCATGACCTCGTGAGCCAGAACGCCGGCCAATTCTGCCGCATTCAGAGTCTCGACAAACTCCGGGCTGTAGAACAGAGAAATACCGTCAGTGGCCATCGTTGCGACCGCGTGCGAAGGCTTTGCCCCGAGCCGAAACAACAGCGTTCCGAAGAACGGGTGATCAAGAAGCAATATGGTGCGGGATTTCTGAATGCGAACCCCGCTCGGAATTTGGTGGTGGTGGTTCATGACGCGGGAGCCTCCATGTAGGCTGACATGTATTTGAAAATGTCCAGGTCGTTGATGGTATTCATCGAAACCTCACTCCCCGAACTCTGCACGCGTTCACGCAGAACCGCATCCATCTCCTCCAGGATTTGCGCGGCATCGTTCGCAGTCGCCACACGGAGGATTTCGTTCTTTTTGAGATCGCGCGCCGTGAACCCGCACAGGCGATCCTTGATTTCTCCCGCGAATCGGTTCAGCTCCTCGTCCTGGTTCACGTTGAGGCGCGGCAGCAAGTCCACCAGTTCGAAGACATTCGTCACCAGCGAGGCATGGAAGCGCGACTCAGGCTCCTTCAGTCGCTCCACCATGTGCGAGACGACTTCTTTCAACCGCACCCAGAGGTCCTCGGTCCCCCGTTGGAGCGATTGGCGCACGTTCTCGTCGATCTCGTGCGCAACCCGCGCCTGTTCTTCCTCGGAAAGAGTCACCCGGAAGTCCTCGCCGCTCGGAATGGGCAGGACCTCGATCCTGACGCCAAACTTGTTCCGTAGTTTCTCCGCCGAAGGATAGTCTTCTTCACGGAAGAGTCCGTTCAGTTCGGGCCTGACCTGCTCGATGTAACTGGGGTAAACGGCCAGGAACTCTTCGACCTGTCGCGAAAAAGCTTGTTCGAACTCCCGCATCTTCGTGGTCAGCTCGAAATAGAAGTGGGCGGGAAGTAGCCGATAGCCCTCGTCAGACCAGGGCAGCGTGATTTTGTAGAAATACTGACGAATCTGCCCGGAGAGGGACCGAAGCGACTCGAGCTTCTCCGCTTCGCGCAGGAGTTGCTTGTTGTAGCGGCCGGCGCCTTGATGGGCCCCGTGTTGTTGCGCGACATCGCGGCTGACCTTGCGGTCGTGTTTTACTGCTGCCCAGATGCTGATGTGGACCGCAGCCAGCATGGCTCGTTCCGTGATCATCGCAGGACCTCCGCATTTTCCACTCCGAAGCGAACGAATTCCGGCGTGTGGGTAATGGCGCGATCGCGCGCGGCGGCATCGCGCACGGCAAGGACTCTCATCTCTGTCGGCATCCGGTCGAGATACCGCATGCCTTTTGCGATCGAGTGGTCGGTCAGGGCCCGGCCGAGAGCCGTTGCAATAGCGATCCGGGCCGATGGTTCATCCGGCAACGGCGCCGTGTCCGGATTGAGGAGGATTTCGTCGATCGAAGGCAGCTGACGGAACAGGCGCAGGAATGCGACAAGTTCGGTCGTTGCCGCCAGGCCTATGGTCCCTTCGAGCAGCTTGGCTTCGATCTCCGTCGCTCCGGCAAAGAAGCCGCCGTGGTGGCGGCGCGCAAATCCGGTCAGGACGTTCGAAGCCATTTCCCAAGATCGCGGTGTGGGCCAGGCGTTTACGTCCGATTGCGCATCGGCATCGTGCAGGAGAGCCGGCTTGAAGCGCAAGAAGGCGATGATCTCCGGCCGGATTCTGGCTTTAACAGCCCATCGGCACCAGTCCATGAAGTCGGGCTCGAGATCGAGATGAACGAAACGGTTTCGGAGAGGCCGTGGCATCGAGAAGTGTACCCCTCGGTCGGAGGCCGGATTTCCGGCGGCGATGACAACCCAGCCATCTGGCAGTTGGTACTCGCCCAGCTTTCTGTCGAGCACCAGTTGGTAGCAGCCGGCCTGGGTCATCTGCGGCGCAGAGGTCAATTCATCGAGAAAGAGAATGCCCTCTCCATCGACAGGCAGGAACCTGGGCGGAACCCATTCAGCGCGGTCCGCCGAAATGCGCGGAAGGCCGCGCAGATCGACTGGATCGAGCTGCACCGCACGGATGTCGAGAAACTGCCACTTGAGATCGGCCGCGACCTGGGCAACGATCTGTGACTTGCCGACGCCGCAGGCGCCCCATATGTGCAGCGGCACACGTTCGCATATCAGCGCATGAAGCGCCTCGTAGAGTTCGGATGGTTTCATGGAAAGTGTCCTTTTCGATGACGAACAGATTCACGGTAGTTACCGCAAGCTGCGGTCGGCGCTGTCCGGCTGCATCGCTCCTGTTGCCGACGAGAACACAACAACTGGTATTCCGAAGGCACCTCAGTGAGGAGATAGTAGAACGATGATCAAGGGAAAGCGCCAGAGCGAGCGCAAGAGCAACAGCAGTCTTATCAGGGACCTTGATGCGGCCATTGCCCTGCTCAGTCGCGCCCGTGCACTGGCTTCATCCAATGACACGAGCACAAAAGCCGTAAAGCCCACTTCAACAGACAAGACTGCCAAACGGAGATTGAGCACCGAGGCCCGTGAAGCTATCGCGGCCGCACAGCGGAAGCGCTGGGCAAAAGTCAGGCGCCAAAACAAGCGGGCGCAACGGGTTGCGGTTGCAAAGTAAGAATCCCGGTCGCTACATGTCACGACACCGGATTGGGGTCAGCAATCGAAGGCTGCGACACCCAATGTGGCACAGCAGCATCTTGAACGCGCGCATCAGTCGTTCTTCTCAAAGCCGGGAATGCACCACATCACGCACAGCGGCTCGATTGCCCGTGCGGCTGCGGCCGGACCCAAGCTTTTATTCAATCCGCCGTTTGCGAAAGTCCCGCTTCCGATGATCCCGCATCCTTGGCCACGCGGAACGTGTTTCCGCCCTTGGTCAGAAAATAGAGTGACACCACAACCAGCGCCAATCCGCCTCCGCCCAGGGCTTTTGCAACGCCAAGCCACGGAATCAACTTGCCGAACAGCAGTGCTCCCACCGGCATTCCTGCGCGAAACGCCAGGTTGTAAACGCTCATCACGCGACCGCGCATCTCGTCCGTGGCCAGCAGTTGCGCCAGCGAAAGCATGAACGACGCCGACGCCATCACCGCCGCTCCGGCCAGAAACATCAGCACACACGAAAGCGGCAGCCGCCGCGACATCGCAAACCCGGCCGTCGCAAAGCCCAACAGAATCAGGATCAGCAGCGTCAAGCGGCCTTGTCCCTTCAGTTTCTCAAGTGCCGCCACGCCCAGCGCCCCGGCGATCGATCCCGCTCCCGAGTACACCAGCAGCAGCGTGTAGGTCTCCGGCCCGCGGTGAAAGACGTTGCGCACGAACACCGGCAAAAAGCCATTCATCGAGAACCCGAACAGCGCCGTGCAAAATGCAAGCACCACCAGCGCGCTCATCCCGTCCCGCTGCTGGATGAATCTCAGACCTTCTTTTAGGCTGGAAAGAACTGACGCGCTCGACTTCGAGGGAACAAACTTCACCGTTATTGCGAACAGAGAAGCGATCACCGCTACAAACGAGAGCCCGTTCAGGAGAAAGCACCACGTCGCCCCGAACGTCGTGTAAGCCAGCCCCCGATAATCGGCCCCAACACCCGCGCCAGGTTGAACTGGATCGAATTCATCGCAATAGCATTCGACAGATCGTCCGGCCCCACCAGCGCCGGCAACAGCGCCGAGTAGGCCGGCCCTCCAAACGATTGCCCCAACCCCACAATGAATGACAGCGTCAGAATGTGCCACACCTGCACCACGTGCGTCGCAAACAGCGTGGCCAGCAGAAAAGCGCACGTCATCTGGATATACTGCGAAATCAGCAGCATTTTGCGCCGGTCCAGCCGGTCCGCAAACACCCCGCCGAACAGCGAGAACATCATGATCGGCAACTGGCCCAGAAACAGGTCCAGCCCCAGGTAGAACGGATTCTTAGTTAAGTCGTAGACCAGCCAGCTCTGCGCAAACTGCTGCACAAATGTGCCAATCGTCGAGGCGCAGGCCCCCATCCACATCAAGCGGAAGTCGCGATAGCGAAAAGCTCGAAAAGTGCGTGCGATAAAAGCAGAGGTTTTGGGCATCAGACGTGAAACTGCTCCGCTGTGCGACTCGTGAACCTATTCCAATCGTACAGTGATGGATGTCCCCCCACGCGCAAGGTCGCACTGCGATCAAACAGAAAGCGTCCTCAAGTCGTGGTCTCGAACTGCGTACCGATTCAGTCCGGAAACTCGTCCGTATTTTGCTCTGCATATTCTCGTTCGGCATTGATTTCGGACCAGATCTCCTGGTCCTCATCGGAAAGATGGCGCCCCGTTGCTCGCTCGACTACTGGAGGATTCGCGGCAACGGGAATTGGCTCCGGCTCCTGCGCCACCTCGAACAAGCTTGGGGTCTTTGCCGGCTTGGGCTTCTGCTCGTCAGGCGCTTCCGCTGCGAGCGGCTTCGTCGGAGTCATGTTGTTGATTACCCTCTTCTCAACCTGGCTCTTCGATTTGTTGCGTGCCTCGATCTGAGCGGTCTTCGCGGCGGCCGCCATGTCGGCTTTCGCCCTTTCCAGTGTGTTTTTGAGTTCCAGATGGCTCGAAACAAAATTCACCAGCGTGCCCGCGAGTTGTGAGTCGAGATCCTCGGCTGTTCCCGACAAGCTCACCGGAATTGTCAAAGCCGCGTTTTCACTGTCGCCGATCTTTTTTGGAACGACATTTACGCGGAACTGATCGTCTCCCAGGTGGGAGACCGTGAATAGCACCGAGCGGTGTCGCAAAAGTGGTGCAAGTTCCTTGAACATGACTGCTCCTGAGATGAATTCGTTGCATTGGTACTGAGTGGCACCTGGCGGCAGGTTTAGACACGCATCCTCTATGGGACTCGCTGCACGAAGCCATTAGTCAAGCACCGGCGTCCTTCGTTGCGATCTCCTTGAACGCCTCGTCGTGTTTTTCCAGAACTCCGGATCAACCGGAAGCGGCGTCATGTAACCTGAACCCACGTTGAGAAAACCACCATGGTGGCACAGCTTCCCATAGCGAAAAAGCCTGGAGATCATCGCGAGGGCGCTCATGGCGAGCATCTGATTGATGAATGGTGCCTGCAGTTCCAGCGCCTCGGCAGCCGAACAGCTGGGCAATGGGTCCTCGCCGCCGGCTGAATCGACGATCTCGGGGTACAATTCACTGACAGTGCGAAGCCGGCCGGCTTTATGCCGGTTTCGCTGATTCAATGGCTGTCCGAGAACGAACTGACCGCTCGATGCATTGTTGCCGAGATCGAGCCAGTAGGTGACGGTCGAAGACGATTTCCTTACTGCGCGTTCGATCACGTTACGCGCGGCTCGTGTGTCGACGCAGCCGATCACGACATCCGGCATGCGGTGTTGATCACCGTAAATGCTGCTGACACTGAAGCTGACTGGCTCCGCGCACCAGGAAGTGCCCCAGAACAGGTTGATTCGGTTGATAAGGACCATCGCCTTGTTCTGGCCAATGTCGGACCAGGAGAAAGGCTGCCGGACGCAATTGGTGTCCGATACTGTGTCGCCATCCATCAGGGTTACTTCGAGACCGTAGGGATGTCCCCATACGCGCATGGCCTGATGTAGATAGGGCAGACCCATCGCGATCGCGCTGCCGCTTCCGCCCGCGCCCACGACAAGCACCCGCACAGGTTTTCGGGCGACAAGGTGGCCAGGGAGAACATGCTCGATACGCATGGCTCGTTACCTCCCCTTAATGAACTCTGAGAGCGTTTGCGGCAATTGGATCAGGGATTCTGCTGGGAACGTCCGCCGCTTGCCCACGAGTTCACCCCACAGTGCGTCGTGGCTGCCCTCGTGCCGCGTCAAACGGCCGACATTGGCGTGAGTGAAGGCGCTCTCATAGAATCCCTTTTCCATCCCTCAATCGATCCCACGGACGTGCTTTCGGGACATCGCATCGAACCAAGGCATACCGATCCGTCGTCCGAGAGATTCCAGACAGGAGCAACGGCCAGCTTTGTCCCTGCATTGGGCCGCTTGTTTTCGGCAAGCTCGCGAATGCTCAGGCTGCCATGGATGGTTTTCCAGACCAATGGTGGCTGAGGGAATTGCTTTCCGTTCAGCGTCTGCATCTTGCCTTCCGGGTTCTCAAAATACATCTGCCGGGGACGCCGTGGAGTCCACCAGGCGATCATGCGATCTGATTTTGCCAGGATGTTTTCGGACAGAACTTCTGCCGCGGCGCTGCCGCCCAGCGATTCAGCCAGATTTTCGACAAAAGCTGTCGTCAATGGGTGCGCAACTCCGAGCACTGGCGGGCCCTGTTTCTGCGCAAGGACATCGTGCCGCGTGATGAAACTTCGCCTGCCCTCGCGGAAGATCAGCAGTGCCTCACGCAGCTCGAAGCGATGCATCTGACCGATCTCGACCTCGACCTTCATCACTTTTCTCCAGCTCCTGAATTTCTTCTATCAGCAAGCACAACTCCAGATTTACGCTGACGAACCGCTCGACCGCGCGCATCGCTTTTGAGAATTCTTCCTGATCAGTCGGAGAGAAGACAGCGCACAGGGCAGGTTCCGACGAACCCTCAAGCATGGATTGGCTTTCTTCGTCGAAGCAGGCCGAGATGGCATCGTGGTCTTCGAAGACAACAAGCAACGACGGCAGTGGAGCCTCGTCGTAATAGCCGCTGTATTCACTTGGATCCTGCGCGTAGGAAGTTGTGCGTGCGAGCTTGGCGATGGTCAATAGATGTTCGATCCATTTCTTGTGTCGCCCATTGCAGTGCCGTGTGAGCACTCGCCGGTTGCTGAGTCTCCAGTGATCGGGCCTGTCCTTCAGCGTCTTTCGAATGCACTCCGGTAATGCCCGTCCCACTTCGGGAAACTCACATCGCTCGCGGGATCCTTCGTCCTCGGCCTCTGCGTATTCTTTCAGCCGTTCTTCATACTGTTCGGCATCGCCGTAGTCGTAAATCCGCATCACGCGATAGAGCGATTGGATCAGCGTCCAGTAGAAGGCTGCGCCCAGTCCTTCGGCCTCGCTTTCGAGCGATTCAAGGGCTGGTCCAATCTTGAGGTAACCGCACCCGCCGCAGCTGATTGAAACTGCGAGTTTCCCAAACTCCAGCGGCTCATCCACCGCCGCTACGTCGCTCACTTGCAGGTAATATTCGATATTTCTTGCCAGGAGATCGCTGTTCCTGGAGCCGATGCGGTTCACGATCGCCAACTTCGCAAAATTCACCGCAATTCCGTCGCAATCGGCCCAGATTTCCGGGGTGCCAATTCCGGCCCGTACCAGTGCTGCGCAGAAATGATAGAGCAATTCGCCCCGGGCCTCATGGCTATAGGCAGCGGGCTGCCCTTCGAGCGAAGGGAGCGCCTGCACATACAGCGGAGCCAATGTTGCTAGAGGAGAGGGGGCAGAATCTCCGACGGAGCCGCCAGCGTTCTCGCCTCTTGCCGATAGCTTCGGCTGATAGCGTCGTTGAGGGCTTCTGTGAGCGCGAGAGTTTCTTTGCACTGGAGGTACCTCACCAGGAGTTCGTTTTGCTTGTCCGGAGGCACCGCTGCCTGCGCTTTGAGAGCTGCCTCAAGATCGGCTGGGGTCATTCGCCGACCCGTCATCGCTAGCCTTTGGAACCGATGGCGCGGCTGAAGGAATAGCGGAGGGCTGTGCCGGTATCTTCGGGGCCTTCGAGGGTAGCGGTGGCGAACTCGGGAAAAGACGGGGTTAACATTTCGCGGACCTGCTCTACGGACATGCCGGGGGCGGGATCGGGGATGCGGGTTCCGTTATAGAAGAACTCGCGATGGAGGGTTTCGACTTTGAGGGAACTCATGTTTCTGTCCTCCTGTAGGTTGACGCAATTGCTGACATTCTTGACAGAATTCGTGACATAAATCGACGCAATTCATGACATAGACCGCCAGCAGCGCTGACCTATACGTTTCGCTGGGATAGAGGTTCTTTACTTTCGAGGTCTTGATTGACGCGCTCTTTAAACAACGCATAAGGTCGTTCACTTCTTTCAAATCGTCCTTGTCGAGCCCGCGGGAGGCGGCGAGCGAGGTGCCTGTGGTGACGAGGGCTGGATGCCGGGGAAAAACGCAATAATTGACACATTAAAGTTGCGAGCCTACGCAGTCTCCCGCCCGCTAGCGACTACGACCGTGTGGGTCGCCGCGTGTGTTGATAACACACGCAACGAGATTCTGCAGCCGTAACGAAACTGCTGCTCTACCGATTCGAGACGCAAAGGGCGTATATCAGGACTAATCGCGTTACTCTTGTGCAGCTCATGCTATATCAGCAGCTTACACCGAATCCGAGCGCCTTTGGGAGGTGTGCCAACATGCGATCTATATAGCTGAATCGCTGATTTCTTACCGGCCTCGGGGCATGGAGGAGTGCAATGCGCCCGGGCCGCTGCGTCCACATGGCCGGCTGTTTACTACTTCGTCACCGAAGAGTCGGCACCGAAGAGTCGGCGGTGATCCTCCGTGCGCCGGGATAAACCGGCATGTTGTAGGGGATGCAAGAGCCCCACAGGAAAGGAGAAAGCGACTCCATCCTGACCTCTAGTCTTGCGCGGCACATCGCGAGGTGTGCGGCGAAGCGTAGACCGAGGTATTGGTGGGCCGGGTGATTGAGCTCCGAAAAACCGCAGATCAGGATGCCGACTCCCTGGTGAGTAGGAGGAAGGCAACACGGCAGTCGCGCTATCGCGAGTGACTGTCCGGTCCTGCGTAGTCGTTAGAGCCCGCGCACGCTAAGAAACAACATGCACGAGAACCGGGAGATCTCCAACACGCCTTCGGCATTACGCGGAGGCCGGTCCGTGAAGGCACACAGCCGCACGACGGACATGCACGTGCTGGAGAAGTCGGACTGCGCAATAGAACCTGTGAACCGGCCGAACAAGGGAAGGCAACTTCCTGCGGAGGCCGGGGAGGGAAGGGCGCAGATGAAGGAGAACATCGACCAGCTACACATGCTCCCGACACAGAGCGGGAAAGGCATGTCCCAGGGGCTGGACGGTGTGCGTAAAGCAGCAAGGGAAAGGAAACAGGAACGGTTCACCGCTCTGCTCCACCATCTCAGCATCGATCTTCTGCGCGATGGCTTCTACGCCCTCAAGCGTCAGGCTTCGCCGGGAGTCGACGGTGTGACATGGCAGGAGTATGAAACCGGGCTGGAAGATCGGCTGGTTGATCTTCACAGCCAGGTTCACCGTGGAGCGTACCGGGCGCAACCTTCAAGGAGAGTCTATATACCGAAGGCCGACGGGCGGCAACGCCCGTTGGGCATCGCGGCGCTGGAGGACAAAATCGTCCAGCAGGCCGTGGTGACGATCCTCAACCAGATTTACGAGGTCGACTTCAAAGGCTTCTCCTACGGGTTCCGTCCGGGCCGCAGCCCGCATCAGGCGTTGGACGCGCTTGCTGTAGGGATCACGCGGAAGAAGGTGAACTGGATGCTCGACGCCGATATTCGTGGCTTTTTCGACAACCTGAGCCACGAATGGGCGGTTAAGTTCATCGAGCACAGGGTGGCCGACCGAAGAATCATCCGCCTGATCCAGAAATGGCTCAAGGCCGGTGTATCGGAGGACGGCCAGTGGTCGGAGACAAGCAAGGGTACGCCGCAGGGGGCAGTGGTCTCACCGCTGATCGCCAACGTGTACCTTCACTACTGTTTCGACCTGTGGGCGGATGTCTGGCGCAGAAAGGTGGCCAAGGGCGATGTCATCATCGTCCGTTACGCCGACGATCTCGCGCTGGGCTTCCAGTACCGAGCCGACGCCGCGCGGTTCCTTGAGGACCTCAAGGAACGGTTTGCAAAGTTCGGCTTGGAAGTCCATCAGGAGAAGACCCGGCTGATCGAGTTCGGGCGCTATGCTGCCAAAGACCGGCAGCAACGTGGCGCGGGAAAACCGGAGACGTTCAACTTCTTGGGCTTCACTCACTACTGTGGGCGGCGCCACAAGACCGATACCTTCACCGTCGGGCGCATTACGGCGAAGAAGCGGATGGTTGCGAAGCTGAAGGCTATCAAGGTCGAACTTCGCCGCCGGATGCATGCTCGCCCCTGCGAGGTCGGTGCATGGCTTCGGAAGGTCGTCAATGGTTATTACCAATACCACGCAGTGCCCGGAAATCTTCGACAGCTGAGCACCTTCCGGCAGCGTATCAACCGGCTGTGGTACCAGGTACTCGCAAGACGCAGCCAACGCGCCCGTAAAAGGTGGGAGCGACTCACTCCGTTATTCGAACGGTGGATACCACGCCCGAAAGTCCTGCATCCCCATCCCCAAGCTCGCTTCTACGCCACTCATCCTTCATAAGAGCCGTATGCGTAAAAGCGCTCGTACGGATCTGCGCGGGGGGCGATCCGTGAGGATCGTCCCTACCGCGACCGCAATGCCGAATGCTGGCGCAAAGGGCGTTATGGGGAACTATCCAAACCGTCTTGCGTCGCAGTAGTAACTCATGGTGTCTTATCGATGCTACTTTCGATCTCCGCAGCTCTGGCCACCCACATGATCTTGAGCTTTGTATTGTCAAGCCGGTGACCGGCGCAGCCAATGAAATGGGATAGATCCAGACCGCAGAAAAAGCCGAGAGGCTTTGGTGAAGATCCTCCCGGCTGTTAGCGTGCGCGATCGATTTTGCGTTAGTCGCCCATGCGACTGGCGGCGGGGAAGAGCGGCAAGTCGCGGGCTCGGATGCCCGTTGCGCGGAAGTATGCGTTTGCCAGAGCTGGCGCGAAGGGTGGGACGCCCGGTTCCCCCGCCCCGCTGGGAGGATCGGTACTGGGCAGGATCTTAACCGAGATCGCGGGCATGTCGCCCATCTTGACCAACCGATAGGTGTTGAAATTACGAACACTGCTTGCACCGTTAGCGAATGTCACGTGCCCCCACAGGGCAGCTCCCATCCCGTGCACGATGCCACCCTGCATCTGGGCTTCGACAGAGTCGGGGTTGATTACGCGTCCGAGATCCACGGCACAGGCGACGCTGTTGACTCGCAGACCTGTCGCCGAAGCTCTCGAGATCTGTACGACTTGGGCCACGACCGTTCCGAAGGTCTCAGCAATCGCAATGCCGCGGGCGTGTCCGGCGGGCAGCGCGGTTGTCCACCCGCCCAACTCGGCCGCGGCGTCAAGAACAGCGAGAAAGCGGGGATTATTCGCGAGCAATTGACGCCGGTACTGGTAAGGATCCAGACCGGCCGCGTTGGCTAATTCGTCGACGAAGCTTTCGACGAAGAAGGCGTTGTAGGACATGCCGACTGACCGCCACCACCCAATCAGGACAGGGGAAGGATGCGCGCCAAATTCCACCACGCGATTGAGCATTGCGTAGGGTAGCGCGACGGCCCCTTCCACCGCTCCACCGTCTTCAGCTCCGGCGGCAATGAAACCCTTTTGCGCGCTGATGGATGGAGTGACAACACGATTCCACCACGCGACAACGTTGGCTTTGGCATCCAAGCCGGCCTTGATGTAGGAAACCGCCATGGGCCGGTGCTTATCGCGCTGGAAGTCTTCTGCCCGCGGCCAAATGAGCTTGACTGGTTTCTTGATCGCCATCGCGATGCGGACCGCCTGCACAATGCAATCCGTTTCAAGCTTGCGACCCAGCCCTCCGCCCAGATAGGTGATATTTACCGTGACGGAGGAAAGGGGTAAGCCTGTAAGGGCCGCTGCAGCCGCTTGCGCCCAGCCGGCGACCTGGGTCGGCGCCCAGATTTCGCAGGAAGTCTGGGTGAGATTTACGGTACAGTTCAAAACTTCCAGACAGGCATGCGCCAGATATGGGACGGAATAAGTAGCTTCGATGGTCTTATGAGCACTACCCATCGCGGTCATGGCGTTGCCAATAACTTCGGAACTCAGGACGGGACCGTGAGCAATGATATTGGCAGCCTGTGCGGCGAAAACCGTGCTGTCAATCTGCGCAGCATCGGCCGGCGTAGTCCACTGGAATCCACCACTGCCGCCGCCACCGTCGTCATCCCCGTCTCCCACAGCCGCCATGGCCGTATAGGTATCACCGGCAACGGCCGCGACCGCATCACCGAGGTTGACGTAAGTGATGCCGTTACGGCTGGTAGGAGTACTGACCAGGGTTCCGCCGAGCGCCGGAGCATGCCTGACGGCGGCGTAGACCATCCCTGGAATGCGAACATCGATGCCAAAAACGGCTTTTCCGTTGACCTTGGCTGCCATATCGAGCCTCACAAGCGGTTGGCCGATGAAGCGCAATTGGTTGTCGGGAATGAGTTGAGCGTTTGTGGGTGGGGTGAGTCTGGCCGCGGCGGGCGCAATCGCGCCGTACGTCAGGACTCGCTGAGTGGGGGCATGGATCACTGTTCCGTTGCTGGCGTAGCATTGCGCGACCGGAACCTTCCAGGAATTCGCAGCCGCCTCTATCAGCATCGTGCGGACCGCGGCGCCGGCCATGCGAAGGGGCAGGTAGTTGTCTCTGATGGCGCTGCTGCCTCCAGTGATGTAAGAGATCGCTCCGGGAGGAACCGTCGCGCTCTTGACCTGCGACCACTCGACCATTAGCTCTTCAGCCACGATCTGCGCAAGGCCCGACATCGCACCCTGGCCCAGTTCGCATCCGCCGAAGAGAACGGTGATGCTGCTGTCGGTTCCGATCTGTATGTAGGAATTCATCGAGGTGGGGGGCGGAGTTCCGGCAGCGAGGGCGAACCGGGAGATGCCGGGCAGGCAGAACTGCAGCATGAAGCCGCCAGTGGCACCGATGAGAAACTGGCGCCGCGAAGGACGCTGCGTCGCCGTGGACAGAGATCGGGCTTGAGACCTTGCTTCCGTGGAAGCAGGTCGCATCAATTCATTCGGCATGAGTGGAGTCTCCTTGATTGAAGCGGTTTAGAGGGTTGCGGCCAACTGGATGGCTTCTTTCACTCTTTGGTAGGTACCGCAGACACAGAGGTTATCCACCTCAATGCCGTCGCCGCCTGAACCTTTGTTGAAGCGCGCGCATGCGCTCATCAACATGCCTGACTGACAGTATCCGCACTGGGGCACCTGGAGCTGAATCCAGGCTTTCTGTAATGGGTGGCTAACCCCATCCGGAGAGAGACCCTCCACGGTGGTAATTTGATGGCCGACAGCCTCGTTGACTCCCATCTGGCACGATTTTCGCGCCTCACCGTCAACAAGGATGGTGCAGGCACCGCAGATTTCGATGCCGCAACCGTATTTTGTACCTGTCAAGCCAACGATATCTCGCAAAACCCAGAGCATCGGTGTGTCATTAGAAGGGGCAGCCACTTGATAAGTTACACCGTTGATTTCGAGCGCAATCATGCTTGTCTCCTTGGGGGTTAGGAGTGGAGAGGGGCAGAATGCGAACGAAGCTTTGCCGTCGATCGCTCTGCCAACAAAATTGATAGAGGCAACGCCAGATCAAGCTCTCGGAGAAGGGTTGCGGAATAGACGGTCTTTCTGTAGGCCTTTTTTTGGTATTTAATACAATCCGTCGAACACAACAGAGTGGTGCCGACAGCATAGCCGACCTGACTCCGCATGCGCAAAGCAAATCGCGTTAAATTTCGAACATTCAATCCAGGAATAGCGGTTTCATCCTTTCACCTCTGCTGCAGAAATGTGGCTCTCTCGGGTTTGGTACCGACATGTGTGCGTCCAGCGAAGGCCGGCATGAACTGTGGGTGAAAGTCCCACCGGGGCAAGAGTCCAAGCCCCGTACTTGAATAGCAGGAAGGAAGGAAACTGAGCATCCTGAAGCCTATTGACGAAGCCATCTACAAGGATGGCGAGCGAGTCGCCGGGCCGTAACGCAAGGGAACCCATATGGCCTCGAAAGTACTGCAACCCGAAGGCCGAGCCCTCACTTTTCGGGCGAAGGCATCCATCTCCCGGGCCTCAAGAACGCGGACAAATGTCTGGAATGGCGGTGATTCGACAGGACCAGAATTCTAGAGTCCGTGAGCGAGTTTACGCTTTGCGATAGTCAAGAATCTCTCACAACCACGCTACTCTCCCCGGCTGTCAGCCGGTGGGTAACTCCATTACATGTTTTGAAGAGCGTTCGGATCTTGACGTCCTCCTTCTCGTCAAAGCCTTCACTCTCGATGAGCACTTTGCCGTCTTTTCCAATCAGCACGAGGAGGGGAATCGCGGAAGTGCCCCAATTCGCTTCCGTCTCCGCATTCGGATCGGCAATCTGCAACCATGAGTATTTGTACTTAGCTACAAACCGAGCAGCGTCCGGTGAATATTCATCTTTGCTTACGCTTACAAACGCCAACCCTTTGCTCTTGAAATCTTCGTACCGCTTGGCCAACCGCGGCATTGACTCCCGACAGGGCATGCACCAGGTCTCCCAAAAATCCACCAGCACGGGCTGCCCACGAAGAGTGGCCAGATCGAAATCTTTCCCGTCCAGAGATTTTAGCTTTAAAGGAGGAGCGACTTTCCCAGTGAGCTCGACGGGGCCGTTTTCGATTTCCGCGACCTGTTTGGCATCGTTGGGCGGCACAAACTTAAACAGTGAATCTGGGAAACTGGTATTGAGTTCGGTGGCGTAGGTGGTAGTTCGCCGATTTTCGAACCTATGTTCGGGAAACCTACTACGCATCAAGTATTCTTCTCGGACGAGAACCTTTCTTTCTTCATCAATCCAGTAAGTTGTCTGTTCTTGCATCGCGGGATCAAGCCGATGGCGCGGAGGGGGGCCGACGATCACCACACAATTCACTGGTCCATAACCAACGTCGATCGTTTGCTGCGCTTGAACTCCGCCACTTGCAAGCTTCTCGCCGAGTTGTCTCAAGAACCCAACAATACCGCTCTCTGCTGGGCTGAGACCCTCCGGATCGGATGAGCGGTCTGCAGAGCGTTCAACATACTCCTTGCGCCAAGGGTACCAAATCCACTCCGTTCGGCCATCGGATTGACGAATGTTCCAACCGTATCCGTCTTCGAGTTCGATGCGGTAGCGGTTTCCCGACGAGGCCGCGACGCTCTTTAGAATCGTATCGGACATGGTCGAAAGTTCGGACTGGACCGTACCGACATCTTCCGTTCGATTCGGAACGACCGCGCTTCACGATACGCCTTGGCTGTCTCCGCCAGGAGTTTTTGCATTTGTTCCGGGGAGTCAGCGTGGTGCTCAAGTTTTGATTGCCCGGTCTTGTCTCCAGCCATCTTCTGCGCCGGTGAAGCAGAATCAGCAAAGGGGGTGGAGACAGCGAGGAATGCCAACACAAGGAAGGACTTCATATCATTCTCCGGTCGAACGGAGCTACCTGGGATCCTATGGACGATTGTAGTCCCGCGACGGTTGTCGGAACCCGTTGCTTGTGCTCGGGACACATCATGGGTGGGTGGTCACTCGCCCGGAATGCCCAGACCTCAGCTCATCCGTTAGGCATTGCATAGGCTTCAACCTTCCAATACCGTCGAGAGATGGGACTGCAACATGTTGGTCATCGGGTTGGGGAATTGAAACAAGGCTTTGACAGAGAGGAAATGATCATGACATATCGGTATCCGCCACCTCAGGCACGATGATTCCGGGGATGTTGTCCTGCCGGGAGCCGCAGCGCCCCCAGTGGGCTTCCCAGCACGATCTGGCGGGCATTGTGGACGCGCATACGCAATGGCACCATCTCTTTGAGTTGACTCGCACACCAAGCAACATTGCTCACAAATATGTCTTTCGTTCGTTTGTAGAGGAGTGCCGTTATACATATGGGGGTAGGGTAAGGTCATGCACATTTTGCCAATCCGGCAATCAGAGGGAGTTTCCTGCCGAGGTGAATATCCATTTACCGGGCCTCAGAAATTCTAGCAACACCGGAGTTTTTGTGTTTCCCAGACTTCTGATCTGCCTTGATTGCGGCTATTCCTCATTCATGACACCAAGTTCCGAAGTGGCGGAGCTATGCGCTGCTGACGAACCGCTCGCCTGACAGGACGGCGTCGACAGCTGGAAGTAGGTCACCTTCGGCATGCGTCTTATAATAAGGACGTAACTCCATGCCCCAACCTGATATAACCTAGGAACTTTCCCAGCTAACAATCGGCCTTACACTGCGGCATAATCCGTCGTGAATGGACAACGACCGAGCGGCTTACTTGATTGACCGAATCGCCAACGTCTCGCAACTGCACCATGAACAAGGGAACCGGCAGGAACTCCTAGACGAACGCTCCCGGCTGATCGAAGAGGCTAGGAAAATGGGGCTACTTCACCCCGCCGCATCTCGTGACTCCGCTGGTTCGCCAGCTATTCCCCTCGGTCCCGCAAACAATTAACAACTTAGGAATTGGCATTTCTTCAGGTTCGCTTCCCAACATGATGGGGTTACTTGGTTCCGGAGGTCATTTTATGGTAGAGAGAGGTTTGGACTGGTTCGGTGTGTTTCAGCGACTGAATCCGCGTCAGAAGCGTTGCGCGGCCCTGCTCGTCTCCGGCTATTCCACCAACGTAGCAATCGCCAAACGTCTGGGAACCACACCCAGTGCGGTGGCCAATAACATCTCCCTGATCATGGACACATGCGGTGTCTTTTCCCGCCTTAATCTTGTAGTGTTCATCGTAAGGACGCCGGGGCTGGAGCAGCAAGCTTCTCGAATTCGAGGAGCGGCTCAGCGCGAGCAGCACTCTACTGGTTTCCCTTTTGCCGGAAACCCTCATCCTAGGCGGCAAACGCTCTGCTGTCAGATAAATGCGACAAGAATCTGACAGAAGATTCGGCGTTCAACTGTGGGGCGGGCCGGGTGCGTCTTTGCGCTCAGCAGGGCTAGAGGAGGTCAACATGAGTGACGCGAGGAAAGACGCATCCATCCTTCTGAGCGAGTATTTAGAGACTCCGCAGTCTGAGTGGGTGTTTCGAGAGATCGAAGGCAAGCCCGACAGCCATGAAGTCGAAGTCGAGTTCACCCGCCCGGAAGGCCACGCGACCTTCATCAAAACAAATGCTGGTGCCATTCGTTTCCTCATCGATGCGGCGGTGCAGACTATCGAGGCGGAGAGCTTGGACTAGGAGCGCTCGCAGACAGGTAGGACTATCCGGGGCATCATCCCTGCCCGGAGTCCCAGCGCAGCGTCCTCGGACTTCTGGGCGCAATCTGGGGGCCACCATGTGAAGCCGGGGTGGGGTTGGTTCCGGGTATACGAAGTATCATCCACGCCGAAGGCATGCGGGAATGTTGCTCAACTGGTAACTGAATAGTAGGCGGTTCCGGTTTGGCGGTCATACACTGTGCGCCGGGATAAACCGACGTGTTGTAGGGGTGCAAGTCCCTGCAGGAAAGGAAATAGCGAATCCATCCTGACCTCTAGTCTTGCGTGGCACATCGCGAGGTGTGTGGCGAAGCGTAGATCGAGGCATCGGTGGGCCGGGTGATTGAGCTTCGAAAAACCGCGGATCAGGATGCCGACTCCCTGGTGAGTAGGAGGAAGGCAACACGGCGGCTGCTTTAGACGCGAGTGGCTGACCGGTCCTGCGTAGTCGTTAGAGCCCGCGCACGCTGAGAAAACAACATGGACGAGAACCGGGAGATCTCCAGTGCGCCTTCGGCAGTTTGCGAAGGCCGGTCCGTGAAGGCCCAAAGCCGCACGACGGACACGCACGTGCTGGAGAAGTCGGACTGCGCCGAAGTACCTGTGAACCGGCCGAACAAGGGAGGGCAACTTCCTGCGGAGGTGGGGGAGGGAAGGGCGCAGATGAAGGAGAACATCGGTCAGTCACACATGCCCCTGACACAGAGTGGGAAAGGCATGTCCCAGGGACTGGACGGTGTGCGCAAAGCAGCAAGGGAAAGGAGACAGGAACGGTTCACCGCTCTGCTCCACCATCTCAACATCGATCTTCTGCGCGACAGCTTCTACGCCCTCAAGCGTCAGGCTTCGCCGGGAGTCGATGGGGTGACATGGCAGGAGTATGAAACCGGACTGGACGATCGGCTTATTGATCTTCACAGCCGGGTTCACCGTGGAGCGTACCGGGCACAACCTTCAAGGCGAGTCTATATACCGAAGGCCGACGGGCGGCAACGCTCGTTGGGCATCGCGGCAGTGGAGGACAAAATCGTCCAGCATGCCGTGGTGACGATCCTCAACCAGATTTATGAGGTCGACTTCAAAGGCTTCTCCTACGGGTTTCGCCCGGGGCGCAGCCCGCATCAGGCGCTGGACGCGCTTGCGGTGGGACTGGAACGGAAGAAAGTGAACTGGGTGCTCGATGCCGACATCGTGGGCTTTTTCGACAATTTGAGCCACGAATGGGCAGTCAAGTTCCTCGAGCACCGGGTGGCCGACCGAAGAATCATCCGCCTGATCCAGAAATGGCTCAAAGCGGGGGTATCGGAGGACGGCCAGTGGTCGGAGACAAGCAAGGGTACGCCGCAGGGAGCAGTTGTTTCACCGCTGATCGCCAACGTGTACCTTCACTACTGCTTCGACCTGTGGGCGGAGGTCTGGCGCAGAAAGGCGGCCAAGGGCGATGTCATCATCGCTCGTTATGCCGACGATCTCGCGCTGGGCTTCCAGTACCGAGCCGACGCCGTGCGGTTCCTTGAGGACCTTAAGGAACGTTTCGCAAAGTTCGGCTTGGAACTTCATCAGGAGAAGACCCGGCTGATCGAGTTCGGGCGCTATGCTGCCAGAGATCGGCAGCAACGTGGCGCGGGAAAACCGGAGACGTTCACCTTCTTGGGCTTCACTCACTACTGTGGGCGACGCCACAAGACCGATACCTTCACCGTCTGGCGTATCACGGCGAAAAAGCGGATGGTTGCGAAGCTGAATGCCATCAAGGTCGAGCTTCGCCGCCGAATGCATGATCGCCCCGGCGAGGTCGGTGCATGGCTTCGGAAGGTCGTCAATGGTTATTACCAATACCACGCAGTGCCCGGAAACCTGCGACAGCTGAGCACCTTCCGGCAGCGCATCAACCGGCTGTGGTATCAGGTACTCGCACGCCGGAGTCAGCGCGCCCGCAAAAGGTGGGAGACTCTCACTCCGTTGTTCGAACGATGGATCCCGCGCCCGACAGTCCTGCACCCTTATCCTCAAGCTCGCTTCTACGCCATCCATCCTTCATAAGAGCCGTATGCGTAGACGCGCTCGTACGGATCTGCGCGGGGGGCGATCCGTGAGGATCGTCCCTACCGCGACCGGAACAGGGAATTGACCGCTGCAAATTGCGCGACCAATGCTTCTGGGGCGCATCCAACGGGCTACGGAAGCCCGAGACGCGGATCGAATCCATCAGAATCCAAAGGAGAACTGGCTGTGAGAGAAATTACTGCAGAACAAGCGCATCTGTTTGTCCACAACGTGGCTCTGGGCCTTCTCAAGAACGAAAGCCGCACCACTAGGTCCATTCTCGCTGCTGTTCCCAATGTCAACCTCGATTACCGCCCTGATCCATGTGCAAAAACAGCCAACGAACTCCTTCGGCACATCGCGAGCGCAGACAACTTCTTTCTGAAGTCGGTGGTGGACGGGGAGTTTGTGCCGGGCAGCGTGAAGATTCCGGAAGATGTGAAGACGCCGGCGGAGATCGCGGAGTGGTATGGAAATGAGTACGCGAAGAATTTCGACGCCGTCAGCCGACTGTCGGGTGAACAGTTGATCCGGGTCGTGGATTTCCGGGGACTATTCCAGCGTCCTGCGTACACTTTTCTCCACGCCGGCCTGCTACACTCCGTTCACCATCGAGGCCAGTTATCCACTTACTTGCGCCCCATGGGCGGCAAAGTGCCGGCGATCTACGGCGAAAGTTACGATTCTGCGGAGGCGAAAAAAGCTGCACAAGTTCTGGCCTAATCTGTTTTGCCTCAGCCGAATCTTCGTCACCGGTGCGATATTTCCAATTGGTGACTCGAGCGTTACAGCCAATTGGCTTGGATCTGCCTATGTCTACTTAGGACTCGCCCGCGATTTAGTCCGCGCTTACGTGTGTGCGCAGAACCTCGACGCTCGATGGGACGGTCACGCTGTTGCTTTGTTCGGCGGTAATGAGGAGATCGAAATCCTTTGCCACCGTTTCGAGGGTCAATTCGCCGCTGAGATTCTTGTCTACGCCGATCGCGCCCTGTTTAAGTGCATCTCCACCCTTCGGACGGATCCACACGAGATAGTCATCCGCAGAAGGAGTCAGACTCGAGGGCCTGGCAAGGTGCGTTACCTTTATCTCAAGTTTGATGTTTCCATTGTCTTTGTCTTTTTGAACTTTCACAGTGCCCATCGCCGCCGGAACGCTGGCACCGGATGTCATGCGGTATTCCTTTGTAGAAGCAAACGGCCATACTAGGAACAACGCTACCATTGCAAACGTAAATTTCATTCTTCTCCCAACACCCGCGGGATCATCTGCAATCAAGTGAAGGGGAAGCAGGGCGATGACGCGGTGTAACTACGCCACAAGTGTCGAACAAGGCGGGTGTCAAAAGCTGGTCACAATTGCTCATCAAAGGGACTGTCGACCATCGGGTCACACCATAATGACTACACGGGTGCGTTCTTCCCAGAAGCAACCGCAGATTCTTCGCGTTGCTCAGAATGACATCGTGGATTTGACTGTCGGGAATACCTGCGTATTCGGAGTTGGTGACGGTTGGTGGGCCATCCGGAAATAACGGCTTTCTGGCCGCGAATTAGCCCTTCGCCGCTCATACCCGCAGCACTCGGATCGCAATTTGAATAATTCCAAAGCTGACGGATGCCAAAGCGGGCCATGCAATGAGGAATGAGCCGTGCGCGAGTCCCCAGGAATGAAATAGAGACCAGTTCATCGCATCGAATAGAGCCCCTAAAGGGGCCATAAGGAAAAAGCCCAAAACGATAGAGGCTAAGCCTGCAATCACGATCTGCTTCATATTCGTGTGCTTCCCTTGGGGCGGTGGAATTTGCCTAATCGAAGGTGAATCATGGGGCGGTGGACACTGGAGGCCACCGACCATGAAGCGTATGCCGCATAACCGCGCCAAGGGAAAGAGATCCAGAACGATTCTTCGCCTGCCGGATCTGGAGCACGCGAAAACCGCAGTGCTGAATAGCTTGACGAACTTTGATTCGCAGCGGGGATATAGGCACGCCATCGACGAATTCGTTGATTGGTATTGCTCCGAGCCGCGCCTAGCGTTCAACCGGACCGTCGTAATGCGCTATAGAAGCTACCTGGAGATGCGGCAATTGGCGCCCGGCACCATCAATCTTCGTCTCGGGGCGGTGCGACGACTGGCCTACGAGGCCGCCGATTGCGGCTTGCTTAGCGTCGATCTTGCCGCCGGGATTCGCCGCGTCAAGGGCGTCAGGAATTTGGGAGTACGCCTGGGAAACTGGCTGACCGCCGAACAGGCCCATACACTCTGGCAGACACCCAATGAGGAACGACTGATTGGGAAACGCAACCGGGCAATGCTATGCCTGTTACTCGCCTGTGGTCTTCGGAGGCATGAGGTGGTGGGGTTGAGGGTGGACGATCTGCAGAAGAGAGAACAACACTGGGCCACTGTTGACATGGTTGGCAAGGCCGGTCACGTCCGGACCATTCCGATTCCCGATTGGGTTCGGAAGGAGCTGGATAACTGGCTGACGGCTGCCGGCATCGAGCGCGGGAAGATCTTCCGTCGAGTAAGCAAGATGGGAAAGCCATTTCCTGAGCCGCTGAGCGCCAAGGCCGTCTGGCACATCGTGAAGGATTCGGCACGCCGGATCGGCGTGGCAAAGCTGGCTCCGCACGACCTACGCCGCAGTTGCGCGAGGCTCTGCCAGGCAGCGGGAGGAGAACTGCAACAGATTCAGATGCTGTTAGGCCATGTTTCCATTCAGACAACGGAGCGCTACCTGGGTTCGAAGCAGCGGATCCGGTTTGCAGTAAATGATCGCATCGGCATCGAGCCCAAAACCGCCGATCCGACCGCGTGCAATTAGAATCGATTGGCGATGAAATGGCTCACTCTCGCTCTCGCGCTTAACGCGGTCTTGTAAGCTTCATCGTGGGTGAAGACCATGGATCGCCTGAAGATCGAGGAAGCGCAAGGGGTACTGTGCAAGCGGTACGGCGCTGCATTTCTGAGCACGCCTCCAGATGACACAATCGGTTTGCACCGTCCACGGCTGGCCTCATGCCGATCGATGGTCTTCGCCATCCCGTAACACTCGGAATGAGCGGATGGTACATTTGGTGCGGCGAATCGTTCTCCGAGTCTGGAGATTTCTTCGCCCCGCAGTGTGCCCGCCCTTTTTACGAGGGCGTTCCCGGCGCAGGGCGCTTACTTAGGCTTCCGGTGGGCTATCGTTTCCTGTTGGCCGGCGATTATGTTGACGTTTGGTATGACGAGAGACTTCTTAACGTGTGATTGCTTTTTACGGTGTGATTGCCAATGCAGAAAGAGGCGAAGAAACCGAGGATCAAATGCGTTATCCGATCCATCTGGCACCTTCCGCAGAATTTAGGACCTACTGCGACAGAGCGATGTAGATCGATGGCGATTGCGTACCGGCCCGTTGATGGGGAAGACTACATTGTCCTCTGGCCGCGTGATTCAACTCGATTCAATATCGCGTGAGACCGACGGGAATTGCGCATAATATGGACGCTGAAGAATCCGACGATGAGAGAGAGTAACTGATGCCGGCCGGAGATCCGCAGAGAACCTGGTTCCCGCAAATGATCAGACGGTTGCGGTCGGAATGGCATGCAGAGATGCCGATGGCGATGCTCGTTGACCTGCGAGACAGGCTGGACGAAATGCTTCACCAGATTCGACACCTCGGAAATATCCAGACTCCGATCATCACTTGCCGTAAATGCGGAAGAACGGGACACGCTGCTGAGCCTCAAGTTAGTGTGCGTGCCATGATTCTGGCGCTTGCGCGGTTCGAGATTGCGCCGAAGGAGCAAGTCAAGGCTTTGGAAAAGGCGTGGGCAAAATACCGCGAGGAACACGAGTTGGATCTTGAAGGAAAGCCCCGAGGCATCTCTATCCACAACCGAAAGTCTGATTGAAGCTAGGTGACCGTCGCGGACGTATCGACTCGTAACGGAAGAGAAAGAGGCCACAGAACTGGTCGGCAGCCGACCTCAGAGTCAACTATTCCATCACCGATCGGATACCGGCGCCGTGCAAACGTGCCTTACGTTGCCCTTTAGATCCAGCTCAAATTCTCAGAGTTTCCGCTGCTTCTTCTCTGAAGGTTGTCTACTGTCTTGTCGCACAGCTTGACGCATCAATCGGCGTGCCTCTTCGTCGCACCAGCGGTTCACATAAAAACGCGGCTCTGAGAGCGTTGTATGGCCCTTAACGTGACGCACATAGAATCTCAAACCGTGGTCCTTCAAGATGTCATGAACTCGCGCAACCATGCGACATTCAATCTCTGTGGTGCCGCCGGTTCTGCTCTTCAGATGTTCTACGGCGTAAGTACAGTCGGATTTTGCCACTACAAAATCGCCATCACCGAAAAATCGCTGACGACGCAAAGCAACAAGTACCGTGGCACAGAGCGCGACTAACTCAGCTTCGTTGCTCGACGCGAAGCGACGCTCCGACACCTTCGATATCTTGTGAACACTTCCCGCTGCCCTAAACCACCCAGCGAACGCCGCGATGCCGCTCCTATGATCAAAGGAAGCATCGGCGAACACGGTTAGGCAGATGGGCATTTATACACGATATTCTGAAACCGCAGACTTGTGTCGGCATGTCAATCGGCTGTGCTTCTGACCGAGCCCAACGCCAGCGCCTCCGCCGTGCCGAGCGGAAGCTCCTGCAGGCGCAAAAACGCCTGTTTCGGGCCCACGGACCTGACAGTCAAGGTCGAAGGCAACGGGGAGACTAGGTCATGGTGTTTTTGTGAGCGGTATTTGAACGCCATCTTGCTCGAGGCACGTGCTTGAGTCACCTTTAATTCATGACAGAACATGGGTCGGGACTTTGGGAGAAGTGGCGTGCGATCGTGTCCGAGCAGATCGCGAGTGGTCAGAGCGTGGCGGCATTTTGCAAAGAGCGCGGGGTGACATCATCTCAGGTGTTTGCCTGGAAAAAGCGATTGCGAGAAGCGGAAAAGGCACAGTTCGTCGAAGTGCAGATCAAGCCGGCTGAGCCGCTGCGCGTGATTGGGATTGGGCAGCAAGCCAAGGCGATCGAGGTCAGGCTCTGTGGAGGTCGCAGCATCGCGGTCGAGCCGGGATTCGACCCGGATCATCTACGTGCACTGCTGGCGGTGTTGGAGCCAGAAGCGTGATCGGGCTGCCGAGTTTGCGCACTCTCGATGGTGCACAGGTATCACGGATATGGCTTGCGGCTGAGCCCACCGATATGCGCTGTAGTTTCGATCGATTGGCGGAACGAGTAAGGACCGTGATTGGCCAAGATCCTTTGGGCAGTGGTCTGTTCGTTTTTCGCTCGCGCAGTGGCGACAGGCTAAAGATTCTTTGTTGGGATCGTGACGGATTCGTACTTTGGTACAAAGCGGCTCGAGGCGGGCGTGTTCAAGCTTCCTCGTGTAAGCCCGGGATCGCGATCGGTCGAATTGCGCGCCAGCGAACTGGCGATGATCCTGGATGGGATCGATATGACGAAGCTGAAGCGGGTTCCGCGTTACGAACGCGGAGCGCGAACCATTTCAGATAACAAAGGGACAGCTACAGTGTAGTGACTGCTCCAGAAATGGTGCATATATAGAGTGTGTCCTCGCTGGATGTTCAACTCCCCGATGATCGCGAATCGCTTGTAGCCATGGTGCAATCCGTGCTGGCAGAACGCGAGGGAGAGAGGCAGCGTGCCCAGGAGCAGGCACGCAGAGCGGAAGAACTCCAACGGCGAGCCGACGATCTTCATCTTGAACTGCTGCGTGCGCAGTTGGAACTCGAGCGATACAAGAAGTGGTATTACGGCCCGCGAGCAGACCGCCTTCAGAGCGCCGGCGATCTGGCGCAACTGATGTTGATCTTCGCTGAGGAGATGGACCGCAAGGCGGTTGACCCAGGCGATGCCCCTTCGCCTTCGGAACCGCAAGAAGAGATACGGCGTGTGAAACGGCGTAAGGGCCGGCGGAACCTGGCCAACTTCGAAAATCTCCCCGTCACCAAGCAGGTTTACGAATTGAGTGCCGAACAACGCGCGTGTCCTTGCTGTGGTATTGAGCGCAAGGAGATCGGTGCCGACGAGAGCTGGCAGATCGAATATTACCCCGGCCATTTTGAACGCCTGCATCATGTGCGCAAGAAGTACGCCTGCCTGGCGTGCGAACACAACGGCGACAACCCGCGGATGGAAACCGCAACCAAGCCGGAGACGGCGATTGACAAGGGACTGGCCGGACCCGGCCTGCTGGCCTATATCGCAACCAGCAAATTTTCCGAGTACCTTCCTTTCTACCGTATCGAGGACATTTTCGCCCGCCAGGGCTTCGAAATCCCGCGCGCCACACAATCGGTCTCGTGCGGCGACATGGCGGATCTGTTCGAGCCGTTGTGGAAACTGATGGCTGAAGGCGTACGCACCTCCCACGTGGTGGGCACCGATGACACCATTATGCCCATGCTCGCCACCGGTAAAGCCGCTAATGCGCGGATGTGGGTCTATGTGGGTGACGACGATCATCTCTACAACGTCTTCGATTTCACTCTGAACCGCGGGCGTGACGGACCGAAGTATTTCCTCAAGGATTACAGCCAGGTCTTGTTGGCCGATGCCTACGGCGGCTACAACGGCGTCGTCGCCGGCAACGCCATCACGCGCGCGGGGTGCTGGGCCCATCTATGGCGCCGTTTTATCGATGCCGAGAAGGTCGCTCCCGAGATCGCCCGCGAGGCGATCGAAATGATCCGCATGCTGTATGCAGTGGAGAAGCAGGCGCGCGACGTCGCTGCCGATGAGCGTCTCGCACTCCGCCAGGCACAGTCGGCCCCAGTGCTGGCGCAAATACGCGGCAAGCTTCTTCTCTGGAAAGAGCAGTTGTTGCCAAAGCATCCCATGGCTGAGGCCATCAACTATGCCCTGAGCCAATGGCAGGAGATGAACGTGTTTTGCTCCGACGGCGCAGTGGCAATAGACAACAACGCCAGTGAGCGCGAAATGAAACGCGTGATCCTCAATCGAAAGAACAGCCTTTTCGTCGGCAATCCGCGCGGCGGAAGAACTGCAGCCATCTTAGCCAGCCTCACCAGCACCTGCCGTCGCCATGACATCGACTCCCAACTCTACCTCACCCAGCTGCTGACAAACATACCCGGTATCTCGAACAGCGAACTTCCTCGCTGGCTACCCGACAAATGGAAGCGGGGCCACAATCCCGCAATCACAGCCAAGAAGAGCTAACCTCGCAGCTCTGGCCACCTGTCCTTCACATACCGCTCACGTGTTTTTGAAACACCGCCAGCCCCATTCCGGATTCAGATGTGCCCCCTTGCCAAGGCGAAAGGATGGAAAAGGAAGAGTGGGCCACCATACGACCGGAACTACGCTTTCCGAGTGGATTGTGATGGGCGCGATATAGTTGATCTTCTGTCGCCTCATGCCTTTCCACCGGGGAAGAACAATGCAGCCTTCGCTGATTTCGTGGATTCTATTCTGTGCGGTTGGCCTCGTTTTCCCGTGCTGTTTGTTGGTATATGGGTGGCGCCGCAATCGGACATTCACATCGCCTCTGATCGTTCCGATGATTGCAGTCGTTGTTCTTGCCCTGGCGATGGTTCCTGCGATGCGGAGTGCAATTCTGGGCGGGGACTATAGTCGGCGGTTGTGCATCACGATAGATGTCTTTGCGGCCCTAGTACTCATAAATGCGATCTACGCCGCCATCCGAAAGGCCTGGGCAATAGCGATAGGCTCAGTAGTCATTTCCCTCGCTTGGTTCTACCTCGCAGTCGTCAATTCGGTCGTCTGACCACGGCATTCTGAAACCCGTTGGCCCGCCGCTATTGAGCGCATTCCGTATTGTTACCGAATAACCGCGTAACCGGACATTATGTCCTTTCTGAAGTTCTGTCCGGAATCCGGAATACCCAGAACAATTTCGCCCAGAACAACCAAATGGAACCTTGGTGGTTCGGATTCTACCCAGCGAGAGAACACTGTAGCGGCGACGGGAACATTGACCAAGCGTAGACTGGCTTCGAGGTCTTGCAAGCTTCGTAAATGGAAGGTTAGGCATGACGGATTTGCCGGAGCAAGTTCCATTACGGAAACTCGAACAGCAGAATCGAGACGCTCGCTTTGCTATTGTCTTTGTTAGTCGGCGTGCTAATGCTAGTCGGCAAAGTGGCCGCGTACTGTAGGATTCGGATGAGGCGATTTTCACATGCTGGTAGCGACATCATTTCCATGCTCGACAAGCGGGAGTATCCTTCGTACGCGGCGTGGGACCTGGGTTTGAACACGCTGGCGCTTTCAGTGGTGGACTTCGATTTCGCCAAGGAACAGTTCCTGCTGATGTTGCCCGTTTGCCCATCCCAATGGACGGATATCGATCCATGAATGGAACCGTAAAAACAGAACTCCGGCTAGGCAACAACTTAAAGAGTCAGAGCGCGACAATGAAACTAAAAAAGCTCAGACTAAGCGGCATACGATTAGCTATCGTTTGCCTCTCTGCGTCTTGTGTATTTCCGTCGCTCAGTCGAGCACAAGGTCCGGTTTTCGAGATTACGCCAGTAGAGAGCTGGATCAAGTTCCACGTGAAGTCTTCGGCCACTATCGCCGGGAAATTCGACCTGTGGGGTGCCACATTAACATTTACGTCTCCTGACGTGACGACAGGTGTTTTAGAAATCAAAATTCAGTCAGCCAGTGTGGATACCGGAAGCGACACAAAGAACAGTAAGCTGAAGGATTGGTTCGACGTGCAGCAGTATCCGGTGATCACGTTCAGATCGACGAAGTTAGTGCAGACCAGTCCTAACACCTATGAGGTGGATGGGGACTTTGCGATCCGCGGAGTATCAAACCCTGAGAAGCTGACGCTGACTGTTCCCGGCAACGGAACCGGCTCAGGCGAGATCAAGGGGACAATGGTCTTCAACCGTAAGAACTACGGAATGGATGGCGGTATTCCGTTCATCAAGATCGCCGACCATGTCGACGTAGCTTTCCACCTCAATGGAAAACGAATCAGCGGGCCTCCGCTGGCCACGAAGCAGTAGCGCCTCTCGAACGACACGCCAGAAACTGTGGCTCAACTGTTGCCAAAGGCCTAATATGCTCAATTGGGACTTCGGTAAGTTGCCGAAAAACGGTCCAACCAGAAATTAATCTTTGTGCAACACCGGTCCGTAGTGTTGCCGAAAAGGTAATTTCCGGATCGTCCACAATACTTCCGGAGTATGAAAGAAGTGCCCCAGTTCGCTCGAAAGACTCTCTGGCCTGGTTGCGACAGACCACACACCGACCCCTCAATTGAGGATGACCTGAGAACTCCACGTGAGCCAGTTTCCGGAGGCTACTTTTGCCTCCGGAGACTGGTTCAGGAATGGATGTGAGTCCTATTCAGTTTCCGAGCTTCCAGAAATCACTACTAGTCGTATTGAGCGTGGGCGCTGCAGTGAAGGGAGCGGTGAGCTCGGATACAACAGCGTGGGATGCGAGGCCGTTGTTGGTGATGATGAACATCAGCTTGATTACGCCGCCGGATAAACCGGAGGGAGCCGGGGCGTTCAGATGGAGTTCGGCGCTGCCTGTGCAGTCTGGATTCACGGTGTATGTCCCAGTCTCACCGTTGGAGAAACTGAAACCGGTCTGAGCGTCACCGGTGCCGGGCTCTGGCAAGCCGCCTGTCATGACGAAATCGCGCTGCGTGAACTTGCCGCGACCGTCGAATTCCGCAATGGCAACGCCTTTCAATGGGCTTGTTGTTCCGTCGGGATTCGGCGAGGTTCCCAGGATCGTGCTACCGAAGTCGCCCTTCAGGGTGGCGTTTCTGCAGTGACCGGCGATCCCTCCAATTCTCGAAGCATCGCTGCGGGTGGTGTTGAGTAGGGGTGCAGTGGTGAAGGGAGCGGTTATTTCGGACACGACGGTGTGGATCGTCGCACCATCGGCAGGGACGATAAACATGAGCTTGATCACGCCCCTGGAGAGTCCTGGAGGGGCGGGGGCGTTCAAGTCGATCTCGGCGCTACCCGTGCAATCTGAATTCACCGAGTATGTGCCCGTCTCGCCTCCTGCAAAGTGAAAACCCGTGGCCGCATTGCCATTGGCCGGCGAGGGAACGCCGCCGTCCACCGTAAAGTCTTTTTGCGTAAGTTTGCCCGCGCCATCGAAGTGCGTGATTGCCACTCCCACTACTGGGCTCGTAGTGCCGTCGGGATTGGGTTGATCTCCGAGGATCGTGAATCCATAATCGCCCCGGAGGGTGGCATCGCTGCAGCCGTCATTGTCTGCTGCAGAGCATCTGGAGTTCAGGACAAGCATCAGACTGAGGGCTATCAAACCGCGAACCACGAGAACCGTTAGGCGATCGTTCAAAGGGAAAGTTGTTTGTCTCATTGCAGGGCTCCTTCAAGACCTGAGGCACACCATGAGGCGACAGAAAGAAACTTTCAACCGGCGACGACATAATCCATTCATCCCGTAGCAACCACCCCATTTGTCAATGGTTTGCGCAACAATCTCCCCCGAAGCCATGGCCAAATCGAGAGCAATCGCAGACACGCAATGTTCCTGTAGTATGTCCGCATGGCTTTATGGAAGAGCTAAAGCGCCCCAGAATTCGCTTTGGAGTCTTTGAGGTCGATCTTCAGGCTCGCGAACTGCGGAAACAGGGATTCAAGGTCAAACTTCAAGAACAGCCTTTTCAGATTCTTTCCATGTTGCTGGAACGCCCCGGCGAAATTGTCACGCGGGAGGAGATCCAGAAGAGGCTCTGGCCGGCGGACACATTTGTCGATTTCGACAGCGGCCTCAACAGGGCGACCAACCGGTTGCGCGAGTCTCTGGGGGACGATGCGGAGAACCCGCGTTTTGTGGAAACAGCGCCGCGGCGCGGCTATCGATTCATTGCGCCGGTTCATATTCCGGATGAGGATCCGGTCGAAATTGCGGCACCCAGGCTGGACCTCTCCGCGCCGGCTGAAATCGCCGGCCCGGGAACAGCTCGACGGAACCGGTGGATGATCTTCGGCTCCGGGGCGTTGCTCTCGGTGGCAGCGCTTTTGGGGCTTGCGTTCGCTCCGCCGAAGATTCTCCGCTATTTCCAGTTTTGGCGGACGGCGCCAACCATTACGTCGATCGCCGTGCTGCCGCTGGCCAATCTCTCAGGCGATCCGGCACAGGACTACTTTTCCGACGGGCTCACAGACGAGCTGATTACCGAGGTGGCCAAGATCGGTACGCTCAGAGTCATTTCGCGCACATCGAGCATGCAATACAAAGGCACGCATAAATCGCTGACGGTGATTGCAAAAGAACTCGGCGTCGATGCGCTGGTGGAGGGCTCTGTGGTGCGAATGGGCGACCAGGTGCGCGTCACCGCTCAACTCATTGATGCTCGCGATGACCGGCATATCTGGTCCGAATCCTACGAGCGCAATGTTGTCGATGTCCTGATGCTGCAGTCGGAAGTGGCCCAGACCATCGCGGACCAAGTCAGGGTGAAACTAACCAGCGAACAACATGCGAGCCTCGCACGTGTACACCGAGTGAATACCGGGTCGCTTGAAGCCTATCTGAAAGGAAGCCTTTTCCTGAACCAGGGAATGGGCAGTCTGGACAAGAGCGTCGAATACTTCTCTGAGGCTATTCAGCTGGATCCTTCCAATGCTCAAGCGTATTCGGGTCTTTCTCAGTCATACCTTATGATCGGCATCTTCGGGCTTCGCCCTTCCCAAGAGGTTTACCCAAAGGCCCGGGCAGCGGCAATGAAAGCTATTGAAATTGACGCCACTACGGCGGATGCACACGGTGTGCTTGCAGAGATAGCGAAGGGCCACGACTGGGATTGGGCGGCTGCGGAATCGGAGTACAAACGCGCTCTTGAACTGAATCCAAGTTCTTCCGCGATCCACGCCTGGTATGCCGACTATCTATCGATGATGCAGCGGCACGATGAGGCCATCGTGGAACTGCGCCGTTCCCACGAGCTTGACCCCGTGTCAATCGTGAGTGAAGCTTTCTTCGGATTTCTCTATTACAGGGCACGTCGATATGACGAGGCGATCGCCGTATGTCAGAAAACACTTGAACTCGCCCCGAAGTATCCAAATGCCAACTGGTTCATGGCGCTCGCGCTCGAGAAGCAGCGGCGGATTCCGGAGGCAATCGCGAGTCTCCAGAGTGCGGTGATGAATTCAAGGGCCCCGCTCTTCAAGGCTCTGCTGGGCCACGCATATGGTCTTGCAAGGGAACGGGCGAAAGCCCTGAGCATTCTCGAGGAGATCAAGCTCCTTTCAAAGCAGCAATATGTATCGCCCATGGATTTCGCAATTGTCTATACAGGACTAGGTGACCGCGAAATGGCGTTCCAATGGCTGGAGACTGCGTACACCGAGCGAGTGATGCGGATCCAGGAACTGAATGAACCGCATTTCGACTCCTTGCGCGGCGATCCTCGCTACGAGGATCTCCTGCGACGGATTGGCATTCCTCCTTAGTCCTCAGGCCATTGCTTGGCGCGCGACGAGGGGTTGTTCCTGAATTACCGCCATTTCGTACATGACCTTGGGGTCATGTACGCATCGGCCACAATCTACCCGGAACCGACAAAGAGATGGTCACAGCGCAACACGCGAGCAGCGATTCTCACCCGGTGACCAAGAGTTCAGGTTTCTTCAGGAGAATCTTGCCGCGACCTTTGGTCAAGACTCCTTCGCGCCGCCAAGCTGCCAGCACGCGACTGACCGTAAAAGGCGTTACGTTTGCTCCAGCTGCCAGATCCTCGTTTCCAACGTGAATCTCGATGCCACTAGGACCAGCCTTGCCAATCCCGGAGGCGAGACTCACAATCAGGTGGGCGATGCGTCCCCTTGCATCGTCCGAACCGCGAGGGAGATCGGCTGCGACCAACCACGCGATATTCTCCGTGATAACAATTGAGAGACCGTTATCCAGCAATACCGGAAATCGAGACACCAGTTCCCGGATCGTGTTTCTGTCCCATACCAAGGCACAACTGTCCAACGATAGCTCAGTGCTTGCGAGGTAATGGGAAGGAGTAGACAGGAGCGCGGCGCCACCGAAAAACTGTCCGGGCGTGAGCCAATAAATAAGTTTCTTTCTACCGTCCCTTGTCAATATGAAGTGCCTGCCCTGACCACTGGTGAGAATGAAGAATCGTTCAGCAGGATCTCCCTCATGGATTACCACAGAGGATGAAACGAATTGCCGATGGACAGCAGCGGAGAGAATATCATCGAGTGCGGTTTTCGGCAGTCCCGATAGAAACCGGGGCTGGAGCCTTGGGGGCAGGTCCGTAACGCGCTTGTCGGCCAAGAGTTCGCAACCACAATTCACACAATCGTTTGTCATGGCACTGAGGGCAGTCCCTTTCATTCGTAGCTGACGGTTTCCCGATTGAACAACTCACTTCAGCAGGTGACGGCTATCAGATTAGTCGAGTTTAACGCTGTACCAAGGTTCCGGGAGAATCACCGCCCAACCCGTACTTTACCGGCTGGTAAAGTACGGATCGCCCACCACTCGACCGGAGCTTATGTTTCGCAGAGGTTCCGCAGCCCAATTGCACGGTTTTTCACATGTAAAATGAACGGGTGAATTCAGTCATCCAAGATGCTGCACGGGAGTTTGCGTTATTCTCTGCGCCCCTCATCGGCCTCCCTGTAAGCCGCGTGTGGCAAGGCTACGGGTCGGCGATATTCCTCGAATTCGGTAGCGTTCAGCCAAGACGAAGGCGTGACGGTTCACCCGGAAACCCACGCGGTGAATGGACGTTGGGTGTCGAGTGGAGTTGGCGAATCGAGGGCAAGCGTCGCATTTGGTGTGGCAGTTGGAGTGACGGAGATCGATGGCCGCGAGCACTTAAACGACTCGAAGGCGCGAAGGTTGCGACGATCTCTTTGTGCGGACGGCTGCCAGAACTGGAATTGACGCTTTCCAACGGCCTTCACCTTCTCACAATGATGACTGCCGAAGGCGATCCCGCTTGGGGTTTGACGAAGAACGATGTTGACTGCTCCGCCTCAGTTAGCGTTCGGGCCGGACGTATACGCTTCGACGATTGCACCTGAAGCACCTGTCGACAAAGAAGTTGTGGGAGTGTCACCGCCGACTCGTACATGACCTTGGAGTCATGTACGCATCGTCCACTATCCGCTCGGTACGAGCTATTAATCACAATATGCAGGTCCGTTTGGGGCCAGATGATCCTCTACTATGAACTTCTCTGAACCCGGAACCGGGGTCTGGAGATCGCGACCATTCATTCGAGATCAACAGAATCACTCTGAAGGGGCATCAGCCCGGTTCCAGGTTCAGCATTCAATTGACTACGGTTGTTGGGCAGTCATATGTTTGGCGGTGAGTGTGATGGGCGAGTTTATGTTGACGCATTTGTAACCGTTGGCCATCGGTATTCTGACAGTCATTAGCCCTGAGGCACGACCCTGTCGGCCGCGATCGTGATGTCTACTTCTGGAGTTCTCACGCAGTCCTGGCCGTTGCCTTGCAGTGAACACACGTAACCTTGACCAACTCCTACGAGGTGATTCTTGTTTATGAGCCTCTGAAGCTGATCGACTCTGAGCAGGACGACCGGGTTGCCGCTGGGATCAAAGGCATAGAAATACGCTCTCGAGCTGTAGAGATTGTCTCCAATGCGCTTCCAACTCCCAACCAGCGTCGAAACACCACCGTTCTGCCGCTCAGTTGAACCCGTCGCTTGCCAAACGCCCCCCCCGGCAAATGAAACCACGGCGGTGAAAGTTGCCCCACCTTGGTTGATGCGCGTGATGGTGTTAAGCCAGGTTCCCTCGACGGGCGCCCCCAATCCTGATCCGCTCTGGGCGCTTGCTGGTTGGCTTACGCTACCGATACAAAGGACCGACGCGGCTAGCACCAGCGCCCCGACCTTGCGCTTCATGCCTGTTTTGTTACCAAAAGACGCGATACTCATTTGTTTCCTCTCTAGTTCTGAAGTCCCCACCTACTCTGGGTATTGCCGAGTCTGAAGGATTGGGGGAAACTCGTCCATGGACCGCACATGAACCAGAATCGAATTGCATTTGAACGGGCAAGTTATTGTGTCCACAATGGATAAATAATGCAATGAACCCGCCAGCTCGCTTCCGTTCTACGTCTTTTAGGTGGTAGCCGGTGCTATACTCCAACAGCTCCGCAGGAAAAACGGTGCAGGAAACGGCAAAGTCAGCGCGAGTCTTTCGTTTCGGTGTCTTTGAGGTGGACGCCGCAACCGGTGAGTTGCGTAAGCAGGGCCTGCGTGTCCGGCTTCAGGAGCAGCCCTCGCAACTTCTTCTCATGCTGCTGGAACGTGCCGGAGAAGTGGTCGGTCGCGAAGAAATCTGCCGCAAGCTATGGCCTCCCGACACCTTCGTCGACTTTGACCAGAGCCTTGGCACCGCCCTCAGGAAGCTGCGCCAAGCATTGAGTGACGACGCCGAGACTCCCCATTACATCGAGACGATCCCGAAGCATGGCTTTCGTTTTGTGGCGCCCGTCGAGAGAATCTCCGCAGCGAATTCGCCGGCTGTCCCCGAAACCAAACAAGAGCCTCACATAGCCCATGGGATTCCGATTCCCTGGTGGGCTGCGTTCGCCGCCATATGTGTGCTTTTGTTGTTTCTGGGCTGGAGGATGTACAGGCGCCAGACCGTAGAAGACGGCCAACAGTCAATGCGGCCAACCCGGTCTTCCATCCTGCCACCACCCAATTGGTACTTCGAACACAGCAGCTTCGCCGTTTCTCCAGACGGAACGCGACTTGCCTTTGTGGCCTTTGGCCCCGAGGGGAATGACAAACTCTGGGTTCGCGCACTATCTGCATCGAATGCACAACAAATCAACGGGACGGAAGGCGCGTTGCTGCCATTCTGGTCGCCGGAGAGCCGCCGAATAGGTTTCTTCGCGGCAGGCAAGTTAGCCATAGTGGACCTGGACAGCGGAGCGGTGCGGACAGTCTGCGATGCCCCGTTCGGGCGCGGCGGCGGGACATGGGGCCGTGATGGCACTATTGTGTTTTCGCCTTTTGTTGACGGACCGCTTTATCGGGTTCCGGACAGGGGCGGCGCGGCTGTACCGGTTACCCGGATCGCCGAGCCCGGTACGGGCCGAAGACAGATGTGGCCCTCTTTTCTGCCCGACGGGAAACATTTCCTCTACTCGGAGTCGAAGGCCCCTAATGATCCGCAAGGAGAGAGTATTTATGTTGGGTCTCTCGATGGAAGCTCTCCCAAGCTGATCGCGTCGAAGACATCCGGGAACACCGAGTACGCGGCTGGCTACTTGGTTTATGGCCACAACCACATCCTCTGGGCGCAACCATTCGACCTGCGCCGGCTGGAATTCAGCGGGTCCCCAACGTCCCTCACCAGCCAGGAACTGAAGCAGGAGTACAGCTTTTCGCATGCGGAGTACTCGGTCTCGGCCAACGGCGCGCTCGTGTTCCAGTCGCTGTCAGATTCGAGCGCGAGGTTGGCGTGGTTCGACATGTCGGGAAAAGAACTCGGTCAGATTGACGGAACCGGCTATCTCGACCCCCGCATTTCTCCTGATGGACACTACCTCGCCGTTGCATCGGATGATGAACGGAACGGAAAGTCCGTGATCCGTGTGCTTGACTTCACGCGTGGCATCTCTTTTCGCCTCACGGACGGTGGAAATGAGGGGTCTCCTGCGTGGTCCTCCGATAGCAAACGAATCACGTATCGAACACTCGATGCCTTGACCGAGGTTCCTGTCGATGGCTCAGGACCGGCACAGATCCTTCTAAAAGGCGACGCCTATTTAGGTCATATGGACTGGTCCGTGGACGATCACCTTGTGTATACAGTTTTCACAGGCGTCTCTCTCTCGATTAAGGTCTACTCGACAACGGATCGGCAAGTGGTGCCCTTTGCGATTGGCGCGGAGGCGCGATTTTCACCCGATGGCAAATGGATTGCCTACGTTGGGCCGCTGAGTGCGCCGGGTTCCGATGCAATCTTCATCGCGCCATTTCGCGGTCCCGGCGGGCATATCCGTGTTTCCAGTGGTAGCGGCGCACAGCCCACCTGGGCGCACGACGGAAGACGCCTGTTTTATGTCGCGCCCGACAGGAAGTTGATGATGGTCGATTTTGATCCGCAATCAAAATCGGCGGCTGCCGCGCGCGTTCTTTTTCAATCTAGGATCATTGCTCCCAGTTTTTCCGACACTCAGTACGCAGTTTCGCGAGATGACCATTTTCTTATCAACTCCTTTCCCGCAAACAGCTCGTCACCCCTGACGCTGATCACGGGCTGGACATCCCCAGTTGACAAGCCGAAGTGAATGCTGCTGGGATCCAGCAGCGATTCCAGTATTGCTCTGCGCACTTCCCCGCATTCTGGTTTACAAGCCTCTGAAAACTTAAAGCATGTTCTGGGCGAGTGACCGCCTTCCCCAACCCGATTCCAGCCTGCCGGGACTGAGGGCGAAGAGACGGCATAGTGAAGAGTTATCCACAATCCGCCCGGAGCCGCACGTACTCTCGGTCGGGTGTGATCGACTCACCCCGACGAAGATACTCCAGACTGGCATCAAACCTCCGGACGCTCTTAACCTCCACAGGCGAAGAGCGTTTTGGAAGTAGCGGAATCGGGAATGTTGCGCCGATTATTTCTTGTTTGCCGTTGCACTCGGTTCGGGCAGCGAGTACTCGCCTTCCAGCTTGGCTTCTGAACCAGCGTCTGGCGTCCCCGAAATCTTATAGGTGCCCTTGCCCTTCAGCCCTTTGAGCTTGCCGGTGCCGCCTGTATAGGACCAAGTACCCTCACCGGTGAGGGCTCCTTCTTTCGTGGTAGTGCCCGTGCCCTGGAAACGGGCGTATGCCTTGTCGCCGTTGTCCATCGTCATTACGGCATAGCCCCGCGCCTGGGACTTCGGGCCTGCCACCTCGACCGTATCAGCGCCGGTGTACGCTGTCGATTTCAGCCCGGCGATCTCCGATGGCACGCTCCAGGAACAGGAGCCCTTTTCAAGAATCAGCACGTGGCCGGCCTGGTCGCCCACCTCGACGATTTTCGAGTCATCCGACTTGGGGCATTTGATGGTTCCGGAAACCGGGGTTTGGGCCAACGCCGATCCGGCGAGACCCGCTAACAGGACAGCGAGACAAAGGGACTTGCATTTCATCGTTCTTCCTCCGGGGATATTGTGCGTTTGAGAAACTACCCTGGGGTGGCGCGACGAAGTGTAAGGGAGCAAAGTGAATCTGTCAAACGAGATTAGCGATACAGAGTTGGCAATCGCCGATGCACTTACCGAGTCAGAACAGGCGTTATGGGAGAGTAACCGCTAGCCTACATCGTAAACGCCTCGCGCACGACAACTTCGGTGTGGGTGAGGTGTGGTTGCGAGGCGTTTTCGATTAGGAGGTAAGAAGGAAGCCGCAGGCGCCGTGGTCGCGGTGATCCTGGCTGGGATTATGGATATTGAATAGCATCCGGACTCGCGGCGAGTGATTCTGTGGGCCGGCGTTTGGTCGTTGATGATGCACCACGGCGGTCCAACGGCAGCGCGGATTGCGGTGCGGCGATTTCAGAATGCGATTGAGCACAGCCATGGAACTGTTCTGAGCGCGGAGCGCACACTGGCGCGGAGACGTGCAGGGAGCAAGCCGTCGGAGCGTGCTGGCGGTGGTGTTCATGAGGAATCGAAGCCTGCGAAATAGAGTTCTGCGGCGGTGAAGCGCTGGACGACGCGCATGGCTTTTCCGCAACGGGGGCAGTGCCACGGAGCGCAATCGGGCAGCGGCGGAAGAGGCAGCGGTTCGCGTCCCTGTGCGGCGAGCAGGGTGCGTGCCAGGGGGAGAAGTTCTTTGCGGAAGCGGTTGGCGAGCAGGCCATAGCGGCGGATGCGCACGAAGCCTTTTGGCAGTACATGGAGGAAGAAGCGGCAGAGGAAGTTCACGGCGTCGAGGGTCATGACCCGCTGCTTGCCGCCGTGTGCATAATCCCGCCAGAGGAAGCTGACGCGCTCGCCGTCGAAGGCGGTGATGCGGTGGTTGGAGATGGCCATGAGATGGGTGTAGCGGCCGAGGTAGCGCAGCACATGTTCGGGGCCGCCGAAGGGCGGCTCGGCATGGACGTACCAGTTTTTGTTTTTCAGCTTCTCGATCAGGCGCTCGAATACCACAGGATCATGGAGGGGAGCGGCCGAACCTCTGAGGTTGAGAAGGCCCCTGCGATGAAGCTGGCAGAGTCCTGCGAGGAACTTCTTGCGGAAGACGGTACGGAGAACGGGAACCGGCAGCAGGAACATCGGATGGCTGGTATGAATCCAGCGCTGGTGATCGGCCGACAGTCCGCCGCCGGGAACGACTGCGTGGATATGATAATGGGGCAGCAGGTTGGATCCCCATGTGTGCAGGATGGAGAGGAATCCGATCTCTGCGCCCAAACGCTTGGGATCAGCGGCGACTTCGAGCAGGGTCTGGGAACTGGCATCGAACAGCAGGTCAAGCAGTGGTCTGCGTGAAGTCAGTGCCAGGGGGTTCAGTTCGTGGGGCAGGGTGAAGACGACGTGGAAGTAGTTGGTGTTGAGCAGATCGCGTTGCTGGATCTGGAGCCATCGCTTGCGGGCTTGGGCCTGGCACTTCGGACAGCATCTCGATCGGCATGAGTTGTACGAGAAGGGTGCTTCGTACGTGCAGTCCTCACACGTATCCCTATGCCCGCCAAGGGCAGCAGTGCGGCAACGCTTCACGGCCCGGTATGCCTTCATCTGTTGATAGTTGAGAACAGCCTTGAAGCGCTCCAGAAACTGCTTGCCCTTGCGACGGACGATGTCGGCCACTTCGATGGCCGGCCGCGTCATGAACGCGGACGGTGGTAGAGGGGGCGAGTCTGGTCGAGGCTCGCGAGCTTCAGTTCCTCGATGGGGTTGGCGACCTTCTGCAGACGTTGCGCGGACAGGTGCAGATACCGGGCCGTCACCTCCAGATCCTCATGGCCAAGCAGAAGCTGGATGGTGCGCAGGTCGGTACCGGCTTCGAGTAGATGCGTGGCCCACGCGTGGCGAACCAGGTAAGGCGAAACGGCCTTGCGAAGGCCACTCTTCTTCGCCGCTTCAGTGCACGCCACCCATACGGCCTTGTCGCTGATAGGTTGCTCGTGATCGCGATGCATGCGTGAAGGGAACAGGTGATTTCGCTACTCTGAATTGGCCCCTTTCGATCGTCTGAATTGGCCCCACCTGAAGGCGGAGCCCGTTATCTTGTTTCGGGGTTTTGACCCCGGAAGCGAGGACGGCTTGGCCATAAGGAGGAGCAAGGTGGAGCTATACGAGCAGATCCGTCGGGAGTACGAACATGGGGCCGGAACGATCCGGGCGGTATCGCGGAAGTTGGGAGTTCATCGACGGGAGGTGCGGCGGGCCCTGGCCAGCGTATTGCCTCCAGAGCGGAAGAAGCCGGAGCGGGAGCGTCCGAAGCTGGCTCCGGCGTTGCCGTTTATCGATGCGATTCTGGAAGCCGATCGCAAGGCGCCGCGCAAGCAACGGCACACGGCGCATCGGATTTGGACGCGGTTGCGGCAGGAGAAGCCGGGGATCGTTGTAGGCGAGTCCACGGTGCGTGAGTATGTAAACCTGCGCAAACGGGCGATGGGACTGCTGGGGCATGAGGTCTTCGTGCCCCAGTCGTACCAGTTTGGCGGCGAAGCACAGGTGGACTGGTATGAAATCCAGGCGGAGTTTGAAGGTCAGCCGCGCAAGACCTACATCTTCTGTATGCGCTCGATGGCCTCGGGTGCAGCTTTTCACCGAGCCTACCCGCACGCCACGCAGCAGGCATTTCTGGAAGCCCACGAACTGGCGTTTCGTTGGTTTGGCGGAGTCTTCCGCACTCTGCGGTTCGACAACCTGAGCAGTGCGGTGAAGAAGATTCTGCGCGGCCATCAGCGGGAACAGACCACGCGGTTCATTGCTTTCCGTTCACACTGGGGTTTTCAGGCGGAGTTCTGTACGCCCGGCGAAGGTCACGAAAAGGGTGGTGTGGAGGGGGAGGGCGGTCAGTATCGGCGCAACTATCTTGTCCCCGTACCGAAGGTGCGCGATCTGGAGGAACTGAACCGGCTTTTGGAGTCCGGTTCGCTTGCGGAGCAGAGTCGGATCATCGCCGGCCGTAGCCAGACGATTGGCGCGGCGATGCTGGCTGAGCGTGATCGTCTGCTGCCGCTGGTCGGAGAAGGCTTCGATCTGGCTTCGTTGCATTTTCCTCAGGTCAACCAGAGCGGCTGCGTGAAGGTGCTGACCAACTTCTACTCCGTGCCGCTGCCGGTGGGCACCACTGTTGAGGTCAAGGTCTACTCGGCTTATGTGGAGATCTGGCATGCCGGGCAGCGCGTGGCGCGGCATGAGCGCTGTTACCGGCGTCAACAGAAGGTGCTGGCGTTGGAGCATTATTTGGACACCCTGGAGAAGAAGCCAGGCGCCTTGGCCGGTTCGACGGCGCTGGAACAGTGCCGTGCGCAAGGCCGTTGGCCGCGCAGTTACGACCGCTTCTGGGAGATGGCCACGGTACGCGTAGGCCGTCCTGCCGCGACGCGCATGATGATCGATGTCCTGCAGCTGGCACGCCGGCATGGTGCACCCCGGGTGCGGCACGCGCTGGAAGAAGCCCTGTCGATGGGCTGCGTCAACCTGGGCGCGATCCGTTATCTGCTCAACGTGGACTGTCAGCAACCAGCCACGCAGACGCCTGTTGTCGAGGCGGATGCGTTACGCCGCTATGATCGGCCACTGCCCAGCATGGAGGCCTATGAACAGTTGCGACCGAAGTGGTCGTTAACGGCGGAGGTGGTCCAGTGAGCACATCTCGGCCCATCGAACAGGCCGCCATTCAGCAGTACGCGCGTCAACTCTATCTGACCACCGTAGCCGACCAGTTTGCCCGCCTCGCCGAGGAAGCGGTGCGGAAGAAGCAATCGCACCTGAGCTATCTGGAAGCGCTGCTCGAAGCCGAGGTCGAGGAACGTGATCGCCGAGCCGTAATCCGGCGCATCAAGGAGGCCCACTTCCCGGCGGTCAAGACACTTGAGGAGTTCGACTTCCAAGCGGCGCCGCATATCCCCGTGGCCCTGATGAAGAAGTTGAGCGAGGGCGAGTATCTGGAGCGCAAGGAACCGGTGATTTTCCTTGGTGAAACAGGCACGGGCAAGAGTCATCTTGCCGTAGCTCTGGCGGTCGCCGCCTGCCGGCAGCGCAAGCGAGTGCGCTTCACCACCGCGGCGGAACTGGTGACGGAGATGACCGAAGCCCAGAGCCAACTGCAGTTCACGCGGGTGCGCAATCGCTGGATGCGCTACGATCTCGTCGTCGTTGACGAACTTGGCTACGTGGTAATGCCGGACGCCGCGGCGGAGTTGCTCTTCCAGGTGATCGCCGGACGCGCCGAACAGGCGGCCGTAATCGCGACAACCAATTTGCCATTTTCCGAATGGCCCACCAAAATCCCCAACGCGCGGCTGTGCAAGGCGATGCTCGATCGGTTGACCGATCGGGCGCACATCATCGAGACCGGAATCGAAAGCTATCGCTTTCGCAGAACCATGGCACGGAAAGGCGGCAAGGCATGAGAAGCAAACAGTGGTATTACGCGCAACTGCGCTGGGCGGTGATGGTGGCAGGCAAACAGGGGCTGCGAGAGTGGAAAGATGCAGTCCACATCTTCCTTAGCGAAGATGAGCAGACAGCCTTCCAGCAAGCTCTGGAAATCGGACGGCTGGGCGAGGATATGCACACCGAAGACCGGCGGGAAGTAGAGACCAGGCTGGCTGAGATCGTCCGACTCGATTGCCTGGGCAGCGACCGAACCCAGTTCGAAGTCAGGCTCGGCTCCAGTAAGGCCACCGAACGCCTGCCGTTCGAGCACGTCTTCAAACCGCAGGAGCATATGCCTGAATCGGCCTTCTAAGACCGCTTGACCACGCCAGCCGCGCCGCCCCGTGTTGGCCTTAGCTCCAGTCGCCCTACGGGCTCCTTCCGCCAAGGCCAACACGGAAAGACAAATCACATGCCTTTAGGTGGGGCCAAATCAGACCATCAAAAGGGGCCAAGTCAAGTTGACGAAACCACCAGGTAGGTGCGCGGCTTGAGCCATCGCCAGTAGACCCGCAGGTTCTCGAGCAAGGCCGGGCTCAGGGGCAGATCGCGGTCCTTGTGTCCCTTGCCATCGACGACGTGGACGACCATGCGCTGGCTGTCGATGTGGGCGATCTTGAGCCGGGCGAGCTCGGAGCGGCGCATGCCGGTTCCGTAAAGAACCATCAGCAGGGTGCGCTGAAACAGACTCGTGCTGGCGTTGATCAGCCGTGCGACTTCTTCCTGGCTGAGGATGTTGGGCAGCTTCTTCCGCGTCTTGGGATAGGGCAGGAACTCGCGGAACTCATGACGATGAAGCGTGCGCACGAAGAAGAACCGCAATGCGGCCACGTGGTTTTCGACGCTTCCCGGGCAGAGCTTCCGCTCGGTGAGCAGATAGGCCTGGTAGCTGCGTAGATGGTCCGGACCGAGCTTGTCCGGCGACTTGTGGAAGTGTTGTGCGAACCGCTCGACAAAACGCAGATAACGCCGCGTTGTGCCTGCAGAGTAGTTGCGACGCTCGAGCTCTTCGAGCATCATCTTGCGAAGACGAGTCACAGTGTGTTACCTCCTGTGACTCACAACCTATCCGGCCTCCAACCTCCTCGACAGCCACTACCGCAGCGACCGCGGCGCCCGCGGCTTCGTTCTCACCGCCAACCCGGACATGAGCCCGAAGTCTGCCCGATTCGGCACCACTCTCTCCCGCAACGACTTTCACCAGTTGACGGCGCAGAACCCACAACTCTGCTGCAATGTCCTGCGAATCCTCGCTGGAGAAGTTCACGGAGCGCGGAAGGCACTTTCCAGGTTTCCCGTCGGCCCCCGTAAATAGTATTTGCGATTAATTTCGCGGGGCTCCATCCGACTACCTAGGAGTTATACCCCGGCAAGTTCGACTTTAGTCGGACTCTGACCTCGTAGTTTACGTCGCAGCGGTTCGTCGATGTAGCGGTGTACGAGTAGGGAAATCCCGATTGCCAACGAGACCGCCAGCATCACTCGCCCGGGGCCAACCACGCCTGAAGGGGCCGGAGAAATAACTGCGCATACTAAGAACAGAATAAAGGCATGCAGCAGGTAAAGGACGTAGCTGGCTTCACCGAGAAGAACGAGCAAGGGGTGCTCAAGCCACTTTATCCAATGGGGCCGCAGGGCCAGCCCCGCGATGATCGCGGCAAATGCCGGAGCCAGGAGACCGTTTCCCTGCACCGCGTTCGGTAACGAAGTCCTGAACGCGACCCAGGCGAGCACCGCTGCCATGCCAGCGAGCACCAAAGGTGTCGCAAGCTTCCGATTGTGCTCACCTCGCACGAACCAAGACCCCAAGGCAAGACCTATCAGAAACTCCGGCAGCCGCGCAAGGGGGTTTGTGGTTACTGCCCTGAGCCAGACCAAATTATCGTCACCATTCGGTGGGACGGGACCGTCCGGCGCTATCACTGTGTAAAGTATCGCAACGACTACCGAAATGACCCAGGCTCCGACACTCAGGCACCAAAGTCCACGTTTTGAGAACCTGCTGATAGGCCCCCTAAGCCACGGGAAAAGAGAGTAAAAGAAGATTTCAACCGATACAGACCAATTTACTTCGTTCCAGGTCAACGCCGTCTGTGGGAACCAGGATTGCACCATCAGTATATTCACTAATGCCGTGATACCCATGTGGCTTGTGGCCCAGGCCTGCTCGGAGAACATCTTTAATATTTCAGAATTGAAGAACAGGGGCGCCGTCACGAGCAGCGAAAATAAGTAACTTGGGTAAATTCGCGCTAGGCGGGCTCGCCAGAAGCTTCTCAGAGAAAGGGGTTTGTCTGCATAGGTGTAGACAAAAATAAACCCCGAAAGAACGAAAAAGAAAGTCACTCCGGTAAACCCGCCGCTGGCAAATGTCTGGAACCACCGCGGAGTCCAAGCGAGTCCCGGACCGCCCCAAGTATGGAAGAGAAGAACATAAAAGGCTGCGAAAAAGCGCACAGCCGTCAGGGCCCCCATTTGTGGTCTCTGTGGAACGCGTTGGTTCGTCGACACTTCTAGCGCTTCCCGCCCGGATTCGTTCACAAGCTCTTCCCCAGCCCGCTCATGCTTTGGAAATTGGAATTGCGGAAGTATAGCGGGCCACAGAGTAAGTCGCAACTCTTTTGTAGGTCGGCTCCAGGTATCGTTTAGCAAACATTCGGATGATGGTGTCATTGGAGAAGCGGGTGGGGTTTGGGTCGAGTCACCGCCGACCTTCCGTAGCCAGCCTATAGAAGTATCGGCCACGACTTAACCGCAACATGCGGGCAACTCACAAAATTGTCCGAATGGAATCGAGCAGCGAAATGCTGTGGACCGTCTTTTCGGCGCAAAGGGCGACCTTTCCATTTCGAGAATTCGGAGCCGTGGCCGACGGTACCCTCCGTTCAATAGAGCCGATCTGACGCTCCGTTTCTTCTCCGCAGTTTATTGGGATAGCCATACGACAAACCGGTGCCACGTCGCGCTTGGAGCGAGCACCAGCCCCTCGATGGGCAGGGAAACCCACATCCCGACCGCAATCGCCGCCGTCATTCCGCGAACCCGCTTCTCAACCACGTAATCTCTCGCGACAGCCGTAAGCAGGAACAGAGTGTAGTAGATCCAAATCGCCAAGCCGGACGAGTCTCCGAACCGCGGTGTATGGCCCACCAAGTGCGCGATAACCGAGTGCATGAGCGCGAGGTTCGCAAACAGCATCAGGCGCTTGTGGATCTCTGGCCGACGGCGATAAAGGATCGCCGCTATAGCCAGCACGCTGAACGTAAAGAGAACGGCGAAGTTGAACAGCGAAGTAGCAGCGGCATTGTCCAGGTTGGGGACAGGGAGTAGATCACCGCCGAGATCGAATCCGCGTCGGACCATTGCGGTCGTTGTCGCGAAGCTCAATGGGATTATCAACGCGAGGAGCACAACGGAGGTCAGGCCAAGCCTTCGGTGCCAAGCAACGTGCCGGGTCGCGACCAGAAGACTCTGAGCTAAGAAGAGGAGCTGAAAAGAGAAAAAAGCAATTCCGTGCGCTGCGTCAAGCAGCGAGAGCGGGGCGTGTCTGGTGGCAGGACTAAGGATCGCGGGAAGGAATCCCGCGATGGTTGCGGCGATCATGATCGATGCGATTCCAACGAAGAACCATCGCTCTGTAAAACTATGCTTCCGGCTCGTCGTTGCGGTCTGGCTAGCTGCCGTCGCCATGAGTCGACCTCCGTACGCCAACGAGGCTAGCACGGATTCACTTCAGTTAATCGAACAATTCGACACCTCGGCGGCACTTGTCTAGCAAGCTTCACCAATTACGCCACTGACGCCGGCCAGGACACCACGTCTCTAGTACTACTGTGTTATAAAATGTATACCTTTATTTCGATTTCTCTGGCGCTGGTATTAGTAATGCCTTACGTTGGGGTTGATGAGCCGCCACCGGACGTATTTCTCGCGCCAGCCTGAGCGCCTGCAAGCCTATCTGGATGGTTTGACTCAGGTAGTCGGACATGCGGATCGAGTAGTCCCCATCGAAAACTACACCAAGGGCCTGATGCTTCCGATCGAGCGCAAGAGCGTCGAGCCGATGGCGGCGCGGCTGGCTCCAGGCAACGTACGCCAGATGCACCAGTCACTGCATCACATAGTGGCCGATGCACCATGGAGCGATGAGGCGCTTCTGGAGCAAGTGCGGCGTCAGGTTCTGCCGGCGATGACCAAGAAGCATAAGCTGGCAGGCTGGATCGTGGATGACACAGGATTCCCCAAGAAGGGAACTCATTCGGTGGGGGTCACGCGCCAGTATTGCGGTCAGTTGGGCAAGCAGGATAACTGCAGGGTGGCGGTGAGCGTATCGCTTGCCACTGAGCATGCCAGCATTCCCGCGACCTATCAGCTCTATCTTCCCGAGATATGGGCCAACGATCCAGAGCGGCGCAAGCAAGCGGGCGTGCCTAAAGAGATTCGATTTCAGACCAAGCCGGACATGGCGCTCGATCATATCCGTGGGCTGGTGAACCAAGATGTGCCGCGTGCCGTCGTACTGGCTGATGCTGCCTATGGCAACGACGGCGCCTTTCGCGAGGGACTCGAAGCACTGGGGCTCTCCTACGCGGTCGGCATTCAGTCCTCGACTGCGCTGTGGGCACCGGGCACCGGGCCGCTTCCGCCGCCACCCAGGGGCAAAATGGGCCGTCCACCGCGGTTGCTGCGGAGAGATAAACAGCATCAGCCGCTGCCAGCCAGAGAGATCGCCTTATGCCTGACCGCAGCCGAGCTGCGTAGCGTGACTTGGCGCGAAGGAACCCGCGGCAGTATGCGTTCCCGCTTTGCCGCCCTGCGTGTTCGCGTGGCCCATCGCGACTACTGGCGCAGTGAGCCACATCCTGAGCAATGGCTGCTGATCGAATGGCCGGCGGCAGAAAAGGAGCCGACCAAATACTGGCTGTCAAATCTGCCAGCGTCGATCAGTCTCCGCAAACTGGTTGATATTACTAAACTGCGCTGGCGCATCGAGCGCGACTACGAAGAGCTCAAGCAGGAACTCGGGCTGGGACATTTCGAAGGCCGGAACTGGCGCGGTTTTCATCACCATGCCACCCTGGCGATCGCCGCCTACGGCTTCCTGGTGCAGGAGCGATGTCTTTTTCCCCCCTCAGGCAACTCTCCGTTGCTCCAAGCTGCCGACATCCGGTTTCCCTTACCCAGCTTGTCAGCCTTCACGCCCCGAGGCGCTACCGGTAAGAACCGAACGGCATAATCCATACTCTATCGCCACCCTGCGCCGTCTAATCGCTACCCACTTAGCTCGATCTCTGCCCCGGTGTCCTTGTTGCCTTCGCCATTTATAACACAGTAGTATTAGAAGACGATAGATAAAACCCATCGATTGAGCGTCTGTGTTACGATGCGCGGATGAATCGACGAGAGTTTGTCAGCACTGTATCTCTAGGTCTGGCGGCAGGTCTTCCAGCTTTTGCCGAAAACGGCTTAGCCGATGTCATGATAGGTAGCCCCGACGCGAATGTTACTGGTCCAACCTCCAGTCGGGCGACAATTCCTACTGGCCGGCTGGAATTTGCGTCGGCGTTGGATGCTGCAGAGGCGATTCGCAAAAAGCAAATTTCCTCATTTGAGCTGACGCAACAAACCTTCGCGCGAATCGACAAATTCAATCCGCAACTGAATGTGTTTGCATACCAGCTTCGCGAAGACGCGCTGGCGCGAGCGAAGCAAGCGGATGAAGCGCAGGCGGGCGGGAAATCGCTCGGCGTCCTTCACGGCGTGCCGGTTCATGTGAAGGAAGCCTTCGCGGTGGCGGGGCATCCTTGCACTTGGGGAATTCCGGCGCTGAAGGACTCCAGGGCTCCGGGGGACTCGGAAGTGGTAAGGCGGCTCCGGGATGCAGGGGCCGTGCTGATTGGGGCGACGAATGTTCCAATCGCGTTGGGCGATTGGCAAAGCTACAACCAGATTTATGGCACAACCAACAATCCGTGGGATGTGAAGCGAACCCCGGGAGGATCGTCGGGCGGGTCGGCCTCGGCACTGGCGGCAGGTCTCGGATACCTGAGTATCGGCAGCGACCTCGGAGGCTCAATCCGCGTACCAGCACATTTCTGCGGTGTGTACGGACATAAGCCGACGCTCGATCTGATAGACATACAGGGCCATTCGCCTGGCGGCCAGCACCAGGACCCAGGTTTCTCGACTCTGCTTGCCGTGGGCGGACCGCTGGCGCGCAGTGCGGAAGATCTACTCGCGGCGTTGCGCTTTTTGGGCGGTCCGGCGGACTACGCCGCGAAAGCGTGGAAATGGGAACTGCCCCCGGCGCGACACGAAAATTTGCGGGCATTTCGGGTCGGCTACGTTCTGGACGATCCATATTGCCCTGTAACTCCGGAAACAAAAGCAGTACTGGAGAGTACGATCCGGAAACTTGAGAAAGCGGGTGCCACGCTGAAACAAGGTTGGCCCGCAGGAGTCAAGCTTGAAGAATTGAATCAGAATTACGTTTTCCACCTGCTCGCGTTCTTGTTCAGCACTGAACCCCCAGAGCAGCAAGAGGCAGAGCGGAAAGAGGCTGCGACGAGCGGCAGAGAAATGCTGCCGGGCCAAATGGCGAGCTTCGCCGACTGGCAGCAGCAAAACCTCCGGCGGCTGGGATATCGCGCGCAGTGGCAGAGTTATTTCGATGAGGTCGACGTATTCCTCTCACCCGTCGCCTTCACCACTGCGTTTGCGCATGACCACAGCGAACCGATCGACAACCGCAAAATTGCGACAGTACCCGGCCCACGTGGTTACTTCGATTTGTTGAGTTGGATCGCGCCCGCTACGCTGACTGGATGTCCGGCCACAGTTGCACCGGTCGGTCGTGGCGACGGCGGCTTGCCCATCGGCCTGCAGATTATGGGACCCTATTGGGAAGACGCCACGCCGATTACTTTTGCGAAACTGCTGGCACAGGTAATGGGCGGATTTGCAGCGCCCCCCGGTTTCGAGGGGTAGGACGCGGCGCTGATACACGGGGGACCAGCAGGGCTGGTGCGGAGTGGGCTGATGGTGCATATGGTTGATCTGGAATTTCCGTCTCCTCTTACGATTCGCCGATTGCGCCTGGATCACCGCCGATGCTTCGCTTTGAAAAACCTTCGCCTTTCCGGGCCCGGCCCGACCGGAGGGCCGTGATCCGCTCACGGTAGGGAAAGAGTAGCCCACTCTACAACCGAAACTCGAAGATGGGCGCCCGGAAGGATGGAGAGCAGATCGGATTCGCCTGGAAGGGGCGGCTGAGTAGACTGGGCCGGATGTGACAGGTCACTCCATATCAGTGAATAGCTTGGGGGATTCTACATCCACTCTTCGAATTGTTCGCGTTCCGGGTCGTATACCTCGACCATGCCGGTGTGTATCTCGTAGTACCAGCCGTGGAGCACAAGTGTGCCTTCTCTGACCCGACTTTCCACGGCCGGATGGCTATGTAGATGCGCAATCTGCTCGATGACATTGAGATGGCTGAGACGCTCGAGGCGTTCCTGGTCTGGGAGATGGGCGAATCTCTGGTTGAGCAAATGTACGGCCGGCTCTGCGTACTTGAGCCATCGAGCTGTGGCAGGAATGGAGTGCAGTTCTTCAGGATCAAGCAACCCCTTCATCGCACCGCACCGGGAGTGTCCGCACACGACGATCTCTCTCACGCCCAGGACGACAACAGAATATTCGATGCTGGCGGAGACACCGACTGCCGCGTCTTCGTTGTAAACCGGTACAATATTGCCGAGCGTTCGCTCGACGAAAATCTCGCCGGGCTCGGTGCTGGTCAATGCCAAGGGATCAATGCGCGAGTCGCCGCAGGTGAGGAATAACGCATGGGGAATCTGCTTCTCTTTGAGGCTCACGTAGAGCTCCCGCTTGCTGGGAAATATCTCGTTGCGGAAACGATGGACTCCTCGGCGGAGGTTATCTATGTCACGCACTCTCTGCACCGGCATATCTCTTCCACTCCCCAGGGAGCATTTCCGATGACTGAGACTGTGCTCCTGCCTGGCCCGGACGAGAACTGGCAGAAATACCGGAGTCGACCTCGATTGCGTGCAGCCAGTTCGTGGTAACCACTCAGCCCAGAGTCCCAGCCTGACGTTCCGGGCGATTGACCGCTAGCCTACATCGTAAACGCCTCGCGCACGACAACTTCGGTGTGGGTGAGGTGTGGTTGCGAGGCGTTTTCGATTAGGAGGTAAGCTTTGAGGGCATGTTATGGCATCGCTGGCACCCAGAAACTTGCCTCGATCAGTCCGACTTTGCGACTCTAATTCGGGATCCGATTCGGCAAGCTATAGCCGAGACCTTCATTGGCGCTGCGTGCCCGCAGGTAAGCATGGCTCCGGTACTGGCGATCACTAGCATGGTGGCAGGGACGCAAATCGTGTGTCCTTCGACCCCGTTGGGGAGATTCTTAAACCGTTCGTCACCGGGCCGAATCTCATCCTGAGCATCAAGGAGGAGGGAGCGATGTCGACGGACAAGAAGTTAAAAGCAACTCGAAAGGAGCGGAAAGAACTGGCGCGGAGGTTGCGATCCGAGGATCCAGGTCTTGAGGTAATGCACCCAGACGCGGCGGGAATCGATGTGGGCAATAGTGCGCATTATGTTGCTGTCCGCGGAGACCGTGATGCAGAGCCGGTACGGCGGTTCGAATGTTTCACGGCGGATCTCTATCGGATGGCGGACTGGCTTCGGAGTTGCGGCGTGAAGACCGTGGCCATGCAGTCAACGGGAGTCTACTGGATTCCTCTTTATGACATTCTCGAAGAATACGGCTTTGCAGTGTTTCTGGTAAATGCGCGGCAAACCAAGAACCTGCCCGGACGGAAGAGCGATGTACAGGAAAGCCAGTGGCTGCTGAAATTGCACACTTACGGCTTGTTGAACAATTCATTTCAACCCACCTCCGATATTCGCGTATTACGAACATACTGGCGTCAGCGCGCGGAGCATGCGGTAGGGATGGCGACGTGCATCCAACGCATGCAAAAGGCGCTGACCCAGATGAACATACAGTTGGCAAACGTGATCAGCGATCTGAGCGGACGGACAGGACAAGCGATCGTACGAGCCATTTTGGCGGGAGAACGGGATCCGAATAAATTGGCCGAGCTCACGATTGCCGGATTCGTGCGACCAGAGAGGAGATTGCCAAAAGCCTGGAAGGCAACTGGCGCCCGGAGCTGATCTTTGTGGTGCAACAGCAATTGGAAATGTATGACATATACCAGCGCCGAATCGCCGAATGCGACAAGAAATTAGAACAGCACCTTTCAATTTTTGCAGATACCGCTTTTCCAGTGACCCAGGAACAACTATCTCAGGCGAACAAGAGCAAACGGAGCCGGTACATGCCTCAATTTCCATTGAGTGGCGAGTTGTTACGCATCACCGGAGTGGATCTGACCCAAATCGATAGCATCAACGTGATGACTGCACAGACCCTCATCAGTGAAGTCGGACTCGACATGAGCCAATGGAAAACAGAGGCCCACTTCGCATCCTGGCTGGGACTCTGCCCGGACAACCGCATTAGCGGAGATAAAGTACTAGGCCGAGGAACGCGGCGTGTAGTCAACCGGGCTGCCACGGCGCTGCGGATAGCAGCCACCACTTTATTGAAGAGTCGAACCTATCTGGGCGCACAATACCGGCGGTTGCGAACCAAATTGGGCGCCCCTAAAGCCATTACCGCCATGGCGCACCGGCTCGCCCGACTGGTCTACCGAATGTTGAAGTATGGACATCAGTACATCGACAGAGGCGCGGAGTACTACGAACAGAAGAACCGTCAGCAACAAATCAACTTCATAACAAAGAGGGCGGTCCAACTCGGACTCGTCGTCACGGTTGCCTGCGCCTGAGCTTGCTTCCCTGAAGTTTCTGGGGAGAAGGAAGCCGCAGGCGCGTGGTCGCGGTGATCCTGGCTGGGATTATGGATATTAAATAGCATCCGGACTCGCGGCGAGTGATTCTGTGGGCCGGCGTTTCGTCGTTGATGATGCACCACGGCGGTCCAACGGCAGCGCGGATTCAGCTCCTTGCTGGTTGCGGTTCTCCTTTTCAGCAAGCTTTTTAGCCTGATCTTCGGCGGAGCGGGATCAATCTTTTCAATCTTTCGCATTACTATGACGTTCGCGTTGCCGGTCGCGTGCCTGTATATGCCCGTTCTGATTGTCCTCAGAAACAGGGAAGAGCAACGAATACCGATCATCCTTCTAGGTGGAATTCTGATTGGTCCTGCATCGATGGCCCTTTGGAGTCTGGTTCTTCAGTTGGGGGGCGGCGACACGCACACTATTTGGCATGGCGATCCGCTTACGGGTGTAGGCGGCTTTGTCGCAATGCTCTTCGCATTGATTGTCGGATCCCTAACGACCTTCTTCTATCTCTTCGCGTTGAAGGTTGCTCATCGCGGATGGCCTGGTTCACGGCATTCGGGATGACTGATACCTTCCTTCCCCGACCCCGTTTTGCACCGAAATTGGGTCATTGACGAGTAGGCGATGATTGTCCCGGATGACCCATAATCAACCGAAGAAAATCAACACGCGCCTACGATTGAAAGAGGCCAAAGTCGGCCGTACACGTTGTGGGAGGCCCTGCCACGGGATCTCTAATTGCATCTCCTCTCAAGCCTGTGCAAGAATCCACCCACTACTCGCCTGCGGCGGAGGATGTGTGCGCATAGAAAGATTTTGTCTCGTCCTCGCTCTTCTCACGCTTGAAATCTCGTCATCCGCGCAAGTCTTCGAGGTGGAGAAAGACCGCGTGCCCATGGCGGTGCTCGATGGCCTGTGGCGCTTCCACACTGGCGATGACCCGCGTTGGGCCGATCCCGGCTTCGACGACTCCGGTTGGACACTGTTGCGCTCGGACGACAGCTGGAGCACGCAGGGATACAAGGACTACGGCGGCATGGCCTGGTATCGCTTTGAGGTCGTCGTGCCGGAGGGTCACCGGCCACAGGCGCTGCTCATGGGGCGACTGATGACCAGCTATCAGGTATTTGCCGGCGGACGGCTCATCGGGCAGTATGGCGGTCTACCTCCACTTCCGAGAGCTGACAGCGGCGACCGGGCGCAAATCTTCGTCATCCCTTCTGACGTGATCGTTCCAGGCAAGCCCCTGCAAATCGCGATTCGCGTCTGGCACTGGCCACGTTGGGCGATGTTCTCCGGTGGCGGACCGGGGGCGGCCCCCTCCATCGGCGACTTCGACTACGTCCGGGCAACCAAGTCTTCCCAGGTCAAGACCACGTTCTGGAATCAGTTTTCGCAGAACGTACTTTTGCTCATTGTCTTGCTCGCAGGGCTTGCCGTTCTGGCCCTCTTCGCTTTGCACCCATCCGATCGCGAATACCTGTGGTTTGGCATTTTCGAACTGGCGACCGCAGCAGGATATGCCACGGACGCTTATCAAAATTTCTATGCGCATCCAGTCAACCTTCTGGAGACGCTTCAAACTTGTCTGGAGACAGCAGAGGCCCTCTGCTTTCTGGCATTCGTTTTTGCCCTTCTTCGCCAGCGAAGGGGCGTACTCTACTGGCTCGCCATTGCTTCGGCGCTCCTTCACCTTCTGCTCTGGATCCCGGGCGAGTTGGAGTGGCTGTCTATTCCGGTGTGGAATGCGCTCCTGGCGATGGGACAACTGCCGTACGTAGTCGCCGTGCTGGCTCTTCTCGCATTGGGGGCACGCAGGGGCAACCGCTATGCGGCGCTTCTTCTTGGCCCAATGGGTCTGTTTTATCTCTGGATTCTGGCGCTGAATGCCTTTTGGGTGTATGAATCCGCAGGACATCCGGAGTTCAGATCGCAGCAGGTTGGTTGGTTCTACCAGCTCTCGAACTGGCCTTTTCCATTCTCCGTGGGCGACGTGACAGACGCCTTGGTGCAACTGGCCGTATTGGCCATTCTGGTGCTGCGCTTTGCACACACCCGCCGGGACAGGCAGCGCCTGGGTACGGAACTCGAGGCTGCGCGCGCCGTGCAAAACGTCCTGATGCCAAAAGAGATTCCGGCCGTCCCGGGTTTCGAGATTGAATGCGCCTATCAGCCGGCCGGGGAGGTGGGGGGCGACTTCTTCCAGATCCTTCTGCTCCCTGACAAGGGTGCATTGGTGGCCGTTGGCGACGTGAGCGGAAAGGGCATGCCCGCGGCTCTGACGGTATCGCTGCTGGTCGGTGCGCTCCATAACGCTGCTGAATCAACCACCAGCCCAGCCGGGATTCTGACCGCCGTGAACCGTCGCCTCATCGGCCACTCCTTCGGCGGCTTCACCACCTGCTTAATCCTCCGCATTACATCAAGAGAATCCATCACCGTTGCGAATGCTGGCCACATCGCTCCGTATGTGAACGGAATAGAAGTGCCTATCGAGAGCGGTCTCCCATTAGGCCTGATTGCAGAAGCTCCGTACGCCGATTCAGCCTTCGAGTTTGGCTCGGCGGACCGACTTACCTTGATCACGGATGGAGTGCTGGAAGCCCGCAACTCGCAACGTGAACTCTTCGGCTTTGAGCGAGTCGCCGCGATCGCCATGGACTCTGCGTATTCCATTGCGGAGGCCGCCCAGGCCTTTGGGCAGGAAGACGACATCACCGTCCTGACTCTCATTCGGAGAACAACCACCGAGGAGCACGCCAGTCAAGTCGAACCGTCCGGTTGGTCGTCAGCACCTGCATGAGTAGGTGCATACATCTCAAGCAGCGAGCGGCAAAGAGCCCCGTGACTCTCCTGAATGTTGACGAGTTTATATGAACCCGGATTTTTGGGATCAGGGGCATGGTAACAGGGGTTTTCGTGAGGTGTCCAATCTTAACTGGACACCTGCGGTGCGCGGGTGGAACGCGCCCCCTGTTTCGGCGGACACCATACTCTAGCACAATTCTGCTGTGACTCTGGGCACGTTCTTTAATGCCGCTGGAATCCCGGCGCTAACACCGGATCCGAGACTTCTCTCCCTTGTCTCTCCGTCCGCTCAGCTCGTCGCCGGGATGAATGCTCCATCGCTCGGCGACCGTCCAAGCAGCTTTCTGCTGATGACCCACAACAACACGGTTGATCTTGAAGATTTCTTCGCACTGTCCGGAGCTGATAACTCTCGCAGCATCCACCAGATGATCATCGTCGCAGCCGAAGACGATGGGGGCGTCCTGACAGAACACAGTCTCATGGCAAGCGGGATTTTCGATCAGTCTCACATCGACAGATCTGCGGTCCGAGGCGGCGCAACCGTTTCAAGCTATCGTGGAATCACAATTTTGGTGGTACAACCATCGCGCGCGAACGCGGAACTTTCAACGATGTGCGCTGGCTTGCGGTGATTGAATCCAACATCGCGCTGCTCGGAACCATCCGCAGTGTCCGACAAGCAATCGACCGCCACGTGTACCGCGACGCCGCGGATCCCTCTTTGATTCGAAAGCTGGCTCGTCTACGAAGTGAGGACGAAACATGGTGCGTGTTGGCGGTGCGGACACGAAGTGGCAGAATACGGGATGCACTGGAGCTTTTCAGTCCCAAGCTCGCAGGCCTCATTCAGGTTGGCGACACGATGCAGTTTGGAATCCGATACGGCAGACAGGTTGAGTTCGAGTATGAAGTCAACACAGGTTCCAGCATAGATGCAGTAGCTATGTCGCGTTCTCTCGCGGAATCTCTGGCCGGATCGCAGCTGGAAGGCTCTCCCCTGCTGGCGGCTCCTGATATTGCCACGACCCGCAGTGCTGTGCGTGGCGTAGTGAAGGTCTCAAGGGCGCGGTATGGGGCATGGCTGGCAGAAGTCATGGCACGCGGCTCCGCTAAAATTGCTCCCTGTCCACCGCGACGCTGAGTCATTGCTGGAGATAAGGGCTAGCCAAATGCATTTCCACTCCAATGGCCGGGAGGCTGGACACGCACCAAAAACCGGCGGCCCTCAAGGTTAAAGACCATGAGCGCGATGGGCACCACCGCGCAGTTTCTCTGTGAAGAGTTGCAAAAACTGGGTGCGACAGGCGTGGTGGTGTCAACCAATCTTCCGCTCACGCCTGACGACAGGATCCGGCCGGAGAAACCGGTTGATCCCGGCGTGGCAGTTTACTTCCAGCACCACGGCAGGTCGATGGTCTTCGCGTGTGATAAGTACGAAGGCATTGCCTACAACCTGCAAGCCATTGCGAAGACCATCGCGGCGATACGCGGCATTGAGGGATGGGGCACGAGCGAGATGATGGACCGGGCATTCTCGGGCTTTAAGAAGCTCACGGCAACCGCCAGTGAGCAAGAGAGGGAGGGGCATCCCGGTGACAATTGAAAAAAGCTGGGTACCACAGGCTGCGTTTGGGCCCTCTAGAGAGACTTCAGCCGTCTACATTGAGTGTCCGGGTTCATAGGTGGGATACCGGTGGTGGGCGGGGTAGTTCGATAATTGGGGCTCCAGCGGGACTCCACGGACATCGCTATTCTCTAAGCCTATATAAAAATTGGAGCTTACCGCACTATTTTACTTTCCGCCTCGAAAGCTGACAATCTGAGGGGCTCTTTACGGGCCAAGCCTTCTAGGCTTTTCTAAGGGTTTGCGGTCTGACGGGCAACCGAAGACATGCTAAGAAATGCCAAGGTCTGACTAGCCCATTTTGGCCCCTGGTGGCCCCCGCGGGCGGCCCCTTCATTTTCGGAACAGTTTGGATTCGAAGAGAGGAGAAGAGAGGATTTGTAGGCTCGTCTAAGACCTCTTGTCCGGAGTCAGAATTCTCCAGAAAGACCAGATGGCGGCAATCTCTTGTTTGTTGGGGAGGAATCGGCGCGTAAGTTTGGAGTGGACCCCGAAATTGAGACAGGCGAATAAGACACATCTCTCAGCGAATGGAGAATTGTGTCATGGGTCTGAATCGACGGAAGTTCACGCGGGAGTTTAAGGAAGCCGCAGTTCGGCGGCTGGAGTTGGGGCATCGGTGGCCGAAGTGTCCCGTGCCTGCGAGGTAAACCCGAACGTTTTGCACCGCTGGCGGCGCGAGTTGCGCGAGTTTGGCGCCAAGGCGTTTACCGGACCGGGCCGGAATCGCGCCGATGAAAATCGCATCGCTGCACTGGAACGAAAAGTGGGGCAGCAGGTGGTGGAAATCGATTTTTTGCGGGGATGCTTGCAGCATGTCGAGGAGCAGCGGAGGCTGCAGGCATTGACTACCCGCAACTCGTCTACCCGTACCTCGAAAAGCAAATGAGCCTGGCCATCCCCATCACGACCAGTGAGCTCTGCCGACTGGCCGAGGTCAGCCGTGCGGGCTTCTATCGCTGGAAGGCTCAAGCCCCGTCAGCAGACCAGGACATGGAACTGCGCGACGAGATCCAGCGCATCGCTCTGGAGTTCAGCTATTACGGCAGCCGCCGCGTCACGCGGGAGTTGCACGAGCGCGGCTGGCTGGTTAACCGCAAGAAGGTGCAGCGGCTGATGCGCGAGGACAACCTGTTGTGCCTACGCAAGCGCCGGTTCATCGTGACCACCGACTCCAATCATACTTTGCCGGTGTATCCGAACGTGGCGCGGGAAATGGTGCTGACGGGCATCGATCAGCTATGGCGCTCCGACATCACCTACGTTCGGCTGGAAACAGAGTTCATTTATCTGGCGGTGGTCTTGGATGCGTTCTCGCGCAAAGTCGTCGGCTGGGCGCTGGACCGCACGCTGGAGGCGAGGCTGACCATCGAAGCCTTGCAGATGGCGCTCAGAACACGTAAGCCCGCTGCCGGCCTGGTGCATCACTCCGATCGCGGCGTGCAGTACGCCTCGGGGGACTACACCGATCTGCTCAAAGCCCACGGCATCCAGATCAGTATGAGCCGCCGCGGCAATCCCTACGACAACGCCCAGTGCGAGTCGTTCATGAAGACGCTCAAGTACGAGGAAGTTTATCGCAACGAATACCGGGATCTGGCCGAGGCCCGCGCCCAGATCGGCGCGTTCCTGGACAAGGTCTACAACCAAAAACGCTTGCACTCGGCGCTGGGTTATCTGCCTCCGGCGAGGTTTGAGACCCAACTGGCAGCGAAAAATGTGGAGGCGGCTGCGCCGCAACTGGTCGCATGAGTTTTCTCAGGCATCAGCGATCTTTCCGTCCGATAGGAAAAGAACAAACCGGGAGCAGGCTTAGCGCCCACTCCCGGCTCTCATCGGCTCGGATGAGTCGCAGCCGATTATTCCTCGGCGGGTCGGTCTCCACCGGAGCCCGGAAGGTGTGAAAAAATTGGAACCAATCTACGCAATACAGGTTTTGCTGAACGATGTTTGATTCGAGCTATGGTTAGGCATGAATTCGTCTGAGCAAAGCCTCTCGCCTCGGTTGAAACCGATCAATCGTCAGCAGATGGTGTTACGGGCGGTCGATGTTGAGCAGCTGATCGACCCCGAACACCCGGCACGCTCTATCTGGGAGTTCGTTGGACAATTAAATCTGGATTCCTTTTATCAAAGTGTTCACTCCTTCGAAGGTTCCGCAGGGCGAAGCGCATTTGACCCGCGTTTGCTCATTTCCATTTGGATCTACGCCTACAGCCGTGGGATTGGATCGGCGCGAGAGATTTCCCGCTTGTGTGAAATCGATCCGGCGCTTCAATGGCTCACTGGTATGGATTTGATTAATCACCATACGCTGTCGGACTTTCGCGTAGATCACCGCGTTGCTCTAGACGAACTGTTCACGCAGGTACTTGGTCTGCTGAGTCATGAGGGCCTGATCACATTGGAACGCGTGATGCAGGATGGAACCAAAGTTCGCGCGCAAGCTCAGGCGAAGACGTTTTGCAGAGAAGATCGCATCCAGCAGCATCTGGATGCCGCTCGCCAGCACATTCTGGCCATGGGAGATCCGGAGCAGGAACCCCCATCCGATCGTTGCGCTCAGGCCAGACTTCGCGCCGCACGGGAGCGAGTTGAGAAGCTTGATCGAGCGTTGAAGGAGATTGAAGAACTTAGGGCGGCCAAGATGGAAGATAAGCGAGGCTACGAGCCGCGCGTGAGCATAACCGATCCGGATGCGCGGATCATGAAAACCAGTGAGGGCGGATTTGCCCCGAGCTACAACATGCAGGTTGTCACGGATTCTCACATGGGCTTGATTGCCGACGTGCGGGTCACTCAAGATGTCAACGATAAATTCCAACTCCTGCCGGGAATGGAGGGCTTAGAGTCCCGCTGCCAGCAAAGGCCAAAAGAGGTTGTGGCAGACGGGGATTTCACGACTAATCTTTCGGTGATCCAAATGACGGAACGCGAAATAGATTTCTTCGGCTCTTGGAATCCTGGCCCAGCGGCGCGAACCTACACTGAGCCCGATTGGCGTGGCATTCACCCTGAGTTTCAGAGGAATGCTTTTCGCTATGACACAGTGCAAGACGTCTATGTTTGTCCAGCGGGTAAGTTGCTGGTATTCGGCAAAGCCAACAAGCTCCCGCATGGAGGCGAAGATCGGTTCTATAAGGCGACCCAGGCCGATTGTGGTCCGTGCGAAAATCGCGAGCGTTGCTGTCCACACTACACAACCCGAGGGAGGATCATCACTCATCGAATTGAACCAGCGGCAGTAACCGAATTCAAAAGGAAGATGCAGACCCCCGAGGGAAAAGCCGATTACAAACAACGCAGTCAGGTAGCGGAGTTTCCATTTGCTTGGGTTAAAGAGAAGCTGGGACTTCGACGTTTTCACGTGCGTGGGCTGGTCAAAACCGGGACGGAGGCTCTCTGGGTATGCCTGACCTTCAACATCCAGGCATGGATGCGATTTCGGTCTAGCAGTGTGCTGAAAAAGTCACTTCCATTCCACAGCGTGTTCGGTTAAGAAGGGAACATGCGAGGAATCGATCATCAGCAGGCGGATATGTTCAGTTATTTGTCTCCGGAAGCACGGGTGCGGAAGGATCATCCTCTTCGTGCGGTGCGCTCGATGACGGACGAGATCCTGAGCAACATGTCGCCCCTGTTCGACGCCATGTATGCCGAAGGTGGTCGGCCATCGATCCCGCCGGAGAAGCTGCTGCGTGCGCAGTTGTTGCAGATGTTCTTTTCGGTTCGCTCGGAGCGGCTCCTCATGGAGGAGATCGATTACAGTATCCTGTACCGCTGGTTCGTTGGACTGAACTTGGATGAGCCGGTTTGGGATGCAACGACGTTTACGAAGAACCGCGATCGATTGCTGGAAGCGGTGGTGGCAAAGGAGTTTCTGGCTCAGGTGGTGGAGCGTGCACGAGGGGCGGGGCTGATTTCCGACGAGCACTTTACGGTAGACGGAACGCTTCTGGAAGCGTGGGCAAGCCTGAAGAGTTTCCGGCCCAAAGACAAAGAGAAGACCACACCGCCAGACGATCCCGGCAATCCGACGGTGGACTTTCACGGAGAGAAGCGGTCCAACCAGACGCATGAATCGAAAACCGATCCAGATGCCAAGCTGGCGCGCAAGGCCAAGGGCAAGGAGGCGAAGTTGAGTTACAGCGGCAATCTCCTGGTGGAGAACCGCAATGGACTGATCGTCAACGCCGAACTGCTGGAAGCGAACGGTCGCGCCGAGCGCGATGCGGCGCTGGTGATGCTGGAACAGATTCCGGACAATGGGCGCATCACTGTGGGCGGCGACAAGGGTTTCGACACGCAGGAGTTCGTCGAAGAATGCCGCCGAATGAACGTCACGCCGCATGTGGCGCAGAATGACGGCAGACGGGGCGGCAGCGCCATCGATGCGCGTACCACGCGGCACACCGGCTATCCCGAGAGTCAGAAGAAACGCAAACGGATCGAGGAGTGTTTCGGCTGGCTGAAAGACATCGCACTGCTGCGCAAACTGAAACATCGCGGCATCCTCAAAGTGGGGTGGATCTTCACCTTCGCAGCAGCGGCCTACAACCTGGTGCGGCTGAGAAAACTGGTTCCAATTCAATCTGCGGCCTGATGGGGCCGTGGTGTCTCCGCCGAGGCCTACAACGCTCCGCGGAACGAAACATATCCGTGGTCGAGTGCTCTGAACACCCGAAAACGGGGGAAAACAATAAATTCAGCAGTGCTATACATGGTTTTTCAGCACACTGCTAGGGCAACTTCACCTCAGGCTGCGTAGCAGCATCTCGAAAGCCGGGCGACCAGATTCGGCACGAGTCCAAACCGTCATAATCGTCCACCCAAACCATCTGCGACCGCCAGATCTTCTGAGCGGAGCGAACAAACTTGAGGCGGGGAAATTTCCGCCTATCTGTCCGATCTCCGACTCCGGAGCGATTTTTTCACACCTTCCCGCTTCCGCTTCACCGGCTGCGGTCAGAATGCTGTACAGTGGTCCTGCCGGTCGAGCAATTTGCAGCGAACGGCGAACAGTGTCTTATTTGCTTGTCTCAGCCAAGGGGTCCACCCCAGTTTGCCGCGAGGCGCATCCTCACATAGGGCCGATTGTAGACCAACTGATTCCGCCCAAGAGGGCATCCAAGGAGGGGGACAATGGTGGATCAGGAAAGACTCGCGAAGGTTCAGGAGCAGGCGAGACGATTGCAGCCTGAGCCCCTGGAGGAGCTTCGGGAAATCCTTCGGCTCAAGGCGAAGGAGGGGGAACCGGATTACAGCCACACCTCACGCCGGAAGCCCTGAACCGGAGCCAGCCCTCACGTGGTAAGTCCAGCCACTGAATCAAGTCCCACACAATCAGGAGGCGGTACTCGTGCGCCAGAAAATAGTGTGCGTGCCACCGGCAAGGTTGCAGGCACAGAAGGAAATGCCGAAGCCCCAACCCCCGCTGGATCCGGAGCAGTTACGCCGGAGATGGCTGAGCGAGAAGCAAAGCCAGAGCTAACAAGCTATCAGCTGAGGTCTCAAAGTACGCCAGCGATCCGAAACCTAAGATGGTGCATGCCGAACAGTTATTGGCCGAACAACACCCCGGGGATGAACATCGGATCCGCTGTGCGGTGGAAGAACAGAAGCAAAGCCAGCAATAGACAAGGGCAGGGACCGAATACCCTCTCCGGCGGCCTCGGTGCAGTCATCCCGGCGGATGCTATCGCCAAAGCCGCAAGGCCAGTCGTGGATTTCCTCCTCGCTCAACAGGTAAAGCCAGGAATCGATAATGTAGGGGTCCTGAATGGCACCCTACGAATGCTTCTCGGGTACGGCTGCAATGGCCGTGTCCGGATAAGCGATTTGGCACTGGTTCGCCTGAGTTGGAGCGAGAGTTTGGCTCCTACTACGGTATGAGCCTCAAACTGTGTGCAAGAATTACCCGGTTTCAGGCTGCTCTGGACAGCAAGGCCCGCTCCCGTGCAAAATCGTGGACGGATGTGGCCCATGAATTCGGTTACCACGACCAGATGCGCATGATTCACGATTTTGAGGGATTCACCGGCGAGACGCCCACACAGACATTGGGTCTTGTAGAGCTGTTCTTCCGGCGCCAGATCGAGGCCATTCAGGTTGGCATGGGAACAAAAGATCCAAGGTTCTTTCCGTGCTTCATCATATAGGCCGGGCAGTCGCCATCCACTATCCGGCACTGGAAAAACCTTGCCGCTTACGGCGCATCAGCTCGTAAGCCGGGCCGCGAGGTTTTTCAATTGTGAATCCAGGCATGCAAAAAGGACACAAGACTGTTCCGCAGCGGGTTTTTGTTGTCAGTCCCGGATCGGTTCCCACTAAGAAGGGTAGGATCGCGTATTTCTTTGCGGCTCATCGGTGTCTTAGCCAAGCGCATAATGGATCGCATGGACTCAAGCGAAGGTGAAATTACACGAGTCAGTGACACAGCGCTTATGGTCGCCGCCTGTCGCGCGCATGAAACCGCTTTGGAAGACGCATTCCTGTGTGATCCCTTCGCGGCGCGGCTGGCTGGAGAACGTGGGTTGGCGATCCTTCGCGCGTTGCCTCATTCCGACGTGGCGCAGATCGGGCTCGCCATTCGCGCGCGCTTCGTCGACGAATTGCTGTTGGAAGCGCTCCGGGATAACGCTATCACTACTGTTCTTAGCGTGGGTTGCGGTCTCGACACGCGGCCATGGCGGCTCGATCTCCAGAGGGATCTTCGCTGGATCGAAATCGATTTCGCCGTCGTGCCGCAACGGTGGAAGCGTTGGCTGCCGAGAGCTTTAAAAAGAGCAGTATTCGGCACTGGATTAGCGATGTAACGACCAGCGCCTTCAGCAGGGTGCTTGGAGGAGGAACTGACACGATGAAGCCAATCCGCCACGTGCAGGCTTCCGATGCTCTGAACGGCGAAGAAATTATCGATGTACTTCGGCGGCATGGCTGGACGACTTCGTCGCAACGAAGCTATATCACCGACGTCGGCTTCGTCGACGGACGACTCCGTCGTATGATGGGCGGGGCGACGCCGCCTCCGCTACCGTATCCGCCGGGCGATCCGACCGGCGTGCACCGCTTCGTACACAGTTGAGCGTAAGCGACGAGGCCAAACTCTGGAATGCAGCCCAGCGGATGTCACCGTACCAGCCAAGCGGCAACCGCATGCCAGGCTCCGCTCGGCACGACGACTGCAAAGCACAGGTTATCCAGCAGCAATATGGCGAGCGCGGCCCAGCTTGAAACAGGGTAGATGCGACGGAGCTTGATTCGATCGCGATGCCGATACAAGTATGCGGCTAGAAACAGGACAGCGAACATGAGCGTGTCCAGAAGTGGAAAGGCCATCAGGGCAAGTGGGTCGGACCGGGCTCCAACTTCGCCACTCAGATCATAGCCGCGGCGCCCCATCTCAATGGTTGTCTCACAGACGAGCACAACCAATGCCGCGCCCCGCGGCATCATCCACAAGCCAGGCGCAGCCATTCGTCTGAGTGATTTGGTAACTCCTGAGGGGGAGTTGGTTCATCGCGAGATCGACGGCCAGCCGGACGACATTCGTTTCCTCGTCAATGCGGCGATGCAAATTATCGAGGCGGTGAGCGAGGGCCAGAAATGGGGTGGCTGCGTGTTTCGGCGTTCCTCCGAAGCTCTGTAAGTCATTTAAAACCAATCGTTGGTAGATTCACACAGTGAAATTAAAACAAATTAGAGAATCCTGCGAGTTTGCCTCAAGCACTCATCAGCTTCTCCGGCCCGTTACTGCGGACGTTGCCAACTTTCTTGTTACAGGCGCAGGCAGTTTCTGCTTCTGCATGCTACTTGGGGATGGAAAGCCGGCGACGGAAGCTTGAAAATGGTCGCCAATTTCCGGGTAATGGTCGATACCTTGACCTGCCCGGCCACCGCCAGATCGCTGATGTACGTCGTCATCGTGTCCGCCTTGTTCGGGCAGGCGGCGCCTGTCGGTGGAGCCCTTCAACGTCCCGCGAACGCCCAGCGCCCATGACTTATTACATATAGGAAAAGCCTTCCAATCAAGAATTCAGCGACAGCCAGTCTGGCCAAAAACTGCCCCAAGAGCGCCGAGCACTTCAGCAAACGGCACCCGTATCCGTGCCTCTACCTTGAATTGACTGCTAAACGGTAATAATCGCATGCTGAAGTTTGCGTTTTTAGGGCGACCCATGAACAGCACTCCGCATCGATGGAAGGAGGATGCTCGCAGGCGACTAGGTGAAAGAGGCGCGCTATCATCCAAAACGGTTATATCCTTGAAGAGTCGTTGGAGGTCCGCCAGCATTCCATCTGGGAGTTCGCTTCGCGCTCGCCACTACGCTGTATGTGGAGTCTTCAGGGCGTTCCGGTGGCTATCGTCGCAAAACGTACATGGGAGTGCATTCTGACGGACCGGCTCTTCGGCCGGGCGGCAGAACTCGGCTTTTACTTCCTATTCGCGCTCTTCCCCACTCTCTTTTGCGCCAGCTCAATCCTCGGTCTCGCGGCCCGGTCAGCTAGCCAATTTTACGACAAGCTCCTGCATTATCTTGCGCTGGTCATTCCCACGGCAGCTCTCGCCACCGTGCTCGACACATTCAACGAGACGACTGCCGCAGCCGACCCAGGCAAGGTGACCTTTGGACTCGTTGCGGCCATATGGTCCGCCTCCGTCGGCATCTCCGCTATTCAGGATGCCCTCAACGCTGTGTACAAAGTTCAAGAAACTCGTTCCTACTTGAGAGCCCGTATCTACGCCATCGGCCTCACCGTCATTCTCACCGTGATAGTCACCCTGATATTGATTGCCCTGTTGGGCGGAGACTTCGTCGCAGCGGTTGTTAATCACCGAATCTACAATCGGCTTTCTGGCCATCGTCCCTGCGTTCTTGGCCAGACTCCTTGGCTGGACGATTGCAACTGCTCTGCTCGCGTTGTCATTTGCAGTCATTTACTATTGGGCTCCGGATGTTAAGGCCCGCCGTTGGCATTGGCTAACTCCAGGAGGCACAATCGGAATCCTCGGATGGCTCCTTGCTTCTTTAGGTCTCCGGATTTATCTTCATTTCTTTAACAATTACTCCATAACCTATGGCTCACTCGGGGCGGTCATTATTCTGCTTACCTGGTTCTATATCACCGGCCTTATGCTTCTTATTGGAGCAGAGATCAACAGTGAAATCGAAGCCGCAGTTACCCAAAGGCGATTGGCGGAGCCATCAACCACTCTTCCTCCCATTTACAATGCGGTGTGAATTCCGCCAGCCCCACGGGCAAGCTCTTGTGTCACTTCACGTTTGATTCGGAGCAACAAATTCGTAACTACCTGAACACGCCCCTTCTGTATTCCAAAATGCCTTCTCCGTCTCAACGCGCCAATGAACTTTGTTCTTGCCGATGGCAGCCAGTTGAACGCTCCCCTTGGTGGTGTCGTCCGTTTCGGTGCTCGTCGATACCATACCCGCGGCAGAGAGAGATGGCGCACTTCCGGCGCCTGAGGATGATTTAGGGATTTGCGGGATGGATTATTGTTCTTTTGGTTGATGGATGGACGGCATCGTCGCCGATGATGGCTTTACAGCTTGTGGCTGATCTTCCACGACCGGCCTAAGGACTGCAAACGGAACGTCGTGTTCTTCAAAGTAGCCCGAGACCAGCGGATGTAAATCAGCAAGCTGCCTCACAAAATCGACGCGAGAGACTTGAAACACTCCCGCCCGGCGTTGCCTTTGAACTTTTTCGTCTACCACAGGGACCAGCATAACTCGTGCCTCGTGCATTTTTTGATGCGCAAACGTCCTTCGCGGTCACCGGGCGAACAAACTTATTTCCATCCTGAAATTGATATGGTGTGACCCTGTCAATAGCTGCACGTACGCGGGGTTGTTTTGTTTTTGTCATGGACAGGGGTCAGCGGCAGCCGTGGCAGGTAGAGTCGACGATTGATCAAGCTGATATTCGCTGGTCGGGACCGCATAATCATGATCGGTTCCATCACGTTGTTATGGTCCATTCTGATCGGGATCACCAGGTTCCGCAAGATCGAGAGCGAACACGAAGGATGCGGAGATCTCGGAGTTGAAGCACCAAGTCTTAGAAGACCCCTCACGGGTCTCGCTACACAACCGCAAACCAACCTCCCTGACGTTGCTGGTTGCCGACCGCGAGCGTCTGCGCCAGTTGGATCTCAATCGGGTACACGCTCGTCGCGTGGTGGACCACGACGCCGATCTTTCGGCGCCGCCGGGAAGGCGTGTCTGCCATTCCGTCTCGGTGAGTACGGATACGAAGGAGGCCAGCGCGGCTGCGCTGGCCTCCAGACGTGCGGGAGAAGCTTCCCTTCACTTCTTTTCATCGACCCGACACAGCCCTCACGTTGTCAGCGCACTCTACGCTCAAAGGCTGACCGTCACCCGCAAAAAAGTGGCCGGGATTGACGTGCTGCCATGATTGGCCGTGTTCTGCGAATTGGCCAGTTCCACAAGCTGGCTGTGCAGTTCCTCCACCTTCCCGTTCTGGCCGGCGGCGGCGTATGCGTTCATCGTGGGGCCGTAGTAGAGCCGGAACAGTTCGATCACCTGCGTCGGGTTCTTGATATCAGAGGTGAAGTGAAACGTGTCCTTCGTCAGCGAGATTCTCTCCCGGGGAACTCCCGCCTGTCCGAATCTTTCGATGATGTGCGTATCCACACCCCACGTCATTGGACTGACAAAGCCTTCGGGCGGTGGAGGCGTAAACGCCGAGCTGATCCTGAGGATCTGCGCGACGAATGTTGGGTCGTTCGGAATCCAGTTGCCCATCACGATGCGGCCGCCCGGCTTGGTGACACGCACCATCTCTTTCGCTACGTCGAAAGGCCGCGGTGCGAACATGGCGCCAAACACAGAGAGAGTCAAATCGAACGAGTGGTCGGCCACGCCTTCCAGGTTGCTTGCATCTCCCTCTTGAAAACTGAGGTTCGTAAGCCCTTCCTCGGCCGCTCTCCTGTTCCCGGCCTCAACCAGGTTGCGGGCAATGTCGATTCCCACAACTTCGACACCTGCCCGCGCCAGCGGAAGCGCCGTAGTGCCATCCCCGCAGCCGAGATCTAGTGCCCGAAGTGGCGGTTCGATCTCCAGTGACTTCACCACCGCTCTTCCCGACTCCCGCATCAGCGCGGCAATCTCGGTAAAGTCGCCCTTCTCCCACAACGCTTTGTTGGGATTCATGACGGCGGGTTCGCCGCCCAGTTGCTTGCTCAATGACATGTATTCACCTCCGTGATTTCGTGGCTCCCCGCTCAGGGGATGAGTCGATTTGCCCTCTTTGACGTTCACAAGTCCCCGTGCCTGCGCATTTCCTTTATGCCGCCATTTCCCCACAGTCTGAAGGTTGCGGGCTCCTTGGTCAAGCCAAAGCCTCGACGGGAGCAGGCGCGATCTTCACGGATCAAGACCCAGCCGGCACTTCGAAGCGCGGTTCCAAAAGCCGGCGTCCCGATTTCCTCAACCCATGACACCGCCCGAACAAGTTCGAACCGCGCATCCGCGCAGGCCTGCAGAGTGGAAAGTTCTTGCCTAGATGCAGGTGACTTCGTGAGTTTGGGTAGGAGGGGATCATGAATGACCCGATAAACTCCGGCCTGCGGAATGGGTTGGCCACCGTGGAAGAAAGACGTTGATATGACCATAAGGCCCTCCAGATAAAGCTCATGAGCATGGAAAGCAAGAGGGGCAGTCGAACGGTTTCCCCGTATAAAAGCATACAGCCAAGAAAAAGCAGCCTTATGGGGGTACTCCAGGAAGCGCTGGCGCAGTTCGCTCCTTCCAAGTTGAAGAGGAAGCATCGGACAGGTTTCTCATCCATGGCCAAGCGCCGTTCAAGATCTTGAAAAGCGGGTGACATCTCACGCAGCAAAACAACTGACCTCAAATGCCGCGTACTCCTCCCTACCGCATGATCCCTATCTCCACGTTCCGGTGGCAGATGTTACCGTCATTGAAGCCGTATTTTTCGCGTACGGCGTCTTGCCATGCCTTGATCAAATCGTCGCCATCAAAAGTTTTGGATGAGACGCCAAACAAATGTTTAGCGCTCAGCTTGCCTTTGGGAATCGTGAGCGGTATCCGAGCCCCTCCTGGAACGCCTCGAGCCCCGGAGAGGCAAATCACCTTCCTTGATATGAGCGATTTACGGTGAGAGGTCTGATGGGCATGTGGTGCGCGAAAATCTGTGGCAGGAAGTTTTGTTCTAAGGATTCAATTCTGATCGCCGAGGTCAAACACAGGGACCGGTATGAACAACGAGGCGAAGCAGATTGTCTACCGCTATAACGGTGACACAGCATCGGAAGAAGTCGAACAGGACCCACAGGGGGAGATTGTTGTTCCACAGCTCAATGGGATAATCCACCGTCACAACAAGCCCTGGAAGGTAATATATGTCGTTACTGAGAGCTGCGCGGATGGGCGAATGCCAGTTGTTCGAATATTTCTTACCGATCTACTCTAGAGGAACCCAAATGAAGATCACTCGCCGCTGTCATCGCCCTTATCGCCTCACGTTGCCCCGCTCGCGTCTGCGCAGGATGTGACGTGGCAAGAAGAGCAGAACCCGAAGAATTCCCGGACTACTTGGTGAGTATTCCCGCTTTGAAAAGGAAGCCGAAACCAAACCTGACTGACACGCTGACGTTCGCCTCGCCGGGTCCAAGTGCTTGAGTGGGGGACTGGGAATATTGTCAGTAGCAGAGCCTTGGAGCTCGGTGCACTGGTAACGACTGGACCGCTCGATCCATCCAGTGCCGGCGGCTGGCTGCCGCCATTTCGCAATGGACGCTTCGCAATCTATCGCGTCCCGTTTACCCCGCGCACCGCAGAAAAAGAATCCGGAGGCCGGCTTCTGCGGCGCGATGTTGTCGACAAGGCGGAGGTCTGGATCGATGGGAAACTCAGTGGAGAAAAGCGACGACGGAAAGAACGATATGACGGTCGCGTTTCCGGCAGGCGATGGAGTAAGAAGTAGCAGCGTGCTGATCGAGGCATCAGCTGGCGGGCGGACCAGCGGGCCTGCGCGGAATCGTAACAGTGGAATAATTGGCAGCGGATGCTTCGCGTCAAAGCGGACCATGTACGTCAATCTGATTTGGAAAGTAGAGAGCCTATGACTCGAAGAACGACATACTTTACACCATTCGTTTTAACCCATACCCAGATCGTTGCTTTTTGCATGCTTGCCCTGTCAGCGAGCATGGCTGCACCGCTTGCCGCGGGCGCCCCGCCTCAAAGTTGAAGGCATCCAATGCGCCTTCTTTGCAGATTGAGGTGAAGGATGGCACGGAGCTGTTATTGCCGATTCGGGTAAGGATTCCCGCGGAGACTCAGCTGTGCTGGCCTTCGAACACGAATATCAGATCGAAGTGGAAGCGTGGGGCCGCGACCAGTAGATGTCGACCCAAATGAGAAGACGTCATTCCCAGCGAAGCGAAGGATTCCCTGATCGCAGGCAGATGAAGATTGACCGTAGCTGCTGATACGAAAGAGATTCGAGGAACGAGCGAAATCGCAACACGACAGCGCGGTTGAATCCAAGTCGCGGCTCAGAACGATACCAAGTGATGAACTTGTCGATGGTGTTTTGTAGGCACGGCGAGAATGCAACGAGACGAGCGTGCCGAGCGCTACACCCATCGCATCGCCATTTCCAATCACCGCCTGCTGGCCTTCGACGGGCATCGCGTTACCTTCCGCTATAAGGATTATGCTCACGGCAGCAAGCAGCGCATCATGACCCTGGACGCAGTCGAGTTCCTGCGCCGATTCTTCCTCCACGTGCTGCCCAAAGGCTTCGTGCGCATCCGCCATTTCGGGCTGCTCTCCAACCGTTTCCGAAGCCAGAGCCTGACGCTGGCACGAAGGCTGCTGGCGCTCGATGGCTGCCATCCGCTTCCTCCACCGCCACCCAAAACCCCAGCCGGCAACCCGCCCATCTGGCACTGTCCCAGATGCGGCGGTCCCATGTCTGTGGCGCGAAGACTGACTGCGGCCGAGCTGTTCCTGTCAAGTCATATCGATTCGTCATGATGCTCAACTCCAGCCCGGATCCTCGACTTGCTCCCTGCACGCCGACGCATTCGTGTCTCGAACGCATCCCCTCCGCTCATTTCATCGCCCTTCTCCATCCAAATCAAGCGCTCGAGAAGCGACAACTTATCGCTGGACTCACCCACTTCCATCAACAGCGCGACCGATTCATGCACCACACGGCCCTTACACCGCTCCCCAAACCTCATTCAAAATCCATAGATCCCAGGCAGATCACCGCGTCCGCTTAGAACGCCTGCGGCTTCCTTCTAGTCTCCTTATCGAAACCGCCTCGGATCATCATCGAGCCTGCCCTTGGCTTATTGCTCGAGGCGGTTCCGATCAAGGCTAGCGACTATACAGACATGTGGATTGCCGCAGCGGCGCGCCCAATGGCATTCCCAGACCCACGCCCGTTCCCACGACCGATTCAGGAACCGATATTGCTACAGTCGTTATGTTGACTGGATTGAGTCAACGTTTTTGGGTAGTGGCCGGCTTGGTAAACATCTTGAGATGGCAGGGTTAGCTTTTCAGGGACGTGTTTTTACTAGCCAGACGTTTGAATTATCGGCAGTCTCGCCTTCAAGCGCCAGGCGATCGCCGTTAGGAGATGGTATGGCCGCGAAGAAGTGAATGTCTCTGCCGGCGAGCAGAGGCGTGATTGCGCCGTTGAGGTCCACGTTCACCAGAGTGCACGTGTTCGGGGCTCCCCATGGCGAACTATGTAGCGTGCATGCGCTGACCCAAAAACTCATGCCGTCAGCCGCCCAATCCATACCGTTTAAGCCAATCCATCCCGGGAGGGAGATGCTTTTCTCTGACTCATCCTGGAGCGAGATGATTCGAATCACGACATCCTGCCGCGGGACCGGCTTGAATCCAGCGAGATACTTTCCATCGGGGGATAAGCTCCAGTTATCCCATGAAGTGTTCTTAAATTTGCTCGAAGAAAAGTCCTTTTTTTCGCCTGTTTTCCAGTCAAAAGAGTAAAAGCGGAGGTCTTTGTCAGAACCGGAACAATAAATGCAGACGGTGGATGGAAGACGCGCACACTGGTAATTCCAAATGGCTGGCGCCTTAAGAAGTAACCGGGATGTGCCGCCCGACAACGGTATCGTTCGGATCTGCACGTCTCGAGAGGACTCAGCCTGCCCCGGAAACTGAAGATACAGCATGTCACTTCCCTGCGGGCTGAGTCGCGGTAGTCCCAGGTCATGCTCCCCGCCCACCAAAAGATCGGGTACCAGCTGATCGATCGCCTGCCTGTAAATGTGTTGGCGGCCGTCGCGATCAGAGGTGAGTAGAATAGCTTCGCTTTTCGGAGTCCATGAATAGGCATCATCTTCCCAATTCTCCTGGGTCAGCCGCGTTGGAGCGGCGAGCAGCTTGCCGCGACGCAGATTTGCTATGTAGACATCACCTTGAGGGTCAAGGACCCTTCTGAAGGCCAAGATCCTCCCCCCGCTTGAAGCGCTCAAGTCGACCAGGAAACCGTGACCACTTGTGATCTGGGTTTTTACCTGTAGCTTATCCGTTTGAGTATCTAATCGCGCCTGCCAGAGGTTCATGTCTTTTTGGTTCGGGCCATCATCGAAACGTGAATAGACAAGCGAATTCTTCTGCATCCAAACCAACCATGGCCTGGCGTTCGGGTCAGAGAGCACAAGCTTGACCTTTCGACTGGCGAGGTCAATTGTCTCGATGTTCCGCTCACCACTTCCGTCCTGGTGAACGGTCGTCCTGAGATAGGCAAAACCTTGGCTATCCGGTGCCCATGCCACTGCGCTCAGGTATTCTTCTTCGGTCGCAGAGCCACCCAGAACGGGGTGAGCCTCACCGCTGTCCGGGCGGATCGTCCATATTTCAGTACGACGGTCCGCAACCTTCGAAAACGCAATGGATGTACCGTCCGGCGAGACCCTGGCGTTTTCGCCATCCTCTACCATTTTTCTCGGTGTTGCGCCCGTTAGGGATACCTTCCAGAGGCTTTGCGGGTCGCGCGGCCCGCCGTCCCAGGATGAGACCAGCAAGTGTGCGTTGTCGGGAAACCAACATTCTATGCGGACCGCGGCAAGGAGTTCCGGCAAAGAGAGACGGTTCGTCTCCCCACCTTCCAATTGACGGATGAAGAGACCTGTTCTATCCGTAAAGGCCAGATAGCTGCCATCCGGCGAGATGGCAGAGCTGGTAACCGGAATGTCCCGTGAATTTGCTGTCACTCGGGACTCTGCGGCATAGCTTGGGAGGGCGTGCCGCTGTCGCGTCACGACGACGACAACTGCGATAGTCGCCAGCGCAAAGGCAGCAAATGCGGCGAGTCTAATCGTTTTTTTGGATACGTCGTCCCGAGCACGAACCCTGACCGCAATCCTCGGGGACTCGGCCAGGGTCAAGTCGATGGGTTCTGCTGTCTGCGGCGACATCGATTCCTGTTTTGCCTCGTCGGAAGAAGCCCGGAGCTCCCCCGTTTGCCTCCCAACGGCGGCCTCCCATGTCACTTCCACCGGGCAAAGAAACCGATAGCCCAGCGTGGGTACTGTGGCGATATATCGGGGTTCGCGGGTGTCATCGCGCAGCAGCCGCCGGAGGGTCGCAACGCTTCTGGTAAGCGAGTTGTCCGAAACTGAGCAGTCGCTCCAGACGGACTCCAGGATTTCTTCCTTAGTCACCACTCGACCGGGGTTCTGAAGCAGATATATCAGTACCCGAAATGCCTTGGGCTCGACCGGCACAGCCTCAGTTTCCCTGATTAAAAGGAATTCGCCATCGCGGACTTCAATGTCTCCGAAGCTGAAAACAGAAGACTTGTGTCCCGTCACAAATCCGTGCCTCATTTTCACGAAATGGTGAGAACCCCGTCACGACGGTGTGGAAAAAACAGGCGACATTGCACCTAGCCAATTTGGCAGCGGGGTGCACCGATGTCTTTCTTCCAGTGCTTAGGTTCAGTCGGCTTAGCCGTAATGGTAGTTCCAGGGATGCAAGCAGAGCCACGATGCCCGGCAAATGTGAATAGTTTACCGCTTCGAATCGTTCAAAGCGCCCTAATCGTCGTCTCGGTTCAGGTCAACCACTCCGGGCCATACGATTTCGTGGTCGACACCGGGGCGCAAATCAGCACTGTTGACCTTTCACTTGCCTCAGAGCTGCGTCTTGAGGCAGAAGGAACCACCGGCTCCGGGGGTGTCGCCACCTTCTCGAGGAACGAGTTCGTCCACCTGGGACTTCTCCAGGCGGGAGATCGATCGGTCACGAACTCTCTGGCTGTCATCCAAGACATCGCCGACCTTCGCGCCGCAGATCCGCTCATCCGGGGGATTTTGGGGGACAGCTTCCTGGAACACTTTGATTTGCTGATCGACAACCGGCGAAAGATCCTTTGCCTGGATGACACCAATTCGATGGCGTCGGCGTTCAAGAGTGAACATGTCGGTCTTGCCAGTCCACTTGGTCCAGAGAAGGACCTACCGTTCACCCAGCCACTGATAATTGCAGTTCAAGTTGCCGGTTCAACGAACAATCCGCTGCTCCTGAGACTCGACTCGGGCAGTAACGCACCCGTCCTTTACTCGCCAGCGCCTCGTCTCTTGAACATCGCCGGAGACCATATTTCGCCCCTCGCCAGAGTTGTCAGCGGGCACAAGCAGGGCTTTCAGGTACTGCCCGCGCTGGATCTGCGGATCGGCAAGCACACCGTACCCCAGGTTTCTTTTGCAGTTCCAAAAAATTCCATTGGTCAAGGTCCATCCGCGCGGGAGGATGGAATCCTGCCGACGATGGCGTTTCAGCGAGTTTTTATCAGTGCGGAAGGCCACTATGCGGCCATCGAGAGTTGGTAGGAATTCCAGGTACGGTCAAGCGTGCCGGTTCGGCCTGAACGTCCACTTAGAAGGACTTCGATACCGAAACATTCACGACACGCGGAGCGGCGGGAGCCAGTCCGCCGGAAAAGACGGAAATCCAGAACTGACTGTTCGACACGTTCACGACCTGTGCCCTGATCGTCAACGGCTTTTCTCGGCCAAGCGAGTAGCGAGCGCCCACATCCAGCCTTGTCCACGAGGGCACTCTGGTGCTGTTTATTGCGTCGAAAGGCGCGGAACCGGTCAACATCAGGTTGCAGTCCAGGGCGAGGCCCTTCGCGTGTGGGACACTCCAATTCAGGTTAACGCGCTCCGTCGCTCCTGGAACGATGGGAGTGCTTTTCCCCTCAATCGCCGGATCACCAGTGGAGCGCTGCCTGGAGTCAATGAAACTGGCGGAGAGAATAGCGTGCAGATCGCGGAGCAAATCGCCTACGAAGCTGAGGTCGATTCCCTCATTCACCTGGCGACCGTCTTGCGAGAAGGTTGGTGGATTGGTGGAGGCATCCACGACCCCATTCGCTTCGCTGATGCGATACAGAGCAATGGTCGATATCCACGTGCGAGCTTGAGCCTTCGCTCCAATTTCAAATTGATTACTGACCATCGGGGGAAGGATTTGTCCGGCGTTCTTTGTGTCCGGAGGAGCAATCCAACTTGGCTCTAGCTGTGGAGAGTCATGAGGTTGTTCCAGCTCAGACCTGCTCTCGAGACCGGCGGATTGAGGTTGAGACTAGCATGCGGACGGTGGAAATTGTAGTCATGCAGCCATAGGTCAAGTTGCAGTTCTCTTTCCAGGGAGTTCTGGTAAGAGCGGGCGTATGCCCATTCGCGCAAGGCGGACTGGATGAATCGTTCGGCCTTGCCGTTAGTTTGGGGCCGATAGGCGCGGGTGAAGCGATGTTTGACGTGCTGGCGGTGAAGCAGCTTGCGGAATTGCCAGTCCCAGCAGCAGGGGCCGTTGTCGGTCAGCACGCGCCGGATCGAGAACCCGAAGCGGGCAAAATGGGCGCGCGCCATCAGAAAGAAGCGCATGGATGAGTGGTGGCTCTGGTCGGGCAGCAGGGCCGCGAAGCCGATGCGGCTGTGATCGTCGACCGCGATGTGCAGGTACTGATAGCCCACGCCGCGGATGTGATTGCGGGGGTTGCCGGTGATGGCATGGCCAGGCCTGTGGATGTGGGCCAGGCGTTTGATGTCGAAATGCACCAGGTCGCCAGGGCGGTTGTGCTCATAGCGCACTACCGGTGGCGGCGGATCGAGCGAACGCAGACGGTTCAAGCCCGCTCGGCGCAGGATACGGCTGACGGTGGCCCGGCTCAGCTTGAACTCGTGAGCAATGCGCCAGCCGTTCCAGCGCAACCGGCGAAGCGCCCGCCGATAGGTAAATCAGGCCCGGTCGAGTCTGATGCTACCGCACGGAACGCTGGAAACCTGAATGACTGGATTCATGAGGACTCTCAAGATCGCTGGCTGGTGAGCCTGATCCGGAGTCTATCTCACCGAGTTGCATTTCGACTCTAGACTAGTGGTCGCAAAGTAAGTCGCCTTTCAATGCGCGACACTCCCGGTGCCAATCGATTGCTTCAATCACTCTTGAATCTGGGCCTTTCAGTCTGACTTCCGTCGGGCCCAGGGGCGTTCAACCCGATAGACCGGCGTGGCAGTCGGATTCTTCAGGGCGGCCGAAAGCAGCTTTCTCCGCTTCAGAAGCCTCACGGCCCCTTGCACGGCAGACTTCGACAATCCCGTGCCCTCCGCCAATTGCTGATGGCTCAACGATACGACCTTCTGGCCTGCACCCACGCTGCGCCTCCATACATGGAGATAAACAAGAAACGCCGAAGGCCGTTTTTCATGCTCGGTGAGATCGCGCATAAGCACGTCAATAATGTAACTATCTAGGAGAAGGCGCACGAGCAAATCCTCACTGTGGTTTCACTGGCTATAGTTGAATATACTATAATCTTTCGATTTCCCTTCTAGACAGGCCCGTCTGACTCTACACTGATTCTTGTTAGGAGGGGGATCATGATCAAGGCAATTAAGTTTGTGAGCATTCCGGTTCGAGACCAGGAGCAGGCGCTCGCCTTTTACACCGAGAAGCTTGGATTTCAGGTCCTGACCGACCAGCCTTTTGACCCGAAACAGCGCTGGATAGAATTGCGAATCCCGGGCAGCGACACCAAGGTGGTTTTGTTCACACCTCCTGGCCATGAAGATCGAATCGGCACCTTCTCGAACGTGACGTTTATGACGGACGACATCGATCGCACTTATCAAGAGTTGACCGCCCGAGGCGTGGTCTTCACAGCTCCGCCCACGAAGCAACCGTGGGGGCAGTTTGCGAAGTTCCAAGATGTAGACGGCAATCAATTTGTACTATCAACCAAGTGATCGAGGCCGGTTCAACTTCTTCTCAAATCGTTGATGCGCTCATCGACCTATTCAGATGTGTTTTTGGCCAATTGGCCGTAAAACCGCCTATACAGACAGGTGGACCTTCTTGTCTGTCGATGAGTGCCTTAGCGATTTAGCTTCAATTGAGCTGACGGCAGATTGCTTCTAGACAACGGATAATCCGGGAATTTGTGGAGAAGAAAAGTTTCCTCAGTAGTAATACGAACTGAGTCTGGCGCTTTCGACCTTAGGAGATTCACAAAATCGCGAAACTTTCCCGTCGGAACGCGCGTACACTGTCTCGACAGGTACCGAAAGGGATGGGCGAGCATGCGACTCCCGCTCTTGATTCTCCACATCCTCGGTGGCTCCATCGGCTTGCTTTTCGGCACCTTCGCCATCGTCGTCCGCAAAGGCAGCCATCTTCATCGGGCCTCCGGAAATGTCTTTACCATCGCGATGCTGACGCTTGCCTCAAGCGGCCTCTGTCTTGCGATCCTCAAATCACAGACCGGCAACATCATCGGCAGCGTGATCACCTTTTATATGATCTCCACCGGCTGGCTCGCCGGTCGCCGCACAAAAACGGGCCCGTTTGAATGGGGGGCACTTCTCGTTGGCACCGGCGGAGCAGCCGCCATCTTCACCCTTGCCATCCACAGCGTACGAAATCCCGCCACCGCAGATCCAAACGCCCCTGCCGGCATGGCTTTTTTTATGGCAAGCGTCCTCCTGCTCGCCGCATGGGGAGATATTCGTATGCTTGCTCGCGGCCAGTCTTCCGGCCGCCAGCGTATCACGCGTCACCTCTGGCGCATGTGCTTTGGACTTTTCATCGCAACAGGCTCTTTCTTCCTCGGCCAACAACAGGTCTTTCCCGCTTTCCTGCGCGGCTCCATCCTCCTCACCGTCCTCGCCGTCCCGCCATTCCCCCTGATGATCTATTGGCTCATTCGCGTCCGCTTCAAGAACGCTTACAAGATCCAGCCACCACCCCACCCTGCCCGCGCCTCTGTGAGCTCCTTATAATGTCGCAAATTGGGAGGGACGATCGTTCCGGAGGCTCTTGTGCGCAAAATGAGGAATTTGTATTTTCTCTTGATCGCCTTGCTCGTGGTTCCTGTGAAGGTGCCTGCCCAGACGGATTCCTCACCGCACAAGGTTCAGTTTGTCACTGTGGAAGAAGGTGTCCAGCTTGAAGTGGTTGATTGGGGAGGGCTCGGCAGACCGCTCATTTTCCTGGCGGCAACGGAGACACCGCGCATGCCTTCGATAGTTTTGCTCCGAAGTTTACTGGCCAGAATCATGTCTACGGCATCACGCGCAAGGGCTTTGGCGCGTCCAGCAAACCGGCGCCGGCGAACGGGAACTACTCGGCAGATCGTCTCGGAGACGATGTCCTCGTCGTCATGCAAGCACTTCGGATCGAGCGGCCTGTTCTGGTGGGACACTCGATGGCAGGTGAGGAGCTAAGCTCTATCGGCAGTCGCTTCCCGAATAAGATATCCGGCCTCATCTATCTTGATGCCGTAGCGAGCTGGTCTTTCTACGATCCCGCACACCCACAGGTAGAGATCGAAATGAACGGAATCAAGAAACGCATCGAGGAGATCGAAGCTGGCGGGGTCGATGAGCAGGAGAATCTACGCGAACTTGAAACTGCAATTGCAAACTTCGAGACTGTTCTTCACCAAAGCAATGAAGACGTAAAGACGATGCCTCCGCTGCCGCCGCGGTCACCGATCGGGGCCGCGCTCAACTTCGGCGCGGAGAAGTACACCTCCATCTCCGTTCCGGTCCTCGCGCTTATGGCGTGCCCTCACGATTGGAGCCACTTCTTTCCGAACGACCCGGAACGCAGAGCAGCGCGACTTACCGCTGATACAGCCGCCTGCTCGGCACGAGCCGAGAGTTTCGCCCGCGGAGTTCCGACCGCTCGCGTCGTTCGCATTCCGAACGGAGACCATTACGTCTACCGCTCAAACGAAGCGCAAGTCATCGACGAGATGAATAAGTTTCTCAGCACTCTTCCGTAGGAAGCGGTATTGCTCGCCAATCCGCCTGTGCATATGTTCGCTTGACGATATCAGGCCAAACCACGTTTCCAGGACTGAGGAGTGTGGAAATGTGGTTTGGTGATTTACCATCAAATAAGTAAGTGAAATAGCTCCCCAACTTCCAGCTAGGCGCCAGGGTCAGTTCAGCCCGACGCGGCGCACCAAATCCTGAAAGCGCGGATCGCCGCGTAGGGAATCATACGGACGGGAATACCTTAATGTAGATCAAAATATTGGACTGTTCCTGGTAGGCCCGCTCAAACCACGTAAATGCCTCATCGTTGTCGCCGAGACCCAAATAAGCATGCACAAAGGCACCAGCGGGAACATAGCCAGTCTGCTGGCGCTTTTTCAATTCCCCAAGGAGCCGAAATGCATCTGCTCGTCGCCCGGCGTGGGCATACGCCCAGATCAGCGCACTGATAACTCCTGGGCTGCTTGTCCGTAACAGAAACCGCCTTCTCCAACTCAGGGATTGCCTCTTCGGCTTGATGGTTGCAAATGAGCGCCCACCCAAGAGGCATGAGGGGCAATCTGTCGTCCGGTCTCACCGCCAGCACATCTCGGAACTCGCGTATTGCCTCGTCATAGCGATGTGCGTTGAAGAGAGTCCACGCGATGGTATGGCCGGAAGTTCCGAGAGGGTCAAGATCGCGGGCGCGGCGGGCCCACGCGAGCGCCTCCTCCATACGCCCATGGCACAACAGCCAGTCAGAGAGCCCGACGTGCGCGGCAGCGTCGTTCGGATTCAAATCGAGGGCGCGCCTGTATTCAGCCTCGGCCTCGGCCCACTTCCACTGTCTCATGTAGATGTTTGCGAGCTCAACGTGTGCGTCGGCGAGCTCGGGATCTAACTCGAGCGCCTTTTGAGCGGCACTAATCACCTTTGGACGCGTTTCCGCGGGGGGAGCGCCGACAAAAACTGTGCCGAGGTTTGCGTAGGCGCCGGCCAGGCCGACGTAGGACGGCGCGAATGTCGGATCCTTTCTGATCGCTTCGTCAAACAAGGCAATCTGTTTTTCGACCTCAGCCCTGCTGTTGCCTTTGGCGGCCAGACCCTTGAGATAGCTCTCATATACTTCCGGCGAAACAGAACGGGCGGTGACAAGCCTGGCGCGCTCTTCGCCGGTGACAGTAACCTCCACTTTTTGGGCGATGGATCGTGCTACGTCGCTTTCCAAGGTGAGGGCGTCACCGAGTTCTCGGTCGTAGGACTCGGACCAGAAGTGCTCGTCGGTTGACCCGCGAATTAACTGTGCGTGCACCCGAATCCGCTGGCCGTCCCGAATCACAGATCCTTCGACGAGAGCATCCACCCCAAGTTTGTGAGCGATCTCCGGCGCCGAGAGGTGGGTGTCCTTGAATTGCATCACCGATGTGCGGGAGATAACACGCAGCCCTCGGATCATCGATAGACGTCCGATCACTTCCTCAGTCATACCCTCGGCAAAATATTCCTGTGCGGGATCGCCGGAAAGATTCTTCAGAGGCAGCACGGCGAGGGAGGTGATTTTGGGAGCTTTCGCATCAGCCGGGCGGCTCCGGGTGAGGATGTATGTTGTGACTGCGGCCAGTACAAGCAAAGACGCTGCTCCAACAAGAAACCACTTGCGAGCATGCCAATTCCTCCGTCCACGAACGATTTCGGCAACAGGCACCTTCGCCGTTTGATCCTGCTGCTCGTCCACGAGGCGAAGTCTTGGGGGCTGTGACAGGAAATTGGGCTCCGAGGCGACGTTCTGCCAGTTCGTGGGGACGGTCAATGCTTCTGAGTTGGGCGTGGCCGTCCGGTTTTCTTCGAGAAGAGTGACCGGCGCAATGAACCGGTATCCCCGAGTCGGCACAGTTTCAATGATCTTCGAATCCCTGCTGCTGTCGCCCAGTTCGCGCCTCAGAATCGCGATCGTTCGTGTGAGCGTATTCTCCTCGACGAAGCTATTAGGCCAGACGCTCCCCAGCAGTTCCTGTTTGTCCACCAAGTGTCCCGCCCGTCTGATCAACAACGTCAGCACACGCAAGGCCTTTGGTTCCAGTGCGATGCGCTGTCCGCTGCGGCTGAGGCAAAACTCTCCCTCGCTCAGCTCAAAATCCAGGAAACGGTAGCTCGGCATAGCTATCCACAGGAACCTCAGGAAACCCTCACAAAAGCATAGCCGGAATACAACGACTTTCGCGCCCACTGCCGAAACAATGTCGCTTATCACTGGCCGAAGGCCATGGGAAATCAGGAGGAAGCACAATGAAGAGGATGCATGGTGGCGCGAGGAAAGGGACTTTTGGCCTATGCATGTTGATGGCGACTCTGCTGTTCGGGCCTGCTGTCGCAAAAGCCGATCCAGTCCTGGATTGGAACGCAATTGCGGTAGATACAGCCATCACGAATGGCCAGAACCCGTTCGCCCAGGCGCGATATGCAGCGATTGTGCAACTCGCTGTCTTTGAAGCCGTCAACGCCATCACTGGCGACTATCGACCGTATATCGGGAGCATCGACGCGCCTCACGGCGCCTCAGCCGACGCCGCAGCCATCGAGGCTGCCTATCGGGTGCTCATCACCTATTTCCCGGCCAGCACGTCGACGCTCGACGCTGCTCGCGCGAACTCGCTGGCTTCGATACCGGACGGCCAGGCCAAGATTGACGGCATCGCAACCGGCGACGCCGCGGCCAATGCCCTGATCGCTCTTCGTGCCAACGACGGCTCGTCGCCGCCGCAATTCAAGACGCCCGGCCCAGCTGTTCCAGGCGAATGGCAGGCTACAGCGAGTTGTCCAATCGTGAATGGAGTCGCGTCGGGAATCGCCTTTCAATGGCAGAACGTAACCCCGTTCGGTATCCGGAGCGCGAAGGAGTTTCTCCTCGGTCCCCCGCCCGCCCTAAGGAGCAACGAATACGCGAAGACGTACAACGAAGTGATGACGGTGGGGAGCCTCGACAGCACCGAGCGGCCACCAGATCGGTCAGATGTCGCGACCTACTACGCGGCCACCTCGCCAACCCAGGTATTCAATCAGGCCGCAAGGCAGATCGCGCAGGAACAGAGGCGTTCGCTGTCAGAGAACGCCCGGGCTCTTGCCCTGATCAACATGGCGATCAACGACAGCCTGGTCGCTGCGTTCTTCAACAAATACCACTACAACTTCTGGCGCCCCGAAACCGCGATCCATGCAGGTGACACGGACGGCAATCGGAAAACCGAATCTGATCCGAACTTTCGGCCCTTCATCGTGACCCCATGTTTCCCGAGCTATCCCTCAAACCACGGCAGCGCAGCCAATGCGGCAGCCGAGGTCATGAGACGTCTCTACGGCGAAGCTGGACATTCGATGACGCTGTCAAACCCCGCCGTGCCCACCATCGTCCTGCAATACACCTCGTTCAGGCAGATTACCGACGACATCAGCGACGCTCGTGTTTACGGCGGGATCCATTTTCGAACCGACCAGGACGCAGGAGCGCGTGCTGGGGCTGGCTATCGGCAAAGCAGTCTACAAGCACAACCTGCGTCCGGTGCACGATGATGACTGGGATGATGACCACGACGATGACTGAGTAATCAGGTCGAAAACGAATCACCCATTCGTGATACGTACGGCGATTGTGCGGTCACGTTGCCCGAAGGCGAGACCGCACATGGTTCCGAAGTTTTGCCCTCCAGAGCCTGGACGACTCATCCGGAGAACCACATGATGGCGTTCAGCCTATGATCAAGGGTCTTAACAAGGCCACGCGCCCAAATACCAAGTTGTCCCGAGGTTTGCTCTCAGTTGGCGACTCAGGGCAACGCACTCGTTGAACTATTCAAGTAGATCAGTGTTCTCGGAATTGGCGGTAAATCCGGCTAATGCGAAACATGGATCCGAGCGTTTGCTCTGGCTGGCAGGTGTACGACAAGCGGACTATTCACTCAAGTGGTTCGTGATCGAGCCAGAAATCGAGCGCACGTGTCTGATCCGTGGACATCCCCCGTTTCAGCGGAGCGGAGTAATCATGACAGGAGAAAGAATCTTGTTCGGCAAAGGATGATAGCCGGGGAGTGATTTTGGCATTCTGGTCTGGCCCAGCAGTGGCAGTTAACTTTGGCCCACCTGGGAGGTGTTGGCTACGCTTCGTGGATGGGGCAACGGAAGCGTAGCTGGCTGACCAGGAGGGACAAGGTGGAACTTTTCGAGCAGATACGCCGGGAGTATGAGTTTGGCGTAGGAACGATTGCAGGTGTTTCACGGAAGCTGGGTGTTCACAGGCGGATGGTGCGGGAGGCGTTGCACAGTGCTGAGCCCGCGGCAACCAAGCCCCAACAGCGAAGACTTCGCAAGCTGGATTCGGCATCGGATTTCATCGATCGGATTTTGCGGGCGGACGTTTCAGCACCACCGAAGCAGCGCCATACGGCGCGTCGCATCTTTGATCGTCTGAGGGTTGAACTGCCGGGCTTCAGCGGCAGTGAACGCACGGTTCGTGGCTTCGTACGGCGGCGGCGGCAGCAGCTTGGGCTGAAGCAACGCGAAGTATTCGTGCCACAGACGTACGCGTGGGGCTCGGAAGCACAGGTGGATTGGTATGAAGCCTGGGCCATTCTGAGTGGCGAACGCGTGAAGCTGCAGGTCTTCGAGATGCGCTCGATGGGCAGCGGTGCGGCTTACCACCGCGCCTACACTCGTGCCACACAGCAGGCATTTCTCGAGGCTCATCAACTGGCATTTGGCTACATCGGCGGCGTCTTTCGCGTGCTCCGCTATGACAACCTGAAGAGTGCAGTCAAGCAGATCCTGCGCGGACATCGCCGTGAGGAGACGAGCCGTTTTATCGCCTTTCGATCGCACTGGAGATTTCAGAGCGAGTTCTGCAACCCGGCCCGCGGCAACGAAAAGGGCGGTGTCGAAGGGGAAGGCGGGTACTTTCGACGCAACCACTGGGTGCCGCTTCCCGAAGCCCGTGACCTAGACGAGTTGAACGTATATCTGGAACGGTGTTGCCGCGAAGATCAGAGCCGAGTCCTGGCGGGACGTTCCGAGACGGTTGGCGCGGCGATGCTTGTCGAACAGTCCTACCTGTTGCCGCTCGCCGCGGAACCGTTCGAACTGGCCGAGATCAGCTTCCCCACGGTCGACGGACTGCGCTGTGTGCGCGTGCGGACTAACCGATACTCGGTTCCGCTGCGACCGGGGACCAAGGTCGAAGCTCGCGTGAACGCCGATTCTGTTGAACTGTGGCACGAAGGAGGGCGGCTTGCTCGCCATGAACGCTGCTACAGCCGACAGCAACAGGTGCTCGATCTGGAGCATTACCTGGATGTGCTGGAGCGCAAGCCGGGTGCACTGGCCGGATCGACCGCATTGGCTCAGTGGCGCCAGGCGGGACGCTGGCCTGAGTCCTTCGATCGACTGTGGCATGAGCTGAACCTGCGCCATGGTCGTCAACATGGCACGCGTCAGATGATCGAGTTGCTTCAACTAGGAGCCGGTGACTGGTCCCGTTTGCGGGCCGCAGTAGAGCAGGCTCTCGCGCTCGGCTGTCATGATGTTGCCGCGATCCGCCACTTGATGCTGCCAGGACATCTCGATCGGCCGATGGTTGCAGCCATCGATATCGGCTCTCTGGCCCGCTATGAGCGGCCGATGCCGGTGATGAGTGGATATGACCAACTGCTAAGCCGCATAGAGCTCGCGGAGGTGCCTGCATGAAGGCCGCCGTCGAGAACCTGGAACAAGCTGCCGTTCAGCAACAGTGCCGCTCATTGCGCCTACCCGCTGTGGCCGATCAGTGCGCCCCGCTGGCTGATGTAGCCACCAAACAACGACAGACTTATCTGCGCTACCTGGAAGCTCTGCTGGCCGCGGAGTTGGAGGAACGCGAACGCAACACGATCACCCGGCGGATCAAGGATGCACGCCTGCCACGCATGAAGACGCTGGACGATTTCGATTTCAGCAAGGCGCCGCAGGTGCCGGCCACGAAGATCCACGAACTGGCCCAGGGTGGCTACATCGAACGGGCCGAACCGATCATACTCATCGGTGATTGCGGCACTGGGAAAACCCATTTGTTGACTGGTCTGTGCGTGGCCGCCTGCCGTCAGAAGCGGCGTGTACGCTTTGCGACAGCCGCAGCTCTGGTCAACGAACTGGTCGAAGCCAAACAACAACTGCAACTGCGTCGTGTCCTGGCCCGCTGGGAACGCTATGACCTGATTGCCATCGACGAGGTTGGTTATGTGCCCATGGCCGACCTGGGCGCCGAGTTCCTGTTCCAGGTCATCGCCGAGCGGGCGGAAAAGGCTGCGGTCATCCTGACCACGAATCTACCGTTCTCAGAATGGACTCAGGTGATTCCAAATGCCCGGCTCTGCAAAGCCCTGCTGGACCGGATCACTGATCGCGCTCACATCATCGAAACCGGCGCTGACAGCTATCGCTTCCGGCGAACGGTCGAGAAAGGCAGGTCCAAACCCACGGGCTGATCGCGGCCCTCGCTGGACTTCGGGCTTCCGCTACGCTCCAGCCCGAAGCCCAGCGAATTTCCATCCCACCTTGTTCAGCGAACTGCCACAGGTGGGCCAAAGTTAATTGCCACAGCTGGGCCAAGATCAGTTGCCAAACGCAGGGAGCGTCGCGATCTCTAATGGCGGCCAATAACCACCACTTTCAGAATTTACACGGCGCTAACGACCGCAGGAAGACGACGAAATACGTGTACGACGGACCCAATCACGGGTAGAAAATGCGGCTGGAGAAATTCACCCTCCTATCGTCTGCCCGCCCATTTTCGGTCCGACTCGATCTCTAAATGCTTGGCTCTATCAACTTCGCTCACCCGCCTCAGACATTTTTCATTGGATACGCCGAAGTGGAAACCAACCAATCCCAAACGATGCAATTCTCGTTCGAGGAAGTGGCTGCTCCCGACCCCTTCTAGGGAGGCGTCGCTGGGGTCTGCGGCTGAAAGCTTCCGGCCCGCTCGCGTTGTTTGCGCAGAACCTCCTCGCGTTGTGTGTTTACGAGAGTTTTGGTTTGTTGCGCTTCCTGCTGAGCCTCTGCGTGAAGTCCCAGGTGCGCATAGACCTGGCTCAACTGGTAATGGGCCGCCGCGAAAAGAGGAGTCAAACCCACAACATGCTCGAACGCCTTTCGGGCATCCGGCCAATCCTGTTTTGATGCGTAGATCTTCCCGAGCTCAAACGATGGATCAGGAGACCTGGGCTCCAACTGCGCCGCACGTTCAAGCGCGACGATAGCTTCTTCATCGCGGCCCAATCGGCTGGCCAAAAGGCCAAAGTAGTATTCGAGAAGATACCGGCCAGACCTTTTGGAACGCGCTGCTTCAAGGATGTCAATGGCCTCCGGGTCGTTGCTCTGACGTGCATAGGTTTGTGCCAGGCCAACGTACGCCGCATCGAGTTCCGGATTGTCAGCAAGCGCCGCATTGAAGGCATCGCGTGCGGCGGCATAGTCGCCCTTGATCATCTCAACTGCGCCCAACCTCAGTTTTACCGGTGAAGTTGAGGCAGTCTCGGTTATTCCAGACTGGATGAATTGGATCGCCTCATCGTAGCGGTCCATGTCCATGAGCAGACGCGTGTAGTCCAGCGTTCGATCCGGGTTGGAAGGATCGGCTACTGCGGCAGCGCGATAGGCCTCCAAGGCCTCGGGCATCTTTTCCTGCATTTCGAATGCTGAGCCGAGGAACATAAGTGCGTCTGCATTTGAGGGGCGCTCGTTGTGAAGCGTGGACAGGAGCTTGGAAGCCTCGGCGAACTGTCCATCGTAGAGCAACGCGAGCGCGAGGTTGTAGCGGCTCTCCCAGGACGGATCGAGCAAAGCAATTCGTCGGAAGCAACCTACCGCCTGCCCATAGAGTGCGTGCCGGCTGAGAAGCACTGCAATCGCATACTCCCGCACTGGGGTAAGCCTATTGGTTGCTTCCATGTTCTTGATGCGGGTGGAGGCGTCATCCACACGCCCCAGGCGGATGTCGGCCTCGATCAAGCCAGTTTCAGCGTCAGTGTCATTTTGGATCAAGTTTCCCGCATGAGAAGCCTGCTCGATCGCGTCGGTATCTTGGTTTGTGGCAACTGCAAGCAGAAAGAGATAGTAATGGGCAAATGGATCGTTGGGATTCAGATGGGACGCTTCACGCAACTCCGATCCCGCAGGACCATATTGCTTTGCAGTGAGCAGATTGAAGCCAAGGTTGCGATGCGGCGCCGCTTGCAAGGGGTCAAGCCGAATTGCGTTGCGATAGTGGATTGCGGCCTTGTCTGGGTGATGGAGCTGGGTTTCTGTAATCCCAAGCAAGTTCTCGATCGTGGCATCCCTGGGGGCGAGTCGATGCGCCTCTTCCAGCTCCGGTAACGCCTGATCGAAATGGCCTTCTCGAATCAGCCTTACACCTTCGTCCAAATCCGTATTCTGCGCGGTGAGTGAACCGGCAGATGCGAGGAACAGGACGGCAAGTGCGAGGATCCGATTCCAGATCATTGCTTCGCCCCGTCGTCTGCCCGGTCGTCGGTGGATGTGGCGGCCGATCTCTCGGTCTTGATGGCGCGCACCTGGGCAAACAGCTTAGCGGCTTCAGCGGTTTTGCCCTCAGCACGCAGGACTTGCGCTAGTTGATAGTGCACGCCGCCGTCATGATCATGCGCGAGATCGAGCTTCAGAATCTCTTCGGCTCGGGCATAGTTCTTCTGCGTTGCGTAGGCTTGGCCCAGTTGCTGGTATGCAGGCCAGAGATCGGGCTTGCTGCGAATTGCCAACTCGAGATGCGGAATTGCCTCGGCTGTGCGATCTTTCGCGACAAGAACAGCGCCCATCTCTCCATTGGCCTCGGGATGTCCCGGATCGATCTCCAATTGACGCGTCAATTCGGCGAATGCATGATCAGCATCGCCATGTTTCCAGTAGAGATGACCGAGCCAGAAGTGCACGTCGGGAAGATTCGGACGGGCCGCTGCCACGACAAGATATTCGGCCAGCGCCTTCTCGTCCTCCTCGCGGTCGACATAAAGTTGCCCCAGCAACTGATGCACGTGGTAGGAATCTGGCGCGACGGTGAGCAAACGGGCAATCTGCGCCATGGCAACTTGACGACGCACGACCACCAACTCATAACGCGCGGAAAGATCGCCAGGGCGAAGTGCCAACCAGCGACGAAGAGCGGCCTCGGCCGCGTCATAGCGGTGCTGATGCATCGCATCCATCGCCTGGGCGAAAGCACTTTCATTCGGTTTCGCGATTCGCGGAGCCGGGGCAAGCCGCTGGTAGGCCTGGGCAGCGGCGGCGTCATCTCCCGATAGTGCATATAAGCCCGCCAGCGCGACGTCTCTTGCGGCGCTTGATGGTTGCATCGCCGCCAGCTTTTCCTCAGCTGCACCACAGAGCGCGAGAAGGTCGGCACTCGCATCGCTGGCAGAGATGCGGCCTTCCACAGGAAGCCCCAGTGCGTCGAGAGCTTCGCTTTCATCAAATCCGATAGCCTGCTCAATACGGGAAAGTCCCTCTGGCAGTTGCCCGGAGACAATCAGCAACTCGCCGTTTCTTGCCAGCACGGTTGCCGAATTTGGAGACAGCGCAGCCGCCCGCTCAAGTTGCTCTAGCGCGGACGGCAGTTGAGCTTGATTGAGAAAGACCTCAGCAAGATCGAGGTTCGCATCGACCGAGTTCGGATCGCGTCGAATGGCGCGGCGCAGATGGCCCTCGGCCTTAGTCCAATCGTGGTCAGCGGCATACGTGCTCGCATAGATTCGATCCGATATGGCTGTTCCAGCGGAGTCTTCCAGTAGCTGCTCCGACTGCTGCTTTGCGGCTTTGCCGTATGCTTCACCGAGGGAGAAGAGCAAATCAGGATCATCTGGAAACTGCGCAGCGGCTTTTCGCAATTGAAGCAGAGCCGCTTCCATTTGTCCTGCGTTCCAGAGCGCTGTTCCCAACCAACTCTCGGCCTCTTTGTTCTGTGGGTCCTTTCGGACTGCCTCGCGCAAGAGCGGGACTGCCTGCGCCGGATGATTCAGCCGAACTTCATCGATCCCCAGCCAGAGGTTAACACCGCGCATTCCGGGCCTCAGCTTGCCTGCTGTCGACAGGGCCCGCGCGGAATCGTCGAATTTTGACTGGGCGTAATAGACCAGCCCAAGATTCACGTATGCCTCGGGCAATCCAGGCGCAAGCTTCAAGACAGCCAGATAGTCATGGGCTGCATCATCAAGCCGGCCCTGCTGCTGTGCCTGCTGAGCAGCGAGAAAGTGTTCCTTAACTTGATCCTGGATTTGTGAACTGACAACCTGAGCGGCGCCCGCTAACGAGAGCATACATGCAATCGGAATCAGTGCGGAAAGAACCAGAAAACGCCGGCTGTGGATACAAAACATGGATTGATAGTAGTGTATTGTCACGTCACTGAATGCTTTTGCCCAACCCTGTTTGGTGTCTTTTCCAATGATCCGATCGTCCCACAGTCTGGACTAGTGGACTGTAACAACTGAAACGATAGTATGATCGTGAGCATGGAAGCCACGATCATACTGACGGAAGCGGAGCGTATGGAACTGGATCAGCGAGCGGCGAGACGGAGCGGGCGTGCCGATGATGCGCGCCGCGCCCGACTGATTCTGCTGCTGGAGGCAGGCCATACGTGGAAAGTGATACGCGACAAGCTGGACTGCAACGATGCGTTTATTGGCCGTTGGATGAAGCGTTTCCGAGAGGAGCGTCTGGCTGGGCTGTTCAGCCGTCACGCCGGACAGGAGGCCAGTACGCTTACGCCGGCATTGGAGGCCCGCATCCTGGATTGGACGGTCAAACGCAAGGCGCCAGACGGCTCGACCCAGTGGAGCACGCGCAAACTGGGCAGTCAGCTTAAGGTCAGCCACATGATGGTGGCGCGGGTCTGGGCCAAGCACGGTTTGAAGCCCCAGCGGCTTGATCGTTACATGGCAACCAATGACCCGGACTTTGAAACCAAGGCGGCAGACATCATTGGACTGTATCTGAACCCGCCGGCCCATGCGGCGGTGTTCTGCGTCGATGAGAAAACAACCATCCAAGCGCTCGACCGAAAGGATCCGGTGTTGCCGCTCTCTCCGGGACGTGCCGAACGCCACGGCTTTGAGTACTTCCGACACGGCACGTTGTCTCTGTACGCCGCGTTCAACACCAAAACCGGTGAGGTCCTCGGCAAGACCGCTGCCCGCCATACTTCCGCGGAGTTCGTCGCGTTCCTCGCCGACATCGTTGTGAACCAGCCACGCGGCAAGGAGATCCACGTAATCGCCGACAACCTCTCGACTCACAAAACCCTGCAGGTTGGCGACTTCCTCGAATCTCATCCGCATGTCCACTTGCACTTCACTCCCACTTACTCTTCCTGGCTCAACCAGGTCGAGCTTTGGTTCGCTAAGATCGAGCGCGATGTCATCGCCCGCGGCGTGTTCACTTCATTGGCCGACCTGCGCAGGAAACTCATGAAATACATCCACCACTACAACAAGGTGCCGAAGACCGTGAAATGGCGCTACTTTGATCCCACAAACCGCATTACTCCCACTTCAGCCGTTACAGTCCACTAGGTATCACGGAAAAGTACAACACTCCCGGGCCTCGCTGAAAAGGTCCGGGAGTTTGGTTGTTTTCAAGGGTCGGACGTAACTGGACAGGTTTGCCCGGTAGCGTCAGAAGGTGACCCGCAGTGACCCCTGGATGTTTCTCGGGCCATAGGCAAGGCCCGAAGCATTCCCGAAGTTTGAATTGGTGTTGACCAGCGGATCACAGGTTTGCGTTGACGAGGTGCTACAAGTCACTGACGTGTCAAAGCCGGTGAAGCGGTGCCTGTTGAATAGGTCGAAAAACTCCACGCGGAAGTCGGTGTGAACCCGTTCGGTGATGGGGATGGCCTTGGTGACGTTGAAGTCCTCGCTGCTGTTGAAGAGTTCGCGCACGCCAAGGGCGCGTGGCACGTCGCCAAAGGTGAAGTTGGCGGCTGGAGCAAAGGCAGCCTGGTTTAGGATGAGGCTCTGGCCCCAGACATATTTGCCGTGGAGCGCGCCAGCGTTCTGCCCGGCGACGCTGTTGGGACGGCTGGATGAGCCGGTTGCGCCCTCGCCGCCGGCGAAGATGCCCGAGGTCCATCCCGGCGAGGTTACGGCTAATGGAGTGCCGGTTTGATACTTCTGGACGGCGGCAATCTTCCAGCCACCGGCCAACACGTTGACGACTCCGCCCTGATTGGCGAACTTCTTGCCTTTTCCGAAGGGCAGATCGTAAGTCCAGGCCAGGACGACGCGCTGCGGAATGTCGAACTGGCTGAGGGCCTTCTCGACCTTCAGATTGTAGGTGTTCAGCGCGCCCGATGTACCGTTGTTTTCCCAGGCGGCCTCGGTCGGATACTCCGAGTCGGCATTGGTGATGTTCTTTGACCAACTGTAGCTGGCCAATACGTTCAGCCCGCTGTTGGTTCGCTTGGTCACCTGAACCTGCATGGCGTTGTAAGTGTAATCGCCGAAGGGGTCGGCCATGGTCGCTGAATCCACCGAGACGGTTCCATACTGCGGGAAGGGACGCAGGGCCTGAGAGACGGTGCCGTTGAACCCGGCAAATGGAGCCGCAACCACGGTCTGGCCCGAACATGCTGCGTTGCCGACCTGGGACGCGATGTTCACTTGCAAACATGCGCCTCGCGACAGGTTGGCCGGATTGCCTTGGTTGGGGTCATGCAGGAATGCCTGCAGGTGGTCGCCATGAGCGCCGACGTAAGCCACGTCAACAATGGTCTGCAAGGGCAGTTGGCGCTGCACATCGAGGGTCCAGTTTTGGATGGTGCCGGGGCGGTCCGCCTGCGACATGATGAAGAGGGCGTTGCCTTGCCCGTTCATGACCGTGGGGTCGATGAATGGCGGCAGGTTGCCGGGATAGGCGGTGATCTGTGAGAGCACAACGGCCGGTGTTTGAACGCTAGCTGCGGTGGGGTAGGTGTAGTTGGAGAAGAAGCCCTGGCTGTCGTTCTCGGCGAAGCCGCCGATCCGTTGGGTGGAGAAGTAAATGCCGTAGCCGGCGCGGATGACCGTGTTGGGATCAACCGAATAGGCGAGGCCAACGCGAGGGCCGAAGGCCTTTTTGAAGATCGACTGTGGGGAGCTGCCGCCAAGGCGTCCGGTGCCGCTGCCTTCGAAGACGTAAGCCCCAGGAAGGCCGCCCGCCCCCGGATTGGGCAGGGTTGGATCCACATAGGACATGCGGTCTTGCGCCTCTTTCACCGGAATTGGCAGGTCGTAGCGCAGGCCCAAGTTGACGGTGAGCTTGTTGTCGACCTTCCAGTCGTCGGCGGCAAAGAGCGCAAAATACTTGGCGCGCCATCCGTTGATCTGGGGAATGGAAACATATGCATTGGAGGCGGCGCCGAGATAGAAGCTGGCGTACCCGAAGCCGGAGTTAGTATCGGCCGGAGTGCTGGTGGGGCCGCCGGTGAAGTTGAACTGGCCGGCGCTGCCGGTCAGAATATTCAAGTTGAACTGCGCGGCGCGAAATTCGCCGCCAAACTTGAAGCTGTGACGGCCCTTCTGCCACGAAACCGCGTCGTCATATTGAAAGACGTTGTCGACGAATGTGCTGGCGCCATCGCTGGGGCTGTTGATGCCATTGCCAGGATAGTTGTAGGTGAATTTGGGGAAGACCGCGTCGCCGACGCCCTTGAGGCCGAACTTGGTGGCCCAGTCGCCACCATATCCGCCCTCGCCCGAGCCCTCGAAGCGATGGCGGCGAGTGAAGCCGGCGTTGAAGTGGTTCAGCATCGTGGGCGAGACGAAGAAGTCATAGCCCAGACGCACATATTTGTTGCCCTGGGTGTTGCCACCGGTGTAAAGCGACCCCAGGCTGGAGGTGCTGATGTAAGGCATGTTGCCGGTGAAGTAACTGCCTGAGATCCTGTTGCGCGCGTTGATGTTCTCGTCCATGCGGATGGACCACATGTCAGCCTGCTCGTGGCTGGTACTGCTGACATTAATGTTGTAGTAAGGGCTGGTGGCACCGGAGGGGGCGATGGGCATGACCTTAGAGGCGTTGACAAAGACCGAATCCGGGGACTCGGTGATCTTGTTGTTCGCATAAGCCTGGCAGGGTTGTCCCTGGTTGGCACCAGTGCAGGTCGAGTAATCATAAAGGATGTGACCCTGGAAGGTTTGGCCGTTGATTGTCGTGGGCTGCTCGAGGGCAGAGAAGTCGCCGCTGAGCATGGCTTGGGTGGGCGCCGATTGCACCGATTTCCCGCCATTGACTTGCCGGAAGCCCTCGTAATTGAAGAAGAAGAAAGTCTTGTCTTTGCCGTTGTAGAGCCAGGGAACGCGCACCGGCCCACCAAAGCTAGCGCCAAAGTCGTTCTGCGTGTCGAGGGGCTTGGTTGTTGAATTCGGCCCGAAAACGGCGTTTTGGTAGTTGTTGAGCCAACTGTTGGCATCGAGGACGCGGTTCTTGAGCAGATCGTAAGCCGAGCCGTGAAAGTCGTTCGTTCCTTGCTTAGAGGCGAGATTGACCACACCGCCGCTGGCGCTTCCAAACTGGGCGTCAAAGGTGTTGGTCATGACCTTGAACTCGGAGACGGACTCGACGCTGAAGTTATAGGTGACCTGCATGTTAGCCGAGGCGAGCGTTGTGGTTGCGCCGTCAAGCAGGACGTCGCCACCGCCCTGTTGTCCGCCACTGAGCTTGAAGGCTCCGGCGGGGGGCGACGAGGGGTTGTTCGTCATGGTGCCAGCGAATCCGGGCGAGAGTGATGCAAACTCGAGCGGGTTGCGAATCTCACCGCCGAAGGGCAGCGGAAGCGATTCCAGTACCTGAGGCGTCATCGTAAAGCCGACGTCGGAGGATTCAGTCTGCAGATGAGATGCATCGCCATTCACGCTGACGGTGGTTGACTCCGCACCTACCTTCAATGCAGCGGTCACCGTAGAAGTGCTGCCAACGTTCACGCCGATTCCGCTCTGAGTGTAGGACTCGAACCCTGGCGTGGTGATAGAAAGCGTATAACTTCCCGGGGGGAGTTCATTGAAGGTGAACAGGCCTTCCGCGGTCGAGGTGGTGGAATAGCCGCTGCCTGTATTTGTTTCCCTCAGGTTGACCACGGCACCTGATATGAATGCACCGTTCGCATCTTTTACAGTACCGGTTAAAGTGCCTCTGGCCGATTGGGCCAGGACGGGGACGGCTGCTACCAAGCCAATCGCCACCGACAGCAGTAACACTAGGCGCCACATTCTGAGCGCCGCCGGTCGAGTGAGATTCATTGTGACTCCTCTGAACGTTTGCATTGTTTTCAGGCCTCCAACGTGCTTGCGATACAGCTTTCGATGAGGGGCGAGCCACCGCTCATTGCAGGAAGACCTCGGAGAATCCGGCCCGCGACCCAGATGGACAGCAACTGCAGCAGTGCGATCACAGGCGGGGCGTATTTGAGAGCCGCGATTCCCGATCCCCAGAAGGCGATGGCCAGAAATAAGCAGCAGCCCAGGGATCTCTTGTTGTTGTAGCGGAACACGACCTGATTCAACAGGCAGGTCGCTTCCATGCCTTCCGCGGTCGGACGCAGGTCCTGCGGCCCGAGAATAGGGTTCTGCCCGACGCGTTCTGCAAGATCGTTCTTCATGAGGCCTTCTTGGGGAACCGGATGGGTTGGCTTTTCCCGCCGGCATTTCGAACCCAAAAACCGGACTCGGAAAGACGCAGATAAGCCTTGAGGACGGCTTATACGTCCGAAAAGGTACTCACGGCAAAAATCTTTGAGAATCAATGCGATTTACATGTGAATCGCATGATTTTGAGCCGGAACCAAGGGCAGGATCGCAATCTGCCAGGAAATACTCGTTCGAGAAAACTCCACGACTCTCCATTCTCGAGTCTCACGCATTCGAGGCCACAAGGCTGTCTCGTATTGCTCATGTGGCGAGCTATCAACCGTTTGGTCGCCCCCGCTGCAGGCTATTCTCCACACTGAACAGAAATCGGATTGGACGCGAATGGCGGAAGTGGATCCGGAACTGAAGACGGACGCCCTCTGGCAGTTGATCGAAAGGATTACGGCCAGCCCTTCCTTCCAGAAATCGGCGCGGATCAGGGATTTGTTGCGTTACATGGCGGAGAGGACCCTCCATGGCCAGACCCAGGACCTGATCAGCCCGTCTACTTCGAAGCCCTCATCCGGACTCAGGCCGTCGCAGGTGCTCCAAATGCAACGTCGATCGTCGCCACACGCGTGATTCGCCCATGAACAACATCAGGGCACCGCGGATGGTCATGCACGGTTCCGGAATCAGTCTACTTTCGAATCTCGACGACCTTCGCCTCAAACGGACGCAACGTCAACTCTGCTGCCCCCGCATGGGTTTGCAATGATTTCTTGCGCATTAGGTCGTACAATCGGTTTTCTTTATTTGCCATCACAAATGTTACGCGCTTCTCTTCCGTCCACGGATTGTAGTAGAGAAATGCAGGCGGCAGGTCTGGCTCCATAAAGTCGGTCTTGCCCAAGTCCCAGCGCAGCAGCCATGGGTCTCCCTGCGGCTGAATCATCTTGTCCAGCCACATCACATATGCGCCGCCATAGATGGAACGGTGCCCGGCAAAGTCACCGGTTGCGTAGGGGCTGTGCCCCTTCTCTTCCCGGCTCAGGCGCTCGTAGGGGAACATCGGCGGCAGGTCCGGACGGCTCTGATTCTCATGCGGCAAGTACTCCGGATAGAACAAGCGCATGTTCGCCGAGACATTTAATGCAAGGCGCGCAACCTCGCCAGCCAACTCCGGGCGGAATCGAATTGACGGCACGAGATACGGTAGCGTTACCATCGACTCCATACTGTAAGTTTGGTCGGAGGGCTCAGTGCGGAACCCCGCCATCAGCCCGTTGACTTCGCGCCCGCCCCATCTGCCAGTGGCCATAAGCCCGATCTTTGCGTCGAGCACAAATCGCAAGGCCTTTTCCGCTTTCGTTGGATAGCCCATCGCTTCCAATCGCGCGGCTGCCAGCACCGCCATGGCCCCGCTTGGAACCTCATACCAGGGGTTCGCTGTAAAATCGAGATAGTGGTCAATCGCGATTTTGGCTTCCGCTAGAAACGCTTCCTTCCCAGTCAGCTTCCATGCCAGCAGCATCACGTAGCTGTAACCGCCCACGGCATCGGGTTGCCGATAGATGTCCTGGTTGGTAAAGGCTGCAGCTTTGGCGAAGTCGTAGCCCTGGCTATTGAAGTCGTAGCGCAACTGCTGCGCCATGTCCTTCAGCCGCGTCGCGCTCTTCTCCACCCGCGCCAGCCACTCTGCTTCCTTTGCAAAGCGCAACCGGATCAGCCCATAGGTCATCGCGGTCACATTCATCAGGTACCAGTACTCGCAGAGCGTTGCACCCGCCCCGTCAAGAAACAGCCCATACGGCTCGCTGAAGTAGCCCTTTAGCGAGGCTGGCAGGCCTGCCAGACCCTCTCCGCGCAGTTCCATACCGAGAGCCATTGGCGCGTAGGTTGTCAGTCCACCGTCTTGCTCGCCTTCAAGCGCGGAAGGAAAAACCTGCCGGCCATCTTTCGCGAGCGTATTCAACCCATGCGCGGGGTCCATAACCCAGGCGTCAAAGGCATTGGCGAGCGCATGGAAATCCAGAGGACGTTCCTCTGGTCGAGCCGGCAGTCCACTCCAACCATGCGTTTCTTCGGCCCATGCGAGTTCCTTGTCTGCCCATCCGACGAGTCCCAGTGCGGCAAATCCTGCCAGGAACTCTCTGCGGTTTGACAACCAGTTCACACCGCCCGTCCCACTCTTCTCTGTACCCATCTTTTCCACCTGTGCTCGTGCCATCTTTGATCTCGAGATTTTATCCATCACTCGGTTCTTCTCACGCGTCTCGTAGGATCAGGACCAGCAGACCTGATTCTCGATATGGATCGCGCGTCCGCCAAGGGACCAACGCTGGAATCAAGCCGGGAAACAATGAAATCACATGTGAATCTCAACCAATCCCTGACACTACCGCGGAGCTCGGACGCCAGGAATACGCGAAGTGTAGCTGATTACCGCGGCGGTCAAATGCATGAAGGCAAAAATCCAGATCACGCCGGAAAGGCCAAGCAGCGGTAAGAACGCACCCGCGATTGCCGGGCCGCTGAAACTGGATGCTAATCCGTGCTGAAGAAGAAGCTTTACGATGACACCGTACTGCGATTGGCAGGCACCGTTCAGTGCTAGAATCCGGGCAAGATGAGCAATCGAACCTCTGTTTCCTTCGTACTGCTCTTCTCTGCCTTCACTCTTAGCGCACAAACTCCCTCTGTGGCAGTGCCCAAGCCGCTCGCGCAGCCCTCTGTGCCGCATTTTCGAGATGTTTCGGCGGAGGTCGGACTTCGCACTCTTCCTGACACAAATCTCGACAGGCACTACGTCATCGAAACCATGAGCGGAGGGGGAGTTGCCTTTCTCGATTGCAATGACAACGGCAAATTGGACATCGCCGTCGTGAACGATTCCTCAATCGACCGCTACGTCGCCGGCGGCGATCCCATGGTCACCCTCTACCGGCAGGATGACAACGGCAAGACACTGCACTTCACTGACGTCACCGCAGCCGCAGGGTTGACAACCAAGGGCTGGGGCACTGGTATTGCGGTCGCCGATTATGACAACGATGGCCTTCCCGATATTTATGTCACCGGCTATGGCCACAATGTTCTCTATCACAATCTGGGCGGCTGCAAGTTCACCGACGTCACGGCAAAAGCGGGTGTCGCCGGCGGAGGCTTCAGCGCCGGAGCAGCGTGGGCCGACTATGACCGTGACGGATTTGTGGATCTTTATGTTGCCCGCTATGTCTCCACCGATCCCCGTCATCTTCCCCCGCCTCAACGCACGGTTTACAAGAACGTACTCACCGAATTGCCCGGTAAGATGCCCGGCGAAACCAACCTTCTCTACCGCAATCGGGGCGATGGAACCTTTGAAGAGGTCGCGGCCAAAGCCGGTGTCCAGAACCCTCAGAAGGCTCACGGCATGGGAATCTGCTGGGGAGACTTCGACGGGGATGGATGGCCCGATCTCTATGTCACCAACGATGGATCCGGCAACTTCCTGTTTCACAACAAGAGGGTCGGAATCTTTGAGGATATCGGCCTCGATTCGGGCACCGCCTACGGGGAAATGGGGCAAACCTACGGCAACATGGCATGTGATCTTGCCGACCTCGACCACAACGGCAGGTTCGACCTGTTCGTGACCCGTTTTGCTGGCCAGCCGGCAAGTCTCTACACTAACAACGGCCACAACGAGTTTCACGATGCTGCCGATCGCGCCGGAATTGCCGCCCCCACATCTCCGCTCGTCAAGTGGGGAGCGAACTTCGCAGACTTCGACAACAGCGGCTGGCACGATCTTCTCATGGCCTCGGGCAACTTCTCGACATTGCTCGATCGCGCGCCCGGCGAACCACCTTTTGTCGAGCCGATCGAGCTTTTCCTCAATCAGACAAACGGCACATTCCGTGAGGTTGGCGCAGATGCCGGCTTGAATGCAGGCGCCTTGAAGTCTCGCCGTGGAACAGCCTTGGGCGATGTCAATAACGACGGAAGACTTGACATCCTGGTCTTCAACGTCGGCGCACCACCCTCGCTCTTTCTCAACGAGACCAGGAGTGACAACCACTGGATCACGCTGCGCCTTGTGGGCACGAAGAGTAATCGGATGGGGATCGGTGCACGAGTCACGGTCACCAGTGGCAACGTCAGGCAAATGGATGAAGTGCGCGCCGGAGGTAGCTATCTCTCCACCAGCGACCCGCGCCTCCACTTTGGACTCGGATCGGCTGCTTCCTTCGACCGCATTGAAGTCCTTTGGCCCAGCGGCTTGCTCGAACAATTTTCAAGAGGCTCCAGCGATCGTTTCATATCTTTGGTAGAAGGCAGTGGCACCGCACTGCCCTCAGGTCAGGCTCGTCCGAAGGAGAAGTAAGATCGCCAAATAACGCGCCCTCGACCTTCAAAGCGACATGCTCTGATGGAAGCAACTCTGATCTGACGCGAACAGCTGAACGCACGTTTTCAGGCCCAAAGACCCTCGAAACGCACTCCGGCAAGTTTCCGCGAGCAAAGAAGTATTCCCGAGGAAACGGCGTTCTTCACCGCTGGTGCGTCCCGGACCGATATTCAATTCTGCGATGATCTTTCAAGGTGCAGAAGCGAAAACTCAGTGACCAGTGACCGAGGCTTGAGCTACCCACTTTTCAAATTGAGTTTTCGACAACTTCAAAACGCGACGCGCGACGGGATCGCCAACACTGGAAGGGCCATGACGAGACCACAACAAGGACTCCTGGTTGCGGAGATCAGCGGACGGCTCGGATACGGGGTCAAACAAGGGTGTCGTGTCGGTTTTGGAATTCGGATCGATGGCGAACTCGAGCTCAACGTGCCGACCATAGCGGATCCCGAACGCCAGGAAATCGCTGCTTTCCGCCAGGTTGGCGAGCGCAGGATCGAGCATTCTCAACTGAAGCAGGACGGCAGCGCTGTGGCCGACTGAGGGCACGAGGGACCAGGCGTCGTTATCGCGCCGCAGGCGAGCCAGCCTTTGAAGAATTGCGGCATCCTTAGGCACCCCGACCAGACTCCGATCGATCTCTGCCTGTACGCTTGCCTCGGTGCCAAACATGGCTGTACTCGACCCAATGAATACTAGCCATTGCCGGTGCTTGAAGAAGTTCCGTTCGCGTTCGAAAGGAGATATGTCGAGTAGGGCTATGCCTCTATATCGACGAAGGGTTTCGTTTGCGCTCGGGGCTCGAAAGACGAGTTGTTGATTAAAGTGTCCGCTGACAAGGATGGTGTGTTCAACTGGCTTGCCGTTCTGGCCCGAAGAGGCCGTGAAGATGACCTGATTGATGATGCGCGACTGGTCGGATCCAGTCATGGCGATGAAGTCGGCAAGATCGATCCTATTGTCTTTCGTGATGAACAAATAGTTGCTCGGCAGACCTCCAACAAGTGGTGCGCGAATTCCGGCGATGACCTCGCTTCCCGGAGGAATCAGCGACATAAGCCGGATGTCTGGCGACATTGCTGAGGACAGATCGACTCCGATCATCGAGAAGAAAATTAGTAGAAGGGTCGCAAAGATGGGTGTACCCGGTCGAAGCGCCTCAGCAGAGGATTCAACGGTGGGAATCCCGGTTCGAGCATTCCGCTGATATTCCAAGAGGAAATCGGAGCACACCACCTTTACATGCCGATTTGCCTCCGCTCGCCAAGCCTCGGAAGTCCGGCGGGTGAGTCGACCATAAGCTAATCGTTTTAACAAGGACATAGGAATCCTCCGTCACACCTGATTCGTTGGTGTGGGGTTGCGTGTATGCAGAGCGTAGCGAGGATTGCATTCGTGCCCGAATTGGAGCGTGAATGGGTAAGTAGGTACTAATCGTTTGCTGGAGGTATGTGTCGCCGTCATTCGTCTTGGGGACTCATGACACCGAAGAGGCGTCGACGACTCACCAATTGAAAGGTGGAGACGCTGCTTTCACGGCTTCTCCACCTCTCCTGAGCTACGGAAGAACGATTATCTTCCCGACCATTCCCAAGTCGTCGTGTAACACGCATATGTAGGGGTAGATGCCCGGGTGGGTGAAGGTCACTCGGAAGCGTGTGACGGCCAACGGGGCCTGTGCCAACCCGATACGGTCCTGTGGCGCTTGTGTGATGAATCCAGAGTGCACGGCGTCAGATGGCGAATTGATATAGGCGTGGCGGGCACCGTCCGGATCAACGGTGACGTTGGCAGAGGGAGGAATCTGGTTGAGAGGATCGGGTTCGGGACCAAACGTAATGGTGTGGTTGGTCACCGCTTCCGAGGTGGTCCATTCCACCGTCTCGCCGACGTGGATCACTTTGGTCTCATCCATGAAACGCATGACCGAGGCGGTTTGAGTTCCTCCGCCGGTGCCGCGGATCTTGCCTGCACCAGCGATGACGGTGTTGTGTGCCGCCGTAACCTGGGCTGCATTCCGAGCGTCGGAAATCAACCGGGCACTTTGGCGGTTGGCTTCCTGATCGTAGAACGCCTGGTCGTGGGGCAACGGCGCGGACGGATCCAGCACATGGACGGTGCCTGTCTGATCATTATGCGCAAGACACACCGCCTTGAAATTACCAGTCTCCGGGAAGACAACCGTATAGGTGGCCCCGTTCATCAGGATCCCGCTGTTTATGCATGCGGTCCCATCGACTACAGAGAAGTCAGGTGTGGAATTGGTACCTGGACATCCCACTAATCGCGACGGGCGAATCTGCCCTGGGGTCAGAAAGGTGACGGAGTGTACCTCGCTGGTTGGAAAAGTCCAGGTGATACTGTCGCCGGCGTGAATCCAGAGCTCGTTGGGAAGAAAGGCAAGGGCCTGATTGGCCTTGTCGCCGGTGTCGGCGCCCACCCGCACCTGCCAGTCTTCGGCCAATGCCGATATCGGAATGGTTAACGCAATCAGCAAAGCGAATTTGCCGGCGCGAAGTTGAAATGCAGATTGGTTCGTCATGGGACCTCCATTCATCTTTCAAGGTGCCAACATGAGCCCGGTCGATCACACCGTCAATGCCAATTGGGTGATTTGTAGGTGACAGTGGAAGTCCCTGAAAAGATAGTGGTTCCGAAGTGGAGTGACAAGCACTTCAAACAAAACGAGGCCCCGGATATACTTCCATTCGAGGTGTCCAGGCCAGCGTGGCCACTCCCGCCAAATCGAAGGTCACAGGTTTCGGCGTTTACGAATTCAACGTCGTCACGAGAGAGCTGCGCAAACACGGGATGCGGGTGCGCCTGGAAGGCCAGCCACTCATCATCCTCGAGATGCTGCTTGAGCGACCGGGGGAACTGGTCACCCGTGAGGAATTGCGGAACAAACTCTGGCCGGGAGAGACCTTCGTCGACTTCGAACACAGCTTGAATGCGGGCGTCAAAAGATTGCGGGCAGTATTGGGCGACTCCGCCGAGCAGCCTCGCTATATCGAGACGCAGGCACGGCGAGGTTATCGATTCATCGCTCCACTGGCTCGGGTGGGCGCCGTTGCAGAAGAGCTTGCCAACGTCCCGCCTGCATCAGTGGAAAGAGGGCAAGCCGGCCTTACCGCCTGGAGCTGGTGGCTCATTGCGACGATCGCGTTGTGCGTCGTGGGCCTTCTCGGTTGGGGATGGCAGGGTTGGCCGAATCGCTCCAGAGCTGCACCTGTCCCGGCGATTCGATCAGTGGCAGTTCTTCCACTGGAGAACCTCAGTGGAGATCCCTCGCAGGAATATTTTGCCGACGGCATGACCGAGGAGGTGATCGGGCGCCTGTCCATGATCCGTGGCCTCCGGGTCATCTCCCGCACTTCGGTGATGCAATTCAGAAACACACGACCGTCGGCGCAGGAGATCGCCAAAATGCTGAACGTCGATGGCATCGTTGAGGGCTCCGTCATGCGGGAGGGGGATCATGTCCGCGTTCACGCTCAGTTGATCAATGCCGCGACCGACCAGCACATCTGGTCCGAGAGCTACGACCGCGAACTGCGCGACACACTCGCACTGGAAAGCGAAGTGGCACAAGTGATCGCTCGAAAAGTGGAGGTTACGATCACCGGACAGGAGCACGTCAGGCTTGCCGGAGCGCGCGAGGTCTCGCCTGACGTTTATGAGAGCTACCTGAAAGGCCGAGGGGCCGTGGACAGGGACAACAGCAGGGCTGAAATCGAGAAGAGCGTGACTTACTTCGAGGAGGCGATCAAGAAGGACCCAACGTTTGCGCCGGCTTACACGGGTCTGGCAACCGCGTACGATAAGCTGGGCCGGGTTTTCATTGGAGCGTTGCCGCCCGGTGTTGCACACCAGAAGGTGATCGGCGCTGCCCGCAAGGCTCTGGAACTGGATCCGAACATTGCCGAAGCACATGCACAACTGGCATTCCTATACATGCAACGTTGGCAATGGCGCGATGCAGAGGCTGAATACAGGCGGGCTCTGGAGTTAAATCCGAATGACGCGGCCGCGTACCGCGGATTTGGTGCTGGCTGGCTGATGTTGCAGGGACGGATGGATGAGGCGCTGGCGATGTCGCAACGTGCCCTTGAGCTTGATCCACTTGGGGAGGCAGGAACCGATGTAGGGTGGGTTTTGTTCCACGCCCGTCGCTACGACGAAGCTATTCGGGAATTACGAAGCGTGGTGGCAGTGCACCCGGACGACGCTTACGCCCGCTCGATCCTGGGACGGGTGCTGATTTGCGCAGGTCAGTCCCAGGAAGCGATTTCCTTGCTCGAGGACGCAGTCTCAAGTACGGACCGTAGTCTGGGCTCCATCCAATGGCTGGCCGTCGCGTACGCACACGCGGGGCGTCGCGCGGAAGCAGTTCGTTTGGTCGACGAATTGAAGCGACGCCAGAAAACAACTTATGTTCCACCTGCCGCCTTTGTTTTCCCGTACGTGGAACTCGGTGACTATGATCAGGCATTTGCCTGGCTTGAGCTAGCCTATCGGGAACAATCAAACATTCTGATGTTCCTGAGAGTAGGTCCCTTCTTCGATCCCGTGCGCAATGACCCTCGCTTTAAGGACCTGCTCCGCCGCGTCGGGCTAGACTGATCATCGGCTTGTTGAAAATTGGCGAACAGACTGCCGGGGCACTCATCAACCACAAACACGTCGGCGGAATGTCTACGCATTTGTTCGCTTCCCTTGCCCGAAAAACGTCAGGACTCTATCGGAACTGCTCCGCGCGATGAGGCGCAATGAGTGGAAGGAGACCGCGCGGAGCAGGTCGGATAGAGCGGTTTGAAGGAAGGCGCTGGCGCGATCGGAGCACAAATGTTGGCTATGGGTTTTTCATCGCTTTAGGCTGGGTCGTTCGAGCCAGTTCGCCTGGTAAGTGAGCCCAGCCCATTCTGCGGGATGCGCAATTGCGTGCAGTAGATCCTGGAGAACAGAGGCTGATAGAGACGCAGAGGGAGGTTTTTCTGACCTGAGGCACACATCCATTAAGCGTGCTGTGAAGCATACGTTGAAGGCCGCGTTGGTCAAACAGCTAGGAAGAATCAAGCCGGCATTCCTTCTTGTGTTCGGTGAAGAAGAGTTGCGCGGCCGTCATGCGCTCAACGAGATGCATGAGTGCATGGCAGTGCGGGCACTTCCACAACGAAGGCTTGGCGAGGAGCGGAGTTTCTCGAGGCGGAGCCTGGTGGAGCAGAGCGCGGCAGAGTGGCAGCATGCGGGCGCGTCTGCGGTTGGCGAGGAAGCCGAAGTAGCGGATATGGGGAAAGCCCCGTGGCAGCACATGCTGTACGAATCGGCGCAGGAACTCTTCGGAGGCAAGTGTCAGGGTGCGCTGCCTGCCGTGGTGGGCATAGTCCTTCCAGCGGAAGCAGACCTCAGCAGCTGAGACCGAGAGCAGGCGATGGTTGGAGATGGCGACGCGATGGGTATAGCGAGCCAGATAATGCAGCACATGTTCGGAGCCGCCGAAGGGCGGCTTGGCATAGACGACCCAGTCCTGCCGATAGAGCGTGCGCAGGAAGGTGGCGAAGCGCTTCTGGTTGTGAAGTGGCACGCACTCACCGAAGAAGCGCAACTGATCGCGGGCAAAGAGGCGCCGTAGTCCGGCGACAAACTTGCCGCGGAAGACGCGGCTGAGCACCTTGACCGGCAGCAGGAATCTGGAACGCGATGCGATCCAGCGCGAGTGATCGGGCGCGAGTCCACCGCCCGGCACCACGCAGTGGATGTGCGGCGAGCGTCTGCCCCCAGGTGTGCAGGATGGACAGGAAGCCCGTCTGTGCGCCAAGGTGCTTGGGGTCGGCAAAGACCTCGAGCAGTGTGGCGGAGCTGGCCTCAAAGAGCAAGGAGAACAGCTGTCGGCTCTCCCCCCTCCGCTGCCATCGAATAGATGTCCCCGTGCGGAGTTGTATAGACCACGGACCTGCCGTCTGGCGAAAATATAGCGGCGTAGGATTCCGTCAGGTTCGTGCAAGCACTAGAATTGTAGCACAAACACGGTTCGGCTTTCTGCAACCGACCGCCGCGCTGCAGTCTTTTCCGCACACCGTCAAAACAGATCGCCGAGTTAGTAACTTAAGTTACCAGACCATGAAGATAGCAGGCACCAGCCAGATCGAGCCGCGGTGCACCGACGTAATACTTAACTACCCCTAATCACTTATGACTACTAACACGAGGCAGCCCTAGAGAGCCTCTGCACAGCCGATCATTTTTGCGGCGAGATAAAGTTCTGAATCTGTACATGTGGAAATCGAGGTCAAAGTCGCGACAAGGCAAGTGCTTTGTGGTTCCAGGGGCCGATTTCCGGCCTCGAGAGACACTCCGCCCCCAGTATGACCAACCTGTTGCGGTGTTGGTAGAGGTTAACCAGAGCGCAGGCAGCCAATAACCACTCGTGGTTCTTCTTCAGGCCGCGATAGCGTACCTTCTCAAGCCGTTTGCATGGGATGACTTGCCCGAAAGGCGCACGGCGGGTCTCAGTCGATGCCCACAACACCGGGTACTTAGGGGCCTCAGTTGGGAACGATCCACAAAGATCGGTCAAAAAGATCAGGTCCTGCGGTACGCGGCAGATTTTTGCCGGTAATCCGACCGGAAAGGCTCTTCACGCTCGCCACAATCTTGCCATCCTTAGACACCGCCGCGAACTGGTGCTCCCCTGCGGTGCCGTGCCCCGTCAGCGGTACCGTCTGTCTCCTGAATCGCATCCCAAATTGCGTTTGGAGCCACGCCTGAACGTGTGGCTCGATTTGCTTCTTAAGCGCCGTCGTGTCCGCCATTGTGCACGCGCCTTTCAGGACGGAATTATATAGATGTGCAGGGCGCGATTTTCGACAAGCGAAGTCAACCGCGGTCTGCGCATAATACAACGGTGCCGCCATCCAAGTCAGAGGATTCGCTGGGTTCTTGCCAGTTCTCCGCGTCACCGAACCCCATAAGAATTTATTGATTTCCCGCCTTTCGGCGCACTTTGAGCACACTCGCCGGCTCGAGGCCAGCCTCTACAGCTGCCCCAGCCGCGGGTAGCGCGCCGATCGCCGGTCCCCTCCCAGCACCCAAGCCCGTATCATTATCTTCGCGAGAGTTTCTTTTTGCGCGAGGATGGATGCAGTTGAAGAACACCCATCCCCACGGCTGCAATCTCCCGGGGAATACTCCCTGGAAGCCCAGGCTTCACACCGGCGCGGTGAAATGAAATTACCAAAGTTATAGGCGCATAGGATGGTCTTGCTCAAATTGTCCTTCGATAGAGTGACATGCTTTCCCATGGCTCAGAAACGAGACGTTCGACAGACTCAGGGCAGGCTATGGGCCACCCTGGTTCGAAGTGAAACCTGAATGGCGGGCGGGTTCAGCTGATTGCAAGGGAAAGGAGTTGGCCGAGATCCAATTCGGAGCTGGATTCTGTCGCTTTTGGGAGTGAAGGCGAGATGACGAGCGCCTGGCTATGGCCTTCGAACCACACCAGGAAGAATGAGCGCTCCGAGCCGGGTAGGCGCTGTTGATTGATCCAGTGATAGTACGCGGCCATATCGGCATCGAAAAGCGAGCCGATCGAATCGAAGTCGGGATTGGCCTTTGGCCTCAACAGCATCTCGTTCATGGGACGCTGCCGCTGCCGGGGGGCAAAACGCACCAGCAATGTGAGTGCCTCGGCGCGCCGCAACACCTCGCGCGCTGTCCATTGCGCGAAGGTGGTGCTGAAAATCTGGGTCCCGGAACCTTCGGTGAGTAGTTTTACCTTGAAACGATCGAGGACTGCGTCTCCGGCTTTATCCATACCGAGATCCGCAGGGACGAGGCGCGCCATGTCGGTGCGCAGTTCTTCAGGGCCCATGCCGGGCCGTTGTATCTCGGCCTGCATCTTCTTCAACAAGGCCGCGCGCGCCGGTTCCAGTCCCTTGTACGATACGGCTGTCAACGCCGGACTGTGATCCGCCAGCTGGCCTCCATCGACATACCAGTGTCCGTACGGAACCGGATGCTCCCTTGCACGGGCCTCGATGCCCGACAACAGCAACTCGAGCCCCCGATCGGGCTTCACGTTCCTGAAAAAAGTCCCTTGGGGGCGCAAGTTGCGGAATAGAGCGCCGTCATACGACATGACACCCTGGCCAATGACGGCAATTCCAAGTCTGCGAGTTGGGATCGGCTCGACCGGAGTCGCGGATTCCAGCTGCGCGCCGTAATCAGTTGCCGCCTTGCTGAACGCATCAAGTTGATGGGTGGTCCAGAGGTAGGCCGATTCTTTTTCTACGAACTGGGCGGGCAGGTTGATCCATTCGAATTCTTCAAGCGATGCGGAGAGCGATACGCGCGAGAACGCCTGGAACCGGTCGCGGAGCTGCCCCGGGGATAGGGATGCGAGGTACGCCAGTTCCTTGTCGATCGCCGAGCGTTCGGCGGGAAACTTATAGTCGTAGTCGATTGCTTCCCGGAGCAGGCTGGGGACAAAGCTCAAGGGAAGCTGCCTCAACACGTCGAGATGCGCCTCGATGACCTTCCTCGCCCCCGGAGGATAGGCAGCGAAATTTGCGGGTTGGAGATCACGCGGCAGCATAGGATCTACAGCAACTCCCGAATGGGTTTGCCTTGAGACTGAGCGGGTGAGAACCCCATGATCGCACCGAGACTCGGAACCAGGTCGATGGATTGCACAGGGTTGTCGTATACCACACCCTGGCGGACGCCCGTTCCGAGAGCCATCATCCAGGTGGTGCGGCTGGCGACGTCGCCGGTTCGATGGTGTTGAAAGCCGTTGCCGCCAGCGTCGTAGTCGGAGTCGCGTCCGAAATCGGGGAGAACAAAGAGAGTCGTGTTGCCGGCATATTCGGGCTCGCTCTGCGCCGCCTTCCAGAGTTCCGCGCAGAGGCGATCGGTGCGCCGGATCGCATCCACATAGAGCGAGTAGGCTCCGGTGTGCGCGACGTCGATGTCGTGCATCGTGATCCATAAAAGGCTGGGCGCTTCCTCGTGCATCAGCCGTTTCGCAATGTAGACCGAGAGCTCATCGGGGCTCGATACGGTTCGCGCATGGGCCATGAAATCATCCACAGACAGCTTGAGGATCATCTCCAGTTGTTGCATTTCAACTTCGCCACCGGCAATTTGCGGAGTATAGAGGGGGTTCTCATAGTTATCCCGCAACAGGTGTTCGTAATCGGTGGTGCCTCCGGATGTGGCCGCGCTGAGGAGATGTTTGGGGAGGATGACCCTGGCTCCTTGGCCTTGACCGTAGGCGCGGCAGTCGCTCTCGCCGATGCGGTTGAAGCCATTGCTAGGCGCCACTACCCAAGCATCGGAGGACGGCCGCTTCAAATCCTTGCGGAAATACTCAAATACGGTCGGGTGTTCGGGCGGGATCGCGGAGAAGTTATTCAGTGTTTCGTAGACACCTGTGGCCAGGCTCGCGGTCGCGACGTAATGGCCCAGTATTCCCTGGTTCGTAACGTGGGTAAAGAAGCTCGATTGGGGGGCGAGTTCGTGCAGCATGTTGGGGATGTTTTCCTGGCCCTCAGGCGCAAACGTCTCCTGGTCCCGGGCTCCGCCGCCGAAGGTTATGACAATGACTTTTCGCTTTTCGCGGGCCGTTTCTCCCCGGACGAACGGGCTGCCGCTCATCAGTGCCGAACCGAGGGCGACGCCTGCGGCGGAGCGCAGGAAATCGCGCCGGCTGCGGCTCAGGCCGCGCGCCGCCTCGCAGCAACCGAACGCATCCGACTCTGCACTCCTGGTTCCAAATCTTGTGTTGTACGACGACCTCGGCATTGGCATCAACTCATGGGGAAGATTGACCGCGCGCCTCGGCGCGCGGCGTGTGACTAGGGTTTGCTGGTCGCAGAACCTTTTTCGGAATAGACAAACTGCTGCACTTCGGCGCGTTCTTTCTCCACTTCAGCCAGGTGTTCGGCGCGAAGCTTCTGGTAGATCGCGAATTCTTTCTGGGCGCTCTCCTTGTTGCCGACGTGGACATAATCCGTGCCCAGACGGTAGTGCGCGTCCGACAGGTTCGGATCCAACGCCAACGCACGCTCATATTGGGGAATCGATTTTTCGTACTGGTGTTGATCGGCATACAAGTTACCGAGCTGCACGTGCGCCTCAGCCAAGGAATCGTCCAGGGCAATCGATTTTTGCAGCAGGGACTCCACAGTGGTCAAGTCGGTACTCGAATCCTCCACCCGCTTCCCCTTCCACAGACTGACCGCGTAGTAATACTGGGCCAGCGCATTGCCCGGCTGCAACTCCGCATATCGGCGAAACCGCTGGATCACTTCCTCCGCCTGGAGGGGGGAACTGTTGTAAGCCTTGGACAGGAACACATAACAGCGCGGGTCGGATGGATTCAGGTCGGCCGCGGTAATCAGAGCCTTAATCGCGTCGTCGTATTTGCCCCGGGAGTAGTAGGCCAAACCCAACCCGATGAAAATGCGGGGTGATTTTGGAAAGCGCTGCGCGCCCTGCTGGAAAATCGCAATGGCCGGGTCGTAAGTCCGGTGGAGAAGCATTTCGCTTCCCCAGTCGAAGATGTTGTCTTCGCTGGGATCGAGATGCGCAGCGGCCTCAAAGTCGTTGGCCGCCTCTACATACTTGCCGTCCTTTTCGTCGATCTGACCGAGCAGGTTGTGTAGTTCGCCCGTATCTTTCACCTTGATCAAATCGCCGATAACGAGGCGGGCGGTGTCGTGGCGCCCAAGAATGAAGTCGGCCATCGCGAGGTCGTAGCCGTTGTCATAGGAGCCGGGATTGGCCTGCTGGGCCCTTTCGAGAAGCGGTTGGGCTTCGGCAACCTTTCCTTGCTGAATGTAGAACTCGCCGAGATTATGGTTGGCATCGTAGCTCTTTGGCTCGAGCGCCAGAGCCTTGCGAAATTGTTCTCCGGCCAAATCAGCTTGACCTGCATGCACGAGGCTGGCGCCGAGGTTCGTCCTTGCTTCCGCGGACTCCGGCTTGATCTGGACGGCGGTCTTGAGATGTTCGATGGCCTTCGCGCCCTCGGAGAGAGAGGCATAGACAATGCCTAACAGCTCATGAATTTCATAACTTTGGGGGGCATAGGGCAACAGCTTTTCCAACTGCTCCGCGGCCTGTGCGTAGCGGCCGGCCTGGTAGTCCGCAACAGCTGATTGGTATTGGCGATCCAGTTTCTCTTTCTGCGCATCCTCGGCGATAGAAGGCAAGCCGCAAGCGAGGAACAGAGCCAGCAGCGCCAACCGAAACAGAGCCTGCCCCTTGCTCACAGTCACCTCCGAAATCGCCGCGTGAGCAACGCTGCACATTGTGCAGAATGCTTTACGCAGAAGAACACCCCGGCCCGGCACCCAGAAGGCGTGCCGAGCCGGGGTGTTTTCCATCTTAAATTAGTAGTACAACTTCAGCGCAAACTGAATCTGTCGCGGATCGTAGGGAGCGAAGCGTGTCGATCCGACTTCGCCGAAGTGGGGGTCGGTTTGATTGGTCGACCCTCCGATGGCCACAACACCGTTACCGCCAAATCCCGGCGCATTAAAGGTCGGATGGTTGAGGATGTTGAAGAACTCAGACCGGAACTCCATCGAGAACCGCTCGGTGATCTGGAACTTCTTGAACAACGAGAAGTCGAAGCGACGGATGCCGGGTCCAACGGTAAAGCCGGGCTTGGATCCGAGGGCGGCCGAGCCATTCAGCGGGATGCAGCCTGTCGGAGAATTCGAGGGGGCCAAGGCGCCCGGCGTCCCGGCCAACTGGCATGGCTGGTTGAAGGCCGCGGCGTTGTTAAGCCAGAAGGGCCTTGGTCCGCCGTCGATGACCTTGGTCTTGATACCGCGCTGCTGGCTCTGGCCGGCAACCAATACATCGCGACAGCCCACTCCGGAGGCGGTTCCGCTTGGACAGCCGAAATCGAGCGGCTGGCCACCCTGGTTCGTCACAATCCAGTTGACGGCCCACCCTCCCAGAACTGCATTGGCGATGCCGCCCGTGTTCATGTACTTCATCCCTTTGCCAAAGGGCAACTGGTATCCACCGCTGAAGTGGATCACGTTGCGAACGTCGAAGTTGGCCGGACCCCAGTCGAATTTGGGCCCGAGTCCCGGAATGCCCAAAGCTCTATATGGGCCACTGCCACCGCTGCTGGTTGAGGTACCGCCATTCAACAGGTCGCCGGCGTCGGACATGGCCTTCGACCAGGTGTAGGTGAGCAGGAAAGTGAGCCCGTTGGAGAACTGATCTTCCAGTTTGGTCTGAAGCGCATTATAGGCGCTGTCGCCGACGGTTGCGGCATAGGAACCACCTCCAAAGTCCGGGAACGGCACGCAACTGCCGTTTGGGTAGTTGGCGAATGCGCCGCAGCTCTTGGTGCCGATGCCCGACGGAAGGAGTTGATTGACGAGTCTGGTAACCCACGTTTGCTTGCAGGTCAGAACCGCTTGTATACACATATGCCGCCTGCGCCGACATGGATCGCGTGATCGAGTATTGAACCGTGAGGTTGGCGCTAATCGTGCGAGGCGTCTGGAAATCGAACTGCATTCCTTCCAAACCCAAGCCCAGCGCATTAAACGCCGAGGTCGTCAGCGGGATGCAGGAGAAGCCGGACTCAAAGGAGGCTGTTCCACCCGGTCCCGAGGTCGGGCAACCCGGATACGGTGAATTGTAGCTGATCGGCGCGACCTGCGAGGCGCTGCTCGGGCCGGAAGCGTTCTGCGTCGGGAAGTACGACAGGTTGTAGACGAACGGATAGTTCTCGCCGATGTTCGGACGAGTATCCCTGGTTCTCAAACGAGTTGAAGAACAGGCCGATACCGCCGCGTGTCACCAGTTTGGGGTTGACCTGATAGGCGAAGCCTATGCGCGGCGCGAAGTTATCCTTTTGTGTCTGCACCAGCCCCTTGCCGTACCTGCCGGTCTCGTCTAAGGTGATCCCATCCTTGGCGAGCAGATCCTGAAATCCGTAGCAGAAACCTGCAATTTGGCAGGAACCCGGCGCGCTTGGGGTGCCAGTGGACAGGGTCCGGCTATCTTTTCCGCTGGCCGGAAGAATGAACGTCGGCCCGCCGAAGTTTCGGCCGATAATCGGGTATGGAACGAAATTCGCCTGGCCGCCGTTGGTCTCGTTGATGGGACCGAAGTAGTCCCAACGAATTCCAAGGTTGAGGGTCAGCTTCGGGGTCACCTTCCAGTCATCCTGGAAGTACGTCGCGAAGTAAATTCTTTGGTCGTAGGTGGTGTTGATGTTGGACGCGTACACGCCATCGGACCCGCCCGAATAATCAAATCCACCCTGTGCGGCAGGAATCGGCACACCGCTGACGGTTTGCGCCGTCGTGGGCGGCAGCATCATCTGAGGGATGCCGCCCGTGGTCTGACTCAGGTTGGGAATGTCCGTGAATCCGCCACCATAATTAAACTGCCCGTGCGACCACGCCGGCTGCAGGGTGGAGAACTTCACGTTCTGGTACTCGACACCCATCTTGAAGCTGTGCCTGCCGTAAATCCGGGTGAAGTCGTCGGTTATCTGGTAGGGTCTGGCTGACTTCGTCGGACGGCAGGAAGGCATTGCTGCCCAGTTGGGCCAGGCCGCCGATTCCGAATGCAGGTAGGCCGCCGTTCTCGGGGCCGGCTGTGGGCGGCTGCGGGATACCCTGGATGCTGTACTTGTCTGGAATTCCGGCTGTTGTGGCTTCCGGTCCGATAGCGCGTGGTGTGCAGGTGGGCAAACCCGACGCGGGCCTGGTTGACAATGTTGGGAGAGAAGACGTGCGTATATCCCGCCACCATCTGGTTGGATCTGGCGGTCTGGAGGCCCTGGTTGAAGGAGCCGCCATCCGCGACGCCGCCGAAAATGCCCGGGATAAAGATCGGGATCGTCGGAAAAGCTGTAGCGGCCGAAGATCTGATCCTTGTCGCTGGGGTTGTAGTCACCCCGGACGTCGAACTGGTTCCGGTGCTCAAACAAGTGGGGGCTGTTGGCGTAGGTCTGGAGCCCGGAATTTGGCGCCGGAAACAGGTTCAGGATGGGTATGGCGTTTGCATCGATGCGACCGACGGGAAGCTGGTTCAGACCCGTGCAGCTCGCGACCGTGATGGTCATTCCGTTTGGTGATAGGCACGAATTGTAGCCGAAGGGGTCGCGTACATAACCATCCTTGCCCGTGTTATTGACCAGGCCCGTAACCGGATCTGCAGCCCCGGCCGCAACAAACCGCGTGGTGGCAGGATCCAGGACCGTACCTTTTTGAACTGCCCTGTCCAGGAGGTCGGTACGCGTGGACCCGTCGTTGAGCGCGAAGATATCCGCAAAGTTCGTGTAGCCGCTGCTGCGCTCATTCTTGGTGGGAACGTTGCCGTTTGACGGCGAGCCCTGCACGCGCCGGAAGCCTTCGTAGTCGCCGAAGAAGAAGATCTTGTTCTTGATGATGGGTCCGCCAATGGAGGCGCCGAACTGGTTCTGGCGAAGTTTGCCCTTCGGGGTGCCGGTGTTGTTTTCAAAGTAGTCGGCGGCATCGAGCACGTCGTTGCGGAAGAACTCCCAGGCCGCGCCATGCAGGCTGTTGGTGCCCGACTTGATGGTCGCGTTCATCACCGCGCCGGCGGAGCGGCCCAGTTCGGCGCTGAAGTTCGCGGTCTGCACCTTGAATTCCTGGATGGCGTCCACCGGGGGCAGGATCACGAAATTGGTGCCGTTGAGGAAGTCAACTGCATTGGAGTTGTTGTCGATGCCGTCTAGCAGGTAGTTGTTTTGCGAGGGGCGAAGGCCATTGGCGGAGAAGGCGCCCGAAGCGGCGTTGCCGCGAGTATCGGCCTGCGGCGTCTGCATGCCGGCGCCGAGCTGGGCGAGGAAAGTGAAGTTGCGGCCGTTCAAGCGGAAGGTTATTGACCTGCTGCTCGCCAATCACCTGGCCAACCGACGCTTCTTCGGTCTGCAACACCGGAGGCGCGGTATTCACTTCAACGGTTTCGGTCGCGGCGCCCGGCTTCAGGCTGATGTTTGCCTGCATCACCTGGGCGACGTTGACCTTGATGTTCTTCTGGGTCGTCTTCGCGAAGCCCTTTGCAGTCACAGTGATTTCGTAGTTCCCGATCCTGACCGGTGAGAACGTATAGCCGCCACTGGCGCTCGATTTGGTTTCCAGCGTCAGGCCAACGTCGGTATTCAGGAGGGTCACTTGCGCGTCCGGCACCGCCGCGCCGCTGCTGTCGAGAACGGTTCCAGTGATGGCTCCTTCGTCCACTTGCGCCATAGCGCATCGACTCTGGACGAAGAGGAAGATGAAACAGGTGAGGGTTGTAAAGCCGACTGTTTTCAACAGAGATAGAGGAATTCTGTGCGCACGGCCCATCCGAGTGTCCTCCGTTCTACTTCCTGTCGCTTCGCCCCTTTCCGGGGATCATTTCTTGTCTTTTTGAGGAAATTTGTAAACGGTTACTCAATTGTGGGACGAAGCCTATTTCATATGCACGATCTTTGTCAACCAAAAGGTGGAGATGGGGTTCATTGATCAGAAAACGGTATCCATGCCGGCATCACCGACTGTCCCGTTATCGCCTCATTACTTGAGTTAAAGTAGTTTATTATCTTTTGTTTATATTCTGGTAGCAAGGTCAGGATCCAGCGGATTAATACCCGCCCGTACTCGCAAATCCCAGTTTGACAAAATTGAATTGTCGGGTGCCGGGCGGGTACTATCAGAGTCGTTTTCCACCGTTGCTGCCCGCTGCCCAATGTCAATAATTCAGACGATCGCCCGGACGGCTCCAGGCAACACCGTCGGGTGCTATCATTGCCAACATCTCGCCCGTCATACCGTCGCCTAATAAATGATGCCGTTTCCGCAAAACAAACTTCGGCCGATTTCACGACGGGCGATTCTCAAAAGCATCGCATCTGCACCCTTGTTGATGAGGGCTGCCCCCTTTTTGGGACTCGGTTCCCCCTCCGGGCCATCCCCGGGTGTCCCCGAACCCAATCCTGAATTGCCGTTCGCTGATGTCCGACTGACGCCTCATTATCCTTCCCCTTCTCCGTTGTCGGATGTCATGCGTCTGGTGGCTCCCGGCTCGGACGACTACATTGCGGAGAGGTACGCTTTTGAAATCGAGGCGATCTTAAACAAATGGGGCGAGGACCTGAAAGCGTCGCCCCGCAACTACACCACCCTGGCGAACTCGCTGAGCGAATCCATCCAAGCCTGCTCCTTGATTCTCCGCAGTGAGTCGACCATCCGTTCCGAATTTGGCATCGACATCTTCAAACGCTCGTTCCCGACAGGTGTTGTCCCTGGTCGGAAACGTTTTCTGGAGAGCATCGACGCCTGGCTCGGGGAGATCGCGCGCATCGAAACGGCGGAATTCGAAATCTACGCGATTACCGAGACGGTCCAATCCCCACTTACCATTCAGCTTGAGATTCGCTATGACATCGTCGGCTATCGCGCACAAGAGCGGCGCGAAGAGCGTACAGGTTCGTGGCGAACGGAGTGGTTCCGCGATGAGTCGCAAGCATGGAGCGCGACAAAGTGGGAAGCCGGGCAAGAAACCATCTGCCGGGTAAACAGCCCGGTTTTCGTAGACGTGACGTCTCGCGCCTTTGACGGTGTTGAGTCGTACGGGACACAACTGCTGCACGGCGCCGATTATTGGCGAACCGTCCTCGACGGCGCGATTGGCATGGATGTTTACTGCAACAATGGCGTGGCTGCGGGCGACTATGACAACGACGGCTTTGATGATCTCTACATCTGCCAGCCCGCCGGATTACCCAATCGCCTGTATCGCAACCGCGGGGACGGCAGGTTCGAAGACGTCACTGAAAAGGCGGGCGTCGGTGTTCTCGACATCACGTCGAGCGCTTTTTTTGCGGATTTCGAAAATCGAGGCCGCCAGGACCTGCTGGTCGTTTGCGGAACCGGTCCGCTGCTGTTTCGGAACCAGGGCGACGGCACATTCTCGCTCAAGCACGATGCCTTCCGATTCGCAGGGCCGCCGCAGGGCACGTTTCACGCACGCGGCAATCGCCGATTACGACCACGACGGCCGCCTCGATATCTACTTCTGTACCTATATGTACTACCTGGGCCTCGACCAGTATCACTATCCGATTCCCTATTACGACGCGCGCAATGGCCCCCCCAATTGCCTGTTTCACAATGAAGGAAACGGAACGTTTGTGGAGGCCACAGAACAAGCGGGTCTGAACGCCGACAATGACCGCTACAGCTTCGCCTGCGCATGGGGCGATTCCAACGCAAACGGCCTTCCCGATCTGTTCATAGCCAACGATTTCGGCAGTTCGCAACTGTACCGCAATAACGGGGATGGCACGTTCACCGTCGTATCCAGGGAGGCGCACGTCGAGAGCGTGGGCGCCGGGATGAGCTGCTGCTGGGCCGATTACGACAATGACGGCCACCAGGACATTTACGTGCCAAGCATGTGGGAAGCTGCGGGGCAACGCGTCTCAGGACAAAAGCAATTTCATGAAAAGGCGCCGGAGACTATTCGCGAACTCTACCAGCGCCATGCGCGCGGAAATGCCCTGTATCGAAACTCGGGTGACGGCACTTTCAAAAATGTGGGGCCCGAGGCTGGTGTGGAAATGGGCCGCTGGTCGTGGTGCTCCGATTTCTGGGACTTTGACCACGATGGCTTTCAAGATCTTTACGTCTCCAACGGATACCTTTCCGGCCCCGAGCGGAATGATCTGGCCAGTTTCTTCTGGCGGCAAGTGGTGGCGAAGTCCTCTGACGATGCCACGCCTTCCCTGGCCTATGAACGGGGCTGGAACGCCATTAACGAACTCGTCCGCTCTGACAACACATGGCACGGCTACGCTCGAAACGTGATGTTCGTGAATAACCGCGATGGAACATTCACCGAAGCCTCCGGCGCGGTGGCCTTGGATTTCCTGGAAGACAGCCGTTCCTTTGCGCTTGCCGACCTTGATCATGACGGGCGCCTGGAAGTGATCCTGAAAAACCGGAATGCTCCCCAGTTGCGCATTCTGCACAACGCCATGAAGGACATCGGCGGATCGATATCGTTCCACTTACGCGGGAGGAAGAGTAATCGCGATGCGATCGGAACCAGCATCACGGTGGACGCGGGCGGGGCGCGCCAGACCCGGTATCTGCAGGCTGGTTCCGGCTTTCTGGCGCAGCATTCCAAGGACGTTTTTTTTGGAGTCGGAAAGCACCAGGGAAGCGTCCGCGCCACGGTTCGCTGGCCTTCCGGGCTGGTTCAGGTCCTGGAATCGTTGCCGGTCGACCATCGCATTGAAATCGAGGAAGGTACTCCCTTTCAGGCCAAGGCTTTTACAGCGGTGCCCCCTACCGACGCGTCACCCCCTTCAGCCCCCGAGCAACCGGAATGGCCCGCGGACGTTCAGACATGGCTTATCGAACCGCTCAAGGCCCCCGAGTTTTCGCTGCCGGATCTAGATGGCAACGTCCAGAAGCTCGCCTCGCTTCGCGACAGTTACGCCCTCCTGACCTTTTGGTCCACGATTGCTCCGCGAAGCCTGGATCAATTGAAAGATTTGCATCGGTATTCCTCGTCGCTGGGAACAAGCCGACTGCGCATCCTGGCAATCAACGTGGACCAGCCCGACACGATTCAAGCCGCGCGCTCGTTTGTCAACCAGCAGCGTCTTTCGTTTCCAGCAGTCCTGGCGAGTGAGGAAGTTGCCGGAATCTACAACATCATCTATCGGCACCTTCACGACCGAAGGCGCGATATGCCTATCCCAATCTCCTTCTTAGTCGATGGACAGGGGATGATCGTCAAGGTGTATGAAGGGACAGCCGTTCCTGAGCGCCTGCTCACGGACCTCAAATCCATCCCGGCCAGCCTGGAAGCGCGCATGCGCGCGGCGCTTCCCTTCCCGGGGCGCCTGGTGCAGACCGCTTTCTTGCGCAATGACTTCACTTACGGCGTGGCCATGTACCAGCACGGCTATTTCGAACAGGCAGCGGAGTCATTTGAACAGGTGATCGCGGCCAAGCCCGACAATGCCGATGCGTATTACAACCTCGGGACACTCAACCTGCGCATGAAGAACTACGATGGGGCACGCCAATACCTTGAACAGACGCTGAAGCTGCGTCCGAACTATCCGGAGGCTTGGAACAACCTGGGCATGATGGCCGCCCAGCAAGGGCGCCCCGACGAAGCGATTCAGGATTTTCAGCAGTCTTTGACGCAAAGGCCGAATTACGCCACTGCCTACTTGAACCTGGGCAATGTGTACCGTCGCCAAAAGCTGTTCGACAAGGCGAAAGAATCTCTTACACGCGCGTTGGCGCTGCAGCCCCACGATCCCGAAACCAATTTCAGTCTCGGGATGCTTTACGCCCAACAAAGCCAGATGCAACCCGCATTGGACTATCTGCAGCGCGCCGTGGATCTGCGGCCTGACTACGCCGAAGCCCTCAACAACATGGGCATTGTCTTTGCTCGCCAGCAGGACTACTCGAAAGCGGAAGAACAATTCAAATCCGGAATTCGTGTCGCGCCGAGGTTCGACCAGTCTTATCTCAACCTGGCGCGTCTGTATGCCATGCGCGGCGACAAGGAAAGTGCCAAGGCGGTCCTGCGCGAACTCTTGCGCGTGGAACCCGACAACGCCGGTGCGAAACAGGCGATGGAACTGCTGCAATGACCGCCTGGAATGAACGACGTCAGCGCGCCGTGAAGATGAACCACTTCACCTCTTCATACCTTGCCGACTTCACCGTGACCGCGCGCGCAAAGCTGATCTCCATTGTCGTCCTCGGGCTTTTCCTCGCAGCCGGATCGGGAAGCATCGCACAGCAGAAGACCTCGACCTCCTCCGCTGACTTCCATGAAACGGAAACCCTCCTGCAGCAACGGCGATTTGCGGAAGCCAAGACCGCGGCGCTCGAACAACTCAGGCGTCATCCGTCCAGCGTGGAGGGTTACAACCTCCTGGGAATTATCGAGACCAGCCAGCAGGATTACTCGGCCGCGATGGCATCGTTTCAAAAAGCGCTCGAGCTGAGCCCGCGATCGGCCAAAACCCACAATAATCTTGGCAACCTCTTCGTCGCCCAGCAGCAAGCGATTCCGGCCGAGAAGGAGTTCCGAACCGTCCTCAACCTCGACCCTGCGAATGCAGAGGCAAACTATAACCTGGGTGTCCTTCTCATGATTAAGGGCGCACCTGCCGATGCTATTCCTCACTTCGAGCGCGTTCATCCCATGAGCACGGCAGCACGCTTCAACCTCATTCGTGCTTACTTCGAAACCGGTCGAACCACCGACGGGCTTCGCGCGGCCACCGAACTCTCGGAGCAAAGCGGCAATGACGTGCAAGTCCATTTTTCGCTTGGGGTAATGCTGGCGTCGGAAAAGCAGTACAAAGCGGCGCAACTGGAGTTGGAGAAGGCTGACGCGCTTCGACCCGAAACTTTCGAGATCATCTATAACCTCGGCCAGGTCCTTCTCCGCAATGCGGACTATTCGAGGGCCCAGGTCATCCTCACGCGGGCCCTCAAAATGAAGCCGGATTCGGCTGAGACAATGTATCTACTTGCCGAGGCCTATTCAAACCAGTCGCGTCCGTTGGATGCGCTGGATCTTTTGGTGCGGGCCCGCAAGTTAGCGCCCGAGAACACCGACATCATCTTCCTCATGGCCCAGGTAAGCATGTCTCAGAATTATTTTGAGGATGCCATTCCCCTGCTTGAAGCGGGTTTGCAGATTGCTCCTAGGCGAGTAGACCTGCTGGCTTCGCTGGGGGAAAGTTACTTTATGGCCGGGAAGGTTGAGAAGGCCATTGAAGAATTCCAGAAGCTCCTTCAAGTCGATCACTCCGCCCGTTCCTACGCATTTCTTGGGCTCTCGTATCGCAACCTGGGCCGCTTCGATGAGGCAAAGCAATACTTTCAGCAAGGGCTCAAGCTCGACCCCAATAACACTTCCTGCCTGTTCAATCTTGGATTCATCGCCGAGCGCCAGGGTGACGCCGCAACTGCCGAAGCCTTTTTTCAGCAGACACTCAAATCCAATCCAGATTTCGCGGACGCCCTTCTTGAACTCGCCAATATTCGCATCGCGGCGAAGAAGTATGCCGAAGCCGAGGAGCTGTTGAGACGGTATGTTCAAGTAAGTCGCGATCCTGCGACGGGATACTACAAGCTGGCCATGGTCGAACGCAGCCTGCATGAAACGGCCGCCGCCGATCGTGATCTGAATGTGTTCAAGACGCTTTCGAAAAACGCATCGGCCGGGCCTCTCCCCTACGAGCACCTGTTCGACTACCTCGATAACCGGTCGAAGCTCGCCCCCGGCGCGCGCAACCAGTTGGATGTGGCTTCGCTGACCGACCAGCTTAGCAAGCACCCTGATCAACCGGAGGACCTCTACTTACTCGCCGAGGCGTACTTGAAAGCCGGAAAGGTAGAAGATGCCAGAAACACCGTAGCCCAGCTCGACAAGATCAGCGCCGCCGATTACCGCACCCTTACCGGAACTGGTGTCCTTCTGGCGCGGTATCGCCTCTACGACGACGCGATCCAGCATTTTCAGGCCGCGTTGCAGATCAATCCTAATTCCGATGAAGTTAGGTTCGACCTTGCAAACGCATACTTTCGGAAGCATCTCTATACCCAGGCACTCGACACGGCCAACCAGGTTTCCGAACTGGGGCGCAAGGACGATGCTTACCTGACGCTACTGGGAGACATCTACACACATCTTGGAGATACGGCCCATGCCGCCGATATCTTTCGTGACGCCATCGTTCGCAATCCTGACAATGATCAAAACTACCTGTCGCTGGCTTTGATCGAGCTGCGGGCTCATGACATAGATGCGGCGCAACAGACACTGTCGAAGGGACAATCGCGCATTCCGGCCTCGGGAAAGATTTACTGGGGCATGGGCCTTACCTCGATGATGCGCGGCGATACGTCCGAAGCGAGCCAACAGTTTGAACGCGCCGTCGATTTGCTTCCGGAGTGGGGCGGGGGCTACTCCACGCTTGGCGTTTTTTATTTCCAAATCGGGCGGATCGACAAAGCTAAAGCCGTACTCAATCGATTCAAGGAGAGTAGCGCCAGTTCCAGCCTAGAGATCGATCGCATCGAACAGGTTCTCGAGCACGCACCGGCAGATGCGGGCGCCGGCGACAAAGTGCTGACCGCGGAGAACAAGGAGCAGTTCCTTCAATTGGCACTGTCCCTCGCGGACAGAACATTATGATTGTGCGCGTCGGCACAATCGCTGCGATTCTTCTGGGCTTGGCAATGTCAGGCTCGTCGGGTTTTCACGGTGCCCGCGCCCAGCAAACCGCGAAGCCCGCCAACTCTCGGGTTAGTGTCCATTTTACCGACATTCGCAAGTCCGCGGGTATCACGTTCCAGCAGGACTCAACACAGACCGATGAGAAGTACTATCTCGAAACCATGGGCACCGGCGTGGCGTGGATCGACTACGATCACGACGGTCTGATGGATCTGTGCTTTGTTCAGTCCGGCGCTACTGACGCATACAAGCCGGCCCACCCCTTGCGTTCTGCTCTGTATCGCAACAACGGCGACGGCACCTTTACCGACGTCACTTACAGTTCGGGGATCGGCAACAAGGCAATGCTGTTGAGTGGAGTGGCCGCCAACTTCATCGACTACGACAACGATGGCTGGCCCGATATCGTCCAGGCAAATGGCGCCATGCTTGACAACGTCCGCCTTTATCACAGCCTGGTCTCTTATGAAGAGCCGTTGCTGATGTTTCACAATCTCGGGTCCGGGAAATTTGAAAAGTCCTCGGACACGCTTGGGGGCGACTTCAATCGCCCCGTGGTTGGCCGCGGGCTTGCAACGGCTGATTTCCTGAATGACGGCCAGGTTGGCTTCGCGGTGAACTGCCGCGGCGACTACCCAGAGGTCTTTCGCAACGATGGAGCGAGCGCAAATCATTGGCTCGAGGTGCCATTGATAGGAACGAAATCCAACCGCGACGGCATCGGGGCGGTACTGAAACTGTCTTCGTCGGGGATAGTCCAGGTCGACCAGACGAAGGGTGGCACGAGCTATATGTCGGCGAGCGATCCGCGCATTCACTTCGGATTGGGCAAGAGGACAAAGATTGACTCCCTGGAGATCACATGGCCGAGCGGCAAGGTGGACAAACTGGCCAGCGTCCCCGTTGATTCGATCATCGCAGTGAAGGAAGGCGCGGGCATTGTTCCGCATCCTTTTCCCAAAGTCCGCAAATGAAACCCCGTTCCCGCAGGGCCTGGATGTGGCACCCAGGTTGATTCTGGTTGCCAGCGGCATCGAGTTTCTATAATGACGGAAGTCTATGATCATTCCACGGCGGCGGTTTCTCGGATCTTCACTCTTTGTGTTGGGCGGTACCCTGCTCGACACGCTCATGACTCCTCTATGGAAATGGAGTGACAGGTTCACGGTAAGGGCCGCTGTCACTGCGCCGCCGTCTTCCCCGGTTCAGTTTATCGACGTAGCCGAGGAGGCCGGCCTGAAGGTTCCCAACGTGTGGGGCGGCGTCGACAAGAAGCGCATCATCATCGAGACCAAGGGAAGCGGCCTGGCCTTCTTCGACTACGACAATGATGGATGGCTCGACATTTACCTCACCAACGGCAGCCGCCTCGATGCGCATTGGCCAGCCGGCAAGGAGCCGACGACCCACCTCTACAAGAACAATCGCGATGGCACCTTTACAGACGTGACGTGGAAGTCCGGCATCGGGCGCAGCGGCTGGCAAACCGGCGTCTGCGTCGGCGATTACGATAACGATGGATGGGATGACTTATTCTGCACTTTCTGGGGACGTAACATCCTCTTTCGTAACAATGGCAATGGAACCTTTACCGATGTAACTGCCAAAGTCGGTCTCGCGCAGGCGCACGGGCGCTGGGGTACAGGCTGTAGCTTTCTCGATTACGACCGCGACGGACACCTCGATCTCTTCGTCTGCAACTTCGTCAAGCTCGATCCGGACAAGCCGCCATCGGTTGACGATGCCAGCTTCTGCCAGTGGAAGGGCGTGCCCACGATGTGCGGCCCGCGCGGGCTTCCCGGCGATACCAACATCCTCTACCACAACAACGGTGACGGCACATTCACCGATGTGTCGGAAAAGGCAGGCATCCTCAAGCCTGGTCCGCGTTACTCCATCACGTCGGTTTCATACGATTTCGACAATGACGGATGGCCGGATATTTACGTCGCGGTCGATTCGGAGCCGAGCATTTTGTTCAAGAACAATCATGACGGCACATTCACCGATATCGCCGTGATGTCCGGATGCGCCTACAACGACGACGGACACGAACAGGCCGGCATGGGCCTCGGTGTTGCCGATTACGATTGCGACGGCTGGTTCGATATCTTCAAGACAAACTTCGCTGACGACACCTGCAACCTCTACCACAACAATGGCGACGGCACTTTCAGCGATCTCTCCTTTAATTCCGGCGTGGGCATCAATAATACTTACGTTGCGTGGGGTTGCGGCTTCATCGACTACGACAATGACGGCTGGGCCGACATCGTCCAGATCAACGGCCACGTCTATCCTGAAATCGACAAATACAATTTCGGGGAGAGTTTCAAGAATCCGCGCCTGGTCTATAAGAACCTTGGCAACGGAAAGTTCAAGGATGTTTCGGCGGAGATGGGTCCAGGCATCACGGCCCACTTCTCCAGCCGCGGCGCGGCCTTCGGGGACTACGACAACGATGGCGGCATGGACATGCTGATCCTGAACATGAATGAGTTGCCATCGCTGCTCCACAATGTCGGCGGCAACAAGCAGAACTGGATCAAGCTGAAACTCATCGGAACCAAGTGCAATCGAACCGCGATCGGCGCGCGGGCGCGGGTGATTACCGGCAAGCACATCCAGATGGACGAGGTGCACAGCGGCACCAGCGTCATGTCGCAGAGCGACCTGCGCCTGCACTTCGGCATCGGGAGCGCCGAAACCATCGATGCCATCGAAATCAAATGGCCGACCACGCAGAAGGTCGAGCGGTTCACGCAGGTAAAGGCGAACCAGATCCTCACCATTCGCGAGGGTTCGGGGATTGTTGCGACGGCCAAGCCGAAATCAGCGTAGTTAAAGTCACTGACGACTTGAATCTGACGTCTTCCCATTCACAATAACGAGAAACTGCTTGACGTCGCGCCGCTGCTTGTCGACCAAGGCAGCCTGCTGCTTCTCGATTTCGTCGTGAAGTTGAAATTCCATCCTTGCCTTTTCTTTATTGCCAACGCGATCATACGCCACTCCCAAGCGGTAATGAGCATCGCTCAATTGGGGATTCGCTTGAATTGCCTTGATGTAGTATCCAATCGCCTTGGCGTAATCGCGCCTGGTTGATTCGAGCACTCCGAGTTGAAGATAAGCCTCGCTGCATTGGGGATCGATGGTCACGGCCTTGATCAGCAGTTCCTCCACACGTTGCAGCGTCGACTCATCAATCGACTGTCCCTTCTGCTTCCAAACGGTCATGGCGTAGTAGTAGTTGGCCAGCGGGTCTTCCGGACGCAACTCGACAAAGCGCGCCAGTTTCAGGTCCACGCAGGCCAACGGATTGGGCGCCGAGATCTCGATCTTGCCCATGAAAAGGTATGGTTCAGGATCGGCCGGATTCAAATCCGATGCCTGACAAAGCCGCTGGGCGGCCTCATCGTAGAGGGCGCCCGCAAAGAGCGCTGCGCCCAACGCGGTCAACATCCTCGCCGATTTTGGATAAGCCTTGACTCCGGCGGAGAAAACGTCTTTCGCCTGCCACACGGCGCGGTGCAACAGGAGTTCAGAGCCCCATGCAAAGTAATTCTGCTCGCTGGGGTCTTCGCGCACGGCGCGCTCGAGCTCGTGCACGGCGGCGAGTGGATCGCCCAGTTTCTCATCGAGTTCCCCGGCAAGCCGACGCGCATCGGCGTTGTCGTTGTGCGCCAGCAGCTTCTCGATTTGCTCGCGGGCTCCGATAAGGTCACCGCTTCCTTCGAGAGCGAGTACAAGATTGTACTCAGTCTGGGCGTGGCTCGGATCGAGTGTACACGCGGCCCTCAGCGGCGGAATCGCGTCTTGAAACCGCTTGGCGCGGAGATAAAACTCGCCGAGCTTACGATTGGCTTCGGCGTCGCCGGGGTTGCGCACAACGGCCGCTTTCAGGGCACTTTCCGATTCCGCCGGTTCGCCGGAATCGCCCGTGGTTCCACTAGTCGCCGGCTTGAGAGCGAGCGTCTCGCGATTGAGAGCCTCGCTGGTGCGGAGAACGGCGTCCGATCCATGGCCGCCGGCTGCGGTCCAGTCCGTCACGGCAGCGATGGTGAAATTCGGAGTGTCGGCAAACTCCATGGGCGGGGCTTGTTTTGCTGAGCCGCCCAGGTCGAGCGTCAACGCCAGGAGTGCCCTGCCTTCCGGAGCCTCGGTGTTCACCGTCATTGCTTCGCTGCGCTGCCCAGCCTTTTCCGCGCTGACTACATAGACTCCGCTTGTGAGTCCGGCGAAGGTGAAGCGGCCGTCCGGCTTTGTCATTGTTTGCAGCGAGGAATTGCGATCGCCATCCAGACGCACCAACGCGTCCCTCACGGGAGCCCCAGCACGGTCCCGAACCCTGCCCTGGATGATGACCGGAACTTGCTGCGAGGGCGCGGCGGAGATCAAAAAAAGCAATAACAGAATTGCCTGGACAACTCGGCCAAAATCAAGGATGTCGATTCTTCCCGAATGCCATCGCTCTCTCCACGATCTGAGCTTCACAGCCATCTGTACAGCCTTCCCCGGTTTCACATTTATCGTAATCCTAACCGACAGCTAGTTTAGCCCTTCGCTGCGGCCTCGAGTTCGGCCCACACGCTCTTTCGTCTGTACCCGCAACAACAAAGGGCTTTCTGAATCATAAGGATCGGTCTTCAGATATGTTCGTTTTTGCGGCCACGATAACCAGCGTTGAGAAAGTCTCGATGCCTCCCGACAAAAGCGACAACGACCAGGACTACTTCCTGGCGCACGGCGTTCTACATGAGGCGCAGTCAATTGGCTTCCGGGATCAGCTGCCAAAGAAGTGAGGTTCCAGGGCTTTGGTGTCCCGACATTACGCCCAAGAGGCAGTGAGGTGTAGCAAATCAGCGGAGCCCCACCATGCGCGGGCAGAGGTCGGCTTTGCCAAGTTCTATGACCGGCGCCGCCGGGTGCCTGAAAACGATGTGGAAGCCTGCGTCGGCTGCGCAGTGGATTTTCTATCTCTCACAAAAAGCTTGTGTTCGCAAGGTAGATCGCCCGTCGGTGGTATGCAGGAGTTGACCCGTGCAATCTGAACTTCTCAATTTTGAAGCCCAGCTAACGACGCTCGAGGCACTCGAATCGCATCGGGCGCTGGACGAACTCTTCCATGTAGCTGACAGTTTTCCACGCGTGCGGCTTATGGAGATCTGCTGCGATCCATTGCTCGATTCCGGATGTACTCGCCATTCAATGCGATGCTTGTCCATACGCAGATGCCTGGTGCGACCTACGTTGCGACGCCCAAACGCTGGCTTCATGGCTATATGCGCCGGATTCATCCTGGCGCAAGGCCAATCACAATTCTGCAACCCAAGGGGCCGGTTCTGTTCGTTTTCGACGTGAGTGGCACAATTCCGTTGCCCGGAGCCGCCCAGCTTCCGCAGTCCGTGACGAATCCATTGTATCCATTCGGGCAAGGGCATACTTTCGCGCGCGCATGCAGGGTGATGAACTGGAAGCATGGACAACCCAGCAAAGCAGACAGAGCGCCATCGCCGCGGCCCCGCAGAGGTTGCAACAGTTGTGGCGGCATTTGAGCAGAGCGGACTGAGTCGCACGGAGTACTGCCGTCAGCACGGTCTATCGCTTTCCACGTTGAACCGGCATCGCCAGGGGACAAGTGAAGGCAGGCGCATCACGCCCCGTCTGGTTTCGCAGGCCCTGCCCGTAGTTTCACTGATCCCAGTGAACGTGGTGGATGGTACGCATGAGAGCCCGTGTATGGCGTTATATGTCGAACTTGCCGGCGGCCGGCGGATCGGCGTCGATGCAGGCTTTGATGCGGAGACACTGCGGCGGTTGATCGCAGTGCTCGAGGCAACGTAGTACGATGCTGGGTCTGGGTGCGACCACGCGCGTCTTCGTGGCTACCGGCGGGACAGACATGAGGCTGGGGTTTAACGGTCTTTATGCTTTGGTCGTTGGGCAGCTAAAGGAAGATTCTCAGAGCGGTCACCTGTTTTTGTTCGCTAACAAACGAAGAGATAGGATGAAAATTCTCTTTTTTCGATAACTTCAGTCTATGGGTGTGCGCTCGGCGCATGGAGAAGGGACGGTTGCACTGGCCCAGTTCTGATGACGGCCGTGTGCAGTTGACGCGCGAAGAGTTCGCGCTTCTGATGGGCGGCATCGATCTGCGCACGGCGACGAAGCGAAAGTGGTATCGCAGAGGTGTTGCCGAACAAGTGAACTCATCGCAAACAGTGGCATGAATACACGCGAATCGATAACTTATTTACAGAGTGACCTGAGATGATGGCTGCAGATGAACCCGCTTTCCAAATCATCTTTGCCTACGGCGCTCGATCCGGTTGCGGCCGCGATCCTGCCCAGGTAGCTTGAGATGCAGTTGGTTCCATGGGCGAGATCGCCGCCCGTTTCGGTTCGCCGTCTGCCGCTCAGTGTCGCGAGGTAACAATTCTAATTGACCAAGAAAGAAATCAGCGTAAGCGCCATTATTGATTTAATTCTCGCCTTGAAGGAAAAGAGAGAGCGGCTTGGACTCCTGCGCGAATTGGGTTCGGATGAGAGTTCAAGGAGCCGCTCCGCATTTTATGAGCCAGCTTCTCTCGATCCTCACATGACAGGAGGGCTTTATTCAGAAATTCCACGCCTTCGAAATTGTCCGCGAACGGATCATCGACGGAGAATAGGATGTTGTCGATGCTCAATTCCGCAATTCAGAGCCGTCTGATCGAAAGCGCCGCTGGTCGTAATAAATACGTTTGCACGCATGTAGTAAGAAAGGCTCTTCTGCATAGACCTCAGCTTCGCGAGTTCGGCACCCTTTGATTGGCCGCTGCCCACCTTTCCTGTGGCGCCGAGCAAAAGCAGCTTCATTCCCATCTCCTCTCGCTTCAAATACAGTCGAACATATTAAATAGAGCATCCTATATTTCGATATAGAATACACAATTGATATGACAACCAAGAAGAAGCGCGCCTATCGATCCGTTGCCCGTCAAAGACAGGCGGGAGACACGCGCGAGAGGATCGTCGATGCCGCCTATCAATTGCTGCTCGAGAAGCGATACGAGGGGATGACCATCGACGCGACTGCACAGAGAGCGGAAGTGTCGCCTCAAACCGTCTATGCGGTCTTCCGATCAAAGGTTGGAATTCTTACGGAACTGTTCGACAGAAGCTCTTTCGGGACGGCCTATCAAGAACTGGTTCGGCAGGCTAGGGAGAGAGATTTTCCGCCCGATCGGCTGCGCTTTGCTGCACGGATCGCAAGGCATATCTTTGATTCGCAGACTGAAACAATCGACTTGCTGCAGGGCGTGAGTCTGGTCACTCCTGAACTTGCAGATCTCATTAAAGAACGCGAATGCAATCGCTATGATAGCCAGAGGTCGATGGTGGACTCTATCAGTCAGAGCGGCTGGCTGAGCCCCTCCACCAATCCCGGCAAAGCGAGAGATATCCTCTGGGCCTTCACCAGTCGAGAGCTATACGCCATGCTGGTGCGACAACGAGGTTGGTCGCCACAGGAATATGAAGATTGGCTCGGGAATGTCTTGGTCTCGGAATTGCTAATGCGACCAAAATCGTCTGCACCTGATTCTCCCAAGAGGAAGGCCAAAACGAAGGGCGCTTCAAAATGATGCGGAGAAAATATGATCCAATTGAATCGCTCTCAACGCACATGTTTGGGGACCGCAAGACTGTGCGCTCCGCGCCCAGCAAAATACACCGTCCGTATCCGAACATACTTCCACAGGGGACTTATCTCTCTGGAGCCGATTGAAGCTGGCCGATGTGGAGCCAAGCGGGCAGGAATAGGCTAATTGGAAACCGCGAAATCAATTTTGTTCGTTCTTCGTTCGCGCCAGGGAGGCCATTTAATGCAACGACTACACCCCTGAACCCACGGCTCAAGAACACGTCGCCGTCAGGTGATGCACGAATGATCGAAGCGTCGCTGTCGAGCGCGTCCGTCAGCGTCAGCGCCTGGCGGTTCTCAAGAAATGTGTTTGTGTACGACTTAACGCTGAACGGCGTTTCCTGAAACGGAAGATCGCCGAGAATGCCAATTGGCCCTTCTGTCGCAATTTGATCTCCCGCGAGTTCGAGCGCCTCGGTTACATTAATTGACTCCTCGGCGAAGCCGACCTGAAGCATCACATCTGTGACATTCGTGCTCGTCGACAAGGTCAGATTTTCGACGACCGCGGTCCTGAAGCCCGGGTGGGAGATTGTTAGCCGATAGACTCCTGCGAGGGGAACCGTTAGGCGGAAGCGACCCGTAGAGTCTGTGATCGTACGGACTATTACATGGGAATGGCTATCTTCCAATTCGATCGAGGCCGTGGAAATTGCCACGCCGGAAACATCTGTAATCCCACCCGTTAGCAGAGCTGTCGGCTCGAGGACAAGATGTTGCGAGATCAACGCACTCGATGAGACGAACCGTAAGCGTGGTTTTGAGGCCGCGTAGGTGGGTGCTCGCGGCAAACAGTGGCGTCTGCGGAGTTCTGTGGTTCCGGTTAGGAGCTAGCGGATCGATTAGATAACCGAAGACCGGGCTGTAAGACCCGGATACATTTACTCTACCCACCGTAGCCGATAATAGCCTTCTAAATTTTGCATAGCAACGCTGATGTCGGCGGTTCGCGATCTTCCAACATGCGTACAGCCGACCGGCCCGCACCGAAGAGGCCGCCTCCGTCACGGTATCGTCCCGGATGGCGTGCTTTAACTCTCATACAATAGGGCGTTTAGTCGCAATCGTAATTGCAATCTTTCCGCTTACTTTCGGGGGAATATTTTCACTCATTGAGCTGCTTGATTCGATCTCTGCGGGTGCCCACGTTGCCGTATAACCGCCTAACCTGAAACGTGGATCCCCGCGTTGCTCCGGCTGGCAGGTGTACCACATGCGGATTACACGGCCAGGTGGTTTCCCCGGATCTATGCTGACTAACGTCCGCGGGTTTCCGGGCTCATCAACTCATCATGGGTCAGCGGGAGTTTCCCGATTTTGATATTTGGCTGGAAGTCACCAGCAAGGTCACAAATTTGGAAGCTGTCGGAGCTACCCCTCGGCGGTGAGCTATCTGTCGACGTTGTCCAGCACCCAGATACTGCCGGACTCTTCTGCCATGGTCAACACGAGTTTGTCCTGGGTAAACGAAAGCCCGACAGGATTTATCCATCGTGGAATCATCAGTCGCGGGCTTTCAAATTTCGACACCTGAAACGGCTGCCCGACAGGTTTTCCCGCAGCCGGATCAAAATGGATTCCCCAGACATTGAAAAGGCCGCCGGGCCCCGAGACGAAATAGATTGTCCTGCCATCAGGAGACCAGCGAGGCTTATCATCCCAGTGTTTGCCATCGGTAATGCGCGTCCATGGGCCACCCGAGGAGGACACTGCGTAGAGCGCGGACTCCGGGCTGGCTGAACGCGCCCCAGCGTTGAAGACAATCCATCGACCGTCAGGCGACATGTGTGGCTGGTAGATCCGGTACGCCGGATCGGAAACAACTTTTCTGGCCGCGACTCCCGCATGTGCCGCCGAAGGGGATGGGAGCAGCAGAATTTCGTGTGTGTCCCCGCCCAACAGCCACTCGCCGTCTGAAGACCAGTCGTAAACGATTCCCGCATAGTTACTCAGGCTTGTGAGTGGCTGCTCCTCGCGACTCTGCCCGGACCAAAGCATGAGCTGTGCTTCGCTTGTCCCCGGCTTTCTACGCTGGTAGATGAGTTTCATGCCATCGGGCGACCAGTGCGGGAACCAGCGTGAATAGCTGTCGGAGATGACCGGAGCATCACTCCCGTCCACAAGAGACTTCAGCCACAATTCGTTTCGGACGTCAATGAAACCGGGCCCGGAGCCCTCGCCTTTGTGAACGCAATAGGCAACCCTCGTACCGTCCGGTGATAAGTTTGCCTCGATAGATGTCCTTCCAGGCGGGGTTATCGCATTGCCGTTGCCTTTGATCTGCCCAGTTGCGGCGTCGAACGGGAAGAGCCAGGTTTGAATCCGCTGCGACTTTGCCGTGAAGGCTAGCCGCCGGCCGTCTCTTGAAATTGCGACGGCTGCGTCGGTTCCCGGGCCGGTAGTCAGACGTTCGATGCCGACGGCTCGCAGCGTCTCGGGATTGACTGTCATCTTCCATATGTTTCTCGCACCACCGTAAACGCGCTCGAAATAAATGGCATCGCCCGCAGGCGACCAGGAGAAGGAGTAGTCTCCCTGCTGCTGGCCAGTTACAGCTTCGCCGGAAGCCTGCTTGAGTGCCCTCTGTATCTCGGAAGGAATCTCCAGCTTGATTGCCAACCCCCCTGCGATCGGAACTGTCCAAAAGCTGGGAGTTGGTGATAAATCTGTGACCCAGACGGTGACTCTCTTTCCATCCGGATGCCAGGCGGCCGAGGTGCCCCACAATTTGCTTTGCGAGAAGAGCTCGCCTAGCACTTCGCGAGGCGGGCTACCATCAAGTTGCGCGATGTAGAACCGGCCCGTTCCAGGAATGTCTGTAAGCTGACCCTGAAACAGCACCTGCAAGCTGCCGGGTGCCCACTGGGGGTGGTAGCCGAAAGGTGCGATCTTGCGTTCAAGTCCTGCGCCTCCGAGAGCCGGGGCTATGTATATTCCGCCATCCCCCTCCTCGGAGCGATAGGCGATGTATTTGCCATCGGGCGACCAGTCGGGCTGCCAATGGTGACCTGGTCCCCTTGTGATCTGTACCGGATCGCCGCCGCTTACCTGCTGCACCCAAATGTCGAACTTCCCGTCGCGATCGGAGCTATAAGCGATGTAGCGGGCATCTGGCGACCACGTAGCGCCAGTCTGCAGGCCCTCATCAAATGTGAATCTTGTAAGAGTGCGCAGGACGGGTGCTGGAACCTGGGTGCGCCACTTCTTGTAGCCGAACCATCCTGCGCCGGCCAGAAGGACGCATGCACAGCATACTGCGAGAAATGCGATCCTTTGTCTCGTCTGCGTCTTTGGAAATGAGTGGATGACAGTGGAAGCATTCTGATGGTCCGGAGACATCCCGTTTGCATCGCCACTCGTGGCATTGGGAGACACAGATGGAGATTCCGGCTGAATCGTCTGGTCCCGCTCGCGCGACACCGGCGCGATGAAGCGATAGCCGCGTTTGGGAACGGTTTCGATATAAAGAGGCTTGTCAGCGGAGTCGCCGAGGGCTTCACGCAGCTTCATGACTGCTGTATTCAAGCCATGTTCAAAATCGACAAATGTGCCGGAGGACCAGAGCGCCCGCTGCAAGTCTTCGCGGGTAACCAGTTCTCCGGCATGTTCCAGTAAGAAAACCAGGATGCGGAAGGATTGCTCACGAATCTTGGTGGGCGCGCCGCCCCGGCGCAGTTCGTTGTTTCGCGCGTCTACTTCGAAGACGCCGAAACGCCAGGATTGCGTCGTATTCGTTTCGTTTTCCACCAACGCAACCCCCGTCAGATCTCCTGTCCGGGAGTCTAGCACGATCCCTCCTCAAATCGGGGAGATCCCGCGGAGCGATCCGCCGATCTAAATATCTACACATAAACAAGTTACCAGGCGATAAGCGTTTTACCTCAGAATTACCTTGAATGAATTGCGAAGACCTCAAACGTTAGTGCAGATTTACGAGGGTTAGCGGTAGCTCGGCACCTGACGGCACATTCCCCAGGGGCACCAAGTCGAGGCCACGCTGAGCGCACCACAAAGGACCCTAAGGAGGTCTCAAAATGCAGGGCAAAACGATTCTCACCGTTAAAGCCAAGGGCTCATGTATATCTGCGCTCCGGATGCTGCTCCTCGCCTCTCTCGTGATTTGCGGTTGCACTGCGTTCGTCCAAGCCGGTCAATTGGGTGGTCGCCACGGAAATGATGACGACCGCTGGCTCGGGACATGGAGCACTGCTCTTCACGAACCGGACCTTGGCGTCCCCGGGCTGGCAAACGCGGGCTTCAACAATCAGACTCTCCGCCAGATCGTCCATATCAGTGTCGGAGGCCACAAAGTGCGGGTGCGCTTTTCTGCTTTCGGGGCCAATGCCGTTGTCATCGGTGCAGCGCACGTCGCACTTCAGGCCGTAGGATCAAGCATCATTCCGGCATCAGATCGAAGGCTGACCTTCGAAGGCAAGCCTTCCGTTACCGTCCCGTCCGACGCCGTGGTGTTGAGCGACCCCGTCAACCTCGATTTGCCTGCGCTCAGCAACTTGGCTGTGAGCATCTTCGTTCCTGGAGAGACGGGACCAGCGACCTGGCACTTCTTAGCGCAGCAGACCTTGTACGTTTCCCCCCAGGGAGATTTCACCGGCAGCGCCCAAATGCCGATCGACTCGGCAGCACCGGCGATGCAGGCTTGGTTCTGGCTGTCTGACGTCGAGGTAATGACCTCGGAGGAGACCCCCGGTGTTGTGGCCTTCGGGGATTCGATCACGGATGGCGCCCAGTCCACTCCCGACGCCAACCGGAGGTGGCCCGATCAACTCGCCCAGCGTCTGATGAATCATCCACATGGTCAGAAGATTGGCATCATGAACAAGGGAATCGCAGGGAACAGAATCCTTCATGATTCGATCGGCCCGGACGCACTGGCCCGGTTTGATCGGGATGTTCTCGCCGCCCCCGGCGTAACGCATGTGATCTTGCAAATGGGAGGCAACGACATCTTTACAATAAATCCATCTGAAACGGTGACCGTTGATCAGGTTATCCAGGGTCACATGCAACTAATTGAGCGGGCGCATGCAAAGGGTCTGAAGATTTTCGGATGCACGCTCAACCCTGTTCAAGGGTTCCTTCTACCGGGAACCCCTTTCGCTGTCTGGACGCCCGCGAATGAGCTCAAGCGGCAGGCGGTCAATCGGTGGATACGCACCAGCGGGAATTACGACGCAGTGATCGATTTTGATCGCATCCTGCGCGATCCCAGTCAACCGGCAAGGATAAATCCGGCTCTTGATAGCGGCGACCATGGACACCCAACCGATGCCGGATATAAAGCTCTGGCTGATTCGATCAATTCGAGTCTGTTCTTTGACGAATTCCGCCAGTAGGGAATTCGAGTACGTGACCAGGCTTGTTCAGCTGCCAAACAAACGGCGTTCTGCACTTGTGCGTTCTGCCTCACAGTGCCACTATCAATCCTCCGGCCGGCCCGATAGACCTGCCGCGAGTCGCCATCCCCGACAGGAGAACTGCATGAAAATGATGATGAAGAGGTGGATAGCCCGAGTTGCAATCGTGTTACTCACCTTGTGCGCGCTCCCCGCCTTCGCCGCTGACGCGACTGGCAAGTGGACCTGCCGAGTCAACGACGCCGACGGCAACGCCCTTACCCTCATCTTCGTCTTCAACCAGGAAGGAACCCAGCTTACCGGCACATTAACCGTAATGGACGATAGCGACAAAATCCTGGATAGCACCAGTATCAAAAACGGTAAGGTCGACGGGGACAAGATCTCCTTCGCCACCCTCATGAACGATGGCGAAAGGTTTACCGACGAAGGCACCATCCACGCAGACGAAATCACGGTGAAGGTGGTGTCCAGCGCCGAGGGCTCCGAGACCTCCGAGGCCATCCTGAAACGATCGAAGTAGCGAACTATTGGGTTAGACGGCCCTTAACGCCCTCTCGCGCCCTTTGACGTCCCCAAGTCACATGCCGAAAAATCCGCGTCTCCACCAACTCCTGTAGAGTCTGGTTTTTTGAGAGTCAAACCATCACATCTCGTGGCAATAAAACGAGATCGTTGCGTCGAAGAGTCTCGTCTGCTCAAAGGGTCCTCAAAAATGCGATCAGCGCCTTACGTTCGTCTTCCTCCAGATCCAACCCGAACGGATGTCCTTTTATGGCGTACGGAGCGTCACCGTTCGGTTTGAAACCCGTCGGAATGTAATCCTCCCGTGTGCGCCTGGGATCAAACCAGTCCTCCAGCGTTGCGCACCATCCGCTGTGGCCGAACATGCTGCGATACCAAACGCCTTTCAGTGAAGGAACCTTGTAATAGCCCGTCCCACGGCGAGTCCTGGTGGCAAGGCCAGGATCGGTGCCAACCGAACGAGGGCTGAGCCTGTATTTCAGCGCCGCATCGGTCGGAGGAGTAAATCCTTCGGCCGGCGTCAGCCGATTGCTGGTGTAAAGCGGGGGCGTGTGGCATTGATTGCAGCCCTCGTGTTCAAAAATCTTTTGCCCGCGAATCGAGAGCTGATCCATCTTGTTTGGATTGGTCGGCGGAGTGAGGGAATACACGTATTGAGCCAGCGCATACAGTTGCTCATCGCTGTACCTGCCGCCGACCAGCGGATTCTCCGGGTCAGGCAGCTTGTTGAACTCCGGTCCGCCGAGGGGTATGAATCCGTCGAAGTCTGCTAGAAAGTCACCCCCTTGGTTCAACGCGGCATAGCGCATCAAGTCAACGACTGACCGCTGTGGCTGTAGGCCGGTTCGATCCAGATAGATGCGATCCTTCACGCCGATGATGTCCGGGACCTGCACCGGATAGATGGGGCTGGCGCGATGGCGCGACATGACTCCCGGCGGCATGGCGTGCTGGACCCGATACAGCTGGTCGGGGGTCATCGCGAGTTGCTGCTCGAGAGGATCGGGTTTGATCCAGGGAACCGCATACAGAAGTCGCATCACCATGCGACCTACTTCGGGGGGCACTTCGTGCGTGGAACGAAATGCCTCAGCACGCTCCAGCGGGAAGTTGCCCTGAGCTCCTTTGAGGACTGTTCCATCGGGCATAACCCGGCTATGGCACATCGCACAGGCGAACAGGCCGAGTTCGACTTTTCCCTTTTCCCGAATCACATACGACAGAAAGGGTACGAACCCGCTTTTCGCGACCGGTACCCCACCCTGCTTGTACCATTCCTGGTTTCGGACCTCCCTGACGCTGACGGCGCCGTCGATGGCCACAATGTTCGCGGATTCAAATGAGATCTTCCCGGCCAGAATCCAGTCGGCTTGATTGCGCAAGGGCGGACGGGTGCCGCTGTCGTTCCAGACGACGACGGGGTCCTGGCTATTTAGCCACTCCCAGTAGCCTTTCGGCTCGTGTCCCGGCGCGTAGACCGGATACTGTTTGTAAATGGTCCGAACTGGAATGCGGTAGTAGTAATCCGAGGAGACATGCTTGGGAGAGCCACCCGGGTAAGCAAGCGGGATCTCCAGCTTGGCCATGGCCGAGTCATCCCAGGTTCTCGGGATTTGAACTTTTTCGTCCGCATCTCCCGGGCCGCTCGCGAGGGTCCCCAGACAGAATGTGAGCCACCAGAACCCGCCCAGGCGGCGTGCAAATCGAAGGATGAGCATGATTGTGCCTCGGAGATCGGTTGTCGGCTTATTCGTGATTCAGGAACTCGCCACTTCCAGCCGCGCCGACCAACTGCAAGCGTTGGACGAATGCTCCCGACAACCCAAATCTTCCATCGTTTTCGATCTCTTGCAATGATCGAACTATGTTCGCTGGGGGGTCAGATTATGAACCGCTAATCGGATGAAAGCATGTATGTTAATTCGAAATGTGATCTGGGACTGATGTGGCTTCGATGTAAACTCATGTCACATCGGAAATGCGATGGGGATCGAGCAGATGAAGGATTCAAGATTCCAACGGTTTGGGACCTTTGAAGTCGATCTTCAATCGCGCGAACTCCGTCGCTCTGGCGTCCTGATAAAACTTCAGGACCAGCCATTCGAAATCTTGACAGCGCTCCTGGAGAAGCCAGCAGAGATTGTGGCGCGAGAGGAACTGCAGAAACGCCTATGGCCCTCCGGGACATTTGTAGAGATGGATCTCAACCTCAACAGCGCCGTCAAGAAATTGCGGCAGGCACTCGGAGACGATTCCGAAAACCCCAGGTTTATCGAGACACTCTACCGCAAGGGATATCGCTTCATCGCGCCGGTAACCGAATCCCTCTCATCCCAGGTGGCTGGCGCGAACCATACCGCCAAAGCTCCCGCGGAACCGCCACAAGAGGAGGCGAAACCTTCAGTCGCCGGGACAAACCGGTTTGTCTATATCGCGATCCTTCCCGTTCTACTGTTAGCTGGAGGCGTTCTGGTTTTCCGGCTCACGTCTTCAGAACCGCCAAGAATCACGAATTATACCCCGGTCACGCATGATGGCCGCGCCAAGGGGTTTGAGAGCCTTGTAACGGATGGCGTTCGGCTTTTCACCCGCGAAACTCAAGGCGGTCAGTTCGTGATTGCCCAAGTTGCTGCGGCAGGCGGTGAGACGGCGATCATTCCAGACCCATTCCAGGGCGCTCGCGTCGACGATGTTGCGCCGGATGGCTCAGCCCTTCTTGTCCTTGCCACGCCAGACACCGGAAAAGAATGGTCGGTGTGGAAACTGCCGCTGCCCACCGGCTCACCGACCCGGCTGGGGAGTTTTTTGGCGCACTCGGTGGCCATTTGCCGTCTTTCCGGAGACCTCATTTTCTCAAATGAGCGAGATATCTTTGCAGCCAGGGCCGACGGGAGCAGTTCGCGTAAACTGGCCTCGTTTGATGGGCTCGCAGAGGACTTGCGCTATTCACCATCGTGCGAGAAGATTCGCTTCACCCGCACAAAAGATAATTCGAAGACCATTTGGCAAATAGACTCCGATGGAAAGGGCCTTCGTCCCTTGTTGTCTAAGTGGAATGCGGCGGCACAGGAGTGCTGCGGCAACTGGACTCCCGATGGAAAATACTTCGTGTTTCAAAGTTCACGGTTAGGCCGGAGCGATGTTTGGGCCTTGCCCGAAGTTTCGCGTTGGCGAGAGGCCCGAGCACCCATCCAACTAACCAATGGGCCGCTTGATTTCACACTTCCCGTCCCGAGCCGCGACGGGTCCAGAATTTTCGCTATCGGATCGTTGCCCCGGGCTCAATTAGTTCGCTACGATCCCAAAGCTGGATTTGTGCCTTATGCGGGTGGGCTGTCCGCTGAAGGTGCAGCGTTCTCTTTGGACGGGCGGTGGATGACGTATGTCTCTGTTCCTGATGGCGCTCTGTGGCGCTCGAAGAGTGACGGAAGCGAACGGATCCAACTTACCCACGCTCCTCTCCGGGCTGGATTACCCAAATGGTCTCCCGATGCTGAACAGATTGCTTTCATGGGACACACGAATGACTCCGGATGGCATGCCTACTTGGTTTCCGCGAAAGGCGGGCAATCCCAGGAATTGGTGCCTGGCTCCGAGGCCGGCTTCGATCCCGAGTGGTCTCCGGACGGCAAAACAATATTTGTGTCACTGAAGAACCCATTCAAACAGTCAGGCGGAATCTCGGCAGTTGATCTAAAGACCAGGACGACCGCTGAGGTACCGGGCTCGTCCAATCTCTTCTCGCCGCACTGCTCACCCGATGGAAAATTCCTTTCCGCCATAACAACCGACTCACGCAAACTGATGCTCTTGGATCGCTCTGCGGGCCAATGGACAACCTTGGTCAACATACCCGAGACGCTCATCACTCTTCCTAATTGGTCCCATGACGGCAAATATGTGTATTTTGAAGCGCTGGCTTCCCGAGACTCTGCGCTTTTTCGTGTCCGTCTCTCCGATCGCAAGCTGGAACGAGTCCTCACCTTGAACGGAATCCGAAGGTTTTACGGGGAGATTTGGCGTTTGAGCAGCCTGGCGCCCGACGATTCATTTCTTCTCTCGCTCGATGTTGGCGACCAGGAAATTTACGCGCTCGATTGGCAGAAGCAGTGACGTCTTGCGATGTAGGGTCGATCGTGGTGTTCTGGAAGTGCACAATCTTCCAGATGCCATCTCGTTTGACCATCGTAAATGAAGCTCTTGACTTCGCCGCAGTTACTCACGGGAAATGGGGGTCGTGCGGCGCTCCAATGCATTGTCGCAATGGCGATCGCCACAGCGAGGGAAAAGACAGTTATCCGCGAGGGTGTTGGTGTCGCGGCGAGCGTTCCTTTCCCGCGACCAGATCGTGGGCTTTCCAACGATCAACATCTAACGATCAGGACCTGCTCCGAGACGTAATTGCGGCAGTGGAACTTCGAGATAATTGAGAGTCATTGGCAGACCAGCGGACCATGGCTGGAGATCATCGCTCTGCTGAACAATCTGGCATGGAGCGTCGCCACCAAGGTTCTGGAACTCCCGGATCATGTGCACCGGCCAAAATCTGGACTGGAAACGTGCTTCGGCCAGCACGGGCGGTGAGGTCACACCGATTCTCACGGGTATCGAATCCTCAGGACTTGGCAATCTACTCGGACGTGTCACTCCCGACGGCGCCTGGCTCTTGTATGAACCATTTCCAGAGGGCTATGTTCGCGGTAATCAGATGGATCTGAAAAGAGTGTCCATGGCAGGAGGCAAGCCGGAGGTGGTTCTCCAGGATGCTTTGTTCGATATTCCCAGCTGTGCTCTGGCGCCATCACGGCTGTGCGCAATTGCCACAGTGGCTAGAGATCAACTTGTCTTCTGGAGTGTCGACCCCGTTTCCGGCCGGGGACCTGAATTGGGGCGGTTCAAGGTGGACTGGAAATCGGATTACGGCTGGCAACTCTCTCCGGACGGCACTCGAATCGCTATCCACCGGCGCGGCGGGCCTGAGATCTACGTGCTTTCGATAGGAACGCACACTTTAAAGACCATTTCTATCAGAGGCTGGGACAACGGGATCTCTCTTGACTGGGTTACTGATGGCTCGGGTTTTTTCATATTCACTCTAAAGCCACGTGCCACCCTGTTGCATGTCGATCTCGAAGGGCATGCGACTCCGCTTTGGGAGCCCAAGGGAAGCACGACAACCTGGGCACTGCCGTCTCCCGACGGCCGGCATATTGCCATGCCATCCGGCGTCGTAAACAGCAACGCCTGGATGATCCAACAGTTCTGATCGACCTCCCTGGATTTGTCCTGCCGCGAGTCCCTCCGTGAATTCCGGATTCATTCTAGACTGGCCACAACAGGCCCATGCGCTCATCCAGCCATTCAAGTCGAGGTATTCTCGCAAGTGGCCGTAAAACCGCCTATACAGACAGGTGGACCTTCTTGTCTGTCGATGAGTGCCTTGGCGGAGATAACCGGCCAAAAAGCTGAACCACGCGATCGTGGGTGGCAGTAAGAAGCTATATTCTCTTTCAGTTGGGATTTCTTCAGGAGGCGGGGCCCCGCTTCCTGCCAGCATCTTGGCGGATTCGAAGCGGGAAGCGGGACCCGTGTGAGGTAAACGATCCTCTTTGTCCCAGTGTCGGTCCCGCTGGAGCAGCTTGTCGCCTGCTGGGCCGAAGACTCGGACGAGACCATCTTACGCCGATGTCCGCTCTGTAAACAGGATTCGATTGTTGGCCATGGGCGACGGCGCAAGCAGGCACACGATGAGCATCACGACTGGATCGGGATTCGCCGGGGCCGCTGCGGAAGCTGCGGGACAACCTTCACTTTTCTTCCGCTGTTTTCTCTCCCTTACACGCACTTCAGTTTGCTGGCGCGGTGCCAGGCATTGCGGCAGCGCTTTGTAGATCACTGCTCGTGGGAAAAGGCTGTGCCCAAGCTCAAGGACGCGGATCGCGTGCCCGATGCTTCCACGGTCCGGCGCTGGTCGAACGGCGTGGACGGTTCCCAGCCGGCGCTTTCTCTCTTCCGACAAGTTCTCGTGCGCGTGGCTCACTGGCTGGAGCGGGGCAACCATGCGCATGAGAAAACCGCGCCCCCGTCGTGGCTAACGCCGGCTCTCGCAATCCTCTGGCCTTTGCGTGTCTAAGAAAAATCCTTTTTCCCCACCATCCTTGCCTGGGATCGCCGGCGTCACCCGCCTACGCTGGGCTCCGGAGGCGAAAAAGTCGCTGTGGGCGAAGACGTCGAAAAACTCAAGCGGCGGATGCCGCTGCTGGACTATCTGCGGGAACATAACTGGACTGGCCGGCCCGCGGGCCGCTTCGAGTTGGTCGGCTTCTGTCCGCTGCACGACGAGACCCGGCCGTCGTTCTATGTCAACACGCGAAAAATGTTTTCTACTGTCACGGCTGCGGCCAGGGCGGAGATCTGATTCGCTTCATCCAGTTGTCCCGCCGTCTGTCCTTCCGTCAGAGCCTCGCTTGCCTCGATCCACAGACCGCTGCAGAAGGCATCTCCTCGGCGGTGCTCGATCAAGCTGTCGCCTTCTATCAACAGCAACTGGATCACTACTCCGAAGCGCTGCGCTATCTCGACCAGCGCGGACTTCACGATGCTGCCCTGATTGGAGAACTGGGCGTCGGTTACGCTGCGGGAGGAAGTCTGCGCCGTCATCTCACGGCACAGGGCTATTCCTTCGATCTGCTGCGAAGAGCCGGCCTGATCAACGCGCAGGGCTCGGATGCTCTCTATCGGCGCATCGTCTTCCCGTTGCGCCAGCGCGAACACATCGTCAACCTCTACGGCCGCAGTATCGGCACTGCCTTCTCTCATCGTTTCCTGCCTGGTGCTAAGGGCGGTCTGTATGCATGGGAGAAGGTCCGGCACTGCCCCGAGGTGATCCTTGTCGAGGGGCTGTTTGACTATGCCGTATTGCGGCAGGCGGGTTTTCCCAACGTGACCTGCTCGCTGGGCACGCATCTCAACGCTGACCAGTTCCAACAGTTGTGTGAGGGGCCACGCGCCGTCTATCTCACCTTCGACGTGGATGCCAACCAGAGCGGACAACAAGCCGCGAAGCAACTGGCCCATCGTCTTGGCATGCATGGCGTCGCTGCTCGCCGCGTGTTGCTGCCTGAGGGGCACGATCCCGAGGATATTCCGCGCTCGCCCCATACTCTGCCACGACCGCTCACCCCCGAGCAGGATCAACTCCTGCAGCAGGAGTTCATGCGCCGCAACGATCTCGGCGGAAATGTCTTCCTGCTGCTCCGCTCGACCGGCATGCGTATCGGTGAATGCGTCGATCTCTCCTATGACTGCCTACGCTCCACGGGACCAAAACAATGGGCCATTCATGTCCCTCTCGGAAAACTCAAGACCGAGCGTATGGTCCCCGTCGATGCCTTCGGCCGCGATCTCGTGCATCGGCTGCGCTTCTTCCGCTCCCTGGACCCTCTACCTGCCGATGGACGGCTTCTGGCGCGTCCAGGCAGCAAGGTAGCTCTGCTCGTTCAACTCCGCGATTACCTGCACCTGGTCTGCCACTCCCTCGGCCTCTCCACCACCATCGTCCCCCATCAGTTCAGGCACACCTACGCCACAGAAATGCTTCGCTCCGGCGTCAGCTTCCCCATCCTGATGAAGTTACTTGGCCACGTCGATCCGGCGATGACCATGCGCTACATCCATGTCGCCCTCACCGATCTCGAGCGCGAGTTCCAGCTGGCTCGCTCCAAACCCAGGCATCTGACCCCACAACCCAAAATATCTGCCACACCCGTGCGCGCAGGCCTCGATGGTCTCATCGACTCCTTAATCGCCGCTCAACAGGTCATGGAGATGTTCCGCCGTAGCCTCCCAAACGGTCTTGCGCGCAATCGTCTCCTCAGGCTCTCAAAGCGCCTCTTCAAGATCCTGGCCGAGATAAGAAAACTTCGCACCACCTGAAGAAAAATGGGAACCGATTGGCCGATTATGGCGATTTGGCGCCAATCGCGGCCCACTGGAGATCATTGGACTGAGCGCATTCTGAAAACTGACCCGACCCTGCTATTCGTGGAGGTAAATACGGCTCCGTTCGGAGCTTGAACCTGGTTGATCCGAATCACGGGCACTCTGCCCATCGGTTCGGTCTTCACTTGTTTGCGGTTTTTGCAAAACTATCCCAAGGAGCGCGTCGTTGGGAGCACATTCTCCTCTGATGCGCGGCGGGAATGGATTTGCCAGTCAACCACATATGGATCTGTCTCTGGCGGGTATCGGGAATGCGAGCGGCCGAACATACGGCCGACCGTCTCTGCTGTCCGGCTTTGAGCGAGGAATTCGCTTTTCTTAAGTCCAGTGTAATATTCACTGTGATCGAGAGGGGTTTCAACGATATTTTCATACTCGTTCTTCCAGCAGGTACCTGGATTTCCAAACCTGCCCACGGCTTCGGATAGCTCGCCATCGACAGGAAGCTGGCCGAGAGGAAACGCGAAATGCAGAGTGCGATCCGCACGAGAATAGAGCACGTATCTTTTTTGGACGGAGCCGGCAGCTTTTACTAGACGTTCACCGAACTTGAGCATGAAGGTCGGAACGGCAGCCGCCATCAGGCATATCCCGGGGACTGAGCACCGCCCTGTCAGCAGGAACTGGCGAATCGTTTCTAGGACGATTCGGCACCCCAGTGAGTGCGCTATAAATAGCACTTCTTTGGCCTCTGCCTCTTCTAGGCAATCCGCCAAAGCGATCGCGATCGCTTCCGCTTGGAAGGCTTTCCAGGTATAGGAGGTCCAGGACACGAATTCGTTTTTCATTATCCATGGCCAATAGCCCGGCCAAAAAACTTCCCACACGTTCTCGAGAAACGTTGGAGACAAAATTCGGGATAGCTCTTCATATAGAGCTTCATAACTAGCTTTCGCTGCGGGCTCTGTGTTGTTGTAGCCATGAACAATAAGAACAATCTTCCGGCCAGCGCCGAATAATGCCCGTTGTCCATCGCCTCCTACAACACGGTAAATGCCTCTCTCCTTAACAATCTTGAGAGCCCGCCGGTTACGCAGTTCCTCGATATCTCCCGGTAAGGACATTATCGCCTCCCGCGTTCGATGATCGAGATGATGTCACGAAATACGGTCGCGACGTACCCCGAAACAATCCCGGCCATAAGTGCAGTGGCCAGGCCGGCAAGGTTCGATTGGACGAGTCCGGGGGAAGGCGCCCTCCAGTGAGTCGCAGATAGACAAATTGCACAGCTTGTGACTACTGAAGTCAGGCGCAAAAGCCTCTTCCACTTGCTTGAGACTTTGATTTGTAGTTGGTCGAGACTGCGTTGCAACTGGAATGCTAGCGTATTGCGGACGCCTGCCCTCAGGCGAACAGGCTCCATCGCGGGATCCCCTGGAAACCTAAGATCCCAACGGACCTTCAGCAGTTCACCAGCCTTATGTACGCTGCTCTTGCCAGTCAAGATCGCAAGTAGCCCAAGGTCACGTTGTCTGATGTGGTTTTCGGGGTCGGGCTCTTGCTTTTCGGGGTCGGGCTCTTGCATTGAGCTGGAGGTTGGGTCCTGCCGTGATTTCAGGTCAGACGCCAATTCGCTAAGCAAAAACTCCGTAACGGCGCCAATCTGCCCGCACACTTGCTCAATCGGCGCGTCAAAGAATACTGTTTGGTCACTCACGTTTGCCCGCTGGGTCAAAGTTTCCAAATCGCCGTGAACACTCTGTGCTACATCCTCCTCGTTGCTGCGTCCTTTAGGAGCTGGACTGTCCGTCGCACTCGAAACCCAGGGAGTATTAATGTCCGCGATCTCTCGCTCCGTGTCAGAAAAATACCTCGTGATCTGCCGAAGATGAAACCACCCGCGAACGGGAACCAGGGAGCGGATGACTTGAATAAGGCACATTGTGATGAAAGCGACCGCTATAAGGAATAGAAGCGACCGTCCAGTCGTGGAAGCAATGGGCAAAGAGACGAGGTCGCCCAAGGAAGCAAAGGTCGCCTCCAGCAAGGTAACTGCACACGCAAGCGCCAAAAACAGAATGACAAGGCCAATAGAAACTATGAAGTGGGGCCATCCGAATTCCCGTCTCGAGGACTTCCGCTTCGCTGTCATGCCCGACAGTCTATCCCAGCACGGTCAACTCAGGTTGCCGATCTAGCTGTTGACTCCAGCCCAACCCGCTCACCGACACTTCCAAAGGAAGAACCAAGGGGCAATTTACGCCTCGGCGATTTTGCCCTCGTTGAGAACAGCGGGCGGACGCGCCTAGAGATCCAGAAAGGAGCGAAGTATGGTGTTTTTCGGTGAAACAGCTTCGTAAAATGATCTCGAAGTGGGAGGTTCTCTTGACTTGGATTTGCGCAGTTTCGAGCATAACAGGGGGTTGTGCGCTGTATTCGGACGTTCAGGTTACTTTCCCCGACGGCACGACGAAGGACCTCGTTCAAAAAGCATTCCCTCTTACAAACTCAATCGCGGCTGGCTTCGCGGGATCTGTGCGAATTGGATTCAGTCTCCTGGAGAGTTTGGCCCATTTTCTGAGATTACCTCCAGAGGTTGACCCCAACCAGGTAGGATGGGATCCTGGCTGGGTTTCGGTGAATTGGGCTCCTCTCGCCAGATCCGTTTTTCAGAATGCCAATCGTGCTGAACAGCGACTTGGCGCGCAGATTCTCATGGTAGCCGCTTCGCCAAACGAGAATAGTGGACTTGCGGCCAAGTTTTACTTCACACGATTTTCTCAGCCGGACTTTAGACCGGGAATAATGGCCAAGCCGTTTAAGCTTTGCAGCATCGGCAGCGGCGCTCGATTTTCGGAGTACCACAGGAGTCTGAAGCCGCTTTTCAGGTGGAGCGTGCACATTTCGACCCTTCAGGCGAATGTGGCAGGCCCGCACGGTTGGGCACAGAATCTTAGTTTCAGAATCTCGCAGCGCCTGGCTAGCCATCCGCACACCGGAATCAGCAGACATATGCATGCCATCGTCGTCGGACGGGGCTCAATCGTAATTGGAAACAACGACGAGAGCATCTATCGAGGGGATGATCCCCCAATTGAAATCCGGATGCCTCCGGTTGCGCAGAATTATGAGCAGTTCAAAGCGATGGCTGGCTCGGGCGGTAGTGAAGCAGCCGGTGCAGTCTGCTGAGGCTCCCGCGAAGTGGCTTGATGCTGGATGATTAGTTGGCATCTCCCACCTGTGCCACTTATTCGCTTTTCCCGGCAAGACGCCACTGCGACTTTCTTCATCCCTGTCCCCCTCCGGCAATCCAGGCGAGTCGAATCTCAACGGTTGCGTACAGGCCAAACCACGTTTCCAGAACTTCTGCCGTCGGAAATGTCGTTTGACGTGATCCGTAACAGGAAATTCCGACGAATCCACGTTTATCGAGACTTAGCCAACAGTAAGTAATGGCGCCGTATTAGTTGCCGTTGATCGGCGATGTCCGGACTCGGATATGGAGGTACATAGCGTTCATGCGCGATGCCTCGGGGACTTGTCAATGGCGCTCAGCAGTTTGAGATAATATTCGGTTGCGAATGACTCCGAATCAACTACGCATTGCCGAATGGCTCGAGCACGAGGTGCCGACGTTGTACCCTGCCTACGTGCAGGCGGTGCAGTTGATGGCGGGTCCCGACTTTCCGGGGCGCTGCAATCAGGTTTGCCATCCGTGTAGGGACATCTGCACGGTGATTCAGCAGTACCACCGCGTCGAGAAGACCGTCAGGGCAGGCACGACGAAATTGCTCAATGAACTGGATGTTATTTGGTCGCAACGGGTATCCGATGCTCAGGCGGTCCCGGTAGGATTGCCCTCGGAACGCAACGCTCCCACCAGACTTCCAGAAGATGTGAGGGTACAACCGGAGATCGTCCAGGCAATCCAGGCACTTCTTATCGAGCATCGCCGTGGTTCAATCAATCAGAAGAATCAGGCCCTCGACATGTTTCAGATACTCGCGCCCGAAGCCGCGGGTCGGCCCGATCTATTCGATGTCCATGCGGAGCAATGGCGTGACCTGAGGGGCTGGTTCCATGAACATGCCCACTACAGTCTGAAGGAACAGAGCTGCGAGTTAGGTGAACTCGAATCCAAGGTTTCGTTGCTGGAAACCCATCTCCTCACGATGGTAAGCACGTTCTATGAGGGAGTGGCGGAACTGGACAAGATCCTGGTGCAAGAGCCAACCGAGGAGAATGTATCGCGGGCGATCGCTCATATGTCCCGCGTGGAACACCAACGCTACTTCTATGAACGGTTGCAGAATCCTGAATGGATCGAACCCCTTAAACAGAAGGGCGTATTCGATACCATCCCCGAGCCTCGGGAAAATGTTGAACATGGAACGATCTCATTCTTCCCCTGGCCGCCCGGTCAATACCTGACAACGATGGCTGGCGAGCGTCCAGCCGATGTGGCCCAGATCTTTCTTGATCTGCCTGCCACCGAGAATCCCTTCATCGTCAAGGCAATGCTGGATGCAACCCAGCTGATGCCACCCAATATCGCCGTGACACTGGCGCCAAAGATCCTGAAGTTGCTCGGCCACGCCTACTGGTTCGCCCCGGATCTGGTCGGCAGGCTGACGGTACGGCTTGCATCGGGTGGCGAGCCCAAGGTTGCGCTGCATTTGCTGAGAGCTTTGCTTCAGGTGAAGCCGGATCCGCGCACGTCGCTCGATCCCACTCGTGCAACCAGACGTCGGCGAGAAGCAAGACCCGTGATGCGTGGGTTCGACTATGCGAAAACTTTGAGGACCCACGGACCCGCCCTCGCCTCGTCTCTCGGGTTGCGATATCTCTCCGCGCTATGCCTGCTGCTCAGCATCTCCCTTCAGGAAGAGACGGCGGTGGACAAAGCCGCGGCAGGAAAGACTGAAGATCATTCATCAATCTGGAAGGCGAGGCTCGAGGTCTACCCTCACGGTGAGGCGGCGAAGGAACTGCTCGTTCCCGGCGTTCTTGGCGCAGCGGAGGCTCTCTGCGGAATGGATGCGAGCAACGTCCCGTCGGTGATAGAGACGCTCGACAGGTATCCCTATAAGGTCTTCGACCGTCTCGCGCTCCAAATTTTGGTCAAACATGCGGCAGACGCATTCCAGATCGCCAGAGACAGGCTCCTCGACAAACCCAGTCTTCTCGATTTGAGCATTCGACAGGAATATGACGCCCTTGCGGCAGTTATATTCGGGCAGCTTGAGGAGAACGATCAGAAGAACTATCTGGCGTGGATCGATGAAGGCGGCGATCCGCACCGGTTTGAAGGCGGAGACTATACGGCAGAGGCCATCGCGAATGCTGTTGAGCAGTGGAAGTTCCGGCGCCTGAGTGCGTTGAAGACTGCATTACTCCCTGATCGCTTGGCGCAGTTGGCGGCGCTTGAGGCGCCCTTCGGCGAAGCTCGCTCCTACACCAATCCGATCGCGCAGGGCGGCGCTTACGATATCGCCGGTGAAAGCCCAATGACTCGCGAGTCCATGGAGACGATGGGGCCAGGCGAGGTGATCGCACGGCTGCGTTCATGGCAGCCGTCTCGCAACGATCCATTTCCTTTCGGATATTCGAGGGAGGGACTCGGAACGGTGTTTGCCGTCGTTGTTGCCGATCATCCTGAAAGGTACGCCCCCTCCGCCGGTGAGATCGCAACGCTCGACCCAGTCTATGTTTCGAGTGCGCTAAGAGGCTTCTCCAGTGCAATTCAACAAGACAAGGATTTTACCCTCGCCCCGGTATTGGCCCTATCGCTGTGTGTCGCAGAACGTCCGGCTAGCAAGGGAGCCGGTGCCGAAGACGACGCGACGCCCGATCTTTCCGGGGCAAAACACAACGTCATTGACCTGATCAGCGAAGGCTTGAAACGAAACAAGTTGCCTTCGACAGAGCGGGAGACTATCTGGAAGATCATCGATCTACTTTCGGATGACGAATGGGGGACGCTCGACTACCGCGAGCCAAAAGCTCAGAAAGCGGATGCGTGGTTCCACTCGATCAACTATCTCCGCCCCAAAGCGGTTAGAGCGGCCATCCAGTTTCTCCAATGGAGCATGGATAAAGCTGGCCAGACGACATTTGCCTTTTCGGACATCCCAGAACTCGCTCAATATTTCCAGAAGCACATTGACCCAGCACTTGAGCCGTGTCTCTCCGTCAGGCTCATCTTTGGCGAGAAGTTTCCATATCTTCAAGCCTGGGATCCCAAATGGGCAAAGGACGCGACCGATCGTATCTTCCCCAACGCTCCCGAGCTGAAGGCCCTGCGTGACGTTGCATGGACCGCATACCTCGCCGCCAACCCAGCATACGACACTCCCTTCGCGTTGCTGGAATCTCACTATAGAGCCGCGATCACAATTCCGGATGGGGAACGCATTCTAGGCAAGAACCACATAGTGGAGGGCGCCAGCGGATTGCTCGGCCGCCACCTCCTCCAGGAATATTGGCGCGGCAAGATTCCTCTCGCCGCGGGCTCGTTGCTGAGCGACTTTTTCCTTCTCGCTGAGGAACGAGCACGACGGGCAGCAATCATCTACTCGGGCCAGTCTCTCCAGGAAGCAACCGAGCCGATACGACCAGAAGTAATCGAGCGTTTCGTTGAACTCTGGAACAACCGCCTTGAAGCGGCGAAGGCCGGGGGAGCCTCAGGTGAAATCCGAGCCTTTAGCTGGTGGTTCTTTACAAGCTATTTCGACGACGAATGGGCGCTCAAGAGTCTGCATACTGGACTGGGGCTCACCAATGGCGAGTTGGAGTTGATGATGGATTCGCTGGGCCGCCTCTCGGAACTCGCGGACAAATATCCGACGATGGTGGTCGAATGTGTTCAGATGATCACAGATGCCTCTCCGGACTTCGTGGAACTGTGGACTTCCGATATCGTGAAGGTCGTTAAGCTCGCCTTCGGATCCGATGATTCCACCGCGCATATGGCTGCTCGAAAACTCATCGACAGCCTCGGTGTCCGGGGCCATCTCGGGTTTCGAACCTTGCTTGCGGATGATCCTATCGCCGAAAGCAAATCGTGAAGCGAGTCAGATCGAAGCACAAGCTTCAATTGAAAGCGTCGCGCGGAATCCCATCTTCCAGGTCCGAGACCATCAGTAACGCTAAATTGGCCAGTGTTCAGCGATCTGGTCGATGCGATGTCAACTGGCGAGTTCAGGCCAAATCACGTTTCCAGGATCGACGGTCTCGGAAACACGACTCGATGATTCGTGCTCACTCTGGTATTCCAATTCGATGATGTCCAACGCTTAAACCACAAAGTCCAGAGCGACTACCTCGTGGATGGCAATCGAGGGAACATCGAGGATGATCGAAGCGTGTTCGATTCTGAATGGAATGTTCTTGCCGGATACCAGGAGCTTTGCTTGTTTCACCCTGCGCTGATCTGGAATCTGTATGCATAAACGTTGTTCGCCAAGCAGAATAACCTCTCTAATCGGCCCCTTCATCATCATGGGGTTTGTCAGGTTTACAAGGTGTACCGTCATGGAGTCCTTCTGTCCCCATACCGCGACGTCGACTACGCCAGGTCCCTCTACCGTCACGGGTGCGATCTCATTGGCGGCCCACAGTACCGCGTTGCGCAACAGCTTCGCGTGGTCCACGTCGAGCACCTCCCAAAATGTGCGATCAATATCTCCGGGGAAGTAAACCACACGACCGCGCCCGAAGGTACTCATGAACAAGGCCGGATCGTGACTCTTCACCGGCGGAGGGAAGACAGCCTCCATGGGTAGGTCGGGATAGCTGGGGACGATTTCGAGAGGCGAAAACATCTTGTCGTTCAGCGGCTTCACGTCCACCTGATGAGTGGCATTAATAATCCGTCCAGCATCCTCAAATCCGGCAAGCAGCAGATGGCGCGCATCCGCATCTCCTTCTCTCTGTAAAGAGAGGTAGGAGTTCAGGATCGGACCGTGGACCCGGCCTGCATAGGTCACCCCAAACAGTGGCCCCAATCCAAAATCCTTCCGACGAACTCCCCATTCGTCGTAGAGAGAGGTTTCGAAGGTTGCAACGACGCTGCCGCCATCGTGGACGAAGTCACGAATCTGCTGACATTGAGAGTCAGAGAGTGCTGCAATATTTGGAAGGATCAACGTGCGGAACTGTGCGATATGCTCACGATCCAGCAGCCGGTCATGGACCATTTCGAATGGGATACGCGCTTCGATCAGCGCCTGGTAGAAACCAAGTGCAGGGTCTTCCACCAGGGCTCTGGCGTTCTCTCCGCCATAGAATGTCGCCGTTTGCTGCGAGTAGACCATTCCTACTCGCGCGAAGGGCCTCTCATTGCGAAGATAGGTTTCATTGGCGTAGTGCCACTTATAGATTTCCTCGATGACGGGCAGCCATCGGCGATCGATCAACTTAGCGTTGAACTTGACAAACCATGGACGCAGTCCTTGAGCGATTCCATCGGCCATCCACAACCGGATCTCGTCCAGTGATTGAACCGAATCTTTCCAGCGATATTTCTCTTCCAGGCCAATGCTGACCATCCCTGCGATCGACTTTTCACCCATCGCAGCCCGATATTCTTTTCCATTCTTTCCGTTGGTCCATGGCGGCATCAGGCCGCTTCTTCCCTGGCGGTCGGCGAACAGTGTCGGAGCCAGTTCTCCGATGGTTTTCATGTCCAGTGGACTTAAAGCGCCACCGCCGGCATTCGCGATGTAGCTGGCCCCAGGATTGGTTTCTCTGATCTTTTCATTCCACAGCTCCCATAAATCAAACAGTCGCTTCTGATTCCACAAAAGATACTGTCGCCGCGCTGGATCCTGCGGGTCATTCGTCCGAGGAAGATCGAGACCGGAGAAGGCAAGGAAATTCTTCTGGCAGTGTTCGCAATAGCACATCCCCGAGCCTGACCAGCGGTTCGTGAAGATGCCGTCAGGCATGTACTTCCGCATGATTTCCTGGTGCACCGAAGTCATGAACTCAAAGTTGTACGGCCCAAGTGCACACGTGAGCCAATAATCAGGATCAGAAGGGTGCCTGCGTTGGTTGCCCTGTGCATCGACCGCGATCCAATCGGGATGCGCATCGTGAGCGTCCTGGCGACATGCGTGTGAATCCGTTCGCGCAATGACGTTCATTCCAAGCTTCCGGCATCCCGCGACGACGTCACCGAATGCGTCCGTTGTCCCAAGCCATCTACTTCGATAATGGAATTGGATTTCCGTCGGGTAGAAGGCGACAACTCCCCCTGCGCTCAGGCACGCTGCATCCGCGTGGATTCTTCGGAAATAGTCCATCCAGAAGGAAAGATCATAATTGCCGGGATCGTCTTCCACGAATGCCAACTGCGCCCAACGCATCGGACGCCCGTACCATCCTGTCAAAGTGTCTGCAGTTTCATCGGCCGCAGTCGACAAGGATGATGCATAGGCCGTGGTCGCCAGATCGAAGCCGACATAGGAGGCTGCTGCAATTCCGGCCGCCTGCTTGATAAAGGTGCGTCGGTCATTCCCCATCGGGGCTCCTCCAGGCAAATGGAACAAAACACCGCAATACCCACAACGAGTGGCGGCTTATTGTCTCGGATCGATGACCTTCATCCCCGACGGGTCATCCGGTCTCTTCTTCAACGAGGTCCTATTCACAGTCACAAAAATCTCCCATGGTGGGGTTCACATCAGTTCAAACACGTGCCCGCCCACCGGAACTCTTGGAGCGTTCCGGGAGACCCGATTCAATCCCATCCGTCACCATAAATCACCTCACGGGTTGCCCATTCTGTGGAGATCGGTGCCCGGAAGTCTGGTCTGCGTTTACTTGGACGCATTCTCGGATCGCGAGTACATGGCGCTCGTCGAACCGATTGGGCCCACGTTTCCGATGATTCCGACCATTTGTCGCGGCAGTGTGTGGAATTCTCCTTTATGCGGCTTGCTCGATTTCGTCCGTCTGAGGTCGAAGAACCTCGCGTAAGGATGTTCGCGGCCAGCGAATCGGGCCATTTTTCTCCGGAAACGGAAGTTCGCCTCCTCGTACTCCAGCCTCCAACCATTCGAGCAGTTCCTCGGCGCTTGCCGTGATCATGACGGGAACGCATCCGATGCCGTCCAGCGGCGTGATGCGATTGTGCTCTTCGAGTGCGCGGATCATTACTTCGGCCCACTCCGGCAGCGCCGGCAGGCCATGCCGATGAACCAGGTTCGTCCAGAGTTCTTGAGGCTCCGGGCGAAGAGCAAATGTCCGTGAAAGGGACGTGAGGCCGCGCAATTCTTCAGAAAGCGCGATCATATGGCGCACAGCGTGTTTCCGACCGGGAATACTGAGGCCGCCACGATAGCAGGTGGCCCCCTCCCCGAGCGTTACTTCCCGGCTGTTCCCGGTCGGAAACGTGACTTTGAATCGCACTTGTTCGTAGACGGCCGCGGTGATCGCGCCTACGTCGGAATCGTTGCCGAAGATGCTGATCAAGTGCGCGTTTTCGCTTTCCCCAACGTATTGGCTGATACGCAGTCTGATTCTCGTTGCGATCTTCTCTGTGTGGCGATCGTATTCAAGGATTCCCATCCTCAGGTGCGCATTCTGCATCGGCTTCTCCTCTTGTCTGAGCATTCTCCGTCAGTTTCATCGTCTTTCCATGGGCATAGATCAGTCGGAGTTCATTCGACCATTTCTCGCGCCGGTGCACGATCTTCGTGTCTCCGTCTACTTCCTGGAATTCGGTCACATGTTTGACCGATCGCCAGCGGGCGACATGCCGCTCCTCGCCTTGACCAAACACTCCGTTGAGCAACCCGGCCGTACAGAGCAAGCCAACGTGTCCTCCATGAAGCGGTGTAATCGGCCGCCCCGCTACCGTGTCTTCGCGCGCCAGGAGAGTTGGCGCAGCCTGCTTCCATGCGGCCGAACCCGGAAGCATGTCTTCGATCAGGTCATAGGGCAGCCCGCGGTAGATCATGGTCGCTTCGCCGCAGCCCGGAACGGCAAATGACTCAACTGCGCCTGGTTCGAGTACCGGCAGTCGATCATATCCGTCATGGCCGGCCATCAATCGGAGTCGCCTGCGCCCTTCTTCTATGGCCGCGCCACGGATGTTGCGGCGGGCGCCAAAGATGACGATCTGTTGGAAGCGAACCGATTCCGGGTCCGACATGCGGAGTGCCGTAATGCGCGTGAAACTGGCGCTCAGCGTGTTTGTGCAGTCATTCAGCTGCTCGAAGGGAATGACAAACACCAGAATGCCGTTCTGGACCAGCCAGTGATGTGTGTGCTCTAGAAACATCCGCTCCATGCGCCGGTTCCCGGTCAGGTTGATCTCGGAATCATAAGGAGGATTGAGATAGAGTAGCGAAAAACTCTCGACCTTCGCATGCGTATCGAACACGTTCCCCTGAATCATGCGGATTCCGGTGGCCGCTGCGTGTTCTGCGCGTCGGGTATCAAGTTTGATGCCATGGCGCTCGACCTGAGCACCTTCTGTGATCAGATTGAGGGCGGTTCCCTGGCCGGCGCAAGGATCGATCACCGAGCAGGGAAAGGGAAAACTGAGAAGTGAATGAATCTTTCTCGCCTCTGTTTCTGGCAAGGGAAAAAATCCCATCTTGAGCCGGGCGGCGCTGCGTGCCAAATGGCACCTCCGTGGCGAATCTTTGGGGGGGGAGGGGTGTGACTGGACCCCTAACTTTAACCGTTCCGGCCAAGCTTATGGGTTCAGTTTTTATATCGGAAGGGGCGGCCTTCGCGGGCGTCCATTCGGAGAATTCACGCCGTAATCACCCACGCTCGATGTCAGTTGCCGACAAGCGGACTACACGCCCATGTGCCAATTCCCGCCATGCCGACCAAACTTCCAGATTTGAAGAACCCTGCCGGCCGGAGCGGCGTAGTTTTCGCATCTGCCCGGAAAGGAGCGCTGTGATTACGCTTTTGGTAAGCAGCTTGCCGTCCTGCGGGGAATATCTCTTGCAGATTGCGGTACCTATTTCTTCAAGGTCGTCTGCCAATTCAGCACCACCGTAAAGGGCACGGAAGCGCTTTGCGCCACAGGCACACCGATGAGGAAACGTCTTCCGTCAGCTGTGACATCGCCGCCGATAAAACCAGGCGGTAATTGGAACAGCGGCCTGGGCGCTCCTGCCTTAAATATCGGCTTGGCGCTGATGTCGACTGACATAAGCTTCCCGTCGGAAGCCACATAGAACAACTCTTTGCCATCCCCGCGCCATCGGGGATCGGTTCCGCCCCCCTTGGAGATGAGCCACTTGCCCCCGGCATCCCAAGATCCTTGAGCAGAGCCGGAGGAGAACTCCCGGACGTAAATTTCATCGCTGCCGGACTCGTCCGATGTGTATGCGATCCAACGCCCATCGGGAGAAAACTGGCCTGAGCCTTCGTTGAACTTGGTGCGCAGGAATGGGATCGGCTTGCGATCTCCTTGCAATGGGAGCACCCACAGGTCACTCTTTGTCTCTGGATCTTTCGCGGTATACAGCAAGAAGCGCCCGTCTCTGGACGAGCTCGTGGCGTATTTGTCGCCCGCAGTTGACTTCAGCAAGAGCCGCTCGTCGCCTGCGCCGCTCGCAAGCTTGTGATAAAGGTCAACCTCGCCGTTCCCATGGACTGAACCAAAAATGACGCTGCTCCCGTCAGCAGACCAGACAGGGAACGTAGCCCGGACCTGCTCGTAGGTCAACCGTGTACTCGTATTCCGCTCTACGTCAAGGAGCCAAACATCCCAGTTCGGCGTGTTCTCGGGATTGGTGCGGGAAGTAGCGACCCGCCTTCCATCCGGTGAGAGAGCCATGCTGTTATAACCACCGGGCGCCGCCACGGTACCGAGGAGTCTCCCCTGCCGGTCAAGCCATGTGAGTTGGTAATTTTCCCCGACAGCGCTCCTGTAAACCAGGACACCATTGTTCGAAGCGGAGAAGAAGCCGTAGTCGAGGAAGGAGCCAACTTGCGCGGCAACCTGCACGGCCTCGCCAGAAAATTCCATCCGATCGGGATCAAATCGCTGCGTCATCAAGGCCCCCCGGCGCAAGAAAAGCACTTGCCCAGATTCCAAATCGGACGAAGGCACATACACCGGCCCGGATGTAGTTGCCAGCAACCGTCTGGAGTCCTGTTCCTCCGGTTTGGTATTGAGGGAGCCGAGATAGACGCCAGTGTTCTCCGGGGTGCTCGAGGCGCGCAGGTACAGAAAATGTCGACCGTCCGGAAGGAAAGATGGGAGGACGTGGATGACTTCCTGGCGTGACGGATCAATAGTGGTCAGCGGAGATGCGACTCCGCCAGACGCAGAAACCTGCATTATGCCTCTGGCGGTATCCGCGAAAACGATCACACCATCGCGGTTCCACGAACCACCCACTACGGTCTCCTGCACATCGCACAGCGTCTGTGCAGGGCCGCCGGAGATCTCGATCTTTTCGAGTTTGCCTCCGGATTGAAATCCAATGAACCGGCTGTCGGGAGACCAGAAGATCGGCGGTACTACGCGGTATCGTTTTAGAGATTCAGGGTAGCTGTCTGAGAGAGTCCGAACCTCAAGCGACTCCAGGTCGCGGATCCACAGGCGTGCTACGCCATCAGAACCGGTCCCGGCGAACGCGAGATGGCGGCCGTCAGGCGATACCGCAAACGTTTCGCCCTGTGGCATGCTTCCGGGTGGAGAGATCTGAAATTGAACCGGCGCTGACACCAATGGCCTCTCGCGGAAATGAATAAGGAATAGCACTGCGAAGGCCAGGAGACACACGGCCACGGCGCCCCACGCAAGCCAGGGGCGATGTGTCGAGCCAGGGACCGAAGCGGTCTCGAGTAACAGGTGCATATCCCCGATGTCTCGCAGTCGCCGCTTGGGATCTTTTTCGAGACAATGCCGCAGGAGAGGTTGCACCTTGACCGGAATCCGGTTCCAATCCGGTTCTTCCTTAAGAACTGCCGCCAATGTGTCCGAAACCGTCTCGCGTTGAAACAGGTGCCCACCGGTGAGTAACTCGTACAGCACAACGCCGAATGCCCAGATATCGGCGCGCTTATCCGCCAGCTTGCCTTTTGCCTGTTCCGGACTCATGTACGCAGGGGTGCCTGGAATCATGCCGGCAAGGGTGGTTGGGTTGCTGAATTTGGGCGAATACGGGGAATCCGAATCCAGGTGTTCATGTCCTTGAAGAACTTTCGCCACACCGAAATCGAGTACCTTCACATTTCCTTCGGGCGTGATCTTGATGTTGGCAGGCTTCAGGTCACGATGCGTGACTCCCTTTTCGTGAGCGTACGCCATTGCGTCCGCGATCTGCCCGGCAATCGCCAGTGCCTCTTCCAGGGGGACGGCGCCTCCGGCGATGCGATCGGCGAGTGTAGGTCCCTCAACCAACTCAAGCACGAAGACGCGGAGATTGTTCGACTCTTCCAGCCCGTAAATGGACCCGATGTTGGGGTGATTCAATGATGCCAGCACCCGGGCTTCCCGGCGGAAGCGGGCGATGCGCTCGGCGTCGTCGGTGAAAATGGCGGGGAGGATTTTCAAGGCGACATCGCGATTGAGTTTGCTGTCCCGCGCACGATACACCTCTCCCATGCCGCCTGCGCCGAGAGTTCCCAGGATTTCATACGATTCGAACTTCGTGCCCGGATTCAGGGCCCGGATTGGGAGTTGCTCCTTGGCCAGTTGTGCGGCCACAGCCTCCAAGGCTGAACTCTCCATGAAGTTTTCAGCGCTCCCCTCCAGTGCGAGAAGCGATTCAACCTCGCGCCGAAGCAACTCATCCCCAGCACACGCCTTTGTCACAAACGCGGCTCGGTCCCCCTTTTCGATCTCCAGGGCGGAGCGATGCAATTGCGCTATCTGCTCCCAGAGTTCAGGCTTCATTGGCCCTACCCACACTCAACTCTCGCAGAAGCCACACCTTGGCCAGCTTCCAATCGTGCAACACGGTCTCTGCTGAGACTTTCAGCACCGCCGCTGTTTCTTCCGCGCTAAGCCCGCCAAAGAAACGCAGTTCCACCACCCGGCTTCTTCTGGTGTCCATCGCGGCCAGGGTCTTCAGTGCATCATCGAGTGCAACCACATCAGCCCCTGTGCCCGGAGAGGCAATTGACCCTTCCTCCAACGACACCGTGAGGATTTCTCCACCTCGCTTGAGGGAGTGGCGAGAACGCGCAAAGTCCACCAGGATCCTCCGCATCAGCTGGGCCGATACACCGAAGAAGTGGGCCCGGTTTTGCCAGTTCACATTCTTTACGTCCACAAGTCGCAGGTAGGCCTCGTTGACCAGAGCCGAAGTTTGCAGGGTGTGACCGGCTCGTTCGCCTGCCATGTAATGCCGGGCCAAACGGTGCAATTCTGCATAGACCAACGGCACGAGTTTTTCCAGCGCCTGTTCGTCCCCCCCGCTCCAGGCCTTGAGCAGTTGGGTTAGTTCGTGGTCTCGAACCTCAGTCACGCAGGCCTCCCTTGCGGGAATGTGGATCTTTGCTGAGTTCGGCCACTTTTACAAGGACTCGAAGCCGGTCAGCAAATATTCTTCGCGGCCACTACGGTTTTCGGGGGTTCTTTTCGCCTTATCCGCATGAAGGGGGAAGGTGAGCCCCAAGCGCATGTAACTCGTTCACCCTGCCAAGGGGGGGAATTTGTCAGCAACTCGGAACCAATGCACCGGATTCCGGAAACCGTAGGCTTGCTCAGACCTTAAAGGAGGTCCCCATGAAAAACAATTCAATTCTGAACAGTCTCGTTTTAGCGAAGGCAAACACAAAACACACTGCGATGGCCCTGTTGCTTGGGTTCGCCATTTTCTCACTGGCCGTGGGTGGCATGACCTTAACCGCTAGAGCCGAAGACGCGACACCCGCACCCGTCGAGGGCGCCTGGATCTACACCATCACGCAGATCAACAATGGCGGATTTATCTTCACCGCCGTGGCTTCCTTTGCAGGGGGTGGCGTCTGGCAAGCGACGGGCGAACATGATCGGCAGAATGGTGGTATTTCCACCCTGATGGGAAGTTGGAAGCGCATTGGCGTGAATCTCTACAGCTCGAGGGCCTATTTCTTCGCCTTTGATCCCAGCGGCAACCCGGTTGCCCTCCTCAGAGTCGATCAGCTTCAGAGGCTCACAAACAAGAATCAACTCGTAGGAGTTGGTCAGACCTACGCCTGTTCACTGCAAGGCAAAGGCCAGGACTGCGTGAGAGCCCCGCAATCGGACCTCACGTACACAGCCGACAGAGTCGTGCCGTCAAGCCAATAGCTGTCCGAACGTCAATGTTGAATGTTTAGTGAAGCTGTGAAGTAAAGGAGTATTGCCGCTAATGAGAGAGCAAGGGAGACCCTGCTCTCCCTCTTCCTTACTCACAGTTTTTGACAGGAGTCGCAATGATCGCTCGGATTGTTCCCGGCCGCATAGCGACGATCGCTCTTCTTGGGACAACCCTCCTCTTTGGATTGAGGTTGATCAGCCAGACTCATGGAGGCACAAAGCCAGGAATCCCAAAGACATGGGACGATGCGGCGATAGAGGCGCTGGAGCTGCCGCTGGCCAATCCCGTAGGCTCCCCAAAGCACATTTCAGCCGATTACTACTACAACATCCCGGTCCGGCCTATCTACAAGCAGTATCCGGTTTATGCTCCAGGTCGCGAGCCGGATGGGTACGCACACTGGTTGAAGAAGCAGAAACCGGTGATTGTGTGGGACGACGCTGGACACAAGCCACCGCTGGAGACAGAAGCAGACTGGATCAAGGCGGGGGAGTTGGTATTCGACGCTTACGTTTTCGCCAACCCGGGGGAAGGCGGTCTGATCGGCTTGAACGATGTAAGGAGCAGCGCGTGGTATCAAAGCAATCAGATACCCGTGACTCCGACGGGAGTCTTGCCATTCCTGACTTACGTGATCCGGGAAAAGGGAAAGATTGAACTGGGCTCGTTCTCCTGTGGGATGTGCCACACGCGGGTGCTACCTGATGGTGCGGTCTTGAAGGGAGCGCAGGGAAATTTCCCTCTCAATCGAGCGCTGGCGCACGCCCCTCTATATGGAATGCCGACGGAAGCGGCTAGGGCGTTCAATCGGTCTTTATTCGCCGCGCCGTGGCTGCAACCCGACCCCATGGACCGGGAACTGACAATGTCCTCCGATCAGAGTGTCACCGTACAGCGGGCCGTACCTCCAGGAGTCCTGACGCGGCATCGGTCAAGCCTGTTCTTTCCCGTCCAGGTTCCAGACCTGATCGGAGTCAAGGATAGACTTTACCTCGACCGTACCGGTCTGCAGCAGCATCGCTCGATCGTCGATTTGATGCGCTACGCGGCACTGAACCAAGGTGCAGATGGACTCGCAAGCTTCGACGGCTTCATCCCGGTGGGCGGCCCCAATTTCAACAAGAGGCCCGATCCACGAGCGCCGGAGGTTGGAGGGCGGTACAGCGACGAGCAACTCTACGCCCTGGCACTTTACGTCTACTCGATTCGGCCTCCGAAGAACCCTAACAGGATGGACGCGGTGGCCGCGCATGGTCAGAAAGTTTTCGAGCAGGAAGGTTGCCCCGCCTGCCACACACCGCCGCTCTACACCAACAACAAGCTCACTCCCGTGGATGGCTTTGTACTCGCGCCTGGCGATTCGAAGAAGTTCGCCATTCTGCCCGTCTCGGTCGGCACCGATCCAGGCTTGGCGACGAAGACTCGGCGTGGGACCGGCTATTACAAGGTACCGTCACTCAAGGGAGTTTGGTATCGCAGCATGTTCGGCCATAGCGGTTGGTGCGCTACCCTCGATGACTGGTTTGATCCAGACCGCGTGAACGACGACTACGTGCCCAATGGATTCAAGCCATTTGATGCCGACACCTACCCGGTGAAAGGCCACATTTTCGGTCTTGATCTTTCGCGGGAAGATCGCAAGGCGCTGATCGCATTCTTGAAAACTTTGTGATCGTTAAAGGATCCGCTGGTGTCCAAGGAGAGGATTTACTCAGAATGGCTTGCCGACCGACCGCCAGTAGCTAACTGACGAATTGAATGCGTCCTCATGGCCCGGGCCCCGTTTGTGCGGACTGATCCAAGTTGCCGTATAACCGGCTCGTCGAGCAACTGGAGACAGCCTTGACCCAGGCCATCGCCGCCATCACGCCCGCAGACGCCCAAGCCTTCTTTCGCCACTGCGGCTATCGGATACAGCAACTGTGAAAATGCTTTAAGGCTCTTAAAATCAGTTTATGACTCCCTCATAACCCAAAGGTCGCTGGTTCAAATCCAGCCCCCGCAACCAATTAAATCAATAATCTGCAGTTTGGCCTCACAACCGACGATTAACTGCGCAGACAGTCCGTCTACCGAAGCAGGCGGTCACAGGCCGGTGCTAATAGCCGCCGCATCATTACTGGAAATTCTCTGCCATCATGATTGAACTTTGGCCTGGCGGCGCTTGTGCAAACACAACCGTATGTCCATCTCGAGATGATGAAAGACTCGAGCCTCCCCCTTCCGGCAGTTGCTTCGGAGTGTAAACGGGACTGAGTCGGGAGGTACGGCGGTTGTAATACATGATTGTTGGCCCAGGAGCCGCTTCGGCGTCGAGCAGATATAGACCACCGGCAGTCACCGCGAAATCGGCTGCGCCATTGCGATGAAGATCTCCGCTTATGAATTTCTCCTCGCCTCCCGCCACCGGCATGGTCCAGAGGCCGCCGTCTTTACGGGAATAGTAAAGGGTTTTTCCATCCTCTGATTCCTCGGCGGCCCAACCGCCTCCGTGCGTAACCTGCCTCTCCGATCCGTCAGAGAGTCTGTAATTCCATACCTCCCAAGTGGGGGTTCGGTTGGATGCAAAATAGATCGAACTTCCGTCATTCGACCACCGGGGCACAACATTGTCATAGGCGCCGGACACGATGGCATGCTGGTTACGGCCTTCGGAATCCATCAGGTAAATCTGGCTGTTTGGCACTGGCTGGTCGAAGTCGAAAGCAATCCATTTGCCGTCCGGCGACCATCGGGGAGTGCCGGCAAAGCCCTTGAAAGAAGTCATCTGCTGAGGATCTGTGCCGTCCGATTGACTCCTCCAGATCTCCTCTGATCCAGAGCGATTTGACTCGAAGACGATTTGCCGTCCATCGGGCGAGAGGTCAGCGCCGCCATCACCGCCGGATGAGTTTACAATCTCCTTTTCCGAGACAACCCGTCCTCCCGGGCTTGAAAGTTTTAGCGTCCACACTTTAACTGGCGCACCTCCAGACCATTGCGTATATGCCAGGCGGCGGCCGTCATTCGACAGAGACCCCGTCTGCTGGAAATCAGTTTCGAGTTCGAGCGGGCCGCCCCCGGCGGGCACTTGCCAGAGGCGCGAATCTCCGCTTCGCACCGAGTAGAAAATGATGCGTTTTCCATCCGAGGTCCACATCGCTCCGCCAACGCATTTGTTATCGAACGTGAGCCGCCGCAAGTTGCCCCCGGCCACGTCTACGCTGTAAAGAGCCATAACACTGAGCGTGCTCATCCGTGCGAAAACTACCGACTTTTGATCTGGCGAAACGGCCGGGCCGAAATCCCCCAGCTCCTTTGCCTGGGGTGAATCCAGGCAGCGCTTTTGTCCTGTCAGAAAAGAAAAGACCACAATCCCCATGGGAGCGCCAGGAGAACATTGGTCCATCAGCACCAGCGAGTCGCCTGCCCATTTGAGCCCTCCGCCGCCGAAGATAAACTGGCAGGCTATGTCGGTGACTTTGCGCGCCGGACCACCCAGGGCAGGTACCACAAAGACTTCGCCGCGATAATCGCCGCATCTGGAGAACGCAATCTTTTGCCCATCTGGGGACCAGTCCGCGCAACAAATCTTGGCGTGGGGATCGGTTGTATCGGTAATTCGAAGAGGCTTTTCGGCCCCGACTAATTGCACGTACAGGTCGAAACGGTTTGCAATTCTTTCTCCGTCCCAGAAGAACGCAAGCTTCTCCCCATCCGGGGAGAGTGCGGGACCCCAAACCGCACCGGGAACCTTGGTGAGAGGCACAATGTGCAGGTTTACCGATGCCGACGGAGTCCGGGAAGAGCGCACCACCTTGCCCGAGATGAGGCGCCACCCCAGGAATACCAACGCAATCGCCAGAAGTCCCGCGCCGATCAGAACGGCCGGGGCGATTTTGCTGCCTTCTGAACGCAAGCCAGCGTGTTTCTCGATCTTTAGGGGACCATTCCCCGAAGACACGTCTCCGGCCTCAGAAAGTGGGACGGCCGCCTGCGCCGCCGAAGCCTGGATTGTCCTCAAATCTGCGAGCATCTCGGCCGCTGTTTGATACCGCGACTCACGGTTCTTCTCCAGCGCTTTAGCGATAATCTGTTCCAGTTTGATGGGCAACTCAGGATTCAAATCCCTCACGCGACGCAACGCCCGATGAAGAATGGCATTGTCCACGATTGCTGCAGTATCTCCGCTAAACGCGCGTTGGCCGGTCGCCATCTCAAAAAGAACCAGCCCAAACGAAAACAAATCGGTGCGGGCGTCCAGTTTCTCTCCCCGCACCTGCTCAGGCGACATATAGCCCGCAGTACCCATCGCGACTCCAGTGCGGCTCAGGCTATATTGAATCGGCGCCTCGTGCCTGGATGGAGCCTGAGAATTGGCTTTCCCACCCTCATCGTCGGAGTCGGACGGGGCATATGTGTCATTGATCGCAACGTTTGCCAGCCCGAAGTCCAGAATCTTGACTTGCCCTCGCGTGGTCGCGAAGATGTTGGCTGGCTTGATGTCACGATGAATGATGCCCTTTTGATGGGCGGCGTCTAATCCCTCCGCAACCTGAATGCCGACGTCGAATAATGTTGAGAGGGTCAGATGCGGCTTTCCTCCACTAATTGACACGGCCGCAGAGATCAATTCCCGGAGGGTCTGCCCCTCCAGCAATTCCATGGCGATGAAGGGCTGCCCTTCGTGCTCGCCGAATTCGTGTATGGAACAGATATTGGGATGATTGAGAGAGGAAGCCGTGCGTGCTTCGCGTTCGAAACGCTTCAGCATCAACTGGTCCTCGGCCAATTCTGCCGGTAGGACCTTCAATGCCACCAGGCGGCCCAGTTTCAAATCTTCCGCTTTGTAGACTAGACCCATCCCACCGCCGCCCAAGACCTGCAGCACGCGATAGTGGGAGACCTTCCTTCCGATAAGGTTGCCGGGCGGGGATGTTCCATTGGATTCGTGTTTCGCCCTATCGGAATCTGACGGCGCGGCCGGTTTCGATTCGAACCGATCAACGGGAGCGATCCAGCGATACCCACGTCGCGCCACGGTTTCAATGAAACGGGGGTTGGCCGCAGAGTCACGCAGGGCAGCCCGAAGTTTACTGATTCCAGTGTTTAAACCTTCGTCAAATTCGACATGCGTGTCGCCGGGCCAGAGTCGAGTGCGCAGTTCTTCGCGTCCCATTACTTCGCCCGGGCTCTCGAGAAGCGCGATCAAAATCTGGAAAGGCTGGTTCTCCAGACGGACGGGTAGGCCTCGATGAAAGAGCTTCCCATCGGAGAGATGAGCCTCGAATTGGCCGAAGCGCACACGCGGGCCATTATTCGGAACTGATTCCAAGGCTACCTCACCCCGGAAAGTGCGATAAGTCTATCACTTATCGATAGAACAGAAGGCGTGGACTCTTAAGTAACTATCGTATCTCGCTAACTACAATGAAGTTACTGGTCCAGATATTCTTGTGCCACGCATTAGTTGACGCTTTGGGATGTCACGGCGCAGTGTCGGCTCAAGGATCTGGAGAACGATCCAGCAAGCAGGCGGGTACGAATTCTCCAGCTTCGAAATCGCATTGGCACCACTTCCTTACTACACGCGCCAATTGTGGTTCGTCGGAGGAGCTAAACATGAAATTCAGCACATGGAAGTCGAAGGCCGCAGTGTGTTTGTGCGGCGCGCTGGCGATGTCACTCGGCGTAGTAGCGCAAGACAACGCTGAACAGCATCACAAAGCGAAGCGCCACACTTACAAATTGATCGACGTGGGGACGCTCGGCGGCCCGAACAGCTTCGTCAATGGCCCTACCGTGCCGGTCTTAAGCGACAACGGCATATATGCCGGTCAGTCAGAAACAGCCACCCCCGACCCGTACGCTCCGAACTGTAACCAAGAATGCCTGGTTCAGCACGCCCAGAAATGGCAGAACGGAGCCATGATCGATCTGGGTACCCTTCCGGGAATCAATCTCAGCAGCGGCGCCACTTGGGTCAGCCGAAGCGGGAACATCGCTGGAGGATCTTACAACGGGTTGATAGACCCGCTCCTGGGAGTACCGGAAAATCGTGCCGGGGTCTGGATCAAGGACCGCAAGATGGTCGACCTTGGAACCCTGGAGGGAGGCCACGAAAGCTTCGCGGCCGCGGTAAATGACAGAGGACAAGTGGCTGGGTGGTTCTCAAATCTGATCCCCGATCCCTTCTCCATGGGCTGCATATTAGTGTGCTTCACAACGGAAACACATGGATTCGTGTGGCAGGATGGACTAATGCGGGACCTGGGTACGCTGGGCGGTCCTGACTCCCTGACCGAAGCAATGAACGAGCGTGGCCAGATCGTCGGTACGTCCTATACGAGTTCCATCCCGAATTCCGATACAGGAGTACCAACCATCGAGCCATTCATTTGGAACGATGGCGACATGGTGGACATTGGCAACTTCGGCGGCACAATTGGCGTGGCTAACTTCATCAACAATCGGGGCACGGTCGTTGGCTGGTCCAACCTGGCTGGCAATCAACGTTATCATCCCTTTCTGTGGGATCGGGGCGTGATCACAGATTTGGGCACTCTGGGCGGCGACTCAGCAGAGGCACTCTGGATAAATGATGTCAATGACGTAGCGGGGATTTCCGATTTGGCTGACGGCACTCATCATGCCTTCTTTTGGCGCAAGGGAAGTATGACCGACCTTGGTACGGTCGGTGGTGATCCATGCAGCAACGGGTATTCCATCAACTTGGACGGGCAGGTGGTCGGAAACTCAACTGACTGCCATGGAACCGTGCTCCATGCGTTTGTGTGGGATCGAGAACACCCGATAACGGACTTGAACAGCCTCGTGTTTCCTGCAAGTAATATCAGGATAACCGACCCGTACACCGTGAATGAACGCGGGGAAATTGCTGCTGCCGGGCATCTGCCAGATGGCGATGAACGGGCTGTAATACTGATACCGGACGGCGACTGCGATGACGCATGCGAGGACAGAATCGCGACGAGCCGAAGCAGGGCAGACGAAGTGGTGCCGGGTGATCCAGTTGCCAGCGCAACACCGTCAAATATTCCAAACGTAAAGCCCCAAGTCAACTCGACACGCACGCGATTCGGGAGACCCTTCCACGTCTCGGCCCAGCCCACACGTTAGCGATCCTGCTTCGATGCGTCAGAGGCCTGCCCACCACGAAGACAAAGGAGGTAAGTATCCCCCGGCAAAGCCGGGGGCCTTATTTGTGTGAGCCGCTCAAAGCGGCTTGAGCGGGGACGCTAACGCGGCCCCGGTTACGTTGGGCCACCTTGACGGTGGCAGGTCACTTCCATAGGTTGAGTTGGTCCAATCGCTTGTCTTCCTGCTCTTGGTTGCGGATGTACTCGCGGATCACGGTTTCATCTCGGCCTACCGTGGACACCATGTATCCCCGCGCCCAGAAATGTTGACCAACAAAATTCTGCTTGCGCTCTCCATAGACCCGCGCAAGGTGAATCGCACTCTTGCCTTTGATGAAGCCCACCACCTCTGACACCGCGTACTTGGGCGGAATCGAGATCATCATGTGCACGTGGTCGGCCATCAGATGGCCTTCTTCAATCCGGCTCTGCTTCTGTTCGGCGAGGCGCCGGAATACCTCGCCCAGGTGCTGCCGAAGCTCCTTGTACAACGTTTTGCGACGGCATTTGGGAATGAAAATTACGTGGTATTTGCACTCCCATTTGCTGTGGCTTAAACTTTCGTATTCGTCCATCCGAGATCTCCTCGTCGTGTGCTTGGCGGCTCACGATCTGGAGTTTCTTGGATGGAGTGTGCTGCAGAAGTGCACGGATGAGGGGGTCAACATGACCTAATCAAATCGTGAACGTGCTGTGCAGTCGATAAGGGCGGGCCCCTTGAGATCGGTTTTCAGGAGCAGGTCTCAAACCACCTCAAGCTGCTTCGGTCAAAAGCCGTGGTGGTGAGCGTTGAAGGAAAAGCGCGAGGGAAAACTTGCGCAGGTGTGCATCCGAGAGACGAACGAAAGTAAACCCTTCGAAGACGCGTCGTTAAGAATTCAGATGTCGTCGAAACCAGAGGCGTCCATTTCTTCTGGGATAAATCTGCTGGGTGCCTGGTGACTGAGCAGGTGGCGACCGGCGTAGAGAGGGCGTGAAGCGGATGCAGGCGATTGCACGGAACTGCAGGAACCAGTGCTCCGATGCCAAGGGAGAAGCCCAAGCGGCCAAAACCGCGAGGCGAGAGTACCGAAGCGGAGCACTGGGGCGGACCGACTCGTAGGAGCGATGAAGGCCCTGTAATGGGGCTGGAGCAAAGGGGTCGGGTCAGGCTGTGGCATCACCGAAACAACTGGCAACAGGATGATCTCGATGCATGCGACAAACAAACCATTCAGTATCGATAAGCGCTTGGTGTACGAAGCGTACAAGGCGGTCAAATCCAATCGTGGAGCGGCCGGAGTGGACGACCAGACGATCGAACAATTCGATGCTGACCTGTCAGGCAATCTGTACAGGATCTGGAATCGGATGAGTTCGGGAAGCTACTTTCCACCGCCGGTGCGCGCCGTCTCCATTCCGAAAAAGAGTGGGGGGGAAAGGATTTTGGGTGTGCCTACTGTAGCGGATCGCGTGGCACAGATGGTGGTCAAGCTGGTGATTGAGCCGATTCTGGACCCAATCTTCCTGGCAGATTCCTATGGCTACAGGCCGAACAAATCGGCGCTGGACGCTGTTGGGGTCACGCGAGAGCGATGCTGGAAGTATGACTGGGTCTTGGAATTTGACATCAAGGGCCTGTTCGACAACATCGATCACGAACTCCTACTACGGGCCGTTCGGAAACACATCACGTGCAAGTGGGCCTTGCTATACATTGAAAGATGGCTCAGGGCTCCGATGGTGCTGGAAGATGGGACCACGAAAGAGCGAAGCTGCGGTACGCCGCAAGGCGGTGTGGTTAGCCCGATTTTGGCCAATCTTTTCATGCACTATGCATTTGATGTATGGATGACGAGGACACATCCGGAACTCCCGTGGTGTCGATATGCAGACGATGGACTGGTGCACTGTCGAACCGAGCAGGAAGCGGAAACCCTCAAGGTTGCGCTTCAAGCCCGGCTGGCGGAGTGCCATCTGGAGATGCATCCGACGAAGACCAAAATCGTCTACTGCAAAGACGGGAAGCGAAAAGGTAAATATCCGAACGTCAAATTTGACTTTCTCGGGTATTGCTTTCGGCCTCGTCGGGTCCGACGTCTCCGGGATAACTCACTGTTTGGAGGATTCAATCCAGCAGTCAGTTCCTCGGCGATGAAGGCCATGCGGGAGACGATTCGGGACTTGAACCTACGAAGACAAACACAGCTGTCCTTGCAGGACATTGCCCAGCAACTCAATCCTCTCCTTCGAGGGTGGATTGCGTACTACGGGCGCTATGCCCCCTCGGCGCTGTATCCCGTGCTGCGTTACGTCAATCAAACGCTCGTGGCGTGGGCGATGCGTAAGTTCAAGCGCTTCAAACGCCACAAAGTCCCAGCGAGCCAATTTCTACAACGACTTGCGACAGAATGCGTGGATCTCTTTGTACACTGGCGAATCGGGATGACTGGCGTGTTTGCCTGATGGGAGCCGAGTGAGGCGAGAGCCTCACGCTCGGTTCTGCGAGAGCCTCGGGGTGCGATTCCCCGGGGCTACTCTCCCTCCCGCAAATGTCAAACTTCTGCTGCCACCCCGCCAGAGGCGGGGGGCCTCCCATGTTTTGCTAGCAGAACTACGACACACCACATTACGAGGCGTGTGGGACCCCACATTCCCAAGCGAACCCTCACCAACGAAGGAGAAGCAAAATGAACCGGATGAATTACAGACTGAAGTTATCGGTAGTTGCGAAGTTGACCCTCATGGCGGTGGCGCAGGCCAGCAAACTGTCCGGGATCGTTTGGCTCGCGCTGGTATTGTTTGCCGCTTCCGCGAGCGCCGCACCCTTTGTGTATGTGGTCACAAGCAGCCAGCAGTTCGGCACAGTAGACCTTGCCACAGGGAACTTTCACGCAATCGGCAATCCAACACCCGACTCGATGGCCAATTTAGTCTGGGGGCCGGATGGCACCCTCTACAGCCTCACAGCCAGCGGCAGCGACGTTGGGAGTCTGGCCAAAATTGACACCCGAACTGGCGAGGTCACAGATATCGGATCGACAGGGCTTGGCTACAATGCCTTCTCTCTTGCCGGGGTTCGCGGAAAGCTGTACCTGACCGATTTCAGCAACAACCTCTACCTGGTCAACCCGGAGACCGGTGTGGCAACTCCGATTGCGGCGACAGGTATGCCGCCCGATCCGAATATCCCATTCACATTCAACAACGACGGCACATTCAACCTTTGCGATGAAGGCTTCTACGGTGTCGACGGAGAGTTGTATGCAACATTCGATTCTTTCGCGCTCGATCCCAACCAGACCCCGCCGGGTGTAGCCCACGTATTTGTCTCTCCGGCGGTATATCGGTCGATCCCTCCACCGGAAACGCAACCTTCGTTGCGCAAACCAATCTGAAACTCACCGCACTTGTTGTAGTGGATGAACAAGTCTTTGCCTTCAAGGGAGTGCTCGACGGCTTCGATCACACCTATAACTTTCCCGTGGCCCACAATGAGCTGGTCAGGCTGGATCTACGGACCGGCAAAACCGGCAAACCGACCGAGGTTGACGCCAGTGTCGGCCTGATTTTCGGAGCAGCCCCAATCCGGGGCCGCCGCTGAATCGCCTTGTTGTCAGTCGATTGGCTGTTCAGCGGCAGTTCAGCAGCAAGTCAGCGCCAGTGCATTGTGTTTTTCTCCACGCTGGTCGAAAGTCGGCAGCACCACACACTTCGGGGATCAAAATTCAAGTTCCTGAAACGAGGAGACTATGCACGCGAAAAGATGACGCCACAGGAGTGCTCCCCAATGGTGACCACCACGCGGTCCTGCTGATCCCTGAGGGCGACTGCGACGACAATTGCGAGGGCAGAATTGCCGCAAGCCAGAATAATACAGAACCTGCGCAGTGTCCGGCGACGATGATGTTGGGTAGCGAATCGCTTCTCAGCCCTGTTGAACGCTACCGTAACATGATGCGGCAGCGTTATCACCTGCCCGGCCAACCAGCGGCTCCGCTCAGCGACTATTCTTGCCTGGGCGAAACTGTTAATCAGTATCCCCATCCGCTCCGGCTTGTGAACTTGCTGCAAGTTCTCATCGGCGATTCCGCTCCGGCCAGGCGCCGAATCACCATTCACCAAGGAAAGAGGAGAAGAATCATGAAATCCCGCACACGGATGTGGATGACCGTATTGTCTCTACTCGCCGCGCTGGCGATGCCGGTATACATGGCAGCGCAAGATATCCCAACGCTAGATCACAAGACAAAGCACCATCAGTACAAGCTCATTGACCTGGGTACGCTCGGCGGGCCGAACAGCCTGTTTAGCACCCCCAGCTTGGTCATAAACAATCGAGGTACAGTTGCCGGGGTAGCTGATACCTCCATTCCCGATCCCTACGATCCAGACTGCTTTTTTGACTGTTTGGTCGATCACGCGTTCGTATGGATGAACGGCGTCACGACCGATCTCGGCACCCTGCCGGGCGGTTCGAGCAGCTGGGCATATTGGGTTAACAATGGCGGGCTGATCGTCGGAGTTTCGCAAAGCGGTTTGATTGATCCGCTGACAGGGTACCCGCAAGCCAATGGTGTCCTCTGGAACAAAGGGCATGTCATAAATCTGGGGACACTTGGGGGAAATCAGAGCAGTGCCAACGCGATCAATGACCAGAACCAAATCGTCGGAGGGGCGCTGAACACGATTCTCGATCCCTGTTCATCCGGCATTACAGGGAATTTCTTGTTCTTCACACCTGCCGCAACGCAAGCGCGGGCAACACTTTGGCAGAACGGAGTGATACACGATCTTGGGACGTTGGGAGGAAACGATGCCGTCGCTGAGTATGTTAACGAGCGTGGACAGATAGCTGGGGTTTCGTACACTTCTGATTATCTGGTTGCTTCAGCAAACCCCAACAGATAGTGTAGAGGAGTGCCCCGGCCATCGTTCCCGAAGACGCTGCGCCAATTTCAGGCCGAGTTTGCTACTGAGGAGGCCTGCCAGAGGTATCTGGCAGCCTGCCGTTGGCCGGAAGGGTTCAATTGCCCCCGATGCGGCCATGGAAATGCCTATGAGTTGTTAAAGCAGCGTCGGTACCAATGCGGCAAATGTCGCTACCAGGTTTCGCTCACCTCCGGGACGATCCTCCACCGGACGAAGATCCCGTTGAGCGATTGGTTCTGGGCGGTGTATCTGATGACCACAGACAAGCGCGGCGTCTCTGCCCTCCTTCTGCAGCGTCAACTGGGCCTGACCTGCTACGAAACTGCATGGATGATGCTGCACAAACTCCGCCGGGCGATGGTGAACGCGGCCAGGGAGCCTCTGCGCGGCGAGGTAGAGGTGGATGATACGTGGATCGGCGGAGAGCAAGCGGGGCTCCGGGGGAGCCGACAACTGAAGGACCGGCGGGCGGCTTTGGTCTTAGTCGCCGTAGAAAAGCGGGGCCGAGCTTCCGGTCGCATCCGCATGAGTGTCATTCGGGATTTCAAGGCGGCCACAATCAGGTCGTTCCTTATCCATAACGTCGCTTCTGGTTCCACGATCTATACGGATGGTCTTAAGAGTTTCTCTGGTTTGTTGGAGGCCGGCTTTAAACATGTCGTTCGCAACCAACCTCTCCGGTCGGAATTGCGAAAGGGCGCGAAGTCGGCTGTTCCACTCGCAGATCGGGCTATTGGAAATCTCCAGCAATGGCTCATTGGCACCTATCACGGAGTAAGTAAACCCCAACTCCAGGTCTATCTCGACGAATTCGTCTTCCGGCACAACCGCCGCAAAACACCCGCGGCGGCATTCCAGACCCTGCTCGGTCTCGGAACCGCTCGCAGGTCAACAGCGTACGAACAAATTCGCGGAGCGAAGGACATAATCCCCAACCCATTGGGGTTTGCTGAAGCAACCAGATAATCAGACGTACACTAGTTCAATACCGAACCCCGGTACTGGTATCCCCACAATTGACCCGTTCCTTTGGGTTGACAGCAAAATGAGGGACCTCGGCACCTTTGGAGGCACCCTGGGTTTTCCAACCTGGATCAATAATTTCGGGCAAGTCGTCGGCCAGTCAAACCTCACAGGAGACGAGACTCATCATCCCTTCCTTTCGATTGGAGGAAGAACAATGAAGGACCTAGGCACGTTGGGAGGCGACACGGGAAGCGCATTCTGGATCAACGATGACGGAGAAATCGTCGGTCAAGCCGATCTCCCTGGTTCGGGTGCACAGACTCACCACGGATTTCTGTGGAAGCACGGAGCGATGACTGATCTTGGAACTGTGGATGGTGATCCGTGTAGCGTGGGGTTGTCCATCAATTTACAGGGTCAGATCGCAGGCGCATCGACGGACTGTACGGAATATCAGCACGCATTTCTTTGGGAGAACGGCGGCCCCATGATCGACTTGAACACTTTGATTATTCCCGGCTCCGGTCTGACAGCGAGGGAAGCGGACTATATCAACGATAGTGGAGAAATTGCTGGACGCGGAGTGCTCCCCAATGGTGACGTGCATGCAATCCTGCTGGTACCCGACGGCGACTGTGACGACGATTGCGAGGGCAGTATCGCCGCCAGCCAGTACAACGCAGCACCCGCATATTATCCCCCAACGATGACACAAGGCAGCGAATCGCCCGCGAGCAGAGTCGATCAGTTGCGCAATCGATTCGGGAGCCGCTATCACGTTCCCAGACAGAGGGTTGCACCTTCAAATTAGTTGCGACTCTGCAGCTATGTTCACGGGGCTGACCCACGTCTGCCCCGAAACCTAGCAGCCGGAGGCTACTCCTGGATCGTCAACAATCCGGAAGGGATTCGCGTCTACATTCTCACTTGGCGCAAGTTCGCCTTGGCATGATTGGAGAAAAGGCGACACCCTACGAGAAATCTCAGGACCCGGATTCCTCCCGAATCATGAGTAAGCGTGAAGGTATGCGAAAGCTGGAATGGGATTGCATTAGAGCTTCGCGGCAGGAGAGCCGCGAAGCTCCCCCGAAGTCTTCTTGTGGGAATTTCCGCCACAAGGGTAACAAGAAACGTTAGATCCCTATCGGGACTGCCCGGCGCGACATGGGCGCCGTGGGCTGACGAGTGAGCCGGGCGCGACCAATCGAGGAGACCATGACCAAGCCAATCTATATCTTGCCCGCTCTCGCGCTGCTTACCTGTGCCGTGCCCGCATTTGCCAACGTAACCTTCACCAGTCCCACCAATGGTGCATTGGTGGCGTCCCCGTTTCTTCTGTCTGCCCACCCTATTCGTAAAGGCGGGTCGCGAATGTTGAACGAGTGTCAGAAGGAATCGCCGATTACGGGTGCGGCCAATTTGCGTAGAGCCCCGAACACCGAAATACATCGGTTCGAGGGACGTTCGTCGTTTCCAGGTGAATGCGCGCCGTCGGCCATCGGGCCGTGTCGTCCGTCGTAGGCCGATGTGGCACCGCCCTCTCGAGTGGCTATTCGGTAGATGGATAGTGTTCACGAAGATGCCTGATTCACTTGGCCGAAAAACCGGCTTCGAAGCAAAGTGAATCTAGGTCACTTCAATGCAAATCCAAGTTGACGCGAAGCGGACTTGAACGAAGCCGCTGGCGCGGCGGACACTGCCTCAACGTGCAGCCAGGAGCGGCGGTGGCTTGAGGTAGGTTGATTCACAAGGAAGGAGATCCTTGTGACCAACTTACGCAAGCGGATGCTGGAAGAGCTTCAGCGGCGCAACTATTCACCGTCCACGATTCGTGGCTATCTACAAGCCGTTGAGCAGTTCGCTAAACACTTTGGAAAAGCCCCAGACAAGCTGGGACCAGACGACCTCAGAAGCTATCAGGCCTATCTGCTCACGGAGCGCAAGCTGGCGGTGGGAAGTGTGGTGGCGCGCGTAGCCGCGTTGCGGTTCTTTTTCGTGCGCACTCTCAAGCGGCGCGAGTTCTGGGAGGAGTTGCCGTACCCGAAGGACTCGAAGGACCGGCGTCGCCTACCGACGGTGCTCAGCCTGGAGGAGGTCGCCCGGCTTATCGATGCCGCCGGCAACCTCATGCAACGCACTCTGCTGATGACGCTCTACGGCACGGGCATGCGGCGCACAGAAGTGTCGCTGCTCAAGGTGAGCGACATCGACAGCCGACGCATGATGATCCGCGTGGAACGCGGCAAGGGTGGCGGCGGTCGCGATCTCCCACTCAGCCCGGTTCTGCTGGAGACGCTGCGCGAGTACTGGCGCTGGAAGAAGCCTCGCACCTATCTTTTTCCCAGCGGCATGCACAAGTGCGGCACGGAAAGACCCATTTCAGATAAGACCGTCTGGTACGCCTGTACAGAAGCCGCCCGCTATGCGCGTATCAAGAAGCATGTAACGCCTCACACCCTGCGCCATAGTTGGGCGACCCACCTATTGGAGGCGGGAACAGACCTGCGTACGATTCAGGTCCTGCTCGGTCATGTGGATCTCGAGACCACTGCCCGGTACCTCCATCTGTCGCAGCGACACTTGCAGACAGTGTCGAACCCGCTGGAGCATTTGCAACTCTCCAGCGCCAGCCAGGCATCCCGCAACTATCACAGGAAAACAGATAAATGACTCGGCCTCCCGTGGAGGTGGCCGATATCCTTCGCGTCCAGGGTGACTGCTTTCGAGAACAGAACCGCTCCTGGCTGGGCTATCAGCAGCTGAACGTGTTGCGGGCCATTAGCGCGTGCCGCACGGCTGCACTCGGAGGCCATCTTGACTCCTGCTCGCGGTGCGATCTCCATGCCATCTCTTATAATTCGTGCCGCAACCGGCACTGCCCGAAGTGTCAGGCCCAGGTGCGCCAGCGCTGGTTGGCACGACGCGAGCAGGACCTGCTCCCCGTACCCTATTTCCATGTCGTCTTCACTCTGCCTCACGCGTTGAATCCGCTATGTCAGCGACATCCTCGGCTACTCTACGATCTGCTCTTCCGTGCCAGCGCCCAGACCATGCTTGAAGTTGCAGCCGACCCCAGGCATCTCGGAGCCAGGATTGGGTTCCTCAGCATTCTGCATACGTGGGGACAGAACCTGCGCTTGAACCCTCACTCATGATGCCCGGCATTATCATCTCCTTCATTTTCAACGAATAGGGTGGGCTGGTTTGCCGCGGGACCCCCTTTTAGAATTAGCTTGCCCGTGCGGAGAAGCTTGTCGAGGATGCTCTGTACAGTTTCGCTATTCAAATCGGCACGGCAAATCCCCCAAGGAGCACGAGGAGTGACCTGTTCACCTTTCAGCAGGCCTGCCTCTACCAACCGTGCGATCGTGTTGCTACTCACTCCACATATTCGAGCAGCTTCATTAAGGCTGACTCTGTCAGAATCAGGCAACGCTCGCCTTTGCCCGGTAATCGCGTGGTTACGTCTTGCAGTAGCCACGCGGGTTTGGTTCCATCGCTTGCTCTTGCCAGTCAAATATCCCAGCCGATTCAGCACAGAGGCTATTTGGTCATCGCCGTGACGAACGGCCATGCGGCGGATGACCTCCAGTGCCTCCATCGACGTCGCGCAGTCAGTGGCTGAACGCGGCCGCTCCATCGTGAGTTGGGTATGCGTGCCGCCCTTCCAGTGGACTGTGAACTCAAGAGTCTTTTTCTCCGCATCTGTACGCACGACGATTTCTTCCACAACAGTACGGAAGATCATCTTCTTCAGTGCTGGTGGACAGTGATCGCTTTGCCATATCTCAGTGAAGTTGTCTCCCATCGCGAGGATTCGAGTTTCTTCTTCGGCGGATAGTGAGTATCTTTTTCCATTAAGGCTGGCCAGTCTCTGCTTGGTAGCTTCGATGTTCTCCAACTTCTCGTTCCAGCGCCGCTCCAACTCGCTAGCCACAAGACGATTCCTGGCATCTACGGCGTCGTATTGCTCGAAGGCTTTTTTAGCCTCGTACTCCAACTGTTCCAGCTTGCTGCTGAGAGCGATGCGCTGTGCGGCATCGCCGGCACTTAGTTCCTCCAGTGCCCTGAGGCTGGCATTTACTCCAAGAGGCGAGATCACTCGTAGTAGCTCCTGGCCCACCCGGCGGTCTACCGACGCGCCGCCGAAGCCAACACAGTACTGCCCACCGTCGTCAAAATCTCCCTTGCAGAGATAACGCGCATTGGTGCCGCGGCCTCCCCAGTAACGTACATGGAGCTTACGGCCACAGTGCCCACAGCGAAGAAGACCCACCAGAAGACCTTGTCCGGCGCGAATCGCGGCCATGGATTCATCCCCCTGCCAGTTTACGGAATTACGCCGCAGCATTCGTTGATTCTCTTCATAGGTTGCCCAGTCAATATAGCCCACGTGATGATTCGGGATGAAGACCCGGCACTCCTCCGCTTGACGCGTAGCCTCCTGATGCTTCTCCAGCCTGCCGTCGACCAGCAGCGTCGTAACCGGACGGCGGCCCCACACATAGGCGCCAGCATAGAAGGGGTTGATCAGGATATCGCGCACCAAGCTTTGGGTAGGAATCTTCCAGACCAGTTGTGTCCCCTGGACCGGGTTCGCGGGCAGCTCTATGTCGTGATCCCGGAACCACAGGAAGGTTTGACGCACGCTCCACCGCTCTCGAAACTTCACGAACACAAGTCGAATGGCTTCGCAAATTCGCTGATCGGGATGCAAGGCGACCTTGCCCATTGGATCGAGAACATAGCCGACCGGAAGCCTTTTGAACAACTCGCCGCGGCGCGCTTTGGACTCCTGTCCCGCCTGCATTCGCTGCCGAATCACCTTCAGTTCAACAACACTCAGAGTCCCTTTTATTCCTAGAACTAACTGGTCATCGAGATAATTCAAATCGTATATCTGCTGTTCGTCAGCGATGAGCGTACCAAAGATCTGGCATACCTCCAACAGTCGACACCAGTCTTTGTCGGTTCGCGACAGTCGTGACGCCTCTCGGCTGCCGACTATCCCTACCTCACCCAGAGCCACTGCACTGAGGACCCGCTCGAACCCTTCCCGGCGCGCCGATGCCATGGACGCACTCGATCCAAGATCGCTATCGATGATCTCCACCTGCTTCCAACCCAGTGCGCGTATCCGGTCTGCTACTTCGTACTGAAGACGCTGGCTCTCCAGATTCTGCCGAACCTGCTTCTCGCTCGACTGCCTTAAGTAGACGATGGCTCTGCGAGCCAAGTGCTCCGGCCTGATCTTCGGACTGTATACCAGCTCTGTCATCAACGTTTCCTCCTTCTGCCTGAAAGACCTCCATCAGAATGCGAGCCATCAGATCGATCAGATCGGCGCGCATCATCGCATCCATCTGCACGATTCCGCTTTCTTCCGGGATCGTCAGACCCAGCAGTTTTAGTTGCACCACGACGACCTCCCTTGCATCCGTCAACAGTAGTTGGCTGAAGGTTATCGTGGTCGTGATCCTCAGGGGCATGTGGAGAAAGCAACAACATGAGAGAAAGAAGGGATTCCTTGCTTAGATGAACTTCATCGCTGATCTTGATCGCGGTGCAATCAGGCAACAACATCCATACAGGGATCTTCAGCCGTTTTCCGCCTCGATCGATGACACAAACCGCGCCATCTCCCCGCTTGGGCCTTCGTAGGATCTGAAGAGTAGAACCATAAAGCGGATGGAACGGATAGAAAACCTGGACCTCGGTGCTTTCCGCGAACAGGGTATTGTGGGCGCGGATGTCAGCATCCTCACCTCCACTGCGTCATTCCCGCCGGCGGCTTCGATCAAGGCTACTCGCACTGGGTTCATCCCAAGTATGCCTTCTTCCTCCCTGTCAAGGTTCTCAGCCGCGTCTTCCGCGGCAAGTACCTTGCTCTCCTCCAACCGGCGCTCCGTCAGCGCCGCATCGACTGTCCTTCAACACTCGTGCGTGCTCTGCTCAAGGAGGACTGGGTAGTCTATGCCAAGCCTGCCTTCGGTGATCCCGTCCGCGTGCTGCACTATCTCGGCCGCTACACTCACCGCGTCGCCATCAGCAATCAGCGCCTGCTCAGCTTCGACGGCCGTTCGGTAAGCTTCCGATGGAAAGACTATGCGCACGGCAACAAGCAGCGCATCATGACACTCACCGCAAGCGAGTTCCTGCGCCGATTCTGCCAACATGTGCTGCCCAGAGGATTCGTCCGCATCCGCCACTTCGGCTACCTCGCCAGCGCTCACCGTACGGCACTCCTCGGCCTCGCTCGCCAGCAGCTTGCTTGCCAGCCTCCAACAAGTTCGCAACTCATCAACTCTCCGTTAGCTACCTGGCGTTGTCCACGCTGCGGAGCCAACATGAACATCGGACCTAACCTCACCGCGCAACAACTGGCGTTTCGATGCAAACTGACCGATTCCTCCTGACTCCAGCTCCATCCAAGGGCTCGCGAAGATGTGGCCGCACGTCTCGACCCACCTGTGTCTCCAGTGCGGAGCTGCCATCTGATAACCCCATTCCTGCTTGCGCGCAGCTCACAAAATTACTCGCACGGGAGGAGCTATCTCCCTTGCTGCCCTATCCAGTCCGGCTCTTCCTGCCTCTTCATCCTTTTAATGCAGGCCAATTCTCGCCCCTAGCTCCATAGCAGCGCCCGCCACTGCCACCGTCTTCCTTCTAGTCTCCTTATCGAAAATGCTTCGGGGCAGCAACGGCGCAGAGGTGTCTGAATGCGAGGACTCGCCCCGAAGCATTTCCGATCAAGGCTAACGACTACACGGCCAAGTGGATCGCCGCGCAGCGAAATGCGCCCTATGGCATCTTCTAACTGATCCGTCCCAGTTTTTCTCGGAAGAACGTAAGAGTACGTCTCCGATCAGAATCCCCGCTGGGCAGGAATTGGTGAAGGGAGAGCTCTTGACGCCACAATTGTTGCTTTTTGTGAGGGAAAAGACTTAGTTCTTGCGCATGAGTTTATTGAAGCTTCCAGGGCAAGCCTTGGAAGCTATCTCAGAAGGCCAATGGAGGAAACATGCTTAACCAATCCGGCAAGGTAGCTGCAGTCGCCGTCTTCGCAATGCTGTGCTGCGCCAGCGTGCGGGCTGAGTCAAAATGCCATGATTTGGCAGGGGGGATCACCACCAACTTCGTGGATTCGTCCGACACTCTCGGCAGCGCCACCGGAGATCTGGCCGGAGGCCTCGGCGTGCACGTCTTCAACCAGCAGCAAGGCTCGGGCGGAACGATCCTGCTCACCGTGCAGCACCATTGGGTGACCGCCACGGGTGAAACTGTGTCCCTCGATCAGGCGATCGTGACGCTTTTCCCAACATCGGTCCCGGGCCTTTACGCCGGCAGTTATCTGAACGGAGTCAACGTCAACAGTTCCGGCACCGGGCGCTTCGCCGGCGCATCCGGCAAGATCTATGCCTGGGGAGCAGTCGATCTAAGCAAAGGCGAGGTGGTGCTTCGCTACTCCGGCAGCGTCTGTTACGCCGAATAGACACCTCTGACGATTCCAAACTGGGCGCTTCGCTGGCGCCGGCGCTGTCCGTTATCAAATGCCCGCTTCAACCATCGGAACGAAAAAGGGAGGAATATCATGCAAAGCATTCGACACCTCATGCAAGCGCCGAGAATCGCATACGCCTTCTCAATCCTTGCACTCGGCCTTTCTGTCTTTGGATCCGAGAATCTGTCCGCGCAAGTGGATTTCGTGCAGGCCATCCCAGCCAACCGGGTGGTCTGGCAACACGTGGGAAGGCTCTATCTGAATCCGGACACCGGAAAGGCCGTCTATGTCGGATACCTCGTCCATCTCAACAGAACCACGGAATCCCTGTTCGACAGCGCTCCAGGCGAGGCGAGCGCCTATTTCACCTTCAGCACCGACGTCCTCTCGCTTACCCCTTTGCCCAGTAACGGCAATGTAGGTCTGAATCTGGTATCGGCCGGAACTTTCAGCGTCTACTACAACGAACGCCCAAACGCCAATTGGAATGATCCACCGACATTCTCAAGCGGACGGCTGATCGCCACGTTCGTGAGACAGGAAAGCCTCTTCTCTCTGCTGGGATCCATCGGCACTCACAACCTTTCCGAGACGCTTGGGTCCAGTCACAGCATCAGTTTCGGCGGCCAGACCATCGATTTCAAACATCTGACGCCAAACGGAATCACGTTTGCCCAGTTCGTGAATGGGACTCCGTTTTCCTCAGGTATCACCAATTACCCCTTGGCCTTTGCTGCCGCCGGAACCACCACCGCTGTGGGCGAGGCCCAGTAAAGCTTTCTGCCCTTTGGCGGATCCGGATCCTCTCTGCCGGGTGTTCGATCGCACGTGATCCCGGCAGAGCCGATCCCTACCGCGACCACGCGTGGGAACCCTTCGAACCCACCGAAGAATGTTCTAACTCAGCGGAATCCTGACCTTAATGGTTCTGTGTGTCGGGGCTCGATTGGTTTTGAAGTTGTGCTGGCCAGTTTGTCACCAGCGTCAATGGCGCGGCTTGTTCCTTGAGCGTCCTGATGTTTACCAGGAAGCGTTTGCCATCGCGGGCGACGTCGTAGAAGCCCGCATTGTTCGGGAGGGGAAGGCGAAACAACGGGCGAGAGGAAAGCACGCGGAAATCATTTGCCGACTCGTGAACCTGGACAGAGATGAGATTTTGATTGTTGTCGGCGTAAAACAGCTCCTGTCCGTCGCCGCGCCATCGCGGATCATTGCCGCCTGAAGAAGATACAGCGATCCGGGCTCCGGGGCCCGGGAATGGGGTCACATACACCTGGCCGCTGATGTCATCGTTATAGGCAAGCCAGTGTCCGTCGGGCGAAAACTTTCCATATTCCGCGTTATCAATTTCGAGCTCAGGTTTTTCTGTTCCTGGAACCCGCAGCACGTTCAACGCGTTGTGCCAGGTGCGAGGTCCCAGGAATCTCAAATGATCAAAGAGCAGAAAGCGCCCATCGGGCGACCAGTCTTCCAGGGTTAACGCTCCGTCCGAAGTATCCTGAACTACCTTCTCCTGACCGGAACCATCGGAGGCTCGCAAGTACAGGGCGCAGTTCTTACCTCCTGCGCCTCTGTAGGCTACTTGCTTGCCGTCGGGCGACCAGCGAGGACTGTAGAGGCTAGGGCCCGATTCGGCGGCATCCAGAGGGACCCGAGTCCCACGGTCAACGTCATAGATCCAGATAGTTTCCCGCGGGCCGGAGGGTTTGTTTACCACCGCGACTCGCCGCGCATCCGGCGAAATGGCATGTCTCTCAAATTGTCCGGGTCCACCCAGAACTCCAATTGAATGGCCGTCGCGATCCATCCAGGTCAACTCGGTATTGACGCCAACCCCGACGGCTCCATAGACAAGTATTCCGTTAGCGGAGACGGTAAAGGCCGCATTCTGGAGGAATGTGTCGTACTGAACGTTTCGAGCCACCGGCCGGGCAGGCCCATTCAATTCGTTGTGCGAAAGATCGAATTGTTGAGCGAAAAGATCGCTGTCCCGGCTGAACAGAAGATAGCCCTCGGAAAATTGAACGCTGCTGGAATCCAGAGGCAATGGCCGGGCTTTCTCCCCATCCAGCGAAGCAAGCCAAACAACGTTATCGTGCGTCCCGGTGACAGGATATCTCCAGTCAATGAAGAGAAAGTGATTGCCGTCCGGAAGGAACACCGGCCAGTATTGCCCGATTGCGTCCTTGGAGAGCGGAATACCTGGGATAGGCTCGGGGATGCCGCCGCTTTCCGAAACGTGTTTCAATACATCGGCGAACGTGGCGAAGACGATCACGCCGTTTGATGACCATGCGCCTCCCATACCAATTGAACCGGCCGGGCAAAGATCGCTAACCTTTCCCCCGGAGACATCGACCTTCTTCAACTTGCCGTCGGCAAAAAAACCGATATAACGGCTGTCCGGGGACCAGAAAGGGTTACTCGCATTTTCGGTCCCGCCGATCGGCTGCGCCTCAGTGGAGTCCAGCCGCCGCAGCCACAGGTCAGTGTGGCCATTTCGCATGGCGATTAACGCGACAAAGGCGCCGTTCGGAGAGATAGCAGCCGGCTGCGTGAGGTTAGACCAGAAACCTTCTCCGGGTGGCGGCAGGATTGCAGCCTCCAAATGCAGTGCCGGACCGACGGACCTGTGACGTGCGACGAGGACTGCGATTCCGGTTGCGATCACGGCACCCGTGGCACCCGCAAGCAGCCATTTTTTCCATATGGGGCGCTTCGCAGCCGCCGCGGAGACCATCGGGTAACTCCCGGAATCCGACAAGGCCTCAAGCGCGTACCCCACGTCGGATGCGGCGTGGAAACGCTGTTCGGGGTTTTTCTCCAGGCACCGGTGGACCACCCGTTGCAATGCCACGGGAACATTGGGAGCAACTTGCGAAATGGCGGGAGGATCCTCGGTGAGGATGGCATTCATCGTTTCTACGCCGCTCGGCCTCTGAAATGCGCGGCAACCTGCCAGCATTTCGTACAAGACTTCACCGAGCGAAAAGATGTCGGAACGATGATCCGTTGCTTTCCCCTGCACTTGCTCCGGCGACATATAGGCCACAGTGCCCAGCACCACGCCGGGTTCCGTTGCGAAGGTTTGGGCGCGCGCCTCATCGCTGAAGTCAGGCATGTGCTGCCGGAGCTTCGCGAGTCCGAAATCAAGAATCTTGAGGTGCCCGTCCTTGGTGATGAACACGTTCTCGGGCTTCAGATCTCTGTGAACGATCGCGTGTTCGTGAGCCGCTGCCAGGCCGCGCGCCATCTGCACTCCGTATTCAATCGCGGAACGCAAGGGCAGATGTCCGGCAAGAAGCTTCTCCCGCAGTGTTTCTCCGTGCAGAAGCTCAGCCGCGATGTACAACTTCCCGTTTTCGCGTCCCACCTGGTAGATGGTGAGGATATTGGGATGATTCAACGCCGCGGTCGCTTCAGCCTCTTGCTGAAGGCGATGCGACCGGCCGGGATCGGAGGTGTACGAATGAGGAAGAACCTTGATGGCCACATCCCGCTTCAGCGTCGTATCCCGCGCGCAATATACCTCGCCCATCCCGCCGGCGCCGATGAGGCTGACGATCTCATACGGTCCGAGACGCGCACCCTTTCCGAGCGCTGCTCGGTTGGGAAGGGCGGATTGGAGAAGATCATCGATGTCTCCTGCCTTGGAGGCGAGCAGCGATTCGACCTCAGGCTTCAAAGAAGGGTCGTCCTGACAGGCTTGATCGAGGAACGTTGAGCGCTCCTGCGGTTCTTTCTGCATCGCGACGTGCAGAATGTCTTTCACTTGCTGCCAGCGTTCGGGCGTCATGCGCTGGCTGTTCCGGCCATCTCATGGCGAAGCCACTGACGCGCTGTAGCCCACTCACGTGATACTGTCGCCTCGGAAATCTCCATCGCGACAGATGTCTCTTCCAGGGACAGACCCGCAAAGAAGCGCAACTCTACAATTCGACATTGGCGCTCGTCGAGCCTCTCCAATTGTTGAAGCGCGTCGTCGAGACGGACTATGTCCACGTTCTTCTGATGGGGAAGACCGATTGCCTCGTCCAATAAAAGGTTCCGCGCTCCCGCGCCTCGCTTGGCGGCCCGCATCCGGCGGACCCGGTCAACCAGGATTTCACGCATCAGGTGTGCAGCGACACCGAAAAAGTGTGCGCGATTCTGCCAGTCGGGAGGATTCTTCCCGGTAAGTCGCAGGTAGGCTTCATGAACCAGGGATGCACTTTCGAGGCTCTGGTCAGGGCCCTGGCGCCGAAGCTGACTACGAGCCAGTCGCCGCAACTCCTCATACACGAGGGGAATCAGCTGGTCCACGGCCGCCCTGTCGCCATCTCGCCAGCGAACAAGCAATTCCGTTACCTGCGAATGAGAAGCCGGGCCTTCATCTCTTGTAGCCATGGAATGTCCGGAAATGGGGGGAGCGCGCTGCTGAGGCAACCATAGTCCCAAACGGAGCCCAAGTCAATGATTCTGCGAGACCTAGCGTTGAGTCGATTCTAAGGCGTGTGAACAGATCAGACTACATGCGCAGAGTGTCGGGAGAAGCCGATCGGCGCAGGAATGGTCGCTGCTTTCTCCGGCCGGGGAGCGCTTGCAAAACATGTTCGTGCTTAATTCGCCCCACTGTTATGGCCGCGGATCGCCGCTTCGCAACGATGGCTTTCGGATTTGGTTCGGCAAGCGGCCTTCTCGAATGACATCAGGGTTTGGTCGGTTCGAGCGAGAAAAATGTGAATGGAATGAGGGAAAACACAGCCGAATTCCGAATGAGATGAATGAGGACAGTCGAGAGTCTCGGATGGTCGTTTCCAGAAGATAGGTCCGCGGAACAATGGACGCCGCATCGGTTTCGGGATTTCCTTGCGATTACGATCCTCATCGGATAAGCGAAAGAATCTCCTCGAGTCACGCACTCCAAATGCCTACTTGGCCTCAACATCGCGCAACCCCAACATCGAGAAAGGAGCCCCTATGCAATCCACATCTGTAGTATCGGCACCCGAAACGGTAGGAGCTTTTGTCCAGGAGTATTTTGATGCCTGGAAAGGCACCGATGTACAAAAGATCCTCGCCTATTATTCGGACGACGTAGTCATTCAGCTTCCCACGAGAACGTTGGAAGGAAAGTCCGCCGTTCGAGACAACTTTGTGATTCCGTTTGTTAATGGATTCCCAGGCAATGTGCACTCTATCCGCAACCTGGCGCATGCCGACAACCTTGTCGCCGTGGAATGGCGCTTTGACGCCGTACATAAAGGCATCTTTGCCAACATCGAGGCCACCGGAAGGACCGTTCAGGTTCTTGGCTGCTCGTTCTACGAATACAACTTGGAATCCCGAAAGATCCACGCTGGACGCATTTACTTCGATCTTGCCACTCTCATGCGCCAAATTGAGACGACATGACGGTTCCCCGATTCGTAATTCTGCTTCGTGCGTTATGAAGCCTCAAACTCAAGGGCTTTCTAGAGGCGCCCATAACGCGCGAAGGGGTTAAGCGGCATCCATTCCAACCAAACGGCAAGGAGACGGACATGACAGCGAGTTTACGAACGAGTTCATTCACTTGGACGTATAACCGGCTGCTCGGACAAGTGGTCGCTCTCAAAAGACTCTCGAAACGATCTCTGCGCGTCGGAACTTTTCAAATTCCGCATTGCGGTCGAGTATCCGGCTATACTCTCGAATGATAAGTTCGCTACGGACGCGACAGCTGAGGGCCAGCGCCATATGAAGGTACTGTCGGTGAATACTGGGCTTCCCCGCGAAGTGAGGTGGCACGGGAGAAGCGTGATTACGGGAATCTTCAAGGAACCGGTCCACGGCCGCGTCGCTTTGCGAAAGCTCAATTTGGATGGCGACCGTCAAGCAGATCTCAGTGTTCACGGCGGAGAATACAAAGCCGTTTATTGCTATCCACTCGTACACTACGATTACTGGAAAAGAGAGTTGCCAGCCCGAGAGCTGCCAACAGGCATCTTTGGGGAAAACTTTACACTCGATGGCTTGTTGGAAGAGTCGGTCCATCTTGGCGATCGGTTTTCGGTCGGTTCAGCGGAAGTGGTCGTGACCCAGCCTCGCCTTCCTTGCTACAAACTTGGCATAAGATTTGAAGACGACAACATGGTGAAGCGATTTCTCGCAAGCGGCCGCACGGGTTTCTACCTCGCCGTTACTAACGACGGCGAGGTCGGTGCCGGTGATGAGATGCGGGTTATCAGTCGCGACCCAAACGGCGTCCCGGTTTCGGAGATTACTCGCTTGTATGCCGAGAAGAGGTATGGCGACGCTGATGTGGCTTGGGTGGAGCGGGCCCTCCGCGTTGCAGATTTACCTGGAAGTTGGAACGAGTACTTCCGCCAGCGGCTGGAGCGCATTCCGCCTTTTGGCTGAATCTCGGTTTGCGACTCCCATCGGCAAACCAGTAGCCTAGTGCTCCGTGAGCCGCAAAGACATGGGTCCACGACGGCAAGGATAGGTCTAGCTAGCCTCATGGTTGTGAGGTAATGCGTAACCTTGCCGTCTGGCACGGTTAAATTCGGCCAACGCTGACGAAATTGGCTGCTGCGGGTCTATTCGTCTTCTCGTAGTCGGCGATCACCTCTTGAACACTGGGTCGACGCACAATCCCGGAAGGGACCTTCAGTGTGCAGCGAGCAGCGATGCTCAATTGGGCGTTGTGGTAGCTGCGCCAGAAGGACGGCGAGGTACCCGGGCGACGACGGGCAGAAGGCTTCATAATGAATCTCCTGGGTGGTTGATCGCACGTGAATCGAAATGGGCAACGGCTTACGCGCCGACTGCCCGGACGAGAAAAAGCTTCAGACGATGAGCGGCATGTGCGGGCGGATCCGGATCGCGGTTGAGGATGGGTTCAACGCGAAGAACCGCTTCGCTGTCGCATACTCCGCAGCGATGCGGGCGCGAATTGGAGATTGTCTCGCAGTTCTCGCAATAGACAGCGAGCTTGAGCGGGATACTGTAGATCAACGGTTCAGAGTGATTTGGAAAGACTTTGAGCATCCGCTTTGTCTTCTCCCTTCGTTCTGGTTTTGGACCGCGAAAAGCGCCCGCCGCCGCGGAATGCACAATCCACGTCAGTGAGCCGCCGAATGGGAAAGCGATCGACGCCGGCCTCCTGGACGATGACTTCCTTGTGTCCCTCGCAGAAGAGTTCCCTGTCGATCAACCACGCTGCCCGACGGCGGCATATCGAACATTCGATGACGCGCATGAATTGACCTCCACGAAAGAAAAGGGCTGCAACAAGCGCGCAACCCTTTGGCTTTCGAGTATTCAATTGTCCGGTTTCAGGCGGCGGAGACCCCTGACTGACGAGAGTGGATTTCCTTCATCTCCTTGACCAGCTTCGACAGGACTCCGAAGTTGGGGATCTTGTCGATTGACGGCAATTGGAGGCTATCGAGAACGTCGTAGAACTTTGTCTCCGGAATCTCCGACGCGATGGCGCGCACTTGAGACAAACCGCGAACGCCGCTCTCCATCCACTTAAGCACCTCCATTTGCAGGTGCTGATTTGGAATGTCGCGCGCCGCCCGGACCTTGGCGATCGATCCGAGGATATTGGCGTAGAGAGCCTGACCAACTTCCCGGCGGCAACTCTCGATCCGGCTCGTTACGCCTGCATCAAGTGGTCCTTTCTGCACTGCGGTATCGGTCCTCTTAGTCCCATCGGAGGCCTGCCTCGATTCCGTGCTTTTGCGTTCGGCTGGCGGCAAAGCCCAGGAAGGCAGATCAGGAAGCTCTCTGGGCTGTTTGTATTCGTTGATTTCCACCCACATCTCGCCGAAGTCGTAGAAGTAGCGCCCCAGTCCAAAACATGAGCAGGCGCGCTTAAAAGCCTGTGCTTCCGCGCTCGTCATGGCGTTCTCATCATCGGCCCACTCTTCACCGCTACCAGTGTGGCTACCGAAGCCAGTGATCGAAACGACGCAGGTCACCATGACCTTGCCGGTCTGAATTGCTTTTTCCTTCTTCACCCGGGTGATGGGTGAGACGGTGTGAACGGAGTATTGCCGTGTCCATCCGCTGGCTGTGAATACTTGGTTGAGCCGGTCCGTATACGCGCGTGGATCGGCATAGGGTACGACACGGCCCTTGCGGCCGTCTCGTGAAATGGCCTTGACGATCCACTTCACCTCTTTCGAGGCGAATGGTTCCTCAAGACGCAAAAGGGCCTCCGAGGCCGTCTGCGTTTGTTCCATGATTGACCTTCTTTAACTGGATTTGTGTTCAATTGAAAAGAGAGTTGATTGCGACAACTGCAGCGGAAATCGAGAGGCCTCCGACCCTCCTGCCACGTCAATGAGCCGTCAACGTTTATTGCAGTTTGTGATTGGCGCTGAGTACACTCAATTCCGCCACGCGGTGTAAGGATATGCCGCCAGAGTCGCCAAAACGGGAGTCAGGCGGCATCATCCGCGCGGGAAGCGCGTGGCTCTGTTTTCCAACCAGTTATTGACGGGTTCGGGTGCGCGGAGGAAGCCGTGACCAACAAAATCGGCTCCCTCATAAATCCCGGCTATCTCGCCGAGGAGGAGAAGCAGGTGGGTGAACGGCTTGGGATTTGCGGCAACGATCGCTCGCATTCGAGTAGGCCTCCTGGGCATGGATTGGGAAGATGCCGGGTACGCGAGGCGATGCTTTCACATTCGAGCCTGGTAATCTGCGGCTGTGGCGTTCGACGAATGCAATCAGTTGGCGAACCGGTTCCTCGGCGGTATATTCTGTGGCCGCCAGGGAATGACAATTGAAATCCCAGTCGTAGTGGACTCGCTGCTCGAAGTGGACAGCGGCTCGACTTCACTTAAAAGAAAGCCGACCTAAATGCTGTGGAATCGTAGAGATTTTGCCAAGCTGGGCGCAATGGGTTTGGCTGCCCGGTACGCGACGATGATGGACGCGGAAACGCCTAGCAAGAAGACCGGCTACGCCGTGATTGGCCTTGGGCGGATTGCCGGGCACTTCATGCCGGGCGCGCGCTTGACCACCAATTCGCAGATCACCGGACTGGTGAGCGGCCATCCTGATAAGGCGGCGCGCATCGCAGCGGAGTACGGCATCGCGAAGCAGTCGATCTACAACTACGAAAACTTCGACGAGATTGCGCACAACCCGGCGATCGATGCGGTCTACGTAGCGTTACCCAACTCGATGCACGCCGAATACACGATTCGCGCAGCCAAGGCAGGAAAGCATGTGCTCTGCGAAAAGCCGATGGCGACCAACGTGGCTGAGGCACAAGCCATGATTGCTGCGTGCAAGGCCGCGAATGTGAAGTTGATGATTGCCTATCGCTGCCATTACGAGCCGACCAATTTGAAGGCAGTCAAACTGATTCGTGATGGCGCACTGGGCGCGGTGCAAGCCATCGAGAGCACGTTCGGATTCAACATCGCTCCGGGCGAATGGCGCACCGACAAGAAACTTGCCGGCGGAGGGCCATTATTCGATGTTGGGATCTATTCACTGAATGCGTGCCGGTACCTGACCGGCGAGGAGCCTGAACACATCTCCGCATACTCCTCGGTCATCGATCACGACGGTCGCTTCAACGAGGTAGAAGAAAACGTGTCCTGGACGATGCGTTTTCCGTCCGGGATTGTTGCCAGTTGCAACACCACTTACGGCGCGCCGATGGATGGCTTTTTCCGCGTACATGGATCTAAGGGCTGGCTCGAAGTGAATCCGGCTTTTATCTACGAAGGCCTGCGTCTCACCGGCGAGTTCTCCGGCACAAAAGTTGACGAGCCGAACCCGGCACGAGACCCCTCGCACTTTCAGGCCGAAGCGGAGCATTTCTCACACTGCGTGCAGAATGGGCCAGAGCCCACTTCGCCGGGCGAAGAGGGCCTGCGCGACATGCGGTACATTACGGAGATTTACCGGTCCGCGGGGATCAGAATATAGAGAAGCGTGCCCGACGAATTCTGAACGAGGGGATGGTGGCCTGCTCTTCACCTACGGTGATTGGATCACCCTTGGGGAAGGATTGGGGTGATTCGCCCGCAACGCTCTGAAGCCACTTTTTCCGTGATGCAAGGCAACGGTGCAGAGTAAGAATCAGGGCAAAATGGGGCGTTTGGGGGATGCCTGCTTCGAGGTCACCTGGCTTCGCTCCTGTCCTCGATTACTTTGTCTCCTTCTCAGTCCTCCCCGAAGCGAGATGCCGACTCGCGCCGTTCACGGCGTTCCGCTAAAGTACACTCAATGAAATTCATCGTCTGCGCCGTCATCGCCCCTTTCGCCGCGGGTTCTGCCGCCCAAAACACAGGTCAGCTCGACATTCAAGCCGCTCAGCGGTTTGCGAATCTTGCTTTAGCCTGCGTGCATAAAGAATATCCAAATCACATGAGCCACACGCTCAACAGCGACGCGGACGCGGCACCACCCCGGGAACTGACCCCGGCCTTCTACGGCTGCTATGACTGGCATTCGTCCGTGCACGGGCACTGGTTGCTGGTCCGGCTGGTCAGGACTTTTCCGGATGCGCCGTTTGTGCAGCCTGCTCGCGCGGCGCTGCGGCAAAGCCTCACGGCAAAAAACATCGCTCAAGAGGCCGCATATCTCCGGGGAGAGGGACGCGCCAGTTTCGAGCGGCCCTACGGGCTCGCCTGGCTTTTGCAACTCGTTGCGGAACTCAAGGAATGGGACGACCCACAAGCCAAGGAGATGGCCGCCAATTTGCGCCCGCTTGAGGAAGCCGCGCTGGGGAGGCTCAGCGACTGGCTGCCTAAGCTCTCTAACCCTGTGCGGATCGGCGAGCACGACCAGACCGCTTTCGCGCTCGGCCTGATGCTCGACTACGCGAACTGCAATGGCAACGGGCAGTTCGTCGAACTGCTCATGTCCACAGCCAAGCATTTCTACCTCGACGATAAGGACTGCCCGCTGGCCTACGAGCCTTCCGGCGAGGACTTCTTATCGCCATGCCTCGGCGAAGCCGATCTGATGCGGCGAGTGCTGCCGAAGCAAGAGTTTGCGCGTTGGCTGCGAACATTCATGCCCCAAATTGCCACTTCGGGCGAAGGGAGATGGTTACAGCCCGTCGCGTCGCCTGATCCGAGCGATCCGAAGCTGGCGCACCTGGACGGGCTCAATCTCAGCCGGGCATGGATGTTGGAAGGAATCGCTGCCGGTCTGCCGAAGCGCGACAAGTGGCTGCCCTCAATCACGGCGGCTGCCGTGGCACACAGCCAGGCGGGCTTGGCGGCTGTGACCGGCGAGCATTACGAGGGCGGGCACTGGCTGGGCAGCTTTGCGGTTTATCTGGTCACGAAACGAGGCGTTTCGAGGACGCCCTGAGGTTTGCCCCATCCAAGTTGTTGGGCCGCCCCCTATATTGAACTGATCTGCGAAATAGGTTGATGTGATCGTCTGTTTTCGGCATCTGACGGCAGAAATCAGGGTTGGCGTACACTGTGCGGTATGAATGAGCGGGAGGATTTTCTCTAATACTTCAGGCCCGTATTCATCGAGATGGTTGAACGGCTCGAAACGATGACAGAAGCTCAGGTCTTGGATGGGCTTCTGGAGGTGAAGGTCGCCCGTAGCCTTTATAAAGAGGAGTTCACCGAGCGGATCAAGGAGTTGGTTGACGCTGAGTTCCGGGAGCGACCTCGAGTAGCATTGACCGGGCAAGCCACTCGCGAGGAGTTGGCTCACCTTGGGTACATTCAATTCTGTTGATAAGCTCAATTCGCGGACAGGAACAAAAGTGCCGCCTCTGGGCGCCTTGCCTTCGGCCATCGACTCTCTTGAGGATGCGTTGAATGAGCGGCTTGAATCGCTGAGGAAAGGGCCGAATAGCGATTCCTAGCAGCTTCACTCCTCGTATTGGTTTGTTTCTTGCTGTCCTGAGTGTGTGGTGGCCTACCCGTCAATTACTCTGTGATTCTCCCCTCCCGGGATGCGCCGTCCAGTGGCGGAATTGGAATAAGAAACGGGTTGCGGGATAACGGCGGATTCAGCCGTCCACCCGGTGGCGGCATATCGTTTCACCAGGTGGCGGCATAGCGTTGAATCCAGCAATCGGCTAAGGAATAACGTGTACCCTTCCGACTAGAAGGGTTTTACGCGGTTTTCGCAGTGTTCCGATTGGTAACCCTAACAAGCACAAAAACTTGTAACGGTTTACCCTGTCCACGGTGTGCAGTTTTGTTGTTGCAGCCAGGCAGGAATTGCGAATAGGCTGATGGGGATGTGATTCGAGAAGATCTGGGTTGAGCAATGCAGAGCCACGCGGGGGATCCGTCGACGGTTCGGCGCAAAGAGCGCTCTCGACTACCTGATTGGCGAAAAACTGATTCGCTTTGCCGAGGCGGCGGAGCAGCATCCGGGATTTGCGAAGGAGCTTCCCCTGTTTCTGGCGGCGATCTGGCGGACATTCAACGAATACGAGCTGGCCGGTTACGTGGCGTCAGCGAACCGCGCCACAAGGATGCAGCTGCGACGGCTCTTGTATCTGCGTTGAGCACATTCACTGCAGCTATTCCAGATCCGGAAGTGCTTCGCGAGGAATCAGAAGCCGAATGGATCGACCTTGCCCCGGCACCCGCTCAATAAAGCCGTTCGCCTCCAGTGCAAGAATCATCTGGTGAATGGAGGGCGGGCTTACTTGAAATATCTCTGCATGTCGGCCTCAGCGGGAGGACGGCCGTTGACCTTGCCGTAGTAGTAGATGAAGGCAAGGTACTGACCCTGTTTGTGAGTAAATGGTTTTGTGGGCACGGATAGAGTGTATCTGCATTTTTAAGAACGCCTGAAGCGATTGCGTGCGCTGTTTTTGTTCGAGCCCGCCCGCGACATGCTCCGGACCGGCTTCAGGATCGCTCTATACAACTCCTCGGGATCGATTCCCAGTCTGCCGGCGTTTGCTTCGATGACGGCGATGCGACCAACGAGCTGTCTGTTTCTCTCCCGTTCCATTTCTAGTTCTGTTCTTAACTGTTCAGCCTGTCCTTCGACGAAGCGCTTCTCAATCTCCGTCCCGGATAGCAATGCGCTCTCCCGTTGGCGCCGCTCAGCGACATTTATGTCATCGTTGAACCCATACTTGTACAGTGTTGTGGGGCTGATGCGGAGAGCGGTGGCCACACTTCGGACATCGAGCGGCATCTCAGATGGCGGATGGGCTTCGGCGATCGCGAGGTAATCGCGGAGACGCTGACACAACTGATCGCGAATGCTTAGGCGCGGCATCGCTTTCCATCAGGCAAAGCTGCCGATTCACCACAGCGCTCGTCATCGTCGTCTACGGCCAGAGCCTTCGCGATGCCTTCCAGAGTCTCTTCGCAGTGATGGATCCAGGCATCTGCGATGCCGTTGTTGCGCGCAGTCTGAATGCGGGCGGCGGCCAGTGCTTGTTCGGTGGCCGTTTGAATCTGAATGAGGTGTTGCCGCTCCTTCTGGTTTCCGCGTGTTCGGAGGTAATCCGGGCAACCGCGCACGCAGTTGAGATGGAAGGGGCACGGGGTGACAGCAAAGTCATGCAGACAAATGCCGAAGGCGGTAAAGTGCACGGCCTGTATCTCGCCGTCAAGGAGGGCTTCTCTCTGACTAAGGGGTAATTCGACGTAGACATCGGTCTTGACTCCACCCAGTGTTCCATCGCGCATGCCGGCCTTAACCCACTCCAACCGTTCACTCACGGTGGCGTGTTGATAGGCCTCCGTGTCTCTAGCGCTTTCGCGTCCTAGCCAGCGGGTCTGTAACTCGACGGGCAAGCCGCCCTTGTCGGCGATGTGGTTGAGCCAGTGCCTGAGCTGATGGGTTGTCATGCGACAGATAGCGCCATTTGGTTCACGAATCCCGAATCTCTCGAAAGCGGATGTCATGTCCCCTCTGCAGGTGACGAAGTCGGCTATCTGGGAGAGTAGAACGGGTTCGACGAGGAGCGGGTAGACAGCCCTTGTGACGTGAAAGAAGTTGCGGAATGCGACGAACAGCGACTCGGAGAGCTTTTGTTGTGTCCCGTCCCGGCGATCAATCGTCCACAGTTGCTTGACGCGCAGATTACGAAGATAGGCCTCTACTTCAAAGGCGCGATAATAGATCCCGCTGGAATCGCGATGCTGAATGAGCTTGTTCCGAGGAATGGTAAAAACGCTGAGGTGGTTGCATCCGAGAACGCAGGCAACCTCGCGACGCGTCATGCGCGCTCCCCAGTGAAAGCCCGGTAATGGCACTCGATGCGGGGAACGTTCCAGCACCTTGGCGCGTTCCCTCGCGGCATGCGTAATCTTCCGAATCTTGTTTATCGCTTCTTGAGCCAATTCTGCGCCGATAGGAGTCAGCCAGCGCGTTGCAAGCAAACGTGCGCCACCTCTGCTCTTCTCCCTGTAGTAGCGGATGCCGTAGCGAGTCTGACCGCCACTCGTCTCGCGAACTTCGCAATCCAGCGGCAAGGTGAGCAACTCGCCGATGCGGAAGCCGGTGACGACCAGGACAGCAAGCGCAGCGGCGCGCAGCCTGTCTCGCGGTTCGACTGCATGCTTGCGATAGATATCCGCGAGGCCGTTCAGCACGGCTTCTGTTGGCAAGCGATCGCGACGTGCCTGCTGGCCGGCGATGGTATGACGGTGGAAATCCTCCACGCGCTGAGTCTGCGGGGTGTAGTAGAGCGGACGGCACAGGTTCCGGCTGGCCAGAAATCTGATGAACACGAGCAAGCTCATTACACGCTTGTATGTTGTCGAATGCGACCAGTGAGTCCGCATCAGCAGTTCAGCCTGGCTCAAATCTTCTTCTGAGAGTGCCGGCCATCGGAAAGTCGCAGGGTCGCCGTGCCGCCGAACGAGGATCGCTTCCCATAGGATGCGAAGGCAGTCCAGTCTCACGCACATGTTCCGCGGCGAGCGGCGATCCAAGATTAACCAGCTTTTAGCGACTCCGGAGAAATCCTTCGGCAGAGGCTGATCGTTCGTACCATATCGTGTAAAGTACAGATTTCGATTCGTCCGGTTGAACGCCCTGTCCTTCAAGTGGCTAATGTCCCATAGCGGTGAATCAAAGAACGATGGATCGACGGCGAAGTCCGCGGCGAACTTCTCGCGGGCAACAGCAACAAGCTTCTCGATAGCGATGTTCACGAGATGATCTTCTGTGGATCGATGCCTTGGATGACCTGGCGGATCGCCGTCCGCACTTGATCCAGTTGCAGAAGGATCCTGCGGTCACTCTGCGGCTCCTGGCCACGTAAGAACTCGTCGATCGACACAAGCATCTGCCGATGCGGTCCCGTCTGGAACGCCGTAAAAGATGGGCAGAGGTAACAACTCAACGGCGGGAGCAGTTGACAGAGGCCCTCTCTGGCAGCATCACGACCGCAGTAGCCTATGCCGCCGACATCCAGTTGGGGAACCCCTAGATGAGGCGCGACAGCGGGAATGTTCTGATGCGAAAGGCCGCTGGGATCGTCTGCATCGACGATCATGCCCTGAAAGCGACGAACCAACGGCGTCAGCGCTCCGTCCGTGGCGCGGGCGGCAGAATCGGCAATAGAAGAGGCGGTTTCGACGTAAACCTTAACGTTTTGCGTATCGCTGTGATCGAGAACCTCTGCTATATGGAACAGGGAGGCGCCTTCTTCCGCCATGTGCGTGGCGATAGAAAAGCGGAACCGACGCGCGTTTATCCTTAACCGCTGCTGCGTACGTGGCGAGATAAGATTAGCTGCCTCCGCAAAGCGCCGCATCGCCACGTTGATCGCACCGTCCGGATGCGATACCGGAAGCCAATGGAGAAGCGGCTCCTCCGGGTCGCCCCGCTGCAAGTTCATGAGCAGGTTGCCAAGCGCATGACTGATCGGCCTTCGCTTGGTCTCCCGTCTTGGAATCCGCTTCTTGACCCGCGGCACATCGAGATGCCAAACAACTGCCGAGCTGGTTTCGTAACGAATCAGGTCGCTATTGCGCAGCCGCACGCTGGCATCCGGGTTGTGACCCAATTCCATGTGCAGCATGACAATCGCCCGGTCCCCACTAGTCCCCAGATCCTCACGGACAGCCCTGGCAATCAGCAAGAGCTCGTCAGAGGTGAATGGTCCTCGAATAGCATCGCGAAAGCGCACGCTGTGCCCCTTGGCATTTCCGACAGCCGTGATGGACCGCAAAATGTCGAGGAACCCTGGATCAAAGCCCTCATACTGCCTGGCGACACCCCAACGATAGAACGTGCGCAGGCGCGAGAAGTCGTTGCCCTTGTCGGCAGTGTGCTCCACGCCATGCTGAAGGAACGCGCGAGCAATCCCTTCCGTCAGGTCCGCCCACCCGGCCAGCGACTTTTTGCGTGAGCGCAACCACGTCTGTAGGCGCAGGAACATACGAAAGTCGTTCTCAATGGTCCGTGCCTTCTTCCGGGTGATGCGGTCGGCGAAATAGAGCTTCAGGAGATCCTGCGCGCGGAAGCCAAAGACGTTTGCCTTCTCCTGGCGTGCCCAATCAAGATCAATCCTTTTTCGGCCGTCCAGGGAAGACCGAAGTCGCCAGATCTCCTTGGAGGTATCGACGAGCTGTCCGTCAAAGGAAAGAACACTTCGAGGGAGTGAGGGCAAATCGGCAAGCTGGGGTGCACGCCGGGCGGAGTTACGCATCCTGCACCTCCCTGTACAGCGTGCGATGATAGCTGCGAACAGCTTCCTTCGCCTGGCGTGCCAGAGCGCGCTGAACGTAACGTGTGGCCGAGTGTGGGTTGGTCCATCCGCCAAGATAGACGAGCCGATCCATGCCGTTGGGCTGCCCCGCGAATGCTTCCGCCATCCGCTCGGCCCAGGTATGTCGCAGGCGATGCCAGGAAAGCGGTAATACTCCACTGTGCCCGCCAATGGCCGAGATGACGTCGTCTGCGGTATCCATCGATGCCGGGCTGCCTGAGCGCGCAACAAACAGGTATGGGCTTCTACCAGAAACTCTGCCCATAGGTTGTGGGTAGCTGAGGTATGCACGGATGGCTGCCAGCAGGTTCCTTGACGCAGGAATCACTCGCTCGGCAGTCTTGACCGCAGGCTCCTTGGATCGTGAGTCATGCGGATCGTCCGGCCGTCGGAGTATGCGAATGCCATCGTCCGCTCCTCTTGGCAGAGAGTCCAGGCGCAGCTTGAGAAGCTCGCCCCGGCGTATCCCCAGTTCCAGCGCAACTTCGAACATCAGCCAGTTCCGCAATCTTGTGTGCGGAGAGAACGCCTTCGGGAACGTCATCAGGCCTTGTGCATCGCGCCGTGGACCGATGGTGTTACGAATGGTATGGATCTCTGTATCTTCCAGGGGTTCGATACGATCCGCTGCACGAGCGCCCGATCTCAGCGAGCGGAGGACGAGTTCAATCCTGTTTCGTTCCTGGGCGAGTTCTCGGAGTTCGAGACACTTGCGACCTCCGCGGTTCTCGCTATCCAGAGACCACTTCAGAAAGTCTTCGAGAATGGCCAGATGCTGATCGAAAGCCCCTGTATCCAACTCTTGGGTGCCGAGGCCTCGAAAGCTTCGCGTCAGTGACTCGATCTCGCGGTTCTGAAGCGTTCGTCCCTGCGTGAGCCGATCGTCGAGGTCAAAGCCAGCAATCTCTTGTGTCCAGCGGTATACCTTGGCCAGCACGCGAAGGTTAGCGGCCAGCGTGGAAGACTGAACTCTGTATCGCCTATACCGCATGGCCCAGCGCAGGGCAACACGCGCCGGAATCCAGGTCGTCGCATCGACCAGGCAAGGCAGGCGTTCGCCGGAGTCCAACACAAGGTGCAGGACCGAGAATGAACTCTCCACCTTCGCCATCAGCCACCCCGCTTCGAGGACAGTGTCCACGGGGCGCGTTACGGGGCAATGATGTTCCGATGAAAACTGGACACGAGATGTGGTCCCCTCACTAACGATCGCGGCTCAGGGATAACTGGACACGGGTAGTTGCCGGAATCGAGCACGATGGGGGCTGCGCGCGGTCACCCTGGATGTGTGCGCAAGTCGCTCCGGCCTACGGCCTACGCGACTCGCGCACACATCCAGACGAGATCATAGAAGCTCTCATCAAAGAGAAGAACGAAGGGAAACTGGACACTACGTTAAACACCAGAATTAGAAGGGAACTATACGACTTTCGGACGTGGAATTTACTCGTATCTTCAATGAAATAAGTTAGTTAGAATAGATATTGCATTTTTGTTGTGGCCAAAAACTGTGTCCACTTTCGAGTTTGTGAGCGTCGGCGTCGCTTGCGAGGATCGGGATTCGAACTTGGGCCCGGCTTGGCACGGTCATCTCATCCCTGTCCGCCACGATCCTTGTCCTCTTTGCTGGCTACCCGCATGAGAAACCGAGCGATTGGGCATCATCAGAGGTTTCCACAGTTCGACGGGATCGATCCCCAGGCGCTGGGCATTGCCCTCCGCGATGCAGATTCGAGCGACGAGAGACTCACAGCGCTGGCGCAGGGCGGAGATTTCCAGGTCTCGATCATGCAGGGCGTCGGCTTGGGAACGGCGTTGCGTTTCACGCGGCGAGAGTTCGCTACCCTTTGCTTGTTTCTCTGCTGCCGCGGCAATGTCCACATCCAGGCTGTACTTTTTGAGAGTCTTGCGGTCAAATCCGGTCTGTTTTGCTACCGCCAGGACATGTAGAGGCGCCTCTTCCGGGGATTTCGCCACGGCACTTGCGAGATAGACTCTCACAGCTTCACGCACTTCGTCTTCCATCGATGGGCGCGGCAAGTTCAGCTCTCCGTGAGGGGTTTAAACCGCGAGCCCTTGCCAAAATGAGGCCGCACAAGGGTCTCTTCACGATTTGGCACGGCGGAGAGGATTCGATCGACGCCCGCCAATGTGGCCTTCGCGTCGGCGATCCAGTGTTCGGACAGATCGGCTTCTCCGCGGGACTGTTGCGCTTCGGCTTTTTCCAGAGTCAATTTCGTTCTCTGCCGCAACTGGACAAGGTTCTGTCGATGTACGGCATTTGCGGTGTCCAATACGTAGTCGTCACAGTCCTTGACGCAATTGAGCATCTTCGGGCAGGGCGAAACCTTGAAGTCATGCACGCAAAGGCCAAGCGGCGTTACATGCACCGCCTGTAGCTGCGCATCGAGAAAGGCATCACGGACGTCTTCGTGCAAGTTGAAGTAGATGTCCGCGACGGCGCCTTTCGTGCGGCCAGACTGAAGCGCGATCTTCAACGTCTTGATCCGCTCGGAGGGAGTCAGGTGCTTGTATGCTTCCAGATCTCCGGGATGTTCCCGGCCCTGCCAGCGCGCGATCACCTCATTGGGAACGCCGGCCACAGCGGCCTTGGTTGTGACCCAATGTCGAAACTGGTGGCTGTGCAGGCGAAAGAACTGCCCGTCCTCGTCCCGCAATCCGAAGCGTATGAAGGCGGATCGCGCGGCCGTTCCTGTCGCCGTCTTTCTTCCCAGAAAATCGTTGATGGTCTGCTCCAAGACAGGTTCAACCAGGAGAGGGTTGGTTTTCAGATGATCGTTGAAGAAGTTGCGAAAGGCGATGAACAGGCTCGTGGAAAGACTCTGCCGAGTTCCATCGCGGCGATCGACAACCCACAAGGCCGGCGCGCGCAGTCTGAGCAGGTACGAGCGAACATCCGCTGCCCGATATTCGTAGCGGACCGTTCTCCGGCCAGGTATCCGAAGCGCCTGGCGTGCAAACTCGGAAAGGGGAAGCCGATTGACGCTGGTGGGAGCAATGCAAAGAAGCTTCGCCACCTCTTCGCGCCGCAACAATCGATTCCCGGTGATGCCGGGCAGAGTTACCCGGTCGGGCCCGGCTTCAAGAATCCGGGCGCGTTTGCGGGCTGCGAATGTCAGCTTCCCGGCTTCGTGAATAGCCTCTCTGGCAAGTTCGGCCTGTTTCGGAGTCATCCAGCGAACCGCAAGTTGTTTCCGCCCGCCGCGGGACTTCTCCTTGTGGTACCGGATTCCCCAGCGTTTTTTTGCACCGGCTCCTTCCGAGCACAGGCAATCCAAAGGCAGCGTGAGCACTTCGCCGATGCGAAAGGCTGTCGCCAACATCACCACGAGGACGCAGGCAATGAGCCTGTCCTGCGGTTGCTTCGCGTGTTTGGCGTAGATGTCGCCCACCGCATCAATCGCGCCGTCGGAAGGCAATCGTTTCATCCGTTCCAACTGTCCATCGAGCGTGTATCGCTCGGAGTCGTCGGTTCGCGGCGTGGTGAAGGCGACTTCCATCGGCCGCACGATCCCGCCGCGCGGAACAGCTGCGAGTGATCGCATCATGAACTGGAGCTGAGTGGACCTCTTGTATGTGGTCGATGGTCTCCAGTGGGCAAGCATCACTTGCTCGGTCTTCAGCAGATCCTCCTCGGTCAACAGCGACCAATCGAATCCATGCGCGTTGCCGAATCGAGAAACGATAGCTTCCCAGAGCATCCGCGCAATGTCCACTCGATGCGACATCGTTCCGGCGGCGCAACTGTTGAGGACCAGATGCGCTTTTACAACGTCCGCAAAACGCGGTGGCAGGGCATCCACTTCGGAACCGTACCGAGTGAAATGTAGTCGTGAGTTGGAGGTCTTGTGCTTGGAAGTGCGCAGGTGCCGGATATCCCAGATGGGCGAGTCAAAATCTCCGTTGAGAAACACGGCAGGAAAGAGCGCCCGGCCTTGACGCACGTAGGATGCTTCCGCCGCCAGCGTCATGCGGACGTATCCTTCCTGCCGGATTCCTGCGCGATCTGCGCCAGCAACTGGCGAATGGCGGCCATGACGTCCTCCAACTGCATGGGAATGCGGGAATCACTGACCGGCCTCATCGCCTCTGCAATGCGCTCCAGCGCCGCCAGGACCTCGGCGTGAGGGCCGGTGCGGAAGGCAGCGAAGAACTCGCAGGGATAACATGTGAGCGGGGGAGCCAGGCGGCACAGTCCATCCTTCCGAACATCGCGGCCGCACATGCCAATCCCGCCCGCGTTCAGAGGGGCCGTTGGCAAGTGAACAAGTTCGCCTGGAATCCACTTCGGCGGAACACCTGGGAAAGCCGATCGTGTATGCGAGTCGACAATCCTTCCCCGGAAGCGTTGCAGCAAGGGATCGAATATCCGGTCGAACTGCTCTCCCACTTGGTCTACGACGTAAGACGCCGCTTCCACGTAAACGCTGACGTTCTGCAGGTCCGTGTGGTCGAGGACTTCGGCGATCCTCTCCCGTGACGCGCCCTCTCTAGCCATTTCCGTCGCCAGCGTTGACCGAAACCGTCGTGGCGTAAGGTGAAGCTGCGATCTGGTTCGGGGTGAAAGCAGTCGAGCCGCGGTTGCGAATCGCGCCATCGCCTGGTTGATACCTTCCTCGGGAGAATCCGGCGGCAGCCAATGAAACAGCGGATCAGCCGGTTCTCCCTTCCGCAATTCAATCAGGAGCTGACCGAGTTGATCGCTGACCGGTCTGGTTCGAGTCTCCCTGAACTCCTTGCGCTTTTTCACGCGCGGCATCTGAATCTGGTATTTCGCAATCGTTCGGGACCGACCGCCGTCAACGATCTTCGTCTCGAAAACGCAAAGATCGTGGTTCTTCATCCGCGCGGCAGACTGCGGATTAAGACCCAATTCCAGATGCAGCATGAGGAGAGCGCGATCAAACTGTGTTCCCGCGCCTGCCGCAATCGCCTGGATTACGATACGTTGCTCGTCTGAGTCTAGTGGCCCCTTCAACGGATCCCGGAAACGAACGGCGGCCCCCTTGATGTTGCCCTGCGCGCGAATCGTCTTCAGCGCCAAGGCAAGATCGCGATCGAACTCCGGCATCTGCACACCGAAGGCTCCCCAGAAGTACATCTCCCGCATTCGCGCAAAGTCGTTGCCCTTGCTCGCTGTCGAGAGTCCGTGTTCGAGAAATGCGCGAAATATCTCCTCGGTCACCAGGCTCCAATCGAATGGGGCATATCGGTTCGTACCCGCAGAGTGCGCCCGCGCGGCGTACCAGCGAAAGAATCTGCGGAACATCACGAAATCGTTCCAGACGGTCATGCCTTTTGAAAAGGTCAGCCTGTACGCAAGGTAGATCTTCAGGATGTGAACGGGCCGGTCCGAGAAACTCAATCGGTAAGCAGCAGGCAGAACCGATTTCCAATCGATCGAGAGCAACCGGCCGCCATCGGCGGAAGCGCGAAAGCTCCAGACTTCGCCTGTTGTGTCGACAATCTGCCGGTCTTTGGTAATGACCTGTGCGCGAACCGCTTGTAAGGGCGGCAGAGGCGGTGCTTGCTGTTTCAAAAGCGCCGTGGCAGCAGTCATGGTTGACCTGCATGGGAGCCGTACAGGCGTTCGTTCCGTTCGCGGAGAAAGGCGCCAGCGCACCGGGCCATCGCGTTTTGGGTGTAATGCTGGGGCATGGTGGACCCCGGCTTCCAGCCGCCCAATGCGCGCAGCAGGGCAAGCGTCTCTTCCTCGGGATGCTGACTAAGCAACTCTTCCGCCAGAGTCTCAGCCCATGTATGTCGAAAGCTATGCCAGGAAAGATGTGCAATTCCGGTGTTCCTTGCGATTACGCAGGCCACTTCGTTGGTGGCGGTAATCGACAACGCCTGCCCCGCTGCCGTTACAAACAAATACGGACTCTGTCCACCTGGACGTCCACTTGGCGGTCGGTTCGTCAGGTAAGCACGAAGGCCGCTTCGGATCTCGCCGGAAAGATCGAGCACCCGCTCAACGGTTTTCACTGCAGGGCGATGCCGACGACGATCTGCCGCGTCATGAGCCCGGCGTCTGACCTTGATCCCAGGCGATTCCGGCCGGGGCAAATCATCCAGCCGAAGCTTGAGCAACTCTCCACGCCGAAGGCCACACTGAATCGCAATCCCATACATGAGCCAGTTGCGCAGGCGCGTCTCATTTCTGAATGGATTAGCGGCGGCAAACTGAAGAGGTAGAATCAGGCCGCCGGTGGCCGCACGCCGAGGACCGATCAACCCATCAACTCGGTTCACTTCTTCGACGGTCAGGGGTTGAATCAGTTGTGAATCGCCGCCCTGGCGAGTCACCGCGTGAAAAGCCGCGTCCAGACATGCCCTATGGCAACGGATCTGATCGAATGTCACACTTGGCGTGCGTCCCTGACTGGTCGGATCGACCGCCCACTTCAGAAAATCGCGGATCACGCTTGCGTGCCGGGCAACTGTGTTGCTACCGGAGATCGTGGCCCGTGCAATATCTACGACATGACCGCCAACTCGCAGGAACACGAGCAGGTCTTGAATCTGCATCCCGGTTAGTGCTTGGCCGTCTTCAAGAACATCATCCAACTCTCTTTCCAGAGCTGTGGTGCTCCACGCATACAACAAGCCGATGGATCGCAAATCGTTGGTCAGCGTCGAAGGCATGGACTGCCAACGCCGGCGGCGGACCACCCAGCGTGTAGCAACCCGAACCGGTATCCAACTGGACGAATCTACGAGGGCTGGCAGTAACTCCCCGGTGTCGAGCGTCAACGCAAGAACCCGGAATCGACGCTGCCGATCCCTCCCCGCCTGGTTCTCGTTCGCCCGCTCATTCGTCGGCACAGTCACCTGACATGCCGATCAAGACGGAACGAAGATGATTTGGTTAGCCAGCCATGGTCTCAGCAGCGCGCGCTTCGATGGAGCCTTCCACTCCGCCCTGAACGCGCCGCCCTACGGGCGTCGCAGGGCTCCGTTCCAGGCTCCATCGAAGCAGAACAACGAACACCATCACGAAGAGATCTTCTCCTTCACCATCTCTCCCCTGCTGCCGAGAGATGAGAAGTGATTCAATCCTCGTAAATGGACACGAAAACCAAGGTAGTACCCTAAAACGGCACGTCCTGGTCGGTGATTCCGAGACCGCCGTAATCGTAGTCCGGCTCACTCTCTTGATTGCCGCGGGGTGCTTGGCGCCCTCTTGATGGAGTGCTCTTTCCCTTCTGATCCGCCTCCGCCCCGTTTCCCTGGCTGGCCGACTTCGTGGAGTCATTTCCAGAAAGCAGGCTGATGTCATTGACCACGATTTCAGTGCGGTACATTTTCTTGCCGCTGTCCTTGTCATCCCAGGACCGCATCGTAAGTTTGCCTTCAATGTAGAGCTTCGATCCCTTCTTGACGTAATCGCGAAGGATCTCGGCGCCGCGCGCATAGGCCGCCAGGTTATGCCACTCGGTGCGGTCCTGCCACTCTCCCTGGCTGTCTTTGTAGCGGTCCGTAGTAGCAAGTGATAGGTTCGCCACCAGCGTTCCACCGTTGGTCGTGCGGATTTCGGGATCCTTCCCGACATGACCCAACAGAATTACCTTGTTGACTGATTTACCCATGATGGTTGTTCTTCTCCTTTTCTCACGCCCTCATCCTGCCGGCGTGGAGCCCTCTTAACTGAAAACGTGATTGATTGCCGCTTGGCGGCAGATTGGGACGTACCCGCCCTCTGTTTGGCGAAAGCATGTCCCATCTGGGCCGAGATTAAGGTATCGGCGCGTCCAGATGTTCTTGTACAAGCGAATCTCGCCGACGCAGCCCATGAACATGAAGGATTCGCAGCAGTCGACACCCAGCATTCTTTCAAGCGGTTGCCAGTCTGCCTTCGAGACGTGTCCATCGTCCGGGCATATGCCAAATCGATCGGTCATGCCGGCATGCCCTCGTTCTCAAACACGAATTGTTTCTCGGCTTGTTCCGTTGGAACTGGCGACGACGACATCGACGACGACGAAATGCCCGCTTCGAGCAGATGACAATGCCTGCATCCCGGGCAACACACTCCTTCGGTAATTTTGTTCGTGGCGTCTGTCCAAATCGCGCCTGGCGGGGCCAGCTCGCCGCTCCGTGCATAGAAATGCGGCATGGCGCCTCCGCGAAATGCCGCGTCTTTGCCCCACAACTCTGTATCGAGGGATGCGTTTCGCCCGAGAAACAGAATTGCGCTCTTCAGCTCCGGTCGCTCTCCGTCTTTACCCTGCAACCAATGTTTGCTGATCAGGAGGTGGTAGGTCGTTTCGTACCGGAACATCTCGACCCGCACCAGCTCATCGGCTATAACTACCGCGTGGATTCCATTGGGAAGAAAGTTCTTGACGCGCTGCAGCCACGGCAATCCTTCGCCATTGGCATCGACAAAACCCACGTAGTGGCCGAACAGTTCGACTGCCCCGCCCGATTCCTCCCCGCGCAGCTTCCACTGATTCGCGCGCTGCTGGTAGACAATCTCAACTTGCGGCCGGCAGAGGATCCCGATCTTTCGTATCTGATCCCGGGTCTCCGCCGGTAGCGACAATCCGCGTCGCGCGACGGTCATGAGTCGGCTCTCCTGGATGGTCACACGCTCCTCCTGTTCAGGTTAGTGGCGCTTATGTTGAGGAACCGGCTCGCCCACAGCCTCGCGGATCATCTCGCGAGTGCAGCCGGCCCAGCATTTGTAGAAACGGGGATCAGTGATCGAAATGGCCAGGTTGTCCATCGCCCGGTCATGGCCTTGCTGGGCGCACGACGGGCATTGCGTCCAGTAGTTGCCGCTTCGTTTGGAGCGAACCTTGACGTGCCGGAGGATCTGGAATCCGGCACGAGTGCTGTCTGTAGGGGGTCTTTCGATGACCGGACGGCTACAGGCCGACTCGGGGATCGACAGGCCCTCGGTAAAGATTTCAAGTTCCTTCGCCGTCAGACGCTTCACCGAGCGCAGGTACCTGAGCTGGTCGTCGAGGTTACTGGGCGCATCCTCGAACCAGTACCGGTGCATGTTGGCGCGATGAATGCCGAGCGGCCCACGGATGGCGTTCCCGAATTCCTCGGCGCCGATCTCGTCCTGTCGGGGAAAGACCTCGATCCCGTCAACCTGCCTGAACGTTCCCTTGATCGGTACGTCCAGTCGGAGGGCGAGATTGTATATATAGATACGGCATAGCTTTGCGGGGAGCGGTTCGTCGCACAGAATCCAGAGGTGCGCGCCGCGGCGGGACATCTCGACAATGGCGTACACTCCATCCCGTTCGAGTTCCCACTTGAGCGTTCTGAGATCCCGGTAAGCTCCGTCGTAGTCGGCATCGATGGCGACCCATTTCGATCGCTGGGTCTCCGGGTTGATCGCATAAAGACCGACGGTCTGATCTCCTGCCAGATGCTTTCGAATCACCTGATCGTCGAGCGCCAACCGTTCCTTGGTCTGGCGATTGCGCGCCTGGTAGAAGTAATACTTTCCGGAATTGTCATCCGGCCGGTCGGTCTGACGCGTGTAGGCTCGTCGGTTCACGAACCATGCCATGAATTCCCGGGCCTGCTCGATGGTTGCCGGCAGGATCTCCGGTTGAGTGCGTGGAGGCTTCCAAGCGGACAGCCCGACCTGGGACATAGCCGGTGCTCCTTTCTTCTAAGCTGTGTTGTTTTACCCCGGTTCTGAAACTCGGTCAAATGCACCATCAATTGCGCTGGTTCATAGCAAAGCCGGAAGAAGGTTGGGCGACCGTGCAGGGAATTATTCCGTTCATAGCCGCTTCCGTTGCCTTGCGGCGATGCCTCCGCCGTGACGGCCGCCGGCGCTCCTCGATAAATGCCGTCAGCCGGTAGACCCGGAGCGCGAGTTGAAAATCGTCTGCGTTCAATGTGTCTTCTTTGAGGTCGAAGCGCAGCCAGAAAAACGCCTGCAGGTTCTCCGCAAAGAGATAGATTCCACCGGTATTCGGTCGCCCAGGTACGCTTTGCAGGATCAGAAAACCGTTCTCTTCCTCGACCAGTCTCTCGGCGCGGGCCTCTCCTACGGCGAGGAAAGCGCGCAACACGTCCCATCGGTTCGATCCGGCCGCAAGGCCGAGGTCGGTGACGGACATGACATAGTCCACATGCAGGCTGCCCAGCAGCTCGCGCTTCGAATAGCGGCGATGACGATGTGACATGGTGTTCCCTCCTTTGTTTCGTTTGAGACTGAAAATGAAAAACCCCTGCCCTAAGAGGCAGAGGCTCAAGTCGCCTGGATTGAAAGATCGATCAAACTTGCTCAGCGCGTTGTTCTGCTTCGTCCTCAATATCTAGGGTGGTCAGAGCAATTGTGACCAAGACGAGATCCTTCCTTGCCTCGCGCCAAATCTTCGTGAGTGTCCACGTCATCGGAACCAGGGAGAAAAGGATGAATGGCGAAAGCTCGTCCTCGAGTATGCAATCGACGAGGAAGACCAACGCCGCCGCATTAAACGTTGTAAGCAAAATGCAGACTGCGAATCGCCACAGGCTGCGCCGATAAAGTGCGATAGTCGTCATGGAAAGGTCCTTTCTCACGAGAGGAGATTTGCGTCGAATCACACGAATTTATGGAGAGTCAAGGCCAGCGGCAATTCGAAATAGGGGCGTGGTGATCGCAGAATTCAGAGAGACATCCATCGCTTCAGGATCGCGACGGACAACTGCCGGTCAATGGCCGAAAGAAAGAAGCTGCTTTTCTGGGGTTGACGTTGAAGGTAATGAAGGCACTTTTCGCGGGCAGAAACAGTCTCGGCATGGTCCTGTGGTCGCAACAGTCCCATGCCGATCAGCCGCTCGCGAAACGACGGGCGGCGAATATGCATGACGCTCCTCGCTTAGGATTTGGGATTTAGAGCGGGTTTACTTTGACGCCTGGAACTAGCTAAGCTAGCCGGTGATACGGATTTCAGAGCGCAGATATAGGCAGGACAATTCTGAAACTTTCAACCGTAACAGGATGCACAGTCGTAGCGGATGCACGACGATTGAACTCAGACGGCCCTGTTATTGATAAACGACAGAAATACCAGGACCAGGCGCTGGGGCAATTCGTCGCGTTTGCGGGAGGTGATGAGTTCGTGCCCGACGCCGGAGACTGGTAGCAGCGCTGTCCGGGCCGGCACAAGCTTCAGCGCCGCTTCCATTTCGGCAATGGAGGCGAATCCATCACGCGTGCCATGCACGAACATCGTAGGAGTTTGGATACCGGGGAAATGCGCCGTTCGCAATTCATCCGGTCGTTGTGGAGGATGGAGAGGATAAGAGAGCAGCAGAAGCCCTTCCACGACACCGGGTTTTGTCGAAGCTAGAATCGATGCCTGCCTCCCTCCATACGAATGACCGCCCAAATAGATTCGGCCTGCGGTTTCACGTCGCATGGACGCGACGGCTGCTCGAAGTCCGTCCTGATCTCGCTCCGCACTTCCCCGAGGTGGCGGGCCATGGGGTCGTGATTGGCGGAAAGGCAAATCGCACCGGAGCACGGTCAAGCCCGATGTGCAGAACGCATCCGCGAGAGCTGTGAGCAGCAAGGCTTGGCAGTTCGCGCCCGCCCCGTGGGTCAACACGAGGCAATCCGCACCGCAAACTGACGGCCGGTGTACGAACCCTCGAACTGGTAAGTCCTTAATCGAATCGTCGCTGAATTCCTGGCATCTTCCCATGGTCAGATGTCACTCACTCAATGCTGGCTACTCCATTCTCTAGGAGCCAAGATACCCTACCAGCACTTTATGGTTCGAAGAGAATTGAGTTTTGTTAGCAGCGGTCCAGACAAGATCCCGAATACCAAAGGTGATTATGGGACCGAGGAAATTAGCGGGTCCTGACCTCTCAGACGATGCTCGTTGAAGGTAGCACTCCATCCTTCGGTCGGCACTTGGAGAATAGGTGGTCTCGGCTCCGGGCTCGAACCTTTGTTTGATTCGGCGCTTCAGATCTCTGAAATACGCCGCGCTCGGCGGCATCAGAAACTTCCATATCCGGTGGCAGAATTCCTCAGGATCGCATTTCAGCATTTATTGACTGGTTGCACCACGAGCCCACTCCCCAATGGAATTACCTGTACAAATTTCCATCGTGAGCCATCTGCAAGCCATTGAAATCTACTCAACCGCCAATCCATACCTTGTTCCAACACGCTCCACCATCCCCGGACCTTCGTGCTTCGCTTCGCCAAAACTGCCCAGCTGGCGCTCTCCTTGTCAAACCCGTCACAATCGCGTGTTTTCTGGGGATAGTCAGAAATAAGTGGTTTTCCGCTCTTTCACTTACAGCGTTCGCGGGAAGACAGGAGGAAGACACCGGGAAGGCGCGAAACGCCGAAAGGAATGCATCAGGATTGGATTCTTGCGAAATCAAATTTGGTCATTTCTGGGCAAAGCAAAGAAGTGCGCTGATGCACGCGGGAAGTGCCACGCATCCTCCGTTCGGTCCGCCAAATAATGGGTGGGATAAACCGAAGCCGGCAGAGACTATCTTGCGGACCTTTGCATGCGGTTCATTCCGAGCGACCGTAACACGGATGGAAGAGTTGTTCTATTCCCTTTAGCTGAGTTTGCGAGATATAGGCGGGCAGCCAGTGGATTCTGACAAAAGACATGGGATGACGCGAGCGCAATCGGGAAAGTCTGGCGGTCGAATTCCGCTTTCAGTTGGTACAGAAGATCGACGGACGACGTCAGGTAAAGGACCACGTGGATCTGGCGCTCGCTCGCAATTGCAGCAATGATCTCGTCATATCGCCTGGAAGATTTGAGGCTGCGCTCGTATTCGATTGCGATTCGATAGCGGGTCCCCTCGAATTCGAGATCTGCAATTGCGTCGTAGTCCTTGGCTAGTGGAACATCGATCGCCTGGTTGATTGAACGCACCTCGAGATCTCCCGTCCATTCCACGAGCAGATTTGTGCGCCGGAGGGCGGCATGGATTTCCGCCAGTTCAAGATAGTGCTGAATTTGATTTGTGTCGGCCAGCGTTCTGGATTCGGACGTCAAGCTCACTAATCCTTCACCGCTGGCTTCAAGACATACCAATCCCGCCCGCGTTATGGTGTATACCGGGCCGGGATAGGGAAACAGCGGCAGTAATTTCTGTACGATTCCTGCGTCCGTGAGACGCAGAATCCTCCAGTTGAACGAACGCCGGCATGTTTCGATTCCTCGCGCTGAAAGGTGGTTCCACAGCTGGCGGTGGCAGATAAAGGTGGCATTTCGAATGGCAAGCAACAGGGGGAGATCGCGCCGGGGATTGTATTGGATGTATGTGGGCGAACGTCGGATTCGGGTTGTCCCTGGGTCGGCGCCGTTCACGGTTTCCTGCAAATCCCGTTCCATGTAATCTCCCACTGTCCGGTTTCGGTTCTTAATTCCGCGCCCGACATCGCAAGTAAGAGCGTCTCCTGGCATCCACGGAAAGCGCTCGCCGCAACGACGCTGACGCTTTGGTCGTGCCAGCATTCATCGAAATTGATGCGGCCAATCTCCCGGCTGTCCGCGCAAATCAGGATTCTCTCCGCCTGGATCGTGTGCTTCAGGCGCTTCCCCAGGAGTACACGGTTCCACGTTCCGCGCCTTTCGAGACCGGGACTTTCATAACACTCTCGCTCGAAGGCGCCCGGGCAACCCGCCCGTCCGTGCATCGCAATATTGATTCGAACGATTCCGGAAACATGCCATTGCCTGCGCTCGCGTGCGCCTCGAATGAAACCGGTCGTATTGAAAGCCGCTGCGCGCGCGCTATAGCGGAGAGGGTCGGAGAGCTGATCGCCGGGTCTCAGCCACCAGAGGGACCCGAAGCTGACACATCGAATAACCATCGAATTTGCCCCGTCAATTCGTCTGTGCCTTTTGTCCGCGCTGTCCCTCAAGCGAATCGTGAGCTTTTGTAAGCCGATTGCGAAGGTTCGAAATCTGGTTGTCCTTGGCCTCAAGCTGGGCCTTTTTCCTCTGCAATTGAGTCTCGTACTCCGCGAGTTGTGACCGGAGATTGTCGACTTCCGACAGTGAATCGCCGGCGTCCTGGTCATTCGCTACGGGCGCAATCTCGGGTCGAGATGGGGACGCCCCTGTTGATCCTCGATCTTGTTTTGCCTGGTTATAGTCAAGCTCGGGTGTTGTTGCTGGCTCGGACTGTCTGGCCAGTTGTTCCTTGAGTTCGCTTGATTCGTGGTGCAGCCGGTTGTATCGCTCGACCAGGCCGTTGTATTTCGCAATCAATTCGAGTGACTTGGCGCGCGCGCCGATGTAGGAATTGAAGAGCTGCGTGACGATGTCGGCCGAGATCGCAAGCCGCCTCTCGCGCTCCCGTCGCAGCCAGCCACAGCCAATCAGAGAGCAGCCGAAACCGGTTCCGAGCAACATCACTGCCCAGAAATAGATCTCGCCGATGGTGTTCTCGAAGATCTCCTGCCGCCAGCCTTCGATGGCCCGGCCGAAATCTTTGTCGTGTGGATTGACGCCCGCCAGGGTGGTTTCGACAATGCCTTTCGGTTGCTTTTCGCTCCTTGCACGCGCCATTGGATCGTAGGAGCTGCGGCCAGCCGGTTGTGCCGACGACGGGTTCAGCTGGCCTGAGGCCACACCAAGCCAGGCCACAAAAACGAGAATCGCCGGTCCAATTCGCTTCATTTCTTCCTCCTCCGCTGCCGTTTCTCCTCAAGATCCGGCACTGGAAAACTCAGATTCAGCCCGTGCGACTCGGATTCGAGCGTGTCGAGTTTCGGGTAGACATTGATGGGCACCCGCGGCAGCCAATGGCTCGACGCTTTTCTGATGTGGAGGTGTTTGTGGATCGTTCCCACGAACGGATCGGTCACCAGCATCTCCATCTGGCCCACGGGCATCTTCTTAATGTGCTCGTCCTGGGCGAGCGTATCCTTGATTTCTGTCTGACTGCCCTCGGTGCCTTCCTCGAATTCCGGATTGAATACACCCTTCTTGAGCACGCGCATGCTGCGCCGCATCTGCCGCACCCTGGCGCTTGCATTGAGGAAGTATTTGGCCGTCTCCTCGTCCTTGGTGCGCAACATGAAGGTCGTATTCGGCGCGCTCGAAACATCGTTGCGAAAGCCGCGTCCGACCTGGAGCAGCTGCGGCGCACTTTGAAGCGCGAACAAGAAATCCGACGTTCGCTCCGCGCGCCGTGACCAGGATGTGTGCGAAATTCTCGTAGGCGAACGGCGAAAATTCGTCCATGATGACGCTGACAAAGGGCTGATACTCGCCTTCTTCGGCCTTCGAATACCTCCGCCCGATCATCAGCTGCAGGTTCTGGAGCAGCATCCGGCCCAACGCCGTTACCGCCCGTTCGTTGACGTTGACGTTCAGGCTCATGAACAGGATCAGCTTCTGGTCGATAACATCGTCGAGCGAAAGCAAGTCGTCGTAAGGTCCGGTAATCATGGCCATGTCGTCGCCCATGAAGGTCATCATCTCGTTGATGAGTCCCTGAATCTTCGACACGCGCTCCTTGTCCTCGAAGGACTCGAGCAGGTTGCGCACGCTCATGGTCAGGGTCAGCTTCTGCTGGCGGGTGATCTTGACATCTGTTCCGATCCGATCGAGCGCGACTTTCATCTGCCGCTTCAGCAGAGCCTGGTCGTATGCACAGACCAGCACATCGTGGAAATTGAAGCGCTTTTCGGAGTAATGAAGTATCCGCGCAATGTTTTCGAGATACACGCGCTGGTGGCCCTCGAAGAAATCCTTCTCCATATTGAAGGACTCGAAAACGAAACCGACGTGTTCTTCGGCGTTGCCCTGGGGAGCCCAGAACGGGTTGTACCGGGCCGAGATCTCCGGTCGCATCGGGTCAATGATGCGCAAATCCTGCATGCGGCCCGCCGCTTCGATCGACGGCAGCAGCTCATCGAGCAGCTTCTTGTCGCCTTTTCCGTCGATGAAAATGATTGGGGCGCCGCGCGCAATATCCTGCTCGGTGACGTTTTCAAGCAGGTTGGTTTTGCCGGCCCCGGTCATGCCGAAAGCGTTTGCCTGCATCGTCCGTGTGCTGTCGGACCAGTAAAATGGCTTTCCATAAATGTCGTACCCCAGCAGCACCGAGGACCGTTTCCGCGCTTCGTTGAGATGTGTCTCCTCCTTCTTGCGCGGCACGAACGGGATCGGCCGCGGCCATGCGGCCTCCATTTTGGCTGTTTTGGTCGCCTTGTACCGCAAGACCTCCCACAGAAAGATAGCCGCGAGCAACGGATAGATCGTCATCTCTACGAGTTGCCCAGCGCGCACATGCATCCGGTCGTAAGCCAGGAAATACACAGCGCCGGCGATCGCGAGCAGCAGCACCCAGGCGACGAGAACCGCATCCTGCGAGTCTGTGTGGCGGTGATAACGAGGTGGTTCCGGCATATCTGAGTTCTCCTCGGGACTCACTTCTGCAAGCTGAAGAATGCGATGGCGGCGCTGGCCAGTACCAGCATCACCAATCCCACAACCAGTAGGGGATGGAGTTGTCGCCTGCCGTTAGCATCGCGCTGCTCGACAGGATTCAGAAACGGACGTTGCAGCGTTTCAACAAATCGACCGTCACCGGAGCGCCTATACGCAACGAGGAGGCGCGCTCGCGCCTCCTCGGGAGTGATGTATTCAAGATCGGACATCATAGTACCGCCGTTGCTGAAGTGGGGTGCTTGCCATCGTTGGCGAATACGAATTCGTATACTTCGGGCTTATCCGCTTCCTTCGGCTGGAAGGTGAGAACGCCTTCGACGGTCTTGCCGGGATCGACATCCCGGTTGGCAACGGAATAGCCCCGAACCGTCACAGGGTCGGTTTGGACGGACTGAAATTGGGCCAAGACTTGATCCGAGATCTGCAAACCTTTCATTGCGGGCACTAAATCCGCGTTCCTCTGCGGAGTGATCGCCAGCACAGCGGGCGACAGGATCCGGTACGGATGTGAGCTGTTATTGGTTACGGCGAAACGGACATAGACCGAGTTTTTGTCCCGTACGAACCTCATTGATCACGACGCTCACGAAATCCTTCGCCGGATGCAGTCCGTGGGCAACCACGGGTGTGGCACCGAGGAGCGTCGAGCCGATAATCGAATCAGCCATGTGCTGTTGTTGGTCGGCAGCGTTCTTTTCTGCCGCTTCCGAACTCGCCGTTGCCGCAGGCACTGGAGATTTGCTCTCGTCGAGTACAATCGTCATTTCGCTCACCGGCCCTGGAGCGACGAGCTCATACGCCGAGAACTGGTGTTCGGTCCAGACCATCAGATTGGTGGCCTGTCCGTTCTTCACCGGTTTGATGAAGACGTTGTTGTCGTGCCACTCGATCTCGGCAGCATCGCTTCCCGCTGCAACGCGAGTGATCTTTTCTGGAAGGGTAATGATACTGAGGTGTTCAAGCGCGGTGTGCACCTGGGTAACGCCGCTGGGGTTGACCTGCTGATGAACGATCGCCTGAGCGGAAGCCATGCTCGCGCCCAGGCTGAATAGAATCGCAAGGTTTTTGTTGAGCATGAACAGGCTCTCCTTATTCGACCTGGGAAGAGAAAGCCCAAGCGGGCTCTCTCTTCTCAAGCGGTTTTCACAGCCAGACGCTGTGAGTTTCGGTTTCCGGTCCCTGTATTGGGCACCGGCTGAGGAATTTCCTGACACGCATTTCGATCTCAAGCAGTTCACGTTTTGAGTAACGTCGCGTTCCACAGACTCTCCAGTGGAAGAAGTGTCGTTGAGGCGTCCTCCGGATCCAAATGGACACTTGAACTGCCTCATCCGTCTTGCACGGGTTCGACAAACGATCCATCTTTTGCTCTCCGATCTACCTGGACAGGTGATAGGTGGTTGCCCCTCGAAGAGGACCGCCACCTCGACTGTCGCTCCGTGCCGAGTTACGCTTGGTTTCTGACGATCTGGTGCGTTTCCCGATCCAGGCGAAGCAGAAATTGCCTGCTGTCGCCACGAACCGTGTAAAGAGAGTCGTTCTCGACCATGACCCGTACCCGTGAGTCCGAACCTTGTACCTGGGTACGGATTCCGTGTGTCCGGACTGCGATTGAATCCACTACCTCCTGGGGAAAGGCGTGGAAGAGAATCGATCCCATGCCTTTGCCTTTGGAAACGACCGTGTGAAGTGCCTGGCACCAGCTGACGCGATCTTCCTGCTTTCCATCGCCCCAGCTGCGGACGACCGATTGGAGAGAGCACGATTGCTCCCTTGCCTTCTCCTGAGCGCGGCGATAGCGAGCATTCGCTTTTGTGAATGCCCGTTGCTCTCGGGCGATCTGCTGCCTGTCGCCTGACTGCCTGGCTGCCGCCACGCGTCGAGTCGCCTCCTCATGTGCCTTCTTCTCCTCGGTCACCAGTTTTTGAATCGAGCCGTGTCCGCTTGCGTACACGGTGTTGATCAGGCGCGCTTCTTCGAACATCCTGTCGGTGACCTGGTTGCCGGTGATCAGCCCGCGGAACTGCTCGATCGGGAATGGTTTCTCCATCAGCTCTTCGATATGCTTGCGAAGAATGTTGTAGAGCCTTCCGATGCGATCCGTGGGCAGAACTTCGAGCGAGAGCGGCAGTTCCCGGTCGTTGATGGCTCTGGCTTCCTTTAAGGCGAGCCATGGAGCCGGTCTGACCTCGCTGCGGATTCTGGCGAGAGTCCTCCGGTCCGCATGAGTGTTGTGCTTCAGCGAGTCGATTTCCTGTTGCAGTTGAATGACCAGCTCGTAAAGCAGATCGTGGCGTCCGGCGGCGACGCACGAACTCATCAGGTCGGTGATGACACCAATCTGATTGCCGCGCGACTTGAGGGCGACGAACTCGAGCGAAAACCATGGCGACCGTGCCTTCTCCGCCTTGTCCTTCTTTACCTCGTGCTCGTGCTTCAAACGGAACCGGTGATCCACGAATCGTGGAAACCGATTCCCTTCGATGACGCATATCCAGTCAAAGTCGTAATCTCCGCCGTTGCGCTTGGCGGTCTCTGAATGGAGCGTGTACGTTCCTTCCAGGGTCAGCTGCTCGCGAACTACCTGCTCGGCGGTCTCCGGATCGAGTCCGAACCTTTCGATCAGGTTTCCGGCGAGCCTCTCTCCTTGAAGGTGTTCGAGGGGCAGAAGATCTTCGAGCATGCGTACCGGATAGCGTACGCACAGACCGCGGTTGGAGGACAGGCTTGTGATGGCCGCTGTTAAAGGCATCCAGTCGGCACCGGACATGACCTTGCCGCGCTGAAGAACGAGAAAGCCGTCGTCCGCGAGCGCGAACGCTGGCAGCTCGACCCCTCCTCCGGTCATCAGCTTGTAGGCCCATCGTGCCATCAGCCGGCCGAGTTGCGCGTGGACGTAAGGGTGGCGGGTGATCTCGCCGGACCCATCCGCCAGCAGTGCAGCTTCGACAACCCGTTGGAATGGTTCTCCATCGGAATCGTCCTGACGGGCCTGTTGGCCGATAAGCTCAACCACCTTGCGATGATTGCCTTCACGCCATGCGGCCTTGAGAGTCTCAATCGTCTCGACAGCCTGGGGTACGATCTCGGTTTCGATCGACTCCGCCGGCGCATGCTGAAGAACCGTGTAGCTAGATTCGAACTGGAGCGGCCTTGAGACTTCTCGAATTCCCAGTGTGATCGGGCATTTGTAGACGTGAGCTCCAAATCCGAACAAGCTCGGAATGACGCCCGGCATCTTGATGCCCGGCTTGATCGAGCTGTCGGGAATGACGATGTCGGTGCCAAGCGCATCGGCAACTTCATCGGACATGACTTTGAAACTGCCTTTGGCCTGAATCGAATCGAATGCCAGACGAAACTGATAGAAATGCCCCTCCGGAAGCGCAAGCTTTCGGAAGAGACTCTTCCTGATCCATCCGCGGCAGTCGTTGGTTCCAAGGACAAGATCCCTGACCACCATCACCGTTGCTTTCGATTCCGTGAGTACGACCTTGCAGCCGGACACAAGGATTCCGAAATACGTGATGGCAGCTTCGGGCCATTGCTGGAAGCGTTTTGCGATCAGAGGTTCGTGCCTGCTGTCGCAGTAGTAGTACTTGCCATTTTTGGCCGAACCGGAGGCTCCGACCATTCTGTAAGTGATGCCGTTGTGCGACACGGTTGTCAGCCGGTCCGCCACGCGGGCTTCCTCGACATCGTCGAGAGGCTCGGTGGGAACGCTGACCAGCGCGACGCGGATGTTGGGATACATCGCGCCGAGGAGCGTGCGGTCGAGCCACGATTCCTGACCGGCGCCAGGAATCCGTTCTTCGATCCGTCCGTTGATGTCGATATCGAGCATCACAATTCGATGGGCATTGACACTTTGCATGAGAGTTCTCCTTGTGTTTCGGGCACAGGAAGAAAGCCATGCCAAACCGCTAATTGCCGGCTGGACCTGGTCTCTTCCCGTCCAAGGTTGAAGGGGAACTAACCAGGCTGTTGGCCGGGTTAGCGGTACGAATCCTCGCGAGTATGGCCCGCAAGGGTGCTCAGAGAACCGAATCGGAAAGCGTGCTTGTTCGATCGGTTTTTCTGAACTCGTCCGCTCTGCGCTGTTATGTGCGCACGGAAAGCTGATCTTTCTTGACCTCGACCGAGCCGTCTTTGACGACCGCTCGCGCCTGCCAGATCTCGACGCGGTAATAGGGCGCGCCACGTTTGAGCGATTCGATCATCGCTTCACCCTCGCCGGCGCACTCCTCCTTGAGAACCACCCGGTCGCCTGCAGCAGTTCCGCCTTCTCCAAGGCAGAACAGAACACGCGATCCGCTCTTGTCTCTGCTCTCTGCGGGCTTCCGTCCCGGGCGTTTCCTCTCTTCGGCCGCTGCAGGCATCGGCATCACACGTGCTCCTGCTTCGTTGTTCATGGTTGTGCCTCTCCTTGTTCTCGGGGCGGTTTTGCTGGGTTTACTCCGGTGAGTGCGCTATCGGCGAGTACCGCGTCCCGTTTCTCGCCTTCTATTTGTTGTGACCAATACTCCCCGACAAGCAAACCGCTTGGATTGTCTGCCGAGCGCTGCATGTTCACAAGGCGAACGTGATACTCCTCGACAAGCTGGCTGGTCTGCTCATGTTCGTTGTTGAGCGAACGCACGGTGCGGACACCGAATGCTGTGTAGGTAAGAGGCTCTGTCCTGCTTTCTTCGATGTGGCTCAACTTGAAACTCGAACTGGACTGCTCTTCTTCAAGCGTTCCAACCGTGTTGTTCTTCTCCATGCTCGTCAGAGCCGCCCGGCGAAGATTGACCGTCATCAGGTTCATAGCGTCTGCCCAGTTCTGTGAGAGCGTGTGCGGGTCGTAATTGAGGTATCTCATCAGGAAGTTTTTGACGAAAGCTTCCTTCTCATACTCATCGGGACCGGCATTTGCGGCGTCAGCCTTCAAAACGGCCGGAAGGAAGCGGCCGGCTCCATCGTGATGGGGACTCAGAAGACTTGCCTGACCATCGCTCCCCACACGGATGACGGTGGGAGGTTGCATTCTGACCAACAAAAAGCCAGCGACGGCTATCAATGCGACGATGCCCATGATTCCCGCCACGACGATGCTTCGGTTCGCATACGCGCGAAGGGCGCCATCCATCTCGTAGAATTTCGGAGTTTCATTTCTAAGCTTTGTTTTCGGCATCTCCCCTCCTTAAACCCATTGCCGTGTCGAATCAGGCGGGGTATCAGGCGGCGGCATACTGCCTGACCCGCCCTGCGCGGCTACGCCGCCCTCTCCGCTTCCAATAGCGTTGCCGGCAGCGAAAAGCGAGTTAGCTCCGGCTCCCATCATGCCCAATCCCGCTCCCAGCATTGCGCCGGCGCCCATTCCGACCGGCCCGCCAGCTGCGCCGGCCTTCGCTCCGGTCATTCCGCCATTGACGATTCTTGAGACAGCCGTGGAAATGCCCGCCCCCACAGCAGAGAATTGTCCGCGAAGAATGAAGGCAGCCACCATGGGGATTAGCAGAATGCAAATGGCGTAGATAATGCTGATCAGGCCGATCATTTCGATCCCGCCGTCCATGCCCGCAAATGCCGCGGTTCCAAACCCATAACTGTTCAAATTACCGTTGACGATCTCGTTTACGTCGTTCGCATGAATCGCGGTAATCAATGTGCCGAACACGGCATAAATAACCGTCCATGCATTCCAGATTCCTAGGTTCAGCACGTAGTACTTGGTCAGAGAATTGATCAACGAACTGGGCGCAAGAGCGATCACGAACGGCCCGATCGCGAATAGACACGAACCCCAAAATGTATAGATGAGAGCAAAGATTTGCGTGGCGATCGGATAGATAATATAAGCAAGAGCAATTTCAAATAGAGTGAGAAGAGCCGATGGCGTCCAAGGAATTGACGTAAATATCTTGTTATATCCGTTGTTTTGAAACAATAGCTGCAATTGCGATTTCCAGTTCGCAGCAAGGTCTCCTGCGCCAAAGCTGTTATCGACAGAGCTTGCGATCTGGTTGAAGCCCGTAAATGTGTCCGAGAAGAAATTCGTCCAGTAGCCAATAAGAAAAGCTGCCAACACGTATTTCAGGAACGTGCCCGCCAGTGACCGAATGTCGCCGCCCCGGGCGTATGATTCGTAGACCCCGAGTACAAGACAGATGGTCATCAGGACATATGCAACCGTCCGTTCGGTCGACAACATCGAACCGCTGATGGCGTTCACAACTGCGACCAACATGGCCTGGAACTGAAAGATGGAACTCATGCACACCTCTTTGCTCTAGTGGGGAGCCAGCATCTGGATCATCCGTTGATTGAGATTCTGCATCTGTGTCGTTGAGTCTTTGAGCTCGCCGCTACGGTTGGACATTGCGGCGCTGTTCAGCCTGATCAGTTCCGCCATTCCCATCTGTGTATACGCATTTGCCTGAACCACCCAGGCGCTGGCTTCAGCATCAAGAATCGGCGCCGTACCTGGAGCGGAAGCCGCAATTTGATCGTTGAGCTTCTGAGCTACCTCCATCTCGCGCGAGGCGAGGGCATCGAGCTCGATTGCTTTTTTGATGGCATCCTGCGCTTGCGTATCCCCCATGTCGATCTGGCTGGCGATGTTTGGCGGAACTGCCGTTTTCGCCGGCAGCGGCGAGAATACACTTTGGTAGGCGGCGGCGATCGAAGCAATGTTATTCGGATTGGCTGAGAGCATCTGCCTCTCGAGCTGCTGTGGGTTTGGCAATTGGGCACTGGAGATGTTCATTGTCCCAAGCTGGCGAAAGTTCAGGAAAGAGTTCGAGAAGCCGTTCGCCATTTGCCTCGCGCTATTGATCGCGGTAAGCGGATAGAGAACCTGTTGCTGGAACTGACGCTCCTGCTGCTCGACCTGGTTGATGACCCTTAGCGGCGCGGCCACGGCGCTTCCGAGGGTGCTGTTTATCTGCTGCAGCCCCGCCAGGATCGCGGCGATGTCGAATCCGAATTGCGAGTGCGCAGGGCGGATCGCGACAACGCTCAGGATCACGACCCCAGCTCCAGCCGCGAGCAGTTTCGTTAAGGAGACTTTAGGGAAATTGTGCTTCATGAATCTCATTGACCACCTCCTAGGCCATTCACGATGCGTTGATTAAGATTTTGCATGTTGGTAGTCGATTGCTTGAGCTTCGCTCCGCGGTGACCAAGCTCCATAGCCGACTCGCGCAACTCGTAAGCCAGGAGCTTGTGCTGCATGGCAATGCTCGCAAGTTCCGCTGTGCGTGCCTCGGCGGCGACCATGTCGGCAGTTCCCGGCGCAGTGGTCTGTGCTTCGTCCTCGATCCGTTGCGCAGCCTCCAGCATGGTCTGCGAGGCCTGATCGGCGGCCATCGATTGCTCAGTCGCATCTCTCGCCGTAGCATCCTCAATGTCCATCATTTCGAGGTTCAGTTGCGGCGCGGCGCCCGGGTTGGGCTGGGCTCCGTAGGCGCTTGAGTAGATCTGGCTGTAGTTTGCGATCTGGGCGGTCTGTGCGCTCAGAAACGCCGACTCAAGCGACTTGGAATTCGGCAGGATGGCGCTGTTGACGCGAATTGAATAGACACTGTTCATCCATCCGCGATAGCTGGCCTTGATCGCCGAGACATAGTTCCGCGCCTGATTGATGAGGGCAAGAGGCCAGAGGATCTGCTGCTCCGTCTGGAGAATCTGCGCTCGAGCCTGGTTGATTTCCTTAAGCGCTCCTCCGATCGGTCCGGTGATCGTCCCCAGAATGGCCGAGAAGATACTGCCGAACTGCCCGTTGGCTCCAGAAGGGACGAGAAGGATGAGGACCAGCAGTGTGCTTGCAAATAGAAACCGATTGGCTTTCTGCGTTGAATTCATAGCGCGGCCGCCTCCAGAACAGCAACGTCGTTCGCATGCTCTTTCGCTTGTCTTGACGATCCGGCGTGTACTTGCCCGAAGCCCTGCCTGCTTACTTCGCCGGACCGCTCTTCGGGCAACTCTGGCAACTCTGAGAGTCCGTTTGGGAAGCGTGCTGCCAGCCGTTCGTAGATCTCGGCAAGGCGCAATCCCGGATTTGTGGCAAGGAACCACTGTCGGTACCAACGCTCGCGCGGATACGTGGTGAGGAGCCAATACTCTAGCGGCGTCGGCACGATATAGAGACTGTGCGTGGTCTCGGCCTTCTCACCGATCACAATCAGGAACTCGCTCCTCTTGCCTTTCTCGGTCATTCCCAGGCTTTTCACCCGGTTGAGCGTTGTTTCGTTGAGATGGACGAAGTGGCGCAGGACATCAAAGTTGCCCTTCTGCCGGCCAATCACCTTGATTGCCGTAGTGGCAAGGATCGCACCGCCAAACTCGTTGGGCTTGCCCGGGGTCCCGGTGAAGTCTTCGACCGCCTGCGAGATCCCCCACACACATGCATTACGCTTTCGTGCCGTGCGGAACAGTTGTACGACGACAGGCGCCAGACTTGGGGATTGCAACAACGCCCAGCACTCGTCCAGAACGGTGACGCAGCGCCTGTTGGCTTTGCCCTGCGCTCGCTTGGTCGTCGTGTAGGCGATCAGCAGGCTCATCGCGACATCGAGCTTCGGATCGTCCTTCAGCTGCTCTACGTTGAAGTAAAGCCACGGCGTCGACATGTCGATGGTCGTCGGCCGGTCGAACAAACGCGCGTACATCCCGTTGTTGACCCAGGCGCGCATCTTCGCCGCGGCTATACGGGCAATCTCGTTAACCGTCGGGTTTTTGTCTTCGTCGTAATAGTTCTGCAGTTCGTCGTAAAGATCGCTATAGAGCGGAATCGGGTTCCCGATCCGCATCTGCGCCCGCGCATAAGTCTTTCGGATCGCATTCACGATGAGGTTGTCGAGTAGGTCCGTATCCCCATCGCCGCTGTCCCCGATCATGAAGCGCGTAAGGTTCTTGAGGAAGGACAGATGATCGTTTGAAGGCTCCGTCTGTCCCGGATCGAGATCGAAGGGATTGATCGTCTGCTCGCTATCCAGCGACATGGTGATCATTTGTCCGCCCATGAAGATCACGGAATGGTAGTAGCTGTCACCGCGCTCAATGATTGAGACCTGCACATCTTCACGGGCGCAGGTCAGAAGCATTTTGCCTACAAGTACGCTCTTGCCAGTGCCGGAGGTCGCCGCGATGATCGCATTCGCGTTCTCAAGAGAGGGATCGAACGGAGATAGCGGGAGCAGTTGCCGGTATGGGGTCTCGAAAAGCATCAAAGGCGAGCGATACGTACCTGACCACGGCATCTCGAGCGGAACCAGGTCCGCCGCATGGGGCGTCAGCAGGTCGTGGTCCCTGCGGTCGTCTTCAGCCAGTCCGGGCAGCGTTGAAAAGAACAAGCGGCGAGTGGCGAGCGATTCTGAAAGCCCACGTGCTCCGTTCATGTGGGCAATCACATGGAGCAACTGTTGCCGGCGGTTTGCGAGCTCCCGTTCGTTGGCCTCATACTGGGCTGACGAGAATGCCGCGCGCGAGGTGTGCACTCCGATCACTAAGCTGACGCTGGCCGTCTTCACCGAACTTGCAATCAACTCCTGCTGAATCTGCAGCAGTTCCTGTGCCGCCACCTGGGCGGTGACATCGACCCGATGATTACCCTTCGAGTCCTTCTGCGCGGCCTGCATCTTCCTGAACTTCTTCTTGTATTTGTCGAGCACGACTCGCTGGTCGGGAATCGAAACTGAGGTCGAGATCACGACAGGAAAGCCGATGGTCATCAGCTTCCGCAAAAGGCCGGGGTAAGTCCCGTCCGGGGGCGTCTTGAGCGAGAGAAAGGTCCAGAGCATCCCGTTGATGTTGAGGTACGCTTCGGTCTGGCCAAGGATGCTGATTGACGCAAGGCGCTGGCGCGCCGAAATGTACTCAGTTTCCGCGGCATTCGCTTTGAGCCGAGTCGAATCAGGATCCATCGGGCTGAGCGCCCGCTTAATTTCCAGGAAGATCTCCTCATGAGTCATCCGCTCTGGCGCCAATCCACCGCCCTTCATCGCGGATTCGATGCCCGAGACGATCGACTCAAATTCGGCCAATGTGTCAAGGTGCTCTTTCTTCGTCTTCGCGATGGCCTTACCCACCGACAGCGTGTAGTTGCCCCATGCCGCCCGGCGGTCTTCAGTGGTCTGCGGCCCGCCGCTCGTGATCATCGCCCTCTTGTGTTTCACCGGGTCCCAGATCAAATAGACGCCTGCTATTCGCGTCAGAAAATCTCCTCTGGCTTCCTTCTCTTCCCATGCCGCGATGCGTCGCTCGTCGAGGTGTTGAACCTCCGGACTTGCGGAGCGTGAAGCATCCCGGTACTGAGCAAGAAGTCCGTTCAGACTCTCGACCACCTCATAACGGAACTGAAGCCGCATGCTCTGCTCGGGTACGGCGCGCAAGAGCGATTCGAGCATCGTCTTCGCTTCGTTTCGTCCCTCGTCGTCTGAGAAGTAAGTCAACATACCTCCAACACGGAAGCCCGCCACATAGCATCCGTCCGTGCGCACCATGACGCCGTCCAAAAAATCGCGGATCTTGAGCCACTCGCATACCGCCGGGTCGTCGAGGGACCTCTCCTGCTGGGCCATTGTTCTGGGCATAAAGTGTTCTCCTTAATCTGCTTTCTCGATAATGAATTCGGACGTCAATTTCCGGTCGCGAGCAAGGGCGCAATAGCGTCGCGGCATTCCGTAGTAAAGGACCAGATCGAGAAGGTACCCGCGAGGCTTGCCATATTTGAACAACATCAGCGCGGGAACGCCGATCACCAGGACCATCAGAAGCAGGAACCAGTTCATGGGCAGGAAGAACATAGACCGGTCCGGAAAGAAGAACTGACCAACCAGCATGGCGCCGGCGCTGGCCGCGGCCAGGAACAACATGTCTTCAAGCTCAAGGCCCAGTAATGTGACCTTGGCGTGCAGGTTTCGCGAAACCGGACTCATTCTTAGTGCCATTAAGCCACCCCGTTTGTACCTGCGGCGACAAAGTGTTCCATAAGGCGCATCAGCCCTGACAGGCACAGGCAGGCTCCGCCGGCGAGGAAATGCCGCATCCAGTCGTCGCCGATGTTGAGCCTTTCGAAAAAGCCCCCAACCCCAAGGACTGCGCGTGCGATCTCAATGCCGCCGTAGACGGGAAGAATGACGTTTCCCACCCAGTTCGCGAGGCTCAGGATTGCAGACCAGTACTGCGACGTCCCCGAACCTTGGCTCGCAAATACCTCTGCAAGTCTCAGCAGTCCGGAAACCGAAAGTGCGCTCATCGTGCCGGCCACGTAGGGTTCAATCTGGTAGCCGCGCGAGAACTTGTAAATGCCGGTGGCGAGGATTAGCGCGGCGAGAATCGGCATCACGGCGTTCCCGATCCAGTTGGTCAGATTCAGAAGTCCACCATCGAACGAGCCGCTATTCATGTGGACCACCTTTTCTTTGAGGCTGAATGCTCCTGGCCATGGCAGGCATCACGATGGAGGTTATGCGCTCGCTCCATCTCCAGAGTTGGCGGGCGATTAAGAACACGAAGTAAATCTCGGCCGAAAGAAGAGCGCCACACATGGCGATCGCTAGCAAGAGCCGAACGATCAGAGAATGAATCGCAATCCAAAGCAGCAACAGAAGCACACAGGCCTCCACGCCAAACATGGCGCTTTTCAGGACATGACGGTGATTCATGGCAGTTCCTCCCGAGTGCAAAGTCCAAAACAGGATGGCCTGAATCGCGGCGGATCTCGCCACAACCACGTGGAGGAACGCATCGGCAGATCTGAGAATCTCTCAGCGTCGCCGTCCCGCAGGTAGACCGTTCTGGCGACTGTCGCAATCTCCAAATACATCACCACCACGAGGAAGGGGACATAACATACGTAAATAATTGCGCCGCATAGTCTTTTCAAAGGGTGACCCCCGCAAAGTGCTGCACCAGGGCCCATATCCCTGCGACGCTCAGGAATGCCAGTCCACTCGCCGCAAGTCCGACCCAGGATCGATGCCGTACGTAATTGAGAATTGCTGCCGATAGTGCGAGGCCGCCGACGATAGGGCTGATGGTATTGGCTGCATAACCGAACACGCTCATCAGCATGTCGGTCACCGCATATTGATCCCCGCTGCGCATCCAGCTGCCGGTTGCCAGGTTGTAGAAACCTTGTACTCCAAGCAGAAATAACGACGCGACGATCGACCCCAGCGGACTATAGCCTTGGCTCAAGTCAAGAATGGCCTTGAAGACGAGCGAGGCTGCCACGACTGGAACCACATGGCCTACAAGAAAGTCGTTGACGAAATCATTGATAACACGCTCAATTCCGGCGGTATATTGCGCGTGCGATGCCCCGGCGATCGTCAGCTGCGAGGCTCCCGGCACGGTTTCATTGCCGAGCCATGTGCTGACGCCGGGAAGACTTAACAAGAAGCAGCCCCAGAAGAGCCACTTCAGGAAACCACCACTGGCCTCAAAGTTCATCCCCCCTTCGGAACGCAGGCGCATGCCCGCTATCACGAACGAAGCCAGTGAAGCCGGCACGGCAAGGTCCATGAGAAGCCCGAGAATTGCTCTGAAAACCAGTGGTGTCTGCATAGCCTCCTCACTAGACCGCCTGTCCTTGCTGGATGAAGTACTCAATGAGCCGCAGGATGCCTGACACGCAAATCAGTCCACCCGCGGTCATTGCTGAAGGCAGCCAGCTGCGGCCACTCCGCCATTGCAAGATAGTTGCGACGACGGCTATGCCGGCGCCAACGGGGCAGATCACGTTGCATACCCAGTTGACTAGGTTCAGAAACGCGCCTTCCGGCTGGGCGGCTGTTTGTCCCTGGACGGCCTTCCCAGTTGCCGGCGTGTTGCCAAGGTTTTGAGCAACGCTCGCAGCCGGGGCCAGGGCTGTTGCACTGATGATGCATACGAGCGCGAAAGTCTGCAGATGCCCTTGCAAGATACGCGCCGCCCGCATGAACGTATTGATCATGGACTTGCCTCCTTGACGGGGATTCCGTCGAGGAACAAAGTCACACGAATCGGCATTCTGATCAAACGGACTGGTTCGACCGCGGTTTGTCTGGGAGACCTCGCTCTATATATAGGTAGGGGGTGCGGATTCCGCCTGAAGGAGGGTTGATGCTCCGATTCTGTTCGCACATCGCTGAAATACGAGCGCGACAATCAGACGCAGCCGTAGCTGCAATGGGAATAAAATTGCTTGCCGTGATTGGAGAGCTAAGAACAAGAGTCAGCCACCACGCTCTTGCATCACTTATTGCTCGCGTTCCGCGAGTCTGGCGAAATCGTCTCGCCTTGTGGGAAAGTTAAGAACAAAAGCCAGGTACACGCTTTTACTTCTTTTCTTAGCTCGCTGGTCCGTGGGGCTCGGTGGGATCGTCTCATCTTGTGGGAAAGTTAAGAACAAAAGCCAGGTACACGCTTTTACTTCTTTTCTTAGCTCGCCGGTCCGTGGGCTCAGTGGGATCGTCTCATCTTGTGGGAAAGTTAAGAACAAAAGCCAAGTACACGCTTTTACTTCTTTTCTTAGCTCGGCGCCTGCCGGAGGTCATTCAAGGTCTGACTTCGCTATGCCCACCCTATGGCTGGCTGGCGGATCCTGCGAGAGAAGCAGAGTTGAGATCGTGCGAGACCTCGACTGATTTCGATCCAGTCTGCGGCTCTGTAGAAGAAGCCTTCGCGAAAATTACATAGATCTCTGTACCCGCGGGCACGCTGACGACAATGTGCTGCATCGTCATCATTTGCATGATCTGTTCGTCGCTCGCGTTTCCGATGTTGTCCGCCATTCTCATGCGCAGCAGATCATTCTCACTGAATGCGCTGTTGGCGCTCGGTGCGCCGACGATCATGGCCGCCGTTTCGCCGATGCCCGACAGGGAGCGAACCAGCATGCTCTTGCCTGCTTGTCTGCCCGTCACCTTCCCTTTGATCGCCTGAAGCGTCATATCGGCCGCGACCGCTTCGATCGGGAAATCCTCGCCACCTGGAAACTCGATTGAGGAAAATGTGATGTTGATCAATCCCGAGGGATCGGCCTGGGTGATCTTGCCGACCACACGGCTTCCTGCGGGAATCAGAATCTGTCCATTGCGTTCGTAGTTGAATTCAACAATCGCTGTCACAGGAGCATGTACTGCAGTGGTTGCCATCGCCTCAAGCCGCGCCGACACATGGTAACCAGGCTCAACACCGAGATTGTCGATTCTGTGCGCAGCGGCTTCACCGCCTTTGCTGGTATCCACTTGCCGATGAGCCGTGAATACGATGGACGGTTTGCTGAGTTGCTCTTCTTCTCGCTTGGCCGCCTCTTGATCACTTGCGTTTGAGCTACCATACAGCGGAGGTGTCGACTTTCCTGCTCCATTGGGATTCGTGTCCGGCTCTTCGAACTTGGGGATATCTCCGAGTTGCTTGCCACCCTTGGCCGTTCGCGAGGCAGAACTGATCTGCATTTGTGATTGAGCCATCTTCGGTGCCTTGGTTCTTTCAATATCGCTCGGATCGACATTGGCTCTGTTCGCGGCTTCTTCAGGCGATGATTTGACTTTGTTTGACGGGATCAGATCTCCAGGCGCGCTTCCAGACTGTATATGGCCTAGGTTGGGCTTAGCCGCCTCCGCGGTTGTTTTCTTTTTCGTTGTCTTGGTACTTGAAAGGAACGCGAACATCCCGATACCGAACAGAAGGATTACGCCGACGACGGTAGCCATCAGCGTCATATTGCCTCCACCGGATCCCCGCCTATTTTCGACTACGAAAGGCCGCTTTGCTACCCGGCCAGGCATCGGCTCCTTATTTTCAGCGGCTGGTTCGGTGATGGGCGCCTCTTCGACTGGCTCGCTGATTGGCGCGATGTTCTTTGTGGGCATGATTCACCTCGTCGAGAAATTGATTCCGCTCTTTTGGTTACCGTCCTGGTGCGACAAATGGAATTTGTAATAGGACTGGGTCATCAACCTCGCTTGCCGTCGCAAGCTGAAGAAGCAAACGGTCCTTGCTCTGCTTGAATCCGGGGCGGTTGAACTCAACAGCTCCGTCGGCACGTTCTCCTGGGGCTAGTCGACGGCCGCTCAGGCGGAAGTCCTCGATTGGCACCTGCTCGGCGAGGATTTCGTGCTTCTTCTTGTCTTTCTTCCTGTCCGTGTCGACGTTTGGACTGTTTATCTCTATTTGTGGCGGAAGGATCTCGATCCAATGATCCGTGGTGTTCAGGACCGAATACGCCACAAGTGTGTCTGGGCCGTGTTGATGGACGTCCCCGAGAGCTGCGAGCATCGGCTTGCTAGGTGTTTTGTGGTCAGGATTTTTGGCGCCCTTGTTGAGTCCGGGAACCCACGCCGGCGTTGCAATGTTGGATTGGTCTTCGATCACCTGATCAATCAAAGAAGATACCTTCTTCCCGGGAGCTGAGGTCGAAGTTGTTCCCGAGGGCACGGCAGTCACCGCGTCTGTTGATCCAATCAGAAAGCTCTTTCGTGGCTGATAGTTCACAATAAAATCGACCGGCGCCGTTCCCTCGCTACCATCGGAAAGCAGGCGCATACTGATCTCCTGCCCGGACTGAAGCGCAATAACGAGATTGCTCGTCACTGCTGATTTCGAGGTTGGTTTTACGAAGACCAGATGTGGCTCCTCATCGGAGTGCTCGACCTCAAACAGAGTTGGAGCGCCTACCGCCACGGAAGTCACGGGCTCGGGCAGGCGAATCGTGGTTGTGAAGAGTGGCTTCAGATGAAGATCCGTCACCGTGCTCGATGAGATGGCAAGCTGGCTGACTGCCGGAGTTACCTCATGCGTGGCGATCCCTGCTGTCTTCACCTGTTGCGCCAGCGCTGCCCCCGTGATCGACGTTGACATTACAACCAGAACCATGAACCTGGTAAGCATGATTACTGCCCTCCCGTTTGCCCCGGATCGTTCCGGGCAGCTTCTGTGCGCAATTCGCGCAGGTATCGGAGTCGAACCGATTGAACGTACGCCACCACATCTGGATTGCCGTATGACAGCCTTCTTGCGTCGAGGTCCTTCGCACCGTAGTACGCCGCAACTGCCAGGCGCGTCTCCCCGTGAAAGTGCCTGAGAAGGTCCGCGAGATAGTGGACACCTCCCCGCAGGTTTTCTGTGGCACTGAAGGGGTCTTTCACCCCATACTCCGCGGCTATGTCAGGCATCAGTTGCATCAGGCCGACGGCACTCTTCGAGGAAATAGCAAGGCGGTTCCATCCCGACTCCTGTGCGATGATGGCCCGGACCAGAGCGCGCGGAACGCCATAGTGGTCGGCATAAGCGTCAGCGTAGTAAACCGCCTCCGATTTAGGCGTCTGAGCTGCGAGAAAGGAACAAGCCGGAATCGCGCTAATGATGAGGACGAGCGTCGTGAGGTTCATATGAGTGTCGACTTCCCCGCCGTGATGGTTTCGAATTCGGTGTTCGCTTCAATCTCTTCGGCGTACCTTGCCGCAATGCGAACAATCGATTCGAAAGCTTCCTTCATCAATAGGCGCTTGCGATCCCCCTCCGTTTTTGCGATCAGCGGCAGCATAATGTCTTTGTGCTCGGGCAAAACCTGTTCGATTCCAAGCAACCCCATAGCGAGCGCCACGTCGTTCATTTCTGAGATCGAAGGAGGCTTCTCCATCGTGTATGCGCGCAGACTCCTGGCCAGGCCGGCGATGAACCGATGCGTGGACTTGCTTGCGTCCGGCGTGCGTTTGGCAACAATCGCAGCCTCGCGTTCTGCGGCAGGATGTTCGACCACCAGGTAAAAGCTCCGGCGGCGAAGGGGATCGCCCAGACGCCGCTCCTGGTTCGAAGTCAGAAAGACATAAGGAATGGAAGTGGCCTTGACTGTCCCCATTTTCGGGATCGAGAGAGTCCAGGCCGATAGTAGCTCAAGCAACAAAGCCTCGAAAGCGTAGTCAACTTTATCGATTTCATCAATCAGCAACACACAAGGCTTTTCCTGCTCGATCGCTTCAAGCAGAGGCCCGGCCATGAAATACGATCGGCTTGTGACCTCGCGTTTAATATCGCCCCAGACCGGCGTCTGGGCGCTCTTGCTCACCAACAGGATGTAGAGTTCCTGCAGGTTTTTATCGTATTGGCCGATGGCCTTCTCTTCGTTGATGCCCTGGTAGCATTGGAGACGCAAAAGGGGTACACGGTATGCCCGAGCCACCGACTGCGCCAGCTCGGTCTTGCCGGCGCCGGCCGGGCCTTCAAGCATGATCGGGCGATGGATCTTGCCAGCTTCTGATTATCTGGTTGCTTCAGCAAACCCCAACAGATAGTGTAGAGGAGTGCCCCGGCCATCGTTCCCGAAGACGCTGCGCCAATTTCAGGCCGAGTTTGCTACTGAGGAGGCCTGCCAGAGGTATCTGGCAGCCTGCCGTTGGCCGGAAGGGTTCAATTGCCCCCGATGCGGCCATGGAAATGCCTATGAGTTGTTAAAGCAGCGTCGGTACCAATGCGGCAAATGTCGCTACCAGGTTTCGCTCACCTCCGGGACGATCCTCCACCGGACGAAGATCCCGTTGAGCGATTGGTTCTGGGCGGTGTATCTGATGACCACAGACAAGCGCGGCGTCTCTGCCCTCCTTCTGCAGCGTCAACTGGGCCTGACCTGCTACGAAACTGCATGGATGATGCTGCACAAACTCCGCCGGGCGATGGTGAACGCGGCCAGGGAGCCTCTGCGCGGCGAGGTAGAGGTGGATGATACGTGGATCGGCGGAGAGCAAGCGGGGCTCCGGGGGAGCCGACAACTGAAGGACCGGCGGGCGGCTTTGGTCTTAGTCGCCGTAGAAAAGCGGGGCCGAGCTTCCGGTCGCATCCGCATGAGTGTCATTCGGGATTTCAAGGCGGCCACAATCAGGTCGTTCCTTATCCATAACGTCGCTTCTGGTTCCACGATCTATACGGATGGTCTTAAGAGTTTCTCTGGTTTGTTGGAGGCCGGCTTTAAACATGTCGTTCGCAACCAACCTCTCCGGTCGGAATTGCGAAAGGGCGCGAAGTCGGCTGTTCCACTCGCAGATCGGGCTATTGGAAATCTCCAGCAATGGCTCATTGGCACCTATCACGGAGTAAGTAAACCCCAACTCCAGGTCTATCTCGACGAATTCGTCTTCCGGCACAACCGCCGCAAAACACCCGCGGCGGCATTCCAGACCCTGCTCGGTCTCGGAACCGCTCGCAGGTCAACAGCGTACGAACAAATTCGCGGAGCGAAGGACATAATCCCCAACCCATTGGGGTTTGCTGAAGCAACCAGATAATCAGATGCCAGCTAGATATACGGTTGTGGCTGTCTTAACGTCCGTAAAATAGCCGACACGCTCGAGTGCGGCTAGCGTCTCTTGGGGAGATGAATGCATCCGGTCCGCCCCTCCTCGGAAGCTCTAAGGTTGGGAGCGTAGGACGGACCGGCACCTCGGTCAAATGAACGGAAAACGGCTGGGCCGGGGTTCAGCGTTCTGGATACGCTTGGTTATCGGGGCCCATCCAACCTTTTTCGGTCCAATGGAAGGAATAATTGCTGGTGTAGGTGTTTTCCGTACCGGGCGGGCGATTCCCGAGTTGCACCGCACTCTTCTCCGTTGCTTGGTAGTAGAGTGTGTATGCCTTCTCTCCATTGACCTCTTCCCATTCCCCATTGGTCTTCTTCAGGCTCACCAAGTCGGCCAAATGAGGGCTAGCATGCGTATGCTTCCAAACTGCAACCGCATCTTCCTCGGTCGGTGGAGCCGGGTTATGCTTACAGCCAGTGACTTGCCAGACGATCGCGCTGCCTGCGAAGAGAAGGAGGATCGAACGCCAAAGCCGGTTCATCGTGGGGGAGTTCCTTTCTCGCGGTAGTATCTCTCGAGGATCGGTTTCAACTGCGCAAGCGTGGTTTCAAAAGCGGTTCGCGCCTCCTTAGGCCCTCTTTCCGGGCCATACCGAAGGGTCAAGTGCACAATCAGAACGCGCGCCAAGGCAAGATCGGCGAGCAGGGGAATGAAAGGTTCGGGGCTGGATTTCTCGATCTCCTGAACAAAAGCCAGGATTCTCTCCGTATATTCATCGCTGCGCGTCCTTCCCAGCTCGGTGATCCGACCGGATTCCACTTCTAAATCTCTATCCATCACCGCCGCCCCGCCGCAAATTATCTGATCTCTTTGTACCACCGTTCCACGCAGGATCAAGCGCGGATCACCGATCGGACTGAGCAGCAGATGACGCGCAGTCGTCCGCTCAAAACTCAACTATGCAGGTGTCTCGACACGACGGATCCACCGATCCGCTGATCCGTGTGTGGGCCCTCATGCAGACATAACACCTCTGGCAAGCCGGGCGGAGGGGTAGCAGTCGGCGCCATTTGACCGAAAACTGAATTCGACCCAAGATTTCCACACTTCGCCGGACCACGCCGGTCCGGACAACGCAATTTGGGAGGAATTTGAGGACATGGGATCTGTGCTCACTATGCGGGAAGTAGAGGCGGTCGACTTTCTTTTGACCGCCGAGGAAGTCGCCTTAATGCTAAAGGTCAGCAAAGACTGGGTCTGGGATCATTCGTCTCGGCGATTGCCGTATTTGCCGGTAATCCGAATGAGCGACGGCGCTCTGCGTTACCGGGCGAGTGGGATCGAAGAGTTCCTGAAGGAACGCGAACGGGCCTCCAGTTTAAGGCGTAAACGCCGGTAAAATGATGGTGGCCACTTGTTCCCTCCACACAGAAATTGAGGAACAAATGGGAATCTCGTACCAGAAAGGATGGGTCCGGCCACGGGGGAAGAAATGGCATGGCTGTTTTCGCCGCACCGAGCTTGATCCTGAAACCAACCAATCCAAACTCGTCACCCATTCTTTCGTTCTGGGGTCTAAGGCTGAGATGTCAAAGTCTCAGGCCAGAGAGAAGTTGGAGGATGAGATCACCAAACTGGGCGGGCGCTCGACAGGGGATCAAGCCGTAGTCAACGGTGCAGTCACCTTCGAATGGTTCGTCAAAAACCGTTATCTGCCGCTGAAGGAGGGGGACTGGAGGGAAGAGACTGCCAAGGTGAAAAAGTACCTGATTCAGGCAGATCTCGTCGATGCATTTGGGGACTATCGCCTCGAAAACTTCGACAAAGTCGTCCTGCAGACCCATCTCAACAAGCTGGCCAAAACCCATTCCCGGGACCGAGTGCTCCAGATCCGATCCTACATGCGTGCCATTTTTGCGGAAGCGGTCGACCAGGACTTTATTCCGAAGGATCCCGCACGCACGGTCCGACCTCCCGCGAACCTGCGCGAGGTGGATAAGACCACACTGAGCTGGGAGCAGCTCCGTGCGGCTTTAGAGAGGCTCGGCGACATTCGCCTTCGGGACTGGATCCTGATGAAGCTCGACATGTCGAATGCACTTCGGCCCAGCGAACTGTTCCCGCTGCGGTGGCGTTGTTTTCTCGAACACAGCCGCGTCCTCGATATTAAGGAAACGGTCTATAAAGGAAAAATTCGACCGTTTGGGAAGACCAAGTCGAGCCTCACCAAGGTTCCGATCGCCGACGTTCTGGCGAACGAAATCGTGGAATATCGGGAGGAGTTGAGGAAAGAGGGCAACGACACGTCCCCGGATGCATTCATGTTTCCGGGGCGATTCGGGGGACCGATGGATTCAAGCAACTATCGCCATCGCGTCCTGCACAAACTCGCCAGGGAACTCAAGCTGCCGAAGCTGACGTTCCAGGTCATCCGCCGCACCATTGCCACCCTGGGCAAGACCAAGGGACATCCCAAGGACATCCAGGGGCTGATGCGGCACAGCCGGCTGGCGACGACCATGGAGGTCTACATGCAGTCGTTGGAAAGAGAGGTGCGGATGGCGATCAACTCGATTCACGACGAGTTGGTGGCCACGGGAACAGAAGGACCCGCTCCTCGGCAGCCGGAGACGACATCTGGACAGGTCCCCAATCACCCGACGGAAGAGAATACCCCCATTCGGGATCGTTCTCCCAGGAAGCAGCCGAAGGACACTACGGAAGGAGGGGAGAAGAAGACCGTAGTGCCGTCTCGCGGAAAGATTTTGCTATTTGCGGGCAAAATGCGGGCAAGGAATTTGGAGGGTGTCCGCTAAGTTGTTGAGTTATATGGTGGACCTGGTCGGGATCGAACCGACGACCTCTTCCATGCCATGGAAGCGCGCTCCCAAACTGCGCCACAGGCCCACTTACAAACGCAACTCTATCATTGTCTCTGCTGGGGTGGGATTCGTCAATTGCGACCGGGGGCGGCTTAGATTTCGCCGCCCGGATGGCTTCGAGTGGTCAAAGAATCGGACGGCAGGCCGTAGAGTTAGGATGTTCGCGCAAATATCCCCGGAGGTTCTTTCCATGCGGGCAGCGGTTGTGAATGTTCTGGGACAAACGCCGAAGTACCAGTCATTTCCAGAGCCTGCACCGGGCGAAGGCGAGGTGATGGTGCAAGTTCGAGCCGCGGGGCTGCACCCGATCGTGAAAGCGTTGGCAAGCGGGTCGCATTATGCCGGAGGGGCCGAGGTTCCCCTGGTTCCAGGAGTGGACGGGGTAGGGATTCTCGATGATGGCAGCCGCGTCTACTTTACCTTTCCGCGCAAGCCCTGGGGTTCGATGTGCGAGAAAACGGTGTGCCCGAGATCGCGGTGTCTTCCGTTGCCGGATGGCCTGGACGATGCGCAGGCCGCCGCAATCGCCAATCCCGGCATGTCTGCGTGGCTTTCGTTGAAGGAGCGGGCGAAGATTGCGACCGGCGAGACGGTCCTGATCCTGGGAGCGACGGGCGTGGCGGGTCAGCTTGCTCTCCAGGTGGCACGCCAACTCGGTGCCGGGCGCGTGATTGGCGCGGGACGGAATGTCGATGCGATCGCCAAGGTAGCGGTCGACGCCGTGATTGCTCTCGGCCAGCCCGAAGATGCGGTGCGCGAGGCGTTCGCCGTTGAAGCTGCTCGCGGCATCGATGTGGTGATCGACTATGTGTGGGGACGGCCTGCGGAGTTGCTCCTCGAGGCGCTGGCCAAGGGGTTTCGCGCTACCGCCACGCGATCGACGCGGTGGGTTGAGGTCGGCGAAAGCGCGGGCAAAACCATAAGCCTTCCGGGCGCAACGCTGCGCAGCATCGACCTGAAGCTGATGGGCAGCGGATTCGGCTCGGTGCCGCTGGACGAGGTCTTGGGCGCCATTCCCAACTTGTTTTCGCTGGCTGCCGCAGGAACCCTGAAGGTCGACGTGGAACGTGAGCCGCTGGCGGAAGTGGAGCCAGCCTGGAGCCGCGTCGAACAGGGACGGCGGATCGTGTTTACCGTGTAGGACTTACACGGCCTATACGTTACCAGCCGGAATTTTCTCGGCACGTTTTACAGTTTTACAGTTTTACAGGATACGGGGGGGGAGGGGTGCTCATCCGGCTTGAGTTATCGTCTGCAAATTACTGAAGACAATGCTGATATGGGCACCATCCCGCAAATGTAAACGGTCCAAAAGGGCCGGTTTTGGTTCGCTGAAGTGCTCAGAACGAAACCGAATTGCTTTCGGTACGTTGGGTTCTGCCTGAGGCCGCCCTTCGATCCTCTCTTCCACCTCTATTGTGGCAAAGCCGTTGAAAGCAAAATGCAAAAGCGCCCGTACCTTTTCGCAAGGACGAGACGAGGGGTGCGGGCTGCGAGAAATGCGGGGGGTAGAGTGTTGGACACTTGTAGGACTCCGATTCCATTGTGCGACTCTCAGCGATAATCTTCGGCAAACACTGATTTCCGAGTCAGCGGCAGAACGTCCCGAGCCCAGAATCCGGATTCCCGGGCAGGCTCAATGAGCGCGAAGGGCTGTTCGAGGCAAACGAGGATCCCGCCGCGACGGATTCGGCGAACACTTGCCGACTTTCGGGACTAATCCTTGGCTTCGAAATCCACAAATTTCTTCATCGCAAATTCACTCCGCAGCATCGGCCGCTTTGGCCTTCTGCAACATATCTCGCACGACCTCAAGGAGGGGAGCGTCCGCGGGCTGGAGTTGCCTGGCGTCTCGCATCTGGGTCAGTATGTCCAACGAACGCTGCAGATTTGCAGAGTCTCCGAGCCGCGCCAACGACTTCGCGAGATCAATTTGATAATCGGCTCGCTCCGGCTCCTGCGCCACCAGCCGCTCGGCTATCTCCAGGGCCTTCTCATAGAACTGCCGCGCCGCCTCCCCCTCGCCCAGTGCGCGCTCGAGATCGCCCATCCTGTTGTACGGCACCGAGAGGCCGCGCAGGTAGTCGGCTCGCCCCGGCTCCTGCGCTACCAGTCGCTTGTCTATCTCCAGGGATTTCTCATAGAGCTGTCGCGCCGCGTTTCCCTCGCCCAGTGCGCGCTGCAGATCGCCCATCTTGTTGTACGACACCGAGAGGTCCCGCAGGTAATTGGCTCGGCTCGGCTCCTGCGCCACCTTGTCTTCATTCAGTTGCAAAGCCGCGCGGTACCGCTCGAGCGCTTCGCTTCCAGCTCCCAGCGCGAGGAGGCCGTCCGCTTCCGCATTTGTGAACCGCGATTTATTTGCCGACGCCTCCCGTGCCAAGAATCTGGCAGCTCGCCTTGCGACCGATTTTTTCAATGGATTTGGGATCGTTTGTGAAGACGCGGATGATCTCGCGCACCTCGCGAGGGCGCCCGACTGGCCAGCGGCTCTTCGGCCCGGGCCAGTTCTTCATAGAACTTGCCAGCGCCGTGGCGTAGAAATCAGTAACGGCGGTCTGCATGGCGAGCACGGCAGGCACGCCGCCGCTCAGCAGGCCTTGCGCAAAGCCGGTAGACTCCTGATCTCCGCGGCCGCTGTGGCAGGAGGCAAGCACGACTAACGTGGGCGGATGACCGGATTCCCGAATCTGCGCGGCCAGTTGCGGGGCGGTTGTAGGCTCCGGGTTGCCATCTTCATCCTCCAGCTCGAAGATGCCCTGGTTGCCGTGGCCGGAGAGGTGAAGCACGTGATAGCTGAGCTCCCGCAGGGCCGCGCCAATCTGTTCCACACTGCCGATCTCCAGGATCCGCACATAGGCGTTGCCGAGCATTCGCGCATTTTCTACTGCGTCGAGGACGGTCTGCAGTTCGCGCTCCATATCGAGCACAGTATTCTGCGTCTTGCCTTCGTCGGGTGCGCCTACCGCCACCAGAATCTTGAGAGGACCAGGCGAAGGGACTTGCGCTGCGGCTGGCTGCGTTCGGGCGGGACGCCGCCAGATGAAGACGCCCGGAGTCAGCGACGGAATGCGGCCAGCCGCAGCGCAAGCCGCTTCGAACGGAATGCTCAACAGGCGCGCTTGATGCTTCGAAAACTACTTCCATCTCATGCAACTCGCCCCCGGAGGCGGCGGTGAGACGCGCGGAGAGTTCGCTTGATCGAGACCGTCGTTGATCCTGGAAAGTAAGTTATCGCCGGGCAAGATCTCCCAGACGTCCCACCACGCGTCAATGCCTCTGGCAAGTAGCGCTTCGGCGACTGTGCGCACACGTTCGCGGTCAACCGAGCGGTAGCGAAGAAATACCTTCCGCGGCGGTTGCATAAGCCAAGTTCCTCAGAGCGTAACACAGAGATTGGCCGATACCTGCGGCCCAAAGCAGACGCTGGCTTTGCGCTGAGTCGGCTCGCGCGGCAGCCTGGACTGCGGCTGGCCCACTCATGATCACTCGTGACCGGGAACACTTGCGCGGCCTGCGGTGTCTAAGAGAATAGAGCGCGCGGAACAGTTAAGGCTTAGTAGCGAGTGTTCCGTTCCCGCACGCTCCGCGCGGCAGCAAATTCGGGCTTAGGACTCGAATTGATCGCAGGGGCGAATTGCCGCATGAGGAGAGCCGGCATTTGACGATCGGGCCGGCTCGAAAACCTTCAGGGCAGAGATGCCAAGACTGCGTTATTTGCGGTAATGTGGGAGGACACTGGTTTGCAGGCAGACCTCACCATGGGCAATCTGGCCAGCGCATTGGCGCTCCAATCCGACGAAGCCGCTCTGGTTGCGGAATTACGTGCCGGCTCGGAGGAGGCGTTTGCCTGGCTGATCGCACGCTATCATCAGCCCATCTACTCGCTACTGGCGCGAACTCTGCAGGATCGCGGTGACGCGGCCGACCTCACGCAGGAGGTGTTTGTGAAGGTCTTTCGGGGGGTGGGGGGCTTTCATGGCGAGTCGACTCTGCGGACCTGGATCTATCGCATTGCTCTGCGCGAGGCTTCGAATCAGCGTCGATGGTGGTCGCGCCACAAGCAGCAGGAAGTTCCGATCGAGCAGGAGATGACGGATGGCGAATCAAGCTGTCCGGTGCGGCTGAAAGAGATGCTGGTCGATCCATCGGAGTCTCCTTTTGACATCGCGGTGCATGAGGAGAACCGGACCCGGGTGGAAGCAGCTCTGGCCAAGGTGCCCGAGCCGTTCCGCACCACCCTGATCCTGCGCGACATCGAGGGCTTTGTTTATGAGGAAGTCGCGGAGATGCAAGGGGTAAATCTGGGTACGGTCAAGTCGCGCCTGGTCCGCGGTCGCGCCTGCCTGAAGGCGTTGCTGACGGCGGAGTCGCCGGCCCCCCAGGCTACCGCGCATGCCGGGTTCGAAATGCCGCTGGGAGAGGAGGCGCGATGAACGGCTGCAGTGCAATGCAAGCGAAGTTTTCAGAGTATCTCGACGGCAGACTCACCGGACGGGAGATGCAGCGCATCGCAGCCCACCTGGAGCGGTGCCCGGGCTGCGCTTCGGAGTGGACCTCCCTGCGCGAGTTGCAGTCTTCACTGGCTGCGCTGGGATCCGTGCAAGAGCCCGAAGATCTTTTGTTGCGCATCCGGGTGGCGGTCAGCCAGGAGCGCGCGAAGAGCAAGCGGCGTCCGTTCCAGACCTGGACGCTTGTATGGCGCAATACGGTGGGGCCGTTTCTGCTCCAGGCGGGGGCGGGTTTTGCCAGCGCGGTGCTGCTTCTGGGTACGGTCATACTGCTGGTGGGCATTGTCGCCAAGCCGGAAGCGGCGCAGGCTTCGGGCGACGAGCCTCTGGGTATGGCGTCGGCTCCGCACCTGCGCTATTTCCTGAGCGGCGCGAGCGATAGCCAGATTGCCGCTCTTCCTGCTCCGGTGGTGGTGGAAGCGTATGTGAACGGCGAGGGCCTGGTGTACGACTTTCGCATCGTGTCGGGGCCGGCCGACGCGGCCACGTGGGCGCAGGTTGAGAATCTGCTGGTCTCCGGGGTGTTTGAGCCGGCGCGATTCTTTGGGCGTCCGGTGCGGGGGCTGGCAGTGCTGTCCTTCTCCGGCGTCTCTGTCCGCGGATAGATTCCTTCTTCCATTCCATTTGTGCGAGGCATAGCCGCGCAGTTTTCAGTGTTACTGTGGGCCTCGCTGTCGCAGATGATTGCGGCACAAGAGGTTAGGTCGGACTGCACCGTTTCACAGCCGCACAGAATCTGTGCTGGCGTGAAAGCTCTTCCTGCAAATAACTGATTAAGAAGCGTTTAAGGTTGCGTTCACAGTTTCACCGTGATTTATCCGGGGGAGGGGTGTCTTTCCTGGTCGTTGAGCCGTTGCAAGCCTAATAAAATGAATGGGATATTGGCTGAAATCTGCGAAATGAAATGGTTCATAACCCCTCTTTTCGGGTCTTATAACGGTTCAGAATGAATCGAGACTTACGCTTGGGCTGTTCTTCCCGGCAGCGCGGTGGTGCTCATCTATTTCGATTGTGCCTCTTATAGCGGTAATTCGATGCAAACCGGGGCGGGCGACAGCGCTGCGGTGGTGGCGAGGGTTTACTTTTAGCGCAGATGCCATAGGTTTGAGCCGAAGGCGAGCAGACGGCCGTCGCAATCTTTTACGACAAACTCTCGCGCGTGCCATGGCGCGTCGGCAAGTTCGCGAGTGAACTCCACGCCGTTCGCTGCGTACTCCGCATATAGCACGTCGGCATTTTCGACGTGGAGGTATGCATCCAGGAGTTCGTCCGCATATTTCTCCGGATTGGGTGTGGGCGGCTCGGCGCAGCGGAAGTGAATCGCGTGTTGATCACGCGCCACGATGGCGTAGGAAGGCGGATCCTGCCACGTCCCCAGACATTCAAAGCCGAGCTTTTCCTTGTAATAAGCAACCGTGCCCGGAATATCGGTGGTAAAGAACAGAGGTACGATCTGGCGGATCATGGACTGAGTGTACGGCAGTTATTTGGGGTCATGCCCTAAGCGGACGGGACGTCTGCTATGGGACGGCCGAAGAACAAAATGTAGCCGTCAGGGTCGCAAATCTCGAAACCGCGCAAATTGTCGTGCGTATCCTGGAGCGGCTCGCTGAAGGCTGCGCCATGATGGGCAAATTCGGCGGCAAGGGCGTCGGGGTCCGGTACATAGACAAAGGCGTCCCACCGCATGAAGTGATGACGCCGGGAGTTCGGAAGCGGCGACACATCCCGGTCGGATTTGATCAGGATCTGCGCTGCGTCGCGCCCGATGACGGCAAAAAAAGCGTCCACTTCCGGGGCTCTGAATCTGGTCTCAAAGCCGAGCTTATCGCGGTAGAAAGCGATGGTTTGATCGACGTTGCTGACGATGAAAGAGGGTGAAATCGGCCCGATTTTCGGTCGTGTCATAACTGTGATCGCCCTTCGCTACGATCTTAAGCTGCCAGCCAGTACACTGGAATCCTGCCACGGGAAGTTCGAGGACTGAGCAGGATCATCCACTCCGAAGTTAACCAACCAGTAAGTGACGGGTTGGCGGTGACACGGGCGGAAGCAAGGAGCATCGTTCGGAAAGTCTGCCGTCCGAAAGAGCTTCACTTCTCCTCTTGTCGCGGTTCGGCTCTCAAGAGCAGCGTCCCTATCAATGCTGGAATCAAAGAAACGATCAGAGGAAACATAAGGTCCCGCGCCATTGTTTCAGTGGCTCGATCGCCATTCTTTTGTGCAATCACCTGATAGATGAATCCGGATGCAACGATGGGAGTGAGGATGATGAGCCAAGTGGCTGCGCGCTTCCGAAACCAGATCGCCAAAATGCACGAAGGAAGAACTGTCAACCCATATAGAACGATTGCCACGACCTCAGGCACGGAGTCATTCGACCCGAGGGTAAAGGAGCTAAAGAGCAATACCCCAAAGGCAAAAAGTCCCCAAATAGACCCAAAGCCGATAATTACTTTCGTGCTGTCCCGCATGGCTACAAGTGTAAAACTCTGCAGACGTTGATCGCTCGATAGACGGGGCATCTCCTCGCCTAAAGGATGCGCGTTTTTCAAGTCTTGGGTGAGTGGTGGACTACTCGTCCCCAACTGTGAGCTAGATCACGCGCCTTCCAAACTTCCCCATCGGCGGTCACTCGGGACTGTGGGAGAGCGTTGCTCTCGCTTCGACTCAGCGCCGGTCGAATAGCCTGGTGGGTGTAGCATGCGTAACGTGATCCTGACGGGACTGCTGTTTGCGATGGCTTTTCCGTCTGCCGCTGCTTCGAAGGATCATGACACGTCTGTAGATCCGCCGCCCTGTTCTCCCAAGATGAGGCAGGCGATCGATACGATGAAGTCGCAGAAGTCACGGGCCGATATTGCTCCCCCTGTCCCCGTGGTTAGCCCGGAAGCAGCGTTCCCCGATTCCGCACGAAAACAGTTGCGAAAAAAGCACACGCTGTTCGCCGACAGCATTTTGGGATTCACGGTGGATACGGAGGGCAATCCCAAGGATGTGTGCCTGATCCAACCGGCTGGGTTCGGTCTCGATGTATCCGCCGCGAACGCTGCAAAGGGATACAACTTCAAGCCAGCGAGAGATCATGGGGACCCCATTGCGTACCCGACCACGCTTCAGGTCAGCTTCCGGTTATATTGAGGTTGCAGATACAGGAGCCTAAGATTCTGCCGACGAAAGCCTGAGAAGATTCTGCAATTTTCAACGGAGGTCGGCGATCGGCAGATTTCGTTGCCGGTACTCCTGAGACGTCGCCGATGCTGACATTACCCCGAGGTAATGTACGGAATCGCGGTCACTCGCCCGCGACTTTGAATTTCGCGTTGTAAGCCGCTAAGAAATTGTTGGCCCGCTTTGAAGTGGGGCCGCCTGCCCATCTTGCCTCATACCTTACGATTAGTTGAGAAGCTCATAGATCAATCCCAAGTGCGAAGTTAACACCGCTCTCGTCTCATCGCGGTCTATCTCGAAGCCCATGACAAGGCCAGTGTTGTATAGAGTGAGTATTCCAGCGTCTGTGTCCAGCCCGTTCAATAATGGCATTGCTTTTTCGGAAAGACCCGTCGTGATCGCTCTCAAGGCACTTTGGAAATCGTCGGCTTCGTTGGAAGACCACCAAAGGTCACCTGATCCGAGAAGCTCGCCAATTCGGCACCGAATCGGACACGTCCAGTCAAGTGGCATTTTCGAGACATCCTCGCCCTTGAATCTCATCAAAGCCTTCGAGGTCACGCCGAAGTTGATCGTGAAGCGGACTTCACCCGTATCCGAGTAGCGGCTCTTCTGTGAACCAACGATTTGCCAGCACTGGTCGGTTTCTCGCCCATAACGCTGTCCAGAGCGCCGGAAGCCTTGCTGTCGCAAAAGCCTGTTTAGGTCGCTTCTGATTATCTGGTTGCTTCAGCAAACCCCAATGGGTTGGGGATTATGTCCTTCGCTCCGCGAATTTGTTCGTACGCTGTTGACCTGCGAGCGGTTCCGAGACCGAGCAGGGTCTGGAATGCCGCCGCGGGTGTTTTGCGGCGGTTGTGCCGGAAGACGAATTCGTCGAGATAGACCTGGAGTTGGGGTTTACTTACTCCGTGATAGGTGCCAATGAGCCATTGCTGGAGATTTCCAATAGCCCGATCTGCGAGTGGAACAGCCGACTTCGCGCCCTTTCGCAATTCCGACCGGAGAGGTTGGTTGCGAACGACATGTTTAAAGCCGGCCTCCAACAAACCAGAGAAACTCTTAAGACCATCCGTATAGATCGTGGAACCAGAAGCGACGTTATGGATAAGGAACGACCTGATTGTGGCCGCCTTGAAATCCCGAATGACACTCATGCGGATGCGACCGGAAGCTCGGCCCCGCTTTTCTACGGCGACTAAGACCAAAGCCGCCCGCCGGTCCTTCAGTTGTCGGCTCCCCCGGAGCCCCGCTTGCTCTCCGCCGATCCACGTATCATCCACCTCTACCTCGCCGCGCAGAGGCTCCCTGGCCGCGTTCACCATCGCCCGGCGGAGTTTGTGCAGCATCATCCATGCAGTTTCGTAGCAGGTCAGGCCCAGTTGACGCTGCAGAAGGAGGGCAGAGACGCCGCGCTTGTCTGTGGTCATCAGATACACCGCCCAGAACCAATCGCTCAACGGGATCTTCGTCCGGTGGAGGATCGTCCCGGAGGTGAGCGAAACCTGGTAGCGACATTTGCCGCATTGGTACCGACGCTGCTTTAACAACTCATAGGCATTTCCATGGCCGCATCGGGGGCAATTGAACCCTTCCGGCCAACGGCAGGCTGCCAGATACCTCTGGCAGGCCTCCTCAGTAGCAAACTCGGCCTGAAATTGGCGCAGCGTCTTCGGGAACGATGGCCGGGGCACTCCTCTACACTATCTGTTGGGGTTTGCTGAAGCAACCAGATAATCAGAAGGTCGCTAAGCAGTTTATTGAAAGCTGATTCTGCGGTAGATGGCACACGAGTATTCAACCGCAGCGAGATTGTTGGTGGATGATGGGCGATAGGGAAATTTGGCGTGAGCCAGATCACCCCGGTCACCGCCCGGCAGTCCAAGTTTCCCCATCGGCGGTGACACTCCCACAACTTCTTTGTCGACAGGTGCTTCAGGTGCAATCGTCGAAGCGTATACGTCCGGCCCGAACGCTAACTGAGGCGGAGCAGTCAACATCGTTCTTCGTCAAACCCCAAGCGGGATCGCCTTCGGCAGTCATCATTGTGAGAAGGTGAAGGCCGTTGGAAAGCGTCAATTCCAGTTCTGGCAGCCGTCCGCACAAAGAGATCGTCGCAACCTTCGCGCCTTCGAGTCGTTTAAGTGCTCGCGGCCATCGATCTCCGTCACTCCAACTGCCACACCAAATGCGACGCTTGCCCTCGATTCGCCAACTCCACTCGACACCCAACGTCCATTCACCGCGTGGGTTTCCGGGTGAACCGTCACGCCCTCGTCTTGGCTGAACGCTACCGAATTCGAGGAATATCGCCGACCCGTAGCCTTGCCACACGCGGCTTACAGGGAGGCCGATGAGGGGCGCAGAGAATAACGCAAACTCCCGTGCAGCATCTTGGATGACTGAATTCACCCGTTCATTTTACATGTGCAAAACCGTGCAACTGGGCTGCGGAACCTCTGCGAAACATAAGCTCCGGTCGAGTGGTGGACTATCCGGAAGTAAACACGGGCCCGCAATTCCCAAAAGCAACCGCAGGTCCTTCGACTCCGCTGCGCTACGCTCAGGATGACAAATTGTTGGTTAGGGCAATTCTGTTCTCCACGGCAGAACCGGGCGGATTGTGGACGACTCGGACCTTTGCCAGGATTTCGACCTTTCCACCTAGCGGACAAAATTCGAGATATGGGAGTCAACCCGTCGCGTGGCTAGTTGCGTTGGACGGCTGGAATCGAGAGAAGCACGCCAACATACTGTCGGACTGTGGCCAGAGTCCTGGTGGCGACCTTGGAATGAAATTCGGCTTTGCGGCCCGCCCAATCCAGACTCTTCAACTGATCGACCAGGATAGCCCCTTCCACTTTTCCGATCGTGACCGGTAGCGAAAAGGGGTATGGCTTTCGCTGGCTAGTGAGCGGGCACACAACTGCCAAACCGCTGGCCCGGTTATATCGCATATCTGTAAGGACCAATGCGGGGCGCCGCTTTGCCTGTTCCCGGCCTACCTGGGGATCGAAATCCAGAAGCACGATGTCTCCCGCTTCAGGAATATACGATGTCACCATTCAACGGCTTCCTTCCCAACCTCGGGACCAATGGATAGTTCCGGGTATCGATTCTCGGGAGTAATTTGAGAGACGAGTTGAGCGAGCGTAGAGACTTTTCCTATACGGAACAACTGGACTGCGCCATCAGCGTCCACTTCAATCTCAATAGGGTCTCCCGCTCTGAGGTTGGCTTCCTCTGCAACCGGCTTCGGAATGCGGACGGCCAGGCTATTCCCCCACTTCAACATTTGTGCTCGCATGGACCATCCCTCCGCAGGCATTTGCCGTAGATACATTGTATCATTCAAAGCAATCCATCGTACCTTCCACGTTGTATGGATAAACCCGATTGGGCTGTCGGGGACGTGGTCTATGCCGTCAGTAACAACCTGGTAAACAGAATTACTTGTGAAGGAGCCCCTCGGCACCGGGCAGGAGATCGGATTCGCGGGCGAATTTCAAGGCTTCGAGGGCTGCACCACGAGCGCCGGCGGTGTCGCCGTTGGGCATCACGTGAATGGGGATGTCGGCCTGCTCTTCGCGCTGAACTCCCATTCCAATGCGAATCTCATCGATGAACCAGCGCTGGAATTCCGGGCTTGTTTCGACCACGCCGCCGCCCACGATCAGGGCGTCGGGGTCGAAGGTGTTGATCATCTGATCAAAAAACAGTCCCAGCGCCCGCGCCTCGACGCGGAAGATGTCCCGGCACATCGGATCGCCCTTCTCCGCCATTCCGCGCACGCGATAGGCGGCCTTGTGGGGATCTTCGATTTTGCCCAGTTCGTGACCGGGATATTGCTTCAGGAAATGGGGCAGCAGATACCTCCGGATCGAGGTGAGAGAACACAGAGATTCCAGGTCTCCGGTGCGGCCGCAATTGCAGATTGGAATCAGTCCTTCGGTGCCGGGTATCCCCTGCCAGGGAATCAGGACGTGGCCCAGCTCTCCGCCGAAGCCCTTCCGGCCCTTGATTACGGAGCCGTCCATGATGATTCCTCCGCCATGGCCGGTGCCCACGATGCAGGAAATCGAGGTGGTGCCTTTGCTGGTGCCGAAGAGAGCGAAATGTCCCCAGACGGCTGCGGCGTTGGCGTCGTTGAGGTACACCACGGGCTTACCCAGAACCTGGGCGAGATTGCCGCACATATCGAAACTCGCCCAATCGCCATGAACGAAGTTCGTTGAGCCTTTGGCGCTGAGCACCCCCGTCGCGCTCGCGGGGCCGGGAGTGTCGAGGCCTACAACGGCCACGTCGGCGAGGGAAACGCCGGCCTTCTCGACCGCGACTTTGAGACCCTCTGCAATCTGCTCGAGACAGATGGCCGGCCCCTCGGTGGAGCGGGCAGGGTGCTCACACAAGCCCTCGATGAGAAACTCTTCCCGATTGTTCAGCAACGTATAGTTGACGGCGGTTCCACCGAGATCCACACCAGCGACGAGCATCCTTTTTCCTCACTTTTATTTCGGTTCAATGGATCGAAGAGATTGGCCGGTAATCCAACTCGTTTTCAACGCAATTGTTTCGAACGTGTTTCATAAATGGAAAGGATGTCCGGTTCGGAATCCCCAGGGGTTAAAACCCCTCACCTTGTTGGGCCCTTTCGGCACGACTAAAGTCGTGCCCTGTTACAAGACCGGTTTTTGAAACACGCTCCAGGCAACCGTACCCGCAGAAACACAGTGCCGCTCCGCGCTGCCCATGCATTCGCGCAATCCTCACCAACTCATTTGCAGGCAGAATATTGTCCCATATCGAATCGAGTCCGGGTAAGGGGGACACCCCGGCAACTCGTTCATTTCATTCGGATGCAACAAAAGCGGCACTTGAGGGGCCGGGTTTGCCGGTGCGCGGGAACCAGACTCAACCAGAACTTGTATTGTTCTATACCCGGGAAGGCGCCTCCACGGAGAAGTCAGGAACCGGGTCTTCCCCCGTTGAAGGCTCGTCTCCTACCCATTCCTTGAGCAGGGCATAGGTCACGGCCAGGATCACCGGGCCGACGAAAATCCCCATGATCCCGAAGCTGACGATGCCGCCGATGACGCCGGCGAAGATCAGCAGGAGGGGCAGGTCGGCCCCCTTCCGAATGAGAATCGGGCGGAGTACGTTGTCAATTGTCCCGGCCACCATCATGAACGCCAGCAGGACACACCCCCAGAGAATGTTGCCGCTATAGAACTTCCAGATAACGACGGGGAGCAACACCAGCACCGGCCCAAGCTGGGCGAGGCACAAGATCAGGCACACGGCGGTGAGGAGCGCGGCCGCAGGGACGGAGGCTACCGCAAGTCCAATACCGGCGATGAGGGACTGAATGACAGCGGTCACCACCACACCGATCGCCACACCTCGAATGGTTCCGGCGGCGAGGATGGCGGCCCTGTCGCCATGCGCGCCTGCGAGGCGGGAGGCAAACTTGCGGATTCCTGAAGCGGCGGCCTCGCCGTTGGAGTAGAGGATGGCGGAGATGACTACGGTCAGCAAAAACTGTCCCACCATTGCGCCCATGCTCCCCATCTGCTTCGCGGACCATCCCACAAAGCGGCCCGCATAGGGCACAACCCTGGACGAGAGAGCGCCGGGACCTCCTTGAGAGAGCTGTTGCCACTCGGCAGATAACTTCGGACCTTCGACGGGTATATGTGCCACCCAGTACGGAGGCGGCGGGACTCTGAAGAGGGCCAGAGCCTTGGCCCATGCGACGACGCTATCGATGTTGCCGATGAGCGCGCCGATCGACAGGCTTAACGGGATCAGCAGGATGAGCAGCAGTGCGGCGGTCATGATCGCGGTGGCGAGGCCGCGCCGTCCTCCAAGTCTCGCCTGCAGGTTGAGCAGCAGCGGCCAGGTCGAAATCACGATCATGGTGGCCCACAGCAAGGCGGAGACAAAGGGACGCATGATCCACGCCGTGGAGAAAATGAGACCGCCTAGAAACAGAACCGCCAGCAAAGTTCGAGTTAGATCATCAGAAGATCGTAAATTCCGCGCCATAATGTACCTCGCTTTGACCCATCGAGCGGGTTTCCGCCATGGTGAGGACTGAACCCGGGAATGCTGAACGCTGGCCAGACTGGGTCGGCAGAGCTTTTACTGGAAGGATAGTGCCCGCGGAATGAAGCCATCTACTGGCAAAACTCTCAGAGGGCTGGTCTGCGCGGGTTGAAAAAGTCAGGGTGAGGCAAACCCGACGAAAGGATATCCCTCGGCGGCTAAAGCCGCGCTGAAATTGGTGGGGTTAAACGTACGGGCTGAAGCCCGTACCCTTCAGCTAAAGCCGCGCTGAAATTGGTGGGGTCAGACGTACGGGCTGAAGCCCGTACCCTTCACGAAATGCATTTTTCAGCAAGCTGTGAAGGCGTGTCCCGATACAAAGCGATTCATCCCGATTCGTCAGACACTGCCTAACCTGCACATTTGCCGGGCCCTTCAGGCGGGGCCGGGTGACGCACCAGAGCAGGGGGAGCCTAGAATAATTCCTTGACTTTAACTAGACTTCAGGCAGGGTCTTCTTCATGCTGTTTTGCAAGCTTCGATTTACTTTTCTGGTGCTGGGGGCGGTGTGCCTCAGTATCAATCTCCGGGCCGCGTTGCAGTCCCAGTCGTCCTCGAACCCTCAGCAAGGTTCGTCTTCATCGGCGGGCCCCGCTCCCCAGGAAAAAGCACCATCCCTGGTCGATCCGGGAGGACCGACGATCTCGCTGGTCAGCTCGGAGCCTGTGTTCCTGATGGCTTCCGCTCTCAACGCCTGCGGGTACGACGAGGGTCTGGATGAAGGCTCCGCGGTGCGCAAGCGCGTGCGGGAGGAGATGAACCAGGCCCTGGCGCGCAGCGAGGATGCACGCAAGGCGCGCGACAGGATGTGCCTCTATATCGCGCAGCATCGCATGACGGGCACGGAGAAGGACGTTGGCCAGTATATTTCGCTGGCGCTCTACCTGACGCCGCCGCCGGAGCTCGAAACCTCGGTGGAACTGGTGGAGATGCCTCCCGACTCGACCCAGGTGGTGGAGCTTCTGCCGTTGCTGAAAGGCTTTATTTCCGCGGTCGACCTGCACGGGACGTGGCTGGGGATACACCACATCTACGATGACGAAATAACCAGGCTACACGATCCGCTGTACAAGACGATTTACGATACCAATCTCTATCTGAAGATGCCTTTCGAAAGCTATGTGGCGCGGCGCTTCGTGGTGGTGCTGGAACCGATGCTTTCGCCGCGGGCGACCAATGCGCGCATCTATGGGACGGACTACGTGGTGGTGGTGTCGCCGGAGAATGGACAGATCCGCATGAACGATGTGCGGCATACGTATTTGCATTACATGATTGAACCGCTGCTGTTCGCGCACGCCAACGCCATCGACCGGATGCAGCCTATTCTCAAGGAGGTTCGCGACGCTCCGCTCCCCTTCCGGCTGAGGTCCGATTCGGTGGCGCTGACGATTGAGTGTTTGATCAAGGCGATCGAAGCGCGCACCATGGACACGGGGATTCCTCCATACAAGATTCCGGCGGGGGTGGAGCGATCGGACCTGCCCAAATATGAACGCGAACGGCAGGCGACACTGCAAAAGATGGAGGCGGTGCGGGTGGCGATGGTGCGACACGATATGACGCAGGGATTCGTGCTCACCCAGTATTTCTACGAACAACTTCTGCAGTTTGAAAAAGACGCGGCCAGCCTGACCGATTCGATCGGAGAAATGGTGTATAGCATCGACGTGGATCAGCAGGTGCACCGGGCCCGGCACATCGATTTTGACAAGCAGGCGGATGAGGACGTGCTGGAACGCAGCAAGCCGCGCAGACTCGAAGGACTGGACCTGGCAGAAGCCAAGCTGGCGGCGGGGGATGTGCAAGGGGCCAGCGTGCTGGCGCGCCAATCGCTTGCCGATCAGTCCGACACTTTGGCGTCGGCGGCCGACAGCGCGCGCGCCAACTTTATCCTGGCAAGAGCGGCGATCATGACAGGCCATCCCGAGGAAGCGATCAACCGGTTCCAGACCACTCTCAAGACCACCAAGGAACCGCGGCTGCTGGCCTGGTCCGCATATTTATCTGGGGCGCATGATGGACCTGGAATGCAAAAGGGACGAGGCGGTGGCGGAATACAAGCTGGCCCTTGCGGATCGGGACGGGCAACAGGATACACGGCTGGCAGCCGAACACGGGGTGAAAGCCGCGTATGCCGTAAAGGGACACAGCTGCGAAGACGACGATGCCCAGGATGAGCCCGTTCCGCCGGCGAGCAAGCCGGGCCAGGCGCAGCAAAAACCGCAGTCGAAGCCGCAATGAAGCGGCTCCCGGATTCGCCCCGGGCGACGGCCGGAGGCGTCTAATGAGGGGGGAGCGGAATTTCGCGTGCAGGCAGTTCTAAGTGAATTGGAAACGGCCCTGGGATATGGCTTTGCGAATCCCGAGCTGCTGTTGTGCGCGTTGACGCATCGATCGCTGGCCCACGAAAGAATCGTCGAGGGGGCTGAAGACGAAGGAGCTGCAGGCGATAACGAGCGTCTCGAATTTCTGGGGGACGCGGTGCTGGGCCTGGTGGTGGCAGAGGCCATATTTCTGCTTTATCCGGACTGGCAGGAAGGCGAATTGACGCGGGTGCGGGCCCAGCTCGTGAGCCGGCAGCACATGGCGGAGGTGGCGGCTTCGCTGGAATTGGGGCGTCACCTGCGCCTCAGCCGGGGAGAGGATCGCAGCGGCCTGCGCCGCAAAAACACCGTGCTCTCGAACACCATGGAGGCCGTGATCGGCGCGCTGTTTCTCGATGGCGGTCTGGAACCGGTGCGGGTGTTTGTGCGCCGTCACGTGATGGGAGAGACGGCCGAGCAACTGGCTCGAGAGCTGCGGTCGGGCGCCGCGCTGGGCAACTATAAATCGGCCTTGCAGGAACACCTTCAGGCGATCGGCGCGGGAGCGCCCGTATACAAAATCAAGAGCGAAAGCGGCCCCGACCATCGCAAGCGGTTTCTTGTGGAAGTTCGATTGAAAGCGGGCAACGGCGAGCCGGGCAAGTCCCTGGCCCGGGGCCTGGGAAGCACCAAAAAAGACGCCGAGCAGGATGCGGCGCGCCGGGCCTTAGCAGGCCTTGCGGCAGGCGCGACGGTTGAAGACGAAAGCGGGCAAAACGATACAATAAAGGTTCTCCACCCGACGGACGAGGACTTGTCCGCGGAGACCCCGGTGGACCACACCACGGACGAAGACCTGTCCGCGGAGAGCTGTGTTCTCCACCCCACGGACGAGGACCTGTCCGCGGGGACCCCGGTAAAGGAGAAACAGGCGGCGCAATGAGCATCCCCGTCCAGATCGCCGGCCAGAGCCCGCATCAGCCTCCGGACCAGGTACCGGAGCCGGTTCGGAGCGAATCCCCGAACCATTCGTTTCGCCAGGTGCGGCGGGGGGTTCCGCTCTCTCTGAGGCGAATACGCCTGCACCTGCCCACCCTGCCCGAGGCGGCCGCTTCGCTGCTGCGGACGGTCGTGGTGGCGTTGTTTCTTCTCACGTTTGTGCTGCAGCCGTTCCTCATTCCGTCGGAAAGCATGGAGCATACGTTACTGGTTGGCGATTTTCTGCTGGTGAACAAGCAGATCTTTTCCCCTGCCGGGAGGCTGGGAAGCCTGAGCCGGTGGCTGATGCCTTACCGGGAGGTGGAGCGCGGGGATATCGTCGTGTTCCACCATGCGCAACCGCCGTACCTGGTCAAGCGGGTGGTGGGCATACCCGGGGACCGCATACGAATCGAGGACGGCCGGGTGACGGTGAATGGGGAATATCTGGAGGAGCCCTACGCCGCCTATGAGCCGGCCGCTCCCAACGAGTTTCGCGACAATTTTCCGGGGAGCGTGTACACCGACCCGAATGTCGATCCGGACTGGTGGCGGCGGTTGCAGAGCCTTACGAATAACGGTGAGCTGATTGTGCCCAAGGGCGAGTATTTTATGCTTGGCGACAATCGCAACCACAGCAAGGATTCGCGCTTCTGGGGGTTTGTGCCGCGGGAGGCGATCGTGGCCCGGCCATTGGTGATTTACTTCTCGCTCAAGCGGCCTTCGTCGACCGATGTGCAACAAGCCGCGGATGATAGACTCGGACACGACAGAGAACTTTCGGCGCGATTGGCGGGGTTTGCGCGGTGGAAGCGCATCTTTCACGTAATTCATTGATTTGAAAAGCCTGGGGATCCCGCCGTTCGGCTTCCAGCCAAGGGACCATTCACCCGGCGCGCGCCGTATCGCAGATCATAACGAGGCCCAGGACACGCGGCCCAGGACGAGCCCCAGGATGACGAAGACAAATACGACTGCAGCAGAACAGCCGGCCCAGGCCTCGGTCGAAAAGAGAGTGGAAGAGACCCCGTATGAGGCGGTCGCCAGCATCTGTTCGGTTCTGGTAGTCGGGCTTTTCATCCTCACGTTTCTCGGCCAGAATTTCGTAATCCCGTCGGGCTCGATGGAAAAGACGCTGCTGGTGGGCGACCACCTGGTGGTGGATCGGATCACGCTGGCGCCTCCGACCCTGTGGATGCCGCTGGTGCGGTACCGCGAGCCGCGGCACAACGACGTGGTGGTCTTTCTCAAGCCGGGGGAGCCGGACCTGTTCCTGGTCAAGCGCCTGATCGGCCTTCCCGGCGACCACATTCACCTCCACAATGGCATCGTGATCCTGAACGGGGTAGCGCAGCCGCAGCCGTTTGCCGAACCCACAACGCCCGACAACCAGCAGGTGTTTCTCGACGAGTTTCCAGCGGTGCCGCCGTACCCGCAGCCGGGCGCCACGCCGGAGGCATGGGCCGTGGATTTTCCCAACCACGTGGTGGATGGGGATCTCGTGGTGCCCGCGGGGAAGTATTTCATGATGGGAGACCATCGCCACGACAGCCTGGACTCGCGCTACTGGGGCTTCGTGCCGCGAGAGAATATCGTGGGCCGGCCGCTGTTTAACTACTGGTCGTTCACGACGCCGGAGCACCAGTACGAAGAGACCGGCGTGGCCAGCAAGGTCGCGTGGCTGGGTCACGTTGTAGTGCACTTCTTCACCGATACGCGGTGGAGCCGCACGTTTAAACTCATTCATTGACTGGTCCGCAAGACCGAATACCATTGAGAAAGATGACGGTTGACGCGCAGGGCCGGCGACGAACGCGGACGAGAGTTTGGGTGGCTTTGTCGGCGGTAGCAGCGATCGTCGCCTTGCTGATTGTTCCCCCCTACGTCAGCGTCAGCCGGTACAAGAATCGGATTTCGCAAGTTCTGGCAGCCTCGATCGGGCGGCCCGTCCGGCTCTCGTCGGTTGAACTGCGCATCCTGCCCCGGCCGAGCTTTGTCCTGACCGACCTCGTGGTCGAGGAAGATCCCGCCTATGGCGCCGAGCCGGTGCTGCATGCCAACGCGGTAACGGCATCGATCCGGATACTTCCGCTGTGGCGCGGGCGGCTCGAGATCAGCCGGATCAGTGTGGATGAGGCCAGCCTGAACCTGGTGCGAACGGTTGCCGGCCGGTGGAACCTCGATCCGTTCCTGCGGTCGGCGGCGGGGGCTGGAACCGGCGGCGGGAGCGGGAGTGGGAGCGGGAGGGCGATTCCGCTACCGTATCTCGAAGCCACCAATTCGCGCGTGAACGTGAAGAACGGCGTGGAGAAGCTTCCCTATTCGCTGGTGAATGCCGATCTTTCGGTCTGGCAGGAGTCCCCCGGGGCGTGGCGGGTGCGGCTGCGCGGGCAACCGGCTCGAACGGATGTGAGCCTCGACCTGGCCGACACGGGCGTGGTGCGGCTGGAGGCCAGCCTGCGGCGGGCGCCCGAACTGCGCCAGATGCCGGTGCACATCGATCTGGAGTGGACAGAGGCCCAGCTCGGGCAGTTATCCCGCCTGGTGCTGGGATCGGATGAGGGCTGGCGCGGTGACCTAACCGGGGAAGCCCACCTCGACGGAACCGCGGATGCGGCGCAAGTGAAGGCCCGCCTGCGGGCATCGGGCGTGCATCGCGCCGAATTTGCGCCTGCATCGGCGATGGATTTCGACGCTTCGTGCGGTTTCGTGTACCACTATTCCACCCGCGGGCTGGAGAAGCTGCTGTGCGACTCCCCGGTCGGCGACGGTCGTGCCCGCCTGACGGGAGAGGTGCCGGGGCAGGGTGGGGAGCCGCAACTCTCGCTCGAAATGGATCGGGTTCCGGCGCAGATGGGGTTGGACGCGTTGCGCACTTTGCGGCGCGGCCTCGATCCAAGCCTTCAGGTGGCCGGGACGATGAGCGGCCAGATCCGCTATAGCCCTGCGGCCGTATCGACGGGAACCACAATGCCTCGAGTGACAGGACACAGCCCTCGTGCGGGGACGAGGATGTCCAAGGCGCATCCGCTGCCGGCGGGTCCACTGTCGGGGGCGATCAGCCTTACCGCTCTTCGCATCTCCGGGGACGGGCTGAGCAAGCCGATCCAGGCGGTAAAGGTGACCATCGAGCCGGCCGGTGGACCGGCGCTGGCATTGACGGCCACGGCGGCGATTCCCGCGGGGGCGCCCCTGCCGCTGAATGTCACGGCCCGATTAACCCTGTCGGACTATCAGCTTGGCGTTCACGGACCGGCTGCCTTGCCGCGGCTGCGGGAGATGGCACGCCTGGCAGGGATTCCCAATAACTCGCTGCTGGACAACATCAACGGCCAACCCGCTTTGGTCGACCTGAGCGCGGACGGTCCGTGGCTTCCTGCACCGACGCCGCTCGCGGAGGCGCTCCCATTCCCGGCGAGCGCCGGTTCAACGGCCGGGGCAGCGAAGAGTGCCGCGACGCCAGCGGCGCCAGCGGCGAGCGGATCGGACCGGATGAGCGGAACCGTGATTCTTCGCACCGCGACATGGAAGGCGGATTTTCTCGCCCTCCCGGTGGAGATCACAGCGGCGACCCTGCGCCTGGACAATACGGGCCAGCGATGGGATCCGGTTGAGTTTCGTTACGGCCCGGTGAGGGGAACCGCCATGGTTCAACTGCCACCCACCTGCGATCCGGGACAGTCCTGCACACCTACATTCGGGATCCGATTCGAGGCGCTCGATTCGGCGGCGCTGGAGGCGGCCATCCTGGGGGCGCGGCAATCCAACACCCTGCTTTCGAACCTGCTGGCGCGCCTGCGGCCGGAAAACGCGCCGGGGTGGCCGGAGTTGGAGGGAACGGTGCAGGCGGGTGAGCTTACACTCGGTCCGGTTACGCTGAGTGACGTGGCGGCGAGCCTTCGCATCGGGGCGGCGGGCACCGAGATTCAGGCTCTCGACGCGGAGCTGCTGGAAGGGCGAATGCATGCCACCGGCAGCGTCACTCCGGGAGCAAAGCCCGTCTACAAGCTGGAAGGCAGCTATACCGGGCTGAATGCCGCCGGGACGGGGCAGCTGCTGGGTATGACCTGGGCCGGCAACGGCCTGGAGGGCACGGGGCAGATCGAACTCTCCGGGTTTACGGGAGAGGATCTGGGCTCGAGCGCCAAGGGGACACTTCACTTCGACTGGCGGCACGGATCGGTGTCCGAGGCCAACGATGTCGAATTCCCGCCAGTGCTGACCCGGTTCGACCGCTGGACAGCGGATGCGGAGATCGCGAACGGCGCCATTACTCTCAAGCAGAACCAGGTTCAGCGGGGAGTGCACAAACTGGCGGTGGCGGGGTCGGCGGTGTTTGGCGATCCGCCCAAGGTCAGCTTCGGATCGTCCCCGGAAGTGCGCGCCGCAAAGCGGTAAGGCTCATTTGAGCGACGGCTACAATGGAGCCATGGCTTCGCCGATCGCCTCTTCCCCGGTTCTGGTCCGCTGCAAAGGCATTCTCTTCGACATGGACGGCATCCTCATCTCGTCTCTGGGCTCGGTGGAGCGCAGCTGGACGAAATGGGCGACGATGCGCGGTGTCGATCCGGCTTACGTCCTGAGCTTCATCCACGGGCGGCGGGCGATCGAGAGTGTGGCGCTGCTGCGGCCCGATCTCGACCCGGCCGTGGAATTGAAGCTGATTGAGGACATCGAACTCGCGGATGGCGAGGGGATTACGGTGCTTCCCGGAGTGACGGAACTGATCGCCGCCCTGCCCAGGGAACGATGGACAGTGGTCACCAGCGCCACTGAACGACTGGCTCGCATGCGGCTGGCCGCGTCGGGGTTTACGCTGCCGGAGCGGCTGGTGACAGCCGAGACGGTGAGCACGGGCAAGCCTGATCCCGCGCCGTACCTTGCGGGAGCAGCGCTGCTGGGATACGCGCCCGAGGAGTGCGTGGTGTTTGAGGATTCGGCTTCGGGCGTGGCGGCCGGCTGCGCCGCGGAGTGCATTGTTGTGGCGACCACGTTCTCGCACGAAGCCGAACACCTGGAGTGCGCCGACTACCTGGTGCGTGACCTGACAGGGGTTACGGTTTCAATTTTGCCCGCCGACGAAGGTATTGCGCTTGGGTTCGCGCCGTTGGAACGCTAGAGCTGCTTTGCGTCCATGCCACCCGCTCGATGCACAGCATGCCTCAGGGGCTAAAGCCCGGTATTCTCCTGGCGGCTTTCGGCACGGCTAAAGCCGTGCCCTGTTACAGTACGAGACCAGCGGCCTTTCTCAGCAGGCTTTCCAGTCGTGTCCGGTTACAAACCGAGGGGTTACTCGTTGGCTTCGATGCGGCGTCCGTGGGTGTCCTGCACGGGGCGGGAGTTGACCTTGTAAAGATCGGCGAAGGCGCGCAACTGCTCACGGCTGATGGTGATCGGCTGCTCGAAGACGAACCAGCGTACGCCTTCGGTGCAGGGCGGCGTGGTGAGAGAACCCATGTAGGTCCAGTAGCCGCGGTCGCCGGGCAAGAGGCCGCCGGGATTCACCATGTCCGTCACCTTGTTGGTCGCGCCCGGAGTCGTGGGCAGCTGCTGCCACAAGGTGGCGAGCGTGGCGTTGGGCTGGCCACGGTCTTCGCTCAGGCGTACCGTGATCACGGCCAGTTTTCCATCGGCGCTCTTGTGCACCAGGTGGATGCCCATGTCGGTCAGCTTGCCGTTGACCTCCTCTTCCGCCGGGTGATGGAAATGAAACTGCACGAGGTCGTAGCGGACTCCGTTGGCCACGATATAGCTGCCGGGATTCACCTCGACTTCCACCGTATGCCCATTGTTCTCGAGCGTGACGGGCCCGGCGATGTAGTGAAATTCAATGGGCTGCAGGGACTTGTTCAGGTGCGCGCCCTTGATATCGATGGGGGACTGTTCCTTGCCCTGGGAGCAGGCGCTGTAGGCGGGGTCGAGCTTGCCCCAGCCCAGCGGGCCGGTTTTGCCGTAGTAATTCCAGTGGGCGGTGGTCTGGGCCGGGGCCAGCGTCGTTGCTAAAGCAAAGAGCGAAAGAAGCCGAAAGACGCGCATCAACGATTCCTCATGAGCTGATTAGTGCTTCGGGTGCATTTTAGACGATTGGGGTGGAGCGGCGATGAGATTGGGTGAGGCCTGGTTTGCGATCAACCGGCCTTCCCAGGTCCGAAAATCCGGACCTGGCGCATCGGGCGCTCAAGCCAGGGATGGGTTCTCTGGCGATGCCTCTGCTGATTCTCCCGAGGCAACCGGCGCCAGGAGCGGCCATCCTTTGTGCAGCACATAGGCAAGCCACGCGCCAGCGACCTGCGATGTGAGGATGGCTGCCACCACGAGGGTGGTATAGAACTTCGAACTGATGATACCGGCGTCGAAGGCGACACTCGCCAGCACGATGCCCGGTCCTCCGCGCGCATTCGTGGTAATCGCGAGATTGATAAGGTCCAACCCGCGAAATCCCGCGATGCGGGCGGCGAGCGAAACAGAAAAGAACTTGACGATGCAGGTTCCGGCAATGAAGGCGAGCATCATCCATAGCGACACGCCTCGAATCAGATCCAGCTTCAAGCCGACGACAGCGAAGTAAATCGGAATGAAGAAGGCGAAGGAGACTTTGCCGATGGCGTCGAGCGCTTCAGCAAAGATCCGTCGCTTTTTATGCACAACGGCGAACCCCGCCAGGAAGGCTGCGAAGACGAGGCTGATATCGAGCGCTCCTGCGACGGCGCAGTAGGCAAGCAGCACCGCGATCGCATAGCCCGCAGGAGAGTGTCGGGCCAGAACGTTGATCCGCGCTTTGTTGATGCGCTTGATGAAGCGTGGAATGAGGGTCAGGCCCAGCGCAAAAAAAGCTACGGTGGCCAGGAGGTGAAAGGTCATCGCACGTGGATCGAGAATCGCTTTCCCCGCAGTGGCCGTGGCAACCGCCAGGGCAAGCCAGAGAACGATGTCTTCGAGGACAGCGACGCCGAGAACCAGGCGCGCGAAACGAGTGTGAAGGATTTTTAGATCGGCGAATATTTTGGAGACAACCGGGACGGAGGTTACGGCTACGCCCACCGCAAGAACAATCGTCAGCGAGATGCGGTTACCGTTTGGGCCTGCCAACGACGGGCGAATAAGCCAGGGAGCGAACAGCAATCCGAGGACGAACGGCAGACCGGTGCCGACAACGGTAAGCCAGCCCACTTCGCGCCTCTCGTCGCGAGTGAAAAGCTGTTGCATTTCCGCACCGGCAAGGAACATGAGCAGCAGCAATCCCAGCCAGTAAACGAAATCGAGAACATTGCCCTGGTGCTTGGCGCTCTCAATGAAGCGGGCGGCAAATGGCAAGCGTCCGATGAGTGCGTTCCCGAGAACAACTCCGGCCAGTATTTCTCCGACGACCTTCGGCTGTCGCATTTTTACGAACAGCCAGCCCAATAGCTGAGCAAGGCCAACCAGAAGCAAGAGGAGGAAGAGAACCTGAGTCAGTTCAGAGTTTGACATTTTTTGCGCTCTGGGTAGGTTGGATGCGGTTCTCTCCGGTTCATTTGTACTGGATACATGGCAAAACTTGAAGATGGGGATTCGGTGCCGGGGTGGGTCGTGAATGGCCGAAAGAACGGCTTGCTGAAAAAAGCAGAGGATGAGGCAAATCCGACGAAAAGTTTTCCCTCGGCGGCTAAAGCCGCGCTGAAATTGGTTGGGTCAAACGTACGGGCTGAAGCCCGTACCCTTCACGAGATGCATTTTTCAGCAAGCTGTAAAAGCCGTGCCCCTTCAAAATCGCGCGTTTTCTCGGGACCTGTGAAGTCGTGCCCTTTCATCGATCTTATTCGGAGGTTCCTGGCTGGTCCTCGATGGAGGTAAGGGCGAGTCGCTTATCTGAAGTTTGTCTACAATCTGCGGGAGCGACCTGTTGACATTCGACCTATGACGTGCGAATGTATCTGTTGAACGTCAACAGGAGCGGCGGAGCTATGGCACACAGCAAGTCGGATGTTCTCCAGGGCACCCTTGACCTGATGATCCTGAAGACTCTTGAATCGATGGGATCACTGCACGGCTACGGGATCGCGCGGCGAATCGAGCAGGTGAGCAGCGATACTCTGAGCCTGAACCAGGGCACGATCTATCCGGCTCTGCTGCGCCTCGAACAGCGGGGATGGATCAAGTCGGAGTGGGGATTATCGGAAACCAACCGCCGGGCCAGGTTCTACTCGCTCACCAAGATCGGCCGGAAGCGAGTCGCAAAGGAAGAAGAGAACTGGGCGCGGACCGTGACCACCATGGCGCGTTTTCTCTCCCCGTCGAAATAGGAGGCGATGATGGACTGGCTGCGTGAAATGCTGAGCCGCTGCGCCGCTCTCCTGGGTCGGAAGCGGCTGGACCATGATCTTGACGATGAGCTTGGCGCCCATCTCGAGCTTGCGATGGCGGAGAACATGCGCCGCGGGATGAGCGAGAGTGAAGCGCGGACAGCTGCCCTGCGTGCCTTTGGCGGTCAAACGCAGATCAAAGAGAACTATCGGGTGCAGCGGGGAATACCGTTCCTGGAAATACTGGCCCAGGACTTGCGCTATGCCGCGCGAAAGCTGCACTCGTCGCCGGGCTTCACCCTGGTTGCGGTGATTACGCTGGCGCTTGGGATTGGCGCGAACACGGCGATCTTCACTCTCGTGCAGGGCATTCTGCTGCGTTCGCTGCCGGTTGCCGATCCGTCGCAGCTCTATAGGATCGGAGACCGGACCACGTGCTGCTACTACGACGGATTCGAGAACGAATCCGGGGACTTCGATCTTTTTTCGTACGACTTGTATCGGCACTTCAAACAAGCCGCGCCGGAGTTTGAGCCGTTGGCTGCGGTCGAGGCGGGCGGGTCGGGATTCAGTGTGCGCGCGGGAGCCGAGCCGCCCAGGCCGTTGCGGACCGAATTCGTGTCGGGAAATTATTTCTCCGCGCTGGGGATCGGCGCGTACGCGGGACGTGTGTTTACGGAGAGCGACGATCAGGCGGGGGCCGCGCCGGTGCTGGTGATCAGCTATCGGGCGTGGGAGACGGATTTCGCGCGCGATCCGGCGATTGTGGGTTCGACGGTCTACGTTCAGACGCACCCATTTGTCGTGGCCGGGATTGCGCCTCCGGGGTTTTTTGGCGATCGCATTGTCGCGATTCCGCCGGATTTCTGGATGCCCCTGGGGACCGAACCGGTGATTGAAGGGGCGAACTCCGCGGTGAAGCAGAGTAACTCGGCGTGGCTCTATGCGGTCGGGCGGGTGCGTCCCGGCGTCGATCTGGGAACACTTGAGGCGAGACTTTCGACGGTGTTGCGCCAGTGGATGTACGCGCAGCCTTCGTACACGGAGAATGGCAAGACAGCGCTGATCGCGAGGCAGCACGTGGTGCTGTCGCGCGCCGGCGGCGGCATTCAGATGCTGCAGCACCAAACCGGAGAGAGCCTTCGCATGCTCATGATCCTCTCGAGCGTGGTGTTGCTGATTGCGTGCGCGAACATCGCCAACCTGCTGCTTGCTCGAGGCGCGTCGCGCACGGCCGAGGTGGCGATGCGCATGGCGCTGGGCGCGGGGCGAAGCAGGCTCATCCGCCAGGTTCTTACCGAGAGCGTGTTGTTGAGCCTGATGGGAGGAGCGGCGGGATTGGCGGTTGCGTATTTTGGAAGCCACACAATTCTCGCGCTGGCCTTTCCCTGGTCACGAAACATGCCGGTGGCCGCGAGTCCTTCGCTGGCGGTGCTGGGCTTTGCGCTGCTGGTGTCGGTCCTGACGGGCGTGGTGTTCGGCACCGCCCCCGCGTGGATGTCGTCGCACGCGCAGCCGGCGCAGGCATTTCGCGGAACCACGCAGGTCACGCGGGATCATTCGTCGTTGCCGAGGCGCATGCTTGTGGTTTTCCAACTGGCGTTGTCGATTGTTCTGCTGGCGGGAACGTTTCTGATGACGAAGTCGCTGCGGAACCTGCAGCATCAGAATTTCGGCATCGACACCGCGCAACGATACACGCTGCAGATCGATCTGGAAGGCGCGGGGTACAAATTGGAACAGCTTCCCGCGCTCTACCGGGAGATCGAGGATCACCTGGCCGCGATACCGGGGCTGGCTCGGGTGAGCTTTGCGCGCTATATCCCGCTGGGCGGAAATCAGTGGGGGAGTTGCGTCATCCTGCAGGGACATCCGGCGCCGGGGCCCAATGAAAAATGCTTTTCTGACTGGGACCGGGTGAGCGCGGGCTTTCTTGATTCGATCGGGGTGCCTGTGGTGCGCGGGCGAGGCTTTACGGACCAGGACACCGCGACTTCAGAGCCGGTGGTGGTCGTCAATCAGACTTTTGCGAAGATGTTTTTTCCTGGCCGGGATCCCATCGGCCAGCGTTTCGGCACCGATTCTGCGCAGTATTCGGGCGCATTCAAGATTGTCGGCGTGTCGGCGGATTTTGAAATGGTCGACGCGCGCGGAGAAATTCGCCCGTTGTTCCTTCGTCCCCTGACGCAGCGGTTTACGGGGTACACGGATCCCGAGGTGGATGCGGGGGAGAAGCATTCGATGTTCCTCAATTCGCTTATTGTTCAATTCGCGGAGCCGCAGGAGGATGCGGAACGGCTGATTCGCAAGAAAATCGCGGAAGTCGGCCCGAAGCTTCCCGTATTCCGGTTCGCCGCGTACGACTCGATCGTGGCGGAGAATTTCAACCAGGATCGATTGATTGCGCGGCTTACGTCCGCGTTCGGATTTGTGGCACTGCTGCTGGCTTCGGTCGGACTCTACGGAGTGATGTCGTACTCCGTCGCGCGGCGGACCAGCGAAATCGGCATCCGGATGGCGATCGGCGCAACCCGCTCGTCCATTATTCAAATGGTGATGCGCGGCGCGGTGGGGGAGGTCCTGGCCGGTTTGGCTTTTGGGATTCCCGCCAGTCTCTATGCGGGCCACCTGATGAAAAGTCTTCTCTACCAGGTGAGCGGATTCGATCTGCAGGCCCTCGCGGGCGCTGCGGCGGTGCTGGGAATCTGCGCCGGCGTGGCGGCGTTTGTCCCCGCGATGCGCGCTGCTTCTGTCGACCCGATGCTTGCCTTGCGGACGGAGTGAAATTCTTCTCCGGAGACTGGGTCGCTGGTCAAATCCGGAAACGAATCGGCGCTTTCACTACGAAAATGGGACCCTTCCGCTGGAAGGGTCCCATCGTATTGCGAGGCACGCGTTTTGGAGCTACGGAGCTAATTGGTCGCGACAAGCAGGAGATTGCCAGGCCCGCGGTTCTCAACGAGTGAGTTGGCGGAGATAACCGGCCAAAAAGCTGAACCACGCGATCGTGGGTGGCAGTAAGAAGCTATATTCTCTTTCAGTTGGGATTTCTTCAGGAGGCGGGGCCCCGCTTCCTGCCAGCATCTTGGCGGATTCGAAGCGGGAAGCGGGACCCGTGTGAGGTAAACGATCCTCTTTGTCCCAGTGTCGGTCCCGCTGGAGCAGCTTGTCGCCTGCTGGGCCGAAGACTCGGACGAGACCATCTTACGCCGATGTCCGCTCTGTAAACAGGATTCGATTGTTGGCCATGGGCGACGGCGCAAGCAGGCACACGATGAGCATCACGACTGGATCGGGATTCGCCGGGGCCGCTGCGGAAGCTGCGGGACAACCTTCACTTTTCTTCCGCTGTTTTCTCTCCCTTACACGCACTTCAGTTTGCTGGCGCGGTGCCAGGCATTGCGGCAGCGCTTTGTAGATCACTGCTCGTGGGAAAAGGCTGTGCCCAAGCTCAAGGACGCGGATCGCGTGCCCGATGCTTCCACGGTCCGGCGCTGGTCGAACGGCGTGGACGGTTCCCAGCCGGCGCTTTCTCTCTTCCGACAAGTTCTCGTGCGCGTGGCTCACTGGCTGGAGCGGGGCAACCATGCGCATGAGAAAACCGCGCCCCCGTCGTGGCTAACGCCGGCTCTCGCAATCCTCTGGCCTTTGCGTGTCTAAGAAAAATCCTTTTTCCCCACCATCCTTGCCTGGGATCGCCGGCGTCACCCGCCTACGCTGGGCTCCGGAGGCGAAAAAGTCGCTGTGGGCGAAGACGTCGAAAAACTCAAGCGGCGGATGCCGCTGCTGGACTATCTGCGGGAACATAACTGGACTGGCCGGCCCGCGGGCCGCTTCGAGTTGGTCGGCTTCTGTCCGCTGCACGAAGAGACCCGGCCGTCGTTCTATGTCAACACGCGAAAAAATGTTTTCTACTGTCACGGCTGCGGCCAGGGCGGAGATCTGATTCGCTTCATCCAGTTGTCCCGCCGTCTGTCCTTCCGTCAGAGCCTCGCTTGCCTCGATCCACAGACCGCTGCAGAAGGCATCTCCTCGGCGGTGCTCGATCAAGCTGTCGCCTTCTATCAACAGCAACTGGATCACTACTCCGAAGCGCTGCGCTATCTCGACCAGCGCGGACTTCACGATGCTGCCCTGATTGGAGAACTGGGCGTCGGTTACGCTGCGGGAGGAAGTCTGCGCCGTCATCTCACGGCACAGGGCTATTCCTTCGATCTGCTGCGAAGAGCCGGCCTGATCAACGCGCAGGGCTCGGATGCTCTCTATCGGCGCATCGTCTTCCCGTTGCGCCAGCGCGAACACATCGTCAACCTCTACGGCCGCAGTATCGGCACTGCCTTCTCTCATCGTTTCCTGCCTGGTGCTAAGGGCGGTCTGTATGCATGGGAGAAGGTCCGGCACTGCCCCGAGGTGATCCTTGTCGAGGGGCTGTTTGACTATGCCGTATTGCGGCAGGCGGGTTTTCCCAACGTGACCTGCTCGCTGGGCACGCATCTCAACGCTGACCAGTTCCAACAGTTGTGTGAGGGGCCACGCGCCGTCTATCTCACCTTCGACGTGGATGCCAACCAGAGCGGACAACAAGCCGCGAAGCAACTGGCCCATCGTCTTGGCATGCATGGCGTCGCTGCTCGCCGCGTGTTGCTGCCTGAGGGGCACGATCCCAACTCCTTCTTCGTTGAAGGCGGTGATGCGCGGCAGTTCCAGTCTCTCGTGGAGGCCGCGCAGCCATGAAGTTCCGCGTGATCCGTCAAAAGACCCCATCAGGCGCGCACAGTCCGATTCATGTGGTCGAGCTATCCACTGGTCAGGGTGTCGGTTGGATCAACCGCTTTCTGGACCGCGAGTATGTCCGCCGCCTGGCAGACAAGAGCCTGTACAGCTACGCGCATAGCCTGTTGCACTTCGTGCGCTGGTGGGAGAGCGTTCATCACACCGGCGATATCTCCAAGTCGGACCTCAGCGAATCGGCTCTACTCGACTACGTACGCTTCCAGTCCAGCCGCCAGCCTGCGCCCTCTGCCACCACCATCAACGACCGGGTCGCCACCGCCGATCGCGCTATCCGCAGCGAGTTCCCCGACGCTCCCTGTCAGGTGGCGCACGGGTTTCATCAGCCCTTCATGCACCGCAGGCCGATGGGACTCGGCCGGCCGCGCTTCGAGATCGGCAGGCTCAGAGTGAAAGAACCCAAGCTCAACATCGTCCCCCTCTCGGTCGATGAAGTGGCGCGCTTCTGGTCCAGTTTTCGTAGCGCGCGCGACCTGGCCATCGTGGGCCTGATGCTCATGCAGGGGCTTCGCTCCGCTGAAGTGATGGCCTTGAACCGCGACGATGTGCTGTTGTCTGAAGGTCAGCTTCGCGTACGCGGCAAGGGAACCAAGCTGCGCTTGCTGCCGCTGGCGCCGGAAACCACGCAGTTGATCGATCACTATCTGCGCGTGGAACGGCCCGATCCCTGCTCCGCGGCTCTGTTCGTCGTGTTGAAAGGGCCCGGACGCGGCACACGCATCACTCCCCCAGGACTACGTTCCCTGTTCCGCTATCATCGCCGCACTACCGGCATCCAACTGGCCAACCCACATCGCTTCAGGCACACCTTCGCTTCCGATATGGTCCGTGCCGGGATGAGCCTGCCCGCACTCATGCAGTTGATGGGGCATGCCGACATCGAAACCACCATGCGCTACGTAAAGGTCTCGCCGCAGGATGTCTATCTTCAGTATGCCCGCGCCGCAGCGCAGTGCATCCATCCTCAGCCCAGGATCTCCTCGTGAAGCGCTGGCGCCGTCCTCCACTCCAGCATCCCCTGGCGCCGGTCTTCGCCCGTGCGGTCGAGTCTCTGTCGACCGCACTCGCTCCTTCCAGCAAGCGTAACTATGACATCGTGGTTCGCAGCTTCCTCGTCTATCTCGGAACCAAACACCCGGCGGTTACTCGGCTCGAACAACTGCGCCGCGATCCTCATATCCTCGGCTGGATGTCCCATTTGCGTGCGCAGACTCCGCCCCTGTCCACGGCAACCTGTATTGGCAGGCTCTTCGCTCTGCGCACCATCTTCCATGAGCTGGCTCGCACCAGCCATCTCCCCGAACTGGCCCACTTGCTGCTGCGCGAGGATATTCCGCGCTCGCCCCATACTCTGCCACGACCGCTCACCCCCGAGCAGGATCAACTCCTGCAGCAGGAGTTCATGCGCCGCAACGATCTCGGCGGAAATGTCTTCCTGCTGCTCCGCTCGACCGGCATGCGTATCGGTGAATGCGTCGATCTCTCCTATGACTGCCTGCGCTCCACGGGACCAAAACAATGGGCCATTCATGTCCCTCTCGGAAAACTCAAGACCGAGCGTATGGTCCCCGTCGATGCCTTCGGCCGCGATCTCGTGCATCGGCTGCGCTTCTTCCGCTCCCTGGACCCTCTACCTGCCGATGGACGGCTTCTGGCGCGTCCAGGCAGCAAGGTAGCTCTGCTCGTTCAACTCCGCGATTACCTGCACCTGGTCTGCCACTCCCTCGGCCTCTCCACCACCATCGTCCCCCATCAGTTCAGGCACACCTACGCCACAGAAATGCTTCGCTCCGGCGTCAGCTTCCCCATCCTGATGAAGTTACTTGGCCACGTCGATCCGGCGATGACCATGCGCTACATCCATGTCGCCCTCACCGATCTCGAGCGCGAGTTCCAGCTGGCTCGCTCCAAACCCAGGCATCTGACCCCACAACCCAAAATATCTGCCACACCCGTGCGCGCAGGCCTCGATGGTCTCATCGACTCCTTAATCGCCGCTCAACAGGTCATGGAGATGTTCCGCCGTAGCCTCCCAAACGGTCTTGCGCGCAATCGTCTCCTCAGGCTCTCAAAGCGCCTCTTCAAGATCCTGGCCGAGATAAGAAAACTTCGCACCACCTGAAGAAAAATGGGAACCGATTGGCCGATTATGGCGATAACTCGCTCTTTGACTGCACAAGACAGAATTATGTAATTGGGGTCGACGCAGACTGAAGTGGTGGTGCAAGCTTCCCATCCAGATGTCCAAAACCCGGGAAACCTGGAGTACCCCATACAGGCTTTGTGCAGGGCGGAGAAGTGGGCCGCCCAATTCTTTAAACCTCTCCCAATATCTGCCAGATGGGACTTGCTCCGTCCGGTCGTACCCGCACATCAAGTGCCTGTGAAGGGAGAAGCGACACGGGCACGTCTTTGGAGCCTTCTCCACTTTCCTCAAACGTCATGAAGACTCGGAGCCACAGTTGAGCAGTGTTTCCCTTTCGCGCCCCGTGGTTGAACCAGTTCTGTATCTTTCGGTTGTCAAGGCTGGCTATATAGTGGTCAGGTTCTCGCATGACGCAGGAGCCCGTTCCGTAAAGTGTGCGGTTCTCATCCAACATATCGATATGCGTGAGCCTTACCGATACGTCTTGCAGAGAAAGGTGGACCTCCAGAGGTTCATCTTGAAAGCTTCGCCCATCGACCGCAATGGAAACCCGACTGGCAGCGGCGTTGAGTTCTTCGCGTCGACTCTGCTTTTCCAAGTGACCTGAAGTAGCGGCGGCGTGTGTCTCCAATCCGATGAGGTCTTTCTTGCTTAGTGACTTCCTTCCGTAGTAAAGGGTACCTACCGCGGCTATACAGGCTGCAAATGTCCCCATCAGAACGAGCATGGCTTGAGTCCCGGTATCTTTGAGCCAGTTGAAGAATGGGTTCATTTGATTCCCGGATTGTATCGTGCCAAGTCAATAACCTATCCCGAACTCGCTTCGGCAGTACACTACTTATCGATCGGAGTTCAGCTATCGGGCCTGGTCCCGACGGTCAACTGTTGACTTCAGTGCAATGCACGTTTCCAGGGCTGCAGCGGCTGGAAACGCGGTTTGGCGATTGAGCGCTCGCCGAGATGCGACGCTGGGTGGAACCGGGCGTGACTGAGGATTAATGCCTCCCCGCCCAGTGGCTGTTTTGTTTTCCTGTTGTTTTCCCAAAGGGAAATATGGCATTCTTCTGTGGGAAACCAAAAGGACAGCCCCCATGAAGCAGAAGACGGATGTGAAGCAGGGAACGCTGGCGCTGATGGTGCTGAAGACGCTCGATGTGCTGGGTCCGCGGCATGGGTGTGGAATTGCGCGGCGAATCGAGCAGATCAGCGGGGATTTGCTTTCAGTGAACCAGGGGACACTGTATCCGGTGCTGCTTGGCCTGGAGCAGCAGGGCGCGATCGATTCGGACCGGGGCGCGTCAGAGAACAATCGGCGGGCGCGCTACTACCGGTTGACGCGGGATGGACGGCGGCAGTTGCAGGCCGAGGTGCAGGACTGGCGGCAGACTACGGAGATCATGGCGCGGTTTTCAGGTGCGCAGGCGGAGGACCTCTCATGAGAGCCCTGAAGCGGATGCGGGCGCGCATGCGGAATTTTGTGACGGGACGCAGGGGCGACCGGCGGTTGCGCGAAGAGATGGAAGAGTACCTGAAGCTGCAGATGGAAGAGAACCTGCGCGCGGGGATGACGCGCGAAGAAGCGCGACGGAATGCAGTCCTGAAGTTCGGAGCGGTGGAGGCGATTCGGGAGACGTATCACGCGGAAGAAGGGTTGCCGCTGGTCGAAACGGTGCTGCAGGACTGCCGTTATGCGGTGCGGATGCTGCGCAAGTCGCCGGTGTTCAGCGCCGTCGCGGTGCTGACGCTGGCGCTTGGCATCGGTGCGAACGCGGCCATCTTCACGCTGGTGAATGCGCTGATGCTGAAAAATCTGCCGGTGGCCGATCCGAAGACGCTGGTGTGGCTGGGAAACACCAATGACTGCTGCGTGGGCATGGGCATTGGCGAAAATGGTGAGTACTCGCTGTTTTCGACGGCCAGTTATGAGCACCTGCGCAAGAGACTGCCGGAGTTCGAGCATCTGGCGGCGATACAGGCGGGATTTGAGTATCGGCCTGTGGTGGTGCGGCGGGATGGATCGGAAGATGTGCCGCAGTCGGTGTCGGGCGAGTTTGTTTCGGGGAATTACTTTGCAACCTTTGGGCTGAAGGCCAGCGCCGGAAGGCTGCTTGCGGACCGCGACGACGCGGCTGGCGCGCCCATGACGGCGGTGATGAGCTACGCGACGTGGCAGAGCGTGTACCACGGCGATCCCGCGGTGGTGGGGCGCACGTTCCGGGTGAATACGAAACCGGTTACGGTTGTTGGCGTTGCTCCCAAGGGATTCTATGGCGACCGGCTGACGAGCACGCCGCCCGAGTTTTATCTGCCGATCGAGACGATGCCGCCGATTGCGAACGTGGCGTATGTGCATGGGTCGGACACGCAGTGGCTGTACATTATTGGGCGCGCGAGGCCGGGTGTGTCGCTGCGCGAGTTGCAGCCAAAGGTGACGACGCTGCTGGGGCAGGAGCTTGCGACCACGCAGCGCTTCAGTTCAAAGGAGAACCAGGCGGAACTGGCGAAGTTGCACGTTGTGCTGACGCCGGGAGGCGGTGGCATCCAGGCCATGCAGCAGGAATATGACGATCATCTTTGGCTCCTGATGTCGGCGTCAGGGTTGGTGCTGCTGATTGCGTGCGCGAATATTGCGAACCTGCTGCTGGTGCGGGGCATGGCGCGGAAGGCGGAGATTAATGTTCGTACTGCGCTGGGCGCGCGACGCGGACGGATTGCGCGGCAATTGCTGACGGAGAGCGTGCTGCTGGCGGGCGTGGGCGCGCTGGCGGGACTGGCGGTGGCATATGCGGGTACGCGTATCCTCCTCGCGCTGGCGTTTCCGGGGGCGGAGAATGTGCCCATCGACGCGAGTCCTTCGCCGGAGGTGCTGGCGTTTGCGTTCGGATTGTCGGTGGTTACGGGGATTCTGTTCGGGATGGCGCCGGCGTGGATCGCGTCGAAGGTAGAGCCCTCGGATGCGTTACGCGGCGCGCGATCTGCGACGGGCGGAGCGACGATGTTGCAGCGCGCGCTGGTGGTGGCCCAGACGGGGTTGTCGCTGGTGCTACTGGTGGGCGCCGGATTGTTCACGGAGAGCCTCAACAAGCTGGAGCATATCGACCTGCATCTGGATGCGACGAACCGGTATATCGTGCACATCAATCCTCAGACCGCCGGCTATGGGCAGCGGCAGGTGGGCGATTTGTATCGCACCATCGAAGAGCGCTTTCACGTGCTGCCGGCGGTGGAGAAGGTGGGGATCAGTAGTTACACGCCGATGGAGGACGACAACAACGGGTGGAGCGTGCAGGTGCAGGGCAAGCCGGATCCGCACTTGAGTGCTTCGTATATCAAGGCCAATGCGGAGTATTTCGATTCGGTGGGTACGCGCGTGGTGATGGGGCGCGGAATCCGGGAGCAGGATACGGCCAACTCGCCGCCCGTCGCGGTGGTGAACGAGACTTTTGTGCGGAAGCTGTTCAAGCCGGGCGAGAGCCCGGTTGGGCAGCACTTCGGTGGCGGCCCGAAGTCGGTGGGCGACTGGGAAATCGTTGGCGTGGTGGAGGACACCGCGTACCAGAGCGCCACGCGGAAGGACCACTTGATGTACTTTGTGCCGCTGCTGCAGCGACCGCCGAGCGATAAGGATCCGATAGAGAAGGACGAGAACATGTATGCCGGCGCGATGGTGCTGGAGACGGACCGGCCCGTTCCGGGGATGGAGGAGCTGGCGCGGAAGACGCTGGCGGGGATCAATCCGAACCTGAGCGTGGTGAAATTTCAGAGCTTCGAGGCACAGATCAGCGACCAGTTCAGCGAGGCTCGCATGCTGTCGCGGCTGACCCTGTTTTTTGGTGTGCTGGCACTGCTGCTGGCCACGCTTGGGCTGTACGGGGTGACTGCGTACGGCGTGGCCCGGAGGACGGCGGAGATCGGGATTCGCATGGCGCTGGGCGCGGAACGTGCGGCGGTGACGGCGATGGTGATGCGCGACGCCATGCTGCAGGCGTTGATGGGTTTGGCCATAGGCGTTCCGGTGGCGATGCTGTGCGTGCGCGTTGTGAAGTCGCAACTCTACGAAGTGAAGGGCGTGGATACGGCGGTGATGGCGGGCGCGGGGTTGGCGCTGATGAGCGCGGCGGCGCTGGCGGCGTTGATTCCGGCGCGACGCGCAGCTTCGATCGAGCCGGCACAAGCGTTGAGGAGTGAATGAAAGGTCCCGGCACTTGACTGCCGGAATATGAGTTGATGAGAACAGGGCGAGTCACTCAACGAGATGAGATTCTCCCATTTCCGGGTGCATCGTCTGTAATCGGGGTCGCCGAGCAGCGGGTCCTTCGACTGCGTCCGCTGCGGCGGACTCCGCTCAGGATGGCAGCAACTGAATCGGTGCTATTCAGACGAAAAAAGGACCCTTCCGGTGGGAAGGGTCCTTTTTCATTGCGAGGCTCTGGGTTTTCGAACTACTTGGCGGCGGCCAGGACGCCGGCTTGCTCGGCGAGGATGGCGGCCTTGTCGGTGGCTTCCCAGGTGAACTCGGGCTCGTTGCGGCCGAAGTGGCCGTAGGCAGCCGTCTTCTGGTAGATGGGGCGGCGCAGGTTCAGGCTCTCGATGATGCCCTTGGGCGTGAGCGAGAAGTTCTTGCGGACCAGCTCGGTCAGCTTGCGTCGAGCTGAGCTTGCCGGTGCCGAAGGTCTCGACCAGGACGCTGACCGGCTCGGCCACGCCGATGGCGTAGGCAAGCTGGACTTCGGCCTTGTCGGCCAGGCCGGCGGCCACGATGTTCTTGGCGATGTAGCGCGCCATGTAGGCGGCGGAGCGGTCGACCTTGGTCGGGTCCTTGCCGCTGAAAGCGCCGCCGCCGTGACGGCCCGCGCCGCCGTAGGTGTCGACGATGATCTTGCGGCCGGTGAGGCCGGTGTCGCCCATGGGCCCGCCGATGACGAAGCGGCCGGTGGGATTGATGTGGTACTTGGTGTGCTCGTCGAGCCAGCTTGGCGGGAAGTACCGCCTGGATGACGTGCTTGAGGATGTCGGCGTGGAGTTCTTCGTTGGAGATGGTCTCGGCAGTGCTGGGTGCGAGATGACGACGGCGTCGATGCGGGCCGGCTTGCCGTTTTCGTCGTATTCGACCGTGACCTGGCTCTTGCCGTCGGGACGCAGGTAGGGAAGCTTGCCGGTCTTGCGGACTTCGGTGAGCCGGTGGGTGAGCTTGTGGGCCAGGGAGATGGGGGCCGGCATCAGTTCCTTGGTCTCGTTGGAGGCATAGCCGAACATCATGCCCTGGTCGCCGGCGCCGCCGGTGTCCACGCCCTGGGCGATGTCGCCGGACTGCTTGTTGATGCTGGAGATGACCGCGCAGGTGTTGGAGTCGAAGCCGTACAGCGCGTTGTCATAGCCGATGGAGGCGACGACGCCGCGGACCAGGGTCTGGAAATCGACATAGGCCTTGGTGGTGATTTCGCCGGCGATGACGACCAGGCCGGTGGCGGTCAGGGTTTCAGCGGCTACGCGGCTGTAAGGGTCCTGCTCGAGGCAGGCGTCGAGAATGGCATCGGAAACCTGGTCGGCGATCTTGTCGGGATGGCCCTCGGTGACTGACTCAGAGGTAAACAGAAAACGCTCGCTCAAATTAGCATTCCTCCCGGTTGAAGGGAATTCAGATGGTGGTGCGAATAATCCAGCCCGTTCTCACGTGTACTTAACCATGGTAACTGCTGCGGCGAGTTCCGGCCAAAAAGTCGCAGTAAATGGAGAGGAATGGGGGTTGATGGGCGCCTGGGGGGGCTGAACAGGGGGTACTCGAAGAAGCGGGCGGGTTGATATTCGTGGTTTCCCACCCAAGGATGGGGCACGGAGCATTCGGGTTTTCGCCAGCAATAGAACTTTCTGCGAGAGCGGCGTTTTAAGCGAAGAGGTGGGTAACCCACGATTTAAGCGAGAGATACGCGCCATCCAGCTTGTCGAGGGCGGGGTTGGGAGGGAGGAGAGACGGCCACCAGCCGGCGCGCAGTCCATAGTAGCGGACCATGAGGAAGGCAGCGGCCGCGACAACGGCGAGCATCATGACGGCGCCCAGCCAGCGGATCCGGAACTCCACGGCTTCGCGGCGCTCGATGCGGGCCCTGCCGACATTGGAGGCGAAGGCGGTCCAGTTGGGCTCTTCGCTGACCAGGCCGGAAGCGACGCAGGCCTTTATGAACCGATCGGTCCAGTCGCGCTGGTCGAGGCCGAGAGCGCTCACGTATCCGCGAACGATGCCCTTGTTGAGGATGCCTCCGGGGAGTTGGCGAAAGCGATCCTGCTCCAGCGCAACGAGGTGATGTTGGCTGATCTTGGTAATTGCCGTAATGTGTTCCAGCGCTATGCCGCGGGACGTCCGCTCCATGCGCAGATCTTCACCAAAGCTTCCCATCGGTAAGTACCCGAGTGAGCAAATCTAGAGAAATTTGTCTAACAATAACCCGGAGTCGGGAGTTAGTCAAAGGCAAAGCACCAATCTTTCCTGCTTTTTACCATAGTTTTCCGTTCCGGGATCGGGTTCCAAGCCGGAACATGTTGGCGTGCGTGGTTCCGTCCTGGCGGGTCCGCGACATGGAACAGCGCAATGGCTTTCGCAGTCGGGCGTGGTCCCATGCTAACCGATGGAGCGTGGCGGCCCGTTTTGGCTGCTACCCTGAGGGTGAAGGTCGTTCGCGGTATCTCGCGCGCGGACGGAGTGAGACCGGAGCCGAACTGGGAATGAACAAGCTCATCTTTGCCAATCTGCTGCATCGCCCCGTACGGTCGCTGATCAGCGTGCTGGCGGTGGCCATTGAAGTGGTGATGATTCTGTCCATTGTGGCGATTTTCATGGGCATGCTGAACGATCAGAAGCAGCGCACCAACGGGATCGGCGCGGACCTGGTGGTGGGCCCGCCGAACGCCAGCTTTATGAATGGCGTGAGCGGGGCGCCGATGTCGGCCAAGCTCACGGAGGTGTTCCGGCGCCTGCCGCACGTGACGGTCGTGGCCCCGGTCATTGCCGATTTTTCGATGAGCGGTTCGGTTGAGATTCTGTACGGAATTGAGTACGCGAGCTACAACGCGCTCGGCCATTTGTTTTCATTTCGGGAACTCCCTTTCAAAACCCCTACGACGTGATCATGGACGACGTTTTTGCGCACGCCGCCCCGGGCCGCGCGGTGGGGGACTCGATCAAGATTCTCAATCACGACTTTCGTATCTGCGGCATTGTGGAGAGCGGCAAGGGCGGGCGCAAACTGATTCCCATTGAAACCATGGGCGAGTTTGATCGGGGCCGAGGGCAAGGCGTCGGTGATTTATATCAAGGCCGACAACCCCGCCAATGACAGCCTGATTATCACCGAGATCCATTCCACGCGCGGCCTGGAGAATTACAAGGTGCAGACCATGGCGGACCTGATCGCGATCGATACGCCTTCGAAGTTTCCCGGATTCGACATGGCGCTGAACATGGTGATCACGATCGCCGTCATCGTGGGTTTCCTGGTCATCTTCCAATCGATGTACACGGCGGTGCTGGAGCGCACGCGGGAGATCGGCATTCTGAAATCGATGGGGGCGTCGAAGGCGACGATCATGGGGGTGATCCTGAGGGAAACAGCGGTGCTGGCGGTGGCGGGGGTACTGGTGGGGATTGTGTCCACGTTCGGGGTGAGGACGCTGCTGCATCTCAAATTTCCGACGTTTGCCTTTGAAATGACGCCGGCGTGGATGGGTTGGGGAACGCTGATCGCGTTTGCCGGCGCGCTGTGCGGAGCGCTTTATCCGGCGTGGGTGGCATCGCGCAAGGATCCGATCGAGGCGCTGGCGTACGAGTAGGGTGGGGCTTTTGTGCTTTCCCATGTCTCAAAAGCGAGACATGGGGCACCCGGCCCGGATACAAAGCGACCGGCAGCCGTCATCGCGATCAGATCAGGATCAGGCCTTCTTTGTATCCGCGGGTGACAGCTTCAGTGCGCGTGGCCGCGCCCAGCTTGCCGAGGATGGAACTGACATGAAATTTCACCGTGTGTTCTGAAATGTGAAGGCGGGCAGCGATTTCCTTGTTGCCCGCGCCTTCGGCGAGCAGGGAGAGGACATCGATTTCGCGGGCGGTGAGCGGCTCTCCGGGGGGCAGGTCGTCGGGACCGGCCAACTCGGTGGTTGCGGGCAAAAGCACCTCGAGGATTTCGGGAGAGAAGACGGTCAGGCCATCGTGAGCGGCCTGGAGCGCGGCGGTGATTTCGCGGGGATGGGATTCCCGCCAGAGGACTGCGCGGGCCCCCGATTGCAGGGCGCGGAGGATGTCGGCGCGGCGAGCGCTGTCGATTAAAGCCACGAGCGCAGGCGCGGCGGGCAGGGCAGAAACGCTTGGCAGGCCGCGGGCGATCGAGGTGTCGGAGGTGTCGATCAGAACGGCGTCGGGCGCCGATTCACGCATGGCGGAAAGCAGGTCGGCGGCGCGGGCGGGGTTTTCCGCGATCTCAAAGCGAGGGTCGGCCCGCACGATGGCTTCGAGGCCCGCGCGCGTGATGGCCGACTTTGCCCATACCAGGACCCGGATCAAGCGGCCTCCGCCAACCCCGCGTGTTGGAGGAATTGCCGCACGGCGTCGCTGGTGACGGCGCAGCCGAGCGCGTTGATGATGGCGCTGTTGATGCCGATTACATTGCCCTGGGCGTCGGCTAGCGGTCCGCCGGAGTTGCCGGGGGCGAGGCGGATGTCGGCGAAGAGGAAGGGACGCTCTCCGGGAGGGGAGTGAAGGATGCCGGTGCTGATTGCTCCTTCTCCGTCCATGGGATTGCCCACCGCGATGACGAACTCGCCGGCGCGGCAGGTGCGGGCGCTGCGCACCGACGCGGCCGGAAGGTGATCGGCGGCTACGGCGAGCGCCGCCAGATCCCTGGACGGATCGCGGGCAACCAGCGACCCCTGCAATTTTCTTCCATCGGAGAACTCGATGGTGTGCACGGGCGAGCCTGCGACATGGGCATTGGTCACGATCAAACCCCGGGCAGAGAAGATCACGCCGGAGCCACGGGAGCCGTTCGGTCCGTTGACGCGGACCGTGATCTGCCGCAGCCAGGCGGCGATAGAACCGACTGCATACCCGATAGTGATGCCGGATGAGGTGGGGGGATTCATGGGAGAACAGCTGTTAGCTCTTAGCTATTAGCTTTTAGCTCCTTCTTCGGGGAGTGGACAGTTGAGATGATGATTAGGTTGGCACGATCCCAGGTCTCAGAAGCGAGACCTGGGGCCCCACATTTCCGGTGTGACGCAAAAAGCTGACAGCTAGCGCTTTGGCTTTTCACCGACGGTCACAGAGACTTTTACCAACTGGCCGCCGCGGACGATGTCGAGGCTGATGGGCTTGCCGACGTTTTCGCTGTCGAGGAAGGGTTGCAGGCTGTGCATGCCCTGGATGGGCGCGCCTTCGACGGCGACCAGGATGTCGCCGAGAAGAATGCCGGCGATTTCCGCGGGGCTGGCGGGGGCGACGGCGACTACCAGGAGTCCCTGGTCGGCGGTGAGACCCTGCGGACGGCGGGCGGCTTCAGGAAAGGCGACGGGCTGCATGCCGATGCCGAGATAGCCGCGCGCGATGCGGCCGCGCTGGAGAAGCTGGTCGACGACGCGGTTCACCGTGGAGGCGGGGATCAGGACGGCAGTGCGGCGCGCGCCGGAGGTGGCCATGCCGAGAGCTTCGCCGCGGGGATTGACGATGGGGCCGCCGGAGAAACCGGTGAACGGGTTGAGGTCGAGACGCAGCCAGCGGTCGACGCGGGCTCCCTGCCAGGTGCGCCAGGGTCCGCCGATGGCGCTGACAATGCCGTAAGTGGCGGCGATGCCTTCGGCCTCGCGGCGTCCGACGGCGAGGATGACTTCCCCTACCCGGGTTTGGGATTCGTCTGCGATTGCGGTGCTGGTCAGGCCGGCGGGGACCTGAAGGATGGCGATATCGGTTCCGTGATCGCGGCCGGCGACCTTGGCTTTCGCTTTGGATCCTGAGGGGAGAAGGATGGTGACTTCATCGAGGCCGCGGATGGTGTGTTCGGCGGTGACGGCGAGTCCGTCGCGCCAGAGGGTGCCGCTGACACCTTCGCGGCCGCCTTCGAGGACAGTGATGACCGACGAGCCGGCGCGCTCCACCGCATCGGCGAGCTCGTTTGAGAATGCAAGCAGGGAATTCGACATGATTTGCTCCTGCGGCTGGGGCCGCTGGAGATACTGTGCGACGGGGGACGCGGGCGGCGCATCCGCCGGGCGGGTATTGCGACCTGGCCGATTGGGTGGGAGCTGAACGCGGCATTTTGAGGAATAGTAGTTCTCGCAGGCCCCAACATCGGGACCTTTCGACTTCGCTCAGGGCAGGCTCTGGGGCGCCGGGCATCCCGACACGTTGGACGTGCCGACGAATATCATGATCTTCAGGTCGAGGTGAATCGGCCGGGGATGATGGTACGGACCAACACCGGATACTACAATGAACCGCCGGAAAACCAGGCTGGGTACTGCGGCGATGGCAAACTGCCGAGGATGAAAGACCCGGTTTTTTGAGTTCAGTGATTTCCCACCCTTGCGCCCGGCCACCCCAGCGACGAAGACGTGTCGCCGGGACCGCGGAAACGCGCAAGGATGGGGCACGGGGCAGATGTGGCGGGAGAACCGATCTCGAGGGTTTTCGGACTCGAATCATGACACTGGAGAACGACGCGACTTGGCAATCCGACCCAAGCGGTGGGCATACGTTGTCTGGCTGATCGTGATTGGCGGGTTTGCCGTACTGCATGCGCTTCATCTGAGCGCGGACTTTCCCAACAATACGCCGTGGATTTCCGATTGGGCCAAGTACACCGATGAAGGCTGGTATGGGAATGCGGCGGTGCGCGCGCACCTGTTCGGGAACTGGTACCTGCGCGGCGACTTCAACCCCGCGCCGGCGGTGCCGGTGTGGCCGCTGCTCGAGTGGGTGTTGTTCAGTTTTACCGGGGTTTCGATTGAAGCCGCGCGCGGGTTGGCGGTGGCGTTCTTTTTTGCCAACCTGGGTCTGAGCTATGGGTTTCTTCGGGCGCGCGGACCACGATGGATGGCACTGCTTGCGGTGACGTTTGTGGTTACCAGCCCATTTCTCTATTGCTTCAGCCGGCTGGCGATCCTGGAACCGATGTTGACGGCCTTCACGCTGGCGGCCTTGAATCTCGCCGTGCGGCTCTCGCGGTTTCGACGGCCGGTGCTGGTGAGCGCGGGGATAGGCGTGCTTTTCACCCTGATGATGTTGACCAAGACCACGGCTGTGTTTCTGTTGCCGGCGATTGGATGGGCGCTGCTAGCGCCGCTGTGGCCAAAGCGAGGACTGGCGGTGCGCTGCGCGGCGGCGGCAGCGGGCGCATTTGCCGCAACGTTTGGCCTGTGGATGGCGCTGGTGATTCATGCGGGGCTGCTGCACGATTACGAGTATCTGTTCGTGGTGAACAAATACCCCAAGCCGGCGGAGTTCTATTGGCCGCTGCTCAGCTTGTGGTGGTCAATTCACGGCGGATGGTGGGTCGACCGAATCCTTTTTCCACTGGCGGGGCTGGTTCCTTTCTGCGCGGCAGTGGCGTGGCGGAGTGGCTGGAGCCGGCGCCTGAGGCGGGATCCGGCGTTTGGCGCATCGCTGCTGGCGGTGGCGGGGTACATCGGGTTCATGACGTATCAGAATCATCCGCAACCGCGCTATTACGCCGTGGTGGCGTTCTTCTCGTTGTTCGTCGTGGCCCTGGGGATCGAGGCGCTGTTGTCAGGGGCCTGGGGGAAGGAGCCGGCGGGCCTGGACGCGCAAACGGAGGCAGTTCGGGGCATCGGGCTAAGGCCGGCATGGAGGCGGAATGGAGTCGCGGTTCTGGGGTTCGCGTTCATGGGAGCCGCGATGGTTGCCGCCTGCCTGAACGGCGAGTGGACAGCGGGTCTTGCGATGCGTCCCGAATATACGCTTGTGCCCGCGGCGCGGAAGCTGACGAGCTATATCGATCAGCATCCCAACGGGAAGCGGCTTCTGCTCTCGATCAGCGGCGACGAGATCAGCATGATTACGCACCTGCCGGCAATCTGCGACGACTTTGGCACCCAGGACCTGGCGTCGAAGCTGCGCGATCACGAGCCGGGCTGGTTTGCCACCTGGAACGACTTCGATCCGGGCACGCTGGAGGATATCCATAGCCGGTACTCCGTGGAGCAGGTGGCTACGTTTCACGCGCTCGATCACCCCGACCGAAATATGCTGGTGCTGTTCAAGCTTCATCCATTGCCGAATGGGCAGGTGCGGGATCCGGAGGTCCAGAAGCTGCAGGTCGAGCTGCCGGGAGACAAGATCGACATTCCGGTGGAGTAGGGAGTATGAAATCTTGGTATCGGGGAGTTACCAGGTCGGGCGATACGGGTGTTGACGATGGGTTTGCCCCTCTATAAACTCTGGCGTAATCCAGGGAGCGGAACCCGGGAATTGTTAATCATCATCACTGTCGTCTTCTTTGCGGGTGACGTATTCCAGGCCTTTCTGGTAGCTGACGATGGGAAGGAAGTTGTCCGCTTTTTCACATTCGACTTCGATACATTCCGGGGGGATGACCTGCTTGGTACCCCAACCCGCGGAACCCTTGTCTTCAATGGCTTTTGATTCGATCCACGAATCAGGAACGGTAATTCCTAAAATAACCGCGTCATCCTTGAGCACGGTAGAGGCGTAGGTTCTGGCCTGATCGATTTCTGCGGAAACCCAGGTGTAGTTGTAGTCGAGTTCGGTTGGTTTCCGGGAAGTGACGTAGACGGAGGTTGCGCCGCCGAGGCATCCGGCACGCTTCGGGAGGAGCCCGGACTTCTGAATCCCATCCCATGAATCGATATTGCCGTAACGGCCCTCCAGAAGGAATCTCTTCGGGACGGCCTTGTAAAAGCGCATTGGTCCTCCGGTAGCGGGGCCAATTATACCCCAGTCGCTGGGATGCAATTTAGAACGCAAGAGCCTGACTTCGCTCTGGACCAATGATGTTTGCAACTTTCGAATGTTATTGGCGCGCCGCCGGCAGCATCCGTCAGAGTCTGCCGATCATGACTTCGGTGGCTTTAATAAGGGCCACCGCTTCGTCGCCGGGCCTGAGGAGCGAGTTCTCGGGGGCATCGGCCGTGGCGATGGCGGTCAAGCGCTGGGTTCCGACCGGGAGAACGACCTTGGCGAGAAGTCCTTCGATCGTGACTTCGAGCACCGTGCCAAGCAACTGGTTGTCCGCTGATGCTGGCCCAGCCGGTGCGGGCGACGGCATGAGGCAGGAACTCGTCGAGGGCGCCAAGAGGAACGCTATGGTGTCCACCGGGAGTTTCGGCGTGCAGAGACGTCCCGCAAGGATCCAGTGTCTGAGCGCGCGGTAGCTGATGCCGAGCTCCGGCCGCCCGGCGTGGTGTGAGCGGGTGGACGAAGTCATCGCGGCGTGCGCTATTCTCTCGGTCCCGTACTATGCACGTTCGAGAAGGGTTTGCGCGCAATTTCGTTGATGCGGAATGGCTTGAACCTCCCTGTGATTGCAGTCACTCGACAGAGGTAGGTACGGATGGTACGCTTCCGGTGACTTTCCCCGGCTTTTCGGGGGCCGCCTTTGCCGAGTCGTCGCTGATACGGCTTGAAACCTTAACTTGGGAGGACATGTGACAGCACAGGAGTGGGTGTACTACTTTCTCGGCATGAGCGTCTTGTCGCTCATTGTTGCCGTTTTTTTCGCACGACAGGGCATCGGTTCGCATAGGGGATCGCCGGAAATGCAGAGAACAGCGGCAGCCATCAAGGATGGCGCGGCGGCGTTCCTGAGGCGTCAATACAAGTTCGTGGCGGTTCTTCTGGGCCTGTTGGTTCCCACATTCGCTTATGGCCAGCCGGAACAGGCGGGCGGAGGCGAAGCCAACCTGGTGCTGCCGGATTTGTCGACCGTGAATTTTCTCGGCATGAACGGACATGCTCTTCTGATGATCGGACTGCTGTTCTGCGTCGGCGGCCTGTTGTTCGGCCTGGCGATCTATGTGCAGTTGAAGAACCTGCCGGTTCATCGCTCGATGCGCGAAATTTCCGAACTGATCTATGAGACCTGCAAGACGTACCTGGTGACGCAGGGCAAGTTCATTCTTCTGCTCTGGGCATTCATCGCGGTCATTATCTGCGCTGTACTTCGGCTGGCTGGCGCCGGTGCCGGGAAAATCGATTGGGGTGACGCTGCCGATCATTCTGGGATTCAGCCTGGTGGGCATCGCGGGCAGCTATGGGGTGGCGTGGTTCGGGATTCGCGTGAACACATTTGCGAATTCACGGACGGCCTTCGCGGGATTGCGCGGCAAGCCGTATCCGCTGTATGCGATTCCGCTGAAGGCCGGCATGAGCATCGGCATGTTGCTGATCTCGGTCGAGCTGCTGATCATGCTGTTTATTCTCCTGTTCATCCCCGCCGATTATGCGGGCCCGTGCTTCATCGGCTTCGCGATTGGCGAGAGCCTGGGCGCCGCGGCCCTGCGTATTGCGGGCGGCATTTTCACCAAGATCGCCGACATCGGCTCTGACCTGATGAAGATCGTCTTCAAGATCAAGGAAGACGATGCGCGCAACCCGGGTGTGATCGCGGACTGCACGGGTGACAACGCGGGCGACTCTGTCGGCCCGAGCGCCGATGGCTTTGAGACCTACGGCGTGACCGGCGTGGCCCTGATCACATTTATTTTGCTGGCCGTCAAGGATCCCGACGACGCAGGTGCAACTGCTGGTATGGATCTTCGTGATGCGCGTAGCCATGCTGATCTCGAGCTCGGGTGCATACTTCCTGAATGGCCTGATCGCAAAGGCGAAATACGGGGACTCCGACGAGATGGATTTTGAGGCGCCGTTGACGTCGCTGGTATGGATCACGTCGATCGTTTCCATCATCCTGACTTACGTCGTCACTTACCTGATGATTCCCAACCTCGGGTGACGGGACGCTGTGGTGGAAGCTGGCTTCCATCATCTCGTGCGGAACCCTGGCGGGCGCGCTGATACCCGAATTGGTCAAGGTCTTCACTTCAACCAAGTCGGGCCACGTGCAGGAAATTGTTACTTCGGCAAGGGAAGGTGGAGCTTCTCTGGGGATCCTGTCGGGAATCGTGGCCGGCAATATGTCGGCCTACTGGCTGGGGCTTAGCATGGTCGCGCTCATGGGACTGGGCTATTACTTCAGCACAGGCTTGTCTATGGCAGCTCTGATGCTGGCTCCGGCCGTGTTCGCTTTCGGCCTGGTGGCGTTCGGCTTCCTGGGCATGGGCCCGGTGACGATTGCCGTGGATTCTTACGGGCCGGTCACCGACAATGCTCAGTCCGTGTACGAGTTGTCGCTGATCGAAACTGTTCCCAACATCGAAGCCGAGTTGAAAAAGGACTTCGGCATCAACGCGAAGTTTGAACGCGCGAAACACCTGCTGGAAGCCAACGATGGAGCCGGCAATACCTTCAAGGCGACGGCCAAGCCGGTGCTGATCGGCACTGCCGTGGTGGGTGCGACCACGATGACGTTCTCGATCATCATGGCCCTGACCCACGGACTGACCACGAACGTCGATAAGCTTTCTCTGCTCCACGCGCCCTTCATGCTTGGGCTGATCTGCGGTGGCGCAGTGATCTTCTGGTTTGCGGGCGCCTCGATGCAGGCGGTCACTACCGGCGCTTACCGCGCGGTGGAGTTCATCAAGGCGAACATCAATCTGGAAGGCGCGGAGAAGGCGTCGGTCACGGACAGCAAGAAGGTGGTGGAGATCTGCACGAAGTACGCGCAGAAGGGAATGTTCAATATCTTTCTCGCCGTCTTCTTCTCCACGCTTGCGTTCGCATTCATGGAGCCGTTCCTGTTTGTCGGCTACCTGTTCTCGATTGCGATCTTCGGCCTGTACCAGGCGATCTTCATGGCCAATGCCGGCGGCGCCTGGGACAACGCGAAGAAGGTGGTCGAGGTCGACCTGAAACAGAAAGGGAACGCCTCTTCACGACGCTACCGTGATCGGGGACACCGTCGGCGATCCGTTCAAAGATACCTCGTCGGTGGCAATGAATCCGATCATCAAGTTCACGACGTTGTTCGGATTACTTGCTGTCGAGCTGGCGGTGACGCTGAGTTCGAACAATCCGATGCTCACACACGTGCTGGCCGTCGCGTTTCTTCCTGGTGTCGGTGTTCTTCGTGCGGAAATCGTTCTATGGCATGAGGATTGATTCCAAGGAAAGCAACTGATTCCGGCTTGAAAATCGAAGAAAACGCCGCCAGAGATTGGCGGTGTTTTCAAGGGCATTATGTCTTGGATATGGGTGCAGACTCACCGAGGTTCTCTGCACCATGAGCTTTGTCATGGCGCCCTGTTCCTGTAGAGCGCGAGTTGAAAAACGCGGACGGGCCGGTTATCTCGGGGCAGGCGGTAGGCATGGAGTCAACGGCACTGCCGGTGCTGGCGATCTTCGGCGACGATCTCGAGAGTCACTGCAGCGGGCTGCGGGCAATGGCCGGCGTGCACGGGGCCCAGGTCTGCTCAGCACAGCGGTCTCAACCACGGGATGCTGGTGACGTGCGCCAACACCCTGGCCATGGACACTTTCGCCCCGTCACCGATGGATGGTCCCTCGTGCGTCTAACGCTGATATGGCCGGGCCTGGCATTCCGCTTTTCGGGGAATGCCAGGCGTTCAAGACAAATGACCGACGGATTGTGAAGTGACGGGGGTTTGCCGCTCAGGGGTTAAGGAGGCGCAGTTGTTCTTGACGTTCTTTGCCGCGCCACACATAGGCACGCGCGAGGTACGCACTTACTGGTGCCAGCCGTCCCCTTTTTGGGCCGGGGCTCCATCAAACTGCAGGTCGCGGACCGGTTCATTGACGATGTGGTGTATGATGTCCGTTCCGGATTCAGGGTGCAGAGTGTACCCTCGGCCCGCGCAATTGCCTGGCCCCGGGGCCCATTCTCAAACCAAATATCTCGAGCTGTCCCTTTTTGCCCGTAGAATTCGCTCATTAAAGTGCGGGGATCGATTCTCCGGGCGCAGGGGTACAAAGGGTTCTTATTGGCGGATGAATAATAGGGTGATGGTACCTCGATTCCGAATCCCATCTTTGATTTGCGGTAGGGAACGTCGCTGTGCAAAGATAGAAATGTTCTGTTTTCATGTTGGTACAGTGTCTTTACGAGAGCCTGCAGTATGCGCGTGCGGACGCGAAACTAGATGCCTGGCCGGTGCTGGCAGGGGTGATTGAGCGACCGAGCGTTGCGGCTCCACTGCGGTGCCCGCGAGGAAGCTGCAATATGAATGGAAGAGATGAGGACGGAACGATTCGACGGTCAAATCAACGGGCCCAGAGAGTTGTGACGCCGGATGCGGCCACAGACATCAACAAACAGCAGATCGGCCGAGGTTTCTTCGACGGCATGCAACCATCCTGGTGGGTCTGCTTATCTGAGTATTTGCATGCGACTCTCTGATTAAGTGTTAAGGGTTGGTAGGTGTTGGTGGGTGTGCGCCAGGTTTTTGGTCAAGCTGTTGTTTCTCAGAGAGAGGCCTAATGAGACGGGTGCAAAGTCAGGTTGTCTGCGACGAACTTTCTGTTGCAATAGACGAAATACCGGCCGTTTCCGGCTCGCACTCCGCCCATTATCTGCCGGCGGGGGAACTGCCGATGGATTCCTGGCGTTACCGCTATGTCAAGCGGGCGTTGGATATCGTACTTGGGTTCTTTATGGCTCTCGTATTTTTGATTCCCGCTATTCTGATTGCGCTAGCTATTCGACTGACTTCGACATATCCGGTTTTTTATAGTGAGAAGCGAATAGGCCGAAACGGCGTTGCATTTCGCATATGGAAATTCCGGTCGATGCGCCCTCACACCGTGCAGCATCGGACTTCGTCCGGACACATGGAAGGAATCGTCCTGGAGTGGAGAATGGATAAGCGCGGATATGATCCGCGGATTACCAGGATCGGACGTTTCTTGCGTCGCTGGAGTCTGGACGAGGTTCCACAACTCTTCAACGTGTTGCGGGGCGACATGTCGCTAATCGGGCCGCGTCCGGTGGTGAAGGCCGAGACACATCTCTACAAACATTTGCTTCCATTCTATCTTGCGGCGACTCCCGGCCTATCCGGACTCTGGCAGGTTTCTGGTCGAAGCGACTTGGACTACGAGACGCGCGCCAGCTTGGATGCGACTTATGTTCGAACCTGGAGCCTTAAAGCGGACCTGCTCATTTTTCTCCGGACTTTTCCCGCGGTCTTCCAACGCGTTGGGGCACGCTAAGACGGTTCATACGGCCGCAGGGCGTTTACCGCCTGAATCGGAAAGTGACTCACAATTCCGGAGTTGTGGCCCGCGACATCACTGTCACCCCACCATTTTCATCCGTTGGCCAAGCTGACCTTCGTCGTCCTCAGCGACCATGAGCACTATGGAACCATGCACCTGCCTGCTCGGGACGCCGACCAAACGCCGCATGCCGGGACGCTGCTCAACGCGTTCCATCGGCCCCTGCATCGTAGCTGCCCACGCAACCTCTTCCCATAGGCCAGACTCACCATGAATCGCCCGGCTGACTCCTCCGGCGTGCTTCGCCCCGCTCACAGGCGGACAGAAACCACTGCCGAAAGTCATCCAAATATGCCTTCGCCATCAAAGTATCGCCAGAATTAGCACACAGGCGAATCGACGGCATAATATAAGGCTATTCCGTTAATTGAACGTAGATCTTCGCAAGCCGGTCTCCTATTTGAGACCAACTCTCGGCGATAGGCTCATCTCTACTGTGAAGTTCGAACCGATCTTCGCCCTGTTGCACCCTTCGTAACATTGTGGTTATGCCGTCCTCTATGCTCTTTCCATACGTCGGGGACACGTACACAGCTTTATCACCAAGTATCTCTCGAGTGCCGCCGAAGTCTGACGCCACTACGCCACATCCCGAAGAGTAGGCCTCCAGGTCAACCAACGAAGAGACCTCAAACCAACTTGCCGAGACATGTACCATAGCCCTCCTCATTATCCGAAGTGCTTCTTCATGAGGAACGTTGCCCACATATGTGCTTCCCGAATCAGCAATCATACCTCTAAACTTTTGGCAATACGATTTATGATTCTTATTCTCAGCACCCACAAATACTCCTGAGATACCAAGACGCCCTAATGCTTCGAGTACTGCAATCTGATTTTTCCTAGCTTCAACCCTGCCAACCATACAAACGTCAATATCTCGAATTACAGTGTCTTCTACCGCAGGCCTCGCAAATTCCAATCCGTTCCGAAGAAGCAAGAACTTATCGTTTAAAGTCACCCGAAAATCCAGAAGTATATCCGACTTTTCCTTTTCTGTTAGAACAAGAATCTTGTCGGCCCCGGCCAGTATGGCCCGCTGAGCCCTTCTCATCCCTTCCAACTTGACTCGAAGTAATGGGAACAGGAGCTGCGAACAATGTATCGACCGGACGCCGCTTCGCAAGTATTCCAAGGGTGTGAAGCCAAGGAGGCCCGAAATTTTGCCGACGATTCCATCTCTCCCGATCCGCTCATATTGCGTAATCTCTCTGTAAGAATGATGAATTGGGGATAAAACGATTAGCTTTCGTGCTGCCTTTGCAGCTAAGAATGAGCAGTAAGTGTCTACCGGACGGTCGATATTAGTCAAGTGAATGAGATCGAAGGACGATAAGTTCGCCCGCAGGTCGGTAATAATCGTGCCGTCAAATCGCGGGCGCCCGTCCGCTCCGATTCCCTTTCCCGCATCGATATACCTTTGTACCTGAAGGAGATCTCCCCCTGGCTTCTCAAATGCATCTACGCGCATTGGATAAGCGACACGCATTTCCCTTCGCATTCCTCTCAAATTCAGTCATACTTCTCCGCAGCTACTAAGAACAATTGCAGGCTAAGGCTTGCGCCGCGTACGCCCTCGCGAATGCCCGTGACTCTCTAACTTGAAATCTTCTTCCTAGCTTCAAATTCATTCATTCCGTTCCACAACCAAAGCAGAAGCATTGTCTTGTAGCTCGCGAAAATGTCAATAAAGCACGCTGTCACAACCAAGACCAGAATAAACTCGCGGAACGCGCCCCCGCCCTTGGTCGTCTGTTTAAGCATCCGGCGCAGGAAGACCAGGAATGCCATGAGCCCCAGAAGTCCGGTTTCTATGAACACTCGAACATAGTTCCCGTCGACGGCGGCCGAACCGAAGGAAGGACCTAACCCGATCAGGATCGAATCAAAGTGTGACAGGGTAGATTTGACCAAGCTAGCCCACCGAAAGACACGGAGCACCCCGCTAGTATCGGCCTCAACCTCCTTAGCCAACCAGCCCGAATCCAGAAACATGCCAGTTGTATAATCATCGCTTGTTTCGTACATGGGAATCGACGAGAATACGCCCATGTAGTCCACTGAGACCAAGCTCGACGCGCTCTTCAGGCGACTTCCCAGGGTATTAGAGCCCGGATTCTCATCGTTCTGGGAGGAAATCCAATTTGTGCCTGCGCCTATGAGAAGAATCGTCAGGAGAGCGATGGCCACTGCTTTTGCTTTAGATTTTGTGCGCGATAGGAATCGCATGACGAATCCCACGAGTGTTCCTAAGAACGTAATACGCGAAGCCGTCAGTAGAAGTATCACGAAGGCCGCCGCAGCGTTCAGCCTCTTTCGCTCGCGATAACCGAAATCACACAGAAAAAAGGCGGCTACCGCTGCCAGTTCGTACGGACCATTTGTATTTCCGCTGGCGCGTGACACGGAGAATTGGCTGGCTGTCGGAAGAACACGAAGTGTCTGGAGCAAGACAACAATACAGAGTAAATAGAAATAGACCCTCAGGCCGCGCCACACTCTCACTCCACTTTCTAACAGAACGTAGCCCAAATAATAGAAAACGGTATATTCGAGCAAGCGGACCACGAAAATCATGGAGTAAACAAGTCCTACTCGCCCCATAATTCCATTCCAAAGTGAGGAAAGAAGGCTAATCGACAGGAATAATAAATAAGCACGAAGCGCTGACGAGCGGGGCACCCGAACGATATCACCGCGAAGCACTAAAACAACGAGGCCGATTAAAAGTAAGAGGTCATCGACTCGCAAGCCAGCTTCAACAATTCCACCCAATAGAACCTTGAATGAAAAGACACACCAAAGCAGTACAAAATAGAGAAATCGGGTGCTCGCGGAAATGCGTCGCGTCATCAGGTGACTCACCAATCGTTAAAACAAGGGCAAACGCGATCGATCCCGGAGCACTGGTTTCGGTCGTATTACCGGATATTCAGATTGCGCCAGAGAAACCGCCGGTTCAGAGTGAGGGCAATTCGCCACGAGCCGTTCGTGCTCAAAGTGGTCCGCAAACGTTTTAGCGCAACCTGCTAGTTGGGCTCCTACACGATCTGTCGGGATTCCTCCTGTAACAATGATAAGAACTTCGCGACGAACGCTTCCTCAGTCAGCTTTTCCAGCATAGGTTCGTAGAGCGCCACGATCTGATCCCGCGTCATCGCCGCTACCGCTTTAACCTTCTCCGCAAACGTTTTAGCGCTGAAGTCACGGGCGATCAGCTCGTTTGGAATCCATTCGAAGAAAACAGGAATAGGACTTACCACCATTTTGATGCCATGATACATTGCCTCTCTCGCAACCAGACAAAATGACTCATAAAAGGATGGAATCAGAACGATGGCATCTGACGGAACGGATCTCCAAGGATCTGCCTCCCAATTCCGCAGACACACCGAATCGGCAAGCCCTGATCCCTTCACTGTGTTCTTAAAATCTTCAATATTGCGGCGATCCAGTACGACGGTGAGAGACGCACCCTTTTCTTCTTCCTGAAGGACCTTAAGAACGTCGAGTCCCGCCAAGTTGTTCTTGTGTCCATATGCCAGTCTGCCAATCATCCAGAGGCGGATCGACCGAGGCGAGAGGGCATCCTCGCAGCTCACCGCCCTGCCGCTACCAATTCGGGAAATGGGATAAAGAAATCCCGTCCGTGGCGGATGACTGCAATCAAATCGGCTCTTCAACGAGTCTTCGCTGGATCGGCTGGGTGTTATGACCTTACGATAACGACAGAAGATATATCTATTTGCAACTGCGTCCCTGACGCGGCACAAGATCCTTCTGGGCAACGAAGTCCTCGCGTTGAAAAACAATGACGTCTCACCATTGTGCAACCAACCCAGCGGGCGCACGCCGCGCAGTCCGAGAATCACCAAGGGAGCAAGGCACGACTCAATGTCGGCAAGATTAAACCACCACACCCGCACGCCCTGCCGCATTATGGGCACAAGCAATCTGTAAAAGGACCAAAGCCTAAACGGAAAGGCGAATATGTTCAGGGGCAAGGCCGACGGGCAATCGATAAAGCGGAGGCCTTCAAGTGCCCCTGTACTTTGTAGAATCGCCTTGCGTGCGAGAGGACTACAGATACAGACTACTTCTTCACCCGGAGAGTGGAGCAGCAACGCACGGATCGCACAGCCAAGTGCGATTTGTGCTCCCCCCAAAGTCTTCGCATCGTCCACAAAGACAATCGGCTGCACCACGGCCCGGCTAACATCCTGGTTCATCTCCTCTCTCCAATGAACCTCGCCGGCACAGCGGCAACAATTACATTCGGCGGAACAGTCTTCGTAACAACGATTCCCGCGCCAACGATCGCCATGCGAAGCTGATTCAGCGACATACTTTTGAGTATCCGAGACATTCGAAACCCTACTAAAATCGATCTCTCTCCCAAACTTATCACGCCAGCAACTTGAGGCCCTACTGAACATCCGCAAGCAGAGTGCAGAATGATCAATCTGCACGAGGACTCGGCACTCTTTGTCACTGAACCAACGGTGGCAGAGAGGAACAACCGTCGAAATTGCATCCTACCGGCGTGGTGGGAGTCATTTCGGTTGCTCCCGGTGCAAAGGAGCTGTTGTTGGACAGGGTGCACGGAGTAGTCGCGTCACCTGTTGCGCCCTCCAACTTAACACGCACGTCAACAAACACAAGATTGTCGACAACGTGGGTCGAGGTACAGTCGAGAACGGAGTGAAGCATGATAAACGCGTTCGACGAAGCGTCGGGAATGGTGTTGTTGCGGATGTTATTGTTGTTTGGCGGGCTTAATGCTTGACCATTGATGAGGATGTTATCGACATGGTTATTCCAAACAACGTTCTGATCAACGACGAAGCCGCTGCTGTCGTTGTCGATGTATATTCCGGCTAAAGGGAAAGTTTTAGTGGAGACCAAAACCTCGGGTGCAGTATCATGAACCCAGTTGTGATGCAGCTCTGTTCCAAGGGCGGTCTGAAGACAGCAGGCGTAAATCTCTCCGCCATCCTCGCTTAGCATCATGCCGTTGAATACGTTGTTATAGCTTATATCCTGACCAATTGCATTGTAAATATAGATCCCGAAGCGACCGGCGCCGGTAATAGTGTTATGTTGGACAACATTATTCTCCCCAACCAAATCTACGCCTGAAGCGTAGTCGCCGATGTAGTCAACGTTCTGGATCAAATTGTTTCTAGCTGTGTTATGGTTGCCATCAAGCACTACGCCTGCGCCCGCACTAATGGAGATAATGCTGTTTTGTAAGGAATTTCCAGTCCCATTCAGGACGATTCCGGAATCAAATTGATGCACTAGTAGAATTCCAAAATCGGCAGCAGCGGACCAAAGGCTGGTAAAGTGGGACACGTACCTGGCATTGATCGTGTCTAGTGTATTGTTCGCGCTGATCGCATCCGTCACGATTGTGCTTGCAAAAAGATTGATATTCCTAATCGTCACGCCGGATTTTCCGCGGAGATCGAATGCATATTGCCGACGCTTGCTTCGCACATCGATCGTATTGGGATCAACCTTGCCTGGCGCCATGAAGAACAGCGTTGTGAGGTTTGGGTCGTAGAACCACTCACGCTCGGTGTCAAGCAGGCTTAGTGCGCCAAAGAGATAATACAGACCACCCTCCGCCGGGCAGATGACGGGGCAGATCCCGGTATCGCCAACATCAATCGATATCTCACCAGATTGTGAAGCGGTAACAATACCGGTTTCATGCCCGAAGGGATCAAAACCGCTCCAAAGATGGATCTTCGTGCCGGTCAGATTGCCCGATGGGAGACTTCGATCGACAAGATGATTTGCATCCGTTCCACGTTGTGCCGTAGCCCAGTTCACGTGGAACAGGTCGTCACCATTGGGCCATCGCGCCTCAGTCATCATGTCGCTGCCAACGAAAATCTGGTTCGTGTCATCCGCACTGAGCGTCACGTTAGCCTTATAGATTGATCCCTGGTATAGCGACCATCCGGTTACAGGATCTGAGCCATCAATGGTTACTGGCTCATGGTTATATGCCAGGATGGTAACTCCCGAGTTGGGAGTCACTGTCTCTCGATAAGTTCCGGCGCGCACCTCGCAAGTCCACCCTTGGCTAACGCTCGTTGCGCAGTGCTGAATGGTGCGATATGGACGATCGATAGTTCCGGTATTCGAATCATCTCCGTCTAAAGCAACAAAGCTAACCCCGCCCGCATTTGCCGCGGTGACCGTCAGGGCGGCTGGACTGCTGGTGATCTCTTTGGACCCATTGCTTGCGGTCACAGTGAACGAGGAGCCGGAGTCAGCAATCGTGGTCACCGGTGTGACGTAGGAAGGGTTGGTTGCTCCCGAGATGGCGACGCCGTCCTTCAGCCACTGATATGTGAGAGGCATCGAGCCTGAGGCAGCCACCGTAAAAATCGCCTGTTGGCCGGCCTCGACGGTCTGATCAGCAGGCTGTCCTGTTATTGCTAGCGCAGGAAAGTTCAAGTGATAGACGATGCCACATCCGCTGATTTGTAAGACTACGGGGATCAGGGCAAGGCCCAGAAGGGAGGATGATCCTTGCCTGAGCGCCCTGCGAAGTAGAATTCCCAGCAGCAGTCTCTTAGAGAGCAAGGTCACAACTCCTTCAATGTGAATGGGACGGCGACGCTAGTCCAGCATTGCTGCTAAAGTGAACTGATAGCTGGCCGGTCGATAAACACAGGATACATGCCGATGCCTCGGCTATGGAATATGTTCGTGCAGGGACCCTTGGAAAAGGGCACGAAGACGTGTTTTTGCGGCTTGGCAAAGCGCGGCAGGCGGGCGTGTGGCCCGCAACCTCTCCTCACGTCGGTGGTCGAGCCAATTCACGTCGTTCAGGCCGCAGGAGTTCCTAGACTCAGCCTCTTCAAGATGCGGCGGGCCAAAAGCCTGGCCCTGTAGTTGGCGTGATCCCGGCTAAGGTCAAGAAGTGCGAACAGTTTCGACAGGCCTCCGGTCTCGTGCTTCGCCCGATAGGTTTCGTACATCACCTTCGAGGAGTAGCAAACCCCGCCGGCTCTCACATAAACGGTTACGGCCGGCAAAAAAGCCGCACGCAATTCGGATCGGGGACGAAGAAGAAACTCGTAGTCGCCGGCAATGCGATAGGACGAATCGAACGCGCCCAATTTCTGGAAAAGAGTCCTTTTGTGCATGCTTCCCACATGACAGAGATCCATTCGTCTCAAAAACTCTTGCCACTTCCAGGGGCGCCCGATAACCCTCTCTTTGCCAGAAGGAGCCAGAAGCCGCCCCTCCGAGCAAAGGTATTCCGCCTTCGGATTCAGTGCGACCTGCGCCATATAGGCGGTAATCGCGCCGGGCAGGAACTCGTCGTCGGACCCCAGGAAGCAAATCCACTCGCCGCGGGCTTCTGCCAACGCCTTGTTCCACGCGTCGTATATTCCCTTGTCCGGCTCGCTTCTCCATAGGGCGATCCTGTCGCTGTAGCGCAGGAGCACATCCAACGTTCCGTCGGTCGAGCCCCCATCAAGCACGATGTGTTCGATGTTCGGGTAGTCCTGGCTCAACACACTTTCCAGACACCCGGCGATGTGGGGCTGCCCGTTCAGGACGGCAGTGACCACCGTTACGAGCGGTGGATCCACCCTGCTGGCGGTGATGCTGCTGTTCATTCGTTTTCCGCCGCATTTAAAAGGAACATCGATTTGCATTGAGGGTTCCATGAACAATTCGCTCGCCGAGTGACCTATCCCTTCGAAGAGAATGCCGTTTAGCGCCTTCCAACCGTCCCGACGATCGACTGATAAGCCTCCCAAATACCGCCGGGTGATGTTCCGTGTTCGGCATCCGGGCACATCCGGCATTGCGGGATGCAATACCATAAGTACATTGTACTCAGCGACAAAGGCCGCGCCAAGCCCAGAGGCTGCAGGCCCGTTTTCCACCGTTATCTGCACCGGCGGCAAAGTGGGGTGAGGGAGCCTTCAACATATAGACTGACGGCGAGGAGCCAAAAGACATGGTTGGCAAACTCCGTGTGGCAATCGATTGCAGGATCGACAATCCTCAACAAGGCATCGGGACTGCGTTGCTCGCCTTTGCGAAGGCGCTTTCTGATTCAGGCAGCGAAAAGCAGGAATATACCTTTATCGTACGCGAGAACGTCCGTGACTGGCTCGCGCCTTATGTTTACGGGCCCTGCACGCTTAAGGGCCTTCCGGAGCCAACGTTCTCCGCCATCAAAGCTTCCCTCCGGAGGATCGGGCCACTTCGGTCAATTAAAAAGAAGTTGGCTAACAAAATACCTCCTATACCTGTCTCCGATGGCTATGTTGAATCGCAGAGATTTGATGTCGTCCATTTCCTCACCCAAACGGCCTACAAGACCGATTTGCCCACGATCTATCAGCCCCATGACCTGCAACATCTGCATTACCCCCAATTTTTTCCCGAAGCTGAGGTTGCACAACGCGAAAGAGAATTCCGCGCTTTCTTTCACCGGGCGGCCTATATCTGTGTTCAGACTGAATGGACCAAGCAGGATTTGATCTGTCACTATGAAGTAGCAAGGGAAAAGGTCGTGGTGGTTCCATGGGGCTCGGTTTTCGAGGCCTACAAGAGCCCGTCGCCGCAAGAGATTCGGGCCGCGGTTAGCAAGTATGCTCTTCCTTCTCGGTTTTTCTTCTACCCCGCGGTCACTTGGCCCCATAAGAATCACGAGGTCATTCTGAGAGCTATCCATTTATTAAAACGCGAGGCAGGCGTTGACGCTCAACTCGTTTTAACAGGGAAGCCAACGAATTTCCGCGCAACTCTTGATAGCCTGGCGCGGGAGCTCGGTATATCGGCGCAGGTACATTATCTAGGGTTCGTATCGCCGACCGAACTACAGGCGATTTACAGCACGGCAGCAGCGATGATATACCCCAGCAAGTTCGAAGGATTTGGCCTCCCAATCCTGGAAGCATTTCAGGCGCAACTCCCCGTGCTATCTTCGAACGCCACCACATTGCCTGAAGTGGCTCAAGATGGAGCAGTTTTTTTTGACCCAAATTCGGCTCGGGAGCTGTCAGCTTTGATGATGGCGGTCGTTGAAAAGCCGGAGCTCCGCCAAGATCTGATCAGCAAAGGAACGCGGGTACTGTCGCATTATTCCTTCCGTAACACTGCCGCCAGTTTTCAGGAGCTTTACTCCAGAACTGCAGCGATACCGGCGGAAGACTCCCGACTTTGTCGATTGTAATGGCCATTGACGAGAGAGATCGACAAGGCAGTCATCGAAATAGTACGGTCGGGGAGAAATTTTGACGTTCAAACCACAAGAACCAGCATTGATTGGTGAGTCATGTACGATATGAAGCAAGTTATAACTATTGCAATTGAATCCCAGATGAGGAATTTTCAGCAGGAGCGGCCGGCCAAGTGACGACTCTGTTATCAGGCGCGGACAAATTGCCGACAAACTGCAAGGTGTGCAATGGACCTTCGGTTTTCTTTGGAAAGGCCGATGTGCTGAAACGGTACTCTGTCCAGTATTTTCGTTGCGACAATTGCGGCTTCATACAGACTGAAACGCCATTCTGGCTGGAGGAGGCGTACGCTTCTGCGATAGCGCGCCAGGACGTCGGAATCATGCACCGAAATCTCGTGAACTGCGACGTGACCTCGGCTGTCCTCAACCTGTTCTTCCCGAGAGCAGCCAAGTGCGTAGATTTTGGCGCCGGGCACGGAGTGTTTGTGCGCCTGATGCGAGATCGGGGGTTCAATTTTTTCTGGTCAGATCTTCACGCGGCGAATGACTATGCTCGGGGCTTTGAGCGCGAAATGGGCGCCCGCTTTGATTTTCTCACTGCATTTGAAGTGCTCGAGCACCTGGTGGATCCAGTAGCGGGTCTTGAGGAACTAATGAACCTCTCGGAGAACGTGTTTGTTTCCACTTGCCTGCTGCCCACGCCGGCGCCCCAATTGAATGACTGGTGGTATTATGTCCCGACGAGCGGTCAGCACATCGCCTTCTATACCGAGGAGTCGCTTCGACTGCTTGCCACTCGCTTTGGAAGGTACCTGCTGTCGGTCGGCTCTTACCATCTCTTCACCGTGAAACCACGGAACAGCTTGGTGTACCGCTTGGCGAATCACCTCAAATTTGCCCGCCTGGTGAATCGTGCAAACAACCGCACGAGCTTGATCGACAGCGATTTCAAACAAATGACCCAGTAGTCATCCAGGGGAACGTTCGATTGCAATATGCCGAGCCATCAACGCAATAAGCGGCCGGCAGCTTTCTCAGCTTTTTTCATCAGGCGATGAACTCGGGATGGCGGAAGCATCTTCTGGATTTGTCGCCGATCCAAGCGTCGCAAAGGGGTGAAGCTGAGAGGGTGCCTGAGGGGAAAGTCCATCGATTGCGCCGGAAGGATGAATCGAGGGTCGGCTTCGGTTGTATGAGTTGCACCCTCTCCGAAACCAATGTTGGTTACAAGATTGACGCTTGGGAGGGCAACCAGAGAGTTACCCTTTAATCCAGTATAAAGCCACTGATAGTCCCACGTATCAGGGCCTCTATCTTCGTACATAGCATCGAAGATATCTGTCCAGAACTTAACAGCCCTGGGATCATCGAAGATCTCCTCCAGCATGCCGCTTTCTCTGAGCTGTGGCCAGCCGCTAAGATGGCGGTCATAGCGCTCCCACTTCGACTTCCATGTCGCCCAACCCCAGATACCGCCGATCTGTGAGAAGTAATAACTGTCGGCTGGCTTCCCGTATCGTCCCACAAAGTTGTCACCGGAGATATAAGCGATTCGGCTGTCCCCGCGGTACTTGTCGAGTAACTCCTCACAGAAGCGGAAAAAGGAGATATCCGGAAGGCAGTCGTCCTCTAAAAGAATTGCCTCATCCACCAGAGAGAACACCCAATTGAGGCCACTGATCATCCGCTCCCGGCATCCGAGATTATTCTCGGCGAAGTTCGTGAAGACCTCGCAAGGCCAATCCACTCGACCCAAGATTTCCCGCACCTGCCGGCAAGCCTCTGCCTCGCCTGCTTTGCCGGCTCTCGGGCCGTCCGCGACGAGCAGCAGCTTTGTGGGCCGGACATTTGAAACCGCCTCAAATACTCTGCGTGTGGTATCGGGCCTCTTGAACACGAACAATGCTACAGGCGTTTGCAGTGCGTTTGTCTGCATGAAGGAAACCTTCGGAGCTGTCGGGGCATACATCATTTAGTATATAGGCGGACGGACCGCTGGGAAGTATCCTGCCGCCATTCGAACGATATTTCGAACGCCAAGGGTTACGCCACTCGCATGGGCCCGCTCGTCCAGCGCAGGCTGGCGATTGTTCCAGGGTGTCCGATCACCGACTTCAAGGAACCAGACGTTGAAGATCCCGACGCTCCGCGTGCTTCCACAAAGACAATTGGAGAAGATTAGTCCCGGTCTTCGCAGGATCCTCGAAAACGTGAGTTGGCTAATGGTTGACCGGGTCGTCCGCATGGGGATGGGACTGGTCGTCGGAGTGTGGGTCGCTCGCTACCTGGGGCCGGCTCGGTTCGGCAGCTTGAATTTCGCGGTTGCGTTCATCGCGTTGTTCGCGTCGGCAACCTCGCTTGGTCTGGAAAATATCGTGATCCGGGAGGTGCTGCACAACCAAAAGGAAACACCCGAGATTCTGGGCACGACACTCTCGCTTCGCATTAAGAGCGGTCTTCTCGCCGTCGGAGTATCAATTGTAACCCTCCGGCTGATTCAGCCACACGACAAGCAAGCGCTGTTGTTAGTCGCGATCTATTCGCTCACCCTGGTTTTCCAGGCCTTCGATACGATCGATTCCTACTTCCAGTCGCAGGTTCGATCCAAGATCACAGTGTGGGCCAAAAACGGCGCATTTCTTGTCTTCGCAGCAGTACGCGTGTCGCTGATCTACTCCAGGGCACCTTTGTGGGCATTCGCCGCAGCCATGACGGGCGAGACTGCGCTGGGCGCGGCCGGACTTCTGGTCGGCTACCGGCTGTCGGGGGGCAGAATATTCTCTTGGCAGAGCAGCAAGAAGCGGGCGCTTCAGTTACTTCAACAGAGCTGGCCGGTGATTTTTTCCGCAATGGCCATCATGGTCTACATGCGGGTTGACATGGTCATGCTTGAGATGATGAAGGGAGATTTCGCAGTCGGACTGTACGCGGCGGCCACGAGGGTGTCGGAGGTCTGGTACTTCGTCCCGATGGCCATCGTTTCCTCTGTTGCACCCGCTATCATGCGGGTCAAGGACGATCCGAAGCTGTTTTATGACCGGCTTAGCAGGCTGTTTTCCCTGATGACCTTGTTAGCCTTTTCTACGGGAACCATCGCGGCGCTTGCCTCTCGCACGATCATCCGGCTGCTGTACTCAAACAGTTATAGCGGCGCGGCGCCGGTCCTCGCGGTTCACGTGTGGGCCTCGATTTTCGTTTTCCTGGGAGCGGCACAGGCCCCCTGGGATTTTTCTAAGAACATGTTGAAGCTGGCTTCTTACCGGACTCTGGCAGGCGCGGTGATCAATGTTCTAATGAATTTATATCTCATTCCGAAGTACTCTGCGATGGGAGCGGCCATCGCTACCGTCGTTTCGTATGCTATCTCCGGGGTATTCGCCAATGCATTCAGCCCGCAGACGAGGCCGATCTTTTACATGCAGATAAAGTCATTTATTCCCGGCAAGTTTTGGGAGTTATCGGATTGAGCCACGGACCCAGTATTTAAGCGGATCGAGATAGCCAGTCTCCCCTGACCGTTGGCGACGCCCAGGTTCGGTCTTGCGACCCAGTCAATAGCAGATAAGAACGGTTTCGTTAGTCGGATGAAAGGGGTCAAGCCGTCGCACAAGAAAGGTATAGTCAGCGGTCATGCTGCGTATCAATGGTTTTATTTCGAGAAAGTCTTTTGCCGAATGATAGACCGAGATAATCAGGACTGGTTTGTGGGTCTCGATTGTCCGCCTGGCTCCTGAGATCGCGTCGTATTCCATTCCTTCTATATCAAGCTTGATAAGGGAGGGAATAACTTGTCTTTCGGCGCAGAAATCGTCGATCGCCAAAACGGGCACCGCATCTCCGCTGTCGTCATTCTCCACCGCGAGGCTGGCGAAGGAGTTTTCTCCCGACACAACCGCCATTGTCTGACGCGCGCCTAATCCCGCCCCTTCAATGAAGACATTCTCAAGGTGGTTCAACTGAATCGTCTGCTTCAGCGCTTCGCGACTGGTTCTGTTGGGCTCAAAGCAGTAAACCGCGTCGACCCCATATTCTTTAATCGCCAGGGCGGAGTCCCCAATGAATGCCCCCCCATCGATTGCGACGGTTCCTTTTAGACGCCGGCATCCGTCTGGTACGAAATCGAGACCGTTATGAGACGCAAACACGCTGATGGACAAACCGCCGCTGCCTTCCGGGAAATGGTACTTGCCTTGCTGCCCTTGCATCACGTTTGAAAATTCAGCTTGAAGTGTCCTTTCGTAGGGCGTGAACATATACTCGGGGCGATAGGCCACGACACTGTTAAACCTACATGCGGGCGCCATATAGAAATAGCGGTCGGCCACGGAGCGGATGATACCAACGCTGATTTCGTCCATGCCCTCGCAGAGGACGTCGAGTCTGGATTGGATCTTCTCTCTGTTTTCGGCCAGATAGTTGCGCCAGACATCGGTAAAGATCATGTCAAATCGCGCAATGCGGCCTTCAAAATAGCGCTCAGCCACCTGGTTCTTAAAGGCGATCGCTTTGATTGTTTTGATCGCGGCCCTTTTCCAACCGGCGACGTCGAGGATATTCCTGGTTGAAACCTCTTTTTGCTTAGTCACGGCCCTACCCTCGTTCTATTGACATTGTGAAATTGGAGCTCGCCACTATCAGGCTACTTCGAGCCGGCTCAACAGATCTGTAAGTTCTCCAGGGTCGATGGTGATGTTGTCAAAGTGATTCGAGCGTCCTTCGAGGCGTCCGACGATGTACGCGTATTTCATGTTGAGTTCTCTTGCCATTAGCGCAAAGTATGGGCGGGCTTCGAGAGGATTCTGGAATTCGAGCAGTCCTCCGCCCTTTGCAAAGAGAATGTTGGTCAACCCAGCTCCATGAAGTCCAACAATCAAGTCCGCGGACGATGCGAGCCGTGCCTGCTCGGCCCAATGTAAGTCCTCCAGGCACACGGTCTGAAATCCTCGTGACTCCAAAACCGACCGGACGGCATCTTCTGTCGGGATGGTGAATTTTCGCTTTGTCGCTCTCGAGCGGCTGATGTAGAGCCGATTGGACGGGCCTGAGGTTCCCTCCGGTGCCATTGGGATTCTTTCCAACAGACGTTCGCGGATTCTTCGTAACAGGCTACCATCCGGCTGACCTGACGGATCATCAAGCCCCGGCGCAGCGAAGGGAAAGTTGGCTGTAGGAAAAATGCATTCGCCTACATGGAGCCAATCGTCCTTGCCCAAAGTAACAACCTGACTGTCAGGGGAAATCCCCAAAACTTCCAGAAGCTGCCGTTGGAAGGTTTCGACGGGCGGCAATATGAGGGGATACCGGTCAAAGTCAGTGCCATCGTCGATAAGATCCAGAATCCTGGGAACGCCTTCCACCAACCAGTGATAGTATCCGCTGGTGAAGTGCAACAAATCGATGCCGCGATCGATGCTCTTGATTTCCCGGCGGGTCGACACCCTATAGCTCGCATTGCGCCGCACCTTGCCGAGCAGATATGGATAGTCGAGTACTTTTCCGTCTTTGAAGAGAAACCGCTCCTGGCTCCCTCCGACAGCCTCGATGTGAAGGAAAATGTCCCGAAGCAGGTGGCGCGTGGTCTGCACATTGTAGCGCTGGCGGCGATTGGAAAGCGCGGGCAGATACCAGCCGCGCGTGAAGCTACCGTAGATCGAAGGGAGATCGGGCTCTCGGACTGCGGTGTCGAGCGGAAGTGAAAAGCTCTGCGAACGGCCGTAGACACCAAACAGGCGACCCTCCGGAGTTGCCATATCGGAATGCGACTTTAAACCGCGTTCGAAGCGATATCTCCTGATTCTGGCCTTCACCCCGCCAAGAACCCGACTGCCGAGCAGGCTAACTCCGGACCTTAGGATGTGCCGCCACGCCCCGGCCAGCGTTGTAAGAGTCAAGCCATCAAAAAACAGAACATTCCGACTTAGTGACAAAGCGAAGAGACTGTTTTGGACGAGCTGCTCCCTGCGGACACTCGGCGCGGAGATGACGATGCATTTCCCCCCGTTTTCTTTTCGCCAGACCGCACGCACCAAGCGCAGGTTTTTAACGAAGGCCGAGAAGCCAGGCTGGTCCTCAAGCTGGAGGCTGTCCTGGCCGGGAGGCGGCTCGATCTCGCGGTCGGAAACAACAATATATGGTTGGGTTTCGTCGATGGGCAGCGCTACATCCGGGCTGGGGTAAGTCGAATCGAAGATAAACACGGAACGACGTCGCATTAGTGGCCCTCGAAACATGCCCGCAATCGGGTTCCGGCGGCCGCGAGTTTTGGGTCGGGAGGCGCTGGACGAGGGGCGGGGATATCCAAAGGCAAAACGAAGTTGCCGTTGTCCCAGGGCGGGTGTCGATCCATACAGTCAGGCTATCAAAGGAGAGAGTTGCCGTGCGAATGCCATTGGAGTCCCGCTCGATAGTTTCCCCAGATGCCGATAATCACGTTGGCCAGTCAACTGCCAATTCCAGAGCAATGGAAGTAGCGACCGCTCGGCGTCGTTCGTTAATTCAAGACGTTGCCAAGTCGAGTTCCAAGGACATCCCACCCTCGGGGCCTCATTTACAATGAAGTCATCGTATTGATTCTTTAGAGCTTTGCTGATCAGGGAAGGGTACTTCGATGAACATCATGCCGGCTGGAAAACAAGAGCGGTGGCAGGCAACGGAGGGTAGTCTCCCCGGTCAAAGGACTCTCAGAACGAACAAAGAATCGCTTCAAGGCCAACCACGGCTCGAATTTCCGGGACACTTTCGCAGAGTCTTCAAATTCAATTTCTTTGATCAATCCAGCGTTGTGGCCGGGCTGGTAGGCTACACTCGTCCGAATACCAAGAATAGTCGAATCAACCCGCGAGACGGTGGTTTTCGTTTTCCCAATTAGCCTCCGAGTAAGGGTAAGAAGGAAATGACATGGTTGGAACAGCAGAAGGTCGCCGGGGGATCGTGGAGCCGGATCGGAATGAAGAGACCCTAGAGGAAGAAGAGAGCTCGATTGATTATGCTGTGCTTCTTAAAACCCTCTATGACGGAAGAAAGACGATCATCGTGGTTACCTTGGCGGCATGCGCGATTGCTACGGCGGTTGCGTTGCTCGCGCCCCGCCAGTTTACGTCCAGAGCTTCCTTTATCCCCCCGACCAATAGCAGCACAAGCGTAAGCGCGTTTATGGGCCAGCTTTCGCAACTCTCGGGTTTAGGGGGAGGCGGTATGCTGGGAGGGCCGAAGAGTCCAGGCGATCTATACGTGGGCATTCTCAAGAGCCGTTCTGTTGAGAGTGAGATCGTAAATCGCTTTGATCTGAGGAAGGTTTACAACGTCAAGCGGGAGAGCCAAGCGGAGAATGTACTTGCCTCTCATTCCAAATTCGACGCGGGTCTCAAGGATTCCATCGTCAGCATCAGTGTGACGGACACGAGTCCGGCTCGCGCCCACGATCTGACGAACGCCTACCTTGACGCTTTACGAGAAACGAACGGCAGGCTGGCTCTGAGCGAGTCTTCTCAGAGGCGACTCTTCTATGAACAACAGCTTGCCAAAGAAAAGGACGCGTTGGAAGATGCAGAGGTGGATCTCAAGAAAACGGAAGAGCACTCTGGACTGATTGCTCCAGCAGGCCAAACCGCAGCCGAGATCCAGATCATCTCGCAGACTCGAGCCCAAATCGCCTCAAAGGAAATGCAACTAAGCGCCCTTCGCCTTTCCGCCACTCCGCAGAATCCGGAAATTGTTCGGCTGGAGACGGAAATCAGCAACCTGCAGGATCAACTCGCCAATTTCCATTCGGGCGGTGGCAGAGGTTCAAATGGCGCCATCCCGACATCAAGAGTCCCCGAGCTGGAATTGGAGTATGTACGCAAGGAGCGGGAGGTGAAGTATCACGAGGCGCTGTTCGGAATGATCGCCAGACAGTATGAAGCAGCGCGCATGGACGAATCCCATCAAGCTCCCTTGCTACAGGTTCTTGACGCTGCATCTTATCCCGACGCCAAATCGGCGCCGCGACGGACTCTGATCGTGCTTGGCGGAACGATTTTCGGGTGTTTGGCCGCCGCTGGCTGGGTTTTAATGCGTGAGCGTATTAGCAAGGTTCGGGAATTCATTAGTTCCAGTATTGCTGGCCAGTAGGGTTGGTCAGAATCAGATTTAAGGTGCCTGAACCGAAAGGATGCGCTTGGCAGGCATGTTACGGGTAATTGTCCCAACGTTGAATGCAGCGAAAGAGTGGTCCCTATTCGCTCCGGCGCTATTGGCTTGTGTCCGGCCCGAACATGTGTTGATCGTCGACTCGGAATCGACAGATGGAACAGTAGAGCTGGCACGCTCAGCAGGATTGCAAGTCTGTTCGGTAGCCCCCGCCAAGTTCAACCATGGGGGTACACGGCAAATGGCAGCGGAGATGTTGCCGGACGCGGACATCCTGATTTACCTGACGCAGGATGCAATTTTAACCAGCCCGGACGCGCTGGAAAATCTAGTGGCGGTCTTTGCCGATCCGGAAGTCGGCGCGGCCTGTGGCCGGCAGTTACCCCGACCGCAGGCTGAAGCGATTGAGGCGCACGCGCGCGCGTTCAACTACCCGGAGACCTCGGCCGTGCGCACATTGGCGAGCCGCACAGAACTAGGAATCAAGGCAATCTTTCTGTCCAATTCGCTGGCCGCATATCGGCGATCGGCACTGATGCGTGTTGGTGGATTCCCTGCAGATGTGATTCTGGGCGAAGACACGGTCACGGCGGCCCGGCTTCTGTTGGCTGGGTATAAGGTCGCATACGTAGCGGAATCCGGGGTCTACCACAGCCACCAATACACAAAGATGCAGGAATTCAAACGCTACTTTGATATCGGGGTACTTCACAGCCGTGAGCGATGGCTGCTCGAAGAGTTTGGAAAGACAACTGGAGAAGGGAAGCGCTTTGTGCTCTCGGAATTGCGTTACCTGCAGGAACGCGATGCCTGGCAGATTCCTTCGGCGCTTGTGCGCATCGGCGTCAAATTTCTGGGTTACCGCCTGGGTCGAATGGAGGCACGGCTTTCACCCGGCATCAAGCGCCGGTTGAGTATGCATCCCCGGTTCTGGCAGTAGGCGATCCACTAAATGGCAACTCTATTCCAGCTTTTCTGCGAGTTTCATCCGCTGAAGCCCCCTGGCGTCAAAGTTGGATGGAGCGAGCCATTCCTCGAATGCCCGTTTGCGGGCGGGCCATTCGTGGTCGAGCATGGCGAACCAGGCGGTGTTGCGGTTGCGGTCCTTGATCACCATGTGCTGGCGGAATGTGCCTTCAAAGGAAAAGCCGAGGCGGAGGGCGGCTCGACGGCTGGGCTGGTTTTCGGCGTTGCACTTCCATTCGTAGCGGCGGTAGCCGAGGTCGTCGAAGACATGGCGCGCCATCAGGTACATGGCTTCTGTGGCAGCCGTGGTGCGCTGCAGGATGGGAGAGAGCAGGATGTTGCCTACTTCGACTACTCCGTGAGCAGGCTCGATGCGCATGTAGCTGGCGTAACCGGCGGCGGGATGGGGACTTGGGACGTAGGGACTAGGAGTGGGCAAGATGGCCAAGAAAACCGCATTTTGCGATGCTTGCTTTTCGGCGAGGGCGGCGTGCAGAGCCGATTCGCTGGCGTAGGGGCCATCTGCCAGCCAGGTCCACACCTCGTCATGGCCGCGCACCGCATTCCAGATGGCGGCGGAATGCCGGTCGGCATCGAGCGGCTCAAGGGTCACAGAGCGGCCGCGGAGGGTTACGGGCCGGGGCGGCTGGACCGGCTTCCAGTGGAGTGCCATTGGGTCGGCAAAAGTCACAGGGCCAGCTTATCAGGCACTTCGGGCACGCCCGACGGGATGCGGAGAATCCCCTGGGGCTATGGCTATTCCTCCACAGGACGCCAGGCTTTCACGCGTTGATCGATTTCCGCTTTTTCTGAGGGGGGCAGCCTGTTGGCCGCCTCACTGCGGAGGGTGCGTTGTTTTCTGCTTTGTGTCGCCGGTGAGGTGGGGCTCGGCAATACTCAGCCAGAAGTACACCAGCGCCGGTTGGGCTTTGAGCAACATGGCGTAATTGAACATCGCAGCCACATCGCCCTGTTGCGCGGACCTGTGGAGCCATTTCCTGGCCAGATCACTGTCGGGCTGCAGTCCTTGTTCGCCCTGGTAGTAGTCCATGCCCAGTTGGAACTGGGCATCGGCCGAGCCGGCCTCCGCGGCCTGGCGCAGCAGATCGAACGACCGCGCCTCGTCCTTGGGGACTCCCTGGCCATTGTGGTAGAGGAAGGCGAGGTTCAGCAGGGCGTCGGAGTTCTTCTGCTGTGCCGCTTTTCCGTACCAGGCGAGGGCCTGCGCGAAGTCCTGCGGAACTCCTTTGCCATGAACGTAGAGGAGTCCCAGTGAGAATTGAGCGGGGGCGAATCCCTGATCGGCTGCCTTGCGATACAACTGCGCGGCGGTGGCAGGGTCCGCGGGGACGCCGGTTCCGAATTCGTACAGGATGCCGAGGCTGTGCTCTGCCTGAGGGTACCCCTTGTCCGCAGCCTTGCGATACCATGCGGCGGCTTGAGCGGGGTCCTTGGGAACCTGGGCGCCCAGCTCATATTTCGTGCCGACCATAAATTCCGCTGCGGCATTGCCGGCGTTCGCTTTGGCCATCAGTGCGGAGTCGATCCCGGCGGGCGTGGCCGAACCTGGGGCCGGACTCTGGGTTGAGCAAATGGTTGTAATCATTATCATTAAGACCGGTACGGCCATCAGCTTTGCGCGGCTGCTCATCCTCGTTCCTCCGAATCAAAGAGCAAGATATCAGACGCCCCCGCGGCCATCGTTGACTAAGGTCAGGCGGAAGCGGGCGTTTTCCTCTGGCTTGCTCCGCCAGAGATTTGGTCCTCGTTACCCACAGCATGCACAGGGGAACCTCGAAATGCACTGGTTTTACGGCTTGTTGGAGGTGCGGCCGGGGACTAGGCTTGGAGGATGAAATTTTCGCCGATTTCGGGAGGTGCGGCCGATGGTCGGAGAGAGGCGGCAACCGGAATTCCGGGGCCCGCGACCCGCGCCAAATGGGGGCGGATGAGCTTTCCACAGGAAAAGTCCAATGTTTTGCAGCCGGTTACCTACGGATGCATCGAAAATACAAGATATTGTGGTTTGAACTTGACTTGCACCATAGACAGCGGTATTTTTCCATCTGCGGCTGTAAACGGACTTAATGATGTTCGGCGCGAACCACTCCGCCACCAGCCCGACAACAGAAGAGAATTCGCGGTAGATAATCCACCCTTTTCCCCTCCGTTGAGTGAACACCCGAGGTCCCGATTTGCCGATGCGGCCTGCGAGCCGGATCGAGATTGCATCGAATCCAATTTTGCCGGCTTAGGAGATTCCCATGAATGAGACTCACGTACATACATCTGCAGCACAGGTTTCTTCCTCTGCTCTTCAAAAAGGGCTGACCTTTTCGCGCCGTTTTTCTACCGAAGAGCGTGTCCCCCTACGACGAAGTGCAGTGGGAGCGCCGCACCGCGTCCATCACCGACAGCAAGGGAAACTCGATCTTCGAGCAGAAGGATGTGGAGGTGCCGGTGGACTGGTCGATGACGGCGACCAACATCGTGGCCTCGAAGTACCTGCACGGGCAGATGGGCACGCCGGAGCGGGAGACGGGCGTGCGGCAACTGGTGGCAGCGCGTGGCGGAGACGGTGCGCGACTGGGGTATGGCGGGCGGCTACTTTGCCACGGCCGAGGATGCGGCCATTTTCCACGACGAACTGGCGCACATGCTGCTGACGCAGAAGGTGGCGTTCAACTCGCCGGTGTGGTTCAACGTGGGCTGCGACCGGCTGGAGCCGAATTCCGACGGGCAGAACTGGCACTGGGATCCGGCGACCGGGCGGCGTGAAGTTTTCGGCGACCGGCTACAGGAATCCGCAGTGCTCGGCGTGCTTCATCAACGCGGTGGACGATTCGCTGGATTCGATCCTGACGCTGGCCAAGACGGAAGGCATGCTGTTCAAGTGGGGATCGGGCACGGGAACCAACCTGTCGTCGATCCGCGGGTCGATGGAACTGCTGTCGGGCGGCGGCACAGGCCAGCGGGCCGCTGAGCTTCATGCGCGGATTCGATGCGTTTGCCGGCGTGATCAAGTCGGGCGGCAAGACGCGCCGCGCGGCCAAGATGGTGATCCTGAATGTCGATCACCCGGACATCGTGGACTTCATCGAGTGCAAGGCCAAGGAAGAGGCGAAGGCATTCACGCTGATCAAGGCGGGCTACGACGGGATCGGGCCCGGACTCGGAGGCCTACTCGTCGATCTTCTTCCAGAACGCCAACAACTCGGTGCGCGTGAGCGATGAGTTCATGCGCGCCTACGAGAACGACGGCGAGTTCACCACGCACACGGTGAAGGACCACAAGCCGGTGAAGACTTACAAGGCGCGCGACATCATGCACAAGATCGCCGAATCGACCTGGCTGTGCGGCGATCCCGGCATGCAGTTCGACACCACCATCAATCGCTGGCACACGTCAGAAGAACACGGCGCGCATCAACGCGTCCAATCCATGCAGTGAGTACATGTTCCTGGACAACTCGGCGTGCAACCTGGCCAGCTTTAACCTGCTGCAAGTTCGTCACGCCCGGCGGGGACGTTCGATATCGCGGCCTATCGGCACGCGATCTCGGTCGTGATCACGGCGATGGAGATCCTGGTGGACAATTCCGGCTATCCGACGGAGAACGATCGCGCAAGAACTCGCACGACTACCGGCCGCTGGGTCTGGGGTATGCGAACCTGGGCGCGCTGCTGATGGCGTTCGGACTGCCGTATGACTCGGAGGCGGGCACGCGACCTGGCGGCGTCGCTGACGGCGATCATGTGCGGGCAGGCATATCTGCAGTCGGCGGTCATTGCGGGCGCATGCCCGCCGCTGGCTTCGGCTACTCCGCTTACCGGCGAGCGTTGAGCGGACCGGCGGCGCGTGCCCCGGCTTCTACGTCAACCGCGAGCCGTTCCTGGACGTGATCCGCATGCATCGCGCGGAGGTGAACAAGATTGGCAAGTCGCGACGTGCAGCGGCGAGCCGTTCGCGGTGCCGCAGCTCGATGCGCTGATCGACGCCAGCCGCGAGTGCTGGGACATGGCGCTGCTCTATGGCGAGCGGCATGGCTATCGCAACTCGCAGATCACGGTGCTGGCGCCGACGGGAACCATCGGCTTCATGATGGACTGCGACACGACGGGCATCGAGCCTGACCTGGCGCTGGTGAAGTACAAGAAGCTGGTGGGCGGCGGCATGATCAAGATCGTGAACAACACCGTGCCCGCCGCGCTCTTCAAGCTGGGCTACAACAATGACGCAGGTCAACGCGATCGTGAGCTACATCGATGCGACGGGCACCATCGAAGGCGCGCCGGGCATCAAGCCGGAGCACCTGGCGGTGTTCGATTGCAGCTTCAAGCCGGCCAAGGGCACGCGGTCGATTCACTACATGGGCCACATCAAGATGATGGCGGCAGCGCAGCCGTTCCTCTCCGGCGCGATCTCAAAGACGGTGAACCTGCCGCACGAGGCGAGCGTGGAGGACGTCGCCGAAGCATATGCGGAGAGCTGGCGGCAGGGCATCAAGGCGGTGGCGATCTATCGCGACGGCTCCAAGGGAACGCAGCCGCTGAATACCAGCATGGATGCCAAGAAAGAGCCATCGGCACTCGACGCTGGTGGGGAACCGCGTGCTGACCCAAATGGCAGCGGGACGGGCTCCGGCGGACGCCGATGTGAAGGTTCTCGAAGCCAAGATCGGCGAAAAACTGGAGGTGACGGCGAAGCAGGTGGTCGCGGCTGCCACGGCATTCCAGAAGACGATGGACGAAATCGCCAAGGCCGCGGCGGTTCCGGTGATCAATGCGTCGGCAGCGTTTGAGACGGCGGCTAAAGCGGCCGCACAGGATCTGAATGCTCCTCCGCGCGCGGTGCGGCATCGGTTGCCGGAAGAGCGGGCTTCGGTCACGCACAAGTTCTCGATTGCGGGCCACGAGGGTTACATCACGGTAGGCCTCTATCCGACCGGGCAGCCGGGCGAGATCTTCATCAAGATGGCGAAGGAAGGATCGACTGTCTCGGGCATGATGGACTCGTTCGCAACCGCGATCTCGCTGGCCTTGCAGCATGGCGTGCCGCTGACGCGTGCTGTGCGAGAAGTTCGCGCATACGCGCTTTGAGCCTTCGGGCTGGACGGGCAACGAGCAGATCGGCTATGCCAAGAGCCTGATGGACTACATCTTCCGCTGGCTGAATCTGCGCTTCCTTTCTGGCGAGCAGCTGACGCTGTTTGCGGGATTGGCTCCGCAGGTTACGCCGTTGCCGGTGAGTCCAACTCTTCTACCGGAGACGGAGCCGGAAGAAGATGGCGGAATTCCGCAGGGACAGTTGTCGCGGCTGGCTGAAGAAGTGGCGCGCCAACTGAACCAGATGGGCGGCCAGACAGGGGCGATCGGGCAAGGTAGCCTGGGACTGGGAAGCTCCGGCATGGGTTCGACGTCCGCACCGGCGGGCGGCATCGCGCCGGAGATTGAAGCTGAGGGAACGGGGTCCGCCCGGCCCTCGCACGGACCCGGCTTGCAGGATCGCGGGCTGTACCATGTGTCCGAGGCGATGCGCGATCTGTACGACATGGGCGATGCGCCCAGTTGCGGCGTGTGCGGCGCCATCATGGTCCGCAACGGCAGCTGCTACCGCTGCATGAGCTGCGGCTCGACGAGCGGATGTTCATAGGTACTTTAACGTACTTTTAGTGGAGCAGACGCCGGTCTGCTCCATGTTCCCTTCGATCATCGATGAGAGAAAGTAAGAAACTCCTATCGGCAGGTTTATATCATCAACATCATCATCCACGACCCGCTTAATCAAATAAGCGCGGGCAATATGGGTGGATACAGAAGTAGTCAGCCAGCTATTCGATAGAGATGTGGCCCAGCCGGAGATTCCACAGGGCGCGGACCAATGCGTCGATGTCGCCGATGGTGTTGTACAAGGCAAGCGACGCACGGACAGTGCTTTCGAGTCCGAAACGGCGGAGGATCGGCTGGGCGCAGTGATGCCCGGACCGAACCGCGATTCCACTGCGGTTGAGATAGTCGCCGATCTCCTCGGTGCGGAAGCCATCCATCACAAACGAAATGACGCCGGCCTTTTCCCGCGCGGTGCCGATGATTTGCAAGCCCGGGATCTGCTGCAGTGCTTCTGTCGCGCACACGAGAAGTCCATGTTCGTGACGGGTGATGTTCTCGATCCCCACGCGATCGATGTAATCAATAGCAGCGCCGAGCCCCACCGCGTCAGCGATGTTGCCGGTGCCGGCTTCGAATCGCTGTGGAGCGGGTTGATAAATCGTCTTCTCGAAGGTGACGTCCTGGATCATATTGCCGCCACCCTGCCAGGGAGGCATGTACTCCAGGATCTCGGGCTTCGCATAGACGACGCCGATGCCTGTCGGGGCGAAGACCTTGTGTCCGGAGAAGACAAAGAAATCGCAGTCAAGCGATTGCATGTCGACACGCATGTGAGAAACGGACTGTGCGCCGTCGAGCAGAACCTTGGCTCCGTGGCGATGGGCAGCGTCGATGATGGCGTGAACAGGAGTGACGACGCCAAGTGCATTCGAGACCTGGGGGAACGCAACCAGGCGCGTCCTGGGGCCTAACAGCTTCTCATATTCATCGAGAAGAAGTTGCCCGGTTGAATCCACCGGAACGACACGGAGGCGAGCGCCTTTTTCAGAGGCGAGCATCTGCCAGGGAACGATGTTGGCGTGATGCTCGAGCCAGGTGATGACGATTTCATCGTCCTTTTGAATGTTCTGCCTGCCCCAGCTCTGGGCAATCAGATTGATGCCTTCGGTGGCGCCGCGCACGAAGACTATCTCGCGGGATGACGACGCATTCAGGAACCGGCGCACCTTTTCGCGTGCGGACTCGTATGCATCCGTAGCGCGGGCTGCCAACTCGTGGGCGGCCCGATGCACATTTGAATTTTCGTGCTCGTAAAAGTAGCTGAGGCGCTCGATAACGCTTTGCGGCTTTTGCGCGGTAGCCGCGTTGTCGAGCCAAACAATGGGGCGACCGTGTATCCGTTCACGAAGAATCGGAAAGTCCCGTTTGAGAGCTTCGGCGTCGAACGAGAACGAAGAGAGGTTTCGTTCGCTCGGTACATGTGGCTCGATTCCTGCCGGCTCCTGGAGAGGCGCGTGATGGGGTGACGTGATGGAGCGAGATTCGCGCTGAAAACCAAAGGGGGCAGTGAACGCCGTGGCGCCGCTGTTATCTGGACTGAAGTGATTCGGCCATGGCGTCGCCGGGGTCTTCGCCGGCCCTTCGGTTTCAGGGAGAGCGGGAACGGGGCCCGGAATCGAAGGCGTTGCGGAGAACAATGGCCGCGCTTCTTCCATGAACGAAAAAGCCGGAACCGCAGATGAATCCGCAAAGCCAAACGAAGCAGGGACTGTCGGCGTCGGAGGCTGGGTGAGATCGAGCGCTCGCGGCAGAGATTCTTCATCAAGCATGAATGCACGGTCGATCGGTAACGTTTCGGGGTTCACGAATTCAACGATCGGCTTCGCCGCGGGGTAGATTTCCGGCGATGGCAAGTGCTGGGACGGAAAGATCGGCCGCCCCTCTTGAAGGAACGAAAATCCCGCCGGTGCTTCGGATGGAATTGCCGACCCCAACACGCCAGGAATCACTGGAGGAGAAGCCTGGACCGGTGTGGCCACGGGCGAAACTGCGGCTGGGCCAACGCTCGCCGGCAGGCTTGAAAAGTGCGGATCACTGGGTAGGGAAACTTCAGGCGGAGCCGCCGGAGCGGATGCAGGCGCAGACGAATATACAGCCGTATCGGCCGGAACTCCGCCAAGCACTGGCTGCGCGGGAGCGGGCGTCGCCCGGAAGAACTCGTTCGCCATGCGCGTCAGAATTCCCGGGTCGAGCACTCCGCCGGGAAAGAATTCGGCGGCTTCTCGAATGCTCGAGCCCGATTCCAGCGGCGGGCGTCCACCCTCACTCGTGGTCCAATCACTTGTACTCATAGTACTGACCAACCTCGACATCATCGAGTACGGCGATTGCATCGTCGGCAAGTACTGAGGCCGAGCAATAGAGCGAAATCAAGTAGGACGCGAGTCCTGCATCACTGATCCCTTTGAAGCGGACCGAAAGTCCAGGACTCTGCTCCCCGGTTAAACCAGGCTGGAAGAGTCCGACGACGCCCTGCTTGCGTTCACCGACGCGAATCAAGAGAATCTGCGATTTGGGAACCTCGCCGGCGATATGCACTTTGTCTGTGGGAATCAGTGGGATCCCGCGCCAGGTAAGAAATGGATTGCCAAAGAGCGTGACCGTCGGAGGAGGAACGCCACGGCGGGTGCACTCACGGCCGAATGCCGCTATTGCCCGAGGGTTGGCGATAAAGAAGGACGGCTCCTTCCATACTTTGGTGAGTAGTTCATCGAGGTCGTCCGGCGTGGGCGCTCCCTTGCGCGTTGAGATTCGCTGGGAATCCGAGACATTGTTCAGCAGGCCGTAGTCGGCATTGTTCAGGAGCTCGTTTTCCTGTCGCTCCTTCACCGCTTCGATGGTGACCCGCAGCTGTTCACGCACCTGGTCATAGGGCTTGCTGAACAGATCGCCAACCCGCGTATCGATATTCACGATTGCATTGATACTGCTGAGGACGTACTCGCGAGGAGTTTCCTCGTACTCGGCGTAGGTGCCAGGAATAATGGACTCGTCCGTATGGCTGCAAACAACGTCGATTGGCTTGTCTTCCACTACACGATTGCGGCGGAAGATTCCGGCTTCGAGGGGCTTCCAGTCGAGTAGCCGGACGATCCACCGCGGCGTAATGGCTTGGAAGATCGGAGGAGTTTTGGTGACATTGGCAAGCTGAGATGCACCGCGTTCACCCAGGGAGGCACGCGTCGTGGTTTCAGGCACGGTTGGCTCCTTTATCCAGAAAATCCGAAAGAAGGCAGCGATTTTACATTGGGGGTCAAAGGCAGAGATCGTTCTCTATGCCCAGGTGTGGTTTCGAGAGAGGCTCTAAGTGAGTGACGTGGCCCTGAATCGCCGCGCCACGGTTTAGAAGAGTTTCGATTCAGTATTTGCGAACGCTGCGGTCCACGCGGTCGGACCATGCGTGTATCCCGCCGCGCAGGATGCTGACCTTTTTGAATCCGTACTTCTGGAGCATTTCTACGGCCTTGACCCCGCGCGGGCCCATCTTGCAGACGGCCACAATTTCCTGGTCGACGTTTAGCTCATGCAGCCGTTTGGAAAGCTGAGGGAGAGGAATGAGGTGTCCCCCAATGTTGGATTTTTCGAACTCATACGGGTCGCGCACATCGAGGAGAAAGAGTGTTTCGCCGTGGTCGAGGCGGCTTTTCAGTTCTTCGGCTTGAATTTCAGGGACGCTCACTTTGAGTTCTCTTCTTTTTGGTCCAAAAACACAAAACCCACCTGCCAGCATCTTCTGGCGGTGGGTCTCAAGAACGATTCGAATTACTCAGCCTATTGGCTTTGCAATCTCCTCATGCTCACGCCAGAAGACACGTGTCGCGCGCAGTGGCGCGTACACACGCGCGCGATGGCCTTCAAAAAAAATGCAGTCACGGGCTTGACATTTTTTCGAACCTTCGGCCAAATAGCGGTAGATGCACACGACTGGCAACAACCCGGCCGGCATCCTCGTTTCGAACGAGCTGACGCTCCGTCGCTCGCGTCATTGTTGTCGCTGATCCGCACTAATCCCCTACACATCCTGTTTTGATTACCGCTCGCCGCCGCGATTCTGCGTGTGTCTGAGTGAGCAGTGCACTTCTCCACTCACACTTGAGGAAGCTGAGCTCTTGCCATGTTGACTTTGATCCGGGGCGCGTTGCGCGTCTCTGCGATGTTATTCGCCATGTTTCTTATATGCAGTTTTGGTCTGCTTTTGATTCGGCCCGGCGCACGTGCCGCCGCGATGTCGAGCCCCGCGGACTCGTCCGCCGATGCTGCACCCACTCCCGAGCAGGCGGAGTTCTTTGAAAAGAGAATCCGCCCCGTACTCAGCCAGAACTGCTACTCCTGCCATTCGGCGGGTAAAGGAAACTCCGGTCACCTGCATCTGGACGACAGGAATGCAATCCTCTCCGGCGGCAAAAGCGGACCGGCCATCGTGCCCGGGAACCCCGCGGCCAGCCTGCTGATACAGCGAATCACGACGAACGATCCGGACCATCGCATGCCCAAGGACGATGATCCGCTGGCCGCCAGCGTGATCGCGGATTTTCGCGCGTGGATCAATGACGGCGCCTACTGGCCAGGCGGCAGGAGCGCCGCTCCGGCCGGCAAGGCAGCGGCTGTTGTTTCCGGTCCGGCAGACCAGGGCGAGTTCTTCGTCAAGAAGGTGAAGCCGATCTTCACCGAGCATTGCTATGCCTGCCACGCGGCCGATACCAAACCGGCGGCCGGATTACGCGTGGATACTTCGATTGGGCTGCGGACAGGCGGGCGCTCGGGTTCTGTATTCGATGTTGCGAAGCCTGAAGAGAGTCTGTTGCTGAAGCGCGTGCTCGATCCGGATCCGAAGCACAGGATGCCCAAAGAAGGGCCTGCACTGTCGGCGGCTGAAATTGAAACTCTGCGAGAGTGGATCCGCAATGGCGCCGCGCTTCCCGATGAGACCGAGAAATTGCCGCCCATGTCGGCTGCTCTCCAGCGGAAATACGACGAGTTGCGGCATGAGCATTGGGCTTTCCGGCCGATCACTCATCCCGCGCTTCCCTCGATCAAGAATTCGAAGTGGGCTGAAGGCAACATCGATCGCTTCGTATTGGCATCGTTGGAAGCCAAGGGGATTACTCCGGTGCGCGACGCTGATCCTGACGTGCTTCTGCGGCGCTTGCGATTCGACCTGACCGGTATAGAAGCGACGCCCGACGAAGTTGCGGAGTTTCGCAAGCACCATTCGCAGCGCGATTACACGGCGCTCGTGGACCGCCTGCTCGAGAGCCGTCAATACGCAGAGCGCTGGGGGCGACATTGGCTCGATGTGGCACGCTACGGCGAGTCGACTGGGCCTTCGCGCAACGTCCCGTATCCGCATGCGTGGCGATACCGGGATTATGTCATCGATTCGGTCGCCAGGGACGTGCCGTACGACCGGTTCTTGACGGAGCAGATAGCCGGTGATCTGCTGCCGGCCAAGAGTCCGGTGGAGAAAGACCGCCTCGCCATTGCCACGGGGTTTCTCGCGCTCGGCGTAAAGGACGTGAACCAGCGCTTCGAAGCTCGCTACCAGATGGATAATGTCGATGAGCAGATCGACACCGTCACGCGTTCCACGATGGCAATGACGGCATCCTGCGCGCGCTGCCACGATCACAAGTTTGACCCGATTCCGCAGCGCGATTACTACGCGCTCGCGGGAATCTTCACGAGCACCGCAGATTATGCGGGCGTGCGAAGCCTGATGGGAGGCGCGGGACTGGCCTACTACGATCCGAAGCACCTGCTGCTGCTTTCGACGGCTCCCAAACCTGACAAGGACAGCGAAGATCTGAAGCACCTCGATGCGGAGATCGAGGCGAATAAATTGGCCATCGAGTCTTTGCAAAACTCGAAGCCGGTTCTCGATCAAGGAACCAAAGACAAGATTGCTTCGCTCAGCCGCACTGGCGAACGTCTGCGAGAGCAACGGCTCGAGTTCGAAGATCCAGCCACACTCGGTTACGGCATCCACGGCGTTGTCGAAGGCAAGCCGTCGGATACGAGTATTCGCGTCCGTGGCGTGGAAGAACGGCACGGTCCCACGGCCCCGCGAGGTTTCCTTACAGCCTTTGAGGTTCCCGGCGCGAAGCCTGTGAATCCGCAGCAGAGCGGCCGGCTGGAACTCGCCGCATGGATCACCAGTCCGCAGAATCCCCTCACCGCGCGGGTCGCTGCGAATCGAATCTGGGCACATCTTTTCGGGCAGGGCATAGTAACGTCGGTCGACAACTTCGGCGCGAAGGGGGATCAGCCTTCGAATCCCGAACTCCTCGACTACCTGGCTGCGGATTTCATTGACAATGGGTGGTCGCAGCGTAAGCTGATCCGCCAGATTGTCCTCTCACACGCCTATCGCCTGAGTTCGAATTCCGATCCGCGCGGCAACGAAATTGATCCCGCCAATCGGCTCATCTGGCGGCACAGCCCGCGACGACTCGAGGCCGAAGAGTTGCGTGACGCCGTCTTGCTTGCTTCCGGCCAACTGGACGAGCGCAAGCCGATCGGATCGGCCGCAATGAAGCTGCGCATGGTAGAGATGGGCGACAGCGGCCCGGTTGCCAAGTCGATCTACGATGACGCCGATCGTTTCAACTACCGCAGTATCTACCTGCCTGCAGTCCGCGGCGTCACTCCCCGTTCCCTCGCGGCATTCGACCCCGTTTCGCAATCCCTTGTCACCGGACAGCGAAACGTGACCACGGTTCCTACGCAGGCCTTGTTTTTCCTGAACTCGCACTTCGTGCGCAAGCAGGCCGAGGCTGAGGCATTGGTCCTGGTCAATGCTTCCGGGGACGCCGGAGAACGCATCCGCCTCGCCTACGTGCGCACCCTTAACCGCGATCCCGATGGTGCCGAGATTGCTCAGGCGCGCCAGTTCCTCGATCGATTCCGAGACGACTGGGCAAAGGAACAGACGACCATCGCTTCGGAACATCCAGCCGAAGTTTCCTCCGCGGACTATCTTGAGCCTGAAGCCGTCGATGGGGATAACTCGAAGCCGCCTTTCGAATATGGCGACATGCTCGAACAAAACCGCCTGACGTTCAACGATCAGGTGATTCATCCCGCCAGCGAGGACGAAGCGGCCCTGGCAACATTTGTGCAGGCGCTGTTCGCCTCGGCGGAATTTCAATATGTTCGCTAGAACAACGATCAGGAAAAGCGAGAATAAGATGACCCAACATTATCAGCCCCTTCCCACTACGCGCCGCGGCCTGCTGAAATCAGCCGGCGCCGGCTTCGGCTACCTGGCCCTCGCTGGATTACTTGGCGCCAGCCGCGATGCACTGGGAGACGCCAGCACGCCAGCGAACCCTTTGGCTCCCAAGCAACCGAACTTCAAGCCCCGCGCGAAGAAGATCATCTTTCTTTTTATGGAAGGTGCCATGTCGTCGCTGGACACGTTTGAGTACAAGCCGGTGCTGCAGACTTCGGAGGGTAAATCCGCGCCGGGTGGAGGAACATTGAATGCCTCGAAGTTTCAATTCAAACAATATGGACAGACGGGCACGTGGTTTTCGGAATTGTTGCCGAACGTCGCCACTCACGCGGATGAGCTTACCTGGCTACGTGGACTGCACACAGACACTCCGGCCCATCCGCAAGCCGTGGTTCAGTTGCATACGGGCGCCTCGAATGCATCTCTTACCCGGCCCAGCATGGGCGCGTGGCTGCTCTACGGTTTGGGCACCGAGAACCAGGATCTGCCGGGCTACGTGGTCATCAATCCGACGCCCAACTTCGGCGGCCCGGTAAATTATGGCAGCGCTTTTCTGCCGGCCTACTATCAAGGCACGCCGATCAGCGATGAGGGCTACGTCCCGAACATTCAATCGAGCGTGCCGCGGGCGCTGGAGATTTCGCAACTGGACCTGATCCAGAAGCTCAACCACAATTTTGCCGGCAGGCCCGACTCTCCCGATAGTGTTGAAGGCGTGATCAAGTCGTATGAGCTTGGTTTCCGCATGCAGGACAAGGTACCTGCACTGCTCGATATCTCCCGTGAACCTCAAAAGATTCTCGACTCTTACGGAGTAAAGCCGGGTCCGGAGGGGTCCTTCGCACGTCAGTGCCTCACCGCACGCCGTCTCTCCGAGGCCGGAGTGCGCTTTGTCGAGATTCGACAGCCAGGATGGGATCATCACACTAATCTTCATCAGGGCCTGATCGATCAATGCCGCAGGATCGACCAGCCGACTTCGGCGTTGCTCTCCGACCTTCGCGAGCGCGGCCTTCTTGAGGACACCCTGGTGCTCTTCGGTTCAGAGTTCGGCCGCCTTCCTGCTGCGCAGGGAGACGACGACGGCCGAGATCACAACATCACTGGCTATTCCATGTTTCTAGCCGGCGCGGGCGTCAAGAAAGGCTACACCCACGGCGCTACCGATGAACTTGGCCGCTACGCTGTCGATGGGAAGATGCATATCGACGATCTGCACGCCACTCTCCTGGCTCTCATGGGGCTTGACCACGAAAAGCTGACATACCGCTATGCCGGCCGCGATTTTCGCCTTACGGATGTGGCCGGAGTCGTTCATAACGAGATCTTTGTCTAAGTTGGCACGGGACTCTCAGAAAGGAACGAACCGCATGACCTTCCTAATCTGGTGTTGTCGTCTCCAGCGAAAAGCGTGGGGCCCACCTCTTTTGCCGGACCCGTGGAATCAGTCCACGTGACTGCCGGATTCGACGAACCAGGTTCGCGAGGTGACAGGCCCACAACCACAAGTTGTGGGCTTCTTCATTTGCGAACCCTCAGTAAGACTTTTGGAGGATACGATGCTCAAGCTACCCACTTCCCCCTGGACACGGCGCTTTGTACAGTGGAAATTTCTATTTCCGATTTTGACTTTTGCGATCCTGGCAGGCCGTGCTCCGGCGCAGAATTCGCAAATCTCGGGTATCGTCAATGACGCGAGCAAGGCGCGCATCCAAGGCGCCACTATCGCTCTTACCCACACGGAAACCAGCGAACGCCGAGAAGTCGTCTCCAACGTGGAGGGTTACTTTGTATTTCCGCTTCTGCAAGCCGGCCATTACGAAGTGCGCGTCGAGAAACAGGGCTTTGAAACCCAGATAAGATCCGGGCTCGAGGTACTTACCGGGCAAACCACCGAAGCTAACTTCGACCTCAAGACCGGTTCCATCGTGCAAAGCGTTGAGGTCGGTGCTCAAGGTATCCAGCTGTTACAGACCGAAAGCGCGACAATCTCGTCGGTCATCGAGAACAAGACCATCACCAACCTTCCATTGCTCGACCGTCGTGCAGCCCAGTTGCAACGCACCAGCGGTTTCGTTGTGGGAGCAGGCACCGGCGTTAACTCAACGTTTGCCATCGGGGGCGGCCGCGGCAACAACGCGAACTACACCATCGACGGCGGCACGGCTGTCAACCTTATCCAGGGAGTCGAAACGCTGGTCTTCGACCTGCCCATCGACGCCCTGCAGGAGTTCAACCTGTCGGCGTCCAATTACAGCGCCGACCTCGGCCAGTCCGGTGGCGGGTTTGTCGAGATGACCACCAAATCCGGTACCGATACGTTTCACGGCAGCGCCTACCTTTACTACCGCAGCAACAACCTCCAGGCGGTTCCTGAGTTCGCAACCCATAACCCACCGCTGAATTACAAGCTTTTCGGGGGTAGCATTGGAGGTCCCGTTCTTCGCGGAAAGACACATTTCTTCTTTACCTACGAGGGCAAACGACAAACCGCCACCGGCAGCGGTCTACTTAGTGTTCCCAGCGAGGCCGAGCGCGGCGGAGACTTCTCTGGCGCCATCGCCGAGCTCGATCCCAGCGGCTCTCTTGGCCTGAAAGTGATCGACCCTAATACGGGCAAGCAGGCTGTCGGAGATGACGGAACTCTCAACAAGCTGCCCAGCGCCGAGCTTGATCCTTTCGCCACTGCTCTCGCCGCGTACTACCCTCTGCCCAATGTCGCCGGCGCGGCGGTTAATAAGAACAATTACTCCTACAACGATCCGGCCGTTACCGTGACCAACGATTACGTTGCCCGCATCGATCACGTGCTGGGATCGAAAGACAACCTCTATGGGCGATTCCTCGGCGAGCCCGGCCACACCGACACCGCCGACGTATTTCCCATTCGGGGCACGGATGGTTTTGGCGCTCTCTCCCACGTTTATTACTACAGCGAGGCGGGAACCTGGACGCACATCTTCACTCCTTCCCTGCTGAACGAATTCCGCGGCGCGTTTACACAACGGCAGGGACTCTCGATCTCGCATGGGGTGAACTCGACTGCAGCCACGACCCTGGCGTTGCCTGGTGTCAACCCCGATTTCTTTCCTGGAGTCAACGTCGCCGGATTTACCACGATCGGCAACACATCGCAGCAGGAGCGGCTGCAGACACCGATCGTCTCGAACGCATACACAGACAATGTGTCGTGGACTCGAGGGAACCATCAGTTCAAGTTTGGTGTCGAATACCGAACTTCGGCCGATGGAGACAAGTTCTACCCGTCAGGCGGCGGCATCTTCGGCTTTATCGGCAGCAGCAACATCAGCAGCAATCAGGCCATCGCCGCGCTGACGAATCTGTTGCTCGGACGAGTGGACGATGCCACTCGCCAGGAAACGTTGTATCTCCATTCGCTTGCCTTCAATCAGGCAGCGTACGTCCAGGATAACTGGCGCGTGAACTCCCGGCTGACGTTGAACCTCGGCCTGCGGTGGGATCGCCTATCTCCGCGATACCTCGACAACAACCACCAGAATTCGTTCGATACGACCGCGATCAATCCTGTCTCTAACACGCCGGGCATCCTTACTTTTGCCGGCATCAATGGGCAGAGCAAATATGCGAACAACTTCGATAACCATCTTTTCGGACCGCGTTTCGGCTTTGCCTACTCAGCCTTGAAAGGCACGGTTATTCGCGGCGGAGGCGCGCTCGTCTATCCAGGCGAGTACGACGCGGCCACGCCAGTTACCGCCTATACGGGCTTTTCCAACGCGATTACTCTAACTTCGACTAACAGCGCGCAGGGAATCCCGGCATTCCAATTACAGCAAAACCAGGGGCAGGGCACCGGCCAGGCCTTTTTCCCCACGACCGACCAGCTCACGCCTGGTTTTGGGGCTGTTCCTGTCGGCTCCAAGGTGACCGTCGCTCCGCAGTTTTATAAACCGAGGCGCACAAATGGGTACTTCTACCAGACCAACCTCGACATTCAACAGATATTGCCAGGCAATCTTCTGCTCGACGTCGGATATTTGGGCACCTTTGGTCATCACCTTGTCAGTCCGGATCCGGAGAATATCAACCAGATCACGCCGGCAAACCTCGCTCTCCTTGCCTCCGGTTCCACCTTGCTGACGGCGCAGCAACTGCGCCCGTTTCCGCAATTCGGTAACGTCAGCTATCTGGGCGATGATGTGGGCGCGTCCAAATTCAACGGGATGAACATCGGCGTGCAGAAGCGCTATAGCGGTGGATTGCAGTACCAGGCAAACTATACCTGGTCACACTTCCTCGATAACCAGTCCAGCCGTAACGAACTGGCGGGCTACCCGGGGGTGAATGCATTCACCGACTTCTACGACCGAGGGAATCGCTGGGGTAATTCCGGAAATGACGTCCGTAATCGGCTGATCGGGAACGTTCTCTATGACCTGCCTATCGGCAAGGGGCAGCTCGTGAACCTCACCAACCCGATCCTGAACCGTGTCTTGGGTAACTGGACCATTGGCGCTCTCGGTGAGATCCATTCGGGCACCTCACTCAGCGTGATCGATTTGACCAACAACTCGGGAGCGTTCTCCGACGGTGTGAGGCCGAACCTCACCGGAAATCCTAACGATCTTCATGAAGACCGCCCGCGTGCCGCAAAAATCGCGCAGTGGTTTGACACCAGCGCTTTCAGCGCCAATCCCAAGTACACCTTTGGGAATGCACCCAGGACCTTTGGGCGTGGGCCGCGCCTGGTCACCGCGGATGCCTCGCTTATCAAGAAGGTGCCCGTGCTTGAAGGACAAAACCTGGAGTTGCGCCTTGAGGCACTCAACGTGTTCAATCACGCGTCGTTGGGAAATCCGATCACCCAGTTCGGCAGCCCCAACTTTGGTGTGATCAGTTCGCTGCAGTCCGGAGGCACTCCTTCTCGGACTTTGCAGCTGGCCGCGCATTTCACCTTCTGAGCAAGATGAACCGGTCCCGGTAACACGGGACCAGCGCTCCCGTGCAAGGAGGAGCACCTCACCGTGCGAAGCAGATTTTCCATCATTGGTTTGATAGCGTCTCATTTGGCTGTCCTGGGGACGGTTATCACCGGAACGCTCTACGGGGAGGTTCCGGCGCGCAACCATATTGATGGATGCTGTGCCGGTTCGCTCCTCTATCGCTCCAGTAATCGAGACACGGCATTTACCCCATTCCAGGCGACACTGGAGTCAGGAGTAGTCCTGCTCGCCTGGCAACCCGGGGCCAGCATCATCCTGGAGAAATCCTCTCTGGACGATTCAGGCATCACGGGTGAACCCGCGACCGCTCTCGCGGGACACATCGATACCTCTGCCTATCCTGGCGGTCCTAATGATTCGGTCATGCCTGGGCTGAACTACGGCGGATTGGCTCCGCGCGATCCACAAACTGAGTTACTCCGGAGGAATCGTGAAGCTCTTCCACAGCTCGCGGAAGATCCCCTCCAACACGCGTCTGCTGGGAGGTCTACCAAGCCGAACTGAAGTTGAAAAATGGCATAGGTCAACTGCACCGAGTAGTCATCGGTTTCGATAGCGCACCAATGCCAGCGAACTGACCCGCGCTGCGGCCTTGACGATCTACTGATGGCTCGAATCCCGAAGAGGCTTTTCCTTGGCGATTAGATTCATGAAGTCGGTCGTGAACTTGTTCATGGAGTAGTATTTCCTTCGTGAGTAGTCCACCTGGAACAGCAAGATGTTCGGGCCAACTTTGGCTTGCACCTCCACCAGCCCGCTCTCCAGAACGGTGGTTGTGACCCTCACCGTCGCATCGATGTCGCTGTTCTTTTCCTTAATCATCATGCTCAAGCCGTCAAGCCACGCGCTCAGTGGCGGATTCGGTGGCGCATCTTCAAGCAACCAGTGCTTAGCCTGAGATTCGAGCGAAATGTCTTCCTGTGCCTTGGCTACCTGGGTCGCCATGAGAGCTAATCCAAGACACAGCGTTCTCACGGCCACGCCGCGCATCCGAAAACCTTCCAGAAGGACTTGATGTGTTAAGCGATGCATTTGTACCCTCCTTGATCCTCGGCCGTTGGACTGTGTGAAGCGGCCCTGGCCGTTGGTTAGATCACCATTGCTTGAGAACTCACTGACAAACATGGCATTCGCAAATCGCGTCTTCGATGTCGATAGGGCGCCACTTACTTTCGGGGCTTCTCGACCATGGTCATAAAGTCTTCCGTCGCCTTGTTCCTGGGAACATATGTCTTTTTCGCGAAATCCACGTCCCAGACGAAGACGTTCGGCCCCACGGTGGCTTTTACTTCTACCAGGCCGCCTGGCAACTCTGAACTGGTGACTTCCACCGGGGCATCTTTATTCAACTCGCGTTTGATCCTGAGGCTGATAACCTCCAGCCATGTCTCAAGGGGCGGATTAGGAGTTGCATCCTTCATCAGCCATTGTTTTGCCTGGAACTCCGGTGAGGCCACTGCCTTCATCATCTGGTCTACGATTGAAGCGATATTTGATTCGTCGTTTCCCCTCAGGATTTGCAGGCAGTTGGTCATATATTCCCGTATGTTTCCCTGGTGTGCCTGGAGGAATGTCTCGAGGTAAGCGACATTCTGCTTGAGCAGGGGCTGCGCGGGGTTGGCGTCGATGCTGTGATGCAGGTAAGGAAGCGCCTTGGGAATCTTGTCCCAGAGTTCTCCTTCCACGATCAGATTCGCGCCGCCGGTGCAGCGGTACAAATCGGCAATCAGCGTCGACTTGGAACTGCGATACCGAGGCTCCCCCTCCACCCGTTTCAACAAGCCGAGGAGATGAGCAAGAATTGCTTCGGGCTTCACGTCGGAACTCGGCCAGGAACCCAAAGCGCTGCAGTCGTAGAGAACGTCTTCCCGGATAGTCGACTCGAATTGAGACAGATTGCTGGGAGTACCTGGGGAAGACAATTCAATTGGATAATCGAATTGCGCCAGCCACTCCAGCACTCGATCGATTGTCCGAGCCTCGCCGTGAGGCGGTTGGTCGCTCAAGATCATGCCTACGACCCGTCGTTCTTTATCCAGCAGCAACCCTCCGGAATGACCGGGAGCGAGAAAAGTCGATTGAAACAATACCCGGTCGGCCCTTTCGCTGGAAACGGCATCGGGCTTCATGTTGATCTGCCACAGGTTCCCATTTGGATGCCCGAGTGTGTAGACGTCGTCCCCGGCCTGAAGAACCGCGGGGTCTCCCAGGATGTCGTAGTGGAGGATGGGGAGCGACTCCGGGGCTTCTACACTCAGCACCGCGACATCAAGATCGTGATCCGAGTTATCAAGTAACGTGGCATTGAGGCGCTGGCTTGGCTGCCACTTGAACTGGAGTGACACGGTGCTCGCGTCCGTCGCACCGGTTCTCACGTTATGATTCGCGGTGACGATATAGAGACGAGTCGCCGACGCTCCGAAAATCAGGCCAGTGCCGATTTTGTCCTCGTCGTTCAAATGGGACCGAACCACCACGACCAGGTCGTCGAGTTGCCGTATGCGATCAGCGTGATCGTCTTGGGCACGTCCGCGAACCGGGCAGGCGAACTGAATGGCCAGAGCAGATAGTGAGATGAACAATGCGGGCAATGGTCGATTCATGGAGTCCTCCTTCAGTCGATCAATCGAAACCAGCGCAGGGCCACGGTTAACATTCCGGCGGCATACAGCGCGCTTCCCCACAGCAGCGAAAGCCCATGGCGAGCCCGCAGCCACTCCAACATGCTGGGCATCAGCGAGGTGGGAAACTCGCTGGAGCCGGCACTCATCCCCCACACCTTTCCTTCGTATTGCACGTTGATTCCTCTGGGGCCTAACACTGTCTTCTGCATTTCTCCCTCGCTACTCGAGAATCGGAGCCGCTCACCGGGGCGTAGCTTGTAGTTCTGCCCATTCAGGGATTGAATGGAAACCACTCCCGATCGAATCATGGATAGCGGTCGGACGCTGCTTTCAACCCCCTGGGTCTGCTGGACGTTCACGAACGACAGCATGGAGACAGGCAGCTGCGGTTCGATTTGCAATTCGGAATTTCTTGACGCTTCCAGTTCAAGAACGACATCTCGCCCCGGAACAAGGTCCAAGCCCTTTGGAACCGCACCGAGGTGATAGACATCCGGCCGCGACGTCCCGAGGCCTAACTGGACGGCACCCAATAGAGAAAAACTGAGTGGAGTGGGGGCCTCTTCACGGGGGAGAGCCCAGGCGATGCGAAACCGGTTTCCACCCTCGAGTGTTTCCAGGGTCACTCGCGTCCTGGCGGGAAGATGAATATTTTGCAGGGTAATTGTTCCCTGCTCATTTGCGGGAATCGAAAGGCGAGCCGAATCGGCCTCGCCCGAGTAAGGAGCTTGCGAAGAATCAGTCCTGTCGATTCCTGAAGCGTCGATGCTTCTGAGTCCCGACGCGCTGATGGACAAGACGTTGACGTTCGATGCGAGATCCTGGGACTTTTCCAGGTCGAATGCTACGTGTGAAGTCGCGATATCCAGGTCAACCCGTGCGTTTGGGAGACGGACGAAAAGCAGGACACTCGCAAAGATCAACGTCACGACGAGCATCGCGGGAACGGTCCATCGTCTGGCGATGGATGGCGGCTCAACCGCCTCGTTAAGGTCTGCAAGTTGCTTGAGGCTGGAGAGCTCACTTACCAGGTTTGCCGGGACCTCACCCTGCTCGTGGAGTGCGAGCTCCGACAAGGTTTTCGCCTTTCGTCGAATCAACTCCCGAAGTTCGCGTTGGGCAGGTTTCATGTTGATCACAGACCGCCGTATAACCACAGCCTTGCATTGGCAGATCCGCCCGTTCGCAGCGTTGCGCCAATGTCCACCTGGTAGATTGTTTTCGCGAGTAACTCAGAAGCACCAATCCAGATAGGTATGCCGCGTTCAGCAGGGTATATGCCGTATTGCAACGGTTTGTCTCGCCACAGTGTTTTAACCGGCTTGCCCTCCTTGCTTAATTCCGCAATGCTGACGTACACCTCGGACAATTCAACATCGGAGTGCAAAAGAATTTGGTAAGGTCCGGAAGCAGGCCCAGGTGCCGGGGTTGAAACATGGATGGGCAGATAGACGACCCTGTCGACGTCATTTAAAGTGACGGTGGTTGTGGCGGTAATGCCAAGGCTGGATTTGTCGAGATCCAAGGCATTCAGCAAGTCCGTGGGCCACATCCACGAAGTTGTTCCGGACGGACGTAAGGCGTCCATGCGATAAAAGAACCGGGGTCTCAAGGACACTGCCCGCAACCGAACAGGGTTGTGTGTTGGCGAACTCCAGTCCAGTCGAACGGCGTGCGTTCCTTTGGGATCCAGCCTGTCCAGATGCATCGAGAACGATGCCACACTCAGATTCACGGCCGCAATTTCCTTGGCGTAAATCCCTTCGCAGCGACCAGTTCTTTGCACGTAAGCGTTGGGAGAATTCCCTTCCGGCAATCTGAGGCCTGGATCGCAATCAGAGGCAAGGATGGCTCCGGCTTGCAACCCTCTCATGTGCTGAGGAAGGAATAAGGCAAGGCAAAGGAAGCCGGCGAACCATTCAAGTCGGCGCGAGAATCGAATTGGGGGCCGCCGCAAGGAATACGCCATAACACCCTCAATGACAAAGCGAAATAAACTGTTCCATCGGGCCATGTAGAGGAACCAAGGAAGGAATGAACCGGCGCCTGCCACCGGATGCAGAAGCAAATGGTTCCTCAGGGGGCGAGCTTTCGCCCACAACTCTCAACTTCGGTGCGCAGACTTACCTATACTTCATGAATCGGAACCATCTTACACAATTTCCGCATTTGACAGCCCGGGCCCGCCTGCAACTCGGCTGAGGATCTTCACAATCGCCGCTGTGTCGCAACTTTCCCGACGAATAGTGTTCGGCACGATGATTCAGTTTCACGCCCGGAACTCGTTCTGCCTGGCAGCCAAGGCCCCGGCGGTTACGGCGGGAAATCTTACGGGAGAGAATTCCGGGGTCTACAATCGGCCTGGGCTTCGGAACTTCTTTAAAGCCGCTAGACGCAGAGTCGGACGCCCCTCAAGGTGAGGCTCTGGAACCCGAAAGCCAGCGGACCGCCGTCGGGTTTAGAGGGCGCAATCACCTGATTGGCAAACAATCGAGAGTTCTTTTTCCACCGTTTCTTCACGACGGCCTGAGGTAGAACTGAGCGTTATCGCCGTTTCCGCTCAGATTGAGGGCCTCCGCGAATTCTCTGATCCGGTTTCTCTGCTTGCGCGTAGGCGGAGGAACCTTCGTCAGCGGAATTCCGCGCCGGTAACACTCGCTCGCCCAGATTTGGAGTTCCGATGTGTCAAAGACAACTTTTTCGATCCGAAAATGACTCTTCTTGGCTAACAGCGAGAAGCTCTTGGCGGTGTGGACAAAGAGGTGGCGCGGGGCATCGATCTCCGCCCAATCCGTCGCGTAGTTCTGCCAGGTCCAGCCGAGCACTGGAATACAAACGACACAGTCGCCGTCGCTCTTTATATGTTCACGCGCCATCCTGAGTACATCGATCGGCATATGTTCCAAAGAGTGGCGAAACAGTATGACGTCAAACTTGCCCTTGACGTCGGCGAGCGTCTTTCGTTCGACGCGAACCCCAAATTGATCGACGATGTCGGTGTGAACGAATGAGTTCACGCCGCGGGCGTCATAGCCGAGGTCGCGCAAGTCATTGAGAAGACTCCCGGAACGTCCGCCGACTTCCAGGAAGCGCATATTTTTCTTGAGTTTCACGCGGCGGATTAACTCAAAATCGTCCCTTTGTTTCCAGTTGACCATGAAGGAAAAGCGGGACAGATACAAAGCGTTTCGAAGCCGTCGCAGAAGGGACGACGGACGGATCATGGACGAGCAATAATCCTGCGGATAATAGCTTTCAAGATCCTCCGGGATCTCAGCCAGAGACAGACATCCGCATTCGGAGCACTCTAAATAACAAAATTTGTCCGGAGTTCCCAGTGTCATCTCTCGAACCTGATGAAGACTGCCCGTTCCCGATTGACATATTTGACACACGGTTGCACGAATTTTCACTAAACTACTCCCCTAACTTGTTACTCGGAATGTAAAGCGCCAGATTTCCTTTCAGCGATTTCAGAGTGGCTACTGCAATACAAAGTTCATCCCTCCGACGTTTGTACAGAGGAACCTGAGGACGACGCGAGCCGACAGGTCTCGAACCCCGCGGCCCATTGCGCGATATCCATCCACTTCCGAAATGCCCGTTTAAGATCCAGTTTCAGCGAAGGGTAGCGCAGGAGCGTAATCACAGGAAACATAATGCCGAGCATCAGCACGCGGCAAAGCGCGCTGAGGAGTATTCCAATACGGTAAGCCGCCGCATACGCACTGCCTCGGTTCCGCCTGAAAAATCGGTAGACTGAATCCCGCATGGTCACAGATGCAAAACTATCGTGGCAGGTCTTGGTACTCTGGCCTCCGAAGTGAATGATCGTTGCGTCGCCGGTGTGTCCCACCTTATAGCCGGCCTTATGGATAGCAAGGCAGAGCTCAGTTTCTTCCGCGTACATGAAATAGTCGGGATTGAATCCGCCAACTTGCAGGAACACATCCCGCCTCACCAGGATGGCGGCGCCGGACACGAAATCTACATCGTGCACCGCACCAGGCTGGTTCGCATACGCAGCTTGCCTTCCCCACAGCGGCGACGCAGGCCAGCGACGCTGCAGCCAACCCATGGCAAGGAGTTGATTGGCGATGGTGGGGAAAGACTGAACACATGTTGATTGCAGGGTGCCATCGGGGTTCAGTAACCTGCACCCAACCGCCCCGCCCTTCGGCATGCGTCTCAATGCCAGAAGCATCTGCTTCAAGGCATCCCCCACCACAACAGTGTCTGGATTCAGGAACAACAGATGTTGGCCTGTCGAATGGTTTACTGCCAGGTTATTGGCCCTGCCGAATCCGAGATTTTCCTCTGACAACAGCAGAGTGATCCAGGGAAATTTTTCGATCAACGTGGGGCAGGGTGCATCGGCAGAGTGATTGTCAATGACGATGACCTCGAAATCCGAATCGCGCACGGTGTCGTGGATGGAGGCAAGGCACTGCTCGGTATAGGCGATGCAGTTCCAGTTGACGAGAATGATAGAAAGCTCTCTCATGGCGGCTATTTCAGGATGCCTCGGAGGTTCGGATATGGGTGCGAGGGAGCAAGCCGAGAGCATTCAGAGCACGGCGAATCGGCGAGGGAATCTGCTCGGGCGACACGAGCGACGCGAGCTTACGAACTGAGTACACGGCGTGCAGAATGGTGGCGCAAATACCGAGTCCGACAGCATAGTAGAACGGCAGGAACTGAAAGCCGCAAAACGTAATTGCAACCAGCGCAAGGGACAGCGTGCCCGTGGCCCGATTTTCTCTGGAGCAACGGAAACCGCTGAGGCGGCTGACAATGGCATACAGCATGAGGGCGTGGAAAACATAGGATCCAAAGTAGGCAATGCCAGCGCCTTGCAGGCCGAAATAATGGACCAGGCCCCAGGCAAGAAGCATGCTGACAATGCCCCATGCCAGTTCGCATCCGAAAAAGAGGCCTCGTTTAGCTTTGGCCACAATCACAAAGCCCATGGGCCAGCTAATCACTTGCAGCGTGGTTCCGAGACAGATCCAGCGAAGAAGCTCGACCGCGGGCCCAAACTTCGCGCTGTAAAAGAGTGTAATCACCAGGGGTGCAAGGGTTAAAGTGGCAACGACTCCCGGGCCGGCCAGCAATAACCCGACCTGGGCCTGTTCATTGACCAGGCGATTGCAGGTTGGATTGTGATTCGCACTGGCGGTCAATCGCGGGAAGAAATCGGCACCCATCGCCTGAAGAATAAATCCGACGTACAAGCCGCCGAGTGTCCACGCAGACTGGTATAAGCCGGTGGCCTCGATGCCGACCCTGTGAAGGACCATTACGCGAACGGCGTAAGCAACACCCAGAGTGATCAGGCTGCTGGCCATGAATGCCATTCCCAGCTTGAGCAGAGCAGCAGTTTCCATCCAGAACTGAGCTGGCGACATCGGGGTGTATGCGACTGGCGGGAACTTGATCTGGCGACTATACCACCAGGAAGAGGCAATCGTCATGGCGGCGACACAGATCAGAGAGGGCACGACTCCGCGCTCTCTGAAGTAGTACACAAGCGGGATACTGGTCAGCGTTCCAAACAATGCCCCGAGAACCTGAATCTTGGCCAGTTCGAGAATGCGGCGAAAGCCCTGAATGAGGGCTGTCTGGCTGGCTGAAACGAGGGTGAGAAAGACCGCTATGGCGAGCCAGGAGACTGCGGCAGCATGGCTCTCGGACGCAAAGGTGATGGTGGAGATTTGCCGGGAAAATAACACCATCAGCCCAGCCCCGAGCATTCCGAGCAAGAGCGAAATCCTGCGAAGCACAAAGACGGTCCGGTGGATTGTTTCTTGATCCTCCGAACTGGCTGCGGCGGCTATCTCGCGCACGCCGCTGATGTTTACTCCCAGCCCCGAAATCGTTTGCGCCAAGGTTGCAACCGAACTGTACAACCCGAACAATCCGAATCCCGAAGGTCCTAACAGGACGGCCATGGCCTTTGTTCGTACCATGCCAATGACGATATTCAGTACCTGTGATCCACCGACTAATGCCGATGATTTTAAGATTTCGCCATAGGTTCCCTTGCCGGCATGAACTGTTCGATCGGATGCAACAACCCTTGCGTCGGGCGAATTTTCGGCGACCAATGTCGGCATGGACCTTATCCTGAAAGCCCGGCAAGTATTGTTAGGAGCGAGCTACTCCTTTTTCGACGACTGCGACTTAAAAAAACTTCAGCAGGCGCCGCGTCCCGAAAACATGGCTGCCGGTGTACGGAGCATAATCGCGAAGTCCAGCCACAGGTTACGAGCCTTGGCGTAGCGGATATCGATTCGCGCCATCTCGTCAAACGTTGTGAGTGATCGTGCCTCAACCTGCCACAGGCCGGTTATGCCGGGCTTGAGTTCTCTCACCCGACGCTTGTGCCACGTAGAATACTTTTCATATTCATACGGAAGCGGAGGGCGGGGCCCCACGAGCGACATATGATTCAGAAGCACGTTGAAAAACTGGGGAAGCTCATCCAGGCTTGTTCTGCGCAGAAATTTGCCGATACGGGTTACGCGCGGATCGTTTTTCAGCTTGAACAGCCCGCCATTGGCGTCGGGGTCTGCGGACCCGGAAATCAACCTGGTGACATACTCCCTGTGAATGGAAGAGTCATTGTTTACATACATCGTCCGGAACTTATAGAACGGGAATTCCTTCCCATTCTGTCCGACGCGCTGCTTGCAATAGAAGACGGGGCCCCTGGAGGACATCTTTATACCGATCGCGATAACACCAAATACAGGGGAGAGCAGAAAAAGCGCTATCAGGCTTCCTGCGATATCGATACAGCGCTTAAGCCAGGAATCAACCCGCGTGGCGACGGAGTGTTTGGAGCGTTTTCGGTTGAAGACTTCATTTTCGCATCCCTCTGGGAATATGCGAACTGTAACCTCCATCCGGAAATACACATCAGGCCCCAGGCATTCCTGCAAGACGGCCGAGATCTTGCTCATAATGGCTTCAATGACGCCGGAGGAGGCGTCGCCGATCTCGGTCATGATCAGTCCGAGCGTCAAGGACGTTTCGTACCAGCCCAGCACGTCGGTTTCCCTGGTGCATCGGGAAAGGGCGGTGATCACTTCAGGGGACGATTGGTTACGCACTTCGTCATCGAGGCCCTCTCCGCTGATCAGTATCAGCAGAAACGAACGGCCTGAGCGCTCGGTTCTCCGCTGCTCCAGTTGGAGATAGTGGAGGAATGATTCTTCCGAAATCAACCGGGATTCGGGCGGGTACACGCCGGCGGCGAGCCGGCTGGTGGCAGAACTGTGAACTCGGCGATTCGGAGACGCTAACTTCGATGTTGCCATGCAGTCCTCATCGAACGCACGCATCGGAAACGATGGTGCGAGTTTGAGATGATCGCGGTCGATACAGCGGCAGCCTCTGAAATTTGGTCAGATCTGCGATGCCAGGGCGTTTGTGGCGACTACGCAACCTTTTTCGACCGTTTGGGTAATCGGCTCGAGAAGGTGCGCGTTGACCTCTGTAGAAATTGACTTGTGAATCAGACTGATCGATACCACGATGCGGAGGCGATTCTTACAACGGGTAACTACTCCCTGAAGTCCCTGCAACGGCCCAGATCTCACCCTGACGAGATCCCCGGTTTCGGGAAAGGGATGGGGTTCGGGATTCTCGCCGCTGGCGAGACATCGCCGCACTGCATCGATCTGGTCATCCTCGATGGCCGCCGGCGTGCCGTTGAACGCAAGCATACGCACCACACTCGGAATCTTCAGGACGTGGGTGCGATCTTTGGGGTCAATACGGGTAAAAACGTAGCCTGGGAAGAGGGGCTGATCGACGACGGCGGGACGATCCTTCCGTCGACTGGCAGTTGTCAACAGAGGAAGAAAGGACTCAATGGACCTGAATTCGAGTTGCCGGGCTACGACCTTCTCGTGCCGGGGCTGTGTTGTGAACGCGTACCAGCGAATTGACTTCATGGAAACAACCTCAGTTGACACGTCCAGACTTCAGGTCCGATTTCAGCCCGCAGAGCTTCTGGAAGGTTGAGTGATCAGTTTCAGCACCGCGAAATTGCCAGTTTTGGTTGCGGACCACATGTGATGTCTACGGAAGGCCCAAATATCGGCCTTGACAGAGCCATGTCCACCGACCACGCCGGACATGGTTGCCAGCCGCCGTGTTAATTGCAATTTACGGGCCATCCCGGCGGCATGCCCGCGCGCATTCATACGTGCGCCCGGCGAGCCAGAATCAGACCGTTATTCCGCGGGTTTTGGCACGGAGAATCCTCTTTGGATAGTTGTGTGTGCAAACAATTGCTAACTTCGTCACGGCCTTGTTCACATCCCCTGTTCCAGCCGGGGTCGGAATGACGACCGGCGGGGGACGGACGTCCGTTCGCGCACGGGATGCCGCGCTCCGAAAGGAGGGTGCCCCGGCAACGGGCGGATTCTGTTCAGAAATTTAGGGAAGGGAAAGAATTGAGTCCCAAATCGAGCCGGATGGAAGAATCAGGCCGGCAGCGCCGGTGAAGTTTCCGCATCCGTGCCGGCGGACTCCGTCCTGGCAGGAGGGCGTCTTAATGGAGCAGGGGTCAGGGTAACACCTGATAAACAGCCACCATTCCACCTTTAAGGTGATCGTCCACATGACAATGAAACAGCCAGGTTCCTACATCATCGGGAACCATGTCTGCAATGACCATCGCCATCGGATTGAGACCAACGGAGTCCATCCTCATTTTGTTTGACACGACGGTATTTCCGTGCCAGTGAGCCATGTGAACATCGTCTTCATTGCTATTGGATAGCAAGTACCAACGGATCTTCTCTCCTCGCTTCATCGTGATCAGAGGCAGATTGCCCTCTGTATATCCATTGATTGAATAAAGGAGATTTCTTTCGCGAAGCATGGGGTCGGCCGCCTTCAGACGAATTCCGCCGGGATCGCGCGAGGCATTGTGCTCAAAAAACCAGCTCTCGGTCTCGTCGAAAATCGAGAAATCGGTGATGAACTCCCGATCCACATCTTTTGGGGAACCATCGGGGCGCGCCATTCCACGTGCGGTTACGATGATCGGGCCAATGAGCCCGGTGTTGATATCGCGACTCTCGACGAAATGGGAATGGTACATCCAGAGCACGGAGCTTCCATCCATCTCCGCAGGTCCGCTTCTTTCCGGGACTCTCCATAGATAGGTGAACGTGGCGCCGGGAGCGATCTTGTCATCGGCCTTAACCGTCCCGCTGGTACCGTCGTTGTACGATGCCCCCTCCGCGTCTTTCTTGTATTCGAGCCCGTGGGGATGCATCGACACGGATAAATGCGTATTGTTTCGGAAGACGACTCGGATCGAGTCGCCGACCTCGGCCCGGATCAGCGGACCTAATATGCCCAGGTGTTCCCACTCCGGCGGCCGGGGTTTGAGATGGGTAAATGTGGCGTCGGTGTATTCCCTGTAAACAGCTTTGTGGTAAACCCGGTGGCGAATCGCACTAGCCTCGTCAGCCTCACTGCTTTCAACCCGGGGCAATCCGACGACATTGCGACCACGGGGAGTGTAATCCCAATCCAATTCATCTGCGGCGATAAAGTAGACTCGCACGGCACCCGGTTGTTGAATTGCAATCTTGCCGTTCGCCTGAGTTGAATCTGAAGTCGAAGGGCGAGGTGGCGACGGCATTGAATTCCGGGACTGACTTTGAATGGATCTGGCTGCGAAGATTGACAGCACAAGAAGAAAGAGAGTTCGAATTTGCGGCCGACCCACGTACCCCACCTTCCTCGATCAGCTTAAGCGTACATCAAACGCTGAAATTCCCTGAGCCGATGCCAGGACGGATGGCAATCGGCAGCAGCGGCCGAAGTTTTCCGGGTCGGAACGGTGCTGAGAGTGTCGCAAGAAAGGCCGGAGGCCATGTCGCACGAGATCGTGCGACATGGCCTCGAGGTTGATCGGCTCTATGGAATGGTGGTTGTGAATTGGTTAGAGGCAACGCTTTCAATACCCGCAGCGTCAACGCTCTTCACCTGGTATGTATAGGAGCTACCCGACACCACCGTGCTATCGGCATAGGAGGGCTGAGTATCGAGCGAGGAATTCAGGAGCGTGAAGGCGCCTGCCTGAGGAGCGCGGTAGATATGGTAGCCGGCGACGGGATCCTCTGAAGAAGACGGCGCCGCCCAGGTTAGGTCAACCGTGTGTGTTACGGCCGTTTCGCCGAACCCCGATAGCCCGACGACAACACTGCTCCCGGTGCTCGAATTGCTGCTGATCGCAAGTTGACCCGTGAGGGTTCCAGTTGTCGTGGGTGCGAACTGGACGGTCACTGTCGTACTGGCTCCGGGATTGAGCGAAACAGGAAAGCTGCCGCCCACGATGGAAAAGCCCGTCCCAGCGGCCGATACCGAAGAGACCGTCAGCGCCGCGGTTCCGGTCGAGGATAGAGTGAGAGTCTGGTTTGTTGAAGTCCCGTCCGTCACGGATCCGAAACTCAAGGAGGTGGTACTGAGCGACAGAGTCGGAGTCGTGGTGGCCACTCCCGTGCCGCTAAGAGAGACCGTCGAAGTTGCGCCGGTTGTCGAGTTGCTGTTGATGGTCAGCTTGCCGGTCGCAGATCCCGCGGTCTGCGGCGAGAAAGCGATCTGAACGGTGAGGGACTGGCCCACCGTCAACGTTGCGGGCAGGGCGGCAGGCCCAACCGAATATCCCGTACCGGTGATCGAGAGCGAGTTCACTGTCAGCGCAGAAGTTCCAGAGGAGGTCATAGTCAAAGCCAGGGTTTTGGATGAACCGTCGTTGACATTTCCAAAACCGAGAGAAGTCGCGCTGAGCGCGATCTGCGGAGTCGAAGAGGTTCCAGTTCCTGTCAAGGGAACGGTCCATGTAGCGCCTGTCGTGCAATTAGTCGCCAACGTGAGGCTGCCGCTGACGGTTCCGGCTGTTTTCGGCCCGAACGTAACCGGAATTGCCAGCGACTGGCCGGGAGAAAGACTCAGTGGAAGCGCGACTGTCCCCATCGAGAAACCGCTGCCGGAAAGCGACAGGGAACTCAGCGATGCCGCGCTGTTCCCAGACGAGGTCGCGGTAAGGGTAATCGTACTCGATGAGCCATCTGCGACGTTGCCGTAGTTCAGCGATGAAGCGCTCATGGTGAGTTGCCGTGTGGCGGTCATGCCGGTACCGCTAAGAGCCACCGTATAAGTCGGGTTGGTTATCGAATTACTGACGATGGTGACCGTCCCGGCAACGGATCCGCTGACGGCCGGGGCAAAGGTGACCGTCAACGCCAGAGTCTGGCCGGGCGACAAGGTCTTCGGCAATGTCACTGGACCGAGGGAGAAACCTGTCCCGCTGACCGAAAGGGAACTGATGGTTGCGGCGGCCGTTCCCGTGGAAGACAAGGTCAGGGTGGACGCGGACGATGTCCCGTCGATAACGCTCCCGAATCCCAGGCTCGCGGCGCTCACGGTTAGATTCGGCGTGGCCGCGGCGGCGGCTGGCACAATCTCGCAAATGCTGAGATTGTACTGATCCGACGTTGGTGCACTATCGCCGAGCGTGATCTGCGTTCCCTTGAGAGCCGTCTGAGCATTGACCTGCTGGACCCAATAGGAATCTCCGGTAGACGAGTACGACTGATTGAGCAGGCTTTGCCCTGTCAACGGTGTTCGCGCCAGCGCCTTATCGAAGTCATTTCCCGCGCCCACAATCAGCGAATTGTTCTGCGTGGTTATCAGACTGGAGGAAGGACCTCCACTGGAGGCGTGGCCAGAGCCGATGGCCCCAATGGCTCCGGAACCGTTGGTGCCCGAAATGTTCACCCCCGTGAAAGTCATGACGGTGATGGACGACACCACTGATTGGGAGAGATTCGCGGAGACCTGGGCATTGCCAAAGGCACTCGGCGCAAAGGCGCGCCAGATCTCCGAGGTTCCCCCTTGGGTATTGGTGCGCACCACGAGGGCCCACGTCAGGCCCCCTCCCGTGACGCTTTGCACCGTTGTATTTGGAGATTTCACTTGATCGGTCGAAATGAATGCAAGTAAGAGTTCTTGCCCGGAACTGACTGTGAACACAGGGGTCGTGATGGTTTTCGAAGGCGTATTCTGCGTGGAACTTGTCAGCGCGTCGCGCGTGATAGCGGCCCTTACCTGTTGACACGCCAGCGCCAGAATCAAGCCACAGCCCCAAACCAAGACGGAAAGTTCGATACGTAAATTGCGGTAGGTGGATCTTCCACTTTGCGCCTTATTAACGCCAAGTGAATCATGGCCCGTTTCGGAATGCGAGCCCGATAGAAAGGAAGAATAATAGTTCTTTATCAAGGTCAATACCCACTCTCGGCGCGCAAAAGCGCCTGAATTGGTCACACAAGTTTCTGGGGATTCAAGGCTCAGAAGAGTTCAACCGAACGAATCGGAACTAGCACGTTCAGAAGAGGTCACAGCAAATCGATTCCTCGGTGAGTGCAAGCCCGATAATTTACTGGCTTTTGCCACCGAACCGCACACGTATAGCCTCTGGCGCGTGACCTGTTCAGGCACGCACATTCCATTCCGATGATTTGCCGCCCTTTCGAACGAGTCGAGGGGGGCATCTGAACGGAATAAGGTCTTGGAGCGGTTTCCTGCTTATTTTGAGAAAAGTTTACACCAAGGAGTTTGGCAAAGCTGTGACAATAATTACTTTAGTTTGAATGGCGGTGTTACCCATTCCCGCTCTGGAACGCTAGCATTCCGGGAATAATCGCTACGTTGTCTTGAGTCTCCGCATCTGGCGCAATCGTCTAAAAATCTCGCGGCCTTTTAATACAGCACCGTCGGTGTATGATCTCACACCCGGCTGGGTATGGCGTCAGGCATCTCTTTGACCAGCCGGTCCACGATGAATCGCGCGATGGCCAGGGAGGCAGTCGCGGCGGGCGATGGGACATTACAGACGTTGACCATGCGCTGTGCAAAGACGATGTGAAAGTCGTCGACCAGCTTGCCGTCACGATCGAGAGCCTGGGCCCGGACGCCGGCCCCGCCCTGCACGAGATCATCAATTGTCAAGGCAGGAAGCAGCCGTTGCAGTGCCCTTACAAACGCGGCCTTACTCCAGGAGCGATAATATTCTCCCAACGACATGCGCCAATGCCGGGAGGCCATCCTCCAAAAGCCTCCAAAAGAGGCGAATTCGGATACGTCCCCAAACGCGAACGATGTCTTCGAATAGCCCTCCCTCTTCAGGGCCAGCACTGCATTGGGACCAGCCTCGACTCCGGCGCCGATACGCCTGGTAAGGTGGACCCCCAGAAACGGGAACTGTGGATCGGGCACCGGATAGATTAGCCCCTTGACGAGGTTCTGCTTCTCAGGAGCGAGTTCGTAATACTCTCCGCGAAAAGGAATAATGGTGAGGTCCCTTACCGGATCCGCCATGTGTCGCACCCGGTCGCTCTGAAGACCCGCGCAATTAATCACGAGCCTTGATGCGAACACGCCGGCCGAAGTCTCAACGGCGATCGCCTGAGCGGATCGATTCAGCCCGGTAACTTCAGTATTGAAGCTGAGCATGCCGCCGCGCTCGACAATCAGCTCTGCATATTTCTCTGCAACACGTCGAAAGTCGACAATGGCGGTTGCCGGCACATGGATTCCGCGGATACCGGCGGCGTGCGGCTCGATCTCGCGAATTTGGTCGCCGCTCAACAAGCGCAGGCCTTTCAGGCCGTTGCCCTGGCCTCGCCTGAAGAGTTCGTCAAGACGGGGAAATTCCTCAGCATTCGTAGCTACGATAACTTTGCCGCATTTCTCAAGCGGGACGTCATGTTCGCGGCAGAAATCCAGGAGTTCTTCCGAACCCTGTACGCACAGCTGGCTCTTTAAGCTGCCGGGCTTGTAGTAAATTCCGGAGTGCACGACTCCGCTGTTGTGACCCGTCTGATGGTAGGCGACGCGTGATTCCTTTTCGAGAACCACCAGAGACAGGTCGGGGAACCGCCTCAGAATCTCGAGTGCCACCGCCAGTCCGACGATACCGGCACCTATGACAGCAACGTCTGCGCTACGCGTCATCGGCGATCCGCCAAAAATTGAGTCACGTCAATCACCTTCAGAAATCCTTAAGACAATTCTCGAGTACTATCGTCCGGTGAGATAGAGGGGTATTTAGCCCCCAGCTTATGCCGCTGCTCGCACCGCCGTCAACGTTCCGGAGTTTCAACCGAAGTTTGGTGGTTCAGGTTACCTCCGGTTTGGGGACCGGAGGATTAACCAGGCGAGTACTTATCGCGGGCGCACTGGGCTGAAAGGAAATTGCGAGATTGATCCAGAGGAAACATTAAGAATGCAATCCAGTCAATCTGCCCAGTTTACATTTTTTGACTTGACTTGCAAGGATCGGTAGCGTAGTTTCGCGCTATCTGTCGAGTAAGTGGACTGATAAGACTGAATCAAGTCAGTCATCACAAAGGGGTTACTTACGGCAGGGTTGGTGTCGTTACCCTGGGGCCAACAACTCAGTGAGGGGTTCACAACAGTAGTTCTCTTCCTGCAATTTATCCGAAGGATCTCACCTTCGGCGGGGCTTATTTCAACTTGTTGTGTCATGCCGACTGGAAGCATTCCGGCTCGTAGGGAAGCTCTGTCGCCACGACGCATTTTACCTGAATTTGTTACGAGGTATTTCAGTGTGCCTAGGTGTGCGTTTACTTGTAGTCAGTCAAAATTCCCAGATCTGCGACATCATTCAAGGCAGTTCAGAAGCCGAAGGACATCACGTTCTGTGTGTTCCCTCAGCCCAAGAGGCGCGTGCGGCGTTTGAGCATGCTCAATGGGACCTTCTCCTTCTTGATGTTGCGAAACGGGGCGATCTTGATGAACTGTTCTCTTCTTCGTTGCTTCAGAAAATCGATAGCACCCGGACGTATGTTCTGGCGGAAAACGGAGACCTGTCCTGGAGAGTACATTCGCAGGGTCGAGCACTAAATAACGTCCTGATGAAGCCTCTGCTTCGCCAGGACATCACGCGGTTGATTTCCGGATGCCCGATGCCCAATGCGTCCGACGGCTTACCGGCGGACAGGGATAACGATTCCTCTTTTCACATGGAGGAGTTGAACAACGGCAGCTTTTTTCTGGCTGCCTCGCCTGCAATGATCCAGTTGCATAAGAAGATTCTTCTGCTCGCCGAAGTTGATTACCCGGTTCTGATTCTCGGCGAGAGCGGTGTCGGAAAGGAGGTTGTGGCCAGGCTGCTTCACAAATATCATGCCCGGCGCGACAAGCCGTTCATCAACGTGAATACCGCGGCCATTCCCAGCGAACTTCTGGAGAGCGAACTATTCGGCTTCGAGGCTGGCGCATTTACCGGGGCCGTGCGGGCAAAGCCCGGCAAATTTGAACTGGCTGACCAGGGGACGCTTCTTCTCGATGAGATCGGCGAGATGAGTCTTCAGATGCAGGCGAAATTACTGCACGTGCTGCAAGACGGTTCATTGAGCCGCCTGGGATCGCGATCGTCAACACGCGTCGACGTCCGAATCCTCGCAGCCACCAACGTGGACATAGAGAAGGCAGTCGCCGAAAAGCGATTCAGAGAAGATCTCTATTACCGTATCAATGCTTTCACTCTTGTCGTTCCATCTCTTCGAGAACGACGTGAAGAAATACCGATCCTCATGGAACAGATGCTGGCCCGAGCGGCAGCAAGTGCAGGACGGGCACCGTTCACCTTCAGCCGGAGACTGATGGAAGAGGCGGTGGAGTACCATTGGCCGGGTAACATCCGCGAGCTTCGCAACTTCGTCACCCGGTTGCTGGTCTTGCAGGATCAGGACACAGCAATCGAGGACCTCCGTGCCAAGAGCAAGGCAAAGGTAAGCGCAGAGGAGGTGAGCTCATCGGTTGCGCAGACTCCGGGTACGATCGAGAGGCTGCGTCCGGGGATGAAAGGCGTGGTCGACAGCATCAAGCAGCAGACTGAAAGCCGTCTGATCAAGGAAGCGCTGTCAGCCTCGGGCTGGAACCGCAGACGGGCGGCAATGAATCTGAATATCAGCTATCGTGCTCTGCTCTATAAAATTCAGCAGCACGGAATTCAAGCATAAGTCATTCGATCCTGGGGATCTCCAGTAGCCGGCTTCCCTCCCCGGTCAGTTGAAATTTGAGCGAACATGACCAAGCCGCCGAGTTATCTCGGCGGCTATTTTCTTGCAACCGAATTTCACGCGAAAGCCGGGGTCGCTTAGCTATTTCCAACGGGTGACCGGAGGGTTCCTCGGGCCACCCGTTTTCATTTCGCTAGTTGGAAGTAAAGTTAACTGTCGTATTTGACGTTGATAAGGTGACCGTCGAGCTCGAAGGCGTATAAGTGTGTCCCGACTTACTGGGGGTTATCGTATACCTTCCATTGGTCAGCCCGGTGAAGGAATAAGTCCCCGCCGCGGTTGCAGTTACTGTAGCGGTAGCCGAACCAGTCAGTTTGACGGTTGCGCCATTTCCGCCCGCCCCGGTTATCGTCCCCGAAATACTGAAGGTCTGAGTAGAAAAGTTGACGGTCAGATTTGCATTGGTCACGGTCACAGCCTGGCTCGATGGAGAGAAAGCGTAGCCGGTTTTGCTCGGCGTGACGGTATAGGAACCACCCGCCAGGCCAGTGAAGGAATAGGCGCCGGAAGCGCTTGCGGTTACCGTAGCCGTAGCCGCTCCCGCCAGCCTGACGGTAGCTCCATTGCCTCCCACTCCGCTGATCGTGCCCGAGACCGTAAAGGTTTGAGTGGCGAAATTTGCTGTGGCATTTGCATTGGTAAGTGTCACATTCTGGCTGGCCGGAGTAAACAGAAACCCAGTCTTACTTGGAGTTACCGTGTAGGAGCCAGCCGCCAGACCTGTAAAGCTGTATGCCCCTGACGTGCTTGCCGTAACCGTTGCCGTGGAAGCTCCGGTCAGTTTCACCGTGGCTCCGTTGCCACCCGTGCCGGAAATGGTCCCGGAGATCGTGAACACCTGCACTGCCGAGGTGAAGTTCGCGGTTACGTTGGCCGTTGTGATCGTGACTGCCCTGTTGGTCGGCGTGAACGTATATCCGGACTTGCTTGGCGTGACCGTATATGACCCTGCGACAAGGCTTGAGAATGTGTACGCACCGGAGGAATTCGCTGTAGTTGTGGCAGTGGCGGAGCCGGTGAGGGTTACGGTAGCTCCGTTCCCTCCGGCACCACTAATGGTGCCAGAAAGAGTGAAGGCGCGGGCGGAACTGAAATTGGCGGTTACGTTTGCTGTTGTGATGGTGACATTCTGGGTTGCCGGCGTGAAGACGTACCCGCCAGCCTTGCTCGGCGTCACCGTATAGGTGCCTTTGGGGAGTCCCGAAATCGTATAAACTCCCGAGGTATTGGCTGTCGCCGATGCGGTGGCCGCTCCGGTGACCGAAACAGTGGCGCCGCTTCCTCCTGCTCCGCTGATCGTACCCGATAAGGTGAATGTCTGCGCGACGGAGGAGAACGAGACAGTGCCATTTGCTCCGTTAATTGTGACAGGCTGGCTGGAGGGAGTGAATACAAAGCCCGCCTTGCTGACAGCCACGGTGTAGGTTCCATTCGCCAAGGCCGTGAAGGAGAATGCGCCTGAAGTGTTGGATGTCGTTGTCGCGGTCGAAGGACCCGTCAATGTCACGGTCGCACCGCTGGCGCCTGCTCCGCTGATCGTTCCTGTCAAGGTGAATGTCTGTGCGGCGGAAGAGAACGAGACAGTGCCATTTGCTCCGTTAATTGTGACAGGCTGGCTGGGCGGAGTGAATACAAAGCCCGCCTTGCTGACGGCCACGGTGTAGGTTCCATTCACCAAGGCCGTGAAGGAGAATGCGCCTGAAGTGTTGGATGTCGTTGTCGCGGTCGAAGGACCCGTCAATGTCACGGTCGCACCGCTGGCGCCTGCTCCGCTGATCGTTCCTGTCAGGGTGAATGTCTGTGCGGCGGAAGAGAACGAGACAGCGCCATTTGCTCCGTTAATTGTGACAGGCTGGCTGGGCGGAGTGAAAACAAAGCCCGCATTGCTGACGGCCACGGTGTAGGTTCCATTCACCAGGGCCGTGAAGGAGAATGCGCCTGAGGTGTTGGATGTTGTTGTCGCCGTCGAAGGACCTGTCAATGTCACGGTCGCACCGCTGGCGCCTGCCCCGCTGATCGCCCCTGTCAAGGTAAATGTCTGTGCGGCGGAAGAGAACGAGACCGACGAGTCTGCCCCATTCACCGCGACCGACTGGCTCGCAGGCGTGTATACATATCCGGTTTGCGCAACAGCTACCGTATATGTCCCGTCTGGTAACGCCGGGAAGGTAAACGCCCCTGTGGCACTCGCGGTCGTGGAACCTGACGTCGATCCGGTTAGTGTCACCGTCGCGCCGGAAGCTCCTGGACCGCTGATGGCGCCAACAATGTTGTGGCCCGAGGATGTGGATGAGAAACCAATCCCCAAGGCATGCCCATTCGTGATTGTGACACTCTGCGATGTCGGGGATAACACGTATCCGGTAGCACTTGGAGTCACCACGTAGGATCCGTTTGCCAGGCCCGCGAGCGAGAAGTTGCCGGAAATGTCGGCAGTGGTTACCGCGTTGGATGCACCGCTCAGCGTCACCGTGGCGGAGGGTCCTCCCGCGCCGGTGATCGTGCCGGTAATGCTGTAAGTCGAGGTCGGCGAATAGATCACGTCGACCCAGTAGTTGACGGCGTTATTCTGCACACTCAGGGAAGGAAATCCCCCCGTGGGAGTGTTTACATACACACCATTTTGACCATCGACGTTATTTTCCAGGGCGTGAACGGGCGGCGAGTCGACACCGGCACTTGTGAAGTAGCGAAGATCCGCAGAGTAATGTCCGGCAGGAGCAAAGTAGGATGCAATGTAAGTGGTGTTCGCGGCGACTGCAATGGGCGAGGAGAAGAAGACCTGTTGCCATCCGCTGTCGCTCTCGTTCGTAAACGTTGCCGTCCCCAGGAGGGTGCCAGATGAAGTCCAGATCCTGCCTAGATGCGTCCCGGTATTTGTCGCGGCCTTATAGAATCGCAATCCAGTGATATAGGCATCGGCGTCCACACGGAACTTCACACCCAGTTCGACCGAACTCGTGTCTCCCGCATCGGTTTGAGCTGGAACTGTGGAGGATAGCCAGATCGTGTCGCAGGGACAGGTCTGAGGAACCGTGAAGTTCACGGCTGATATGTTGGATCCATTCAGTACGACCGTTACAGTTCCGGGATTGAACACGATCCCGGCCGTCGTTACAGGGGCTACTGTATATCTCCCCACGGTGAGTCCGGTGAAGGTGTAATTCCCGGACGAATCGGCGACAACGCTGGAACTGGAATTTCCGGTAAGCGCAACGGTTGTTCCCGCACCGCCGGTGACCGTTCCGCTGATTGTGAACAGGGTCGTAACAGCGGTGAAATTGACATTACTTACCGCTGTACCGTTGACTGTGATCGTTTGACTGGTGGGAGTAATGGCGAATCCTACGCCGGATGGTGTCACCGTATAGGAGCCGTTTGGAACCGCTGAGAAGATGAAATTCCCGGAGGCATCGGCGGTGGTGGTTTGCACCGTGGCGCCGGAAAGTGTGACAGAGACACCGGCCGCCCCGGCGACGGTTCCGGATACGGAGAAGGTCGGCACGGCGGATGTAAAGTTAGCCCCGAGATCGTGAGCTCCGCTGATGGTGACCGAGAGGACGGCAGGGGTGAAGACAAATCCAGCCTGGCTCGGGGTCAGCGTGTAACTGCCGTCGGTTACAGCGCTAAAGCTGAAGTTGCCCAGGGAGTCGGTAGTTGTTGTTGCGTTCCCTGGTCCCTGGAGTTGAACGGTTGTCCCTGCCGCTCCGGGACCGCTGATTGTACCGGCAATGGTGTGCGTCGCAGTCGCCGCGTAGACCACGTCGACCCAGTAATTGGTGGCGTTGTAGGAGTTGACTGGGAATGTGCTGACAGATCCATACGAGAAAACACCGTCGTTCCCATCGACCCCGCTCTGAAGAGCGTGCAGAGGTGGCGTGTCCACCCCGTTGGACGCAAAGAAGGCACCATCCGCGGCGTAGTGCCCTACGGGCGCCAGGTAAGAAACGACGTAGGTCGTATTCGCCACTACGGGGACCGGGTTGGCGAAGATGAGTTGCTGCCATCCGGAAGCGCTTTCGTTGGTAAACGTACCCGTAGCCAGGAGAGTCCCGGAGTCGGACCAGAGATTTCCGATGTGAGTTCCACCATTGGTTGCTGCTTTGTAGAACCTCACACCCAGAATGTAACCGTCATTGTCGGCGCGAATCTTGACACCCACTTCGACGGATGCGGTATCGCCCGAGTCAGCGTGTGTGGGCGCCGCGGAAAGCGGCCACACGGTGTCGCAGGGGCACATCGACGGCGTACTAAAGTTCACCCCGGTGACGTTGCCCTGTGAGATCGAAACGTTCTGGCTTCCGGGGATGAATATGTATCCGGTTTGGCTGGGCGTAACTGAGTAATTGCCCCCGTAGACATTTGCGAAGGTGAAATTACCGGAGGCGTCCGCGGTGACGGTAGCCTGGCTGGTTCCGCCCAGGGTCACAGTGGCTCCGGCGCCACCGGGGCCGCTGATGGTTCCACTGATGGTGTACGGCTGAGCCGCATACAGCACGTCCACCCAGTAATTGGTTGCGTTGAAGGAACTGGTCGGGAAGCCTCCTGAAGCTCCGTAGGTATAAATTCCGTCCGTCCCACTCACTCCGTTTATCAGCGCGTGCAGCGGAGGCCGGTCGACCCCGGCGGTTGCGAAGTAAGCGCTGGATGCCGAGTAGTGGCCGTTGGGAGCGAAGTAGGATGCGATATAGACGGTTCCCGCATTGAGCAGGACGGGGCTGCTGAAATAGCCCTGCTGCCAGCCCGACGCGGTTTCGCCGGGGAATGTCGCTGTGGCAAGCAGTTGGCCGGAAGTTGTCCACAGATGTCCGACATGGGTTCCGGTATTTGTACTGGCCTTGTAGAAACGGATTCCAGTCAAATCAGCGGAGCTGTCGACGGTAAACCGAACCCCGAGCTCGACCGCCGCCGAATCGCCGGAATCGATGATCGCGGGAACATCCGTGGGCTGCCAGATCGAGATGCAAGTGCAAACCTGGCCCGCGAAATTCACATTGGCAGCACTGCTCCCGGACAGGGTGATGACCTGCGTACTCGGATTGAAGATCAATGTCGGCTCAGACGGTGTCACGGTGTATGTTCCGCTCAACAGTCCGCCGAACGAATAATTCCCCGAGGCGTCCGCCGTGGTGGTCAGGTTCGCCGGGCCTGCCAATGCGACGGCCGCGCCCGCTCCTCCGGTGATTGTTCCCGAGATGCTCAGCGGATTGGTAACCGTGGCAACGAAATTGACGCCGCTCACGCTGCCGAAGCTGACGTTTACGACCTGACTGGTGGGAGCGAATGTTACGCCGGGGTTACTCGCGACAACGGTGTAAGTCCCGTTGACAACGCCGCCAAACGAATAGTTGCCGCTGGCATCCGCGGATGTAGACAGCGATTCCGGCCCGGTCAGAGTGACAGTAGCTCCATCGCCGCCTGGACCGCTGACGGAGCCGCTGATGCTATAGGTATTCGACGATGCGTAGATCACGTCGACCCAGTAGTTCGTGGCATTCGACCCGGTATTCGGAAAGCCTCCGCCTGAGCTGTAGACGAATTCTCCATTGGCTCCATCAACCCCATCCGCCAAGGCGTGAAGAGGGGGATCGTCGTAGCCGGACTGAAGGAAAAATCTCTGATCCGCGGAGTAATGCCCGACCGGCGCATAGTACGAGGCTACATAGGTAGTGTTGGCCTGGGCTGGTATTGGAGAGGAGAAGTTGACCTGCTGCCATCCGGAACCGGACTCCCCGGCAAATGTGGCTGTGCCTAGCAATTGACCCGAATCGCTCCATACATGGCCGATGTGTGTTCCCGTGTTGGCGGCGGACTTGTAGAACCGGACTCCGACGATGTTTCCGCTAGAATCGGCGCGGAATTTCACTCCGAGCTCCACCGCATTTCCATCTCCGCCGTCGGCTAGGGTTGGCGTATTCTGACCGAAGATCGTGCAAGGGCACGTCTGCGGCGAGACACTCACGATCACTCCATCCGTGGGTGTCTCGAGATTCCCTGTGTCATCCACCGCCCGGCTCAAGAGCGTGATTGACCCTACGGTTGTCGGAGTCCAGGAATAGGTCCATGTCGAGCGGCCGGTAGCCGGATGCCAGGTTGCGCCGCCGTCGGAGGAGACCTCGACGCCCGCCACAACTCCGCCTGTGTCGCTCGCGTTTCCGCTGACGGTGATACTGCCGCCCGTTGAGACATTGGCTCCGACGGCCGGACTCAGGATCGTGGAGTGTGGAGGTACGGTATCGGTCGATTTGGTGGCGGCTCTAAGCCCGGAGAGTATGGTGGCCGGCTGCACTCCCATGTCGGCAAGCAGATTGACCGTTGCCTGCTGCATGTTGACATCAGGATTGGGAGCGGTGAAGTTGAAAGAATTGTCGTGATTGCTGTTGAGACCGTATGCCCAGTCGACGGTTCCCGCCCCGAATACGAGTGCCCCGCTGGCGGCGCGGTAACTCATCATGTGATGCGTAGCCGCTCCGACGCCGTATGTGGCTCCGAAATCCAGCAGGTAATCGGTGGTGAGGTTATAGGTCGTGGTGGATAGACGGAATGCGCCGGCAGGACGGAATCCATTGTCTGCATCGATATCCCATTCGTATCCCAACGATCCAGGGACGAGCGTATAAGTGGCGCCGGGAGCCAGTGTGGCGACCGCCGTGTTGCGCCAGAAACGCATCTTGCCGTCTTCGGCGGGGACCTTGATGGTTAGATTGCCGGGATTATCATCTCCAGTTCCATTGACCATAAACAGAGTGCCGGTCAGGGCATTTTCGGGCAATCCACCGTCTGCGGGAGGACTGAATGATGGATCGCGCCAAGTACCGGTCCATGTGGGCGGATCCTTCGGGTCGATCTTGGCGAAGGCCAGAGTCTCCTTGTAGCAGACAATCGTGCGATAGGGCGTGTTGGTTCCGTCAATGCTGTTTTCCCAACGGGTTTTCCAGAAAATCTCGTTGCCGCTGAAAAACGCCAGGTTTACGCCGGCATCTCTTGCGGCCTGGATGCTGGTGCGCGCCTCTGGAGAAACATATTCGTCATGCCCGGAGTCCATGAACATCTTGTGGTTCTTGATCAACGCCCCGTTTCTTGCGGTGTCGACGCCGGACGAATAGGTGATATCGTAGCCATTCGCTTCAAGGAACTGAATCATCGCGAATTCGGCGCCAAAGATGAATGTCGCCGATTCATTATTGAAGCCGCGGGTCAAGAATGGGCGGTTGTAGCTGACTTTGTAGGAACGGACGGACAAGCCAAACTCGGGCACTCCTGCCCCGTAGAGACTGCCATTCCCGTAGTAGTTATAGGCTTGCCAGGAAGTGTCTGAGGTTTGATAAAGGATATCGGAATGGCTGGAATCATTGCGCACGATGAAGACGATATGGCTGTCGCCGCCGGTATCGGTTCGCGTGAGATGAGCAAAGTAGACACCGGATACTGCATTGGCGGGCACTTGCCAGGTGGCTGATATCGCCCAGTTGCCGCAGTCGGTCAGTCCCGTGGTAGTGTCGCCCAGGCAAGCCGGCTGTGTTTGCGGCAAGTGTGCCGAGGGCGAGATGCTGGTGACCTTGCGCGCACCCATCCCGCCGTAATATCCAATTCTGTAAATGTCGATGGTATAGGCGGATGCGTTTGTGTTGATTTTGAAGTTGACGGTGCCGCCCTGATTTGTACTGATGTCGGTCGCGAAGCCCTGGATTGACAGATCACCGGCGTCTGAGCCGGTTATATCCCACTGGCTGGATGGGTTGCCGGTGAGACAGTTCTCGGCCACGATAGCATTCACCGGGTTGGCGCACTGCCCATGCGCGTGCGCGACAAGGCCGAGCAGAACAAGGGCGAAAGCGCCAATTCTATACAACCAGGAAGATTTCAACGCAGTGGGAAAAGACTTTTTCATGGGAGTCTCACTCTCTTATCTTTGTCAACGCGAGCAGGAAGCCGCCGGACCGAACGAATATGGCAGCACACAGGGGTCATTCGGGGAATAGCACGTCGATTGCCGAACGCGGGTACCTCCGCGGAACCAGGCGGACTGCAATCGGGCATCCCGAGATGCCGATGCACATAACCCGCGAGACGGCCGGCCCGCGAGGAGATGCCGCCGGAGGCCGCCGCAATCAATTCGCGAAGTCCCGTAAACGAGCCCGCGACAGACTGGATTCCGGGAGTGAATTGCGGCGGGATACTACCGCAATCCGTCTACTTCCTATGTGATGGTGGCTGCAACGTTTGCGCAATAATATGCAATGGCGTGCATATCCGCGCGTGCAGAAGGCCGCGATCATTACGGGCAGTGATCCTTATGCTTTGGCATGCGAACTGCAATGAACCGGGCATGGCAACTCTTCCCGCCGTAATTCCTGCTGCCGTCCTTCCTGAATCGGTGGTAACCAGACTTGAGCGCATTCACAGCAGAACCGCAAGCATTGGCGTGATCGGACTGGGCTACGTTGGCCTGCCTCTCACGCTCCTGCTGTCAGAGGCTGGATTCAAAGTAACGGGGTTCGACATCGATGCGGCGAAAGTCGAGAACCTTGAGGCAGGCCGGTCTTACATCCATCGGATCCCGCAAACGGAAATTCTCCGCGCGCGCACCCAGGGCTTCGGTGCAACCTGCGACTTTTCGAAGCTGGTTCACCAGGACGCGGTGATCATCTGCGTTCCCACTCCGCTGGATGAACATCGCGAGCCGGACCTCAGCTTTATCCGGAAGACGGCAGAATCGATCGCCCCCTGGGTGGTGGAGGGGCAGATTATCGTTCTCGAGAGCACGACTTACCCGGGGACTACGGAAGAAGTCCTGGTGCCGATTCTCGAAGCCGGCAACCGCCAGGGGTTGCGAGCCCGCCGTGCGGATATGCCCGCGGAAACGCGCACGTTCCAGGTCGCCTTTTCGCCAGAGCGCGAAGATCCCGGTAACGATAGCGTCGCGCGTCGCGACATTCCCAAGGTGATTGGAGGCCTGGACCCGCTCGCCTCGGAGATGGCTTCGGGCGTCTACGGCGCCATTTTCAATCGCACCGTGCCAGTCTCTTCGACCGCCGTGGCGGAGATGACCAAACTGCTGGAAAACATCTATCGCTGCGTCAACATCGCGTTGGTCAACGAACTCAAGATTCTCTGCCTGAAGATGGGCATCGACATCTGGGAAGTGATTAACGCCGCTGCCACCAAGCCTTTCGGCTTTCACCCGTTCTATCCCGGACCCGGGCTGGGTGGTCACTGTATCCCGATTGATCCGTTTTACCTGAGTTGGAAAGCTCGCGAATGGGACTTCCATACCAGGTTCATTGAACTTGCCGGTGAAGTGAACGGGGCCATGCCGCAGTTTGTAGTGCAGTCGATCGCTGCGGCGCTCAACCGGCACAGCATTGCGTTGCGGGGATCCCGGATCCTCGTGCTTGGTCTTGCATACAAGAAAGATATCGACGATCTGCGCGAATCTCCGTCCCTGACAATCATTGAAAGTCTTCAACAACAAGGGGCGGAAGTCTCTTACAACGACCCATACTTCCCGACTGTCGGTCGCGGGCGTCATTACAACCTGAATATGACCTGCGCTCCGCTCACCCACCTGCACACATACGCTTGCGTGGTGATCGTGACAGACCACTCCGATTATGACTACAAGACAATCGTCCAGGAGGCGCGACTGGTGGTGGATACCCGCAACGCCACCAAAGGAATTGATTCTCCGAAGATTTTCCGGTGCTGAAAAGCCTCTCGACCGAGAAAACCCATGTACTCCAGCGGTGTGCTGGAGTACACCGAGATAGAGCCGGTTTGCGGCGGCCGGGTATTTCCGTCTCCTACACGACGTGTGATTAACGCCGCGCCTTCGCAGGGGTATTTGGGCCGTTCCTTGTTCCCGTGGGGAAACGGCTCGAAACCGCCGCGCCCCTGCGTGTAAATTATTGAGATTATGGCCAAAAGAATTGGCCGATAGCCTGCCGAATGTGTACCATGAGTGGTGTTACGCCGTAGAGTAACTCCTGTTAATCTCTGCAGCGGACATAGGAAGACTTGCGTGCCAGGTCGGCAGGCAGGTTTGTTTGTTAAATAGGCGTGAGCCCACGGCGGCCGCGAAGAACTTAACGATTACAAAGACTCTTCATTAACTCGATTCTCTTACCTGACTTGAATCCGCGATAACCTGGACTACTTTTGGCATTGCCTTGGAATTTTTGAGCCATGAAGAGGAGATGGTATGGTTCCCGTATTGGGAATTTTTCTCCGGGGCGCAAGGCGCTATATTTCACATTCTATTGATGTTGCTTCTATCGCCACGACTGACAACGTAATCTTTGGCGACTCATTGCCTGCGGGAACAGGAAGGCTTTGGAGCCTGTTCTCTCTTCTTTCGGTCACACTGCTGGCGTCCTCGATTCTTTGCGGATGTACTGGCTTCGTCATACGTGCGTCAACCGCTTCTCCCGGTTCCCATCGGCTCGCCATTACCCCCGGGACCCTGGACTTCGGAAACGTGCCTCTCAACTCGACTATGACGCAGTCAGTAACTCTGACGTCCACCGGAACTGGGCCGGTCACGGTTGATTCTGCCGTGCTGAGCGAGGTTTCCTTCGCAATGTCCGGAGTCACGTTCCCATTAACCTTGGGGGCGGGTCAGTCGGAAGTTCTGAACGTGACCTTCAAGCCAACCACCTCCGCGGCGGCCTCCGGTGTGCTTTCCATCAGCAGCAATTCCGAGGACAGCAGCACTGCAAGCGTGCATGTCACGGGCACCGGAGTCGCCATGCCTGTGCCTCGGCTCACTATGAGCGCCGGCAGCCTGAACTTCGGCAACGTGACGGTGAACAGCGCGGCAACCGAGGCCATTACGCTCACGTCCACTGGAACGGAGCCGGTCACGGTGAATGGGGCCGGCATCGCCGGAACGGGCTTTGAGGTATCGGGGAGCACATTCCCGGTGTCACTGAATCCGGGCATGTCGCTGACGTTGCAGGTGACGTTCGATCCGAAGACTGCCGGAGCCTCTGCGGGAACCCTCACCATCAGCAGCAATTCCAATCCGACGACCGTCAGCCTGAACGGCACCGGAGTTGCCACGCCTGTTCCTCAGCTCACTGCGAGCGCCACCAGCCTGAGCTTTGGCAACGTGACGGTGAACAGCACGGCAACCGAGGCCATTACGCTCAAGTCCGCTGGGACGGAGCCGGTCACGGTGCATGGGGCCGGCATCTCCGGATTGGGCTATGCCGTATCGGGGAGCAGGTTCCCGATGGCACTGAATCCGGGATCCTCGCTTACATTGCAGGTGACGTTCGATCCCAAGACTGCCGGAGCCTCTGCGGGAACCCTCACCATCGGCAGCAATGCCAACGCAATCACCGTCAGCCTGAGCGGCACCGGAGTTGCCACGCCTGTTCCTCAGCTCACTGCGAGCGCCACTAGCCTGAGCTTTGGCAACGTGACGGTGAACAGCACGGCAACCGAGGCCGTGACGCTCAAGTCCACTGGAACGGGCCCGGTCACGGTGCATGGGGCCGGCGTTTCCGGATCGGGCTATGCCGTATCAGGAAGCACCTTCCCGGTGTCACTGAATCCGGGCATGTCGCTGACGTTGCAGGTGACGTTCGATCCGAAGACTGCCGGAGCCTCCGCTGGAACCCTTTTCATCGGCAGCAATGCCAACGCAATCACTGTCAGCCTGAGCGGCACCGGAGTTACGACGCCTGTTCCTCAGCTCACTGCGAGCGCCACTAGCCTGAGCTTTGGCAACGTGACGGTGAACAGCACGGCAACCGAGGCCGTGACGCTCAAGTCCACTGGAACGGGTCCGGTCACGGTGCATGGGGCCGGCGTTTCCGGATCGGGCTATGCCGTATCAGGAAGCACCTTCCCGGTGTCACTGAGTCCGGGAGCCTCGCTCACATTGCAGGTGACGTTCGATCCGAAGACTGCCGGAGCCTCCGCTGGAGCCCTTTCCATCGGCAGCAATGCCAACGCAATCACTGTCAGCCTGAGCGGCACCGGAGTTACGACGCCTGTTCCTCAGCTCACTGTAAGTACCACCAGCCTGAGCTTTGGCAACGTGACGGTGAACAGCACGGCAACCAGGGCCGTGACGCTCAAGTCCTCTGGAACGGCTTCGGTCACGGTGACTGGGGCTGGCGTTTCCGGATCGGGCTATGCCGTATCGGGAAGCAGATTCCCGGTGGCACTGAATCCGGGCTCCTCCCTGACGTTGCAGGTGACGTTCGATCCGAAGACTGCCGGAGCCTCCGCTGGAACGCTCGCGATCAGCAGCAATGCCAACCCGGCGACGACCACCGTCAGCCTGAGCGGCACCGGAGTCGCCGCACCCGTGCCTCAGCTCACTGTAAGCACCACCAGCCTGAGCTTTGGCAACGTGACGGTGAACAGCACGGCAACCAGGGCCATTACGCTCAAGTCCTCTGGAACGGTTCCGGTCACGGTGCGTGGGGCCGGCATCTCGGGAATGGGCTATGCCGTATCAGGAAGCACCTTCCCGGTGTCACTGAGTCCGGGAGCCTCGCTGACATTGCAGGTGACGTTCGATCCGAAGACTGCCGGAGCCTCCGCTGGAACGCTCGCGATCAGCAGCAATGCCAACCCGGCGACGACCACCGTCAGCCTGAGCGGCACCGGAGTCGCCGCGCCTGTGCCTCAGCTCACTGTAAGCACCACCAGCCTGAGCTTTGGCAACGTGACTGTGAACAGCACGGCAACCAGGGCCATTACGCTCAAGTCCTCTGGAACGGCTTCGGTCACGGTGACTGGGGCCGGCGTTTCCGGATCGGGCTATGCCGTATCGGGAAGCAGGTTCCCGGTGGCACTGAATCCGGGAGCGTCGCTGACGTTGCAGGTGACGTTCGATCCGAAGACTGCCGGAGCCTCTGCGGGAACCCTTTCCATCGGCAGCAATGCCAACGCAATCACTGTCAGCCTGAGCGGCACCGGAGTTACGACGCCTGTGCCTCAGCTCACTGTAAGCACCCCCAGCCTGAGCTTTGGCAACGTGACGGTGAACAGCACGGCAACCGAGGCCGTAACGCTCAAGTCCTCTGGAACGGCTTCGGTCACGGTGACTGGGGCTGGCGTTTCCGGATCGGGCTATGCCGTATCGGGAAGCAGGTTCCCGGTGTCACTGAGTCCGGGAGCCTCGCTCACATTGCAGGTGACGTTCGATCCGAAGACTGCCGGAGCCTCTGCGGGAACCCTTTCCATTAGCAGCAATGCCAATCCGACGACCGTCAGCCTGAGCGGCACCGGAGTTGCCACGCCTGTTCCTCAGCTCACTGCGAGCGCCACCAGCCTGAGCTTTGGCAACGTGACGGTGAACAGCGCGGAAACCGAGGCCGTGACGCTCAAGTCCACTGGAACGGGTCCGGTCACAGTGAATGGGGACGGTGTCTCCGGATCGGGCTATACCGTATCGGGAACCACCTTCCCGGTGTCACTGAATCCGGGCTCCTCGCTTACATTGCAGGTGACGTTCGATCCCAAGACGGCGGGAGCCTCTGCGGGAACCCTTTCCATTGGCAGCAATGCCAACGCAATCACCGTCAGCCTGAGCGGCACCGGAGTCGCCGCACCCGTGCCTCAGCTCACTGTAAGCGCCACGAGTCTGAGCTTTGGCAACGTGACGGTGAACAGCACGGCAACCGAGGCCATTACGCTCAAGTCCACCGGGACGGGTCCGGTCACTCTCAGCGGGGTGTCTGTGAGCGGCTCCGGATTTTCCGCAGCAGCAATCGCCTTGCCCCTCAAACTGAATCCCGGCCAGTCTCTGAATTTACAGATCAACTTCACTCCAACGGTTTCCGGCGCGGCTACGGGCAGTTTGGTGGTCACAAGCGATTCGTCCTCGAGCGCCAGAGCAACGGTATCCCTGAGCGGTACGGGAGCGAGCGCTTCGAACCCGGTGCTGACAATCAGCTCCACGAGTCTGGATTTCGGAAATACCGTAATTGCATCATCGGCGACCCAGATCCTCACCTTGACATCTACTGGCAACGCGCCCGTTACGGTCAGCAAAGCGAGCATAACCGGCTCCGGGTTCACAATCTCGGGTCTGACATTCCCGGTCACCCTCAATCCCACCATTGCCGTGAAACTCACAGTTGTCTTCACCCCGGTTGCGGCCGGCACGTCGACAGGGCAACTCACCATTACCAGCAATTCGACTTCAGGGAGTACCGCACTTGTAAGCCTTAGCGGTACTGGGACCGCGGCGCATTCGGTAAATCTCGCCTGGGGCGCACCTGTCAACTCGCCAGCCGCTATTTCGGGGTACAGAGTATATCGTGCTGACGGCAGCGGCAGTTTCACGCCTCTGAATACCTCCATCGTGACGCAGACCAGCTATCTAGATCATTCGGTACAATCCGGTACGACTTACCACTACTACGTGACAAGTGTGGATGCTGCGGATGTGGAGAGTTCGCCTTCCAATCAGATAATCTTGAGCATTCCATAATGCCAGCACAAATAAGTGTGCCTCGATGTGGCTGCCGACCAGGACGGTGCCGCCTTTCTCCTTGAGAAAACCGCCGATCGACCTGTGGTGTGCAACCCCTTGCACACCCGGAGACGTTTGTGACAACTGGCTTCACACGACAACCCTGGAATCGTGCAGGGCCAGTATCGCGGCAGCAAAGGTGCAACCCTCCATCTGGCCAGCAATGCCGGGAAATGAAGGCGTCAGCCAGTCGGCCTCAGAATTGGGGGGCCTTTACCCGGGCTGCGTCGCTCATTGGCCTCCGAATTGCTAACCATCAGGGCAGGGAAGTATCGCCCGCGATCCTCGACTCACGTCGGGGGGAGTCAGTCCGGTTCAGCCGGCCCAGCGATCTGACCCGAAGAGCCGATGCATTGGCAAATACCGTGATTTCCACTGGCTCTCATGTGAGTCACGATCGCGGAGCGTTGCCCAAATTCGTCCCGGGTGCGACCAGTAGTCCCGTCCGGGAGCCAGGCTGCTGAGCACAATTCCGTGAGACCGTGGCGTCCGCGCGAGGCGCATGCGGAAAACGCTTCATTCACAGACAATCGCGGCGATGCGCGGCAATGATCATTATCCTTACGCTTCAACTGGCCATCGTGGTGAGCTTGATTTGGGCGGCACGACAGTCGCTCGAGAATGCTCTGCCGGTGTTCGCCTTCTTTGTGGTGCTGATGCCGCTCGAATCGCGACTCGTGATTCCGGGGGTGTGCGACTTCAACACGATGCGGCTGTCGTTGATGACATTGCTCGTCCTCTACCTGGTGAAAAGAGAGCCTTCGACGCAAGACACGATTCCGTTGAAATGGCTCATGCTCCTGAATGTTGCATGGGCCATCTGTTCCACCGTCTTTTCCTTGTCGCTGGTAACCAGCATCAAGCAGATGATCTCGCAGGTATTGGAGTACTACCTTCTTTACTTCCTTTTTGTTCGAATCACAACCAAACTTCAAACCCTCTACAGCATCCTCTACGCTGTGGTCATGGCCATGGGGTTGTGTTGTGTCTTTTCTCTCTTTGAGGCCTATGACCACTGGAGTATCCTGAGAATCTTTCCTTCCAACCTGTGGATCACATATGACGGTGGACACGATCCCCTCTACATCGAATGGGGCCGCGGACTTCGAGTGCGATCGACTTTCCCTCACCCCATTTTGTTTGGCGATGCGCTGGCAGTGACGATTCCCATCGCGCTCTTTCTCTTGAGCATCTGGGAAAAAGGCCGACAGCGCCTGATGCTATCGGTATCGCTTCTACTCATGATCTGGGCGATCTACAAGACGTCCAGCCGTGGCCCGTGGATAGCGCTCGGGATGTGCTGCTGTCTTCTGTTCTTGCTGGCGAACGGCCGGGTACGAAAATATCTTCTGATCACGGCAGTTGCCGCGGGACTGATCGTTGTATGCCGGCCGGGGATCTGGGAAACTATTGCAGGCCTCTACCAGTCCAGCACTGACGCGACCAGCCCCGTGGGGGCCTCGTATCTCTACCGTGACACTTTGAGCCAAACCATCCAGCAGGTTGTCGACAAGGATCCGACGCGATTGGTTTTCGGCTACGGGCTTGGCACCTTCCGCGAATTGGGTTTGGAAATTACCTTCCTCAATGTGACGCAGCGCTGGTACACCTGCGACGATAACTGGGCGCTCTTCATCTACGAATTGGGTTACGGCGGGCTCTTGATCACTTCGTGCCTTCTGTTTGGCCCGATTTGGATTGCCATCCGTAATTTCAGACTGCTCCCTCGACCGGAGAACCGGTTAAGCGGCGTTCTACTGACGTCGCTTCTGGGATTCTATTTCCTCCTCTTAAGTGTGGCTGGCTACAGTTGGGGGCAGCAGGGATACCTGAATTGGATACTCATTTCAATTGTGGTTTGCCACTCCCGTCTTGCATTTCAAGTCGAAGAACAAGAAAACCGGCTTGAAGTAGAAACGCGAGAATTGGATGTCTATGACTTCGACGTTGCCTGAAATTCCTGCCATGGACACAGCTTCCGCTCCTCCGATCACGCTCAACGGCCGACTGCGGCGTCGCGTGTGCATGGTGGCCTATGCCTTCTATGAGAGCGATACGCGCATTATGCAGTACGCGACTGCGCTGGTGCAGCGTGGGGACGCTGTGGACGTGATCGCACTTCGCCGGGATGAATCGCACCCTGTATTTCAGGTCATGAACGGTGTCAACGTCTATCGCATTCAATCGCGACTGGTGAACGAAAAGGGTCTTCTCTCCTACTCTGCCAGGATCGCGCGCTTCCTCTTCAGGTCGTTACTGTTCCTGCGGCGCAAGCATGGCCAGGATCCATATGATCTCGTCCACGTGCACAACGTCCCGGACTTTCTGGTGTTTTCCGCTCTCTTTCCCAAACTCAAGAAAGTCCGGGTCATCCTTGACATCCACGATCTGCTACCGGAGTTTTATGCGTCGAAGTTCAAGGTCAGCCACACTTCCCTGGTCTTTAAAGCGATGACCCTGGTCGAAAAATGGTCAGCGGCATTTGCCGACCACGTGATTGTTGCCAATCACATCTGGCGTGATCGCTTCGTGGCGCGATCGTCTCGGGCTGACAAATGCAGCGTCGTTCGGAACCGTCCCGACCTCGATATTTTCACCTCACGCTCGAACCGCAACAATACATCCGACGGACGCTTCCTTCTGATCTATCCGGGTTCCCTTAATTGGCATCAGGGACTTGACATCGCGATCAGGGCATTCGCGCGCATCGAGAAGCAGATGCCGGACGCCGAGTTCCACATTTACGGCGAGGGTCCGGCTAAGCCAGATTTGATGGCTCTCGCCGAAGAACTCCATCAGCAGCGCATATTCTTCCATGATTTTCTTCCGAGCGCGGAGATCGCGCAGGTGATGGCCCGGGGCGATCTGGCGATTGAACCCAAGCGCACCAATTCCGCGTTCAGTAACGAGGCGCTCAGCACCAAGATCCTGGAGTTCATGAGCCTGGGCGTCCCAGTCATCGCGTGCCGGACGAGAATCCACGCCTACTATTACGACGATTCAATCATTCAGTATTACGAGAATGATGACGAGGTCCAGTTGGCAGAACAAATCATCCGTCTGCGCCAAGATTCGCAGCGCCGCGCATCCTTGATCGAAAACGCCAAGAACTATGTGAGAGAGAACACGTGGAATGCGCGCAAGCACGAGTATCTCGAACTGGTAGATGCATGTGTAAGTCACCTGAAATCCTGAGCCAGGAGCGACGTGATCAGCATGGTGAAATACGTAATCATCACTCCCGCGCGAGACGAAGAAGCGTTCATAGAAAAGACGATTGAGTCCGTGGCGACCCAGTCAATCCTGCCACTCTATTGGGTCATCGTGGACGACGGTTCGCGTGATCGTACCGGCGAAATCATTGACGCGTACGCCGCAAAGTACCCGTGGATCATCGCGAGGCACCGGCCCAATCGAGGGTTTCGACAGGCTGGAGGTGGCGTTATCGCAACGTTCAACGACGGCTATGCGCAGCTTCCCTCCTCAGATTGGGATTTTATTGTCAAGCTGGATGCGGACCTGAGCTTTCTCTCCAACTATTTCGAGCGCTGCTTCGCCGAGTTCGCGGCCGATCCCAAGCTGGGTATTGGGGGTGGCGGAATCTACCACGAAGAAAAAGGCAGGCTCGTTCTAGAGCGCAATCCGAGGTTCCATGTCCGGGGTGCTACCAAGATCTACAAAAAGGAGTGTTGGGATGCGCTCGGGGGGCTGGTGCAGGCTCCAGGATGGGATACGATCGATGAACTCAAGGCGAATATGCTTGGGTGGAGTACCCGAACCTTTGCGGATCTTCGCTTGTCACACTATCGCTTTACGGGTTCAGCCGACGGCGCCTGGCGGGATTGCATCAAGAACGGGCGCGCCAACTACATCACCGGTTACCACCCTCTTTTCATGCTTCTCAAGTGCGCACTGCGCGTTCCCAAAAAGCCCTATATCGCAGGCTCCGCAGGACTGTTGTGGGGCTTTGTCAGCGGCTACTTGCGCCGTATCCCGCGGGTGCAGGACGCGAAGCTGATCCAGTACACGCGGGCGCAGCAAATGCGCAAAATGATGATGCTCGAGAGCATCTGGAAGTAACCGAGAAATCGAATTCACGAAACGGATAAAGGATTCTCACCGATGAGCGTGGAAACCAGTGTGGAACAGGCAGTGAACCCATTGCCGCAAACCGGGCGAGCGACGAATAGCGGCAATGTCCGCCACGTGTTCGAAGATACGTCCAAATATCTGAAGCGGCGGCATGTGGATGTCCGGTTTCGGATTGATACCGTCGCGGCATATGCCGCGGAGATAATGCCTCATCGCATCCTGGATATCGGGTGCGGCGACGGGTCGATCTCGCTCCAACTGGCCGGCCCTGGCCGGAGGTTGACACTGATGGATATCTCGTCCAGCATGGTCGCCACAGCCACCGCCAATATTCCCTCTGAGCATGTTGCAAATGTCAATGTCCGCCGCGAGGACTTTGCAGTTGCAACGTTCGATCAAGAGCCATTTGATCTGATCATGAGCCTCGGAGTGATGGCACACGTCGACTCCCCGGACGAGTTTCTGAGGAAAACCAGGAGCCTGCTGCGGCCGGGCGGAAGTCTCATTCTGGAATTCACCGATGCCTTTCACGTGGTTGGGAAGATCGGGCGCGTGTGGGGCTGGGCGCGGGAGTTGTTCGCTCCTGCAAAGTATGCGACGAATAAGTTGTCGTATGACCAGGTCGCAAAACTGGTTGAGAACAATCGGTTGCGGATCGTGTCCACCTTCCGTTATTCGCGAGTTCCGATGCCCGGATTCAACACCATCGTGAGCCATCCCAGAGAGTACTACTTTATGAAAGCGTTCTTCGGCTCAGCCAAACGGAATCGCAACGCATGGCTCGGCAACGAGTACATCATGCGGCTGGTTGCGGAGTAAACCGACAATTGACTCGCAACGGCTTGCGCATAGGCCCATAACCAAGATAGGCCAGGCATCAATATCAAGGTGCAATGCTCAAGCGCTCAAGAAGGTATATGGCCATGGTAGTTTACGAATTCGATCCCCTTACTGATCCCCGCTGGCCGCGGTTCCTGGAACAGCATCCAGGTGCTACGGTTTTTCACTCCCCAGGGTGGCTGGCGGCCATTCAAAAGACATATGGATATCATCCTGTGGCCTTCACAACATCGGAAGGCGCAAACCTTGCCAACGCCATGGTGTTCTGCAGGATCAGCAGTTGGATGACTGGACGGAGGCTGGTATCCCTTCCATTTTCCGATCACTGCCGGCCGCTCGCGAACGGCGACGATCTGGCGGCCATTCTGAAATACATCAGCGGACAAAGGCTATCGCGGCGGGAGAAGTATGTTGAGCTGCGAGCCATGGAAAGTGATTTCGAGTTCGGATCCGATGCGGAATTTTCTACAAGCGAGACATTTCACTTCCATACCATCGATCTGCGGCCCGACCTGAAATCGATCCATTCCCGATTGCACGATAGCTGCATCCGCAGGAAGATCAAGAAGGCCGAACGCGAGAACCTGACCTACGAGTCAGGCCGGTCCCGGGAATTGCTCGATAAATTCCGCCATCTTTTGTTTCTCACCCGTCGCCGCCACAAGCTGCCACCCCAGCCGGCCGCCTGGTTTGAGAACGTAATCGACAGTTGCGGCGAAGCGGCGACCATCCATCTGGCTTCAAAGGATTCGATTCCCGTAGCCAGCATCCTGACTCTCGCCTACAAAGAGTCTCTGGTTTATAAGTACGGTTGTTCGGACGGCCAGTATGCCAATCTTGGCGGAACGCCTCTGCTCTTTTGGAAAGTAATTCAACAGGCCAAGGAAAATGGCCTGGAGTTATTTGACCTGGGACGTTCAACCTCGGAAGATGCCGGTCTGATTGCATTCAAAGATCATCTCGGCGCCGTTTCGACTCGGCTCACCTATTACCGCAATCCGCTGCCCCATCGCGGCAAATCTTCCTCATCGCCTCTTTCCTTCGCCTCCGCGTGGGGCCGCGAGGCACTGGGCCGCCTGCCCGATCCTTTGCTGGCAGGAGTCGGCCAGCTTCTTTATCGGCACATCGGATAACTACCTTTCAGCAGATAACTACCGTTCCCAGTCTGTTCCTTCTATGAATCAAGCTTTTCTCGACTATTATCATTGCCCGGCAAGCGCCGCAGTGTTCAAACCTGCCACAACTGGAGGCAGAGGTCCGGGCTATTTCAGGTTCGGCGACGGAAGCATATGTTTCGGAAGATCACTGGCCACGACGGCTGATCGGGCCGACGAACACATGCCCGATATGGCCGCTCGCGTTGAGTTCGACGGGAGCTTCTATTCGCTTCCCTTCGATCCCGACGAGGTCGCAACCAATCATCGATATGAACGGTACGTGCGGCCTCAGAAGAATGCGAGCGCGAAGAAACTGGTTCGCAAGATGTACTATGCTCTGCGACCTGCACTCCCGGTGAGCATCCGGCGCCATCTGCAGAAGGCCTGGCTGAGCGGCTGGGCGGACCGGCCATTTCCAACCTGGCCTGTCGATCGAAGCCTGGATCGCATGTTTCAGGAACTTATGTGCCTGAGCGTCAAGGCGTCCCGGCAGAAGCGGGTTCCTTTCATCTGGTTTTGGCCGGAGGGAAAATCGAGTTGTGCGACCATGACGCACGACGTTGAAACAGATGCAGGCTTGAAATTCCGGAACGATCTGATGGATATCAATGATTCGTTCCAGATCAAGACCTCGTTCCAACTGATCCCGGATGCCCGGTACGTTGTCGGCGAGGAAGAGTTGACATCGATTAAATCGCGCGGATTTGAGGTCAATGTACATGACCTGAAGCACGATGGGCACCTCTTTTCATCACGCGAAGTATTCATGGAATCGGCTCCGCAGATCAATCGATTCGGCGCCGCCTTTGGCAGCCGTGGCTTCCGGTCCGCCATCCTGTACCGCAATCAGGAATGGTTCAGCGAACTGGATTTTTCCTATGACATGTCGGTTCCAAACGTCGGTCATCTCGACCCGCAGCGCGGTGGATGCTGCACGGTCATGCCTTACTTCATCGGTGAACTGCTTGAGATCCCCGTGACCGCAACGCAGGACTACACGCTGTTTCACGTACTTGAGACATACTCCCTGGACCTGTGGCGTGAACAGACCAGCCTGATCATGCAACAGCATGGCCTGATCAGCTTCATCGTTCATCCTGACTATCTGGACACGCCGAAAGCACGAGAAGCCTATGCCGCTTTACTGGAACATCTCTCCATCCTGAGGTCCGATTTCAACGTATGGATCGCCCTTCCCGGAGAGATCGACACCTGGTGGAGACAGCGAAGGAATATGCGCCTCGTCTGCAGCGGCGAAACCTGGCGAATCGAAGGCGACGGCTGGGAGAGAGCGACTCTCGCATTTGCTACTTTGAAAGACGAAAAGCTTGTCTATGAATTCGAATAATCTAGCCGCACCCCACGTCACAATTCGCGCGCGGTCCTGGCTCTTCGCCGCGGTCCTGCTCATCTTCTGCGCTTCGGCGTATGGGGCAGATGTGCTCTACATCGAGAGTTCTACGCCCGATCCCGCTGCCCGCGAGCAGGTAACGAGTGCTGCCGCTTTCCTGGGGTTGACCATCGCTGTACATCCGATTCAGGGCAAACTGGACCGGACCGTGCTTGAGGCGTTGCATAGTTCCGACCTGGTGGCCGTTGTCATCAGCGCGGATTCTCTGCCGCTCCTGGATCAGAAAGCCGTACTGGGTTCTCTGCAGCGATCCGCCGGTGCAATTCCGCTGATGATTTCAGGCGTGAGTGAACGCATCGACCGCAACTGCCTGAAACAGTGGTCGGGTGGAGCGGTTAGCGGTGCAGTCAAGGTTGACGTTTCGGGGCAAAGAGAGTGGTACGAGGTCGGGACGGGTAACGATGTGACCAGGCAACTGGGCGGGAGTCAGCTTCCCATTCTTGCCAAACAACTCGATTACCTCACTTTGAATCGCGCGGTGGAAGACCTGTTGCTGTTGACGGACCATCGAGGTGATTCCGCGACCCCGGCGTTTGTCCGAGTCCGCGTGCAGAACCGAAGCGTTTTTGTTGCGGCAGAAAACCACGCCGTCGCCCCACCGGCGAGCCCCGATCCTTTTCGCCAGCCGCCTATGTTTGCCAGCATGGCCGCCGCGATACTTTTCCTGCATTATGCGGGCGGCGATCGTGTGTGGCATAGTCCCGCGGCGTACGCCAACTTCACGATCGATGATCCATGGCTGCGTCAACCCTATGGGTATGTCGATTACGGAGAGCTGGTGCAACATGCGCGCGCGCATAACTTTCACGCGACCATCGCTTTTATCCCCTGGAATTTTGACCGCAGCCAGTCGAGCGCGGTGTCTATCTTTCGAGAGAATCCCGATAAGCTCTCGATCAGTATTCATGGAAACAATCATGTTCACCAGGAATTCGGACCGCTCGCGTCGCACGCGCTGAGCGAACAGGTTGAGAACATGCGCCAGGGTCTTGCCCGCATGGAAGAGTTCCGCGCTCTCACCCATATTCCGTATGATCCTGTAATCATCTTTCCGCACTCGATTGCTCCTGAGGCCACGTTCTCGGAGTTGCGAAAAAATGAATACCTGGGAACGGCCAACTCCCTCAATGTGCCGTCGGATGCGACGGCACCCGCGGGGGCCGATTTTGCATTGCGTACCGCCACTCTGCGCTTCGGAGATTTCCCCAGTCTTCGCCGCTATTCGGCCGAGGCGGAAATACCGCCTGCGCAAATTGCCATCGATGCGTTCCTTGGCAACCCAATTCTCTTTTATGCCCACGAGAGCTTCTTCGCCTCGGGCATGGATGCTTTCGACAAGACCGCAGATCTTGTGAACAGGCTGCAGCCCGGAACTCGATGGGACGGTCTAGGATCGATCATTCGACATCTCTACCTTGAGAGAAGGCGCTCCGACGGCAAGTACGAGTTGCGTGCGTTTTCCTCGAAACTCGAAATCACGAACGATCACGATCGCGACGTCGAGTACGTTCTGGAAAAGGATGAGAGTTTCTCCCATGAACTGACGGCACTGATAGACGGCAGACCGGTTCCCTTTACAAGATCGGCCAACATGCTTCAAGCGACATTCCAAATTGAAAAGGGTGCAACGAAAGAGTTCTCCGTGCGTTATGCCGATGAGGCGGGCCTGGGCAGCATCGATACAGCCAAGAAGTCGTTCCATACCAACGCAATTCGGCTGCTGTCCGACTTTCGGGACAACGTTGTATCTCGAACTCTGCTTGGCCGCAAATTCATCGCATCTTATGCAGACAACGGGCGCGCGTGGAATGTGTTCTTTGTGTCTTCGGGAGGACTGGGGATGGTGTTACTCTTAGCTTGGTACATTGCGAGAAACCGGAGATCGATTCGGATGTCCGAATTGGATTCGGCAACTCGCTAGGGGCGGGAAAACGCTTCGGGTGCAGCGGATTCTTAAGCCTTGTTGATCTTTATTGCCTCAGAACCAAATTGGGAATCGATAGATCGAGCAGAATCAATTATTTAGCCAAAAGTAACCTCAAATCTTCGTTACCTACGCATCATTCGATTGCCTTGGGCAGAGTCAGGGTGACATTCTGGTAATACATCTCAATTAATCAAGGTAAGGAGTCAGACGCAATTCTCTGATTGAGAGCGAGACCCTACCACGTCCATTCCGGGCGAATGCGTGCGGAATCAATTGCGTCGCGTAAACTTATATGTCAAAAATCCGCTTTTTTCTTCTCTCTCTCCTGGTGATGACCGCCTCGCAAGCCTATGGGGCGAATTATTACGTACACCACGGTGCAACCGGAAAAAACAATGGAACCAGCTGGACCGATGCCTGGAACGAAATGAACCAAATCAACTTTTCAACCCTGGCTTGCGGAGATACCGTATGGCTTGCGGGGGGGAACTACACCACTGGCCTGAAAGCGAGTAAAGCGTGCGCCGCCGGCAGTGTTTTAACGTTCAACCGCGTCCGCTCGACGGACGCTACGGCCATCGCCGCTCCAGGCTGGAGTTCGAGCTATGACAGCACGGTGGTATTACCCGGCATCGATGTTCCGGGTCCGGCTTCCTATATCACTTTCGACGGCAGAATCTCTTACGGCATACAGATTCTTATTCCAGGTTCGAGCGGGGATGGAATCGACGGCGGCGAAGGGACCGGCAGTGGAACCAGCCAGGCGATCGATCATATTACCTGGACCAATATCGAAATCTATGGTCCAGCCTGCGTAACCAGCGGAACCTGTACCGGGGGTGGCGTGGTTGGAATCAACATCGCGCCTTACTGCCAATCGGCCAACCGTACCAACATGCTGTTTGACCACATGAGCATCCACAGGACGGGCGAAGCGACTCGCGGCTGCGGCTGGAGCAACAGCACCATTCAATACAGCCTGATCTACGACACCAACAATGACGGGCAGCAACATGAAGATATCCTGTATTCGAACCCGCCATACCAGAACGTCACGTGGCGGTACAACAAGATCTTCCTGTCTCCCAATGATGGCATCTTTTTCGAGGGGGGTACCGGAGCCGTCAACTGGGAGTTTTACGGCAATGTCGTCTACCACTCCGGAGGGGAACTGATCGTCTTCAAGCAGGGCAGCAGTTATGGCCCGGTGTACATCTATAACAATGTTTTCGAGAATGATGGCACCTTCGGCGATTATCAACCGGCATGGCTCGATTTCACAGGCCCGATGGTGGGCGGCGAAGTGGCCAACAACGTGTTCGAGAACGTTACGATCACCGGCACTCCGCCCAATGGAAATCACAACGCGTTCAGTCTGAGCGGAGGCAGTGACGGCGGCACCGGATCTTTTTACTACAACGTGGGCAAATTGGGCGCCAGCACCATGTTCGTGAATGAGTCGCCCACCAATCCTGTGGTCGCGGACTTTCATCTGACGTCAACCGGAGCGACAACCTTTGCGAAGGGCGAAACCCTCGCGTCTCCATACAATCAAGACCCGGATGGCAACACCCGTGGAGCCGGAGGAGTCTGGTACATCGGTGCTTATCAGTATCCCAGCACTGCCCCGGCTCCGCCGACAAACCTCAACGGCACCGTGAACTGAGCAGTTTTCGGTCTCGCGCACGCGGCTCTTTTTTCGCATTTTGATTCCGCGGAAGTCGATTCCGACTTACCTCATAAGAAGGCACACTGGACTTCGATCTCGTCGATCTCCCGTGTGCCTTCTTTCCCCCTTTGCCTTTCGCAAAGTGCCGCTTCGAGCAGTTCCTGGGGAACGGCTCAAAGCGGATCAGACATCAACACACCTTCCTCGATATTTCCGAGTCATCCTTCCCGATCACAGAATTGCGCCCATTCCATGGTCGCTTCATACCTGTGTTGAGCAACACCTTGTGACCCTTATGTATGAGACCGAATCGAACCGCAAAGTTGAGTCCCCCGCGCAGATTTCTTCAGAAGTGATCGCCGCATTCGGTGGTCTCGCCGGCACGATAGACGCGCGGACCGTGCTCCCGTGGAGCGAGCACTGCACCGAATGCGTGTGGCCCACGTGTTATACCTCGTGCGATTTGTACAGTCCTCGAGAAGATGGACGCTGCCGCCGATTCGTGGACGGCATGGTTCGTATCGATTGTCCGGGGTCCATCAACGGTTATCTGCTGAAGATCCGATTCAAGCAATGGGGAAAACTGTGGACGCCTGCCAGCCTCAATCTCTACTCGGCGCCGGAAGCAGCCCGCCGCGAGAAGAATGACTATCGCTTAGGAACTGTGTTTCGCGACCTGCCTCTGCCTGTTCCGCTCAAGACGCTGGCTGTCACCAAGCGCTACAGCTGGAAAAAGCGCCAGGCAGTCCGGGACACCCGCAACGGCGGTCCGCCAACCGCCTTCCTTCTCGAGTGCTACAACCCGTCAGACAGGCCGGTCGATATGTCGGTCACGATTCGATCAGCCGGCGCGCAGCCAAGAGTTCCCTATCAGACGCTGGTCAGTCTCCTTCCCGGCTATCAGCTAAGGCGAATTCCCTATCGAGAGATCTCCGCGGTCCTTGATCTCGCACATCCATTCAATGTGGAACTCATTCCCAATGGGGTCGACAAAGAGCTCACTCTATATTTTGGCCTTTTGGACTTTGTTCAGGAGAAACCAAAGCCGGCAAAGACGACGCAGACACAGACGATTAAATGCGTGGTCTGGGATCTGGATAACACGCTATGGGATGGGATTCTCGTGGAGGACGGTCTTGCCGGACTAACGTTGAAACCTGGTATTCAAGCCATCATCGAGCAACTGGACCAGCGGGGCATACTGCAGTCGGTGGCCAGTAAGAACAACCTGGATGAGGCACTGGCGGCGCTCCAGCATTTTGGTCTGCGCGATTTTTTCCTCTGCCCGCAAATCTCCTGGGAACCCAAAGGCACGGCGGTCGCCGAGGTTGCCGCTCTCCTCAATATCGGCATCGATTCCGTAGTCTTTGTGGACGATCAGGAGTTCGAGCGGAAGCAGGTCGAGGCCATGTGCAAGGGCGTGCGGACCCTGGATTCCAAAGATTACCTGTCTATCCCGGAAAGGGAAGAGTTCAACGTCCCGATCACCGCTGAAAGCATGAACCGGCGCAAGCTTTACAAGACCGAGGAAGAAAGAAAAGAGGCTCAAGGGAGCTTCAAGGACGATTACAAAGCATTCCTGAAGCATTGCAACATTCGCGCAACAGTCACCCCGCTGACCGAAAGCAATCTAGAACGGGTTCACGAACTCACCCAGCGGACTAACCAGATGAACTTTTCGGGGAATCGATATGACCGCGGCCTTCTCCGTCACATCATCTCGACGACTTACCTGGATACGTATGTCCTCGCTTGCGAAGATCGATTTGGTAATTACGGCATTGTAGGATTCGGAATCGTTGACCGTCGCGAACCTCGCCTGACGGACCTGATGTTCAGCTGCCGCATTCAGTCAAAACGGGTCGAACACGCTCTGTTACGTTCCATGATTGCCAAGTATTCGAAGGAAACCGGTAAGGACTTCCACGCCAATTACCGTAAGACGCCGCGCAACTTGCCATCGGGGCGCGTCTTCGAAGATCTCTGCCTGACTGAGACTGGGGAAACCGACGGTGTCACTCAGCTGGTGTTTCCCTATGGCCGCGAACTTCCAGATGATGGAATCATCGATCTGCAATTGACCGACAGCCTGACCCTTGCAGGTGACCGATAATGGTCAAGCTCGGCTTGGGCGAGGCTCGTCAGTTTCTCCTTCGCTCTGTGCACCGCCGCCTGCGCTCAATCGAGCTTCGGCCGCCGGTGGTTTCTTTTTGCTTTGATGACTTCCCCCATACCGCCTATAGCGCTGGGGGGGGAGTTCTGAAGAGCCTCGGAGCCCGGGGAACCTATTACGCATCCTTTGGACTGGTGAATACCACCAACGAGCTTGGCCCCCAATTTACCGAGGACGATCTTGAGTCTCTCCTGAGCGATGGCCACGAGTTGGGCTCCCACACGTTCAGTCATTGGTCTGCCCGTCGAGTCTCAGTCGATGACTTTGAAAGAAATGTTTTGCAAGGCCGAGACGCTGCCCGCCAGATGACCGGCAGCGACGAGGTGGATAACTTCGCTTACCCTTACGGGCACGTAACACTTGCCTCCAAGAAGAGGCTGACAGCCGAACTCAGCAGTTGCCGCGGAATCTACCCCGGAATCAATGGTCCTGAGGAGGTCGACTTGAATCTCCTGCGAGCCAATAGTCTCTACGGAGACATTGATCAGTTGGCACGAGCCGAATCGCTGCTTTCCGAGAATGTGAGACGATCCGGATGGTTGATCTTCTATACGCACGATGTGCAACGCACGCCGTCTCCATTTGGCTGCACGCCGTCTCTGCTCGACAATGTCGTTGCGCTCAGTCTTGAAAAAGGATCCCAGATCTTGACTGTTGGTCAAGTGGTGCGGGGATTCACATCGGATCCTTTGCCGTCGGCATAGTTCAAGAGACATTCGCCGGAGAAATCGATTTCCACCACACCGCCATGAGAGAAAAAATGAAGAGCACGGTCGATGTTGTCATTCCTTGTTATAACTATGCGCGCTACCTGCGAGGTTGCGTCAATAGCGTGCTGTCGCAATCCGGGGTGAATGTTCGGGTGCTCGTGATTGACGACGCCTCTTCCGATGACACTCCCATCGTGGGGGAGGAACTGGCAGCATCTCACAGCGCCGTTCATTTTCGCCGCCACGAGCAAAACAAGGGACATATTGCAACCTACAATGAGGGGCTGCTCGAGTGGTCTACGGGTGACTATGTTGTTCTCTTGTCTGCCGATGACATGCTCGCCCCAGGCTCTCTAAGCAGGGCCGTACAGGTTATGGAAACGGACCCCAGTATCGGTCTGGTGTACGGACGAGCCATTCACTTCAGGGACGAAGCAGAACTGCCCTTTGTCAAGTCCGAGCGGATTATGCATACCTGTTGGAGGGGTGCGGAATGGCTAGAGCTCAGGTGCCGTGCCGGATACAATGTGATCACGTCTCCTGAAGTCGTCGTGCGCGGCAGTATTCAGCGCCAAGTGGGAGGATACAATCCCGACTTGCCTCACGCGGGTGATCTCGAGATGTGGTTGCGAATTGCGGCAGTTTCAAATATTGCTCATATCCGAAAGATTCCGCAGGCATTCTATCGGGTGCATTCTGACAGCATGATGCGCACCACTTTTCGAGGGAGTTTTGTGGACTTGCGCCAACGGAAGGCGGCGTTTGATAGTTTCTTTTCGCACTGCCGGTCTTCGAGGGAAGATTTGAGCCTGCTGCAGGATTCAGCCTATCGCTCGCTCGCTCGCGAGGCTTTGTGGGACGCCTGCCGCGCATACGACCGGAATGATCAAAGTCTCTCGCATGTCGAAGAACTGGAAGAGTTCGCTTTCGAGGCTTATGACCAAACAACCTCTCTGCCGGAATATGGAGCGCTTCGTCGTCGTCGTCGCCTCGGACCTGTTCTTTGCAACAGGACGCAAGTATTTGCCGCGCCCGCATTGGCCCGCAAGCTTCACCGATGGGCGCTGAAGGCGCGCTGGCAGAGATGGGGAGTGTGACTGAGTTGGGCGGAGATACGACAGCGAAAGTATATAGCCTGCGAAATCTACGTCGCAGTGAGGAGACAAAAATCTAATGGGATTTTCGATCAATCAGGCTCAAGTTCAGATCGGTCGCCGCTATCGACAGATCCGCAGACTATGGGACCTTGAAGGGATAGCGGGTATCAAGAGCCGGGCGCGACGAGCGGCATCTGAGTGGATCGCCCCCAAGAGCAGAATCCTGCCGGTCCGCGCCCACGATGTCATCGCCGCGGACCTATCCAGCCCTTTTGAAGCTCCTATTCCGCCTATCGTTCAGGGAGGGAACCTCATCGTGAACTGGGTTACCACGCCACCGTCGCGTGGTTCCGGCGGACATACCACGCTGTTCAGAATGGTTCGATACCTGGAGAGTCATGGCTACCGAAATCGAGTCTATTTTTACGACGTCTATAACGGCGACCACAGGTACTATGAATCGATCGTGCGCGACTATTACGATTTCCACGGGCCGGTCGCTAACGTAGAGTCCGGTATGGAAGACGCTCATTGCGTCGTCGCGACCGCCTGGCAGAGCGCCTACCCTATCTTCAACTCGCGCTGCGCGGGGAAGCGATTCTACTTTATCCAAGACTACGAGCCTGATTTCTATCCTGCTGGGACATCGCGACTGCTGGCCGAGAACTCCTATCGTATGGGATTTCATGGCATCAGCATTGGAAGATGCTTCGCAGAGAGGCTGCAGCGCGAGTTTGGGATGACGGTCGAAGCCTTCACATATGGCTGCGATACGTCCAAGTATCAGCGCAGTGAGACTCCTCGCTCGAGCATAGTTTTCTACGCACGACGCGAAACAGAGCGGAGAGGTTTCGAACTCGGCATCCTGAGCATTGAGCTATTTGCAAAGCTGCATCCAGAGATCGAGATCCACATTTATGGCGACAAGATGGGTAAGATGCCCTTTGCGTTCCATGATCACGGACGTATATCTCCATCGGAGATCAATGCCATTTATAACCGCTGCTACGCTGGACTGAGCCTATCCTTCACAAACGTGTCGCTGGTGGCGCTTGAAATGCTCGCCGCAGGATGTATTCCTGTTGTGAATGATACCGCCGATGTCAGAACTGACTTATCGAACGACTTTGCTCGTTATACCCCACCATATCCGCATGCATTGGCAAGCGCCCTAGAGTCGGTGGTCGAGGATCCTGATTTCGAGTCCCTGTCGGCAGCCGCAGCCGGAAGCGTAAAAGGAATCAGCTGGGATGACGCCGGCGCCAAGGTAGACCAGATTCTGCGCCAGGTCTTGACACGCGATTCCAGGTGCCGGATCGACCTGGTTGAGACTGAAGAAGCTTGCACATCCGGCCGCGTGCCGGGATGAATTCCTTGTTCGGATGCGATCTGGCCGATCTATACATCAAGGGCCATCGGGACTGCCAGCACAACGAACGCGGGCCCCACTAACAGAGGGACATTTGTGTACGGTTGTCCCGGGAGCGAGGCAGCGCCGACAGGACGGCGCTCCGAGCCATCATCCCTTCCTCTTGGATCGATCTCCATAGCCGTAATAGCCATAATAGTATTCGCTTCCGTTTATCACCGCGTCATTCAGGACCGCTCCCCACAATTTGCTGCCCAGTAGATCGATGGTGGGTTGAAGCAGGGACTTGTGTGTCTTTCCGGATCGGACGACCATGAGAGCACCATCCACATGGGGCAAGACTTCGGCCACATCAGACATGGGGATCGCCGGCGGCATGTCGAGGATGACCCACTCGAATATATCTCTGAGTTTGGTCAGCATAGGGCGGATGGTTTCGGGTGCCAGAAACCGGGAACTGGACGGCTGAGGCTCCTTGATGCCGAGGATATGAAGGGAAGTCCCGCTCACGCGGCGAATCGCCTTTGACAAGACAGATGAGCCCTGGAGCACTTCGGCAACGCCATCCTCGTCCGCTGAAATCTCACGATTCAAAGAGCGTCCCATTCCTGGCGCTCGAAAGTCCAGGTCAACAAGACAGGTCCATTTTCCCGATTCTGCAAGGGACCAGGCGAGGTTGGTGGCGGTGAGGGTCTTGCCGTCCCCTGCATTGGGGCTGGTTACCAGGACTTCTCCCCCGCCGGGGCTCATGGCGCACAGACGGGTGCGAAGTAGCTTATAGCTCTCAACCGCCAAACCGAAAGGGTCAGTCAGAAAAACCAGCCGTGAACCCTTATGAATTTCCAGGGTGATTTCCTCGGCATTCAACCTGAGCGCAGCAGTAGAGTCCTGGTCCAGCGAATCTTGGTGGATCGTAGCGATTGGGTTTCTGGAGATCATAGGATTGGTCGTACCCTCAAGAAGAACAGAACCAGTCCCGCGCAAGCGAGAAGGGATGCGAATACTACTTCGATCGTCATTAAACGCGATCGAAACATGTCGGCTTTCGACGTTATGGGCGGCACGGATCCCAATATTTTTACCTTCACGGGCAGCAAAGCCTGCACATCGGCCTCAGACCGCACTGCGCCCTTCAGAAGCGAAAGACCGATGGTGGATCCGCAGCAAAGTACGATCGCCGCCAGTACGGCAACTCCCATCAGGGGCAGCCGCTTCGGCTCAAATGGCTTCTCCGGGGTACTCGCCGGATCAAGGATGGTGAAACTCTCCGACTGTTGCTTCTTCTCCAGGTCTTCCGACATGCCTGCCGAGAGTCTTTTGTCCAGCAAGGATTGATAGTTCTGCCTCGAAGTCTCGTAATTGCGTGTCAATTCGGCCATCCGGGTTTCCAGAACCGGAACGGACTGCACCTTGCCTTGATAGGAGCCGATCTGCTGTTGTAACGAAGCGATCTGGTCCTTGTGGCGTTCCAGTTGTTTGTCGATGAGGCTCAGGCGCATTTGCGTTGAGGCATCGAACATCGCCGGCGAGCCTTTCGGTGGCTCTGGCATGTTTGCCAGCCGTGCATTGACCGATTTCAATTGCGCCTCATCGTTCACCACGTCGGGATACGTATCCGTATACTGGCGACGCATGTTCAGTAAATCATTCTCCAGCCGGCTGCGTTCCAGCATTAGCTGGTCGCGTTCGCTCAGAACTGACGGATCGCGAGTATCGACCCGCTTCTGCTGTGTCAGAAGGATGCGCTCTTCGTCCAAGCGGCTGATTGCGTCGACATTTGACTGAACGCCAGCCTGCAATCTCGATATGGCCTGCATATTGACGTCGAGTTGATCCGGGGTTGACCCGATATGTTGCATTCGAAATGCTTGAAGTGCCGATTCCTGCTCCTCCAGGCTTGTCTTGGCCTGCTGCAACTCGTTTGCCAGGAATTGCGTTGTCACCGTTGCCTGTTGCTGGCGGTTTCTCAGGTTCCAATCAATGAAGCTCGATGCAAGCCGGTTGGTTACCGGGGCAACCAGCCATCGATCTTTGTCGGTATAAGAGATGCTGAAGCTGCTGATCCCCGCGTCAGAGGCCTGTTTGAGTTCTATCTTGATTTTCGAGCGCATGTAGTCCAGCAGCTGTTCGCGTGACTTCCTGGGGCGCAGATCTTGATAGAGGTGCTCGGCATCGATGACCTCCTGCAGCCGCGTGGCGCTCAGAACTTGCTGCGTCAATGTGCTCATGTGAGCATTCAGATCGGTCGTGATGGTTGAGGCGACGTATCGCTCAGGAATCTTTTGCGGATCCACGAGGATCGTCGTGGTGGCCTTGTACTGATCTGGAATTAATGACACGACGACGATCCCGGCAACTGCCAGCAAGAGGCTGAATAGAACAATTAGATGAGCCTCATTCATCAGCACGCGCCTGCAGTACCGCACGATCAACATGGGGTCATTGGGGGTGCGTTGCCTTTGATTCATGGGTCCCTGCATTGGGCTCCTTAACCTATTGAAGTGACACGCGAGTGTTCGGCGTAAATGTGACCGCAAATTGCAGCGTGTTGCGATTGATATCCGTCTCTCCGGAACGGCCGGTGAAGATGCGGTAGCCGCACCGCAGCGACAGACCACTGTGAATTCCGCGCATATAGGACGCATCGAAGTAGGTTCCCCGATATGAGGAAACGTTCACCAGAGTGGTGCTGTTTATGTAACCAGCATTGAAGCTCAAGCTGTTAGTGTTCTGAAAGAGGCGCTCATACCCGGCGGTGATGTCATCTTGCCAGAGTCCCGACCCCAGAAAAGAGATCACAGGCTGCCGGTCGCCCGTTAAGTACACCGTCGACCTCCACGGCAACTTTCTCGTGACGGATGCGTTGTACGCGAATCCTTGCTGGCTTTTGCAGCCAGGGCTATCGATTTGAGGCCCCCCCCTTAGCTCGATCTTCGTATTTTCCTGCGCCTGCCACCGTATTCCAACGCCGCTTCCCAGCGCGGTGCAATTCAAATCCCCGTAGTAATATGCATTTTGGCCATAGACGAGCCAACTCAGAGTTGGACTAACGGAACGGGTGTAGTTCACGTCCGCTGTCGCAACGCTGCCCTTCTGATGCAAGTCGGGTGTGGAATTGTACGAATCGGACAGGCGCAAGCCCAGGGAATTTCGCTCTGAGAGCGCATAATGCAGTTCCAATCCACCTTCCACGTCGGTGACGGTTCCGGCATTCGGTAGAAAGGATGCCGCCCCAACTCCGGACCCCGGGACGCCGTCCCCGGGGCTCGACCGCGGAGACTCGAGGAGACGCAGAGAGTCGTCCCCGTGATAGCCGATGATGCCGAGTGTCCATTCAAACCGCGGCGAGAAGCTGCTTGCAACCTTAAGTGAAGCAAGATGCATGCTCTGCCCCGAATAGCTCGTGAATCGGCTGATGGTGGGATGATACTGAACAATCATCTGGGTTCTGAGATTCCCGCCTTGCACTCCGACATAGGGGCTGAAGGAGTAAGTCGCAGTTGATGGGCCGGTCCCAAGATTGAGCGGGTCGCTGTCATATCCACCTGCTACCGTTCCGCCGATGAGCAGATGCGGCCTGCGAATCAACGACATGGCAATGGATCCGCTGCCATCGAGCGCCGCGACTTCCGGCACCCTCCCACCCTGGCTGCTTGCAGGGGCCGTTGAGTCGGCGCTCGTGTCGGTTACCGGCTGGGTCTGTGTCGTCGATATCGTATTTCCGTCGATTCGCGGATCGGTTGGCGACTGGGCGAGGAGATCGCCAGCACAAGCTACTACAAAGAGCACGATTGGAAGCGAGATTCGTTTCATGAACTCCACCCGTCTTGTCCGCTACGGAACTACGACCGTATCGCCGGGCTGAAGGAAAACGTTTTGCTTCCCGTCGCCATGCACCACGTTGTTGTAGTTGAAACGGATCTTCTCCGTTCCGCCTTTGCTTGCACGAAGGATGGTTATACCTTTGCGATTGGCATAGGCGCTGAGTCCTCCGGCCTGTGCAATCAGCTGAAGAACATTAATCGGTCCGACGAGGGGGTAGCTGCCGGGTTTGCCTACCTGCCCCAGAACGTAGACTTGCCGGCTGCGGATATCCACCACGCTTACCGTGACCTGGGGACTCACGATGTAGTCATTGAGCTTTGTGCTGAGCACCCGGGCAAGCTCGTTCGCTGTCATTCCAGCCACATGGACATCGTTCAAAAGGGGTAGAGAGATAAACCCGTCCGGCCCAACCGTCACCGTTTGAGAGAGTTCCGTATTCTTCCAGACATTGACATGAACGACGTCGGCCGGGCCGAGCGTGAACTGTGACGCAGCGCTATCGGGGATCTTCCCGACGGCCGTTCCTGTTGCCGCCTCCGGCGCAGGCAAGTTGGCCTTGGCGGAGTAAGTCTCCTGAGCAAATGCAACGGACCCGAGAAGGCAGGTCACGGCCAGGAGTCCGAGTGTCTTAATATGTTTGACGATCACAAGATGCATCATTCCGATAGTTCATAAGCAACTTGGTGACCAAAGGCGGGCTGGTCCCGGGTCCTTAAAAGGGCCATTCCCCATTTCACCTGTGCTTGAGGATGGACCGCGCAGGGCGATGAAGCAGGAGGACATTCGCTCTAAGGGTTCCGTTAGATCGTACGGTGCTATGACTTCGCGGTGGCTGGCGATGATGGCAGATATTACGTGCTTCGCCCCCTCGATTGCGGGACACTTGTCGATAATCTGCAACTTTATGCGAACTATGAACGCGGCTGCACTGCCGGCCGTCCCCGGTAGCGTCGCCCAAGAAGCAATGTTGGTCTCAACTCACCGAAGCATCCGCCGAAAAAGCAACCTGCGCCTCGTCCTGGAGCTTTGGCTCACGACGTGCATACAACCACAGCATCTGCAACCTGGATGCATCCGAGATTTGTTCATTTGCCGCGGGAGAAACCATTCACAGTTCCATTGTTCATGCTTCCCGGCAAGTATGCAATCGCATGCACATAATGTGAACCAGCCAGGTGCAGAATGCAGTGCCAGAGAGGTCAGGATGATTAAGGTTGGTGTGATTGGGTACGGTTACTGGGGTCCCAACCTCGTTCGCAGCATGTTTGAGGCAGCGGAAACCCAGGTGATCGCCGTCAGTGATATGCGCGAAGAGCGTCTTAACCTGGTTCGAAGCCGTTACCCTTCGGTACAGGTCACGACTGATTACCGCGAATTGTTGAATAACCCGGAAATCGATGCCATCGCCATCGCTACTCCGGTGCATGCCCATTATGACCTGGCGCTGCAAGCCCTTCAGAGTGGCAAACACGTCCTGGTTGAAAAGCCCATGACCTCTACCTCGGAACAGGCCATCGAGCTCATCTCCGAGGCGCAAAAGCGCAACCTGGTGCTATGCGTCGACCACACCTTCGTCTACACGGGAGCGGTTCGCAAAATCAAGGACCTTGTCGACGCCGGACGCCTGGGCGACATCTACTACTACGATTCCACGCGAATCAATCTGGGACTCTTTCAACGCGATGTGGATGTGATCTGGGATTTGGCGGTGCATGATCTTGCCATCATGAGCTATGTCCTGCCTTCCATGCCGTGCGCTGTAGCGGCTACCGGGATCAATCACGTCTCGGGCGGCACGGAGAATCTCGCGTATCTCACTATGTTCTTTGAGGAAAACCTGATCGCGCATGTCAACGTGAACTGGTTGTCTCCGGTCAAGATCAGGCGCACGCTGATCGGCGGCAGCAAGCAGATGATCGTCTATGACGACATGGAACCAAGCGAAAAAGTCAAGGTTTACGACAAGGGAATCACGGTTACGGCCGGAACGGATTCGCTCTACAAGGCCTTGGTCGGCTATCGGTCGGGGGACATGTTCGCTCCCCAACTCGACGTGTCGGAGGCCCTCAGGGTCGAGATTCAACACTTCGCAGACTGCATCACGAACGGCACCGACTGCCTGACAGACGGATACGCAGGGTTGCAGGTGGTCCGCATCCTCGAGAGTGCTTCGCGGTCGATGCGCCAACGCGGGAAATTGATCGAGCTGGAGTCCGCTCCGCTCCACATGTATTCAGGGGCTGCATGATGTCGGCGACCGCAGAAGTTTCCGTTTCAAGACGGATATCCGCTGAATACGCACGCATCGCTCCCGATGTAGTTCTCGGCGACAACGTCCGTATCTTCGCCTTCGTGAACCTCTATGGCTGCACGATCGGCGACAACAGCAAGATTGGAACGTTTGTAGAAATCCAAAAGAATGCAACGATCGGCAGGAACGTGAAAGTTTCGAGCCACACCTTCATCTGTGAAGGCGTTTCTATCGAGGACGATGTATTCGTCGGGCACAACGTCTCCTTTATCAACGATCGGTTCCCTCGGGCCATCACCGCGGATGGTCAACTCCAAACCGAGACCGATTGGAACGTCGTCAGCACAGTAGTCAAGCGGGGCGCCTCCATCGGAACAAGTTCAACAATCTTGTGTGGAGTTACGATTGGCGAGGACGCGATCGTGGGCGCGGGCAGCGTGGTTACCCGCGATGTCGCGCCCCGAACCATCGTCGCCGGCAATCCCGCCCGGCTGCTAAGAAAATTGGAGGCGGAATGAAGGTTCCATTCGTTGATCTGGGCTCGTTGCATCGCGATATCGAGGAAGAGCTCCATCAGGTATTCACCCGTGTCCTCAAGAGCTCGGCGTTTGTTCTTGGGCCTGAGGTAGAACAGTTTGAGCGGGCATTTGCGGCCTACTGCGGGAGTGAACACTGTATTGCCGTCAATACCGGCACGGCGGCTCTCCATATCGTATTAGCCTCGCTTGGACTGCGACCAGGTGACGAAGTGATCACCGTGGCGCATACGTTTATCGCCACTGCCGAGGCGATCACCGCGGTCGGCGCCACTCCCGTGTTTATCGACATCGATCCGGTGTCGTATTGCATGGATCCCGAACGCCTCGAAGCTTCTATTACTCCCCGGACGCGCGCCATCATTCCGGTCCACCTCTATGGCCAAACCGCAGACATGGATCCCATCTGCGCTATCGCGACGGCCCATAATATCCCGGTGATCGAAGACGCCTGCCAGGCGCACGGGGCGGAGTACAAGGGCCGCAAGGCCGGTTCGCTCGCGCTGGCCGGATGTTTCAGCTTTTACCCCGGCAAAAACCTTGGTGCCTGCGGCGAGGGCGGAGCGGTAACTACCGATGATCCGGACCTTGCGCAGCGAATCCGCATGTGGCGCGATCACGGTTCGCGACGGAAATACGAACATCAGTTCTCGGGACACAATATGCGCATGGAAGGCCTGCAAGGCGGCCTTCTCGCCGTGAAGCTCAAGTACCTTGATCGATGGAATGCGCAGCGCCGCGAAGCTGCCCGTTGCTATTCCGAGGTTATGGCCGGCGCGCAATTGGACCTGCCGGTTGAAATGCCCTACGGCAAGCACGTCTATCACCTCTATGTGGTCCAATCGGAAGACAGGGAGAGTCTCCGCCAGCAACTTAGCGGTGCCGGAATCGATACGGGGTTGCACTATCCGATCCCCTTGCACATGCAGGAAGCATTCCGTTATCTCAACTATTCCAAGGGCGACTTGCCGGTAACCGAACGGATAAAGGACCATATCTTGTCTCTTCCCATGTATCCGGGGATTACTACAGACTCGATCCGCCATGTGGCCGCCGAACTTCAGGAGAAATGTAATGTCGGTTGAGAATGGCGCTCGGCCCACTTCCGCCAGCCGCGTGGTTCCCTCCGTCTTCGGTAAAGCCAAAGTGGCCACGGATCCAGCCTGGGAATGGGAATATGCGGAACACCTCAAGGCCACCCACACTCTGACCGAGCTGATGGGGCTGTTCTCAAAGTACCGTGGTGAGGAAGGGGCGTTCGAGGCACAACTCAGACGCATTTTATTTCGCGCGATGTGCAGGCAGGCGGGACACGGTTTGCGCGTCGAGCCCGAAGTAGTTCTGAAGCATCCCGAGACCATGGAAATTGGTGACTCGGTATTCATTGGCGCCCAGACCATGATCCAGGGCCGATTCGACGGAACGTGCCGCATCGGCAACCATGTATGGATCGGGCCGCATTCGTATTTCGATGCGCGTAACCTGGTTCTGGAAGACTATGTCGGCTGGGGGCCGGGCGCCAAGGTGCTGGGGTCGTCGCATACCGGCAGCCCCATCGACTTACCCATCATCGTTACGGAACTCAAGATCGAGCCAGTGGTCGTCGGATACGGCGCCGACATTGGAACGAATGCGACTCTCCTTCCGGGGGTTCACGTGGGCGCCCATTCGATTGTGGGTGCTGGTGCGGTCGTAACTACCGACGTACCGGACTACTCCATCGTTGCCGGCGTTCCAGCAAAAGTACTTCGCTACCGAAACGAGTAATTCCAAACTGAACCATTTGAACCGCGTATGCAAGGCAATATCGTCTGCCGCCCGCAGTCTGATAGATGTTGTCGAGACCTTCATGGAGACTGAGATGAACCCGATTCAAGGGACCAAGATTTTGATCACCGGCGGAGCTGGTTTTGTGGGCAGCACGACCGCGGATCAGTTACTCGAGGCCGGTGCGGCCGAGGTACGAGTGCTGGATAATTTCATACGCGGTAACAGACGAAATCTTGCCGATGCATCCAAGCGGGGGAATCTCGTTGTCGTCGAAGGGGATATTCGGGACGCCGAACTGGTGGACTCCCTGACCAAGGGGGTGGATTACGTGGTTCATATGGCGGCGCTGCGCATTACCCGTTGTGCCGAAGCTCCGCGGGAAGGCGTCGAAGTTCTCATCGATGGTATGACGAATGTCCTGGAAAGCGCCGTGCGGCATCGCATCAAAAAGATCGTCGCCGCATCGTCTGCTTCTGTCTACGGAAACCCAACGTATCTACCCATGGATGAGTCTCACCCCTTCAACAATCGCACGCTCTATGGCGCCGCCAAGATAGCCAACGAGCAGATGTTGCGGGCCTATCACGAAATGTTCAAGCTGGACTATGTCGCGTTCCGCTATTTCAATGTGTACGGTCCCCGGATGGACCTCGACGGTGTGTACACGGAGGTTCTCATCCGGTGGATCGATGCGATCCAGAGCGGAGTCTCGCCCAAGATATTCGGAGACGGCACGCAGTCGATGGACTTTGTATACATCGAGGATGTCGCGAGAGCTAACGTTGCCGGCCTGGTTTCTGATGCCACCGACGAAGCGTTCAACGTCGGAACAGGCGTCCAGACTTCGCTCAATCAACTCGCCGAGTTGTTATTGAAGGTATGCGGCTCCTCTTTAACGCCGCAATACTTGCCCGCCCGTACCGTGAATAACGTACAAGCAAGACGCGCGGCCGTCGAAAAGGCGGAGAATCTGTTGGGCTTCAAAGCCAGCGTTGATCTGCAGTCTGGACTTCAGAGGCTGGTGGAATGGTGTGAGCATGCCAAGGCAGAAATGGCGCTCGTCGGCGGAGGGGTGAAATGAGCACGTTAATCAGCGCACCTGGCTCAATGATTCCGGTTGCCCGCCCGTATCTCGGTGAAGAAGAGGAAATCGGCGTGTTGGAGGTTCTTCGCTCCGGATGGGTCACGCAAGGTCCCCGGGTCGCGCAGTTCGAGGAGAACTTCGCTCGCTATGTGGGTTGCGACCATGCGGTCGCCGTCTCTTCCTGTACTACGGCCTTACAACTTGCCCTATGGGCGGTCGGCATAAAGTCGGGAGATGAAGTCATTTGTCCAAGTTTGTCGTTCGTGGCCACAGCGAACTCCATCGCTTATAACGGTGCATCGCCGGTTTTTGCCGACATCGATCAGGATACGTTTAACATCGATCCGGATCAGATCGAGGTGCTTATCACTCCTCATACCAAGGCCATTCTGGTGGTTCACCAGATCGGTTTGCCGGCCGAGATGAAGGCGATCAAACACATCGCGGCTAAACATGGCCTGCCGGTCATCGAAGATGCCGCGTGCGCGATCGGCGCGGAGTACGAGGGAAAGCTTATAGGCCGCCCTGAGGGAGATATGGCCTGCTTCAGCTTTCATCCGCGCAAGATTATGACCACCGGCGAGGGCGGCATGATCACGACCAACGACGCGGACCTCGCCGCGAGGCTCAAACGGCTTCGGCAACACGCGATGAGTTTGTCGGACGTTGCCCGCCACAATGCGAAGCAGATCGCCGCCGAGACCTACGATGAGATCGGATTCAACTACCGAATGACGGACATGCAGGCGGCGATCGGTATCGCCCAACTCGGACGCTTGCCGATTCTTCTTGAAAGAAGGCGGTACTTGGCGCAGCGCTATTCCGACGCTCTGCAAGATCTGTCCTGGATTAAAGCCCCGTATATACCAGGCAATTGTCGCCATAATTTTCAGTCCTACATGGCGCGCCTCATCGGTCCGGCAGCTTCGAAGCGCGATGAGATCATGCAATCACTGATGGACAGGAAAATCTCGACGCGACGCGCCATCATGGCAATTCACCGCGAGATTCCTTATGATCGAGGACGATGGGAAGATCAGCTACCTCGCACTAACCTGGTGGCCGACACGGGCATTATTCTTCCCCTGTTCCATCAGATGACGGAATCCGAACAAGACTACGTCATCCAGGCATTGCTCGATATTCGTCTATGAACTGCTCCGCGGTCTCTGAGTAACTTGCCGGAGCCACTGTCGCCATGTGGCTCCCTCTACCCTTTGCCTCGACACCTGGCCCGCAACGCGGCTCAATTCCCAGGCCAATGAGGCCAGTTTGCACTCCGCCACTCGGTCGAGGCATCCTGGTGAAAGGTATGAGGACGAGCACAATCTGGCGCCGCGTCATTGCGTGGACCTTTACTGTCGCCGCACTTTCCTGTCAGGAGCCAAAGGCGTGGGTTCTGACCGGCGATTATCCGCGTACGCACGATCCTTGTATTGCCAGAGAGGGCAATCGCTACTACGTCTTCGCAACTGGCCGCGCGCCGGATGGGGGGCAGCTTCCGATCCGTTGCTCCACAGATTTGAGCAACTGGAAATTATGCGGCCATGTCTTCGACGATGTTCCAGCGTGGATTCATGAGGCAAGCCCGCGTACGCGCGACTTGTGGGCGCCGGACGTTTCATTTTTTAGCGGCAAGTTTCACCTGTACTACGCCTACTCCGCATTTGGGGTCAATGCATCCGGCATTGCTCTCGCGACCAACGAGACGCTGGATCCGGCCAATCCGAAGTATCACTGGAACGATGAAGGCCTGGTCTTGAAGTCGACGGAGTCGGATGACTTCAACGCCATCGATCCGAACATTGTTCTCGACGGCAAGGGGCAGCCGTGGATGAGCTTCGGCAGCTTCTGGAGCGGAATCAAAATGCGCCGCATCGATGCGACAAGCGGGAAGCTCTCTGTGAAAGATGCGAAGCTCTACTCGCTGGCGGCGCGGGTCAAGCCGGAGAATGCCGAGCCCCGCCCGCCTGGTCTGCCGGCAAATTGGCAAGCCATCGAAGCGCCGTTTATCGTCCGCCATGGAGAGTTCTATTACCTGTTCGTTTCATTTGACCTGTGCTGCCGGGGCACGAAGAGCACCTATCGCATCATGGTCGGGCGTTCGCGCAAGCCCTCGGGGCCCTATACGGATGCGGAAGGAACGCCGATGCTCGCGGGCGGAGGCACGCAACTGCTGGCCGGCAACGAACGCTGGCTGGGCCCCGGAGGAGAGTCGATTCTCGAGCGGCCGGAAGGCGATCTTCTCGTGTTTCATGCCTATGATGGGGCTACTGGAAAACCTGCGCTTCAAATATCCGATCTAACGTGGGACCATGGCTGGCCCCATGCGATTCTGGGAACCAGCGGCGAGTCGAAGTAGCCCAACGATCATTCGTCGAGCTTGAAGATTCGAATCTGCACGAGCTTGGCGATGGTGAGGTCTTTGAGGCCGCGCTGCTGCATGCGCTGGATGAAATCAGGCGTGATCTTGAAGATGCGAATCTGGATCAGCTCGTCGAGGGTGGGCTGGTATCCGAGGGCGCGAATCTGGCGAACTTCCTCGGCATTGACGCCCTGCACTTTGAGTCCGATCAGTTGGTCGGCATTGGGCATCTCGTATCCCAGGGCGGTGATCCCGTGGATGTACTCGGGATTGACGTTGAAGATGCGAAGAGCGATCAGGTTGTCGATGGTGATGCCGCGGACGCCGGTCTGTTTCAGGGATTGCGCAAAGGCGCTGTCGACGCCGATGAAGGCGTAAGCCTCGAGTTTTTCGGAATCGAGACCGGTGTAGCCCATGCGGTCCATCTTTTCGACGAAGGCGGCATCAGGCGTGAAGACGGAAGCGCCCGTGAGTTCGCCGTTGCGGACCGTGCCGGAACAGGTGAACGTACCCGCTTCGGCGGCGAGGGTGGCAGTCAGGTTCGCGCCTTCGCGCGTGAGGTCGGCCAGGGTGATGCCGGTGAAGCGGGAGAGGGATTCGTTGCTGAAGCTGGAGCCGCAGTGGCGGCCGCTGTCGTCGCAGTCGCCTTTTTTGTCGATGTGAAGGCTGAACCTGTCGTGGTCTTCGCTGGCGCCGATGGAACAGTCGGCGCGGAGCGGGGCGAGAGAAGCGGCGTGAAGAGTGATGGAGAACGCTGCCATAAGAACGATGGTGGCGGTCGATGTGCGTGGATACATCGGAAACTCCTTTTCGAAAATGCGCGAGGCTTTCCTGAGCGCAATATTTGCGTCGAAAATTGCAACCTGGAGGGCAAAGGCTCAAACACAGTGCCACGGAACCCGAAGAACGCTGGACTTGCTCTCAGAGGCTTAAGCCCTGTTCGTTTGGTGCGCTCTATGTACGGGCTAAAGCCAGTACCCTTCTCGAAGGAATTGAAGTGTTAGGGTTTTACCGATTCATCGTCGAGCAGGCCCGAGATTCGGAGTTGCACCAGCTTGTCGAGGGAGAGGTTGTTGAAGCCGTGCTTCTGGGCCAGAGCGATGAAGTCTGCGTCGATGTTGAAGATGCGGGTCTTGATCACGTCGTCGGCCGTGGCTCCTGGATACTTCTGCGCGATCGTCCGCGCATATTCGGGCGTAACGCCCTGGACGCGCAGCGCTACCAGCTTCTTTGAGTCCAGATCTTTGAAGCCGGCCGCTTTCATGCCCTCAACAAACGCGGGGGTGACTTCAAAGATCCGATAGGAGATCGCATCCTGGATCGACTTCACCTCGAGCCCCTGCTTCTTGAACTCGGCAATGGTTTCGGGCGAGACGCCTTGAATTTTGCATGCGATGAGGTCGTCGGCGCTGAGCTTGCCAAACCCGAGCTGGGCCATGGCACGGGCGTACTCGGGCGTGACGTTCTGGATCTTCATGGCGATGAGCTTGTCGAGATCTACGTCATACCCCGCGTCTTTCATTCGATCGATGTAGCTGGAGCCGGTTGGGGAGTCCCTGGAAGGAGTGTTCGCAGGAGGCTCAGTCTGCGCCTGGGCGATCATTGGCGGCACGGCGATGATGCTCGGCGCGGGAGCCGGAGCAGGCGCGGGAGCCGGTTCGGGAGGGGGCACGGCGACCACCGCGGGCGCAGAGATCGCGGGGACCGACGGGAGTGCGGCTGGGGCCGGAGGAGCAGCGAGCGTCTTCAGGCTCGGAGCAGGCGGAAGCAGGCCGGCGATAAGCTGGGGCGCGGGAAGGAGAAGCACGACGAGAACGGCGCCTAGCGCTGCGAGCGAAAAGGGACGAAGGGGCCGGTTGGGATTGCGGGGGACGGTTTCGCCCAGGATGCGAGCGATTCTCCAGCGCAGCGTTTGCACCGGCTGATGACCGTCAAGAGCCATGGCGAGGCTCATCTGCCGCGAGCGCTGCTCCTCAAGATGAAACAGGGCGCTGGCATAGACCACGGGATTGGGGCAGACCTTCAGGGCCAGGTCGTCGCAGCACAATTCGCGTTCATGGCGCACGCGGCCGCTGATCCACCACACCGCGGGATGGAAGAAGAAAAGCGTCTCGAGCAATGTCTGGACCAGGTTCCAGAGGAAGTCGGCGCGGCGAACGTGGGCAAGTTCGTGGGCCAGGACAACTTCAAGTTCATCGGGGCTGAGCAAAGTGACGGCAGAGACGGGCAGGAGTACGATGGCGCGCAGAGTCCCGATGGTCACAGGGCCAGCGATCGCACTCGAGACGCGCAGCAGCACCGGGCGGGAGAGGGAGAGAGAGCGCGCGATGCGTTCGAAGCTGGCACGAACCGGTGCTGGGACCTGTGACGTGGCCGTGACACGAAGGCGATGGATGACCCACCATCCGCCGAAGCCGCGCACTGCCAGGGTCAACACACCGATGAGCCAGAATGCATCGATCCAGCCCATCACGCTGGGGAGCGAGCGGAGGAAGGCGAGATTGTCTGCCGCGGGATGCGACGGGGCGGCGATGCCGGGGGCGACCATGCGCGGAAAATCGCCGGCCATGAGGGCATTTGTCATCGACGACGTGGCGCTGGAGCTTGCCGGGGTTGAGCCCATTTGCCAGACAAAGGTGAACACGGCCGCGGCGAACATGGCCACAAGCGCCGCTAGGGCCAGGACATAGCGTGTCTGACTGGTGCGGCGGGAGAAGGCGGCGCTGAGGACGCGGTAGACGCCGGCAATGATGGCGGCCTGCCAGCAGAAGTGAATCAGGGTCCAGGCGGTGGCTTCAACAGTGTGAGTCATTGCCGCTCCTTTCGCGCGTGCGAGGGATGGGTTTTCTTGTGCTCAATCAGGGCGCGAATTTCGTCGAGGTCGTTCTGGGTTGCAGGTTCCATGGCCAGGGCATGCAGGGCCAATTGTGCGGCCGAGCCCGAAAACAAGCGGACACTGAGATCCTTGAGGATCTTGCTCTGCATGGCGTCCTGGCTGATCGCGGCGCGGTAGACATGAGCCCGGTTGGCTTCATCGCGGACCACCAGGCCCTTCGCGGTCATGATCTGCAGCAGCTTTAGAACGGTGGTGTAGCCGGAGGGCCGGTCCTGGTTCAGCGTATCGTAGATATCGCGAACCGTGGCGGGCTCGTTTTCCCAGAGGATGCGCAAGAGCTCCAGCTCGGATTCGGTCGGTCTTGGCAGAGACTCGGAGGTCTTCGTCATGATGAATAGACGTTATACGAAGTCCTTCGTAATTGTCAACGAAAACTTTCGTAGATAAAAATTCCGGTGTGACGGGCTATCGTTCGTCACAAAAATGCTCAAATCTGCGTCCTGATGTGGAACCTTGTGCGGATATAGCTACGTAGCTTCTACGGCGTGTCAGCGGTTATTCAGGAGGCGAGCCTGTGAATTCAATCCCCAGTCAATTGAGGCAAATCGTGCGGCGGCTTTGGCGTGCGCCGATTTTCACTATCGTCACTCTGATCACGCTGGGCGCCGGAGTGGGCGCGAATATTGCGGTTTTCAGCGTGGTTGACGGAGTCCTGCTGAAGCCGCTGCCCTATCCCCATGCCGAGTCGCTGGTGGGTGTATGGCACACGGCTCCGGGGCTCAACCTCGATGACGTGAATATGGCTCCGTCAAACTACTTCATTTATCGCGAACAGAATCACGTTTTCGAAGATATAGGAATGTACGAGGGCGATTCGGTGAGCGTGACCGGACAAGGGAATCCGGAACAGGTGCACGCGCTGGACGTAACCGATGGGGCGCTCCCGATCCTGGGCGTGACGCCGATGCTGGGGCGTTGGTTCAGCCGCTCGGATGTTCACCCTGGCAGTCCCGATACGGTGATGCTCGATTATGGATATTGGCAACGCCGCTTCGGGGGCGATCGTTCAATCGTGGGGCAGGCCATCCGCGTGGACGGCAAGCCGCGCCAGGTCATCGGGGTGATGCCCAAGGAATTCCGCTTCCTGGACGGGGAGCAGCCTGCACTATTTCTTCCTTTCCAATTTGACCGCAATAAAACGACGCTGGGCCAGTTCAGCTATGACGGAATTGCGCGGCTTCGGCCCGGAGTGACACTGCAGGCGGCGAATGCGGACATCGCGCGCATGATTCCGATCGTGTTCAAGAGCTTTCCGGCGCCGCCGGGATTCAGCCTCGGCTTGTTCGATAAGGCTCGCATGGGCCCGAAAGTAAGGCCTCTGACCCAGGACGTCATTGGAGACGTCGGAAAACTGCTGTGGGTGCTGATGGGCAGCATTGGCATCGTGCTGCTGATCGCGTGCGCGAATGTGGCCAACTTGCTGCTGGTGCGGGCCGAAGGACGCCACCAGGAATTGGCGGTCCGGGCGGCGCTGGGCGCGAGTCCATGGCGTATCGCGAGGGAATTTCTCCTCGAGAGCGCGGTGCTCGGAATTTTCGGGAGCGCACTGGGATTGGTGCTGGCCTGGGGTGCGCTGCGGCTGCTGGTGGCGTTGGGTCCAGACGGGCTACCGAGGCTGCACGGTATTGGGATCGATTGGACGGTACTTGCATTCACTATCGCGGTTTCGCTGTTTTGCAGCCTGCTGTTCGGGTCGATTCCCGCGCTGCGGTATGCGAGCACGCGCATGGGGACGGGTCTCAGAGAAGGCGGGCGGACCTTGAGCCAGGGACGTGAACGGCATCGCACACGGAACACGCTGGTGGTGATCCAGGTGAGCCTGGCCTTTGTGCTGCTGATTTGCTCGGGGCTCATGATCCGCACGTTTCGCGCGTTGACGCATGTCGATCCTGGCTACGACACGACGGCGAAGGTGCAGACCGTGCGCGTCTCGATTCCCGAAGCCGATGTGCCCAAAGCCGACGACGTTTTGCGGCTGCAGGCGTCGATCGCACAGCGCATGGCCGCCATTCCGGGCGTGAGTGCAGTGGGATTCGGCAACTCAGTTCCCATGGATGGAAATCAATGGTCAGATCCGGTGTGGGCGCAGGACCGGAGCTATGCCGATGGCTCAATGCCGCCGTTGCGCAGGTTCAAGTTCGGGGCGCCTGGTTTCCTGGCTACCGTGGGGATTCCGCTGATTGCAGGCCGGGACTTCACCTGGGATGAGGCCTACCAGAAACTTCCCGTAGCCATGGTGTCGGAGAATTTTGCCCGCGAGTACTGGGGCAGTGCGGCCAATGCGCTGGGCAAGCACATTCGCGTGAGCACCAAGGACGACTGGCGTGAAATTGTCGGCGTCATCGGCGACGTGCATGATGACGGAATGAACAAGGACGCCCCGACGATCGCCTATTGGCCGACCTTGACGAGTCATTTCGAGAGCGACGAAGTGAACCTGCGGCGCGAGGTGGCGTTCGCGATTCGCAGCCCGCGAGCGGGCTCCGAAAGCCTGATGAAGGATATTCGCCAGGCGGTGTGGGCCGTAGATGCCAACCTGCCCTTAACCGACGTGCGCACGCAGGAGTACTACTACACGAAGTCCATTTCGCGCACCTCGTTCACGCTGGTGATGCTGGCGATCGCGGCCAGCATTGCGCTGCTGCTGGGAGTGGTGGGCCTGTATGGCGTCATCGCCTATTCGGCATCGCAGCGCACGCGGGAGATCGGGATACGAATCGCGCTGGGAGCGCAGCGCAACACCATTACCACGATGTTTGTGCGACAGGGGCTGCTTCTGGCGGGGAGCGGCGTCGTATGCGGGCTGCTGCTGGCCCTGGGGGCGACCCGGCTGCTGCGGTCACTGCTCTTCCATGTGAGTCCTATGGATCCGGTCACGTATGGATTGGCGTGCGTCGCGTTGTGCGGCGCGGCCGTGCTGGCAAGCTACATACCTTCGCGGCGAACGGCGAGCGTGAATCCCGTGGAGGCGCTGCGGGCGGAATAGGGGATCTCCAGGCGCGAGCGCGGACAGCAGCTCAGATGCGGCAATTCGGAGTGGTCAAGTTTGAGACTTGACCACTACCCGACTTGGTATAACTGGCGTGCCTTGTTCGCGATGTGCTAACTTACCGGAAAACAAGGTTCGACGCGGCGACCCATGCGGAAGGCCGGGAAAGGGAGTGCAATGCACGCGACTGCGAGTCTCGAAAAGCCTCCAGGTATAGCCACATCAACCCGCGAGAAAACCGCTGTAGGCGCGCCTCCGCGCAACATAGCGGTGGATGCCTATCGCGGGCTGGTGATGTTGCTGATGATGGGCGAGGTGATGAGCTTCGCGGCGGTGGCGCGCGCGTATCCCGGCAGCCTGTTCTGGCGCGTCCTCGCCTTTAACCAGAGCCATGTGCCCTGGGCTGGAATGAGTCTTCACGACACCATCCAACCGGGGTTTACATTCCTGGTCGGGGTCGCGCTTCCGTATTCGATCGCCAGCCGGGCGCGCAAAGGCGAGAGCTTCGGAAGGCAGGTCGCTCACGCGATGTGGCGCAGCTTGCTGCTTATCTTTCTGGGATTCTTTCTCCGCTCCCTGGGCCGTCCGCAGACCTACTTCACCTTCGAGGACACTCTCACTCAGATCGGCCTCGGCTACACCTTTGCGTTCATGCTCGCCTATTGCAAGCCTAAATGGCAGTGGACCGCGTTGGGCGTGATCCTGTTTGGCTATTGGCTCGCTTGGGCACTTTACCCGGCGCCAGGTCCGGGTTTCGATTATGCCGCCGTGGGAGTTCGGCCGGGTTGGACGCATAACTTCACCGGGTTCGCTTCGCACTGGAACATGAACAGCAACCTGGGTCAGGCAATCGACGTTTGGTTCCTGAACCTTTTTCCGCGAGTCTCGCGGTTCGCGTTCAATGATGGCGGCTATCTCACGTCGAGCTTTATTCCCACGCTGGGGACGATGCTGCTCGGATTACGGGCGGGCGAATGGTTTCGCGCTGCGGCTCCGAAGATTCCAGTGAAGAAATTCCTCATCGCAGGCGCCATTCTGATGGCGGCGGGACTGCTGCTGCACTTTACCGGGATTTGCCCGATCGTGAAGCGCATCTGGACCCCAGCCTGGACGCTTTTCAGCGGCGGCGTCTGCTTCTGGTTCCTGGCGGCGTTCTCCTGGATCATCGATGTGAAGGGCTATCGCAAGTGGGCATTTCCGCTCGTGGTGGTGGGCATGAACTCCATCGCGGCGTATCTGATCGCGCACCTTTGGGAAGACTTCCTCATTACCAATCTGCACGTGAATTTCGGATATCAGATCTTTCGCATCTTCGGCACCGGGCTGGAGCCGTTTATGGTTGGTGTCACAGTGATGCTGCTCTACTGGTTCACGCTGTACTGGATGTACAAGAAGAAGCTGTTTCTGCGGATTTGACCGCGGACGTTCGCATCGGATGCCGGCAAGTGACTTTGCTATAAACTGGAGCAGGGTGGCGCGCCCACGAGGCGAGATTGCCGCCCGCAGCCGATCCATCGGCGGTGTGCGGAAGTGGTGAAATGGCAAACACACTAGCCTTAGGAGCTAGCGCCGAAAGGCTTAGGGGTTCAAGTCCCCTCTTCCGCACCAGATTCAAATTAAAGGATTTATGTGGGGCCAGCCAATAACGGCTGGTCCTTTAATTTTTGGATCGTAACTGTAATCGCGGTCTCGCTGACGCGTCGTCACCAAAAATATCTCTGATTCCCGCAGAATTCAATCGACAATCGGCCTTGCGCATGGATACCGTGCTTGAGGAGCCCTGAATGCTCTCGAAGCGTGAGAGTACCCGCCGCTCGACTCCCCCGTAAAGAAGGTAGGACCGATGAATTTCAAGTACGCGGCTATTCCTGACAAGCCGGATGCTCGAGACCACCTTGCTGCTCCGCCCTCGCCGGGAGCGGTCATCGCCGCCCAGGTAGACCTGAGGGAATGGTTTCCGCCCATCCGGAATCAAGGGCAGGAGGGCGCCTGCACGATGTTTGCCGGCACCGCCATCCTGTCCTGGCTGTACAAGCGTTTCAAGAACCAGGAGTACGTATTCTCGCCCCAATTCGGTTACCGGGCGGAGCGAATTATCGAAGGCAGCCTCGACGTAGACGATGGCGCGCAAAGCAGAACCATGATGGCGATCATGAAAGACACCGGCATTTGCCTGGAAACGTCCGATCCTTACGTCGATACCGGCTGGAGAACTCCCACCACCCACAAACAACTTTCGGAAGCGCACTTGTATCGCATCGGCGCCTATCACCGAATCGTGGATCTGGAGACGCTGAAGAGCGTGCTGGCCAGCGGATATGTCGCTAGCCTTGCCATCCGCGTGTTCGAGTCGTTTGAGAGCGATGCCGTGGCACAGAACGGCATGGTCCCGTTGCCGCAGCCGGCGGAAAAGAACCTTGGCGGGCACGAGGTTGTGGCCTGCGGTTATTCCGATACCAGCAAGACGCTCATTGTTCGCAATAGCTGGGACGTAACGTGGGGGGACCAGGGATACTTCTACCTTCCATACGGCTACTGGCCATTTGTGTCGGACAGCTGGATCGCGCATATGGGTCCAGCCTGGAAGTAGGTGGTTAACGAGTCGTCGTATTTATGCCAGCGGTTGCGCGTGGCTCATGCTCGAATTTGCCCGGCACGGGCCAAATGCGAGCGCCGAAAGGCTTGGGGGTTCAAGTCTCCCCTTCCGCGCCAATAACAAAATAAAGGATTTGGGGAAGGGCTGACCGGGCAATGGTCGGCCCTTTGTCTTGGAACCTGATCGTATCGTGACGGTCTTCATTTTCTATTCGAAGACGAGAGCACGGATCACGATGCGGAGAGAATGCCGGCTACGTCCCGGGTTGCTTCCAGGCGGATATGCGCGACGCATAAAAAAAAACGGCAGATGGGGCACGATCCGCGACGTTCGTCACAGCGGCGAGAGTGTCAGAGTGCGAGAGTATACCTTTCGCTTCTTGTCGGGACCAAAATGAATCGGATGCGCCACCGCGAAACCGTGTGGGTTTACTTGCTTTTACTGTTCTTCGTTAGTACCCAACTCGGTCATGCAGCCCAGGATCAAACGGGCGGAAAAGGGACAGCACCCTCGGACACCGGTTCAATCGTGATCCAACCACAGTTTGAAAGCGCAGGACCGTTTTCAGAAGGATTGGCGGCGGTGCAGACGGGGAAAACGGAAGACGGAAAGTGGGGCTACATCGACAAGTCCGGCAAATTTGTCATTGATCCACAGTTTGACTATGCCGAAGGCTTTAGTGAGGGCCTGGCGGCGGTTCGCAGCGGCGATGAAAAGAGCGGTAAGTGGGGCTTTGTTGACAGGAGCGGGAAGTATGCCATCCCACCCCAATGGGACCATGCGTCGCGTTTTTCAGGAGGTTTCGCCATTGTTAGAACCGGCGATATCGTGACCGGCACGGAGCGCGTAATCGACAAGCGGGGGAATCATATTTCAGACCTGGAAGCGGGAGTCATGCTGCCTTGCGAAAACGGCATGACGCTGGTCGGAATCAACGTGAGTTGGGATGACCGGGGCGTGAACAGGCACTTCGGGTTTGTGGATAAATACGGCAAATATGTTATCGATCCGAGATTCGATGATGCGTTCTGCTTTTCAGAGGGAACGGCGGCGGTGCGGATTGGAGATGCGGACAGGGGCCAAGTTCGTCATCAATCGCCAGTGGGGTTCCGCCGGCGTGTTCAAGGATGGCACGGCGTCGGTAGCCACGGCCGGCGGCGTTACGAAGAAGTGGGGAGTCATTGATAGAACGGGACAAGCCATCATTTCGCTGGAATTCCCGGAACCGCTCAGCTTTCACGATGGACTCGCCCTGGAGCCAAATACGACCCACCGATGGGTAACGGACCAACAGGGGAGAACGAAGGTTCAATCCGAAACCAATTACGGCTTCATTGACAAAAATGGAACATGTTCCATTGGTTGGCAATGGAGGTCGGCCTACTCTTTTTCTCAAGGCCTGGCCGCGGTGATGGCGGGTGAGTTCCCGAGCGGCAAATGGGGCTATATCGACCCGAAAGGGCGGTACGTCGTCGAGCCGCAATTTCGGGATGCGCGTCCATTTTCGGAAGGAATGGCTGCCGTGCGCATCGGCGACGAGAAGACAGGCAAATGGGGATATATTGCACGGTGAGGCGCAAGCCTGTGGAGATCGCCGCCGTGCGTATACCCTTGCGACCTGTCCCGCGAGGCAGGGACTAACGGCCAAATTTCGCTTCTCATGCCCAACTCTCGCCTGGGTTCGCGGTCTCCCACTCTTGCGATAGAAAAGAGTCGCAAGGATGGGGCACGGAGTCCGGTGGTTCGTTCGCGGGCCTTGTTCTATCGCTCGGCTTCGGTCAAGCGGCGGTATATCGCGAACGTGGAGAAATCACGCAGGCGCTGAAATTTCGGATTCGCATTCACCCATCCGACATCTGGTTCCCAGACTTCATCGGTTTTGCGGTAGACGATGAGGACTCCGCCGGGAGGAATCTGATCGATCTCGTTGTAAAGGGCAGGACCGACGGCGGGAAGTTCATGGATGTGGTAACTCGTATAGAAAGCGAAGGCGGGGTAGTTGAAATTCATGTAAAGGGTGGTCCCGGAGGGAAGACCGGATTGGAGGAACTGGGATGCGAGCATTTCCTCCGGGGTGTCGGGACTTATGAAGGGACTGCGGAAACGCTCCTGGAGCGGAACGAACGTTAAGACGAGGAAAGTGGCGACAAGTATTGCTCCAGCAGTTCGAAACTGCTTGCGGGACGAGGCGCAGAAGAGCGCCAGTCCGGATCCGGCGAGCAGCAGAAATGGTGGGGCAAGCGGGAGGATGTAACGCGGTTCCTTGTGCGGCACCGCGCTGAAGAAGACAAACTCCGTTAGAAGCCACAGCCAAAGAAAAACCTGCACGACGACCGGAGAGAGGTTGGCAGGTAATCTGGACCGCGAAGGGAGAGCGCCGAAAGGGCGCCAGAGCCATGATGAGGCGGTCACGGCAAGCCCAAACACAGCCAACGGCGTGAAAATTGTGGCGGAGTCGCGGAGGTAGAAGAAGAAGGATTCCACCGGCCCTTCGACATGCGTCCAGCCGGCATGCAGGGTGAAAAGGAAAGTCCCGAAGCTCAGCCGGGACCAGATCAGATATGGGGCCAATCCTGCCAGGAGTCCAGCCCCGCAGGCGATCAGCGCCTTCCACCGGCGTTTGGCGGCAAGGGGCAGCAAAAAGAGCACGCCGACACTCGGAAGGGTGCCAAAACGCATGAGGATCGAAAGAGCCAGAACGAGGCCGGCCCACGCGAAACGAGGGCTGGTCTGACGGTGCAGCGCTCGGAGCAGAAGCCAGAATGCGAGCAGCAGTAAGGTGAGGGCCGGGGAATCCGTCAGCAGGCTATTGCCCGTATCATCGCTGGCAAATCCCTGGGGAAAGATGCCTACAAAAAAGGGTGAGAATGCCAGAAACAGAGCGGCAATCGCAGCCGGCAAGCGGCCCACCGACAGACGCCCGGCGAGATAGAGGAAGAGTGGGCCGAGAGCGTTGAGACACGCCGCGACAATGCAGGCTGCATAGATGTGGCGCCAAAGCAAAAACACGCCGGCGTATACCAGCGAGATTAGCGGCGGACGAAAGTCCAGTTCGGAATAGTTAGTTTTGCCGCAGCAGATGACCTGGGCATTCTGGAGGTAAACCATCTCATCCCAGTAATGGGCCTTGGAAATCCCCCAGATGCGAACCAGGAAGGCTGCGGCGACGAGCAGAAAGAGGAGGAAGGATTCGAGGCGATCTTTCCGATTCAGGAAGAACCGCGCAAAACGAGTTCGAACCGAAATAGAGAATGAATCCAGGGGAAACCTGCACTGAAATTCAAATTATGTTCGACATGCTCTGGAAACGGAGAGCCATGGAATCAATAGTACTTCGGCTGGAAAGGAGCGGAGGCCGGGCGCGGGCCAGCCATCCTGCGGTTCGTTCGTGTGATAACGGAGAGCGCGCTGTTGCCCGGGCAGGGTAATCTGATAAATCATGAGCCAGACTGCGCAACCTCAGATCAACCTCGCCCAAACGCCCGATTATCGCGAGTCCTACGCCAACAGCGTCCAGGTGCGGGTGAGCGTTTGGGATTTTCAGCTTGTTTTTGGCCTGGCAAGCAGCGAAAGCCCCGACCAGGTGACCATCCGTAATCACGAGGCTGTCTATTTGAGCCCGCAACAAGCCAAGGCGCTATGGAATGTGCTGGGGCAGAATATCGCCCAGTACGAACAGGCATTTGGCACGCTTTCACTCGAGCCGCAGACGCACAATTTCCCCCAGGGGCCGGTCAACTAGGTCAGAAAAGCATTCGCGGCCGTCCCGGTGCTGCCGACCCTGATGGATGAAATCTGGATCTGGCTTTTGTGGTCTCCCACCCTTTCCCGAGGAGAAAGCGAAAGGATGGGGCACGGAGATTCCGTTTCCGGTCAGGCGAACACCGGGTTCTCCGACCTCGATGAACGAAATCCCACCCGAGCGGAGCCAGGATGGGGACCCAGTTAGCGCCCAGTCAGTTTCTGGTCAGGTACGAGGATGAATCGCTGGTCACGGAATCCGTGGTTCTGGATACGACGAATCGAGCCCGGGCTGGACGCGCCTTTTCCGCTTTGGATGATCTTTCCAGTGGTGTTTGTGGCGCTGTACGCGAGCCACTTCACGTTGATGCGGCTGCCCTACTTCTGGGATGAGGCCGGATACTATATTCCCGCCGCATGGGATTTTTACCGCACCAGATCTTTGATACCGACCTCGACGCTGACCAACGCGCATCCGCCGCTGCCCAGCATTTATCTTGCGCTGTGGTGGAAGGCCTCGGGTTTTCTGCCCGAGGTGACGCGCGAGGCGATATTGATCATGGCATCCGCGGGGCTGCTCGCGGTATGGGCACTGGTCCTGCGGCTCCATGGCTCTCGAACGGTGGCTTTCTGGACGGTGGCGCTGACGGGCCTTTATCCGATCTGGTTTGCGCAGAGCACGCTGGCGCACGCGGACATCTTTGCCGCGGCTTTCGCTTTGTGGGGGCTGGTTTATTCTCTGCCCGATCGCAATCGGAAGCCCTGGGCCGCGGCCGTGTGGTTCACGGCGGCGGTGCTGTCCAAGGAAACGGCCGTGGCGATTCCACTCACGCTGGCAATTGTCCGCGCCATCGAGGGATTGCGCGCGCGCCCGCCGAACAGATACCGGTTGTGGAAAGAGACGGCCTGGCTTTCAAGCTGCGTCGCGCCGCTGGCGGCATGGTATGGCTGGCACTATGCCAAGACAGGGTACTTGTTCGGCAATCCGCAATTCGTGCATTACAACGCGCAGGCCACGCTCGAGCCGGAGCGGGTGCTGGCGGCGTTTGTCCATCGAGTGCTGCACCTGACGGCGCACATGAACATGTTTGTGCCGATGCTGCTGACCATAGCCGCGATGATGCTGCAGCCGCGCAGGGATGCGGAGGGGCACGAACGCCCGGGAATCAGCGCCCCTGTGCGGCGATGCATCTTGATTCTGCTCCTGGTGAATGCGGTGGTGTTCAGCTTGCTGGGCGGGGCCCTGCTTTGCCGCTACCTGCTGCCCATGTATCCGCTGATCCTGCTGCTTGCTGTGTCGACGTTTCATCGCCGGGTTCCCCATTGGCAGGCGCTGGCGGTGATCTCCGCGGCAGCCTTTGTCACCGGGCTGTTCGTCAATCCGCCCTATGGATTCGCGCCGGAAGACAATCTCGCCTATGCGCATGTGGTCCGGCTGCACGAGGCCGGGATCGCGCAGCTTGGCAAAAGCTTCCCCGGGGCGACGGTGCTGTCGGCGTGGCCGGTCACCGATGAGCTGCGTCGTCCCGAGCTGGGCTATGTTCAGCAGCCCTTCGACGTGTATGCGATCGATGACTTTTCGGCTGCGCAAATCGCCCGGGCGGCCGAGGAGCCGGGCAAGTATTCGGCGGCGCTGGTTTTCTCGACCAAGTACGATCCGCCGCGGCCGCTGCTGAGCCTTGGCCAGCGCAGCGCGGCGATCGATGAGCGCTACTTCGGACTGCATCATGATCTTTCGCCTCTGGCGATAGCCCGGCAGTTGGGCGGGACGCTGGTGTGGTATCGCGAAGATCCGGGCCAGGGGCAATGGATTGGATTGATCCGATTCAACCGCCAGTTCGAAGCGGCGCTCGATCGGCGCGCGGGACGGTAACGGTCCTGAATCGAGCACGCAACTTATAATCAGAGTGCCGTGTCCCTTCATTTTTCATTGCGCTTCCACCGGATTTGGCGGTTTGCCACTCGTGCGAAGCTGGCGATCGCCCTGGTTCTGGCTGTCGTAGCCAATGCGCAGGGGCAGAGTCCCTCGCAAGCCGCGGCTGCCACCACGGGCAAAGGCAGCATTCTGCTGGTGCTTCCGTTTGACAACCGCACCGGCCAACCGAGCCTGGAATGGATTCGGGAGGCCGCGCCGGCTCTTCTGAGCAGCCGTTTTGCGTCTGCGGGATTTGCCCCCATGAGCCGGGCCGACCGCCTGTATGCGCTCGATCACCTGGGATTGCCGCAGGGGTTTCAGCCCTCCCGTGCGAGCTCGATCAAACTTGCCCAGACTCTCGATGCCAACTGGATCGTGGTCGGCAATTACATCAACGATGGAACGGCGATTATTGCCGAAGCTCGGATTGTGGACGTGCCGCGGATGACGATGGGCAATCCGGTGACTGCACGGGGCGAAATGCGCGACCTGATCGCCGTATTCGACTCCCTGGCGTGGAAGCTTACCCGGCAGCTCGATCCAGCGTTCAACGTGTCTCAAGAGACCTTTGTCGCCGCCGGGGCCAACTTGAGCCTGGAGGCCTTTGAGCAGTACATCCGCGGGATTACAGAGTCCGACCAGCCGGAGCGGTTGCGCCATCTGCAACAGGCAGTGAGGCTGAACCCCGGCTTTAGTCCGGCGTGGATGGCGTTGGGCCGGGAAGACTATCAAGGGCAACAGTATGAACAGGCGGCGGCGGCTTTTGCCAAAGTGGGCAGCGACGATCCGGATGCGCTGGAGGCCGGTTTCTATCGCGGTCTCTCCCTGATGTTCTCCGGCAACTACGCGCAGGCCGAGGTTGCGTTTGCGCGCGTAGCCCGGGTATTACCGCTGGCGGAGGTTCTGAACAACCAGGGCGTGGCGATCAGCCGCCAGGGACACGATGGCACCGCCATGTTTCGCCAGGCGTCGGAGGCGGATCCCGGTGGGGCGGATTATCACTTTAATCTGGCCGTGAGCGTCAAGCGTCACGGCAATGGGCCGGAAGCAATGGCGGAGCTAAACCAAAGCCTCAAGCTGCGGCCCAACGACAGCGAAGCGCAAAGCCTGCTGGCGGCGTGGAAGCAGTCAGGGACAATCAACGGAGATCCGCTGGAACGAATCGCGCGCACGTTTGACGAGGCGGCTTTTCACCAGGCTGCCCTCATGCTCGACCAGATGGAGGCTACCCGCCTGGCGGCGCTCAGCCCGCAGGAACGTGCACGCACCTTGTCGAGCCAGGCGAGGGACTATCTTTCCCGCGGGTTGTTGCTGGAATCGGAGCGGTTGTACCAGGCGGCAGTGGTTGCGGATAGCACGTCGGAAGAGGCCCACGCAGGCCTGGCCGAGGTGAGGGAACGCACCGGAGACGCGACGGGCGCGCGCAAGGAAGCGCAGGCTGCATTGGAACTGAAGCCGTCGGCGACTGCGTATCTGGTGTTGGCGCGGCTTGATTTTGCCGCGAGCCACCTGAGCGACGCCAGTCATCACGCTACCGAGGCGCTCAAGCTGAACCCCAACAGCGTCGCGGCCCAGGATTTGTTGCGCCAGGTCGCCGCCAAACAGGGGCAGCCGCAGGCGCGGCCCTGAAGGAGCAAGCCATGCTTCAAAACGTGCGCGGGTTCGCGAAAGGGTCTTCCCGGAAAGCTTTCTGGATTGCATGGGGCCTCGCTGCGGGATGGGGTTGCGCGGCTGTCGCTGTGCCTCCAGAGCATGCGCAGCAGCCGCTTGTAGAAGAATTTGTCCTTGCGGATACGATCCAGCCTGTCAGTGCTGGCCAGCTTGACCGGGCCATTGCGCGTGCCAATTCCGAGGGCGCTGCGGCCCTGCTGATAGAGATGAACACGCCCGGGGGACTGGTCGATTCGATGCGAAACATGGCGGGCGCCATACTCAGCTCCCACGTGCCGGTGATCATCTATGTGGCTCCGGCGGGTGCGCGCGCCGGGTCGGCGGGGTTCTTTCTGCTGGAGGCGGCCGATATTGCCGCCATGGCTCCGGGGACCAATGCCGGCGCGGCCCACGTGGTTTTCGAATTCGGCAAGCCCGATGAAATCTTGACGCAAAAGGTGGAGAACGACGCCGAAGCGTTCCTGCGATCGTATGTAAGCCGTCGCAATCGCAACGTCGATGCAGCGCTGGCGGCAGTGCAATCGTCGCGTTCCTACACCGCCGAAGAAGCCCTGGACAAGCATCTTATCGATCTGACTGCATCAAGCGACACGGAGCTGTTGGCGGCTTTGAACGGCCGTGAGATCACCCGGCTCGACGGCAGCAAGCAAGTGCTGCACCTCGCCGGGGCGCGGATCCAGCGGGTACAGCCCACGCTGCGAGAGAACCTGCTCGGCTGGCTTGTCAATCCCAACGTTGCTTTGCTGCTGCTGGTGGGCGGTGCGCTGCTCATCTACCTCGAGTTCAACGTGCCCGGCACGATCGTTCCCGGCGCGCTGGGCACGCTGATGGTACTGCTGGCGGTGTTTGCGCTCAACCTGTTGCCCATCCGCTATACCGCAGTCTTGCTGCTGCTGGCCGCGATTGCGCTGCTGGTGCTCGAAGCGAAATTCGGCGGGCACGGAGCGCTGGCGATTGCCGGCATCGTGTGCCTGACCCTGGGCATGCTCACGCTGATCGCAGCGCCGGTGCCGGAACTGGCGGTCAATCCGTGGGTAGCGGTCGCGGTAAGCACGGCCTTTGGTGGGATCACGGCATTTCTGGTGCGCCTTGCGGTGCGGGCGCGGCGAATGAAATCCCTGTTGGGTGCCGATGCGCTGGTAGGACGCCGCGCTTCGGCCATGGAGGCACTGACTCCCGAAGGTCACGTCCTGGTGAATGGAGAGATCTGGCGGGCCGTCGCCAATGAAGCTGTGGCCGCCGGCACGCCTCTCCAGGTGGTCGGCTACGAGCAATACCTGCTCAAGGTAACCCCGGTTGAGCCGCCCGCAGCCGGAGCATAACAAAGGGTGGAGTACAATCCGTGCTGAACTCCTGAAAAGAGGAAAGGCTTATGTCCTTTGCCGATCTGCCGATTCCGATTTTGATTGTCATTGCTATCGTCTTGCTCTATCTACTCAACTCCATCAAAATCCTGCGTGATTACGAGCGCGCCGTGATCTTCCGGCTGGGCCGCGCATTGCCCACCCCAAAAGGTCCCGGAATCATTCTTGTGTTCCGGCCGTTCGACCAGATGGTCCGCATCTCCCTGCGCCAGGAGGTGCTCGAGGTTCCTCCGCAGGATGTGATCACCCGCGACAATGTGACGCTGAAGGTGAATGCGGTTGTGACGCTTTACGTGGTTAACCCCAACGACGCCGCCATCAAGGTGGCAAACTATGTTTACCAGACCTCGCAGTTTGCGCAGACCACTCTCCGCTCAGTACTGGGCGAAGTGGAACTGGACGAGCTTCTCAGCCATCGCGACAAGCTGAACCTGCGTATACAGTCCATTATCGACCAGCGTACGGAACCATTCGGGGTGAAGGTGATCTCGGTCGAGGTCAAGCAGGTGGATCTTCCCGAACAAATGCTCCGCGCCATGGCCAAGCAGGCCGAGGCGGAGCGCGAAAAGCGGTCGAAGATCATTCATGCCGAAGGTGAATTCAGTGCGGCGCAAAGGCTTGTGGACGCGGCCGCACTGCTGGCCACAGAGCCCATTACCCTGCAATTGCGCTACCTGCAAACGCTGACGGAGATCGGGGTGGAAAAGAACACCACGATCGTTTTCCCGCTTCCGATGGAGCTGCTGTCGCTCTTGAACAAGCTGGGTACTACAGCGAGCGCTCCCCGGGCGGTGAAACCGGCAGAAGGCGACTAATTCGCCGGCGCGGGGTCTATCAGGCCAGAGACCAGGCGGCACTGTCGAAAAGGTGGACGCTTCCAGGTCAAATTGGGGATCTTGCGAGTCGCGTAGAATGTCGTTAACCAGAGGCATATATGCAGCGAGGGTTTGGCGGATCTGTGTTTGAGCCGGTGCAGGAATCGGAAGAGAGCCTGCGCGCTGCCCGGGACCGGGAATTGACCCTTGGCCCGGCCATGCTGCTTACCCTCGGTGTGATCCTGTTCGCTCTTTGTGCTGCCTGCTTCGTGTTTGGCTACGCGGTGGGACGCCGGAATACTACCGAATCCGCAATCGTGGCCGTGCCTCCCATAGCTGCAACGGCGGCCGTGGCGCAACCTGCCACTCCGGTGTCCAAGCCGTCGGCGGGGCAAAGCGGTGCTCCGCCCCAGTCGCCGGCTGCAACCGCGGGTCAGCCCGATTCGTCAGCGGCGGATTCGACGCCGGCTCCGGCTCCAGTGGCGGTTTCGGTCCCGACTGGTTCAAACGGCAGCGCGGCTTCGGCCGGGACTTCTCCGTCGGCTATCCACTCCGCGCTACCCGGATCCACCACCGGCGCAGAAGCTGCCGCGAGTACAGGCTCAAGCGTTCAGCCGGCACTCGCACAGGCCTCGGGAATTATGGTTCAGATTGCGGCCGTATCGCACCCTGAAGACGCCGATGTGCTGGTGGGAGCTCTGCGCAAGCGGGGCTACGCGGTCAGCGCGCACCGCGATCCCGCAGACGGGCTCCTCCATGTGCAAGTGGGGCCATTTGCCAATCGCAATGATGCCGTTGCCATGCGCCAGAAGCTGCTGAACGATGGCTATAACGCGATCGTGGAGCCTTGAGTTGCGCTCGTTGCTATTTCCCGTTCTCTGATCCCTGATCCCTTATCCCTGTTTCTCGCATCCATTCCGGCAGGGTGGACGCGATCGCGGCGCGAACAGCTTCCATCAGCTCCTCGCGGCTTGAAAACTGCGTCGGGTCGAGTGGTTCGTGAAAGGTGATGTATGCTGAGCCGGGCCGGACGCGCAGGCTTCCCTTCGCCATCATGGTTTCTGTGCCGTGGATCGACACCGGAACGCAGGGAGCGCCCGCTTCCATTGCCAGGTAGAAGGGGCCTTTCTTGAAGGGCAGCATGCGTCCATCGCGGGATCGCGTGCCCTCCACAAAGGTGGTGATGTGAATGCCTTTTTCGAGCACGCGCCGCGCCACGGCCACGCTTTCCTTCGCGCTCTCGACACGTCCATCGCGGTCCACGGGCACAAAGTCTCCCAGCTTCATGCCGTAGCCGAGCACAGGAATCTTCATCAGCGAGCTCTTGACGAATGCCGATGTGCGGCCCGGAATGCGCGGGATGAGCGCCGGCGGATCGAGATTGGATACGTGGTTGGACATGAAGATGCACGCTGTATGCGCCGGCACATGCTCCATGCCGGTAGTCTGAACGCGGATGCCCCCCAGGTGCAACGCGAGCCGGACAATCCTGATCGATACGTTGTAGAGCGGGGTCGCATTGCCGGTAATCATGGCCCAGGGAATAAACACGAGGGCCGCCGGGATGCCCAGCAGGACAATCGTGAACAGCAGTAGGAGCGCGGCGGCCATGGATTTTGTGCCTACGCGAATCTCGTTTTGAGGCGCGCGGGCAGTTTCTCATAGATGCCTTCGAATCCGCCATTGGACAAGATAGCGACCACGTCTCCGGACCGAAGCTGCGGTACGACTGCAGCGATGATCGCGTCGGCATTCGCATGCAATTCGGCCGGGGTGCCGGCCGCGTTCAGCGCATGCACGACTTCTTCCGGATGCAGGCGCTCGTCCTCGGGGATGCGCTCCTGCTGATAAACGCCGGCAAGAATGACGCGGTCGGCGAGGCGCAGGCTTGCGACTATTTCACCTTCGAGCACCTTGCGCCGAAGAGTATTCGAGCGGGGCTCGAGCACGGCCCACAGACGCGCCACGGGGTAGACGGAGCGCAGGGCGCGGAGAGTTTCGCGGATGGCCGTAGGATGGTGCGCGAAATCTTCGATGATCGTGACGCCGCCGATTTCCGCACGCACTTCGAGGCGCCGCTTTACGCTTTTGAAGCTTGCCAGCGCAGACTGAATCGCGCTCGTGGGGATGTCCTGTCCGGCGGCCAGGGCGGCGGCGGCGGTGGCATTCAGAGCATTGTGCTCGCCGGCGAGGCTGCATTTCCAGCTCGGCCCACAAGCTGCCGTCGTGCCAAACTTCCCAGCGCGTAAGGCCGTTCTCGATGACGCAGGTTTTGAAGGCGCCAATCGGCCGCGGCTGTGAAGCCGTAGCGCTCCACGCGGCAAAATGCGCGCGCAACGCATTCGGTCACATTGGGGCTGCCGTCGTAGGCCACGATGAGGCCCCGGCGCGGCACGAGGTTCACCAGCCGCTTGAAGGCTGTCTTTACGGCTTCCAGATCGGCGTAAATGTCGGCGTGGTCGAACTCCACGTGGGTGAGAATCAGCGCATCGGGAAAGTAGTGCAGGAACTTCGGTCCCTTGTCGAAGAACGCCGTATCGTATTCGTCGCCCTCGAGAATGAAGGTGCGCGTGGGACGAAGCTGAAAGCTGGTGCCGAAGTTTTCCGCTACGCCACCGATAAGGAACGACGGCTCGCGCTCCGGGTGTTCGCGGGCTGCGACCTGGTAGATCCACGCCAGCATGCTGGTGGTGGTCGTTTTGCCGTGGGTTCCCGCCACCACAAGCGATTCGCGTCCGGTCAAGAACTCCTCGTGCAGCAGGGCCGCCATCGACGTGAAAGGAATGCGTTCGTCGAGCACGCGCTCGATCTCCGGGTTGCCGCGCGAAAGCGCATTGCCGACGACGACCAGGTCAGGCCAGGGATCGAGATTGATTTCCGCGTACGGCTCGAGCACTGGAATGCCGAGTTCGCGAAGGAGATCGCTCATGGGCGGGTAGGCTGCTTTATCGGAGCCTGTAATGCGGTGGCCATGCAACTGAAGAAGTCCCGCGAGCGAAGCCATGGCCGTCCCGCAGATGCCGATCAAGTGAATGTGCTTAGCTTCTTGTCCCTGTCTTATCACCGCACCACCGCCGGTTCCAGCAGACGCAATTGCGCCTCTTCATTCACGCGTAGTTCTGCGGCCACTCCGAAAGTCAATGTGACGTTTTGCCGCGAAACATGGCCACTGCGCAAGCCGATCGCGATCGGCCCCTCAAAATCGTGAAACACGGTTGCGATGACCTCTTCAAGAAACTCGGGTGCGGCGCCCGGAGAAACGCAATCGAGCATCTCGCCGAACACGATCCCCACGATTCCGTCGAGTTTGCCCGCGTGCTGCAACTGCCACAACATGCGATCGATCTGGTACGGCTTGGCGCCGGTGTCTTCGAGGAAGAGGAGCTTGCCCTCCGTGGCAGGTTCCCAGGGTGTGCCCAGCAGCGAAACGAGAATGCTGAGGCAGCCGCCGTAGAGCGTGCCCCGTGCCGTACCCGGCTTCAATACGCGTAGGCCTTCGCCAAGTCCGAGAACATAGGGTTCGCCAGCCAGCGCGGCCTGAAAGCTGGGCAGATGGACGCCATCGTCGCGATAGAAATCGGCCGCGGCCATGGGGCCGTGGAATGCAGGCAGGCCCAGAGCGTCGAGCAGGCGAAGCTGCACGCCGGTCAAATCGCTGTAGGCGAAAAACGGTTTCGGATGTTTGCGAATCAGCTCGAGGTCGAGGCCGTCGAGGATGTAATTCGATCCGTATCCGCCCCGCAGGCTCATCAGGATTTGCGATCCAGGGTCGGCGAATGCGGCATGCAGGTCGGCGAGTCTTTGTTCCGGCGTACCGGCAAAGAAGAGCGGCCCGCGTACCAGCCCGTGTTGTCCCAAGCGGGTCGAGAAGCCCAGTCCGCGCAGCGCGTCGAGTCCGCTTTTCACTCGTTCCGGACGCGCAAACGAAGCCGGTGCAACAACGCTGATCCCGGCGCCAGGGGGTGCAGGAGCCAGCTTGACCAGCGGGATATTTGGATGCGGCGTTTTCATTCGTCCCACGCCTCGCCGCGAGCGATCAATGATGCCGGGCCTGTCAGGTTCAATTCAGTTCCGGGCCCGTCCCATGTCACCGTCTGCGCGCCGCCGGGAGCAACAACGCGCAAAGGCGATGTGCAGCCGTTCAGTGCGAGCGCTGCAGTGGCTGAGGCGGATGTCCCGGTGCCCGAAGAACTCGTTGGGCCCACGCCGCGCTCGAAGATTCGAATTTCGATCTGGTTCGGCTGCACGAGGCGGACGAATTCAACGTTGGTTTGATAAGGGAAGTCGGGATGAGCGCAGATTTGCTGGCCGATATTTTGCCACTGCTGACCATCGACCGCGAACTGCGGATTGTCCACAACGATGACGAAGTGCGGATTGCCGGTGGAGACTTCAACGCCCTCGACCTGCACACCGCCGGGAATGGTCACTATCCGCGGCGCAAACTGCGGTACGCCCATGCCCGTGGTTACTTCCACGGTGAAGGCTTCACCGGTGTTCACCGAGTCGATGTGGCAGACGCGCACGCCAGCGTCGGTTTCGATCTCCAGCGAATCGCCCGGCCTAGCGCCCAGTTTCTCCGTCATCCACGCGGCCACGCAACGGGTTCCGTTGCCGCTGATTTCGGCGACGGAGCCGTCGGCATTGTGCAGGCGTATGCGGCCTGACCTTGGTCCGGTCCAGGCAAAGAACTCGATTCCGTCCGCACCCACGCCGGTATTGCGCGCGCACAACCGCTGCGTCAGTTCAGCCCGGTCGCTGCCTCCAGCCGCCTCTTCGGTCACGACCAGGAAGTCATTGCCGCAGGCATGCGCCTTGGTGAAGGAAATCAATCTTCCTCCGGATCGCGGAAGGTGAGCAGTGCGTCGATGGCTGGTTCGGCGAGCAATCTTTGTTTGAGCCGCTCATGCTGCTTATTTGTCGCGACCAGCGCAAAGCTGACCCGCTGCAGATCACCGATAGCATCGCGCTCAACGCTCGAGAGACGCTCGCTGGTTTTGTCCATCGCATCCAGAATCGAGTGGAGCATAAGGGTCTGGTCTCGTCCGCGCGCCTCATAGACCAATGGGTACCCCTTGAGATTTGCACGGCGTTCCAGGAAACCGACGATCTCGAGCGCAAGGACCACGATCGCGGCCGCCACGATCGCGGCCGCATAGAGACCCGCGCCGCAGGCCATTCCGATTGACGCCACAACCCAGACGCTGGCGGCACTGGTCAGCCCGCTCACCCGGCTGCGATTGTGGATGATCAGTCCGGCGCCAAGAAAGCCAATACCCTGGACGATGTTTGAGGCCACGCGTCCCTTGTCGGGATTGGCATCGCCGGCCAGGACGGCGGAGAGGAGCGTAAAAAACGCGGCCCCCATCGAGATGAGCAGATTGGTGCGAACGCCGGCCGCCTTGCGACTGATTTCGCGCTCCAATCCGACGCCGCCGCCGAGTAGACACGCCAACAGCAGCCGGCCAATCGCGCCGTTCGCGATCACCATCTGTTGCAGGCGATCGAAATTGAACGACTGGGCGAGATAGGCATTAGCGAGATTCATGCGAGGATTTTCCTTGCCCGATGCTATCACCGCCGAGGCAGACGCGTGAGGACTACCGCGGCGTTCCGGACGGAGAGGTATCGGACACGTAAATCGCCCCTGCGGGCTGGTATTTAGCATTAAAGCGACGGACCAGCGTCAGCCCTTCAGGGTGCGCGTGCACTGCCTTGTCGATCTCATCGCCTTCGAAGGCAAGCACGATAGCCGCGTGAGTGGCCGGTGCGGCAAGCGCAGCCTGGTAGTACTCCCGGTCGCTCTCGTTGATGGTCTGGCGCAGAGGAATGCCGCTGAAGGCCACGAACTCAGGGTGCACCGAGGTATTCATCAGTACCGCGCCTGCGGGACGCGCGGCAAGCAGCGCGCGCATGGCTTCGGGAACCTCGGCATCATAGACGCGGCGCGATTCGATGTTCTTGGTGCCTTCGACATAGACCAGGGGCCGTTCGCGCACCACGACAGCGGCATTCAGGACGATTACGGCAGCCAGTCCAGCCACCGCGTACTTTGTCCATGCCGGCTTGAATTCGCGCACCCCGGTCAATACAAAGTGCGAGAAGAACCCCAGGCTCAGGGCGAACGCGGGAAGAAGTTCCAGCCCATAGCGCGTGTTGTACCAGGAGTGCGGCCACCAGGAAGGAAGAAAGATGGGGACCGAACCATAGGCCACGGAATACGCATAGAAGGGAACCGGCAGCCAGAGCAGCAGCGCCCAGAGAAACGCGCGGCGACGGGCTATAAGCCATCCCCAGAGTGTGCCGAGGACACTGAGAGTGAGCAGGCACTTTCCCCAGCGGGCCGCAGCCGCATCCATCACCGCGGCCTTGACGAAGAACTTGAGCGACACCCATGGATTGTGCCATCCCGGATGGGGCGGACCTTTGCCCGGTGTTGCGGTGCGGATCTCGATCGCCTTGGCCGAATAAGGGCCGCGCATGAACTCGAGCCAGTCACCAAAGACCACGTAGTTATAGGCGAACCAGACAATTGGAGCGGCCGCAATCAGCAGGGTGACGATCCAGAAGGCGCGCGAACCAAGCCGCCCACGCCGCGCCAGGGTTACCGCGATCGCGACCCAGGCGAGGCATGCCATGATCCAGCCGTCGTAGCGGGTGAAGACCGCGGCAACGAGGACCACGGCGATGGCATACAGGAGTCGGTCCGCGCGGTGCAGGTTTGGCACTGCACCCTTCGCGCGGTCGAGGCAGGATCGCCATTCGACCAACCAGACCGTAGCCCATATCATCTCGCAGACAAAAAGCGGTTCAGTCATGGCGGTTGTCTGCATGTAGAGCAGGTTGGGGTTCAGCGCAAAGAACGCGAGAGCCAGTGCCGATGCCTGGGGCGGGAGCCAGCGGCGAGCCAGCCTGTAGATGCCGACGCAAGCGGCCAGCCATGCGAGGGCGGAGGGTATCAGGCCCGCGATTCCATTGGCCCACCAGGCGTAGACTGCGACGAACGGAATCATCAGCAGGTGAGGCAATGGCAGCCACACCGAGCCTAACTCCGAGAGGCCCGGCCGGCGCGAATCGATGACCCGGCGTGCGATGTGCAGATGCGCGACCGCGTCGCCGTAGTTCAGCATGGCGTCGTGGTGCCAACTCCATCCGGCCGCCGCGAGCGAAACCGCCGCGCAACCGGCTGCGACTACCAGCCTTTCAAGCCGGCGAACCGGTTGCTCAATCAAGATGAGTCAGCTCACGGAACTGGGAGAAGCGCTCGTCGATTTCCGCGCGCGAGAGTTGTTGCAGGCGCTCCGTGCCAAACCGCTCCACCGCGAACGATCCCATCACGCCGCCGTAGAACATGGCGCGACGGAATGCGCCGGGAGTCAGGTCTTTCTGCGAAGCCAGGTAGCCAAAGAAGCCTCCAGCGAAGCTGTCGCCGGCGCCGGTGGGGTCGATGACTTCTTCGAGAGGCAACGCAGGAGCCCGGAACGTCTTTGCGTCGAGGCCATTCGAGCTCGCGCCGTAAAAAGCTGTGGCGCCATATTCGCCGTGCTTCACGACCAGCATGCGTGGTCCCATGGCCAGCACGCCGCGTGCAGCCAGCACGAGGTTGTTGTTCCCCGCCAGCATGCGCGTCTCGGTGTCGTTGATAAGCAGGATGTCGAGACCCTTCAGAACCTGCTTGAGCGCGTCGCGATGATCCTTGATCCAGTAATTCATGGTGTCGCCGGCGACCAGCTTGGCCTGGGGCATGGCCTCGCGCACGCGCCGCTGCAAGACCGGATCGATGTTTGCCAGGAACAGGAATTCTGAGTCGCGATAGGCGTCGGGGATCTTGGGTTCGAAGGCGCCGAAAACGTTGAGCTCGGTGGCGTGGGTCTTGGCCTCGTTGAGATTTTCGAGGTACGAGCCTTCCCAGAAGAAGCTCTTGCCGGGGGCGCGCTCAATGCCCTGGGTGTCAATGCCTCGGGCTTGAAAAACGGATTGCTGCTCGGGGCCGAAATCTTCGCCCACCACCGCGATCACGCGCACGTTGGTGAAATAGCTTGCGGCCAACGAGAAGTATGTTGCCGCGCCGCCCAGGCATCGGTCACGCCGGCCGGCTGGAGTTTGAATGGAGTCGAAGGCGACGCTGCCCACTACAGTAATTGCCACGTATATTCCTCACATTTCGTTGTAGGTTTATTCGATCGTACACAGCGGAACTTACACGCGAAGATGTTCGAATTACCAGCCGAAATACTTCCCGAACAGGAGCTTGAGATTTTCCTTTGCCTGGGCTGGAATCGCATCCGGCTGGGTGAGTACCGCAAAGCGGGCTGCCGACGCACAGGCGCAGGTGCGCTCTTTGGGCATGGCCGCCACCGCTTCCTTGACCACCTTGCATGCATTGGCGGCGTTCTGGTGGAGCACCGCGACGATCTCCTCGACGGTCACCGCATCATGACCTTCCCGCCAGCAATCGTAGTCGGTCACCATCGCAACCGTTGCGTAGCAGATTTCGGCTTCGCGGGCCAGCTTGGCTTCCTGCAGATTGGTCATGCCGATTACGTCTGCGCCCCAACTGCGGTAGAGATTCGACTCGGCCTTGGTGGAGAACTGGGGGCCTTCCATGCAGACATAGGTGCCGCCCAGTTTGCCGGTCACGCCGGCCGCCGCGCACGCATCCGAGGCCGCCCGGGCCACCGTGGCGCACACGGGATCGCCAAAGGCCACGTGGCCAACGATTCCGTTTCCAAAGAAGGTCGAGATGCGATGGAAGGTGCGATCGATGAACTGGTCGGGAATAACGAAGTCGGTGGGCTTGTGTTCTTCTTTCAGCGATCCCACAGCGGAGACGGAGATAATTCGTTCCGCGCCCAGCTTTTTGAACGCATAGATGTTGGCGCGGAAGTTCAATTCGGAAGGGAGGATGCGATGGCCGCGCCCGTGGCGCGCGAGGAATGCGACTTTGCGTCCTTCCAATTCGCCGAGTACAAAAGGGTCGGATGGTTCGCCGAACGGGGTTTCTACACGTTGCTCATGTACGTTGGTGAACCCGGGCATGGAGTACAAGCCACTGCCGCCGATGATACCGATTTCCGCTTCAGCCAAAAGTTGCTCCCGTGCGATGGACCGTTCGTCCGATCCGTCCGCATGCATACTGCAAACACCTCAGTATAAAGGGGAGGGCATGGCTGCGCCGAGGGCGGGGAGCGTAGCGGATATTCAGGCGGTGGCTTCCACAGCTTCCTGCACCCGGGGCTGCGCGAAAGCCGCGTCCCGCACGGCCCAGCCGGCGAGGAGGAGGCTGGGAGCCGCCGCGGGGGGGCAGTCACCGAGCTCGGCGAGGGTGGTGTGAAAGACCGCCTGCTCAGGCTGTGCGGCACGGGAGATGACGGCGCAGGGAAAATCGGGTGGCAGTCCATCCGCGAGCCATTCGGCGGCGAGCAAGCGCAGCTCGCGTCCTGGCATGTAGACCACGCGGGTGGCGTCTTCCCGTTGCGGCAACTGCGATTCATTGTGCGACTGCGCATGGTGGCCGGTTGAAAACGTCACGTTGGACGCACTGTTCCGATCCGTGAGGGAGCAGGGGATGGCGGCGGCCGCGGCAAACGCCGCGGTTATTCCAGGCACGACTTCGAACCCGACGCCGGCCTCGGTGAGGGCTGCCATCTCTTCGGCGGCGCGCCCGAAGATGAGCGGGTCACCGCTTTTCAGACGGACGACGCGGCGCCCGTTGCGGGCATGCTCGATCATCAGCGCGTTGATCTCGTCCTGGGTGATGTTTTTGACTCCGCAGCGCTTGCCTACGTTTACGATCTCCGCCACGCGAGCGAGTTCGAGAATGGCACGAGGCACCAGGTCGTCGTGCAATACAACATGCGCGGACTGGATCAGGCGTAGCGCCTTGATCGTCAGCAGGTCAGGATCGCCCGGTCCGGCGCCCACCAGCCACACCCTTCCGCCCGCGTCGGCCGCCGGCGTGCCCAGGGGTGCTAAAGCCAGGCGCCGCGACGGGCACGATTCGGAGTCGCACACCTGCCGCTGCGCCAACTGGTGCAGCAGCGCTTTGCGCTCTTCGCCGCGGGGGTGAATGGCCAGAACGTTGCGGCGTAGCTCTCCCAGATTGGCGAGCCAGGGACCAAGGTCCTGGGGCAATTGGGCATCGATCTCGCGGCGCAAACGCTGCGCCACGGCGGGGCTTTCGCCGGCGGTTGAAATGGCGATCTGCAATTCGCCGCGGCTCACCACGGAACCGAAGAAGAAGTCGCAGTTGGGAATGTCGTCGACGCTGTTGCACAGAATGCCGCGTTCGACCGCCCCCTGATAGACAGCCGCGTTCACTTCGGGCGAATCGGTCGCCGCGATGACGAGATAATTGCCGTCGAGGTCGGAGGGTTCGAATGAGCGCTCGATCCACTCCAGCTTGCCTTCCATCGCCAGTTGGCGGACTTCGGACTTTGCATCCGGCGCGATGACCCGCAGCTGCAGGCCGGTTTTGAGCAGACTGCCAATCTTGTCCAGGGCAACAGCGCCGGCACCGACCAGCAGGCACTGGCGTCCTTCGAGTTTGAGAAAAATGGGAAGCAGGCTCATCGATACTCCTCATGGCCGAGCTCGATTAAGATTCGTTGTCTCCCACCCTTTCCGCAGAAAAAAACGGAAAGGATGGGGCACGGAGTTTCGGGGTCCGGCCAAACCCCACATGGATCGGCCGGCGGCTCCTTAGTCGGCGACGGCGTGCGGCACGGGCCCGGTGGGGAGATCGCGCTCCGCCGCGGCGATCACCTCACCCGCTAGGAGCGCACGCAGCTCATCGTTGGTATGACGCAAAAACCAGGCGCGCAGATTCTCTTCCGCCTGCCGCGACCCAAGATATTGGCGCAGAAGCCGCTCGATCGCATCCGGAACCAGGGGCGCGGCGCACCGATACCCGACGGGGCGCGCGACTGCCGCATGTTGGCCGACCGCGCCACCGAGGCAGAAGTAGTATGCGTCGGTGAGCTTTCCTTCATGCTTGATCTTCTTGCCTTCAATGCCGATGTCGGCAATCCAGTGCTGGCCGCAACCGTTGGGGCAGCCGGTCACGTGCAGGCGCAGCTGCTGATCGAACTGGGGCAGCCGTTCTTCCATCTCTTCCACCAGCCAGCGGGCAAAGCCCTTGGTCTCGGTAATGGCCAGCTTGCAGAATTCGGTTCCGGTGCACGCTACCGCGCCGCGCCAGAATGCGGAGCCCTCTACGTGGAGGCCGATCTGTCCGAGTTCGCGAGCAAGTTCACCCGCTTTGGCAGTCGGGACATCGATGAATACGAGATTCTGAGCGACCGTCGCGCGCAGGTTCCCGCTCCCGAAGCGCTCGGCGAGTTCCGCAGACGCTTCCAGTTGTTCTCCAGTAAGGCGCCCGCGAAGAACGGATGCGCCGACATAACTCAATCCGTCTTGCCGCTGGCGATGAATGCCGGCGTGATCGCGATAGACATCCTCTGGCACGATTTCGGGAACCGCGGGGCGGAGCTGGAAGTCGAGCCGCGACTGCAGTTCGCTGAGAAAGCTCTCCGCGGTCCAACCTTCTTTCATGAACAGGTATTTCAAGCGGGCGCGGTCGCGGCTTTCGCGCAGCTTCTGCTGATCGCGGAAAATCTCCGTCACTCCGCGCGCGGCCCGGACGGCCTGATCGGGCTGAAGGAACACATTCAAGCGAACGCCAAGATGCGGTTCGTTGGACAGACCGCCCCCCACGCGCAGCGAGTAGCCTATCTCGCCCTCGTGCTTCACCGCGGTCAATCCGATATCGTTGATCTCCGGATAGGCGCACCAGGAAGGGCAGCCAGTGGCACAAATCTTGAATTTGCGCGGCAGGTTATAGAAATCAGGGTTGGCGGTGAGCATATGCGCGACCTCAACCGCGATCGGGGAAGCATCGATGATCTCGTCGGCTGCAATTCCGGCCAGCGGACAACCCGTCACATTGCGCACGACATCCCCGCAGGCGCCTTTAGGCGAGAGCCCGATGGCATCCAGGGCATCGACGACTTCAGGCAGCGACTCGATAGTCAGCCAGTGAAGCTGGATGTTCTGGCGAGTCGTGATGTCGGCCAGGTTGCGGGCGTACTTCCGTGTGATGTCCGCCAATGGTGCGCAACTGGCTGGCCGAGATGATCCCGTTGGGAATGCCGATGCGCATCATGAAGTATTCCGTTGCCAGGCCTTCGCCGCCCTTGCCGCCGGTGGCGCCGACGCCGTCGCCCTGGGTGTAGATGCCCCACCACTTGAAGTAGGCCGAGGCCCATTCCGGCACAACACTGGCGCGGCCTTCGCGCGCAAATGCACGCACCTCGTCGAATGCTTCCCAGGGGTTTTTCTCGCGTTTCAGGCGTTCAGCGCGTTGCGCTTTCGTTTCTTTTTCCGGAACAGCTTGAGCCATGATCCCTCTTCGTCGGATTACAGATTCTTGCTTGCGGTCAGAAACAGAACACCCGCGGCAGCTATGGCTGATCGCGGGCGTTCGGAAACCTTGATGTCGTTCTACGATTGCAGGCTCAGGTCACCTCTGCGCGCGAAGCGTACAACAGGGGCGACAACAAATGGAACCGTGCATGTGTCGATCATATGGACAGGCGCGGCGAAAATCAACCGGAATTGCCATTTTCCGCGTCAGGTCAGCTCCGCGAAACCGGCACGTGCGACTGCTCAAATGATGGTTCGTTGGTGGGAGCACGCCCCGCGAGAGGCAGATCAATCACGATCTGCGCTCCTCCACGCTGGCCGTTCGACGCCCGGATCTGCCCTCCATGGGCGCGCACCACCGCCTCCACGAACGCCAGCCCAAGGCCGCTTCCAGTCGATTCTTTCCCCTTCACGTATCTTTCGAACGGATGTTCGATCACTTCGGGAGGAAAGCCCGGTCCATCGTCTTCGATCTCCAGATGTCCCGACGCGGCCAGCGCCTGAATTTGAATGTGGATTGTCGTCCCGGGCGAAAGATGCTTGAGCGCATTGTCCAGCAGGTTGGCCAGCAGGCGGTGCAGGAGCGCCGAATCTGCTGAAACGATCACGCGAGAGGAGCTTCTGATCAGGACCCTGAGCCCTTTGTCCGTAAAGCTGGGTTCGTACAGGTCCACCATGGAGCGCAGTGATTCATTGAGGTCCACCGGCACGCGGCGGATGCGAAGAGCATCGGCATTGGCTTCCGCCACGTCCAGCGATTTGGTAAGGAAGTCGGAGAGCCGATCCAGTTCCTCGAGGGCCGAGGCAATGGGATCGCTTCCGGCGCTTTCAGGGTCGGCCAGCAGGGCCAGTTCGAGCTTCCCGCGGATGGCCATCATCGGGCTGCGCAGGTCGTGGGCCAGCGAGTTGGTGATGGTGTGCAGCTGATTGACCGAATTCTCGATCCGATCGAGCATTTTGTTGAGCGTGCGTGCGAGCTGGGCAATTTCATCCGTGCCGCGAACCTCGGGCACTCGACTGCGCAGATCGTATTGGCCAATGCGATTGGCGGTCCTGGTGATGCGATGCACGCGGTCCAACATCCGCTTGGTCGCGAAGAAAACGATAACAAAGCCGAGCACCACGATCGCCATGCAGATGGAGAACAAACGAAGGCGCATGCGGGCAAGAACATGGATGTCCTGCGCCCTCGATAGTCCAAGGTGGATGCGGTCTCCCGCGGGGGTCAACCTGCTGACCACGCGAAAGGGATGGACATATCCAGGCACCGAAATATCCACTGGCTTGCCAGGGGTAATCGGAGCTCGCGAAATTGCGGTCAGGAAGGGGCTACTATCCTGTTTGCCACCACCCCAGAGTTTCAGGCGATTATCGCTTCCCGTTTCGATAAAGAAGACGGCCTGCTGGTCGGGTTCCCCTCCCGCCTGTAATTCAAGCGGAACCTCTTTCGTGGCCAGTTCCGCCACTTCGTCCACAATCCGGTCGTACAGGGCATTTTTGGGGGTTCGTTCGGCCACGTCCGCGAGGGTTTCTACCTCCCCCGTGAGCCAGGCGTCGGTCCGCCGTTGAATTTCGTGGGATGCGAAACGCTGCAGAAAGAGGAAAAGAATCAGTGAACCCACGGCGAACGCCAGCGTGCTCCAGAACGAGATGCGCCAGGCTGCGGTGTGTCCTTTGGAGCTATTTATCTCGGAGTACATAGCCGACTCCCCGGATGGTGCGGATCATGGGTAATCCACCCGGCTTATCAACTTTACCCCTAAGACGATAAATATGTACATCCACGACGTTCGTGTCCGGTTCAATCCGCATGCCCCATACCTGATCGAGGATCATGGATCGGCTTACGATACGACCTGCGTTGCGGCAAAGATACTCCAATAAAGAGAACTCCTGGGTGGTAAGTTGAAGAACCTCGTCTCCGCGGGTCGCCTCCCGCCGCAGCAGGTCGAGCTGAAGATCCAGGACCCGCAAGATAGTGGTGGAGTCAGCGGGTGGAGTATTGCGGCGCAACAGATTGCGCAAACGGGCCAGCAATTCGGGCAGGGCATAGGGCTTGGTCAGATAATCGTCCCCCCCGATTTCCAGTCCCCGCACCCGGTCGTCGAGCGAGCGGCGGGCGGACAGGATCAAGACCGGGGAGCGGACGCCCTGCTGTTTCAACCGGGTAATCAGGGAGAGCCCGTCGTCGTCGGGAAGGCCCAGGTCGAGGATGATGGCAGAATGACTGCCTTCCAGCGCAAGCTTCTCTGCCGTTTTTCCGTTGGCCGCGATATCCACCTGGAAGCCGTTTTGGGTTAACGAACGTTGCAGGAAATTCTGATTCGCTACGTCGTCTTCGATTACCAAAAGGCGCATACGTTCTATCCTCTTTCAAGCCAATTGGCATGAAGCCGCTGCTGCCGGTTGGTTGTCATTTGGTCACCGTGCCGGTCAGCTTCAGGTCGATTTTCACTTCCTTGTCGACCTTCATGAACATGAAACTCGGATCCTTGACTCCCCAATTCACAAAAGGCACTGAGAAACTGCCGGTGGCCGAGAAGTGATCGGCTTCCAAATGCACGTTCATAGGAACGGTGATGGGATGGGCCTGCCCCAGCAACGTAAAGGTCCCCTCCACCGGCCCGCTCGAATCGCCGGAGTCTTTCACGGGCCCAGAGAACTTGGCCGGCGCGAAAGTTACGGTGGGATAAGTCTGTACCTTCAACTGATCCTTCGTCATTTTTTTGTCGCGGCCCTGGTTCCCGCTTTGCCCGCTGGACGCGTCGACCGACACCGTGCCGGTCATCGCGCCGTTCTGGGGATCGAGAGTGAAATCACCCGACATCACATGAAAGGTCCCTTCTACGGGGTGGTCCGATGCGCCGAGCGTGAAGTGCACCTCGCTGGTCCCCGGATCGACACGATAATGCTGCTGGCTCTGAGCCGAGACACTCAACGCAAATCCGGCCATGGCGGCCAGCAATGGGCGGCCATGCTTCAAAGCTCCGGATTTCGAAATCACACTTTCCAATAAGCCACTCATGAGTCTCCTGAGACGTTCGAGATTCATGCCGTCTCCATGGATTCAACGCCGGGGCGAGAACTATATTTAGGGGCTCGCTTACTAATCTGACGGTTGGGGATGGCGCGCGTCAATGGACACGGCCAAGAATGAAGAGAACGTCATTTAGGATCCCACTCCAGGCTCACGAGCTCTTTTGTTTGCCGGCCGCCCCTTGGATCTCCGCCACCCTGTCCCAGAGGACCGCCAGAGCCGAAGGTTTCATCGCGGCGTCATTTTACCTCCTAACTCCGTGATCTAATGGAAGTAGACCTTCTTCGGACAATCTGGCAGATTGGCAAACGGGCGGAAATCGCCGGTCGCGGGCTACCACTTTTCAGCCAGGGAGTCGTCTAACCGAACACTGTCGATACAAGGGAAGTGAAGGAAATGGATTCAGCCGCAAACCACGCATTGATGAGGTCCCGCTTGCGGCGCGCCTTTCAGGCAAGATTGCCATTGCCCCAGGGGACGGAGCCTCATCTTGGTGGAGCCTTGCGGGACACGCTCCAGCACCCCGGCAGCATGGTTCGGGCTGAACTGGCCTATCGCATCGCCTGCTCGTTCGGGCTGTCCGAAGAGCGTTCCGAAAACCTGGCCATCGCCATCGAGTACTTTCACACCGCATCGCTGCTTTTTGATGACCTTCCCTCGATGGACGACGCCCAACGGCGTCGCGGCGTCCCCTGCGCCCACCAGGTGTATGGCGAAGGAGCGGCTATTTTGGCCGCACTGGCGCTGATCAATCGGGCCTATGCGCTGATTTGGAAGACGGCGGCGGGACTGCCAGCGGAGGTTCAATCGGCGGGGCTTGGCTACCTCGAGCGCCATCTGGGGATTGCCGGGCTTCTCAATGGGCAAAGTCAGGACCTACATTATTCGCGCCTCCCGGAGCATCAGCGCGAACCCCAGTCCATCGCGATGGGCAAAACGGTCTCGCTCATTCGGCTGGCGCTGGTTCTTCCGGCAATCATCGGACAAGCCCGGCCCCCTGAGGCCAACCTGCTCGACCGCCTGGCCATCTTCTGGGGCCTGAGCTACCAGACACTCGACGACCTCAAGGACGTGCTGCAGGGCGACGACGCGCACGGCAAAACCGCGTCCCGCGATGCCTGCCTGGACCGGCCCAACCTGGCGCTCACGATCGGCGTACCGGAGTCTTTCGACAGGATCGAGCGGCTGATGAATCTGGGTAGCCGGGTCATTGCGCGCCTGGTGGAGCGCCGTCCCCGACTCGCGTTTCTGCGCGATGTTCGGGTCCAATTCAACAAGGAGATCGCGAACCTCTCCGAGGCCAGTCTCACTCGGGCATCATGATTTTTCTTCGCTTGATTCTCACCAACCTCGGCCGCCATCGCATTCGCACCCTCATCAGCATCGCTGGGATCGCCTTCAGTGTCGCCGCCATGCTGACGGTGGTGACGATCCTGCAGGGTGCGGTCGGCATGTTCGCCGGGCTTCTCTCCGCTGACAGCCAACTCATCGTCTTCGAGCGCAACATCTCCGACCTCTTCTTCAGCAGCGTGCCGGACGCTTCGGTGAAGCAAATCCAGGGCTGGAGCCTGGTCGAGAAGGCCAACCCCGTTCTCTTCGGCATCGTCTCCAGCCAGGACCATCCCATCATCACCTGCTTTGGAGTGACCGACGACGACGCGCGCATCCGTGAAGCCACATGGATTTCCGGACGCAAAGAAGAGTTCGGCACCAACCCGGATGCGATTGCTCTCGGTGAGCGCGCCGCCGAATTCCTGCATGCCTCCCTGGGCAGCCAGGTGGCCATCGGTCATGGAACCTTCCAGGTAATGGGCATTATCCGCACCAGGAATGGCTTCGAAGACGGCGGCGTGTTCATGCCTCTCCCCAGCGCACAATCGTTCTTTCACAAGAACGGCACGTCCTCGGTTCTGCTTGTGAAACTGAAGAACCGCAACGACCAGGCCGCTTTCAAGGCGCAGGTCAAACAGCAATTTCCCAGCCTGATCGCGCTCGAAGACGAGGAGTTCAACCGATCCTATTCGCAGTTCAAAATCCTAAAAGCAACGGCTTGGGCGGTGGGCGCCTGCGGCGTGCTCCTGGGCGGCCTGGGCGTGGCGAACACCATGATCATGTCGGTGTTTACGCGTATTCGCGAGATCGCCATACTGCGCGTCAACGGATTCTCCAATACTCAAATTGCCACGCTCATTTTCGGCGAGTCGGGCGCGGTCTCGTTCGCAGGAGCTGTGCTTGGCCTGGGGATCGGGGCCTGCGCCATTATTGCTCTCAAGCTCATTCCTGCGCTGCATGGCTATGTCGATGCCGAGGTTCAGCCGGTGGTGGTGATTGCGGTCGTGCTGCTGGCTTGCTTCACAGGTGCAGCCGGGGCGCTTTACCCCGCTTTCTACGCCATGCGGGTTCGCGCGGTGGAGGCGCTGCGCTTTGAATAGCCAGGCCGCCATCGATCGGCAATCCATGCCCGCCTCGAAATCGGGGCCGGCGCTGCTGTGCGCCGAAGCATGTCTGGAAGAGCTACGAAGACGGATCCATTCCCGGTTCTGAACGGTGTTGACTTTGAAGTGTTTTCCGGTCAGACCGTGGCGCTTTGCGGCCCCTCCGGGTGCGGTAAAAGCACGTTGCTCCACCTGCTCGGCGGCCTCGATGAGCCGACGCTCGGGCGCGTATTCCTCCATGGCACGGATCTCGAGAAACGCCGCCGCACGCAGTACCTCCGCCATGAAGTGGGGTTCGTGTTCCAATTGCACAATCTCATTCCCGACTTGACGCTCGAAGAGAACTGTCTCATCCCGACCGTAGCCGCCGGCACTCCGCGCAGAGAGGCGCTGGCACGCCTGCACATCCTCGCCGACCGTACCGGGCTCGCACATCGCCTCAAGCAGCGCATCCAAAAGCTCTCGGGCGGCGAGCGCCAACGCACCGCGCTTTGCCGGGCGCTGATGAACAAGCCAGGAATCCTGCTGGCCGACGAGCCCACCGGTTCACTCGATGAGCGTACCAGCTGCCAGATTTTCGACCTGCTGCTGGAACTGGTTGCCACCGAAGGCATCACCCTGGTGATGGCAACCCACGACCGCGGGCTCGCGCATCGCTGCGACCGCCTGGTGGAGATGCGCGATGGCAAAGTCTGCGAGTGAGTCCGGCGCCGGCCCGACGGCGGTCGCATTTCCGCCGTCGAACGCCACGTTCCAATCTGTCACGGCATGGACTTCCGTCGCTTCGAACCCGGTAATCGCGATCGCCGCGTGGCATAGCCTGGCGTGGCTCGTGGTCGCGAACCTGACCGGAGTCTGGCTCGCCATCCTGTTGCTCTATCCGGCCGCGGGCCGCTGGCTTGGCGAGTGGGGCTACGGCCGCTGGACTCCGGTGCATCTCAATTTCCAACTCTACGGATGGATGGCGCTGCCGCTCGTGGCGTGGGCGATCCGCATCTATCGTGCTGACCGCGGGGCCATCGCCGCCTGGTCGCGGGCGGCGCTTATCTTATGGTCGCTGGCTCTTACCTTCGGCGCGGTTTCATGGCTCAACGGCAACTCCAGCGGCAAGCTTTTCCTCGACTGGAGCGGCTACGCCCGCGTGCTTTTTCCGCTGGCGATCCTATTCCTGTGGATCGTGCTCGCCGCCGGGTATAAGCAGGCCTGGCACGAAGCCGAAAATCGATCGCCGCTGATCCGCGTGGCAAAGCTGCTTGGCCTCGTCGTTCTGCTATTCGTTCCCGCAGCCGTTTACCTCGCCTCCGATCCCGCGACATATCCCGCGATCAATCCCGATACCGGCGGCCCCACGGGCGCGAGCCAGCTCGAGTCCACGCTTGCCATCGTCCTCATCCTCTTCTTGTTGCCCTACGGCCTTACTCATCGCAAAACCACCGGCCGCAACTGGATCGTCGCCGCCTGGGTCGTTTTCGCCATCGAGGCCATGCTCTGTCTCGGCCTGGGCCGCGCAGACGTGAGCCACCATCTGCCTGTGCAGTTCATCAGCCTGGGGAGCCTGTTGCTCTGGGTGCCGCTTGTGCCTGCGTATTTCAGCGCCTTTGCGTGGCCCGCGAGCACACGCTTGTGGCGGATGGCTGTGCTCGGGTATTGGGCCCTGCTCGTTCCCACGGGCTGGGCGTTTTTTCTTCCCGGCATCCTCGACCGCCTCAAATTCACCGACGCCCTCGTCGGCCATTCCATCCTGGCCATGGCGGGGTTCGTCAGCAGCCTGCTGATTCTCATCCTGTCTGTCCTGCTTGACGAAGACGGAGCTATCTTCAACGTTCGCTGGCCATTTATTGCCTGGCATGGCGCGACACTGGCCTATGTGGTCCTGTTTTTCTTTACTGGCTGGAAGGAGGGAGGCGATCCCGCCTTTACTATCGTTCCTGGCCCCGCTCGCAATCTTATTTACGCGGTGCGCCTGGTGTTGGGAATTGCCATGTCCGCGGCATCGGCGCATTGGTTCGCGGGTCTCACCCGGCGCATTGGTTCGCGTAGCGCCTCCGATTCAGACCAGCCGTCATCGTGGCGCAGGCCCGCGCATCCGGAGGTCCAGCGACCATGAACGCGCCGCCCCGCCGCTGGCTCATCCTCTACCAATACATCGCCGGACTGTGCGACACCGGCACCGGCCTGCTGCTGATCGGCGCACCCGCATGGACGCTGCGGTTCATGGGCCTCACCATCATCCCCCAGCCTGTGGTCTTCGTTCGTTACATCGGCGTATTTGTCTTATCCGTCGGACTTACCTATTTCTGGGCCGTGGCGCGCTGGCCACTGACGGCGCACGCCCACATTGGATGGTCGACACAATGGAAGATCACCGCGCTGGTGCGCGCCCTCGTGGCGGTTTTCGTTGTGTGGCAAATCGCATCGTCCGCCCTGGAGAGCCGTTGGATCAGCGTCGCGTTTTCCGATGGCGCATTCGCGGCGATTCAGGGGATCGGCCTGCGCAAAGGATGGCTCGAACGTGCAGGCTGAATCGCGCGCACGCGGGGTCGATGCCCCGCGCATCTTCGACGGTTGGCAAGGCGTTCTCCTCGTCGCCAGTACCTATGTTTACTTCCTCATCTTTGCGCAATTCGGTTTTCTCAAGCGCCTGGCCGAACTTGACATCACAGAGAATTCACTGCCCCTGATCATGGGCGCGATGGCCATCGGCGGCGTCGGCATGAGCCTGTTTGCTCCGCGCTGCCCCCTGTGGACCTGTCCCAGTTGCAGGCTCCAGACCGGCTTTATCGGTTGCGCAATGACCACCGTGTGGGCGCTGCTGCCGCTCGATGTCTTCACCGCCGCTGTGGTTGCCCTGACGATCGGTGCTTCTCTGGGCCTGCTTACGGTGACCCTGGTTGCCAATCTTCCCCTGTGGATCGGGATCCATCGGCCGCTTCTCAAAGTCGGCCTCGGTACCGGCATCGGATATTTCCTCTGCAATTTTCCGCCGCTGTTTACAGGGAGTCCTCAACGGATTGCATTGACTTCCGCCGGATGTTGCCTGATCGCCCTGGTTGTTGCCAATCGCAGCCGCCTTCACTACCTGGCGCTACCGGCCGAGCCCATCGAGCGCACGTCTGTGCCGTTCGCGCTGGTACTCGCGTGGTTCACGGCGCTGGTGTGGCTGGATTCGGCGGCCTTTTATATCATCCAGAATTCTCCATGGCTCAAAGCCGGAACATGGCAGGGCGATCTTCATCTATGGCGTGCCGGCACGCTGCATTTTGCGGCCGCGCTGGTAAGCGCATGGCTGCTCGCGCGCCGTGGCGTGTCCTTGACGCTTACGCTGGCACTTGCGGCCCTGGGCGCTGCATGCCTGCTGCTTCTCGATCCTGCGCGCATCTCCATCGCAGCCGTTCTTTATCCCATCGGGGTGTCAATCTATTCGGTTGCGCTGGTGGCTTATCCATCGTTCCTGATGCCGGCCACATCGCACGCTGAACGCGCACGGGCGGCAGGATACCTCTATGCTGTGGCCGGCTGGGTTGGCTCCGCGCTCGGCATCGGCATGGGCCGCAACCTGCACCATGTCCCCGCTCCTTTTGTGGGTGCCGCAGCGGCGCTCTTCGTTCTTCCCTGGCTGTGGAACACGATTGCGACCAGGGGCCTCGACAAATCAAACCGGATCCAGGCGATGGTCGTCGCAGCAGTGATGGGCATTGCTTTTGCTCTCATGCTCATGGTTCGTCCGGCTGGTCATTCCTTTGCCAATTCAATAACGCTGACCCCGGTTGAACGCGGCCGCCGCGTCTACATCGCTGAAGGTTGCATCAACTGCCATTCGCAATATGTACGGCCGAACACGGCTGACGTGCCGATGTGGGGTCCGGTTACCGGCCTCGACGAGATTCGCCGCGAACAGCCGCCATTGATCGGCAACCGGCGCCAGGGCCCGGACCTGAGCCAGGTGGGCGCTCGCCGCTCGCCATTATGGCTGCGCATCCATTTCATGAATCCGCGCGATGTGAGCTACGACTCCATCATGCCTCGCTACGATTACCTGTTTCGTGACGGCCGCGGTGACGACCTGATTGACTACCTCTCGAGCCTCAACTCCCCGGGGCACTGGCGAACAGTCGCCGACTGGCAGCCTTCGGATTACGCGATTGCCGAGGCCCAGTCGATCGACGGCCGTGTGCTTTTCGCCGAGCACTGCGCGACCTGTCACGCGTCTTACGGTGCTGCGCGTAGCAAGTGGTTGGCAAGCTTTCACAGCCTTCCGCCAGATCTGGTTCGCGGGCCCATGAGGCACGCTGAGGCGGACTCGCCACCCGCGCAATTCCGCACGGACATCGCGCGCATGGCCAAATTCGGCTTGAAGGGAACCGATATGGCCGGCCACGAATATTTCCCCGACGAACAGGTCGTGGCGATTGCGAATTACATCATGAAGCTGAGAGAAACCGGGCACCTTTGAGATCAATTCGTGCGGCGGTTCTTGTTGACGATGCCGGCCAGGATGATGAGAAACGCTACGCAGCGGACGATATAGACGCGCGGTGTGCCTTCATTGGGATGGTCGACCGTCAGCAGGGTGGCGCGGTTGAGCCCCTCGATGAAAAATGCCAGGGCAAAGGCGAGGAACAGGGAATCCCGCGTATCCCGCCAGAACCGCAGAAAGAAAAGTCCCGCGGCCAGGGAAGCGGTGGAAATCACGCCGAGAAGAAAGCTCGTTATCATCGGCCCCCCTCCCAGATCAGTCCGAAGAGCAGGACGAGCATGGCAATCGTGGCCGTTACCAGCCGCCATATGTAGAGATCAATTTCCGGTAACACTTGCAGATCAATGAACACGAGCAGGTTTGAAATGGTAAGCCCCAAAAAACATAGTCCGCTCCATAGCAGAAGCCGTGCGCGCGATTTTGCATACCCACGCAGTAGAAGCGCGGTACAGGCCAGCGAAACGAGGGCGCAAAGAGTGTAAAAAAACGAAGCCATTTCAATCCTTCGTGATTTTGAATGCGCGCGCGAACGCTCGCACCGATGCAGAGGGTTTGGAGTGGATCATGGTGGAGATGCGAACCAGTTCTCTGCGATACATCTGATCGAGTAACGCTATCAGTTCGTCCCTGGGATGATCTGCATTGTAGGAAAAAAGATCGGATTCCATCAGAATGAGATGGCGTTGTGCCAGATCGCGCAGGATGGGTTGCGTCTGTTCAGCAGACAGATAGAGAGCCTGGGACATTTCTCCGAGCGACCATTGACGAGGTCGTTTGTTCCACATCAGAAGAAGAGCCTCAAGATGAGGGACACTTTCGATTTCCTCAAGAATGAAGTGATCGACTTCGGAGCGCCTGGACGCTTGTTCTTCCATTCGTTTTCCCGGGGAAATTTTTGGTCAGTAGAGGAAATGCCGGATTGGATGGGTAAGCGGCATGTCTCTCACAGCAACCATAGAATGAGGGTCTGGTTTCTGTAAATTACAGCCGCGAACGACGATTTCATAAGTAGCTGATATTTAATCAGTTTACGAATGTTCATTTGTGCGGAATTGACAGGGTCGCCTAATTGGGGCGAATCTAGGCGAATAAAAGGCGAAAGTAGGTCGCCTCGCCATGCCTGCCGCTGCAGCCCTTCGCCTCCAGATCGAACGCGCCCTCGCAATCCGCTTTCCCTCCGCGCTGACGCCGGCGCCATGCACGATCCGCGAGGTCGCACCAACGGGCATTGAAGAAGCGGATCGCTTGCTGGACGGCGGCCTTCCGGTGGGAGCCATCAGCGAGATCAACGGGACCGGCATCGTCGGGACGTACCAGCCTTGGCCTTTCCTTTCTTGCCCGGCGAACGGCCGAAGACCGCGTCTGCGCCTGGGTGGATACGAATGATGCTTTCGATCCGGAATCGGCCGCGGCCAACGGCGTCGATCATCCGCCAACTGCTCTGGGTGCGATGCCAGGACCGGCCGCAAATCCAGCCTCGTGCTGCCCGTGGTCCGCGATCAGAAAAGGGGAAACCGTGGACGAAGCTGGATCAGGCCCTGCGCGCTACGGATCTTCTGCTCCAGGCGGCTGGATTCGCGGCCATTGTGCTCGACCTGGGCGATACCGCGCCGGAGCACGGCAATCGAATTCCGCTTGCGACATGGTTCCGTTTTCGACAGGCTGCCGATCGCACCCGCTGCAGCCTGGTTGTTCTCGGACAGGCTGCCTATGCCCAGTCCAGCGCGGCGGTCGCTCTGGAGTGCTCACCACTTGAAGCCAGAAACGGCAGGCGGCACGGTGCTGCGCGGCTTTACGTTCAGGCTGCAGCGTGGACGACAGCGCTTTACGCCAATAGCGCCTGGTCCTCTATCGTCTGGTCCTCGCAAGGCACCGGCATCCACATGGTCCGCCAACAGCCCGTGGGATACCGAGAAGCGCGCATGAGTCCGAATGCTCTGTACGCGTGTGTGCATGCGGCGGAATTTCCGGCGCAGGCCCTGCTGCGGCTTCGCCCTGACTTGCGCAGTGAACCAGTCGCCGTCATCGAGGGCCGGCCTCCGCAGGAGTTTGTATGTGCCATGAATCGTCCCGCGCTGCAGAAGGGCGCGGCGCTCGGAATGACGCGGCTGGATGTGGAAGGCATTGGGGGAGTCCGGCTGCTGGCGCGCTCGCTCGAAACGGAAGTCGCGGCGCGCTCAGTGCTTCTCGAATGCGTGGCCCGGTTTTCTCCGCGGATTGAAGAAGCCAGCCGTGGAACCGCATGCGCATTCGTGCTCGACATCAGCGGCACGGAGCGCCTGTTTGGTCCTCCCGCGCAGTTAGCCGGGCGGATGCGCTCTGCATTGGCTGACGCCGGGTTCCGGGTGTCGATTGCGATGAGCGCCAACTACGATGCCGCGCGAATGAAAGCTGCAGTGACCCACGGAATGGCTGTGATTGCCGAAGGCGAAGAAACTTCGGCGCTCGCAAAACAGCCCATTGCGTCACTCGATCTAGCAGAGGAACACGGTGAAACATTTGCGCTATGGGGCATTCGTACCCTGGGTGAATTGGCCGCGCTGCCCGAGGTCGAACTCATCACGCGGCTTGGCTCGGGTGCGCAAACCTGGCGCGCATTGGCCCGGGGCGCGCATTCACACATGTTTCAGCCCATCGAGGCCGCGAATTCGCGCTGCGCGAATTTTGCGAATTTGAAACATCCGTGGAGCAGATCGACTCGCTCCTGTTCATGGGCGCGCGCATGATCGATTGCCTTGTCGCCCGCGCCGCCGATCGGGCTCTCTCGCTTTCGTTGATCACCGCGAAGATGCAGCTGGAAAAAGGACTGACGCACCAGTGCGTGCTTCGGCCTGCTGTACCTTCCACCGATCGCAAATTTCTCCTCAAGCTTCTGCAACTGGAAATAGGCGCGCACCCGCCGCAGGCCGCGGTCGTCACTCTCGAATTGACGGCTGAGGCGGGGCGATCGGGCACGGTGCAACTCGGACTGTTTGCCCCGCAAATGCCGGAACCGTCGCGGCTCGATGTGACCCTGGCGAGGTTGCGGTCCATCGTCGGCGATGACCGCGTGGGCTCGCCTGCTCTTGAAGACACGCCATCGCGGCGGCAGCTTTCGCATGGAAGCATTTGCAATCGGTGCCGGCGCATCGGAGAGGGAGCCGGGTGCCTGCTGCATAGCTTTGCGGCGCGTGCGTCCATCGATTCCGATTCGCGTTGCGCAGCACGCCGCCAGGCCCGCGGCATTTCGCGATGGCGAGAACCGCTTTGACATAACGGCCGCCTACGGTCCGTGGAGAAGCAGCGGCTGCTGGTGGTCGTGAAGGCGAATGGGATCTCGAGGAATGGGATGTTCTAGCCGAGCGCGGAGATGGTGCCTCCGTGGCATGTCTTCTGGAGCATGATCGCGCCCGCAACGAATGGCGGCTGGAGGCGTACTATGACTAGTCTCACGGTGCCCAACACGCACTCGCCGGGAACGCCGGTCTGCCATCCGAACGATGCACGCGCGCCCGCTGTTCAAGCGGCGCCGACCGCTTTCAAATCGAGCGACAGCGAGTATAAAGAACTGCATGCGGCCAGCGCCTTCAGTTTTCTTGATGGCGCTTCGCAGCCCGAAGCGACTGATCGAGCGCGCCGCCGAACTCGGAATGCCCGCCATGGCGCTCGCCGACCGCAACGGTGTCTATGGTGTCGCGCGCTTTCACACCGCGGCCAAGCGCATCGGCATCAAGGCGCACATTGGCGCGGAGATCGCTGTCTCCTCGTTCGGCAACAGGCTCACGCCGCATCCCTGGCAGCCGCATCAATATCCTGACGAGCCTCCGCGCGTCGTGCTGCTCTGTGCATCGCAGGCCGGCTACCAGAATCTCTGCCAGCTCATCACGCGCTTCAAGATGCGCGAAACCACAAAGGCAGAAGGCGCGGCAACACTGGAGGACCTGGAAGAATTTTCTTCGGGTCTCATCTGCCTGACTGGCGGCGATGAAGGGCCGCTGGCTGCAGCGTTGCACGATGACGGCCAGGATGAAGCGCGGAAGCGCCTCGACCGCCTGGCCTGCATCTACGGCCAGACCAATCTCTACGTCGAACTTCAGCGCCATCAACAGCGCGAAGAAGAGTGCCGCAACCAATCACTGCTGAGCCTTGCGTCATCGCGCCGACTGCCGGTCATTGCCACCAACGGCGTGCGCTACGCGAACGAAAACGGATCGCGAGCTTCTGGATGTATTCACCTCCATCCGCAATGGCACGACGCTCGATCAGGGCGGGCAGACTGCTGACCGCGAACTCAGCCCGTTCTCTGCGCAGCGGGCAAGAAATGTCGGCGCTGTTCCGCGATCTGCCCGAGGCTATCGCGAACACCCGCATTGTCAGCGATCGGCTCGAATTCACGCTCGACAATCTGGGCTATGAATTCCCGCATTACCCGCTTCCCGACGGCGAAACCATGGACAGCTTTCTCGCCAAGCGCGTGGAAGAAGGCGTCCGCAAACGCTACGGCTCACCTGCCAAGCGCCACCTGCTCGACAAGGCGCGCGCGCAGGTGCGGCACGAACTCACGCTCATCGCGAAGCTTGGCTTCGCCGGATACTTTCTGATCGTCTGGGACATCATTCGCTACTGCCAGTGGAACGGCTTTCTGGTGCAGGGCCGCGGTTCGGCGGCCAACTCCGCGGTCTGCTACGCGCTTGAAATCACGGCCGTCGATCCCGTCGGCATGGAACTGCTCTTCGAGCGATTTCTGAGCGAGAACCGCGGCGAGTGGCCCGACATCGATCTCGATCTGCCTTCCGGCGATCATCGCGAACAGGTGATCCAGTACATCTACGAGCACTATGGCTCGCTGGGCGCGGCCATGACCGCCAACGTGATCAGCTATCGCAGCCGCTCGGCGGCGCGCGAAGTTGGCAAGGCGCTGGGCTTCGAAGAAGAGCAGATCACGCGCCTCTCGAGCCTTGTCGGCCACTGGGAATGGCGCGGCGCCAACGACACCATGGCAAAGCACTTTGCGCAGGCGGGCTTCGACATCCGCCACCCGCGCATCGCGCACTATCTCGATCTGTGCATGCGCATGCAGGATCTGCCGCGTCATCTCGGCCAGCACTCCGGCGGCATGGTGATCTGCGCGGGCATGCTGAATCGCGTGGTGCCGATCGAGCGCGCTTCCATGCCGGGTCGCACCGTCGTCCAGTGGGACAAGGAAGATTGCGCCGATCTTGGTCTCATCAAGGTCGATCTGCTTGGCCTTGGCATGCTGGCCGCCGTCAAAGATGCGATCGAATTGATCCCGCGCCACTATAGAAAACACGTCGATCTCGCCACGCTGCCTGAAGACAAGCTTGTTTACGACACGCTGTGCAAGGCCGATACGGTGGGCATGTTCCAGGTGGAGAGCCGCGCGCAAATGGCTTCGATTCCTCACAACGCTCCCACGCGCTTCTACGACCTGGTGGTGCAGGTGGCCATCATCCGACCCGGACCCATCGTGGGCAAGATGATGCATCCCTACATGCGCCGGCGGCAGGGCAGGGAAGAAGTCACCTATCCGCATCCGTCGCTGAAGCCGGTACTGGAGCGAACCCTGGGCGTGCCGCTCTTTCAGGAGCAGTTGCTGCGCATGGCGATGGTCGTGGCCAATTTCAGCGGCGCGGAAGCCGAAGAGTTGCGCCGCGCCGTGGGCATGCGCCGCTCCATGCAGCGGATGAAGGATCTCGAAGGACGGCTGCGCTCCGGCATGACGCGAGAACGGCATCGGCCAGGAGGCGCAGGACAACATCGTGCAGGGCATCTCTTCATTCGCCATGTATGGATTTCCTGAGTCGCACGCGGCTAGCTTCGCGCTCATCGCCTACGCGTCGGCGTATCTCAAGGTGCATTTCCTGGCCGCCTTTACTTGCGGTCTGCTCAACAATCAGCCCATGGGTTTCTATGCGCCGGCCGTGCTGATCAAGGACGCGCAGCGGCACGGTCTGCGCGTGCGGCCTATCGACGTGCAGCGATCGGAATGGCTTTGCACGCTCGAACACGAGGCCGATGGTTCGCTCTCTCTTCGCATTGGCATGAATTATGCGAAGGGACTGCGGCAATCGTCTGCGGAAGCGCTTGTCGCTGCGCGCATGCGAGAAAGGGCCCTTCGCATCGGTCGATGACATCGCGCAGCGCGTCCCCGCGCTCAACCGCAAAGAACTGGTTACCTTGGCGCGCATCGGCGCACTGAATTCACTGGGCGATGTGGAGCACAGCCGCGATGCGCTGTGGCAGGTGGAGCAGGCCGGCCGGCCTGTCGGACCACTGCTGCGCAGTTCGACTCTCGCCGCTTCCTCAGCCGAGACATCCATGCCGCTCAAAAGGATGACCACCCATGAACGTCTCTGCGCCGATTACGCCGGCACGGGCCTCACCACCGGGCCGCATCCTCTTGCCTACCACCGTGTGGCATTTCGACAGGCAGGACTGGTATCGGCCGATGACCTCACGCGGTTACCCAACCATCACTTCGTTCATGTGGCCGGTTGCGTGATCGCGCGGCAGCGCCCGGGAACAGCCAAGGGCTTTGTCTTCCTTTCGCTCGAAGACGAAACCGGCATCGCCAACGTCATTTTTACCCCTGACGCGTTCGAGCAAAATCGCGTAGTCGTCTCGCGCAGCCGATTCGTGTGCGTGGAGGGCCCGCTCCAGCATCAGGATGGGGTCATCCACATCAAGGCCCAGCGGATCGTTCCGCTTGACATCACCGATATCGAAATCCGTTCGCACAATTTTCATTGATGGGAAGCAAGATATCTGGGCGAGCCTCGAAATGAATAGGCTCTATGTTTAGGCAGACAGACTTGAATCGCCAAAATCGGCTGAAAATCCAGCCATCGCCGGGAACATCTTCACCCCTGGAGAATCGATCTTAGAACGCGGACAAACGCAGTCGAACTTCTCTGCATCCTAATACACAGGTATTCAGGACCAGTTGAGTCGGTTAAGGCGGGTACATGAAGGTCTTTCGCTTTGGTTTTTTCCTCATCGTGGCATGCGCCATGCCTGCTTTTGCTACGGTCATTGTTACGAGCCCGACTCCCGGCACTCTGGTTCCCTCGCCGGTGCATTATGTGGCCACTGCAACGGCCACTACGTGTGCCAAGGGCGTGGCGAGCATGGGGATCTACGTCAACAACGTCCGGATCTACGTGGTGAAAGGCGCGGCGCTCAACACCAATATCACGATGAACAATGGTCCCGAGCACACGACCGTCGAAGAATGGGACAATTGCGGCGGAGCCACGACCACGCACATTGATATTACCGTGGGACTTCCACCTGCGCCCACCGTCAGCATCACCTCCAATCCACCCACGGTCCAGGCCGGCAGTTCGTCGACGTTGACAGTCACCGCCGCCAATTCAACCCAGGTGACCATCGCCGGCTCCAATGGCACCACGTATCACCTTGCAGCGACTGGCGGAACGCAGATCGTAACCCCAACTGCGACCACAACCTACACCGCTGAGGTCAGCGGGACTGGAGGCAGCGCCTCGCAAACGAGCACCGTTGACGTGATACCCGCAGGAAGCGTGAATGCGATCAGTCATGTCATCTTCATGCTCCAGGAGAACCACACGTTCGATAACTACTTCGGAATGCTGAATCCGTATCGCAAGGTCAACGGCTGGAATCTCGGAGATGACGGCAAAGACTACGAAGTGGATGGAATCGACGACAAGTTGAACACCATCAACAACCAGGATGACCAGGGCAATGTGTATCCGCTCTTTAAATTGAAGTCGACCTGCATCGACGACGCGACCTCCGGATGGTACGAGAGCTATGGCGATGTCAGTCGCTGGAATCTCTCCACAACGCGCCCCATTCGCATGGACGGCTTCGTCCATACCGCGCAAGGCTTCTCAACCCGCTGCCTGAACACCCCCAGCAGCTGTGGCGGCCAATACACTGACGCCACCGGCGAGCGCGCCATGGGCTACTACGATCAGGATTTTCTCAACTATTACTACTACATGGCCTCGCAATTCGCGGTGTCCGATCGCTGGTTCTCCCCCGTCTCGAGCAAGAGCGTGCCCAATCGCATCGCCACCTTCACCGGGGGAACCACCCAGGGTCTCATCGCTGATCCGGGCTCCAATGATCATCTTCCGCAACTCAGCATCCCCACCATCTTCCAGGAATTGGATACGGCGAAGGTGACGTGGAAGGTGTACTACACGGTCACCGACGATCTTTGCCTGGCTTCGGCTCCCTGTCCCACGACCAGCGCCTACGGCAACTATCCGGACACGACTTTTTCGAGCCTGAGCTACTCTTTCCGCTACATCTACCTGAATTCGTCCAAAGCCGCCTGCACCGGAACCACCAAGCCGTCCAGCGTGGTGGGCGACACTACGAATTCCTTCTGCGTCGATCCCAACCACATCGCTCCGCTGTCACAATACTTCACAGATCTCAAGAACGGCACTCTTCCCAGCTTCTCATTCATCGAATCCGGATCGGGCGAGAACGATGAACATCCGGGCTCAGGAAATTCTGTCCTGAAGGGGCAGACGGAAGTTGCGAGCATTGTGAGCTCGCTTATGACCAGTTCTTCATGGAAAAACTCGGTCTTCTTCCTCGCATACGATGAGGGGGGCGGACCCTACGATCACGTCCCGCCGCTGCCCGGCTATTCCAACCTGAACACGGACTCCGCGCTGGGCGCGATCCCGGATATCTCCGCGATCGCCGTGAATCCGGATGCCTACTATCCGTGTCTCCCTGCCGGGGGGGTGAAGACGACGCATTGCGATCTTGTTGTTCCCTATCCTGGCACCAAGAGCACCGATGCGGCGGCCGTTTATGGCTTTGCCGCGCAACTCGGTTTCCGTATACCGAACATCGTCATCTCGCCTTTTACACGGCGTCATTATGTGTCGCACACGCCCATCGATCACACTGCGGTAATCAAGTTTGTCGAAAACCGGTTTATCGGCAGTTCCACCCATCTTACGGCGCGCGACGCAGCGCAGTCGAACCTGCTGGAGTTCTTTGACTTCGCAAAGATTCCGTGGGCCACACCGCCGCCCAAGATTCCAACGCCGGTCAGCCCCACTTCGCTCGGATACAATCCGTGCACTCCCGCCAGCATGGGGCCCTGATCCGGGAGTCTACGCGGCCCCTGACCTTACCTTTCATTGCCTACCCGGCAGGAGCAGAACAAGTTTGAATCCAAAAACGGCTGAGTCCGAGGCGTCCCCCGACTCCACGCAACTCCAACCTATAAGCCGGCGCCGATTCCTCACGACAGGACTGTGCGGGGCCGCAGGCCTGGCTTTCTATTCGGGCGAGATCGAGCGCCATTGGATCGAAGTCAGGCCGCTCGATATTCATCTCCAGTCGCTGCCCGCTGCCTTCGATGGGATGCGCATTGCGCAACTCAGCGATATCCACCTCGACGAATTTACTGAACCGTTCCTGCTGCGGCATGCGATCGAAGAGATCAACCGCATTCAGCCGGATGCCGTCTTCCTGACCGGGGACTATGTCACTTATCAGATTGCCCCCAGAAAGTTGGCTACCAAATCCGCATGGCATTGCGCCCAGATTCTGAACGAACTCAAATGCACGCAGCGCTATGCCATCATGGGCAATCATGACGTCATGCTCGGCGAAAGCCTGGTGACAGAGGCGCTGAGGGCGAACGGCATGACGGTGCTCAACAATTCGTATCTGCCCCTGGAGCAGGGAAGCAGCCGGATCTGGCTGGCTGGACTCGATGATCCGGTTTGCGGGCGGCCCGACCTCGACGCCGCGATTCCTGCGTCCATTCGCGATATACCGGATGAACCGGTTGTGGTCATGTGCCACGCGCCCGATTATGCGGAACGGCTTGCGACTCATTCCTCCGGGAAATCGGTGGGTCTGATGCTGAGCGGCCATACCCACGGCGGCCAGGTTCGACTGCCGTTTGTGGGCGCCCTGAATCTGCCTCCGGGCGGGCGGAAATTTGTCGAAGGATGGTTCCGGGTTGGATCCATGCAGCTTTACGTGAACCGCGGAATCGGGACGGTTGGGGTTCCGTTCCGGTTCGCCTGTCCGCCGGAGATCACGAACATCACCCTTCGCGCGGCCAGGATATGATCAGCGCCGTGAGAATGGCTTGTGTGCGGAGAGGCTCCGCCCTGACCCAATTGGACTTCCCTCCCGCCCAAGCGGAGCTTGGACGGGGCACCCGGGCTGTCTGACTGCGGTTAAGTCCGGAAGAAGCCGCCCGGGTTGGCTGTCAGTCCATTTGGACGCATCCAATAGTATGGGATTCAGATAGAACGGATACGTGTGCCTATGTTTTCAAGGATTTCTCTGCTCCGCGCTCCCCTGTCAGCGCGTCTGGCGGTCGCCATCGCACTGGGCAGCGCTGGAGCTGTGTCGTTCGCTCAAACGCCGGCCACAGGTGGTGGGCAAGCGCCGCCCGCGTCCCGCTCGCAAGCGACTTCGGTACCTGCCAGCGCCGGGGTCCAGGTCCAGCAATACGATCCGACGCATCCCGAAGCGCAGCCAGACCTGACCCTGGACCACGATCCGATCCTGTCTCCCGATCCCGACGACAATCTCGCGCTCAACCCTGCTGCCCCGGTTCCGAATGAGAGCCCCGGAGCCCTGAAGAAGGGACAGAACGGCGTCTACACCCTGCACCAGGATGTAGATGAGGTTTTGCTGAACTGCACGGTCGTCGACGAAAACGGCAAGCCCGTGATGGATCTGAAACAAGAGGACTTTCGTGTCTGGGAAGACGGGGCTCCCCAGGCCACCAACTCCTTTCAGCACCAGGACCTTCCCGTATCCCTGGGAATCGTGGTCGATAATTCGGGTTCCATGCGGGACAAGCGCAGCGCGGTAAATCGGGCAGCGTTGGATCTGCTGAGATCGTCCAACGCCAAGGATTCGGCGTTCATCGTGAATTTCTCCGACCGGGCATTTCTCGATCAGGGGATCACTTCCGACATCTCCCTGCTCGATCGCGGCCTGGCCCATTTCGATTCGCACGGAACCTCGGCGGTGTATGACGCTGTGGCCGCCTCGGCCGACGAATTATCGAAGTATGCAAAGGAGCCGAAGCAGGCGTTGCTGATCATTTCCGATGGTGCGGACAACGCCTCTCGGTTGAGCCTCGAGCAGGCCATTCGCCGGGTGCAGAACCTGGGAGGGCCGGTGGTATACACGATTGGTCTGCTGTTCGATGCGGAGCCGGCCGAAGCACAGCGGGCGAGAAGCGCGCTCGACATGCTCTCCGCCGAGACCGGCGGCGTCGCCTATTTCCCGAATGCGCTGGGTGACGTGGATTCGATCGCGCAGGACGTCGCGCGCGACATCCGCAACCAGTATGTCGTGGGCTACCACTCCAGCAAGCCATCCAGTATCGAGGGTTACCGTACCATCCATGTGGAAGTGAAAGCGCAGCACCACGGCAAGCTGATTGTTCGCACCCGCAAGGGCTATTTCGCCAAACGGCCGCCCGTCCAGCCGACGCAAACCGCGCAGGGAGTCAAGCCATAGCCGGACCGATACGTGAGGTTCTGGTCGCCATCCCGCAAATGTAAACGGTCCAAAAGGGCCGGTTTGGGGCTCCTAAAGTGTTCAGAACGAAACCACATTTGCTTTCGGTGGCATGGGGTCTGCCTGAGGCTGCATTTCGATCCTCTCCCGCACCTTTCTATTGTGGCAGAACCGGTAGGAACAAAATGCAAATGCGTTGGGCTGCTTCGATGCCCCATTTGAAAAAGAAGAGGAGCCGCGAACGGCTCCTCTTTCGGCTTTGATTGACTCGTCGATCAATGCAGGTGGAAATCCACATCGATCAACAACTGGACGGCAACCGGATGGCCCTCGTACATGGCGGGCTTGAACCTGTATTGCCTTACGGCTTCGATCGCCTTTTCATCCAGACCCATGCCCAGATGCCGAACGACGCGGGCATTCTGTGGATTGCCCTGGCTGTCGACGATGAGCTGAATGGAGACACTGCCCTGAAAGTTCGCTGAGCGAGCTTCAGCGGTAAACTCCGGATCGACGGAATGAACAATGACTGGAGCACTGACCCCGCCCCCGACGCTCATTACGCCGCCGCCATAGCCTCCGCCACTGCCGGGCCCAGCACCGAGTCCATGCCCGGCGCCGATCCCGCCGCCGAGACCGGCGCCGAATCCTGAGCCGCCGCCCTTACCCTGCGATGCCAGCGCAATCTGTGGCGATTGCGCCATGCCCAGGTTGGGAAGATTGGTGCTGTCGGGCATTTTGACCTGCATCGAAGGCTCGACAGCCATCTTGGGCCGATCGATCCTGAGGATCTGCGGAGCCAGCACAGGCGGTAACTTTCGAACCTCCGGCGGACGTCCCTTGGTGGGCTCAACAATCTGATGCGCCCCGCCGCCGCCGCCGCCGCCTTGCAAAGGTGCGACCGCCAAGATCTTCGGAGGAGGTGGAGGGGCATAGAGCTTGAAATCGACGGCCGTTACCTTTGCGACGGCCGGTATAACCACTCGAACTCTCAAGCCGAGATACAGGACGGCGCCGATAATGACTGCATGCAGGATGAACGAAATAACACTGGAAGTCCTGGACCGCTTGACTGCAAACGGATCGAGACCTTTCCAGATCGCGCCTTCGGGGGCGAGGGCCGCGACAGGATGGGGCCATTCAACCACATGGGAGCCGGGGTGCTTATGGGGAGCAGAAGTTTCGGGGTCGAGAGCGAGCGAGGAACGGTTATAGACATCCGCCTCCTGCTGCGGGTCATCTGGATCGCTGGCAAATAACCTGCCGCGGGAGATCGGTTTATTTCTCGGTAACAGATTGGCCATAGCATTATCCGGGGGGTCAGAGTCCCGGTATCTCCTCTCGGTTTGACCGGAGTTGGATTCCAAATTAATGTGAAGCGCTGCCCGGTTCTTTGTGCTTGCGCAGTCCGGGCTATGTGTTTTGTTACCAGATTCCTTTGTCACTTCCCGTGATTTTCTGTCCCACGACTGCCGCAGTGGCAAGCCACGGCAGGAGGCTGAGTCGAGCTCCGTTATGCAGTTCACGCTTTCGCACCAGGCCGGCAAGTTGCCTTCCATAGAGCCCTGCGGACTGGGGCAAAATCGGAATCCGCAAAAAGTCCTTTTGGAAGTAAATTGCAGCTCCGCCGAAGCGTGCTGTATCGAGGACAAACTGAGGCAAATCGACGCCCGATCCGCGGTAGGTCTTCACATAATCGGACACAATCGCGAGATAGGTAGCGACACCTTCCCAAATGCCGGCATCGATTGCCGACGAGCGAAGATCTTCAAAATTGAGGCTGCCCGACTCTGCCAGACCGGCACTATCGACAACATCGCACAGGCGGAAATAGAAATGCCTGTACATGCGCTGCAGGGTCGAGATCATAATTCGATCGGATGCAGACGGGACCCTGAACTGATAACCGGCGACAGGAATCAGACGCGTGCGCCGGGCGAGACGCGATGCAATGGTTGCCTGTTCCCCGGTCTGTCCAAGACGGCCCATATGGATTTCGACCGCTTCGGGAAGTCCGGGAAGCATGAAGTTCCATTTGCCCGCCAGGCGATCTCCCCAACTGCGCGGTGCGATTTGCGCATCGAAGCGGCGCTTCATCAGTTTGCGAATCGATGCCGAATCCGCATTCGTGTAGAGATCGAGATCGCTGCCAAGGTCGGGCCAGTGATCGAGCGACTTGATCACCGCAACATCGTGCCCTTCTTCCTGAAATGCGCCGCAAATCTCGTTGAGGAATTTGATCGCTATCCCGATGCGCGCCTCTTCGGCGGCCAAGGCGGTTCGAGCCCAATCGGCGCGGGTTTCATCCTTGGCATTTTCCGCGATCTCAAGGAATGTCCCTAAGCCACGGACGATCACGTGATTCAGATTCGCGAGGGTGGCCAACTCCTCAAATTGATCTCTGGCGATGTTGAGCACGTCCGAAGCGAGCCCGGCCGCCGTTCTCTCCGGGGGTGGAAGCAGGAGCAGGCGCGACAAGAGCGCCATCGAACCCTGCGTCGTTGATTGTGAGACCGTCGTGGTCATGAGATCAGTCGAATCCTTAAAGTTTGGAATTACTGGGGAACGGACGGCGGTTCCGTCTGGGGAGTATTGGGCGTCGGCTGTTTCTCCGGGGACGGTTCCGTTCCGTCACGCGGAGTCAATTCAATTGGTCCTGTCTCGCTACGGCGTTGGCGGCTGTACTCATCGAGCGCCGAATCGACCTTTTCATTGCTATCGGCTGCCACGGTGACGAGGTTCTTGCCTTCAGCCGAATGTTGCGTTGCCAGTCCGACGCGAACGCGGGAGTCGTCCGCTTTGCGCGCCTTTTCATAGAAGAACTGCGCCGTTTCGAGGTCGCCATCCCGTTCCGCTACGTAACCGCGGTTGTTGAGGGAGAAGGCGCTTTGGGGATTCAGCGAGTATGCCTGCAAAAAGTCTTGCCGCGCCTGGGTCCAATCGTTCTGATTGGCGGCGGTGACTCCATGCATGGTGAATTTGACTGACTTGGCCTCGGCCGGATCCATGTCACGCAGACGTTTTTGCAGCCGCTTGGCGCTCTCGGCTGCCATCTTGCTCACGGGCCGCCCGCGCCAGCTTTCAGTCGTCGTGACTACGACCGGCTCGGAAGAATTCTGATCGGCCGACTGCCCGTAATACTTCAAGGCATTGTCGAAGTCTCCGATGGATTCGTGAGCCACCCCCAGGTTATTGAGGGTAAATGGGTTATGCGGATCGGTCGCGAGAGCCTTGCTCAACACGGCGGTGGCTTCAAAGCCCCGGTTTTCCGACAGGAGCTGCATGGCACTCAGGTTCATCCGATTGACTTCCATGGGAAGATCCTGAAGATCATCCAATGCCGCCCGCATCGGCTTGCCTTCCAGTTCCCTGGCATTGCTGCGATCGATATTTGCGGTGGAGCTTTGCTTCCCGGCCAGATCGTAGAATGCGCGTGCCCGGTCCAACTGACCTTGGAGCTCAGAGACGTATCCCAGGTTGTTGAGGGTGAAGGGATCGGTAGGATCGTACAGATACGCCTTGTAAAAGAGTGCTCCAGCCTTGTCGTATTCGTGTTTGCGGACCGCATCGACACCCTCACGATTCAGCCGCTGCACCGGAGTCAGCTGAGTGCGCCTTGGGATGGTGATCTTCACGGGATCGCGCCCCCATGAGGTTTGCAGGCTCAAGGCTACAAATACAATGATTGCAAACGATTTAGTAGGCATCCCAGGCATTGTGCTCTGATCAACTTCCTCGTCTAGCCCCGCGAGGTAGATCACGTGGGCACAATTACTTGGATGCGCGCTGCGGGTTGGTGTTGCTTTTAGAACCAGATTGGACACTGTTTCGGCGCCGCCGGCATCTAACACTTAAAGGGAATCCGGAAACTCACCAAGGAATTCATTGAATGGAACGGCTCCGAACTGCGGTTGTGCTTGCCAGCCTTGCTATGGCTCCTTTGTCGATCGTTCACGCCCAGTCGCAGCCAGAGGCCAGGCCGCAACCTGACCTCAAATCGGCGACCACGACGGGCGATTTTAACGTGCTTCCCCTGTCTCCCGGCGGCAAGAGCACGATCCTCGGCGGTCAGATCCGCAACGTGGATCCGGTGCTGAATCAATTCTCTCTGGGAATCGAGGGACAGCGTCCGCTCAAGATCCTGTTCGATCAAAGAACCCAGTTTTTTCGGAATGGAACGCTCATTTCATTGCGCGAATTGCGATCCGAAGAACACGCATCCATTCAGACGGTGCTGGATGATGGGAACGTGTATGCCCTCAGCATTCACGTGCTTTCGCAAACGCCGGAAGGCGAGTGCCAGGGACACGTGCAGAACTACGATCCTGCGACCGGTACGTTGACCGTCAATACCAATTTGTCGCGCGAGCCGATCCAGCTGATGCTGCGGGACGATACTCCGGTGGTCCGAGAGGGCCAGGCCGCATTCACGTCGGGCGCAATGGGAAAGTCGGATCTCGTGAGTGGCAGCATGGTGGTGGTCAAGTTCGAAGCCAACGGAAAGGGACAGGCGGTCGCCAATCACGTGACTGTTCTTGCCCGGCCGGGTTCAAGCTTCGTCTTCAGCGGAAGACTTTCCTCGCTCGACATGCATGCCGGCTTGCTGGTGCTGGTCGATCCCCGCGACGACAAGACGTACCAGATTTCGTTTGTCCCGGCGAGGATCGCCGGCAGCGACAATCTTCACACCGGCGACCAGGTCAGGGTGACCGCCAGCTTTGATGACGGTCGTTATACGGCCACCGAGATTACCCCTAATCCATCGCCGCAGCCTTGAAGTGACCCAGAGTTTGGATCAGGGTCCGACACTCGCCGGGGTGCAGGGATCAGAACCCAGAGTCTGAGCCGTCACCGGAGCAGGTGGGCTGGGCGGCGTTTCCCACGGGATGTTATTGAAGTCGAAGAACTCGAGGAGATCGGGCTGCGCGGCATCGCGCGCAGTGAGATGCGCGGAGCTTCCGATGAAGCGGTTTTCGACGAACTTGATGACCGCCGTATGGTCCATCGGCGTGTGGGACACGTAGTGCTTCCTGACGAACGGCGAGACGATCATGTTGGGTATCCGGAAGCCGAGTTGCGCCGCAAACCCATCCACGGCAGGCGCGTCGTTTGGATGGGCGCCGGGGTCAGTGGATGCGAGATCGCAGTGCAATGTCGGCGTGCCGCCGGGGGGAACGCATGGACCGTAGGTGTCGGGATTGACGGCGATTCCCGAAATATCGGGGATAGCGCCTAGCGTGCCATCGGTAAAGTCGTTTGAGTGCCCCGGCACTGGCGGAACGTGGTCGTACGGGCCCCCGCCTTCGTCATAGCCCAGGAAGAAGACGGAGTCCTTCCACGAGGAGCTGGACATGAGGGCATTGATGATGGCTGCGACTTGCGATTGGCCCACCAGGATGGATTGGCCGGATCCGGGGTGCTCATCATTGAAGCCGTATCCTGCTTCAATGAAGGCGAAGCTGGGGAGCGTGCCATTGTTCAGGTCGCTGAAGTAACTGGAGATCGGAGTGAGGTGGGTTGGATCGATGCAGAAGGAGTTGGATGAATCGCCAACGACGCTCGATGCCTGCAGGGGAGCGGTGCAAGCGGCCCCGCCTGGGTTTCCCTGGAAGAACTGTTTGGCGTAGGCGAGGTTGGCGAAATCAGTCGCCGGGTAGGACGCGGTGGGTGAGCCGCTGCAGGTTTGTCCAGCCGCGCACAGACCCTGGGTAGCGATGTAGTAAATCTTCCACGAGACTTTGGCCTGATCGAGTTCCTGGAAAATGGTGGGAATGTCGAGCGGGGGAAGGTGATCATTGCCGGGATCTTTGACGATTCCCTGAGTTGTGCCTCCTGTAAACATCGCAATCCGATTGTCGACGCTCTTGCTGGAAACCGGCGAGAACCAGCGGTCGGAGATCGCGAATTGCGAGGCCATGTAGTAGTAGTAGTTCAGAAAGTCCTGGTCGTAATATCCCATTGAAATCTTCCCAGTCAGATCGGGAAAGCTGCCGGCGCAATTTCCAGGCGAGGATGAACAGCTCTTGGCATAGCCCTCGGCGTCGTGGACGAATCCGTCCATCCGAATTGGCCGTGCCGTCGTGAAATCGTAACGGCTTACGTCGCCATAACTCGCCAGCCAGTCAGACGACTCGTCTTCGATGCACGTGCTCTTGAACTTGAAGAGCTGAAACGATGTGCCTTCGTCATTCTCATTGGTGATCGTGGCCAGCTTGTCATCGATGCCGTCGACCTCATAGTCCACACCGTCATCTCCGATGTTCAGGCTGTTTGCCTTTCGGTAGGGATTCAGCATGCCGAAGTAGTTATCGAATGTGTGGTTCTCCTGGAGGAGGAAAACAACGTGATTGATCGATTGCAGGCTGGCCGGAGTCACGGTCACGGTCGCCGTTGCGGATACGCTGCCGCCGGCGCCGGTCGCGGTTGCCGTGTAGGTTGTCGTCGCTTTTGGTGCGACCAATTGTGTTCCGCCGTTTGTCGCCAGAGGGTACGAGCTTCCGTCGCTTCCACTGACGGTTACCTGCGTGGCATTAGTCGCGGCAACGGTCAATGTGGATGAAGACTCAGCGTTGATGGTCGCCGGATTAGCGCTGATGGTGACGGTGGGTGCAGGCTGCACAGGTACAGTTACGGTGGCGCTAGCGCTGGCGGTCGCCCCGCTCTTGGCCGTTACGACCGCAGTATATGTAGTCGTGACCTTGGGACTGACTGCTTGTGTTCCGCCGGCGAGGGGCAGGTTATATGTAGTTCCGTCAGTGCCTGTAACCGTAACTTGCGTGGCGTTAATCGCAGTGACGATCAGGGTGGAGGCGGTTCCGAACGGAACAGTGGAGGGGTTCGCGGCGATGCTGACCGCGGGCACGCCGGAGCGATTGCTGCCTGTGAAAAGGGCGCATCCCGTCAGCAGGGAAAGGAGCACGACTGGCGCTGCGGTAAACAAGATGGAGCGGAGAAACATGCGAGCGTACGGCTTTATCATGGGTTCTCCTTCTATATATCACTGGAGCCAGCCAGCGAGATGAACTCCGGGAAGAGCAGGCGAGAACCAGGCTCCCATATCGGGACATTGCGCATAGTGTTTCTCGTTTATCAACGTGCCCGACAATTAGACGCTGCGCGATGTAATTAGATGATTCTGCCTTTCGGGCAGGATGCTTCTATAGGTGCCATAGAGGGGCTCTCACGGCGCGACCGGGTTTAGCCTCGCGGCGCTGTGCCGGTGAATGCAAATATGAGTCAGCGGATGGACGCCTGTTCGCCCTCATCGGCAAGTCAATCTTCAGAGTGATCCGGCTCGAAGTGAATATGATCTTTCGCGGAAGCGGATCCGCGCCAGGCCATTGGATCGGCGAAGCCCTCGACAGGAGCGAATTCCGCTGTTGTTTCAGGTCCTTTACGATGTTCCAGGCGCGGGGCAAGCAGGCTTGTCGGCAAACCCGGACTGGAAACGCCGTCGCGGTCGCGCAGACGGCGGAGCCACCGGCGGCGGCGATTGCGCACAACCCCGGCGTCGCCAATCGCTTTTTTGCACCGGTTGAGTTCAAACCAGCGCAGATAGTTGTTCACCACGCTGGTCATGGTCATCTCGACGCCGGCGGCAAAGTTGTGCTGGGCCATCTGGCGTTGCAGGCCGGGCGACTGCAGAATGGCGATGAGCTGGCCGGCAAGACTGGCGGGATCGCCCGTCTCGTAGAACCGAACCGCCATGTCTTCGTCGTCGACCATGCCGCGGAAGTCCTCGAGGTCGGCGCACACGATGGGAACTCCGTACTCACAGGCCTGGTGTGCCGGACCGCTCGATCCGGTTGCGGAGTCATAGGGCAACACCAGAACCGACGTGCTCTGAAAGAGCTCGGGAATATCCTCTTCAGGAACATAGCCGCGAAACTCGATGGGGAGGTAGGGCGGCTGGGCGTCTCGTATCGATTCCCAGTATCCGGCCTTGGTGTGATGATTGGCGCCGGCAACGATCAACCGCGCATTCGGCACCTTCTCAAGAACCTTGGGAAAAGCCTCCATCAGCGTCTCCAGGCGTTTGTACGTTCCCCAGTGCCCGATAGCCAGAATGCGTTGATCGGGATTGCCTCGTTTGGAAAAATCAGGCGGGGTGGGAATGGAAGCGAAGGTCCCATGGGTGCCGAGCAATACGTTCTGCGCGGAATACTTCGAGATGAGCGTGCGGCGATAGCCGGGAAGCAATACGGATATGGAATGGGCCCTGAGCAGGGCGCGCGTTGCCAGGTCGGTGCCGAGGCGAAAGAGCCGTTCGCGACGCACGCCCGCGGCGGCAAAGTCGACGTGTTCGATGATGTGGTGCAGAGTGATGTGCGTGTAGAAGCCGGCAGCCCGCGTCAATGCAGGGGCGGAAAGACCGGCAAATGCCGCGAACGGCTTTTCGGGAGTTGCGAAACTGGAGAAGACCAGGTTGTACCAGACCACGTCGGGCTTCAACTTGCGGATGGTATTCAACAGGCGCACGGGCGTCGAAAGCGTGCCGAATTTCCAGCAGCGAATCACGTTAAAGCCCGGCAGTTCGGCCTGTTCACTGACCTTGAGCGGTTTGCCGTTCTGGTCCGTTGCGAACTCATATTCAGCCAATTCATCCGCCAGAATGATCAGTTCGACATCGGGGTTGCGCTGCAGCTCCCGGGCAATGTGAAACGCGTATTCGTTCAACTGCCGCCCACTCGGGGGAAAGGTGGCCACTAAGCATATTCTCATCTGCGTTCCGCCTTCAAAATAGACTTATGCGTACATAGGGTCTGAGCTGGTTTTGACCACCCGGAAAGTTGAAGAAGGTCTCCGCTTGCAGACCTGCCGAAAAACGAATGGGGTACTGCAATACCACGGTTCCGGAATCATCGTGGAATTTACGACGAAACGGGCGGGCATAGGTTACCGAGAAGCCATTTTGAGTGACGTCGTAAACGTGATACTCCCTGGTGCTCGAGAAAGCTGAATTGGCCTGGATGTCCCAGCTCCGATTGGGCCGGAACTCAACCATGGCCGCGGGGCGGACATTCTGGGCGGTCCCCGAGTGGGCGCCGAAAACGCGCCATGCCCGCAGATCATCCAGTTCCGCCCTCACGTTCCAGCGCTCCGAAAACCGATGTTCGAAACCGATGTAAGACGAAGTGTAGTAATCCTCGGTGTTCACCGGGGTGAAGAGCTGATCCGTCGCGCCCCATCCTGTCACCAGGGCATTCTTGCCCCATGGCGCGCCCACCCGAAAATCGAGAGCTGCTGTCCACGTCCGGGAATGCAGATTGCTCTCAGTAAACGGGCCTGACTCATGGATGATGTATCCGCTGGCGGAAAGCACATTGAAGAACGAACTCGTCGACATGTATGTGAACACGCGAAAGAGGTTTTGATTCATCTCTACGGGCGACTCGGAATCGCGGCGAATCGTGGTTTGAATCCCGGTGTTGAACGTCAGGACGTTGGTGCCAATGTTGACCGTGGGATTGAGACCGAAGTTGATTGTGTTGTCGATCGTGTTGCGATTCACGATGGAGTTCGTTGCCGGAACGGAGATCTCGCCGCGCATATTACTCAGCTGGTAAAACCCGCTCGGCGTGGGCAGATGGTTGAGGTGCAGGTGGAACGCGCCCGTCCATTGGGTTTGAAGAGAGGAGCGAGGAGGAGGAAGCTGCGAGGTGTCGGAAGGCGGAACCGGGAACGGCGCATCCAGCTTGGCATCCAAGACATACACCGTGGAGTCTTCAAATTCGGGTCCCACCGAAAAGTCCGAGAGAACGCTGACCTTGGGGGTAATTCGCAATCCCTCGTCCGCCCCCGCCTGCAACAAGCCTTCCTGGGCTGTCTGGTCGTCTCCTTCGGCGTTCGATGCACGCGCAAACGAGGTGAGCGCCAGGGTATTGTTGTGTTCCTGGCGATATACGTTGGCCTTGGCCAGCAGATACTGATAATCGGTCGCGCCGTCTGCGGCGGCCTTGACCGCGTCCAACTCGGCGTGGGCTTTGGCCGTATCCCCAATCGCAAGATAATTGTTGGCCAGTCCAATGCGCACCTGGGCGTCGGGGGCTCCCGCGATCCTGGCGCGGTGCAGATAGTTTTGCGAGAGCTGGTAATCGTGCATGGATCGGAACACGTCCGCCGCCATCACGAACTGGCTTCCGCTGGGCGGCACGGTTGCACCTCCTGCGGCTTCCATCAGGGCCAACGCTATCTCGCGCTCGGCTTCCTCTCCCTGGCCCTGCTGAGCCATCACCTGGGCAATGGCCAGGCGCACACTCACCCGGTTGCTGTCTGGCGCTGCGAGAGCCGTGCGAAATCGATCCATCGCGGCGGCGTGATCTCCGAGGGTGCTGAGAGCCTGTCCTGTTGCGACGAATATCTCGCTTTGTTTATCGGATGAGTTCGGCGAGCCTGGCGTCGGCTGGACGTGCTGCTCTGCAAGTTGCACATACCGGATCGTTTGGTCCCGATCGTCCAGGCTCGCATAGCAACGAGCCAGCATCGCATAAACGCCCGGATCATTGGGGGAATATCTCTCCGCGGTTTGCAGTTCGTCCACCGCGTCGTGATACTGCCGCTGCGCGAAGAACGTGCTTGCCAGGCCGAGATGAAGGGCGCCATCGTCGGGAGCAAACTTCAAAGCCGCCCGATATTCGGTCGCAGCCTTGACCATCATGCCCTGCCGCTCATACGCGGTCGCCCGGATGACGTGGATATTTTTGGAGTCCCCCAACGCCAGTTCGGCGAGGTCGGCCTGCCGCAAGGCCCCTTCGGTTTTACGAAGGTCGAGGTTCGCGTAGGCCAGACCCAAATGAGCTTCCCCGTCGTGCGGATCGAGCTTGAGCGCCGTTTCGAAATCGGCGGCTGCATCTTGCGGCCGGCCAAGATCATTGAACATGTACCCGCGATTCACGTAGGCCGTTTCTGCCTCCGGATCGCGCTTGATCGTCTCCGTAAAATCCTGCTGGGCCTGCTCGGCGAGTCCCTGATGCTTGTGTACGTATCCGGCGAGAAGCGGAATATCCGGCTCCTTGGGAAGAATATCCTCGTACTTCTTGGTCAAAGCGAGCAATTCGTCGTATCTGTTGAGATAAAGCAGGTCATACCCGAAGTAAACGACCACATCCCGGTCCTGAGGGAGAGCTTTGATGGCTTGCTTCGCGACCTCTGCAGATTGCTGATAGTCGCCTTTGAAGTTGAGATATCGTTCTTTCTCGCGAAGTACCAATGGTTCCTCAAGCATCTCGCTAGTGGTGCGGCCGAGCCAGGTTGCACCCAGGTTGAGATCGTGCGATTCAACCGCGGCGTTCATTCCTCCGGCAACGATGAGGGCGTTCCTGGGCGCCAGCGCGTAACCCTTTTCATAGGCTGCCTGCGCCTGCTTGAACTCGCGGCGAGCGGTGTACAGGTCTCCGAGCGCAAGGTAGGGAACATACAGCGAAGGATCCGCCTGTGCGAGGCGCTCGAAGTATTTTTCCGCGGCCTGGTCGCGACCCGCCGCGCGCGAAGCATATCCGAGCGAAATGAGCGCGAAGCGATTGTTTGCGTCGATGGCCAGAATTCGTTTATAAACATCGATCGCATCCTCGGTGCGCCCGAGTTTCATCAGGATGTCGCCGTTGAGTTGCAGGCCATTCGGGTCAGTGGCATTGATGGCGAGCGCATCCTTCACGTCGCTTAGCGCCCCGTCGAGGTTGCCCGCGCGCATCCTGATCAGAGCCCGCAGACGCAGGAACGGCGCTCGGCCGGGGCCTTGTTCGTTGAGCCGATCGATCTGTTCCTGAGCTGTTTTCAACTCCTCGGCAGCGGCGCTTTGATTCCGCGCGGCCTGGTAAAGATCCAGGAGGTCCACGTGTAGCTGAACGCCGTAGAGCGGTCCTTCGAGCGGTTCCGCAGGAAGACCGGTGAGGGCGGTGTTGTATTCCTTGATTGCCTCGTCAATCTGTTCCCTTTGGCGGGCGATCTCTCCCCGAATTGCATGCAGCCGGTAGTGGTTGGGATCGATCTGCGCGGCGCGCTGGAGAAATGAATTTGCCTGGTCGATAGATCCGGTCGCGACCTCGGCCTGGGCGGCGGAAAGCTGCAGAGCCATGTCTTTGGGGACCGCGTTCGCCGCCTGGGCGTACAGTCTGGCGGAATCGCCGAGCTTGCCGTCGAGCTGATAGGTATACGCGAGCTCCGCAATTACCTCAGGTTTCGGATTGCGAATCGACTTGAGGGCGGTGATAGCCTCCGGGTATTTTCCGACTTCCCGGTAGTACCCTGCCATCGATCGCTGCACTTCAGGATTGTCGGGCGCGTGCTTGCGGGCCAGTTCAAAATAGCGGCTCGCCATGTCGATTTGCTTTAAATGTTCGTAGCAGATACCTATCAGCAGCTCAGAACGGGCGTCGGGGTGCACCCGCTCAGCGTGGTTCAGAGCATCCAGTGCTGAAGTGTAGTCTCCCGCTCGCATGTAAAGGTCTCCCAGCACCAGCCAATCATTGGCGCGCCGAGGATCGGCTGCCAGCGCCTGCTTGAGTAGTCTCTCAGCGTCTTCGCTCTTGCCCATGACGCTGTAGGTCTGGGCCAGCCCCGAAATTCCATCGAGCGCAGAGGGGCTGAGGCGCAGACCCTGATTGTATGCATCGACCGATTGCTGATTCTTTCCGTAAAGCCTTGCGGCATAGCCCAGAAGAAACCACAGCTGGGGATCGTTGGGAGCGGCTTCGGAGGCCCGCTTCGCGTACTCGAATGCCTGGGCGTGGTCTCCGCGCTCCAGTGCCAATTGGGCGGCGCGTGCCAGGCGCGCGTTCTGAATGTTCGAACCCCACCCAAGCTGTTGAGCCTGTGATGGCTTGCTTTTGTCCTGCGACGGTGTTGATCCGTCCGGATTAACTTGAAAAGTCTGCGCCGAGGCTGCGCCGGAAAACACCCCCAAGACAAGCAAACAAGCAAATTTGAGCAAACTATCGTTCAAGCAGCCACCGAGTCAGGAAATAGACAACTAAGGTCTTCGATTCAGAAAAAGGCTTGGGTGTTGGTTCGCGGTACGTTTTGAGGGCGTTTCGCCTTTAATTTCCTTCTTTTAGCCCCATCCACACTGAACGGCAAGCAACCGTATTACAAAATGTCGAATCCAAAAATAAGCACGTCGAGTTCGTTGATCACTACTTTGTAGTGGCGGATCGTGTTTGTAAAACGACGACAGGCAACTAGGTCGTCGATGACAGCAGTACCCGGGCCGCGCTGATCGCCTGAGTCCCTGGTGATGTAAATTTTTTTCCCCGAGAGGCAACTGTGCAGAGATCTGAGTCGTTTTCGCCGTCTTCGCGACCCATCCCTCTTGCACTAATTCTAATGGCGGTGGTGGCGGTTCACCTGCCGCTTCTGCTGATGAAGCTACCCCTCAAGTCTTACGATACCAATTTTCACATCTTCTTCGCTTCCCACTACGTCCATCACTGGTTTGATCCGTGGAATCCGAAGTGGTACGCGGGTTTTTCGCAGATGACCTATCCGCCGCTCACGCAGCAATGGGTGGCGATGGTTTCGCACGTGTTTGGACTGGACATGGCCTACATGGCAGTTCAGTTCACCGCCATTCTGCTGCTCGCGGTTGGTGTGTACCGATTCTCCCTGTTGTGGGTGAGCCCTCGCGCGGCTTCATTCGCCGCCCTGGCCAGCGTGTTCCTGGGTTCGGAGAGCTTCCTGGTTTATTCCGCCGGCCAGCTGGGTACGACGAGCGCCGCGCCGATCTACCTGAACGCCTTGCCTTTCCTGTATGAGTGGATTCGGCACGGGAGCTGGCGATCGTTCCTCAAAGCGACAGTGCTGTTTGCGGCTGCGGCCGCGGCGCATCATGCCACTCTCCTCTTTGGGTCCATCTTTTTCGCGGTTCCGATTCTGGCGCTGGCGTTCATGGATCGCGAGGAAGGGGAGCGCGCCTCGACGTCGGCAGTAGCGTTTCGGGCGGCTGCTATTGCGGTTGTCGTGGGGGCGGCCATCGCCGTCGTTCTGCTTCCGTTCTGGATCGCGCTCCTTCGGTACCCTGTAACCCAAACTCCCATTCCCCACGGCAGCCGCGCAAATTATATCCTCAGCCCGCAGTATGGATTGAACTACTTTCTGGTTCCGTATGGCGCGTTGGTCCTGGCTCTGCCGTTCATTTTTCTTCGCGGTTCCATGGTCGCCCGGCTGCGCCCCTTGCTGCTTGGATTCTGGGTGGCATTCATGGTTGGCCTGGGGGGAACCACACCCGTGGGCCATCTGCTGCTGGGGCGCGCGTTTGAAGTTTTGACCATGGAGCGGTTCAGCTACTGGGCAACTCTGCTGGCTCTTCCGTTTGTGGGTTTGTTAGCCGCGGAACTAACCCATCGATATCGGACCAAGGCGGTAGTCGGGTTGACCGTCCTGGCAGCTTCTACGTGCGCGTTCGCGGTGGCGTGGGCGTCATATCGACCTGCCGATGCAGAGAACTTCCAGGTCGACTCGGTTGCCGCTTGGCTCAATCGCGACGGGCACGACAAGTACAGCTACGTCACGCTTGGATTTGGGAACAAGATTGCCCGACTGGCGGTGGCAACAGACGCCACCAGCGTTGATGGGGAATGGAACTCCGGGCGCCTGCTGCCAGAACTGACCAGCCACGGTGCCGCGGCTCTGACAAGTTCCAAATACTTCGGGAAGGCGGGCATGGACGCGCTGCGCGCCATTCTGCAGCACGCGGATCACTATGGCCTCAAGTGGGTCATTGTTCGCGATTCGTATTACGATCCGCTGCTCTCATTTGCCGGCTGGCGCCCCGTCGACAGTCTTGAAGACAAGACCATCACGATCTGGAGCAAAGATGGGGTGCCCCCGGCAACCCCAGTGAACGCACCGCAGATCCCGCCCCACTGGCAGGGCCTGATGTGGGGCACGCTTCCTTTCGGCAGCAGCATCCTGGCAATTCTCGTCCTCCTGATTCCACAGCGCAAACGGTTCGACAGGCAAGCGGGCGTTGAGTTCGCCCCGGATGAGAATCTCGTTGGGGGGAGGATGGCATCGTGACCAAGGGACGCATGCTTGCCGTTCTTCTCAGCGGTGCGACGGTGCTGCTTGTCGCCATAGGGACACTCTGGCCCTACCATTCGGCCGCCGTGTACGCCGGTGCGGGAGGCTTCCTGCAGTCGGCATCGACGCCAGAAGCGGCGGTGAGGAATCTCGGCGAGGAGATCCGGGAAAAAGCCTGGCAGCGTGCCTATGACAGTCTTGCCAACAAGGCTCAATTCACCCAGCAGCAATTCCTGTACGACCTGATGGGTTACTACCCCAACCTGCGCACGTATGCGACGGTGGACAAGTTTGACGTCCTGCCGCTTCACTCTTCGTCGAACGAAGCCGACGTTCAGCTGAAGTTGTACTGGGCTACTGTCGTTGGCACATTGCCCAGCACCCGCGACGTGCATGTGGTGAAAACTGGCAGCACCTGGATGGCGCAATGGCCGCTCGAGAAAGCGACGGTCTTGCCGCCACAGGTCATCCCCGTGAATTATCTGCGCTGGGATGTGATCTATCGCGGTTCCGGTGATGACTGGGGTGCGCAGGATGTTGATGCGCCGCACGTGCGGATCATCGACATGCACCCGGTGGAACGGGCCGACGGCGTGGTCATCATGGGAGAGCTTCTGAACGAGGATGTTGTGCCGGCCGCGGTTTCGGTAAGTGCCACGTTGCTATCCAAGAAGGACAAATCGCCTATGGCGACGGAGGGTAGCTTCGACAGGATTTCTCACCTGCTTTTGCCCAAGCAGATTACGCCCTTTCTAATCAGTTTTCCCAATGTCTCGCTGGATGACGTCGGTTCCGTACGCATGACGCCCTTCTCCAGTCTTATATCGGCGTCTGCCGACCCGGTGATCGAGATCCAGGACGAGCGCCTGAACCCTGCACCGGACGCGTCCGTGACCGGGAATCTGACCAATCAGGGCGGGCAGATCGTTAACGTGGCCCATGTGCTTGGAACCTTCTACGACAAGACCGGCCAGGTGGTGTGGGTGGCAGACCAGTATGTTGACCGAGCTCTCCTGCCGCAGACTCCCGTTCCGTTCACTATCCATATTCCCGAGGACCTTGCAAGAAGGGTCAGCACCGAGCGGACAGTCGTTGCCACCTATAGTTCAGGCGGTGCGCGATGAGGACCCGGGGGGTGGTTTTAATTGCAACCCTGGCGGTGGGCGCGCAATCGCTCGTCGCGCAGGAAGGGGCCCTGACTGTGCCGAAGACCGTTGAAGCCGGGAAAGCGTTCTCCATTCAAAGCAGCGGCAGCGGCAAGGCGACCCTCTATATTGTTGGCCTCGGCCAGGTACTCAAGCGGGATGTGCAGTTGGGCGAAGCCATCTCCTTCCCTCCTGGATCGATTTACAGTGCGGGGCATTACGTCACCGTGCTGACGCGGGAATCCTCTCCAGCTGAGAGCGGGGCATTTGATGTTATGCCGGCGGCCCAGCCCGCCGATTTGACCTTTCTGGCCCGGCCGTCGCGCCTTCCGGTGGGCCAGCAGGGCGGCATCACAGGGGCTGCATATGTCTTCGACGCGTACCGCAATCTCATCGGCGCGGCCGTCTCTGTGACCTTCGAACTTTCAAGTCCCGCAGGTGCGGCGCAAAAGCGAACGGTGGAAACAAAGAATGGCGCCGCTTGGGCCGTGATGGACTCGACCGCGCAGCAGGGCGCGGACAAATTTGTCGCGCGCGTGGGTGACGTTTCAAGTATGAGAATTGTCGGGCAGGTGCCAGGTGATCCGTGTGCTTTGAAGATGAGTGCCCATCCGTCCGGTCAGCAGGTTCACCTGCAGACCGAGCCAGTGCTTGACTGCAGCGGCAACCCGGTACCGGATGGAACGATCGTCACTTTCACGGAGAGCTACCAGGGCGCTCAGTCCACGGTTGATGTACCTCTCAAGCGGGGGATTGCCGAAGTAAAGATGCCCGCTCGACCGGGAGCAAGGATTTCCGTCGCGAGCGGCGTTGTGTTGGGAAACGAAATTCGTTGGGAGAAGTAAGATGGTCAGGCCGCTACTCATTCTCTGCGCCGTTGTCGCCGCTTCGTCCGGAGTAGGCACAGCTCAAGCGGACGTGCGCGTGCAGCCTGTCCATCTGCAGGGCCCGCGAGTTCTTCAGGAACAAACCCAGGCCGCGGTCATCCGGGATTATCTGCAGGGCTGGCAGTCCATGGGCGCCGCATTCGACCAGAACCGGGTTGACCTGCTCGATCGCGACTTTGTTGGAACGGCCCGGGACAAAATGGCGGAGGCCATCCAGCAGCAGTCAGCGGCGGGAATCCATACGCGTTATCAGGATAAGTCGCACGATCTTCAAATTGTCTTTTACTCCCCAGAGGGACTTTCCATCCAATTGATCGACAATGTCGAATACTCCGTGCAAGTGCTTAATCGCGACAAGGTCGAGACGACACAGCAAGTCCGCGCGCGTTATGTCGTGGTGCTTACGCCAACCGAGGTGCGATGGAGAGTACGGGTATTTCAGGCGCAGTCGGAATAATGCCCTTTTTTTGGATGAATGTGAGAAAGAGCAAAGACACGGGGAACGAGAAAGTGAAATACAAAGGAATTCAGGAGATAACAAAATGATCTCTGTTGTGGTCCCCATCTTTAACGAAGAAGAACTTGTTCTGCGCTTTCATGAAGCTGTTGGCAACGCTTTGGAGAGCACAGGCGGTGAATGGGAAGTTGTGTACGTCAACGATGGGTCCACGGATTCCTCTCTGGATCTGCTGAAGGGATTGCAGAGCGAAGATCCACATGTGGTCGTGGTGGAATTGTCCCGCAACTGGGGACACATGGGAGCGATTTCGGCTGGGCTGCAGACCGCTCGCGGCGGCGCGGTCATTTTGATGGACGGCGACTTCCAGGATCCGCCGGAGGTGCTGCCACAGCTGATCGAGGCGTGGCGCGAGGGCGCGGAAGTGGTGGTTGCGGTGAGACGGAGCCGCCAGGAGCGGCGAAAGGTCTTGGCCAAGCTGTTTCCTTTGTTCTACCGTGTTCTTGGTTCGCTCTCCGACTATCCGATACCGCTCAATGCAGGGATCTTCAGCCTCATGGACCGCAAAGCCGTTGATTCGGTCAATAGCATGGGCGAAAAGAGCCGGTATCTGCCCGGCCTCCGGGCGTGGGTCGGCTATCGGAACGCGATTGTTTACTACGATCGCCAGGATCGAGCCGCCGGCGATGGCAAGCTTTCTTTCATCAGCCGCATCAAGTACGCGATGGATGCAATTACCAGCTTCAGCTACAAACCCTTGCGGCTAAGCTTTGCCTTGTGTTCCCTCACGACCTTTGCCTCGGTGACGCTCGCATTTTCCATGTTGCTGAGCAGAGGACCCATCCAGACCGCGGCACTGGGCCTAGGCGCCGCGGTGTTCTTCGTCGGTACCTTGATGCTGCTCTCCCTGGGTGTGCTGGGCGAGTATATCGGGCGTGTCTACGATGAAGTACGCAGCCGGCCGCTTTCAATTATCAGCCAGGTGCACTCGTCGGCCCTGCCGGTTGGCATGGTGGCCGTGCAGGGTGGCAACCGGCGGGATGAGGATGAGGTTACTGAAGCGGCTTAGCTATCGGACCGGGATCCCCTCCCCTGCGGGAGGGGTGGATGACGACCGGTTCTCGGAATGCTCCGGTTGCGGCGAGCCGCAAGTCGGAATTCCACCCTCGATTGCCGTCCCTTCCTCGTGGTCGTTCCACGTTTCCAGCATCACGAACGGGGGCGGATCGTCGGCCGGAAAGTGCTTACGCCAGAAGTTGAAGGTGTCAGTGAACGTCTGTCCGCAGCGTGCGGAGATATGCCGGTTGAGTCCCCAGGAAGCTTTGCTGTCGTCGAAGCTGGCCCACGCTCCGCCAACGATGATCTTGTCGGAATATTTCGACTGCATGGTCTGATAGAAGTTGCTTAAATACTGTTCGCCCCAGTTGCTTCCATCCGCGGCCCAGCCCTTGTCTCCAGGATTGACCCACGCATAGTAACCGTCGAATGCATTGGCATACTGACCGGGCAAATTTTCGTAGATGAGGAAGGGAGGCGTGCTCCATTTATTCACCGCGGCACGAACTTTGTCCCAGTCGGTATGCCCGCTCTTGGGAAAGATGAAGATGACTGGCCGGCCCTGGTAAGTCAGATAAGCCTCATGCCCCGGCGATTTCGGCGAAAGATACGTGTCGCGGAACATGGTGAAGTCCGCGATGGCCTCGTCCGTCGCGCCATCCTCGTGGTCGGTTTCGTCATACATCATGGCCACTTGAAATTTCTTCTTTGCGGCTGTGGATTGCACCAGGGCGTAGCTCTTGTCGATGAAAGGCTCGCGGTCTCCGTACCAGTCGACCACGAATGCCGAAACGCCCAGTTCCTTTGCTTTCCGTATCTGGGTACTGATCTGGGAAGGGTCCTGGGATGAATAGCCGACCGCCATATGCCTGGGGTGCCCGAACCAGGCCTCGTAGAGGGCGAGGACCTGGGGCGAGCCTCCAGTGGCCTTGTATTTCAGCGGCATGGCATGGCTTGTTTCCGGGCCGGAGCATCCATGAGGCAACAAGAAGACGGAGAGCAGTGCTGCGCTTACACGGTTGAGCATAGTTATTTGTTTAGAAGCTAATGTGAATCGTTGGGGTTGTCACTGATCGGAGACAGGGGGCCAAACTGAGCCGCGGAGCAGCCAGAATATCGGAAATTGCATCATATAAAGATGTTAACGAAATAACAATCCCGCGGATTTGTTTCCCTTTTCCTTCTCCTGCGTAGAACTGGAGCCTCAAGAGCTTAGTGAAGAGTCTGACGCAAAACACTAGATCGCTACAGGCCCGGATTGTCTCCGGGAGCATCGTGTTGTTGTCGGGCTCAGGCCTTGCGACGGCGATCAACATGATTTACAACGTCGCCATTGCGCGGTTCCTCGGCCCTGCGGGCTTCGGGCATGCCACCGTCGTCTACACTCTTCTGACTCTTATTTCCGCCATCACGCTTTCGTTCCAAATCGTCTCCGCAAAAGTGGTGGCTCAGCAAGACTCCCCGGAAGGGAAAGCCGCGGTGTATCGCGGCTTCCATCGTGTTGCATGGGGATGCGGAATCCTGGTCGGGATCGCGCTCCTGGCATCTCAAGGCTGGATTGCGAATTATTTGCATTTGCCGGGCTCTGATCTGGTGGCAATTCTTGCCGTTGGCACGGCGTTCTATGTCCCTCTTGGCTGCCGTCGCGGGTTTATTCAGGGCACTTATGGATTCCGGGGTCTTGCCACGAACCTGGTTCTGGAGGGAGCGGTTCGGCTGGGCGGGTCCCTGGTGATGATTCTGGCGGGGTTTGGTGTGCGGGGTGTCATCGTCGCGAATTCAGCCGCTATTGCGATCGCCTACATCACGATTCCGCCGAGATTGGCTGCCCGGGTTCCCAATCCCCTCCACGTCTCCTACGTATTCCGGGAGATGATGCAGGCTCTCAACTTTTTCTCTGGCCAACTGCTTATTAACAACTGCGGCATCGTACTGGTCAACCATTTCTTCCCGTCGCGGGAGGCAGGTATCTATGCGGCCGTAGCGATGGTGGGCCGGGTGATCTTCACCTTTTCGCAGGCGGTCGTGAATTCCACCTTCCCCCTCGTTGCGGGGACGCGGGAAGAGGAAAGAAGAGACCTCTCGGTGATCGCCACTTCGCTAGTGATGGTGCTGGCCACGGGTGCGGCAATCGTTCTGTTTATCTTCATCGCTCCGGCGGAGATCTGGACGCGGTTATTTGGAGCCGGGTTCGAGATTGCCGGCAAATACAATATCGCGTATCTGATGGCTTTCTATGCAATCGCCACGGTGATTTACTCTCTCGGCGCCGTCATCATCACGTTCGAAATGTCGTACAAGATCGCAAATACAAGTTGGGTGCAACTGGCGTTCAGCGCGCTATTGATCGCGGGCATCTGCGAGTTTCACTCGTCCCTTCGGGAAGTGGTGCTTTTGCAACTTGTACTGATGGTCCTCCTCTTCGTCCTCGTGGCGATGCCCTTCCTCATCAATTCGCTCACGGATCCCAAAGATTTGCTCCGTCCGGATGGTTCCAGGTCGGTCAGGCTGGTCCGCCGAATCGTGGAGGACGAGGTGATTGCGGAGTTCCTTCAGAGCGAATTTCATCGCCATGAGTATCGAGACTACCAAGAGTCCCTGGCTGAGATCGTCACGAAACCGAATGTCTATGACGCGGACGAGAATGCCAAACGGCGCGCGCTGTTATTCATTCGCCACCGCTCGCTCTGGAAAGAGATCCCGTCTGACACCGAGTGGTATGAAGTAGAAGTGGGAGAGGCCGATCTTGGTCAGATACGGGTTTTTCCGCGCGCCCAATGGCGAAAGCTGGGACGTGGCAATTTCTCCATGACCGAGATCCTGCTGGGGATGCGTACTCGTCAGCACACCGTTGATGAAGCGTTCCTGTCCAAGATTGCGGCTATTCGCAAACGGCTTCGCCAGAAGGATTCCGGACGTGGTGCGGTCGTTCTCATTGGCGTCAATGAGAACGAACCCATGACTGTCCTCGATGGAAATCATCGATTGGTTTCCGCCATGCTGGAGTCGCCCCATAGACTTCACAAACTCCGCTTCATGTGTGGAATCTCGCCTCACATGTCGGAATGCTGCTGGTATAACACCAATTTCATGACGCTGATGCGCTACGGGAGAAACGTCTTGACGCATGCAGCTCGTGATCCGGAAGCGGAACTTGCACGCCTTTTTCAGAGTCCCGGATAACCGCTGCCTGGGTTCGCCGGAAACGCTGGACGTTGATGAATTCACCTTTGGTTCTTTGGAGAGAGACAATGCGCGAAACACGGTTTGAAGAGCATACAGAGTTTGGAATAGGCGGTGCCTACTTATGAGATTTCGACCGTGCATGGTAACTGTGACCCAGTTACCAGAAACGCTAAAGATGAAGGCAGGGCGACTTTTCTTCGCAGATCTGCAGAGCAGCATCAAGATCGAGCGACCCTGTGTCGTGCTCGATTGCGCGAAGGTTCGCGAGATGGATAAGCACGCGATTCATATGCTGCTGTGTTGCCTCGAAGAAGCAATGAAGCGCAATGGGGATGTGAAACTCGCCGCGGTGGCGCCGTCGATAGGAGAAATTCTGGAACTGACTCGGGTCGATCGTTTGTTCGAGATCTACGAGACACAGACGGAGGCGGTCAACAGCTTCTTCCGGCCACGTTCCGAGCGGCCATCCTATGCGCGCGAAGAGCGCAATTCCGATCAGATGTCTGAATCAGCCGCCTAAGGCAACAAACGCGCAGGATCTGGAGGACAAGATGAGATCCTTAAACAACGGGCTGTTCAGACCGATTGCTGTTTGCCTGGTGCTGTGTCTGATGTTCCCAGCCAGCGAAATTGGGACGGCAGCAGCGCAGCAAGCGGCTGCGGATCATGGCGCGGCAAACGCTCCATCGCAAGAGGGGCCTGGCGCGGAGCCTGCGACCGGTGCAGTCATTGCCGCGAACGCGCTCCCGGATACACCAGAGCCTGTCAGTCCGCAGGCCGAACCCCAGGGTACCCGAGACAGCTCTTCCGAGAGCAGTTCGAGCCAAGAGCAGCAGGGACCTGCGCAACCGGTCGGAACGGCTGCGGCTCCCTACGAACGGACGATGGGCATCGCAGCATCGCGGCCTGCGGGAGCGGCGATTGCCCCGGCGAAGCAGAAGCGGGTGCGGACCATTCTCATCCGTGTCGGCGTGATCGTAGCAGCAGGAGTGGCTGTTGGCTCGGTGGCTGCGCTCTCGCACGGCAGCTCGAGCCACCCGCAGTGAGTTGCGACGAATCGGAGCCTCGCGATGCCTGGACGTAGTGAAAGCAAACGAACTCTCCTGGTGAGTTTCTCTGGGATCGACGGCGCCGGAAAGAGCACGCAGATCGAAGCCCTTTCGGCGCGCCTCGCTGCGGATGGTCTGCGCGTCCGATTGATCCGGTTCTGGGATGATGTTGCGCGCTTGAAGGGAATTCGCGAGACTTCGGGGCACAAGATTTTCAAAGGCGACAAGGGAGTCGGAAGCCCATCGGCGCCGATCAACCGCCGCGACAAGAACGTGCGATCGGGGGTTATGACATGCATCCGATTCTTCCTCTACTTCGTGGATGCAGTCTCAGTACGGCGGGTGATGAAGAAGGCGCTTAAGTCCGACGCCGATGCCGTCATCTTCGATCGCTACACCTGGGACGAATTCGCAAATCTTAATCTTCGGAACCCGATTGTCCGAGCCTATATCCGGATGCTCATGGCGTTTGTGCCCAGACCTCACATAAGCTACCTGCTCGATGCGGATCCCCTTCAGGCGCGATTGCGAAAGCCCGAGTATCCTCTCGATTTTCTTTATGAGAACCGTCAAGCGTATTTAACCCTGGCAAGGCGTATCGGTGGCATCACGGTGATCGCCGCCATGCCGGTGCAGGAAGTGACGCGGCAAATTATCGAACTGGCTTTAATGGAGCTAACAGGCCGTGCGACTTCCCGGTCTGAAGATTTTATGGAAGCGTCAATCAGCATCTAACTGTTCGTGCTGACGGATCTTCGGGCTCCGCTGGTCATATCACCGCATTATGAAGGCTCGGCCATGATTTTAAGGTGCATCAATCGGCGAACTGCCCTGGGATTATTTCTCTTCGCCTGCGTTTGTTCCCAATGGACATCGAGCGCTAACGCGTCCTCGTGCAAGACGGAATCGCAGATGAGTGTGGCGGAGCGGGATTCGCTGTCCAACGCCACTCATCAACTGATGAGCGCGGTGCAGAGTGGCGATGTGCAGAGTCTGCAGACAAACACGATACCCGCCGTGGCGGCTGATTTCAGTGGAATCGCGTCCTCGGTACAGGTTCTGAAACCGCTGGTCCAGCAGGCGACGATCACCATCTACAACCTCTACGCTTTTGATGCCTCCAGCGACGCCCCTGGCGCGGCCCAAACTGATTTCTACTGCGGAACCCCGGTGGTGGTGCTGAACTTCAACGGCCTGCCTCCCGGCACCTACGCATTGGCTATCGTTCACGCCACCGGAATACCCAAGCCCCAGCAGATTTCGCTGGTGCTTTCGAAGACAGGCGGAACTCGCTGGATGCTGGCCGGCTTCTTCGCCAGGCCCATGGTAGACGCTGGTCATAATGGGCTCTGGTATTGGGAGTCAGCGCGAACGTTTGCGCAAAAAAAGATGAACTGGAACGCCTGGTCCTACTACCGGATGGCCGCGAACCTTCTGGCTCCGGTCGATTTCCTGACCAGCACCAATCTTCAGAAGCTGCAACATGAAACCGACCAGGTTCGCCCGGACAATGTTCCCGGGGTCAAGCCGCTGATGGTGACTGCGAACGGTTCCACGTACGAGGTCACCGGGATCGACACCACTTCAGCGCTCGGCCCGCTCGATCTTGAGGTCAACTACGCTCCCAACTCGCTCCAGGCAAGTCAGCTGCGCGATCCGCCGTCGGCGCGCAAGCAGGTGATCGACGTGATGACCTCAATTCTCGCATTGCACCCCGAGTTGCACGAGGGTTTTCACGGTATCTGGGTGCACGCGGAGCAGGGGGATGCCGCGGTCTTCTCCCTGGAATTGCCGATGGAACAGATTGCGGCGCTGCCGGCGCCGGGGACTACCTCATCGTCGATGGCCAAGTAATCGTCAGGATTTACCGAGGCTTCCTGAGCCAGTGCCAGACGGAGAATCCACTTGCAATAAGGCACAATGCGATGAAGATGGCCATTCCCCATTCGAACGGGGAGGACTGCGCAATACGCAATACCTGTTTTCCAAATTTCAGTGCGAGCACCGATAGTACGGCGAAACGCGCGGCGCGCGTTACGAAGTTAATGAGAAGAATGCGCCAAAGAGAATAGTCGAACGCGCTGACCGTCGCGATGACCGTCGTGAACGGAAACGGGGGTGGAGCCAGACCCGCGACGGCAACCGCCGCGCCGGAGTGGGTGCCAATTCGCCTCTTCAGCTTCTCATAGCGTTTTTCGCCTGCAATTCTGCGCAGTCCCTCTTCGCCTAGTTTGTGAGATATCAGCGCCAGGATTGCGGCACCAATCGTCGAGCCGCATGCCGCCGAGAGCACGTACCACGGTGTTCCGCGGGGGTGTTGTGCCACCAGCCCAAGTACAAGCAGGTCATTGCCGAACGGAAGCACGAGAAACGACGAATCGAGAATCCCCATCACCAGAGGTCCGAAGTAACCGATGTGAAACAGAAAGCTCAGGAATGAGGAAAGGAACTTCACTGCTGAGTATGATGAGGCTGACGTCTAGTCGTTTGCATTGAGCGTCCGCGATCGCGGAGAAGCGGTCTCCCGCCGAGGAACTCACTGTGCAAAGACGCTAAGAGAGATGGCGTCGCCCATCGCCTTGTACCCCGCCGGCGAAGGATGAAGGTGGTCGCCGCAATCGAAGGCGGGGAGCAGATGATCGGGATGCTGGGGATCGGCGACGACATGGTCGAAATCGATGACCGCATCGAAGTGTGCGGCGGCCCGAATCCATTCGTTGACGGACTGACGGTCGGCTTCGCTGAGCGGTCCGGGATGGTAGTAGCTTGAATCCGTGTACGGAGTGATGGTCGCTCCGAGGACCCGCAGACCATGCGCGTGTGCACGAACGATAATCTGCTGGTAGGCGGCAACGACGCGCTGAACCAGCGCTTTGTGTTCGGACGGACTCACTTCGCCATTTCGTGCCAGCCCTCCCAGGTCATTGACTCCTTCAAAGACAATGAGCCAATGCACGCCCGTGGGAGCGAGCACGTCGCGGTCAAAGCGGGACAGCACGTTGGGCCCGAGCCCATCGGTGAGCAGATGATTGCTGCCGATTCCCTGGTTCGAAATGCCGATGTTCCGGGTGGCTGCCGAGGCCTGCAACCGTGCTGCGAGAATGTCAGTCCAGCGGTCATTCCCGTTCGTGGTGGCTCCGTGACCATCGGTGATGGAGTCTCCGAGCGCAACAACGGATGCTGCGTCGGGTGGCGCGAGCACATCGATTTCAGACACCTGGTACCAATGATCTACATGCTTTGGCTCGGTGAGCGTGGGCGCGACGACCTGGTCACCGTGGACGTAATAAGAAGTTGCGCGCGAGCCGGGATGGCCTGTCTGCTGTGCCGGTGGTGCTTCCAGATGAAATGTCACCGCGAGGTCGGAGAGCGCCGCGACCGGATAGTCGAGTGGATCCGAAACGAATTCCGCGCCAGGCGGAATCGTGACATCAACGCGGCCCGAAAAGGTGAGAGCCTTGTCCGTCGCTGGATCGATTGCCGGAGAAGTGGCGGCGAGGGGATGCGCGATGTGCACGGAGGTGATGCGCAGGGCCTCGGTTCCGAACGCATTCGAGAGATGCACTCGCAGGGAAGGGCCTCCGAGGGAAAGGTGAAAGACCTGGCGCACGGTTGCGTCCCGCAGATCCTCAGACGGAAGGGCATTCTGGGGCTCGGGAACCTGCTGCGAAGCTCCCCACGTGGCGACCCATTTGTGCTGCGCCTGGGTTCCGGGCTGGGCGTACGAATGACCAGCGACGCCGCCGAGGGCCACAAGGAGGACCAGAGCCGATGCGATTTTGAGTGTGCGCGTCATCATCGAAGATGTACCATTTTCCCGTAGTAAATCGCTTTTCAGCGAAGCCAGCATCTCATCCCGGAGAGGTCCCCGTGCCTGTTCTTTCGAAGTCCTCTGCCGCTCTTCTGCTTATGATGTGTGCCGTTTTCGGGCTCATCCGTGTTTCGGCGCAGAGCGCTGCGGCCAACCCTGCTGAGCAGGACCATCAGAACATGATGGATCAACTGGGCATCAAGGTGCTGCGGCCGGGTCCGAGCGGAAACGAGAAGGCGCCGAATCATGCCAATTACGATCAGGCCAAGGCTAATCCATATCCCGATCTTCCCGACCCTCTCACGATGAATGACGGCCAAAAAGTCACCAATGCGCAGATGTGGTGGGACAAGCGGCGGCCGGAGATCGTGGAAATGCTCGAGAAGTACGTGTACGGGCGCGCGCCAAATCATGTTCCCAAGGTGACGTGGACGGTGACGGCGGTCGATCACGAAATGCTGGGGTTCACTCCGGTGACCGCGAAGGACCTGGTGGGCGAGGTGGACAACTCGTCGTACCCAGCCATCAAGGTGAAGATCCACATGACGCTGGTGACGCCGGCGCGCGCGACCGGCCCGGTTCCGGTGCTGATGATGTTTGGCCGCGCGGGTTTCCCGGCGCCCAATGAGCCGCGCGGCGATGACCTGGACCGCATCAACCAGGCGATGAAAGCGCTGTTGATTCAGCAGGACCCTTCGCTCAAGGATGTGTTCGCGCAGCATGCGGCCTGGGAGCCGGTGAAAGCAACGCCGTTCCAGCCACCGCAGTTGAACGAAGACGGTGATCTGCCCAACACCTGGCAACTGATTGCGGCGGGATGGGGATTTGTCTTGTTTGATCCGGCCAGCGTGCAGGCGGACGATGGAGCCGGACTGACGCGAGGCATCATCGGCCTGGTGAACAAGGGCCAGCCGCGCACAGCCGGAGGACTGGGGCGCGTTGCGGGCGTGGGCATGGGGCGCGGGCCGCGGGCTGGATTATCTGGAGACAGATCCGGCAGTCGATGCCAAGCATGTGGGCATTGAAGGCGTGTCGCGCTACGGCAAGGCGGCGCTGGTGACGATGGCCTTTGACCAGCGCTTTGCGATGGTCCTGGTGGGGTCGTCCGGCAAGGGAGGCGCAACACTGCTGCGCCGAAATTTTGGCGAGGCCGTGGAGAGTCTCACGGGAGGCGAGTACTACTGGATGGCGGGAAACTTCATGAAGTACGGCGCGTCGGAGGCTACGTTTGGAAGCAAGAATCCGGGAGACATTCCCGTGGATTCCAATGAACTGATCGCGCTGTGCGCGCCGCGGCTTACGTTCATCAGCTACGGCATTCCTGAAAAGGGCGATGCCAAATGGCTCGATCACCAGGGAAGCTTCATGGCTACGGTGGACGCAAGCCGCGTCTTCACGCTGCTGGGCGCGAAGGGCCTCGATGGGCAAGAGGACTACCACGCCGCCAAAATGCCGCCCGTGAACACGGGTTTGCTGGACGGCCACTTGGCCTGGCGTCAGCACGACGGCGGGCACACCGACGCTCCGAACATGAAGTACTTCATCCAATGGGCAGATAAGTTCATCGGCCACACTCCGCCGCAGTAGCGACTCTTCGGCGCCGCTACCGCGCGGGAATGCGATACACAGTTACGGAATATGGGCGCAACTGCACGGGAATGGCGTTCGATCGCAATTCGATGGTCGAAGACTCAGGCGCTACGGCCGTCGGATGATCCAGGCTGTTTTCAGCGTTGAGGTCATTGCAGGCCAGAGTGGTCACCTTCGCTGTGCCGGACGGGTTGATCCCGTTCAGTCGGATCTCGGCCTGTCGTGGGGTGGCCGCGAAGTTAACCGCCTTCACAATCAGCTCATGGGTGCGGTCGTCGAACGATGCGCTGGTATAGAGGCCGTCTTCGGCGTGGGGTGTGACAGGAACGATACGCGTCCCAACGTTATTGGCGAAGACCTTCTGCACGTAGTAATCCGTGGTGCCGTAGGAACGCAGGTTGTCAAACCAGATGGCGTCCGGCTTCCATTGCCACGCATCGACATTGGCCAGCAGCGGCGCATACGAGGCCATCTGCACCACATCGGCGTTGCGCTCCAGGCCGGTCATAAATGCAGCTTCGGATATCGCGGCTTTCCAATTATTCCGATTTTCAGAACTTGTCGTACCGACGGTCTGGGCCGCATATTCGCCTGCAAAGACTTTGGGACCATTCCGGTCGTAGCGATCGTAGCGGGCTGTGTTGGCGAGGAACCACTCCGGACTCATGTAGTAGTGTTCGTCGACAATATCGGCATGAAGCGTCCGCCAGTTGCTCCACATGCTCTCGAACGGCTCGCCGGCTGGAGCAGGCCCCGCGGCGACGACCAGCTTGATCTCGGGGTGCTGCGCTTTCAGTACCGCCGCGAAGACTTTGTAGCGCTCCACGTAGTGCGGACCCCACTGCTCGTTGCCCACGCCGATCATTTTGAGGTGAAACGGCTCAGGATGTCCCATCTGCGCGCGAAGCTTGCCCCAGGGCGAAGTGGCTGGACCGTTGGCGAAGTCGATCAGGTCCAGCGCGTCGTGCACATATTCGTCGAGCTGGTCGAGCGCGGCCGTCTCGTCGGTGTTGAACTGGCAGGCCATGCCGCAATTCAGAATGGGCAACGGCTCCGCGCCAATATCCTCGGCCAACTGGAAGTACTCATAAAAGCCCAGGCCGAACGACTGAAAGTAATCCGGCGCCGGCCGATAATCAAATTCATCGTTCCAGCGATTGATGATGGTCTTCCTCTGCGTAATGTCTCCGACCGTCGTCTTCCAGCGATAGCGCGTCAATAACTGGCGGCCTTCGACGATACAGCCCCCGGGGAAGCGAATAAATCCCGGATGCATATCGTAGAGCAATTGGACAAGGTCTTTGCGTAACCCGTTGGGACGGCCCTTCCATGTGTCCACCGGGAAGAGCGAGACCATGTCGAGATCGAGTTGTCCTGCTTCGTCAACGAAGAGGTTCAATTGCGCGTGCGGCACGGTCGCAGTGGCTCGGATGACGGTTTCATATCGCTTCCAGGGCCCGTCGAATCCTTCCAGCTTTCCGCTTCCGATTTCATGGCCGGCCGCATCGGTGAGGGTGGCGCGGATAGCTTTCGGTCCGCTGCTTCGGACATAAGCGGAGAACCGATATTCGGCGCCGCTTTGCACCCCGATTCCGCGAAAGCCGGTGTTGTAAAACGCATATCCCGGTTCATAGGCGCGGACCCTGAGATAGTGTGGATTGGACTCGTTGAGCGGGTCATCGGTCCGGATGCTGAGTTCGCCCCTGGGATTGTCGATCCCTTTGCTGCTGATGCCCAGGACCTCGTGCCAGCCGGTCAGCGGCTCCTGGAATTCGAATGATCGGTTCTTGACCAGTTCAGGGTAGAGTCCGCCGTCGGCGCCAAAATTGATGTCTTCGAAGAAGATGCCGAACATGGTGCCAGCAATAGGTGCTCCGGGATGAGCAGCGTCAACGGAGATTACGGCGGCACCCGGTTGGTTCTGGCCAAAGAGGACGACCGGAAAAACCACCAGGACAACAACTGCGAACCATGTTCTTCTAAGCATAATGCGCCCCATAGTAAAGGTTTTCCGGGGAGCGCGTCTATGCATTGGTGAAGTCCGGCTCACCCGGGGGTGGGGCTGCGTTGGTGCGCTTGTTTTGGAGGCAAGGTCGGCTCCCGGTAACAAGATCCGAAACCCCGACGTCCCGGCTTACACATCTGCAACCTCTGCGCGATACCATAGATTGTTTGCCGTAGATTGCCCTCCCGGGAGGGCGGTTCGGGATTTTGCGAGGGTGGATGAGCGAAAAGCGTTGGGTGTTGTTGATTGCCAGCGAGGTGGGGCGCACCGATTCCGTCTCCGACCGCGCCATGGAGCGCCTGGTCGATGCCATCGGCGATGAGGGCTATGAGGTCGTGCGCACCACCTCGCCCGAAGACGGCCTGTCCCTGGTTACCTCCGATCCCAGCTATTCTGCGATCCTGCTGGATTGGGACCTCGAAAGCAACTCCCAGTTCGAAGAGCGTGCTGCCCTCGACATCATCCGCGGCGTGCGTCACCGCAACAAGAAGGTCCCCATTTTCCTGATCGCCGACCGCACGCTGGTGTCCGAACTGCCCCTGGAAGTCATCAAGCAGGTCCATGAGTACATCCACCTTTTTGGTGACACGCCGGCATTTATCTCGTCTCGGCTCGACACCGCCATCGAGCGCTACCACGAGCAGCTTTTGCCGCCCTACTTCAGGGAACTCCTCAAATACAATGACCAGTCCGCATACTCCTGGGACGCACCGGGCCACATGGGCGGCGTCGCCTTTCTTAAGCATCCGGTGGGCCAGGAATTTCATCGTTTTTTTGGGGAAAATCTGCTCCGCTCGGACCTCGGTATCTCATCCGCGCCGCTCGGTTCGTGGCTTGACCACATCGGTCCTCCTGGCGAATCCGAGCGCAACGCCGCCCGCATCTTTGGCGCCGACTGGACGTTCTACGTGCTGGGCGGCTCCAGCACCTCCAACCAGATCGTCGGCCATGGCGTCATCGCCCAGGACGACATTGTCCTCGCCGACGCCAACTGCCACAAGTCCATCTGCCATTCGCTCACCGTCACCGGCGCCCGCCCTGTCTACTTCAAGCCCACGCGCAACGGCTACGGCATGATCGGCCTTGTTCCGCTGAGGCGTTTCTCTCCGAAATCGGTTCAGAAGCTTATCGCCCGCAGCCCATTCTCCTCCGGCGCCCGCTCGCAGGAACCTACCTACGCTGTGGTCACCAATTCCACTTACGACGGCCTGTGCTACAACGTCGACCAGGTCGTCGAGCAACTGGCCGGACTCCGTCGCCCGCGTCCACTTCGATGAGGCCTGGTATGCCTATGCCAAGTTCCACCCCATCTACCGGGGGCGCTATGCGATGGGCGTTCCGGACGATATGGAAGATCGCCCCACCATCTTTTCCGTGCAGTCCACGCACAAGATGCTCGCCGCGTTCTCCATGGGTTCGATGGTCCACGTCAAGCTCTCGGATCGCGCCCCGCTGGACTTCGACCAGTTCAACGAATCGTTCATGATGCACGGCACCACTTCGCCCTTCTACCCCCTGATTGCTTCACTCGACGTGGCCGCGGCGATGATGGACGAGCCCGCCGGCCCGACGCTGATGGACGAGACGCTTGCCGATGCCATCAGTTTTCGCCAGGCGATGAGTTCCATCGCCCACCGCCTGCGGGCCGTGTCAGATAATGGCGAGGCCTGGTTCTTCGGTATCTACCAGCCGGAGCGCGTCACGGACCCTGCTACCGGCGAAAGCATTCTTTTTGAAGACGCCGAAGACGAGCTTCTCACGACTGAGTCAAGCTGTTGGACCCTCAAGCGCGGCGACGACTGGCATGGCTACCAGGACGAGGACTCGCCCGACGACTACTGCATGCTGGACCCCGCCAAGGTGACCATCCTGACCCCCGGCGTCAACGCTCAGGGAGTCATTGCTGAGTGGGGAATTCCCGCCGCGGTGCTTACCGAGTTCCTAGACTCGCGCCGGGTCGAGATAGCACGCACCGGCGACTATACGGTTCTGGTTCTGTTTTCGGTTGGAACCTCCAAGGGCAAGTGGGGCAGCCTGCTGGAAAACCTCTTTGAGTTCAAGCGCCTCTACGATTCCGACGCCTCGCTTGAGGAGGCGCTTCCGGAGCTGGTCCAGCGCTTTCCCGGCCGCTATCGCAATCTCTCGCTCAAAGAACTCTCCGACGAGATGCACAAGGCGATGATTGACCTCGACCTTGCCGGGCTGGTCAACGCGGCATGCGACGAGGACTTCGATCCGGTCCTCACGCCCGCGCAGACCTACCAAAAGCTTGTTCGCCATGAGACCGAGCGCATTCGGTTCCGGGAGATGGCGGGGAGAATCGCCGCTGTCATGCTGGTCCCCTACCCGCCAGGTATCCCCATGTCCATGCCCGGGGAACGTCTGGGTGGCCCCGAGTCGCCGGTCATCAAGCTCATCCTGGCCATGGAGCAGTTTGGCAAGAACTTCCCAGGCTTCGAGCGCGAAGTGCACGGAATCGAGGTCGACGGCGAGGGCAACTACTGGATGCGCGCGGTGATTGAGGAGCCCGAGAAGAAGCGGAACAAGTCCAAGAAACGTCGGTCAGTAAGCGAGCCTCCAATCAGCCCACCGCGGCTGCCCAGCCGGCCCGTGCGGCATTCGACGGAATAGCGCCCCGGCAGATCGGCGTTGAGTTCGGAAATCCGGCCGAAGGGGTGGGAGCGAACGCTTTGACACGCTTATATGATGACCAGCATATGCCGACCAGGGATTATAGCCCGACCAGCCGGATCGTCGAGTTTATTGTCAAGCCAATGGCGATCGCGTCTTTCTTTGTCTCTCTGGCGTTGCTCTGGACGTTCCCATTACAGAAAGTGATGGCCTACCCGTTCGTTTTTCTTTTCTTTGGGGCCATTATGTGCAGCGCGTGGTTTGGCGGCTTTATTGCGGGATCGCTGGCGGTATTGATGTCTTCGCTGGCGATCGACTATTTCTTCGTGCCCCCGTTCTACTCCATGGCCGTGGGCCGGGAATTTCGAAGCTACGTGGCGGCGTTTGTCATTTGCGCAATTGCGATCACCGCGGTGAGCTCGGCCCGCAGAAAGAGCGAAACAGCGGTCAAGACGGCACGCGATCAGTTGGAGCTTCGGGTTCAGGAACGCACCGCGGAACTGCAACGCTCGAACGCGGAGATCATGGAGAGAGAGCGCCAGCTCCGCGAACTGACTGAGGCTATTCCGCAACAGATCTGGCGCACCGATGCCAGCGGCGGGATTGAATACTGCAATCGCAACCTGATCGAGTATCTCGGAAAGGGCACGCACGATCTCGGGCGTGAAACATTTTCAAGCATTCTTCATCCGGAAGATGCTCCCTTGTTCAATCAGAATTGGGAGATCGCGCGCGCGTCAGGCGGCAAGTTTGAAGTTCAGGCCCGGGTAAGGGGAGCTGAGGGGGGCTACCGCTGGTTCCTGATTCGCGGTAACCCACAGCGGAGCGGGCATGGCGATATTGTTTGCTGGTATGGGGTGCACATTGATATTGAGGAACGCCAGCAAACGCAACAGGCGCTTCTGATCTCGCAGGAGAATCTCTCCCGCCTCTCCAAAACCATGAGTCTGGCGGAGATGGCGGCTTCGATTGCCCATGAACTCAACCAGCCTCTGACCGCGCTGGTCGCCGATTCGCATGCATGCCGGCGCTGGTTAAATAGCAATCCTGTCAATGTAGAGAGAGCAGTTGCGACAACCGAACGCATTGTTCGTGAGTGCACGAGAGCAAGCGCGGTTGTGAGCAGGGTGCGCTCGCTCTTTAACAGGAGCGAGTACGTGCGGGAATCGACGGATATCAACAGCCTGGTCCGTGATCTGGCCCGCGTGATGCGAGAGGATGCCATTCGACGCAACGTGTCGATCAAATTGCGCCTCGCAGAAGGCATGCCACGGTTGGAGCTTGACCCGGTGCAGATCCAGCAGGTACTTCTAAACCTGGCGATGAATGGAATGGATGCGATGGCAGATTCCGAGGGCGCGCGGGAATTGGAAATCTCCTCGGGCATGTCTTCATCCGGGGAAGTCATGATCACGGTGAGTGACTCCGGCGCCGGTCTGGACGAACAAACACGGGGCAGAATCTTCGAACCTTTCTTCACGACCAAGCCGGCGGGCACAGGGATGGGGCTCTCGATTTGCCGCAGCATCATCGAGGCGCACGAGGGGCGAATCTGGGCAGAACCCTTGGCGCGCGGAGCGGCCTTTCACTTCACTTTAGGATCGAGCGCATGACAGGTCCTATCGATTCGGGCTCACCTATTAAGCAGACCGTCTACATCGTGGACGATGATCCGGCGATCTGCGAATCGTTGTGCGACCTGATTGAATCGGCGGGACTGGCGACAACGGAGTTTGCATCCGCGGAGCAGTTTCTGGAAAGATGCACGCCCGAAATGGCCGGATGCCTTGTTCTAGATGTGCGCCTGCCTGGAATGAGCGGTATGGAGCTGCAAAATAAGCTGCTGAAATCCGGAATGCCAATCCCGATCATTATTATGACTGCTCACGGCGACATACCGATGGTGCGGAATGCGATGAAAGCCGGAGCGGTTGAATTTCTCACCAAACCTTTTCAGGATGAAGAACTGCTCGCAGCTATTGAAGAGGCCTTCGCGTTCGATCGCGCTCAAAGGACTGCGAAAACCCTGGAGCGATCGATTCTCGACCGATGGAAGACTCTCTCCGAGCGGGAGCGGCAGGTATTGGAACTGGTCACCGCCGGAATGCTGAATAAGCAAATCGCCGACCGATTGAATCTGAGCCTGGTTACCGTCAAATTGTATCGCCGCCAGGTTATGGAGAAGATGCAGGCCGAGTCATTCGCCGACCTGGTGAAGATGTGGGAAAAAGTAAAGACGCCGGAGAATCGGAAGCTTTCGATGTAGCGAGCGGCGGGTCGACTCGAATCCTTATACCGTTCTTATGGAAAATGCCGATCTATACCAAAGGATAGGTTGTGCCGGCAAAAGCCGGCCTCTAGTCTCACCCTAACGATCTTTGGATATCTACTCTGGATGTCAAGCCGGAGCCCGCGTAGTGATTCGCGTCAACATGGCAATGCAACGGTCTGTCGGTGAGCACATTGCCGAGGCCTCAAACGTGTATCTGTCGGAGGACGATTGAGCACCCAGGCATTGTTGATTGAAATGCTGCTTTCGGGCTTTTTTGCGGTGGCGTGTTTCCGCGCCCGCGCGAACACGTTGGACAGCGTGCGGATTGCGCCTCGCGCGCTGTTCGTATTGACCGATCGCCTCGAACGGTTACGCCGGTCCCGGTGGCAGTGGTTCTCCATGGTGCTTTTGCTGGTGCTGGTCCGCCTTGAGAGGGGTACTCCAATGGTCGCGGAACTGACGGTGCTGGCGCAGTTCATCGTGTTCTTGTCTCTGCCCACTCAGAAGGCGTCCCTGGAGGTTATACGCAGACGATGAAGTTACTCCGGGATGCCGGAAGCTTTCTTCGACGTGCTCGCAGGAGACTGCGTTTTGGGGAGCACTCGCGGGAGCCCTTGAAATTACTCCGCGTCGAGTGGAGAGCCGAATGCGTGGAATGCGATTGGCTGATGCGGCCCGCAGATCCATGGGACGCGGATTTACCACTCCGCGTGGCCCGGGAAAACGAGACCTTCCAGGCTCTCCGGGATGCTCTTGAGTTGCGCAGGATAATCTTCCATTCGTTTCCTTCGGTGATGAAGGCAGAACTGCGCATGTATCGTGTCGATGCGAACGGTCAACATGAGTTGATGATGACCGGGAGCGTCGCTCGAACCAATGAAGTGCTGGAACGCGTCGCATCCGTCGTGATGCGCGCCCGATTATGCGGTTTTCAGTTCACCCTGGCGTCCGGTGTGCTAAAGGGACCGTCCCAGTCCTGCTAGCACCACCCTCTGATTTGCGTTTCACAACTCTGAACGAATTGAGGAGAACAGAAATGGCGGCAACAACATCGCAGGGCAAAAGCTTCACCATTTTTATTGTGGGCCTGACGGTCGCTGCGGCAGGACTCGCGTTCATTGCAACAGGGATCGCCAAAGTGGCGTTGGTGATCGGCCTTGTCACCGTCGGATACTCCTTTGCCAGGTTCATCAAAATCAAGCCCCTTGAAGGGAAACCCGCTATCGGTAAGCAACCCGCAGCCTTGAAACTCGGCGGCCTGGGCGTTGTGTTACTTGGCTGGCTGATCGTGATAGTCGGACTCAATCTGACTGCCGGCGTTAGTGGCAGAATGATCACCACTCTTCTTGGATTAGCCGTCTCGCTGGTCGGAATCCTGGTGATACTTCCAATCGCGGCCAACAAGAATGCCATCTGGAAATCCTAGCAATCGATTCTTTATCCACCAACACCGATCCAATTCCACCCTGGAGCTGAATTGATGAGAAATGCTCGCTTTGCATTTTGTATCTGCGCCATCGCGGTCGTGTTGTTGGCTGGCGCTAGAACTGTGGCTTGGGCCGACGCTGTGCCAGCGTCTGCCGCCGAGCTGAAGGATACCGCCGCCAAGGCGCCCACTACCGCGACACAGGCAGCCGGCGATCCCGGCGGCTCAACTACCGGTACCGTCAATGATGTCCCTGTCGGCGATACAAAGGTCGGCTTGACCCTGGGCGATGTGGCAAACCAGGTTGGCCAGAACAAAATCGGCATCAACTTTACCTGGACCCTGATCACCGGCTTCCTCGTCATGTTCATGCAGGCGGGTTTCGCAATGGTAGAAGCCGGCCTGTGCAGGGTCAAGAACGCAAACCACACGTACATGATGAACTTCTTTGTCTACGGGTGCGGCTTGCTGGCCTACTGGCTCATCGGATTCGCAATCCAAATGGGCGGCGCCGCCGGAAACGGCAATCTCGGAGGGCTGCAGCCCCTGGCCAGCGAGCACACCCTCTCGCTCTTCGGAAAGACTTGGGGACTCTTTGGACAGAGCGGCATGCTCCTCTCCGGTCACACCTACGACGTGGGTGTCATGGTCATCTTCCTGTTCCAGATGGTGTTCATGGATACGGCTCTGACCATTGTCACGGGCGCCTGCGCGGAACGCTGGAAATTTCTCACCTTCGCCGTGTCCTCAGTGCTCATGGGAGCCTTTACCTATCCATTGTTCGCTAACTGGGCCTGGGGTGGCGGCTGGCTATCGCAACTCGGCACCAATCTAGGACTGGGAAAGGGCTATTGCGACTTCGCTGGTTCAGGAGTCGTCCATGCGGTGGGCGGGTTGACTGCCTTGGCAGTCGCGCTGATCATTGGTCCGCGTATAGGCAAGTTCAACCGCGACGGTTCGGCCAATGCCATCATCGGCCACGATATCTCGGCAGTCTTGATCGGCTGCTTCATCCTCGCATTCGGCTGGTTCGGATTCAACCCAGGTAGCACTCTGGGCGCCTCCGGAGCCGGTTGTCTGCGCATCGGGTCGGTCGCCGTCAACACCATGCTGGCCGGTTGCACCGGAACTTTCGGGGCGCTGCTCTACATGTGGTCGTTGAAAGGCAAGCCCGACGCCTCCATGAGCGGCAACGGATTGCTCGCGGGCCTGGTGGCGATCACGGCGCCCAGCGGTTTTGTCAACACAGTTGGGGCAGCCATTATCGGCCTTATCGCCGGTGTCCTGGTGTGCATCAGCGTCTCCTTCGTTGAGAACTCGCTGAAAGTAGACGATCCAGTCGGCGCCATCTCCGTACACGGCACATGCGGCCTCTGGGGCGTGCTCTCTGTCGGCTTGTTCGCCGACGGAACCAGCAACTACGGAGGATCATGGAACGGCGTCACCGGATCCGTAACCGGTCTGTTCTACGGAGACGCGAGCCAACTGGTTGCGCAGTTAGTCGGCATCGCGACCTTGGTGGGATTTGTCTTCAGCTTCAGTTTCGCGCTGAACTGGGTACTCGACGTCCTGGTCGGCCAGCGTGTCTCAGCGGAAACGGAAGTGGCGGGACTCGATTTGCCGGAAATGGGACAGCTTGGATATCCGGAATTCGTCTTTTCGCCTGAGCCCGAATATCTGGTGGCGGCGGAAAAGGTCGCCATCGCTTAAAGTGCTTTGCAGCATTCTCCTGCAGCAGGGCAACTGCCAAGCCCTGCTGCACCTTTTTCCCCAGTCCTTATCCGGCGGAGAGTTCATGAATCTGATGCGCAGGAATCCCGACATCGAAGTGGACGACAGAACCTTGGTCATGGCCGAGCGCAACTCCGTTACGGCCATCTTTCCAGGCCTGCTGGCGGCCGAGACATCGAAGCAGCTGCAGCGCATGTTTCGCGATCCAAGAGTACTCGAACCGCACGAACGCCGAAACCTCATCGTGCAACTAAAGAACGCGGTAGAACTCGCTCCAGAGATAGCCGAGCTTCGGGTTCTTCTTGGCATGGCATTATCGGTGGACCTGCAAGCCCATGAGGCGATGGAGCAACTGCGCCTGGCGGTTGAACAAGTTCCCGACTGTTTCATCGCCCGGCTGAAGTATGGCGAGCTTCTGATGCGGTTGCGGATTTGCCAGAAGGCCGCGGAAGAGACCCACCAGGCTGCACTCCTTGCGATCAACGCCGCGCAATCTGAACTGGCGCGACGGCAGGCGGCGACCATCCGCACCATGTTGCGCGAAGGGATCGAGCGGGGAGGATACGGCGGCGTCTTGTCGCGCGTCTTCCGTATTGGCCGCAGATCCAAGGATCAGACCAGCGCCCCGGTCTTCGTAGGAACCAAGTAAACAGGATGCCCGCCGGCCTGCAACTAGCCCTGTTGATTGCCATCCTGCTCCCTGCAGGCAAGGTGGTGGCTGCCGTGTGCACGCGCTTCGGCGTCCCGGCAATCCTCGGAGAATTACTTGTGGGGGTTATCGCCGGGCCGGGGTGTTTCAATCTTCTCCATCTGCGGCTCTTCAGCGGCACTCCTGCGGCCGACGCATTTCTGCTCATGGCCCAGATCGGCGGATTGGTCCTGATGTTCATCGCCGGGCTGGAAACGGATATCGACCGCATGCGGGAAGCCAGCGCCACGGCTTTTCTCGTTGCGCTCTCCGGAGTCATCTGGCCTTTCTGCCTTGGCGCTGGGGCCGCTCATATGTTGGGGCTCCCCTGGAGCACCGCATGTTTTCTCGGCGGAGCGCTCACGGCCACGAGCGTATCCATTTCTGCCAGGACGTTGATGGATGCCAGGAAGATGACCTCGACCGAAGCGACGGTGATTCTGGGCGCGGCGGTTATCGACGATGTAATGGGGCTCTTTGTTCTGGCATTCCTGGCTGCCTCGTGCAGTACGATCGGGGCCGACGCGTTTGGAGTCGCCCCGTCGCTCTCCTACTGGCTCGATCATCACGTGGCCTGGGCGGGCCGCCATCCGCTCTTTGTACAGATGACGATGATCGCTGTCTGCGTGACCCTCTTTTTTATTGTTGCCTATGCTGCCGCTCAACGATGGGCCGATCCGTTTATGCGGCTTATGCGCAAACTTGATGTAAATGAAGCAGTCACAAGCTGCGTTCTCGCCCTGGTTCTCATCTACGCGGTCAGCGCGGAGTGGCTTGGGAGCGTCGCAGGCATCACTGGCGCATACCTGCTGGGATACGTCTTTGCCGGGGCCAAGCTCAAACCGCTCATTGAACGCACGTTCTATGCGATCGGACACGGCCTCCTTATTCCGCTCTTCTTTGTGTCAATCGGTCTATCGAGTAATTTCCGTGCGCTGGGCGGGCACTGGCTACTGCTCGCAGTCATCTTCGTCATCGCGGTGGTAAGCAAGCTGGTCGGCTGCGGAACTGCGGCCCTGGCAATGGGTATGGGGACTGTGCGCAGCTTCCGTGTCGGGTGCGGGATGATCTCCCGCGGCGAGGTTGGCCTCATTGTTACCGCGATGGGAGCAAGCACCGGCATCTTCCGCGAGCCGGAGGTGGCAGTGATGGTGACAGTCGTCCTTCTCACAACGCTCATAACGCCGCTTATTATGCGCGGAGCTTTCATGATCAAGTCGCCATACGACGACGAACCGGAGGAAGCCCAGACTGAGGGAGCAAGCGAGTACTCGGGCATCGTCAAACTCCAGGCCGAGGCCTGAGCATCTGGAGATGAATTCGTCGTGTGGCCCGCGATGTGTCTGAAACTGAGCACAAACAAACGCGACTATACCTTGGTATAGATTGCTGCCCGGATTATGGCTGGATATACTCGCGGCGGCCTCTAATTTAAGGCGATTCGTGATCAGAGAAAGCTGGCCGTCAGAGTTCAATCCGGCTGTGTTGATGGTTCGCATCTATGTCGTTCAAGCTAATGCTTTGGAGCAAGAACATCTTAGAGATCATGTTCTTCACTGGCCTGATCGGGTGTGTCGGCGTAGTGTTTCTCAGTTGGATCTCCATTCTCAAGAGTGCCTTCTCCGAAAAAAGTGAAGATTGATGAACTCCCGCCATCAGGGAGTGACGACGAGTTGAACCGCGGAGGTTTCGGCCGAATTTGCGCCGATCAGGACATCCACATTTCCGGGTTCAACAACCCGCTTCATCTCAGCGTCGAGGATCGACAGCTCATCCGCACCCACGTCAAACGTGACGGTCATGGATTTTCCGGCCTCCAGATGAATCCGCTTGAAGCCGCGCAACGCAATGACCGGTTGCACTATGCTGCTTACCGCATGGTGGATATACATCTGCACGACTTCGTCTCCGGCGCGCGAACCCGCGTTCGTTACGGTGACTGAGACAGTGGCCTTCTCACGGGCCGAGATCTTTCCGCGATCCACGGTAGGCTTTCCGAAACTGAAGGTGGTATAGCTGAGCCCAAATCCAAAGGGGAAGAGCGGTGTATTGTCGTCGAACACGTACCCGCGGCGAGCGGCCGGCGTCTTGTAGTAGTACATCGGCAATTGCCCCACATTGCGGGCAATCGTCACCGGCAGGTGTCCTGAAGGGTTGACGTCGCCAAACAGGACTCCGGCGATCGCATTGCCCGTCTCCTGTCCGAGGTACCAGCCCTCCACGATCGCGGGAACCTGCTGTGCAAGTTTCTCGATGGAGTAGGCCTTACCGTTGAGAAGGACTGCCACCATCGGCTTGCCGAGCTTCGCAATTTCACTTATCAGTTCGTTCTGTCGCCCCGGAAGTTCCAGGGTGTCGGAGTCGCCATACGACGGCGCCATCGTGGGTCCCAAATCTCCAATCGACTCACGCGAAACGGTCTCGTTGCCGCCCAGTGCGAGAACAATCACATCGGCAGAAGTTGCCGTGGCGACGGCCTCCTTGAGGAGCCTCCGATCGGCTTCTTCGTCGGGCGCCTTGTAAGCGAATATGTCGTTCAGGTTTGGCGCGGTGTCCGGTTCGGAGATGCGGCAGCCTTCGGCATATACCACGTTGGTGCCGCTCCCAACCCGATTGCGGATGCCATCCATCACCGTGACATAGTAGGGCGGAATGCTGCTATATGTGCCGAGCCGCATCTTACTGGCATTGGGACCGATGACCGCAAGCGTCTTGATCTTCGCCGCATCGAGCGGAAGGGCGTTGTCCTTGTTCTTCAAAAGAACGATCGCCTCATTAGCCACCTTGCGCGCGAGTTCCACATGCTTCTTGCTGCCGACTAGCTCCGCGGCACGGTCCGGATCAGCATATGGATGTTCAAAGAGGCCCGTTTTGAATTTAGCCGTCAACATGCGAGCCACGGCTTGATCCAAATCTTTTTCTTTTACCTTGCCGGCTCGAACGGCAGCCACGAGATTGGTGTAGCCCGATGGCGATGGTAATTCAACATCGACGCCCGAGTTGAACGCCAGTACCCCGGCAGCCGGTTTGTCGACCGCAACATGCTGCAGCGTCGCCAACTGCTCGACGGCGAAGTAGTCTGAAACGGTGAGCCCTGTGAACCCCCACTCATTGCGCAAAACCTGCTTGAGGAGCCATGGATTTTCATGCGATGGGACGCCGCCGTTGTTTTCGTTATAGGACGGCATGACCGCTTCAATGTGTGCCTTCTCAACTACCTGCTGGAAGGGATAAAGGAAGACCGAGCGCATGGTGCGCTCGGAGAAATCATTTGGACCAACGTTGGTGCCATTCTCGGGCTGACCGTGGACGAAGTGCTTCGCTGTGGCCAGTACATGATCCTCATCGATGAGGTTTCCATCGCCCTGGAGTCCGCGAACCGCGGCAACACCCAGTTGCCCGACAAGATACGGATCCTCGGAATACATTTCCTCCACACGCCCGTAGCGGGGATCCCGGCTTAAGTCGAGCACAGGTGCAAGAACCAGGACATTCCCAGTCGCCCGAGCCTCCAGGCCGACAGTGGAGAACATTTCCTTCAGGAGATCGGGATCCCACGTGCTGCCGAGTCCAACGGCCTGGGGAAAGGCGGTCGCTCCCTTTACCGCCGAACCGTGCAGGGCCTCCCCATGAAACAGGATTGGGATTCCAAGCCGCGTGTTCTTCATGACCCACGTCTGCAGCAGATTCCTTCTCATGACCCCGTCACGCGGCCCCTTACTCATGCCAAGGAATTCGTCCAGAAAGGCATAGGTACCAAGCCCGTTGCCGAGCGCCTGCTTCACCATCGCCTCATTCAGCTGATCGTTCGCAAAGAGGCTTGGAGCTGCCGGGCCGAACGGAGGCATGTTCATTCCCGACTGCAACTGGGCTACCTTCTCTTCGAGGGTCATCCTGCCGAGCAAGTCCCGAACGCGCTCGGGGATGGGCGCATTCTTATCCTGATAGACCGGCTTGCCTTCTTGCTGGGACCATGAGAATTGCAGAGCGAACGTGAACAGACAAATGGTGATGCAACGAGTGACCTTCATGCGAATCTCTCCCCGGCGGGCAGACTTGGCCGGCGCGGTGTATCTCTTGCGTGGCGACAACTGGTGACCGTGGGCGGTCCGCAAGATTGTCTTTACTTGACCGAAGTAGCAGTGAAATCGCCGTCGACGCCGAACGGATCCACGCTCACAGTTCCCGCGATCTTGCTCGTCGCCGGATCCAGCGTCCCAGTGTAATTCATTGTGAGGGGCGTGCCGTTGTACTCGGAGTCGAACGACCAATTGACTTTCGTTCCATCCACTTTCCCCGTAGCCTTTGCGTCTTTCCCCTCCGCGGTCTTGCAGGTCCCGGTCAGTTCATTGTTTGATTGTGTCAGCGTGCATTCGCTGTCACTTTCGTTGCCGACGATGCTGCTGTGAATCTTCCATTTTCCGGAAAGGGAGGTGTTGTCCGCCGCGAATGCGGTCATGACCGCAAACCCCAGCAGGGACATAAAAATCGATCTCTTCATATGCAATTCCTTACGAGTAATTATGGCACTCAGTGCCATAATGCTGCAGTATAAGTGGCACTGCGTGCCACCGTCAACACGAAATGTTGCTCTAAAGGAGTGAAAAACAGATAGCGCGCAGTTGCCGATGTCACTTAGTGCAATCCATGGCACGATTTGAGTTTAGACTGCACATAGGGAGCGAGCGTGAGCAGACAGAACCTTCAAGCCCGCAAGCAGGAAGTAGTGCGCGATGCGATCCTCGATGCGGCGATCGAGATTTTTGCGACGAAGGGCTTCGATGAGACAACCGTTGAAGAAGTGGCCCAGGCCGCTGGTGTTTCGCGGCGTTCATTCTTTCGCTATTTTGCAAGCAAGGATGATTTACTGGCACAGAACGTGATGCATTACGGCGTCGCGTTGAAACAGGCAATCGAAGCTTGCCCCCCGACGTTCACGCCTTTCGAAATCGTGCGGGAGACGGTTCTGTCTGTCGGGAAACAGTCCGTCGCCCATCCTCATACGCGTCGGGTCATCGAAATCGCTGAACGCAGTGCATCGGCGCAGCAGGCGCATCTTTCTCGCTGGATTGAAGTAGAAGAAATCGTGGCTGGGGCATTCGCGGATCGCCTGAAGAATGCGTCGAAAGATGAGCTCAAGCCGCGGCTGCTGGCAAGCCTTACCCTGTCGGCGATCAATGTCGCAATCCTCGCGTGGTTTCGAGGAGAGTACCAGGATTTCCCCACGGCGGCGAAGCATGTATTTACCAATCTCACCCGCATCTTCAGTGATCAGACGAGTCGTTCCAGCACCGGCGCCGAGAACGGGCGGAAACCGGCCCACAAATCTGGCCGGCAAAGATCCGGTAAGGTAAGGCACTAGAACTAGCGACCTGCAATCAAATGTGCTCAACCAGGAAGAAGTAAAGGAAGCCGCGGCCATGCACTGACAACGCGACGAATGACCGTTGCTTAGAGCATTTCAAGGCTGTTCCCAGTCGAGGGAATAGATATCCTGCGTTCCGATATCCCTGAGTACAAGCGGCGAGTCGTCCGGATCGAGACCAAGCCACGGGCCGATGTTGCCTGTGGTTGGAAAATTCGTCAGGTCAAAGACCTGCTCCACCTCGCGGTCGCTGATCCGAACTCTCAGCACAGCCTGATGGTCCAGCCATCGCAGGAAGTAGACATACTGTCCGTCTTTTGACCAGTTCGGGAATGCAGTTCTTACCCTTGCGAGCTGCGACCATTTCTGAGTCCGAAAGTCGAAAAGCATCAAGCTCAGCAAGTCCGTTGGCATAGCCACAATGTATCTGCCATCCGGCGACCAGCGGGGGGAGCACAGGCCCTGGGAACCAGGCAGCGTGGAGACCTGGTGGGTCTTCAAATCGAGCACTCGGATGGCTGAAGTCTTGTCAGCCGGTTGGCCACTGAAGACGATTCTGTCCCCATCTGGCGACCAGTTCGGATCCCTTTCAGTGTCGGGATCGTCAGGCAGCAATTGCCGGGGGTTACCCCCGTCGACCGAAACCAGGTAGGTCTTTACCGGTTTGCCGACGGAGTGGTCAAAGAATGCAATCTGTTTGCCGTCTGGCGACCAGCGCGGCAAGGCTGCCAACTGCGGAGGGTAGCTGAGCTGCACTCGATGGCTGCCGTCCGGCTTGCTTCGCCAGAGAATGCCTTCGGGGTAGGAGACATAGGCCATCCATTCGCCGTCTTTGGAAAACACAACGTCTTGGGCGGAGCTGCCGGAGAGAAAAGGTACCAACTGGCCGAATTTTGCTTCGACGCGCTCCAGTTCACCGCGGTAAGTACGGCCCACGACGAAAAGCTTCTTGCCATCTTTGCTGGGGAGTGGCGTAAACAAACCGAGGGGGCTGGAAGTCAACGGGATCGGCTTGGGTTGGCGAAGAAGCGGCCCCGTTTCGGAGAGTGCCCAAATCTGTCGCTGCGATTCGAAAACGAAGTATTTTCCATCCGCGGTCAATTTCCCGCAGCACTCATCTGGAGGATTATGCCATCCGGGAAACAACGGGTGTAGATTCTTCCCCTGCGCTGACACTTCCCAGAGTGAATTCGCCTCGGTTTTGTAATCCTTTACGGTAAACCTCAGTTTACTTCCATCGAGTGACCATGCTGGATAAAAGCCTCGGCCAGGCAACGAGGCCAGCCTACGGGATTCTGTCCCATCACCCTTGGCGAGAAACAATTCGGTTCCATCTGCGTAAGCCAACATTCTCCCATCCGGAGACCATGCTGCGTCGTGCCCGACGATACCGTCTAATCGGCGGGGCGAACCTCCGAGGATCGGGAGCCTCGAAAGCGGGGCGCTCCCTCCAGCGCGCGGGAGATCTTCAACGAGAAGTTCGGTTCCATCCTGGGAAAGGTTCAGCGGGATAACGCGATTGGAAACCCCTGGAAGCGGGACCAGGTCTCCCCCCGAGGTAGATATCTCCATGATGCCGGCGGAGGCGTTGGAGACGTCCCTCCCATTACCAAGATAGAGCCGCGAACCATCGGTCCCGACCAGGCCCATTGGCTGACCGTCGTGCGAGAGTTGAACGTAATTTGAGACCTTCGGTGCAGGCAGGGGACTCGTCAGCAAAAAGGCCAGGAGCGCCGCCGCAATGATCAGCAGCCCCGAGAGCGCCAAGAACCATCGCCGCTGAAGGAGCGGCTTAACCACCTTGGGCGGTTCGGCAGTGAGCACAGATTCCCTGGCGCTCTGGGAGGGGTTCTCCAATCTCCGGATCCCTGAAGATGAGCGCGCCAATGATTCTCCCGGCCCGTCCGCGGAGGGGGCATCGATCGCGTCAGCCGAGTTGCGCTGCAGTCTCCTTAAGTCGGCGCGGATCTCCGCGGCGTGCTGGAAGCGAAGCTCCCGGTCTTTCTGAAGACACTTATCGATGATTCTTATCAATCCATTTGGGATCTCTGGATTCCGCTCCATTGGAGGGACCGGGGCCTGCTGAACGATGGAAATCAGAAGCTCCCCGGTCGAGTCTCCGGGAAACGGCGACTGCCCGGTACACATCTCATAAAGCAGGATGCCAAAGGAAAAGATATCGGTTCGTGCGTCGACTGGTCTGCCCAGCGCCTGCTCGGGTGACATATACGCAGCCGTTCCTAGTGTGGCTCCAAGACCGTCGGTTACGTCCCGCCACACCCCTGGAGATTCAGATCCTCCAGCAAACTCTTTTACGGGCAGCATTTTGGCCAGGCCGAAGTCGAGAATTTTGGCATTCCCGCGCCTGGTTACGAAGACGTTTGCCGGTTTGATGTCGCGGTGGATGATGCCTTGCTCGTGCGCCGCTTGGAGTGCGTCCGCAACATCAATGGCCAGTTCAATCAGGCGATCAGCGGGAAGGGGGCCTTTTTGAATCAGGTGCTTCAGGTTTTCGCCATCCATGAACTCCATGGCGATGAACGTGCGACCGTCCTCTTCGGCGATCTCGTAAATTGTGCAGATGTTGGGGTGGTTCAGGGCCGAGGCGGCACGTGCCTCGCGGCGGAAACGCTCCAGCGCCGTACGGTCGTGCGCGAAGTGATCAGGGAGAAACTTGAGCGCCACAAACCGGCCGAGGAGCGTGTCCTCTGCCTTGTACACCACGCCCATGCCGCCGCCGCCAATCTTCTCTAATCGACGGTAATGGGAGATGTCTGCTTCGCTCATCGATAGGCATCTCCGAACAATCGGACCCCTGTTTGTCAATCATATCGTCTCGATTGTGCGATTCGCGCCGGTCCAGGCGCGGCGAGCAGCCGGCCAAGCAGTAATGGCTCAGAGTTTTGTTCTTCCGATTGGTGCACGGGCCCTGATCCTCGTACCCCGACCTGGGCTGGACCAGATTTCGAATTGGCCGCCAATCAGGTGGACTCTCTCCCGCATGCTGATCAGTCCAAGTCCGGCCGCGAGCTGGGCGCTCTCAAGATCGAACCCAATGCCGTCGTCGCTTATTTCCAGGCAGAGTTCGCGGTCCGAAGTGGTCAGCGCGACCGTCATACCCGTAGCTCGACTATGCTTCAGGACATTCTGCAGGGCTTCCTGGAGCACTCGAAGGAAAGCAAGCCCCATCATGCCGTTTAATTTGTCCCGAAGTTCGTCGCAGGAACAATGAACCGGGATGCCCACCTTCTCAGAGAATTCGCGGCAGTGACCCCTGACGGCAACAGCCAGGCCGAGCAACTCCAGCTCCGACGAGTGAAGGTCATGCGAAAGACGGCTCACCTTGTAAATGACCTTCTCCAGCTTCGCGGCCAGTTCCTCAAGGTTGGCGTGCCGCGTTTGCGGATGGTTGGAGACGGGCTTGCCCGAGCGGAGCATTTGAACCTTGAGCACAGCAAGGGACTGCCCAATATCATCGTGAAGTTCTCTCGCAATCCGAGTGCGGTCCGACTCCTGCGCGCTCATCATTCTGCGGCTGAGCTCATCGCGCGCCACTTCCGCGTCCTGCAAGCTCTGGGTGGCTTGCATAAGGGACGTTATATCTTTTGCTACCGCGGTTAGACTGCGAGGCGAGTTGGTGACATGGTCGCGCACAAGCGAGAAAGCTACATTGACCCAGACAGGTTTTCCATCTGTTCTAAGGGCACTCATATTGATTGAGTACTGCCTTATTCCACCCGCAATAAGCCGGTCGAGTTCAGCCTCGCACTCAGGCCATAGTCCGTCGGGAAGGAAGAGCTCCTTGAAGTTTTTCTCGACCAGCTCTTGCTTCGAGAGTCCAAGGAGTTCACACAGGCAGCTATTTGCGGTCAGCAGTCTGCAGTCAAACGTCAACTGTGCGACGCCGACCGCGAGGTGCTCAAACGCCGCGCTCCAGGTGTGCTCTTGAACGTAAGCATCTTGCTTCTGGTGAGAGTATCCCTTGAGCATCCTTGGGTCCTGAGGGATGACGATTCTAGAGTTAAGAGCCCCGCGCGCCACCCCGCTGCATTATAGCCTGTGGGATTGCAGACATGGTTGATCGAAGATGGCTATGGATTTTCATATTCAAGGGCCGCTGTTCTTATCGGTGGCAGCCTCGTCAGGCTTCGACCGCTTCCAGGTCAACGGCGACTTTGAGCGTATGAACTCCGCCTCCGAGAATCAGGCCGTGCAGTGGGCTCACATCGCCGAAGTCCCGACCCCACGCGAGTGTGACATGTCCGTCGGAAGGAACGACGTTGTTGGTTGGGTCCACGTCAAGCCAGCCGAGTTCCGGACAATACGCGGACACCCATGCGTGGGATGCATCGGCACCGACCAGCCGCGGTTGGCCAGGCGGCGGATAGGTGCGAAGATATCCGCTGACATATCGAGCCGAAAGACCGATGGAACGGAGGCACGCGACCTGAACGTGCGCGAAGTCCTGGCATACGCCTCGCCGTTTCTTAAAGACCTCTTCAACCGGCGTTCGCACATTGGTCACTTTTGAGTCGAATCGAAAGTCCCTGTGAATCCGTGCGGTCAAATCCAGAACCGCCTCGTGCATCGGTCGCCTGGCGGTAAACGACTCGAGAGCATAGGAGGCAAACTCCGGCCTGAGCCTGATGCGCGGGGACTCGAACCTGAATTGCAAGGCCTCCAGCGCCGCGGGATCGTGAGCTTCCTGCAGCATCCGGGATGCTTCCTCCCAGGGAAGCGACTGCGGCCACGGCCCGGCGTTCTGCTCCATGATCACGTGGCTCCGCGCTTCGACCACTAATTCGTCGTGTGGTTCCTCAATGGTGAAAAAGCAGAGGTGATTGCCAAAGTAATCCACTCTCTCGGTGATGGTTGCGGGGCTTGGCTGTATGTGGAGTTCGTTCTGGGCCAATCGATGGCGAGGCAGTGAGCGCGGTTTGAGGCAGGCTACGTGGTTCCCCACCGAGACGGGATATTTGTACTTGTACGCGGTCCGGTGGACGATTCGGTAGATCATAGGCCTATGGAGATGGGCAGGGTGCGAGCATGGCTGAAATACCGGCTCGATAGATTATTGGACCAGAAAGGCAACAGACGCTCCAACCCTCCCAGGAAGGTTTCAAGGCGAACCAAGCCATCGGAACCGTTCGCGCCGGTTGCCGCGCCCGGCAAGGGATAGCTTATCTTTTGGAGATCGAAGCCGCGTAACAACGCCAGCGCGTCCCGCATGGCTTCGAGGTCTTCGGGCAGGTGTCGAGGCAGTCTCTGATAGAGATCCACCAGGTGCTTGAGCTGAAAGTCGAGAGACCGCGGGTTATTCTCGTCCGCCATCAGGACATCCATCACAGCCAGCGGCTGCAGCGTCGTGTAATAACGAGAGCGGTAAGTCATCGAACTGTCTGCAACTTCAAGCAGGCATTCCAGGAGCGGCCACTCCTGTTCACTCAGAGGCCAGCTGATCTCGCGAAGTTGCCTGGTGAGATAGATGGCGCGCTCAAGGCGGCGGCCGATGCTCAGGAACAACCAGCCCAAACCGCGCGTGGTATTTTCTCGCTCCATTCCGGAAAACGCCGAGAGCAGTTCCAGGCAAAGGTTCAGGATCGCGGGATACTCGAGGAATTGCGCAGAACGTTCCTCGGGGACCGATTCTCGGAGCTGGCCGATGAGTATCATCATGTCGGCCGATAGCCTCTCCCGCACCCCGCCGCCAACGCGAGATACTTCCGACAGCGTGAAGGCCAGGCTATCGGTACGTTTGACATCGGTAACTACGGAGATCAGTTCCTGCTCGAATTGGAGCAGGGTAGGCCGCTTGTTTTTGGCTTTGGGCAACTTACTATGACGTGACTTCAGACAACGGTGGAGCCGGAGCAAGTACCCTAACTCGGTCTCATCGGCGCGACGGACGCGCGTGACCATTGAACGAACAATCCGCGCCGTGTTTTCGGCGCGCTCGACATAGCGTCCCAGCCAGAAAACCCGGTCGGCGACGCTGCTGGGAATACTTGCAGATTCGCGGCGCAACGCGACCGGTTGCGTGCGGGGGTGCAGCATGCTGAATGTATCCACGGGACCATCCCATAACACCCAGGCATCCTTGCTGTGTCCGCCGCGCTGCATCGAGACGACCGGCCCTTCCGCTCCGGCCACGCGCACCAGTCCTCCGGGAATCGCCGTCCACCCGTTTCCCGTATTGAGCACGTACGCCCGCAACACCACACTGCGGGATTGAAACAATCCGTTGTCCCACACGGGCGCGTTGGATAAATTGATCTGCTCTTGTGCCACATACTCATGGGGCACTGATCGTAACCGCTCTGCCAGTTTTCTCTTTTCGGCTTGCTCCAGCCTGGCTCCGAAGACAGGCTCCATGCCGCGAGAGGGAAACGCCGGCTTCACTACAACCTGATCAAGATGATTGACCACCCAGTCGAGGGCATAGGACTGCCCGCACCACCAGGTCGCGACGGAAGGGAGCTTCAGATCTTCTCCCATCATGTGCCTCGACAGTCCGGGTAGAAAAGGCATGATCGCGGCAGTCTCGATCACCCCGCTGCCCAGGGCGTTTGCAACCTTCACGTTCCCCGCAACGATGGCGCCGACCAGGCCGGGCACGCCGAGAAGGGAGTCGCTGCGCAACTCGAGAGGATCGCAGAAGCTGTCGTCTACGCGGCGCAGAATCACATCGACCTGGTCCAGACCGTCGACGGTCTTGAGATAAACGCGCCGGTCACGCACCGTCAGGTCCGCGCCCTCAACGAGAGTGAATCCCAGGTACCGCGCCAGATAGGAGTGCTCGAAGTAGGTCTCATTGTGCGGGCCGGGTGTCAGCAGGACGATGCGAGGAGTGCCGCTTTGAGCGAGGGCGGCAAGCGCATCGCGTTGCGCCCGAAAGAAAGGCGCCAGGCGCACTACGTTCGAACTGCGGAAAACATTGGGCAGGACATCGGAAATGATGATGCGATTTTCCAACGCATAGCCGCTGCCCGACGGCGCCTGGGTACGATCCGAGAGAACCCACCATTGTCCGTCAGGCGAGCGGGCAAGATCGATCGCCAGCAGGTGAAGATACGTGTGCGCGGGAACGCGCACACCCACCATCGGCCGTAGAAATGCCGGGTTGGCATAAAGAAGTTCGGCGGGAAAGCGCCCGCTGGCGAGCAGTTCCTGGGCGCCGTAAATATCCTCAAGGATGAGGCTCAGCAGCCGGGCACGCTGAATAATCCCCTCCTCGATTGAACGCCATTCGTCCGCGGAGATCAGGAAGGGAACGATGTCGATTTGCCAGGGCCGATTGGCACCGAGCGGATCGCTATAGATGTTGTAGGTAATGCCGTTCTCGCGAATGCGCCGTTCAGCTCTTATACAGCGCCGGCTCAATTCCTCCGGCCCAATCGTGCGAAGCGAGTCGATCAGGTGCGCCCAGTGGGGACGAGGAGTAACACCGTCGGACGATAACTCGTCATACGCATCCCCATACCGCAAGGGGATTTGATACAGGTCGGTCATGACGGGCGCCCCGGCGTTTCAGTCCGCCGCTTTGGCCTGCGAACGGGCAACCGCAGATCAAGCGTTCCCGGGAAAATCGGGTTGGTCTCATCTTCCGGGATCGCGGCGAGGTCGAGCGAGGGAGAGGTGACTTGAAAGCGCTCAAGACGCCGCCCTTCGGCCTCCGCGGCGTTCGCAGGGCGAGTTGTGTACTGTCGACCATCGGGTGGTTCAACGTAATAGGCACATTGTCCGATCGAACGTTCCATCCACCGATCGATTAAATCGAACACGAGAGGCGCGTGCACGGGAACAGTCGGGTGCAACGACGCCGACAAGCTTCGCGCGCGGTATCGAACCGCGGCGACCATGACTCCCGGATCGGCCGTCGGTTGAAGCGGAACCTTGCGTCCGTTGCAAGCGACAACGTAGCGGGATTCCGTGGGCAAACCGGAAACTTTCACCTGCATCCGTTCAAGCGACGAGTCCACGCTGCGGACTGTCCTTCCCGAGACTGTTTCTTCTGCAAGCACGTTCCAGGGCTCGAGCGCTCGACGCAGTTCGAGTTCGATTCCATCCGCCACGATTGACCCGACCTTAGGAAATCGAAATGCGAGGTGCGAAGCAAACCATTCATCTTCAAAATTGAAGCCGGACCGCCGCAACAGACCAAGCACCTCGGAGAGATCTCGCGCGACAAAATGCGGCAGCATGAAACGATCGTGGAGCGCCGCGCCCCAGCGCACAAGGCCACCCTCGAATGGCGCTTTCCAAAACACGCACACCAGGGCTCGAACGAGCAGCATCTGCAGAAGACTCATGCGCACATGAGGCGGCATTTCGAAGGCTCTCAGTTCGAGAAGGCCCAGTTGCAGTCCCAGACCTTGTGGGGGAAAGAGCTTGTCTACGCAGAACTCGGCGCGATGCGTGTTCCCGGTAACGTCGGCGAGGAGATTGCGGAACAACCCATCCACAATCCACGGCGGGCAATCGGCTTGTGGGAGCTGATCGAATGCAACTTCGAGCTCATACAACGCGTCCATGCGCGCCTCGTCCACGCGTGGATACTGGCTTGTCGGGCCAACATAGGTTCCCGAAAACAGGTAGGACAGCGAGGGATGATTCTGCCAGAACGCGACCATGCTGCGCAGCAGATCCGGGCGGCGAAGCAGGGGACTGTCCAGAACGGTGGCGCCGCCGATTACGATGTGGCTGCCGCCCCCCGTAGCGTTGTGGCCGCCGCTATAGTCGAATTTCTCGGCGGTCAGGCGATTGCGTCGGGCTTCTTCATCGAGGATGGTATTGATGTGTTCGAGTTCGTCCCAATCACCTGCGGGGGGAAGATTTATTTCAAGAACCCCGGGATCGGGAGTAACGCTGAACGATCGCATCCGCGGGTCGGAAGGCGGGGCGTAGCCCTCCACCCACACCGGCATGTTGAGAAATCGGCACGTATCTTCGACTGCGCCGACCATATCGAGATAGTCGGCAAGAACCGATGCATAGGGCAGAAACACATGCATGCGGCCCTCGCGCGCCTGCACGCACAGCGACGGCCGGATCAGCTCCGGCGCTTCATCGGGGGCACGCAAGACAGCAGGAAGCGGATCCGCCTTGGGAGTGATCGCAAATAGTTCCATGGGTCGCGATGCGGGAAGCGGGAGCCTGGCGCGATCCGCAAATGGCGACTGATCAAACTCGTATGCAAGCTCATCGGGTGCGACCCAGGGAATGGACTCGGTGGGAATGCGAAAGCCAATCGGCGACTCGCCCTGGGTAAGGACAAGGCGTACGGGACGCGCGAACCACAGCTGACTCGACCAACGCAGACGGCCTTCCGGTTGCCGGCGGCGAATGGGCAGAATATAACCGGCCGGCTCCGTCACGCCGGGTTCCGGGTCATACGCCGGCAGGACATTCTCCGCACCCACCTGGAGACGCCGCGTGAGCGCTTCCATAAACCTGAAGGAGTCGGCCGCCCCAAAACCATAATTCTGATCTTCGTCGGCGATGAGACCGGATTCCTCCCAGATGGGTACGCCGTCGGTGCGCCAGAAGCAGCTCATCGCCCAACGTGGGATGGGCTCACCCGGATACCATTTCCCCTGGCCATAGTGAAGCAACGCTCCCGGCGCCATTCTCCAGCGGAGACCCTGAATCAGGGCCAGTCCGCGGCGTCGCTTAAGGGCGCCGAGGGCTTCAAGATTCCACTGCGGGCTCTCGGGTTCGTCGATGCCGACGAACGTCGGCTCGCCGCCCATGGTGAGGCGTACGTCCTGTTTCTTCAGCTCCGCGTCAACGAAGTGTGCCACCTCGCGTACGCGTTCCCACTCCTGGTCTGACAAGGGATTGGATGGCCGTCGGACGTCATTCAACCGGCGCACCGTCATGGAGAAGCTGAACTCCGCGCTGGGCAACTCCGCCGTGCCTTCGATTGGCGCGGCTTGCGAGGCAGTGGGAGTGCAGACCAGTGGAATGTGGCCCTCGCCGGCAACCAGTCCCGACGTCGGATCCAAGCCAATCCAGCCGGCACCCGGCAGGTACACCTCCGCCCAGGCATGCAGATCGGCCGAGTCGACTTTCGGACCGTCTGCGGGACCTTCCGCGGTGCTTGCGTTGGCCGCGAGTTGAATCAGGTATCCGGAAACAAACCGCGCGGCGATCCCCAGGTTTCGCAGGCACTCAACCAGCAGCCAGGCGGAATCGCGGCACGAGCCCGAGCGCTTCTCAAGGGTTTCCTCGCTCGTCTGCACCCCAGGCGCGAGTCTCGTTACATAGGCAATCTCGTCTCGTACCTTTCGGTTCACCTGCAATAGAAAACTGATCGTTTCGCTCTTTTCGTCGTGGAGACCGGAAAGAAACGCCTGCAACAGCGGCCCCGGCGCACTCACAGATCGGAAGGGCTCAAGATCCCTGGACACGCGCGGCGCATAGGAAAACGGATAATTCTCGATTCCGGGTTCAAGAAAGAACGCAAAGGGATTGATGGGGGATAAATCGGCGACGAGGTTCACCTCGACCAGCAATTCACTCGTCTTCTTCGAAAAGATCAGGCGGGCGAGGCGATTGGAGTGAGGATCCATCTGCCAGTTGAGCAGATGTTCAGCTGGAGTGACATCAAGCGAGTAGTTGAGGATGGGGACTCGACAATGAGGTGCGGGGCGCAACTGGATCACCTGCGGTCCGAGGAATATCTCCCTTTCGTACCGATAGTGAGTGCGATGATTGAGTGCAATCTGAATGCCCATCCGCCCTCGAGCGGCGCGCGTTTGGATCCAGGGGCGCCGTCATTTGACACCCCCGGCACTTTACCCGCCGGACGTCGCGTGGAAGCTGGGGTGTAAGAAGACGTTAGCATATTGCCAGCGGGATCGAAATCGATGACGAATCGATTCGCTCCTGATCAGGAACGCCTTTACCGCTCATGGCGATTCCCGTTGGACGGGGCCTGAGCGAGGGACAGGTCGGATGCCATTGTCCTGGTGAACATCATGCGGATGCCGTTCTTTGGTCGCAGGATCACCATCGGACGCGGTTCGATCGTTTGCCCCGGCGCCAGTTGAAGGTCGTAGCGTCTAAGCAGTTCGCTCAGAATCATAAGGATCTGCAGCATCGCGTAGTTTCCGCCGATACAGCCCCGGGGGCCGGCTCCAAAAGGCAGATGGGTAAAAGGCGTGTGCAGCTTCTCGTTCGCTTTGGTAAACCGCTCCGGGTCGAAACTCTCCGGGTCAGGCCAGTAGCGTGGCGCATGGTGCGCGCCGTGGATGAACACAATGACCATCGACCCCCGGGGTATGACGAGATCCCCTACCCGGTCATCGGCGACAGCCACGCGGTCGACCATCCAAAACGGCGGGTAGAGGCGGAGCGCCTCCAGAATTACTTGAGTGGCAAATTCGAACCTGGGAACGTCGCCAAAACTGAGTGGCCCCTCTCCCAGCACGGATTGGAACTCCTGCCGTAGTCTTTCCAGGCAATCCGGATGCGAACTCAGGAGATAGAGAAGCCATGATAGGGCATTCGAAGAAGTTTCATGGCCGGCGACCAGCAACTGCATGCTTTCGCTCAGAACCAGTTCATCGCTCATGCCTTGCCCGTCGCTGTAACGGGCATCCATCAGGATCTGTAACAGGTCGTGGCCGGGTTCCTGGCCGCGGCGACTCCGGATGTATTCGAGCAGAATTCCGTCTGCGCGCACGCGCATCTCTTCGTGCCGGCGCAGGTCGCCGGAGACGGAAAACCAGGGGTTCAGGTAGGGCTGAATGGTTTGCCGAACGATAAATTCCTGGACGGTGGAGATGGTATGGCTGACGAGGTCAATGTCTTCATCCTTCAGCCGGGCGCCAAACAGCGATTTGGCAACCATCGAGAAGGTCATTTTCATGAGTTGGGGATAGATATCGACCGGGCCGAGACTCACTTGCCGGTCGAATTCCCGCATCGATTCGGCCAGCGAATCCTGCATGATCGAAGAAAGAATCTCAAGCTGTTTTCGCTCGAAACCCCTCTGGATAAGGCGCCGCTGCGTGCGCCAGGCGTCTCCGTGGGTGGTCAGAAGACCTTTGCCCAGGAAGTGGCCCATCCGCTTTACCTGGATCTCGGATTTCTGGTAGTTCTCCGCATTCGTCTTCAAGACATGTTGAATGACAGCGGGATCGGTGGTAACGATGGCCTGCTTAAGACCACCAAGATAGAACCGGAACGTGGCGCCAAAGATCTCAGTGTATTTTGCCAGGATACGCACCGGATTGCTGGCCATGGCGCGCGAATCTGCGAAGGAGCGAAATCGGGACACAACGGGTATCGATGTGGACAACTTCACACCCCATTTCCCAGATTATTGCTCAGAACAGAAGGCAATCTCATGGGGTCTGCCTGAAGCGATTGGGTAGCCATAAGTAACAGACTAATCCCTTTTGAATTAGGTTTCGCTTCCCAGTTGCTTCAAAAGTATCAGATGGAGAATCAAGGAGATTCGGGTCGCGCGGAGCCGGGGTACGGGCCTCGTTCTCGGGGGAGAATGCATGTGCATTGTTTCATGGCTCTGTTAATATAGAGTGATCGACCGTACATAACGAGGACGCTTCGAGTGCGGCGCTGGACGCGCGGCCGGGTTCCTGCAAGATTTAGCCGCCCTCGTCGGTTTGGCCGTCAGGGAAGTTCACCACCGCGCAGACCGAGGGACAGATAGGCAAAGAAACGGTTGTATCTTCTTCGAATTTGGCCTGCACTCGCCTACACTGGAATTCCACCCTCCGAGACTAAGATGAATTTCACTTACCAGGGACCGGGAGCAGCGAGACGTTTCGTGTTTCTGAAGCACTGAATTTTCCTATCCCATCTTGGAGGCTATTCCGGATCAATTATGGCGTCGATTTTGGACCAACTGGATAGGCTGGGGGATCAACACCCGCACAAGCTTCTTTATTCGTACATTGATCTGAATGGCAATCCGATCGAGTGCTACTCGTATGCGTCTTTTATCCGTCGGACGAAGGCCATCGCCGGGCACTTGCTGAAGGATGGTCATTTCGCGCCCGAGGACCGGCTTCTTCTTGCCTACCCGCCGGGACTTGAGATGATCTGCGCGTTTTTTGGCTGTGCCCGCGCCGGGTTGATCCCAGTGCCCGTTTATCCTCCCAGCTCTCGTGGCTTCCAGAGCGCCCTGTACAAAATGGTCCACATCGCCAAGGATTGCCAGGCGGCCGGCGTTTTGACCAGCAAGGACTACCACGCATCTCTGAAGACCAATCTCACTCGAAGTGGAGTCTCGGCGTCTGGAGTTGACGTTGACTACATTTCCGGTCTTCCGTGGGTCGTCACTGAAGGCTTCGTGGACCCGATTCCGGAGGAGCCCGTTGTCGACCCGGCGAAGATTCTGTTTCTGCAGTACACCTCGGGTTCGACGATGGAGCCCAAGGGCGTGATGGTCACGCACGAAAACATCCTGCAGACCTGTCCGCTGGTGATCGACCACCCCGATCCGGTCGTCGTATCCTGGCTTCCGCAATATCACGATATGGGACTCATCGGATGCTACCTGTATCCGGCGCTCAGCGGCGGCACGACGCATGGCTTCGCTCCGATGGACTTCATTCAACGGCCGGTCCTCTGGTTCGACGCGATCAACACCTATCAGGCAACGGCGACGGCGGCGCCCAACTTTGCTTACGACTATTGCCTGCGCGCCGGGAGGCTCTCCAAGGAGAGCCTGGAAGGTTGCGACCTGAGTTCGCTCCGGATTTTGATGTGTGCCGCGGAACCCGTAAAGCCGGACACATACACTCGGTTTCTGGAGGCGTTTCAGCCCTACGGATTGAAGTCCGAGAGCTTCTATGCCGCCTTCGGGCTGGCCGAAAACACTCTGGCGGTTTCACTCGGCGGCCGCAATATCGTTTCGGTCAACAAGCGTGCCCTCGCACTGGGGAAGGCCCGCATGACCACCGAGGTTTCCGAAATCGGTGCGGCCACGCAGATTGTCAGCTGTGGAACTCCGCTCCCGAGTATGGACGTTCGGATCGTGGATCCGGATCAGCACGTCGCTCTTGTGCCCGGCCATGTCGGTGAAATCTGGATCGCCGGAAGCGGGAAGTGCCTGGGGTATTGGAATAATCCGGAATTGACATTGAAGCAGTTTCGCGCCCGGCTCGTGGACGACAGCCCCTATGACGATGGCTACCTTCGGACCGGGGATATGGGATTCCTCCACGAAGGCGAGCTCTTCATTTGCGGCCGCATCAAGGACATGATTATTCTCCGCGGGCAAAACTATTACCCGCAGGATATCGAAAACGTTGTGGAGAGGGCGTCGAGCCTGATCCGGCACAATTGCGTGGCCGCGTTTCAGATTCACGAAGACAGCGAGCCTGCGCTGGCAGTCGTGGCCGAAGTGAAAAACCCCAAGGTGCTTCCCGACGCGCGGAAGATTGCGTTGGCTGTCCGGAACTATCTCAATGTGGAAGTGGCGCTGATCTCCTTCATAGCGCCTCGCGCGATACCGAGAACCAGTTCGGGCAAGATCATGCGCCACAAGACCAAGCAGATGTGGCTGGAGGGCCAGTTTACCGTTCTTTCTGAATTTTCGCGGGAAAAGGATGCTGGGTCGGCCGAGTCCGGTCCGGAGATTCAATCGGCTTTCGACGAACTGAAAGCCAGGTACAACCTGACCGGCATGGAATCTTACAATCTTGTCGAAGCCGGTCTGGATTCGCTCGATCTTGTCGTATTCATGCATGAGCTCAAGGAGCTTTTGAAGGATAAAGGCGCGGAGATGCTGGCCAGACAGGTCGATATCGGCGTGATTCAGCGTGTCAGCGTCGCCGACCTGTTTCGACTCGCCGAGCAGCTGGAGCGTGCTCCCGAAGAAGCGTTGGTGCAGCTGCGTCATTCCCTGGCGGCTTTCCGTGAAGAGCAGCGCGTCGCGGAAAAGGAGATGATGAGCAACGACAGGAAGCTCGTCTTCGCCCCTCCGGCGCCAGCGCCATTGTCCCAGACGGCGATGCAGACGCCGGTCCTGAATCATGTGTTCCTCACGGGCGGCACCGGTTTCATCGGACCTTTCCTCATGAAGAGTCTGCTCGAACAGACGCGGGCAAAGATCTATGTTCTCGTCAGGTCGTCCGATGAAGTTCAGGGCCGGCAAAGACTCAGGGCGGCGATGGAATCGATGGGGCCCTGCCCGGCCGGTCTGATGCAGGTGTTCGAGGCCCGCGTGATTCCTATTTGCGGTGATCTAGGATTGCCGCAGCTAGGCTTGACTCAGGATGTCTGGGATTTCCTCGCCAACGAATTGGACGCGGTGTTCCACAACGGAGCAACCGTGAATTACCTGTTCAATTACGATCGTATGCGCGACGCGAACGTGTTGGGAACCAACGAGGTTCTTAGACTGGCCTTTGAGGGACGGTCCAAGGAATTCAATTACGTCTCGACAACCTTCGTGTTTGGCTGGGCCGTCAAGAGCGTTCTGTACGAGACCGACTTCAATGAAAATATGGAGCTTCTCGATTTCGGTTACAGCCAGTCCAAATGGGTAGCGGAACAGGTGGTTGCAGACGCGCGCAGTCGCGGACTTTGCACCCGGATCTTCCGGCCTGCCCTGGTGAGTCCATCGGTTGCGGGCGGGGGCAACAACTTCGATATCGCGGTTCGCTTAGTGGCGTTCATGGTGAATCACGGCATTGGCGTCGATGCTCTGAACCAGGTAAGTTTCGTTCCCGCCGACATCGTGGCGAATAATATTGTCGCGATTTCGACTACTTCCGGGACGGAGAACAAGACCTATCATGTGGTGCGGGACGATTATGCGAACATGCTGGATATTACCGGGCTCATTACCAAATCGACTGGGCGGCAATTCGAAATATTCTGCGTTAAGGATTTCGTTCCCGAGCTGATCCGGAGATGCCGGAAGGAAGATCTTCTTTTCCCGCTACTGGATTTTCTGGTGGGCTCAGTGGACAACATCACGGCCATGGAATTCAAGCGCTATGAGAGTTCCTCCTACCAGGCGGCTCGGGATGCCTCAAAGTGGGGCAAAGCCGATCCGTCTCTCGAAGATACCGTCAACGGCATACTGAAATTCATGCATCGCAAGGGGATCATTTCGGTCGCGGCTCGCGAAGTCAATGCTGCGGTCGCCGCCGATTAGGCGCCATGGCCGGCGCGGATGCATGATCCGCTACTGCCTTTGAAATACCAGCTTCTCCGTGATGTGCTGGCCGGATTCAAACGTGCCTGTTGTGGTCAACGTCATCTGCCGCCCATCGGCAGAAACCACCCACCGGTCCTTTTGAGCCTCCTGGTCGTCCCGCCGGTAAATTGAATCCACCGTGTGCGGATCGACCAGTTGAAGCGTTACGGTATCGTTGCGCGAGTTCTGAAGATCGTACTGCTTTCCGTCAAAACGGGCCGTGTAGCTGAAGTCGCCCGAAAAGTGAATCCCGCCGTTTCCGTCCGGCTCAACCTTGAGAACCAGGCCCTGGCGCAGACGAGTCTTGCTGAGGTCCTGCGTCCATTCGCCCGCGATTGGATCCCCGGCGACCTTCGCGCCTCCGCTGCGCGTCCAGACGGAGATCTGGTCAGGATGGCCTTTGCTCGCAGTCGTGATTGTCAGCTCCTTGCCATCATTCGAAAGTTTGTCTCGAATGGTTCCCACCACGGCTCCATCCTTCATCTCTTTGACTTCGGCCTGCCTCTTGTCGATCCTGTGCAGCTCAACATGATTGAACGCGGGATTGCCGGATACAGGACTGTCATGTCCGTCCGATTTGGCGGTGAAATCAACGTGGGTGTCGCCTGACATGACCACATGCACTTCATGATGAAGAGTTGTGACGGACAGCTTGTTGGGCGGATTCAGGGTAGACTGTGCAGAAATGAGCTTCCAGGAGCCAACCCGGGGGTCCGCTCCGGGTTGAATGGCGGCAAGAAGTGAGAGCAACGCGAGACTAAGAATTGAGCCTCCTCATTCGAAGGAACCAATCTACCAGATTCGGAGAGCTGCACAGGCGAGTCGCAAGAGGTCGGGCGCCTCGACAGCCAGCTTCCCACGGCCTGGCAATTTGGCCTTCCAAGTACTTCGATGCTCGTGGAGGAGGTCGACGCCCCTTCGCTTGCGACGATTTGGTATGACATTATGAGTCTCATGCATGTGCGCCATTTCTGGGCGGCCGGTATAGTCCTTTCCGCCGTAGTAGCGCTTCTTCCGTTTTCTTTTCACGCCGAGCGCCACCTGGAGACGGCCACGCGTGTCGAGGGCAGCCAGGCGGAAACTGTCCGCCAAGAGCTGGTAAGTCGTTTTCGCTCGCCATTCGTGGATCGCGTCGTACTGGTGATTCAGGGCCTCCCACCCGCGAATTCGGAAGAAGGCGAGCAAGCCCTGGCAACCATCGTGGCGGGACTGAGGAACGAACCCGGCGTCTCCGGAGTGGTTTCCCATCTCGAGTTGCGCGATCCGATTTTCCTCGGCAAGGGAGGCGGGACGTTCGTTTTAGTCGGCCTCGCGTCGACCAACGGTCCGGTCGAGTCGCTCGTTTCCAAGCTTCACGAACGAGCCACTGCACTCGCGAATGAATTGCGGGGCCGTTATCCCGACATAAAGCTGGAATTGACGGGCGAGCTTCCGCTGAATTTCGACATCCGAAAAGCGAGCGCCGACGATGTGCAGCGTGCCGAGAGTCTCGTGATTCCCGCCACTCTCGGACTTTTGCTGGTGGCCTTCGGAAGCCTGGTTGCTTCCCTGATTCCGCTGGCCGTGGGCCAGCTTGCCATTGCGACTACCCTCGCAATCACCGGGCTGCTGGCTCACCGCTTCCACCTCTCCATCCTGGTTCAGAATCTGGCAACCATGCTAGGGCTTGGTTTGGGGATCGACTACGCGCTGCTCATGGTCAGCCGCTTCCGGGAGGCGATTTCCGCCGGTCATGCCGGACCCAGGGCCGCGATGATTGCGGCACGGCAGGCAGGTCGTACACTCCTGATTTCAGCCTCGACGGTCGCCATCGGATTTCTGGCCCTCTTGACGGTTCCCATCAGCGAAATCCGTTCCATTGGCGTCGCTGGATTCCTGGTGGCGGGAATCAGTGTGCTGCTGACAAACACTCTCGTTCCGGCAGTGCTGGCCTTGCTGGGTCCGCGGATAAATGCTGGGCGCCTGCCCTTCACTCCAGCGTTGGATGGCGATCGGGCCAAGCGCACGGGAAATCGCTGGAGGCGATGGGGAAAGATAGTGATCGCCCGCCCGTGGTTATCCATCTTTCTGGCCGGCACCCCCTTGCTTCTGCTCGCCTGGCAGGGCACACGGCTCGACACAAGTGTCCCTACGGGGGATTGGCTCCCGGAGTCGGCGGAATCGGTTCATGCGCTTCACACACTCGAACGGATCGACCGGGCCGGTGTCGTTTATTCCATGCGCATTATTGTCGAACTGCCAAACGATTCCATTGCGCAAACAGACGCGGGATGGAATACCCTCGATCGTTTCTCCAAACTGCTTGCAAGCGACCCTCGCAGCGCCCGGGTCATTTCCATCACGACGATCGCGGAGGGCAACCGGTCCTCCCTCCCTGACCTCTCGCGGGAGACGCGTCGAACGTTTCTGAGTAGTGACGGACGAGCGGCGCTGCTTGAAGTGCTGCCCGCCGGCTCGGTTTCCCTGCGTGGTCAAGTTGACTGGGTGCGGGAACTCCGCAAGACTGGCGCGGCGGCGCTCACCGGAGTGCCCGGCGCAACGATGCTAATTGGGGGCATTCCGGCCCTGAACGCTGATTACCAGACGATTGTGATGAAGCATTTTGCACCGGTAACGGCGCTGGTAGTGGTAGGGACGCTCGTGGCGCTTCTGGGCGGGTTCCGATCGCTCTTCGCCCCCGTGAAGGCGATCGCATTGAACATGCTCTCGGTTGCGGCCTCCTTCGGAGCATTGGTCCTGGTTTTCCAGGACGGACACGGATGCAGGTTGCTGCGAGTTCAAGGGGGAACGGGCAGCGTGTTCCCCCTTGTTCCGATCGTCGCCTTTGCCATCGTCTTTGGACTAAGCATGGACTACGAAGTATTTTTGGTAGCGCGGGTTCTGGAAGCCAGGAAGAGCGGGCTCAATGAAGAGGACGCAATTCCGGAGGCGCTGGCCAGAACCGCGGGCCTGATTACGAGCGCAGCCGCAATCATGATCGTGGTATTCGCGGCATTCACTTTCGGCAATTTCCTCGTGGTCAAGATGATCGGGTTTACGCTGGCGGTCGCAGTGTTCATCGATGCGACCCTGGTGCGAATCGTGATCGGTCCGGCGCTCCTGCGCATTGCAGGAGATTGGAACTGGTGGCCTGGAGGGCTTGCCAAGGCACGCGGGCACGTTCCGGCGGTGCGCCGCGAATGATCCATTTCATCACCAGTGAATAACCGAATTCCGCTTTCCTTCGGTCAGCATTGACCTGGCCGTTGGTGATTTTACTCGAGCCTGACCCATCTGGAATCTTTATGGCGAGCACTGCCGCTGGACATGATGCGCGCCTCGCTGCTGAGGTTCTCGCGAACCACTGGCGCATCCGCGAACCCCTGGTTTGGACCGACTTTGGCGTCAGTCGAGTCACGTGGCGGGTAGGGCAACGATACTGGTTGTCGCAGTCTGAAGAGAGACGAACTGCGGAACTGACTCGCCAGACGCAACTCATGCAGCGTCTCCGCCGCTTTCTGGACGATGAGCGTCTTTCGATATCCGTCCCAGAGGTTTTAGCCAGTTTAGGTGGACAGCTCGTTGTAGAGGATGGTGGTTACGGATGGTGCCTGACCCGTCATCTCCAGGGATTTCATCCTGACAGCGCCGACCCAACCATCTATCCGGTGCTCGTTGAAGGACTGGCGCGCTTCCACCATGAGCTTCGTCTTTTTTCTGATCGGCAACAGTCTGACTTAGCTGATGGGATTAGCGTACATGCCCGAAAGAGCATCTCGAGAATGGACACCGCGAATTTTGTCCCCCTTACAAAATATGCCGAGGAACAGGAACTCCTCATGCGAGCGGGGGATTGGCTTCTACCCCGCCTCCGGGAATTCGAGAATCTGCCTCGACAGTTGATTCATGGAGACTGGACCCCTCGCAACGTACTGTTTGATTTATCCGGCGGTGTTCATCTGAGCGCTGTCCTGGATTTCGAAGCCATGGCTTTCGATCCCGTGCATGTCGACGTAGCCAACACCTGCTCAACATTGCTCATATGGTCTGGGCTAGACAGTCTCGACGAACGGATCAGTCAATTGTTGAGCACATATGAAGGGTTGAGTGGCCGTCGTCTGGAACGCGAGCCAGTCCTCACCGCAATGCTTGCCCACTGGTTATGCCACTACTGGAGTTGGCGAGACCGGCTGGAGAACGGCGGATTTGGCCAGGAAGTGAAGGAACGGCTGTGCCTCAGAATTGCGTCGGCGCTGGATTATGTCGGCAGATCCGGGAATCACGTCATATGAATGCCCGCGCTGCTCTTTGGCGACCAGTCGGCGCTATTCACAAGCCGGGTCGAAGGGCAGGAAGAACGTGAAGGTCGTGCCATTCCTGCCGGGACGCTGGCTGCTGCGGACGCGGAGTTTGCCGTGATGACGATCCACGATTTCCTGACAAACCCATAGGCCCAGGCCGTTGCCCGCCGTGCCCTTGGTGGTGAAGAAGGCATCGAAGATGTGTCTCTGCACAGCGGGCGGGATGCCCGCCCCGTTGTCGGCGATGGTGAGCACGAGTCCAGGCCGGCTCGTCATCCAATCCCGGCCCTTGCGGCTGCGAATCAAAAGCCGTCCCCCAAAGGGCATGGCTTCGAGCGCGTTGGCGACCAGGTTGTTCAGCACCTGGCGCACGTCGCCCTGAAAACAGATCACCGGCTCATCGGTGCGAAACCTCTTCTCCACCCGGACGCGGGCGTTGCGGAGCCGTCCCTCATAAATACTCATCACGGTCGAGAAGAGGTCGGCGCTTGTAGCCGCCTGCGGCTTCGAAGCCTGCTTGTGGAAGCGCAGCGTCTGATTGGCGATGATGGAGACGCGGCGAATCTCCTGGTCGGCGATCTCGAGATAGCGTTCGGCGTCGGTCGGTGGGGCGTGGCGCGCCAGATAGATGAGGTTCATTACCGATTCGAGCGGATTGTTGATCTCATGCGCGATGGACGAGGCCAGCCTGCCCACAGCCGCCAGCTTTTCGCTCTGGAGCAGAGCAGCTTCAGTGCGCTTGACCTCGCTGATATCGCGGCTTTCCGGAACAAGAAACACAACTGTGCCATTCGCGTCTCGAACCGGAGTCAGCGAGAAATCGAAGAGGAGGGTGTCGCCGTTGGGCCGGATCAAAGAAAGTTCGGAGCGAAACGTCTCACCGGAGTTGGCGCGAGCGATGGCGCGATGAACCAGCTCCGGCGCGCCAGGCGTCGCAGCGAACCACGGCGTGCCGGCGAAGTGTTTGCCTACCACATCGGCGCGAGTACTACCTGCAAAGTCCAGAGAAGCGCTGTTGCAATCGATCAATGTGCCGTCCGGCGAGAGCAGCCCGATGTACTCAAGACTGGTGCTGTAGATCGCATTGAGACGTGCTTCCCGGTCGCGCAGGGCCTCGGCCTCCCTGCGCTGATGGGTAACATCCCGGTAGAAGATTACGATGCCATAGTCTGCCGGCTGTACGACAACCGAAAACCAGGCTTGCCGCGGCCCGGGATAAGAGGCCTCGAATCGGCCGGGAACGCCATTATCCATGGCGCGGTCAAAATGCTCCACATACGGCGAACCCTCGAACCTGGCTTCGGGGAACGCTTCCCAGAACTGGCGGCCGGTCAGCTCTCCTGTAGTCTGCAGGATCTCCACGGCGCGCGGATTGCGATAGATCACCTTCCAGCTGCGATCGAGGCAGAGGACTCCGTCGGTGATGGCATCCATCACCAGAGATAACTGGTTGGCGATGGCACTCCGCTCGCGCTCGGCGGAGCGGCGTTCGTTGGTATCCCGGAAGACCAGCACGACACCAGTCAGCTTTCCGTTCTCGTCAAAAACCGGTGCGCCGCTGTCGTCGATCGAGATTTCAGCGCCGTCCCTGCGAACGAGGATTGTGTGATTGGCGAGCCCTACTACGGTTCGCAGGCGGCGCACCTTCTCGGCGGGACTCTCGATGGGCTGACGCGTGGTCTCGTCGAGAATGCGAAACACTTCATCGAGACTGAGCCCCCGGGCTTCGGTGAGCGACCAGCCGGTGAGCCGTTCAGCTACCGGATTCATGCTCGTCACGCAGGCATTGACATCGGTCACGAGTACCGCATCGCCGATGCTTTCCAGAACGCGCGTGGCCCGGGCTTCGCTATCCCGAAGATCGCGGGTGGCCAGCACCTCGGCGGTAACATCCTGCAACAGTCCAAACAGACCTGCGATCTTGCCATTCTCGAAGACCGGACTGTAGGTGTAATCGAGATAGAAGTCGCGGGCCCCACCGTCGGTATCGATGGGCACAAGCAGCTTGTCGAAATAGAACGTCTCGCCGGTTGTGTAGGCGTTCTCGAGCAAAGGGCCCACGACGGACCAAGCCTCCCTGTACACTTCCCGGGCGGGCTTGCCCAGGGCATCGGGATGTCTCTTTCCGGGAATGGAGCGGTAGGAGTCGTTGTAGATCAGGACCAGGTCGGGCCCCCACAGGATCCGCGCCGGGTTGTGCGAGCACAAAGTTAAATTGACAATGGCGACCAGTTCGCGTGACCAGTTTTCAATCGGCCCGAGTGATGTGGATGCCCAGTCAAAGGCTCGAACCAGGCCCGCCATCTCGCCTTTCCCAACAATCCTTGCCTCCGCCGATTTGTAACCTCCCGACTCTGGAGGGGGGACATTTGTGGGCCCGGACAGTCTCATCCTGTATGCTCTCCCGTAAACCCGATGCGCGGAACAACCGATGGACAGGATCCTCGCTGCGGTCGGCGGTTTGGGTCGGAATCCATCCGATCGATTAAATCCGCGACATCCCAAACCCTATGGATGCATGATTCGCCGCAGGTTATGCCGGGCGTGCAATGGAATGACAAAGAGACGGAGATTGTTTGCACCGGATGAAAGCGCCCAGTGTCCAGGGCGGATCGTTCCATCCCGATGGGGCATCCAAGCATCACAGCCGCGCCGGGAATGGAATCGCGCAAATGCTTGCAATCGACTGACAAATCCCCGGCTTCGAACTGCTATATCTGAAGCGAAGCATCGAGTTGCGAGAGGCAGCCCATGACGACAGCCTACATCCACCGCATCGCCACCGCAGTCCCGCGACACGATGTCCATCGAGCCTTTGTGGCATTCGCCGAGAGCATGCTTCCGGAAGGAACGGTACGCAACCTCTTCCGGCGCATGGTACGCATGTCGGCCATCGAACATCGCTACTCATTCCTCGAACCGATCGGGGACGGCAACTCGTACTGGCGCGACGCCGAGGATCTGTACGTGGTCGGGGACTTTCCTTCGACCACTCGTCGCATGCGGGCGTTTGAGAAGTTTGCTCCATGCCTGGCCGGTTGCGCGCTCGACAAGCTCTCCCTGAGCGAGGCCGAGCGGCAAAGCATCACCCACGTGATCGTGACCTGCTGCACCGGTCTCTACGCGCCGGGGCTCGACTTCGACATCGTGAGGCGGTTGGGGCTCAACCCGTCGGTCGAACGGACGATGATCGGCTTCATGGGGTGTTACGCCGCCATCAACGCGTTGAAGTCCGCCCATCACATTGTGCGATCGGAAGCCGACGCCAATGTCCTGATTCTGAATCTGGAGCTCTGTTCGCTGCACCTCAAGGAAACGCAGGACCTGGAACAGATGTTGTCGTTCCTGCTCTTTGCGGATGGTTGCGCGGCGTGCCTGGTCGCTGGGGAGCCGGAAGGACTGGCGATCGACAGCTTCCTGGCCGTCAATGTCCCCCAGACCAGCGACCTGATCACGTGGCGGATCGGGGAAATGGGTTTCGATATGCAACTCTCGGGCAAGGTTCCAGGGGAGATCAAGCGGCACCTGGGCGAGACGCGCGACCTCGTCACGCGGGGAAGAAGCCCCGAGGCGATCGATCTGTGGGCCGTGCATCCGGGTGGTCGCACGATTCTGGATGCGGTCGAGCAGGGCCTGGGTCTGCCCGAACATGCGCTCGCCGCTTCGCGCGACATCCTGGCCCGGTTCGGAAATATGTCTTCGGCTACCGTGATGTTCGTACTCGAGGAGGTGCTGGCCCGCGCCGAGAAGGGGCAAACAGGCTGTGCCATGTCGTTCGGGCCGGGTGTCACCGCGGAGACCATGCTTTTCCATGCCGCATGATGGGCTGGATTTCAGTCGGCGGGCACAACTGTCCGAACTGATGGATGAGCCGTGCAGCCCTGAAGTCATCGAAGCCTGCCTCCGCGACCTGGCCCGGGTGAACCGCTGGTTTGGGGCTTATCGCCCGTTGCTTCGCTGGCTCGACGAAATGCGGCCGCAGACAGGATCAGAGCCGCTTCGCATCCTGGATGTGGGATGCGGCTACGGCGACGGGTTGCGCCGGATCGAACGATGGGCCAGCGAGCGCGGGGTGGCTGTGGAACTGACGGGGATCGATCTGAATCCTGATTCAATTGCCATTGCAGGGAGCCAATCGGAAAGCGGCATGCGGTGGGTCGCGGGCGATGTGTTTGCGTACCGTGCGCCACATCCGGCCCATCTCATCGTGAGCTCGCTGTTTACGCACCATCTTAGTGATTCGGACGTGGTCCGGTTTGTGCGCTGGATGGAGCAGAACGCGGAAATGGGATGGTTCATCAACGACCTGTCGCGGGCGGCAGTGCCGTATTATCTCTTCCGCTGGTTTGCCAAACTGGCGAGGTTGCATCCGTTTGTGCAGCATGACGGTCCGGTTTCGATTGCGCGCGCCTTCGTTCCGGAAGAGTGGCGGCAGGTGTGTGCCCGTGCGGGGTTGACGCAAGGCGAATTCGCGATACTCAGCTACAAGCCGGCGCGCCTGTGCGTGAGCCGGTGGAAACCAAGGTGAGCACCGCGATGGCGAACAACCAGGTCGACAATCTCGTCATTGGAGGCGGCCTCGCGGGCGGAATGGCAGCGCTGCGGCTGACGCGCGCCGGACGAGATGTGTTGCTGGTGGAAAAGGAACGGGCTGCGCACCATAAGGTGTGCGGCGAGTTCCTCAGCCCTGAGGCGGTTGAATACCTGCGCGATGCAGGAGTCGATCCCGTCAGTTTTGGCGCAGTCCCCATCGAACACTTACGGCTCTCCGTGGGGAGCAGCGTCATGGAAGCACCGTTGCCGTTCCGCGCGCTGTCTCTGTCGCGATGCGTTCTCGATGCGGCCCTGTTGGCGAGGGCCGCGGAAGAAGGATGCATCGTGCGCCGCGGAGTGGCTGCGGCGCGGCTCGCGCGTAGCGGTGACAGCTGGACGGCCGAATGGGCGGACGGAACTGTGCAACAGGCACGCACCACCTTTCTCGCCACGGGGAAGCATGATCTGCGTGGATGGAGCCGCCCGGCAGGCGTGCAGTGCGACCTGGTCGGCTTCAAGCTCCATTGGAGGCTGAACGCGGCTGAGACACAAGCCTTGCGCGGGTTCATCGATCTGTTTCTTTTTCCCGGCGGCTACGGCGGGCTCGCTCTTGTGGAGAATGATGCAGCGAACCTCTGCCTGGTCGTGCGCCGTTCGCGTCTTCGCAAACTGGGAGGATGGCCGCAACTGCTCGCATACCTGCTCGAAGACAACGCCCACATTGGCCGGCGTCTTTCGGGCGCGTACGCGTTATGGGAGCGGCCGCTGGCGATCTCGTCCATTCCATATGGGTACATGTCGTATCGGACCAGCGGTATATGGTGTGTCGGCGACCAGGCCGCGGTGGTTCCTTCATTCACCGGAGACGGCATGGCAATCGCATTGCACTCGGGGGCTTTGGCGGCAGAGAGATATCTCGATGGAGGGAACGCGGATCAGTATCAGCGAATGTTGCGCGCTCAACTAACGAGGGGCATGTCGATGGCGACAGGGCTTTCGCGGGCGATGGTCACGACCGCCGGGCGGGCGCTGGCGCCGCTCGCTCTCGCAGCCTTGCCGCAAGCGACCGGATGGATCGCCCGGTCAACGCGCATTCCAAACTCGGCTCTCCGGTCTGCCTGCTCTCGATCAGGTTGAATCGATTGTCTCCCGGGGAGCGACGAATCTTTTGTTGTTTCCCTCAGCGCGACTGCCTCACTTTGTTTCTTCGATGACGGCCTTAACCTTTCCGTCGCGAATCGCACGTGCGAGCGCGGCATGGTCCTTCTCGTTCTGGTCGGCGTAAGCAACCGAGAAGGACACGAGAGCTTTGTCGAAGGTGTCGTTTTTGCCCAGGTATCCGCTGATCACCGCGGGGGCACCGGAGCGCGCATGGGAGAGCGCCAGCGTGTAGCCGCAACAATCGGCGAAGACGTGCATCCTCGCCGCATCGAACGTCTCGACTGGAAGCTTGATCTTGAAGTCCCGGAGTTGGCGGACATAGAAGTGACGTCCCAGCTTACCCTCAGTCCAGCCGAGGAAGATGTCGCTGGCCGGCTGCATGAGCCGGTGGCCGTTCACCACGCGCTGCCCGTGGTTCGGGAAGACGGTCTTTCCCACATAGGCCTCCAGGACCGAGGCGCGCGCCTCCTTGACCTGGAGAATGAGAGGATCCCCTTTGTCGGCCATCAACAACACCATCCAGCAGGCGGTGCCGACGCTACCGACGCCAACGACTTTGGCTGCGGCATCCTTGACTTCGTAGCGGTCGAGCAGCATGCGCTGGGCGGGCGCGAGGGATTTGCGGTACCCGTCGAAGGCGTCCCTGAGGATCGGATGGATATCCCCCGGAGCGTGATCTTTCCAGTGGAAGATCGACGGGAGCTGGTCCTTGAAAATCGGGGACCCTCCCGACTCGCCTACGAGCTTCGGGAAGAGGCCTTCCGAGGTGCTGCTCGCACGCGCTTTCGCGACGTTCTTTATTGCGCTGCGGCGAATCCCGGCATCTTTGACGCCGGCGATCAGCGTCTCGGCTTCGACCGCAAAGTACCACAGGTCCAGAACCTTCATTTCGGCGAACTCGGCCATGTGCTCCCTGTAAGACCGGACGCAAGTGAGGACCGCATCCCTGGCGACAGATTCGCTGAGGCCATTGTCTCGGCAGGCGATCACGAAGCTCGCTGCAAGACGCTTGATGTCCCACTCCCAGGGCGCCGGGAGAGTCTCATCGAGGTCGTTGATGGCGAAGATGACTTGCCTCTCCGGGGTGGCGAGACCGCGGAAGTTGACGAGGTGGGAGTCACCGCCGCATTGCACGCGAACGCCCGTGTACGGTGTGCCCGCCAGATCGTCAGCCATGGCGAGCGCCGAGCCCCGGTAGAAGGTGAAGGGAGACTGCACCATGCGCCCGTGGCGAAGGAGGAGGAGCTCGGGGAGCCGCCCTTCATCGGCCTTCAGTACCAGGCGGACCGGGTCGGGCCGGTTGTGTGGCGGCTTCCATTCGGCGTGCGAAGCGCGCGGACACTTGTCCCGCAGTGCTCTGCCCATGGCGAATTGATCAGCTCGCGACGCATGTGCCATCAGGGTTGAGGTCGTGTTGTCTTTAGGTTGTGGGGTTTTTGGCTTCTCCGCTATCTGTGTGTGTGCCATTGGTCGTTCTCCTACACCCACAATTGGGCCCAAGAAATCAGGGCCCGGTGTCCCCGAGTTGGGAGCATTTTTGCTTGGGTGAATGTCATATGGATGGTAGTTCACGCTGCGCGACTTAGTCTATGCGTTGGCAGGGTCGCGATTGAAGACGATCATTACTTCGATGTCGGGTAGAAAGCCGGACGGAACGCGTCGGATGCGGTCACGATGAAAAGCGCAGATGGCAAGGGGTTCGACGGATGTAGTCGGTCAGGACACAAACAACGACACAGGCACTCGCACCGAGGCGGGCCGGGCTGCCGCAAGTTATTGGATGAATGGTGGAGCTGAGCGGGATCGAACCGCTGGCCTCCTCGTTGCGAACGAGGCGCTCTCCCAGCTGAGCTACAGCCCCACACCGATTGACTTCTATATCTTACCAGCATTTCCGTCCCTGCGAAATTCCCTGTCCGAGGGTGATTCCGGCTGAAACCGCTCACTTTCCAATCGCCCTGGGTGCCTGTTCGGCCCGTTGCCCGGTCCGGGTGCGGGAACAACCTTTGCCTCGGACTGGTGATCTCAAGGGAGGGTGGCGACGCCAGCTTGCGAACCCGCAGCCGCCCGTAATTTGTGGCGCGGCGATGAGCGTTCAACCCCAAATCGACCGTGGAGGATCGAATGAAACAGGAATTACTCAACGATGAACCAAGGGCCAAGGTTATATCGACCGCCGCTTTGGCAAACGTCGACACCGGCCCGGATACTCAAAACGATGCGGACCCGGCGCCATTCCGTGACGAGGACCGGCCGCCGGCAGAAGAAGGAACGGAGCGGCCTTTCCTCGCGACTGAGAATAAGATCCGCAGCGTGAATCAGAGACCGGACGGGAATGGGTCCCGCATCACTGAAGCCAGCGGAAATCCGGCTTCGGTACCGGCGGTGGCCACGGACGAAGATGCGACGCCGCTTTTCTCCGAACGCGAGTCGAAAGATCTCTTTGGCCAATGGGACGCTCTGCAGGTCGGGTTCATCGACGAGCCGCGACGTGCCGTGGAGCAGGCCGACAGCCTGGTCGCGGGCGCCATGAAGCGCCTGGCGGAGATCTTCGCTGAAGAAAGAGCGCGGCTCGAATCGCAGTGGGACCGCGGCGACAATGTCTCCACCGAAGACCTGAGGGTCGCCATGCGCCGGTATCGCTCGTTCTTCCGGCGGCTGCTCTCGGTTTAGCCAAGGAACAGCGAAGGGCAGAAGAATCGCCGGCGCGACGTTCGGGCGCCGGCGAGTCCCGTCAAAGCCAGTTACATTCCATTGCCTGGCTATTTCATTTCCTGGTGAGAAGGGCGGGTAGTCCCGCGAGGGTTCGAAGAAAGATGCCCGGATTGCCCGAGACCCGGGAGAGGACGAGCGAACCTTCGATGTTGATGATGGCCTGCTGCGCCCGGCGTGCCGCCTGTGTGCGGCTGAATCCGCTTTCCAGTGCGATCGAAGTAAAGGCGGCCACCCATGCCTGAAGCGCGCCGGCGAGGGCGGCCTGCAATTCCGGCGGGCCGCCACGAAGGGAGAGGGTATCGAGAACGCATGGCCGGCTCCCATCTCCATAGAACTTCCTTAATCGCTGCGCCACCTGACGCACCCGCTGCTGCGGGGGACCGGTATCCTTGAGCGGTTCGACCACGTTCTCGGCAAACCACGCGCTCGCCCGTGCCGCGACGGCGAGCGCGATGTCTTTTTTGCCGCCGGGATATCGATAGTAGAAACTCGCCTTCTCCAAGCCTGCCGATTCGACCAAGCGGCTGAGGCTTGAACCCTCATAGCCGTAATTGCGAAACACGTCGAGGGCTCTGTCGGCCAGTTCCTCATCGTTCAGCCTGGAAAACGCCACAAAGCCCTCGTCGTGCGCATCTCTGAAACTTTACCGATCGTTCGGTATCTATAGTAGCAGATGCCCGAAGTGGGCGGTTGAGCCAAGGTGTCTACGCAGCCCGCGCCGATACTGCGCGAAGGAGAGCCGACATGCCGCATACTTTTGCCAATACGATGTTTTCCGAGCCCGCCAGGAAACTGCAGCAGCGGAACGGCTCCCGCACCCAGTACGAACGCATGGCGCGTTTCGGTGCCGATGAACAGGATTTTGGCATCGCCGAGGCCGAATTCATCGCCGCCCGCGACAGCTTTTACGTGGCAACGGTTACTCCTGACGGCTGGCCCTATGTGCAGCATCGCGGTGGCCCCCGTGGCTTTCTCAAGGTTCTCGACGAACACACACTGGCCTTCGCCGACTACTCAGGCAACAAGCAGTACATCAGTGCCGGCAATCTTACCGTCAACGACCGGGTTGCTCTGTTTCTGATGGATTACCCCAACCGGACGCGGCTCAAGGTGATCGGCCACGCCCGCATGGTGGAATCGGGCGAGGACCCGGCTCTCGAAGCCCGCCTCAGAGCTGGCGCGAACGGGCCGCGAGTCGAGCGCATCTTTGTGCTCGCAGTCGTCGGATTTGATTGGAACTGCTCGCAGCACATCACTCCTCGCTACAGTCGGGAGGAATTGGCCGAACAATTCCCTGATTTGTTCAGGCAGAACTAACCCTTGGCTACTTTTTTCTCCAGGCGGTCAACGCCACGTCGGGATCATTGACAGTCATCCGCGTGTCTGCGCCTTCCTCGATGAATCGAATCCGCACTGACGAGGCGCCCCACGGATAGAACACGCGATCGCCGAGATGGAAGAGTGGGCGCCCCATGGTGCCATGCCGGGTCCATGTCACGATTTCCTTATCCACCGTTACCTCGATGCGATCGTTTTCGGCCGGCCCAAAGGGATAGACGCCGAGGATTCGATCGAGGTCAGGTTGGGTGAGGGGGAGCTGCGATTCAGCACCCGCATCTCCTAGAGACTGAAGAAACTCAAACACCGGACGGGCGGCATCTCCGCCGGCATGAGCATGGGCCAGCAGGCTGATGCTGTGTGGGCCGCGAATGCGCTGCACACCGGGCTGGCTCGACACGAACGCCTTGACGACTTCGATGTGCCCGAGCATTGCGGAAGAAAACAACGAAGGCCGCGCACCCTTCGCTATGAGGTATTCCGCGATGGGGCGATTGCCCATGTGGGAAGCGGCGCCCAAGGCAGTTTCCCAGTCCCCGAATCCCCAGTCCCAGGCCGCACGCGCCAGAGACGGCTGAGCCTCCACCAATTGCTGCACCCGCTTCAGGTCGAAATGAGACACGCGCACCATTTCGCGTACCAACTCCGCGGGCTGGGTGGGGAATCCTGCATCGACAGTGGGCCTGTCCGCTACGGATGACTTCCCAGCCGGTCGCCCGGCCGGCGATGCGAACGCCCACACGGGGGCAGAAAGGGCCAGGCCCGCAGCCTGAAGAAAGCTGCGCCGCGGCCAGACAGGAAAAGAGAGAGAGCGACGATTGGCTGGATTCATGTTTTGAGTCTCCTCGATTCGGACTGATGTCGAGGATGAATGCGGTCCACGCCGCGCCTCAAGCCAAATAGGTAAAATTTCCAACCAATTTGATGTTAAGAGCTAACTAGGCAGAAATCAGTAACTTGCCGGCGCATGTAAGTTGGTGCTTAGTGCGGGGTCGGCCAGTTTGCTCGAGAATTCGGTAGCAATGTCACGGGCGGCGGTGGACTCGAGGGTGAACAGGTCGTCGAAGGGCTGTTCCAGGCGAACGACCCAGACATGCGATTGCTCCGGCATTCGAATCAAGTGGGCAAGGATACGAGTCTGGGCGCCACCGCCCTGCACCTCGCCAAGAATCACGAATTGGGCGTGCAGCGAGACAGCGATTTGGGCCAGATCGCGCCGCTCCTTTGGAACGCGGAGAACCGCGGCGTTCCCGATCACCAGGTAGTGGTTCTGGCTAGCCGCAGTGAGTTGCTCGATGACGTTGTCGGTCAGCGCACTGCAAAATCGATTCACACTGGCATCCCCCGTCTCATTGTCGAAAGGGACGACGGCGACCACCGCAGGCCCTGAAGCACCCTGCGAGTTCCGCCGCCATTGGACGAACCCGACAATCAACAGTAGGACCAGGGAAAGACCGGCCAGAGTAGCAAGCGAAGTGCGCCAGGGAAATTCTCGCCGGGCCAGTTCGCTTTCGGGCTCAGGAGGGGCGGCAACGACAATAGCTTCCACGGGATGAATGAATTGATACCCCCGCCGCGGGACAGTGCGGATGAAGCGGGGCGAAGTCGATTCATCGCTCAGGGCGGAGCGGATCTGGGCGATGCAAACGTTGAGCCCACGTTCGAAGTCAACGAATGTGTCCTCGCCCCAGATCGCGTGGTGTAATTCTTCGCGAGAAACAATCTCGCCCGCGTACGCCAGAAGATGGGAGAGGACCATGGCGGGCTGCGCCTGCAGCCGGATCAGCATTCCGTCGCGCCGCAATTCTCCGTTTGCGTGGTCGAACTCGAATGATCCGAAGCGAACGCGTTCCGAGTCTGTTGTCACTTTCAAATAATTGAATAAGATTCATTTGCCAAAAGGCAAGGGCGTTTGATTCCTGAGCCGACCCATCGTAATGCGGCGCCGGGCGCGAGCGCCGACCCTCGGCCGTACTCACGCCGGCCGTGAATCAAAGCTGGTTCATGTTCTGCAGGAACTCGGCGTTGTTGCGGACCTTTTCGAGACGGCTGATCAACAGTTCCATGGCTTCGACAGGCGACAGCGGGTTGAGCACTTTGCGCAGAACCCAGATGCGCTGCAGATCGTCCTTGGGGATGAGCAACTCTTCCTTGCGGGTGCCGGAGCGCTGGATGTCGATAGCCGGGAACACGCGCTTGTCGACCAGCTTGCGGTCCAGGATGATTTCCATGTTGCCCGTGCCCTTGAATTCTTCGAAGATGACTTCGTCCATGCGGGACCCGGTATCGACCAGCGCGGTGGCGATGATGGTGAGCGAGCCGCCCTCCTCGATATTGCGCGCCGCGCCGAAGAAGCGCTTGGGCCGTTGCAATGCGTTGGAGTCGACGCCGCCTGACAGGACCTTGCCCGAAGGAGGCACGATGGTGTTGTAGGCGCGCGCCAGCCGGGTAATGGAGTCGAGAAGAATCACGACGTCTCGCTTGTGCTCGACCAGGCGCTTTGCTTTCTCGATCACCATTTCCGCCACCTGCACGTGGCGGGCTGCCGGCTCGTCAAATGTGGAACTGATCACCTCGCCCTTGACGGAACGCTGCATGTCGGTGACCTCTTCGGGGCGTTCGTCGATGAGCAGAACGATCAGCACCACCTCGGGGTGGTTCGAGGTGACCGAATTGGCAATCGACTGCAGGAGCATGGTCTTGCCGGTGCGCGGCGGAGCGACGATCAGGCCGCGCTGCCCCTTGCCCACAGGCGTCAGCAGGTCCATGACCCGGCCGCTGGTGGCCTCGCGCACCGTCTCCATCTTGATCCGTTCCTGCGGATAAAGAGGGGTCAGGTTATCGAACAGGATCTTGTTGCGTGTCTCTTCGGGCGACTCGAAGTTGATGGCTTCGATCTTCACCAGGGCGAAGTACTTCTCGCCTTCGTGGGGCGGGCGGACATTGCCGCTGATCGAATCGCCGGTCTTGAGGTCGAATTTGCGGATCTGCGAGGGCGAGACGTAGATGTCGTCGGGGCCGGGCAGATAGTTGTAGTCGGGAGAACGAAGGAAGCCGTAACCGTCAGGCAGGATTTCGAGCACGCCCTCGGCAAAGATGTGGCCTTCTTTTTCGCTCTGGGCCTGAAGGATCTTGAAGATAAGATCCTGCTTGCGGAGACCGCTGGCACCTGGAATTTCAAGGGTGCGGGCGATCCTGCTTAGTTCTGTGATGTTTTTCTCTTTAAGTTCAGCGATGGTCATGTTCACCTGCAAACGGGGCGGGATGGAAGTGGGAGAGAGCCGGAGGGGGAGCGTGCTCCGAAAAAGGGGGCGGGAGTTCGCTGCTGCAAGGCACGCAACCGCGCGCAGCATCTCCCGAGTTCAGCAGTGTAGATTGGGAACCGGAAGAGCGGCTCCTCTGCGAAGAAGAGCCGCTTGAAACCGTGACTTGCTCAACAAACGCTCGGGGAACTCGGCTTAAGCGGCGCGGCGCTGTTCGATGGGCTGGACTGCAGGAGCCGCTACGGGCGCGAGTGTACCGGGATTGGTGCTATGAAAGCGGACCAGGACCTCGTTGGTCGTGTCCTGCAGCCGCGTGTTGGGTTTGTGCAGCTTGCGAGTCGCCTTGCTCGCCAGCTGGCAGAGCTGGTAACGATTGGACACGTGGCTCAGTGCCCCAAAAACCAAATCAGAACGCATTACGAATCTCTCCTTAAAAAATGGCTGCCTGAGCGGAACTACCTGGCGCCGCCAGTGCAGCTGGCAACCAAAGACTCCCCAGTTGCCGATTCTTCCATTCCTGTGTTATAGACGCGCGGAAAGCCCGTCCAGTTCAAAAACTTTGATGCAATTCCGCCACATTGTGGAACTGGCACCGCCCATTTTTTAGTGACGCACATCACTTGATGCTGTGGATTTCGCCTAACTTCCCGCTTTGCCGGCGCTTCAACAAAACACACCGGTGGACCAGCTTCTTAAACCGTGGTTCCAATGATTGATGCGGGAGATGGCAGAAGGGCGCAACCCAACCTAACTGTGCGATCAACCTTAGTGGATGGCACTCCTGAATGTATACCCAGTCGGGTTTGGGGTCAATAGTTTTTTGGAAGATTTTGTGCCCGGTTTCCGGATGGCGCGCCCGTTTCAGTAAATGTTGCTTAACCTATTTAATATGTGAGCGATAGAGCCAATTATGTCAGCCAACCAGAAGTCCTAACTCCCACTTCGCAGGTCGAATCGTGCCCTTCAGAATGGGCCTCCGGCTCGAACCCGGCCTCGATTTGGCCGACACTGTGCCCGCGCCAGAGTTGCCCGTCCGGGTCGGACAAGTTGGGGCGGTCGTTCGGATCCACCCCGCAAAAGGAGCGGCGTTTTTTTGGAGCGGCTTTGGGTGCGGCATACGTCACGTCCAGGCGAAACATATACATAACGAGCACTCCCAGGAAGGGGACCATCAGAATAGAGGTGTCCCAACCGGATAAAAAATCGGCGCTTCCCATTCCATCCTCCCGGGTGATACGGCGTTGGCATGAGGGTTTTCTCATGTCGCTCAACCGGTTCATCGGCGGAGATTGGAAATTTCTTAAGAATCGAAAGTAACGTGGAGTTCTATTTTCCCGGCGAAGGGGGATCCTCCCAGGAGCGCCCGTCGGGATCGCTGTGCATCGATTTTCGTTTGCGCTCCGGGGGCGAAGTCGGGCGATGGTCCTGCTTCCCGCCTTTGCGGGCAGTGAATACTTCGTCCAGACGAAAGAAGCCGAAGAACAGCAGGGCGATGAGCGGAATGCCGAACAGAAATACATCCCACCCGGACCTGGGTGTGTTGGTGTCCACGTGACCTCCTCAAGACCGGCGGGGATTCCGGTACCAGTGCAGTGTATGCGGGGATTTGGGGACACTCACAAAGAAAACAGGCAACGGAACGAAACAGGAACTGCAGGCGCGATTCGACTATTTTTTTGAGCAGGGCCCTGTCGGCCTGTCATCGCCGTCTTCCTCGATCTGATCAGAGTGTGCGGCGAGGTCCGATTGCGGTTTCTATTTTACGCCCAATAGCTGCGGTCCAAGGTGCGGTATTGGATAGCCTCGGCCAGGTGTGCGACCGACAGACTTTCCGCGCCATCGAGATCGGCGATGGTACGGGCGACCTTCAGGATGCGGTCGTGAGCGCGTGCGGTCAATCCCTGTTGCTGCATGGCGCGCTCCAGCAGCCGCTCGGCGTCCGGCCCCAACTCGCAGTAAGCGCGAACCTGACGCGTGGTCATCTGCGCGTTGGAATAAATCTTCTCGCCGAATTTCCTGAACCGCTCCCGCTGCCGCTCGCGCGCGGCCATCACCCGGGTTCGAATCTCGGCCGACCCTTCGGCCGCCGCTCCGCCACGCAGTTCCTTGTATTGAACCGCTGGCACTTCGATATGAATATCGATGCGGTCGAGAAGCGGTCCGGAAATTTTGGCGATGTAACGCTGAATCATGGGCGGAGTGCACATGCATTCGCGCGATTTGTCGTTGAAGTAGCCGCAGGGGCAAGGATTCATGGCTGCCGCAAGCATGAAGCGCGCCGGGAAGCTGAGCGACATGCTGGCGCGGGCGATGGTGACGGTATGGTCCTCGAGCGGCTGCCGCATCACCTCCAGCACATTGCGCGGAAACTCCGGCAGCTCGTCGAGAAACAGCAGTCCATTATGGGCGAGCGATACCTCGCCCGGCCGGGGTATGACGCCGCCACCGATAAGACCGGCGTCGGAGATGGTGTGGTGAGGCGAGCGGAAGGGGCGTTGTGTCACCAATCCCGCCGCGGCGTCGAGAACGCCAGCCACGGAATGAATCTTTGTGGTTTCGAGAGCCTCGTCGAAGGTAAGCGGAGCCAGGATCGATGGCAGACGTTTGGCCAGCATCGTCTTTCCTGACCCGGGTGGCCCGATCATCAGGATGTTGTGGCTCCCGGCTGCGGCCACTTCGAGTGCGCGTTTGGCCGTGTGCTGACCACGCACATCCTTGAAGTCGACCACGAAGTGCTGTAACTCGCTAAGCAGCGTGTCGGTGGAGACGTGGAAGGGCTCGCGCTGGATCACACCCACCACCGAGCTGTTGAGCAAATCCAACACATCGAGAAGCGACGAGACTGGATAAACGTTCACGCCCTCCACGACCGCGGCTTCGGCAGCATTGGCGGCCGGCAGGATGAGGTTGGGGATATTCTTCGCGCGCGCCAGGATGGCGACCGGCAGCATGCCGGGTATCGGACGCACGCTTCCGTCGAGACCCAATTCACCAACGAGGAGAAAACGCTCCAGGTTGTCGACGCGCAGCGCGCCATACGCACCCAGGATGCTGACCGCGATGGGCAGATCGAATCCGGAGCCTTCTTTTTTTAGATCGGCGGGCGCCAGGTTGATGGTGATGTGCGTGGGTGGTATCAGATAGCCGGAGTTCTTGATGGCGGCGCGCACGCGATCGCGGCTCTCGCGCACCGCGGCATCGGGCAAACCGACGGTATGGAAATGGTCCTCATTTGAAACCACGCCGCTGTAATCGACCTCGACGTCGATCAGATTGGCGTCGATGCCGTAGACGGCTGCACTGAGGGCCTTGAAAAGCATAACCGGGTAATTGCTGCGAGTGTAACAGAAGGCAGTGAACAGTGGTCTGTGACGAGTGAACACCATTCAGAAGTACCGCACGCCTCCGGAGTGAACCGCGGGAGAGACTGTTCACTGTCCGCTGTCCTACAATCACTTGCGTGACGACCAGTCTCTTTGATCTGTATAAAATCGGCGTGGGTCCGTCGAGTTCTCACACGATGGGTCCGATGCGGGCCGCGTGCCAGTTCGCTCGCGGGCTTGCGGAACGCGGAATATTGAAGAATGTCGACCGTGTGCAGGCGGACTTGTTCGGATCTCTGGCGCTGACCGGCATGGGTCATGCAACTGACCGTGCCGTACTGCTTGGGCTTGCGGGTAACGAGCCCGCGACCATCGATCCAGCCGCCATTGCGCCCACGGTCGCTGCGATTCGCGCAACCGAGCGCATCGATCTTGCGGGCGTGCACCCGGTTTTATTTGTGGAAAACCGGGACCTGATCTTCCATCGCTCCACCATGTTTCCTCCGGGTGCGCATATCCAGCACCCCAATGGTCTTCGATTCACGGCCTTCGATGCCCTCGGCGCAGTCCTTGAAGAACGCACTTTCTTTTCCATCGGCGGCGGATTCATCACTGAAGACGCTGCCGAAGCGACGGCGGGGCAAGCGCCGCCCACGATCAGCCCAGGAATTCCGGCGATCCCGTATCCGTTCCATAGCGCGGCGCAGTTGCTGGAACTCGCCGAAGCCCACGGGCTCAGCATCAGCGAACTGATGCTGAAGAATGAGGCCGCTCTCGTCTCCGACAAAGAGGGGCAAGCGGAGGAACGCGTACGCTCCGGCATCGATCGCATCTGGCAGACCATGAAGGACTGCATCGAGCGCGGGATTGCGACGGAGGGAATTCTCCCCGGTGGTTTGAATGTGCGCCGTCGCGCGCACCGCCTGTCAGAGCGTCTCGGCGAAAAGGAACGCGCCGGCATGCCCACCGATCCATTGGCACCTCTCGATTGGGTTACGGTCTATGCGATGGCGGTGAATGAGGAGAACGCCGCAGGCGGCCGCGTAGTCACCGCGCCCACCAATGGAGCCGCGGGTGTGGTGCCGGCGGTCGCGCGCTACTATGAGCGTTTTATTCCGGATTCGGACCACGCCGGCATGCAGCGCTACTTTCTTACTTCGGCGGCGATCGGCATCCTGTACAAGGAGAACGCCTCGATCAGCGGCGCCGAGGTGGGCTGCCAGGGCGAAGTGGGCGTCGCCTGTTCGATGGCCGCCGGCGGATTGACCGCCGCGCTGGGCGGAACCAATGGCCAGATCGAGCACGCAGCGGAGATTGCCATGGAACACAACCTGGGCATGACGTGCGATCCGATCGGCGGCCTGGTGCAGATTCCGTGCATCGAGCGCAATGCAATGGGCGCGGTCAAGGCCGTGCACGCATCGCGCATCGCGCTCAATGAACTGGAGAGCCACAAGGTTTCGCTCGACCAGGTGATCCGCACTATGTACCTGACCGGGCTCGATATGCAATCGCGCTACAAGGAAACCAGCCTCGCCGGCCTTGCTCTCAACATCATCGAGTGCTGAAGCAGATTTGATTCCCGAATGAGGAACGCTCTTTGCAGACACCCGAAAATGGTATGAGTGATGCGGAAACTCCGCCGCCACAACGTGAAATTGCGGATCTTCCCAAGTCCATCGCGCCCGTTTGGCATACGATCGTCCTCATCGTGGGCGTCGGATTGCTTTCGGTTTCGGGCGCGGTTGAAACCTCCGGCGGGTTCGCTTCGGTTGATCGACTTCACACCTACGCTCTCACGGTCACCACTGAACTGTTCATGCTCGCCTGGGTCTATTTCGGACTGAGGCTGAGAAAAATTCCTTTCCGCTCACTGCTGGGTTCCATTCCGGGAGACTTTCGCTCCATCGCCGTCGACCTGGGCTTTGCCTTCGTGTTCTGGATTGGTTCGCTGATTGTCCTCGGAACGATCGCCATCTTCTGGACGATCACTGAAGCGGCGATCACGCACCGCTCGCTTTTCCCTTCTGGAAAGCCGCTTGCGCCGGACGCGGCGCAGCAACAGACTCTCCACACGCTCTTGCAGCTTGCTCCCGCAAATGGGCGCGAGATCGCGGGCTGGATTGTTGTTTGCGTCATCGCCGGTTTTGTCGAAGAGACGGTCTTTCGGGGCTATCTGCAGCGCCAGTTCACTGCCTGGGCCAAGGGCGCGGTGGCCACGGGTGTGGCTGGTTCGGCACTGCTGTTCGGCTCTGCGCATGGATATCAGGGTGCGCGCAGCATGGTTTTGCTCTCTGTCTTCGGAGTGCTGTTCAGTTTGCTTGCTCTCTTCCGTCGTAGTCTGCGCGCGGGCATGATCGCGCATAGCTGGCAGGATATTTGTGCCGGATTAGTGCTCGCATTGCTCAAGGCGCATCACATGCTTTGAGCTTCTCTTCGATGACGGACACATCGTTGAAAAAATTGTTGCCACTTTTTCCACCTCTCAGTCGTTTTTTTCTTGACACTTGTGAAGCATGAAACTATATCTTTCCTCAACTGCAATATTGTTATTGCAGGTTCGATGCAACCCATCGAAAAAGGGAGAATAGGCAAATGGCAACTAAAAAGGCAGCCAAGAAGGCACCTGCAAAGAAGGCCGCGAAGAAAGCCGCAAAGAAGAAGTAAGCGGATCAACAACCAAAAGGCAACACTCTAGGGGGCGCTTCAAGCGCCCCCTAGGTGTTTCTGGGCACAGCTCGCCTGAGTTCAGAGTGCGTGTCTACGCTTGGTAAACGCCGCTTTTCAACTGAAGTGGAAAGGCAAGCCGCATGACGCGCCGCCGCTGGATCGCCGAACACTGGGACGAGGCCACTGCATCCATCACCGCCGCGCAGGCGGAACACATGGTCCGCGTGTTGCGCGCACAGCCGGGCATGGAAGCGGACGTGGTCGCTGGCGGACGCGTCTTTCACGCGCAAGTAGCCGCGGTTGCGCCACACGAAGTCCGCTTCAATTTGATTGCCGAGGTCGCAGCCGATCCCGCGCTGCCCATTACTCTAGTCATGTCCGTCTACAAATTTGATCGCATGGAGTGGGCCATCGAGAAGGCCACGGAGCTGGGAGTCGCGGAGATTGCGCCAGTGATGGCGCGAAGGACGGAGAAGCACCTCGGCGTGGCTGCGGAGAAGCGCGCGGAACGATGGCGCCGCATCGCACAAGAGGCCGCGCAGCAGTCGCGCCGATCGGATGTGCCCGTCATCTGCGATCCCGTCCCTCTTCCGCAAAGGGCGCGAGCCGCCGCCAAAGGTACGCGCATCGTGCTCGCCGAGCAGGAACGCAGCACTACGCTGCGCGCCATCGTCGAGGAAGCGATCGCTGCCGCTGAGAATGAAATGCCGGACTTTGAAATTGCAATTGGCCCCGAGGGCGGATGGGCTCCTGAAGAAGAGGCCCTCTTCGACGCCAACGGCTGGCGGGCCGCGTCGCTCGGACCTCGGATTCTTCGCGCCGAGACTGCGGCTATTGCGGCGCTGGCGGCAGCGGCGTCGTTTCTGGAATGAAGAAACAGGTTGCGTCATCCTCTCCACAACCTGAGGATTGGGTGCCCCACGGCCTGCCCTGAGCATGTTGAAGGGTCTCGCCTTTGAGACATGGGAATCCCAACTCTACAGCGACACGCCGCGCTTCCACGGAATGAAATCGTTCTGCCCCAGCAGTTCGGCCTTCGTGAAACGCTCCCCATTCGCCACCTGGATGCAGAGTTCGAGCAATTGCTCGGCGCATTTCGGGATGGTCGTTTCCCCAGTGACGATCCCGCCCGCATCGAAATCGATGATGTCGGCCATGCGCTCGGCGAGCGTGGAGTTGGTGGAGATCTTGATCACCGGCGCAACGGGATTTCCTGTAGGCGTGCCGAGCCCTGTGGTGAAGAGAACGAGATTCGCACCCGAACCCGCCTGGGCGGTAACGCACTCCACGTCATTCCCCGGCGTACAAAGAAGAGTGAGTCCTTTCGTGGTGGCGTACTGTGGAAAATCGAGCACATCGCGAACCGGTCCCACTCCGCCCTTGCGCGCCGCACCGGCCGACTTGATGGCATCGGTGATCAATCCATCTTCAATATTTCCGGGAGATGGGTTCATCTCAAACCCGGAGTGCACAGCTTTGGCGCGCGCGGAATAGGCCTGCATCAAATCGTAGAAGCGCTGGGCGAGTTCATCGGTCGTGCAGCGATTGATCAATTCCTGCTCGACTCCGTGCAACTCGGGAAATTCGGAAAGCAGCGTGCGGCCACCGATTTCTCCGAGCAGATCGGAGACATATCCCAAGGTCGGATTCGCGGAGATGCCGCTGAATCCATCGGAACCTCCGCACTTGAGGCCGATAGTCAGTGCTGAGAGCGGTGCCGGTGCGCGCTCTGACTGGTTGGCGTTTTCGAGCGCGGCAAAGGTCTGATCGAGCGCGCGGCTCATCAGCGCGGTCTCGCGGCCGGACTTCTGTTGATCGAAGACCAGGACCGGCTTGCTCATTTCCGGATCGCGCGCGCGAAGCTCGTCCATCAGCATGCTGGCCTGCGCATTCTGGCAGCCCAGGCTCAGCACCGTCGCTCCGGCCACGTTGGGGTGATGAATGTACCCCGCCAGCAAGCCGCAGAGCGCCTGCGCATCCTGACGCGTGCCGCCGCAGCCTCCCTGGTGCGTGAGAAATCGAATGCCGTCGAGATTGGGAAAAACGCGATCCGATTGAGCGGCTGCGCCCGCTTCGTCTACGCCGAGCCCATTGCCACTCGTCCGCTGGTGCACCAGATGCCGCACATACTGGCGATACGAATTATGCGAGCTGCCGTAACCGAGTTCTTCCTCAAGCGCTTCTCGCATGCGGTCCACGTTGCGGTTCTCGCAAAACACGAGGGGCAGCACCAGCCAGTAATTGCGCGTGCCAACCTGGCCATCGGCGCGCTGGTAGCCCATGAAGGTGCGGCCAAGCCAGGCGGATGCGTCCGGCAGTGCGAACGAAACCGGATGACGCATGGCGGTGTAGGGATCGGCGCGATGGCGCACGTTGCGCGTGGAAAGCAGTCCCCCGCTTGGAATAGGCTGCGTCACTTCGCCCACCACCATTCCATACATGCGCACCAGGTCGCCCGGATTGAGATCCACCAGGGCCAGCTTGTGCTTGGCGGGAATCGCCTGAGTGACCGGACAGGCATACGACGCAGGCGCGTGGCCATAGTGGGCGACCGTTCCCGCGGCGAGAGGAGTGAGCGCCACCAGCACGTTGTCGCGAGTATCAAGCTGCAAAACAGTTTCCGCCATGAGAGTTTCCTTTAAAACAAAAAGACCAGCACGCCCAGGATAAACCCCTGGCCGTGGCCATAACAGAACCTGCGAATCGTCTATCATCGATTCGACGCGCGGCACGATTGCGGCGGGAGATGAAATGAAAGCTGTGGTTTTGGAAGGACCGGGACAAGCGCACCTTGCGGCGGTGGCGGAGCCGCGCATCGCGCACGAGGACGAGATTCTGCTCCAGGTGCGCAGGATCGGGCTGTGCGGGACCGATCTGAATTCCTATCGCGGGGGCAATCCGCTGGTCACCTTTCCGCGCATTCCCGGCCACGAGATCGCGGCCACGGTGGCCGCACTGAATCCCAAGTATTCTGAATGGCAGCCGGGGACACAGGTTGCGATATCTCCGTACAAGAACTGCGGTCAATGCTCATCCTGCCGCCGGCACCGCCCCAATGCATGCCAGTACAACCAGACCCTGGGCGTGCAGCGCGACGGCGCGCTGACTGAATTCATTGCCGTGCCGGCGCAGAAGCTTTACCGCGCCGATCTCAGCTTGAAGGAACTGTGCCTGGTCGAGCCACTTACAGTCGGTTTCCATTCCACCGCCCGGGGCCGGGTGACAGCGGACGACACCGTCGCGGTATTCGGTTGCGGAGGCGTCGGCCTCGGCGCCGTTGCCGGTGCGGCCTTTCGCGGCGCCACGGTGATCGGCGTGGATCTGGATGACGCCAAGCTCGCCACCGCACGCAAAGCCGGCGCCACGCACACCATCAACACCGCCAGCGAAGATCTGCACGAGATGCTCCTGCAGCTTACCGATGGCCGCGGACCCGACGTGGTGATCGAGGCCATCGGCTCGCGCCAGACCTTTCGCGCCGCGGTCGACGAGGTCGCTTTCACCGGCCGCGTGGTCTACATCGGATTCGCAAAAGAAGAAGTGGCTTACGAGTCGCGCCTGTTCGTGCTCAAGGAACTGGACATCCTCGGTTCACGCAACGCTCTGCCTGAAGATTTCCATGCTGTCATTCGCATGCTCGAAGCCCATCGCTTTCCGGTGGAAGACGCGGTCACGCACATGGTTCCGATGGAGGAGGCTCCGCGCATTCTCGAAGCATGGAACCACGAGCCCACGCGCTTTGGCAAGATCATGATCGAGGTCAGCTGAAGCTCACCAGGGGTGCGTAAGGCGCAGGAACAGTGCGGCCAGCACGCCTCCGAGCAGAGGCCCGAACACCGGAATTGGAGCATAGCGCCAATTGGAGCCACCCTTGCCGGGAATGGGCAGGAGCGCGTGCGCGAGGCGCGGGCCGAGATCGCGGGCCGGGTTGATCGCATATCCCGTCGTGCCGCCCAGCGAAAGCCCGATGCCCCACACAAGACTTGCGACGAGCCACGGGCCGACGCCGGCGACGGGTCCTTTCTCGGCGACACCAGGAGAGAAGATGGATCCGGCGACGATAACCAGCACCGCCGTGCCGATGATTTCGCTGATGAGGTTGGCCCACGGGCTGTAGACAGCGGGCGCGGTGCAGAAGATGCCGAGCTTGGCTGCGGGATCGGGCGTGTTGCTCCAGTGCGGCGCGTAGTGAAGCGCCATCAGGGATGCACCGCAGATGCCGCCCAGTAGTTGCGCCGACCAGATCCAGAGAACACTCGCATAGTTGCCTGAGAGCACGGCCGACGCAAGTGTAATGGCCGGATTGAGAGCAGCACCATGGCTGCCGAAGGCTTGAGCCACGATCACGCCGCACATCACCGCCAAAGCCCACCCGGTTGCGATCACGATCCAGCCCGAGTCGGCCGCGTACGATTTGCGCAGGGTTACGCCGGCGTTCACGCCGTTGCCGAGCAGCACCAGCACCAGCGTGCCCAGAAATTCGCCAAACCAGGGAGAATGCATTAAAGCTCCTTGGCAATGCGCGCGTGCCCCGGCAATCGTCTCTCCGTCCGCCGGCACAGCGCATGCAATCGTTCCAATCGAGGGACCCAAGCATTCTGCACTGCCAAGCCCTCTTTCGCCAAGGGCCGGCAGTTTAGTTCGCACCGGCTGTCGAAGCGCCATACTTCGACCATTGCGTGAGCAACTCATGCACTACAACATGGCCGACCGTGTAGGCGCTCTCGAGTGATGGCAAATAAGCGCTGTAGGAGCCGATACGCTGGTGCGCCAGGCTGTCGGCCGCCGACATACCGCGGGGCTGCTGGTCGAAATTGCTCACGGTGCGCAGGACCAGGATGCGGTTCCAGTCAATGCGTCCGGCATTAGCCAGAAAGCGCAGCGACTGCAGCGTGCCGGTATCTTCCATCGCGGTCGTTGCGAATTGCCCTTTGCCATCGGTGAAGTAGCGCATCCATTCCGTAGCCCAGGTGTCAGAGAGCTTGCCATGCCAGTATGTGGAAGATGAGACTTCATCCCCCATCAACACCTTCGGCGGATTCTGCGCGGCTGCGCCATCGAAATGACCGCGAATCTCTTTCAGCTTGTCAGAGTCGGGAAGGGGCGTATTGCGCGTAAAATCGAAAGCCCAGTTCGCGATGGTTGCGTTGAGTTCATACAACTGTCCGTCGAGAGCAGCGGCCGGCGGTTCAAAAGGCTTTGTCTTGCGCAGTGGGATATAGCCGGTGGGCCAGCCGGGGGGCATCTCGCGCGGATCGATCTCGTACCCGAGATCGCCGTCGACCACCCAGCGGGCCCACGCCGCCGAACCCAGCGATATGCGCTCCGGGCTGCCGCCCGCAATTCCGGCAATGAGCCAGTAGGCATGGCTGAAGTCGAAGCGCGGATCGAGTCCGAGTGCCATGATCGTCGCTGCCGCGTGCGCCGTTCCCTGGCCGGTGAGAACCGCCATCTCGCCTTCGCCGTTCATGCGCAGGGCATGGTACCCGGCGGGGAGCGGGTAGCTGCGGTCGAGATGGTCGCGCTCCACCCAGTACTGCAACTCGCCCGGAGCATCGCCGGTGTCGTTGCCCACCTCGAACATCGCGACCACAACTACTTTCACCGGGATGGGCTTTGGTTTCGCCGTAACTGCAGCGGCAGCGATGGCGAGGAATACGCAAGCAAGGAAGCAGCGGGAGAAAGGCTTCATTGATTGCGATGGTAAATGGGAATCAGTGAACAGGGAATTCGGGAAAGCCGCCGCGCGACTGCGATATACGATGGTGGAGAAGTGCGAGGAGATGGCATGAAGGCATGGGGAGTGCTAATGGGAGCAGGAATCGCAGTGGCCGCGAGTATCGCAGCACCGGCGCAAGAGCCACAGGTGACTCACCACTGGGCCATTGTTGTCCATGGCGGCGCAGGGGTAATCGAGCGCTCCAAGCTGGGGTCGGAGGGCGATGCGGCCTATCGTGCCGGGCTGAAGCAGGCAGTCGAAGCCGGTACCGCGGTGCTCGACAAGGGTGGCTCGGCCCTCGATGCGGTCGAAGCGGCCATCCATGTGCTCGAAGACGATCCCCACTTCAACGCCGGGCGCGGCGCCGTATTCTCCGCCGAAGGCAAGAACGAGATGGACTCCTCCATCATGGACGGGTCAAACCTTATGGCCGGTGCTGTGGCTGGCGTCTCGCACACGCGCCATCCCATCAGCGCAGCGCGCGCGGTAATGGAGAAATCGCCGCACGTGATGATTGCCGGGCCCGGCGCCGATGCATTCGCAGAGCGCGTGGGACTTGAACAGCAGCCGCCCAGTTTCTTTTTTACCGAGAGCCGCTGGCAGGCGCTGGTGAAGCAGCTGACCAAGGAAGGCAAGCCGATCCCGCCGCGTCCGGCAGGCGTTCCACCCTCGGGCCCCGAGATCCCAGTGGCACAGATTGATGAAGCACCCGACACGCACAACTATGGCACGGTCGGCGTAGTGGCCCTCGACCGGCAGGGGAACATCGCCGCCGGCACGTCGACCGGCGGCATGCAGGCGAAGATGCCCGGACGCGTGGGCGACTCGCCCATCATCGGCGCGGGCACCTATGCGTCGAACCAGTCCTGCGCGGTCTCCGGTACTGGCACCGGCGAGTACTTCATCCGCCTGGGCGTGGCGCGCGAGGTCTGCAATCTGGTGTTCTTCAAGGGGCTCAAGCTTCAGGAGGCCGTCGACCAGGTCATTCACAAGGAACTGGAGGCGCTGCATGGTGACGGCGGCGTGATCGCCATCTCGCCCGATGGCCAGCGGGCGTGGAGCTTCAATACGCCAGGCATGTTTCGCGCCAGGATGAGCGAGGGCGGCAAGCTCGAGATCGGTGTCTACAAGGATGAGCCGTAGGCAGCGATGCGATCTACACTGCTTCCATGGCTCTCAAATTCACCACCTCGTATCTCGAGGATTCACTGGCTGTGTTCCGCTACTACAAGAAACTCGGCGAGCGGGCGATGGACCAGGTCGCGGACGAGCACCTGTTTGCAACGCTCGATGAAGAGGCGAATTCAATCGCCATCGTCGTGAAGCACATCACAGGGAACATGCGTTCGCGATGGACCGATTTTCTTACCACCGATGGCGAAAAGCCAGACCGCAATCGCGACGGCGAATTTGTCGACCCACCAGCGACGCGCGAGGCGCTGCTGAAAGACTGGGAGGACGGCTGGCGGTGCATATTCGACGCGCTCGAGCCGCTCACCGATGCCGACCTCACGCGCACTGTGACCATCCGCGGGGAACCGCACTCGGTGATGCAGGCCATCAACCGCCAGCTGGCGCACTATCCTCACCACGTAGGCCAGATCGTTCTTCTCGCCAAACACTTTGCATGCGACCGGTGGCAGTCGCTGAGCGTGCCCCGCAACAAGTCGGCGGACTTCAATCGCAAGGTCGCGGCGGGAGAGGACAGCCAGAAGTAAGCCATCGCAATCGGCTTCATAAATACGCCCCTCCGGGGGGTGCATTTTTCGGCGGATTTTCTGCTGTAATGAAAACATAAATAATGGTTTGTAGAAGCAGCGTTCGATTTCACAAGTGTCCAAGGCCTGGGTTTTCGGGTTCCACAACGGTTCATTCGGAAAGTTCTTTATTTCCATTAGGTTGTTCTCTGTTGGCCGGCGTCGGCATGGATCTGAGTTCATTCTGGCATTTCCGCTGATAATTCCCCGCAAACGAGCGTGGTTGAATCCGTGTCGGATCCCATTCAAATGGCTGCAGAGCCACTTCGGCGAAACGATAGGTCGACCACGCGTGACGCGCATCTTTACTTGCGAAGAGATTTGGCTGAGTCCCTGCCTGAAACGAGTACCTGGATTTCCACCTATGCTGAAGCTTTGCACTCTCATTCCCTTTGCCCTGATTGGCTACGCGTTCTCCGTCACGCAGGCGCAATCTATTTCTGTCCCTATGACACCCGGCAGTTTCGAACTTGCCTCGTCCAGGACAGGCTCTTCTGGCGATGGCATCCAGTTCGGGGAATTCCTTGGGCGGCGCGCTCTCTATCTTCCCTCGGGGCTGTTAACCGTGAACGCGGCGAGGTTTCGCGATGGAATCGTGGACGCTGATGTGGCGAGCAAGCCCGGCGGTCTGTTTCTCGGAATCGCTTTCAGAGTCGAATCAGAAGCGAATATGGAAGTTCTCTACCTGAGGCCCGGTGCATCCGACACAATTGAGGCGATGCAGTACACCCCGCGTCTCAACGGCGATGCCATTTGGCAATTGCTAAATTCCGACCACGAGAAGGCGAAGGCGCATATTCCTCAAAACCAGTGGATCCATGTCAAAATCGTCGTCCGCGGTCGAACTTGCAGGGTCTTCCTTAACGCCAGCAAGGTTCCTACCCTGGTAGTGACAAATTTGCGAAGAGGAGATAGTGAAGGAGGAATCGCTTTATGGTCTCTGGGGGGCGGTGGCTATTTCAGTAATCTAAGTTACACCGTTCTTCCAGCCCGGAACCCAATTCCCGATCTTCCGCCATTTCGCCGAGCCGGCTTGCTCTCGAACTGGGAACTGTCGCCCGCATTTGATGCTGGAGATGTTGATGCTGATAAGTACCCGACGTCCATCCCTCAATGGGAGAAAGTGAATGCGGAGGATCCTGGATTCGTGCTTATAAACAGATATCGGACCAGTCCAGCGATGTTTCCGATGCCCTCCCGCGAGCAAATGCGAATCGGCCACGTCAAAGGCGCCAAGGTCGTATTTGCCCGGACGTATATCTCCTCTGCGGCGGGGGAGGAGAAGATCCTGAAACTTGGTTACAGCGATGAGATAGTCCTTTACCTGAACCGGAAACCAATTTTCGGTGAGAAGAATGCATTGTCGTACCGCGACGACGACGCACTCGGTAAATTTGGAATTAACAACGCGATTCCCATTCATTTACAGCCGGGCAAAAACGAACTACTCGTAGCTGTCACGGAATACAACGGCGGCTGGGCGTTCCAGTGTGAGTTGTCTCCCGATTACAAGCCTGAGTGATCTGCGAACCTTAAAGGCTCGTGGCTTGATGCCGGGTGCCCCCGGGTCTCGATTTTGAGACCTGGGTGAGCACGGAATCGCGAAATATCACTCTTGAAATGTCGGCAAGGGTGCGCTGATCTGCATCAGGAAAGAGCCCAGCCGGAGCGGTCTTGCCTTCGTATAAACTGCGCGGCCTGAGGGCAATTTTTGGCAAGCATCTTCGGTCCGTCCCACTCGATCTTCTGGCCCGCGCGCAAGGACACGCAGCCCAGCAGCATGGTTTCCGTGAGGCGCCCGGCGATGTCAAAGCGCGAGTAGCAGATCTCTGGCTTGTTTTCCTTGATGGCAGCGAGCCATTCCTGCGCATGGGCAAAGACACTACCTCCGGACTTCTTGCCTTCGCCAGTCTTGCCGTAAAGGTTACGCGGAATACGCTCAGGATATTGCGCCATGGCCGGGTGCTTGGTGTAGTGGAGGAATTTTTGATCGCCCTTCAGCTTCACGAAGAAACTGGTTCCATAATCGTCCGGTGAAAAGACGGTGCCTCCGTCGCCAACCAGCAGGCAGCCGCTTTCTGGAACCTCGCCTTGCAGGGCGACGATGTCGGCGGTGAGTTCGACCGGCGGCTTGTTGCTGAGGTCATGGCCGCCACGGGCTTTAACGTCAGGCTGGCCGCCGTCGTACCACCACAGTGTCGCCGCATCGTGTTCGATCTTTCTGTAGTGGTGGAAAAGATGCGGATGTTCGAGGGGAATGTGCGCTTTGCGCCTGGGAAAGTCGAAACGAATTTTTGAACCCAGCGGATACGATTCCTTGTTCATCTGGCCGAAAGGCGTCGCTTCAATTTCCGTCGGGGACTCGAGGCTTAGAGCGCGAAACGGCATGTTGACCGTGTGGCACGCCATGTCGCCCAGCGCGCCGCAGCCGAAATCCTGCCAGCCGCGCCAGTTAAACGGCTCGTAAATTCCATCGTGAACATCCGGATCATGGCTGCCAATGTACGGCCGCATGGGAGCCGGTCCAATCCAAACATCCCACTCCAATGTGGCAGGAATCGGATCTTCTCCGGCTGGACGATCCATTGCCTGCGGCCAGACCGGGCGGTTGGTCCAGACGTGAACTTCGTGCACTTGTCCGATGAGTCCGTCTTGAATCGTCTCCACCGCGCGGCGCAAACCGTCGGCGGCGCTGCCCTGATTGCCCATCTGCGTGACGAGCTTTCTCTCCTTGGCCATTTTCCGCAAATAGCGCGCCTCATAGATGGTCTGCGTCAGCGGTTTTTGGCAAAACACCGCCTTGTTCCTCTTCATGGCCGCCGACGCCACGATGGCGTGCATGTGATCCGGAGTGGAGACCGTCACCGCATCGATCTGATTGCCCATCTGGTCCAGCATCTGGCGGAAATCTTTGTAAAACTTCGCGCTCGGATATTTTTTCGTCTGCGTCTCGTAAGCCTCTGAACCAGAGTCCACGTCGCACAACGCGACAATGTTCTCGCCGGCGCAGGCATCGGTGTCGCTCCGGCCTTTACCGCCGATTCCGACGCAGGCGATGTTCAACTTGCTGTTGAGATTCTGTCCGCGCAAAAGCGCCGGCACGCCAAACGCGAGCGCGCCGGCGGCCAGAGAACTCGTTTTGATAAATTTACGGCGGTCGATACGCGTGGGCATGTTGGTTTCAGTAGCTTTCAATGAGAGGATTTTTTGGGATGGTTTCGACACAAAACAGGATACACTCGCCGGGGCCACGGTGTGCAAGATGCCTGTAGTGCGGTTCCTGGCCGGCCTATTGGCCGGGATAGCTCCATGCCGGCTCCTGCCACAGGAGTTCCGCGCCTTCTTCTTCAGGCTCCTCGTCATTGCCATGCGACAACGAAGGCTTCGGCTTCGGCGTGACCTCGACCATAAATTTGCTGGCGTTATCACTGGCCATGCTGTCATCGTTTGTGATCTGTCCGCGTTTGTGCCCCCCGGCCAGCAGTGTATAGCCGGTATATCCAAATACCCGAGCCGCTGGACACCAGTGGCAGTACAGCTTGGCAAATTCGCTCGCGAAGTTATTCGATCCTCTTGCCCCCAGGCATGCCCACACCCGCACCTCCGCTTTTGGATGCGGTCCTTCGTTCAGCAGTCGGTCGCACAACTGCTCTGGTGTAAGAGCCAGCTTGTTCATGTAGTTTGAATACCCTTTTACACTCATCTGCATCTTCGGGTCGAAGGTTGAGATCTTGCTGCGCTCGCCGACGATATACCTCGAACTGAAATCGCCGTGCCCGATGACATATAGCCGCATCTTCTCCCCAAAGCGTGTGAGCTGGTCGCTGGCGCCCAGTCCCGCTTGTAACCCGTAAAACTTCTTCTTTTGCTTATGTTCGCGTTGCTTGCACTTGGTGACGTGTTGCTCGATGTCGTACTTGAAGCTGCCATCAATGAACGGTGAGTACCACACAACGTTCAACATGCTCGCCCTCCCGCGTTACACAGTACCACGCAATGCGTGGCAGGTCCCGGGTATTCTCCCACGAAAAACAAAACGGACAGGCTCAGGGCCTGTCCGTTGTTGATGTGCATCGGTGCGCAGGTTGCTTACGGCTGGGCAGCTACTCCCTGCGGGGTGCCCGCGGTCCGCGCTTGCGCCTTCTGAGCCAGCACCTTGTGGGCGTTGTCTTCAAGAGCTTGCGCCTCGGGCAGGAAGGTCAGGGCCTTCTGGATTTCAGGATCCCAGTCGGCCAGCGTGCGCAGTCCCTGCAACTGTCCGAATTGGCTGGTCACGAGTTTCTCCTTGATGTTGACCTTGAGCCAATCCATGTTGTCGTTGATGTCCTTCTCGGTCCAGGCCACGTCCTGATCGGTGAGGAACTTCTTGAAGTCCGCCAGCACCGCGTCGTCCACCACGAAGCTGTGGTCGACGGTGCGGTTGGCGAGGTAATGCGGAGCGAAGTGGAAGAACGCCGACTTGAAGGCCAGCTCATCCTGGAAGCGATTGGACTTGAGGCCGTCGACCTTCTCGTCGGGCGTAATGCCGCCGCCGCCGTAAACTGTACGGCCCGAGTCGGTCATCTTCACTTCGCGATTGGTGTTGTCGGCGGGTTGGGCGCCGGCATGATTGTAGTAGTAGTCGTACAGCGACACGCCGGAGTAGTTGCGCTGGATCAGTCGGCCCGACGGCGTGTAATAGTGATACGTCGTCAGCGCCAGCCCGGTGTTTTCGCTCAGGTTGTACACGGTCTGTACGAGGCCCTTGCCAAAGGTGGTTTCGCCCACGATGAGCGCCCGGTCATGATCCTGCAGGGCGCCGGAAACGATCTCGGCCGCGGAAGCGGTGTTGCGGTTGACGAGGACCACGATGGGGAAGGTCTTGCCGTCGTTGCCGTGAGTCGCGGTGTAATTCTGGTCTGGATAGGCGCGCCCGCGCTGCGAAACGATGGTCTGCCCCTTGCTCAAAAGATGGTCGCAAACCTCGACGGCCTGGCTTAGAAGGCCGCCCGGATTATTGCGCAGATCGAACACCAGCCCCTTCAGGTTGCCAAAGCTGTCGACGGCATCCACCACTTCCTGGGCCGTTGTCTCCTGGAACTGGGTGAGGTGGATATAACCAACGCCCGGACGAATCTCATATTTGAGGTCGACCGAGGGATGGGGAATCTCGTCGCGAACCAGGTCGAAGGAGAGCGGCTTGGGCTGGCCTTCGCGCACCATCGTGACCTGGACGTGGGTCCCCTTGGGGCCTTTCAGAGCCTTGGCCACCAAGTCCGAGGTCATGCCTTCGGCCGACTTGCCGTCTACGGCGCTGATGATGTCCCCGGGCCGGATGCCGGCGCGGAACGAGGGCGTACCCTCGTAAGGCGTGATCACGTACACCTTATTATTCTGCTGCTGGATGACCATGCCCACGCCGTAGTAGTGGCCGCGCTGGTCCTCGCGCATCTTCGCGTACGCCTTCGGGTCGTAGAAATTGGAGTGCGGGTCGAGCGTGCGCAGCATGCCCGGGATCGCGCCGTCGTAGATGGCGATATCCGCCTTGTCGCCCTGGATCGGTTCGGCGTAATTCTGCTCCACCAGGGCATACACGTTGGTGAAGGCCTTGAGGCTGTCGCGAATCTGGCTTTCATCCTCGGAGGACTGGGCGCCGACTTTGCGCTGCAGGACCGTGCCGACAACGGCACAGACGGCGAAAAAGAGGACAAGAGTGAATAGGGCCCGACGGGCGCGGGGTGTCATGGGCGGAAGGTACCTCCGTACTGCAAACCGGGGCCCCCCGGAAGCCGGTCTTGCTTCCTGGGGTGGAGCGGATGCGAAGGGCGCCGTGAACGGGCCTCGCAGGGCAGCCTTGAGCTAGAGTATAGCACTGGTTTATTTGACTCCGGCGAGGGTTCTCTGGTAACCGCTGCCCCCGAAATTGTCTGAAACCGTGGAGTTTGATCTGCGACAAACTCCACCGCGCCACGCTTCGTTTCCCAGCCCGACCCCGGCTCGGCCGATCCGAAAGCCGGCGCCCGTTCGACCCGCTGCTCTCCAGCCATTTACAATGACGTCTATCGAAGAGGCAGAGAGCGATACTGTCTTCGGGCGCCAAACTATGACTTTTAGATTCCTCCGCATCCCCGCTGTTTCGGTGTTGAGCACCATTGTCCTTGTCACCTCCAGCGTGGCGCAAACCCACCCAGCCCAGCCCGAAAGCCCTTACGGCGGGGTAGTTGTGGAAGACATCATTGCCCGTGTAAACGACCAGATCATCACGCGTTCCGACTACGAGCGCGCCATGAAGGAGCTGGACGACGAGGGCCGGCAGCACGGCGCCACCATGCAGCAGCTTTCCGAGGCGCATAAAGACCTGCTCCGGAATCTCATTGACCAGCAGCTCTGGCTTTCCAAGGGGAAAGAGCTCGGCATTAATGGCGAAACTGAACTGGTGAACCGGCTCAATGACATCCGGAAGCAGTACAACCTGGCAACGATGGAAGATCTGGAAAAGGCGGCCCAGGAACAAGGCTATTCTTACGAAGACTTTAAGGCCAATATCCGGAACCAGATCATCACCCAGGAAGTCATGCGGCAGGAGGTCGGGCGGCGAGTTTCCATTACTCCTGGCGAAGTGCAGCGGTACTTCGAGGAGCACAAACAGGATTACGTCCAGCCGGAAAGCGTGCGGCTGAGCGAGATCCTGATCTCGACCGGTACTGCAGCGCCCACGCCCGAGGGCGGTGCGCAGGACGATCCCGCCAAGGTAGCGGCCGCCAAGGCCAAGGCCGACGATATTGTGGCCAAGCTCAGGGCGGGCGGCGACTTCTCCCAGCTGGCGCGCAGCTCCAGCGAGGGCCCGACGGCAGCCCAGGGCGGAGATCTGGGACAATTCCGGCGCGGAGCGCTGGCCAAGGTCCTCGAAGACGCGACGTTCAGCCTGAAGTCAGGCGAGTTCACTGAGCCCATCCGCACCAAACAGGGCTATGTCATCCTCAAGGTCGTGCAGCACACCCCCGGCGGCGTTCCCGAGTATAAAGACGTGGAACAGGACGTGGAACAGACATTCTACGAAGCCAGGATGATGCCGGCGATGCGCGAATACCTGACCAAGATGCGCGAAGACGCCTACGTAGAAATCAAGACCGGCTATACGGATACCGGAGCGAGCGGAAATCAGAGGGTTCTTCCTATTTCCTACGCTTCGTACACGCCCCCTTCGCCGAAGAAAAAGAAGAAGGTGGAGCGGACGCGGTTCCGTGAAACCACCCATACCTTCCGCCAGAAGTCGTCCCCGGCACCGCTTCCCGCCAATACCACCGTTACCGTGACCGCCACGACGCCCCCGCCTGCCGCGAACTCCACAGCTACGGCGAGCATGAAGCCGGGCAAGAAGGAAAAGATCCGTTACGGCCAGGCTCCCACGAAGACGCTGCCCAGTGGACCGGAGACTCCGACCGAGGATGCCGGCGCGATGGCTCAAAATAATGAGCCGGCCAACCCGCTCGAACCCGCCCCTGCGCCTGAGAAGAAGACTCGTTATTCCGATCGCGCCAAACAGCCCAAGGAGCCCAAGGCCAAGGGAGCAAAAGCGGATCCTCTGGCGCCTGCCGCACCCGACGCCGCCGAAGTGGCCGACCGCCAAACCCAGTCCGCCCCGCTGGGACTGGGCGGAGACACGGCCAGCAAAAAGAAGAAAAAGAACTCCACGACGACCGGCGACAAGACCCGGCTGAGCGACAAAAAGCAGACCGAGACCGAGCAGAAGCCGGCCGAAACTCCGGCGCCGACTCCGATCCCGGCGGTTCCGGGCGCCCCGGCTCCGTCTCAGACCCCCGCTCCTCCACCGCAGCAACAGCAATAGGCTGTCATTCTGAGCCTGGGGTCGCGGAACGGCTCAAGGCTCAGGATCCGCGGTTCGGAACGAAAGTGGCCGCTAGCTGGCGCTTTGCGTTACTCTTCACCCAGAATGAAAGACATCTTTATAGCCGACCTGGCTTCTTTTGAAGAAGGCAAACTCTTCGATAGTTTTTTCCTGGTTCTCTCCCGTCAGCTTCGGACCACCCAATCGAACAAGCCCTACCTTAGCCTGATCTTCTGCGACAAGACCGGTCAAATGGAGGGGCGCGCGTGGGAACCCGACGACCCCCGCATCGGTAAAGACTTCGAGCGCGGCGACGTGGTGAAGGTGCGCGGCTGCATTTCCCGGTTCAACGACCGCCTGCAGATGAAAGTGGAACAACTGCGCAAGGCGTTGCCGGTCGAGATCGACAAGTCCGATCTGATGCCCGCCACCACGTATGACGTGGACACGCTCTGGCGTCAGTTGCTCAGCTTTGTCGAATCGTTCAGCGAGCCGCATTTGAAGTTGCTGCTCACCACGGTGCTCGCCGACCCGCAGATCTCGACCCCGTTCCGTGAAGCGCCCGCGGCAAAGCAGCTACACCATGCCTGGCTGGGCGGCCTGCTGGAGCACGTCGTCAGCCTGCTCACCCTGGCCGACCGGGTCGCGCCCCATTATCCGATCCTCCACCGGGATCTTCTCCTCACTGGCGTCATCCTTCACGACATCGGCAAGATCCGCGAACTCTCCTGGGACGTTGGTTTCGAGTACACCGTTGAAGGCGTGTTGCTTGGCCATATCCAGATAGGCTCGGCACTTGCGGAACGAACCATGGACGGCCTGCCCGGCTTTCCGGCTCGCCTCAAGACCCTGGTGCTGCACATGATCCTGTCGCATCATGGCAAGCTGGAGTTCGGCTCACCCAAGCTGCCCATGATCCCTGAATCGCTGGTACTGAACTTCCTCGACGATCTCGACGCCAAGATGCAGGCCATGCAGAGCGAATTTGACAAGTGCGCGCGCGAAGGCAAGCCCGCCGACGAACTGACCGGCAGAGTGTGGGCGCTCGATCAGCGCCAGCTGCTCAATACCCGGCGCTGGCTGGAGGCTGGATGAGCAAACCTCATCTGCGCAGTCAGGGACGCGAAAGCCGTTCGACCCAGCGCTGAACCGGAGGCATTCCTATGAAATCGCTGAGTGACCGCGTTTGCCGGGAGGAAATCCTGGCGCGCCTGACGCGAGTGCGACCGGACACACCCCGCCGCTGGGGGAAGATGAACGCGTCGCAGATGGTCTGCCATTTGAACGACTCATTTCTGGGAGTCATGGGGAAATTGCCGATGGAGATTCCGCCCGGATTTTCCCTGTGGCCCGTATTGAAATACATCGCGCTCTACGCACCGATGGAGTGGCCCAAGGGCGTGCCCACGCGACCGGAGTTCGATCAGGCGGCAGGGGCCGGCACCCCGCCTGCGGAGTTCGAGTCGGACGTGCGCAGCCTGATCGACACGATGAGCCGGTTCGCGCAGAGGCCGGCGGATTTTCAATTCCGTCCCCATCCCATGTTCAAAGAAATGTCGGAAGCTCAGTGGATGCGGTGGGGCTATCTGCACATGGATCATCATCTGCGGCAGTTCGGGCAGTGAAGACTGTCGTCGATCGGCTGATTCAGAGAGGCAAGGCTATTTCAGGAACCAATCCCACTGCTCTTCCGTCAGCGGCACTACGGAGAGCCGGCCGATTTTGACCAGCGGGGAATCCGCAAACAGCGGCTCTGCCTTGATGGCCTCCAGCGCCTTGGGAGTTTTGAGGCGCTGGCCTGCCTTTACCCGGACAAGCGGAACCTTGGGATCCCGCGCATCCACACTGACCACGGTTCCGGTGCCGACGGCGGTGCGCTCGTCGCCGGTGTGATAAAAGATCCACTTTGTGCCTGGCTTCAGCTCGCGTAGATGCTTGACGGCGGTAGGGTTGGTTACGCCATCCCACGTCGTTTCTTTGTCGCGCAGGAAATCGTCGAAGGAGTAGGCGTCGGGCTCGGTTTTGAAAAGGCAGTACGACATGCCGTCCATCGTAAGCGAGGGAACAGGGATCAGGGAACAGGGAACCAGAAAGCGTGGCCATGTCGGCGGTTCGCGGGACTCCAGCGCGAGCGGAACACCACTCCCTGTTCCTGTCTTTCCCTATACAATCGAAAGGACATGATCCGTTTTTCAACTGCCGGTGAGTCGCACGGAGAGGCCCTGATTGCCCTGGTCTCCGGGATTCCGGCTGGCGTCTCCGTCGATCTCGAATTTGTGAACCGCGAGCTGTGGCGCCGCCAGCAGGGGTATGGGCGCGGCGGACGCATGAAGATCGAGACCGACAAGGCGCACGTGCTCTCCGGGGTGCGCCACGGCAAGACCATTGGTTCCCCCATTGCCATCGAAATCGTCAACCGCGACTGGAAGAACTGGGAAGAGAAACTCCCGATTGAAGCCGGCGATCCGGGCAAACACCAGGTCGTGGCTTCCCCGCGCCCCGGGCACGCCGACCTCGCCGGAGCCCTCAAACACAACTTCCCTGACGCCCGCTATGTGTTGGAGCGCGCATCGGCGCGGGAGTCGACCGCGCGTGTGGCCGGGGGTGCGTTCGCCAAGCTGATGCTGCGGGAACTGGGCATCGAGATTGCCAGTCATGTGATCCGGGTGGGCCGGGTGGAATTGGAGCGTGCAGCCACTTGGGAAGAGATCGCCGCGCTCGCCGGCCGTGACGAAGTGGTGCTGGCCTGCGTCGATGCCGATACTGAGGCGCGCATGAAAGAGGAAGTGGAAGAAGCCGCTCGCACCGGCGACACGGTCAATGGCGTCTTTGAGGTCGTGGCCCACGGCGTGCCCGCGGGGCTGGGCACCTATGCCAACTGGGATGAGCGCCTCGACGGCCTTCTGGCCTGGTCGGTGATGAGCTTGCAGGCAGTGAAAGCGGTGGAGATCGGCCGCGGAGTGACGGCGGCCGAGTCCTTCGGGTCCAAGGTCCACGACCCGATCCATTATGCTGCGGCCGACACCGGCAAGCCCACCCGCTTCACCCGCCCCCAGAACAATGCCGGCGGCATCGAAGGCGGCGTTTCGAACGGCGAGGACGTGGTGGTCCGCGGCTATCTGAAACCCATTTCCACTCTCCGCCGTCCGCTCGAATCCGTACGGTTCGATACGCGTGAGCCAACGGCAGCCAGCTATGAGCGGTCCGATATCTGCGTGGTCCCCGCCGCGGGGGTGGCCGCCGAGGCCATGGTTGCACTCACCATCGCCGGGCTGGCGCATGAGAAGTTCGGGGGCGACTCGGTGCTCGAGATGAAACGGAATTACCATGGATACATCGAACAGATCAGGAGCTTTTAATCCAATCGAATGATTCTCAAGATCGTTAAGTACCCGGAACCGGTGTTGCAGCAGCCGGGTGAGCCGGTCACCGAATTCAATGACGAACTGCGCAAGTTTGTTGCCGACATGTTCGAGACGATGTATGCGGCCCAAGGCATCGGATTGGCGGCGCCACAGGTGGCCGTCCCCAAGCGCGTCACGGTGATTGACCTGAGCATGGGGAAGGACCCGGCACAAAAGCTGGTGCTCATCAATCCCGAGGTCATCTTCCGCGAGGGCAAGCAGTACGAGGAGGAAGGCTGCCTGAGTTTTCCCGAGATTCGGGAGAAAGTGGTGCGGGCCGCCAAGGTAGCTATTCGCGCCCAGGATGAAAACGGCAAATGGTTCGAGATGGACGGCGAGGAATTGCTGTCGCGCGCCTTCCAGCATGAAATCGACCATCTCGACGGAATGTTGTTCATCTTCCGCATGAGCGCCCTCAAGCGCGACCTGGCCCTGCGCAAAATTCGCAAGATGCAGCGGGAAGGCACCTGGTAGCGCGGTGAAGCTGGTTTTCTGCGGCACTCCCCGATTTGCGGTGCCAACTCTCATGGCATTGCTGGAGGCGGGCCACGAGATCTCCCTCGCCGTGACGCAGCCGGACCGGCCCGTAGGGCGCACCCAGGAACTGGTTGCGCCGCCCGTCAAAGGGAAAGCGCTGGCGGCGGGAATTCCTGTCATCCAGCCCGACAAGATCCGCAACAACGCCGATTTCCGCGCGCAACTGGAGTCGATTGCTCCGGATGCCATTATCGTCGTGGCCTACGGGCGCATCATCCCGCCCTGGATGCTGACGCTGCCTCGATACGGCTGCATCAATCTGCATGGGTCTTTGCTGCCTAAGTATCGCGGCGCCGCGCCCATTCAATGGGCGATCGCTATGGGCGAAACCATCACAGGCAATACCACCATGCTTCTCGAGGAGGGCCTGGACACCGGGCCGATCTTGATGCAACAGGCGGTCGTGATTCGCCCCGAGCAGACGGCGGTGGAACTATATGAGGAGTTGGCGGCCGGCGGCGCGCCTCTGGTGGTGGAGACCCTCGAAGGACTCGGCACCGGGACCATCGAGCCCCAGGCGCAGGACCACTCCCGCGCTACGCTCGCGCCATTGCTCGACCGCGAAGACGGGCGCATGGATTTTTCAGCCTTTACAGCAGCCCAGCTCAAGAATCGCTGGCGCGGCTTTCAGCCCTGGCCGGGCGCGTTTACCACGTTGAACGGCAAAAAGCTGATCGTGCATCGGACTGAGGTGGCGGATACCCCGCCCACCGATGCAAACACCGCTCCCGAATGCGGACAGCTGGCCATCGGCGGGCATCGGATGTTTGTTGCGTGCGCGGGCAACACGTGGCTCGAATTGATCGAGCTTCAGCTCGAGGGCAAGAAGCGGCTGCCTGCTGCCGAATTTCTGCGTGGGATGCCAGCCGGCGTCCGTCTGGGTTGAAGGGGATGGCCGCGATTTCCGCCGCGCGCCGGGTAGCGTTTCAAATCCTGTTGACCGTCGAACGCGGCCAGGCGCACGCCGACGATCTGCTGCGCGACGACGCGGTGTCGGCCCTTTCTGATCGTGACCGCCATCTGACCACGGCGCTGGTTCTGGGCGTGCTGCGGTGGCAGATTTTCCTCGACCAGCAGGTGCGAAGCCTTCTTTCCAGGCCGAACGCGAGGCTCGATGCGGAAGTGCGGATCGCTCTGCGCCTGGGAGCCTTCCAATTGCTGCATCTCGATCGCATTCCAGCGCGCGCCGCCATCGATGAGAGCGTGGAACTGGTCCGGCGGGCCGGCCATCGCTTCGCCTCCGGCATGGTGAACGCGGTCCTGCGCAAGCTTGGTGAAGCTCCGCAGTCTTACTCTTCGGAAGAGGCGGCCATTCGAGCGCATCCGGTTTGGATGGTTGAGCGCTGGTCGCGCTTCTTTGGTACCGACGTCGCCTCTGCCATCTGCGGTCATAACCAGAATCCCCCGGCGATGACGATTCGAATTGCAACACCTGAAGCCGAAGCGGAACTCGCGCAAGCCGGCATTACCCTCGAGCCGGGCACACTGCTCAGTGCTGCCAGGAAGGTAGCAGGCGGCGATGTGGTTAGCACCGCCGCTTTGCGCGAGGGCCGCGTGCGCATCCAGGACGAAGGTTCGCAATTGGTGGCCGAAATCGCGGGTCAGGGAAGCGCGATTCTTGATTGCTGCGCTGCGCCGGGAGGAAAAACGCTCATTCTCGCCGAGCGCAATCCCCAGGCGCACATCGTCGCCTGCGAATCGAGTGCGGCGCGGCTCGAGTCTCTGCGCGAACGCTTCCTCCCCGGCGGCGGCCGCATTGAGTGCAAGCTTGCCGATGCGACTGCGCTCGACTTCGAATCTGAGTTCGATGTGGTTCTTGCCGATGTGCCCTGCAGCGGCACCGGCACGCTGAGTCGCAATCCAGAGATTCGCCATCGCCTCCAACCGGAAGACCTGCCTCGGCAAGCTGAACGCCAGCGCGCCATCCTCACCTGCGCATTACGCGCAGTTCGTCCCGGTGGTCACGTGATTTATTCCACCTGCTCGCTGGAGGCGGAAGAGAACGAGCAAGTGGTTGCGTCGGTGCTTCGCGAAGCTGACGGCGTCCGAACGCGTTCGATCGCCGGACGAATCGACAAGATACAGACTGAAGGAGCTCTCACCGAGAGTGGTGCCGAGCAACTTCGGAGCTGCATGACTCCCGAAGGCTATTTGCGCCTGCTTCCCGGCGCTTGCGGCACGGACGGATTCTTCATCGCGATGATCGAGAAGATTGAATGAGGCGGCCTTCATCCGACCTTCGCTGAAGCCGCTACTCCGGTGAGAGCTTCAAGTCCGCATAATCCCGCGCCAGCATTGCACAGAGAGCCTCCACGACAAGCTCGTGGTCGGCGCGCTGCGGCAGGCCTGAAACGGTCGCGCTTCCCACGAGGCCAGCGCCAGCCACAGCCAGCGGAAACGATCCGCCATGTGTGGCGTAGTCGGCGAGGGCCAGGCCCTGGCTCTCGATGAGCGACTGATTCTTCATCTTCTCTTTGATTCCCGCCACATAGGAGCTCTGATGAAAGCGCGCCACCACGTTGCTTTTGCGCCGCACCCATTCCACGTTGTCGGGCGTGGTTTCGTCCATGGCGGCATAGAAAAGCGGCTGGCCGAATCGGCGTATGTCAATCACGACCGCCAGCTTTCGCTCCGCGGCCATCGCCCGCAGGCGCGATCCCAACTCCCACGCGATCTGCGCATCCAGGCGCGGCAACTGAAGTTCTCGCTCCTGCTGTGCGATTCGTACCAGGTCTTCGCTCATGCTCATTGCGCTTCGTCCTCTGGCAACACACACCATCCTAAGCGAATTGACCGACGGTTAATCCTGCTGTGCAACTTTGTGGGTTGAGTGATTTTATCCCAGGTCTGAAAATCCAGACCTGGGCCACCCGGTTTCGACGGGATCAGAGGAACCTTAGCTCAGCTTTCCGCGGCTTCTTCGATTGCTACTTCCGTTCGCGGCACGATCCCCAGCCGCTGATAGATGGGGCGCATGTCGGTGCGAATGGCGCGCATGCGCGACCAGAACCACACCGAGCCCAGAATGCAGGCGACACCGCTGATAATGACCGTGCGCGGAGCACCGATTGCATGAGCAAGGGCTCCGGCAAGCAGGCTCCCGAACGGCGCCATGCCCACAAACGCCATCGTGTAGTAGCTCATCACGCGGCCGCGCATCTTCTCGTCGACAAGCGTTTGCAGGATGGTGTTGCTGGTGGTGACGCCCTGCATCATGCCGTATCCGGTGACGAACATCATCGGTATCGAGAACCACAGGCTGCGCGAAATGCCGAACGCAACCAGACCTCCGCCGAAAACCGCCGCGCCGATGGGAATGACCTTCAACAGGCCGCGCACCGACCGGCGCACAACCAGCGACAGCGCGGAGACCAGCGATCCCACGCCGACTGCGCCCATCAGGAACCCCAGAGTGTGTGGACCGCCGTGCAGCACCTGGGCCGCAAAGATGGGCATGAGCACCATGAACGGCCATCCCATGAGGCTGATCAGCGCGAATAGCAGGAGGATGCTGCGAATAGGCAGCGAAGACGCGACATAATCCCAACCCTGTCGCAACTGCTCGACCATCGTCGTGCCCGCGTGCTCCAGTTGCTCATGCTGGATGCGCATCATCAGCAGTGACGCAATCACCGCGATGTAACTGACGCCATCTACCAAAAAACACCAGCCCTCGTTGGTGGCGGCGATGAGCAAACCCGCAAGAGATGGCCCGACCAGGCGCGCGGTGTTGACCATCGATGAATTGATAGCGATGGCGTTGGAAAGATCGGCGCGATCTTCGACCATACGAATCATGAACGATTGCCGGGCGGGCATGTCGAAGGCGTTGATGATGCCCTGGGTTGCGCTCAGCACCAGGACTTCGGCGATGTTGATGCGGTGCGAGAGCGTGAGCCATGCCAAGGCGAGTGACTGCACCATGGCCAAGGTCTGGGTCCACACCAGCACCTTTCGGCGGTCGATGCGGTCGACGATGACGCCGGCCAGGGGCGCGAGCAGAAACGTGGGGATCTGCCCCGCGAACCCAACCGTCCCCAGCAGCAGCGACGACTTCGTCAAGCGGTAAACCAGCCACGACGTAGCCACCCGCGTCATCCATGTGCCGATCAGGGAGATGGTTTGTCCGCCGAAAAAGAGGCGGAAGTTGCGATGACGCAAGGCGCGCCAGGCGTGCGACAGGTCCGTGCTTCTCGATGGCGTCGCGTCGGCGGCGTGGTCTTTCGATTCCTGCATCATGCCTTGGTCTTAGATGCCGCGAACTCTCGGAAAGACCTGCGGCTTTACTTCGCCACAGTGAACACGACTGGCGTGTTCTGGCCTACCCGCGCGCCGGCCGGCGGTTGCTGCCCGATCACGGCGCCCGGAGCCACGGGTGCCTTGGGAGGCATGTTGGCAGCCCCGACGTCGGGCACATTCACATCCACAAACGTGGGTGGAGGCCCCTTCAACCCCACGCGCGCCAGGGCCGCCTGTGCAGCCACGATGGGCACGCCGGCAAAGTCGGGCATCACGAACCCGTCGGGCGTCTCTTCGCTGGGTGCGGCCACAAGAAGATTGATGCTTGGTCCCTCGATGCCCTGGGCATGGGCGGGCGGGTCCTGGGCGAGCACCGTGCCTTCCTCAGCGCCGGCGTAAGGCAACTGCGCGGTCGCTCCCACGCTCAGCCCCACGCGCCGGAGCTTCAGCGCAGCCACGCGCTGGTCGACGCCCGCCGTGTCCGGTACGTCCACCTTCTGCGGTCCGAGGCTCTCGGCGACGCGCACACGCCACTCCCTTCGCACCACGGTGCCGGGGGCCGGCGACTGGGTGAGAATGTGACCCGGAGCCACGTCGGACGAATAGTACCGATTGTCCACTTCAAGGTTCAGGCCCAGGCCGGCAGTCTGGCTACGCGCGTCGGCCACGGTCATGCCTTTCAGCGCGGGCACCTGCACCTCCGCGCCATGGATCGCGAAATGCATAGTGAGGATGGCTGCCCCCAGGGCCACGGCGATCAGGATCATCACCAGCGACGCAATCTGAAAGAAATGAACGAGGGGACGCCTTACCCGGCTGGAAGTCATGGCTCAGGCTCTCCATCCGGGTAGACGATTTCGCATTCGATTTTCGCCGCCTTTTCCAGCATCAGCGATACCGAACAGTATTTGTTCTTCGACAGCGCAACCGCGTCTTGCACGGCCTTGCGGCTGAGTTTTCCACGCACCGCATACGTGAGCTTGATATGGGTGAAGACGCGGGGCGGCGCGTCTGCCTGCGTCGCGGCCGCCGAAACACGAAGGCTAGTGAGCAGCTGCCGCTTCTTCTTGAGGATGCTCACCACATCGACCGACGTACATGAGCATAGGGCCATGAGCACGGCTTCCATCGGGCTGGGCCCGTTGGTGTGGGCCGCATCGGCATCGAACACGATGGTGTTGCCGTTCTCCGCTCTTCCTTCGAAGACGTCGTCGTGTTTCCAGTCGCTGTGGGCGATCATTTCCTCTCTCCTCTTTACCGCGTGTTATCTGTCGCCGGTTCGGGGTGGATGGTTACGCGCGATACCTCCGGGCACTCGATCTTGAGGCGGTCTTCGAGCGCGGTAATCACCTCGTGCACGCGCTGCATTGGCAGGTGATCGGGCAATGTGCAATGGCAGGAGAGATCGATATGGTCGCCGGCGCGGCGCACCGTGATTTCGTGTACATCCTCGATTTCGTTGAAGGAACTGGCCGCGGCGCGCAGCGCGATCTCGATGCGGCGATCTTCGACCACCGCGTCTTCTGGCTGCTCGATGGTGGCGGGTTCACTTTCAATATGGGTTAACACCGAGTCAATTTCGGGCGTGTCGCGCAGAATCTCGGCTTCCATCGCGCTCACAAAGTTGTGCGCCTCCAACAGCGACATATTTTCGTTCAGCTCGACATGCTGTTCAACGCGCAGGCGCCCATGGTGCGATTGCACGCTGAGTTCGTGTACGCTGACGTTGTTGCGGGCAGCCACGGCGCGGACGCGATCGAAGATGCTTTCCGCGCGGCCCTTGCTCGGAACGGTGTGGATGACGACATCGGCGTCCGGCAGGGTGCGGTGCACGGCATCGGTCGCCGCGCGTACCAGTTCGCCGGCGTGCTCGAAGGTGTAGCTGCGCGGCAGAGCCAGGGTCAGATCGGCAAAGTGCGCGGCGCCCGCCCGCCGAACGCGGGCCTGTTCGACAGCCAGCACGCCGGGCACTCGCTCCACTTCGTTCACGATCTGGCGCCGGGTCTCGGCGGGAATCTGGTCCATGAGCACCCCTACCGTTTCGCGCGTCAGGGTGAGAGTGATACGCAGAATCATGATTGAAACCGCGATAGCGGCCACGGGATCGGCATAGCGCAGCCAGGAAATGCCGTAGCGCGAACCCAACCAGCTGGCCCCCAGTCCGGCAAGCACGGCTAAGGTAGACCAGATATCGGAGGCGAAATGGAAGGCGTCGGTAGCCAAAGCGGGAGAACCGGTGCGCTCGGCCACGGCCCGCAATTGATGCGAGCGCCAGTAGTCAACCGCGATTGAAGCGACCAGCACCAGAACCGGCCAAAGCGAGTGTCGCAGTTCCACGATGTGATGCGCGATTCGCGATACTGCCTCAAAAATGATCCAGGCGCACGAGACTACCATCAGGCCGGCTTCAGCGAGTGACGAGACGTTCTCGATCTTGCCATGCCCGTAGGTATGGTTTTCGTCGGCCGGCTTATCCGAAACCTGTACCGAGAAGAAGGTCAATGCGGCGCCGGCAAGGTCGAGCGCCGAATGGGCCGCATCTGACAATACACCCAACGAGCCTGAAAACAATCCCGCCGCCAGCTTGAGCAGCGTCATGGCTGCGGCCGCCAGCATGGAGTGGAGGGCCACGCGGCGCTTCTCAGCGGAAAACCCTGGCAGGCTGGACACGGCGGAGGTCATCGCCTATCTAGACTACAAGCGGGCGCTGCGCGGTGTACAACCCTGCAATGCCAAAGGTGTAGGGCTGCCATGCGCAATCTTCGTATCCGGCCTTGCGCATCAGCGCCAACATGGCTTGGGGCGGTGGGAAGCTTTCGACCGAAGCCGGCAAGTAGTTGTACGGACCCGCGCTGTTGCCCGCGCCCGGGCCCGAGAACAGGCTCCCGACGGCGGGAAGCACGCGCCGGAAATAGAGCGCGTAGGCCTTGCCGACCAGGCCCCCAGGCTCGCTGAAATCCAGGATGCCCAAATGGCCTCCGGGTTTGAGCACGCGATGAAACTCGCGCAGGCCGGCTTCGTAATTTGCCAGGTTGCGAAAACCGAAGGCGGTCACGATGAGGTCTAGTGACGCCGGACGAAGAGGTAGATGCAAAGCGTCGGCTTCCAATGCCACCACGGCTCGGCCAAGAAATTTGTGCCTGCCGCGCGCGAGCATCGCGCGGGCAAAGTCCGCGGCAAGAACAGGCCGGGCGTTGTCTGGTCGATGCTTCAAGAGCGCCATGGTCATGTCGCCGGTGCCGCAGCAGATGTCCAGAATCGCCGCATCGGCATTTTCCAGAACGGCGCGAAATCGCCGGGCCGTGCTGCGCCACCATAAACGGTCGATGTTGGCGGAGAGGAGGTGATTCAGCAGGTCGTAGCGCGGGGCGATGGAATTGAACATCTGGCGCACCGCCTGCGCGGCGCTCGTCTCGTCATCAGCGCCGACAGGTTTTGCGCCAGTGGCGGGCGTCATGCGTGTCTTTCCGCGGCCCGGCTCAGCATGAACTTCGCCGCGGCTTCCAGTTCCGCCGGCGTCACATCGTCAACCACGCCCGCGTCGCCAATTCCAACCGGGAGCACAAAGCGTCGTACGCCGCCCACGTTCTTCTTGTCTGCGCTGGTGGCGGCGACCAGTTTGGTGGCACGAAGTTTGAGCGGCGGCAAAGGACCGTAGCGATAGATCAGGCTTTCCATCCGCTCCGCCTGGCGAGTGGTGATCATTCCACGCTGGCGAGCGAGGTAAAGCGCGGCCACCATGCCCCAGCCCACGGCCTCTCCGTGGAGCAGTACCTTGTAGCGCGTCGCCTGTTCGATGGCGTGGCCGATCGTATGGCCGAAATTGAGAATCATGCGCAGGCCCGATTCGCGCTCGTCCTTGTTGACCACGTCGGCCTTCATACGAATGGAGGCGGCGATCACTTTCTCGAGCGCCTTGGGGTCGCGGCGCAGCAGATCCTCGTCATGTTCCTCGAGAAAGCGGACCAGCGCGCGGTCACGGATGATGCCGGCTTTCACGCTTTCCATCAGCCCTGCGCGGAGTTCGCGATCGGGCAGCGTGCCGAGCACGCCGATATCGGCAAACACGGCCAAGGGATGATGGAAGCTGCCGACGAGGTTCTTGCCTTCGGGCAGGTTGACACCGGTTTTGCCGCCCACAGAGGAGTCCACCTGGGCGAGGAAGGTTGTCGGCACCTGTACGTATGGAATGCCGCGCATGAACACGGCTGCCACGAATCCGCCCACATCGCCCACGATGCCCCCGCCGAACGCGATCAGCAGCGACCCGCGGTCGCCGCCCGCCGCGACCATCTGACGCAAAAGCTTCTCTACGCTCGCCATGGTCTTGTGCTTTTCTCCCGGCGCGAGAAAAAGCGTGATCGGCGGTTCGGCAAAGGAGGCGGCGAGGGTCTCGCCCCATAACGCCCAGATGTCCGGCGAGGTCACGACGAACACGCGCCTCGGCAGCCGGTCCGCGATCCTCTCAATCCGCTGCGCAAGCGTAGCAATGAGCCCGCTACCCGCGATGACGTCATATTTGGCTGATGGTGTTTCTACTCGTATGGTTTGCACGCTGCCTTTATCGTAAAGCACCGGTCGGCTCGGCCACCGCCCCATGTCCCAGGGCCCATTCACGGAATCCCTGTGGGGCATTCCTCAGCCCATCGATGCTCGCGCCCTGGATGCTTTTGATCTCCTGCCACTTCAGATCGCGCACGTCCGCATTGCGCAAGTCGGCTCGATCCAAAGTTGCTCCGGAGAGGTCGGCGCCCGCGAGATTGGCGCCCGTCAGGTCGGCGTCCTCTAAATCCGTCTGGAGGAACTGCGCATGATCCAGGTTCGCATCGCGCAGATTCGCCGAGTTCAGATTCGCGAGCAAGAAGTTGCAGTAGGCCAGGTCGCCGTTACGCACATCGGCAGAACTGAAATCGGAGCGCAGCAGGTTGGCATGCTCGAGGCGCACGCCCTGCAGGAACGCCGAGGAGACGTCCACTCCCACCAGCGGCACCTTGTCCTGGTTGAGTTCCTGCAATGCTTCGATACGGCCGCCGCTGCCGCCCTTGCCTTGCGCGGTGTTGATCACCTGCCAGGCCTGGTAGTGGCGCAGCTTGATGCGATCTCCGGCCTCGGAGAAGTAAAAGATGACGGCCACAAGAATCGAGAATGTGCCGAGGTATTCCAGCACCTCAAGAAACGCCCAGTTGCTGAGGGCGAATGCCGCCCACTCCCACACCCATTCAAGCGCCACAAGTGGCACGAGCCAACCGGCCGCGGCGCGTTGCTTTCGCACCATCCATGGCAGGGGACGGGTTCTGGGCGCGTGCAGAATCATTTGCGAACGTCAGTTCGCGAGAATCATACATCACACTGAGAAACCGGAATCAGCTCAACGGGCGCTCAACTCACGGCCATGCCGTAGAAATTCTGGTAAATGCCGCGCACTGTTGCATAGCACTCGCAGGCTTCCCTTTCGAGGCCGGTGGGGTCCACGATGTGGATGCGGCCGCGGCTGTACCGGATCAGTCCCTTGCGCTGCAAAGCGCCGGCGGCAGCCGTGACCGTGGTGCGGCGCGATCCCAGCATGACCGCGAGGAACTCCTGAGTGAGATAGAAATTGTCGGCTTCGATGCGGTCGCGCACCATGAGGAACCAGCGCGCCAGCCGTTCCTCGGCCTCGTGCAGCCGATTGCAGGCGGCGAGTTGGCTCAGGATGGCTCCCTGGCTCTGCACGCTCTGCAACACGCATTCCCGCATCTCGTCATTTTCGCGGAACTCTTTCTGTAGATCCTTGAAGGGCATCCGGAGAGCGGTGCCTTCCACCTGCATGAAGCAGCGCGTTGGTATTCGAGCGTTGCCCAAAAGGTGGAAGCACTCCACCATCCCTTCCTTTCCCCAGATACCGACTTCCGCGCTCGCGCCGCTCGACATTGTGCCCACGATCGACGCGATGCCTCCGGTGAGAAAGTGGGCGAATTTCGGAGTCTCGTCCGGTTCGTACATCACTTCACGCGCAGGAAGGGTGACCGCCCTCATGCGTGAAAGCAGGGCTGCACGATATTTCGGAGACAGCGATTCGAGTAACAGGTTGGAGGACACGTCGGACATGGATAGCCTGGTTTCGCTCCGTTGAAAGCTCATAGAGTCGTGGGAGTGCGTTCGACTGGACTCTTGGGGATGCGCGCTCTCGAGGTTAGTTGCGATCATGGCACTGGACCGCCTGCAGTTATGTCTACTAACAACCATATCCGTGGAATCGTCGCAGGAACACTAGGGATTTCCCTAGTTTGTTCGTTGCGGGACAGAAGCCGGTAACGAAATAGGCTATGCTTCCTTCCCGACGACAAAATCGTGGTCGATGTCCACTCACGCCGGGAGGATCTTTTCAATGAGTTCGGAAGTGCTGGTCTTCAGTCGCGACCATCTGCTACTCGAGACGCGGAGATTGATTCTTGGGGCATTCTTCCAGACGCGGGGCGCTGACAGAATCGAGGACGCGGAAGCCTTGCTTGCCATGCATCGCTTCGATTTGGTCATCTTGTGCTCAACTCTTTCCGATCAGGAATGCGAGAGGGTGCTTGAACTCGTCGAGTACCAGAAACCCCGCTCGCAAATTCTGATCATGGGAGCCCCGGGGTGCGACCCACCGCGATGTGCGGCCGACCATGTGCTGATGATGGGGTCGGGACCTTATCAATTGTTGAAGAGGTCTGCGGAAATTTTGGGTGTTGATCTCAAGGCGCTTGGTTTAGTCGGGGTGTGAAACTCGTTTCCCCCGGCGCTGAAACCCCCTCACAGCGGTTTTGCGCACCGCCGATTGTCGCATCCCAAACCCGACGCATTGAAGAGCAAGGTGATGGCCACACACGCGGCGACGGTCGCAACAAACTCGGGCCGTTGCTCCCTGGCTGTCTTCAGGGCGTGGTGCGCGGCGGTAGACCCCTTGCGTGGTGACTCCGAAGTTCATTGCATCAATCGAGGCGCCCGAAACGCAGATCCTTCGACTTCGTTTGCGCGAAGCCGCGCCAAACTGCGCTCCTAAATGACCAGGGTTCGTGGTTTTCCACCCTTGCGACAAAGAGAGATCGCAAGGATGGCCACGGAGTTCCGTGGTTTCACTCGCGGGCTTTTAGGGGACCGCGACCACAGAAACCGCTTGCACCGGGTCCGAGCCTGTCGATGCCGTCGTATACGAGTCCAGCTTGCCCGCGGTCGTGGTGTCGAACGTGAAAACGTTGAGATCGGGACCGCCGCCCGAATTGACTGCCAGTAGATACGTGCCAGTGTTTTCTTCATCCATGGCGAGAGTGGTAAGGCCAGCCGAGATGGTACTGACCGAGGTGAGCGAATAGACAGTACCGGTTGTCGTAATCGCAAATCCCTGGATATTGCCCGTGTTGCTGCCCGTGACCGATGAATTGGCGACATAGACATAGTTGGACGTGGGGAGAATAGCGCCGGGGCCAACGCCGCCCGATGGATACGGCGACCCGGAGATTTCACTCATGGTGGAGTTGGCTCCGATCGCAAATACCCGGAGTCCCCCGGGGTTCGTTCCGCTCACGGCAACCGTTTCACCCACGTAAAGAAGCTGGCGTGACAGGTCGACGGCGACCGCGATCGAGCCGCCGGTCGTCGTGTTGATGGTTTTAATAACGGAGACGCTTCCGAACGGATTGTCGCTCGACGTGGGGGTGAACGGTATTACCGCGGTTCCGCCGGCTCCCATAGCCACGAAAACGTAGGGATTCGGAGCGCCCGCTTGTGTGATGGTCACCCTCCGCACGGCGGTGGACGGCACGGTTACCGATTGCTCCGTGGCCCCGCTCAGGACCAGGCCGGTGGTCGGATCGAGTGGAATGGCATTCACCGCCCCGATTCCGGAAACGGCGTCGATCAGCCATGAACCGCTCGCGTCCAACTGCATGGTGAACGCAAAGTCGGAAGTGATTACCTGCCCGCCATTCAGGATGGTCAGGGAGCCGTCCGATCCCACGCTATAAACAAAAATTCCGACCACCGTCCCCACGTAAAGGAAACCGCCATTGGGAGAAATGGCCATCGTATAGGGGACCGTCGTGCCCAGGGAGTAAGGACTGTTTGTCACCGCGGTCAGCGAGGTCGACCCCGACGCGATGGTGTAGGCAGCGATCTGGGCGGTCTTCTGGTTGAGCACGTAGAACACGCCGCTGGTCGAACCGCCGCCACCGCTGCCGCCGCTGCCGCTGGGCACATCCCAAAAGCCCTTGCACCCCGATAAGAGCGGCGCCGCCGCCAGGAACAACCGCGCCCATTTCCCCAATTTCATCGATGATCCCTCGCATTTCTGTCCAGATTGCCATATCAGCGTAACGCAGACGAATGCTTGCTTACCTGATATATGTCAATTTGCTGTGGTGATTCGCTTGTTAGACGGGGGGAATATAACTACAGGATTAGACGCAGGATCAGACATTTCCGCTCGGATCGGAAACCCCCGACGCGTTCTTCGTCTTCATGCAGCATCCGCCGATGCCGAGTGTCTGGCCTGCCATACCAGCCGGGCCGCGGTCAGATCCTCGATGGCCATACCTACAGTTTTGAAAAGAACCCGCTTGTCCGTTGGAATGGCGGCCGCGTCTGATCCGGACAGGATCTCGCCGATCTCGACCTGGACCCTGGCACCGGACCCGCGGACATCGCCAGATTCGCGCTCCACGCAGGAGCGGGACTCGGCGACGACGTAGCTGGTGAGCATCGCCTCGTCATCGATCTCTCGAGCGCCATCGCCGGTTGCACCCACGGCCAGGATCATGGCATTGGGTAACAGCCAGCGTCCGCGTAAAACGGGCTCGGCAGAGACTGTAACCGTAAGGACGACCTCCGCGGCGGCGGCTTCTTCGATGGCGACGGCTCGTCCACTCACTGTTTCCGCAAGCCGCTGGGCGTGGGCCGATGTCGGGCTCCAGATCCTTATTTCCTCGAGCTCTGGCCATACATGGCGCAGAGATTGGATGTGCGCATTGGCTTGAACCCCAGAACCCAGGATGCCAAGGCTGCGCGGCGGCGAGGCAAAATGCAACGGAGCCAGAGCCGCGAATCCCACCGCGGTGACGGCTGCGGTTCGCATTTCAGTGATTAGCCGCCCATCCATTAACGCCATAGGCTCGCCGGTGGCCCGGCTGAGCAACTCGATCAGGGCCATGTGCGTAGGCAGGCCCCGCTCGGCATTGCTGCGATAGAACGTCACTGATTTGAGGGCCATCCAATCGCCGTGCACCACGGGCATGATTCCAAACCACCCGTCGCGGTGATCGGCGGCAATTCCTGTCCGCATGATGGTGCGGGCAGGCTGGATCACCAAGCCGGCTGAGTAGTCGATCAACGCCAGCCGAATGGCGGGAATAAGCGAGTCATATCTTAGGACGGCGCGTACTTCATGCTCAGGAATGTACATGGACTGCAACAGACTACACCGTGCCCCATCGAATTCAGATCCGGCTTCTTCATTCCCGGATACGAATCGGGACGTTGTCAGTTCGGCCGGCCGCCGGACGGTGAGCGGCGCCGGAACCGATCATCCACTGGCTGGCGGCCCTGGAAGCCCGATTCGACTGTGTGCCAGTGCTCGATCGCTGATTCGCCCATGCGCCAGCAAAGAAGAACGATTTCCTCATCGAGACGGAAGGGGAAATCGAGTAAACCTGAATCAAGGTCCTTGACCTGCACCCCGATGGAGTCGATTTCGGAAATGCTCTCCTGCACCCGCTGCAGATGGGCCTCCATTTCCGCGCGCTCCTGCGCCACGCGGGCCAGGTCCACCCGCATTCCCCCCGACAGATAGATGCGCCGGCCGAGTTCCGAAAGCCTGGATTCCACTTCCTCCGCGGCACGCTTGCCTTCAATGGCTCGCTTCAAAAGCGATTCGAGCACGGGAAGAAGGGATTGTGCCTCATCCAGATTGAAGGTCTTCATGGCCATTTCCTTCCTATAAGGATACGACGGAATCGGAGCCCGCAATGCGACTGGCCGGCTAACCTTATTGCCCACAGCCTCTTTGATGCGCAATAGGCATCGTTGGACACGCGCCGTGGTAAGCTGCCGTCCTGAGACAATCTCGCATTTGGAGAGGTCTTTTGCATGTCGCGCCTTCTGCGGATCGCACCGGAACTCCCTGCCGCAAACCTGAAATCGGCCATCGCCTTTTATGAACACAAGCTTGGATTTCGAGTTGCCACCCAGATGCCGGGCGGCGACTATGCCATCGTAGAGCGCGACGGGATCGCAATCCATTTGTTTCAGGACGCGGCGCGGAAGCATACACCCGTCGGCGTGCACTTGTTTACGTCCGAATTGGAGGGCCTGCGCGATGATCTGCTCGACCGCGGAGCACGGTTGTCGCAGGACATCGTGCGCAAGCCGTGGGGTAACCGGGATTTTCGTCTTCGCGACGACTTCGGCAACGAACTGAAGTTCACAGAGCCCGTCGTGGAAGACTAACTGCGCGGGTTTGTGAGCGGTGCGCGCGGGCAGGTATCATGATCCTTCATGGGTGCCCCTCTGCCAATTGAACTTGCCAGCCTGGGAATGGCCGATACGCTCATTCTCATGGTGCTGGCTCTGGTGGTCTTCGGACCGCGGCGCCTGCCTCAGATCGGGCGCCAGATCGGCAAGTTGATGTACGAGTTCCGCAAGGCCTCCAACGACTTCAAGTTCCAGATGGAAGAGGAGTTGCGACTCTCAGAAGAGGCCGACCGGCGGAAGAAGGAAGAAGAAGAGCGGACGCGCCTGGCTGCACTGGCGGCGCCCATTCTGCCTCCTGCCGAGGCGCCTGCCCCAAACCCAGCCCCGACTATTGAGGCACAAGCGGACATCGGCGCGGTGGAACCCTCCTCCGCACCCTCGCCGGCGGCCGAAAATGCACCGGTTGAGGGATTTCCGGCGGAGGTAGCTGAACGGGTCCAGGAGCCCGTTGTCACGACTCCGAGGATCCTGCCGCCGAGTACCGGGGAGCAGGTGAGTGCGGGGCGGCCAGGCATGGTTGCCGAAGAATTGAAGCCCGAGGGGGATGCAAGCGCACAGAACGGCGCGCGTTCCGAAACAGACGTCGAACCACCCATCGCGCCCAAGGAGCCTGTGAGCCAGCATGGTTGATCCCGCGGATGCAATTGGCAAGGCGCGCACCGCGGTGAGCCAGCGCGCGGAACTGCCTGGCATGAGCCTGATGGAGCACCTGGACGAATTGCGCCGGCGCATCGTCCATTCGGCTGCGTACCTGGCCGTCGGTTTCGGAATCGCGTACTTTTTTCACGAGCGGCTGTATGGCTTCGTGCAATCGCCGCTCGACCGGCTGGGGATCAAACTCAACTACACCCACCCCATGGACCCGCTGAACCTGTATCTGCAGGTATCTCTGATCGGCGGAGCCATACTGGCCTCGCCTTTCATTCTCTACCAGGTGTGGCTGTTCATCGCGCCGGGCCTGTACCAGAAGGAGAAGCGGTTTGTGATCCCGTTCATGGCGGCCACCGTGGGACTCTTTCTGCTGGGAGCCAGTTTCGGTTACTTCTTCGTGTTGCCGGGCGCGCTCAAAATCCTCATTCTGGGTTTCGGGCAGAAGTTCAACCCCATCGTTACCATCGAGGAGTACACGGGCTTCTTTCTTTCCATCATTCTCGGGCTGGGCATCAGCTTCGAAATGCCCATCCTGATTTTCTTCCTGGCCATGTTCGGCATCGTGAGCCCGAAATTCTTGTGGAAGAACATCCGTTACGCCATCCTGGCCATATTTCTCGTGGCCGCCATCATCACTCCGAGCCCCGACCCATGGACCATGTGTATCTATGCGTGCCCCATGCTGGCGCTTTACCTCATCGGCATCGGGGTCGCATGGTGGGTGCACCCGTCGCGCCGCAAGGCCAAAGAAGCGGCCGCTTCATGATCTGGCGTGCAATTCGAATTGGCTACGGCCGGTCCGGGTTCGAGGTTTCCCACCCTGGGGACAGAAACGTCGCCAGGATGGGGCAGCCACGTCTCGTGGCAATCGTCGGAATGCTGTGTTTATTTCCTTTAGTCGGGCAGGCGCAGCAGCACTTCAACGGAGAAAAAGCCCTCGACTATACGCGCGACTTTGTCTCGATCGGTCCGCGCTGGCCGACCAGTCCAGGGCACACGAAGGCTGAGGCGTTCCTGCGCGCTCACCTCGAACACGATCAACTGGAAGAAGACACCTTTATTGCCAACACGCCCATCGGTCCTGTGAACATGCGCAATTTCATCGTGCGCTTTCCGGGTAAGAAGGATGGGGTTATCGTCATCGGGACCCATTACGAGACCAACTACTACCTGAAGAACGTCAACTTTGTGGGCGCCAACGACGGCGGCTCGACCACCGGGCTGCTGCTGGCCCTGGCCGATCATCTCCGGGAACAGGCTGCGCGAACAAAACAGCTCGATGGCTACTCCGTCTGGCTGGTATTTTTCGACGGCGAAGAGGCCATCCAGAGCTGGTCGCAATCGGACTCGACCTATGGCAGCCGCCACCTGGCCGCCAAGTGGGGACGCGACGGAACCTTGCAGAGGATCAAGGCCTTCATCCTCGCCGACATGATCGGCGACAAGGACCTCGACATCCAGCGGGAGACCAGTTCGACGGATTGGCTGGTCGCGGTGGTGCGCCAGGCCGCGCGCAAGTTCGGCTATGACAAATACTTCTTTCAGCGCGACGAGGCCGTCGAGGACGATCACCTGGCCTTTCTGAAGCGCGGGGTGCCGGCGGTCGACGTGATCGATCTCGATTACGGACCGAATAACAGCTATCACCACACCGCCCAGGACACCATGGACAAGGTCAGCGCTCACAGCCTCACGATTGACGGTGACGTGTTCCTGGAGAGCATCCGACTGATCGACCAGCGATAGCTCCCGGGCGGCTCGAATTTCCTTCTATTGCAGATCGGCGCGCATCAACAGCGGCCTCGACGGCGTGGTCCCGGATTTGGGAGTACCATCCTCTTCCAGCCGATCCCATCCTGAATTGGCAATGTAATAGAACGTGCCGTTCACGATGACTCCGTGGGTCGGGTCGCCGAGCGTGGGTGTGGACCGCTCGATGATCGACTCCGACTCGATGTGCCTCAGGGACGAGTCCAATGTGAAGCGCACCACCCGCTTCGGCGTTGTTCCGTTCTGGGTGGCGATGAGGGTGCGGCCATCGAGATACAACCCATCGATGCCGCTCAGGGCGTGCAGTCCATTGGATGATAGCCAGGAAACCTGTCTGGTCTCGAAATCGAGTATGGCGATGCCGCGCACATAATCGGGAACAAAGGCGCAGCGCTGATCGGGACACATTGCCGGGGTCTGCGGAGAAATGAAGTCGCCGCTGTCGAGACGCTCGAAGCGCAGAGTCTTGCGATTCAGGCGATACAAGCCGCCTTCATTGTCTGCGACGATGGCGTCTCCATCCTGGGCGAGGGCCATGTCGCCGAGAGTGGCTCCAGCCGGCCCCGGAACGCGGTGGAGCAACCTGCCGGAATCGAGGTCGTAGAGCAACACCAGGGATCTACCCCAACTGGCCTTGGGGACGGACTTGAATCCTTTAAGGGCTACGGCGGTGGCCCATAGAGTGCGGTGGCGTGTGTCTACTTTCAGAGCCATCATCGGCCACGGTTCAGGAGCACGGTCGAATACGCGGCAGCCTCCGCCCATCTCGCAGGTCAGCACGGTGTGATTCATGACGCTGGTAAGGTAAAACCTGCGCGTCGACGGATCGTAGTCGATATCCTCAGGAACCAGGCCCGGCTCGGGCATGCGAAACACCGCCGAGGCGACGGGGATCGAGTCATCGTTTTTGGCCATTTCGGTCTGAAGGGCGAGGAACCGAGGAGATATGCGCAGGGCGTCGAATGATTTGGCCTCGAACACCTGCCGGTTGGATTGGCCTATGCGGACGAACTGGGAAAAGCTGTCGAGTGCGCCGTCGTTGTTTCCTGCGAAAGCCTGCGCGCTCATCACCTGAAGCACGCCATTGGGAGAATCGTTGAGAAACTGGCGCATCTTTTCGCTTCCGGCCAGGTACGAGGCGGCGTCGCCGCGGGCGTGGGCAGAGCGCACCTCGTCACGGAGAGTGTCGAGTTGGACGCGTGCCGTTGTTTTGGGCGGGTCGGCCGAGACAGGGGAGAAGAATGTCAACAGCGCGAGGGCGAACCCGGCCCAGGCCGGTCGCGCGTTGGCTCCGGTGCGCACGATTTTGAGACTTTTGCAAAGCAAGCGCATTGTTTTCGATCCCGGCGAAACTGAACGAACTATAGAGCGCAAGCCAACGAACAAGCGACAAAAATGACAGCGAAGACCGTTCTTCTGTGAGGAACAAGAAGCGCCGGAATGGGGCCTCGTCGGTCGACGTTAATCGGAAGCCTCCTCCTGTAGCATTCAGTTCATGATCGGTGGCGCGTCGTGGACATGGTGGGTCGGCTTTCACGTGGTCGTGCTCGTCCTCCTTCTCATCGACGCGTTCTTGCCCGGCACGCGGGGGGAATCAAAGCGCACCCAGACTGTGGCCTGGGTGTGGACCGCGGTGCTGGCACTGTGCGCCGCCGGGTTTGCCGGATGGATCGCGGTTGCCCAGGGACGGGTGCCTGCGCTGCAGTTTGTGGCCGGGTACACCATCGAGACCTCGCTCAGTGTCGACAACCTATTCGTGTTCCTGGTCCTGTTTGAGGGATTTCAGATCTCTCCACAGCGACAGCACACCGCGCTGCTCTGGGGCGTAGGCGGAGCGGTGGTGATGCGCGCCCTGTTTATCGCCCTGGGCGTGACCCTGCTCAAGCGCTTTGACTGGATTACGTACGTCTTCGGCCTGTTCCTGCTGTATGCGGCCTGGCGGCTGATACGGGGAGGATCGACCCGCGCGGCCATCCCGGATTGGATTCGCCGGCTGCAGCCCGCCAAAGGATCGCTGCTGCCGGTCATTCTGGCGGTTGAATTCACGGACCTCTTGTTTGCAGTCGATTCGATTCCCGCGGTGCTGGCCATTTCCCACGATCCGTTTGTTGTCTACACGTCGAACATTGCCGCCATCCTCGGACTGCGTTCGCTGTATTTCGCGCTGGCCGCGCTCCTCGATCGCATCCACTATCTTCATTACGGTCTGGGAGCGATGCTGGGGTTCGTGGCTTTCAAGATGCTGGCGTCCCATTGGCTGGACCTGCCGATTGCCGGGTCACTGGCGATCATGGGCGCGATCCTGGCCGTTTGCGCGGTGGCTTCCGCATTGAGAAAGGGACCGGGAGCAGGAACAGGGGAGCACGGAATCGGGAAAAGCGGCCAGGCGTAAACTGGGTCCGGTTCGGAGAGGCGGATCCTCGCGCGCACTATGTACATTGCGAGATACGGGCCTGGTCCGCGATCCTTGGTCCCGGTTCCGGTCTCCTGGTGCTATCCTCAAAGTAGATTCCGGCTGTGCTCACGCGCTCCCAATTGTCTCTTCCTACCGTATTTCATCGATCCCCGCGACCTTTCCTTGCCGCGTTTTGCTTCCTTGCCATCGCCGTGATGTGCGGGTGCAATCGGGTTCATCACGAGCAGCACGATACCGTGTACGTGTCGGCGCGGCAAATGTATCTGCACGATCGGGTGGCTGCGGTTTCTAACCGCGTCGGTGAAGTGGCCAACGGGCAGCCGCTCGAGGTGCTGGAACATGGCCGCCGTTTCCTCAAAGTAAAGACGCAAAAGAACGAGATCGGCTGGATTGAAGAACACGCGGTGATCGACAGCAAGCTGTACGACGCGTTTTCTCAGCTTGCCGACCAGCACAAGCAGGATCCCGTGGTAGCAACCGCCATACTCCGCGATGACGTATATCTGCACCTGACACCGGGGCGGGACACCGAACGTTTCCGGCTGCTGCCTGCCAATGCCAAGTTGCAGCTCCTCGCGCGGGCGTCGGTGCCGAAGCCTGCCCCGGGAGCAGCGCCTTCGCACCATCGGTCGAGTGCTCCGGGCGGCGCGCAGTCTCCGGCACCGGGGAATGCATCGGGTCCGTCCACGCCGTCCACGCCCAAGGCCAAGCCAACGGCCGCTTCCACACCGGTTCCGGGGCTGCCTCAACCTGAGCCGGTGGTTCTAGAAGACTGGTGGCTGGTTCGCGACGCAGACGGGCACGCAGGCTGGCTGCTGTCGGGCCGCATCGATGTAGAAGCGCCGGACTCCGTTGCGCAGTATGCCGAGGGGCAGCGCATTGTCGGGGCTTACGTGCTGACGAAGATTCAAGATTCGGCAGCGGACGTGCCGGACCACGCGGTACCGGAGTATGTGATGGTGCTTTCGCCGCCGAAGGCCGGCTTGCCATTCGACTTTGACCAGGTGCGCGTGTTCACGTGGAGCGTCAAGCGGCATCGCTACGAGACGGCATTCCGCATCCATCCCATTCAGGGCTATCTGCCGGTCACCGTCTCGCACGTCACAGAACGCGCGGGCACCGTGCCGACATTCAGCTTCAGGATTTCGACCGGCAGCGACGTCAGCATCGACACGCAGACGGGCATGACCCACCCGGTCAATCCCCGTACCATCACCTACGAGATGGTCGACACGGTGGTGCGGCGCACCGGTCCAGATCTGGCGCCCATTCCCACCAGCCACACGGCAGAAGAAAAGGCAGCCGCCAGGGCGTCGAAGGCCGCGACAAAAAAGAAATCGAAATAACCCCGATCGGGGTCGAGCGACAGCCTCTTCGAAATCTTCCTCAGCCTCGAGTTCTCCCTCTCGTCCTTCCCATTGACAGCGCCTTGTGGCGGAGTTATTGTTCCCCTAAGCAAGTTATGGAACGTTCAACCGATTCGGGCGATTTGATTCAGGGAACGTTGGAGATGCTGGTCCTCAAGGCTCTCCTGCGCGGGCCTCTGCACGGATACGGCGTGGCTGAATGGATCGAGCAGACCTCGCAACAGGTGTTGAGAGTGGAAGAAGGAGCGCTGTATCCGGCGCTGCATCGGTTGGAACTGCGCGGGCTGCTCAAAGCGAAGTGGGGCGCGTCGGAAAACAATCGCCGCGCGAAATTCTATGAATTGACAGCTGAAGGGCACCGGCGATTGAGTGCGGAAACGCAGCGCTGGGCGAGGCTTTCGTCGGCGGTGGCGTTTGTGATGCAGGCGTCCTGAGGAGGCATCGTTTGAGGTGAGACCGATGGCGCAACATCTACACGAGTTCGTGCTCCGCCTCAAGGCGCTCTTGTTGAAGCGGCGAATGGACCGCGAAATTGCCGACGAACTTGCGTTTCACCAGGCCATGCTCCGGGACAAACTTTTGCGCCAGGGTGTGGCGCCGATAGAGGTGGACATGGAGACGCGACGCCGGTTTGGCAAGGCCAGCCGGTGGCACGAACGGCTGCGGGAGTTGTGGCAGTTCCGGCGGTTCGAGAATCTGGTGCGGGACCTGAGTTTCTCTGCGCGTGTGCTGCGCAAATCCCCGGGATTCACGGTTGTCGCGATTGTGACCCTGGCGCTTGGCGTCGGCGCGAACACCACGATCTTCTCGATGATCAACGGGCTGCTGCTGCGGCCCCTGCCGGTACCGGCCAGCGATCAACTGGTTGTGCTTGGCACCAAGGATAGTGATCCAAAAATCAACTACAGCCTCTCCGAGCCCCTGTTTCGCGGTCTCGAGCGCAGGCGCAGAGTCTTCACTCAAGTTTTCGCTTTCAACCATTCGAGGATGCAGGTGAAGGGAAACAACGGCGCCGAAAATGTGCAGGGACAGATAGTGAGCGGCGGTTTTTTTCCGGCACTTGAAACACCTCCCTTACTGGGACGAACCCTGACACCTGTCGATGATGTAAAAGGCGGCAATTCCGCGGGCTTTGGCGTGGTGATTTCGGAAGGCTTCTGGCAGCGCTGGTTGAATCGCGCGCCCAACGTGATCGGGCAGAAACTCGTCATCGACAACACGCTGTTTACCGTGGTCGGGGTGATGCCTAAGCAGTTTATAGGAGCCGACCCGCTCGATCGCCCGGATTTGTTTGTGTCCATGGCGAGCGAGCCCGCGATGCACGGCACGCGCAGCCTGACGGCCGCCGGGTTCCACGCCTGGTGGCTGACCGTGATGGCGCGGACGAAACCAGAAGCGACTCTAGAGCAGGCGAATGCCGATGTTTCAGCAAGCAGCAGCGCGGTTCTGCACGAGGTGATCCCCGATGCGAATTGGATCGCCAAACGCGAGCAGAGGCATTTTCGGTTCACAGCGGAAGCAGGTTCAAGAGGATTTACCTATATCCGCATGTTCTTCAGCAGGCCGCTCATGGCGGTGTTTGCCATGTGCGGCGGAATTCTTCTGCTCGCTTGCCTGAACCTTGCCAGTCTCCTGATGGCCCGGGGAACTGCGCGCCAGAAGGAGTTGGCGACCCGGATGGCCATGGGCGCCACGCGGCGCCGCCTCGTGCAACAGCTATTGGTGGAGAGCTTTTTGATCGCGGTGACGGGCACTGCGGCAGGGCTGGCGATCTCGCCGCTGGTCAGTCAGGCGATTTCAGCTTTGCTGCTGGGCGGCCAGTATGAGGCGCATCTCGACACGTCGCTCGATTTACGCGTGTTTGCCTTCGCGGCCCTTGCCGCGATCGGCGCCGCACTTCTGATCGGGTTGATTCCGGCGCTGCGTGCGACGTCAGGCAATCTGAGCGATCAGATGAAGCACGGCCAGCACACAACGCTGGCGTATGAACAGCAAGCGATCTTACCCCGCGTCATGATGGCGGTAGAGGTGGCGCTGGCGCTGATGCTGGTGGTGGGCGCCGGCCTGCTGGCATCGAGCCTGGTGCGGTTGTACAAGTCGGGCGCCGGGTTCGAACCGCGCGGCGTAGAGAACATCGCCTTCAGCATGGATCAGCAACCGCTGAAGGGGGACGCGTTGATGCAGTTCTATCGCCAAATGGGAGAGGGGTTGAGCCGCCAGCCGGGCGTAAAAGATGTTAGCTTCGCGTGGATCATTCCGTTCGCGCACATGGTGTGGGACGAGGATTTTCCGGCACCGGATGGGAAGGTTCATAACATTTATCAGAACAGCGTGGCGCCCGCGTATTTCCAGACGATGCGTATTCCGTTCTTCTCAGGGCGCGATTTCGGCTGGGGGGATTCCGGTTCGACGGAAAGGAAGATCATTCTCAACCAGGCGGCGGCAAAGCTTCTCTTGCCGGATCGCAATGCCATCGGCCAATTCATCACCAGGAAGGATGGGGAGAAGACGTTCCGATACGAAGTGATTGGCGTCGTGGGCGACGCGAAGTACGAAGATCTGCGCTCGGCGGCGCCGCCGACCGCATACGTTCCCATGTGCCAGGATGGTCAGGAGACGCGTTCCTACAGCGCGGTGGTGCGGACCGGCGGCCCCGCGGCTCCGCTGGTGGGCGCGGCGCATGCGCTTGCTGAGCAAATCCAGCCGGGAATCCCGATGCCGGAGATGACATCGATGGAGACGATGGTCCGCGACTCGATGAGTGCCGAGCGCATGATGGCGCTGCTCTCCGTGTTCTTTGCCATCTGTGCGCTTGTTGTCACGGCAGTGGGACTCTACGGAACCCTGGCTTATGCGACGGAGCGGCGCACCAGTGAAATCGGCATCCGCATGACCCTGGGCGCGCGGCGCACGCAGGTGGCAGGGATGGTCTTTCGCCAGAATGCGGCGGTGGCGCTGGCAGGCACGGCAGGAGGCTTGATCGCGGCCCTGCTGGCCTCGCGAACACTGGCCAGCTTTCTCTACGGAACCTCGACGCGCGATCCGTGGGTGTTCGCCGGATCGATCGTGGCCCTGGCGTTGATTGCGAGCGCGGCGTCGCTACTGCCGGCCGTACGCGCGGCGGGAATCGAGCCAATACAAGCCATTCGTTGCGAGTAGACAAAAAGTTACACAACGCGAAGACGGGATGGGACGGATTCCGTTCGCAACTCAGGCGGGGAGAGAAGTCTGCGCTGTGAGGGTTCGGTATTCAGACAACATGCGCAGGCGCCAGCGCACGATCATGCCAAAGGCGAGGACAAAGAACAGGCCGCCAGTTTGCTGCAAGGTCATGTAGGTGTCGAGGTAATCGCGGGCCAGGAAACGGATCGCTGCCAGGGCGACGACGACAATGAAAAAAGCGTTGGAGCGCCGCATCATGATGGCATCGCCATCGCGCACCAGTTTCGACGTAACCAGCAACGGATAGGCGAGGGCGACCAGGCCCACGACAAACGCCCCCGCGGCCCAGCTCCAGGGAACCCGGAACGCAGGCACCAGGAACATTGAAAAACCAGTGGCCATGCCAAGCGGGGGAATGAGGATCTTTTTCACGGTCACGGCTGAACGTCCCTCGCGGATCCGCCAGGCGAGGACGCCAAGCAAGCCGATCACGGAAACGAGCACCGAAGTGCCAAAACTGATGTGCAAGGAACCGACCTCTGCTTTCAATTATGCCAAAAAGCAACGCAAAACGATCGATGGGCCGGAGAGGCCCATCGATCGTAAACAGTTACAACAGCTTTGATTCAGATTTCGGCCCCAGAAACAATAAAGGCCTGGTTGAGTTTCCCGCCGATCATGTGGGTTCGATTTCCATGCCGTCTTCTTCGCAAAACGCTCCCGGGTCGGCCAGGCGGATGAGCCGGTGCAGGTAGGCGCGGGAGATGCTCAAACTGCGTGCCGCAAGGGTTTTGTTTCCGTTGTTCTCGCGGACGGCCGTGGCGGCGAGGCGGACCTTGTAATCGCGAAGCTTGTGCTCGAAGGTGCCTCCGGGGACGGCTTCTTCGAAATTCGTGTGCGCTTTTTCGCGAAGTACGGCAGGAAGGTTTTCAAGGCGGAGCGTTCTGCCGCGAGCGAGAATGATCGACCGCTGAATGACGTTCTCAAGCTCGCGCACATTCCCGGGCCAGGGATAACCCTGCAGCACGGCCATGGCTTCTGGCTCGATAGCCACCATTGGCTTCTGAAAGACTTGCGCGTAGTGGTGGAGAAAATGACTGGCGATGGGAGCGATATCTTCCGGCCTCTCATGCAGGGAGGGAATTTCAATCTTCATCACGTTGATGCGGTAGTAGAGATCCTGACGAAATTTTCCCTGGGCGACCATCTCCGCCAGGTTCCTGTGGGTGGCGAAGATGATGCGGGAGCGCAAAGGGATGAGGCGGTTGTTGCCCAGGCGGCTGAACTCGCGCTGCTGCAGAACGCGAAGCAGTTTCACCTGGGTGAAGAGGCTGAGCTCGCCGATTTCGTCCAGGAACAGGGTACCGTCGCGTGATTGCTCGAGATAACCCTCGCGGGATCCAACCGTACCGGTGTAAGCGCCTTTCTCGTGGCCGAACAGTTCGGCCTCGATCAGGGTTTCGGGGATGGCGCCGCACGCGACTGCGACGAACGGCCGGCTTCCGCGATTACCCCGGTTGTGGATGGCGCGTGCGACCAGTTCCTTCCCGGTCCCGCTCTCCCCGGTGATCAGAACTGACGCATCAATACTAGAGACGCAGTCAATGAGGTGGTGGACCTGATGCATGGCGCGGCTTCCGCCCACCATCTGATCGTGGTCTCCCATGGGTTCGATGTTCTGGTGCCCTTGCTCGCGCTGGCGCTTGAGGGCGGAGCTTTCGTGGGCGCGCCGCAGCATGATACGCAGGTCCCGGATCGAGGGAGGCCGGCGGCAATAGCCAAAGGCGCCCTGGCGTACAAGTTCGTCGGCAGTGGCGCGGAGTCCATCGTCCGCCATAATGACCCACGCGACATCGGACGCGATCATGCGCCGGGCACAGGCAATTCGCTCTTTAAGAGAGTCATGATTGGAGTTGAGGTCCAGGATCATGACGTGACAGGTTTTATCAGAGAGAAGGTGAGTTACTCCATCCTCCTTCGATTCGAAGAAGAACTGGAATTCCATTCCCAAGGCTGAAGACAACAAGGACTGCAAAGTGCAGTCCTGAGAAAACAGGCCAACACGAATCACAATTTTCACCCCAATGGGGTTTTGATTTAGTAAACGTAATCTAGCACAAAGGTAGGAGAATGCAAGCGGTGTAACCGAAGTTCATCATACCGAAGTAACTTTTTGTATTCAGGTCATGTAATCGGCCCACGCCATGAACTCGAAAGCACTGTAAACAAACGTATACACCCCCGCCCATGATTATCTGGATAAATCGCGTTAAATCAATAGGTTTACTCCGAACCGCCGTTTGGAACGGAGCTTGCATCTCACTCACTGGGGAAAAGGAGACTCCCTATGGATGATGTCCTACTTACCCGGATTATTGCCGGCCTGCTGTTGGTAATTGTGCTGGGTTTTATCTTCCAGCGCCGCCGTACCCGCATTCGTTAGTACAGAGGAAGGATGACGGATGGAATGACACAGCCCGCGGAGTTCGCCATCGATTCCGAACGTTCTCGGCCCCGATGTAAGCCAGACCAAAAACTGCAAGCTACAAGCAACCTGGCGACAAGACCACTGAATCCGTGTGAATTTTTGAATACGTTTGGTTGATGAACCGAGTTGGGGTCGGAAGAGTATGGATAAGCGCCGGTACTGCGTTTACAACCCGAAGAGCGAATGCTTTCTCAGTTTAGGAGTCACTCGTGAGGATCGAGGCTTTGCGCGCATCAAGGACCGGCTGAGAAGAAGGGCGCCGCGGTTCGATGAAGGCCACTGGCTGAGTCATCAAAAGGGGGTTCGACTTCTCCGCTTATTTTCGCCGCGAGACCTGGTGTTTCTTGATGCCAAACACCGCGTGCTACGGGTCATCGAATCGTCCCCTCCGTTTCGATTTGTCTCGATTGACAAGGGCGTCGCGAGCGTTCTGGAACTGCCGGTTCACAGCATCGATTCGTCGCGGACTCAGCCCGGCAACCAACTGATGATCTGCGGAGCGGACGAGATGGTCTTCCGTCTGCGCAGCATGTTGGACCAGGAGAAAGACGATTTCGTCGAGCTGTCTGCCTTCGGGATAACCTTCGCCCACTGAGTTTCCGACCATGACGACGCCGAAGCGGACGTTCTTCGCCAGTTCGATGCGCCCTACGGTGAGTCGGCGGGTCGATGCAGTCGGCGCAAACAAAAGTGGCCAACCCAACCATGAATCAGGTCTTCATTCGTACTTGCCGAACGCGTCGATTTGCTTTGCGGAGTATTCCCGCCGCTCGACGGGAGAAGACAGTACTGTCGACGTAGCTGTCGCGCCGAACGCCGAAAGCCTGTCGATAAGAGCCTCGAGATGGTGCACGGAGACGAGGTGCGCCTCGATAACGAAGGATTCGTCGCCTGTGATGCGGTGACAACGCGCGATCTCCGGCAGTTCCTTGATCGCGGTGACGGTACGGCTGATCTGCAGGTCACCGCCGGGAATCGTCAGGCGCATGAGGACGTGCATGGGAACACCGAGCTTGGCCATGTCGAGGGCCGCGTGATAGCCGGTGATGACGCCGGCTTCTTCGAGGCGCCGGACCCGCTCGGCCACTGCGGGCGTGGAGAGGCCAACCTTCCGGCCCAGTTCGGCGAAGGAGAGCCGCGCATTGTGCTGCAGAAGTTCGACAATCTTCCATGCGATGGCATCGAGCTCGAAGGCATGCGGAGAAGTCTTGTGGGTCATCAGCCAACAATCCTTAGGTGCTCCCTTCATTATGCTTAACGCTCTTAGGCTATTGCACTCGATTTCCATCGAAATCCCATTTCCAGTCGTATTTTGGCGCGCCTATCCTTACGCCTAGCCGGTGGATGCTTCCCTCAGCACGTTCACCTCGTCTCCCGGCAGACAAAGGAGATCGAATGAACGCTTTCCCTAGCTCCGCTTCAACTCAGTCCCCATCACATGCCGTCGCCGAACCCCTGGTCGAGGAGCGGGATTTTCTTCCCCTCCGCGGGACCGACCACGTTGAGTTCTACGTGGGCAATGCGCGGCAGGCGGCGTATTTTTATCGCGCGGCCTTCGGCATGTCTCTGGTAGCCTACGCGGGCCCCGAGACGGGCCAGCGCGATCGAGCGTCCTACATGGTGCAGCAGGGCAAGATCCGTTTCGTGCTCACCACGCCGCTCCGCGCGAGCGACCCAATTGCGGAACATATCCATCGTCATGGAGACGGCGTACGAGTGATCGCCTTATGGGTGGACGACGCGCATCGCGCGTGGCGCGAAACCACCAACCGCGGGGCAATCAGCGTGGCCGTGCCATATGTAAAGTCCGACGACTACGGGCGGGTAGTTCTCTCCAGCATTCGTGCTTATGGCGACACGATCCACACATTCGTGGAGCGCGACGCGTATGCGGGGTCGTTCCTGCCCGGATTTCGTCCCATTGAGAGCGACCCCGTGGCCCGCCCCGTCGGCCTGCTCCACATCGATCACATGGTCGGCAATGTGGGTTGGCACGAGATGGACAGGTGGGTCGACTTCTATGCCCGCGTGATGGGTTTCCGGCTCTATCAGCACTTCGACGACAAGGACATTTCAACCGAGTACTCGGCGCTGATGTCGAAGGTGATGGCCAACGGGAACGGGTACGTGAAGTTCCCCATCAACGAGCCGGCGGAGGGTAAACGCAAATCGCAGATCGAAGAGTACCTCGATTTCTATCCCGGCCCCGGCGTGCAGCACATTGCCTTGGCGACCAACGACATTCTGCACACGGTCAATCGGCTGCATGAGCAGGGCATCGAGTTCCTGCGCGTGCCCCACACGTATTACACCGAACTGCAGCAGCGTGTGGGCACGATCGACGAACCGGTGGACGAGTTGGAGGCGCTGGGGATCCTGGTGGACCGCGACAATGAGGGCTACATGCTCCAGATCTTCACCCGCCCTGTGGAGGACCGGCCGACGCTGTTCTTTGAAATCATCCAGCGAAAGGGCAGCCGCAGCTTTGGCAAGGGAAACTTCAAGGCGCTGTTTGAAGCCATTGAACGCGAGCAGAGCGAGCGGGGCAATCTCTAGCCGATTGCTTGGAGCAAACATATGCAAACCGAAACGCTTTCAGCCGCGGTTCCTTACCTGATCGAGCAGGATTATGCGGCGTATACAGTCGAACAGCACCGCGTGTGGGCCGAGCTCGTGGGGCGCGTGCTTCCTGAACTCGAGCGGCACGCGGCGCAGGAATACCTGGATGGATTCGAGATCATCGGATTGAAACGGGACCGGCTGCCCAACCTGGCCGCGGTGAGCGCGCGCCTCGAGCCACGGACCGGGTGGAACTCCACCCCGGTGAGCGGCTTTCTTCCGGCTCCCGCATTTTTTGAGATGCTGGCGGCGCGGCGGTTCCCCACCACCACGTGGCTGCGCAGCCGCGAGTCGCTCGAGTACACACCGGAGCCGGACATCTTTCATGACGTGTTCGGCCACGTGCCGATGCATGCGCACCGCGTGTTTGCCGAGTTTCTCGCGCACTATGGCCGCGTCTGCGCCGCCATCGACGATGCGGGCGTGCTGGAGAAACTAGGTCGCCTGTTCTGGTACACCGTTGAATTCGGGCTGATCCGCCAGGGAAATCAAATCAAGGTCTACGGCAGCGGGCTCATCAGTTCGCACGAAGAATGCAGGAATGTCGTTGACGGCCGCTGTGCGGTGCGCGACTTTTCGCTGGACGAAGTGCTGCAGACTCCGGTGAAAGTGGACCAGCTGCACAAGTTACTTTTCGCAGTCAGCAGTTTCGATCAAATCTACGAGGCAATGCATGAAGCACAGCAGCGAGTCGAGCGCGGCAGTCTTTGATACGGAATCGGCACCTGTCGAGCTCTCGTATCAGTCAGGGTTTGGCAACGAGTTTGCAACGGAAGCGGTTCCCGGCGCTTTACCGGAGGGCCAGAACGCGCCGCAGAAACATCCGCTGGGGCTTTATACAGAGCAGTTCAGCGGCACGCCGTTTACTGCGCCGCGGGCGACTAATCGGCGCACGTGGACATATCGCATCCGGCCGTCGGTAACGCATCGACCGTACGACGAGATTCCGCGGCGGATGATTCGCAGCGGGCCGTTTGTCGAGGTCCCGACGACTCCCAACCAGCTCCGGTGGGATCCGCTTCCCGTTCCCGACCAGGAAACGGACTTCATCGACGGTATTGTGACGCTGGGCGGCAGTGGCGACCCGGCCATGCAGGCCGGCCTCGCAATCCATCTCTACGCCGCGAACCATTCGATGGAAGATCGCTTCTTCTATACGGCAGATGGGGAGTTGCTGATCGTTCCACAACTCGGCGCGCTTCGCTTCCACACGGAACTGGGGATCCTGGGCGTAAAGCCGGGAGAGATCTGCGTGATTCCACGGGGAGTGAAGTTCCGCGTGGTGCTCGAGGAGTCGCAAGCGCGAGGATATATCTGCGAGAACTACGGCTTGCCCTTCCGGCTTCCCGAACTGGGCCCGATCGGTGCGAACGGCCTGGCCAATGCGCGCGACTTCAAGACTCCGGTCGCCGCGTATGAGGATCGCGATGGCGAATTCCTCATTACTGCGAAATTCCTCGGCCGGCTATGGTCGGCATTCATCGACCATTCGCCTCTCGACGTCGTGGCCTGGCACGGGAACTATGCGCCCTACAAGTACGATCTTGCCTTGTTCAACTGCATCAACACGGTTTCGTTTGACCATCCCGATCCTTCGATTTACACGGTGCTGAGCGCGCCATCGGCGGTTCCCGGCACGGCTAACTGTGACTTCGGCATCTTTCCTCCGCGCTGGATGGTGGCCGAGCACACCTTCCGTCCGCCGTGGTTTCATCGCAACCTGATGAACGAATTCATGGGCCTGGTATTTGGGGCCTACGATGCCAAGGCGGAGGGATTCGTGCCCGGCGGAGCAAGCCTGCACAACTGCATGGCAGGCCATGGCCCCGACGCGGAGACGTTCGAGCGCGCCACCAACGCGGAGTTGAAGCCGCACTACCTGGCCAACACGCTGGCCTTCATGTTCGAGACGCAGTTAGTGGTGCGTCCGACCGAATTCGCGATGAACGCGCGCATTCTGCAGCATGAGTATTTCGAATGCTGGCAGGGGTTGAAGAAGCGCTTCACTCCGGGAAGCCAAAAGAAATGATGAGCGCCCATGCGTGATTGGGAGGCAGAGGGGATGGCTCTGAATAGCTGGGTCGTCTCGGCTAATGATGCCGCCACCGATTTTCCCCTCGAGAACCTGCCCTACGGCGTATTTCGGCACGGGGACCGCACCCGCATCGGGGTCGCCATCGGCGACCAGATCCTGGACCTTGGTGCCTGCGCGTCGGAGGGCCTTCTCAAGCCCATGGGCAGCGACATAGTCGACGCCTGCGCTGCGCAAACGCTTAATGCTTTGATGTCGTTGGGTCCGCAGCCATGGTCGGCTCTTCGCGGCCGCGTAACCACTCTGCTCGCTGACACGTCGTTGCGAAGCCAGGTCGAGCCGCTCCTGGTTCCCATGCGCGACGCAGAAATGCAGATGCCCGCACAGATCGGCGACTACACCGATTTCTACGCGTCGATCCATCACGCCACTCGGGTGGGCATGCTGTTCCGACCCGACAACCCGCTTCTGCCCCATTACAAGTATGTGCCCGTCGGGTATCACGGCCGGGCGTCGTCGATCGTAGTGAGCGGAGCGGAGATCAGGCGGCCCCGCGGCCAGACCAAACCGCCAGCCGCGGCGGAGCCTGAATTCGGCCCGTCGCAGTCGATGGACTACGAACTCGAAGTTGGTCTGTTTGTCGGCCCCGGCAATGCGCTGGGCGAGGCGATTCCGATTGCTGAAGCCGAACAGCATATCTTCGGATTGTGCCTGGTAAACGATTGGTCGGCGCGTGATATCCAGTCATGGGAATATCAGCCGCTTGGCCCCTTCCTTGCCAAGAGCTTCGCCACCACGATTTCTCCTTGGATTGTTCCCATGGCGGCGCTGGCTCCCTACCGCGTACCGGCGGCGGAGCGCCCCGCGGGCGATCCCGCGCCGCTGCGTTACCTCGCTTCGCTGACACCCGGCAGCGACGGCATCGATCTGACGCTTGAGGTATATCTCCAGTCGGCGTCGATGCGCGAAGCGGCCATGGAACCCGTACAGATGAGCCGGAGTAATCTGCGCGATCTCTACTGGACTCCAGCGCAGTTGCTTACCCATCAAGCCAGCAATGGGTGCAATTTGCGGACGGGCGATTTGCTCGCCACGGGCACCATCTCCGGTCCGGACGAGGGATCGGAAGGCTGCCTGCTCGAAATGAAACATCGACCAGAGCCCGTGCGTTTGCCCACCGACGAAGTGCGCACGTTTCTCGAGAATGGCGACCAGGTCACGTTCCGCGCGTATGCCTTGAGAGAGGGCTTGCCCCGCATTGGATTCGGTGAATGTGTGGGTACGATCGTCGGCTCTTGAAAAGTTCGTTTCATAATTGAACTGTCATCCTCGGCGAAGTCCGCCGCGGCGGACGTAGTCGAAAGCCTGCCCTGAGCGAAGCTAAGGGGATCTGCGGTTCGACGGCTTCAATTTATGCAACGAATTTCTGGGACACCATACAGGTCGGTCAAGGAGCAGAGAGTCGTGCCCACGCGTCAAGCCCAGATCCGCAACAAGGCCCAGCGTCCGCTCGGCCGAGCCGCAGTGAGGATCTTTGTTGCCAGCGATCGAATCAACCAGGTTCTGATCGAACATCTTGACCCTGCGGTCTGGAGTGCGAAACCGCCCGGCAACGTCCGCACGATCGCGGCGATCTTTACCCACATGCACAATGTTCGCACCAAGTGGATCAGGCTCACAGCTCCACATCTGAAGGTTCCAATCCGGCTCAACCGCGTCCACTGCACGCCGCAGCAGGCCCGTGCGGCATTGGCCGAGAGCGCCGCTCGCTGCGCGGAGATGCTCGCTGAAGCGCTCGGTGATGGTGAAGTTCGTGTCGAAAAGTTTCTCAGAGACGGCTGGGCCCAGCCCTGGCCGGCCGGCGTCGAAATGCTGTGCTACATGATTTCTCATGAAGCGCACCATCGCGGGCAGGTGTGCACGCTCGCGCATCAGCTCGGATTCCGGCTGCCGAACCAGGTGACGTCCAGTCTTTGGAATTGGGAAAAGCTGTGGAAGGAGTGCGGGTCGCCTCGCGGCCCAGGCTTCGACGACTGACGAATCGCGCAAATGCGCTGGCCGCTTGCACAGGGTTGGGGCGGGGAAGATTATTTCGGCCTTTGAACTATTGAGCCGGTCGATCAGCGTCCGCCATCGCCGGCGGCGCGGACTTGAGCTGGTCCAGCGCGCCGAGCACCTTCTGCCACTCGCCTTCGTCCTTTTTGGTATTCACATCGGCGGAGCGATCGGAATAAAAGTCGAGGATGTTGTTGCGGAGGCCGGCGCCCGCCTGGCCAAACTTCTTTTCCGCCAACTGGGTCACCAGCTTCGCGTAGGTGTCGTCGGCCAGGGTGTACTCGGCGGGACGGGTTGGTTCGCCGCTATCGAGGTCGCGGTTGGGTAACTCCGGAGAGTGCAGGTGGGCGGACTGCAACAACCGCTTGTAGTCATCGAAGGTCTTGTTGATGCTCTTGATGTAGAGGTCCTCGGTCTTTTGCGTGGGATCGTTGAAGTCGAGTCCCTTGAAGGGCCCGATCTTGGGCATGATGCGGAGAATCGCGGCCAGAAAGCGCGTTCCGAACCCCGGTTTCTGATAGTTCGTGCCCCACGTTTTTTCGTAATCAGCGCGGGAGAGACGGTAGAGGAATTTGCGCTTGTCAAAGTTGGGCGACTCGCTGGCCAACTGTTTCTTGTGCAACTCCAGCGCAACCGTGGTCATTTGCGGGATTAACCTTCCGATCGCCCAGCGATACGAGCCGATGGCCAAGTCTTGATGGGGAAGCACCTGTTTCAGGTCCATCCCATAGATGACGGGGAACACCCGCTCCAGCAGCGACTCGGAAACCTCGAATCCGATGAAGTCGTGATACTGTTCCGGCGCGTAGCGGTTCTTGGCCACCTGCAGCGTGTCGAACCCGAACTCGGTCTTGAGATGGGCCGACTTGTCCTGCGCATATTTCACTGAGGGGCCGTAGCGGGCGCGCAGCTTGGGATAGCGGAGCGCTACCGCCTCATTGACAGCGGGGTGCCCGTCCACATCCGAGACATAGTGCGCCAGGGCTCCCAGGGCGAAGGCGTATTCGTTGGCGTCCTGACTCTGGCGGATCATTTCCCCGGCGAAGTCTCCGCTGCGCACGTAGTGAACCAGATCGCTGAATTCCTTGCTGCCGAACGGATAATACCCGAGGTCCTGGATCACGGAACCGCCATACGCGTAAGCGTGAGCTTCCTTGATTTGGTCCTTGGTGAGTCCGGGGAAGCGCTGCTCAATGAGGGGGCGAATGTTGGAGATCCACAGGAGGTCGACGATTTCTTCGTGGGTCAGAACGGAGTAGCCGAAACCGGATCCACTCGACAGCAGGAAAAAAACGAAAAGCACGATCGTGCGTTTCAAGTGCAAGGGCCGATCTCCTAACCATCCTGACCGAATTCCGAGCAGGACGCCGCGATGCGGAACTCCCCCCGCCTTTTTTCAGATGCGGTTGAGGAACATTAGAACGAGAGTCAGCACAAGGATAGCTCCGAGGCCGCCGGTTGGATAGTAGCCCCAGTTTTTGCTGTAGGGCCATGCGGGAGCCGTAGCCACAAGGGCAAGAACCAGACCGGGAATCAAAAAGAGCACAACCATATTTCACCCCGAATGATTTGCCGTAAAGCGCAACTGGATAAACCGCTTATCTTCACCTGAGGGATAGATGCCGGACGCACTGGACGGAGTTGTTTTGGACCAGGGCGGAGGGCGAAGGCGCGACTCGATCCGGGGAAGAATCCGCATATCTTTCTATCCATGTGCCCGCGATTCAGGAGCATCTGCCGGGATCGATTTGATGCGCCTCGTTGCACGCGAAGCGCGTGAAGGGCTCAAGGCGGACTTGGCGCATTGAAAGAAGTTGAGGGAGAATTGATCAATAACAGCTGCGACCTGCAAGAATTGACAAAGATGACATCTGCAATGCACCGCGTTGCGCTGGTCGACAATCCAGCGTCCGGATCACTCTCGTCCCGCCGCGAGGAAACTGTACGTGCCGCGCTCGAGGTACTCGAATCGGCCGGCATCGAGGTGGAACGCTTTACCATCGACGGGCCGGGCAGCGGCGCGAACCTGGCGCGCGAGGCGGTGAGCCGGGGATGCGATTCCGTCATCGTCTGCGGCGGCGACGGCACGGTGCATGAGGTCATGCAGAGTCTCGTCGGCACCAATGTGGCGCTGGGCGTGGTTCCGTTCGGCACCGCCAATGCGCTGGCCGCGGACCTGGGACTTACGAAGTCTCCCGCCAAGGCTGTTCGCGCTCTGTTGCAGGCAGAGCCTGTACAGGTCCCGGTCGGCCGGATCTTTTACCAGGACAGCGATGGCAACGAGAGGAGCCGGTATTTCACGGTCGCCGCGGGTGTGGGTGCGGACGCCTTGCTCATGATGCGCATGGATCCCTCGCTCAAACGCCGCTTTGGCTATTTCCTGTATATGGTGGAGGCCTTTCGCATCTGGGTCAGTCACCCGTTTCCCATGTTCCAGGCCAGGTTCGGAGCCAACGGAAACGGCAAGCCGCGCGTGGCCGAGACTTCGCAACTGCTGGCCGTGCGGGTTCGGTCTTTCGGCGGAGTACTGGGCAAGTTTGCCCCTGGAGCTACCCTGCATAGCGAGAATCTGTGCCTGGTGGTCTTTAAGACACGGAGCCGCTTGCGGTATATGCGCTTTCTGCTCGCCGTGGTCGGGAAGCGCCACACCTTTTCAGAGGATGTGGAACTTCTCGAAACCGATACCGTGGAGTGCGTGCTCCGCAACGGGTCGCGGTCGCACGTTTACGTGGAGGCTGACGGCGAGGTGCTGGGACAACTCCCGGTCCGCATCGAGATAGCCTCCGAGATGCTGACACTGTTGATCCCGCCCGATGCCCGGCCGTAAGCGCCTTACGGGGACCGCGAGTCAGGCTTTCGCGTACGATTCCGCGCAAATGCGGATGCCTTCCGAGTAGGGGGTCCCCGCGAACCCGAAGGCACGCGCGAACTTTGTGGAGTCGAACACGTACGGTGAGTCGTTCTGGTAGAGCATTTCGTACAACTCACCCACCAAAGGATTGAACCAGCCCACGACCTTCAGCATGGGCCTGTTGAGGACGCGGTACCTGGGCGGGACGCCGAAGGCCTGTGCCGCGGCATCTATGAATTCCTTGCCTGTGGGGGCAGGGGACAATGTGGGCAAGTGCCAAACCTGGTTCCAGGCGGTTTCACTCTCCGCGAGCATCGCCATTCCGCGCGCGGCATCGCGGGTAAACGTGAACGAGTGCGGGACTGCATCATTGACCACCCATGACGCAGTGGATCCCTTCGCAAAAGGGGCGAACACCAACGCATTGGGCATGCCATGCGCCGCGCCAGGGCCGTAGAAATCCGCTGACCGGGCAATCATTGCCGTCAGATTGCCTGCCTTCACTTCATTCATCAAGTTTGTTGCGATCCTCGCGCGGATTTCGCCTTTCTTTGAAATGGGAGCGTCGGGCGTTTCTTCCGTCATCGGGCCGTTGACCTTGCCGTACATATAGACGTTGTCGAAGAAGACCAACCGGGCCCGCGCGCGCTTGCAGGCTTCGATGGTGTTGGCCATAATGCGCGGCCACTGCTCGCGCCAGACCTTCACGTCGTACTTGAGGCCTGCGAGCAGGTGCACAACGCTCGATCCGGTGACGGCGCGGATGGCCTGATCCTGGTCCGAGATGTCGGCGGATACGACTTCTGCTCCGGGAGTCGACCTGGCGGTGCGACTCACGAGGCGAATCGGCGCGCCCCTGGCGGAGAGGATTTTGACCAGTTCATTGCTGATCGGGCCGCCTGCGCCCAGAATCGTTGTCAATGGCATAACTCTCCCCCGCGCCGGGTACGGAAACATCTTCGTTATAGCACCGCTGAATCCGGTTCGCGTCCCCATCGATCCGCGGTTGCGCTCCCACGGTCCTGACTGCAATCATCGCAGCGAAGATTCATCGGAGAAGCACTTCATGGGTTGGCGTTCAAGTCTTTTGGTAGTGCCGATGCTCTGGACGGTGTCGGTCTTCGCGCAGCCGCCCGCATGGCAGCCCGCGCCGGGTCATATCACTCAGCCAATCTGGCCGAGCGGCGTACCTGGTGCGACGGCCCCCACGGCCAATGCGCCGGCCGAGGTGGACACCACCACGGCCAAGGACAATCTCATCGCCGGCAAGCCGCTCATCCGGCTGGGCAATGTGTCCACGCCCACGATCACCCTCTACAAGCCCATCAAGGCCAGTGGCGCCACGCCTGCGGTTGTAGTATTCCCCGGCGGCGGCTACCGCATCCTGGCTATCGATCTGGAAGGCACAGAGGTGTGCGACTGGCTGAACTCCGCGGGCATTACCTGCGTGCTTCTGAAATATCGCGTTCCTGACTCCGGTCCCTATCCCAAGTCCTCGGCCGCCTTGCAGGACGCCCAGAGGGCGGTTGGCCTGGTGCGCCAAAAAGCGGCGGAATGGGGCATCGATCCGAAGCGCGTAGGCGTGCTGGGATTCTCAGCCGGCGGTCATCTTGCGGCTGCCTTGAGCACCCACTTCGATAAGCGCCTCTACGATCCCATCGATGCAGCCGATCAGCTGAGCTGCCGTCCCGACTTCGCCGTGGTGATCTATCCCGGCTATCTCGCCCTTGCCGAGCAGAACATGGCGCCCAATCCCGAGATTCATCCGACCGCGGAAACCCCGCCCGCCATCATCGTGCAAGCCGAGGACGACCCGGTGCACGTGGAGAACGCCACCACTTACTTCCTCGAACTCAAGGACGCCAAGGTCCCGGCCGAGCTGCACATCTATGCCGAAGGCGGCCACGGCTACGGACTGCGCCGCACCGATCTTCCTGTGACCGCGTGGCCGCTGCTGGTGGAAAAATGGCTGCACACGATCAAGATGCTTCCCAGCGCCACGCCATAGCGCACGGATAGAATCGTGCCTATGCTGCTTGCCGTGCTTACTATTTCGGACCGATGCTCCCGCGGGGAGATGACCGATACTGCCGGTCCGGCCGTCGTGGCCGTGTTACGCGAACATTGCCCCGAATCGGACATCGCGACCGCCCTGCTTCCCGATGACGAGGACGCGATTGCAGCGGAACTGCTGAGCCTTTGCGATGCGGGTGCGGCCTTGGTGCTGACCGCCGGCGGCACGGGCCTGGGACCGCGCGACCGCACTCCGGAAGCAACGCGGCGGGTGATCGATCGCGAGGCTCCAGGGCTTGCGGAGGCGATGCGCGCCGAGGGTGCAAAAAGCAATCGTTTTGCATGGTTGTCGCGCGGGGTCGCCGGGTTGAAGGGAAGCACGCTGATTGTGAACCTGCCCGGCAGCAAGCGCGGCGCCGAGGAAAGCCTGATTTCGATTCTGGGACTGCTCAAGCACGGCATCGAAGTAGCCGCGGGGAGTCAGGCGCATCCTAAGTAATCGTGCCCGAACCCTGGTTAGTTCAAAAACATCGTCCGGTAAAGCGTATCCCGCTGCACCGGCTTGAAACCCGCGTCCCGAATAATGCGCCGCAGTTCTTCTTCCGTGGTGCAGTTCGAAGTGCCCGCGGCCCTCACCACGTTTTCTTCCAGCATCACCGAGCCCACATCGTTGCCGCCGAAATGCAATCCCACTTCGAGCACCTTCAGGCCCTGCGTCACCCAACTGGCCTGCACGTTGTCGATGTTGTCGAGATAAAGCCGGGCGATCGCCAGCACCTTCAGATACTCGACCGATGTCGCGTCATCCCAGCCGCGGCCTCCCAGCGCTGTATTCTTCGGCTGGAAGCTCCAGGGAATAAAGGCCGTGAACCCGCCGGTCTCTTCCTGCAATTGCCGCACCACTTCGAAATGGTTGACGCGCTGCTCAAACGTCTCACCCACGCCGAACATCATCGTGGCCGTAGTGCGCATGCCAAGCTCGTGGGCGGTGCGATGCACGCTTACCCAATCGTCTGTGCGGCACTTCAGGCGCGCGATGCGCTTGCGCACGTCGTCGTCGAGAATTTCGGCGCCGCCGCCGGGAATTGAATCCAGCCCCGCATCGCGCAGGCGCATGATGGTGTCGCGCAGGCTCAGCTCGGAGTATTCCGCGATGGCCAGCACTTCCGACGCCGACAGGCAATGCAGCCAGATTTTCGGAAAGCGCTGCTTGATGCCGGTGAACAGCCGTTCGAACCAGTCAATCTTCAGATCGGGATGAATGCCGCCCTGCATCAGCACGCCGGTGCCGCCCATCTCTTCGGTCTCGGCGATCTTCTCGTAAATCTTTTCGAAGTCGAGGATGTAGCCCTCGCTCGCCGTCGGCCCTTTCAGCGGCCGGTAAAACGCGCAGAACGTGCAGTACTCGGTGCAGAAGTTGGTGTAGTTGATGTTGCGATCGATGATGTAGGTGACAACGCCTTCGGGATGCAGGCGGCGGCGCACCGCGTCGGCTTCAAACCCCAGGCCGATCAGGTCAGGGGAGTGGAAATAGTCGAGAGCCTGTTGGCGGGTCAGCGGCATAGGTCGATTTTACCAATTCACGGGATGAGTGCTGGAGAAGGACGGACTACACCGGATTTTAGTGGTTCCCGGAGGAACCGCCTTCGCTGGATTTCTCCCTCTTGCGGAACAGAAACAGCCCGCGGCCTCGCACCGGCGTTCCGCGCGTGCGGGAAACATTCGACGCGGTCGAAATTCCACTGAAAAGGATGAAGAAGTCCAGAAATGCGCGCCAGAAGGATTTCTTATCGTCCATAGCGGCGGGCCCTCCATAGTCGCATCCATTCGATTCGCGGCCGCCGAAAGGCGATTCGTATGAATCTTGCCTGCCCTCAGGGACCGGAGTCCGAACCCGTCTTCGGCCGCGGCTTCTTCGACTCCGGGCTGGAGACGCCCATGCTCATGAGCAGGAAACTGAATCCTTTGCGGAGCACTTCGAGCAGCTTCATGCAGGGCTCCTTGCGGCCATTCTACCGCCCGCAGCATATGCCCGGCGATGTGCGGTGCTCACTTCTTTGCGGGCAGGTCGCTCAATGCGGGGGCCGCCGGCGAGGTTTCGCCATTCAGAATCGCCACCGCTGCCGGGGGAAGGGGCTTATCGGCGTTAGCCAGCAGAAGACTGACCTGCCACATCTCCGGCTCGGAGAGCACTTCCTTGTAGGCCGGCATGCCGGTCAGCCGGATGCCGTTGGCGACTTTCCAGTACGTTTCGCCAGGGGGATCGTCGCTCACGCCCACCACATCGCCATTGTGATGCTTTTCCCAGAGGGGCGGCGCCGAGGGGAACATGTGCGTGCCAAAGGGAGACGGCTTGCCGTGAAAGCCGTGGCATACGGCACATTTATCGCTGTAAATGTGCGCTCCAGCCACCAGGTTCGTCTCGTCGACCTGCAATGGGGGGGTCTTCACCATTTCCCGATCGATGCGGGCCTCGAGGGGAACGCCGGTGATCAGCCGTTCTTGAGGAAAAGGAGGATCGTTGACCGCGACCGGCACGCGGCCCACCTTGAAATACAAGACAACAACCAAGGGCACCAGGACAATTCCAATCAAAATTCCAAGCAAAAAGCGACCCATCGTCGATCAGCCTCCAGTGGCCTTTCATGGTATTGCATATCCGTCAATATCGGTGTGACGTGAGCATGACGGTCCGGGACTCAGAGCGGCCGAAGTTTGCCGGACAGTCGGAATCGGCAATCGATTGCTCCGGCAGCGCGTCCAAAGAACAGCCGGTTCACCCACAAGCCTCCCCTTCAGGTGATTTAATACCTTATGGGGGAAGCGCTGCTTTCGGCAGTTTTCCAATCGACGCTGGCTTGCACCTGACCAACGGCAGCGCTCATGGAAAGCCTGTTGCAGTGGTGTGCTTCCGCACTCCCGTGGAGGATACCCGAAGCCGATGTTTTTATTTCGCCGTCCTGCTTTTTTGCTGGCAGTTTTATTGGCTGCAGCGAACGTCTTAATGGCCCAAAGCTCAAGTTCAGACCTTTCCCAGAATCAGGGCCTGCCGCCGCAACCGACTGCCAGTCAAGACCAGGGGCAGGTGAGCGTCCAGGCCCGCATCCACAAGCGAAAGGAGCAGCGCCGCGCCCAGGCGATGCACGACGTCTACTCGCACCTGTACGAAGCCTACATGGGAATGGGCTACCTGCGATTCTCCCCTGGAGAGCATCTGCAACACCTCACCTATTACGGATGGGACACCGGGTTCACGCGCTACTATAGCGAACGCCTGGGCGTGACCATCGACGCGCGGGGCTACCTCGGCACCGCGTATGTCGGCCTGAACTTCAGTTCCCTCACCCGGCCCTCAGTCAGTACCTACGCGGTGATGGGCGGCCCGACATATCGGTTTTATATGCAGCCCAAATACTCGATTTCCGGGCGGGTGCTGGGCGGGTGGGCACTCGGCAACTTCTCTGGCGACACCAACGGTTTTGGAGGGCCGGCCCTGGGTCTTTGGCCCGACGGCAGCACCTACGCCATCAACCCCAGTCTGAACGGCGAGTACAACGTTTCGCCGGCCCTCGGCGTGCGCCTGACCGGCGATTACTTCCTCACCGGCTTTGGCTCGACCACGCAACACAGTTTCGGCTTTACGGGCGGCATTGTTTACCGATTTGGCAAGCAGTAGAAAGCCAGTGGACAGTGAACAGTGGTCAGTCATGCCGCGATTGAGTGGCTTCCTGTATTGAACTGTTCACTGTTCACCGTCCACTGGATTGTGCGCGGCGTAGTCGCCCGCCCCCATCAGGTGCACCGACACGTACGGTTCATCTCCGACGACCCAGCTGTCGTGACCGGGTTCGATGTAGAAAAGATCCCCGGCCTTCATCTCAACCACGCGGCCATCGTCCATGGCCGCGGTGGCGCGCCCGGAGATCACTATGCCCACGTGCTCGACCTCGCAGCTCGCCTTGCCCAGGGCTTTGCCGACATGAGTTGACCACTTCCAGCCGGGCTCATACGTGGCCCGTCCGATAGTCATACCGCCAATCTGCACCAACTCGAACCGGCCCTTTTCGAAGGCGCGCACCTCGTCAGGCTGTTCGAATCGCTTCAGTATCACCTCATACATTGACGACCTCCGAGTCCCTGATCCGTGTCTTTCTCACTGCAGTATCGGTATGCCCGCAATCCTCTGCTGCCACTCGGCCGGGCCGGTCTGATGAACGCTGGTTCCCTTGGCGTCGACAGCAACGGTGACCGGCATGTCGCGCACGTCGAATTCATAAATGGCTTCCATGCCCAGGTCCTCAAAGGCCAGCAGGCGCGAGCCGTGAATCGCCTTCGAAACCAGGTAAGCCGCGCCCCCGATGGCCATCAGGTACACCGCGCCGAACTCCTTAATGGCAGCGATCGCGGTGGGTCCACGCTCTGCCTTGCCCACCATTCCGAGCAGGCCGGTTTCGGCCAGCATCTGGCGCGTGAACTTATCCATGCGCGTAGCAGTCGTCGGGCCGGCGGGTCCCACTACCTCTTCGCGCACCGGGTCGACCGGGCCGACATAGTAGATAAATCGGTTGCGAAAATCCACGGGCAGCTTCTCGCCGCGATTCAGCATGTCGGTCATGCGCTTGTGGGCCGCATCGCGGCCGGTCAGCAGCTTTCCGGTCAGCAGCAGGACTTCTCCCGGCTTCCAGGTTGCGGCCTCGGCGCGGGTCACGGTGTCGAGCTTCACGCGCCGCGCATTCGAGACATCGTAGGTGAGCTGCGGCCAGTCGTCGAGATTGGGCGGATCGAGATATGCGGGCCCGGAGCCATCGAGCACCACGTGCGCGTGGCGCGTGGCGGCGCAATTGGGAATCATCGCAACCGGCAGGTTAGCGGCATGGGCGGGCGTGTCGAGCACCTTCACGTCCAGCACCGTGGTCAAGCCGCCCAGCCCCTGCGCCCCGATGCCCAGCCGGTTCACCTTGTCGTAGAGTTCAACGCGCAGTTTTTCGGTCGTGGTTTTGGGGCCGCGCGCGATGAGTTCCTGGATGTCGATGGGATCCATCAGTGACTGCTTGGCCAGCAGCATGGCCTTTTCGGCCGTGCCGCCGATGCCGATGCCCAGCATGCCCGGCGGGCACCAGCCCGCCCCCATGGTCGGGACCGTTTTCAGCACCCAGTCCACGACTGAATCGGAAGGGTCCAACATGACGAATTTGCTTTTTGCTTCCGACCCGCCTCCCTTGGCCGCAACCGTGATCTCAACCGTGTTGCCGCGCACCAGTTCGACATTCACCACCGAGGGAGTGTTGTCGCGCGTGTTCTTCCGTGCGCCGGCCGGGTCGGCCTGCATGGATGCGCGCAGCTTGTTATCGGGATCGAGATAGGCGCGGCGCACCCCCTCGTCGGCCATTTCCTGCAGATCCAATGCCTTCTCGCCCGGTGCAGCTTCGAAGTGAACATCCATACCCAGCTTCACAAACACGTTCACGACGCCTGTATCCTGGCAGATGGGCCGGTGGCCCTCGGCGCACATGCGGCTGTTGATCAGGATCTGCGCCATCGCATCTTTGGCCGCGTGCGACTCTTCTTTCTCATAGGCTTTGGCCAGGCTCTTGATGTAATCCGCCGGGTGGTAATAGCTGATGTACTGCAGTGCGCCTGCAACACTGGCGATAAAGTCTTCCTGCCGGATGACGGTCATGGGTGAAGCTCCTCGCGTTCGACGATTCTAGGGTAAAGGATGCGACGGACGGCTGGCAGGGAGGTATGTACAGCAGGCTCTTCACCGCATCACCCGTGCCCCCATGCCCTAATCTAAAAGCCATGACCGACTATCCGGTGGACGCAGTTCCGGTTTCAAAGCCCCAGACCATGCCTGACCGCGACAACGAACCTGCCGATGGCATGGTTTTCGACCTCCTGGTCATCGGCGCCGGTCCCACTGGCCTGGCGTGCGCCATCGAGGCCAAGCGTGCCGGTCTGCGGGTGGTCTCGGTCGACAAGGGTTGCGTCTGCAATTCGCTCTATCACTATCCATCGCACATGACGTTTTTCACCACGTCGGAGCTGCTCGAAATCGGCGACATTCCCTTTCCCAGTCCCAATGCCAAGCCCACCCGCAACGAGGCGCTCGAGTACTATCGCCAGGTCGCGGCTTTCTACAAACTCGATGTCCGGCAGTATCAGCATGTCGGAGCGGGTCGAGGGATCGGATGGCGCGTTTACGGTCCACATCGAGGATCGCTTCGGCCGGCCTGAACGTCCTTCGCGCCCGCAAGCTCGTCGTCGCCACCGGCTACTACGACCTGCCCAACTATCTCGGCATTCCCGGCGAGGATCTCAGCAAGGTGCACCACTACTACGACGATCCTCACCCCTACTTCGGGACCGATGTCGTGGTCATCGGCGGCAAGAACTCCGCCGCCATTGCTGCGCTCGAGCTGTGGCGTCACGGCGCCCGCGTGACGCTCGATTCACCGCGAAGGCGAGATCCATCGCCACGTGAAGTACTGGATCAAGCCGGACATCGAGAACCGAATCAAGAACGGAGAGATCCGTGCCCTTTTCCGCTCGCAGGTTATCGAAATCACGCCCGACACCGTGGTGGTCGAAACTCCCGGCGGCCGCGAAGTTCTGCGCAACGACTTTGTTTTCGCCATGACCGGCTACCGACCCGATTTCACTTTTCTCGAGAACATGGGCGTTCGATTCGATGGCCCTGACCGCCTACCCGCTCTGTGATCCGGAAACGCTGGAGAGCAACGTGCCGGGCATCTATCTCGCCGGCGTCATCGTGGCCGGCTCGCGCACCAACGAGATCTTCATCGAGAACGGCCGTTTCCATGGCAAGCAGATTGCGCGCGCTCTAAGGGTCAAGGCGAATTTACATTGACTCTCCACCAAACAGGTGATCAAAGCACTGCGACTTCCGGTACACTAAAGTCACGTTCCCCTTTGGAAGTTGAGGTCCTTCGATGCGCTGGTGGCCGCGCACCATCCGTTGGAAAATGCTCTCTGGGGCTGGTACTCCTGGAGGCGCTCTCGATCGTGCTGTTCGCGCTTCTGCTGGTTCGGCTTCAGGGCAGAGATCGTGCGCCGTCACACCAGGGAACGATTGGCGAGCCAGGCGAATTCCGTCGCTTCTCAAGCCGAAGAAGCCATGCTCCTTGACCGATCCGACTGGCTGGCGGCGGCGGTCAGGATGATGGGCAATGCGCCCAGCGTCTCTCAGGCCAAAGTCACCGATCCGGGCGGAAACGTGCTTTTGGTCAGTCCCGGACTGGCAAGCCAGACTCGTCCTCGATCCCGAGGAAAAGGCTCAGGTTTCTCTCATCCGCGGAGCGCGATCCCGCACGTATTCGTTTTCGGCAGAGACCGTTGGGAAGGCGTTCAACCGATCTACATCGGTACCCGGCTGCGCGGGCTACGCCTGGGTCGAAGTCAGACCGGGAGTGGGATCGTGAGCAACTTCTCATCGTTGTTCAAGGCACTCTGGTTTTTGGCATCGTCTGGATTCTTGCCTCCACTGTCCTGGTGTGGTTCATTTCCCGCTCCATCTCCCGGCCTTTAGGCATTCTTCATGCCGGGACGAGCGCCCTGATGACTTCGCAGGGAAGTACGGAGAGCTTCCCCCTGCCCATGACCGGCGACAACGAGTTCGGAGACCTGATCGAGGCGTTCAACCGGATGGTGGCATCCATCGAGGAGCAGCGATCCGGCCTGAATGACACGCTGTCTCTGCTTGACTCAATGTTGGCCAATGCGCCCATCGGGCTTGCCTTCTTCGACCGGCGCTGCCGCTGCGTGCGGGTCAACCACGTGTTCGCCGGAATTGACCGCTGTCCCAGCCAGCCGGCATCTCGGCAAAACCCTTCCGGAACTTCTTCCGCAGCCCACCGGAAAACAGATCGAAGACGCGGTGAGGCGGGTTTTCGCCAACGAGGCCGCGGAGCGCGAACTGGAGATCGAAGGTCGCCGGGAGCGAACCGCGGCGTGCCCTGGACCTGGCTGGTGAGCACCTATCCCATTCGCACCACCCTAACCAGGTGCGCTGGGCGGGGTCATCGTGCAGGACATCAGCGAGCGCAAACAGAGCGAAGAGACGTCCTGCGCAAGACCGAAAAGCTGGCTGCAACCGGGCGGCTGGCGGCCTCAATCGCCCACGAGGTCAACAATCCTCTGGAAGCAATCACCAATCTGCTCTACCTGTTGCGGAACTTCTGCGATCTGGATGAATCGGCCATGAAGTACGTGACCATGGCCGAACGGGAAGGTCGGCGCATCGCCGAAATCGCGCAGCAGACGCTCCGCTTCTACCGCCAGTCCACTCTCCCGCACCGGGCCAACATGGCGGAACTGCTGGATTCGGTCCTGGACCTCTACCAGGGCCGCCTGAATACCTACAGCATCCAGCGTGGAACGGCAATACGATCCGCACATGGATCTGTTTTGCTATGCGGGCGAGATTCGCCAGGTCTTCGCCAATTTCGTGGGAAATGCCATCGATGCCACCAGCGCAGGCGGACGGCTTGTGGTGCGTGCCCGCCGTTCGCGAAGCTGGGCAGTATCCGGAACGTCAATGGCGTCCGTTTCACCGTAGCCGATACCGGCATTCGGCATGGAGCAGGATGTCCGGGAGCGGGTGTTCGAGGCCTTCTTTACCACTAAGGAGGACTACCGGGACCGGGCTGGGGCTCTGGGTAAGCCACGAGATCATCCTCAAGCATCGGGGCATCGTGCACGTTCGCAGCAGGGCGGGCAGTCCCGGCAATCCCTCGGGCACCGTTTTCCAGATATTTCTTCCCGACAATGAGAAACTGATCATGATGGCGCGGCCTTCGCTCGCCTGAGGCCCCAACCGAGGGGAAAGACCGCTGAGCTATCCCGAGTTTGCCTCGGGAGCGGGTTGGTAGCCCGCTCGTCCCTTTCGTAAATGTTCGCCTTTTGAATGCGGACGTCTGCGATCAGCGAGACATCGATCCCGCCCTAGCAGAGCTAGGATGGGGCACCCACCTGGGATAGGATTTTTCGGAAGGGATAACTCCGTTTTGGGCTGCGCGCACTGTCTTATGCCTTGGCGCTGATCTCTTCCAGCGCGCGCACCAGCTTGTCGAGGTCCGCAATCGACGTGTACACGTGCGGAGTGACGCGCACGCACTGGATGTTCTCCCAAACGATGCCGACGGTGTGAATTTTGTAGCGGTCAAACAGGGCGTTCTCGAGCTGCGAGGGCGTCATGCCATCGATGCTGACCCCACATATCGCGCAGGAGTACTTGAGGTTGAGCGAGGTGTGCAGCTTGACCTTCGGCATAGCCTGTGCCCGTGAGGCCCAGTAGTTCTTTAGGTAGCCGATGCGGGCCTGCTTGCGCGCCGGGCCGATTCCGTTGTGAAAGTTGAGCGCTTCGCCGATGCCTTGTTCGAGCGGAAAGCTGCGCGTTCCCAAATCCTCGAACTTGCGAATGTCTCCGGAGCGCGGGCGGTCATTACAGACCAGCGGCCAGATTTTTTTGATCTTGTCGGCCTTGATCCACAGCATCCCGGTGCCAATGGGCGCGGAAAGAAACTTGTGCAGGCTGGTCCCGAAGTAATCGCAGCCGAGGTCGGGAATCTTGAAATCCATCAGCCCGAACGAGTGCGCGCCATCGGCCAGCACTTCGATGCCGTGGGTGTGGGCCATGTCGGCAATCTTCCGCACTGGCATGATCTGGCCTACCCAGTTCACCATGTGCGTGACGTGGATCAGCTTCGTCCGCGGCGTGATGGCCTCGTCGTAGGCCTTCACGATTGCCGCGTCGTCCTCGATGGGGAAGTCGAAGCTGAGCTGCTTGTAGACGATGCCTTCGCGTTGCGCCCGCTGCCGATAGGCCTCGATCATGTGCGGATAGTCCTGCCGGGTGCCGACAACCTCGTCGCCGGCTTTCAGGTCCAGCCCGTAGATGATCGTGTTCAGGGCTTCGGTGGAGTTGCGGTTGACGGCGATCTCGCCGGCCGGTGTGCCGGCCAGCGCTGCCAGCTTTTCCCGAAGCGGCTCGCGGCCCTGATCGAGAATCCGCCACATGTAGTACGACGGCCCCTCGTTCGATAGCTGGTTGTAGCGCTCCACCGCCTGCTGCACCACGATCGGCGCGGGCGAGACCCCGCCGTTGTTCAGATTCATGAGGTTGGGATTCACCGAGTAGGCGCGCTGAATCACAGCCCAGTAGTCTTCATCCTGCGCGGCCTCCATCGCATTGAGTCCGGCTATGCGCGCGGCCGCCGCGTGGAAATCGGCCGCATGGGCCTGCTCGAAAAGGCTTCCGGCAGAGAAGGCGCCCGCAAGTGTGGCCGCCTGGCGGAGAAAGCTGCGTCGATCGTTGGACATCATACGGAGCAGCCTAGGCGATTCCGGGCACCACTCTCAACAGGGAAATTCAGAACGTTCGCAGCCTCTGTTTAGATCGAGCGCAAATGGCTTCTCCGTGTCCGATATCATTTCCCAGCCGTGTCCATGCAAAAAGCTGCCTTCGATACGAGTGATGGTGACGCCTTCGTCGGAGAGCTTCGCGGAGTGCCAGGCCTGTCCTTCCCGCCCCCACGCCAGTATCGAGCGGTGCCCCACAAACAACAGGAGACCCGCGTCGAGCGCCGGCCGCACCTCCAGCACCGGCCGGTGCTCAATCATGGCGAACTGCTCCGGTGCGGTGGTATCGATCAGGTAAGCGTACCCGCCGGATACTGCGCAGATTTCCTTCGGGTTCGGTGCGGACCATAGCCCAGTCGGTACAGCCGGATCGCGGAAGCCCAAAGCGCAGGTGGCCAGAAATGGTTCCGCTCCGACCTTGTCCGGGCGGATGAGCACCTCCAGCGCGCCGCGTTCGATCTCTTCAACTTCGCGCGGGTACACGAAATGTCGTGGCGGCAAGATCAGGGGCCGTGCGGCCAGGATCTCGGCCTTCCATCGATGCGGAAAGCCGAAATCAACGACCGGAGCAGTCACGGCTGGGCCTTGTAAGCCAGGATCCAGTCTTCTTGTTGCAGCGTGTCGGGCACCGCAAAGCCGCGGGCTTCGGCAATCGCTTCGAGTGCGTCGCTCGCCTTCCACCCCCGATGAACCAGGGCGCAGGCGGCAGTAATCGTAGCACGGCCGATGCTGCCGCGGCAGTGGACGCCAATGCGTTCATCCGCACCCAGCCGGTCGGCGATTCCGCGAACAAAAGAGCGAAACCGCACCACGTCTCGCGGAACGGTACCGTCCGGAATTGGATAGGAAAGAAACTTCAGCCCCACTCGCTCTGCCGTTGCTTGCTCGTCCGCCAGCCCCAGAAAATCGGCCTCGAACGGCTCCAGCAGCGAGACGATGGTATCGATGCCGCCATATCTGATACGGCGTAGTTCATCTTCGAGCTGGTCGTCGCCCTGCGGCCGGATGACGATAGCCAGGCAGGGAGGTGGGTTTCCTTCGATCCAGTGGATGTCCGGCACGCGGCTCACACTCCTACGAAACACTCGATCCGTTCGCGAACACAGGGAATGCCGATGCCCAGGTTCGCCCCGTCCTCGATCAGTGGCAGCAGCTTGTCGAAATCCGGACCCGCGTGCGATCCGGTCAAAGCAATCCGCACTGGGTGGAACAGTTCTTTGCCCTTGATACCCGTAGCCGCCTTGATCTCGTTCATCCACGCTTTGAAAAGGTCCGGGGTCACGTGTTGCGAGTAGGTACGGGCGCGGGCGGCAAATTCGCTGAGCACCGTGCGTGCCGAGTCGGCCGCCAGCAGAGCGACATTTTCGGGGTCGGTTCGTGCGGCCTCGCAATCGAACTGGAGCAAGGGCGCCGCCTTGGCGGGAAGCTGATCGAGGCGATCCACATACGGCACAAACAGCGCCAGCAGCTTTTCGAACCATTTTTTCATTGGTTCTGGAGCAGAGTCGCGGCGGGGAAGGCGATCCCCGAAATAAGGCCACGCCAGAGCGAAGATGCGTTCGGTCGCGGCCTGCTTCAGGTAATGCCGGTTGAGCCAGTTCAGCTTCTCGAAGTCGAAGATGGCCGGCGAGGGCGTTACGCGTTCCAGCGAGAAGGCGTGCGTCAGTTCCTCGAGGGTGAAGGTCTCGGTCTTGCCGTCTTCGGCGCCCCAGCCCAGCAGGGCCAGGTAATTCACCAGCGCCTCGGGCAGGTACCCCATCTCGCGAAAGGCAGAAATCGAAGTGGCTCCGTGGCGCTTCGAGAGCCGCTCGCGGTCCGGTCCGAGGATTGTGGAGAGGTGAGCGAACTCGGGTACGGGCCAGCCGAACGCCTCGTAGATAGCCACCTGTTTCGGGGTATTCGAGATGTGATCGTCGCCGCGGATCACGTGGGTAATGTCCATAAGCGCATCGTCGATCGTGACCACGTAGTTGTAGACCGGGATACCCTCCGACTCGCCTTCCTCCGCGCCTGTGGCCGAGGCCGAACGGACAATGATGGGATCGCTCACTGTTTCCGCGGCAAACTCCACCTCGCCGCGCACCAGGTCGTGAAAGCGCAGAGGATGGTCTTCGATCTTCAGACGGACAGCAAAAGGCTTGCCCTCGGCGATGTTCTGGTTGACCTCTTCTGCCGAAAGAGTGCGGCAGCGGCCGGAGTAGACCTGTGGGCCGTGTTCGGCAACGGCCAGCTTGCGCTCGGCCTCGAGTTCCTCGGTGGTGCAGAAGCAGGGGTAGGCTTTGCCGTCGCGCAGCAGGCGCTCGGTGTGTTCGGCGTAGATGTCAAGCCGTTCAGACTGGCGATAGGGACCGTAGTCTCCCACTTTCGTTCGACTTATCGCCCGTCATGCCCGGGCCTTCGTCCCACTCGAGGCCGAGCCAGTGCAGGTCCTCGATCAATTGCGCTTCGTAGTGCACTTCGGAACGTTCGACGTCTGTGTCCTCGATGCGGAGCAGGAAAGCGCCGCCGCGTGCGGCGGGCAAAGAGCCAGTTGTAGAGGGCGGTCCGCGCATTGCCCACGTGCAGCAGCCCCGTTGGAGAAGGAGCAAAGCGAACTCGGATCTTCTGGTCGGTCATGGCAGTAATGATGATAGACGACGATTTGGAGCAAACCCGGTTGACCTCGCTTCCGGGGTGGCCGGGTTAAGATGGTGCGACGCGGTAGACACCCAAAGCATCTTGAGGCAAGGGGGATAAGTCATGAAAGTTGTTCTGTTTGGGGCTTCCGGGATGATCGGCAGCCGGATCCTGGACGAACTTGTCCGTCGCGGCCACGCCGTAACTGCCGTGGTCCGACATCCCGAAAAGGTTCAAGCCTTCAACGGCGTAAAGTCTGTCCAGGGAGATGTTACAGACTATGCCAGCGTCGCTGCCGCCGCCAAGGGCGCTGATGCCGCGATCAGCGCCTACTCGCCACCGCGCTCTGATCCGGGCAAGATTGTCGATGCCACGCGCTCTCTGCTGGCTGGATTGAAGGAAACGGGCGTTCGGCGCCTCATCGTTGTGGGTGGGGCCGGAAGCCTTGAGGTCGCCCCGGGCGTGCAATTGGTCGACACACCGGAGTTTCCTTCCGCATGGATGGCGATCGCCCTGGCCCACCGCGACGTCTTGCCCGTCCTCAAACAATCCGACCTCGACTGGACCTATTTCAGCCCCGCGGGGATGATCGAGCCCGGCCTGCGCACCGGCAAGTTTCGGCTCGGCGGCACCAGGCTGGTCGCCAATGATCGCGGAGAAAGCAGGATCTCGGCCGAAGACTATGCCGTGGCCCTAGTGGATGAAATGGAGAATCCGCAGAACGTTCGGAAGCAATTCACCGCCGCGTATTGACCCAGGTCTCAGCGGTCATCCTGCTGAAAAGTGTTCCCAGCCGTGGGGTTCGAGCGGTTCGACAATGCCACCCGTGGCGAGCATGAGAGTGGGCTTGCCGCCTGGCTTGTCACGGTCCGGCGCGATGATCTCTCCAATTTGCGTGACGGCCACACCAGCGATGCTTCGCGGTATGCGCGTGCCGGGACGCGCGGTGAACAGGAGTTCGTAATCTTCCCCGCCGTGGAGAGCTTGTTCCAGCGATGCGTCCGCGGCGATCGGCAACCGGTCAGCCTGAATCATCGCGCTTACGCCGGATTCTTCGCAGAGGTGAGCAAGGTCGGTGGAAAGCCCGTCGCTGATGTCGATAGCCGCTGCCGCCAATCCGTGGCGGCGCAATGATAGACCGGTTTGAATCCGCGGCTTCGGGCGCAACTGTGCCGACAGGGAATCGTTTCCTGGGTCCGGCATTGGCTCCGACCCTGCAACAGCCAGTTCCGCAAGCAACTTCAGCCCTGCCGCCGCCCCGCCCAGACTGCCCGTCACGTAGAGCATGTCGCCGGGCCGCGCTCCCGACCGCAGCAGGGCCGTTCCGCGCGGAACCGCACCGATAAGGACGACGTCCGCCAACGCCACCGGTGCTTCTGCCAGGTCGCCGCCGGCCAGCGGGGTTTTGTGCCCCTCAGCCAGGGAAAAGAATCCATCGAGGAACCGATCCACCCATGATTTGCGGTTTTCCGCCCCCACGGCCAACTCGTGCGGCACCCCCAGAGAAAGAAACGCCGCGACCGGCCGGGCTCCCATGGCGGCCAGGTCGCTCAAACCGCGCGCCAGCGTTCGCCATCCCACCGTTTCGGGCGGGTGCCATTCGAGCTGGAAATGTCGTCCCGCAATGCAAAGATCGGTGGTTACGGCCAGTTCCTCACCCTCCCTCGGACGAAGCAAGGCGCAATCATCCCCGATGCCCAGGCTCAGGTCTCGCCCCCGCGCCCCCCGTGCGGCGCGGCGGCGAATGGCTCGCAACAGATCGAGCTCTCCCGCGCCCCGCACGATCCTCGTTGGCTCTTTCTGCACGTTTTGAGAATAGGCTACCCGGACGGGGCATGGAGGGCCGTTCCTGCTCGCTAAAATTCCCGACCGGGCGGCGACCATTCCGTTCAGAAAAGATTCCAAAGACCTTTGCGGAAGGAAACATTTTCAACTTCGGGGGAAATCAGACGCTTTTTCCGCCCCAATTTCGTTGACCTGTGGAGATCGCTTTGTTAGCCTAAGCAAACGTCCTCTCCGCTAGACGTCGGGGCCAAGTGTGTTGAGAGGGCTTTTTTGTATTGTTTGTTCGGTAGCGGCTGGCGAGTTGCGACCTTGCCTACCGCGGGATGAGAGAAAGCATGCTAGGCAAGCGCTATTACATTCTCTTCGTCGCCAGGGATGAAGATGGACGGGTGCGGAAGATCCCCCTTCCCCTGCACTATGCCTACGGATTCGTCGCTGCGGCTCTGATCGGCGCCTTTACGATTGTCGGTCTGGCTGGCTCTTACACCCGTATGCTGCTCAAAACAGAGAGCTTCAACCAGGTGCGCCAGGAACGCGAAACGCTGCGGAAGAACTACCAGCAGATGGCGCAGATCGCCCATGACCGGGATGTCCAGGTGGCGTCGCTTGGCGCTTTAGCCAGCGAAGTGACTGCCCTCTATGGACTTCGCCAGAACCGGCTTGTCCACACCACATCGGCCGCCAAGGCCGCTGCCGCACCGACGCCCCAGACGCTTGCCATCAGCGACGACGTGAACCCCCAAAACCTCAAGCTATCCCTCGACCAGTTCTACGCGCTTCGCACCCAGGCCATGTCGGGCCGGGTCACCCGCGCCATCGACGCCGGCTTGACTTCCTCCTTCACCGGCGACTGGACGCAGTTGGCCGACGCACCGTCGCTCTGGCCTCTGGAAGGCACCGTAACCTCGAGTTTCGGGGAGCGCGAAGATCCGATCAACGGGGAGGGCGCCTTTCACTCCGGCATCGACATTGCTGCCCCCTACGGCTCTTCCGTCCGGGCCGCGGCCGATGGCGACGTGACCAATGCTGCCATGGGCGCAGGATATGGCCGCGAGATCACCATCGATCATGGCCACGAGCTGATTACGGTCTACGGGCATCTCTCCGCGATGGTGGTGGTCCCCGGCCAGCATGTTACCCGCGGCCAGGTCATCGGCTACGTAGGACAGTCGGGCCGCTCTACCGGTCCGCATCTGCACTATGAAGTGCGTGTGCACATGGTGCCCGTCAACCCGCACAAATATCTGCGCACCAGCTACGGCCAGATCGCAGAGGCCGACACTCACTCGTTGCCCTCGGGCGGCAGATAAGTCGTAGCAATTCTCCTGGCGAAGATGGCTCCCGACTCGGGGTGCTTCTGCCTCTGAAGCGCGCATGAGCGCGAGTCAACCTTCAAATGAAAGCTGTCTGGACAGCAGCTTCGGCTCCGGCTTGGGTTCTGAAGCCAGATCGTAGATTAAGCGCTCGAGCACGAGCCGCTTGTCGGGCGGCGAGGAGCGCAATTCGAGATCGGCGCGCGCTATCAGGCGTAGGGCGCGGGTCAGTTCGCGGCGGCTCTTGTATCGACGCGCCTGCTGGATGAGATTATCGGCAGCAAAGGGCGGGATCCGGAACCCCTGCCACAGCGCCTGCCAGATCGCGCGTTGATCGCGCACATTCTTTTCGAGGATGACGAGCATCTGCCGGAAGGTGCGGGCCAGCATGTAGAGGTGTCCGATAGCGGAGTCTTCGGCGCCGTCAGAACTGTTGAGCAGCCCGTGCAGCAGGGCCAGGGCGCGGGCGCGATTGCGGGCACTGATGGCGTCGGTCAGTTCGTAGAGCGAGCGCTGCTTGGCGCCCAGCACCATGGTTTCGACATCGCCCAGGGTGATGCGCGCCCGGCCGAGTGTATACATCAGCAGCTTTTCCAGCTCCGACTTGATGCAGAGCATGTCCGCGCCCAGCGCGTCGACCAATTCCCGGGCCGCGTCTGGATCCACACGCGTATCTGTTTCCTGCGCGGTGGAAATCACCCAGCGCATGGCGTCTTCTTCATTTACGCGCGCCAGCTCTACCATGCCGCAGTGCTCGCCGAGCGTCTCGTTGATGCGATCAAAGCGGTTTTTGTCGTCCATCTCCATGCGGCGGATATCGGAAGGAATTCGCAGAAAATCGGCGATGAAGACCAACAGAGCCTGCGGATTGGGAGAGTGGAAATACCGGCTCAGCGCGGCGAATTCATCCTTCTTGGCGCCCCGGGTGTAGAGCTGCCGGACGTTGCGCACAAAGACGACCTGGAAGGGCGCCATGAGAGAGGGCGTTTGCGCGCGGTCCAGCACCTCGAAGATGGACGAACCGGACAGGTCAAGGTCGGAAAGACAGAAGTCGCGCATGTCCGGCGGAGCAAACGCCTTCAAAAGGGCGGCGCGGCAGCGATCCTGTAAAAACAACTCGTCGCCAGCCAGCACGTAGCCGGGCTTGAGACGGCCGTCGCCGGCTGCCGCGGTCTCAATCTCCGCTACGAAACGGGCTACCGCGCTGAACCCCGCACCCCAGCGCCCGGCGCTCACTGGGCGAGCTCGCGCGATTTCGATGTCGGGAGCATGCGGGTCCAGAATAGCAGTGCAATGTAAGGCGTGAACAGTGATCAGGAATGGACACGCCACCTCACTCAACGCCGCTATAGCCCTTCCAGGACGTCGGCCACGAGCGCCCGCGCAAATTCGCGAGAGAGGCGCTCCTCGGCCCCCGGGCTCTCATCGAAGAAGGTGGGGAGGTTGACGGTGGACTGGTACTGGTGGCGGAACGTGTAGTTCTTGTTTTCGTAGAGAACCTTGCCGTCGCGATCCGTCAATGTGACCGAAACCACGAGCGTGATCAGGTAGCTCGAGGACTGCTCGGTGTTGGTGTTGTAGGTAAGGGGCGACACGGTCTGCGTCAGGATGGTCCCATGGAGCACGGCATCGGCATCGACACCTGCATCGGGCATAATGCGCATGCGTGTCCGCGCAGCAAACTCGCGGATGACCGCGTTAGTCATCAATACCTCGGTGTGATAGGCCTCGGTGCGGGTAGCAAACACCGGCACGGAGAGGGTGCGCACGTCGGGCGGCAAATGGGTCGCCGCTCCCAGGGTGTGATAGCCGCAGCCGGCAAATCCCGGCAGGATCGCCAGCAGTGAAATGATTGCGGTCGTGCGCATGCATCCATCTTAGTCGGGCGGCGGTGAGAGGTCTTGGCAAAGGGCTGTTGGTTTTCTAGCTACACCCACGCCGTTGCGAGCATGGCCAGACCCGCCGGTGAGAGCCTGAGCCCATCGGCGCGCCCCAGAAAATAGAGCTCATTGAGCCGTTCTGAGTCGGCTTGCTCGATGCGCCGAAACCCCTGGCCGCGAAGCTCCGACTCGATTTGCCCGGGCGTGAAGAACAGCCGGAAGGGCTCCCCGGCAGCGGCCACACGCTGCGCCAGGTGATCGAAGACCAGGCGACGCTTGGGAGAAAGCGTTTCGGGCGGAAATGCGTAGTCGAAACAGATGCCGGTGCCGGCCGGCAGTCGCGCGACGTCACCGAGAGTGGCACGAAATGCTTCCGCTGTGAGGTAGGGCACCACGCCGAGCCAGCCAAAGAATGCGGGTTGCCGGGCGTCGAATCCTGCTTCGGCCAGCCCCGCTGCGAGCGCCTTGTGTTCGAAGTCGAGGGGCACAAAGGTCAAAGACTGGGGATGAGCGATGCCCGCCTTGCGCAGGAGTTCGCGCTTCCATTCCTGGGTGGCGGGGAAGTCCACCTCGAAGACCCGGAGCGACGGAAACGGATTGCGATAAGCGAAGGTGTCGAGGCCGGCTCCCAGCACTACGTACTGTCTTACCCCGTTCGCGACGGCGTCGGCCAGCCGGTCCTCTGTGTAGCGGCTGCGGGCGGCCATGAAGGCGCGAAAATCCCGCGCCACTCTTTCCATGGCGCGATCGAGATCGCGTGCAAAGCCATCACCAACCAGACGGACCGCAATGGGATCGTTCAAAATGGCGGGCGGGTCGGCCAGTTGGTGGGCTGCGCGGCGAATGGCCACGCGAAGGGCAGTTTTGCTGGCGCGGCCGGTCTCCATGGAGTCAAGTTTACCGTCGCCCGCGGCCCGGGCGGATAGCATGTCCTCATGACCTGGATTGGATGGGCGCTGCTTTCGGCACTTTTTGCCGCCGCCACCGCGCTGCTGGCCAAGGTGGGGGTGGCGCACATCGACTCGAACCTGGCCACGGCGGTCCGCACCAGTGTGGTCGTGGTGTTTGCGTGGGGCATTGCGCTGGCGCTGGGCAAACACGGGGAGTTGCGCGAGCTCGACCGTCGGACCACGCTGTTTCTGGTTCTCTCCGGACTGGCCACGGGGCTTTCGTGGCTGTGCTATTTCCGGGCCCTGCAGCTGGGGCCGGCGTCGCGGGTGGCGCCGCTCGATAAACTCAGCGTTCCTTTGGTCATGATCTTTGCGTGGCTGCTGCTGGGAGAAAAGTTGAACGCAGCCGTCGTGGCGGGGGGACTGCTGATCACTGCCGGCGCGGTGGTGATGGTGCTTGGTTGAATGAAGAGCCCGCTGGGTCCTGGCTTATCCTGTGGATCAGAATCGATTCCCGCGTCCGTGAATATTTCTTCTCAATCCGACCCGGCAACGCAAGCTCCAACACCGCCCGTCCGCCGCATAGTGCTTACCGGCTTCATGGGATCCGGGAAAAGCACGGTCGGACCGCTGGTGGCCGCCCGTCTGGGCTGGCGCTTTATCGACGCCGACGACTTGATCGTCGCCGAGACGGGCATGGCGATCACCGAGTTCTTTGCACGGCAGGGTGAGGCAGCCTTTCGGGAACGGGAGCGGACCACCATTGCCCGGCTGGCGGACGAGGATGGGCTGGTGCTCGCGCTTGGCGGCGGGGCAATCGAACATTCGGCTACCCGCGACCTTTTGCTGACCACCGCGGGCATGCTCCTCGTTCACCTGGAAGTGGAACTTGCTACCACGCTCGACCGTTGCCGGGGAACGGAAAGCACGCGCCCGATCCTTGCCGACCAGGCGAATCTTGCGGCCCGGTACGAGCGCCGCCTGCCTTTATACCGCACGGCCCACGTGACCATCACCGCGGATGCGCTGACGCCCGACCAGGTGGCGGAAGCGATCATCCGAGCGGCCAACTCTCGTTCCGCGTGAATGATGCCATCCACGTGCTGTAAGTTAAATCGGACAACCAGTGAGACGATGTGACCGGCCTCAGCATCTTCGGTTGTTATGATCGAATCAGGCCCCCGGTGCAACAGTTCCGGGCACTCCCCACCGAGGTACTCTCCCGTCGCCATGGCTCACGTTTCCCACGTCGCAGTTCCGGCCGATCTGCCTGCACGCAGCGATGCCAGCGCGCATGGCGCGATCCATGTGCCCCGGCCGGGGTCGACGGCCACGCTGATCCACGACTGCCGCGAACTCTTCAAGGTACGCGTGACGGGGATGGTGGTGGTGACCGGGTGGGCCGGATTCTACCTGGGATCGATGCAGTCGGGCATTTCGAGCGTGCAGCGAGGGCTTGCTGGACACGCTGGTGGGCATCGGGCTGGTTTCGGCCGGCGCCGGCGCCCTCGAACCAGGCCCTGGAGCGCAAGACCGACGCGCTCATGCTCCGCACCGCCGATCGGCCCCTGGCGGCGGGACGGATTCCCCTTGCCGCCGGAGTGCTGGCCGGACTTGCAGCCCTGTCGCTGGGCGCGTGGTGGCTGCTGCTGCATACCAACCTGCTTACCGTGGCGCTGGCGCTGCTGACGGCGTTCACTTATGTCGCCATCTACACTCCACTCAAGCGGGTCACCACGCTGGCCACGTTCATCGGCGCGTTTCCGGGCGCGATGGGCCCGCTGCTCGGCTGGACCGCCGCGCGCGGTCGCATCGAGTGGCCGGCGGTGGCGCTGTTTGCCATCCTGTTTGTCTGGCAGTTCCCGCATTTCATGGCCATTGCCTGGCTCTACCGCGAGGACTACGCGCGGGCCGGCATCCGCATGCTGCCGGTGGTGCAGCCGGACGGCTGGTCGACGGTGATTGAGGCGCTGTTCTATGCAGTTCTGATGATTCCGGTGAGCCTGGCGCCATGGAAGCTGGGCATGACTGGAGCTAGTTATGCCGTGCTGGCCGGGGGGCTGGGATTGTTTTACCTGGCATACACGATCCGATTCGCTCGCATTCTGCGCACCACGTCCGCGGATCTGAGCCGCTCGCTGGCGCGGGACCTGCTCAAGGTGAGCGTGATCTACCTGCCCCTGCTGATGACGCACGCTGATGCTCTGCGCGATTGCGAAGCGGTAAGGGAAAAATGACGACCGCTAGCCTCCTCTCACCCTCTCAAGTCGGGCGCCGGTCCGGCGATCGCCGCGATCCTCGCCATCAGCGCCGCGGCCACGCTGTTTCTGTTCTGGCTCATTTACGTTCACCCCGCGTCGGACACGGCCAGCTGCGCGGTTCGCGTTTCTGCCCCCGCTCAATGCGGTGTTCAATGGCCTCAGTGCCACAGCGTTGCTTATCGGCTTCACGTTCATTCGCGCCCGGCGAATCCGGCGCATCGCGCCTCGATGATGACCGCGTTTGCATTCTCGACGCTGTTCCTGGTGGGTTACATCGTTCACCACGCGCTGCACGGCGATGTCCGGTACCCGGCGCATGCGGCGCTGCGATCGGTCTACCTGCCGTTGTTGGCCAGCCACATCGTGCTGGCACGTCACGCATTGCCGATGGTGCTGGTCACGTTTTTCTTTTCCCTGACAGGCCGTTTTCCGCAGCATCGCAAGATCGCGCGGTGGACCTTCCCGCTCTGGCTGTATGTCTCAGTTACTGGCGTGGTCACCTACGTGATGCTCCGCCTGGCGATGAGTTAGGACGCCGCGATGCCCGATCGCCTGGCAGGCAGACCCCGGTCCGGCCGAGACACGAACCCGATCCGCGATGACGGAACCCGCCAACTGCTCCAGTGGGGCGGGACGATGGTAGGGGCGGGTGTCCTGGCGGCCCTCTTGCTACAGACGCTCCTGGGCGGGTTTTCGCCCACGGGCGCCAGCACCAACGGTGGCTGGTTCGCTCTGATCGTGGCCCTGATGTGCATCCCGTTCGGCGGGTTGCTGCTTGCGCTCGGAGTGGCGAAGTGGCTGCGGAACCGTTCCCTCGCGCGGCGCCGGTGAGTTCCGGTACAAAAAAGCGAATAAAGAAAGAACCGCAAAACGCGGCCGGAAAATGTCGCTCCTCAAGCCTCTGGAGGCATCAATCCGCCTTGTTTCTGCAAAAGTAGTCTCATAAAAGTAGTCTCAAATGTAGAAGGGGGCGAATTTCGAGCGATCCCAGGTTATGCGCCCTGATTTCCCGGGTCGCCCGCCCACAACTCCGCGATTTCCTCCTCCTCTGCGTCCGCCATAACGGGGTCCTCAATCGGCTCTGCATCTCGTCTTCGAATAGCGGCCCCTTCAGGGTCGGTTAAGAGCTGCGTTGTAGTCATAATGTCCTGCCCTCCTTGGTGTTCTCTATTCTCCGGTTTATGCCGCACTGCAACATCCCGAGTAAAGCGCACAGTCGTTGTCTGAGCAAGTGCATTGGTCCGAATCGGACAAGTGGACGAAGCAACCGGGACGCAAGACTCGCCATATTTACGATCAATTGCGTCCGAGAGACCCCGCATCGCGCAGAATGCGGCGAACTTCCAAGGTTCGTCCGGCAGACAAGACAAATGGCCTTGTACGGTGCCGGGCTCGCTCGCATCTCGAGTTTTGGATGGGGAGTAACGCCGCTCTACAGTTCTAGAACTGACCGCAGGTCCGTCGGTTTCGCGTCAGGATGACAGCGCGTTGGAGTAGCGGAATGAATCCGGACCGGGTTACTGACCGGGTCAGAAGTCGTGGTGCTCGTCCACATAGCTGGCGATGGACTGAGCAAAGCCCGGTTTGGGAACGTCCTGGGGAGACGCCGGGTTGGCCTCCTCGGTCTTGGCGCGGAGCTTGGCGACGGCCTGCCAGTTGTCCTTGTGGGGATGGTCCGTGATCCAGGGCGGTAGCGGCATGCGCAGATACTCGCTGAGAGCCAGAGCATAGCCTTCATAGAGGGCGCGCATTTCGTTGAGGCGCTCGAAGGACCGTTCATCGCGGCAGACGCTCACGCCGGTCTGGCACAGGCGCTGATACATCTGCTCGTATCGCTCCGGAGGAAGGCGGTCAGGAACATTGTTCAAGGGACGGAGCGAGAAGATCTGGGCAAGGTCCACGACAGCGTGACGAGCCATGGCAAAGGTCAGCTGAGCCTGGCGAGCCTCGTGCCCGCGAATGCCGGCGATCAGCAGGGCGGAGGTATCGAGGATCGACGTGAGGGCGCCGATCCAGCTCTGGTTGGTGTGCTGGGAGCGGAAATAGCAAAGCAGGGGATAGGAGATGTGGCTCTCCAGCAGTTCCGCCGACCAGCGCTCCCACTCCACAAGCAGGATGGAAAGATCGGCCTGGGCGCCTTCGTAGGAGTAGCGCCGCAGAAGCTCGGCGGCGGTGGGGGGAGAGCCGGCCCGGGCATCGAGCAGCGAAATGCTGACTTCGCGCCGGGAGAAAGCGCCGTAGAGCACGGGGAAATAGCCCATGACTACAGCCAGAAAGCCGAAGCCGGTGCCGGCTTCAAGGATGATGAGTTCGCGCGAGGGACGGGTCTGCGGGGTCACGTCGCCGAGCCCGAGGGTGAAGATCGTAGTTCCGCTGACGTAGAGGTCGGTTCGGAAGTCCGGCTTTTGCAGGCCGTCGTTGAAAGGGCTGCCCATGGAGCGATAGATGAGCCCGAAGCCGAGAACCAACCCGGAGGCCCAGAGAACGAGCAGAAAGATCAGGGACAGGGGTCCATAAAAGCTGAAGGCGGTCTCCCGCTTGCGGGAGTCGTGCATACGGTTGGCCATAAAAACCCAGGGCTTCCACGTAAGTACATAGAAGAGGCGGGTGATGCGGAAGCGGCCCGTGGCGCGGCGCGGCAGGATGATGGTCTGGAAAGCGTCGAAGAGCACGCCGACCAGCAATACGATGCCGGCAACCAGGGGCAGCACGCGCATGAATCACCTCGCACCGCGGCCTCGGGTGGGGAAGCAAAGCGCCTGCGGTTCCCTGTATTCTAGCCTTTGACAGGGCGGGCGATGAATGAGTTGGGCAAAGCGTTTGTGGGGCTCGGTCTGCTGCTGACGGGGATCGGAGCGGTGCTGCTGCTGGCGGGGCGATTCGGGTTGCCATTGGGGCGGTTGCCGGGCGACATGGCTTATCGCGGGAAGCATGTGTCGGTGTATTTTCCGTTGGGGACATCCATCCTGATCAGCATCGTAGTTTCCGTCTTGTTCTACCTTTTTTCGCACCTGCGGCGCTAGTCATCTGAGATGCTACTGAGCTACAAATGACAAACAAGAAGAAGACATGCCAGACCAAGGTTCTTACGCAGTGGGTAGTGAGGAGGCGTCGTCCATATGAAAAAGCGCTTCCTGCTAATTCTGGGGATTGCGGTTGCAGTCATTCTTCTTGTCCTGATTGCCCTCCCGTTTTTTATCGATGTGGATCGCTTTCGTCCTGAGCTTGAATCCACGGCGAGCCGTGCCCTTGATCGGCAAGTAAAGCTCGGTCATTTGAGTCTGTCGATCTTTACCGGCAAAGTTGTCGCCGACGAAATTGCAGTAGCCGATAACCCGGCTTTCAGCAAAACCGACTTTGTTACCGCGAAATCTCTTGAGATCGGCATCGAGTTGAAGCCTCTCATCTTTTCAAAACAATTGATTATCACGGAAATCATTCTTGAGAGCCCGCAAATCGCGATATTAGACGGCGGAAACGGGACGTGGAATTTCTCCAGCCTTGGTGGCGCTTCGCGTAAGAATATAAACCTTTCCGAGGCGCAGCCGCGCAGCTTCTCCATCGGTAAATTTAAAGTGAATAACGGAAGACTGAGTCTCAAGAACGTCGATAGCTCGGACGAACCGCAGGTCTACGACAACTTCTCCCTCGTATTCACGAATCTCTCAACGACCACAGCATTTCCTTTCCAGCTTCAAACTAATCTTCCCGGTGGAGGCAACGTCAGCCTTGCCGGCACCGCTGGTCCAATCAGCGACGTTAACGTCTTCAGCACACCGTTAACGGCGAATCTCAAGGCAACCAACGTTAACCTTGCTATCCATGGATTCGTCGCTCCGGTACTTGGCATATCGGGAACGGTAAATGTGGAGGAGACACTCCAATCCGATGGAACCAAGGCGACACTGGCAGGTGGGCTCACCGCTTCAAACCTGAAGCTATCACCCACAGGGCCTCCTTCGCCCCGAGTTATTTCGATTCAGGACGACGTAGAGGTAGTGCTCGCGGCGCAGGCTGGAACGATTAAGCAAGCAGATATCTCCATAGGCAAAGCGCAACTGCACGCAACCGGAACCTTCAACGATGAACAGAACACAAGAACTGTCGATCTTCAGTTGAATGGTCCCAAACTACCTATCGACGAATTACAGGCGATGTTGCCGACGCTCGCTGTCAAGTTGCCTTCAGGCTCTCATCTGCGCGGAGGCGAGGCCTCTGTCGCGCTGCGAATCAAAGGCTCCGCCGACGCATGGACGATCTCGGGACCTGTCGAAGCAAGCAATTTCACAATGGTCGGGTTCAACCTTGCATCCCAGCTTGGATCCTTCGGGGGACTTGCCGGGAAGACGATATCGTCTCCCGATACGTCGTTCCGCAGCATTAGCCTGCACGTACAAATCACCAAGGCCGGCATACAGGTTGATCATCTCGAGATCGACGTTCCTTCCGTCGGGAGTTCAACTGGCGCGGGGGCGATTAGCTCCACAGGTGAGGTGAAGATCGCCATGATGGGGACCCCAGCCGGCGGCGTAGCAGGTGGCCTGACAAAGATGGGTGCAGCCGGAGGAGGGAAAGGCGGTACAGTTCCTATCCTCCTCCACGGGACTCTCGACAAACCTGTCTACACGGTAGACACACATACCGCTGCTCGTACGATGACCTCCCAGGCTGCCAAGGGCACTGTTCACGCGATCGAAGGGCTGTTTAGCAAAAAGAAAAAAGCAACTAACAAATGACTTTCGGGTGGGTCCATGTTTTCCTCAGGGCCCATAGCAGGAATGCCAAACAGCCCTGGAGTTAAACCGATGTCCTAACTCGCTTTGACTTCGCACTTATAAGTCGGTTACTCAGAATGACAACACCTTTTTAAGTGAGTTTCGGAAGACAAACATCAGAGGGGGTTGTCCGTGGCAAAACGCAGCGCGGGGCTGTTGCTGTACCGCAGGCGGGTCGAGGCTTTGGAAGTGTTCCTGGTGCATCCCGGCGGCCCATTCTGGGCCAAGAAAGACCTGGGGGCCTGGTCAATCCCAAAAGGCGGGGATGCCGAGGGCGAAGAGCCTCTGGACGCGGCCCGACGCGAATTCACGGAGGAGACGGGCTTCGCCGCTCCCGCCAACGCCGTCGCCCTGGGAGAAGTAAAGCAGGCCGGCGGGAAGATCGTGGTTGCGTGGGCTGCGGAGGGCGACTGCGACCCCGACCGCCTGGTGAGCAATCCTTGCTCGATCGAGTGGCCGCCGCGCTCGGGAAAAATGATAGATATCCCAGAGGTCGATCGCGGCGCGTGGTTCACCCTGGACGCCGCACGCGAACACATTCTCAAAAGCCAGCAGCCCTTTCTGGAGCGGCTGGCGGGGATGCTTGCGGCTTAGACCTTCTCAGACGCGGTCAACGGTCAGCACCGTCTGATCGTCCTGGGGGCGGGTGCCGGTGCAGAATTGCTCGAGGGCGAGGAAAAGCTCTTCCACTGGATTGAGCGCGCGGAGATAGGGTTCGAGGTTGGCTCCGAACTGCGCGCCCTGCACGTCTTCGGCTTCGGTAATGCCGTCGGTCAAGAGGAGAATGCGGTCGCCGGGTTCAAGCCGGAGCGGAATCCCATGAAAGCGCACAAAGCCAAACATGCCCACCGGCGGGTCACCGTCAGCGATGGTTTCCAACTGGCCGTTGGCGCGAACGATCAGTGGCGAAACGTGGCCTCCATTGACGAGTTCGATCTGGGCTCCATCGCCGGCCGACTCGAGAAAGCGCAGCGCCGCCAGGGTCACGTACTTTTCACCAGGAGCCCTTTCCACGATGAAACTGTTCAGGCATTGCACGGCATCAACGAGGGAAGTTCCGGAAGTCATCTGGGCGTGGAACATCCCCTGGGCCATGGAGCCGAGGAGCGCCGCCGGGACACCTTTGCCGCACACGTCGCCGACGATCGCGGCAAATCCGCCGGGAACCCGGATCACATCGTAGAAGTCGCCGCCGATACCGGCGCAGGGAACGGTGCGGGCATTCAGGCGGACGTAGGGAAATTCGGGCAGATGCTGAGGAATGATCTGGCGTTGAATCGTGGCCGCGATTTCCAGTTCCTTGCGCAGCAGGACGAATTCCCTTTCTGCCTCGCACATGCGCAGGTTTTCAAACAGAGTGGTCGCCTGGCTGGCGATGGCTTCGAGGATCTCCCTGCGGGTACGAGTGAAATCGTGGGTGGCCGCGCGGCTGTCGAGATAAAGCAGGCCAAGTAACTGGGAGGAGTTCTGGGATCGGAGGGGAATGGCCACCACGTTGCGAATGGCGCTGAGGATCATGCTCTGCATACCGATTGCGCCGGGTTCGAGGGAGTCGGAAAAAATAAACGGGAGCTTGGTTACGGACGCTTCGCGCAGCACCGACTGCGAAACCTGCGAAGGGCTGGGGATGGGATTTCCATTACGCTCTTTGCCGCATTCGAAGCACAGGTTGGCGGCGGAGTCGCCCAGGAACACAAACCCGCGTTCGGCGCCGGTGAGGCGGATGGTGTATTCGAGCATGGTGGAGAGCACATCGGCCCGTGCGCCATGCTGATAGAGGCTTTGGGCGGCCTTGAGGAACAGGGCCAGCGTATCCAGGTCCGAGGGTCCGCTGCCGGAGGGCAACTTGGTGTAGATGCCGGTCTGCGCGAACTGGGCCAGGATCGACCGGGTCGTATTGTCGGCCTCGTTGATCTCAAACAGGAGGGTGTGGTCGGGGGTGCCCAGCGCGATCCTGTCGTTGGAGCGCAGGCGCGTGGTGGTGATGCGCATGCCGTTGACGTAGGTGCCGTGGCGGCTGCCGGTGTCGCGCACAAAAAAACCATCGGCGTCGCGATCGATGATTGCATGCGCGCGGGAAATCTCAGGGCTGACAACGCACAGATCGCGCTCCGAACTTCGGCCGAGGGTGAACGGAAAATGGTCGATGGCGATGACGGACGACGCCTCGTCGGCCTGCGGCAGCAGCCATTCGAGCGTCAACTGAGCTTTTACGCCATGTCTCATAGCCGTTGTTCTTTGTGTACTTTGGCACGTTGCGGGGATTACGCAGAACCTGCGGTTGTGTATAGGATAGTACCACTGACGTGCGTCGCTGGCAGGTCAGAACCAGGGCCGCGTGCAAGGAATCTCGGGGAGATGCATGGGGCAACGAAGCAGGTTTCGCCTGCGATGAACGAAGATCCGACAATTCCGATCGGCGCGCTGGCCGGGAAGCAGAACATTGCGGCTGAGGCAGCGGAAGCGCCAACCGTCGCGGCCACGTGGGGCAGTTTTTCTTTGATGGGCCGGGTGGGCTTCGGCGGATTCGGCGAGGTGTATCGGGCCTGGGATCCGCACCTCCAGCGCGAGGTGGCGCTCAAACTGCTGCTACCGGGGGTGGCCACGGGCGAAGCCGAATACGAGGCAATGCTGGGCGAGGCGCGGGCGCTGGCTTCAGTGCGGCATCCCAACATCGTTCCGGTGTACGGCATCGATCGGCACGATGGTCGGGTGGGCTTCTGGACCGACTTTGTGCGCGGCAAAACGCTCTCGGTACTGGTGGGAGAGCAGGGCACATTCGGCGCGCGCGAGGCGGCGCTGATCGGCCTCGATGTGTCGAGGGCGCTGAGCGCAGTGCACCGCGCCGGCATGCTGCATCGGGACATCAAGGCCGAGAACGTGATGCGCGAAGAAGGCGGGCGCATTCTGCTGATGGATTTCGGGCTCACCGCGCTGGAGCAGCGGCAGACCAACATTGCGGGGACACCGAATTACATGGCGCCGGAGTTGTTTGAGGGCGGCCGCGCCACAGTGGCCACCGACATCTACGCCATGGGAGTGCTGCTGTATTTCCTTGTGGCAGGCGACTATCCCGCGCGGCTCAGCGGACTGACGACAAAAGAAGTGCGGAGTGCGTTTCCCAAGCGGAAGCCGCTGATGGATGTGCGCCCCGACCTGCCCGAATCGCTGCTGCGCACGGTGAGCACGGCGACGGAGATGGATCCGGCGAAACGATTTACGAGCGCGGGGCAACTGGCCAGCGCTCTGGCCGAGTCGCTGGGCACGCATGCGCCGGCGGAAGTTGTGGCTGCTCCGGAACCACGGCCGGAAAAGAAAAAGCACCGGATCTGGATGTACGCTGTCGTCGCGGGGGCGCTGCTGGCTGGTTACTTCGCGTGGCCGGGAAACCTGCAACGGTTGCTGCACCGCGCTCAAGGTTCGGACATGGCGCTGCCGGGCGCGAACAGCGACGAATTTAGAAAGGCGCAGGATCTGCTGTTGCGCTCGTACAAGGAGTCGAACCTCGCGGAGGCGGTGAAGGGTTTCCACTCAGTGTTGAAGGCAGACCCGACCAACGCGCTTGCCGCAGCGCGTCTGGGAGCGGCTTACCTGGCACAACATGGCTATTCTCATGATCCCCATCTGCTGGATCTCGCTCGTGAGTCGTCCAACCGCGCCATCACTCTCCAACCTGAGTTGGCGGCGCCCTACATCACGCTGGCGAGTATCGCGGCCCTCGAACGGGATACAGACCAGGCGACAATGCAGGTCAAGAAGGCTCTGAGTCTTGAACCGAAAAGCGCAGAGGCTCGCGGCGCTCAAGGTGAGGTATATGAGGCTCAGGGCCTATTGGATAAAGCCATCACCGAGTACAAGCAAGCCAGCGATCTCGCCCCCGATGACTGGCGCTGGCCGATGTCGCTGGGAGTGGCCTACTTTCGACAAGGCAATCTGCAGGAGTCCATCGCTCAGTTGCAGCACGCCGTTGAATTGGATTCGAACAATGCCGAGGCATTTTTCGATCTGAGCATCGCGCACCGGCAATCGGGACAGCTGGAGCAGGCGCGCAAGGACCTCGACCAGGCGCTGAAGCTCGATCCGACAGCCAAGAACTATGCCGCCCTCGGCTCACTGCTGCTATTCCAGGGTCAATTCGAAAAGGCAGCCGAGATGGAGCAGAAGGCGATTGAATTGGATCCCAACAACTACCAGGCCTACGAAGATCTTGGAGCGGCCTATTCCTGGAGCGGAACCAATCACGACAAGGCTGTGCAGGCTTACCGCAAGGCGATTGAATTAGAGGAAGCCGGCCACGCCAAGAAACAGCAGCCGTGGCAGGTGGCCAATCTGGCCGATGACTATGCGGCTGTGGGCGACGCGAAGAAGAGCCTGGTCCTCGTGCGTCAGGCGCTCGCCCTTGACTCCAATGATCCCACCGTCCAATACAAGGCCGGAGAGGCCTTCGAACAATTAGGTCAGCGGGAAGCGGCGATTCCGCTCATCGCGAAAGCGGTTGCGAACGGCTACAACGCCTATGAATTTGAGCACAGCCCTGAGCTCGCGGGTCTTCGCAACGATCCGAAATTTGTTGCGACACTGAATGCGCTGAAAGAAAAAAAGCAGTAGACGGTGGCGATGAAAATGGATTAGTTTCGCGTCATGGCACACACAGATATCACACTCATAGACAGTGATGGAATCCTTGTCCCCAGCGCCGATTCGGTTCCGGTCGTCAGCGGCGACACGGTTTCGTTCTCGACCTCCGACGGAAGTGCGGCATTTGCGTTTTTCTCACCGGACGCGATCGCGGCCCTTTCGCCTCGACCCGCGAGCCCGTTTCCGATTGCGGCGGGAAAGAAGGCTGACTTCGCTTTCTCCTCCTCCGCGCCGGGTGCATACAGCGCCTTCTTTGCGCAAACGAGCAGCTCGACGCCCGCGAACTTCCCGGCCGATCGTTCCCAGGCGCTTCGGCTCGTAGTTGACACTCCCGATGCGCCGCCATTCTCGGGGCCAGGCGATACGATGGGAACTGGGCACAGCGGCTAGAGCAGTCGAAATCGTCATTTCAGGTCGCTGATGCGCAACTGGGTGGCAGGATCTCCCAGCACGATATAGTTGCGCGCGTCGTCGCGGGCGATGGCCATCTGGCCCAGTGCGGGGTTGGGCGAGTAGAAGTTGGCGACAGGCGCAGAACCCGCTGGACTCTGGCTCTGCGCCATCGCCAGTTGCGCGGCGCGCAAACTCCACACGATGCTCAGCGTATCGGCCGCAAGGCCGGCGCGCTTGCCGCCCATCAGCAATTCCAGCGGGGTCCGGACCGCACCTGCCTGCGGCGTTCCATTGGTGTCCTGAAAGGCGTAGGGGAACGCCATATCGACGTGGGCAATCATGGCCAGCATTCCCCGGCTCAGCAAAGCCTGCGGCAAGCTGGCGATTATTGGGGCAGGCATGATATTGACCGGAGTGCAATTCTGCAAGACGTAGTAACTGCTCTGTACGGGGCAGCCCCCGCTAAAACAGGCGAAAAGAAATCCCATAGTGCCCTGCAGCTTGGCATCGGGCGGAATGTCGTCTGCGCAGAATTGATTGTTGGGGCTGGCCGGAGTGCCGGGGATCCACTCCTGGGTGGCGAACGCACCTTGCAGGCGGCGCTGCGTGTCGGGGTTGGCCGCGGAGTATTCGCACCCGTGGGAACCGGTAAAGATCACCGCCGGCGCTCCGCCCTGGACGTTGCCGCGAAGGATATCAATCAGCTGCGCCTTGGTAGCCTTGTCCGCCATGAACGGACTCAGGTTGAATTGTCGCCGCGCGCCGAGCATGTTGTTGGGCGCGAGAAATTCCTGCGAAATGAGCCCGCACAAAATGGCTGTGGCCGCATCACCGTAGTTGCGTGTCACCCAGAGGGCCGAGTTCTTGCTCTGCACCGGAGTGAAGGTCTTGCTTTCGTATTCGACGACCTTCTGCGCATAGCGCCCATAGTCTTCGACGTTGTCGAAATAAAGACGACCGACCGCCCACTGCATCTTGAGCAGGGCCTGGAACTCGAATGAAATGCGATCGGGCGACCCGACAATCAACAGGTAGAACGGCACGCCGCCCTGGGAGGGATTGACCGGGGCGGTGAGCGAAACACCGCGCTGCTGTGCCCAGCTCGCGGCGGTCTGGCCGGGAAGCACGCCTGTGGATCCGGAAAATATCTTGAACAGGCAGGGGTCCTGAACCTGGCTCTTGCGCAGATCGATGAGGGGCTGTAAATGCGCCTGGATGGCGGGGTCTGCGTCGGAAGCGAAGAGGATGCCCCAACCCGCCTGGGTCAGATCGTTGGGATCGTCGACGCTGTAGTCCGTTCCCAGTTGCTTGGAGTTGGCGATGCGCTGGTCGGAGCCGGGAAGATCGGGCGCGAGCGACGGCACCTCCTGTAACGGAAACGGAGGGACGGCGGTTCCCGCCACAGCATTGATGAGCAGTGGATGAGGCTTGTTTGCATCAGGTGTCGCAGGACTGGTACTCATGATTCAAATCTCCTGGGAGAAGGACCGGTTCAATGTTTCGTCCTTCACAGATCAAGACGGCATTCGAATTCTCCCGTATCGAAAACGAGAGGATTGGAATCTTGCTCGGCCTGGTCTCCGGGGCTCCACACCCCAAAGGCAATGTCGGCCGAGGGAGCAGCGCCGCGCAGCGTCCAGCAATCGCCGGTGCGCGCAATCTCCTGCACCGCGAAACCGAAGGTCACGGGAACCGGTCCGGTGAAGGTGACGGTGGAGTTTGACGCGTTCGATGGCTTCACGCCGATTTTGGCGTCCAACACTCCCTCGATGTGAGGCAGGTCTACGCCGACCTCCACGCCGTGCGAGTCGGTGGCGGTGACCGTGATGGAGTCGGCCTTGAGTACCTCGACAATCAGATACGCCTTGGCTTTCTCATTGCCGAAGTAATTCTTCACCACGGGGTTGTTGGTGCGCAGGATGCCCGCAGCAAGATAGTTGCCGGCATCGAAGGGCGAGACTGAGGTTGCCGTGACATTGGTATAGACGAACTGCACCGCGTGCGCACTCTTGTAGGCGGTGTCGAGCGAAGGCGCCGAAGCGCCGAACGCGGCCAGCGTATTGGCCAGGATGCTGAGGCCGAATGTGAGTTCAAGTGCGTCGGTTCGCTGCCCGTTCACGGCCGCGGCGGGATGCGGAGGCCCGGGCAGCGGCTCGGGGCCGGCGCTGGTCCACACCTTGTTGAGCGGCCCGAGCCACTGCATCCCCTGGTCGCGCCCGATCACGTCGAGGGGTTCGATGCCGGTGCGCGGCAACTTGATAACGTTGTATCCGAACTTGTTCAGGAACGTGATGCTGGGATCTTTTTTCTTGGAAGCGGGCGACATCGCTTACCTCGTTGGGCAATAAGAAAACAGCCGCGTTGACGGGCTACAGTGCTGACTGCAGAAGCGTACCACACGGCTGGACAGCCCATATTCCGGAGACAGGGTGTCTTCGAATGCATTAGCGTAGTCGCATGCATCTCTACCGGAAAACTGCAATTGTTCAGTTTGAGTTATTCAGCGGCGCGACTGAGGGCAGTCTTCCCCTGGCCTGTGAGCGCGATTTTGGCGTAATTCTGATCATCGACGGAGTCACCTATCCGGCGCAGAACTTTCGCTCTCCTATCAATGACGAGCAGTGGCGACTGTTTTACGCGGGGCTGCGCGACTGCAACAAGAAGCGCGATCAGACTGGTTATCGCAGTGCCGCCTCGATTCGCAGTCTCGCGCATCAGCTTTACGAGAGCCTGGTTGGTCTCAGCCCGGCATTGCGCGAGTTTCTGGGCCGCGCCGGAGATCAACGGCGCCTCGTCATTCAGACCAGGCGGCCCGAACTGCACCTCTTGCCATGGGCGGCAATGATCGACGACACCGGCGCCTTTCTCGCGGCCGGCGATCTATCCGTCGTGCAGTCATGGGCCGATTTCAACCTGATGGAGATCACCACCGGCAACGAGCTGATGTTGAAGACCGTGCTGGGCACCGATACCAACCAGGTGACCGCCGTGTCGGTGGCGGGCCTGCCTCGCGAGATCCATGTAGAAGATGGAACCCGCGACTTCGAGGCCGGCCAGCCAGTCCAGGACGTCGACATCCTTCATCTCGAGGAGCACGGCGACGCAGTCACCAACACCATCGGCGATGTGTTCGCGACCACGCTGGCGAACACCTTTGCGGATGTCAGCATGGCGCTTCTGTGGAGTTGCTGCTCGGGCGCCGCCAACTCCTGGGGTGAATCGCCCGCGTTGTGCCTGCATAAGAAGGGCGCAGGCTTTGTGCTCTCGTTCCTGGCCGAGTTGCACAACCTCGATGCGCAGTCGATCTCGGCCGCGTTTTATCGTGAGGTATTCGGGCCGGCCGCCAGCCGCGACCCTGAAACCGCCCTGGTCCGCATCCGGGCCTACAAGTTTGCCAATGAGTTTCCATACGCGAACTGGGCGTCGATGACGGTGTACATGACGGCTCCGCTCGACTTGAGCGCACTGTCGCTCAACGGGCCGCGCGTGCCGCAGGCGCAATGGCACACGGACGGACCCGGTGCGCCGGCAAGTTCATCTCCGGAGGTTGCACCCGTACCGGGCGGCGCCAGTCCTCCGATTGCTTCTGCGCCTGCCGCCAACACGCAGGCACAACCTCTTGCTTCGACTGCGGACGCCGGTCCCGACCTGGCTGGCTTGTGGAAGAACCTGGCTACCACGGTGAGCCAATTGCAGCCGGGCCTGAATGAGTTTCATGGCTTCGACAATCTTCCCAACGAAGTCACCGCAAAGCTGCCCGCATCGGTATTCGCGGCCTGGCGCGGCAACGTGATCCGCCTCGACGGAGCGAGCGATCCGCTCGCCCCCGAAACGCTCGGCGAGCTCAACGTTGCTGCCGATGGCAAGCCCACGACCGATGCCGCGGAGCAGTTGGTCTGGTTCTTCCGCAAGATCGCGCGTTATGGTTCGCCGCTGATCGTGTGGACCAATGCGGCGCCGCGGCACCTGGCGTTTCTGCGCACCATCGAGCCCAGTTCGACGCTGACCTTTCTGCTGATGTACGGAAAACAGCCCCCGCCTACGCTCATCGACCTGGTCAACGAAGACCACCTGGCCGATGCGCAGGCAGCATGCGCATCGCTTCCCGACCCATGCAGCGATGATCTGCTGTCGGCAGGCTATTTCGCCTTTGCACGTAGCGAAGAGACGACAGAGGAGGCGGTCCGCTATATCCAGCGCCTTTCGAGCAAGGCGGAGAAGTGGATGCTGATCGCAAACTTTATCAGCCGGCGCAGCATCATTCCCAATCCCAAGCCGGACTGGATGCTCAATCACCCCAATGGCCGGCTCGACAATCTGCAACAGCAACACTGCCAGGAAGACTGCTTCCGCCAGGTGATCAGCGATCCCGGCGACGAGGCGCCGCTGCGGGAATCGGGGCGGGCCAAGCATGAGCTCGGCTACCTGCTTCAATCGCTGCGAAAGACCAGCGTGGCCGAAATGCTGTATGGGCAGGCCCTGGCGGATCTTGAAAAGTGCCCCGAGAATCAACACGATTACCGCTGGCATGGAGCGCTGGCTCGATTGCTGCGTGACTGGGCGCATCTGCTCGCGCCCATGCCGGAACGGCTGGAGCAGGCGCGCGACCTGCTGTATCGAGCCATGGCCATCCATTCGTTCCACGGGCGCCGGCTGCAGATTGCCTACTGCCTGGATACGGCCGCGCGCATCGCGCTCACCGGGCGCCAGTATAGTGAAGCCATCGAGAACGCGGTCGACTCGGCGAATCTCTTCGAGATACTCGGCAACTGGAGCGGTTGGGCCGAAGCTATGAAGGTCTTGTTCGATTGCCTGGCGGAAACCCGCGAGACGGTGCGGATGCACAGCCTCGCCGACCTGGCCATCGACAAATTACAGACATCGAATCTGCCTCGGGATAAACTTGACCGTCTGCGGCACGCATTCGTCTTCGAAAAAGCGAATGCCAACTGGATCGCAGGTAAACTGGCGGAGGCTCGATCGGAACTGGAGAAGCTTGGGCTGGGATCGGCGGATTCATCGAAACTTGAATTCGATTCCGAATTCGAACCGGAGCTGAGGCGCCTGTGGAGGTTTCTGTCCCTCACTCCGCAGGCTTGACCCACTTGTATGGATGACTCGATCTCCAGTCCGGCCGGCGCTGGCCAGTCCGAAGCCGCGGCGTCAACTGCACCCGGGCATGAAGGCGCATGGGCATTTGCGCACGCTCTTCTGTTCACCGGTCATATGATCGATCAAGCCCGGCGTGCGCATGCTCGCTTTCACGCATCCGCCGAAAGCCGCGCCGCAGAGCGATCCGTGACGCCATCACGGCGATCGCCTGGGCGCCGCCGGGCGCGATGCAGGCGCTGCTGCATAGCTGAGGCGAATACTCCCTGGTAGGTCGTCGAGCGGTCACTGCACGCGAAAAAAACCCCCGGTAGGTCTTTGCTCGATACTGCACGGGAACGAGACTCCATTGACTATCGAGATGTCAGGAGAGTCGAGAAAAACACTGACTTTCACATGACTTTTGCGTGACAAATTTGACCCGCGGGCCTGTAAGTCTCAATGTGAGTCTGTTTGTTTCATCCATCCACCACATCAAAGTGAACGAACGTATGAGGCTTTCTAACCTTCGATCCCACGTGTGCGCCTGCACCAGCTCAATGTCCGCAGTTCCGGTTAAAGGAGAAGCAGTGAAAATGAAAGTAAACGCCCGGCTGTCTATCCTGTGTTTCGCGATCGGCTTAATCGTCCCCGTGTCCGCACTTGCGCGAATTCATAACTACCGGCAGGTTGACCTGGTGTCAAATGTGCCGGGCCAGGCCCTCAATATCGATCATTCTCTGGTCAACCCATGGGGGATCGCGGGCGCGCCTGGACAGCCATTTCGAATTGCCAACAATGCGAACGGCAGCTTCAGGAGTTACGACGCAACCGGCGCGCAGCAGGTATTCGAAGGCAGGATCGCCACACCCGCGAGTGTTTCCTCTGCCCCGCATCCGACCGGAGTTGTTGCCAATTTGACCGGCCTGTTTGCGCCTCACGGGAGTCTGTCGAGCCCGTCTCTTTTCGCGACGCAGGAGGGGAGTGGTCGACTTATTGCATCGAACAAAGGCGGCAGTCCGACCGCAAACAGGGAATAGACAATTCGGTCCCGTGTCTAGCCATCATCCACTACCGGTTCATCGCTTCTTCGCCCTGGCCATGTAGTGGCCACTAGGGGATCGCTTTAGCTTTCATGTCACCGTCGACTGCAAGCGCATCACCACGAGGGTTGAGCAGCGACTTGTCCTGTGGCTTTCGGCTCACCCCATGGATGGATGCGTTTCGTCCCCAGCTCATGCTATATTGCTCCTACTTCGCAGCGAGAAGTGTGCAAGGATGCCCGACCACCAAACCAAAATCAAGGTCATCGAAGATCGCGACGCGACGGGAGAAGTAGCTCAGGTCTACGACGAATGGCGCGCCAAGTCAGGCCGCCAGCAAATGCCCGGCATTTTGAAGTGCTTCAGTCATCGCCCTGACTTTTTGCGCGAAGTGATGAAATTCAGCGACACGGTCCATTTTTCTCAAGGGCACCTTGACCGCAGAACCAAAGAAGCGATCGCGAGCTGGGTGTCGTGGCTCAATCGCTGTCCGTATTGACTGGACTCGCATGCCTACTTCCTGCGTGTTCAGGGAGCCAAAGAAGGAACTGTAAAGGCCATCGCGGATGGCAATCTGGAACAAGCGGGCCTGAGCCCGGCGGAACGTGTTCTCCTCGACTACGTAACGAAGGTGACGGAAGCGGCCTATCGCACCACCGAGGACGACGTGCAAAAGCTGCGTGAGCACGGTTGGACTGAGCCGCAGATCGCTGAAGCGGTCTACATCACCGCGATGTTCGCCTTCTTTAATCGGGTTGCGGATGCCTTCGGGATCGCTCCACAGGGTTATCTTGAGATGAATGGGTTAACGAAGTAGGAGAGTCATGGACGTCGCAAAGAAGAAGCGTGTGCGCAGGTGGGTTGTGACGGTCGCGGCTATCTGTTTTGCGGGCTGGGTCTCTCTCGTCGCCTATGTGAACTGGGCCATGCACCAGCCGCCCGAAATCTTCGGCCACGTCATGGCGCGGATGCCCATGCCTGCCTACTTCGTGCTTCCCTTTGAGACTCTCTGGATGCGGGCGCGCAAGGGACAGCTGAGCGTCGGTGATCCCGCTCCGGGTCTGACCGCTAAAAAGCTGGAAGACCATACTCCCACCGAACTGGGATCATTGTGGGCAGAAACGCCGGTCGTCCTGGTCTTCGGCAGCTACACCTGACCACCCTTTCGGCGGGAGGTTCCTGCCCTGAACAAGCTCGCCGAGCAATACCGGAACAAGGTCGGGTTCTACGCAATTTACATCCTTGAGGCCCATCCCACCGACGTGTGGCAGATGCGGTCCAATGTGCGCGATGGCGTTCTGTTCCGCAGCCCGAAAGACGAGGCTGAGCGCGCTTCAGTTGCCGGAGCATGCGTGCGCAAGCTGGGCATCAAATTTCCCGCTCTGATCGACAGCTTCGACAATCGGGTCGAGTCCGCTTATACGGGCTGGCCCGACCGGCTCTATCTGATCGGGCAGGGCGGACGGATTCTCTACAAGAGCAAGCCTGGCCCTTTCGGCTTTCATCCCGAGGATTTGGCTCAGGCAATCAAAGCATCGGTTACCCCGAACTAGACCCCTTCTTCGCACCGAAGCATCCGGCACGCTCCTCCTTTATCTCGCAGACATCCGCCTACCCGCGCAAGTACCCTCACCCGAGCCACCTTCTGCGTGTGTGGACTTGCATGCCATCCGATTCCTCCGGATTCGCGAATCCCGCCAATAGCCGCCACGTGGATCCTGTACTTCATTGACATTGGTATACCCGGATGTTACCGTATCTCCAATATCCATATTTCATCATCGCAGTAGGCACCCACTTGGATTTTCGCGTACGAGAAGACGCTTCCAGGGGAAGTCTGCTCATGATTTTCAGGTTGTGAAATCGATCGGGAAGCGGGAAACGCTTGTCGCACTGGCTAGGGCGAAGCGCACACCGTCTCAGTAGGTGACTGATCGTTTTCGCGTGAGGGCCAGATGCGATTTGCAAGACTGCCTTGGCAAATCGAACCCGCAGTCGAGGGTCTCCGCCTCGCCGAAATTCTACGCCCAATTCATTTCTCGACTAGCATTGCTTCTCCTCAGCGCCGGTGCGTTCGCCCGCCATCGAGGAGCGTTCTGTGATTGCCACCTCTGTTAATTCTGCAAAGGCAAGACTCATGATCAGAAAGAAATCACCGGAAAGAAGCGTCACCGAAGTGCGGCTCGTCGAAGCGGCGGCTCAGCTTTTCGCGCGTCACGGGTTCAAAGCCACAACAACCCGGGAAATAGCCCAGCTTGCCGCCCTGAATGAGGCGACCCTGTTTCGCTACTTTCCCCGAAAGCCGGACCTGTTCCTGGCCGCGCTGGAATCGCACCTCAATCGGGTCAAATTCGGCCACGACCTCCAAACCAGCCTCGTCAACGACGACGATCCAGAAGTGGTCTTGCCCAAACTTGTGGCCTTCTTCCTCAACGTCCTGAATGCGCAGCCTGAACTCCGCAATCTGCTTCATGTAGCGGGTTTCGAGTTGCCCGAGGCTCAGAAGTTGATCCGGGAACATCTTTCGCCCATGTTCGATGCCGTTTGCGCTTATTTCAAGAGAAGTTCCGCCCGAGGGGTGATCCGCAAGATCAATCCTCAACTAGCCGCCTTTGGTTTGCTGGGTGCCGTCTCCGTCCATCATCTGTTACGCGTGATATTCACCTCAAGGGAAGACTCGCGAACGCCTGCCGCGGACCGGCCTGACCTCTATGTCACCTTGTGGCTGCACGGTCTGCTGCCGCAACCGCAATTCACTATGGATCCCTGCGATGATGCCGTTTCTGCTTCGCTTTAAAGATGCTGGAGAGCAACCCATGAATACCCGTGCCACGATGCCCTCGCGCCCTCAGTCCTCGCTGCGGCATCTCCGTCTCTCAATGTCGCCCCCAATCGCGTCCAGGGAGACCAGCAGAGTTTCCGCCCGAGGACCAGCGATGGCCACAGAAGATCGTCACGAAGCGAGGTTCCTGACGTTGTACGGAATCGGTTTCGATGAGCGAATGATTCAAACCGCAGGAAAAGGTTGAGTCGATGTCTACAAATATCAACCGTTTGTTTGTTGCTCTTGGTGAAGTGGTACTGGTCGTCTTGTCAGTCACGATTGCGTGGCTGTTGCGATTCGATTTCACGTTGCCTAACCCGCAAGTACTACTTGCGGCGATGCCCACTCTGGTTCTATTGCGTATTCTGGGCATGGCGCGATTCAACCTCTTCCATGGCTACTGGCGTTACACGGGTATCAGCGACGCTCTGGACATCCTCAAGGCCGTGGCCCTCGGCTCGGTCGGATTCCTAGCCGTCGAACGCTGGATCCTCGGTGAAAAGCGCTTTCCGTTATCCGTCTACTGCATCGAACTGATCCTTACCGTGTGCATGCTTGTTGGCGTTCGGGTGCTGGCGCGCGCCTTGCTCCAGAACGCCCGGAGTTCAACCGATGGCGACCATAGAAAAACCGTAGTTGTCATCGGAGCCGGCTCCGCCGCCGCCATGCTGGTGCGGGAACTGCCCCGCAGCGCATATTTCCCGGTGGCGCTCGTCGACGACGATCCCGCCAAGGCGGGAGTGAGTCTGCACGGAGTTCCGGTCGCGGGAACCATCAAGGACTTGCCCCACGTTGTCCGCGTCTGCCGGCCCGATGAACTCATGATCGCCATCCCCTCCGCTACCGGCGAGCAGATGCAGCGCATCATTGATATCTGCGATCAGACCCGGCTCCGTTTCCGGACTATCCCCAGCCTGGGAGACCTCATCAACGGTACCGTCACGGTCGATCAGTTACGGGATGTTAACCTCGAGGATCTGCTGGGACGCGATCCGGTTTGCCTTGATGTGGATTCGGTTCGACGAAGAATCACGGGACGCGTTGTGATGGTGACCGGAGCAGCCGGCTCCATCGGCTCCGAACTATGCCACCAGTTGCTGAACTACAAGCCCCTCAAACTTATCTGCCTCGACCAGGCCGAAACGCCGCTCTTCAATCTGCAAAACGCGCAGACAGGTTCGGCCTGCAACATCGTTTATTGTGTCGCCGATATTACCGACAGCACGCGCTTGCGCGACGTCATTCAGGAACACAATGTCCAGGTCATTCTTCACGCCGCGGCTTACAAGCACGTCCCGCTCATGGAAGAAAACCTCCAGGAAGCTCTCAAGAACAACGTCTTCGGTTTGCTGGCCCTGATGGAAGTCGCCGATCAGTCCGGCTGCGAAGACTTTCTCCTCATCTCCTCCGATAAGGCAGTCAACCCCACCAGTTTCATGGGCTGCACCAAGCGCATCGGCGAACTGATGGTCGCCGCCAGGCCGTCTCGCATGCGCTGCCTGTCGGTGCGCTTCGGAAATGTCCTCGGTTCGCAGGGAAGCGTGATTCCGCTCTTTCAGGAACAGATCAGGCTCAAACGCACCATCACCGTAACCCATCCGGGTATCACGCGCTATTTCATGACCATTCCGGAGGCCGTTTCACTCGTGTTGCAGGCCTTCTCCATCGGCGAAAAGCGCGACATCCTCGTCCTGGATATGGGAAAACCGGTCCGCATCCTCGATATGGCTAAGACGCTCATTCGCCTCTCCGGCCTCCGTCAGGACGAAGTCAAAATCTCCTTCACCGGCCTGCGGCCGGGAGAAAAGCTCTTCGAGGACCTTTACTACGCATTCGAAAGACGGTCAAACACCGGCGCGCAAAAGGTCTTCCGGACCCGGGGGCAAACCGCATCCTGGTCGGAGTTGCTCCAGCTACTCGCCGAATTGCGAGCTGAAAGCGCCACCGGTATACCCGATCGTATCCGCGCCCAGGTCAAGGAGATCGTTCCGGAATATCTCTGGGTGCCCAAGGAAGAAGACGATGTGCTCGTGCCCGCTCCCTTGTTGCATGAGTCGCAACTGTTCGGCGACCAGGTGCCAATGCCAATGACTGACCCTGGTTTGGGACACGGAGTCAGCCGGTTCGCGCGCGCTGATCGAGGTAGACGATGCCGGTGAATACATATTGGGCCTACGGACTGAGTATCCAAGCCGATCTGTTGTGCCCGGAGCTTCCGCCGCTTCCCCATCCCGCTGGCGATCCCGATGTGACGATTCGCGTGCTCGATCGGGAAGCCACTGCGCTCTGCCCGTTGCCTGATCGGCGTTACGAAGTGCAGCCCGGGCATTTTCGATTGGATGTCCCCGGCGTGGCGCGCTACAGCGTTGAGGACGGCAAGCGCATCCTGATCGAACCCCTGCCCGATTCAACGCCGGAAAAGATCCGCCTTTTCCTTCTTGGCTCGACTATGGGCGCCTTGCTTTACCAGCGCGGCCTTTATCCGCTGCATGGCAGCGCTGTGGAAACGCCCTGGGGAGCGATGATCTTTGTCGGCGTCCAGGGGGCAGGGAAGTCAACCCTCGCCGCCGAGTTCCACCGCCGGGGTTACCGGCTCCTCAGCGACGATGTATGCGCGGTAGAGCGTGCAACCGATGGTTTGCGCATCTTGCCGGCTCTTGCCCAGATCCGCCTCTGCGCGGATGCCTATCATCGCCTCGGCACACCGGAAGGCTCCCGCTTCGATGTCGACAAATACGTCGTGCCCATGGGCGAACGATACTGCCCTGATCCTGTCCCCTTGCGAGCCATCCATGTTCTCTCTGATCAGCAGGCCCTCACCGATCATGACGTCCCGCGGTTCGAGCCTCTCCGCGGACTCAGCAAGGTGCAGTGCCTGTTGGAAAACCTATATCGCCCCTTTTACCTGAAAGGGCAGAGCACCCAAAGCGAAGTGTCGCGCATGGCCGGAATCATTGCGCAGCACGCATCCGTGATCCGCGTGAGCCGCCGGCGCGACGCGACCCAACCCCAGGATTTAGTCAGATTTCTTGAACTTGCCTGGGCCGAGTGCTTTGAACCGGCCCCCGGAAGGGAGAAAAGCGATCATGCGTAGTTTTGGTCCTGATGACAGGCTCGCGCGTTCCCGCGAACTCGTGTCAACCGAACTCGACCAGGAAACCGTCCTGATGAGCATCGACGCCGGAGCCTACTATGGATTGGAAGGCGCGGCCCGCAGAATCTGGGAGAAGCTTGAGACCCCCTTGACCTTCGCGCAGCTTGTGGACTCGCTGGTCGACGAATACCGCGTTTCCCCTGAGACCTGCGCCTCCGACCTGCAGAAATTTCTCGCCGATATGGAACGGGAAGGGCTCTTGCGTGTGGGATAAACTCCAGCGATACCGGCGTCTCCCTCTTTGGCGCAAGCGGCTTCTTCGCGAAGCGCTGGTCGCGCTGGCGCTGGCGCGGATCGCGATGGCCTGCCTCCCCTTTCGGCGCATTGCAGCCTGGTTAGGCACGCCCGGAGCCGAAACTCCGCCTACAGCTGCACCTGGCCAGATCCATCTCGCCGACCGAATCGGTTGGGCCGTCGGCGCCGTCGCTCGACGCGTTCCCTGGGACGCCCGCTGTCTGGCCCAGGCCCTGGCAGCAACCTGGATGCTGCGCCGCCGCGGTCTTGAAGGCACAGTCAGCTTTGGCGCCGATCGCGGAGAATCCCGCCAACTGCTGGCTCATGCATGGCTGCGCTTCGGCCCCCGCCTGGTGACCGGCGAAGCCGGGCACGAGCGATTCAAGACCCTCACCACCTTCGCCCGGAAGCAGGCATGAGCGGAATTTACGGGATCTACCGCTACGATGGCGCTCCTGTTTCTCGCCATTGGCTGCAATGTATGCGCTCGGCCATGGCTTATTACGGGCCGCACGGAGGCGGCGAGCGGACCGAAGGCTCGGTTACTCTGGGACACTTGCTTCTCGCGATCTCCCCAGAAGACGTATTGGAGCGGCAGCCCAGCGCTGCGAGCAGCGGCCTTGTCGTATCCGCCGCCCGGCTCGACAACCGCCGGGAACTTCTCGCCGCCTTCGACATCGCTTCCCGCGATGCGCCCCAGACACCGGACGGCCAACTCGTCAGCCAGGCCTTCGACCGCTGGGGCGAGGACGTCGCCATCCATCTCCAGGGAGACTGGGCCATGGCCGCCTGGAATCGCCGCGACCGCCGCCTGTTTTTAGCCCGCGATGCCCATGGTAACGCCGCCCTCTATCTCCATGAGGGCAGAGGCTTCGTCGCCTTCGCCTCCAGCCTCAAGGCGCTGCTGGCCCTCCCCGAAGTAATCCGGGAGCCTGAGCCTCTCCGTCTCGCCCAGGTCCTGGTCAGCTGGCAGCACAATGCCGAACTGACCGCCTACAAGGGATTCCGCCGCCTGGTCTGGGCGCAGGCGCTCACTATCGGGCCGAATGGTCAGAGCCGCTCCTGGCGCTATTGGTCACACCTGGGCCGCGACCTCCTCGACTACCGCCGCGACGAGGACTACGAAGAGGCATTCCTCGAGCACTATACCCGCGCCGTTCGGAGTTGCCTGCGCACCCACAAGCCGGTCGCTGTCATGCTCTCGGGCGGGCGCGACTCCGGCTCGGTCGCCTCCCTCGCCGCTCCCCTCCTGGCCAGCCAGGGCAGGGAACTTTCCGCCTACACTTCGATCCCTGCGTTTCCCCCCGACGGCGCCAGAAATACACGGCTGGGCCACGAATGGGATCAGGCTCACGCAACCGCAGCCATGGCAGGCGCCAACGTCCGGCACATCCCCGTCGATGCCTCGGAATATGGAGTCATCGAGGGCATCGAACACTTCTTGAATGTGCACGATGGCCCGAGCCATGCGGCTGGAAATCACTTTTGGATCCAGGCCATCGTTGAAAACGTGGTACGCAATGGCGCTGGGATCCTGCTTACCGGCCAGATGGGCAATGCGACCGTCTCGTGGGTTGGAAACGGGTCAGTGTTGCTCCAACTCGTCGAGCGTCGTCCGCGGCTCGCTTGGGACCTGTTCGTCCATGGCGAACCGAACCCCTGGCTCATCCTGAGACAGCAAATCCTGAAGCCGGCCCTGACCCCGCTTCGCCGATTCGTCCGCCGCCTCAAATCCCCAGGGCGCCAGCACTGGCGAACCTATTCTGCTCTGAATCCCCGAATGGCCGCCGAACTGGACCTCGACGCCCGCATGCGGGCCGCAGGCTACGATCCCACGTTTACCTTCTCACCCCTTACCGATCACCGGTCAATGTTTTTCCGGCCCGCCTGGAGTGTCGGCGCCGGACTCTGGTCTGAAATCGGTGCCATGCACGGACTCTCGATCCTCGATCCGACCTCCAACCTTGCCCTCTTGGAATTCCTGCTGCGCGTGCCCGACACCCAGTTCCGCCGTCTTGGCCAGGCAAGCTCTTTGCTCAGGCGTGCCTTTCGTGGTCGCCTCCCCGACGATGTGCTGGCCGGGCGACGCAAGGGGCTGCAATCGGCCGATCTAGGCCATCGCATTCTCAACCAATTGCCGGCCGTGCAGCAGTGCATCGATGCCATCGATGCGAACCCCGCCGCCAGAGAATATCTTGATGTTCCCCGCCTTCGAAAATCCCTCCAGGACCTCATGGTCAAGGTCGATCCCCAAACCAGCGCGGATGCGAGAACCATTCTTGCCCGGGGCATGGGCGTGGGACTTTTCCTTTGCCTCTTGGCGCGATCTGCTGATCCGGTTGGTCTGAGGTCTCCGGCCAGCCGGAGATTCGAAAGCACACCAGTCTCAAGAACCCATTCATGAACAGAATCAAGCTAGACGAGGCTCCGGAACGGGCCATTCTGACGAGGCGACTACTTCGGGGACCCATTGTTCCGGTCAGTTCATGCAGACAGGACACACTGTCCAGTGGCTGAATTCATTGTGTCTGCCCGCGATAGCTCCTCTTGCTCCCATATTTCCGTTTCATATGTGACCAGTATCACGCACGCGCGAGACTGAGTTTCGGTACTGTGCGATCAAGAGGTTTGCCCGTGGAAGATCGCATCGAGAATATTGCAAATAACCAAAAAGAATGGGTTGCACCTATCTTTAGAAAGATCGACGTAGAAGAGATCACCGCTAACGGATTCTTGGATGATGACGATGGGGATGGTGAAGGAAGTCCTACTTCCAGCTAATCGTCCCTGGAATTACCGAATTCGGTGAATCGCAGTGTGGCTCGGCTTCTGGGTCTCCGCTCCACATGACACACGTTCCCCTCGATCTCCGAACTCGATTCGGAGTCCCTCGTCGATTCGTGTCCTCTCTCTGAAGACTCGCCGCACGCCTGTGCCGGGACAGACGCATGTCCCATCGCTTGGTAGTGGGTCAGTTCAAACTGACCCACTACCCATCGCTTCATAAACACGTCTTGAAAGACCCCCCTCTGCTAAAGTGGATTGTTGCGGCGGGATGCCTCGCGGAGAATCGAACTCCGCCAGGAAGTTGAATCCTGCACCTTTGAGGGGCAGCTCACATGGCTGGCGATCCGGGTTCTTCCATTCCAGAATTAGCGCCCTTCCTGATTGAACCCAGGTTCTTAGCGAAACTGTGGGGCTACGCGGACCTGCATCCCTGGTTCGATTTCGACGCGAGCCCCGCCGAGCCCGTCGGCGAAGTCTGGCTCACAGGCGATATGTGCCGCGTCGCCAGCGGTCCGCACCAGGGCACAACCCTCGCCGAGCTCTTTGCGAAGGCCTCCTCCGCCCTCCTTGGCCCCGCGCCACCAACCCCCGAGTCCCCGCTCCTCATCAAGGTCCTCTTCGCCCGCGAAAAACTGAGCGTTCAGGTGCATCCCGATGACCGGATGGCGCAAAAGTACGGCGAGCCCAGGGGAAAAACAGAGTGCTGGTACGCGCTTGCCGCCGAGCCCGGAGCCCAGGTAGCGGTGGGACTCAAGCCCGGCGTCACCCTGGAAGAAGTTCGCGCCGGCATGGAGCACGGCACTCTGGAGCAGAGCCTCGGCGTTCTCGACGTCGCCCCCGGAGACATGGTCTTTGTCGATGCCGGCACCGTGCACGCCATCTGGCCGGGCTCCATCGTGCTCGAAACCCAGCAGAACTGTGATATCACCTACCGCATGTACGACTACGGACGCCCGCGCGAACTCCACATCGAGAAATCCCTCGAGGCCACAAAACTCAAAACCCGCGCCGGCACCGTCCCGCCCCGCGTGCTGAACGACCGCACCATCCTGATCGACGTCGGGTATTTCTGCGTCGAACGAATTCCGGTCAAGGGCGTCCGGGCCAGTTCCACACTGCCCGGCCCCGGTGAACCACCTCGTTGGCTGTCGTACCTCTTCGCCGCTGCCGGTTCGGCCCGCCTCACGGGCGCCGGCTTTGACCCCATCCAACTCGGTCCTCGCGGCATCGCCGCTATTCCCGCCACTGCACCCCCGTTCACGGTGGAGGACCTCGGTGAACTCGACCTGATTCGCATGTCGCCGCGCTGGCCGGAGAAAAACGTATGATTAATCCCGCCTGGCGACAGTCCGTGATGGCCTATATCCGCGCTGAAGCGCAGCCCAAGGACAAGTTCGGCCATCAGCCCCGCCTATACGCTCTTGCGACTGCCATCGGCAAGGGCATGGACTACGACGACGACGTCCTGTTTGCTGCCGCCTGGATGCACGATCTGGGCGTCTATATCGGCCATCGTCCCAGCAATCAGGCGGAGTTGGAGCGCTGGAACCACGTCCCCTACACCGTCGCACGCACTCGCGAACTCCTCGCCGCCTGCGGGTTCCCCATCGAAAAGCTCGACGGCGTCACCGAAGCCATCCGCACCCATCAGCCCCAGGACAGCCCTAGAACGACGGAGGCGATCATCCTCCGCGATGCCGACATCCTGGAGCAACTGGGTGCAATCGGAGCCTTGCGCGCCTTGGCCAAGGTGGGACGCGATACCCGTTACCCGACGTTCTCCTCGGTCGTGCCCGTCTTGCGAAAGGCCGTAGAAGAATTGCCCGGGAAAATCAGCCTTCCCAGCGCCAGGGTCCTCGCCGAGCCGCGCATTGAGATCCTCAAGCTGCTGGTCGCTGCCATCACCACCGAAGCCGGCGAACTGCTCTACTGAATCCCTGCCTTATCCATTGGGTTGTCATCAAATCTGCCCAAGTCTCAAAACACGCTGGCCCCATTCTAGCGATGTCGGGAGACGGCGCTGGAATGGGAGACCGAGAATTCAACCGGCCCGTAAATACGCCCCCTAAAACTTCAACCCCAGAGGCCTCTCCGGGTCAAAGTCCTCGTCCGCTCCCGGGGACGGCAGACAATGCCGCGTCGACTGCACCGTTGTCGCGTACGACCGCGTCACGTGGAGCCGGTCCATCACCACATAGCGCGTGCGAAGGCCGTTGATCGTCTGCGGCAGCCGGCTGGGAATCCGTGCCTGGTCAACGTAGATCACCAGGGCAGCTTCGCGCGGATTGTCCAGGCTCTGTCCTACGCCCACGCCAAAGAATCCTGCATTCGGCGCCATCAGGCCGCGCACGACCTGTCGCTTGCTCGCCAGGGCCTGGCTTAGCGCCGACCCTGAGAGTGCCGCGGCGCCGGCCACCGTATTCGCCATCGGCGCCGTTCCCGTGCCCACCGCCCGCGCGTTGGTGGGAATCACCATCGTGCGCACGCCCTCGACACTCTCCGGCACGCTCGCGCTTCCGCCCTCGTCCACATAAACAATCACCGCCGCCTCACCGGGGTGATCGCTGCTCTTGCCCATGCCTACGCCCAGGATCCCGGCTGAAGGATTCACCATCAGACGCGCCGCGGCCAGCGCCCGTTGTCCACGCGCGATCTGCCCATCGCTGAGGGTCACGCCTTGGGCTGAGGAGATGGTGCTGTCCCCGTAGCTGAGGCAGCTCACGCCGTGATCTGGACCGCCGACAAATGTGTAGCTAGTTCCGGCGCCGGCCTGCGAGCCCAGTTCGCTCAGCACATCCGTTGCAGGATTCGCAACCCCCTGGCCCACCCCCGCGGCGTCCGTACCGCCGGCAAAGAACAGCCCCACCGGCTCGGCATTGCTCGTGTCCACCACCAGCGCGCCTGAGTCTCCCGCATCGCTGAAGCGATCGCCGCTGACCGCAACCTGGTTCGTGAAAAGCTTCGTCAGATATGGCTTGGTCTCCGCGCAGTCGCGATAGTAGTCCACCGAAACATCCAGGCTTACAGCGGAAACACTGGCGCACGTTAATCCCGTCGTACGGCCGCTCTTCGCCACCCGCATCTGAAGGCCCGGCGCTTCGCCCTTTCCGTTACTCGACGAGATTCCCGGCGGGGCAGCGGCAAGCGTTCCATCGTTCTGTCGCGCACCCAGCTCCAGGATGCTGCCCGTCGCATCCAGCGTGTGCGATGCCACCTGCGCAAGCGCTGCGTCGGCATTGGTCTGCGGTGATTTCAGAGGCAGCCACGCCGTCAGCGCGCCCACGGCCACAGTACCCGCACCTTCGCCGCTCGGCGTGCAGTTATTGTCGATCAGTCCCGGCTGCACAATGGCATCGCCCACCGTGGCGTGGTCGCTGCGCGCCAGCACATGATTGTTGCTCAGCAGATATTGCTTTCCGCTGTTGTCCTGGATCAGCGCTCCCAACGTGCCGCTGCAGCAGTCCGCAATCATATTGCCGCGCGCGTCAAAATCGTTGTTGTTACCGCCCGAACTCCCCAGCGGCATTAGCGTGGGCTGTTGCGCCTGGTGCACGGCGGGATTGCTGGTCACTCCCGCCGTGTTCAGCAGGATCTGCATGTCTGTCTTCGCTGAAGGCGTTGGAAGGTTTGATCTCGTGGGCCGCGCGACCAGGTACGTGACATCTGTCGATGTAATGGTCGAAGGAGCGGTGTACGTCACCGTGCAGGCCGTGAAAGCCTTGCTCGATCGCTGGCAAGTCGTCACGCCCAGGGACCCCTGCCCTCCACTCGCATCTGAAGACCCATTCAAGAGCGCGAACTGAATACCCGCGCTTCCACCCGCCACCGCCAGCCTGCCGGTGACGGTTACCGCGCCATTGGGACCCAGCGCGACATTCTCCGGCGTCAGCGGTTGCAGGAACCCCGGGGTAACGGTTATTTGGGCGCTGGAGGCTACACGCGGGTCTGAAGCCAGCCGCGCGGTCACTACCACCCGCGCCTGATCTGTCGTCAGGTAGCCCGGCGGCGTATATTCCCCGGCAGCGCTGATCGAGCCCGGTCCAGCGGTTGCGTCTCCGCCCGACACCGACCATGTCACCGGCGTAGCCTCTCCGTTCGGTAGCCGGGCAACAAACCGATAGACCGGCGCGCCCCGCCGTCCGGTCCCGTTGCACCCCGTGCAGTTCGTGTCAATTGCAGCCATCGTCGGAGAAAGCGCAAACGACGCGTTCACCGGATTTGCGGTCACCGTCGCCGTGCCGCATCCGGCAAGCAGCAGCAGGACCGGACCGGCAAGCAGCATTCCCGCTCGCAACGCAATTCCGCACCCGCCCGCGGCACGGGACAACAATTGCGCCGGAATTCTCGAGCTTTGCCGCAAGGTTCAGGCTTCTGTGTGCGCCATGATCCGTTAGACGGAGCAATCCGGCGCATAGCATGGGCACAATCGCCCAAGCCCGCGGCGTACCGGATGCGGAACTTCAGCGACTGGGAGTCCTAAGCGATTTTACAGGAGCCTGTGTTACAGCTATGCGCATCCCTCGTCAAGGCGCCCAATCCAGCCCGTGGAAGGTCAAAGCTTTATACCTCTGCCGTTGCGGAAACATTCGCTCGAATCCCAGCCACAACCTCCGCCACGCGCCGGTACGACTCCAGCCGGTCCTCGTGCGTAAACGTATCCGTGACTACGATCACCTCCGACGCGCCCGTGTCGCGTACCAGCTTCTCTAGTCCCGCCTTGACGGTTGCGTTCGAGCCCACAATTGCCGCCCCCAGCCGGCTCTCAACCGCCGCCCGTTCCCATTCCGTCCACAACCCGTCCATCGAGTCCACCGGGGACAGAAGTTCGACAGGCTGATTCCGGATCAGGCGCAGGAACCGCTGCTGCGGCGTCGTAAAGAGGCGCCTCGCCGCGGCATCCGTCTCCGCCGCGAGTACCGGTACGCCCACCATCATGTAGGGATGGTCCAGCGCGTCGCTCGGCCGGAACTGCTCGTGGTAAAGCTCCGCCGCCGCATTCAAGTATTGGGGAGCAAAGTGTGCCGCAAACGCGAATGGCAATCCCAACTGCGCCGCCAGCTGCGCGCTGAAGCCACTCGACCCCAGCAGCGTGATCGGCACATGGCTTCCTTGTCCAGGAATTGCCTTTACCGCCTGCCCCGGCCGCACGTCGCCCAGGTAGGTGCGCAACTCCTCCAGCAATTCTGGAAAATCATCGCCGGATTGCCGCGAGTCGCGCCGCAAGGCCCGCATGGTCGCGAAATCGCCGCCTGGCGCCCGCCCCAATCCCAGGTCGATGCGCCCCGGATACAGCGCCTCCAGTGTTCCGAACTGCTCTGCCACTACCAGCGGCGCATGATTGGGTAGCATGATGCCGCCGCTGCCCACGCGAATCGTGTTCGTCCTCCCCGCCACCTGCCCGATCAGGACTGCCGTCGCCGAGCAGGCCAGTCCCTCAATTGAATGATGCTCCGCCAGCCAGAACCGGGTGTAACCCCACAACTCTGCATGCTGCGCCAGGTCAACGGAACGCGCAATCGCCGGCCCCGCTCCCTCGCCGCTCCGCATCCCCACCAGGTCCAGTACTGAAACCGCCAATCCATCTGCCATGTCACATTAGATTCGCTCATCGAAGCCGGGATTCTGTTCGGATAGTGCACCGCGGCTTTGGCCACCATTAGCCGCCGAAGACATAGAGCAGACCCGCCTGAAACCTGAAATTGCTTTGATTATTGATCCCCAGGGACTTCCACTCGTAGCGAGTCAGGAAGTAATCAACCTGAACCGGGCGAAATGCCATGTGCTTCGAAAAAGGGATATCGACACCGCCGCCGAACGCCATGGCAAAACCGTTGTTGCTCGCAGAGAGGCCGGTTACATGGGCCGCGTGGAAAAGGTTAACGTAGGCATTCGTGGAAGCACCGCCGAAAAGGGTTTCCCCAAACAGGCGCATTCTGCCGGTGTTCACGTTGAATTGCGGTCCGAACAGGTATGTGAACATGTCTCCCGGCGTGTTGAAAGTGCCTGCGGTTGCGCCCGCTCCTACCGTCGGCGGCAAATGATACGTGAGCGTCGTAGCGGTGTAGCCTTCGAATTCCGCCTTCACACCGAAGGAGGAGGTGAAATCGTAAGCAAAGGATCCTCCTCCACCGTTCAGATCGCGGTCGCCGGTCAGGCTCTTCGCGGGGTTGTACACCACGAACGAGTAGTTCACCATCGCCTCGGCCCATTGCGCCTTCAAAAGCGGGGACAGGCTCGCCAGCAACAACGCGATCACTCCAAACCGTAGGTTGTTCACAATCTGCCCCCTGGTGAGTTAAGGATCGGCCCATCGTGAAATCGTTAACGCTCCGGAATCACAGACGGATGCCACCATTTGAGGTGATGATTGACGCGATTGCAGAGGCGGGGCAACTAGCAGATTATTTAGCGAGCTCGTGAAAGTCTAAGGTGCCTGCGAGGCTTCCGCACAGATCCTCAATCCGTGGTGCAATAAAACTCCCAAAAAGAAGATTCAATGCCGATGCTTATCGTGCATCCAACCTACCCAGGCACCGCATGCCGCAGGCGTCAGGTGTCCTCAAGGAGATGTGCATGCTTTGGACGGTCTTTGTGGTCCTTCTGTTGTTGTGGATTCTAGGCTTCAGTTTTCACATCGCTGGCAGCCTCATTCACCTTGTACTCGTAATCGCTGTCGTGGTGCTGATCATCCAGTTGATTACGGGCCGCCGCGCCCTGTAGAGGTTCCGCATTAAATCAGCCGTCTCTGGCGGTGGGTGTTGCCTCCGCGCCAGCGCGCACCTGTCGCTGAGAGACCCGCAGTCTCTGGATTGAATCTCCAGTTCCGTCGTGAAGCTTCGGAGCAAACCGTTCCTGCATTCATCCCCATCGTCGGGAGAGTTGCAATAATGGTTTGACCGGTAATCGGGGCAGCAATCGATACGGCGGCTTTGCGCAATAATTCTTCGTGGTGCAGCCGTCACATGCGATCGCTCGACATGGAGAGCGGGATGGCCTACTACCTGGCGGTAGACGCGGGGGGATCGAAGACTGAGTTTCTGCTTTCGGACGAGAATCGCGAGTTGGGACGCGCATTGACGGGAACCATAAAGCGGGTAAATGCCGACGAAGAGGCAGCCTGGAACAACCTTCGCGAAGCGCTCGCAGAGCTCGCGCGGACGACTGGCGTAAAGATGAGTGCCGTGTCCCGCACCTGCGTGGGTACGTCCGGCAACACCGTGCCACTGGTGACTGACTGGCTGCGACAGAGCTTCGCACAACATGTGTCCGGTCCACTCATTCTGGTGGGCGACGTGGAGATTGCACTGGACGCGGCATTTTTCGGCGGTCGGGGCGTGCTGGCGCTGGCCGGAACGGGATCGAACGTCGCGGCACGCACTGCCGGTGGGGAGATCTTCACCGCCGGCGGGTGGGGTCCAATCCTCGCAGACCAGGGAGCCGGCCACTGGATCGGCATCGAAGGCCTCCGGCGCGGGTTTCTGGCCCGCGATCAGGGACGGCCTACCGGGCTACTCGAAGCGGCGCGCCGGCTGTGGAACCTGCCTACGGTTGACGCTCTCATCGAATTTGCCAATACCCAGCCGCCGCCGCGGTACGGATCGCAATTCGCGCGCGATGTTGTCGCCTGCGCGGAACAAGGCGATACGGTGGCGCAGGAGATCCTTGAACAGGGAGGCGCAGACCTCGCCTACCTTGTGGGGATTCTCATCGAGCGCATGCGAGCCAGGGAAGGCGATCGGTTTCAGCTTCCGGCGGTGGCGTTCGCAGGCAGCATTCTGGCCAGGGTCGTACGGATGCGGGCTTCGATCGAGCGCTGCCTGCGTTCGCACTACCCCGGCATTGACATCGTCGAAGAACCCGTCGATCCCCTGCGCGGGGCGCTCTGGCGCGCCGTGCGCGGAGCGTAGAGCCGAGGGCTGGAACGCCATCTGGATATCGAGACAAAACCAAAGGAGAGGTGCGATGATGCGGAATGCGCTCCGCGAGCTACGTTGGCTGAGAGTCCTCGTGATCATTGCAGTGGCGCCCGTTATCGCCCGTGCCCAGGACGCCGGCGGAGAGATCAAGCCAGCCCCGTACCAGGTCTCATGGCAGGACCTCGAATTCGGGGTCATTCTTCACTTTTCCACCAACACATTTCTTGATCGGGAGTGGGGCGACGGGACCGCGAGTCCGTCGACGTTCAATCCCACCGATTTTGATCCCGTGCAATGGATGAAGGCAATCCACGATGCGGGCGCGAAATACGTAGTGCTGGTTGCCAAGCATCACGACGGTTTCTGCCTCTGGCCCACGGAGCAGACCGATTACAGCGTGAAGAGCAGCCCGTGGAAAGGCGGCAAAGGCGACGTGGTGGGCGACGTGGCCCGGGCGGCCCGCAAATATGGTCTGAAATTCGGCGTCTACCTCTCCCCCTGGGACCGGCACGAGCTCCGTTACAAGGACGCCGCTGCCTACGACAACTACTACAACGCGGAACTCGAAGAACTCGCCTCGCACTATGGCGACCTGGTCGAGTTCTGGCTGGATGGCGCGGGCAGCGCGGGTCACGTCTATGACTTCAAGAAGATCATCGAGACCCTGCGTACGTATCAACCCAATACGGTGGTCTTTGCCGATACTGGGCTGTTTGAGTATGGCGATGCGCGCTGGGTGGGCACCGAGGCGGGTTACGTCGATTATGAGAACTGGAACGTCATCGACCGCCACGGATATCGTCGCTGGCGTCCGGTCGAAGCCGATACCCCCCTGAGAAAAGTGCACTGGTTCTGGCATCCCGACGACGAAGCCTCTCTGAAGAGCCTCAACGAGTTGCTCGATGTGTACGACAAGACGGTGGGCCGGGGGGCGCAATTGATGCTCGGACTGGCTCCCGACCGGCGCGGTCTGCTGCCGGATTCAGATGTGGCCCGTCTGGAAGAGTTCGGCTCCGCTTTGCGCAAGCGCGCCGCCGCGAATCTTTCTCCGCGGCATGCGGCGACCACCTCCGAGATTTCTGCCGCTTTGGACGGTGATCCCGACACATTCTGGTCGGCGCCGCCGGGCTCACATCATGCCGTACTCGAGGTGAGCTTCGATCAACCGGTAACGTTCGATCACGTTCTCACCATGGAGTGGCTGAATGACGGGCAGCACGTAGAGAAATACGCGATCGAAGTGTGGAACGACTCCCAGCACCAGTGGGAACGAGTCGCCGGCGGAGAAGCCATCGGTCACACTAGGATCGATGCATTTCAAACGGTGACAGCGAAGCGAGTGCGGCTGAATATCCTGTCGAGCACCAGTGAGGCGCACATACGGGAATTTCAGCTGTTCGATTGGAGCAAGCGGAACTTTTAGCTTGCGGCTTCTGGTCCTCGGGCCGGATCTGAACGACCTTGGGGTCACGGAAAAAGGCCGTATTTCTTTCTTTTGACATTGCTCGGATGAAGCCGTCACTCGCGCAAGTGTCCCGTGGTGGGGCGGATGGGCTTCTCCGGCCTGGAGCGAAACGGCTGGGAAGAGTTGTTGTCTCAGCATGCCTCGCGACGATTACAGGGCCGAAGGATAGTCGGGAGCCAATAGTTCGATTAGCAACCCGTTCGACCGGTACTTAAAGTGAGGCTAGGGAACGGGTTCAATAATTTACACTCCAATGAGATGAATCCTTTCCGGCTAGGACGCGTGGTTTTTTTGGAACGAAGATTATCCCGCAGGGTCCTCTTTTTTCGCGACTCCAAAGGCTTGTCGCGCATGCGAACGCTGACTTTGATGGCAGTAGCGGCAACCCTCGCTTGTCTGGTTGCCTACGCCCAGGAGATTCCCTACCCGAACGATGGATCGGGCCTCGATGCCAATCAGGTGGGCCAGGGTAATCAGATCAGCTGCTCCGACCCGTTGATGGCCTCGTCGTCTCTATGCGGTGGCGCCAGAGGGCTGAACGGAGCCGTGCCGGGCGGAGTTATTAACGGACAGTCGATCTACTCCCAGCTCCCCGGCTACCAACAGGGCCAGTCCTCCCTCTACAGCGACGATCAGGGCCGGCTCACCTCCCGGGATAGGGGCACGGCCATTCCGCTTCCGCCCGAGCCTTTGACGGAATTTCAGAAGTTCACATCCTCTACCACCGGCATGGTGCTCCCCATCTTCGGGGCGGACCTGTTCCGAAGTGTTCCATCTACATTTGCTCCCCTTGACAACGCCCCGGTGCCCCCCGATTACGTGATCGGTCCGGACGACGTGGTGAGGTTACGTGTGTGGGGACAGACAAAGGTGAACGCCAACCTGCGCGTGGATCGGACCGGCAACATCTTTGTGCCTGAGGTGGGGACGGTGCAGGTGGCCGGATTGCGGTTTAGGGATCTTGACCAGACCCTTCGCGTGGCCATGGGCAAGATTTATCGCAACTTCGACCTCTCGGTTCAGCTGGGGCAGATTCGCGCCATCCAAATCTATGTGACGGGAGAAGCACGTCGCCCGGGTGTGTATACCATCAGCTCCCTTGGCACCCTGGTGGATGCGTTATTCACAAGTGGAGGGCCCTCGGTCCAGGGATCGATGCGCCACATCGAGTTAAGGCGGGGTGGAACGGTAGCCGCGTCATTCGATCTGTATCGCCTTCTGATCGCCGGGGACAAGTCAAAGGACACCAAACTGGAGACCGGCGACGTGATCTACATCCCGTCGGTGGGTTCCGAGGTCGCAGTGCTCGGCAGCGTACGGCGGCCCGCTATCTACGAACTACTGCCCGGAGAGACGGTTGCCGATGTGCTGAAATTTGCCGGCAACCTTTCCGCGCTTGCTTCGGATGCGCGCGCATCACTCGAGCGCAATGTTGAACACAACGGGCGCGAGGCGATGGAAGTGCGTCTCGATGCCGCGGGCATGGCCACCTCCCTAGCAGATGGCGACATTCTCCACGTCATTTCGATCGTCTCGAAATACCAGAAGACAGTTACGCTGCGGGGCAATACCGCCAATCCGGGCCGGTTCGCGTGGCACCAGGGCATGCGCCTCAGCGATCTGATTCCGGACAAGGAATCCTTGCTCACGAGGGATTACTGGTGGAAGCGTGTGAGCCTCGGGTTCCCGGCGCCGGAGTTTCAACCCATGCCAGCTCTTTCGGCCCTGCGGCAACCTACTAACCCGATCGACCTGCCGTTGCAGCAAGCGATGATGATGCGACGGCAAGCCAACACCGCCCAACCGGTTGCGAACGCCGGTCAAGGCCAGAACCGAACCCAAACGCGACCGCCGGACGATACGACCGCCTACTACTGGGACAACTCCCAAGGCGTGTACGTGGCCGACCCCTCTCTTCTATTGAACAATCAAAATACCAATACCACGAATTCGACCACGAATTCGGGGGGAACGAATCAGCAAGTGGGAACGGAAAACGCGCCGCGGCAAATCGGGCCCAGCGGCAGCGAGTCGGCCCTGGCTGAGTCGCAAAACGAAACGCCGGAGCAGATCAACCCGCCGGCGCCGCGCCGCACCGTGGTTCGGATCACGTCGCCCGATATCGACTGGAGCTATGCCGTGATCGAGCGGATGGATCCGGGCACCCTGAAAACCACCTTGGTTTCATTCGATCTCGGCAAGCTGGTACTACAGCACGACGCCTCCCAGGACCTGGAGTTGCAGCCGGGGGACGTGGTCAGCGTCTTTTCCCAGTCCGATATTCATGTTCCGATCTCTGAACAAACCGGGTTTATCCGCCTGGAGGGAGAATTTGTCCACTCCGGAACCTACAGCGTGCGTCCCGGAGAGACGCTTCGTTCGCTGGTGGAGCGCGCTGGCGGCCTTACCCCCAACGCCTACCTGTATGGGTCTGTCTTCACGCGGGAGACGACGCGTGTGATCCAACAGCGCCGTATGGACGAAACCCTGCAACGCATGACTCTGCAGATGCAGCGTGGCAGCCTGGCGCTGGCTACCTCGGGGACTGCCCAGGACTTATCGGGGGCATCCTCGGCCCAGGCCAGCATCAAAGAGTTGATTTCGCAGCTGCAGCAGGTGCGGGCCACGGGCCGCGTGGTCTTTGCATTCAAACCTGACTCGACGGGTACCGACGCCATTCCTGACATCTCCCTTGAAAATGGAGATACGTTTCTGATTCCTTCTGTGCCTTCGACCGTCAACGCTGTGGGAGCCATCTTCAATCAGAATTCGTTTCTGTTTCGACCGGAGGTAAAGTTGGGATCCTATCTTCAGCTGGCCGGCGGACCCAATGGCGACGCCGACAAGAAACACATGTTCCTGGTCCGGGCCAACGGCGCGGTGGTCAGCAAGGAATCGGTTAAGAGCGCCTGGGGAAATGAGTTCCTCAACTTGAGGATGAATCCCGGAGACACGATCGTCGTGCCTGACAAGTCGATCAAGCCATCCAACCTGCGCGCATTCATGAACATATCGCAGTTCCTCGCACAACTGACATTTTCGGCCGCCGCGGCCACCGCCGTCTTTTGAGAGCAGCGCGGCGCGCAAATCCGCATCCGAAACTCGGAGCTTGCATGACGTCGATCCCTTCGGTTGAGAAGAACCTGCAGCGCTATAACCGCATTCTCCTGTTGGTAGCCGGGCTCGGGGGCCTGCTTTACGGCATCGATGTCGGCATCATCGGCGGCGCGTTGCCGTACCTCGAAGCCACTTCCAAGCTCACCGGCAGCGAACTATCCATCATCGTGGCGGCGGTGCTGCTGGGCAGCGCGTTCTCCACGCTGTTCGCGGGCCTGCTGGCCGACTGGATGGGACGCAAGCCGCTCATGATCCTGAGCGGCGCGGCCTTTGTGGTGAGCATTCCGGTCATTGCCCTTTCGCAGGGCTACGGGCCGCTGTTTTTCGGGCGCCTCTTGCAGGGAGTAAGTGGCGGACTGGTGGGCATGGTGGTGCCGCTCTACCTCGCGGAGTGCCTGTCGGCAAAGGAGCGCGGCCGCGGCACCGGCGTCTTTCAATGGCTGCTGACCCTCGGCATCTTTGTCGCGGCCTGCATCGGCATCTACTACAGCTACCACGTGGCCGAGGTCGCCCGTACCGCATCCGCATCTGCCCTCTTCACGGTGAAAGACCACGCCTGGCGGCGCATCTTCTGGATGTCGATGCCGCCCGGCATTCTCTTTGTATTGGGCGGATTCTTTGTCTCCGAGTCGCCCCGCTGGCTCTTCAGGAAGGGCAGGGCAGCAGCGGCGCTCGAAGCGTTGCGGCGGTCGCGGACTGAGGAACAGGCCGTGCTCGAAATGAGCGAGATGGAGCAGGTCGCGCGTGAGTCCGCGCGGTCAAGGGGCACGGGGCAGTCCCTCCCCGGCAGCGATTCCCTGCTGCGGCGCCGTTACGTGCTGCCTTTTCTGCTCGCCTGCGTCATCCTGTTCTGCAACACGGCGACCGGCATTAACTCCGTGATCGGCTTCAACACCGATATCCTCCTGCAGAGCGGTCTCTCCGACGTGAGCGCGCACTGGGGCTACGTCGTATTCACCTTGTCCAACTTTCTGCTCACCATCGTGGGCATGACGCTGGTCGACCGCAAGGGACGCAAGTTCCTGTTTATCGTGGGGACTTCGGGAATCATTGTTGCGCATCTTTGTACCGCGTCACTCTTCGTGCATTCTGAAAAGCATCGCTACGATGCCGGATCGGCGGTGCAGGCCATGGTGAATGGAGACGCTCTCACATTCCATTTCGATGCGGCAACAGCACAACAACTGGTCCCGTCGGGCGCGTTCAACGGACAAGGTTCCTCGCTGTCGGTGATCTATTCCTACGGCGGATTCACCGCGACCACCACCCCGGTGCGCACCGGCGAGTCGGAAGCGGCGACCATCGAGATCAATCGCGCGGCCTGCGTTCCGGCGGGCAAAGTGCAGGCATTCTTCACCAACCCCTTCGCCGACCTCAACGCCGCGCGAACGGCCCCGCTGAAGATCGAACACGCCTATGTTTCACCGGTGCCCAATGCACTCAACGGTTGGCTCATGGCGATCTTTCTATACATGTTTGTAGGGTTCTACGCCGCCGGGCCGGGCGTCTGCGTCTGGCTTGCACTGTCGGAACTCATGCCCACGCGCATTCGTTCCAACGGAATGAGTATCGCGCTCGTCATCAACCAATTGGTTTCTACCACGCTCACGGCGATTTTCCTGCCGGTGGTAGGGAAATACGGCTACGCGAGTATGTTCTTCCTGTTCTCAGGCTTCACGGTGGTGTACCTGTTGACTGTGGCCTTTTTCCTGCCCGAAACCAAAGGCAAGACGCTCGAAGAGATCGAACAGCATTTCGAAGGAGCATAGAAAATTCCGACCCCAGGGACGGGTGGTCCCGCGAGTGTTCCAAGTCGCGAATCTTCTTGCACTTAAGCCGCTCATGCGCACAGCCACGCGTTCCCGGGGACATACCCCGAAAGCAACTCCCTCCATCCGCAGTCGCATCGCACGCCCAAGCTGGTTCCACTATCCAGGCCATGCAACTGCGGCTTGATAGACCAGCGGAGGAAATCGAATGACTGCGAAGCGAATCGCAAGAAAAATTGGCATTGTTTCGGCTCCGGTTTTGCTGGCGGGCGCGTTGCTGGCACAAAACCCGGGAGGTGGAGGCGGCGGCCAGCAACCCAACACGCCCAGCCAGCAGCAGCCTCCTTCGGCAACCATGGGAAGCCTCGGAGCTGGCGCGACTGCGCCGACCGCTCAGAATTTCGGCGACCAGGCATTTGTCACGAAGGCGCTTGAAGGTGGAATGGCAGAAGTCGAACTAGGAAAACTGGCAGCGGACAAGTCCCAAAGCCAGGACGTCAAACAATTCGCGCAGAAGATGGTGAACGACCACTCGCAAATGGGTGACAAGTGGTTCAAGCCCGTGGCCAAGGAAATCGGTGTAAGCGAACCGAAGGGCCCCTCAAAGAAAGATAAAAAGCTGATCGAGAAACTGCAGGGTCTGTCGGGGCAGGAATTCGATACACAGTACATCCAGGCCATGCTCAAGGACCATAAAGAGGATCTGAAGGACTTTCAAAACGAGGCCCAGGCGGCCCAGGATCCCAACGTGAGACAGATCGCCGAACAGGGCACAAAGGTGGTCTCGCAACACCTGCAGATGATTGAACAGATCGCACAGAATCGCAATGTACCGATCGATGGGAAGTCGAAGGAGGTATCGAGCAACTAAGAGCGAACCCATGAGGGGCGGCCCCGCCGTAAGCGGACCTGGGTACGGTGCCGCCTGCTCCGAGCCGAATCCCGGTGCTGCTCGACCTTCACGTCAAGCACTGGTGTCACCCGCTTTGCGCGCCGAGAGCGATTCGATGGGCGAGACCGAGTTTCCAGCGAATCGCCTCCAGGTGCGCAGACCGGTTTGTCCGTCACTTCTCCACCGGAATTCCTCCTCCCGTTCGCGGTCCTGCCGCATCCCGCCAAATCGCGAATTCAGAAAACCACAAATCCATTCCCTTTCCTCCCGGATACCCCGGTTCCTGATAAGATTCGGCGACGGCCTTCAATCCAGTTGAACCGCGGCCCGACGGCCAGGGGGAGAATCATGTTCGAGCTCATCTATCGCTTCGATCCGAATGATGTGGAGGCACGACCGATGCCCCGCACTGCCGAGGAAGCTCGCCAGCTCCTGATCCAGGGTAATCGCGACTTCGCGGAGATGACCGATGCCACGAGGACCGATACCAGGAAGCGCGTCATTCCATTTGATCCGCGGGCCTTCGGGTGGGGCGTTGCGAACGCGGATGCCCCGGCTCAAGCTCCCTTCGCCGCGGTTCTCGGATGCGCGGATGCTCGCGTGCCCACCGAGATGGTCTTCACCAAGGGTTGTAATGAGCTGTTCGTGGTGCGCGTCGCGGGCAATGTGCTGGGAGAGGAATGCCTGGGCAGCCTGCGCTATGCGGTGATGCACTTCCCCGAGACCCTCAAGCTCATCGTCGTTTTAGCCCACACCAAATGCGGCGCCGTTACAGAAGCTGTTGACCTTTATCTTGAACCCGCCCGCTACATTCAGATTGCGAGCGATTTCTCCATCCGATCCATCGAAGATCAGATTCTGGTCGCGGTGCGTGTGGCTGCCATGAGTATGGAATTGCTCTACGGCCTGGAGATCACACGCAAACCAGAGTGTCGCGCCGCGCTCATCGAAGCGGCGTGCATTTTGAATGCGGCCTGGACCGCCTACTGTCTTCGGCAGGTATTCCGGCCCGAGTTTCCTGACCTTGGCGTTGTATTTGGCGCTTATGACCTGGTCACGCGCCACGTAAGGCTCCCGCTCTCACCGGCGGCCGAGCTTACCGAGGAGGAAAAAGGACTTTTCACACCTCCTGAAGATATAGAAGGCTTTCGTCAGCTGTCGCGAAAGATTTGCGGCGGCTCGCTGGTGCGGGGTCTTCTCAAGCTGGCCGATCAGCCCGCCTGACAACAGGTCGACACACTTCACAACCGCGTGCCAGATGACCTCTACCGGTTCAAACGAAACTCACCATGCCGGTGGCAAGGTTGTACATCGCGCCCACGATGGAAATGGTTCCCTTCTTTTCCAGGTCCTCGAGAACGGGGCTGCGGCGCCTGATCTCGGCCACCGTCAATGTGACGTTGGTTGCGGCGACGGCATCGACATAAGCCGCATTCTTGCTCGATTTCTCGCCCTCGAACTTGGTAGCCGCCACCGCGGGCTTGATGCGCGCCAGGAGTCCGGTCAGATTCCCGAGCACAACATCGTCAATGGCGCCTTTGATCGCGCCGCACGAGGTGTGACCCAGGACCAGGATGGCTTTCGATCCGGAAGCCGCGCAGCCAAATTCCATGCTGCCTAACATGTCGTCATTCACGACATTGCCGGCGACCCGTCCGATGAACGTGTCGCCGATTCCCGTGTCGAAGATGATTTCGGCCGGCACGCGCGAATCCAGGCATCCCAGAATCACCGCCGCAGGGTACTGTCCTTTGGCGCTGGATTTCTTTTCCGCCAGATAATCGCGGGGAACCATCTTCCCCGTCCGGAACCTCTCATTTCCTTTCTTCAATTCCTCGATCACCTGCGATGGCGTCATGCCGTCGCGTTCTTCTTTGGTCAACGAACGACTCAAGCTGCCGGCGAGTTGAAAGTAAGTGGGGTTAAGGAGTGGTGTCATGGCGAAGGCGCCCAACGACATATTCAGAAACCGGCGCCGATTCGCAATATTAAGTGGACCAGGGATTCGTTCCATGTTACCTCGCGGCGTTCTGCAGTGTGTTGTTGCAGTGTCGGCCCCCCTCTACTTCTCAGCTTTGGGAGGACCAGGAACCCATACATTGTCGGCTGCAAGTATCTCAGAATTCTTGGCCGCTGTCCGGATATTCACGGATTACAACGAGTCTTTCTTTTTCTGCTGTGCCTGAAAGACCAGGTAATACTGATTGCCAAGATACTTCTGCACCCGGTCCAGGTACGGCTTGATGCTGACCGGCTGTGATGCGCTGAGCGAAAAGCATTCCCCACCCGTTTCATCCGCAATCTTAGTCAGTCCGGCCCGACCCATTTGCCTGTCCCAGTCGCTGCGCGCGGCCCGACCCAGGCCCACCGAGTAAATGGGGAAGACGATGACGTTGTAGCGCTGGCTGATCTCGCTCGCATTGGTGGCATCGGTACTCAGAGTCTTCGCGTAAGGCCGCGTCCGTGATCACCAGATGGACTTCGGCCGTGGCCGGAGCAGACTTCTCCTGCGAACGTGCGTCCGTCGGGCAGCATGGGAGCGCACAAATTGTTGCGATCAGGGCCAGCGTCACCTTGCAATTCTTCATGCATTCCTCCTGTGGTCGCGGCGGCTGAACATCGCCTTCGGGTCAGAGGGTCACCTGATGGCGGCGGGGGAAGTCGGAGGCCATTCCGATCAGCGCGCGGTGCGAAGCTTCGCGCGACACGCATCAGACTAGGGGACGATAGGGTTCTGCGCAACTGGTATTTCTAGAAGTGACTTGGCGAAGCTTTTCGAGCGGCAACGTCGAGGGTCATACGGAGATCCCGGGCACTTTCGCGCGAGGGCCAACGTTACCTTCGTTTTAGGTTTGCTTTAGGACAACAAGTCCCAATCGGACCGGCACTAAGTTGAGATAACAGTCCGGTTCGTTCGATTCCGATCTCCCTGGAAAACCGGCACCGCTCAGCCGCGGGCTAGAGGTCACAGACCTCTTTTCCCACGTGACATACATGTGTGTTCTTTGCGCTTGGGCGAATGATCGAGAGGGGAGCAGAAGCACGTCGTGGTCAATTTCAGTTTCGATGGCGTGGGGAATTGCCGGCCCGCGCCATCAGGATCGGATTGTCGTCATGAACTTGTTGATGTGGTTGGCGGTTCCGTCGTTATCAGCACTGTCCTGCATGATTACTGGAATCACACTTGAGACGATTCATCCTCGGCTGCAGCGCCGCCATCATCTGGCGCAGGGCCGGCTGATCATTTTTCCCCATCGATAATCGTCGCGAAGCCAGGGGCCGCGGTTCGGCCCGAAGCCGCTCGCCCCGATGTACCGAGCGGTCTCCTCCTGTTTGTCGGCCTGTAACTGCATGTCGACGCCGTCCGACTTATACACCTTTACGCCTGCCGAGGCGTTTAACAGAAAACTGGGGCAGATGTGCCCCGCGCAAGATTGATTCTTGCGGGGGTTTCCGGTCGGCGCTCATTTATTGGCTTTCCTGACTGCCGCCCAACGCTTTCGTTGGGCCTGCGCAATTCTCTCTCGCGCTTCCGGGCTGAGTTTCCGCTTTGCCATTTTTTTGGAAGCGACCCCGGTCTTGGATCCTCGCTTTGGTTCAGCCAGCTTGCCATTCCGAGCCAGCACCTTCCGTACATCGCGCAATCTCGCAATTTCTTTATCAATAGCAGCAATGATGGATTGGCTTCCCATTGAACTACCTCCCACTCAGATTGTAATGCGATTGGTCAGAGAATCGGAGCGTTCTCGCAGGAACGCAGAGGATTGTTGTTTGAAGAGAATGCCTGAAGGATGCCGATCTGATTGACGAAGTGTAGGAACACGCTTCGTTGGACAGGTGGTAAGTCAACGATATGAGGCAGACTCTATTTCAACTTTACAATTGCGCGAAAAGGCTTGGAGCCATGACAATACCCGCTTGACGCAACTTATGTTGTTGAGACAAACGCCTGGTCTCAAGGTGGTCTGCCCTGCCGACTGAAACAAGAGCCGTGCTTCGAAGATCACTAGAAGAAACTTGCGCAGGTCGGCTTTGATGAGCTGCTGGGCCTGAATCGTTCGGATCGAATTTTCGTGATAACTTCGAGCGCGCTCGATGTAGATCGATGAAGCGCGCTAACATCGGAGGCGGCGTTTACCTTGATGTGGGGATAGGGATGGCGCCGCCCGGGCCCGTACAGTTTATGAGCGAGAAATGGAAGCAATTGATTGCGCGGGCGTTTTCGCGCGCAGATCCTGAATCTTACTTTGTGCCAGCAGCCAAAGCGATGAATTCGGCAACTTGGATCGTGTGAGAGAGCAGGGGCACATGGCTCGACGAGATATGGATCGTCTTCACATGCATGTCCGCTGCAAGTTTCCTCTCCAACTCCGGCGCGATCATCCGGTCCTGGACCGCGACTATATAGAAGGTCGGCTTCTGCTTCCACGCAACGGTCGTGATTTTCGCGCCGAGCTCATTTGGACCGCTGACCTGACCCTGGGTTGCCGCGAGGAACTTTTTCTCCGGCGTTGTCAGATCCTGGGCGAAGTCTTCAGCGACACCCTTCTCCGTTAATTGCAGGAACCCGTTTGCATCGGGTCGAATTTCCTTGCCGCCGGAAGCAGGAGGATACTGGTTGGTCAGGTCGCCTGCGGACTCTCCCAGATCGGGAGTGAACGCTGCCACATAAACGAGGCCAGCGACTTTCGGGTCATCTCCAGCCTCCGTAATTACCGCTCCTCCATAAGAATGTCCAACCAGGAGCACCGGGCCGTCCTGCAGCGCAAGCATGCGTTTCACGGTGGCCACATCCTCAGCGAACGTTAAGAAGGAAAGCTGTACAGCGGTCACGTGAAAGCCCTTTTGTTGCAGAAGCGGAATAATCTGGTTCCAGCTTGAGCCGTCGGCCCATGCGCCGTGAACCAGAACGATATTGCGAATATTCTGAGGTTGAGTCATCGGGGTCTGCGCCTTTTCCATAGGACGTTGTTATCGTGAGCAGGACGAGCAGCGCCAGTTTTTCGGCTACGTGCAGCATCCCAAACCGCGGCGACCTATTCGCAGAGATCGAGAGACAACATTTCATAAAAACTCCTTCGTGATTGGTATTGGAGCCATCCTCTGTTCTGGAAATTACTGGACAAAGCAGTCTCGCGATACCCAATGATGAGGGACTGATCCATCCCTCGTTGAGGGGAGAATTGAACGATTAAAGAACGTTATGGTTACTTCGTCGACTTGTTTCTTGTAAACATGAAGCGCCCGAAACACGATGACGCTTTCGTGCCGAATAGTCTGCGTAAATTCGGGAACGGCCTACTTGCATTTGAAGCAGGAATAATTGGCGAAGCTTAGATTCGAGAAGTTGATCGACCGTCGAGGTATTCGCAGACTGGTATTGCTTAGCGACAAGGTGCACCTGTGCTTACCCGAACTCGGTACCGACCTTTACTCTGCGGGGCCCAGGACAACTAATCTGGGGCCCGGCCGGAACCCCATCCTGCGATAAACCGGGACTCCCTGGTCGGAGGCGTGCAAGGCTGTTGCGCGTGGTTCTCATCGCTAGCTGTCCCTGACTCGCCGCTTGCCGCGTCACGGTTTCTGTATAGCCCTTACCTTGTTCCTCCGGCAAGGTGGCGACCAGCGCAATGGAGACCGTTCCATTCACGGGGAATGCCGCCGCACAGGAGACAGGCTGGCCGCCTAGATATCCGACGTAAGCGTAGCTGTCCGGATGCCAGAGGCGCATGTTGGCAATACAGTCGAAAGCGTCAGCCGGCATGTGGTACGCCAGCGCATTTAATTCTGCAAGATCCCGGGCCATCGCTTCATCAACCACGAGACGAACGTCAAGGCTCGGCAGCCGATGCCGCGGAGTACTCTTCAAGCCGGACGTCGGTGATGCACGACCTGGGCCTCTCTCTGGCGCAACTCAGCGACAAGCTGGGAGAACCGCAACAACGCTCACCAGATTCAACCAACCGCTGGGCCAGACGCTGAGTGTATTCCCGGATGCCGTGCAGCTTTTAAACCGATGCCTATTTACAGATTCTCAGTGTGGCCAAACGGAGCATTCGGAAGAAGGCTTGCACCGGACTTCCCGCCGTCCCCCACATTAGCTAATTGAAACGTTTATACTTTCAGAGATTGCTGAGAATTCCAAAGAAAGGAGTCCGCCTAGTTCCCTGACGGGCTGAGAACTCGCTTGGCGTAGCGATTTATAACAGCTGGAATTAGCTGAGGCGTGCGCGATTGTGACAGCCCAAATTAGCGGTGAAACAAGAAATTAGCAGCGGACATACCGGGAAAACAAAATGGCCAAGAGCGTCAACAAAGTATTCCTATTGGGGAACGTGGGGAAAGACCCCGAGATCAAGTCGACAGCCGGCGGCACGATGGTCGCCAACTTCACCCTGGCCACCAGCGACCGCCAGAAGGACGCGCAGGGCAACTGGCAGGACCGCACCGAATGGCATAACCTGGTTGCCTTCACGCGCCTCGCCGAGATTGTCCGCGATTACGTGAAGAAGGGATCGAAGCTATTCGTCGAGGGCAAGATTCAGACCCGCAGCTGGGATGACAAGGAATCAGGGCAGAAGCGCTACCGCACCGAGATCATTGTGAATGATCTTTCGCTTCTCTCCGGACGGGATGAGGGCGGCTCCGGCGGATACAGCCGCAGCTCGAGCTCGAGCAGTGCGTCGAATTACGATCAACGCCCGCCCGCGGGCCACGACGACGTCGCCCAGTCTGCCGAGATCTCCGACGAGGACATTCCCTTCTAGGGTACTACCTTGGTTTTCGTGTCCATTTACGAGGATTGAATCACTTCTCATCTCTCGGCAGCAGGGGAGAGATGGTGAAGGAGAAGATCTCTTCGTGATGGTGTTCGTTGTTCTGCTTCGATGGAGCCTGGAACGGAGCCCTGCGACGCCCGTAGGGCGGCGCGTTCAGGGCGGAGTGGAAGGCTCCATCGAAGCGCGCGCTGCTGAGACCATGGCTGGCTAACCAAATCATCTTCGTTCCGTCTTGATCGGCATGTCAGGTGACTGTGCCGACGAATGAGCGGGCGAACGAGAACCAGGCGGGGAGGGATCGGCAGCGTCGATTCCGGGTTCTTGCGTTGACGCTCGACACCGGGGAGTTACTGCCAGCCCTCGTAGATTCGTCCAGTTGGATACCGGTTCGGGTTGCTACACGCTGGGTGGTCCGCCGCCGGCGTTGGCAGTCCATGCCTTCGACGCTGACCAACGATTTGCGATCCATCGGCTTGTTGTATGCGTGGAGCACCACAGCTCTGGAAAGAGAGTTGGATGATGTTCTTGAAGACGGCCAAGCACTAACCGGGATGCAGATTCAAGACCTGCTCGTGTTCCTGCGAGTTGGCGGTCATGTCGTAGATATTGCACGGGCCACGATCTCCGGTAGCAACACAGTTGCCCGGCACGCAAGCGTGATCCGCGATTTTCTGAAGTGGGCGGTCGATCCGACCAGTCAGGGACGCACGCCAAGTGTGACATTCGATCAGATCCGTTGCCATAGGGCATGTCTGGACGCGGCTTTTCACGCGGTGACTCGCCAGGGCGGCGATTCACAACTGATTCAACCCCTGACCGTCGAAGAAGTGAACCGAGTTGATGGGTTGATCGGTCCTCGGCGTGCGGCCACCGGCGGCCTGATTCTACCTCTTCAGTTTGCCGCCGCTAATCCATTCAGAAATGAGACGCGCCTGCGCAACTGGCTCATGTATGGGATTGCGATTCAGTGTGGCCTTCGGCGTGGAGAGTTGCTCAAGCTTCGGCTGGATGATTTGCCCCGGCCGGAATCGCCTGGGATCAAGGTCAGACGCCGGGCTCATGACGCGGCAGATCGTCGTCGGCATCGCCCTGCAGTGAAAACCGTTGAGCGGGTGCTCGATCTTTCCGGCGAGATCCGAAGCGGCCTTCGTGCTTACCTGACGAACCGACCGCCAAGTGGACGTCCAGGTGGACAGAGTCCGTATTTGTTTGTAACGGCAGCGGGGCAGGCGTTGTCGATTACCGCCACCAACGAAGTGGCCTGCGTAATCGCAAGGAACACCGGAATTGCACATCTTTCCTGGCATAGCTTTCGACATACATGGGCTGAGACTCTGGCGGAAGAGTTGCTTAGTCAGCATCCCGAGGAAGAGACGCTTGCCCTGCTGCGCGCATTGGGCGGCTGGAAGCCGGGGTCCACCATGCCCCAGCATTACACCCAAAACGCGATGGCCCGGTGCGCTGGCGCCTTTCTCCGCGAACGGAACGAACGCCTGTACGGCTCCCATGCAGGTCAACCATGACTGCTGCCACGGCGCTTTTGAAACAGCAAGCACCGCCTCTGCCGCCCTTACAAGCGGTTCGCGCACAGGTCATTACCAAAGACCGGCAGATTGTCGACACAACAGGCGAAGTCTGGAGCTTTCGCGCTTCCGCCGATGGCGGCCGGTTGCTCTCGATCGATTGGAAATCGGTTCTGCCTGCTGCTTACCGATTGAGTTTCTCGGACCGGCCCGTTCACATCCTGAAGATCTACCTTGCGTACAGGCTGACCTTTTCAAAAGGCATGACCGTCTGGAACGATTTCGTGATGTTCCGCAGATTCTTTCGCTGGTACGCCGCGCGGGCGCACTCTGCGGGTACGAACCGATATGCCCCATTCGATTGGAGCCTGGTGACCGAGGAGATATTTCGCGCATTTCTCGAACACGGACTCTCGACAGCGAGCAAGGGCAACGACTTTGCGCGAATGCGGGAGATGTACTTCTGGGGAGCCTTCGGTGTGCAGATGCCGGAGTTCGATCGCGATCTTGCCTTGGCGCTGAAGACGATTCGCGCGCAGGGCAACATCAAGGGGGCCGCCGTTCGTTTCCGGGATCCGTTGAAGGGGCCACTAGACTCAGACGAGCAACGTATCGTAATCCAGGCGATTGCGGCAGGCGCGGGAACACAGTTTGATCGCGCTCTCCTCATGCTGCATCTGGAATTGGGTCTTAATCCGCAGTCTGCCGCGCGGATGAAGAACCACGATCTTTGCGTTTTCGAGACGAAGATCGTTGACGGCGGTCGGTCCCGAACGATTGCGAAATACCAGATTCAGATGCCGCGCGTGAAAAAGCGCAAGGAGTTCAGGGAGACTCGAACCAGACCGGTCAGCGATCAACTCGGTCAGCTCCTGATTGAATTGCGGAAGGGAGAACCGGCTGATCCGCTGTTTCATTGGCTGCCGCCGGATTCTCCCGAGGAAGGTATCAACCAGGCGATGGCGCGATTCGCAACCGCGGCTCGACTGCTTTCACCCCGAACCAGATCGCAGCTTCACCTTACGCCACGACGGTTTCGGTCAACGCTGGCGACGGAAATGGCTAGAGAGGGCGCGTCACGGGAGAGGATCGCCGAAGTCCTCGACCACACGGACCTGCAGAACGTCAGCGTTTACGTGGAAGCGGCGTCTTACGTCGTAGACCAAGTGGGAGAGCAGTTCGACCGGATATTCGATCCCTTGCTGCAACGCTTCCGGGGAAGGATTGTCGACTCGCATACACGATCGGCTTTCCCAGGTGTTCCGCCGAAGTGGATTCCAGGCGAACTTGTTCACTTGCCAACGGCCCCTCTGAACGCGGGCGGGATTGGCATGTGCGGCCGCGATGTTCGGAAGGATGGACTGTGCCGCCTGGCTCCCCCGCTCACATGTTATCCCTGCGAGTTCTTCGCTGCCTTCCGCACCGGCCCTCACGCCGAGGTCCTGGCGGCGCTGGAGCGCATTGCAGAGGCGATGAGGCCGGTCAGTGATTCCCGCATTCCCATGCAGTTGGAGGACGTCATGGCCGCCATTCGCCAGTTGCTGGCGCAGATCGCGCAGGAATCCGGCAGGAAGGATACGTCCGCATGACGCTGGCGGCGGAAGCATCCTACGTGCGTCAAGGCCGGGCGCTCTTTCCTGCCGTGTTTCTCAACGGAGATTTTGACTCGCCCATCTGGGATATCCGGCACCTGCGCACTTCCAAGCACAAGACCTCCAACTCACGACTACATTTCACTCGGTACGGTTCCGAAGTGGATGCCCTGCCACCGCGTTTTGCGGACGTTGTAAAAGCGCATCTGGTCCTCAACAGTTGCGCCGCCGGAACGATGTCGCATCGAGTGGACATTGCGCGGATGCTCTGGGAAGCTATCGTTTCTCGATTCGGCAACGCGCATGGATTCGATTGGTCGCTGTTGACCGAGGAGGATCTGCTGAAGACCGAGCAAGTGATGCTTGCCCACTGGAGACCATCGACCACATACAAGAGGTCCACTCAGCTCCAGTTCATGATGCGATCACTCGCAGCTGTTCCGCGCGGCGGGATCGTGCGGCCGATGGAAGTCGCCTTCACCACGCCGCGAACCGACGACTCCGAGCGATACACGCTCGATGGACAGTTGGAACGGATGAAACGATTGCCTTCCGACGGCGCGATTGATGCGGTGGGCGACATCTACGCCAAACACGCGAAGCAACCGCAGGACAGGCTCATTGCCTGCGTCCTCGTGGTGATGTTGGCGACAGCCTTTCGCATCGGCGAAGTGCTCACGCTGCCTTTGGATTGCCTGTGCTCGGAAGGAGCCGGTGCAAAAAAACGCTGGGGAATCCGGTACCACAAGGAGAAGTCCCGCGGCGGGCGGAAACAACTTGCGGTTCGCTGGATGACTCCGAAACAGGCCGAACTTGCCAGAGAGGCTATTCACGAAGCCGGGAAGCTGACATTCGCAGCCCGCAAACGCGCCCGGATTCTTGAAGCCGGGCCCGACCGGGTAACTCTGCCCGGCATCACCGGGAATCGATTGTTGCGGCGCGAAGAGGTGGCGAAGCTTCTTTGCATTGCTCCCACCAGCGTCAATCGGCTTCCCCTTTCCGAGTTTGCACGCCAGGCGCTTCGGATACCTGGCCGGAGAACGGTCCGCTACGAATATCGGGCAGCGGATGTTCGCTCGTACCTGCTCAGACTGCGCGCGCCGGCCTTGTGGGTTGTCGATCGCCGCGATGGAACTCGGCAGAGTCTTTCCACGAGCCTGTTCATCGCCTTTCGCAACTTCTTCAACGATCATCTGAAAACCAACCCTCTCCTGGTTGAACCTGTCTTGGAGCAGACCATCAACGATTTTCTGGGAAGAAAGACGGCGACAGGAACGGCCGCGCGATCCGCCTTCATACGCTTCGGATTGCGGGACGAGGACGGGCAGTTCTTTCGCCTGCACAGCCACCAGTTTCGACATTGGGTCACAACCAAGGCCGCTGTGGCCGGCGTTCCCAATGAGGTGATCGCGCGCTGGCAGGGCCGGGAACATCCCGGAGATCTGGAAGCATACAAGCACCTGACTCCCTCCGAGCGGATCAAGACGTTGAAGATCGCGCTTCAGTCTGGCCGCACGAAAGGCGCCGTCGCGGACATCTACTTCAACTTGCACGAAGACGTCCGTGATGCCTTTCTCGATGCGCAGCTACAGGCGGTGCATGTAACGCCGCTTGGCCTTTGCGTGCATGACTTCAAGGTTTCGCCCTGCCCGAAGATGCTCAATTGCGTCAAGGACTGTGACGACTACGTATTGGACACCGCAAATGCCGTACATCGACAGAACCTTGTCCAGTTGCGGCAGAGAACGAAATTGACTCTGGAAAAAGCCGAAGCGCAACAGTCCCGCGGAGAAGCCGATCTGTCCGAACACTGGATCGCCGACGCGAAGGCCACATTGGCGGGCGTCGATCGAATCCTCTCCGCCGTGCCAAATCGTGAAGAGACCCTTGTGCGGCCTCATTTTGGCAAGGGCTCGCGGTTTAAACCCCTCACGGAGAGCTGAACTTGCCGCGCCCATCGATGGAAGACGAAGTGCGTGAAGCTGTGAGAGTCTATCTCGCAAGTGCCGTGGCGAAATCCCCGGAAGAGGCGCCTCTACATGTCCTGGCGGTAGCAAAACAGACCGGATTTGACCGCAAGACTCTCAAAAAGTACAGCCTGGATGTGGACATTGCCGCGGCAGCAGAGAAACAAGCAAAGGGTAGCGAACTCTCGCCGCGTGAAACGCAACGCCGTTCCCAAGCCGACGCCCTGCATGATCGAGACCTGGAAATCTCCGCCCTGCGCCAGCGCTGTGAGTCTCTCGTCGCTCGAATCTGCATCGCGGAGGGCAATGCCCAGCGCCTGGGGATCGATCCCGTCGAACTGTGGAAACCTCTGATGATGCCCAATCGCTCGGTTTCTCATGCGGGTAGCCAGCAAAGAGGACAAGGATCGTGGCGGACAGGGATGAGATGACCGTGCCAAGCCGGGCCCAAGTTCGAATCCCGATCCTCGCAAGCGACGCCGACGCTCACAAACTCGAAAGTGGACACAGTTTTTGGCCACAACAAAAATGCAATATCTATTCTAACTAACTTATTTCATTGAAGATACGAGTAAATTCCACGTCCGAAAGTCGTATAGTTCCCTTCTAATTCTGGTGTTTAACGTAGTGTCCAGTTTCCCTTCGTTCTTCTCTTTGATGAGAGCTTCTATGATCTCGTCTGGATGTGTGCGCGAGTCGCGTAGGCCGTAGGCCGGAGCGACTTGCGCACACATCCAGGGTGACCGCGCGCAGCCCCCATCGTGCTCGATTCCGGCAACTACCCGTGTCCAGTTATCCCTGAGCCGCGATCGTTAGTGAGGGGACCACATCTCGTGTCCAGTTTTCATCGGAACATCATTGCCCCGTAACGCGCCCCGTGGACACTGTCCTCGAAGCGGGGTGGCTGATGGCGAAGGTGGAGAGTTCATTCTCGGTCCTGCACCTTGTGTTGGACTCCGGCGAACGCCTGCCTTGCCTGGTCGATGCGACGACCTGGATTCCGGCGCGTGTTGCCCTGCGCTGGGCCATGCGGTATAGGCGATACAGAGTTCAGTCTTCCACGCTGGCCGCTAACCTTCGCGTGCTGGCCAAGGTATACCGCTGGACACAAGAGATTGCTGGCTTTGACCTCGACGATCGGCTCACGCAGGGACGAACGCTTCAGAACCGCGAGATCGAGTCACTGACGCGAAGCTTTCGAGGCCTCGGCACCCAAGAGTTGGATACAGGGGCTTTCGATCAGCATCTGGCCATTCTCGAAGACTTTCTGAAGTGGTCTCTGGATAGCGAGAACCGCGGAGGTCGCAAGTGTCTCGAACTCCGAGAACTCGCCCAGGAACGAAACAGGATTGAACTCGTCCTCCGCTCGCTGAGATCGGGCGCTCGTGCAGCGGATCGTATCGAACCCCTGGAAGATACAGAGATCCATACCATTCGTAACACCATCGGTCCACGGCGCGATGCACAAGGCCTGATGACGTTCCCGAAGGCGTTCTCTCCGCACACAAGATTGCGGAACTGGCTGATGTTCGAAGTTGCGCTGGAACTGGGGATACGCCGGGGCGAGCTTCTCAAGCTGCGCCTGGACTCTCTGCCAAGAGGAGCGGACGATGGCATTCGCATACTCCGACGGCCGGACGATCCGCATGACTCACGATCCAAGGAGCCTGCGGTCAAGACTGCCGAGCGAGTGATTCCTGCGTCAAGGAACCTGCTGGCAGCCATCCGTGCATACCTCAGCTACCCACAACCTATGGGCAGAGTTTCTGGTAGAAGCCCATACCTGTTTGTTGCGCGCTCAGGCAGCCCGGCATCGATGGATACCGCAGACGACGTCATCTCGGCCATTGGCGGGCACAGTGGAGTATTACCGCTTTCCTGGCATCGCCTGCGACATACCTGGGCCGAGCGGATGGCGGAAGCATTCGCGGGGCAGCCCAACGGCATGGATCGGCTCGTCTATCTTGGCGGATGGACCAACCCACACTCGGCCACACGTTACGTTCAGCGCGCTCTGGCACGCCAGGCGAAGGAAGCTGTTCGCAGCTATCATCGCACGCTGTACAGGGAGGTGCAGGATGCGTAACTCCGCCCGGCGTGCACCCCAGCTTGCCGATTTGCCCTCACTCCCTCGAAGTGTTCTTTCCTTTGACGGACAGCTCGTCGATACCTCCAAGGAGATCTGGCGACTTCGGTCTTCCCTGGACGGCCGAAAAAGGATTGATCTTGATTGGGCACGCCAGGAGAAGGCAAACGTCTTTGGCTTCCGCGCGCAGGATCTCCTGAAGCTCTATTTCGCCGACCGCATCACCCGGAAGAAGGCACGGACCATTGAGAACGACTTTCGTATGTTCCTGCGCCTACAGACGTGGTTGCGCTCACGCAAAAAGTCGCTGGCCGGGTGGGCGGACCTGACGGAAGGGATTGCTCGCGCGTTCCTTCAGCATGGCGTGGAGCACACTGCCGACAAGGGCAACGACTTCTCGCGCCTGCGCACGTTCTATCGTTGGGGTGTCGCCAGGCAGTATGAGGGCTTTGATCCAGGGTTCCTCGACATTTTGCGGTCCATCACGGCTGTCGGAAATGCCAAGGGGCACAGCGTGCGCTTTCGCGATGCTATTCGAGGACCATTCACCTCTGACGAGCTCTTGCTGATTGCCAGGGCTGTCCGTGAGGATCTGGGGACTAGTGGGGACCGGGCGATTGTCATGCTGCACATGGAATTGGGTCACAACCCGGATGCCAGCGTGCGGCTGCGCAATAGCGACCTGATTCGTTACGAAACCAGCTCGGCAGTTGTTTGGCATCTCGATGTGCCGCGGGTCAAGAAGCGGATTCCAAGACGGGAGACCAAGCGAAGGCCGATCAGTCATGCGCTTGGCAACCTGCTCATGAACTTGCAGCGGGGCGACCCGGAGGAGCCGCTTCTCCATTGGCTTCCGGTATCGCATCCGGACGGTGCGATCAACGTGGCGATGCGGCGCTTTGCGGAGGCAGCTAATCTTATCTCGCCACGTACGCAGCAGCGGTTAAGGATAAACGCGCGTCGGTTCCGCTTTTCTATCGCCACGCACATGGCGGAAGAAGGCGCCTCCCTGTTCCATATAGCAGAGGTTCTCGATCACAGCGATACGCAAAACGTTAAGGTTTACGTCGAAACCGCCTCTTCTATTGCCGATTCTGCCGCCCGCGCCACGGACGGAGCGCTGACGCCGTTGGTTCGTCGCTTTCAGGGCATGATCGTCGATGCAGACGATCCCAGCGGCCTTTCGCATCAGAACATTCCCGCTGTCGCGCCTCATCTAGGGGTTCCCCAACTGGATGTCGGCGGCATAGGCTACTGCGGTCGTGATGCTGCCAGAGAGGGCCTCTGTCAACTGCTCCCGCCGTTGAGTTGTTACCTCTGCCCATCTTTTACGGCGTTCCAGACGGGACCGCATCGGCAGATGCTTGTGTCGATCGACGAGTTCTTACGTGGCCAGGAGCCGCAGAGTGACCGCAGGATCCTTCTGCAACTGGATCAAGTGCGGACGGCGATCCGCCAGGTCATCCAAGGCATCGATCCACAGAAGATCATCTCGTGAACATCGCTATCGAGAAGCTTGTTGCTGTTGCCCGCGAGAAGTTCGCCGCGGACTTCGCCGTCGATCCATCGTTCTTTGATTCACCGCTATGGGACATTAGCCACTTGAAGGACAGGGCGTTCAACCGGACGAATCGAAATCTGTACTTTACACGATATGGTACGAACGATCAGCCTCTGCCGAAGGATTTCTCCGGAGTCGCTAAAAGCTGGTTAATCTTGGATCGCCGCTCGCCGCGGAACATGTGCGTGAGACTGGACTGCCTTCGCATCCTATGGGAAGCGATCCTCGTTCGGCGGCACGGCGACCCTGCGACTTTCCGATGGCCGGCACTCTCAGAAGAAGATTTGAGCCAGGCTGAACTGCTGATGCGGACTCACTGGTCGCATTCGACAACATACAAGCGTGTAATGAGCTTGCTCGTGTTCATCAGATTTCTGGCCAGCCGGAACCTGTGCCGTCCGCTCTACTACACCCCGCAGACTCAGCGCGTGGAGGATTTCCACCGTCATACCATCGCCGGCCAGCAGGCACGTCGCGATCGCTTGCCAACAGAAGCCGTGCTGAACGGCCTCGCGGATATCTATCGCAAGCATGCAGTCGAACCGCGAGACAGGCTGCGCGCCGCTGCGCTTGCTGTCCTGGTCGTCACCGGCTTCCGCATCGGCGAGTTGCTCACCTTGCCGCTGGATTGCGAAGTTCGCGAGACGAGTGGCGGTCAGACTCGCTACGGCATCCGCTACTACAGGGAGAAGAGCAGAGGTGGCGCACGTTTGCTTGCAACGCGCTGGCTGACTCCTATCGGCGCAGAATTGGCTCAAGAAGCGATAAACAAGATTCGGAAGATTACGCATGCCGCGAGGGAACGCGCCAAGGTGCTGGAACGTTCCCCGCATCGAGTGCCATTACCGGGCTTTCACTGGGGAGCGCGCATGACGCGTCGCGAGGTTGCCTGCGTTCTCGGATGCAACCACCTCAGCGTTTTTACCATTCCTCGGAACAAGCTCATTCAGCATCGCGATTCCAGCGGGATCTATTATCGCGCCTTTGAAGTAGAGGCCTATCTTCGTAATCTGCGCGTCAAGCAACTGTGGACGATTGATCGCCGGGACGGGACACAACAAAAGCTCTCCGAGTCGCTGTTCGTCGCATTCCGCAACTTCTTTCACGTCACAAGGGCTGTCTACCCGCTCCTCGTCGAACCCGTTCTACTCTCCCAGATAGCCGACTTCGTCACCTGCAGAGGGGACATGACATCCGCTTTCGAGAGATTCGGGATTCGTGAACCAAATGGCGCTATCTGTCGCATGACAACCCATCAGCTCAGGCACTGGCTCAACCACATCGCCGACAAGGGCGGCTTGCCCGTCGAGTTACAGACCCGCTGGCTAGGACGCGAAAGCGCTAGAGACACGGAGGCCTATCAACACGCCACCGTGAGTGAACGGTTGGAGTGGGTTAAGGCCGGCATGCGCGATGGAACACTGGGTGGAGTCAAGACCGATGTCTACGTCGAATTACCCCTTAGTCAGAGAGAAGCCCTCCTTGACGGCGAGATACAGGCCGTGCACTTTACCGCCTTCGGCATTTGTCTGCATGACTTTGCTGTCACCCCGTGCCCCTTCCATCTCAACTGCGTGCGCGGTTGCCCGGATTACCTCCGAACACGCGGAAACCAGAAGGAGCGGCAACACCTCATTCAGATTCAAACGGCCACCGAACAAGCACTGGCCGCCGCCCGCATTCAGACTGCGCGCAACAACGGCATCGCAGATGCCTGGATCCATCACTGCGAAGAGACTCTGGAAGGCATCGCGAAGGCTCTGGCCGTAGACGACGATGACGAGCGCTGTGGTGAATCGGCAGCTTTGCCTGATGGAAAGCGATGCCGCGCCTAAGCATTCGCGATCAGTTGTGTCAGCGTCTCCGCGATTACCTCGCGATCGCCGAAGCCCATCCGCCATCTGAGATGCCGCTCGATGTCCGAAGTGTGGCCACCGCTCTCCGCATCAGCCCCACAACACTGTACAAGTATGGGTTCAACGATGACATAAATGTCGCTGAGCGGCGCCAACGGGAGAGCGCATTGCTATCCGGGACGGAGATTGAGAAGCGCTTCGTCGAAGGACAGGCTGAACAGTTAAGAACAGAACTAGAAATGGAACGGGAGAGAAACAGACAGCTCGTTGGTCGCATCGCCGTCATCGAAGCAAACGCCGGCAGACTGGGAATCGATCCCGAGGAGTTGTATAGAGCGATCCTGAAGCCGGTCCGGAGCATGTCGCGGGCGGGCTCGAACAAAAACAGCGCACGCAATCGCTTCAGGCGTTCTTAAAAATGCAGATACACTCTATCCGTGCCCACAAAACCATTTACTCACAAACAGGGTCAGTACCTTGCCTTCATCTACTACTACGGCAAGGTCAACGGCCGTCCTCCCGCTGAGGCCGACATGCAGAGATATTTTCAAGTAAGCCCGCCCTCCATTCACCAGATGATTCTTGCACTGGAGGCGAACGGCTTTATTGAGCGGGTGCCGGGGCAAGGTCGATCCATTCGGCTTCTGATTCCTCGCGAAGCACTTCCGGATCTGGAATAGCTGCAGTGAATGTGCTCAACGCAGATACAAGAGCCGTCGCAGCTGCATCCTTGTGGCGCGGTTCGCTGACGCCACGTAACCGGCCAGCTCGTATTCGTTGAATGTCCGCCAGATCGCCGCCAGAAACAGGGGAAGCTCCTTCGCAAATTCCGGATGCTGCTCCGCCGCCTCGGCAAAGCGAATCAGTTTTTCGCCAATCAGGTAGTCGAGAGCGCTCTTTGCGCCGAACCGTCGACGGATCCCCCGCGTGGCTCTGCATTGCTCAACCCAGATCTTCTCGAATCACATCCCCATCAGCCTATTCGCAATTCCTGCCTGGCTGCAACAACAAAACTGCACACCGTGGACAGGGTAAACCGTTACAAGTTTTTGTGCTTGTTAGGGTTACCAATCGGAACACTGCGAAAACCGCGTAAAACCCTTTTGAATCCGGTTTTGAGCGAGTGTTCAGTTTCCTTTCTCCGCTCTATGGATGAGAGCATTTCGGGGACACGGAACTATCGTCTAAGGCCGGCCCTCCGCGCGGCTGGCTATTCCAAGCAACTGCTTGCGCTGCATGATGAAATGCGCCATGGCGCCGGTGGGTAGGGCGAGCCATTGAGGCAGTCCGTAAGGGCGATAGCCGGGCGCAACGCGTCCGCGCACGATCAGGCGCGTTTGGTCCGGCTGGGTTTGTTCGAGAACAAACGCCCAAGACGTTTGATACTTGCCGCTGGGCAATCGCCAGGAAAGTACGAGGCTGCGTTCGGGCTCGCACTCTGTGACAAGAAACACGTCTGTAACGCCAGGGAGGGCGGGAAAGACGCTACCCACGTGGACGTTCTGGTAGGCTGGCAGGATGCGTTCAGCGCTGCGATGGCCGCCGTTATCGATGAAGTCGTAGGCGTACCACCCGGCACGGCCAGAGCCCATCTGGACGAGCCACGGCCAAACATCCCGAGGAGGCCGATGGATGGTGATGGCGTGATCGACCGAGCCGATAGGCTGTGGAATCAGGCCGTCACCCGCGAGAGCACTGATCCTCTCGCCTGAAGTTGCGCGGACTTGCATCGTGGAGTAAATCACGAATGCTGCGAGCGCACCCATTATTACGAATGACCCGACCAAAACCCTCTTCTTCATGATCATTTCAGCCTTGCCTGCCAAGCGTAACCCCTACGCTAGGTAGGTAGCGTTTGCAGTGTATTACCAAGTCGTCAAAGAGTCTGTGATGACTCGCAGGCGCCTTCCGACGGGCTAGATCAGTAGGTATACACGTTTGCGGCGCCCTCACCCTCGGCTCGGTACTCGGACCAGTTGCGCGGGCGGCACTCTGGCCTCATGCCCAAAGCAAACGAGTGAATGAAACGAAAACCGCGTCAAACCGTTTCAGGACAAACTCGCCATCAAAGACCGCCTATCCGGCCGTTGCTAATTCGCGTTGAACGCGGGGCTGGACGATAAACGCTGATCCCACCGCGAGGCATGCGGCAATGGCCCACAACCCGACCGAATAGCTGTGCGTCGCGTCGTGGAGCCAGCCCATGGCGTAGGGCCCGGCAAAGGCGCCGACGGCCCCCGCAGAGTTGACGATGGCGATCGCCGCTCCGGCAGCTTTCCCGCTCAGACGGCTGGTCGCCATACTCCAGAAGATGGGGAGCGAGGCGAGCAGTCCCATGGCGGCAAGGCAGAAGCTTGCCACGGCGGCGGCCAGGCTGTGCGACAAGCCCGCGCAGGCAAAGCCCGAAGCCGCGGCCAGGAACAACAACGGCAGCGCGCGATGGCCGCGCTGCAGGCTGGCCCACAACAAGGCGAGAGCGCCGGCTCCAAACGCCAGCGCGGACCACCAGCCCGTCGCCAGCGTGGATGCTCCGGCGGATACCAGAACTTTGGGCAGAAAGAAACTGAGCCCGTACATGCCGGTGCTCCACAGGAAGTAGGCGATGGAGTCGCGGAGCACGCGGGGCCACAACATGTTGGTCCCTTTACGCTGACCTTGTTCTTCGCTGCGCATGGCTCGTTTGAGTTCGTCTTTTTCGGCCGGCGAAAGCCACGGTGCCGACCACGGACCATCGGCGAGCGCGAACCATGTCATCGCGCCGAGCAGCAACGCCGGCGCGCCTTCGATGAGAAAGAGCCACTGCCAGCCCTTGAGACCCGCAACCTGGTTCATGAGCAGGATGTGGGCGGAGATTGGCGAGCCGATGAAGTTGCACAGTGGCAGCGCGAGCAGAAACAGCGCCAGTACGCGCGTGCGCATCGAGCGCGGCAGCCAGAACGTGAAGTAGTAGATGACTCCGGGATAAAAGCCGGACTCCGCAATTCCGAGCAGGAATCGTGCGCCGATATAGGTGGCTGGGCTGACAACAAACGCGGTCGCCATCGAGACCAGGCCCCACGCCACCATGAGAATCGCCAGCCAGCGCCGCGCTCCCATGCGTGCGAGGACCAGGTTGGCGGGAACCTGAAAGAGGCAGTAGCTGAGAAAGAACACGCCTGCGGCGAACCCATAGAGAGTTTCAGAGATCCCCAGGTCACGATTCATGGTCAATGCGGCAAAGCTGATGTTGACCCGATCGAGAAATGCGACCAGGTAGAGCAACATGAGGAAAGGGACGAGACGCCAGGCGATCTTGCGGTAGAGGGGATTCACTGGACCCGCACTCACTTGCCACCCAGTTCTTTGGCGAAGGCGTAGAAGAAGTCCAGCGATTTCCAGTAGGACTCGACCGGCAGGCGTTCGTCCTGGCCGTGGGCGCGGTCGTCGTCGCGTTCGAGAGCGATGGCGGAGTAGCCGTAACTGGGGATCCCGGCCTGCGCGAAGTAGATGGAGTCGCTGGCGCCATTCTCCATCACCGGGGTGACCGGGATGCCAGGCCAGATGGCCTGCGTGAGACGCGTCAGCGGCTCGAAGACTTCCTTGATGGGAGCCGGAGGTGCCATGGCCTTGCGCTCCGGCGCCAGATCGGAGAGCGCACCGGCGTCAGAGACGTATTTCACCGTCAGCCGGTTGTCGCCGAAGACGCTGATGAGCTGCTGGCGAATCTCCTCGGGCGAGTGGCCGGGAAAAATGCGGCAATTCACGTTGGCCTGCGCGGTTTGAGGAAGAGCGTTGTTGGCGTGGCCTCCGGAGAGACGCGTGGCGACGCAGGTGGTGCGGAAATTAGAGTTGAAGCTAGGTTCTTCGCTGAGTCGCGTCGCGGCGGCTGGATCAGGAGGCGTGGCGAGGATAGCGTGAATGTCTTCGGCTGTCTGGCCCTTCTCCTGAGTGGCGAGATTCTGGAAATAGGTGCGCGTGATTTCGTTCAACTCGAACGGAAAGGTGTAGGCCGCCAGCTTGTTGAGCGCGGTGGAGAGCTCATAGATCGCGTTGTCGGGACGAGGGCGTGAGCTGTGTCCGCCGGGATTGACGGCCGTGACCTGGTAATCGGCGTAGACCTTCTCGGTGGCTTCGACATCCGCTACCACCGGGCGGCCGTGATCGAGCTCAACGCCACCCGAGTCGGGGTTGATGGCGTAGGCGGCATCTACCAGGTCGCGATGCTGCTGCACCAGCCATGCCGCGCCATTGAACTTGCCGCCTTCTTCGTCGGCGGTGAGGGCCAGGATCAGGTCGCGTTTGGGCTTGTAGCCCTCGCGGTGCAGACGCAGAAACGTGGCCACCAGCGCGGCATCGGAGTCCTTCATGTCCTGCGTGCCGCGGCCGTAGAAGTAGCCGCCCTTTTCGACAAACTCAAAGGGATCGGTATGCCAGTCGGAACGAAGCGCCTCGACCACGTCCATATGGCAAAGGAAGAGAACGGGTTTCTCGGTGGAAGGCTGAGCGGCGCGGATGCGGACGACCAGGTTCTGCTTGCGGGCATCGGGCCCGAGCAGGTTGACGTCCTCGCGTGCAAAACCGGCGTCCAGAAAACGTTTCGCCATGGCTTCAGAACCGGTGGTGACGTTTCCCTGGGGGGTGTCGGTGGTGTTGATCTCGATGAGTTGCTTGAAGATTTCGCGGGCTTCGGCGCGGTCGGCGCGGGAGGCGGGAACGATGCCGGATTGGGCAAAGGATGCCGTGGCGAGGAAGGCAAGGCAGACAATCAGAGCTAGGGAAGCGGCGCGCAAGGCGCAGCCGATTGGATTGAGACGCATGAGCGCATTGTATCGTCCGATTGCGTGGTCAGCGCGGTGTTCTATGCGCGATGAGACCGGTCAGTGCCGGCGGCGGGGTTTGCGCAGGCTTCAATGTTGCGCGAGGCAGCAAAGCGATTTATCGTGATCCCGCTCTACTTTTCGAGGTGTTGGATGACATACAAGCATTTCGCCATCGCTTTTCTCCTTTTCATGACTGCCGTTCTCTGGGCGGAGAATGGTCCTGCCCGGCCTAAGATCACAGGCGTCTCGCATCTTGCGGTGTACACATCCGATGCCGCGGCTACCGAGCACTATTACACGGCCGTGATTGGCGCGGTGAAGATGCCCGACCCGGAGAACCCGAAGGGCGTTCGCTACGCGCTGAGCGGCACGCAGTTTGTGGAGGTTCTGCCCCTGCCGGCGGATGCGGGGATCAACCGCATGGATCACGCGGCATTGAATACCACCGACGCCGAGGGTATGCGCAAGTACCTGGCGACCAAGGGATGGAAGGTTCCGGCCGCAATCACGAAGGGCTCCGACGGAGGCAAGTGGTTTGCCGTCGATGACCCGGAAGGAAACAAGATCCAGTTTGTGCAGCCGCCGGCCAATGCGAAGGTGGACGCGCCCAAGGCGATCGGCCATCACATCATTCACGTCGGATTCCTTGTGCATGATCGCGAAAAGGAAGACAGGTTCTATCGCGCTCTTCTCGGCTTCAGGCCTTACTGGTGGGGCGGAATGACGGATGCCAAGGTGGACTGGGTGAGCCAGCAGGTTCCAGATGGGCACGACTGGGTGGAGTACATGCTCGCCGGCGGGCCCGGTACGGGGATTCCGGCCACCATGTCGCAGCGTACCCTGGGCGTGCTCGATCACATTGCGATCGGGCAGAACTCGGTGGATGAGGCGCACAAGACCCTGAAGGATGCAGGGCGGCTCGAAGGAGTGCGATGCGACGAGAACACAAAAATCGGCAAGGACGGCAAAGGGCAGTTCAACATGTACGATCCGGATGGCATCCGGGCGGAGCTGATGAACTTCCACGCCACAGACAAGCCGTGCTGCAGCCCCTTCACAGCGGACGATCCGGCGGAATGAGGCAAATCATGATGCGGGACTTTTTATTAGTTCTGGTTTTTTTTCGGCGGCTTGACCGCAGAGGCGCAGAAACTCTCGCCCAAGTGGGAAGAGTTGACGGCCAGCGACTTTGTGCAGGCCATCCACCAGTCGCAGGGCGTGTGCGTGCTCCCGTTTGGAATCCTCGAAAAGCACGGGCCCCATCTGCCCATCGGCACCGACCTGCTGGATGTGCGGTACGCGGTGATCAACGCGGTGCAGCAGGAGTACGCCGTCGTGTTTCCGGAGTACTACTTCGGGCAGATCTTCGAGGCGCAGCAGGAACCCGGAACTATCGCCTACAGCCTGACCACGCAGCTCACGCTACTGCAGGAAACGGTAAAGGAGATGGCCCGCAACGGCTGCAAGAAAATCACGATCGTGAACGGGCACGGCGGGAATAATTCGCTGCTGCCGTTGTTCGCGCAGGCCCAACTGGCCACGCCGCGCGACTACGTGGTTTATGTGGTCGGGCTGCCGCAAAGGAGCGCTCCCGGGCGTCCGGCGATGAAGAGCGATCCGAAGAACGACATGCATGCCGGCGAGACTGAGACTTCAGCCATGCTGGCCGCGCGTCCGGACCTGGTGCACATGGATCGCGCCGAAAGTGAATCGGGCGCCGACCAGCACCGCCTGAACCTGCCCGACTCGGTGTACACGGGCATTTGGTGGTATGCGAAATTCCCGGACCACTACTCGGGCGTCGGTTCGGCGGCGACCAAAGAGTTGGGCGAGTTCGACCAGAAGTCGTGGTCGAGCCAGATCGCCGTCGCCATCAAGGCGATCAAGGCGGACTCGGAGAGCCTGCGACTGCAGAATGAGTTTTTCGAGAAGACGCAGCATCCGCTGGATACGAAGCAGTAGCCAACCAGGCTTGAGACCTGCCTCTCTTGGAAGTAGCGTGATTCCCCAACCGCTCGTCCGCGGGCGAGTTGCGGGTTTAAATGCTCGCCGGAAAAGCCGACGCAAGGGGGCGATCCCTATGGCTCCCCGGGGCTTTCGGACCGCGCCACCTGGTTGATGATTCTCTGGATGATGACGTTCTGCACGTGAATATGACCGGCCACGTCGGGGACGAATTCTGTGACGAAATTGCCGATGGGGGTGAACGCGAGGGCGCTTCCGTAGCGCTGGGCCGTCGCCGAGGCGTCGGTGCGCCTCCCCGGAACATAGAAGTTGCCGATTTCGTCCTCGACGGCAAACCCCACCAGGTTCGCATAATTCAGCATGCCTTTGCCGTTGTCCCCCTGCGTCCACACCACCTGCAGGATTCCATGGCCGATGCGGTGCAGGATGCCGGCGTTTGGCATGCGGTGGTAATGCGGATCCTGATGGGCAATTGAACAAATGAGAAAGGTGCCCACGAACTCGCCGGTCAGACCCTGGGTAAAATTGACCCCCACGTTCCGGCCCCAACCAGCCATGCCGGGGCCGTAAGGCGAGTGCGAATCGGAACCCACGGCAATGGCCGATGTAGCAAGGATTGTGAGGTTGTTGATGGGATCAGCCACGTTGCGCACGGCCAGCCACGCCTTATCTTTGGGAGTGAGAGGCTTGTCGTGGGGACCATCCACGAACCGATCGTAACGCTTGGACAAGGTCATTTTGCACGGGGCTGTGTCGGCCTCTCGTGCGACTGGCGGCGGATCCGGCTTTGCGCCATTCGTCGCACTTGCGATGTATTGGGCGCCTGTACCGTCCGGCTTTTTCGGCTCCGAACACGATTTCTGATTCATGACCGGGGTGGTGGCGGCCGGTATCTGCGGAGCAGGCGCGTCGGGCATGGCCGCTGTTTCGGCCGGCAGCGTCGGACTTTGCCCGGCCAGCACGCAGACAGACATCGCCATGACCGAAATGACGATCACGCCGCCGGTCCGGGCAAACTGGCCCCGGAAGGGTCTGTGGAAGCTGAAATGTGCGCCGATGCTTCGCCCTCCCGGCCTTCCCCAAAGACCTATTCGGTTCGATACCTTCCCTCAGCGGGTGGGTTGTTTGCCCTGCGGGATCAAACTCCGATCCGATTGATTCGGCTGACAACCCGGCTAGCGAATCCGGGATTCTAATTGTCTATACGTTGGGACGAGATTTCGTTGAGGAAGGTCACCCCGAGAACATATTTCCTCCTGAGCAGGACTGCAATTGAGGTTCATTCTATGCCGCCAAGACCCACGGTTTAGTGACCATCGGGGCACATAAACGGTCTCCCCGGTTGACGCGAAGCATTCCGCGCTCCAGACTGAAAAGGGGTCTGGGAATGAGTCCAACGGCCCACGTCAATTACGAGGACAAAGAGCCATGAGCGCATATCCTCCGCCGGGTTCAGGTCCGGGGAGTGTCGGCAGCCGGATCGAGGAAGCGGTCGAGTTGATCGAAATGGAACTGCGCCATGCCATCGCCTACGTGAACGACGCGGTCATTCCCCAGGTTCGGCGCGAGTCCATCCAGGCCATGCGCAGTCTTTCCGATACGCTGCGCAACCTGGCCGATCGCATCGACCGCCAGCATACACCCAAAGGCCCTCAAACCTGATGATCATGCGCGCAGGCCGGAGGGGAGATCGCGAGAAGGGGTTCGCGGCCCTGGCCGCCCTCTTCATGATGGTCGTGGTCTTGGCCGGCTGCTCTCATCACCGCAAAACCGCGAACCGGATTCCGCCCACCGCACCTCCCGTAGAACGGACCTATCCTGCGCCGCCACCCTCGCAGCCGGCGTCTCCGAGTGCCTCGAGTCTGCCTCCGGCGCGCATTCCTCCCACTCCACTGCCACCCGGGGGAGTATCCGCGGAAGACATTCGATATGTTAATACCCATCCGGCCATGCTGACCGAAGTTGGCCTCGCCACGTGGTACACCGCCCCCTACAAAGGACGACGCTCCGCCAACGGAGAAGTGTTTGACGATACGGCCATGACGGCAGCGCATCGGACTCTGCCCATGGGATCGCTGATCGTGGTCACCAACCTCACCACCGGCCAGTGGGCCGCCATGCGCGTCAGCGATCGCGGGCCGTTTATCGAAGGTCGCATCGTTGATCTGACCGTGGCATCGGCCAAGGCCACGGGTGTCTACCGCGCTGGGATCGTTCGCGTCCGGGTGGATGTGTACCAGACCCCCAAGCCCATCGACAGCGGCGGACGCTGGTGCGTGCAGATTGGTGCATTCCACAGCGAGCATCAGGCCATCAAGCTCAAGTCGCAGCTTCTGAGCCGGTATCCTGGCGCCAATGTGATCGAATTCCCAGGGCAGGAGAATAGTAGCTTCTGGGTACGGATCCGCCCCCAGGGCGACAATCGCGAACAGGCAGAGTTGATTGCAAGCAAGTTGAAGCCGGCGGAGGGCGAAGCCTTTCTCACCCGGTTGGACTGAGGACGCCACAGGCCCGGGTTCGCCACAACCATCGGAACTCATCTGTTTGCCGTTGCGCCTGCCCCTTCCAGGGGGATAATGTGATGCGAACCACTAAACGGAGTCCCCAACGCCCGCTGTTTCTCGTTGGGGTGTTGGAACGGAGTGCGCCATGGCAACTCAGGTCCCTGCGGTTCAGGCGTCGGGAGTCCGGCTCAATTACCCTGCGATCATAACGGCGGCAATTGCCGGCTTTTTGCTCGAAGCGGGCTGGTATTCGGCCTTTTACAAGCTTTGGCTCGAGGGAATCGGACGGACTGATGACTGGCTGAAACAGAACAGTCCCAACCGCGCGCTGCAATTCTTGATTGCCCTGGTGTGCACGGCGGTCGTTGCCGGGGCGGTCTCCTGCGTGATCCAGACGACCGGCCGGCAGACGTTACTGCGCGGCATTTGGGTAGGGGCCCTGCTTGGTCTGGGCCTGGTTTTGCCCATCTTCAGCCTCGAATACATCTTTGAAGTCCGCACCGTCGAGCTGCTGTTGATCAATGCTGGATTCTGGATCGTCGGCATGATGCTGATGGGTGCGATCGTCGGAGCGTGGAAGGCGAAAGCGGTCAGGTGACCCGAACAGCCAGTCTGGACCGGACAGGGCCGCCAGGACTTCAGCTCCAGAGAAAGAAAAATCCTGCCATCGCCCCCAGCAAGGCTACCGCAGCTCCCAACCGGAGAACGGTGGCGCGCCCAAGCTGCTGGCCCAGCGCGGTGAGGGAATAAATGCTCACCACGCCCAGCGTGCACAGCAGCGTGGTTACGTAAGCCATAGGCACGCCTGCGCGGTAGAGCACCCAGGCCAAGCCTACATCGAACGCCATTGGCACCGGCAGCAAGGTTCCCAGGACGCCGACAGCCACCACTCCGAGAGCCGAAACCGGCAAATGGGTCCCATACGCAGGCACAAGCTCGGCTGCCAGGGCCCCCAGCACGGCGGCCAAAATCATCCACGGCAAGGTGAGCAGCGTGAGACGCAGCAGGTTGCGGAGGAAAGCGGACAAGACAGACAGAATGGGCTTGCGCGGCTCGCCGGTCCAATCGGGAATGATTGCGGACTTAAGCGCAGGCCTGGATTCGCTCACCAGTAGTGGGAGCAGCAGCAAAACCAGCGCGGGGACAATTACTCGGGCCGCGGCCATCTGCCAGGGGAAGAGAACGAAGGCCATGGCCACGACGACAGGATTAAAACTTGGCGAGCTGATCATCGCCGCCACAGTGAGCCGGGTGCTGGCGCCGGAGACAAGCAGACTCTGCCCAATCGGCGTTGCGCAGTTGGTGCATACTCCCAGCGGCGCGCCCGCAACGGCTCCGCAGAGCACATTGGCCGCTGCGTGTTCAAAACGCTTGGGTCGCCTCGTGCGAGCCAGCAGGGTCATGATCGCCGCTCCGAAGGGAAGAGCGAAATACATGCCGAAACGGTTGGTCCAGAGCCAATTGACCGACGTGCGTCCCACTCTCTCCGCCAAAGGCATTCCGGGAGCGACCGGCAGCAGCGCATCAAAGGAAATCGCGCCGCTGACTTTGAGCGACTGGCCGGCGTGCAACTTCTTGAGCAGCGCAGGATAGCGCTGTTCGCCCCAGAAGACAGCAGCGATCGCGACCGCCAGAAAAAGGGCTAGGCCAACCTCGAGACGACGGCTGACAGACGAAGCAGAAGCGGCTTGGACAGCCGGGGAAGACCTGGTTGCGCTCATCGCCACATGAGTCTACCCGCCTGCCGCTTGTCCACGCCTCCACCTTTCGGTTGGGAGGGAACTACTCCGGCGGCGGATAGAACGGCAGCTTTTCGTTCTTTTCGTTGGCCCGCTTGACCGTGACGTCGCTGAGCAGAAGAGCCGGAGCCAGCACCGTCTCCGGAACCTCGCTCATGTAATTGGCGACCCATAGCTCCTTGCCTGCCGCCTCCACGCTGGAACGCAGCGCGCGCTGATCGAGATCGTCGAGCACGGCGCCCCGCACCAGTTGGCGCTTGCCGTCAACATCGATGCGGTAGAGCAGCCGGGGCAACATGGCCCCGCCCAGCGTATCGACATAGTAGGCGCTCTTCAGCCCGCGATCCTTGGCCATGTCGAGCAGCTTGCGGTTGAGCTCCTCATCTGAAACGCCACTCGCAGCCGTGACCTTCAAGACGCCGATCGCCGGCCGCGCCGGACCCGCCACGGCCGCCCGGCCGTGCCCGTTCGACTCGGTAAAGTCGCGCACAGGCTCCCGGCCCAGAAGGTAGTTCTCGAGCTTTCCGGCGGTAATCAGCTTGACCGCCTGGCCGGGTACGCCTTCATCGTCCACGTCGTATGCGCCCACCAGGTCTTTTCCTTCAAACGTCTTGAGGCCCGGGTCGTCCACCACATCCATGAACTCCGGCAGAACCCGCGCATGATAGCTGGAGGCGAACGGACCATTGGTGCGGGCCTCGGTCCCCATGCGGGGCCGCGTCGCCGTCACTCCCGAGGCCACCAGCGCCCGCAGAACGTCGGAGCTGGCGTCGGAGCTGAGCAGTACCGGGCCGTGATACTCTTCCTCGACCAGCGGCGCCGCGCGCAGTTCGCTCAGGGAGGCGATCTGCGAAACCGCGCGTTTGGCGAATACGTCCGCGGTATCGAGGTCCTTGAGCGCAACGCCGCTGCTCGCATAGGAGCGGTCCAGGCGCATGCCGTCATCCGCCTGTGTGCCCACCGCAAACACTTCCTGGTATCCCTCGCTGGACTTGCGAACGATAGTGCCCTCGGTGTTGACCAGCCACGAGGTTGATGCCCGGGCATGAAATCCCGCGGTCGAATACTGCACGTCCTTCGCGCTGGCCTTCACGGGGGGATCGGTACGAAAAAGACCGCTGTCGCGCGCTACCCGCTCCGACCACGCTTTCTCATCCACCACCAGAGCGCGTGGCTGTTCGAGTATCATCACCGGCTTCTCTTTGCTGAAATCGTCGGCCTGCGGTGGTGACTGGACCTGCTTCAGTTCCGCCTGCTTCTGCGCGAACGCCGAGAGCGCGTTCTTGTACGCCTGGTCGGTGGCATTCCACAGCGCGGACCGGATGGCGATGGAGTCGTCGCCGAGGGCGGCCAGTTGCACCGCGCCATCGCCGCGCTGGCCCGAACTGTCGGTCTTGTAGTCGCCCACGCGCACGGTGACGCGAGCCACGCGCTGGCGGGTGCGCGAAGAGCCCTCGCTGGCGCCGAACTCCGCCCGGGTATCGAACGTATCCACGTCTTCGATGCGGTACTGGATGAAGAACGGCTTCTCAAAGCCTTTGAGCTGCAGTTCGTTCTTGCTCCGATCCAGTTCCTGGAGCATGGCCTTGAAAATGGGATCTTTTTCCGCATCGGCGCGCGAGGGCTGCACCTGTGCAGTGGCCAACGCGCAAAATCCAAGAAGGCCGGCAACGAGAGTCATCGGACGAATCATGTTCATTGCGCCTCCTTCTGCTCGCCGGCGGTCCCGCCTGCTCTCTGTTCCCTGCTCCCTGTTCCCTGCGCCGTCGGCGCTCCCGGGATGGGCAGAATCGGCGGACGCGCCGTGCCTTGCGGCTGGCGCTGCGTTTCCATTTCGCTCATCAGCATGGCGGGCGCCACGGCGCTTACCGGCACGGTGCCGGACTCGGCGCCGCATTCGCCGTTGAACACCTCGCTCTTGTCGCTCGTCGCCAGGATGCGCTTCATCGCTGCCAGCGGCGTGCCGACAATGCTCACGCCGCGCACAAGCTCATCCGGACGGCCGTCCACATACACGCGGTACACTACCAGCGGGATGACCTGAAACGCCTGCGGTGAACTGCGCGTAGTCACCGCAAAACCCGAAGAGATGTCCTCAAAGTAGAGCCCGTACGGCTTGCCCTGCTTTTTCGCCTCTTCAATCAACTGCTTGCGCAGCTCGGCTTCGGGCACGGTCTTGGTCGAAGTCACAATCAGGTTGCCCTGGCGGCCGGTCGGCATGCGCCCGGTCTGCCCGCGGCCGTGTCCGTTCGAAGCGCTGAAGCTGGCGATGGGCAGCCGCGACATCAGAAACGTCTTCAGCACTCCGTCCTGGATGAGGTCGACTCGCCGGGCCTTCTGTCCTTCATCGTCGAATTCATAGGTGCCGCTGAGCCAGGTGTTTCCAAACTTCGCCACCGTCGGATCGTCGGAGACAGACAAAAAGGTCGGCAGAACCGGCTTGTTCAATTCCTTGGTAAAGGTCTGGCCTTCTTCTTCGCCGCGCTGGCGCTGGCCTTCGAGCCGGTGGCCGAGCACTTCATGGAAGAACACCGCCGCGGCCCGGCCCGAGAGAATCACCGGCCCGTCGAAGGGTTCCGTCTCCGGCGCTTTGCGCAGTGCTTCGAGACTGGTTCCCAATTCGCGCATGGCGGCTTCAAGCTCCGGCTGTTTCGGCAGTCCGTCCGCGGTTTCGGCTTCGAATGTCTGGGCGCGAAACAAGTCCATGCCGTCCTCAGCGCGAGTCACGGCAAACACCACCAGCCGCGCCTGCAGATGCGGAGCGACGACCGCGGAGCCCTCGGAGGAGGCGAAGTAATCCGTCTCGTTCTGCACGTTGAGCATCACGACGTTCTGATACACGTCCGGGTAGTCGCGGAAAATCCTGGACAGGTCGGCGACCCGCTTTTCCCATCCGTTGCGATCGACCACCACGGGCGGAGCCGCTTTGCCAATCGACACCTGGGGCTTTTCTTCGCTGAAATCCGGAGACGAGTCTTCTTCCTTGGCCCGCACCTGCGCTTCGGTCTTGACGCGGAGGTAATTGTCGAGAGCGTTGCTGTACCCGGTGTTCGTGGCCAGCCACAACGTGCGCGCCAGCGCCTGCCGGTCATTCACCAGCGGCAGTTCAGGCTGTTCACCGCCGAACCGCGATGCGCCCCGTGGGTGTTGTCGAGCGTGGGATCCCCGAGTCGCACCTGGATATCGGCCACCCGCATGCGGTTGGACGAGCTGTCGACCAGCGCCCCGTACTGCGCGCGAATGGACACCATCTCGGCCTCGCTCACCGAGTAGCTGAGAAAATACGGCGGCACCTGCTTGTCATTGCCCGCGGCCCCGCTCTTGCCAAGCGCGCTGAAGGCTCGATGCAATTCGGCCGTCATCGTGTCGAGGAGCACAGGCGTCGCTTGCTGCGCCTGCGTTCGAGGCGTTACAGTCGCGGAAGCGATCAGAACGCTGAGCAGCGTCCAAATGGTGCGCGGCAGCCCTGCGGGCCGCAAAGAAACGCAGGGAACCCGGGGCGTCGAAGAAACAGCTAGAGAAAGAAACATCGGTTCTTTCGATTGTCTCAGAAAAGGCACCTCGGAGGGAGAATCTCGTGGCTCCATCACGGCTTTGGATTCTTGGCTTCTTCGCCGGTCTGCTCCTGATCCTGCCTGGAATCTTGCCCAGCCAGCTTGTTCTGGCGCAATCCGTCCCGGCCACGAACCAGCCGCAAGCCCAGGCCGGCACGTCCTCTCCTCCATCCGAAGAGGCCTACTCCCTACCCCCGGACAAATTGGCCAAAGCGAAAGCGCTCAATACAATCCGGCTCGCGCTCGATATAGGCGGATCGCTGTGGGGCCTGGTCTTCCTGGGTTGGTTGCTGGCCTCGCGCGCCGTCTCCCGGCTGGAGCGGTGGGTGCAGCGCGTGGATGCGCGGCGCTGGGTTCAGGGCCTGCTCTTCTTTCTTGTATTCCTTGTGATCACCGCCCTGGCCAACATGCCGCTCGACGTCATCGGACACGCGGTCAGCCGGCACTACGGCATCAGCGTGCAGGGCTGGGCCGGCTGGTTGGCCAACCAGGGAAAGGCGCTGGGCGTCTCCACCCTCGCCGTGCCTGTGCTGCTTCTCTTCAACTGGATCGTGCGCCGCTGGCCGCGCCGCTACTGGCTCGGAGCGTGGATCGCGATTCTCCCCCTCATGGTGCTGGCCACGATGGGTGAGCCGCTGCTGGAGCCGGTGTTCAACAAGTACGAGCCGCTCCAAAAAAACCATGCCGGCCTGGTTGCGCAACTCAAGAGAGTTGTCGCCCGTACAGGAACCAGCATTCCCCCCGATCGCATGTTTCTGATGAAAGCCAGCGAGAAGACCAACGGGCTCAATGCCTACGTCAGCGGCCTCGGCGCGACCAAGCGAATTGTGGTTTGGGACACCACCGCGGGTCGCATTCCGGACGACGAGATCCTCTACATTTTCGGCCACGAGAGCGGGCACTACGTCCTCCACCACATCGTGAAAGGACTGATCGCCTCCGCGGTGTTCCTTTTCTTTGTGTTTGCGGCCTGTGCCCGCCTCGCGGAAGCAATGGTGCGCCGCTTTGGCGAGCGATGGGGAATCGAACGCCGCGGAAATGTGCCGCCGGTCGCGACCCGAACAGGATTCCTCGCCCTCATTCTGGTGGTTTCGGTGGTGATGTTCCTGTTGGAGCCGATGGGCAATACTCTCAGCCGCTACTTCGAACACCAGGCCGACGTATACGGGCAGGAAGCGATTCATGGTCTCGTGCCCGACCCGCAGAAGACCGCCGTATCGAGCTTCAACCATCTCGGCGAAGCCTGGCTCGAGGATCCGGATCCGAACCGGTTTGTCGAGTTCTGGCTCTACAGCCATCCCTCGGTGCAGAACCGCGCTCGCTTCGCCGAGCACTATAATCCGTGGGCGAACGGGGGCCACGGCGAGTTTTTTCAGAACTAGGCCACTGGCCGCATTCGCCTGCGGTCCCTGGACGCAGCCGGCGATTGGCTCTCGTGGTGAGTCCGTTCACCAGCGATAGACGGTCAGGTTGTCAAGATACAAGATGGACGATCCGCTGGCCCCGAGGCCATCTACCTGAAAGTTAGCGATCAGTACAGATGCCCAGCCGAGAGCGAAATCGGAGTTGACCGTTTGGTTGATCGGCGCTTCCGCTCCGTCGAGCCACACAGAATGATAGGTAACATTGCCCGCGTCATCGCGAGAGTAGCTGACCTGCACGTGATGCCACTCATTAGGGGTCCAATCGAGTGGGTTACAGAACTGATCGGATTGAACCCAATGCACAATCGGCGCGTCTGGCGTTCCTGCATTCTCGCTGTAGTCCCACGTATTCGAATCTCCGGCGCATTGAAACGCAAAGATGATCGTGTGTCCGTTGTCGGTCACTTGATTGTTGTCCATCTCTAGATTGCTCAGTTGGCTTCCCGCTTCGATCCAGACTTGTGCGTCGTACACAAAGTTTGTGGGATTCGGATCACTCCCATAGGTGACGGAATAGAGTAGGCCGCCCCAGTTTGTAAAGCTCGTGTCGAAACGCGCCGTCTCGCCGCTTAGCGATGGACTCGTGACGATTGTCTTCGCGCCAACTGCTGTTCCCGGAGTGGCGGGGTCGTACTTGATCCTCCATCCGGGGAGGGTCTGAAGCTTGTTTACGCTCAGGGCGTTCGCCGGGATCGCCGGACCCGACAGGACCAGGATGTCGAGCAATATCTGATCGTGCACCTTCTTGCCCCAGCACTTCACGTGCAGAACGTGCGCCCCCGCAGGAGCCGTTACCATGATGCTGAAGGATGTCGATTCAATGACCGCGTGTCCGTGGTCGATTGAGTGACCCATGGAAACCGCAGTGGCTCCGCGGCAGGTTTTTGCGCTCGCGACTAACCAGAATGGCGAGGTTACCTGCGCCCCGTTAGCTGGTGTTGTAACCGTGATAGCTGCCGCAGGGACACACGCTCCCAACAGCGCCAATAGCGGAGAGATAAAGGTCTTCATCGCTTTTTACCTTCTCGAATCTGACTGTTATGTTCCTCTGGTCGCGATTAACCTCCGAATCCGACCACGGCTCGCACCCTGGCAGTTGCGATTCTGGAATTGCGTCGTGCTTGAGACACACGAATTCGGGCAACAGAAGCCCGTAGAGATCGCAGACCGTCTCTTGCTGATTACCGCGAGCGCTGTGACGCTCTGCGGCACTCACCGAGTTTTGCCTTCGACTTACGCAGGATTACGAGTTGTTGACCACGGCTTTGTGCAAGCCTTCGCAGTCGGGGGATGGGACATTCGTAGCTGGCGCATGCGATTCCCGCCTCTTCTTGTCGAGACGTAGCGGAAAACGCAGGATGCTGGGAATGGGGGTACCTCTACAGCAGGCGTCCAAGACTAACGATTTGTTGGAAAAGAGAATCTCACGAAAGTTAGCAGAATGGTGATTTAAATTGCATAGGGAGGAGTTACCTTGGGACTAAAACAATAGTCACCTACATCCGGGCATCAACATTCAACGAGCTAGGATAACTGGAGCTTTGTGGATAACAGGAGTTTGTGGTGGGCTTGAACGAACGGGAAGACGAGGCCGCTGCAAAGGCCCATGAACACGAGCCCAATGTGGAATACAAAAAAACTACGAGTGGGGAATTCACCTCGAGAGGCAACTAGGCGATCCCTCGCTCATTCAGCCATGCGCCATACTGGTGATCAAGGTTTTCAACATGGTTCATATACCAGTTGCGCAGAAACAGGAGAAGCGAGTGCATATGCACATCGTCCGTGTGTTGCGCGCGGTGGGCCGCTTCCTCGATCTGCACCAGCAGCCGCTGATGTGCGCCGCGATGTTCAGCCGTCCCGGGATACCCCTGCTGCTCCAGCAGCCGCTCTTCGCTGGAGAAGTGCAGGCGCGTGAGTTCAATCAGCCGGTTAAGGCCCTCACTCACTTCCTCCCGGCCGCTTCCATGCACCAGGGCGAGGCGCAGTTCATTCAGCGTGTCCAGCAACACGCCGTGTTGATCGTCCATGGCCTTGACGCCGGTCGAGCACGCATGATTCCAGGTTAGAAGTGTCACAGGCCCCATCTTTCTCGAGGCAAATTTTTAGAGTGGCTTTTTCATGGGGTTGACGCGGTGGAGCAGCCTTGTGCGCTTGGCTCCCCGAACAGTTCATTCCTCTCCGGGTAGATGGAATCCCAAGCCACTCTGGTTGCACCTTACTCCCTTTTGAAAGCCCTCCATTTGCTCTAAATCACATTGATGCATATCGGCAACAGCACCAAAGAGCATTACATCGGGATGCCGGAGTCAGTGACTATCGTGCAACCCCCGGTCAAGCCAGGTCTCGATTCCGGTGTCCGTCGCCTGCAAGGAGCAGAATAATTCTGTGTACCCGTTCTCTCCCTTGATTGCGATCGCGGCGGTGCTGGCCCTGGCGCCCTACCTGGCAGCGGGATTTTTTCCCGTCCGGGCCGCGGGCAGCGCGCAACGACTTCCTGTGTTGGCGCAGGTACTGAGCCCGTCGTTGCTTTGCATGCCGTACCTGTTGGTGACGCTGAGCCGCGGAACCTTTTCCTGGGCGTGGCTCGGCCTCTATGCGATCCTGCCCGCTGCAATTGCGGCTGTGCTGATCAGCGCCGGAGGAACCAGGTCGGGTTGGCCCGAGTTCCTGATCCTGGGGATTCTTGGTTTGGCTGTCGATCTGCGCTGGTTCGAGCCGGCGTGGCCTGCCCATCTCGCCGTGTTCAATAAAGTGCTGCTGCTCGATGCGGGCATCTATGGGTTCGTTGCGATCCGCGACCTCGAAGGAGTGGGATTCGATCTTCGCGTGCAGGTCCGCGATTTGATCATCGGATTGCGGGAAGTCGTATTCTATCTTCCCCTGGCGCTGGCTCTCGGCCTGGGATTGGGCTTTCTCCATCTGCATCCGTTCGGGTCGATCGGGCCCGTGATGCTGCAATTCGCCGGCGCATGGATCTTCACGTTTTTTCTCATCGCGGTTCCCGAAGAACTGTTCTTTCGCGGATGGCTCCAGAATTTGTTAGAGCGACGCATGGGTCGATGGCCGGCGCTTCTTACCACGGCAGTCCTCTTCGGGCTGTCGCACTTCAACAAACGCGCGGCGCACTTCAATTGGCGCTACGTGCTGCTTGCAGCCATTGCCGGCGTCTTCTATGGCCGCGCATGGCGACGCGATCGCCGCGTGGGCGCATCCGCGGTTACCCACGCTACGGTCGATTCAGTCTGGTCGCTGTGGCTTCGCTGACAGTCGTCTTGTCCAGATTCGACACGGTGTTGCTCGCTTTACTCGAGGATGACTTGTGGCTGCGGCTCATGTCCGCGCGCCGTGAGCGTAATAGCGGCGCCCAGAATCAGCGCTCCGCCGAACCACGCGTACGGTCCCAGGTGTTCGCCGAGAAGCTTGACCCCTAAAAACGATCCCAGCGCCGGCTCGATATTCAGGAACACGCCGGCGCGCGATGCGGGCACGTGATGAATGCCCCAATTCCACAAAAGGGTGGTGGTTGCGGTGCAGGCCAAGCCGCTGATGGCGAGTGCCATCCATGCGGTTGTGCTGACGTGGGCAAAGGGCGGCGGCTGGCTGTGGTTCGGCAGCCAGGGCCTGGCGATCCAGGGCCCGAGAATCCACACCGCCAGCATCACGGTCCCCGCAAGGATGGTGTAGGCGGTGACCGCCGGCGGGCTGTGGGTGAGCATAAGTTTTTTGCTTACCAGGATCCATGCCAGCGCGGTGCAAAGGGAAGCCACCACCATCAGGTCGCCGATCAGGGTAGGCTGGCCATGTGTGGCGGGCCCGCGACTGCCTCCGAGGACGATCAGAGCCGCACCCGCGGTGGAGGCGAACAGCGCCACCCATCCCACGCGGTCGAGCCGCTCGCCGGCAAACAGAGCCGCTGCCGCGGCCAGCAGCACGGGCATAGAGCCCACCATGAGAGAGGCATGGCTGACGGTGGTTCGAGCCAGCCCGTGAAACTGCAACAGGAATTGCACCGGCACGCAGAATGTCGCCGAAATCAACAGCAGCCGGAATTCGGTGCCGGTGAAGCGAACCCGATGCAGCAGAAGCACCGGCAACATTCCGAGGCATGCGAAGAGGAAGCGGTAGAGCACCATGTACTCCACGCTCATTTCGTTGAGGGCCAGCCGCCCGAGATAGAAGCCCGTCCCCCAGAGGCTGCCGGCCAGCGCACATGCGCCATAACCCAGGAACTGAATTCGGCGGCCGATCTCTCCTCCTTGCATGCCTGTCCTTACTGTCGCACACGGGTGAATCCGCCACCGTGATCGCGGCCCAATCGTTTTGGGTCCGAGCGGCGAAAGCGTAATCACGTCCGAACCCCGGGACTTCATTTGGTCGTCCGTGTTTTCAACCCGTTCGCGCGACGTCCAGCAAGCTTCGTCACGCGCAAATTCGCTTCTGTCCCTCCCCAAAACCGTGCCGGTTGCGCGAGAATAGGTATCGATGGCGAAGTTGCTTGTTCGCGTCGGTGTTTGGCTGCGTGCGGGAATGGCGCTGGCTCTGACGACGTTTCCCGTTTGTCCCACGCTTGGCGCCCAGGCTTACAGCCACGCCCTGTTCCCCCTGGCGGCCTCCGCCGGCTCCCACAAGAAGCGCGGGACCGATAGCGCTCCCGCGGTCCGCGCCACGCTGCAGCCCGCCTTCACTATCCCCATCGAACCGCTAGGTTTCACCCCTCCGGCCGCATTCTATCTTGGCCTTCGCTACAGCCTTGCTTCCCTCGATTTCTTCGACGAAGACCATCTGCTCCTTACCTTTCGCGTTCCAGGGCTGATTCACCGCGACCGCACCGGCAGTGACCCCAGTGAAGAACGCAAAATCCGCGCGTTGGTTCTGCAACTGCCGCAAGGAACGGTCCTGGCCGACACGGTCTGGACCCTCCACGACCGCAAGCGCTACCTTTGGATGCTCGGCAACGGTCAGTTCCTGCTGCGCGACCGCGACAACCTGCAGTTGGGTAATGCCAACCTGCAACTGCGGCCGTTTCTGCATTTTCCCGGACCGGTGCTCTGGGTGGAGATGGATCCCGATCACAAGTATGTTGTCACCGGCTCCTCCGAACCGCCCACCTCGGCTTCCAAAGCCGGTGATGTGGCCAGTCCGGCCACTGCTGCGGCCACCCTGATCAGTGACGATGAGAAGCCCGGCACCGAGCCTGACCTCATCCTGCGTATTTTGCGCCGCGACTCGGGTAAAGTGATGCTGGTCAGTCATGTACGATCGGCGGTGCACCTGCCCATCAACGCCGACGGCTACCTCGAGACGATTCGGGGCAATGGCAAGACCTGGACATTGAACCTGAACTACTTCAGTGGCGGAAGCGCGATCGTTGGAACCGTGGATTCGTTCTGTTCCCCCATGCTCGACTTTGTGTCTCCGCGCGAATTTCTGGCCACAACCTGCGCCTCTGGAGGCGATCCACGCCTGGTGGCGATGACAACCAGCGGCCGCCGGCTGTGGGAAAACCTCAGTTCTGATTCGCTGGTGTGGCCGCTCCTGGTTGCGAGTGCCGACGGCTCCCGTGTTGCGCGCGAGGCGCTGTCGGCCACCCACTCTGTGAACGCGTTCGCCCCGCTCGGGAGTGACGAGGTCAAAGGCCAGGACGTCCAGGTCTACGATATGGCCAGTGGCAGGGTTGTCCTGCGTGCGCTGGCCAGCCCGGTGTTTGACGCTGGAGGGAATGTGGCCGTGTCTCCCTCCGGACGACGGGTCGCGATCATCATGGCCGAGGGAATCCAAGTCTTTGATTTGGGGGCATCTCCACCTCTTTCCGACGACTCCGTAAAGCCCGCCAGGCGTTGATTTCGGGGCCGGGAAGATGCCGACTGCTCGTCGTCCCATGTACACTGACTTGCGGGAGAAGTTCACTTGGCAACGGCTGTCGTACGCTACGCAGCCGCGGCGCAAACCGACCGCGGACGCAAGCGCCCATCCAATGAAGACGCTTTCGGATTTTCTGTCGACCACGGGATCTACGTCGTAGCGGACGGGATGGGAGGAGCGGCAGCCGGTGAGGTTGCCAGCTCCATTGCAGTCGACGAAGTTCTGCGCCACCTGACCTCCGGCCGGGACTCCGGGGTACCGCTCCCGGGACTGGCCGAGAAGGCGGTCTGCGCCGCCAACGAGGCGATCTATTCCCGGGCCCAGCGCAACCGAAGGCTCAACGGCATGGGCACCACGCTGGTGGCGCTGGTGGTCGAAGAACGCCACGTCTGGGTGCTCAACGTTGGCGACAGCCGCTGTTACCGTTTGCGCAATGGCCACCTGGAGCAGCTCACCCTCGATCACTCTCTGGTGGAGGAACAGGTGCGCATGGGCCGGATGAGCAACGCTGAAGCGCGCCGCTCTCCCCTGCGCAACGTGATTACCCGCGCCCTGGGAACCCAGAACTGTGTGACTCCCGATTTCTTTGAGTTCCAGGCGGAGCCTGGGGACGTGTACATGCTTTGTTCCGACGGCCTCACCCGCGAGCTGACCGACAAGGCCATCGAGACGATCCTGGACTCGAGACCGGATTCGAAACTGGACCCGAAATCAAATTCGAGAACTGATTCCAAAACTCTCCCCGATTCGGAATCCACGTTGCAGGCCCGTTGCTCACGACTCGTGGAAGCGGCCAAGAAGGCCGGCGGCCACGACAACATCACCTGCGTTCTCATCGAAGCCAACGGCTAGCGCCGGCTACGACTCCCAAACTATTTCATGGCTTTTGAAATCCTGATTGGCTATAATCCCTCCGAATCTGCACGACATTTTAATTCCCTGGGATGTCAGGACATATGGTCTCCTCCTGGAATGCAAGCTCTACGCTTGTGCTTCGTGCAGCACTGCTCGTCCTTCTCACAGGATGCGGCGTTGTTACAGGCATCAAAGCTCCTCAACCGGTCAGCCCAAGCCCGTCGTCTAACGCGGCGCCCGTCGCGCTTACCGGGCTTCAGCTGGGGTATATCTGGCAAACCGGCCAACGCAATCTCTATCCCATTCTGGGCGTAACCGGGGCAAGCCATTACGGCAGCGCGACCCTTTCCGCGGACGCTAACGTCGTCAATGCCGCCGCCACAACGTCGCCCTCTTCCTCGTCGATTCTCGTGCTCCACAAAGACGGGACTCTTCAGGAATGGGAACTTCCCGCAGCGACCACAACCGTGCTTGCCGCCAATGTCCCGCTCGATTCGAGCCTGATATTTTCTCCCTCAGGCACTTCCGCAGTGGTGGTTTCTTCCACCGCACAAGTCGCTTTCATCGTGAGTGGATTGCCGTCAAAGCCCCAGGTTGCCAGCATTCCTATGCCATCCGGCTTCGTGGCGGGCGATATTGCCGTCAGCGACGCCGGCGCGCTCCTTGTGGGAGTGATGGCGGCAGGCAGCCCCGGAATTCAACTCGGATTCGCGTCGGGTACACACAGTTACACTCCAATCGGGGCAGTTCAAGGTTGGGGCGGCGCAGCATTTCAACCGGGTAGTGCGGCCAATGCGGTCATCGTCGCCGATGCGCTTTCAGCGCAGCTCACTTACATCGCCAATCCCGATGCGACGTCTCCGACCCTCACATCACTATCCGTTTCCGGACTCGTGCAGAAACCCGCTGGAGTCGCAGTCTCGTCCGATGGCAAATGGACGTTTGTTGGCGACGGCGGCAAACCGCAGGTTGTCGAAGTAAGCCTGCAGGCATCCGGCCCTGCGCCCGCCCTGATTCCATGCGCCTGTACTCCGCAGCAGATGGTTCCGCTCACACCCGATGGAATCTACGCCATTTCCCGGAACGTTGCAGGACAGCCCGACTGGATTCTCGATGCGCGCACACCGCAGCCGCGCACATTTTTCATTCCTGCGATCGCCGTTCCGGGTTCGATCCAGACCGCCTCGGCTTCCGCGATAAAACAGCCGGACCGGATAACGCGATGAAATCGACCCCGCACTCCCTCCTTCGCTCAAAGTTATTCCGCCGGGTGAGCCTGCTCCCCTTTGTCTTGTGCGGAGCCCTGTTGTGTCGAATACCCCTGGCCGCCCAGACCTGTAATTACACCGTGACGACGCTGGCCGACAGCGGCGCGGGAAGCCTGCGCGCAGGCCTCGCCGATTCGGCGGTCACCGACATCTGCTTTGGGGTATCGGGAACGATCAGCCTCAGCAGCACGTTGCAGATCTTTACGCCAGTCACCATTACCGGCTCAACCAGCCTGATTATCGACGGCAACAACCTGGTCCAGATCTTCCTGGTCGAGGAATCATCGTCGACCGACGCGGTGCGCATCAATGGACTCACTTTGACGCATGGAAACGCGACCGCAGGAAACTCAATCGCCGGAGGGGCACTGCAGGTATTGCAAGGGAACGTTACGGTGGTGGGCGCCATCATCACGAGCAACACCGCGGAATCTGGAGGCGGCGTCTACAACCAGGCCACGCTCACTCTGTCGGGGTGTGGAATCACCAACAACACCGCCGTCAACGGCGCTGGGGGAGGAATCGAGAACACCTCTGGCGGCAACTTGACGCTGCAGGATTCCGCGGTCACAGGAAACGTCGATAGCGCTTCGCCGGGAGGCGGAGTGGACAACGGCGGTACGCTGACAATTACCGGCGGGACATTCAGCGGCAACCAGGCGACCCAGGGCGGCGCAATCAACAATAACAGCTATTACGCGTCGATATACGATTCTGCCGGCACGCTCTTCAGTAGCAATACGGCCTCGCAGGATGGGGGCGCGATCTACAATCAGGGCTACCTTTCGGTCATCCAGGCTCTCTTTACCGGCAATGCCTCCCACTCCTCAGTCAGCGATTATGTCTCATGTGGAGGCGCGCTCTGCAATATAGATACTGCCTATATCAACGAGAGTACATTCACCACCAACACGACCAATGGCAGCGGTGGCGCTATTCAGAACTATTCCTCCGGCTACCTGAATCTGGAGGATGACACCATCACGGGAAACGCGGCGACCGTTTCCGGCAGCGGACTCGATATCGCAAGCACCGCGATTCCCACCGCTAACAACACCATCATCGCGGAAAACACGGCGATCGCGGGGGCTGCGAACTCCGACTGCAATGGCTGCATCGCGCTGAATGGGGTGGCGAACCTGATCGGCGTCACCGTGAACCTGGGTCCACTTGCGCTGAACGGCGGACCGACCGAAACGATGATGCCCTTGCCGGGAAGCCCCGCTATTAACGCAGGCAATCCCCAGCCTCCGGGTACAGAAGGATTCGACTCTACCGATCAGCGCGGCTTCTCCCGCTTCAACTCCAACGGCGGCCTGGATATCGGTGCGGTGCAAACGCACTATAGTTCCGTTTCGTTCCTGGCGCAGCCGTCGAACACCCTGCCCAATCAGACCGTCACTCCGGCGGTTGCGGTGCAAGTGATCGAAGTCGACAACTCGACTACGAATTATCCGCAGGGCGTGCCCGTCAATGTGTCGCTGCAAGACACGCAAGGAGTTCAGGTCACCGGAGCGTTGACCGGAACATTGACCCATGATCCCACGGTCTCGAGCGGAGTCACGTCTGCCGTCTTCGCGGATCTCGCCGTCAATAAGGCCGGGACCTACAAGCTCTTTGCAACCACCGCAATCAGCGGTAACAGTGCCTCCGCCGATCCTGCCTACAGCGCCACCAGTAATTCATTTCAAATCGCGCAACCCGTGATCTCGTGGCAGCCCGCCCCTCTGATCTACGGACCGATGCCGGCCGGCGAACTGAACGCGACCGCAACTCTCTTCGGTTCTCCCGCCACCGGGACATTCGTCTACACATTTGTAAGCGGTGGGGCAACCATCACCGCCGGTCAGATCTATCCCGCGGGCACGTACCCGGTACAAGTGGCATTTACTCCAACCGGAACGACCACTCCTTACGCACAGCCGGCTACTCTGCAGATCAACCGAGCTACTCCGGTTTTGACCTGGGCAATTCCGGCGCCGATCTTCACCTCCACTGCGCTGAGCGCAACGCAACTCGATGCCGCCGCCGCCGGAATCGCTGGCGCCGCCCTTCCGGGCGCGTTTGTCTATAACCCCGCGGCAGGGACGACGCTCGCGGCCGGCTCGCATGTATTGAATACCACTTTCACGCCGACAGACACGGCGAACTACATCACGGCTACCGCTCAGGTAAACATCCAGGTGAACGCCCCGACTGCGTCGAGCGTGGCCATCCACGCGTCTGCGGCCACAATAACGTTCGGTCAGAGCGTAATGTTCACCGCAGTCGTGACAGGGACCGATGGCCAGCCATTCTCGGGCGGCACAGCGACGTTCACGGTAGATGGAACAGGCATCGGGTCCGCAACCATCGTCAACGGATCAGGTTCGGTAACCGCGACATCCGTGACCGGCGGCTCGCATCAGATCGGGGTTTCATACACGGATTCCTCTACCACCCAGCCGCTCACCAATTCCACCACTCTGACGGTCAACAAGGCGACACCGACGCTTGCCTGGACCACACCTGCGGCCATCTTCACCTCGACTCCGCTGAGCGCCACGCAACTCAATGCCTCGGCTACGGGGGTTACGGGAGCAGCGCTTCCGGGCACGTTTGCCTATAACCCGGCGGCGGGAGCGACGCTCGTGGCGGGCCCCCATCTATTGATGACCACATTCACCCCGACCGATACGACAGACTACAACACCAACACCGCTCAAGTGACGATCCAGGTGAACGTGGCGACTGCGGCGACTGTTGTGGTCCAGGAATCGGCCAACCCGATCACCTTCGGCAAGAGCGTAACTTTGACCGCAATCGTTACCGGCTCCGATGGCAAGCCGTTCTCCGGGGGGACTGCCAGCTTCGCCGTCGATGGCACGGCTATCGGATCGGCACCCGTTGTGAATGGATCCGGCGCGATTACTACTTCAACTACTGCCGCAGGAACGCATCAAGTCGGCGTGACATATACCAACTCTTCGCTCCCGGCGCCGCTTACCGGTTCCACCGCGCTCACGGTCAACAAGGCTACTCCGGTGTTGACGTGGCCGGCACCTGCTGCCATTACGACTTCGACGGCCCTCAGCGCAACACAACTAGATGCGAGCGCAACCGGAGTCACCGCGGCTGCCCTTCCGGGCGCGTTCGCATACTCACCAGCCGCCGGCACGATGCTCAGCGTTGGCGCGCACGTCCTCAGCACCACCTTCACACCCTCAGATACCGTCGATTACACCAGCGCTTCCGCGCAAGTGACCATACAGGTCAACTATTCGCCCATCGCGATTGCCTCGGTCTCGCCCAACACGACTCCTCTGAATACGAGTCCTTTGCCGATCGCTATCAGCGGCAGCGGCTTCACGTCTACAAGCGTGGCCGAGTTGAACGGGACGGCGATTGCCACGATCGTCCAGAGTGCGACCGCTCTCACGGCAACAATTCCTGCGGCCAACCTCGCCGCCACCGGGACTCTCAGCCTGACCGTCTACGATACGGCCTCGAAATTCACCAGCAATATCGTGCAGATCAAGGTCACCGCACCGCCCGCGGATGTGACAGTTTCCGTACCGGAAACGCCCGGATCGGGTGAGCAACCGGGCATCACCATCGCCTTGAACAGCCCCTATCCCAGTGACCTAGCCGGATTACTGACTTTGACGTTTGCGCCCAAGAGCGCCAATGGCGTCGACGATCCAGCAGTCCAGTTTTCGACCGGCGGACGCACGTTGAACTTCACTGTGCCCGCCGGCACCACGACGACGCCTGCGGTTGCTCTGCAGACCGGGACTGTTGCCGGCACAATCACCGTTACGCTGGCTCTCACCACTGGAGGCGTGGACGTGACACCGCCGGGCGTCTCGCCCATCACGCTCGTCATCGCACCCGGCGCTCCGGTCATCACCAGCGTTAAGTTCACAAACGACAGCACAGGGCTGATTACCGTCGTGATTAACGGCTTCTCAAACACTCGCGACATGACGCAGGCCACCTTTGTCTTCAGCGGAAGCGACGCCCAATCGCTTGGCTCTGCGCAAGTGCAGATTCCTGTCACGAGCCTCTTCTCGCCCTGGTACACTTCGGCAGCTTCTGACCAGTATGGCTCGGAATTCACTTATACCCAGAATTTCCAGTTGAGCAAACCCGACGCCAACATCACCGGCGTGTCCGCCACACTCGCCAATTCGATCGGTACATCCGGGAGCGTAAACTCGCAGTGAAAACCCAAGTCAAACCCTCGCAGCTTCTGTTGATCGTCCTGTTTGCGACCGCAGCATTCTGCGGGTTTCGCTCGGCGTGCGCACAAGCACCCGGCGATACTCCGCCCGCATCGCAGGCCCCCGGGGTCGTTGCGACCAGCCAGCCGAAGGGTCTCTTCATCAACATCATTGAGGGAGAAGGGGCGCTGAACGACATCCGTACCCGCACCGCGCGTGAACCCATCGTCGAAGTCGACGATGAGAATCACAAGCCGGTGGCGGGTGTGCTCGTACTCTTCGCCATCGACAACGGTGGAAGCGGCAGTCCATTTGCAACCTTTAGCGGAGCGAACACCGTTTCAGTGCAGACGGACGCTGCCGGCCGAGCGGCCGGACGCGGCTTCCAGGTTATGCAGCAAAAGGGGCAATACAAAATCAACGTGCATGCCACCAAGGGCGAACTCCAGGCCGATAGCGTCATCCTGCAAACGAACATCGAAGCGCTGGCTTCTCCCACTAGCGCTCAGACTACCGCGGCCGTCGTCGCTCATCACCCCCATTGGGGTTGGATCATTGGAGGCGTCGCTGCGGCGGGCGCGGCTGCCGGCATTGTGATCGCAACGCATTCATCGTCGTCCCCAACGACCGTTACGCCGGGGACCGGTACCGTCGGCGCACCGGCCGCGATCGGCGGAATACGCATCCCGTTGCAAGGCCACGCACACTAGCCGTGAGTTAGACAGGTTAGTTACAGGTTATGATGGATTGCACACCGATGCGCCGAATCAACAATCAGCGAGGCCTTCCTTCCATAGGATCTTCATTGCTCATTCTGCTGGTCGCTTTGGCCACGCCCCATGTGCACGCGCAAAGTCCAGGCTCCCCAGGCCTTTTCTCGATTCGACTCGAACAGAGAAAGGGAAACACTGTCCAGGCTGTTCCTCAGAACACGGTTTTCCGCAACGGCGATATTCTGCGCTTCCGCCTCGCCAGCCAGATTGACGGATACCTTTACGTCGTCGACAAGGGCACCACGGGATCGATCGCCGTTCTGTTTCCCGGAACGAGCGCAGCCAACCACACTAATCACATTGAAGTAAGTCACACCTACCTGGTCCCCGCGGACGGCGATGGATGGTTCGAAGTCAGTGGTCCATCCGGCTTCGATACCCTTTACTTCCTGGTGAGCGCCAGTCCCATCGCGCTTCCCGCGGGTCCGCCGGCCGAGAGCCCCGATTCCGCTCATCCGCAGGCGACGCCTCCTCCTCCGCCCGGGCTCTTGCCCCGCTGCGACGATGCCATCTTCAAGGCGCGGGGCGAGTGTCTCGATGGATCCGCGGGAGTTGCGCCGCTTGCGCCCGGTGCTGAGGTCCCGCGCGAACTGGTGCCCTTGGCGCGAACCGCTTCGCGAGACATTGTGCTTGCAAACGATGGAGACGATACCGCCATTCAATCGGCGCCAACCGCGAAGTTGCCGCTCATTTACACGTTCCGGCTCGCGCACCGTGAGTAAAAACCACGGAGGCACCATGAAGTTTCATTGCGCTCGATTCAATCACTTGCTTCTGTCGCTATGTAGCCTGATCGCGCTGCTGTCTCTGTCGTTGCCCTGTCCGGTCTACGGACAGGCTCCGCCGCCTCAGGCCTCCCCTCAAGACCAGAAGGAAGGTTCGCGGGATCTGAAGCCTGTGCATCCACCTGAGAATGCCGGCGGGGTTGCCCCATCTGCCGTACCGCAGAGCTACGCTCTCGTGGTCGGCATTGCCCATTACGCCAATCTCCCTGATTCGGCCCAGTTACATTACCCGGACCGCGACGCGGAGTCCATTTATACCACTCTCATTAGTCAGCAGGGTGGACAGTTTCCCGCCAATCATGTTCACCTGCTCAAGGGTGCAGAAGCCAGCAGGGCCAACGTCCTGCATGAGCTCGAGGATTGGCTGCCCTCCGTCACCGCTTCCGACGATCGCGTCCTGGTGTATTTCGCGGGCCATGGTTTCATCTCGGGCGGCAAAGGTTACCTGGCGCCCTATGACATAGACCTGCATAACATTGCCGGCACCGCCATCCCGATGGATAGGCTCGGTTCGCTCATTGGCACGACGATCAAGGGTAAGTGGAAGGTCCTTCTTACCGATGCGTGCCACAGCGGCGCGATTACGCCGGAGACCAATCCTGCGCAGTTGAACCAAATGCTCCTCGATGTGCACCAATCCATCTTTTCCCTCACCGCAAGCCGCGATCGGGAGCAGAGTTTCGAGAGTCCCGACTGGGGCGGCGGCCACGGTATTTTCACCTATTACGTAGTGCAGGGACTTGCGGGCGCCGCCGATGCCAACGGCGACGGTATCGTAACGGCCGATGAACTTGCCGAGTATGTGCATACCAATGTGCGCGTGGCCACGGATGCCCGGCAGAATCCCACATCGGAACGCGGCAGCTTCGATTCCAACATGGTGCTGGCCTATGACCCGACCCACGCGAAATCACCAACCGTTGTCGCGAGCCTGCAGTACGGGACGCTTGTCGTGCAGACCAACATGGATAACACCGAGTTATGGCTGGACGGAAAACAGGTTGGAGTTGTAACTAAAGCTGCAGCTCTGCGCCTTCCCGGACTTACTCCCGGCTCCCATACCATCAAGGGCGTCCACATGGGCTACGAGCCCGACGGGCCGCGCGAAGAGATGATCTATCCGGGTCAGGAAACCACGGTCAGCCTTCGCATTCTCATTCCCCGCCAGCGCAATCAAACCGCGGTGGACCTTCTGGATCAGGCCATCGATTTCTACAAGAAGGGCTTCGAAGCAAATTACCGGAAGGCTGCGGAAAAGCTGAACCAGGCGGTAGCGATCGACCCGCAATACAGCCAGGCTTACATGTACCTCGGACGCGTGGAGAATGCACTCTATGAAGACGACAAGGCAACGGCTGCCTTCCAGCGAGCTATTGCTATCGATCCGGACTATGAAGAAGCGCGGGTGAGTTATGCGGCTGCGCTCCTCGACCAGGGCGGCCTGGACGAAGCCGTGCGGCAATTGAATGCCGCGCTACAAATGCAGCCCGAGGACGGCACCGCGCTCTATCTGCTTTCCCAGGCCTATGCGCGCCAGGAGGACTTCAAGGCCTGCAAGGCCACCGCGCTGCGCGCGGTCAAGGCCACTCCCGGAAACGGGGAAGCGCATTTCTGGCTGGCCGAATGCGAACGCCACTTGAATGAACCGGCCAATGCGGAGGCCGAGTACCGCCAGTATCTTCAACTTACTAACTTCAACTCTGGCGCGGGCGGCCAGCTTAACTACTACCTTGCAGGATTCATCCTCGGTATGGGGAAAAAGCGTCGTGCCGCGGAACAGGACATTTGGCGGCAGCAACAGGGACAGGCCAATCTCGGCATCTGCGACTGCGAATGGATGCTGAAGCGAAACGACGCCGCCATCCCGTATTGCCTCAAGGCCCTGTCGTTGCTGCCCTCCGACCTTTGGGCGAATTATCGGCTCGGCCTCATCTACGTGGAACAGGCCAATGCGCGAACCCAGGGAAACAATGGTGCCGGCCCCAAAGACACGAAGGACATTGTCGGCCTGCTGAACGAAGCGAAAGTTCGATTCTCCAACGTCATCGCCGCCAACCCCGACACTGACGAAGCAACCCGGGCACGGCAATACATCAGCCGCATCGATTCCGCACTCGCTTCCATGTGAGTCGAGCCGCCTATTCGTGGCGCAGTTCCAGATTCAGCACAACCTGTGAAGACGTTTGCGGATCAGTGCCTTTATTCACCACGTAGATTGCCTTCTCACTGTCATGAGTGGCCGTCGATGTTGCGTCCACTTTTTCTTCATCGACCAATGTGAGATCGCGGCTGGCAAGCTTCTGTACAAACACGTCGGGAATGACGTTTGCCGCTTCAAGTGGAGGGGAGTTGTCTCCGGTGTCGGGCTTGGGGTTCGAGCCACCAGTGCTCAGGTTGCGGATCACGCGATCGATGTCGTCGATCGGTGTCCGGCTCAGGATTACGTAGAGCTTTTCGATGCCAGGTTGCTGATCGAATGCAAAAGAGCGCGTCCCGCTCGGCACGATCTGCAGCTTTCCCGCTTCAATCCTGGTTGATTCCGGACTTGCGTTGCGCGGCGGATAGATGGGAGACCACGCTCCCGATGATCCTTGCTGAATGACGTAGAAATATCCCGGCTCGTTAGCCAGAAAACTCAGCCGGATATGATCGCCGCTGTGAAATACCGTTCCCGGCGTCACCTCTGCATATTCGTTGTCCGCTTCCCGCAATAGCACGGAACACCGCAGCCCGAGGCTGCTCTCAGAGCTGCGAACCAGGTGCGGAACTGCGCCGTATCCATTCAAGCTGACGAGTTCTGCGACCTGGTTCTCTCGCGATGCCTGCGGCCCACTAACCGAACCGCCGGTTGGAGAAATATCCCCTGGCGCAGCTGTTGTCTTCTGGGTTGTGGAACTGGTATGCGTCCTGGCACGAGCGTGCGCCGCCGGGTTTGGCGTGACCGTGATCAGATCGCTTGCTGACCAGAACGTGTCACGCGCGCCGGGGGATTGCTGCGCTGAAGCTCCAACGGGAGCCAGCGCCAGGAACGCCAGCAAAATGAAATCATCTCGAACCCGCATCGATTCTCCTCACGCAATTCTCGAACTTTTCTTGCCGGCCACTCTTGCCGGTTACCTGAATCTACGCTGGAGGGCCGGCGTCTCGAACACACCGAAATCCAATCCACGGCGAACGTTGATCCGCCGGCAACTCTCGCCGCTTGGAAATGGCGAAATACTGGCTGCCGCCGGATGGAAAGCTTCCCCCTTTGATGATCTGCCACTCGGATGAAAAATTCTGGCCGCCAACAAGTTGCTTCATTGCCGCTAGGTCCGCAGGTTGAGGAGCATATGGGCTGGCGGTCCACTCCCACACATTCCCCGCCATGTTATACACCCCGTAAGGACTACGCCGCGATGGGTCCGAGTCGACTGGCTCCAGTTGCTTGGGCACTCCCGAATCCCAAGGCGCGTCCCCCCAGGGAAACGTGCGCTCGTCCGTGCCGCGGGCGGCTTTTTCCCATTCTTCTTCCGTTGGCAATCGTTTGCCGGCCCAGGCCGCGTAAGCTTTTGCATCTTCATACGTCACGCCGGTGACGGGATAGTCCGGGTGCTTGTTGTAGTCCGAAGTTGGGGGCGGCGGATGGCCGGTCGCCTGGCAAAACTTCTGGTATTCGGCATTGGACACTTCGGTCTCGTCGATGTAGAAGGCAGGCAGCGTCATGGTTTTCGCCTCGCTGCCTCCTTTTTCTCCGAAGAGGAATGGCCCCGCGGCCACCAGCGCCATCCTGCCATGAGGATCGGAGTACAAAGGGGGCAATGCGGGTTCAGCCTTGGGATGAGCCGCCGCCTGATCGGTGTTTGCCGTGTGTTGTGATCGCCAGACAGCGAAGCCGATTCCGCCCAACAAAAGCACGAGTCCACACACGACAAGTCCCGCGATCATCGGTCTGGGCGACTTTTGCATGGTGTCTGGCTGCGCCGTAACGCCGGAATTCTGTTCAACCGTGGGAACAGTCGCAGCCGTCCTCGAGACCGCCGGGATCGACGCCGGAGGTTCGGCAAGGGGCGCTGAGTTCGGCGGCCTCGTATGCTGATCGAGCGGCGTCAACTCCGCGCTTTCGATCGCCTGGCAAAGCGCTGGATCGATTTTCGGCCTCAGCGCACCCGGTCCCTGATGCGCTCCGTGCGCGACAAGGTCGCTCAGCAGTTCCGCCGTGTTTTGATAACGGTCTTCCCGCCGTTTCGACAGCAGCTTCTGCACCATGGCGTCACATCCCGGCGGCAGGCTCGGGTCCATGGCTAACAGCGATGGAGGCTCGGCCGAGAGATGCGCCATCTGAATCGCGGTGACGGATTCGTTCTCAAAGGGACGCCGGCCCGAGATCAGTTCAAAGAAAACCACTCCCAGCGAATAAAGATCGCTGCGAATATCGCATGCCTCGCCTCGGATCTGCTCGGGGCTCATGTAGTGCGGTGTGCCGATGCTCTCTCCAGGACGGGTCAAACCGTCGGCGATATCGGTGATGCGGGAGATCCCGAAATCGAGCAGCTTGATGCGGCCGCCCTCGTCCAGCAGCATGTTCGCGAGCTTGAGATCGCGGTGCACGATACGCTTGGCTTCGGCGCAGGAGAGGGCTTCTGCCGCCTGTGCCATGACGTTGGCTGCATCAGGCAGGCTGAGTCGGCCTTCCCGGCGCAGATACCGAGCCAGGTCTTCGCCCGCGATGAATTGCATGATCATGTAATGGAGCCCGGCGCCCGACCCTATATCGAAAATGGGAACGATATTCGGATGGCTTGCCAGCGTGGCCGCCATGCGCGCCTCTTGTTCGAATCGGGCCACGATCCTCGGGTCCTGGGCCAGGTAATCGACGAGGACCTTGACGGCAAAAAGGCCACCATGCAGGCGATGCCGCGCAAGGTAGACCTGCGCCATGCCGCCTCCGCCAATCCGGCACAGGATCTGATACTTGCTTCCCAGAACTTCGTTGAGCCGGTCCTGCTGCTCCTCTTGCTGCATCCCTGTTTCTTTCAATGTTCGATACCGCTTCCCATTAAGCTCCCGGCCTTGCTTCGATTCCGGGCTACCGTCTGGGGGCTGGATTTGCACCTTCGGCTGGTAATTCGGCAGACGAGGGCGAGCTTAGAGCGAACAACACCGAGTGCGTTCCGGTCAAGAGAGGGTAAGTGCCCGAAAGGGTTTCTTCTATCGATCGGGAAAGACTTTGTCCAGGCACCACCATCCTATCGCATAAACTGAGGTGCCGTATCCCTGAAACCGGAGTTGAAATGCCGCGTCTTCGCTCCGTAGTAACGAAGCCCCGCAGGTGCAGCGGCGCTACCCATGTGGGGTGAGCGCAGCATTGCGCCGTCGACTAATCGCCCGATAGCAAAATTAACCAGCCGATCTCAAGTCGTTGGCAAGCAGGCGGTGAAAGAGGTGTTCTCCACGTTCCCGGCGGACCGAGAGCCTTCCCGCCCCATAGGCACGGGAGCCCAATCCAAGCTGCACCGATTCGCAGATATCCACGTCTTCGTCCTGAACGCGTTCGCTTACGGCAACGCTCTCGGCGTTGTGCTGCCGCCGGCCTTCACTCACGTCGGCAAAAAAGAAATCAAACTGAACCAGGCACTTGTCCGGGGCAACCGGAAGCACCAGGTTAGTGTCCATAATACCCTCGTACACATTGATCATGAAGTTGGGATAAATCCAGTAGTAGTAGGCCCGGTCCCCTGTCCTCGTTGCCGTAAATGAAGCGTGCTCGGCGGAAGAAACCATGGAACTCGATTGCAGGCAATAGCGAGCGCCGTTTTCGATGGTGTACTCCTTGTAATCGAGTACGCTGTTCAGGCCCTTGTGCAGGTGAGGCACGTGGTATCCGCCATCCAGATAGTTATCGACGTAGACCTTCCAGTTACAGGCGAGGGTGTAAGTCCTCCTCTCAAAAAAGCGGATGCTGTCTAGCGCCAGGGGTGCAACTTTTGTCGGCAGTTCGCCCAGAAACGTATCGAGCGGCGGCGTCTTCTCATCAAGCGCGACAAACACAAACTGCTCCCACGTCGCCGCACGCACCGGAACCAGGCCGTTCCTGCCGCGATCGAAATTGCAAACGCCGGCAAACTCCGGCGCTCCTTTGAGCGAACCATCCAGCCCATAGGTCCATCCGTGATATGGACAACGCAGATGCTGCACGATGCCGCAGGGAGCAGTTGCCACAGCGGCGGCGTGATGCCGGCAGACATTGTAAAAGGCGCGCAACTCGCCATCGTCTCCGCGGACAACCACAAGTGGCTCTCCCGCCAGTTCGAGCGTGAAAAACGCCCCCCGCTCAGCCACCTGGTCCGCGCGCCCGACGGCGATCCAGTTGCGGCCGAACACACACTCGCGCTCCAGGTTAACGATGCGCTGATCCAGATACCAGGCCGCCGGAATGGTACAGGCCTCTTCGAGAGGAGCATCGGCGTTGTACAGGCCCAGCACTTCAGAGAGAGTCAGGTTCATCGATGTTCCTCGCCCGGCGCTAAGTCTACATGTTCGAAATTCCGCCGGTCATGCGATCCGGTTCGCGTTTGCAACGGCCGCGGCGACAGCAATCTGACCGTGAGCACCACGGCCGGCAGGAGAAAGATGACCGAATTCAGAACCCACATTTCCGCCCCTGCGGCGATCTGGTCCTGAAGAGGGGTCAACGAGGAGATACGCTCCGCGCGCAGGTACGAGGGATAGAGAACGCGCCCCGAAAAAGCGAGGGTCGCGGAAAGAACGGTATTGAGAACGTCGGCGCTCAGCAAATAGGGAATTACCGTCCAGCGAGGCCAAACGCCGCGCGCCGGCCACGGAGCGATCACCACCCACCAGAACGCAACCGAGGTGAAGAAAAAGCAGGCGTGCTCCAATTGATGAATGCTTTCGGAGCGGAATGTGAGTTCGAATGCGGCCGGCACGTGCCATCCCAGGTAGGCAATGTTCATGAGCAGCCAGGCGACCACGGGATGGACGAGAAACCTGGCCGCGCGATGGAACCAGCGGGCGCGCAACATGGGTCGAAGAAGGGGGCGCACGGCCTTGGGAAAGCCGCGCAGCAGCGGAACGGTGGGCGCGCCCAGAACGATCAGCGGTGGCGCAATCGACATCAGGATGAAGTGCTGGATCATGTGCGCCACGAGCAAAAAGTCATCGAGGGCGTCGATCGGCGACGCGATGGCGACCCAGAGCGCGGCCACGCCGGCAATGAACGAGGCGGCGCGCCACGCCGGCAGTTCGCGCGGGCGGGTGCGACGCGCGACGCGCCAGCCGAGCAGATAAATGAGGACCGTCAAGGACAGAGCCAGAAAAGGCAGCGGTGGAAAGGACCACGTCCGCAGCAGGCTCCCCAGCTCAGGATTGTCTGCCGATTCGGGAGCGAAGATGAAGAGGCACAGCAGCATCGTGAGCTCGCCGCACGCCAGGCTCAGCGTACCGGCGTTTGGCCTCCGCCGCGCTCCACGGTTGAATTGGGTGGTACTCCCGCGTGTTCCACCACCTGGCGCGACGCGTCGCTTGCCGGGGACTGGTACCTGGGGCGCAAAGTAACCAGGAAGCGTACCAGTGCCGTGGTCTCGGCGGGCGACAGCGCACTGCCGTAGGCGGGCATATTGCCCCCTCCCAGCAGCACCTGGCGGATCATCTGGTCTTCGGTCAGGCGCGTAGCAACGTCGTCGAGCTTAGGTCCGCGCTGGCCGCCAAGTCCGCCTAGGGCGTGGCAATTGCGGCATTGCTTTTCCTGGAAGACGTTGGCGCCCTGTCGCTCGAGCGGGGTGCGACTGCGCAGATTTGAAACGGGAATGGGGGCGCCGCTCCAGGCATTCATCTGCGGGCTCCACGGCGTGTAGGTTCCCAGATCGGTAAAGACACCCCAGCAGACGGCGATGAACATTACCGAAAAGACAGCCACGGGCCGTCGCCACCAGCTCTTCTCGCCCACGCCCGCGATCAGCGGGAGAGCAACGAGAATGGCAACACCCACAACGGGAACAATGAGAATGAATGGAGTTTCCAGTTCCGGCGGCAGGAACGAGAGAACTGTATAAATCCACAGGAAAAAGAAATCGGGCTTGGGCACCGTGTTGATGATGGCCGGGTCGGGAACCCCCTTGGGGCCGTAGGGTCCAAAAAGCGCGGCGCAGAACGCCACTGCGAAAAGCACAGCGGCGGAGAAAACCAGATCCTTCCAGACGGCGCCGGGCACAAATGGAATGCCGTCCTTGTGTGCCAGTTGGTTGTATTCCTGGATATAGCTCTCCCGGCGGACAATACGGCCAGGCATCGGCCACTCGTTAACGCCGAGCTTCAGCACCATCCACACGTGCAGCGCGGTAAAAGCGAGCAGCGTGCCGGGAATGATGAAAACGTGAAGAGCGAAGAAGCGCGTGAGCGTAGCCCCATTGATCATTGGGCCGCCCAGCATGAAGTCCACAAGCTGCCCGCCGACGAATGGAACGCGGCCGACGATCGATGCGCCAATGCCCAGTCCCCAATAGGCATCCTGATCGAAACGCAGTACCTGTCCAGTGAATGCCATCCCCAGCGTCATCAAAAGCATGAACACGCCCAGAATCCACGTCAGCTCGCGCGGAAACTTGTAGGCGCCGAAGAGAAAAACCTGGGCCATATGGATGAGCACCACGGCCACCATGAAGTTCGATCCCCAGCCGTGCATGGCGCGGAGAAACCAGCCCAATGGCAATTGGTGATTGAGGATCTCCAGCGAATTCCACGCGTCAGCGGCCGAAGGCGCATAGACCAGGGCGAGCAGAATGCCGGTGACGATTTGCAGAATGAGCAGCACAAGGCTGGCGCTGCCGAAGACATACCACCAGCTCGCCGTGCTCTTCGGCACCGGGTGCAGCGCGGCATCCTTGATGGGACCCTCGAGTTGCAGGCGCAGTTCTAGCCAATCGTAGACGCGCTTGTACCAGGCTCGCTGGTGCTGGGGCATGATTCGATCCTCGTAACCATCGCGGGCGATGTGGATGCGGATGCCGACGGGCAGGGAGATGTACGAGCCTGGTTGCTCAACGTGGGCAACTGCCCGGCCTTGATCATCAGCTTGCCGTTTTCCACTTTCATTTCATAGGTAAAGAGCCCCCGTTCGGGCGGCCCGGATGCGCGGCTGCCGTCGGCATAGTAAATGCCGCCGTGACAGGGGCACATGAACAACTGCGACTCAGAAAACCAGCGCACCGGGCACCCCAGGTGAGCGCAGTTGATTGCGAAGACGGTGTACTTGCCATCCTCTGAACAGCGGACATATGCGGGAACATTGGCCGTTTCGCCATCCCACGGGTTTTGATACGGATTGCGGAACGTGACCAGTGTGGTTTCTCCGGGATGGAAATCGGCGGCGCTTCCGAGCGTTACCCAATTGCGATAGTCCCTGCGCCGCAGCACAGGGCCGACGAGGTAGGCAACCACAGGGGTCGCGATCGCCACCGCCACGACGGCATTCAGAGCGATGCCCACATTCATCAGAAACGAACGGCGGGTCACCCGCTCCTCTTCAAGGCGATGTGCCTGCTCGTCGGGACCTGGCGGCGGAACTGTTTCGTCCATACGTTCTCTCCTGCGCTCTTGTCGAACTTGTCAGGGCTGGTTGGGCTTCGCGTTCGGATAAGGCTGTCCCGGCGTGGTCGGCCTCTGCGCGATCAGCCAGGCACTCACATCCGTAATCTCGTCGTCTGTCATGGCGCGGCCAGGAATATGATTTCGCCAGTCCGGCTCGCCAATATCGGGGCGGCCCGCGATGACGGTGGTGCGTACCGCCTGTTCGTTGATAAGCGCGAGGAAGGATCCATCCAGAATCGAGCCTGCACTTCCGGGATGTTGCGCCGATTCTCCGTGGCAGCGTGCACACGCCGCCCCGTAGACTGCTTGGCCCCTGGTTGCGTCACCCGCGCGGGAAGCCTTGTAAGGCGGAGGAGTCTCTCCTCCAAATGGATTCTCCTTCTTCCAGCGTGCCCGCATGCCTTTTACAATCGCGTCGATCTGCCCTTCGGTCAGCGGTCCCCCGCTCCGGATGCTGAATCCGGGCATCAACGAACCCTTCCTCCCGTTCGCAACCACATCGCGCATCGAGGCATCGTCAATCAGCGCCTGGTATTCCGGATTGGCAAGGTTCGTTGCGGCGCCATTGTCTCCGTTCTTGCCGTGGCAGCCGGCGCAGTTCTCGCCATACAAGGTGGCGAACGAGGTGACCGCTTCAGGCCGCGGAACTTCGGGTCCGGGCTGCGGCCGCCCCGGCATATCGCAGCCCGTCAGCACAGGAATTGCTAACAGTGGACCCGCGAGCCCAAGCACCGCCGCGAAAATGCGTTGTGCACTCATGGCTTCGGCTCGTCTCCGTGATGATGTTCGGGCATGATGCCCGGCGATTCCACACCCATCCGGACCGAGAGAGGGATTTGTGCGAGCCGTTCAAGTCGTCCCAGCTTGACGACTGTGTATCCGGCCACCAGACCGAAAATTACCTGCGATGCCGCAAACGACCACCAGTCGATGCGTGCCGCAAGGAACGGGTTAACGATGTCCAGAGTGCTGTGCAGCAGGCCGGTCCAGAGGACGGGCGCAATGATGCCTCCCAGCAGTATCGGGCGTTTCGGCCACATGGGCAGCATGGCGCCGTAAAGCACTCCCACCAGAAGCGTTACCGAACCCTGAATGATATTGGCGGTAATGAACGCGCTCAGCCGGAAGTGTTTCATCTCTTCGACCGTTGGGTTTGCCCACCCTCCCACCCCTGCTCCGCCCAGCAGATTGACCACGTACCAGATGCTGTGAAACCGAATGATCCCGTAGATCTCTGCGGGGATCACCATGGCGATGCCGCCGGCGATGCCGCCCTTAATGCCGCTCGAAATCGGAAATGTCTCCAGCGGAAGTTGCGCACGGTGGGTCTCGTCTACTTCGATGTGCGCGACTTTCTCGGTCGGTGTCTGAAGGGTGACGAACTCTTCTTCGACTTCCACGCTCTCGTGCGCCTCGTGAGGCAGGACCTCGCGGAACCACCCTACAGCGGCAACGATCGCAAGCAAAAGCCCCAGCGCGCCAATGGCCATATTGGTGACCAGCGCCGCAAACACCAGCGTGATTCCCAGCGCGAGCAAAAACGGCCATGCGGTGGGTGCAGGCAGATGGATCGCGCCTGTCTGCGTCTCACCGTGGCTGGTTGCGGCAAAGCCTGGCTCTCGAGGTTCCATCAGCGTCCTATGATGTACACAACAGTAAAGACAACTACCCAGACCGCGTCGACAAAATGCCAGTACAGCGCCAGCACTTTTACGCGCTCGGCGTGCGCGGGCTCGAGCTTGCGCGTCAACGCGAATGCAAATACCACCAGCATCATGAGCAAACCGATGATCACGTGCGAAGCATGCAAACCAACAAGGGAGTAATAAGTGGTGCCAAACAGATTGGTGCTGATGGTGAGGTGATCGTGCACGATCAGCTTGTACCATTCCACTCGCGGTGTCGGCGAGGAAGATTGCCCCCAGCAGAATGGTGACACTCCACCAGAGCGTGAATGCCGCCATCTTCGCATGAGTCGATGGCATGTTCCGCCAGCACGATGAAGAAGCTGCTGGAGAGCAGGCACACCGTGCCGAAGATCGGAATCTCCAGCACCTCGCGCGGCGTGGGCCCTACCACATCCCGGCCCAGGTAGTAGAGATACGCCACCACAAAGATCGTGAAGATCGCTGATTCCGCCGTGATGAGGCTGGCCATCGCGACTACTCCGCGCGACGGCAGCTGCCACGGCTCGTTCTCGACGTGTTCCAGCGGAATCGTGGTCACGAGTCCCTCTTGACGTCACTCAAACGGTGAGTCCGGGTCTTCAGGATGCTTCAAATCCCACAGCGGCCTGCGGCTCGCAACCACCGGATCGGTGGCGAAGTTGTAAGCCGGCGGCGGCGAAGGCGTCGACCACTCCAGCGTCCATGCATCCCACGGGTCCGGCTCCCGCCGTCTTCGCCGCGGAAATACGAATGCACCAGGTTGTACACAAAAATCAGCACGGCGATTGCCTGGATGAACCCACCCACCGAAATAATCTGGTTCAGCGGTGGTCCATCCCCGATCGGGCTCGTAGGTGTAGATCTGGCGCGGCATCCCCAGCAGCCCGGGAATATGCATCGTGTCGAAAGTGACGTGAAAGCCGATCACCATCAGCCAGAAGTGCCACTTGCCCAGCCGCTCATCGAGCATGCGGCCCGTCATCTTCGGATACCAGTAGTAGAGCGCCGCAAAGATCATGAACACGATCGCGCCCACCAGCACGTAATGGAAATGCGCCACGACAAAGTACGAGTTGTGCGGTCTGCCAGTTCCACGCGGAGACCGACAAGCATGATTCCGGTCAGCCCCGCGATCACCAACTGAAAGAGGAACGCGATCGAAAACAGCATCGGCGTCTCAAACCGGATCTTTCCGCCCCAGATGGTCGCCAGCCAGTTGAATGTCTTGATGCCCGTGGGGATCGAGACCAGCATCGTCGATAGCGTGAAGAACGCGTTGCCGAACGACGTCATGCCGATGGTGAACATGTGGTGCGCCCACACGCCCAGGCTGATGAAGCCGATGCCCACCGACGCCGCCACCATCGCCGGAATAGCCGAAGATCGCCTTGCGCGAGAACACCGGAATGATCTCGTTGGCAAACGCGAACGCCGGCAGCACCAGCACGTAGACTTCCGGGTGTCCGAAGATCCAGAAGAAGTGCGCCCACAAAATCGCCGATCCGCCCGCCTGGGTATCGAAGAAATGGCCGCCCAGGTAGCGGTCGATCATCAGCATCGCCTGGCCGCGGTCAGCGGGCTCACTGCGACCAGCACCAGAAACGAAACCGTCGCGTAAAGCCACGGCAGCAGCGGCATGCGCAACAGCGTCATCCCTTTGCAGCGCATGCAAAACACCGTCGCCAGAATGTTGATCGCTGTGCCGATGCTGCCGATGCCACTGGCAAGCAGCGCTACGGCCCAGTAATCGATGGTGTGGCCCGGGGAGAAGGCGCGCTCGGTCAATGGCGCATATGCAAACCAGGCCACGTCCGGCGCCGAGCCTGTCCCCGCCAGCCCCACGCCGCCGATGAAGCTGTAGTAGAGCAGAATGCCCGCAAACGCGCTGATCCAGAAGCTGAACGCGTTCAGCCGCGGAAAGGCCATGTCGCGCGCGCCGATCATCAGCGGCACAAGATAGTTGCCGAATCCGAACAGAATGGGCATGCCCACCAGGAACACCATCGTCGTCCCGTGCATGGTGAACAGCCGGTTAAAGGATGGCCGCAGATACGAAAGTGTTGTGCGGAATAGAAAGTTGGATGCGGATCAGCAAAGCCTCGACGCCCGCGACCACGCAGGAAAATCAGTGCATAGCAGATGTAGAGAATGCCCAGCTTCTTGTGATCGACCGTCACCACCCAGCTGTGAACCACCTCGAGATACGTGCCTCTCGTACTGTGCGGGCGGCGTACGATCGAGACCCGCCTCAATCCCTCCGCGCAATTGGAATCGCCCGATGTGTCCGTTCCCATCTTTGGCTCCGGTTTACTTCAACGTCAGAAGGTAGGCCGTGATCTGCGCATTCTGCCTGTCGGTCAAGTGCATGGCCGGCATCAGTGATGCCCGGTTTGAAGATATTCGGGTCGTCGATCCAGGCCCTCAGGTTTTCCGGCGTGTTCGGCATGGCGCCCGCCGCCAGCGTCGCGCGGCTCATCAGGTGCGTCAGGTCAGGGCCGAACCGCCCGTTGGCCACCGTGCCGGTGACGGTGTGGCAGTTGATGCACGCCTGCTGTTCGAACACGCACCTGGCCGTCATGCGCATTAATCGGTGCCGCGAATCTGCGCGCGACCTGCGCTTCTGCGGGTGATCTTCACGCCTGCGACTTTTTGTTGTTGAGCAATCCACTGCTGGAACTGCTCCGGCGAATCCACATACACGCGCAGAAGCATCTTCGCGTGTTGCGTTCCGCAAAACTGCGCACATTGGCCCACGTAGAGCCCGGTGCTCTGCGGATCGATCCACATCTCGTTTACGCGGTTCGGCAACAGGTCCGTCTTGCCTGCCAGCTGCGGCACCCAGAAGCTGTGGATCACGTCCGCCGAGGTCAGCTTCATAAAGGTCGGGTCGCGGCGAAGCGGCGCTGCTCACCGGCACGTGCAGTTCATTCGCCGTGACCACGTTGTATTGCGGGATAGTGAAACTCCCACCAGAACTGGTGGCCCACGACCGTGACATCCACCGCCGATGCGGGCTTGCGCGCATCCTGCACCGAAAACAGAACCCGCGCCGTGCCAAGGAACAGCACCACGATGATCAGGATGGGAATGATGGTCCACGCCAGTTCGATCTGTACGCTGCCGAAGACCTGGGGCGGCTCGGTCGTGTCGCCGGGGCGCGCCCGGTAGCGAACCAGCGCATACACCAACAGCACGCTGACTCCGAGAAAAATCCCGGCAGAGATCGTCAGCACGAAAAAAGAGAGGTCGTTCACTTCGCGCGCTGGAGTAGACGCATGGGAGAAGGTCGAGGTCGACGGAGTCGCAGCCCACGCGGCACAGGAATTCAGGATTCCTGCTGCTGCCACGAGATCACGGAGGGGGACTCGCGATTTCACTTGGACCGCTTTCCAGGTTGTGAGTTTTCGAACTGAGCCACGCGAAACGATTCGATAAGAAGCTACCGACTGGAGAAGGCAACGGCAAAACGAGTGTACCGAGGGCCATAGCCGCCAAGCAAGTTAATCCGCAAACCCCTCAACCCTTTTCGGACGTGCCAGGATCAGAAGCGGCCGGTTCTTTCTCTACCAACGGAATCCAAAAGCGGAACGTGGCGCCCCGGCCCAGTTGGCTCGACACCTCAATTTGGCCGCCATGCGCAGCTAGAATGGCGCGAGCGATAGGAAGCCCCATGCCGGTCCCTTTGCCCAGCGCCGAACCCTTCTTGCCCCGATAAAATTTCTCGAAGATTAACGGAAGATCCGCGGAGTCGATGCCGGGGCCGTTATCCTCCACGGTGAACTCGAGGCGGCCGTCCTGCCTCCGGCTGCGAAGCGAAATGAGGCTTCCAGCAGGGGCGTGGCGCGCGGAGTTTTCCAGCAGGTGACGGAAGACGCGGCCGAGAAGAACAGAATCGAACCACGCCGGACGGTCCGGAACTTCAACCGTGACCGCGACGCGATGCCTGGCCAGGATCGCGTGCGATTCCTCCACAACGTGGTCGAGGAGCGTGCGAGTGTGCTGAGGCGCAGGCCGGACTTGGACCACATTGGCGTCAATCTCTGCCATTTCCACCGCTTCGCCGATCAGTTTGTCCAGGCGCGCGCTCTCTTCGTCAACCAGTGAGGCGAGGTCGCGGCGGCCTGCCTCATCCAGGCCCTCGGATTGCACCAGGGTGGTGGCCGCGGCCCGGATCGAGGTCAGAGGCGTTCGTAGTTCATGGGTCAACGAATCGATCAAGGCGGTGCGCAGGCGCTCGCCTTCGCGTGCCGCTTCCATGCGCGTGTAGGTCTCGATCGCCAGGGAGCGGGTGAGCGCGAGCGCCACCTGGGCGCTGACCGCGGTTGCCGCCTCCTTGGAGAGCTTATCCGGCCGCCAGGCCAGTGCTCCGATCGGCTTCAGTCCAAGCATCAGGGCAAGAGAGGAAAACCGCTCGGAATCGGAAAGAGTCGGATTGTGGCCCTCGGTAAGGCCTCGCAACCCAGCCTGTATGCCGGCAGGAATTTCGCCGATCGACGCATAGAACTGATCCTGGTCGCGGACGTAGAGAAATACCGTTTCCAGCCCGAAACTGCGTTCGATCAGGCGCGGCATGTCGCGAATCAGGCGGGCCGCGTCTTCGTGAAGCATCATCTCCTGGCTCAACGTGTAAAGGCGCTCCACATCTTCACGGCGCTGTTCGGCGGTGCGCGTCTGGCTACGCACCCTCTCCGCCAGTCGTCCTACGACCACGCAACTCACTGCGAACGACAGCATCTCCACCCATTCCTGAGGCCCGGCCAGGCGAAAGGTATGCCTCGGCGACAGAAAAAAGTAATCGAAACAAAGGGCGCAAAGCAATGCGACATACAGGGATCGGCGAATGCCCGCTCGGGTCGCGAACCATACCACCATGGTCAGGAAGACAAGTCCCGCCGCAGTATCGTTGACGCCCAACAGGGAGAGCAGAAATGTGATCGCGGCCACACCCAGAGTAGCCGCGAACCATTGCAGAACTCGGGACCAGCCAAAGCGTCGACTCATCGTTTCTGTCCCAGCATGATTCATGGTTTGACTTACTCTGCATCATAGTCGGCGTGAGCGATAATGTAATCTTCCCTTCAAAGAAGGAGAAACGTGCCGGGCAGAATTCTGGTGATCGACGACGAGCCGCAGATTACGCGGGCTTTGCGTGCTGCGCTCTCCGCGCAGGCATTCGACATACGCACCGCGAATGATCCAGAAGAGGGCTTGCTCATCTTCCGCGAATGGGGACCCGACCTGGTGATCACCGACCTGATGATGCCGGGATTGAGCGGAGTTGAGGTGTGCCGAGCGATCCGCTCACAGGGACACACGCCGGTGCTCGTTCTTTCTGTCCGTGACCACGAGCGATCAAAAGTTGAAGCGCTCGACGCCGGCGCCGACGACTATGTGACCAAGCCGTTCAGCATCCAGGAACTGATGGCCCGCGTGCGTGCGCATCTGCGGCGGGCCCCGGAGCGTACCTCTGCGGCCATCGAGGCTGGCGACTTCATCATCGATGAGGCGGCCCATACCATCAAGGTACAGGGTAAGCCCATTCATCTCACCCCCAAGGAATTCGATTTGCTTTTGCACCTGGCCCGCAACGCCGGCAAGGTGATGACGCATCGCGTCCTGCTCACCGCGGTCTGGGGCGGACAATCAGCCCACCAGCCGGAATATTTGCGCGTGTTTGTGGGCCAATTGCGCAAAAAGCTCGAAAACGAGACCGGCCGGCAGTACATCCAGACCGAGCCATGGGTCGGCTACCGGTTCATCCCCGAAGGCTGGACGGGCAACGCCGAATAACCTGACTTTACGGTTTCCTTATACATTCTTTCCGGCAGTCAAACGGTTTAGCAGCCAAACTCTTCTTCAGTGCAGTGGTCAGACGGTTGTGCCGCGGCTTCGCGTTCGGCGCCAGCCCGTATGGACTCTGCAAATGGAGCGTGATTCCGCGATGCAAGATGTAACGATGCTCTTCTACACAGCGCTTTTTTTCGCCATTGCCTTTCTCTACGTGAAGGCATGCCAGAAGCTGAGGTAAGCCATGGATCTGATTACGGCGGTTGCACTCATCCTGTCTGTTCTGTTGCTCGGATACCTGACGGTTTCAATGCTATACCCGGAGAAATTCTGACATGTCAGCCAATGGCTGGTTCCAGTTTGCCCTTTTCAGCCTGATCCTGCTGGCCGTCACGCGGCCGGTGGGCCTGTATCTGACGCGCGTTCTCGAAGGCCAGCGCACGTGGCTCGATCCGGTTTTCCGCCCGGTGGAGCGACTGCTCTACCGGCTGACAGGCGTAAACGCCGACCATGAAATGAACTGGAAGGAATACGCCTTTGCGGTTCTGGGCTTTTCCGCCGTAAGTCTGGTCGTGACGTACTCCATCGAGCGACTCCAGGCCATTTTGCCGTGGAACCCTCAGCATTTGCCGGCAGTGGGTCCCGATCTTGCGTGGAACACCGCCGCCAGTTTCACCACAAATACCAATTGGCAGTTCTACACGCCCGAATCGACCATGAGCTATCTCACCGAGATGGCGGGCCTGGCGACGCATAACTTCTTTTCGGCTGCGGTCGGCATCGTGGTAGCTGTCGCCATCATCCGCGGCATCAAGCGGACCACTTCGGCGACCATCGGCAATTTCTGGGTCGATACGACCCGCACCCTGCTCTATGTTCTCCTGCCCGCCTGCGTGATCTATGCGCTGCTGCTGGTGGCCCAGGGTGTTCCGCAGAATCTGCATGCCTACACAGCGGCGCACACGCTCGAGGGAGCGACACAGACCATCGCGCAGGGGCCAGTCGCTTCGCAGGAAGCCATCAAGATGCTGGGCACCAACGGCGGCGGATTCTTCAACGCCAACAGCTCCCATCCCTTCGAAAATCCGACGCCGCTTTCGAACTTCCTGCAGATCATTTCGATCTTTATCATTCCCGCGGGCCTGACCTACATGCTGGGACGCATGACAGGCTCGCCGGGCCACGGCTGGGCCGTCTTCGCGGCCATGTATATTCTGTTTGCGGCCGGATTCACTACGGCTTATTGGGCCGAGGCGCACCCCCATCCGCTGATTCATGGAGCGGTGCAGACGCGCACCATCACCGCACCCGGCGGCAACATGGAGGGCAAAGAAGTACGCAACGGCATAGCCGAAAGCGCGCTCTTCGCCACCGTCACCACTGATGCCAGTTGCGGCGCTGTGAACGGCATGCACGACAGCTTTACGCCGCTGGGCGGCCTGGTTCCCCTCACCAACATCATGCTCGGTGAAGTCATCTTCGGCGGAGTCGGCGCTGGTCTTTACGGCATGTTGATCTTCGTCGTGCAGGCGGTATTCATCGCCGGCCTCATGGTGGGACGCACTCCCGAATACCTGGGTAAGAAGATCGAGGCTTACGACGTGAAGATGGCTATGCTGTACGTGCTGATCTTCCCGCTCATCATCCTCAGCCTGACCGCTGTCTTCGTATTGTTGCCCAATGTCGGGCTTGGCACCACCAACAACCCCGGCCCGCATGGCTTCAGTGAAGTCCTCTACGCTTTCACATCCGGCGCCGGCAACAACGGCTCGGCATTTGCGGGCCTGGGTCCGAACTGGTGGTACAACGTCGCGATGGGCTGGGACATGCTCATGGGACGATTCCTGATGATGCTGCCCGTGCTCGCCCTTGCCGGCAACCTGGCCATGAAGAAGAGCGTACCGCCTTCACCCGGAACATTCCCTGTGAATACACCCATGTTCACGGTGCTCCTTGTAGGCGTGGTGCTGATTCTGGGCGCACTTACATTCTTCCCGGCATTGAGCCTGGGGCCGATCCTCGAGCACCTTTTGTTGAAGGCCGGTCAACTCTTCTAACTAAATCAACGGATCAGTTGTTTTTGAATGATGCGGGCTTTTAACCCGCAGGTAACACCAAGAGACGGACGGTCATGGCAAAAAAGACAAGTCTTTGGAATTCGCAAATCGTCGGACAGGCGGCCATCGATTCGGTGCGCAAGCTCAATCCGCGCTGGATGGTCAAGAATCCGGTGATGTTTGTTGTCGAAGTCGGCAGTGTACTCACCTCCGCGCTGCTGATCGACAACACGATCCATCATCGCCCCGGCTTCGGGTTCAATCTGCAGATCACGCTGTGGCTGTGGTTCACGGTGCTGTTCGCCAACTTCGCCGAGGCCATGGCAGAAGGCCGCGGCAAGGCACAGGCTGACACCTTGCGCAAAGCCAAGGGCGAGACCATTGCCCAGCGCTATACCGCTTTGGGCGCATTCGAAGAGGTAGCCAGCGGCCTGCTGCGGGCCGGTGACGTGATCTATGTCAAAGCGGGACACTACATCGCCGGCGATGGCGAAGTCATCGAAGGCGTCGCCTCAGTGGACGAGTCGGCGATCACGGGCGAATCGGCTCCCGTGATCCGTGAGGCGGGCGGCGACCGGTCAGCGGTCACCGGAGGCACGAAAGTGCTCTCCGACTGGATCAAGGTAAAAATCACTTCGAACCCCGGCGAGACCTTTCTCGATCGCATGATCGCGCTGGTTGAAGGCGCAACGCGGCAGAAGACGCCCAACGAAATCGCGCTCAGTATCTTGCTCTCTGGCTTGACCATCGTATTTCTATTGGCCGTTGTAACACTGCAGCCCTTCGCGATGTATTCCAAAGCTCCGCAGACCGTCTTCGTTCTGGTGTCGCTGCTCGTGTGCCTTATTCCAACTACGATCGGTGGCCTCCTGTCGGCCATAGGTATCGCCGGCATGGATCGCCTCGTACAATACAACGTCCTGGCCATGAGCGGGCGCGCCGTGGAAGCGGCTGGGGACGTGAATACGCTGCTGCTCGACAAGACCGGCACCATTACCCTGGGCAACCGCCAGGCTACCGAATTCGTTCCCGCGCCTGACGTCACCGCCGAACGACTGGCCGACGCCGCACAGTTAGCTTCGCTCTCCGATGAAACACCCGAGGGGCGTTCCATCGTCGTGCTCGCAAAGACCAACTACAACCTGCGCGGACGCGATCTGGCCGGCATTCATGCCGACTTCGTTCCGTTCACTGCGCAGACACGGATGAGCGGAGTGAATCTGCCCGGCGTGCGCATCCGCAAGGGATCGGTCGATGCCATTGCGCGGTTTCTCGAGGAGCAAGGATCGTCGTTGCCGAAAAAAGTCCGCGACAGCGTCGAGGAGATTGCGCGCCAGGGCGGAACCCCGCTGGTGGTGGCTGAGAATTCGTCGGCTCTCGGCACGATTTATCTCAAAGACATTGTCAAGGGCGGATTGAAAGACCGACTGGCAAGACTGCGCGCCATGGGCATTCGCACCATCATGATTACCGGCGACAACCCTCTGACCGCGGCCGTGATTGCGCGCGAAGCGGGCGTAGACGACTTTCTCGCCGAGGCCAAGCCCAAGGACAAGATGGACCTGATCAAGCGCGAGCAGGCCAAGGGCAAGCTTGTGGCCATGACCGGCGACGGCACCAACGACGCACCTGCGCTCGCGCAGGCCGACGTAGGCGTGGCCATGAATTCCGGCACGCAGGCCGCCAAGGAAGCCGGCAACATGGTGGATCTCGATTCCAATCCCACCAAGCTGATTGAGATCGTGGAGATCGGCAAGCAACTGTTGATGACGCGCGGATCGCTCACTACATTCTCGATAGCGAATGACGTAGCAAAATATTTCGCCATCATCCCTGCCATGTTCATGGCGACCTTCCCAGCCCTCAAGGTTTTGAACATCATGCACCTCGCCACTGCCAATTCGGCCATTCTTTCAGCTGTTGTATTCAATGCCCTCATCATCATCGCCCTCATACCGCTAGCGCTGAAAGGCGTGAAGTACGAGCCCCGCGCAGCGGAGGCTTTGTTGCGCCGCAACTTGCTGATCTACGGAGTTGGCGGCGTGATCTTGCCGTTCATCGGCATCAAGGCGATCGACATGTTGTTGGTCGCCATGCACCTGGGATAATTTAAGGAGAACGAACGTGCATTCCGTATCCACGGCCCCTGTGCCTGTAATGGACGCTACGAAAACCAAGTCGACCACCCATTCCGTATGGAGAACTTCCATTCTCTATACGCTCATTGCCACTGTCGTGTTTGGTCTCGGCTATCCGCTGCTGGTCACCCTGTTGGCGGGCGTGTTGTTTCCGCACCAGGCCGGCGGAAGCCTGATTCTCAAGGATGGCCAGGTGATTGGGTCTGAGCTGCTGGCGCAGAGTTTTACCTCGGACCGCTATTTCCATCCCCGCCCTTCCGCAGCTGGAAACGGATATGACGCCACGTCGTCGGGCGGTTCGAACCTGGCGCAATCGAATGCCAAGCTCGTGCAGCGCATCCAGGGCGATATCGATAAGCTGGCGACTGCCAACCCCGGAAAGCCCGTGCCTATCGACCTTGTTACCACATCGGGCTCTGGACTCGATCCCGACATCACGCCGGATGCGGCCTTTTATCAGGCGGCCCGCGTTGCAAAGGCGCGCGGCCTCAGCGAAGACCGCGTGCGCACGCTCGTCGAGAAGCACGTTGAGGGACGGCAACTTGGCTTCCTCGGCGAGCCGCGCGTAAATGTGCTGGAACTGAATCTCGATCTCGACACGCTGGGTGTCGTCTCCGATTCGACCGCGAAGTGACGGCTTCACACTGTCCAAACGCTTGCTCCTCCGTCTCTCGGTCTCTGAAATCCAGACTGGTTTCGTATGAGATAGTCGCGTCCATCAGGCAAGGAGAGGATTCATATATCACGATCGATTTCGAGTTGCCCGGCTTATAATCTGACGTTCTAGTCCACGGCGAACGATGGAGTGGCCGAACGGTGGTGGCGAGACAGCAGGACTCGGCGCCGGCCCCGCCGTATAACGCGGCAACGCGCGTTGTTGTGCCCAATCGCGCCAGGCAGCCCGCGGCGACAACCATCACCATCAATGCAGCCACGCGTACAATCGCTTCGACACTGGGAGTCCTGGTCGGCATCGGTTCCATCGATCATGGAATTCTGGAATGCCTGCAAGGGCCACGGCCGACGCCCGGCCTGATTGTCAACGCGCTTGGGCCGGGTTATTCGTGGACAGTATGGAAGCAGGGAGGCGAGGGCGCATTTACCTTGCTGCCCAATTTCCTGGCCAGCGGAATCGTCGCCAGCCTGCTCGGCGTGTCCATGATCATCTGGGCGCTCAGCCGCATCGAGTCGCGCCACGGCCCCATCGTTTTCCTTTTGCTTGGGGTAATGTCATTTTTGTCCGGCGGAGGCGTGGCACAGATCGTCCTGTTCACCCTGACCTGGGGAGTTGCCACCCGGATCAGGGCACCGCTCGTCTTCTGGCGCCGCCTGATCCCGGCTGCGGCGCGCCCGCCGCTCAGTCGCATCTGGCCCTGGTCGCTGACCGCAGCGACCGCCCTTTTTCTCGCAGCACTTGAGATTGCGATCTTTGGCTATGTCCCGGGAGTCGTGGATCAACTGCGGATCCTGCACATCTGTTGGATGATTCTCGGCGTCGCGTTAGGACTCTACCTGGTATCGATCTGCTCCGGATTTGCGGACGACGTTGAGGCACTGGGCCGGACAGAGGATTAGCACGGATTGCTTTCTCAAAGCAATGAAGCCAGCCCGGCGCTGTTCGCGACGACAATAGCACCAAAATCTGCGCATCGACAGGAATAGGCAAAAAATAGACAGGATTGGACTATCGGCCGAGGGGAGCGTTTCCTTAATCTGTGCATGAGAAGATCATTGCGAGGCACAGGTAACTTCTACTGGAACGTGAATCCATCTTGGGCGGGCTGATTTTCGTCGGTCTCACACTCATTGCAACTCTTGTCAGCGCGCCTCCACCGCGCATCCTTCCACCCGAAAAGGTTGAGGTAATTTCATGTACAACGCGAAAGCTTATGCCGTTTCCAGCGCGACATCGCCGTTTGCTTCCACCACGATTGAGCGGCGCGATCCCACAGAGCACGACGTTCAGATTGAAATCCTGTTCTGCGGCATATGCCATTCCGATCTCCACCAGGCCCGCAACGAGTGGAGTGGTCTCATGCCGACCGCCTATCCCTGCGTTCCCGGCCATGAAATCGTCGGCCGCGTCACAAAGGTTGGGTCCGCGGTTACCAAGTTCAAGCCCGGCGACCTCGCCGCGGTCGGCTGCATGGTCGATTCCGACCGCACCTGCCCCGAGTGCATGGCCGGCTTGGAGCAGTTCTGCCCGAACATGACCCTCACCTATAACTTCCCTGACAAGCACACCGGAAGCGTCACGTACGGCGGCTACTCCGACAGCATTGTGGTCAAAGACCACTTTGTTCTCAGCGTTCCCTCGAACCTCGATCTCGCCGGAACAGCGCCTCTCCTGTGCGCAGGAATCACGACTTATTCCCCCATGCGCCATTGGGGCGTGACCAAGGGTAAGAAGGTTGGCGTCGTCGGCCTCGGCGGCTTGGGTCACATGGGCGTCAAGTTCGCACACGCGCTCGGAGCCCACACGGTCGTCTTCACCACCTCTCCGGGTAAGAAGGACGACGCCCTCCGCCTCGGCGCTGATGAAGTCGTCCTCTCTCGCGATGCCAATGAAATGGCGAAGCACGCCGGCAGCTTCGACTTTATCCTCGACGCCGTCGCCGCTGAACACGACATCAACGCCTACATCCAGTTGCTCGCTCGCGACGGCAACATCACCATGGTGGGCGCGCCCGAAACCCCGTTGCCGGTCGCCGTCTTCGGCCTGCTTATCCGGCGCCGCAGTTTCTCCGGGTCCATCATCGGCGGCATCGCCGAGACCCAGGAGATGCTCGACTTCTGCAGCCGGAACAACATCATCTCCGACGTCGAGGTCATCCCCATCCAGAAGGTCAACGAAGCCTACGAGCGGCTGGTCAAGTCCGATGTGAAGTACCGCTTCTCCATCGATATGGCATCGCTCAAGTCAGAATAGGTGCTGATTTTGGATTTCGATGCGATGCTGCGAGGCCGGAACCGGTCTTAATAGTCGAAGGAGAATTGAATGCAGAAGCGGAAACTTGGTAAAAGCAATCTGGAAGTCTCGGCGCTTGGCCTCGGATGCATGGGTTTGAGCTTTTCTTACAAACCGTTCCCCGAAAAGCACGAGGTAATCGCCCTGCTTCGTGGCGCTGTCGAGCGGGGCGTCACGTTTTTCGATACGGCGGAGGTTTACGGCCCGTTCAACAACGAAGAACTGGTGGGAGAGGGCCTCGCTCCCTTTCGCGGGCAGGTGGTTATTGCCACCAAGTTCGGTTTCGACATTAATCCGGACGGAACTCACGGCCCCAAGGGATTGGACAGCAGCCCCGAGCGTATTCGCCAGGTTGCCGATGGTTCCCTGAAGCGCCTTCAGATCGACGCCATCGATCTCTTCTACCAGCATCGCGTCGACCCGAAAGTTCCAATTGAGGACGTCGCCGGTGCCGTCAAGGACCTCATCCAGCAGGGTAAGGTCAAGCATTTCGGCTTGTCCGAAGCCGGTGCAAAGACCATTCGCCGCGCCCACGCCGTGCAGCCGGTTACGGCACTCCAGAGTGAGTACTCGCTCTGGTACAGGAATCCCGAAGAGGAAATCATTCCTACCCTCGAAGAGCTCGGCATCGGCTTCGTCCCCTTCAGCCCCCTTGGCAAAGGCTTTCTCACCGGAAAGATCGACGAGAGCCGGACGTTCGACAAGACCGATATCCGCAGCAGCATCCCGCGCTTCACCCCGCAGGCACGCAAGGCGAACCAGGCGCTGGTGGATCTCCTCGGAAAAATCGGAGAACGAAAGGACGCGACCCCGGCGCAGATCGCTCTTGCGTGGCTGCTGGCGCAGAAGCCGTGGATCGTACCGATTCCCGGCACAACGAAGATCCATCGCCTCGAGGAAAACGTCCGCGCAGTTTCAATCGAGCTTTCTAAAGATGATCTTCAGCAGATCGAAAATGCGGCGGCACATATCAAGGTCGAAGGCGCGCGATATCCCGAGCACATCGAGAAGATGACAGGGCTCTGAGCACAAATTGTCCAGATGCGATGTCGCATCAATCGAAGAAGGAGAAGAATGGAGATCAAGCGAGTCGGATCCAATCCCTCGGGCAAGGGACCGGCGGATTACTTCACGGGCGCGGTGCGCGTCGACATGCTGTTTGACGCGCCCGATCCGGCCCGCGTGGTGGGCGCGAGCGTCACCTTCGAGCCCGGTGCTCGTACCGCATGGCATACCCATCCCCTCGGGCAAACCCTGATCGTCATCTCAGGATGCGGGCGCGCGCAACGCTGGGATGGTCCTGTCGAGGAGATCCGGCCCGGAGACGTGATCTGGTTTGCGCCGGGAGAAAAGCATTGGCACGGTGCAGCGCCCACGACCGGAATGACTCACATCGCAATTCAGGAAAAGCTGAACGGCAAGACGGTCGAGTGGATGGAACCGGTGAACGACGAGCAATATTCGGGGCCGGCCCGGGTCACGGCGTTCGGGACAAGCATTGAGAACTGAATTGGTCAAGTAATCGACAGAAGGAACCTTCGATGGTGACTGCCCCGTCCGTTTGTAGCTTTTTGGCCGCCGACCCGGGGACTTGGTCGGCCGACTGGATGTTCGGCCTGCCCTTGATTTTGCTGACCGTCCTTATCAACGTCTTGGGACTTGGCCTCACAGGCTGGCGGATTGTTCGATTCGCAAAAAAGATATTTGAACGCGATCACCCTTCGGCCGTTTTCTTGACGGTGATCTGCGCAATGACATTATTGGCAACCAGCCTGCACGCGCTCGACGCAGGCATCTGGGCTGCGGCCTACAGGCTCCTTGGAACTATGCCCGACTACCGCTCCGCGATGCTCTACTCCTTGAACGCAATGACTAGCTACGGGCATACAAATCTGGCGCTGGAAGACCACTGGCAGCTCATGGGTGCGATGGAGGCTCTCAACGGTGCGTTGCTGTTCGGGTTGAGCACCGCTTTCCTCTTCGGCGTGATTCAAAAGGTCTGGTTCTCCGGAGGGCGCGAGCACTGGTAGGCGGGCTGCCGTTGGGAAGTTGCATTCACCGGAAACGACCAGATCGAGCCGCCGTATAAAGGTTTTGCGGACCTTTTAATAATTCGTAAACCCCAGTGACCACTCAGCTTTCTTTTGTTTGTCCCTTCAGCCTTCGGGAACTCCGGCCTTACGAAAGACAGCAAGCGAGCTATCGAGGCCGGCTTTCGCAGCTGCTTCCGGTGTCATGTCTTTCGTTCGCCCGAAGACTTCTACGCTGAGCGCATCGTTGTAGCGGACCTTGTGGAGCCCCTGCAAGAACCCGGTCAAGTTGATGACACCTTCGCCGGGTAGCAGGCGCTGATTATCGTGGATCTGCTCGGGAGGCAAGTTCTGCGAGTCATTGAAATGGACGTGCACGATGCGCTCGCGGCCGGCGGCGATGATGTCTTCGGTCGTTGCTCCTGCGTGATGCCAGTGCCAGGAATCGAGCAGCAGTCCGACGTTGGGACCACATTCCTTGGCGAACGCGAGCATATCGTTCATCCGCCAGATGAATTCGTATTTGTACGCTTTGCGCAGTTCGAGCGGACCGAGAAATTCGAGACCGAGGCGGACGTTGGAGCGCGCCAGAATGCGGGCACTTTCTGTAAACCGCTGCTTATAAATCTGGCGCAGTTCGTCCCTCGGGCGTATCGCTCGACGGCATGATGTACGTGATCATGCGCGGGCAGTGAATCGCGGCAGCGAACCGGGCGGCTGCCTCGAGCTGGCTGAGCGAGGCATTGAAGGTTGCGTCGTCTTTCCGGAATTCGACCGGAAAGTCGATGACGGCCGGCCTGATATTAAGCTCCGCAAGCAGGTCGTTGGTCGCGTTGACGCCGGCCTGCATGGCCGGACGCAGCATGATGTCCGTGCCGGGAAAGCCAATTTTCGCGGCCAGGCGCGCGAACTCAGGCCAGTGAACACGGCCTTGCAACAGAACGCTGTTCAAGGAGAGGAACATGTTGCGCTCGCCGGCGAAAGCTCTGGAGAGCGGGGCTGCGGCGAGCAAGCTTGGCAAATGATCGCCTGGAGATCAAATAAGGCATGCGCAATCGATCATATCCGAGTAGCATAGCGTTGAGGAGGCGAAGACATGAACAGACGAGAGATGCTGGCCACCACGGGTGCTGCGACGCTTGCGGGCACTTTGCGTGCCGAAGCTGATGAGGGCCGAGGCTCCGGCTAGCCGGGTTGCGATCGTGCGTTGCCCCGATTACACACAATATGGGCAGCAACTCTCTCTCGCGTTCGATCAGATCGGCGGGATCGAGAAGTTGGTGCGCGGAAAAACCGTTGCGCTCAAGCTGAATCTCACCGGAAATCCGAAGAACTTCCCGCTCACGCCAGAGCTTCCTTATCGGACGGATCCGCAGTCGGTGGCTGCGACAGTGCACCTGTTTGCCAAGGCGGGCGCGCGACGCGTTCGCATGATTGAAAGCTTCTTCCCGGCCGATCAGGATCTCTCGTTGTGGGCACGCTACGGCCTGGACGTAAACGCGATTAACAACATGGGCGTGCCGGTGGTTTGGGAAAACGTGCAGAACCTGGGCAACTACAAGCAATATGTGCGCATGAAGGTGCCTTGGGGCGGGTACGCCTATCCGGCATACCACCTGAACCCGGCGTTCTATCAGTGCGACGTATACGCTTCAATGGCCAAGCTGAAAAACCATTGGATTGCCGGCGTGACCATGACCATGAAGAACAACTTCGGCAACACGCCCTGCTCACTCTACGGTGGGGACTGCGGACCGAGCGGCAACGAGCGCCCGACGAAAGAGCGCGGACAAGTGCTGCACGACGGAACGACGCCCGCGCCCGCAGGAGTCGATGCCGAGCTGCATCCTGATTCGCCGCGCGATCCCGGCTATCGGGTTCCGCGCATTCTGGTCGACCAGAACGGTATTCGGCCCATTGACATCGCGATCGTGGATGGCGTCGAGACAGTGCGGGGAGGAGAGGGTCCGTGGCTTCCCGGCCTGGAAAAGATGACACCGGGCGTGATCATCGCCGGCCGCAACGCCGTCTGCGTGGACGCTGTCGGGATGGCGGTGATGGGCTACGATCCGTATGCGGAGCGCGGCACTTCTCCGTTCATCCGAGGCGACAACTCGCTGCGTCTCGCGGAAGAAGCCGGGATCGGAACACGGGACCTGAAGCGTATCGAAGTAGTCGGGCTCTCTATTAAGGACGCTCATATCAATTTCGGCCCTGGCGCGGTTGGTAAGAAGCTGAGCGAATTGAACTCCTAGTCGCACCCGACAACAGGCCGGACGGAATTCTGGCGAGGAACAGCCAAGAGGACAGGGCAGTACATAGAAATGGTGCAAGAACGGTCCGGTTTTGGTCCGACCACTTCCCAAACTTTGCCCAATTTTCCCGGATTTACCACGATTGAGTGCGAAAAAGACACACCTGTGGATAGGTGTGGAAAAGCGTCTCAAGCTGCTGATCGTATTGATTTTATTGGGGGAAGATTTGGAGGCGCGGGCCGGGATCGAACCGGCGCATAAAGGTTTTGCAGACCTCTCCCTTACCACTTGGGTACCGCGCCTTGGCAGGGCAGCCTTCAATAAAATGATTGAAATGCTCCACAACCGCCGTAGCCAACCCGGCTGCTGCCGGAGGGCGGTTTGGAGCGGGAGACGAGATTTGAACTCGCGACCCTCGCCTTGGCAAGGCGATGCTCTACCACTGAGCTACTCCCGCATGTCGCAGAATTGAGTATAACGGGCCGGCCGAAAACCGGTCAAACGGAAGCTCTCCCCTGGTTAGGCAGGGAGGTGCGATTCGTTTCGCGGCCCACCCCGGGTTCGACCGAGATGATTTCCCCGTCCCGCATATGAAGGATCCGGCCGGCGATGGCCGCCGCTTCAGGATTGTGCGTAATCATCAGCGTCGTCTGGCCCAATTCCCGATTCGACCGAAGCAGCATCTCGAGGACGGCCTCGGAGTTTCGTGTATCCAGGTTGCCCGTCGGCTCATCGGCCAGCACGATGGCCGGGCGGGTGATAAGCGCGCGTGCAATCGCCACCCGTTGCTGCTCACCTCCGCTCAATTCAGAGGGCCGATGCTGTAGCCGGCCGCGAATCGACAGCAGATCGCTCAGATGATCGAGATATGCGCGATCCATCGGCTCTCTTCGCCCGCTTACAGCGTAGGCGATCTCGATATTCCCCATGGCCGAGAGGGTGGGGAGCAAATTGAACTTCTGGAACACGAACGCAATGCGATGTTTGCGGAGCCGGGTGCGCTCGCTGTCACTCAGGGTGGCGAAGTCCACGCCGTCAATGACGATGCGTCCTTCGGTGGCTCGTGTTAATCCTCCCAGGAGATAAAACAGGGTGGATTTACCTGAGCCGGAGGGCCCGACGATGGACACAAACTCCCCGGGCGCGACGGAAAGCGAAACTCCCCGCACGGCCGGAACTGGAACCCGGCCAGCCATGTAGACCTTGGTCAGTTTTTCGGCAAGAATGATGGGCAACGACGGATCTGCCTGCACCCTCCGATTGTACTTGGCCGCCGGGCCGAACTACCCCACCAGGCACGAGCGAACCGAACCGAACCGATCTGATTTCGTTGGCCAGGAGTTGTTGGGGTCCGAACGGTCGCGCCCCCTTTCCCCTTCTGAATTCAGTTCCGGATTCCGGAGTTTGGCGTAGAATCTGCCTATGAAGCGTCTCGCTGCGGTCGCGGTGATGATCGCCTGGTTTGCAATGGCTGCTGGTGCGCAGCGAGGTGGGTCGCACGGTGGTTTCTCCGGATCGCACGCTGGTTCTTCCGCTTCACACGGCGGCTTTTCAGCGCCTCCGGCCGGCTTTTTGGGCCACAGTGCTCCAGGCTTCCACAGTAATCCCGGCTTCCAGGGTGGCATCCAGCGTCCCGCGCCTCTGAGGTTTTCGGGGGGGCCGCGTTACGCGCCCGGCACAATCCCGTATTCCGCGCACGGACCGCGCCTGGCGGGCCAGTATTCGGGATCGCGCGCTCCCTACACTGGATCGACGCGGATGCCCTATCAATCCCCGAATAGCGGAAATCACAACGGCCGGAATCATCCGGACGGCAATCACCACGACTGGGATCACGACGGGCATCACCATCACGGCAGTTTCTACACCTATTACGGCTGGGGCACGCCTCTATGGCCCGGTTGGGGCTGGGGATATCCGTACCTCCTCCCCAGCTACCTTGATTATCCGGACGAGTACGGTTCGCAGCCTGACTCGTATACCGGAGCTTCGCAGCCGAATGAGGATAACGGTCCGTACGAAGAGCCCCCGCCCGATCAGTACCGCCCCCCTCCTTCCGAGTCCTATACTCCGTGGCCGTATGGTTCCCAGCCGCCGCCTTCCCAGGAGGAACCCTCTTCTCCGCCGGTTCCCGAGGCGCCCGTCACGCTGGTCTTCAAAGACCGCCGTCCTCCCCAGCAGATTCATAACTATCTCCTGACCGCAACCACACTCTCGGTTCTCGATCAGCGCCGACAGGATATTCCCGTGGATCAGATTGACCTGGAAGCGACCGCCAAGGCGAATCGCGACGCCGGGGTCTCGTTCGCGCTTCCTGGCGGCTCGCGGTAGCTGCGTGGCGGGACACCCCAGCCAGCCATAACGCCACCTGACTGGCCGTAGTGTTCTAAAATGAGGGGTTGCTCCCAACGAAACGCAGGATTCCCCACGCATGACCGTTGAATCGAAAGCATCTCTCGTCAAGTCTCTTGAAACGGCCGCTTCCCAGGCCGGTCTGGTTCTTCTCTCCACGACCCAGGGCAGCGACTTTCATGGCCAGCCCACCGCGGTCTTTCAACTTGGATCGCCGGCCGGAGACGGTCGCTCATTGCGCCTTGAACTGAGCGAAGCGTTCGAGTTCGACAAGCCTAACCTCCTGCCCGCCATGTCGGCCCACTTGGCTGCAGAGGCCAAAAGGCTCCGCAATCCGCGGCCGGAATGCTACGTCACCCTTGCCGGGCTACCCATCGCGTTTGGCAAGTTCCAATGGCCGTTTCATCGCTCCACGTCCGGATCCGACACTTACATCGTGCACGGGGAAATGCACCTGGCCGATGGAGGACCGCAGAGTCTCTACGCCAAGCTGGCCGCGTCCGTTACGGTAACGTTTGCCGAGATCGTGCCGGCCATGGAACAGCCTTATGCCGAATCCTTCGTCTACAACGCCATTCGCAAAACGGTCGATCTGGGCCAGCTCGAATTTCTCAAGTCCGGCAATCGTCAGCCGGTTCCGGTGACGACGCGCTTTTACAGCCGCTGGCAAAAGAAATTTCTGTTTACCGAAACCAATGACCATGAACGGCTCGCGTATCTGCTGGCCAAGGTGTATTGGCTTTCGGGTGTCCTGGGTGAGGGTAAGCCCGTGTGGATCGCCGATCCGCGCGACGCGCAGTACCTGAATACGACCGAGGCCGACCTGCTGCGGATGGCGGGCGACGAAGCCGGCGAGGGGTTCCTGCTACTGGATGGAGAGTTTGCCGCTCCGACCCCGCAGTTGATGGAGCGCGGACCTCAGTTCCACGCCGCTCTTGAAGCCGCATTGAACTTCACCAAGCCGCAATTCAACGAGTCGATGCGCTCCGGTCACGCCAATATGTAAGCGGGCTGGAAGGCTGTGGGTTAGCTCCGCAGCAGAACAATCTTTCCCTCCACGGATCCGGACGCCAGGACCTCGATCGCCCTTCTCGCTTCGAGTAGCGTGAAGGTCCGGGTAACCAGCGGGTCGATTTGCTTCTCTTCGAGCAGCGCGAATATTTTGGGCAGATCCTCTCGAAATGGTTTCGGATCCTTTCGGTAGAGCGCGGTGATGCCGTAGAAGTTGCCCCGTCGGCCGCGCAGGCGTGCGCCAACGAAAAGATTGGAAAACATCACAATCTTGGGAAGAATGCCGGGAGCGCCCATGAAGCCGAATCCAACCAGCGTTCCGCCGCGGCGCAGCGCGCCGATGCAGGGCCTGATATTGGCTCCGCCGATCGCATCGAAAACGTGATCCACTCCGTCTGGTTCGATTTGGCGCATGAGAATATCGAGCCGGCCTTCCCGATAATTGATCGGAATTGCCCCGAGCGAGCGAACCATGGGATGTTTGGCGGGAGACGCCGTGCCGTAAGTCTTTACCCCCGCTAATCGGAGCAGTTCAAGAGCCGCGGCGCCAACTCCGCCACTGGCTCCGGTGACAAGTGCGCGTTGACCCTGCCGCACCTTGGCGACGCGGTGAATCATCTGCCATGCGGTTATGTAGTTCAGGATGACGGCGGCCGCGTCGCGATCGGAGACGCCATCCGGAACGGGCAGAAAATGCTCAGCCTCACGGACGATGTACTCCGCAAATCCTCCGTAGACCGTCAGAGCCGCCACCCGTTGACCCAATTCGAAGCCCGAAACGCCTGGGCCGATCGCATCAACCGCGCCAACGGCTTCGTAACCGGGCACGAAGGGAATCTTGGGCGCGAACGGATAATTGCCCGATAACATCATCACATCGGTTGCGCCCACCCCTGCCGCCTGCACGCGCACCCGCAGTTGTCCCGGCCCTGGCGGCGCAAGCGGCAACTCCACAATCTGGAGAACGTCCGGTCCGCCCTTCTTGGTCAACATCACTGCGCGATAGGTCGAGGTCACTTGCTTCCTTTGAATCTGACCGTTCTGGCGAAGAGGAAAATCCGCGGTGGGGCTGCAGAAAGACCTCGTTTCGGGATCGTGGGTCCACTCTTAGCCTAGAGCACGGCCCCGCATGCCGAGCAGAATCGCGATCCCGCCACGTTGGTTCGCTGGCAGCGGCCGCAGGTCACTTGCGGACCAGCGAGAGGCAATGCGACCGAAGCGGCTTGGGGAGTGCCCGCGGCCGCGGGTGGAACATGGATATTCACATTCACCGGCCATCCCCAGCCTGCGGGTACATTCATGCCCAGCGCCGCCGCAATGCCCGCGGCCTGGATGGCATTGAATTCCCGAACCCGCGAAGGCATGAAGAAGCACTCAATGAAACCGAGGACAGCCGTGATTCCGGTCCAGAAGAAGCAGCAGTAAAGGACCCCCAGCCCTGTCCTGCGCAGGTAGAAGTGATGAACCCCGAAGGTGCCGAGAAACAACGCCAGCAGGATTCCAACCACTTCGTCGCGACGCACCGCCTCGTATTGCTCGTAAAACATTGCTTGCGTGTTGGGAATCGGAACGCCGCTCATGACTGAAGTTCTCCTTGCCTTCTGCCATCTGATACGCTTCTGCGCCCTACAGAGTTCCAGCCCGAATATGCCGCTCCCCGGCTGTTCGACCGCGGCGTTCTGCTCATTGTGCCACATGGGCCGGGAGAGATTAGCATCTCATCTGTGATGAGTTCTTCGTCCGCCGCCGCGAGCGGCACATTCCTGATTGGCGGCGATCTGCCCGTCCACCGTCTCGGGTACGGCACTATGCGCCTGGTTGGTGACGGCGCCTGGGGGGAACCCGCCGACCCGGCTGAGGCACGCCGCGTGTTGCGCCGCGCGGTTGATCTCGACATCAACCTCATCGACACCGCGGACGCTTATGGCCCGGAGATTGCCGAACGCCTAATCGGCGAAGCTCTTTATCCGTATCCCGCCGGCCTCGTGATCTCTACCAAGGGCGGCATTACCCGCCAGGGTCCCGCGAAGACCGAATACGTGGGCCGGGCCGGTTACCTGATCCAGTGCGTGGAAATGAGCCTCCGGCGTCTCCGCCTGGAGCGCATCGAACTCTATCAACTCCACCGTATCGACCCCCGCACGCCCCTCGAAGAGAGCCTCGGCGCACTGCGCCGGATGCAGGAGCAGGGTAAGATCCGCCACATCGGATTGAGTGAAGTGACGCCCGCCCAGATCGAGGCGGCCCAGAAACTCGTCCCCATCGTCAGCGTACAGAACCGCTACTCACTTGCCGATCGCCGCCATGAAGAAACGATCACATGGTGCGAAGCCAGAAACATCGCATTTTTGCCCTGGTACCCCATGGCCGCGGGCAAGCTTCTCAAACCGGACCAGCCCTTCGCGCAGATCCTGTCCCAGATCGCCGCGCGTTACTCGGTGACGCCGGCGCAGCTTTCGCTCGCATGGCTCCTGCATCGTTCTCCCGTTATCCTTCCCATCCCCGGCACGTCGCGGGTTACCCACCTTGAAGAGAACATCGCGGCAGCCGGTCTGAAGATAGGTCCAGACGAGTGGGCCGAACTCGAGGCCGCCGCCAAAAGCTAAAAGAAATGACATTCCGTGCCCCATGTCTTGGTGGGCAAGCAGCGGCGCGAGGTCAAACAATTTCTCGTTGTTGTGACTGGAAAGAAACCAGATTCACGCCCTCAACAGCTTTGCCTCTACGCCGATTTCGGCTTCGCTGTCGCCACAATTCCCGCACCCTCGCGAATGGTGAGGATCTGGTTCGCCTTCACCTGCGTGAACCGCTCGATCTTCTGCGTTGTCGGCCATTTGACTTCGATGGCATCGATGGTTTCGGCGCTGCCGAGGCCGAAGTGCAGGCGCAGGTCGTTCTGCGACATCACGCTGGTGCCGCTGTGCACCTCGTCCATCTGGATGTGCTTGCCGGTAATCACCCGTGCCCGCGCGCCGATCGCGGTTCGATTGCACTTGGTTCCGATGAGCTTCAGCTTGATCCAGTTCTGCTTGTTGCCGCCGACATTGTGGAGCAAAGATGGCAGCTCGTTCATGTTCAGGATCAGCATATCCATGCCGCCATCGTTGTCGTAGTCGCCGAAGGCCGCGCCCCGGCTGGAGAAGTGGGCCGTGATGCCCGGACCCATCTCCGCCGAAACATCCTTGAACTTTCCGTTGCCAAGGTTCTTGTAGACCAGTCGCGGGTTCTTGAAACTCTCCCCGAAGTTGTATTTGTCGATTTCAGGATAGACGTGGCCGTTGATCTGGATGATGTCGGCCCAGCCGTCATTGTCGTAGTCGATAAAGCCGCAACCCCAGGCCACGTAGGTGCTGTTGATGCCCACGCCGGAATTGACCGGAGAGGTCGCTGAAAGTGCCGTCGCCATTGTTGTGGTAGAGGTTGCAGGTGTCGTCAGCGAAGTTGGTCTTGAAGATATCGAACCAGCCGTCGCAATCGTAATCGGCAACACCGAGGCCCATGCCGGCCTGCTCGTGTCCGTCGTCGTTGTAGGCGCATCCGGCCATCACCGCGATATCGGTGAATGTGCCATCGTGATTGTTCTTGAAGAAAATGCTCGGCTCCGAGTCGACAGCGACATAGATATCCGGCCACCCGTCGTTGTCGAAGTCATATGAAACCGACGTGATGGAGTAACGCGGGCCTGGCTTCAGTGATGCCGGCCTTCTCTGAAACATCGGTGAATGTGCCGTCGCCGTTGTTGTGGTAAAGGATGTTGGTATCGCCGGGAAGTCCGCGCGGGCCGCACATCGTGGGCACGCCCTTCCACTGGCAGAAGCTTGCGTCGTCAACCGATGAGCGGCTTGTCCGGATCGAGCTTGACGAAGTTGCAGACGAAGAGATCGAGGTGTCCGTCGCGATCGTAATCGAGAAAGCTGCAGCCTGTGCCCCAGCGCCCTTGCGCCTGCGCGAGACCGGCCTTTGGAGTTACATCGGTAAAGGTTCCATTGCCGTTGTTATGAAAGAGGATGTTATGTCCCCAGAAGGTACAGAATAAGTCGTCCCATCCATCGTTGTCGTAGTCTCCGACGCAGACGCCGGTCTGCCAGCCGCTGCGTCCGATGCCGGACTTCTCCGTCACGTCGGTAAAGGTGCCGTCGCGATTGTTCTTGTAGAGGTGAGTGGTCGGCTCCTTGCCCGCTGGCCAATGCGCATCCAGCCGGCTGCCGTTGGTGAGATAGATGTCGAGCCATCCGTCGTTGTCGTAGTCGAAGAAGGCCAGGCCGCTTCCCTTGGTCTCGATGATGATCCGTTCTATGTCGACGCCGCCCCACACATTGGGAATTTTCAGGCCGGCCTGCTCGGCCACGTCGATGAACTGAACCGGGGATGACGGCGGCGCAGTCGACAGCGGCCGCTTACCGTGGAACCTGTCTCTCCATTTCCAGAGCGGAGTCATGAGCGTGTCGAGCAGCGTACTGCCCAGCACAAAGAGTGAAGATCCGAGAAAGCGCCGCCGAGGAATGATCATAGACTTCCGTCATTATAGAAACTCGATGTCGCTGGCAACCAGCATCGACCTGGGTGCCACATTCAGGCCCTGCGCGACGTGGCTTCATTGTGCGGACTTTGGGAAAAGGGTGCGGAACAATCCCGACGCCTTCCTTCACTGCGATGATCGAGTCGATGGGCACATTGGTCAGTTTGTCCACCTGGCCGCTCGGCCATGTGATCACGAGCGAATCAATCTTTGACCGCTTGCCCAATCCGAAGTGAATGCGCGGATCGCTCGCCGACATATAGCTCGTGCCGCCCTTCGCCTGGTCCACCTGAACAAACCCTCGCGAAGTCAGTTTCAGCACGGAGCCAATGCCGTCGCGGTTGGACTTCGTTCCGATCAGGAGCACTTCGAGCCAGTGGTTTGCACTTCGCTCCATCATTGCGAAAGAGCTCTGGGAAATCGCCGCGGCAGTTCACCGCGAATCCAACCTGTCCGTCGTTGAGGAAATCGGCCGTTGCAAGGCCGCGGCCGACTACTGGCCGATTGAAGTCGGCCCCAAGCGCGTCTGAAGCCTTCTCGAATTGGCCGTGCCCGAGATTGCGAAACATCAGCAACGGCTCTTCGTAGGAAACCAGGCTGTGATAGAGGCGCACGTTGTCAACCATGGCGCCATTCGCCTGCACGATATCGGGCCAGCCATCGTTGTCGTAGTCGATGAATTTGGCGGCCACTCCGCTCAACAGCATCGCCTTGTTGCCGATCCCGGAACTGTAGGTGACATCGGTAAACGTGCCGTCGCCGTTGTTGTGATAAAGGCGGTTCAATTCGAAATCGAGATGCGTGATATAGATATCGAGAAGGCCATCGCCATCCACATCGGCGGCATCGATGCCCATTCCCGCTTCGTAGCGGCCATCTTCGCTGGCTGCGAGGCCGGAGATCAGCGAAACGTCGGTAAACGTGCCGTCGTGGTTGTTCTCGAAAGAGGAAGTTGGGCCAGGTATCGTTGGCGATGGCAATGTCGGGCCAGCCGTCGTTGTTCAAGTCGGCCAGAACCACGCCCATGCCTTTGGATTCCGGCCAAGCCGACCCCGGACTTATCGCTAACATCGGTAAATGTTCCGTCGTGGTTGTTATGATAGAGCTTGGTCTTCTGGCCTTTGTAATTCCCGGGATTGCAATAGGATCGATAACCGGGCGCGCGCTCGCCGCACCACAAGTTATTCTTCGGCGACCACTCGAGATAGTTGGTCACGACTAGGTCGAGCCACCCGTCTTTGTCAAAGTCGAACCATCCTGCGCTGGTTGACCATGTCCCTTCATCGGCAACGCCCGCCTTCGCCGTGACGTCGGTGAAGGTTCCGTTCCCATTGTTGCGATACAGGATCGCGCGGCCATAGCCGGTGACATATAAGTCGGGATAGCCGTCGTTGTTGAAGTCTCCGACCGCGACTCCCTGCCCGTAATGTCCTTCGCCGCCCACGCCCGCCTTTTCGGTTACGTCGGTGAATGTTCCGTCGCCGTTGTTGCGATACAGAGCAGAACGCAAGGGGTGCGCAGGCTTGTATGCGTCAGTGGCGCCCGCCTGAACAAAGTACAGGTCCATCAGACCGTCCTGATCGTAGTCGATCCACGCCACGCCGGTGCCCATGGTTTCGAGGTAATACTTCTCATCGGTCTGCGTTGAGTCCTGCTGGAACGTGATGCCCGCGGACTTGCGAATGTCAGTAAAATGGACACTAACCCGAGAGTTGGCGGGCTTCGCGGTTTGCTGGGCGCGGGCACCGTTAAAACCCGACTCGCCTGACATTGCCAGCAGTAGAAGGATGGCACCGATTGTGCCGGCGCGCACGCTCATAAGGTTCTATCCGCGAAAGACCGTGCCAATTGCAGGAGTTGCTCCTTGTTCGCCGCGGGCATGACTTTGTCGCCGGCGCCCGCATTTGTCGACCTGCCCAATTTGGAAATGAAAAACGCCGAGCATGGAGCAGCCCCCGTCCTACTCCGGAAGCGAATCAAAAGACGAAAATGCCGGTCAGCTCTTGCGCGCGCGATCATGGGTGACGTCTGCACGGTACGAAGAGATGAAATGGATCATCCTCACTGCGCGCTCATGGAGTTCATTCTAGGCGGTCATTGTAGCATTTCGATCGCCGGTTTTGCACCCGCGTTGTCGGGTTCTACGCGCAACAAATACCCTCACTACCGCCTTGGCATTTTCCTTGTCGCCGCGCATGACATGAAGACGCGCCAGGCTTACGTAGTGGCGCCTCGGGAGTTTACTCTTGAGCAGGAATCGGCACCGGTTTCTCTCAACCAGCCAGGACTCGCCCTTCGCTGTTGGATCGGCTGAAAGCAGCTTTTTCAAATTAAGAACGGAGATTTGGATGATTCGACGCGACTTTATCAAGACGGCCGGTGCGGTACTTGCTTCGACGGCGCTCTCTGTATCGCATCTGAAAGCGGACGAGCCAGATCTGCAGGGGACGATCCATTCTCCCCATCAATCGCAACTGGCGTTATCATCCGGCCAAGGTCGCGGGCGCTGAGTCTCCCGATTTTGACGACTCGAAGTTTGAGCGCGTCGTCATTCCGCATACCAACGTCGAACTGCCCTGGCACAGCTTCGACGACAAGGATTACGAGTTCATCTCCACCTATCGTCGCCGGTTCCAGTTTCCCAAGGAAGCTGAAGGAAAGCGCGTCTTCGTCGACTTCGAAGGCGCTATGACCGCGTCGACCGTCTGGATCAATGGCGTCAAGCTAGGCGAGTACCGTGGCGGCTTTACGCCGTTCTCGTTCGAACTGACGAAGCACCTGCGCAAGGACGGCGACAACGTGCTGGTCGTGCAGTTGGATTCGACCGAGCGCGCCGACATTCCTCCCTTTGGCTACGAGATCGACTACTTGACCTTCGGCGGCATCTATCGCGAGGTCAGCCTGCGCATCGTCCCCACGACTTACATCGACAACATCTTCGCCCAGCCGAAAGACGTGCTGAGCGGGAATCCTTCGCTCGATGTCAGCTGCTTCATTGCCGGCGACGTCGCGAGTGGAGGGCGCGCTTTCAATCGAGGCCGAACTGCGCGACGGCGACAACGTGATCGCCAAAGCCGCCCGCCCGTTGGGCAAAGTCGCCGCCACAGGCGAATCTTCCGCTCACGACACATCGCTCGACCCATACAACGATGCCGCGGCTCACGCCACAACGCAGACGCTGAAGGATCCCGCGCGGCACGTCGTTTCGCTTCCTCATCTCGGCCGACATTCAGCTTTGGGATCTTGCAGAACCCCAGGCTCTATACCGTTCACGTGAGGCTGCTCCGCTCGGGCCAGGTCGATCGATGAAGACACGCGCCGCATCGGATTCCGCGAAGCGGTCTTTACCGATCACGGCTTCTCCCTGAATGGCAAAATCATCAAGCTGCGCGGACTCGACCGGCACCAGACATTTCCTTTTGTCGGGCAGGCAATGCCGGCGCGCGCCCAGCGCAAGGATGCTGACATTCTGCGCAAGAATCTGCATTGCAACATCGTGCGCACTTCCCATTACCCGCAGTCGCGCCATTTTCTCGACCGCTGCGACGAGATCGGCCTGCTGGTACTCGAAGAGATTCCCGGCTGGCAGCACATCGGCGACGAGAGCTGGAAGCAGGTGGCCATCGACAACGTGGGCCGCATGATTCGCCGCGACTGGAATCATCCCTCCATCATTCTCTGGGGCGTGCGCATCAACGAGTCGCCCGATGATCACGATTTCTACATGCGCACCAACGCGCTGGCCCACGCGCTCGATGATTCGCGCCAGACCGGCGGCATTCGCAACTTCCCGGAATCCGAGCTGCTCGAAGACGTCTTCACGATGAACGACTTCGGCTTCCCGCTCAGACCGCCGAATCATCCGCGCTACCTGAACACCGAATTCGTCGGCCACACATTCCCCACCAAGACCACCGATGACGATGAGCGCCAGCGCGAACACACGCTGCGCCATGCGCGCATTCACAATCAGCTCGCATCGAATCCTCAGTATGCGGGCGGCATCGGGTGGTGCGCATTCGACTACAACACCCACTCCAACTTCGGCGCCGGCGATCGCATCTGCTACCACGGCGTCACCGACATCTTCCGCGAGCCGAAGCCGGCCGCCGGATTCTACAAATCGCAATGCGATCCCGAGGAAGAGATTGTGCTCGAGCCCGCGTTTCACTGGGCGCGCAGCGATGAGTCCGTCGGTTTCACGCAAGGCCGTGTTCTGCTCCAATTGCGATCACATCAAGATCTCGGCACGCGCAATGAGAGCGTCCAGAACAATCCATGGGTCCAGCTGGCGGAGATCGATCCCGAGCGCACCGAGTTCGACCACCTGAAATATCCGCCTTTCGTCCTCGATTTGACGAAACTCGACTGAAGTAACTTCAAGCATTGGTTGGGGCGATCTGCGCGCCGAAGGATACATCGGCGGCAAGCTGGTGATCACCAAAACGCTCTCGGGCAGAGGTGTCGACAGCAAGTTCGCTTTGCTGGCGGACGATCACGAATTGATAGCCGACGGCGCCGACACCACGCGCGTCGTCGTGCGCGTAACCGATGAGTTTGGCGCCATCCGCACTTACGCGAACGATCCCATCGCCTTCACGTTGGAGGGTCCGGCGAAGCTGATCGGCGACAATCCATTCGCACTGATCGGCGGAACATGTGCGGTGTGGATTCGCGCCGGCGAAATCGCCGGCACCGTACGCCTTACCGCCCGCCATCCGCGGCTCGGCGAACAGAGCGTTTCATTCACCATCGGTGCAGTGCCGGAGGAAGCCGTCTAGCGCTCCGACCGCTGTTCTGGTGGAAACGACAATTCCTTCGCCAAAACGTGAGGTGGCAATGAGCACGGTATTGGTCACAGGCGGATCAGGCTTCATCGGCGGCCACGCCATCCTGCAGCTCTTGAATGCAGGTCATCGGGTACGCACCACGGTGCGAAGCATGAATCGCGAGCCCGACGTGCTCGCCATGCTGAAGCACGGCGGCTGCGAGCCCGGTGATCAATTGTCCTTTGTAGTTGCCGACCTCGAAAAGGATGCGGGATGGCCCGCCGCAGTGGCCGGATGCGATTATGTACTTCACGTCGCCTCCCCCTTTCCCGCCAGCGTCCCAAAACATGACGATGAACTGATCATTCCCGCGCGTGAGGGCGCGCTGCGGGTTCTTCGTGCCTCGCGTGATGCCGGCGTGAAGCGCGTTGTGCTCACTTCCTCGTTCGCCGCGATTGGCTACGGTCACCCTCCGCAATCGAAACCCTTTGATGAAACCGACTGGACGAATCCCGAGGAACCCGGGACGACCGCCTACGTCAAATCGAAAACGATCGCCGAGCGCGCCGCATGGGACTTCCTCTCTAAAGAAGGCGGCGCTCTCGAGCTTTCGGTGGTAAATCCGGTGGCAGTCTTCGGGCCGGTACTGGGGCCGGACTACTCCACCTCCGTCCTTATTGTTCAACGTATGCTCGACGGCGCCATACCTGGATGTCCGAAGCTTCAACTTGGGGTCGTCGATGTGCGCGACACAGTCGATCTGCACATCCGCGCCATGACCCATCCCGCAGCAAAGGGCGAGCGCTTCCTCGCAGTGGCCGGCGATTTCATTTCGATCCTTCAAATCGCCCAGATCCTGAAAGCGCACATGGGAGCATCCGCACGCAGAGTGCAGGCTCGTGAATTGCCGAATTGGCTGGTGCGGCTCGCATCGCTGCGCGATCCCGCCGTAAAGCAAATCCTTCCCGAGCTCGGAAAGAGGAAAAACGCAACCAGCGTCAAGGCCCGGCAACTCCTTGGGTGGTCTTCCCGTTCCAATCAGGAGGCAATCGTCTCCACCGCTGAGAGCTTGATAAAGCTGGGGCTCGTTAAGAAAAGTTAAGGATGCTTGCGTCGTTGTCATCACGCCGATAGAGTCGGTCGTAGTTCGCGGGATTGCCGAATCGCAACTTCGATATTTGCTCTCGCGCCAAAACTTTATGGAATATGACGTGATCGTTCTCGGACTTGGTGCCATGGGCAGCGCGGCTGCGCAACAACTGGCGCAGCGTCAAAAGCAGGTATTGGGCATCGAACAGTTTGTCCCGCCGCACGATAAAGGGTCGTCCCATGGCGGCACACGCATGATTCGCCAGGCATACTGGGAGAGCCCCGCCTATTTACCTCTCGTGCTGCGTGCTTATGAACTCTGGCAAAAACTCGCAAGAGATGCCGGAGCAAAATTGCTCCACATCACCGGAGGTCTCATCCTCGGCTCTGCCGACAGCCAACTCGTGACTGGGGCCATTGCGGCCGCCGACCAGCACTCCATCAAGTACTCAGTACTGGACCCCCGTCAAATCCGCGAACGATTCCCTGCGATCATGCCATTAGCAAACGATGTTGCCGTCTACGAAGAACTCGCCGGCTATCTGCTGACAGAGGAGTGCATCCGCGCGCAATTAAGGCTTGCCGCGCAGAGCGGAGCGGAATTGCACTTCGATGAAAGAGTGCTTGGATGGAGCGCGGATTCAGCTGGAATCACCGTTTCGACCGACCGGCGTGTCTACGAGGCGGAACGTCTCGTCATCACCGCCGGACCGTGGGCGAATGAAGCGCTGAAAGGGTTCTTCCCGCTGAACGTGACTCGCCAGGTGATGACCTGGATAGAGCCGGTGGGCGGTGTCGAGCCGTTTCTTCCCGATCGCTTCCCGGTCTTCCTGTGCGACTCACCGGACGATGGCTTTCCGGGCTACGGATTTCCCGCCGTCGACGGAGCAAACGGGGGCGTAAAGGCAGCGATTCATGGAAGCGATGTCGTGTGCACGCCGGAAACAGTCGATCGTGAAGTTCATATGTCGGATCTCGCCGAGGTGATTCGCAATCTCCGCCCGCGTTTTCCTTCGCTCGCCGGCCAAATCTTGAAAGCCACGACGTGTCTTTACACCATGACGCCTGACGAACACTTCATCATTGGGCTGCATCCGCAGTTTCCGTCGGTGAGCATCGCCTGCGGCTTTTCCGGCCACGGATTCAAATTCGCACCCGTGGTCGGAGAGATACTCGCCCAACTCGCCACCACGGGTAGATCGTCCCATCCTATCGAGATATTCTCACCCAGGCGCTTCTCTAGCAGTGTGCTGAAAAACCATGTATAGCACTGCTGAATTTATTGTTTTCCCCCGTTTTCGGGTGTTCAGAGCACTCGACCACGGATATGTTTCGTTCCGCGGAGCGTTGTAGGCCTCGGCGGAGACACCACGGCCCCATCAGGCCGCAGATTGAATTGGAACCAGTTTTCTCAGCCGCACCAGGTTGTAGGCCGCTGCTGCGAAGGTGAAGATCCACCCCACTTTGAGGATGCCGCGATGTTTCAGTTTGCGCAGCAGTGCGATGTCTTTCAGCCAGCCGAAACACTCCTCGATCCGTTTGCGTTTCTTCTGACTCTCGGGATAGCCGGTGTGCCGCGTGGTACGCGCATCGATGGCGCTGCCGCCCCGTCTGCCGTCATTCTGCGCCACATGCGGCGTGACGTTCATTCGGCGGCATTCTTCGACGAACTCCTGCGTGTCGAAACCCTTGTCGCCGCCCACAGTGATGCGCCCATTGTCCGGAATCTGTTCCAGCATCACCAGCGCCGCATCGCGCTCGGCGCGACCGTTCGCTTCCAGCAGTTCGGCGTTGACGATCAGTCCATTGCGGTTCTCCACCAGGAGATTGCCGCTGTAACTCAACTTCGCCTCCTTGCCCTTGGCCTTGCGCGCCAGCTTGGCATCTGGATCGGTTTTCGATTCATGCGTCTGGTTGGACCGCTTCTCTCCGTGAAAGTCCACCGTCGGATTGCCGGGATCGTCTGGCGGTGTGGTCTTCTCTTTGTCTTTGGGCCGGAAACTCTTCAGGCTTGCCCACGCTTCCAGAAGCGTTCCGTCTACCGTAAAGTGCTCGTCGGAAATCAGCCCCGCCCCTCGTGCACGCTCCACCACCTGAGCCAGAAACTCCTTTGCCACCACCGCTTCCAGCAATCGATCGCGGTTCTTCGTAAACGTCGTTGCATCCCAAACCGGCTCATCCAAGTTCAGTCCAACGAACCAGCGGTACAGGATACTGTAATCGATCTCCTCCATGAGGAGCCGCTCCGAGCGAACCGAAAAGAACATCTGCAACAACTGCGCACGCAGCAGCTTCTCCGGCGGGATCGATGGCCGACCACCTTCGGCATACATGGCGTCGAACAGGGGCGACATGTTGCTCAGGATCTCGTCCGTCATCGAGCGCACCGCACGAAGAGGATGATCCTTCCGCACCCGTGCTTCCGGAGACAAATAACTGAACATATCCGCCTGCTGATGATCGATTCCTCGCATGTTCCCTTCTTAACCGAACACGCTGTGGAATGGAAGTGACTTTTTCAGCACACTGCTAGGGAGCCGCAATAGGTCCTTAAGATCAGGCGATTCGTCCCGCCGCCTACTGCGGCAAAGCCGCGCGATCTGCGTACACCAGGATGGTGATCGGTGGAATACCGGATCCCGATGTCTCTGCGGCGAGCGTGAGTTTTTGTGCTGTTTTGCCGCCGGCCGCTGCGGTCTTCGCCTTGAAGTACGTAGAGACATCCTGGTGCGCCGGCACAACGTATGGCCCGCCGCCGCTTACCTCGTTCCATCCGTCCGGGACATTCGCAGTAATTGTCACGATGGCTTCTGCATCAGAATCATTGTGCAGGAGAAGTGGAATCTGGATTCGTTCCCCGGGAACTACGTTGACTCCAACTTCCGGAAGGAGTCCGCTTAGCTGCAGCAAGCCGTGCGCCTGCCAGAATTCGCGATAAAAGCTCCAGGGCCCGCCGAGTTCCATCGAAATCCCGGATCGCTGAGCCGCTATGTATCCTGGATGCGGCGAGAAGGGAATCGAAGCACCTGTGATTCCTTCGAAGATGTCTCCGGTGATCGATCCTCCCACAAGCGACTTACCGAGGATCAGCAAAACCGGTTGCCGGAAGTAGGTGTAATCACCTTTTCTGATTGCGGCGGCGGCCATTTGCCCCGTGTCATCCTGGGTAAGATGGAAACTCATTTCTTCGGCCGCAATCTTGTAATACGGAGTCTTCCTCGAAGGCGAATCATCTTCAGTTGAATAATGCGGCCCCTTGCCGGATTGAAATCCAGTATCGGTAGCGTCGCTGAAGTAATAGATCTTCTGCGTCTGCCAGGGGTGAAGTCCCTCGGTGAGATTGCCGATATTCTTCCGGTCCCTCGGCGCAGACAACTGCTCCGGAAAAAGCGTGGGATCGCCGGCCATGTCGAAAGCCTCGGTGGCGATAACCCCGGCAGCCTGGTGGTCTCCGTGGTTTTCGCCGGCCACTGATACCGGCAGCCATGTCAGGATCACCTCGGGCCGCGTGAGGCGAACCAGCCGCACCGCCTGGTCCAGTGCCGCACCATGATTCCATGTTTCGAGCGAACGCAATACGTCCTGTCCCGGTGTATCAGGCCCGCCGAGAAACCAGATATTCGTGACGCCGAGGACGCTCAGCGCTTGCCGCGCCTCGATTTCGCGCTCCACGCCTAATGCGGCGGCTTGTTCCTGTCCCGCGGCGTTTCCGCCCCCGTCTCCGCGCGTACCGAAAATCACCGCGACCCGCTTGTGCTCGTCGAAGACCGCCCGCGCCAGGTAGCCCGTCACCTCGGTCTCATCGTCCGGGTGAGCAACCACAAGAAGGATATCTGCCTTGAAACGTTCATCCGGGGGAATGGGCCTGATTGCCTGGCCTAAAGCCGCCGGCACCGTCAAAGCAAGGATCGCGAAGGTGAAAAACGGTATCAGCCTCATGGTTTCGGAGAGCCGTTTCTTGAGCTTGAATCGTGTGCGTTTCACGATCTTATGAGCGCAATTTGTGCGTGTCAATTGTGTGTGAAAAGCGGTCTGATCCGGCTCTTGTGACGCAATTCCGAGGGGATGTTTCTTTGCGTGAGTCTGTCCATCGTGGTCGGCGATAAAAGCAATCTTCACCTACTAGGGGCACCCCTGAGCAAATCCTCTCCCTTTTTCTCCTCTGCTTGCCCTCCCAAATATCGTTCCGACAGGCCATCGGGTGTTAAAACGCCCCAGAATCCATCGATATATCGCATCGTTTGGAGCATTGATGTATCAGACAACGCAATTTACGCGCGTCATTTGTGTAAGTTATGACTAATACCAACAAATTGTAATAAATGTAATACATAAGTAAATTGGATGGCTGGATCGGAGCGATTTGTTCCAGAGCAAAAATGATCGATCCCCTACAAACGACTATTGCCCCACATGACCCCGCGGTATCTGCACGCCCCGAGTATGTACGGCGCAGCGCGGAGGAGGAGAGCGCATGACGAAAAGATTCATGAGCACAGGCGTGCTAGCGCTAATCGGGTTTGCAGCAGCAGCAACCGCAAACGCACAGTCGTTCAGAGTCCAATGCCCCACCACTACCATCACCCACACCGCACTCAACAACAATTCTGAACCCGCATATACGTCCGCGACGGCCATCAACGGGGCTATCAAATGCCAGCAGATTTCCGGCGGCGATGGCTACGCGACCATGGCTGACGGCACCCAGACCTACATGTTCTCGTTTGGGCCGCTGTCGGGTCTGGCGAAGATTGCAGCTGGGCAGCCGGGCACCGACTTCCCAAATGAATTCAATGTGCCGTACGGGGGCACGTTTGCTCCTGGAGACCCCACCAATACGTGGCCGTCGTTCAGTTACAACGGCGCCGTAGGCATCATGCCCGACTCCGACGCAATGGCGGCAGGGCTCTGTGGAGGGACCGGTCAGCCGTCTTGCATTAATGGCCACGTCGATCCGCGGCAGATCATGGATGTCGGCGTCATGAACGGCAACATCCCCGCGCCGCTTATGGCGATCGACGAGGATGACGAGTTTTTCCTCACACTGACCAATGTGGGCATGATCATGCGCCCCGACTTGTTCGAGCAGCACACCGTCCACTTCCACGGTTATCCCAACGCTTCTTCCTTCTACGACGGCGTTCCGGATGCTTCGGTGGCGATCAACATCGGCGGCAGCTTCACGTACTACTACCTCGCGCCGGATGCGGGCACGTACTTCTATCACTGCCACATCACTCCTCCCGAGCACCTGCAGATGGGCATGGTCGGACAGATCTTTGTGCGCCCTCGTCAGGATCGCGTTCCGGCGGGAACCAGCCTCCACGCTGCACTTGTGACCCAGCAAGGCAATCTCCGCACCGCTTGCAATACGGCTGCGGATATTCTTTGCACGAATCCTGTTCCTCCTACGGATAACGGTGCGACAAGAGCGGCAACGGGCAATTACGCGTACAACGATGGCGATGGCTCGACCCACTACGATGTCGAGTACCCCATCCAGATCCACGGGTTCGATCCCAACTTCCACTTCGTCGGCATGACCTTCAACCCCGAGGGCTTCGCCGACATGAAGGACAAGTACTTCCTCCTCAACGGCCGCAGCTATCCCGACACCGTAACGACTGGACCGATGCAAACCCAGTCAACCGACGGCGCCAATCACTTCTCGCAGCCTCTGCCCTCGATCATCAACATCACTCACGGGCAGAAGGCGCTGCTTCGCATCTCCGATCTGGATGTCGCGGAATTCCAGACCCTGGCATCGCTCGGCATCCCGATGGAGGTCATCGCGATCAATGCGAAACTTCTACGTGATCAGGCCGGCAACAACATGTACTACAACACCAATTCCATCACTCTGGGCGGCGGCGAGTCGCTGGACGTGATCCTGGATGCGAGCGATACGACTAAGTATTCGGCGGGCCAGGTGTTCTATCTCTACACGCCGAACCTCGACCACCTTGCCAACGACGCCGAGAACTTCGGCGGGTTGATGACCGAAGTCCACATCAATTAGGAGAGCAACGATGAAGCCGATGACAATGAAAATCGCGTTCTTGAAGACAAGACTGCTCCTGCCCGTTCTGGTTGCAGTGGCGTCGCTCGCGGCGACGGCTCATGCTGCTGCTCCGGGCATCACAGGACCCGCTTTCAACCTGACCGCTCAACCGGCATACCTGACCCAGCCGGATGGACAGGCAATCTACTCCTGGGGCTACGGATGTACCACCGCACCCGCGGGATTTAAACCCACTCTGCCTAACCAGTCATGCAACTCCATGCAAGTTCCGGGCCCCACGCTGATCGTCACGGAAGGCCAGGCGGTTACGGTCACGCTGACCAACGGTCTTCCCGCCGCGGCAGGTAATACCTCGATCCTGTTTCCGGGATTCAATGTGACAGCTACGGGCGGCGTTGCCGGCTTGCTGACCAAAGAGGCGGCCCCCGGTAACTCCGTGACCTACACCTTCACGGCCAGCGTGCCCGGAACGCGCACTTACTACAGTGGCACCCAGGGCGACCTGCAGGTCGAGATGGGCCTTTATGGCGTCATCATCGTGCTGCCCAACACGGTTCCCACCGGCTGTACCGCACTTGGGGCCATCCCTGCGCATTACGTCGCTCCAGGCAACTCGCCGGAGACGGATTTCCGGCTGGCGGCCTCTGCTTATGACAATCCCAAGACCTGCTATGACCGGGAATACCTCTTCCAGTTTTCCGAGATGGACCCCCGCGTTCACAGCCAGGCTCTCGCCCAGGTTACGGCTAAGACTGGCTGCGCGGCCGGAGCCGCTGGATGCAGTCTCGAAGTTCCCACCGAGCCCTACCACCCGTCGTACTTCATGATCAACGGCCGCTCCATGCCCGATGACATGGATCCTAACTATGCGTCGGAGTATCCGCACCAGCCTTACAACGGCAACCCCCACCTCCATCCCGGTGAGCAAGTCCTCCTCCGTATCGTTGGTCAGGGCCGCTGGCAACATCCATTCCATGAGCACGCCAATCACGTTCGTATCCTGGCGCGCGACGGCAACCTGATCCTCAGCCAGACCGACGCGACCGACCTTGCCGGTCCGGCGCTGTTCACGACCACCACCACACCGGGCCTGGCCATGGACGGGATTTTCTACTACACCGGCAGAGGCCTGAACTGGGATATGTACGGACATAGCGCCACCTCTAATGATCCGCTTGCCAAGCTCACCTGCGTTCCGGATGCAAATGGATACAACACCGCCGCCGTAACGGCGCTCAACTATTACGAATGGTGCGCGGACCACAACAAGCCGATACAGGCTCTGCCCAACGGAGACGTCGGGGGCGGCGGCCCGGTAGCTCTTCCCGATCCGAACATCCTCACCAATGGCGCCTGGTTCGGCGGCAGTCCCTACCTGGGACCGAACGCCACCCAGCGCGCCACCGGTTGCATGCCCGGCAATGCGCTTCAAACCAATTCGCCCAATTGCGGCGGCACGGGTTCTACTCCTCCCTCGGGCACGATTGCCAATTCGCCTTCCGGCGAGGCTGGCTTCGCGTTCATGTGGCACTCCCACAATGAGCGTGAGATCACTACTAATAACGCGTTTCCTGGCGGAATGATGATGATGATGCTCGTCGATTCCCGGGAATACCAGATTGACGAATCCAACTAGGCAAGGAGAACAGAAATGCGACTCAACTCTCTCAAAGCGATAGTCAAAACAGCACTGCGGGGAGCGGCTGTTCTCCTTCTTGGAGCGGGCGTGGCCTCGGCCCAGCAGACGATTAATCTGTCTGCGGGGCCGAACACCATCGCGCTTCCTGACGGATCCGTGGTACCCATGTGGGGCTACACTTGCGGCGCTGTCGTAAGTGGCTCCACTGCTACCTGCGCAGCATTGAACCCTAACGCGGCCGGAGGATGGTCACCCGTGGTGATTACGATCCCCACGATCGCGGCCGGGGGCCTGCAAATCAACCTCACTAACAATCTCACCTTCGGCCCCAACAGTGTCCCAACCTCGCTCACCATCGTGGGTCAGTTGGGTGGCGGCTTGGGTACAACGGCGACAAGCACGCCAAGCCCCGATCACACTAATGCGCAATCGGTCACATGGCCCATTCCAGACCCTACGACCACGGGCACGCCACCCCTCCAGGGCGCGCGCGTGCAGTCGTTCTCCACCGAAGTAACGGGCGGAGCAACGACGGCGCTGACCTGGGCCTCTCTGCGGCCGGGCACCTACCTGATTGAATCCGGCACGCACCCCTCGATTCAGGGCACCATGGGACTCTATGGAATCCTGGTGGTGACCACGGCGCCCAACGCCGCAGTTACTCCTGCCGCGGTGGGCTGCGCCTATGGTTATGCCCCCGCCTCCACTGCCCTTGGAACCCCCACCTGCGCCGTTCCATACGACGCCGAAATCCCGATGCTCTTCGGTGAGATCGATCCTGTTCAGAACAACACCGTGAGCGCGGCGGTCAACACCGCGGGCTTCAGCGAGACAATGGTGTGGTCGGGACTGCAGGGCGGGTGTGGTAATCCCGGGTCAGCGACTTATCATCAATGCTATCCCCCCACCGTGAACTACACTCCCCTCTACTACACGATCAATGGCGCGCCCTTCAACAAGACCAACGCAATCGGCTCATTGTTCCCTGCCACATCGGTCACAGCAACGGCGGGCACTGGAAAAGTCCTGGTGCGCCTCGTGAATGCCGGTTCGCGCATGCACGTTCCGTCAATCGTTGGATCGCAAACAGTGCAACAGCAGCCAGCGACTGGAGGGGTAACACCCGCTCCGACGGTTAACGGCTTCTCGCTCATCGCTGAAGACGGTAATCCGCTGCCCGGCCTTCCCCGCGTTCAGAGCGAAGTCTTCATGGCCGCGGGCAAAACCTACGACGTGATGATCAATGCTCCGGCCGCTGCCGCGCCGGCGCTGCCGATCTTCGACCGCGAACTGAGCCTGTCAGCCAACGCCACCGGGCACGACGCCGGTATGCTCGCGTACCTCAACATCAATGGCTCTCTGCTGTCGGCTGCACCTTTGGGAGCCGCCGTAGCCCGCGCGGATTCGTACGCTTCCGTGGTTACGGGCCAAACCCTTACCGTGTCTGATCCTTCCAAAGGCGTCATCGCCAACGACACCAATGTCTACGGTGTCCAATTGGTAGGCACGGTCCCAGGACTAACCCTCAACGCCGACGGCACCTTCACCTACACGGGTGCCCCGACTTCCTTCACCTATTGCGCCAACGGTACGGTCACGGGGACGACATGCTCCTCGGGAATCACCGCCACCGTCACTCTTGGCGCAGCGACGATCGAGGCATCCAGCGGCATCACGTGCGCGGGTTCTTCGTTCACGTCCAACGTGGCCACCTATCTTTCGGTCCAGACCCCGGGCGTGCTGGCAGGCTGCCACGACGCGGCGGGCTATCCTCTGACAGTTGACACCTCGAGCATTGTGGCGACAGGTGTATCGGTCATTGGAGCTGCAGACGGCGGCTTTATTGCCAATGCTCCCACGACGACGTCGCCTAGTTTCACATTCAAGGCCAAGAACTCTCAGGGCACTCTGAGCGGGTCCGTGACTGTGACCCTTAACTTCCTTACCGGAAGCGGTCTTAAGGTCACGGTTGTCGACGGCAAGACGATGGCTCCCCTTAGCGGACAGGATTACCGGTGGATCATTGAGGAGGATCGAACCTTCTACATCGATCCCACCAAGACGACCAACACCGGAACCTCGATCGTTCCCACTTTCGGGACAAACTTCCACACCAGCTATATGCCGGTTGTGGCGACCGGTTGCACAGGGGAGCTGTCCTGCGAATCCGGGCAGACCTCACTTGGCAACTCAGTGGTTTGCGATGTGGGCAACGGAATTTGCAGGCCCGGCACTCAACAGATCGCTGTCGATCCGTCGCAGGTTCACCTCGACCCCACCAAGCGCTACTACATCTCGGTTCTTCCGGGCGATGCGGCGAACTCGTTTGAGGACGTGAGCGGCTGCCTGGAACTGTCGAATCCGGTTTGCGGTCACGGCATGGGTGGTGCTCCTATCACCGTCGATCCCGTCACGCATATTCAGGCGTCGGCCGTCACCGTGTTGGTGCAGTCGAACCCGTTCCCGCCCTCCAAGCTCTCGGTGTTCGTCTTCGAAGACGACTTCCCGCTCAACGGCGAGAACGACGCAGGCGGCCAGGTTAGCGACAACCAGCTGGGAACCGAAGAACCCGGTCTGGGCGGTTTCAATATCACCCTCTTCGACGATGCCGGTGGCCCCGGCGATGCCACTGGGCAGATGACCTACGACATGTTCAACATGCCGTTGTCGAACAGCCTGGATGGCACCATCGATCCTGCCAGCGGCCATAATGCGTGCCCCATCTCGAAGAAAGCAATTTCTCCGAGCAGCGGCCTCCTTACTTCCGGTATCACCGGCACGATCGTGACCTGCCCGACCTACGAAGATGACGGCGTAACGCAGTCTCCTCTTGCAGGTCAGGTCGTAGTCGCCAACCTGATGCCCGGACGGTACGGCGTAGTTGCCACGCCCGCGGCCGACAGGATTGGCAGGGGTGAAGAGTGGCTTCAGACCAATACGCTTGACGGTCAGAAGGCCCACGATTCGTTCCTTCGTGTGGATGAGCCGAGCTTCTTCCAGGAGTATGGCCCGGCCTCCTACCACGTCGCCATCGGCTTCGCCAATCCGAAGATCATTAACGCCCGCAAGGCGTCGATCTGTAATGGCGGCGACCCCAACTCAGGCCTCTCTGCCTCCAACTGCACCAATACGATCACCGGAACGGTGACGACCGAGCGCATGAGCCGTACGCCCGACGAAAGGCTCTACAGCAGCGGCGACAACAGCAGCTTCGGATTTACCCAGTGCTACGTGAGCTTTGGTGATCCCGACGGCGAAGACTTCGCGTTTACCAAGTGCGATGCCAGCGGAAAGTTCAGCCTCTCAGGTCTGCCCGACGGCGACTGGAGAGTCACCGTATTTGACCAGTGGAACGACATGCTGGTGGACGGTCTCTCTACTCCTGTCCGGCTGGCCGGCGGCTCGACTTTGAATCTGGGCGACCTCGCCACCAACCAATGGCAGTCCAACATCTACACCACCACCTTCTTTGACAAGAACGGCAACGGCGTTCGGGATGCGGACGAAGAAGGTCTCGCGCTCGTCGCCACCAACAATCGCTTCCGCGACGGCAGCTACTCCAACTTCAACAGCACCGATCTGAACGGCTACGCCGGCTTCAACGAAGTATTCCCGTTGTTCAGCTGGTATGTCATCGAAACCGATTCCACGCGGTACAAGAACACCGGTGTCCACGTGGTCTATGACGCTGGCGGCCCGGCCGACGGCACTCCTGGCGGCGGCGGCTCCAGCATCGCAGCCAACCTCGCCAACACCATCGAAACCATCCCAGTTCCCGCAGCACTCCGTGTACCGGGTGCGTTCTATTGCTCAACAGCGGACTGCTCAGACGCGCCGGCTCCTCTTTCGGTCGCGGCTGGCTCCGGATCGGGCGGTTCTACGGGCCGCGTCGATCCTCCGTCGGTCTGGACCGAAGGCTGGCAGGGATTCTCCGGCCAGAACAACATCATCGAGTTCGGCAAAAAGCCTTACACGGTTGGGGAAAACGGCGGCATCCACGGCGAAGTGATCTACGCCTCAACCCGCCCGTTCGACGATCCGGCGTTGCTCATCCACACCAGCTGGACGCCGGACGTTCCGAACGTCACGATCAACCTCTACAAGGAAGGAACTGCGCCGGATGGCAGCACCTCCCTGAAACTGGTTGACACCACCAAAACCAGCAGCTTTGACGATTGGGCCCAGGGCTTCCGGTCCGACGGCGTTCCTAACATGAACTGCCCCGGACAGGGTACGGCCAGCGGCACCAATGCCGACCTGTTCTTCTTCTCCATCTACAACCAGCCTCAGTGGCTGGACATGTACAACAACGGAGGAACGCCGGTCCACACCATTCCCAACAACTCCCAGTTCAAGTGCTACGACGGCATGCACAACTGGAACCAGGTACAGCCGGCGCCGTACGACGGCCTGTACATATTCCCGAGCGTCACGGGCCGCAACCCTGTGACCGGCAACACCACCGGCACCAACTGCACCATCTGCGGGAAGGATAACGATCCGACCGATGCATTCCGGTTCGGCAAGGAAGACATGCTTCCTGCAGGCAAGTACGTTGTCGAAATGGTCGTTCCTCCGGGCTATGAACTGGTCAAGGAAGAGGACAAGAACATCCTGATCGGCGATAACTACATTGCGCCGGTGAGCCAGGAGTTTGCTGGCCTCGGGAACATCTTCATTCTCCCCGACCAGGCCGCTGTGGCTGCCGGCTACAACGCCAACAACCCCCAGATGGCGACCACGGACCAGGGCCGGACGACTCTGCCCAGCACCGAAGCCGACACCGGTTCAGTGGAGCAATTGTGGCCCTGCGTCGGTCAGGCCCGAATCGTTCCTGACTTCATCAGCCTCTTCCCGCAGTCTGGGGAAGTGGCCCCGTTCGCGGGAGCGACACGTAACCTTTGCGATCGCAAAGAAGTGACGCTCGTTGACCAGTCAGCCGCGCTGGCCAAGTTCTGGGTCTTCACGTCCGCGCACGCCGCAGCTCACTTCACCGGTGTCATCACCGATGACTTCACTTCGGAATTCGATCCGTTCTCGCCGCAGTTCGGTGAGAAGTTCGCTCCGCCAGATCTGCCCATCTCCATCAAGGATTGGACCGGCGCCGAAATCGCCCGCACCTATGCCGACCATTGGGGCGCTTACAACGGCTTGACTTACTCCACCTGGGAAGTCAATCCGCCCAACCCCACGGGTTATGCCCCAACCATGATGATCACCTGCATGAACGACCCGGGCACTGGGGCAAGTCCCGATCCGTTGTACAACCCGCAGTACAGCAACTTCTGCTACGAGATTCCGTTCATGCCTGGGCAGACCCAGTACATGGATACGCCTGTGACCCCGACGTCCGCCTTTGCTGGCGCTGGATACAACAACCCCGATTGCGCCTACCCCGATGCAACACCGGCGGTCAGCGAAGTCGATGGCGATGGAGTCGGACCCTGGGTTAGCGCCAGCGGGACTGGCCATACCCTCACCATTACCGCGCTGGGTGACACCACAGTGCCCAACAATGCATACTCCGGGCCTTCGGCAACGACGGCTCCGTTCAATGCGAAGACGGTTACCCGGCACTACGGCTTCGGCTCCACGGCCGGAACTGTAGCCCTCGTGGGCACCGATGGCGTAGTTCATCCCCTCACCGGCGTGAGCTGGAGCGACGGCCAGATCACCGGCGTTGTGCCTGCCCTTACCGCGGCAGCCTCGACCTGCTCCATCCAGCAGCAGGCCCAGTACAGGCCTGCGGGAACCACCAATGCGGTTTGCGCCCAATTGGTCATCACCGCAGCCAACGGCAAATCATCCATTGACACCGTTACTGTAACTGTCGGTGGCAAGGCGCCAACCCACGTGGCCGCGTCCGCCAGTATCCAGGCCGCAATCGACGCAGCCAAGCCGGGCGATCTCCTCATGATCGACCCGACGTGCACCGCAACCACTGGGGCCGTGGCCTGCACAACCGTGGGTGCGGCGAAATCAAACGCCGTACACTCCGAACTGCTGCTGATGTGGAAGCCTGTCCGCCTGCAAGGTGTCGGCGCTGCTTCCAGCATCATCGACGGAAACACCCATCCAGCCGGCAAGCTGGATACCTGGCGCGCCAGGGTTAACTGCCTGTTCGGCCTCACACTCGACGGTGTGCATACTGGCTGGACGGCAGGCTGCGGCTCCAGCGCCTGGCCTGGCTGGAAACCCACTGCCAACAATCCACAAGTCGATCGCATTCCTCTGGAGCCGATCGTCGGGTGGGATGCCAATTACAACGGCAACCTGGCTCAGTTGCTCCAGGAGCCCAGCTTGATGGGCGCGCTGGAAGGCGCGGCAATCACGGTGCTCTCGAAGGGCGTCAACTTCCCCTCGAACCCGTTCTTGGCAGATACGTTCCCCACCGGAACGGCTCTGCTCACGAACAGCACCAACACCAGAACCGGCTGCGGTGCCAACACTGCAACCTCAGTGAACCCGTTCCCGAGCAACTTCTGGTGCAACCCGTCCGGCATCGACGGTCTGGGCATCCGTAATAGCTCGCAGGGCGGCGGCGGTATCTTCGTCCACGCCTGGGGCCACAACCTGCAAATCGCCAACAACCACATCGCCAACAACTCCGGAACTCTCTCGGGCGGCATCAACGTCGGCCAGGGCGAATTCCCGGAACCGTATCTCGGCGGTGCCACGAACGTTGCACTGAATGCAGCTCCGGGTTCCTGCCAGACCAGCAACGTTACCAACCTGATCTTGCCGTATTGCCAGAACATGAACGTCAACGTGAACCACAACTACATCGGCCAGAACTCCTCTACGGGTGACGAATTGTTCTCCGCCACCCCGGCGGGAGCGGGCGGTGTCAGCTTCTGCACCGGCTCCGACTTCTACAAATTCCAGTACAACTGGGTTTGCGGAAACCTGAGCACCGGTGACGGTGGCGGGTTCGGTCACCTTGGCTTCAGCTACAACGGCGACATCGAGCACAACTCGTTCCTGTTCAACCAGAGCACCAACCCGACCATCCCCACCAACGGCGGCGGCTTGGTCATCATGGGAACGCCGGATGCCGATCCAACCTGCAACGCCCTGGCCGACACGGATTGCACTGTCCTTCCGGGCGCTGTGACACCGAGTGACGGCATCGGACCGTCTCTGACCATCAACGCCAACCTCATCATGGGCAACTCGGCCGATAGCGGAAGCGGCGGCGGCATCGCCCTGCAGAATGTCAACGGCACCGACGTGATCAGCTTCCCGACCACGCCGTCGCGGTGGAATCACGTGATTCTCACCAACAACATCATCACCAACAACGTAGCCGGATGGGACGGTGGCGGCGTCTCTCTTCTCGATGCGCTGAACACCGACATCGTCAACAACACCATCGCGTCGAATGATACGACCGCTAGCTCGGGCGTACTGTTCAACACCCTGGGTGCCCCGCTGGCCAGCACCGCCGGACCATGCGGCATCGATCCCAATACCGGATTGCCCAAGACCAATCCCTGCGTAAGCACTTCGACGCCTCAACCCGCCGGAGTGGTCAGCATTCAAAACAGCGCCGTGCTGACAGCGAACATCAACTTGATCACGCCGACGCCGACGATCACCTGCCCGGCAGGACACTTCGCCGGCACCACCGCCACCAACGGGACCTGCAAAAAAACCTCATACCCGCTGTTGGACAACGACGTGATCTTCGAGAATCGCGTGTTCTACATCGGTGTGGGCGGACTTGCTGGGGGTACTGAGAACCAGCAAAACGTCGTCACCCTCTACAACGGCTTCACCAGCGCCGTGCCTGGGAACCAGACAGCCACCGGATCCTGCCCCACCGGATCATCGTACTGGGACATCGGTGTACGCGGCGACACGGGACCGACCAACCACGCGTCAACCGTTACCCTCAACCCGACCTACTCGTTCCTGACCGCCATTACTGGGACCGGCTACGACGTAGCGGCGCAGCACAACAACGCGGCTAACCCCTCCCTGGTGAGCCAGTATTGCAATGGCTCGCGCATCCCGCCGGAGTTCGGAGGGACGGGCTTCCAGGTGCCTCCGGGCATCTCCGATGCCACCGTACCCAACCCGCTCTTCAGCCTCACACCGGCCGCAACTGTCGACGAAGGCAACAACTGGATCAACCTCAGCTGGGGTCCGCTGGCAGTAGCCAATCCGTTAACCAACGCAACCCTCGGCAACTATGCGCAGGCTGCGGGTTCGCCGGTTAACAACTACATTCCGTCCACTGCCACCGCGAACTATACGGCGGCGCCGACTACGGACTTCTTCGGTAACCCGAGGAAGACCAACAACGCTGTGGATGCCGGTGCGGTCGAGTATGTAGCGACTGGTGCCGCAGCTGTCAGCGTCACCCCGACCTCGCTGGCCTTGCCCAACACTGTGGTGGGCAACACCAGCGCCTCCAGTGCAACCTACCAGGTTACGCTGAGTAACTCTGGCGGGGTAGCCTTCACGGGTCTCACCGCGACGTTTACCGGACCGTTCTCGCGCGGCACCGGTGACTCCTGCGGTGCAACCCTTGCCGGCGGCGCAAGCTGCACCATCCGCGTGGTCTTCCACCCGACGGCCACGGGGGCGGCCACTGGAACTCTGGCCATCACCGGCAGCGTTACCGTGACCGGTTCTCCGGTGTCGTTGAGCGGATCAGGCATTGCGGCAGTCATCGCTGCAACCCTGACACCCACCTCGCATAACTACGGCAACCAGACTCGCAACTGCCCGGGTACGACAGTGGCCCAAAGAGCAGCCTGCGCGCTTGATCCGGCTCAGGTATTCACGCTGACCAATACCGGCAACGCCCCGTTGACCGGCATCGGCCACGGAACACTGGGCGGAACGAACGCAGCGGACTTCTTCGTGTCCCCGCTGCTCTCAACCTGCGGTGCCGCTGGTGGCACACAAGTCGTAGGCAACACAACCCTGGCTCCGGGAGCGACCTGCGTGGTTACGGTGCAGTTCAGACCGCTGACTTCGGAAGGAACTGGCGCCAAGAATGCAACCATCTCGGTCACTGACCTGGCTGGTACACAAACCTCAACCCTAACCGGAACGGCGCAGTAATCCAGTCAACTCGCCGGAATGGGATGCTGCCCGCGGCCTTGGCCGCGGGCAGCATTGCCGCAAAGATGGATAGCCACCCGAGAAGCATCGGCAAACATCAGCTTTAAAGCCAGGCACCGATAGACGTGCAGGCTGCAATTCATTGATTCAAATGACCACACGGGGAGAAATGACATGCGCCTTGGGTTTTCACTCCTGATTACGGGAACAGTTTTGTCTGTTTCCTCGCTCGCACACGCAAACCCGCTGCCGAAGCCGGCTAGCTTGAAGCCCACACCCGCGCCGATCCAGTCCACGACCGGTCCCATCAAGACCTCGGGGCATTCCACAGCTCCATCCAACCCCGCGGCGCCGATCACCGTCGATGGTTTGGCCCAGGTAACGGCTATCCTCAACTATTGCTCGCAGGTAGATCGGCCCAATGCGGGAAGCTACGCCCGGGCGCTGGCCAACATCCTCTCCGGACACGCTTCCTCGGAAATCAAGGTCGACCAATCCAGCGCCGCCTATGGGGCTGGTGTAAGATCGATCAACCTGCAACTTGCAAGCCTCCCGGTCGGCACCGTCTCGAGCGAGTGCAAGAATTTTCTCGCCGGGAAGTAGGCGAGGGATGAAACATTCGTCCACCGGCCTTGCAGTTTCGGCTCCCGGCAGTAGGTGGCGCTCCAGCGAAGAGCGCCACAGCGCACGTTTGGACCCTCGAACGGGCCCCCGACGGTTAAAGGAGTTAAAGTGATGTTTCGAATGATTTTCGATCAAAAAGTAAACGCCATGCTGTTGGCTTGTGCCCTTCTCGGCGGTGCAGCGGTTTCTCCGTCCTCCGCCCAGTCGGCTCCGGAGAGCTCCGCCACAACCGTAAATGCCAGCGTTCCCACCCACTATAAGCCGAACCAGCCTTCAAAAAGAGCCGCGGAATACTTCAACTTGATTTGGGGTGTCGAGGGCCTCAGCGTCAAGGCCGTCGAATCCGGCGCGTTGATTCGCTTCTCCTATCGCATCCTCGATCCCAGCAAGGCCGAAATCCTCAATGACAAGAAAGTCGACGCCTTCCTCGACGCTCCCGCACTCGGCGTGCGGCTCTCCGTACCCTCGCTCGAAAAGGTCGGTCAGCTGCGTCAAGGCGCCACGGAAGAGGCCGGAAGATCCTACTGGATGGCATTCTCCAACCCGCGCCGGACCGTCAAACGCGGAGATCACGTGAATATTGTCATCGGCCAGTTTCATGCGGACGGGCTGGTGGTCGAATAACGCTCCTGAAACTGGCAGTTCATCCAATCCGAATAGACAAAGGATGCGGGACGCATCCTTTTCAAACCCGAACCACTGTGCTGGCTAAATAACTCCACGATTCTTGACAGCTCTGTCGCAGCATACGAGAATACGGCCAACTGGCACAGAAAGGTAAAGGTTGTCCCGAAAATCGGACAATACACCTCTTATCTGCCAACGAATCCGCTCCAGGACGATTGCTAGGGGTCGGTGGTCGAGTGACAGGGGTGTCGTTTGCGGCTATACACAACCCGCCCGTCAGGTCCTGCAGTCTCTCGACCTCGTCGGTTTAACACCGTTCTCGGCTTTTGGCTCATCGTTCTTTCCGGCATGGTTGGGTTGCTGGCTACCGTCGCTGTGCTCCAGTATCGCTGGACGACTGAGGCGAGCAGCGCTGACGAAATGCGCATCGGGGCCGAGCTCGAATCCCTCATGACCAAATGGCACGGCGATCTCTACGGCGAATTCTCGGCCATTTGCATCGCCATGCAGGTCGGCCCCGACGCCGGCGCGCGAGATACATGGAACGACTACCTGGAACGGTACGTGCAGTGGAACTACGCCCTTCCCCACGAGTCGTTGCCCTATGTCTACAGAAATCCTGATCTGGTCGGGGAAATCTATATCTGGGAAACCAACCAGCAAACCAGGCCCCGATTGTTCTGGCTCAACCTGGATACCAGGAAAATCCAACCATTCGATGTGCCTGCGGAATTCGTAACATTGCTGGATCGGTTGCAGGCCAACTCCGCAAGCCTTTCCACTGCCCTGCGCGCATGGCAATTGCCCGGCCAGCCTGCGGAGACAAGCCCCGGGATTGGCGAAATGCCGCCCGCAAATACATCCGGGAGCAACCCGATCGCGGGTTGGCAGTTCGATGAGAACCTTCCTGCCATAGTCCACCCCATCTTCCATCATGGTGCCGACAAATCGCTGAGCAGCCGCAGCCCTGTGGACTGGATCATTATTACTCTGGATATGAACGTTCTCCGGAAGCGGGTTCTGCCCGAACTCTCGACGCGATATTTCGGCGGCCTCGAGGGCTTGGACTACAAGGTAGCGGTGGTTGCAAATGGACTATCACCCTGGACCATCTATTCCTCCGATCCCGGATTCGACGTTAGCCAGTTGAGCAACGTCGACTCCACGATGAACATCTTCGGCCTCCAGGCCCTCCCCGATTCTGGGGGCTTCAGGCGGCCTGCCAGGACTGGCGGGTCTTTGCGCAGTACAGAATGGCGCAGTTTTTCCGGCCCGGTCTGGTTCCCGGTCATTCAATACGAAGCCCACCCGCAGTCCTGGTTCCTGGAAATCCAGCATCGTGCCGGTCCCTTGCAGTCCGTGGTCAACGGGGTAAGAAGAAACAATCTCGCCATCAGCGCCTTCGTCCTGTTGTTGCTCGCCTTGAACATTGCTGTTCTGAGCTTCGCTGGTTTCCGGTCCCACAACTTCGCCAAACTCCAGATGGATTTTGTCGCCTCCGTCTCTCACGAGTTGCGCACGCCTCTGACGGCAATCTTCTCTGCCGGAGAGAATATTAGAGACGGCATTGTCTCGAAACAATCGGATCTGGCTGAGTATGGCACCATCGTGATGGACCAAAGCCGGCAACTCATGAATCACGTCGATCGCATTCTGCTTTTCGCATCCATTCGGAGCGGTAAGAATCGGTATACCCTGCGGCCGCTTCAAGTCGCGGAGATCTTCGCGTGTGTCCACAAGACTATGGCTCCGCTGATTGCGGAAGAGTCATGTCTACTCGAAAAACGGGTTGAACCCGGCCTTCCTCCCATACTCGGGGATATGCTCGCCCTTTGCGGTTGCTTGGAGAACCTGATTACCAATGCGGTCAAATACTCCGGCCATGATCGCCGTATTCTGATGTCTGCGGGTCTGGGCAAGTCGGAGAATGCTCGCCAGGAAGTCATGATCTCCGTGGAAGATCACGGCATCGGCATCGCAACACCGGAATTGAAACGGATTTTCGAACCTTTTTACCGCAGTCCGGAAGCCACAGAAGCTCAAATCCATGGGACCGGCTTGGGACTATCCCTGGCCAAGCACCTTGCGGAAGCAATGGGTGGCAGGTTGTCCGTCACCAGCGAAATCGGCGTCGGGAGCATTTTCACTTTGCACTTGCAACTCGCGCCCGCGGAAGATCACGAACTCTCAACCGTCGATTCGACGGCCTAGGTAGGGGAAGCGGAAATGAACGAAAGCATTCTGCTGGTTGAAGATGAGAAGGCGCTGCGAACGACTCTGAGCGATCGCCTGCGCATGGAAGGATATGTCGTGGAAACGGCATCCGATGGACTGGAAGGGGTCGAGTTGGCCACCAACCAACCTTTCGACCTCATTATCCTTGATCTGCTGCTGCCGCGTCGCGGTGGCCTCGATGTCTGCCGCGACATTCGTGCTGCCGGAATGGCTATCCCCATTCTGATCCTTACTGTCCGCAACGATACCGTCGACAAGGTTGTCGGGCTCAAACTGGGCGCCGACGATTATGTCACCAAACCATTCGAAGCGTCCGAACTCCTCGCCCGTATCGAGGTCCTTTTGCGGCGCGTCCCCATCCATTCCGGTCACGGCAGTTTCAAGTTCGGCGCCATCCGCGTTGATGTCCGCCAATCCGAAGTTACGCGCGATTCCAAGCCCGTGTATCTTACTGCGCGCGAGTTTCAACTGCTTCGCTATCTCATCGAGCGAACGGGGAAGACCGTTCCACGACACGAACTCCTGCGGGCGGTGTGGGGGTATGAATCCGATACATTGACCCGCACGGTTGATACTCACGTCGCAAGTCTGCGTCAAAAGCTGGAAGAAAATGCCAAAAAGCCCGAATTCATTCTTACGGTTTCTGGAGTCGGCTACAAATTCGTCGGTCAGGATAACAAACAATAACTAACAACTTCCGTGCCCCATCCTTGCGATTGTTTTTGGTCGCAGGGGTGGGAAACCCCAGAAGTAAATTCCAGCTATTCCTTTCCGTCCCTCACTCCTGTTTGCGAGCGACCATTTCAAAAGAAAATTTGACTTCATCCTTCAGCTTCAGCGCGCCCCCCGCGACCGACACGGGCCTGATCTGATAGTCCGATTGCCTCAACGTGAAGTCGCCTGACGCCCGCAGCATCTCCCCAAACGTCGCGATTCGGGCAACGATGGGCTGGTTGCGAGTGACTCCATGAAGGCTGAGATTGCCGTTCAGCGTCGCTGAGAAGAGGGAGCCGTCAACCCGGGAAATCGCAATCGTCGTAGCCCCGTACCGTATCTCCGGATACTTGGCGACTTCGAGAACGTCTTCCGTCATGAGCCGCTCCATCTCGCGGCGATCCTTGTCGCTGATGTCGTCCTGCACGGCCAGTGATGCCGATTGGACTCTCAGGCGAAACGCGCCTCCCTCGATTGTCTCGGGGTTGAAGTCCACTTCACCGCTGAACATACGGATCCCGATCTTCGGATTGTGACCCATTGCGGAAAGGATTCCCGATGCAAACGCCTGCACCGTGAACCTGCTTGCCTTTGCGTCGATAATGAAATGAGCGAGACTTGCCTCTGCTGCCTGGTTGACTTCCATCATCATTAAGGTTTGTCCCTTTTGGCGGGTGATTTGGTTCAGGTGCTGGTTCGCCCCGGCGTCACATCGCGCGGAGTTTGAAATAGCGCTCGACATCGGGCATTACCGTTTCGGCAATGTTGCCGACTCCAAACTGGGAGAGGTAGCGCCGTATGGAGGGGTTTGAAAGCACCAACCCCGTCCCAAACACGATCAGCGCAACTCCGCCCAGCATGTATAAGGTGTCTTTCCCGTTGGCTGCTCCATTCGCGGTTGACTCCATCAAATCCATTGCCATGTTCTTTCTCCTTTCAATGCAAAACTCGCTACATCTTCCTCTCATCCAGAATCTGGTTCACCAGAACTTCAATCCTGTTGACAGCCTCACCCACCGCCGCCTCGACCGCTCCGCTCAATCCCATGTGCCCTTCTTCGCCACCGAGATCGGCTGGCTCGCAGCCAACCAGAAGAACTCGCGTGAGCGGGCCGTTCATGGCTGCGGCCATGCGCAGCACGTTCATGGGGTGCATTGCGTGCGGCTGGACGAAGTCAGCGCCCAACACTGACAAATCCTTCAGATCCGGCTCAACGATTGATACCGTTCCCGGACTCTGCCCATGCGGATAAGCATCAACGAGGATGGTTGTCTCAAAGCCATCCTGCAGGGCATACGTGAGATCGAGGCCACGAATACCAAAATCAACCACGCGCACCGCATCGGGTCGAGGCCGCATGAGCAGTCGCCGCGCCACCTCGACTCCAAACCCATCGTCGCCGAGAAAGATGTTTCCGATTCCGGCAACCAGAACTCGAGGCTTTTGTGACCTGGCTCTTGCGCCGGGAATCGAAGCCGATCCGGACTCTTGCGAGATGGGCTCCACTTCTTCAGCCGCGAAGAAGAAACGGTGTCCCGGCTGGCGCATCATCCCCAGGTCACGCCCCGGATCATCGTCAAGAACCACGCAAATGTGCTGCCCGCCTTCGTAGTCTTCTTCGATGCTCTCGATGGTGGCAACCTGTCCCCGCAAGGCGATGTCGAGGATGTCGCCTCCGCCCTTCGGCCGCAGGCGAACGCGGTCCCCCGTCCTGACCATGATTCCGCCGATTTCGACATGATCCAGCGAAGCCTTGTCTTCAAGGAGGTTCCATTCCCATTCGTTCATTTCGGTCCGTCCTTCGGAACTGTCAGTCCGCGCAACACCCCGTGAAGCTTCATGAATTGCTCCTCCGGCATGTTTTCGGTGCGTTTTAGAAGCTCGCGCACACGATCGTCCGACTCCCGCATCTCCCGCTTTTCCTCTTCGGTGAGCGTGAGGATTCGAAGCGAAAGTATTTCGTCGATTTCGGTCGAATCAAAAAGATTGCCGAGGCTCTCCGGGGCGATCGCGGGATAGTCATAAAGAATAATCGGTGAAGCCAGCATCGCCGTCGCATCGTCGCCCGCAAGCACCGGCCACACACCTTTGTTTTCGCATTGCCCTGCTGCGTCTTCCAACTCAGCCGGAGGATCGAGCAGGGAAATGAACTCACCATTCTCCGCACCTAGGATTGCGTGCGCGGAAACCAGCGAGAAGGGAAGCGCCGCCTCTCGGCCGGAGAAATCGTCCTTGCCATCGGGATCAAAGTGACTGCGATTCTCGACCCGCACCGTGAGCTTGACGATATCGTTGCGGCAAGTGTTCGCCTGAATCTGAACCATCCCCGCCAGCGTTTGCCACTGCCGCGAGATCGCGCCTCGCCGTCGCCGTTGTGCATCCTGCAGATATTCGAGTGAACTGCCTTCAAACAGACTGAAATCCAGCGAAGATGAGGAGCCGAGAGTCGCCGGATCGAGGCCTTCATAGGGCAGCGTTCGTTCGACTGCCTCCTGCCATGCCTGATAAACGCGTCCCTCGAGTTCCAGGCGATCGACAAACTCCATATCCTTGTCTTCAGATTCCTTTCCATCGCCGCCCGCATCTTTGAGCTCGCAAATCAATCGCTGCACAATCTGCAGGAACCTGACCCTCACCGTAATCCGGGTACTCTCATTTACCCTGAGAAGACACTCGGTCTGCATGAATGGCGATTCCGAACCTGGTTGCAGTTCACAATAAGATGGCGGACACAGCACGCCAAAGTTCCATCGCCGCTGATTTTTGACTGAGGACGGCCGGTAAGGATAAAGCATGTACCCTTCGTAGAGAACGGCGTCGGCAATCGCTTCCACCAGGTCCAGTCTCATTGCTTCACCTCCGCCTCGCAGGGGAGTACGCGCTCGAGTGCCTGCTCCAATGTCGGGATGCCATGCTCGACCTTGTATTGGTATAAGCGTTCGAATGCATCGCGATGCAAATTGATCCACACGCTGTTGGGGTAATACGTGTCCATCATCTCGCGCCACATCCGCACCGGCACCTTGTATCTTGCCTCCTGTTCCCACGAAATCGGCGCCACTTGCAGAGGGCTCTCAGCGGAGCCATAGAAAATGGTCCCGCTGAAAAGCATGAGCAGGGGGATCTCTCCCGTGTCGAGACCCTCAAAGTACTTGGTTGCCGCGACGTTGAAGTCAAACGTGCACGGAACGTTCATGTCAGCCACGGTGCTCGAGCCCTCAAACGCCGGCACGATAACACTTGTGTGCGTCCACAGCAGATTGCGCAGTGTCTTGCCCCAGCGCTCCGGATGCCCGAACAGATCGAGAAGGCGCTTCTGTTCCTGCGGCGCGTAGCTGCGACGGGTAACTTCTATCTGGATCTGGCAACGCAATGCGATGGTGTGAATCTCTTCGTCCGGCGCGGCATTTCCGATCTCTAGTTGAAAGGCGAGCGTGGGAACGGCGGCAAACGCTACCACCTTTGCAGTCGAGACCTTGATGCTCAAGTCAGGCATCGAACCCTCCAGCCGTTTCCGACCTGGCGCGAAGATCGGCAAAAAAGTGCTCTATCTCGGTCCAGACTTCTGCGCCCCCGGAGAGTCCTTTCCAGTGACTCCGCAGGATGCCGACAAGTTTGTAACATTCGTCGATCGGCGCGATGTAGTACCGCGAAGGAACCCCCTCCTCTCTCCGGTCGATGCGATTGATGAGAAGGGCTTCGGTATCGGATTGGAGGTGTCCCAACACCGGATTCTTCTCCGCGATCGCAGCCCACGAATCGAGCGGCAACAAGGATTCAACTGCTCCCGCCGGGCTCGGATAGAGCGCCACCATTCGCCCTTCGATGCTGGAGTGAAAGAAAAATGCGAGGTTGATGGGAATAACCAGGTTGTTCCACTCCGCATCGGTCATTTCAAATTCGGAAAGGAATCGAATGCTTCGAGAAACCCTCTTGAACTTCAACCGCTCGGTACCGTCGAAAAGCAGGGCGCATCCATCGCACGCGCACAGAATCTGGCGTGACACTAACTCCACCAGGTGAGGATGGTCGTGGATCAGCTCGGCGCTGCACAATTCGCAGCGTTCGGCGCGCGAGGCCGAACGGCGCGGGCCGCGAAATTGTCGCAGCACGCCCAATGCCTGCTCAAAGGCCAGCGCTGGCTGATCAGGCATATGGATTCCTTTCCTCAAAGAGCTTCGGCGGCCTCAGCGGGCACCTCCCCCTGCTGGGGCTGCGCCAACCAGTGTGCTGGCGACCAAACTCTCGAGCGTGACAAAGCCGGTCGAAGAAGGCTCTTCCAGCCCCATGATCTCGAGTGCCGTAATATCGGGCGCAATCTCATACACGCCGTTTTCCACCAGTCCCCGCAATTCCTTGGTTGAAGAGCCGCAACTGTGTCCGCTCTTTGTAAGACGCACTCGAACCGCGCCCTCATCGATGCTCACAAGATCGATTGCGCAGGAGAGTTTGCGCAATCGAGGACGAATCCTATCCAGTGCCGCGTACACCCGCGTTTCCAGCGCATCCGGATGCAATGAATACAGCAGAAGCAGGCCGCCGGCAATCTCATCCTTGCCAAGCTGGTCAATCAACGTGCTCCCCGCTTCACCGCTCTCAAAGATGATTTCCATCATCCTTTCGAGGCCCTGGCCATGCACATCCATCAGAAGCTGTATCAGCTCTTTGCCCGCGATCTTCTGCGGGCCATCGGGCGTTTGATCGAACTGACTTACTAACTCGCCTAGACGCTTGACCTGGTCCCGAAATCCGTCGCTGTTCGCCACGAGTCTCCCCTTGAGAAATTAATCGGTCAACGTTCCGAATGGCTTAGAAAAAGTAAACGGCTCCGTGCCCCATCCTTGCGCCTTTTCATTGGCGCAAGGGTCGGAATCCACAGAGGCTAACATCTCAAAGGTGCAGTCCGAACATAGGCGAATGGTGAGTTTCCAAAACCTTGCCATTGCCGAGGTACATGTGTACGCCGCACGGCAGGCAAGGATCAAAGCTGCGTACTGCGCGCATAATATCAATCCCCTTGAACTTGTCGGGCCCATTCTCTTCAAAGATCGGCGTATTCTGCACCGCATCTTCATATGGTCCCGGGGTGCCATACGAGTCACGCGGATTGGCGTTCCAGGGAGTCGGCGGATAGGGATGGTAGTTCGCAATCTTGTGACCCTTAATGACCACGTGATGAGACAAGACACCCCGCACCGCTTCGTGGAAGCCGCATCCAATGGCTTCTTCAGGAACCTTGAAATCGTTCCATGTGCGTGTGCGCCCGGCGTGCAGCTCAGCCAGGGCCTGTTCCGCAAAGTAGAGAGCCGCTGCTGCGGCATATGCCTGGAAGTAAGTGCGTGCGCGATCCCGCTCGATCGCATTGCTCCACTTCGGTATCTTCCACTCGAACTCGACTTCCGGCATGGAAACAGTTTTTGGCAAATAGATCTTTACGCTGTGGCCGGTCGCTTTGATGTACCCGATGTCCACGATCCCCGCGAGCGCGGTTGCCCAGAAGCGCGCGATCGGACCGCCGCCCGTGTCGAGCGCGAGATAGTCGCCAGTGCGCTGGTCATACCAGCGCGGCGACATAACCCAAGTGTACTTACCCTTAAAGTCGCGTTTCTGCGGCTTCGGATAAGTGCTCTGGTTCCACGGATGGCGTTGATCAACCTTGTTCCCCAGCGGATCCGTCTGCACAAACGTCTGCGAGTTCTGCCAATCCTCGTAGAAGGAACTGCCCAGCAGTATGCGAATGTTCAGGTTGATATCCACCAGGTCGTTGGTGACAAGCTTGCCGTCGACGACCACCCCCGGCGTTACATACATCCCGCGCCCCCACTCGCTCATGTTGGCGTAGGTGTAGTCGCATACGTCGGGGTTATTGAATGAACCCCAGCAGCCAAGAAGAATCCTGCGGCGCCCCACTTCTTCATAACCGGGGAGGGCTTCATAAAAGAAGTCGAAGAGGTCGTCGTGCAGCGGCACTACCTTCTTCATAAACTCCACGTACTTCATCAATCGCACAATGTAGTCCGTGAAGAGTTGCACGGTAGGCACGGTTCCGACGCCGCCGGGGTAAAGAGTGGACGGATGCACATGGCGGCCTTCCATCAGGCAGAACATCTCGCGCGTCATACGGCTGACCTGCAACGCCTCGAGATAGAAAGCGCCCGTGAAGGGATTCAGCGCCTTCATAATGTCGCCGATGGTGCGATAGCCGTGAAGCTCCGCATGCCGCGCGGCTGTCTTCTCCGCCTTCTCCCAGACTCCGGGATTTGTTTCCTTCACCATCGTTTCGCAAAAGTCCACGCCCACGAGGTTGTCCTGAAAGATGTTATGGTCGAACATGTACTCGGCAGCTTCGCCCAGGTTGACAATCCACTCCGCCATCGCCGGCGGCCGCACCCCGAACGCCATGTTTTGCGCATAAGTGGCGCAGGTGGCGTGATTATCGCCGCAGATCCCGCAGATGCGGCTGGTGATGAAGTGCGCATCGCGTGGATCTTTGCCCTTCATGAAAATGCTGTAGCCGCGGAATATTGAAGAGGTGCTGTGACACTCGGCAACTTTGCGCTTGCCGAAGTCGATCTTAGTGAAGATGCCGAGGCTGCCCACGATCCTCGTAATCGGATCCCAGTTCATCTCGACTAATTGGCTCTTATCGGCATCTGTCTCGGAACGCGTCGCGGTAATCGTCGCCATCGAAGTGTCTCCTTTGTGCTTGTTAGTAAGAACTGGGGTGATAGCCGGTGGAGAGTTCGGCGCGCGCGTGCCGCCACTTGGGCTCTTTGTTGACCGTCGCATTAGTCAGGCCCCGCAGCTTACGGATCGCGGTGCCATAGGCGCCGATCATGGATGAAGAGAGCTTGGCGCCGGGTGGCTCATCCATGAACGGCATGAACTTGTCGGGAAATCCAGGCATGGTGCACCCGATGCAAATGCCGCCCACATTGGGGCACCCGCCGATTCCCGCCATCCATCCCCGCTTGGGCACGTTGCAATTCACAACCGGCCCCCAGCATCCGAGTTTCACAATGCACTTCGGGGAACTGTAAGACGAGGCGAAGTCGCCCTGTTCGTAGTACCCCGCGCGATCGCAGCCCTCATGCACGGTCTTGCCGAACAGCCAGGTGGGTCGCAACTGGTCATCGAGAGGAATCATCGGCGCCAAGCCGGCGACCTGGTACAGAAGATACAGGACAGTTTCCATGAAGTTATCCGGCTGCACCGGGCAGCCTGGAACATTGACAATCGGCAGGCCCGCCCTCGACTTCCAATCCCAGCCCAGATAGTCCGCCAGCCCCATGCAGCCGGTGGGATTGCCCTCCATGGCATGGATTCCGCCATAGGTTGCGCATGTCCCGCACGCGATGGCAGCGATGGCTTTGGGAGCCAGGCGATCGATCCACTCGCAGGTCGTGATCGGCTGGCCCGTATCCGGATCAGTCCCCACGGCGGCCCAGTAGCCTTCTTTCTTGATCCTTTCGTTGGGAATGGAACCTTCCACAACCATGACGAATGGATCCAACTTTCCCGCTGCCGCCTTGTAATAGAAATCGAGGAAGGCACCGCCGTTTTCGTAAGCCAGCACGGGATTGTGCAGGTGAACCTTGGGAAGTCCCGGAATGGCGCCCAGCAAAACATCTTCAATGCTCGGCTGTGTCGCAGCCGTTATGGAGACCGAGTCTCCGTCACACCCCAGACCCGCAGTAATCCAAACAATGTGCAATTCAGCCACAGCAGGTTTCTTCTGAGTCACTCGACCGTGAGGTACCGCTTGTGCGCTCATGACCTGGATACTCCTTTCGGTGCCGTAGTTACATTTCGATGCCGAACCACTCGGCCTGCGTTGCCGCGCGAGCTAGTTCGTTTGCCACGACGCAGCAGATCGAAGCAAAAATGCACACAACTACACTCGCGCTCGAACGTGTCAGCGCAGCCATTCTCAACATTCAGATTTCGACCTCTTACGAATGTTCAGCTCGGCGAATCGTCCTTCTACGCCCAGGCGGACATAAAAAAACGGGGAAAGACGCCGTCAACATCCGCTATCCAAACAGGCAGCCTGAACAACCTACAAGCGGGACCAGCCTTATTCTCGCTTCGTACTTTTTCTGACGGACGCATCAGGGTTTCCCCGATAGATAATCGAACCTCAGTTCGCCTTCTCGTTGATCTTCCATTGAATCGCGTGTTGGATCAACTCTCGCCCGCTGCGCAGGGAAAGCTTTTCTTTGATGTGAGCCTGGTACGTCTCAACCGTCTTGATACTCAGATGAAGTTGCTCGGCGATCTCACGTGTCCCGCGGCCTTCCCCGATCCCGCGAAAGACTTCCAACTCCCTGTCCGACAGCGCTGCGATCCGCGATTGAACAATCGACGGAGCTCCGTCGATATACTGCTGCAGCATTTTCTTTGACATGCTGTCGCTCAGATACACATCGCCGTTGAGAATCCGGCGCACCGCGACCAGGACTTTCTCGGTTGCCTCCTGCTTCATGATGTAACCATTGGCCCGCGCGCGAAGCGCACGTTCCGCATAGATGGCTTCATCGTGCATCGAGAGAATCAGCACCGGCAGATCAGGATCAAGGGCGCGGATGCTCTTGAGTAACTCAAGCCCGTCCGGCCCTTTCAGCGAGATGTCCACGATCATGATGTCCGGTTTCTTTTGCGCAATGCTCTGCAGAGCCGCGTGCGCCTCTTCGGCCTCGCCACAAACCTGCATATCCTGCTGCTGGTTGATCAATAGGGCTAGTCCCTGCCGCAGAAGCGGGTGATCGTCGACAATGAGCACTGTCTTCTTCGTCTGCTGCGCAGTTTGTTCGAGGATAGAAAGTGTCGCCATGTGCGTATCCTTATTTTTCTGGGCTCATCGGAAACGTGCACGAAACCACGGTTCCCCGGGTCCTGTCTGGCCTGACTTCGAGCCTTCCGCCAATCATCGCGGCTCGATAGTTCATGATGTGCAGTCCCATTCCCTGAGTGTTTCCGCGATCCTCCGGAATGCCGGTGCCGTCATCCACCACAAGCAGCGTGCCGTAATCGTTCGCGGTTGTCAGGCGAAGAACGATGTTACGCGCGCCTCCATGTTTCAGCGCATTATTCACTGCTTCCTGGGCAATGTGGTAGAGATGCGTTGCGATCCCATCGTCATGGATCAGGACTGGGATTTCGCACTCAAATCTGCATGAAGCTCCATAGATGTCTTCCACCTCTCCGGCCCACAATTGCAGCGCCGACATCAGTCCCTGTGCGTCCGACATCACGGGCAAAAGTCCGCGCGCCAGTTCCCGTGTCTTGTGGACCGCTTCGTTCACCAGCCGCACAATCTTGGCCGCGTCCGCGGCATCAGCGATTTTTCTCTGCGCCAGTTTCTCTTCGTGCACCTTGGCCATGAATGCAATCCCGGTCAAGTGCTGGCCCAGGCCGTCGTGCAGATCCTGGCCGATACGCCGCTGCTCCCTGGCGCTGATGTTCAGCAGCGCTCTCTCCAGCTGTTCGCGCTCCGTGATGTCAATTCCTGTGGCAATGATGTAATCAGGCGCGCCGTCGCCGCCGGGCAGCAGGGAACTGGACCACGCAATCAATCGATTCGTGCCGTGCCGCGTCACCCAATGACTCTGATAATCCTGCGGAAGCAGGTCGGCGCTCAGCTGTTCGATCACGGACCGCGATCTCGCGACCTCCTCCGGCAGCATAAAAAAATCCCAGATGCATTTACCCCGGACCTCGTCGAACGAGTAGCCGGTGGTCAGTTCGCAGGCGCGATTGAAGCGCACGATGCGTCCATCATGGTCAAGAACCGTAATCAGTGCCCCGACCGTGTCGAGTATTCCGGAAACGAAATTCCTCTCCTGCTGCAGAGCCCGCTCGGTGTGTTTCAGATCTGAGATATCGAACGCCACGCCATGGATGAACCACGGCTGGCCATCAGGCCGGCGCACCATCCGCGCATCGCAGTGAAACCAGACCACGTGTCCATCGCGCGCGATCACGCGATACGAAGATCGCAGCGCCTTGCCCGACAGAAACATCTGCGCCGCTTCCAGGCTCCAGCGCTGCTTGTCGTCGGGATGAATGTGCTCGTACCACCGAACCGGGTCTTCCAGCCACTCCTCGCGAGAATAGCCCAGCGCCGCTTCTATCTCCGGGCTGACATAAGCCTCGCTGACTCCACGATCCACATATGCCATGAAGACCACGGCTGGAACCTGTTCCAGCAGCGCACGATACTTTGCTTCAAGATTGGAAGGATGCGAATCGATCATTGCCGGTGGCGCGGGTGAGCCGACGGGATCATACGGCGAGCTGCTGAAAACACCAGCCAGTTCCAGCAGCACCGATTCAGCGTGCTCCAGATCCGCGGGCACATCGGACCCTTCAACTTCGTGCTCTCGCCCTCGCCCGGGGGCATCCCATTCGGCTTGTGCAAATAACGCCATCCGTGATTCGACCTGGGGCAATCGCGTCAGTTAGGTTGGTCGTTCGGTGCTCGGTTCGGGCGCAGCCGGTTTCGGCGCCAGCTCGGTACCTTGTTCAGAGACGCCTGTGTAAACTTGCGCAGAGAGTGAATGGCCCGCCCGTAAGTCTGAACCGCGGCAGACGAAAGCAGAGACCCCGGCGGCTGGTTCATGAACGGCATAAATTTGTCCGGGAATCCCGGCATCGTGCATCCAATGCAGATCCCGCCCACGTTGGGGCACCCGCCGATTCCGCCCATCCAGCCGCGCTTCCCGACATTACACTGCACCACAGGCCCCCAGCATCCCAGCTTCACAATGCACAGGGGGGAACCATATTCCTCCGCAAACTGGGCCTGTTCGTAATAGCCTCCCCGGTCACATCCTTCGTGGACCGTACTGCCGAACAACCATGTTGGACGCAGCGCCTCGTCGAGGGGAATCATAGGCGCATGACCGGTCGCCATGTAAAGCAGGTACAGTAGCGTTTCCGTGAAATTATCCGGCTGCACCGGACAGCCCGGAATGCACACGATCGGAATTCCAACGTGCGTCTTCCAATCCCAGCCAAGATAATCGGGGAGCCCCATACATCCGGTGGGATTCCCCTCCATCGCATGAATGCCTCCATACGTGGCGCAGGTGCCGGCTGCGATCACTGCCCACGCCTTCGGAGCGAGCCGGTCGATCCACTCGCATGTGGTGATCGGCTGCCCAGTCGCCGCATCCGTGCCGAACGACGCCCAGTAGCCTTCCGGCTTATTGGTTTCATCAGGAATAGAACCTTCAATCACCAGGATGAAATTCTCGAGTTTGCCCTCGGCCGCCTGGTGGAATCGCAGCAAAAACTCGTCCCCGTTCTCGATCGAGAGAAAGGGGTTGTGCAGACGTACTTTGGGCGTCCAGGGTATGCCGCCTCTCACTAAATCTTCGATGCTCGGTTGCGTAGCCGCGGTCATAGCGATCGTGTCTCCGTCGCAGCCAAGTCCCGCCGTAATCCACAGAACATCGATCTCTTCGATCTTTCGAGAAGGTTGATTCGGGACTCCCACGAGGTGGCCTCTTTCCCATCCGATTTGGCAAATGACGCAGCGACCATAATCTGCCTGAATCGGGGATCTGCGCAAGCAAAGAATCGCGGATAACGCTCACAACGTGTTCTTTAGCCCCGGCATGAGCCGCGGACTTCCCGGCCCGTGTCGCGACCAGCCCCTTGCGCATCAAAGCAGAAAGAACGGGACTGGTCATTTGCGACCAGGCTCGTCTCACCGACCTGAAGAAAATGGGAGGAACCGGATGAAGCTGACAATCTACGCAGTAACGGCAGTTAGCCTGGCTTGGCTCATGTTGCGGATGGCGCCCGATATTCGCCGCTATATGAGAATGAGGGCCATGTAATTCCGGTGGAACAAAGTAACGTCGAGAACGTTAGATCTGCTGATGAGGAGCGATTGCTCCGTGCCCCATCCTTTCGCGCTTTTGCGAAAGGGTGGGAAACCACGGCTGCCCATCTCTCACTTTCCCGGTAACCGGCATTCGAAATTCTCAGCCGCGTTCGTATCGCCCTGGCCCTTGTATCGTGCCACCGACGGATAGGCGCACAACGGCCGCGTCAATCGCACCCCTGCGGACCCGCTCTTGGCATCCGCGCCAAGCCTCCCCGTTGCGATAATCTTCTCCGGAGCCACCCCCTGCGTGACCCAGCGATCGAGAGCCAGGAGAATGTCGTTGTCGGCATCATCCGGGGTCGAATTCAGAGCCGCAATGTCGTCGTTTCCAAAGCTCGTTGCGCCCGGACCACCCGAGCAATGCTGCATGCCAGGCACCATGAACAATCGGTAAAACCCCTGGATATCCGTCGGATTGGTCGATCGCGGATCTGGGTAGCGTCCGAGAAATACCCGAACCTCCTCGTAGAAGTTGATGGAATCGCGAGGCGCGATGGCTGCGTCGCCCCAGCCGTGGTACTGGATCAGTTTTCCTCCGTGGTCGCGGAAGCTGCGCAGATCCGGGTTATTCGAATTCAGGATCGCTCCCGTCTTTTCATCGGCCAGGCGCACGTCGCGGTCGAAATCCATTGTCCGCCAATCCCAGTGCGGGTCTTCGTGTACCGCCTGGCCGTAGAAGCTGTTTCCAAAAAGACTTTGCGCCGACGGCCCCAGGATCCATAGCGACCATGCCCCAGGTTCGGCCTCGGTGCCGGGCTCATACCCCGGGTAGATTTGCTCTCCAGTGCGCGGATTTTTCGGGCCCGCATAGATCTTCTCGAGCGCCTCGACTTGCGGCTGCGTCAGGCAGTCCGCGCCCGCCGCACCGTGGCAGAGGAGCACGGATGGATCAAAGTGGCATGCGCGGGGATCTTCGATCAACCCATCTTTGACGCCATCCAGCGCGTCGCACGCGGCCAGTGCCGCCTTCTGAATCGCCGCAAGCTGTTCGACGCTGATCTTGCTCTCCGGCTTCCCGTTCAACGCAATCTCATTCCAGACGAAGCCGGCAAAGTGATGCGTCCAGTGGTTCGCCGGCGCTCCCGCAATGATGCCGTCGAAGTCCTCGGGATACCGCTCCGCCTCCATCAGCGCTTCCCGGCCTCCGTCCGAGCATCCTGAAAAATACGCCTTCCCCGCGGTCTTGCCGTAATAAGCCTGAAGGATCTCTTTTGAAAGAATCGCTGTTTCATGCAGGGATCGATAGCCGAAATCAATCAGTTTTTCAGGGTGTCCGATAGCCCACGTCGCATCCGGCATGATGCCCTGGCCTTCATGTCCGTCGTCCGTCGCCGAAACCGCATAACCGCGCGCCAGCGGCGCCACCAGGCCGGCCGGCTGGATAGATCCGGCCCAGCCGCCGTTCCCGCGCTGCATATATTTGCCGTTCCAGGCTTCCTGGGGCGGCAGCCATAAAGTGAAATCGATTTCGGAGTCCGACGTGGGACGCGCCACCCCGCTCACTTCGCAATGCCGCGGAACGGTTAAATCCGGCACCTTGAAGGGCTTCCCCGGCGGCTCCTTCAAAGGCGCCGGTTCCTGCGATACGGCGGAGACCACGGTTGCATGATCAAGCTTGATGTCTTTGAGCGCCTCACAGGCTTGTTGTGCGATGGCGAAGCCGGGGCACGCAAGGATCAACGCGCACATCCACATAACGATGCCGTTCCGTAGTCGCATAAGTTCGCCTCTCCCCGTCCTGATCTTGATTGCCGGGACCTATTGTTCCATACGCCGATGGGAGCCGGACGAAAAGGGAACCGGGGACAGTCGTGCGCGTCATCCTTGACCGCCTCGATAGCCACAGGCGCAGGCCGATCAAATTCCAGGATGGCTCACGCGGTTTGTATGAGGCACAAGGCTCATGTAAACGTCGCGGGGAATGTTTGTCCGCCAGTGGTTCGTGGTCCGCGCCAGCAGGACGGCTCCAAAAAAGATGTAAGCAAGAATCGCCGTGACCACGACCGGTCCAATTCTGCGTCGATACCACCGCTGCGGGGCCGCCGCCGCCTTTTGCGCGGGCAGCGCAAATTGCAGCGCATTCTCCACCGGACATGCCGCCACGCACACCATGCACGCGCTGCATTCGGCGGAACGGATTTGTACCAATTGATCTACGGCAAGACCCGCCGGGCAAGCGTGCGCGCACTTTCCGCAATCGATGCAAGCCTCGGCATCCCGCCGGATCTTTGCCGGACTCAAAATTGACGTCAGTCCAAGCAGCGCTCCGTAAGGGCACAGATACCGGCACCAGAAATTCTGAACAACCATGGAGAGGATCACCAGCACACCCACGACGATCGCTGCGGTCAGCCCCATATGTCTGAAGAAGTCCAGCATCTTCACATCGGCAATGATCCCGTAGGGCGTCGACATGAATCCGTCCAGGACTTCCACCGACATGCCCCCGATGATCCAGGCGAAAAAGCCGAGCAGCAGGTACTTGAGTCCGCGCAGTGGTATGTCGGCCCATTTCGGCAGCCGAAAGTTGCGCCCCAGAATCCGGCTCCCCATCTTCCACAGGTTCTCCGAGAAGGTTCCGACCGGACACAACCAGGAGCAGAACGCTTTCTTGAGCAGAACGCTCATCAGGACAAAGCCCAGAAACAGGTACATTGCCGCCGGATGAATCGCCGGAACACGCCCGGTGAGAAGAAAGTATTTGGAATTCATCAGCCCCGCGATGGGAAGCCAGCCTTCCACTCCGGCCGGCCGGGCCACATACAGGGCATTTCCGCCCTGCTCGAAATATCGTACCCACAGGAAAAACTGAAGTCCGATCCAGGCGTTCAAGGCGATGAAGAGCCACTGAACCGTGCGGCGAATTCGTTGGGATCGATCCGGGGAAGAGCGCCGCGTCCACTTCTTTTTCGGTTCATGTAATGGAATCGTATTGCCGACCGCGCTTGCCATCTCGGAATCCCCTCCATCCGAAGGCTATTGCAAGACCCGGCGGGGCTTCAGCGACTTTGGTCACACCACAGGCGCCGTCGCGCCCGCTTACCATATACCCAACGTGCAATTCGAGATCATTCCGCCCCCGCTGACATGGCTCCAAAACTCCGAGAGTGGGCGCGCTTGGCTTCGCGAACTGCCTGCCCGCGTGTCCAGATGCGCGAGCAAATGGCATCTGCGGATCGGTCCCCCGTTCCCGCAATCGTTTGTCTCGATCGTCTTTCCCGCCAGGCGAAGCGATGGATCCCCGGCGGTTCTCAAGATCCAGTGGCCCCATGCGGAGTCCGATTACGAGCACGAGGCGCTGCGCCTTTGGAACGGCCATGGCGCGGTCCAGCTATATGAGTTCGACTCGCAGGAACACGCTCTGTTAATCGAGCGCTGCGAACCGGGCGATCACCTTTCCACTGTCAATCCTGAAGAAGCGATCGAAGTTCTCGCGGAAATGCTGCCGCGGCTGTGGGTGCCGGCGGCACAGCCTTTCAAAACTCTGGCCGAGGAGTGCCGTCAATGGCGCCAGGAACTGCCATCGCTGTGGGATCTTGCGCATCGCCCTTTCGAAAGCGCCTTACTCGATGCGGCGCTCGAGGCAATGGATCGATTGTGCGTTCCACAAAGTGACCCGGTCCTGCTGCACCAGGATTTGCACGGAGATAACGTCCTGCGCGCCGCGCGCGAACCGTGGCTCGCCATCGACCCCAAGCCCCTGATCGGCGAAAGAGAGTTCTCGCTCGCGCCCATCATACGCAGCGGCGAATTAGGCCACACCCGGGCCGCGGTCGTTCACCGTCTGGACAAGCTGAGCTCATCTCTGAGACTTGATCGCGAGCGCTGCCGTTTGTGGACTCTAGTCCAGACCCTTGCGTGGGGTTTTGACGGCGAGACAGTGCTAGACAAGCACGTCGAAACCGCCCGATGGCTCTGGCGGGCGTGACTAGCAAAGCGAACACCCAATGTCGGAGGGTGCCGTGATTTGGTTGTTCCTGGATGACACCCGAATGCTGGTGACGGAAGATCTCGCTCGTGTCCGTGCCCCGTACGAACTGACCACCGCGGTTTGAACGGGCACGACTTCACGGTCTGCGGAAAAACTCGTTCTGAGCAGTGTTTTGTATCAGGGCACGACTTCAGTCCTGCCACAAATGCGTCAAAACACGGAGGGCTTTAGCCCCTGTGGGACGTTTCACCCACGATTCGCCCGACGTTCTCAGTTTTTCCGCAGCCCATTCAGTCGTGCCGTAACGGCTTAAAAATGACTTCGGATTTGGCCGCTGAGGCCATCGCCTTGTTGGGCACATTTTCCAGTCGATCGCCGTTCAGTTGAACAGGTCTTTCATTTTCTCGATCAGGGTTGGTGACGTGGGCTTGTTGTCGACGTTCATCAACTCGGCCAGCTTCGTCACCAGCTCGCGTTGGGCGCGCGAAAGTTTCCGCGGCACCTGCACCAGGACCTTGATTACCAGGTCGCCATTCCCTTTTTCGTTCAGGAACGGCACCCCGCGGCCGCGTACGCGCAACTCCTTGCCGCTCTGCGTGCCCTCGGGAATCTTGAGATTGATGGGCCCGTCGATGCCGGGAATCTCGATCTCCGCGCCCAGCGCCGCCTGCGGAAAGCTGATGGGAACAACGCAGTGAAGATCCTGCCCGTTGCGCTCGAAAAAGTCGTGCGGCCGGATCGAAAGCACCACGTAGAGATCGCCCTTGGGGCCGCCGGCGCGTCCGGCATCGCCTTCGCCGGCATAGCGTATGCGCGTGCCGTCCTCGACTCCCGGAGGTACTTTCACGTTCAGCTTCAATTCCTTGGCCACCCGCGTTTCGCCGCGGCACGCCTGACAGGGATCGCCGATGATGGACCCGGTTCCTCCGCACGTACCGCAGGTACGAGCTACGGAGAAGAACCCCTGCTGATAGCGGATCTGGCCGCGTCCCTGGCATTGCGTGCACACCGTGGGGCCCCGTCCCGACGCGCTGCCGCGCCCGCTGCACGTTGGGCACATCTCCAGGCGGCGGATTTTGATCTCCGTCTCGGCCCCGAAAATGGCATCTTCAAAATCGATGGTCAAGTCAAAGCGGAGATCGTCGCCGCGCTGCTGCCGGGAGCCCCGTTGCGGACCGCCGCCTACGTTGAACATCTCCCCGAACAGATCGCCGAAAATGTCCCCGATGTCGACTCCGCCGGCGAATCCACTAAACCCACCCGGCCCCGACGCGCCAACTCCGGCGTGCCCATACCGGTCGTACGCGGCGCGCTTGTCGGCATCGCAGAGTACCTGGTAGGCCTCGCTCGCCTGCTTGAATTTCTCTTCTGCGGCGTGGTCGCCGGGATTGCGATCAGGATGATACTTCAACGCCATCTTGCGATAGGCGCTCTTCAACTCCTGGTCACTGGCATCCCGCGATACGCCCAGTACCTCGTAGTAATCAGCTTTGCTCACGCTCAATGTTTATTCTTTCTGCTGTTTAGGGTTGGAAACCACGCGCACCAGCGCCGGACGCACAAGACGGTCACGCAGCTTGAAGCCGCGGCGAATCTCTTCGGCGACGGTGTGATCAGGCAGATCGTCCCGTTCCACAGACCCCAGGGCCTCATGGTACCGCGGATCGAATTCTTCGCCCGTGGTCGCCACCGGCACCACCTGCAACTGCCGCAGGGCATCTTCCATCTGCTTGACAATCAACTCCACGCCGGAGCGCAACTGGTCCGCCGAACCCTTTGCCTTGAGCGCCAGTTCGAAATTGTCCAGCACGGGAAGAAACTGCTCGACAACATTGCCCGTGGCATAGTCGCGAAACTCCGCCTTTTCCCGCTCGGCCCGTTTGCGCGCATTGTCAAACTCCGCCTGCAGCCGCGCCAGCCGGTCCTTGAGGGTATCGCGTTCTGCCTTCACCTGGTCGTACTCAGCCTGGCTGAAGGTCGCTGCGGTCTCAGGAGGCCCGGCGGCGGGAACAGTTTCTGCCTCAGGTGCTGCCGAATCGATCTCAGCCGCCCGTCGCGGTGTCGGCTCGGACTCGACTTCACCCTTTTCCATTACGCTCAATTTCGATTCTTGTTTTGGCATGGTTCTATGAATTCTCCGAAGGATCTTGCTCAGCTTTTTCAATGATAAATTCCGTCGCGAAGATCGGCCTCTGGGGTCTCTGCTTCTCTCGATGTGCAGCAGGGTAGGGTAACCTTACCGGCCCGTGTGAGCGGCGGCTCTAATCGGTCGGGATTTCCAGGATCCGCTCCGAAAGCCCAGCGATGTATCGCACTGCGTGGATCATCTCCTGATATTGAATACGGGTCGGAGCGATCACCGCGACGGTGCCGAAATTGGCATCGCCCAGGCGCGCAGGCGCTCCAATCAGCACCAGGTCCTGCATGGCCGGTGAGGCCTGATCCAGCCCGACTACGACGCGCACCTCCTGCTGGCGGCCGTCCACATAGGCGGTCAGCAATTCCACCAGCCGCTGCTTGGCTTCAAGCGCCAGCAGCATTTGCCGTAACCGTTCGCGGTCCAGTTCTGCAGTGATCAGGTTTGCCATTCCGTCCACAAAGATCGCCGGCCCGCTTTCGTCTCCTGACAGCGCGCCCTTCCGGCAGAGTTCTTCCACCGCCTGAAGCATTTGATGATACGCAGCGCGTTCGAGTTCCATGCGCCGCGCCACTTCAGCGCGAATTCGCTCGATCGCCCAGCCCCGAAAGCTTTCGTTCAGGTAGCGCGCCGCTGTCTCGAGCTCCACATGCGTCAGTTCCCGATCGAGGACCAGCACCCGGTCCTGCACGGCCCCGGTCTGGGTAACCAGCACGGCCAGCACCCGACCCGTTGTCAGCCGCGAAAAATGGATGTGTTCGAGGACTTGCGCCTGGGTCGCCGTGGCCAGAGCCACGCCCAGGCCGCTCGACAGCAGCGCCAGCACCTGCGATGTGCGCTCCAGGTACTCATTCGTGCTGGAGACCCCTGAAAAGCTTCTCTCGATCTGCCCCCGCCGCTCTTCACTCAGCGACGACACCAGCGAAGCGCTCTGCGGCATCGCGCTATGCGTGCCCGACTGCGCGCCTGCGGCTAATCGTCCAGACTGCGTGATCTGGGCTACGTAATAGCGAAAAGCCGCGGCGGTTGGCACGCGCCCGGCCGAGGTGTGCGGCTGCTCCAGCATGCCGTCGTCCGCCAGGCTGGCCATAACGTTGCGGATCGTCGCAGAGCTCAAACCCTCGCGACTTTCAAAAAAACGGGACACGGCCTGGGATGCCACCGGTTCGCCGGTGGCGATGTATAGCTCGATGATGGCCGTGAGCACCAGCCGCTCGCGATCCGACATCTTCTCTGTTCTCCCTTGCGCCCGTCTTCATCGCCGGCAGAGACACAAATCTCCTTGCCGACGGCTCCGGAAGAGTCTCAACCGCCTCAAATCTCTGAATAGACTAGGGGTTCTTCGCAGATCCGGGACACAATTACCCTGTTTAATTCTAGGTGGATCGAAACAAAAGCGTCAAGTTACACTGGGTGCCCCATCCTAGCTCTGCTAGGGTGGGGTTTCGTCCATCTGGGTCGGAGAACCGGTGTCTGCCTAACCAGGAACAGAATCTCCGTGCCCCATCCTTTCCGCTTTTTTCTGCGGAAAGGGTGGGAGACCACGAACCCAAACATTTTTCTTCATCAACGGCGGCCCGGTCCCAAATTCTACCGTTCATCCACCGAAGGCATAATAAGACAGTCGCCTCATTCCCCATGGGGAGGTCAGCTCCAGGATGAATCACGTGAGACACGCCTTACTGGCATTGGCTGTCGTGTTGCTGAGTCCCCTGGCTCTGCCGGCTCAGAGCGCGCCTTCAGGCGCCCCGCGCAGCTCGGTCGCGTCGGCGGGCGACGCAGCATGGCGTCAGGAGCTGGATACCTGGCGATCCCAACGCGAACACGAACTTTCCGCTCCCGATGGCTGGCTTACGCTGGTCGGGCTTGAGTGGTTGAAGCCGGGCATCAACTCCTTCGGCGCCGCCGACGATAATCAAATCAAGATTCGCGCCCACGCGCCGCCGCATATCGGCTTGCTCACGGTGTCGGGGACGACGGTGCAACTGCTTTCGCCGTCGGGAGGCTTTCCCGCAGACCTTCAGATCGATGGCAAACCCCCGCGCGAGGGCGTCCTCAGCGCCGACGACGCCAAGCCCTCCACGCTGACATGGCACGGGCTCACCCTGGTGGTCCTTCCCCGTGGCGGCCGGTATGCGCTCCGCATCAAGGATGCCGACTCGCCGACACGCACCGAATTCCGCGGCCTGCATTGGTACGCGCCCGACCCCGCCTATCGCGTTACCGCCCGCTGGATTCCTTACAACCCGCCCCAGATCGAAAAGATTGCCACTGTCATTGGCACCACCCTCAACATGACGGCGCCCGGGGCCGCTGAATTTCTTCTCAAGGGCAAAATCTACCTGCTCGAGCCGGTGATTGAAGGCGGCGAGAAGGACAAGCTCTTTTTTATCCTCCGCGACACTACCAGCCAGACCACGACATACCAGGCCGCACGTTTCCTGCATACAGGCTTGCCCAGTAATGGATTGGCCCAGCCCGGGACCCTCACGCTTGATTTCAACGAGCTCTATAACCCGCCCTGCGCCTATACTCCCTACGCGACCTGTCCTCTGCCCCCGGAGAAGAACCGGCTGGCCGTCGCCATCGAAGCCGGAGAGCAACGATACTCGCACTAGACTCAGCGAGGTAGCCCCGCATTCACATCAGCATGTCCAAAAGCTTGTTTGAGAATCGGATACAGCCGGGCAGGGTGGTTCGGCTCAGCGCGAAGCTGATTTCTTTTCTCCTCTTCGCGTTGGCGGCTTCGCGCTTACAGGCGCAGGCGGGGCCTCCGTTTCAGACCGACGATCCCACCCCCGTCGACTATGGTCATTACGAGTTCTACGTCTTTGGAATGGTCGCCGGCACTCCGCTGGAAATCGATCCAACCGGCCCCGCGTTCGAATTCAACTGGGGCGCCGTCCCCACCGTGCAGTTGCACGCCATTCTTCCCTTCGGAGCGGCGATTCCCCGGAATAATCCCGTCTACGCTCCCGCCGGTGCCGGACCCAGCGCCTTTGGGCTCACCGATATGGAACTCGGCTTGAAATGGGGCTTCCTCAAGCAGACCAGCCATCGTCCGCAGATCGGCTCCTTCACCATGCTCGAGTTGCCCACCGGCAATTCCGACAAAGGCCTCGGCGTCGGCCGGGTGTGGTACAAGCTGCCGCTTTGGATCGAGAAGGAGCTTGGTCCCTGGAGCCTCGTCGGCGGCGCGGGCTATACGCTCATCCATCAAACCCAATACAGCAGCTATCCCTATGGCGGCTTCCTGGTCAAGCGCGTGCTCGGCGAACGGCTCGAGCTATCCATTGAGTCCTTTTCGCATGCCCGCGAAGGCACGGCCGCCGCACAGACCTATGCCTCGATGATCGACGCCGGAGGCTACTACCACTTCAAGTCACCAGGCCTGCAACTGCTTTTCGCGTACGGCCACTCCATCGCCGGCCAGGCCGAGCATTATGGATACCTGGGCCTCTACAAGACCTGGGGAAAAGACAAAGACAAAGGCGGAGATACCGGCCCGGGCACAGACGAGCCGAAGGACCTACACCTCGGCAAGTGAATCTCGAGGTCATCAATTGCGGACCGTGCTTTGTAACAGGGCACGACTTCAGTCGTGCCGCAAATGCTCAAAACACGTGAGGGCTTTAGCCCCTGAGGCATGCCTTCGAACCGCTTCGCTCCTTCGTCGATGCTTTTCCGCACCCGGCCTGGCGGGTTGGATCGCGCGGGGCAGGCTGATAGATTCTAAGTGGGTCTCCACCCACATACTCCGCCGTGGCTGTGTTGCGGGTCCACGATCCCACCCGGCGCGGAACATCCCTGGCAGGAAGAAGTCATGTCGCACCCCACCGAAGACCTTCGCATCAAATGGACAAAAGTCGTTCTGCCTCCAGTCTTTCTCGAAGAAGAACGCCCCACGTCTGAAGCAGCGATTGCGACCATTTTCAATTCCCGCCTTGAAATCACCCGCATCCTCGCCAAGCGGGATACGCGCCTGATCGTCCTCGTCGGTCCCTGTTCCATTCACGACACCAACGCAGCGCGTGATTACGCCGACCTGCTGCGGGGCGCCATCGGCGAATTCTCCACCGATCTGCGCATCGTCATGCGCGTCTATTTCGAGAAGCCCCGCACCATCCTCGGATGGAAAGGCCTGATCAACGACCCGTATCTCGACGAATCCTTCAAGATCAACGACGGGCTACGCATGGCCCGCCATCTGCTCCTCGATCTGGCCGAGATGGGGGTTCCCGCGGGCACCGAATTTCTCGATATGATTTCGCCCCAGTACATTGCCGGCCTGGCAAGCTGGGGAGCCATCGGCGCGCGTACCACCGAGAGCCAGGTCCACCGCCAGCTCGTCTCCGGCGTCTCCTGCCCGGTCGGATTCAAGAATGCCACCTCGGGCGATGTACAGGTGGCCATCGACGCCATCCTCTCCGCGGCGCACTCGCATACGTTTCTGGGCCACACCCACCACGGCCAATCCGCCATCTTTGTGACCGCGGGCAATCCCGATTGCCACATGATCCTGCGCGGCGGCCGGAACATGACCAACTACGATGCCCAAAGCGTGGCCGACGCCACGGCGCAACTGGAGAAGGCCGGCCTTGCGCCGCGCATCATGATCGACTTCAGCCATGCCAACAGCAACAAGGACTACGCTCGTCAGGCGCTTGTGTGTCACGACGTCGCCGCCCAGATAGCCGCGGGCAACCGCAATATCATTGGCGTGATGATGGAGAGCAATCTCGTTGCAGGCGCCCAGAAGATCACTCCCGGCAAGCCGCTCGTCTACGGCCAGAGCGTCACCGACGCCTGCATCGCCTGGCCTGAAACCCACGCCCTGCTGAGCGAACTCGCCGCCGCAGTCCGAAGCCGCCGGCAGCGCGCCGACTGAACTGTCGTCAATCTTGAATTTCTGCTCGAACTACAACCCTTTTCTTCCCCCAGCATCCTAAGTAACATACCGGACATAGATACGCGGTGCGCCGGCGTACGCCTGAGTGCTTGAAGTGAAACAAACTGGCCCGTTGGAGGCGCTTCCCTCCAGGTACCAGATGCCGAATTGATGGCATCCTCTCCAGCGATTTATTTGGAGTGGTGTCATGATGGAGGCAACGCAAAATGGCGAAAAGTGGCACGAAATTGAAGAAATCGTGCACCGCTATCGGAGTTTCGCGGTAGCCGGTCAGTACGCCGCTGTCGTCATGCACGAGATCAACGGCCCTCTCGAGGCCGTGACCAATCTCAACTACCTCATCCAGCAGGACGCGGATAAAGCCGACCTCGTGCGTCAATACAGTCAGCTCATCGACGAACAACTCCTGAGCCTCATCAAGCTCTCGCGGCAGACCCTCAGTTTTTATCGGCCGGAGGAAAACCGCGAAGTCGTCGCCGTGTCCACCTTGGCTGAAGCCGCCCTGCGCATTCACCAGAAGAACATCTTCGACAAACAGATCCGGATTCGCAGAAGCCTGCCGTCCGATGTAACCGCGAAAGTGAATCCCGGGGAAATGCTGCAGGTGATCTCCAACCTTGTTGCCAACGCCATCGATGCGTTGCCGGAGGAAGGGATCCTCCACATGAGGGTGAAGCGCTGCACCCAGGAGGTACGCATCATCGTAGCCGACAATGGCCCTGGCATTCCCGACCACATCCGGGCCCGGATCTTCGATCCTTTCTTCACCACTAAACGCGAGCGCGGTACCGGCCTCGGCCTCGCAATTTCAAAGTCCATCGTCGAGAAACATCAAGGAAGAATACGGACTCGAAGCAGCACCCGCACCCCGAGAAGCGGAACTATCTTCCGCATCTCCCTGCCTTCAGGGGCGCAAGCTCCCGCCCAGCGTTGATTTCCATTCTGGTCCACTCCCTCAGGCGTACGCCATCACCACCGTGTGGGGACTCATCGGAATCGGATGCGCCGTGATATCTTCGAATCCCGATTCGAGATACATCGTCGTAAGCTCGCTCAGCGTATACGCATCGCCGGCGTTGGTGGAGAGCAGCATCGTCATCGCAAACGACGCCGGAATGGGCGGCGACACGCGATCCTCATTCGGCACAAATTCCAGCGTGGCCACGCGTCCGCCCGGCCGCAGCGAAGTCCGGACCTTGTTTAGCAGGCCCAAACAGGTCGCCTTATCAAAATGGTGGAGAAAGTTCGTCAGCAGCACGGCATCGTACGGCCCTCCGAAATCCACTTCGAAAGCGCTTCCTGGCAGCATGTTGTAGCGCTCCCGCACACCTGCCTTGCGCGCATTCTCCAGTGCCACGCGTAAAACCGGCGCCCAATCAAGCCCCGTCACATCAGCCTGTGGATTCTGCTTGGCGATTTCGATCCCGAACAACCCGTGGCCGGCGGCAATGTCCAGCACCCGCATCGGCTCCGTGTGCCCATTGAGCACGACCTTGCCCAGAGGGCCAGCCAGGGGCGCCATCATCGGAGCCATGGTTTCCGCAAACTGGACCCAGATTGGATTCTCCGGCTCGACGCTGCCCTCGCCGGAGAGCGTTGTGCAACCGGAACGAACAATCTCTGCCAGCCGATGGCACGGATCTCGCATGGCTTCATTGCCAAGAAAGAGCGCAATCGATGCCAGAGATGAAGGGGAACGCGGATCGAGGAACGCCGCGCTCACTGGCGTGTGGCGATAATGCCCGTCATCCTTCACCAGCACGCCATTGATTGTCAGAAAATCGCAAAGAATGCGGACGCCCCGCTCCGAGGCTGAACACTGCCGCGCAATGGAGGCCGGATCTCCCGGTCCTTCTCCCACCGCACGGAACAGGTCGAGTTCAATCGCGGCTCTGAGCGCGGCGGTCCGATGATGGGCCTGGAGCATTTCGAACACCAGGCCTGGATTTAGTGGAACTTCAGTGGAAGCGTGATTTTCCGCAGGCATTTGCAAACCTCTTTCTTGTTGAGGAGCAGGGACTAATTTCTTGGGGAAGCCAAGGGGGAGCTTGCAAAGTGTACCATTCGGATCGGTTCAGGCGCTTGCGGGAAAAACCGCAGGCGTCGAACTGCCATGAGTCCCGCGCACGCTTCCTCTGCTACAGTTCTTGGCTATGAAAGCCTGGACCGCCGGCCGTGCTCTCCAACTTCTTCTGTCCGCCCTGGCCCTCTCCGTCGCGGCATCTCTCGATGCCCAATCGCCGACCCCACAAGTGCCTGACTGGGCCCAGCCGGGTTCCGCCACCCACACCCAGGTTCCGCCGCCGGCTGACTTCCATCGCGCCAGCACAAATCTCGATAAACCTCTCGGCATCTTCGAGGGCCAATCGGACATCGGCAGCGCCGTTGTCCCCGGCAGCGCCGCCTTCGATCCCGCGGCGGACCAGTACACCATTCACTCCGCCGGCTATAACATCTGGTACTCCCGCGATGAATTCCGCTTCCTGTGGAAGAAGTTGTCGGGAGACGTCTCGCTTGCCGCGGACGCCGCTTTTCCCGATCCCAAAGGATACGGCGACCGCAAAGCCGTTCTCATCATCCGCCAGAACCTCGACGACGATTCCAAGGAAGCCATGATCGGCGAGCACGGGACAGGCATGATCCACCTGGCCCAACGCCCCCAGAAGGGGGCCAGCATCTCGGACATGCAGTATCGATTCGGCGGCGGCCTCAACGGCGTGCTGGCCCGGCGCATCGGCATCGAAAAACGCGGCGATTCGATTGCCATCTTCGTCAGCCTGCAGGGCGAGCCCATGCACCAGTTCGGCCCTCCCATTACACTGCACTTCGACGAGCCCTTTTACGTGGGCATCGGCTTCTGCTCCCATCTGCCCGCCACCGTCGACACCGGGGTGCTTTCCAACGTCCTGCTCGAAAACTCCGCCGGCAAGGTTCACTAGGCTTGCCCGGTCAAGGCCGCAGTTCCGATAGCGAGAGATTCGCATGAAGATCACCGAAGTGCGTACGCGCGTCGTCCAGTGGGAAGGCAAGACCGTTCCGCTTCCTCCTCACTTCTGCACCAACCCCATGGACCTGGTCGCCTTCCGCGAGGCATCGATGGGCAACTTCGCCTTTCATGGCTGGGTGCTGGTCGAGATCTTCTCCGATTCGGGACTCGTGGGCCTTGGAAATGCCGCCTTGTCGCCGCTGGTGACCAAGACTCTCATCGATACCTATCTCAAGCCGATTCTCATCGGCGCCGACCCCTGGGATACCGAGTACCTCTGGCAGCAGATGTATCGCCGCACCATGGCCTTCGGGCGCAAGGGCGTGGCGATGGTCGCGATTTCCGCGGTCGACATCGCCCTTTGGGATCTCATCGGCAAAGACGCAAAGCAGGCGGTGTTCCGGCTGCTCGGCGGACGCACGAAAGAAAAAATTCCTGTCTACGCCAGCCGTTTGTATGCCCTGCCGATTCCGGCCCTCGAGGCCGAAGCGCAGCGCTACAAGGACGAGGGCTACAAGGCGATGAAACTCCGCTTTGGATGGGGCCCTGTGGACGGCGCCGAAGGCATGCAGAAGAACATCGAATTGGTTCGAACCGTGCGCGAGGTGGTGGGCGACGGAGTGGACCTGATGGCCGATGCGTACATGGGCTGGACTCTCGATTACGCCAAGCGCATGCTGCCGTTATTGGAACCGTTTCATCTCCGCTGGCTCGAAGAGCCGGTCATCCCCGACGACACGCGCGGCTACAGGGAATTGAAGAGCCAGGGCCGCGTGCCCATCTCCGGCGGAGAGCACGAATTCACCATCTTCGGCTTTCGCGATCTGCTCGAGAACAACGCGCTCGATTACATTCAGTTCGACACCAATCGCGTCGGCGGCATCAGCCAGGCGCGCAAAATCTCCGCGCTGGCCGAGTCGTTCCAGGTGCCTGTCATCCCTCACGCCGGGCAAATGCACAACTATCACGTCGTGATGGCCAGCCTGAATTCGCCCATCGCCGAATTCTTCCCCAAGGTCGACGTCGAAGTCGGCAACGAACTCTTCTGGTACATCTTTGACGGCGAACCGGAACCGGTGAACGGATTCATCGACCTCGACGAATCGAAACCCGGTCTTGGTTTGACCGTGAACGAGGACTCCCTGACGCGATTCAAGGTAATCGGATAAGCCACGCGTTTGCGGATCGGCACTGCCTCCCCCGATGCGACCTCATTGCTTTGCCGCCGAATAGAAACAAATCCTCCGTGCCCCATCCTTTCGCCTTTTTCGGGCGAAAGGGTGGGAAACCGCAAAAGTAAAAATCGCGAGGTGCCCCAGGTCCCGGCTCTGGGATCTGGGAGCCAGTCTCACAAGCCGCTATCATTGAATGCAAGTGGACAGTGCATCCATGGCGCCAACGATCTTCATCTCGGCGGGCGAGGCGAGCGGCGAAAAATACGGCGCCTTGCTCATCGAAGCCCTCGGGAAGCGCCTCGCCGCGACCGGCCAGCGTGCAAATTTCGTCGGTATGGGCGGACCCCACATGGCAGCCGCGGGGCTCGAGCGCGTGGTCCGTGCTGAAGACGTCGCGGTCATGGGAATCACCGAAGTCGTCCGTCATCTCCCGCGCATCTACCGCGAGTTTCGCAAGCTCAAGCAGTCCATTCGCGCGCACCGTCCCGATGTTGCCATCCTCATCGATTTCCCCGACATTCATTTCAAGCTTGCGGAAGAGCTGCACCGCCTTCAGGTCCCGGTCATTTTCTTTGTGAGCCCCCAGCTCTGGGCCTGGAAGAAGCACCGCATCAAGCTTGTGCAAAGGTACGTCGACCGGATGCTGGTGATCTTTCCGTTCGAAGAGCCGTTCTACCGGGATCGCGGTGTCCTGGTGGAGTTCGTCGGCCATCCCCTTGCCGACCTCGCACCGCCGACCGTGACACGCCAGCAGTTCGCGGCGGAAAACGGCCTCGACTCCGGCAAGACCTGGATCGGCCTTCTTCCCGGAAGCCGCGCCAAGGAGATCCGCGACAACCTTCCCGCGATGCTCGAGGCGGCCCGCGAACTCGCCGGCCGCCACGACCGCGGCCGGCTCGAATTCGTCCTGCCTCTGGCCGCGACATTGAATCCCGCCCAGCGCGATTCCGTCCGCCGCCTGATTGAAGCGAAGGCCTCGGGCTTCACGGTGCGCCTGGTCGACGATGCCCGCGCGGCTCTTCTGCACGCTCGCGCGTCGGTCGTCGCCAGCGGCACAGCCACCGTCGAAGCGGCCCTCATCGGCAACCCCTTCGTGGTTGTGTATCGGGTCTCGCCCATCACCTATGCCATTGCCAGGCGTGTTGTCCGGGTGCCGCACGTGGCCATGGCCAACCTGATTGCCGGCAAACGCGTCGTTCCGGAGTTGATCCAGGACGACTTCACCGCATCCAAAATTGTCAGGCAGTTGCAGCCGTTGCTACCCGACGGCCCCCCCCGACAGTCCATGATGCAGGAACTGGCAGCCATTCGAAGCCTGCTGTACTCCCAGGCAAAGGGCGAGCAGAAGGCGGATGGGGGAGCCATCGGGCGAGTAGCCGACGTTGCGCTTGACCTGCTCGGTACAGGGCTTTCGGCCAGGATGGAAGAGACTGTGCATTCTTGAACGGAACCAGCCGGGTTTCCCGGGAACGGTCCCCGCAACCGGCAGCGCGCAGGTGGCTACAATGACTAAAGCAATTCCGGAACTACGGCAATCAAGGGACTAAGGCAATCAGGCCATGAGCGCAAATCCAGGCACAAGAGCAAAAATGATGAGATTTGAAGTGATCCTTCGGAGAACGACTTTCGGTGCACTCGGCCTTTTCGCCTCGGCCCTCTTTCTGGCGGGACCTGCAGCGGCGCAGCGGCCGGAACGCGCCGCGCTCAATATCGTCGGGTACGTGATCGACGCGGAACTGAACACCGAAGCCCACCACCTCTCCGCCAAGGCGGTGGTGGCATTTACGCCTCCGGAAAACGCCGACATGGTCAGCTTCGGTTTTCATCCCGCCCTCAAGCTGACCAAGGTCTCGGACGAGTCAGGCAAGCTCCTCACCGGAGAACGCTCCGCCGACGGAACCATCCGGATCAGCCCCTCCACGCCCTTCGTCAAGGGACAGACCTATCACTGGACCTTCCAATACGAAGGTGTGATCACCGGCAACGAGGACGGCCCCATCGAAGGTCTGAAGCTGGCCGCCATCCAGGAGCCGATTACCTACCTGCTCTACGCCGCGCGCTGGTTCCCCACCACCGGGTTCATGACCGACCGCTTCACTGCGGAGATGCACATCCGCGTCCCGCAGGGGATGCGCGTTTTCGCCAGCGGCCAGCAGGGCGTGTCGCATCCCGTCAAGCTCGAGAGCGGCAAGCCCGGCGACCAGTATGACTTCAACTGGACCCGGCCCGGCTTCCCGGGCACCGTGATTGCTGGCCGCTACGTGAACGCCGCCACCGCCGGCCCCGGCAACGTAAAGGTCTTTCTGACCGTGGCCCATCAGCAGGCCGCCAATGAACTGGCGCAAACGGCCACCAAGGAGTACAACTTCTTCACCGACACCTTCGGAGCGATCGAGTCGCCGCACCTCAATGTCGTCGAAATACCCGACGACACGCTCCCTTCCGTCTGGGGTCCGGAACTGGCGGGCATGATGGGCTCGCGCGTCGGCGACAAGTCCGGCATCCGCCTGCTGGCCAATACCATTGCTCATCAATGGTGGGGTTCCGAGATCAGCCCGCACACGCTCAACGATGCCTGGATCACGAACGGCATGGCCCGCTACGGCGAATTGATGTTCGTGGAGGACGAGAACGGCAAGAGCGCACTGCACGCAGGCCTGCAGGACGTGGAGGCGGGAGCCCTGGCCTACGACACTATTCCCCTCTCCAGCGCCAGCCACCTCAGCCCCTTCTCGCCCGAATTCCAGTCCATGACCCTCGAAAAGGGAGCCATGGTCTTCCACATGCTCCGCTGGGAGATCGGCGACAAGGCCTTTCTGGCCACGCTCAAGGGAGCATTGAGCCAGTACGCCGACCACAGCATCCGCTCCGCCGACTTTGTGAAGGTGGCCGAATCCCAGAGCCAGCAACAGCTCACACCCTTCTTCGCGCAGTGGGTCGATGGCACCGGGGCGCCCCAGTTCACCAACAAGTACGCCGTCTACCGCCTGGGAAACAACAAGGGCTTCCGCACCATCGGCGAAATCAACCAGGACCTCGACCTGTTCCGCATGCCCGTGGAACTGCGCGTAGAGACCGACGGCAAGACGGTGGATCAGAAGATCGATGTCGTGGGCACGGACTCGCAATATGTCGTCGACACGTTCGGGCGCCCGCGGCGGATCAGCATCGATCCCGGGAACTGGCTGCTCAAAGCCACCCCCGACCTGCAGGTGCGCATCGCCATTCTGAAGGGCCAGCAACTCGTCGCGCAGGGCGACATGACCGGCGCCCTGGCCGAATATCAGAAGGCACTTGAGGCCAACTCGCAGAGTTCCCTTGCCAACTACCGGATCGGCGAAATCCTGTTTACCCAGCACAACTACCAGGCCGCGGTGAATGCCTACCGCGACGCCCTGCGCGGCGATGGCGATCCGCGCTGGACGGAGGTCTGGAGCCACATCCGGCTGGGCAACGTCTTCGACATCACCGGACAGCGGGACCGGGCGGTCAACGAGTATCGCCTCGCCATCCAGACCAACGACAACACCCAGGGCGCGGTCAACGAAGCCAGGCAGGACTTGCAGAAGCCGTACACCCGCCCCGCCGATCAGTAGATTCGGCTCGTGTAACACGGCATGACTTCACTCCACGCCGAAACAAGCTCCAACGGGAGGGTTTCGCCAATCGGGACGTTTTGCTCCGTGAAGCGGCGCCGGGTCCTACACCGCACCCTCCGATTCGACAGGTCGCGCCGGACCTGCGGTCACGGCAACGATGGACACCATCGACGAGAGCACGAACCCGGCCGCAAGCCTGGGCACGCGACGGAATTCTTCCGACAGGCCCGATGCGACAGGGGGCTCGTCCCTTACTTCACCGAGTAGCCGCGCGAATCAATACAGGCAGAGAATGCCCGCTTGTAGCTCCCCATCTGCTGGTCATAAGCGGCCTTTTGCTGACTGTATTGATTCTGAACCTGTGCGCCCGCCTGGCTGGCGCCTGCCTCCTTCGAGGCCGCGTTCGATTGACGTTGTTGTCTTCCGCCACGCACCGTTCCCACCGTAGCGCCAATTGCGGCGCCCTTGCCGGCGTCTCCTGCGATCGCGCCCACCACTGCGCCTCCGGCTGCGCCCTTGGCTGCACCTTTCGCCCGGCCGCCTTTCGCTTGCTCCGCGGATTCGGCTCCCTGCGCCTGCGCCGCCTGAATTTCGGCAGAACTCGGCGGTTGCGGCGGCGGCGTATCGGGATTCACGCCCGACTGCTGTTGCGCAAGGTCGTAGCATTCCGATTCGTCGATGAGTTGCTGGTCGTGAGTCTGATTCTTGGCCGGGAAGACATAGACGCCGACCTTCTGCGCCGCAGAGAAGGAGGGAACCGGCTTTGTCGGACCTGCCGGTGCGGCCGGTTGGGCGCTCGCTGCGGGTGCGGCGGCCGGTTGTCCGCCGTCTGCCGGCGTCGCCGCGGCGGGTTCAGGCTTCTTGTTGCAACCCGCCACGCACAGAATGAATAGACAGATTCCCGCCACCATTGGGGACAAAGAGAACTTTCCGTGTGCTTTCATCACCATCGCGACCCTCAGTGCTTTCTTGATCTAGTGGCGATCGCGCTCAGCGCGTGCCGTTTGGTCGCCATTAGATAAGGTTGCAAGTCCCTTGGAAACTGGCACAATTACTAGAGCTGCCGCCAAGCATGTGAGGGGACTGCAAGGGAAAGCTGGCGAAAGACCGCAAGCGTTCCTCGAGCGCCGGGCCCTGGTCGCCTGCGATCTCCGCTTCTGATCTGTGAGCCAGGGGCACAAAGCAAAACGGCCAGCTCCTCAGGCTGGCCGTTCACTTGATACCCGCGATGGTTGGTGTTTTGCCGTTAAGGGCGGCCCTGGGAAATCACTTCAAGCCTCACAGGAGCAAGCCCAGCCTCGGTCATCGCCAGTTTTTCCGCGGCGCCATACGAGAGGTCGATGATGCGCCCCTTCGCCATATCGCCGCGATCGGTAATGCGAACAACAACCGAGCGCTTGTTAATCAGGTTCACCACCTTTACCAAAGACCCGAACGGCAGCGTGGGATGACACGCAGTCATCGCATACATGTCGAAGGTCTCGCCGTTAGCGGTTTTACGGCCATTGAACACCGTGCCGTACCAGGTAGCGATGCCGCGAAGCATCGCCGCGCGCTGGGCAGCGAGAGTTCTCTTGGGCGTCAGCGCCGGCGTTGCATTTGAAATCGCCGGTACTGAAGGTGGCACACTGGCTACTGGCGGGGAAACCTGCGTATCGGCTTGTACTGTCCGGGTGGTCACCATCACCACCAGGGTGGCCAACACTAGAGAGGCCAGCACAATTGAGGAAACGCATGCCAACAGCCAAATTCGGAGCGGAGCATTCAGGCTGGGGTAGCCTGACCTTCGTCGAATAACCATCCTCCTATCCTATTGAAAAATCATCCATTTGGGAACACTTTTCGAGGCCGTTTTGGACTGAAACAGTCCCGAATTGGCACTCCCCAAAACAGCGTCTTTAAGCCCTTTGGAAGCTATGAGTTAAGAGAAAGGAATTGGAGGGAAACATGCTTGCCTCAAAGATGAAGCTTGCTTGGCATCGTTTCCACTTTGCCGTTTCATCGCCAGCGCGTGACCTTGCGCAAAGCAAACTTCGCTTTATGGCGACTATCAGCCGGGAATTTCGGCGATCTCCAGCCGCTCACCTGGCTTGAGATATCCCTTGCGGCGAAACCAGTCCCCCATCGCCGCCTGCAGGCGGTCGAGGGGCACGCGATACCCCGCCTCCAGCAACCCGTCCCCGGCCGGCAGCGTGTCGTCGAAGATGGCATCGTTGGTGAAGTTGCGCATGGCGAAGTTGTCGATCCAGCGAATCGGGCATGGATGCCGATCCCCGGCCGCATCGATTCGTTCCACCGAGAGCCTGCGCGCAAACATGATTTCACTCTAGCGGATGTGGGTTGCGAATCCATGCGGGCCGGAACCCCGGAAATGGTGAGAGTGCACAGCCCACGAACCGGCTATTTCATATCCCACACATGCAATCGAAAGCGACAGGCGACGGGCTGTCCCTCGCGAAAGGCGGGGATGAACTGCCAGCCTTTGGTCGCCGCGATCAGCGTTTCATCGTCCCCCGCGAGGAGCTTGGCGTTGTGTACCTTTCCCGCGATATCCACGACCACTTCCAGAGTTTCGTTGGCATTCAGAGCCGATTCCGCGCCTTCCGGCTGGGGCGGCCGCCGTAGCAGGATAGACTTCGGCTCGATGATCTCTTCGGCGGCTTTGACGGCAGGGGGCGGGCCGAGCGGGATGGACGACCCCAGTCGGTTGATGGTGGATGGCCCAGGGCTCTTGGCGTCGTACACCTCGGCGTGCGACTTGAAATGCCACGAAGCCTTGCGGCCGGAACCTTCGGCCTGCGCGAGGATGCCGCGGCTGCGCATGGTCGAGAGCGCGGCTCGGATCCGGTCGAGATCCTTGGCGGGCCAGAGGTCCGCGAGTGCCCGCCACGCATCCTGCTCACGGCCGCTGTAGAGATAGCTCCACGCGATTTCGAGCGCCTGCGCTTTGACTTTGAGAAGCCGGCGCAATCGATCGGCCGAACGAATAGTGGATATGGCGAGGACCCCGTCTGTGCTCCGGAAATCGGCCAGGTCAGTAGCGTCGAGCCGCCCCCGCACATCGGCGATCTGCCGATCGTAGTAGGACTGGAAGTCGGCGCTGACATCGAGCAAGTGTTGTTTCTGAAAACGCAGAACCACGGTGGGGGCAAAATCGAGGTCCGCGGCCGGTATTTCTTCAAAGCCGTCGACTGCCTTGGTGTCGTCCGTCCAGATCTCGATGCGGTCTTCGAGGTTGGTGTCGGCAGCGCGATAGCTCGAGCCCCCCGATACGGTCCGCAGAAGCGCGGGCGTGCCCTTCAGCGAGTAGATTCGATATTCACTCTGCGCATCCCGTTCGTCGCTTTTCACCTGAAAGGCGACGACAGGCGTTCCCAGGCCCAAATCAGAGCCGAGCAGATCGATGGTCACCTGCGCGGCCCCCGAGGCGACCTGCAGTTCCTGGGAATTCCATCTCAGCCTGGCCTCGCATGCGCGGGTGGCGAAGGCGCCGTTCTTCACCGGCTGTACGCTGACGGTGACTCCGGTGAAGAAAGTGGCGAGGTAAGATCCGTTGCCGCGGTCGCAGGTGATGTCGGACGGCTGGGCGAAGCAAGCGGTCGATACCGCACAGAGGACGGCCGGCAATGCCAGCAGCATACGCGTGTGTTTTCGCCGAAGACTCGTCGAGGAAGGTCGAGAACATACCATGGGGCGCGATCGCTGGTGGGGTCTGCAAATTGGCTGTCGAAGACCGAAGCGATTATATCCTGCAGAGTCGTGCGCAATCGCAGACCAGATTCGCGACTCCAGCCGTTGAGGCGAGCTGCCGCCGCTTGATGCAGGCCTCGATAAGTAAGCTATAGCCATGGGTGTCCATTTGGAGCAGCCGGCGCGATTGATGGAGTCCCGGGTTTCGCATCGCGGCGCAATCGGCCTCGCTCTGGCTGGATTCACATTCTGGGTGCTGGCCGACACGAGCATGAAACTGGCGGCCAGCTCGCGGCTGCCCGCGTATGAAATCGTCGCCTGCCTGGGCGTGGTTGTCGTAGCGGCGCTGGTGGTGCGTGGGTTCGTGCAGGGGAATCCGCAAAGGCTTCTACCCAGGAGCCCGGCGCGACTGGTCGTGCGTTCCTGCCTGGACCTTGCCAACAACTTGTGCGTTGTGGTCGCGCTGCGCCATCTGCCGTTGACGCTCTTTTATATCCTGGTGTTTCTGGCGCCGATGGTGACGGCGCTGCTGACGGCGGTGTTTCTGCGCGAGCGGCTGGGCTGGCGCAAGGTGTTGGCCATCGTGGGCGGATTTGCGGGCGTGGTGGTGGCCGTGAATCCGTTTGGGGCCGCAAGGCAGGGAGACTGGATCGGGTATGCCGCATGCATGGTGTGCGTAGCGTGCTTCTCGGTGAACATGGTGTGGTCGCGGGTGCTGATGCGCACCGAGACGCCCGAGAGCCTGACCCTGTTCTCGGGATTGGTGATGATTGTTGCCGGGCTTGGCCTGATGATCTGGCAGGCCGAGCCGGTGACGTTGCGGCTTACGGCGACGCTCACGGCCATGGGCCTGTTCTGCGCCTTCGGCAGCATGTGTTTCTTCGTGGCGTTGAAGCATACATCGCCTGTTCATGTCTCGCAGTGCCACTACACCCAGCTCGTCACTGGCGCGCTTTTGACCTGGCTCATCTGGCGCGAGACGCCCACCGTGTTCATGCTGGCCGGCAGCGTACTGATTGTGGCGGCGGGGCTGCTGATGGCCGTCAGTATGGTGCGCGAGAGAGCGGAAGTGAGTCCGGAGGTGTTTGTGGGGCCGGGAGTTTGAATCGGGCGGCCGTGATCAGGCGTGGAGGGATCGACCAACGACCGGTCGATCGCGTGATCTATTGCTTTTCCGTGGAGACCACTTTGGCGTCCCTGGCTTCCTGCGTCTCCACCTTGAAGCGCTTGTAGTCGTAGTCGCGCTCGGTAAAGTGTTCGCGCATGTTCTTCAGCAGCAGAACGCGCGCCTGGAGCAAACCCTCGCCGCCCGTGGGGAGCCAGAACTGACCCTCGACCGGGGCCTGGTCGAAATGGAAGTTAGATCCCTTCTGCACATTAGCGAGCAGCCCGCCGGCTACATGAAAGTTGTCGATGAAACTGACATCCGCGTGGGCGACTTCGCGGTCTGCCTCATCCACCCACATCGTCCCTTTGAGCTTTTTTGAGGCGTCCTCCGCCAGGCCGTGTGTCTTTGCGTCCTTGCGGCCCACGAAGTCGAAGACGATGGCCGGCCGCCCGCGATACATCTCCCGTCGGGTATTGGTTGTCCATGATCTCCAGGATCCGGCTGATGCGGATCGACGGACCTTCGAGCGGCTGATCGGAAGGAGTCTTCTCCGCTTTCTCCACCAGCTTTGTTACCCGCTCGGTTTCCTTCTGCTGCTCGTGCTCGTTCAGCGGCTGCCCGTTCTTCTTGACGGTGCGCTCGATGACGTGCCCATTGACAAAAAAGTCCTCATTCTCAGAAGTCTCGGTCTTGGTGACACGGCCGTTGCTATCAACATCCTGGATGGTTTGCGCGGAGCTGTAGGTGTACGATTCCCGCACCTTTTCGAGTTGCTTCTGGTGCTGCAAGACCTCTTGCATCAGTTGGCGGATATCGGGAAGCGGGGCGTTCGCGGGGGCCTGCGCCGAAGCGCAAAGTGCGGATAGAATTCCGGCCAGACCGGCGGCGAGAGCAAATCTACGGGTATGCATGCAGTCAATCTCCCGACGAAAAAACGCGCCTGGCGGATGCGGATGGAAACGGCAGCCACTGTACTGACGTGCCAGTTCACCCAATGTTACGTGCGTGCCGCGGTGGTAGTCCCAGTTCGGGGAGCCTCAGGAGCCTCCAATCCCGTAGCATCCGGGCCGGTGAGTTACATTCAATTACGACGACGAGAGGAGTCAGAATATGCTCAAGATTCTGCTGCACTGGCTTTTAAGCGCCCTTTCCCTGATCATCGTATCCAAGCTTGTTCCGGGCTTTGTGGTTCGCGGAATAGGGCCGGCGCTGATCGCGGCGCTGGTGATTGGCCTGCTCAATGCCACCGTTGGGTTGTTGCTGAAGATCATTACCTTTCCCATCAGCATCCTCACCTTTGGCATCTTCCTGCTCGTCATCAACGCAATCATGATCCTGGTCGCGTCGTCGATCGTGGGCGGCTTCAGTGTCTCAGGCATGGTTCCGGCATTCTGGGGAGCCCTGGCGCTGGCCATCCTGGGAATGATCTTTCGCGCCCTGACCCGCGAAGCCCAGTAGCTACGGCATCGGAATTACGACGGGTCGAGCGGCCGAAGGTCGAGCCGTCGCCTTCTTCGCCGGGGCCGGTCTGCCGCTGACCGGTGGGGACGAGCCGCGCGCCTTGTCGGCAACCTTCGATTCGGTGTTTTCAGCCACAGGATGAGTCAGCACCGGACCGTCCAGCGTCTGCGGAACGCGCTTTGCCCCGGCCTGGGAGAATCCGCCGCGACCTGGCGCCAAGCGCGAAGGCATCGCCACCACCCTGGCCGAGGGTGCCGGCTGCACGCGCGAATAGATCCGCCATCCCCCTCCCGCCACGACACATACAATGGCCGCCGCGGCTGCCCCGCGAGCCATCGTGCTCTGCATCCAGCCGCCGGACGGCCGCAGGGGCGTGCGCCAATTCAAAACCCGGCCGGTTGGAGAAGTGTGGCGCAGGCCGCTCTGCACGCGATCGGCGAGACCCTCAGGCGCGGGCAGACGGGCGACCAGTCGCAAAGTGTCTTCGCCGGTCACGGTTAAGTCAGTCGATTGCAAATCAGGATCAAAGCGGTCCCTGGGGGAGGAACTCATCGCAGACTCCTTGGGTACTGGAGCAGGTCAGCCATCAAATTGCGCGCTCGAAACAGGCGCGAGCGCACGCTGGATTCGGTAATGCCGAGAACGGAGGCGATCTCCACGCTGGACAGCTCTTCGAATGCCGAAAGCATCAGCACCTGGCGTTCCTTGGCGGGTAATTGTTCCACGCACCCCAGCACATGGGCATGGTGTTGAGCGGCCGCAGCGCGCTGCTCCGCGCTCAGCCCATCCGCGGGAAGCACCCGCGCCAGTTCCTCCACATCGTCGGTTTCGGGACGCGTCTTGGCCCGGCGCTTGCGGTCGAGCACGATGTTCCACACGATGCGGATGAGCCACACGCGGTGGTCGCGCACGTCGCCCAGGCTGTCGCGATGGCGCAGCACGCGCAGGAATGCCTCCTGCACCGCGTCTTCAGCATCGGATGGATTGCGCATCACGGAAAAAGCCACGCGGTAGAGCGTCGAAGCATACTGCTCGACTAGGGCCGCGAGCGCTTCGTCCTTCGCGTGCCGGCGGGTTTCGTCTTGCACAGTGCGATCGGCGATCTCCATCCAAAACGGATTCAGGGTCTGGCTGGCGCTCATATGCCCACCAGACGCAGGCTGCCGCCAAAGTGCTCAGGCTGAGGAGGCCGCGGCGGCAGGGTCCCCGCGGACCCCATTGCCAGGGGATTTACTGCTTGCCGGCCAGCTTTTGCGAGGCGATCGAGCCCGCCATTCCGTCCTTGTCGGCGTCCTTGACCTTGGCCCAAAGCGCGCGGGCCTGGTCCTGCTTGCCGGTCGTAGCGTACAAGTCCGCAAGGTCGAGCTGGGCCACACTTGCCGATACAGTGAGGGACGGCTTTTTGGCCAGATCGTTGTAGACGTCGATGGCCTGCGCCGTGCGCCCCGTCTGTTGATAGAGCCCGGCGAGGGCCAGCTTGGCCAGGTTGGAAAGGTTCCGGTCCCACGAACCGGCGGCGGTTTTCAACTCGCTCTCGGCGGAGCCGGTCTGCCCCAGTTCCTGGAACGTGACGCCTGCAAAATAGTGGGCCTTTGCGCCCGCCGGCGCCCACCCGAAGTCCTTCGCGATGGCGACGAACTGGCGGTTCGCCTCCCGGGCGCGGTCGGCGGCATTGTTATAGGTGTTCTTCTCCGCAGGGGCTCCCGGCACGGCCAGGGGCGTGGAGTAAAGGTCCAGGGCAGCGCCCAGCGCCTTGTCGGCGGCGCCGGTCTTCATGGTCCACAAAACAAGCGCGCCAACCACCACAACGAGAAGCACGACAGCACTGACCACCCAGCGCAGGATGCCGGTGCGATGACCGCTCAGCCAGCTCATGCTGCTGGCGGTTGCCACTGCGAACTTATCCTGCTTGAGGGCGTGACGGGTTTGAGTATCCACGGGGTTTCTTATGTCCTTCTTGGTAGACTTGCAGGCGGGTCCGTTGGGGTGGAGGGCACTACGACTGCAACCTTACTAGTCTATCAGTGCACCAAACCAGCGTCCACATAAAGCAATCTTCGGTCACGGGATCGGGTGAAAGAGCGGTCGGCGCACCCCTGGCTCATCGATGAATTTCGATCAGCAGGACCCAGGCGTCGATCAGTCCCGCAATGATCGCCAGCGACGTCCCCGCCGCGAGCCAGAACAGGCCTCCGCCACGCCCCAGCACCAGGGAGACTCCTCCAGCCACGAAGGGAACCGCCGAGCTCTGCGCCAGCAGGCCGAGCGCTATTTTCTGTCTCAGCGTGACGTAGGGATTTTTGTGCGAAGTCTTCCACTGCGACCGCGAAATCGCGATCCAGAGAGGCACGCCGGCAGCGATCAACTCGGCGCCCAGCCAGCTCGCCGGTTGTGCCGGGATCAGGCTCAGCGTGGCGGCGATCAACACACCCGCAAAGGTGAACAGGGCTTTCGCGGCCCGAGCCACCAGGACGCGTTCCGCCACAATGCGCGCCAGGTTGATGGAGACGGCCACAAAGATCAGCCCGGCGAGACTCGCCGAAGCCCCCACCTCCGCGGAGAAGAACGTAGTCCAGGCAGCCGGATTGTACGAGGATCCCATGCGCGCTGTGTCGGCCAGTGTACCAGCAGGCGGTGCAGCCGCTCTCTTGCCCCCGCCCTCCCCGAACCATTACGCTGATTCCATGTACGAAGACTTTCATGTCGCCGATCGCTGGACAGCCGAAGACCTGCACTGCACGTGGAAGGCGAACATCGTGGCCATCGCCACCCGCCACGCCGATGCCGTCGACGTGCGCTTCGACGTCAACGGCCGTCCCATGTGGATCGCCCTGCCCGCCGTCGCCTGGGTAGCGCAGAAGGAGCGTTCCGGCAAAGTGATCACCGATCAGCTCGCCGCCCAGATCGCAGGCCGCTACCTCAAGCAACTGGTCGAAGAAGGCTACGACACCCAGCGCGAGGTCTACACCATGACAGTCGACGAAGTGCTCTCTCATCTCGACGCCGTGGTGATCGAGGCCAAAGCCCAGGGCAGCATGCCCAACCTCCCCGTCGGCATCGACGCCGCCGGCTAGGTAGGCCGGGGATTTATCCCCGGCTCCATCCGACCGTGCCTAGAGAGTCGTGGCTGAGCGCCTGGCGATCTCGAGTTAAGCCGGAATTGCTCCCCCCTGCATGCCCCGTCTACCGGGACTTACTCCCTCCCAACCCCTCCTGAACATCTCCAGAACCGATAGCTGAAAGGGCGCATGCCGACCCTTGCGTCCGATTACAAAACTGTCATTTTCGCGTAATGCTGGCGTACTTTTTGCGCCCGTACACTTGGCCCGCTGGCGCAACTCTGCTGTTGCGGCAGCCTGTTTCATGTACCGTTCCCGGGCTCAACCTGCCGGCATGTCGACGAGCAGGCTGGGGCCGCTTCAAGAGAGGGAACGCATACGGCATACGTTGAAAAAATGCGCTTTCCAAATCAATTACTTACGAGTTTTACGGGGGCAGCATCTGGTTGATTCGACGCGGCAACGTCTCCCAAACCATCCATAAATTTCCCTTTCCTGAAGCGATCTCAAGTTGCATGGCCGATTTTCGGGGTCGCCTGAGGGAAGAAACCGAAAAGAGGAGAACTACACATGTTCCAAAAAATGTCTCGCCCAAGGTTTCGCAATAAAGCTTGCAATCGTTCTCGGATAAACCGTCTACGCTTGCTCGCCGGCTTCCTGGCGGCGGGGCTGAGCGTTGCGGCGCTCGCCCAGTCTGTCCCGTTCCCGACGTATGCGCCCGGCGAGAACCTGAGCGGGTCGCAGGGCCCGGACTACCCGTCGACCTTGCCCCACCCATGGGTCGTCAGTAACGGCACAATCATCACCCCCGCCGGCACCCAGGTCTTCCTCGGCACCACCACTCGCGCCAAGGCCATCGCGCTCAACCCCTTTGGCAATCACACCGCCGCCGTCCTGCAAATGGGCGCGCCACAGCCCGTCACCATCTTCAACACCCAGACCGGCGCTGTCCTGCAGAACTTCACATACAGCGGCTCCAAAACCGGCAGCGCTACCGGCATCACCTATACGTCGGATGGCCTGCATCTGCTGTTCAGCCAGGACAGCGGCTACGTGGTCTACGTCAACGTCGATCCGGCGTCGGGCCTGATCACATCCAACATCGCTCGCATCAATGTCCCCCTCGACGCCACCGTCACCGCTGTCCCCGGATTCGGGAATGAGCCGGTGCTGAATACCGTCAATTGCACTCAGACCGTCACCATGCCGGCGACCGGCGTCGTGATTCCCAGTCCTGTGGGGACCACCGGCAGCATTGCGATCCCCTGCGGCATTCCCGAATCCGGTTCTTATCTCCTGGGGCTCGCGGTCTCGCCGGACAACTTGACCGCCTACTCCGTCGCGGACGGTAACGACGAGCTGGCCAAGATCGACCTGAACACGAGTACTCTGGTTTCGCAGATCCGTGTTGGAAACGTCCCCCACACCGTCGTGATCTCCGCGGACGGCAAAACAGCCTACGTCTCCAACGAGGCCGGCCGGATCGCTACTAAGAAGGACTTCCAGCTATACTCCGACGGCACCCCGGTCGTTGCCGAATATCCGACCGGCACCATGGCTCGCGGCACCATTTCCGTGGTCGACCTCGCCTCGTTTACGGTCACGGGCAGTATTCCTGCCGGCCATCACCCGACCGGCATGGCCTTCTGGGGCAGGAAGCTGCTGGTCGCCAATGCCTATGACGACAGCATCTCCGTGATCGACACGTCCAACAACAAAGAGGAGCGGACAATCGACCTTGGGCTCCCGATCAGCGTGCCCGGCGACCGGCGGCCGGCCTATGGCGCGGGGCCGAACTCGATCGCCGTCGATGGCAGGAACAACATCGCCTACGTTGCGCTTTACAACGCTAACGCGATCGCCGTGGTCGACCTCCGCGACGGCGGGGAGAACTCTGTCATGGGCATGATCCCGGTCGGCTATGCGCCGAGCTCGGTTGTGCTCGACACGGCGGACAAGGCCCTGCTCGTCGCCAACGACAAGGGCATCGGCGCCACGGGCTTCCAGAACACTCCACCCGAAAATTCAACCGCAACCTCCCACGGCTCGGCGGCCGGCCTCAACACCCATCAGGACCTTGGCATCGTCAGCATCGTCCCCGTGCCCAATCGCTGGACCCTGGGCGCGATGACGAACCAGGTATTCCTGAATAATCACTGGGATCTGACCCAAAACATCCGGGCGGCCGGACAAGGCAACTCGTGGACCAGGCCGGTTGCAATCCCGGCGCGGATCGGCGAACCATCCAAAATCAAGCACATCTTCGTGATCATCCGGGAAAACCGCACCTACGATCAGATCCTGGGCGACGTGACTGCCGGCAATGGCGAGGCCGACCTGGCGGTCTTCGGCTCAACCGGGATCTACGGCAACGTCACGCCCAACGCACACACGCTGGTCGAGCGCTTCCCGCTCTTTGACAACTTCTACGACCCCAGCCGGCAGTCGGCCGACGGTCACAACTGGATCGTGCAGGCCATGGCGCCCTACTCCGATGACATCCAGTCGCCGGACTGGTCTCGCGACTATCCCTCCAACGGCGGCGATGCGATTGCTTATCAGGTCAAGGGCAACCTCTACAACCTGGCGGCCAGGGCCGGCATAAGCGTGAAGAACTACGGCGAGTACATCGAGGAAAATACCTTTAGCGTGCCGGGTTGTACCGCGACGGAAAATACAGGAAGTTGCGAGCCGAGCTGGCAACAGTTCTACCGCGACACCCAGTGCTTCGATGAAGCGACGTTCGGGTCAAACCCAAACTATGCCTTGCCACAGCCGAGTGACTGCGCAGCTCCTGGGGTCACGGGCGAGAAAACTCTAACCTATCAGCACACGATCGGCTCCTACTCCCCGCTCCCGGACGTGATGAAGCCCACGGTCCAGAACTACCCGCAGTTCGATCTGGGCATCCCCGACCAGTACCGTTTCGATATCTGGTATCAGGATTTCCAGAAGGACCTCAGGAATGGTTCGGTGCCCCAGCTGGAATTCCTGTGGATCAGCTCCGACCACACCGGAGGCCCTCCGGTCGCGCAAGCCATGCAGGCCGATAACGACCTCGCCCTTGGACGGTTTGTCGACGCCATCAGCCACAGCCCGGTGTGGAAGGACTCGGCAATCTTCGTCGAGGAAGACGACGCGCAGGACGGCGTTGATCACGTCGACGGTCACCGCAGCCCTGGCTATATCTTCAGCCCCTACGTCAGGCAACAGGTCAACAAGGACGGCACAGGTGCTGGGACCGTCGCAGACCACACCTTCTACACGCAGGTCAATTTCACCCGCACGATCGAGCAGATTCTTGGTCTGAAGCCCATGAACCAGAATGACCTTGTGGCTTCGCCGATGTACGAGATCTTCACCAGCAATCCGCCCCCGGTCAACTTCCTGCCGTGGACCCACGTGCAGAACGACATCCCGCTGGATATGGGCACAGTCGCGAAAATGAAACTTCCGACCAACGATCCCAAGGTCCAGGTTCTGCAGGCTGGCTGGCTCAAGAAGAAGGCGGAAATCTTCCACGGCAAATATCACATTCCCGACTCTGAAGATCCGGAAATCGTTCGTCACTACAACTGGTATGAGGCCACTGGATTTGTGGTGCCTTACCCAGGTGAGAAGACTGTTCGCCCGGCGAGCGACTTCCACAAACGGGCTCGCGCTAAAGCCGATCTCGACGACTAATCTTCGTCTCAACCCGCAAAAGCCCTCTCCCCAATGACCGGGGAGAGGGCTTTTCGTTCCCTTTCCCCCCTTGCAGATAATTACCGCCCCTTGCCGCACACTGGAAATGACGAGTGGCGACTGTAACTTCCTGCGCCCTCCGGAGTGCGAGAATGCGAAACGTCAAAAACATCACCGTGGCTGTCTCCGTCGACCTCTATCGCCAGACTCGGAAGCTCGCGGCCGAATACGACACCACGGTGACCGCCATGGTGGCGTATCTGCTCCAGAGATTGCCCGACGCCCTCAAGCGCGCCCAATTTCCGGTCGGCGGCCCCAAATGGGCTCCTGCCACTCGGCCAAACCAGCCCGCCGCAGCGCCGGATCCAGACACCCCCTCCCCCCCTGATTTTGACTGTAAAACTGTAAATCCAGCCTTAAGTCGTATCCTTTCAATGGTTTCAGGCCTGGGTCTCCAGGCGCATACAGCCGCTGTATTCCAGTACGCCGACGCTAACCAACACAGGAACAAGGACTTACCGGCATCACGTATCCGCGCTGACAAGCGGTAAGAACAGTTCTGCGCACCTTAGCTGAACGCTTGTAGACGCGCAATAGCCGCGTGTTAGTCTGCCGCTGTGGGACCGAACCCAACTGTTGTCGTTGAACCAGACACCACGGCGCCCAAGCCTCGCTCCGTTTTTGCCGGCTGGCATGGCGCGACGATTGCCCTGCTGGCGCTGGGCTACTCGGGCTACTACTTCTGCCGCTCCAATCTCTCCGTGGCCTTGCCCGATCTGATTCACGATCTGGCCCAGCATGGCATAACCCCAAGCCAGGCGCAGGTGAAGCTCGGGTTCATAGCATCGGCGGGGACAATCGTCTATGCCGCGGGTAAATTCGTTTCCGGGTCGATTGCCGACCTGGTGGGCGGGAGGCGGAATTTCCTGGCCGGCATGGCCGGCTCGGTTCTTTTCACCATCCTGTTTGCCCTGGGCGGCGGCTTCCCGGTGTTCACCCTGGCGTGGATCGGCAACCGCCTGTTTCAATCCGCGGGATGGAGCGGCCTGGTCAAAGTTGCGTCGCGCTGGTTTTCCTATTCCACCTACGGAACCGTGATGGCCGTGCTGAGTCTCAGTTTTCTGTTTGGAGATGCAGCCTGCCGGTGGGTAATGAGCCTGCTGATGGCCCACGGCGTGGGTTGGCGCGGTGTGTTTTTCGCCGGGGCCGGATCGTTGGCCATCCTGCTGCTCGCCAATCTGCTGTTGATGAAGGAGTCACCGGAGGAGCGCGGCTTGCCGGCTCCGGAAACGAACCCGCTGAATGTGTATGCCGCCGAGGAGCTTGCGGACGACCAGCGAGCGGGATTAGGCGCCATTCTCCGCCCGCTGCTGAGCAGCTTTCCATTCTGGCTGGTGTGCCTGCTTTCGCTGGGAACGACGCTGCTGCGCGAGACCTTCAACTTTTGGACGCCCACGTACTTTGTCCAGTACGTGGGCCTTTCGAGCAGCGACGCCGCCAGCCGCAGCGCGTTGTTTCCCTTGCTGGGCGGAGTCTCGGTCCTGGTGGCCGGAGTGCTGAGCGACAAACTGGGGCTCAACGGCCGCAACGTGGTCCTGGTGGGCGGCATGGGGGCCTGCACGGTATGCCTGCTGATGCTGGCCCGCACGCCAGGGCATGCGGGCCAATTATTGCCGGTCGTATTGGTGGCGATGGTCGGATTTCTACTGCTGGGGCCGTACTCGTACCTCGCGGGAGCCATGAGCCTGGATTTCGGAGGCAAGCGCGGCAGCGCCACGGCCGCCGGCATAATCGACGGAGTCGGATACCTGGCGGGGTGGCTCTCAGGAGACACGGTGGCGCGCATCACGGTGCGATACGGGTGGAAGAATGCCTTCCTCGTCCTGGCTGTGGCGGCATTGCTGACCGCGTTAGTGGCGCTCGTTCTTGTGTGGCACGGATCCCGCGGCGCGCGGGCAGTGGAGGTTGAAGCGGGATGACAACATTGTCCTCGGTGGATCAAGTGATGGATTTGCTCGCGACGGGCGGCGGTGCCGCTTACTTTGGCGAGCCGGTAACCGTACTGGAGCATTGCCTGCAGGCGGCGCATTTCCTTCAGAAAGGCGGCGGCGCGGATACGCTGGTGGCCGCGGGGCTGCTGCACGATGCGGGACACCTGGTGCACAGCCGAAGGAGAGGACGCGGCGCAACGCGGATTGGATACCCGGCATGAAGAACTGGCGGTTGAAGCGCTCGCCGGACATTTTCCCGTCGCGGTGCTCGATCCGATTCGAATGCACGTGGCGGCGAAACGATATCTCTGCTTTGCGGAGCCGAGATATCTGGCGGGGCTTTCGCCGGCTTCGGTCGAGAGCCTGGCCTTGCAGGGCGGGCCGATGAATGCGGCAGAGGCGGAGACATTCCTCGCGTCGCCGCATGCTCGTGAAGCTGTCCGGCTTCGGCGCGCCGACGATGCCGCCAAAGTCGCGGGGACTATCCGTTCCCGCTCTGGAACATATCGTCCCCTGCTTGCCTCTCTTTGGACCTGACAGAGCAGACGACGGTCGGCGTCGGAACTACGGACGAGTCAAGCTTTCGAGTTGCAACGCTCGGGTGAAAGTGTTTCAATCTTGTTATTGAAACAGGGGTGCTCCGATAGCCGGGGCTGAGAAATACCCTCGAACCCGATCCGGATAATACCGGCGTGGGAAGTTTCCGAAGTGGACCGGCCTTCTTGAATCCCACCGCGGGCGCTCTTGTTTCAAGTGGAAGCAAGAGGAGCATATGCCCGCAGTTCCCGACGACATTCGAACCGAGTGGCTTGTGTTAGCACGTGATTGGTGGTCAGCACGTGTGGGCGGCCGCATGTGCGGACAACCATCGGCTCAAACAGGTTTCGTAGCAATTGGTTTGTTGGCCATTGGAATTCTCCTTTTTCCGGGCATGGCGTTTTCGCAGAGTTCTTCGGAGCCCGCGCAAAGTCCGGCACCAACCGCGGCAGAGCAAAACTCCGGTGGGGTCGCGCAAACGGTTCCCCCGGTCACAACGACGGTCGTGGTTCACGGAGATGTCAAGGACGATTACCTTCCCCAGACGGTGACGGCGGGAACCCTCGATGGCGCCCCTCTCAGCGAGACCCCGCTCTCGGTAACCGTCGTGACCCGCGACCTGCTCACGGACCAGGTTGCGCGCGTGCTGTCCGATGTGGTGAAGAACGATGCCTCGATCGGAGAGGATTATGCGCCGGTTGGTTATTATGGCGATTTTCAGATTCGCGGATTCCCGATCGATCTTGCGACCGGCCTCAACATCAATGGCATAACCATCGCCGGAGAACAGGACGTGCCGCTCGAAAACAAGGAGCGCGTCGAATTCCTCAAGGGCATCGCGGGTGTGGAAAGCGGAGTGGCCTCGGCCGGCGGCATGATCAACTACACCACGAAAAGACCGGCGGCGATCCAGGCTTTGGACCTGGCTACCGATCAGCGAGGCAGCGCGTACGGAAGCCTCGATATGGGAAGGTTGTTTGGCGCTGACAAGAAATTCGGAGTGCGGGTGAACATGGCCGGCGAACATATTCAGAGCTATGTAAACGACGCCAATGGCTGGCGGGCCGCCGGCACCGCCGCGGCCGATTGGAAGATAAGTACGAGAGCTGTTCTCAAGACTGATTTCGAATATCAACACAAAGTGGAGCGGTCGGCGTGCGGGTACCAGTTGCTGGGCGGCGCGATAGTCCCCGACTTGGACAGCGTGTATCCATCGACAATGCTGGGTCAACAGTCTTGGTCTAAGCCGAACACCTTCGACACGCTGAATTCGACCGCGCGGATGGACTATTCGATTCATGGGGATTGGCGGGCATTTGTTGAAGGCGGCTACAGCCATTCGTTGATCGATGACAATGTTGTGTACGCATACGGTTGCTACTATGAGCCCGAATGCAATGTCGCGGGAGGACCTTCGCCATGGTTCTTTGCCCCCGATGGAACCTATGACATCTACGACTATCGTGATCCTGGGGAATTGCGCGTGGATGCGGTGGGTGAGGCGTTGGCAATGGGCTCGGTAAAGACCGGTGTGTTGACCCACGATCTTGCGTTTGGGGGCGAAGTTTTTCATCGCAATGTGGACTTGCCCGGGGCGCCGCCGCCGGACGCGCCGCCGACCGTGCAGGATGGCGCGGTGTATGCTTACGTCGGTTCGGAGAATATTTACCAGCCGAATATTCCATTTCCTATCGAGGATCCGGTACAGTCCGCAGGTCCGGTGCAACTCGCGGACTTCGATCACCAGACCTCGGCAATCGTGCAGGATCGCATCAGCATTGCGGACCGGGTGCGGCTGACCGCTGGCGGGCGCTACACTTCGCTGCGCGATTTCAACGTGACTGGATCCAAGGGCGCGTGGCTGCCGCAATATTCGGCCACGTGGAATCCTTCGCAACCGCTGATGCTGTACGGGAGTTACAGTGTCCTGCTCTCACTCGGTCCGCAAGGTCCATTCTGGGCAGGCGGGGAGTACCTTGCACCCTACTTCACGCGACAGGTGGAGGTTGGGGCGAAGTATGATCCGGGACGGCGAATTCTTGTTTCCACCGCATTCTTCCGCATGACGGCGCCGTTTTTCTATCCCAAGGCAATCGACGATGCAGGCGATCTCAGCTTTGTTTCCGAAGGTCGCGAGACGCACGATGGCGTCGAGTTGAGCGCGGAGGGCAAAGCTGCGAACTGGCTCCGGCTGAGCGCCTCGGTCGCGGCGATTCGGGCTGTTTCCAATGGTACCGGGACACCTTCGTTCGACAACAAACAGGTGATCAACGTGCCGCGGTTGCGCACCGCGCTCTTCTCTGACGTGATAGTGCCGCATGCGCGCGGGCTGCATGTGATGCCGGGTTGGAGTTACACCGGGCGGAAGGAGGCGGCGAGCGATGATGCCGTCAGCGTTGCGGGCTACAACCTGTTTAACCTGGGGGCACGTTATACAGTTGGCGGGGAGCAGGGACGCATGACATTGCGGCTCTATGCCGATAACATCACCAACAAGCGATATTGGAAAGATACCGGCGCCAACTACGGCGATACGTTCCTTCATCTCGGCGCACCAACCACGGTAAGGCTGTCGGCGCACTATACGTTTTAAGAGTCACTGAGTTCGGAAGGAGCAGACGCTCGTGCAAGTAAACCGCGCAGCGATGGCACACGGCCTGGATGGCACGCTGGTCGAACCCGATTGGCCGCCGTTAACGCTGGACGAAATCCGTGGCTTATTGCGTGAATATCCCGCGCTCGGCCCGCCCAAGAAAGTTCTGATGATAAGCCCGCGTCCGTTTTCGGCGGCAAGTGTGGTGGCTACTCAGAGCCAGAATGTCTTTGTCAAGCGCCATCACATGACAGTGCGCGATACGACAGGATTGCGCGAAGAGCATCGGTTCATGGCCCATCTGCGTAGCAAAGGAGCGATTGTGCCCCGCGTGTTCAGGACAGCGTTGGGCGAAACTTCGATCAAGGCGGGGGAATGGGTATACGAAGTGCACGAAACACCGCTGGGCATCGACGTGTACGAAGATGCGCTTTCGTGGACGCCGTTCCGATCCCTTGGCCATGCACGATCCGCAGGGCAGGCAATGGCGCGGCTTCATCACGCATCTCGCGGCTTTGATGCGCCGCCGCGCAAATCAAGGCCGCTGGTCGCGGGGTTTACGATCTTCGCGTCGGCCGACCCAGGCGCGGAGTTTAGCCGCTACGTGGCGGCACGGCCCGCACTGAACGACTATCTGCGCCAACGTAATTGCCGTGAGGAAGCCTTGACCCTCCTCGCGCCATTCCACGCTGAACTTCTCCCACTGCTGCCGGGCCTGACGCCGCTGTGGACGCACAATGACCTCCATGGTTCCAACTTGTTGTGGAGCGATACGGGTGCGGATGCAGAGGTCGCTGCGGTGATCGACTTTGGGCTGGCCGATCGGACGTATGCGGTGCACGACCTGGCGCAGGCTATTGAGCGCAACATCGTTGGCTGGCTGGCGCTTGTGGATCGCCCCGATCAACCCGAAGACGTCCGCGTACATTATGACCATCTCTTGGCCTTGCTCGACGGGTACGAGTCGGAGAGACCGCTTGCGCGCGTGGAGCGGCTGGCTCTCGCGCCGATGACGGCGCTGTGCCATGCGGAATTCGCTTTGGCGGAGACGGACTATTTCCTGGCCGCTCTCCACGCCAAGGAAAAAGCCGGCATGGCCTGCGAAGGTTATCTCATCTCGCATGCAAGATGGTTCAGAGGAGCGGGACGCGAGCTTCTCGACGCATTGCGCACGTGGGCGTCGAGACCAGACAGTCCGACGACCGTGGATATGGCCCGATGACCGCCGAGGCGATTGCGGCTTTCTTTCGAGAGCACTGGCTCGAACTGGCCGGAACGCTGACCACAGGCCTGGGCATCTGGCTTACGGCGCGGCGTACCCTGCTTTGCTGGCCGGTGACGCTGGCTGCCGACCTTCTCTACCTGGTGGTCTTCTACCAGGCGCGGCTGCTTTCGGATTCTCTGCTGCAGATGTTTTTCGTCGGCTTCACGCTGTATGGGTGGTGGCACTGGTGGCGCGGCGTCCGCGAAGAAGGGGAAGTGCGCGTCGTCCCACTGGCCATGCGAAGCCTGCTGCTGGCCGTGGCCGCAGGGGTTATCGGCAGCGTTCTTCTGGGGATTATGGCCAAGCGGCTACATGCGTCTCTGCCCTATCTCGACGCGACATTGACCAGCTACAGCCTGGTCGGCAGTTGGTGGCAGGCGCGAAAACACATCGCCAACTGGTGGCTCTGGATCGTCGTGGACCTAGTCTACATCGGCGAGTACATCTACAAGAATCTGTGGCTCACCGCGGTGTTGTATGCAGGGCTGGTGGTGCTCGCGGTGATAGGGCTGCGCGATTGGCAGCGCGCGCCCGTTGCGATTCAGACCGCGGCCTGAACGACATTTCTGAGCGGCTCGCCGATCATGTAGCGGCGCAGCTCATCGGCAGCAATTTTCAGGGCTCGGGGAGCGAATTGCGGGCTCGATCCGCCCACGTGCGGAGTGATGAGCAGATTGGGACATTGCCAAAGGGGGTGTCCTTCAGGCAGCGGTTCAGGATCGGTAACATCGATGGCGGCGCGAATCCTGCCCGCGTTCAGCGCTTCCACCAAAGCATCTGTCTGCACCACGCCTCCGCGTGCGGCATTGACAAGCAGGGCACCCTGCCGCATGAGGTCAAGCTGTTTTGCCCCGATCAGACCTCTCGACTCGTCGGTCAACGGCAGAATCATGACCACAACATCGGCTCGCGGCAACAACCCATCGAGTTCGCTCACGGGATGGACCACCGGCGCCGTGCGCGCGCTCCGCGCAACCCGCAAGATCTCTACATGGAACGGCTCGAGCATGCGCTCGATCTCCTTGCCAATCGAGCCGTAGCCCACCAGCAATACAGTTTTGCCGGTAAGTTCTTCAAGCTTGATGGGCGGATGCGATTGACGTCGATCTTGCGTCAGTTGCTCGTAGATCCGAGTCACCTCGGAGCGGCGCCGCCAATCGCCGGAGCGCTGGATATCGAAATAGACCGGCAAATACTTGAGCATGCCGAGAATGGCGGAGAGAGTCCATTCCGCGGTGGAGATGTTGTGCGCCCCTCGAGCATTGCAGATAGTGATGTGGGGCCCCACGGTGCCGGGAATCCATTCAGTGCCGGCCATGAGCGAAAGTACAAGGCGCACCCCGCGCAGGTGCGGCCAGGTGCGCTGGGCGCGCGTGGGGTAGGGATCCGGGATCCACACGTCGATGTCGACGTGGCCATCGAGTCCATCCGCCAGAGGGACCAGTTCGACGCCTTCCGGCATGACACTCAGCAATTGGGAGTCTAAGACTGAGGGATAACCCACTCGTAGCATAGCGGCCTTGCCCTTATGCTACACGCTGTTCCCAGCATGAAAGAATGGTGTGATCGCATGCGCCTCGCAGCTAACAAAACCTGGTCCCAACAAGAGCTGGCAACCAAGCTTCACGTGGCTGGCACGGACAGTCGCGGCCTCTTGAATTGGGAGCGTCGCAGACTGCTCATTCATGCGGCCAAGACGGCCCTGGCGGCAGGGCTGTGCTGGTGGCTGGCGTCGCGCCTGGGACTGCACGATGGCTATTGGGGCGCCATCAGCGCCATCATCGTGCTGCAGTCGAACTTCGGCGCGACCATCACCGCGTCGCGCGACCGCGTTCTGGGAACCATGATCGGAGCATTACTGGGGTTTTCGTTTTCGCTGCTGGGTACTGTCCCATGGAATTACATTCTTGCCGTTTTCGCGGCGATCGTTATTTGCGGACTGCTCGGATTCCGCAGCAGTTCGCGCCTGGCGGGTGTGACGATTACCATCATCATGCTCGTGCAATCCACTTCGCACTGGACGGTTGCCCTGACGCGCGTCGGACAAGTGCTTTTCGGCATTCTGGTGGCGGTTGTGGTAAGCACACTTGTCTTTCCGGATCGCGCCCGCCTGCACCTGCGGGAAGGTTTAGCGCAGGAGTTCCTCGTCCTGGGCGCATTTTTTGAGGGAATCCTGGAAGGGTTTCGCGGGTCACCTGCTGAGAACATCGCCGGGTTGCGCGAAGATGCTGTGGTGATGCTCGGAGGTAACGACCAACTACTGGAGGCTTCCCGCCACGAGCCTTCGGGCGGGCCGGGTTGGCGCGAAGGGTTAGGTATGCTGGTGCAATCCGGCCACGCACTCTTCGACGCGCTGGCGGCATTGCAACTGGCGGTGAAGGACAGTGTCGAAGATCGTTATGCGGAACAACTGGAGCCGGAGTTGGGGAGACTGGCGCAGGACATTCGCACCGGGTTTCATTACGTGGCGAGTTGCATACATAACTGGCATTTCAACGTGCCGCCGCCGGGGCTGCATCTCGAAGAGGACATCGCCCGATTGGAAGCGCGGATGTCTGCTCTGCGACCCACAGGAATCGGATTCCCGCAGGCGGAGATTCTGCGCGCGTACGCTGTGCAATTACACCTCAAGCAGGTTGCCCGGCTGCTGCGCGCATCGCGTGTGGAGACGAGCCGGGCGGTGGGCGAAGCGCAAAAGACCGAGTCTCCCGCTTGACGATCGTCAGGCGGTAAAACCGCGCAGGGCTTCCACGCAATCCTCGATCTCTTTGATGGTGATCGCATAGCCAAAGCGCAAATGGCCTTCGCCCTGCGCGCCAAATACAGAGCCGGGGATGGTTGCTATGTGGGCTCTTTCCAAAAGGATTTGAGCGGCGGTGCGGCTATTCTTGTGTATCTTCTCGACGTTGGGAAATGCGTAGAACGCTCCCGCGGGCGGTTCGCATGTGAGGCCCACTTCATTGAGCCCGGCAACGAGCAGGTCACGGCGCCGGCGATATTCCTCGCGGCGCGCCGCAATCTCCGGCTCGGGCGTGGTGAGCGCCTGAATCATCGCGTACTGAACCGGAGTGGTGACGCCATTGGTGGAGTAGAGAACGATCTTGCGCAGGGCGGTCATGAACGGTTCTTTGGCAACAGCGTACCCGGCGCGCCAGCCGGTCATGGCATACGTCTTCGAAAACGTGAATGCGGTGATGGTGCGTTCTGCCATCCCGGGAAGAGACGCGATCGAGACGTGCTCGCCCTCATAGACAAGATCCTCGTAGGCTTCATCGGCGATCACGATCAGATCGCGTTCGATGGCGAAGGCGGCAACCTCCTCCGCTTCGGCACGCGTGAAGACCAGGCCGCTGGGGTTTTGCGGAGTGTTGTAGTAGATGGCGCGTGTCCGATTCGTGGAAAACTGCTCAAGCGTGTTGCGAATCCCATTGCGGCGGGCGGTGGTAGTGGGTACCAGCAAAGGGCGCGCCTGGGCCCCAGTCACGAGATCGCCGATGGGGGTCCAGTAAGGCGAGAAGACCAGCGCGTCGTCTCCCTGGTCAAGCACGCTCTGGAAGGCGGCGTACAAACCCTGCGAGCCGCCGACCGTAGCTATCACCTCATCAGTCGAGACATGGATGCCGTTTTTTCTTGCAAGCTTTTCGGCCAGCGCTTTACGCAGCGGGAGCAGGCCGGAGGATGGCGCATAGTGGGTCTGGTTTTCGACCAGCGCCCGGACCGCGGAAAATTTGATGTCGTCCGGAGTCTCGAAGAACGGCTCGCCGCCATGCAGCGAATGCACATGGAGACCATCCGCACGCATCGCCATGACCTTATTGCGGATCTGAACGATGTCGGAAAAACCTACCTCATCGAGCCGTTTGGCCAGTCGAATCCCGCTCACCCTGGTGGCAGCCATTCCTATTCCTTTCGTTGAGAGTTCTTCTCCAGCATAGCTGAAGCGATCTAAGGGCTGCGTGAGTATCGCCGTTCTCAACTGCCGGTGTGCTTTGGCTAAACCGCCAGCATCTCGGTGTAGACCGCCATCCCGACAACCGCATCGGCGCCTATGGCTTGCAACCCGTCGATCTCCTGCTGGCTGCGAATTCCGCCGGCCACGATGAGTTGCCGCTCGGTAAGCGCGCGGAGGCGCGATGCAGTCGCGATGGGAAAGCCCTGCATCAGGCCCTCGCCATCAACGTGCGTATACAGAAACGCCGTCGCGTAGAGTTCGAGTTGAGGGATCGCCTCGTCGGGCGTGAGGGCCACTTGTGCCTTCCAGCCTTTGACGGCGATGCGGCCGTTCCTGGTATCGATGCCGGCGACCACTTTTTCCAGTCCGAGCGTGCTTGCCAGGTCCGCGGCAAACGCTGTGTTTACGGCGGCGCGCCCTTCGTATTCAGAAAAAAGAGCCGACCCGATGATGACTCGCCTGGCGCCGGCATCGAGCATGCGCTGCGCCCGCTCAATGGAATGAATTCCGCCCCCAACCTGGCACGGCAGGCGTTTCGCGATCTGCTGAACCAGCGCGGAGTTGTCGCCCTGCCGCATCGCGGCGTCAAGGTCGATCAACTGAACGAGCGGATAGCGCGCAAACTTTGCGATCCAGTATTCGAAGTCATCGAAGGCCAGGCGCAGCTTTTCGCCCTGCACGAGTTGCACAATGCGCCCGCCCAGTAAGTCGATCGAAGGTATCAGCATGGGAGCCTCACGAGAACACCCGCGGCCGCCAATTCCAATTTGAGAGAGCGGGCGCTGGAGACACCGAAGTGGAAGATGCTTGCGGCCAGGGCGGCGTCGGCTTTGCCGGCCGCGAACACGTCGGCGAAATGTTGGACAGCGCCCGCACCGCCGGAAGCAATGACAGGAATGCTCACTGCCTGGCTTACGGCGGCGGTGAGCGCACAATCAAAACCGGCGCGGGTTCCATCGGCGTCCATCGAGGTGAGCAATATTTCGCCGGCGCCGCGGGCCTCCGCCTCCCGAGCCCATTCGACGACGCGACGTCCGGTTGGCTTGCGGCCGCCCTGGACGAAGACCTGCGCGTCACGCACCGGATCGGCGGCCTGAGGGTCGCGACGCGCATCGATCGCGACAACGACGGCCTGCGCACCGAAGTTGCGTCCAATGGCGTCGATGAGGGTCGGGTCCGCGAGGGCCGCGGAGTTCACGCTCACCTTGTCGGCACCGGCATCGAACACGTTCTCTGCATCACGGGCGGTGCGGATGCCTCCACCCACGGCGAAGGGGACGAACAACTCGCGCGCGGTGCGGCGAACCGTGTCGAGCAGCGTCTGGCGGCCCTCGTGGGTCGCAGTGATATCGAGCAGGACGATTTCGTCGGCGCCTTCGCGCGCGTGACGTGCCGCCTGGGTGGCGGGATCGCCGGCGTCGATGAGGTCAACGAACTGGACGCCTTTGACCACGCGGCCGTCGTGGACATCGAGACAGGCGATGATGCGCTTGGTCAGCATGAGAGCTCCAGAAAATTGCGGAGGATCTTGAGGCCGGTGGCGCCGGATTTCTCGGGATGGAATTGCGCGCCCATCACATGGCCGCGCTCGACCGCAGCGGCGAAGGGCTCGATGTAGTGCGTGATGGCAGCCGTGTCCTCACTGACCGGAGCCTTATAGGCATGGGTGAAGTAGACGAATTCGCCGGCATCGATACCAGCCAGGAGGCGTGAGGAAGCGCGCACGTCGAGCGAGTTCCAGCCTACGTGGGGAATCTTTTCATTGCTATCGGAGAATCGAGTGCATTGATGCGCAAAATGCGCCAGCCCGGGTTGATCGGGCGCCTCCGTCGATCCCGCGTAAAGCCACTGCATGCCAACGCAGATGCCGAGGAACGGTACGCCGCGCATGATGGCCGCGCGAATGGCCGCAGTAAGACCGGATTGATCGAGGCGCTGAGTAGCAGCAAAATGGCCTACACCGGGCAGGACGAGGCGATCAGCAGATTCGACGAACGCCAAATCTCCATCCGTGACTTCGACGTCCGCGCCGAGGTGACGCAACGCCTTCAGCACCGAGGTGAGATTGCCGGCCTTGTAGTCGATGACCGTGACACGCATCAGAGCAGTCCCTTGGTGCTGGGAAGCATTTCACCCAATTGCTTGTCGCGGGAGCAGGCCACGCGTAGCGCCCGAGCAAAGGCTTTGAAGATGGCTTCGATCTTGTGATGATTGGAGCGGCCGTACATGGTCTTGACGTGCACATTGGCGCGGGCGCCCCGCGCGAACCCTTCAAAGAAATCAGCCACAAGTTCGGTCTGCAGGTCGCCGACGAGACGGGTACGCACCTTGGTGTCAACGGCGAATGCGGCGCGGCCGCTCAAGTCGATGGCGGCGATGGCGAGGGTCTCGTCCATGGGCATAAGGAAGTACCCGGCGCGCAGGATGCCGCGCTTGTCGCCAAGTGCGCGATCGAAGGCCTCGCCCAGGGCGATGCCGACATCTTCAACGGTGTGATGCTGGTCCACGTCCAAGTCGCCGTCACATGTAAGATCGAGATCGAAAGCCCCGTGGCGGGTGAAAAGTTCGAGCATGTGATCGAAGAAGCGAATACCGGTGGAGACTTTGTATTGGCCTTTGCCTTCAATCGTGAGGTTGATGGCGATGCGGGTTTCAGTGGTGTTGCGGTCGATGCTGGCGGTGCGCGAAGGTGTTTTGGAAGCCCCTACCTCAGAATCGGGATTTGGGGCACCCAGTTTCGTGGAACTCGACATTTTCTTTCTTGTCATCGAGAGCTGTCCTTACTCCGAATGAGCGTCAGGGCTTCATTCATGGCCACGACCGCCTTTTTCATTTGCTCGCGGGTGCCGATGGTAATCCGCACCCGGCCGTCACACCCTGGATCACTGGAACGGTCACGCACCAGCACGCCGGCAGAATGCATGTGTTGAACGAAGTCTTTATGGCGAGGGCCGATCTCAACCAGGATGAAGTTGGCGCGACTGGGCCAGTATCGAACTTTAGCTGCGACGAGCGCGGCTTCAAATTCGCGACGCGCGGCAAGCACTTCGGCAACGTACCATGCGAGATAAGCTGTGTCTTCAAGCGCGGCCGGAAGACAGGCGAGTGCTACCGAGTTGACACTGTAGGGCGAGAGCACGCGGCGTACCCATTGCATTGACTCAAGTGGTCCGGCCAGCACTCCCACGCGCAGTCCGGCGAGTCCATAGGCTTTCGAAAACGTGCGCGCGACGATGAGGTTGGATGATTTGCCGATCAGGTCGATTACCGTCTCGCCGCAGAAATGGAAATAGGCTTCATCGACAAGGATGATAGCGTGAGGAGCGCGCCGTGCGAGTTCCACGATTTGCTCACGAGTGGCGACACTTCCAGATGGGCTGTTCGGGTTGGCGATGGCAATAATTTTTGTGCGAGGAGTGATTGAGCGGGCCAAGTCCTCGAATGGGAATTGCAGGTCATCCGCGGCCTGAACGGCGATCATGTGGGCGTCCGTCGCCGAAGCATAGACTTCGTACATCGTGTAAGTCGGCACGGGCAGGAGCAGTTCATCTCCCCGATCGAGGAAGGCTTCGAAGAGTACATGAATCGCTTCGTCGACTCCGTTAGTAATCGCAACCTGGGCGGAGGCGAGCCCGAGATGCGCGGCAACCAGGGCTTCGACAGACTCGCGCTCGGGATAGCGGGTGAGATCTCCGGCGGAGATGCCGGCAAGTACGTTGCGCACCGCCGGCGAACAGGCCAGGGTGTTCTCGTTGAAATCCAGGCGAAGGGCGTCGCGACAGCCGAGCGGCGGATGATATTCCTTCATCGCACGGACGCGCGCGCGCGGAGCAGGCTGTACCAGGTGCAAGGGTAGAGTCAAGGGTTCAGTCACAGGCCGGCCTCCGTTTCAGGCGGGTGCGAATGGCTTCGGCATGGGCGATGAGGCCTTCCGCTTCGGCGATCAGCTCGGCGTGAGGCCCGAATTCGCGTACGGCCTGCGATGAATACTCCTGCACAGTGATGAGCTTGACGAAATCGTTCACGCTGAGGCCGCCACGCAAGCGCGCCATACCGCCGGTGGGCAAAGTGTGATTGGGGCCGGAAATGTAATCACCCAGAGGCTGCGCGGACCAGCGGCCGATGAAAACGGAGCCGGCGTTCTGCACCCAGTCAAGATCTTTGGCGGTATCGACTGTGAGATGTTCGGGGGCGATTCGATTGGTGATTTGGCGGGCCTCGTCCGTGCTGCCCGCAAGAATCACCAGGCCGTTCCGGTTCAGGGAACTCTGCGCGATGGGATTGCCGCGGCAGCGCGCCCTTGCCTCCGCAACGACTTGCCGGGCGAGTTCAGAGCGCGTGGTGATAAAAATGGCAATGGCTTCGGGATCATGTTCGGCCTGGGCGACCAGGTCGGAGGCGATGTCCTCGGCGCGTCCGCGTTCGCTGGTGACAACAATTTCAGTCGGCCCCGCGAGCATGTCGATGGCGCAATCGAAGGCGATGAGGCGTTTGGCGGCGGTGACGTACAGATTGCCGGGGCCGACGATCTTATCGACGCGGCGGACGGATTCGGTCCCATACGCCAGCGCGGCTACGGCATGAGCGCCGCCGAGGCGGTAGAACTCGGTGATGCCCAAGAGGTGTGCCGCAGCCAGAGTTTCCTTTACGGGCCGGGGAGAGACGACGACGATGCGCTCCATACCCGCAACCTGCGCGGGGATCACGGTCATCAGGAGAGTGGAGGGTAAGGGGTGGCGGCCGCTCGGCACGTAGCAGCCGACCGAGCCGAGCGGCCGCACGAGTTGTCCGGTGGTAAGGCCTTGCGGATTGGTCTTGCTCCAGGATGCGGGGAGTTGGCGTTGAGCGAATCGTCTGATTTGGGCGGCGGCGGTTGATAGCGCCTTGCGCAGGGCGGGATCGGTGTCGTCCCATGCGGCGGACGCTTCTTCACGCCCGACGCGGAGAGCATCGGGACCCGTGAGGCGATCGAATTTGGCCGCGTAACCCAGGAGAGCGCGATCTCCCTTCTGGCGCACGTCGGCAACAATGCGCGTTACGGCCGGGAGTACGCCGTCAAGCGCCGCGCCGCCCCGTTGTTCGAGTGCGGCGAGAATCGTTGCGGTATTTGTTGCGCCTCGCCCGTTGGTGCGGATCAGTTTCATGGTTCGCTCCGGGCTACAACACGACCTTGTTCAGCGGGTATTCGACGATGCCGGTGGCGTTGGCGGCTTTGAGCCGGGGAATCACTTCGCGGGCGGTGCGCTCTTCGACGATGGTGTTCACGGCGACCCACTCGGCATCGCTCAACTGCGAAATGGTGGGCGAATTGAGCGCGGGCAATACGGCAAGAACCGCGTCAAGATCGGCACGCCGCACATTGAGCATGAGCCCCACTTGCGACTGGGCATCGATGGCGCCGCGCAGCATCAGCGCCAGCGACTCGATCTTTTCGCGCTTCCATGGATCAGCCAGCGCGCCCTTTCCAGCGATGAGGTGGGTCTCGCTTTCCATGACGGTATCAATGATTTTCAGGTGATTGGCCTTGAGCGAGCTGCCCGTCTCGGTGACTTCGACGATGGCATCGGCCAGGCGGGGAGGCTTGACTTCGGTGGCGCCCCAACTGAACTCCACCTTGACGTTCACGCCCCGAGCGGCGAAATAACGCTTGCTGACCTCGACCAGTTCGGTGGCGATGATTTTGCCTTCGAGATCTTCCGCTTTTTCGAATCCGCTGGATTCGGGCACGGCGAGCACCCAGCGTACTTTGCGACGGCTCTGCTTGGCGTAGGTGAGCGTTGTAACACTGGCGACGTCCAGGCCGCTTTCGACCACCCAGTCGATCCCGGTAAGACCGGCGTCTAGGACGCCGTGATCGACGTAGCGTGCCATCTCCTGCGCGCGGATCAGCATGCACTCGACTTCGCTGTCGTCGATGGAAGGAAAGTAGGAACGGCCATCGGCATAGATGTTCCATCCCGCGCGCTTGAATAGGGCGATGGTCGCTTCCTGGAGGCTGCCCTTGGGAATGCCGAGCCTAAGCTTATTTGCCATTGGTAACCTCCGCTTTCTGTTCAGTGAAGTCGATCGGGCGAGTGAAGCAGCTCACGGTTCCCTCGTGGCAAACAAGTCCGTCGCCTTCCACTTCCACGCGAAACAACAGGGTGTCGTGGTCGCAATCGGTGGAAGCGGAGATCACACGCAAGCGGTTTCCGCTGCTCTCCCCTTTCATCCATAGCTTCTGGCGTGTCCGGCTCCAGAAGGTGACGAAGCCTGTTTCCAGGGTCTTGGCGTAGCTGGTCGGGTTGAGAAAGCCGAGCATCAGCACTTCGCCAGTGCGAGCGTCCTGGACAATGCCGGGTGCGAGTCCATCCATCTTTTCGAAATCGATCATTTTTCTGGTGTCGGTCATTTTTCTCGTTCGTGGTTAAGGTTTGCCTCTTTGACTTATCCGGATGATTGTCGCAAATGGAAAAGCCCGCCAGCATCATCGCCGGCGGGCTTTTAATTCTTGATCTCTCTGGCCGATCTACATCAGGCCATGACAGTCCGCCGGCATGGAATCACCATGATGGTGGTGATGGCCGTAATGATGGCGGAGCTGCATTGTTTTCAAATTAAGGGAAAAGCCTCGAGCTGTCAACAACAACATGGACGCGCCGGAAGGATTCAATCGGTTAGGCGGGGGATAACGGCTCCGATTGCGCCTGCGTCGGCGGCTGATGGAGCATATCGAACACCTGTTGATACAAGCGGTTTCGCATCTCAAACCGTTCCGAGGCGCGGGTAACGTACCGGACCTCCAGGTCGATGCCGGAAGCCGAGGGCCGCAGATTGACAGCCGGGTCGGTGCGAAACCTGCTGAGTTCAACGCCGTGGGTGCCACGTTTCCATTCCTGCTCGGCGATGCGGCTGTTCTCGCGCGTCTCGTTCTGAACGGTGTGAAGAATGCGGTCCACAGCGGCGGGCGCGTCGACTGATGCCGGGACCGCGATCGTAATCTCATCCCACGTCCATTGGCCGCTGGTGGAAAAATTGAAGAACTGCCCGCGAATGGCGAAGCCATTCATAAAGCTGATGCTGCGGCCTGTGGGATATCCTCGATCGGCAAGATTGCCCGTCTCAAGCAGAGTGGTTGTCATGAGGCCGACCTCGGTGACTTCGCCGGCCACGCCATTGATCTCGACCCAGTCCCCAACACGGATGCCTCGCTTGCCAACGAGACGAAACCATCCGAAAAATGCGAGCACGAAATCCTGCAGGGCGATGGTGAGTGCGGCTGTAGCGAGGCCCAGCATAGTCGATGTCTGCTGGGGCGCTCCAAAGATGACCAGCAGGATGAGGATCACCCCGACAACCTGGATGGCCAGTTGGAGAATCATGCGCAGCGTCTGCATCTCACGTCGACCGAGTGAAGGGTGCGAGGTCAACTGGCGCACAAGTCGATCGCCCAGAAGCATGGAGATGAGGATGACAAGAATCCACGCCGAGGACTGCAGGATGAGGTGCAACACGATTCGGTGCTGGCGCTGCACCTGGGCCGACCAGTTCGAGTAAACCCCGACGAGTTGCTGCTCGGTCTGGATTCGGTCGTCGAAGATGCCGAGAAGCTGGCGTTGCGCGCTGCGGCTCTTGATGGCGGCGAGCTTGGCGGTGCGATCCTGGGAACTGCCTGAGGCGGCCGAATCACTTGCGTCGGCCTGAGCTTCGAGAACGTTGTGCTGCTCGGTCAGACTGCGGATGTCGTTCTGCGTCTGCGTGATTGCCTGGTCGAGCAAGGCCTGCCGGGTTCGTTGCCGGTTCCAGGATCCGAGCCGGCCGGCCAATGTTCCATTGTGCGCGACCGAAAGAATCGCGATTTGACCGTCCCCGCCGGATTGGCTGTCATACTTGGTCATTGCAGCTTCACGCGCGGTGAGTTCACTCTGGATCTGAGCGCGTTGATCACCAGACGCGCGGGCAAGGTCCTGCTGGGCGTCGTCCAATTGATCGGAATCGAGCTGCAGTTGGGCCTTGGCGATATCCAGATCGGTGCCGTCGGTTGATGCATCCGAAGGTGCTTTTGCTCCGGCGGAGGAACTGCCGGTCAGTTGACGCACCTGCTCCTGATCCTGACTGACCAGTTGCTGCAGTTGGTCGATTCGTCGCGCGAGCGCGAGCGCGTTGCCCGTGAGTTTACGACTTTGAGCCTGAAACGTCGCCTGGCGAAGGGCGGCAGCGAAAGCCTGATCGACTTCGTGGTCGGCCAGCCGTTCGGCCTCGCGCGCATATTCGTTTTCCTCGGCTGTCACCGCAAGGGCAGCGAGGGCCTGCGCCGTTTGCCAGGGAGTAAGGTCAACGATAGTCTTCTTTGCCCCCGCGAGACTACGATTTTGCCCGCGTGCGGGAAGGTGCGTCATGGCATCCCGCGTAGTCCACGCGAAGACGAGACACAAAACCAGCAGAACAACCAGAATCAGCAGGACTGAATAGGCAGTCCGGCGGAGAAATCGTTCGCGGATGTTCCGCAGGGCACCGGGAACAAGTAGGGGAGGGGCCATGAAACTATTGTCACAGCCCGACTGGGGCGGTGGGAATAAAACTTATGCATTCGATGCGTTACTTCAGACTTGCCGGCCGCCCACGAGAGGGAGAGAATGAGTCGGTGCGACCGCGGGCGCGAATCACGGTGCTGTTGCTGACGATCTTCGGCGCGTGGATGATGTGCGGTTTCCCGCCAGGCTGGTCCCAGACTTCACCTCTGACGCATGCCCCTCCGGAGGAGATGCGCGTGGATATAAATCACGCAAGCGTCGAAGAATTGATGAAGGTTCCCGGGATGACCCGGAGTTGGGCCGGGCGCATCGTGCGCTTCCGGCCCTATCGGACCAAGCAGGACCTGGTGGAGCATGGGGTTGTGAACAGCGACGTGTACGAGCGAATCAAGGACTACATCATCGCTCACCGGCAGAAGCCGTAGCGAGTTCCGCGCAGTCTTCCGGGACTACTCGTTCGCGGCGGGTGCGCAAGAGAATCGTGCTCACAATCACGTAGAGCGTGGGAATAAAGAACAGGTTCAAAATTGTGGACAATAACATGCCGCCCACGATGGTGGTTCCGACCGACCGCCGTCCGAGAGCGCCCGCGCCGGTAGCGAAGACCAGCGGCGTGATGCCAAGGATGAACGCAAATGAGGTCATGAGAATGGGGCGCAGGCGAAGTTCAGCGGCCTCGATCGCGGCTTCGACAATCGATCGTCCTTTGCGCCGCAACTGCTCGGCGAATTCCACGATCAGAATGGCATTCTTTGCGGAGAGGCCGATCAGCATGACCAGTCCAATCTGGCAATAAACATCGTTCGACATGCCGCGCAGCGAAACAGCGCCCAAGGCTCCGAGCACCGCCATGGGCACCGCCAGAAGAATGATGAACGGAAGCACGAAGCTTTCGTACTGCGCCGCGAGAGTGAGGTACACGACCAGGATGCCGAGGCCGAAGATGATAATGGCCTTGCCGCCGGACTCGATTTCGTCGAGAGTGAGGCCGGTCCACTGGTAGGTCATGCCGGGCATCATCACCTGCTTCGCCAGCTCTTCCATGGCAGTGATGCCTTGGCCGGAACTGTAGCCTGGCGCAGCCGATCCATCGATTTCAACGGAGCGGAACAGATTGTAGTGGTTGATGACCGGAGGGCCGGAACTGTTGGCGACAGTGACCAGATTATCGAGCGGCACCATCTGCCCCGAATCGGACCGTACGTAGAAATTGTGCAGGTCCTTGGCCGTCATGCGGAAGGGCTGGTCGGCCTGCACGAAGACGCGATAGGTGCGATTGTTGAAGTCGAAGTCGTTGACGTATTGCGATCCCATGAACACTCCCAGTGTGGTCGTGACCTGGGAGAGCGGGATGTTCAGGGCCTTGGCTTTCTCGCGATCGATGTTCACCAGCACCTGGGGATCATTGGCTGAGAAAGTCGTGAGCAGGCCGCTAAGATCCTTGCGGGCGCGGCTGGCGCCGACGATCTGGTGCGCCACCCGATCGAGATCGGTGATCGTGTTCCGGCCCTGGTCCTGGAGTTCGAACTGGAAGCCGCCGAAGCTGCCGACGCCCTGCACGGCGGGGGGTTGGAACAACGCCACGAGACCACCGTCGGGTGAGAACATGAGCATCTGAAGTTTGGGCGCCAGGCGGGCGACGATTTCGGCTGCGGTATGACCCTTGCCGCGACGTTGATCCGCGGGTTTGGTGGCCACAAACATCAGTCCGGCATTCGAAGCGCCGCCGCTAAAACTGAAGCCCATTACCGAAAATGCGCCAACGACATCCGGGTCCTGACCGATGATCGCCGTGGCGCGATCGGCGAGCGCACCGGTGTATCCCAGAGAAGAGCCGGGAGGCGCTTGCACAATGGCGATGAGATAGCCCTGATCTTCCTGAGGAATGAAGCCGGTGGGTACATGCAGATAAACCCATCCGGTAGCCGCAAGTCCCGCGAAGAACAGCACGAGCAGTACATAGCGAATGCGAAGGGCGATGTGAATCGTTCGCGCATAGGTACGGGACATCCAACTGACGGTGGCGTCGGCGCCATGAACGAAACCCGCAAACGCACGCGAAATGGGCCGGATGTGGAGGAAGTCCAATTGCTTCGGGCGTTCTTCTTCGCCACGCAGAAACAGGGCAGAAAGCGCTGGGGAGAGAGTGAGCGCGTTGAAAGCGGAGATCGCGATAGAGAACGCGATGGTCAACGAAAACTGGCGATAAAGGATTCCGGTTGTGCCAGGGAAGAACGATACCGGAATGAAGACGGCAATCAGCACCAGGGAAGTGGCGATAACGGCGCTGGTAACCTCGCCCATGGCCTCGGAAGTGGCTTTGTGGGGATCGCAGTGTTCCGCCGCAATATGACGCTGCACGTTTTCGATGACCACGATGGCGTCGTCGACAACGAGTCCCGTAGCCAGCGTGATTCCGAACAGCGTGAGCGAGTTGATGGAGAAGCCGAAAACCTTGGTAAACGCGAAGGTGCCGATCAGTGACACCGGGATGGTAACAGCGGGAATGATGGTGGCGCGCCAATCAAGCAGGAACAGGAAGATGACCACGATCACGATGGCGATAGCCTCGCCCAGGGTGATCAATACTTCCCGGATGGAGTCCCCGACGATGGTCGTTGAGTCAAACGCGACGGCGTATTCAAGTCCCGGAGGGAAGGTTTTTGACAGTTCTTTCAGCACGGCCTTGCCCTGGGCGTCCACATCCAGTGAATTGGCGGTGGAGAGTTGCTGGACACCAATGCCCATAGCGATCTGACCGTTGTATTTGAGAATCGAACTGTAGTCTTCCGCGCCGACCACCGCGTGGCCGACGTCCTTCAATTGGACCAGGCCGTTGGGGCTGTTTTTGATGATGATGTTGTCGAACTGGACGGGGTCACTGAGGCGGCCGACAACCCTCACAGGGACCTGGAAGGCCTGAGTCGAGTTAGCCGGCGGCTGGCCTAGCTGGCCGGCGGGAATCTCCACGTTTTGTTCCTGGAGGGCATTCACGACGTCGGTAGCGGTGAGATTGCGGGTGGCGAGACGGAGCGGATCGAGCCAGATACGCATGGCGTATTTGCGCTCGCCGAAGATGGTGACGTCACCCACACCGGGCACGCGCTTGATGGCGTCTTTGACATAGACGTCGAGATAATTGGAGATGAACTCGTTAGAGTAGCGGCCATCGCGAGTGAAAAAACCGGCGGCAAAAACGAATTGGTTGCTGACCTTGGTGATGCTGATTCCGGTCTGGTTGACAGCCGCGGGAAGGCGGCCCTGGACGCTGGCGACGCGGTTCTGAACGTCGACGGCAGCGATGTCAAGATCGTATCCAGTACGGAAGGTGGTGGAGATCTGGCTGGTGCCGCTGTTGGTGCTGGAGGAACTGATGTAGCGCATCCCCTCGACACCGTTGATAGATTCTTCCAGAGGAATGGTGACAGCCTTTTCAACCGTGTCGGCATTAGCGCCGATGTAATTGGTAGCCACGGAAACCGTGGGCGGTGTCAGCTCGGGATAAAGCGAAATGGGCAGGGTGGGGATACAAACCGCCCCGGCCAGAATAATAAGGAGCGCGCACACCGTGGCGAATACCGGTCGGTGAATAAAGAAATCGACAAACAAGGTATGCCTTCCTTCCTCGGGCGTGTTGCAGAATCGGGACTTCCGTTCGCGTTTCTGACCCAACTAAAGGACTGGGCAGGACAGTTCCACGCAAAGCAACTGGCCTCATAAGAGCCTGAAACGTGCGGTCGTTCATGGCAGATGCTATCGATCTGCGGCAACTTCGCAGCCGCAGAAATCCCAAGGCGCCTCAGGCCCCCAGTGGCATCACCGGCATATTGTTCACCAGGAATTGGGTGCTCGACACGATCACGCGATCGCCCGCATTCAATCCTGACGTGACGGAGTAAGTGTTGCCCACCGTGTCACCCAGGGTGACCGGTGTTTGGGTCGCGACAAAATGCCCGTCCTGCTGTTTGGCTGCTACGAATACAAAACTCTGGCCACCCTGCCGGGTGACGGCCAGGACCGGGACCACTGCCATCGGCGCCGTGCTCCAGACGATCCTTGCTTTGACCAGTTGGAGATTGCGCAACGCCTCCGGAGCGAGGTGAACCGGAGCTTTGACGAGAATCCCCTGCAGCGTGTTGTCGACCTGCGAGGAGACGAAATCGATCTTCGACTTTTCAAGCAGCCTGCCGGTGGTATCCGTCAAATCGACTTCAAGCCCCTGGCGGACCTGCATGGCACGTTCCGTCGGAACGTAGACGTACGCTTCCAAATCCTTGTTCTCGTCCACGGTAGTCAGCAGGGTGGTCGGAGAAACGTAGTCGCCCACGTGGACCGGAATATCTCCGATAACCCCATCGTAGGGGGCGCGGACGGAGTAGTAGGCCAGTTGCGCTTCCTGAGTCTTGCGGGACGCCACCGCCGACTCATAGTCCGCCTTTGAGTTGTCGTAGGCCTGCTGGGCCTGGTCGAAGACATCGCGGCTGACGACTCCCGCCTCGAAGAGCTTCTTCTGACGGTCAAATTGCAGCGTGCTGTAGTCAACAACAGCTTTTTTCTGCCGTTCCGTGGCGCGTTGCGAGTCGACCTGCTGTTGCTGATGCAGCGGATCGATCGACATGAGCAGGTCGCCTGCCTTCACGTGATCGCCGGACCGCACCGTGATTTCGGTCAGCCTTCCGTCCACTTGTGGCTGCATGGTGGCGGAGCGACGCGACTTGATGGTGGCAACGTATTCGCTGCTTTGGGGAACAGGGGCAAGTGATACCGCAACTGTCTGCACCGGCATGGCTTGCATTCCGGCAGCCGCAGCGGCCGGAGGAGCGCCATTCTTCTGGCAGCCGCATATCGCCAGCCCCAAAACAATACAAGTAGAAGCAATTATGCGTTTCAAGACAGTAACCCTCGCTTGCTCTGTATTTTCCCTGCGGTGTCCGATTCACGCCGGGACTTCATGGATGAAGATCGCGGGACTGATCTTACAGTGCGACGGCCATTTCTACGTGTGAGCACGCAGCCAAAAGCCCAGTGTCAACCCTCGAAAGTTGAACCTCTTCATCTGACGACGAGCGCTCTCTCATTGTCGCAAAAAATTCGCCTGCGCTAGAAGTCATGTTGCAGGCCGGTCGTTCGGCCGGTCAGGCGCTCTCTCGTTGCAAGGCGAACGGGTTGAAGTCGGTGTGGCGGTCGAACACGTCCACCCCTTCTGAGGACTTGAGCTTGCCGACCACCAGGTAGGTGACCGGAGTCGCCAGGACCTCGACTCCAACCTTGATGAGGTAGGAAGACAGGATCATGCGCAAAATGAGCGACATAGGCTGTGTGCCGCCAAACGCGACAACGACGATCACGGCCGTATCCACGGCCTGGCCGGTCACCGTCGATCCCACGGTGCGGGTCCACAACCAGCGTCCCCGAGTCACCAATTTGAGCTTGGCCAGAGTGTAGCTGTTAGTGAATTCGCCCGCCCAGTAGGCAACCAGGCTGGCCAAAGCGAAGCGCGGCACGATGCCAAAGACGGTAGCGTACGCATCCTGCCCGTGCCACTCAGGGGCGGGTGGCAAGGCGACAGCCATTTGGCCCATGGCCGCCAGGAGAGCCATGGAGAAGAAGCCGAGCCAGATGGCGCGGCGCGATGCCCCGTATCCGTAGACCTCAGTAAACACATCGCCACATATATAGGTCAGGGGAAAAAGGAACTCGGCGGCGCTGGGGCGAAGCCATCCGATCTGGCAGATTTTGGGCCCGATCAGGTTCGAGATCATCAGAACCACCACGAACCCGAGGGTCAGCAAATCCAGATAGCGATAAGGGCGTGTCACTCTTTGAGCATATCGCAGAGCCGCTGAGCGCCCGGCGGCTCACTTTTGACACACCCTGCATGTGTTGATAGCCTTCAAGAGGGGGCGTTTCGGCGAGCCGGTTCGCTCTCAGCGGCTTAGACTCGCATCTCATCCGCCGTCATCGCGTCCCCGTCGTCTAGCCCGGCCTAGGACACCGCCCTTTCACGGCGATAACACGGGTTCAAATCCCGTCGGGGACGCCAACAAAACAAAAGACTTAGAGAAAATAGAATCAAAACCCGAGGGTTTGAAAGGGTTCGATAATAAAAAGCCAAACCTATTCATTCCCTTTCTCCTCTTTCTTCTCTTGTATCGGTCCCATAATCTGCCGTGCGACCCGACTGTGCGCCATTCGCTTCACCTTGGTCACGGCCTGCGTATACACATCCATGGTGACCTTGAAGTTGGCGTGGCGGAGAAGTTCCTGAATCGTCTTTACGTCTTCCCCGTTCGCCTTCATCAGCGTTCCGAAGCTGTGTCGCAGGGTGTGCCAGCCCACCGGCTCGGTGATGCCAATGGCCTCTAGTGCCGGCTTGAGGTACACCCGGTAGAGCGAACTCGGCCAGTACGGCTGTTTGCCTTTGCCGTGAGGGCTCGCAAACATCCAGTCGTCCTGCTGGTTGTAGGCACAATGAAGCCGCCAGGACCAAAGCGCTTCCGCAAGTTCCGCATCGATGGGAATTGCCTTCTTGGATGCTTCCGTCTTGCAGCGCTCGATACGCTGCTTGACAACATCGCGAATGACACGGATCTCAAGCTGTTCGAAATCAATGTCGGACCATTTAAGGCCGAGCAATTCTCCCACCCGCAAGCCTGTCAAAGCACCCAGAAGCACCGCCGTCTTGGCCGGGTCCGCCAGGTTTGCCAGAAATTCCTTCAGTTCCTCTGGATCGAGAACCGTTGGAACACGGGAACGCTTGGCGCTCTGACGCACATGTGTGATGGGGTTGGATGTAGTCCACTCCCAGCGCTGCGCATGACTGTACAAAGCACTCATGATGTTCCTGATCTTGGCTTTTGTTCCTCGCGATACTGGCAACGACTTCAGCCATTGCTCAACCTGGACCGCTTTCACGTCCGTCAGCCTGTAGGACCGCCAACGTGGAAGAATCCATTTGCGCAAATAGCCTGCATAGGTCGTCTGTGTCGAGAAGGACTTCCGTGTTTCGTCTTCGCTGGCCTGGCTGCCCAACGGCCGCGTGCCGTTCACAATGTCCGGCAATTCGTGCAAGCGGTAGTGTTCAACCAGCGTTTCAATACTGATAGCCCGCAACAATTGCCGCGGGGTTTGTTCGTTGATCTCCAGTCGCAGCGCGTCTGCCGCCTTTTGTGCTTCTGCCTCGGTTTTGTATTCGTCGGTGGATCCAATCATTGCCTTGCGATAGCTTTTGGTTCCATCGAGCTGTACCTCGTACCAGCGAAAAACCCAGACCGTCTCGCCCGATTTGCGTCTAACCCGCTGCAAACTACCCTTTTGATGTCGTGCACGCCTCATTGACTTCTCCTTTCGGTGGCGAGCACGATTGGCCTGTCTTTAGGGTAGCCGAAAAGAAGTCGTTCTACCTTTATTCCGTGCCCGTTTGACGCACCCCTCCGGTCCCAAACACAACAATGTAGCCCCACGTCGTGTAGAGGTCGCTTTGATCGCGAGGACTGAAGGATTACCGCGGCGAGGTCTCTAGCTGAACGCCTGGTCGGCGCGAAAGCGCACAATGGTCAACCCCAGGGGATTGACGGCCAGTTCGTTGTTCTTAACGTTCTCGCGGAAAACGTATGTGACGGTTGCAGTCCAACGTTCACGCTTCACTTCGCCGTGATCGGCGGGGTTGGTGTACACCTTCTCAAACTCAATGCGCGCCGAATAGGGGGACTGGCGAAGGTCGTCAAGAACGACGTTTTTGACCTCAATATCGACGAAAGGAAGCATCGAATCCCTGACATAGGTCTGAATAACGCTGTTCTTGCGTTCCTGTTCGATGACCGCTCGTTGTACATCGGCGTTCAGAAAATAGAGTGCGTTCGTCTGGTCGCGTTCGATAGTGAAGCGGTTGCGACTGAAATAGAGTTCCGCCCAGCGCGACAGGTAGTATTTGTTCTCCGCTTCCTGCGGCCGGTACTGGAAGTTGCGATAATCGATTGCCTCGGCCCGGCCCACGTCGTTGATGCGCACGATCATTGGGTGCATGCCGGCAAGCGCGGCCTGACTCTTGAACACAAGAACCGCAAGCGCGAGGCTCACTGCAGCCAGAACCAGAATTGTGATCTTGAGATAAGTATTCATGACCAGCGGTTCGCCATACTGTTCGAGATACTTCTCCGCTGCGCGGGTGATTTCTGGTGAAGGCTTCGTCGTAGTGGCCATCATGATTCTCCAGTCCCTCAAAGTCCTTTTAGTACAGCAGCCGAGATCAGTCCGCCCACGCCTATGCCATGTCCGCCGGTGTGGCCTGAAAAGAGGCTGGCCGTCATCGTCGGAATCTTGAGCAAAACGAAGCCGGCGACGAAGCAGAGCATAAGAAGACTAGGCATTAGGTAAATCAAGTTCTTGGGATCATCCACATTCATCGCCCCACTTGTTAGGTACCGGATTAGCAAATGGCTCATCACGCTCATCGTTGCGGCGGCGACGACTTTGTAAAATTCGAATCCAAGAAACGCCTTCAGCCATCCCCAGAACAAGAAATCGGTTTTGCCGAATACCATCCACGGTATGAACACTGGACCTAAAATTCCGATGACGGTAGCCCCGATTGCCCCGTACGCGAGAATCACAGAAATCAAAGCTGTCAAAATACTAAGAATAAGCTGAGCCGTAAAAGTACAAACAAGCGTATACGGCTCAGTAAAGGAAGGGGAGAGGTTCCCCACTTTGCCTAACGCCGTATGTATTGTGTCTTGGACTTCCTGGCTTGAGTCATTTCCGATGTAGTCAACGAGACTGCTTGTTCCGCCGCTTATGAATCCTTTGAGCGAATACCCGATACCGGGGATCGAATTGTCATAGAACTTCACGAAGCAATAGGCAAAAGTGATCAGCAGGAAGAAATTCAAGAACTTTCCCAGGTTGAAGCCGGGACCTCCCTGCGCAGAAGCGAGTGCCTCCTGTACACCAAACCAAACGAGCATGATGGTGGCGAGAGCAATGACCATGTGGAGGCCAAGTGCGTCGACCGAAGGACCGGCCGTTGCGGTAAGGTTGTCGCAACCGTTCTTAATCAAAATGAGGAAATCCATCGCGGCCTCCGAGACTGCTAGTAATGAAATGCCCAATTCGTTCCGACGCTTGTTTGTTGGGGTGTGACGTTGTTAAAACCCTGCTGATAGCCGTTACCAGTCTGGAAAAGAGCCTTGAGATTGTCTTGTTGTACCTTTTGCCCAACAATCTGTTGGAGTGCCTGAGCCTGCAACATTTGATTCGTCTCTTGCTGTGCCCGCAATTCGATTAGCAGAGCCTGATTGATGCGCTGGAGCGTGGCCATCTCGGTGTGCTGAGCAGGATCCATGGAATGCGTGGCTGCTTCGAGCTGGCTAATGTCTGCCTCGCGCTGAACTGCGTTCGCACGGATTGCCCCGACGGTCTGCAGGTTGCTGACATTAACCGCATCTGAAAGATCTACCGTTGCCCCTCTAGCTGAAATGGCTTGCTGACCCTGCGGACTGAGAGAGGAATAGCCTGACATCTTTCCAGCAAAGGGAATGCTCGCGCTCTGATTTGCTGTTGCCGCGCCAAAGCCGTTCATTGCCGCATTTATCCACGGTAGCGAGTTGCCGTAAGTGTTAGCGGGCCGCATCAGGACGACCCACTCTTGGCGACCAAGATTGCTATACGATCGGTATAGAGTTTGCGGTAGGGAAGCCATTCGTTGCGCCAGGTTATAGGCGGCGATCACATTCTGGGTTGTTTGAACTGTGGTTGTGTAAAGTTGTTTTGATTGCAGAATCTGCTGCACCGCGTGGCCGGATTGTGTGGGATCGAACACGATGCCGGAACCGAATTGTGCGTGACCTGCCTGTGCGCACACTGCTAGTGCAAGCGCGGTTAACAAAGACCTCGCGACCATGAGTTTTCTCCTTTGCCTAATTTTTGGCGCGTTCCTCTCGGAGGCGCTTTCCGGCTTCACCCATCTGCTTGCTTTCATCCACGCATTTTTGGCTGAGATTCGGGGGAACTTTGAGATATTCCGCGGAGCAGTCCCTGCCGAATTGCCGCGATATCTGGTCGTACTCTTTCTGAAGTCGATCCACCCTGGATTGGTGACTTTCACACCCAACCGGTATGAGAAGAGATACTGCTACAAGAATCGTGATGAGCATTACTCGGCGCATAAGCCAAATCTCCTCAAAAAGTTTGCGGAATCGTGTGGTTCTCGTAAGCAGGCAAAAGCATGTCCTGCGTGAAGTAGACCTTGATGCGGTGCCCCTCTCGAATCGTGATCGTGGGAGGGATTTGAATGAATCTGTCGAGCACGGTGGTTGCGGACTGCGAAACACTTGATGCGGCGCCGGTCGTGAATGCCTGCGAACCACTCGTAGTAATCGTTCCGCCACCGGCCGCGATCTGGCCGGCGCCGGAGATTACCCCCAAGGCAATCGAGGTCCCAAAGATCTGGAGGTAATGATTGTTAACCTTGTCTTTCAGTCCTTGTTCGCCGATCTGATCGAGCCCTTCGAATTGATCGAGATCTACGGAGTAACCATCCGGCATGATCATCCTGTGAAAGACGACGGCAAGGCGACGCTGCTGACCGAAGCCACTCGAGCCGATCTTCCGTGCCTCACCTAGAACAATGGTTCCATCGGGGATGAGAACGTGCTGGCGGTCATGCGAATACACCGGATTTGAGACGAGCACCTTGACTGGACCGACGGCATCGCCGTCAAGTCGATTCATCAGGATCGTATCCATCGTCAGTCCTTCATAGACGACATAGGGCTGGCCAACGGCTGAGTCGATATTTACTTCAGCGCGGCGCTTGCCGGAAGGTTGATCAACTGGGTTGCTCTTTTGCTCCGAAGTTTGCTTGGCTGAGACCAGGTTGCTCGTCGACTGGGCAGATGCCGCCTGGTCCAGACTGAGCGGTGCACCGAAGTCCGAATGCGCGATCAGATCGTTCGGGGATTCGACCTGTGGCTCCGCCGAGCGTGCATAAACGAGATTGGATGCGAACCGAGCATTGTAGGCAAGTTCCCGTTCCTTGGCTGCCAGTTGCTCAGCCTGTTGCTGTAGGGGGGACATTTGCGGCTGCACATAAGCATTCTGCTGCGGCGTGCATGGTTGGCCCGGAGTACAGGTCGCTAATTGTCCATTCGCCCCATAGCTACTCGACGCCGCTTGCTGGGCCAGAGTGCTAGCGGTTAATGCTCCATTCGGAGTCTGCGTCATGACACTCGCGGCAGTCTGTGCTTCTTTCTGGCGCTCCGCCGCAAGCTGGTTCTTGAGATCCTGCACGTTGTTGTCCGTATTGTCCTGAATCGCGGGCTGGGGAGGCTCGTGCTGTTGCGTCGATGACTGGTGGCCCGTCCTCTTCCCAGTGCTGCTTAAGACTGCTGCGAAAACTACGACAATCGCCGCTCCCAGATAAACCGCGACCTTCATATTCTTTCTGAGAACTCCCTTGGGCTCAGACTCGTTGCGATGCAACTCCGGAGCCGGAGGGACTTCGTGTTCCGAATTGATCGTCTGCTCTGCCATTGGCTACCCCTTGCGAGTGAAGTCCATGCGCTTCTTGCCCAGTTCGAAGTACCCTGAATCCATGACCTTGGGAATGATGTAGGTCCCGTCCTTGAGGTCATAGGTGAGGAGATTCGGCTTCCCGTCCCTCATCTCGTAAACCGAAAACTTCTCTGGAGCATTGGTCTTGATGTAAGTGAACTTATCATCGTGATAGATCGACTGAATGTCGAAGGGCGTCTCGTTGACGTGAAAGGCGTAATCGAATTTCAGGGAGAGCGGGTACGCGCTCTTGTATTCGTCCACGGCCTGCGAGACATGCGCCTGCAAAGCGGCAAGCTGCTCACGCGACTGCTCCAGTTGTGCGGCAGGAACGAACTGCGCAGGCCCGGTGGATGCAACGATCGAAGAGCGGTCTACAGGTTCGACAAGAACTTTTAGATCTGGCGTGACTGCGCTGTCCGAAACATCCTGCAATGTAAAGCTGTAGATGTTGCCCTTGTCGGTGATGAGGTTGAGGTTGGAGCCGATGCCAGCTTTGGCCGGATGAACGAAACAGAAATTGCCCACAACGTCGACGACCCAGAATTCCTTGTCGCCGGTCGCGGCTTCCATAATCTTTTCCGAGGGCGGCACTTCAATTAAGGTGGTGTACTTCAGCTTGGCATGGATGGGAACGATGTCCTGTGAGTGATACTGCACGGTACGGGCTGAAGCATCCTGTGCAACGCAAGCAGCCGAACTCAACCCGAGTCCAAGTCCGGCGAAGATAAGAGTTGTGCTGTTCATGCCGTAGCTCCTGAAAGGTTGGCGGCGGGAATGCCGGCTGCGGTACGAGGCCGGAAGGGATGATCCTGGGCGAGCCTGCGCAATCCGTCGGGAATGCCAAAGCGCTCAAAGTATTCGCGCTTGGTAAGATTGTCCCGAGAATTGTTGGTCGCCATCCAGTGAGAAACCGAATCGACGTTCAACTGCACTTTCTTCGAACTCTGCGCTTTCCGAATCAACATCTGACCGGGGGAAATGAGTCCGGCGATTAGGTCAAGCTCCGTGTCGTTGAGGTGAAACGCCTCCCGATAGAGGTCGCGATCCATCTCCGGGTTGGCAAGGAAGATCTTTGTCGGGCAGCTTTCCGAGACGATGTGCAACATCCCGGATTCTTGCAACTCCTTCACGGACTGCGTCGCGAGGATCATCGCCGCGTTATGCTTGCGCCAAGTCTTCTGGGCCTGGACCACATAGTTGCGGATCGTCTCGTTGCGGATGAACAACCAGGCCTCGTCCAGTAGGAACGCCTTAAAAGTGCTCAGCCTGGCCGGATCGGTGATCTCATTGCTCGCCCGATGCAAGACATAAAACAGGAGCGGCTCGAGGACTTGTGGTGCATCTCCCCAGCCGGCGAAGTTGAAGGTTTGGAAACGGCTGAACGAAAGCGTGTCGTCGGGATTGTCGAAGAGGAACCCGTATTGACCCTGTCGCGTCCAGCGATGGAGTCGATCCTTGAGCTCGCCGAGGATGTTCGCAAAGTTTGAGACGGTGCGTTGTTCCGGCTCCAGAACGTAAACACGTTCGATCCCGTCCCAGAGCTTGCGTTCGTCTCTGAAGTCAAGCCGATAACGAGCGTCGTTGCCCTCTATCAATGTCCGGAAGAACGCAAACAGAAACTGCATGTTTTCTTCCGTCCGCTTGAGCGAGAACGGATTGATGGTGAAATCGCGCGATTCACGGCCCACGTTCAAATAGCTCCCGCCGAAGATCGTCGTGAGTGATTGGAAGCTGTCACCGATGTCGAAGACGAAAGTTAGTGGTTCATACTTTTGCGCGTTCTGGAGTAAGAAGTTCGAGAGGTAAGACTTGCCGCTTCCAGTCATGCCCAAAATCAAGGTGTGCGCGACTTCGCCGTTGTGCAGGTTAAGAAAATATGGCGTGGAATTGTCGGTTTCGAGAACCGCCAGGTATTCCGCCCCGAGATGCTGATTCCACTTCTCCCCCGGCAGAATCGTGAATAGGAATGAGAGATCGGCGTAGTTGGTGTTCAGCAGCAATAAGCGGCGGAGATTCATCACGTAGTTGCCAGGCACCGTGGCAAAGTAGGCATTGAGCTGGTTGTATGTCTCAACGAACAGGCTCCCGTCCGCGTTCGTAAACACGCCGGCAAACTCGCCCACCAGCCGATTGACTTCGTTCCGGTCACGGCCATAGAGGAGGATGGTCAAAGAAAACTCGCCCAGGGTCTGGCCATCGCCCAGCGCGCGCAGACAGTCGCCAAGGTCTTCGATATCGGCCTGCTTCGATTCATCGACCAGAACATCGCGTGGGTTCGTCCTTGTCGGGTCGTTACCCAACTGCGAGATGAAGCCGGTTTTGGAGACGTTGAAGTGGCGCCGCCGCTTGTTCACTTCCTTTCGCGCCTTATCCGGGGGGAGTTGTGTCCACTCCGTCACCACGCAGAAGTTGCCCGGAATCTTAAGCAGCGCATCGAGGACCAGGGGCCTCGTTTCTGCGATAGCCTCCTTCATCGTCAGCACACGAACGAAGTGGTCGCCCACGCGCAGGTGATCGCGCTCCGCCTCAATGTCCGAGTTGACGACCTGGTAGTCGAGAAACTGCGTGCTTTTGGGATTGCCATCGATGCGCCAGTCGTCGTAATTCAGGAGGCGACGGAAGAACCGGAGTTGGCCGCGCTGATTCAAGATCTCTATCGGAACGAAATCGCTCAACTGGCGGACAAACGCCTCGACACGTTGTTCGAGAACAGCGCGGTCTCTTTCAATCTCGCCTCGCAGTAACGTTCGCATGCTGCCACTTGCGAACTGGGCCCGGAATTCTTCGAAGGCGTGAACAGGATTCTCGGCCAACCGTGAAAGGGCTTGACCGATTCCCGTCTTCGCATGTGCAGCCCGGAGAAGAATGCAGTAGATGATTTCAATCTGGTAGAGATCGTCGCGTTTCGCCCGGAAGAACTCACGGCGATGGACCACTTCTGTCTGCACGATAGGGTTCTCATAGCTCGCGAAAGGAATCTCCGGACGATTCAACTTGAACAAGTACTGGTAGACATGGAACCCGGGACCGAACGACTTCAGCGCGGCTTCGAGGCGTTTTACCGCGTATTCCTGCCCAGAGTGGTCCAGGCTCTCGTAATCAACTCCCGGAACACGGAGCACTACACCCAGATCTCCGCTCTTGGTCAGGAAGACCGTCTCGCTCCAGGGGCCAAAGAGATTGATGTGATCATTCAGCGCCGCGGAGTCCTTCCACGCCTTGATGATCTTGTCGATGCGCATCATGAACGAACCTCCACACGAGGGAGAAATTGTTTGGCCGCGTCATAGCGTGCCTTGTACTTTTCCGATTTCGCCAGGATGCAAAGGAGAGCGGGATCGCTTCCGGTCACCCAACTGCCGAAAGCAAACCCGCCCGCAAAGAGGAGCAACCCGGCGACAAGACTGTTGAACAGGTTGAATGCGCCGACAGCGGCCACACATACGAAGAAGAACAGCGTGCGTTCCACTCCGAGGTACGTGAGGGGCTTGTGCAGGCTTTTATAAACCCGGTTTCTGCGCCGGTTGTCAGTGTGTGTCTGCATATTGGCCCCTCGCGTTGAGTTGGTTGATGGTTGTGGTTGAGACTTTGGAGGATAGCGTTCTCTTAAATACCCCAAAGCCAGGTCAGGACGTTCGTGGCGAGAACGGCGATTCCGGTACCCGCGGCGACACCGGCGAGAGTCTTCTTCGCGCCAGGTTCGCCGTGCGCAAACTGGTACCCGCCGACCACAATTGCAATGAGGCTGGCGACTTTCGCAACCGTTCCGGTAAACAGGTTCTGCATGGCAGAAAAGCCCGTGTCAAAGGGTGATCCGCCCAACGCTTGCGCGTGCGCGGCGACCGGCACGAGCAGGACAAGCAGAAAGACCGTCTTCGATTCCTGTAGAGATCGAAAGGGCCTCCGCCATGCGGGCGAGTGATTCATGTGTACCTCCGTTTCGGTGAACTTGACCTCAACCGAGCAGGTCATGACCCAGAGATTGACGCAATGCCGATGTATAGTCCAATACCTTTCAGGCCGTGTTTGATGCCCCCCAGTTATTACTGCGGGGCCGCCGGGAGCCAATCGAAACAATGGGGCGCTTGGCGGAGCGTGAGGTACGCGAAAATATTTTTCTTTTGTGTTCGAAATGCTGCAGGGAATGCGCAATCTCCGTCACCACCTTCTGCACCTGGAGGGGTGCTTCACGCCGGTAAGCCAGAACCAACTCCAGTGGCTCCAAGTTGGAGATTGGGACGCATTGAAGTTCCGGAGGCATTCCGTCGCAGGCTTCACCGGGCAGTATCGCCACTCCGACTCCATCCTGGACGAGATCGAAAACTCCGTCGGCAGATGACAGCTCCTCGACGATGTTCGGCCTGAATCCGGCCTTCTCACATTGTTCGAGCAGCCAACGACGCAACGCAGGATGCGTTCGCTCTGAGCAAGGAACGATCAAGGGACGCGTTCGCAGATCTGTGAGAGCGATCTCTGCGGTGCCGTTTGCTGATTGGGCACGGGGAAAGACAGCATGCAGCCGCTCGGAACCGAGCGGGATCAGTGCAAGATCATCGCGATCGAGTGGCGCGTACGTCACGCCTGCCTGAAACGCACCACTCCGGACGGATTCGACTGTTTCTGCCGGGCTGGCTACCCTGAGCTCGAGATGGAGTGCCGGAAACCGGAGCCTCTGAATCGATCGCGTCTGGCTGCGAAGGCGCGGGGGAACGAAAGCCGAGCAACCAATCAGGAGGGATGATGCATTGTGACGGGAGAGGAGCCGAGCCGCCTCCACGGCCCGGTCATAAGCGTTGTCAAGGTCGGCCAGTATGTCCCCCGCATGTTTGAGAAAGGCTCGACCGGCAGCCGTCACCTCTACGACGCGCCGATTTCTTCGGAAGAGCAAAAATCCAAGTTCGCCCTCAAATTCCCGGATCGTCCGGCTGAGGTAGGGTTGCGAGATGTTGAGTCGCCTTGCCGCCTTGCCGAAGTGCAGTTCGCGCACCACAGCCAAGGCGAATATCAGTTTCTGGAGTGGGGGAGTCAGGCCCATGTGTTCACCGCCAAGATGGAATGGTCCGTACCGATCGCAGGCGTGAGCGTATGCCCACGGGTCCCTGTACGACCAAAGGCAGTCTTGATGGCCCATAGAATGACAGAGACCAAGTTCTTCTTTCCGGCGCACTTTCTCTGCAAATACTTACAGGCCCTTAGAAAGTTCATTGGAGCCAGAGAGGCCAGATCTTTGGTCAAGCGTTCCTGAAAATGGGCAGATTTTGGGAAAAAAGCTGAGCTTCCGAAATTGGCCCTCTACATATAAGTCGGTGAGAACGCCAAAAACGAACATCTCCGCAAGATTTATTTTGTGACACTCATGCGTGGCACCGCTCAGCTATCGCGAAGCCGCGCTTTTCGGGTCTTGCGGGTCGACCACTTACCGGGTCGCTCAGCAGGTGCCGGGCTTCATGTGGCCGGAGAAATGGCCTCGTGCGGCGATCAGGACCAGATGGGAACTTGATGCTCCGGACGACTACTATCGTTATCCAAAAGACGGCAGATGTCAAATGTAAGCTACACAAACATGTTTGCCTGACAAGCATGTTTGCGCGGGTTGACCTTCGGCGCCCATGAACTATAGTTTCGACTGAGTGGCGGACTTCGACGAGCTCTATAACGAACTGGGACGAAAGATCCGTCATGTGCGGGAGAGCAAGCGGCTCACCCAGGGCGAGTTAGCGAAGCGCCTGGGGATCAGCCGGGCGTCCGTGGTCAACATCGAGGCTGGGCGGCAGCATACACCGCTTCACTTGCTGTGGCAGTTGGCCGAAATGTTGGGAACTGAGTTGACTTCGCTGATTCCCAGCCGGGAAGAAATGCTCGCGCCGGCGAAGCACGTCCAGCTCCATCAAGAGACGATTCAAAAGATCGAGAATGCCTTCAATGACGACCCCGGTGTGATCAATGTGATGACAGAGCTCGTCAGTATGATGAAAGTGATAACTCAAGCGCCGCATCCCGACAGGAAATCGCATGCGCAGACAAAACCTCGAAGAAAAGGCTGAAGAGACGCTTCGCACCACCGATACCTATCGAGTGCCGGTGGCCATCGACATGGTCGCCAAGCGCCTGAATCTGACGATGCAAGCCGCAACCCTTGGTCAAGACGTCTCTGGTTTGCTCTTCGTACAAGGCGACAGGGGCGCGATCGGGTACAACTCCGCCCATGCTCATGTAAGGCAGCGGTTCACGATCTCCCACGAAATCGCGCATTATCTTCTGCACGCGAAGCGAACCGCGAAAGAGCAGTTGTTTATCGATCGTCACGTCACATATCGTCGGGACGAGAAATCCACCACCGGCGTCGATCGCGAGGAGGTGGAAGCCAATCAGCTTGGGGCGGCACTACTGATGCCCAAGGGTCTCGTTGAGCAGGAGATACAGAAACATGATCTAAATCTTGACGATGGGGATGCCATCGACCTCCTGGCGAAGCAGTTCCACGTAAGCACGTCAGCAATGTCCAACAGGCTCACGAATCTGGGGATACTCCGCTAAGTGTCCTGATCTGCAAAAAGGGAGATCATCCCCGAAGTGGTCGATTGTCCACCGGGGAAATAGGATTGCTTACGGGCACGAACTGAATGGCCGGCGAATTCGAGCATGGATTGCTCGGCTTGAATAGATACTTGGATCACGCGCCAATTGAGAATGGGCAGGCTCGGGAAGACTGGTTGCAAGTCTCGTCTCCTGTCGTCGAATGAATATTACCGTTGGCATCGGGTAGGGTCGAGGACTGGCGCGGTGTTCCGTAGGTCCGGCCTATCTGTTTCTCCCCGTTTCCTCTGGGAGTGCCTCAGTAGCCAAACCGTGAATCCGTTTCCAGCCCCCGCCACATCGCACCCAGCGTGCGGATTTCCCGCACTGGGCGCACCTGTTTGCTTCATGCCAAGAGTTATGTGACCTATCGTGCTGGAGCGAGATCACGAAGTCGCCGTTTGGGTTTATCGCTCCCCATTTGCCACCTTGTTTAACGGGGGCGAGTCCGTTACGGAACGGAAATGCTTCCTGAAAGATTGCTGGGATAGCGACTTCGCCGAGGCAGTGGATGTACCCAGCCTTATACCGCTTCCGGCTTCGCCCCTCTTTCACAAAAATCGGGAACAGACGATTCGTCCATGCAGTCCTGTTGTCCATTTGTACGAATTGAGGCTAGCAGATCGAAGGGTTCCGGATGTATCACCACCATTCCGGACATGACCTTGGGGTCATGTCCGAATCGCCCACCATCCGCCAGCGACCAAGCTTTGGGCTTACGCTGCCCGGTTCATCCAGCGCAAATAAGTGAGATACTCTGCGCAGGTCCTCAGAATGAAGATTCTTGAAAGCACGGAACTGAAGACGAGCGATCTCGGTGACTCATTGCAGTTCGTCATTACGCGGAGCCTTGGATGGACTGAAGTCGCATTCGAGGTCATCTTAATTGGCGGCTTCTCGTTTTACGCATGGCGGCAAAGCAGCGCCATCCTGACGATTTGCGTCGTATTGGCGATCGTAGGCGTGATGATCAACGGGATTCGAGGACGAGAAACTCTTTTGCGGGTGAGTGAAAGTGGCATCATCGCACGCAGGCATTTCGCTGGATGGGTAGGCAAAGAAAATACAATCCCTGTTGGTGAGATCAGCTCGATGGGGTGGAGCGCAGGAGGCGAGGGCGACGATGGCGGAGTGTATGTCATGCGCGGATATTCGCGATCTTGGGTTCTTCCGGGAGCCAGTGAAGAACATGGCCGCGTAGTGATCTCTGCCATTGAAGATCGCTTTCCTGCCTTCCCCGTTTCTGATCGCACGCCAGCCTCACTTCTCTTCGGCGACGATAGCGGCATCACGACGTTGCACCTCTCGAAACGTCAGAAGAACGGTCTTTAACCTCGTTGCGGGACAATTACCGCCGATACTTCCATAGCCAGACTATGGAAGTATCGCCCACTATCCAACCGCGAACATGCAGGTTAATGGTTTGAATGAGGTATTAGCGCTGGGAAGCCTGCTTAATAGCTGCCTCAAGATCGGGCTTTGAAACTTCACCTTCCCAGTAGTTCTCGACCTTACCGTCCTTTCCAACCAGGACAAGGGCTGGAATACCGTGCACCTTGTAAAGGTCAGAGACTACGAAGTCCGCATCGGAAAGCGTGGGCAGTGCCGGTTGATGCTGAAGAAGCCACATCTTGTCCCTGTCCGGCTGGTCGAAGGAGACTCCCCATACGATGAGATCGGCCTTGTGTCCTTCGCCTGCGCCTTCAATCGTTGGCATTTCGCGGATGCAGGGGGCGCAGGAGATCGACCAGAAATCGAGTAAGATGATCTTTCCGCGCATCGAGGCGAGCGCAACGCTATTGCCGCTCAAGTCTTTCAGCTTGAAATCGGGCGCGGGTTGGCCAATCCACTCCTTCCGAATTGTCACGGCCGGCAGGTCCTTCATATCGAGAAGCCATTGCGGGGCTGGACGGTTGAACTGCGCCGTGTCGAAGGTAATCGTCCAAGGTACTGGTGGATCGGCCTGGTGGCGCCCTGTGGCGTAAAGCACAACTTTCTTGAGGACAAGGTGCCTGTCAGAGCAGATCGAATAGGTAACCGGCGCGGGTTTCGGAGCGTCTGCCGGCGACTTGTATTGGACCTGGAGCACTCGGCAAGCGGTTGCCCCACCATTCAAGGGCAGCGTTTCCGTCCCGGTCTCAGTCACTGACTCGACATTCTCCGCGATTCGGTCCCAACCTCCCGCCAACACAAATGGAATCCCGATGGATGGCTTTTCATCCGAACCGCCAAGCACGTTCACGAACTGCATGTGGCCACCAACTCTACCGGCGGGATGGGCGGCAGGCCGGGGACTGTCGAAAGGCGTAGGAGCCGCAGCAGCGATGACATCGAAGCTGACCCGCCAGGATGAGCCAGGAGGCTGCACGGAACCGTTGCCTTTGATCTCGTATCCGTCGGGACTCTTGTAAGCGTCTTGAGCCAATCTCAGGAGTTCCTGTGATGTCTGCCCAAAGGCGCACGAGGCAATTGCGAGAAGCAAAACTGCCGGCTTGAACATGCATCCTCCATCACCGATCCGGTGTTGGTTTGGAAGAACACAAAAAGACGCACTAGGAAGGGGAAGTGCTTGAAACATTCGGAGTATATCGTAAGATTTGACCCTTCAGACTGAATCACCGCCGACTCTTCCCCTACCGGGTTAGGAGTCTGCGCCCAACCGGTCGGCAGGGGAAGAAATGGCATAGTCATTATGGTGTGACCGGTTCGATGCGCTGGTCGTGGGTTAGGCTGAGTTTGTTTGACGAACAACAGTCCAGAGCCACAAGCGGAGGGAACCGGTCATGACAGAGAAGTTACGATTTTTGGGCTTAGATGTCCACGCCGAAACGATAGCCGTCGCAGTCGCGGAGCCTAATGGCGAGGTTCGCAGCTTGGGCACGATTGCCAACCGTGAAGAGTCGATCCGCAAGTTCATCAAGAAGCTTGGCCCAGCTGGGCAACTGCGGGCCTGCTACGAAGCTGGTCCGACAGGATTTGTACTCTACTGGCAGTTGGTGCAGTTAGGCGTGGAATGTGCTGTGGTGGCGCCGTCGCTGGTTCCGAAGAAGCCGGGGGACCGCGTTAAGACCGACCGGCGCGATGCTTTGAAGCTGGCGCGGAGTCACCGCTCCGGCGATCTGACTGCAGTGTGGGTCCCGGATGAGGGCTCGGAAGCACTACGCGATCTTGTCCGTGCTCGAGAGGCAGCCAAGCAGGATCAGTTGCGTGCAAGGCACCGGCTGACCAAGTTTTTTCTGCGCACCGGACGCCGTGCCCCATTGGGGGTGAAGACATGGACGGAACGCTACTGGGAGTGGGTCCAACAGATTCATTACACGCAGCCGGCGCAGGAAGCCACCTTTCTGGATTGTCTGAACGAAGTGCACCATATGGCAGAACGAGTCAAGCGACTGGAACAGGCGATCGTGGAAGTAGTGAAACAGGCCCCTGCGTCGATGCAGAAAGTGATCCATGGCCTGCAGGCTTTGCGCGGCGTAGCGCATATTTCGGCGGTGACGATTGCGGCCGAACTGGGCAACATCACCTCCCGCTTCGAAACTGCGCGACAGTTGATGGGTTACAGCGGAGCGATTCCGAGCGAGAACTCGAGCGGCAAACGTAAACGGAAAGGAAGCATCACCAAGACCGGTAACGCGCACCTCAGACGAATCGTGGTCGAATCGGCCTGGAGTTATCGACACCGGCCATTCCTCGGGGTCAAGCTGCGCAGGCGCCAGGAAGGACTTCCGGCAGAGATCACCGAGATTGCGTGGAAAGCGCAGAACCGCTTGCACAAGCGTTATATGACGCTGATTGCTCGAGGCAAGGAGCAGCCAAAGGCCATGACGGCGATTGCACGCGAACTGTTGGGCTTCATCTGGGCCATCGGGATCAAGGCCGAAGCGGCCTGCAAGCAGCAAATGGCAGCATGACGGGAACCGAAAGAACAAAAGCAAAGGCTTTCCAAATAAGGAAAAAACAAAAACAGACAAACTGACCAACCAATGAGCAACGTTATCCAATTCGAGGACAGGGTCAGCCGCAGCCGGGGCAAGGACGAAGGAGAATCCTCGGCTTCCCTATGCGACAGGCTCAGCCGGACTCGCGTGCATAGTCAGAGGCAGCTCCCGACGGATCATGATTATGCGGTTCCGACCCGCGAATATCAGCTTGATCAATCGTCGCCATTACCTGCCACGGCTGCGGCTGACCTTGTCCTCGAAGTACAACGACAAAAACAACCCCAACGATTGCAGATATTGACAGGTCACACCATATCAGCGAAGTATCGGCCACAATCCTACCGCGACCCTGTCAATGAGCGCTTTTTCCTGCAACAATTGAGACCAATCTCAATATTGGCGAGTTCGCAGGTCTTCACGCTCTGCCCACCTAGGGAACGTTCGGGTAGATGGTGGTGGTGAAGTTATCGATGTCGTGGTCAACCAACAAAGGCAGAGGGCCGGACTGCGGCATGGTCTCATGGTAGCTCTTGACGGACGCACGAATAGTGTATTTTCCGACTGGAACGTTGGTGAACTCGAAGTGCCCGTCGGAGGGAAGCGCGACGGTTTGCGAATCCCAGACCGTTTTGGATGAGAGAACCACACTCATTCCGTCCGCAATGGGCTTGTTATCGCTTGCGACGATGGCACCGCGGACGTGGAAGCCGGGTTTGATGACGAGATCCTGAGTCTGCATGTACTCGCCGTCTTTGCTGACGTGGACCTCGATTGGGTTGGCCGCGCCGAGAGCGGAAATGGAATCCATGGTGGCGTAGACGTACCAGTCGATAGCGGCGGAAACGTTGGGAATTGTGAAGCGGCCGTTTGCGTCGGTGCCGATGCGAACTACTTCGTATGGATTGCCGATGAGCTTGAGGTCGTGGCCGAATCCGCCACGATCCTTTGCGATGAGGCCGATCTGGGCGTTGGGGACGGGCTTACCATTTTGGACGAGACGGCCGGCGATGGTGGCCCCATCGGTGAGGGTGACGGAGCGGCGGTCGGGTCCGGTCTCCAAGACCGCAAACTTTGGGGCGAAGGCACGGGCCTCCACTTCGAGGAGCATCTTCGGAGTGGGCTTCGAGTAGCTGACTTCGAACTCGCCCTGCTTGTTGGTGATAGCGATGGGATCAAGTCCAGCGATGGCGCCGTAAGAGCTTCTCCCTTCCGTGATGAGACCGGTCGGATTGATGATGGCGTATGGAATGGGCAAGCCGTCCGCGTCGACGACTAGACCGCGTACTGTGCCGCTGAAGTCGGTGATTGGTTTTTTGGCTGCTAGTTTTAGGGAAACAGTCGGAACCGTTACCGGGTCGATGGGCTTAGTGATCTCGGGGACGTATCCACCGCGGGCTGCAAGCAGGGTGAACCAGAGGTCGGGTGCGAGATCTTTGAATTTGAAGGCGCCCTTGGCGTCGGTGATGGCACGTTTGCCGCAGTCGACGTAGCAGCTTGGGCAGAATGTGCTGTAACCGACCTTAACGCCAGCGTGGTAGACCATAACGGTGACGCCTGCTAGTGGACTTCCGTTCGAATCGAGGACAGTGCCGGTAAGGCCAGGACGCGTAACGGCGTCCAAGAGCGATACGGTTGTGAAGAAGATTGCGGAGAGTAGAAGTGCTTTCATCGGGATCTCTCCAAGACACTCGTTCGATCGAGAAAAGCTTACACCCTCGCGGTCCACCCGACCACTTCGGACTCAGCTCGATGTCCGGTGCTGACGTCGCTGCCTTCGAACGATCTCCGAATCGCCTTGGGCAACGAGCCGGGCGGATCCACCGCCGACTCTTGCCAACCCGGCACTGCAGCCGGTGCCGGAGCCAGGAGGGCGAACGGATGGCATAGTCATTATGGTGTGACCGGTTCGATGCGCTGGTCGTGGGTTAGGCTGAGTTTGTTTGACGAACAACAGTCCAGAGCCACAAGCGGAGGGAACCGGTCATGACAGAGAAGTTACGATTTTTGGGCTTAGATGTCCACGCCGAAACGATAGCCGTCGCAGTCGCGGAGCCTAATGGCGAGGTTCGCAGCTTGGGCACGATTGCCAACCGTGAAGAGTCGATCCGCAAGTTCATCAAGAAGCTTGGCCCAGCTGGGCAACTGCGGGCCTGCTACGAAGCTGGTCCGACAGGATTTGTACTCTACTGGCAGTTGGTGCAGTTAGGCGTGGAATGTGCTGTGGTGGCGCCGTCGCTGGTTCCGAAGAAGCCGGGGGACCGCGTTAAGACCGACCGGCGCGATGCTTTGAAGCTGGCGCGGAGTCACCGCTCCGGCGATCTGACTGCAGTGTGGGTCCCGGATGAGGGCTCGGAAGCACTACGCGATCTTGTCCGTGCTCGAGAGGCAGCCAAGCAGGATCAGTTGCGTGCAAGGCACCGGCTGACCAAGTTTTTTCTGCGCACCGGACGCCGTGCCCCATTGGGGGTGAAGACATGGACGGAACGCTACTGGGAGTGGGTCCAACAGATTCATTACACGCAGCCGGCGCAGGAAGCCACCTTTCTGGATTGTCTGAACGAAGTGCACCATATGGCAGAACGAGTCAAGCGACTGGAACAGGCGATCGTGGAAGTAGTGAAACAGGCCCCTGCGTCGATGCAGAAAGTGATCCATGGCCTGCAGGCTTTGCGCGGCGTAGCGCATATTTCGGCGGTGACGATTGCGGCCGAACTGGGCAACATCACCTCCCGCTTCGAAACTGCGCGACAGTTGATGGGTTACAGCGGAGCGATTCCCAGCGAGAACTCGAGCGGCAAACGTAAACGGCAAGGAAGCATCACCAAGACCGGTAACGCGCACCTCAGACGAATCGTGGTCGAATCGGCCTGGAGTTATCGACACCGGCCATTCCTCGGGGTCAAGCTGCGCAGGCGCCAGGAAGGACTTCCGGCAGAGATCACCGAGATTGCGTGGAAAGCGCAGAACCGCTTGCACAAGCGTTATATGACGCTGATTGCTCGAGGCAAGGAGCAGCCAAAGGCCATGACGGCGATTGCACGCGAACTGTTGGGCTTCATCTGGGCCATCGGGATCAAGGCCGAAGCGGCCTGCAAGCAGCAAATGGCAGCATGACGGGAACCGAAAGAACAAAAGCAAAGGCTTTCCAAATAAGGAAAAAACAAAAACAGACAAACTGACCAACCAATGAGCAACGTTATCCAATTCGAGGACAGGGTCAGCCGCAGCCGGGGCAAGGACGAAGGAGAATCCTCGGCTTCCCTATGCGACAGGCTCAGCCGGACTCGCGTGCATAGTCAGAGGCAGCTCCCGACGGATCATGATTATGCGGTTCCGACCCGCGAATATCAGCTTGATCAATCGTCGCCATTACCTGCCACGGCTGCGGCTGACCTTGTCCTCGAAGTACAACGACAAAAACAACCCCAACGATTGCAGATATTGACAGGTCACACCATATCAGGGAAGTATTGGCCACAATCCTCCCCGAACTCATAGTCTGAGCAAAAAACTCTGTATCTTTGAGGACGGAGGGCCACACGGTGAGAAATATGAACACAGTGGTCAGCTACGCTCTGAGAGCCGCCGTGAGCTTCCATGCCGGCCTCCTGACGAGGGAATATCTGTATCCGAGAGACCCGATTCCCGGGCAGTACGTCGGGCTATGGATGATGGTGGGCTTTACCGCACTCATCGCTATTCTCTTGATTGCTGATTGGAGTACGCGAAAGGATCAATCGCGACGGTACGCCAAGATTCTCGATTCGGCTATCGGAATTGGCTGGCTGGTTGCGATAGGGGCTCTCGTGGTTAGATCGCTTGCCATGGGGATACCCTGATGGTGTGCTCGTTGCCTTAGCTCTTGGCGTGCGACCGCCCACTCGTACATGACCTTGGGGTCATGTACGCATCGGCCACGATTCATCCGGGAAGCAGAAACGTGCTCATTCAATGCTTGAAATTCGGCGGGCTTCAGTCTTGCGCGGGCAGCAAATGATATGGATTGAGGCCGCCAAGCTCGACCCAGCCACTGTTCCACACCGGAGTCCCGTGGTGGTCCACGTAGAGAATTTCCCTTTCCGTTTCCACAAAGCAAAGCCCGTCCTGGAAGCTGCAAGTGCTGAAGAATCTCGGCGTAATGACAAACTCACCGGTGGGATCAATAAATCCGACCTCGCTCGCATCCGCTATGGAGCGATGAGCCTCGCCGGTCCCAACATTTACTGCCGCGACGCCGTCCGAGAATCTCTCTCCCCTCAGGTATTTGGCCGCAACGGCGAGTTGTCCTTGCAGATTAACGTACCCGGTTCGCTTATCGAGAATCACCTTCGCCATTCCCTCTGAGAACTCATAGGCCATATCGAAGCGCGGTTCCGTCACGAACTCTACATCCCGATTAATGTGCCCCCATTTGCCGTTTCGGGCGACCCGCGCCCGACCCTCTCTGAATGGGCCAGCCACCCCACGCTCGCAAAAGAAACGCATCGGGATGGCGGTAGAAGCGTCGGGATGGATGTATCCCCATGCGCCATTGAGCTTCACAGCAGCGACTCCTTCGGAGAATCCCCGCGCATCCTCGAAAAACGGGGGGATCACTTGATTCCCATCCCGGTCAATGTAGCCATAGAGCTTGCTGTCGTATACACAGGCAAAGCCCCCGCTGAAATGGCTGATGCTGCGGTAACGTGGCTTGACGATGATTTCTCCGGTTGCGGAGATCAAGCCGCGCCTATCACCATCGTTCGGATCGCCACTAGAGAATTCCGCGAGTCCTTCGGAGAAGATGAGCGGATGACCGTAGGACGGTGAGATCACGAAGTCGCCGTTTGGGTTTATCGCTCCCCATTTGCCACCTTGTTTAACGGGGGCGAGTCCGGCACGGAACGGAAATGCTTCCTGAAAGATTGCTGGGATAGCGACTTCGCCGAGGCAGTTGATGTACCCAGCCTTATACCGCTTCCGGCTTCGCCCCTCTTTCACAAAAATCGGGAACAGACGATTCGTCCATGCAGTCCTGCTGTCCATTTGTACGAATTGAGGCTAGCAGATCGAAGGGTTCCGATGTATCACCGCCGATACTTCCCCAGCCCTCGGCTGGGCCTTCCCGCCGGTGCCGAAGCCAGCGCCGGGTTAGGCGAACGGATGGCAAAGGGAAGAGTGGCCCACGACTCGACCACAATGGGTCGTTTCGGCTTCAGCACATGAGAGGATGCTGAAATGGAAGGCATTCTGATCCCGGTGCTCGGTGCGTTGATCGGTGGAATCCTCGGTCTGACTTGCTTGTTCAAGCCACAGTTCCGTCAGTACTTTTTATCGGCTCTCATAACGCCATTTGCCACTAGCATCGCATTTCTGTTGGGAGCCTTTTGGCTGGCTGATATGAATCCGGCCCGTGAATATGGACCGGCCTACATTCCGACCGGCAAAGAACATTACCCGACGAGGCTCGACTATCTTCTTTGGTTGTCGGCAGTGATCGGGACCATAGTCTTGAGCGCAGCGGCGTTCGTACTTGGTCCAACGGGTGACGCTCGATTTACTCAAAGGGGTCATCCGCAAGAATGATATTTCCAATGAATCGATTCTAGGACTGGATAGGTCGGTTGAGCGAAGCAAGGATGTTGATTGATTCCCCTAGTAACTGCTTCACTGAGTCGCCGTCGCGAGTGGGGTCACCGCTCAACCGTACTTTACCGGCTGGTAAAGTACGGATCGCCCACCACCACACGGCCACGATGTGATTGTTACACTTCACTCACATGGAAAAGCAGCTCCGTTGGTTCGTGATCGTTCTCGCGTGGATAGGAGCGATTGCGATCCTTGGCGCGGCAGGTTGGGGCGCACTCTATTTTGCGTTCAAGGACTTTGCAGGAGGAAACTGCACGGACTCTGAACAGAAGATTCTTTTCTCACCCGACGGTAGCCATTCAATCAAGAGCTTTCACCGTAACTGTGGTGGCTTCCAGTTCTACTCCATCTACCTCAGCACCGGAAATCCGAATAAGGGATACGAGTACACCCCTATTGCCGGGTTCAAAGACGTGGCACCGGGGCAGGTGTCGGCGACTTGGGACGGACCGGAGAAGGTCATCATCAGCTATCCAAACTCGGCTAAGGTTGACGATGTTTATGCCAAGGTGTTGGGCGTGCGTGTCGTCTTGAATCCGCCGTTGTAGTCGTCCCGAGCCGATTACCGCTAGCTTACATCGGAAACGTCTCGCGCACGACAGCTTCGGGTTTGGGTGAGTTGTGGTTGCGAGGCGTTTTCGATTAGGAGGTAAGCTTTGAGGGCATGTTATGGCATCGCTGGCACCCAGAAACTTGCCCCGATCAGTCCGACTTTGCGACTCTGATTCGGGATCCGATTCGGCAAGCTATAGCCGAGACCTTCATTGGCGCTGCGTGCCCGCAGGTAAGCATGGCTCCGGTACTGGCGATCACTAGCATGGTGGCAGGGACGCAAATCGTGAGTCCTTCGACCCCGTTGGGGAGATTCTTAAACCGTTCGTCACCGGGCCGAATCTCATCCTGAGCATCAAGGAGGAGGGAGCGATGTCGACGGACAAGAAGTTAAAAGCAACTCGAAAGGAGCGGAAAGAACTGGCGCGGAGGTTGCGATCCGAGGATCCAGGTCTTGAGGTAATGCACCCGGACGCGGCGGGAATCGATGTGGGCAATAGTGCGCATTATGTTGCTGTCCGCGGAGACCGTGATGCAGAGCCGGTACGGCGGTTCGAATGTTTCACGGCGGATCTCTATCGGATGGCGGACTGGCTTCGGAGTTGCGGCGTGAAGACCGTGGCCATGCAGTCAACGGGAGTCTACTGGATTCCTCTTTATGACATTCTCGAAGAATACGGCTTTGCAGTGTTTCTGGTAAATGGGCGGCAAACCAAGAACCTGCCCGGACGGAAGAGCGATGTACAGGAAAGCCAGTGGCTGCTGAAATTGCACACCTACGGCTTGTTGAACAATTCATTTCAACCCACCTCCGATATTCGCGTATTACGAACATACTGGCGTCAGCGCGCGGAGCATGCGGTAGGGATGGCGACGTGCATCCAACGCATGCAAAAGGCGCTGACCCAGATGAACATACAGTTGGCAAACGTGATCAGCGATCTGAGCGGACGGACAGGACAAGCGATCGTACGAGCCATTTTGGCGGGAGAACGGGATCCGAATAAATTGGCCGAGCTCACCGATTGCCGGATTCGTGCGACCAGAGAGGAGATTGCCAAAAGCCTGGAAGGCAACTGGCGCCCGGAGCTGATCTTTGTGGTGCAACAGCAATTGGAAATGTATGACATATACCAGCGTCGAATCGCCGAATGCGACAAGAAATTAGAACAGCACCTTTCAATTTTTGCAGATACCGCTTTTCCAGTGACCCAGGAACAACTATCTCAGGCGAACAAGAGCAAACGGAGCCGGTACATGCCTCAATTTCCATTGAGTGGCGAGTTGTTACGCATCACCGGAGTGGATCTGACCCAAATCGATAGCATCAACGTGATGACTGCACAGACCCTCATCAGTGAAGTCGGACTCGACATGAGCCGATGGAAAACAGAGGCCCACTTCGCATCCTGGCTGGGACTCTGCCCGGACAACCGCATTAGCGGAGATAAAGTACTAGGCCGAGGAACGCGGCGTGTAGTCAACCGGGCTGCCACGGCGCTGCGGATAGCAGCCACCACTTTATTGAAGAGTCGAACCTATCTGGGCGCACAATACCGGCGGTTGCGAACCAAATTGGGCGCCCCTAAAGCCATTACCGCCATGGCGCACCGGCTCGCCCGACTGGTCTACCGAATGTTGAAGTATGGACATCAGTACATCGACAGAGGCGCGGAGTACTACGAACAGAAGAACCGTCAGCAACAAATCAACTTCATAACAAAGAGGGCGGCCCAACTCGGACTCGTCGTCACGGTTGCCTGCGCCTGAGCTTGCTTCCCTGAAGTTTCTGGGGAGAAGGAAGCCGCAGGCGATGCGGTCGCGGTGATCCTGACTGGGATTATGGATATTGAATAGCATTTGGACTTGCGGCGAGTGATTCTGTGGTCTGTTTTTTCGTCGTTGAGGATGGACAACGTTGCGTCGATGGCAGTGCGAATGGCGATGCGGCGATTTCAGGATGCGATCGAGCGTAGCCGTGGAGCTGTTCTGAGCGCGGCGCGCACACTGGCGCCGAGACGTGCAGGGAGCAAGCCGTCGGGGCGTGTCTGCGACGGTGTTCATGAGGAATCGAAGCCTGCGAAATGGAGTTCTGCGGCGGTGAAGCGCTGGACGACGCGCATGGCTTTTCCGCAGCGGGGGCAGTGCCACGGAGCACAATCGGGCAGGGGCGGAAGAGGCAGCGGTTCGCGTCCCTGTGCGGCGAGCAGGGTGCGTGCCAGGGGCAGAAGTTCTTTGCGGAAGCGGTTGGCGAGCAGGCCATAGCGGCGGATGCGCACGAAGCCTTTTGGCAGTACATGCAGGAAAAAGCGGCAGAGGAAGTTCACGGCGTCGAGGGTCATGACCCGCTGCTTGCCGCCGTGTGCATAATCCCGCCAGAGGAAGCTGACGCGCTCGCCGTCGAAGGCGGTGATGCGGTGGTTGGAGATGGCCATGCGATGGGTGTAGCGGCCGAGGTAGCGCAGCACATGTTCGGGGCCGCCGAAGGGCGGCTCGGCATGGACGTACCAGTTTTTGTTTTTCAGCTTCTCGATCAGGTGCTCGAATACCACAGGATCATGGAGGGGAGCGGCCGAACCTCTGAGGTTGAGAAGGCCCCTGCGATGAAGCTGGCAGAGTCCTGCGAGGAACTTCTTGCGGAACACGGTACGGAGAACGGGAACCGGCAGCAGGAACATCGGATGGCTGGTATGAATCCAGCGCTGGTGATCGGCCGACAGTCCGCCGCCGGGAACGACTGCGTGGATATGATAATGGGGCAGGATGTTCGATCCCCATGTGTGCAGGATGGAGAGGAATCCGATCTCTGCGCCCAAACGCTTGGGATCAGCGGCGACTTCGAGCAGGGTCTGGGAACTGGCATCGAACAGCAGGTCAAGCAGTGGTCTGCGTGAAGTCAGTGCCAGGGGGTTCAGTTCGTGGGGCAGGGTGAAGACGACGTGGAAGTAGTTGGTGTTGAGCAGATCGCGTTGCTGGATCTGGAGCCATCGCTTGCGGGCTTGCGCCTGGCACTTCGGACAGCATCTCGATCGGCATGAGTTGTACGAGAAGGGTGCTTCGTACGTGCAGTCCTCACACGTATCCCTATGCCCGCCAAGGGCAGCAGTGCGGCAACGCTTCACGGCCCGGTATGCCTTCAGCTGTTGATAGCTGAGAACGGCCTTGAAGCGCTCCAGAAACTGCCTGCCCTTGCGACGGACGATGTCGGCCATTTCGATGGCCGGCCGGGTCATGAACGCGGACGGTGGTAGAGGGGGCGAGTCTGGTCGAGGCTCGCGAGCTTCAGTTCCTCGATGGGGTTGGCGACCTTCTGCAGATGTTGCGCGGACAGGTGCAGATACCGGGCCGTCACCTCCAGATCCTCATGGCCAAGCAGAAGCTGGATGGTGCGCAGGTCGGTACCGGCTTCGAGTAGATGCGTGGCCCACGCGTGGCGAACCAGGTGCGGCGAAACGGCCTTGCGAAGGCCACTCTTCTTCGCTGCTTCGGTGCACGCCACCCATACGGTCTTGTCGCTGATGGGCTGCTCGTGATCGCGATGCAGTCGTGACGGGAACAGGTAGGTGCGGGGCTTGAGCCATCGCCAGTAAACCCGCAGGTTCTCGAGCAACGCCGGGCTCAGGGGCAGGTCGCGGTCCTTGTGGCCCTTGCCATCGACAACGTGGACGACCATGCGCTGGCTGTCGATGTGGGCGATCTTCAGCCGGGCCAGCTCGGAGCGGCGCATGCCGGTTCCGTAAAGAACCATCAGCAGCGTGCGCTGAAACAGACTGCTGCTGGCGTTGATCAGACGTGCGACTTCTTCCTGGCTGAGGATGCTGGGCAGCTTCCTCCGCGTCTTGGGATAGGGCAGAAACTCGCGGAACTCATGGCGATGAAGCGTGCGCACGAAGAAGAACCGCAGCGCGGCCACGTGGTTCTCGACGCTTCCCGGGCAGAGCTTCCGCTCGGTGAGCAGATAGGCCTGGTAGCTGCGTAGATGGTCCGGACCGAGCTTGTCCGGCGACGTGTGGAAGTGTTGTGCGAACCGCTCGACAAAACGCAGATAACGCCGCGTTGTGCCTTGAGAGTAGTTGCGACGCTCGAGCTCTTCGAGCATCATTTTGCGAAGATGAGTCACAGTGTGTTACCTCCTGTGACTCAGACCCTATCCCGGCCATCAAACTACTCGTCAGCCACCGCCGCAGCGGCCGCGGTGCCTGCGGCTTCGTTCTTACCGCCCAACCGTACTTTACCGGCTGGTAAAGTACGGATCGGCCACCACTCACCCGAGACTTGAAAAACGCGTCCTTTAGGCGAGGAGATGCCCCGTCTATCGAGCGATCAACGTCTGCAGAGTTTTACACTTGTAGCCATGCGGGACAGCACGAAAGTAATTATCGGCTTTGGGTCTATTTGGGGACTTTTTGCCTTTGGGGTATTGCTCTTTAGCTCTTTTACCCTCGGGTCGAATGACTCCGTGCCTGAGGTCGTGGCAATCGTTCTATATGGGTTGACAGTTCTTCCTTCGTGCATTTTGGCGATCTGGTTTCGGAAGCGCGCAGCCACTTGGCTCATCATCCTCACTCCCATCGTTGCATTCGGATTCATCTATCAGGTGATTGCACAAAAGAATGGCGATCGAGCCACTGAAACAATGGCGCGGGACCTTATGTTTCCTCTGATCGTTTCTTTGATTCCAGCATTGATAGGGACGCTGCTCTTGAGAGCCGAACCGCGACAAGAGGAGAAGTGAAGCTCTTTCGGACGGCAGACTTTCCGAACGATGCTCCTTGCTTCGCCCGTGTCACCGCCCACCCTTCCCTGACCAGGTTAGGAGGCCGCCGATCATCCTTCGGAGGGCGCGTGAAGGGTTCGGTGTCGCGATTCGAGTCGATCTGGTAGACGTCGATGGGCGGCCAGAGGGCGAGGACGGTGGAACCCTCGAGCGGCCCTTGGAGATTTACAAAGCGGTAGCGATACATCCGCATTCGTGCATGCAGCGGATCATCTCGGAAACAGCTATAATCGTACGGTAGTCCTCCCCCACAACTGAATCCGTTCGATCATCTCGCTTTGCGTTTTCTCTCGGTGGCGAATCTCGGCGGGGGCATGTGCCCAACGCTAACGAGAGTACGCTGCGGACTGCTTCGGAGATATTTATGTTCGACCTATCGCTTTCCTGCAAGCGAGTGTTTTCGGCTCTGCTGCTTGTTGTCGCCGTTTCGTTCTATCCTCGTCTGCTCGTTTCGCAGGGTGCCGACGAATCGTCAAGAATCGCCATGCCAGTGGTTTTTGAGCCGAACCGCGGTCAAGCGCCTTCCTGGGCTCGCTACATTGCCAGGACCGTGGAAGGAGTGGTCATTCTTGCCTCGGATCGAATCGAGATTACACCATCCGGGGCGTCGGGCAGCCAGAATTTCGAGCTTCGATTCGAGGGCGCCAATCCGCAGGTGTTTCAGGAAGAAGCGTCCGGAGACGGCACCGCCAATTATTACTTTGGCGGTCAGAGCCTAAGACGGATCGAGCAGGTTCCACTGTATCGAAAAGTTCGCTATGGACAACTCTATCCGGGCATAGATCTCCTGTTTCATGGCAAGGCCGGACGGCTGGAATACGACTTCGAACTCGCTCCCCATACCACCGCGGAGCCACTGCGCATTGAACTGACAGATGCAGAGCAAGCCGAGGCGCGGGACGATGGAACCCTGGTGATTTCCCAAAAAGGGAGCAGCATTCGCCTTCTTCCCCCGCATGCATTTCAACATCAGGGCGACGGGACAGTACGCGTAGACGTTGCCTACCGATTGCTTGGCCGGCACCAGGTCGGGTTTCGGCTGGGAACCTACGATCAGACTAGGCCTCTCGTGATCGATCCGGTGGTTTCATACGCAGAAACCATCTATGCAGGGAACAGCACGTCAGCGGCAGCGGTTGCCGCCGACAGCAAGGGCAACCTGATTTTTACCGGAAGCACATTTTCGACCACGTACCCGGTAATCAACGGCCAACTTCCCGATCCAATGGCAAGCGAGGAAGTGTACGTAACCAAGTTCGATCCGACCGGCGAAAACATCGTGTACTCGACCTATCTGCCGGCTTTCGGATTCAGCACTCCATCGGCCCTCGCCGTGGATCAGGGGGGCGACGCCTTTATCGCGGGCATCACGGGCGATGCGGGTTTCCCCGTAACTTCTCATAACCTGGGAGCGTGCGGTCTTTTCTGCAATGCCGGATTTGTGACCAAGCTCGATCCTTCGGGTGCGCTGCTGTATTCCACGCTGCTGGGGTCCGGCCAGATTCTTCCCAAGGCCCTGGCTATCGACGCAAACGGAAATGCCCTGGTGTCGGGACTGGCCGCGGACGGCTCGCTGCAGACCGTAAATGCCTTCCAGGCCGCGTATGAGGGTGGATTGTGCACGAGTTGCTACTCGGGATTTTTTGCCAAGCTGAACGACACCGGAACGGGATTTATCTTTTCCAGCTACTTGGGGGCCGGCAATAACGCAACCGGCCTCGCACTCGACGGCTTGGGCAACATGTACGTCGCCGGACCGGCTGACAATGTGTACGGAGCCACCATTCCTCTCAAGGGCGAACTCCAGTCAGGATTCGGCGCCTATTTCCTCACCAAGTTTGCTCCCGATGGCAAAAACCTCCTGTTCGGTACTTTCCTGGGCGGATATCCCAGCGGAAATTCCCGTGAATCTCTTGCCGGCGTGCGGGTGGGCACAGACGGGACAGTCTACCTGGGCGGGAGTACAGCATCCGACGGATTCCCATATACACTTGACGCCTATCGCCACCCCACCGGAGTGACGAGCAACGCCCGCATGTTTGCCATGGCTCTGGACCCATCTCTTACCAAGCTCAAATATTCGACCGATCTGGGCGGGGGTTTCATGAGCGCGATGACTATCGACGCGGCGGGAAACTTCTACGCGGCGGCCGCGACTGGCGCTGATCCCATTCAGCCCCTGAACGCGGTCGTAGCCGATGTAACTTCTGGTGGGTTCTTCCTGGAACTGGACCCGTCCGGGGTTCCGGTTCAGACGAGCGCGTTTGGAGGCCAGCTGGACGATGAGGCTCCGGTGGGCATTGCACTGGACCTGGCCGGGAATATCTACATTGCCGGAATTACCGGTGGCTCTGCAAACCCGTTCTCGATCGGCTGCGGTCAAAGCGACCCGATACTGGTCGGCAGTAACACGTATGGAATCCCGCCCAGCAGTCATTCTTCGTGCGTCGCGAATGTCGGTCTCTTTGTAGCCAAGATCGCGCCGGACTCGAAGCCGCAGATCAGCCTGAGCAAATTTCTCCCCTTTCTTTACCTGCATAACGTCGGCACAGCCGACTTGAATATCAGCAGCCTTACTTTTTCGGGTGGCCTGGCCAAGGCTGGTGGAACCTGCGGAAATAAAGTTCCCGCGGGCACGACCTGCATTCTTACCCTCACCGACGCGAACGGAAAGCTGGCTCAGGGTTCGGTCACCATCAACAGCGATGCATCTCCGGCGAGCCAGACATTTACACCGTATCTCGATCCCACTGCCGTGGGGGGACTGGTAGGCGATTACCTGTATGTGGACGTTTCGCAGCTTCACTTTCGGCCTCAATTCGCCGGCACCAAGAGCCCGGCACAGACGATGCGGATCTGGAACGCGGGAATCACGAATATGACGCTCAACTCGATCCGCGCCACGCCCTATCTCACCGAGACAAATGATTGCAAAGCGACGCTGGCTCCCGGCGCGTACTGTACCGCGCATGTGTCGTGGGACACCACGGTCAATTACCAAAGCGATATGATCGGCATCGCCTACGACAATAATGCCGAAATCGACGACTTCCTGCTTGCCCAGTACTTAATCAGTCCAACGTCATTGATGTTGTCCCAGACCAATCCCATCCCATTTGGGAACGAGACCCAGGGAAATTCATACCTAAATCGCACGATCACGATCACTAACGTCAGCAATGCGGCGGTTGTTCCCCCGCAGGTTTCGGTGAGCGGCGACGCCGCCTTTTCGGTGGTCGGCAATACGTGCACCGCGAGTCTTTCTCCTCAACAGAGTTGCGTGGTTGGATTCGCGATGGACAGTAACACCAGCTCCGGCCAGCACAGTGCCAACCTGGACTTCACCGGCGCGCTGTCGGCATCCATTCAAATCTGGGGAGTTGTGGTCCTGCCCCAGGGCATTACTCCATCGACCTACCAGATGGAGTGGAAGCCGGTGTTACTGGGTAGTTCGTCAGTCCAAGACCTCACGCTTGCCAACAACTCCTCTTCGGCGGTCAATATCTCCGGCTTTTCCTTTATGAGTACGGACTATACGGAGAGCGATAACTGTACAGGCACGGCACTGACAGCGGGCGCATCCTGCACGGTGCACGTGACGTTCAAGCCGCAGGCACTCGGCGCGCGTAACGATTCCATGACAATCAACCTGGGCACATCGATGAATCCGTTAGCGATATCTCTGAGCGGACAAGGGCGATACAGCCTGAGCCTTTCGCCTTCGGTCATCGACTTTGGGGCCGGGAATCTCGTCAACACGCCCAGTGCTCCCCAGCAACTCACGGTCACGAATCAAACCGCGGCAAGCATCGGCTACACACTCAGTGTGACCGGTCCCTTTTCCGCCAACAACCAGTGCGCCAATCCGATCACCGCCCACGGCACTTGCATGATCTCGATGACCTACCATCCCACGGCTGTCCAGAACGATACAGGCACACTCGCAATTTCCGCCGCAGGCGCGACCACCTCTGATTCTGTTTCCCTCTATGGAACGGGAACGTCGGGTGCGGTGATGAGCGCCCCGAACGATTTCACTTTCGCCGATACGCTGGTCGGCAAGAGCTCGTCGGGCTCGATCGCCGTTTCGAACACAGGAAAACTGGCGCTATCCAAAGTCGCAATTTCCCTGGGCGGAATGAATTCGAGCGACTTCAGTTTCAGCGGAAATCAGTGCTCAACGATTCCCACCGGAGGCAGTTGCACGGTAAGCGCGACGTTTACCCCGTCGGCATTTGGGCCCCGCTCGGCTTCGCTCACCATCACCAGCGATTCAAGCAACAGCCCGCGAATGATTGCTTTGACGGGACTTGGCGTTGGCCAGCCAAACGCGAGCCTTTCGAGTACCACGTTGGATTTCGGCCAACTGGACCAGGGGACGCAAAGCGCGGCCTCAGTTCTGACTTTGACGAACACAGGAAGCGGGGCGCTGACCATTACGAGCATCACGTCATCGAAGGATTACCCGGAGACGAACACCTGCGGCGCGAGCCTGGCGGCCTCGGCATCGTGCCAGATCTCAATCCAGTTCACACCCTCGCAAGTTGGTGCGGAAACCGGGACGTTAACGGTCACGGATAATGCCCCCACCGGCACGCAGAGCGTTAACCTGAGCGGGGCAGGAACTGCGCCAAGCGTCAGCGTGGAAACGGCGAGCGGCGGATCTCTGACGACCACGGTGGCCCGCGGCCAGCCCGCGACCTATTCCCTGGCTCTGACGGGCAGTGCAGGTTTCAGCGGTACGGTAGCACTGGCCTGTTCCGGCGCACCGCAGTACGCGGCCTGCGCGCTATCAAGCGGATCGATCACCGCAACTCAGGGCAGGACAACAGCGTTCAGCGCGACGGTGACTACACAAACCACTACCACCTCGGCAGCCGCCGGCAAAACGAACCTTCTTGCTGGAGCAGGAATGGGGGTGCTGGCGATTTGTCTCGTGATGCCCCGACGATCACGAAAGGGCGTCATCCACATGGCGTGGTGCGCATTAGCGCTGCTCGGTTTGGGTTGTGTCTCAGCCTGCGGCGGCGGGAGCGCATCGAGTTCGCCGCCACTTCCGTTGGTGAATTACACCCCGGCGGGCACTTACCATCTCACTTTGACCGCGACGAGCGGATCCGTGACCGCGACGCAGACATTGGTTCTGATTGTGCAATGAACAACAAATCGGTGTTGTTCGCTCTGGATTTCGGCAAGCGGAGGGCAGAGAAGGGGTCTCCGGTTTTGACGTGCGTGGCATGTTGGCGGCTTCAATTTCGAAACTGCTGACAACCAGCGTCATGCCGTCGAGAACTTTCCCGTAGCCATGTTCCTGGTGTTACCTATATGACCGCCGCGCTCAACTTTGCCCTCAAAGACATCCTCGCCATCGTCACCGACGGGGCTCACCGAAATCTTCAATTCAAGGCGGAAGGAACTCGGCGAATCCCAAGAGAATTTCGTCCGCCTCGCCGCGGAGCCGCTCTCGGCTATCGGCACTTCAATCCTTGAAATAGCCCGTCGCTTCGGCAAAATCTCTGACAATCAAACGCTCCTCCTTATTCACCGCTGCGGCTGCAGCTAGCGATTCAAATCCCATCGCCCTCTCAGTACCATCATCATCGAGAGCGACGGGCGTCTCCGGTCGCACCATCTTTGCCTTGAAGTTAGGAGGAAGGTCCGCCAGGTAGTAAGGCAACGCGTGGGCTGGAAAGATAGAAATGCCTGCGGTAAAGATGCGAGGCCCGGGAAAGTCGCCGCTCTCCATGCGCCGCCGCAACGCAACTAGTATTCTCTCCGTCCGAACGGGTATCTACTACCGTTGTAAAACCGGAGTGCGTCAGCATCTCGCTCATCCGGTGCGCCAGTTTCTCCACAGGTTGATGTGCGGTTCCGGGCCCATCACCGCCGACTCTTCGTTGACTACTCAGTAAACATCCGAGCCGATGCTGGGACGGCGGAGCATTCGGGGACTCCGGCCTGATCACGGAAGAGAGGCCGAAAGGGCGGGCGCCGACGCGGATCAGTAATGTAATGTCGGCCAGTATGAAGGAATGTGCCGGGTGCGGTTCTCAAATGGCGCAAACGAGAAGTCTCCAATCTAGAATTGAAAAAAAACTAGAGATTTATTTGAAACCTCCCGATGCGCGTGCGTTCCCAGCAATTCTGAAGGATTGCCGTGCGCTCCCGACTAATGCCCTACAGGAATCACAGCTAACTAAAAAGGTCTTGGACAGATAATAAAAACCCAGCGATGATCGCGTCATTGGAGGTCACGATGACGCTTTCCATTTCATCAAGCTCTACTCAGTTCTCCACTCAACCTCGACTCTCTGTAGTCGAGTTCGAGCCGCTGCTCGATAGCGACGAAGCCGCCGCTCTTCTTCGCATTCATCCCAAGACGCTTCAAAAGAAGGCTCGCAACGGCGAGATCCCGGGACGTCACGTCGGCAATCGCTGGCGATTTCGGGTCTCGGACTTGAACGATTGGCTGCGGCGCCTGGAGCACGGAGAGTACGGCGCACGAATTCTCTGAGAGAGAACATTGCGGTCTTGAACTCCGTCTTGTGCGAGCGAGGCCGAAATCTCTCGGGGCCATGGAGGTCATCAGATGCTGCGATATTGGTTAACGCCCTGCGCTTGGGATCGGATTGAACGTTTGGTCAGAGAGCGTCTGCCGTTTGGAATCCCGCTTTATGCTCGGTCACGGCTTCGGGGCATTGCCGGCGCCCGGCGGCGACTTGCTCTTCTGCTTCTATTGCATCGCCCTGCGGGTTACGGTTTCCGGTCCAGATCTCTTTCGCAACGTGCAGTGAAAAGATCTCTCCGGACCCTCCGCAAATCTATGGTCCGCCGCTTATTTGCAAGAGAGGTGATGTGATGAACAGAAATGGTCTGCGCAAATCTATACGGCCTGTTGGTGAAGCCCTCGCTTCTGGCCATGATGGAGTCCGCGCCCAATCCTTCCTAAAAATGCAGCAGGTCTTTTCGACCGTTTGCGGAGACAGGTTTAGGATGGGCCGGATTGACCAGTTTTGCCATCATTCATCTCTACAAGCAAACCCTGCGGGAAACTCATCTCCCAGCAGCCGCCGAGTTGAGGGAAAGTGGGAATCGCCGCTCTTGCGATTTCCATCTTTTCCTCAACTTTCAAGCAGCAGCACGATACGGCTGTCCGGTGGTCAAAACTGCCCATGCGATCCTGGCGAGCTTGTTCGCCAATGCAACGATGCTCGTACTTCGTTGGCTTCTACTTTCCAGTTGTGCCACCCAGCGCCCCAAAGCGAGTTGGTCGCGCTTCAACCAGTGAGAAGCGCCGCGGGCTCCATGCACAAAGAACTGGCGCAAGTAAGGATCGCCGCGCTTGCTGATACCGAGCAGTTTCTGCTTTCCCCCTGTGGAGTACTGGCGTGGCACCAGGCCCATCCAGGCAGCCAAATCGCGACCGCGACGAAAATCACTTCCGTTCCCGATCGCCGCGACCAGAGCCGTCGCTGTGATCGGTCCGATGCCGGGAACTGTCTGCAAACGACGACACGCTTCATTCGTCTGAGACCATCGATTTATTTCTTCGTCTGCGGTGAGGATCTGGGATTCAAGCTGCTCCCACTCTTCTTTCAGAGTCGTAATCAAAAGTCGCATACGCGGGGTCAGATTAGCTTCTGCGTCCTCCAGGATGTCAGGAAGATGTTTGCGCAGATGCTCAGCGCCCGTACGCACCGTGATGCCTCGTTCGAGCATGAGGCCACGAATCTGATTGATGAGCGACGTGCGGCGTCTTACCCAGCGGGTCCGGACGCGATGCAAGGCTTGGAGATCCAACTGGTCATTCGTCTTCAGCGGAACAAAACGCATGGTGGGGCGTTGTACCGCTTCAGCGATGGCAACTGCATCGTTGAAATCGTTCTTGTTCGTCTTCACGAATGGTTTCACATATTGGGCAGGCATCAGTCGTACTTCGTGGCCTTGCTTATTCAACTCACGCGCGAGGAAGTGAGAGCCAGAACATGCTTCCATCCCGATGATATGGATGGACAAGTTTGCAGTGTAATGCAGCAGTTGGCTACGCGAACAACGCTTCTTTACAAGTATCTTGCCGGATTCATCCTGGCCGGCCAGATGGAAGACTGTTTTACCAATGTCGATACCCAACACATGCAACTTCATAGAAGGTCTCCTCTCATAGCCGCCGTCGATGGAGTAAGTACAAGCGGCGGACCATTCCATTATGCAGAGCTTCGGCCTCGGGAGCCGGCCCCCTCGCTGGCTTCGCCCAAGTGTGACCCGAGCAGGACGTGGGAATTCAACAAAACGGAGACGAAACCATGTACCAGAACAAAGTCAACCTCATCGGATTTATCGGTGGCGATGCAGAAGTTCGCAACGCCAATAACCGCAGCTTCACGACGCTCTCACTAGCAACCAAGTCCTCATACAAGGACAAAAAGAGCGGCCAGTACGTCACCCAAACCGAATGGCATCGCTGTGTTGTCTTCGGCAAGCTTTCTGAGTTCGCGGGCACACTGACCAAGGGCGCGCATATTCAGGTCGAGGGCGAGCTTCGCAGCCGCGAATACGACAGCAAGAAGACTGACTCCCGGCAGCATATCTGGGAGATTCGCGTGGATTCCATTCTGAAACTGGATCGCGCGGAGAAGGCTCGTCCTGAAGATCAGGACCACGGTACTTCCTCGGGAGAGGAGCCGGCCTTTTAGGCCGGTCTCCTCTTGATCGGAAATCCGGCATACGGCCGGGCTTCCATGAAAGTGAGGCATTCATATGGGCTTCGAACTGATTCTTCCTTTCCTCCGACCTATCGAGCCGCTGCTACTGGATGACAGCGTCAGCGAGATCATGGGCAATCCTGACGCGACATGGTGGTACGAGCGCGACGGAATCATCCACCGGGAAGCGATAATTCGATTTGACGCCAGCAGACTTCGCACCGGACTCGAAGTGATTGCCAATCATCTTGGGAAGCGGCTCGATGAAGACAATCCCATCCTGCACGCGCAGCTTCCCGATGGAAGCCGCCTGGCTGCAGTGATTCCACCCGTTGTGCGACCTGCTCCAGCGCTGACGATCCGGAAGTTCACCAGCAGACGCTACACCGTCGATGATCTGATCGCTCGTGGCACCCTCTCCAAGTCACTCGCAGACTACTTGAGCGAGCAGATTTCAAATGGCAAGACGATGCTTATCAGTGGCGGAACGGGCACCGGGAAGACCACCCTTCTGAACATTCTTGCGCAGGCGATTCCAGAAGATGAACGCATCGTTGTGATTGAGGATACGTCCGAGCTTCGGATTCAGAAGCCGAACGTCCTGGCGGTTGAATGCCAGACGGATACGTTCAAGGCGCGCATCTCGTTTGACGATCTCTTGAAGTCGGCTCTGCGCTGGCGACCGGATCGGATCATCCTGGGCGAGGTGCGCGGAGTTGAAGCGCGGACGCTGCTGGATTCCTTCAATACGGGCCACGCTGGTTCATTGGCGACGATCCACGCAAACTCAGCGGAGAAGGCCCTCCATCGATTCGCCAATCTTGTCATGCGCAATCACGGGCAGACCACATTCTCCGACACCGAAGCGGAGATCGGAGAGGCAGTCGATTTCGTTGTTCACGTCGAACGCAAACCAGGTCGTCGCATTGTCAGCGAAGTACTGGCACTGCACGGATATGACCGCGACTCCAAACGCTTTCTTATCGAGCCTGTCTTCGAGGTGCAACATGCATCAGCATAGAAGACAAATCGCCACCAATGCCGCAAGTGAATTCCTGCGTCATTGCTTTGCATCGGGGGAGACAATCGCTGTCCTCTTAAGGCGGGAATCTCCAGCCATTACCGTCCAGCGAATTGTCAGGCTGGAGTGTGTACTTGCCCCTCGCTATCTCGGCTGGCTGGCAAGGGAGAATTCAACCGGAGCGAACGTCTATGTGGCTACGAATCCATTATGCCCGGGCAGCAGGAGGCGGACTAAAGGGTGCGTCGATGCCATCCGGCATCTATACCTCGATTTAGACGAGGAGGGAGAACCGAAGCTTGCCGCTCTCAGGTGCTCGAATGCGGTTCCGATTCCGAGCGCGATCATATCGACCTCGCCCGGCAAATACCAAGTGCTCTGGCAGGTTCAAGGATTCACCTTCGAACAGCAGGAAAGCACGCTCAAGCTTCTCGCTATCCAATTCGGCGGCGATCCCGCTTGCACTGACTGCAACCGAGTTCTTCGGTTGCCGGGCTTTCTGAACCAGAAGTACGATCCAGCCCACCTTGTGAGCGTCGAATACCTGAGTGAATCCACATCCGATGCCGCCGACTTTAGCCTGGCTAATACGGTGCCGGAACCGACCCTTCTAGCGGAGCCAAAAAGGCCACGGAAGACGAGCGGGAAGCACACCAATTCCGAACACGATTGGGTATGGGTTCTGCACGAGTTGGCCCACGGTAAAGACGCCGGGAAGATGACTCGGGCGCTGGCGGTACGGCGCTCAGATAAGCCTAATCCCCTTTACTATGCGCAGCGAACCGTGGACGTCGCATCGGCTCGATTGTGGCTCCTGGAAGGCACTCCAATTGACGACGTAATCACGATGCTTGAGGTTCGCCGCCGCTTCGATATCCCGAGCCCACTTTGCTCTGCCCGCGCCCGTGAGATTGCATTCACGGCCCAGCGCATGATCGCCCGGAAAGAGATCGCCTGAATTCAACCTGGAGGAGGTTCCATGTATGCCGCTCATTGAGATCAACCAAAGCCGTCAGGTGAGTGCAACGATACGACTTGACTCAGCTACCGCCGCACTCATCGATCAGTACGCCGCATTCGTTCATGCGCCGGCTGATGATGTCGTGGACAAAGCCGTTAACTACGTGTTCTCGAAGGACCGCGAGTTTCAGGAGTACCTGAAGACTGCGCAGTCCACTGATGTTGCTCCCACTCTGCGGGTTCGCAGGAGTGGGAATGGAGAAGCATTGGAGCCACCTGCGAAGGGCAGGAGGGTCAATGCAGGGGTGGAGGTCCGCGATGCTATTCGTCGCGAGTCAGCTCCGAAGGCGTAATTCGTACCCGAAGAGCCCGTTCGGTGCTGCGCACCGGGTGTATCTCGACACTCCACCCCTTGAAGGGAGCTGTTTAGGTTCTTAGGAACCTAATAGGTTCTGCGCGAAAATAAACAACTTGCCCGAAGCCGGGAACCTATTAGGTTCCGGCTTTCGGGTAGAGAAATATGAGGCATCGATGGCAATGAATCAACACGAGACACGCAGGATGAAGGGTACGGTGCGAGGACGAGAGAGCCGTGACCGGTCTGTTAATACCAAGCTGACAGCGTCGGAATTTGCGGCCGTGGCGGCGGCTGCCGAAGCAGACGGTCGTGCACTAGGGGAATGGATGCGGGAAGTTCTTCTGAAAGAGATTCGGACGCGTCCGGCAGTTCTTGGCACAGAGCAGATTATGACCGAGATCATCGGGCTGCAACTGTTCCTTACCAATGTCCTTTCGCCGATTGCATGCGGACTACCAATGACCGCCGAAGAATACCAGGAACTGATGCGCAACGTGAAGGCGACCAAGCATCGCGCGGCGCGTGAACTCATCGCACAACGCAGCAATGTCACCGAGGAGGATCATCATGACAGAAGCGACCTGGGGTAGACGGGAAACTCTCGTCTGGCCTCCGCACAAACCAATCTACACGATCGGCGCAGCGTTCCTTGCGATCATAGCCGCCGGCTTTTTCGTATATCTGCGCTTCACCTTTGCGCTGTCACCGCTTGAGAAATTCTATCTTCCGACCTACCTGAAATCATCCATTGCACGCTCACCGCGTGCTGTAGGAAAGTACCCGCTACTGTTGGTTTCCGATCGAAAAGGGAAAGTACAGTACGCCGGCGAAGAGGACGTAGAAGCGGGTCTTACTCAACAGCCAAACTCGAAGCCAATTCCACTTTCGCTGTCGCAAGAGGCTCGCCAGCGCGGAATGGTCCAGCTCTATCGTAGCCTTCCCATGGCTGTTCAGAGTCAGGCACTTCACGGCTATCTCGCGCAGTGGGTTTACGACGGCGAAAGCCCAATCCACATCTTCCGATGGCCGATGGCTTTCGGCCTCATCGGCTTTGTGTTGCAGTTGCCATTCTCGATTCCAAAAGACATTCGCCGGCGCAAGGAAATGAAGTACGGGCGCCGCCTTAAGGGTCCGTTCCTTGTCACACCTCGACAGTTCAATCGGGCCTTCCGGGGAGAGGGGATTGGTCTTAAGGTCGACCAAACCCGCGATCTTCTGCGGGTACCGGCACGGGCTGAAGATCAGCATTTCGAGATCATTGGGGACACGGGAAGCGGCAAGACCACCCTGATCATGCAGATGCTTCGCCAGATTCAGGCACGCGGTCATTCCGCGATTCTGTATGATCCGGCTTGCGAATACATCGAACGCTTCTATTCAGAGTCGCGCGGCGATATCGTACTCAACCCGCTCGATCGCCGCTGTCCTTACTGGGGACCATCGGAAGAACTGGTCCGGCGTGCAGAGGCGCGCACCATCGCCGCCTCACTCTTCCAGCCAACGAATGATAAGAAGGGTGAGTTCTTTATTGAAAGTCCACAGAAAATCTTCGCGCATTTGCTCCTTGATCTCCCAACTCCGCAGCAATTGGTTGACTGGATGTCTCATCCAGAGGAGATCGACCGGCGCGTCAAGGGGACCGAGCTTGCCTCATTGATTGATTCATTCGCGCCACAACAACGGTCCGGCGTTCTGGGGTCATTGAGTCTTGTTGCCGACAGCTTTCGCTTGCTCCCCAAGAGGGACGAAGCGACTGCAGAGTGGACTGCCCGCGAATGGTCGAAAAACCGCAAAGGATGGATCTTCATTACCTCTCAACCCGCAGAGCGCGAAGCATTGCGGCCGCTGCACAGCCTGTGGATTGACATGCTCGTGTTGCGATTGCTGAGTGCTCCGAAGCCTGAACAACATCCGGTGTGGTTTGTTCTGGACGAATTGGCGAGCTTGCAAAAACTTCCTCAGCTTCACACAGCGATTACGGAGAACCGCAAGTCGCGCAACCCGATCGTTCTTGGCTTTCAGGGAAAAGCACAACTGGAGGTCATCTACGGCCATCTGGCAGAGGTCATGCTGTCCCAGCCAGCGACGAAAATCTTCTTGAAGACAACCGAACCGAATGCGGCGGAATGGGTCAGCCGCGCGATTGGGAAAGTTGAAATTGAGCGAATGAAGGAGACGCGTTACGACGGCAGCCGCAGCGGAAGAAATTTCTCTATCGATCGGCAAACCGAGCCCCTGGTGCTTGATTCCGAAATCAGCGGTCTCGATGATTTGCACGCGTACCTTAAGCACGGGAACTATGTGGCACGGTTCTCATTTCCTGTCATCCAGATGCCTGCCACGAAGCCTAAATTCATAGAGCGACTAAAAGACGATTACATCGTGCGGAAACCATACGCCGAAGAAAAGGTGCAGACGAGTGTCGGTTTATCCAGCGCGCCTCATCCGATCGCTGGAGCAAAGCCAATAGCGAAGGCTCCGGTGAAGTCTTCGGCTGCAAAAGAACATGCAAGAGTCGCAAATCAGGAAGAGCAACCCAAATTACCTTTGAATCCGGGGATATGATCCATGCTGACTATCTCGAAGCCCCTTTCGGCTGGCCAGGCACAGAACTACCATCAGAAAGAGTTCACTGCGAAAGAGCAGAATTATTGGTCCCAAAGCGGGGTGATTGCCGGCGAGTGGCAAGGTCGACTCGCTGCGCAGTTGGGGCTCGCTGGCGCGGTCTCCGCCGCGGACTTTGCCAAGCTTAGCCAGGGCCAGCACCCGCAGACCGGCGAGCAGCTTGTCCGCCAGCGGGCCTCCTACGAATATCAGGATGTCGATGGCAAGACGGTCAAGACGATGGAGCACCGCGCTGGGTGGGATGCGACATTTTCCGCTCCAAAATCCGTTTCGTTGACGGCGTTAGTGGGCGGCGATGATCGAGTTCGTGTGGCCCATCGCGAGAGCGTATACACGGCCCTTGAACAACTGGAACGTTACACCCAGGCTCGAATTGGCGGCAACCATCCGCCCGAAACAACGGCTAAGTTTATCGCTGCTAAATTCGAGCACGATACGGCACGTCCCGTGGATGGTTATGTGGCGCCTCAGCTCCACACGCACGCTGTCATCTTCAACATCACCGAACGTGATAATGGCCAGGCCCGTGCAGTTCAACCACAAAGCCTGTTCGCCTCGCAGCAGTTTGCCACGGCCATTTACCAATCGGAACTCATGTTCCGACTGCGGGACCTCGGGTACGAAATCACGGTCGGCCGCAGCGGAGCGCCGGAGATCAAGGGCTACACGCAGGAGTACCTCGATGCATCCAGCCCCCGCAGCCAGCAGATACGCGAGTACCTGGAGCGGACTGGACGCAACGGCAAGGAAGCTGCCGAGATCGCAGCGCACTCGACTCGCGACCGCAAGGAAATTCATTCAACGGCAGACGTGATGGCGGCGCACCGCAAGATCGCGGTCGAGTTCGGCAACCAGGCCGACGCCATCGTGCGCGCTGCGCGAGAACGCGCACAGCACCAGGAAAGGCCGGCCAGATCGCTCGACCGGGTGAGAGAATCGCTCACGTTTTCACGCGACAAGAATTTCGAGCGCGAAGCAGTTGTCGATGAGCGCGCACTCATCCGTGATGGCCTGCGCCGCGGCATGGGTGAGATCACATATTGCCAGGTGCGCAGCAATCTCGATGCCCTACTCGCGTCCGGAGAGTTCCAGACTGTCGAGCGTTCATACAACCTGCCTGGCCGTCAGTTCACGACCGCGAATACCATCGCGGCAGAGCAGGAAATTGTTCGGCGTATGCGTGATGGACGAAATCAGGTTGAGCCCGTGCTTACGCGATCGCAGGCCATCTCGGTTACTGATCAGCATTCTCACCTAAACCGCACCCAGAAGAGCCTGGTTGAGGATGTTTTGAGTTCTACTGATCGCATCCAGGGCATTCAGGGTTTTGCCGGCTCAGGTAAAACCACCACACTTTCAGTAATTCGCCGCGCAGCCGAGTTGCAGGGATATCAGGTTGAAGGCTTCGCGCCGACTTCGCGCGCGGCACGCCAGCTTGGCGAGGCTGGGGTTGCGGCGGGAACCCTACAAGGATTTCTTGCACGGTCGGGTAGCCCAGCTTCTCCCGAGCAAAAGCACTTCTACTTCGTCGATGAGTCGAGTCTCGCCAGCACCAACCAGATGCGCGAGTTCCTTTCGCGACTCGGTTCCGGCGACCGCGTTCTCCTGATCGGTGACACGCGCCAGCACCAAAGCGTCGAAGCCGGCAGGCCGTTTGAACAGTTGCAGCAAGCTGGTATGCGAACCGCCAAGCTGGACGAAATTGTCCGGCAAAAGGACCCTGCTCTCAAATCCGCCGTTGAGCTACTTGCCAAAGGGCAGACCGCCTCGGCGCTTGAGATACTGCAAATACAGGACCGAGTCCGGGAGATTCCCAATCGACAGGAACGCATCCGAACGATTGCAAGGGCGTACGCCGAATCTCCGGCGAACACTCTGATTGTTTCGCCGGACAACGCCTCCCGGCGCGAGCTTAACGCAGCCGTCCGGCAGGAGTTGAGAGCCGATGGAAAGCTAGCTCCTGATGACCAATCCATGCGTGTTCTCGTTCAACGCCAGGAAATGACCGGCGCCGAACGCTCGTGGGCCAATCACTACGAGATCGGCGACGTAGTCCGCTATGCGCGTGGCAGCCAAACGGTCGGGATCGAGGCGGGAGCCTATGGAGCTGTCGTTGGCATCAACCCCGCCGCTAATCTGCTCACCGTTGAGAAATCCTCTGGCGAGCAAGCAACCTACGATCCGCGCCGCCTCACCGGCGTCAGCGTCTACCGCGAGGTTATTCGCGAATTCTCTGCGGGCGACAGAATCCAATTTACCGCGCCGGACAAGTCACTCGGCGTTGCCAATCGCGATCTTGCGGCCGTCGAGTCAATCTCGCCAGATGGCCGGATCTCGGCCCGACTCGACAACAACCGCCAGATCGAATTCAACGCCACCGAGCATCGCCACATCGACCACGGCTATGCCGTCACCAGCCACAGCGCCCAGGGGCTCACCGCCGAGCGCGTCCTGGTCAATGCCGATACCGGAGTCCACCCGGAACTACTCAATTCGCGGTTTGGCTATGTCTCAATTTCGCGTGCTAGCCATCAGGCCACGCTGTTTACCAACGATTTGAACAAGCTCATTCCGCAAATCACAGCCGATGTCTCAAAGACATCGGCGCTTGAAATGAATCAGGCCGCCTCGATTGCGCAGGGAATCAGCATGGGGATCTGAGAGACTCAAACGGTAGAATGGAGGCTTCGCCATCCTCCACTAGGTCCGCGTTCATTGCGCGGCTAGAAACGGAGGAACTGCTGTGACCAAATTGACAAACATGCCCGATAATTACCGCAACATTCGCACTGGAATCGTAGAGCTGCTCAAATCAGCGCGCTCAAAGGCCCGTCATTGTTGGACTCTCTGAACCACAAGATGTTGGGGTCACCTGAGTCACGTAAATGCCCATCTTCGTCTTAATCAAGTGAACGCCATGCGAGGCTTTCAACTACCCGTAATCCGCTCCGATAAAGATGCTCAACTCGATATCTTTTAATCGCGACATTCTTCCTCAAATCACGGTGCGGACGGGTGGCGGATCTGCGCAGGCTTCTGCCGTGACATCCCCTGTGAAAACGCAATGAGCAGATTTGCACCCCTCAAAATGACATCTTCTTAACGGTTCCGTTTTCGCATTAGTCTAGTCGATCCTGAAAAGCCAATAAAGCGCGGAGAATTCGGGAGAGGAGATGGTTACAGGACCAATGATCCTGGTCTGAGCCGGTGAAGGGGGGCTGCGCACGAATACTGCGCTGGTCGGCACCGCGGCGGCGAGCAGGATGAGGACAGCGGCGGCGGTCATAGTATGCGCCCCTTTTACAAACTGTGCCAGATGGTCGTTCATTGCCGTATTCATCGATGCGCAATAAAGAAGACCTTGCGCACGGAACGCGCTGCTGTACTTCCGGAACTTCCCGTCTTCGTTCAAAATGGAATCGAGGAAAAGCGTTTCACTCTCCTTAACACCTACGGCACGGATCGCGGCGATAAAACCAAGGAGCAGGAAGACGCCGGATAGGCACACCAAGGCCAGAGTAACCACAAGCGTGTTCGAACTGTTGCCTCTGCTTATCAGGAAAACAAACAGTGACGCGAGAAGGGGGACGAGGAATACCATCAGGCTGAAAGTTGGTTTCGTGCCTTCTGTTCGAGATGAACGCGCCTTTCTTCAACCTGATCAAAAATCCATTGGCATCGATCGACGTGTGATTGTTCGACTTCAATGAGCGGGTCCGGGTCCGGGAAAGCAGCGATTGCTTCCGGGCGGAGCGTGAATGGAACAAGTATCTGCCAGACCGTGTTTCCCATGCGACGCATTAGTAGCGTTAGGTGTTTAGGAATGGAGCCCAAGCTCACGGGCAAGGGCGGTCTGGCGATAAATTGAGAATTCATTCGCTTGCACCATAAAAGAGTTGAATAAACGCATCCCGCATTGGAAACCCTAACCTGTCTTCGAGCCAAGCCCACTCGCCGGTGGGGTTGATCTCCAAGAAAACCAACTCTCCATCAGGCGTTCTCATAAAGTCGAAGGCTGTCAACGAGTGTGATCGCAGCACGGTATTCCTCACTGTCATACTGGCCAAGATAGTTAAAGCAATCCTAGGCCCTTCGTTGAACAGCGAGCTTCGTTGCTATAAGCGGTTCTTCCCAAGGCCGCAAGCCGGGATACGAAAAACAAGCAACAGCAACGGCGCTAGGGGGGCCAGCCCCGCCCGCGCGCACAAGCCGTTTCCCCAATCTTCCGCGCTCCGCTTGTGCAGACCTTTGCCCTTTCCGCTCCGCCTTGCTTCGCTCCAAGGGTGGGGATACCCCTCAGCTTGCGCTTGCTACCCCCCGCCTTCGCCAGGTGGCGTTCGGCATGTATGTCACATGCCACTGCCACAACAAAGGCAACAGCAAATACAAGGAGGAAGCAAGCATGAGCAGAATATCCACCACCACCCCAAGGCCCAACATCTACCAGATCGTTACCGACCGCATCATTCAGAGTCTCAAGGCTGGCATTATTCCTTGGGAAAAGCCCTGGCAGAGCCCGCATTTCACCGGCGGCCCATTCCCCCGCAATTTCCTAACCGGCAAGCCTTATCGCGGCATCAATGTTCTCCTGCTTTGGTCCAGTTCCTACGCATCGCCTTTCTGGCTCACCTTCAAACAGGCCCGGGAGTTGAAAGGAACGGTGCGCAAGGGCGAAAAAGGCACGCAGATCGTTTTTTACAAGCAGCTACGCAGCAGGAAGGAAGACCCGGAAGCATCGGACACGGAGAAAGAGCGCGCTCCTTTCGTCCTCTGCTACTACACGGTATTTAACGTCGAGCAGTGCGACGGCCTCACCCTTCCCCAGATCGAGCAGCAAGCACAATCGAATGAAGTTGAAACCGACGAAGCCTGCGAAGCCATCGTGACCGGATGGGCCAATCGTCCCGCCCTTCATCTGACCAGCGAACACGAATACCGCGCTTATTACAGGCCCAGCATGGATTCCGTGCACATGCCCGCCCGCGCACGATTCGTCGATGCACCCCATTACTACAGCACGCTTTTTCATGAATTGATACATTCGACCGGACACGAAAGCCGCCTCAATCGCACCTTCGGCGATGGTTTCGGCGATGAGCTTTACAGCAAGGAAGAACTGGTCGCGGAGATGGGCGCGGCTTTTCTTTGCGCAATCGCCGGTATTGCCAACGAGTACACCGACCGCAACACCACCGCCTACATCCGGAACTGGATTTCCCAACTCGAGGACGATAACCACTTGATCGTTCATGCCGCCGCCAACGCGCAGAAGGCGGTCGACGCGATTCTCGGAACCAGTTTTGAAAGTGAAGGCGAGCGCGAGGAGGCTGTGAGCAGCGGTTTCTCTGCCATCGAGGCCGACCCTGTAACTCAATCTCTGGCCGCGTAATAAGGCCGAGTCACTTGGGGCAGTGGTGGCACACTGCCCCCCAATCACCAACGATGCACACACCCCCGAATCAGGAGAAACGGAACCATGAGCACCCTTGCGATTCAGTCCATAGGCTACTTTAACTTAAGAGTAACTGCCGTTGGTCCACTGCCGGTTGGTCCACACACACTCGGAACCTACTAGCTATAGCTAGTCCTGCCCCATGAGTGCTGGATGTGCGCTTTCAACAGTTGGCATTATGCGAAACTGAGCAGCCCGAGCCCTGGCACAGCCGGGAGAAACATGAGGCCGCGAATGACGCCCAAACGACGTTGACCTGCTGTCTGAACCCAATGTCTCTTTCTACGCTACGCCCACGAAGAACCGTGGGCAGGTTGCTGGCGGCCCTCTACGGCGGGCCGATCGATACGTAAAGGAATATCTCTCATCCAAATTAATAAGTATTAAGCCAATTCGGCACTATCAGTTAGCGTACTGGCCGTGTGAGGTGTTTCTGCTTGTTCGCCGATCTCCAATATGCGCAGGCGTCGCGCAATTCCGCCAGAAATCGAATCGGCAAGCTCCACAGGAAAGTCGGCTGGGAGAGCTGAAATAACAGCATCCACAGCTTGGGGAACTTCAGAGAGTAGCTCTTCGAGAATGGATGGCACGACTTGCTTTCCAATTCCAGCAAGTTCCGCCGTCTGGAAGAAGTGGCGGGGAGCGACCTGCATTATTTTGTAGTGGGTCTTAGCTCCAAACGACATCGCTAGACGGAAGCTCTTCCAAAGTATTTGTTTCGAATCGACGCTCGGTTGAGCCGAGATGACGTCGTACAGCGGTGTCAATTGGAAGCGACCGCCTGGCCGAAGAAAAACGCTGAAGTTTTTCGCATGCCCGTCTGTTGCACCCATGAGCCAGAAAACCATGTTTGCCTTTAGGAACGCCCGTTGGTCGGCGAGCGGTTGGTCACTGCTACGAAGCAATTGAAGTATTTGCACAATGCCTGGGCCGCCATCCTCTTGATACTTTTGGGTGGGCGAAATCGAAAGCGCCTGACAGCAATCCTCTTGTGGCAATCGAAGCAGTCTTCCATCCCCGGTCCACCTTCGGTCAAATCGTTCTACTACCAATACCCTCTTCTCCCCGAAAGTCGCGAGTTGCGGTTTTGCTGCTTCAATTCCGAACGCCGCAATAGTCTTCAAACAGAAATACTCATTCTCAGCGCTATATGTGAGGTCGATCCCGTTCGGAAGTCTGCCAATGGATGGCTTAAATATGTGAGTCGTTGCTGTCGTGCCGTGGGGCTTGTACCACTGTCCATCGCGATATAAGAGCGCAGTCTTCTCTTGCGCACCCGCGATGGAAATTCTGAAACTTTCATCTTCCGTGATGCCGAGCGGGGCGGTTGCAAGATTTTCCAAGATCACGGCGATTTCGCCATTGCTGATTGGGTCTCCGGCAACCGAACCTGCTGGTCCGGGTTCCACCTCGGGATGCAAAAACTGAAGCGCGCCAACACAATCGTGTCCAATCGCGCCTAGTAGGCTGTATGCATCTATTCCTCCTGCGCGCGCGTGCGCCGCAATTTGACGCCGCAAATCAGCATTATCGGGTAGTAGATTGTCGAAAACTGCTACGACAGGCGCGCCGCCATATTCCTGTTCCCTCAAGGGAAGAGACAGCGAGACGGGCATGACGAATTCCCAGCCCAACCAAGAGCGATCGTACTGGAAAGATATTGCTCCAGAGACTTCGCGACGAAGTTGCCCGACGAGACGGCTGTTGAGAAATACATTGAGTGGCTTGTAACGCGCGCGCGCCATCAGAAGATCGCCTCAATGTCATTTGCTGAGCTTTTCGTTCTCTCGCGGACCACGAGCTCTAGGTCCAATACAGCGAGGATTCTCAAAAGTGTGTCTAGACGCGCTGACCTAGCGTTTTCAATGTCCGAGAGCGTTCTTTGACGGACGCCGATTTGTGCGGCGAGCTGCACCTGTGACAAGCCAAGTTTTCGCCGCCTTTCGCGAATGTAGTTTGCGAGTTGAAGAGGTGTACGGGCAATGTTTTCCATTTTCATTCAAGAAAGGGCGATCAGGCGCTTTTCCGCCTAAAGTAATTAGAGGCGCTTTTCCGCCTAATGTCAATATAGGCGCTTTTCCGCCTACGTTATCACTGCTGGCTCAGCGGATTCGGCCAGGCGGAGTAGGTCGCGCACGATCTCGCGCATCCACTCGGAGAGGGCTGAGAAGCCGGCTCGCAGATCGTTGCGGATTGCTCGCCCGTGAGTAGGGTCGCGCAGAATCGAGACAAGCCGGCGCCGAAGTTGTCCGTCGTCGGAGGGGAGTAGGTCGCGCAACCAGTGGAGCGCCTGCACAAAGCGCATGGCGGGGCGGTCCGCCCAGTAGAGACGGCTTGGCGCGGCAGTATGAAAGTCGATGGTAAGATTGCCGAGCTTGATGGGCCGCAGGCGCCCGTCAGTGAGCACATCGATGCGTGTGGGAACGGCATCCGTCAGTCCTAGGTCGTTCGCGGCCGTGATGCCGTCAACGAGGATACGCATTTTGCTCTTCCGAGTCAGCGCATTGATCACGTCTCGCGGATCGGGAGAGGTGGGCTTTCCGGTAAGACTGTTAATGCCGGGAACGTCATAAAGTCCGCGGGCAACTGTCAATGCAACTCATAGAGGCACCTGATTGGCAGTCGAAAGGAGCAGGTTGAAGCACGTTGAGATGCCGCCGGGAATCAAGCGACGACGGTGGCATGAGGCTCTTACAATAGAGGCAACAACCGAAAGAGTCTGAAAATGAAGAAGGTAGAGTCGAATATTAGGCTTTCCGCAAGTGACTTGAGCAATCACCTTGCCTGTCGTCACCTTACGGGCCTTGATTTGGACGTTGCGGCTGGAGGACGTGCTGCCCCTGCCTGGAATTCACCGGATACACAGATCCTGCAGGAGCGGGGCATCGCTCATGAAAACGCCTATGTCGAGCATCTTAAGTCCAGCGGCCTTGGCGTCATCACCTTCAGGGATTTTGGCAATGATCAGCGAACCGCCGCTGAAACGCTCCTGGCCATGCAGGCCGGTGTGGATATCATTGTCCAGGCCGCGTTCAGCGACGGCAGCTGGTTTGGGCGGCCCGATGTGCTGCGCAAGGTCGAACGCGCGAGCCGATTGGGCGGCTGGTCCTACGAGGTCTATGACTGCAAGCTGGCCCGCGAGACCAAAGCAGCCACCATTCTTCAGTTATCTCTTTACTCTTTCCTCGTGGAAGCTGCCCAGGGCGTGCTCCCCGAATACATGTATGTGGTCTCGCCCGGTGAAACCTACGAACCTGAAAAATATCGGGTACTGGATTACGCCGCTTATTACCGATATGCAAAGTCCCGGCTTCAGGCAGCCGTCAATGCAGATGCCGGCGCAGTTGAAACCTACCCCGAACCGACGCCCTACTGTGAGATCTGCCGATGGCAGCGGGAATGCGACGGAGAGCGGCGCAACGATGATCACCTTTCCCTCGTCGCTGGAATCAGCAGATTCCAGCGCAAGCAGTTTGGGATATGGGATACCGGCACCGTCGCAGCTGTCGCCGGATTTCCGATTCCCATTCCGCAACGTCCCGATCACGGCTCTCGCGAAGGATATGCCCGCGTCCGCGAGCAGGCGCGGGTTCAGGTCGCGGGACGCGAGTCGGGACGTCCTGTGCATGAAGTACTACAGGTGACCGATGATCACGGACTCACCCTCCTGCCGGAGCCTTCGCCCGGAGACATTTTCTTCGATCTGGAGGGAGATCCCTTCGTCGGCTTGAACGGCAGAGAGTACCTGTTCGGCGTGGCATTGTCGGAAGCGGGCGAGCCCAGCTACGAATGCCGGTGGGCTCTGAGTACGCCTGAGGAGAAGGATGCTTTCACATGGTTCGTGGATTTGGTCATGGCCAGGTGGGCGCAGTACCCGACCATGCACATCTACCATTTCGCGCCCTATGAACCATCTGCATTAAAGCGATTGATGGGCAGGCATGGCACCCGCGAGGATGAAATCGACCGGATGCTGCGTGCAAAGCTGTTCATTGATCTGCACACGGTCGTCAAGCGTTCGGTCAGGGCCAGCGTTGAACAGTATTCCCTGAAAGCACTTGAAGTGTTTCACGGCTTCACGCGGAGAGTCCCCCTTGAAGAGGCCGGCCGGGCGATGCGGGCGATACAGCACGCCCTTGAAGCTGAGTGCGCGCCGCAGGTGGGTGATGCCGTCAAACAGGCGATCGTTCTTTACAACGGCGACGACTGCTTCTCCACTCGCTCCTTGCGAGGCTGGCTGGAATGCGAGCGGCTTATGCTCGCGAACGCAGGGCGACCCCTGAAGCGTCCGGTTCCATCAGACGGAACGGCGGGAGAGGCGGTGAGCGAGCGCCAGCAGCGAGTTACCACGCTGGCTGAGGCTCTGACCCGGAACATCCCGGCAGAGCCTGAACTGCGCACAGATGACCAGGCGGCATCCTGGCTGCTTGCCAACCTGCTGGATTGGCACAGGCGTGAGTCAAAAACAAGCTGGTGGGAGCATTTTCGGCTGACGGACCTGACCGATGAAGACTTTCTTGACGAGCGATCGGCAATCTCGGGGCTCAAGTTTGTCGCAACACTCGAGGTTGTGCGCAAAATTCCTACTGATCGTTACTCCTTCGATAAACAGGAGACGGACGTCAGGGCGGGCGATACTGTCTGCCAGCGCGGCGAAAAAATCGGGGAAGTCGCTGCCGTTAACGTCATCGCACGCACCATCGACATCAAAAAGACCAGGAAGACCGCGAGCGTGCATCCGAGCGCGGTGTTCGTGGATAAGACAGACCCGAATGCCGCAGTGCTGGCTGATGCACTTTACCGCCTGGGTTCCTGGGTCGAGTTTAACGGAGTAAATGCGGCCGGGCCCTACCGGGCGGCGCGGGATCTGCTGCTGCGCCGCCCGCCCCGACTTGCGGATGGCAGCTCAACGCTCCATCCGGGTGAATCGACCTTGGATTCGGCAACGCGCATCGCAGGCCTTCTTGATGATTCGGTGCTGGCCATCCAGGGTCCTCCCGGTGCTGGCAAGACATTTGCCGGCGCACGCATGATGTGCGAACTGATAAAGCAAGGCAAGAAAGTCGGCATCACCGCTGTGAGCCATAAGGTGATCCGTAACCTTCTCGATGAGGTTGTCTCGGCCGCTCAGGAGAGCGGTATTGCGGGCCTAAGGTGTGTTCAGAAAGTGAGCGGCGACAACAATCCCGAGGAGAATGTCCCCGGCGTCACCTTCGCAACCGACAACGCGGAGCCGCTTGCGGCGTTGCGATCTGGCGTGCAGGTAGTTGCGGGGACAGGCTGGATGTGGTCTCGCGAGGACTATTTTGAGGCAGTTGACGTGCTTTTTGTTGATGAGGCGGGGCAGATGTCCCTCGCAAACGTGCTCGCAGCTGCACAAGCCGCAAAGAGCCTGGTACTGCTTGGCGACCCGCAGCAATTAGACCAGCCCCAGAAGGGCAGCCATCCCGATGGGGCCGAGGACTCGGCACTTGAACACCTGCTCGCCGGTGCCAGAACCATCCCGCCTGACAAAGGCCTCTTCCTGGAGCGAACCTGGCGGCTGCATCCGGCCATATGCGAGTTCACGTCCGAGGTGTTCTACGAAGGGCGCCTCAAATCCCGTGACGGGCTGGAACGACAGAGTGTCACTGGGCACCTGTGGCTCAGCGATTCCCACCTCTGGTTCGTCGCCGTCGAACATGAAGGCAACCAGAATTCCTCGTCTGAAGAGGTGGAATGCATTGCAACACTTGCCGAATCGCTTATAGGGCCTGGTATCAACTGGGTCGATGACCGGGGAGAGATCCGAGCGCTGAAGCTGGAAGATATTCTCATCGTCGCTCCTTACAATGCGCAGGTGTCGGATCTCATGACGCGCATGCCGCGAGCCAGAATCGGTACGGTGGACAAGTTCCAGGGACAGCAGGCGCCCGTGGTTATTTATTCACTCACAACCTCGTCACCGGAGGATGCGCCGCGCGGAATGGAATTCCTCTACAGCCTTAATCGCCTCAACGTGGCAACCTCGCGCGCGCAGGCCATGGTAATTGTGGTCGGTAGCCCACTATTGCTGGAGCCTGAATGTCGCAGTCCACGACAAATGCAGCTTGCAAATGCTCTTTGCCGCTACTCCGAATTAGCCCACGTTGCGAAATACCCTGTACAGTGTTGCGAAGTTGAAAACGCGAACTCCGGACCCGAGGGTTCGATAAGGGTTCGATAAGCGTTCCCAAGCGTTCTCAGAAGCGCTCTAGATGGCCAATCGCGCTCATTGTTTTCAATCAGTTACATTTACCTTTCACGGCGATAACACGGGTTCAAATCCCGTCGGGGACGCCAAATAGAATCTGCATCTTACAGAGAATGCTCTGATTTGGCGTGGGCACAGATGGGCACAAAAATGCTCCGCAACTTGCGCCGCGGAGCGAGTTGAGCACTGTGTTTATACGTCTTTTCAAGCGAATCTCGTGGGCACAAATGGGCACAAACCGTTGGCCGACGAAGGCTATTTCTTTCGTGTCTCCTTGCCGACCAAGAGCCGCACAACCTTCGTCTGAGCCCTTCGCTTCTTGTCGGTAATCGCCTGAGTGTACGTGTCCAGAGTCACCCTCGCGGAGGCATGGCGAAGCAGTTCCTGCATCACCTTGATATCAGCGCCCGTGGCGCGCAGCAAGGTCGAATACGTGTGGCGGAACGTATGCCATCCTAATCGACCACTGATCCCGAGGTTGATCGCGACGGGGCGGATGATCTTTCGCATGATCGGTTGTCCCCAATAGGGCAGGCGTCCGCCCGAATTCACACTAGCGAACACCCAGTCGCCGTCAGCGCGGTAGTGGGATTGGGCACGCCATACTTCTAGAGCTTCGGCTAGACAGTCGTCCATCGGAATGGGTTTCTGCGAGGCCTCCGTTTTGCATGGACCAACGACTTGAAAGACGATTGAGCGGGTCACGCTGATCTCATGCCGATCGAAGTGAACGTCACCCCATTTGAGCGCGAAGAGCTCGCTCATCCGCAGACCGGTACCCGCAGCCATCAACACGAGCGTTCTCTCCCTTAGCGGCAGTGCCTCAATCAACTTTCGTACCTCATCGGAAGTCAAAACAGCGGGGATCTTTTTACGTTTTGCGCCTTGCCGCACGAGTTGAATGGGGTTCGTGTCGCAGATTCCGTGGCGGACCCCATGATTGAACAGCATGCTCATGAGGTTCCGAAGCTTGGCACAGCTCGCCCTCGCAAGGGGGAGAGACCGCAGCCAAAGCTCGACTTCTCCGGCTTTAAGCGTTTTGGTCGGGTGTTCGTTCCAGCGTGGCACGATCCATTTCCGAAGGTTGCCTTCATAGCTGTTTCGAGTAGAAAAGGTGCGCCAGGCAAACTCAGCTCTAAGCTCGCGCTGCCGGAAATGCTGCACGAGATCTCCGATCGTAATGGCTGGCTGGGTTGATTTAAGGTTCGGATTGATTTCGATTTGGAGAGCAGCGACAGCCCTTCGTGCCGCGGACTCATCTGCGATTTGGTCCGTTGGGCCAAGCACGATTCGACGGTGACGCCGCGTACCAGTTGGTCCGGGCTCGCGCCATCTGAACTCCCAAACTTCGGATTGACTGCGACGCGCTCTTCTTATCAGGCTTCCGATTTGCACGATTTTCTCCTCTCGGACTGTCAATTCATGCATGACTGTCCTGAAGGAGCATTTTCGGCCGCATGGCAGGCATAAACAGCGCGGGTTATCGCTTTCCTGCGGAAATGCCCAAGCAGCGCGTCCAGCGCGCTGACCACCGATGCGAAAAGCCTGCCATCCAGTTAAATCCGGGCTCAATGAGCAGATCCGCACTCGCCGAGAGACGGTCACCATATGTTCGAGCCGCACAAAGTCCTAATTCGGGGCAGAACTACGGTGAGACTCACGCCAATCGCTCGGCGGCACACCTTCCCAGGTGCGAAACGCACGGCCAAACGAGTTCGGGTCTTCAAAGCCAAGCAGGTATGCGGCCTCATTCAACTCCAGGACGGAATTGGAGAGGTAGTACCGAGCCATCTGGTGTCGGGCTTCGTCCAAGACGCGTTGGAAGCTGGAACCGGATTCCTGCAAGCGACGTTGCAACGTGCGAGAGCTCATGTGAAGCGTCTCGGAGATCACATCCATTGAGGGCCGCTGTCCGGTCAGTCGGTCCTGAATGGCACGCCGCACCAGTTCGATGAAACTGTCCTCTTCCTTTTCCGTGTACTGTCGCAACTGCTCTTCAAACTGCGGCGCGAGCAATTCGAGCAGTTCGACGTTCCGGGTGACAAATGGCGTGGTGGCATCGGAGGCACGGAAGATGATTGCGTTGCGCGGAGCGCCGCATACCGCCTTGCAGCCAAAGCTGCGCTCAAGCACGCGCAGATTCTGACGTTGTTGCACGTACTCCACTCGGAGTGGATTCAGCTGCGTTCCGGTTCCGTGTCGAGCGAGAGAAATCATCCACGAGAAACAGTAGTCCGTGAGCACATGCGGCTCTGCATCGACGGCGAGCAGCCAACGGAACGCAACGCTGAACACCTCTTTGCCGAGCTTGTTCAGGATCTCTTCTGGCGCGGTCAGCTTTTTGTAGCGAGCCAGGTGCTCGGTGGCGGTCACAAGATTCTGAGTTGAGAGAGCGGCGATAGCCATCGGGTGAAAGCGCTCTGTCTTTGTTTCGATGCCCAATTTCACACCCATGAGCGGATCGGAACTGACCACATCTACCGCCTTCCAGAGTGCAAAAAGCTCTTCGGTGGAGACGAGAACGCGCGTCTGCTCAAACAAATCTCGGGGAAGTCCCGCTTTGCGCAGCACCGCGGCAACTGACACACAGTGCTCCTTCAACTTGAGGGCAAGACGGCCCGGAACCCGAAAGCGCTTCAGCATGACGGAATGCTCCAGCTAGTAGCGTACTGGATTTCCGGTTTGTGCACCATTCAGACCGCGCCAGAATGCCAGCAGAAGGCGCCAAAAAAAGATTGGCGTGATTCGAAGCCATATTGGCGTGTCTGGCAGAGCGCCGCGATCACATCGAGGCTAATGTGGGGAATATTGGTGCTGGGCGCAGTCAGCCAATCGGTCTCAAACACCCTTCCACGATGGACGAAAGGCTCAGATATGCAGGAATTCAATGACGCGGGCACAAAGCGCAGCATGAACCGCCGCTCGTTCCTAGGCGTCACCGGAGCCGTCGCAGTTGCAACGGTTTCGGGCGGCCATGCAGTTTCGGCAGCAGCCGAACGAGGCACGCAAGTGCGAATGAATGGGCGACGGAAGCTGGGTTCGCTCGAGGTATCGAGCGTGGGTCTGGGCGTCCAGAATATGAGCCGCAGTTATGAAACGCTCGTGCCGTACCGCCCGGAGATGATCAATATCATCCGGGCAGCCTATGACCATGGCGTGACGTTTTTTGATACGGCTGAGGCTTATGGGCCTCTGGAATGCGAACGAATCCTCGGTGAGAGCATCGCACCATTCCGCAACAAGGTCGCAATCACCTCGAAGTTCGGCTGGAATATCGATCCGGAGACCGGTCGTTTCCAAATGGGGCTGAACAGCAAGCCTGACCATATCAAGAAGGCTGTCGAAGGGATGCTCAAGCGGCTTCGGACCGACCGCATCGATCTTGTGTATCAGCACCGCGTTGACCCGCAGGTTCCGATCGAGGATGTTGCCGGCGCGGTGAAGGATCTTATGTCCGAGGGCAAGATCCTGCACTGGGGTCTCTGCGAAATGGGGCCGAATACTCTTCGTCGCGCGCATGCGGCGCTTCCTGTGACGGCCGTTCAGAACGAGTATTCGATGCTGTGGCGCGGCCCGGAAGAAGAGATTATCCCGCTGTGCCAGGAATTAGGCATTGGATTCGTGCCGTGGAGTCCGCTCGGTGTGCAATTCCTGACGGGAGCGATTGACGAGAACACTCGTTTTGCGCCTGGCGACATCCGTGGCATGGAACCGCGCTTCTCGCCGGAAAACATGAAGCACAACATAGAGCTCGTAAAGCTCGTGAAGCAATGGGCCGAGCGAAAGCAGGCCGCTCCGGGTCAAATTGCTCTTGCATGGTTGATGGCGCAGAAGCCGTGGGTCGTGCCAATCCCCGGCACGACGCAAATGGCGCACATGACCCAGAACGTCGGCGCGACTTCGATTGCGTTCACTCCTGATGAGATCAAAGAACTGAACGCCTCAGTGTCGAGTATTCAGATTCAGGGAAAGCGACTGCCGGACGGGATACTCGCACTCTCGGGTGTAGAGGCGCCGGAGAATAAATAGGACGTGAACGATGCACTACGGATACCGAAAATTCAACCACACATATCGAAGGAGGACCATGAAAACCCTAATGTTTGGTCTGTTTCTGTCAACGCTGATTGCGCCGTCGTCCAACGCACAGCAGTCGCCCGCGCCACCAACGGAGACGATCAAAACTGCCGCCACTCAAACACCCGAGCAACAAGAAGTCATCAATCTTTCAAACACGAAATGGGATTGGATGGCAGCGAAGAATGTCGAGTCCCTGGAAACACTATTTGATGACAAAGCCATGTTCACTCACATGGGCGGAACCTGGGGGAAGACGCAGGAACTAGCGACTATTAAGAGCGGTGGCATCTGGTACAAAAAGGCCGTAGTCTACGCGGTTGACGCTCGCATATTTGGCAACACAGCCATCCTCCTTGCGGACATTGATCTGCAGGCAGCAGTAGGTGAGCTCGAAGTCACCAATCCCTTCATGGTGACTGAGGTTTATATCAAGGAAAACGGCAAGTGGAAGCTCGCCCAACTCACGTTCTCGCATTTGCTCAGGCCGGTCAAAATGAATGGCGATAAGAAATAGCCACCGAAGGCATCGGGGCACGAGGCTGCGCGCAGGATGATGCGGCAAAGTTGAGGTCTTCAGGATGATGAAACGCATAGCTGTTCTTTTGCTGACCATTTTGACAGTCCTCTGTCTCGCTTCTGGTGGTTCGCGTGCGCAGCAACCAGCGGCGAACTCTCAGCGAGTGCCCACGGAAAAGAACATACTGATTGTCTATCTGTCCCGCACCAACAACACCAAGGCCATCGCGGAAATCATTCATCAAAAGGTCGGCGGCACACTTGTCGCTCTCGAATTGGAAACGCCTTATCCCGCGGACTACAGGGCAACAGTGCAACAGGTCGTCCGCGAGAATGAGACCGGCTATTTGCCGCCTCTCAAAACAAAGATCGAACACGTAGACCAGTACGATTTTGTGCTTCTTGGCTTTCCGACGTGGGGAATGCAACTGCCGCCGCCCGTTAAGAGCTTCCTGCACCAATACAACTTGAAGGGAAAGACCATTATCCCATTCAACACAAATGGCGGCTATGGCGTCGGCAGCAGTTTTGAAACCGTCAAGGAATTATGTCCGCAAAGCACGATCCTGCAGGATTTCACGACGAGGGGCGGATCGGAGATCGATGGACACAACCTTGTGATCAAAGATGCCAGGGCAGAAGAAGCCAGCAACGAAGTTCAAAGTTGGCTAAAGACAATTGGAGTGCTGAAGTGAAGCGCTTCCGAGATCAGAGAGAAGAGGCAGGAGCAATCGTGAAAAAGAGAGAGCTTGGAAAGAGCGGGCTTGAGGTATCAGCCCTGGGACTCGGTTGCATGGGACTGAGTTTTGGCTACGGCAAGGTCACCGATAAGAAGGATGGAATCTCGCTCATTCGCGGGGCCGTGGAACGCGGCGTGACATTCTTCGATACGGCTGAGATCTATGGCGCCTACACGAACGAAGAACTTGTCGGCGAAGCTCTCGAGCCGTTCCGTGATCAGGTCATAATCGCTACAAAGTTTGGCTTCAAAATCGATGAAAACGGAAAAGGCGCGGGCTTGGAAAGCCGGCCCGAACACATCAAGCAGGTGGCCGATGCCTCGCTGAAGCGCCTCAGAACCGACGTGATCGACGTCTTCTATCAACACCGCGTTGATCCGAATGTGCCGATTGAGGAAGTAGCGGGTGCGGTGAAGGACCTGATCCAGCAGGGCAAGGTGAAGCACTTCGGTCTGTCTGAGGCAGGCGTGCGGACGATTCGTCGCGCACATGCCGTGCAGCCCGTCACCGCATTACAAAGCGAATACTCCTTGTGGTGGAGAGAGCCGGAACAAGAGATCCTGTCCGCCTTGGAAGAGCTCGGAATCGGCTTCGTACCGTTCAGCCCGCTCGGCAAGGGATTCCTCACGGGCAAAATCACTGAAGAAACAAAGTTTGATGCGGGCGACTTCCGCAACACTGTGCCACGGTTCAATGAGGAGAATCGCAAAGCGAACCAGGCACTCGTAGATCTGGTTGGCAGTTTTGCGCAAAAAAAGAATGCGACTCCGGCTCAGATCGCGCTCGCGTGGATTCTGGCGCAGAAACCCTGGATCGTACCTATCCCGGGCACCACGAAGCAGCACCGCCTGGAAGAGAATCTCGGTGCAACCACAGTGGAACTCACAGCAGACGATCTGCATCGGCTCAACGAGGCGACTGCGACAATCGCGGTGCAAGGTGCGCGCTATTCGGAGGGTGCGCAGAAGATGATTGATCGCTAGGTAAACAGAGGACTGCTAATTGCAAAAGCAGGCCACCAGGTTGGAGTTCAATGGTGATGAAATCAACCCGCGATGTGCGGGCAATTCGCGACCGATCACGCGTGTGGTCGGGGAGGTAACAGCATGGACAAGAGAAAGCTAGGGAAGGGCGATCTTGAAGTATCTGCAATCGGGCTTGGCTGCATGGGCATGAGCTCGGCCTATGGCCCAGCCGCAGACAAGGGCGAAATGGTCAAGTTGATCCGAGCCGCATACGAGCTTGGCGTAACGCACTTTGATACCGCCGAAGCGTATGGTCCATTCGTAAATGAAGAGCTGGTAGGCGAAGCGCTCCAGCCGATCCGCGGCAAAGTGACGATCGCCACCAAGTTCGGTTTCGACATCGATCTCGAGACGGGCGCCCGCCGTGGAGGGACCAACAGCCGACCCGAGCACATCAAGCAAGTGGCGAATGCCGCAATGAAGCGTTTGCGAACCGAGACCATCGATCTGTTCTATCAGCATCGCGTTGATCCGAACGTGCCGATCGAGGACGTGGCGGGTGCGGTGAAGGAGTTGATCGCTGAGGGCAAGGTGAAGCACTTCGGCATGTCTGAGGCGGCCGTTCAGACCATTCGTCGCGCACACGCCGTTCAGCCGGTTACCGCAGTGCAAAGCGAATACTCCCTCTTCTACCGTGCCCCGGAAGCGGAACTTTTGCCGGCTCTCGACGAACTCGGTATCGGTTTCGTCCCATTCAGCCCGCTGGGTGCTGGGTTTCTCACGGGAAAGATCGACGAGAACACGAAGTTTGATCCTACTGACTTCCGCAACATGGTGCCGCGCTTCACCGCCGAGGCACGTAAGGCCAACATGGTGCTGGTGGATCTGATCAAGAGCGTGGCAGAGCGCAAGGGAGCGACGCCTGCACAAATTGCATTGGCATGGCTGCTCGCACAGAAGCCGTGGATCGTGCCGATCCCTGGAACGACTAAGGTGCACCGGCTCGAGGAGAATCTCGGAGCAGTTGGCGTGGAGCTTAGTGAGCGTGACCTCAAGCAGATCGATGAAGCATCTTCCAGCATGAAACTCGAAGGAACTCGCCTTCCTGAAGCTGTGTTGAAGATGACGGGGCTCTGATCATTTTCAATTGCACAGATTGGCAGCAACAGAAGTCGAAAGGCAAAGGACTACGAAATGAAATCGAAGTTGATCGTCCTGGGACTAGCTCTCTTCACCTTGAGTGTTCAAGTGGCCGTTGCTCAGGCCAATCCTGCAGGCGAGGCCGCACCAACCTCGGCCGCAGTGCCAACGGTTCGAACGCACTACGGCACCGTGCGCGGCGTGACGGAAGGAGATGTCTCGAGCTTCAAGGGCATTCCCTTTGCCGCGGCTCCCGTCGGTGAATATCGCTGGCGCCCACCGCAACCACTGTCCGCATGGCAAGGCGAGCGTGATGCCAGCAAATACGGGGCCGACTGCCCGCAGGCCGCCTTTGGGCCCGGCGCTGGAGCTATGTCGCCGACCTCGTCGGAAGATTGCCTCTTTATCAACGTGTGGAAACCCGCGAATGCTGCGCCGGCCACAAAACTGCCGGTCATGGTGTGGATCTTCGGCGGGGGCTTCGTCTTCGGGAGCGGGTCCTCGCCGAGCAATTCGGGAGTGCAGTTCGCCAAACAAGGCGTCCTGTTGATCACCTTCAATTACCGCGTAGGGCGCTTTGGATTTTTCGCCTTCCCGGCGCTTAGCAAGGAACATCCTGATGAGCCCAAGGGCAACTACGCCTACACGGACCAGATCGCCGCACTGAAGTGGATACAGCAGAACATCGGCGCCTTCGGAGGCGATCCGAGCAATGTCACAATCTTTGGATTTTCCGCGGGTGGTGTCTCGGTGCATAGCCTTCTGACGATGCCAATGGCGCGCGGGCTGTTCCAAAAAGCAATCGTCGAGTCTGGCGGTTCGCGTGACAGCGTGCTCACCGCGCGTCCAATGAGCAAAGACGGCGTCGATCCAAACTATCCGGTGTCGGCCGAAACTATTGGGATTCAATTCGCGCACTCGATGGGGATCGATGGAACGGATCAGGCCGCGCTTGCCAAACTTCGCGCCCTCAGTGCCGAACAAGTTGTTGGCGGCGCGCGCTCCCCGCAGGGCGGCAGCACTCAGTCTTTTGAGACAACGCCGATTCTCGACGGGAAGCTCGTGACTGAGACCGCCGAGACTGCGTATAAGGCCCACCATGAGCCGCGTGTTCCGCTCATGCTCGGAAGCAACAGCGCCGATACCGCAGGCAATCGGATCAGAGCGACGACCAAGGATCAGTTGTGGGCCCATTTCGGCCAGTGGAGCGCTGAGGCGAAGGCCGCCTACGACCCTGACGGTACAAAAACTCTGGCAATGCTTGTATCGGAGGCAAACGACGATTTCGGCCAAGCCGAACCGGCCCGATTTGCAGCGAGTGTGTTCGCGACCAGCGGCTCGGCCGTTTATCTCTATCGGTTCTCGTACGTGCAGACCGGCATGCGGCAAATGCTTCGGGCCGGGACACCTCATGGCGGCGAAATTGGCTTTGTCTTTAGCACATTGGGCGCCGGAGGTTTTGGACCACCGCCACCCCCTGCAACAGACGAGGATCGGGCGGTCTCAAAAATGGCACAGGGCTACTGGGTCAACTTCGCCAAGACAGGCAATCCGAATGGCGCGGGCCTGCCGACCTGGCCGCGTTACGACCCCGGGAATGGTTTGATCTTCGAGTTCCATCCCGACGGCACGGCAGGCGCGATTCCTGATCCCTGGAAGGCACGGCTCGACGTGATGCAGAAGGCTACCGAATCAGGCAAACGCGCCGACTGAGGGCATGGGACAGCAACAGCAAATAGAGAATATCGGGAGAAGATAAGACATGAGAACAAGGTTTATGGTCTTCGCTTTCGCAGCGAGCCTGCTGTTCGTCGCACACTCACAGGCGCAAACATCTGCTTCAGGATTTCCCAAAGGTGAACTGTCGAACGCGAAAAATCACACGGGCAATATCTGGCTCAGTGAGCTCAATGTTGGAGACAGTACTTTCGATCCCAGCATTGCCATGGCGACGTACGACGCAGGTGCAAAGCTGGACTGGCATATTCATCCGGGTGGTCAAGTTCTGCTCATCACGGAGGGCACCGGCTACTACCAGGAAAGAGGCAAGCCAGCACGCATCGTTCACAAAGGAGACGTGATCAAATGCGCTCCGGGCGTGGAGCACTGGCACGGCGCAACACCGAATGACAGCTTCGCCTATATCGCGGTCACACCGACTGCAAAGGGCAAGACCATCTGGCTTGAGCCCGTCAGCGATAAGGACTACAACAATGCGAAGTGAACTTGGCGCTCTCCCCTGGTGCACAAAGTCGAAATGCGTTCCTCTCGCGTGATGCTACCAGCCCGTTCTCGAAGAGATTCTCACGCGAATTTAAGCATTCGGGTTTCTGCGAGAGGTGGGCGGAGAGACAGCGGTCATCGACGCCAGCCGCTCCCGGATCATGGGAACTCGATCGCTGTCCAAGACAAATCCCGGAAGCACATCGAGAAAGCGAGAGTCCGCCAGTAGCGATTTTGCCGCTCCCGCCAGGTAAACCTGCAAATCCCGGGGTGAGTCGGCGATCTCTTCTAGCAAAGTCTCTCGCCCTTCGATGACGGCAATAAAGTCCTCCAGGTCGTGGCTGGCTTGAAAGTCCATGCGGCCTCGGCCCCTGAAGGCTTCCATCTTTGTTCCCAGGAAGAACGGCGCTGTGATGACGCGGATCACCTGGCCGCCACGCAGAATCATGGTGGACGAGTGGCGGAGTGCTGCCTCATACCAAATGTTCGTGAATCCGAGCACTTCCTTGTTAAGCGCCAGCACATCCAGTGCCAGGACACCGTTACGCCAACGGCATACAATTTCCGTATCTTCCGTAAAGTGAGCTTCGCGGAGACGTTCCGAAACCTCGGTGATCGGGTTAAATCCGGCCATACATGATCAGGTTAAAACCGGCCAACGGGGGTTGGCCGAAGACAGTGATTGTTTTACCTTGCCGGCGTGTGGCTTTGCAAGGCAACGAGTGGCGCGTTGATGTTCAGGAGCTTTGATTGCGTGTTACGGTAGTAGTCGCTCCGCCGGGGTCGCGCCTTGCGGAGTGATCCAGGGCCGAGGACACGGGGCTGGCTCCGAAGGAATCGGCGATCGAGACCCTCTGCTGTTTGGCTTGCATGTTGAACAGTAGAGGGTTTCGTGTTTCTACCAAGATTCCTATGGTGAGGCTCCGTCGTGGGAGGCCGCTGGATCCGGATTTGCGACGCCGCCGGGCGTTCTTTGTCCGGCATCCTTATTGCTTTTGTTTTTGTCATTGTCCTTCCTCACGACTGGTGGTCTTGGTGCGCCAACTGCGCGGTCCACACTGAAGCAAGTGTCCGTGATGCAGTAGGCGATCGAGCATGGCGGTGACGGCGGCGCTGTCGCCGAGCAGTTTGCCCCAGTCATCAACGGGACGATTGGATGTAATCAGGGTGCTGGCGCGTTCATAGCGGCGCATGATGATCTCCAGCAGTTCTTCGGCGGCGGTCAGTGGCAGCTTGCGCATGCCGAGATCGTCGATGATCAGCAGAGGAACCGTGGCGAGCTGTTCCATGTATTCCTTGCGATCGCCATCGAGCGTGGCGTCGGCGAGTTCTTCCAGCAGGATGTGCGTCTCCCGATAGAGCACGCGATATCCCTGCTGGATGACAGCGTGGCCGATAGCTTGCGCCAGGTGACTTTTCCCCGTACCGGGCGGGCCTTTGAACAAGGCATCTTCTCGCCGTTCTACCCAACCGGCGGTGGCCAACTCGAAGATGAGATTGCGGTTCATCTTCGCATTGAACTGGAAGTCGAAGTTGTCCAGGCGCTTGTCCGGATCGCGGAAGCGAGCCTGTTTCTGACGCCGTTCCAGCAGCCGCTTGCCCCGGCAGTCGATTTCATCTGAGACCAGCGTGGAGAGCAAATCGATGGGCGCCAGGTTCTCTGTCTGTGCCTGGAGCAGGCGCGTTTCCAGTACGGCCACCATGCCGCCCAGCCGCAGTTGATGAAGGGCACGACTAAGTTCGATCAGGTTCATGGTTGGTTTCCTCGAAGTTGATGCGTTGTTGGATGAGGTCGCGATACTGGACCAGCTCGCGGATGAGTGGATCGACCTGGCGTAACGTAAGCGGCGCCTGCGGGCTGCGCTCCAGATAGCGGCGCACGAAGCGGTACTCGGAAACGCCCAGTTCCAGCGCCGCGGCACAAGCATCTTCGGTGGCCGCGCAGCCATACTTTTTAACCAGCGCGAGCACGCCCATGATGCGGCGCAGTCCGGCTTCGCCCTGGCGATGATGGATGGCATCGCAGACAGTGCCGATGTTGTTTCCAGCCTTGTGGGCTCGCGCGATCAAGCGCAGAGTGTGCGGTGGCGTACGCCGCGGCCGGTCTTCAGGGCGGACACGATGCCGGCCGCGTTTCTGTTGGAGATGTTCGCGAAGCAACATGCCGGTGCGCGGATCGAGCAGGCGCACGTACATCAGGTCCCACTGCACATCGACCTGGCGGCCGATCCAACCCGGCGGCGCACCATAGTAGGCCGCTTCAACTTCAACACAACCATCGATATGGACCGTCCGCTTTCCATACTGGTAATAACGGAACGGTTCCAGCGGTAGCGACTGCAGGAAGGGCTTCTCTTCGGCGAACATCGCCGCCACCTGCCGTTTGGTGCGGCCGTGGATGCGAGTGTCGGCCCAGTGTTCTTCCCAGTGATCGAGATATGCCTGCGCCTCTTCCAGGCTCTCGAAGCGTTTGCCCTTCAGCGGCGTTTTCTGTGCATGGGCGACACCCGATTCGACTTTTCCTTTTCGATCCGGGTCCCGCACTTTGCAAGGCAGAGCAGTCACGCCGTAGTGCGCCAGAACGTCGCGGTAGAGAGGATTCAACTGCGGGTCATAGATGTCGGGCGACAAAACGCCTTCGCGAAGATTATCGAGAACCACGATTCTTGTGGTTCCGCCCAATCGCCTGAAGGCCTTCTCATGCAGTTCCGCCCACACTAGTGAGCTGGACCGGAACACCAACAGCCGGACTGACTTGCGGCTGTAACCAAGCATCAGGACGAACAGCCGCGTACGTCTGTACTTGCCCGTCACTGGATCGCGCACCATCGGGCCGGTGCCGTAATCGACCTGGCACTCTTCGCCGATCGGCGTTTCGATGATCGCCCGCGCTTCTGGAGGCGTGGCTGCGCGAAGTTTCCGCGCGTAGCGCAGCACGCTCTGGTAGCCGCCGTTGAACCCGTGGCGGTCGACCAGGTCTTGCCAGATCCCCATCGCGTTGCGGCCGAGTTCCAACTCCTGTGCGATCAGTTCGCCGTACGCTTCGCAGAGGCTGGCCGGTCCGCACCCCGGCTTCCTGGCCGATAGATCCCTGGTCACCTCGCTGGCCGGTTTTGCCTCAGAGTCGGTGATCAGGTTGATGGCCGGTTTTGAATCTTCGCTTCCAGAGTCGGTGATCGGGTTGATGGCCGGTTTTGCCGGAACATGGCGTCCCCACCCGCCAGGACGCCGAAGCGCAATCCCGGCCACACGCAGATACTCGCCGGCCGTCTCTCGACGCACTCCGGTCGCCTGCTCGATGCGCCGCAAAGACCATCCAAGCCGGCCCAGTGCAATGACTTGTTCTCGCTTTTCTCTGCTCAAGACGTTGCTCATGACCACAGAGGCTAACTGCCCCTGCAGTGGCTATGTCTTAAGCCGCCTCTCTATTGGCCGGTTTTGACCCGATCATGTATGGCCGGTTTTGGGTGATCACCGAGGTCCGAAAATGCAATGTAATCAGCGTAGGTCACAATCTCTGCGATCACATCGACATCCGTCGTGCCGCGGATCGGAGCAGCGGCCTCGTCGGTAATGAGCAGGCCCAGAGTCACACCACCAACGAACACGATCTCGTCCAGAAAGGGTGCAAGCTTGCGGACAGCGTCTTCAAGCAATGGGAGATTCGGATCGGGCATGGATCTCTTTTTCCAGGAGTTCAACCGCTAGGTTCCGTTCGCGTGTCCTTCCGCCGCGAATCGCATCGCAGAGGGCCAGCACGCTGTGAAACTTAGGATCTCGCAACGCGGCTTTGGGCGCTCCTTTGTAAAGAGGAGCGAGCGAAATGCCGCGCAGCTTTCCTTCAGCATACGGCCAGACGGCAGGAGGTTCGCGATCCTCCAGAAGACGTGATTTGAGCGGTTCGGCCGATGCGGCGGTTGGAACGCCGCGGGCCATTGAACCCCTCGCTGGCGGAAAGGCGTACTTCAATCCGTGGGACAAGAATTCCATCAAACCGGATCGGTTCACCCTTTTCTCAGGACCCGTCACGTGAAGCAAGCCCGCATCCACGCAGCGCTTGAGCGCTTTCGATACCTCTGACGGAGAAATGGACAGGCTCTCAGCCAAATCTTTGGATTGCAGCCTTGGTTCATCCTCAATGGCGAGTCTGAGAAGTAGCGCGATGTCCTGGCCTTGCATAGGCTCATTGTAGCTCGAATTTCCAATTTGGAAATTGGAAATCATCCTGATGTTCGGAATCCGGCGGAATCCGGCTTACGGTGGCCTTGATCGGGGCCGCCGCTAAGCCACGTTTCTTTTGCGGACAGTTGCGGAGCACTTAACATGTTCGTTAATGTTGCTAGAATTCGTTCCGATGCGTTCTGGTTCTCAGCAGTGCGTTAATGTTGTCCAAGGGTCCCGGACTTTCACGGCGTCGACACGGGTTCAAATCCCGTCGGGGACGCCATTAAAATCAATGATTTAGCGGACATGGGTGGTCTTTCCGAGCATACTTGCGGGCAAAAAAGGAACCTAGAGAAAATGTTCCACGGGCGCCATTAAAACGCGGAAAATCTATGATTCTTGAGGACTCGCTCAAACTATCTAAAGATGGTGCAGATGCTGCCGCTCCTCCAGACCCAACAGAATGAGCGTGTACAGCCCTCGGCAACCGCACATGGCGTAGATATCGACGGCCAAGGCAACGGCACTGTCGTCGAACAACGGCTCTACCAACTCATCCGACGACCCGCGCCGATCTCCGATCGACATTTCGAAATCGAGTTTCTCGATTCGGGCGTTGAAGCCTTCGACTTTACGTTCGGTTGATCAATGTCAGGATAGGGCCGGGTGTACGGCGAGCACCTCTGGCACCCTGCAGTAGAGATGGATTAAGTGAGTATCAGGCTGCTGGATCGATCAGGTTCTTTGCCGATGCACGTTCCTCCGGAAGAATTCGAACCCGGCGACGTTTTGTAAGGAAAGCAAGGCCCCATTGCAGGCTGACAAACAGCCGATTCGCAAATCCGATGAGAAAGTATATGTGCACACCCGCCCAGACCAACCATGCCGGGAAGCCCGCAAACTGAGCGAGCCGCAGATCCGCCACGGCATACGCTCTTCCCACGATTGCTAGCTCACCCTTATCCCAGTACCAAAAAGGTCTGGGTTGTGCACGACCCGTTATACGGCGCCGAATGACGTCTGCAACGTACCTGCCCTCCTGCATTGCGGGTTGAGCTACACCGGGCATCAGCATCGGCGTACGCGATTTGATGCCAAATATGTTTCGAACCGGAGCGACGAGATGAGCGGTGTCACCGATGGCAAATACCTCTTGATGATCACGCACCGACAAGTCCGGTTCCACCATGATTCTCCCGGACGCGTCGGTGTCTGCGTGCAGCCATCGCCCCGCCGGCGACGCGATGACACCGGCTCCCCAGAGCACGGTGGCGGCACGAACTTTCTGTCCGCCGACGACAACTCCATCCGCATCCACACTGGTGACGCGTGTGTTGGTGAAAACCTGAACTCCCAGGCTTTCCAGGTGCCGTTGCGCGTTGACGGAAAGAGCTTCAGGATAGGCGGGCAGAATGCGAGGGCCGCCCTCATATAGAAGGATGCGGGCGGATGCAGGGTCGATATGGCGAAAATCGCGCACTAACTCGATGCGCGACATCTCTGCGAGCGTGCTGGCCATTTCAACACCTACAGTCCCGCCACCGACGAGCGCGAAGGTGAGTTGGCGGCAGATCTCCTCGGGTTCCGCATGTTCGATCGAAGCCATTTCCTCGGCTCGCTCGAACGCACGTAGGATTTTAGCTCGAATGATGTCGGCGTCATCGAGCGATTCGAGGCCGGAAGCGAACTGCCGCCACTCGTCGTGTCCAAAGTAGTTGTACTGGATACCGGTGGCGAGGATGAGGTAGTCGTACGGCACATCGCCCCGGCTTAGATGAACGAGGCGCTGGCCGGAGTCGATGCCCGTTACTTCATCCAGAAGAATCTGGATGTTCTTCTGACCACTGAAGACGGAACGCAACGGGCTGGAGATTTCATCCGCGGAGAGCAGGCCCGTCGCGACCTGGTAGAGCATGGGTCGAAAGAGATGATAGTTCCGCTTATCGATCAGCGTGACGCTCACTGGAGCGCGACGCAAAGCGCTGGCTGCGGAGAGTCCTCCGAAGCCGCCACCGACAATGACCACGCGGGGTAATGTCAATCCGCACCTGCCAATTCGGGATAACGTTCATGAGCGTGGGAGACGATCCTGGTTTACCGGCCCACCGATGCAGGCTGAGGTGGCGCGCTCGCACTCGGTGATGCAGACCGAGCCAGCCAGGTTTCGAAACGCGTCTCGCTGAGTTGTGCATTCTTGTCCGGGACCAGCGCCCGCTCGCTCACCTGGATGCCGTAGTAGCGGCCATGCGGGTCGGAGATCACCTGGCGCGGGTCTGGGTGCGAGTCTGGGCGCGCAGCCAGGAACCGACGGGCGAGGTCGTCCAGGCAAAATTGTTCCGGCCCTCCGAATTCAACTGTGCCGTTCACGGGTCGGTCGGTTGCGATCCTGGCCACGGCGCTCGCGACATCGTCGGCCGCCATGGGCTGAATGAAGGCGGGCGGCATGCGTACGATGTTGCCCTCGGTGGAATAGTCGATGATCTGCTTGACGAACTCGAAGAACTGCGTGGCGCGGACGATGGAGTATGGATTCTTTGAGGCTTTGATCAGGTTCTCCTGGGCGAGTTTGGCGCGGAAGAAGCCGCTTTCGAGGAGACGCTCCGTTCCGACGACAGACAGGGCGATGTGATGGCCGACGCCTTCAGCCGCTTCATAGGCGAGAAGATTTCGCGTTGATGTCTCGAAGAATTTCAACACTTCAGCGTCCTCCCACGAAGGGGAGTTCGTGACGTCGATGACCGCCGAAGCGTCTTGCAACGCGTCAGTAAGCCCGTCGCCGGTAACGCTGTTCACGCCGCTTTGGGGAGACGCGGCCACAGCTTCGTGCCCATGCGTCCGCAAGTTGGTGACTTCTGATTATCTGGTTGCTTCAGCAAACCCCAATGGGTTGGGGATTATGTCCTTCGCTCCGCGAATTTGTTCGTACGCTGTTGACCTGCGAGCGGTTCCGAGACCGAGCAGGGTCTGGAATGCCGCCGCGGGCGTTTTGCGGCGGTTGTGCCGAAAGACGAATTCATCGAGGTAGACCTGGAGTTGGTCCTTGCTCACTCCGTGGTAGGTTCCGATCAACCACTGTTGGAGGTTTCCTATCGCCCGGTCAGCGTGTGGAACCGCCGACTTCGCGCCCTTTCGCAATTCCGACCGGAGAGGTTGGTTGCGAACGACATGTTTAAAGCCGGCCTCCAACAAACCAGAGAAACTCTTAAGACCATCCGTATAGATCGTGGAACCAGAAGCGACGTTATGGATAAGGAACGACCTGATTGTGGCCGCCTTGAAATCCCGAATGACACTCATGCGGATGCGACCGGAAGCTCGGCCCCGCTTTTCTACGGCGACTAAGACCAAAGCCGCCCGCCGGTCCTTCAGTTGTCGGCTCCCCCGGAGCCCCGCTTGCTCTCCGCCGATCCACGTATCATCCACCTCTACCTCGCCGCGCAGAGGCTCCCTGGCCGCGTTCACCATCGCCCGGCGGAGTTTGTGCAGCATCATCCATGCAGTTTCGTAGCAGGTCAGGCCCAGTTGACGCTGCAGAAGGAGGGCAGAGACGCCGCGCTTGTCTGTGGTCATCAGATACACCGCCCAGAACCAATCGCTCAACGGGATCTTCGTCCGGTGGAGGATCGTCCCGGAGGTGAGCGAAACCTGGTAGCGACATTTGCCGCATTGGTACCGACGCTGCTTTAACAACTCATAGGCATTTCCATGGCCGCATCGGGGGCAATTGAACCCTTCCGGCCAACGGCAGGCTGCCAGATACCTCTGGCAGGCCTCCTCAGTAGCAAACTCGGCCTGAAATTGGCGCAGCGTCTTCGGGAACGATGGCCGGGGCACTCCTCTACACTATCTGTTGGGGTTTGCTGAAGCAACCAGATAATCAGATGGTGACTAGCCTTGATCCGATCAGGCCCGTGCCGCCGATCACTACGATTTTCATAGCTACCTCCTTCAGGTTGACCAAGGCAGGGGAAACCATCAGTCTGTTGTGTTCGCTCAGAGTCGGACGGAACGAGCACCAGGTAGCGCAATCTCCAGCAAGAGGAAGGGAGACTTGCGCCTTGTATCGATCTTAACGCCGAGCGGGTGCCGGTCAGGTCGCAGAGTACTCGGCTGTGGCCGCGGACGTTTTAACATTGCGTTGAACACCGCAGGCGATTTCAGGAAGCAGAAATGCGGTTCAGTGCCACGAGGGAACCAGAATGAGCAGAAGAGGCCTTAGTCCGGCTCGTTTAGAGGCATTTTCCGATGGCGTCGTCGCCGTCATCATTACCGTATTGGTGTTGGAACTCAGAGTGCCCGAGCCCAACGGACTGGCTGGATTGCGCACGGTGCTGCCCGCAGTTTTTCTCTATCTGCTCACATTCGTACAGATCGGGATCTATTGGGTGAATCATCATTATCTCGTCGACGAAGTGGAGACGGTGAGTCACGGAATTCTGTGGACGAATCTGTTGTTTCTTTTTTGTCTTTCACTCTTTCCCTTTGCCACCGAGTGGATTGGCGTCAAGGGGCTGTCGTCGTTCACCACGTCACTCTATGCAGGGGTCAGTATTCTCCCAGGGCTTGGCTATATGGCGCTATCGAGTCAAATTCGTTCCAAGAGCACCGCGTCGGCACACGCAAGTTGGGGCAAGCAGATCGCGTCTGTCGTACTTTACCTCACAGCGATTCCCATGGCCTACTTCCGGCCTGCTGCCTCTCTGGCGCTGATAGCGACCGTCTCAGTCCTCTGGTTGCTGCCGCCGAAATCCAAGAGCCACCCGGAATGAGAATTGCCAGCAAGTCGCTGCGATGGATATGGAAGTCGCATCCCTCTAGCGGGCGAATAGCGATCGTTATCGCCGTTGGACTAAGGCGGCGGGGCGTCTAATGGAGCTGCGCTAGCGGAGTCCATTCCGGTTGCTAGTCCAAGTCCATTGACCCACGTGATTCCATGCGAACCTTATTGACAATGCACTACTCGAGGACCGCAAGGCCCTTGGCGACGCTTTTGAGCCGGTCTTCTCATGGATGGTATTGGCGGGAGCGAAGGGATTTGGAGAGCATTACAAGACGTTTCCAATCCAGATTGCGGGACTGGAATTGAACCCTCGTCTACCCTGACTTGGATTTGGAGTCCATGCCGCCAGTCGTGCTCCGGCAGATAGTAAACCCAAGCGACGATAGCCCACGAACGGAATGCGTAAATTCTAGACACATTTTCGGCCCCAATAAAATGTACCACCAATTAAATACCTGATAACAATTAACTTACTGGGGAAAGTGCCGATGCGTCGGTCGGTCTCGCAAGCTTCAATTTAAAAGGCCGAAACTTAAGTGCGGCTTCTGACATCTAAGAAACCGAACGCTTGGGTTATTATGGTTCTGTGTCCTCGGTGAAGTTCGATTCTGTTCGATTCCAGCGTTTACCCCAACGACCACCCGCCACGCCACGTTCACGGGTCTCTCGGCAGGACGCGGGTAATCGTCGACATTTTGGATAACGGGGACGTGCAATTAGCTGATCGGGTCAGGGCCATCCGCCCCAAGAATGCAAAGACGAGTGATGTGCGAAAAGTGCTGCAAAGTGCGGCCGATCATTCCGATCAATTGAAGACCCTATGGGAGAAGGTCCATGGCAAATCATAAGGTTCTAAGTACAGACAACGACATCGAACGGGCCTTGGCTCAAAGCGCCTCTGCGCCTGATGAGCCGATTGTCTGTGAGGTGCTCCTAGAGAACCTCAAAGGCGAGCCATCGCTCATTTTGAAGATGAGCGACGGCAGTATCCACGGAATTCCAAAATCAAAGCTCGAAGGCTTAGCGGACGCAACGAATGAAGTCACCTCAAACGTTGAGATAACAGAAGACGGGTTAGGCCTAAGGTGGCCTGATCTTGATCTCGACTTGTATGTGCCTTCCTTGCTTCAGGGAGTATATGGAACAAAAGCTTGGATGTCCTCTCTTGGCAGGCTAGGAGGGAGCGTTCGCAGCGAAGCAAAGAGTAACGCAGCACGGTTGAACGGTTTGAAAGGCGGCAGACCTCGAAAGCGTGCCGGAAAGCGAGATTCGCAATCGCACCTGTCATCAGGGCAACAGGAGCCCCAAGAATCCGGAAGGCGCCTTCGCATGGATCCATTCTGGAGCGGTTCGTCCCGTCGCCAGGCGCAATACAGCAGAGCTGACTATGCGCTTCTCTTTGGTCTTGCTCCGTCTGCAATCGCGCGACCGTTGCCGAGGATTGCCTAATGTCCTACTTCGCGACCTTCTACTCGTATAAAGGCGGGGTTGGACGAACACTCGCTCTGGCAAATGTGGCTTGGTTGCTAGCAAATCATCCAACGGAGCCGGCGCGGGTTCTCACGATTGACTTTGATCTTGGTGCGCCTGGCCTATTTCAAGTGTTTGGAACGAAGCGAGCAAGCAAATCTCTGGGTATTGTTGACTACGTAACGACGTATTTACAAAAGGCTAGAATCCCGGATGTCACAGAGTATATACACAAGACCGTATACAACAATATCGATATTCTGCCAGCTGGACAAATGGATTCCCGATACCAACGACGACTTGAATCAATCGATTGGAAGAGAATGTATGAAGGCGCTTTTGGCTACGAGCTAATCGAAAGGCTGAAGTCCGATATTTCGGCAATATCTCCAGAATATGACTATGTTCTAATCGATTCGTTAACTGGGTATAGCGACGTTGGTGGAATCTGCGTCAATCAGTTTCCCGATACGCTTCTCCTCCTCTTTCGCCTCAACCAACAGAATCTTAACGGTATTGGGAACGTTTTTCGCGCGCTGAAGCCACGAAGCGAAAGCGAGTTGTCAAGGTCAGTGATCCCTGTTATTACACCTTCTTGGCCATTCATAGACGATGCCGCCTCCAAGTGGATTAGCCGGGCTCAAGAACTATTCCCAGATAACAAGCTCTTGGAAATATCCTTTGATAGCAGCCTCAGCTTCGGAGAAAGGATCATATCCGAAAAGGCAAGTACACTTCCCTTTAATTCAAAGGTCCTCGTAGACTACAAGAGCCTTACTGATGAGGTTCGAGAAAGAAACACCTCCGATCCGCTCACAATCTGGAAGAAGATTCATTCAAGTGAGCTAGGACCCCTCGTGGACAAAGAGGAGCTCTTTCTCAGGCTCCTTCGCCGCAGGCCAAACGTGCTCGAGTATTGGGGCTCCCTCCCGATGGCCTTTGGATACCAATGGTTGCCGAGGACGAAGAAGCTCCTCTCGGATGCGGCGGAGAAGCTCCTGGCATTTACCAACCAAGAAGCGGACGCGGGGAACAAGTATGCGCTACTGGGGCGAGCTCGCATCGGTGCCCTTTTCGGCTATACGCGGAATCAGTCCAAGGAAGATCTAAATAAGGCGCTGCTGATCGATCCTGATTTCTTCGATGCGCTCGTCGATCGGGGGCGTCTCTCGTATCAATTGGAGCGGTACAACGACGCGATTGCTGACTTCACTGAGTGTTTAAGGCGTCATCCGAGCAAAGACATTCGCGTCGGGTTCCTTTTAGCGCAAGCTTATCTGCGGTTGTTCAAAGCTAGGGAGGCGCTTGATGCGATTGATTCCGCAATTTCCCATGCGCCGAAGGCTTGGAGTCTGTACCTAGTTAGAGCAAAGGCGCGCTATCTTCTGGGAGACTATTGGGCGGCACTCGCAGATGCCCGCCTCGCAGCGAAGGGAGATTACGTAGGTCTTCCGGAGTCATTCTTGCCTAGTCAAATCCTCGCGGCGATGGGACAGATCGACGAAGCGAAGCAGGAGCTGGAGCGTCTGTCAAAGCCGCTTGATGATGATTCGCGTGGCAACTTAGCTGAAGCCTACCTCGCTGTAGATCCAGAAAAAGACGATCAATCTCCTGAAAGGGACTACGCGTGAGCCTGTACCCGCTGTTCGAAAGCTGTTAACTATTCTTGCGCGCATCTTCCGTGGAGATGACATCAACACGATTGCGCCCGAAGTTGAGGCTCCCGCGGACAAACAAGTCACAGGCGACAAATGGGATGTGTTCGAAGTAACTGCCATTCTGCGGGCGAAGGAACGTTCTAGAACTTTGAGCCCCAAAGCGATCGAACTCGCCTATGAGGCCATCAGCAAGACCGTGAAATCGAAGGAGCCTGCTGGCATCTCGGAACAGACGGTATGAGGCTTGGTAATCACCTAACCGGTTGAGGTTTCCAATCCAGTTGAACCATCCGGAATTGAACCCTTTCACTCGTGCGAGCAGGGCGCATAGCATCACGCCGAATTGCGCTGTGGACGGCCCCCGTTAAGGCATCAATTCCTTTGCGGGGATACCCAGTCCTCGAGCGATCTTGTAGATGTTGACGAGGCTGATGTTTCGCTCACCTCGTTCAACACCGCCGATATACGCCCGGTCTAGATCACACACAAGCGCGAGCGACTCTTGCGAAATGCCCTTCTGAAGCCTGGCCTCGCGAAGCCTATCACCAAAGCGCTGCTGAATCTGCTTTGGAATCAGGGGTTTCTCCCTTTTCACAGCAGCGGAATTGATGATCGCTTCGCGAGTCCGTTCATCGAGTTTTCTTCTAGGCCAACACCCATATTGACAATCGGACCATTGGTGGTGACAATACGTCCACGGCCTTTACTACCACGGCCTATGATGCCACGGCTTTTACGTACCATTCGTTTCTGCGCATCAGAACGATCGCGCGATAGTTGTCTCAACGGAAGACCCAAAAGCGAGAGTGAATCGCTTGAAAGGTCACGGGGCAAAGTGCGACTCGCTTGTGGAAAACACGCTAGGGGTGCGCATTGAGTTGCCATACGGCCTTGGGCTTTCCGAAGATGGGGTCAAGCTGTTGATCGATGGTTGGATTGTTCCTGAACTGATACGGGTATTGATTCGGGAGACGTGTCCCCCAAAGTCGGTTCAATCGGAAACGTTTGAAACTACGGGGTTCCGGTTGGCCGACGAGGTGGTCGAGAAACAAGGCTAGCTCCGCATTACAACCATGCGAACTCTCCCTTCAGATGGCCAGGTGTGGGTAGTAAGTGGCTATTCCGCAGAAGTTGTGCGCGAAAGCTTCCGTTCATCAGTCTCCTGAAGGCAGAAAGTGCTGCATCTCGCGCAAGCGCGAGAACGGGAGAAGCAATCGTAGCCTACCAGTGTAAATTCTGTGATTACTTTCACATTGGACATGAACCAAAGCGAAAGCTTGATTCGGCAAAGGAGTGTGCATCATGAGAGCAGCGATCTATGCGAGGTATTCCTCAGATTTGCAAAGACCAACGTCAATTGAGGACCAGGTTCGTCAGTGCAAAAAAGATGCAGAGCAGAAAGGCTGGGCAGTCCTTGACGAATACGTTCGCTCCGATTCCGAGGTATCGGGTGCCAGCCTCATACGCCGCGATGGCCTCAATTCTCTGATTGCCGACCTGCGAAGTAGTCACCCCGTCCGTTTGATTGCCTACTCATCGACGACACCTCACGGCTCGGACGCAACGTGTCGGACGTCTTGAAGATTAGCGAAGTGCTTAACCATCACGATGTGTCTCTCGCTTCGTCAGCCAAAACCTTGCGACTCACGTGAGCCGAGTTTTCGTCCGCTTCAAATCATGAACGGGATATTCGATGAGCAATTCCTTGTCGGACTTGCAAACAAGGTGCACCGCGGCCAGGAAGGCCGGGTGAGGAACGGCATGCTGCCCGGAGGGAAATGCTATGGCTACAAGAATGTTCCGGTTGAGGACTTTACGCGCCAAGGTGACTATGGAAGACCGGCTGTGCTCGGCGTTCGCCAGGAGATAGTCGAGGAAGAAGCAACCGCCGTGCGCAGGATGTTTGATATGGTATGGCGAGGGTTACAGCTTGGCAAAGGTCGCAAAAGAGTTTAACGCGGCGGGAATTCTGGCGCCTAGGCCTAGGCAGGGACGGATCCGAGCATGGAGTCCCAACTGTATTCATTCCATGCTTCGAAATGAGAGGTATCGTGGGCGAGTTATCTGGAACCGTTCTCACAGTGTCAGGAACCCGGAGACGGGCAGGAGACACGGAAGCCAAGGCCAACAGAAGACTGGGTAACTGTTGAGACGCCCGAATTGAGAATAGTTTCTGACCAGCAATGGGAACGAGTGCAATCGCAGATCAAGATCAAAGGAGAGAAATTGGGGTCACCGCGACTCGGGGGCTTGGACAGGACAGAGCGTAGCAAGACGTACCTCTTTAGCGGGCTTCTCATTT
>CAVPBA010000003.1:0-1052963 GCA_963701805.1 Terriglobales bacterium
TTGCCCGTTCTACGGACGATGTCGGCCACCTCGAGGGTGGGCCGGCTCATCGCTTCATCCGTCTCCTGGAGCGTTTTATCTCATCGGGACGTGACACTTCGATCGCTTCAAGCGGACTGGGAATCGCCTGCAGGTGGCGTCGTGACAGGTGCAGATAGACGGTCGAGTGTTCGAGCTTGGAGTGTCCGAGAAGCACCTGGATGGTGCGCAGATCGGCTCCGGCTTCCAGCATGTGAGTGGCGAAACTGTGCCGGAGCGTATGGGGAGATACATGCTTCTTGATGCCGGCCTGCCTGGCTGCGTGGGCAACAGCGTCCCAGACGATCTTCTCCGTGATGGGCACATCTGCCCGCCAGTTGTTCACCATACCTGGGAACAGATAGGTCTTCGGCTTCATCCAGCGCCAGTACTCTCGCAGAGTCTCCAGAAGCTTCGAGGTCAACAGAACATCACGATCGCGGCTGCCCTTGCCTTGATGGACATGAATAACCATGCGTTCACTGTCGATGTCGGTGACCTTCAGGTGACACAACTCAGCTCTCCGCAGCCCGGTCGCGTAGAGCGTCATCAGCATCGCGCGATGCATCAGGTTCCGAGCCGAATCAATCAGCCGCGCCACCTCTTCCGGACTGAGTACGGTCGGCAGCTTCCTGGGCCGCTTGGGAAAAGGAATCTCATCGAGCAGGTACGGGCGCCGAAGAGTCTTGACGAAGAGAAACCGCAGAGCAGCACAACGGCTCTGGATCGTGCCAGCCGACAACTTCCGATCCCGAAACAGGTGCACCTGGTACTCGCGAATATGCCCTGGACCGAGGCGTTCGGGCGAGCGATGGAAGTGCTTCGAAAAATCCTCCACCGCGTGGATGTAGCAGCGGACAGTGCTTGGGGAGTAGTTGCGACGCTGGAGTTCATCCAGCATCAACTGCCGAAGATGGGTCACAGTGAACCTCCTTGTGACCCACACCCTATACCGGCAAGCAGACCACTCGGAGGCCTACGCCGCAGCGCCCGTCGCGCCAGCGACTTAGTTCAAACGCTCTTTGCTCCGGAAGCCTCCCAGGGCCCCAGGCCGGCGGGGCCGGCACGGGATTCCTGTCGCCATCCGACTAATTCCCGCTTGGCGGGATTAATCGGCTCCTCGATGAGTGCTTCGGGGATTTGCAACGGATGATACAGATGCATGGCAGATCCGGTCGCCATCTACAACATCGCTGAAAGTGGGACTCTGTTGCCTCACTCCACGCGCAGGATCTCGGTGGGGTCTGTGCGCAGCGCGCGAAGCACGGCGGGGAGTGTGGCCACGAGAGCCGTGAGCAGAATGGAACAAGCCGGCAGCGCGATCATATCCGCGTCGGTGGCTTTGACCTGGTAGAAAAGCGACTCGACGTAGCGCGCCGCGCCGAATCCGAGCACGACGCCCGCGCAGCCTCCGAGGGCGATCATCAGGAAGACATCGAGAGTCACAATGCGAACGATGCCGGCCCGAGTCGAGCCAACGGCCATGCGGATACCGATCTCGCGGCGGCGCTGGAGGACGGAGTAGTTGAGGACGGCGTAGAGCCCGATCCCGGCGAGGAGTAGCGCGACGGCGGCAAAGAAGGCGGCGAGCGTGGCGATCAGGCGTTCGCGAATGGTCTGGTCGCGAATCAAATCGAGCTGCGTGGTGTTGTTCGAGACGCGAAGGCCGTTGTGGCGCTCGGCGATGAGCTGGCGGAGGGAGTTGGCGAGGGCGAGCGGGTTCTGGGCGTCGGTGTGAATGACGAAGGTGGCGAAGTTGACGACCGTGGGGGCGGATTTGTCGTCGATTCCGGCAAGGGGGACGTAGAAGACGGCGCGGTTAGGCTCGCGCAGGTCGTGGTCAGGGATGTCGGGGGTGACGCCGACGATCTTGTTGAGGGGTTGATTGGCGCCGCGTTCAAACGTGCGGCCGAGGGGGTTCTGGCCCGGGAAGAAGGTCTTGACGAAGGTTTCGTTGACGATGGCGGCTCCCGGCGAGGTGTCTTGAGGGAGAAAGTCGCGGCCGGAAAGCAGGGGGATCTTCATCGTCGAGAACCAGCCCGGGGAAACGTTCAGGAAAAAGGCGGGAGTGGGACTGGGAGGCGCGCCGTTGATGGAGATGTCGCTGTTGATTCTGATGCGCCCAAGAAGGGGCCAGCCCGAGATGGCGACCGAATTGACGCCAGGGGCGGCACGGAGCGCCTCGGCAGTTTGATTCCACACGACGGGGAGCTGGCCTTTGCCAGCAACGGTTTGGAGCAGAAGCAGACGGTCGGTGGAGAAACCGAGGGGGCGGTTTTCGAGACGCTGGAAGGATGCGACGAAGAGCGAAGACAGAAAGAGCACAAGGACACAGAAAGCGACCTGAAGAGCGATGGCTCCACGCATGAGACGGCGCGGCGAGTGCGGATCTTCTCCACCTTTGAGGGCGGCGACGGGCCGGACGGCGGAGGCACGGAGGGCCGGAAGCAAACCAAGCAAAAGAACGACGAGGACCATGAGCCCGAGGCCGAAGAGAAGCACACGCCAGTCGGCGGGAAGATCCAGGCGCGCAGGATTATCGGGCGGATTGACGAGGCTGAGCACAAAGGGCGCCGACCACGCCGCGAAGAATGCGCCAAGGATAGAAGCGAGAAGGGCGAGCAGCCCGCTCTGGCACAGGATGAGCTGGACGAGGCGACGACGGCCGGCGCCGATCGAGATACGGAGAGCCATTTCCTGGGCGCGGGCGGCGGCTTGGGCGGTCATCATGTTGGCGACGTTGACGCAGGCGATGAGTAAAACGAGAGCGACCAGAAGACCGAGGACGCCGAGGAATCGGCGATAGTCCTTCTGGAGGTCGGAAATGCCGGCGCCGGCGGGATTGAAGACCAGCGTCGTATTGAGAAAGCGGTTGATGGACGTCTGGGTCATGCCGTGGGAGCGCTTGAAGCGTTCCGTATCAAAGGCTCGGCCGACGGCGGAGAGGTGCTGGCGCAAGGGCTCGAGAGCGGTGGCCGGGTTGACACCGGGTTTCAACATCAGGAAGATGCGGTGCCAGACGACGTTTTCCTGGGTAGCGAGCCTGTTCATGCTGAGAGGCAGAAACAGGTCGGTGACGGTTCCCTTTTCGGTTCCAGTGAAATCGCTAGGGGCCACACCGATGATTTCGAAGGTCTGGTCGCCGATATGGAGCCAGCTGCCGAGGACGTGCGGATCGCGGCCGAAGCGGTGATTCCAATAGTCCCAGGAGAGGACCGCATAGGGACCGGCGCCGGGGCCCCGGTCGTCGGCGGGGATGAGCAGGCGGCCGAGCGCGGGCTCAAGGCCGAAGAGCGGGAACATGTTGCCGGACACATAAGCGACGTGGGCCTTCTCCACGTTGTCGTCGCTAGACCCATTGGTTGCCCAGGTGATGTCGGTGCGGTCGGCGTAACTGATGGCGATCAGGTCGGCCTGGTCCTTGGCGGCATCGCGCATCAGGTTGAACTCCGGCGTACCCCACGCGTCGTCCTCGGCAGGCTTGCCGTACAAGCCGGTCATCTTGCGAGAGAGGACGTAGAGCTTGCTGGAATTGGAGATGGGCAGCGGGCGCCAGAGCAGGGCGTCGATAAGACGGAAGGCGGCGACACAGGAGCCGATGCCGAGGGCGAGGGAAAGGACAGCGGCCGCGGACGTGACCTTGTTTCGGCAGAGCTGCCGCCAGCCGAACTTCGTATCGGTGAGGAGAGATTCGAGCCATCCGGCGGCGCGAATGCTGTGGCTCGCCTCGCGCTGGCGCAGTATCGAACCGAAGGTGCGGCGTGCTTCGTCAGGGGCTCGTCCCGATCGAATGGCTTCTTCAATGTGCAACTGCAGCTCTTCCTCGATCTCGCGGTTCAAGCGCTCGCTGCGCAAGGCATTCGATATGCGCGACCACAACGACATGTCATGCCTCCCGGAGAACTCGATTGATGGCCAGGCTGACTGACTGCCAGCGCGACTCTTCCGCACCCAGTTGTTTCTTGCCAGCGGCGGTCAGTTCGTAGATCCGGGCGCGGCGGCCGGTGTCTTTCTTGATCCACTCGGCGCGAATCCAGCCCGCTTCTTCCATGCGATAGAGCGCGGGATAGAGCGAGCCCTCCTCTGCGCGCAGCACTTCGCCGGAGGTATTGGCGATGGCAGCCATGATGGCGTAGCCGTGCAGCCGCGGGCGCCGCGACAATATCTTGAGCACGAGTAAATCGAGTGAACCTTGCAGGGCATCGGTCTTGGCCATATTAAGATGTCTTTATATAGATATCTTAGTATAAAGTCAAGACGCGCTCCTGCATGGGGATTGGGCACTACGCTTGAGGACGGATGAATATTACACCCTTTGCGCCGGCGGGTCGGTACTTGTCGCCCAGGCAGATATCGAGGGCGCGGCAAACGAGCACCGCTTCGCCGTCCGGGGGAACCGATTTCAATTTCGCAGTTGCTTCCTGCAAGGAAACGAACTTGAGGTTAGGCGGTTGCAGAGCAACCATCACTCCGTTCAATCCCTGCGAGAGACCGTGTACCGCTCCCGCCCCGAAGCTGACTCCGAGAAAGCGATCCAATGCGGTTGGCGATCCGCCCCGCAGAAGATGTCCGAGCACCACGGTGCGGCTTTCTTTACCAGTCAGTTCTTCGAGCTGTTTGGCTACGGTTTCGCCGATCCCTCCAAGCCGCTCCACGCGCCCGGCTTCGCGGGCCTTCACGATCGCTTCGCCGCCCTCGGGTTTGGCTCCCTCGGCCACCACCACGATCGAATACGGCTTGCCGTTCTCGTGCTTTTTCTTCAGATGGGCAGCCACCTTCTCGATGGAGTAGGGAATTTCCGGAATGAGGATGGCATCGGCCCGGCCCGCGATTCCGGAATGAAGGGCAATCCAGCCTACGTATCTACCCATCACCTCGACGACCATGATCCGCTCATGCGAACGTGCCGTGCTGTGCAGGCGGTCGAGACACTCCGTGGCAAACGAGACCGCGGTGTTAAAGCCGAACGTCATCGCCGTCGATTCGAGATCGTTGTCTATCGTCTTGGGCACGCCGATCACGCGCAGGCCTTTCATGTGCAACTCTTGAGCAATGGTGAGGCTTCCATCGCCGCCGACCGAAATCAGAGCGTCGATTTTGTGATCTTCGAAATACTCCAGGATCTTTCCGGAAACATCCATCTCCTTCTTGCTTCCATCCGGTTGCTCGATCAGCCGGTGAAAAGGATTGCCGCGATTCGTCGTGCCGAGAATGGTCCCGCCCAGATGGGCGATTTCCCTTACTGCCGTGCGATTCAGCTGGATCACGCCCCCGTGCGGATAGCGCTCGGGGTTGAGAATCCCGTCGAAGCCGTCGCGGATCCCTACCACCTCCCATCCCAAACCCCTCGCAGCGTATACAGCGCCGTGAATGACCGCATTCAGTCCTGGCGCATCCCCGCCCCCGGTGTTGATCGCAATTCGTCTGATGGTCGTACTCATCACCCTTCCTCGCTCCCTTCGGCCGGTTCACCCGTGCATAACCTGGCTGAGCCCAATCCCGCAGCCCCCCGCTTGGTCGGATGACATCGATGAACCAGATGGTCGCAGCCGTAATTCAAACTTAGGAGAGGCGCACCTCCGCCGAAACTGGTATTTCTTCCAGTGATGTCAATGAATTAAGGCAAACCGGAAAGTCGATGAGTCAACGCCGGGCGGCTCAGAGACTCTTTCGGGCTCGAAACTCCTGCACCACTTCGGCCGGATCGCGGTGCTCGCCATCGACCGCTTCGTTCATGGCGCGCATGTCGTCCGCGGTGATCCTGCCGGCAAGTGCGTTGAGCGCCGTTCGCATCTCGGGCCAACGCGCCAGGGATTCGTCCCGCACCAGCGGCACGGCCTGGTAGGGAGGGAAGTAGCGCTTGTCGTCTTCGAGCACGGTGAGCCCGAAAGCTCGAATGGGCCCGTCGGTCGAGTTGGCGGCGATCATGTCCACCTGGCGCGCATTGAGGGCCCGATACAGCAGTCCCAAGTCCATGGTTCGCGGCGGCCCGTCGAACCGCAATCCGTAGGTCGCACTCAACCCGGGCAGCCCGTCCGGCCTCTGTTCGAACTCGTAGCCGACGCCGAGTTTCCATTGCGGTGTATATTGCGCGGCCTCGCTGAGGGTTCTCAGGTGCAGCCGCTGTGCGTCGTCCCCGCGAATGACCATGGCGAACGTGTTCTCAAACCCCAGCGGGTCACCGGCCGTAACGTGATAGCGCGAGGCATAGAGGCTGCGGACGGTATTCAGCACAGATTCCGGATCGCGATTCAATGGCTGCTTCAGAATTGCCGTGAGCGCGGTGCCCGTGTATTCCACGTAGGCATCGATGCGCCCCGAGACTAACGCCTGCTGGCAGATGTAACTGCCTGCCAGGTAAAAGCGGCGTTCCACTTTCAGGTGCGACTTCGCTTCAATCTCCTGCGCGAGCAGCTCGCCCAGCACCACCTGTTCGGTGAAGTTCTTGGCTCCAATGACGGGATGATCCGGGTGCGGTGGCGCGCACGATGTCAGGCATAAGGTCCCCGCGGCAACCAAGACAACAAGCGGCCGGCAGATCATGCGGAGACCTTGAACCAGCGTTCCAGAAGCCCGAGCCCCGCGTCCGCCAGGAGCGCCAGCAGCGCCGCCGGAAGCGCGCCGGCCAGCACCAGGCGGTTGTCCACCGAGGCGACGCCGCGAAAGATCAATTCCCCAAGTCCGCCCGCGCCAACCGCTGCGGCGATCGTCGCTATGCCTACGCAGGTAACCGTCGCCGTTCTCAAGCCCGCGAGGATGAACGAGGCGGCCAGCGGCAGTTCCACCTTGAACAGGCGCTGCAGGTCGGTGAGCCCGAGCGCTCGCGCTACCTCGACAATGGCCGGGTCGATGCCGCGAATGCCTGCATAGGTGTTGCGGAGGATAGGCAACAGTGCGTATGCCGTGAGAGCCACGATGGCGATACGCGCCGCCCGCTCGCCCAGCCACGGCAACGGCAGCAGAAACCCGAACATCGCCAGGGAGGGAATTGTTTGCAGCACGTTGGCCGCGCCGATTACGGGCCTGGCCCAACCCGGCGCGCGCGTCAGCCAGATTCCCGCCGGCACTGCGATCATGGTGGCGAACAGCATCGCCGCGCCCGTCAGCCACACATGCTCGAGACTGAGGGTCGCGATCTGGCTGCCGTATTGGGCGAAGAAGCGCGTGTTCATACTCGACCGCTGTTCGCAGTGCGTTGTCCGCCTTCGGCGCTTCGCTCCCCGCGATGAAACGCTGCCACATAACCAACGATCTCGGGCTGCCTCGACTGCATGAACTCTTCCGGCGTCATGCTGGCAATCAGCCTGCCGTCGCCTAACAGCACGATGCGGTCTCCGAGGTAGAGCGCCTCATCCAGGTCATGGGTTACCAGCAGCACCGTTTTCTTCAGCCGGCCGAGAAGGCCGCGCAGCATGTCCTGCATTTCCGCCCGGGTCAGGGGATCGAGGGCGCCGAAGGGCTCATCCATCAGCAGGATCGGCGGATCGGCGGCCAGCGCCCGCGCCAGCCCCACCCGCTGCCGCTGTCCGCCCGATAGCTGGCGCGGATAGCGCGTGGCGAAGGTGCCCGGTTCCAGGCCCACCGTGGTGAGCAAAGTGTGGCTCTGCTCGAGTCGCTCTGCGCGCGGGCGTCCCTCCGCCTCGAGAACCAGGGCCACGTTCCTCTCCACGTTGAAATGCGGGAACAGGCCTGTCTCCTGGATCACGTAACCCATCCCCCGCCGCAGCGCGATGAGGTTGGCTTGCCGTGCATCGCGGCCGTTGATCAGGACCTGCCCATCGGTCGGCTCGACCATGCGGTTCACGGTGCGCAGCAGGGTGGTCTTGCCGGAGCCGCTTCGGCCCAGGATCGCAGTAACACTACCTTCCTCCAGCGCCAGGGAAACATGGTCCAGCAGCAGGCGTCCCTGCCTGGTCGTGAAGCTCACACTGCGAAACTCGATGGCTGACGGCATGTCCGCCTTTCCGTGCCCCCAGTGTACGGGCGCAGGGCGACGGCCAGAAGCCTTTCGTTCCGGTCGTTGGAGATTTGTTCTCAGAGCCTGCGCCCACTAGAATCAATGGTTGCAGGTGCCGATGAGCGAACAGCAATCAGGAACCCAGGTACAAACGCCGGCTAAGTCGCCCGCGTGGGATAGAATCGAGCGGGCGCGCCACCCCCAGCGGCCCTACCCCATGGACTTCATCGAGCGGATCTTTACAGATTTCAGCGAGATTCACGGGGATCGCGCCTACGGCGACGATGAGGCTGTCGCTTGCGGCATGGCGCGGCTCAATGGCGAGGAGGTACTCGTCATCGGCAACCGCAAGGGCGGCAGCACCAAGGAACGCGTCAAGCGCAACTTCGGCATGCCCAACCCGGAGGGCTATCGCAAGGCATTGCGCGCCATGCGGATCGCCGAGAAATTTTCGCGTCCGATCATCAGCCTCATCGACCTGCCCGGCGCTTATCCCGGCCTCGGCGCCGAAGAACGCGGACAGGCTGAAGCGATCGCGCGCAACATCCTCGAGATGTCGAGACTGCGGGTTCCTACCATTTCGGTGATCAGCGGCGAAGGTGGATCGGGCGGCGCGCTGGCCCTGGCTGTCAGCGACCGGGTGCTGATCCTCGAGAATGCGCTTTACTTCGTGATCACGCCGGAGTCCTGCGCCGCCATCATGTGGCGCGATGCCAACCAGAAGCAACTGGCTGCCGACGCCATGCGTATCTCCGCGCCGGAGGTTGCAAAGCTGGGATGTGTGGATGAAATCATTTCCGAGCCGACCGGCGGCGCACACACCGACCACGAGGTGGGAGCGGGCCTGCTGGGAACGGCTCTTACCCGGCATCTCGCGGAGCTGAAGTCCATGTCCATCGATGAACTGGTCGCCGCCCGGCAGCGGAAGTTCCGCAACATTGCGCAGTTCTATACGGAAGGGTAGTACTTGATTCCTTGTTCGAAACTTTGCGCGGCAAAGCAGCCAGGTTCTTCCCGCGCCTTCCCGCTAAGGGCGGTGCCCCGCCCATGACCACGCCTCGCGTTCCCGACGGCCGTTTCCGCGCCTATCTCCAGTTCGTGGTTGGCCTGTTCTACTACTTTCTGGCCCGCGCCCTCTCCCACCATGGCGCCGCCGGGCTCTCGAATGAGCAATGGTCGCCGCTCGTCGAGCAGGCCATGCTGGTATTTCTTCTCCTGCTCGGATTTGCCGGACTGGGCTTTTCCCTCAATCGCCAGATGCACCCGGTCACGGCCCAGGGCCTGCCGCGCCGGCCGGGATGGTCGCGCGAGCTTGGCATGGGTGTAGCCGTGGGATGGGCGGTGGTGGTGGTATGTGCCACCGTTCTGGCCGTGGGCGGCGGAATCGCGATCCGCTTTTCCGGCAGTCTACCCGCCTGGGGCTGGTTCGTGATCGATGTGGCGTTCTTTGCCCTGGCCGCGCTGGCCGAGGAGATCGCCTTCCGAGGGTATGCATTCCAGCGCTTCTCGCGGGCGCTCGGATCGGCGGGCGCGGTCCTCGGGTTTGCGGCGCTGTATGCCTTCCTCCAGTCGCTGCAACCAGGTTCCAACCGCGTCAGCATGGCGGTGGCGGTGGTGTTCACGGTCCTCCTTTCCGTCGCTTACCTGCGCACCCGGGCCCTCTGGATCAGCTGGGGCATCAATTTCGGCTGGAAGGCCACCCGGGCCCTGCTGTTTGGGCTGGCGATCACCGGCGTGAACAGCCACTCCCCGGTTGTGCAGGGCGATCCCATGGGACCCTTCTGGCTGACCGGCGGCGGCTTTGGCCTCGATGGCAGCTGGCTGGGCTTTTTCGTTCTTGTGGCCGCGATTCCGGTCGTCTATCGGCTTACCCGCGACCTCGATTTCGCCTATAACACCCCGCAGATCGTGCCCGGTGGGATCCCGGTCGATCTCGACGCCGCCGCCCGCCGCCAGCACGAAGCCGCCATGGGCGCTGCCGCGGCTGCCGAACCCGCCGCTCCCTCGCTGGTCCAGATTGCCCCCGCCGGACCGGTTCCGCTGCCCCGGGCGGACCTTCCACAGCCGGTGCCGCACGATCTTCCCCAACCGATTGCGGGCAACGATTCCGAGTAGCAACGACTCCCATTGTTCATAAGCTGGAAACCCTCTGGCCTTGTGCTGGGCCCGTTTCGAGTCAAATTTGACCTTTGCACTTGATTCGGTCTATGGTCTGCGCCATGCTGGTTACAGCCATGGGAGGGTCCCATGAATAAGTCGGTCGTTTGCTCCGGGATTTTTTCCCCGTTTCAGGTTCATCGCCCCGCGCCCGGGAGACCCCTGCTCCGAGCCTTGCTGGTATCGTCCGTGCTGGCAGCCTTCCTGCCGTCCGCATCGTCCTCAGCCCAGGTGGTCACGATCGACCGCAACGGCAATGCGACCGCCGGCAACCACGCGGCCACCGTCGACCGCCGCTTTGCGCAGATTGAGCCCACCAAGGTCGAACTCTCCAACTCGGAACTCGATCCCAAAACGCGGATCGAAGTGATTCGCATTATGGAGGCCGAGCAGGGCTTCGCGATGCGGCCGTTTCCCAAGGGACACAAGGGTCTGACCCTGGTCGCCAACGGCAAGCTCGATCCGGCCGGTGAATCCTACCTGGACGTGATCACCAAAGAAGGTACCTCGGCCAAACCCGGGGACCGCGTGGTCTTGACCGACGTCAAGATCGAAAAATCGAAGATCATCTTCAGTTTGAACGGCGGACCGGACCACAAGCACAGCATCCTCCGCCACATCCAGATCGGGACAGGTACTTCGATGGGCCCGGTGGTGCAGGGCGACGACGCCGATCCGGTCGGCGCCCGCCTTACCCTGGAATTCAAAGACCACATTCCTGAACTGACCGGCAGCCAGGTCAAGGCGCTGCTGGCGCCGTTGATCTCGTTTGATGTCAAAACTCCCATCCAGGCGTTTACGGATACCCTTCCGCCTCAGCTCAAGCAAGCTATCCTCAACCACCATGTGATTGTGGGCATGAGCACCGAGATGGTGATGTTTGCCAAGGGACAGCCCGATCACAAGACACGTGAAATGGACGGGCAGATGCCATTCGAGGAATGGATCTACGGCAAGCCGCCCAAAGACATTGAATTTGTCCGCATCAACGGCAATCGGGTCATCCGCGTCGAGATCGCCAAGGTGGGCGAGGCTCCGGAGATCTTCACCAAAGACGAAGTCGAAGGCATGATGCGCACCGACGGCTCTCCCCTGGCGCCGCCCCCGACCACGGCCCGCACGGTCGAAATGGGAGACACCCCGGCGCACGATCCCAATACCCATGCTCCGGACGCGCCTCCCAGCCTGCGCAAGGACGGCGAAACGTTGCCCCAGGATTCCCCCCAGACGGGCGGCGCACCCAACGCCAGCCGGCCGGTGCAGTTCCCCAAGCAGAAGGCGGACGACTACCCCGACGCTACGAACCTGCCCCGCGACCCCAAGCCCGCAGACGACTCCGACGCAACGGCAAAACCGGATGACGCGTCTCCCGATGCATCCAAGCCGGCGCAGCCTTCCACGTCGCAGCAGCCCCCGCCCAACTGAAGCTGATGTAAAATTGAGGGAGCGAGTCCCGCTCCCTCATGCGTTCCCGCAAAACGAGTTGAGCAAAAGACCGCGCCGTCGAAGCCGCGCGCTGAAAATTGCGCGTGTGGGCCTCAGACACTTCACGAAGGAGAATCATCCGACCCGATGGCCAAGATAGCCAAAACAGGTGACCGCCAGAAAGTAATGGACACGACGAAGTCGACCGACTGTCCCAAATGCAGCAAGCCGACGCGCATCGTCAAGCGCGTGAAGGACCGCGAGCGCGGCATCCCTGGCGGCGTCTACATCTCATGCTCTGCGTGCGACTTCTACGAAAAACTTTAAGCTCTAGTTGAAGAAGCCATGACGAAAAGCCCGGCCGCAAACCGGGCTTTTCTTCCGTGAAAAGGCAGACGAGAAACCGGCCGAGGGGGATGCATTGCCTTTGATGCGCGCCAACCGCGCGATTCGTTTCATTCTCATGGTCCTGGCGCTCTTTGCGCCGGTCTGCCGGCACGGCTGTGCCCAGGCCGCGCTGCTGATGGATGAGCCGTTTGGCTTTTTTGGCTTCCTGAATCCCACTGGCCACGATGCTCTCTATTTTCAGCGCATTTGCGCGGAGACTCCCGTGAAGTTGCGCCGCTGCGCACCGGGCGAGACGGGCACAGTGATCACCCGCTACCAGGGAATCGCCAACTACGACTGGATCGCGATGCCCCTGCTCCCCTACCTCTACGCCGTCGAGACAGCCTCGGAAGTTCCGCCGCGCGCGGATCCCCAGGTGGTAATCAGCTTGCGCGACAAGTACCATGAAGCGCATTTGCTGAGCCTGGGCAAAGACGTGCCCCGGGGCGGCAACGTGAAACGAGGCTGGAGTCAGTTTGTGGGCGTGGCGTATGACCGGCGCATCTACGCTTTCCGCTTTCCCACCACCGAAGAGCAGGACGACGCATTGATCGCCCGCATGAATGCCGAAGAAAACCGCACCCGCTTCAACCTGCTGACCAGGAATTGCGCGGATTTCAACAGCGGCATTTTGAACTTCTATTTTCCCCGCACGTTCCATCGCACCGCCCTTCCGGACGGGGGGATCACCACTCCCAGGCAGGTTACGTACCAACTACTGCGCTATGCGCGCAAGCATCCCGAGACCCAGGTGAACGCCTTCGACATTCCCCAGGTCCCCGGCAATCGCCACCGGAGCCGGGCCAATAAAAGCATTGCTCAGTCGCTCATCACCTCGGGCTACGTCGTTCCCTTTTACTTCATCAGCCCGTACCTCGCCGGGGCAGTGGTCGTCGATTATCTGATATGGGGCCGCTATCCCCTCGGCCTCAAGCATCCGCCGGTTCTGACCCCGGGGAGCATGGATCCTTTGACGTCGCCCAGCGTTTTCGCGCCGAGTTCGCCCAGCGCCGGCAAGCTTGGCGAACCGCCGTCGTAACGCCGCGCCGCTACACGTCGAGCGCAGCATTCAGTTCCTCCCGCGTCGGCTGGGCGATCGCAAGCCGGTCCCGGTTCTGAGCCAGGGCCGCGCGGGTGCAGGCCGCAACTTCCGGATCGTTGTAAACCTCGAGCGGCTTCGCGACCATCCCGTGAATTCTCCACAAGGCGCGAAACGCAGTCGGATCGAACCGCGCGGCCGTTCGCACCTCGGCATAGGTAATCCGTTCGGAGGCAGCCACCCCGTTCGGTAGTGCCTCACCGAAGATGTTATGGCGCAGCATCGCCATCCGGCCCCGGTCCACCCTGGCCTGCTCCTCGTAGAACGGCGCAATGTGCTCGCCGGCAAATACGTCCATGGCCATCGATTGCGACCTCCAGTCCTTCCCGCATTCCTTGAGGATGTCGCGCAGCCGCACCGCCTCCCACAGCGCCAGGCTCAGCCCGCGCCCCAGCGTGGGATTGGTGGTGCACACCGAGTCACCCACGGCGTGGAGCCCGGTGGCCACGGGATGTCCCTCCACCACCAGCCTCCGCAGGGTATTGTGCAGGCCTCCCATCGCGAAGACGTCGGATATCGGCTCGAGCGCATCGAGCCACGCCGCGAACATCGGCACCTTGCGCAGCACCGCGGTGAACACGGCGGGGCTCTTCGCCTTCCGGAAACGGTGATCCATGGCCAACGGCGCCACCGCCATCTGCATCTTGCCGTTGTCGGCGCCCCAGATGCCGGCGTTGAATTCATTCAGCCCCGCCACGATCCGCGTCGTGGGCAGTCCGGGCGCCGTGGCCCCGGGGCGGAAGCGGTAGTGGCGGCTGAAGTAGGCAATGCCGCATTCAGCCCGTTGCACATGCGAAGGCCGCGCTCCGATCTGCTGGAGCAAGGAGTCGATGGCCGTCCGGCATCCGGTTGCGTCGACCACCAGGTCGGAAGCGATCTCCCCGGCAATTTCTCCCTCGCGGGTGCGCACCCCGGTCACGTGGGGCGGACTGCCGGCCCTCGCCAGCAGGCCCATGACCCGCGTACCGCTTCGAACTGTCACCCCGGGCTCGGCGGCGATCATCTTCCGCAAAACCCAGTCGATCGTCGAACGCCGCGTCATCAGCAGCGTGAACCGCTCGTCCCCGGGCCGCGGCGTCTGGTCGGCCAGCGAGGGTGGCATCTGGGTCCAGAGCGGGGCCACCGCGACGCCGGCGGCCAGAAGGTTCTCATACACGTCGGGCAGGTGTTCCATCAAGAGCTCGCGGCACCGGGCCATGATGATGTGCGGCTGCATGATCTGAGGCGCCCCGGTCCGGAACGCCTCCGAAGCCGCCGTCTCTATGTCAGGCGCCGCTTCCAGACCTTCTCGCTCCAGCAACAACACCTCGTGCCCGGTCCGGGCCAGCAGAAGCGACGCGAACATCCCTCCGGCACTTCCGCCCATAATGACGATCTTCACTTTTCCATCCGTCCCATAACGCTTCGCGTCCCAGTGATGCCCGCGCGGAGAGGCTTCTTGACTGGGCGTCCTGTGGCAGCAGCCCACTTGGAGCACGACCCGCGCCTTTGCGTCGTGCTCGCTTCGCAGTGTTCCAGGATTTCGGGGGTAGAATTCTCCAGCCGCAGCACCGACGAGAACGACATCTTTACCAATCCCAGCATTCGCCGACAGACGGTGATTGAGAGCTGATTCGATCCTTGATCAGACCGCCGTCGCCATTTCGGCCACAATGGCCTGCGCCGCCGCCGCTGGATCGGTCGCCTGCGTGATGGGGCGGCCCACCACCAGGTAGCTCGCCCCGGCGCGCAGCGTTTCCGCGGGCGTCGCGATGCGTTTCTGGTCCCCGGCTGCAGCGCCTGCCGGCCGGATTCCCGGAACCACCAGGATGCCGCCCGGACCGGTCAGCGCCCGCACCGCGGCAACCTCCTGCGGCGAGCAGACAAATCCCCGCATCCCTGCCGCCAGGCCCATGCGAGCCAGCAATTCCACCTGCTCCGCTGGGCTTTGCTCCAGCCCGATGGCGCGCGTCTGGCCGGCATCCATGCTGGTCAGCATCGTGACCGCGAGCAGTTCCGGAGGATTGGCGATCCCGTCGAGCGCGCCGCGTGCCGCCTCCAGCATCGCCGGACCGCCTGCCGCATGCACGGTCATCATCTTCGCGCCCAGTCCCGCGGCCGATCGCACCGCCCCGGCAACGGTGTTGGGAATGTCGTGAAACTTCAGGTCGAGAAAGATCGAGTGCCCCTGGTTGAGCAGCGGCTCGAGCACCGCCGGCCCGGCCGCCACGAACAGCTCCAGGCCCACCTTGAACCAGGTGCACGTGCCTTCCATGCGGTCGATGAGCCTGGCGGCGGAGGTTGCATCCGGCACATCCAGAGCGACGATCAGGCGCTGACGGGCCGACTCCAGCGGATCGACATGCGTCCGGCGAGCGGTAGTGGGCGAAGGCGACTCGGCGATAACCATGATTCGATCGTAGGACATTTTTGCCCGCTGCGCATCGCCGGAGTTTCAGAAGTTCCCTCTGAGCCACCGCCGCAGGCAGGCCAAGCACTCGAAGTGAGAAAATAGACATGGATGAAACGGTTCCGCGGGAAAAGCAAGGCGTTCTTCTGGAAGACCTTGTTATTGATAGTGCTGCCAGGTGTCGCCGGCGGGGCATGGGCTTCTCCCGCGCATACCAACCCGCTGAATTACGATCCCCTGGTCAAGCAAGCCTACGCCCGCTTCTACCTTCTCGACTTTCCCGGCGCGGTTGAACCGCTGGAACGCTTCCACGCCCAACATCCCGGGGATCCTCAGCCCACGGCCCTGCTACTCGACGCGCTTCTGTTTCAGGAACTGTATCGGCTCGATCTGCTTGATACCACGTTTTACGCCAACGACGGATTTCTGAGTGGAAAGCACGCCACCCAGGAAGACCCGAAGATGCGCGACCGTATCCTGGGCCTGGCCGACGAGGCAGTTCGCGAAGCCGACTGGCGCATCGGCAAGAACCCTAACGACATCGACGCCCTCTATGCCCGGGGCTGGGCGCGCGCCCTCAAGTGCACCTATCTCGCCATGGTGGAACGGGGATTTGGCGCGGGATTTCGCCTCGCCACCAAGGCGAAGGAAGATGAGATGCGCGTGCTGCAACTGGATCCCGACTACGTCGACGCCAAGCTCGTTACCGGCGTATATGAGTATGTGGTCGGCGCGCTTCCGCTGCCTTTCAAGTTTCTCATCGGATTCGCGGGCATCACCGGCTCAAAAAGCAAGGGCATGGAAATGCTGCACGATGCGGCGAACCGCGGAGTGATGTCGCAGGCTGAGGCGGGGACCGTGATTGCCCTCTTCCTGCGCCGCGAAGCCAAATACAAAGAAGCCATCGCGATCGTGAATACCCTCAATACCAGGTATCCGCACAATTACCTGTTTCGCCTGGAAGAGGCCAACCTGCGCAAGGACGACGGCGAGGGCATGGGTGCCGTCAACGCGTATCGCGAGATCGTGGCCGACGCTGCAAAGCCCGGCTATTTTGCATCGGCCCGCCTGGAGCTGACGTATTTCGGCCTGGGAGATGCGTTGCGCGGCCAGCGGCTTTATAAGGATGCCGCTGAGGCTTATGAGCAGGCCGCCTCCGCCTCCAATGTCGGCCCCGAGCTCAAGATCCGGTCGCTTGTGGCAGCGGGCCAGTGCCGCGACATGAACAAGGAACGCCAGCTTGCCATCAAGGATTACCAGGCCGCCATCGACGCCGGCCCCAACACCTCCCGCGCCGATACAGCCCGAAAATATCTCAAAAGCCCCTATCAGGGCGGCTAGGCTGGTGGAAGCTTTGGCGAGAGGAACCACATTCAGAAATCTTCCTGGTGATGCAATAGCACCTAGACGACATAATTTCAAAGCTGTTGATCTTGCGGGATTATAGTTGCACAATCTCTCTAGCGATGGGAAAGAAACAGCCAAGCCCGAAGGTAGAACTCCCCACGCCGGGGGAACTTCGGTTATTGCAGGTTCTGTGGCGAATTCGCGAAGGCACCATCGAGGACATCGTGATGGCCTCTGAAGAAGATCCGCCTCCGAATTACAAAACTGTTCAAGCCTGGCTGCGAATCATGGAGCGCAAGCGACAGGTGGATCACACACAAGAGGGCCGCGCGTTTGTGTTCCGCCCGCTGATCAGCCGTGGCGATGTCCACCGGCTCTCTATTCGTCATTTCCTGACCAGGTACTTTACCGGTTCCCGATCGGAACTGCTAATGGAGCTCTTGAGCGATGAGCGCATCAGCGGGGAGGAATTGCGCCAGCTCGAGGGCTTAGTCCGCAATCGACGCAAGGAGTTGTTGTAGGCTGACATTGGAGTTGGCTTCCCGCCCAAGCCCCGGAGCCATATGAGCAGTGAAACAGCATCGGCGCTTTCGAGTCTTTGGTTCACGTATGTGCTTCAGTGTGCGGCTGGATACGTGCTCTTGTGGCTTGTGTGCCGGTTCGTCCGCGATCCTCAGTTCCGATTTCGCCTGCGCGGTGTCTTTCTCGGAGTGATGGTGGCGGCGTGGTCAGGTTTGCTCCTGCTGTCAGGTTTGTCGGCTCAAGTTTCCCCGGTTAGCGCGCCGCCTGCAGTTGTTTCAGAGGCACATTGGTCGTGGACGCTCAATTTTGCGTGGGCGCCCCGCTTTTCGACGATCCTCTCCGGTTTGTGCTGGACATATGCAGCTATCCTCGCTCTGTTCTTGCTGAGTTTTTGCGCTCGATTCTGGCAGTTGAGAACCCTGTTGCGGGCTTCCCGGCCGGCTTCTGAATCACTTTCATCCCTCTTCGACTCGGTCCGCGTGCGTATTCAGGCTCCTCGGTATGAATTGCGGCTGGTTCAGGGCATTCTGTCTCCCGCCGCCACCGGGTGGTGGCACCCCATAATCATGGTGCCCGACGAGTTTCTTTCTCGATTGGAGACTCCACAACTCGTGAGCGTTCTCCGGCACGAATTGATGCACGTCCGGCGTCGGGATTATCTGTGGGACAGATTGGCGACTCTTGGCTGTTATCTAGTTTTCTTTCATCCTGCAGCGTGGCTTCTTCGACGTCATCTTCGTTGGGATCGCGAATTGGCCTGCGACCATGGTTCAGTGGATCGCTCGGATGCATGTCGCCTCGAATACGCGGCCTGTCTGACGGCCCTGGCGAGCTGGCGGCTGGCCGGGGAGGATTTCGCCGGCCCCATAGATTTTCTTTCGGCGCCGTCATTGCTTGGCGCAAGGGTTCGCGCCCTGGTATCGCCATCCCATCTGGATTACTCCGCGACCAAAAAAGCGGTGTTGGCTTGCCTGACCGCCGTCTCCGTCATGACCGCCTTAAGACTGGTACCGGCGGTGACGCTTGCACCTTCCACGCCGGCAAGTGCGACGCCCTCAGTGACGGCAGCCATCACCCAGGAAGCACCAACGCCACTTCAACCCGTTTCGACTGCAGAGCGAAAACAAGGGCTACAACGACACAAGTTGCGCGTTCCAGAAACCAGAGTTCAACGCGTACACTCCGGGTTCGCTTCTTCCACGCCGCAATTTCCGAAGAACATATCGAATGTCTCCGGCGCATCTCGACCACAAAGTGAGCCGAGATCTACGCTGCGTTCTGCTGTGTGGCATGTCATCCCGAAGGTCGGTGATTGGACCGTCCGCTCGGTTAAGCTGGGCTTCTCCAAAGTCGGATCTCATCTTGGCTTTGGCGGGCGTCATCAGGACAGCTCTCGTCAGTGACGACGAAGGCGGGCTCTGGCCAGCTTGCAGATCCTCAAGCATCGATAGCTTCCCCGATCACCTTTCCCGCTTGACAATCAAGTCTTAACTGGTTAAGAGTTAGGAATCCCGTTTCCTTCTTTGGTAGGGAAGGGAAGACCCTCGGAGGCTTTCGCGGTAATTGTCATCAAGAATTGACCGCCCCTCAGCCAGGCGTGATGCGAACTGCGGCTTTCAGTCTTTCTGCAGATTTACCCAGACGCGTCCGAACGCATGTTCACGGCCTGGGTTGAGGTAGACCGCATGATCGGATCTGTTGCACGATCCTGGTGGACTTCGCGCTTCGGATCGGTTGTCTCAGGACTGTTGGCCCTGGCTGCGGCTGTCGTACTCATTCCGCTACTCATCCTGCCGCTTGCATGGCAGGAACAGGCAATCCTGGGCGCAGGGCTGATCCTGCTTGGAATATTTCTGAACGCCAATTCGCGGTCGATGACCGTAACCATGATTCTGATGACGATCTCCATCTTCAGTACTCTGCGCTACGGGTATTGGCGGGTGATCCAAACATGGGAAGGAATCAACAGTGCGGGCCACATCTACCGAGGGGACACAATCTTTGTGCTGCTTCTTCTGGCCGCGGAATTCTTTGCTTTCGCCTCTTTGATTCTCGGATATTTCCAGACTCTGCGTCCCTTGAAGCGGCAGACGCAGCCCCTGGCCGGGGACCCGGCTACTTGGCCGACGGTTGATGTCCTGGTGCCCACCTATAACGAACCCCTTCACGTGGTAAGGGCCACCGTCATCGCCGCCAAGGCGATGCATTATCCGGCTGAAAAATTGAAGGTTGTGTTGCTCGATGATGGACGGAGAGCGGAGTTCCGTGAGTTTGCCGCAGAAGTTGGTGTGGAATACATCGCGCGTGAAGACAACCTGCATGCCAAGGCGGGAAACATCAATCATGCCCTGCGAAGGTTGAGCGGCGAATTCGTTGCAATTTTCGATTCGGACCACGTGCCAGCGCGCTCGTTCCTGCAAATGACGCTGGGATGGTTTCTTTCTGACCCTCGTCTTGGAGTAGTGCAGACTCCGCATCACTTCTATTCACCGGATCCGTTGGAGAGAAACCTGGGGCAGTTCCGCAGAGTTCCAAGTGAAGACGAATTGTTTCACCGCCTGGTGCAGGACGGGAGCGATCTTTGGAACGCAAGCTTCTTCTGCGGATCGTGTGCGGTGCTGCGGCGCAGCGCGCTCGATGAGATTGGCGGCATTGCGGTGGAGACGGTGACCGAAGACGCCCACACCGCCCTGCGCATGCACCGGCTCGGTTGGAACACCGCGTATATCAATGTTCCGCAGGCCGCCGGCCTCGCGACAGAGAGCCTGGCCGCACACATCGGTCAACGCATTCGCTGGGCGCGCGGCATGACTCAGATTCTCCGTCTTGAGAATCCACTGTTCGCGTCGGGACTGTCGATCTCTCAAAGACTGTGCTACTTCAATGCGACCACCCATTTTCTCTTTGCGTTACCGCGCTTGATCTTCCTGACCGTGCCGCTGGTTTACCTCTTGTCGGGAACGGTGAACATCTATGGCTACACGTGGGCAATTCTTGCGTATGCATTTCCTCACCTCGTCCTTTCAAATCTGACCGATTCGCGCATTCAAGGGCGGTACCGATATTCATTTTGGAACGAGATCTACGAGGTCGTATTGGCGCCGTACATTCTTCTGCCCACGCTGCTGGCGCTCGTCAATCCGCGCCTGGGACGATTCAACGTTACCAGCAAAGGCGGGATCATTCGGCGTTCCTACTTCGACCGGCGCATCGCGTTGCCCTACCTGATTTTGTTGGCGCTGAACGTGGCGGGCCTGGTGATGGCGGAGCGTCGGTTCGTTGCAGATCCCGCACATAGAGACACGATCATCATGAACGCCGCATGGACGATGTACAGCACGATGATCCTGTCGGTAGCAGCTTCGGCAGCATGGGAACGCCGGAGATTGCGACCCGGGGCGTGTCTGCGCGCTAAGGTGCCTGCAACGTTGCGACTTGAGACTCATCATGGGTGCGAAGGTAGTCGTGCGATTGCCGGCGTCACGGTTCTCCTGTCACGCCGCACCGCGACGGTGAAGGTCGAGGAATCTTTGGACCTGGCCCCGGGAATGTCTGTTCTGCTGGCGCTCGACGATGGCCGCTCGAGTTGCGAGATTCCTGCCCTGGTGGCGCATTCTGCGGGAAGGCGCCAACATTTGTTCTTGCCCGAACTCACAGATCAGCAGGAGCGTCACATCGAAAACCTGGTTAATTCGCGCCCGAAGGCGTGGCGATCGTTGCACGATTCGCCGCGCAGCGATAGGCCATTGGGCAGTCTGTTGTTGATCCTCATGTTGGCGATACGGGGTCTGCTGATCGTGCCGATTGGACTCTTGATGCCTTCCCCGGCGGTCGAAGCGGATCCGCTGCCGCCGAGGCGCAAGAGCGCGACGGCATCCGTTGTCGTTCCAATTCTGCTTTTCGCATGCATCCTCCTTCCTTTTCAACTGCATTCCCTGGATCTTCTATCCCAAGGGCTGAATATGAAGGCGAAGCACGCCGACGGAATCCAACCGGCTGACTTTCACGATGAGTTTGAACTGGGAATTGCGGGTGAGGCTAAAGACCTGTCATTGCAGGGGAGCGGGGCGTCACTGAATTTCTTTTTCGGCGAACCGGTCAGCAAGGTTACGACGAATGCGACCTTGATACTCAACTACGCGGCGCCTGATCTCCACGCGAATGAAGCCCGTCTGGAGCTTACATTGAATGGTGCGGAGGTGGGCTCAATCGTCCTTTCCCCCGGGCCTGCGCAACAGGCCGAGTTCGCCCTGCCTACGGACCTGTTGACGAACGACAACACACTTTCCTTCCAACTTCACGGGACCTGTGCGACTTGTGCTTCGAAACCTGCATCATGGGTGACTTTGGATCCGCGCAGCACCATCAATTTGAGTGGAACGAGGCTGCCGCTTGCGAACGACCTCTCTTTACTGCCCCTGCCATTCTTCGATCCATCAGGATTACGATCCTGGAGTCTGCCCGTTGTCTTCGGTGACTCCCCCGACGAAATCACTCTGAACAGCGCGGCACTTATCGCTTCATGGTTTGGTGTACTTTCAGACGTACGCGGTGTACATTTTCCCGTCAGCATTGGCGAGTTCCCCAGTGGAAACGCGGTTGTCTTCGCGTTGCGCGACTCGCGTCTTCTTGCCGGCCTGTCGCTGCCACCCGAGCCGGGTCCGCTTCTTGCAATGCGCGATAATCCGCGCGACCCTTACGGCAAGTTACTGATCATTACCGGCGATCATTCCGAAGATCTGCTCGAAGCCGTTCGCTCACTAACCAGCGACCGGCTAATGCTGCGAGGGGCAAATGTCTACACCCCAATCATTCGTGTCGCTGCGAGGCAGGCGTATGACGCTCCACGATGGCTTCAAGCTGACAAACCTTTCGCGATTGGCTCATACACAACAGACGAGCGCCTGAAGTTGCAGGGAACAGGATCGATCAATCTGTATTTTCGCCTGCCGCCCGACCTGTTCCTGCGCGCTCGTCAATCGGTGCCTCTGCTCTTGAAGTTTCAATACGACGCAGCGCCGAAGGGATCGTCAGCCGTGCTGCACGTGCGGCTGAATGGAAGAGATATCGACAGCATTCATCTGAAGCCGGCCTCGAGCCCCGTCGAGGAGTCGGAGGTATTCCGCCTCCCCACAGGCAGCCTGTTGGCATACACCAATACGCTCACTGTCGACTTCTACTTCGAGGGCAACAGTCCGCCGTCAAACGCGCGGCCGTCTTTTGCGATTTATCGAAGCTCGTCACTCGATCTTCGCGGAATCCCCCATTCTGTCGTGCTGCCTCGGCTGGAGTTATTTGCCGCCGCGGGGTATCCCTTCACACGTTGGCCCGACCTAAGTCGAACTGCTGTGATCATTCCGAGGGCACCCACTCCGGTCGAATGCGAAACGTTGCTGGATATGGCAGGTTTCTTTGGAGCCCAGACCGGAGCGCTCGCGACGGGGCTCACTGTTACCGGCGTTGACCGTCTGGACCGCGTACAAGATAAGGACCTGGTCGTGATTGGCACGCCGGATTCGCAGCCATTGTTGTCGAAGTGGGCGGACAGAATGCCTCTCTATTTGTCCGGCCTTGATATGCGAGTGAGCGAAGGCGCGGCGTGGACTTTGTTGCTCCATCCGGAATGGCCATTTCGCGAATACGATGGTGTCCGGTTACGGCGTTTGCTCGGCGATGGCGCGAAGCTCGATGTGCTCATAGAAAGCTTCGTTTCGCCCCTGCGGCCTGACCGTTTAGTGGTCGCGATTGTTCCCCGTGGGACCGGCGCAATCGGCGCCGTTCGCGCGTTGTTCACACCATCAGAGCGCCAGGGCCCCGTATACGGCGGGGTCGCCGTCTCTCACAATGGGCGATTTGAATCTTACCTGGTAGGGACACTGGCCTATCATGCGGGCGAGCTCGATCGCCATCAATACGCAACGGTCCTTCTAATCGAACACTACTGGCTCATCCCGCCGGCCGTGCTCGTGCTCGCAGTGTTGATCGCCGCGTGGGTGCGCCGGAGTACCGAGCGCATTGCGGAAGGACGTTTAGCGATCACGGAACTCTAACCGAGGCTTATTGCGATGATACGATTCATGCGTTTCCATTTGCTGTTGGTGCTGGCATTGCTGGTGGCCGGATATGCCCCATCACAGACAGCAGGCGGAGTCGATGTCCTGCTCGCGAAAGCACGCTCGCTCGAGTTGCGAGGCCGCATCGATCTGGCGGTTCAGAACTGGCGCAAGGTTCTGCTGGTGGATCCCAATCAGACAGAAGCTCTTGCAGGTCTGGCGCGTAGCGCCAAACAAAACGGTCACGCCGACGAAGAACGTTCTTATCTCGATCGCTTGCGCAGGATCAATCCTCGCGACCCTCAGATTGAGGCGATCGGGAAGGTGCGCGTATTCACGCCCGAAGAGCGGAATAGGCTCGACGAAGCAGGACGACTCGCGATGGAACACAAGCCCGACGAGGCCATGAAGATCTATCGCGAGGTTCTCGGCGGCCAGCAGGCGCCTCCCGGCAAGTGGGCCGAACCGTTCTATGAAACTGAAGCTGCCAGCACCGGCGGTAGGGAAACAGCGATCTCCCAACTCCGCCAACTCTGCGCGGCAAATCCGACCCAGGAGGAGTATCGCGTGTGGCTCGCCATCGTGCTCACCTATGACCCGAAAACTCGCATGGACGGGCTCCGCATGTTTGGGTCGATCAAGGATCCTGGCACGGTTGAGCAAGCTCGGGTTCAGTGGCGCCAGGCGCTGGTGTGGGAGAAGGAGAACCCGGATGCATTGGCGCCTATCGAAGCCTATCTTCAGCACTATTCTGACCCTGACTTACAGTCGATCGCGGCAGCCTTTCACGCTAAACAGCAGGAGGATATTGCTTCTGCCGACAATGAGCGCGGCTTCAAGGCCCTTCGAAGCAAAGATACAGAGACGGCGGAGACAAACTTTACCAGGGTTCTCCGCCAATCGCCCAATGATACGAACGCCATTACTGGAATGGGTTATGTTCGCCTCGACCAAAAGAGATTCAGCGAAGCTCTGAGCCTGTTTGATCATGCGCGCGCTCTCGCTCCGCAGAGACAGGACGTTCGCGACGGGTATGATGCCGCGAGATTCTGGCTGGCGATCGAGCGTGGAGCAGCAGCTCAACAGCAGAACCAGCGTGACGCTGCCATCATGGCCTATAAGGAGGCGCTGATCCTGCGGCCGAAGGACAACGGAGCCTTGTTGGGGATGGCGAATGGCCTGGTGGGTGAACGCAGATTCGCGGAGGCCGCTCCCAGCTTCCAACAGGTATTGAATCAAGCGCCGAATAACACTGACGCAATGGCTGGACTGGGATTCGTGTTGCTGAAGGAGGGGAAATTCGACGAGGCTGAGAAACTCTTTGCAGAGGCGCGCAAGCTTGATCCTGCGCGAAAGGATGTCGAGGAGGGTTATCACAACGCGAAATTCTGGGGTGTCATGAATCAGGCCGTAGAGGCTCTGAATCACAATCGGCCCAAGGATGCGATTGGTGCATATCAACAGGCTCTCCTGCTGACTCCCAATGATCGGGACGCGCTGCTGGGATTGGCCAATGCGTCCGAACACGCCGGCGACTTTCGTGCGGCCGCCAAAATATACGCCGGGATAACCACGGCAAATGCTAATGACGAATCAAGCTGGCTCGCCCTGATTCAGGCACAGGTTGGGGGGAAAGATGCCAAAGCTGCTATCTCCACATCGCAGCAAATTGCTCCGGCTGTGAAGCAGCGACTGGAGGCTCGTTCCGATTATCTATCGGAAATGGCATTTGTCCACTATGAAGCAAATCAGTCCAGCGAAGGTGATCAATTGCTGCGCAGGGCATTAGAGATCGCGAAGAGCTCAGATAGTGACGACGCACTCAGCTTTCGTCTTAACATAGCCGGTGCACTCATGGATCGAAATGAAACCGGGCGAGCGATCGAGATCTACAGGCACGCGACACTGACTCACCCAGATAGCCCGAGTGGTTGGGAGGGACTAATCGGTGCATATACGCGCATGGGCGATTTCTCACAGGCTATAACCGCAGTGCGCGCGATGCCCCAGCATTCCTATGATCTGGCTGTGACACATGCGGGATTCCTCGACTCCGTTGCCGTTCTCTACTCGACCCAGGGACGATGTCAGGATGCGGAAGATTTCTTGAACCGCTCGCTCACTTTGGACCAGGCAGCTGGACGCCAGCCTGCTGAAGGCACGCGGCTCCAACTGGCTGACGTCTGGATGCGTGAACGCAACTATAGCGATGCGCAGAATCTTTATCACGACATCGTTCGAAAAAATGGGAATTCGGCTGGCGCCTGGCGCGGCTTTCTGGTTGCGCTGCACCAACAGCGGGCCGATCGGATGCTGGTGGATGAAGTCCCACACATACCGACCGCCGTACGCACTCAGCTTGAAACGGACCCGAGTTTTTTGATTCTTGAGGCCAGCGCATACTCAATCGCGGGCCCGCCTCAAAACGCTCTTCCGCTCTTGCAGGCAGCACGGTTGCGCTATACAACACAGAGCAAGGATCCGCCTGCCGATCTGGACATCCAGCTTGCATGGACCATGCTTGCCGTTTCACTGGATGAACCGGGTCTTGGTGACCTCTTGTTCAATGACAAGCGACGGATTGACCTCACCGCAAAACAGCGAGATGCGATCAGAGAACTCTATTCGACGTGGAGCGTGCGCCGTGCCGAGCGCGCCTTCGAGACCGACCCGCAACTCGCATTTTCTATTCTTGCCAATGCGGGACACGAGTATCCTGGCGATCGAAATATCCACTACACATTGGCTTCGCTCTATCTGAAGCGGCATCAGAAGCAGGAGGCACTCGAGGTCTTCCAAACGTGGGGAATGGAAGGAGCCCAGGCGGGAGACTTCCGCATCGCGGCCGGGACGGCTCTATCGGCCCACAAGAGTGATTTGGCCGCCCATTTTCTGCGCCAGGGACTCTATAGTTTTCCGAATGATCCCGAACTGATGCACATGAAAGCCAGGCAGGATATTGCGCGGGGAGATTACGACGCAGGCGAGCGTGAATTGAGATCGGCCCTGGTGGCCATTCACGAGCAGGGCTCGTCGGAGTCTCAGACCAAGACCCCGACACTGGCGAACCTCGGGGAGAATGCTGGTGGCGGCAGCTTTCTCGCTGTTCACGATGGCTCCATCCTGGCCGCGAATTCTTTGCAATCGCCCACTCCATGCAGGCCCCAGGGGGCGCGCACCACGGCCAGCATAGCGCGCATCAAGCCAATCAGCCTGGTATTCACAGTCTCGCGTAATGAGAGTTTGGGGGATCAGGAAGAAGGCGGGCAGATGTTAGCCAATCAGGACCTGAAACAGGACCAGGAACAACAGATGCAGGATGAGGTCGACGCGGTAGAAAACCGCAATACTCCTGTGATCGGCACCGGGGGGACAGGGGCAGGGAGGGTGGGAGATCCAGGATTTGATCAACTTACGATTGCTGACTTCCTCGTGGGCGCAGCGTACACAGCCTCTGACCGAATGCGATTTGGTTTCGAAGGACATGTCGTCTATGCCTCCGCCGGGACCCCCAATGGAAGTTCGAATTTGAGGTTCGGTACGTTACCGACGAAGTCAGTGTTCGCGGAGCAGTCCAGTCACGGTTATAGCGGCATCGCCGAATTGTCGACGAATACATTCGGATTGATGGTGGGAAGCTCTCCCCACGGCTTCCCGGTTCATACTCTGATTGGCGGAGTTCGCTTTCGGCCACACAATGGATGGTTCACGCTTGTGGGCTCGCGCGACAGCGTCAAGGACAGCTTGCTCTCTTACGCCGGTGCACACGACCCGGTCACCGGCATTCGCTGGGGAGGAGTTGTCTCTAACACCGTTACTTCCAAGTTCGATTCCGCTCCCTCATCCAACCTCTTCTATAAAACCATTGGCGAATACGCTTCGGTCAGCTTCTCGTTTATCCAGGGACTGAACGTGCCGAATAACTGGAGCGCGGCAGGCAATGCCGGGTTATATTGGCAAGCAGTACAAGGTCTAACCCTCGGTGTAAGTGCCACCGCAATGCACTATGAGAAGAACTTGAATTTCTTCTCCTTTGGCCAGGGAGGATACTTCAGCCCGCAACAGTACTATCTGGCATCGGCACCGATTTCCTGGTATGCCCACAAGGCACGCTTCGAGTACCAAATCAAATTCAGCGGAGGAATGCAATACCTGCAGCAGGACGCGTCGCCGTTTTATCCGGTTTCGCCCCATTCCGCCGTCGTTTCCCGGAATATCTATCCATCCAGCAGCAGCCTGACACCGAACTACGACGCCGATATCCGAATCGGCCGTCGCATTTCACCTCATGTGTATCTTGATATGTTCGCAACCGCCAGCAACGCGCGGGATTACTACGCGCAGAGCGTAGGCTTCAATCTGAAGTTTATGGTCGATCGAATTCCAACCGGCACTGACATGCTTGTGAATTCGGTTTCGGACTGGACCGGGAAGCAGCCGTTTGCGATCCGCTGAGCGCTTCATGTCGCTACTGCTTCGTTGCGTTGACTCTAGTTTCTCCAGATCGGCAGGGGCTCCGCTGCAGCGGTGCGAAGAGTCTCCAGCAGCCCATGCGAGGGGCTATAGCGGCAAACTGGATCGATCGCTTTCGTATCTCCGGTAAGCAGATAGGCCTGGCAGCGGCACCCACCAAAATCGATTTCCTTGCGGGGACACTGCAGGCAAGTATCCGGCATCCACACATCGCCGCGAAAGCGTTGAAACGCGCTCGATTCCCGCCAAATCCATCCCAGTTCATGCGCTCGCACATTATCAAACTCAATGTTCGGAATGACCGCTGCCGCATGGCATGGCATCGCACTCCCTACGGGGTCGATCAACATCATCTGGCGTCCCCACCCGCCAACACACGCCTTGGGAAAGCTGCCAAAGTAGTCTGGAAATACGCTCTCAAGCTGGATCTTTCCCCGTAATCGCTCCTTTGCGTTGGTCACGATTTCCAGGGAGTGGTGTACCTGCGTTTCAGTTGGCATGAGCAAAGAACGGTTTTTCAATGCCCAACCGTAGTACTGAACATGGGCAATCTCCAGCCGGTCTGGTCCTAATTCTTCGGCCATTGCAATAAATTGCTCCAGCCGGTCGAGGTTCATCCGATGCACTACCAGGTTCACCGTAAACGCCAAAGAAGATTTTCGGATCACCGGAGCGATCGCCAGTTTTATTGCGTGAGCCCTGGTGCCTGCGATGTGATTTGCAGATGCTTCGTCGAGATCCTGAAAGCTTAGTTGCAGATGCTCCAGCCCAGCCTCCACCAGTTCGGCCAGTCGCTCCTCTGTCAAACCAACCCCTGACGTAATCATGTTCACATAGAGCCCGGCCTTACGCCCCGAAGCGATCAACTCGGCCAGGTCTTTGCGAACCAACGGCTCCCCACCGGTCAAACTCAACTGCAGTACACCCAGCGCTGCTGCCTCGCGAAACACGCGCGCCCAGTCCTCCGTCGTTAACTCGTCCGCAGCCTTCCGCATCTCGATTGGATTGGAGCAATAAAGGCAATGCAGGGGACAGCGATGCGTCAACTCGGCAATGAGCGAGAGTGGCCGCGGCGTCGAATTCGGGGCCGATGGCATTATGCTCATTTGCTCTCCCTCAGCACGCCGCGCTGCTTCAGATCCTGCAGCAATGCAAGCACGTCGGTGCGAACCTCGGCCTCCTCCGCACCTTCGTACTCGTGCAGGAGTTCCTGCACGATCGCGGCTACGTTGCGATTCCCGTCAACGCGGGCCAGCACATCGCGCGAGGGCCCGTTCAATTCGAGCGTACCTTCGGGCATCAGCATCACATCCTGCGTCGGATGCAGCCGGCATCCGCGCACCACCATCGGAATCGAGTTCATGTCCATAAATACCTGGCACCACAACATCAGTCACAGTGGGGCACAAACGAGCCCGGCGGAATATTCCCCGGCGCCACATAAGCATAGTCAATGGCATCCAGTTGCGCCCAGAGGATCGCACATTTCTGCTCCAGCGCGCTTATTACCTGCTCCTGCTGCGATCGCGTCTCGGCGCGCGTGGACACGTAGTTCAGCGCAAATTCTGCATCTTCAGGAGCCTGCGTGAGCCTTCCTTCAAAATACGCCAAACCCTCAGCCATGTATGGATAATGCAGCCTCAGCTTGTCGATCCGCAGTGAGATCAGATCCCGTGAAAAAAGCTCGGTCAGCGAAGACGCAACAGCCACCAGCAAAGGACTGTCCCGGACCAGCGCCAGGTAGGCATCCACAGCATAGCGAACGCCCGGCAACACGCCGATGCAGGGAATGACTTCTTCACGTGACAGACCCGCGGCTTCGGCGAGCCGGATCCATTTTTCGACTCCGCCGTAGCCATCCAGATCCCCATCGTGGTCCAAAATCCGCTTTCGCCACGCCCGCCGGAATGCTGGATCTTCGCTCTTTGCCAGCAGCAGCGCATCTTTGATCGGAATCCGACTTTGATAGTAATAGCGATTCAGCGCCCAGGCCTGCATCTGCCCCCGGCTCAGCAGCCCTTCGTGCATCCGCAGATGAAAGGGATGGCGATGGTGGTACCGGCTGGCGCCAACCGCAAGCAGCCGATCGCGTAGCTCTTCCCGCGAAAGCATCTCCGCCGCCGGGGTCATTGTCCCAGCTCCCATCCATCCTTCGCGATCTTCCATCCGGCCTCCACAACCTTGTTGTAAGCACCGCTGCGGGGATCGAGAACCGGGTTGGTGTTATTCAAATGCACAAAGACTTTTTGCAAAGCGGGCAGGTCAGACAAGAGCGCTATCGTGCCATCCTTGCCGCTCATGGGAATATGTCCAATGTCTTGCGCCATCGGCGTACCGGCATGAGTGTTACTCAACTCATCATCGCTCCAGAAGGTGCCGTCAACGAATATGGTGTGACAGCCTGCATAAATCATGCGTAGCGCATCCGTTATCTCCGGCACCACAGGCGTATATGCTATGCGCATTCCATCCCCTTCGAGAAGCAACCCCAAGCTGGCCTGCTGTGATCCACCCGGACCCAGTTCTCTGGCGTAAGAGGGCAACTCCCCGGCCATGGCAAACGGCGTGCACACAATATCGCTGGTCCCAAGTTGAAAAGGCACGCCCGCCTGGATTTCCACCCACGACAATTGATTGGGCACGCGTTCCAGCATCCTGAAAAAGCTGTTTGCCCCAAGCACGCGACGTACCAGCGCTGTCGCGTACACGGTCAACGGCTGGAATTCACGCAGCAGGAGCAATCCCAGAACTTGATCCAGGTCAGCAGTGGTGAGCACAATTCCTTGAATGGGAGTGTTGCGGTTGCCTTGGTTGGAGCGGGGGCGAAGCTCCGGATTGGCTTCAATCTGGAAGCGAAGATCCGGTGAGGCGTTCAGCAAGAATATGGCGTCAGGAGAATTCCATACCGCCGCTTGAAGTTGCATGCGTGGCGAAACCTTTTCAGGTTCAGCGCGGCTGGAAGCGCATGTAGTACATGCACAGTTCCACTGTGGGAAGCCACCGCCCGCAGCAGTGCCCAGAAGTCTGAAATGCATCGGCTAGATCTCCGCCGGCGCATAACTGTTGATCTCGCATCCCAGGTGAATCTGTTTGACTTCAGGGCGGATCCAGACTTTAGTCCTCATAACATGTTCCCATTTGTTTGCAATGGCTGTCTCGGTTTGGGATTTGAAGGAGATTTGTGACAAGTTACAGAATCGAACAAAGATTTGTAACATTCCTGTTAAAGCGCGACTAACTTGCGCCGCTTGAGGAATATGAATGAATAAATGACGGCTGTCAAGGGCAAAGGAAATGGAATCTGCAGGGCGTCGCATTGGTAAACGGACTTTACAAGACTTTACAACTTGTTTGATCAAGAGCAAATCCGGAGAAATTATTGAAAGCCTAGCATGGTGCCCGGTTTGCACTTGCCTGTGCAGACTGCATGGGGTACCAAGCAAGCTTCTCCGGCTATCCCACGAATCATTTTTTGAGGTCCTGTGTAAGTTGCCACAGGTCGCTTCTCAGATCCCAAACCGAGACAGAATTGTAGTCAGACAGGAGGTTGCGATGAAGGCCAAAGTCTGGACCCGCCCCGAAGTCAAAGAGATTCACCTGGGATGCGAGATCAACAGCTACGCACCCGCGGAAATCTAGCCGTACCTAAACGCGCTGTGATGCATGTGACAGTCAGGCAGATTCGAGGGCAGACCTTTCGTTAAGTAAGTTGCGATCCGTCGAATCACTTACTTGATCGGCGTCGCTGAGAGTGGCGCGGTCAAGTGACTTAGGTCATGCCGCCTGTGTCCTGCCACTCGAGTGCGGCAACGAGGAAGAAAAGCGATGAGAAACTGGGTCCCCACGGGATCGATTCGCATCGATCTCCCAGGCTACGCGTGTGCTCTTGCGTTGCTCATGGGCGCATGTAGTGTCCCGTCGTTCGCTCAGGCCAACATGGACTGGCGATACCACGGAAACACCTTGGACAATCAACGATTTCAAGATGTCGACCAGATCAACCCTCACAATGTCGCCAAACTAAAACCAGCGTGGATCTTCCATACTGGCGTCTTTGATCCCAACATGGCCATGGAAATGACGCCGGTTGTGGTCAACGGCGTCATGTATGTTCCCACTGGTGACGACGATGTCTTCGCGTTGAACGCCAAGACCGGCAAGCAAATCTGGGCTTACCACCCGACCGATATGCCGTCGCCCTCCACGCTTCCGATTTGCTGCAATAACGACAATCGCGGCGTGGCGCTGGCTGACGGAAAGGTCTTTGTCGCGCGCCTCGACGCCCAGCTCGTTGCCCTCAATGCCGCCACCGGTAAAGTGGTCTGGCAGACAACTGTCGACCTCCCGAGCAACGGGGCTGCCATGACGCTTGCTCCGCAGATCGCCGATGGAAAAGTGATTGTTGGCGTGTCGGGCGCGGAATTCGGCGTGCGCGGTCATGTGGATGCGTACGATCCGCACACCGGCGCAATGATCTGGCGTTTCTGGACCACTGAGCCCAAAACGTGGGCGGGTAACTCGTACCTTGTTGGTGGAGCGTCGGTTTGGGGAACTCCCAGCTACGACCCTGAACTCCATATGCTCTACTTCGCCACCGGTAACGCCTATCCCTGGCCTTATGTCGGCAATCACGCGGGACTAAACCTTTACTCGGCGTCGATTGTGGCCATCGACTCAAAGAATGGAAAGTTCAAGTGGTATTTCCAATTTGCCCATCATGACATGTGGGACTTTGACGGCCCGCAGCCGACCGTGCTGATCGACGTGAATGGCACTCCGGCCATTGCACACACATCGAAGACAGGGTACACGTTCATCCTGGATCGGCGCACCGGCAAGTCGCTTTTCCCGTGGTCGGAGGTGCCGGTTCCCGTGACGCCGCCGGAGGCGGCTTTCCAGCATCCCTGGCCGACTCAACCTCAATCCTCGATTGAGACTCTGCTCGAGCACGAGGCCGAGCTCCCGCTCCCGGCCGGCTACATCGCTGCTCCGTTGTGGACAACCATGGGACCAACGCCAATGGTGTTCCAGCCATGGGCGGATGGAGTGGAATGGCCTCCCGCGGCCTACAGCCCACGCACCCACTTCCTCTACTCGCATTCCCGTTATCAGCCGGTTAATGTTGGGATCACAAATGACCCGATCCACGACACGATGTGCCCAATCGGGCCTTGCACGTTTACGGGAACCTTCGACGTACCGGGCGCGACGCCTCACGGCGTTTACGGAGCAATAGACACGCGTACCGGAAAAATCGCATGGACCGACCCCATGACTCCTGGCTTGAATCCCGACTCGGGCATAGGAGTAGCAGGCGACCTGGTCTTCTTCGGCGAAAGCAATGGGCTTCTCCACGCCGCGGATGCCGGGACGGGTAAGATCCTGTGGACCTTCGATGCGTCAAAGGTGCCCAATGCGGGCGGCGCAACTGCGTCTCCAGCCTTCTATGTCGTCAACGGAAAAGAGTACGTAGTGTACGGCTTTGGCGGCGAGCCCAATGAAAGCCCGGTGCTGGGGGATGCGGTAATTGCTTTCGCGCTTCCGGATCATGACGAATAGCAATTCGAAGCCGAACAACAGAATCCAGTGACGTTTGCTGGGGCCGTCTCGGATGCAGCCGCGATTCGTTCTCACGAGCGGGTCGCGGCTGCCCGCGAGACGGAATACTCCGGGTGGCTTGACTGCTTCCAATCCCGGGGAAAGCCGCTAAAATTAGTTATTCGCCGCGCCGTCTAGAGAGACCGTCGGGAGATCAGTGCGATGCAGAATGGATGGTCGTCACTATCCGGCGGGAGTGGGCGGCTTGCCGGGTGTCGTTGGCTCGAATCTCAATGTGTAACAACCGATCAAATATTCGCGAGCGGGCGCCCGCGACAGAGACACGGTGTGGCCGCCACGTTGGCTATCCGGCTGGTTCTTATTTTCCTCACCGCTGCTTCGACGGTTTGGGCGCAGGCGCCGTCCGCTTCGCGGAGCGATGACGAGAAACCTATGGCGCGGCCGGTAGTCAAGGGTCTCGACCTCTCTGCCATCGACAAGACTGCCGATCCATGCAGCGACTTTTATCAGTACGCGTGCGGCAACTGGATCAAGGACAATCCGCTTCCCGCCGACCAGGTGCGATGGGTGCGTTCGTTCTCCCTGCTCCAGGAGCGCAACTTCTATCAACTTTGGCAACTGCTGGACGCCGCCGCCAGAGAACCGGCAACCCCGCTGCAAAAGCAATATGGCGACTATTTTGCCGCGTGCATGAATGTCTCCCTGCTGGAGAGCAAAGGCCTTCAGCCTCTTGAGCCCGCGCTGAAACGTATCTCCGAGCTTCAAGATGCGAGGGGCGTGGCCGCGCTCATGGCCGATTTCGCCGGAGCCGGCGAGCCTGCGCCGCTGTTCGACCTCGATGTCGAGCCGGATCCAGGCGACTCATCAAGGCAAATCCTGAGCATCTCCGAAGGCGGCATGACGTTGCCGAGCCGCGAGCAATACCTTGGAACTCGGGCATATGTTCGCAAGCGATTTGTAACCCACATGGAACGTGTATTCATGCTTGCCGGCGATACGATGGAGCAAGCCGAGGCCGAGGCACAGGCTGTTCTCAAAGTCGAGACGTCACTGGCCAGTGCTTCGACCGGCAGCGGGGATCGAAGCGACCCCGGGAAGCGCGCACACGTCCTCACTTTCGCCGATCTGCAGAAGCTGGCGCCCGGCCTCGACTTCGCAGGCTACTTCAAGCGCCTGACTGGGCAGCCTGTCAAGACACTCAATGTAGCTGATCCGGATTTTCTGAAGGCCGTCGATGGCCTGCTCGCCTCCGTTCCCGTTGATTCGTGGAAGTCCTACTTTCGCTGGCACGTTTTCAGCGAGCAGGCCGAAGCTTTACCAAAAGCTTTCCGCGATGAAGATTTCGCTTTTTGGGGGAGTTTCTTCACGCGACAGGAACAACCGCAGCCGCGCTGGAGGGAATGCACAGAGATGACCAATCAGGCTCTGGCCGATAGCCTCGGTCAGGACTGGGTGAGGCAGAACTTTCCTCCCGGCGCCAGAGCCGGCACGGAAAAGCTGGTGGCAGCTCTTGAAAAGGCACTCGGTGACGAAATCAGCGCGGTGCCATGGATGAGCGATACGACAAAGAAACTGGCGCAAGAAAAGCTGGCATTGATCCGAAACAGGATCGGAAACCCCGAAAGATGGCGCGATTACTCGAGCCTGAAGATCGACCGCAACGATCTGATCGGAGACCTGCAGCGCAGCCGGGTCTTCGAACGCACCAATAAGCTGAGCGAAGCCGGCAAGCCGACGGCCGATCGGTTGTGGGACATCGCGCCTCCAACGGTCGATGCCGTCTATGAGCGGTCAACGAATAGCCTGTACATTCCTGCCGGCATCCTTCAACCGCCATTCTTCGACCTTGCCGGCGACCCTGCAGCAAATTTCGGCAGCATTGGCGTAGTCGTGGGGCACGAATTGACGCACGGATTCGACGCACTTGGATCGAGATTCGACGGCAAAGGCAATCTGCGGGAATGGCAGACCGCCGACGATCACCGCAAATTCGCCGAGAAGACCAACTGCGAGGTGGCGCAATATGGAAGCTTCGAGGCGATGCCCGATCCTGGCAATCTGCCGCAACTCAAGGTGAATGGAAGGCTCACGCTGGCTGAGAACACGGCCGACAATGGCGGTCTGCGTATTGCATTTCAAGCGCTGACTGAAGCCCTGGCAGCCGAGGGAAAAACCGCTCAGGACCCAACGGATGGCTTCAGCGTGAAGCAACGCTTTTTCCTGTCGTTCGCACAGGTCTGGTGTCAAAATCAAGGAGCGCGTTCCGCCCGGCAGTCGGCCGCGGCCGACCCGCAATCGCCAGGACGCGGCCGTGTCAACGGCGCCGTTCAGAACTTTGACGAATTCGGCAAGGCATTCGGATGCACCCAGGGTGCACCCATGTACCCGGTGAACTCCTGCAGGGTTTGGTAGTACAACAAGGGTAGCCCGTGTCAGGACCCGGCTTAACAAAACTGGCCGAGAAGGAGTTCAAGCATGCGACTAGCGTTCAGTTTGCCAGCGTGCTTGCTACTCTGCTCGTGCTTCGCAATGGGTCAGGTAAATACGGGCGAGTTGCGTCTCAAGGTAACGGACTCCACGGGGTCGGGACTGCGTGCATCCGTTACCATTCTCAGTCAGGGAAATCAATACAGGGCTCTGCTCGCAACCGACGCCGAGGGCAGTACCGACATTCACCGGCTGCCTTATGGTGTATATCTGATCACCGTCGAAAAGCAGGGCTTTTCGACGGCATCGTATACGGTGCAAGTAGAGTCGGCGCTCCCGATCAATTCATCGATCAAGCTTGAAGTCGCTCCGGTCAACACAGTCGTGACCGTCAAAGCTGAGGAAACCCTGATCGATCCGGGCCGGCCCTCCTCGATCATGCAGATTGGTTCGAAGCAGATTCAGGACCGGGTGCAGTCTTTGCCGGGCCGGTCGGTGCAGGACCTGGTGGTCACTCAACCCGGCTGGCTATATGAAGGGAACGCGGTTCTGCATCCGAGGGGCTCGGAATACCAGACTCAATTCGTGATCGATGGGCTTCCGCTCACAGACAATCGCTCGCCAAGTTTCGGGCCCGAGATCGAGGCGGATGACCTGGAGTCGATGAGCATTTATACCGCCGGCTTTCCTGCCGAGTACGGTCGAAAAATGGGCGGCGTGGTGGAACTGAATACGAAGCGCATCCCAGACGCAGGGACGCATGGCGAATGGATCATCACCGGTGGCTCGTATGACACGTTAGGCTCCTATGGAAAGATTCAGCAGACCTGGGGCAAGAACACGATATCGGCGACGGCGTCAGGGGGAATGTCCGCGCACTATCTCAACCCGGTGGTGCCGGAAAACTTTAACAACAATGGGACGACCGGAGATTTCTCGGCGAAATACGAGCGCGATCTCAACGAAAAAGACCGGCTGATCCTCAGCGCCCGCCACGAACTTTCGCGGTTCGACATTCCCAACGAACAAGTGCAGGAAGCGGCAGGCCAGCGGCAGACCGGGAACAACTTCGAAACCCTGGGGTCGGTGAACTATCAGCACATCTTTTCGGCAAACAGCCTCGGCACGCTTGAGGGGTTCGTTCGCAACGATGCCAACGATCTGTATTCAAACATATTCTCGACCCCGATCATCGCATTCCAGAAAAACTACTTCAACGAGGGTTATTTCAAGGGAACCTACTCCAGGCACTACAAGAATCAGGAATTCAAGGCCGGGGTCGAATCGGACAACGCTTTTCTGCATGAGAAATTCAACTACGTCATTACCGACCCCACGCAGTTCGATCCCGATACGCCTCCGACGCTGGGTTTTGCCGATAGCCACCCTGACCTTGAGCAATCTGCCTTCGTCGAAGACATGATCCGGCTGGGGAAATGGACTATCAGTGCGGGCTTGCGCTGGGATCACTATCAACTGATCCTCAATGAGCACGGAGTCAGCCCGAGAATTTCGATTGGCTATTTTATTCCAACGATGAAGATGGTCTTGCATGCTTCCTACGATCGCGTCTTCCAGACACCGTCGTTTGAAAACATCCTGATTTCGGGTTCGCCGGAGATCGATGCACTGAGCGAAGATTTTCTCCGCCTGCCGGTGAAGCCGTCGAGGGGCAACTATTACGAAGGCGGCTTCACCAAGGCCTTTGCCGATCGGATGCGGCTGGATGTGAATGCCTATCGCCGCAACGTGAACAATTATGCGGACGATGACCAACTGCTGAACACGGGAGTGAGTTATCCGATCGCCTTCGATCAGGCGATTATCTATGGCGCGGAGGGCAAGCTGCAGGTCGTCCGCCTGGGCGGGCTTGACGGATATATCAGCTACTCCTACATGGTGGGCAATGTGTGGTTCCCGGTGACGGGCGGACTGTTTCTCGGCAGCGATGCGGAGGATGCCTTGTCGCAGACAACCGGACACTTCCCCGACTCTCAGGACCAGCGCAACACGGCCCGGACACGGTTTCAATATCAGGTGGCGCGGCGAGCCTGGGTGGCCGCCGGAGCGTCCTACGGATCGGGGCTGCCGTTCGAATATGGAGGGACTGAGGAGGACGCCCTGGCCCAATACGGCCCTGCTGTTGTCAGCCGTATCAACTTCGATCGCGGACGCGTCAAGCCCCTGCTTGCCGTCTCCGCATCCTTGGGCCTGGATGTGTTCAAGGGCGAGAAGATCAACAGTCGCCTTCAACTCGACGGCGACAATTTAAACAACCGCCTGAATGTGATCGATTTCGGCGGCCTCTTCTCCGGCAATGCGATCGCGCCCGGACGCAGCTTCACCTTGCGACTCAATACTTCTTTCTAATCGACTTGCGAATTAACCGGCTCAGCGGCGAATCGAGTCCGGGCAAAAAAGTGTCCCGTTCTCACCATTTACAGTGGGAACGGGACAAAGAGGCGCGAATTCCGCTTGTATCAGAAGTAGAGCTTCGCGCCGAACTGGAAGACTCTTGGATCAAAAGCCGAAGTTACCTGGCCGAAATTGCTGGCGCCGAGCGCGTTGCTGACCTGGTCGAACTGGGTGTGATTCCAGAGGTTAAAGCTCTCCGCTCGAAGCTCGAGCCTCCGGCCCCGATCCTCACTGAACTGGAAGTTCTTGAACAGGGAAAGATTCCAGTTGTTACGGCCGGGGCCGCGCAGAGAATTGAAGCCGGCATTGCCCCACGTACCTGCTGCAGGAGACGCGAATGCCGCAGTATCGAACCACTCACCGACCTTGTGAGGATAGGAAACGCTGCTGATCTTGTCCGGGCGGTTGGTCGCGTTTGGCAAGCCGTTTCCGCTTTGACCGCCCGTCAGTTGTGGGTTGATCGGCAATCCGGATGTCATCGTTACGATTCCGGATATCTCCCATCCCCCAAGAGTTGTTCTCAGAAGGCGGTTCGGACTCTTTTCGAGGAAGGGAAGGTCGTAAATGAAGTTCACTGCGGCATTGTGAGTTCTGTCGTAGCCGCCCGGTCCGTTGTCGTACTTCCATCCTAGATACGGATTGGAAACATTGGAGAGATCACCGCCTCCGCCTCCGCCAAGCGCAGGATCGACACTATGCGACAGGGTGTAATACGCTCGCATCGTCAGAGTCCGGATCTGGGAGTTTACGTCAACCTGCAGCGAGTTATAGTGCGAGTTGGCTTCATTTGTGGACATATTGATGGATTGGAAACCAGGATAAGGCAAGCCTGGCGCGGTGTTGTACTGCGCGCCGGCGATGAGCTCCGGCAGATAGCTCTCGTCGGGCAGGTTGATTTGGCGGTAATTGTTCTGATATCGATTCTGGTTGCCAACGTAAGAAATCGCCAGAACCGTTCGGGCATTCAACTGCCGCTGCACTCCGGCACTGTATTGATAGCTGGCCGGTTGTTTGTATTTGTCGATCTCCAGGCCGGTAATGCTGGCGGGATTGATTGGTTTGGCGGCTACGTTGCCGGTGGCAAGCAAGACACTCGGATTCTCGAGAGTGACGCTGTTGTTATTCACGCTGAGACTGAAGGGAATGTTGGGGCCGGCGTTGTACATGTCGTTGCCTTGAATGCGCTCATACATGATCCCGAATCCGCCCCGCAGCACTGTCTTGGTGTTGCCCATGATGTCATAAGCAAAGCCCAGACGCGGACCGAAGGTTGCCCAGTTGTTATTGACCAGTCCCTTCGGAACGCCTTTCTGCCCGGGGATACCAATACCGTTCAGGTACAGCGGAACGCCCGCCAGAATTGGGTTCGGGCTTGCGCCGAGCCCAGGACTTCCGGGACTGATGGTTCCATCCGGAAGAAGAACGGCTGCGTCGGCAGGGTTATAGAGTGAGGGATAAAAGTTTCCCATGCGATTGTTGGCCTCGTATGTGTGCGGGACGCCGTCCCAGCGCAGTCCGAGGTTGAGCGTCAGGTTCCGATTCATGCGCCAGTTGTCCTGAATGTAGGCCGCCCATGAAACGTTGTTCCAAAGGCCATGATCCTGCACGGCCAATTCGTTATAGCTCTTCGCTGTGCCGAGAAGGAAGTCGGCGAAATCGCTTCCTGTGAATGTGCCGTCAAAATTGAACGCGCCCTGGGTTGTTCCGAACAGATCCTGCACCTTCTTGTAAAGCGCCCAGCTGCCGCCGATCTTCAGCTGATGCGCTCCCCTGGTCCAGGAAACATCGTCCCGCACCTGGTAATCGTCGGCTATGTTGTGCCATGGCCAGCTGGAGATCTCGAAGTGACTGCCGATCGATCCGTTCAAGTCGATGTTAGGGATGCGATCGAGGTTATTGGGACCCGTGAAGAGTCGCGAGTTGGAGGAGTCGTAGCCTTCGGGAATCGAAAGGCTCTTCAAACCCGATCCTGCGTAAGGAACAATATTGATCCTGTTGCCGTTGTAGTTGACGGCGGTTTCGTTGAGAAGGCTGGGACTGATTGTGTAGGTTGCATGCAGGACCGCGCTATAAGAAGGGTTTCCGAAAGTATCGCCCACCGTCGGCACATTGGCGCCGCTCCATTGACTCACGCCGAAACCCTGCGACACCTGCTCTGCAATGAAATGTCCAAAGATCGCCAGCTTGTCGTTGAAGTTGTGGTCCACGCGCACTACTTCTTCGGTCAGGTCGGTCGGAGAATTGTTTCCCCCGATAAAAGTCGGCTTGCCGTCTGCTGTGACTGTGTTCGGAGCCGGGAAAATGCCGGCAGTCATCAGTGCGGTCGCATTCGGTGAAATCATGCAGGCCGGAATCGTGTTGTCGGGAAATGGCGCTCCCTGCACGATGCCGGCGGGCAGAACGCCTCCGGGACAATTTCGCCCCAGGACCGCACCAGAGACGGCGCCGGGAACCTTGATAGCCTGGGCGCCAAAGTTGCCGCTATAGGTCGAAGTATCCGGGACTGGCTGATTCGTCAATCCGCCTTGAATCAGGCGGCGCCACTCCTGGTTATAGAAAAAGAAGGTGCGTTTCCGGTCCGGATTGTAGAGCTTGCCCAGCGTAACCGGCCCGCCGACATTGAATCCGAATACGTTGAGGCGCAGCTCGGCCACCTTTTGCGGCGCCGGGTTGAAGTAGTTGCGCGCATCGAACGCGTCGTTGCGATTAAACTCCCATGCCGAGGCGTGGAACGACCTGGTTCCGGATTTGAGAACCATCGACATCGTCCCCGCCGATGACAGCCCATAGTCGGCGCTGTAGTTTGACGTCAGAGTGCGGAATTCCGCGATCGCATCACTCGAGGGAGCGATGCTCATTCCGCCGGCGCCGCCGCGATCATCATCTTCCCCGCCATCCAGCAGGTAAATGTTGTGATTTTGACGCAGGCCATTGAATTCCACGCTGGCGTCTCCGCCCACGGGAGTATTGACCTCGCCGGCGCTCATACCCCCCGCCCCGATCTGGCTTGAGGCTCCGGGCACAAGCGCTGCAAGCTGATACATGCTTCGTCCGCTCACCGAGATCTGCGATATCTGTTGCCCGGTGATCACGCTGCTTTGCTCGCCGGAGTCAGTCTGAACCCGCACCGTGTTTGCCTCCACGGTGATGGTTTCCTGAACTTCGCCGACCTGCAGCTGGAAGTCGAGTCGATCGCGGTCGCCGACTTGAAGGTTTACGTTCTGCTGTTCCGCAGCTTTGAAGCCAGGGGCTTGAGCTTTTGCGCTGTAGTGTCCGATGTTCAGGTCTGGAAAAGCATATTGACCCGCGGTGTTGGTTTGAATACTTCTCATCACACCTGACTCGATGTTGGTGATGGAGATAGTCACATTCGGAAGGGCGGCACCGGCAGGATCAGTGACGGTGCCAACTACGGTTGCCTGTTGCCCGCCCGCACACAGCGACAAGCCAAACACGGGCGCCAGCAAAAGGAGTGTGAAACGCAAGGTAGTCTGTTTTCGTACGGAAGAACGGAGTTGAACTCCACGCATCACGGCCAAAATTGAATTCCTCATACATGTCATTCTTTTTGCTCCAGTATCCGATTAGGACCCCGGCGAGGTCGCCGTTGTCGCAATTCTCAGAGTGCAATCGTTACTGGTCGCTGGCCATAGCCGCTTCCGGTGTTTCCGGCATAACCACCGGTAAGCTCAAGAGGCTGCGGAATCTACGGGGGGCATGAACCGAGGAGTTTTTTGATGCTGTGAAACGGGGAGGGGATTGGGCTCTTACCGCAGCTCCGCCTCGCACGATGAAGACTCAGGCGCCGGCCACCTCGCCAGGCACCAAGGCTCGCATTCGCTTTACCGCGCCGGGGATCTGCTCCGTCGTCGTACTGCCAAATCCAAGTACGAAACCCTGGCGCGGCTTTTTTCCGGCGTAGTACCGGGAGAGCGGAAAAAGCACGAGCCTCTCCTTTGCGGCGCGAATGGAGATTTCCCGGTCGTTGAATCCTTCCGGCAGGGTTACGGAAACATGCATTCCCGCCGAGGAGCCGTGTACTTTCAGAAAGTCTCCAAATTCAGCCTGAATGGATTCGATCAATACATTCCTTCGCTCGCCATAGATCTGGCGCATCTTTCGAATGTATCGTCCGAGGTGGCCAAGCTCCATAAAATCGGCGAGGGCTTCCTGTAGCAGATAAGGAGGAAAGATATCGGTGGCGAATCGAACTGCTTCGAACAGGTTCACCAGGTCGCGCGGAATGACCATATACCCCATCCGCAGAGATGGGAGAAGCATCTTGCTGAATGTGCCGATATAGATGACGCGCGCGTTCACGTCGAGACCCTGCAATGAAGCGATCGGCCTGGTGTCGAAGCGATATTCGCTATCGTAGTCATCCTCGATAATCCAGGCTCCCTCGCTCTGCGCCCAGTTGAGCAAGAGAAGGCGGCGCGTCGCACTCATCGTTGATCCCAGCGGAAACTGATGGGATGGAGTGACGAACGCCGCTTTCGCTCCGCTGCACCGGGGCGCACTCGCTATGTCCATTCCCTGGTCATCCACCGGCACCAGTTTCAAGCGGCATCCCGCGCCCTGGAGCAACGTCCTTTCGAGGTGATATCCGGGCTCTTCAACCAGCACCGAGTCTCCCGGATTGAGAAGAACGCGCGCCGTGATATCGAGCGCCTGCTGAGAACCCGAGACAATCATGATCTGGTCCGGGTCGCACTTGGCTGAACGGGCGGTGCGCAGGTAGCGGCAAATCTCTTGTCGAAATCGTGGCGAACCCATCGGATCGATTCTTTGTACCGAACTCGAACACGGATTTCGGCTGTGACGGTTCACGAGCCCGGACCAAACCTGAAACGGAAATTGATCGAATGCAGGCTGATGAAGTCCAAAGGCTCCCCAGTTCCGCAGATGCGAATCCCTTGGAAATTTTGGATAAAGGAGATTGCGCTTCGCCACCGGCCTCGAGCCCGATGGACCCTGTTCCGGATACGCCGGATGGCGCTCCGAAGACATCATCTGCTCAGGCAGCGTTGAGGAAACAAAGGTTCCTGAGCCGATCTGGCTCTCGAAGTACCCTTCGGCCAGCAGCTGTGCGTATGCATGCAAAACCGGAAAACGCGACACCTGGATCTCGCCAGCCAGTTCTCGACTGGAAAGAATTTTTTGTCCAGGGAGCAGATCCCCCCGCAGGATGGCCTCTCTGTATCCATCGTAGACCTGTTGGTGCAGGGGCTTGTCCTCGTCGCGGTCGATCACGAAGACGGGGCTGACAGAGGTATGGCTCATCATGGGGATTGTAGTGAACTGAATATTTCGGCTCAATCCGGCTTACCCAACCAAATCGCCGCTTCACAACATTCCTTTGATCAGGTCGGTATCGGCGCGGGTGATAGCGATCAGGTACCACCGCACGAGAACGTAAATGGCGGCAAGGCGGGACTCCAGCCAATTCACATGTCAACCAAGGTGGACACCGCGATCGAAGCATTCTACGGCAGAGTACGTGGCTCAGAATGGCTGAGGCAGGAAGAGCTTCTGATTCAGGCAAATAGCTCAGGGTGACGATGGCAATCAACGTGCATCGTCGAGGGACGGCGAGGTCTGCAATCTGTTCTGGGTCTTATCGATTCAGCAGATCTGACGTAAGGAGAAGTTCGTGTCGAACCGTTATTGCTCTAGCGCTATTTTATTTTTGGCTCTTGTCGTTCCTATAATCGGTTGCAACAACTCTCAAGTTGGTTCCATTCAAGTCACTCCTTCGAGCCAATCGCTCGTGGCAGGCCAGACGGCACAATTCACGGCCACCGGAATCATCGGCCATGGCAACCATCCCGCGACCAACGAGGACGTGACCAGCCAGGTCACCTGGACGTCGAACTCCCCTGTGATCGCCACCGTCAATTCGTCCGGCCTGGCCACAGGAGTTTCGGCGGGTAGTGCGACCATTACCGCCACTATGCCCGGAGGTCTCTCCGCGACCGCGGGCATCTCGGTGACGGGCGCCACCGTATCGTCCGGAAATGATGTAGTTTCACTTTCGGTGATTCCCGGAACGCAGTCCGTTTCATCTCCCAAGCAAACCAGCCAGTTCATTGCGATCGGGACCACCGCAGCAGGCACATCCCTGGATCTGACTGGTCAGGTCATGTGGACTTCGAGCAGTACCACGGTGGCCACCATTACCTCGGGCGGACTCGCGACCGGGGTCGGGCAAGGCTCCACCACGATCACGGCAATCGCGACCAACCCCGACAAGACCGTGGCGACCGGCACCGCCACGTTCACCGTCGCTGCCGCCACCTCCGAGCAGATTACCGCGCTGGCGATCATTCCGGGTTCGCAGACGTTGTCGGCGTCAGGTCAAACCGGACAGTTCATTGCGTTTGGCGCTTTCGGGAGCTCCGGCCTTCAGGAAGATGTCAGCCAATCTCCGCAGATCAAATGGAGTTCCACCATTCCAACCATTGCGAGCGTGAGTCCATCCGGGCTTGTAACCGGCTTGAGCGCGGGCTCCAGCACGATCACTGCAATATTGACCAATCCAGACGGGTCGGTTCTGTCCGCGACTGCCTCCGTTACGGTGACCCTTACTGCAGCTCCGGAGCCTCTGCTTTCCCTCACCATCGTTCCAAGCGCGCTCACCGTTGGCGATCTGCAGGATACGGGGCAATTCCTGGCCATTGGAACCTATTCGACTGTGCCATACGTAAGGGATCTGACCAATTCGGTCACCTGGTTTTCTTCGTTCCCTGATGCGTTCCCCGTCGATACCAACAGCGGCGGAACTTCGAGCGCCAGCGCCGGCATTGTTACGGCCTACGGAACAGGAACCGCCGCCATTATTGCGGAGGCAACCAGCCCCGACGGGACGATACAAACCGCCACGGCAACCTTCAGTTGCCCCCTGACTCTTCCCGATCCCAACGGGCACCCGCCAACTCCGGGTTCGTGTTATACAGGCCAGGGTGGACCACTCAAGGCTACCCTGACCGTGTATGGGGAGGGCTTGAATACCACCAACTGGCTGGTAACCGCTCCCTCTGCTACCGGCACGCCGGACGTGATCCACTGCGGTCCGGGTTGGACCGCAAACGGCGGAACTGGTGGATCAGTCTGCGTTGGTATCTACCCGGTCGGCACCACTGTGACTTTGACGGCGCCGGCACAGACAGGAGTGGCGTTTGGCGGATGGACCTATAACTGCCCCGCGACCGCGCCAATCACCGCAGTAGGACCCAACAGTTGCCAGATCCAGTTGGTTTCCCACGGGGGTTCGACCAACGCCACTGTAGGCGCGATCTTCAACAACCCGCAATAGACCTCAGATTGCTCTCCACAGGCCGCCTTTCGGGGCGGCCTTGCTGTTGGGCGAGGCCCGCAATCGAGCCTTGTGAGGGCCTGGAATTGCCCGAGATTCACAAACGATGGACCGGTTCTCCGCTCAATTACTGCTGCAGATACTGGACGCCGACCTCTGAGAACTGGCCAGGCGCAGCCAGCGACGAACAACCGATCAGGAGTTCAGAAAGAGCGTACAAACCAGGCGGCGAGAGGCTGCCAACCGGATCAGTTTGTAGAGAATGCCGCAAAAACCCGAAATAAAGAAGAATGCAAAGTACTATCCCATGGGTCTTATCGTTTCCGGGTCCTCGGCAGCGGTGCCTTTCTAAAAGCAATGGATGGCAGTGCGTCGTGGATATCAAGCCAATGGAAAGAGACCCACCAGTTCTTGTCGCAAGACGTCAACATGAGCGCTGGATTCCTGAGAGGGAGCAGGTCGGCTTGGCACATGATTCCGGCCTCCGGATGGGGCTGGTGAAGTCGGAACAAGCGCCCTTCGTGCATAAGTCCATAGATAGAAAACACCCGTTAACAGCAAAATGAGTGGCACCATGAGCACCAGGATGGCAGTAATGGCCCATCCCGGAACTCCTCTCCCGGCAAGTGCAGGAAGCAGATGGTCAAATATGATCCAGAAAAGGTCGCCGACCAGCAGAAATCCGGTTGTGGTCACCAGAAGCGCCAGTCGACCCGTCCTGGACCCTTCAGACCACAGCATGGCGCAGGCGGGAACAGTGAGTAACAGAAGAATCAAATCTTGCTGTCGATGATAGATCGGTAACATTGAGATAGCAGCGATAGCGGCGAGCGCCAACCTGGGATTTGCCATCCTCGGGGGGCGCGATTTCAGAGTGATGATCGCCCATGCGAGCACCAGGGTTCCGCCGACAAGATAGCTGGCCGCGTTGTAGATTCGAGGATCATCCCAAAACAGGCTCATGACGGTCTGCAGGTTGACCATCATACCGAGGCCCCGAGCGCCGGATGTCGCGAGGCTCGGGTCGTTGAGATTCCCATGCGCCGATAGTGAAGACAGATTGAATTGCAATTCCTGGATCCAATGTGGGGAAACGTGCGTGGTCCACAGAATTGCCGGGACGCTGAGGACCACAGATACAGCCAGGGTGTGTAAAGCGCGCTTTCTATGTACCGCACCCGCAAGCAGGAAATAGAGCCAGACCAGCCCCGCGTCATGGGGTTTCAAGATCAGACTGATGGCGAGGCAAACGACGCCGACCATGACAAACTTCTCTCTAAGAAAGCACCAAACTGCAACTACGCAAAGGGAAACCGCGATTCCTGCCGGATTCCCGAGGAGCAGCAGGTCCTCGCTGTTTGCCAGGACCAGGAACACCAGGCCTCCGGAAACCACCGGTGCATGGTCGGCCCCAATGTTCCACATCAGAAATGCGGCCAGGAGGAGACTGGCCGCGGTCAGGGTCAACCAAAGCGCGTGTGCAAGGCCGAACGGCAGCATCGCGAAGGGGACTGTGAAGGCAAATGCCGTCGGCAAGTACATATAATTGCCTTCGATCCGACGAGTTTTGGCGGTGTCGGATGGACTGTCTCCTCCTTCGGCGCGATATACCTGCATCAAGCTGCTCTCCTGATAAGGATCGCAACCTCGCAGAAGGCTCCGCGCGCTGTAGTAGACCACTTTGAAATCTATTGTTGTAACTGCAGCGGCACGCTCGATAATCAGGCCCAGCGAAAGAAAGAGTGCGCCCCCCAAAAGGAGGAGATATAAGCCGTCCATGCGCGCTCTCGTCACGCTTAGTCCCACACTGGTTGAGATAGGGTCTCCCCGCCGGCTTCCCGCTTTCGGTCGGATGTAGGTCCGCTTACCTGGATTTGGAGTAAGTGTCTTTCGTCGACGCCTAAATCAGGGTCCGTAGCAGTATCTCAGAGATATATGCGGGGAAACCGTGATGCAGAGCACGTCGCTGGTGATCCGCTGTTACGATCGGAGTACTTTCGAACCGTGAAACCAGTCTGGGGGATGGGATCAGGAGAATCATTTGTGGTACATTTGCGCCATAACACCTATCTATCTAAGTCATGACGCTTAAGAATACATTGGTTCTGGTAGTCCTTCTGGCAGCCGCGCGAGCGCCATTGGCAGTCGGCGAACAGGCGACCGGCAATGTCGGTCCGAGCGATCATAGTATGCCGGTTGCGAGACCTTCCGCAGCCGGCCCGCCTGCTGCGAGCCGTCTCACCGAGAAAGCCAATTGCGACTGCGGATCGTTGAGTTACCCGCCGCCGCACATTACTGTTGCCGCCCCGGTTCAAGCGCCTCCGACCTGGCCTGTTCCGGATCGAATCGCATGGATAGCCAATCTGCTTCTGGCAGTTATGGGATACGTCGGAATCATGCTGGCCGTATCATTACTCAGAAAAATCGAACGGCAAACGCAATCGGTTGAAAGCGCGGTCGACACCGCGGCCGCAGTCGCTCAGACCGCTTTGCTCCAGGCGCAAGCAATCGTTCGGGCGGAGAGGCCCTGGATCATGGTCACGGCCGAACCATCCCCCGGCATTGAAAACAGCTCAACGGTCGTAGCCACGAATCGGGGTAAGAGCCCAGCCAGAATTGTTGTAACTGCGGAAAGAATCGCTGTCGCGCTTGACGAAACTCACTTGCCTCCGGTCCCTGAGTATGAGGCCGAGAAACCAGGAGTGTCATTGGATCCCATTATTCTTCTCCCGGGAGAATCCTCACCCATACGGATCTTCGGTCGGGGAGATGTAGAACGGTTTTGCGCGACCGAGGAGAAGCTGAAGGGGGTGGAGGATTGGGACGAGAAGATATTTCTGTTCGGAAGAATTACCTACGAAGACCTGGTCTCTCCCGCCGGCCGGGAGAGTCATGAAACCTCCTGGTGTTGCTGGTACATATCCGGGAAAAAGAAGAGCGGATTGGTGACCATAGGATTGCCAGCCTACAACGTGCAAACCTGAAACCATGGGTCATGAAGCCCCGGTCCGGAGTAGGCGGACACTGCCGTGACGCAGTCGCGCACTGTCGCTCGGCCAGGAAACGAATAAGACGCAGGGGCCTGAACCTTCGGCTTGCTCTACCAGAAACGTTAAACCTTGATCGAACAGGCAACGTTCTGGTCGCCCAACGTCTCCGATTCTGCGAGCCCGATCAATCGATATAAATAGGCCCTGGACATCCCCAGGCTGCGGGCGGCCAGCGCCTTATTTCCGTTGTTCTCACGAACCGCGGCAAGAGCCAGTTTGATTTTGTATTCTCGCAATTGTTTCTCAAAATTTCCGGTAGGAAGGTAGTCGCCGATATCGAGAATCTTGGTGTACTCGGAAGGGGACTCCTCTTCGCACGTGAGATTCAAGTCTTCGGCGCGGACTGAACGTCCGGGAGCGTCAATAATGGCCCTCTGTATGACATTTTCCAGTTCGCGCACGTTTCCCGGCCAGGCGTGTTCCATGAGCATGTCCATGGCTTTGGTTTCGAACCTGTCCATCGATTTTCCGAACACGCGCGAATAGCGGCGAAGAAAGTGCTCAGCCATCAAAGGTATGTCTTCCGGGTGATCCTGAAGCGCCGGAGCCTGAATGCGCATCACGTTGATGCGGTAGTACAAATCATGACGAAACCGACCTTCTGCAACCAGCTTCGGCAGGTCCTGATTTGTCGCAAAAATAAGCCGTGCCCGTAGCGGTATGACCCGGGTGCTCCCGAGGCGGCTGAACTCCAGTTCTTGAAGAACACGCAACAACTTGACCTGGGTGAAGAGACTGAGCTCGCCGATCTCATCAAAAAAGAGTGCGCCCTCTCCGGCCTTCTCGAAGTATCCCTCGTGAGGCCCGACCGACCCGGTAAAGGCGCCGTTGGCATGGCCGAACAATTCCGACTCGATCAGCGTCTCCGGGATAGCGCCACAGGAGATGGCCACGAAAGGATGGCTGGAGCGGGGACCTAGATTGTGGATCGCCCTCGCAATCAGTTCCTTGCCTGTGCCGCTCTCGCCGGTGATCAAGACCGCGGCATTGAGATTGGTCACGTTGCGCACGAGTTGATAAACGCGGCGCATTTGCGGGGACGTGCCGATGAGCCGGTCGCAACCGGCGATTTCGCCCTGGCCCTGCTTCGCGGTCTGCAGCTCCTGCTTCAGAGAGGAATTTTCATACGCCCTTTGGAGCAGGTTCTTGAGGTCACGAAGGGAAGGCGGGCGACGGCAATACCCGAAAGCCTCGTTATGGATGGATTCGCATATTTTCGAATGGAGACCTTCAGCGGCCATGATCAACGCTGGAACCTGGAGGGAAAGCAAACGCCGCCAGGATTCAATGCGCTCCTCCAAATCGTCGTGACTGGAGAAAAAGTCCAGGATCAGGACATCGCAACGTCCGGCCACAGCTAGCTCTCTGATTGCCGATTCGCTGGTATCTTGCTGAAGTTGGTATTCCTTGCCGAGCGCAGACGAAAGAAGTCTGTGCAGTGTGCGATCTTCCGAGTAGAGCCCAATTCTTATCACGGCCGAGAGTCCCTCTTGCATTCCTCGTTGCCTTTGAATCTGGTGAGTGGATGATGGTGATGCTAATTTGTCATTTATCTCGTTGACAATGCCTCTTTTGAGTCAATGATGACTTATCTTATCCATCGGCTGTTAGTTGTGTCGCTTTAGCCACTTTCGATACGCGAAGGAGTAACTCATGATCCATGGGAAAGGAGAGAACGAGGGGGATCGCGATAAGAAACCCCGGCCATGTAGCTCGATCCCGGGACCAAGGCCGTTCAGAGATCAGGAAGCATATGGTGCATATAATCAATAAGATATAGTCACCTCGTCTCACCAATAGGGGTCGATAGTCGGCCCGGCATAGAACGAAATAAGATCCTGAGGGTGGTGAAGAATCGATCCGGCACGGTTGTTAGTATGAACTTGGTTGTATTCCAGGCGATGTTACACATTGTGATGGCAATCACAATTTATTCCAAGAATGCGAGAGACTCGTTCATTCGTTGTGTGACGACGATCACATAGCATCAGTCAAATCGTACGGTAGGAATTACTCAACACGCGCAGATCCATATGATCGAGTCGTTGATGAGTAGCTGCCATGTCTCCTTTGGCTTCCGCTCAGCGACACCGAAGCCGTCTGCCCTGAATACCGTTCCGTGTTGAGCCGACAATGACGCCCGAAATAGCTCGAGTCGATCGCCCTATATGTAGCTCTCAAAGGACATGCTTCCGTACACATCAGCATAGCTGCCTCGGCCTGCAATTGTTCGCTGTCCGCGGGTGAGGACGTTCGTCAGCAGCGGTGTACACCCGATTCGCTATCGAGCCGGTAAACGCTTGGATTATGGGTCTCTTCATCTTCTAAAGTTTGGCGTGTCAATTGCATGGTCAACACGTATGACGAATCCTTAGTTGAGCGTTGGGAGACAGACATGCATTCATTCGCCTGGTGGCCAACGCTGATCGTTCTTGTGTTGGTGAGTATCACGGATCTGAAGAGCAGGACCATCCCGAACTGGGTGGTGCTTCCGTTTCTTGCGGCCGGGTTAGTGGTTTCCGGCTGGGTTCATGGTTGGGGCGGAATTCGTCAAAGCCTGGCCGGGACGACGCTTGCGCTGGTAATTTGCGGAGCTTTTTTCTGGTTGGGTGGATTGGGAGCCGGAGACGTAAAACTGTGCGCCGCTATCGGGGCATGGATTGGCCCCCAGCAATTGTTCATTGCTCAGGTAGTCACCGGCGTCGTCGGAGGGGTATGGGTTCTGGTCTGGGCGTTCTATGCCGGATTTGCCGCGGAGTTGTTCCAGGGCACTGGAGACCTTGCCTTCGGCTGGATGAAGCGCAAAAGGCTTCGAGATCCGGATATGACCCTCGATAATCCTCTGCGGCGCAAGATGCCCTATGCGCCGGCCATAGCCATTGGGACACTGCTTTCGTTTTTTGCTTTCTAACTGTCAGAGCGTGCGCATGCCAAATTCACCTATCGACTATCGATTCTTATCAAGCGCACCTGAAGCCGCGCCCGCTCCAGGAGGAGAAGGCAGCGCGAGCAACGGTTTCTCCTCATTTATTCGGGGGGGAGAATCTGAATCGCAAGGCGGCTCGTTGTCGATTGCTCTCATTGGCCCCGAGGATCGGCGCCGGGAGGCGATGGCCCTCGCGCTTCATGAATATCCATCGATGATCGTTCGCGAGTTTTCTGCCTATCCTGCCAGTCGCGACGAATTACCCATGTTACTCGATGAATACGATGCGCTGATTCTTGATCTGGATAGTAACCCTGAATATGCTCTCGAGCTTGTGGAGGGCTTGAGCGTTAGGGGTTCGGCCACGGTGATGGTGTATTCCGACGAGGCAAGTCCAGATAAGCTGGTGCGCAGCATGCGCGCGGGCGCCCGGGAGTTTCTAGCCGTTCCGGTGGAACATGGCGCCTTAAAGGGGGCTCTTCTTCGTGCCGTGAGTCGCCGGCCGGTGAACAGCAGCCCCAGGCGGGCGACCGGCAAATTGCTCACGTTCATGGGCGCCAAGGGCGGTGTCGGCGTGACCACGCTGGCGTGCAACTTCGCGCTTGCACTGGCTTACCAACGCAGCCAGAGCACGTTGCTGATCGATCTTGCCGATCCCCTGGGTGACGTTGCTCTGAATCTGGGTATTCAGTCTGAGTATTCCACTGTCAATGCATTGCAAGCCGCCGATCGGCTGGATTCGAGTTTCCTTTCAAAACTTCTGGTCAAACATAGCTACGGACTGGCGGTGCTACCGGCTCCGGGTAAGTTCCTTTCGTACCAGTTTGCCAATGATGCTATCGCCAAGCTTCTGACCGTGGCGCGACAGAGTTTCGATTACGTTGTTGTCGATGCGGGATCGAGGCTGGACTTGTCGGAGATGTCTCTCTTCAAGGACGCCTCGGTGATCTACCTGATTGCTCAGGTTGGAGTAGCTGAACTGCGCAATTCAAACCGCCTGATCTCGCAGTTTTTTACGGCACGGACTCCGCAGGTGGAGATTGTTTTAAACCGGCATGATCCACGTTCGACGCTGGTTCCCGACGACTATATTGCAAAGGTCCTCACAAGGTCACCGCAGTGGAAGATCCCCAATGACTATCCAGCGGTGCAGCGGGCGCAGACTGACGCGACACCCTTACTGCCCGGGGATTCCCCGATAGCTCAGGTACTTCAGGAGATGGCCAGGGCCATCACTGGCGAGCCGGTTCCAAAGAAGAAGAAGAAAGCCTTCGGCCTGTTCGGTTAATAGCTCTCGAAGTCTGGATGGAAAGTCAAAGTGGAAACACTCAATATCGAAACTTACAAAGCGGAAATCCATCGCATCCTGATCTCGAAGCTCGATCTGGAAAAGCTGTCGCGGGTAAACTCCGACCGCGCGCGGCAGGCGGTTCTGGAACTGATCAAAGAGATCATGGGAGACCAGCGGGCGCCGCTGAACCTGGATGAGCAGGAAAAAATTCATGCCGATCTCCTGGACGAAGTATTCGGTCTTGGCCCCCTGGAGCCGCTGCTGCGCGATAAGAAGATTTCCGACATCCTGGTGAACGACAAGGACCATATTTTTATCGAAAAGGGCGGACTTCTTCAAAGAGTAAACACAGCCTTCCGCGACGACCGCCATCTGCTGCAGATCATCGACCGCATCGTCTCCCGAGTGGGGCGGAGGGTGGATGAATCATCGCCAATGGTCGACGCCAGATTGCCGGACGGATCGCGTGTGAATGCGATTATTCCACCCCTGGCGCTTGACGGTCCGTCGCTTTCGATTCGCCGCTTCGGGACCGGCCCGATAGCGGCCAGCCAACTGGTTCAACTCAAGAGTATTTCGGCGGAGGCGTTGGAAGTGCTGGCGGCCGCCGTGAAGGCCCGTATCAGCGTTCTCGTTTCCGGAGGTACCGGGGCAGGCAAGACGACTCTATTGAGTATTCTTTCCCAGTTTATTCCCAACCACGAGAGGCTTGTCACGATTGAGGACGCCGCCGAACTGCGCCTGCCGCAGGAAAATATCGTGCGCCTGGAGACGCGGCCGCCGAATATCGAGGGGCATGGCGCAATCCGCCAGCGCCAGTTGCTGATAAACAGCCTGCGGATGCGCCCGGACCGCATCATCATCGGAGAGGTGCGCGGCGAGGAAGCTTTCGACATGCTGCAGGCCATGAATACCGGCCACGAGGGCTCGCTCACGACGATTCACGCCAATACCCCGCGCGATGCCATCTCCAGGCTTGAGTCGATGGTGGCCATGGGCAATATGAACTTGCCTGAAAAATCTGTCAGACAGCAGATAGCAGCCGCAATCACCATCGTAGTCCAGTGCAGCCGCATGAGCGACGGCACGCGCAAGATAACGAGTGTCTGCGAGATCACAGGTATGGAAGAGAACGTGATCTGCATGCAGGAGATCTTTACTTTTCAGAAAAAGGGAATCGGAGCCGATGGAAAGGTGATTGGAGTCTTCCAGCCGACCCGAATCCGTCCCCGATTCCTCGAACGGCTGCGCGTCTCGGGGATTGTCTTGCCGCAAGCCCTGTTCGAACGTGAGACGCCGGTTCAATGAGCGGAAAGGGTAGTAAGCCATGGAACTGATCCTCGTGTTGACATTCGCGGGTGCGTTCATCGCCATCGCACTGCCATTGATCGCTATCGCGAGTGGGGCGACCAAGAAGTCCAAGCAGGTTATGTCCGCGCTCGACTCGGCGTTGTTGGGTGAGGACCAGGCAAAGCACGAGAAGATCCCCGATCTCCGCAAGGACGAGCAACTCAGCAGCATCCCATGGCTGAATCGGAAGCTGCGCAACTTCGAGTTGGGGCCTCTGCTTCAGAAATTTCTGGATCAGGCTAATCTCAAATGGTCGGTGGGAAGGCTGTTGGTGCTATGTGCGGTGTGCGGTCTGGCGCCGGCATATTTAGTTGAGCTGCGTTATGGGAAGTTCTGGCTGGCTCTCATAACGGGCCTGATCACTGCGTCGGCGCCAATTCTGTGGGTCATGCAAAGACGCGCCAAACGTCTGGAGATGTTTGTCAAGGACCTGCCCGAAGCTCTCGATCTTATGGTAGGTGGACTCCGAGCGGGCCACAGCCTGATTGCTGCCGTGGGCCTGGTGGCGCGGGAGTGCTCCGATCCGATCGGGTGCGAATTCAAGACTTGCTTTGATGAGCAGAACTATGGTCTTGAACTGAAGACGGCCCTGGAGAACATGATCAAGCGTGTTCCGCTACAGGATCTGAGAATCGTGAGCAGCGCAATCATGATTCAAAAAGAGAGTGGAGGCAATCTTGCCGAGGTGCTTGACAAGGCTTCCCATGCCATTCGTGAGCGGTTTCGCTTGAAACGGCAGATCAGTGTGCACACGGCGCAAGGCAGACTTACCGGGCTGATTCTCGCTTGTCTGCCTGTGTTTCTGGGCGTTGCGATCTACTTCGTCAACCCCGACATGATGAGTGTCTTATGGAAACGCCCCATCGGCATCAAGCTGCTGTGCGGATCTGGAGGCATGACGCTATTGGGTGGGTTGATCATTCGCCAGATTGTCAACATAGACGTGTGAAGGTGGAACCATGGAATTTGCGATTGCTGCTTTTGTCGGAGTGTTCTTGCTCGTCGCGATTGGCGGGGTCCTGTTGTTCCAACGCCACGCCATGGTCCATCGCATCTCCAGCGCCATCAACCCCGCTCCTCCCAAAAGCAGAACGTTGAAGGGCATCGTAAAGGACACAGGCTCATCTCTTGGGGGCGTTGTAGGGGTGTTCAAGCATGTCCTGCCCAAGAGCCAGACCGAAATCTCCGTCACGCGCGAGCGGCTCCAGCGTGCCGGCTACCGTAACGATTCGGCGGTCAATATGCTCAATGGCTCAAAGGTATTGGTACCGCTGCTGTTGTGTACTTTGGCGCTGGTGACAGGATTCGGGAAATTCAACCCGTTCGTGATCTACATTTCCGCCCTGGGTATCGGATTCATACTGCCGGATTTCTGGCTGGGACGGAAGATTAAGGCGCGGCAAAAGCGCATTCGGCGCGGGTTGCCGGATGTGCTCGACATGCTGGTGATCTGTACTGAAGCCGGTCTCAGTCTGGACCAGGCGACGGCCCGCACCTCGGCTGAGCTACTCCATGCGCAACCGGACCTGTGTGATGAATTGGGCATTGTGGTGTTGGAACAACGGGCTGGTCGTGCGCGCTCCGACGCCTGGAAGCAGATGGCAGACCGGACCGGAGTTGACAGCCTGCGCAATCTCGTCTCGATGCTGGTGCAGTCGGAACAATTCGGCACCAGTATCGCCAAAACCATGCGGACTCATTCCGACACCTTGAGAACACAACGGGTGCAGGCGGTGGAAGAGCAGGCGGCGAAGACTTCTGTGAAGCTCGTCTTTCCACTCGTATTCTTCATCTTTCCCGCGCTGTTTATCGTGACTCTTGGCCCCGCGGTGATTCTGATGATGGAGTCATTCAAGCAATTAATGAACCATTGATGGAAGGAGGAAAGGCGAATGGACAGTGCCATGATCATCCGGATTGTCTCCGGCGTGCTCTTCGTTATCGTTCTGGCGATTTTGATTCAGCGTCGGCGTACCCGCGTTAAGTAGCGCAGGTGGTTCAGAGTTCCGCCGGCGCCATGCAAATGGACGAACGGCGGAGCTTGACCGCAGGCTTAGTCGCGTCCGAAATCGTTCGGGCAGCGCCCACAATACGTTCCACGAAAGGATCTGAAAATGGATACGAACATTATCATCCGCATTGTCTCCGGCATACTGTTTCTCGTTGTTCTGGTGGTTCTAATCCAACGCCGCCGCACCAGGGTCAAGTAGCACTACAAACGGATGCCGGGGTGGGCGGAAGCCCTCCGGGCCGCCGGAAGACGAAGACGTCGCTCCGCTGGGACCATTCGCACTGCTGCGATTGCGCAGGTTATCGCCCGAATTCCGGCGAAGCGGGTGAAACATGGATCACCTTTGCGCAATCGCTCATTTTATAAAGCAAAGTTAAGAGGCGACGAATGAAGGTGGAGGGCCAATGAGGCAATGGGGCTGCGGAGTACATCCCGCACGGACTGGAGTTGTTATGGAACTGCGGATGTATTGTGCATACAACCAAACTCGGGAGTGTTTTCTTGGCTTGGAGGTCACGGCCGGAGACTTCTCGTACAAGGCGCTCGGCGTGGATGGAGCTCTGTCTCTGAACCCCAATGAAGGCCTGTGGTTGACACCATTTCGGGGCATCCCTGATTCCGGAGTGACGGCTCCCCTCGACCTGATCTACCTGGACAAGGATTGCCGCGTGGTTGATCTTGTGGAATCATTCCCGGCGCTTCTCAAAAATCCCTCGAGGCCGATCGCCGAGAGCCTCCTGGTGCTGCCCCCGCATTCCATATCTTCTTCGGAAACGCAGTTCGGCGATCAGTTTGTGTTATGCGTGACTGAGGAGATGCAGCGTCGTTTGGAGTTGCTTAATGGCAAGGGAGGCGCATCGGGCGCGGTTCCCGGCACCGTGCCATCCCGCGAGATGCCGCTTGCGCCGCGTGACTTTGCTTTAGCGGAGTTAGACGACCGGTCCGGTGCGGAGCGCGAGAGCCCTGAATCCGCGCCGATCGCTCCCGGGAAGAAGCGAGTCGATCCGTTAAGAAACTGGTTCAGGCGATGGTTGTCTCCGGATGCCCGGAAGGCCCCAAGGCAGCCTGCGCCCCGGTTGTCGGCCTATTACTGGAATGGGAGCACTCCCAATGCGCACGACATTCGCGACGTCAGCTCGACCGGGTTATATCTGCTCACCGAGGACCGCTGGTATCCGGGCACCTTGATCTTGATGACACTACAGGATATGGATGGCGAAAAAGATGGCGCGAAACCTGTTATCTCGGTCAAGGTACGCGCCGTTCGGTGGGGAGACGATGGCGTCGGCTTGCAGTTCGTCCTGGCCGAAGATGAATTCGACGATGAAACAGTCAGAGAGGCGACCAAGCGGCGACTGGAGCGATTCCTGGAGCGGATCAACAATCGAACGTGAGGCAAGGTGATTCTGCACTCGCGAGGGATCATGCAAGTTTCGAGGAAGAGATGAAAACCGGACTACCTGGGCAAAGACACGAGGAGCTGGAGTGATGAACGTTGCAGGCGGCTTGCGCACGTACGCAGCACAGGACCCCGAACGTCGTATCCCGGGGAAGAGCACACCCTTGGAGCGGCAATCGCGGAGAGATACGCCTCACGCATTGCTATCCACACGTGAGGACGGCAACGCGTTGGTTGAGTTCGCACTGGTTGCCCCAATCATGTTGATGATCATGATGGGCATAGTGGCAATCGGGTCGACAATGAGCAACTACCTGCAACTGATCGAAGCTACGAGCAGTGCAGCGAGAGGGGTCGCGGTCGCACGAAGCAACACGCTGGACCCATGTAACTCGTTTTCCTCGGCAGTCATCTCCGGAGCGCCGTTGCTTAATTCTTCGAATATGGCATTTACGTTGGTGTTGGCCAGCTCCAGCGGGACCACTCTTGGAACATACGGTCCGACTACCGGTTCACTTACGTGCAGCAGCGCCAATTACACCTCAGGGGCGCCTTCCTATCTGCAGCAGGGGGGAAGCGCCAGCGTAACCGTGACCTATCCCTGTAACTTGACTATCTACGGGAGGAACTATTGGTCCGGCTGCACGCTGCAGGCGCAAACAACGGAGATGATCCAATGAAGAACGCGGTCAGGACTCGTGTACACCAAGCGCTCAGGGACCAGAGAGGACAGGCACTTCCCTGGGTAGCGACGATGATGGTCATGCTTATGGGTTTTGCAGGATTCTCGATCGACGTCGGGCATATCTTCTATTGCTATCGAGAACTTCAGGCTGCAACCGACGCAGCCGCCCTGGCGGGAGCGGAAGATCTCCCCAACAGCACGGCGACAACTACCTCAACTTCATATAGCGCCATGGCGGGGAAACTCAACGCCAATGCCAACCTGGGGACCGTTTCGATGGTTTCGGGATACCCCAACGCGGCTTGCCTGACGGCCCTGAGGAATGTGGGAATGGCCTGTGTCGCTCCTGCCAGCGGAAACGCCATGCAGGTGAAGCAGACAGCTGCCATTCCGACGTTTTTCCTGGGCCTCTTCGGCATACGAACCTTCAATGTTACCGCCTCATCAACCGCGTCGATGAGGGGTTCAGCCGCCGTCCCGTACAACGTGGCGATCGTTCTCGATTCGACCGCATCGATGGCCAGTAACGACCCCAATTGCACCAACCTCTCAAGAGTGCAGTGCGCAATGAATGGCGTTCAAACGCTGATGGCTGAGTTGTACCCCTGCTCAGAGACTTACGCAACCTGTCCTTCCGATGGGTCAAACTCGGTCGACCGGATAAGCTTGTTCACCTATCCGAACATCACCGTCGGTACGGCAAAGAGCGAATACTGCGGAGGCGGCAGCCTGAGCATTGTTCCATACTCATTCCCTGTGGCCGGCGCATCGACGTATGCGCCATCTGGATCAACAACGGCAACCTATCAGGTCGTGCCCTGGCTGAACGATTATCGCGCTTCCGATACGAGTAGCGGGATAAGCCCGCTGGCGAGCGCCTCAAATCTTGTGAAATCGGTGAACGGCAATACCAGCTTTGGGGGAACCGGCTCCTGCTCGGGTCTGCAAACCCCGGGTGGCGAAGGAACCTTCTTTGCGGGCGCGATCTATGCGGCCCAGGCGGCGCTTGTCGCGGAACAGGCGGCGTATTCCGGTTCGCAGAACGCGCTCATCATTCTGAGCGATGGAGCCGCGAATTCGAAGTACTATACAACGCCAAAACAAGTTGGAAATAGCTCATCCAGCGGCACCAATCAAATGGCCTCGAAAGACGTCAATAACGTGGCAATCACTGGTTCCGGAACCTATCCCTCCTATAACCAGCAATGCAATCAGGCGGTCACGGCGGCTCAAGCCGCGAACACTGCCGGCACCAAGGTATTCACGGTTGCCTATGGATCTACGACAAGCACGTCGGATTGTCCGACGGATAACAACCCGGCGATCAGTTCATGCACGGCGATGCAGAACATGGCCTCGAATCTGGGCGATTTCTACTCAGATACGTGTACCACGGCGCAGCCGGCTAAAACGATCAAGCAGATTTTCGCAAATATCGGATCAAGCTTTACCGTGGCGCGCTTGATTCCTGACAGCGTTAATTAGGTATCGATCAATCGCAGCGGGGAAAAGACTAAGAGTGGCTCGCAGTTAGTGAAGGGATAACTCCGGGAAGATACACGGAGATTCTATTCCGGCTCGGGAATGATCAACAGGGCTTCCACTCGCGCAGGTTGTCCGTTTTGGAAAGCAGGTCTGAATTGCCACTGCCGGAGGCAGTCAAGCACAAACTGAGCGAAGGGGAAAGACGGCGGGAAAATAAGCGTGGGCACCTCGAAGTGTCCTTCCTGACTAATAAACCCTTTGATCATGAGAGCATCGGCATTGATCGAACCAGGGGCGAGGTCAGGACGCACGATGCTGTACGGCCACGGAGATTCAAGCCGAGCGACGTTGCCGGCTGCCGCGGCCGTTTCGGAGCGGGGAAGCGAATATTGAAGGATCCAACTTTGAGCGAGTCCAACATGGAGGTAGGCGGTATAGAGCAGCCGGCCGTTCCAGAAACCTTCCATCTCGGGGAACTGATCCTCAAGCGATGCACCAACGACCACGGATTGGAAATGGCCGTTCTTGGCCAACGTAACCAGGGTGGCAGAAAGTTGGCTCCCCTTGCTGAAGGTATCACCGTTCCCTCGGGCCGATTCGGGACCATGTGCAACCGGTTTGTCAATTGCACCCGTACCTGTCTGGGTTCCGCCTGTCTTCCCGTTCGCATGATCGTTGTCAGTCGAGGGGTTGCCAGCTCGATTCGGTGTCAGTCCACCTTGTGTTTTGGATCCTGCACTTTGATTGACGGGAGGCAGAATCGCGGCTCCGTCGGGCATGCGGAGATCGGATAGCGATATGACTGCGGCAGGAGTCGGCTTATCGGAAACCTGCATAACAGTGAGTGGAGTCATCTGGGCAAGATCAGGTTCTTCGGTTCTCACGGGAAAGGGAGTACCAGGGACAAGCCGCTTTTCCGACGTGTCATGATCGGCCGACCGGACAGCGAGGCTTGCTGGTCTCAACTCGTGATTGGGCGGACTTACTGAAGGAGTTACAGAAGCAACTCGGAGTTTAGTCGCAAAGGGCGCAACGATGTCTTTGACTTGGGCATCGCTTGGCGTCCATAGGATGAAGGTGGGGACCTGAGCTTCATGGATTAACGTTTGATGGGTGTGAACATCTGGCTGGAGCAATATGTGGGGTCCCGGTTCTGCGTCTTCAATCTTTCGCATCGCTTGCAGGTATGCTGCCATTGCGTCGGCTGCCGCAACCGAGGCGGCCGAGGAGCGCTGGCTATCTGGGCTCATGTCGTTCGTGGAGGATTGTTGCATTCGGGACGATCGCGTTCGCAGAACGAGCTGACGGATTGTATATCTTTCACTCTGAGCACTACTAACTATTCGGGGCGTGTACATAAGTCCGAAGAACAGCAGGCCGAAAGCGAAACTATGAATCAGAACCGAAATGGCAAGCGATGTTGACCCCTGGCTCGAGTCGGTGTGGTCAGAGAAGATCGTGATCGTGCTGTGCGACATCATGGATGGGCCAATATCTTCATGGTTGCATTATTGGAACCGAAGGCGCCTCGACTCTATAGCTCAACGAGCTTTGGGGCGATGCATATCTTTTCTGCATTGGCACAATTGTATTCTTTTTCTGAAGTGCGCTGCGGACGACTCATTGCTCATTACCACCTTAGTAACCACATGGCAATTACAGACGCTTTGTGGTTATTACTTATTCTTCTTCGAAGGTGTAGAATTATGGCATTCTTCAAGTGGATTCATTCAGTATAGACCGCGTCCATAAAAGTGGGTGCGTTATTCATTACAGTGTATGTTACGCCGCGTAAGGCAGAGAGGCAGAACTGACAACTTAGCCAGTTCTAACGGACCATGGAATGAATCGTAGGCTCATTACAATCATCCTTATCGCTCTTGGGATTGCTGGGAGCTGCGCTTACCTCGTGTATCGCATTGCGGCTCCGCGGATGGGGGCGTCAAAAGCTGTAGCGACGATGCGGGTTGTCGCGGCGGCCGGCGATCTCAAGATTGGCACCTTGCTGACCCCTTCTAACCTGACCACAATCGAGATCGCCGGTGCGCTTCCAAAGGGAGTCATTTTGAAGTTCGAGAATGCCGTCGGCCGTGGAGTGGTGTCGAATCTGTATCAGGGCGAGCCCATTCTCGAAGATCGGCTCGCGGCACCCGGGTCTGGCGGCGGATTGGCTGCGACCATTCCGGACGGGATGAGGGCGTGCGCCGTGAAGGTGGATGATGTAGTCGGCGTCGCTGGCTTCGTCACCCCCGGCATGCGCGTGGACGTCTTGATTTCGGGCGTTCCACCAGGCGCAACCTCGACCACTCAGGGTGTTATATCGAAGACTATTCTTCAGAACATCGAAGTTCTTTCGGCCGGCACCGACATACAGAAGGATGCGGAAGGAAAACCGAAGCCGGTCCAGGTGGTCAACCTGCTGGTGACGCCGGAACAGGCCGAGACCTTGAGCCTTGCCAGTAATCATTTGGCAATCCAACTTGTGCTTCGGAATCCATTGGACACCAAGATTAACACCATTCCAGGCACTGCTATGGGTAGCCTCTTTTCGGGTGAGAATTCGACCGCCGCACCGATGCGGCCTGCCGTCAGGATCGCTCAGAAAGAGACTCCGAAGCCATTTTCGATCGAGGTGATTAGTGGCTCGAAACGCAGTGAATTGAAGGTCGATTCGCCCGAGGTACAAAAGTGAGAACGAAAGCCTATATTATGACTGCATATTTCGTCGCATTGTCAGTATTCCTTTGCGCCGGGCAGAATCTGCGGGGTCAAGCGTCGCCATCTTCTTCAGGTTCTCATGGTGGCTCCTATCAGGACTCGGCCAATGAACTGTCGGTGGCCGCGGGGAAGACTGTAGTCGTGGACTGTGCGCGACCGATTTTGCGGGTAGCGATTGGCTTGGGGGACGTGGCTGAGGTTTCCGCGGTAAGCCCAACCGAGATCGTTGTCAGCGGCAAGGCGCCCGGCGAAACCAGCTTGGTGATCTGGGATACGGGCGGGGGGCGCCAATTCTTCAACGTAACGGTGCGTTCCGGCAGAGCGCTTTCCAGCGACGCGCTGGAAGCGGTGCGCCGCCAGTTGAAGACGGAATTTCCGGGACAGGACTTCAAAGTTAGTGCCGAGAACAACGGGATCTATCTGCGCGGCACAGCTAAGGATCTCACCAGCGCCGGGCGTGCGGTTCAAATTGCCTCGGGTGCCGGCAAAGTCGTGAATCTGCTTAATGTTGAAGTGCCTTCCGCCGACCCACAGATTCTGCTCAAGGTGCGATTTGCGAGTGTTGACCGGAACAAGGCGAAAGACCTGGGGATTAACCTGTTCAGTCTTGGATTTGGAAACGTGATCGGCGGAATTACGACAGGTCAGTTTTCACCGCCTTCTATCTCAAGCGGCAGCGGTTCGGGAGGCGGCGGTTCCGTATCTACACCGGGCGGCCAGGCAACACTTTCGAACGAGCAGAATATTTTCGCGTTTCTGCCCGGGCTGGGTGTGGGCGCAACGATAAGGGCTCTTGAAACTAAAGGCGTGGTAGAAGTGCTCGCACAACCGAATGTCCTGGCAGCTAACGGCAAACAGGCGAGCTTTCTTGCCGGCGGGGAATATCCATATCCGGTCGTTCAGGGGACCTCTAGTGGCTCGGCCGCAGTAACCATCACGTTCAAAGAATACGGAGTCAGGCTCAATTTTATTCCCACGATTACCCCGCGCGGATCGATCCGCCTTCAGGTTGCGCCGGAAGTGAGCGCCCTGGACTTTACCAATGCTGTTCAGGTTTCAGGTTTCAACGTGCCGGCGATTACGACCCGAAAAGTCAGCACCGAGGTTGAGTTGAGCGATGGGCAGAGTTTTTTGATCGGAGGTCTGCTCGACAACCGCGAAACCGAGACCTTTCAAAAAATTCCCTTTATCGGAGACATGCCATATATTGGCAAGTTCTTTCAGTCTATGTCGAAGAACAGGACCAACACAGAGCTCATCGTAATCGTTACGCCAGAGATCGTTGCACCCCTGGCAGCGGGAGCGCCCTTACCGGAGTTGAATTATCCCGTCCCGTTCCTGCCACCGAATTCTGCCGTGCCGATGTATCAGCCAGACACCAAGACGTCCGCCAACACACCAGCGCCTCCGCCCCAAACTCTGCCGATGGAAAAATTGATTGAGAGCATGAGGCCGGAAAGCCCGCTGGTGATCGATAGCAGCAGCGGCGGGTTTGGTGCCGCTTCTACGAGCACGACCAATTCCACCAGTGCGCCTCCGGCCCCGCCGCAATGATTCAGTTAACCGGAGTTGCAACTCGTGAGTCCCCGGAGGGAATACTTTCACGAGATGAAATCGAGACAGCAGGATTGGGCGAGCGGGGGAGACAAAGCAGTTCGGGAAGGCTCTTTAAAGTCGTGAACCTGGCACGCGGCACAGTGCTTGCGAGCTCCGTTGAAGTCGCTGACACAAGCGGAACTCGCCGCAGGGGTCTGTTGGGGCGCACGTCGCTTTCTCCCGGGGAAGGATTGTGGATCATTCCGTGCGAAAGCGTGCACACGCTGTTTATGCGCTTCCCCATTGATCTCGTCTATCTCGACCGCCAAAAACGGATCAAAAAGTTAAGAAGCGGCGTTGTTCCGTGGCGACTATCGGCATGCTTCTCGGCGGATTCCGTGCTGGAACTCGCCGCTGGGAGCATCGGCGCCTCCCGCTCGAAGCTGGGGGACATGCTGGATTTCACGTTAGCTTTGGCCGGCGACAATTTCGATCCCGCCAAGGAAGCTCATTCCTGATGCGCCAGAGCGATTTCTGTGGTCTGCAAGCGGGGAATGCTCCATTCTCTGACTACGGTCGCAGTCGCCATCACAACGGTCAGAGCCGCAAACGTCGCGGTTAAACTTGGATGAGCGATCAGGAAGACATACGCGAACCGGACCGCGAGCGACCAGCCCAGAGTAACGGCCAGATACAAAACGCTGCGCCCGGTCATTCTCCGCGCAACGCTTACCGCGAAGCTGCCGAATGCAAGACCGGGGATGAGGTCGATGACGTAATGTTCTCCAGTGGCAAGGGTTGCGAAGACCGTGACTCCGAGGAAAGCCAACGATGCGACCTGCCAGATTCTGCGTGGAGAAAACAAAACGAATATGAACGCCGTCGCCACGTGCAAAGAGGGGAATGCGTTCGGTAATCCCGTCAATTGAATCGCCTTCGCCTCCACAATCGGTGGATGAAGCCATTGCGCCCCAAAGGCAAAAATTGGACCACACGCCGGCAAGATAGCATAGAGGACCGGCCCCGCCACCAATTCGACCATATAAGCCCAGATCACCGATCCGCGACCATACTGAGAACGAGTCACAAGGTACCAACAGATCATCATCGGGACCATCAGTTGATAGATCACGATGAGGGGAATCAGGCAGACATGTTGCAAAGGCCGTGCGATTGCAGCCGCTGAAAAGCCAAGAGATTCATCCAGTGTAATCAGAATGTGATCGTATTTCCAAGGAAGAAGACTTCCTTCGGTTCCCATGAAGAAGCTCAAAAGAGTACCGAACATAAGATTGAACACGAGTGCGAATACAAGCATCGGGCGCGTTGTGTCCTTTGGATTCCTGATCATCCACAATACAGACAGAAAGAGAGCAAACGCTCCAATTAAGGCGGGGCTCATAAGAATCGAAAGAACGCGCATTTCTGTTCCAGTGTCCAGTGGGATTACCCGGCAACGTCCAGGCGCAATGCAAATGGGCCATAGACCCCGCTACTACTCTTGAGCGCCTGCGATCGTCAGATCGCCTCTGCATAGGTTAGGGGCATACTGCGCCAAATCAGTGTGACGCTTGTTACACGTTTCAATGCGTCGATCGGTCCCTGTCGGAGCATCGGCCCCCGGCTCAAGAAACTCGCCAGAGCCGCAACGGCCTAGCGTGAGTCTTCAGCGGTGTGAACTATGAGGTAGAACAGGAGCCACGCGGGAGCGGTCCACAGATAGAGTCCCGAGGAAATCTTGAATCCGCAGAGCTCAAGATCGATGAGCAGACCGGCAAGCGCAATCATCACCACGAGGGTCCTGGACCGGCTAACATAGGCGCGGTGCAGTAATGCTGGTATTGCCAGACCCTGATCGTATAGCCAGCAATAGGGCGCGAAGACCACGGAGGCCAGCATCAATGTGCCGCCGTTCGTTATCCAGTTCCAGTTCTGACGGCGGAGCCAGAAATATCGCAGAGCCCAAACGCAGCATAGTAAGACCGGCAGGTATTGGAGCGACGTCGCCTGGGGTCTAAGCCAAAAGCGGAGCGCGTCGCTTAGGCAGGGTATGAACTCCTTGTCGATTTCTGGAGCGCGCATCATGTGCAAGTAGAGTGGCCACGCGGACGGGTCAATCCAGTAAGCAACCGCAGAACTCAAGGCCAGTGCGGCCGCCGTGCCTGCCAGGATCCGGTAACTTCGATGCAGGACGATCCAGGCCAGCAATACAACGGCGAACGGAAGAAACAGGTGAGGCTTGAGCGCACAAAGCCAGAGAGAGACACCTGCTGCGAATGGGCGGGCACGATGGAGATAGAGGAATAAAACCAACCCGAGGAGCGCGAAAAGCGACGTTTGTCCCATGATCAGGCAAATCAAAGCCGGCGGGAACGAAAGCCCGAGCCAATGAATGTGGTTTTCAGGGAAGTTGTGGATCCTTTGGATCAATCGCACCGAGACTACAAGACACGCGAGCAGCACAAGCGACCAGAGGAAAGCTGACGTTCTTAAGCCGATGAACCCCAGCGGGTAGGCTAACGGAAGGGCCCAGGGGGGATTGCGCATGAGGAGAACGGCACCGTCCTTGAGCCCGGCCGCATGCTCAATCCGCGTCACAGCCTCTCGATCGTAAGGGTTTGCGTGGTGGACGAGTTGGTGGCCCGTAGCCCAGTACGACACGAAATCGCGCGACCCCGCCATGTTGCCTGCCAGCGGTACAACACACAGGAACAGAGCAGTCACGGCGAGCCCAAGTCCGGTGACGGAAGCGATCGCCAGCTCCGCAAGACTGATACTTACTCGCGTTTCGGGAGGAACGGTTCTTGTTTCGGCGGCGTCCGTCATATTTCCGTGTCGGAGAAGCGCACAGTTAGCATCGCCACGCTCATTCCACCGACACTTAACTAATCTTAATCGATTACTATCTCACATAGAGTGCTAATCTCTCCACATATATGGCAGAAGGTACTATCCACTGCGCTGGTACGAGATGTGGTCAGCTACCGCATCAAAACAATGCCTTGTACCCTAAGTTGAACGATGCCGGAGATGCGAGCGTAACCCACGAACTTACTTCAAATCATCGTCTGGTTGAAGCAGGCGGAGAATAACCTCGTCAATTGTTTTGATATCGGATGTTCCGGTCTCGTGTGACTCCTTCGTGCATGTCCATTGGGTCAGACTATTGGTGTCTACGTGAGTGGACAAAATTGGTAAGTCTATGATTCGTGGTGATGCAAGTTGTTGATTCTTAGGAAGATCAATAAAACGCCAGAGTGGTCCGCTACTTGCTGAATAAAGGGTGCCCCGGCTGAGGCTGGGAGAACGAAAGAACCGGAGAACGTCCAAAATGAACAATTTGCTACTGAAAATCTATCTCAAGACGCAGGAACTGGTCACCCGTGAGGAAGGTCAGGATCTGGTCGAATACGCCCTTCTCATTGCCTTGGTTTCTCTCGGCGCGATCACTGCCATCAACGGAGTGACTTCGGCTCTGTCCCAGGTTTTCACCAGGATCAGCACCTCACTCGTATAACTCAAGCCCGAATTATGGCGGGCAACCAATCCCCATTACCTCAGCTCCTTCGCGGGAGAGATACCGGCATATGCCTACGGTGCGTCGGTGCTCTCCTCGCAAAGGTAGACTTCCGTTCGATGATGAGTGGAACATCTCAGGACTGACTTCCTGTGTCACTCCTACGGAGACGTAAGATCAGGGTATAAGTCGTGTGTCTTGCGACTGCTCGCTGATCTGGACGGAATACTTCGCTCGATAATATAGGTCTCGGGGCCTGCGTGGAGATAGCACAAAATGGACAGACTGCTTGAGATGTATTTGAGGTCCCGGGAACTGATGGCCCGGGAAGCCGGACAGGATCTGGTTGAATACGCCCTTCTCATTGCCCTGGTCGCTCTCGGCTCCATAACTGCCGTCAGCTACGAGACTACCGCACTTGTAACGATGTTCACGAACATCAGCAACTCCGTTAGTTAGGTAGTATTGGCAGCGCGTCGTTGGAAAACGCCGGCTCCTGGCGTATTCCCGCCGCGGAAGATTATCAAGAGACGATAGATCGGCTTCGGCAGGCGGTTGGCAGAGATCGTCTGGCTTTGGAAATATCATAGAGGGAAATACTCAGTGGGTTTCTCAAAAGTCTGTGCGATGAATTTGTAAGGACCTGGAATTAGATCAATATGTCCATGCCTTCTGCTTCTGAGCACAACGTTTCGCTGATGATCATCGAGTGCGGCCTCGCGGCGATAGCTTTTGCAGCGTCGTTTGCATGGCCTGACATCGGCGATAGGTGTTTCGCGCGTGTGGAGCGACTGTTTGACCGATTGGCCCAGCGGAGGCGGGTGGCAATTATCTCCGTGGGTGCAAGTGCGATCCTGCTGCGGCTCGCCATTCTTCCTCTCATTCCGATTCCGCTTCCTTTTGTACCGGACGATTTCAGCTTCCTGCTCGCAGCAGACACATTTGCCCACGGTCACCTGACAAATCCGACGCCCGCGATGTGGATTCATTTTGAGTCCATCCACATTTGCATGCAGCCAACCTACATGTCCATGTATTTCCCGGCGCTGGGGCTTCTGCTCGCGGCTGGCAAAGTGCTTTTCGGAAACCCATGGTTTGCTCTATTGGGTGCTGATGGGCTGATGTGCGCCGCGCTGTGCTGGATGCTGCAGGCGTGGGTGCCATCCAGATGGGCGCTGCTCGGGGGATTCATCGCGGTTCTCCGCCTGGGGCTCTTTAGTGTCTGGATTAACACATATCACACCGGCGGCTCGCTGGCCGCCCTCGGCGGAGCATTGGTACTCGGCGCATTGCCGCGTTTGATGAAAGCTCCCCATACCCGCTACGCCCTGTTAATGGCCGCCGGCGTTGTAATCCTGGTCCTTGATCGTCCTTACGAAGGCATGCTGTTGTGCCTCCCGGTGATCGTGGCCGTCGGCCATTGGATCATCTTCGGTAAGAATCGACCAAGTCTGTTGGTTCTGGCTCGACGATCGATTGTTCCAATCGCATTGGTGATTGCGGCCGGTGGATGGATGGCAAATTACGACTACCGGGCGTTTGGCAGTCCGGTCACTCTGCCGTATACGGTCAATCGAAACACATATGCGATCGCGCCCTATTATATTTGGCAGTCCAAACGCCCTCTGCCTGTTTACCGGCACGAGGTGATGAAACGGTTTTATTCTGTGACGGAGATGGATTTCTTCAATCAGATTCGTACGCCCTCGGGGTTTTTGCCTTATAGTTTCGAAAAAGTTGAGTTCGCGGTACTGTTTTACTCCAGTTTTACGTTGCTTCTTCCGCTGATCATGTTACGACGCGTGTTGCTGGATCGCCGCACGCGCTTTCTCGTCGTGTTACTAATCGTGTTAGCCGCTGGAATGGTAATCGAGATATTCCTTCTGCCGCACTATGTTGCCCCGTTCACCGCGGTGTTCTATGCGATCGGCTTGCAGGCGATGCGTCACCTGCGAGTCTGGAAGCCTGAGGGCAAGCCGGTGGGCCACGCGATGGTGCGCTTGATTGTGGTCGCGTGCCTTGTAATGGCGGGATTGCGATTGTGGGCCGAACCTCTTCATCTAGCACCTTCGCAGTGGCCCGTAAGCGACTGGAATTGCACTTGGTTCGGCCCAGACAATTTTGGATCCGCAAGAGCCCAAGTTGAGGCCAGGCTTAAACAGCTTCCCGGGGGGCAACTAGCGGTGGTTCGCTATCGACCAACTCACGAGCCGTTAGATGAGTGGGTCTACAACGACGCTGACATTGATGGTTCCAAGCTGATATGGGCAAGGGAGATGGATACCTCTGACAATGTTGAACTGCTCAATTATTACCGCGGACGGAAGGTTTGGTTGATAGAGCCGGATGAAACACCCGTAAGAGTTTCTCCATATACGGTGCAGCAACCGATAGCCGCGTCATCGCACTAACATCGGCATTTGTTCCAGTGTCGTCGCTCTCGTCCTATCCGCGAAATTCTGTGTCCCGCTATCATCGAAACCGTAGAATCTTGGCTGGTGGCGATCGGCGTTTCCAGGAGCTGACTCGAGTAATCGGTCGGTAAATCCTAATGTTGCTGCGTGCCCTTGCCGTTGGGGCCGATCTTTCCTTCCGGCAGCGCCCACGCAAACAGCACGCTGCCGCTGCTGGTCATGATGTACTGGCGGCCATCCAATTCGTAGCTGATGGGAGAGCTCTGCATGGGAGACCCCGTCCCGGCGTGCCAGAGCGTCTTGCCGTTGCTGGTGTCGAGGGCCAGGACATTGCCGTATCCATCGCCAGTAATGGTGAGTCCCGAGTCGGTGGTCATGACCCCGGCGCCGGAGCCCCCGGCACCAGCCTCGTGAGTCCAGCGGATCTTGCCCGTCTGATAGTCGATTGCCTCGATGACTCCTTTGCCCCACACGTCATAGTCCGCGCCGGCCCATCCATACGCGCCGTCGGCCGGCTTGGCGAAATAGATGCTCCAACTGGGATGAGCATCGACAATGAACAAACCCGTTTTCGGGTCAAAACTGGGAGAGCGGTAGTTGGTGAGGCCACCTTCGTCGGGAGCAATTAGCCTGCCGTCGGGCGCCGGCTCCTTGGCTGGATTGGGAATGGGCCGGCCCTCTTTGTCGATCCCGGTGGCCCAGTTGACGGGCCCAAACGGAACGGTCAGCAAATTCTTGCCATTGGTGCGGTCAAGAACGAAGAAGTAGCCGTTGCGCGAGGTTTGCATCAACATTTTTCGCGGCTGCCCGTGGAAATCTCGATCCACCAGCACCGGAGTTTCCACCGCATCCCAGTCGTGCGTATCATGCGGCGAAACCTGAAAAGCCCAGGCGAGTTTTCCATCCTCAGGATGGATGGCGACGATACTGCAGGTGTAGAGGTTGTCTCCCGGCCGAGTGGTGCCATTCAACACCGGCGTGGGATTGCCAGTTCCCCAATAGACGAGATTCAATTCCGGGTCGTAGGTCCCGGTCATCCATGTCATGCCGCCGGTCGCGGTGTTGGGCGTGCCGGTGGGTGGCGTGGCGTCCCACTGCCATTGGGTTGCGCCCGATTCGGGGTCCAGGGAGCGCAAATAGCCGGGCAGGTTGTCTAAGTCACCCGATACACCAACGATGACGTGGCCGCGCACCACCAGCGGAGCCATGGTCGTCCAGTAGCCTTTGTTCACATCGGCTATTACTTTGTCCCAGCGCACCTTGCCGTCTCTGGCATCGAGCGAAATCAGGTGGCAATCGGGGGTCGTGAAATAGAGCCAGCCCTTGTACATCGCCACACCGCGATGGCCAATGTGTTCCCCCTGCGTGGCGAGGCGGTGATAATGCCAAACCATGTGCCCAGAGCGCGCATCGACCGCCCACACATTTTCCGGCACCGTGAAGTACAGAATCCCATCGACTAGCAACGGAGAAGACTTGATCTGCGCGGCCTGGTTGGTTTGAAAGGCCCATGCCAGTGTGAGGTCGCCGACATTCTGCGGACTGATCTGGGCGAGGTGGATGTGTCGGCGGCCCGAATAATCACCGTGATAGAGCGGCCACGAATCCGGCGGAGGATTCAGAAGCTGGGCGTTCTCCGGGGCCTGGGCCGGGAGAGGCGCCGGCGCGAAGACCGACAGAACGAATAGAAAAAGAACAGCGGACGGCAACTCGTATTTCCATCGTCTCATTCGAAGTGCGACCTCGACCGCCGCGTTTTGGCGCCGTTCAACGCAGCGTTTGCAGATATGCCATCAGGTTATGGACGTCTTCGTCCGTGTATTTGGTGAACAGTTCCACGTGCGCGTCGGAGGGCGACTGCACGGTGAATCGCACGCGGTTGGTCGGCCATGACCGATAGCTACCATTGCTGTCGCGCAGCGCAACCGTGAACTCGTCGCGGTAGGCAAGGGTTCCTGTAACGTTTTCCCCCGCAGGAAGCGTTACAGTGACGGTGCTCTTGGCTCCGCGAGGGTAGAGCATCCGCTCTTCCAGTTGCAGTCCCTGATACCGGTTAGCGACCCCTGCCAGATCACCGCGCGGCGAGTGGCACTTGACGCATCCCCCGGCGCCGTCGAAATACTCCTTGCCTGCCTGTGCATTGCCAGTTTGGAGATCTTCGACCGACACTCCGCGACGCCCGCCGGGATGAGCCTTGGCCTCTGTTTCGCGAAAGCGGATAAAAGCGATCAGGCTTTCGATTTCCTGGCTGGAGAAATTGAATCCCGGCATTTTATTGTTAGGCTTTCCTTCGCGCACAACGGCTGCGATCTTCTCGCCCGTGGTGTCGGAAAGTACGAGTTTGGATTCGGTCAGGTCAGGACCGGTTTCGCCGCCCATGGCATCGCGGCCATGGCAGAAGGCGCAGTTTTGATGGAACAGAGCGCCGCCCGCTTCGGCAGGTCCGGAAGACGCTTCGCCCTTTTCGCCGGTTGCGGAAGCTGGTTCCGCGCTGGTGAGATAGTGGAGCAGCGCGGTCAATTCGCCGTTCTGCAGATTGGGAAACCCGGGCATGCGTCCTTTGCCTGTATGCACCAGGTCGGCGATCTTGTTCTCCGGCATGCGATGGTTAATGCCCAGGAGCGGCGGAAACCCCGGCAAAATCCCCTCGCGCTGATCGCCGTGGCAGATGGCGCAGTGCTTCGCGTAGGATGCCGCACCCGGATCCTGCGTCTCTGCCTTGGGAGGAGTTTCCTTGTTGAGGCCGGCGTTCTGTTGTGCCGCTTGGATTGGCCCCGGCGGGAGCGAGACGACGCAGAGACCCGCTCCTACCGCCGCCAGAATCACTAGGATCCGAACTTCGTTCACCTTCTTCAACCTTGAATTCCTGAAATCGTGTTTCGTGACTAATGCGCATCCTGAATGGGCGGGTTCATTATCCGGAGTACTTGATCAACTGCATGAACCCATAATCCATGTGCAATTGCTGGTGACAGTGCCACAAAGTGTCTCCGGGATTGTTAGCGACGAAATCCACTTCCACGGTATCGAGCGGCATGACATTGATCACGTCCTTCAAGAGACCGCTCAGATGCTTGTCTCCAATGCGGGTCACCTCGAACGTGTGTCGATGAAGGTGGAGTGGATGCTGGTCTCCGCTTCCATTGCGAAATACGAGGCGATAGCGCTTGCCCGCATGCACCATCAGCGGTTCGATCTCCGGCCAGGACTTGTTATTGATGGTCCAGGTATCGAACTGCGAGCCATGCTGTTGTCCGATGTCGCGAAAGGTGAGAACGAAAGTCTCATCGGGAGCGGAGACCCCGGTCGAACCGGCGAATCGCGTATAGTCCCATTGCGAGGGCGCGGGATCCTTCCATACCGGTGCGCCCGATTGCCCGGCGTATTCCACCACAATGCCGAGCCCCATCTGGCGAGCTTTATCGAGCGTTGAGCCGAGGATCCACACGCCGGGAGAGTTCATCTCCACAACCGCGTCAACACGCTCGGCGACTGCCAGTGACAGCACCTCAACACTGGTTGGATTCGGCACCGGATTCCCGTCCATCGCCAGGACGTTGAAGCGATGACCGGGCAGGGCTAGCACCACATTCTCGGTCGCGCTGGCATTGAGCAGTCGCATCAGCACTCGCTGGCCCTGCTTGACGCGAATCGGGTCTCCCGATCCCAGCATGTGGCTGTTGATGGTGGCGTATTTATAGCCCACGTCGGAGCCGGCCGTCAGCGGCATATTTGCTGATTGCTCCCGCATGTGTTGAACCATGGGAACGAACGATGGCTCCCAATGATGAACGGCGAGATTGATCTCCTGGTCGTAGCGCGCGGGCTGGTCTTTTCCTTCAATAAGGAGAAAGCCAAACTGCCCCGTGTACGTCCCGATAGAGAGGTTGCCGTAAGCGGCTGCATGTGTGTGGTACCAGCGCGTGCCCGCGGGTTTGGGCGTGAAACTGTACCGATGGGTCTGGCCGGCGGCAATCATCGGGGAGCCCTCTTCCATCGCGCCATCGTTCAGAGAATCAATCGCGAGCCCATGCCAATGAACGATGTCCGGATCAGAGCTCGTGTTGGTCACGTCGATGGTGACAGGCTGTCCCTCGCGCAGGCGCAGTAGCGGGCCCGGCACCTGGCCGTTGTAGGCGATCGTTTTTACGCTTACGCCGGGTCCGATTTCAAGCGTGCAGGGCTCGATGCGCAGGTTGTGATCGGCCTTACCGACGGGCAGCGCATTACCCTGCTTTGTTTGTGCAGGGAGAAACGCATCGAGCGATTGGGCGGCAATGACCATCCCAGCGGACGATAGAAAGCTCCTGCGATTCATCGGAACAGCCATTTCTCTATTGGCATTTCCCTGGCCATGATTGGATCGAGATACCTCTTCGGGTCACGGAGCCGGAGCAGAAGATGCAGGCTTCGGGTGGCTTGCCGTGCTTCCGTCGGTCATGCCCAAGGCCCAGCGAATCGCCTCGAAATACATTTTGCGAATATCGGGGTCTTCCCAGGCTTCTTCGGTATGGCCCAAGGTGGAATAGAAGACGCGCCCTTTCCCGTACATCTTGCTCCAGGCGACAGCGAAGTCATGATCGGTGCGATGAATGCGCGGATTGTTGGAGTAGTCGAGCCGGCCGGGATCGAGACTCAGCAGGACATTCACCTTATCCCGCGACCAGGCCTTAGGCTGATAGATTTCGTCAAACTTGACGAACGATTTCGGGAAGTGGCGCGTGGCCGGGAAGTCGGGATCCTCATTGATGATCGGCGCATTGAACGTCATCCAGGGATGCTGGTCGAACCAGCCGCCGATCATCTCTCCGTATTCCGGCCACTTGTAATTGGTATCGAGCGCCGCATGAATCCCCACGAAACCCTTGCCGTCATCATGGATGAATGAAAGCATGTCTTGTTTCTGGCTGTCATCCATGTCCAGTTCGCCCGTGGTGCTGGTAAAGACGATCAGGTCGAAGTACTCAAGGTTCTTCGCATTGTTGCCCAGGGCCTTTTTGGTGAGCAACTCCGTATCCGTGCGCATGATCGTGTCCCACAGGCCGCTTTCCTTGCCCATGTTGTAAATAGCGGCCATGGCGGCGGGGATTGAATCGTGCTCGAAGCCCTTGGTTTCACCTATGACCAGGACGTGTTTAAGGTGGATCTGCTTTCCGTGGGGCGCTGGAGGCACAAGGTGGTCGGTCGCAGACTGTGACCAGGCGCGGCTTGTCAGGGTGGCGATCGCGAGGACCATCAGACTGCAAGCAAAGATCAAGGAATTCCGTCGGATTCGCAAGGGTTCTCCGTCTGGGCTTTGTCGAGCTCTTCGCAAGAACCATCTCTGCGAATGGGCTTCTCCGGCGCGCAGCAGCAGATGTCTTCGTTCGTCTTCGGTGGAGACATTTTGTGCGTAAGCCAGGCCGGCGACTTTCGTCCGAAAAGAGTCTATCGGCCCACCCCAAAGAGACGCAAACTTAAGCGCGCTCAAAGCGCCCCTAAGGAATGTCTCGAATCCAGATGTTCCTGAAGCTGAGGGGCTCACTCTTGTCGCCATGTGCCTGAAGCTTGATCGGGGCGCTTTCATATTTCTTGTAGAAGGGCTGACCTATGTAGAGCGTTTGTCCCTTCAACTGGAAATGATTCTGCACCAGCACGCCGTTGAAGAACACCGTCACACACGCAGGCGTCTTGAGTGAGCCGTCATCGTTGAAGGTGGGCGCAGCCCAGACCACGTCGTAGCTCTGCCACTCGCCCGGCTTGCGATTCGGATTGACGATAGGCGGACTCTGCTTATAGATGCTGGCGGCCTGGCCGTTGACATAGGTCTTGTTGTTATACGAGTCGAGGACCTGTAACTCATATCCGTCATCACCGGGCCCCGTGGACGCGAGAAAGACGCCGCTGTTACCCCGCGCCTGGCCGCTGCCGGTGATGTTTTCGGGAATCTTCCACTCAATGTGGAGCTGATAATTCTTGAAACTCCGTTTAGTTTCAATGTTGCCTACGCCGTGTGCCTTGCTCACCGTCATGATGCCGTTCGCCACGTCCCATTTAGCCGGCGAGTGGTCCTGTGCCGACACCCATTCGTCGAGGTTCTTGCCGTCGAAGAGGACAATCGCGTCGGAGGGCGGTTCCGCGCTGGTCGTGCCCGGGGTCACGATTTTGGGCACAGGTTCCCAGACTTCTGTATCTTCAGGTTTGGGCTTGGCTGGTTCCTGCGCAACGAGGAAAGCGGTGATCGAAGCAAGCGATACCAACGCGAGGAGTTGCGAAAATTGAATACGCATAGTGTTCCTCAGCATACACCTTGGAGTAGAACCCGGCGGCAGGCTGAAGCGGCCCAGAAGGGAACCAGGCGGCTTACACGATTGCACCCGATCGCCGTGGGGAATTGTATTAGAGTCGACTGCGGCGAGTGAATCCTGTCTTATCTTCACAACACACATGGCGATATAACAACGACAATTCGAGGCACCGTGAATCCAGATGCGCAACACCCAAGCGAAATAACTCGCCGGTCGCTGCTGCGAACCGCTGCAGCCGCGATCGGAACCGCTGTCTCCCCCAGCCTGTTACCCGCTGCGGCCCGATCGCAGGGGACGCCGGCAGAAGGCGGGGGTGAGAAGAGATCAAACGCGCGGCAGCCGGCCGCATCGTCATTTCTGGATGTGATCCATCTCCCCGATGAGGTGACAGCCTTCGATCACTTTGAAAAGACGCTGCCCAAGGGCGGGCTGCCTCTGAGCCGGAGTGGGGGAAAGTGGGTCGGCAATGGCGTAGTTGTCGAGTGTGGACCAGGGCCGGATTCCCTGACCCTCGGGCTCGAATCACCGCAAAGCCCGGTTGCTGTCGTGCATGTTCGCTGGCAGACCACAGTCCCTCCTCGTCTCCTCGTATTGAGCGATGCGTGGGAGCGCAGCTACGGGGAACTGGGCTGGAGGAATGTGATTCCTGAGAGGGTCATGCCCTGGTACTTTGCAACCCATGACGGCGCGGCGTGTCACGGGTACGGTGTGACGACCGATGCGAGAGCGCTCTGCTTCTGGCAGGTCGACTTGCAAGGAGTCTCCCTGTGGTTGAATGTCACCAATGGCGGCAACGGTGTAGACCTTGGCGAGCGGAAGTTGATGATGGCGACGATCGTCTCGCGGCGAGGAGCCGCGGCTGAGGACGCCATTGAAACATTAACGGAGTTGTGCAGGCGAATGTGCAGGAGGAAGACGCGCCCGACGATTCCGATTTATGGAGCCAATGACTGGTGCTACAGCTACGGACAAAGTTCCGCGGAAACCATCCTGCGAGACACGGAGTTCATCGTCGATGTATCGCCACCTGGAGTTTCACGTCCGTTCTCAGTGATTGACGGCGGATGGGCGGAGGGGACAGCTGCGTGGCCCGACATGGGAAAACTGGCCACCGAAATCAAGCGACGCAATGCGCGGTCCGGTCTGTGGGTGCGGCCACTCGAGGCGCCGGAAAACACCGCGAGACACATGGTCCTGAGCGATGGCCGGTTTGGCGAGCGGAAGGAACGAGCGCGAGAACTGGCCTACGATCCCACCGTACCCGAGGCTCGCGAGGCGATCCGCGCTAAGCTCCGACAGGCTCGTGAATGGGGCTACGAAATGGTGAAGCACGACTTCAGCACCTACGATCTTCTGGGACAGTGGGGATTTGAAATGGGACCTCAGCCAACAGTTCCTGGCTGGTCGCTTTCAGATCGCAGCCGCACAAACGCGGAGATCATCGCCGACCTCTATGTGCTGATACGCGATGCTGTCGGCGACCAGATCCTGCTCGACGGATGCAATACGATTGGGCATCTCGGGCAGGGCATCTTCGACTTACAGCGCATTGGTGATGACACGAGCGGCCACCAATGGGAGCGTACCCGGCGCATGGGTGTGAATGCACTATCGTTCCGTCTGCCGCAACAGGGCACGTTCTTCACGGTAGACGCCGATCTGGTGGGAATGACCGATGCGATCCCGTGGGCCGAAAATCGGCAATGGCTCGATCTTCTGGCGCGGAGTGGAACCGCGACGCTGGTCTCCGCGGCGCCATCCCAACGCGGACCGGAACAGCGAGCGGCCCTGCGCGAAGCGTTTGAGATAGCGGCGGCCGGAGGAGCGGGTTCGAAACCGGTCGATTGGATGGAGACCAGCACTCCTGAACACTGGCGCGCCAGCGGCAAGGGTGGGACAACCGAGAGGCACTACGATTGGGCAGGCCGAGGTGGGGCTTGTCCCTTTTTGAGTCCATAGACCCGGCGGCGTGCGGTGAGCCACACAGCTGAGGAATGCAAGAACCGCCGCCTATAAAGAGCTGGCCACTGCCGTCAAAACTTGATCCTGCTCCTCATCCGGTTGCGTCTGGTAAACCGGTGTCAGCCAGTTTCGGTAAGCATGAGAGTGGCCGCGGGTGGCATCGAAATACAATTGCTGTAACTTGCGTGTGATCGAGCCTACTCTGCTATCCCCGACTGGGCGGTGGTCGACGCGAACAACAGGCGTTATCGCCACGGCGGTGCCGGTGAAAAACAACTCTTCGCATTGATAGAGCTCGCTGCGGTCGACAGGCCGTTCCACCGTTTCGATGCCCAATTCGCTGGCCGCGAGTTTCATCACCGAGTCGCGCGTAATCCCTTCCAGCACATTTTCCGTCACCGGCGGTGTGATCAGCTTCCCCTTGCGCAACAGAAAGATGTTGCAGGTAGCGCCCTCGGCCACATGGCCGTTCTCATTCAACAGGATGGCTTCATCAAAGCCGCTCAGGCGCGCATCCGCACTGGCCATGGCGCTGTTGACATAGGCGCCGCAAATCTTGGCGCGGGGTGGTATGGCGTTGTCCTCTATGCGCCGCCAGGAGCTGACGCCCGCGTGGACGCCTCGGTCTGCCGGCAAGTATTCGCCAAAAGGAAGCGCGGTGATGGCAAACGCGTCCTCATCATCGAGGCTGACTCCCACTCGCTCGGCGGATTTATAGGCCAGCGGCCGAATGTAGACATTGGTGCGGAATGCGTTGCGACGCAGGATTTCGAGGGTGATGGCAGTCAGCTCGTCGGGCGAGAGGGGAATTTGGATGCGAAGAATATTGCAGTTCTGGATCCAGCGCTCGTAGTGCTCGTTGACGCGGAAAACGAAAAGCTCCCGCTGTGCTTCATCCCAGTAAGCGCGAATTCCCTCGAAGACTCCCGTTCCATAGTGCAGCGCGTGGGTGAGAATGCCAACCCGCGCATCGCGCATCGGCATGTATCGGCCGTCGAAATAGACAATCAGATTCTGATCCGCTTCGACTTTCATGGCGTGACTCCTTCGCTTGATTCGCGGTATAACTCGCGGCCGCGTGCAAGCGCGCGTTCGTCGATTTCAAGCCAGCGCACCTGTTTCACGAGGCGGCGCAGTGCTCGGTCGACACAGGCCTGGGGCAGCACTCCCGTGATTTCAAGCAATGTGCCAAGAAGGACCATATTGGCGACCCGCGGTTCGCCAAGTTTGTCCGCGATTTGTGTAAAAGGAAAAGCCAATGCGTGGACGTCGTCGCGTTTGCAATCGTCTGGAATCGCATCGCCGTTGTAGAGGATCCATCCCCCCGGCTGAAGGGTGGCGACGAATTTTTTTAGAGAGGGCTCATTCATTGCCAGCAGCATGTTGGGAGACGTGACCAGGGGCGAGTCAACGGGTTCGTGCGAAAGGCGGATGTGGCAATTGGAGGTACCGGACCGCATTTCGGGTCCGTAGGACGGCAGCCAGGAGACTTCGAGTCCCGCATCGAGGCCGGCTTCAGCCAGGACCTCACCGGCCAGCAGGACTCCCTGGCCGCCAAAGCCTGCCACGCGGATACGCAGGTCGCCTGCCGAGAAGGCAGTCGGCTCCACTCGGTGGTTGCCGTGGTTCTCATTCGACCAACCGTTGAGGATGATGTTGTCGGTTCCGCAACTCATTGAAATGGGGGATGCGGCGGCACCGTATCCAAGGCCCAGAATCTCCGGAATGCGATCGAGGGATGGCGGCGGCTCCGGCGCAGATCGAGGTTGCGCTTCTGCGGTATGATCCCGCAACACACCCAGCGGATAAGTCTTCTCCATCACGTCGCGCACCCACTTCTGGGCGTCAACGGCCGACATTTTCCAGATGGTAGGGCAGGGCGACAACACTTCAACGAGGGAAAAGCCGAGTCCACGCACCTGGTTCTCGACAGCACGCCGGATGGCGCGGTCTGCCTGCGCGATCTGCTTGTTGTCTCCCAGGCCAACGCGAGCGATGTATACCGGGGCTTCCAGTGTCGCGAGCAATTCGCTCACCCGCAGCGGATAACCTTCGGTTGCCGCCGAGCGCCCGTTGGGTGTCGTTGTGCTCTTCTGTCCGAGAAGCGTCGTTGGCGCAGCCTGGCCGCCAGTCATGCTGTAAACGGCATTGTTGACGAAGATCGCGGTAATGTTCTCGCCGCGATTGGCAGCGTGAAGAATCTCGGCGGATCCGATGGCCGACAGGTCGCCGTCTCCCTGGTAGCTGACCACAATACTTCCAGGGCGGCCGCGCTTGATGGCCGTGCCCACGGCGGGCGCGCGTCCGTGCGCTGCCTGTACATTCCCCACGTCAAAGTAGTAATACGCGAAGACGGAACAGCCAACCGGGCTGATAAGAATAGTGCGGTCCTGGATGCCGAGCTCATCGATGGCATTGGCCAGCATTTTGTGAATGATGCCATGCCCGCAGCCTGGGCAATAGTGCGTCTGGTGCTGCAGTTCGTCTTTACGCTCGTAACGGTCGTAGAAGGCTTTGGCCTTGCTTCGCACTACCGTGTAGTCGGAAACCGAATGGCTAGACGTAGGCCATCTGCTCCTTTTGGGAATCGCGGATTGCGCCGATTTCCAAAGCCTTTTTTCTGACAAAGTCCAGCAGTTCCTGGTGCGTCGGAACATTGCCGCCGGTGCGGCCCAGAAACTCCACCGGCCGGCTCCCATTGAGTGCCAGGCGTACGTCTTCGACCAGTTGGCCGTTGCTCATTTCGACAACCACAAAAAGGCGCGCCCGATCGGCGGTGCGCCGGAAAGTGGAAACGGGGAATGGATAGAGTGTGACCGGCCGCAGCACACCCACGCGGATCCCTTCGGCGCGAGCCTCAGCAGTAACGGCCTTCAGGATGCGGCCGATGATGCCGTAGCCCACGAGGATCATCTCGGCATCTTCCGTAAGCCACTCTTCAGCGCGAGTTTCCTTGAGTTCGGCCCGCCGGTACTTGGCTTCAAGATGGTTGTTATGGGCTTCCAGGGAATGAGGATCCATGTGAAGGGACGTGATGAAGTTGGAGCGCGTCTCGGCGTTGCCGGTCACGGCCCAGTCCGGAGAAGGGGGCAGGATCGCGGACTGCGGAAACTCGACCGGCTCCATCATTTGCCCGACAAAGCCGTCGGCAAGTACGACCACCGGGTTGCGGTACCGGTCAGCGAGGTCGAAGGCCCACGCGGTCAGATCGACCATTTCCTGCGCCGAATAGGGCGCCAGCACCAGGGTCCGATAGTTGCCGTTGCCACCCCCTTTGACCACCTGGTAGTAATCGCTCTGCTCGGCGGCAATGTTCCCCAGGCCCGGACCGCCGCGCGTGATGTCGGCGATCACGCATGGCAATTCCGCGCCGGCCATGTAACTGACGCCTTCCTGCATCAGGCTTATCCCCGGGCCACTCGATGCGGTCATGCAGCGGATGCCGGCCGACGATGCCCCGTACAGCATATTGATGGCGGCCACTTCACTCTCAGCCTGCAGGAACACGCCGCCGGCCTGGGGCATGTAGACCGCCGCGGCTTCGGTGATTTCGCTCGCCGGCGTGATCGGGTATCCATAGAAGGCGCGGCATCCGGAGAGTATGGCGCTCTTCATCAGCGCTTCATTTCCCTTCATCAGTTGCCTGGACATGGTGTCGCCTCCGTTTTGTCGATTGCGGTAAACCCTGCGCGGTCCGACGCTATATTGGGGAGCCGGAAGACTGTGATAGCGCCCGGTTCAGGACAGGCCAGGAAGCAGATGCCGCACCCTGTGCACCCCGATCCTGCATACATCGCGGTCCGATAGCCATAGTGATTCAGACCCTCACTCATGGCGATGACCTTGGGTGGACAAGCCTCGATGCACAGGCCGCAGCCCTTGCATTCGTGGATATCCACATGGATTTTGCCTCTGTCCTGCTTCGCCCCTGCGATCATCGGTTTTCCCTTCACGGCACACTCGTTCGAGCTTGTTTTTCCGGCGGGAACGAATCTGCAGACGGTGGAATCACTCCATAAAGCCCGAGGTATGGTCCGACTTTGCTGGAATGGCGCGCAGTGACACCCATCACGGGTTTGCAGAGGCGAAATGCTTAATTCATAAGGCAGTTACGCCAAACTTTCAAAGGTTTTTGGAGGGCCAACCTAACGATATATCGTTCGCAACGTGGCGGACTGGTCGAATGGCCAGGAATGATGCTCAAGCCGATGAGACGAATTAACTCTTCTTTGAGGTGACGGCGGTAAATGCCGCTGCAATCCCGGCATCTTGACAAGCCACGGCCGTTGCGTTACTTTGCATTGCAAAGTGAATTCCGAATGAATGACCTGAACAAAGCGCTGGGAGACATCAGCAGCATCCGCCGGCAAATGGCGCGAAGTACAGAGTTTCGCGGGTACGGGCCTGCGACCCTGGCGGCGACGGGCGCGATCGCGATGATCGCTTCGGGCGCGCAGGCAGTATGGCTGCCGACTCCGTCCAAAGCCATTCCAGCATATCTCGCAATCTGGATCACAACCGCCCTGGTTTCAGCTGCGTTGATCGCGAGCCAGATGTTTGCGCGCACACGCCGCATGCATTCCGGAATGGCCGACGAGATGATCCGGATGGCGGTCGAGCAATTCCTCCCATCGGTCGGGGCCGGCGCCCTGATCACCTTCGTCCTGGTTCGGTATGTTCCTGACGCACTCTGGATGCTGCCCGGCCTGTGGCAAGTTATTTTCAGCCTGGGCGTGTTTTCGTCGTGCCGCTTCCTCCCGCGCCCGATGATTGCTGCCGGCGCATGGTACCTGCTCACCGGGTCGGTTTGCATCTCTCTCGCGGACGCCCGCGCCTTTTCACCCTGGGCGATGGGAATTTCCTACGGAGTAGGGCAGTTGCTGGTCGCGGTAATCCTGCTTCGCAACTCGCGAAAGGTCGGAGATGACATCTAAGCCCGCAGCGAGCGAAGGGCGCTTCGCCTACGAAGGTCTGGATCGTGTGATCCACGAGCGCGCCCGTCTCAGCGTCCTTACCTCTTTGATCACCAATCCCAAGGGAGTGACCTTCGGCGACCTCAAACAACTTTGCTCACTTACCGACGGCAATCTTAGCCGGCATCTGCGGGTGCTGGAGAGAGCAAGGATGGTCGAGATCGTAAAGGGACACGATCGGAATCGTCCCCAGACGCTCTGCCGGATAACGGCTTCGGGCCGGAAGCGTTACCTCGAATATCTTTCGACGCTGGAGCAGGTGGTGATGGATGCTGCAAAGGTGGCCAAGGATGTTAGTGCGTCCGGCAGGGTACGCGGGCTGATGCCTTCGCGGATCTAAATTTTTTTACTCCACATACTTTGCAGTGCAAAGTAAAAAAAGGAAATCACGCGCGAGGTAACTTTACGATGCAAAGCGAATTCCGCCCCGGGCTGCACGTCGCCATCATCATGGACGGCAATGGACGTTGGGCGACCCAGCGCGGCCTGCCGCGCATTGCCGGCCATCGCGCCGGAGTCGCCGCCGCACGCCGCGTTGTGGAGTACGCACCCGACGTGGGCATTCGATCCCTGACGCTCTACGCGTTTTCCTCGGACAACTGGCGTCGTCCCGACACGGAGGTGCAGCGCATTTTCTGGCTGCTACGGGCTTTTCTGCGACTGGAAACAAAGAGAATGTGCGAACAGGGCGCGCAGCTCACGGTGATCGGCCGGCGCGATCGTTTGCCGAAGCTTGTGTTGCGCGAAATTGAGAAGGCCGAATGGGCCACAGCCGAGGGACGCCGGCTTCAACTGCGTGTGGCCATCGATTACTCATCCCGCGACTCTATTGTGCGCGCCGCTGCAAATGCGGCAACGGCGCTTTCCGAACCGTCACTTTGTTCGCCGGAACTGCTCGGACAGGAACTGATGCACGCTCTGACCGCGGAGAGCGGGGACGTCGATCTGCTGATTCGCACCGGCGGCGAGAAGCGGCTTTCGGATTTTCTGCTGTGGGAGTCAGCCTACGCTGAACTCGTGTTCACCGAGCGGATGTGGCCCGACTTCGACGAAGCTGACCTGGATGCAGCGCTCGAAGAATTTCGCCATAGAGAGCGTCGCTTCGGCGCTGTGCCGGTCTCGACCGCGCCGATTGCGAGTGCGATTCGATGATGGGACCCCATTCGACGTTCCGGCCTGGGGTACGTTCCGGCGCGCTCAACGTCAAGTTCATACTTCCTGCCCTGACTGAGGCGACCGATCCGTATTGGCGTCCCATCAAGTATTCGCTGTTTCCACCTCTCGGCCTCGCGACGCTTGCCGCCTATCTTTCCCCGGATGACCACGCCTTGATCGTGGACGAACACGTCGAGCCGCTGACTCTTGACGACGCGCCTGACCTTGTCATCATCCAGGTCTACATCACCAACGCTTATCGCGCCTACCGGATCGCTGACCATTATCGAAGCCGGGGTGCGTTCGTCTGCCTGGGAGGTCTGCATGCGACTTCGCTTCCGGAAGAAGCCGCGCCGCACTGCGACGCGCTCTTCCTGGGGCCGGGAGAACAGACATTTCCGAAATTTCTGCTCGACTTCCGCGCCGGAAATCACCAGCGTTTGTATGCGTCCACATCGGGGCGCTCGATTGATCGCGTCCCGCCGATCCGCCGCGATCTGATCCGGGGCAATTACTATCTTGTGCCGAATTCCATTGTCGTGACTCGTGGATGCCCGCAGCATTGCGACTTCTGCTACAAAGACGCTTTCTTTCAGGGCGGGCGGGGCTTCTATACGCAGCGGGTAGACGACGCTCTCGCCGAAATCGACCGCCTGCCCGGGCGACATCTCTATTTCCTCGACGATCATCTTCTCGGCGACCGGAGATTTGCGGAGGCATTGTTCGATGGCATGAGAGGCATGCGGCGAGTCTTTCAGGGCGCCGCGACCGTGGACTCGATCCTCCGCGGCGATCTCGTTGAACGGGCCGCAGAGGCTGGGTTGCGCAGCCTCTTTGTCGGTTTCGAGACGCTCGCTCCAGAAAACCTGAAGCGCAGCAACAAACGGCAAAACCTCGGCCGCGATTACAAAGCAGTTGCCGACCGCCTGCACTCCCTCGGCATCATGATCAACGGCAGTTTTGTTTTTGGTATGGATGATGATGACCAGACTGTCTTCAGGCGAACCGTCGACTGGGCCGTCGATCACGGCATCACCACCGCTACGTTCCATATTCAAACGCCTTATCCCGGGACGAGGCTTCATGCTCGCATGGTGAGCGAGGGCAGGATTGTCACCCACGACTGGAATCTCTACGACACGCGGCACGTCGTCTTCCGGCCGGCTAAACTCCAGCCGGATTCTCTCAAAGAGGGATATGACTGGGCCTATCGCGAGTTCTATCGCTGGAGTTCGATTGCGCGCGCATCGCTGCATCACGGCACCCTCAAGCACCAGGCCAAGCACTTCTTTTATGCTTCGGGCTGGAAGAGGTTCGAGCCTATCTGGGACCTGATTATCCGAGCTCGGCAACTCACCCGCGTGACGCCGTTGCTGGAGGGCGTGCTCTCCCGTGTGACGCGATTAAAGGAGCAACGTCCCACCGAAGCCGCGCCGGTGCTCCTTCCGATTCTGCCTGCTGTATCCATAAACCCTGCACGCAATGACGATGCCCTTGTGAGCGGGCGTTGATGAAAGACGGGGTATGCTTACTACGAATCGTAAAAGCGTGCATACTCCGTCGCATGGTGTCCCGCCGAAAGGGAAGTAATGGAAATAATCGGGAAGACAGGGAAAAAGATCCTGGGTCTGCTTGTTGGGTTCTCGGCGTGTGGTGTGGCTGCGGCGCAGCAGCCTGTGCTTTCTGTTCCGCCGGTCGATGGTTTTTCCGGCCATCCGCGCGTAGCCATCATCAGCGATATCGGCAACGAGCCGGACGATCAGATGTCGTTTGTACGACTGCTGCTCTATTCGAACGAACTGGATCTGGAAGCGATGATCGCAACTACTTCGACGTGGCAGCGGACAGCGACCCACGCGGAGACGATGCACGCGCTGATCCAGGCATATGGGCAGGTGCGGGACAATCTGCTGCTCCATGCCAAAGGCTGGCCGACGGCAGAGGAACTGGATGGGCGCGTATTTGCCGGCCAGCCGGCGTATGGTATGGCCGCAACGGGAGAAGGGAAAAGCTCCGCGGGATCACGCGCACTCGCGCGAGCCATCGAGCGCGAAGGTGAGCGCCCCCTTTGGGTTTGTGTCTGGGGAGGGGCTGGCACGATTGCCCAGGCTCTGATGGATCTGCGTGCGGCCCACTCGCCGCCGGAGATGGAGAAGCTTATCAGTCGGCTGCGCATCTCATCGATCTCCGACCAGGACGACGCGGGCCCGTGGATTCGCCGCGAATTTCCGTCCCTCTTCTATATCGCCATGCCGAGTACCCAGAACGGGGAAGAGTACTACTACGCCACTTGGACGGGCATCAGCGGAGACCTCTATTACCGCAACGGCGCCGGGGCCGATACGAGTCTCGTGACGAATGAATGGCTGGACAAGAACATCCGGTCCAAGGGGCCGCTGGGGAAGCTGTACCCGCGGTTCATGTTCATCATGGAGGGCGACACTCCCTCATTTCTCGGCCTGATCGACAACGGGCTGAATGCCTATCGCCGGCCCGACTGGGGCGGTTGGGGAGGCCGCTATGTCTACCGACAGCCGCGTGGCGAGCCGCATCCTATCTGGACGCAGGGCGGCGACTTATTTACCCGCGCGACCTCCCAGGACGTGGTTCGCGGCGTGGATGGGCAGGAGCATGTCTCGGATCAGGCGACCATCTGGCGCTGGCGCGAGGCATATCAGAACGACTTTGCGGCGCGCATGGACTGGACCGTCAAGGACTTCGCGCATGCCAACCACAACCCCTCGCTGGTGGTGAATGGAAAGCCGGGGACGGCGCCCCTGGAACTGGAGGCCGATGCCGGACAATCGATCACGCTCGATGCAGCCGGCAGCAGCGACCCCGATGGGCAAACACTTCGTTATAAGTGGTGGGTTTATCCGGAAGCGGGCTGGAGCGGGGCGCACGCAGCCGATGTCACCATCTCCGGTGATGATAAACAGCGGGCCGAGGTAAAAGTGAATTCTCCCTGCCGCCCGGCATGGATTCCAGGCCTCATTCCGTGCCGGGGAGATGGCATCGCGCACATCATTCTCGAGGTTACCGACAACGGCTCGCCGCGCCTGACTTCATACCGGCGTGTCGTTCTTCACGTGCGCGAATCTGCAGGAAAGTAGCAGGGTCGCGCATCGGCCGAAGGCGGTTGATGCGATACTTCCCCGAGAACCGAAAATATCGCAAAGGCCGCTATGGAGCTGGGCAACTGAGAGAGGAATGTGTCAAGGCGCTGAAGACATATCGGGGCAACATGTGGGCTCGAGAGTGTCACATTTGCCTTTAAATCGAGCGCGAGAGGTTCTCAGCGATACCCTTTGGTCCGAAACCGGGAAATCGCCACATAAAACGTATTGGCATCCGTTCCCGGATTGTGAAGACTGATGTTGGCATTCGACAGGTGCTGGTAGCGATAGCCGATGCTGATACTTTGGCGTTGCTTGCGTATGAACTGCACGCCGCCGCCAAAATCAATGGTGTACATGAACTGCGAGCCCTGGGGCGAGAGAACGCGGTCCAGAAAGTAGATAAAGCCGCCATTCGTCGATAGAAACGGCTGAACCCGGCTTTCAGGATAAAAGCTTGCTCGGAAGCCCACCGGGCTGACGCCGCTTCCATAGGTGCGTTTGCGCTTGTCGCGAAAATTCGGGTTCTTGGGAGTGGGTTCGTCGAGCATGGCGATCGCAGTTACCTCCGGCGCATAGCGGAAGTTCCATTTGGCGCCGGGATTGATGAGATAGGAATAGGTTATATCGACCGGCATGTAGTTTATGTCGTCTGCATACCCCCAGATATGCCCGCTGAACCCGGAGAAACCCCACCAGGTTCCGACTTCATGCACGCCTCCGGGATGCGGCCATACGGGCAGGACCTCGCCGGAGGGAACCGGATGCACGCCGGTGGAGACAACATTTCCCGCAGATGCTACGACGGCTTCTTCCGGCGGGTCTCCGTTCCGACCTTTGCCTGTCCCGCCAGCTACTTGCTCCGGACCCGGTGGCTGGCTCCAGAACGAATTCGCCTTTACCTGGCGCCCATCGCGGTACCACGGCGGCCGGAAGCGGAAGATATTTGCCGTCGCGCGAGCAGGAGTGAGAAAGCTGAGGAGCAGCAATGTGACAGGCCGGCGCTGCTTCTCTTCCGCGGGCTTCACGACATACCTATCGAGCGCGTCTTCCCCCATGGTCCACAACATGCCGCCCACCGGAGTGGTCACCATTTCGACCCATCCGGTTTCGTTAGTCCAGGGGCGATTGCCTTCTTGTGGAACCAGATGATCACCGTTATGCCCAATGCCGGCTTCTCCGAATGGCCCTAGTTTCCACTGGACGCTGTACGCAGTCGAAAATGCGAGCGCGCGCAGACGGCTGCGCCAATATGGCCAGGTGTTGCTCTGGTCGAGGGTCATCCCCTTGGGGTCATTCTGGATCCACAGGTAGTTGGTGATCCCCCCCATCATGGGGTGGCCGATATAGTCGTCGAGGAATGGGTTCTGATCATTCCAGACGTTCCAGCGCCAACCTGCCGCGCTGTTGATCCAGCGGTCGAACCAATCCCCATGGGTAGTCTCCCATCGATACCAATAGCCGGTATAGACGTTTCCCACGTTTTGGAAGGTAAGGAACGCGGCGGTACTGATCAATAGTGGCTTCCAGTGAACGCGACACTCCCTGGCCTTGGTAGTGTCGTACGGACACCGATCGAGTGGCACGCGTTCGGACGAATTGGGTGTCACTCCAAAGCCGGATGAATCGAGCATGCTGCCATGGATGAAATCAAAATCCGGGGGAAGGGAACTGGAGCCCTCAGCGGGCGAATCGGTCACGTTGAATTCAGGCGTCGGTGCATCCGGCAACTCGGCCGCCCGGGGGAGCGGCGCTTCGGTCATGGCCGGGATCAACGGCGCAGCCGCGTCCCTTGCGGCCAGGTCTTCACCCTGGCCGGCCGCCTGCGCCCATGTGGATTCATCAGCGCCGGCAAATCCAGCCAGCGATACGATGATTAAAACAAGAACGCAACTGCGCCTTGGACGCGCAATGTTGTCACTCATTCGCCTTCATCCTCTCATTGGCTGCCATGGCTCTCTAAACTTCCCGATCATTGTTCGACTCGCCAGATATGAACTGCATCCGGCTGTCGTAGATCCGAAAACGCATCGTGCTTTGTCAAAACGTTCAGGGAACAGGCGATTTGGGGCAGAGATAGTGGAGACGCGGTCTTGTTTTTCTATGGATAGAAACGGCGCTAGCATAGCCAGTCTAGCCGAAAAAGCAGGGCGCCGGAGTCAGGCATTGGCCTTTTGGCTCCCCGGAACCGAATCTAAGAAAGAGATGATCGCACCTTCAGGCCGGGATTCTGTCCCGCTCAGACGTTTCATCTCGACCTGGAACCAGCCAACGCGAAGAACTGAAGGCCCCTCCGGGTTGGATGCCATTATCGGCACCGTCGGAGTTGCCTCTTCCGGATAGCATACCCCATGCGGCGCGGGCCGGACCGGCGTGAATTACGCGTGCGCGTTGTCGCCGGGTCTTGTGACGATGTCATACTCCGCCGAGTGCGCGACCGTCGCTTCGTGGACCCCGAGGCGAGCTGCCGTTTCCCCTGGAACGACAAATTGCTTGCCTTGGCCCAAAAGGCGAGAGGAGTGCGAAGGATGCCGAAACGCCCCTCTGAGTTGTATGACCAAAGTCTACATGCGCTTGCATTTACAATGTGCGACGCGAGGGCCGGTACTTTCGCATTTTTGCTTGAAAATACAAAGCCCGCTGGTATATTGGAGGGAACTGGAATGCGAACCAGCGGGTGCGCAAGATCAACGAATGGATGGAGACACTTGCTTTCATTCGCTTCCGCCCGATTTACATTATGCGGCCTGTTCCGGTCGGCCGATGAGATTACGGAACACCTTCACGGACAGTGAGGATAGCGAAGCTTTGCAAAATTTGGCGCGAGGTTTCCGGATTCATGTACAGCTCAAGTCCAGATAGTGCGACCGGCCTGTCGGGCCTTTCGAAGTGGTACGCGGTTTACACAACCTGCCGCCATGAGAAGCGCGTTGCATTGCATTTCGAACAAAGAGGTATTGAGCACTTCCTTCCCCTTTTTCGCAGCGAGCGCCAATGGCGCGGCCGATCGAAAGTGAGTCTCGATCTTCCGCTGTTTCCCGGCTACCTCTTTGTGCGTATCGATCGGGGAGATCGTGGACGCGTACTCAGCGTTCCCGGTGCGCTTGCAGTGGTCGGGGGAGTAGGGCGGCAGCCGACAGCCGTTGCCGATGCAACGATCAGTTCTCTCCGTTCGGGATTGGCCCAGCGAAAGGTTGAACCGCATCCATTTCTTTTGACGGGTCAACGTGCGCTCATTCAATCCGGCCCATTCAGGGGGATGGAAGGCGTCGTAGTAAGGGTAAAGAACGGGTTTAGAGTGGTGCTCACTGTTGAGCAGGTCATGCAAAGCATTGCGATTGAGGTGGCGGAGGAGGACCTTGACCCCATCGGATCGAGGGGGTTCCAGCGGAACTGCAGCCTTCATTTGAATCCCGCGCGCTCTCTCTGAAGAACATGGCGGCCCCTTGATTGTCTCGCTCGAACGAGTGAATGCATTGGATGTGTAGCCGAACCCCATGATCTTCGAGCATCGCGGACTTGAGACCATAGCTTTGGATCCAATCCAGACGCTCGGCGATATCCGAATTCAAGGTCCCATCACCAGTCCACAACGCCATCAATGGGTATGCCGCAAACTACACGCGGGACGAATTGTCTTCGAAAGATCCGTGCAGATTGGAACAGCTCTTCGTGAAGAATCGTCGGAACTCCCGTGTCCTGGAGGCAGGGGATAGATGGTAAGAGACAAACAGGAAGCGCAAAAGACGGGCATATCGGTTTCAAGACGCGCGGTCAAAGAAGAGCGCATCTTGACTACCGCTGCCAAGCTGTTTGCTCAATGTGGTTACAACGGGGTCAGCACGCGCGAAATTGCGGCCTCGGCGGAGGTCAACGAAGTCACACTTTACCGGCATTATCCGCGCAAGCGCGACCTATACCTGGCAGCACTAAGCGCGGAGCTGAATCGGGTTCAACTTCGGGGTGAATTGCTAACGCGGCTGGCGGCAGCCCAGACTGGGCGGACGGCGCTGGTTTGCACATTTGAGCTGATCTCAACCACATTGCTGCAGCAACCGCAGTTAGTGCGCCTCCTTGGCTTCAGTGCGCTCGAGTTAAGCGAGGACATCAATCCCTTGCTGCGACGCCATCTCGGTGAACTGGTCGAAATTGTAGCCCGTTACCTGGATCCCTGGATCGCACGAGGGGAGATCCGGTGCACAAGTGCCAAGACGCTCGTGCTCACCTTGATTGCTATCGTTTTCAGCCGCGGCCCGTTGGACCGGGTGTTCTTGGGCGATGCCGCAACCCTGGATACCTTGTTTGAAACCTACTCCGAGTTTTGTCTGGTCTGAAACGACGGCTTTTGACTTATGAGCGGAGCGGGACCCTTTTGGGGGCTCGCGTTAACAACTCTGCCTTCAACTACTGCGAGAACTGACAAAGAGAGATTCAGAGGAATATGGAGAAAAGCAGTCGCATCTTCGTTGCGGGACATCGAGGGCTTGTCGGTTCAGCGATACGCCGCGGGTTAGAAAAGGGGGGGCATACAAACCTGCTTCTTCGAACGCATTCCCAGCTTGACCTTACCGACCGCGAGGCCGTGCGTGAATTCTTTCGTTTGGAGAGTCCGGAATTTGTCTTCCTGGCCGCTGCAAAGGTGGGCGGCATCCTCGCCAATGACACCTATCCCGCCGACTTCATTCGCCAGAACCTCGACATCCAGACCAATGTAATCGATGCGTGCCATCGCTTTGGTGTGAAACGTCTCCTCTTTCTCGGCTCCAGTTGCGTCTATCCAAAGCACGCGCCGCAACCAATTAAGGAAGAGCATTTGCTGACCGGCCCTCTGGAGCCGACCAATCGCGCCTATGCACTGGCCAAGATCGCGGGAATTGAAATGTGCTGGTCCTATAACCGGCAGTATGGGACAAAATACATGTCGGCCATGCCGACCAACATCTATGGGCCCGAAGATAATTTTGATCTCCATAACTCCCACGTTCTACCCGCTCTTATCCGGAAGATATCCGAAGCGAAGCTGGCCGGTTCCAGATCGCTGGTAGTCTGGGGGACCGGCAAACCGAGAAGAGAGCTCCTTTACAGCGAAGACCTTGCGGAGGCCTGCGTGTTTTTGCTCAACCTTCCAGAGGAGCTCTACGATTCACTTCTGACAAGTGATGGGCCTCCCTTGATCAATATCGGAACGGGGGAGGACCTGACCATCCGCGAGCTGGCCGAACTCGCCTGCAAAACGCTCGGGTTCGATGGGGATCTTGTTTTCGATACGTCCCGCCCTGACGGGACGCCCCGCAAGCTGCTGGACGTCAGCAGAATTCGCGGGTTGGGCTGGAAGGCCACGACCAGTCTCGAAGACGGGATCCGGATGACCTGTGAGTCAGTCCGCCCGCAGTTGCACGCGGCTGCCGCCATAGGTGAAAAGCGCACATGAGGATCCTCCAGATAACTCGTTCCATCGATCCCTCAGCGGGCGGACCAATCGAGGCGGTGCGGCAGTTCAATAGTTACCTCGCTGCCGCCGGCCACGAAGTCGAAATCGCCTCCCTCGACGATCCTGCTTCCACGCCTCCTGAGAGTCACGGCGTTCCCGTCCTCTCGCTTGGTCCCGCGGCATTAAACTATGGGTATTCGCGCGATTTCGCTCCCTGGCTACAGCAAAATCACTCTCGCTTCGATATGTTCGTGATCAACGGCTTATGGCAGTATCACAGCTATGCGGCCTGGCAAGTCCTGGGACGCGCGAATCGTCCCTATGTTGTGTTTCCCCACGGCATGCTGGGTCCTTACTTCAAGCGGCGTTATCCCTTGAAGCACATCAAAAAGGCTGTCTATTGGCTTTGGGCTGAATATCGAGTATTGCGGGATGCTACCGCGGTGCTGTTCACCTGCGAGCAGGAGCGCTTGCTGGCCCGGGAGTCGTTTTCACCGTACCGGGCCCACGAAAGGGTTGTCACGCTGGGAATAGTCTCCCCCGGCTATGGCCGGCAAGAGTTGAACAGCGCGTTCTTGGAAAAGTTTCCGGAGCTTCGAGGAAAGAGACTGGCTACCTTCGTAGGGAGGATCCATCCGAAAAAAGGTTGCGATACGCTCTTACGGGCGTTTGCGGAAGTTTTCAGAAACACCGACGACTGGCGTCTTGTCATGGTTGGTCCGGATCAGATAGGCTGGCAAAAAGAATTGATGGGGATGGCCGGATCGCTGGGGATCGCAGACAAGGTATTTTGGTTGGGTATGCAGACGGGAAACGATAAGTGGGGAGCATTCTGCTCTTCGGAAGTCTTCGTTCTCCCATCACATTATGAGAATTTTGGAATTGTGGTTGCAGAAGCACTCGCATGCCGGGTGCCCGTTTTGATTTCGAATCAAGTGGATATCTGGCGCGAAGTCGAACAGGACGGGGCGGGGATCGTAGAGAGTGACTCTCTTGCAGGAACAACGAACCTGTTTCGCCGGTGGACTTCCCTGTCTGAGGTCGAGCAGGAAAGAATGCGCGGAAATGCGAAACTATGTTTCGAGAAGAGATTTGAACTTCGAATCGCGGGCGAAAGACTGTTGGAAGTTCTGAACTCCGTTGCACAAGACGGGTACGTGGCTGTGGCAGTTGGGCGGTGACGGTGACGTTCAACTACTGCGAGGTTATGATGAGCCGCGCGGGCCGAGCGCCTATTCACGATATTCTTCGGGTGCTGCGGAGCGCAGTCGCTCTTTCACCTTTCGCGCTGGTACACCGGCATAGATGCCAAAGGGCAACAGGTCTTTCGTGGCTACCGAGCCAAGGCCGAGAATTGCCCCGTTCCCTACATTGACGCCGGGCTGCACGCAAGCCCGGGCGCAGATCCATGCATAGGCTCCAATCTTGGTCGGAAAGGAAACCAGCTTGAAGGAACGCTCGTTGTACAGATGCGTGGCGCCGCAGATATAAGCCCCTTGGGACACAATGCAATGGGATCCCAAGTAGACTGGTGATGGGTTATATATTTCCGCATCATCCCCGATGCCAACGCAGTCCTCGCATTCAAGGTTCCACGGAGCCCAAACGCGCGACCGGGGATAGAAGTGGCAGTTCGGACCCAGCTTCGCGTTGAACAGCCGCAAGAGGAATGACCGCCAAGCATGGAAGGGGCGGGGGGAAGGACGATACAATAGCAGCCAGGACAGACTCCAGATCCCCCGTTTCAGCCTGTTGCGCCACGAATGCGGAGCATCTAGGTATGGATCTTTCATGTTGAATTGCGCGGACTGATTATCGTTTGCATCTTCCGTCGATTGTGTCAAATCCAGACTGGCAAAACTCACAAAGGCATCACCGGCCCTCTCCATAGGGAGAATGATACATGAATTGTTGTGCAGCTCCATCCGCAAGGTCATTCCTTCAATTAAGGATACTGAAGGGCTATAACTGCGATTATCTTCGTCGTCTGGGATTCTCAAGCCACGCGGGGACGGCGCTGCGTTCGTTGGTGACTGCGGGGCTTCTCGCAATCCTGGTATCCACTGTGCCGGCGAGCAAAGCGCAGGAACCGCAAAGCGCGGTTCCATCCAATGCTGGCGCCGCGGCCGCCGGCGCTGCAGGCGCATCAGCGGGATCATCTCAGAGTGTGGGTTCGGGCCTTACTGACGAGCCCATTTTTGTGGGCGAAATCGTGCACGTCTCGGTTTTCAATGCTCCGGATTTTTCCACCGTCATGCGCGTTTCACAAAGCGGAGAGATCGGCGTTCCCTATCTCGGAGCAGTCCATGTTGCGGGGCTTTCTAGCGCGAGCGCCGCAGACCTGATCACGGGAGAACTCAAGCAGCGAAACTTGGTCCTCGACCCCCGACTGCTGGTCACGGTGGATTCGACAACCACCGGTATCACAGTTCTCGGCGAGGTGAAATCTCCAGGTATCTATCCACCCAACGGCAAGCAGATGCTGTCGGACATTTTAGCGCTTGCGGGCGGTATGACGGTAAATACGGGAAGAGTGATTGAGATTTCCAGCCAGGCCTCGCCCGAGCAGAAGACCTACGTGCCCTGGGATCCGACGATGCACAACACGAGTTCGTATGATCGCATAATTTACCCTGGGCAGAGAGTGCTGGTTAGGGCCTGCGGCTTCGTTTACGTAGGTGGTAGCGTGGCCAGGCCGGGCGCTTACGCACCCTGCGGTTCTCCGACTATGACGCTTTCGCAGATGGTCGCGCTTGCCGGCGGAATTGCCGGTTCTCCGCGGATGGACCACACAATCGTAGTTAGACCAAACCCGGACGGCACGAGGACCGTTTACCAAGTCGACCTGGACAAAGTACTGAAGGGGGAGCACGCAGATCTCACAGTGCATGATGAGGATATCGTCTATGTTCCAGCCAGTTACCTGAGGGCTACTCTCAAGAAACTTCCCGATTATATTTTCGGCTTTGGGACCGCACTCCTGTATGTGTATCGCTAGAGCAGCTATCGATCGCAACTAGGTGGTACGGTCTGGCGCATCGTCATGTCAATCATTTGGCGCCTGCAACTTGGCAGCGCCGAGCGTTTTGAAGGTGTTGAACCCCAAAAGGCAACCGTGAGAATCAGCATCGTAACACTGTCCTTCAATCAGCGAGCCTTCTTGTCGCAGGCGCTTGACTCGGTTTTGCAACAGGGCTACTCCGATTTGGAATACATCGTAGTTGACCCGGGATCCACTGACGGAAGCCGGGAAGTCATTCAGAAAAACGCGTCGAAATTGGCTCACATCGTCTTCGAACCGGATCGGGGTGCTGCGGATGGATTGAACAAGGGGTTTGCCGCGGCCAGTGGAGAAGTGTTCGGATTCCTGAATGCCGACGACTTGCTGCTCCCTGGGGCTCTCGAACGAGTGGCCGAATTTTTCCGGTTGAATCCGAATTGCGATCTGGCGCTCGGCAATGGCCATATCATTGATGAAGGGGGCAAGCCAACCCGCCATGTCAAGGCCTGCGGCTTCACGGTAAAGCGTTATTTGCACGGTGGCTCGCGTTGGCTCCAGCAGGCTACTTTTTTTCGCCGCGAAGCATTTCAGCGATCGCCGGGCTTTAACGTCCTAAATCGCACCTCGTGGGATGGAGAGCTCTTTGTATCCATGTTAAACAGCGGGGCAAGCGCCGGATATATCGACGCCGATCTTGGTGAATTCAGAGTCCACAGCACATCGATCTCCGGTTCTCAGACAAACTTGCAAAAATATCGCGAGGACTGGCGCCGTGTATTTCGCGAAATTCAGGGTCGAGAATGGGGGCGCAGAGATCAGCTTTGGCATTTCCTCTACAAGGCCGAAGGCCTTCTGCTCCGAAGCGGAGTGTTGCGAAGGAACTCAACCGGGAGGAGGCAGATCTTCACTTGAAAATTGCAGTCTTGTGGTACGCCTTGTCCGGCTATTTGAATGCCTGCCTGAAGGAACTCGCCACTCGCGAAGGAGTTGAACTTTTCGTCGCTCATCAAGCGCCTCCCGTATACGCACCATTCGAAACGGACCAGTTCTCATGGATCGAGAACCAACTGGTGTGGCGTTCGCATAGCGATCTCGTAACGCTCGAAGAACGCCTGAATCGGTTCGCACCCGATGTCCAACTCATCTGCGGATGGGCCGTGCCGGCCTATCGAAAGGTGGCCAGGAGGACTTCCGGAAAATGCTTGCGTATCATGACCATGGATAATTGCTGGCTCGCAACCGGCAAGCAGAAATTAGCGACCTTGATTTCACCTTGGTATGTTCGCCCTCTTGCAGACCTCGTGTGGCTTCCCGGCGAAAGGCAGGCAATTTTCGCCAGGAAACTTGGATTCGAGCAACGAAGCATTCTTCGCGGGCTCTACTCCTGCGACCAGCCTGCGCTGCAGGCAATCCACTTCGCGCGCATTGAGAATCAGCGAACGCTTCCACAAGCATTCCTTTATGTGGGCAGGTTTGTGGCTGACAAAGGGATAGATACACTGGTTGAGGCTTATCAGATTTACCGGAAGGGATGCGATCACCCTTGGCCGCTCATTTGCTGTGGAGCGGGCCCTCTTCGCTCGCACCTTGAGAACCGGACCGGTATTCAGGTTGAGGGCTTTCTCCAGCCTGAGGCCCTCGGCGCAAAGCTGGCCTGCGCGGGTTGCCTCGTCCTCCCAAGCGACTTTGAGCCATGGGCAGTTGTGGTTCACGAGGCAGCCGCCGCTGGCCTCGTTATATTAGCGTCGGAAAACGTTGGCGCTTCGGTGCACCTCGTTCAAAATGCGTACAACGGCTATCTTTTCGGGGGAGGAAACGCGAGCGAACTCGCTACTCTGATGGCGCACGTTACATCGCTCACCAATTCTCAGCTTAGCGCCATGTCTCGAGCGAGTCATTCGCTTTCTTTGCAATTCACCCCTCGCCGCTGGGCAGATACCTTGCTTGATGCAGCCGAAGACGCAGCCTTTGCGGTACCCCGCGCGTATGACCTCCAATCGGAGATCCGGGTGAGGTAGTAAACTAAAATGAAGGAACGATGGTTTTTTTCTCGATCTGATGCATGATACCGCCTTCATTGAATGAAGGACGGGCGGTGAGTCCAAATCCTTAAATCCAAAAATAGGATGCGAAGTTCCCGGTCCCCCAACAGAAGTCAACGAAACTATGCAACCAGATACCATAACCCAGTCCTCACTCCTTAATCCGAGTCCCGCGCCCGCGAATCTTGAGCCCGCCTTTCTGCGCAACGAGCCGCCAGGAGGGCCGGCGGAAGAAGATCCGATGCGGCGCCTCATTCAGTTTGCGAGGAAGCGCGGCTGGATTGTCCTCGTGGCTGTGCTGCTCGGGATCGGGGGCGGGGTCATCGCGAACATGATTCTTCCCACGCGTTATACGGCCCGGGCGAGCATCGAACTGGAGCAAGATCGATCCAGCCAGTTCTTTTTGCAGCAATCGTCCGATCTGCGGGATGCGTCGTCCATGGATGCCGCGGAAATTGACACCGTGATAGAGGTCCTGAAGAGCAGCGCCCTGGCCATCGAAACGATTCAAAAGCTTGGCTTGCAAAACAATCCAAACTTCCTGAAGCGGGACGACGGCCACCCTTGGAGCTTATCCGATCCAAGAGACCGCGCGTTGCTCGTAGCAACCTTCGTCGGAAGACTGGATGTGAGCCGGCTGGGTCACACAAACATCATTCAAATTCGATTCAGTTCTTCGCGGCCGGAGCTTGCATCTCTGATATCCAATACCCTGATTGACAGCTATATCGAGCATAACTTCAAAGAGAACTTCACCTCAACAGCAAAGGTTTCGGATTGGCTGGATAGCCAGCTCGGAGGGTTAAAGAAGCGCCTCGACGACAGCCAGCAGCACATGGTCGAGTTGCAGAAGGAACTGGGGATCTTCGGCATAGACCAATCGAAAGACCAAAGCGCCCCGACCCAAAGCGTTCTCCTGTCCAACCTCGTGGAGCTGAATAAGCAGCTTGTCGATGCCCAGGTGGGGAGGATGTTGAAAGAGGGAGAGCTGCGCGCCATACAGAGCTCTTCCCCAGACGTAATTGACTCTATATCCAGTGTAGACCGCACTTTTCAGTTGTCACGTGAGAACCTGGCCCAGCTGCAAACCGAATATATTTCGCTGATCCACACCTATGGTTCCGCGTATCCACGCGTCAGCCAATTGAAGGCTCAGATCGACCATCTTGAGCAATTGATTTCCTCGCAGGAGGGGACGCAGGTCTCGCGGGTGAAACAAGAGCTTCAGGCCGCGCAGGAGAGAGAAAACCTGGTACGGCAATCGGAAGAGGCTCAGGAGAAGAGAGCCAACGACAGCAGCGATGCTGTAATTGAGTATGAATTCGCTCGTCGCGCCTACGAATCGAACCGTGAACTCTATGACGGGCTCCAAGAGCGACTGCAGGAAGCGGGCATCATTGCCGGCCTTCATTCGACGGCGGTTCACCTGGTCGATAACGCAGATATCCCCCCATTTCCGAGTCATCCGCGCAAGGCAGTAAACCTGGCCGGAGGACTGGGAGTCGGTCTGTTCATCGGCTTGGTTTTGGCGTTCTTGCTGGAGGCGATGGATACCAACCTGAAGTCAATTACTGAGATCGAAGAAACGCTGCGGCTCCCCCTGATCGCAGGCCTCCCTTATTCCAGTAGTTCCGCCCTTCTACCCTCCAGATTCAACGAAGAGGCAATGGCGGGCAACGCGAGTTCGATGTCGAGAATCGCGGAATCGCTGCGCGGAATGCGCACCTCGATCCTTCTTTCCAGTCCAGGGGCACCACCCAAAGTCATCATGATCGCCAGCACGCGCCCCGGTGAAGGAAAGACCTCCATCTCGACGCTTGCGGCGATCGTGTTTGCCCTGAACGGATCGAACGTTCTGCTGTTGGATGCTGACCTCCGCCGTCCGAAGATTCATCAGCGTTTCGGCATCAAACAGAATCCAGGACTTTCTTCTGTGCTCTCCGGCAAGGCCACCTTGGACGAAGCAATACAGGAGTGGCCCGACCAACCCAGACTGCATATTCTGCCGTCTGGCCCGGTGCCACCATTGCCATCCGAGCTTCTAGGCTCGAAGCAGATGGGAGATTTGCTCCAGAAGTTGCGCGTGCAATACGATTTCATTTTCATTGATACGCCGCCCGTCCTTGCAGTTACCGACGCATCTGTGCTGGGTCGCCTTGCGGATGCAACCATTTTGGTGGTCCGTTTCGGCGAGGCAAAGCGTGACGTCGTCGCGCGAAGTCTCGAGGTACTGGAACGCTCCGGCGCACACATGCTTGGAGTTGCCTTGAATATGGTGGATCTCCGTTCCCCAGAATACGTGGAATACTACGGGCGCAAGTACTACGACTACTACGGCGAACGTCCGCCGGAAATCCAATAGCGCTCCCAGAACCGGCGGTGACTTGGGCCGCTTAAAAGTCACTAGATGGTGTCATCAGCTTGGGCGCGAATGCCAACGATTACAAAGACTCGCAAACGAATCTTCACCCGCTCCAGGGGCGCGTGGACCGCCTCACTGGGCGCCGACGCCCTGACTATGATGGTTGGCCTGGCGGTTTGTGCAAGCGTTCAGCTGATCGGCACCATTCCAGGCTCCGAAATTGTTTTGATTCCCGTGCTTCCGATTCTGCTTATCGTCCGATTCAGGAAGATTGCGCAGGGAAAGCTCAAGTATCTTTTCGTGCTCCTGGGACTTTGGCTCGTCGGACAGATCGTAACGGATTTTTATAGGGGAACGGCTTTTGTCGACTGGGCACGGTGCGATTCGGCAATCGTGTTCATGGCCCTGGATTTAGCCGGTCTCGCCGCTTTGGTCAGCGGAAGCGAGCGTCGCAAGGGGATATTCTTGTTTAGCTTCGCTCTTGGTTCTCTCCTCGAGACACGGATTTCTCCTAGCTATTTCTTCGCGGATTATCCGTGGAAATTCGGATACGGATACCCAGTCACTTCACTGGTGGTTCTCGTCAGTTGCTGGTTTTTCGCGCGCCGTCAATACACGGTAGTCGCACTCCTTCTCCTGGGAATTGCCGGAGTGAATTTATTCTTCGATTACCGGTCTCCCGTTCTTTTCCTTTTGGTCACTATCGGGATGATCATCCCGGTGATTCCGGAGCGCATCGGCCGTCTTCGAATCCTTCCTCGCCAGGGAACCGCGCTCCGGCTCGCAGTTCTGGGTCTGATCGTGCTCACGACAGGAGGCATCGCTAAACTGGTGCTAACGGGGTTGGCGGCTTCCGGCGCGCTCGGAGAGGATGCGCGGCAAAAAAATGAAATCCAAGAGAATTCAACGGTGGGGCTTTTGCTGGGCGGCCGACCGGAAATATTTGTTTCCTCGGTCGCAGTTTTCGACAGTCCCATCCTGGGGCACGGCTCTTACGCCCAAGATCTCAAATACGTCGAAATGTATCGCGATCTGCTTATCGAAACCGGCATACAAGTGAACGAGTATGATGAGAGAAACGTGGCACAGATGGGCATTCCGTCACACTCTCACTTGATGCAGGCTTGGGTGTTTGCCGGCGTGCTTGGAGGGGTCTTTTGGGCTTATGTGTTTGGCCTCGTCATGCGAGGTATCGTGCGGGCCACCATCGTTCGACCCGCTTTGCTACCAATCTACTGCTATCTCGGCATCTCGATGGTGTGGAATGTCCTGTTCTCGCCCTTTGGATATTCCGAAAGGATCTCAGAAGCTTTTCTGCTGGTGGTGATCTGCGATCTTGTGAACTCCGCCCCGGCTCCTGCCACGGGTTCTGTCTCCGGCGTGCGGCGAGGGCGGTTCTTCGCGCGGCCAGTGAGAAATGGCGCTTGGCCAAACCGCGGTTTATTTGGGAGCGGGGGAAACTCTTGATCGCAAAATGGAAGCATCATATCGACGGTCTTGATAATGGGAGAGGAATTGCGATTCTACTTGTGTTCCTATTCCATTACTTGCCCCATAATGTCCTCAGGCCAGTTCCAGCCTCCGCGGGGAGAGCATCCTCCGGGCGCCGATGGCTCACGCCACCTCAACCAGCTGATGGAGACCACGTCGATACGGCCCCGGGCCGTAACTACGCTATCCAGCCACTCGGGAGGTTTCTCGCAGGAGTTATTGCCGGGAGGTCTATGCCGGAGGGCTATTCGATATCGGTCGGACAGAGTTTGTGCCATTGATGGCATAATCGGCCGCATCGTGATCTTCCAAAGACTCCTTCGTCCTGTAATTACTGTGGAAGGCTATCATTGATGCTGACAGCAAGCAATCAGGTGTCGTCAACTTCTGGCGGATACCCCACCACGAGATCATCCCGAACAGACCAAAGAATTCCTTACCTGGATGGCCTTCGTGCGTATTCGATTATCTCCGTAATACTCGCCCATACGGCAGGGAAGGGATGGAGTTTTGTTTACCGGTTTGCGGGCCCCCTTATCGCTAACGGAACCCTCGGCGTTCGGGTATTCTTTGTCATCAGCGGGTTCCTGATCACAACCCTTCTCTTGAATGAATTCGACCGTAAAGGATCGATCTCGATCCGGGCCTTCTACGAACGGCGAGTCGCTCGCATATTCCCCGCTTTCTATTTGTATATCGGAATCATCCTTCTTTGTACGCTTGTGGGGATTATGTCCGTTCCCCGACCTGTGTTCATTGCTGCGTCCACTTTTACATGGAACTTCATACACTTCTATCGTTATGCCGTAGTTCGCGATGACACTGTCGTCCTGTCGCATTTCTGGACTTTGTCTATCGAAGAGCAGTTCTATCTTCTCTGGCCGACTACCCTGGTCTTGCTAGGCTTGCGCCGCTCCCATTTCTTTGCGATCGCGGGAGTTTTCGCGTTTCCGCTACTGCGCTTGGTTGCGTTTTGGGGCCTTAACACTGGCGCATTGCAGGCGGCAATTGAAGACCGCTTCGTACAGGACCTGCTTTTTATGGGTGTGCTGGCAGCCTTTGCCGTTCGGGCGGGGGTGTTGGAGCATTTTCGTCGGATTCGATACCGGGCGGCAGTTCCGTGGTTATCCGGTTTGATACTTTTCGTATTAGACCCCTGGCTCTTGTCTTTGCAGAAGGTTGGATTCTACGGATATCTGGTTCCGTCTTTGCAGGGTATTGCGACGGTGCTGTTGATATTCTGGCTTCTTTCCGGCGAGGGGGGCATTCTTCGGTCAATTCTTGAATCTTGGCCTATGGTGCAGGTGGGGATACTTTCTTACAGCCTATACATTTGGCAGCAGATCTTTATGCTGTGGGTGCCGACGCGCCTCGGGTGGCTCAGGTTTCCATGGAATATTCTGCCTGCATTCCTTGTCGCCCTTCTCTGTTACCACTTTTGGGAATTGCCGATGCGAAAGCGAATTCGAAAATGGTTCCGCGCATAGGGATGTGCATTAGGGGAAACGGAAACCATTGTCCCTATCGTGACCTCATGACCGTCAAGCTGTGCCGCTTACAACAAGTTCTGTGTTGAACACTTGCGGCTCACTGCGCAGAATCCGGAAGGTATCAGGTCCTTTGCAACTGGCCAAGTGCTCGGCGGCCATCAGGACGCACACATCTTCCGCAAAGAGTTTCTTACCGATATCGACAAGGGAAGTACGACGACAAGAGCGTTAGCTACCACGCTTCCGAGGGCTGCGCCGATTATGCCGAAATGTTTGACAAAGAAAATCGATAAGGTCAAATTGACAACTGACATCGCCATAAAAACGACGACCTGAATTTTAATTTTTGCCAATCCATTCAGCAAGAAGGAGACGGGAGTCACGAAGGCATTCAGGACGCACAGAATTCCAAAAACGATAAGCAGCGGAATGGACGCTTGAATCTGCGGACCGACCCAGACAGCAAGAATCCGATTGCCGAAGACCACCAGGACGATGGTGAGCATGGTCGTGGCAGCCATTCCGATCCCGATGATTCTCAAGAATGTTCTGCGAACCCAGGGCCCGTCGGAGCGAGCCATTGCGTCCGCATAGGCCGGCCACAAGGGGCCGGAGACCATTCCGAGCAAACTCGGGATTAGATTGAAGAGACGTGCGGGAACCGCATAGGCAGCTACCATTTTGGCCCCGAGAATCTGGGCGATCACGATGTTATCAGTCTGCATTCCTATCGAAGAGAAGACTTGACATAGGAAAAACAGGATTCCAGTGCGAAAGAGGCGTACTGCAACGGTACGTGAAAAATGCTGCGGTTCCGGTAGCAACTCCGAGTGGGAGAATCCGAACAGTTCGAAGCCATTCAGCAAAGCCGCAAGCAGGGGCGGTCCGGAGAGGCCTAGGATCAGGAGTGGGAGGCCGCCGTGCACATGGATGACAACGAGCATCGCCAAAAGCGAGCCAATGCTGCCAAGCATTGCCCACAAGCTATTGATAAAGCCTCTCTGAAGGCCAGTTTGAACCGCCCGCACCGTACCCATCGGAAGGTTCAAAGCAAAGCAGACAAAAAACACCAGGAGAGCGGGTCCGGATTCGTGCACCGCGATCGGGGAATGCACGTTGAAAAGGCGTGCGCCGTTCACAATCGGATACACGAGCGGTAGGCACAGAAGAAACGCCGCGGTAATCCCGCTCAGGCTCCAGAAGGCGCTTGCCGAAGCGCGCCGGGCTGCTTCGCGGTCCCCGCGTCCATAAGTGCTCGCGATGGTGTTGATTAATCCATTGTTCACGCCCAGATCGGCAAAGTTGAGCATCATAACGATCGAAGTGATCGTTACCCACATTCCGTATCGTTCCGCTCCAAGATACCTGAACGTCAGACGCACCGTGATGAGGGACGCCGCGATCGAGATGACCTTGCTCATGGCTGCCGTCAACATACCCAACCCGGCAAGCCGATAACGCTCGCGCGAATGATCCGCGGGCGTCCGTGGTTCTCCCGACCTGATCCGCAGAACCGATCGCATTCGTAGTATGTTTTTCTTGACGGCTAGAAGCATTCGTGTAGAAACGATCCGCCGATAATCCGGCTCTTAAACTGCCAACCGATGAAGCGCGCGACCGCGGCAAGTTTGTGCTCTTTGTGCAGTGGATGATTAGTTATGAATCTCAGCGTGGTAATCAAGCAGTTTCCACTCATCCGCAAATCTCCCCATCCTGCAAAAGCTAGGTCTCTGACGATCTGGAAAGTCAGCTACTTTCTACAGCACTTCGCCATAGTGCTCCCGCAACACTTCATGACAATCTTGCAAATCCACGGCAGTCTTTTTGCGAAAAATAGCCATGCGGCCAGCCCGATCAACCATGTCTGCATACCGTTCCACGATGGTATAGGACTCCCGATCGAAGTAGTCATCGAAACAGATTATGGCGGATTGATCCTTTAGATGGATCAGGCACTCCATCATGCAAGCGACCCGAAAGCGCCCATCAATCAGGATGAGATCCGGAACCACGCCAGCCGTTTTAAGATACTTCCAGGGTAACTGAGGGTAGCGGCTCCAACGACGCACCCGCCCTGCCGAATAGTTAGTGAATGCAGGCTTGCCCCAGAATTCTGTCAGGCCGATATTTGCGTGTAGAAAGTGATTTTCGGACACGGATCCACTGGCGTGCAGCTTACGTTCCACCGCACGTAGAAACCAGGCATCGCTTTCAACGCAGAAGAGCTTCTGGACGAATCGCGATGCTAGAACTGTAGATCCTCCCGAGCCATACTCGAGATAAATGCGAGATCCTTCTATAGCTTTCTTGAAAGCTGCGAGTCCCTCTGCGTCGAAGCTCGGCATATCAGAAATGTGTATTCCGTGGGCGACCTGGAACCAGCGATGGCGTGTCGCATGGTAAACGCCCCGTAGGGAATGCTTGAATGCTCTAGTATCCACCTTCATCATGGTAACATCTGATTTTGCAACGCAAATATCCCTCACTTCGCGTGCTAAGTAGCCATCCAGCATGGGGATGGCTGTTTGTTATTTTGTGTTTTCGGAGGCCTGAGTGCTAAAAGAACTCATTCATCGCGCGCTTCACAAAGCAGGTTTTGACTTCATTCGCTACGATGCCAGGCGTTTCAAGGAGTTCCGATTTAAATCGATGCTGGCTGAACACAATGTTAATCTCGTTTTTGATGTAGGCGCGAACACTGGGGAATTCGGAAAAGATTTGCGCCAACTTGGTTATCGAGGTCGGATTGTTTCGTTCGAACCGATCTCAGCCGTTTGGGCCAGATTGAAAGATGCAAGCCTTAACGATCCAATGTGGGAGATTGCTCCACGTTGTGCCATCGGCAGCGAAGACGGGGAGATCGAAATACACATCTCTGGTGCCACGGCGAGCAGTTCGGCTCTGAATATGCTCGATGCCCATCTCAAAGCGGCGCCTCAATCCAAGTATGTAGACTCCGAAACAGCACCCCTATGGCGGTTGGATACAATCGGATTGGATTATCTGCGTGAGGATTCTGTAGTCCTCATTAAGATCGATACCCAGGGGTTCGAGGGACCTGTCTTGCAAGGAGCTCCCGAACTCATCAAATCCGCCATAGGGCTTCAGTTGGAGCTATCGCTTGTTCCTTTATACGAGAACCAGTTATTGTTCGATTCGCTCTTTGCAGAGGTACGGAACGCAGGTTTCGAGATGTGGGACTGCAGTCCCGGTTTCGTTGACCATCAAAGCGGCAGGGTGCTTCAGGTCGATGCATCATTCTTCCGACCTTAACGCCTGACTTGTGCAAAATCTGCGCCCCCGATGTCGGCTTTCCTTCCAGCCCGGATACCAAGCCAGCCATCGGTATGTGTAGCCGGTTCGACCGAGCCCCCATTGCTATAGAGGATCACCGTGAGCGCGGGTGGACAAATCGTTTGGTACATCGTACGGTAGAAACACAATCTCGATCCGGACCGAGCAAGGACGCGGCTGCTATCGGGAATGTCTGAAACTAGAGTTTCAATGACATTGCGTGCTGTCCGTTGCCTGCTGTGCACACGTACCACGGAGAAATGTGTGGGCCAAACACAAACCCTGATACAGGCACCCGTCGCAAGGATTGGCGCGGTCGACACTATGAAGGGGATCGCGATCATCTTGATGGTGTACGGCCACACGCAGCAAGGCGCCATGCATCGCCATCTTTGGGGCACATCTCCCCGCGTAGTAGAAACGCTCCGTGTCTCAGATAACTTTATCTATAGCTTCCACATGGCGGTGTTCTTCTTCGTGGCTGGACTCTTCGTGTCAAGCAGCGTGGACCATCGCGGCCTGCTTGGGTTTGCTCTTGAAAAGGCCAGGACGATCCTCTATCCGTACGTCATTTGGGGCATCCTGTATGGACTTTTAGAGCCCTTCACTGCGAGGTTCAGAATCGGCGCCGAACCCTTCAGTCTTCATTCGCTGCTTTCAGGGCTGCTGACCGGAAACACCAGCTGGTTCCTGATCACTTTGTTTATTAGCCAGTTGCTGGCGCTTGCACTGCTTCGTCTCCCGCACTGGTTGCAGATGTCGATTGCTCTAGCCGTCAGTTTTGTCGTGCCGGATTACGGGATAAAGGTCTTTTACGCGCCCTTCCAGTACTTGCCATTCGTGGTCGCCGGTATCTGGTTTTCCGCAGACCGCCTTCCCCTTCTCCTGAGGTTGCCGAGAACGTGGTCATGGATGGGTTTCGCCCTCCTGCTGCTTCTACAGTGGACGCTGATCAATCGATTCGGTGAAGTAACTGTCTGGAATCGTGCGCCGCTAGGATTGACTGGGATCGCCATGCTGCTTTTCTTCAGCCAGGCCATTCGCTCGAGTGTTCCGGACAAGGTGCTCCGCTCATACGGCGAAGGATCGCTTGCAGTTTTTCTGCTCTCTCCTTTTTTGCAAGGCGTCGGCCGGGAATTAGTTGTCCGTGTTCTTCACACCACGCGTCCCCTGCCATATCTCGGTTTCACTACGCTTATTGCAACTACTATCCCCCTTCTGGTCTGGAAAGCCCGGTACCGGCTCCGTCTCGCATGGCTCTTTCGCTGGCCCGCAACGTACAATGATCGCGTTCCCACCCGCCCACAACCAGTTGCTGGCTGATGTGCATTTCGCGTCTTCTACTGGAAGAGGTGAAATGCGATTTGCTGAATGTGGTCCGGAATCGGCTGGCCTTAAAGGTAAGCGCAGTGCCCGCCTTCGCTTCGCCGGCCGCGCTTAGAATGCGTTAAAGTGGTCTTGTTGGTAGAGAAATTTGCAGCGAACGGCGAACTGAGTCTCAATTGTTCGCCTCCCCCAAGGGGGCAACCCCACAACTAAAACTACAGCCGGGATCAATGCGAGTAGGTCTAAGTTTCCTCTCGGTGCGGCAACCTCAAAGGAGGATCCTTGCAGTTTAAGCCAGCGATAAAACGGATCATTCGCGATACTTTCAGAAAAGCTGGATTCAGCATTATGAAGTATCCCTCCTCTCCCTACCGCGTCATGCCGATTTTCGATTTGAGCGTCCGCTATCTGATGGCCGTGAAGGGAAAGGGTCTTCAGTTCGTTCAGATCGGAGCCAATGACGGTCTTTACGGCGATCCGCTGCACCAGTACATCACCAGATTCCCCTGGTCTGGAATTCTAGTTGAACCCCAACCGACAGTGTTTGATAGGCTTCGCGCCAATTACGACGGTGAAAAGGAACGGCTCGTGTTTGAGAATGTGGCCATAAGCGACCACTCGGGACAGATCACCATGTATGGTCCGAATGGCAAAGGCACGGATGCTGGGGACTCTGAAACCACTGTCGCTTCCGTGCACCCCGGAGTGACGGGAAAACAACTCAGCAAACGCAAAAGCCAACTCAATGCGTTTACGGTCCCGTGCCTGACTTTGAATGACTTGCTTGCAAAACATCGACTGTATTTCTGGGATATTCTCCAAATCGACGTGGAAGGTCACGAATTCAAGATTCTGAGTACTCTCGATCTGTCCCGGTTTACTCCGTTGCTGATTCAGTTTGAATGCGGTCATCTGTCCCCCCCAGACATTGATCGGACCGTGCAGTATTTGGCGAAAGCCAATTATCGTGTCATGTACGGCGGCATCCAATCGGATTCTCTCGCGTTCCACGAGAGCTTCCCGCTGGATTCGATAGCTGGCTGACGGCGTTCGTCGAACTGGCGACTATCGCTTCGGTCTGCCCTTCTGCCCGGCGTCATGACCGAATGCACTCATTACGAAACGAATTGAGGATGGGACGATGTTTTTGACGGATTCAGGCCAGATTCCGGGCAGGAGGTGCAATATCTCTCGAACCGTGATCATCGGCGGGGGGACCATTGGGCTGTATGCTGCAAGCCTGCTGGCAAAACGCGGTAAGGAAGCGGTCGTCATCGAAGCCGGGGATTCGCACCTCGGCAGATTCGACAGCGAAAGCTTCGAATCGGTGGGAAGAGCCCACACGGGAATTCGCCTGGGACGAGGCCGCAACATTGGAGGCACCTCCAGCCTGTGGGGCGGCCAGCTGGTAGAGTTCCTGCCAATCGATTTCGCGGGGCGCGACTGGTTGTCGGGTTCGAAATGGCCCATCCGCTATGAAGAGATTGCGCCCTACTACGCACCCACGTACGTGAATCTGGGAATCTCGCCGAAATTGATCCGGGATGAAGACGTGTGGCGTGGCGTAAAGACCAGGCGTCCTGACCTCGGACCGGAATTCGAAGTCTTCTTCACTCGCTGGATGGGTACTCCCAACGTTGCTGAACTGTTCGACAAACAGATCCAATCCGATCCCGGGTTCGTAGTTCTGGCCTTGCATACCGCCACCGGATTCCGAGGAACCGGTAGCCGCATCGAAGCCGTGCGCGTGGTGGATTCAAGGAATCAGGCTTACTGGATCGAAGGCGATCACTTTCTCCTGGCTGCAGGGACCATTGAAAACGCGCGCCTCTTGCTGCATGCCGCAAAGGATCGGACCTGGCCGGCGCCCTGGAGCGATAACCAGAACGTCGGCTCCTACTTTCAGGATCACCTGGGCGGCAGGCTGGGAGCCTTCGTCCCCGCGGATAAACGAACCTTCTTCCGTACATTCGCCAACATAGGCTATGCTGCTCACAAATTTCAGCCCAAAGTGCGCATGCGCAATGAGGCGCAGGCACGTTATCGCATATATGGCACCCAGGTTGTCTTCGCTTTTGAGAGCGAGTTCTCAGAGCACATCGTTTTTTTGAAGCAGTTCCTGCGCGCTGCTCTTTACAACCGCAAGTTCACGGGCGTTGGGAGAGTACTCCGCAACGGCCCAACCAGCATAGGCTTACTGTTCCCGCTCATGTGGAAATACGTGTGGGACCACCGCGTTTTTGTCCCGAGCAGCGCCCGGATATTCCTGGTGACGCAGGCGGAGCATGCGCCACGGCCAGACAGCCGCGTCTCCGTGGATTACAGCGTCACCGATGCGGCCGGGCTCCCGCGAGTGGTCCTGGACTGGCGCATCAATGGCGACGAACTTGCATCCTTCCGCGATTTCGCGCTCAAGATTCGCGACGCATTTCTGTCGGCCGGCATAGGAGAATTGAAGATCGATCCGGACCTGCTCGCCTTGAAGCAGGCGTTCCTCGACAGACTGGGAGACACCTATCACCAGGCGGGAGGCGCCGTAATGGGGAATTCCGAGCGGGATGGCGTGGTCGACAAAGATTTGCTTGTCTTTGGAACCCAAAACCTCTATGTGGGTGGAGCAAGCGTGTTCCGCACGACCAGCAACGCGAACGTGACATTCACCGCGCTGGCGTTGGCGACCCGTCTTGCAGATCACCTCACCGGCACCCTAGCCTGAAAGACTCACCTCTTGCTGCAGCGGTCTAAGTTCGTTCGTCACCGGGTTTACACTTGTCGCTAACCCTTCAGCATGCTGCTGAAAGGACTCACTTCACTCCTGCGGCATGACCAGGCACTGATTGGAGAGACGTTCAATGGAGGTAATTCAACTGCCGGGCGGTAACCGCACCTCAAATCTTGGCATGGGCACCGGCAGGCTGATGGGCGCCGCCACTCTTCGTGAGTCGTTGGCTTTGCTCGAGGCGGCTTTCGACGCCGGAATTCGCCATTTCGATACTGCGCCCAGCTACGGGGCTGGACAATCTGAAGGTTGTCTAGGCAATTTTCTGAGCCGTCATCGCAACGAAGTGACCGTAACTACCAAGTACGGGATCCCGGCCCCCAGGCACCCGGGGCTGATCACAGTTGCCCGGGGCCTGGTCCGGCCACTACTCACACGCATACCCGGTTTCAAAGCGCGCTTGCAGAAGGTCCAACGGGCGGTACTCACGGGTAGCCACGCGAGACTTTATTCCGTCGAAGCCGCGCGCGAAACGCTGGACAACAGCCTGCGCGCTCTCAAAGTGGATCGGGTTGACCTCTGGCTGCTGCATGAGCCGCAAGTCGAAGACCTCGAGAATCCGGACTTGCTCCGCTTTATGGAAGATGGCGTCCGCGCCGGGAAGATAGGCGCGTTCGGTGTCGGCAGCGAACCCGGGAAGATCCCGGCTATCTTTGCCCGGCGGCCGGAGTATTGCCCCGTTATCCAATGCGAATGGGATCCGTTGCTGCCGCAGGGTCGCTACGCGGGTCATTTCACCATTTGCCACAGTGTTTTCAGGAATTGGCCGGAAAAGCTCGCCGAACGGTTCAGACAAGACCGGGAGTTCTATCGACGCTGTTCGAATCAAACCGGGGTCGACCTCGAGGCGCCCGGAGTGTTAGACGCGGTGCTTCTGAAAGCTGCCTTGATAAGGAACGCCGGTGGCATCATACTGTTCTTCTCGAAGAAGAAACAGAACATTGCACACAACGCGAGAGTCGCGTCGGATCAGTCGCTCGAAAAACCGGCAAAGAACTTGCTTGAGCTGCTCCGGCGCGAAGCGGCAGCGATCTTTTCATCGCATTCCTGACACGATCCGACATCAGGGTTCGAGACGAACCAATGCAAGCTTCGGGTCGTTGAACTCCACGTCCTTGACATCGCTTTCATCGTCAATCCGACGAAGAAAATCACACGTCCTCAGCACGCCGCTGCTAAGGTGTTTTGTCCATGGCCGAAGAGAAAGAGGCTTTTATGGTGAGCGGTATGTGAAGGACAGGTGGCCAGCGCTGCGAGGTTAGCTGTTCTTGGCTGTGATTGCAGGATTGTGGCGCCGCTTCCATTTGTCGGGTAGCCAGCGATGAAGTTCGCTGTTCGAGATACCGGGTATGTTTGTCAGCAGCTGGGTGAGGTAGAGTTGGGGGTCGATGTCATGGCGGCGGCAGGTGCTGGTGAGGCTGGCTAAGATGGCTGCAGTTCTTCCGCCGCGCGGATTGCCGACGAAAAGGCTGTTCTTTCGATTGAGAATCACTCGTTTCATTTCGCGCTCGCTGGCGTTGTTGTCTATTGCCACTGCGCCGTCGGAGCAAAACACGTTCATCTCCTGCCATTGGCTCAGGGCGTAGTTGATGGCCTCAGCCATGGGGTGCTTTGGCAACAACTGCTCTTTCCAGAGAAGAAGCTTGCCGCGTATTTGCGCCAGCACTGGGGCCGACTGTGCCTGGCGGAGTGCGAGACGCTCATCGGCATCGACGTCGCGCGCCTGCTTCTCCACTGCATACAGCATGCGGATCATTTCGATCGCCTCGCGGGCGATCTCGGGAGCGACCTTCTCGGCATCGATAAAACGGCGCCGTAGATGGGCCCAGCACCCCGCGCGTGTGATGGCGTTGCCGGCGACCACGCCGTTGTAGCCGCCGTAGGCATCGGCCAACAAGACCTGGCTGTAACCCTTGAGGAAATACTTCGGTCCGTCACGCCCGCGGTTCAGAGTGAAATCGAAGACGTTGTAGGGATGATCGTCGTCGCCCACATAAACCCACATCCGCGCATTAGCGGCTTTACCGGTGGCGAGCATGGGCATAATTGGAGTGGACCCCGAAATTGAGACAGGCGAATAAGACACATCTCTCAGCGAATGGAGAATTGTGTCATGGGTCTGAATCGACGGAAGTTCACGCGGGAGTTTAAGGAAGCCGCAGTTCGGCGGCTGGAGTTGGGGCATCGGTGGCCGAAGTGTCCCGTGCCTGCGAGGTAAACCCGAACGTTTTGCACCGCTGGCGGCGCGAGTTGCGCGAGTTTGGCGCCAAGGCGTTTACCGGACCGGGCCGGAATCGCGCCGATGAAAAATCGCATCGCTGCACTGGAACGAAAAGTGGGGCAGCAGGTGGTGGAAATCGATTTTTTGCGGGGATGCTTGCAGCATGTCGAGGAGCAGCGGAGGCTGCAGGCATTGACTACCCGCAACTCGTCTACCCGTACCTCGAAAAGCAAATGAGCCTGGCCATCCCCATCACGACCAGTGAGCTCTGCCGACTGGCCGAGGTCAGCCGTGCGGGCTTCTATCGCTGGAAGGCTCAAGCCCCGTCAGCAGACCCGGACATGGAACTGCGCGACGAGATCCAGCGCATCGCTCTGGAGTTCAGCTATTACGGCAGCCGCCGCGTCACGCGGGAGTTGCACGAGCGCGGCTGGCTGGTTAACCGCAAGAAGGTGCAGCGGCTGATGCGCGAGGACAACCTGTTGTGCCTACGCAAGCGCCGGTTCATCGTGACCACCGACTCCAATCATACTTTGCCGGTGTATCCGAAGGTGGCGCGGGAAATGGTGCTAACGGGCATCGATCAGCTATGGCGCTCCGACATCACCTACGTTCGGCTGGAAACAGAGTTCATTTATCTGGCGGTGGTCTTGGATGCGTTCTCGCGCAAAGTCGTCGGCTGGGCGCTGGACCGCACGCTGGAGGCGAGGCTGACCATCGAAGCCTTGCAGATGGCGCTCAGAACACGTAAGCCCGCTGCCGGCCTGGTGCATCACTCCGATCGCGGCGTGCAGTACGCCTCGGGGGACTACACCGATCTGCTCAAAGCCCACGGCATCCAGATCAGTATGAGCCGCCGCGGCAATCCCTACGACAACGCCCAGTGCGAGTCGTTCATGAAGACGCTCAAGTACGAGGAAGTTTATCGCAACGAATACCGGGATCTGGCCGAGGCCCGCGCCGAGATCGGCGCGTTCCTGGCCAAGGTCTACAACCAAAAACGCTTGCACTCGGCGCTGGGCTACCTGCCTCCGACCAAATTCGAAGCGCAACTGACGATGAAAAACACGGAAGCGGCTGCGCCGCAACTGGTCGCATGAGTTTTCTCAGGCATCAGCGATCTTTCCGTCCGATAGGAAAAGAACAAACCGGGAGCAGGCTTAGCGCCCACTCCCGGCTCTCATCGGCTCGGATGAGTCGCAGCCGATTATTCCTCGGCGGGTCGGTCTCCACCGGAGCCCCGCTTCCGCTTCACCGGCTGCGGTCAGAATGCTGTACAGTGGTCCTGCCGGTCGAGCAATTTGCAGCGAACGGCGAACAGTGTCTTATTTGCTTGTCTCAGCCAAGGGGTCCACCCCAAATGGTGTCATCGGTCCCCACCACGTGGGAGGCGCGTACGCCTTCAGCCATCAGTTTCCACAACGGCTCGAACAGATCCGCCATGTCGCCGCACCAGACCGATTGTGTGGCGCGCGGGATTTCGAAGCCCTGGCGGGCAAAAATGTCCTCGATACGGTAAAAAGGAAGGTACTCGGAAAATTTGCTGGTTGCGATATAGGCCAGCAGACCGGGTCCGGCCAGTCCCTTGTCAATCGCCGTCTCCGGCTTGGTTGCGGTTTCCATCCGCGGGTTGTCGCCGTTGTGTTCGCACGCCGGGCAGGCGTACTTCTTTCGCACATGATGGAGGCGTTCAAAATGGCCGGGGTAATATTCGATCTGCCAGCTCTCGTCGGCACCGATCTCCTTGCGCGCAATACCACAGCAAGGACACGCGCGTTGTTCGGCACTCAATTCGTAAACCTGCGTGGTGACTGGGAGATTTTCGAAGTTGGCCAGGTTCCGTCGGCCCTTACGCCGTTTCACACGCCGTATCTCTTCTTGCGGTTCCGAAGGCGAAGGGGCATCGCCTGGGTGAACCGCCTTGCGGTCCATCTCCTCAGCGAAGATCAACAGCAGTTGCGCCAGATCGCCGGCGCTCTGAAGGCGGTCCGCTCGCGGACCGTAATACCACTTCTTGTATCGCTCGAGTTCCAACTGCGCACGCAGCAGTTCAAGATGAAGATCGTCGGCTCGCCGTTGGAGTTCTTCCGCTCTGCGTGTCTGCTCCTGAGCACGCTGCCTCTCTCCCTCGCGTTCTGCCAGCAGGGATTGCACCATGGCTACAAGCGATTCGCGATCATCAGGGAGTTGAACATCCAGCGGGGACACACTTTATATATGCACCATTTCTGGAGCAGTGACTACACTGTAGCTGTCCCTTTGTTATCTGAAATGGTTCGCGCTCCGCGTTCATAACGCGGAACCCGCTTCAGCTTCGTCATATCGATCCCATCCAGGATCATCGCCAGTTCGCTGGCGCGCAATTCGACCGATCGCGATCCCGGGCTTACACGAGGAAGCTTGAACACGCCCGCCTCGAGCCGCTTGTACCAAAGTACGAATCCGTCGCGATCCCAACAAAGAATCTTTAGCCTGTCGCCACTGCGCGAGCGAAAAACGAACAGACCGTTGCCCAAAGGATCTTGGCCAATCACGGTCCTTACTCGTTCCGCCAATCGATCGAAGTCGGGTAAGGACGAAGCGTTGCCGCTTCGCCCTCCCCTAAGAACCGGACATGAAAGTTTCCCTTCATCCGGCTCAAGCCATGTGTAAGCCCTCTGGAGTGGAGAGCCGGTCATCATCGACAGTTTGTCGTACTTTCGAACCTTGCGCCCTTTGTGCAAAATACAAGCGCCACCGGGGGTCAAAAGGATTGGCTTCTCCTTTGATTTTTAGATGACGTTGTATGGGCGTATTCCCCGCATAGAGAAGCCGTTTCCAAGAAGGCTGCCCCAGCGGGACCGTGACGGTGCGCGCCGCAAATCTCCACGTCCGTTCACCGATGGCGTGATAGTAACGATTCTTCACCCATACGGAGTTCTTTCCCGGATGTCTGCGATAGCTCCACCACCACAGCTTGCGCCATATCTCAAAGTCCATGCGCGCGAACGCACGTTTAGCAACACAGTGTCGATGATAGTTCGCCCATCCCCGTATGACGGGATTGAGCCTATTGATCAGATTCTCCTGTGTCGCCGATTTATTCTTCTCGATGATTCCCCGGATCTTTGTCAGAGCAGCCTGAACGTTCTTCTGGGCAGGCGTGATCAACAACTTCCTTCCATACTTGCGTATGTTCTGGCCGAGAAAGTCGAACCCGTTCTGGATGTGAGTCACGTGAGTTTTTTCCCCTGAGAGTTCCAGACCCCGCTCGCGCAGGAACTGTTCCACCAGTGGTAGAACTTCATTGACCAACAAGGACTGGCTACGACCGGTGATGATAAAATCGTCGGCGTAGCGCACCAGATGCACCTTGGAACAAATCTTCGGTCCCTTATTCCTGCGAGTAGGAAATGTCCTCTTCAGGAGGGGCTCCAGACCATCCAAGGTCCAGTTCGCCAAGGCGGGGAAACAATACCCCCTTGAGGAGTGCCCTCCTCGGTGGCGGACCAAGTCGAGTTTTCGAAGAATCCGCAGTGCAACCACTTCTCAAGGACGACGGTATCCATAGGTACATGGGCAAGAAGCCATCGATGACTGATGTGGTCAAAACAGCCTTTTATATCGCCTTCTAGAATCCACTCCGGCGCATCGCTTTTCGACAGAAATTTGAAACACTGTTCGATGGCGTCTGCAGTGGAGCGGCCTTTCCGGAAGCCGTAAGAGTTGGGATCGGCGAAGGTCTCGGTGACTGGTTCCAGAGCCATCAGGTATAAAGCCTGCATGCCTCTGTCTTTCATCACCGGAATCGAAAGCGGTCTCAACTTGCCGTTGGATTTTGGAATATACACCCGCCGTAACGGCAGCGGATGGTATCCCCGGCGCTGTAGCGATGCGATCGCTTTGAGTTTGGATTGCGGAGTAGACCAGAGCACATGGTCCACGCCCGAGGTTCGCTTGCCCTTGTTTTCTGTCACTCGCTTGACGGCCAGAGCCTTGCCGCTGAACGAGCAGGTGAGCAACCGTTGCAAAGCTTTGACCTTGCTCCAGCGGCCCATCTGAGATGCCTTGACGATACGCGCCTGCAGCCGAGCTACCTGCCGTTCGCATCGTTTCCAGTCGATCTGGTCCCAATGTTCCACGGAGGCTGAGGATGCACACGCGAAGTTTTCCACGTTCATTTGCGATTTCCTCATGCGATGGTTCTGCCTGCTTTCTCGCCCTTCATGACCTGCTGGAAGTCTGCCTGCTTATCGCAGAGAAGTTGCCACTTCCTATCCGCTCCATTACAGAACGGCCTTTGCTTTTTCCAGCATCCTCTCCCCACACACCTATCGGCGACTCTTGCGAGTTGCTTTCCCCGAATTCCCGAGGAGGCCTGCGGGGTTACCATGTTCTGCTTCAACGACACGAATGATTTAGCCCCCGCCTTCACACCGGCAGTCCGAATGTCCGTGTGACCTGTCAAAGTTCTCAGGTCAACCGACTGCTTTACCTTTTGGCTTCAGCCTATCAGCGTCTTTGGCTGGTTCATGCTAACGATGCCTGCGGCGGTTCACATATGTTGGGCTTGTCATTCAGCCTAACCCTCTTACCACCTTGACGCTGGCAGTCAAGGAGATTCCCTCACGGCAATCTCCATCGCTTGCGCGGAGGATATTGTCTCGGCAGCTTCCGACCCGACCGTTACCAGTCACGCCGGTGCCGATGGGCTACTGTGGACGGAACCACAGGTTCACTTCATGATGAATCCATGTTGAACAATCGATGAATCAGCTTCATGTCACACACTACAGCGCATATCGGTGGGCTCAGCCGCAAGCCATATCCGTGATACCTGCGCACCATCGAGAGTGCGCAAACTCGGCAGCCCGATCACGCTTCTGGCTCCAACACCGCCAGCAGTGCACGTAGATGATCCGCGTCGAATCCCGGCTCAACCGCGATGCTGCGACCTCCACAGAGCCTGACCTCAATCGCCTTCGCTTGCTGCCGAATCCCAATCTCGCGCACCGCCTCGGCCGGCTTGATCTGCACTTCCACAAGCTGTGCTTTTTCCGCTTCTCGCAATCGCTTCTTCCAGGCAAACACCTGAGACGACGTCACCCCGCGTTCTTTGCAAAATGCCGCCACGCTCTGGCCACTCGCGATCTGCTCGGACACGATCGCACGCCAATTCTCCCAAAGTCCCGACCCATGTTCTGTCATGAATTAAAGGTGACTCACGCACGTGCTCTGAACAAGATGGCGTTCAAATACCGCTCACCTTTTATGGGGTCAGGCCGCCTTCGCATTGCATGGGATTCTGACGTCCACTGGAGTAGTCGCGCTTCGAGTGCGGAATCGCCGGTTATCAGTCAGCGACCCGCTTGACCCTTTGTTTGCCGCAGGATATCGATCAGCCCACGCACTGAGGTCTTCCAGTTAAGACGAGTTTCGTATTCAAGGAATGCATTCGCGGCCAGACTCTCGTAACGCGTCTCATCCTTCAGCGTTTCGAGAATCGTGTTCGCGAAGACTTCCGGACCACTTCCCAGTGGGAAGCAAAAACCGGTGACGCCATGGCGCACATAGTCACTAACGCCACCCGTGTCGAAGGTGACCGAAGGCAAGCCGTAAGCGCTGGCCTCGCAGAAAACAATGCCGGCCGCTTCCGCCCGCGTGGGCAGTATAAAAAAGTCGGCATCGCGGCAGAGGTCTGCAAAGCGTTGTCGACCCTCGGGGGTGCGTTTGCTTACATGGCCGATAACCTCGACAAAATCCGGCAGCGGCTGGGCGGGCCGGCACCCCGCTACGCGCAACCTGGTGCGAACGCCATGGTTGTTTAACCAACGCGCAGCTTCCACCGCCAGGGCACCGCCCTTGCGCTCCCAATCGAGCCCGATGAAGAGGAGGTCACATCGACTTGGGCGTTGCGCGCGTTTTTGCTTGGCCCACTCCAAGACTTCGTGGCATGTGTGCTGAACCTTGACCCCTGCGCCCCAGGGAAGAACACGGATCTTTGCCGGATCTGTGAGTTGGGATGCAGCGTTGGCCGCCCACCGGGAAGCGTAGATCGCATAGGTAGCACGTGCGAGCGCCTCCTCCTCCTGCCTTCTTCCCCGGCGCCGGGCGGATGGTGTCGGGTTTCCGAACGCGGCGCCATAGTAATCGTCCATCTGGTGATACAAGGAGCCGCTCCAGAAGACCATCGGCAACGGCGGTCGCAGAAGAGCGATCGGAATCGAACTCGTAGCGAAGACGACGTCCACCGGACGCCGACGGAGATGATCGTCAATCTGTCGCGCGTAGGACCGCAGGGCAAAACGAAAATGCTCCAGGCTCGAACCCCGTTTGCGAATGCGGGCCAGAATTGCCGCGGGAGCCAGAACATACCGAAATGTCCGTCGCAAAGGGCTGATCACCTCAACGTCGACGCCCTGTTCCCGCAACTCTTCGAGCACGTGGAAGGTGATACCGGAGAACGTGCGAATGTCCGACGCTTCCTGCACCGAGACCAGTGCAATTCTCAATCGTTCGTCCAATGCCCCTTCCTTTTCCAGCAGCATTCTACTCGCCAAAACTCACGCCTGGTTCGCGCCGAGCCGCCAATGGGATCTTATTCCTCCTGCAGGTCGCGGCATGGAACAGTGATAAACTGGCGTACACAGCCAACGAGGATCGGACTGCTGCCTTTGAAAGCCCCTGGCTCAGTGAGATAGCTCAAACTCAAAACTGTCCAGTTCTCCAATTCGCTGGAGATCGCGCCCCGGAGTTGCAGCAAGGATATCGAGAGGAACAGCGCGGTACCAACCCAAGGTTCAGTGAGGATTGCGTCGCCGGTTCCAATGGATTTACGGTCTGTCCGCAAATGCAATCATTGAGCAGGCGAGTTGCGGAAAACGGCCGACGCGTTCGAAGCGGATCGGACCAAACCCCGTCCGTTCCAGCAACTCCCGCAACGTGTTAATCGACCAGAATTTGATGTGACCGTGGGTGCGAAGCGGATGAACATGCATGTCGAATTTCCCCGTTGCAGCAATCGCGACATTTTTGAGCCATCCGTGGTATGGAGTGCTGGCGATCAGTACCCCGCCAGGCTCGATCAACTCAAATGCGGTCCGCGCCCACAGGAATGGATCGTAGACATGTTCCACCACTTCCAGGCTCACGACTGCGGGAAAAACTCCCCACCTCGCGGCCAGGTCCTCGTATGCGCTTCCGGAATGAATTTGGAGATGGGGATAAGTTGCGTTCGCCAACGCCACTCCTGTCTCCGAAGGATCAACGCCCAAGGTCGCGATACCATCTCGGGCGAGAAGGGAGTCGACAAATCCGTTCCCGCATCCGAGGTCGAAGATACGGCGGATTTTCCTGGCGCGAAGCTCCTTGAGAACGGGAGGGACGAGATAGTCGTGAGAGGGATCGTGCCCGGCATCCACATGTACATAAGTACCGCTTACCGACGGAGGAGAAGCCATAGATATGATGCCATCCAAATTGCAGGAATTAAGATCTGAGTTACCCTTCAAATCTAGGCTAGCATGCGCCGCCCGCCCCGCCAACCTGATGCAGGCTGGATCCTGCCCACATGAGGCCCAGCCCAGGCGAGGATCCTTACTTCGAATCAATGGGCGACAGTCGGACCGGCACATTGCCGTTCCGCTACTCCTTTCGCAGGTCTTCGGCTTTGCTGGTGTTTTCTCGAGCAGGGTCAGGTTTCTTGCCTGGATTCTCCTCTGCCTCATGAGCATCGATGCCTATTCCCAGAGCACCCCTACGTCCCCAGCAGGCGCCGGAGCAACATCTCAGGTCGGCGCGAGTCCCGGATCCACGGCGCCTCCGGCCCGTCTCCAGACGATGCAGGCTCCTCTGGCCGCGCCAAGCTTTGAAGGCAGCGTCAACAGGACACTTCTCGTTACAGCGCCTCCTTTTAACGCGAAGTGTGACGGCGTGACGGATGATACAGCGGGGATTCAGGCGGCATTCGACGAAGCGTTGGCCCGTGCGGAAAGCTTACAGTTTCCGGCGGGAACGTGCCTGACCGGCACAATCATTTGGAAAGGACAACCGTTCTTTGGCGCTGGAATCACTGCGACAGTCATTCAGGGAAAACCGGGGCAGGACGTATTTCGGACACCAGACGGAAACAGTTGGAGCGCCCCGATTGCCGGAACTTTGGTTCACGATCTCAGGATCAAGGTGGACAACACCGTCGATGCTTCGGGCGATCCTCACGGAAACAATACATTTCCCAATAGAATTGCCGGTACGCTTGGTGGAGCGTCTCATCCCGTTTCTCCGGCCATCTCCCCGGGGCCAGCACCCTTCGGAACTTACAACGGCATAGCAAGTCGCTGCACCGGGGCAATTAACGGTGGAGCACTCGATGCCCTGATACTCTCCGGTTGTCCATCCTTGACGCTCCTTGAGCCATGGCGCATCATTGGTGCCCCGATCACCGTGAAGGGGGTAGGAACCGGGGGCGCTGACCTTGTAACCACTATCGTATCCGTAGTCAATGCGACAACCATGATTCTTAAAACTCGAGCCAGCAGTTCCGGGCCGAATCTCTCAGGCACTTTTCTCAAACCGATCACGCCTCCGTGGTACATCGGGAATTGCGGATTTGCGTTCCCCGACAGCAACGGAGCAACTCCCTCACCCAATCTGGGCGAATGGACTTTTCAGAATATCGCGATCATTTCAGTCAACGGGCCATTCCAGGGAAACCATAGCTGCGGCATCTTCATGCAGGCCCCTCCCTACGCCGTGCATCTTGAAAAGGTTCAAATCCAACAATTGTGGGGCGGCTACATAGAGGCGCTGCCAGCGTCGAATCCGACCGCTCATACCTGGACAGGAGATACTTCGAGTTTTAAGGACATTGATCTATTTGACACCATTCCCCTTGTCATCGAGGGCGGCAATCACCGAACCTTTGCCGGAATTAACATCTACGGTGGGGGTTCCCAATACCAGAGCCTGGGCGCGATGTGGATTCACCCCGGATCGAGCGCCACGATCACTCGCTTCTATTTCGAATGTAGCCATTCCACGGAAGAGATCGAGCGATTCAGCGGGAGTTATGGGATAAATATTCAAGGTGGCTCTTTGGATCAGTGCCCGCCAAACCATTATGTTCTGTGGAACGCTTCAAAGAGCATGGTAGATGCCCAGATTTCGAGTTTACAGATTGCCAAAGGGGCGAATCTGAACACTTTTACCCATGCGGCAGTAGGCGCATCCTTCGTCGTGGATAACGGCCTTGACAATTCCGTCGAAACGAACGGAAATACGAATCCGGTTTCAAATCCCCGCGCATATTTTGCCAATCGGCCGCAGAATCCGGTGGGCAAGCTGGATGCCGGCTGGCTTCTTAGTGGGAACAGCGACACCCCCTTTACGAGCGGCAGCGATCTTCTGATGACCTGTTCCGATTTCAATTTTGGCGCCAGGTATAACATGTCGACAAAAGAATATGATGTCTACTGCGTGGCAGATCCGAAGGGACCGGAAATCACACAGAGTTACTTTCATGCGACGCCAGCAGCCTTTAGTGGTGGGTGGAACTTAGGGCCAGGGCCGCAGGGCATTGGTCCAAATGGGAAGTCACTCATCGTAGGGGATCGTTTGCCGCGAGCGCCGATGACCTTCGTGGTGCTTGGGCGCTGCGACCAATCCTGCACGCAGCGCTATACGGTTTCAGACCGGCAGAGCGCGCGCGGAATCGCTGCTGCGAATCTGACTTTCGGTTCGAATTGGACGATTCGTTCGTTTTCGGTGGATCTGTCCTCAGTGCCCGACGGCGATCAAATCACCGTGGCGGCCGGTGCTCCCTGGGGCGGAGGCGCGAACACGATGGACACTGCATTGTGGGCGTTTGAGCCGGTCAACGTGGACACGATAAAAGCAGCCGTAGCGGCAACGCTCGCTGCTCTCTCCGGCTGGGGAGCCTCTTCCGATCCAGAGTCCGCTCATCGAGCACAAGACCAGCTATTGAACAACAAAGCTGTGGGAATGTCCCTCGGAGGAAAGTCGGTGTTTTCCGGTACAACCAATCCGATTGGGGGGACAGCTTTGAGTGCTGGGAAGTGTGTGGCCGGTACTGCGCAAGTGCGCGAAGCAGCGAGCGGGATGGCAGTCATTGCTACTCCGGCAACTTATCCCGGCGACGGAATCGCATGGCGTCCGTACGTGTCCGGGCAAGGTGTGGTAACCGTCAAGGTGTGCGCCGAAGTGACGGGGACTCCTGCAACGACGAGTTACAATGTGAGAGTTATCCCATGACCCACTCCAGACTTGCGATTGAGGTTGGAAGTTCTATAGAGGCGGTGAGCAAAAGATTAGCCTCCACGTCTGACATCCTCCAAGTCATCAAATGCCGGTGCTAAACACCTAGTAACGTCTACTCAACAACAGGCGACTAGCCTAGCAAGGGAGTTCCGTCTCAGCAACTGAGGGATGTTTGAGCCAGTCTGGCAGGGTGTAAATGAGTAGGTACGTTAGCCCGGAGAACACTGTCCATTTACTGAACAGATCGATCAGGAAAAACACCGGAAGTGCGTGCTCGAACAATCTCCTGATGAACCAGTCCCAAAGGGCAATTACGACGCAGACTAGAGTTATGACTGCAACATGTCGGAGTTGTTTCGAGAGACTGCGCCTCCAGTCCATGAGCTGCGGGATGACAAGCAAAAGAACAACCAGGCGATAATCCCAATTACCACCAAGCAGAAAAGTACCGACAAAAACTGCGGAACCTACTCTGAAAGAATTTAGGTGTTTGTTAGATTCCCTTGTAGGCAGAGCTCTGCGGCCGGCATGGATTAAGGAAATAGCTGCGATTACAATAACCGCAAGGTACGATACGACACGGAAAACGACCGCTGCGCGAACAAAGTGATGTGCCCCCAAATCGGTCCATCCGACATCAACGCCATATGCACCGGCAGGCGGTCTCGGCGTGGCCGAGCGCACCAGTCGAAGCTCGTTAAACATGACCACCGTGTAAATTCCGCAGATGAGGGTCGCAATGGCGATGATGGTCCAGAATACCTTTTTATTCTCTTTTAGAAATATGACCAACCCAAAAACCGGATACAACTTAAGCAGGAATGCAAACCCGATAACGATCCCAGATCCGATGCGTGATTTATTGATGAAGTAGACGGTAAGTGCCAAAAGAAAAAATATTACAAGATCGTTGTTACCTCTTTCCAGACCCAGAAGGACCGCTGGAGAAAAAATGGAACCGGTCATCAGACATGCAGTTGGCCGATTAATCTCCTTTGTTACTAGGAACACGCCTGCGAAAAAAAGTCCCGCAAACGTAATGCCGAAATATACAGTGTCTGATTGATCGATTCCAAGAAGAAATAGTAACTGCCAAATGTGCGGGTAGTTCATTACAGGGGAGCCGGGATTATTTATTAGAGGATCCAGTCCACGAGCATGTGCTTCAGCGCCCGCCGTTATAACGCGGGAGTCGATCAGATACGGCTTCATCGTGGGAATGTTCCATAACCGCCAGGTCTTCTCGTAACCGTAGAACCAAAACAGGATCACTATAATGAGGCAGCCTGCACCCACTGCGTAAAACAAGAGGGTTCTCCCCCTTGGATTGAAATTCATGATGTGTTCCTCTGCGCGATTCGCTGGCGTTCGAAACAGGGATTATGCTTCTCAAAAACGCTTATAGCACCAAGAAGTGCATGAATATAGAAACGTATACAACAAAAGTCTCTCATTCGGTGCCAGCTTTTCAAGAGAGTGTGGTCTGCCCGATGTTTCGTGCGACCTGCGAATGGATCTGACATTTCCGATACAATGGGCGCCGCATGAGGCGAAATGGGAGTGTTCGTAAACGGGATCGCAAGATCAACAGCGGAACACGTCTGACGGCGTTCAAAGTTCAAGATTGGAAAACACTGCATATGTCTCCCCTAGCCAGACCGGAATGAGCAAGCGACCGGCAGGTGTTTGAGCCAGTCTGCTAAACACGTTGGCTCCGGGAATGCGATGCTGCGAGAGACGATAGAGAACATACTGAACGGAAAAGTAGGAGGGGCGTCGTCCAAAGCGAACCAGTTTCAGGCCCGACTTCTTTGCGCACAGGCTAAGGCTGGGACGATTGAAGTAATTCAAGTGCTCAGGAAGAAGAAGCGGCCAACGCGCACCGAGAAAGCGGGCCTCGCCACTGTCGAGGTCAGGGACATTAAGGATCAGCCGCCCGCCCGGCTTGAGCAGATTGCGGCACTGTTGCATGAAGTTCAAAGGATGGACAACATGTTCGAGCACATCCCAGAGGGTAATGACATCAAACCGCTCATCAGCGAAGTCGACCTCCTCAAAGATCTTGCGAAGTATAGTTCCCCGATTCCCAATTCTCTCGACCGCTTCCCGATAGAGGACCTCGGAAGGCTCAATGCCTAAGACATGCCAGTCAGCATCAAGTGCTTTTGAAAGAAAAATACCGGATGCGCAACCAACATCGAGGAGATGGCGCGACGAGCCTTTAACACCAGAATTCTCATTGAGAATTCGGAGATGTCGTCCGGCTGTGCGAATCCGCCCACGCATCTCGGCTTGATAAACTCGGGGGTCCATCTTGCTATAGAGTGCCGCCAATTGTGTCTCGTTAAAGCGGCTCTCGCGAAAGGCGAATCCGCACGTACGACAGCGCAAAATCCTTCCGGGTGAAACCAAGGAACGCGACGAACCGATCTTGGAAGCGTCAAGAGAATCATCGGAACCGTCGAGAAAAATTGCAACATCGGTCCCGGAACAAACTAAGCATTGCCCCATCTAAGCGCGACTCCTGGCTCTGACAAGCTTCTGGCGGTCGCGCCAGGCGTGGAACACCACTTGGATAAGTGCCCCAATGTAACCGGGCGCAACTTTGCGTATACGAAAGGATGAGACGCCCATGTCGATGGTACGATTGATCCACGAGATCGGCACTTCGGATATATCATATCCGCTGAGAAGAGGCTTCAAGCCGGTCTCGGCATTGGCTGCGAATCCAGGCTGGTTAACCTCGAGGGTCTCGAATATCTCCGACCGGTAGAGCTTGAGATTGTTGGATATATCTCGCATACGTATCGGGAGGAGGACATTTGCGAGTAGATGAAAGCCACGGTTGCAGACAATCTTAAGGAACGGGTAATTGATCAGCAATGACTGATGGGAGAAGCGGCTGCCAATAGCGCCATCATGCCCACTGGCGATGGCATCAAACAAATCGCGAAATTCCGGCAGGATCTGGATAAAATCGCAGTCCATTGTTAAGACATATTGACCGGTAGCGGCTGCATAGCCATCACGAAGTGCACGCCCCACGCCATTGGGGGGCGTGCGGTCGACAAGCTTCACGCGAGGCTCGGTCGCAGCGATTTGGCGAGTTACTTCCGCTGTGCGGTCGCGGCTGTTGTCGTTGACAATAAGAATCTCGTGAACGTACGCCCCATAGAAGCGAAGGATGGCCTCAGTCAGCGGGCCAACATTCATCTCTTCGTTATGGCACGGAATAACAAAGGACGTGCTCCCGAAGAGTGAGGTGTGGTTAGCAAGTGAATTACGCGGGCGCCGCGCTTCTTCATCGCCAGGTCTTTTTGCCCAGATGTAAAGGGTCCCACAAAGATCCTTAATCCCTGGAGCGTGTTCGAGGATAAAGGCCAGCGATCTGAGAGTGCGTAACAGAATGGGAGGTGTGCGTGGATGTACGATGTCGTACGGTATGATATCGATGTCGACGTACCCCTGCTGGGAGGCGATCTTCATGAGAATGTACTTGCGCAATCCGATCTGGCACTCAGCATTGCCCGACCAGCGGCCGAACGGACGGATAGTATTTTTTAGGAATACTTGTGGGTTCCAATAGTTCGATTCGAAGAAGAGGATTTGACCACCTGGCTTTAACAGTCGATAAATGGCCTGCAGGTTTTGTGCGTACAAATCGTGGCACAGAATCGCCGTTCCCACAACGTAATCGAAGCTCTCGGCGGGGAGGTCGCGCAAATCCTTAATGTGAAGGAATTCGACATTGGGAAGTCTCTTCGCGCTTTGAAGGAATGCCTCATCGAAGACGGCAGCTGTGATCGGGTTTTGGCCATGTAGCACATCTGTGAGGTGCTCGGCCCAAAGGCCGGTTCCTGCACCTAGCTCAAGTACCCTTTCGCCAGGCAGTACATGGAACGAGTGGCGGACGGCCAAAGCGCGCCAGCGGAGCTTAACTGGCGAGGTACCCTTATAGCGCAACCAATAAGCCTCGCGCCGGCGTTCCATCATTTGGAGGTTGGATTCGAGAGACATTCTCGGTTCCTCGTGTGGTTCAAATTCGAAACAGCCGATGAATGGGGATTTTGCAATTTCAACCGTATGTCAGATGTTCTTTGCTGCCTGGCTGCAATCTAAAGTTAGGGAAGAGTCCAGCGGCAGTCGACGGAGTTCGCCGAAAGAACTCATCGAGCCGAGTTAGGCGCGTCCGACGAGCCGTACACATCCTCACACATTCGCTAGCCGCGATGACCAGGAATCGGCAATTTCCGCCAGTGTCTCTTTCAGAGTTTTAGTGATACACCATTCAGGGTAGTGAGCTTTCATTTTCCTGAGGTCGCTGTAATAGCAGATGTGATCCCCGATTCGATTGTTCTCGACGTATGTCCAGATCTGCTTATGACCGGTGCATTGTGCGGCGAGATCGAATGCTTCCAGGATGGAGCAGGAATTCTCAAATCCTCCGCCTAGGTTGTATACCTCTCCGCAACGTGGATTCAGGGAGAATGCCAACATGAATCGGGCCACATCCTCGGAATGGATGTTATCACGAACCTGTTTTCCCTTATATCCGTAAACCTTATATTCCTTGCCTATCAGATTGCAGCGAACCAGATAGCTAAGGAATCCGTGGAGTTCCACGCCGGAGTGATTCGGTCCAGTTAGGCAGCCTCCCCGCAGCGCGCAAGTGGGCATCCCGAAGTAGCGTCCGTACTCCTGCACCATTACGTCCGACGCTACCTTCGAGGCTCCAAAGACCGAGTGGAGCGATTGATCGATCGAGAGACTCTCAGGGATTCCGTTCTTGAACTCCGGGTCCGCATAGTCCCAGCGCGTTTCCGTCTCAACGAGAGCGAGTTTGTTGGGTCGATCGCCGTACACTTTATTGGTCGACATATGGATGAACGGCGATTCAGGAGTATAACGCCGAGCAGCCTCGAGAAGGTTCAGCGTTCCTCCCGCATTCGTGTCAAAATCATCGAATACGATCTGGGCGGCGCGATCGTGCGATGGTTGCGCCGCGGTATGGACAATCACGCTTGGCCTGGTGTCTTTCAGAAGCTGAAGTATGCCCGCTCGATCTCGTATATCCAGATTGTGGTGCTCATACCCGCGTATCTCATTACCGAGTCGTCGCAGCGACCAGGATGTATCTCCCTCAGGACCAAAGAACACGGCGCGCTGGTTATTGTCGACGCCGAGAATCTCATAGCCGACCTGGTAGAAATGAATGCAGACCTCAGAACCAATCAATCCGCAAGAACCGGTGACTAACACCTTTCGCTTGGACATGAGTTTAGAATCTCACAACAGGCCTAGTAGTTGGTGGACGCAATTGCGCGTGTCGCACATGCTTGTCGGGTACGGATTCGACTTAATTATTTTCATCCGTGGAACTAAAATCCCCGGCGGGTTTCAATCTACATTCCCACGCGGGAGGACAACTTCTTTCTCAGCCACCTTCACTATATCATCGGCAGCTTAAATCGACGCCCCCACGCGAGGAGCGACTCGCAGAAGACACTGAACCTTCAACCGTAAAGGAAGTAGTGCGTCGGGGTTCTCCCCGAAGGAATCGCCCGGATCACTCCCGGCAAAGAACGGACGTGGGCTTCACCGAGACATGCACGAGATCGGCAAAACCGTAAATGATCATCTCTCCGGTTACGATACAGTGTTCGCCCGCATAAAAGCAATACCGAACCACCATCACGTGGAAGACCTTGTCCCCGCAATGTATCCAGATACGTGCCAACCGCTCCAAGTGTTAATCGCAATGATTTATCGACTTATAGCCGGCATGATCTGCTCCTGGCGCGTACCCATTGAACCGGAACTTTGCACCTGCTGGGTCCAACGTAATGACCTCGAATCTCTCCCGCGCCCAGCGCCGACCAATCGCAGAACCGGCATTGTCCCGCATCTCACACCTGCTTCACTGTACATCAAATCTGTTCGTAGGAACGTTCGCTCTGGTGGAATTCTTTGGCGATGACTTCAAGGTCAGAATTCACCATCTCCGACACCAACTCGGGAAATGTCACCTTATGGCGCCAGCCCAGCACGCGACGCGCCTTCGAGGGGTCGCCCAGCAGCAGGTCAACCTCGGTGGGGCGGAAATAGCGGGGATCGACTCGCACCAGGACATCGCCGCTGTGCCCATTGATACCCAACTCGTCGACTCCCTCACCCTGCCATACGAGGTTGCGTCCCACCTTGGCAAATGCGAGCTCGATAAACTCGCGCACGCTGTGCGTCTCGCCGGTGGCCAGAACATAATCGCCCGGCTCCTCCTGCTGCATCATCCGCCACATGCCTTCAACGTAATCGCGCGCATGGCCCCAGTCCCGATGCGAGTCGAGATTACCGATATATAGTCTCTTCTGCACACCAAGGTGAATGGCCGCAACTGCGCGCGTGATCTTGCGAGTGACGAACGTTTCGCCGCGGATCGGGCTCTCGTGGTTAAACAAGATTCCATTGGACGCGTGCATGCCATACGCCTCGCGGTAGTTCACCGTGATCCAATACGCATAGAGCTTCGCAACGCCGTATGGGCTCCGCGGATAGAACGGCGTTTTCTCGGACTGCGGCGTCTCCTGCACCTTGCCGTAAAGCTCCGACGTTGACGCTTGATAAAAGCGTGCCCTGCCAGTGAGTCCCAGAATCCGGATCGCTTCCAGAATGCGCAAGGCGCCGGTTGCGTCGGCGTTGGCCGTGTATTCCGGTGTTTCGAAGCTTACCTGCACATGGCTCTGCGCGGCGAGATTGTAAATCTCGTCCGGCTGTACCGCCTGAATGATGCGGATCAAGTTGGTGGAATCGGTCATATCTCCGTAGTGAATCTGGAAGCGTGCGTCGGGGATATGCGGATCCTGATAGATGTGATCAATGCGAGCCGAATTAAACGACGATGACCGCCGCTTAATGCCGTGGACTACATACCCTTTGCTCAACAAAAGCTCGGCCAGGTAAGCGCCGTCCTGCCCGGTAATTCCCGTGATGAGAGCAACTTTCGCCATGAAAGGTTCCTTGTACGTCCGAAGTCATCCGGTCCTGCGTGCCCGGAGTAGCAATTCAAGGATAATCGGTTTCCGCTGCGATCGCCAGAGTTTCAACTATTCTCATCGGCGCAAATGCGTCCGTAAATCCCGGTAACCTGCAATCTCGCCCAGGTTGGCAATAGCCGTGCGATCGATCATCGCGTCAGCACGCCACGTAGGACAATCTGAATTGCAGGGTGAATTCGATGACATAAGCGAGGAGGCAAGCCTTTGTGAACCACCCAGAAGACGCCGAATAGCTAGCCTGGCTGACGGCGATTAGTAGAAAGGCTTCGTAGGGCAGGTCACTGTATTTATGCCCGAGCATCCCTTGTAGGATCCGAGGAGTACGATCATCGTCCAACCAGCCGCATAGACAAATCCACGCTCCGCGGTACTCCATTCGCACAATTAAGCCGGCCCCACTTTCTCGCGCGATCCTTTGCGGATCTCAACTCGCATCTCGTCAACTCCTGACTCATAGTTGGCCGTTACCTGCGCAACTTCTGCTCTCAATTCCTTGCCCTTTAAAACAATGAGGTACTCGTAGAATCCGATCAGAACGGAATAAGCAAAGCCCGCATATCCATCCAGAAATCCGCCTTTGAGAAAGTACAGGGCGAGGGCTTTCAATAGCGGTCTTCCCGGCATCCTGTAATATAGCTGCTTTTGGTTCCGGCGCTTCTCTTCGAAGTTCTTTGCAAAAAGTGCCTTGCGGAGGCTCCACTGGCGAGACCGATCGGCCAGCAATTGCTGGGCCTCCTGCGTACTGTAGAAGTTATGCTTGTCGACCCACTGAGCTATTCCTTTGCTGAAAGGAAAGTGATCGAGATACCCATCTATCGGAGTAACACGTCCGTCCGGAACGGAAACGGGATGTCCGATGCGCTCGTAATGCATCTTGTCCCTCCGAAACAAGCGAAGATAGTATGGAGTCGCCTGCACATGCTTCAGCCAGGTTCCCATGAAGAAGTCTCGTCGGCGAATTCGAAATGCGACTGTGTCTCGCGGGTTCTGCACGGCGCTTACCATCGATTTCGCCAGCTCCGGGGTGACGCGCTCGTCGGCGTCAATGTAGAAAACCCACGGATACCGAAATTGAATATTCTCAAGCGCCCAGTTTTGCTGCTGCGCAAAGCTGTCGAACGCGCGATACCAGACCTTCGCCTTGAACTGATCCGCAATGGCAACCGTTGCGTCGGTACTGTAGGAATCAAGTACATGAATGTCATCTGACCAACGCAGCGTGTCCAAACATGCAGGCAGATTGCCTTCTTCATCTTTGGTCAAAATCAGTACAGAGATCATTTGAGCTCCGCGTCAGAGGTATTTGTACTGAGATGGTGGCGATCACCGGTCGCCGTCAAACCTCGGCCTTCCTCATCGTGATGCAGACGCCAGGCGTAGGCTGAGGTGACGATGTTTCCGAGGGCGGACCGCTGTGCCCGCCAACCCAAAGTTCGTTCCGCCCTGGTGGGATCGGCAACCAGAATTGCCGGGTCGCCGGGCCGGCGTGACACCTTGCGATGCGGCACCTCTCGACCAGTGATTGCCTGTGCGGATTGAATGACCTCTCGAACTGTATATCCATACCCGCTGCCCAGGTTCAAGGCAACCGACGGCCCATCATTCATCAGGTATTCGAGGGCAAGCACATGGGCATCGGCAAGATCAGAGACGTGGATGTAATCGCGCACGCAAGTTCCGTCGCGAGTGGGGTAATCGTCACCAAAGAGATCAAATGCGGTGTCGGTCAACGCCGCCCGCAATATCAGCGGAATCAGGTGCGTTTCCGGCACATGCAGTTCGCCGAGCTGGCCATCAGGGTCTGCTCCGGCAGCATTGAAGTACCGCAAAGCTGCCCAGGAGATTTCGTGTGCGGCCCCGTACCACCGCAGAGCACGTTCCACAATCAGCTTCGTCTCTCCGTACGGGTTGATCGGAGATTGCGGGGTGTCCTCGCTGATTGGCATTCGATCCGGAATGCCATACGTTGCGCAACTTGACGAGAAAACGAAATGATGTATGCCGGCTTCCAGTACCGCGTCCAACAACGACAGCGAGCCGGTAACGTTGTTGTCAAAGTACAGAGCCGGAGATTTGATCGATTCTCCCACGTAGGCGAACGCAGCAAAATGGAGCACTGCGGAAATATCGTAGCGTCGCAGCGTCTCCACTAACCTCGCCCGGTCGCGAATATCGCCTTCGACGAATGGGCCCCATTGCACCGCCCAGCGATGACCGTAAACGAGGTTGTCATACACAACCGGCGTGAATCCCCGCGCGGCTAATGCCTTGGCAGTATGGCTGCCGATGTATCCGGCGCCCCCGGTGACTAGGATGTGTTTTTTATCGTTCCGCATGATTGTCGTATCAATCCATACACTGAAAGAGAAGGCGCCACACGGTTTACGATTCGATGATTACGAGATAGGCTCGACGCTCTCTTCGGAGACATTGAAAGAATTTCCCTATCGCCCAACCCCAGGGGCGGAGTTAACCCTGCTACCGACCGGGGTGTTCGATGGCTCGATCACCGCTCGCCCCAAATTCCTTCAAAGTCCTCTGGCTTGAGCCCCTGATCCTGTTCGCCCGATCTGCTTCCGGAACCTGTGCGCGGGTGGGTTGTGTACCTCGCGACCCGGAAGAATCGTGACGCTCTCTAATGGTAGAGCTCCTCGTTTCGATCAGAGATATCGAGTTCACTGTAGCATCGATCTGTACATATCTGCAATGCCGAGTCCCCGCCTTCGACCTTGTCGGAGACCGGTCCGGAACCGTCATCCGCCGTTCTGTTCGGGGCCGGTGAACGGTCCCATGATCCGGGTCCAGTGATCCGCATCTGCTTTATCGACTGCCTCTGGTAGAAATGGGCAGATGCGGCTTTCACGGCGTCAGTTGCTTCAATCCACTGTCAACTGAAAGTGGTCCAGACAGGCATGTCCAGTGGCAGCGCACTTCCTCGCCCGCGCACTACGTGAACAGGTCACGAGGTTCAGCAGATGGCGCGAACTTGGGCTAGTGGACGGGCGCTGCAATCTCCAGTTCTGCTCTGTGGTTGCAGGTAAAGTCACTTGGCCCAGGAGCGAAATGAGCCACGCGCCAAACCAGCAACTCTTAGGTCTGGTCTAGATATGAACGAGGTGAGGCAATGGTAATCCGCTCAGCGTCGTCATCCCTGGTTGACATATCTCGAGCTATGAACGACGAACCCCACCTTTAAACAGGTGGGGTTCGTCGGTTTACCGCTCCGTGTACATACCCGGCTGATGGGCAGTAGTGCGATTCTAGAACACGTAGTCAATGGTCTGCCATTGACCATTGACGTAGGAAGCCAGCCGCACATACAGTTTCGTGTTGGTCGGCACTGGAACGGAGAGGGTTGTGGTTGTCAGCCAGGCGGAATGGTAGACTTCGGAACCTCCCGGCGCAACTGTGGACACCCACAGCTGGTAGAAGTTAACACCGTTGCCTTTGGTCCACTGGAACGTTACTGGCGACGATGTTATTGGCCCTGTCGTTGGTGACGTGAGAACGGCCTTGGCTGGATTTGCAACTTTTGGGGGGGCCGTGTAAGTGTAGTCGATCGATTGCCAGGCGCCATTTATATACGTGAAGAGGCGGACATAGATAGTCCCGCCACTGGTTGGTATGGTAGTGACGGTTACGGATGGGGTCGTCAGATGGGTCGACATAAGGAGGTCGGGCTGTCCAAAGACATCGCCAACCCAGAGAACATATGGGCCCGTTATTCCGCCTGTCGTCCAATTGAAGGTTACGCTGGTTCCTGGGAGCTGCGTCCCGGGCGCCGGCGAGATCATGGTTGCCGCGACTGGATTGACCGTCAATTTTCCAGGCACATAGGTAATCGTGTATTTGTTGAGTGGATTCGTTCCCGCCACGCAACTGGTCGGGTACGTTCCCGCAAGGCTGGTGGCCTTAAACGTCGTGGAGCAGGTGATGGCCAGGCTAGCGATGGTGTCCGGAGGCACAAGGCCAACGACGATAGGCGTAATGATTGGGATGGCTGCTCCCCAGTTCATCGTGGAGCTGCTGGCCGTAATGGTGAGCGGGCCAGTCACCAGGCCCGCGAGCGCAACACTCTGCGCCCCGTTGCCTGGAGCATTGGATACGACGGTGAACGATGCAGACTGCGAGCCCACCACCGTGGATTTCAAGACGATGGTGACGGTGCAAATGGCGCCGGGCACCAGGGTTGTCGTGCAGGTATTCCCGGTCACAGAGAAGCTGTTGGGGTTCGCGCCCGCAACGATCGTCATGCTGGTGATGCCCAGGTTGCCCACGCCAACATTCTGCACCGTGATTTGCTGAGAAGCGCTCGTCTGCGGTGATGAGATCGGTCCAAAGTTCAGCGCTGTTGGAGTCAATTGCAGGATAGGCGACACGGTGAGAGTCGCGGAGTTGGACCAGCCAGATACCAGCTTAGGGAGGGCGGTCGGGTTACCCGCCGTTCCAATGAGCGGCATCCAGTAATCGGCATCCGGCTTGAACGACTGCACACGGTAGTAGTAGCTGGTGCCTCTCGTTGCATTGGTGTCCAGATAGGTTACGGTATTATTCCAACCTGGATTTGCATTCGCGGCGAGGTTTCTGAGGCCAGCCGTGAATGCCGAATTGGTCGCCCGCTGAACCGTAAAGCCTGTCTCACTCAAGGACATGTCGGTAAACGTGATCCGGTTTCCACCGCTGAGCGCGACCGCCTTAACGTTAAGCGGGGTTTGCGGCGGAACCTGGAAGACCGTTTCACGCATCATATCGTTCTCTTCGTGGCCGAGGAGATGACAATGCCAAACATATTCCCAACCCATTGGCTGAAGCACATTCATCTGCGGGGCCGCATTGTTTAGAGGATCAAAGGCCGACATGGCCGGATCCGGTCCTGCCGGTCGGGTGACGTCGAAGAGGCGTGTGCTGTCGGGCACTGGGAAGGGCAAGGTCTGGGACATCGGCCTCAACGCTACAAAGTCGATTTCCAGCGGATTCATGCGCACCGTGTCTTTCCATCCCAACTCATCCGGGAACGGCACACGGTTGGTTCCGTCCCAGCCATAGCGATTGATCAGTTGTACGTCAAACAGGTGGAAGTGGATGGCATGGCTGTCGACACCATTATGAATGATCATCCACAGCTGGCTTCCATCACCGGCGGTGCCAACCGGCTTCATAGCTACGTTGGCAGAGTCATATGTGTCTTCTGTGAACGGATCGATGTAGCCCAGCGGAATGGTGGTCTGGGTATTGAAGTTGGTGAGCGGCAACTCTGTACCGAAAGTGGCGTTCATTCTTCCGTAGTCCAGCTCGAACAGTTCCTGGATGGTCTTGTTGCGAAGCGGGAGCGTGACATTCAGCGGCCCTGTTACGCCATTTGTGACTACGGTTGCAGGCAGCTTTGTGGCCGGATCAATGGGCTGGAAGGTCATTGCCGTGCTTTGCAGAGCCGGATAGGTTGCCTTGAACGTCTGTCCAGCGGGCAGATAAGCCTTGTTGTAGGCGGGTTCGGGAACGACCGGTACGGGCTGGGTCAGGTTGAATGCGGCCGGAACCAGAGCATTGAGGTTGGCCACGTTGAGCGGGGTCGCAGCTCCGCCAGCAATTGACCCTCTGACCACGACCTGCATGATGGTGCGGGTGTTGGGGCCAAAGCCGGCCATTGTGGAGGGCGCACCACCAGTGCCGGTGTTGTCGGGATCGCCGGTGTAGTAATCATTGCGAACGTCGTACGCAGGCGTTGGCGCCGGGGCGTCGTTGTAGAGGATGAGCGTTTGGCCGGCGTATGGTGTGAAGTCCACGATCGCATCGGCGCGCTCGGCGGACATCAGCAATAGTCCATGGTTCTTGATGTTGGTAACGGTCACGCTGCGCAGGCTCTGTTCATAGGTAACCGGCGTCGGCGGGATGACAGCAACATTGGGCAAAACGCCACCTTCGGTGCCGATCTGGTACCAACTCGGACCCATCGCTGCCGGATCGGGCACTCCCCCGTCGCGGCCGTCGCTCGGATACCATACCGGGAAACCGGCGGTGGTCACAGCGGGGACCATGCCGACTTCGGTGAGAGGAGCAATGCCTGCGACGGTCGGAGTCGGGCAGGTAGCGCCCGCGGTGGCTGTGTACTGGGTGCCCCCGCAAGCCAGGAACCAGGAGAGATTGAAAGTGCGCTCGTTGGCGATGCTGAGGATCCGGAAGCGATAAGGTTTCGGATCCACGGTCATGGTCGGATAAGGAACGCCATTGACGACGGGCGTATCCATGAACCCTTCAGGAGTGAGCGACACCGTGCTGCCCTTGCCGAGGTGTACGGTCGTCCCATCAGCCTCGGTCGTCGGAGCGGGAGCGAGCGCCGAAGGAGTGCCTGGGCAGGTCATCGTCGGATCATAGACAGTCGGGCATGGAAGTTCGCCGCGGACGGTGTACTGGTTCGTGAATGCCGGCCAGAACCAGCTCGCGTAATCCCAGCGGCCCATGGGGTTGGAACTGGAGCCATCCGGGTTGCCCGGCCACTGGTTAGGCATATAGACGTGCGGATACCAGAGGTTGCCGTAGCCGCCCCACAGCGCGGAATCCCACGTTGGGTCCTGCTGCGACAAAGTAGCAACCGAAGCGAAAGCAGCAGCCGGTGTCGTGCCGTCTCCGGTAATGGTGACGACAGGATCTGAAGTGCAGCCCGAACCGGCGCTGGTCATCGTGATCTCCGTAATTGCGCCGTAAATAAACTGGCCAAAGCCGTCGATGCTGAGGCCGATCGAGGCAGTCGCCACAGGCTCGACGGTGCAGCCGCCGCTGAATCCTACTGTTGCGATGGTGTACCCTTCGCCGGGCGCCAAGATGGTAATACTCGAGACCGTGGTGGATGCGGGATTCTGCGGAACGAAGGTCTTGTCCTGAATGACAAGTGGAATCTCTGCGTCTCCCGTAGGGATCGCTGGGGCTGGAACGACCCCGGCCTTCGTGAATACGCCTGATACGTTGGTGCCGGAGGTCAGATCGGTCTCCGCCTGATCCCGGATCACCATTGCACCCGCTTCGCCGGCATACACATTCAAACGGGTCGTCCCGTATGAGTGATCGTGGTAGAAGAGGAGTCGCGCACTCTGCTGGTTGGTGTAGTAAAAGGTCAGTGCGCCATGCCCAGGGTCATTGGTTGCCCCCGCGGGAAGCGTCGTCGCGTTGTTTGTGCCTGTGGGATCGGAGCAGTTGGTGGTCACCGTCGCGCTGCACTGCGGAACTACGGCGCCGTCCAGAAAGAACATATCGGGGACGAACGCAACGCTGTCGCCACGCTCATAAAGGGTGGCGCCCCAGTCTCCCGCGGGAATGGTCCACTGATGCGGGGTGCCGTCACTGATCCACGGCGTGTTACCGCCGTGCATATGGATGGTCGCGCGATTCTGAAGGTAGGGCGAGCTGCCGCTTGCCAGACCAAGTCCGGCGCCCATTGAAGTCAAGTCCGTGGGGATAAAAAGATTGCCCGCCGTGCCGGTAGGGAGCGCATTGGTGAACTTGACCCGCACCGGGCGGTTACTCTGGGCCACGATGATGGGGCCGAGATAGTTGGGGATCCGGTTTGGGCCATTGGGGCCATTGGTCTGTACATATCCGCGCAGCAGTGTGCCGCCGCCGGTCTGGTTCGGCCATGTCCCTTGTACGGCTGGCAGGTCTGTATGCAGCTGCTGTCTGTATTGCACCAGAGATATCTCGTAATAGTCGGAGCCCGGAAACGTCGTCGTATCCGGAACCGCGACAGGGAGCATATTCCCCAGATCATTCGCCTGGTTTGGCAACGGAAGCGTATCTACGAATTTGCGCAGGCCGCAATAATTCGGCGCTGAGCAATTCACCGTATCGGCAACGTTCGGCAGCGGGCTATTGGCATAATTGGGATAAACGCCGCTGAAATATAGCTGATCGAGTGTAGCCGGGCCGGCGGGGTTTCCCGGCGTGCCGACGATCGCATTGGCATGAACCCTGGGCGCCGTTCGGGCGGTTGCGGAACGGCGAATCGCGGAAGTAGCCGCCGCGGCCTTGCGCTGAGCATTGGTTGTGCCACGCATCCTTTGTGGCGCGGGGGTTGTACTCGTAGTGGCGGCGATCGGCTGGCTGCCAACCCGAATAGAAGACTTCGAAGGTTGACTGACCGAAGTCTGCGCTACGACCCGCGTGACGCCGCCGTTGGCTAAAACCGCCAGCGACAAAACGACCAGGCCTCGCACCAGATTTGAAACCGCAGGGAACCGGCAACTTGAAACCATACAAATCCTCTTTCGCAGACCAGGCGATCTCCGCGAGTAACGCTTGGTTGATGGGGATGCAGAACTTCGTGATACAAGCTGGAAGCTAGGCGATTCAATTCACACTGCAATGTGACTGTGATCACCGCCGCGCGTGACAATTAATGACAGCTCGTTCATAGTGATTAGCGGTCATCCCGATCACACGTGCACTCTGGTCCGCTCAAAACGCCACTAGGTTGTTCGGGTGTACGACGGATCTTCACTCGCGCAAGAGTCCAGTGAAGCGGAACTTAGCTGTCGACCCAAAGGCCTGGGTCGCACGCTGCGGACTTGCTCTTGTGGCCCGTTTAGACGCAAGCTTGTGGCAAAGAAGATTACTCGCTGGTTACGGGTGGGTCACCACGTCGTAACACTATATAGCCACCCTGACTAAAGGCCAAACAGCCGCTTTACTCCCCAAGCCTCTTCAAATCAATCCAATGAAAAAGCGGCGGCCAGTTCTTTAATGACCTGTTCAGACATGGGCGCGACTCGTCCCAGAGGACGGCAATTGATAAGGGCTTCCGCAGTTGACTCCAGGACTTCGAGACGATCAAACGCGTCGAGGATGCTGGTGCCAAGCACCATTACGCCATCGTTCTCAAGAAGAGCGATGGGCTGTCGAGCGGAAACACGCCTTGCCAGGTCTTCGCCATTGCCGAACTGCGTCCCAAAAGGAATCTTCTGCACTTCGCGCAGGAAAATGTAGCTTTCGGGAATGGTTCGCGAATCACAGGGGCAATCACTCACACTGAACGCCGTTCCATTAATCGGCGATGCATTCACGATTGCCATGATCTGCGGATAACGCCGGTAAATAGCCTGGTGGTTGTGGGCCGCGCGGCTCGGTATCTTTCCGCGCTCCCGCATACCTTTGGAGATGAGAACGAAATCTTCGAGTTCGACGGCGCTGCGGTCCAGGCGGCGAGGCGTGATGAGAAACGAATCCTCATCGAGTCGAGCGGAAAAACTGCCCGCCTCACTGATCAAGAGACGTTGCTGGTATCCGCGGCGGATGAAGTCAGCCAGTTGACGCCGAGCCTCTCTTTCGCGGCTATCGGCCGCGTCTCGATCAAATTCCCCAAAAGTCGGAAGCCATTCCTGCGATCGCTTGAGCTGTTCGTCGTCCAGATAGTGCACCTGGCCGAGTTGGCTCGCCTTGATGATGGTCTTGGCCGTGAATTCGAACATTTCAAAACGGTGGAAAGCCTCTGGCATATTGGCGCCGCCTACGGCGACACCGTGGTTTTCAAGAATGACGCAGTTGAAGTCCTGCTTGAAGATGGCAGCAATCTCCTCGCCCAGGGCGGCGCTTCCCGGCAAGCCATAGGGAGCAAAGCCTCCCGGGCCGCAGACGTGGCGGGCCTGGTGAAAGAGGCGCGTATCCGGAACCTGTCCGACGATGCTGAAAGCAACCAGGGCGACCGGATGCGCATGCACGATGGCTCCAAGGTCCGGTCGAACGGCATAGATCGCCTGGTGAAACGGCAACTCGGAAGAGGGAGGATGAACGCCTTCGGTTGTGCCATTGGTCCGAACGCAGACAATGTCCTCTCGGCGCAGGCTGCCCTTGTCGACGCGCGAGGGCGTGATCCAGACGTCTCCATTCGCGTCTCGAATCGAAAGGTTGCCGCCGGAGGTGGTTGTCATCCGATAGCGATAAATGCGACCCATCATCTCCATAAGTTCATCGCGCGGATGGACAAGCTTGGCTCTTGAATTCATGCGTGCCTCAGACACTGTTCCCAGGTTGATGAAGACTCGGTTGTGTCGATCGGATGGTCATGATCAAAGTCATCCATGATTCCTCAGGATCCGGCATTCGTACCTGCAAATGCAATCCGGGCCACTCCCGGTCGGCAGGTACCTCGAGTGGCACAATAGTAGTCCGAAAATTCTGGGTCACCTATCTTTTTCGGCGAAGTCTCTTCCACTAGGACGCCGCGTCGATGCTCGTCGAGTCGGCGAACTTAGTGTCCCCGAGGTTCCGCAGCTACTCCTCGCGCAAGCGGGACCAACGGACACGAATGGCCGCTCTCTAACCAGAAACTACCTGGGTGCCCCATCCTAGCTTGCTAGGGTGGGGTTTCGTTCATCAGAGCCAGAGAGCCCGGTGTTTGACTGAAAGATGCAAATACTCCACCACGAACCCAAACCAGTCCTGCGTTTCAAGACTCCCATTTTCGCTCAGCTCCGCTCAAAGCCCCATCTTAAAAAGCAGCGCGTTATCACAGCGCATTCTCCGCGCTGGCGCTATACTGCGCCGCAAGAACTTCACGCCATGGCGAGACGCTGGTCGGCGCCCGTTAGGAATGGCTTCTTGCGTACTGACGCTGCCGTGGGATCCGCCGACGGAAGCGGCACCAGTTCCCGGGCCTGCGGACCATGGAACGGAGGATCGAGACGATGATTCAGAATGGCAAAAAAATCGTCATCATCGGTGGCGGCATAGCCGGGCTCTGCACCGCGGTGTATGCGCTCAAGTGCGGCTATCAGGTAGAAGTGCTGGAGATGCACGACATGGCGGGCGGCCTGGCCATGAGTTGGCGCCGCGGCCCCTACACTTTTGAAACCTGCCTTCATTGGCTGGTCGGTTCCCATCCGCACGGAGAGTTCCATGATCAATGGCAAGAGGTCGCCGACATCGAAAAGCTGACCTTCGTGAATCCGGAAGAGTTTGTCCGGATCGAATCCCGGAACGGCGACAGCCTGGCCATCTACACCAATGTCGATCGCCTCGAGGCGGAACTCCTTCGTCGCGCACCCCAGGATTCAGCCGCGATCCGGGATTTCACGCGCTCCATTCGCACTCTTGGCAAATTCAGAATGCTCGACCCTTCCGGAGGCCTGGCCGACAACTGGCTGAACATGCTGAGGGACTTGCCCATGTTTCCCCTCCTTGGCAAGCTCTCGAAGATGAGCGGCGAGGAGTTTGGCAGCCGCTTCTCCGATCCGCTGTTGAAAAGCTTCTTTTCCACCGGCGACATCGGACAAATGTCTGCCATTGCCATGATTCTTTCCCTGGCATGGATGAACACCGGCAATGCTGGATACTGCATCGGAGGCTCGCAGGCGCTCATCCGCCTTATCGAAGAAAAGATCGCCGGTCTGGGCGGGAAAATCCGCTTCAAGTCCAAAGTCGAACGGGTCCTGGTGGAGAACAACGCTGCGGTCGGCGTTCAATTGGCCGGCGGGGAAAACATCATGGCCGATTGGGTGATTTCCGCAGCCGATGGTCACGCGACGATCTTCGATCTCCTGGGCGGCAAATACGTCGATGCGGCTATCCGGAAAACCTACGGCGAACGGGAACTTTTCGCCTCGTACCTGCAGGTTTCCCTCGGTGTTGCGCTCGATCTCCGTGACCAGCCCGCGATGGTCTCGCGTTTTCTCGATTCGCCGTTCGTTGTCGATCCGCGGACAGAACTACGAAATCTCTCGTTCCGTGTCTTCCACTTCGATCCCACCTTCGCCCCGGCCGGCAAGACGGCGGTCACGAGCATTCTTCCCACCCGCAATTTCGAGTACTGGAGCGGTCTGCGCCACAACGACCCGGCCGCCTACCATTTGCAGAAGCACCGCATTGCGGAAGCGGTCATCGCGGTCCTCGAAAAACGCGTGCCCGGAGTTAGCGGAGCGATCGAGGTCGTGGATGTATCGACCCCCGCCACGGTCTTTCGCTACACCGCCAATTGGAAGGGCACTATGGAGGGGTGGCTGGTTGAACCGGGCACAAGTTTCAATCCCCTGCCCAATACTCTTCCCGGGTTGAAGCAGTTCGTAATGGTTGGCCAGTGGGTCATGCCTGGCGGCGGTCTTCCTTCGGGTCCCCTGACAGCCAGGCCCGCCGTGAAAGCCATCTGCAGGCACGATCGTGTGCCGTTTGACCTTCGAGCAGTACATCAGCCCGAGGCCGTTGAAGTGTAAGGGTGCGCCATGCCGGCTTTCCCGAAAATGCCTGCACGTGAGACCGTGCGTCTTCATCCGCGGAATGGCCCCAGGCGCCTCGGTTTCTGGAACTCGATTCTGCTCCTGCTCCTGGCCGTCACAGCCTTTGCGCTCGGAATCACCACGCCGCCGCGCTCCGGCCCCTATTGCACCGGAAATTGCATCGTCTATCCTTTTACTGATGCTGCCCGGTTCGTACCTCGGGACTATAGCTGGGTCATCCCCGCGATTCTTCTCGTTCCCGTCTTTGTCGTCGTCGTCGCGTCCATCCATGAGTGTGTCCAACCCAGTAAACGACATCTCAGCCTGGTCGGCCTTTGCTTCGCGTCTATCGCGGCTTCGATCATCGCAATTGACTACTTCATCCAGTTCCAGGTAGCAGAACCCAGCCTGCTACGTGGAGAAACCGCCGGGCTCGCGCTATTCACTCAGTACAACCCGCACGGATTATTTATCGCACTGGAAGATCTCGGCTACCTGGCGCTATGCGTCGCGTTTGTCTTCGTGGGCACGGCGTTTCCCGGCGCAAGAGTCCTGGCACGCTCAATTCGATGGACCCTCCTGGCGGCCGGCTTTCTGGGAATAGGCTGTTTTGTCGCCATGACCTGGCATTTTGGATTGGACCTCGAGTACCGATTCGAGGTCGCGATCATCACCGTCGCATGGACCGCCCTGATCATCCTTGGGGTGATGCTGGCTCTCTTCTTCCACCTGCCCCCATCTGAAGACCATGAGTCCAGGGTCAAAGCCGGAGAGCCGCCCGCGAGCGTTTGACTGAAAAGTAGTGACCTGGCTGACCCGCAATGAGCCAAACCCGGTCACACGCCGGGGGATACCGCCAACGATACAATAAAGGAATGATCGAGACCCTCTACAAGATAAGCACGCCGGAAAGGGACAAATCCGAGTGTTACGTTCTGGTTCTCGCCCGGCGCACGGGAGATGGGCAAGGCCTCTATGCTTTCATGGAGGAACATGGGCAATGGGATGACGAGACGCAGCGATTCCTTTATGAGGTTATGTCCATCGAAATCGAGGACGAATTGACGCGTCAACGTGCTCTCGCCATTTACGACGATGCCAAGCGGAGGCTCGCCGAGCGAGGATTTGTGTATTCTTTTGTGATGGATTTTCGGTCCAGGAGCCCTCAGGCAGACCCGCTTTCCGTAGCGGAGCCGGCCACGGCCTGATTCAAATCCTTGAAGCAAATGGCAGTTCGATGACACCGCTGAGCGGGTATGCTTCTAGCAGTTTTTCCAGTTGTGATCCATCTTCGATATTCCTACGGTTGAACGGGATCCGTGTGCTGCGGTCACAATTGAGCGCCAGGCTGCAAGCTTGATCCTCCGGCTAAAAAGGGAACAGCCTGTTTGAGAGCGGTTAGAAAGTGGGAGGAAGTATGGCATTAATCCGAAAAAGGGGCGCGGCCACCGTATGGTTCGCCTTGATCATTCTCCTTTGCTTCGCGGTTGGCAAATCGATGGGTGAAGACAAAAAGGTGTATCAGGCCGGGACGATTGTCGACATAAAAGCGCATCAACCGGCGCCGGGAACGGACGCCGAGAAAAAAGAGTTCGACCTATCGATCAAGGTTGGCAACAAAATCTATGTCGTCTTGTACTCGCCCCCGGGCGGCCAGAACTTCGCGGAATATGGTGTCGGAATGGATCGCACCGTCTTCGTTGAAGGCGACACGATGAAGCTCAACGATCTGCTGGGACGCACGCGAACACTGCCTGTACTGAGCGTCAAAGACGCACCCGCGAAGACCACGAATTAGTCCGCCGCGCCGCAGTCTCTGTTCCAGGAGCCTGCGGCTGCGAAGTTGCCCGTCGATCAATGGCAGGAGTAGTCGTCCTGGTATGTGCCACTCGGAAGCATCCTGTTGAGAAACTTGGTGCAGGCAGTGATTTTTTGATAGGTGTCATCGTTTTTCAGGGCATCGGCCGAGATGGAGTACTTCCCCGTATCCATGTTTCTTCTTTCTCCGACCAATTTGTCGCTCCACGCGCTAACCGTGTTGAATTGGCTTGTCAGTAGTTGCAGCGCGTCCTGGTCCGATCTGGAAGAGGCTGCCACAGCCGTCAGATGCAACGCCTCGCTCGCGCGATCATGAAAGACCACCAGCCGGCCTCCGTCGCCGGGGACACCGCGCTGAACGGCATAGGAGAGGGTGTTAGTCCAGTCCTTGAGGACCGAAAGCGTTTTGACCGACGCTGCCATAAACTGGGCGGTCAGATTGCCATCCGCGGATCCTTTTCCGTCCGACGCCGGTGAATCGCCATCGGGCGCAGGAAAACTCAGCGTTATCTGGTCTCCCTTGAACGACATTGACCCGTTTGCGGTGCGGACAAGGCTCTCCAGATCGACGTAGGTGCGGCCGTCTATTTGATAGACCGTTACGTTCCCGGTATGCCCGTTGATCGAGAGAGACCGGCTCGAATGGCTCGACTGGGACGCAGCGACGCCCAACAGAATCAGCAGGGCACACGGGAATGTCCACCACAATCGATTCCGGCGCATCGCGGTCCTCCTCGCTTTCGCGTGTACGTGTTTCGTCGAATATACGGGGATGGGAATGGCCATATGAACTGGCAAAAATGACAGTCAGAATCGCCGCAATGGATTCCTGCAGATTGAGGAATGAACGACTGCCAAGACTTGGCGGTCACTTGGGTCTGCCCAGCCAGGAGTACTGCCATCCCGCGGAGATATTCTGGAAATTCCCTCCATACTTGATATACGCGCCGTTGTTGTAACTGAACTTCAAGGCTTGATGGTTGGTCAGTGGCACGGACACGGTTCCACCCAGCCGCGAATTGTTCTGCTCAGTCGCCGGGTTCTGCTTGCCATTCAGGCTGGTCTTACCGCCAAACCAGAAATTCCCGTCGAACGAGACCCATAAGCGAGGCTTGACGTCATAGCTCAGGTGTCCTTCGAACGAACCAATGGACTCCTGGGTCTGTGCCGTAATCCCGGGATTGTACTGGTTCTGGGAGAAGAACTTGGAGTTGGTGGTATAGAACCAGGCCCCACCGTACGCGTCGAGGACCCAGTGTCCCCAGCGGCGCGATAACCCCACTTCCGGTTTGAATCCCCAACGGTTGGCCCCAAAGTTGATCAGCTTGGTGGAATCATATTGGCCGGTCGGCGCCACCACGCGAATGCTCAATCCAACCAGCGTCTTCTGCCGCCACTTCATATACTGTCTGGGGTCCATTGCGGGACCGCCATAGAGATTTACTGAAAAGCGGTAAACAGAATCAAGCAACCCAGAGCGATAGACATTGGTTTGGTTCTCAAGCAATTTACCACTGAAATTCGCCTGCCCGTACGGTAACGCCAGGGTAAGATTCGCAGTCCGCCCAAAGGCGTTGAACAAATGAGTGTAGCTGAGGTTTCCCACGTTGGCAGTTGCCGTCGCGTCGGTAATTGGAAGCGCTCCCGCAAAGTCGAGGTTGCCGGTGAAAAACGAATAGCTCGTCACCACCGCGTTGGAATGGATCGGCGAAATGATGTAGGCGCGCGGAGCCAGATCCTGCGCAGTGCCAATTCGGCACAGGCCCAGGGCGACCACACCGATCGCCACGCGGAAATGAGGCGTCTTGGCGGCGTGAAGAAAGCTTCGCCTTGTTTCGAACACGAGTGAGACCTCGATTGCGCTAACTTTTTATTACCCTTTTTTCGCAGCGTTGGGCACTGGCAAATTTGGTAGTGATGTCGGATGTTTATCCCGCAATTGTCCCGGCTGCAATAGTTTGAGCCAATATTTCGACCGGCCTGAGCCGCATGCCGATACCGTGCGGCGGCTGCCATGAACCATCTTTTCACCGCTCTGATCCCAAAGGGGAGCGGAGTGTTCTAGCAAAACTGCCAGTTTCTCGGCCGCGACACCCGCTGCTATCTTTCAGGTCGAATTAGAATGAAGCCTGTATTGAGGAGAGGCTCTATGCGCAGGTTGACGACCGTTCTCTGTTTGCTGGCATTCGCCGGGGCTTTGACGGCTTGTAAGAGCAAACCGAACGACGAAGCGATCGCCAAGGAAATCCAGACAAATGTGTCTGCAGATCCGGTGACCCAGGACTCCCGGATTGCGGTGGAATCGAATGAGGGAAAGGTCACCCTGAGGGGCACGGCCAAGACGCCTGCGGCACGTCAGCATGCGGAAATAATCGCAAATCAGGCGCCTGGCGTCACTCATGTTGACGATCAGACCACCGTCGAGGGCCAAGACATGGCCGCTGGTTCAGTTCCTGCCCCGGCTCCTGCCCCCGCCCCGGCCCCGGTTCCTCCCCCTCCTCCACCTCCCCCTCCTCCGCCAATCGTTGTTCCGGCGGGAACGGTTTTCACCATCCGCACCAATCAGTCTCTAAGCACCAAAACCCTCCAGACGGGCGCCACGTTCACCGGTTCCGTCATGACCGGGATCTCTCTCGGGGGCCAATTGGTGATTCCGAAAGGTTCCGACGTTTCCGGGACAGTGTTGGATGTAAAGAAGGCGGGTAAGTTCAAGGGAGCGGCAACCCTTCAATTGGCCCTGAATGCGATTACTGTGCAGGGGCATACCTATAACATCGTGACCGAGTATTACGACAAGACTTCGAAGGGAAAAGGCAAGCGTACCGCGGTCATGATCGGTGGAGGCGCGGGCGCGGGCGCTGCGATCGGAGGAATTGCCGGCGGCGGAAAGGGAGCTGCCATCGGCGCCCTGATAGGCGCCGCTGCCGGTACCGTTGGAGCGACGACCGGAAACCGCGATATCGAGTTGCCGGCAGAATCGGCGCTGAGTTTCAAGCTCGACCAGTCCTTGACGTTGAAGCCCGATTCCGGAAACTAGGCGCGAACCGGACCGTCGCGGCCTGACAGTTGTGATCCCGGGCTTTCCATTGCGAGCGTCGTATCCTCGAATGATTCCCGCGGCTGAAGAGGAGCGGCCACCTCCAGTTTGCGGCTGGGTACGTTGACAGCGCGACTTTCCTCGGACTACGGAAAGGCAAAGGATGCGATGAGGAAAGTCGTGTCTTTTGAGGCGGCGGCAAAATGAAATACTGGTGCTCCCATGGCCGTGTTCGAACTTGTCTCGCGGTCGCCTTGTTCCTGGCTGGCCTGCTGTCGCCTCACCCCCTTTGGGCACAACTGCCAAAGGCTGCCGCGCCCGCCCCGCCCACCGAGGCCCAGCCTCCCGAAGAGCCGCTGGATTCCCTGGGAAGGGCGACGCCGCGCGGGACAGTGCTGGGCTTCCTCACCAGCGCCTATGAGAATAACTTCGACACCGCGGCTCAATACCTGAATACGCGTCTTCGAGGAAAAGATGCTGCGTCACTGGCGGAGCAACTCCTGGTCGTCCTGGACCGAAAACTGCCGCCGAAGCTGAACAATCTGAGTAATGATCCGAAAGGATCTATGTCGGATCCGCTCGATCCCCGGCGCGAGTTGATCGGCAGCATCGCTGGCGAGGACGGCAAAGTCGACATTTACCTCGAACGGGTCGATCGCCCCAAAGCCACGCCTGTCTGGCTCTTCTCCCGCCAGACTCTTACCAACATTCCTGATCTCTACAACGAGGTCAAATCGGCCTCCCAAGAGACTGTTCTGCCCGAGATTTTTTGGCGGAGGTTCCTCGGCTTTTCGGTGTTTGGTTGGGTCTTTTTTATTTCCCTGCCGCTGCTTTATTTTTCCCTCGGCCTCGTCCACCGGCTTCTGGTTTTTATCTGGAAGTACGGACAGCGCCGTTGGGCGAAGTGGCCACCTGCCCCCAATATCAAGGCTTTGTTGCATCCGATTCGGCTCCTGATCCTTGCCTTGGCCATTCATGCGACTCTGGCGCATTTCGCCACATCGCTCGTGGCCCGCCAGGTGGGCTCAATCACTGAAACCCTGATCCTGATCATGAGCTTTGTGTGGCTCGCAATCGTCATCAATCGATGGGGCGAGGATTATTTGAAGAAGCGCATGGAGAGCCAGGGTCGCCTCGGCTCAACTGCCATTCTTCGCCCCGCCCGGGGAATGATGAATGTGATTGTCGTCATCATCGGATTGATGTTCGCGCTGCATAGCTTTGGTATCAACCCATCTGCGTTCCTCGCAGGTTTGGGAGTTGGAGGAATCGCCATCGCGCTGGCCGCGCAGAAGACTCTGGAGAATGTCATTGGCGGGGCTTCCGTAATCCTGGACGAAGCCGTCCGTGTCGGAGACTCTTTCAAGATCGGCGACATCGTCGGCACCGTCGAAGCCGTAGGACTCCGCTCCACTCGCGTCCGTACCCTCGACAGGACACTGGTCACGATTCCAAACGGGCAGATGGCCACCATGACCCTCGAGAACTTCTCTGCCCGCGATAGTTTCTGGCTGCGCCACCTCATCGGTCTGGGCTATGAAACTGAACCTTCAAATCTGAGCGCTGTCCTCGTGGCAGTACGCGAATTGCTCGGTCACGATTCGAGAGTCCTTCCCGACTCGGTGCGCGTGCGTTTCCTGCGCTTCAGCGAGTCGAGTCTCGATCTTGAGGTTTTCGCGTATTTTCTCGCCCGCGACTGGAGCCATTTTCTGGAAATCCAGGAAGACCTCTTGATGCAGATCCGGAAGGTAATCGCCTCGAACGGAGCCGAGATTGCCTACCCGGTTCGAACCATCCACGTGAAGACCGAGAGAAGGCCGGAGGATCTCCCGGCGCCGCAAGAGGTCGCATCGGGAGAAGGTGGTCTTTTTGAGGTGGACAGTACCAGGCCATGACCTCGCAACTGGACTTCTCCGTAACGGACTTGGTTCTCCCTGCCGCATGGAATCGACCGTTCTTGGTAAGAGCGCGCCATGCTCTTCGTACCCGCCGCATCAGCAACGAATCAAACCGTTGTCGAGCCGTCGTCTTTGCGTAAGCCTAACCAACTGAATGGTTTGCCCATCGATTCTTTTCAGCTTTCCGAATCCGCCCCCCCGCGCCGTCCCTAAGCCCTGCAATCTGAAGCGTTTCTCCCATTTATCTCCTGAAACGGCGAAACCTCCCTTTTTGATGCGATTTACAACCCCCCACTAGCAATATTGACAGTTATTGAAAACCATCGAAGCGAACTACTCTTTACCCGTGACTAAGGATGCGTGCATCCGAGAGTAACCGCAATGAGTTACAATCATGTCCACAATTCATGAGGACCCGAATTTTCAATATCAAGCGCTGGGAGATGGCACTACTGGCAATCGGGATCGTGCTGGTGGGTTATGTGGCCTTCGCCTATCTGTCCGGCCGGATTTCTTCACGGGCGGCGCTTGCGGAGTTTCACGCCCAGGCCGCACAACAGACCGGATCGGGAACTGTAAAGGCCGCCACTTCGGTCGACTACAGCCTCTGGTCTGAGAAGCGGATCAAGGACTATGAGGCTAGCTTGGCGGACCACTTCGACCCGCCTCTTGGAGTTCTTCGCATCGAGAAGATTCACCTGGAAGTGCCCTTGTTTGACGGCACGGATGATCCAGTACTGAACCGCGGCGTGGGTCGGATTATCGGGACTGCCCAAGTCGGGCAAACCGGAAACATGGGCATCGCCGGTCATCGCGATGGCTTCTTCCGCGGACTGAAAGACGTTGTCCTTGGTGATGTTCTGGAACTCGATACCACGTCCGGTACGCAGACCTACATCATCGACTCCATCAAGCTTGTCACGCCAGACGACGTAAGCGTGCTAAGGAATGAACCCACCTCGGCACTCACCCTTGTAACTTGTTACCCGTTTTACTTCGTTGGAAGCGCTCCTCAAAGGTACATCGTCCATGCATCTGCGAGTGGCGAACCAAAAACACGAAACGAGCCCCCAAAGGCGAGTTTGCAAGCCACTGCTTCAAGAACCAAGGAGAGGACACAATGAACGCAAGAACTCTATCCATGCGATTGCCGATGATTCTTGCGGTCGGGGCGATAGCACTCGCCTTTACCGTCAGAATGAGCGCGCAAGTTCAAACCAGTACAGATACCGCACACGTGGGACACGAAAAGCAGGTTACCGTCGAAAAAGCCACGGTCGTTTCCGTTGATGGCAATGACCTGTTTGTCAGGATGGACGACGGTTCGATTCGGCATTTTCCGAACGTGCCGGAAGCCACAAAGGTTAATGTTGACGGCCAAATGCTGGGCGTTCACGAACTGAAGCCCGGAATGCACCTGCAGCGCACCATCACCACGACTACGTCTTCCCAGGTGGTAACCACCACCAAGACGGTCACCGGTAAGGTGTGGCACGTGAATCCGCCGCTCAGCGTGATCCTGACCCTGGACGACGGAACCAACCAGGAGTTCAAGATTCCCAAAGGCCAGACCTTCATGGTGAATGGCGAAAAGAAGGATGCTTGGGGCCTGAAGAAGGGCATGATCATCAACGCCACCAAGATCGTGGAACAGCCCGTCGAGGTCGTTGCGAAGCAGACCCATCTTACCGGTACTGCACCGCCGCCTCCTCCTCCTCCTCCGCCAGACCAGCCCGTTCTCATCGCGGTAGTGACCCCGGCTGCTCCTGCTCCGGCCCCAGAAGCGGCTCCGGCTGCGTTGCCAAAGACTGGCAGCTCGCTGCCCTTGATCGGCCTTTTCGGCATGTTGTCGCTGCTTTGCGCCGGCGGCCTTCGGCTGTTTCGGTCAGCTCGTTAACCAACCCGGCAACCAGAAGAGCCGGTTGGAAAGAGAATCCGGAAGCTCATGCTCGGTGCCTCGGCATCCGGGCTTGGGGGAACCACGGATGGAAATCCTCTTTCGACCGGCTCTTCAATACTCTACGTAACTCTACGTAGACTCGCTCCCTGCCCCCACCATCGCCTGACCTGAACTACACATGTGCGATTCAGTGTGGCGATCTGAATTCTTGTGACACGAGCGGCAGTCTTTCCGGGAAATTGGCTGTTTGCTGAACGCCTGATTACCACGTCGGGAAGCAGGCGGCCGTACTCTCTTTCGCAAGCGAGTGAGGCTCAGGGCCGGGAAGTGCCGGATGGACGAATGCAGTCCGACTAAACACGCGCAGTCGTAAATCGGCAGACATCCCGTAGCAGAAAGGGCAGCCATGCTGCGCATTGCCGGAGTGGCGCAACAGGCAGGGGCTCGCGTGCAATGAGGAAAAAAGAGTCCAAGTACCGGCCGATCGTCCCCGCATCCCGGAATCGGGCTTCAAAGCTTGTTCCGGAGCGTATCCGGCCCTCCGAAAAGCGGCTAACCACCATTCTGGACGCGGCAACCCATGGTTACTGGCGCTGGAACGTTACCTCCGGCGCGGCCTATTTGAGCGATGGCTGGCTTGCGTCGATGGGTTACTCCGCCATCAATCTCCCTGACAACGGAGCCTTCCTCGCTGGCATCGTCCACCCCGATGATCGGGGCAAATGGAATTCCGGTCTTGAGGACCAGCTGGCCGGAAGTACCGAGGCCCTGAATTGCGAATGCCGTTTGCGGGCCGGAACCGGCGATTACACCTGGTTTCGAATCCGGGGAAAGATAGTGCGCTCCGATAAGCTCGGCCGCCCGGTCAGCATGGTCGGCACGTTCCTTGATGTTCATGCCCAAAAGCTTGCGCAACTGGAATTGGAGAGCTCGCATGCGCTGCTTTCCGACATTTTTACGGCCAGCGAAGACAGCATTTGGATCGTTGAGCCGGAGAATTTTGAGCTGGTCGCATTCAACAAGGCCATCGACGACCTGGTCCTCAAGGAGCGGGGAGCCCGTCTGCGGCCGGGCATGCGCCTCGAAGAGATCGATCCCGAGCGGGCGGAATCCTGGAGGCTCTTCTACACGAAAGTTCTCGAACACGGAAAATTTGAAAACGATATTCATTTTCTGCCCAGCGGCGACACCGTGCATTTTGTCGCCCGGCAGTTGATCCGGGACGGCCGGGTCTACGGAATCTGCGTGTATGGTCACGATGTCACCGAACGAATCCAGGTGGAGGAGGCGCTACGTAAATCGGAAGAAAAATTTGCCAAAGCGTTTCATTTAAGCCCCTTGACCTACATGTTGACGAGAATCAGGGACGGCCGCTACATCGAAGTCAATGAAGCTTTCGAGGACGGTACCGGTTATAAGCGAGAGGATGTGATTGGGAAGACGGCCTCCGACCTGGCACTGTGGTTGCACCCGGAACAAAGATTGCAACTCCTCGAACAACTGAAGACCGCAGGACTCGTCCGCGATGCTGAAGTGGTGTATCGTACCAAGTCCGGCGAACTTCGCGAGGCTCTGGGATCAGCCGTCCTGATCGAAGTCGATGGCGAACCCCACGTGCTTTCCGTGGTGGCGGATGTTACCGAGACCAAACGCGCCGTTGAAGCCCTGCGCGACAGCGAGGAGAGGCTTCGCATCGCCATAGACGCAGGCCGGACGTATGCATTCGAATGGGATTTCGCAACCGAGATCGTTCGACGTTCCGTGAAAGGCGCAAAGATCCTGGGGATCAACAGTGATGCGCCGCACACAAAGAGCGAGTTCATGGAGTGTGTTCATCCTGAGGAGAAACACTTTTATGAAAATACGCTTCAATCCTTGTCACTGGAAAAGTCCAGCTACAAGGTGACCTTTCGCTATATTCGCCCCGACCAGAAAACCATCTGGCTGGAGGAATCGGGGCGGGCATTCTTTCATCCGGACGGGAAGCTGCACAAGATCGTCGGAATGGCCTCCGACGTCACCGAAGCCCGGCAATCGGAACGCGTGTTGCGAGAACTCAGTGGCCGCCTGATTTCCTCCCAGGAAGAGGAGCGGCGACGCGTGGCACGTGAACTGCACGATCACATCGGCCAGGAATTGGCTATCCTTTGCGTTCAGGCCCAGCGAATTGATTCCGGTGTTTCGGACGAGGAACAAACCACGCACAGCGATGTGCACGAACTTTACAGGAGAATCAAAGAGATCGCCGTGGACGTGAGCAAACTCTCCCATCGGCTGCACTCTTCTGAACTCGATTTTCTTGGCCTCTCAGCGGCCGCTGAACGCCTCTGTCGTGATTTCGCGAATCAGTACGGCATCGACCTCGATTACCAGATCAAAAACGTCCCTCCCCGGCTGGATGGCGCCAAGTCCCTTTGTTTCTATAGGATTCTCCAGGAATCACTGCAGAACGTCGCCAAGCACAGCCGTGCAACACGCGTCGTTGTTGAATTGCATGCGAATGCAAAAGAATTGATCCTCAGAATCGACGACAACGGAGTCGGGTTCGACCTCGAAAGAGCACGCTTCGCCTCGGGTCTGGGCCTGGTGAGCATGCGCGAAAGGCTAAACTTGATCGGCGGCCGGCTTGAGCTTGTCTCCCAGGAAGGGCAGGGAACCCGCCTGCTCGCCGCCGTTCCAATCCCGAATGACGTCGCGTGATTAATCTGGAACGCCATCAGCCCGGCGTACAGGCCTCCAGATCGCCAGGTAACTTTCGCGTCTCGGCATAAAGGATGACACTAGGATATTCCCTAGGTTGTGTATAATCGCACTGTCTTCAGTCTTTTGAAGCCGGTTCCCGAGTGCCTGACGTTTGAGGAGAATAGCTCATGGAAAATCGCCATCGCGCCCGGGTCCTTATCGCCGACGATCACAAGTTGGTCGCGGAAGCCTGCAAGGGCCTGCTCGAACCCGAGTTCGATGTTGTCGGAACCGTCTCCGACGGCCGCGCGCTGCTCCAGGCCGCCGCGGAACTCCGTCCCGATGTGGTAATTCTGGACATTTCGATGCCGCAATTGAATGGGCTCGATGCGGGTGAACAGATCAAGCAGAAAAGCCGCGGAACCAAGCTCATTTTCTTAACCATGATGTTGGGACCGGATGTTGCGGCCGAGGCCTTCCGCCGCGGCGCTTCCGGCTACGTCCTTAAACATTGCAATGCCGAAGAGCTGGTCGTTGCTGTGCGTCGCGTCCTCCGCGGCGAGTCCTACCTTTCTCCCGCAATCACCAAAGACACCGTGGAATACCTTCTCCGCTCGGGCGCGGTTTACAAGGAACAGAAGCACATTTCCGGCCGGCAAAGCGAGGTTCTGCAACTCCTCGCCGAAGGAAAATCCATGAAGGAAATCGCCTTCATTCTCAATCTCAAGCCCGGCACCGTGGCATTCCACAAGTACCAGATCATGGATGTCCTCGGAATCAAGACCAGTGCTGGACTGATCGAGTATGCCATCAAGCATCACATGATTTCCGAGTAATACCTGCCCTATATCTTTAATGAGTTCCCACAGCTAGTTTTGATAGTATCTCCGCTCCTCCAGCCCTCCTAGAATGTACCCGTGTCCCGGCACTTCTATTGCTGGTCCTGGAGTTTACTGTGACTGAGCGGCTTCGGGTCTTGTTGGCCGATGATAATCCCGCAATGCTGGAAGTCGTGAAGCACATGCTCCATAAGGAATTCAATGTTGTGGGCACTATTGGGCAGGCCAGCGCTGTGGTTCGCGAAGCTCCCGGGATCAATCCCGACGTCCTGGTTCTGGACATCTCCATGGGCGAACTCAATGGATTCGAAATTACGCGGCAGCTCCGACGGGAAAAGTGCCTTACCAAAATCATATTTCTGACCGTTCACGAGGAATTGGAATTCATCCGCGCCGCATTTGATGCCGGCGCGTCGGGCTATGTCTTCAAATCCCGTATGAACACGGATTTACGAGCTGCCATTAACGCCGTACAGGCGGGAAGGGTTTTCCTCCCCCGGGCGCCCATTCCCCAGTAGGACACGCCCCGGATCGCGGCCCGGGCTGTGTCCTTTTTGGCGGCGAAAGGTGACGCCGGATCTGGCGCTGAGCCTGAAATCTAAGGATTTGTTGGCTTCTATGCCCTTATCGTGTCACCGGTCCCCGGAATGGGGCAGGCGAGCCGGGCGCGGCGCCTTGATTCACAAGGCGACCAGCGCCGGATGGAAACCTCAGTTATTGAATCAGCGGTATGACCGAAGCAAGCTGCACGTTCACGATCAGGGTCAGCCGATTGTCGACCTGGTAAAACAATGCGGCGCGCTTGCCGCCAATCGCACCTTCGAATTTCGGGAAGTACTTCTTTCTCAATGACTGTGTGTCATCGTCGATCTGAAGCATCTGCTGGGCCAGGCTCTTGGCATCCGCGTCCGACAGCGTGTCATATTTCTTGGCGTAATCGGTAATAAGGGCGACACGCTTGTCGCCAATGGCTTTCTGGTCTGCGGCGTACAGCTTGTAAACCGGCCAGAACGCGGTCCCTTCGGTATCCGTGAACCGCATGGTGTCCTTGATGATGCTTTCCTTCTGCGATTGAATGTCCTGACGCATCAGCTTGATGTCGTCGTCCGTCAAGGGCCTTACGGTAACCACCGCGATATCCTGCGCGAAGCATGATACCGCTCCCAAAAAAGCGGTCGCGAGAACCAATCCTCTTACTTTCACTTGCATCCTCCATGTAATTCCGAGTTTTCGCGGCCCGCGCAAACACCTGCCTATCCTGCATGCAGGACAGGCACACCAGGCGATCCGCTAACCTATGTTCGCTTTCCGCGCATCGCTGCGGAACTGCACAAACTACTAGTCCCGCTCCCGCGAATCCTTCGAGTCTGATCTGCGCACCTTCACCGTGGATGGCTGTGCCAGAGCGGTGACCGGCGCTCGCGACGTACTTGTAGTTTTGACAGTATCGGCGCAGGCCCTCTTCCTCTATCATCCGTTTGATTTAAGGTGATGGTCGTCGTTTCTGGAGGCGACAGCGCGTGGGCGGAACTATGAGCATCCCATCGGACTATAACCAGGGCAATCCAGGCACGCCCGGATCCGCAAAATCTCTTCTGGTCGTGGCCGATCCCGAAATCAATTTGATATTGCTCGATCATCTACTCACCCAGGAGTGGACTGTCGAGTATGTTGCGACGAACGAGGATGCGTTCTCCCTCGTGGAGAAGCGGCCTTTCGATCTCATCATTACGTCCGAGGCCACTTCCGCCAAAGAGGACATCGCGCTGCTCCGGAAGATCAGAACCGTCCGCTCCCACACCCGCATGATCATTCTCACGAGGCAGAGCACGACTCAGGACGTGATTGAAGCTCTGCGTCAGCGCGCATTCAGTTACTTCTCTCAACCCTATTCGTTCGCAACCCTGAGCGAGACGATTCGGATGGCGATGGAGGGGCCGGCCTGGGACGACGGCATCGAGGTTGCCTCCGCCTCGCCGAATTGGATTCGCCTCCTGGTCCGCTGCGACATTGGAACGGCAGATCGGATGATGCAATTCTTTAACGAGATGGCAGATCTGCCCGAAGAAGAAAAGTGTCAAGTCGCTTATGCCCTTCGCGAGATGCTGATGAATGCCATCACCCACGGTGGACAATTCGATCCCAGTCAGTACGTTGAGGTGTCGTACATGCGCGTCCGCAGGGGAGTGGCATGTCGGATCAAAGATCCGGGGCAAGGATTCTCGATCGACGAATTGTTACATGCCGCCGTATCCAATCCAATGGATGATCCGGTCCGCCACCTTCAGGTTCGTGAGGCCGTCGGACTGCCCCCGGGCGGCTTCGGCATTTTGCTCTCCCGCCATCTCGTCGACGAACTCATCTATAACGAGGCTGGAAATGAAGTATTGCTCGTGAAGTACCTGGACAACGCGACGAACGCTCCATTCCACGCCTGAGAAGCTTGCGGAGAACCGGAAATTATCGAACTGGATCGCCACCCGCCGTGGCACTCGACCGAAAGCCCCCCGCCTGGCTGGTTCGCAACCGTCCTCACACTCTTTCAGCAACTAACTCGTGATCCGCGAGCGCGGCCCTGCTCCGCGGCCTTCGCCAGATTGCGTAAATGGCGGGATATACCAGCAGTTCAAGCACAAAGGACGTCACGACTCCACCCACCATGGGCGCCGCAATCCGCTTCAGGATCGCGGACCCCGTGCCGGTCGACCACAGGATCGGTGCCAGCCCGATCGTCATGGTCGCGAAAGTCATGAACTTGGGGCGGAGGCGCTTGGCCGCTCCCTCGACGACGGCTTCGACCAACTCCGATTCCGACAAATTTGCTTTCGAGCGTCTTGCCTTCTCGAATGCCAGATCCAGGTAGAGCAGCATGAACACGCCGGTTTCCGCGTCTACCCCTAACAGCGCGATCAGTCCCACCCACACCGCCACATTCATGTTGTAGCCCAGCAGATAGACCAGCCAGACAGCGCCTACGGCAGAGAAGGGAACTGCCAGAATGACGATCATGGTTTTCGCTGCCGATCGCGTGCTCGAATACAGCAGCAGCAGGATGAGCCCAAGTGTAAGCGGTACCACCACCATGAGCCTCGCCCGCACGCGTTGCGACGACTCGAATTGCCCGCTCCAACTCACCACGTACCCCTGGGGAAGCTTTAGTCGCGCATCCAATACCTTGCGTGCCTGTGCGATGTAATCCCCCGTAGCTTGGCCGCCGGTGTCAACAAAAACATACCCGGTCAGCACGCCATCTTCATCGCGTATCATCGCCGGACCGGTATGGGTGCGAACCGAGGCAAGTTCAGAAAGCGGAATCTGTTGCTCCCCCGAGACCGGGATCAGCACTTTGCCCAGCGCATCGAGATCGGAACGGAAGTCGCGCATGTAGCGAACATCGATCGGGTAGCGCGCGCGCCCGTCAATCACGGTGCTTACGTTGTCACCGCCCACCGCAGTGGACAGAGCGTTCTGCGCGTCTTCCACCGAAAGCCCGTTTTGCGCCAGCGCGGAGCGATTCCAGGCAACGTCGAGAAAGAATCCTTCGCCGGTTCTTTCCGCAAACACGCTACGCGTGCCCGGTACGATGCCCAGGATAGTTTCAATCTGATGACCGATCTGCTGAATCTGGTTCAGATCGTTTCCCTGGACCTTCAGGCCCACCGGGGTGCGAATTCCAGTGGTAAGCATTTCGATCCGGCCTCGGATCGGCATTGTCCACGAATTCGAAACGCCCGGCACGTTGAGCGCATCATTCATCTGCGCGACTAACTCCTCTTCCGAAATGTGATCGGACGAAATGGGCCGAAACACGGGCCGCATCCACTCCGGAGCCCACGAGTACCACACGTCCCGTCTCCGCCATTCCGTGGGCGGCTTCAGGACCACAATGGTTTCCAGCATGGAGAGAGGAGCCGGATCGGTCGCCGTGTCGGCGCGTCCGGCTTTGCCGAGAACGTGGTCAACTTCCGGAAACCGCCTGAGGATAATGTCGGTCGTCGAAAGCAGTCGTTGCGCTTCACCGATCGAGATGCCCGGCATGGTGCTGGGCATGTACATCAGCGAGCCCTCTTCGACACGTGGCATCAATTCCGATCCCATGCGCAGCGCGACCGGGATCGTTAGCAGAACGATCGCCGCCGCCCCTGAAATCACCATCCATTTCCGCCTCAATGTCCAGCGAAGCACCGGGTCATACACGCGCATGAGCGGACCCATGATGGGATGTTGATCGTCGCGGCGCAGAGTTCCCCCCAGCAGCCAGTTGCCCAGCCGGCGGACGGGACTGGATTTGTCCCGTCGCCCCGATGGCCTCCGCACCAGCAGAACTCGCAAAGCGGGATCAAGCGTCAGAGTAAGAATTGCGGCCGCCAGCAGCGCGAAGCTCTTGGCATAGACCAGGGGACGAAACAGCTTTCCCTCCTGCCCTTCAAGAACAAGCACGGGAAGGAATGCGATGGCGATCACGAGCAATGCGAAAAAGGTCGGCCGCGCCACTTCACGCACGGCTTCGAGGATCACTGTTTCATAGGAAAATGGCTTACCGCTTCGCTGATACAGTTCCAGTTTCTTGTAAGTCTGTTCCACCACCACGATGGCGGCGTCCACCAACTCGCCGCAGGCCAGGGCGATGCCTGCCAGCGAAAGAATGTTGATACTGACGCCAAGGAAATAGAGGGGAACGAAGGCCATCAGCACGGCCACCGGGATGGTGACTACAGGAACCACCGCGCTGGGAAAGTGCCAGAGAAAGACCAGGATCACGACGACCACCGTCACCATAACCTCGATGAGCGTTCGCCGCGAATTCGAAATCGCCCGCTGAATCAAATCGGAGCGATCGTAGATCGGCACCACGCGCACCCCGGCCGGCATGCCCGGCGCAATCTCTCTCAAGCGAGCCTTCACATGAGCGATCACATCGAGCGCGTTGCTTCCCTGGCGCATGATGACAATGCCGGACACAACCTCGCCCCGCCCGTCGAGATCGCTTGTGCCCCGGCGAATATCGGGGCCCAGGATCACCTGCCCCACATCCTTGATCCGAATCGGCGTTCCGTTCTTCGCAGCGAGAACCGTCTCTTCGAGATCGGCTGTCGAGCGGACGTATCCCTGTCCGCGAATCATGTACTCTGCGCCGCCAAACTCGAGCAACCGCGCTCCGGTTTCCTGATTGGTAGCCCGGACCGCCTCCGCCACCTTGCCGATCGGGATGCCGTAGGCCCGCAACCGGTCCGGATCGACGTTCACCTGGTACTGCTGCACGAATCCGCCCACCGTGGCAATCTCCGCCACTCCGGACACCTTCTTCAGGTAGGACTTCAAATACCAGTCCTGGTACGCGCGCAGTTCAGCCAGGCTGTGCTTGCCCGAATCATCTTCGAGCACGTACTGCATGATCCATCCCAGCCCTGATGCATCCGGACCCAACTCCGTTCGTACGCCCTCGGGAAAGCGGGCGGTCACCGCCGACAAATACTCCAGCGTGCGCGACCGTGCCCAGTAGAGATCGGTCCCCTCGTCGAAGATCACATACACATAGGAGTATCCGAAGTCTGAAACTCCGCGCACGCTTCTCACCCGCGGAGCTCCCGTCAGAGCTGTCACGATGGGGTTGGTGACCTGGTCTTCGATAATGTCAGGACTCCGGTCCCAGCGGGAGAATACGATCACCTGCGTATCGCCCAGGTCGGGCATCGCGTCAGCGGGCATGTGCAGCATCGACCAGGCTCCGGCCGCACAGGCCGCGGCGACCAGGAAAAAGACCAGCGCCTTCTTGCGAATCGAGAAGCCGATCAGCTGTTCAATCATGCCGGTCTGCCGCCCGATCATCGGCAATCGCAGCCACGTTCGCCTTCCCGCCCGCATATTTCTCCGGGTCGGCCAGAAACTTCTTGCGGCAGGACTGCGAGCAGAAGCTGAATACCTTGCCTTTGTATGTTTCCTGGAACGCGATCTCGCTCGCCTTGATGTTCATCCCGCAAACGGGATCCTGCGTTCCTCCAACTGCCACTGGCGCAAGTGCAGGCTTCCCCGATGCACTCGCCTGCACCGCCGGGTTCTCAGTCGCATGCATGCGGCTTTCCGAATCCAGCAGAAAGTTCCCCGCCACGACGACGCGGTCGCCTTCGCTGATTCCACCGGCGACCACCACGTGATCGCCAAAGGCCCCGGCAATCTCGACCGGGCGCTGTTCAAAGATCCCATCGCTTGTCTCGACATAAACAATCTTCCGCAGTCCGCTGTCGAGCACCGCGTCCGCCGGGATCGATAATCCGTCCGGCACTCCTCCTTCGAGCTCGACATCGACAAGCATGTCGGGGCGCAGCAACAATCCATGATTGTCAGCCTCCAGTCTGACCTTCAGGGTGCGCGACGCCTCATCGAACAAGGGGACGGCCGAGGTGACCGTCGCGTTAACGGACTTTCCCAGTTCGGGCACGTTGACCTTCACGCGCGTCCCGGGCCGGAAAGCCCCATCGCTCCCATGCACATCGGCAATGATCCAGATCTTGCTCAGATCGGCAATGCGGTAGAGCTCCGCGCCCTTCTCAAAGCGCTGCCGCGGCGAAATCGACCGCGACAGAATGATTCCGTCTCCCGGCGCAACCAGGTTGAGGTTGCTTGAGGCGTGGTGGTTCGTCTGCAGCGAATGAATCTCTTCTTCGCCCATGCCGAGGAGCCGCAGTTGTTCTTCGTTCACGTGCTTTGAATCGTCGAGCGACTTCGTCTCGCCCTCCGCCATTCCTTGCCGCAGCCGTTCCACCCCGGCCATGAATCCGATGTAATTCAACTCAGCGGTACGAACCTCCGGACCATAAAGAGTGGCCAGCACCTGCTCCCGCTTCACCACCGTCCCGGGCGGCGTGTCTGCGAGCACATCGACCCATCCGTCAAATCCGGCCTGGATCCGATAAAGACGGTTGTCGTCCGGGGCAATCCGCCCGGTCGTGCGAATCGTCCGCACGCCGGCGCTCTTTTGTGCAACCGCCGTCCGGATCCCGATCAGCTGTTGCCGATCCGCGCTGAGCTCAACACCACCGGCCTGAAGCGATCGCGGTCCAGGGCCGGCTTCTCCTTCGTATACGGGCTCCAGCGCCATGCCGCAGTCCGGCGCTATGCCTGGTTTGTCGGAACGATAGCTGGGATGCATGGGATCGACGTAATACAGGACCCGTCGGCTTGTGCCGTTCACTTGGGTGCGGTGCCCGCCGCTATACCGCCCCGCGACAAAGGCGACGCCCAAAAGAACACAAATGGCGGCAATGATCACGGGACTGCGCTTCATAAAATGGACTCCTGGCGAGATGGGATTGGCATGAACAGAGCCGATTGGGGGCGCAGATCTGAGTGGCTCACTCTAATGAACACCCATCGTTGTCACGCCCGGCTGTGATTCCAGTCACATTGCAAGGCCAATCGTCAGGAGGGAACACGGGCCTTTACAGGCGACCGAAAGCGCAACGCTTTGAAGGGGCACGGCTTCACAGCTTGCTGAAAAAGTCATTCCGGCGGTAAGCCGGGGATTTATCCCCGGTATAAGCGATGCAGAATCATCCGAGGCTTCAGCCCCTGGGGGGCCGTGGGGAAAGCTTCTATCCGCCAGCCGCGCGATGTCCTGTTTTTCCACGGCCCCTCCAGCCCACGCCCAGATTTGAACGTCCTTCAAGCCCGGGACTAGATGACACCGAAGTCATCAGAAAATGAGGGCGATTTGACATCCCGCTTCTCTTGTGTGTAGTTGATGGGCTATATTGTCCCCTACCGGTCCGGTGCGGGACGGCACAACCGGTCCGGATGCTGCCCCTTGCAAGCAAACCTGCTCTTTTCTGGCCTTGAGTCCTGAATCAAAAATGCACCTATTTGACTGCGAATCTATTCCGCGATGACAAAAAGCGTCCGGAATGGAATCGCGCACTTGCTGCGCGTACCTCAAAGAAGGGCGGAGGGTCTGATGAGGATTTCCGACACCATTGGTTCTCTACTCAGGAGTAGAGGCAACAACAAGATTCTGTCGATAGCCCCCGAGCAGTCGGTCTATGAAGCCCTCGAAGTGATGGCCCAGTATGATGTGGGCGCCCTTCTGGTCATTTCCAGCGATGAGCTGGTGGGGATTCTTTCCGAGCGCGATTATGCCCGCAGGGGCGTGCTCATGGGCCATCTTTCCCGCGATACCCGGGTCCACCAGATCATGACCAGCCCGGTCATGTCCGTGAGCCCCCAGCACACGGTGGATGAGTGCATGGCCATGATGACCGAGCACCATTTCCGTCACCTTCCCGTGCTGCAGGACTATTCCGTGGTGGGCGTAATCTCGATCGGCGACCTGGTCAAATGGGTCATCTCCGGCCAGGAGCAGGCCATCCAAGCTCTCGAGGGCTACATCACCGGAGGCTATCCCGGATAGGAGATAGCACCGCCCTTGGCCGGTCGGGGGAAGAGAAAGGCTGAAGAAGCGTTGATTCGGCCTTCCGTTGGCCGGCCGGGATCTGCAGCCCGGGAATTCGGACACGCGCATCCGCTCCTAACCATTCCGCGGAATTGGGATGGCCTCGCGCAACCCACGCAGAACGCGTTGCGGCGCGAAGCCATGTAACTACTGAGTCTTGTAGGTGTAGTTGGTGTGCAGCCAGACTCCGTTCACCTTGGAATAGAGCGTTACAAAAAGCGGAGCGCCGTTCAGCGGCAGGCCGGTAACATGGGTCGATGTGGTTGTGATGAATCCCGAATCGTAGAGGTCGGTCGAGCCGATGCAGATGTCTCCGATGATCAGCCTGTAAGACGACGCCCCGGTCCCCGCTATCCACGAGAAGTCCACCGTCGATCCGCTCAACTGCGTCCCGGGCACGGGATTCGTCAGCCCCCCCTGCGAGGGCGTTCCAAACTCCGTGTAGGTGTAGTTGGTATGCCGCCAAATTCCGTTCACCTTGGAATAGAGCGTCACATAAATCGGAGCGCCGTTCGGCGGCAGGCTGACATGGGCCGATGTGGTTGTGATGAATCCCGAATCGTAGAGGTCGGTCGAGCCGATGCAGATATCTCCGATGATCAGCCTGTACGACGACGCCCCGGTCCCCGCCGTCCACGAGAAGTCCACCGTGGAACCGCTCAACTGCGTCCCCGGCGTGGGAGTCGTCAGCACCCCCTGCGAGGGCGTTCCAAACTCCGTGTAGGTGTAGTTGGTGTGCAGCCAGACTCCGTTTACTAGCGAATAGAGCGTCACATAAATCGGAGCGCCGTTGAGGGGCAGGCCGGTGACATGGGTCGATGTGGTTGTGATGAATCCCGAATCGTAGAGGTCGGTCGAGCCGATGCAAATGTCTCCGATGATCAGCCTGTACGACGACGCCCCGGTTCCCGCTGTCCACGAAAAGTCCACCGTGGATGCGACCAACTGGGTACCCGGCGAGGGATTCGTCAGCACCCCTGGCGGCAAATACCCGTTGGCCGTAATAGGTATCACCTGAGTCGCGCCGGGGCTGGCATTCAGGCTGTTATCGGTCAACGTCAGCGTACCAGCATTGATACCCACTGCGGGAGGGATCGAGTCAACCGCATAGACACAACTTGCTCCCTCGGCAAGTGTGGCTGCCGTGGAACCGGAGCCCAACTGCGGGCAGGAGGTGGCGGCGTCCAGCGTGAAGCCGGCTCCTGTCAAGCTCGGGTTATTGCCTGCGGCCAGAACAGGAAACGTCAGATCCGCATTGCCGCTATTCGAGACCGTCACCAACTGGGGGCTGTCGCTGCTTTTGACCCCCACCGCACTATCCGCAAAGGTCAGCGACGGCGGGTCGGCGTAATCCAGCTTCACGATTATGTTGTTGCGGGAATTAGCAAAGAAAACGTTGCCGCTCCCGTCCACCGCCACCGCCACGCCATCGGGGGTGGCGAAATCGAATCCGCTGACGAGGGTTTTGATCTGGGTGTATCCACCCGCCGCCACAATCTCTCTCACCGCCCCAATGTCCGCGAAGAAGACGTTGCCGCTCCCGTCCACCGTCACGGAAAGCCCGTAGAATCCGCTGGCCAGGGTTTTGACGGTGGTATATCCGCCCGCCGCGACAATTTCCTTCACCCCGTCCTCAAAGGTGATGACGAAGACATTGCCGCTCCCGTCCACTGCCACGCCAGTGGCGAAATTGATTCCGCTCGCCAAGGTTTTGACCTGGGTGTATCCGCCCGCCGCCACAATCTCCTTCACCTCATTATTGCTGTATTCGACGACGAAGATGTTGCCGCTCCCGTCCACCGCCAGGTGAACTGTAGAAGTTTGAGTGGTAAATCCCAGGGTTTTGACCTGAGTGTATCCGCCCGCCTCCACAATCTCATTCACTGCCCCATTGGCCGCGACGAAGACGTTGCCGCTCCCGTCCACCGCCACGCCCTGCGGCTCGAGGAATCCGCTGCCCAGAGTTTTGACGGTGGTGTATCCGCCCGCAGCCACAATTTTCTTTACCGCATCATTCCACATATCCGCGACGAAGACGTTGCCGCTCCCGTCCACCGCCACGCCATCGGGCCCGTCGAATCCGCTGCCCAGGATGATCTGTTGGCTCGGGAGGTAATTGCCGGATGTGGTGTTGGCAAAGGTCACCTGCGGCCCGACACCGGTTCCGTGCACGTACACATTTGCAAGCAGATTGCCGGAGCTATCAAGCAGCTCGACGGCGCCATAGCGGGCTCCCGGCGCCCTGGGCTTGAAGGTCACATTCACCGTGCAGGTATCACCAGCATTGTAGGCCTTGTCTGGCGTGCAGGTGCCGCCGCCGGCATCGGTAAAGTCCAGGTTCTTGGCACCCTGCGTAACCACGGCCGTCGAACCCACCGTTATGTTCGCGTCAAACGTCAACACGAGCGCAATGGGGTTGGCGCTGGAGGCGCCCACGTTCACCGGGCCAAAATTCCCGTTGGTGACCTGCGCCTGGGCCGCCGAAGGCAGCAGCAGGCCGATCAGAATCACGGGAAGAAGGAGCTGGTTGGGGAGTTGTGGCGACGGACGAAAGAACGAGAGGAGAGTTCGCATCGAACACTCGCAATCTCGACCTCGAGTTGTTGCGCACCTGCAAAAGGGGGGGAGAAATCAGCCGCTGCGCGGGCGGTTTCGGGAATGTACGAAAACGGGTCAATGGTAGCCCTAATTTTCGGCAAAGTAAATGCCAAAGCGCCGCCAGCCGAGGAAGAATTCCAGGGTTCCCGTAAGGTGTTGTGGAGCAACAACCCAGTCAGTGAAAGATGGAAAATCACAGAAGAGCAGTATGCGCGAATCAAGGATTGCCTGCCAGTGCAGCGGGCCAATGCGAGTCTATCCAACCTGCAGTTTCTGAATGCCGGCTGTATGTGGTTGAGCACGGTGCAAGTGGCGTGGACTAACGGACCCCAAGCCATCCGCAAACCCGCGCGGCGGATGGACTACCAGAATTCCGTTTTGTATTTGAATGGTCCGTCCCATTGCCGAGCGGCTTCATACCGCTGGAATTTGCAGCTTCCCTGGGGAGATGCTGGACCAAACCCCACCTTCGCCTATCTCAAACGAAAAAAATGACCAAAAGTGGGGAGTCAACCCAGTTCATTGAGATTACGCAAAGAATTGGATAGATGGTTTGCTTTAGCGTTGGAATTCGATACATCCCCCGTCCGAGGCACTATGACAAGGCTAAAACTGTTGCTGTTTGTGATCCTGGCGGGGACCGTCGCCGTCCCGGCTGTTGCCGATACCGCCTCAAAAGATTTCAAGGCTGGCGCGAAAGCAGAGCAGAGCGCCGACCTCGATGCCGCCTACCAGGCATACAAGCAGGCGCACGACCTCAAGCCAACCGACCCCAAGTACGCTGCGGCCTACTTTCGCGTCCGCTTTTACGCTGCCGCTGAGCACATCCGCAAGGGTGTGCAGTTGCGCGACGCCGGCTCGTTGCAGGAGGCGCTGGCCGAATTCCGCCTGGCGGCGCAGATGGACACCAGCAGCTTTGAAGCCCTTGGACAGCTGGCCCGCACCGAGGACATGATTCGGGCGCAGGCCCGGGCCAAGGAAAATGCCGCGAAGAACATCGCCGCGCCTTCGACGATCGAGAAAGAGGCCCTGGCCGCGGCCGGCCCCGTCGCGCTGGACATCAAATGGGACACGCCGATCTCTCTTCATCTCACATCGACTACGGTGGACGTGGTCTATAAGACCATCGCCAAGATCGCGGGTATCAATGTCCTGATCGACCCCGATTACAAGCCCCAGAAAATTAACTTCGAGCTGCAGGATGTCACCCTCCGCCAGGCCATGGAGATGGTTGCCATGCAATCGAAGACTTTCTGGCGTCCCCTGTCTGCAAACACCATCATGGTCGCCGCGGATACCGGCTCAAAGCGCAAGGAACTCGAACAGAACGTCATGAAGACGTTTTATCTCCGCAACGCCGCATCTCCGGCCGATCTGCAGCAGGCAGCGGGAACCTTGAAAGCCATTCTCGATATCAGCAGGATTCAGGTCACCCCGGAGCAACGTTCGCTGACCCTGCGCGGAACGCCCGATCAGATGGTGCTGGCCCAGAAGCTCCTGACCGACATTGACAAGCCCAAAGCGGAAGTGGAGGTCGATGTCGTCGTGATGGAGGTAAGCCGGAACCGTATGCACACCGTCGGAACCAATCCTCCCACCAGCGCATCGGCTTCGATTGCTCCCGGCGGCACTACCGGATCCTCCGGCTCTTCTCTGACCCTGGACACGCTCACCCATCTGACTGCGGGTGATATCTCGATCTCCATCCCCGGCATCTCCTGGTCTCTCTTAGCCACCGACAGCGATACCAAGGTGATTGAGCGGCCTTCAGTCCGCGTGCTCGACAGCGAAAAGGCTTCGCTCAAGATCGGCGACCGCGTTCCTATCGCCACCGGATCGTTTCAGAGCGGCTTCGGAGGTTCGGTCAATACTCAGTTCCAGTACCTCGACGTCGGTGTAAACATCGACATTACTCCTTACATCCACGCCGGCAACGAAGTCACGCTCAAGATGTCGCTGGAGATCTCCTCGGTCACCGGAGTGCAGAACATCGGAGGGTTCAACCAGCCGACCATTGGTCAACGGCGCATCGAACATGAAGCCCGTCTGAAGGATGGTGAGGTCAACCTGATCGCGGGTCTTCTCAATGACACCGAGACCAGCTCGATGAGCGGCTATCCCGGACTGATCAAGGTTCCTGTCGCCAAATATCTCTTCGGCCAGGAAACCAAGGAGAAGGTTCAGAGCGAGATCGTCTTTGCGGTCATTCCACACATCATCCGCAGCAACGAGATCAACGACGAGAACCTCAAGGAAATCGATCTCGGAGCAGGGAACACCGTCACCTACCGCAAGGCTGGTACGAATTAAGACTGCAAGAGGATTGCTGGATTCAGCATTGCATCGCTGAATCCAGCCTGCTTTCAAATGGAACTCTCTACACAGGTTCCTTTGCGTGATGAGCGCCAGCTCACCGCTTTGATTGAACTTCTTGGCGTAATCCGAAGATTCCACGTCGAACGATCGCAGCTTCGGTCCAACATCCGGGAGGCCACCGCGTGCTTCCGCCGGCTGAAATGGACTCTAAGCTCGCATTCTCCCGCGAAAATGTAAAGATTGTGTGGTCGCGCCAACCTCCGGCAGCCCGAGCGTCGCCGCATATCCGCACGAAAAAGCCGCATTCAACACAGTTGAATGCGGCCTTCGGTTCCAGGAGGGAAATAGGTTAGTCTTCGTCGCTGCCGACCGATTCCAGGCGCTCAGGATCACGAACCAGGACCGCTTCGCGCCGAGGGACCACAACCCCTAGTTCGGCCCACTTCGAGAGAATGCGGCTGATCGTGAAAAGAGTCGTGCCCGTGAGCTGGGCCAGTTCTTCGCGTGAGAGGGATACTTCGATCCCATCTGCCGTCTTTTTTCCGACTTGCTTGAGCAGCCTGGTCAGTGCCAGCGCCAGGCGCTTCGCTACCTTTTCTGTGGCGATTTCGCGAAACCGCTCCTCCAGTTCCTGGAGGCGGCTGGCGAGAATCTGGCTGATGTTCTTTCTTAGCTGAGGATACTCGGCGACCAGCATCTGCAGCCGCGTGTACTCCCAGACCAGGGCCTTGCATTGCTCCATAGCGCGCGCCGAGCAAGTGTGGCTGCACGATGGCGAGTCGGCGTGGACTCCCATAGCATCGCCCGATCCATTCATCCACAGGATCACTTCATTGCCCGTGGCGCTCAGTTGCGTGAGCTTCACGCTCCCGGTTTGTATGAGCACCATGCTACGGACCGGCTGCCCCTGCATGAATAGGAGTTCGTCGCGCGCAAAAGTCCGCGCATGCGCGCACGAAGCGATCTCCTTGCATTCTCTTGGAGTGAGGCCGGTGAAAAGCGCAGAAGCACACATCATTACAATTCGCTCTGCGACGTTGGATTCAATTGTGGATGGCTCCCCCGATTGGGTGCCATGATGTACTCCCCGCGAACGTGCTGTCGCCATGCACTTCCCCCATGACAACCAGGGCCAAATGCAACCAAAATGCGCCACCGCCGCACATTCGTCCATCTGGGCGCAGTAAGCGAGCCTCAAGGAAACAAACAGAGACTCACCCGAAGTTCTCAAAAAAATTCAATTGAAACTGAGGGTTCCGCCCCCGGTTTTGAAGCGCCCACATTGCTCGAGTCGTTTGTAAAGCAGGGAAGCACGCGATACATGTGGTGGACTTCAGCGGAACCTAAGCTGGCCGTGAGTGTGACATCCGTCACAAACAAAGTCAATCCCTTTTTTCGAGCCAAACCGGCTACAACTGCAGGCTCGTGCCGCTGGGCAAACATTCGTAATTCGATAACTTGCGTTGATGCAAGTCTTTATCTCGCTCCGCTCAGGGAGGCCATGTTACCTGCGAGCAAAGGAGTGGTTACATCCGACATGTATGCGCGTCCAAAGTCCCCCGGTCGTCATCCTAATCCCACTCATTTCATGGCCCTTTGTCCAAGATCAATTGAGCCGCATGGCACACGGTCTTTCCGGTAAAATCGCCGTCTCGAACTCACCGCGCGAGCCCAATGAACGCTTGCTAACCGCTAGCAGCTCGGAGCTAAGCGCGGGATTTTGCGAGTTCGGAGAGGGCGTGTTCTTGCGCCGATTGCGCGAGCTCCAGTTCTGCCACCCTCCCGCTCCGCGAGGCAGGAACTCGCGCCGCCGGATGCGTTCTGGACTCCCTCTCCTCGTCGCCGGCATTCGTGCGACATTGTCCTGGACGACACCGAATGTGAGCCCCAGGACACGGACCAAATGCGCACTGGATTCTTGCGCAGCTTTACGGCCTTTTCGAGTAAAGCCGATCTGAAAAAAGCCTGGGACCATCGTAAGCAAGCATTCAATCCGCGAGCCAACGTTGTTCGTGAGCAAAAGGACAATGTAATGAAACTAACTATCTTCCTGACATTTGTAAGCATTCCATGACAATTTGCTCAGTAGCAAAGAAGTTATACCCTGTGCCGATTACGTTCTCATAGGATTGGCCGGCGTGGAGCTGTTCCCGTTACACGTTACGAGCCGTCGGCGACAAAGGAGGCACATGTCGAGAAAAAGCGTAGGTAAGTTTCTGTTCGCTTCGGTGCTCATGATTAGCGGAGCAGCACTGCCGGCAACAGCACAGTCCTTCAGAGTTCAATGCCCCACCAGTACAATCACTCACCCCAGCACCCTCACCAATACCAGCACGGAGCCGAATTACACTGCTCCCACCGCATTCACGACCGGGCCAAACGGCTTCCAGGTCCCCACGGCCAACGTCAATGGCGCCATTAAATGCCAGCAGATCTCCGGCGGCGACGGCTATTCGACCATGGCGAACGGCACCCAGACGTTCATGTTCTCCTTCGGGCCGCTGTCCGGCCTGGCGGATATCGCGGCTGGCCTCCCGGGAACCGAAGTACCGGCCATCTTCAATACGGTTTACGGCGGCACGTTCATGCCCGGCGATCCGGCCAACTCCGATGGTTGGTCGACCGATCCGACGGTTGCTAACACACGAGCCCTGTCTGGATTCACCTTCAACGGCGCTGTCGGCCTGTCTCCTGATAGCGATTGCATCGCAGCGAACGCGGCCGCGCCCGCAGGGACTCCCGCCAACCAGCTCCCATGCCCGAATCTTCCCGTCGGCGGACTCGACGGGCACGTCGACCCGCGCCAGATCATGGACGTGGGCGTCATGAACGGCAACATCCCTGGCCCCCTGATGGCGATCGACGAAGACGACGAATTCTTTCTCACCCTCTCCAACGTCGGCATGATCATGCGGCCCGATCTGTTCGAGCAGCACACGGTCCACTTCCACGGCTATCCCAACGCCTCGTCGTTCTACGATGGCGTGCCCGACGCCTCGGTTGCGATCAACATTGGCGGCAGCTTCACTTACTACTACCTGGCGCCGGATGCGGGAACTTACTTCTGGCATTGCCACATCACCCCGCCCGAGCACCTGCAGATGGGCATGGTCGGCCAGATTTATGTGCGCCCCCGCCAGAATCGCACCCCGGTCGGCACCACTCTCTATGCGTCCTTGCAAAAGCAGCAGGGCGATCTGCGCACTGCATGCGCGACCGTCTCCATCGCCGCACCGGTGAGCTCCGACATCCTCTGCACCAATCCTCTCCCGGCGGACAACGGAATCCTGCTTGGGCAAACGTCGGCAACCGTGGCTGCAGTCGATACGGTCGGCTCTTCCGCCAATAACGCTGACAATGGCCAGCCGATCAAGTACGCATATAACGACGGCGACGGCCTGACCGCGTACAACGTCGAGTACCCGATCCAGATCCACGGCTTCGATCCCAACTTCCACTTCGTGGGCATGACCTTTAACCCCGAAGCCTTCGCGGAGATGAAGGACAAGTTCTTCCTCCTGAATGGACGCAGCTATCCCGACACCATCACTCCCGGCCCGCTAACCACCGAGAGTTCCGATGGCCGCAGCCACTTCTCGCAGCCGCTTCCCTCGATCATCAACATTCCCGCCGGCGGCAAGGCCCTGCTGCGCATCTCCGATCTTTCGGTCACTGAGTATTCAACGCTGGCTTCTCTCGGCATCCCCATGCACGTCATCGGGTATAACGCCAAGCTGCTCCGCGATCAGGAAGGCAACAACATGGACTACTACTCCAACTCCATCACCCTGGGCGGCGGCGAGTCGCTCGACGTCATTCTCGACGCCAGTAACACTGGCGTGTACCAGAAGGGCCAGATCTTCTATCTCTACACCCCGCAGCTCGATCACCTGTCGAATGACCAGGAGAACTTCGGCGGGCTGATGACCGAAATCCACATCAACTAGGAGAGCAATGATGATGCCGATGATGATGAAAATCGCGTTCTTGAAGACAAGACTGCTCCTGCCCGTAATGGTTGCAGTGGCGTCGCTCGCGGCGACGGCTCATGCTGCTGCTCCGGGAATAACTGGGCCTACCTTTAACCTCACCGCACAACCGGCGTTTCTGAACCAGCCCGACGGATCCACCGTGTACTCGTGGGGCTACGGATGCAACGGCGCGCCCTCCGGCTTTGCGCCCTCCGCGATCGCCGGTGCGACCTGCCCCACTATGCAGGTTCCGGGACCCACAATGATCGTCACCGAAGGTCAAACCGTCACCGTGAACCTGACCAACAACCTGCCCACGCCCGCCGGCAACACCTCGATCCTCTTTCCGGGATTCAAGGTGGCCACTACAGGCGGCGTAACCGGACTCATGGCACAGGAAGCCGCACCGGGCGGCACAGTGACCTACACCTTCGTTGCCGCCAAGCCCGGAACACACTCCTACTACAGCGGCACGCAGGGTGACCTGCAGGTCGAGATGGGCCTCTACGGCGCGATTATCGTGCTCCCGGCGAGTGTGCCGGCGAGCTGCACATCCGGTTTGCACCAATCGAACCTGATGGCGGAAGCTCACTGGGGCGAAGCCGATTTCCGCCTCTCCGCAGCGGCTTACGATCATCCCGCCACATGCTATGACCGCGAGTATCTGTTCCAGTTCTCCGAGATGGATCCCAACATCCACTCCCAGGCATTGGCACAGGTCACTGCGATACAAAACAACGGCACCTGCACCACGGCGACCGCGCCGGGATGCAGCCTTGAGGTTCCCACCGAGCCTTATCATCCCGCTTACTTCATGATCAACGGCCGCTCCATGCCCGATGACATGGATCCCAACTACGACACGCCCTATCCCCATCAGCCCTACAACGGCAACCCTCACCTGCATCCGGGCGAACAGGTCCTGTTGCGCATCATCGGCCAGGGCCGCTGGCAGCATCCCTTCCACGAGCACGCCAATCACGTCCGCATTCTGGCTCGCGATGGAAATCTCATCCTCACTCCCGACGGCGTGGGATTGGCTGGCGCTCCGCTGTTTACTACCACCACCACTCCCGGCCAGACCATGGATGGCATCTTCTACTTCACTGGTAGAGGCTTGAACTGGGACATGTACGCACACCATGCCGGATCGGATTCGGATCCCAGCGCCAGCCTTCCCTGCACGGCGGATGCGAATGGCTACAACACCAGCGCGCCGACCGCGATCAATTTCTGGGAGTGGTGCGCCGACCACAACAAGCCGCTGGAAGTAAATCCGGTTGGCGATGTGGGCTCGGGCGGACCCGTTACGCTCCCCAATCCGCTCATTCTCACCAATGGTGTGTGGTATAGTGGCAGCCCCTACCTGGGGCCCGACGCCACCACGCGCGCCACGGGACCGAACACTAATCTGCTCCCTTCCAACACGCAGGGCAATCCGGCCAGCGAACGTGGATGGGCCTTCATGTGGCACTCGCACAACGAGCGCGAGATTACCACCAACAATGTGTTTCCGGGCGGAATGATGATGATGATGCTCGTCGATTCCCGGGAATTCGTCATTGACGAATCCAACTAGCTAGGAGAACAGGAATGCATATCAACTTTCTGAAAGCGATGATTAAGACAGCGGCGTGCGGAGCGGCTGTTCTCCTTCTAGGTGTGGGAGCGGCTGGCGCACAGCAGCAGATCAATCTCTCTGCTGGCCCGGCGACCGCGTCTCTGCCTGATGGTTCCTCTGTTCCGATGTGGGGATACAGTTGCGGTGCGGCCGTCAGTGGCTCGACCGCAACCTGCACCTCCTCGAACCCGGCTGCGAAAACTTCCGCCTCGTGGTCGCCGGTGGTGATCACTGTGCCGACTGGCCAGGGCCTCACCATTAACCTCACCAACAACCTCTCATTTGCTGCGGGCGCGGGCACCAACACCGTCCCCACCTCCATCATGATCGTGGGTCAGATCGGCGGCGGCCTCGGAACTGCTGCCACCTATGTTGCGAGCCCACCGCACAGCACCGTGAACGATGCAACGTGGGCCACGGTTGCCCCGGCGCAGACGCCGTTTGTTCCGCCCGTCCAACCCAAGCGCGTTCAGTCTTTCGGAACCGAAGTGGCTGCGGGCGCCACCACGGCCCTCACCTGGTCTTCGCTCCGGCCCGGAACCTACCTGATCGAATCGGGCACGCACCCCTCGATCCAGGCCACCATGGGTCTCTACGGAATTCTCGTAGTGACCGCAGCGCCGGCCTCGGCTGGAACCACAGGCACAGCCTATCCCGGCGTGACCTACAGCTCCGAAGTTCCCCTGGCGCTGGGTGAAATCGATCCGGTGCAGAACGCGGCCGTGCAGGCCGCGGTCAACACTGCCGGCTTCACTGAGCTCGCAGTCTGGTCGGGCGCAGCGGGCGCATGCGGCGACCCCGCCGTGCACAGCTGCTATCCCCCGGCTGTGAACTACACTCCGCTCTACTACACCATCAACGGCGTGGCCTTCAGCAGGACCAATTCTTCGGCTTCGCTGTTCGCCAGTTCGCTCGGAACCTCGGCCACGCCCGTCACCGGCAACGTGTTGGTACGCTTCGTGAACGCTGGCTCGCATATGCACGTTCCTTCCATCGTGGGTACCCAGACTTCGTATCAGGGCCTCGCCCTGAGCGCGCCTGCTCCGTCAAGCGGCTTCACGCTGATCGCGGAAGACGGCAATCCGGTCCCAGGCGCTCCTCGCGTACAAGCTGAAGTCTTCATGGCGGCCGGAAAGACTTACGACGTCATGATCGATGCGCCGGCAGCCGGCGGTGCCGCGCTTCCGGTCTATGACCGCGAGCTCAGCCTCTCCGGTAACAAGATCAACCGCGATTCCGGCATGCTGGCATACGTCGGCGTGAACGGAGCGGCACTTCCCAGTGCCGCTGGGCTCACCGCGGCGGCGGCAGTCAATGACGCCTTCAGCGGGTTGCTTGGAACTGCGGGCCAGGTGTTCGCCGTTTCCGATCCATCCAAGGGCGTCATCGCCAACGACACCAACGTGTTCGGCGTGACTCTTCTGGCCGGGCCCACTACCGCTGGAAACACGGTTGTCCTCAACCCTAACGGAACCTTCACCTACACGTCGGCTGCCGGCGCTACGACGGACTCGTTCACCTATTGCGCCAACGGCTCGGTCACTGGCAAAGTCTGTTCTTCGGGCATCACGGCAACTGTGACCCTCGGCAAGGGAGCTCTCGAGAGCGCGGGCGGAATCTCCTGCTCCGCTCCTTCCTTCACTTCGAAACTAGCCACCTTCATCCGCATCCCCAATCCGGGACTTCTGGCAGGATGCACCGACTTGGCCGGCTATCCGCTCACCGTCGTCGCATCTTCCATCAAACCCGCAACGGGCTTGACCGTCGTGGCAGATCAGGCCGGTGGATTCACCGGATCGGTAGCCAGCGCCGGACCCTACACCTTCACCTACCTGGTGCAGAACTCGCAGGGCACCCCGATTACTAATCCAGTTACGGCCACCGTCACCTTCCCGACCGGGTCCGGCCTCACGGTCCACCTGGTGGATGGCAAGACGGGAGCTGTCGACGTTTCCGGCGGTGATTTCCGCTGGATCATCGAAGAAGACCGATCCTTCTACATCAATCCCAACTGCACCACCAACGTCGCAGCTGGTGCAGTGCCAACCGGCTGCGCTGGAACCCAGTTGCCGGGCGGAACCGTTCCGATCCTGGGAGCTAACTTCCACACCAGCGACATGCCGTTCGTGGCCCAGGGTTGCACCGGACCCATTTCCTGCGAATCCGGACAGACCCTTCTCGGGGCTCCTGCGGTTTGCGACGTAGGCGACGGCGTTTGCAGAACCTCGGCCTCCCAGAAAACGATCGTTCTCCCCAGCGCTGTTGCTCTCGATCCGACCAAGCGTTATTACATCTCCGTGTTGCCGGGCAACGCGGCCAATCCCTTCATTTCGGGGAACGGCTCCGCCTGCACCTCTGCAACTCAGGCCAACTGCGGCTACTCCATGGGCGGCGCACCGATCGCTCCCGGTCAAACTGCAGTCAATGTGACCGTCGAACAGGATCCGTTCCCGCCGGCCAAGCTGTCGGTGAACGTATTCGAGGATGACTTCCCGTTGAACGGCGAGCAGGATTCCGGCGGCGGCGTAGACGTACTGTCCCCGCAGGAACCCGGCCTGGGCGGATTCAACGTCCTCCTCTGGGACGACATGGGTGGCTCCGGTGATGTCACCGGCCAGATGACCTATGACATGTTCAACCAGCCTCTCTCCAACAGCCTCGACGGCACCATTGATCCGGTGACCGGGCTCAATGCCTGCCCAATCACAAAGGCCGGCACTGCAGCGGGCGCGAATTCAACCGGTATTACCGGCATGATCGTCACCTGCCCCAAGTATGAGTCGGACAACGCCACGCTCTCCCCGCTCGCGGGCCAGGCGGTCGTTGCCAACCTCATGCCGGGCCGGTTCAGCGTCCAGGCCATCCCTGGCGCCGACCGCATCGCCCGCGGTGAAGTCTGGCTGCAGACCAACACCCTCGACGGGCAGAAAGCGCATGACTCGTTCCTGCGTATCGGTGAGCCGGCGTACTTCCAGGAATTCGGCCCCGCCGGATACCACGTCGCCATCGGCTTCGCCAATCCGGGCATCATCAAAAGCCGCCTCGCTGGCGTTTGCAATGGCTCCGACGTCAACGTCACATCCGGTCTTGGTACAGCGCAGCCGTGCAACAACACGGTGACCGGCAAAATCACCACCGAGCGCATGAGCCGCACGCCCGACGAGCGTCTCTACAGCAGCGGTTCGCACGACTCCTTTGCCTTCACCCAGTGCTACATCAGCGTGGGCGATCCTGACGGTGAGGACTTCGCCTTCACCTATTGCAATCCCGATGGCACCTTCACCATCACCGGCCTGCCTGCCGGCAACTGGCGCCTGACCACCTTCGACGAATGGAACGACATGATCGTCGATGGTCTCTCCACGCCCATCGGCCTCGGCGCCGGCTCCACTTCCTGCCCCGGGGGAAGAACCACCACGGGCACGGGATCCAGCGCGGTCAACAACTGCAACATGGGTGACATCGCTACCAGCCAATGGCAGGCGAACGTCCTCACACGCACCTTCATTGACGACAACAAGGACGGCGTCTACCAGCCCGGCGAGGGCGGCGTCTCCCTGGTCAACACCGCAGTCCGCTATCGCGACGGCAGCCTGGCCAACAACCTTGGCACCGACTTCGACGGCGTGGCCAACTTCAACGAAACCTTCCCGCTGTTCAACTGGTACGTGGTGGAAACCGACGTCACTCGCTACAAGACGACCGGTATCCACACCGTGTATGACGCCGGCGGTCCCGCGGACGGCTCAACATCGTGCGGCGTCGCTGGCTATCCGGCTTGCGGCACCTCCACCATCGGCAAGTTCATGGCCAATACGGCCGAGAAGACGCCTTTGCCGGCCAACCTCTCGGTACCCGGCGCAATCTACTGCCCGGATGCCGACTGCACCGGTATGTCGATTCAGAATGGACCCACCCCCAGCAGTTCCACAGCGTCCACGGGTCGCATCGATCCCCCGTGGGTGGTGGCGGAAGGCTGGCAGGGCTACTCCGGCCAGAACAACTTCATCGAATTCGGCAAGACTCCCTATATCGCCGGCGAAACTGGCGGCATCCACGGTCACGTGGTCTACGCCTCCACCCGCCCCTTCGATGATCCGATGATGCTCGTGCAGACCCAGTGGGAACCGCTGGTCCCGCACGTGACCATTAACCTCTATAAGGAAGGCGTAGCTGCCGACGGAGTGACCAAGACCCTGAAACTGGTCGATACCACGCAGACCAGCAGCTTCGACGACTGGGCCCAGGGCTTCCGTTCCGACGGCGTTCCCAACATGAACTGCCCCGGACAGATCACCAGTGACCTCTTCTACTTCTCGCTGATGAATCAGCCCAACTACATCGACCTGTACAACCAGCAGCACGCCACGCCCGGTTCGTTCAATCCCAATGCAACCGGAAACACGCTCCCGTACAACTCCCAGTACAAGTGCTACGACGGCATGCACAACTGGAACGAGCTGCAGCCCGCGCCCTACGACGGTATGTACTCCTTCCCGAGCGTCCTGGGCCGCAACCCCGTAACCGGCAACACCACCGGCACCAACTGCACCATGTGCGTCAAAGATCCTGACCCGGCCGATGCTTTCCGGTTCGGCAAGGAAGACATGCTGCCTGCCGGCAAGTATGTCGTCGAAGTCGTTCCTCCTGCCGGTTACGAAATCGTCAAGGAAGAAGACAAGAACATCCTCATCGGCGATAACTACATCGCGCCCGTCTCGCAGCAGTTCGGCGGACTCGGCAACATCTTCATCCTGCCCGACCAGGCCTCGGTGGCTTCGCAGCAGCAGTATGCAGGCCCGGGCTACAACAACTACAACGCCCAGAACCCGACCCAGAACCTCGGCGCCAACCCCGAAAACGGAATCGTCCCGGGCTTCGTTCCCGAGCCGGTATGGCCATGCGTCGGTGATGTCCGCACCGTTCCTGACTACATCAGCCTCTTCCCGCAGTCGCAGCAGGTTGCGCCCTTCGCAGGTGCATCGCGCCCCCTGTGCGATCGCAAGGAAGTCACGCTGAACGATCAGGCCGGCGCGGTTACCAAGTTCTACCTCTACACCTCCACTCACAAAGCGGCAAAGTTCACCGGTGTCATCACCGACGACTTCACCTCCGAATTCGATCCGTTCTCGCCCCAGTTCGGCGAGAAGTTCGCTCCGCCAAACATGCCCATCTCCGTGAAGGACTGGACCGGCGCAGAAACCGCCCGCGTCTACTCCGACTGGTGGGGCGACTACGACGGTATGACCTTCTCCACGTGGGAAGTCAATCCGCCCAACCCGACCGGATACTCGCCGAACATGATGATCTTCTGCATGAACGACAAGGGATCCAACGGCGCAGCCCCCGACCCGCTCTTCAACCCGGCGTATAGCCAGTTCTGCTACGAACTGCCCTACATGCCCGGACAGACGCAGTATCTTGACACCCCGGTGGTGCCCACGTCGGCTTTCTCGGCCGGGTACAACCATCCTGACTGCGCCTATCCCGATGCCACTCCGTCGATCGCCAGCGTTACCAGCTCGGATATCGCCGGACCCTGGGTCAGCGCGGCGGGGACGACCCACATCCTCACCATCAATGCAATGCCTGACCAGCTGGTAACCAACTACGGCTACACCGGCCCGCAGGCAACCGCGGCTCCGTTCAACGCCAAGACCATCAATCGCCACTTCGGGTTTGGCGCTACGCAGGGAACGGTCACCATCGGCGGCGTCACTGCGCCGGTTACCTCGTGGTCCGACTCGAAGGTCACGGTCTCGGCGCCCAGCGGCATTGCCAACTGCGCCGTGCAGCAGCAGGCGCAATACGGTGGTTCGACCGCCCAGTGCGGCCAACTGCTCATCACCAACGCCAATGGACAGCAGTCCATTGACACCGTAACCGTCACCGTTGGTGGCAAGAAGCCAACCCTGGTCGCCGGCAACGCTTCCATGACCGTTAACTCGCCTGGCGCAATCCAGCAGGCAATCGATGCTGCTCAGCCCGGCGACATGATCATTGTTCCCGCCAACAACTATAAGGAAATGGTGATCATGTGGAAGCCCGTCCGCCTGCAGGGCGTCGGCGCGGCCTCCAGCGTCATCGATGCCAACGCTCAACCCGCGGGATTGCTCGATCCGTGGCGCCGCCAGGTGGCCTGCCTCTTCGGTATCGCCGTCAACGGCCGTCCGATCGTACCGTCCACTTCGCCAAATCCCAATCCGTTCGATCCGAGCGGAACCTACTCCTGCCCCACAGCGCAGAACTTCGCTGTCGATCGTCTGCCTCTTGAGGCAACGGTTGGATGGGACGCCACTCTGAACGGCAACCTGGCCGAGCTGTTGCAGGAGCCGACTCTGATGGGAGCCTATGAAGGTGCGGGCATCACCGTACTGGGCAAGGGCGTGCGGTTCCCGAATGGCTCCAGCCCGTTCGGAAGCGATACCTTCCCCACCGGCACCACGCTGCTCACCTCCAGGACAGCCGATTGCGGCGCGGGCATCCAGGGCGGACTCGGCTACAAGGCCAATCCGTTCCCCAGCAACTTCCAATGCAACCCGTCCAGCATCGACGGCATGGCCATCACGGACAGCTCGCAGGGCGGCGGCGGTATCTTCGTCCACGGCTGGAACCACAACATACAGATCGCCAACAACCGCGTCTACGCCAACACTGGAACGCTCAGTGGCGGCATCAACATCGGCCAGGGCGAATTCCCGCCCCAGTACGTCAAGGGCAGCACCACAAATGCTGATCCGGGATCCTGCGTGACGGCTGGTCTGGCCAACAACGAACAGCAGCCATACTGCTTCAACCTGAACGTGAACGTCCACCACAACGCGGTCACCAACAACTCGTCCATCGGTGACGAACTCTTCTCCGGAACCCTCGCGGGCGCCGGCGGCGTGAGCTTCTGCACCGGTTCTGACTACTACAAGTTCAACTACAACTGGATCTGCGGGAACATGAGCTCCGGCGACGGTGGCGGCGTGGCCCATCTCGGATTCAGCTTCAACGGCGACATCGAGCACAACTCGATCCTCTTCAACCAGAGCCTCAACCCGACTATCATCACCAACGGCGGCGGACTCATGATTGAAGGCACACCCGATACCGACCCTGTTTGCGGCCTGGCAGCCGATGCGGACTGCCCGCCCGGATTCAGCGACGGCGTTGGGCCCGGACTGGTCATCAACGCCAACCTGATTCAGGGCAATGCGGCTGAAGCAGGCTCCGGTGGTGGTATCCGGTTGCAGGGCGTCAACGGGACAGAAGTAACCAACTTCCCGAAGACACCTGCCCGCTGGTATGCGCCGGTGGTCAGCAACAACATCATCGTCAACAACCTGGCTGGCTGGGATGGCGGCGGCGTATCGCTCGAGGATGCTCTGGCGGTCACCTTCGTCAACAACACCGTGGCTTCGAACGACAGCACGGCCACAGCCGGAGTGCTGTTCAACACCCTGGGTGCGCCCAACGCGAGTTCGCAGACGCCGGCTACCCCGACCAATGCTGGCAACACCTCCCTGCCTCAACCGGCCGGACTGGTGTCCATGCAGAACAGCATCCCGCTGACCGCGGCTCTGACAGGCATCAAGCTCACCTGCCCGGCCAACAACCCCAACTGCGCCATTTACTCCAACCCGTATATGGCCAACAACATCTTCTGGGAGAACCGCTCGTTCTACGTCGGCGTAGGCGCGGAGAGTGCACAGTACCAGCAGAACCTGGTGACTCTGTACAACGCGTTCCAGCCCGTCGCCATGGCGAGCATCCCGGTTAACCAAACCGCCACCGGCCAATGCGTCACCGGTTCCAGCTACTGGGATATCGGCGTTCGCGGCGATGCCGGCCCCGGCAAACACTCCACCGCCAATAGCACCAACCTCACCTTGTCTCCGGTGTACTCGATCATGACCAACGCATCGGAAGCAAGCAACAGCCCCACCAACCTGGTGGTCACCAATCCGGGAGTCGTATCGCAGTATTGCAACGGTTCGCGCGTTCCACCCGAGTTTGCCGCGGGAACATTCAATGTTCCTCCCGGCATCGCGGATGCGATGGTCCCGAATCCGTTGTTCACCCTGCAGACAACTGCCACGGTGGACGAAGGCAACAACTGGGTCAACCTGGCCTGGGGACCGCTTGCGGCTACCAACCCGACCGTCCAGGGATCTGACGGCAACTACGGCGGCGGAGCGGCGCTCGGCAACTATGCGATCACGTCGGCTTCCCAGGCCATCAACCACACCCCGTCCACAGCCGGAACACCCTACACTCTTGCCCCGTCAACGGATTTCTTCGGCAACTTGCGCAAGGGCAATAAAGCTGTGGATGCAGGCGCGGTAGAGTATCAGCCTGTGGCAACTCCTGTCCTTAACGTGACTCCCACCGCGCTCGCCTTCACCGGCGTGGTGCAGGGAACAACCAGCGCGGTCGAGAACCTGACGCTGCACAACACGGGCGGAGCCGGCGCGACCGGCATCGGGGTCGCGGTGACCTCTCCGTTCACAAGATCGGGTGGAACCTGCGGCACAACCCTCGCGGCAGGATCGACTTGCACGATCGGCATCGTCTACTCACCGGGAACGGGAGTTACTTCCTCGACCGGAACGGCAACCATCATAGCCAACGTCACCGTCAGCGGTTCGCCGGTGGCCTTGTCTGGAACCGGCGTGGCGGCGGTGACCAGCGCAAGCTTGACACCCACGTCGCATAGCTTCGGAACTGCAGCCCGGGGCGTGGGAGCAGTCGGCGCTCCAACCCAGGCATTCACATTCACCAACACCGGCAACGTAACGTTGACTGGCATCGGACGCGGAACCCTCGGCGGAACCAACTCGACGGAATTCAGCATCGTCAACCTGCTGTCTTCCTGCGGAGCTGCCGGCGGCGGTCAACTGGTAAGTAACACAACCCTGGCCCCTGGAGCGACCTGCGTAGTAACAGTGCAGTTCAGGCCGCAGACTGGCCAGACCACCGGCGCGAAGAGTGCAACCGTCTCGGTTGGCTCGGCGGCCCCGACACAAACGTCAACGTTAACCGGTACGGCGAATTGATTCCAGCTAACCCGCTGGAATGGAATGCTGCCCGCGGCTTCGGCTGCGGGCAGCATTGCCGCAAAGATCGATAGCAGTTTGAGTAGCACCGGCAAGACCCAGTTTTGAAGCCAGGCACCGCTAGACGTGCAGGCTGCAAGTCTTTGTTTCAAATGACCATACGGGGAGAAATGACATGCGCCTTGGGTTCTCACTCCTGATTACGGGAACAGTTTTGTCTGTTTCCTCGCTCGCATACGCAACCCCTCCAGCCAAATCGGAGGCGATCAAGCCCACACCCTCACCCATCCAATCGACAACCGGTCCCATCAAGAGCTCGGGACATGCCACCAGCCCATCCAACCCGGCAGCGCCCATCACCGTCGATGCGCTCGCCCAGGTGACGGCCATTCTCAATTACTGCAAGCAAGTCGATCGGCCTGACGCGGGTCAATACGAGCGGGCGCTGGCCAACATTCTCTCCGGACACGCGTCCTCGGAAATGAAGGTCGACGAATCCAGCTCCCGCTATGGGGCCGGAGCACGAACGATCAACCTGCAACTTGCGGCCCTCCCGGTCAGCACCGTGGTGAGTGCCTGCAAGAATTTTCTCGCCGGGCACTAAGACCGCGTTAGCGGGCCCAATGGCGACGGACTTTTTGAAAGGGCACGGCTTTACAGCTTGCTGAAAAAGTCGTTCGGAGCAGCGTTTTGTATCAGGGCACGACTTGAGTCGTGCCGCAAATGCCTCAAAACACGTGAGGGCTTTAGCCCCTGTGGGACGCAATTCGCCCGACGCTCTCTGTTTTTCAGCAGCCTGTTTAGCCGTGCCATACGGGCAACCGAATGGTTCCGGCCACCCGGCGGACGATGGCGCTCCAGCGAAGAGCGCCACCCAGTTTTGTGTGTCAGAACCCCGCCGGGGCCCGCAACGGCGAGAAGGAGATTCATTGATGTCGCCATTTAGAAAAGCTTCCCGGCAGCAGATCGTTGCAGGGTGCAAGACCCTGCTCGCTGCAGGACTATTCGCAAGCGGCGTGTTCGTGTTGCCGCTCCCTGCACAATCCGCCCCGCCGGCCGCCACCCCTGCTCCGGCAGCGACGCCTGTCCCAGCCAGTGCTCCCTCGGCTCATGAGCCCAGCCACTTCCCCAAGCGCGAGCGATCCTATTACCAGCTGTTCTTTGGAGTGGACTCGATCGCCGCCAAGGCAGTCGAATCCGGCGAGCTGATCAAGTTCAGTTACCGGGTGCTCGATGCCGAGAAGGCCAGACCCCTGAACGACAAAACCAATGAACCGGTGATGTTCGATCCGGCTATCAAGGCCAAGCTCGTCATTCCCTCTCTCGAAAAAGTGGGCCAGCTGCGCCAGAGCAGTACCCCCGAAGCGGGCAAGTCGTACTGGATGGCATTCTCCAACCCCGGACGGGTGGTCAAGCGCGGGGACCGGGTGAGCGTAATTATTGGCCAATTCCACATTGAAGGCCTGGTTGTCGAATAAGGAACACTCAAAGAACACCCTCACGAGTTTGAGCCAGCGCAAAAAAGAGTTTCGCGAAAAGAGAGATAGTCTGCTTGACACCAATTCCGGTTCAAGTTCAGTTAGCGAGGGAAATCTTATGTTAAGGAAGTTGCTGGTGGTAGGGCTTGCGCTCGGTTTTACGGGCACGATCCTGGTCGCAGAGAGCGTTTTGAACCTCTCCGCCGCGGACATCGCGAATAAAAACGTAGCCGCCCGGGGCGGATTAAAAGCCTGGCATGCGGTGCAAACCATCTCCGAATCGGGCAAGATGGGCGCTGGCGGCAATGATAGGGCGCCTGTCGTGGCGGCGCCGGACGTGAAGCGGCCCGGCAAGCCTGCCGCTGCGCTGCCAACCAGCCCCCGACTGAAGGAAGAAGCCCAGTTGCCGTTCCGGCTCGATCTGGAGCGCCCCCGCAAAATGCGCCTCGAGCTCGATTTCAACGGTCAGACCGCGGTCCAGGTCTATGACGGCGCCAACGGCTGGAAGGTGCGCCCGTTCCTCAACCGGATGGAAGTTGAGAACTACACCCAGGACGAGCTGAAGCTGGCTGCCTTGCAGTCCGATCTGGACGGCCCGCTCGTTGACTACGCCGCCAAGGGCACCAAGGTGGAGCTCGAAGGCACGGAGAAGGTGGAAGACCGCGATACCTACCGCCTCAAGCTCACGATGAAGGATGGCCGCGTCACCCATGTCTGGATCGATGCCAAGACCTTCCTCGAAGCCAAGATTGAAGGGGCTCCGCGCCGTCTCGATGGCCAGGAGCATGCGATCGAGATCTACTTCCGTGACTATCGCGCCGTTGACGGAGTGCAGATTCCCTTCATCCTCGAAACGAAGGTTGTGCCCGTGGCCGCGCCGAGTGGAACTCACGTAAGGCAGACCCAGTATCCGGCGGAGAAGATTGTCATCGAAAAGGTTCAGCTGAACCCCAAGTTCGAAGCATCCCTCTTTTCCCGGCCCGTGATTGAGACGACAGCTTCTGCAAAGAAGAACTGATCCCCTCGGCTCATCACGAGAAATGCAGTACGCGTGAAGGTGTCACCATCACCGGCGGTGTGCAGGAAGTCCATAGGACGATTCCTGTGCGCCGTCCGGTCGGAGACTATGTCACGCATTTTTGAGCAACAGGCACATGACGATCGGGGTTCCCAGGAAAGCCTGATCCGTTGGTGTGCAACTGAAACTGCGGGAACAGCCGTTTCGGACTGACCTGGTTTCGGCGCGATTGCGCCAGGTCACGCCCGCTTTGCCCTCGGACGAATCTCGGTCCATGGCGAAATCCCCGGGGTCTGTTGGTTGCGTATCTGAGTGCTGTTTCCTGGACGCAGTAATTCCTGACAGAAACAGGGGTAAATCCAAATCCTGTCATTGGGGACAAATTCGCGGAATCGAGTTAACCGGCATGATGGCGCGGACCACGCGCCTGGGTCTTCGCACGTTAGCTCCATTGGAGAGGCAATGGATTGGGGAAGACTTCCATATCACGTGGATCTCTATCGGGAGGACGGCTCCTGGAAGTTCCGAGTCAACGAGAATCTGTTCAATGTGCGCGGCTTCAAGGAGCATAGCTGGCGAGAGCCCATCCACATCGGACCCGCCATCGGCCCCTTGCGCATGACCAGGAAAGAGGCGCAGAGGGTCGTCTGGGAGAAGCTGCCCGCGGGGCAGAACCATAACGGCGCTCCCCAGCCCCACTCGATGACCATCGCGGATTTCGTCGACCAGATGTTCGTGCCCGAGCACGTGGCCATCAAGGGCCTTGCGGGTCGCACCCATTATCGTGCCATTCTCAAGCATGTGCTGACGCCCGAAGAGGTGCAGCGCGTCTTCAAGCTCGACATCGATCACGGCCGGACCCGGCTCAAAGCCATTCCGGATTGGCCCTATCTGAGCCAACTCACCCTCTCCGAGGCCCGGCCCGAACATGTGGAAAAACTGATGCTCGCCGCTCGGGAGCGGGGCTACTCCATTCAAACCATCACCCATATCCGCAATGTCGTCAGCGCCATCTTTTCCCACGCCCGGAAAGGGAATTTCTTCGGCGGCGTCAACCCCGCCAGCCTCGTCGCTCTGCCCGGCATGAGCCGCAAGGAAGCTCACATCCTTTCGCTTCCCCAGATGAAAGCTGTGGTGGAACGGATGCGCTACCCGGAAAGGGAAATGACCCTCCTGGCCATCGTCACCGGCCTGAACGTCGCGGAAATCTGCGGCTTGCAGTGGAAGCATACGAACCTTTCCCTCGAAACCCGTGACCTGGCGGGCGACCTGATTCCGCCTCGCAATCTCGCCGTCCGCAAACAGTGGTATCGAGGCGAGTTGAACAGCGTGAAAATCGGCCGCACCCGCAACGTGGCCATTCCTGATCTGATGCTGCCGTATCTCTCTGCCCTCAGCCGCCGCGGAAGGTTTGCCGGTCCTGACGATTTCGTGCTCGTCTCCGAAGCCGGAACGCCCGTAAACGAAACCAACATTGCCTCGCGGCGGTTGAAAGCCGTGGGCCAGGAACTCGACATGACCTGGCTCTCATGGCATGTTTTCCGCCGCACTCGCAAGGACTACCAGCAGAGGTTCGGACCGCGGTTCGTGGACCGGGTAGCCGTGGTCCTGCAAGGCTGAACACACCGCTGGGCTGAAGGGCACCACGGTAACGCCGGTGTGAGGTTCAAGAGAAACAAATGCTCCGTGCCCCATCCTTGCGACGTTCTTCTGTCGCAAGGGTGGGAAACCGCGAAAACTTTTGGTCGTGCCTTTGATCCAGCCATTCGCGATGTCCCTGTTTTTCTGCTCCCTCTCCACCCCGCTGAAAGAGCGCCGGATTTGACCGGCCAACGGGCCCCGTTTTTGCCGCCCCCCGCCATCCCCCGCACGGGTGTTGATCTGGCCCCAACGGGCGCCTCGGAATTCCCCCTTCTTTGCGAAAGCACAAGGACCCTTCGGCCGCTTCTGGGTACAGTCATTACGCGTGGTACTGAATACTTGCTTGTCTCCGAACCTTGGAAAATGGGAATAAATCCTGAGTACGCCAGCTCGCCAAGGTTTGCCAACTTACAGATTTCGCACCCGGACGGGGAGGCGTTGAGTGAAAAAGGCGTTGTATCTGGTCCCAGTGGTGGGCGCACTACTTGTCGGTTTCGCTGTCGGCCACTTCAATCAGCGGCCCGCGTCGACTGCCCATAGAATTCTTTATTATGTCGATCCCATGCATCCGGCCTATCGTTCCGATAAGCCCGGCACGGCTCCCGACTGCGGTATGGACCTGGTGCCCGTCTACGCCGATGGCGTCGGCAAGTCCCTGGTAGCCTCCGATGCGACTGCCGACGGCCTCAGCATCGATCCCGCCACCCAGAAGATCTACGGAATTCAGCTCGCCTCGGTCGAAAAAGATTCGGGAACCCGCACCATCCGCGCCTTCGGCAAAGTCGCCGCCGATGATACGCGCATTTTCAAAGTGACGGTGGGCACCGATGGCTACGTGAAAGGGACTCAGGACGACGCCGTTGGCAATCACGTCAAAAAGGATCAGCACCTGGCCGTGATTTACTCGCCGGACTTCCTGGCCGTGGAGGGAGGCTATCTCTCCGCCAACGAGCGCACCCCCGGTACCCCCGCCGGTGCCGCCGCAAACCAGAATGCCGCCAGCGCTCAGGCCCGCGCCGACCGCCTGCGCAACCTGGGCATGAGCGACGTCCCAGATCGAGGAAATGACCACGAATCGGAAAATCCCCGAGGATGTTTACGTGGTCTCTCCCACCGACGGATTCATTCTTACCCGAAGCATTTCTCCAGGTCTGCGTTTCGAACGGGAAAAGGAGCTCTACACCATCGCCGACCTGAGCCACGTTTGGATACATGGCCCAGGTCTTCGGCAAGGATGCTGAAAAGTTCCGCCCCGGCGCCATCGCCCGTGTCACTCTCCCCGACACTGGCGAAGCTTTCCAGGCAAGGGTCAGCGATGTGCTCCCTGAAGTCGATCCTGCCACTCGCGCTCTCAAGGTGCGGCTGGTCGTCAACAATCCCGGCTTCAAGCTTCGGCCCGACATGTTCGTGAATGTGGAGATGCCGGTTACGATTCCTCCCGGCCTCTCCGTTCCTGCCGACGCCATCGTCGACTCCGGCCTGGCCAAGAACGTCTTCGTGCAGAAATCTCCCGGCCACTTCGAGAAGCGCGAAGTCGAACTCGGCTGGCGTTTCGACGACCGTGTGCAGGTTGTCAAGGGGCTGCAGGAAGGCGAAGTCGTGGTTTCTTCCGGAACGTTCCTTGTGGATTCCGAAAGCCGCCTCCAGGCAGCGGCTTCTTCCGGTGGCAGCTCGGAAACTCCGCCTCCGGCAGAGTCCGCGCTCGCGCATCGCATGAACTGATTTCCGCAGTGATTCCAGGCCCCGCCAGAGAGGCCGGATACATTGCTGGTTAACCAAGGCATCAAATTGCAGTCGCAGGGGAGATCTCAGCAGTGATTTCTCGAATTATTGAGTGGTCAATTCGGAACAAGGCAGCGATCTTCCTCGCGGTCGCGGTGGGCTGTGTCTTTGGCTGGTGGTCGCTTACCCATTCGCACCTGGACGCGATCCCCGACCTCGGCGAAACCCAGGTCATCATCATGTCGCGCTGGGATCGCAGTCCTGACCTGGTCGAGACCCAGGTGACCTATCCCATCGTCACCGCCATGCTGGGCGCGCCCCACGTCAAGACGGTCCGCGGCGTTTCCGATTTCGGCTACTCCTACGTCTATGTAATCTTCGACGACAACACCGATCTCTACTGGGCCCGCTCGCGGACCTCCGAATATCTCTCCAGCGTCACCGGCAAGCTTCCCGAAGGTGTGAAGACAGAGCTCGGCCCCGACGCCACCAGTCTGGGCTGGGTTTTCCAGTACGCGCTGATCGACGAGAGCGGCAAGCGCAGCCTTGCCGAGTTGCGTTCCTACCAGGACTGGTACCTGCGCTACCATCTCCGCTCTGTGCCGGGAGTCGCTGACGTTGCGCCCATCGGCGGTTACACCCGCCAGTATCAGGTCAACCTCGATCCCAAGCTCCTGCAGGGATACGGCATCTCCGTCAGCCAGGTCGTGGATGCTGTCCGGGAAGGGAACAACGAGACCAGCGCCCGCCTGCTCGACTTCGGCGGAACCGAATACATGGTGCGCGGCCGCGGCTATGCCACCAGCATCAGCGATTTCCAGAACATCGTCGTTGCCAGCCCCGAAGCGGGGGCACCGGTGCGGATCAAGGACCTCGGTGAAGTTGTCACCGGTCCTGATCTGCGCCGCGGAGTCGCCGACCTGAACGGCGAAGGCGAAGTGGTCTCCGGAATCGTCATCATGCGCAGCGGCGAGAACGCGCTCGAAGTGATCGACCGCGTCAAGGCCAGGCTGAAGGAGATCGAGCCCACCCTGCCCGCGGGTATCAAGATCGTTCCCATCTACGATCGCTCCCAGCTCATCCATCACACCATCAGCAATGCCCAGGAGACGGTTCTCGAAGTCGTCGTCACCGTGGTGCTGATCATTCTCGTCTTCCTGTGGCATTTCCCCAGCGCGACCATTCCGCTGATCACCATGCCCGCCGCGGTGCTGTTGTCCTTCATCCCCCTGCGAATGATGGGCATCAGCATGAACGTCATGTCCATCGCTGGCATCGCCATCGCTTTCGGCGAGCTCATCGACGCTTCCATCGTGGTGGCCGAGCAGACCCACAAGAAGCTGGAGAAGTGGGATAGAGCGGGCCGCCCCGGCCAACTGCGCGATGTCGTGATTTCGGCCGTCAAGGAAGTGGCCGGTCCCACCTTCTTTGCCTTGCTCGTCATCGCCATTGCATTCCTTCCTGTCCTGACCCTGCAGGGCCAGGAAGGCCGGATGTTCCAGCCCCTGGCCTACTCCAAGAGCCTGGCCATGATCGCGGCGGCGTTGCTGGCCCTCACTCTCGATCCCGCGCTTCGCATCCTGCTCACCCGCGTCAAGCGCTTCTCCTTCAAGCCCGCCTGGCTGTGCAAGATCGTGAACACCCTGCTCGTGGGACGCATCCAGCAGGAAGAAAAAAATCCCATCAGCCGGGTGCTCATCCGGATGTACGAGCCGGCCGTATCCTGGACCCTGCGTCACAAGGGAATCCTGTTCGGCGCGGTGGCCGTATTGACGCTGATCACGGTTCCCAAATTCATGTCGCTGGGATCGGAATTCATGCCCCCGATGAACGAGGGCGCGATTCTCTACATGCCTACCACTCTGCCGGGAATCTCCATTGCCCAGGCCAAGCGAGTGCTGCAGGCCACCGACCTGATTCTCCGGCAATTCCCCGAGGTCGACCAGGTTCTCGGCAAGGCAGGGCCGCGCTGAGACCGCCACGGATCCCGCGCCCCTCTCGATGCTCGAAACAGTGATCACGCTGAAAGACCGCTCCCAGTGGCGCCACGTGGACACCTGGTATTCCTCCTGGGCGCCGGAGTGGACCAAGCGCATCTTCCGCCATATCACGCCCGACACCATTTCCCAGGAAGAACTGATCGACGAGATGCAGGCCGCGATCAAGGTGCCCGGCGTCAGCAACGCCTGGACCATGCCCATCAAGGGCCGCATCGACATGCTCACCAGCGGCATTCGCACACCCGTGGGACTCAAGGTCACCGGCGACGATCCGCAGAAGATCGAGGAAGCCGGCTAGCAGATTCAGCAGGCCGCTCTCGCTTCAGTGCCGGGAACCCGCGGCGTGTTTGCCGAGCGCACCAATCAGGGCTATTTCCTCGATGTCGTATGGCAGCGCGAGAAGCTGGCCCAGTATCGGCATCAGCATGGAACAGGCCCAGAAGGTCCTCGACAACGCCATCGGCGGCGACAACGTCTCCACCGTCTATCAGGGCACCGAGCGTTATCCGGTCAATGTTCGCTACATGCGCGACTTCCGCAGCAGCGTGGATGCGCTGGGCCGGGTGCTCGTTTCGGCCGGCGGCGCCCACCAGGCCACGCTCAGCCAGCTGGCCACCATCCAGGTGCGCAGCGGCCCGGCCATGATTCGCGACGAGAACGGCTTCCTCACCGGCTACGTGTACGTCGACCTGGCCGACCGCGATCCCGGCAGCTACATCGCCGAGGCCAGCGCCGTCCTCCAGCAAAAGGTAAAGCTGCCCGCGGGATACGCGATGAGCTGGGGCGGCCAGTACGAGGCCAACCAGCGCGCCAACCAGCGCCTCCGCGTGATTGTTCCCGCGACCATCGGCCTGGTGATGCTGCTGATCTTCCTCAGCACGCGCTCCTTCGTCAAAACCATGATCGTCATGCTGGCCATTCCGTTCTCGGCCATCGGCGCCATCTGGTCTCTGTACCTGCTCCACTACAACATCAGCGTGGCGGTCTGGGTCGGGACTCATCGCGCTCCTGAGTATCGACGCCGAGACCGGCGTATTCATGCTGCTTGTACCTCGATTTGTCGTACGCTGAGGCCAAGGCGGCCAATCGTCTGCAACAATCTGGGCCAGTTGCGCGATGCGATCATGGATGGCGCCGCCAAGCGACTGCGGCCCAAGTTCATGACCTTCGCCACCACCTGCATCGGCCTGTTTCCGATCATGTGGTCGACGGGCGCAGGTTCGGACGTGATGAAGAGAATCGCCGCCCCCATGATCGGTGGCATCTTCAGCTCATTTGTGCTTGAGCTGCTGGTCTATCCCGCGATTTACGAACTCTGGAAGCGCCGCACCATCGTCGAAAAACCGGTACGCGAGGAATCCGCGGTATATGTTGACGGTATGCGGCCATTGGGCCTGGCGTGGTCCGGAGTCCTGGAGAGCAACAAAGAGGCGTCGTCCCGTGTACCCGTTGGGGCGAGGTCCGAAGCCTGAGCAGAGGAGGAGAAAAATGGCGGTTAAAGTGATTCGGCTGTTTCCGATTGGATTGATCGTGCTCTCGACAGCATTGGCCGGCGCGCAGGCGAAGCTGGTCAGCGCCGCCGCGGATGTTACGCCACCTCCTGTCCCCGCGCCTGCACCCGAATTGCCCAAGCGTCCTGCGGATATGGCTCCCAAGCCTCCCAAGGTCACGTGCCGCGGCGATCAAATCTCGATCTCCGCTGATAACTCGACCTTGGATGCCATTCTCGCCGCGGTCAAAGGATGCACTGGAGCCAAGATCGAGATTCCCAGTGGAGCCGGCGCCATTCGCGCCTTTGAAGACCTCGGGCCCGGACCGGTCCGTGAGGTCCTCGACGACCTGCTGAGCGGCACTCAATACAACTATGTGATTCAGTCCTCCGCGGCCAACCCCAGCAAGGTCGAAACGGTCCTGTTGAGCATGCGCACCAACGATCCCGGCGCCCCCGCTCCCGATCTGATCATGACCGGTGGCCGCAAGGCATGGTCGCATATGCAAAAGTTCGACAAGCCGGATCCCAACAATCCGGATAAACCGATGGATGAGGCCGAAACGCCGGCTTCTGAAGCTACACCCCCAGTGGACCCCGTGGCCGACGCCAATGCCGGAAAGACGCCTGACGCGGCTGCAGCCGCGGTTGCAACGGCCGTCACTCCGATTGTTCCGCCCGTTGTCGACCCTGGCTCGGCCGTGGATCCGTCCAAGGCCATCGAAGATCGCATCAACTCTATGCAACAATTGTTCAATCAGCGCCAGCAGATGATGCAGAAGCAGGGCCAAACCCCGCCGGCCACGCCCAACAACTAAAGTGGCATTGCGGTAAAACCGCCGCCTCGCGCATCGTTGTTCTTGCGCAAAGAAAGGCTCCCTGTGCGCCGTTAACTTAGAAAGCAAGCTATCCAGGCACGAGGTTCGCAGGATCTCAAATTGAAATCGGGGGAAAAGCATTGATGCGTAGGTTGGGGATGGGTGTGGCTTGGTGTATTGTCTCGGCGGCGATGGCTTTCGCCCAGGACGCAGCACAGCATTCGGGCAAAGCGGGCCTTTGGGAAGTCACGACCACCATGACCTGGCAGAAGTCGCCCGTTCCCCCCGGTTCGCCCGGCGCTCCTCCCGGAGCCGGTACCCACACGACTTCCGTGTGCCTCACCCAGGCCATGGTTGATGCCGGGGCCCTGTTTCCGCAATCCCGCGGACAATGCAAGATCGAGAACAAGGTCATTAAGCCCGGAAGCGTGACCGCCGATTACGTGTGCACCGGAAAGATGAAGGGCAAGGGAATGCTGCAGGCTACGTTTACTGATCTCGAGCACACCTCGGGATCTCTGCACTTCCAGGGGACGCTCGACGTAGGCCCGCAAGTCAAGCCGATCGAATGGACGACCGTATCGACCTCCGTCTTGAAGAGCGAGAAATGCCCCAGCGATCAGCCGCAGGCCCCCGCGACTCCCAAACCGTCGAAGTGAGCCCGCCGGGCCAGAACCGATCCCTGCCGATCATCAACCGATCTGGAAAAAATCAGGAGCCGGAATGCAGAAATACACCCTATGGATCGCCCTGACGTTTTGCGTTCTCGCGGCAAGCGTCTCCTCGGCGCAGCAATCTCACAAGGCCGGTCTTTGGATCATCTCGACCACCACCCGTATTCAGCAGCAGGGAGAATCGCCCGGCAACTTCAGCGCTGGACATCAGGCGCAATCGTCTGCCGCGCCAGTCGGTCTGCCTGCCTGCATGACCGACGAGTTGATTGATAAGTATGGGGTCATCCTTCCCCCGTCCCTGCGCGACTGCGAGCTTTCGAACGTGGTGCAGGCGGCCGACAGCTTCCACGCCGATATGACCTGCAAGGGCAGCTACAACGGCGTCGGCTCGGTTGAATCAACGTGGACCGATGAGGACCACGTCGTGGGCAAGATTCACTTCGTCTCGAGAACCGGGGAAGCCGGCAACGGCCGCCAGATGATCTGGGCCCAGGAGTCGACCGCGGTCTTCAAGAGCTCCGATTGCGGCGACATCAAGCCCCGCAAGATCGTGCCGAAGCAGACGCCCGCGAAACCCGCACAGTAAGAATCCCATCGCGGAACCGCGCACATTCAGACCAGCTTGTTGATCGAACCGGCCAGGTCGAAATCCTTCCCCGTCAGCCCGCCGGCGTCGTGCGTGACCAGCCCCAGGCGAACTTTGTTGTAACGGATGTCGATGTCGGGATGATGACCGGCCTCTTCCGCCAGGTCCCCCACCTTGTTCACAAACGCCAGCGCGGCACGAAAGTCGGCGTGCGTGAACGTCCGCGTAAGTTCGCCTCCCTGAATCTGCCATCCGGGAAGGGAACTGAGACGAGCTGCGGCTTCTGCTTGGGTCAATGCTGCCATGGCGTGGCTCCTCAATGATTCGGAATCTATGGGATCTCCCGCGAAAACTGCTTGCCCAACCTGGAAACCTCCGTGCCCATCCTTGCGCCTGACCGGGGTCCACGGCGCCAGGGTCTCCGTCGCTGGGGTGGTTGGGCGCAAGGGTGGGAAAGCACGAAAGGATGGGAGAGCACGAGACGAAGAGACTCCGGCGTCGCCCAGAATATCTCCAGGCGCCCGGCATCCGTTAAAGGATACGCACGTCCCCCGAACCGGTCTGGATGCGCACCGTGGGCCCGCCGCCGTTGATCTTGCCCACAATGTGGTGGCGATCGAACGAACCCTGCACGGCCATCTCGTGCTCGGTCTTCACCGTACCCGAGCCGGTCGATGCGTCCAGCGTAAACCCTGTGTTTCCAGGGGTAAACTCGATCGTTCCTGAACCGGTTTCGAGGTGCCAGTCGCCGGCCGGGGATCCATTGATCTTGATGTCGCCCGAGCCCGTGCCCGCGCGCAGGCTGCCGTGAATGTCCCGCAGCTCAATCCGCCCCGAACCCGTCTGCGCCTTCACGTCCCCCTCGCCGGTTTGCTCCGCATAGATGTCGCCCGAGCCGGTATCCACCTTGAAGCTTCCCTTGAGACCCGTGGCATGGATCGAGCCCGACCCGGTGGAGAGCTTCGCATTCTCGCCCACACCCTCATCGCTCAGATCTCCTGAGCCCGAACCGGCCTCGAGAAACGCGTCGGCGGGAGCCTGGATGTCGTAGTCGATGCTGATGTTGTGATAGTTCTCGTGGTGCGACCCGATGCGAATGATATTGCCGGTCTGCTCGATGGGAGGATTCGCGGCGATTTCCTTAACCCGTTGTTCGGAGTCCCCGCCCCAGCTCGATTTCACCCGGCCGGAGATGTGAACCTGGTTGCCCGATCCGCGGGTGATGTGGATATGTCCGGACCCCGTCGAAACCGTCAGTTCCACGCGTCCGCTGACGGAGAGGTTACGTTCAAACGTGGCTTCGGAGGCCAGCGCCGGAAGCGCCGCCAGGGCCAGTGTTGCAAATGCTGCTGTCAGTACATGCTTCATCGTGTCCTCGCAAAAAACAGTGGTCAATCGGTGAATCGTGGTTAGTGGTCAGGGGCTTTCGCGGCCAAACTCACGCGAGGCATCAAGGGGAGGCCCCTGGAAGACGAAGCCGGGCGTTGTTGAGATATGCATCCATCCAGCCAAACCAGGCTCCGCGCGAAACACCACAGAAGAATGGGTTTAGCCGCTTACCGGACAAATCTTGAGCCCACTCGATGTCCACTTTCGGACAATGCCGTGCGCACGTGAACGAACGCAGCAGCGAATCGGCCATTGATCACTGCGCGATGACCACTGACCACTGACCACTGACCACTAATCACTGCTGCAACACCACCTGGTCGCCTTCCTTCAGCCCGCTCAGGATTTCCGTTACCGACCCGTTCGACAGCCCCACCTTGACCGGAATCTTGCGCTTGCCTTCCTTCTTGCTCTTGTCCGGAATCTCCACCGACGCATTCTTTTGCCCGTCGTACGTCACCGCGTTTTCCGGAACCGTGAGCACGCCTTTGTGCTCGTCAAGCAGGATCTCCGCATTGGCGGTCATGTTGGCTTTCAATTCGCCGCCCGGGTTGTCGATTGAAACCCGCACTTCAAACGTGGTGACATTGTCCTTTTCCACGCCCAGGGGAGCAATCTTGGTTACCCGGCCGTTGAAGATGCGGTCGCGGAAGCTCTCCACCTTGATCCGGGCCGGCTGGTTCATGTAGACGTGGGCGATGTCCGCCTCATCCACTTTTCCCTTCACGTAAACCTGGCTGGTGTCGCCTTCGGTCATCACCAGGGTCGCCGTCGATCCCAGCACCAGGATGGAACTGACTGCGTCGCCGATCTCCACATCCCGCGACAGGATCACCCCATCCATGGGAGCCACGATCGTGGTGTAGCTGAGTTGCTCCTCCAGCTGTTTCAGGCTGGCCTGGCTCTGCAACACCTGCGCCTGTGCCTGTTTCAGCTTGGCGATATCTACGCCAATCTGCGCCTTGGCTCCGTCCCGCTTGTTCAACGCGGCCAGGTAGTCCTTGTTGGCATTGTCGAGGGCCTGCTGGCTGACCACTCCTTCTTTCTGCATCTCCACGTTGCGATCCAGCGTGGTCTTGTACATGGGCAGATCGGGAGCAGCGGCATTCACTTTGTCCTGCTCGATGTTGGCTTCGTAGGTTCCTACATTGGCCTGGGCCGCCACCAGCTGCGCCTTCTGGGCCTCCACCTGGGCCAGGATTTCCTGCTGATCGAGTTCTGCCAGGGGAGCGCCCTTGCGGACCTTGTTGTTGATGTCCACAAACAGCTTCTCCACGATGCCCGAGGCTTTGGACTTGACCTCGACCTTCGTAATCGGCTGGATCTTGCCTGTCGCGACGACGGAGCGCGCCACATCGCCTTTGGCGACCTTGGCGAGCTTGTTCGGGTCGATGGACGATCCGGAGACCATGCGCGCCAGGGCCACTCCACCGCCTACAATGACCACCACTACGGCTATAACGATCCAGATCCAAAAACGTTTACTTTTCTTTGACCCTGCCACCGAACACCTCCCGCGGCCCAGGTTCCAGCCAGAGCCCAGCAGAAAAAGATTGAAACAATCAATGAAGGATACCCAACTGTCAGACGGCGGGAGCTTGCCGCTGTCAACCAGATTACGCGGCCGGTCGCAGCACCCGCCGTTGATTCCTCATACGCAACCCGCCACGCCCCGGTTCCCAGGCCCTCGCAATCCGGGCGCCATCCAGACGTCATCAACTGTCGACCGGAAACAAATCCTCCGTTCCCCATCCTTTCCGTTTCTTTTTGCGGAAAGGGTGGGAGACCACGAACCCTCGCCCCCCGCAGCCACAACACCCGCGCAATGCTATGCTCACAGCGAGATGCACGGTCTATTGCTGCTGCAATGCGTTGCGGTCGCCATGCTGATCCTGGCCAACGGATTCTTTGTGGCCGCGGAGTTCGCGCTGGTTTCCATGCGCGAAACGCGCATTGAGCAGATGCTCGCCGACCGGGTGCCCGGCGCCCGCGCCGTACGCCTCTTGCAGCGCGAGTTCGACGATTTTCTCCCCGCCGTGCAACTCGGCGTGACCCTTTGTTCGCTGGCCCTGGGCTGGATCGGCGAACCGCTGGTGGCCGGCATCCTCCTACGCTGGATGCTCCTGCTCCCCGACACTCCCGCACACGTTGCGGTGTACGCGCATGTAGCCGCCATCGTGGCCGTGGCTCTGGGATTCTGTCTCATCACCTATCTCCATGTCGTGCTCGGCGAGCTGGTGCCGAAATCGCTCGCGCTGCGCCGTTCAGATGCACTGGCGGTGGCGGTCGCCCCGCCCATGCTGCTGTTCATGGGCCTGACCCGGCCCGCGGTGCGGATCCTCAGCCGCTCCGCCGCCGCCGTCCTCCGCGGGTTCGATATCCCCATGTCCGAGCGGGCCACTGTCCACTCACCGGAAGAGCTGAAACTCATCGCCACCTCCGCCCGCCGCATGGGCCTCCTTCCCAAGTTTCAGGAAACCCTGATTCATCGCGCCCTGGAATTGGACGACGTACCCGTCCGCGAAATCATGACTCCGCGGCAAAAGATCTTTTCCCTGCCTTCCAACATGCTCATCGAAGAGGCCAGCGCCCTGGTCATCGAGCAAATGCACTCCCGGGTGCCGGTCTATGACGAAACCCGCGGCCCCGAGCACATCGTCGGCGTGGTCTACTCCAAGGACCTGGCGCGGCTCATGTTCTTTCGTCCCTCCGCGCAGCGCCGCCGGGCCGAAGAAGCAGAACAGAAGCGGCAGGGAGTTGCAAAATTTGTTCCCGCCGGCGCTGAGGACGCCAAGGATCGTTCCACCGGGGTCCGCTTTCCCGCCACCCCCTTTGTTGAACTTCGCCTGAAACAGGTGATGCGCGACGTGCTCGTAGTGCCGGAAACAAAAACCGTCCTCGACCTGATCCGCGACTTTCAGAAGCGGCGCCGCCAGATGGCGATCGTGGTCGATGAGTACGGATCGACCGCCGGCCTGGTCACCGCCGAAGATGCCATCGAGCAGCTGACCGGAGAACTGGAAGACGAGTTCGATGATCCCGCCCGCCCTTTGATCAGCACCGCCACCGGCGTGCTCCTCCTCGATGGCGGCGTGAACCTCCGCGACCTCGAAACCCAGATGCAATGGAACCTGCCCCGCGAAGGCGGCGTGGAAACCCTGGCCGGATTTGTCCTTATGCGTCTCGGACACATCCCCAGGGTGGGCGAATCGGTCGACTACCAGGATCGCCGCCTCACCGTTGAAGAAATGGACGGCCGCCGCATCAGCAAGATCCGCGTCGAGCCGCTGAAGGATGAGGAGCCCGCGCCGCAACAGGCCTGAGTGATCCAATTCCCACTCGCTGCCGGCGACATTCCTGACCGGGCTATCATGAGCTGGATTGGAATCGGCCGCGCCTATCGCGCGCCAGGAGGACCCGCGTTGCGAACTCGCTTCATCCTGTTCCTCATCGCGCTGGTTCTCCTTGGGGCGCCCATCGGTTTGCCCCAGGCTGACCAGCCGCGCTCCCCTGAAAAGTTGGGCAGCGTAAGCTTCAGTACCTCCTGCAACTCCGGGGCTCAGTTCAATCGCGCCGTGGCCCTGATGCACTCTTTCCAGTTTGCTCGCGCGATCGATTCATTCCGTGCCATTCTCATCAGCGACCCATCGTGTTCGATGGCCTGGTGGGGCATTGCGCTCAGCAGCTGGGGCAACCCGTTTGCTACCGGTCTTCGCGCCCAGGCCCAACTCGACCAGGGCCTGAAAGCTATCACGCAGGCCCGCGCCGCCAATCCGAAGACCGCACGCGAGCGCGCCTACGTGGAGGCCGTCGCACATCTCTACATCAACTCGGCCGCTATCGATCAGCATTCCCGCGTTTTGGCTTATGAAACCGCAATGGCCGCCGTCAGTGCCTCCTATCCTGACGACACGGAAGCCGCCACCTTCTACGCACTGGCCCTCGCCGCGGCCGCCGACCCGGCCGACAAAACCTATGCCCGCCAGCTCAAAGCCGGAGCAATATTGGAAAGCCTGTACGTCCGATATCCCGATCATCCGGGGCTGGCGCACTACATCATTCACGCCTACGACGTTCCGCCGCTGGCTGCGCGCGCAGCCGCGGCCGCACAGCACTATAGCGAGATTGCCCCATCCACTCCGCACGCATTGCATATGCCCTCGCACACGTTCACGCGCCTTGGAGAATGGCAGGCTTCCATTGATGCCAACATCGCCTCAGCCGCCTCGGCAAGACGCGGCGGCCAGCCGGCCGAGGAGTTGCACGCCAGCGACTACCTGGTCTACGCCTATTTGCAAACCGCCCAGGACGCCGCCGCCCTGCAGGTGGTTCAATCAGCGGTTCAGATATTTGCGCGCTATGATCCAGGCGTGTTGATTGAAGGAGCTGCCAGTCCCGCCGCGGCCTTCTTCGCGCATGCGGCAATTCCCGCCCGGTATGCGCTGGAACGGCGAGCCTGGGCCGATGCCGCAAGGCTGGAGCCCACTCCGAGCCCGTTTCCGCAGTCCGATGCGATCACCTACTTTGCCCGCGGCCTGGGAGCGGCGCATAGCAAAGATCGTGCCGCCGCCCGCTCGGCAATCGCCTCACTCGAACAACTCCGCGACAAGCTCAACACAATGACCGAGGCCTACTGGGCCGGCCAGGTTGAAATTCAGCGCCAGGAAGTCGCCGCGTGGTTAGCCTTTGCCGAGGGAAAACCGCAGGACGCGCTCGCTGGCATGCGCGCCGCCGTCGAACTCGAAGACAAGACTGAAAAGAGCGCGATCACGCCGGGGCCCCTTGCGCCCGCTCGCGAACTGCTCGGAGAATTGTTGTTGGAATTGAAGCGCCCCGCAGAAGCTCTCAAGGAGTTCGAAGCGACGCTCATAAAGGAGCCCAACCGGTTTTGGTCCTTGTATGGAGCAGCTGAGTCCGCGAAGCGCAACGGCGATCGTCAAACGGCGCACATCTATTTCCAGAAGTTGCTCAAAGTCGCCGACCGTGGCGATCCAGGTTCGCGCCCGGAACTGCTCGAAGCCCGTCGCGATGCGGAGTAGTTTATAGATCGAAGGTGTCGGAGGGAGCAGTGGGCTTTCAGCCCACTGAAAAGCCATGGCTATTCCGTATTACCACGTGGATGCGTTCGCGGATGAGCTGTTCGCAGGTAACCCCGCCGGGGTCTGCATCCTCGAAGCTTTTCCGGCCGATAGCACCATGTTGAAAATTGCGGCCGAAAACAGGCACAGTGAGACAGCGTTTGTTGTTCCGCGCGCCGATGGTGATTTCGACTTGCGCTGGTTCACCCCCAAAGTCGAGGACGACCTCTGTGGGCACGCCACCCTGGCCTCGGCCTTTGTGCTCACGCTCCGGAACCACCATGTGTGGCCCGTTCGCTTCCACACCTGCAGTGGCATATTGACCGTCGCCCGTGACCTCGATACTCACCATCAAGACCGCTTCGAAATGGACTTTCCCGCCCGCCCGCCCCAAACCTGCGAGACGCCGGCCAACCTCCTGCCGGCCCTGGGTCTAAAAACGGCGCAGGTCATGAAGTCGCGCGATTATCTAGTGGTGCTGGATCAGGCCGAACAAGTGCGAGCGCTCGCGCCCGATTTTGCCGCTCTCGCCAAAGTCGACACGGGCATTGGCGGAACCATCGTGACCGCTCCCGGCGAGGGCAGCGTCGATTATGTGTGCCGTCTGTTCGCACCCGCGGTCGGCATTAATGAGGACCCCGCCACCGGCTCGATCCATTGCACACTCGCTCCCTATTGGGCCGCGCGGCTGGGTAAAAGCACCTTGCGTGCCCGCCAACTCAGTGCCCGCGGTGGCGATATGCAATCCACAATCAGTGGAGATCGCGTGAAGATCGCGGGCCGCGCACGCTTGTATCTACACGGCACTCTCGACATCTGAAAGGAACTTCTGCAAGCCCCTGCAATGAATTGGGCCTTATTGAGAACTGCGAAAGTAATGTCCAGTGTTGTCATCCTTGTATCTCTGAATCAGCGACCTGAATTGAGGAAAATGTCGTAGTGGGGGAACCGAGGCATCGGTTCCCCCGCGGGCGGACGGCACCCGTTCATCCTGAGGTGATCACTCACCGACGCTCAGCCCAGGGACCGCTGCCCGAGTCACGCACGACCGAACAGTCGCATGACTTCGATCGCACATACAAGGAAGGTTACCGTGACACGGATCATTTGTGGAGTGGATGTTTCTTCGGATTGTCTGGAAACCCGCATCGGCCGGGAGGGCGCCAGGGCGTCGTTTCCCAACCACAGGGAAGGCATCGCCGAGCTGGCGGCCTTCTGTCGTGAGCACGACGTGGCACTTGTGGCGATGGAAGCCACCGGCGGCTACGAGCAGCAGGCCTTTGCGCAACTGTCTGAAGCCGGTCTGCCGGCGGCCATTCTCAACCCCCGCGCGGTGCGCCAGTTTGCCGAGAGCATGGGTCGTCTGGAAAAGACCGATCGCATCGACGCCGGCATGATCGCCTGGTATGCGGAGGTGAAACAGCCGCCGCCCGCATGCCTGGCTCCGCAAAACCAGCAGCACCTGCGCGCGTTGGTGACGCGGCTGCGCCAGCTCACCGATATCCGTACGGCGCAGCTGAACCAGCAGCGCCTGGTCACCGACCGCTCCGTACAGGCTTCCTTCGCCAAGCTGCTGGCCTTCGTCGCTGGCCAAATCCGCGCTCTGGAACAGCGCATTGCCAAGCTTATCGGCGAGGACCCGTTGTGGCGCGAACTGAATCAGGAATTCCGGACCATCAAGGGCGTGGCCGATCGCACCGTGTGCCGCCTGATGGCGGAGATGCCGGAGATGGGCACACTCTCCAACAAGACCGTCTCCAAGCTGGCGGGAGTGGCGCCGCTGGCGCGCGACTCGGGCAAGTACCAGGGCAAGCGCGCGGTGCGTGGAGGCCGCGCTTCCGTACGCGAGATCCTGTTCATCGTGGCCAGTGTTGTGGGCCGCTACGAGCCCGACTTCATCGCCTTCCAGCAACGGCTCCGCGCCGCCGGCAAGCCTCCCAAGGTAGTGCGTATCGCTCTGGCTCACAAGCTGCTCGTACGGCTCAACGCCAAGGCTCGAGAGGTACGGCAGCGCATGATGGCTCTCCAACCTAGCTCGTCGGCCTGGCTTTTAGGAACAAACTAATCAGACCGTCGTCGTCGTAGCCGGGGTTGTGGGAAAGATGGGAAACAGTTTTATCGTTTTCCATCTTTTCCATAACCCGCTTTTCGCCTGCACCGGACTAAACTATGCCTTGACAAAACAGACAGTCGCTGAGCGGAGTTTGGCCGTTTTTGGGCCAAACGGAGTCGAAGGATCTGCGGTTGCACTGTCTGAATCGGGCTGGGACATTTGTTTTGCAGCAATGAATAGCCCCTGCAAATTCTCCCGGCTCAAGAACGGTTGTTCAGAGATTCCCTATAGCGCCACTTCATGATTCGGTTCCACGATATCCATCACCAGCAGCGTGATGTCGTCCTGTTGCGCTGCCGACCCGGGCTGCCACTTGCGCAGAGCGCCGAGCAGCCGGTCCGCCAACTCTTGAGCAACCAGTGCTTTGCTGGCCTCGATCACTTGCCCCAGTTCCCGTTCTCCGAAACACTCGCCCCGCGCGTTCTCAGGCTCGCTCAGTCCATCGGTATAGAGCAGCAGGCGATCTCCGCAATCGAGTCTCAACTCGCACTCCGGATACACCCAGCTGCTCGCCACCCCAAATAGCAATCCGTTGCAATCGACCGGACGCAACTGGCCTTCCGAGGCCTTCCAGTGCAGCAGGGGCGGATGCCCGGCCGCGGAGTATCGCGCATATCCCTGTTCCGTATCGAGCCACAAATACGCCGCCGACGTCAGACTGCCTTTCAACTCCGGGGTCAGAATCCGGTTAAGATGTCCCAGCACCTGCGAAGGGCTGCTTGCCGAGCTGACCGCGGATTGCATCGCCACCTTGATCATCGACGCAATCAGCGCCGCCGGCACGCCATGTCCGGAAACGTCGGCCACCAGGATGCCCATGCGATGTTCGTCCACCCCGAGAAACTGGTAGAAGTCTCCCGCGACTGCGGACATCGGCCTGTACGTCGCGGCGAGGCGAAGGCCGTCCACCGCCGGCACGTGGTCGGGAAGAATCGAGGATTGAATCTGGCGCGCCGTCTCCAGTTCGGTGTCCAGCGCGAGCAATCGTCGTTCTTTCTCGAACGTGTGTTTTGCTGCTTCATAGCCGATCGCGGAAACCCACACCGCGAACGTTACGGGCTCGATATAGTCGGGCGGCTGAACCCCAAACAGCGACATCACGTTCACATACACCGCGACCACGGCAATGGCCGGCATGACCACGCGCAGAGCCCGGCTCTGGATCACGAGGTACTTCCGCGCTACCGGCGGAACAAGCACGAGAACGCCCATCAACAGCAATGTCCCAATGGCAAGGATTAAGTTGTAGCCAAGAAAGACAAACGGAGATCCGGAAATGGCATACCAGCCAAGCCCCAGCGTCGCGATTCCAATCGATGCCCACAGGAGCCATCGAAAAGCTTTCCGGACCGGGCCCGAGCTGAGCTCGATCCAGAAAAGAAGTGCCGGAATGACGAGCAGATAATACACCCAGATGACCAGCCGGTCCGGCCACGGAGAATTCGGAAAAACGTTCAGAAGGCTGGCGGCGCCGGCCAGCATGCGCAGGCCATACATACTGATAAACAGGCCGAACCACACCAGCAAACGGGACTCCGCGCGACGCCTCAGTGCCGCGATGCAACACGCACTCAATCCCACAAAAACAAAAACAGCCCCCAGCAGAATAGCCGCCGAGTCCTCGCGAAGTAGCGCGGGACATGAGTTTTGTGGATCGATCACGACTGACCGCCGAACGGGTTGACCGTTGGCCTCAATGTAGGCGCAGAGTGGACACGGCGAATGTGACTGCACGCACGCAGGTCGCCGCATAACCTTAGCCCTGCCCCCGTTCGCAGCGCCAAACCCAGGTTCGTATTGTTGAGAAATTTCGTAGCCTAGCTGAACAACGCGATGCTATAGTCGAGACCGCTTCGGGAAGGACCCTTGCAATAGATCTCGAAGCCAAGGAGGTCATGCATGAGTGACCGAGGTTCAGCAAAACTGGGAGCGACTGCGGAATCGCTGGAGAAAGCGCTTGCCGCAGCCCAAGTAAGTTACAAAATCGAACGTTGGTGGAAATATGGACAACCCGCCATCGATCTTGTAAAAGGTGTCATCAACGTCACTAACGTTGCTGATGCAGGAAAGGTTCTGCAGCAGTTGATTTCACTGCAAGGTAAGTTACAGGTTGGGTTAGAGGTGTTTCCCTACGGAATCATCAATCCCGACGGCGTTCGCATCAACATCAACATAGATGAGCACACAGGCGGAGTCTAACCTTCCTGAAAGGGTACGGGCGGTTGCCTCCGGATAGATTCGCTGCCGCCCGTGCGTGGGTTATTCATGGACTGTTCTGGACCGAACGGCTCTGACTACCGCGTCATTCAATTGCATCCCACGCGTAGATGTAACCTCTCCTGCCTCCACTGCTACTCTTCCTCAAGTCCCCGGAATGCGGACACTCTCTCCCCGCACGTGCTCACGCAGGCCTTGCAGGTGTTGTCCGAAGAGGGTTTCAATGTCGTCAGCATTTCGGGTGGAGAACCCCTCCTCTACAAGCCTCTGTTTGAAGTGCTGAGGTTTGCCCGCTCGCTGGGTATGACCGTAACTCTCACCACCAACGGCATGCTCCTCAACGAATCACTCATAACTCAACTGGCGGAAACCGCCCATCTGCTCGCCATCAGCCTCGATGGCGTGCCCGAATCGCACAATCGAATGCGCGCTCACCCCCAGGCCTTTGAGAAGATGGCCCGCAACGTGACGCTGGTTCGTAATGCAAAAATTCCTTTCGGCTTCATCTTCGCCCTCACTCTCTTTAATCTCGACGAACTGGCCTGGGTTGCCCAATTTGCAACGGAGCAAGGCGCGACCCTTCTCCAGGTGCATCCACTCGAGGAAGAGGGGCGGGCCGGCCAGGAACTTCAGGGCGCGGCGCCCGATGAAGAGGAACTCGCGCACGCTTTCGTCGAAGTGGCCCGACTACAAGCTCTCTATTCGGGCAAACTGGCGATTCAATTCGATGCAGCCGACCGGCAATCCCTTGTCGCCGACCCCTCTCGCGCCTTTGCAATGAGTCCCGTCGCCGAGTCGGCGCAACTTCCTCTTGGCTCCCTCGCTGCACCGCTTGTGCTGGAACACGATGGCGCCCTGACGCCATTCCAATATGGTGTTTCCCGCGACTACCGGATTGGCGACGCATCCCAACCCGACTTCCGCGATCAGGTTGCGTCCTGGAAAACGGACGGCTATCCAAAGCTGCTCGATCTCTGTTCCCGCGTATATGCGCACAAGATGGACCCGCGTCAGTACCGGTATCCGTTCTTCAATTGGTACTCGGCAGTATTGCGTGAGAGCAAACAAGGGCAGCTTGTCCAGATCGCATAGCCTCGATCGGGCTCGCTTGCTTTGACATTGTGCGGCCGAATGTAAATTTCGCTTGACAATGTATCAGTAATAGTAAAGATTGCTTCCTATCCACACGTGGCTGTCGACAATCCTCTGTAGGTTTATCGATCCCCTCTTTTTCGAAACCCATAGCTGTTGTTGCAGCTCGGGCACGGATCCCACGGAATCAAAGAGAACATCCTCAGAACAAAACCGACGGGGCCGAGGTCGCACCATCGAGGGCGCTCCATTGCCGCCCAATCAACCGGGCACAAGGAGATTTGCAAGGTATGAGAGGAAGAACCCGAAAGCTGTCTGCCATCGCCGCCGTGTGCGTGCTGTTCGTGCCCACGGACCGCCCTGTTCTGGCGCAGAAACATGAAACCCAGCCGCCGCAACTTTTTACAGGCTCAATCGGTCCCTCGACCGGAGAAATCGTGGGTGCCGCGGTGGGCATCGCGGCGGTTGGCGCCGGAATCGGCATCGGGATTTACTTCGCGGTCAAACACAACCACAGCGTGACCGGCTGTGCCGCCTCCACTGCTGGCGGTATGACATTGACGACCGAGTCGGATAAGCGCACCTATTCCCTGACCGGCGATGTGGCGGGGATCAAGCCAGGCAATCGTGTCCGCGTCTCGGGCAAGAAGGCAAAGGAGAAATCCTCCGCCACTCCCCAATTCCTGGTGGAGAAGGTTTCCAAGGACTTCGGGGCGTGCAGCGTCGCGCCCTGACTCGCCGATATCTCAAAAAGCGTTACGCTTCGCCCGCGCTCAACTCCGCCACGATCCGCGCGACCGCTTCATCCGCCGCCTTCTTGCACGTCTCCGATAACTCCATCGAAATCGACTGATGCGGATCGATCGTGATCGCGTAGAGAACCACGTCGCGGCTCCCGTCCTGCATGTAGAACGCGTCGAGCAGGTCTTTGACCCCGATGTCGTGCGCCGTCAGCGTAGGCGGATAGTCCCGCGAGAATTTCGGCGTCGTGCGCGTAACCGTGCCGATAGGATTCCCATCGGCAGCAGCATCCACGAGAAAGATGCGGCTTGCGCTTTCGAGAGGCTCCAGCAGAATGAATCCGCCGGTGCCTCCATCGAGGCATTCGACATTCGGGGGCAGGGCTTGCTGGACCAGGGCTCGGACAACGTGGACTCCTATACCTTCGTCACCCATAATCACGTTGCCGAGGCCCAGTACAAGTATTTTATGATTGCTGTTTCTATTTATCACTCTTCTCCCGCTCGAACTTCCATCCACCTACGATCGAAGAGATCGTACCCCGCCCCTCGATGTAGTCATGATAGAAGCTCAGGTAAATGTGGACGATAATAAATCCCACAAAGAACCACAGGAGTAAGTGATGCCAGTAACGCACGCCCATCTCTCCGCCCATGAGCGGAACGATCCACGTGAACATCCGTGGTACAAATGAGTTACTCATGCTCGAGTACAGCGCGAATCCAGTGATGGACTGCGCCACAAATGCCAGGAACGTCAGAAAATAAATGAACGCCGCCAGCGAGTTGTGCCCCGTGGAAATGGCGCCGTGCAGCTTGGTCTGCAGCACGTCGGTCTTGATCACATCCACAATCTCCTGCCGCTGTGCCTTGGTCAGCGGGAAGAAATTATTCCACTTCGCATACTTGTTCCCGACGAAGCCCCAGTAGAGCCGCGCAAGAAAGTTGAATACATACACGTAAGCGCAGAAAAAATGAATAAACCGCACCCACCCGAACCAGTACTGCTGGTACGCTTCGCTCGCGTAGAAGGCCCGGATCGGCGCGCCGATCAGGTAGCCGGTGATGCACAGCGCCACCAGGGCGATGGCGTTGATCCAGTGGTAGGCGCGCACCGGCAGTTCCCACACATATACCCGCCGGTATTCGACCGGGTGCTCGCCGGCGGCCGGAGCGACATTCTTTGCGCTGATGCCAGTCGTACTCATAGGCTCACTCGAACGAAACCTGGTGAAGGTGCCGTCCCTGCGGATCGTACAGATGCACGGCGCAGGCCAGGCACGGGTCAAAGGAGTGGATGGTGCGAATGATCTCCACCGGCTGTTCCAGATTCGCTACCGGCGTGCCGATCAGCGACTCTTCAAACGACGACCGCTGCTGCTTCGCATCCCGCGGCGAGCCGTTCCACGTAGTCGGCACCACCAGCTGGTAGTTGTCGATCTTGCCGTTCTCGATCTTGATCCAGTGCGCCAGCGCTCCACGCGGCGCCTCGACTAAGCCAACGCCTTCCGCCTAAGCCGGCCACGACTTCGGTTCCCAGCGCTCGCCATTGAACGTCGAAGTCTCTCGCGTCTTGACCCGCCCCATGAGCTCTCCATAGAACTCCTTCAGCCAGATCATGGCCAGTGCCGCATCGATGCCACGCGCCGCCGTCCGCCCCAGCGTCGAGAACAGTGCATCCACCGGCACTGCCAGCTTGCCCAGCACCATGCCGACGGTCTCTTTCACATCCGCGTGCCCCGCTGCATACGAAACCAGCAGCCGCGCCAGCGGGCCCACTTCCATCGCGTTCTCTTTCCAGCGCGGTGTCTTCAGGAACGAATACTTGTCATAGCCGGCCAGCGTGTCAAACGGCGGCTTCGGCCCGCTGTACGCGATCTGCGTTTCACCCGCCCACGGATGGATGCCGGTCTCGTTCCCGCCGTCATACGTGTACCAGGAGTGCGCGATGTATTCCTTGATCTCCTGCGCATCGCGCGGGTTCACCGGATGCACCGTGCTCAGGTCGCGCCCCAGCACCGCACCGCGCGCGTACTTGAACCCGTCGATCTGCCCGTACCCCTTGGTCGGAAACTCGCCATAGCGACAGATAGTTCTTCAACCCGCCGCCATACTTGCTCCAGTCCTTGTAGAACGAAGCCACCGCCAGCAGATCGGGAATGTACACCTGGTTGACGAACTCATCGGCCTGCGAGATAAGCCGCGCCACCAGGTTGAGCCGCTCGGAGTTGATCGCCGCCACCTCATCCACATCAATAGAGCAGGGAACTCCGCCAACTAGATAATTGGGATGCGGATTCTTCCCCCCGAACACCGCGTGAATCTTCACCACTTCCTTCTGCCACTCGAGCGCATCAAGATAATGCGCCACGCCGATCAGGTTCACTTCCGGCGGCAGCTTGTACGCCGGGTGCCCCCAATAGCCGTTCGCAAAAATCCCCAGCCCGCTCGCCGCGAACGCCTTGATCTTGTCCTGCACCGCGCTGAAATACGCCGGCGTATTCTTGTCCCACTTCGAAAACGATTGGGCCAGCTCCGCGGCCTTCTTCGGATCGGCCTTGAGAGCGTTGACAATATCCACCCAGTCCAGCGCGTGCAGGTGGTAGAAATGCACCACGTGGTCCTGCACATACTGCGTCGTCAGCATGATGTTACGGATCAGCTCCGCCGTAGGCGGCACCGCGATGCCCAGCGCGTCTTCGACCGACCGCACGCTGGCCAGCGCATGCACGGTTGTGCAAACCCCGCACACCCGCTCCGTGATTGCCCACGCATCGCGCGGATCGCGCCCGATCAGGATCTTTTCGAGGCCCCTCACCATCGTGCCCGAGCTGAACGCATCGGTGATGACGCCGTTCTCCACCACCGCTTCAACGCGCAGGTGGCCTTCAATGCGAGTTACAGGATCGACAACAATTCGTGCCATGGTTCCTCACGATTCCTTTTGTTCTTCCGCGTGTACTTCCGCGATAACTTTGTGCTTGCGTATGTTGGTAACCACCGCGTGCGCCGCCACTCCGGCAATCGTGGTCAGGCCAACCGCGGTCCCGATCGTATCGGCCGTGCTCTCGATCCCGAACCCCGGGAAGTGCGACAGATGCTGGTAGAACGGGCCGTTATCCCAGAAGCCTTCTTCGCTGCAGCCGATGCATCCATGCCCCGACTGGATCGGATAACTGGTCCCATCGTTCCACCGCACCACCGAGCAGGCGTTGTAAGTCACCGGTCCCTTGCAGCCCATCTTGTACAGGCAATATCCCTTGCGCGCGTTCTCGTCGTCCCACGACTCCACGAACAGCCCCGCATCGTAGTTGGCGCGGCGATAACACGTGTCGTGCACGCGCCGCCCGTAGAACTCCTTGGGCCGGCCCAGCGAGTCAAGCTCGGGAACCTGCCCCAGCACCAGCAGGTGCGTCACCACGCTCATCATCACATCGGCGATAGGCGGGCAGCCGGGCACATTGATCACCGGCTTGTTCACCAGCTTGTGAATCGGCGTAGCGCCCGTGGGATTGGGCTTGGCCGCCTGCACGCAGCCATTCGAAGCGCAACTGCCCCAGGCCACCACCGCCGCCGCATCCCGCGACACTTCCTGCAGAATCGATTCGGCCGTCTTGCCCCCGATCATGCAGTACACCCCGCCGTCCTTGGTCGGCACCGCGCCTTCGACCAGCACGATGTATTTACCTTTATTGTTCTTGATGGTGTCGTTGAGGCTCTTTTCCGCCTGGAACCCCGAGGCCGCCATCAGCGTCTCGGTGTAGTTCAGCGAAAGCACATCCAGCAGAGCATCGGCCACGATCGGATGCGAGGCGCGGATAAACGATTCGCTGCAGCAGGTGCACTCCTGGAAGTGCATCCACACCACCGCCGGCATCTCTTTCTTTTCGAATGCCGACACCACCTGGGCCACGCCCGACCGTTCGATCCCGGCCATGGCTGCGGCCGCACCGCAGAAATGCAGAAAGTCTCTGCGGCTGTAACCCTTCTGTTGCATGCTTTGCCAAACAGACAGTCCCATGCGTACCTCGCTTGCGTGCACGTCCCGGCGAACGCCGCTTTTAACAGGAGCGGCAGGCGTAAGTCCGTATCTCGCCGATTGACGAAGACGAAGGTACCTAGCAGAAATAACGACTCGCTGTGAGCCTCATCACAGTTGATGTGGAGAATCCTCGAACAGTAACGTCCAGCCGCATTGATCCAGCTCACACCGCCGCCCTCCAACCACCCCCCATGAAGTGATCTACGCCCCTCCGCCGCACCTTCGCAAGGGAGCAGAGGCCTTCAGGCCCCTGAGCGGCAGGCCGATCCGGAGATTGGCAGGGCTTTACAGCCTGCGGGAAAACTCGCTCGGAAGCCAAGTCGTGTATCAGGGCACGACTTCAGTCGTGCCGCAAAACGCCGCACGAAGTGCCGGGCTTTAGCCCCTGAGGATTGCTTATTCTTCTAATTCGCCTGCCGTGTCCGTTTTCAAAATCGGTCATCTGAGGCGGGCGAACGTATTCGCGTAGTGTCGATACGCGGTCTCGCTCAGCGCAAACGCAGACCTTATCCCTATCCAGAGCCCGTTTTTGCCACAGGCGCGACATCGAAGACCTAAGGTCTTGCTGTTTTCGAGGAGGCTGTAGAAGATACTCACGTACCACTTACCCTTAAACACTTCGTCGAATCTGTCGTCCCTAATCAGCCGGTCAACCAGCGCTGTCACTTCACGCAGCTCTAAATCAAATTGCTCCTCGGGAAGACCGCAAGTCTTCTTAGCGTCGTCAAACTTCAATCTTGCCGCAGCTAAATCGGACGACGCGTGCGCTGGATTATTGAACGGCGATTCCTGCCCGTAGTTACCCGATCTTCTTAAATTGAGACGGAGTGACACCAAGCAAAAGACCACCCATTCTCTCCACTGGTGCGCTAGGAATCTCAGTCGGTCACAATCATTAATCTCATGGGTCACCGACTCGCCGGTCACTGAAATTGCACAACAGATAGCCTTGTGAAGATTTGAACTTAGAACGATGTGATTTTCAGCGGAATGCATTGGCGTGTAGACGACTGCCGGACAACTCACGAGCTTTCCAAGGACATCGTCCGCATCTTTGTCCACGCAAAACGCAATCTCCTTGCCGGGAAAGACGCGAGTGGGGCCGGTCCCCCTCCACCGCTCCAAGAACGTAGCGGCTCTAACCAGAGTTAACTTCCCGCCTGAACCCCCCTTGTTTGGAGGCGCCGCATTCGGTAGCTCATCAGCCACTCGCACCTGAGTCGCCCGTCCAGTTTCCTCGGAGTAACGTAGTGCGATCGCCTCGTAAAAGATTGGGTCGTTCTCGGTACCCTCGACGTAGACGATTGTGCTAAATCGTGTCATCCGGAGCGCTAAAAGGTAAGCCTTGATCTGATGTCGGAGCCTTTTCATAGCTCAAAAATCTGGTGGCTTGCGAGTGGAGCCATAATCTCGGGAGAGTGAGTGGCAATTATCAACTGACTATTGGGCGCCAAGGCCCGTATCGCCGGAATCAACTCTCGCTGCCAGTCGATGTGCATGGACAATTCCGGTTCGTCGATGAGGACCGGAGCACCATCTGCAAGGAGAGCCTCGACGCATATGCGTAATAGTTGCTTTTCGCCCGACGAGAGACTTCCTAACCCAATTTCTTCCGCGTCAGCAAACGCGTGGATGTCCTTGTCGCCCAATTCGACCTTCTTTTCTGATGAGATCATTCGTTGGAGAATTCGATCGAATTCACTTCGAGGTCGCCTGATCTGCTCAACATGTGTCTCTACCGCCTCGATGTATTTGAGGACCCGCCGCATTCTCCTGTCGTCACGTAAGCGCGCCGCGAAAGCTTCCTGAGATATTGTCACGTGGCGTTCCTGACGAGCCAGAAAGGCTTGCAGTCTTCGGTATGCCTCCTGGATGTCAGCGTCATACGGCTCATCCACATCCGCATCCGGATCAGGGGCAAGGAAGTCAGCAAGGATTTCGCTGAGGCCTATGGATTGAGTCTCTTGAATTTCCAAACTCGTATTTCGCGTATACCTCAGCCAGAGAAAGTTAACGACCTCTGCAAAGAACTTTTCGAGCGTGGCCTCCGACATCAAGGACCCTCTGCTAGAATCGCGAAGTGCTCGCGGTAGGCGTCGATCGTCGCTGACGTACAACCTCGAAATCGGTAGGTAAAGGTGACGTATTTGAAACGACTGGTCGAGTATTCCAGCCGCAAAAGTATGCCAGATTTTCTTCCCACCGCGCACTGTCTTCTGGAGATCGTCGATCTCGGAGGAAAGTGAAAGCTGTCCGGGAGGGGGTGGCTCTGCCAACGTCTGCCTCGTCAGGTCCCCGTGGAAGTCCTCGCCTTCAGGGTTGAAGACATATGCCTGTCCAATTTCCACCGCGGCTGATGCGAATGGAATCGTTTTAATGTCGCTCGCCCGCCCCGATAGGGAGCCTTGAATAATTCGCAAGAGAGAGGTCTTTCCGGATCCGTTTACGCCGAAGAACACATTCACGTCCCGGTTAAACTCGATGTTCCGGTCAGTTCGGCTTGTTGCAAGTTGTTCTACCGAAACGCGCTTGATGAACGCCATTTTTCCACCATGCAATGGGATATACTAAAGCTTACCGCACGGCGGGTGGCCCAAGTCTCCGCAAGCGAATCGAGCAATAATTTGGGCGCCCCATATCTCGTCCGCCGCCGCCATTCGCAAGCGCATCTGCTATGGGACACCGGAGGGTGGAACCTCGGCGAGCCGCCTGCCGGTCTCAGCTTCAATAGCAGCGATGGAACGTTCCATTCCCCCATCGCGCGCCAGAATGGTCCATTCGTTGCGGTAGGCAAGTGCGCACAGAAGCATGTCCACGGCGCCGCACTCAACCCCGCCTCCTCGGCAGAGATTGTAGAGCCGGGCAGCCTCGACATAGTCCTCGGATGCGATGGGCTGATCTTGGAACGGATCGAGCCTGGTTTTCACCTCGGCGAATTGTTCCGGCGTGGCGATGCCCGAAAGAACCTCTTGGCGGATGGGGCCTGCCATCAGAACGCGGCCGTCACGGATGGCATCTACCAGAAGTGCCACCAGGCGCTTCTCTTCATCGTTCAGCTTGGCCGGTCCGCCCTTTCGTCGCAGGGCTAAAGACCAGATCGAAGTATCAACCAGCACCTTCATTGGTCGACCACGATCCGGTCGCGGTCGCGGTTCTCGCGTGAGCTGTACGCAGGGTCAAAGTCGATGGTCCCGAACAGGTCGATAATGCCCATCTGCTTCCGCCGGGCAACATACTCCTGAAGGGCGACGGTCACGGCCTGTTTCTTGGTGGGATGGCCACCGATGCGGCGGGCTTCCTCGATGAGATCGTCGTCGATCGCAAGGTTGGTTCCCATGATTTTCTCCGTGTGTAGTATCTCACACATCTGAATGTGTAGATAAAAGTGTAGAAAATACTCCCATCGCCTGTGACCAGCCCGCGCCTGAAAAGGCAATGTCCTTTCGGCTCGGACGAGATCTCCTCGTATCGGGTTGGCAGAAAATTAAGGCCCCGTGCTGCAAACTTGAAGCTGGAGATACCCCAAATGCCCTTCGTCGCGGCGTCAGCCCGGTCCGGATCTCCTGGGAAGAACAAACTCTCCGTGCCCATCCTTTCGACTTTTTTCCGGCGAGAGGGTGGGAAATCACAAACCCAAACCATTCGTTTTAATCCACCGCGGGTCGGCAACGACGGTGGGGGACTGAAGAGCACCCTGGGAGCGTCTGTTCTCTTTCTTTCCCTTCAGCGTTCTTCGACAACTCCTGTGGAAAAGAATCGGCTCGGAGGCACAAAGCAACGCGTTATGACCACCTTTAGACCGCAAAAACGGCGATTTAGAACCCTTAAATATGCCGCTTTTGAACAGGTATATGTCTTATTTTCTTTAAGTTGAGAGTGGAGCGAGCGGGAAACAAAAGGACCCCCTCCCCCCAATTTGGGCTGTAAAACTGTAAAGTGCAGTCAACCCGTCCACAATCAGTGGGTTACCGTCGACTCTCCAGCAAATTACAGCCCTGTATCCCAGTAAAATCACGCAGCCTGTAGCGGCATTCCAGTCTTGAAGAGGCACGACTTCAGTCGTGCCGTAAGGCATCAAGAATGAGCGCGGCTTTGGCCGCTGAGGGATGATTTCTTCCGGACTTTGACTTCTGCCACAGCCTGTTATCTCTTGAGGAACGCCAGCAGATCCTTATTGATGGTGTCTGCTTGCGTCGTAGGCATGCCGTGCGGGAAATCCTTGTACGTGATCAGGGTTCCGTTTTTCAACAGCTTCGCCGACTGCGGTCCCGCGGCGACATAGGGAACGATCTGGTCGTCCTCGCTATGCATCACCAGCACCGGAACCGTGATCTTCTTCAGGTCCTCGGTGAAGTCTGTCTGGGAAAAGGCAACGATGCCGTCATAGTGTGCCTTGGCGCCGCCCATCATGCCCTGGCGCCACCAGTTCTGGATGACGGCCTCCGAGGGCTTCGCGCCCGGCCGGTTGTAGCCGTAGAAGGGTCCGACAGGAAGGTCGCGATAGAACTGCGTACGGCTGGCCGCGAGTTGCGCCTGCAGGCCATCGAACGCATCCTTGGGGAGACCGAGCGGGTTGGCCGCCGTCTTTACCATCAGCGGCGGCACGGCGCTGATCAGCGCTGCCTTGGCCACCCGGCTTTCGCCATGCCGCCCCAGGTAGCGCGTTACCTCCCCACCCCCCGTCGAATGCCCCACATGGATGGCATTCTTCAGGTCGAGATGAGCTGTAAGAGCGGCCAGGTCATCGGCGTAGTGGTCCATATCGTGGCCCTTGCCGATCTGGGTTGAGCGTCCATGGCCGCGGCGGTCATGAGCGATCACGCGATATCCATGATTCAGGAAGAACAGCATCTGGTTGTCCCAGTCATCGGCCGACAGTGGCCAGCCATGGCTGAACACGATAGGCTGGCCTGAACCCCAGTCCTTGTAAAAAATCTCTACGCCGTCAGTGGTGGTAATCGTAGGCATGTGGCCTCCTTCAAATTGGGGAATTCAACGCCCCAATTAAACCACATCCGCGCGCCGAGATTTCTGCACAGGCGAACCGCCATCTTTCAGTAAGTCAGCTGTAGTTCCAGCCCCTTGCCCGTGTCCGGAACGAGCGCCGTGATGCGGTGATGCTCCGCATCGTATGCAGTCGAAATCTGTACCGCTCCTCCGCCTTGCAGCGCCGTCACGTTGGCCGCCGTTGCAGGTTTCGACGCGCCATAGACCTCAATCGAAAGCAGTTTCCACCACGGCGCGAAGCTTCCCTCCGGCGGCGTAACAGCCACGATGATGCCTTGGGCTGACAGCCGGCAAGTGAAGTTCTCCCGCAGGAACTGGTTCTTTTCGAAATCGTAACTCACACCGTCATCCTGGTAGATACTTCCTTTGCAGTCCTTGTTGAATCCCGTCGGCGGATACACGCGCAGAGTCAATGGACCTTCCGGCTTTTCGTCGGTGCTCTGCACCAGCGGCTGTTCCGGAACAATCGCGCCCGCGCGAACAAAGACCGGCAGCGTATCCAGGCTGCGGTGAATGTGCACTTCCGCCTGCGCGACCTGGGTGTTGTCGATGGCGCGTCGGCCCGAGCTACCTTCGACGCGAGCCCCCGTCCAGTAGTCGTACCAGCCCACTGGAGGCAGCGCCACCGAGTAATCGTCCATCTCGTCCGGGAAAGGACTCTGCGCCACCAGCAGGTCGGGGCCCAGCATGAAATCGTTGTCCGCCGTGGGATCAACTGCCTGTTTTCCCGAAGCCTCTTCCGGAAACTCCAGAAACAGGGGCCGCATGATCGGCAGCCCAGTGCGGCTCATTTCTTCCGTAGTGGTGTAGAGATACGGCAGCAGCCGGTAGCGCTCTTCGATATACCGCCGGCGCAGGTCCAGGTCCTCCGGAGTGCCGTTCTCCCACGGCTCCTGGGGGTTGGTATCTTTGGCCGTGTGGTCGCGGTCGATCGGTTGGAAAGCAGCCAACTCGAGCCACCGCGTCAGCAACTCGGGCTGGGGCGAGGCCGCAAATCCTCCCACGTCCGCGCCGCTCATTGCAAATCCGCTCAGGCCCAGGTTCAGCAATTGCGGAATGGTCTGGCGCAGGTGGTACCAGTTGCTCGAATTGTCGCCCGACCAGGTCGCGGCATAGCGATGCCCCCCGGCATAGCTGGCCCGCGTCATCACAAACGGCCGCTCATTCGGAGCCAGCTTGCGCAGCCCCTCGAACGTCGCGCGCGAGTTCTCCATGCCGTATACGTTGTGAATTTCAAGATGAGTGGCGACCCGGGGCGCGAACCCCGGCTCGTCGATGCGGTGTTGCACATCGTCGGGCATCGTCTTCGAGGGAACCTCAAACACGGCGGGCTCGTTCATGTCATTCCAGAATCCCGCAATCCCCTTCGACACAAAATCGCTGTACAGCGTTCCCCACCATTCCCGCGTCGCCTTCTGCGTGAAGTCGGGAAAGACCGCCTTGCCTGGCCACACCACACCAACGAAGGTCGAGCCGTCGGGATTCTTGACGAAATGATCCCCACCCACCCCCTCGTCATGTGGTTTGTACCCGGCATTGGGCAAATAGGCGATATGCAGATCGGTGATTACGACCGTACGCAGATGCTGCGCCTTCAAATCCTGAATCATCTGGTCGAAATGGGGAAACTTTTCAGGATCAACGGTGAACGGCCGATTCTTCAACTGATAGTCGATGTCCAGCCACATCACATCCGCGGGAATATGCTCGCTGCGCAGCCGGCTGGCGACGCGCCGCACCTCCGCCTCTGGATAATAGCTGTAACGCGATTGCTGATACCCGAGCGACCACAGCGGCGGCAGTGGCGTTTTTCCCACCAGCCAGGCCCACGATTCCACCACCGCTTTGGGCTCTGGCCCGTAGAGAATGTAGTAGTCCAGCGGTCCGCCCTCGGAGCCGAACGAATAGGCGTCCCGGTACTCCTTGTTGAAGTCGAAGCTGGCCCGCCACGTGTTGTCGAGAAAAATCCCGGCGCAGATGCCTTGATGAAACGTGATGAAGTAGGGAATCGATTTGTAAATCGGGTCGGTGGATTCCTGCCACCCGAACGCGTCGGTGTTCCAATCAGTAAACGCATGATTGCGCCGGTCGAGTGGTCCAGCCTTGTCGCCCAACCCGAAGTAATGCTCGTCAGACGGCGACTTCATGTACACGCGGAAGGATGAGCCGTGGTACTCGATGGGCCGTCCCGGAAAATCCGCGGTGATGACGTGACCGTCGAGGTCCGTCACCGTCAACTCGAATGGATCCTTGTGAACCGACACGTGAAGCTTCGCCGTCTTAAAGCCGACCGTCGTCGCGTTTGACTCAGCCGTGACCGCTGCAGTCGACGTACGCGAAGCGGGCAACACAGCCCACGACGCATCTTCCGGCAGTTGCCCTGCCGGTCCGACACGCACCCGCAGCACATCGTCGCGCAAGGCCGATATCTGCATGACGCTGGCCCCGGATCGAATCTCGATGCCGTTTGCGATAGCTCGCGAAGATGTGACGCGCTCGAGCCGGACGGATGTTGATTTCTGTTGAGTTTGTGCGGTTGATTTCGTTTCAGTGGCTGCGGCGGAAATCAGCAATGCAAGAACAACAAAAATGAGACTTCTTACCCTTGACACTCAGCACCTCATGGGAACGAATTAGGTGGTCCCACCAAAGATACCCCCTTGAGGTCCGAATGGAAACCGGGCAGGCAGCCAGGACTTCGCGCCCTTACGCCCCCTCCATCAGCGCGGCCACGCGTTTCCGCACTGCATCTGCGAAGGACTGCTCTTCAGCCGTCTCCGGTTTCATCGACCCGAGATTGATCTCCACATTTGCGAGCGCACCTTCGCGAGCCGCCTCTGCCAGGGCCGAGGCCGTGGTCAGATCGGAGCTCATATTCGGGCTCGTAATCGGCTTAAGATTGGACACGATCTGCGCAATTTCTGTGGCTTTCTCCGCCACACCCAGCGGCACGTTCGTGGCCTGCTGCAAAGCGGCAGTGATCAGCCGTCCTCCCTCCGCCGATTCCTTCGCCGCCTTGTGTGCCTTCATCACCACGTTGTACGATTCGGCATCCGCGTCGATCGCGACTTTGAGTTCTTCCCGAATCGTCCCCAGCCTGGCGATCGCCTCATTCAATTCATTGGTGAACTGCGCATAGGCTTTCTTGCCCTTCGACATCGATGCCACCATATTTGCCAGGCCTGCCGCCATCGCCGCGGCCGCCGCGGCCGCGCTCCCTCCCCCGGAGTCGCCGTCGGCGCCGCCAGTTGCTCGAGGAACGGTTCGATTCCCGCCCGCAATCCTCCAACCGCAGTCTTGCCGCCAATCACGGCAGCAAGCCGGTTCTCCAGGATGAGAGACGAATCGAAGTTCTCCACCTGCAAAAACCACTCCGCCGCCTGCTCCAATGCCAGCTTGGGAATCAGCCCGACGATCTCGCTCGACACCGGCACAACCCCGTACCGTGCCGCCTCCCGCCGCACAAACTCGAATACACGGTGGATCGGAGTCTGCTCAAAATCGGTCAGGTTCATTGAGACCTGGGCCATGCCCCGCACCAGGAACCCGGCACCCTTTACGAAGCGCAGTCCGCCCGACGAGAAGCGCACCGCCTTGGCAATCTTCTTCGCGATCGCGACATCCGCCGTACTCAGAAAAATGTTGTAGGCAATCAGGAACTTGCGCGCCCCCACCACCGTGGCCCCGGCGGTCGGATGCACGCGCGCCTCACCGAAGTCCGGCTTCCGCAAAGGGTTCGTGCCAATCTCCGCACGGATCCCCTCGAACTCGCCGCGCCGGATGTTCTCGAGGTTCTGCCGTTCCGGACTCGTCGCCGCGGCCTCGTAAAGATAAACAGGAATCTGGTAGCGCTTCGCGATTTCCTCACCGGCCCGCCGCGCCATGGCCACGCAATCCTCGATGCTCACTCCCTCGATAGGAATGAACGGCACCACATCGGCCGCCCCCATACGCGGATGCGCGCCCTGGTGCTGCGTAAGATCGATCAGCTCAGCCGCCTTGCCGACTCCGCGAATGGCCGCTTCCTGGATCGCGTCCCGCTCGCCGACCAGTGTGATCACGCAACGATTGTGGTCGGCATCCATTTCGCGGTCGAGAAGATAAACGCCGGGAAGCTTCATCGCTCCCACAATGGCGTCAACCGTGGCCGCATCGCGGCCTTCGGAAAAATTGGGCACACATTCAACCAGCGTTTTGGGCATCGATTGAGCATAACGACCAGCCTCGCGACGCCGCAACCATGATTCAGCGCGCGCCCCGCCAGATCGCCGAGGATTCCACGCTTAGCCCGTCCAATCATGGGCGATCGCAAGTTAAACTGCTTCGCGATCCCGCGTATCATCCTCTGTAGCGGTTCGTGCGCGATTGATTGCGCCGGCACGACACTCCCGTGCCCCATCCTTGCGATTTCTTTTTGTCGCAAGGGTGGGAGAGCACGAACCCAACTGCGATCCGAGGATTTATGACTGTCGCTACCATCCCCATAATTCGTTCCCCCCGCGGCAATCAACTCCGCTGCAAGGGCTGGCAGCAGGAAGCCGCTCTGCGCTGCCTGATGAACAACCTCGATCCCGACGTAGCCGAGCGCCCCGCGGACCTGGTCGTCTACGGCGGCATCGGCCGCGCTGCTCGCAACTGGGAATGCTTTCACTCCATCGTGCGCGAACTCGAACATCTCGGCAACGACGAAACCCTCCTGGTCCAGTCCGGCAAGCCCGTGGGCGTCTTTCCCACCCACGACATGGCTCCCCGCGTCATCATTGCCAACTCGAATCTTGTCGGCAAATGGGCCAACTGGGAGCACTTTCACGAACTCGATCGCAAGGGCCTGATGATGTACGGCCAGATGACCGCGGGAAGCTGGATTTACATCGGTACCCAGGGCATCCTGCAGGGCACCTTCCAGACCTTCGCCGCACTCGCCGAGCGACATTTCGGCGGAACCCTCGCGGGCAAATTGGTGGTCACCGGCGGCATGGGCGGCATGGGCGGTGCGCAGCCACTGTCAGTCACGCTGAATGGTGGCGTAGTTTTGGCCGTCGACGTCGACCGCTCCCGCATCCAGCGCCGCGTCGACACTCGCTATTGCGACCAGCTCACAGATGATCTTGAAGAAGCCTTGTCGCTCTGTGAATCTGCCCGGCGCGAGAAGCGAGCCCTTGTCGGTGGGCCTGGTGGGCAATTGCGCCGACATTCTGCCGGAGATCGTGCGCCGCGGCGTGCACGTCGGTGTGGTGACGGATCAGACCAGTGCCCACGATCCGCTCAATGGCTACATCCCCCAGGGACTCACTCTGGCCCACGCAGCCGATCTGCGCGCCCGCGATCCCGAAGAATATGTCCGCCGTTCCACAGCATCAATGGTGGTGCACGTTGACGCCATGCTTGCCTTTCAGCGCGCAGGCGTCGTGGCCTTCGACTACGGCAATAACATTCGCCGCTTTGCCTTCGACGCAGGCTGCGCCGATGCTTTCCTCATTCCCGGATTCGTGCCCGAATACATCCGTCCGTTATTCTGCACAGGCGCAGGCCCCTTCCGTTGGGTCGCTCTCTCCGGCGATCCGCGCGACATCGATCGCACCGACGAACTGGCACTCGAATTGTTCCCCGAAAACGAAATCCTCACCCGCTGGCTGCGCCTGGCGCGAGGCCGATTCGCATTCCAGGGCCTTCCCGCGCGCATCTGCTGGCTTGGTTACGGCGAGCGCGCCAGGATGGGTCTTGCCATCAACGAGTTAGTGCGCAAGGGAGAGATCTCAGCTCCCATCGCCATCGGCCGCGATCATCTCGACACCGGCTCCGTAGCGAGCCCCTATCGCGAAACCGAAAAGATGCAGGACGGCTCCGATGCCGTAGCCGACTGGCCTCTCTTGAACTTCGCTCTCAATACCGCCTCCGGAGCGACCTGGGTCAGCTTCCATCACGGCGGCGGCGTGGGCATGGGCTACTCGCTCCACGCCGGCCAGGTGACGGTAGCCGACGGTACCGACAACGCAGCCGGTCGGATTGCCCGTGTGCTCAACAATGATCCTGGCATCGGCGTCGCCCGCCACGCCGACGCAGGCTACGAACTTGCCCGCCAGACGGCCCGCGACTGCGGCATCCACATTCCCATGGCAGGGAAGTAGCGATGGCCGGCTCGTTCGCAGTCGTCAACATCGGCCAACTCGTCACGCTCGCCGGCCCCGTACGTCCGCGCGTTGGCGCTGAATTGCATGACCTCGCCATCATCGACAACGCAGTCCTGCTCATCGAAAACGGCCGCATCGTCGTAGCCGGTCGTTATTCCGAACTTAAATCCAAAATCCCGCCTAACGCGACCGTGGTCGATGCGGAACAACGTTGCGTGACACCGGGCTTCGTCGATGCCCACACCCATTTAGTCTTCGCCGCCAACCGCGCCGACGAGTTCGAACAGCGAATAGCCGGCGCCACATATCAGCAGATCGCGGCGGGCGGCGGCGGCATTCTGGGCACCGTCAAGCTGACCCGGGTCACATCCGAAGATGAACTTCTCGCCGTCGCTCGCCGCCATCGCGACTGGATGCTGCGCGGGGGCACCACGACGCTCGAAGCCAAGTCCGGCTACGGACTCGATCGCGACACGGAGCTGCGCATGTTACGCGTACTCGCGCGGCTCAACGACGAAGGCCCCGCGCGCATCGTTCCTACATTGCTGGCCGCGCACACAGTCCCGCCTGAATTTGCCGATCGGCGCACCGCGTACATCCGCTCGATTGCAGAAGAGCTCATCCCGGAAGTTGCAGCCGCCGGCCTGGCGCGCTATAGCGACGCCTTCTGCGACGATCACGCTTTCACCGTCGCCGAAACCCGCGCCGTCCTGACCGCTGCGAAGCAGCACGGCCTCGGCCTTCGTGTCCACGCCGAGCAGTTTCGCCCTGGCACGGGCGCGGCCCTGGCAGCGGAGCTGGGCGCCGCGACCGCCGACCATCTCGAAACCGCGACGGAAGAAACGCTGCTCCAGTTGCGCGATGCCGGCGTGCAGCCGGTTCTTCTGCCTGGATCGGTCTTCGCATTGGGCCGGACCCAGTATCCCCCTGCGCGCAAGATGGTCGACCTCGGCCTCGCCATCGTCCTGGCCACGGACTTCAACCCCGGCTCTTCGCCAGTGCCTTCCATGCCTTTCATGCTCTCGCTGGCCTGCATCCAGATGGGCCTTTCACCCGCGCAGGCACTCTCGGCAGCCACCATCAATGCCGCCTGGAGCGTCGGTCTCGGAACGACCGTCGGCTCTCTTGAAGCCGGGAAAAAAGCCGACTTCCTCATTCATGAATTCGGAGATTATCGCGAGCTCGCCTACTTCATCGCAGCGCCCGCCCGGCCGCGCGTCTTCATCAAGGGCAGGAAAGCGGCCGTTACGACGGGCCCACTCAGAACTCAGCGCGCATAAGAAAACGTCCCGCAGAGACTGGTCGAATTTCGCAGAGCGTCAAACTGAAACACAGGCTGGCTCGGCCCGGAGAAGAAAGCAACCCGGAGGTCCTTGTCGAGGACATACGTGACCATCCACTGCACGTCCTCTGTTCCGCAGAGGGTGTTGTGGCGCAGGAACTTCCTCGAACCCGGTATGTTCAGCCGGTAGAGATTGCCGCTGCCGCTGCCGTTGACGTCCGCATCAAACACCGCCCCGACTTCCGAAGCTTCCAGCTTGCGTATTTGCGCAAGAGGAAAACTGGCGAAGTTGATCGTGACCTTCGCATCTGAAATCGAGATGTCGCCGGTGATCGACACTGCCGTCGAACTCGCTGCGCGCCAGTATCCCTTCTCCTGCGCCGTGCCCGCAACACAGCAAGCCATCAACATTCCCATTACCACCCGACGCAATCCCGTCATCTCTCGAGCATGACATCCCTGAAGACACTAGCGCAAATTCGGATCCTGTACTTCTCACAAAAGGCGATCTTCGCGATGAAGTAGGGCGCCGCTCGCCGCCAACTTTGACAGCTTGCGCGCCTTGCTTCGTGCGATGAGAAAAAGCACGATTCCCGCTCCGATCATCACTGCTGTTCCGCCCACGACCTTCACCACCGCCATCGCCTTGTGCGGCTCATCTTCCGCCGGAAACACAGCAAGAAAAAGTGTGAGCGCGGTGCTTGCCAGTCCGAGCGATGCCAGCGCAATGGCTACCGGTTTGCCGCCCGGAATCCGTCGCACCTTGGGTCCCGCCGGTTCCCATTGCAGTCGAATCATTGATGCAAACAAGAACAGGTAGGGCACGAAGTACAAGAGGATCGCCATGCTTACCAGCACGTCGTAAGCGCCGCGCACCGTGGTTCCCGCCTGGCCGAGCACCGCAACAACCGTTCCCGCCAATCCGTAGGAGACGATCGCGACCCATGGTGTCCGGTAGCGTGAATGAATCCACCCGAAGGCCGGCGGAAGATAATGATCGAGCCCCGCCACAAACGGCAGCCGCGAAGTAGAGGACAGATATGCAGCCGCGCCGCCTACAGCGTTCAGTCCCACCAGCAGTGCAATCGGCGCCAGCACCCATCCGAGGCCAAGCCGCGCACTCAGCACATGCACGCCGTTCACAAATCCATCTGGCCCGCCCACCGCGTCACTGGGAAGCGAAACCAGGAGCGCGGTTGTCCCCGAGATATAGCCGATCGCGAGAATACTGCCGCCCACAAGAATCGCCCACGGAATCACGCGCCTTGGGTTCTCGATTTCATCACCCATCGCCGATCCTGCTTCCACTCCGCCGAACGCAAAGAAGATGCTGGACCAGAAAACCGCATTGCCCAGGCTCCAGTGCGGCATCAGCGCAACGGCGGTGAAGTGTATTGCGGGACCAAAGCGCACATACGACGCGGCGGCCAGCAGCAAAAGGGCACTCAACGGCAACAGGCTGCCCAGCGAGCTGATGTTGTTAAGCCACTTGCCCACGTTCACGCCGCGAATGTTCAGCAGCGTGATGATGGTGAGCCACACAACCGAAAAGGCCAGGTAATACCAGGATTCCCCGGCCAGCGCGCGTCCTCGCGCCCCAAACGCGAACAGAGTCGACGCCGCGCCGAAATACAGCACCCCGGAAAAATAAGGAAGGTTGCTCATCCAGTATGCCCATGAGGCGAGAAAACCGGGTCCGTGACCAAAAGCCTCGCGCGTCCACACGTAGAGTCCGCCCTCTTCAGGATGTCGCGAAGAGAGTTCCATGACACTCGCGGCCAGCGGGATAAAGAAGCAGACCAGTGCCGCGATCCACACCGGCAGAATGCTGGGCCCCGCGGCCGCAGCCATCGCTGTCCAGCGAACGCTTAGACCACTGACCACGTAGAACAGGACGAGATCGCGAAACCGGATGCCTCGTTTGAGAGCAGGAATGGCGGGCATGTTACGGCGGAGCATACCAGACCCGCACACTCGAGAAAAGTCAAATCGGAAAGAGGTGACCCAGGGTTCCGATTCTCAGACCTGGGGAGGTCACAAGCCCTTGTCCTTTAGCACCGCCATGGCCGCGTTGCGTCCATTCACCGCAATCACGCTGCCGCCCGGGTGGGTGCACGCCCCGCATAGGTAAAAGCCCGCCATGGGAGTGCGTGCTGTCAGGCGCTTGTCCCACATGAAAGCCGGCAGGCACTCGCCCTGGAAAATATGTCCGCCCGTCAGTCCGACTTTCGTTTCGATGTCGGGCGGCCCCAGCACCTGCGCGTCGATCACCGCCGTGCCGATGTTGGAACAGAACCGGCCCAGCGACCGGAGCGCAAGCTCCCGCACCTCGTTGCGGCGTATGTCCCAGTCACCGTCCGCAAATTTGTAAGGCACATATTGCGCGAAGACGCTCATCGTATGTGTCCCATTCGGTGCAACCGACGCATCATGCACACTCTGAAAATACAGCTCGCACCACAAATGCTCCGGCAATGCGCCACCGCGCGCAGCCGCGTATCCCGCCTTCCATTCGTCTTTGGTAAGCGGGGCGTTGATCTGTCCGTAGTGATGCGGCTCGTTCGTGCCCGGGCGCGCTGTGAAATTCGGCAGCTCGCGCAGATGTACGTTGAGCTTCACCGTGCACCCCTCGATGGGAACCCGCTCGATGCGCTCCCGCCAGGTCGCGTCGGCCGCATCGCCCAGGAGCCGCAGCGTTCGCCGCGGGTCGGCGTTCGAGATCACAGTGGCCGCGGCGATAAATTCGCCCCCCTCCAGCCGCACCCCTTCACCGGGAATAATCTGCGCCACCGGAACGCCGCAAACAACCGTCGCACCGGCTTCGCGCGCCGCGTCGCAAAAGTAGAACGAAACCATGCCCATTCCCCCGCGTACGTAGCCCCACATGCCAGGCATGCCTCCCAGCCGCCCTGACGCGTGATGAAAGCGAATCGAAGCTGTGCCCTTGTCAAACGGGCTGGCATTGGTGCCGATCACGCCTTGCCCTAGATATGCCACCTGCAGCCGCTCGTCCTCGACATACCTCTCCACAAATTCAGCCATAGACCAGTCGAACAGAACCGATCGCGCTTCCTCGTCGTTCCCCAGGCGTTCTTCAATCTGTTCGCGCGTCGGCGAATCACTTAGCCACAGGTCGTTATTGTTTGCGGGTCGCAGCGCATCGCGCAGCCGGCGGATCACATCCGACATTTCCTTCCAGCTCTCCACATCCCCCGGGCACAGCGCGTGCACCTCGGCCGCGCAGCGTTCATCGTCATCCCATAGTTGAATGCTCGATCCATCAAGGAAGGGAACAAACAAGCCGTTGACCGCGGGCGTCCATGTGAAGCCACGCTTCGGCAGCCCAAGCTCTTCGACCACCAGCGGGTGCAGCAGTCCTGCGAGATACGCACACGGCGACATGCGCACCCCGGGAAATGGCTCTTCGATGGTGCACGCACCGCCTACGCGTTCGCGGCTCTCGATCACGAGAACCCGCTGTCCCGCCCGCGCCAGGTACGCCGCGCATGCCAGGCCGTTGTGTCCGGCGCCCACGACGATCGCGTCCCATTTTCGAGCACCAAGTTCACGAATCGGCACAGGCAATCCGATTTCCCCCAGCACAGCAGCAGTCCGCGAACTCATATTCGTACTAAATTACCATTCCGGTGCCAAAAGCCGCTGTCATTCTCAGCGCAACGAAGAACCTGCATTTGGCTCTGATCCGTCGCTGCTCCATAGCTGTGCTGTCGGTCACGCATGGAGGTGTCGGTCTGCTTGTTATCATGGGACCCGAAAAGCCTGAACACCCGGCATTGTCCCAATTTCAGCAAGGAGATTCAAAATGTCCGAAGCAGTGAGCGTAATCCCTACCAAAATTTTGGTTCCCATCGACTTCAGCGCTTCGTCCCACGCAGCCCTGGATGCTGCCACCGAGCTTGCTGAAAAATTTCGTGCCGAACTCTATCTTCTCCACGTCATTCCCGAGTCTCCCGACGTGACTTTGCCGGCGGGCGTGTCGGAAGCTTCCATCATTGACGAGTCGAGGAAGGCCGCGTCCGACCACTTTGAGGTCTCTCAGGCGGGATTGAAGTCCAGGGGAGTGAAGGCGACCACCAGCGTCGAGGTCGGCGCTGATGTAGCTGGAACCATTCTCGAGGCAGTCGAGCGCGAAAACGCCGACCTGCTCGTTTTTACGACCCATGGGCTTTCCGGATGGTATCCGCAGGTGTTCGGATCCATCGCCGAAAAGCTGGTGAAGCTCGCCGCATGCCCGGTCCTGTTGCTGCGTACTCCCAAGCCCGAAAGCAGCGCCAAAGTGTCCCTGGGCCGCATGATGGAGTGGTGGTAGAAAATCGGAAGACGGAAAATGGGTGCCCCGGGTCTCGATTTTGAGACCTGGGATTTGCCCATATTCAAAAACCATTGTCGGCGTTCAGTCGCGCCGCCAACCAGTCAGACGTGGGATTCACACCGCTGCGAGATGCTGCTTCGCAAGTGGATCTGGCTTTGAAACCAGGTACTTGTCGACAGCCTCTGCCGCCTTGCGCCCCTCGGCGATCGCCCACACCACAAGCGATTGTCCGCGGCGCATATCCCCCGCAGCAAAGATACCCTCCACCGACGTTCGATAATCCGTGGTGTCGACGTTGCCTCGCGAATTCACGGCCACGCCCAATTCTTCAATCATGCCTGATTGAACCGGCCCCAGAAATCCCATCGCCAGCAGCACCAGATCGACATCCATCGTGAATTCGCTGCCGGCGATCGGTTCGAACTTCGGCGGCGGGCCCACGCGCACAGCGTGCAACTGCTTCACGTTGCCATGCTCATCGCCAGTGAACTTGATGCTGTTGATACTCCAGTCGCGGACACCGCCTTCCTCGTGGGCGCCTTCGGTGCGCAGTTGCAGCGGCCACATCGGCCACGGCGTTGACGCCGCGCGCGTCGCCGGCGGCTTGGGCATGATTTCAAACTGATGCACGCTGAGCGGCTTCTGGCGATGCGTCGTGCCCAGGCAATCGGCGCCCGTGTCGCCTCCTCCGATGATGACCACCCGTTTGCCCTCCGCGGTAATAGAAATGCCTGCTTCCACGGTGTCGCCTTCGCAGCGCCGATTCTGCTGGGGCAGAAACTCCATCGCGTAATGAACGCCCTTCAATTCGCGCCCTGGGATACTCAAGTCGCGCGGATGTTCGGCCCCGCCGGCCAACAGGATGGCGTCGTAGTGGCCCGTGAGGGTCTCAACCGGTACGTTCACCCCCACATGCGCATTGGTCAGGAAAGTGACGCCCTCGTCGCGCATTTGCTTCAGCCGGCGCTCGATCACGTGTTTTTCCAACTTGAAGTTGGGAATGCCGTAGCGCAGCAGGCCGCCGATGCGATCGTTCTTTTCATACACCGTGACCGAGTGCCCGGAACGGCGCAGTTGTTGTGCTGCCGCCAGCCCCGCAGGCCCGCTGCCCACCACGGCCACGCGCTTGCCCGTGTTCTGTTCCGGCGGTTCGGGATGGATCCAGCCCTCGTCCCACGCCCGCTCCACGATGCTCTTCTCGATTACCTTGATCGAGACCGGCGGTTGATCGATGCCCAGCACGCAAGCCGCTTCACACGGCGCGGGGCAAATCCGCCCGGTGAATTCCGGAAAATTATTCGTAGCATGCAGACGCCGTATGGCGCGCTCCCAGCGATTGTTGTACGCCAGGTCGTTCCAGTCGGGAATCAGATTGTTCACCGGGCACCCGGTGTGGCAGAAGGGCACTCCGCAATCCATGCAGCGCGCGCTCTGATCGCGCTGCTTCTCAATCGGAAACGGTTCGTAGATTTCGAGCCAGTCCTGCACCCGCTCTTCCACTTTGCGGCGCGTCGGTTGTTCGCGCTCGATTTCGAGAAATCCGGTGACCTTACCCATGTTTCACCTCGGTTGCACCCACCAGGGTTGATGAAGTCGTGGATTCACCATCGTCCTTCTCGACACGAGCGACGCCCAGCACCCGCTTGAATTCATGCGGGAACACTTTGATGAAGCGGCCCTGGGCCTCCGCCCAGTTCTCCAGCACCCATGCGGCCCGTGGGCTTCCCGTCAGGTCGCGGTGGCGCTCCAGGAGGCCGCGCACAACTGCGACATCGTCGTCATTCACCAGCGGTTCAAGATCGACGCTGGCTGGATTGCAGCGGCGCGTTCCGAAGTCGCCTGCGTCGTCATAAACATACGCAATGCCGCCGCTCATGCCCGCGGCGAAGTTACGCCCGGTCGACCCAATCACCACCACCGTGCCGTTGGTCATGTATTCGCAGCCGTGGTCCCCCACGCCTTCCACCACCGCCGTCGCTCCCGAATTGCGCACCGCAAACCGTTCGCCCGCGATGCCGTTTAGAAAAACTTCACCGCTCGTAGCCCCATACAAAACCACGTTGCCGACCAGGATGCTCTCTTCGGGCAGGAAGCTCGACGTCTTGGGCGGGTAAGCAATGATGCGGCCGCCCGAAAGACCCTTGCCCAGATAGTCGTTCGAATCGCCTTCCAGTTCCAGCGTCACGCCGTTGGGCACGAAGGCGCCGAAGCTTTGTCCCGCCGACCCGCAGAATTTGAAATGAATGGTCTCGTCCGGCAAGCCTGCTGATCCGTATCGGCGGGCAATCTCCCCGCCCAGCATCGCTCCCACGGTGCGGTGAACGTTGCGAATGGCGAAGCTGCCCTTGACCGGCTGTTCGGATTCGAGCGCCGGAGTCGCTTTTGCAATGAGCGCGTGATCGAGCGCCTGGTCAAGGCCATGATCCTGCGCCATCACCTTCCTGCGCGCAACGCGCGAGGGAAGAATCGGTGCGTAGAGAATCGAAGACAGATCGATGCCCTTCGCCTTCCAGTGCGCATCGGCCAGCATGGCATCGAGCTTATCCACTCGCCCAACCATTTCATCCACGGTACGGAACCCCAGCTTGGCCATGTGCTGGCGCATCTGTTCGGCAATAAAGAAGAAGAAATTGATCACGTGCTCCGGCTGCCCTGTGAACCGCGCGCGCAGCACCGGGTCCTGCGTGGCGATACCCACCGAACACGTGTTCAGATGGCATTTCCGCATCATGATGCAGCCCATTGCAATCAGCGGCGTAGTCGCGAACCCATATTCCTCGGCGCCCAGAAGAGCGGCGATCACGACATCGCGTCCCGTCTGCAGCTTGCCGTCAGTCTGCACCCGGATGCGGCTGCGCAGGTCGTTCAACAGCAGCACCTGCTGCGTTTCCGCGAGACCCAATTCCCACGGCAGACCCGCATGCTTGATCGAACTGAGCGGCGATGCACCGGTGCCGCCCGTGTCGCCCGAAATCAGCACCACGTCCGCATGCGCCTTCGAAACCCCGGCGGCCACCGTCCCCACCCCGGCCTCGGCCACGAGTTTCACCGCGATGCGGGCCTGCGGGTTCACGTTCTTCAGGTCGTAGATCAGCTGTGCCAGGTCCTCGATCGAATAGATGTCGTGATGGGGCGGCGGCGAAATCAACCCCACCCCCGGAATCGAGTGTCGCGTCCTGGCGATGACCTCGTCCACCTTGTGTCCCGGCAACTGCCCGCCCTCGCCGGGCTTGGCGCCCTGCGCCATCTTGATCTGCAACTCGTCTGCGTTGACAAGGTAGTTGGTCGTCACGCCGAAACGTCCGCTGGCCACCTGCTTCACCGCGCTGCGCCGCGAATCCCCGTTGGCGTCCCGCTTGAAGCGCTCTTCGTCTTCGCCGCCTTCGCCCGTGTTCGACATGCCGCCCAGGCGGTTCATGGCGATAGCGAGGGTCTCGTGCGCTTCCTTGCTGATGGATCCAAAGCTCATCGCGCCGGTTGTAAAGCGCTTCACGATTTCCTTGGCCGGCTCCACTTCCTCGATCGGAATCGGCTCGTCGGCGTACTTCAGTTGCATCAGCCCGCGCAGCGTGCAGTAATGCCGGCTCTGGTCGTCGAGCAGGTCGGTGTATTCCTGGAAAGTCGTGGCATTGTTCACCCGCACCGCGTGTTGCAGCTTGCTGATGGTCTGCGGATTCAGAAGATGGTATTCGCCGTCTTCGCGGTACTGGTAGTGGCCACCCACCGCCAGCTCTGTCTCCGAGTCGGTCAGTGGTTGGAATGCATAGGCGTGCTTCATCTGCGCCTCGCGCGCCAGAACATCCAACCCCACGCCTTCCACCCGTGAAGTCGTCCCTGGGAAGTAGGCATCGACCAGCGACTGGTTCAGGCCCACAGCTTCGAACACCTGCGCACCGCGATAGCTTTGCAGCGTGCTGATGCCCATCTTCGAGAAGGTTTTCAGCAATGCCTTGTTGATGGCCTTGATGAAATTCTTCTCCGCATGATTGGGCGTGACGTTGTGCGGCAGCAGTCCGCGGCGCTTCAGGTCGTGCAAGGTTTCGATCGCCAGGTATGGATTGACCGCGCTGCAGCCGTATCCGATCAGCAGTGCAAAGTGCATCACTTCTCGGGGCTCGCCGCTCTCCATGATCAGAGCCACCTGGGTGCGGGTCTTCTCACGTACTAATTTGTTGTGCACCGCGGCCATCGCGAGCAGGCTGGGAATGGGCGCATAGGTGGCATCCACGCCGCGATCGGAAATGATCAGCAGCGAGTAGCCCGACGCGACCGCATGGGCGGCGCGAGAGCCCAATTCGTCGAGGCTGCGACGCAGACCGGCCTCGCCGTCTTCGGCGCGGAACAGGGCCGGCAGGGTTGTCGCCAGCAGATCGCCAGATGAAATACGGCGCAGCTTCTCCAGATCGCGATTGGTCAGAATGGGATGCGGCAGCTTCAGCGTGTGGCAGTTGTCGGGCGCTTCATCCAGGATGTTGCGCTCCGTGCCGATGTAGCTGATCAGCGACATCACCAGCTCTTCGCGAATCGGATCGATGGGCGGATTGGTCACCTGCGCGAACAGCTGCTTGAAATAGTTGAACAGCGGCTGCGGCCGGTCTGACAGGCACGCCAGCGGAACATCCGTGCCCATCGAGCCCACCGGCTCCGCACCCGTCGCTCCCATGGGCGAAAGCAGGATGCGCAGGTCTTCTTCGCTGTACCCATACGCTCTCTGCCGGCGCAGCAGGGTTTCCGGATTCGACGCAATCACCCGCGATGGCTCCGGCAGGTGCTCCAGCGTCACCTGTTGTTGCTGCAGCCACTCTGCGTAAGGCTGCCGCGCGGCAAGCTCCTTCTTGATCTCCGCGTCGGAGATGATGCGTTTCTGCACCGTGTCGACGAGGAACATCCGTCCCGGCTGCAGGCGGCCCTTTCTTGCGAATGTCCTGCGCCGGAACATCCAGAACGCCGGCTTCCGATGCGAGCACCACAAGGTCATCCTTGGTCACGATATAGCGGCCCGGCCGCAGGCCATTGCGGTCGAGCGTAGCGCCGATAACGCGGCCGTCGGTGAAGGCGATCGCCGCCGGACCATCCCACGGCTCCATCAGCGACGCGTGGTACTCGTAAAACGCTCGCTTGTCCTCGTCCATGTCCGGGTTGCCCGCCCACGCTTCGGGAATCACCATCGCCATCACGTGCGCTATGGAACGCCCCGACTGGTACAGGAACTCGACAGCATTATCGAGCGAAGCCGAGTCGCTGCCGCCGGGCACAATCACCGGGAAGAGCTTGTCGATGTCTTCGCCATAGTGCGGGCTGTTGAGTACCCCCTGGCGCGCATTCATCCAGCTCACGTTGCCGCGGACAGTATTGATCTCGCCATTGTGCGCGATGTAGCGATAGGGATGCGCCAGCTTCCAACTGGGAAACGTATTGGTCGAGAACCGCTGGTGTACCAGCGCCAGTGCGCTCGTCACCAGCGGATTGGCAAGCTCTGCGTAAAACTTCTCGATCTGCGGAGCCAGCATCAGCCCCTTGTAGATAATGGTCCGGCACGAAAATGACGGTATGTAAAAGAAGTCGTCTTTGCCTTCGATGTCCGAAGCTGCAATCTCGTTCTCAATGCGGCGCCGCACGCGATAGAGCAGCCGCTCGAACGACTCCTCATCGAGGCCCGCAGGCCGCTCCACAAAAAACTGCTCGATATACGGCTGCGTCGCGCGCGCCTCGCGGCCGATGAAATCGCCATTGACCGGTGTGTCGCGCCAGCCGATCACCTTCAGGCCGTCCTCAGCGGAGATGCGCTCGAATACGCCCTCGCACTGAAGGCGGTTGTGCTTGTCCACGGGAAGAAAGCACATCGCTACGCCATACGCGCCCGATTCCGGAAGCTGCATCCCCAGCTCGCCGCATTCGCGCGAAAAAAACACATGTGGAATCTGGATCAGGATTCCGGCGCCATCGCCCGTCTCCGGATCGCAACCTGCCGCTCCCCGATGCGCCAGGTTCAGCAGAACCTCGAGGCCCTGGCGGATGATCTCGTGCGCTTTTCTCTCCGCGGATGCTGGCCACCAGGCCCATGCCGCAGGCATCGTGCTCTTGTTGCGGATGGTAAAGTCCCTGCCGTCCAGGGACACGTAGACGACTGTCTGATCCTTGCATGGCAATCCTTCGTTCGAGTAAGGTCGACGGCGAGCAATCGCCGGATTAGTACCGCTCGTACCGCAGTTCCCGGGCTGAATGGCCGAGAGTTACCTGACCGGTTTGCGAGAGCAGGAGCTGCGCTGGCGCAACCGTGTAGAGAGGATGCGGAACCTTTTAGAATAACCGAAAATTAATCGCCGGGCGCGAAATTTCGCGCCCGGAGCAGATACGGCGAAAACCGCCGTCACCCAAGTCGCCGAGCCGCGCTAAAAGCTAGCGGCTAGAAGCTAGGAGCTGATCATTCACAGCCGGCAGATCAACAGCTCCCGCTCGTAAATCATTTCCGGCGGCAGATGATCGTGCAACTGGATGAAAAGCCCTTCGTGGCCGATCACTTCCTGCCGCCACGCCGTACTATCCACTTCCATCAGCTCATCGAAAACCTTACGTGAAAACTCGAATCCGGACCAGTCGATGTCCTCGTAGCGCGGGACCCAGCCGATGGGCGTTTCCCGCCCGTGCGTGCGCCCCTGGACGCGATCCACGATCCACCGCAGCACGCGCATGTTCTGGCTGAATCCGGGCCACATAAACTTTCCATCCCTGTCTTTGCGGAACCAGTTCACGTGGAAGAGACGCGGCGTCATTGCCAGGCCCCGCTGCATCTTGATCCAGTGCCGGATATAGTCGCCCATGTGATAACCGCAGAAAGGGAGCATGGCCATCGGATCGCGGCGAACATTTCCGACTGCCCCGGCCTGGGCAGCCGTGGTTTCCGAGCCCATGGTCGCGCCGATGTAGACCCCGCTGCTCCAGTTGAATGCCTGGTACACCAGCGGAAGCGTGGTCGCGCGCCGTCCCCCGAAAACGATGGCGCTGATAGGCACTCCTTCCGGCGATTCCCACTCCGGATCAATGGTCGGGCACTGCGAGGCCGGGGTCGTAAAGCGGCCGTTGGGATGTGCCGCCGTGCGCCCGCTTTCCTTGCCGATAGCCGGCGTCCAGCGTTCTCCCCGCCAGTCAAGGCATTCGGCCGGCGGCTCCTCCGTCATCCCTTCCCACCACACGCCACCCCCCGGCGTCAGTGCGACATTCGTGAAGATGGTATTGCGCGAAAGCATCGCCATCGCCGTGGGATTTGTCTTGACGCTGGTCCCTGGCGCCACTCCGAAGAATCCCGCCTCCGGGTTGATCGCCCGCAACTCACCCTTGGCATCCGGGCGAATCCACGCGATATCGTCGCCCACCGTGGTCACTTTCCATCCCCGCATGGCCTTGGGTGGAATCATCATGGCAAAATTCGTCTTCCCGCAGGCGGACGGAAACGCCGCCGCCACATACGTCTTCTCGCCCTCCGGATTCTCCACACCCAGGATGAGCATGTGTTCCGCCATCCAGCCTTCGTCGCGCGCAATGTTCGACGCGATACGCAGCGCGAAACACTTCTTGCTCAGCAGGGCATTGCCGCCATAGCCAGACCCGTACGACCAGATCTCGCGTGTTTCCGGAAAGTGCACAATGTACTTGGTCTCGTTGCACGGCCAGGGCACATCGGCCTCGCCGTCCTTGAGCGGCATCCCCACCGAATGCATGCACGGCACCACGCGCTTCTCGTCCTTGTCGATCTCGGCAAACACCGGCGCCCCGATCCGCGCCATGATGCGCATGCTTGCCACCACGTAGGGAGAATCGGTCAGCTGCACGCCAATGCCCGACATCGCCGAGCCCACCGGGCCCATGCTGAAGGGCAGCACATACATGGTCCGCCCCCGCATCGAGCCGCGGAACAGCCCCTTCAATGTGCGACGCATCACATATGGGTCTTCCCAGTTGTTGGTCGGACCGGCGGCGTCTTTCGAAAGCGAGCAGATAAACGTGCGATCCTCCACCCTCGCCACGTCATTGGGCGCTGAGCGCGCGTAGAAGCAACCCGGCCAGCGGTCCCCGTCCAGACGCGTGAATGTGCCCGCCTTGACCAGCCGATCGCACAGAAAATCGTACTCAGCCTGCGACCCATCCACCCAGTGAACCGAATCCGGCCGGCACAGCTCAGCCATCTTCTCCACCCAGCGAATCAGGTGCTTGTTCGTGGTCAAAACCTTGCTGCCAGGAAGTCGATCGATGGTATGAATGGATGATTTCATTTTGATCTTGCGAAACTCCTATACCGCATTCTAACTTTACGGGGATGGGCAGGTTGGCGCACAATGTTTCCGACTGTCCGAATCTGACGACTCGAGTCATCCGGTCCAACCCCATTGAGAGTTTTCCGAACCTACCCCTGAGGCCGTTACACGCACCCGGCAGTTCTCTGCGGCACATTCATTCGGATTCCGGCATCTTCTATCCCCGCATCTTCATCCAAGGCCGATATGTCAGTGGAAAAGCGACTTCTGAACACACCTCTTGCCATGCGTCCCGACACAGCTGTGATCGTTGACGGCGTCGAGATTCCGGTTGCCACGGGAGAATTACTGGTCGAAGCGATCAACCGCGCGTTTCCCGGTCGCCATCTGCCCCAGGTCTGCTATCACCCTGCCATGGGTCCCATCCAAACATGCGACACCTGCATGGTCGAAGTCGATGGAACGCTGGTTCGGGCCTGTTCCACCCGGGCAGCTTCCCATATGAACATCGTGACTGAAAACGCATGTGTCGATATGGCCCAGCGCGAAGCCTTCGATCGCATCCTTCAGAATCACGACCTTTACTGCACCGTTTGCGACAACAACAACGGCAACTGCACCGTCCACAACACTGTCGAAGACCTCGACGTGAAGCACCAGTCGCGGCCCTTCCGCGGCAAGCCGTACGAGCAGGATCATTCCAATCCCTTCTACCGCTACGATCCCGATCAGTGCATCCTCTGCGGCCGCTGCGTCGAGGCCTGCCAGAACGTGCAGGTCAACGAGACCCTCACCATCAACTGGGAGTCGGAACATCCCGCGCGTGCTTTGGGATGGCGGCGAACAGATCGCCGGCTCTTCAGCTGCGTCTCCTGCGGCCACTGCGTCACCGTTTGCCCCTGCAATGCGCTGATGGAAAAATCGATGCTCGGCCAGGCTGGCTACTTCACCGACACTTCCCCCGAAAGCCCTCGACGAGATGATCGAGGTCGTGAAAGGCATCGAGCCGGAGACCGGCTATCGGCCCGATCCTCGCAGTCTCCGAGGTCGAAGCGGCGATGCGCGAAGCCCGCGTTCGACCGCACCAAGACCGTTTGCACCTACTGCGGCGTCGGCTGCACATTCGATGTGTGGACACGCGACCGCCACATTCTCAAGATCGAGCCGGCCGCAGGGGCCCGCCAACGGCATCTCCACCTGCGTCAAGGGCAAATTCGCCTGGGATTACATCAACTCCGACGACCGGCTTGTGACCCCGCTGATTCGCGTCAAGATCTCCAACGGTCCCGACACATTTCGCGAAGCCACCTGGGATGAGGCGCTCGACCCTGATCGCCGAGACCTTCACCAAAATCAAAAACGACATGGACCCGATGCCCTGGCTTTCATCGCCTCCTCCAAGTGCACCAACGAAGAGAGCTACCTGATGCAGAAGCTGGCCCGCGCCGTCATCGGCACCAACAACGTCGACAACTGCTCCCGCTACTGCCAGACCCCGGCCACGATGGGCCTCAAGCGCACGGTCGGCTACGGCGGCGACACCGGCTCCATCGCCGACATCGAAAAAGCCGGCCTCGTCATCATCGTCGGCTCCAACACCGCCGAGAGCCACCCGGTCCTCGCTACCCGCGTCAAGCGCTCGCACAAGCATCGCGGCCAGCGCCTCATCGTCGCCGACCTGCGCAAGCACGAGATGGCCGAGCGCGCCGACATCTTCATCCGCCCCGAACCCTCCACTGACGCGGTCTGGATCAACGCGGTCGCCAAATACATCCTCGACCAGCGGCCTGGCACCAACAGGCATTCATCGACCAATGGGTCAACGGCTTCGACGAGTACAAGAAATCCCTGGAGCCATTCACGCTGGAGTATGCCGAGCAGCATCACCGGCATCCCGTCCGAGACACGCTGACACAGATTGCCAGCGAGATCGCCGCAGGCCGACGGCGTCTGCATTCTCTGGGCCATGGGCGTAACCCAGCACTGCGGCGGCTCCGACACCTCAACCGCCATCTCCAATCTGCTCCTCCTCACTGGCAACTACATGCGTCCCGGCGCCGGCGCTTATCCACTGCGCGGCCACAACAATGTGCAGGGCACCAGCGACTTCGGCTCCATGCCCAACGTCTTTTCCGGATATCAGAAGGTCGAAGACGAAGCGGTCCGCGCAGAAGTTCGAAGCCGGCTGGGGCGTCACACTGCCCACCACAAACGGCCTCGACAACCACGAGATGATTCGCGCCATCCACGAGGGCAAACTCAAATGCATGTACATCAAGGGCGAGGACACGATCACCTCCGACGCCAACGCGAACGACGTCGACAGCCGCACTCGCGATGCTCGATTTCTTCGTCGTCCAGGACATCAACTTCTCTGAGACCTGCCCGGTTCGCCGACGTCGTTCTGCCCGCCTCGCCTTCGCTTGAAAAAGAAGGAACCTTCACCAGCACCGAGCGCCGCATCCAGCGCCTCTATCAGCGTTTTCGAGCCCGCTCGGCGATTCGAAGCCCGACTGGGAGATCATTCAGCTCATCGCCAACCGCCTCGGCGCCGGCTGGAATTACACTCATCCCTCGCGAAATCATGGATGAGATGCGCGACGCTTGACGCCCATATTCGCCGGCGTTACGCTACGACCGTCTCGAGGGCTACAAGAGCCTGCAATGGCCGGTCGAGAAGACGGCAAGGACTCACCCCTCCTCTTCACCGAGAACTTCCCGTTCCCCGACGGCAAGGCAAAGTTCCATCCCATCGAATGGATCGAACCCTGCGAAGAGAGATCGCAGGAGTTCAGTCATCACTTGAACAACGGGCGCCTGCTTGAACATTTCGAACAGGGAGCGATGACTTATCGCAGCAAGGGAATCCGGGAGATGACGCCCACCAATTTTGTCGAAGTATCGCCGGAACTTGCCGCGCGCAAGGGACTCTTGAGCGGCAGCATGGTCCGGCTCCGCAGCCTTTACGGAGAAGCGACCGTACCGGTGGTCGTGACCGATCGCGTCGAAGGCGATCACCTCTATATGCCGCTCAACTCCATTACCCAGCCTGTGAACCGCCTGACCGGATCGAGGGTGGATCGAGCGACCCACACGCCCGCCTACAAGGAGATCTCGGTCAACCTGACGGTCCTGCCCGAGACCGGCCCCGATCCGCTTCCACCCCAGAACTTCCGCCATGGCCATCCCACCCCGCAGACCGGCGTCGAAGTCGAGCGCAAGTGGAAACGCGCCGATTATTCGCCGCCCGGAACCAACGGCACCCGCCACCTTGTCCGGATACAAACCACGAAGGCGTAATCCTGGGTGCCCCAGGTCTCGCTTTTGAGACCTGGAAAGGGAACCAAACTTCGATCTCGAACCCGGCACAACGACGGAGACATCGCTATGGCACAACCAGTCGCATTCACACCGAAGAAGGCCGACCCGAGAGTCGAGTTGCAGCGACGCCTTGCCGCCGCTCCCAGCGAACATGCGGAGGCCTTGCTGGTCGCCTACGATCTGCTCGAAGAAGCCCATAGGCAAGGTATCCTCGACGCGTTGCATGGTGCCGTCAAGGCCAAGGACACGATCGTTTCGCTTCTGGCCGAATACGGAACAGAGCCCGTGAACATCAACGCGCTGCGTCACGTGCTCGCGGTCGGACAGATGGTGGGAAGTTTTGATCCCGAGCCGATTTCCAACCTCGCCAGGGAAGCCTACGCCGCTATGGAAACGCAGCGCCGCGAAAGCCGTCCGCCTTCGCTCTGGCAGCTTTTCAAACGGATGACGCACCCTGATGCGCGCCGCGGCCTATCCTTTGTCACCTCCATGCTGGCCGCGCTCGGCCGCGCCTGGCGGTAATAGATCGGGGCACGACTTGAGTTACCGTTCGGCATCCAGGAATAACGGGACTTTAGCCGCTGGCAACTTGATTCTGAGCACGTCTTGGGCCACACCAAGGGAGGTGATTCGGCGCCGCTCCCTCGAATTAGACCGTGCACGCCAACCGCGGTCGGGCCATCCTTGACGCGTCGAGTAGAGCGCAGTAGATGAACGTGTCAGGCGACATTCGGATCGGCATCTCGGGCTGGCGATATAAAGGCTGGCGAGGCTCCTTCTATCCTCCCGATCTTGCCCAGCGCCGGGAACTCGAGTTCGCCTCTCGGAGCTTAACATCCATCGAACTTAACGGTTCCTTCTACTCCTTGCAGCGGCCCGAAAGCTTCCAAACCTGGCATAACGAAACCCCCGAGGATTTTGTCTTCTCCGTCAAGGGTCCGCGCTTCATCACCCACATGCGCCGACTCCTCGATGTAGAGGTTCCGCTGGCCAACTTCTTCGCCCAGGGTCTCCTCCGGCTGAAGGACAAACTCGGCCCGATCCTGTGGCAGTTTCCGGCCAACTTCAAATGGGACCCCGAACGGCTGGAAAACTTCTTCCGCCTTCTTCCGCGCACGCACAAGTTGGCCGCGAAGCTGGCTCGCCGTCACGACCAGCGCCTCGACGGCCGAACCTGGCTCCGGGTCCTCGAGGACCGGCCTCTGCGCCACGCCATAGAAATCCGAAATGACAGCTTTGTCTCAGAAGACTTCATCGCGCTTCTGCGCAAGTACGCCATTGGGCTGGTCGTGGCAGACACCGTTGAGTGGCCGCTTTTGATGGACATCACCGCCGACTTTGTCTATTGTCGCTTGCATGGCAGCGAGCAGCTTTACGTGAGCGGATACGAACGCGAAGCCATCGACTTGTGGGCCCGGCGTGTCGTTCAATGGTCCCAGGGAGGGGAAGTGGACGTCGGCAAGAAGGCCAGTTCTATCAAGGCTCAAACAGCCAAGGCCCGCGATGTCTACGTGTATTTCGACAACGATGCCAAGATCAGGGCCCCCTTCGACGCCATGGCTTTAGAGAAGTGTGTCTCCGAACTGCAACATCTGTCAGCCTGAAACATCGTTGAAGGAATCCGGGGAAAGTCCGTCTGCGTCAAGTCGCGAACTGGGTGCCCCATCCTTGCGACTTTTTTCTGTCGCCTGGGTGGGGGAGCACGAACCCGAATTTGACCGTTGTCATTCTGATCGCGTCTACTGTGGCGGATGAGTGGAAGGATCTGCATTTCCGTCCACTTTTCCTCCACCCTCAGCCTTTTCAACCGGTATCTTCCGCCCCCTCCAGCGACTAAAATTAACCTAGCCCATGCCCGAGTTCACCCACCTTCATCTCCACACCGAATACTCCCTCCTCGATGGCGCCTGCGACATCAAGAAGCTCGTCGATCGCGTTGCCGCCCTCGGCCAGAAGTCCGTCGCCATGACCGACCATGGCAACATTTACGGAGCCGTCCATTTCTTCAACGCGGCTAAAGAGAAGGGAATCAAGCCGATCCTCGGGTGCGAACTCTACGTGTGCAAGAATGAGGACCATCGTGCTCCCGCGCAGGGCGACGACTACAACCACCTGCTGGTCCTCGCCGAGAACGAAGAAGGCTACCGCAATCTCATCCGCATCACCTCCGAGGCATCGCTCCACGGCTTCTATCGCAAGCCGCGCGTCAGCAAGCGCTACCTCGCCGAACACGCCAAAGGGCTGATAGGTTCCTCCGGCTGCCTCTCTGGCGAACTCTGCGAAGAACTCACCGCCGGCCGCTACGAAAAGGCCAAAGCGGTAGCCCTCGAATACCAGGATATCTTCGGCCGCGGCAATTTCTTCCTTGAAATTCAGGATCAGGGCCTCGAAGCCGAGCGCAAGATCCAGAACGATCTTCTCCGCATGGAACGCGAGCTCGGCATCCCCATGATCGCCACCAACGATTCGCACTACCTCTGTGGCGAGGACTCCCACGCCCACGACGTCATGCTCTGCGTCCAGACCAACGCCAAGATTCATGACGCCGACCGCTTCAAATTCGATTCCGACCAGTTCTTCGTGAAAAGCGGCGACGACATGGCCCGCCTATTTCCCGATACGCCCGCGCTGCTCTCCCGCACCATGGAGATCGCCGAGCGCTGTCACTTCAAGCTCCACCCTGTCGATAATCCATTTCCGGAATTCGCCGTCCCTGAAGACCACACCATCGACAGCTATTTCGAGCAGGTGTGCCGCGAAGGCCTGAAGAAAAGACTAGAAACGGCGGTGCGGCAACTGGAATTGCGCGGAGTCCTGCGCACCCCGCTGCATGAATACGAATCCCGATTGAATTTCGAAATCGGCATCATCAAGCAGATGAAGTACTCGGGGTACTTCCTGATCGTGTGGGACTTCATCAAGTACGCGCGCGACAACGGAATCCCCGTCGGTCCAGGACGCGGCTCGGCAACCGGGTCGCTGGTCGCCTACGCCATGGAGATCACCAACATCGATCCCATGCAGAACGTTCTGCTCTTCGAGCGGTTTCTGAATCCCGAGCGCGTCACGATGCCCGATATCGACGTCGACTTCTGCCAGAACCGGCGCGGCGAAGTTATCGAATATGTGACGCGGAAGTACGGCCGCGAGCAGGTGGCGCAGATTATCACCTTCAACACCATGGCCGCCAAGGCGTCGATCAAGGACTGTGGCCGCGCCATGGACATGCCCTACGGCGACGTGGACCGCATCGCCAAGCTGGTGCCTGCTACTGTCGGCATGACCCTCGACAGGGCTCTTGAAGAAGTTCCCGAACTCGCCAAAGTCTATGAGAACGACAAGCAGATTCGCGAGCTGATCGATACGGCGAAGAAACTTGAAGGCCTGGTCCGCGGAGCAGGTGTACACGCCTCTGCCGTGGTGATTGCGCCGCGCCCCCTCACCGAGCTTGTCCCCTTGAACCGGACCAAGAACGACGAAATCGTAACCGCCTACGACATGAAGTCGGTCGAAAAAATGGGCCTGCTCAAGATGGACTTCCTGGGCCTGGCGACGCTTACGGTGATTACCGATTGCCTCAAGCTGATCGAGCAGACGCGCCAACAGAAAATTGATATCGAAATGGTTCCGCTCGACGACCCGGCGACGTTCAGAAGGGTATTTCACACCGCGCTGACCTCGGGCGTGTTCCAGTTTGAGTCGAGCGGCATGCGCGACATTTTGCGGCGCTACAAGCCGGACACTGTTGAAGAGTTGACGGCCCTTAATGCGCTCTATCGCCCCGGGCCGATGGACATGATCGACGACTTCGTCGAGCGCAAGTGGGGTCGGCGCAAGGTCGAGTTTCTGCTGCCGGAGTTGGAAGGGATTCTCAAGGATTCCCTGGGCGTGATCGTCTACCAGGAGCAGGTGATGCGGATCGCGAATGTGTTGGCGAGCTACAGCCTCGGTGAAGCCGATCTGCTGCGCCGGGCGATGGGCAAAAAGAATGCCGAGGCAATGGCGGAACAGCGGGACCGGTTCATGAGCGGCGCAGCCGCGCTGGGACATCCGAAGGGCCCCGTTGGCGAGATCTTCGACCAGATGGCGAAGTTCTCGGGATACGGGTTCAACAAATCGCATTCCGCGGCTTACGCGCTGGTGGCATACCACACTGCCTATCTCAAGACGCATTATCCGGTCGAGTTCATGGCCGCGCTGCTGACCTCGGAAACCTCAAAGCCCGAGAATGTGGTCAAGTACATCGGCGAGTGCAGGGAAATGGGCATCCCTGTCGAGCCGCCCGACGTCCAGGTCTCCGGCGCGCAATTCACGCCCCACGGCGACGCCATCCGCTTCGGCCTGGCCGCGGTCAAGAACGTCGGCGGCAACGCCATCGAATCCATCATCAAGGCCCGCGACGAAGCCGGCGGCCGCTTCAAGAGCTTCTGGGAATTCTGCGAGAGGGTCGACCTGCGCGTGATGAATTCGCGCGTGATCGAGTCCCTTATCAAGGCCGGCGCCCTCGACTCGCTGGGCACCCGCGCGGCGCTCTCTGCCGCCGTCAACAAGGCCATGGAACGCGCGCAGAAGGCGCAGAAGGACGCGGAGTTCGGCCAGACCGGCCTCTTCGGCCTATTCGATGAAGTGCCTCTCAACGGCCACAACTGTGACGATCTGCCCCACGTCCCCGATTGGGAAGAGAGCGTGCGCCTCACCAATGAAAAGGACGTGCTGGGCTTCTTCGTCTCCGGCCACCCGCTCGACAAGTACGCCGAAAAAATTCGCAATCTGCCAGCCGTCATTCCCATCTCCGAAGCCATCGAGCGCAAGCCCGCCGAGCGGCGCTGGGGTAAAGACAGTGATCCCGGGGATGAAATCCAGGTAGCCGGCATCATCCACGGCCTGCGCGTGCAGAAGAGCAAGCGTGACCAGAAGTTATATGCGCAAGCATCGCTCGAAGACGCCAGCGGCAAGATCGACCTCATCTGCTTCGCGCGCGACTACGAACGCCTCTGCGACCAGCTCAAGATCGAAGCCCCGGTGATCATCCGCGGCACCGTCATGAAGGAAGAAGACGCCGCGCCCAAGATCTCCATCAGCGGCGTCCAGTCGCTCGAAGAAGTGCAGGTAAAATTGCCGACCGGCATCCGCATCCGCATCAATCTCGATCGCGCCTCGGACGACATACTCGCCGCTCTCAAGAGCGCCGCCGCCGCCGCTCCCGGACCGGGCAAAGTGATGCTCCATCTCGAACGCAAAGGCGAATACGCCGTCATCCTCGAACCCGAAGAGATGAGCGTCGCAGCCGACCGCGGCTGGATCGAGCGCGTCGAAGAACTGACAGGCAAGGGAAGCGTCCAGCCAGTCGGCTGACGTTTCCCAATTCAGGTAGAGCTGTCATCCTACCCTGAACGTAGCGAAGGGGAAGCATCTGCAGTTCCGGATTTGAAAACTAACACGAACTCCGTGCTCCGCCCTTTCCGCTTTTTCCTGCGGAAAGGGTGGGAACCCGACGACACTCGCCATAATCGAGTAACTGTCGGAGTGAAAGCCTTACTGGCATCGATCTTTCAATAGCCTGTCATCCTGAGCGAAGAGAAGGATCCGGGTGCCCTTTTTAGAAGTTGTGAATCAAGCCTCCATCTTGTTCCCGCCTTTGACGTGTTACGCAGCAACGTGGGATTCGTGCGCAGGCGAATAGCGGGCATGGGGCAGAGTGAGCGACCTCTCACCCGAACCGAGGAGACTTGACGAACACAGCACATTGAAACTGCTTACCTTATCCCCGCGAAGCCGTCTCTTGAAACAGCCCACGCACATCAGCGGCGGCGTTTTTAACCGCGCGTTCGCAGACGTTCGGACCGGAGACCGTGAGACACCGGAATGCCACGAATCCACCAGCTTCGTTCCAACAGTTTGGAGTGGGGGTAAATACAGATGCGTACTTTGACCTGTGGAAGTCTGCTCTTAATTGGCGCATGCATGTTGGCTGGTCACGTAGCTTGGGGCCAGGGAACTTATAGCCCGGTTCCGCGGCCGAAGATGGGAATCGACCTGGGTGTGACCTTTGCCGGTGAGCTCTCCAGGCCCGACCCCAGCCTCTGCTGTTTTTGGTTCAAAGGCGGCGGGGTCGACGCGGCAATGACCCTCTGGAAAGGCTTCGGCGTTGCCGCCACCCTGACCGCCGACCATGCCGGGGACTACATTGCTAACATTGATCAGAACAAGGTATCTTTCCTCGCCGGCCCCCGCTACACCTTCCTCGCCTGGAAGGCGCCCGGCGGCGGTGAGAATCAGCGGCGGCTTCTGCTCTTCGGGCAAGGATTGATCGGCGTTGCCCATGGATTCAACACCTTGTTTTCCAACGGTGAGACAAGCGCCAACGAGTTCGCCTTCCAGGCCGGCGGCGGCATGAACCTTTACTTCACCCGCAAATTCGGCATTCGCCCCATCGACCTCGAATTCGTGCACACACAGATCGGCGCCACGGGCTTCAGCAATCAAAACAACTTCCGCATCGGTACCGGCCTGAGTTGGAACTTCTGAGGTGGCCGTTCCGGTCGCACCGCAAAAACGTAAACCTCGCTAATTCTGCTAACGCCGCTAACTCCGCTCATCCCGCACCACAATCACATGCAGAAACCGCGGCCCGTGCACGCCCTTGATCCGCGTCATCTCAATATCCGCCGTTGCGCTCGGCCCGGAGATATATGTCGCAAGCACCGGCGCCTCCGAGCATCGCGCAAAATATTCCGGCAGCGTCTCCACAACCTGGCTGGCGCGCAGCACACACAGATGCCAATCCGGCAGCAGCGTGATTACACGCCGCCCTTCGGCCGCCGAGTGATGCAGCACGATCGTTCCTGAATCCGCAATCCCGCAGAACGCGGCTGTGAGCACGCCTTCCGCCTGTTCGATCTCGGCTGTCGAAAGGCCGTGATCGATTTTCCACTCAACGCGCTCGGACAGCCACTCCGCCGGCAGCCCTGCCGGAGCCACGAACCTGCGTCGCCCGCTGGCCGCCAACTGACTCTGGATCGCCTGCGCAAGAGACTCCGGCGCAGCTTCCACTACTTCCGCGTCGTATTCGCGCAGCCGTTCGATCATCAACGCGATTCGCTGTTCCGCTTCCAGCTTCCCCGCGCGAACATAATCGCGACGCAGCCCGTCGTAGCTTCCCGCAACATCCGGCGCGCCGCCTCCGGTCGCTTTGCGGATGCGATCGAGAATGGCCTGGCGCGAAATGGGAGCCATCTTCATTGGCCCTTCCTGTCGCGCGCCGCCCACCACTCGCGAAACGTCTCATCGGGCAGCCCACGCAAATCGCGCGTCATCGTCCATCGCGCTCCCAGGCTCGGCAAACTGTGAATCCATCCATCTTTGCGCGTGAAGAGACGCAACCCCACGCGACCCATCCATTGCGCCAGCCGGAATCGCCCCGCGCTCGCGAAAATAAAGTTCGCAATCCGCATCCCCAGGTACATCGGATCGAAGAATCGTCGTTCCTCGTCGCGCTCCTTGTCCGTCACCTGGGCCCGTAAATCGATCAGCACCTCAGGAATATTGATCTTGACCGGGCACACCTCGTAGCACGCCCCGCACAACGACGACGCATACGGCAAGGTCTGTGCATGCTCCAGGTGCATCAGTTGCGGCGTAAGGATCGCCCCGATCGGTCCCGCGTACGGCGAACCATACGCATGCCCGCCGGTCTGCCGATACACCGGGCACGTGTTCTGGCACGCGCCGCAGCGGATACACTTCAGCGTCTGCCGCTCCCCGCGCCGCGCCAGAATATCCGATCGCCCGTTATCCAGCAGCACCACGTGAAAGCGCTGCGGCCCGTCGCCCGGTGTCACGCCCGTCCACAGCGACGAATAAGGATTCATCCGCTCGCCGGTAGCCGACCGCGCCAGTACCTGCAGCATGATCTCGAGGTCCTGGAAGCGTGGAATCACCTTCTCGATCCCGGCCAGCGTAATCATGGTACGCGGCAACGTCAGGCACATGCGCCCATTGCCTTCCGACTCCACGATCACCACCGAGCCCGTCTCGGCAATCAGGAAATTCGCGCCGCTGATGGCCGTCGGCACGCGCAGGAACTTCTCGCGCAGAAAGGTGCGTGCTGCATTGGTCAACTCTTTTGGATCGTCGCTCAGCTCCGGCAGGTTCATCTTCCGCGCGAAGATCTCGCGCACCTGGGTTCGATTCACATGCAGCGCTGGAACCACGATGTGCGAAGGGTCATCGTCGCCGAGCTGCAGAATGATCTCGGCCAGGTCCGTTTCGAAAGCCTTGATGCCCGCCGCCTCGATCGCCGGGTTCAGCTGGATCTCCGCCGACGTCATGGTCTTGATCTTGATGACCTCACTGGCCTGTTCTTCGCGCAGGATGTCCAGAATGATGGCACGCGCTTCGGCGGCATCTTTCGCCCAGTGCACTACCCCGCCCGCCGCCGTACACTGCTCTTCGAACTGTTCGAGATAATGTCCCAGGTTCTCGAGCACATGCGTACGTACCGCTGATGCCGCCGACCGCAATTCCTGCCAGTCGGTTTTCTCTGCCACCAGCCGATTGCGTTTTCCCTGGATGACATCTGTCGCGTGGGCCACGTTTTTACGCAACTGCGTATTGCGCAGCACCGTGAACGCAGCCTCCGGAAACGGCGCGGCCAGCACCGGGTCCAGAACCGGATGGCTGTCGTTCGCGGAACGATTCATGGCGTCGCTTCCATCGGATTGGCTTCGGTGCTGGCCAGGATCTGTGCCAGGTGTACCGTCTTCATGGCCGCAAACTGGCGGTGCAGCGCCCCGCCCAGGTGCATCAGGCAGCTATTGTCGAGCGCCGTGCAATACTCGGCTCCGGTCTTCTGCACATCCAGCAGTTTGGTCGACAGCATCGCCGACGACACTTCTGCATTCTTGATCGAAAACGTTCCCCCGAACCCGCAGCAGCGATCGAGATTCTCCAGCGCTACCAGTTCCAGTCCGCGCACCTTCGCGAGCAGGCGAAATGGCCGGTCCCCCAGCCCCAGTGCGCGCAATCCGTGGCAGCTGGCGTGATAGGTCACGCGGTGCGGAAAGTATGCGCCCACATCGTCCACGCCCAGCTTGTCGATCAGGAACTCACTCAACTCATACACACGCGGCAGCAGCGCTGCAAATTGCTCTCGCAACTCCGGATTCCCCAACTCCTCGATCAGCCCGGGATACTGATCGCGAATCATCGCCACGCACGATGACGAAGGAATCACCACTGCCTCTGCATCCTGGTAGAGCCGCACCAGGCGCTTGGCCTGAGAATAAGCCTCGCTCCGAAAACCGGTATTGGCATGCATCTGTCCGCAGCAGGTTTGCTCGGCCCGGAACTCCACTTCCACGCCCAGCCGCTCCAGCAGGCGCACTACGGCCCGTCCCGTCTCGGGATAGAGGGTATCGTTGTAGCACGTAATAAACAGCGATGCTCGCACGGTTTGAAACCAGTCTCGGAGCGGCCGGAAAAGGCATCATATTCGAAAGGAATACAAAGTGTCTATTGCAATGGCTGAGTGGTGACGTTCCGCATCTGATCCGGGCCTTCCCCGCAGCCTGCAGCTCCATCTAAAGAGTGCTACTCCATAAGTCAAGCTGCTCGTGCTCCGTAGCACAGAAGTCGTAGCTGTATAACCTTCTCCGGGCACTGGTTCCAGGGTTATCATTCCCCTAATTCCGGGTTCAACATCTAAAAATCCCGTTTTCCCTGAAGCCCCCACGCTGCTTTATTTCGAAGTCCAGGCTTAAAGCTCGTTCGGTCTTCCGAAGAAAGGTCTTGGAGTAAACATGCGTTGCCTTCGCGTCCTCTCGTTTCTAGCAGTCCTCGGTGTGCTCGTTCAGCCGTCAATATCAACCGGGCAAAGCACGCAGATCACCCCCCGCATTACCACCCCTGTCAACGAGTCCTCGCTGGTCACCTTGACAGGAAATGTGTCGTCCAGGGCGAGGGCAGAATTCGATTTGGGCGCCGCTTCGCCATCTACGCAGCTTTCCCATGTCCGGCTGATGCTTTCCCGGACCAGCGCGCAGGAAACCGCGCTGAACAAATATCTGGCCGATCTCCAGGACAAGTCCTCGCCGAATTACCACAAATGGCTCACGCCCGCGCAGTTCGGCAAACTCTACGGCCCCGCCGACTCCGATATTGCGGCTATCGTTGCCTGGCTTCAATCCCGCGGTTTGCGTGTGGATGGGGTTTCCTCCGGCCGCACCAATATCGCCTTCTCCGGAACCGTCGCCCAGATCGAGCAGGCGTTCCACACTTCCATTCATTCCTACCAGGCCAACGGCGAACAGTTCTTCTCCAATAACAGCAATCCCAAAATTCCCGCTGCCCTGGCAGGCGTTGTGTCGGGTGTTGCGAGGCTGAATACCATCCGGCCCCGCCCGCAGCATGTCGCCAATCGGTTGGGCAAATACGACCCGGCCACCCACCGGCTGAAAGCCGCTCAACCGTTTCAATCCAGGCGTCCACGGGCTCAAATGACCACCGGCTCCGGCACCACCGACGACCCCTACTTGCTTTTCATCGTTCCCGGGGACGCAGCCACGATCTACGACACGCCCAACTCACTGAACGCCGGCTTTACCACCGGGACGAGCATCACCGGAACCGGCGTGACCATCGGCGTCGGCGGAGACGCGGTTATCCAGGCCTCCACCGTGGCCAGCTTCCGCAACCGGTTTCTCGGCGACTCCAACCAGCCCATCATCACCAACGTCGACAACACCACCGCCACCGGTGACACTGACGAAGCGTATATCGACACCGAGCTGGCCGGCGGCCTCGCACCCGGGGCGACTATCCATTTCTACACCGCCTCCACCCTGGACATCGCCATCGAGCAGATGCTGGCCGACAATTCTGTCGACATCTTCAGCCTCAGTTTCGGGGAGTGCGAGTTGCAGCTGACGACCGCCGAGAATGCCCTGATCAGTAGCTGGTGGCAGCAGGCCGCGACCCAGGGCATCGCCGTCACTGTAGCGACCGGAGACAACGGTTCTGCTGGCTGCGATAACAACAGCACCGAGACCGCTGCGACGAATGGGCTCGCCGTCAGCGGGTACGCTTCAACCCCTTACAACATCGCGGTCGGCGGAACCGATCTCATTGGCCTTCTCGACCAGAGCACCTTCACCACCTACGTGAGCGATCCGAGTGCAAACTCCGGGACCACCCTCTACCGGACGGCTCAGGGATACATCCCCGAGTCGACGTGGAACGACTCCACGGCAACCGACGGTGTCCTCGACGCCAACATCCCGTTTACTGACCCTTCCTCCGGCGCGACCAACATCAATGGCGGAAGCGGGGGCGTGAGCACCTGCTCCACCAATACTTCCACCGATGCCGCAATTGGGACCTGCAACGACGGGTATATCAAACCGGCTTGGCAGGTTGGAATCGGTGTGCCCGACTCCGTCACCGATCCCGTCAACGGCGGCTTCCGCGACATTCCTGACATCTCTCTGATGTCGGGCGCGGGCGGCGACAACGCTTCCTGGCTGGTTTGCACCGATGACGTCGGTCCGAACTCCGCTACTCCTCCGGTCAACGTGACCGCCAACTGCACTGATCAATCCGACGGCCAATTCTATTTCTTTGGTTTCGGTGGAACTTCTACCGCCTCGCCGGCGTTTGCCGGCATCCTGGCCCTCGTCCAGAATGCCTGCAGTCTATCTGCCCCAACAAAATGCTCTCCCGGCCGCCTCGGACAGGCAGCAAAGCAGCTCTATGACCTCTACAATGGCGCTGGCGCGGGCAGCATCTTCAAGGACATCACGGTCGGAAACAACTCTGTGTATTGCGCCAGCGGCACTCCGAACTGCCAACTGAACGGGGCAGGAGGGAGTCTCTTCCTGACGGGCTTCGACACCACCCCGGGCTACGACCGCGCCACCGGCCTGGGAAGCGTCGATGTGAGCCAGTTGATTGCCTACTGGGGCACCGCCACTGGCGACTCCCCCGTAGTCGTCACCGTCACTCCGGACCACACCGCGGTAGACGCGATCACCCCGATTCACGTGTCAGTCTCGGTCACGGATCCATCCAACCTCGGTACGCCCACCGGAAGTGTCAGCATCTCAGGGAACGGTTATGTTGCGCCGCTGCCCGCGGTTATCCTGGACGCTACCGGAAAAGCCACCTTGACGATCCCGGCCGGTGCGCTCAAGGCTGGAACCGATACCCTCACTGTCATTTACAACGGCGACACCACCGATGGAACTTACTCGATCGGAACCGGAACGGCCACTGTTAACGTCCTCGGGTTCATGCTTTCTGCAACCCCTTTGACCGTCACCGCCGGAGCCTCCACCGGCAATGCCTCTACGATTACCGTAACCCCGCTTGGCGGATACGCCGGGACCGTCACCCTCACCGCGGCGGTTACCTCCGCTCCATCCGGAGCCGTGAGCACGCCCACAGTCACAGTCAGTCCGTCGACTCTCACCTTTACGAGTGGGACGGCGACTCCTCAAATGTCACAAGTCACCGTCGCCACCACCCCGATCCCATCCAACGTCCGCGCCCCGGGCAGCATGGCCTGGTTCAAAGCTGCGGGCGGGACCACCATTCTCGGGTTGCTGTTCTTCTTCCTGCCCCTGGGAACGAGGCGCGGTCGTAAGGTCCTTACCCTCATTGCCCTTGTATTCGCCGCTGCCTTTACCATCGCCGGCTGCGGCATTACCAAGAACAACAACGGCGGCGGAGGTGGTGGCAAGACCACTCCATCTGTCACGGTGTCTCCAACCCCGACGGTCATAGCCACCACGGATATGCTCTCCGTTGCGGTTTCCGTTTCCGGAGGAACATCCGCTGCGACCGGCACCGTTACCCTCAGCAGCGGAAGCTACAGCTCGTCGGCAACCACCCTGGCCAGTGGCGCTGCCACGATTTCCGTCCCGGCCAACTCGCTTCCCGTAGGAACCCAAACGCTGACGGCTTCGTACTCCGGGGATAGCAACTTCAACACCGCAACGGGTACCGGGTCGGTGAAGGTCGGCACCCCCGCCACAACTGCGGGCAGCTACACCGTAACCGTCACTGGCGTAGGGAACGACGCCGCGAGCACGACAGCTACGACGACGTTCGTCATGACCGTGAACTAAGTCTCGAGCTGAACCAGAAACGGCGGGAGTGGTTACCATCCACTCCCGCCGTTTCTACGTCTGGGCAACTGTGTGATTCGTGGTTTGACCGAATTTACAGTTTTACAGTTTTACAGGCGGGGGGGAGGGTGCCCATTCGTGCTTGAGGTGTTCCCTGCAAGCTGCTGAAAGTAATGCGGATATTGGCGCGATTTCGTAAATGTAAACGGTCCAGAAGGGCCGGTTTTGGTCTCCTGAAGTGTTCAGAACGAAACCGAATTACGTCAGGTGCCGTGGGTTCTGCCGGAGGCCGCACTCGGATCGCCTGTTCCACCTCTTATTGTCGCAAAACCGATAGGAAAAAAATGCAAGCGCACTCATTGTTTGCGAAATCAGGAAGACGAGGGCCGCGGGTTGAGAGACATGCGTGCTAAATCGACAGTGCCTACCAGTCCAGCTTTTCGGGCAAGAACTCCGCGAAGAGATCGTCGTAGTAGGGCTTTAGCTGCTTCACATCCGGCTTGGTGTGGCCCTTCGAGTAAAGGTCGTATTGATTGAACTTCAGTACCCACTCCAGCATCGCCCGGTCCTTGTCATTGCACAGGTAGTCGTAGGCTCCGTGCCGATGCCACGGATAGAACGAGTGGAAGCGCAGCATGTAGAGCGCCTCGTCGCGCAGGTGCGGTTTCATGACCTCGGCGATGTAGCCGTCGTGCCCAAACGACAAGTGGATATTCTCGAGCCCGCAGTTCGGCTGGTAGATGCCGTATTTGGTCTGGTATTCGGGCACGTTTCTGTCCGGGTTCCTGGCGAAGTATTCGTGAAACACGATGTCCGTCGACCAGGCGCAGCCCACCGGAAAGGTATCGCCGACCACGCCCCATTGCGGCTCGCCATAGAGACACAGGCATTTGCCCAGGTCGTGAAGGAACCCGGTCAGGACCATCCACCGCGGATGGCCGTCGCGACGAATCGCCTCGGACGTCTGGAGCAGGTGCTCGATCTGGGTAAGGTCGGTATCAGGGTCGCTGTCGTCCACCAGCGTATTCAGAAACTCCGCAGCCTCCCACACGGTTTTCTTGCCCTTGTTCAGGCCGAAGTACTCCTTCTCCTTGCCGAGCACATAATCGACGGTCTGATTTTCGTGATTGAGCCGGTAAAACTCCGCCACCCCCGGCTGCGCGGTCGCGTCGTAAACGCGAAACTCTTCCTGGCTGCGGCCTTCCTTGTAGCGGCCTTCCAGGAACTCATCCCAGTCTTCCAGGCTGTGCAGCGTGTTTCCGGCGGTGAGAGCGGATTCGGGCATGGGAAACCTCCAGTTTCGACGCGGGGCGCGCGGCAGATGCAATCGCCATCCCGCTATGGCTAGCTTTACACCGAAAGGGATGTGCAAGCAAGGTCCCGGAGGTGAATTGCCGAATCACAGCCGAGGTACTACCAGAATTGCGCGGCGACGATCGTGGCTGGTCCGGAGTGGCCGCGAATCACATCCGTGGAAAGAACCAGTTCCATGTTCTTCGAATCCCATCCGCGTGGCACGAATGCCGCCAGCTTCTTAATCTCATTCTTGTCGGTGAGAAATCCACCCGCAGCAAAGGTGCCGAACACGGTAATGCCGGCCGCTACCACAACGATCTGGTCGGTCTTGGGGTCGACCATTCTCAGCACAAGCGCATAGTCCTTGGTGACATCGAGATAAGGAGTCGAATAGTCGACCGACCACTCGGTATTCGAAGGATGATTCCGATCACGAATCGTAATGCGGCTCAGCGACGGGTGCTCGACCGTGAATCGCAGTTGGGGCACCAGCCGCTCCGTCCAGTTGTTGTTCATGAGCCCCACCAGGATTGCCGGTCCTTTTTGCAGGTCGGTAAAGGTCGCCTCGGATTGCGAAGCAAGCTGGTACTGTTTACCGCTGGCCTGCATCAGGCCCGCGAATCGAGCCAGGGTCATGGCGTCATAGACATGAACCGTTTCACTTTCCGCGCTATGGAATTCCTTGAGGGTGAGCGTTGAGCTTAAACCCTGGTTTCCGCCCTCCGATCCCCGGCCGCCTGCGAGATTGCCAACGCACAGCAGCACCGGGGCGCGGGAAGAAAGAATGGGCCGCCAGAAGGTGTCGAACGGATTCGGGGTTCGCAAGGCAACCAGCAAGGCGGCCAGGCACGCAAGGAAACCCACTCCCAAGGCGGCGAGCCGGTTGGGGTGGAACCACTTTGAAATGTCTGCTTTCGGCGCAGCCACGGGAACCGCAACCGGGCCGGGTGGGGCGGGCTCGGAACTGGGGTCGGCTTTGTCGGAGGCAGTGGAGATGGCGAGGGACTCCTCTGCCCATCGGAAAAGAGGAATGTAGGAACCCGGCAAGACTTCGATCCGAACCGGCCCGGGCGCGTTCTCCTGGTAATACTGGGCCAGCCGTTTGCGCACCTCCCCAACTGCGCTGCGCACCACATGATCGGTGGTGTCATAGTCGGGCGGCCGATGAAAAACCTCTATGCCGATCGTCCGCTCCTTGAGTTGGGCGCCCGCACCCTCCAGAGTCTCCTCGACAACGAATTTCAACACCGAGGCGTAACGTTTGCTGTTATGAAACATAGGGCTGGCAAGGATCAGGTTGAGCTGGTTCCTCACCATTTCCCGTTCCGCCGGCGTGGTGGGTTCAACGGCCGGGTGTGACGACTGCAGGGTCGACCCATTCAATCGCACATCCCGACTGGCCATGGCCACTCCCTCGCGAACGGAGCGGAGTATACCATGCGGAACGGAGCATGCACTGTCCTCAGACGAGCCCGGAAGCCGGTGGTTTCAGTGTCCCTCGAGTAAGGGGTAATCCTTGGTTAATCTGCCAGGATTGCCTGAAGAATGGCATCCAGATCCACCGCGTTGGCCATCGCCTGGTAACCCGCGTCGTTGGGGTGCAGCGGATCGCCCACATACGCTGGAAGCAATTGCGTTGGATTGGCCGGGTCCCGCACTGCCTTGTCGAAATTGATCACGCCATCGAATGCGCCGCTGGTGCGGATCCACGCATTGACCAGTTGGCGTTGTGCCTCCCCAGCCGGCGTGCCGTAGTCGCCGCCGTAGATTGCATTCGAGCCGCCGAACGGCGTCAACGTCGCGCCATAGATCTGCAGTCCAGCCTCGTGTGCCGCCAGAATCAGTTGCAGATACACCGGGATCAGATCGCTCGCCTTGGCCGATCGGTCCCCAATATCGTTGATGCCTTCGAGCAGAATCACCGCCCCCGCCGCCGGCTGATTCAAAGCGTCTCGGCCGAACCGGAAGGGAGCCGTGTATCCGAATTCGAGCTGGGGTCGAATCGTAAGCAGTTCGTTGCCGATGATGCCCGCGTTGACTACTGCCAGCGTGTTGCCCTTCCGCGCCGCCAGCTTGGTAGCCAGATCATCCGGATAGCGGTGATTGGCATTATTCGTGGAGAGGTAGCCGTCAGTGATCGAATCCCCGAACGCGATCAATGCGCCGCGAACTTTCTGGTCGCCCTTCACATCTACGCCAGACACAAACATCCAGCACGAAATGGTGGTCGAGAACGGGGTAGCGGTTCCAGAACCGGTCTCATCGCCGGAAGCGAGAAAGTTATCCTGGTCCGCATAGTAGTGCTGCGTGGCGGGTCCCGTACTTCCGGGCAGATAGATGCTCACGTCGAGATTGTCCAGGGCGTGGACTCTCATGGGAATCGGGTCGCTCAGGGCCTCTCCGCCGGCAGCAATGAGGATTGAGCTTTCTCCCCCAAAGCGCAGCGGTCGCAGGGTGCCGGGCGCCGTTGCCGCGCCGCCCGCCGAGCGGGCAATCGAGGCGGAACCCACGGCCAGGGGAAGGAGGCCCGCGTTATTGGAAATGCGCACCCGCACCCAATCTCCGCCGACGGAAACGTGAACCACGTTCCGCACCGTCTGGCTGTTGAGACCGACGTCCGACGGACATCCCGGAGAATAGAAAGTGCCTCCAGGCGTAGGGCTGCCTTGCCACGTGGCGACCCACTCGTGACTGGGTGACTCTGCCGGGGTCGATGCGCACACGCACAACGAAAACAGAATCCACGTGCAGGCGAGGAGCCTGCCTGGCGTCAGAAAGGATTTCAAGCTCGATTCGTGATTCGCCTGGCGCCCGGAAAGCTGCAGCTTTACCGGCGCGTGGGGAGTGACGGGAACGATAGGCTCCGAAATAGTCATGGATGGCTCCTGTTTTGTCGATGCTTCGATCGTCCTGGCGTCACCGGGGCTACGGGGAAACCACACTGCGACCGTCGCGCGACAAATCGCATGCGTGCGGTGACACGTACGCCAAGCCTCAGGAAGGGTAGGGAAACGGGCGCGCGCCTGCCAGTCCATGACGGTCCATGCCCGTCATTTTTCGCTGATTATTTGTGGATTTGCGCCAGCTGCGCGACCTCGCGCCGCCGGAAGCAGTTGGGCGAGTGGTCGTTGACCATGCCCACGGCCTGCATCCACGCGTACGTGATCGTAGGTCCGACGAACTTGAATCCCCGCTTCTTGAGAGCCTTGGACACCTCTTCAGCGAGCGGCGTCTTTGCCGGGACGGGGACGGTGTTCTGGATCGGCTTGCCCTTGACGAAGCTCCATGCAAATGTGGAGAAGTCTTCACCGCCGGCCTGCATCGCGAGGTAGATGCGGGCGCCCTGGATCGTGGCTTCGATCTTGGCGCGGGAGCGGACGATTCCGGGATTCTCAAGCAGCCGGGCAATGTCGGTTTCGGTGAAGCGGGCGACTTTGCGCGGATCGAAATTTTTAAAGGCTTTGCGAAACGCCTCGCGCTTGCGCAGGATGATGATCCAGGCCAGGCCGGCCTGGAAGCCCTCCAGCATCAGGGTTTCCCAAAGCACGCGGCTGTCGAATTCGGGGACTCCCCACTCCATGTCGTGGTAGGCCGTGTAGACCGGATCACTTCCGGCCCAGGAACATCGGGTTTTTTGCTCACCAGGGACCATGTTCGAAGCTCGTTGCAGCTCTTAAGTTTGAATGTTACAGGCGCTTGATGAACGCCATCGCTTCTTTGAGCTGCGGGAACTGCCGCTCTTCAGCTTTGAATTCGCGCGAATGCACGCAGCGGCGCAGGCCGCGCATGCGCACGGGGTGCTTAAGGTGGAGCATCTCGTGGAACAGCAAATATTCAATCGCGTAGCGAGGGCTGGAAGGGCGGTCGAACACGCGGCTCACGACAATGGTGTTGTGAGCGGCATCGTAGTGGCCCAGCGAGCGCCGGGCATGATGTTCGCTCCAGGTGAGTTCGGGCCTGCCCATCAACCCGCCAAAAAAGCGCAGGTTCAGCGAGTCGAAAACCTCTTCCAGGTGGTAGAAGCGGCCCTCGGGCCCGAAGTAGCGCTTTCTGCCACGGGCGCCGCGTATCAGTTCAGTCTGGCGGGTCACCGCCGCGCTGGACGCGAACCGTTTGTAGCGGGCGTTGTGCACGGGTTCGATGGGTTTCTTGTAGAGCTTGGCCAGCAGAATGTGGGCGATGGCCCGAATGACCGGTTCCGGAGCGCCCTCGAGCAGATCGGAGAGGCTGACGAAGATCTGGCCTTCGCGCAGTCGAATGGTGGTGTTCAGCGAAGTGAATCTGCGGAAGCGGACGTGCAGGGGGGGCATCGGCGCTCGCGGGCGCAGTACCCGGTACTCCTCTTGAAAAATAGGCACAAAATCGGGGGCCACCTCTTTGCAGCGTAGCATAGGTCGCGGGGCGATGTTGGCGGGTTGCCGACCATCAGATTTCGAACAGAGCGTCTGCCGGAACGAAAGGATTCCGCACCTCGCCCGGCAGGTTGTTTGCGAATTCGTCGAGGAACCTTTCGAATTCACCGATCGGAAGTGGGCGGCTGAACAGGTATCCCTGATAGGAATGGCAGCCCATGCCGGCGAGGAATCCCCGCTGTTCTTCGGTTTCGACGCCTTCGGCTATGACCGACAGATCCAGGGCCCGGCCCAGCGAAATGATGGTGTGTGCGATGGCGCCGCTGGCGGCGTCCACAAGAATATCCTTGACGAACGCCCGGTCGATCTTCAGCCGGCTGATCGGCAGCTGTTTGAGGTATGAGAGGGAAGAGTATCCGGTGCCAAAGTCGTCGAGGTTGAATCTCACGCCGTGCAACCTGAGTTCGGTCATTTTGGCGATGGTGTCCTCGATGCTGTGAGACAACATGCTCTCGGTAAGTTCCAACCTCAGATTCTCAGGTCTGGCTCCGGCGCAATTCACTATCGCCATCACCTGCTTGACGAAATCGGGCTGGCGCAAGTGTCGGGCGCTGATATTGACCGCGACAGTGAGACGGGATGTTTCCTTCCGGCTTGCCCAGGCGACGAGCTGTGAGCAGGCAGTTTCGAGCGCCAACTCACCTAGTTCCAGGATCAGCCCGGTCTGCTCAGCGAGAGGAATGAATTCGTCTGGCGTGATGAATCCCCGAATGGGATGTTTCCAGCGAATCAGAGCCTCGACGCCGGTCAGCTGGCCGCGCTCAATCTGAGGCTGATAGTAGAGGAAGAACTGATTGTCCCTGATCCCCTGCCGGAGCCGTTCTTCCAGCGCGGCGCGGGCATTGACGGCCGCCTGCTGCGCCGGAGAGAAGAATTGCGCGGTGTTGCGTCCTGCCTCCTTGGCGTGAAACATGGCGATTTCCGCCCGTTGCAGGGCTTCCGTCGTAAATTCGGGTTGGCTCCCGAAAACATCGATGCCGACGCTCGATGGGCAATGGCAATCGTGGCCCGCAAACTGGAATGGTGCGCGAAGTTCGGCAAGGATTTTCTCATCGACGATCTTGGCTTGGGCGGCGGCGTCTTCGAGATTCTCGCTCAAACTTTCAAGCATCACCGCAAATTCGTCGCCGCCCACGCGCGCCACTGTGTCGCATTCGCGAACGCATCCGATCAGACGGCGAGCGACTTCCCGGAGCAGAAAATCGCCGACCTGGAAGCCGAGGGTGTCGTTCAAGGATTTGAAGTTATCTAAATCGACAAAAAGGAGGGCGACCTTGCGGCGTGCAGTGGCGCTGGCGTCCGGGAATTGGCGCAGCCGGTCCAGCAGCAGGCGGCGGTTGGGTAGCCCCGTCAGAGGATCATAGAAGGCAAGATTGTTAATTTGCTCCTCGGCTGCTTTTGCCCTGGAAATATCCCGCGCGAAGGAAACGATGCAGGGAATGCCGTCAACTTCCATTTCCGACGCCGAGAGAAGAACCGAAAAGATCTCGCCATTCTTTCGTCTGAAGGCGAATTCGCTATTTCGACACCGCGAGTCGCGACGTAACAGTTCGACAAGCATCCGCCGGTCGTCAGGATCCCCCCAGATGTTGAGTTCGTCCGAAGTATGCCCCAGAATTTCCTTGCGTTCGTATCCCAGGACGTCGCGAACTGCCGGATTTACGTCGACGAAAACTCCATTGCTGACGCTAGTGATACTGATGAAGTCCGGGCTTGTCTGGAATACCGTCCGGTAGCGTGTCTCGCTGCCTCGCAATTCTTCGTTGGCCTGGGCGAGCTCGCGCTCGGCATCGCGGCGGGCTTGAATGTCCTCCACAAAGAAAATCAGATGGCGTGGCCGCCCATTCTCATCGCATTGACCGGAAACTGTAACCTTCGCCCATCGCAGGGTGCCGTCCTTGCGGACGAATTGCTTTTCGAGAGTCGTGCTTTTCATCGCCCCGCTGGCAAGCAGAGGAATGATGCGCATGGTCATCTCGCGATATTCGAGCGGCGTAAAGGACTCGATCGGAAGACCCGGCAGCTCTTCGGCGGGGTATCCAACGATTTCGGCGAAGCGCGCGTTGCACCAGAGAATTCTCGCGTCGAACGATGTGTGGGTGATGCCTATCGCCGCTTGTTCAAAGGTCTCTCGATAAAGTGTCTCGCTTTCCCGGAGCCTGGTTTCGATACGCTTCTTCTCGGTGATGTCCCGGATTGAGCCCTCGATGAAAAGGGGTTTTGCCTCGTCATCGAATACTTCGTGGCAGCTGATCGAAGCCCAGATGATCGCGCCATCCTTGCGCCGGAGCCTGCACTCAAACCCCACGATCGCATTTTGGTCTTCGAATTGTTTTTCGAAACGGGACCGATCCTGCGGGTCGACCCACTCCTGCTCATTCACATTCGCAATTGAAGAGATCAGGTCTTCGGGCGAATCATAGCCGAGCATGCGGGCAAGGGCGATGTTTGCGGTGAGGATTTTGCCGTCAAACGAGGTCTGGAACATCCCTTCCACCGCGCCGGCAAAGATACTCCGATACTTCTTCTCCGCCTCCACAAGTTTCGAATGAAGAAGCTTCTGCTGGGTGATGTCCCGCGCGATCGCGGAAGTCCCCACGACCTTTCCCTGCGCGTTCCGGATCGGCGCGCCGGAAAGACAAACGGGGACCGCGCTGCCATCTTTACGAAGAAATCGAATTTCGACGGAGTCGAGCGACTTCCCGCTTCTGATAGCTTCGAGCCGTGGCCCAACATCCTTCCTGTCTTCGGGAGGCAAAAGCATTTCTACGTTTTTCCCGATGGCTTCCTGGCTCGTGTAGCCGCTCAAAAGCTCCGAGGCGCGGTTCCAGCTAAAAATCGTTCCATCCAGGCCGACCGCGTGAATCGCTTCATCCGACGACTCTACGATGGCCGCCAGCAAACCCTTGGTCTCTTCCGCCTCATGTTGTTGGGAAACATCACGGGCGATAACCGAAACGGCCTCCACGTCCCCGCCGGAATTCAAAACGTGCCAGGTCGTAACTGAGACGTGAATGACGCGTCCGTCCTTGCGAATGCCCATGCCGGCCTTCGCCTGGAGCGTCTTGCCGCCCAGCACCTGGTCTGTGTATTGGTCCACTTCCGGTATGGTGGGCGGGAGGACCAGCATGGAAAACGGCTTGCCGACCGCCTCATCGGATTGATAGCCAAAGACCGCTTCGGCGCCGCGGTTCCACGTAAGGATCACGCCCGCTGGACTGTAGGCAAAGATGGCGTCATCGGAACTCTCCACCATCGTGGCAAGAAACCGGCGCGACTCCTCGGCTGCCTTCCGATCGGTAATGTCTTTCCCGAAGACCGATATGCCGGTCGCTTTGCCATCGACCACGATCGGGTGGAAGGCCAGTTCAAGCGTCGCGCCTTCCCGGAGAAGGTATTCAACGCGGAAAGGGCCTTCCGCTAAAGCACGCTGAAAGAACGAAGCCCAGAGCGCCGCTCCGTTCGGCGGAAGGAAATCCTTAGGCCGCATTCCCACTTTGGGACGAACGCCGGATTGCCCGGCCAGATGTGTTCGGAAAGCTCCGTTGAAGGTTCGTAAGCGAGAATCAAGGTCTACGGACCCAAGCAGGTCTTCAGTACTCTCGATTAAGGCCGACAAGTTTGCTTCGACCTGACGGGACATATCAACACCTAAAACGACTGTCGAATTTCCTGGGACAAAAACATGACGGGGAGACCAGGACAATCGAGAAAAATTACTGACAGTACATAGACCCTAACAAGGGGGCTCAATGAGGCTTGTGATATCGATCACCTGGCGCACGAGGCGTGAGTTACGAAAGGTGTAGATTCACCGGTCGTTGAATGTATGAATCGGGTCGCCGGCTACTGCGCGGGAAGCACGCTTCACGGGCCTTTCGGCTCGGCACGTTCCTGGCCTTGTTCGTCCTTATGCTGTTTGAAATATTCGGTTTGCTCGGTAAGCAAACGCTTGGCCTGATCGGCGAGGTCCTCGCCGCTCTCGATGGCCTCTTTCCGCGCCACGTCGAAGCCCGGTTCGCCGGCCAGGGCGCGAAGAATGCCGAGCCATCGCGGGGCGGCGTCGTTCAGGTTCTTCAGGGCTTTACGGATGTCGGCCTTGCGGTCGGAATAGACGTCGAGATTGGTGCCCAGCTCATCCATCAACTCGGTCAGATCCTGCAGTTCGCCATCCAGCCGCTGGGCCCGCGCACCCGATTTTCCTCGAGACGTAAGGCCCTTGATGGTGTCAGCGTGTTCGTCGACGAACTTGGTGTAGAGGTTGATCCGGTCATCGGGATAAATACCGGCTTCGCGGATCTGTTCGACCTGAGCTTCGGTGAGAGGCTCCCGCTTTTCCTTCTGCGCCGGCGCAACGGCTGCACACACCGAGCCTAACGCAAGAACAAGAACGCCACGCAACCAGCGCACTGAGATTCCCCCAACGGCTCCAATTCAAACACACGCACGCGCAGTCCGAAAAGGGCGGACCGGCACCGGACGCCAGTGCGGCGCTTGCGTGCAGAACGACTCCCTCCAAGAGGTCCGCCAATCGACAAGGGTGAGAGACTCCCCGTGGAGACGGATTATTTCTTGAAGACCGCCATCATGGCTTCGGTTTGAGCCTGGTTGACCTGAGCTAATGTCTCCTGGACCAGGGGCCGGTCTTCAAATTCGCTTGTGTGGAGCAATTCGTTCAGGCGGAACGCCGTATGCCGGAGCAGGATTTCGGCATTTTTGAGACGCTTGTTATCGTCGGAAAGGGCGAGGTGAATCTTGTGGGTGAGTTCCTGTGCGCGCTTCAGCAGTCCGGTCGCCTTTTCTGCGTCTCCGGCTGCATATTGCCGCAGGCTGACCTCGATCATGTCGTGAACCAGTTCCGCGTAGAGGAAGCACTGTTCGCGCGGTTGCGCCTGGCTGGCACGCGCCTCCAGCGCATCCATGGTCTGCTGATCGGGGATTTTGTCATCCAAGGAAGCCGCACATGCCGGGATCGCGAGCGCGGTGAAAACCAAGAGCACGACCGACTTGATCTGAGACCGCATGACGAACCCTCCGCTACCGCGGGTATTCGACGTAAGGGTCCCAATAAGCCATGGGACGTTCAGTGATGGTGTGGCCTGTTTTCGACGGCTGACCACTCGCCCGCGCTGACGGCCGACGCTGATTGGAAGCAGTTATCCTTCTGAGCCGAGACTATAGGAGCATTGAAGGCAATGCGCAAGTCGAAACATCAAAGAGCGCACTCCAATTCTCCTATGGTGGGGATTGATTTATGTCACCGTCCGGTCATTGTTTCTTCTCCAGCAAGAGGAGACGCTGCCGGGCTTGCCATTCCTGGTTCGGGTATTTGCCGGCGGCTGCTTCCAGAAAGTGGTGATAATACGTGATCGCCGCCGCCGTTTCGTGCAATGTATCGTAAGATGTCGCCCAAAGAAAGTACGTCGAGGGAATATCCGGAAGATATTTTGATCTCATCGAAAGAGCATGCAGCGTGACAGCAGGCTTTCCCATTTTGGAAGCGGCGAACGCCAATCCGCTCCATGCATCCGCGTCGGCGGCGTCCAGTTCCGCTGCCCGGTTGAAGACAGAAAATGCTTCAGGGTATTTCTGTTGACGAATCAAATTCTGCCCATGGGCAACCAGAAGACCCGCGTCATCCGGATGGGCGCCAAGAAGGGAAACGTACAGTTCGTCCGAGCCCGGGGTGTCTCCTGCCTCCGACAAGACTTCGGCCAGCATGCGGGTGATGGCGGGATCGTCGGGATGAGCGGCGTGAAGCTTTTGCAGCATTGGCAAGGCTTCAGCCTTGTTTTGTGCCGCCAGCGCGGTCGCCAGCTGAGCGGTCAGGGCCGGATCATCCGGCGTCTTCTCGAGTGCCGCCCTCAGGAGCGTTTCCGCCTCCGGAAACTGCTGGCGCGAAATCATGAGGTGAGCCAGCCCGGCATTCGCTGCGGCATTGGTCGCGTCACGCGCCAACAGCCGTCGATAGGCGGCCTCGGCGGAATCGAACTGTCCCACTCTTTCAGCCAATTCCGCCGCCAGCAGGGTGTCGTCGGGGGTCTCGGGGCTGAGCTTCAGGGCTTCGAGCAGGTCGTTCGAAGCCTCGGTTGGATTGTCTGCCTTGTCAATCTGCGCCAGGGCTCTCCAGGCGCGGGCTTTGGCTGCGCCTCCTGCTTCTCCGGGATCAAGGGTCGTGGCGGCGGCGAGCTCGGTTCGCGCCTCGGTAAGTTTTCCCTGGCGGGCCAGCAAGAGGCCAAGCGAAAGGCGTGCCTCAAAACGCTTCGGGTCAGCTTCGACTGCGCGGCGATAAAAGCCGGCGGCCTCGTCCAGTTTGGCCAGGGCATCGGCGACGTATCCGGCGTCAAAGAGGGCTCGGGCATCGCCGGGACGTTCATTCAGCCACGGCGTGAGCTTGGCTTCGGCGCCCTTCCAGTCGGCTTTGACAATGAGGGCTTCCGCGTCGATGACCTGTTGGGATGGAGAATTTGCGTCTGCTGCGGATTGCGTGGGCGCCTGGGTGTTTCCGAGGGAGGTCTGGGCACAAAGCGGGAAGATGGCAAGAGCAACGGCAAGGACAAGAACAGTACGGCGCACGAAAAACCTCAGCTTCCAGTTTAAATTGGACGCCACGTCGGCCTGTTTGTTGAAAGGGCGCGGCTTTAAGTCGTGCCGCAACAGCCGCACCAAACCGCCGGACGTTTATCCCGGAAGAGCGTTGTTTCAGGAACGGTTTCCATTCCTCAAAAATTTTGGGATACCTTCTGAGTTGAGACTCGGCCGTTCACCCGAAAGGTTTAGAACGACTTGGTTAGTTCAAGGACGAGCCCCTGCGAATTCTTCAGTCCGGCAAAATCCGCATGTCCGAACGGAAGACGTGGTAGCCGGTGAAAACCACATCATCGAGGAGAATGAAGGCGACGGTCTCATGCCTCCTCACCCTATAGCTCCCAGTTGACATCGAAACCCCGCGCACGGGACATGTATATGCCTTTCCGCCAATCACAACCGATCCGTATTCCAGCATAATGTTCCCGTGTCCGATGAAATGGGATCCCAATACCGGGTCGGACTGCATCACCAGCCGCAGAATCGTTCCCGTGTCCGGGTCGATTCCGATCTCCCCCTGATACCCCGTCCGCCTGCCGGACTGTAAACCGCCCATCGGGAACGAGACCGAATAATGAGAGTCCTTTTGCGGCACATGGAATTGGAAAACTGCCATTGCCCCGTTCGGTCCCCATTCCCAACCATGCCATTGCAGCGGACTGCGCAAGCTATCAATAATCACTGCGCTGAGAACAGGCCCGAATGTTCCCAGAGTGATCAGACCTCCCTGATTGGCGCCCTCTGCGCGCACAACTTCTTTCCCTTTGCGGTAAAGCACCGTCGCCTGGAATCTTCCCATACGATCCAGGGCGTACGGCTTGTGCGTGCTTTCTTTACCCTTTGCGGTCCATTCCTCCTCGAATACGTTCGTGATGCGCCTCGCGTAAAAATCAGGCAGTTTGGGAATAGTTGTTTCCAGGTGGTCCGACGCCCGCGACACGATCTGCCGCTGTTCAGCCGCATTGGGAGCAGCCTTGTCCAACATCTCCCCATGCGGAGGCTCCAGGAATACCGAGGCATCACCAACCGCCATCAGCGCAGCCTTCGATCGTGCTCCCGGCAATTCTTCGTTCAACCGGGCGAGTTCCGGACTGCTCAGGCGCTCCGACAACTCCAGATGCTCGATCTCTTTCGCCGCGTCTCCATCGCTCTTGCCGTTCGCCGTCTCGACTGTATCCCCCAGCTGTGCAACCGTCACCGCCTGTGGAGCACCCATCGGTTGGGAGACCGCCTTGGACACATCCGCCGGCTCATTTTTGGCGCGGAGCTTCGAAGATCTCTCTTGCCCGTGCCCGCCTTGCGCCAATAAAAGTCCGACTGATGTGAGCAGAGAGAACGCGACCTCAGTCATACTCGGATGTCTCATCGGCCAATCCGTTCTTAGCTACGAACCATCTTCACTCGATCTTCCCCTGTTAGAAAAGACTGACCAAACTCCGCTGAAGGCTACCTCGAAATCCAATGTTCGGGTTACTCTGCGCTTTTTCAACCCTCAAGCGATACCGTCAAAGCCCGCGTTGTTGGCGCGTCGTGGACTATTCGGAAATTACTTCCGACTCACCAATAGGTTAACCAGACTGCGGCCTCGCTGACAGTTCTCAGACGATGGCGCCCTGGCCGTGTCGTCCTGACCGCATTCTGCTCTTCAGAATCCCAAGGGACCGATTCGCTCAAACGTTTGACTCGTGGTCGGATGCGGTGCTAGCTTGCCGGGGGATTGGGGTTGCACACGTATGGATCGTCGGAAATTTTTGAGCGGTACTCTTGCGGCAGCGGGCGGCGCGATGTTGGCAGGTGAGGGTTTTGCGAAGACTTCGTCAATCGGCCCGGAGCAGGCGCCGGGTGCGGTCCCTGCGAACGAAGTGGACAACGCGCGATTCCCCGAGGGTTTTCTGTGGGGCACGGCCACGGCTGCCTACCAGGTTGAGGGTGCATGGAACGAGGACGGGAAAGGCGAATCCATCTGGGACAGGTTTACGCACACGCCTGGCAAAGTGAAAGGCGGGACGACAGGAGATATTGCCTGCGACCAGTACCACCTCTACGCGCAGGATATGGCGCTGGCCAAACGCCTCAACCAGAGGAGTTACCGCTTTTCCATTTCGTGGCCGCGCATTCAACCCTCGGGAACGGGCTCGCCCAACATGAAGGCCATCGATCACTACAGCCGCTTTCTTGATGTCATGCTCGAGAACGGCCTTCGTCCTTTTTGCACCATCTATCACTGGGACCTGCCCCAGGCCCTCGAAGACAAGGGCGGCTGGCCCAACCGCGACCTGGCCGGATATTACGCCGACTATGCCGGCATTCTGGCCAAACACTTCGGCGATCGCATTACGATCTGGGCTCCATTCAATATGCCGTGGTCCGTTGCATACATGGGATACGGGGTGGGAGGCTTTCCTCCGTGCCGCGCTAATTTCGGCGATTTTCTCAGGGCGGCGCACACCTTAACCCTCGCGCAGGCGCAGGCGCTTCGCTCCATCAAGGCTGCGTCGTCGAAGGCGACCGTGGGAAGCGCATATGGCATGTGCCCGGCGTATCCCAAGACCGATTCGGAGGCCGATCGTGCCGCCGCAGCGCGCTATCACGCCATGAACAATGTCTTCTTCCTCGAGGCGGCCATGAAAGGCCAATACCCAAAAGCTTTCGTGGGAGAGCCGCCCTACGAACAGATGGGGTTCAAGCCGGGCGACGAAAAGATTATGAAGGCTCCGCTCGACTGGGTAGGTTTCCACTACTACACACGTCGCTTCGTCTCCGACGCCAGCAGCACCCGCGCCTTTGGCGGCGGAGAGTTCAGCGGCACCGAAATTGAGGCGGACCCCGCGACCGGGCGCGATCCCTACACACGTTTTCGCGCGGAGATGCCAACCGAGGGTCCGCTCACCGAATCCGGCCTGGAGATCTGGCCGCGCGGCATGTACGACCTTGTGAGCCAGATCACACGCGAGTACGACCATCCGATCATTGAGATCACCGAGAGCGGTTGCGGCTATCTCGACGCGCCCTATGAGAAAGAGAATGGCCACGTGCCTGATACGCGCCGCATCGAATTCTTTCGCGCAGAGCTTGCCGAGCTGGCGCGTGCTATCGCCGACGGGGCACGCGTTCGTTCGTTTCATGCCTGGAGCCTGATTGACAATTTTGAATGGGCCAACGGGCATACGGAACGGTATGGCCTGATCTACGTCGACTACCGTGACCAGAAACGCACAATCAAAGATTCGGGGCTGTGGTATGGGACGGTAGCAGCGACGAACAGGCTGGAGTGAAGAACGTTACGTCAATTTAAAGGATTTGCGCATATCTCTTCAGAGCGTGTCACTCTTTCTCTGCGCACGTCGCTTAAGACAGTGAGAGAACTTGCCCAAACAGAACCAAAGTAACCGAGAGCGACTCCCTTTCGAGCGCGTGCTTGATGTGAATCAAAAAGGAATTCGCCCTGCGAGTTAAGAGTATTGAATGCGGGGGCGAAACGTTCTTGCGCGCTCGGTCACTATTGAACAGAGAGCCACGGACAGGGTTTCCCTGTTATGTTCCCCGGGTCTTTTTGGATCAAACAAGGAACAACTATTCCGGCGAAGTTTGCATCTTTAGAGAGGGCGGGCCAGATCGGCAAACCGCCCAACAGGTGACCCCCATGCTTTCACTCATTTCCAAGAAATCAGGTGAACGTATGCCCATGCTTATGCTTCAGCATATCCCTCTGACCTCGGCCTACCTGTGCCAGGACTGCAATTCCATTGGCAATTGCGCTCGGCAGTGCCCGGCCTGCGCCTCTGAAGTGTTGATGGGCCTTGCAGGCGTGCTCAACCGTGAGGTCGAGCAGGTTTCGACGCCGCAGTACGGCTACGGCCCGGCGCTTGTTGCCTGAATCGAAACTACTTCCGATTTTCCAACAGAATCCTGGGTCGATTCAGACGTCCTTCACCACTGTTGCAAGTCGATTTTGCACTTTCCCGCAGCCTTGCAGTGCTCCAACGTCGGGCTTGCGCTTCCCCGTATAATTGAAATTGGGCGATTGCGTTCTTAGCCTCTGGAAGAGGACAGTGCGGAGTCGATCGAAATCCTTGCGCAGTTCCCCAACGGCGCCAGCTGACCCGCCATGATTTGCGAGTTCGTTCGCCATGTGCGACAGAATCGTGAGCGGCTCCAGGTGCGCGGCTTCTGGTGAGCTGCGGTTCCCGGTGCATTCTCGTTGACTTCAGCAAACGACGCAATCGTCATCCGCGGCGCGCGGACTCACAATCTCAAGAACATCTCGTGCCAGATTCCGCATGCGAAGCTGACCGTGGTCAGTGGTGTGTCGGGTTCCGGAAAGAGTTCGCTGGCCTTCGACACCATCTACGCCGAAGGACAGCGCCGCTACGTAGAGTCGCTTTCTGCATATGCACGGCAATTCCTGGAGCGTATCGAAAAACCTGATGTGGACGAGATCGATGGGCTGGCGCCGGCCATCGCGATCAAACAGAAAAACACGACGCGCAATCCTCGATCCACGGTAGCCACCGCCACCGAAATCTACGACTACATGCGCCTGTTGTATGCGCGCTGCGGTACGGTTCATTGCATTTACTGCGACGGGCTGGTACGCCGCGACTCCATCGACGAGGTGGCCGAGGCTGTGCTTGCCCTGGGTGAGGGAACCCGGCTCCACGCCTTGTTTCCCGTGCGCCACGAGGAGCGGCAAGAGGAATCGACAAAACCAGCGCGACGCACGAAGCCCGTCGCAAAGAGTGGGACGAAGGTGGCGCAGGAATCGCCGCTGACCGACGCGCTCAAAGCCCGGTTGACTGACCTGCGAGCTTCGGGATTCAACCGGCTGTATCAGCGCGACCGGATTTTTGAATTCTCCACTCCGGAGTCGCTGCTCGATCTGGACTTCACGCTGCCGGTGTTTGTGCTGGTCGATCGGATCGTGGTGAGCGCGGAGAATCGCGCGCGCATCGTCGATGCCGTTGAAATCGCCTACCGCGAAGGCGGCGAAGTGATTTTCGAAGTGGTTCCCCGTGAAGAAACGGCGGAGCGTCAGCGCCTACGATTCTCCTCCGCCTATGAGTGTGCAAGCTGCCATCGGCCCGGTCGCGAACCGGAACCGCGGCTGTTCAGCTTCAACAACCCGTTTGGCGCGTGTCCACGTTGCCAGGGATTCGGCAACACCATCGACTTCGACATGAATCTCGTCGTACCCGACAAGGGATTGACGCTGAACGGCGGAGCCATCGATCCGTGGAACCGGCCCAAATACCGCACCTGGTTCACCGACCTTCGCAAGCATGCGGCTGCGTTTGGCATTCCCATGGATGTGCCGTGGCGCGAACTCTCCGAGGAGGCCCGCGAGATTCTGCTGCGCGGCAAGGGAGAGTTCGAAGGAGTGCAGGGTTTCTTCGCGCAGATGGAGCGCAAGAAGTACAAGCTGCACGTCCGCGTCATGCTCAGCAAGTATCGCGGCTACGCCGAATGCCCCGATTGCCGCGGCCAGCGGCTGCGCGCCGAAGCGCGCGCAGTGCGACTGAACGGCCTCAACATCTGCCAGGCATCTGCATTGACCATCGCCCGGGCGAAAGAATTTTTCGATGAGCTTGAGTTGTCGCCGATGCATGCGGAGATCGCCGGGCCTATTCTCGACGAGATTCGGCAGCGCCTGAAGTTTCTGGATGCGGTGGGGCTGGAGTATCTGACTCTCGATCGTCTCGCTTCAACACTCTCCGGCGGCGAGGCGCAGCGGATTCAGTTGGCGACATCGCTGGGATCGAGGCTGGTGGGCGCGCTGTATGTGCTCGACGAGCCCTCCATCGGCTTGCACACGCGCGACACTGCCCGGTTGATCCGCATCCTCGAGGACTTGCGCGACCTGGGGAACACGATCCTGGTGGTCGAACACGATGCCGACGTGCTGCGCTCCGCCGATCATCTCCTCGATCTCGGCCCCGGCGCGGGCGAGTTTGGCGGCAAGCTTCTTGCCGAGGGCGTGCTCGCCGAGATTGAAGCCAATCCCAATTCGCTGACGGGTCGCTATCTTTCCGGGCAGATTTCGATTCCGGTGCCAACGCGGCGGCGCGTGCCGGGTAAAGAAAAGCTGGTCCTGCGCGGCGCCGAAGCCAACAATTTGCGCGGCATCGATGTGGAGATTCCGCTGGGAATGCTGGTGGCCATCACCGGTGTTTCCGGCTCCGGAAAATCGACTCTCGTCCACCAGGTGCTCTATCGGGCGGTAGCGCGGGCCCTGGGCCAGACCGATGGCGCGGAGCCGTCCGGAGTTTTCAAGTCCCTGACCGGAGTGGAGCGGCTCAACGACGTGGTCCTGGTCGATCAGACGCCGATCGGGCGCACGCCGCGCTCGAATCCGATCACGTATATCAAGGGTTCGATCTCATTCGTGAGTTGTTTGCTTCGCAGCCTGAGGCGAAGCGACTTTCACTCACGCCCGGACACTTTTCATTTAACGTGCCCGGCGGCCGCTGCAATACCTGCGAGGGTGATGGAACGGTCACGGTCGAGATGCAGTTCCTTGCCGATGTCGAGTTGCCCTGCGAAGACTGCAACGGCACGCGCTACCAGCAGCGCATCCTTGAAGTGCAGTACAAGGGCAAAAATATCCATGAAGTGCTGCAGCTGACGGTGAAAGAAGCGTTGCGTTTCTTTGCCGGACAGACGCGGCTTCTTGAAAAGCTCGCGGTGCTCGATGAAGTCGGGCTCGGATATCTCCGCCTCGGGCAGTCGGCGACCACCCTGTCGGGCGGCGAGGCCCAGCGCGTTAAGCTGGCGGCCCACTTGGGCCAGGTGCGGTCAGCCAACGCCAATGCCAAGCCTTCGCAGGCCAGCCGTGTGCTCTATATTCTCGATGAACCGACAACCGGGCTGCACTTCGACGACGTGTCCAAGCTGTTGATGGCGTTTCGCAAGCTCATCGATGGCGGTGGATCGTTAATCGTGATCGAACATAACCTCGACGTGATCAAGTCAGCCGACTGGGTAATCGACCTGGGGCCCGAAGGCGGCGATGGCGGCGGCCGGATCGTCGCCGTCGGCACGCCCGAAGAGATTGCGGCGAATCTGCATTCGCATACGGGGAAGTGGTTGGCGAAAGTGCTTTAGCCTATTCGGGTTTGCCATCGCGAAGCCGTCCAATGCCGAGCGGATTCGCATCCTGCAATTCCGGCGGAAGCTGAGCCTGCGGAAATCCCTGGAAGCACACCGGGCGCGCAAAGCGATAAATCGCGAGGCTGCCGACCGAGGTGAACCGCGGATCGGATGTCGACGGATACGGGCCGCCATGCACCATCGCATGCGTAACTTCGACGCCGGTGGGAAAGCCGTTGAAGATCAACCGCCCAGCCTTCTGCTCGAGGATTTGGATGAGTTCCTGGTTTGCGGCGAGATCGTCTTCATCGCCGAGCAGCGTCGCCGTCAGATGCCCATCGAGAGCACGGGCTGCCTCGAGATAATCCTTTGGCTTCTTGCAATGAACCAGCAAAGTATCGGGGCCGAAGATTTCGTCCGCCAGCGACGGATCCGCGAGAAGCTTGTCCACGGTGGTCCTGAACACTAGGGCACGCGCCGCGAATTTGGAGGGAGCCTCTGGAAAGTGCGCGTTCGCTGCGAGAGTCACCTGCGATGCGCGGGCCTGGGTGGCGCGGCTGTATTCGCGCGCAATTCCCGCAGTCAGCAGCGTGACGGCCTCAGAGGCATTGACATGACTATCGATGTCGAGGGCAAAGTTGGAGCCTTCTTCTGATTCGGGCAGAAACACGATCCCCGGCTTGGTACAGAACTGCCCCGCGCCCAGGGTGAACGAGCCGAATAGGTTCTTGGCGAGATTCTCCCGGCCTTTGCCTAGCGCTCCGGGAAGCACGAACACCGGATTGCCGCTCGACATCTCGGTGAAGCACGGGATGGGGTTGGGACGTGCCGCGGCCAGATCCATCAATGCACGGCCCGCCCGCAGAGAACCAGTAAACGCGACGGCGCGCACCTGGGGATGCTTCACGAGGGCAGTGCCGACTTCGATTCCGGCATCGAAAAGCATCGAGAAGACGCCGGGGTGCAGACCTTCAGCGGCTACTGCCTCGGTCAGGATCTGCGCGGCGAGTTCGCTGGTGCCGGGATGGGCCGGATGCGCCTTGACGATGACCGGACAGCCGGCTGCAAGCGCCGAAGCGGTATCGCCGCCGGCCACGGAAAATGCGAGCGGAAAATTGCTGGCGCCGAAAACGACCACCGGGCCCAAGCGGGCGCAGCATGGAACGGATGTCGGCGCGCGGCATGGGCTGGCGCTCGGGCAGTGCCGGGTCGATTCGCGCCTGGACCCACGATCCTTCTTCAATCACTCCGGCAAACATCCGCAACTGGTTCGATGTGCGGCCCACTTCGCCGACAAGACGCGGCATGGGCAGTGCAGTTTCGAGGTGGGCGCGCTCGGCCAGCTCCTGCTTGTGAAGGTCGAACGGTCCGCTGCCCGGCGGAGGAAGGCGGCTTTGGCCTTGCCAGTTGCCTGGGCGTAGCTGAAGAAAGCCTCTGTCGCAAGCTGGACGGCTACTTCCACTTCCGTTGGAGTGGCCGAGTGGTAGACCGGCGCCAGCGTGGAGCCGGTCTGGGGGTTGAAGCGTGAAAGCCGCGCCGTCGCGCGAGCCGCGTCTGGAGCCGAGAAATGAGAGTCCCGTGAGTTCCATGGCAAGGTTCCAGTTATCAGGCATCGGCGTGCGTTTATTCCGCAACCACGGGGTTGGTCAGAGACCCCAGGCCTTCGACCGTCACGGTTACTGTCTCCCCGGGGCGCAGCCAGCGTTTGGGATTACGTCCGAGTCCGACTCCGGGAGGCGTGCCCGTGGAGACGATGTCCCCCGGCAGCAACGGGGTAATGGACGAAAGATATTCGATGAGTTCCGGTATCTTGAAAACAAGTTCGCGGGTATTCGAGTTTTGCAGACGTTCGCCGTCGACGGTGAGGCTGATGCCGAGCTGGTGCGGATCGGCGATTTCGTCGGCGCTGACAATCGCCGGTCCAAGCGGGCAAAACGTGGGAAAGCTCTTGCTCATGGACCACTGCGTCGCGCGAACTGGACGTCGCGGGCGCTCACGTCGTTGACGATCGTATAGCCGTAGACGTGCTCGCGCCACGCCGATGCCGGAATGCGGTAGCCGCCCTTGCCGATCACAAACGCGAACTCGGCTTCGTAATCGGGCTGGGTGGAATTCTTCGGGAGCACGATCGCGTCGCCCGGCCCAATGACCGACGTCGTCAATTTGAAGAACACAACCGGCGTGGTCGGAATCGCCATGCCCGACTCGATGGCGTGGTCGCGATAATTCAGCCCGATCGCAAAGATGCGCGGCGGGTTGGGCAGCGGAGCATGCAGCTTTGACGTCGGTCGAGTGGAACTTTGCGCACCGCGGCGGCCTGCGTGCTGCCCTTGGTGATTACCTCCAGCGTGCTCGCAAAGCCATTGGGGCTCAGATCAAGAATCGTACCCGTATCCTCGAACAGAAAACCGGGCTTTACTACGCCACCGGATTCAGAAAACGAAACAAGTCTCATTGCGCTCTCCAAGGCTGCTTTGACCGCAAAACACACGGAATGTTGGCGTTTTGTATATATCAGTCCCCCACGAACTTGATATACATGTGATTCTCTTCCTCGGCGAGGAGTGCAAGCCGTTGCACTGCCGCTACCAGGTCTTTCTCCTCCTGCGTGGCCGCCTGCTCTTCCACCATTTTCCACTCGTCCAAAAAACGAGTTAACTGCATGCTATTGAAGATCGTATCTCCATATGGATTCATGTACTGGATGCAGTGCGTCGAATCGTATTGAGGTACAGACTCTATCAGCGCACTAAGACGGCCTTGCTCATCGAAAACTTCCTCGATGACTTCGCCCCTTTCGCTGACGAGCTGCGCGCTGATGGCCATGCTATCTCCTCGACCAGCTGTTATCTTTCACGCTGCAGTCCATCCGCCGTCGATGGAGAAGCATGCCCCGTTGACAAACGCAGCCTCATCGGAAGCCAGGTACCGCACCATTGCGGCAATCTCGTCGGGCTGGCCCAGCCGGCCAATGGGTTGGCGGGCGCGGAGCTCGGCACGGGTTTCCTCTTTGGTGTCTTTGTGGAACCTCTCGAGATAGCCTTCCACGAACGGCGTCTCCACGGTTCCGGGGCAGATTGCATTCACGCGCAGGGTCTTGGGATATTCGACCGCCAGCTGGCGCGTCATCGACAGCACGGCGCCCTTGCTGGTGCAGTAGGCAAAGCGCTGCCGGATCCCGACCTGGCCCGCCACTGAGCCCATGTTGACAATGGTTCCGACGTGGCGATCATCGCCCGCAGCCAGCAGTAGCGGAAGAAAGGCACGGGTCACCAGGTAAACGGCGCGGACATTCACATTAATAAGGCGGTCGAAATCTTCGGGCTCGGTGGTCTCGATGGAGCCTACGTGGCCGATGCCGGCGTTGTTGACCAGGATGTCGAGACGCGGCACCTGGCTGACCGCCGCAGCGATCGACGCGTGACTGGTCACGTCAAGATGAATGGCTTTTGAAGAACCAGTCACTGCCGCAAGCTTCTCGGCGGCGGGAAGATTAATGTCGGCCACCCAGACGAAAGCCCCTGCGCGGACGAGTTCTTTGACCGTCGACTCGCCGATGCCGCTTGCGCCCCCGGTGACCAGGGCGTGTCGGCCGGTGAGAGCAAAGGCAGGCGCGGATTGGTTGTCAGTGCTCATGCGTTCCTTGCGGTTGGTTGCACCGCCTTTCCAAGCATAAAGGGCGCGGGCGGGTGCGCGGTCAGGTACGCGACACAATCGTACCCGATTGCGCCCTCGATTCCGGAGAGCGAGTGCGCTCAAACTCAACCACGCTGTCGGCGTGGCTCAGGCAAGTCGCCCGCGCCGGTACGGGTCCCCGATGATGCATGATAGTGAATGGAAGATCGAGGCTGGCGAAAGGGGAGCAGAGTGGCTCTACTCAACGACGACCGGTTGTTTCCAGCCGATGAGAAGACACGTGCGATTGCGCGCCGGCTGTATGAGGGAATCGGGCGCTGCCAATCGTGAGCCCGCACGGGCACACCCAGGCTGGATGGTTTGCGCGCAACCAGCCGTTTCCTGACCCGGTAAAGCTGTTCGTGCAACCGGATCATTATGTCTTCCGCATGCTGTATAGCCAGGGGATTTCGCTCGAAGAACTCGAAATCGGCCGCGACCGGATCGAACAACCGCGCAAGGTGTGGCGCATCTTCGCGAGCCACTACCACCTGTTTCGCGGCACGCCTACCCGCCTGTGGCTGGACTACGCATTCCAGGAACTCTTCGGGCTCACCGAGCGGCTGTCCTCGGCCACCGCCGACAAGTACTACGACACGATCGAAGCCAAACTGGCCACTCCGGAGTTCTTGCCGCGGGCATTGTATGAGCGATTCAACATCGAAGTGCTGGCCACGACCGACCCGGCCCTCGACCTGTTGGCCGATCACGCCGCCATCCGCGATTCGGGTTGGCGGGGGCGCATTGTGCCCACTTTCCGGCCAGATTCCGTTGTCGATCCGGAGTTTCCCGGCTTTCTCGACAACTGTGCAGGCGCTCAGCGTGCTCACCGGTGAGAACACGTCCAATTGGCGAGGCTATCTGCGCGCCCTGGCAGCCGGCGACTGTATTTCAAGTCGATGGGCGCAACGGCAACCGATCACGGGCATCCCACGGCGCTGACCGAAGACCTGAGCGAAACCAGCGCGGCGAGCCTGTTCGAGCAGGTGATCGAGGGAACAGCGTACGCCGCCGATCTGGAGATCTTTCGCGGCCAGATGCTGACCGAGATGGCGCGCATGAGCCTCGAAGATGGCCTGGTGATGCAGATTCATCCGGGGTCGGTGCGCAACCACAACGCGCAGATCTTTGCGAAGTACGGTCGCGACATGGGCGCCGACATTCCGCAGCAGACAAATTACGTTGAGGCACTGCGGCCCCTGCTGAACCGCTTCGGCAACGAGCCCGGCCTGACCATCATTCTGTTCACGCTCGACGAGACCACGTACAGCAGGGAACTGGCGCCGCTGGCCGGCCACTATCCTTGCCTGAAGCTGGGGCCGCCGTGGTGGTTCCACGACAGCCCCGAGGGCATGCGGCGCTTCCGCGAACTGGCGACAGAGACGGCGGGCTTTTACAACACTGTCGGATTCAACGACGACACGCGGGCGTTCCTGTCCATTCCCGCGCGGCACGACGTTGCGCGGAGGATCGATGCGGGCTTCCTTGCCCAGCTGGTGGCCGAACACCGCATTGACGAAGATGAAGCAGTGGAGTTGGCTGAGAAGTTGACGGTAGGGCTGGTGCGGAAGGCCTATCGGTTGTAACGCGTCAGAATTACTGGCCGCGTACCTTCGCCATCACCGCGAGATAGGCCATCGCGGCTTCGGTAATGATTTCTGGTTTGCCCTCATCGATGGCGGCCAGGTTGACTAGGTCGCTGCCGACACCCAGCGCCCGCGCTCCCGCGCGAATAAAGCTCTTCGGCGGTCTTGAGCGTGACGCCGCCGGTGGGGATCAGCTTGAGATGCGGAAAGGGCGCGAGCAGGGACTTGAGGTAGCTGGCGCCGCCCATCGCGGAGCACGGGAAAGATCTTCACATAGTCGGCGCCGGCGCGATGCGCGGTGATGACTTCGGTCGGCGTCAGCGCGCCGGGATCGACAGTTTGCCCGCGGCCTTGGTGGCGGCGATGACTTCGGGATGCAGACTGGGGCTGACGACGAACTCCGCGCCGGCGTCGATGGTGGCTTCGGCCTCCTTAGCCGTGGTCACGGTGCCGGAGCCGAGCAGGAGCTTGGCTCCGTATTCCTTCTTGAGTTCCTTCAAAAGATCGAACGGCGCTGGGCACGGTCATGGTGACTTCGACCACCGTGACGCCGCCGGCGATCATGGCTTCCACGACCGCATGCGCCTGCTGCGATTGCTTGGCGCGCAGCACCGGAATAAGGCCGACGCGTTCGATGATTCCTGCGGTGGTTTCGGACATTCTCTCAGTCCTCGATTTAAGCGAGTCAGTTAGTCGGCGATCCCAGGTCTCAAAAGCGAGACCTGGGACACCCATATTCATGCCCGCCGTTGCAATTGCCTAACGCGCGATGCGCGCCGAGCCGCCTTTCATGGCGCGCTCCACTTCGGCCAGCGTGGCCATGCTGGTGTCGCCGGGAGTCGTCATGGCCAGCGCGCCGTGCGCGACGCCGCACCTCACGGCCCACTCGACCGGCTTTCCGGCAAGGAGTCCATAGATGAGCCCGGAAGCAAAGCTGTCGCCGCCGCCCACGCGATCGAGAATGTCGATGTCGCGCTGCGGCACATGGACAATCTGGTCCTGGTAGAGCGCGATGGCTCCCCACGCGTTGCGGCTGGCCGTGTGCGCGGTGCGCAGCGTGCTGGCGATGAGTTTCAGGTTGGGATACGCCGCGGCCACTTCGCGCAGCATCTCTTCGTAGCCGGCGATGGGCAGTTCGCCGAAGTCCTCGCTCACGCCCTTGATCTGCGACGCCAAGCATGGCGGAGAAGTCTTCTTCATTGCCGAGCAGCAGGTCGACCTTGCGCACCAGCTCGCGGTTCACTTCCTGCGCTTTGGCTTTGCCGCCGATGGATTTCCAGAGCGAATCGCGGTAGTTGAGATCGTAGGAGATAGGCGTGCCTGAGCTGCGCGGGCCGCGTCCATGGCTTCAGCGGCCACTTCCGCCGTGGAAGCCGAAAGCGCCGCAAAGATGCCGCCGGTATGAAACCAGCGCGAGCCGTTCCGCTGCGCCAAAAATCGACGTCCAGTCGAAGTCGCCGGGCTTCACCTGGCTGATGGCGGTGTGGCCGCGATCGGAGCAGCCCGCCGCCGCGCGCACGCCGTAATCCGCGCTCGGTGAAGTTGAGCCCGTTGCGCACCGTGCGGCCCACGCCATCAAACGGAACCCATCGGAGCAGCGAAGTGTCGACGCCGCCCTGCAGGATGAGGTCTTCGACCAGCCGGCCCACGGGGTTCTCGGCCAGCGCCGTGGCAATGGCGGTGCGCAGGCCGAAGCAGCGGCGCAGGCCGCGCGCCACGTTGTACTCGCCGCCGCCCTCCCAGACCTGGAATTGTCGCGCGGTGTGGATGCGGCCCTCGCCGGGATCGAGGCGAAGCATGACTTCGCCCAGGCTCAAACAGTCCCAGCGGCGGTTTGCCTCGGGAATGCGAATGGGTTCCATGAACTCTTGCACATCGCTCAATGACACTCTAACGCATCGCCCCGACGCTCCACGCGCTGATCCGACGCGCGTCTCGCGCTGAAGTAAATCGGCTTACATGATAGATTTTCTCGCTGGGCGAGAACGCGACATGACCGCGGGTGACGCGCAGTCCTGTAAATGGCGGAGTCGGCTTGAGAGCGATGGAGAACGCGCTGGTGAGCCTTTTGATTTGAGCGGCAGAGTTGCAGTTGTGACCGGCGGGACTACCGGGCTGGGGCATGCCATCGCGGTGGGCCTGGCCGAGGCGGGGCCGATGTGGTGCCCAGTTCGCGGCGGCTGGAGCAGGTGGAGCAGGTCGCCAGCGAGATTGAAGCACTGGGCCGGCAGGTCGCTGCGGGTGACCAGCGACGTGCTCGATCGCGCTTCTGTGCAGACGCTGCACGATGCGGTGCTGACGCGAATTCGGCAAGGTCGACATCCTGGTGAATGCCGCGGGCGTGACGCACAAGTCGCCCACGCTCGAAGAGAGCGAGGCGGACTGGTCGCGCGTAATCGAGACGAACCTGACCGGGCACGCTGCGCGCCTGCCAGATCTTCGGCAAGCACCATGGTCAAGGCGGGTTACGGACGCATCATCAACATCGCTTCGCTGACGACATTTGTCGGGTTCTACCAGGTGGCGGCCTACTCGGCCAGCAAGGCGGCGGTAGGATCGCTGACAAAGGTGCTGGCGGTCGAACTGGCGAAGACGGGCGTGAACGTGAATGCCATTGCGCCGGGGATGTTTCCAACGGAACTGAATGCAAAGCTGATCACCGGAACTCCGCGCGGAGAAGAACTGCACATGCGCGTGCCGATGGGCCGCTTCGGCAAGGCGGAGGAACTGGCCGGCGCGGCGATCTTCCTGGCGTCGGAGGCTTCCGCGTACGTGACCGGGGAGATTGTCGCAGTGGATGGCGGGTTCCTGGCCAGCGGAGTGAACCAGTGAACAGTGGGCACTGATCAGTGGTCAGTAGGTGAGTACCGGGACGTAGGGACTGGGAGCGGGACCTGAGTGAAGATCACGAACGCGTACGTGAACGTCACTTCGCCGGGGCGAAACTTCGTCACGCTCAAAATCGAGACGGACGAGGGGATCTACGGCCTCGGCGATGGCACCCTGAACGGCCGCGAACTCGCGGTGGCAAGCTATCTCACCGATCACGTGATTCCGTGCATCGTCGGGCGCGATCCCTTCAACACCGAGGATATCTGGCAGTATCTCTATCGCGGCGCCGTACTGGCGGCGCGGGCCCGTGACCATGGCGGCCATCGCCGCCGTCGACGTCGCGCTGTGGGACATCAAGGGCAAGGCGCTGAATACGCCGGTCTACAACCTGCTCGGCGGCAAGAGCCGCGAGGGCGTGCTGGTGTACGCTCATGCAATTGGCAAAGACATTGAGCATGCCCTCGAAGATGTCGCGAGGCACCAGCGAGATGGGCTACAAGGCGATCCGCGTGCAAAGCGGGGTCACAGGACTCAAGAGCACCTACGGCGTGGCAAAGGGTCCGGGCCGCTATGAACCCGCCGAGCGCGGCTTGCCGTCAGAGTATGAGTGGGCGACGGAGCCGTACCTGCGCGATGTGCCGAAGTTGTTTCGACGCGTGCGGGAGACGTTTGGCGAAGAACTGCACCTGCTGCACGACTGCCATCATCGCCTGACGCCGATCGAAGCCGGCCGGCTGGGCAAGGAACTGGAGCCCTTTCATCTCTTCTGGATGGAGGACCCCACGCCGGCAGAGCTGCAGGAAGGATTCAGAATCATCCGCGAGCACACCACAACGCCGATTGCGGTGGGCGAGGTGTTCAACTCCATCTGGGACGCGCACGACCTGATTCGCAATCAGTGGATCGACTACATCCGCGCCGACCGTCACGCATGGCGGCGGCCTCACGCACCTGAAGAAGCTCGCGGACTTCGCGGAGCTGTATCACGTGCGCACCGGCTGTCATGGCGCGACGGATCTGTCGCCGGTGTGCATGGCGGCGGCGCTGCACTTCGATACCGCCATTCACAACTTCGGCATCCAGGAACACATGCCGCATTCGGATGAGATGGACGCGGTGTTCCCGCACCACTATACTTCAAAGACGGCATGATGTATCCGGGCGATGCGCCGGGCCTGGGCGTGGACCTCGATGAGGAACTGGCGAAGAAGTATCCATATCAGCGCGCGTATCTGCCCGTGAATCGCAAACTCGACGGCACGTTGACTGACTGGTAGGCCGAACGAACGATTGGTAGCCGATGATCGATACCGAAGAACGCACGGAAGTATTGGCCGAGCCGCCCGCGCTGCCGGGCCGGTGGACCATCTGCGCCATGCTCTTTGTGGCCACCACCATCAACTACATGGACCGGCAGGTGCTGTCGATTTTGAAGCCGGTGCTGGCCAGCGCCACGCTCCATCTGCAGCCGTTCTTTCATGGGTGGCCGACCGTCGAGCGCTCCATCAGCATGAACGAGATCCAGTACGGAAACATCGTCTGGTGTTTCCAGATCGCCTATGCGCTGGGCGTGATTTTTGCGGGCGGTTCGTGGACGGTGGGCTGCCGGCGCGGCTATCCGATCGTGACCGGCGTCTGGAGCCTGTCGGCGATGGGCCATGCGCTGGTGAATTCGGTGATGGGCTTCGGCGTTGCGCGCTTCTTCCTCGGGTTGGGCGAGAGCGGCAATTTTCCCGCTGCGATCAAGGCCACGGCCGAGTGGTTTTCGCCCAGAGAGCGGGCGTTGGCAACGGGCATCTTCAACTCGGGCGCCGGAGTGGGGGCGATTCTTGCGCCCGTTTGTTGTGCCGTGGGTGGCGCTGCATTTCGGCTGGCGCGCCGCGTTTCTTGTCACCGGCGTATTCAGCGCAGCGTGGATCGTTTGGTGGTCGATCCGCTATCGCAAGCCGCGAGAAGCATGGACTGAGCGCGGAGTGCCGTAAGCGTCCGCGTGCCGACCTTGCGTGGTGGCACTGCTGCGCTATCGGCAGACCTGGGGATTCGTCCTGGGCAAGTTCCTCACCGATCCGGTGTGGTGGTTTTATCTCTTCTGGTTGCCCGGCTATTTCAATTCGCGCTTCAAGACTCGACATGGCGCACATGGGACTGCCGCTCATCATTGTCTACGTGGTTTCCACGATCGGCAGCGTGTTCGGCGGATGGCTGCCGAAGGGTTACGCGAACCTTGGAATGTCGCTCAAGACGCGCGCGCCTCGCGGCGATGCTGACATGCGCCTGCCTGGTGGTGCCCATTGCATTCGCGGGCGGACTGCATTCGGTGTGGACGGCTGTCGCTTTGCTCAGCGTGGCGGCCAGCGCGCACCAGGGATGGTCGGCCAACATTTTCACCACCGTCTCGGATATGTTTCCAGCCGAGTACGTGGGCACCGTCGTGAGCTTTGGTCAGGTGGGTGGAGCGTTGGGCGGAGCCATCTTCGCCCAGGTTGCGGGGCACATTCTGCAGCTCACGGGAAGCTATGTGCCGTTGTTTGTCTTTAGCGGATTCGCCTACTTGGTCGCGCTGGGTTTGCTGCGGATGCTCGCGCCGGGACTGAAGCGAGCTGAATTGGAGCGCTGAGGCGGATCATGAAGGACCAGCATCGCAAGGCGTTGATAGGAATCCTTCGCACGTTGGTAGTGCTCGTGGCGGTGATCTTTGTTCCGTCCTGGTCACTTCGCTACTGGCAGGGATGGGCGTGCCTGGCCGCGTTTTTTGTCCCCGCGTGTGCGATTACGATATGGGTGGCGAAGAACGATCCCGCACTGCTGGAGCGACGCCTGAAGTCAGGACCAAAGGCGGAGAAGGAAATCGGGCAGAAGATCGTGCAGACCATCGCCTCGATCGTATTCCTCGCGGACTTCGTGATTCCCGCCTTCGATCATCGCTATGGATGGTCTTCGGTTCCGGCCTGGGCATCGGTTGCGGGAGACCTTATGATGATTCTCGGTTTCGCCATTGTGTTTCGGGTCTTCAAGGCAAATACCTACACATCCGGAATTATCGAAGTTGCAGAGGATCAAAAGGTCATTTCCACTGGACCGTACGCAGTAGTGCGCCATCCCATGTATTCAGGTGCATTGGTTATGCTGTTTGGGATTCCCCTGGCGCTCGGGTCATGGTGGGGAATGCTCATCAATGTTCCGATGACCGCGGCGATTGCGTGGCGGCTTACGGATGAGGAACGATTTCTCGTGGCAAAGCTGTCGGGGTACGCAGAGTATCGTGGAACGGTGAAGTACCGGCTAGTTCCCTTGGTGTGGTAACAAAAATATAGGTAAAGGAACGATCCATGACACAACAACGAAAGCTGCGGATGGGATTGGCTGGCGGCGGAGCGGGTGCTTTCATTGGACCCGTGCATCGCATTGCTGCGGAACTGGACGGCAGGATCGAACTGATTGCAGGAGCGTTCTCAAGTTCTCCGGATAAATCGCGAGCAGCTGCTGCTTCATATCGCATCGACCCTGGGCGGGCCTACGCAAACTACGACGAGATGCTGCGCGCTGAGAAGCAGCGCAATGACGGCATCGATTTCGTTGTAATCGCGACGCCGAATTATCTACATCTGCCGATGGCCAGGGCGGCGCTGGAAGCGGGGATCCCCGTAGTGAGCGATAAGCCGGCGACTGCGACCTATGAAGAAGCGCTGGAGTTGGAGAAGGTTGTTGCGAAAGCAGCCATACCGTATGCGCTGACGCATACCTACGCAGGTTACGCGCTGGTGCGCGATGCCCGGGCGTTGTGCGCGCGCGGCGAATTGGGCGAGATCCGCAAGGTCAACGTGGAGTATCTCCAGGGATGGCTGAGCCAGCCGATTGAACACACGGGACAAAAACAAGCGGAGTGGCGCGTGGATCCGGCTCTGAGCGGTCCCGGCGGCTGTATTGGCGACATCGGCACGCACGCTTTCCACTTGGTTGAGTATACGACCGGCCTCAAAGTAACGGGGATTCACGGGACGCTGCGTTCGGTTGTGCCGGGTAGGCGCGTGGATGATGACTGCACGGCGTTGTTGAAGTTGAACAATGGCGCGATGGGAGCGTTGATTGCTTCGCAGATTGCTACCGGCGAAGGCAATGGGGTGCGCTACCGCGTGTACGGTGAGAAAGCGTCATTGTACTGGGCGCAGGAAGATCCGAACCGGCTCCATCTGCGCCACGCCGATGGGCGCGAAGAGATTCGTCACGCCGGCGGCAGTTACCTCAGCCCCGATGCGCGCGCGGTGACGCGGCTCCCCGGCGGGCATCCTGAAGGCTATCTCGAAGCGTTCGCCGTGCTCTATCGTGAGTTTGCCGATGCGTATGAAGCATGGCGCGCAGGAGAGCCAAACCCGCTGCCGCCGACGCTGCCGGGCATCGAAGCCGGCGTGCGCGGAATGCGGTTTCATTGAGCGCACCATCGAGAGCAGCAAGAGCGGAACCTGGGTTGAATTCTAGAACTCGATTGAAACTGCTGAGATCTCCCACCCTTTGGGCATAAAACGCCGAAAGGATGGGGCACGGAACTTGAGAGGCAACGATGAAGACGATCAAAGGACCAGGAATCTTTCTGGCGCAGTTTGCCGGCGATGCGGCGCCGTTCAATACGCTCGAGAACATGGCGCGCTGGGCCGCAAGTTTGGGATTTGCAGGCGTGCAGATTCCTACATGGGATTCGCGCTTGTTCGATTTGAAGCAGGCCGCCGAGAGCCAGGCCTATTGCGACGACATTCGAGGAGTGGTTCGCGCGGCCGGACTCGAAGTGACGGAGTTGTCGACGCACCTGCAGGGGCAGTTGGTCGCCAGTAACCCCGCGTATGACGCGATGCTGGAGGGCTTCGCGCCCTCGGGTCTGGATGCAAAGAGCCGCCAGGAATGGGCAGTCCAGCAATTGCGCTGGGCGGCAACTGCGAGCCGCAACCTCGGGCTCACTGCGCATGCGACGTTTTCGGGCGCGCTGGCGTGGCCCTACTTCTATCCCTGGCCGCAGCGGCCCGCGGGCCTCATCGACGAGACCTTCGCCGAACTCGCCCGCCGCTGGGTTCCGATTCTGAACGCCTTTGACGAGGCCGGGGTCGATGCCTGTTTCGAGCTGCATCCCGGCGAAGACCTGCACGACGGCGCTACATTCGAGCGCTTTCTTGCCGCGGTCGACAATCATCCCCGCGCCAACATTCTTTTCGATCCCAGCCACATGGTTCTGCAGCAGCTGGACTACCTTGCCTTCCTCGATCTCTATCACGAGCGGGTGCGCGCGTTTCACGTGAAGGACGCGGAGTTCCGCCCCAATGGGCGTTCCGGCGTATACGGCGGCTACCAGGACTGGATCGATCGTCCCGGGCGGTTCCGTTCGCTCGGCGACGGGCAGGTAGACTTTCATTCCATCTTCTCGCAAGATGGCGCAGTACGACTATCCGGGGTGGGCGGTGCTCGAGTGGGAGTGTTGCATCAAGCATCCCGAGCAGGGCGCGGCCGAGGGGGCGCCGTTTATTCGCGAGCGCATCATTCGCGTCACCGAGAAAGCCTTCGATGATTTCGCCGGCGGCGCCACAGATGCGGAGCGGAATCGGCGAATTCTTGGACTAAGCTAATCCTTTTCGGCGAATGCACTATCGCCGTCGCGACGGCGGCCGCTTGCTCACGGTGATCAGCTTGCCCGTAACCGCGTACTTGCGATGCTCCACAGGCGAAGACAGCACCAGGCTGGTGACCGGATTGCCGTACGGCAGCAGCGCTTCGATCAGCGCCTCCAGGTCCGACATGTTGGTCGTCGTCACCTTGAGCAGGAAATCATCGCCGCCCGTGAGGTGATGGCACTCGCGGACTTCTTCCAGCGTCTGCACGTATTCGAGCAGGCGATGGTAATTCTGCCCGCCGCAACTCATGCGAACGAAGGCCATCACCTCCAGGCCAAGGGCTTCGCGATCGATCTCGACCGTGTAGCCGTGGAGAATGCCGATCTCTTCCATCTGCTTCAACCGCTCGGACGTCGCAGTGGGGGAGAGGCCGATGCGCCGGCCCAGCTCAGCCACACTCAAGCGGGCGTTGATCTGCAACTCGGCGATGAGCTTTCGGCCATAAATATCAAGAAGCGCCGTGGAATCCATTGCCATAGGACCATAGCATAGTCGATCAGGCCCATCGACGCCGAGATAGACGCCGGATGCGTCTGGATGCGGAGCATCGCGCCGCCTACGATGGTCCTATGGAACTTGTGACTCTGGACGGTCAGTCCCTCTCCCTTGCTGAAATCGAAGCCGTTTCGCTGCACGGCTGTCGCGTTGAAATCGCGGCGGAAGCCCGAGCGCGCATGGCCGCGAGCCGGGCGACGATTGAGGACATCCTCGCCGCCGGCCACACTGTGTATGGCGTAAACACGGGCTTCGGGAAGCTCTCGGATGTGCGCATACCTCCGGAAAGCCTCACGCAACTGCAGACCAACCTGGTGCGGAGTCACTCGGCTGGCGTGGGCAATCCACTTTCAGAGGCGGAGTCGCGGGCCATGCTGCTTTTGCGCGCCAACGTGCTGGCCAAGGGCTTCAGCGGCAATCGTCCGGAGTTGGTCTATCTGCTGGAGGCGATGCTCAACGCGGGCGTTCATCCGGTGATTCCGGAAAAAGGATCGGTGGGTGCCAGCGGCGACCTCGCTCCCCTCGCGCACCTAGCGCTCGTAATCATGGGCGAGGGCGAAGCGTTCTATCGGGGCGAGCGGATGCGCGGCGGCCAGGCTATGCGACGCGCGGGCCTGGAGCCGTTGTCACTGGCTGCCAAAGAGGGTCTGGCGCTGCTCAATGGCACTCAGGCAATGACCGCCGTGGGAGCGCTCGCCATTGCAGGTGCACGGCGCCTGGCGCAGTTGGCTGACGTGGCCGGCGCCATGTCGCTCGATGCGTTGATGGGTACGCCGGCTGCATTCGACCCACGCATTCACGAGGCGCGCCCGCATGCGGGACAGATCGCGTCGGCTGCCCATCTCGTCGCATTGCTGCGAGGATCCGAGATTCGCGAGTCGCATCGTGAACATTGTTCGCGCGTACAGGATGCCTACTGCCTTCGCTGCATGCCCCAGGTGCATGGGGCAATACGAGGCGTGCTGGCGCACGTGACCGCTGTGCTTGAAACAGAGGCTGGTTCAGCGACAGACAATCCGCTCGTATTTCCACATCTCTCCTCCGAAACACACGAGGACGAAGTCCTTTCGGGAGGGAATTTTCATGGGGCGCCGCTGGCGTATGCGTTTGACTATGCGGCCATCGCTATGACTGACCTGGCGGGCATCACCGAGCGCCGCATCGACCGGCTGCTCAACCCCGACATCAACGAAGGGCTGCCGGCATTCCTTTCCACCGATCCCGGCTTGTCATCCGGATTCATGATCGCGCAGATCGTGGCCGCCGCGCTGATCAACGAATGCCAGGTGCTGTCGCATCCGTCTTCCACGGGCAGTATTCCCACCGACGGCGGCAAGGAAGATCATGTGTCGATGGGGATGACCGGAGCCATCAAGCTGCGCCAGATCGTGGAGCATGTGGAGCGTATCGTGGCCATTGAGCTGATGTGCGCGGCGCAGGCACTGGAGTTCCGGCGTCCGCTTCACTCGAGCCCCCCCTTGGAACGCGTGCATAATGTGGTGCGAAGGGTGGTTCCGCCGCTGGAACAGGATCGCGTGCTGGCGACGGATATCGACGCGCTCGCCGCCGCGGTGCGGTCGGGCGCCTTCAACGAATGGTCGAATCAGGGTTGAGTTCCCGGCGTGCGTCGATTCACGGGCCGGGACGTTCACCCGCAGCCTGCGACCACCGCCGGTTCCGAAACTTGTAGTATGAGATGACAAGCGGGAGGCGCGACGCACGTGAAGCTCTATCGCACAGCTATCGGTCGTTTCGTTGAGGAGGACGGCCAACAGTATCGCATCGGCGCGTTGACCTGGGACGCCTTGGTGGCCCACGAAGACCTGGAAGCATGTCTGGAATCGATCATCGAAGCCGAAGCGCCAACGCACGAATTTCAGTCAGCCGAATTGCTGGCCCCCATCGATGGCCAGGAAGTCTGGGCCGCGGGTGTGACCTACTACCGCAGCCGTGGGGCGCGTATGGAAGAGTCGAAAGACGCCGGCGGCGGCAACTTTTACGATCGCGTCTATTCGGCGGAACGCCCCGAGCTGTTTTTCAAATCAACCGCCAGCCGCACGGTTGGTTATGGCGGCCAGGTGCGGATTCGCAAGGATGCTCAGTGGTCGGTTCCCGAGCCGGAGTTGACACTTGTCATCAGCCCCCGGGGCAAGATTATCGGTTATACGATCGGCAACGACATGAGCTCGCGCGACATCGAGGGTGAAAACCCGCTCTATCTTCCCCAGGCCAAGGTCTATGACGGCAGCTGCGCCCTGGGCCCCGGCATCCTCGTCACGTCAAGCCCGCTTCCGCAGTCGACGGAAATCCTCCTGGAGATCTTGCGCAAGGACAGGATCGAGTTTGCCGGATCAGTGGCGCTTTCGGAATTGAAACGCGATCCCCGGACGCTGGTCGAGTATCTCTTCCGTGATAATTCGTTTCCCAACGGCTGCTTTCTCATGACGGGCACGGGGATTGTGCCTCCGAGTTCCTTCACGCTCGCGAGCGGCGACAGAGTTCGCATCACGATCGAGCCAATCGGGACCCTTGAGAACACGGTCGCGTAAAGATCGACTGAGCACTTCGGCTCATCATTGCGCATCGCGAACGCAGCGGAAGCCCACACCCCCGGAGCGGTCGTACCCCGGCGCCATCAGTAGCACCTTGCTGTGTTCATCGTTGCGATAGGCCTGGGGGAAATACCAGATGGAGCCCTGCGGCTCGTAGTATTCGCCGCCGCGCACGATCGCAGTGCGGGTGTGTTCATCCGCAAACTCGTCCGTCCATTGCCACACGTTGCCAACCATGTCCATTACGCCATAAGGACTGGCTCCCAGTGGATGCGCATCAACAGGGTCGGGACCGCGCATGGTGCGGCCCTGGTCAGGCGAAGGCACATTCACCGTCTGCCATATATTGCCCCACGGGTATTCGCGGCCATCGGTCCCCTGGGCAGCCACTTGCCACTCCCACTCGTGCGGCAGGCGCTTACCGGCCCAGGCAGCATAGGCGCGCGCATCCTCCATCGAAACCCAGGTAACCGGGCGGCTGTCCCAACCCTCCGGATATGTGCCGTTCTTCCAGTCGCGCAGGAAATTGATTTTGTCCTGAGGCGCATAGTGCGCCGCGTCGAGGAATTCCTTGAACTGCCCATTGGTTACGGGATATGTGTCGATAAAGAATGGCTTGATCTGCATTCGTTGTTCGTGGAAGCGGCGCGGCGAACTTTCCCATGGGTATTGGACGTCGACCCCGTTGTCCGACTTGCCTTCGATCTCTGTGCCGCGCACTTTGAAAACGAAGTCGCCGCCGGGAATTCGCACCATGCCCGCTGGTGCCTCGCTTGCCGGCTTAGTCGGCGCGATGGGCACGATCTGCTGCGGCAGCACCTTCCATTCATGGGAGAAACTCGCCAGTGGCTCTTTCGTCATCGCGGCCAAGCGAGGCAGAAGAGCTTTGATGGCGGTGTTGGGCTCCCCCGGCGTGGCCAGGATCGCGCCGTATCCGTCGCCTTCGATCTCGAAGCTCAACACGGCGAGCGGCCCTTCGATCTCCGGCTTCAGTTCCACGCCGTGATAGAGATCGAAGTAGCGCATGCCCGGCGTCACAAACAAGTCCATCTGCCTGCCCCCGATGTCGTAGGGGTTGCGATTGACGATCGTCCATACCGTCTCATTCTCGCGAGGCCAGCTGCTGGCGTAGACACCATAGTTGTGCATGGGAAACAGCGGCTCCCACTGCGGGCTGACAAGAAACGGGGCCAAGGCACGTTCGATGGTTGCGACGCGCCGCGTTGCTTCCGCGTCTCGCGGCGTTATGCCGTTCCAGATGCTCCAGACATTCTCCCAACTCTCCCAGCCAATGCCATTGAAAAATGCAAATTGCAGATCGGAAGTTTTGTCCAGATTCCACCGATCGCTGATGTTGACCATGTGGCGCGTCTCAAGCCACTTGTATTTGTCAACCTCGGGAATGAACGGGAAGCTGTATTGGCCCCAGTTCAGCACATTCCACGCCAGGGCTTCGTCGCTGGAGCTACCCTCGGGTTCAAAGGCCAGGGGATGTCCTGCCTTCTCCGCGGCCAGCGAAAATCCGAGCGGAACGCCGTCCTGCGTGTCGCCGTTGATGCCGTCGGCGCCGATCTGCTTCATCAGCCCGGCAACAGCATCGGGCCACGGCTGCGAAGGCTCGTGCGTTCCCTGGTCCCACATCATCATGGGAAAGAGCACGCGCACCCCGCGGCGGTGGAAGTCGGCAACCATCTGCCGCACGCCCTCAACTCCGCCGGGCATGGACGCGACCATCTCCAGCTGGTTACGATCGTCGATGCCCATGTTCGGATATGTCGCCCATATCAGCACAGCATCGATGCCCCCATAGCGCTTTTCCAGGTCGTCGACATAGCGATCGACGGTATACCGCCCCGCGACCGGATCGTAGAAATAACGGTCGTGCACCATCATCTGCGGCTGAATGAAGCTCGATTGTGTCCAGCGAAGTTCGGGCATGTCATAACGGGATGGATCGTAGGCGATCCGGATGCGGCGTTCCATGCGCCAATGTTCCAGGTCGCGCAGCCAATGGTCATGCGTGAAGGGCGGGCAGGCGCTCCCAATGCCTTGCCATGCGGGATGCAGATTCATGCATTCGGGCGAAGGAATCTGTTGATCGTGCGGGCGGAATTGTGTGTCTTGCGCGGATGCGCCCAGTGCAAGTGCAACGCCAGTGACGGTAAGGCAGAGAGAGCGAAGCATTTTGTCGATGATCTCCGATTCAGGGGTTCTTGAAGTTGCACACAGCTCAATGACAAGATCGAAATCAGCTCATTTGTTCTGCGCAAGAAATTCATCCACCTCGGATCGCGATGGCATTGATGCTTGGGCACCGCGCCGCGTCACAGAAATAGCCGCTGCCGCAGACGCGAAGCGCGCCGCATCCGACGGATCGAGTCGCTCCAGGAGGGCGACCGCGAAAGCGCCATTGAAGCAGTCGCCGGCCCCGACCGTGTCGATGGCTTTCACCGCGAATGCAGGCACCCATGCGTCTTTGCCTCCGGCGGCAGAGACGTAAGCCCCCTCGCTCCCCCGTTTGAGAACGACACCCGCGACCCCTTTGGCCAGGAGACGTTTCGCCGTCTCCGCAACGGGGAGATCGTTGTCGACGTAAAGCGCTGCCTCGGTCTCATTCGGAGTGAACCACGTTACCCGCGTCCAGACAGATTCCGGGAATTTCGCGGCGGGAGCCGGATCCAACATGACCGGCACGCTTGCCGCAGCGCACAATTCGAGCGTGCTGGCGACCGTCTCCATGGGAAGTTCCAACTGGCACAGTACCATGCCTGCGGAGCGGATCACTCTCTCATGCTGATAAATATATGCGGGGTCGACTCGGCCGTTCGTTCCCGGGACCACGATGATCGAATTTTGTCCGCCTTCGGCAACCTGGATCTGCGCGACACCGGAAGGCCCGGAGATGCGAGCCACCGCGCCGATATCCACTCCGGCATTGGCGAGATTGTCGAGCAGCGCCTGGCCGAACACGTCTTCGCCGACCATCCCCACCATCGCGACCGGATAGCCGAGACGCGCGACTGCGACTGCCTGGTTCGCACCTTTCCCCCCCGGGGTGGTTTCGAAGCCCGTCCCGGTCAGGGTCTCCCCGGCAAGAGCAATCCGGGGCGTGCGCGCGACCAGGTCCATGTTGATGCTGCCTACGACGACGACAGGTTTACGGTCTGCCATGGTGTCGGCCTCGCTAATAAAGCGGCGCCAGGGCTACCAATCCCAGCCCCAGCAGGAAGAACATGAACATGAGAAAGAGCAGCATCTTGGCCGAGCGCGGCGCGCCGGCAAACTCGTGCCACACAAATACGCCCCAGCAGGCGGAAATCATCGTGGCGCCCTGGCCAATGGAGTAGGAAACAGCGGGCCCGATGGGCCGGTCGAGGTGGGCGACCGAAGCGACAAAGTTTGATACCGCCCCGATGCACCATATGATTCCGCCCAGGATGCCGGCGAGATGCCAGCCCATCGATGCTTTCCAGTAATCGGCTCCGTTTACCGGAGGCTTGCCGTCGAGCGGCTTTGCCATCAGCAGCAGGTTTGCGGGAACGGTGGAGATGAGCACGCCGATGGCAAAGAACAACGCGATGGAGTAGGGGCCAGGACCGGTGGCAGTGGCCAGATCATGGGTGGCAATGGGGTACCAGCAGCCCATGAGCAAGCCAGCGATCAGGCTGAGTACGATGCCGCGGGTGGTGGTGGCTTTAGTTTCGGTCCCGCGCTGGCGATACGCCGCGGCGTCGAGAATGATGGCCACTGTAACCAGTGTGATGCCCCCGAAGAGAAGCAACGGGTTTCCGGCCGGCTTGAGGAAATAGCTGGAAACCGAACCGACAACCAACGCCAGCCCGATGCCTACAGGAAATGCGACCGCCAGCCCCGCCACATCGATAGCCGCCACCAGCAGGAGATTGGCGACATTGAACACCACTCCCCCGCACGCCGCCCACACCATGGCATCGAGTGGCGTGTTGGCGATGGCTGTGAAGAAGGGAAGTCCCGTGTGGCCCATGCTCCCCGCGGTCAGTCCCCAGAGAATTGCCCCCGCCGCCAGCCCGATGACGTAGTCCCAGTAAAAGAGCTGAAAGCGAAAGCGCGGGCACAGCTTGAGAGTGTTGGCCCACGAACCCCAGCACAACATGCTCAGAATCATGAGGAACAGTGCGGCTTGGTACGTTTCAGGAAGAAACATCAGTATGGCCCCCGCGCAATATGCAAGGAAAGACGAACCATACCGCTTTCCGCCTCAGTGGCGCAAATTCCTTTCGTTTTGCGGATCCTGCGGGGCACGAACCGTTCGCAAAGATTGGAGGGTCGGGCTACCTGGCTGACTTGATTGCCTCGGTAATCGCCGGCACCACTTCAAAGAGGTCGGCGACGATGCCGTAATCGGCTACTTCGAATATCGGCGCTTCGGCGTCCTTGTTGATGGCTACGATGCACTGCGATCCCTTCATCCCGACGAGATGCTGGATGGCTCCCGAAATTCCCACCGCGAGGTAGAGCTTAGGCGAGACCGTCTGCCCGGAACTGCCCACCTGACGGTCCATGGGGAGCCAGCCGTTGTCGCAGATGGGCCGCGATGCCGCGAGTTCGGCACCGAGGGCTGCCGCGAGATCCTGGACGATGGTTAGGTTCTCGGCCTCCTTGATGCCGCGGCCCACGCTTACGATGAGGGACGCGGAGGCAAGGTCGACCGTCTGCGCAGAGCCGCGGTAGGGCTCGCCGGGCTTGGTGCGAATGGACGCCGGATCGATCTCGGGCGTGAAGGTCGTCACCTCCGCAGTGCCAGATTGGACGGTGTCGGCGCGGAACGCTCCGGCCTGCATTGAAATCAGACAGGGACCGTCGCCCTGGGGCCGGTAATTGCCCGTGAGACGCCCCTGCATGAGCTGGCGCGTGAAGACGGGCCCGTCGGCAATCGCAACCACGTCGCTGATGAGAACTTGTCCGAGGCGCGCGGCGAGCGCGGGCGCGTAGTCGCGGACCTGGTAGGTATGAGGAAAAACGACTTGCGTGGGGCTCTCCTTTTGGATGAATTGATGGAGAGCGATCGTGTAGCCGTCGGGAGTATAGGGAGCCAGCTGCAGATGCTCGACCCGGATGACCCCGGCCACCGCTTTTGACGCTGCTTCGGTCGCCAGCGATTCTGTGGACGCGCCGATCACGGTTGCACGCAGTACTTGGTTCGTCTGCGCCGCAAGATGCTGGCCGGCCGCCAGGGCTTCCCAACTTGTGCGGCTTACGCGGCCGTCGCGTTCTTCCAGGACAACGAGAATACCGCTCATAGAACGCGCACCTCGAATTTCAGCTTTTCGACCAGCGCCGCGGCTGCTTCCTTCGCGGTGCCTGGCAGGATCTGTGTGGAGCGCTGCTTCTGCGGCAGGGCAACGGATTCAAGTACCGCCTTGGGTTTGTTTTCGACAGCGAGGTCCGCGGCCGCGATGCGCCGAAGTTCCTTCGTCTTGGCCCGCTTGATCCCCATGAGTGTCGCGTAGCGAAGCTTGTTGCCGCCCGACTGGATCGTCAGCACAGCGGGCAAGGGAAGCTCGATGGTCTGGAACCAGCCATTCTCCAGTTCGCGTTTCAGGGTCAGCCCGACCTCGGTCTTCTCCACTTGCAGGATCAGCGAGGCGTGCGGCAGGTCCAGAAGTTCGGCAAGGATCACGCCTGTCTGGCCCAGCCCGAGGTCATCGGACTGCAGTCCCGTGAGGACCAGGTCGGGCGACTCGGGCTTAATGGCTACGGCCAGAAGGCGGGCCACTCTAAGCGAGTCGCGCTGGCCGAGGTCGTCGGCATCAATGTGGATGGCGCGGTCTGCACCCTTGGCGAGCGCTTCGCGGATCGTGGTCCCGACGCGCTCCGGGCCGGCCGAAAGGACCACGACTTCGCCGCCGTGTTTTTCCTTGAGTTGAAGCGCCTCCTCGAGAGCATACGCATCGGACTCGTTCATGGCGTACTGGATATCGGCTTCTTCAATCCATTTGCCGGCTGCATCGATGCGGACCTGGGCATCGCGCTCCGGAACTTGCTTGATGGCTACGATAATCTTCATGCGGAATGACTCCGGTCATTGTTTGGTAAGGAACGCGCGACGAGCTGCGCGATGTCGAGCAACTGAGGCGCCGGTTGGTTTGATGCGCCCAGCGCGTCGCGGAACATGCTGTTGCAGAAAGGACATGCGGTTCCGATCGTCGATGCGCCGGTTGCGACCAGTTCCTGGGCGCGGACATGACTGATGCGCTCGCCGGTTTCTTCGCCGAGAAAGACGAGGCCGCCACCCGCTCCGCAACAAAAACTTCGTTCGCGCGCCCGGGGCGGATCGATGACTTCGCCCGCTGTTGCAGCGACGGTGCGGGGCTCGTCGTACACGTTGCGGTAGCGGCCCAGGTAACACGGATCGTGAAACACAATCTTCTCCTGGTCTTGGGCTGGCTTTGGCAGCCGGTCAACAAAGCGTGCCAGAAACTCGCTGTGATGCTCGATCGGCGGCGGAGTACCGTAGGCCTTCCAGTCTTCTTGAATCGTGCGCACACAGTGCGGGCAGATGGTTACGATTTTTTTGACTTTGGACTGGCTCAGCATTTCGAGATTGGATTCGGCGAGTTGCTGGAAGACGAGATCGTTGCCCAGGCGCCGGACCGGATCGCCGGTGCATTTTTCCTTGCGCAGCACTCCGTAGCTTGTTCCGAGATAGTTCATCACCCGCGCGAAGTCGGCGACGATCTCGCGCCCTTTCGGATCGTAGCCGCCCATGCAGCCCAGCCACAGGCAATACTCCTGAGTGCCATCGAAAATAGGGAATTGCTGTTTCTGAACAAACTTATCGCGTTCTGCAGCGCTAATTCCCAGTGCATTGCTTCCGCGTTCCAGCCCGTTGAAGAGCTTGGTCCCGTATGCGTCGTCCCACGATCCTGTGTTCACCGCGCCGCGCCGCAGCCCGATCAGGATGGGCAGATGCTCGATGCCGACCGGGCACTGAAATTCGCAGGAACCGCACGTCGTGCATTGAAAGACCGCTTCCTGGGAGTTGTACTTGCCTAGCAACGGCTGTTCGGTCTGCGGCCCCACGTCGTTCAGGTAGGCGCGGACACCAAGAATGATTTCCTTGGGGTTGAGGATCTTGCCTGTATTGGTGGCGGGGCAGTGCTCGGTGCAGCGCCCGCACTCCACGCAGGAGTAGGCCTGAAGGCTGACAAGTTGCGTCAGGTCCTGGCCCGCCACGAGGCCGAAGTCTTCATCACCGGCGAGAGGTGGAATGGCGCTGAATCCGCCGCGCGAGAGAAACACGGTGGCGGGGCTCAGCACCAGGTGAAGGTGCTTGGTATGCGGGATGATGGGGAGAAAAATGAGCAGAGAAAGCGTGTGCGCCCACCACAGAGCACGCGCCGCTGGTGCGTCGTCGGTCGTGAAGAACGACGCCAGGTAAGTTGCCATGAGCGCGAAGATCAGGAAAGCGATGAATCCCGATTCGTACGAAACCTTGTTGCCGAGCCAGCGCGGGCGAACGAAAATACGGCGCACGAATAGCCCCAGGATTCCAACGGCGCACGCCAGGGCGAAGACGGCTGCAAATGAGAAGTAGAATCGCCCGAACAAGCCGGCCGGCGCGAGAAAGCCGATCCCGAACCCCACCGCAATGTGATTGAGGGTGACTAGCGCGAAGGCGCAGAAGCCCCAGAAAACGAAGGCATGCGCGAGCCCAGGCAGCGGCCGCTGGCGAATCACTTTCGACTGGCAAAGGACTTCGGAGAAGAACTCCCAGACCCGCCGCCCGAGGGGCGCAAGATCGAAGCCGGGATCCTTTTTCGATTGGAGAATGAGATCAACAACCCGACCGAAGCGCCGCCAGAAAAGCGCTCCCGAAGCGATGATGAGAACGGCTAAGAGAAGTTTCTCCGCGATCGAGAAGTATTGCGGTTCAGCCAGAGTGAATGAAGACGGAATCATCGTCGAACCTCCCCAACAATACACGAACAGGCGTCGGCTCGTCGTGCGTCAGGGGTTGGGTGCATGGAGTCCGGCGAGCCTATCGAAACAATGGACCGTCAGGTTAGTCTGGGTTCGTGCAGTCCCGCCTGGGCAGCATGACTCAGGCGTGACAATTCGCGCACGGAGCCGAATGCATGAGCAACTCGACAAAACACGAACAAGCGGAGATGTTGTCGATCGGCGGGCGCGAAGTCCGTATTTCGCACCCGGACAAGCTCTACTTCTCCCGGCAAGTCAAGCTGTCGAAAGTCGACATTGTGAAGTACTACCTCGCGGTCGCGCCCGGCGCGTTGCAGGGTATTCAGGACCGGCCCATCGTCCTCAAGCGGTTTGTGAACGGCGCGGAAGAGGAGGCGTTCTATCAAAAACGGGCGCCGGGCGACCGTCCGGAATGGCTGCGGACGGTGACGTTGTCGTTCCCCTCCGGCCGCACAGCGGAAGAGGTCGTGGTGGACGATGCAGCCGGGCTGGCATGGATTGTCAACCTCGGCTGCCTCGAGCTTCATCCGCATCCGGTGCGCTCCGCCGACCTGGAGCATCCCGACGAGATGCGCGTCGATCTGGACCCCGGCCCGGGCGTAGTCTGGCCCGATGTGCGCCGCGTGGCCATGGAAGTTAGAGCTTTGCTTGAAGAAGTTGGCTTAACCGGCTGGCCGAAAACCAGCGGCTCGCGCGGCATGCACATTAATGTGCGCATTCATCCCCGGTGGGGATTCGACCAGGTTCGACGCGCGGCCCTGGCGCTTTCGCGGGCCATCGAGCGGCGCGTGCCGGCGCTGGCCACCTCGAAGTGGTGGAAGGAAGAACGCCACGGCGTGTTCCTCGACTACAACCAGAATGCCAAGGACCGCACCACCGCGTCGGCCTATTCGGTGCGGCCCCTGCCCGATGCCCGGGTCTCGGCGCCCCTCGACTGGAGCGAAGTCGAGTCTTGCGATCCCGCCGATTTCACTGTTTTCACGATGCCGGGGCGGTTCGCAGCAATCGGGAATCTTCATGCCGCAATGGACCAGGCGGCCGGCTCGCTCGATGAGCTGCTCGACATGGCGGCAAGGGATGAGGCTGAAGGGCTTGGTGACGCGCCATGGCCGCCTCACTTCCGCAAGATGGAAGGGGAGGCGCCCCGGGTCGCTCCTTCAAAGGCCAGGACCGCGGCGAAGAAGCCTCCTCGCGAGAAGATGCCGCTTATCACTGTGGCCAACTCGCAAAGCAAGGAGGAGGCATTGGCGGGGTTGGAGCGATGGAAATCCCGGCACCCTGAGGCGGCCCGGCATCTTGCCGTAGACGATGTGCTGGTGGACGCGATGCGGGGAAGATACACGACGTGGACCCGGATCCGCGTAAACCTGCGCCACGTCCCAGACGACGAGCGCCCGGCGCAGGAAAAGCCCGACCCCGACGAAGTGCCGGAATGGACCGGCCCCGTTCGCAGGCGTGGAAAAAAGCCTGAACCAGGCACGGACCAGCCTTCGTGACCCGCCGCTCAGCTTTCGCTGCGGTAGAGGAGGTCGCGGATCGCCTTTCTCCGCGCGGCGTTGGCCTCGCTATCGCCTTTGAGATCGTCGCTGCTGGAGGCGCGATTCGCCCTCTCCGCTTCGGCTTCTGGAGTGCTGCACGACGGGCAGCGGTTCGCAAAGCCGGGCTTGTCTGGTTTTAGCTCAAATTCCTCTTCACAAATGACGCAGGTTCGTATCGGAAACGCCATGGCACATCTATGTTAGCGCGCTTTTCGGGCTGGTAACAGGGTCGGGCGGCGCCGCGGGACCGGGTTGCGCGGGGGGTGTTTCGACGGCCCCCGTCAGGCTGGCAACGCGCTCCACTCCATGGCTATGGCACCAGGATTCGATATCCCGGGCGAGGCGTTCCGTGGCGCGGGGGTCAGCGTAGCTGGCGGTGCCCACCTGGACGGCGGTTGCGCCGGCGAGCAGGAATTCGACCGCGTCTTCAGGAGTGATGATTCCGCCCATACCCAGAATCGGTATGGAAACGGCGCGCGCGGTTTCATAGACCATGCGCAGCGCGATCGGCTTGATGGCCGGCCCCGAGAGCCCTCCAGTGACATTGCTGAGGCGCGGTTTGCGTGTTTCCACGTCAATCGACATGGCCAGAAACGTGTTGACCAGGCTTACGGCATCAGCGCCGGCACCGACCGACACCTTGGCCATGTGGGCCACCGAAGTTACGTTGGGCGAAAGCTTGACGATGAGCGGCCGCTTGGTGGCCGACCGGGCGCGGCCCACGAGGTATTCGAGCGACCCGCAGTCGGCGCCAAAGGCCATGCCCCCTGCGTGCACGTTCGGGCACGAGACGTTGAGTTCGTACGCGTCAATGCCCTCGGCCTGGTTGAGCCGTTCGATCACGGCTATGTAATCGCCCACCGTGTATCCGAAAATATTTACGATGACCTTGCAGGCGGGATAGCGGCGGAGCGGAGGGAGCTTCTTCGCGATGAACTCTTCGACGCCTACGTTCTGCAGCCCGATTGCGTTAAGCATCCCGGCCGCTGTCTGGATGATGCGCGGGGGAGGATGACCCTGCATCGGCTGAAGCGAAATCCCCTTGGTGACGAAGCCGCCGATCCGTTCCAGCGAGACGATCTCTTCAAACTCGATCCCGTATCCGAAAGTCCCACTCGCGGCGATGACCGGATTGGTCAATTCCAGGCCCGCCAACTTCACTTTCATGTCGGGTTTCACGAGGGCGAAGCTTCTCCTGTCGTCGGTAGGGCTATATGTTCATGATACTCGCCCGTCGCCGATGGCACTCTGAGGAAGAGCCCACAATCTGCATGATGTTGGCCGGCGGCCGGCCCGCGCGCAATTCCGCGGCCATGAACTGCATGTGCGGGTCAATATGGTGAAAGAAGTGCTTGTAGCCGGCGCACAAATAATTCAACCCGGGTTCGCCATCCGGTGTTGTCAGGAATCGATGCTTGGGGCATTCCCCGTTGCACGCAAACCGGACATCGCATTGGCGGCACATGCGCGGAAGGCTGTCCCGTTTGTCGAGGCCAAATTTCTTCTGCTGCCGGGAACCCACCATCTGTTCGAGACCCGTCTCCATTACGTTTCCAAGCTTGTTTTCCGGGTAGACAAAATGATCGCAGGAATAGAGATCTCCGCTATGTTCCATCGCCAGCGCCGATCCGCATGTCTTGCGAAACACGCACAAGCTCGCCTCCAGCCCCAGCCAGCTTTCGAGGGCGACATCGAACTGCTGAACGAAGGTGCGGCCGACGTCTTTCTTCACCCATTCGTCGAAGATCCGTGCCAGGAACCGGCCGTAGGCCAGCGGTTCCACCGACCACTCCGTCACCTCGGCGGCCCGATCAAAAGACGGTTGAATCAGCACCAGCCCATCCGTCCCGGCCTCCGCAGCTTTCCTTTCCACAACCGGGATAAACTGCATGAATCCGCTTCCGATCTCTTTGAGAAATCGGTACACCTCCAGCGGATATTGGGAATTATGCCGGTTCACAACCGTCAGGGTGTTGAACTCAACATTGTGTTCCTTCAGCATCCGCAGCCCCCGCATCACGCGTTCAAATGTGGGTGCGTTCCCCTTGTCGACTCGGTAGTGGTCGTGCAGTTCCCGCGGTCCGTCAATAGAAATGCCGACCAGAAAGTTGTGCTCAGCAAGAAAATGCCCCCACTCACCGTCCAGGAGCGTGCCGTTGGTCTGCAGCGCATTGTGAATCTGTTTGTCTCCGGCATGCTTCTTCTGGAACTCGACCGCGACCCGGAAGAAATCCACGCCCAGCAAGGTCGGCTCTCCTCCCTGCCAGGCAAAGTGAACCTCATCGATCGGCTGTGCGGCGATGTATTGCTGGATGTATCGCTCCAGCACCTCGGGAGGCATGGCCCAATGCCTGGTGTTGGGATACAGGTTCTCCTTTTCCAGGTAGAAGCAGTATTTGCAATCAAGATTGCAAATCGGCCCGATGGGCTTGGTCATGATATGAAAACCGGCAGCCGGCATCGGCAACCTCACTGGACATCGATGATACGCAGTCTGAATGCGGTTCGGCTCGACATCGCATTGCCCATCTCAAAAATCGTGTTTCGGAATCATTCCGATCGTGCCCAGCCACGTCTCCACCAATTCCGGCCATCCCGTGATTTGAAACTTCGTACGCCGCAGCCCGAACGCATGCCCGCCGTCGGAGTACAAATGCATCTCCACGGGAACCCCGGCCTTCTTCAGCGCAATGTAGTAAGCCAGCGCGTCGTACACGCTGTCAACGTGGTCATCCTCCGCCTGCAGCAAAAACGTAGGCGGAGTCTGGCTCGTGACAGGAACCTCGGGATTCAACCCGAGATTTTTATCGGCCGTCGCGGCATGAGGAACCGCAATCTTCCTGGGGCCTTGCTTCGCATCCCATTCGGCCGCAGAAAGCGAGAGGTGTCCCGGATAGATTGGCACAGCGAAGTCGGGGCGGCAGCTGATCGTGTCGGCGGCATCTTGCGGCGGGTACAAACGCCTGGCGAAATGCGTGCTGATGGCTGCCGACAGATGCCCTCCCGCCGAAAACCCAAGCACGCCGATCTTGTGCGGATCGATGTGCCACTCCGCTGCGTGAAAGCGCACCAGCCCCACCGTCCTCTGTGCATCTTCCAACGCCATCGGTGATTCCGGATAAGGCCCAGATCTCTGGTACGTCTTCGACGGGTCGCCCGGCACCCGATACTTCAGCAGCACGCACGTGATTCCCTTCGCCGTCAGCCAATCGCAGACTTCCGTACCTTCAAGATCGATAGCCAGAATCTTGTAGCCCCCGCCTGGAAACACGACCACCGCAGCGCCCGTATTCTTGCCCTGCGGCGAATAGACCGTGATCGTCGGCTGCGAGACTCTTTCCACTGCGACCCACGGCCTGCCGGAAACCAGCGACTCGTTCCCCGTCGTCTCGGCATACTCTGGCCCGCCCATCGGCTGCGCATCCGGCACTGCCCCCGGCCATATCGGTACTTGCGTATGTCCCGGCGATGGCTGCCAGGCAGCGGTTTGCGCGCTCAGACCGCCAAACGCAAACAGCACGGAGAGAACACAGATCAATAGCTTCATCACAATCCCCGCAGGAGCGGCATGGAAGACGAACCCTTGTTTACTTCAGCAATTGTGCGGGATTCTCTCGACGAAATGTCCACAGCGCATCAAGAGAGTCACTCACCGAACCGTCCGGGTTCTCCAACTGTTTGACATCGCACGGTCCGAGGAAATATCAGTTCATGTGCCTCACTGTCCCATCTGGAAGAGTTCTCAAAATCGTTCATGCGAGAATCGGGACGGTCCCGAATTGAAACGAACATGGAAACGCGCAGAACAGTCTTGAAATACCTGACCGGTGCAGTGGGCGCATCGGCCTGTTCGCTCGATGCGCTCGAGTCCTTCGCGCATCAGCTCAATGGCGACAGCAAAAGCCCAACATCGTCTGCATCGTGGGCGAAGGGCTGCGCTGGGATGAGCTCTCATCGACGGGCAACAAGCTGATTCAGACCCCTAACCTGGATCGCATCGGCCACGAGGGCTGCACGTTTCGAAATGGATTCGTGGTCAACGCACTGTGTCTGCCCTCCCGCGCAACCATGCTGACGGGCATGTATTCGCATACCACCGGGGCAGTTTCGAATGTGCAGGGCAAGATCCCCGCGCGCTTCCCGCTGGTCTCGGACCTGCTGCAGAACGCCGGTTATGAGACAGCCTTCCTGGGCAAGTCGCACATCGAAGGCGCGCTCATGGAACACAACTGGGACTACTACTACTTCGGATTCGTCGGGCAGGCCGACTACTATCGGCCGAAGATCACGGAGGGGATTCGCGGAAAGTATTCACCCGCCAGACTGTATCCAGGCGAATATGTGGATACTCTGCTCACGCGCAAGGCCATCGAATGGCTCAAGCAGGAGCGAACCAGGCCGTTCTGCATGTTTCTCTGGTTTTATGCCCCGCATGCGCCGTTTTACAGGCCCAAAGACATGGTCAACAACTTGAATGGCGTGCCCATACCCAAACCGCCGACGTTTGACGAGGATCTCAAGGGCTATCCCGGGAAACCGCGCGCCGTGGCCGATGCCGACAACAAGATCGGCTATTCCGAGGTCTTCAGCGACGATCCGCGGTCGCTCGAAGAACTGGTGAAGAACCATTACGTCGGCGTCCAGGATAACGATCGCAACATGGGGGCGGTGTGGAAAGAGCTTGACCGGCAGAATATCGCCAATGACACCGCTGTCCTCCTCAGTTCCGATCACGGGTTTTTCCTTGGCGAGCATCACCTCTACGACAAGCGGCTCATGTATGAACCGTCGATTCGCGTTCCCATGATGATTCGCCTTCCAGGCCGTGTGAAGGCCGGGACGAAGTCGGAAGAGATGGTCTTGAATCTTGACCTTGCGCCGACTCTTCTTGATAACGCAGGGTTAGCCATACCCGTCGAGATGCAGGGCAAAAGCATGTTGCCGCTGGCCGAGGGCAAGGCAAACATTTCGTGGCGGAAAGACTGGCTCTACCAGTACTACGAATATCCCGGCTTCGAGAACATACGGTCCTGTCGCGGCGTGAGGACCGACCGGTACAAGCTGATCCACTTCTTCGTCGATCCCCAGGAGTGGGAACTCTACGATCTCAAGGCCGATCCCGACGAGATGAACAACCTCTATGGAAAGCCCGGAAATGAGGAACTCACGGCGCAACTCAAAGAGCGTCTGACCGCGCTTCGGGCCGAGACCGAGGACACCTACGAATACAAGCCGAGCGGCATTTCCCTGCACTGGGATCTCGGAACGCAGTCGGAATCGGGTCTGGTCAAGCCGGCAAAGTAACCCAGAGTGGAATCCGGGCTTATGCATGTAACTGTATTTAATATATTTGCAGTTATTACCTCATTCGTCGCGTTAGAACAGAACGGGCGGCATTGAGAGCCGCCCGCACGGTGGATCTTCTCTTGACGGGCTATGCCGTCACCGGCTCCTGCGCATTCACTTTCACCGGCGTCAGCCAGCCAAAGCGGTCAGGCTTCAGCCCGTTGGCAATGGCGAAGAACTCATCGGCGATATTGCGCGTGATCTCACCAGGCTTGCCGTCCGCAATCAGGATGCGATCGATGGAGCGGATCGGCGAGACTTCGGCAGCCGTGCCGGTGAAGAAGACTTCGTCGGCAATATAAAGCAGTTCACGCGGGATGGCCTGCTCAGTGACCGCCAGCCCCAGGTGGCGGGCGATGGTGAGGACGCTGTCGCGAGTGATGCCGGAGAGCGCCGAATTGGCCAGTGGCGGCGTGTAAAGCACCCCATTCCGCACCGCGAAAATGTTCTCTCCCGAGCCTTCGCTGACCAGGCCGAAGACGTCGAGGGCGATGCCTTCGGCGTAGCCGTTGGTGTCGGCTTCCATGCGGATGAGCTGCGAGTTCATGTAGTTCGCTCCGGCCTTCGCAAGCGCGGGCATGGTATTGGGGGCCAGGCGGTTCCAACTCGAAATGCAGACATCGGCGCCATCCCCGCCGGGCATGTATTTGCCCCAGGGGAAGTTTGCTATGTAAATCTCGATCGGCGAACCCTTGGGGCTGACTCCAATTTCGCCGTAGCCGCGAAGCGCAATGGGCCGGATATAGCACGGCGCGACTCCGTTGGCTTCGATTACGTCCACCACCGCGGCGCACAGCTCCTCGAGGGTGTAGGGCAGCGTCATGCGGTAGATCTTCGCCGAGTCCAGCAGGCGTTGCATATGTTCGGGCAGGCGAAATACGGCGGCGCCCTGCGGCTGGGCATAACAGCGGATACCCTCAAAGACGCTGGATCCATAATGAACAACGTGGCTCATCACGTGGATCGTGGCCTGTTCCCACGGGATGAGATTGCCGTTGTGCCAGATTTTCGAAGTGGTTTGGATGGGCATGAGAGTGAACGAACTCCTTGAAACGCGGCTGGGCGCGGTAATTCAAGCGTATCGCGGATGCGGTGCGACTGTCATCCGTCCTATGAGCTTAGACCATATGCAGACATTTAACATTGGCAGGTCCCAAATTGGGTGTAAAGGAGTGATGAATTGGGCAACTCCTCCGTCGCGTTGCGGCTGGCTGAGGCGTCCCGCCCCCTGTGCTAAGGTTCAACCGTGAAGAAGTCCAGGCCGGAGCCGGGCGGCCAACCCAGCAAGACAGGGGAGAAGAAGCGGCGCGTCCTGCCCGGACTGAAGGTGGCGGACGGATTCACGCGCCATCCGTTCGACGCCGAATTTGGCCTCAGGACCAGCGGTCTCATCCCCGGTCGCCATCTGAAGAGCGGCCACCCCCACGACCGCCACGCGACAGCCTACTTTGGTGTCGCTCCCTCCGTTTTCCGCGAAGTCCTGCGCCGATGGCGGCATCACCGGCCGGCCGCACCGATCGAACAAACCACGTTCATAGATCTGGGCGCCGGCATGGGCCGGGCGGTGCTGATCGCCGCGCTCCAGCCGTTCCGGGCCGTTGTGGGAGTAGAACTGAACCCCGCCCTGGTGCGCCTGGCCGACACAACATGACCCGCTGGCGAAAGGTCGCCAACCCGCAGGCTCCCATGCGCATGGTCTGTGCCGACGCCGCGGACTATGCTCTTCCCAACGGCCGATGCGTCGCCTTCCTGTTCAATCCTTTTGGCGCGACGGTCATGCGGCGCCTGCTGAAAGGAATAGCCAGGAACTTCGCAGGCCGCACTGGTGAACTGGATATCCTCTACGTAAACAACGAGCAGGAGTCCGTGATCGAAGCACAGCCTGGATTCGTGCGCCTGTTCCACGGCCAGGTCAGGCGATCCCGCCCCGACGCAAAGGCTGATTTCCAGATCATGGCCAATCAGCCCGACGGAGAGTATGCGTCGGCGGATTATGAGGATTGTTCGATCTGGCGGTGGGTAGGGAAGCCCGGGACCACCCGCGGGCGCCCGCCTGGCCGAAGAATCGTTATTCCAAAGGATCACTAGGATTTAAGGCAGTTGACGAACCCGCCCTGCAGGTAGAAAGCTTTCTGCTGGCAAACCGAGCCTCCGCCCGCAACCACAGGTGGAGAAGGGAACGTTGGGGGGCGTACATTTCGATGGAACCGCATCTGATCCTTGGAATTGGAGAGTTGCTCTGGGATGTGTTGCCGAGTGGGGCGAGACTGGGAGGAGCGCCGGCAAACTTTACCGTCATGGCGGGAAGGCTCGGCAGTCATGCCGCGGTACTGAGCCGCATTGGACGCGACGACCTGGGCAGGAGAGCCGTGGAGATTCTGGACCCGTTGCCTGCCGACACGGAATTCCTGCAAGTGGACCCCGTGCATGAAACCGGTCGCGTTACAGTGGCGTTCCAAAATGGCCAGCCCCATTACACTATCCACGAGCCTGCCGCGTGGGATTTTTTAGAACTTTCGGATGAGTGGGTGAGCCTGGCGGAGCGGGCGGACGCCATTTGTTTCGGATCCCTGGCGCAGAGGAGCCTCGAGTCGAGGCAGACGATCCAGACTCTCGCCGCGCAGACGCAGGCCGGTTGCGTGCGCGTATTCGACGTCAATCTGCGCGCGCCGTTCTATTCCAGCGAAGTGGTGCAGGAATCGCTGGAGCTGGCGACGGTGATGAAGATGAACGACGCCGAAGTGCCGCTGGTGCTGGGGCTGTTGGGCCTGCAGGCATTCGATCCGCAGGCCCCGGGCGCGCTTCGGGCGGCCGCCCAGCGCCTGCTCGAGGAGTTTCCAACCCTCAGGATGGTAGCCGTGACCCGCGGCGGAGCGGGAAGCCTGCTGGTGTCGCGCGATACCTGGCACGAGCATCCCGGCATCCCGGTCAAGGTCGCGGATACCATCGGAGCCGGCGATGCGTTTACTGCAGCGATGATCCATTACCTGCTGCGGGGCGCGGACCTCGCCACTCTCAACGAGGCAGGGAACCACTGGGGCGGTTGGCTGGCCTCGCAGTCAGGAGCGATGCCCGACCTCGACGACCGTGTGCGAACCCGGATCGAGATCTCCATCGAAGCGCGCACCGTGCAGTAAAGTAATCACATCGTGATTGTTAACATTGCCCGCCGCGCTCACGACCACAACTGGGAACTCGACCCCATCATCCGGTCACTGCTCGACACCGATTTTTACAAGCTGCTGATGCTCCAGTTCATCTGGAAGCACTTTCCCAGAACGCGCGCGACCTTTTCTCTGCAGAACCGGACGACCACCGTGCGTCTGGGCGAGATCATCGAGTTGCACGAGTTGCGCGAGCAGTTGCTCGAAACCAGAAAGCTGCGCTTTCACAAATCTGAACTAATCTGGCTGGCCGGCAACACGTTCTATGGCCGCAGGGGCATGTTTGAGCCCGCCTTCCTCGAGTGGCTCGACAAGGATTTTCAGCTCTCGGACTTTGATCTCTCCGTCGAGGATGGCCAGATCTCCTTGCGCTTTGACGGGCTGTGGGCCGAAACCACGATGTGGGAGATCTATTCCCTCGCCATCATCGACGAACTGAAGACCCGTGCCAGCCTGAAAAAGCTCACGGAGTTTGAACTCGATATTCTGTACGCGCGTGCCAAGACCCGCCTCTGGGAAAAGATGGAGCGGCTGCGCGGCGTGCCCGGCCTGAGCCTGAGCGATTTTGGCACCCGCAGGCGGCACAGCTTTCTCTGGCACGAATACGTAGTCAAGGCGATGAGCGATGTGCTCGAAGCAAACTTCGCCGGCAGCTCCAACACTTATCTGGCCTACAAGCATGACCTTGAGGCAATCGGCACCAATGCCCACGAACTCCCCATGGCTTTGACAGCGCTGGCCGAGACCGACAAGGAAATGCTTACCGCTCAATATCGCTTCCTCGAGCTATGGCAACAGACATACCAGGGTGAGTTACTCATCCTGCTGCCCGACACATTCGGTACGACCCAGTTCCTCCGCGATGCGCCCGATTGGGTGGCCGACTGGACCGGTCAGCGCGTCGACAGCAAAGACCCCTTCGTTGCCGGCGACGAATACATCCGGTGGCTGGAGCAGCACGGGCGCGACCCGCGGCGCAAGCGGCTCATCGCGTCCGATGCCCTCGACGTGGATCGCATTCTCGCCCTGCATGCTCATTTCAGTGGAACCATTCGGGACGGTGCCAGTCCGGAGGATTTTCGCGCACCGAAGGACTTTTGCGATGCCGGCAAGTGGATCCCGCACCGGCGCATCCGATTTTCCAGCGGCTGGGGAACGTTTCTCACCAACGATTTCCGCAACTGCAATCCCCGCGGAGACCAAAGCTTCGATCCGGTCAGCCTGGTGTGCAAGCTTTCCGAGGTGGAAGGCCGACCGGCAGTGAAACTCTCCGACAACTACGCCAAGGCCATGGGTTCGCCCGAGGAGATCGACCGCTACCGCAGCATTTTCGGCACTGCGGGCGTAGCCAACGTGCCCGTGGAGGCGTAAGGGCTGGCCACAACCTCACCCCACTAGTTTGAGGGCGGCGGGCCGGATCCGGAAGGTGGCGCCGGCCTGTCCTTCGCCCGAAGAAACGCGACCAGTTGAGCTACCTCCTGGTCGGTAAGCGAATCCGCGAAGGGCGGCATCTTCGCGCCGCCGTCCGTGATCTGCTTGGTGATTTTTTCAGGAGGCCACGCTTTGTCGTTGCGGATATCCGCCAGCGCCGGCCCCTTCTTGTTTCCGGCCAGGTCCGCGCCGTGACACTGCGGGCAGCCCTTGTCGCGATAAAGAATGGCGCCGGCCTGCTCGTCGGCTTTGCTATCGGGTGCGGAGTAAACGGGAACGGCGAATGCCGCGAAAACCAGGACGATGGGAACGACCGCAATGCGGTTTGCACGAAGAATCACGAACATTATTTTCGCATGGGTCATGGCACCGAGTCTCGCCGGCCGCCGCAGTGTACGCTGGCCAGATGGGGAGGGAAGCTAGCTTCTATGCCGGCCTGCTGCGGGGCGAACTGGCCCTGCGCAATCGCACCTGGGCGCGCGGCCGGATGCACGTAGAGAGCTATGGAGCGGAGCCCGTAGTTGTGTACGGGCCTGAACACCGCTCAGACGGTGGTGCTTCCGACGCGATGGCTCGCCATGGAAACTTCTTTGATCCTGCTTATGCGGCCATCCTCTCCCGGCCGGACTGGATGCGGCGTTTCGGCAAAATGCATGCCCAGGCGGCGCGCTCCTTGCCCATGCCTGCAGGAGAACCGCCCCGGCGCTGGCGGGAGCTTGACTCCAGCATGAGTTCGGATGCGCTGCTGATGAATGTCTTTTGCACGCCCGGCGTGCTGGAATCGGCTGCGGTGCGGAGTGCGCTCGGCATAGAACCGCAAGCTGCGCCGGAATTCGGCTGGAAGGCGCGCGTGCCGCTCAAAAGTGGGCTTCTGGACCGCACCGAAGCGGACCTGCGATTGGGATCCCTCTTGATCGAGGCCAAGCTCACTGAGTCGGACTTCCAGACCCGCAAGGCGGAGTTCGTCGAAGCTTACCGGGACTTCGATGATGTCTTCGAGCGTGACTCTCTGCCCAGAGCAAAAGTTCGGGTCGGCAGGCGGATGGAAGCGGTTGAATTTCCCGAGAACTATTCGCAGGAATACGAACCGATTGTGGAACGGGCGTTTCCGATCGCGCCGGAGTCGACGCCCGCTGTAGCTGTCGCGCCGGGTTACGCGAGTTATCAGCTCATTCGCAACGTTCTGGCGGCGCATGCGCACGGGTGCACCTTTTGCGTCCTCCACGACGAGCGCCGGCCGGATCTGCGCGAAGCCTGGTTCCAGGTGATGGCAGCGGTCAAGAGCGCCCAACTGCGGGTGCGATTAAAGGTACTTACCTGGCAGGAGCTTGCGACGTTGTTGCCGGCGGGGCTTCAGGAGTTCCTGGACGTGAAATACGGCATTGGCGCGCCCGGCATCACTCAGGACGGCTTAGTCGGATAGCCCTGATTGAACGGAAAGATCAACTCGGCCTCGGTGGCGACGGGGTTGCCGTTGAGGGTCGCGGGATGGAACCGCCATGTTTTGACGGTGTCCAGAACGATCTGGTCCAGTCCATTGCCGATGCCCTTCACCAGGGTCGCTTCGAGCACCTCGCCAATCGCGCTGACTTTCACATCCACGATAACCTGCAACTCGGAAGTGGGAAGAAGGGAACGGTCGCTCACCGGAGGACGCGGCGAGAAAACCGGGAATGCGGGATTCGCGCTCTCAGCATCCGTCCCATTGCCGGCAACTGCGTCGTGCGTTGTTGAAACAGGCGCGCCGGCAGGAGGCGCGACGTGTGTGTTGAGGGCGAGATTCGAGGTCGTATCGCGGCTGGCCGGAGGATGCTTCTTTCGTCCAGGCGGCTGGGTCGTCGACTTGGCCTTGATTCCTCCCGGCAGATGGAGGTGTATCGGGTAGTACTTGGTTTCCGGTTGGACGACGGGAACACTGTGACGCTTTGAGGAATAGAACGCCACCGTAGACATCGCGACGTGCACAGCGAGAGACAGCGCCAGGAATCTTACGCTTCTGTCTCGGAATGACATCGCAGGTCGCATCGTCGCTCCGCACCGTGGGGCGCTTCTCAAGTGTGCCACACTTTTGTTGCGCCTATTCGAGACATCGATCCGTCATTTCCGGGTCACGGTCGCGCGCATGGCGCCGGTCGTGATTCCGCCGTCGATGAGGAGCGTTTGCCCAGTCACATATCGGCTCGCCTCGGCCGCGAGGAAGACGACCGCTCCATCGAGGTCGTTCGGCTGCCCGGGCCGCTTCACCGGAATGCGATCCGTCAGATACTCGACCCACTCCTGGTCCTGGTACATCACCTTGTTCTGCTCCGTCCGGAACCAGCCCGGGGCGAGGCAGTTGACCGTGACTCCATGCTTTCCCCAGTCATCGGCGAGGCTCATGGTGAGCTGCCGGACCCCGCCACGGCTGGCTCCATAGGGCGCGAGCCCCGCGTAGCCGAAAACGCTGGTCACCGAGCCGATGTTGATGATGCGGCCGTAGCCGTGCGAAATCATGCCGCGCGCTACCGCCTGGGCCACAAAGAAGCTTCCCCGCAGATTGGTGTCGAGGATGAGATTCCAGTCGTCCCAGGTCACTTCAAGAGCCGGTTTGCGCACATTGCAGCCGGCATTGTTGACCAGGATTTGAATCTGTCCGAAAGCCGCTTCGGCTTCCTTGACCATGTTGACGATGCTGGCCTGATCGCGCACGTCGAGCGGCACCGCCAATGTGCGCCGGCCCATGGCGCGAATCTCTTCTTCAAATGAAGCCAGGGTTTCGCGCTTTCTGCTGGTGAGCACCAGGTCGGCTCCCGCGCGCGCCAGCGCCCGGGCGAAGTATTGGCCAAGGCCGCGGCTGGTGCCGGTCACGATCGCGACCTGGCCGGTGAGGTCGAAGAGGTTCTCGCTCATGATTCCGCCCCGCCATGCGCAGCGGCGGTGTCTGCGGTCAACACGATCTTCATCAGGTTGGGCTCATGGTCATACAGGCGCTTGAACCACTGCGGTCCGTCTTCGAGCGGAGCCACAGCGGTGATCAAGCGGTTTGACTTTGATCTTGCCGCTCGCCACCAGCTCGATGGCCTCGGGATATTCGCCTGCCGACGCGGCGCTGCCCTGCAGCCGGATCTGGCGGGACACAACTTTCTGCAGCGGCAGATCTCACTTTCGGCGTGATATTGCCGATCAGGGTGACGGTGCCACCCTTGCGCACGCTGTCAATGGCGGTGGCGATGGTCTCGTTGCGGCCCACGGCTTCGAGGACAACATCGGCGCCCACCCCGCCCGTCTGTTGCAGGATTTCTTGCGTCAGTTCGGCGCCGGAGAGGTTAAAATGCCATCATTCCCGAGAGAGCGGGCGAGATTCAAACGAGTCGCATCGATGTCGGCAATCGGCACTCGTGCGGCGCCGGCGGCGCGTGCGGCCTGCATGGTCAGCAGACCGATCATGCCGGCGCCGATCACCAGCACGGTCTGTCCTTTTACGTCGCCAGTCACGTGCACCGCGTGCAGCGCTACCGAAACCGCCTCGAGCATTGCCGCTTCAGGGAACGACATCGCTTCAGGAAGGTGGTAAAGGATCCGTTCCGGAACGGCAATGTATTCGGCGAATGCGCCGTGACGGCGATAGTCGCCGCAGGAGACCCCGATTACCTCGCGCCGGTCGCAGAGATTGACTTCGCCGCGCTTGCAGAACGCGCACTCGCCGCAATAGACGGTCGAGTCAAATGTGACACGATCACCCGGCTTGAACCCTGCGACACCCACGCCGGTGGCCGCGACGATGCCCGCCGCTTCGTGGCCCATGACGATCGGAGGGATCCGGCGTCCTGAAGTGCCGTCGTAGCCATGCACGTCGCTGCCGCAGATGCCGCACGCCGCGACGCGGATCAGGACTTCGCCCGGGCCGGGTTCCGGCTGGGGGAAATCGGCCAGTTCAAGTTGCAAATATTCCTTCAGGAGCAGGGACTTCATGGAATTCTCCCAGGATGCGCCAATAACAACTCGCTTTGCGCAAATCCCGATTTTACAACCGGGTGGGGGAACCTTGCTTCGCTCGTGCAAACGGCTATTTCATCTTGAGGGCGGTGAAGTGCCCCTCGGCGTCCTTGTGCGGAAGTGCCCAGAGCTTGTAGCTGTTGAAGAGGAACTGGCCTCCCAGGACCAGCAGCCAGATCCAGAGCGCGAAGCGCAAAGGCCGGCGTGGGAATGCGTGCTGAGGAGCGTTCCGCCGATGGCCCCGACGATGCCCCCGGCGATGAGCTGCAGCAGCAGCGTCGAATCGGACGATGGCGTGAACCAGTGCGCGCCGCTGCCGATCAGCGACACCACAAAGCCGAAGGCGATATCCGTGCCCACCACCTGCGCGGGCGCGAGCGGCGTCAGGCTCAGGAGCGCGGCCGAACCGAGCGCGCCTGCCCCGGCAGAGGAGAAACCCACCTCGGCGCCCACCGGAAACATGAGCCACGAGAGCCAGTGGCTGCGGTCTTTAACCTCGGATCGTTGGCGCATGGGGCGAAACGAAAACAGGATCTGCCAGCTTGACGGTCGCAACGAGGATGATGCCGAGCACGAGGTTCACGACGTTCTGCGAGCCGGCCGTCACCAGGTGCTTGAGAACAGCGAGCCGATCAGCACCCCGGGCGCGCCGCCCAGCAGCATGTATCCCAGCGTGCGCCAGGCGACATTGCCGCGCAGGGATCTGTGCGGGACCAGGATCAGCTTGACTGCCGCCGAGAACATCAGGCCGATACTCACCGCAACGGGCGCCGGCACGCCAAGGAACAGCACCAGGATCGGCACCGTGATGGTGCCCGCGCCCACGCCGGTGAGCGTGATGAACAGCGCGATGATGAATCCGATGACGTACTGCATCCGGTTTTCTCAGTTCGCTTGTCAGCTGGGCCGGCGCTGCTTCAATGTGAATGCCGCATTCCACCTTGCGTCCGGACCAGCGGCCTGAACGCGGATCGTTGGGATCGAGCGGGAGCGAGGTACACGGCTCGCAGCCGATGGACGAATAGCCGCGCTCGTACAGCGGCAGCAGGGGAATGGAAAGCTGCTCGCACGCGTACCACACGTCGCGCGTGGTCCATGCAGCGAGCGGCGCGAGCTTCAGCACCTGCTTGCCGCCCGGCAGCGTGAACAGCGCAGACTCTTCGAGCGCGGCGCGGCTCTTGGCCTGTTCGCGTCGCAGGCCGGTGAGCCAGACGCGATACTGGGCGACGGCTTTGAACAGCGGTTCGACCTTGCGCAGCTTGCAGCACTGGTCCGGGCGCGGACTGATACAGCAGGCCATGCTCCGCTTCCTGCTCGGCCACTGTCTTTTCGGGAAGCAGGTTGATCAGATTCAGATGCCACTCGCTCGCAATGCGGTCGCGATATTCGTACGTTTCGCGGAAGTGGTAGCCGGTATCGAGAAAGAGGACGGGAATGTTCGGGTCAAGCTCCAGCGCCAGCTTGGTGAGCAGCACGTCCTCGGCCTGAAAGCTGCACGTGAGGCAAACGTCGCCCTGGCCAATGATCGCGTGGCTCAGCGCGGCGCGGACGTTGTCCAGTTTTGCTTCAACTTCTGCGTTGATTTCGACGGTGCTCATTAGAGTCCTGCTCCCTCTGTATCGAATAGGATCTTTTCCTGGTGCAGCAACTGATGCACGGCCGCGATCGCCGCGCTCTGGATCGCTTTCGCCAAGAACCAGCTCGCGGTCATGAATGCGCGCAGTCAACTCGTCGCTGTCGCGGATGGTGGCCAACAGCACGAGCAGACCGGATTCAGCCTGCAGCCGTGTGAACGCTTCGAGCAGACCGGGCTGGCCGGAGAAAACGGGACCACTCGTATCGACGCGCTGCGTGATCACTCCAGCGATGAAGAGAGAACGCTCGATCGCGTCGATCAGAGTCGCCGGGCCGTCAAGCTCCAGCGCGCCCGCCCAGGTGGCCCCAGCGTGCGGCACGTTCGCCAGCCGTGACGCGGCCCCGTTTCGGTTGCAAACTCATCTTCGCCGTCGGAAGTGTCGGCGGTCCGCGGACGTGATCATGCCCGCGGCGACGGTGCTATTGGTTTTGGGGTCGATGAGGATGAATGCGCCGGTTGCGCGATTTTCCGCATACCGATCGATCGCGATGGGCCGCAGCAGGTTGAGCGGACGACGCCGATGTCATTCATCGCGAACGTCTGCGCTGGCTCGTGGGCCAGCGTGCCGACGTCGGTCCGATGCTCAATCGATGGGATGAATGCGGGAACAGTGTGGCTGGCGTGCTTCAGCAGATAGCGCCGATTAAGCTCGAGAGGGCTCTGATTCATCCACACCAGCGCGGCCGTGGCGTTTTTGGTCACCGTCGCCGGAGAGCTTGCGGCCACGATCAGATCGCCGCGGCTGATGTCGACTTCGTGATCCAGAACCAGCGTCACAGACAGCGGCGCCGCAGCTTCGTTCAAGTCGCCATCCCAGGTCACGATGCGCTTCACGTTGGCCGTGTGGCCGGAGGGGAGCACCGTGATCGCATCGCCGGCGCGGATTGTGCCCGAGGCGATCTGGCCGGAGAAGCCGCGAAAGGTATGATCGGGCCGCAGCACCCGCTGCACTGGAAACCGAAACGGGCGCTGTGTGCGATGCGATGCGAAGGTGGAAGCGATTCGAGAAGCTCAAGCAGCGAGGGCCCGTCGTACCACGGCATCGTGCCCGATCGTTCGCGATCCGCTTGCGGCCCGATGTACCACGTTGTCGCCCTTCAAGCGCGCTGACGGGAACGAAGCTGGCTTCGACGGGATTGCCGGTATCGGCCGCAATCTGCTCCAGGACGCGCCGGAAGTCGCGCTCGATCGCGCGGAACACGTGCTTCGTCGTAGCCGACCAGGTCCATCTTGTTGACGGCGACGATGATGTGGCGCACGCGCAGCAGCGAAGCGATGTACGCATGGCGGCGCGACTGCACCAGCACGCCCTTGCCCGCATCGATGAGCACCACGGCTGCATCCGCCGTCGATGCGCCCGTGGCCATGTTGCGCGTGTACTGCTCGTGCCCCGGCGTGTCGGCGATGATGAATTTGCGCCGTGCCGTGGAGAAGTAGCGGTAGGCGACATCGATGGTGATGCCTTGTTCGCGCTCGGCGCGCAGGCCGTCGGTGAGCAGCGCGAAATCGATCTGTCCGGGCGCGGTGGTGCCTTTGCCTTCAATCGACCGCACCTGGTCTTCATAGACGGACTGCGTGTCGTAGAGCAGGCGCCCGATCAGCGTCGACTTGCCGTCGTCAACGCTGCCTGCCGTCGAAAAGCGCAGCAGGTCTTTCTCGCGTTCCTGGTCGAGAAACTCGGTGATGGAAAATGCCGGGAGCGGTAAGAGCCGGACATTCAGAAGTAGCCCTCCCGCTTCTTGATCTCCATCGAGCCTTCCTGGTCGTGATCGATGGCGCGGTTGGCGCGCTCCGACGAACGGAACGAAATCAGCTCCGCGATGATGTCCGGAATGGTCTCTGCATCGGAGCGGATGGCGCCGGTGCAAGGGCTGCATCCCAGCGAGCGCAGGCGCGATCTTCACCATCTGCGGCTTCTCGCCCGGCAGCGCCACGAACTCCTGCTCGATGGGCAGCAGGGCATCGCCACGCACGTACATCGGCCGCTCCTTGGCGAAGTAGAGATCGACCACCGGAATCTTTTCTTCGTGGATGTACTGCCACACGTCCATCTCCGTCCAGTTGGAGAGCGGGAACACGCGAATGCTTTCGCCGGGATGGATGCGCGCGTTGTAGAGATTCCACAATTCGGGGCGCTGGTTCTTCGGGTCCCACTGGCCGGCGCCGAATCGCGGAACGAATAGATGCGTTCCTTGGCGCGCGATTTCTCCTCATCGCGCCGCGCGCCGCCGAAGGCCGCGTCGAAATTGTAGTGGCGCAGCGCGTCGAGCAGCGCCTGCGTCTTGAGCAGTCCGCAGCAGCGCTTGGTGTCGAGCACGATGGGATTGGTGCCCGCCGCGATCGCGGGCTCATTGCGCCAGACCAGCAGCTCGGCGCCGACGCTGCGCGCCATTTCGTCGCGGAACGTAAGCATCTCGCGGAACTTGAAGCCGGTATCGATGTGCAGCAGCGGGAAGGGAATCGGGCCCGGGTAAAATGCCTTCTGCGCCAGGCGCAGCATGACCGACGAGTCCTTGCCGATGGAGTAGAGCATCACGGGCCGCTCAAACTCCGAAGCCACTTCGCGAATGATGTGGATGCTCTCGGCCTCGAGCAGGCGAAGATGGCTCAGGCGCGGCTGGTTCACATTCGGCGGGCGCACCGAGGCGGCTTGTGGGTTGGGCAACGATGCTTCGTGTTCGGCGACCGGCATCGCAGACCTCTTTGCATTTGGAGGATGCTGAGAGGCCGGATTACGGGAAGATGAGAAGACTGACCCGGCGCGTCAGCTACGGGTGCGTCTTTCGGATCGGATATGCTGCGGAGATCGAGAGACTAGAGATGTACACCCGTCGAAGTTGTTCGACAGGGCGACAACAGAAGCGGCCTTGGGCTGCGCGGATCATCTGTGATGGTGATACTAACAGAGCCGGAAGCCGGACACAATCTTGCGCAACAACAAAGAACCAGCGGATTGCCGCGCCCGGCCCGACTCAAGGAATTGGATGCGAAACCTTCTGCAAGGATTCGGGGCTTTGGTGACACCTATTTGCGGTCCAGACGGAACGCCGCTGCCTGGAAGTCTCCTTTGAAGCTATCGTCCAAATCCAGGCCGTGGTTCATCCAGAACGCCCCGCTCGCCGACTGTGGCGATCCCGGGCGCGCTTTTCCTTCGATGGGCGCCAGCGTATAGGTGGCTGCCGGGTCGAGTCCCTTCAATTTGAGACGCGGGAACCCGCGGCCTTGCTCTGTGGAATGAATGAACGCGAACAGCACCGACTGGCTCTTGTCGTGGTTTACGGTTTGCGTGGCCGAGAACTCGCTCCCGTTCCGAGGCGAAATTAGCCGGTACAGGTCACCCTGCACGATTGTCCGTTGCACCTGGTGGTAGGCGGCGATCAGGCGCTTGGCCGTGGCCATCTCTCATCGTTCCATTTGAGATATCGGCGCCGATGCCAAGCGAGCCCTGCATCGAGCTGAGCATGCGATAGGCAACGGTGGTGGTGCGCCGCTGACCGTGCCAGATCATGGGGCGAATCCGTCACCCACGCCATCATGACCTGCGGGGTATATGCGTAGGTGAAGCCGTCTTGCTGGGTGAGGCGATCGAAGGGATCGGTATTATCCGAGGGCCAGACTTCATCGGTGTAACTCAGGATGCCCAGGTCGACCCGCCCGCCGCCGCCAGAGCAGGATTCGATTTCCAGCTTCGGATGGCGCTTCTGGCCAACTCGGCGAGGATGCAGTAGAGATTGCGCGTGAAATCGACGTACACGCGCTTCTGTTCCGCGGCAGGCAGCTGGTCCCAGCCGGGCTCGCTCCAATTGCGGTTGTAGTCCCACTTGAGAAACGCGATGTCGTTCTCGTTCACCAGTTTGTCGAGAAAGCCCAGCACGTAATCGCGCACATCGGGTCGCGCGAGATTCAGCACCAGCTGGTTGCGCTGCTCGGACCGCGGGCGGCCGGGAAAGTTCAGCACCCATTCGGGATGCTTGCGATAGAGGTCGGAGTCAGGGTTGACCATCTCCGGCTCTACCCACAGGCCGAAATCCATGCCCAGTGAATGAACTTTGTCGATCAGCGGCTTCAGCCCATGGGGGAACTTCTGCTGATTGACGTACCAGTCGCCGAGCCCCGCGTGGTCGTCTTTGCGCTGCCCGAACCAGCCGTCATCCATCACGAACCGGTCAATGCCCAGGGAGGCCGCCTTTTCCGCGAGCGCTGTCTGTCCCGCCTCATCGACGCGGAATTCGGTGGCCTCCCACGAGTTGTAGATTACGGGCCGCGGTTTGGGCGGATTCTCCTGGCCGGGACGGTGGGGCAGCACGTGATCGATCTCGAAATGATGCAAAAGCCTCGAAGCGCCGCCCAGCCCCTGGTTGGTATAGCCTCCATAAAACACTGGGGTTTCGAGCATCTGGTTCGGATGAAGCACGTAGCCGAAATCGAACGGGTTGAATCCGCCCGTGACGCGGATCGCGTCAAGCTGATCCTGCTCCACCGTGAAGCGCCAGGAGCCGCTCCACGCCAGCGCGCCGAACCACACCTCGCCCTGGTCTTCGCTTGGTGGGCCAGACTGCATTGCAAACCACGGGTTGGCCTGGTGACCCGTTGTGCCGCGCCGGCTCTCGAGGACGCGCTCACCCGGATGGAGCGCCTCCTGGGTCAAGTTCCACTCGCCAGCCCAGCGGCCGGTGAGGTAATTCAGCGTGTAGTGCGCAGGAGGCAGCGCCCACGCCGCCGCTGCCGCCTGTTCGATTGCGACCGGCTGCGCTTCGCGGTTCTCGATGGTCGCCGAACGGGCCAGGATTCCACTCGTTGCATCGATCGTGTAGTGCAACGTTACATATACTTTGCGAGCGATATCTTTGAGCGTCACTTCAAGACCATCAGGTTTGACGGTGTGACTCTCATAGTGCAGAACCAGGTCGCGGTTGCCGTCGGCGAAGGTAATCTTGAGTGCGGGTTCGACGAAGAGTCCTGAGCCCCAGCCCGCATATTCCTGGGGAGTGTTTGTATAGGACGAGTCAAACGATGCCCATTCCCGCTTTGGTTGAGGTTGAGGAAGTGCGTCTCCCTCGGCTAGCCGTCCTCCCCAGTAGATCTGTTGCAATTCACCCCGCGGGTTGACGCCAAAGATATAGGAAGTGCCCCCGCCGTCGAGGCGGAACACTTTCGATGTGGAGTCGAATGAAGCGTGCGCAGCCTGCGCGGAAAGAGTGGAGGCGGCGATAAGAAACTGCACGGCCAGAAGGCCGGATCCAAGTAGCGACGGGCGCATTGAAATCGTTTTCCTTGAAGAGTGCATAGGGCTCATTTTTGAATGCGCTGGCAATGATAGCACCTCGCCGGCGGGCCGAACGATCGGGCAGGATCGATGCGCGCCTCGCCGTTTTCCAAACCCGGCGGAATTCCCAACAGAAATACATTCCCTATTGCTTTTTCGCTATGATAGGGTGTGTTCGACTGATTACGGACCAAGGTGACATTCATGACCGTTGCAGCCGTCGCTTCCCCTTCGCTGAAATTCCTTGAAGACCGATGGGACCCTGCCATCGCCGGCAAACTCGACGAGCCCGAGTTATTACGCTATCGCTCCAACCTGCTTGGCTCCGACCTGCGCCTGACCAATTTTGCTGGAGGCAACACCAGTTCCAAGATTGACCAGGTCGACCCGCTTACAGGCGAAACCGTGAAGGTCCTCTGGGTGAAAGGCAGCGGTGGCGACCTGGGCAGCATCAAGCGCAGCGGATTTGCCACCCTCTACCTGGACAAACTGTTGGCTCTCGAACACCTCTATCGCGGCCAGGACACCGAAGACGCGATGGTGGACATGTATGCGCTCTGTTCCTTCCGCAATAACCCCGTGGCGTCATCGATAGATACGCCGTTGCACGGATTTCTGCCCTTTCCGCATGTGGACCACCTCCATCCCGACTGGGGCATTGCCCTCGCCGCTTCGGCCAACGGAAAAGAAAAGATGGAAGAGTTCAATCGCGAATTCGATCACCGGCTGATCTGGATTCCCTGGCAGCGTCCCGGTTTCGAGTTGGCGATGATGCTCAAGCGGGCTGTCGAGAAGAACCCCGATTGCGATGGCATCGTTCTGGGCGCCCATGGCCTGTTTACATGGGGCGAAACGCAGCGCGAGTGCTACGTAAACACCATCACCTTCATCGATCAACTCGGCCAGTTCATTGCCAACCACGGTCAGCGCAAGGGCGAGAGCCGGTTTGGGGGCGAGACAGGGAAGTCACGGTCCAACCGCAATGAACTGGCGACCGAGATCCTTCCTTTCCTGCGGGGGCGCGTCAGCGCGCAGCGCCGCTGGATCGCCAACTTCAGTGACCACGAAGACGTACTTCGCTTTGTGAACTCTGCGCACGCGCGGGACCTGGCTTTTCTGGGCACGAGTTGCCCTGACCACTTCATCCGCACCAAGATCCGCCCCATGTTTGTTCCCTGGGCCGAAGACGAAGACGGGTCGACGCTGAGGAGCCGGATCGAGTTATCCCTGGCTGAGTATCGCGAGCAGTATCGCAGCTACTATCAGGCTCACGCCATGCCTGATTCGCCGGCCCTCCGCGACGCCAGCCCCACCATTGTGCTGATCCCGGGGCTGGGCATGTTCAGCTTTGGGAAGAACAAGACCGAGGCTCGCATCACAGGCGAGTTTTATACCAACGCCATTCACGTGATGGAGGGCGCGAGTCTTCTGGATGAAGGCGAAGTTTCGGGTTCCGGATTGAGCATTGTCCCGCAGTGCGGCGAAGGCATGGATCCCACGACCTTCAAGGTCTTCACCAACTACGTGGCCATGCCGCTCAGCGAGGCGTTCCGTATCGAATACTGGGCCCTCGAAGAGGCGAAGATTCGCCGCCAGCCGGCAGAAAAGGAACTGAGCCGGGCAATCGTCGTCGTGGTCGGCGGCGGCAGCGGAATCGGCCGCGAAGTGGCGCTGCTCGCCGCGTCGCGAGGTGCCCATGTGATGGTTGCGGACCGCGATCTCGGCGCAGCCGGAAAAGTAGCGGATGAAGTTGCAAAGATCATCTCGAAGGAATCGGTGGCATCGGCGGGTGTTGACATTCGCAGCCGCGATGCCATCGGCAACGCCTTGAAGGCCACCGTTGCGGCCTTTGGCGGCGCCGACATTCTTATCAACACCGCGGCGATGTTCCCGTCTTCGCCCGATGGCGTCATCTCTGAAGCCCAGTGGGCCATGACGCTCGATGTGAACGTGACGGCGAATTACCTGCTCTGCGATGAAGTCGCGAAGGTCTTCAAGGCGCAGGGACTGGATAGCTCCATCGTGTTGACCAGTTCGGCCAACGCTGTTGTGCCAAAACGCGGCAGCGAAGCCTACGACGTGAGCAAGGCCGCTCTCAGCCACCTTGTGCGCGAACTGGCTGTAGGGCTGGCACCCAAAATACGGGTGAACGGCATCTGTCCTGCGACTGTCGTGAAGGGATCGACAATGTTCCCCCGCGACCGGGTCCGTGCGTCGCTTGCGAAATACAACATCCCCTTTGACGAGTCGATGACCGACGAGGACTTCCGTGGATTGCTGGCCAACTTCTACGCCCAACGGACGCTGACCCATCAGCCCATCGATCCCGTGGACTGCGCGGAAGCGATTCTGTTTCTGGCCGGTGCGCGTTCGCGCTGCACGTCGGGCCACCTCATTCCTGTTGATGGCGGGTTGGCTGAGGCATTCTTGCGGTGACTCCTCCGGGCACGCGGTCCAACGGGCACGTGGAGACCCGCGCCCGCATCGCCATCGATCTCGGTGCCGAGAGTTGCCGCGTCTCGCTGTTGCGCTGGCGCGATGGCCGGCCCCAGATCGATCTCGTTCACCGCATTCCCAACGGGCCGGTTCATGTGGATGGTTCGCTTCGCTGGCCATTCGACAAGATATTCGCAGGACTCGAAGAAGGCCTGCACAAAGCCGCGAACGCCGCGCCGGAAGGCGTAGCGTCGATTGCCGTGGACGGCTGGGCGGTGGACTATGTGCGGCTGGGCGAAAACGGCAAGCCTCTGGCCAACCCGCACTGCTATCGCGACGAGCGCACCATCGCCACCAAAGAAGCGGCTGACAAACTCGCCTTGCCTGATTGGGTGTTTCGTCATACCGGCGCGCAGCCATTGCGTATCAACACTGTGTATCAACTGCTCGCCGATCCGTCCCTCGGCATCGATCCGCGTGCGCCCTGGATCAACCTGCCCGAATACGTGACTTATCGCCTGGGTGGCCGCAGGGTGGCGGAGTACACCAACGCAACCCACACCGGCCTCGTGGATGTCGAGACTGGCAACTGGTCTGAAGGGCTGATGAAGCGGCTCGATCTTCCCCGGGAAGCTGCTGCGCCGATTGTCCCCGCGGGAACAGTGGTTGGAAAGCTCGCCGGCCCGATCGCTGAATTGCCTGCTTTCCGCGAAACAGAACTCATTGTTCCGGCCTGTCACGATACGGCTTCGGCTATCGCGGGAATTTCTACTGACCTCGATGGCACCGCCTACATCTGCTCTGGAACATGGTCCCTGGTGGGCACATGGATCCCGGCCCCGATCATAAGCAACGAGGCTATGGACGCGGGCTTCACCAATCAGGGCGCCGCCGGCGGCGGATTCTGCTTTCACACCAATGTCAACGGCATGTGGATCCTGAAACAGTGCCTGGAAAGCTGGCGCAAGGATGGCCGCACGTGGGAGCTTCCGGAACTGATCCGGCTGGCGGCGGTGCGCCAGGATTTCCCCGGCATCGTGAACGTGGATGCCCCACCCCTGCTGCTCGATGACGATATGCCAGCGCGGTTAAATGAACAACTGCGCTTGAACGGCTTCGAGATGATTGAAGATTGTGCCGGCAGTGAGCCCCTGTTTGCGCGCACCATCTTCGAGAGCCTTGCCAGCCGCTACGCGTCGGCTCTGCGCAGTCTGGAGCAGATGCTGAACAACAGCATCCGGCGGATTCATATTCTGGGTGGCGGCAGCCTGAACCAGCTGCTGACCCGATTGACGGCGGAACACACCGGACTCCCTGTAGAGACCGGCAACGTGGAGAGTTCGACGGTGGGCAACTTCGCGGTGCAACTGGCTGCGGCCGAGGCGGGCTGCGGTTCGGTGCGGCGTGATGTGGTGCGGCGGTGGGCCGAGCGCCTTTGCGAGAATCGCGAGGGCTGACCGGCTTCCGACAGGCCATGAAACTGTTGCACAAATGTTTCATAAATCAGCCTTCTGTACGCCTTCACGATTGTGCTGCCTTCGCTGCGAATTTCGATAGAGATTGGTGTAGGCGTGACACATCGCTTCGAGAGTAAAGCGCGCGAAGAACGATTCCTTCGCGTTCATTGAAAATTGCTTTCGCTCTTCTTCACTGCCTGCGAGCCGCAGAATTGCGGCGGCCATCTCTGCGGGGTCCGTAGCGGACACCGTTATTCCTGCTTTTGCCAGGCGAACGACCTCCGCCATTCCTCCTACATCGGTCACGATTGCCGGCAATCCCAGCGAGAAGCCCTGTAATAGCGATATCGGCAGCCCTTCAGACTTCGAAGACATAATGAACGTATCGGCCGCGGAGAAGAACGGCGCAACGTCAAATTGCTGCCCCCAGAAGGTCACGCTTTCAGCAATGCCCAAATCGCGGGCCAGGACCTCCAGCTTCGAGCGTTCAATCCCATCGCCAACCATCCATAGTTGCAAAGCCGGCATGGCTGAAAGTGCAGCGCGGAAAGCACTGAGCAGCAGTCCGTGGTTCTTCACAGGCGCGAGCCGGCCGACATAAACAAGTGTGAATCCGTTTTTTGAAGGGCACTGCTCTCTCGTTGCTCGCTGGAGGGATTCCGTACCGTTGTAAACCCGCACAATCTTTCCCAATGGAATCGTGTGAATGCGTTTCAAGTTGCTTGTCGTCGCGTCGCAGATCCCGGCAACCCAGTCGCAACAGGTAGCTGCAACCGCGTATCGCAACTCCACGGTCAGTCGGCGCGGCTGGGCAACCAGGCTGTGCCGTGTTGACACAACGCTGGCCACGCCCGCCATTCTGGCTGCGAATGCCGCGTAGATGGTCGGCGTCGGGTTATGGAGATGGACGACGTCGGGCCGAGACTCCTTGAAGACTCGGAAAAAGTTCCGCGTAGCATCTGCCAGGTTCCGGGCCATGTCGGCCCGCACGACGAAGCCGTCCGTCCGCAATCGCTCCCCGAGCCCGCCAAGGCCCCCGACAACATAAACGGTCGGATCGTGCCCCTGTTCCCGCTGCAACCGGCACAGTTGCGACACGAGGGTTTCGACGCCGCCCACCTCCATGCTGTCCACCACGTGAGCAATCTTCATGCAGTCTTGTTCAACCCTCTGGAGCAATACTGTTTTTCGGCCCGCTCTTCCCGCAACCGTCGGCGTCACATACAGAGCGTAGTCTGATTTCCCCCACGGATGAACTCCCAAACGGAACACCGGAATGATCCTTGCCCGCGATCGTCATGGAACGCCGCTGTTCGGAGGATATTCCAGAGTGTAGTGTCGCTTTTAGGTTACTTGCCAAAGCGCAATGCTTATGTTTCGTCGACGTAGATAATCTCTCTCATCATCCGTCCCGTCTTTCCCTGGGGAGGGCTCGACAAGGACGGGTGTACGGCTCCTCGGGGCGATGTTCCGGGGGGCCGCAATTCAATCTGTGAATTCGTGGGACTTCGATCGTCCTCAATCACGTTCTTTATCGATCCATTCGCCGAATGCGCACGTCGCACGCGTACCCAGGCTCTCTGAATCTTTCGAGATGCTACCCTGTTGGTATGTGGCCCCGTAGCTCAGATGGATAGAGCATCGGTTTCCTAAACCGCAGGTCGGCTGTTCGAATCAGCCCGGGGTCACCACCCTATCTTCGCGCCCAATTCTATGCTTGCGAATGAGGGGGGGCTCTTTTTGACTTCGTAACGTCCCTGCCCTTATAAATGTTGATGTCATCGAAGATCGTTTGATGACACGGTGGTCGCTCGCCAGTCGAGCGACCGAATTCACCACAGCAATTGCCTGGATGTTCGGGAAGGCGGTGTAATTCCGCCACTGCCCCGCAACTGTGAGCGCACTTGCCTTGTAGGCCGTCGTTTGGGCCAGGGCAGGACACCAGTCCGGACCTTTCCGCGCACGTGGAAGGCCCGTTCGCCACTGAAGATGAGCGGCTTGGCTCGACTTTGGGAAGGTGGCTGGAGAAGGCGCAAGTCAGGAGACCGGTCCTCGGCGCCCAAACCGCTTGCGTTCCGAGGGGAACGAAGGAGCCAGGATGCCTTCTGTATTTCTGCGCGCTCGATCTGCCCGCCCTTTTGCTCGTCCTTCCGGCTTGTCCATCCGCCCCACCGTCATCCTGCTGATGCTCGTAATCCGTTTCATTGGCGCCGCTGATGCTGCGTCTGTGCGCGGAGTCGTCACCGATGTTTCCGGCGCCAGGGTCAAGGGCGCCACCGTCGCGCTCCTCAACAAGGGGCAGGTCACCGGGTCCGCGGTTTCCGGTGCTGACGGCAGCTACCAGATCCTCACCGGAATCACCGGGCGCTTCTACATCGTCGTATCCGCGAAGAATTTTCGCCAACTGGAAACCCCCGGCTTCTACGCCCGCCGGCTTGACTCGATCGAGCGCAACATGGTGCTGGAGCCGGAGTGGGTGCGCGAATCGATCGTTGTCACTGCTACCGGTACGCCCACACCGCAGGCTCAGACCAGCTCTGCAACCAGCGTCCTCGGCCCCGTGGACCTTGCCACGCGGGACGACATGGTGAGCGCTTTGCGCCTGATGCCCGGCACCGTGTCGGTACAGATCGGGCAGCGAGGCTCGCAGGGTTCTCTGTTCATTCGCGGCGGCGATTCCGATGACAACAAGGTTCTCGTCGACGGCCTCAGCGCCGGCGACCTGGGCGGCCGTTTCGATTTTGGAACCCATACGACCACAGGCGTCGAAAAAGCCGAGGTGTATCGCGGGCCGAATTCGAATCTCTATGGCGCGGATGCGGCCAGCGGCGTAGTCAGCCTAACCACGCCCCGCGGCACCACCAGCTTTCCATCGCTGTTTCTCGCCGCCGACGGCGGCAATTTCTATACCTCCCACGAAGAGGCCCAGCTCGCCGGAAGTTACAACAAGTTCGACTACCTGGGTGCGTTCAGTTGGTTCCAGACGGACAATGACCTGCCCAACGATCAGTATCATGTGGCCACGTCGGCCGGGAATTTCGGCTGGCAGCCCACCGGGACCACGCAGATTCGCGGCACCGTCCATTGGGGAGTCTCGAGCGTGGGCGTCCCCAATGCCTGGAACTTCTATCACGTGACCGACCAGGCGACGCAGAAAGATCAGGACCTCTACGTCGGCGCCTCCATCGACAACCAGACCACGGCCGACTTCCACAACTTCGTGCGCTACGGCCTGGCCCGCAAGCGCGAGCAGTTTTCGTTGTGGACTCAGAGCGGCAGCGGCGCCTTCGACGCCTATGGCGACAGCCTGGGCTATCCGGTTACCATTACCGGCGCGAATGGCTATTCCACCAGCGGGCAGGCAGTCCTTGACTATGCCCAGACCTATCCGTTTCAGGACCAGCTGGTTTCCAATCGGGATGAAGTTGTTTACCAGGGCACATACCGTTTCACGCCCCATCTCTCGGCGCTGGCGGGTTTTCGTTTCGAAGACGAACGCGGCGTGCAGAACGTGCCCTCCTACGCAACCCACGATGTGACCGACCGAACCAATTACAACTACCTTGCCGGCGTGCAGGGCGATTTCAAGAACAGGTTCTTTTACACCCTCGGTGGCAGCCTTCAGAATTATTCGCTGTTCGGCGTGCAAACCTCTCCGCGCGCGGGTGTTACTTACTACGCGCTCAAACCCCGGCAGGGAATATTCAGCGGAACACGCGTCCTCTTCAACTTTGGCGATGCAGTGCGTGAGCCCACCCTCACCGATGAGAACGGCTCCCTTTACCAGTTCCTCGAAGAAAATGGCGACCAGGCCATCGCTGACCAACTGCACATCGGCCCCCTGGCTGCTCCCACAGTTCGGACCTACGAGGGAGGATTCGAGCAGGCCTTCCTGAGCCAGCGAATCATCTTCCGTACCAGCTATTTTCACAACCAGTTCGGGAAACAGATCGAATATGTCGGGGGCCGGCTGCTCCCCGACCTGGTTCCTGGCCTCACTCCCGATGAGAAGCAGCAACTCATCGACGCGCTCGGGTTCTACTATACGAACGATTACGGGCTCACGGTGAATACGCAGGCATTTCGCGCCCAGGGCGTCGAAGCAACTGTCGAAGGAGGGATCGGTGCTGATATCTTTCTGCGGGGAGGCTACACCTATCTTGATGCGGTAGTGCAGCGGTCGTTCAATAGCGACAACGAGGCGCTCGCAGGTGGTTTCGCGCCCACCTACAACGGCATTCCCATCGGCGCCATTTCGCCGCTTACCGGGGCCAGGCCGTTCCGCCGTCCACCGCACACCGGCTTTTTTACCGCCACCTACGCAACCTCGAAGGTGGCAGTTCAGTTCGCCTCGGCTTTCGTCAGCCGCAGCGACGACTCAACCTATCTTGAATATGCCGATGCCAACGGCGGAAACAGCCTCCTGCTTCCCAACCGCAACCTGGACTATGGATTCGCAAAACTCGATCTCGGGGGCAGCTACCAGCTCTACCCATGGTTGAGCCTGTACGGCCAGGCTGAGAACCTGACAAACAATCAACACATCGCTCCTCTCGGGTATCCGAGTCTGCCGATGAACTTCCGCGCCGGTCTCAAGGTGGCGCTAGGGAAGGGAAGCCGGTAGAGGTTGTCGTCAAGACCGGGCCCTGGCCGTGCGATTCGCGTAACGGGGATCGAAACCATCCCCTTTACATGACGTCCGGGCTCTCAGTTCGCCTCCCGTCTTTCGGCCCATTTTTCAACAGGTATCAGCTGGCGCCAACGTGTAGAAACATTTTTTCCTTGGAAATCGATACCTCCTGCCACAAACTATTCCTGTCTCGCGCTCGTCCTTCATCGTCTTTCCAATTCACCGGTCTTTCACATCGCATGCCTTGGCATAAAGCGGCTGAATCGCTTCATGCACACACACTGCAAGCAACCCGGCTATTGCGAGGTAACTATGAAGCTGTCTTTTCGGAGGAGTGTCGCATGGTACGATCTGTTGGCTCTGACCGCCTTGATCTTCGGTAATCAGAGTCTGGCGCAACAGACCCTCGGTTCTCTGAATGGAACGGTCGTTGATCAATCGGGTGCCGCCGTTTCCGGGGCAACGGTGTCTGCCGTCAACTCGGCAATTAACGTTACCCAGGCAACCACAACACAGCACACCGGCTTCTTCCAGATCTTCAACTTGCCGATTGGAACCTACCTGGTGAAGGTGAGTTTGAAGGGCTTCGAGACCACCGAACTGAAAGGAATCACGGTCCAGGAGGCACGGGCGACCACGGTCAACCTCACGCTCAAGATCGGGCAGGCTTCCGAATCCGTTGAGGTGACCGCAACGCCCCTTCTCAATGCGACGGACGCCACGAACGGTTACACGCTGGACAGCGCGCAGATCGACGTGACGCCCCTGGCGACAGGCAGCTTCACCCAGGTCGCGATCCTTTCGCCGGGAGTGAACGCGGAACTGCTCTCGAATCTTGATTCGAATGCCGGCCTCGGCAATCAACCGATCTGGGCGAACGGCCAGCGCGACACGTCGAACACGTTCCAGGTGAATGGTGTTGATTCAACCAACCTGTTCAATGGCAAGAGTTCGAGCGGCTCCGCTTCGCAGCGGTATAACTTCAACATCGGAAGTGCGCCGACGGTGGGCGGAGCCTTTTCGGTGGGCACCTCGGTCTACGGATCGAACGGCAACAGCCTGCCTTCTCCTCCTCCAGAGTTCATGCAGGAACTGCGCGTGAACGCGTCGATGTACGATGCGCAACAGGGCGCTACGAGTGGCGCGCAGATTGACGTCAACACCAATACCGGCACCAATGACTGGCATGGCCAACTCTATGGCTCTTACGCCAACAATCTGATGAATGCCTCGCCCTTCTTCTTCAATCAGGCCTATCGACTGACCCAGAACGGCATTGGCGTGTTTCCCAAATCGCTGGTCAACCCCTGGCTTCGTCGCTGGAGTTCGGGAATCACAGCTGGTGGTCCTATCAAGAAGGACAAGCTTTTCCTCTTCGGTGCTTACCAGCTCAGTGTCAATGAAGACAACGCCACGGGACTCTCAGAGATGACCGTTCCCAGCGGTTTAACCGATGACCGGAGCACAGCCGGACTGGAGGCTGCCGATCTTTCATGGGGCGGCACCGGCACCGTTACGATCGATCCAGTTGCTGCGGCGCTTATGAATGCCAAACTGCCAAACGGCCAGTTCCTGATTCCTTCAGCCCAATCAAGCGCGCCCTATGAATTTGGCGTGCCCAACGTCTATCTGATTGGCACCTCCCGATTGAGTTCTGATCTGGCCAACATATCGCTCGACTACGTTGTAACTCCAAACGACCGCGTCTCGGCGAAGTACTACTATCAGAACGCGCCGGTGACTCGTCCCTTTGGCTACTCCGACACGGCCGGGTTCCCGGTTACCCAGAACAACGGTGCGCAGGTCTTTTCGCTCGGGAATACGATCACCATCGGTCCGAGGTTGAATTGGGAGCAGCGTCTCGGATATGTCCGCATGGGCTCCTTCAGCTTCTATAGGCAGGCGTTCGATGGCGGCAACCTGGGAGTCTCGGCGGCGCAGCCGGATAACCTGGCCGCAAACGTAATGCCTGGCATACAGATCAATAACTTTGGCTACTTCGACCAGTTCTCGCCCACTGCCTACATCGGCCCCGCCGGAGTGCCCGGCGCCTTCGTGAATATGGGGTACTACCAGAACCGCGTGAATCCCTCAACGAACGTGATCTTTACGGCCGGCAAACACACGATTGTCGCCGGCGGTGGATACAGCTACACGCAACTGAACATCACCAATAACCGCACCGGTCACGCCCAGGCCGTCGTCAATGGATTCGATAATTTTCTGCAGGGTGCAGTGCGCAGCTCAAGTGTTGTTCAGAGTATCGATCCCATCACGGGCCGCAACAATGCGAATCGATACTATCGCACCAATGAGGTCAGCGGCTATGTGCAGGACAAGTGGCAGGCTCTGAGCAACCTCAGCATCACGGCTGGTGTTCGTTATGACTATCACGGCGGCATGACGGAGAAGTATGGCGACATGCTCAACTTTAATCCGGCTTTGTACGACGTTACCGGTACTACGGCCACCGGATTCAACGTTGTGAATTCCGGATTCGTCATCGCCGGAAACAACAAACAGAACCCGACGAAAGGTGTTTCAGCCTCAACCCTGGATGGACGCCAATGGGGCATCTCGCCTCGTGTCGGCTTCGCCTGGTCTCCAAAGGCCTTCCACAACAGTCTCGTGATCACTGGCGGCGGCGGTTTGTACTACGACCGCGGAGAACTCTTTAGCTATCTCTCGCAGCCGGCGGGCGGTTCGATCGGCGGTCCCTTTGGCGTGACTCAATCCTCGCCCTTTGTGAGCGTCGCTACCGGCAATACCGACTCAAGTTCAGGTCTCACCCTGGCGAATCCGATGGGAGATCTGGCATTCAGCACCCCGGCGCAGGGTGGCATCTACACGCCACCAAGTTCGAACCCGGGTGTTATAGAGGCGGCCTTGCAAGCTCAGCTGAACCAGATGACTGGAACGCCTTCGGGGTATTTCAGCCAGTTCGGTAAGAACTGCAGTGGCTGGCAAAGTCAGGAAGGATACTTCCTCTGCACTTCACCGCTCAATTTTGGCATTTACGACAAGAACAACGTGCTGCCGTACACAATCAATTACACATTGAACGTGCAATGGCAGCCGGCGAATACCTTGGCTGTTTCTGTGGGGTATACGGGCAACCGCGGTCGCCATTCGGTGATCCCGATTCCAATTAACGAGCCTGGCATTGCCACACCGAGCAATCCGATCTGGGGCGAGACTGCGTCCTATGGCATGGATGTCCTGAATCAGAACTCGACGGATTGCGGGTATGATTATTGCCCCATTTCGGTTGAGCCCTGGAACACCTTCGACGCCGGCAATACCGACTTCAGAGCGCCGTATGTAGGCTTCAGCCCCAATGCTGCGGACTTCAAGACCGTGGGCAATTCGGCTTACGACGCCCTCGGAGCGCACCTGGAAAAGCGGCTCTCGCATCACTTCCAGATTGGCGCCAGCTACACCTGGAGCCACGGCCTGGACGAGCAGAGCGACATCGGCTTGTTTTTTACGGGCAATAATCCGAAGAACCTGCGCGACTCCTGGGCTTCCTCTGACTTTGACCGCACCCAGGTGTTCAGTGCGAACTTCCAGGTTGAGATTCCGAACACCGCCAAGGAACGCTCGGTAGCCTCGTATTTTGCCAACGACTGGCACTTCACCGGAATCGGAATCTTGCAAAGCGGAGAGCCATGGTCGCTGTACGAGTTCTACGGCGCAGTGGGGAGCATCAACTTCGGCAACTTCCCGACGTTGATGAACCCTGTGCTGGGCATTAAGAATCCTTCCCATCCGAAGACAGCGCTGACCGGGAACAAGGGTGCGTCTCGCGATGCCGGCGGGAACTATATCCCGCACGTCGATCCGAGTCAGATTGCCATCACGTACCTGGAGCCGGGCACCAATGGCATTCCGGTTTCAACGGGCGATGATCCTATGGATGTCTACCAGACAGCTTTCAATGTGGGTCAGCGCAACATCTTTCGGCAGGAACCACAAAGGCGTCTTGACCTTTCCCTGCGCAAGGGGTTCAGAATCACTGATAAGATCAGGCTTCAGTATGAGCTCAACGCCTTCAACCTGACCAACACAACCAGCCTTGACATTCCGCAGAATCAGGCCCAGATTCGCCAGAACAACGGGTGCTCGGCTACAGCGATCAGCGCTTACGGTGGCGATAACAATTGCGGCGCATTCCGTAGCTACCTCGGTTACGGCCAGGTTGTTACGTCGAATGATCCGACGGATCAAAAGACGGCATTGGCAAACCTGGATCAAGTCCCCTTCGCGACCGGTTCGGGGAAGTCGACTATGCTGTCTCCGAAGCTCTCCAACGGGCAATCCTACTGCACACCCAATCTCTACGTTACGGGACAAACCTACTGCCCCAACAATGCTGCCAATTTCGGCTCCGTTACCGGCACCATTGGCGGCTCAAGAGCATTCACTATGGGCCTGCACATGACGTTCTGATCCAGACGTTTAGCCACGCAACCAGTGAACTTGGGTGCCCCACCCTCGCGACATCGTTGTTTTTGTCGCGTAGGGTGGGGCCCAATGACACTCCATTGCTTTGCTCACTCTCCCGCCGCAGGCGCCGCACCCGATAGAATAATCGGCGCCGTCGGAGTGTTCGAGCCTCCCGCGTTTTCGATCGTGATTCCGAAGGCCTTGGCTTGAACGCCACGCGGAATCGCCGGGAGAACTACGTTCGCGCTACCCGTGGAGTCCGGACGGAACAGACCCGCCGGCACCGGAGCGCCGCTCGTCGGAATGACCCAGAGCTCGTAGGTCTTGTTCTCGGGCAGGGGCTGCATGTTGTTCGCCTGCAGCACCAGTGCGCCGCGCGAAGCCAGATAGATTGCGCGCGCCGATGGCGCCGGTGGCGTCTTGCCGGTGGTCAATAGCACTCGCTGCGCGCCAGGTGCAGTGAGCACATCGAGCAGTGCGCGCGCTTTCAGGTTCTCGGCATTCCGCGCCTGGATCAGCCTTTCTTCCTTTCGCAGCAATGCATCTTCGGTCTGCAACTGCTGGTTCAAGAAGAAGATTGTCAACCCCAGGGCGACAGAGACGATCAGCATCGCGGCGACGGCAGCCCAGGGAATCCACGACGCGGGACGCGACGCTTTCTTGTCGCGAATGATCGGGACCACCGGCGCCCGGGCGGGCTGTTGGGTCTCAGGACGTGCAGTCGCAATGCGATCGATGAATCGTTGCCGCGCACCCTCCGGAACCGGGTGCTGCTCTGCGCTCATCGCCATCAGGGCCAGGTCCCCCGTGATTTCGGCCAGTTGCTTCCGGCATTCGGCGCACTCGGCGAGATGCAGACGCACTGCCGCAGACTCCTCGCTTGTGAGGGCCTGCATCGCATGCAACGCCAGCTCCTCCTGCGAAATGTGTCTGTCCTCGTTCATGCCTTGCGTCATGCCTGAATTGCCTTTCGTACGCTGATGAGCGCGCTTCTGATCCGTGTTTTTATTGTTCCCAGCGGGTCTCCGGTCTGTGCTGCGATCTCCGAATGTGTGAGCCCCTCAAAAAATGCCAATTGCAACGACTTTTGCTGATCTGACGGCAGCCCGTCGATTACCACTCGCACCTTCTCCATCATGACGCTGCATTCGGCTTCCGAGGCCAGATTTGTCTTCGCCGGAAGCATCACGTTCTCCACCGGATCGGACGGCTTCCTGCGCCGCAGCGCGTCGATGGCCCGATTGCGCGCCACCACCAGCAGCCACGCACCCAGCGATCCGCGGCTGGGAACAAATGCCCGCGGATTCTCCCAGAGCTGAAAGAAGATGTCCTGCATCACGTCTTCCGCTTGCCCGGTGTCTTTCAGAACGCGCAGCGCAACCGAGTACACCATGCTTCCGTATCGGTCGAAGATGTCGGTCATCGCTTTTTGATCCCGGGCGCGCACGCGATCCAGCAACAACTCGTCTTGAGTCGTGGTGGTGCGGGCCGGATCAGGGGAGGGTCTGTCGAAGGTACGTTCGGCACCCTTGATCGGATTGTCCGGATTCTCATTCATCGATAAAGGGCCGGCGAAACCAACGCCAACGCATCTGGCCGGGGCGCCGCGTCGTCTTTCCGAAAGCCGGAGCGATTGTAGCAAACCGTATCAGCCGCAACAAAGGGCCGGACGTCGCGTTCATCATCGAACACGACGCCCCTCGTCATTCAGCCGGCGTTGAGCACTCTTCCCAGCGTGCCGCGCCTGGCCGGAGACTCGGGATCCGGCCCAACTCGATTTCGGAAAGAACTCTTTTGTCACGCAACAAAACGGCGCGCTCCAGGCTGCACTGGAGCTATTTCTGCCTCAGCGTGGAGCGCGCCGCATTTTGAGAGAACCAGAGAGGAAACAACATCCTTCCGCGCGTCTAGAATGCCGGCGGGTTTCCGCTCACGGGAAGGGATACGCTGCTTTGGTTGGCGAGCGCGGTGGCGAGTGAGTACCCCGGCCCGGTGCTGGGAGACAGAAACGGCGTAAGTGCGGCGACGGCGGAGTTAGGCCCATTGTAGACAGCGTTCAATCCGTCGGTTTGCTCATAGGCCAGATTGTTGGCTGGATTGGAATTACTGATCACGCGGCCCAGGACCCGGTGCTCGCATTCAATGCCCATGATCGTGGCCGACACCTTGGCGAAGCAATCCAACTGTTCGGCGTTATAGCCCTCGTGACGGTCGTCCCCGACACGCGCGGACTTCGTCGAGAACTCCTGGATGGCATTCAGGTAGGCGCCGATGAATGCATTCTCAAGGGCATTCAACAAGCCTGTGAAAGCGCCCAGCGCATCGAATGCGCCGTCGGGAAAATAGAATGTCTGCACCGGGTCCAGGCTTGGTTTCGCAATGCCGAGCAACGCGCGAAACAAATCGGCATGACTGATCTCTTCGCTGAGCGCGGCCTGGATGTAATTAACATTGCCGGCATTTCCTGAACTGTTGACATTGGTTGCGGTGCCGCCCGAGCCGGCCAGGTTGACGTCCTGAATGACCGGGCCGATCAGGCCGTTGTAGTAGAAAGTCGTGGCCAGATCTTCAGCGATCAGCGCGGCCGTGAAGATCTCCTTCACTGTGTCCCTGGATTGTTGTCTTTCCTGCGCGCTCTCTGCTGCCGATTCGGCGAAGATGGATTTGGAGCCCGCGAAGGCAATGGTGGTTGCGGCCGCACCCAGGCTGAGAAGTCCAGTCCGACTGAGGAAACTGCGCCGCTCCAGTTGGGTTTGCGTGATGGAGCCGGCCGAGGGGAAACGGTCCTGGTTCTTCATGATCCTCTATTCCTTTCGCACTCAAACTCAGGGCCGGCACGATCCGACTGTAGAAGCGATTTCGGCGGCCATGTGGGACGAAGACGAATACCCTGACTGTGTGAGGAACGAAGCAACCTGGCGATTGGATTGCGGAGTTTGAAAAGAAAGTTTGTGAGAGGGTCCACGCATTGAAGAGCGAGAGTGGAGCGAGGTTAATCATCCTGTGCGGATTGCCGGGTTCGGGCAAAACCACCCTCGGCCGGGCGCTTGAAGGCAGGCTTCGCGCCGTCCGTTTTGCCCCCGACGAATGGATGCACGCTCTTGCCCTTGACTACTACGACGAAGAGCGGCGAGGGAAGATCGAAGCGCTCCAATGGAAACTCGCGCAGCAACTCCTCACGCTTGGCCTTACTGTAATCATCGAATGGGGAACGTGGGGAAGATCCGAGCGAGATGCCCTGCGGCTCGGAGCCCGAGCGCTTGGCGCGGCCGTTGAGTTGCACTATCTCAGCGCGCTGCCGGATGTCCTTTTCGAAAGGATTCAATGTCGAGGCATGGAAGATCCACCGATTAATCGCGAAGCTCTGGCGCAATGGTTTGAAATATTTCAACCACCCACGCTTGAGGAGATGGCACTCTATGACGAGCCTCTGGTTGTAAACGCTGCCTCCGATGTAAGTTGACACACGCAGACAAAGAAAAAGCCTCCAGCCGAAGCCGGAGGCTTTTTGTTCTTGGCGCCGCAGGCGCGTACGCCTGGACGGCCAGTCCTAGTACATGCCGTCCATGCCGCCGCCGTGGCCGCCGGCCGGAGCCGCTGCCTTGGGCTCCGGAATCTCGACCACCAGCGCTTCGGTGGTCAGCAGCAGAGCCGCGATCGAAGCCGCGTTCTGCAGAGCCGTGCGGGTCACCTTGGTGGGATCGATGACGCCGGCCTTCACCAGGTCCTCGAACTTGCCGGTCAGCGCGTTGTAGCCGAAGTGCGGTTCCTTCGACTCGAGCACCTTGGCCACAACCACCGCGCCCTCTTCGCCGGCATTGGCGACGATCTGGCGCAGCGGCTCTTCGAGCGCGCGGAGCACGATCTGGGCGCCGATCTTCTCGTCGCCTTCGAGCGTCTTGATCAGCTTCTGCACCGCGGGCATGGCGCGAACCAGGGCCACGCCGCCGCCCGGGACGATGCCTTCCTCGACAGCCGCGCGGGTCGCGTGCAGAGCATCCTCAACGCGAGCCTTCTTCTCCTTCAGCTCGGTCTCGGTTGCCGCGCCCACCTTGATGATGGCCACGCCGCCCACCAGCTTGGCCAGCCGCTCCTGCAGCTTCTCCTTGTCGTAGTCGGAGGTGGTCTTCTCGATCTGCGACCGGATCTCCTTCACGCGGCCTTCGATGTCGGTAGCCTTGCCGGCGCCGTCAACGATGGTGGTGTTGTCCTTGTCGATGGTGATGCGCTTGGCCTTGCCCAGGTCCTCGAGCTTCACGCCCTCGAGCTTGATGCCGAGGTCCTCGGTGATGGCCTTGCCGCCGGTCAGGATCGCGATGTCGCCCAGGATGGCCTTGCGGCGATCGCCGAAGCCAGGAGCCTTGACCGCAGCGACGTTCAGCGTGCCGCGCAGCTTGTTGACCACGAGGGTCGCCAGCGCTTCGCCTTCCACGTCCTCGGCGATGATCAGCAGCGGCTTGCCGCCGCGCGCAACCTGCTCGAGCAGGGGCAGCAGATCCTTCATCGCGCTGATCTTCTTCTCGTAGATCAGGATGTAGGGATCGTCGAGAACCACTTCCAGCCGCTCTGCGTCGGTCACGAAGTAGGGGCTCAGGTAGCCGCGGTCGAACTGCATGCCGTCGACGGTCTCGAGACCGGTGTGCATGGTCTTCGACTCTTCGATCGTGATCACGCCGTCCTTGCCGACAACCTTCACCGCCTGGGCAATGATGTCGCCGATCTCCTGGTCGCCGTTGGCCGAGATCGCGCCCACCTGGGCAACCGAACCCTCGTCACGGGCTTCGAGAGCTTGCCGAGCGCGCCGCCCTCGGTCCACTTGCCGTCCTTGTCGCGCGTGCCGATGATGGCGGTCACAGCCTTGTCGATGCCGCGCTTCAGAGCCGTCGGGTTCGCGCCGGCGGCAACCGTCTTCACGCCTTCGCGGAAGATGGCCTGGGCCAGAACCGTCGCGGTCGTGGTGCCGTCGCCGGCCACGTCCGAGGTCTTCGAAGCAACTTCGCGCACCAGCTGCGCGCCCACGTTCTCCAGCGGGTCCTTCAGATCGATTTCCTTGGCCACCGTCACGCCGTCCTTGGTGATGGTGGGCGAACCAAACTTCTTCTCGATAACGACATTGCGGCCCTTGGGTCCGAGCGTCGCCTTCACTGCGTCCGCCAGCGTGTTCACGCCGCGCAGGATCGCCTGACGGGAATCTTCACCGTGCAGAATTTGCTTTGCCATTGCTCAATCTCCTAAGTACAGTTATCAGTTTGTCAGTGATCAGTCGTGTCCAGTGTTCAGTGCTTCAGCTTCGCCAGCGTCAGTCCGTGTCATGATCGCTAACTGCGAGCTGCTGACCACTGACCACTGTCACTGACCACTGGAGCTACTTCTTGACGATGCCGAGGACTTCTTCCTCGCGCATGATCAGGAACTCTTCGCCGTCGATCTTGATCTCGGTGCCGGAGTACTTGCCGAACAGCACGCGGTCGCCTGCCTTCACATCGAGCGGGAAGACCTTGCCTTCGTCATTCGACTTGCCCTTGCCCACGGAGATGACTTCGCCTTCCTGCGGCTTTTCCTTGGCGCTGTCGGGGATGATGATGCCGCCACGAACGGTTTCGCCCTCTTCCACACGGCGGACCAGGATGCGGTCGTGGAGCGGGGTGAAGGTGGTCGTTACAGATGTTGCTGCCATTGCTTCGCTTCTCCTTCACGCGCGGTTAGGGTTGAAACCCGGCCGCGGGGTTGATGATTTTTTGAAAAGAGATATGCTTCCGAGACTGTGGATTGCGGTCCGGAACAGCGAAAAATCCCACCAAGCAAATGCTTTCGCCGTTGCGTACAACGGAACCCGCTTCAGCAGTTCCGCCCCGAGTGCGCTAGCACTCTCGCCTTCCAATTGCTAACGATAGGAGGCCGCGCCTGATCTTGTCAAGAGGCTGTTTTGCAAAATATGAGTTAATTATACTCAACTATTTCTTCTATCTTAGAGTCAGCTTCCTGGTCACAACCAGCCACTTCGCAAGAGCAAAAAAGCCCGTTCACGACGAATAACGTCCCAACGAGAACCTTATTCCAGGCGGCGACCCAGGCTGGCAGATAGATATCGAATGCCGGTGAGCGATCGGCGGTATAACGGGCGGCAACATCCGTCAGGGGGCTTCGACCCTTGTTCAGGCCCAGGATCGCGCATTCGAGAAGTACGGTTCCGGTCACGATTGCTGCAATGTCAAAGCGGCCCCGCCAGGCGGCCAGAGGCAACGCCCCAATGCAGCTTACAAAAAAGCCCCCAGATGGCTGTGTGGAACACTTTGACGGTGAGGAACGCGCATTGGTTGTTACTCGTGACTGCGCTCTCGTTGATCGGGATTGGCATACCTTCGGTCGGAACTTTCTTCCATTGTAAGTCGGTTGCGGGACGGCTCGAAAGCCGCCTCGACTGCAGGCTCGGCGCTATAGAATGAATGTATGTTTCGCCGATTCCTCTTCCTTCTTATTTTCGCCTCGGCAATTGTTGGAATGGCCGGTTCGATGGTTGGCGCCCACGCTCAGGACACCCAAAAGCGCGGCCGCAAATACAAGTCCGCTCCCCCGACGGCGCGCATCGATGTGACCATCCTCCGCGATGTCGACGGCAAGCCCATCGAGAATGCCGCTGTCATCTTCCACCCCATGGAGGGCGAAAAGGACAAGGGCAACATGGAGCTGAAGTCCAATGAGGATGGCAAAGCCGTGATCGACGTGCTGCCCATCGGCGACACGGTTCGCCTCCAGATCATCGCCAAAGGCTTCAAGACCTACGGGCAAGACTACAAAGTGGACAAGCCGCAACTGACAATCGAAGTGCGCATGAAGCGCCCCGGCGAGCAATACTCCGTCTACAAGGATCACCCCGACGACGCGCAGAACCAGGAAAAGGAAAAGCCCAAGGACGAAAGCAAGCCGTCCGACAAGCCCGCCCCGCCACCGTCGAAATGAAACGGTCCGGGCTTTCGTTTTCCCGGTCCCGCATCAATCCCACCGGAAGAAAGCTGTCCTCCGAGGCGGAGTCAGCCGCGGCGGACGCGATCGAAGGCCCCGCGGTTTTTCGCCCGACTCAAGGTATGAATTCCGACCAGCCACTCTCGGGCAAATCCGCGCTCGTTACCGGCGGCGCAAAGCGCATCGGCCGCGCCATCGCTCTGTCCCTGGCGCACGCCGGCGCGGACGTCACAATCACATACCGGACCTCGGTTGACGATGCGGCAAACACCACCAGGGAGATCGAAGCCCTCGGGCGCCGCGCGCAATCCATCCAATGCGACGTCCGGTCGGAGCCATCGGTGCGAGAAGCGGTAGAGGCGGCTGTCGAGTTCCATCAGCGGTTGGACGTTCTCGTCAACAATGCCGCCATCTTTGAAACCGCATCGCTGGACCGCATGACCCTCGCCCAATGGGACGCCGTGTTTGAAACCAATACCCGCGGGCCGTTCCTCGTGGCCCGCGAGGCCCTGGATCATCTGCGCCTGGCGCAAGGCACGATCATCCATATCGGCTCGCTGGGTGGAATCCAGGCTTGGGCGACGCATGCCCACTACTGTGCCTCCAAAGCCGCTCTGCACATGCTCACCCACGCCATGGCGAAAGCCTTCGCGCCCGAGGTGAGCGTGAACTGCGTGGCGCCTGGCTGGATCGAGTTCGATAACGATCTCCCCGGGCAGGCGTCCCATTTCGCAGCCAGGACGCCAATGCATCGCAATGGGACGCCCGAAGAAGTGGCCGAGGCCGTGCTGTTTTTTGCGGCGGCTCCCCGATTCATTACCGGTCAGATTTTGAACGTCGACGGCGGTTTGGGGCTATAAAGATCACGCTCGGTCGCTCGTCGCGGGCGGGCTTTATCTGCCCCAAAGGCGGTCCCACAACCCGCGCTTCGGGACCCCAGCTCCAGGGTTGCCTTTGGCAGCTTTCCTGGATCGCCCCGCTTGCGAGAAGCGCGCGCCCCCGAATTTCAGCGGCTCTTCATCCCAAACACCGAGTGCCTCAGGCTGTTCCGGCCAGGCGCTTCCGGTAATGGCAACCTGGGGATTGGTGAGGTAGAGCCGTTGCGCGGTCTCCTCGCCGGCAACGGCAGCAACGTAGTCGGAGCCTTTTTTCAGGTGCGCAGGGCGCCACTCGGGGTGATGCGCGTCGGTCGCCATGAAGTGGATCCAATTTCGCTGGAGCAACTCATTCGATAGTGCCTCGGCAGCCTTGCCAAAGCGACCGTACAATGCAGCCGACGTCACCTGAATCAAGCATCCCGTCTGCAACCACCTGGCCAACAGCTCGGGGCGCTTCTGCACCACGAGATTCCTCTCCGGGTGCGTAACAATGAGCGTGTAACCGGCCATCTGCAACCGGCTCATCGCATCCATAAGAACATCCGGAATCAGCATCTCGGGGAACTCGATCAGCAGGTAGCCTTTTCCATTAATCGAGTAGCGAAGCGGATGCGCCAGCGCATCCAAGATATTCCCCGCGTTGAGGTGAAAGTCGCACCCCAGTCCCAGCCGGATCACACCTTCCAGCCGTTGCTGCAGCTCCTCCAGGCGCGGCTGGATCACTTCGAGATTGTAGGGATATGTATCGCTCGCATGCGGAGTGCAGATGATATCCGTGACGCCTTCATGGGCGGCTTCCTGCGCCATTCGGATCGAAGTTTCAATATCGGGAGAACCGTCGTCCACCCCGTAAATCAGATGATGATGTATATCGATCATTGCGTCTCGTGTACAGCTTCGAACCAGGGCGAGGCTATTGCGTTGCCAGAGCTTCCACCATGGAAGCAAAGATTTTCCATCCGTCCGAAGAGCCCAGCAATTTCTCGCTCGATCGATCCGGGTGCGGCATCATGCCGAGCACGTTTCTGCCCTCGTTCAGAATTCCCGCAATGTTGCCCAGAGAGCCATTCGGATTGGCCGCGGCGCTGATCTCCCCGGCCGGGGTCGCGTAGCGGAACGCGATGCGATCTTCGGCTTCCAGTTGCCGCAGGTCTTCCGCCGTGCAGAAATAATTGCCTTCCATGTGCCCGATAGGTATCTGCAGCACTTCACCCTTCGCCAACTGGTTGGTAAAAGGGCTATCGGTGGTTTCGACGCGCAGATGAACCTGTTTGCAGATGTATTTGAGGCCCGCGTTGCGCATCAGGGCGCCGGGCAGCAGCCCCGCTTCGGTCAGGATCTGGAATCCGTTGCAGATACCCAGAACCAGGCCCCCGCCCGCCGCGAATTTCTGCACGGACTGCATGACGGGCGAAAATCGGGCAATCGCCCCTGTCCTGAGATAGTCCCCATACGCAAACCCGCCCGGCACCAGGACCGCATCGACGCCCTGCAGATCTTCCGAGTCGTGCCACAGAAACGTGACCGGCTGGCGGGCGATTTCGGCAATTACATTAAAGGTATCGTGATCGCAGTTGGACCCCGGAAAAACCAGCACCCCGAATTTCATATTTCCAGCCTATCAGTTTCGACAGTTCCTCAGGCCATCGAATCTCGGGGTGGGCGCGCCCCATCTGGGCAATCCATCGCCTGCGGCGATTTTGTACATGGTGCCACAACGGCTAGTGCACGACGAACGTCTTATTGCTCTTCAACGTGCCCTTGCTGGTGGTCACCGTGATGTAGCCAGTAGTCGCGCCGGCGGGCACCGTGGCTTGAATGTAAGTGGAATGAATCACTGGATTTTGCGCGGGCACTCCATTGAAAGAAACCACGCTTCCGGGGGCGAAGTACTCGCCGAGAATGAAGACGTTCGCGCCCACTTGTCCGTAGACGTTTAGGAAAGTCACGAACGGCGACAGGCCCGGATCGTACTCCCATATCACGCCGTTGTTATACGTTCCGCCCCCCTCCGCAGTACCGTAGAGTTTCCCACTCGTGTGCTGCATAGGAGTGCCCTCCGGATATATTCCGGACGCGACGCGGAAGTCGCGGAGCTTTGTAAAGACCCCGGCAGGCGTGAGGCGGTAGAGAGTCCCACCCCCAGCCGCTCCCCCTTGGTTGAGCGTGCCATAGAAATTTCCATCCGTGGCCTCGACCAGCCCTCCGCCTGGCTGAGATCCATCCAGGCCCCCTAAGAAGCTGTCAAGAGTGGTTACGGCTCCGGTGGGCGTGATTTTTACGATTGTCCCATTGGTCGTAGTTCCATTCCCGTAAGTCGGCCCATAGAAGTTGCCGTCACTGGCCTGGATGAGGGGTCCCGCGAAACCGCCCTCTGCGCTGTTGAAGTCGTGCAACACCGCGAAGTTTCCCGTGGAGCTGATGCGGAAGAACGTGCCCAACCCGTTTTGACCACCGCTCGAGGTGGTGCCGTAGAAGTTGAGATCGGTACCTTGCACTAATGGTGAGCCGGGCGACCTTCCATCGGTGGTGGTGAAGACATGCAGCACCGAGTACCGCTGCGAAGTATCGATCTTGTAGACCGTGCCGGCATACGCTGAGGAGGCACCGACGGTAGTTCCGTAGTAGGCCCCGTCTGCACCCTGGATGGGCGCAGCCGACGGGTAACCCCCGTCCGCGCCACCTTCGAAACTGTGTTCGTACACGATAGCGCCCGAGGGCGAGAGCCTATAGACCGCCCCGTGGTTACGCGCGCCGGCCCCATTAATCGTCCCGTGAAAGCGTTGATCGGTGCCCAGAGTGAGACCGCCAACCGGCCATGCAAACGGTGCGGTGAATTGCTGGAGCATTGTGAAGTTTGCTCCCTGGAAGCCAATCTCGTAGGCCGCCGGCGGATTCGCGATGGCGTTGTCGGAGCATGCGCTGTAGTTTGCGCTCACGAGGTTGCCCCCGGGCGACTGCGCGATGATCTCGCCGTAGGGGCACGAAGGGTTGCCATAAGCGCCAAAGTTAAAAATCGCCTTGTACTGCGCATGGATGGGGGTAAGTGATCCCAGAACCAACGCGAGGGGAACGAAACGACTTGTGATCATGGATTCTCCGCGGCGCCGGTACCCCGGCCGCTCGTTGTTAAGGATGTGGGGATGCGAATCTGCTCACAGGTGGATCGCGCGGAGGTTATCACCGCGATGACCCAAAAGGCAAAGACTTTGATGCCAGTGCCGCCACTAAGGGATGCACTCGGTTAGCTTCTCAACTGTGCGGACCGGGCGCGGGGCAGGGCGAATCCTACTGCGACGATCCAGATGAAGCCGGGGAATCGAGTGAGCGGGATCAGGAACAGAAACCCGGGATTGATGAGATAGAGAATGCTGAGTTCTCCTGCTGCCGCGAGAACGAGACCGAGAACGATGATCCAAATGGGCAGCAATTTTTTGAATGCGGCTGTCACTGAGACTCCGGCCATGAGGAGGCCCATGGGAACGGAGAATCCGGGGCCGCCCAGCGCGAACGAAAAGTAGTAGAGCGCCAGCAACGCAGACGGGGTTTGCACCACAGCCGGCTGGATCATGGTCCAGGTCGCGAAAGCTGCGGCAATTCCGTTGAAGACGGTGAGAAAGCCTCCAAAGAGCGCGATATGAACGCCCGCGGCGCGTACGCCGAGAAAATGAAGGCGGCTGACGACGACGGCGGTGAAGAGACCGAGGCAAATGGTGGCTCCTGCTTGCAGGAACAAGCAGAAGAGGACACGCGGGGCGTGACTCTGGAAGTAGGAGACGATGACGTTTGCGGGCTCCCACGGGCCGGGCCAATAGGGAAGTCCGCCCGCCATTGTTACCGGAAACAAACCGATGTTGAACAGGACCACGTAGAGGGAAGCGAGGAGCCAGAGTGGGGGACCGGCATGTTTGACGACGGAGACGGGGGCGTTTTGGGCGACGGTCATCGGGAATAACCTCGGCCGCGTCCGGGATGATCCTGAGTGGAGAGGACGGGGACGGCGGCGGGTTGGGTTTGGAACCGGCGATCGGCGGAGCGAAGCCAGAATTCGAAAACCAGGGTGTTGATGGAGAAGCCGATCCAGAACGCGACGCCGAAGAATTGGCTGGGGACGAGATGGGTGGCGGCACTGGTGGCGAAGAAGACACCCATGATGGGACGAGTGGTCCCGATGCCGAGCAGGATGGCGATGGAACGAAGCAGCCAGCGGCGTTTCAAGAGGGGTTCGCCGCGCTGCCGATGCCAGAAGGCCCGGGTGAGGGAGTAGAGAAAAAACGTGTCAAAGAAGAAGACGGCGGAACGCTCGATCCATCCGCCGACGGCGAAGGCGCTCATGGCGTAGGCGGTGAGTCCGACGATGGTGCCGAGAGGAAAGAGGATGCGCTCCGGCCAGTGAAGGCGCGCAAAGCTGGAAAAGACGACCAGCGGAGAGAGAAGAACGAAGAAGAGCGCAGGGAGGATGTGCGCCAGGGTGAGGGCGGTGTGGGAAGCGAAGGAATCGTCGAGGCCCGCCATCTGGGGAGGCCCGCCGTGCGAAGGAGCGGCGAGCGCGAAGAGTCGTCGGATGACGACCGCGACAGCGATGACGATGCAGATCCAGAGGCCGATGCGGAGCGGGGTTGGGAACCTGTCGAGTCCTGGTTGAGCGAGGGAGTCCGAGTTGGGGAGAGCGGCCATTCTGGGAACCTCTATGACGACCTTGTGAGCGATCCTATATTTAGATTGACAACATGTCAAACTAAAATAGAATTCAAAACGAGAGGGATCGTGGACCAAACGGAAGACGGTTTGCCGTGCAAGCGGCCGTACGAACTGGGAAAGCGGCGGGAGGCGTCAGACCGGACGCGCGAGGCGGTTCTGTCGGCCGCCCGGGAGTTGCTGGAGTCGGGCGGGGCGCGGGACCTCACCATGGAGGCGCTGGCCAAGGCCAGCGGAGTGACGCGGCAGACCATTCACAACTTGTTTGGCACCAGGACCGGGGTTCTGGAGGCGCTGTTTGACCGGATTGCCGCTGACGCGGGCATGATGCGGATGCGCGAGGTGATGACGAGCAAAGACGCTGAATCCATGCTGACGGCGTTTGTTGCGGTGTTCGCGGGGTTCTGGGTGAAGGACCGGTTGCTGCTGAAACGGATTCATGGGATTGCGGCCGTTGACCCGGAGTTTGGGCAGGCGGTGCAGGCACGGAATCAGCGGAGGAAGATGGCGGCGAACCGGGTTATCGAGCGGTTTCATGCCGGTCGGCAGGGAATGGAAGCCGGGGAGATGGAGACGAAGATCGCGATTCTCGTGGCGCTGACTTCGTTTGAGTTTTTCGAAGCGCTGGCAGAGAGTTGCGGGAGTGCGGAGGCGGCTGCGGAGCTTGTTTATCCCATTGTTAAGAAAGCGGTTGGAATTTAACTCTTCGGTTGATGTTGGCGATTTCCCGGGCCTCAGAATCGAGACCCTGGGGTACCCGGCGAAGTCGGCTGGAGGCGGGCGGGGACAATTTGCCGCTGGTTTTGTGGCATAATGTCCGTATGACGGCTTCAGCAACAAACACCGTTACCTCACGGCCGTTTCAGTTTGACTGGAGGGCGGTCGAGCAGGGAGTGCCACTCTCCGCGCTGGAGGAATTTGCTACATACTCCGGCTTTTCTCTGAAGGAACTGATCGAGGTGGTCATTCCTCCCCGCACTCTCAAGCACCGTAGGCAACGCCGGGAGCCACTGAGTATCGACGAGTCGGATCGGCTGGCCCGGGTAGCACGGATTTACGAGTTGGCGGCTCGGGTTTACGGAGATCGCGACGACGGTAAAGAGTGGTTGACTGGCTCGAAGAATCGGTTCGACGGGAAGACACCATTAGCCATGTTGCGGACTGCAGCCGGGGAGCATGCGGTGCAGGAATTCCTGATCCAGATCGATGAAGGCATGTTTGCCTAACGGCCTTCATGACGACGCTTTGGCGGATCAGTAACTATCCCGATTTGAGTGGCGAAGGTGGACGACTTGCGTCGGCCCGTTGGCACACAGAGGGCAGACCCGTTGTTTACCTTGCCGAGAGCCCGGCAGCGACAATGCTGGAGCGGATCGTCCACCTTTCCTATCTCAACGGAAAATTACCCCGGACCTACGATCTTCTCGAGGTGGAAGCTGCGGAAGACCTGGAGATATCGAATCTTGATCCGACCGGTGAATCAGAATGGAATCTGAACCCAGAAATCACGCGTACTCTGGGAGATAACTGGCTGGTCGCAAGTGCGAGCGCCCTCGCGCGGGTTCCGTCGGTGATTGTGCCACGAACGTGGAATTTCCTGTTCAATCCCTTGCACCCCGACGCCAGCCGGGTGAAGATCATTTCGATGATTCGCGCACAGTTTGATAATCGGCTGTTTCTATCCGGAGCGCGTTGACGGAGAACAGTTTCTGGCGTGGTTCACCGGGGGCGGGAAATTCCTTGGGATAGCCCGTTCATGGTAATCTCACCTTAGACACTTGAGAAGTGGACTGTGACGAATGAGGAGTAACACACGCCGTGCTGGCGACTGCCAAGAAAACTGATCTGATTCAACGCTTCCGCACCCATGATACGGACACCGGCTCGCCGGAGGTCCAAATCGCGATTCTGAGCGAGCGGATTGGCGAACTGACCGAGCATTTCAAGACTCACGCGAAGGACCACGCCTCCCGGCGAGGCCTGTTGATGCTGGTAAGTAAACGCCGTCGACTGCTGGATTACCTGAAGACACACGATACGGATCGCTACCGCGACGTGATCGGCAAGCTCGGAATCCGCAAGTAAACAGAAAGCCAACATTGAACCGGAAGCGCCCAGACCGGAAACTGGTCACGGCCCCTGTTCCACCCAGAACCTGGGGCCATGGTGTACCTGGCGACCTCGACTGGTTGCCCGGGGTTGAGCACAGCTATCGGCTGAAGGGCCGGGGCGTCGCGGCCTGCACCGATCAAGATTCTTCCGAACGGAGGCAGCGCCTGGGTCGAAAACCCCAGGAGCACTCCCCAGGGGCTAAAGTCCTCCCGGATTTTGCATTGGTATCGGCGCGACTCAAGTCGTGCCCTGATACTGTGCGCGCCTCCTTCCGTGCCTTCCCATCCCAAGTTTCCCAAGCGAAAAAAACGAAAAGAGGACATGTATGTCTACAAAACACGAAGTAGCCGTTGAGCTTGCCGGCGGCAAACGACTGGTCTTTGAGACCGGGCGGATGGCCAAGCAGGCCTCAGGCGCGGCGCTCGTCAGTACTGGCGAGACGGTCGTCCTGGCAACCGCGGTAGCCTCCCCCGACCCGAGGGAAGGCATCGATTTCTTCCCGCTCACTGTCGATTACCGTGAATACACCTATGCCGGCGGACGCATCCCCGGCGGCTTTATCAAGCGCGAAGGCCGGCCCAGCGAGAAGGAAATCCTGACCGCGCGGCAGATCGACCGCCCCATCCGGCCCATGTTCCCTGATGGTTTCCGCAACGAGACGCAGATCATTGCGCTGGTATTCTCCGCCGATAAGCAGAACGATCCGGATGTGATCGGAATCAATGCCGCGGCCGCTGCACTGGCCCTCTCGGACATTCCGTTCAATGCCACGGTTGCCGCTGTGCGCGTGGGGCGCGTGAATGGCGAATTCGTCATCAATCCCACGTACGACGAGCGCGCCGGGACCACCGTAAACATCATGGTGGTGGGGCACAAAGACGGCATCGTCATGATCGAGTCAGGCGCCAAGGAAGAGACCGAAGAAGTCATCCTGGCGGCGATCGAGTTCGCGCACACCGAAATCAAGAAGATTGTGGCCGCGATTGAGGAGCTGGTGGCGAAGGCCGGCAAACCGAAGCGCGCTTTCACGGCGCCGGAATTTGACGAGGCGTATTACGGACGAGTTGAAAGACAAGATCGGCGATCGGCTGAAGGATGCCCTGGACACCAAGGCGCACGGCAAGACCGAGAGCTATGCGCTGGTCAAGCAGATCAAGGATGAACTGGCGGCCGCGCTGCCCACCGATGATCCGAACGCCAAGAAGAAGCTGGCGACGTATTACGAGCACCTGCGCGAGCGGCTGTTCCGGGAGCAGGTGACGAAGGAACGGATCCGTCCGGATCGCCGGGCGTTCGACGAGATTCGCCCGATTTCGATTGAGACGGGCGTACTGCCCCGCACGCACGGGTCTTCGCTGTTTACCCGCGGCGAAACGCAGGCCCTGGTGACCGTCACGCTGGGCACCATGGACGATGCGCAGCGCCTGGAGAGCTATGAAGGGGAGCAGAAGAAAAACTTCATGCTGCACTACAACTTTCCGCCGTTCAGCGTTGGTGAGACGGGACGTATGACGGGCGTAGGACGGCGCGAAGTAGGCCATGGAGCACTGGCGGAGCGCGCGATTACAGCGGTTCTGCCCAGTGCGGAAGAGTCACCGTACTCGATCCGCATCGTCTCCGACATTCTGGAGTCGAATGGGTCGTCGTCGATGGCTTCGGTGTGCGGCGCCAGCCTGGCGCTGTTTGACTCCGGTATCAAGCTCAAGGGCGCGGTGGCCGGCGTGGCCATGGGCCTGGTGAAGGAAGGCGATGATTACGCCATCCTGACCGACATTGCGGGTGCGGAAGACCACTACGGCGATATGGACTTCAAGGTGGCCGGTACGCGCAAGGGAATCACCGCCCTGCAGATGGACATCAAGATCGGCGGGCTGACGCGGGAGATCCTGCAGCAGGCGATGGAGCAGGCACGGCGGGGACGGCTGTTCCTGCTGGACAAGATGGATGCGGAGCTCGACGGACCGCGCACGGAGCGTTCGCAGTATGCGCCGCGCATCGAGACGGTGCATGATTCCGACTGACAAGATCCGCGACCTGATCGGCAAAGGTGGGGCCACAATTCGCGGCATCATCGAGCAGACCGGCGCCAAGATCGACGTCGACGACACGGGCCGCGTGAGCGTGGCTTCGAGCGACGCCGATGGTTTGAAGAAGGCGCTGGAAATGATCGGCAACCTGACCGCCGTGCCGGAAATCGGCAAGGTGTACCTGGGCAAGGTAGTGCGGCTGGCGGAGTTCGGGGCGTTTGTTGAGCTGTTCCCGGGCACCGACGGGCTGCTGCACATCTCGGAGATCGCCGAGCATCGCGTGAAGGAAGTGAAGGACGAGCTTCGCGAAGGCGACCAGGTGATGGTGAAGGTTCTGGCCATCGAAGGCAATCGCATCAAGCTGAGCCGCAAGGCGCTGATCCGCGAGCAGAAGGCGAAGCTGGCGCAGCAGGCTACGGTCGAAGCGGGTCCGGTGGAGACCGGAAGAGGTCGAAGCGCCGGTCGCAGCGCCGCAGACCGCCGCGTCGCGGAACTCGGAAGAGCGGCAGCCGCGGTCGAATCAGAGCACCATCCTGATCGAGGGCGGCGAGGACTTCGACGACGATGAGACCGAGGAGTTCGACGAAGACAACGAGCCGAACTTCAACCGCGTGGAAGGCGCACCGGTACCGGCGGGGCAGGTCGCGGTCGTCGGCGGCGGTGGCGGACCACGCCCGGCGCAAAACAACAACCGGCGCCGTCGGCGTCGCCGTGGTGGACGTCCTGGCGGCACACAATAGGTTGCTGGCAATGGCACGATGAGGAGGCCCGAATCTAAGGATTCGGGCCTTTTTCAATTGGGGCGTGCCTCAGTGTTGACCCTGCTTATTTGAGCGAAGCCATATCGATGACGAAGCGGTACTTGACGTCGCTCTTCAGAATGCGGTCGAAGGCCTGGTTGATCTTTTGGATGGGAATGAGCTCGATGTCTGAGGAAATTCCCTGATCCGCGCAAAAATCGAGCATTTCCTGCGTTTCGCGGATGCCGCCAATCAGTGATCCACTGATCTGTCGACGTCCAAAAAGAAGACCGAACGGAGAGAACGCAAGGAGCGTTGCGGGTGCACCGACCAGCGCGAGCGTTCCATCTCTTTTGAGCAGATTGATGTAGGTGTCCAGATCGTGCGGCGCCGCAACTGTATCGAGAATGAAATCGAGGCTGCCCATCTGTTTCTGCATTTCGGCTCGATTGGTGGATACGGTCACTTCGTGAGCACCCAGGCGGAGGGCATCAGCGATTTTGCCGGGTGAAGTGGTGAAGACCACCACGTTGGCTCCCATAGCGGCGGCAAATTTAACGGCCATGTGTCCCAACCCGCCTAGTCCGACAACGCCGACCTTCTGGCCTCTGCGCACCTTGCCACGGCGGATAGGCGCATAGGTGGTAATTCCGGCGCAAAGCAGCGGTGCGGCTGACGCGAGATCCATCTTCTTGGGGATACGCAGGACGAAGGCTTCGTCGACCACGATACTTTCGGAATAGCCGCCGTAGGTGACGCCTCCCAGGTGTTTGTCGGGAACGTTATAGGTCAGGACCGGAATGCTGGCACAGTACTGTTCCTCGCCTTCCTGACAGCTGGCACAGGTGCGACAGGAATCAACCATGCAGCCAACCCCGACCAGGTCTCCTTCTTTGAACTTTGTGACCGCAGTTCCTGCCCTGGCGACCTGGCCGATGATTTCATGACCGGGCACGAGGGGATAGGCGGCCGGGAAGGAATTTGCCCAATCGTTTCTCGACCAGTGAATGTCGGTGTGGCATACGCCGCAGTAGAGAATCTTTATCTGCACGTCGTTTGGTTGCAGAGCACGGCGCGGGATGGTTAAGGCTGCCAGGCCGGAAACAGCGCTTTGCGCGCCGTACGCTCTCGCCGTGTAGCTCTGCTTTGAGTTGGGAAGGTCCTTATTCTCCAGCGGAATCGTGGGAGTTGAACTCATGGGAGCCATTCCTTTCTCGGAAGATCTCGAGATGTTTATGGGTTCAGGGGTTGACCATCTATTCCTCGGCCACGGGACGTGAGTTAACGTAGCATGCATTCAACCTTGCTGTCGCCGAAGAAGTATCTGGCCGCGGCTTCTAACAACGCCCCAATCGAAAGGTTGGGAGTTTTTCGTTTTGAGACCTCCTGGTGGGAAGTCGGCGGTGGCAATTTTTTAGCGGAGAAACTGGATTTGGCTTCTGTGGTTTCCCACCCTTTCGCCAGGAAAAAGGGGAAAGAATGGGGCACGGGAGGGTTGTTTTTGGTCAGGCCCCGTTGCGTCGGTCGAGGCTTGCGATGCGGGTGAGATAGAATTGGCGAGCTTAAACACACGAAGGAGGTTGTTGCGTGCTGTCGACAATGTCCGATTTTCCCCTGACCATCACTTCCGTTTTTGAACACGGGTCCAGGGTTCACGGTGAGAGCGAGGTCGCGACCTGGACCGGGGAGGGGCTGAAGCGCACGAAATTTCGCGAGATCGGGGTGCGTGTCAAGCAGCTGGCGCGAGCGCTGGCGAGGCTGGGCATTCAGGAAGGAGATCGGGCGGGGACGCTCTGCTGGAACACGCAGGAGCACCTGGAAGCCTATTACGCGGTGTCGTGCATGGGGGCGGTGATCCACACGTTAAACCTGCGCCTCTTTCCGGAACAACTGGCGTTCATCATCAACCATGGCGGCGATCGGATCATTCTTGTGGATGCGCCGGTGGTGCCTCTGCTGATGCGAATCGCGAAAGATCTTCGCACGGTGAAGAAGGTGATTGTGATCGGCGAGGCGGCGGGAGTGCCGGACGAGTTTCTGCGCTACGAGGACTTGCTGGCAGCCGAAGTGCCAGAAGTTGAGTGGCCCGTGCTCGACGAACGAGCGGCCGCCGCAATGTGCTACACGACGGGGACGACGGGCGATCCCAAGGGAGTGGTGTACAGCCACCGGTCGATCTATCTGCACGCGATGTCGGTGTGCGCGCCGTGGTCGGTGGGGCTAACCGTGAACGACCGGGGCCTGGTGATTGTTCCGATGTTCCACGCCAATGCGTGGGGCATTCCCTACGCGGCGTGGATGGCGGGGAGCGACATGCTGATGCCGGGCGGCTACCTGCATCCGGAGCCTCTGTGCCGGATGATTGGCGAGTATCGGCCGACGATGGCGGCCGGCGTGCCGACCATCTTGTCGGCCATGTTTCATTACGCGGAGGCGCGTTCGATTGATCTGTCTTTCTTCCGAGTCTTGTTCAGCGGCGGAGCGGCGATGCCGCGGAGCCTCGCGGAGGGATTTCTGGCGAAGCACAATGTGCGGGTGGTGCAGGGGTGGGGACTGACCGAGACCAGCCCAGTTGCCGCGGTGGCGCAGCCGCCGCGCAACTGCCCGAGAGACGAAGAGATCGAGTGGACAACGAAAACGGGCCGGGTGATTCCGGGGGTCGAACTGCGGATTTGCGACGGCGAAACCATGCTTCCGTGGGACGGGAAGTCAATTGGTGAATTGGAAGTGCGGGGGCCCTGGATCACTGCGTCGTATTATGAGAATCCTGCGCCGGATCGATTTCACGACGGCTGGCTGCGGACCGGCGATATGGGAGTGGTTGACGAGCGGGGATATGCGCGAATCACCGACAGGGCCAAGGACGTGATCAAGTCGGGTGGGGAGTGGATTTCATCGGTGGAGTTGGAAAATGCCATTACCGACCACCCTGACGTGCTTGAGGCGGCCGTGATTGGTGTGCCGGACGAGCGGTGGGACGAACGGCCACTTGCCTGCGTTGTGCCGAAGGACGGTTTGCAGTTGGATCTCGCCAGCGTGCGCGCCCACCTCGCTCCGCGAGTCGCCAGGTGGTGGATACCGGAACGGTGGGCGTTTGTGCGGGAGATACCGAAGACCAGCGTGGGGAAGTTCGACAAGAAGGCGCTGCGGGCGATGCACGCACAGGGGCAGATCGAAGAGCTTATCGAGAGGGCGTGATGCGCCGATCCCAGGTTTCAAAAGCGAGACCTGGGGCACCCAGTCGACACGAAGGAGTGAGACCTCGGCTTGACTTCAGTGGTTCCCACCCTTTCCGCAGAAAGAAGCGGAAAGGATGGGGCACGCACGGGATTGTGGTTGATTATTGGGGACCGGATGATTGGACGGCTGCTGGCGGAGGACCGGTGCGGTGGACCATGGGATGAGTCCAGACTTCGAGGCCGACCAGGATGAGGGTAACGACGGAGAGAATTATCTGCAACCGCTCGGAGCGCTTTTGTCTGGGGCTGAGTTCCTGGCGCCGCCACCGCGCTGACGGACGGGAGCGCAGGCGCCAGATCCATGCGAGGACGGCCAAGTTAATGAGCGCGCCCAGGGCGGCAAGGGTCAGCATGGGAATACGGATGGCATCCTGATGAAAGCCGCGTGCGGGGGCGTAAACGCCGCTCGCCGCGGCCAATGCGGAAAGACCGATGGCGACGCGGATGCCGCTGATGGTGAGAACCGCCGTGCAGATGCTTTGCAGGAGCGCGACGATGACGGTGGCGCCGCTCAAGCCGCGCAGTCGGATCGAGGCATCCGGAATCTCGGCGGGGTGTGGTTCTGAATTCGGGTTAGGGACCATGGGCAGAATCAGAGTAGCGCAGCGCCGGAAAGAAGCGCCAATCCGATTCGTTGCGGGGTGCGCACATCCATCGAAAGGAACTTTACCCGCGAACCAAAGACCGGTTCGCGGGGGCCCCGGGCCTGCTGAGAAGATTTTCATATCCAGAGGTGGGAATTTCCTTGTAACCTTTGGCGCAGGTCCGTGCTCCAAGTGTGCGGAACAAGGAATGTTTCATCCTTGCCTGCATTTCGAGACAACCCGCGGAGTCGAATCCGCCTCAACCCCCCAGCGAGGTCATCAATGAAGAACCAACTGAATGCATTACTTCTGACGGCGGCACTCTCCGGTCTGATCGGTGGAACCTCCGTAGCGGCCCAGGCGGCCACCAACGGTTCCAACGGCGCCAGCGTCAAGGCGGCGAAGGCCGGACTGCGCCTGACCAGTGCAGACAAGCCACCCAAGCACTCCTGTAAGGGCCAAAACGACTGCAAGGGCCAGGGCGGCTGCAAGTCGAGCGACAACGGCTGCAAGACGAAGAACAGCTGCAAAGGCAAAGGTGGCTGCGCCACCGACGGCTCTCCGATGCCGAAAGTTGCCTGATTTATCGTGGGAGGGCTCGCGGCATTTTCATGCTGATGTGCCTGGCGGGCCCTCCTGCATCCCCTTACAAGCGGCAGGATCAGCAAGCGTGTCTAGGGGCGCGAATGCCATTGCACGTGCAGGTGGGAGAATCCGCGACACATATGCCCGGTAATCGCTTCAATGCATTTTCGAATCACGGCGTGGGGATCGGCCTGCGCATTCCGCACTACCGGCATATCTTTTCGCGAAAGCCGGTGGTGGACTGGTTCGAAATCATCTCAGAGAATTTCATGGTCGATGCGGGCCGGCCGCTGCATGTGCTGGACCAGATTCTGGAACAGTATCGCGTGGTGCAGCACGGCGTCTCGATGTATTTCGGCTCGGTGACGGCTCCCGATCCGGAGCACCTGCGGCGACTGAAAGAGCTGGTGCGGCGGACGAAGACGCCCTGGCTCAGCGATCATTTGTGCTGGGGCAGCGTGGACGGGACGTATACGCACGATCTGCTGCCGCTGCCGTATACATGGGAAGCCGTGGAGCGCACTGTCGAACGGGTGCGGAGCGTGCAGGATTTTCTCGAGATCCCGGTGGCCGTGGAGAACGTGAGCAGCTATGCCGCGTTCACGGGGTCGCAGATGACGGAGTGGGAGTTCCTGACCGAGGTTGTGGAGCGCGCCGACTGCGGAATTCTGCTGGACGTGAACAACATTTATGTTTCATCGGTGAATCACGAGTTCAACCCTATGGACTATGTGAATGCGGTGCCGGCGGAGCGCGTGGCGCAGATTCATATTGCCGGGCATTCGAAGTACGAGAAGTACATTCTGGACACCCACGATCATCCGGTGATCGACCCGGTGTGGGAATTGTATGCGCGGGCGATCGAGCGCTGCGGGCCGACGCCTACGCTGCTGGAGTGGGACGACCACATTCCGAGCTTCGATGAGGTCCACAACGAGGCCAAGAAGGCGGAAAAATATCTGCAACGATACGCTGGCGCGCTGGCGGGAGCGGAGTGATGAGTCCCGATGCGATGAAGCTGCTCGACATGAGCCTTGCCGACGTGCAGCGCGCTATGGCGGCCGCCGTGATGATGCCGCTTACGGCGAATGAAGAGATGCGGACGACCGCTCCGGATGGGCGCGCGATGACGGAGGTGGCGTCGTCGTTCATCGCTCCCAACAGCCGGCTGAGCGCGTTTGAGCGGCTGGAAATTTACAACCGGCAATACTGGTTTCGCGTGCTGGGCGCGCTGGCGGAGGACTTTCCCGGGTTGCGCGCGGTGCTGGGCGGAAGCAGATTCGAGGCCATGTCGGTGGCGTATCTGAACGCGCACCCGAGCCGGTCGTTTACGCTGCGCAATCTTGGATCGAAGCTGGTGGAGTGGCTGAACGCAACATCCGGAATGGGCGTGGCGCCGGCATGCGCTTGCGGTCGAGGTCGCGCGCGTGGAGTGGGCGTTTGTGGAGGCGTTCGACAACGGTGAACGCACGCCGTTGACACTCGATCAGATCACGACGCTCGATGGCGGATCGCGGCTGGCGTTGCAGCCGCACGTGCGACTGCTGGCGCTCGCGTATCCGGCAGATGAGATTGTGCTGGCGCTGCACCAGAGAGACAAGCGGCAAACCAGCGAAGCGGGCGTGAAGCACGAAGACGACAATGATGCACCGGCGCGGTTGCCAAGGCTGCGGCGGCGGGCGACGTGGGTGGCGGCGCATCGGGTGGACTTCAATGTGTACTATCGGCGCCTGGAGCGCGAGGAATTCGTGACCCTGGAGGCGATTCGCGATGGCCGGCCGCTGATCGAAGCATTGGGGAGCGGATTTGCGGAGTCGACGATTGTGGAGGCCCGGAGGCCGGCGCGGGTGCGGGAATGGTTCGCGGCGTGGGCGGAACTGGGGTGGATCTGCGCGCCGGACCTGGAAGAACTGATTCAAAGTTAGAAGGGAAACATGCGAAAGCTGGTCGACTTATTTGCCACCTGCTATGAAGCTCTATGCCTGATGCTGAACGGCCTGCGGAGTCCGCTGCTGCTGGCGATTCGCCTTTACTGGGGTTGGCAGTTTGGACTGACGGCTGGGGCAAGCTGACCCATCTCGACAAAGTCACGGAGTTCTTTACCAGCCTGGGGCTGCCAGCGCCCGGGATGACGGCGCTGCTGGTGGCGCTGGTTGAGTTGATCGGTGGGATTCTATTCGCGGCCGGGCTGGGCTCGCGGCTGGTGTCGCTGGTGCTCTTCGTCAACATGACGATGGCGTTCCTGAGCGTGCCCGATGACCGCACGAACTTTTCGCATATTTTTTCGAAGTCCGAGGATTTCTACGGCGCGAGTCCATATACGTATTGGTTTGCTGCGTTGCTGGTCATGATTCTCGGTCCGGGATTGCTTGCGGTTGATACGCTCGTGGGCCGGTGGTACGAGCGCAAAGCCACAACGTAAGCCTAGGCGGTATCATCGATCCAATCATCAGAACGTTGGATCGCGGATATCATGCGCATCGTGTATGTGCTCAACTCGCTGGCCGTGGGCGGCACAGAGCGACTCGTGGCGGGGCTTGCGCAGCGCATGGCGGCGCGAGGACACGGGGTGGCGCTGGTGGTACTTCGACCGCGGGAGCCCGGTGGCTTCGACACGAGTCTCGATGTACTGCATCTGAACATGGACGGAAGTGCGTCGAGTTTTCTTGTTGGTCTTGGACGAGGGATGTCGTTTCTACGCAGGTTCCGACCGGACCTGATTCACAGCCATAACTTTCATGGAAACATGCTGGGGCGCGCGTTCAAGCTGATGGACCGGCGGACGGCGCTCGTCTCCACCATTCACAACGTGTATGAGGGCGGGGGGCCACGCATGCTGGCGTACCGGCTGAGCGATCCAGTTGCGGATCGAGTGACGGCGGTCAGCGAGGCGGTCGCGGAACGGTACGTCCGGCTGAAAGCCGTGGCGAGATCGAAATGCGCGGTGGTGACGAATGGGATCGAGACCGGCGAGTTCGCGCCGGACCGGAATCGCCGCGATGCCATGCGAGAACGGATGGGCGTGGCAGATGAGTTTATCTGGCTGACGGTGGGGCGCAATACCCTTGCAAAGGACCATGCCAACCTGATGCAGGCGTTCGGGCAGGTGTGGCGCGAGTTTCCGGAATCGCAGTTGTGGATCGCCGGGGACGCTCTGGCCGGGAACAAGAAAACATATGCCGCGATCTCCATGCCACACGGCGCGCTCGATCACGTGTGCAGGCTCGGTCTGCGTCGGGATATTCCGGCGCTGCTCGATGCTGCCGATGGGTTCGTTTTGAGCTCCGCGTGGGAAGGCATGCCGCTGGCCGTTGGCGAGGCCATGGCGATGGAAAAGCCGGTGGTGGCAACGGATGTGGGCGGCGTTCGGGAACTGGTGGGAGACTCAGGCGCGATGGTGGCGGCAAAAGATTCGAACGCGCTTGCGGAGGCGATGCTGGCGATGATGCGAAGGCCCGCCGGGGCGCGAGCGGACCTGGGCAGGATGGCGCGAGAGCGCATCGTTAGGAGTTTCAGCATGGATAGGAAGGCGGAGGAATGGGAGGCGCTGTATCGGTCGGTGCTCGGCTGATACAGGGGCGGCTGCGCCGCCGGTGGTACCCTTATCCACGGAATAAAACATACCTGAGCCGCCGTTGAGAAAGATATCGAGCGGTCATGGAGGATGCGGCAATGCGAAGAGCCGTTGCATGGGGAGTTTTGTGCTGCGCGGGTTTGGCAGCGATGTTGTGTTCGAGCGCGGCCGTGGCTCAGAGTGCGAATGCGGCCATGGTTCTCGATCGCGGATGGCAATTTCGGGAGACGCCCGCGGCCGGCGGAGCTTCGGACGTCGGGTGGTTGCCGGCCACGGTTCCGGGCGATGTACATCTCGATCTACTGGCAAACAAACGCATCCCCGATCCATTTTTTCGGGACAACGAGGCCAAGCTGAAGTGGATCGACGAGGCGAGCTGGGAGTACGAACTGAACTTCGAGGTTCCGGCGGCGCTGGTGGGACGAGCGAATGTCGAGCTGGTTTTCGACGGACTGGATGCGGCGGCAGAAGTCTATGTGAACGATGCCAAGGTCCTCGACGCCGACAACATGTTCCGCGTGTGGCGGGTGCCGGTGAAGGAACACCTGCATGCGGACAAGAACGTGCTGCGGGTGGTGTTTCCTTCGCCGATCAAGGCGGCGGAGAAGGTGGCGGCGACCGATCCGTGGCGGCCGAAGACCGGGACCGCGGCCAAGACGTATATCCGCAAAGCGGCATATGAGTATGGGTGGGACTGGGGCCCGACATTTGTGACCAGCGGGATCTGGCGGCCGGTGCGGATCGAGGCGTGGGACAAGGTGCGGATTGCGGACTTTGCGATCAGGCAGCGCGATGTGAGCAAGGAAGTGGCGCATCTGGATGCGGAAGTCGAGGTGGAAGCGGCGGATGCGGGGCCTGCGAATGTCAGCGTGACATTCAGCGATGCCGGCAAGCCGGTGGTGCTGAGCGCCAAGACCAATCTGCACGCGGGCAGGAACGTGATCGATGTTCCGGTTGAGGTACGGCAGCCGAAGTTATGGTTTCCGGCGGGATACGGCGATCAGCCGTTGTACGAATTCACGGCAACGGTGAGCCCGGGTAGCGCCAAGGCAGATGAGCGCAAGGCGAAGGTCGGTTTGCGCTCGATTGTGCTCGATCGACATCCGGACAAGTGGGGGCGGTCGTTTCAACTGGTCGTGAACGGGATTCCGGTGTTTGCCAAGGGCGCGGACGTGATTCCGTTCGACAGCTTTCCGAACCGGGTGACGACGGCGGATTATCGCCGGATTCTGGAGTCGGCGCGCGACGCGAACATGAACATGATCCGGCACTGGGGCGGGGGGTACTACGAGACCGACGAGTTTTATTCCATCTGCGATGAGCTGGGAATCATGGTTTGGCAGGACTTCATGTTCGGCAACGACTGGCAGCCGGGCACGTATGCATTCAAGCTGAATATCGAGGCCGAGGCCGAGGATCAGGTACGGCGGCTGCGCGATCATCCCAGCATCGTGGTGTGGAGCGGCAATAACGAAACGGAAGAAGCGCTGAACTGGGGTGACCGGGCGAAGCTTCCGCTCGAGACCAAGTGGCAGATGTGGCAGGACTACCTGACGGAGTTCAGCGGGATTCTGAATCGCGGGTAGTGGCGCGCCTCGATCCGGAGACGCCGTACTGGCCGAGCTCGCCGAGCGCGGATTACGAAGAAACCACTGCCAACTATTTGCCGGGCTATCAGAGCGGCGACGCACACATCTGGGACGTGTGGCACGGGCGCGTTCCGTTTGCGACGTATGAAACGCATCATGCGCGATTCGTGACCGAGTACGGGTTCCAGTCGTTCCCGGAGATGCGCACGATTGAAGCATTCACGGAGTCCGGAGGATCGGAAGAACATTTTTACGCCGGTGATGCTGGCGCACCAGAAGAACAACGAAGGCAACTCGATTATTCACGACTATCTGCTCAAGGATTATCCCGGAGCCGAAGGATTTTCCGAGCTTCCTGTATGTGAGCCAGGTGCTGCAGGCGGAAGGAATCAAGATCGGCGCAGAGCATTTCCGGCGCAGCATGCCGGAGACGATGGGCTCGATCTTCTGGCAGTTGAACGACTGCTGGCCGGTGGCTTCGTGGTCGAGCATCGACTATTACGGGCGCTGGAAGGCGCTGCAGTATTACGCGCGGCGATTTTACGCGCCGATCCTGGTGTCGCCGCACGTGGAGGAGGGATCGGTGAAGGTGTATATCGTTTCAGACAAGACCGAAGCGGAGAAGGCCACGCTGCGGGTGCGGTTGATGGATTTCGAGGGCAAGGTGCTGCTCGAAGAAAAGCAGGACGTGAGCGTGTCGCCGCTGACAAGCAAGGTGTATATAGACTGGCCGTTTTTGAAACTGACGCAGGCGGGCGCCTCGGACACGTCGATGGTGTTTGTGGTGGCGGAATTGATGGTGGACGGTGCGCCGGTTTCGCGCAACCTGACATATCTTGCGCCGACCAAGGAAGTACACCTGAAGCCGGCGACGCTGAAGGTGGACACGACGGGCGCGAACGGGAAGATGCAGATTCGCGTCACTTCGCCGGTGCTGGCGCGCAGCGTCTATGTGTCGTTTGGGAATCTGGACGTGAAGGTTTCGGACAACTACTTCGATGTGCTGCCGGGGGAGACGGTGGAGATAACGGCGGAGACGAAGGCGTCGCTGGATGAGGTGAAGGCGCAGATGCGGGTGATTTCGTTGACGGATGCATTTGCGGTGAATCCGCAGGGGGCAACGATCGGGGCGGCGCAGTGACTTCGCACAGGATTACAGCGTTTTGCTTGTGCTGTCCCATGTCTCAAAAGCGAGACATGGGGCACCCGGTCCTGGTTGATTGACAGCGGCTGATTTGCATTTGTGGTTTCCCACCCTTTCCGCGATGAAACCGCGGAAAGGGTGGGGCACGGAAGATCCCGGAAATGCGGTCCTTCGACTGCGTTTGGAGCGCAGAGCGCTCCAAACTTCGCTCAGGAGGACAGCCTTTTTCAATTTACTTCTGAGCCGGGCGGAAAAAATGCGCGATCAGAAGGAGAAGACTACCTGGCCGAAGATGCGGCGGGCGGCTGAACCGGTGGAGTAAATGCCGCCGGCCAGAGTGGTGGATCGGTCGAAATGGGGGCTGCCCAGCACTCCGTTGGGGCCGCCGTAGTTGATGTTGTTGAAGAGATTGAGGGCCTGGACGCTGAAGTTCAGCGAATACTTGCGGCCGGTGCCAGATGGGCCGAACATTCCACCGGGGCCGCCGCGCCCGCCGCCGCCGAGGCCGCCGGGACCGAGGCCGCCTCCGGGAGGTCCGCCGCGGCGACCGCCGCCGTCCGGGCCGCCGCCGCGTGGGCCACCGTCGGGACCGCCGGCGGAAGAGCCGGTTTCAGGACCGAAGCCCCACGCACGGCTGATACGAAGATTGACGGCAACCGCTGCCGGGCCAGTGCCGGTGTTGGCGGCGATGCGCGCTTGACCCGGCACGGGTTGGGAATCCATGCAGCCGAAGCCAGGCTCGTAGATGTAGCGGCCGGTGGTGTCGCTTGCGCATTGGCCCGCGGTGGCGACGCCGGGGCGCTGGTTATAGAAGTTGTTCACTGGATCTTCGGGCAGGGTGACGTTGAACGGCTTGCCCGATTGCGCGATGAGGAAGGGGTTGAAGCGAATACCCCAGGGGCCGCTGTAGTTGGCCATGGAGAATACCTGGTTGCGCGAGACGAAGGTGGCGGGACCGTAGTCCTCGCTCGAGGTCGTAGGCGTTGGAAATGTTGCTGCCGGCTCCGCCATCGCTGTCGGCCCAGCCTGCGGTGTAGAAGCCGACCACGCTCAGGTTCTTGTTGATACGCGCGTTCACACTGGTGATCAACTGGTTCTGCTTGAAGACGCCTTCGGGATAGTACTGGTAGATGTAGCCGCCGGTGGGGTCGAGAGGAAAGGGGCTGTCGCCGCCTGCGGCCAGCGCGGGATTGTACTGGTTGGCATTGATGGTGACTAACTGGTGGGCGCCGAAGGAGTGGAGGTAGGTCACGGTGAGGCTGGTGCCGGCGTGAAGCTGGCGTTCCAATCCGAAACCGGCCTGGGCGGTGTAGGGCGAATGAAAGTGGGGAGAAATGTTGTACCGAACCGGTATCGACAGGGCACTGCTTCCGGCTCCGTTGCTGGAGCAGGTGCTGAGATCGATTTCATTGAGCGATGTGGCCTGGGATCCGGAAGCGGTTGTCGACGAACAGAGCGGCTGGTTGAAAACGACCTTGTCCTGAGTATCGGAATGATTGACGGTCATCAGGTTTGTGACCTGAAAGCGGTCGTAGAAGTAGCCGTACCCGGCGCGCAACACGGTCTTGGGCGGTTTGCCGTGGCCGCCATCGAGCGCGTAGGCCGCCGAGACACGGGGCGCCCAGTCGTTATGGTCGGAGATGTTGGTTTGCGATTCCCAGCGCAGGCCGCCGGAAACAGAGAGGCGCGGGTTCACCTTCCAGTCGTCCTGGGCGAACAGGGCGATATCGAAAATGTTGGCCACCGCGGAAGGTTCGCCCGAAGTATAGCCGGTAGTGTTGGGGCCGTTGCCCGCGGCCACGAGGTCGTTGAAGGACTGGCCGGCAGCGAGACCATTGGCCATATTCAGATACTGGTCATAGCTAGAGAAGCTGAACATGCCGTTGAAATTGTTGTCGGTGAAATTGGCTTCGCGCGAGTCGCGCATGCGGGTTCCGAACTTGATGGCGTGGGCGCCGTGGCTTAAGGTGGTCAGGTTCTGGAGCTCGAGACGGGTGGCGTGGTCGCGACTGGTCTGCCCGGTGTAGCCGCCGGTAGTGAAGTTGCCCTGCACGGTGATGGTGGGATCCGTCGAGTCAGGATAGTGATTCTCGTTTTGCCGCTCGTATTGGAAGCGGGTCTCATTCACGGCGTGATCGTTGATGACGATGGCGTCGCTCACCTGGACCGTGTAATCGGTGTTCGACTCATGGGTCGAGGCGGTGGGCAGCGAACCCGCACTGAGGTTGCCGTGTTCCGATTCGTTCCAGAACCCGAAGCGGGCGGTGAGGGTATTGCGCGCGCCCAATTGCCAGTCAAGGCGAGCCGATGCATTGTTGCGGACGCGCTGATTGGGAAGAGTGACACCGTAGTTGGGCGCCGCATAGTACACGCCGGAACTGTTCTGAAGGACGGCAACGGGAATCTGCCACGCGTTCACGTTGTTGAGATTGCGACCCTCGTCGCTGATGAAGAACGAGGCCTTCTTGTTGATTGCGCCGCTGACATTGGCGTTGTACTGGTAGCTGTAATAGGCCGGAATGTCGGGCGTGAAGGGGTTGCCGGTGTTGAAGATGCTGTTATTGCCCTGGAAGAAGAACTGGCCGTGAAGCTTGTCGGTGCCGGGCTTGGTGAGGATCTCAATGCGCCCGTAGCCGAGGCGGTCGTACTCGGCCGAAAAGGGATTCTGGTTGATGCGGATTTCGCGAATGGCGGATTTGGGCGGAAGCTGAGCCGCCGGAGAAGCCGTCGATGAAGATCTGGCCGCCGTTCGGTCCCGCAGAGGGGCCGGCGAGCGCGGAGAGTTCGCTGGACAGCTCATCGGGATCGTCGGAGAGGGCGTCGAGGTCTTTGCCCTTGAGGACGATGGCGTTGGAGTTACCGCCGGCTTCAACGTTGACGGTTGGGGTCTCGTCTGTGACCACCACGTTTTGCTGTTCGGTCTGGATGGCCATGGCGATATCAACGCGCTTGGTCTGGCCAGAGGTAATCGCGATGGCTTGAGACTGGAAGGGGGCGAAGCCTTCATATTCGGCTTTGACGATGTAGCTGCCGGGAGGGAGGCCGCTGGCCTGATAGGCTCCGCCGGCGTCGGCCGTAACGGTGCGCACCGTCATTGCCGGCGGCGTCGGAGATGGTGATCTTCGCGCCAGGAATGAGAGCGCCGGTCTGATCAGTGATGTGACCACGCACTGTAACTGTGCTCGCCGGCACGGAAGGTTGCGCCTGCGGGGCGGAGGACTGAATCGACGGGCGCAGCCGAAGGGGAAGCGGCAGGCGCCTGTCCCGATGCGGCGAGCGCGGCCAAAGCGAAGGCAGCAGCAATTGCGAAATGAATAAAGCAATGAAGTCTTAAATACACGTGTTCCTCTTCTTCTGTTAACTCGGTGTTTCGTCGCCGTTCGATCGCCTTTGCGGTTTGAACTTCAGGGTGTTGCCGCGCCTTCGCCGCCGCCGGAGCCCATGCTCCAGTTGGAAAGCAGATTCTGGCTGGCCGCGGGGGCCTGTAACAGCGGCTCAACACCGGCCAAAAGGGTGACGGCGGTGACGTCGCCGGCGCCTTCGGTGGAGACAATCATGACGGCTTCGCCCTTCTGCAAATCGGAAAGCTGAATTGCGGGAGCGCGACTCAACATCTGCTGCGGATCGCCTGCACCGGCCTGGCCCGACCATGCGCCGGTACCAGATCCGGCTCCGGCGCCAGCGGCATTGGGGGCTCCGCCGGGGCCGCTGCCGCTGTTCCAACTGTGTTGCTGCGGAGAACCGGATGCGGGCTGCGCCGACGCTGCGGAGGGGCCGGCTGAAGGTGCGCCCGCACCGACTCCGGCAGTACCACCTTTCAAACGCATGGCGAGCATCTGCGCCATGCGATCGGATAGGCGGCGCATCTGCGCATCGGACGTGATCCGGACGGTGACTTGCTTCTTGGTGGCCAGATCCTTGACGACCAGGGTTGAGGTTGCGGGATCGATCGAGGAGATGGTTCCAGAGATGTTGCGGAAGCTGCCGGACACGACTTCTTCGGCGGCGATTTCGGTGCCATCGGCGTTCTTGGTGCCGCGCGCGCGCAACTGGTCGCCGGAGTGGATGGCATCGATCGGCGCAGCCTGCGCCTGATCGAAGCGGACCGAATCGGGCGCGTATCGCTTGAGGATGGTGGCCTTGGTGGTGCGCACGGTTACGGTCTTGGCGGTTGCTCCGGCGCCGGTGTCGAGCAGGATGGTTCCTGTGTTGGCATCCACGCTTTTGACCAGACCGCCGACTCCGCGGCGCTGCCAGTCTTCGCGGTCCTTCTGCTGCTTTTTGGCCAGGTCTTCCTGCTTGACGGCGATGATCTGTGTGGCCACAGGTGTGGGGCTGTCGGCCGCGAGCTTCACGAGAACGCGATCGCCGACGGCCAGATCGGTGAAGACTATGGCAGTGACCTTGTTGAGATCCTTTTCACCGGGCGCAATGCGTTTGATGGTCGCGTCGGCGGGGACGTCGAATTGCCGCTGGTCGCCGGCATCGGTTTTCACAGTGACGCTGGTGCCGGTAATGGCAGTGACCGACCCGACAAACCGCGAGGGAGCCTGGGCCGATGCGGAGGCGACAAGCGAGGCCACGGCCACGAGCGCGACGGCGAATGTAACCGGGATGTGTATCTTGCGATTCATAATCTCTTGTGCCCGGCGACGCGGGGCGTTTGCTTGGGTTGTTCCTCTTCATTCGGGTAGACGAGACAGTCCTCCAAAAGGTTGAAAGCGTGGTTCAACCTGCGAGACGGGAGGAGCGCGCCGTCGGAGAGGAAGTGGTTCATTTGATTGGAGAGAGGGCCGCGCTATGGGGCCAGTTGGGCGGATTCGAGGAATGAATAGCTTCCGGAGGGGGTGGGAACGATGTGGGTGAGCCGCTTGTTGTGGACGATGACGGTGTCGCGGTACCAGAGATTGATGGCGGGAAGATCCGCGGCCAGGATCTGCTGGGCCTGGGCATAGTCGGCGCGGCGGCGGGATTGATCGGGATCCTCAGCGGCGTCGTCGAGCAACGAATCGAGCGTGGGATTGGAGTAGTGGCCGCGGTTGGCTCCCCTGGGAGAAAAGCGGGCGGTGGAGAAGGCGTAGCCGAAGATGTCGGGCTGCTCGTTGCCGCCGATCCAGCGCAGGGAATACATCTGAAATGCTCCGCGGGTGATGTCGGCGTAGAACGTTGCGAACTCATAACTGCGCAGATCGAGGGCGATGCCGACGCGCGCCAGTTGTTGCTGAAGAACAGCGGCCAGCAGGCGGGTTCCTTCGTCGGTGCTGGTCTTCATGGTGACGTGAAAGCGGACGCCGCCGGGGCCGGCGGGGTGTCCGGATTCATCGAGCAGGCGCGCGGCGCGAGCGGGGTCGTAATCGAACCGGGGAACATTGCTCGTGAAAGCCCAATGAGTTGGAGGCAGCATGCTTTGCGCGGGGCGGGCGTAACCATCCATGAGCGACTTGATGATGAGGTCGCGATCGATGGCGCAGGAGATGGCCTGGCGCACGCGCGCGTCCTGGAGCAGCGGGTCGCGCAGGTTGAAGGCGACGTATTGGATTTGGGTGCCAGGGGAGGCGTCGATCTGGAGGTGGGGGCGCTGGGCGAGCACGCGCAGGGAATCCATGGGCACCGAATTGACGGCTACGTCGCCCGAGCCCTTTTCAAGTTCGAGTGATTGGGTGATGGAGTCGGGAACGACGGCGAAGCGGATGCGATCGAGCTTCGGCGATTGCCCCCAACTGGTCGGATTGCGCTCGAGGACGACATCCTGGTCGATCTGCTGCCTGACAAAGCGAAACGGGCCGGTACCGATGGGATGGTGCCAGAAATCGCGGCCGCTGCCCTGTGGCACAATGCCCATGGCGCCGGTGGAGAGGTTGGTCAGAAGGAAGTTGTCGGCCTGCTTCAGGTGAAAAGTCACAGTGCGGGCATCGGGAGCTTCCAACGAGTCAACTGCCGCGTAGGTGGCGGCCTTCGGCGAGATGACGGTTCCGTCGCGCATGGAGTTGATGGTCCAGACCACATCGCGTGAAGTCAGGGGCCGGCCGTCGTGGAAACGTACGTTATCGCGCAGATGGAAGACGAGCGTGGTTGGATCGGGCTGATCCCAGCTTTGCGCGAGGGCGGGAGTGAAGTGGAAGCTTGCATCCCTGGCGACGAGGCCATCGAAGATCAACTCATCGATATGTTCCGACTGGCCGTCCGTTCCCACGCGCGGGTCGAGATTGGCGGGGCTGCTGTCGATGAGGAAAACCACGGTGCCGGGATCGCGTTGGGGGGAGCGACATGCCGGTAAGAAGAAAAAACACCAGCGAGGCGATGATCGCGATATATGTGCTCCCCCACCCGTGGCGCAAGAACAAACACGCGCCAAGGATGGGGCGCCCTTGGTGATTCGCCCGATCAGGCATACGTCACCTGGCCGAGGATGGCGGGGCGCTCGGCGCCGGTGGCTGCGGGCACATTGCCGGGCAAATGATGCCAGGTCTGCCAGGCGAGCAGCGCAAATGCGGCGGCCTCCTTGGCTTCGACGGGAAGGCCGAATGCGGCGCTGGCGGAGAGTTGGCAGCCGAGCGGCTCGAGATGGTGCGCGAGCATACACATCAGCGTGCGGTTGCGGGCGCCGCCTCCGGAGACGATGTAATCGACGGCGCGGGTCTTCATGCGGGGCATGACGAACTGCTCGTAGCTTCGCGCGATGGATTCGGCGGTGAGCGCGGTGGCGGTGGCGATTGCGTCCTCGGGCTTGGGGCTGATGCTGCTGGCAGTTGGCCAGGAATGCGGCGGCGATACTCGCGGCCGAACTGTTCGCGGCCGGCGGTGCGCGGTGGCTGCAAGCGGAAAGTAGGGATGGCGCAATGCCGTCTTGAGAGCGGGCTGCGAGCACGGGCCGCGTGCGGCCAGCGCGCCGTTGCGGTCGAAGGGCTTGTTGAAGAGCTTCTGCGCGAGCAGCGTCGATGACCATGTTGCCTGGGCCGGTGTCGAAGGCGATCACCGTCGGCCGGAGTGGCACGGGCGGGAATGGCAGTGAGGTTGGCGATGCCGCCGATGTTCTGCAGCACGCGGCCACGCTTGGCGATCGGCGAAGAGAACGTAGTCGAGCAGGGACACGAGCGGCGCGCCCTGGCCGCCGGCAAACATGTCAGCGGGGCGAAAGTTTGAGACAACGGGAACGCCGATTGCCGAGCGATGGCGGCGGGTTCGCCGAGTTGCCAGGTGCAGGCAAAGTTGCGGCCGGCATAGGCGGCTGGCGCGCGCCTGGTGATAGAGCGTCTGGCCGTGGCAGCCGACCAGGTCGAGCTTGATGCGATGTTTCTTCAGCGGTGGCACGGACTGCTTCGGCATAGGCCAGGCCGAGCCGCCAGTTGAGGCGGGCCAGTTCGGCGGTTGAGGTGGATGGCGGCATTCATGGCGGCGAGAACGGCGCGGCGGAGGGCGGCGGGGTAGGGAAAGCACTGCGTGCGCAAGGAGGGTCGAGCGTTGGCCGGCGCTACACCTGGTTCCGTCCGCGCGGGCGCGATGCGCACGATGGCGACGTCGATGCCGTCGGCCGAAGTTCCGCTCATGATGCCGGCTACGTTCATTGGCCGCGTGACTCATGAGGTCTCCGCCGGAGCGGTGGTGCGCGGAGCCACCGCGTCCGCCTGAGCGAGTAGCGGCTGACACAGCATCACGGAAGCGCTCGATGTCGTCGCGCAGCTTTTCGAACTGCTTTGTGGTGAGTGCGCGGCGGAATGCGGGCTGCGTAGACCTTTGCGCGCGCTTGCGCGCGCTTTCGCGCGCGATCGAGCCAGCAGCAGCTTGCGGAAGGCGGCGGATCGCTCGGCTTCGGTGAGCAGCGCTTCATAGGTGCGGAGAATCAGTTCCGCGCTGTGGCAGATCTCGACCAGGTCGGAACCGGCGCGAATGGCGGCGACGGCGGCTTCATCGACGGGAAGGAATTTGAGGATGCCGCCCATCTCGAGATCGTCGGAAAGGATGATGCCGCTGTAGCCGATGCGATTGCGGAGCACGGTCGTGATCCAGAAGCGGGAGGCGCTCGCGGGCATGTTCTTGCCCGGGGTGTCGGGGATAGGCGGCGTGGTTGGTCATCACGATCGGCATCTGCGGCGTGCAGTTCGCGATAGGGGGCGAGGTCCCGCTGCCACAGACTCGTCCACGCGCGGCGCGATTTCGGGGGTTACAAAATGCGTGTCGCTGGCCGCGCCCCCAAGGCCGGGAAAGTGCTTGCCGCAGCTGATGATGCTCTGAGCGGCGAGGCCGGCGAGAAATTCGCGCGCGAACCGGATTACCTCGGCGGGATCGGACGCAACGGAGCGCGTTCCCATGACCTCGACTGATTCGGGCAGGGCGAGATCGACGACCGGGGCGAGGGTGGTGTTGAAGCCGAAGGCGCGCACGGCGCGGGCGACGAGTTCGCCGAATTCGCGAGCGAGAGCCGGCCGGGCGGATTGGCGCGCTGCGATCCACACCGCCTGGGCGGAGGGCAGCGGCGCGAGCGCATCGCGGAGGCGATTGACGGTACCGCCTTCGACATCGACATAGCGGACGCTGTGGCGCGCACAGAGCCCGGTGGCTTCGTTGAGCAGGGCGCGGGTCTGCTCGGCGTCGGCGATATTGCGGCGAAAGAGGATGACGCCGGCGGGGCGGATGAGGCGCAGCCAGGCGCGTTCGAGAGAGGTGAGTTCCGTGCCGGAGAGTCCCACCACCAGCAGGCTCCCGACGGCGTGGCGCAGGTTCACGGTCATGCCTTCTCCTTCAGTTCCTGCTGCAACTCTTCGAGCAGATTCAGCGCCTGAAGCGGCGTGAGGGCATTCACATCGACGGCCTCAATGCGATCGACGATGCGTTGCGAAAGCGGGGTGAAGATGGTCAGCTGCATGGGCTCCGGTTCGGTTTCCTCAGTCGCACGGCGGTGCGCTCCTGCTTTTCATGCTGGCGCAGGATGCGCCTGGCGCGTTCGATGACGGCGGCGGGCAGGCCGGCGAGCCGGGCCACCTCGATGCCGTAGCTTTTGCTGGCCGCGCCGGGCTCAATGTTATGCAGGAATACGATGCCGCCGGCGGACTTCTTTGACGCCGACACGGAGGTTGCGGACGCGGGGCAGCTTCTCGGCCAGCATGGTGAGTTCGTGGTAGTGAGTGGCGAAGAGCGTGCGGGCGCAGGTTTCGGCGTGCAGATACTCGACGGTTGCCCATGCCAGAGAGAGCCCGTCGAAGGTCGCCGTGCCGCGGCCCATCTCGTCGAGGAGGATGAGCGAGCGGTTGGAAGCGGTGTTGAGAATGGTCGCGGTTTCAGTCATCTCCACCATGAAGGTGGAGCGGCCTCGGGCGACGTTGTCGCTTGCGCCGATGCGGGTATAGATGCGATCGACTAAGCCGAAGCGCAGGCTATCCGCGGGAACAAAGCTGCCCATCTGCGCCATCAGCACCAGCATCGCCGCCATGCGCAGATAAGTGCTCTTGCCGCCCATGTTAGGGCCGGTGATAAGTAGCAGGCCCGGCCCGGGGTCGGCGCGCGTTGAGATAAACATCGTTGGAGATGAAATCGGCCTTCGCGGGTTTCTTCCATCCATTGCTCGATGACCGGATGGCGGGCCGCGACGGCTTCGAGCACCGGTTCATCGGCGAGTGATGGGGCGGACGTAGCGCCTGCCCGCCGCGAGATGGGCGAAGTTGGCCAGCAGATCGGCTTCGGCTACGGCAGACGAGGCGCGGCGAATGCGGCCTGCGGATTCGAGGACAGAGTTTCGCAGCTCGGCGAAGAGGCGTTTTTCGATCTCGATGGATCGATCGTGGGCGGTGAGGATCTTGCGCTCGTATTCCTTCAGCTCGGGGGTCGTGAATCGCTCCGCATTGACCAGGGTTTGCTTGCGCTCATAGTCGGCTGGGGCGAGGGACAAGTTAGACTTCGTGATTTCGATGTAATAGCCGAAGACAGAGTTATAGCGGACCTTGAGCGAGCCGATGCCGGTGCGCTGGCGTTCACGTTCCTCAATGGCCGCGATCTGCTGGCGGCCGGTGGTGGAGATGGCGCGCAGCTCGTCGAGTTCCGGCATCGACACCAGCGGCGATGGCTCCGCCGTCGGCGAGCGTTAACGGTGGCTCGGCAACCAGCGTGGTGGCGATGCGAACAGTTACATCTTCGAGGGTGTCGAGGAGGGTGACCAACTGGCGCCAGCGGGCGGCCTGCATTGCCTCAAGGGCGGTTTTCAATCCCGGCAGACGCGCGGTGCTCGAGGCCAGGGCGCGGATGTCGCGGGGACCGGCGGAGTCAAGAGAGATGCGGGCGAGAAGACGTTCGAGATCGAGGATGCCGGAGAAGGCGCGACGGATTTCCTCGCGCTTCACAAGATCGCCGTGGGTTTCGGCGACCGCTTCGTAGCGCGATTCGATGCCGGCCGGATCCATGAGGGGCCGCAGGATGGTGCCACGCAACAGGCGCTTGCCCATGGGAGTCGAGCAGGCATCGAGAGTGTGGAAGAGGGTAGCGCGGTCGTCTTGTCCGGCAAAGAGGGGCTCGACCAGTTCGAGATTGCGCACCGTCACCTGGTCGAGTTCGAGGGCCGCGGAGTGTTCCCGGAAGCGAAGGGAATCGATGTGGAGGGCATCGTTTTTCTGCGTGGTGCGGACGTAGTGAAGCACGACGCCGGCGGCGACGGCGGCGGGCTCATGTCCAACCAGTCCGAAGCCTTCGAGGGAGCGTACATGAAGCTGGCGCTCAACGAGGGGAATGGCGAAGTCGCGGGTCCACACCCAGTCTTCGACACGGGTGCGGGCGGGGACGCGCTCGAGCTGCGGTGGAATGGGGGCGGTTGCGGGGAGCAGGACCTCGCTGGCCCCGGCCATGAGAATTTCATCGACGGCCTGCTGGCGGGCGGCGGGGCCGGAGAACTCGACGGTGCGAAATTCGCCGGTGGAAATGTCGAGCAGGGCGACGGCGCAGAGGGGGCCGTCCGTGGAGGAAGTGCGCGGCCTTTGTTTCAAGGCGTGGGGTTCGGGGTCGAAGCGAGACTTCGAATTGGAGGACAATTTTTCGGTGTGGGCGAGCCCGGTTTCGAAATAGGCGGCGAGGAAATTGTTCTGTTCCTGGCCGAGCGCGGAGTCGAGCGCGGTACCCGGAGAAAGGACGCGCGTGACTTCGCGGCGCACGATCTTTTTGGTGAGCTTAGGATCTTCCATCTGGTCGCAGATGGCGATGCGGTAACCCTTGCGCAGGAGGCGGGCCAGGTAGCCTTCGACGGCGTGGTAGGGGACGCCGCACATGGGCTGGGAGCGTTCGCGGTCGCGGGCGGTGAGCGTGAGCTGGAGCTCGCGGCTGACGACGATCGCGTCGTCGTAAAAGAGCTCGTAGAAATCGCCCATGCGGAAGAAGAGCAGGGCATCGGGATTTTCCCGCTTGGCGACAGTCCACTGGCGCATGAACGGGGTCAGTTCCGCCGGGCTCTTTTCGGCCGGCGGTGGCGCCGCGGCCAGGTCAAGCTGGGGTTCGTCCGAGGTGAGGGAAGCGGGCGCAACCCCGGATTGGATATCGTCCTTGATCACGTTGTTTCCTAGATTATCGTGAACGGGCGGGAAGGCATGGGGTTGAGTTCTGTGGTCTCCCACCCTTGCGCCGGGAAAAAAGCGCAAGGATGGGGCACGGAGAGTCAGGCCGCCGTCCACCGGGGGTCAGGCGGGATTGGCGAAACCAGTGGGAAAGATGCGGCGCGCCGTGTGCGGGTAAGCACCGCGTTCGACGTAGAAGAAGCCGGCGGTCACGCGGATGACCGAAACGCTCGCATCGATGGGAACAACGTGGGTCACGACCTGGCGTATTCCCGGCCGGATGAAGTAGTACTTGCCGATGGGCGGGATAAGCTGCGTCTTGCCGAGAATTCTCCGATTGCATTGCAACTCGCCGGTGCTCTCCTTGGTGCTTACTTCCCGCTCCGATGCGAGAGTATGGACGGAAACAGACAGGTTGTAGATGCGGTGTTCAACGAAACCTTTGTTTTCGAAACAGAACTGGATTTCGGCCACTCTTTTGGTGCTGTTATTGGCGAGGGGATAGATTTTGCAGTCGAGGTCAAACTGAATCCTCTGTTTGGCTTTGCTGGTACGAAAGAACCAAAAGGCGGCGGCAGCAAGGGCGAGGATGGATCCGACGCTGCTGATTACCTGGACCCAGTTTTTGAAGGGTTCGAGGGGGAATTCGAGGAACATGCTTATCGCCTCCGATGATCCACCAATGAACCGCGAGAGTCTAAGCTGGTAGAGGTGAACGCGCGGGCCAACCTGGTTGCCGGAATTGTACGCGAATCGGACGGAAAGTTAACTTATTCAGCAACATGGCGTGAGCATGACGTTGACCTTGGACAAAGCCATAAGGTGATTTGCGTCACAGTATACTGAATAGGTAGAACTTAAGGTAAACATCGGAATGTATTTAGTTTGGCTCAGAGTGGCGGCGGTACTGTATGCGGCGGCGAGTATCGCGGCATTCCCGGCCGTCCTCTATAGCCGGGAGGGCTGGCGCAAGACCTGCGTACATGTCGCCAGCATCGCGTTTTTGTTCCACTTCGTATCCGTGGTGGAGATGCTGGCGTTGGCGCACAGCTGGGTTCCGGTGGGTGTGCGCGACGGCGAGTCGCTCCTGGGGCTGCTCATTGCAGCGTTGTTCTTCCTGTTGTGGTGGATCTACGGGACGATGTCCCTGGCGGTGTTTGCCTTTCCGATCACTTTTTTTATCGTGTTTGTGCCTTCGCTGGGGTATGACCGGTACATTTTCCCCTCCTCGGGAGTGCGGATCAGCTGGCTGATTGCGCATATTTCGGCGCTGCTGGCCGCCTACACCGCCCTGGGATTCAGCATGCTGGCCTCGGTGCTTTACCTGGTGCAAGAGCGCCGCATCAAGAGCAAGCACAAGCCCGGCGAAGACACCTGGTGGGCGCCTCTGGAATGGCTTCCGCCACTCGACACGCTGGAGCGCATCGCCCATGCTACGCTGCTGTTCGGCTTTCCCTGCATGACGGTCGGCCTGGTGATCGGCTCGGTGCTGGCGCAGGAGACGGTGCTGGGGGCAGCTTACTTCCGCGACCCTAAGGTGATTGCGTCCTTCGTGATGTGGGCGGTCTACGTGCTGCTGCTCTTCCTCCGTAGCACCAAGGGATTGCGGGGCCGAAGGGCGGCCTATCTTTCAGGGGCTGTGTTCCTGGTGATGCTGGCGGTGTGGGCGGCTAACCTGCTGAGCCACGTGCACAGGTACGGTGCCTCATGACCCTGGCACTGATCGGCGTAAACCACAAGACCGCACCGATTGAGTTGCGCGAACGGATCGCGATTTCGCGCGACGATTTAGCGCAGGTGACGCTGGCGCTGGCGGCAGTTCCGGGAGTGTCGGAGTGCATGATCGTGTCGACGTGCAATCGCGTCGAGATTCTGACGGCGCTCGAATCGCCCGCGGTGGATGTCTCGAGATTCCTGCAAAGCCATTTCCGGCTGGACGCGGCGGTGCTGAAGGATCATCTGTACGAACACCGCGACCAGGATGCAGTGCGGCATCTTTTCAGGGTCGCGGCCAGCCTGGACTCGATGGTGGTGGGCGAGCCGCAAATTCTGGGTCAGGTGAAAGACGCGTTCGCGGCAGCGCGCTCCGCGGGAACCGTCGGCGGGCAGCTTGAGCATCTGTTGCAAAGCGCCTTCGCTGCGGCGAAAAAGATTCGCTCCGAGACGGAGATCGGCTCCAACAGCGTTTCGATTGCGTCGGTGGCGGTGGACCTGGCGCGGAAGATTTTCGGTTCGCTCAACGGGCGGACGGTTTTCCTGGTGGGCGCAGGCAAGATGAGCGAGCTGGCGGCGCGCCACCTTGTACAGCAGGGCGCGGGCGCCATCCTGGTGACGAACCGGACCCTGGCGCGGGCCCGCAGCATGGCCGAGGAATTCAATGGGCGCGTGATTCCGTTTGAGCAGCTGTACGACGTGGCCAGCGAAGCGGACATCGTGATCACGTCGACGGGCGCGCCGCACGCGATCTTCCGGCGCGAGCACGGGCAGGCATTCCTGCACAAGCGTCGCAATCGGCCCATGTTCTTCATCGATATCGCCGTGCCGCGCGATGTGGATCCGGCGATGAACAAGCTGGAAGGAATCTTTCTTTACGACATCGATGACCTTCAGACGGTCGCCGCTTCGCATTTGGCGGACCGCGCTCGCGAGGCAAACAAAGCCGAGGCGTTGATTGCGGGCGAGGTGGAGCGCTTCCATCAGCGGCAAAGAACGGTCAACGTAGCGCCGGCGATTGTGGCCCTGCAGCGGCAGTTGGAAGAGCTTCGGCAAATCGAGTTACGGCGCATCCAGGCACGGCTGGGCACACTTACAGAGGAACAGGCGGCGGCCGTGGAAGCGTTGACCCGGGGACTGGTGAACAAGTTTCTCCATCCGCCGATGCAGGCGTTGAAACAGGCTGCGCGAGAGAATAATTCGGCACGGGTGGATGCTCTGTGCGATGTGTGGTCGCTGCCCGGGGTGGCCGGACGAGAGACAGGTTCAGAGATTGACCCGGAGATACCAATCCCGGAGGCTGGCGAGACTTCGAAGCCGGCAAAGGATGCGGATGTGACTCAAGCAAGCGGGGCAGGACGGCGATGAATCTGCGCATCGGAAGCAGAGGTTCTCAACTAGCACTTTGGCAGGCCAATCACATCGCCGACGGGCTGCGCGGACAGGGCCATTCGGTCACGATCGAGATCATCAAGACGACCGGCGATCGCCTGCAGGAGGTGACGTTTGCCCAGGTGGGTTCCAAGGGCATGTTCACCAAGGAAATCGAAGAGGCGCTGGCCGAGGGCCGGGTTGACCTGGCTGTCCATTCCCTGAAGGATATTCCCACGGAATTGCCGCAGGGATTTGCGCTGGCGGCGACGCCGTCGCGGGTCGATCCCAGAGATGTGTTCGTATCGGTGAAGCATGCGGGGGTGGCTGCACTTCCCAGCGGCGCGAGGGTGGGGACGAGCAGCCAACGCCGGCGGGCACAGCTGAAGCAGTTGCGGCCGGACGTGGAAGCCGTGGAGTTTCGCGGCAACGTGGATACGCGGCTGCGCAAACTGGCGGAGGGGCAGGTGGAGGCGATCCTGCTGGCGGCTGCGGGGCTCGACCGGCTGGAGAAGACCGAATGGGTTCGAGAGCGACTGGATCCGAAGGATTTCTGCCCGGCGGCAGGGCAGGGGTCGCTGGGAATTGAAACGCGGGCGTCGGATAGGGAGACAATGTCGGCTCTGGCGTTTCTGGACGATGCTGCGACACGCCATGCGGTGACGGCGGAGCGGGCCGCTCTGGCGGCGCTAGGCGGCGGGTGCCAGGTGCCGATCGGGATTCATTGTCGGGCCGCGCGCGAACTCGGCGAGGAGCCGGCGGAGGGATGCTGGGAGATCTTCGGGGTGGTTGCGAACCCCGAGAGTGGCAAGACGGTGCGCGCGTACCATAGCGTGCCGCACACGCATGCGGATCCTGTCGCATTCGGGCGGTCGCTTGCCGAGATGCTGATCGAAGCGGGAGCCGGGGCCCTGCTGACTGGAGCCGCGCCCGGGCCGGGCGGAGCGGCGTAATGACCGAGTTGCCGTTGGCTGGCCGGCGCGTGCTGGTGACACGGGCGGTTCACCAGGCGGGAAAGCTCAGCGACGGCTTGAACGCTCTGGGCGCGATTCCGGTAGAAGTGCCGGTGCTGGAAATCGCCCCTCCTGAGTCTTTTGATTTTTTGGATGAGGCCCTTAGGAACATCAGCTCGTACGACTGGGTGATCTTCACCAGCGTCAACACGGTGCGGGCCCTGGCGAAGCGGTGCGCGGAGATCGGAGTCACTGCGCAGCCCCGAGCGAATGTGAAGGTTGCGGCAGTGGGCGAGGCGACGGCTTCGGCCGCGCGCGAGGCGGGCTGGAGCATTACTCTGGTGCCGGAATCCTATGTGGCTGAAAGTCTGGTTGCTCATACCGGGGCCGCCCTTGGAACCGGAAATCGCGTGTTGCTGGCGCGAGCGGCTATAGCCCGGGATGTGATCCCGGACGCGCTGCGGGCTGCCGGGGCAATCGTGGATGTGGTCGATGCATATCGGAATGTCGTGCCTGAGGGAACTCCGGAGCGGCTACGGGACGCGCTGGCAGTTGGGCTGGATGCGGCTACTTTTACTAGTTCTTCAAGCGTGGAGCATCTTGCGGACGCGGCTAAGGCGGCCGGCGTGGCATTTCCGTTCGCAGGCGTGTTGGCGGTTTCGATTGGGCCGATTACCAGCCAGACACTGCGGGGCGTGGGTTGGGAGCCGGCGGCGGAGGCCGATCCCTCGGACGTTCCGGGGCTTGTTGCGGCGGTCGCCGGACTCTTCGGCGGCGATTTAAACGCCAAGAGCTAAAAGCTGTCCTTACGAGTGCCAGGTTTTGTCTTTGGAGTGGCAGAGCTGCTCCAGGTTGCAGATGTTGCACTTGGGTTTGCGGGCGATGCAGACCTGGCGGCCGTGATGGATGACCTGGTGGGAGAAGTCGATCCATTTCTCACGGGGAATCACCTTCATCAACTCTTCTTCTACTTTCGGCGGGGTGTCACCCTTGGCGAGGCTGAGCCGGTGCGCGATGCGGAAGACGTGCGTGTCGACGACTACGCCTTCGGCGATGCCATACGAGACGCCGAGGACGACATTGGCCGTCTTGCGGGCAGCGCCGGGGACGGTGATGAGCTCGGCGAGGGTACGGGGGACTTCGCCATTGAATCTCTCGAGGATGGCCTGTGCGGCGCCTTTGATCGATTTGGCCTTGTTGCGAAAGAAGCCGGTGGTGCGGATGAGGTTTTCCAGCTCAGGGATCGCCGCCTTGGCCATGGCGGCGGGAGTGGGGAAACGCTTGAAGAGCTCGGGCGTGACCATGTTGACGCGGATATCGGTGGTCTGCGCGGACAGGATGGTGGCGACGAGGAGTTCCCAGGGCGTCTTATGGTTCAGAGCACAAACGGCATTGGGGTAGGTTTCGTCGAGGGCTTTGAGGATGGCGGCGATGCGTTCGGGGGCGAGATCGCCGCGCAGAGCCTTCTTGAGCGATTTCTTCGGTGAGGCTTTTATGGCTGGCATGACAGATCGTCCTAAGTTGAGTGTCGTCGTTTCCCGAGTCTCAAAATCGAGACCTGGGCACCCAGGTTCGCGCTGTGATCCGACTACCGTTCCATTTACCCGCTAAGCCTGCCGGCGAGCCAAGCGCCGAGCTTCTCGATGGGCAGGCGAATGGCGATGAAGAACTGGCCGAAGAGCGCGTAGATGGCGCTGACCTCGTCGAAGCGCATTTCGTAGATCAGCTTCTTGAAGACGACGGGGTCGTCGGCGAAGAGGTCGACGCCCCACTCCCAGTCGTCGTAGCCGATGGAGCCGGTGATGATCTGGCGGACCCGGTCGCCGTAGCGGCGGCCGATCATGCCATGTTCATGCATCATGCGCTGGCGCTCAAGAAAAGGAACCATGTACCAGTTGACCTGCTCGCCGCGCTTGCGGTCCATGGGATAAAAGCAGAGGTACTTCGTATCGGGGACCGCGGGGAAGAGGCGCGGCTTCATCGCTTCGGTCCCGCGCTTTAGGGATGCCTCGACTTCGGCGTTCCAATCAGGGGAGTGCTGCTCGAAACCCTTGGCCGCGGCGGCTTCGTAGGTCTTGCGCGTGGACTCGTAGAGGCCGAGTTCGACAATCGAGACGTAGGAGTGAACAGGAGTCAGGAAGTCGTAGAAGGCGGTTTGGGCCAGGTCCAGTTCGATCTGGTTGAGCTGTTCGAGCGAGTCGCGGAAGTGGACGAGGATGAGGTCGCCTTTGTGGCCGAGTTCGGAAAAGAGAGCGCTCTGCACCGCTGATCCGGCAGCGGTGCGCTCGAGACGCTGCAACGCGGATGCGGCTTCGGTGGCGATGCTGTCGCGATCGGCGGACGATGTGGCCCGCCAGGCCTTCCAATCGAAGCGGAAGAATTGATGCAGGACGTGGGAGCCTTCGAGGGTGAGGGGAACAGGGGGAAATTCGGCCAACTTGCACCTCTTCAGATCGTTCTGGACAATCACAATCGTAACAAAGTGGGGTGCATGAAGTGGGGGCAGCGGATGCGAGCGCACGAGCCAGGTGTGAGTGGTCGGCGCCGGACCTATATACTTGAAATCGCGCATGAGCGAAAAGATTCTCGCCTATTTAGTCCAGTTTGTTACCCAGGTTATTCAAAGCGGCGGTTACGCCGGCATTGCTGCGCTGATGGGAATCGAGTCGGCCTGCATACCGCTGCCTTCAGAGATCATCATGCCGTTCGCGGGCTACCTGGTCTACAAGGGAGTCTTCAATCTACTTTGGGTGGCAACTGCAGGCGCGATCGGATGCAATTTGGGGTCGGTGGTGGCCTATTGGATCGGTGCGTTGGGCGGGCGTCCGCTGGTGGAGCGATACGGCAAGTGGGTGCTGATGAGCCGCCACGATCTTGACCGGATGACTCACTTCTTTACGAAGTATGGCGGCATCACCGTGCTGGTGGGGCGTCTCCTGCCGGTGGTCCGAACATTCATCGCATTCCCCGCGGGCATCGCGAAAATGCCGCAACTACGATTTCACATTTACACCTTCGTGGGCTCATGGCCATGGTGTTTTGTCCTGGCCTATGTGGGGATGAAGCTGGGCGAGCGGTGGCACACTGATCCGCGCTTTGAGCAGGCATTTCACCGCTTTCATCTTGGGGTGGAGATTGCGCTTGTGGCGGGGATCGTCTGGTTTGTGTGGTCGCATCTGAAGCGCACTCGACAAGGGGACGCGGCATAGGGGCGCGCCTGGCGCGCAGTCTGCGCATCTCACGGTTTACACTGGTACATTCTCAGGAAAATTCACGAACGTGCGGGTGATCCGCGGTTAAGGAAGGTTAGGAGAAGCAATGCCGAACGAACAGCAAGGCGGCCAGAAGACCGCCTCGAAGATTGAGCCCGCGAAGGGCAAACTGGGAATCATGGTAGTAGGGCTTGGGGCCGTGGCGACAACCATGATCGCCGGCGTGGAAGCGGTGCGGCGCGGATTGGCAAAGCCGATTGGATCGCTGACGCAGATGGGGACGATCCGGCTTGGAAAGCGCACGGATAACAATTCGCCTTTGATCAAGGAGCTTTGTTCCGCTCGCCGATTTGAACGATGTCGTGTTTACAGGGTGGGACATTTTCGAGGACAACGTCTACGAGTCGGCGGCGCATGCCAAGGTGCTGGATAAAGAGACGCTGGAGCAACTGAAGCCGTATCTCGAGACAATCAAGCCTCTGCCGGCGGTGTTTGACCAGTATTACGTGAAGCGGCTGAACGGCACGCATGTGAAGAAGGGCAAGAACAAGCGTGACCTTGCCGACCAGGTTCGGGCGGACATTCAGGCCTTCAAGAAGACGGTCGATCGGGTGGTGATGATCTGGTGCGGGTCGACGGAGATTTTCATTGAGCCGACGGCGGTTCACCAGTCGCTGGACGCGTTTGAGAAGGGATTGGAGAACGACGACATCGGCATTGCGCCCTCGCAGATTTACGCGTACGCGGCGCTTAGCGAGGGGGTACCGTTCGCGAACGGTGCGCCGAATCTGACCGTGGACATTCCCGCGATGATCGAGCTGGCGAAGAAGAATGCGGCTCCGATCTGCGGCAAGGATTTCAAGACCGGGCAGACATTCATGAAGACAGTGCTGGCGCCGGCATTCAAGGCGCGGCTGCTGGGGGTCTCGGGTTGGTACTCGACGAATATTCTCGGAAACCGCGACGGGGAAGTGCTGGACGATCCGGAGTCATTCAAGACCAAGGAAGAATCGAAGCTGGGTTCGCTCGAATATATATTCCAGCCGGAGTTATACCCCGACTTATACAAGGATATCTATCACAAGGTGCGGATCAACTATTATCCTCCGCGCGGAGATAACAAAGAGGGCTGGGATAACATCGATATCTTCGGCTGGCTGGGTTACCCGATGCAGATCAAGGTGGATTTCCTTTGCCGGGACTCGATCCTGGCGGCGCCGATTGCACTCGACCTCTGCTTGTTTATCGACCTGGCCAAGCGCACGCCGTCACTGCGGAGTATCGGTATCCAGGAGTGGCTGAGCTTCTATCTCAAGTCGCCGCAGACAGCGCCGGGGCTTTATCCGGAGCATGATTTGTTCATCCAGTCGATGAAGCTGAAAAATACGCTCCGGCATATCATGGGCGAAGGCCTGATCACCCATCTGGGGCTGGAATATTACGACTAAGGATGGGTCCCACCGCGGCCAAGTTTCGCGCATGATTAAAGCCCTATCCGCAAGGTTGGGGCTTTTTCTTTTTCCCCATAATCAAGAATCTTGCACCTGCGGGGTGTTGTCTGAAGTTATCACTTGTGCGCGTGACAAGGCGCACAGACGAAATTCCTTTGTCGACTAAGGTCTAGTTGTCTTCTGATTATCTGGTTGCTTCAGCAAACCCCAACAGATAGTGTAGAGGAGTGCCCCGGCCATCGTTCCCGAAGACGCTGCGCCAATTTCAGGCCGAGTTTGCTACTGAGGAGGCCTGCCAGAGGTATCTGGCAGCCTGCCGTTGGCCGGAAGGGTTCAATTGCCCCCGATGCGGCCATGGAAATGCCTATGAGTTGTTAAAGCAGCGTCGGTACCAATGCGGCAAATGTCGCTACCAGGTTTCGCTCACCTCCGGGACGATCCTCCACCGGACGAAGATCCCGTTGAGCGATTGGTTCTGGGCGGTGTATCTGATGACCACAGACAAGCGCGGCGTCTCTGCCCTCCTTCTGCAGCGTCAACTGGGCCTGACCTGCTACGAAACTGCATGGATGATGCTGCACAAACTCCGCCGGGCGATGGTGAACGCGGCCAGGGAGCCTCTGCGCGGCGAGGTAGAGGTGGATGATACGTGGATCGGCGGAGAGCAAGCGGGGCTCCGGGGGAGCCGACAACTGAAGGACCGGCGGGCGGCTTTGGTCTTAGTCGCCGTAGAAAAGCGGGACCGAGCTTCCGGTCGCATCCGCATGAGTGTCATTCGGGATTTCAAGGCGGCCACAATCAGGTCGTTCCTTATCCATAACGTCGCTTCTGGTTCCACGATCTATACGGATGGTCTTAAGAGTTTCTCTGGTTTGTTGGAGGCCGGCTTTAAACATGTCGTTCGCAACCAACCTCTCCGGTCGGAATTGCGAAAGGGCGCGAAGTCGGCGGTTCCACACGCTGACCGGGCGATAGGAAACCTCCAACAGTGGTTGATCGGAACCTACCACGGAGTGAGCAAGGACCAACTCCAGGTCTACCTCGATGAATTCGTCTTTCGGCACAACCGCCGCAAAACGCCCGCGGCGGCATTCCAGACCCTGCTCGGTCTCGGAACCGCTCGCAGGTCAACAGCGTACGAACAAATTCGCGGAGCGAAGGACATAATCCCCAACCCATTGGGGTTTGCTGAAGCAACCAGATAATCAGAAGTTGTCTTGAAGGCGGGCTCTGAATCCCGTTGAAGGTCCCGAACCATTTCAGGTTCATCAGACCCCGACCCAGGAGAGGAGTGCTCCCATGTGCAACACCGCGTTCAGCGCCGTTGCTGCGTTTTGCCTCAGGGGAGCTTGCAGGTCCCTTGCAGGCCTTCTGGTCGCATCCAGTGCAATCGTATTTCTCTTCACAGGGCCCATCTCCGTTGCAGAGGATTCCAAAACACCGGCCGTGCTGCCCGCACCATTCGAGGGCAAGGCCATTGTCTGTATCTACCGTGTGTACAGATTTACGGGGTCCGCTTCACACGATGAGATTTTCGTCAACGACACTCATCTCGGGAAACTTCTGAACAACGAATACGTGTTCACGGAAGTCCCGGCGGGGACTGTCGTGATCGCCGGATTGCCCAAGATGTACTACGGAAGCGTCATCATGTCCGCCGGGGCACCCGCGCCGCTGCTGCCCATGCGTGCGATTCAAATTTCAGCCCTGGGTCGGGGCGGAGATTAATTGGTGTGCCTGGTCGCTAAGCAACTTGACGGAACGACCGCCGAGGATGATCGTTTCGCCGACCATGGTGTCGATGAAGGGATCATCGATGTTCTCTGTATCGAGGATCTGGCACCAGGGTTTGCCGCAGGGAGAGGCGGGAATGACGAACTCGACGCCTCCGTCCGATGCGTTCACAAGGATGAGAAAGCTGTCGTCGATAACCCACTCGCCGTCTTCATTCGACACCTGCAGGGTTTGTCCGTTCAGCATCAAGGCGATGGCACGACTCCACCCGGAATTCCAGGCTTCGTCGGAGACTTCGTTGCCGTCGGTGTTGAACCAGGCGACGTCCTTGATGACGCGGACAAGTTCTCCGTTCCCATTCCGTCGGATTTCGCGATCCTGAAAGAACTTGCGGCGGTGCAGGTTGGGATGGGCGAGGCGCAAATGGATCAGCCTTCGAGTGAAGTCGCGTAAGCGCTTTCGCGAGTCGTCAAGATTCCAGTCGAACCAGCTGAGTTCATTGTCCTGGCAGTAACTGTTGTTGTTGCCGCGCTGCGAACGGGCCACTTCATCGCCTCCGCAGAGCATGGGAACACCCTGGGAGAGCATGAGCGTGGCCAGGAAATTGCGCATCTGGCGCTCGCGCAGGTTGTTGACCGCGGGATCGTCGGTGGGGCCTTCGAGGCCCATGTTCCAGGCGTCGTTGTTGTCGGTGCCGTCCCGGTTGTCATCGAGGTTGGCTTCGTTGTGTTTCTGGTTGTAACTGACCAGGTCGCATAACGTGAAGCCGTCGTGCGCGGTGATGAAGTTGATGCTCGCGTACGGCTTGCGGCCGTCGAATTGATAAAGGTCGCTGGAACCTGTGAGGCGATAAGCGAAGTCGGATAACTGGCCTCCATCGCCTTTCCAGTAGCGGCGCACGGTGTCGCGATACTTGCCGTTCCATTCCGCCCAGAGGACAGGGAACTGGCCGACCTGGTAGCCGCCTTGGCCGACATCCCAGGGCTCGGCGATGAGCTTGACTTCGGCGAGGGTGGGGTCCTGGTGGATGGTGTCGAAGAAGGACGACAGCTTGCTGACGTCGTGGAGTTCGCGAGCGAGAGCGGCGGCGAGATCGAAGCGAAAGCCATCCACGTGCATGTCTGTAACCCAATAGCGCAGCGAATCCATGATCATCTTCAGCACCTGGGGATTCTGGACATTGAGGGTGTTGCCGGTGCCGGTGTAATCCATGTAGTGCTGCAGATCGTCTTCGACGAGGCGGTAATACGATGAGTTGCAGACTCCTTTCCAGCACAGGACCGGACCGAGATGATTTCCTTCGCAGGTGTGGTTGTACACAACGTCGAGGATGACCTCGATTCCGGCTGCGTGCAAGGCCTTGACCATCTGCTTGAACTCGATGACCTGTTCTCCCTGGTCGCCGCAGGAGCAGTACCGGGACATGGGCGCGAAGAAGCCGAGGGTGTTGTAGCCCCAGTAATCCGTAAGTCCCTTTTCTACCAGGTGGCCTTCATCGATGAAGTGGTGAACGGGCAGTAACTCGACCGCTGTGACGCCGAGCTTCTTGAGGTAGTTGATGCTCGCATCATGGGCCAAACCACCATAGGTGCCGCGCAGATTCTCGGGGACCATCGGATTACGGATGCTGAATCCTTTGACGTGCATCTCGTAAATGATGGAGTCGGGAAGCGGGGTCTGGGGCTTGCTGTCATCTTCCCAATCGAATCGGGTGTCGATGACGACGGATTTTGGAACGCCGTCGGCGCTGTCCTGAGTATCCATCTTCAAGGGGTCGCCGGACTCGAGGTCGTAAGGAAAGATACGCTGCTTCCAGTCGACGCTGCCGGAGATCGACTTGGCATACGGGTCGACGAGAAGTTTGTTGAAGTTGAAGCGATGCCCGTGTTGCGGGTCCCAGGGGCCATCGACGCGATAGCCGTAGAGTTGTCCGCTCTTGATGCCGTTCACAAAGCCATGCCAGACATGGGCGGTCCGCTCGCGGAGAGTGATGCAGTCGACCTGTTGTCCCTGGGAGTCGAAGAAACAAAGGTCGACGCGTGTCGCGGCCTCGGAAAATATTGCGAAGTTCGTCCCTCTCTTATACGCAGTTGCACCCAGAGGGTAAGGCTTACCTGGCAGCAGCGTGCGGCTCATACGCCCTTCGATGCAAAGAAGTAACAGGACTGTTGTATTGAGCGGGGTGAGCGCAGGGAATGCCCCAACGCGGAATTGAGGTCTGGGCTATCCCAGGTAAATGCACGTCCTTCGACTGCGTCCGCCGGGCGGACGCCGCCCAGAATGACGCTTCATTTCTAAAGCTGTTTCAGAATACACACCGAAGCTACGCTGCGAGGGCCTGGGCGATGCGGCGAACGGTGAGGACGGTGATGTCGTCTTCCTGGCCGAATTCTTTGGCCGCGTCGGCGATGTAAAACGCGGACTGATTACTGAGGTTATGCACGCGGTCGAAGCCGAATAACTCGCCCGATCCCTGGCGCGCTTCGACGACTCCGTCGGAGAGAAGCAGGATGCGATCGCCGGGATGGAGATAGAGTCGCACCTCTTCGTAGCCGATTTCAGGCAGGACTCCGAGGGGCAGGCCGCCGGGCAAGGCAACTTCCTGGCTGTTCAGGTAGGGATGCAGGTGACCGGCGTTGGCGATCACGAGTTCGCCGTTGGCTCCGAACCAGGCCGCCTGGCAGGTGGTGAAGCTTTCGCTGCCTACCAGCACGCGGTTGAGAGATTCGAGGATCTTCGCCGGGCTTCGCTCCGAGACTCTGCGCAACGCTCCCATGACCATGGATACATTCATGGCAGCCTTGAGTCCCTTTCCGGCAACGTCGCCGATGACGACGAGCAAACCGCCGTCGGGCGTCGCGTCGAGGTGGTAAAAGTCCCCTCCGACTTCGGTGGCAGGATTGTAGACCGAATCCACTTCGAAGCCAGGCGTCTGAAGCTTCTCCTGGGGAATCATCAGCTCCTGCACATTGCGCGCCGCGGCCAATTCGCCGGAGGCGCGTTCCCGGTCGCGGTGAATGCGGAGGAACCGCACGAAGATGATGAGGACGATGACGAGCAGGCCGGTGAAATCGGCGATGGAAGCGAAGTGGATGGGAATGGGCCCCGCCATGATGGTCAGGGGCGAGCGATAGGGGCGACCGGCCCACTCGGTCATGCCGGCGGTCATCAGCGGTTCCAGCAGACCGACAAAGCTCAGCAGGAGGGGGATCAGCAGAAGTCCCGCCTCGAAGTTTCTCCGGATGGTGGCTGAAATGAGAGTAATGAGGATGAAGATCAGCCAGGTGAGTGTCCAGAGGATACTGCCGAGAATGACGGCGGCGAGAACGACTCCGATGAAGTGGTTCTGGCCAACCATGAGGAGACTGGGGCTGACGAATGCCAGGAGGGGCGCGGAGTAGCGGAGAAGGGTGATGTACCAACGCCGGTGTAGGGCGAGGAACGACACAATGAATTCAAAATAGAGGTAAGCAGAAATCAAGATCAATTGCAGGAACAGGGCAGCGTACAACAACTGGTCAAGGTGGGCCGAACTGCCCGCAACGTCTATGAAGCCGATGGGGGCCTGGACGGCCTCGTAGAGTGCCAGCCACAGATATTCGGTGTGCCCTTTCTGAGTGAAGTAGAGGGCCAGCAGGAAGAGGGCGAGGACCGTGAGAAGGATGTCGTTAATGAGCCGGGGCAGGCGTTCAAACAAGCTGTGCAAGGACCACAATTCAAGCGAGTGATTGAGGTCTTCGGGAGCGCCGATGCGAAAGCTGCGGTTGGCGAAGAACGAGGTATACGCTCCGAAGCCGATGGGGATGTAGAGCGTCTTGGCGACCAGGACGAGTTGGGTTTCCCCGGGAGGGACGTTCAGGGTGTAGAGGCGTGATATGGCCTGATAATGGTCCGCATTGTCGCCATGGGGGCCCTGCGGTTGGACGAGCTGCCCGTTGGCGTAGATATCGGCAAAGGAATTGGCGTTGCTGACGCCATACATCGACGTAGAGGTCGAAACCGGCAACTCGATCAGGAGGGCAAGGGGACCATGGTTTGGTGCAAGGCGAAGGTGCAAACGGAACCAGGCGAAGGGGCGCTGGTGACCTTTCGGAAAATTGGGCGGACCGCCGTCGGGTCCTGGCTGCGGTAGTTCTTCGGAATTGGGGGGACGATCCTCATCGGGCACATCGGGGAAAGCGTCGCGGGCGTCGCGGATGCTCCAGCTCGAGTCGTCGAAACCGGGCAGGATCGCGTCGGGATTTGCGGTCAAGCCGACGTGCCAGCTCTTGTCCAGGAGGAGGGGAGACCCGAGATTGGTGGCGTCGAAGATGACTTCGGGTCTGGGCGTTCCGGAGGGCGGAGCGGGTGGGGGTGGGGGATGGGAATGACCATGGGGGGCCAACAAGGCCCCCAGGGGACCGCCTCTCGGGGGATGCGGTGGCTGGGCCTCCAATTGAATTGCTCCGCACACGACCAGCGCGGCCAAGAGAAGGAATCCCGGGCGCACGATACCTCCCTGTTAGTACGTGCTCTCACTTTAAAGCAGCGGGATGCGGGCTCCAAGCGTCAGAAGTTGTTGAAACGTGATCAGTATGGTTCTGAAGAGTGGCCGGCGGAGAGGATTCCGGCGCTCTCAGGGTTAGTCATCAAGAGGCGTCGGCAGCCTTCAGGAGGATGAAAGACCTGAATTTGACTTCTGTGGGTTCCCACCGAGAGGTTGTTTCCAGTCGGCGAACACGAGGTTGGGGCGAGGAAAAGCGGACGTTCATCTTGGTTTGCGTCAGGTCAATTCGGTTTCAGGTAAGCGAAATATTCTTCCCATCCGCTGCCAAAGAAGCGGATACTAGCGTCTAATGAATCGAGCGAAGCGACGCGATAACCGCGGTTGAACCCGGAGGTGAGGGTGATGAAGAGGAGTCCACAAGGTCTGAAGTCGACAACACTGGCGGTAGCCGCAGTGGTTCTGGCCTGGGCCGGGACGTCCGTGGGCCTGGCGCAGTCCACTCCCCAGTCCGCTCCTTCCTCCGACCCTTCCACGCCGCCCGCCAGCTCCGCGCCGAAAGACACTCCAAACCAGCCGAATGCTCAGCCGGCACCCGGGACAACGCCGGTGGCTGGAGATACACCTGCCTCGAAGCCGGACGCCAAGACGAATACCAAGCCGGATTCGAAAACAAGCCCGGATCCGGGGAAACAGGATCCTGCCCCCGGGACGGCCCCGGTTGCGGGTGATGTTCCTGCTGCCGCAGTCGACCCCGAGAAAGTGGTCGCGCCGGGCAGCGAAATGATCAAGGTAAAGCCGGGCAGCAAAGACGACGTGAGCGCCGTGGGTAACCGCGACATTGGCGGGCGGGGCATGGGCAACTGGTACTCGACCGACACCGAAATCAAGATGGGGAAGGGATACGCGTCGGAAATCGAAAAGAGCACCAAGTTCATTACTGACCCGGTGATCACGGAATATGTAAACCGCATCGGGCAAAATATCGTAAAGAACTCCGACTGCAAGGTTCCGTTCACCATCAAGGTCATCGATTCGGACGAGATCAACGCCATGGCGCTGCCGGGCGGATTTTTCTACGTGAATTCGGGGCTGATCCTGAACGCCGACGAAGAGGCGGAACTGGCCGGGGTGATGGCGCACGAGACTGCGCACGTGTGCGCCCATCATGCGGTACGAGAGCAGACCCGCATGAATTACGCGCAGTTGGGAACCATTCCGCTGATTTTCATCGGCGGCTGGACGGGCTATGGGATCTATGAGGCGATGTCGATCGCCATTCCTATCACCTTCATGCACTTCTCGCGCGACTTCGAAGCGGAAGCCGACTACCTGGGCGTGCAGTATATGTACCGGGCAGGCTACGATCCACAGGCGTTTATCAGCTTCTTTGAAAAGATCCAGGCGCTGGAAAAGCGGAAGCCGGGTGCAGTCGCCAAAGTGTTCTCCGACCACCCCCAGACGCCAGATCGAATCCTGCACTCGCAGGAGGAGATTGCCCGCATTCTCCCCGCCAAAGATGAGTACACGGTTACAACGTCGGAGTTTGACGACGTGAAGACCCGGCTGGCACGAATCGAGAACAAGCGGCGCTTGACCGATTCGAAGGACAACAAGCGGCCCTCGCTGCGGCGCGCCAGCACTGACCCCAACGCCCAAACGACGGATGGCACGTCGACCGGGGACGACCGGCCCACGCTGCACCGCAGAGAAGACGGGCAAAGCCAGGACCAGCAAAACCAATAGCAGTGGCCCAACGATGATGCCGGGCCGGACTCCTCTGCCGGCCCGGCAGTTTTTTGTCTTGTTTCAGGACGGAAACCGTTTTACAGTGATTCCAGAGCACCCACTCAATCCATGTGCGCCGGACCGGGTTCTGTCCGCGCAGGATTCCCGCGCCGGGAGATTCCCTGGGGTTGCATAACTCTATGAAAAGAATAGCTACTTTCGCTGCTGCCTTCGTATTCATCCTGCTGTTGACGAAGATTGCCAATCAGGTGCCGCCGGCCCCGCCTCCGGGCACCGCGTTTTCCCTGAGAGCCCAGAAAGTCATCCAATGCTCTGCCGAAGAGATCACGCTGGTTGACAATCACCAGAAGTCGACCCACTTGGAAAAGGACGACAGCTGGCCGGACTGCACCGCGTTCAGGAAGGACGAGGTGATGGATTTCTACCTTTCGCGCGGCGATAAGACGAAGTTCCTAAGCATCGAGACAACGGCGTGGTGGCGGAAGGCGATGTAGGCCGGACCATCCGCCGCAATGACACTAGGGGTAGGGCCGAAGGCCGGAACTGAGCCCCACCCGGAGCGGTTCAAGGGCGCTCGACGGGGTGAATTCCGATGGTTGCGCCGTTTCGGGAAACAGGAAAAATTCCGGAAAATTCCCTAAGATCCCTTGAAGTCCCAGGCAAAACCACGATATATACAGATTACCGGCATTTCGCCGGTTCCTGCCCTGAGGCTCAAGTCCTTCCGGAGGTAGATCCATGCGCAATGCGTCGGCTCGTTCGAACCTGCTGGTCCCTGAGATTCGGGAAGTAATGGACATTCGCCAGGCCTCAGACTACCTTGGCATCTCTCCGGACACCCTGTACAAGTATGCTTCGGAGGGTTTCGTCCCCGCGTTCAAGCTGGGGAATCGCTGGCGGTTCAAGCGGTCGCGCCTCGATGAATGGATGGACCGGCAGTCTGATATTCAGGCCGCCGAGGTCGATCCGGAGCAGAAGAAACCGGTCCGCCCGGCGATGTAACGACAGTGATCAGTGTTCAGTGGTCACCGCGATTCTTCCGGCTTTCTGATGAGCTTGCTTGCCATGCAAAGTTGATACAGAGCCGACGCAACTGATCACTGAGCACTGACCACCGATCACTTGGCCTCCGCGTGATAAAACTGACCGGGTGGATCATTCACGACGGTTGGGGCTGTTGCGGCGCCAGATGCACCTTGCAGGTGTTTCGGGACTGCTGGTTACGCATCTTGCCGACATACACTACCTTTCGGGATTTACAGGCTCGAGCGCGGCCCTGGCGGTCACCCGGCGGGCGGCGCGGCTGTTTACAGACGGGCGCTACAGGACGCAGGCTGCCGAGGAAGTGAAGGCGGCCAAGGTAGATATCGTCAGCGGCGGGCCGGCGGTTGCGGCGGCACAGTGGCTTTCAGCGCAGGCGGGCGTAGAAAACACCGGGTTCGATCCCCAATGGACGACCGTGGCGGAATTGTCGCGCTGGAAGGCCGGGCTGGCCTCGAAACTGCGGCGCAGATTCCTCGTGCCGCTAGAGACATCGCTGGTTGAGACATTGCGGCTGGTTAAAGATGAGGAAGAACTCGGCATCATGCGCGAGGCGGCGTTGCTGGGCTGCAGGTTGTTTGAACACATCGTAGGATTCATTCGGCCAGGCCTGCGGGAGATCGATGTGGCAGCGGAGCTCGAACACCAGGCGCGAGTGCTCGGGGCTGAGGGTATGTCGTTCGAAACCATTGTTGCGTCGGGGGAGCGTTCCGCTCTGCCCCACGGAAGGGCGACGGGGGTGCGGCTGCCTCGGCGGGGATTCCTGACCCTCGACTTCGGTGTTATTCTCAAGGGTTATTGCTCGGATATGACGCGTACCGTTTACCTGGGGAAGCCTAAGCGGAACGAACGCAGTGCATATGAAGCCGTACTTGAGGCCCAGCTGGCCGGGGTTGAAGCGGTCAGTTCGGGAGTGAGTTGCGGAGCGGTGGACGAGGCCGCCCGCGGAGTTTTGCGCCAGGCGGGATTGGCAGAGGCCTTTTCCCACTCTACCGGCCATGGAGTCGGGCTGGAGATCCACGAACCGCCGCGTATCAGCGCGGGACAAACCAACACGCTGCGCCCGGGAATGGTTGTGACCATCGAGCCCGGCATATACCTTGCAAGTCAGTTCGGCGTTCGCATCGAGGACATGGTGGCGGTCACCCGGACTGGAAGCGAAGTGCTGACACCGTCGCCCAAAGCGCTCATCGAACTCTGAAGTTGAGTTCGCAGAATCGGTATGCATACGCAACGAAGCTGGGAAAGCAACGAGCGGGACTATAAAAAGGAACGAATGAAACCAGAAGATATCCAGGACCTGAAACAGCTGATCGAGTTCCTGAAGGAAAATCAGGTTGCCGAGTTCGATCTGGATCGGGGCGACCTGAAGATCCGGCTCAAATTCAACCCGGCCGTGGCTCCGGTGGCGGCTCACGGATTGGGCAATATTCCGGTCGGGGCTGTGCAGGCGGCAGTGCCGTTCGTGGCTGCTCCGCCACCTGTCGCTGTTTCGGAAGCGGATCCCGATGCCGGATTGCACCTTGTGAAATCGCCCATCGTGGGCACATTCTACGGTTCGCCTTCGCCAGGCGCGGCATCTTTCGTTACCCCCGGAGATCACGTGGAAAAGGGGCAGGTGATCTGCATCGTCGAAGCCATGAAGTTGATGAACGAAATCGAGAGCGATGCCTCCGGCGAGATCGTGAAATGCCTGGTTGTCAATGGCCAGCCTATCGAGTACGGGCAGCCGTTGTTTTCGATTCGGCCTTCGTGAGAGACGGGGAGAAAACGCGGATCCTTCTGCTTCATTTGCCGCGCGGATTCCGCTCAACATGACGGCTTCTCTTCCCAACGCTTCTGAGACAGACACCGGCACTGCGTTAAAGGGTTTTCTGAATGTTTCGTAAGGTTTTGATTGCCAATCGCGGCGAGATTGCGCTGCGCGTGATCAACGCCTGCAGGGAGCTCGGGATTCGCACGGTCGCCGTTTATAGCGAGGCCGACCGCAATTCGCTGCATGTGCGGTTTGCCGATGAGGCGATCTGCATTGGGCCGCCGCGGCTCGGCGGACAGCTATCTGAACGTGCCGGCGGTGATCTCAGCGGCGGAGATCGCGGATGTGGATGCGATCCATCCCGGGTATGGGCTGCTGAGCGAGAATGCGAACTTCGCCGAGGTGTGCCGCGCTTCGAATATCAAGTTCATCGGGCCGCCGCCGGAGGTGACGCGGCTGATGGGCGAGAAGGCGACGGCGCGGCAGACGATGAAGAAGGCGAAGGTGCCGATCCTGCCCGGGTCGGACGGCGTGATCGCGACCGCGGAAGAGGCGCTGGAGTGGGCGAAGAAGGTGGGCTATCCGGTGATCCTGAAGGCGGTGGCCGGCGGCGGCGGGCGCGGCATGCGCATCGTGCCGCAGCGCGGAAGAGTTGCCCAAGCTGTTTTATGGCAGGCATCGACCGAGGCCGCGAATGCGTTCGGCAACGGCGACCTGTACATGGAGAAGTTCATCGAGCGGCCGCGGCACATCGAGTTCCAGGTGCTGGCCGATGAGCACGGCAACGTCGATGATCCTGGGTGAGCGCGAGTGCTCGATTCAGCGGCGGCACCAGAAGCTGATCGAAGAGGCGCCGATCGCTGCAGGTGACGCCGAAGATGCGCGAGGAGATCGGGCAGCACGCTGAAGCACTGCCTCGACGAAATCGGCTATTAGAACGCGGGGACGATCGAGTTCCTGATGGATGAGGATCGGCAAGCTTTACTTCATCGAGATGAACACGCGCATTCAGGTGGAGCATCCGGTGACGGAGATGGTTACGGGAGTGGACCTGGTGAAGGCGCAGTTGCGGATCGCGTCCGGGGAGAAGCTGGAGAACATTCTGCCTAGCCGAAGATCGACGATGCGCGGTCATGCGATCGAGTGCCGCATCAATGCCGAGCATCCGGAGAAGTTCACGCCATCGGCGGGAAAGATTACGGCGTTCAATGTGCCGGGCGGCAATGGCGTGCGCGTGGATACGGCGCAATATGCAGAAGGGGTGGTGCCGCCGTATTACGATTCGCTGATTGCGAAGCTGATCGTGCACGGGCAGGACCGCGCAGAGGCGATCGACCAAGATGCAGCGGGCGCTGAGCCAGTTCGTCGTGCAGGGGATCCATACGACGATTCCGCTGCACCAGGAGATTTTTGCAGGATGCGGAGTTCCGGGCGGGCGAGTTCGATACGAAGTTCATGGAGCGGTTTTTGGCCGGGCGAGCGGAGTAGCGCGAACCAGCGCGAAAGCCTGCGAACGGGCGGTTGCTTACGGCGAGGCGGTTGTGGCATGATTGGCTCCCCTAGAGACATCCATTCCCTGGTGATCTCCAGAACGGAGTGAGGAGTATTGCAATGCCCGACGATGATGATCCCATCGAACCACAACCTGATCCACCGCAGGACCCGCCTGATCCACCTTCACCGCCAGATCCGCCCCAGTACACGTCCAGTTGTTGCAGTGAATGCAACTGCTCCGGCTATGCCGAAACGTACCCGATCCCAACTATGAAATGCAAAAACTGCGGACACGCGTCGAGCTCTCACTCTTGCTGAGCCAATCGGCAAATGGCCGGACTTAAAAATTGCACAAAACCGGACCTCTCCGCTTTCGCATTCTTTGTGAAGGCGGGGACGATCTTCCCCCTCCAATGATGACGCGCGTAGTCCAACAACAGTCGCACGAACCTCAGAACCGCTGTCGCGTTCTGATCGCTGGCCGGATGCGAGGTCCTGGCTTGGAGAGTTCAGGATCGTCGAATCCCTGCAAATCATTTTTTCGTGTCCTACTGATCTTGTTCATCGCCGCCTTCGGCAGCCGATGTTGCAGCGCGCAGACGGTCGACTGGCCGGCGTACAACGGCGGGGCGGACGGAGATCACTATTCAAAACTCACGCAGATCGATCGCGACAATGTGTCGAAGCTGCAGGTGGCATGGAGTTTTGATACCGGCGAGAAGGGCGGGATCCAGTCCAATCCTTTGATCGTGAGGCGGACTCTCTACACGTATACGCCGACGCAAAAAGTAGTGGCGCTGGACGCGGCGACGGGCAAGCTCAAATGGAAGTTCGATTCGGGGATCAATGGCACGCAGCCGGTACGGGGACTGGCGTACTGGACGGATGGCAAGCAGGGACGGATTCTCGCCGGGGTGATGAATTTTTTGTATTGCCTGGATAGCGAGACGGGCAAACCGATCGAGACGTTCGGCGAGACGGGGCGAGTCGACCTGCGCAAAGGGGTGGAGCGGGGTGGTAATTATGAGCAGCAGTCGGTTGCGCTGACATCGCCGGGCGTCGTCTACAAGGACCTGATCATTGTGGGTGGGCGCAACCCGGAAACGCATCCTGCGCCGCCGGGCTATGTTCGCGCGTACGACGTGCGCACGGGGCAACTACGCTGGGTATTCCATACGATTCCTTTGCCGGGGGAGCCTGGCTACAAGACGTGGCCGAAAGACGCTTACAAGACCGCCGGCGCGGCCAACAACTGGGCGGGGATGACGCTGGACGCCGGGCGGGGAATCGTGTACGTGCCCACCGGATCGGCGGTCATGGACTTTTATGGCGGGGACCGCGTGGGCGACGATCTCTACGCCAACTGTGAGCTGGCCCTCGATGCCAACACCGGAGAGCTCCTTTGGCATTTCCAGGCCGTGCATCACGATATCTGGGATCGCGATTTTCCATCTCCGCCGGCACTGATCACGCTCCAGCGCGACGGCAAGACGGTCGAGGCTTTGGCGCAGACCTCGAAGCAGGGATACGTCTACTTGTTCAATCGGGTGACGGGGGATTCGCTTTATCCGATGAACGAGCGGCCGTACCCGGCCAGTACGGTGCCGGGCGAGGTGGCGGCGAAAACGCAATCTCTGCCGGGCGGGCCAGAGCCGTATGCTAGGCAGCGGCTCACCGAAGACATGCTGACGAAGCGCACACCGGAGATGCACGCGTGGGCGGTACAGCAATTTCGCACGGTGCGCAGCGACGGCCAGTTCCTGCCGATGGTTGCAGGGGGGCAGCAGACCATCGTGTTTCCCGGCTTTGATGGCGGCGGCGAGTGGGGCGGCCCGGCGGTGGATCCGGTCAACGGCATCCTGTACGTCAACGCCAATGAAATGGCGTGGCTGGGCGGGCTGATTCAGAATCCCGGCGGCAGCACCGGTGGAATGCAGACTTATATGTACCAGTGCGCGGTGTGCCATGGCGTGAGCCGGGAAGGTTCGCCGCCCGCGTTTCCTTCGCTTGTTGATATTGGAAAGAAGCTAACCGACGAGCAGATTGCCCATACCGTGAAGACGGGAGCGGGCCGCATGCCGTCGTTTCCCAATATCGATGACCGGGGACTGAACGACCTGCTTCACTACCTCCGCACCGGCAGCGCTGCCGATGATTCCGCGAATAAAAAAGAGCTGGGCTCCACTCCCGCGGCGTCTGACTCCGCACCGCCGCCGCCGGCCGATCCGCGCGGGGCAGCCGTATTCAAGGACAAGTGCTCGGCATGCCACGGTGAACACCTGGAGGGAGTGCAAGACCTGGGTCCGACGCTGGTGGGGTTGGGCAGCCGCCTGTCCGCGGACCAGGTGAAGAAGGTGATCAATGGCGGCAAGGGAAAAATGCCACCGGTTCCGGATGTAGTCGGCAAGGATACGGAAGCCCTGTTGCTCTTCCTTCGGGTCGGCGAACAGATCGCACCGGTGACGCCGCTGGTGGAAGGCGAAGAGGGGCCGTATATTTTCACGGGATATCGCAAGTTCCTTGATCCGGAAGGATACCCGGCGTTTGTGCCGCCGTGGGGCACGCTCAATGCGATCGATCTGAAGACGGGAAAGTACCTGTGGAAGGTGCCGCTGGGGGAATACCCCGCGCTGGCGCAACAAGGGATGAAGGGCACCGGTACGGAAAATTATGGAGGGCCGGTGCTGACCGCGAGCGGAGTTTTGTTCATTGGAGCGACGGTATACGACCGGCGCTTCCGGGCATTCGACAGCAGTACGGGCAAGGTGTTGTGGGAAACGGAACTTCCGTTTGCGGGCATGGCGACTCCGTCGACCTACATGATCGACGGGCGGCAGTATGTTGTGATTGCTTCGAGCGGGGGCCGGGACCCTAAGTCGCCGGTGGGCGGGGCGTATGTCGCGTTTGTGTTGCCGGAAAAGGAATAGACCGGCGCCCGAGAGTCGTGGCTTCCCAGGCTAGGCGCAAAGACAAAGACGCGCCGAACCTGGGGCACCCACACTTTCGATACGAGGGGCACAATTTATCGCTTTTTCTTCGCCTTTATGGCGTGTTTTGGGTTATGCTGGCTGCGCAACGTGGAGGTTGCACGGATGGATATTCAGAAGGAACTTATCGCGGAATATGACCGCGAAACTGCCAACACTCGCAAGGTTCTTGAGGCTATTCCCGAGAATGCGGACTTCACCTGGAAGCCCCACGAAAAGTCGATGGCGCTGGGACGGCTGGCGGCCCATGTGTCCGACACCAACGGCGATTGGGCGCTGCATACGTTAACCAAGGATCGGCTGGACTGGACGCCGGATATGAATCCCACCGATCCGACGACCAAGGCGGCGCTGCTGGAGCGTTTTGAGAATCAGGTTGCTGGAGCGAAGCCGGAATTGGCGAAGATGACGCCGGAAAAGTGGGATAAGAACTGGAAGTTTGTGGCCGGCGATCAGACATGGATCGACGATACGAAATACAACGTCTGGCGAACCTGGGTGGTAAATCACCTGATCCACCACCGGGCGCAACTGGGAGTGTTTCTGCGGCTGCTGGGGCAGAAGGTTCCGGGCTGCTACGGGCCATCGGCTGACGAGATGTGACGAGAGCAGGGACTAGGGACTTAGGGACTAAACAACCAGGGACCAGAGTGGCCGCTCCGCGAAGATGGGCGGCCATTCTTTTGGTTCCGGTAACCTGAATTCATATGAAGGTGTTTCCGAGGATTTATCCGATTCTTGATTCGGCGGTGATTCCTGCGGCGGGTCGCGAGGAGTTTCTGCGGCGGCTTGGTGAGTCGCTGGCAGCGGCGGGTGTCACGCTGCTTGAGTACCGGAACAAGGCGGGATCGGAGTCGGAACTGCTGGCCGATGGGGCGGTCCTTCGCCAGGCGCTGCCGGCGGGACAGGTAAAGCTCATTCTCGATGATCGCGCTGACCTGGTCGACTTCCTGGGATTTGATGGGGTGCATGTCGATGCCGGGGATGTGTCTCCGGCGGAAGCGCGGCGCATGCTGGGACCGGACCGGATCGTGGGCACGTTTGGGGGGAGCGATTCGCTTTTGCCGGGGATTCTGAACGAGCCGGCGGATTACTTTTCCATCGGGCCGGTGTTTCCCACTACGACGAAGAAGACCAGCAAGGCGCCTATCGGGATTGAGGGGGTACGCCGGCTACGTGAACAGGCGGGACCGGAAGCGGTGCTGGTGGCCGCAGCAGGGATCACGCTGGAGACCGCGCCGTTGGTGTTGGCGGCCGGGGCAAACACCTTGGCGGTGGCTGCGGCGCTGTTTTCGAAGGCGGATCCAGCGAGGGAGTTTCGGCGGTGGGCAGATGCGCTCGGCCGCTCCACCTAGTTGCATCGAAAGTTGATTTCGTTCCGCCCTTACGGGGCGGGGATTGTGGCAAAGCAATTCCAGGATTGCGTTGCGCTCCATCCTGGGCTATTTTCGATTCCTCCCTCCGGGAGGAAGAATGGTAAAGACAGTTCCGCGAAAATCCGGTAAAAATGCAACAGGTGACGACCCAGCGAACCATCCCCAATCCTGCGAATGTTTCTCCTGCCGGCGGACCGAGGCTGGTGCAGACGCTCGGACTCTTCAGTTCCACGGCGCTGGTGATCGGATCCATGATCGGGTCCGGAATCTTTCTGGTGGATGCGGACATTGCGCGGGTGACGAACTCGCCGGCGCTCTACTTTGGCGCGTGGGTAGTGACGGGCGTTCTCACGATCATTGCCGCGCTGAGCTACGGCGAGCTGGCGGCGATGATGCCCAAGGCGGGCGGGCAGTACATCTACCTGCGCGAGTCTCTGGGGCCACTGTGGGGGTTTCTCTATGGCTGGACGCTGTTCCTGGTCATCCAGACGGGGACGATCGCGGCGGTCTGCGTGGCGTTCGGCAAGTTCCTCGGGGTTTTCTTTCCCACGGTCTCGACGACGCATTGGCTATGGCATATCGCGCATGTGCCGCCCATCCCGGTCGGGCCGATGGTGCTGGGCAACATGGACATCGGCGTCAACACAGCGAACCTTGCCGGAATCGTGGTGATGTTTTTCCTGGCGGTCGTGAACATCTTCGGAATGAAGATCGGCTCGATGATTCAGAACGTGTTTACTTCGGCCAAGGCGCTTTCGCTGGCTGCGCTGGTGGTGCTGGGTTTCACGATCGGGCGCAACGCGACGGCCTGGGAAGCGAACTTCGGCGCCGGCTGGAGCCACTTCTGGGAGAACGCTGGGTGGCATACACTGCACCCGGTGCAGGTGGGTATCGGCGGGCCGCTGGTGATGGTGAACCTGCTGGTGGTGCTGGCGGTGGTGCAGGTGGGATCGCTGTTCTCGTCCGACGCGTGGAACAACATTACATTCACCGCGGGTGAGGTCAAGAATCCGAAGCGGAACATTCCGCTGTCGCTGGTGATGGGGACGGGGTTTGTGCTGACGGTGTACTTTCTGGCATCGCTGGCGTACATCCTGGTGTTGCCGATGCGCGGCGATCCGCATGGCGCAACGGTGCTGGCGCGGGGCGTGCAGTACGCTGCCGAGGATCGCGTGGGCACGGCGACGCTGGAGCAGATTTTTCATTCGGGCGGGGCGCAGTTGATGGCCGCCGCCATCCTGATTTCGACATTCGGATGCGCCAATGGCCTGACGCTTGCCGGTGCGCGTGTGTACTACGCGATGAGCCGCGACGGGCTGTTCTTCAAGTCGGTGGGCAAGCTGCATCCGCGCTATCACACGCCGGTCGCGGGATTGCTGGTGCAGGCGCTGTGGACCGCGGTGTTGTGCGTCTCGGGGTCGTACAGCCAGCTGCTCGACTACATCATCTTCGCGGTGCTGGTGTTCTACATCCTCACCATTGTGGGGTTGTTTGTGCTGCGGCGGAAGTGGCCCGCGGCGCCGCGGCCGTATCGTGCGCTCGGATACCCGGTGCTGCCGGGGCTTTATATCGTGATGGCCACATGGATCTGTATCGTATTATTGCGGTACAAGCCCCAGTACACGTGGCCCGGCCTTGTGCTCGTACTGATTGGTATTCCCGTGTATTTTCTGTGGTCGCGCAAGCCTTCAATTCAAACGTAAGACAATCCAAGGCAACACCGTTCCAACGAACCCGGAGGATCGCCCTCATTCATGTCCAGACTGCTGCGAATCAAACCCATGTCGATGCTGTCAGAGGAAGCGCGTGAAGAGGGCGAACATACGCTCAAGCGTTCCCTGGGCGCGTTGAACCTGGTTACACTCGGTGTCGGCGCGGTCATTGGTGCGGGCATCTTCACGCTTACCGGACAGGCTGCTGCGCTGCGCGCGGGCCCGGCGGTGGCCCTGAGCTTTGTGATGGCGGGCCTGACCTGCGCATTCGCGGGGCTGTGTTACGCGGAGTTCGCCTCCATTATTCCCATTGCGGGATCGGCTTACACCTACGGTTATGCAACGCTGGGCGAACTGGTGGCGTGGATTATCGGGTGGGACCTGTGCCTTGAATATGCGTTTGGTGCCTCCACCGTGGCGTCGGGCTGGGCCGGCTATTTCAATAGTCTCCTGCAACAGTTCCACATCTACATTCCGCCGCAGCTCACCGCCACTACGGGTACTCCGCTTGTCTACTATCACGAGCAGTGGCTGCAACTGATGTCGCTTCCGCCGGGAGTGAGCGCGGAAGGGCTGCCGCACGCTACGGGTCTCTTCAACCTGATCGCGGTGTGCATCGTCATGGTGATCACGACGATCCTGGTGATCGGAATCAAGGAGTCGGCCAACTTCAATTCAGCGGTGGTGATCATCAAGGTCACCATCGTCTGTATTTTTCTGATCGTGGGTGGCTACTTCCTGTTCAAGCATCCGGCGGTGGCCAGCGCGAACTGGCATCCTTTCGTGCCGCCCACTGACTCGCACGGAAACTTCGGGTGGCTCGGCATACCCACGGCAGCGGCGTCGATCTTCTTCGCCTATATTGGCTTCGATGCGGTCTCAACGGCAGCCCAGGAGGCGAAGAATCCGCAACGCGACATGCCCATCGGGATTCTCGGATCTCTCGTAATCTGCACGATTCTCTACATTCTGGTTTCGCTGGTTCTCACGGGGCTGGTGAGCTACAAGACTCTGAACGTGTCCGCGCCGGTCGCTCTCGCAATTGATGCTACGGGAGTCGCATGGGGATCGCTGCTGGTCAAGATCGGCGCGGTCTTCGGTCTGGCCACGGTTATGCTCGTCATGCTCCTGGGTCAGACGCGCGTTTTCTACTCGATGTCGAAGGATGGACTGCTGCCCAAGTGGGCGTCGGCCGTGCATCCCAGGTTTCGCACGCCGTGGATCACGACGATTGTTTTCGGCGCGTTCGCTGCGATCATGCCGGCGTTCCTCAATATCGAAGTGCTCTCGGAACTGGTAAATATCGGCACCCTGCTGGCCTTCACGATTGTTTCGGCCGGGGTGTGGGTGCTGCGCGTGCGCCATCCGGAAATGAAGCGGCCGTTCAAGACGCCCCTGGTGCCGCTGGTGCCGATTCTCGGTATTCTTTCCGCCGTCTACCTGATGTCGCGGCTGGAGCGGATTACCTGGATCGTGATGATCTTGTGGCTGCTGGTCGGGCTCATTATCTATTTCACTTATTCCGTGAAGCACAGCAAGGTGCAGAGGCTGCCGGTGGCGGTGGAAGGGGACTGAGACTTCGCAGGGAGGGAGTTGAAACGAACGGTCTCCCGTATGGGAGGCCGTTTTTTCGCGTTCAATTGTTTTCTCGCGAACAGACAGTTGCGTCCCGGTCACAACCAGACTAAACTAAGTAGACTTAGTTCAATGGGAGCTGTCATGCGGACGATCAATATCCACGAAGCCAAGACCCATCTCTCGCGTCTTGTGGACGAGGCGGAGAAGGGAGAGCCATTCATCATCGCCAAGGCCGGGAAGCCGAAGGTGAAGGTCGTGCCGATCGATGATCCTCCCGCCAAGGGTAAGCGCCGACTGGGATTTATGAAGGGAGTGTACAAACTTCCGGAAAACTTCGATGAGATCGATAAGCAACTGGACAGGGACATCGAGGAGTTGTTTCTCGGCGAGGACCGAGAATGAAGTTCCTCCTCGACACGCATTTCGTGATTTGGATTCCGATCGACCATCGTCGGATAAACCGGGCTGCACGGGCGGTCCTCATGAGCGCCGCGAATGAGTTCGTATTCAGCGCAGCAAGCCTGTGGGAGATTGCGATCAAGCGAAGCCAGAAACGGGAAGATTTTGCATTCGATCCCCGCGAGATCAGACGACAGATGATCGCCAATGGGTACGACGAGTTATCGGTCGAAGGATCGCATGCCGTTTCAGTGGATGCCTTGCCACCCATACACAAAGATCCCTTCGACCGGCTGCTGATTGCTCAGGCGCTAGTCGAAGGGATCACTCTTTTGACCGCGGATCCGGTCATTGCACGGTATCCAGGGCCAATCCGGAAAGTGTAGCGAACCTCTTTTACGCCGGCGTCTTGGCGCAGAATTCATCGAAGGCGCGGATGAGTTCGCCGGCGATCTGCTGGGCCGTTGCCTGCTCGATGATGAAACGCTGCATCAGGTAAACCAGCTTGCCGTCGCGCAGAATGGCAACCGCGGGCGACGTGGGCGGCTGGCCTTCAAAGTAGCTGCGGGCGCGCTCCGTGGCTTCGCGATCCTGGCCGGCGAAGACGGTGATCTTGTGATCGGGCTGGTGGGCAGTGTTGGTGAGGGCGAGGCGCACGCCGGGGCGCATCTTGCCTGCGGCGCATCCGCAGATGGAGTTGACGACCAGCAGAGTCGTGCCGGGCTGGGCTAGAGCGGCGTCGACGTCTTCGGCAGTGCGGGATTCCTGGATACCGGCGCGGACAAGTTCTTCGCGCATCGGGATGACCATCAGCTCTGGGTACATTCAATCCTCCGGCAACGGTATTGCCTGATCTCATTTTACGGTAAAAACGGTGATGTAGCCTTAGGGAGATGTCTCTCGCCAGCCTGATTGAAGAAAACAAGCCGCTTGCGCCGTTTACGACGCTTGGCATCGGGGGGCCGGCGCGATGGTTCGTCGAGGCCACGAGGGAGGACGAGGTTGCCGAAGCAGCGGCGTGGGCGCGGAACCGCGGCCTGGAACTGTTTGTGCTCGGCGGTGGAAGCAACCTGGTGGTGTCCGACAGCGGGTTCAACGGGTTGGTGCTGCGCGTGGGTCTGCGCGGAATTACTTTTGACCGTACTGACAGAATCTGGCGAGTTGCGGCCGGCGAGGATTGGGATGGATTCGTACAGCGCAGCGTGGAAGAGAACTGCGCGGGGATAGAATGTCTGGCGGGAATTCCCGGTACGGCGGGCGGGACCCCGGTGCAGAACGTAGGCGCGTATGGGCAGGAAGTGGCTTCGGCGATCGTTCAGGTCCGGGCGTTCGATCTACGAGACCAGGCGTGGGTGGAATTTACCGCGGCGGAATGTGGATTTGCATATCGGCGCAGCCGGTTTAACACCGTGGATCGCGGGAGATACGTCGTGACGCGCGTGAATTATCGGCTGACTCCCGGCGGTGCGGCAATGCTGAACTACGCGGATGTCCAGCGGGCTCTCGGGACTAACGCTCAGCCGAGTCTTGTTGAGGTTGCCGAAGCGGTGCGGCGGATTCGGCAAAGCAAAGGAATGCTGCTGGTGGAGGGGGATCCCGATTGCCGCAGCGTGGGGAGCTTCTTCAAGAATCCGACTGTGAAGAAAGAGCAAGCGGACCGCATCGAGCAGAGGAGCGGTAAGGAACTGCCGCGCTTTCCCGCAGGTGTCGGGGCCGGGGATGAACAGATGGTCAAGATTCCCGCAGCCTGGCTCATCGAGCAGGCGGGATTTGCCAGGGGATATGTGCTGGGAGGCGCGGGTATTTCAACGCGGCACACACTGGCGCTGATCAATCGCGGCGGGGCGACGGCGGGCGAGGTCCTTGCGCTGGCCGACGCGATCAAGACAGGCGTGCAGTCGCAGTTTGGGATCGAACTCGAAAGGGAGCCGGTGTTGGTTGGATTCTGAGCCGCGTTCCACGGATCGTCGGGCGTGACGGCGGGTACGGACGGTCATAACGGACTGCGCGGTAGAATCATGACGCCAATCTAATCAGCTTCTGATGGTGTGGCTCCATGCGCGTAAGCCGTCCATCTCTCCTTCGATTTTTCCAGCAACAGAGTCTCTACCTGTCGCTCGCGGCGGTTGTGGCTGCGATTTTCTGGGCCGTCGGACAGGACGTTAATCCCCTGACCATCCTGGTGTATTCGCTCTGCCTCGGAAACCTGACTAAGACAGGTATGGAAAAGGCAACGCCCCTGTATGGCAATCGCCGCTTTCCGCATAACTGGCTGATGTTTTTGCTCGTTTTGGCCGTCCTGATGCCGCCGATCTATCTGATCTCATCTACCCTTGTCTGGTGGATCGCACCGCCAAGCCCTCAGACCCTCGAACACTATCTTCGGACGGGCTGGAAATTTCCCATCCTGATCACCGTGGTCTTCAGCGTGGGGATGTTTCTCTACGAGACCACCCGCGAACGGCTCGAGCGACGCAACCGCGAACTGCAACGCAATCTCGCCCAAGGCGCCGCGCAACTCGAGGTGCAGAACGAGGAGTTGAAACGCGCCCGGGAGATCCAGGAATCGCTGCTGCCCAAGAGCATTCCGCAGCTCTCCGGATTCGAGGTGGCGGGAGCATGGCTTCCGGCACGGATGGTAAGCGGAGACTATTACGACGTGTTTCCGCTGGGCGACCACAAGCTGTGCATTTGTATCGCGGATGTGGTGGGGAAGGGCGTCTCCGCAGCGCTGCTGACGGCGCATGCACAGGCTGCCGTTCGCGCTTTGTCAAGCCAACCGGAAAGCCCGGCTACGCTGTGCGGACGAGTCAATCGGCTGCTGTGCGAAAACATCGCAACAGGAAAATTCGTGACCTTTTTCTACGCCATTCTCGATAGCGAAACGCGCACCCTCAGCTATTGCAACGCGGGGCATCCTTATCCGATTCTCTTCTCTCATGGGGACGCGCACATTCTCGACAACGGCGGCGCCGTGCTGGGCGTATTTCCCGAGTGGGCCTATGAGGATGTTGCGATTCCGTTCGAACCCCAGGACCGTCTTTTCCTATTCACCGATGGGATCACAGAAGCGGAGGCGGCCGATGCCACGGAGTTCGGTGAAGAAGGCGTCGCCGCATTCGCGAGGTCGAACAGTCGCAAAACGGCACGGGAGCTGACTTACGGTCTTCTTGAAAATGTTAACGCCTTTTGCGACGGCCATTTTCAGGACGACGCCACGCTGGTGGTGGTATCAGCGAACTGACTCGCGGCCGATCGGCGAAACCACCCATGGAACAAACTCATTATGCCTGCATCGGCCCCAGGCGGTCGATGATGCGGCGGCGTTCGGCGGCCAACGCAGCTGCGGCAGGTCCGAGAGCGGCCAGCCGGCCTTCGTGAAGCAAAGCCACCTCGGCGTCGGTGGCGTAGGCGTCGGTAGCGTCATGGGTCACCAGCACGGTCTGTACACGTTGATCGTGTAGCCACGCACGGAGGCGCAGAATCAGGGCGTCGCTGGAGCTGCCGTCGAGCGCGGAGAAGGGCTCATCGAGCAGCACTAATCGCGGCTGCGGCGCGAGGGCGCGCGCGAGGGCCACGCGCTGCGCTTCTCCGCCGGAGAGGTTCTGCGGATGGCGATGCACCAGTTCGGTGGCCCCGACCAGCTCAAGCATTTCTTCAACGCGGGCCGCTCGGCGGGCGCGATCGAGGCTGTTCAAGCCGTAGGACACATTCGCGGCAACACTCATGTGAGGGAAGAGAGCAGGCTGCTGGGCAACGAGAGCCGTTTTGCGGCGACCGGGCTTGAGGAACGCGCCCGTATCGGAATGGGTAAGTTCTTCATTGTCCAGAACGACACGTCCGCGATCGGGGCGGTCGAGCCCGGCGAGGAGACGCAGCAGAGTACTCTTGCCCGACCCGGAAGGGCCGAAGATGACGGTCCAATCGGACGCGAAGCGACATTCGATGTGCAGATGGAAACTGCCGCGGCGGGTGTCGAGTGCAAACTCAAGCACGGCGCCCTCCGCGCGGCCGAACGCCGGCGTAGATGGCCACCAGCGCGGCGACGCTCAGGACGAGAAGCATGGCGGCAGTGCGATTGGCGGCGGAGTAGTCGAAGTTCTCCACCTGGTTGTAGAGCACGATCGAAAGAGTGCGCGTGGCGCCCGGGATGTCCCCTCCCAGCATCAGAACCACGCCGAATTCGCCGACCGTATGCAGAAAGGTCAGCACGACGGCGACGATGATGGAGCGGCGGGCAAGCGGAACCAGCAGAGAGTAGACGAGACGCGGAGGATTAGCGCCGAGAAGACGCGCCGCGTCAATATACGACCGATCGACGGAAGCGAATCCCGCGACGATAGGCTGCACCGCAAACGGCAGGCTGTAGATAACGGAGCCCACCACCAGGCCGGTGAACGAGAAGGCCAGCGGGTGGCCGAGCACGGTCGTGATGGTTCGACCGAAGGCAGTGCGCGGTCCGAGCATAACCAGCAGGAAAAAGCCGAGCACGGTGGGCGGCAAGACAAGCGGCAGAGCGGCCAGGGCTTCGAGCGCAGAGAGCCAGCGCGCGCGGCCCAACACGAGCAGCGCGGAGAGAGGCACGGCGACGGCCAGCAAAATCGCCGTGGTGACAGTCGCGAGCCGAAGGGTAAGAGCGAAGGCTTGCCAGTCCATGAAGTCTAAAGAGAAGGATACGGGTCGGGATCACAGCTTGTTGAATTCATTTCACGGGAGTGAGACCGGACTTTGCGAGTTGCGCCTGCACCGGAGGTGAGAGCAGGTAATCAAGGAGCCGGTGGACGGCCGCGCGTTGTGTGGTTTTGGTGATGATGGCCGCCCCTTGTTCGATCGGAGGATAGAGATCCTGCGGGATAACAAAGTAGGAACCGCTGGATGCGAGCTTGGGAGTGAGCGCGGAGGTAAGCGAAATGAGGCCGGCGTCGGCATTGCCGGAGTCGACAAACTGCGCGGCCTGGGCGATGTTTTCTGCAGTCACCAGGCGCGGCTTGAGCGCGTCGTAGAGCTTGAGGCTGGTGAGCGCGGCTAACGCGGCGCGGCCATACGGCGCGCGATCGGGATTGGCGATGGCGAGGCGCTTGAGTTCAGGGCTGCGCAACAGATCGAGCGATGGCGGAGGCAGATGGGAGTCCTTGCGGGTCCATAGCACGAGCGTGCCCTTGGCATAAGTGATGGGGGTGGTAGAGTCGGACGAACCGGCGGCGTCCGCGAGTCCGGCATCGATGAGGCGCTTGGGATAGCCGAGGTCCGCTGAAAGAAAAAGGTCGAAGGGAGCGCCGTTCTGAATCTGCGCTGTCAAGGCGGCGGAGGCCTGGTAGGTGGCGTCAACGTTGATACCGGTGGTTTGCTGAAACTGCTCGAGAATTGGCGGCAGAACGGGCTGAAGGTCGGCGGCCGCGGCTACGCGCAAAGGGGTCTCGGCGACGGCTGGCAGAAGACAAGGTATCGCCAGTACGGCAAAAAGAATTCTCCTCAACACCGAATTTCCTCCCAGTCCGAGCAAAGCAAAAGCCGACCGTTCACTGATACGCTAACACCAGACATGAACGACAATTTGCACCAGTTACGTTGTTTCGGCTGCGGGGTGCGCATCTCCGGCACGGAGGCGCAGCCGGATTTCCGCTGTGCGGAATGCGGAGATCTGTTTGAAGTTGACTACCCGGGGTGGGGACAGAGAAAAGGGCACGACCGGCCCAATCCGGGTGCGCTCAAGTGGCTGTGGCGGGAACGTAAATGCTCATCCGAAGCCCTGGACCAATCCGGAGTCTGGCGGTTTCGCGAACTGCTGCCGATCCTGGATAGCTTTGGCGATGCGGTGACGCTGCGGGAGGGAAATACACCGCTGTACTCGTTGCCGCGGGCATCGAAAGCCCTGAGCATCGATCAGTTATTCGCCAAGCACCAGGGAATGAATCCCACGGGGTCATTCAAAGACACGGGCATGACGGCAGCGCTGAGCGTGGCGCGCGAACGGGGATTCAAGTGGGTAGCATGCGCGTCGACCGGCAATACATCGGCGGCAATGGCGGCCTACGCGGCGCGTGCGGGACTGCGCAGCCTGGTGCTGATCCCGGAAGGCAAGATCGCGTGGGGCAAGCTTTCGCAGGCCATGGATTATGGCGCGGTGACGTGCCAGCTGAGGACCGATTTCGATGGCTGCGTGCGGGTGCTGACGCAGATCGTGCGAGAAGCACCGATCTACTTGCTCAACTCGGTCAATCCTTACCGGCTGGAAGGCCAGAAAACGCCCGCGTTCGAGATCGCGGAATCTTTCGACTGGACGGTGCCGGACCATTTGATCGTGCCGGGAGGGAACCTGGCCAACAGTTCGGCGCTGGGCAAGGGATTTCGAGAACTGAAAGAACTCGGGCTCGTCGCGCGGGTGCCACGTATATCGGTGATCCAGGCTGAAGGCGCGAATCCACTGGTGCGAAGCCTGGGGTTGAACCAGGGCGCTGCGCTCGAGCCGGTCGAGGCGCACACCCGGGCCACGGCGATTCGCATCGGCAATCCGGCGTCTTGGCGCAAAGCGGCGCGCGTGGTGCAGGACACGAGCGGATGGTGCATTGATGTGTCCGAAGCGGAGATTGCCATCGCCAAGGCGGAGTTGGGGACCGAGGGATTGGGCTGCGAACCCGCTTCGGCGGTGACCCTTGCGGGGCTGAAGAAACTGCGCGCGAAGAGCCTGGTCACGAGCGGCGAAACCGTGGTGCTCTTGCTGACCGGCCATACGCTCAAAGATGCCGATTACACCATCGATTTTCATCGCGGCACGCTGTTGCGCGACGAAGAGAAGACAGGCAACGAGGCCCAGATTGAAAGCCTGCGCCGCAACGCCATCACGCTGGACGCGACTCCGGAGGCGGTTCTGGCCACGGTAAAGGGTGCGGCCTAGTGAGCGGCAAGAGCGGATTCGACGCTGGAGCGATCCGGCTGCGGCTGCCCGCCACTTCCGCCAACCTGGGAGCGGGTTTCGATGCCGCGGCAGTCGCGCTCGACTTCTATCTTGAGGTGGAGGCGGAAGCAGCTTCGGAGTTTTCAATCCAGGTGACGGGACGGGATGCAGCGCGCTGCGCGCAGATCGAGGACAATCTCATTCTGGGGATATACCGCAGGCTGCTGGCAGAGAACCACAGGCCGCTTGTTCCCCTGGCGATTCGCATGGTCAACGAAATTCCGCTGGGAATGGGGTGCGGTTCATCAGCGGCGGGACGGCTGGCGGCGATCACGCTGGCGGTTCATTTCGGCCAACTGGGCTGGCGTGACGAGGAGATTCTCGAAGAGGCTTCGGCGCTCGAGGGCCACCCGGATAATGCGGCCGCGTGCTGGCTGGGCGGGTTTGTGAGTGCGGCCACCGAAGGACGGACGGTGCACGCCGCGCGGGTGACGCCGCCTCCCCAATGGCGTGCGATCGTGGCGCTGCCTGCCGAACCCCTGGCGACGAGCAAGGCGCGCGCAGTGCTGCCGGCGAGCTACAGCCGTTCAGACGTGATTGCCAACCTGCAATCCGTGGGTCTGCTGGGGCTGGCTTTTGCGCAGGGGCGAGGGGATCTGCTGAGGATCGCCATGTGCGATCGCATTCATCAGCCGTATCGGGCTTCCATCTGCCCGATGCTGCCGCGCCTGTTGCCCCTGGCGGGCAAGGCGGGCATCCTGGGAGCGGCACTGAGCGGCGCCGGGCCCGCCATCCTGGTCGTTGTCGAAGGGGAAGCCTCACTCGCGGCTGCTGCGGAGGCGATTCGTACGGCGCTTAGCGGTATGCCCGAGCCAGAGTTGATGGTGTGCAGCTTTGAAAGCGAAGGCACCATCCGGACCTGCATGCAAACCTCGCAATGACGCCTGCAACTTTGGCGTTATTGATCAGGGTTCGCAAGATTCAAGATTCGAGTCTGTCCCGATTCGGAATTGGACTCAGGGATTCGTCGTATGCGAGTACCAAAGGACAAGTTGTTTAATTTCAGGGGATCGTTTAAGTGGGGCTTTCGCCGCGGGAGAAAATTCGCAAGTGTTCCCCCACAAAAGTGGTATCCGACCTATCGTTGGTGATCAACCCCCGGATTACCTAAGATTGCTTGCCTTTCAAATCGTTTGAACCTACTCTCGGTCCGTGGGCAGTTCTGGGGGAGGGCTGCTCTAGCGCCCGAGATTCCTTGATAGGGATCCGGGCGCTTTAAGTTTTTGCGACGTCCATGCCGGGCCGGCCGGCGTGCGACTTTCTGATCATGCAGCGCATCCCATAAAAGGCGGTACACTGGGTAAGCGCGGTTATCGGCAAGGAGGATCATGGCGGGGACGAGTGTTTTGGTTATGGAAGTAAACGATGCGAATTTTGACCAGGAGGTGCTCCAGAGCGAGCAGCCGGTACTGGTGGATTTCTGGGCAGGATGGTGCGGACCCTGCAAAATGATTTCACCGTTCGTCGATGGCATTGCGGCCACGTACGCCGGCAAACTGAAGGTTGCCAAGGTGAATGTGGATCAAAACGGCGCCACGCCTTCGCGCTTCGGGATTCGGGGAATTCCCGCGCTGCTGTTTTTCAAGGGCGGCAAGGTCGCTGATCAGATCGTGGGCTTTGTGCCTCAGAACGTGATCGACGAGAAGGTGCAGCGCATCCTCGGATAGACCTGCTAATGCGGAATGCAGGACGGCCCGGCGGAGTCGCCGGGCCGTTTCGTTTTTCGGAGTGAAGTTTAGCCCAGGCTTAGCCTCATCTAACCCGCACAGTCCGCAACTCTCGTTTTCGTGATTGCGCAAAATTGCACGCGCTCTTGCAGTTTCTTTCGAACCGTTTTGCGACAATAGACGTGGAAGAGAGGATCGGGGTACAGCCCTCAGGCACAACCCAGGGCACCGAAAGCAATTCGGCTTCGTTCTGAACACTTCAGGAGACCCAAAACGGCCCTTCCGGACCGTTTACATTTCCTGAATGGAGCCCCTATCATCATGTGTGTCAGTAACGTGCAGAGGGTAAATCGAGCCAAGATGGTACCCCTCCCCCCCGTAGCCTGTAAAACTGTAAATCCTGCTTTCGAACAACCCACAACTTAAGCCAACAACGCTGGTGAAAGATCCAGGTTAGCGGTATTTGCGCAGGACGCCCAGCACGCGGCCCTGGATGGCGACGTGGGCGGCGGGCACGTAGATGGGCTCCATTTCCATGTTGGCGGGCTGCAGGCGGACCACATTGCCCTCGGCATAAAAACGCTTCAGCGTAGTCTCTGAGCCATGCACCAGGGCGACGACGATCTCACCTTGACGGGCGGTCCGGGTGCGCTCGACGAGAACATAATCGCCGTTGATGATGTGCTCGTCACGCATGGAGTCGCCGCGCACTTCAAGGGCGAATACGTCGCGATTGCCCACCACGTCGTGCAGGGAAATGCTTTCGGCGGTTTCCGACGTCTCCACCGGCAATCCCGCGGCAATGCGGCCGGCAAGCGGCAGGCGATCGCTGGTGCGCGTCCGGGTACCCGGCGGCAGCACGTCGATGGAACGGCTGCGATTGTGCACGCGGTCCAGCATGCCCTTCTTCTCGAGATTGGTGATGTGCTTGTGCACGGTGGCCAGACTCTTCAGCCCCATGCCTCGAGCGATTTCCTCAAAGGACGGTGAATAGCCGTTCCTGGTCACGAATGTCTCCAGGAAATCAAGGATCTCTTTCTGTCGCCGAGTGACTGCCATGGGCGCATTATAGCGAATAAAAAGCGAACCGCAACAAATGTTTTGTCCGCTGATTTGTTCCCTTGTCCCGATTCGGTCAACACCAAGAGGGCCCAGTGTCCGGTGTTCGTGGTCTGCCCAGTAAAAAGGCGCAAGGGCGGGGCATCAAGGTTCTCGGCTTTACCGGGTGATCCCTTCGGCGTCGTCGGACTCAGTGCCCGCCGTCACAAGCCGACGTTCATCAACCCCATTCCGGGCCTCTCATTCCCCCGCGCTCTTTCGCGGAATCCATCTCCCTTCTTTTCTCATTCCAATCTTGAGTTCTTCCTCACCCGGCGCGAAGGTAGAGGGGTCGCACAAATTAGCACACGCTAACCCGGCGGCCAAGTGAAGAAACGGGAAGACGGCAGAGGAAGGCTCACATGAGGTTGTTAATCGCGGAAGACGACAAAGCGCTGGGTACATTTCTGAGCCGTGGACTGGAAGCCGACGGACATCGCGTGAGGGTGGCGTGGGATGGAGCGGCAGCTGTGGCCGCGTTTCGCGAAGACCTTCCCGATCTCACCATTCTGGATTTGAATCTTCCAGTGAAGGACGGCGAACAGGTACTGGAAGAGGTGCGGCTGCTGGATGGGAACCTTCCCGTACTGGTGCTGACCGCGCGGCAGGAAGTCGAGACGCGGGTGCGCTGCCTGGACCGGGGCGCCGACGACCTGATGACCAAGCCCTTCAGCCTGCATGAGCTGCGCGCCCGTTGCCGCGCTCTGTTGCGGCGCAAGCGCGAAGCCAGGCTGGTGCTGCGAGCCCTCGACCTGGAACTGGACCGCATGAATCACACGGCGCAGCGCGGGGGAGAGCAGATTTCGCTCACCAACAAGGAGTTCGCGCTGTTGGAGCACCTGATGCTAAACCGCGGCCAGTGCGTGTCGCGGGTGGAGCTGCTGGAGACGGTGTGGAAGATGGAGCCGGCCCAGACGACCAACATTGTGGATGTGTATGTGAATTACGTGCGCCGCAAGCTGAAGGATCCGACGCCGGGCCAACTGATCAGGACGGTGCGCGGACAGGGTTACGTCATTCCTGGCCAACGTGAACCGGGGGTTGGGTTAATCGCGGCCACTCCTGCTCTGGAGATGAGCGTTTCCGCGCCGTCATCGATGAAAGTGAACTGATTTTCCGGCTACGGCCGGCTCGAGGAGAATTCAAGTGCAGACCTTTTCCATACCTGTTCTTCCGACGTTGCCTTCGGTATCCCGCGTTCGCACGCGTACAGCGCTGCTGGCAAGTTGCGATTCGAATTTTCTGCAGCGGTTGAGCGAGACCCTGTCCGGGCTGCGCTGGCAAGTGCACGAGGCCGGGACAGGCGCAGAGGCATGGGCCGCGGCTGAGTGTTTCACCCCCGATGCGGTTATCGTCGATTCCTGGCTCCCTGATCTGGAACTGGATGAATTTCTCAAAGAATTCCGCGCCTCCTTTCCCAAAGTGGACCTGCTGACCGCCGACGGTCCGAATTCCCAGGAGGGGCCCCGCAGCCCCTATCGGCAGGAGCTGCTCTATGCGCTGCGCATCAGCCAGGACGGCGATGCGAGTGTGCCGAAGACCCCGACGCCGGTCAGGACAGACCAGTCCAAGTTCGACCAGTCTCTGACGGTTCCGTTGCGGTCCGAGACAGTTCAGTTCACAGAAAGAACCAGCGCCCGCGAAACAAATGCGGGCGGGGGAAGAATCGGCTCACCGGCTCTCTCCGCAAGCGAACGCCTGCCGGAGCTGGTAGGCAACGCGCCGGTGATGCTGGAAGTGAGCCGGCGCGTTCGCCTGGTCGCTCCGCGCTCGACTCCGGTGCTTGATTGAGGGGCCGACCGGCTCGGGAAAGGAACTGGTGGCCGAAGCGCTGCATCGGCTGTCGCCTCGAAGCCGCAAGCCATTCGTCGCGATCAACTGCGCCGCGATTCCCGAAGCGCTGCTCGAAGCGGAGCTCTTCGGCCATACCCGGGGAGCCTTTACGGGCGCGGTGCAGGGACGCGTGGGCCGCATCGAGTCCGCCGATGGAGGAACGCTTTTTCTGGACGAGATCGGCGAGATGCCGCTGGCCCTGCAGGCCAAGCTGCTGCGCTTTGTTGAGAGCGGCGAGATGCAGCGCGTGGGCGATAACGAGACGGTCAAAGTGGATGTGCGCATCGTGGCCGCGACCCACCGGCCGCTGGCGCAGCATACGACAGGATGGAAGGTTCCGTGCTGATCTTTACTATCGGCTGGCGGTTTTTCTGATCCGCACCCCGGCGCTGGGTGATCACGCGCAGGATCTGCCACTGCTGGTGGACCATTTCCTGGAGCGGATGGGACGCGAAGAGCCCATGAAGCGGGTGGACGCGGATGCGATGGGCAAGCTGGCCGCCCACGCATGGCCGGGAAACGTGCGGGAACTGGAACACGTGCTTGAACGTGCCGCGATCCTGGCCGGAAGTGAAATGCATATTACGGCGTTTGAGATCGACTTTGGGATGACGGTGAATTGAAACTGTGATCGGGGATCAGTGGTCAGGGGTTCAGGAATCGGTTGGTCGAATCTCGCCAAAGATCATCATGCAATCACGGTTGGAGGAGCGATGCGGATCGAGACGACGTTGAGCGACCAGGTGGCCCGGTATCTTGACCTGGCGGCAAGCCAGACCAAACTGACCGCGCAGAACATGGCCAACGTGGATACGCCCGGATACAAGGCCCTGGGCATGGATTTCGAAGCCGAGATGCGCGATGCGATGGTAAGCGTGGCGCAGGGGTGCGATGGCGCGGGCTGTGCATGTGGGATTGGAGGACGGACTGATCGCGCGTCCTGACGGCAACAACGTCTCGATGGATCGCGAAAGCCTGAACCTGGCCGAGGCGCAGTTGAAATTCAGGACGGGAGTGGCCGTGCTGCGGCAGCAGTACCAGATGGTGATGGACGCGATCCACGCAGACAAGTAGTACCGCACGGAAGGCGGGCAGAACGGAGACGGAAATGAATATGTTTGGATTGATGGAAACGTCGGGAAGTGCGATGCAGGCGGAGCGCATGCGCGCCGAAGTGGTGGCAGCCAACATGGCAAACGCGGAAACCACGCGCACGGCGAGCGGCGGCCCCTATCAGCGCCAGCACGTGGTGTTCGCGGCCAATCCGGCCGCTTCGAGCTGGAATGGCGCCGGGACCGGCGATCCAGGATTCCTTGAGTCGCTTGCCGGGGTTTCTGGAATGCCGGCTCCGGCGACCGGGCAGCCGCTTCCTCTCCTTGGCGCTGCAAGTGCCCGCGAGCCTGCGGGCGGGGTGCACATCGCGCAGGTGATCTCGGACCCGTCGCCGGCCTTGAAGCGTTACGATCCCGGGCATCCCGATGCGGGGCCGGATGGCTATGTCGCATATCCGGACATTAATCCCCTCACAGAGATGGTGGACCTGATGGGGGCGACTCGTGCATATGGCCTGAATGGTTCCGCGGTTCAGGCGGAGAAGGGCATGATCACAGCGGCGCTGGAAATTGCAAAGACATAGTTCTGCACGCGAAAGAGGCAAAGAGATGTTAGCTGCGATGAATCAAATTGCGAGCGTGGCCATGGAGGGTGCGAAATCGCTGTCCGGAATCGGCGGTCTCGGGGGCACTGCGATTTCGACACCGGCAAACGCTGCCGTAGGGAGCGCTCCGTTTTCCGACCTGCTGACCGACGCGGTCGGCGAGGTGAGTCGATTGGAACAACAGGCGCAGACAACGGCGGCCGGACTTATGACTGGATCGGGGGTCGATGTGCACCAGGCGATGATTGCCACACAAAAAGCCAGCATGGCATTTGAACTCGCATTGGCGGTACGCAACAAGGCAGTGCAGGCGTATCAGCAAGTAATGAGCATGCAGTTCTGAAGGGTCCCAAAAGCTTGTGGGACTCGGGTTCGGCTTTGAAACGGACGGGATGCGGAAAAAATGGCCACGGGAACGCAGTTGGAAAAGAACGCTCCGGCAGCAGCAGCGAATGCACCGCTGGCTAGCGGGCTCTCCGCTCTATGGGTGAGGACACGGGTGCGCTGGGCCGGGATGCAGCCCTCGCAGCAAGCGTGGACGGTAGTCTCGGTCTTGCTCCTGGGCGGCCTTCTGGGGGGAATGTTGTGGTCCATGGTGCGTACTGACTGGCGGACCCTCTACGCCAACCTCGATGCCGAGGACGCGCGCCAGATCGGCATGGTGCTGACTCAGGCCCAGATTTCATTCGACGTAACAGCCGATGGATCTGGCATTCGGGTTCCGGCGGCGCAACTGGACAAGGCGCGCCTGGCCACCGCCGCCAAGGGAGGAATCAAGAGCGGACGGCTGGGCTTTGAAATCTTCGACAAGCCAAACTGGGTTGGTTCGGAGTTCGATGAACAGGTGAATTATCAGCGCGCTCTCGAGGGCGAACTGGAGCATACGGTAGGCTCTCTGAGCGACGTTGAGTCGGCGCGGGTTCACCTGGTGATGCCGCACGACTCGCTGTTTCGAGAACAGGAGCGGCCGGCCAAGGCTTCGGTTGTCCTGAAGCTTCGCCATCGGACGCTGGCCGACGGGGAACCGGATGCCATTCGCAACCTGGTGGCTTCAGCGGTGGATGGGCTGGCGCCGGAGCACGTGGTGCTGGTGGACGCCGCCGGGCATCTGCCCCTGGGACCAAAGACAGCCGATGCGCTGCGCCTTTCCGCAGAGCAGGCTCTCGAGGAAAAGCTGATCGCCACGCTGGAGCCGGTCACGGGCGCGGGGAACGTGCGGGCCTCGGTCGCGCTGGACTACGACGTCGCGGCCGCAGAGGAGACGGCGGAGACGTACAACCCGGATAAGACAGTCACCCTTTCGATGCAGCGGACGGAGCAGACTTCGGGCCCGCAGGCAGTAGCCGCGGGGGTTCCGGGCACCGCATCGAACGCGCCCAATTCGCAGGCACTCCCAGTGTATCCGCAGCAGACGATGCCGCCCCAGAGTGCGAAATCGGAGTCGGGCACGTACGGAGCATCGAAGACCGTGCGTCACACGGTGGAGAACCCGGGCCGGGTGCGGCGCATGACCGCCGCGATAGTGGTAAACGACCGCATGATGCAGGCGGCTGCCAAAGGCAAGGCTGCTGTATGGCAGAACCGCTCTGCGGACGAACTGCGCAATCTGACCGCCCTGGCGCAGGCGGCGGTGGGATTTGATTCGACCCGCGGAGACATGTTGACGGTCGAGGATCTGGCTTTTGACGAAAACCGCGCTTCGCCGCCGGGTTCCCCGGTGAGCCAGGTCGTGTCGGCAGCCGAGAACTCGCCATTGCTGCTGAAGTATGCCGCGCTGCTTTTGGGCTTAGTGGTGGTTATGGCATTCGGAGTGCGTCCGGCGATGCGGCGCGCGGCTTCGGGTCTGGCTGCTGGTCGAGTTCCCGCAAAGCTGGAAGCGGGAGCTACCGCGGCCTTGACTCCGCCGCAACCTCCGGTGCCCGATGTGGAACGGGTTAAGGCGCAGCAGATTTTCGATGAGGTGGCTCAGCATATGAAGAAAGAGCCGGCACAAAGTTCGCGCCTGCTCCAGAGCTGGATTCATTCCGACTAAGGGGCTGGCGATCCCAGGGTTCTGAAAATCAAAACCTGGGGCACGCAAGAGGGTTTTCACAGTCGAGCAACGGACGCTGACCAAAAGAAGCGGGCACGAGAAAGAGCAGACGCGGTGGCAGAGCAGGAAGTCAATGACGGAGCGGTACGGAAGCGCAAATCGGCGCAGTTGAACGGAGTGCGCAAGGCGGCCGTTCTGCTGGTGGCCGTGGGTGAGGAACTGGCCAAGGAGATTCTGCGCGCTTTACCCGAAGCCGACGTCCAACGGCTGACCGAAGAATTGGCCGACCTGCGCGGAGTCACTCCCGAACTTTCGGCCGATGTGCTGGAAGATTTCTGGGAATTGCTTGAGACCCAGAATTTCATGGTCCACGGGGGGCTGGATTATGCCCGGCGCCTGCTCGTCGAAACCTTTGGGAAGCAGCGCGCCGACGAACTGCTCATGCTGTTGCGGCGTTCCCAGGAAGCGGCGCAGGGAAACCTGGCCAAGCTGCAGGCCACCGATCCCGCGCAGCTGGGAAAGCTGCTCGACAGCGAACACCCCCAGACGATTGCCCTCGTGCTGGCTCACCTGGACCCGCGCCGCGCTTCGCTGGTTCTCGACAGTCTGAGTGAAGAGCACAAGGTGGTTTCAATCCAGCGCTTGGCCGAGATGCGCCAGTTTTCTCCGGAGATGGCGCAGAAGGTGGCCCACATTCTGCATCGGCGGCTGGAAAGCGTGGGCGACAACGCGCGCAAAAGCTACTCGGGTTTCAGGGCGGTGGCGGACCTGCTCAACCGCCAAAACGCCGAGGAATCGAAGAAGATTCTGGAAGCGATTGAGGAGCAGCAGCCGGAACTGGCCCTGAACATTCGCAACCTGATGTTCACGTTCGAGGATTTGGTCACGGTGCCCGCGGCCACTATTCGCGAGATTGTTTCGGGAGTGGACAAGCGGCAGCTGGCCCTGGCCCTGCGCGGCGCCAACGAAGAATTGCGGGCGCAGATTTTCAAGTCGATGAGTTCCAGGGCCGTGGAGATGTTGAAGGAAGACATGGAGGTCCTTGGCCCGGTGCGTTCGCGCGAGGTGGCGCAGGCGCAGCAGGAGATTCTCAACCTGGCGCGGCGGCTGGAGGCCGAGGGCAAGGTGATCCTGAAACTGGAAACGGGAGACGAGATGCTGGCCTGACGAAGGCAGCGAGCGGGGAGAGCCTTGGGACAGAGCGCACGACAGACCGCGAAAGCCGGCGACGGGTACGTGGAGGTCTTCAACTATCCTGCCACCGCGGAGCCGCCCGCACAGTCATGGTGGGGCGGACTTGAGGACACCGCCGAGAGCGCAGACGAGACCGGCGACGGGGATCGTGATGGGGCAGGCAAAAATGCGGAGGCCAATGGCCCGGCGGGAGCGGATGTACGCATAGCCGAGGAAGCGCGACGGAGTTTCGAGGCGGGCCGGGAACGCGGGTTTCAGGAAGGAAGGGCAGCCGAACTCCAGGCGCAGGCTGCGCACGCCGGTGCGAAGGACCGTGCACATGTGGAACAGGCGGCGCGGCTCACGGAGAATTATCGAAACGAACAGATCCAATATTTCGACGCCGTGGAATATGAGGTCGTAAAACTGGCGCTGGCCGTGGCGGCGCGCGTTCTGCGCCGCGAAGCGCAAATGGATCCGCTGCTGCTGACAGGCGCCGTGCGGGTGGCTCTGGGACAACTCTCCGCCTCGACCCAGGTTCGATTGAAGGTGCCGCCAGCGGAGCTTGAGCTTTGGGCCGAGACCATGGCGCACATTCCCAACCTGACAGTGAAGCCGGCTGTCATCGCCGGGGACGGTATGCACCTGGGCGATTGCGTGATGGAGACGGAGCTTGGTTCGGTGGACCTGGGCGTACGGGCGCAGCTGGGGGAAATCGAACGCGGCTTTTTTGATTGCGCCCGCCGGGACCCCGGACCTCAGGTCGAGGAAGCGGACAACATGGCAGAGGAAGTGTACCGATGACCGCCCTCTTATCGCGCTACTTCGCGCGCCTCGATCGCGGCCAGCCGTGGCGCTGGCAGGGACAGGTGCTGGAGTCGGTGGGACAGACGATCGAATCGGCCGGGCCGCTGGCTTCAGTCGGGGAGTGCTGCGAGATTCGAGACCAATTCGGCCGGCCGCATCTGGCCGAGGTGATCGGTTTCCGGGGCCCGCATGTGCTGTCGATGCCGGTGGAAACCACGGCGGGCATCCGTTTCGGCGATCGGGTGTCGGCGCTGGGGATGCGCCCGGAGATCGAGGCGGGTCCGGCGTTGATGGGCCGGGTGCTAAACGCGATGGGTGAGCCCATAGACGGTGGCCGCGCACCTCTAGGCACCGCGGGTTTTCTGCTCGACGGGCGAGTCCGGCAGCCGTTGGATCGGGTTCCGATCAGGAAGCCGCTGGGCACAGGAATCCGGGTGCTCGATGCGCTGTTGACGGTGGGCCGGGGCCAGCGGGTGGGCATTTTCGGCGGGTCGGGCGTGGGCAAGAGCACCCTGATCGGCATGATGACGCGCAACACCGAAGCCGATGTGACGGTGGTGGGACTGGTTGGCGAACGCGGCCGGGAGGTGGGGGAATTTCTGGAAAGCGCGCTGGGCGAAGAGGGACGGGCGCGTTCGGTAGTGGTGGTGTCGACCTCCGATCAATCGCCGCTGCTGCGCATGCGGGCGGCCCTGGCCGCTACCACGGTGGCGGAGTACTTTTCCGCGCAGGGAAAGCATGTGCTCCTGGTGCTGGATTCGCTGACTCGATTTGCCATGGCCGCGCGCGAGATTGGACTGGCCGCCGGAGAGCCGCCGACCGCTAAAGGATATACTCCATCGGTGTTCACGCGCCTGGCGCGGCTGGTGGAGAGGACGGGCCAGTTTCGTACCGGCTCGATCACCGCGTTTTATACCGTGCTGATGGAGGGCGATGATCGCCAGGATCCGCTGGTAGACGCGGTGCGCTCGCTGCTCGATGGGCATGTGATGCTGTCGCGGGGGCTAGCGGCGGAGGGATGGTATCCTCCCATCGATGTACTGGACTCGATCAGCCGCCTGATGCCGGCGGTAACCGAGACCGGGCACCGCGAACAGGCCGCTCTGATTCGCAGGTTGATGGCGGTATACGCGCGGTCAGAGGACCTGGTGCGCATCGGGGCATACAAGGCGGGATCCGATCCGGATCTCGACCGGGCGCTGCGAGCCCGCGAGGTCCTGCGCAGCTTCATGACCCAGGAGGCTCAGGAGCGAGTCAGCCTTGAAGATTCGCTGGTGCGCCTGGCAGATCTTGCGGCGGGAGTGTGAGCCGGTGGCGGTCTCCAAATCGCTCGAGCGCCTGCTGCGGATTCGTGATCTCCAGGAAGAGCAGCAACGACTTGCCCTCGAGTCTGCAGCCGGAAAATTGCGTGACTTGGAGGCGGCCAGAAAGGCCGCCGGGAAGATGGAGCGCGCCGGCCACGCATGGATCGGGGCGAGCGTGCAGACGGGTCTCGTGCCCGACCGCCAGGGCGGACTAGTGCAGGCGACCGCCGGCAGAAGGCGAGCGGAATTGCTGGCGCAGCACATCGCGCGCGCCGAAGCCGAGACAAAGCGTTTACACGAGGCCTTTCTCGAGAAACGCATAGAACGCCGGCAGGCCGAAACCCTGGTCAGCGAGAGCGAGGCCCGGGACGTGATCGAATCGAACCGGCGCAGCCAGCGCGCCGTGGATGACTGGCACGGATCGCGTAAACAACGGGAGAAGACCGGGCGTGGTTAGGTTTGTTTGAATGCTAAGCGGTGGTATGGGCGTCCCCAAAAGGAACGAGATGAACATGCGGCAGCGATACTGGTGATGCTGGTGCCTGCGGCAGTTACAGCCCGTTTTGACACTGGTGTGTGGGAGCCCGTTGCTAAGCGTGGGTCCGAGGGCACGTAAAGGTCAGTGGTGACGTCTGCTACGGCAGCGATCCCGTTCAGGAGTTTGCATTCTTCGTAGCCTCGGGCCGCAGGCGCCAGTGGAAAGGGGGATGCATGAGATCGTCGGAAAAGCCCAGAAGGAAGACAGTTGCTCGTATGCTTCCGGTGCTGCATCCGGATGCTGCAGGGATCGACATCGGCGCCGAAGAGATTTACGTTGCGGTTCCACCGGATAGGGCTGAGCACTCCGTGAGGTCCTTCGGAACATTTACTCGTGACCTGCATGATCTGTGCGACTGGCTTGGCGACTGCAAGGTTCGAACTGTCGCGATGGAGTCGACTGGGGTCTATTGGATCGCATTGTTCCAGGTGCTTGAGACTCGCGGCTTTGAAGTGTTCCTCGTTAATGCGAGTCATGTCAAGAACGTCCCAGGCCGAAAGAGTGACGTCTCGGATTGTCAGTGGATCCAGTATTTGCATTCGGTTGGCTTGCTGAAGGCAAGCTTCCGCCCGAGCGATGAGATATGCGTTTTGCGATCGCTGTGGCGACATCGAGAGGGTCTGCTTCAGATGGCGTCTGAGCACACTCAGCATATGCAAAAGGCACTAACGCAGATGAACCTGCAAGTCCATCATGTATTGAGTGACATTACAGGAGTCAGTGGCATTGCAATTCTCGATGCGATCCTTGCTGGCCAGCGGGATCCCATACGCCTGGCAGCTCTTTGCAACCGCCGGGTGCGCAGTTCTCGCGATATTGTAGCCAAATCGTTGGAGGGAGATTACCGCTCAGAGCATCTCTTCACGTTGCAGCAGTCTCTGGCTGCATACAGGTTTTACAGAGGGCTGATGGCGGAGGTAGACAAGGAGATCGAGAAATATCTGGGAGCTGTGTCTGCGTCGCCGAATGCTCAACCAAAGCGACCTTCAGGAACGAAGAAGCGTATATACCAGCGGGCCGGCAACGAACCGGCGTTCGATCTGAAGTCCGAACTGTATCCAATCGCCGGAGTGGACCTCACCGACATACCTGGACTCAGTACCCTAACGGCTCACACGATCATTATGGAAATCGGGCCTGATGTTTCGCGCTTCAAAAGTGCGTCTGCGTTTGCGTCTTGGTTGGGATTGTGCCCCGAAAAGAAGGTCAGCGGAGGCAAGGTCCTCCATTCGCAAACGAGGCACGTAAAGAACAGAGCTGCTATCGCTCTACGCCTTGGAGCACAGTGCCTATATCATGCCAACAATCATCTCGGCGAATTCTATCGAAAAGCGAAATGGCGATTGGGGGCACGTGCTGCAGTAACCGCTACGGCCCACAAGCTCGCGCGCATCGTCTACCACCTTCTTGCAACCAAGCAGCCTTATACGGAAGAGGTCTTTCAAAGGGCTGATACCCAAGCAAAAACCCGCGCTGAAAGTCGACTTCGACAACAAGCGGCAGTCCTGGGCTTCTGCCTATCACCTGCAATAAATACAACACATTAGTGAGGTTTTCATCAGGAGGAGTCAGTGAGGAGCGCGAGGTGTTGCAAAAGGCTGAACTCAGCTGTGAGGCTGATTCAGAGAACTACCTCGGAGGCTCCTCAGAGACTATGTATTACATCGGACTGGATGTTCACAAGAGGACGATCAGCTATTGCGTGAAGGACGCGGCTGGCCGTGTGCACATGGAAGGCAAGGTCGGAGCGACCCGGCGCGAGCTGGACGCCTGGATCAAGACGCTTCCCCAACCCCGGACGATCGCCATGGAAGCGACGATCTTCACCGGGTGGATTTATGATCACCTGCTTCCGCATGCAGAAGCGGTGAAGGTGGCCCATCCGTTGATGCTGCGGGCCATCGCAGCAGCCAAGCGGAAGAACGACCGGATCGATGCCAGCAAGATCGCCGATTGCCTGCGATGCGACTTCCTGCCGGAGTGCCACATGGCCTCGACCGAGATCCGGGACCGGCGGCGAACGTTGCGCTACCGCGAGCTGCTGGTCAAGCAGATGGTGCAGATGAAGAACCGCGTGTCGGGGCTGCTGCTGGAAAAAGGCGTGACGCACACGAAGCGGCGGCTGCACAAGGTGGGCTACTTTGCGGAGTTGATGGCCGGCAGCGAAGAGATCGATGCCAGCATCAGGCCGCTGCTGAAGCTGAGCCGCGAGCATATCGTACGCGCGCAGAAGCTGGACTATGCCCTGGTCAGTTCGCTGGAGCGTGATCCGATGCTGGTGGAGAGACTGAAGCGGTTGAGAACGGTTCCCGGGGTCGGCCCGATCACTGCGCTGACGTGGGCACTGGAGATCGGCGATGTCACGCGCTTTCGATCGATCAAGCAGGCCATCAGTTATTGCGGACTGTGCGGAGCGGAGAAGAGTTCGGCCGACAAGGTGATGCGCACGCCCATTTCCAAGCAGCGAAACAAGCACATTCAACATGTGCTGGTAGAGGCCGCGAAGCTGGCGCCGCAGGCTGTACCACGAACTGGCCCTGCTCCACGAAAAGGAGATGCAGAAGGGCAATCGAAACCGCGCCACCCTAGCTGTGGCCAGGAAACTGGTTTGCTGGATCCTCGCGGTGGAACGCAGAAAACAGGACTTCGTGCCTGCGGAAAAGTTCCCAGGCACGGCGGCAGCCTAAAAACCTGCCAAAGAAGGAAAAACATCAGGATCATTCCGTGCGCAGACTGCCAGGTCCTGCAAGTAGCCCACTGTGCGAAGGAGATCAAACTCCGGAGGCTCACCACGAATTGTTTCGGGACTGGCAGAGAACACAAACTCAATCTTCGGTGACGGCTCTTCGGAGCCCGAGGCTGCAAATGGATGTATGGTTCTGCTTCAGAGCAGGAACCAACGGCCGAGAGGCCACAGATGCGTAACGGCACATCCTGATTCAATCAATGCGCGCTCTCCTGAGCGCGCCAAGGACACTTGTGCTTTTCCCTTGACTTTGACTTACATAGATGACTTACATGGATGCAGCCTATTCGGCGAAGACATGCGCTTCGAGGACGGGGAACGATCGGGTCGACAAAGTAGCGATGAACTTGAGCGTGACTCCTCATCGGGTGGGCGCGATTCGTCAAAATGGGAGCCCTGATCCCGATTCTGACAACCTTCTAACCTGTTGCCGAATTCTTTGGCACGCCTGCTGCAATCAACGTGGGCATGAGCATGGGGGTTCAGATCGGACCAGAATGCCTACCCGGATGCGGGGCCCAGGCATCAGCAGCGGCGACCCCGGGATCAGGTGCCGCAGTCGATGGATCGGCCGGCAAGACGATCCCGGTTCCGGGGGATTCGGAGGCAAGCTTTCGATCCAGCTGGCATCTATTCCTCGAACGGTTGGGCCTGCGGTCCAGTGAGGAGCCTGGAGCAGAAAAGGAGATCGGAGCCGTTGCTGTTCCATCGTTCGTGAGACCGGCACCGGGCCAAGTATTGAACTTTTCGGCGCCCGCGTCACGGTCAAACCAAAACGGTGAACGACTGGGGGCACCCCGCGAAGCGCTCCGAGCTCGGACAGACTTTCCGGCGGGAAAAAAGGCCGCCGGAGCTGGTTCCAAGGCTGTCGCGCAAGCTCATGAAAGCCGAAAGGTCGATGGACCGAGCACAACATCTTCGGCAATGGCGGGCGGCCACGCGCCGGCAGGGGGATTTCAACTGATTGCGGTTTCCGCGCCGGAGGTCTCCGCTTCTAGAAGTGCTCTGCCGCCGAGGAGCCCCGGCGTGCGCAGCGAATCCTTCGCCTCGGAGTTTCGTGGCGCCCGGCCGGGCAGGCTCGCCGTCTCGGCGGTCGATGGAGAGGCAAATTCAAGGGGCTCAATTGCGGGGCTGGCACGCGAGAGGATCGAAGCGAATTCGGAGAATGGTCCTGAAGATGCGACCATCGGAGAATTACTGAACGCCAATGCCCCCGCCGCTGCTTCTGTGGAAGAGCCGAAGCCCGGTAGCACTGAGGCTGCGAGCAACCCAGGCCGCCAAGTGCCAGGCGGGGACATAAATGATTCTTTGCTGGCCGTTCGTCCGGATCATGCCGCGCCGGAGGCGCCGATCGCAGATGCCGCCGTGGCAACTTCAACTGATTCGCAGCGCGCGGCGAATGTAGTTAGACAGGCCGAGTATCGGAGTGCTTTGAGAAGCGGGCGAGTCGTCGATCCTTTGCTTGTACGCGGTGCGGAAAGATCGCCACATCCCAGGGCAGGCGGCGAATCCGCTGGGGAGAGGGGATTCTCGGTGATGGCAGCGCCTGAAGCAGCCGCCCCGATCCTGGTTCGCGCTCCAGCGGGGATGGCGGAAGCAAGTGTAAGGCCAGGAGGATGGGTCAATGCCGCGCACGCGGCCGGCAACGAATCGACCGCTCTCACTGGCGAGGAAACCTTCGCCAGGCTGGACGCAGAGAGCGCATCGCGATCCATTCACTGGGTGCAGGCAGGAGCGCATCGCGCGGAGGCTGGTTATCTCGATCCAAACCTGGGATGGGTTGGCGTTCGTGCCGAAACCAGCGGCGGTGCGGTTCATGCCGCGCTGCTGCCGGGTTCGCCGGAAGCGGCGCAAGTGCTGGGCACCCATCTGACCGGGCTGAATGCATTTCTCGCCCAGCAGCATGGAGCGCATGCGACGGCGACGATAGCCACGCCGGAGGATGGGCGTTATGGAGCGGGAGCGCAACAGGGGAACAGCGCGGACGGTGGAAGCGGTAGAGACGACGACGCGGGCAGAACTATGGTGCCAGCAAGCAGACCGAGCGATTTGGCCCCGCAAACGGCAACTAACGCGGCGGGGGCCGCGGATCGAAACATCGTTTCCGATGGATCGGCGATCAGGAGAGCGGGAACCTACGTCTCTGTGATGGCATAACGGGATGCGACCGGCTTTTGAAGATGCTGCCAAAGCGCTGGAACGGACGATCGATAACCAGGATGGAGGGGAGATGGCAGGGATAGCAGGAATATGGAATCACGCGAGCGGGGCACTGAGTGCTCTGGGGAAAGCCAACCCGATGGACAGCACGCAAAACGGGAGCGGAAGCTCCGCGGGTGAGGCGTCCACAATTTCGGCTAATGACTTTCTTACTTTGCTGGTGACCGAAATGAAGAACCAGGATCCCACCGCGAATACGGATCCCAACGAGTACATCAATCAACTCGTGCAGGTGAACAGCCTGGAGCAGTTGATCGACATTAACCAGAATCTGTCCACCGCACTGGGAGGTTCGGGCACTGCTTCCGGCGGATCGGTAGCCGGGCACGGGATGAGTGCTCCTCATGCCGTCAAGAGCGGCCCAGGTACCACTGCGGCGGCCGGTGCGGCCCGACAAACCACGGGCACTCCGGGTGGCAGGCCTGATGCAATCAGCCAAAGCAAAGCAGTCCCGGTCGCGGCTGGCAATCTCAGCGTTCCACGAACGGCTCCGGCAGCGCACCGCGTTGCCCAGGCCTTGAGCGGCCTGAAGTGAGTTTGTGTGAGCGCATTCTCCAACCATGGGACTTCGTGCTCTTCCACCCCGGGCGCAAAAAAGGCGCGCCCAGAATGGGGCGCCCGGATTTCAGTTCGGCACGCGTACACATTTTGGATCGAGACAGAGAGACAAGAGGAGATTGACACATGGCAAGCTTTTATATTCCGCTGACAGGGCTCACCAGCGACTCGACCGCCCTGAACACGATCGCCAATGATCTGGCGAACATGAATACCACCGGGTTCAAGTCGCAGTCGGTCAATTTTTCCGATCTCTTCTATCAGCAGATCGGTTCAACCGGATCGGGCGATCCGATCCAGCGGGGGTCGGGTACGCAGGTCGCGTCGATCGAAACGGATTTCTCGACGGGGTCTCCCAATTCGACCGGCGTCGATACGGACGTGGCGCTGCAGGGCGATGGCTTTTTCGTGGTGGCCAATGGCGCCAGTGAATACCTGACGCGGGCGGGGAACTTTTCAACCGATTCGGGCGGCAACCTGATTACGGCCAACGGACTGAGCGTGATGGGGTATCCGGCGGTGAATGGCGTGGTGAATACCAACGCCCCGTTGACGCCGGTCAATATTCCCAAGAGCCAGGTGCAGCCTCCACAGGCGACGAGCAGCTTCGGCATGAACGCGACGCTCGATTCTCAATCGGCAATTGGCGCCAGCACCACGGGGTCGGTGAAGGTTTTTGACACGCTGGGCAATTCCTATGAGGCCACCGTGACTTACACCAAGACCGGCAACAATGCGTGGAGTTACAACATCTCGATGCCGGATCCGCTGACTTCAAACTCGAGCACGGCCGCAGGCGTGACCACGATCAATTACAACTTCGGTTCGAGCGGCGGCGCGCTGGCGACGGTTGATCCCGGGACCAATCTCACCATCACGGGTCCAACGGCAGCGGCTACCGGAACGATCACGGCTCCAGTGGTAGCGGCCGGCGAAACGGTCGGCACTTATGCGACGGACCTGCAAAACGCGGTGAATGCGGCGGGGATCGTCGGGGTTACAGTCTCCGCCACAGCCGCGGGACAGTTGAGCATCTCGGGCGCCAGCGTCTCATCTTCGGGCGCGGTGATCCAGGATCCGATTGCTTCAGCCAATGCGACCGGGGCGCTGGCGTTCGACGCCAACGGCAATCTCGTGAGTCCGGCATCGAGCGTGGCGGGCATTTCTTTCGCGGGGCTCTCGGACGGAGCCGCTAGCCTGAATATGACGTGGGATCTTTACGGCAGCAATGGAAAGTCGACGATCAGCCAGATCGACCAGACCTCGGCGGTGGCCTCGACGACGCAGAACGGCTATGCGAGCGGCGATTATTCGGGGTTTTCGATCGGATCTGACGGGACGGTGACGGCCACCTTCTCCAACGGGCAGAAGCTCAACGTGGCGCAGCTGGCGCTGGGGAACGTGGTCAATCTTCAGGGTCTGAAGGCGCTTGGCGATGGCGACTATGCAACCACGCTGGCCAGCGGCACGGCGACCATCGGGACATCCGGAACAGCCGGCCTCGGAACCATGGTGGGCGGAGCGCTGGAGGCGTCAAACGTGAACATCTCGGCGGAGTTCTCAAATCTGATCATCGCGCAGCGCGCGTTTGAGGCCAACTCCAAGGCGGTAACGACATTCGATACCGTGACGCAGGAAACCATCAACATGATCCACTGATGCTGACCTGTCTACTTATTCAAAAGGACCATGACCAGCCGCCCCGCTCAGCGCGCGAAGATCGCGTTGAGCGGGGCACCTGGTTTGTGGGGGTCATGTCGATGAAGCGTGTACACTAGCTTCACTCCGGGGCGGTCCTCGCCGTAAATCTTTGATGGGAGCCAGTTGATTTGTTGCCCGAACCAATCGTGTCGCCGGGTTCGATGTTGAGCGATCCACTGCTGAGAGGCGAGTGGATGGCGGTGGCCTGGTCGCACGAGGTCGAACCGGGACGGACGATCGCGCGACGGGTGATGGGTATCGACGTGGTGCTCTGGCGTTCGTCGGAGGGGCTGCATTGCTGGCGTGATCTCTGTGTACATCGGGGAGCGCGGTTGTCGCTGGGAACGGTGCGGCGCGGAGATCTAGCACAGGCTGGTGCGAGCCGGGATTGCCTGGTGTGTCCCTACCATGCGTGGGAGTATGCGCCGACCGGCGAGTGCGTGCGGATTCCGGCGCAACCGGAACTGACGCCGCCCGTCAAGGCGCATGCCGAGACCTTCGCAGTCCGCGAGCGGTATGGAGTGGCGTGGGTTGCTCTCGGCGAGCCACATGCGGCATTGCCGGAATTCGCGATGGTTGAACAAGCGGGCTTCCGGACCGTGCTTGCGGGGCCGTACCGCTTTCGCGCCAAGGGGCCGCGGGTCATCGAAAATCTGCTGGACGTGGCGCACCTCGGATTTGTGCATGCGGGGTTGCTGGGAGATCCCCAGCGCGGCGAAGTGGAGGACTACGAAGTGACCGCGGGCGGTAGCGAGCGCGGACCGGAAGCGAAGAAGATCCGCATCTGGCAGCCCGATCCGGACGGCACTGGAGAAGCAGCCCTGGTGAATTATCACTATTGGGTTGCGGGGCCGCTCACGGCGGGATTCGTGAAGTCGCACGGCGAGCAGCGATTCGGGATCCTGGCGCAAGTGGCGCCTGTGGATGAAGACACGTGCGAGTCGCGGCTGGTGATGAGCCTGAATTACGGACATGAGCTTCCGGATGAGGAGTTGTTGCGATTTCAGGATCATGTAAGTGAGCAGGATCGGATCATCGTCGAATCGCAGCGGCCTGAATTGCTGCCGCTTGACCTGCAGGCCGAGCTGCACCTGCGTTCGGATCGAATGGCGACCGCGTACCGGAAGTGGCTGCGCGCGATCGGCTTGACCTACGGTACCGCATGAAGGGGGATAGCGCATCGGTTATTGCTCCGGCGGTTCACCGTCTTCCCTGGTTTACGTCCGGAGATGTGGACGGATTCTTCGGGCTGTTCTTTTCCGGATTTCCGGACCTGCTGCTGATCGTGGGACTGGCCCCGGTGTGCGGATTTTCGGCCGCATTTGTAACCGCGCGCGTGTTGCCGGGCGTGGCCCTCTCGGTGCTGGCGGGGAACCTGTTTTATGCGTGGCAGGCGCGGCGCCTGGCGGCGAAGAGCGGGCGCGACGATGTCACGGCGATTCCATTCGGAGTGAACACGCCGACGATCTTTGCTTATGTGTTTCTCATCATGGGGCCGGTGTATACGCGCACGCATTCTGGAACGATGGCGTGGCAGGCGGGGGTGTTTGCGAGTTTGATCAGCGGGGTGGTGCAGACGGCAGGCGCATTCTGCACCGACTGGCTGCGGCGGCACACACCGCGTGCAGCCCTGCTGTGCCCGCTGGCAGGGCTCGCACTGGCGTATCTGTGCCTCGGGTTCATTTTTGGCGTGTTCGATCGGGCGGCGATTGCGCTGTTACCTATGCTGGTGCTGTTTACGCTGTATGGATCGCGGTTGCGGCTGCCGCTGAGAATTCCTCCCGCGCTGGTGGCGATCGGGCTGGGCGCATTTCTGGTGGCGCTGCTGCGATGGCTGCACGTGTATGAACCGGCCGCCGCGCTGAATGCCGCGCCGGGAATTTATCTTCCGCATGCCGTCAACCTGCTGCCTTTGCTGGCGCACCGCGAGTGGTGGAGCTATCTTGCGGTGATCCTGCCGCTGGCCTCGCTCGACACATTGGCGTCGCTGCAGATCCTGGAGAGCGTGAAGATTGCCGGCGATGACTACCGGACCACGCCTTCGCTGCTGATGAATGGATTGGGGACGCTGGCCGCGGCCGCGCTGGGAAGCCCGTTTCCAACAACGCTCTATGTAGGCCACGCGGCGCACAAGGGAAATGGAGCGCGGTCGGGTTATTCGGCGCTCAATGGGCTGGTGACGCTGATTCTGTGCACGACCGGATTGCTTCCGCTGGTGCTGCGCGTGGTGCCGCTCGAAGTGGCCGGGCCGGTGATCGTGTGGTTTGGACTGGTGACGGTGGGGCAGGCGTTCGTGGAGGTGCCGCGGGTGCAATCGATTGCCGTGGCGCTGGGCCTGGTTCCCATGCTGGCGCAGTGGGCCGCAGGGATTGCGGACACAGTGGCGCGCAAGGCGGGCAGTTCGCTGGCGGAAGTGGCGCCGCGCATGGGAACGGAACTGGCTTTGGCGGGACTGCTGGCACTGGGACAGGGCGCTCTGCTGACATCGATGCTGTGGGCGGCGGTGATGGCGCTGGTGATCGAGCGCAAGTTTGTGCAGGCGGCGGGGTGGATCTCCGCCGCGGCGCTGCTGGCGGCGTTTGGGATCATTCACGCCTATATGCTTACGAGCGCGGGGATTGAAGGACGCATCGGATGGGGAACTGCGCCGGCGTTCGCGTTGTCGTATGCGGCTGGCGCGGTTTTCCTGTTGCTGTGCGCGTGGTATGCGCGGGGGACGCGGCAGACGGGCTGGAAATTGCCGCTCACTTGAAGCTGCCCGGGACTATGACTGGCACGCGGGAGTCTTATTCAGAGCATCGAGCATGGGACGGGTTTGAAACAGGAGATCGGGCGGACTTCCCGAGGCCGGCCGGGCATAACCAATACGCAATCCGGGAAGGGAATTGAGGTACGGCAGGAAGAAGCGCGGGCCGTCCAGGTTGGGGCTCTTCAGGCCGGGATTGCGATAACGCATTTCACCCGAGGGCAAAACTTCCCAGGATCTGACGTACGGCTTCCACTTCATGTATCCCTCGAAGGTCATGGTCAATTTGGCGCTGGGATTGTGAGGCGGGTAGGGCTGAACTGGGGTGGGGCGAAACGGAGGCGTGAAATTCGCATCGGCTACGCCGCCGAAGCTGACCAGCCACGCAAGGTCGCGCTTGCCTTTGATTTCCGTGCATTCCATGATGAAGCGCGGCGGGGCCTGGGTGGAATTTTCGACTGGTGGGAGAGAAAGGATGAGCCGCACATAGTGAATGCCGGAGCCGGCATCGATGCCTTCGAGCCGCGACAGGTTGGGCGCAATCAGCTCTGGCTGCGGGAGAGGGGGTTCTTGCGCGGCGCACAGATTCACGAGAAAGACGAGAACCAGGACGCGGGTCATGACGTGGTCGCGCGAGGACGGACCTCGATAAACAGACCTTTACTGTGGGCGAGGAGAGTCCCCTGGTCATTGAGGATTTTGGCTTCCGCCCAGTGCTTGCGGCCTTCGTGATGATAGACGCGGCCCTCGAGCCGGATGGGCGCACAGGAGGGAACGGGAAGTTTGTAGTCGACTTCCATGTGGCGGGTCATGGCGACCAGGTTATGCGAGCGGACGGCTTTGCTCATGGCTTCGTCGAGCAGGGTGGCGATGATGCCGCCGTGGACAAAACCGCGCGGCCCTTCGAAAGTTTCGGGAATCGCGGCCAGGCAAACCACGGTGCCGTCCTGAGCAAGCATGAACTCGAGACGAAGCCCGGTGGGGTTCGCAGTGCCGCAGCCGAAACAACGGTTCTGCGCGGAATGTGCCAGCGGAGTGAGTGTTTCGGAATGCGCTTTCATCACAGTTCCTGGAATTGCACGATGGGTTTCAATGGGCTCCGGAAAGGACTGCGTTGTAAAGCTCAAGGTCGACGTTGCCTCCGGTGAGCACGAGGCCAATGCGCTTGTCTTTGCTTTGATGCCGATCTTTGATTGCAGCCGCCAACGGCGCTGCGCCCGCTCCTTCCGCCACGTTATGCGCGTCCTGGAAATAGAAGCGCATGGCCGCGGCGATCTCAGCGTCGGACACTTCGACGATGCGGGCAACGTTGGCCCAGATGACTTCCATGGCTTGAGCGGCGGGCAGGCGGCAGGCGAGGCCGTCGGCCAGGAGGGTCTGTGCGGGAGCCTCGACAATCTTTCGCTGCGCAAAGCTAAGCGCATACGAAGGCGACGCCGAGGAGACAACGCCGATGATTTCCGTCTTCAGCGCGAGGGCATTGCGGGCCGCGGAAACACCGCAGATCGACGAACCAAGTCCGATGGGAACATAGATTCGATCGAGCGGCGGAACGGCTTGAAAGAACTCCATGGCATAGGTAGCCGTGCCCCTCACGAGGCGCTCGTGAAAGCTGTCGATCATGGCTAATTTGCGCGCGGCAGCGAGGGTGCGCGCGTATTCAAGCGATTCCTGAAAATCGTGCCCGTGTTCGATGAGTTCCGCGCCCTGCGCAGCCATGGCCTGGTTCTTTTCTGTGCTGTTGCCGTGGGGCACGACAATGACGGCATGGAGACCGGTGAGGCGGGCGGCCAGAGCTACACCCTGGCCGTGATTGCCGCGCGTAGCGGCTACGACGCCGACCAGGTCCGGTTGGGTCTGCTTGAGCCAATTCACATAGACCAGTGCGCCGCGGATTTTGAACGCGCCGAGAGAAGTGTGATTCTCATGCTTTACCCAGACTTCGCCGCCAAGCCGCTGGTTGATGAGCGGCCACGTGTACTGCGGCGTGGGGGCCATGTAGCGGTAGATGATGGATTGAGCTTCATGGATCTGGGCCGGTGCGGGGAGCATCATGGATTCAGGATAGCCGAGCGGCACCGGCTCAGAGGATCAGCTCGAGACTTGCCAGGCCGTGATTTGTAATCCAGGAGCCTTTCGTTTGACAACGCCCGTCCTATTCAGGAAGGTTACTAGATAACCCGGACCTCCTCCAGCAATGACACAATAGTTCAAATCGCTCCTCCGGTGCGCATTGGATGAGTCTTGAAGAACGGACTTTGGACCGGTGTTAATTTCCAGGAGCTGTGCGTGTGATACCATTCCGCCGTTCAGAACCTATAGACTCTTTGAAGGAGGAAACGCCGTGCGCTTTCGAAAGCTTCTAGTGATTTCCGGGATCATCTGTTTCGCCGTATCTATCCCGTTGGCTCATGCGGCCTCTCAATCGGCTCACGCAAAAATCATGGACGCGCAAGGAAAGGAGATCGGGTCTGCGAAGATCACATCCACGGCTGATGGAGTCAAAATCGCCGTCAAGGTTTCGAAGCTGACCCCCGGTGAGCATGGCATTCACATCCACAATGTCGGGAAGTGCGAAGGGCCGGCGTTTGCTTCCGCCGGCGGCCACTTTAACCCTACCAGCGCCCATCACGGCATCCATAACGCCCAAGATCCTCATCCGCACCTCGGTGATCTGCAGAACCTGACCGTGGCCGACAACGGAAAGGGCGATGCGTCTTTCACGGTCAACGGCGTGACACTAGGCGACGGGGCTAATTCGCTCTTTCACGAAGGCGGTACATCCCTCGTCATTCACGCCAAGGCCGACGACCTGATGTCCGATCCGTCAGGGAATTCCGGCGATCGCGTCGCCTGCGGAATCATCGAGAAGTAGAGGTTGTCCAACTGAAAACTCGCTCTCGGCTTTGCGTCTGGGTGGCGGCCGGATTGGGCATCGTCGGAGGCACGGCATTGGTGTCGGGATGCCATTCGGCACCCGCGCTCACGCCACAAGAAGCGGAAGGCAAGCATCTCTACGCCGTCCGCTGTGCGCACTGCCACGAGGACAACGATCTGGCTCTCAAGAAAGTTCCTCCCGATCTGCATGGTGTGTTCAAACGGTCCATATTGCCCGGCGGCGCGCCCGCAACGGACGCCGAAGTGCGGCACGTGGTCCTTGCGGGCAACGGGTTGATGCCGAGTTTTGCCGGGCGATTTACCGAAGACCAGATGACAGAGCTGCTCGCCTATCTTCACACCGGACTTCGTTGATCATTCTCGCCGCCACACCGGGGGAGAGGGTATGCACTTTTCGTGCATTTTTTTTGCTGGTGCAAGTGGAACAAATAAAAGAGGATGCACGCCGATACCCGGGGTGTCATAATGCAACCGTAAAGGGATTTACCAGCGCTAAAAATGGACCATTACAAAACAGGTTTCGCCGGCCGGCGAGTTTTGAGCGGGCTGCCCGGGGGCCTGTCGGATTCTCTCATTTGGCTTGAAAATTACCTGCAGATTAAGACGAGAAACTCCGTGTCGATCGATATGCCGGGCGCGCAGTTATTCACATCGCGGTGACCAGGACTTGACAGACTGATACAGATGTCTTATTAAGATGTCTATGTATGGAAAAGACTGATCCTCTGCAAGGCACTCTTGATCTGCTGGTGTTGACTCTTCTGGGGCGGCGTCCTCGGCTGCATGGCTACTCCATCATGGCGGCCATCGCCGAGATGTCGGAGGACGTGCTCAGGGCCGAAGAAGGTTCTCTCTACCCGGCATTGCACCGGATGGAGGAGGCGGGCTGGATTCGCGCGGAATGGGTGAAAAAGGAAAGTGGCCGACGAACGCGCGTCTATGAGTTGACTGAAACGGGGGAGAGCCAGCTGGCGTCTGAAGAACTTTGCTGGCAGACGGCGACATCGGCGGTGAGCAGAATTCTCAGGATGGCGTGATATGTCTCTCTTGTCCCGGATCGCGAATGTATTTCGCAGCGAACGCGTGAACAGCGACATCGAGGAAGAGTTTGCGTCGCATATCGACGAGGCGATATCGCAGGGGCGGGATCCCGCCGAAGCAAGGAGAGCGCTTGGAAATGCACTTCAACAGCGAGAAGCGAGCCACGATCTGCGGGTGATCCCCTGGCTCGATTCTGTCCGCGCCGACGTGATTTTCGGCTGGCGGCAACTGAAGCGCAATCGCGTGACTTCCGCGGTTGCGATAGTTTCGCTGGCTCTGGCGATCGGGGCGTGTACCACGGCCTTTAGGCTAATCGATGCGCTTCTTTGGCGGCCGCTGCCGGTCGCCCATCCGGAGCGGATGTATGTTTTGTCTCGCAAGGGCATGGGGTTCGACAACAAGCCGGGCGAATGGGACTCGTGGGCCTATCCGGATTTCCAACTGATGCGCGTTGCCGCGAAGGGCAAGGCGGAGTTGATCGCGATCTCTTATGCCGACCGCGCCGATGTGACTTACACAACCGATCAGGAGATGGAGAAGGCCATCGTGCAACACGTCTCCGGGTGGATGTTCCCGTCGTTCGAAATTCAACCGGCGGCGGGGCGTTTGTTCACGGAGAGCGACGATCGAACGCCGGGAGCGGCGCCGTATGCGGTGATTTCGTATGACTACTGGAACAGGCGTTTCGGGCGCGATCCTGGGGTCGTGGGACATACGGTTCACTACGGTGATGGTGTTTACCAGATCATTGGCGTGAGCGAAAAGAAGTTCACTGGTACAGAGCCAGGCATCGTGGTCGATATATTCATTCCGACCATGATGCATCGGAGTGTGACGCGGCAGGACTCGACGTGGTTTCGAACCCTCGTCGTCGTGGAGCCGGGCGCCGCGATTGAGCCTCTGAGGGAGATGCTGGCGGCAGTCAATCACGCGTTCGAGGCGAATCGACTGAGCGGCGAGACGGGTCTGTCGCCGGTGGCATTACAAAATGTCTTGAAGAACCAGACCCTTCTGGAACCTGCGCCCACGGGCGCCTCGGAGATGCAGAGGGGCTACCGCCAGGCGCTGGCCGCGATCGGTGCACTGGTTGTGATGGTCTTGCTTATTGCGTGCGCGAATGTCGCCAACCTGATGGCAGCAAAAACAGCGGCAAGAGCACGAGAGATGGCGCTTCGGGTCTCGATCGGCGCAGGCCGATTGCGCCTGGTGCGCCTGGTGCTTGCGGAAAGCGCGTTACTGGCCCTTCTCTCATCTGCTGGCGGAGCGCTGTTTTCATGGTGGTCTGCGCCTCTTGTAGTGAGCATGATCAATCCCAGGGACAATCCCGCGCGCCTGATTTTGCCGGCCGATTGGAGGGTCCTGGGATTTGGGATGGCTCTGATCACGGGAATGGTTCTTCTCTTTGGCCTGCTGCCTGCGTTGCGTGCGTCCTCAGTGAGGCCGCTGAACGCGCTCAAGGGCGGCGAGGAACCGCATGCGCGGCAGCGCCTGATGCACGGCATGATCGCGGCGCAGGTGTCGTTCTGTTTTCTTGTGGTGTTTGTCGCGGGATTGTTTGTGGCCAGCTTCGAACGCCTTGCGAACAAGCCTACCGGATTTTCGGCCCACCGGTTGCTGTTGCTCGAGACTACGAGCCGGCCGGCCCAGCCCTCAAACTATTGGGACCAGGTCGCGGATCATCTGCGCGGAGTTCCCGGTGTAGAGCGCGTGTCTCAATCGGGATGGCCCCTGCTCAAGGGCATTGGGTGGAACGATTCGATTTCGGTGAACGGCGGGCCGGCCAGCGTGGATCTCGCATACTTCCTGAATGTGTCGCCCGGCTGGCTGGAGACGATGAAGATTCCCCTGCTGGAGGGCAGGGATTTTCGCGAGAGCGACTTGTATGGCCAGGGCGCAATCGTGAATGAAACGTTCGCGCGGAAATTCCTTCAGGATGAACATCCGGTTGGACGATCGTTTGAAAAAGCCTCGGACGATGGCTCCCGCGAGCGCATGACGGTGTTAGGGGTTGTAAGGGACGCTTATTACAGCAGCATCCGGAACATGCTGCCGGTGGTTTTCGTTCCACTGCACCACCGCGATCCGACGGGCCAAATGACGTCGCTGAGCGAAGGGACGTTCATTGTCCGCACCGCTTCGCCGAACCCGGTGGCGCTCAGTTCGCAGCTTCGCGCGGAGGTGGCCCGAGCGCGTCCTGAGTTTCACGTGAGCAATGTGCGGACGCAGCAGGAACTGAACGAAGGACAGACCATTCGCGAACGCCTGCTCGCGACGCTGGCTCTCTTTTTCGCGGTTGTGGCATGGGTGCTCGCGGGCATTGGTCTCTACGGTGTGCTCATCTACTCGGTCATTCAGCGGCAGCGCGAAATTGGGATCCGCATGGCTCTCGGCGCCCAGCCAGGCGACATTATCCGCCCGGTGGTAGGGGCGACCCTGTATGCGGTCACGCTGGGATCGATCGCCGGTCTCGGGGCGGGGTTGATTTCGACGCGATTTATTGAGTCACTCTTGTACCAGGCGAAGGCTTCCGATTCGAGTATGGTGGTGACTCCCTGTCTTGCCATGGGACTGGCAGTGATAATGGCGGTGGCTCCGGCGGTGGTGCGCGCTCTGCGGACCAATCCGGTGAGCCTGCTTCGGGCGGAGTGAGTGTGGATGACGCTTGGGGGTGTGAGAGGTCAATGCGGGTTCGGGGTGCTCGAGAGAGGTTGGATTCGAGTTGGCCCACCCTGGCGACAAAACAGAGACGTCGTGAGGGTGGGGCACCCAGGCGTTTGTGCTTCCAAAATGCGATTCGGGGAAGGGCTATTCGTAACGAATAGCCTTCATGGGGTCGATAACAGAGGCGCGCCAGGCGGGAAGGGCGCAGGCAATTGTCGCTACGAGAGACAGGACACAGGTGGCAGCAAACAGGAGCAGGGGATCGCGGGAGCTCTCCGTGGCCCAGGTGGCCATCACCTTGTTGAGGGCGAAGGTGAGGATGAGGCCGGCGAGGATTCCGCCTCCGACGCTGAAAACGGTGGAGCGGAAGACGATGGCGAGGACGTGACTTCGCCCGGCGCCGAGGGCGATGCGGATGCCGAATTCGTTGGTGCGCTGGGCTGCGGTGTAGGAGACGACGCTGTAGAGGCCGACGGCGGCGAGGGCCAGGGCGAGGGTCGCAAACGCGCCGAAGAGCCAGGACACGAGTTGGCCGCGTGCATATTCAGGCAGGCGGGTGATCCAATGCTCGAGATCGCGGACATCGCCGTTGGTCTGCTGATCGTGGTCGATGGAGTTGACCGTGGCGCGGACGGTGTGGATGAGCGGGAGGGGCGATCCGGGAGAGCGGACCAATATCTGGGTGTACATGGTCAGGACCATGGTGTAGGGGACGAAGGCTTCAGGAGTGACGGGCTTAGAGAGGCCGTCGTCGAGCTTGTCAGCCATGACGCCGACGATGAGCAGCCAGCCTTCGCTGCCGGGGGCGGTGAGGAGATATGGGGGCTGGGCAACGACTTCCGGCGCCTTAAGGGAATGGCCAACCGGATTCTCATTGGGGAAGTAGCGCTTGGCGAAGGTTTGATTGACGAGGATGACGGGGGCGCCGCGATGCTCTTCGTCGTGATCCCAGATGCGGCCGGCGAGGAGAGGAACGCGGAGAATGGGGAAGTATTCGCGGCTGACCAGGTTGACGCGGAAAGACTGGTCCTGGCCGGAGGGCTTGCCGAGGATTTCAAACTTGGTGTTGAAGCCGTTGTCGGGAGGGGTGGCGTTGCTGGAGATGGCGGCCATGGAGACGCCGGGAATTTGGGCGGCCTTGTCGTGGAGCTGTTCGAAGTAGGTGGCGCGCTCGGGCCAGGTTTTGTAAGTGCCGTCGTGGATGGGGATGCCGACGGACATGACGTTGTGCGGATCGTAGCCGAGATTGGTGTGAGCGACCTTGAGGAAGCCTTCGATGGCGGCGCCGGCACCGGCAAGCATGAGGAGGGTGAGGGCGATCTGGCCGCCGATGAGGATGCTGTGGGTTCTGCGCCCCCGGACGCTGCTGGTGGTTTTGCGCGTGTTGGACTGCATGATCTGGCTGACTTCAGGGCGGGAGAGGTTCCAGGCGGGGGCGAGGCCGAAGAGGATTCCAGTACCCAGGGCGATGGCGATGCAGAAGATCAGGACCGGGATGTTGATGGAGATGGCGGCTTCATGGGGGAAGGAGAATTCGGGGAGATTGGCGACGATTATGGAGACAGTTTTGTAGGCGAGCAGAAGGCCGAGACAGGCGCCGGTGAGCGAGAGCAGGATGGCTTCAGTCAGAAGCTGGCGGATGATGCGGGTACGGGTGGCACCGATGGCGGCGCGAACGGCGAATTCATGCTGGCGGGCGGTAGCACGTGCGAGAAGCAGAATGGAGACGTTGCCGCATCCGATGAGGAGAAGTAAAGCCACGGCGCCGAAGAGAAGATACAGGGTTCCGCCGAGTTGCTCGATGAAGTCTTCGTTGAGGCCGCGGACCTTGAACTTGAGTTTTTCGGGGTCTTGCGGAAAGTGCTTCGGAGATTCCTTGGCGAACTGGAGGATGAGCGGAGCGAGGGCGGAGTCGGCCTGGGCGTGGGTGATGTCGGGCTTGAGGCGAATGCCGGCATAGAAGGAACGGACGGGGTCGTTGACGAGTTTGAGGGGAAGGTAGACATCGCCATCGCCCCACGTGAAGCGAGAACCCGCGACGCCGACGACGGTGTAGTTTTTGCGGACGAGCTGGATCGTTTTGCCGAGGACGCTGGGATCGGAATTGAAATGGCGCTGCCAGAATTTGTAGCTGAGGACCACTACGGGCTGGGGATCCTGGCCGTCGATGGCGTCGGAGGGCTGAAGACCGCGGCCTAAAGTGGGCTTGACGCCGAGGAAGTTGAAGCCGTTGGAGGTGAGATAGACGCCCTGCACGTCTTCGGGCAGCTCGCTGCCGGTGACGGTAAGGTTCCAGTCGTCTTCCATAAAGGTGTCTTCAACGACTGGGGATTTGCGCAACTCCTGCCACTGTGAGCCGGTGAGGCCGAAGCCGCGGGTGCCGCCGTCGGGTGCGATGAAGCGCATGTGAATCATGCGATCGGGCGCGTTGTAAGCGTAAGGGTCCATGAGGATCGCGTAGACGACGCTGAAGACGGCCGTGGTGGCGCCGATGCCGAGGGCAAGGGAGATGACCGCCGTGAAAGTGAATCCCGGCAGCTTGATCAGTTGCCTGAACGCGTAGCGCAAATCCTGGAGGACAGTTTTCATCGGACGCTCCTTCGCTGGGCGATTTGGTCAGGCTTTCCACTGGAAACAGAGGCCGAAGCCGTCGGGATCGGTGAGGTAAAGCTGCTTCATGCCGTACCAGGCAACCTTGGGCGGTTTCACATCGAGGCCTTGGTCGACAAGGTGCTGGTAGGCGGCATCGACATCCGGGCAACCGAAATAGAGGCAGGTGTCCTGATGGCCGGACCATCGCCCAGGCTCAGGCGCATCCGGAACGTCGTCGGGATCGTAGGCGGTATTGAGCATCACCGTCGCCTCGCACAACTGCAACATGACCCAGTTCACATCATCGGGATCGTTCGACATGGGGTCGGACTTGCCAGTCACAGTGAACCCGAGCATGTCGCGGTAGAACCGGATCGATCTGGGCATATCGAAGACTTGTACAAGCGGGGCAACGCCCTGAATCTCGAGAGGCATGACTGGGAAGTCGCTCCGTTCCGAAAAACTGCTGCATGGGGGTGTGCACGCGAACGGCCAAGTGGGCGGAAGGCGCAAGCTGCACATTCTACTGAGGGGGTCGCGCCGCGACGGGGCCGGGAATGTCCGCTTTCAGGAGCGGCATGTCCGGAAGCGAACGGCGACGCGTGTTCGGAGATCGCCTTGGTTCCGGATCGACAGAGGCTCACGGTATACTCAGGATTGCTATGACGCCCGAAAAAACTTTCTATCTTGAGACCTTCGGGTGCCAGATGAATGCCCATGACTCCGAAAAGGTGATTGGCACACTGCGAACGTGAGGGCTACGCCCAAGTAGAGTCTGAGGAAGATGCCGGGCTCATTCTCTATAACACCTGCTCGATTCGCGACAAGGCAGAGCAGAAGGTCTTTAATCGTCTGAACGATTACAAGAAGCTGCACAAGGCCGGCAAGCGGTTCGGCGTGCTGGGGTGCGTGGCGCAGCAGGAGGGCGAAAAGATCTTCGAGCGGGCGCCATATGTGTCGCTGGTGTCGGGGTCGGCTTCGTATCGGAAACTGCCGGAGATGCTGAGGCGGCTGGAGGCGGGGGAGAACCGGATTACGGGGCTCGACGACCGCCAGACGGAGGAGACGTTCGAGACCGAGTTCACGGCGCGGCAAAAATCCGTATCGCGGGTACATCACGATCATCGAGGGCTGCGACAAGTTCTGCGCTTATTGCGTGGTGCCGTATACGCGCGGCAAGGAGCGGAGCCGGACTTCGACATCGGTGCTTGCGGAGGCGCGGCGGATTGCGGACGCTGGGGTACACGGAGATTCAGCTGCTGGGCCAGAACGTGAACAGCTATCGCGACCCGGAAGGGAAGCTGAGCTTTGCCGAGTTGCTGGCGGCGGTGGGCAGGTGCGGGGGATTCGGCGCGTCCGGTTCACCACCAGCCATCCGCGCGACTTTACGCGGGATATTGTGGAGGCCATCGATGCCTATCCGACCCTTTGCGATCATGTGCATCTGCCGGTGCAGTCGGGTTCACCGCGGGTTCTGAAGGCGATGGCGCGCGAGTACACGCCGGACTGGTACCTGGAGAGGATTTCGTGGCTGAAGGCGGCGCGGCGGCCAATTTCGCTTTCGACGGACATTATTGTTGGGTTCCCCGGAGAGACCGGAGACGACTTCATCGCGACGATGGATCTTCTGGCGGAAGTGCAGTACGATTGCGTGTTCGGTTTCAAGTATTCAGCGCGGCCGAACACGCCCGCGCTGGTGATGATCGATTCGATCGCAGAGGGGGAAAAAGCGCAGCGGCTGCAGGTGTTGCTCGACCGGCAGCGAGAGATTCAGAGATCGAATTATGCGAAGCATTTAGGGCAGGTTATGGAAGTGATGGTTGAAGGCATCAACCCGGCAAGAGGGCAGATCGCGGGCAGAAGCAGCCAGAACAAGCCGGTGAATTTTACTTGCGCGCAGGCGATTGCGCCGGCTCCCGGAACGTATATGCAGGTTCGGATCACCGGGACGCATCCAAACAGTTTAGTCGGGGAAGCGGTCTGATGTTGAGAAGCCGCGGCGGGGCGCAGAAGGGGGAAACCATGGACGTCGAGGTTCGGATTCGCGGGCTCATGATGGACCCGGCCACGAACATGCCGATTGTGGTTTTGAAGGACGTCGCATCGGATACGGTGATGCCGATCTGGGTTGGCATATTCGAAGCCAACGCGATCGCCATCGAGATCGAGAAGATGACGGCGCCGCGCCCTATGACGCACGATTTGACCCGTAACCTCATCCAGAATCTGAACGCTCGGCTGGAACGCATTGTTATCAATGAGCTTAAGGACGATACGTTTTTTGCGGTCCTGTGGCTGACCCAGGGCGACGAACAGCTCACGATTGACGCCCGGCCCTCGGACGCGATTGCCCTGGCTCTGCGCTCCGACTGCCCGATCTTTGTCTCGGAACAGGTGCTGCAATCGGCCAAGCTGAATACGTCCGGGCCACCGGACGGACCGACGACCGAACAGCTTCGCGGCTGGCTCGAAGGCTTGAACGACGAGGACCTGGGCCGCTACAAGATGTAGCTTGCCTCAAAAAGAACACGTTGGCCGTCAGTAAAGCGTTCCTGCCCGTTCGACGGAAAGAAATCGCCAGGACAGGGCACGAGCTTTACGGGTCAGATCAGGCCGGTCCATTCTGGTGGCGTAAGCTGGTGGCGTCGTTCTTTGTTTCCCCATGTCTCAATCGAAATTGAGCTGTCGCGGATTTCTCAACGTCGTGCTGTTTGCGACGGTGGTTGTTACCGCCGCGTTGAATGCGGCGTGCCAGCCGACGCGTCCGGATGTGCCGGAGCAGGACGCGCGCAACACTGCTATCGTCACGACGGACACCCATCTGCCGCTACCGCAGTTCGCCAACCTCAAGGAGTGGGAGAAGCGGAAGGCGTTTCTTCGCGAGCAGATCCTCGTGGCGGCGGGACTGTCGCCGATGCCGGAGAAGACCCCGCTGCATGCGCAGGTGTTCGGGAAGCTCGAGGAGAAGGACTACACGATCGAGAAGGTTCTACTCGAGCCGCTGCCCGGGTTTTACCTGGGGGGCAATCTTTATCGTCCGCGCAATGGAAAGGAACGGCATCCGGGCATCCTGAATCCGCAGGGCCATTGGCCGTATGGGCGCCTGGAAAACGAGCCGCTTTACTCAGCACCTTCGCTGGGCATCAGCCTTGCGCGACAGGGGTATGTCGTCTTTGCGTACGACATGGTGGGATATAACGACACGCTCCAGGTGCCGCATCGATTTGGCAGTGCCGAGCAGCGGCTGTGGTCGTTTGGGCCACTGGGACTGCAGCTCTGGGACTCAATCCGCAGCCTGGACTTCCTGGCGTCGCTCGATGACGTGGACACGGGCCGGTTTGGGATCACGGGTGCGTCGGGTGGGGGAACGCAGACATATCTGCTGACCGCAGTGGATGATCGGCTGCAGTTCGCATCGCCGGTCAACATGGTGTCGGCGATCATGCAGGGCGGAGACCTGTGCGAGAACGCACCGGGATTGCGGCTGAACACCAGCAACGTGGAGATTGCCGCCATGTTTGCGCCCAAGCCGATGTTGCTGGTTTCCGCGACCGGCGACTGGACGCATAACGTTCCGAAAGAAGAGTTCCCGGCGATCAAGCGTATCTACGACCTGTATGGGAAAGGCGACCAGGTTGAAGTCGTGCAGATCGATGAACAGCATAACTTCAACCAATTGAGCCGGGAGGCAGTGTATCGATTTTTTGCCAAGCATAACGCCGGCCTCAGCGACAGCAGGGAACTGAGCGAACACGATATTTCGATACCCATGGTTCAGGAGATGGAGGTGCTTTCGAACCGTACGCTGCCGGCGGGGGCACTCGATCTGGAGGGCGTGTCCCGCATCTGGCAGGAAAGGGCGCAGGCTCAGAATGATCAGATCGAGGACCGGGCGTTTTTGCGCGAGCGGCTAAGGCAGACGCTAGCAGTGGAGACCCCGCAGGATGTGGTCTCGGAGATCAAGGGCCGATCGATCGTTCTGGGCCGCGCATCGAAGCACGACCGGGTGTCTGGAATCTGGACCGACGGAAAAGGGGAGACGGCGATTGTGATCGACTCGGGCGGTTCGGCTTTAGCACTTGCGTCAGACGTCTTCAAGCGGCTGAATCGCACAGGCAGGCCAATACTGCTGATCGACGCATTCCAGACTGGGGCAGCAAAGGCAACGCGTGCCGGCGATGTGGAAGTGGCGCCGCCGCCGAAAGTGAGTGACAATGCCGACGAGGAAGAGGGCGCCGATGCCGCGGCGGGGTACGGGAAATTCCTGACGTTCAACGTGAGCGTCGATGCCGCGCGGGTGCAGGACATTGTGACGGCGGTTGCCTATGCGAGCCGCAGGGGTGGGAACGTTGATGTATACGCGAGCGGCGACGCGGCTGTGTGGGCTACATTTGCCGCGGCCGTCAGCAATGTTCCGATGTCGCTCCACTTGGAGATAGTTCCTGCCCTGACGTCCGATGCAGATTACGTGAAGCACTTCAATGTCGCGGGGATTTTGCGTGCCGGCGGTTTGCCCACCGCGACGGCACTTGCGACCGGCTGGTAAGGGAGGGCTTGGCTTTGACAACAATCGAGACGATCTGCAAACATTTTCACGCAGCGTGAGTGGTCTGACCACTTAGAGTTTCCTCCAAAATGACACAATCCCATGAGGAGTACCAAGGCAATGACCGATAGCAATCGCAGAGACTTTTTGAAAGCGGGTAGCGCCGCGCTCGCGGCCACGACCGTGTCGTGGAATGCGTCAAGCTATGCCGCTATCGTGGGAGCCAACGATCGCGTCCGGGTGGCTGTGGTGGGCTTCGGTGATCGCATGAAAGGCTCGCTGATTCCGTCGTTCCTGGAGCATGCGAAGGAATGCAACTTCGAGTTCGTTGCGGTGTCGGATATCTGGAACCGTCGGCGCGAGGAAGGGCGCCGCGTACATTGAGAAGCTCAGCGGGAGCAAGGTGGACCCGGTGCGCAACAATGACGAGCTTTATGCGCGCAAGGATGTCGACGCGGTCATCATCGCGACCGCTGATTTTCAGCATGCGCTACATGGAGTGGAGGCGGTCGAGGCGGGGCGCGATGCTTACGTCGAGAAACCAACTGCGCACACCATGGAGGATGCGCGCAAGTTTCTGGCTGCGGTGAAGAAGACGGGCAAAATTGTGCAGGTGGGAACGCAGCGGCGCAGCACGCCGAGCTATCAGAAGGCGGCGGAGTACATCAAGTCCGGTCAGTTCGGGGACATCGTGATGGTGGAGATGACGTGGAACGTGAACCAGCCGGGGCGCTGGCGGCGTCCCAGACGTTGTGCCTCTGCTCAAGGAAGAAGACACGGACTGGAAGCGGTATCTTCTGAATCGACCGCATGAGCCCTTCGACGCGCGCAAGTATCTCGAGTTCCGGCTGTTCTGGCCGTACTCTTCGGGGATTCCGGACCAGTGGCTGGTGCACCAGATCGACACCGTGCACTGGTTTACGGGACTGCCGCATCCGCGCAGCGTGGTTGCCAACGGCGGAATCTATCTGTGGAAGGACGGGCGGCAGAACTGGGACACGATGACGGCGGTCTTCGATTACGGGCCGCTCGATGATCCGAGCAAAGGATTCCAGGTGCAGTATACGTCGCGGTTCACGAACTCGGCCGGGGGCGTGAAGGAGCTGTATTACTCGAACGGCGGCATGATCGACATGGACAAGCAATGCGTGACGTCCGGAGGGCGGCCTGACGGCCAAGTCCGCCGCCGAAATGAATATGAAGCCGAATCAGCTGCCGAGCTTCTCGCTGGTAGAACATGCCGAGAAGGCTTCAACCAGCGCCGACACAGGATCGCCGATCCGCAAACCGTCGGCCAACATGCGCAACTGGATGGAGTGCGTGCGGTCGCGCAAGACGCCAAATGCGCCGATCGAAGCGGGCTACAGCCATTCGATCGCGCTGTGCATGAATGTCGCTGCCATCCAGACCGGCCAGAAGGTTACGTTTGACGACAAGACGCAGCAGGTGATGGTGGGGGGCAAGGCGTATGCGTAAGGGAGCCAGGGCTCTCGCTGGCGTGCTTGATCGCCGTGGGCGCCGCTGCATCCTTTTCGCATCGCGGCCGGCCTCTGCATTCGCGCAGGGAGTACGGGTCGTTGCCAACGAGGCCGCAACGGCGGGTCGAGGTCACGATCGACGGCCAGCCGTTCACGTCCTACATCTGGCCGACGTCGCTCAAGAAGCCGGTTCTTTATCCGCTTGTCACCGATGACGGGGATCACGGTGACGCGCGGCTATCCGCTCGATCCGCGGCCGGGGGAGCGGGTCGACCATCCGCATCATGCCGGGTTGTGGTTCAACTACGGCAATGTGAACGGGTTCGATTTCTGGAACAACTCGGATGCAATCAAGCCCGAGGACCGGGCCAAGATGGGATCGATCCTGCAGACAAGATCGTGTCCACAAAAAGCGGCACGGATCGAGGCGAGCTGGTGGTCGAGTCGGTCTGGGTTACAGGGCGGGCAAGCAGATTCTCGAGCAGACGACGCGATACGTCTTCGCGAGGCAACCGCACGGCCGGGCGATCGATGAGGTGGTTACGCTGAAAGCGCTGGATCGGGCCGTGTTTCACGACGATAAGGAAGGCGTGCTGGGCCTGCGGGTGGCGAACTGGCTCGAGTCGCCTGACGAAAAGGGCGGGATCCTACCTCGATGCGAGCGGGAAGCCGACGCGGGTGGAATCCGGAAGCTACGGCCGGCGCGAGCGGCGTGTACCTGACCAGCGAAGGAGTGAAAGGCGGGGCGGCCTGGGGAACGCGCGGGCGCTGGTGTTCGCTGACCGGGCACAGCGGGGACCACACCGTCACGATTGCCATTCTTGATCATCCCGGAAATCCTGGTTATCCGACCTACTGGCATGCGCGCGGCTATGGACTGTTCGCCGCGAATCCGCTGGGGCGGAACATTTTCGATCCCAAGCAGCCGGCGTTCAACTTCACGCTGGAAAGAGATCAAACCGCGACGTTCCGGTACCGAGTACTGTTGCTGTCCAATGCGGCAAGTGCGGAGGAACTAAACCGGGAAGCTGAGGAATTCGCTGCGTCTGACAAATAATGGTGTGATCCTGGATAGGCGGCGGTGCGCGCAACGTCAGGGAATTGAGCGATCTACGATAGATAAGGGTACGTGTTTGTTGAAGCAGAGATGGTTTGCGGGGAGGTTCGGTGCCTAGGATATAGTTTACAGAATATCTGTTATCAGACACGATGGTTAATAATGCAAGCGCTACATTGTATGGCTATTCTTTGTTGAGTAAATCATAGACTTGATCTCGTCTCACCGGTTTTGAAGCGCGCTCCCGACGCAAAATCTTCACCGCTCAATTCTGTACAGCGGCAGCGGAGCTCATGGGTATGCTGAAGTGAGCCGCGAGGTTGGCGAGTGAAGAACCTCCGACAAAGATGGTGTATGGACCTTTTTCCACGGTCCACTCATGCTTTGTGTTCCAGATGGCGAGTTGGCTCTGCCTCATATGGAATACGACGGTCTTCTCTTCCCCTGGCCGGAGATGGACGCGTTCAAAGGCTGCCAGTGCTCTGTCGGGTACCTCGACACTGCTGACGTCGTGGTGAAGATAGAGCTCGGCGATTTCGTCGCCTTCGATCGAGCCGGCGTTTCTCACAGCCACCGTGACGACGATATCGGCCTCGCTGTCCGGATCGGGTGTTTTGATGGAGAGGTTGTTGTAAGCGAAACTGGTATAGCTCAACCCATGTCCAAACGGGAATAACGGTGTCCGGTCGCCATCCACATATTTAGTTGTTTTCGATGGATCGAAGTTATAGAAAACCGGTAACTGCCCTACTGTGCGAGGAAACGTGATTGTCAGCTTGCCGCTTGGGTTGCTGTCCCCGAAAAGGACCTCCGCCACTGCCTGGCCGCCGAACTCTCCTGGATACCACGCCTCGAGAATCGCCGGAATTTGCCGGGCTGCCCAATCGATCGTCAAGGGCCGGCCGTTCTCGAGGACCAGGACGATAGGCTTGCCGGTCGACGCCACAGCCTCGAGGACAGCTTCCTGGTTCCCAGGCAGGTCAAGGCTCTGGCGGTCGAAACTCTCCCCGGATATGCCCTGATACTCACCCAGTGCCATGATGACGACCTCGGCAGACCCGGCATGATCGACAGCCGCCCGGATGTCGGATCCATCGTCGACCGTTATTTGCATTTGCGGCAAGAGTGCGCGAATTCCATCTGCGATGCTGATCCTGCGACCGTTCATTTCATCTTCGTAATCTCCGTAGCGTGCGATGGCAGCGTTCGGGCCGATGATGGCGAGGCTCTTCAGCTTCTTCGTCAAAGGCAAAAGATGGCCTTCGTTTTTCAGCAATACCAGGGATTCCCGGGCGGACTCAAGTGAGAGCTGCAAGTGTTCCGGGCTGCGCTTGACACGTGCGGTCAAAGACGGATTGGTATACGCGTGATCGAAAAGACCTAACTCGAATTTGGCCCGCAGAACTGCCGACACGGCGCGATCGAGGGCCTGTGGAGAGAGAGTGCGATCGTCGATGCCCGAGGCAATCGCGCGCTGGAATACGTCGTGATCGAAATCGTAGAACTGCATATCTACGCCAGCGTTGATTGCCTCCACAATGGCTTGCTGCGGGCTCGCGGCAACGTGGTGATCTTCCCATAGCCGGCGAATGGCGCCCAGGTCGGATAGCACGAATCCGCGAAAACCCCATTCGTTACGCAGAACGCCCGTAAACAGCGAAGGGTCCGACGCCACAGGCACACCGTCGATTTCATGGTAGGCCGCCATTACTCCCATGGCGTGGCCCTCGCGAATGGCAGGCTCGAACGACCTCAGCATGATGGTGCGCAATTCGCGTTCGCCGATGTGCACCGGCGACGTGTTCAGGCCGCTTTCCGGCGATCCGTGGGCGACGAAATGCTTTGGCTCGGCAATCACCGAATGGTCCGAAGAGAGAGATTCGCCCTGGGCACCTTGCACGTACGCGAGGCCCAATTGGCCCGTGAGATACGGATCCTCGCCAAAATCTTCTTCTACCCGGCCCCAACGCGGTTCACGTGCCACGTCGAGCACCGGACCCAAAACCATCTGTACGCCCGCAGCGCGCATTTCACCGGCGATGGCCGCCCCAGTCTGCCTGGCGAGGTCGGGGTTCCAGGTGGCGGCGAGATTGAGGGGAGCCGGGAAGACGGTGCCATCGCTGTATCCGTGCAGCCCCTCTTCGATGAAGATGGCGGGAATACCCAGCCGGGAGTGTTCGATGACCCAGCGCTGAATCTCATTAGCCAACTCCGCGCGCGGGTACAGATCGTGAATGCTGCCGGCGCCCAGACTTCCGAACAGCTTTGTGGCGGCCTCGGGCTTAAACTGCGCGTCCGGCGCTGCATGCGTGTTGTCGACGTGCTTGTCGATCAGGGCGGGAACTCCGGCATACATATCGAGCTGCCGAGCCTTCTCTTCCGTCGTCATCCTAGCGAGCAAGTCCCGGACGCGCTCCTCGATGGGATTTGAGGCCTGCCGATACGGAGCATTTGCGCCTGGCGCCGTGGGAGATGGTTGAGCGATGAGAAGGACGGGCACGAGGGCAAGCAGCGGGACCAGGATCGAATTGCGCATGTATAGTATTTTGCAGCAACGACCTTCCGCAGCGTCGGGCAACACGTCCTGGCGCGAGGTGATGTCGGTGCGCACCACCCGCGCGCGAACAGACGCGGTTGAACCCAGCACAAACAGCATTTCGACCTCGGCCGCGAGTTTCGACTGCAACTGTCAGCGACCATAGAGTCGACGACCCAAGAATGCCTATCTGCCATACTCTCTAAGATCGGGCAGGCAGCGGCACTTTTTCCAATCGAGGGAGTCCATGAAACACGCGAGAAATTGGCCAAGCCTCCTCACCTGTATTCTGTGCGCCGCAATGCAGGCCTCACAGGCACCAGCACAATTGAACCAGTCCCCCGCCCCATCCTATACTGCTTCGCGTTATCACCAACCTCCGCAATACATTCTGGATGTTATGCAGGCGCCCCTGCCCCCGCGCCCGTACGCAAGCCCGACCAACGATACCGTCCTGCTGGTCACTCGCGAGTACTACCCCTCGATTGCTCGTGTCTCCATACCCTTTCTGCGCCTCGCCGGAGTCCGCATCGAGCTTAAGAATCACAGCCGGCACGACACTCGAGGCGGCTACGGGATCACCCCCTGCGCCCGAAGCATCGACTTGGTTCGAGTCGCCGCCGCCACGCAGGCCCACATCGCGCTGCCGGAAGGTTCCTGCGCGGGAACTCCCGCCTGGTCCGCCGACGGCAAGCAATTCACCTTCATCAACATTGCTCCCGAAGCCGTCGAGCTATGGGTTGGCGACACCCTGACCGCTTCCGCTCATAAAGTCCCGGGTGTTCGCCTCAATCCCGCCCTCTATGACGAACTGCAGTGGATGCCCGACCAGAAGACCATTCTGGTCAAGCTGGTTCCGGACGATCTCGGGCCGCCGCCGCCGGACCCGATCGTGCCCTCAGGCCCGAGCATTCAGGAAACCGGAGGCGACACCGGTAAGAGCAGCACCTATGAGGTTCGAGACACCCTGAACAGCGAACACGACGTGGAACTCTTTGACTACTACATTGCCTCGCAACTCGCACTCGTCGATCCGGCGACCGGCAAGATCCTAACACTCGCCAAGCCCGCCAATTACGAATCCGTAAAGCCTGTCCCCGACGGCCGCTAACCACTGCGCTGCGCAAACCCTATTCCTACGTCACGACCTACGAGCGCTTTCCCAAGCAGGTTGAAGTTCGGGATATCGCCGACCCCGCACACCCCATCCCACACACCATCGCCACGCTGCCCACGGCAGATCGCGTCCCAATCGAGGGCGTTCCCATCGGCCCGCGCGAGTTCTCCTGCCGCGCTACCGACCCCGCCACGCTCGCCTGGACCGAAGCTCTCGACGGCGGCGACTGGAACGTCAATGTCCCTAACCGCGACAAAGTCATGATGCTCCGAGCGCCGTTCAACGCGCCTCCGGTCGAGATCGCACGCTTAGAGCAGCGGTATGACAGCGTCGCCTGGAGCGAGCGGCCCAACACCGCCCTCCTCACTGAGCTCGACTTCAATCGTCACTGGACGCGGACATACATCCTTAACCTCGACGATCCCCAGCAGAAGCCGCGTCTCCTCTGGGACTTTTCGATGGACGAACACTACAAGGACCCCGGCTCTCCCGTCGAGCGCCGGCTTCCCAACGGCGTCTCCGTCATCTGCATGGACGGCGACTCCATCTACCTTAACGGCGCCGGCTCGTCGCCCGATGGCGACCGCCCCTTTCTCGACCGCCTTCGCGTTGACACCCTGCAGTCAGAACGCCTCTTCCGCAGCGACAAGACCTCGTCTCGTTCTCTGGGTCCGGCTCCGGAAAGATCCTCACATGGCACCAGTCCCACCAGGATCCGCCTAATCTCTTCGCGCGCGCCATTGGCGGCCCCGTGAGTGCCCCGGCTGGCGAAGCCGCCTTTGCCAACACCGCCACGCCGGTCACCCATCTCGCTGATCCAACCCCGTGGTGCGCCAGATCCAGAAGCGCCTCGTCAAGTACAAGCGAGCCGACGGCCTCGATCTTTCCTTCACCCTTTACACGCCGCCGGGCTATCACGAGGGCCAGCGTGTTCCCACCATCCTCTACGCCTATCCGCTCGACTACGCCGACGCCTCGGTCGCCGGTCAGGTCACAGGCTCCCAGGAACAGTTCACGCGACTTTATCAGTACAGCCTGCTGCTCCTCGCCGGTTACGCCATCATCGACGATGCCTCCTTCCCGATCGTCGGCGACCCTAAGAAGGCTTACGATACCTACCTCGAGCAGGTTGTAGCCGATGCCAAAGCTGCCGTCGATGAAGCCGTGCGCCTCGGTGTCACTGATCCTGACCGTGTCGGCGTGACCGGGCACAGCCACGGCGCACTCATGACGGTCGACCTTGTCGCACATTCGGATCTCTTCCGCGCCGGCGCAGCCACCAGCGGCTCCTACAATAAGACTCTTACGCCGTTCGGCTTTCAAAACGAGCGACGCTCCGTTTGGGAGGCGACCGACGTTTATCTGAAGGTCTCGCCCTTTTTTGTCGCCGACAAGCTCAAGACGCCTCTACTCATCGTGCACGGGGCAGAGGACGCAAACCCCGGCACCACGCCCCTCCAGGCGACGAAGCTCTATGAAGCCATCCGCGGCAACGGCGGAATCGCACGCCTCGTCATGCTGCCACACGAACCACATTGGTACGCCGCCCTTGAATCCAACGAGGAACTCGTCTACGAAATGCTGACTTGGTTTGACAGGTACATAAAGAACGCCCCACCGCGTTCGAACCTGGCGCGACACTAAGCGCCTTCACCATAATCTGTGCGTGGTCTGACGGAAGACTTCGAAATCGTCGCCACTTCCCTTCCCGCCGAGCTTCGTAAAGCGATGGAGGATCGTACCGGAGAGGAGATGATCAGCGGGCACAGTCTTCAGCATACAAGCGCGGTTATGCGGCGACTTCTTGGAATCAACATTAATTCAATTGTTGTCGAACTACAGCTAGACTCAGGACCTCGGAAGATCTGCCCATCGGAGCGCCCCCAGAGAAATCATCCGCCGGCCTTCCGAGACTCGGTTTTGGCCCGCCCAATGCTGTGCTCCCAAATTCAATGTCGGGCGGCCGAACACGATCTGCCTCACCGCGGGCTCAGCCGCTGCCCTGTCTGCGACTGGCCTCTAGCAGCCCTGCCATCCGACCCGACTCATCCGGAGGCGCTGGCCATCGGTCAGATTCACGGCACCCTCGCCGCGACCCTCGCGAAAGATCTCGCTTACGCGCGTAACGTTGACGATCACCGAACGGTGAATCCGAACGAAGTTCGAAGGATCGAGTGTGCTGGCCAGTTGCTTAATGGTCTCGGGGAGCATCAGTTTCCTGGTTCCAACGTGGAGACAGGAATAGTAGTCGGCCGCTTCAATCCAGTCGATGTCGGTGACATTCACAAAGGAATCCTTTGTGCCGTTGGGAACCAGGAGCCGAATGGGATATTTCTGCCGCGGGGACCCATCGGTGTGGGACCCAACTCCACGGATCGGGGAAAAAAATGGGCGCAAACGCAGCCTCCTGGTGGACAAGCGTGGCATCCCGCTGTCGCTCGTCGCCAGCGGAGCCAACAAGCATGACAGCGTTCTGTTGCGCTCCACGCTGGAAACCATCGTCTATCCCCGGCCGGATCCCTGCAGCGGGCAGATCGAGACCCTCTGCGCCGATGCCGCATATGTCGGCTTCCCGGCTCTTGCGGCCAGTCGCATCCACCGCTATCAACTAAACGTGAAGACCCGTCGCCAGGAAAGGGACGAGAAACAAAATGACCCCAGCCACAAGGCGCGCCGATGGGTCGTTGAACGAACACACTCCTGGCTCAACCGGTTCCGCAAACTGCTGGTGAGCTTCGAAAAGACGGAAGCCAGCTACCGCGCGCTCCTGTCGCTCGCGGCTGCCCTTATCTGCTGGAGACAGACCATTTCTATTTACGGATAAGTTCTTAGTCGATCTGCATGTCCTTGACGGCGGCAGAACTTCCCGGCCGTTGCGGCATTCAGAGACAATCTGGATATCTTCGTCGTGGGACAGCAGGAAACGGAGCCGTTCGCGGGCAAGCGGCTCGTCATCCGCGATGAGGGTTCGGAGTTTCATCGTGGGCGGGATTCGTAGGGAATGGTGATAGCCACCTCAAAGCCGCCGGTGGCGAGCGGCGCGGCTTTCATCAGGAAGTTATTGCGATAGAAGTGGGCGAGGCGTTCGCGCGTGTTGCGGAGGCCGATGCCCGAGCCGCTCTGCAGAACCTTTCCGGCGCCCGGGCCTGTGTCGCGGACAAGGAGACGAAGAGACGATCCATCACGAACCGCGGAGGCCTCGAGCACGCCGTCGTTTTCGCAATGCGTAATGCCATGCCGGATGGCGTTCTCCACGATGGGCTGAAGCAGAAAGCAGGGCACTAGGCCGTCGAGCGCAGCGGGGTCAACGCGGATGTCGAGGCGCAGGCGATCGGCGAAGCGGACCTGTTCAATGGCCAGATAGCTCTCGAGGATTTCCAGTTCCTGCGACAGGGGGACTTTCTCCGGCATGTTCCGCTGCAACGTGCTTTTCAGGATGGCGTTGAGGTGCCGGAGCATTTCCGCGGCCTGCTTCTGGCGTCCGAGCTCGACCAGCGTGGTGATGGCATTGAGGGTGTTGAAGAGGAAGTGCGGCTCCAGCTGCATCTGCAGTGCGCGGAGATGGGCCGCGGAGAGTTGCTGCTGCAGCTCGAGCGCGTACATCGCATCCTTCTGTGCGCGCATGCGGTATTGCAGCACGCCGACGATGCCGAAGACGAAACCGTAGAGCAGAATCTCGATGCCGAAGCGATTCCAGTTGAGAAGGTACGTCCACATCATGGGCGCGATCTTGCTGTACGCCCACCCGGCCGAGACGAACCCGACACCCCACAAGAGAAACAGATGGGCCAAGCCGAGAAACGAAGCCATCGACAGATCAATGGAGATGGTTCTGAAGGAGAGATTCGACAGCGGGGGGAATCGCTCCGCGAGTTTCCAGGCGGCAACGGCGATCGAGGCCCACCAACCCCAGAGCGCTGCGCCATAGATAAGGGAGGGGATGTGGGTGACCGACCCGCATTCGATGGTGGTTACAAGCGCCAGGGCGGTAGTTATCGACAGGACGATCAGATAGCCGTTGATCCCCGAAGTGAGACTGGGCGCGAGCGTGGCCGCGGTGGGAGCAGGTGCGGGGCAATCGAAAGTGAATTCTCGATGATCCCGGGTATCGCGAACATGACCTCGTCGAGCCAGACCGGGGAAGCAAATATAGTGCTGCAGTTTGACCTGAATCGCAGCATCGATGCTGCCGCGCAGGATGTGCAGGCAGCCATTGCGCGAGCGGCGGGCGCCCTGCCGGCGAGCATGCCTTCCCCTCCGTCCTACTCAAAGGTGAACCCCGCGGCCGATCCCATTCTGTGGCTGGAAATGTCATCGACAACCATGGCGCTCGGCGATTTCGCGAAGTATGCCGATCAGGTATTCGCCAAACGCATTGCCATGGTGAGCGGTGTCTCGCAGGTGCCGGTGTGGGGCCCTTCGCAGACAGCGATTCGCGTGCAGGCCGATCCGGCAAAATTGGCGGCGTATGGCCTTGACCTGGAGCGCATTCGTGCCGCACTTACCACCAACAGCGCCAATCTTCCGTCGGGCACATTGTATGGCGATGCGCACGACTATTCGTTGCAGGCAAACAGCCAGCTTACGACTGCAGCAGAATTCTCGCAGCTGATTGGGGCCTACAGAGGTGGCGTTCCTTTGCGGCTGAATCAGGTCGCGGACGTCTTCAATAGCTCCCGCGATGACAAGAGCACTTTCTGGATCAATGGGCGACCCAGCGTCATCCTCGCCGTACGGAAGCAACCGGGCGCAGACACCGTGGAAGTCGCCGATCATGTGAAAGAAGTAATCCGCTCTCTGCGCCCATCCATGCCGCCCGGAGTTTCCTTCGGAAAGATCGCGGACAGCGCGATGATGGTCCGCGATTCCATCGCAGAAGTCGATCCGACCCTCGTCCTCACTGTCCTTTGGTCGTGCTCGCGATCTTTGTCTTCCTCGGAACTGCGTCGTCGACGCTGATTGCGAGCGCGACTATTCCGGTTTCGATCCTCGGCTCGTTCATTGCCATGCGATTGCTGGGCTACTCCGTGGATCTGTTTTCGATGATGGGTGTCACGCTGTCGGTGGGCTTTGTGGTCGATGACGCCATCGTGATGATCGAGAACATCGTGCGCCATCGCCGGATGGGCAAGTCGAAAATGCAGGCGGCGCTCGACGAGGCGAGCGAGGTGGGCTTCACAATCATCTCGATGACGGTTTCCCTGGTCGCGGTCTTTCTTCCAATCCTCTTTCTCAACGGAGTCCTCGGTCGGCTGCTGCGCGAGTTCGCCGTGACGATTTCGGTTTCCTTTCTGCTTTCCGGTCTGACGGCTCTCACCTTGACGCCGATCTTGTGCAGCCGGTTACTGAGCTCGCGCGAACACGCCCCAAACTGGTTCCAGCGGCGAACAGAGCGCATGTATGCAGCGATGGAACGTGCCTATCGGCACTCCCTCGAGGTTGTCCTGCGCCGCCGGCGCGCCACTCTCGGCGTGAGCGTGGCGATGACTACGCTCACGATCATCCTGTTCCTGGAGATGCCGAAGAGTATCATGCCACCGGTCGACGTCGGTTATTTCAGCGGCACGCTGGAAGCGGCGCAGAATAATTCGTTTACCCGGATGATCGCCTATGGGGAGCAAGTGAATGCCATTCTAGCGAAGATGCCGTGGATGGAGAGCAATCTGTCGGGAGTGGAATCGCAGAACAACGGATGGTTTCATGTGAACCTGATCGAAGACCGGCATCGGCCCGATGTGCAGGTCATCATGGCGGATCTCCAGAAGAAGCTCAATCGCATTCCCGGCCTCAATGTCTATCTTCGCCAAGGAGACTTTCTGAGCCTGGGACAGAATGAGAGCCGTTCTCAATATTCGGCTGCTCTGGAAGGGCCCGATCCTGAGGAACTGTACCGGTGGGCACCGCAGCTGAAGGCAAAGCTGCAGTCGCTGCCGGAGTTGGCGAAGGTCTCGAACGATCTGGAGCTGAATGCACCACGGATCAACGTCGGCATACGGCGATCTGGCCATGTCGCTTGGCGTGGATCCCGAGAACATTGCCAATACTCTCTACGACGCCTACGGCAATCGCCGCGCCAGCACCATCACAGTCGCCTCGCAGCAGTACGACGTAATCCTCGAAGTCCTGAAGCGGGATCAGCGCGATCCGGAAGCCCTGGGAAATCTCTACCTGAGCTCGAGCACGGGCAGGCTTGTTCCATTGTCCGCCGTCACGCGCCTCTCACAAACAGTTGCGCCGCTCAGCGTGAACCATGTCGGGCAGTTCCCTGCCGTGACATTCCAATTCGATCTGAAGCGCCGCGTCTCCCTCGATTCCGCGACACAACTGATTCGGCGTGCCGCGGCGGAGATCGGAATGCCGGCGACACTGACCTTCGCCTTTCAGGGAACGGCGGCTCAGTTCCAGAGTTCTCTCAAAGGTCTGGGCGTTCTTCTTGTGATCGCGGTACTGGTGATCTATCTGGTTCTCGGCGTGCTGTACGAAAGCTTCATCCATCCCCTGACCATTCTCTCGGGTTTGCCATCGGCCGGGATCTGCGCCCTGTTGATGTTGCTGCTTTTTGGCCAGGATCTCAACCTCTACTCGTTTCTCGGCGTGCTCTTGTTGATTGGAATCGTCAAGAAGAATGCAATCATGATCGTCGACTTCGCCCTTCAGGCTGAACACGAAGCGCACCTGGGCCCCGAGGCCGCCGTTTTTCAAGGATGCCTGCAGCGATTTCGTCCTATCATGATGACGACTATGGCGGCTCTGCTTGGAGCGATTCCTATCGCTATTGGCACTGGAACCGGAGGCGACGCACGGCGCCCACTTGGCATTGCGGTAGTCGGAGGGCTTTTTCTGTCGCAGTCCCTGACTCTTTATGTCACCCCCGTAATTTATCTTTTTCTGCATCGGGTCCGGCGCGACCGAGCCGCCTGGAGCCCCGCAACCGCCGTCGTCGTTTTAGACCTAGAGAAACTGGAAACTACGATCTCAGATTGATCTCAAACTCACATGCGAATTATCGCGACCGCAAGACGAGAGCGTTTGGGATGTCAGTTGGCGTGAAATCTCCGACGCACGGATGGTCCAGTCTCGTTAGAACAAACCGGCATTTGGGTGGCTCATTCCTTATTGCCGACGAGAGAGAACATCGCCCCCTGAGGGTCCTGGCCGTTGATAATCCAGCTCCCGCCGGGTACCTGCATCGGGCCGTTCAGGATCTTTCCGCCACCGGATTCAACGCGTTTGATGGCCGCATCGATCGAGTCAACGTTGAAGTAGAAGTTCCAGGATGAGACCGGAATGTGCGGCGGTTTGATCATCATTCCGCCGTCGCCCATGTCCTTGTGATCGCCTTCATCGAAAATGCGATAGACGCCCATGGGACCCATATCCATATCGCTGGCCTTGGTCCACCCAAAGAGCTTGTTGTAGAAGTCGAATCCGCCGTCGAGGTCAGTTGTGTAGAGTTCGTGCCATCCGATTGTGCCGGGAGTCGGCGGCGCTGGGCGTTGCGGCGAGGGCATATTCGGATTGGGGGTGAATATCGCGATGGCGGCGCCCTGCGGGTCGGACATGACTGCAAAGCGAAGCATTCCGGGCACATCAGTGGCGGGTTTCCATAGTTTGCCGCCGGCTTCGACAATCTTCTCGATGTGAGCATCAACATCATCGACGGTGATGTAGCCTATCCAGGCGGTGTGACCGGGGATGGTCAGCATGCCCGCCACTCCGACGTTTCCGATGTTGAAGGTGGTGTACGGGGGCCCGCCTCCAGAGGGCATCTCCTGGGTTGTCCAGCCCACAACGTCAGAGTAAAACTTGCCCGCGGCATAGGTATCGCTGGTCATAAGTTCGTACCAGCTGAACTTTCCTTTTGGCGTAAACATAGCTTGAGTTCTCCTTGTCGGTGGACGCACCAACATATCAGAATTTCGCGCACTTGGTAGCGTTGATATCAACTCGATCGAAGGCATGTCAATCGGCCAAGGTTAATTTTTGATGCCGAGGAAACAGGAGGCCCGGGAGCGTTGTAGAGAATATTGGCCATGTATTTGATGATGGTCCACGCCCAACCGGGCTGCACTATTGAATGAATTCTGCAGCGATGAAGTTCGTAAAGACAGGTTAAGACCGCGGCCGGAGACTTACCGAATTCGTCGATTGAAGGACCGAGCACCTGGGCTCATAAACAGGTGCTGCATGAATGCCGAAATCGAACTCAACAAAAGGATCAATCGGAGGCACGCAATAGGCGGGAGTGCCGTCTGATCGTAAATCGCTGAAATTAAATGACAATTGGATGCAATATCTTCCATATATACCTAATATGCCTGGAATCGGACATTTCCATGGAGCGCATACAAAACCCGATCACCCCTTGTATAGCAAACGGTCTTTGGGCTATTGTCTGGCATTTTTGCCAGATGACTGCCGCCGGCGGCCGGGGCGAGCCTAAGGTGTTCCTCTGTGAGTGGGCAGTTGAGTCCCGAATTAATCAAGGGATGACCCCATCCCAGGTGACGGCGAGCATCACTAGCCTTACGAGGTAGCCATGAGAACCCACGGATGGCGTGGCGTATTCCACTTTTGCGTGGCGAGTTTCTGCATTCTCGCTCTTTTGCCTGGCGAAACTCTCCCATATGCGTATTCGCAATCACCAGCGCCGGCTGCTTCCGGCACTCAATCCAAAAACATCCCTCCCGATCAACTGGATTCCCTGGTGGCGCCGATTGCGCTTTATCCCGATCCGCTCCTGGCCCAGGTACTGGCGGCTTCCACCTATCCGCTGGAGATCATCCAGTTGCAGCAGTGGCTGGACAAGAACAAGAGCCTTAAAGACAAGGCTCTGGCCGACGCGGTCGCCAAACAACCCTGGGACCCCAGTGTCCAGGCCCTGGCTGCTCTGCCCGAGGTAGTGAAGCGCCTCGGCGACGATATCGGATGGACCACCGACCTCGGAAATGCGTTCCTCGCCCAGCAGGGCGATGTGATGGACGCGGTTCAACGGATGCGTAAGAAGGCTCAGGACAAGGGGACCCTGAAAACGACGGAACAACAGAAGGTCGAGACCCAAGTCGTCGAAAGTAAGCAAGTAATCGTCATCCAACAGGCCAACCCCCAGGTGGTCTACGTGCCCACCTACGATCCGGTCATCGTCTACGGACCGCCCATTTATCCTTATCCTCCGATCTATTACCCGCCGGCCTGGTATTACCCGACCGGCCTGGCGATTTCGTTCGGGGTGGGCATGGCGATGGGAGCGTTCTGGGCGGGCGGCTGGGGCTGGGGTTGCGGCTGGGGCGGCAACAACGTCTATATCAATCACAACAACAACTTCAATCGCAATACCAATATCAACCGCGGAAACGGTATCAACAACGACCTCCCCGGGGGCGGAAACCGAGGCAATACCGGAAACCGGGGCAACGGCGCAAACGGAGTCAACAACGACCTTCCCGGAGGCGGGAATCGAGGCAATGGCGGGGGAACCGGAAACCGTCCATCCACGCAGCCCGCCGGCGGAGACCGCGGAAATTGGCAGCATAATCCTCAACACCGCGGGGGCACGCCCTATCGGGATCGCGCAACCGCGGATCGCTTTGGCGGAACAGCGCGGGGTGATTCACTCGCGCAGCGACAGCAGGGTGCCCGCCAGCAGATAAGCCGGCAGGGTGGAACTCTTCCCAGCAACCGTTCCGGAGGGGCCGGCAACCGGACTGGCGGTGCAGGGGTAAGCAACCGCGGCGGAGCCGGCACAGGTAACCGATCGCTTGGCGGCGGCCCCGATAGCATCGGCAGCCGCGATCTCTCCCGCAGCGGCGGCGGAAACCGCGATGCCTTTGGCGGCGGTACCCGTGGATACAACGGATCGAACGCACGCAGCAGCAGCAGTCGCGGCTCATCCAGCATGGGTTCTCGCGGTGGAGGCGGCAGCCGCGGCGGCGGCCGGCGGAGATAGGCGTATGGATAGCAGATCAGATCACAGGAGCTTCCAAATGGAATTACCGACTGCGAGCAGCGATCGATCAAATGTGGCTCTCATGCTGTGTGCCGCTGCGTTGGTTTGTGCGTGTGCCTCCGCAGTCTTTGGTGCCGAGCAACCTGCCCCGAAGCCGGGGGTCGGGAAACCGGTTCCGGTGACTGTTAGTGCGGGCTCTGCTGCTGTCCAGACATTCAACACTCCGCGATCGGCGGCAGATGCCCTGGTTAAAGCAGCTGGGGATTTCGACCAGATTGCACTGACCCGGATCTTCGGTCCCGACGGCAGAGACGTTATTTTCACCGGCGAATTGCCGCAAGACCGCAAACACGCATTGGATTTCGCCCAGGAAGCTCAGGAAAAGCTCGAAGTGACAGTCGACCCCAATACCGCCAATCGGGCATTCCTGCTTGTCGGCAACGAGGATTGGCCCTTCCCTGTTCCCCTCGTTAAAAAGGGGGAGAGGTGGTCTTTCGACACCAAGGCCGGGCGCGAGGAACTCCTCCATCGGCGTATCGGCGCCAATGAGCTCGACGCAATCCAGATCTGTCACGGGTATGTGGAAGCTCAGGCTCTATACGCTTTGCAGCCCCGCCAGGGATACGACGTGAACCAGTACGCGCAGCGCATCATCAGCACGACCGGGTCGCAGGACGGCCTCGCCTGGCAGAATTCTGATGGCACCTGGGGCGGCCCGATCGGCGAAAAAATTGCTCAGGCCATCGAGCAGGGATATGACCTCAAGTCGGAACCGTACCACGGTTATTTCTTCAAGATTCTGAAGGGCCAGGGCCCCGCGGCGCCTCTTGGCCAGATGGACTTCATGGTCAAAGGCATGATGATCGGAGGCTTCGCGCTGGTTGCGGCGCCCGCTGAATACGATGTCACGGGCGTTCAGACCTTCATTGTCAGTCACGACGGAGTCGTATACCAGAAGGATTTTGGAAGCAAAACTCTCGATGAATTCAGCAAGATGGAGTTGTTCAATCCCGACGACTCCTGGACCCCTGTGCCCGACCAGGACCAGGGGCCTGACCAGGGCGACAACCAATAGACGCATTCGGTATGCGCGGCCCGGCTCTGTGCGGCTCCTTACTTTGAGGATATTCGGCTCGCTCGAACCGTTGCGCGTGGAAGCTCCGTCTTCAATGCGACCCCATAATCTATCTCTTGGTATCGTTCATCCTAATTCCCCTTCGCCTGCATCAAAATGCAACGCAAGACTCCATCGGGAGTTAGACCATTCCCTTAAATGAATGGAAAACGGGAGACTGAATCCGATACAGTTTCCCTTGTCTGTGTGTTTGCCTGTTGGCATGAGGTCGGTTGAGTGAAAACGATTATCGAGCCGTTTCGAATCAAGAGCGTTGAGCCGATACGGTGGACGACACGCGAACAGCGTTCGGCGCTGCTGCAGGCGGCGCACTACAACCTTTTTCTGTTGCCTGCCGACGATGTATTGATCGACCTGTTGACCGATTCCGGCACAGGCGCGATGTCGACGCATCAATGGGCCGCGGTGATGGAGGGTGACGAGAGTTACGCCGGCAGCCGAAGCTTCGAACGGTTTCGCAAATCGGTCCAGGACATCTGCGGCTACAAGCACGTGATTCCGACGCACCAGGGGCGGGCGGCGGAGCGGATCCTTTTTGGGATCACTTGCAAAAAGGGCGACGTCGTTCCGAATAACACCCATTTCGATACCACCCGCGCCAATGTTGAGTTTGTGGGCGCCCAGGCGGTGGACCTGGTGATTCAGGAAGGCCGTCAGCCGGCTTCGACACACCCGTTCAAAGGCAATATGGACGTCGCGGCTCTCACGAGTCTGATCGATCGGGTGGGGCGGGAGCGGATCCCGCTGGTGATGCTCACGGTGACGAACAATTCGGGCGGCGGCCAGCCGGTGTCGATGGCGAATGTGCGCGAGGTCAGCGCTGTCTGCCGGCAGAACGGAATCCCCTTCTACTTTGACGCTTGCCGTTTTGCCGAGAATGCCTGGTTCATCAAGCTGCGCGAAAAGGGATACGAGAACAAGACGCCTAAGGAGATTGCGCAGGAGATGTTCCGCCTGGGCGATGGCTGCACGATGTCGGCCAAGAAAGACGGCATGGCCAATATCGGCGGCTTCCTGTGTACGAACGATGACCTGCTTGCGCAGCAGGAGAAAGATCTGCTGATTCTTACGGAAGGATATCCGACCTACGGCGGACTGGCGGGGCGCGATCTGGAAGCGATCGCCGTAGGAATTCAGGAAGCGCTCGAGGAAGACTATCTGCGTTATCGCATCGCATCCACAGCGTATCTGGGCGAGCACATTGCTGCGGAGGGAGTGCCGATTGTGCAACCGCCGGGCGGGCATGCCATCTATCTGGACGCACGGGCGTTCCTGCCCCATATTCCTGCGGACCAGTTTCCCGGGATAGCGCTTGCGGCGGAACTGTACCTGGAAGGCGGCGTGCGGTCGGTTGAAATCGGGACACTGATGTTCGGGGCGGCGGCCCAGATGGACCTTGTGCGGTTGGCGATTCCGCGAAGAGTGTATACGCAGAGTCATATCGACTATGCTGTTGAAGTGATTCTTGAAGTATGGGCTAGCCGGCAGAAGATTCGCGGGATGCGTCTGACATACGAGGCGCCGTTTTTGCGGCATTTCACGGCACACATGGAGCCAGTAAGTTGAGCGTCCCGCTTCGGACCAGACGTGGAGATGCTGTGGTATCCATCATGCGCCGGAGTACATCATCTACGCCGACACCGAGGAGAAGCTTTACCGTGAGGGTGCGAAGAAACGCAGGGGCAAGACCAGCAGCCCTGAAAATGAGCTTGGACGTAGCGGCCTCGAGGGCTGGCCGCTCGAAGGGTATTTTGGGAGCGACCCTGCTCAATTGCGGGGTTCCGGCGGTGGCGGTTCTGATGGGGATCAGTTCCCTTCCCGCGCAACAGACGCCGGATCAGGCCAGCCGCACCGCCAGTGCGCAGGCGCCGCGTCCCTGGGATCAGAATCCAGACGGGATGCACATTTACATCTGGGCAGGGCTGAAATCGCACTACGCCGGACAGCACGACTATCCACAGTTCCTCGCGGACTGGAGCAAATTGCTGACCGAGCATGGAGCCATTGTGGATGGTGCGTTGCACGCGCCGCGGGCTGCCGACCTGGCGAAAACAGACGTCGTGATTATCTACAAGGGCGATGCGGGCTATTTGAGCGATCAAGAGAAAGCGGATCTCGAAGCGTACGTCAAGCGCGGCGGCGGATTGGTCAGCCTTCATGATTCATTGTGCGGCCCGGATCCTGCGTATTTTGCCACGCTGGTCGGCGGGGCCAAGAAACACGGCGAGGTGAATTACACATTAGGAGCGCCGATCCCTTATACCGTGGCTGACGGCGGCAGCCCGATCATGAAAGGCATGACGAACTTCACCATTTTTGACGAGGCCTTTTACAACCTGACCTGGGCGCAGGATTCGAAGGTCCACGTGCTGGCCACGGCGGTGATTCCGGGAACGCCGAGCGCAGGCGCGCACAAGGGCGAAGTGGTGCCGCAGATCTGGACTTACGAACATACGGTGGCGGGCGGCGAAGCGGCGCGGGCATTCGTCTGGATGCAGGGCCATGAATATGGGAATTTCGCCAATTACCAGATTCAGGAAATGCTGCTGCGGGGCATCGCATGGGCGGGGAAAAAGCCGGTCGACACGCTGGTCGATTATGTGGCGCCGCCGCGTCCGGAACATGTGCCGGCGGCGGGAACAAACAAGTAGCTGCGGACTCTTGCCCTGAGTCCCTGAGGTTCACGTTCGCTGAAGAACAACTGCAGGTGTTTCGACTCCAGCCGCCGCGGCGGCTTCCGCTCAACATGGCAAGATCCCTGGAGATTTCTATTTGGCGGTCCAGCCCCCGTCGATGAGGATGTCGGTTCCGGTGATGAAGCTCGCCGCTTCGGAGCACAGATAGCAAGCGAGGGCGCCGATCTCTTCGGATTTGCCCCAGCGACCGACGGGAAGACCGGCGAGGAACTGCGCATTGGCTTCTGGATTGTTGATCAGCGCCGCATTCATATCGGTTGCGATGGGCCCCGGACTGATGCCGTTGACGGTGATTCCCTCGCCCGCGAGTTCCAGGGCCAAAGCCCGCGTCAGGCCGAGCAGCGCGGCTTTGGCCGAGGAGTAGGCGGTGCGCCCGGGGAGCGATACATGACTCATGATCGAGGTCATGTTCAGAATGCGGCCGTAGCCGGAGCCCTTCATCCCGGGAACAAAAGCGCGACACATCAGGAACGTGGAGATGAGGCTCGCGTCTAGAACACTGCGAAACTCTTCGAGGGAGAAGTCGACGAGGTTCTTGCGGATGTTGATTCCCGCGTTATTGATGAGGATCTGGGAAGCGCCGAAGCGCTGGTTAACCGCTTCAGCCAATGCGGCGACTTGCTTCTCATCTGTGACGTCGGCGGTGAATATGACGGCGGTTCCGCCCTGGCTGGTGATCGCGTCGCGCACCTGTTCGAGGCGTTGGGTGTCGCGGGCCACGAGCGCGATTGCAGCGCCGGATTCAGAGAGAGCCCTGGCCATGGCCTCGCCGAGCCCACGGCTTCCGCCGGTGATAACGGCGGTCTTGCCGGTCAGATCGATGTTCAAGCGTGTACCTCCTGTCGATGGAGCGCTCATGGCGTGTGACCATCGGTGTTTATGGGAATGGCGGAGGTGGCGAGAGCCAACTCGCGCTGGCGCTGTGCTGCGTCCGGATCGAGGTAGAGCCAGCACGCTGCCGAGACCGTTGCCGCCACCGCCATGGTGTCGATGAGAATGTTCCAGTTACCCCCGGCGTGCTGCAGGATCACGCCGCCCGCAACCGGGGCGGCAAAACCGGCAAGGTTTCCCATCATGTTCATCGCGGCCGCTACGGTCGCCGTGTAAGGGCCGCCAATCTCGACACAGGCGTCCCACGAGATTGGCATGGTGAGATCGGCGGCAAAGCTGGCGAGTCCCATCGTAAGCATGGCCGGGATTACGGATGAGATATGAGTCACGGCCAACAACAGGACACCGGTGGATAAGAAGCCGCAGAAGGCAATTGTGCGCCGGGGTAGCCGCCTGGGCGCGAGTCCGGAGATCAGTGAACCGAAGCCGCCGAAAAGAAGGGGCAACACGGAGAAAGCCGCGGCGCTGGCCGGCGTCTGACCGCGCCCCTCGCGCAAATAGGTCGGGAGCCAGGTGATGTAGAAATACCAGACATAGGAAAAGCAGAAGTACTGCAGACCCAGCACTGCGACCTGCCGCGTCAACAGCACGAACGTCCAATGGCGTTGTCCCGCGTGATGGGTAGTGAGAACACGCGCGCCCTCGAGCAATTCCTTTTCCAGTGAGTTCACAGACCGGTGCTGGGCCGGTTCGTCCCGAAACCAGACGAGGAACACCGCACACCACACGACGCCGAGCGCGGCAAACTGCACAAAGGCCCAGCGCCAGCCGAACAAGTTGATGCAAAGCAGGGCCAACGGCGGCGTGATGGCTCCGCCCCATCGCGCGAAAGCCCACATCAGGGCTTGCGCCGCCACCCGTTCGCGCGCGGGCAGCCAGGCGCTGAGCATGCGCGTCAGGTTGGGAAAGCAGCCCGCCTCACCCGCTCCGAACAGGAAGCGGATCACGCACATCGACGCGATGTTCCAGGCTGCTCCGGTGAGAGCCGTGCAGATCGACCAAGCGAGCACGATTTGCGTGAGTACGCGCTTGACGCCGAGCCGGTCGCCGAGCAGCCCCATGGGAATTTCAAAGAGCGCGTAGGCCAACCCGAAGGCTCCAAAGATGAAGCCCATCTGCTCCTTTGGAAGGTGAAGATCGTGCGAGATGGGCCCGGCCGCCACCGAGATCGCTACCCGCTGCACGTAAGAAAGCACTGCAAGACTAATGGCCAGGAGAACGACGCTGTAGCGAATGCGGCTGGCCTTCATCAGCTGACCTCTCGGCATTGGGTTACCGGCGCTTGCCGCATAGATGAGACTGTACCGCATCGTGCAGGGGTGGCGCTCTTGTGAGGGAGTCGAGTCAACGCAGGCTCAAGGCATAGAGGCTGTCGCCGGCTCCAAAGACGATGTATTGCTTGTCATCGAGCATGTAAGTAATGATGCCGCCCGATTCGTTGGCGCCCAGTTCCTGGTGCCGCAGCACCTCGCCGCGGTCGGCGTTATAGATGATCAGGTTTTTCTGATCGTCGCCGCTGATGACGAGATTGCCCGCGGTCGTGAGGATGCTCGGACCGAGCGTTGTAGGAGCGTCGTTCAGATTGGGGTAAACATGCTTCCAGGCGGCAAGGCCCGTGAGCGGGTCAATGGCCTGCAGGATACGTTGCGCATGGCCGATTCCGACGCCCGTGCCTCCGTAGCCGGACGGTCGCTCGCTGTCGTCGGTCAGATAATAGATGGCCTTGCCTTCCACGGAGTTGACGTAGACCAGACCAGTGTTGGGATTGTAGGCGGGAGCCTGCCAGTTGGTCGCGTTCACGATATTGATGGACCCGCCGACCGAGGGATCCTTATCCGGGATTGGAATGGGCTCGCCCTGCGGCGAGAGGCCTGATGAATAATCCAGGGGCACATATGGTTTCACCACGCAGGTGTTTGCCGGTCACCCGATCGAGGGTCACGAAAAAGCCGTTGCGGGCGGCCTGGGCAAGCAGCTTTCGCTGCTTGCCGTCCACCACGCTATCGAACAGGATCGGAGCGGTGGTGTTGTCAAAATCGTGCGTGTCGTGCGGGGAGACCTGGAAGTACCATTTCAGTTTTCCCGTGTCGGCATCGAGGGCGACGATCGATTCCGTCCAGAGATTCGCGCCGGGGCGTCCCTGGCCGGCGAACACGGGATTGGTATTGCCGGTGGGCCAATAGAGCAGGTTGAGTTCAGGATCATAGGTGCCCGGCATCCAGGTCATGCCGCCGCCGTGATCGGATGCGTCTTCGTTCGGCCAGGTTTTGAGCGCCGGATCGCCCTTGCGCGGCGTCGACCACCAGGTCCATTGCAGACGCGCCGGTGGCCGGATCGAATGAGTCAAGGAAGCCGGGCATGTCCATTGCATCGCCGCCCACGCCGACAATGACGTGGTTCTTCACCACCAGGGGCGCGGAGGTGGAGAAGTATTGTTTGCGCGCGTCGGCATAATTCTCTCTCCACAGCTCGCGGCCGGTATTCGCATTGAGCGAGACGAGCCAGTTGTCGGGAGTGAGGAAATAGACGTTCGATTTCCAGACTGCTACGCCGCGCTGGCCGACGAGGTGCCCGCCGTGATCGGCCCAGTCGTAATGCCAGATCTCTTTCCCGGTGCGCGCATCGAGCGCCCACACGTGATCGGGAATGGTGATGTAGAGGACGCCGTCTACCAGCAGCGGTGTGCACTTGATGACCGGAACCGGAGCGCCGCGCTGAGCGCCCACGTCCGTGATCCTGAAGACCCATTGCCGGGCGAGCTGATTCACGTTGGCGGGTTCGATCTGGGTGAGCGTGCTGTAACGCTGACCACTATAGTCACCGTTGAAAGTGGGCCAGGCCGCGACCGGCGGGTCGCCGATGGCACCGGGATCGAGTGAGACGTGCGGACCATCGGAACCCGCGGCTAACAGGGTTGCAGTCATAATCGTGGCGCATAGCGAGGAGACGAATTTCATTTGAGCGTCTCGAGGTACGCGGTCACATTGTGCATTTCGTCGTTGGTCAGGGACTGGATGATTTCCTGGTGGGCCGCAAGCGGATCCTTGATCTGGACCTCTACGCCGGGAACGCGGTCGATGGTGTGCGTCTGGCCCGAGTTGTCGACGAGCGCGATACGAAAATCGCTCACCTGCGTGACGCGGCCGGCGATGGTTTCGCCACCCGGCACTTTTACCGTGGCGGTGGGCGCCAATGAGTTATCGCCGCTATGCGGGGGCCAAATCCAGCCGCGCTGCAACTGCTCGGGCGAACGGAACTTGGTGCCGATGTGCGCGAAGCTCTCTGGCGCGTGGCAGGAACTGCAATGGGCTGCGACAAAAGCCTGACCCTTCGCGGAGTTCCCCACTACGATGTTGAGCAATTGATAGGCGCCGCGATTGGCGACCTGCTCGACCTGCAGATGAAGGAATTCGGCAATGTCCTTCAGCTTGTCTTCTGACATGGACGCGAACGCCGGCATGCCTTTTTCCGCGACGCCCTTGCGGATGTATGGGGCCAGTTTTTGTCCGTGGTCGTCGCCCAGGACCTGGTCCGATGTAATCAGGCTGGGCCCGGTTGCACCGCGAGCCTGCGGTCCGTGGCAGAATGCGCAATTTCGCTGGAACACGGGTGCTCCGCGGGCAGCGGCGGTTTTGTCGGGTTCGGCTCCCAGACCGAGAAATGCGCGGGTCGCGGCGGCGCGCTGTTCCGGCGTCATGTTCTGATAGTTGGCTGGGCGCTGCGCAGGAGCCTGATTCCCGGTCGGACCTTCCTGCCCGCTCGCCATGGCGGCAAGGGCCACGAACGCGACGGAAAGCATGGCTACAAGAAGCCGATGCTGCTGCGGACGCTCAAGGATTAGAAACTCGGCCGAGGGTTTCAATCTGTTTCAGTCTCAGGCCGCAAGTATACAAATGCATCGCGGCTGAACGCGACCCGGAATGCGGAGTCCGCAGTGCCGGGCCGGCAGCGCTGACTCGGCTACTGCTTTTCGAGCAGCGCTGCCCAGTCATTCTTGTCTGGCGGCTCGGGCGAGGTCCACGACGGGCCTTCCGCATCCGGCAGATCGATCTTTTCGCCGCTCAGGGCGCTGAACCAATACGCTTTGTAGCGGCCCGGATCGAGCTTCAGCGTCACGGATCCGCCGTGGGGAAGATAGACCGCGTAAGTCTTCCCGAGGTCAGCGAGGCAATAGTTGTTATTGTTGACCAGCTCATCGTGCGGGGTGGTCTTCCACCACTCGAACCCGGTGAAGAAATCGACCATGTGGCCGTAGCCGAGGAACATGGTCTGGGTGTCGTCACCGCGCCCGTTCAGCCAGCCGCCGCCGGAGTCGGGCCAGATGTTGGTGCCCCGTCTCGCCGATTCGCCGGCAGTGCCATAGCCGCCAGCCATCGTAATTTCCCATGCCGTGCGCCGCAGGACATCGGCGGAGTCCGAACCGGGAGCGGCCCAGTGCGGGTAGTGATCTTCATAGCCATACTCCTCGTTGGTCTGCGGGATAATGCGGCCGGTCTGCTCCTGCAGCTTTCTCGATGCCAGCACCAGGGTGTGCTGGTTGCGAGACCACTCCTGGTAGGAGGTAAACCCAAACCACGAAGCCGTACGGTCCTGGTGATCGTTGCTGGCCGCCGGGTGGCTGGTTTCAAGATGCTTGTAGGGGTCGAGTTGCTCAATCAGCATCCCAGTTTCGTGGGTCCATTTTTCATCGCGATAGCTGTCCAGATCGTCGCCCAGGTCCCAGGTGATATTGGAGTAGGCTCCAAAACGGTTGACTGCATAGCGAATGAAGCGATGCTCGTCGTCGCTTCCGGCACCGGGATGAACTTTGCTGTCGTTCATGTCCAGCACAAGGGAAATGTTCATCTCACGCTCACGGGCAAACTTGAGCATCCGCTCGAACTTCTGCCAATAGGACACATTGAATCGTGTGTAGTCGAAGTCGGGGTGCCAGGGGTCTTCAGGGTGCGGCGATGGCCAGGCGGCGATGAGGCAGGTCCAGTTCTTATCGATCATGACCGGCTCGCCGAACATTGTTAATGCCTCACGGCCAGCGATCGTTACGCGCATGCGGTTGACCTTCAGCCGGTGAAGACGGTCGACGGTGTATTCAATCACACGATCGTCGCGCCAGCCCACCAGCCAGTACGCAGTGGTGCCGTTGAAGAAGAAGTGCTCCCCGGTGCCCTCCCAGATAAAGTGCCATGGATACTGCGGGTCGACGCGGAGCAGCCCGCGACTGTGCGCTTCTGTAGCCGTGAATGTGCCGCTCGAGGATTTCTCAAAGCTTCCCTGCTTATAGGTGAGCGAGTACTTGTAGTCGCTTGCAATCGGCGCCATGAAGCGGATTCGGAAGGTGGCGCCGTCGGGGGAATCACAGAAGCCATCGACATTCCAGTGGTGAGCGCCATCGGACGTTTCGAATGTGCCCGTGAGAGTTGCTTCTTCGAACGGGTTGCGGGCGTCGGGCGCGTTTACGGTGGCCGTGATCTCGATGAAGTCGTAGCGAGCGACCTGCGGAGATGCGAGCGAGAACGTAATGCCACTCGGGGACGCGAACATCGAAACCGGAAGCCATAATGCGGCAACGAGCAGGGTGGTCTTGAATTTTGGTTTTGCAGCGTTGATTCGAGACGTCATACGTAGTGACATTTTTGACCCCCGGAGCGCTAAGTGTGCCAGCGAAAGGAGATCATTCTAGGTCAGCTCTTCGGGCAGGGTATAGAGGAATCCCTTGTCCAAGCTGTGAGGAATCAACGATTATGCGGCACGCGGGACCGCGCCTCAGGCGGGTTTTTCGATGGCCAGGGCGGGCTCGTCGGAGTGAACTGGACGACGGGTCGCCGACCAAATGACGATAGCGGCGCCAACCAGAATGGACCCGGCGCTGGCCAGCTGTGCGTTGGATAAACCCCATAACACCTTAGGATTACGCCGGATAAATTCAACCAGAAAGCGAGCTGTTCCGCTCAAAATCAGGTATTCGCCGAGAATCCAACCGGTCGGTCGTCGCTTATTGCCGCGCGTCCACAACCAGGCGCCGATCAGCAACCCCGCCCCCAGTTCATAGAGCGGGGTGGGATGGACGCGCACAAAGGTCGGCTCGATGCCGCGGGGAAAGCTCATACCCCAGGGAAGATTCGTCGGACGGCCATAACAGCCGTCGCCGGAAAGAAAGCAGCCGATTCGGCCAATGCCATAGCCGACGGCGGCCGCGGGCGCCGCGAGATCGAGCGTCCGCAGGGCGCCAATCCTGGCTCGCCAGCCCTGCAGAATCAGGGCGCTGATGCCAAATACCAGTCCGCCGAACCAGGCAAACCCGGCCGTGTCCCACAGCACGCGCCAGCCCAGCTCACGGAATTCGGAGGGCGTGTCGAGCACGTGCCATAGCTTGGCTCCCACAATGCCGGCCACTACTGTAATAGCAACCATACCCACCGCGTCGGCAGTAATCTTCGCGCGTCGGAAGCTGCGATCCATGATGAAGCCAGCCGTCACCGCGGCCAGCCACAGCATCAACCCGAAGGTGGGAATATTGAGGGAACCAACGTGGATAAAGGGAAACATCTCTACATAAGTATAGACGGACCGCAGACCGAACCCGTTTTCGCCGGGGGCGGTCCCGGACACTGATTTTTCACAAAAGGGACTTGCCCCAGCGCCGGGCCGTCAGGCGATACTGTCCCCATGGCCACTATCACTTACCAGGGCATTGAGGTCCTTTATACCCGCCAGCAGATAGCCGAGCGAGTGGCGGAAATGGGCGCCACAATCACGCACGACCTGAACGGCGAAAAGCTGGTAATGGTGGGCGTGCTGAAGGGCGCCGCGATCTTTCTCTCCGATCTGGCACGATCGGTCCAGGTCGACACCACGTTCGATTTCGTGGCCGTGTCGAGCTATGGAAAGGGCCAGCGCTCCTCGGGCGCGGTCAAGCTGATCAAGGACCTGGACGAACCGATCGAAGGCAAAAACGTCCTGATCGTTGAGGACATCCTCGACACCGGATTGACCCTCGCCTATCTGCGGAAAATTTTTCTCCAGCACCATCCCCGGACTCTCCGCATTGCCGCGCTGCTCGACAAGCCTTCGCGACGGATCGAGAAGATTGACGCCGATTATGTCGGATTCTCCATTCCAAATTTATTTGTTATCGGCTATGGAATGGATTACGCGGAGCGTTACCGCAACCTGGCCGACATCTGCCTGATGACGCCTGACCACCCCGAATGAGGGCTTCCGGAGAAGCTGCGATGCCGGGAGGAGGTGTGATGAACGATGAGCGCGAACTGCTTCAGGGTGCTTACCGGGATTTCAACGCTCGCCGCCTGGAGGCGGTGCTCGCCCGCATGCGGCCTGACGTCGTTTGGCCGAATGGGATGGAGGGCGGCTACGTCTATGGGCATGAAGGAGTGCGCGATTATTGGACCCGGCAATGGGCAATCGTCGATCCGCACGTTGAGCCGATGGAGATAAATCGTGACGAGAGTGGCAGATTCGTCGTTGAGGTTCACCAGGTGGTTAGCGACCTTGAAGGAAAGCTGCTGTCGGATGCGATGGTACGTCATCTTTATACAATTCGCGATTTCCTGATCGCGCGGATGGACATCGAATAGAGTGGCGGCAACACATACCCGCGTCGCTCGAAGCGGGGATCTTGCCGGGGCCGATTCTGTGAGACCTGTAAATTTGTGAGTTGGTGTTCCAAGGTCTATACTCATCCCCCGGAGAACACATGAAGCCGCCCAGGAAGAGCGGCGCAGGAACAAGAAGGAGCATGACCATGGCTGCAGTTTCGCCTCTACAGGAAGAGATTGAATTTGACCACGGAACGTTTGATTCCGCGGCCTTTACTACCCAGACCCTTTCGAGCTGGCAGAACCTTGCCGGCATTATCGACCACACACTTTTGAAGCCGGACGCCACCCTAGAAGAGGTGGAAAACCTGTGCGACGAGGCCCTCCGCTATCGGTTTGCCTGCGCTATGGTGAATCCCATCTGGGTTCCGACCGCGGTATCGGTCCTGTCGGGGACCGGTATCCCTGTGGGAGTCGTGATCGGATTTCCGCTGGGAGCGTCGCTGGTTTCATCGCTGCGCCACGAGGCGGCCGCGCTCACCCGACTGGGAGCGCGGGAGTTGGACATGGTGATTCCCATCGGCCAGCTCAAGAGCGGCAATCACCACGCCGTGGAACACGCTATTCACGCTACCGCAACGGTTGCGCACCATCACGGTGCGCTTTTGAAGGTGATCCTGGAAACCTGTCTGCTTACCGTGCAGGAAAAGCTCCGGGGAGCCGAGATCGCTATCCAGGCCGGGGCCGACTTCCTGAAAACGTCGACCGGCTTTTCATCCGGAGGCGCCACCGCGGCCGACGTGGCTCTGCTGCGAGGCGTTGCCGGCGGACGTTGCGGGGTCAAGGCCTCGGGCGGAATCCGCACCCTGGCCGACGTGCGCACAATGCTCGACGCCGGAGCAAATCGCATCGGGGCGTCCGCAGGAGTGTCGATCGTGCGCGAGTTGGGAGCGGAGTGAAAAAGACAGGGATCAGAGGTCAGGGATCAGCCGTTCACGGGCGCGACGGCACGGCTGGCAGACAAACGAGGATTTATTGATTGCCCAGAGGGCTTTCTCATCGAAAAGATGACAATTCGGCAAAGACCACTGGGAAGAGGGTAACATTACCTATCCCGCAACCGACGACGAAGACCCCGGTCAGGCCGTCTGTTCCCTGATCCCTGACCCTGTTCCCTGCTTTATCATTCCCTTCGACACCATGCCCGACCCCTCCCCGCCAGCAGAACCGGAATACGAAGGCGACTATCGCCCCGCGCAGTCGACGAACCCACTCGCCCACCTCGATCCGGTGAATGTTCACGTGGAGCCGGCGGACCTGACCTACCTGGTCCAACTGGCCGACGCCCTCAACACCACGCTCGATCTGCAGACCCTGTTGAATCGGACGTCGGAGCTGGTGCGCGCGATCATCAATTACCGCATCTTCGCCATTTTTCTGCTGAACGACCGCACCCATGAGCTTCGGATGCGTTTCCAGATCGGGCACACGCAGGAGGCGGAGCGGATGCGCTTCCCTCTTGGGAAGGGAGTTGTCGGCCAGGTTGCACTCACACGGCAGGCCATGCTGCTGAATGACGTATCGAGTTCGCCAGCCTATATCGCGGCCAATCCGGACGTCCGCTCCGAACTGGCGGTTCCTTTGATCGCCAAAAACCGTCTTATCGGGGTCATGGATCTGGAAAGCGAGCAAGCCGGGTACTTCCGCCCCGAGCACCTTCACCTGCTCACCCTTACCGCATCGCGCATCGCGCAGGCCATTGAGAACGCCCGCCTTTATGCGCGAGTCTCCCGTCAGGCACAGACGCTGACGGTCCTGAACGAGATCGCGATGGAGCTGACCTCGATCCTGGATCTCGACCCGCTACTGGAGCGTGTCGGTCAACTGCTGCGGCGGCTGATCGACTACCAGATGTTCACCATCATGCTGCTGGACCCCAAGGGGGAAACGCTCATTACGCGCTACGCGTGGCGCTTTGGCTATGCGCACGCTCCCCTGCGGCGCATCCCGATCACCAGCGGCCTGGTGGGCGCGTCGGTCCGCGAATGGCGGGTGATTAACGTGCTAGACGTGCGCAAAGACCCTCGCTACCTGGCCATGAATCCCGAGACCCGCTCGGAGATGATCATCCCGCTGTTTCATAAGGGACGGATTATCGGCGTGCTCGACCTGGAACACACGCGCACTAACTTCTTCAATGAAGAGCATGAGCGCATGTTGACCACCCTCGCAGCGCAGATTGCGATTGCGATCGAGAATGCGCGCCTCTACCAGGCGGTCACGCGGCAAGAACGGCAACTCGAGCGCGACATTAACATGGCCCGGGAAGTGCAGCTCCGACTTCTGCCCGAGGCCGCGCCGGAACATACGCACGCCGATATGGCGGTGCGATTCCTTCCTGCCCGCAGCATCGGCGGAGACCTGTACGACTTTCTCGAATATGGGCCTAACCAGACCGCGATCGTGTTGGGCGACGTGAGCGGAAAAGCTGCGCCTGCTGCGCTGTTCGCCGCCCTGGTGAGCGGCATCATGCGGTCCGCTGCGCAACAGCGATTGAAGCCGGCCGCGATGCTGGCGATGCTGAACGATGCCTTACAGCAGCGGCGCCTCGAATCGCAATACGTGACCATGCTTTACGTGTTGTGGAACGACGAGAATCAGACCTTGCAGCTGGCGAACTCGGGGGCCGTGCAGCCCATGTTCTGTCGCGCCGGGGGTTCGCACCCGATTCGCGCCGAAGGTTTTCCGCTGGGCATGTTTCCCAACGTCACATATGACGAATTTTCGGTGGCCACGGAACCGGGCGATGCCTTTGTTTTTGTCTCCGATGGCATTTTGGACGCAGAGAACGAGCGCGAGGAGATGTACGGCGAAGACCGGCTGTCAGCGATGCTCTGCGGCGAGCGCGAGCGCACGGCCGCACAGATCGCGGAAGCCATCCTCGCCGATGTCACGCGTTTCCAGGCCGGCCACGACCGTTTCGACGACGAAACGATCATTGTGCTGAAAGTGCGGTGAGGCACTTTGACGACGCAGGGCTGGGCGGGATCTGCCGATAGACTCCTCCCTGTCACAGGCATTGAGTCGGAGTAAAGGTGTAGTTAACCGCTTTTATTTGCTCGCGGCCGCGGCCGCCTTCTTTTTCTCCATCTCCACGGTCCAAGGGGGCACGATGCCATTCTGCCGCGCGTAGGCGATGAGTTGGCCAAGGTGTTCGTGCGCGTCGACAATGAGGATGTAAACGACGTCGCCCTCGTTCGCCTGCGGGCCGAGCTTTGGCATCAGTTTTGCGAAATCTGCGTTGCTCATGCCATTGATCGTTTTGTTCGCGAAATTCCAGGACTGATTCAGATTCTCGACAATGCGCTCCTTCTCGGTAGTGGATTTCTCGAATTCGCGCGCTTTAAACCCCGCCGGAGGATTCGCACCCATCATGCTGAGGATTCCGTAGCGCTCTCCAGCAACATGCAGAAACACTTCAGCAAAGGACCGGGCGTCGGGTGAAGGGCGCCAGGTGAGCTTGTCGCTCGGGAGTGCCTCGGCAAGATCGACACACTTCTTATTCACAGCCTGCAGGTCAAGAAGGGACTGGGCTTTCATGTCATAGCTCGGTGCAGTGATGTCAGTGGGGTTGCTCGGAGTTTGCGCGTGCATTGCCTTAGGACTGGCAATCAGGATGCATGTGAGACAAATCAAGGAGAGAATCGGGGTTTTCATAGCGTTCTCCGCTGGAGTTCTAGTAATTGCCTCGAGGCTAGAGTAGAGGTGGGAAAGAGGCAAGCAGTTCGTGACCGCCCGGGCGTTTGGAGGGGTGAGTCGCCGCGTTCACGAGATTGATGATTCCGGAGAGGGCACGACACACGCCTTCGGCCACTGACACCGGGGGCGAGCGATACAAGACCGACTAGCCAGTGAATTGAAGGACCCAGCGGCTCCCGCTTGGTAAACTTTTGATCAGACTCACTCCCGGAGCCCCTTTGCATACCGCCACACACGAACGCATCATCCGCCCGGCACGCAACGTTTATGGCAGCCTGCGCCTGCCCGGCGACAAGTCCATCAGCCATCGCTACGGCATGCTGGCCGCATTTGCGGAAGGCACATCGCGCTTTACAAACTTCTCGACCGGTGCCGACTGCGCGTCGACCCTCGCGTGCATGCAGGCACTCGGCGCAACCGTTGCGAGACAGGACGACAGCCTGGTCGCCGTCACCGGTGTTGGCGGACACGTGACACCTGCGAGCGAGCCGCTCGATTGCGGCAATTCCGGTTCGACGATGCGCATGATGTCGGGCTTGCTCGCCGCGCAGGCCGGTGCATTCACCCTCATCGGGGACGCATCGCTTTCGCGGCGGCCCATGGAGCGCATCCGCAAGCCGCTGGAAGCGATGGGTGCGCGCCTGACGCTTACCGACGGGCACGCGCCCATCACCATCCAGGGTGGCCCGCTTCGTGCGATCGACTTTACTACGTCGGTTCCTAGCGCGCAGGTGAAGACTTGTGTTCTTCTTGCGGGTCTGCAGACGGAGGGAGCCACGACGGTGCGGGAATCGATACGCACACGCGACCATAGCGAACTGGCATTGCGCGCCTTTGGAGCCCAGCTCACGAGAACGCTGAATTCGGTTTCCATCGAAGGCCCCCAGGAACTCCACGCCATCGATGCGGCCGTACCCGGCGATATCTCTTCGGCCGCGTTCTTTCTGTGCGCGGCGGCTCTGTTCCCCGGTTCGGCGCTGGTCATCGATTCACTGGGGCTGAACCCGACGCGCGCAACCCTGCTGGACGTGCTGACCGCATTGGGCGGCCACATCAGCGTCCTCAATCTGGAGGAGAAGAACGCGGAACTGGTGGGCACGGTCCAGGTATCGGCTCCGGAGAACGGCCTCGGATCGACGGAGGTCAGCGGTTCCCTTGCGGCACAACTCATCGATGAGCTGCCGGTGCTTGCGGCCATTGCGCCGTATACGCGGGGCGGAATCCGCATCCGGGACGCGAAAGAGTTGCGCGTAAAGGAATCGGACCGCATCGCCCTGGTGGCTCGCAACCTGCGCGCGATGGGAGCCGAAGTCGAGGAGTTCGAAGACGGCCTGAATGTGCCCGGTGGCCAGGCGTTGCGCGGGGCCGTGATCGACTCCGGCGGCGACCATCGCATCGCCATGGCGTTCAGTGTGGCCGCCCTGCGCGCCGAGGGGGATACGCTGATCCAGGGCGCGGAATCGGCCGCCATCAGCTTTCCGGAATTCTTCGATCTGCTGGATCTGGTAGCGGAACGATAAGCAGGAGGCACGCTCATCGAACAGTTACCTCCGCGAGCCGCTCCCCATGTCGGCCTCGCTATCTTGCAGTTCTAAATCGGACGCAAATCCGATTCGCCGCGCTGTCGTTGAAATGTCAGCCTCTTTCCCTTGATCCCTCTTCCGCAACCGCTCGTCACTTCGGCGAAACATCAGGTCACTGGTCATCCCGCAGAGAGATGAACCGGTGGATACTTGCACGAATTACATGCAGGTTGCTCCCTAACGAGGAGTAACCACTGGAGGATGCGATGCGGGCATTCGATTTTCGGAGGTGTCGTTGTGCGTCAAGGTCTAATCCGGAGCGGCAGGGCGCACGTGTTTTTCCACTCGTTCCCAGATGGATGTTTGCCATCTACGCCATATGTTTGTTCTGTTCGCTCACCTGGGGCCAGGTGGAGAGCGGGCAGATCGCGGGAACAGTGACGGATCAGTCGGGGGCTGCGGTTCCCCGAGCAACCGTTACGTTGAGAAACCTTGCCAGCAACGTCCAGCGTTCGGCGCAGTCGTCGGAGACCGGAGCCTATGTGCTTGTGGGCCTCGGGCCCGGCACGTACAGCGCGACGGTCAGGGCCGCGGATTTCAAGGAGTTCGCCACCAATGTTGAAGTCACGGTGGGCGGCCACGTCACTCTCGATGCCAGGCTGGGTGTGAACGCCACGGTCACGGAGGTGCAGGTGGTGGCCGAAGGCGGGGCAGCCGTTAATACGCAGACGCAGGAACTGGCGCAGATGGTCGATACGCAGGAACTGGCGCAGATGGTCGATACGCAGGAACTGGCGCAGATGGTCGATACGCAGGAACTGGCGCAGATGGTCGATACGCAGGAACTGGCGCAGATGGTCGATACGCAGGAACTGGCGCAGATGGTCGATACGCAGGAACTGGCGCGACTGCCAAGCCTCACGCGAAATCCCTACGATTTTGTGGTGCTCTCGGGGAACGTCAGCAACGGGGACAACACCACCAACAGTTTCAACAGCGGCCAGAACGTGTACAGCCGTGGGGTTGGTTTCGCGGTGAATGGGCAGCGCGAATCCGGCACTGAGATCCTCCTCGACGGCGTGGAGAATGTCAGCATCTTTTCGTATGAGGTGGGCGAGCAGGTTCCCATTGATGCCGTGCAGGAGTACAACGTCGTCACCAACAACTTTGCGGCCGAGTACGGCCGGGCTTCGGGCGGCGTGGTGAACGTAAGCACCAAGGCGGGGACCAACACATTCCACGGATCGGCATGGGAGTTCAATCGCCTGTCCGCGTACACGTCGAATACGTATCAGAACGTCGTGACCGATTCACCCAAAGACACCTACACGCGCAATCAGTTTGGGTTCGCCTTCGGCGCTCCTATTAAGAAGGACCGGCTGTTCGTTTTCTGTAGCATGGAATGGACGCACGTGCGCAGCGCGGCCTCAGAATCGGAACTGATTCCGACTCCGGAGTTCCTGTCGTTCACGGCGCCGAACGTGCAGTCGTATTTCGGCCAGTACGGGACGACTGCGTATCCGATCGCAAGCACGCTGACGCAATCGGACCTGGGACTGAGCCTTGCCGGTGTACCCGATTCCACTCCGATCCTGGGCCAGGTCAACTTCAAGGCCAGTGCAGATGCCGGCGGAGATTTCCCGCAAAACACGTATCGCCTGCTGGGGCGGCTGGATTACACGCATAGCGCCAACACCCAGATGTTCTTCCGGTTCGGTCAGGAGAGCTCGGTCTGTTTGCGGGCACGCAATTTTACGGCCCCTATCCACAATACGACGTAGGCAGCGCGGTCTCGAATGATGCTGGCCTCTATTCGAACAGTCACAGCTTCAGCCCCTCGATTTTCAGCAGCAGCAAGATCAGTTTCAGCCGCTTTGAAAATCCGTACACGTACGATACGGCCCAGCAAGAGGTGCCCATGCTTATGTTCGGAGGCGCGACGGCGAACGGCCTGCAGGTCACGTTTCCGGGGCTGTACAACCTGATGCAATCCGGTTCGGGGGGTGTGCCTTACGGCGGTCCGCAGAACACCACGCAAGCCGAAGAGGACCTGTCGTGGATGAAAGGCAGGCACTCGATGCGGTTCGGCGGGCAGTTCACCTACATCCAGATGAACTTCTCGTATGGGGCGTACGCGCAGGCAGTGGAATATCTGCAGAGCGAATTGGAACCCGGGCTGAACGGGATGCTGAGCGGCAACCTGCAATACTACGAAGCCGCGGTCGATCCGCAGGGCAAGTATCCCTGCACGACGAACCAGGACGGCAGCGTAAACGAGACGGGCGCATGCGAAGTTACTCCGCCGGCGGGCGCCCCCAGTTTTGCGCGCAGCTATCGCTATAAGGACTGGGCCACCTACGCGCAGGACAGCTACAAGGCCACGCAACGACTGACGCTGAACTACGGGTTGCGTTACGAGCACTACGGCGTACAGCACAATGACAAACAGAACCTGGACTCGAATTTCTACTACGGTTCGGGCTCGAATTTTTTTGAGAGGATCGCCAACGGGCAGGTGGAGATCGCTCCGGATAGTCCAGTGGGACAACTGTGGGCGCCGCGGTGGGGCACGGTGTCGCCGCGGGTGGGGTTTGCCTATGACGTGTTCGGCAACGGCCGATCGAGCGTGCGCGGCGGATTTGGGATGAGCTACGAACGAAACTTCGGCAACGTCACATTCAACACCATCCAGAACGTGCCCAATTACGCAGTGTTGCAGATCTTCGGTACACCAGTAACCAACAGCAATGTGGGGCCGCTGGGCACGGCCGGACCGCCGGTTCCACTGCCGCCGACGCAGCTCCGCAACGTGAACCAGGATATCAATGTTGCGCAAACGCAGTTCTGGAGCCTCACGTTGCAACATCAACTGGCGCGAAGCGCCTTTCTGGAACTGGCCTGCAGCGGGGCGCACGGAGTGCATCTCTATGACGTCACGGCCGGAAATCCAATCGGCGGAGCGCAAGCTTACCTTGGAACGCCGGCTGATTGCCCCGGTTCGACGACGTTGTGCCTCTCGAGGCCCAACAGTCAGTACGCCTCGATCAATGTGCGCGGCAGCGGCGGCTCGAGTGCGTACGATTCGCTCAATTTGAAATACCAGGCGCTGAATCTGCACAACAGCGGCGTTGACATCATCGCGAACTATACGTGGGCTCATTCACTGGACGATCTGAGTTCCACGTTTGGCGACAGTTCGCAGGGAGGGTCAGGGTATATCGGAAATCTTGGTTACCTCGACCCAACCAATCCCATGCTCGACTGGGGCAGCTCGGATTTTGACACAAGGAACCGCGTTGTTCTGTCGCCTATCTGGCAGACGCCATGGTTCAAACAGGGGCATGGCCTCTTGACGCAAATCGCGGGCGGCTGGACGGCGTCGGGGATCTTCACGGCACGGAGTGGAACGCCGTTCTCGGTATATGACTTTACCTACAACTTCAATGGATATACCGGGGTGCCGAGGATTGTGCCAGGAACGCCGCTGACACAATTCAAAACCGGCTCGGCGCAAAATGTGGGTCCGAATCAGTTCCAGGTGCTGGAGGTTCCCGGGGCGAACGATCTCGCCCCGTTCAACAGCACGCTGGGGATCGATGACTTTGGGCCGTTCCCGGGGAACATGACGCGCAGGAATTCATTCCGCGGTCCGGGCGCGTGGAATGCGGATCATTCGGTGGCCAAGAAGTTCAAGATCACGGAACGATCCAACCTGGAATTCCGCGCCGAGGGGTTCGATGTGTTCAACCACCATAACCTTTATGTGAACGAGTCTGCGCTCTCGATGACGAACACTCCCGGCACGATCGGACCGCCTCTCGCGGTGATTGCGCAGAAGGGTGGCTTGAACAGCGTGGCCCTGGGCGGCAATCACGACGAGCGGCGCTTCGGGCAGTTTTCGCTACGGTTCGATTTCTAAAGAACAACACATTGGCGGCCGAAGGCCGGTTTCGAAAATGTGGTTTGCACAATAGGCGGAAACAACGGATTGATATCCGTCGTTTCCGCCTTCCTTTTCGATCGCAGCATGGCTCGCGAGCCCTTGGTTATTCCCATCCCCGATTGTGAATTTCCGGCAACTGCTATTTTTGACAGTTGGTTGGCTCGCTCGCGAGCCCTATTATTAACTATTGCGCGGGTCACCGGAACCGAGCATACGTGTTTAAGTCCGGCTAAAGTCCACATACCTGCCACTCGTAGTTCAGCGGGTCAAGCGAGGCAGAGGAGCGTAGGATGCAGTTCCGCTTCGTGGTGTGCCCGGCTTAGAAGCCCCGCCGGCCAGGACTATCCTGAAACTCTGGAACGTGGCTTGACCACAGGGTGGTGTTGGCGACCTCGCTTCCAATTATGGGATATGAGATCTCCGGATGCGCCAATGCGGAAGAGAACACATCGATCTTCACCGGCCCAACAGGAACGACTGCAGCCAACCCAAACTGACCTGGTCCGCGAGGCATCTTTTGCGTGAGCAGGTTCAAACGGCAATCGCGAACGGCCGCGAGCGGAGGAATTATGGGAGTCACTTTCATTGATGCAACAGCCCAAGCCATGGGCGTCAGCGCTGATGCCACTCATCGCATGTCGAGCGAGGAGCTGCGCAAGATCGAAGCCTATTGGCGGGCCTGCAACTATCTTGCCGTAGGCATGATTTACCTGTGGGACAATCCCCTGCTCCGTGAACCGCTGAGCCGGGATCACATCAAGAACCGGCTGCTCGGGCACTGGGGATCGAGCCCCGGCCTGAGCTTCACCTATATCCATCTCAATCGCCTGATCAAAAAATACGATCTCGATGCGATTTTCCTCGCCGGTCCAGGGCACGGGGCTCCCGGCGTGCTGGGGCCTGTTTATCTGGAAGGTACCTATTCCGAGATTTACCCCAACAAGAGCGAAGACGAAGAAGGAATGCGCGTCTTCTTCAAAGAGTTTTCCTTTCCCGGAGGGATCGGCAGTCATTGCACCCCGGAAACACCTGGCTCCATTCATGAAGGCGGCGAGTTGGGCTACAGCATCTCGCACGCCTTCGGAGCTGCTTTTGACAATCCTGAGTTGTTGGTCACAGTAGTGGTCGGAGACGGCGAATCGGAAACCGGCCCCCTCGCTACTTCATGGCACTCGAACAAATTTCTGAACCCTATTCGCGATGGCGCAGTGCTTCCCGTTCTCCATCTCAACGGGTACAAGATCAACAATCCGACCATCCTGTCTCGCGTTTCGCACCAGGAAGTGAAGAGCCTCTTTGAAGGTTATGGGTGGACGCCGTACTTCGTGGAAGGCTCGGATATCGACCTGATGCACCAGCAGATGGCGGCCACCATGGAGCAGTGCGTTCTGGAAATTCGGCGCATACAGCAGGAGTGCCGATCCAGCGGCAAGGCATGCCGTGCGCGTTGGCCCATGATTGTGCTCCGCAGCCCCAAGGGTTGGACCGGCCCCAAGGAAGTCGACGGGCACAAAGTGGAGGGATTCTGGCGCGCGCACCAGGTGCCGCTGGCGGGCGTGCGCGAAAACCCGGAGCATCTCCAGGTACTGGAATCCTGGATGCGCAGCTACCGGCCGGAGGAGTTATTCGACAAGACCGGCCGCTTGATTCCCGAGTTGAAGGAGCTTGCCCCAACCGGCACGCGCCGCATGAGCGCCAATCCGCACGCCAATGGCGGCGTGCTGCGCAAGGCGTTGCGCCTGCCGGATTTCCGTTCCTACGCCATCCAGGTTGAGAAGCCGGGCACGATCTCGGTCGAGAACACGCGTCCGCTGGGCAAATTCCTGCGGGACATTGTGCGTAAAAACCCGAATAATTTCCGCGTATTCGGGCCGGACGAGAACACATCGAACAAGCTCGATAACATTTATGAGGCCACCAAGAAGCTTTGGCTGGAAGATTATCTACCCGAAGACGCCGACGGAGGTGAGTTAGCCCCAGATGGTCGCGTATTGGAGATGCTCTCAGAACATACGCTGGAAGGGTGGCTCGAAGGCTATCTCCTTAGTGGAAGGCACGGCTTCTTCTCCACATACGAAGCTTTCATGCACGTGATCGATTCGATGTTCAACCAGCATGCAAAGTGGCTTACCATCGCCGAGGAGCTTTCCTGGCGCGCGCCCGTCTCCTCACTCAATCTGCTGATCACCTCAACCGTCTGGCGACAGGACCACAACGGATTCACTCACCAGGATCCGGGCTTCCTCGACGTGGTTGTGAACAAGAGCCCCAATGTCTGCCGGATCTACCTGCCGCCCGACGTGAACACCCTGCTCAGCGTGGCCGATCACTGCCTGAACAGCACCGGCTACATCAACGTCATCGTGTGCGACAAGCAGAAACACCTGCAGTACATGAATATGGATGAAGCCATCGCCCACTGCACCAAAGGCATCGGCATCTGGTCCAAAGCGAGCAACGACGAGGGGACCGAACCGGACGTCGTGATGGCGTGTGCCGGCGATGTTCCCACCAAAGAAGCTCTGGCGGCAGTCGTCCTGCTGCGCCAGTACTTTCCGAATCTGAAAATCCGCTTTGTCAATGTCGTGGACCTTTACCGGCTCGTGCCCTCAACCGAACACCCGCACGGACTCTCCGACCGGGACTTCGACAGCCTGTTCACGAAGGACAAACCGATCATTTTCAACTTCCATGGCTATCCGTGGCTGATTCACCGTCTGACCTATCGCCGGACCAATCACAACAACCTGCACGTGCGCGGTTACAAGGAGAAAGGAAACATCAACACACCGCTCGATCTGGCCATTCAGAACCAGATCGACCGCTTCAGCCTGGCCATTGACGTGATCGATCGAGTGCCCTCGCTGCAGACGGCGGGCGCGCACGCCAAAGAGATCCTCCGCAATGCCCAGATCGACGCCAAGGCCTATGCCTATGAGCATGGGATCGACAAACCCGAGCTCGACCAGTGGACATGGCCAGGTTGATCCAGTCAAGCGCAACGTCTGGAAGATGAAGAAATTCCGTCCGATGCGGCGCCCTTCGAGAGAAGCCACCTTCTCCGGGGGTCGCCTTAACTATCAGTTTTGCCAGTGGTCGCAACCGGTGCCTTTTGCGTACGATTGGGCTCGTGGCACCCAATTCGAACGGCCTGGTCCGGTTGAACGACACCGGTACGCTGCCGTTGCGAGAACCGAAGGACGACTCATGCGGAAACTGATTATCGTCTCATTGCTCATCATCGCGTCCCTCCCGGTAGCGGCGGGCACCAAGGATAAGGGAAAAACCACGCTCAGAGATGTTCAGCCTGCGGGCACCACCGAAAAGAACCATAAACACCTGCAATACGATCTTTCCCTTTCCACCCCCACGGGCAAGGACTACACCTGCCGGACCAAGGAAAATGAAAAGCCCAAGGCCACTGACATGGTGGTCGGCAGCGATATAACCTACGAAATCAACGGCAATAAGGGGAAAATCAAGCTCGCAAACGGAAAGGATCTGGACTGCACCGTCGTCCGGGTCGCCAACACTCCAGTTGCCACCCCGCCGCCCGCCGACGCCCCGGGGGCGACAAAACCGAACCCGTAGGCCGCTTCCGCGGTCTTCTTTTTTCTCTCAGCGATTTTGTCCGGGGCCGGCGTACATCTCCAGCAGTGCCCGCGCCACCCGAAAGGGCGTAGTACATCCAGCGACCACTTCAGCCTCGAACGCCTCCATGCGCGCACGGACGAGCGGATGGCTCGAGAAGAGCCACCCCAGTCCCTGGTCGACGGATTCGCGCATCCAGCGCCGTCTCTGCTCGCGGCGATTGCGTTCAAACCAGCCATTGGACTTGCTGATCTCTGAGTGCTCCAGCGCACGGTTCCAGAGATCGGGGATGCCGCGGCCGGTTTGCGCGGAACATGCGAAGGCGCGCGGAGTCCATCCTGATGGCGAACCCGGGAAGAAGTGCAAGGCATGGTTCGCTTCCGCGACCGCTCTTTCCGCTGCCGCAACGCCGTCTCCATCAGCCTTGTTGATCACTACGAGATCTGCTAATTCCATCACGCCGCGCTTGATCCCCTGCAGTTCATCGCCCGCGCCTGCGAGCAGGACGAGCACAAAAACATCGACCATGTCATGAACGGCAGTTTCCGATTGTCCCACGCCTACTGTTTCAACGAGTATGTTTCGGTAGCCCGCCGCCTCGCATAAAAGCATTGCCTCACGGGTATGCTGCGCGACGCCGCCAAACGAGCCTCGCGATGGAGAGGGCCGGATGAAAGCTCTCTCCCTTGATGCCAGCGATCCCATGCGTGTCTTGTCGCCCAGAATGCTTCCGCCACTCAGCTGACTGGATGGATCGATGGCCAGCACGGCGAGGTTCTGATCCAGGTCGTCGATCAGGTATCTACCCAGTGCTTCAATCACGCTGCTCTTGCCCGCACCGGGCACGCCCGTGATTCCAACCCGTAGCGAAGGACAGCTGGAAGAGAGGCAGTCTTCGACAATTTGTTCCGCGAGCTCGCGATCCGCGGCGAGCGAGCTTTCGATCAACGTGATTGCCCGGGCCAGGACGGCGCGATCGCCACCGAGAATGCCATCGATGAATTGGGCGCGCGAGCGGGGCTTGCGACGCTTCGCAATGCCAACATCGCAGGCGGAGACCGGCGCGGAAGACAGCGCCGGAAACACATGCAACGGGGTGTCATTCGCGTCGATCACATCAGGATGGCCCTCCGACCAGGCTGAGGCTCAGGGCGCGGAGAATCTGTTGTGCCGCGGCCGGAATGGGCGTCCCCGGGCCGAAGATGGCGGCTACTCCGGCCTGAAGCAGGAATTCATAGTCCTGCGGCGGAATAACGCCCCCCACCACCACCAAGATGTCATCGCGCCTGAACCCGCGTAATTCTTCAATCAATTGCGGCACCAGGGTTTTGTGGCCGGCAGCCAGCGAAGATACGCCGACCACGTGCACATCGCTTTCGACGGCGAATTGCGCCACTTCATGCGGAGTCTGGAACAGCGGGCCGATGTCCACGTCGAAGCCGAGGTCGGCGAATGCCGTCGAGATCACCTTGGCTCCGCGATCATGCCCGTCCTGTCCCATCTTGGCGACCAGGATGCGCGGGGGCCGGCCGTCTTCCAGCTCAAACTCCGCCACCATTCTCTGCGCCGTTCTGAATTCATCCCGATCGCCGCTCGCGCCGGAGTACACGCCGGCGATGGTGCGCGTAACGGCCTGGTAGCGGCCCCATACTTTTTCGAGAACGAGAGAAATCTCGCCCAGTGTTGCGCGCTGCCTTGCCGCGTCTACTGCGCACTCCAGCAGATTTCCATCGCCCGAGGCAGCGCATTTCTCAAGCCGATCGAGGGATTGCTGCACCGAAACCGGATCGCGATCGCGCTTCAGTTGTTCGAGCCGTGCAATCTGGGAAGCGCGGACTGCCGCATCATCGATGGCAAGAACAGGAATCTGCGGCTCTTCGGCGGCAACATAGGCATTCACTCCGACGATCACGTCTTTCCCGGAGTCGATCGATGCCTGCCGGCGCGCGGCTGCCTCTTCGATCCTCATCTTGGGGATGCCGGTTTCGATCGCCCTGGCCATGCCGCCGAGTCGCTCGATTTCCTCGATATGACTCCATGCAGCCTGCATGAGCTCGTGCGTAAGCCGCTCGACGTAATACGATCCGGCCCATGGATCTATAACCCGGGTGATCCCGGTTTCCTTCTGCAGATAGATCTGCGTGTTGCGGGCAATGCGCGCGGAGAAATCCGTGGGGAGGGCAAGCGCTTCATCGAGTGCATTGGTGTGCAGCGATTGGGTGTGGCCAAAGGCGGCGGCGAGGGCCTCGACGCAGGTACGCACGACGTTGTTATAGGGATCCGCGCCGACAGGCTCCAGCCCGAGGTCTGCGCATGGGCCCGAAGGGCCAGCGATTTCGGATTCCTGGGATCGAAACGCTTCACCAGCTTGGCCCACAGCACGCGCGCAGCGCGCATTTTGGCGATCTCCATGAAGTGGTTCATGCCCACGCCCCAGAAGAACGAGATACGGGGGGCGAAATCGTCGATGTTGAGGCCCGCCTTGATGCCGGTGCGAAGATACTCCAGCCCGTCGGCCAGCGTGTAGGCCAACTCGATATCGGCCGTAGCGCCGGCTTCCTGCATGTGGTATCCGCTGACGCTGATGCAGTTGAATTTCGGCATCGAGGCGGAGCAGTAACGGAAGATGTCGCCGATGATCCGCATCGACTGTTTGGGCGGATAGATATATGTGTTGCGGACCATGAATTCTTTCAGGATGTCGTTTTGAATGGTTCCGCTCAATTTTTCGGGAGGCACGCCTTGCTCTTCGGCGGCGACGATATAGAACGCCATGAATGGGCAGTACGGCTCCGTTCATGGTCATCGACACCGACATGCGATCGAGCGGGATGCCGTCGAAGAGAATATTCATGTCGAGAATGGAATCGATGGCTACTCCGGCCTTGCCAACATCTCCGGCAACGCGCTCGTGATCGGAATCGTATCCGCGATGGGTGGCGAGATCGAACGCGATCGAGAGCCCCTTCTGTCCGGCTGCCAGGTTGCGGCGATAGAAGGCGTTGGACTCTTCCGCGGTTGAGAACCCCGCATACTGGCGGATAGTCCAGGGATGCATGACGTACATGGTGCTGTACGGGCCGCGCAAGAAGGGCGGGAGGCCCGCGGCGTACTTCAGGTGCTCGACCGCAGACAGGTCTTCAGCGGTATAGAACGCTCGAATGGGGATGTGTTCGAGAGACAGCCACTGGTCGCGAGCCAACGCGGCGTCCCGGTCCAAATCCGGTTCGCGGCTCGGCTTGTAATCGATTTGCGAAAAATCAGGCCCCATGGCTAAACCTTCTCCTGTTGCTCTGCCGAGCGAAGTTCGAGCCTGCGGGTAATCATCTTCGCTGCTGTTCGCCAGCCTCCGGCAGACTCGATTTCCTGGAGCAATTTCCACGCGCCGGCAGCTATCGAATCCGTCAATGTCTCCACGTAATACGAGCCGCCGCCGGGGTCCGCGACGCGCGCCAGGAAAGCTTCCTGTTTGAGGATGATCTGCGTATTGCGCGCCAGGCGGCGGCTGGCTTCGTCTAGCGTTCCGCAGCATTCATCGAATGGCGCGACATAGATGGAGTCGGCCCCGCCGAGAATCGCAGAAATGGCCTCGGTAGTGCCTCGCAGCGCATTGGTGTGGGGATCGGAGACGTTGCGGTTCCAGCGGGATGTACGAGCATAGATGCGGGCGCGCATGGATTCACGGGCGATGCCAAAGCTCTCCGCCGCCTGGGCCCACGCCAGGCGAAACGCGCGAAGCTTGGCTGCCTGCATGAAGAATTCCGGGCCCATGGCGAATGAGAACGTGATCGAGGCAGCGGCACGCTCCGGAGAAAGTCCACGCTGCTGAATTTCCCGGAGGAAATCGACGCCGGAGGCGAGTGCAAATCCGACCTCTTCAACCGAGGTCGCGCCACCCTCTTGAAACGTGTCGGCATGGATCGTGAAAGGCGCGAGGGATGACGGCGTCTTCGCCAGTATGCTCGCGGATACGTCGGGATCGGCGCTCCAATCGAGCCCCGCCGATAGCTTCAGTGCACCTGGGCGATTATGCAGGCGATCGATGAGGTGACCGACAGTGGCATCGCTGGCGGTTTCAAAGTGCACCGCAACTTCGCTGAGATTGAATAGGAGGATGGCGAGATCCGAAGAATTGGCCACGACAACGCGGCTGAATGCGATCTCCTCGGCACCTGCCGCCACCGCGAGTTGCGCAACGCGATTGGCGTCCTCAGAATCAACCGCATCGACTTCTTCGCGGATACGCCATCCGCCCCTCGAACGAACGCCCCGCGAATGGGGGAAATTACCAGGCGCAGCGTGCAAGGATTCGATGCCGGCCAGATCTTCGGCGCGGTAATAAGGCTTGACGTCGAAGCCCTCCGGCGAGTGCCAGATCAGCTTTTCGGTGTAGGCGGTGCCTTTCAAATCCTCGCGAATGGCCTGCTCCCAGGCTTCGGTGGCGACAGGTGGGAATTCGGAGAGAAAGAATGGAGTGGCCATGGCCGTCACTTGTTTTCCGGGACTTCGACAATCTCGAAGAGAACGCCAAATGGGTTGTCGGTTCTGGATTTGGGATGAACGAAGAAGACGGTGGTTCCACGCGAGCCCCCTCGCGGAGCTTTGTCGATAAGCTGGAAACCCTGCGAGCGCATGGTGTCGAATGCGCGCTGCGCGCTTTCTACGCGAAAGGCGATGTGTGCGATTCCGGGCCGGCCCCCATTTTTATCGATGGTTTTCTGGATGGGAGAATCCGGACTGAGCGGCTCCAGCAGTTGAATCAGGTTGGAGCCGTCGCCGATGGCCAGCAGCGCTTCGCGCACCTGGTCGTATCCTGAAATTTCTTCGCGATGAATCTCACGAAAACCCAGCAATTCGTAAGCCCGGACCTGGTTGTCGAGGTCGCCGTGCTTTACGGCGATGGCTATGTGGTCGACGAACTTTATTCCTGGAACCGTCTCTATTTCCTGATCAACATCGATCATTGCAAACCTTTCGCGAATCGGCTCCCAATCGGTTCTGTCCTACTCAAATTCGATCAGGGCCTGGTGCAGTCTCACCGGGTTGCCCGGAATCACGTTGACGCTCTTCACGGTTCGGGCATGGGTAGCTGTTACCCGGGTTTCCATCTTCATTGCTTCAAGCACCAGTAGAAGATCGTCGGGCTGAACCTCCTGGCCAGGCTCAACGTTGACCTTGATCACCAGGCCTGTTACCGGGCTGCGACACACCTTGTCACCGGCACCATTGTCGATTCCATTGCTTTGATCGGGCGAAGGAGAGACGGGTGGAGGCGGATAGGGGGCGGCAACGGGCGCATACGGTTGAACTGGAGGAGCGCTTTCTTCTGTCTCCAGGATCTCAACTTCAGCGTCGTAGGTCTTGCAATCAATGGTGATACGAAGCTTCATTTCTTTTCTCCCGTTCACCTGCGCAAGCGAAGATTGTGGGAGGCTTGAACGGTCACTCTCCCCTGCTGCGACCATGGGCTTACGACGTCATCCGGCCGCACCGCGCGGGCTGAAAGAACGCGGGCATTGCGACCCAAAACCGCAACCGCCGCGGCGGCGATGGCAGCCTGCATTTCGGCGGGGATTTGGCTGATTTCGTGGCGATTGGCAGGAGCAGCGGCTCGAACCAATTTCGGCTCTGCATCCTGATTCGCTGTCGATTCCGAGGCGTGACCTCGTTCACCGAGCCGCAGTTCCATGCTCCGTATCACTTCGGCAAGCATCGCGACCCGGTGTTCCAAGTCGCGTTGACGATCGAGCATCGTCCGCCGGAGGGTGCGCATTAAGAGAAAATAACCAGCCGCAGCTCCCGATCCAACGATCGCCAGGATTAACCCCAGATCAGTCCAATCCGATGTCACGTGCCAGTCCTTTACAGAGGGATGAGTCCATGCTTTTTCTGCGGGCGGAGTTCGCGCTTGCCGTGCAAAGACTCGAGCGCGAGCGCCAAGTGCTTCCTGGTTTCAGAGGGTTCGATGATCTCGTCGACCAGCCGGCGGCCGGCCGCAACATAGGGATTAGCAAACGTCTCCCGATACTCTTCGACTAGTTCCTTGCGCCGCGCAGTCTGATCGTGCGCCGCGTCGATTTCACGGCGGAAGACGATTTCAGCTGCACCCTCGGCGCCCATGACCGCAATTTCCGCCGTAGGCCATGCAATCACGCGGTCCGCTCCCAGGCCCTTGGAACACATGGCAATGTACGCTCCGCCATAAGCCTTGCGCAGCACAACCGTGATCTTGGGAACCGTGGCGGCCGAATATGCAAACAGCAATTTGGCGCCGTGACGAATAATGCCGCCACGCTCCTGCTCCACGCCGGGAAGAAATCCTGGCACATCGACAAAGGTGAGCTAGGGGGATATTGAACGCGTTGCAGAAGCGGACGAAGCGGGCCGATTTATCCGAGGCATCGATGTCGAGCACGCCGGCCATCACGCTGGGCTGATTGGCCACAATACCCACGGGACGGCCCTGCAGGCGGCCAAAGCCGATGACGATGTTGGCAGCAAAGCCGGGTTGAATCTCGAGAATGTCCTGATAGTCAACGACTCGCTTAACGATTTCTCGGACGTCGTAAGGAATTTTTGGATCGACCGGCAATAGCGTGTTCATGTCCGAGTCGGATTTGAGACGCGAATTGAAGGGCATGCGCGGCGGGTCTTCAAGATTATTCGAGGGCATGAAACTGAGCAAGCGTCGGCAAAGGGCGAGGGCTTCGCTATCATCCTGTGCCACCAGGTGCACGACGCCGGAGCGATTCATTTGCGACTGCGGGCCGCCCAGTTCTTCGGCGCTGACGTCTTCGCCGGTGACCTGCTTGATGACCTGCGGCCCGGTGATGAACATGCGGGCCTGCTGGGTTTGAATCACAAAGTCGGTTAGCGCCGGGCTGTACGCTGCGCCGCCGGCACACGGGCCGCAAATAACAGCGATCTGCGGAACGGTGCCCGAAAGCATCACGTTGTTGTAGAACACCCGCGCGTAGCCATCCAGGCTGTCGATGCCCTCCTGAACGCGCGCTCCGCCGGAGTCATTGATGAAGACGAAGGGACTGCCGGTCTTGAGCGACATGCCCATCATCTCGGCGATCTTGCTGCAGTGCGTCTCGCCGGCCGCGCCGCCCACCACGGTGAAATCCTGGCTGGCGAGGTGAACCAGGCGTCCGTCGACAGTGCCACATCCGGTAATGACTCCGTCTGCGGGCAGCTCCTTGCCGGCCATGCCGAAATAGGTGGCGCGATGGCGAGCGAACAGGCCGATTTCCTCGAAGGTATTCTTGTCGACCAATGCCGCAACGCGCTCACGCGCCGTGAGTTTGCCCGACGCATGCTGCTTGTCGATCCGCTCTTTGCCGCCTCCCAGCTCAAGCTGAGCGCGCCTGGCGTTCAGATCAGCAACCTTATCCAGCATTGTCTTCGCATTTGCGCGTTCTTCCAGCCTGATCATTCCTTCTCCAGCACCGAATCGAGGTGTCGTCCGGTGGGATCCGGGCCCGAAACCTCCGCAATTCTATCGCTCAAATGAGAGTAGGGATGTGATCTACTTCACGGCTGGAAAATGCCGAATGATGGTGGATATGGCTGTCCGCTTGCCCGACACTTTCGAGATGAACGTGACGTTGGACACAAGGCGAGGGATGTTCTGTCCTCTAACCGTGGCCACCCCCGGCAAAGACTCTGCTGACCCCCAGTACGGTAAGCCCCAGGCTCAAGAGAATCTGGGAATCTGTTAGCAACTTCGCATACCAGCGAACTGGGGTAATGTCTCCATAGCCGACGGTCGAGCTGGTGACAAGACTGTAGTGAAAGCAGTCGACATATGCCAGCCCGATTCTCTTGAGAGATATCCGGCGCCCTTGTATATCGGGAAGCCAGCGCCACACTGGTTGAACGCCCTTTAGCGGTATGTCGTTGTCGAGGTGGCATGGCTCGGCATAACACGGCGTCCCGCCGCGATCGTCAAGGACAACACTGACAAAGTAGGCGTCGGAAAACATGAGGACCAGGGCGAGAAACGTGTAGACAAGCCGCTGGAGACCCAGATGAGCCCGCTTGTAGCTGACAGCGGTGGCAATCATTGCGACGGCAGGTAATGCCAGAAGGACAACAAACACGGCGAGTACCAGCCAGATGTCCATCCACGACGGAAGCGCATACAGTAACCTCCGCAGCGACTCATCGACTGCAAGAGCAATGAGCATCAGCATGATCGCGGAAGCGATGCCGGTGGCAACGAGCGGGTTCGCCGTCTTGAGACGGTTCAAAAGCCAACGCAACATCCTCATGGGTCTGCAGTGTAGCACGCAATCTGCCCATGACGCCCCGGTTGGCCGAGGGTGGAAGGAATACAATTCAAGCCGCCGTATAGAATGCGGGAGCTCATGCTCCTATGCCGAGGCATACGAATTCCAACTAGTCGCCGATGACGTCCTCCAATCGATTGGCTATGCCGGTCTACTTCTTCTTTGCCTCTCTCTTTTGGCCCGCCTGTTCCCCCCCGGCTCCCAAGCTTAAACCGCAGCGTGGCGACACTCTCACGAGGCGCAGACGGATGGCCGTTATGCGGACATATCGGGCACGCTGCCCGTGCGCAGCATATTACGTGATGTTGTATGGTCGGACTGGGAAAATCGGATTGCGCGAAATCGGCGATGATCCGGAAGTTGGTCAGGCCCTGTCCATCGGCGCGCCGCGTCTCACTCATCTAGCTTCTCCATTCAATCGTTTGAACCGTCCCAATCGGATGCGCTGGAGTTGTAAGGCTTAATATGTGGATTTGAAGACGATCTCGATTGAAGGCGTCGGGCGACGAAGCGCAGGATGCTACACTTCTGGTGATTTCTGGGGATGCACTCATGAAGATTCTCGTTCCAGGGAGGCTTATGCCAGTTTTCTTGTTTTTGTGTGCCGCCTTGCTTCAGGCTCATGCCGTGAACGCCCAGTCGACTGAGCCGGCTCTCATGCCCATGCCCGCGCAGATGGAGATGGGCGACGGTCATTTCCCGATTGACGGAAAGCTTTCGATCGCGCTAGCAGGGTACAGCGAGCCGCGCCTGATCCTGGCAAAGGAGCGCTTTTTCGAGACGCTCGGTCGGGAAACGGGAATTCCCTTTCTAAAGGTGTCGCAGGGCCAGCAGTCCAATTTCACCATCACGACCGCCGGCGCGGGCAAGCCGGTGCAGGAACTCGGCGAGGACGAGTCTTACCATCTGAAGATCTGGGCTACTGGTGTGCGTCTGACTGCGGCTAATCCGCTTGGCGTGCTCCACGGTTTGCAGACGTTTCTGCAACTGGTGAAGATCACGCCCCAGGGCTTCGTCGCGCCGGTGGTGACGATTTATGACAATCCGCGCTTCGCATGGCGCGGGCTCATGATCGACTCGGGACGCCACTTCATGCCGGTCGAGGTACTTGAGCGCAATCTCGACGGAATGGAAGCGGTCAAGCTGAACGTGTTTCACTGGCATCTCTCGGAAGACCAGGGGTTTCGCGTGGAGAGCCAGGTCTCTCCCCTGCTGCAGGAGAAGGGCTCAAACGACCTGTACTACACCCAGAAACAGATCACAGAAGTGATCGAGTATGCGCGCGATCGCGGAATCCGCGTGGTGCCCGAGTTCGACATGCCGTGCCATACCACGTCGTGGTTCGTGGGGTATCCGCAACTGGCGAGTGGGCCGGGGCCCTACCAGATTCAGACCCGGTGGGGCATCTTCGACTACGCCATGGATCCGACACGCGAAAGCACGTTTGAGTTCCTCGATCGATTTCTTGGCGAGATGACGGCGCTGTTTCCCGACGCGTACTTCCATATTGGAGGCGACGAGTGCAACGGAAAAGAATGGGATAGGAACCCGCGGATTCAGGCCTACATGAAAGAACACGGGCTGAAGGATAATGCCGCGCTGCAAGCGACTTTCACGGAGAGGATTCAGAAGCTGGTGGTCGCGCACCATAAGATTCCGGAGGGTTGGGACGAGATTCTGCAACCGGATACAGCGCGGGACGTCGTGATCCAGTCGTGGCGCGGACAAAAGGGGTTGGCGGCTGCGGTACGCCAGGCCAATCGTGCGCTGTTGTCGAACGGTTACTACATCGATTTGAACCAGTCGGCTGCCTACCACTATTTGAACGATCCGCTGGGAGGCGATGGCGCTTCACTGACTGCGGAGCAAAAGGCGCTGGTGCTGGGCGGAGAAGCGACCATGTGGAGCGAGTTCGTCACGCCGGAGAACATCGACAGCCGCATCTGGCCGCGTACTGCTGCGATTGCCGAGCGTCTCTGGTCGCCGCAGGAGGTGCGGGATGTGGACTCGATGTACCGGCGGCTCGCGGTTGTTTCGCAGCATCTTCAGTACTACCGCCTGAATCATGAGTCGTTCACGCTTCTCATGCTGCAAAGGATGAGCGGCGAAAACGACCCCAGGTACCTGCAAGTTCTCGCCGATGTTGTGCAGCCGCCGGAGGGTTATCAGCGCGAATCGCTGAAGCAATATGATACGTCCAGCCCGTTGAACCGGCTGGTCGATGCCGTGCCGCCGGAATGCGAACAAGCGCGCGAGTTCAATGAACTCGCAAAGCTGATCGTGGCCGGCAAAGCGACTCCAGAACAATGGCAGCAAGTCCGAGTCTGGCTTATGCTGTGGCGGGACAATGACGCCAAGCTTCAGCCCTCCCTGCCCCGGTCTGAGATTACGGCCGAGCTAGTGCCGCTCTCGCATGACTTATCCGAGGTAGCAACTATCGGCCTGCGCGCGCTCGATGACCTTGAGAACCACCGCGCCGCAAACCCCGACCTGATCGCGAGCAGCTTGCAGCTTCTCAAGGCTGCGGAGAAGCCCGAATCTGTTCTGCTGAATATGGTGGTGGCGCCGGTGGAGGCGCTGCTGCAGGCGACCGGTTCGCATTAACTAGAGTTGCAGGCGGATCCGGGCACGGGTGAGCATCGAAGCGAAGGCCAGCATCAACAACGTGAAGACCACGCTTTTAATGACGCCGGGCCAGCCAAACGCAAAGTGCGTGTCGAAATAAGTGAGACCCACCGTGCCCAGAGCGAAATACCACAGGTCGGGCAGCAGGTAGGTGAGCAGCGTATTAGAGCCGGCGGGGCGCACCAGGAAGGCCCAAGCAATGTGGCCGCGCCGGTCGCAGATCCAGTAGAGCAGCGTGAATACGAGCACGGCTGCTCCGACATTCCACAAGACCCAGGCGGGCGTGGCGCGGATCTTCGAGATCCCAAGCGGCACGGTAAACCATCCCGCGGCCAGCGCAAGTAACGCGAACGCGATTGCGGTAAGGGTGGCGTTCCGGGCAGTCGGGCGGCTGTTGGCGGCTGGATGCAAGCCGAAGAAGATCTGCGACGTAACGACGCCGGCCATGACCAGGCACACCATCGCGCCATTGCTGAAGGGCCAGAAATACCAATGGAAATAAGAGGGTAAAACGATGACCCTGGCCGCGGTCGCGACACAGAGCGCGAGGGATAGGACAAGCCACACAGGAGCTGCCCAACGCCAGCGCCGCGTGGGAATATAGAGGACTGACGCGGCAAAGTAGGTGTAGCCGATCAGGCCGAGGATCTCGGGATAACCGGGATCGATCCAGCCTGCGTGGCCGCCTGGCGCGGTGCGGCGAAAGATCACGAACGCGACGATGACTCCGATGAGGCCGGCCGCGCGCAAATAGCCCGTATACCGGTGGAAGCGCTCCGACTTGGGGTAAATGTTCAAGTAAACGCAGGCAAAGATCAGTGCGCCTAACCTCCACAGGGCAGCGCTGACGCCCGTTCTGTGAGGATCAACCTTCTCCGCGTTGGCAAGGATCAGGCCCAGAACGATGAGACTCGCCGAGCGAATGAATACGTGCAGCCACAGCGACGGGAGCGACGCATTCCCCTTGAGCCGCTGCTCGATGGAGAGGGGCATCGCCATGCCGACGATGAAGAGAAAGAACGGAAACACCATGTCGACATACGTCATGACGTCCTGGTTGGCATGGGCATGATAGGTCCACCAGGGCAGACCTCGCACTTCCGCGAGTTCATTCACGAAGATCATCACCATAATGGTGAGGCCGCGGAAGATATCGATCGAGACTACCCGGGAAGCGAGGGCCGACTCCACCTTGTGCGGGAATTGGATGGTCGATGCAGACGTCATGGTTTCACGGTTCCCCCCGGTTGGTGTTTCTTCAGTGAGTTGTTGATGGCGTGCAGCAAGGTACCCGAGGGGTCGCTGGAATAGTCCCAGAACATCACTCCGCCAAGATGGCGGGCGACCACGAATTCGCACTTCGCGGCAATCGATTGCGGGTCTTCGTAGGATACGAAGAACTTCTTCTGTGCATTGTAGAGATAGGGCACCGACGCTTTATCGTCCCAGAAGCGATCATAGCCATCGTTCAGCATGGACGAGACGATCGCCGCGTAAGACGCGTCGGAATCGGGCACCGGTTTGCCTGGCTGGAACAAGCCGTGATTCGTGTTGGGAACCTGGCCCCACATGCGGCCGTAAAACGGCACCCCGAGGATGATCTTTGCAGCCGGAACGCCGGCCTTTTCGAAGGCCGCGACCGAATCAGCCGCGGAAATTTTCTTCGGATCGCCGGGGTTGGTGAACAGAGGAGCATGATTGCCGGTCACCCTGTCGGAGCCGGCTTCGTAGTAGTCGTAGGCCATCAGGTTCACCGTATCGACATACTGCTTGGCTTTCTCCATTTCGGTATTGGCGAGGAATTCGTCCGACGCTCCGGCAGCAAACGTGAGGTAGAGACGCTTGTGAGTTTTGGCCGTCTCCGCGGTAAACCGAGCGCGCAGTTCCTTGAGCAGCAGAGTGAAATTCTGCCTGTCGACGCTGCGAAACGGATGGCCGGCGCCGGGCATGCCGGGATACTCCCAATCGATATCGAGGCCATCGAGTTTGTATTGCGCGAGAAAGTCCATGACGCTCTGGATGAACACGGCCCGGCTCTCGGGAGTGAGCGCCACATCGGAGAAGTTGGTCGACCAGAGCCATCCGCCCACCGAAACGAGAACGGTCAGATCAGGATTCTGCTGCTTGAGCGACGCGAGAAAGGCGAAATTCTGCGGATCGCCGGCAAACCCGAGAACCATGCGCCCATTCGCGATATTGGCAAAGGCGTAATTGATGCGGGTCAGAGCTCGAGCGTCGATCTGTCCGGGCTGAAGGACGTTGTTCTCGGGAAAGACGTAGGCAACGACTGCCTTGGCGGGAACCGACGATGCGCGGGCGCACCACGATGCCGAAACGATTAAGAGAATGGCGAATAGTGAACAAAGTCTTCGCATCGGTGACCTATCCAATGTATCAAGGTGTGTTCGGCCAACGCGTCCCTTCCGTTCCCGGGTCTCCCCTTGACATTCGACAAGAGCATGCTTGATTCTGTTGTCGAACGTCGAGGGGAAGATGCCGCCACCCACAGATTTGCTCCAGGGTACGCTGGATATGCTGATCCTGAAAGCCCTGGTTGCCGAGCCGCAACACGGCTGGGCGATTGGGCAGCGGATTCAACAAGTCTCCGAAAATGTGCTCCAGGTCGGACAGGGCTCGCTTTATCCCGCGTTGCATCGGCTGGAGTACAAAGGCTGGATTCGGGCCCAGTGGGGCGCTTCGGAAAACAATCGCAAGGCCCGATATTATTCGCTCACCGCGACAGGGCGGAATCAACTGGCGTCGGAACTGGATAACTGGGACAGGCTCACCGGCGCCATCAATCTGGTGCTTGAAAACATCTAGCAGGGGAAACATATGGTTCGCGAATGGCTCTCGCGGTTCCGGTTTTTCTTTCTCGGAAAACAGCGCACCGAGGTCGACGACGAGATTCAGTTCCATCTCGAGCGCCAGATCGAGGCCAATCTGGCTGCCGGGATGTCTCGCTCGGAAGCGCGGAGACAGGCGGTCATTGGGTTTGGCGGCCTCGAACGCGCGCGCGAGCGATGCCGTGAGGAGCGTCCGTCGTGGCGTTTCGAGTCCCTCGGGCGCGATCTTCGCTATGGAATGCGAGGGCTGTGGCGCAATCCCGGTTTCACTGTGATTGCATTGCTTACCCTGGCGCTGGCGATCGGGGCCAATTCCACGGTCTTCAGCCTGCTGAGCCAGGCCCTGATGCGGGCGTTGCCGGTTCAGGATTCAGACCAGCTTGTGGTCTTGACCTTTGCCGGAGGGGCTCCGGGCCACACGCAGTCCGAAGGGGGAAACACCTCCGGCCATCACCACGAATTCTCATACCTGATGTATCGCGACCTGCGCGATAAGAACACGGTGTTGAGCGGATTGATCGCCGCCGCTCCAGTCTCCGTCGGAGTGGTCTGGAATGATCATGCGGAAGCGGTTTCGGCTGAAATGGTCAGCGGAAATTATTTCGAGACGCTGGGCGTCCGGCCGGCTCTCGGCCGGCTGTTTGTTTCGAGCGACGAGACGACCGAGGGCGCGAACCCGGTTGCCGTTCTTAGTTTCGATTACTGGAAGACTCACCTGGCTGAAGCGCCCGTAGAGGGCAAAACCCTGCTTATTAACGGCACTCCATTCACGATCGCGGGCGTCGCGGCGCCGGGGTTTCACAGCATGGTGTGGGGGCGCATGCCGGCCGTCTATGCGCCCATCACCTTGCAGCGCACGGTGCAGCCCGACTGGAGTTATCTCAACGATCGCCAGGCGTACTGGATCGTCCTAACCGGACGGCTTCGACCGGGCGTCTCGGTATCCCAGGCTGCGGCCGCGATGAATTCGCTCTATCTCTCCCTGCGCAAGGCGGAATTCCCATTCCTGCATGACCAATCGGAGAAGGCACGCCACGACTTCATCGATAATGCCCATCTCAACCTTGACGCTGGAGCCAAAGGCTTCTCACCGCTGCGCGACGATGTGAAGATACCGCTCACCATCATTATGGGCATGGTTTTGCTGGTTGTGGCAATGGCGATTGTGAACGTCGCCAGCCTTCTTCTGGTACGAGCGGCGGCCCGGGTGCGCGAATTTTCGATGCGGTATGCGCTGGGCGCCACCAGCGGCCAGATCCTGCGGCAGCTTCTTACGGAAGGGATGCTGCTTGGTTTTGCCGGAGCGGCATTGGGACTCCTCCTGGTCCCGCAGGCGCTTCGACTGTTGATCCGGTGGATGTCAGGAACGTCCAGCGGAGAGCCGGTGTTTTCAATGACGCTCGATTGGCGGGTCATGGCATTTACGATCGTCGTGACGGTTACCGGAAGTCTTCTCTTCAGCCTCGCCCCGGCCGTACAGTTCTGGAACCCGCGGCTCGCCGATGCGCTGAAACAGCAGACCAGCTCGGGCATGAGCGGTTCGTTAAGATTTCGACGGACCTGCGTCGCGCTCCAGATCGGTTTCAGCCTGCTGCTGATTGTCGCCGCGGGTCTGTTTGTTCGCACGATTCAGAATCTGCACAAGGTCGACGCCGGATTTGCCACCGATCGCCTGCTCGCTTTCGATCTTGCTCCGGAGATGGCGGGTTACGCGCCCGCGGCGATTACCCCGGTTGAACAGCGCGTCCTTGATGCCATCGCGACCTTGCCCGGCGTGAAGACCGCAGGCGCCACCAACGATGCTGATCTCCGCGGGGATGATCGCGAGGGCGACGTGGTTGTGAGCGGTTATACACCCGGCCCGGATGAAGAGTTCGACGTTGAGCTCCCGTGGGTGAGCGATGGCTATCTGCAAACTCTGGGGGTGCCACTCGTAACGGGTCGCTATTTCTCGGCTAGAGACACCACTACCTCCCAGAGGATCGCCATCGTGAACGAGAGTTTCGCCCGGCATTTCTTTGGCAGCAACGGCGCCGCGATCGGCCACCAGGTGAGCCGTCCTCATCGCCCTGCAACCGACGCCGTGATCGTCGGGGTGGTGAAAGACGTAAAGCATTCGACGGTACGCGATCCTGCCAGGCCCACGTCCTATACCCTTTTCTCGCAGGCAGAGAAGCCGGCCGGCCTGACGTATTACGTTCGCACCTGGCAGCCTCCCCAGGCCGCGGCCAGCAGCATTCGCGCGGCGGTCACCACCATCGATCCGAGGCTCATTGTGCGGAAACTGGCCACCATGAACGACGACATCGACGAGAGCCTACTGGCCGAGCGGACCATCGCTCTGCTAGCGACCACGTTTGGCATACTGGCGACGGTGCTGGCGGGGATCGGACTTTATGGAATCCTGGCCTATTCCACCGCGCAGCGCACACGGGAAATCGGCATACGAATGGCCCTGGGCGCGCGGCGTGCAACCGTGGTCAGCTTGATTCTTCGCGAAGTGATGATCCTGGCAGGATGGGCGATCGGGGTAACCATTCCCGTGGCCTTACTGGCCATGCGGGCCGTGCGGAGCCAGCTTTTCGGCGTTTCCTTTGCCGATCCGGGCGTCTACATCGCGGGAATTCTCCTCATCTGTTTCGTTGCCGCGCTAGCCGGGTTCATTCCGTCCCGGCGCGCGGCCACGGTGGATCCGACGCGGGCCATGCGTACGGAATAGGACGCGATTCGAAACGTGATATCGTGTCGGCATGTTGACGAATCGTTCCGTGCCTGTCGATACCGTTCTTCCCCACGTCACGTACAAGCATCTTCCCGAAGCGATGGAATGGCTGGGCAGAACGTTTGGTTTTGTCGAGCACTATCGCTACGGCGATCCGGTGTCGGGAGCCCAGGTGCGGCTGGGAAATGCATACATCATGGTGCGGGCGGCGCGCGGGGACTATCGGAGTCCGGCCGAGCTTGGATTTGGAAGTCAAAGCCTGACCATTTTCGTCGAGGATGTGGAGCGGCACTTCGAACGCAGCAAAGCTGCCGGGGCAAACATCGTCGAGGTCCTTCACGAAACTGAATATGGAGAACTGCAATACGGAGTAGAAGACCTTGAAAGCCATCACTGGCTGTTCTCCCGTCACGCGCGCGATGTGAGCCCGGATGCTTGGGGCGCAATCATAGCGAATCGCCTCTTCTGACTGGAAACCGTTCGTCACGGTAACACGGTGGTTCGTCACACTTCCGCTGGAGCTCACTCGAATCAGGAAAAAATGGGGCAGGAGTTTGCCCATGCCGTATGTTACTGTTAGTAACATTATGACGAGTAACACTACGCCCGATCACGATCCAGCCGAATTGGGGGACTTGGAGCGCGACATTCTTTCCATTGTGTGGCGGCTCGCGAACGTCACCGCCGAGAATGTGCGGGAGGATCTCGACAGGCCGCTCAAGGACTCCACGGTGCGCACAGTGCTGAGGCGTCTGGAAGAAAAGGGATACCTCACGCACACCACGGAAAATCGAACGTTCTTCTATCGCCCCGCCGAATCACGGCAGAAGGTCGCCGGGCGAGCGGTGCAACGCATTGTCGACTGGTTCTGCGAGGGATCGGTGGAGGAACTGCTGGTCGGCATGGTGGACTCGAAGGTCCTGGACCGCGCCGAGCTGCAACGACTGGCGGACCGGATTGCGGCAGCGCAAAAGAATCACGCTCCTGAGAAGAAGGAGGGCAAGCGATGACGGCATTGCTCCTTACGTGCATCTTCCCCAACATCTCTTTAAACGTCCACGGTCCATTGGTGGGCTGGCTGGTTGCATTGGCAGATGCGGCAGCGCGCGCGCTGCTGGTGGCGGGGATCGTGTGGGCTGGCCTCCGGCTGCTCGGCATGCGCAACGTGGTCGCGCAGAAGGCGGCGTGGGGACTGGTGCTGGCCGGGGCGCTCGTGATGCCCATCGCGGCGTCATGGGCGGCCAGGGCCGCGTGGCTCCCGGCGGAAGCAACCTTGGTGGTCCCTGCGCAGGCCTGGCTGCATGCCGCGGCAACCGCCGTTCTTCCGCAGAAAGAAGTTCGTCATTCAGAGAGTCCAGTGGCGGCCCCGGCGCAGTCGTCAACCGCTCTGCCTGTGGTACCAGCGCATCCCGACAAGTTGGTTGCAACTCCGGCACCCTCGCCGGCAGACCGGTTCCCCGCCCCGGCCATCTCCAACTCCTATTTCGCCGGAGGGAGAAGCGAGCCGCGACGTATAACGCCGGCGCAGGAGTACCTCCTGCCGCTTTCAGACCTGGCCTGGCTGGTGTATGCCACGGCGGGCCTGGCGCTGTTGCTGAGGCTGTTCTACGGCCTGGGGGCGGCGGTTGGTTTGTGGCAGTCAGCCGAACCCGTTCACTTGGAACCATCTTATTTGGCGTCTGGACTGCGCCTGCGCAGCAGCCGCAGAGTGTCTTCCCCGGTCACGGTGGGCTCGGGCGTGGTCCTGCCCGCCGATTACGACGACTGGGACGCCGAGAAGCTGCGCATCGTCCTGGCCCATGAACGCTCCCATGTGCGGCAGGGAGACTTTTACCTCCAGGCCCTCGCAGGGCTGTACGCGGCGTTGTTCTGGTTTAGTCCCCTGGGCTGGTGGCTCAAGCGCAAACTCTCCGACCTCGGCGAAGCCATCAGCGATCGCGCGGGGTTGGAGGAAGCCGTGAGCCACGCCTCGTATGCACGGATATTGCTCGAATTCGCGGCCCTGCCGCGCAGAACCCAGATCGGAGTTGCCATGGCACGCACCGGCCGTCTTTCGCAGCGCATTGAAAGGCTACTAAATGAAAGCAGCTTCGAGCAGGCATTTGCAGGCGGCCGGCGGCGGTTCATGGCGGTCCTGGTGATTGTTTTCGGGGCGCTGTTTTCGGCGACGGCGCTGATTCGGGTCGAAGCGGCACGGATTTTGACCCAGCCGGTCGTCGCGCAGGGTCCGGTCACGGGGCAATCGCATCCTGAGAACGCCACGGACGGGGGCCCGGCCATTGCGCCGGCCGCGGCCAAGGCTCCTGTCGCCCCGGTGGTCACGCAGGCACCGCCGACAGTTCCGACCGCGCCCACGGTTTCTAGGCCGGCCGTTGCCCCCTCCGCCCCGGAAGAAGATGCCGACACCGATCAGGAACCGCCGGATGCGTCGGCGGGTGCACAATGCACCCGCTCCTCCACTTCCTATATTTATTCGCGCAGTTCTGGTCATTCGCACGGCGAGCGTGGGTATGGGTACGCGTACTCCTCCAACGGCGAGTCGTATGCATTTGTCAGCGGCAACGAACGGCATGCGCACTTCTCCGGCGACTTGCACACGGGCGAGATCGACAAGGCGCGGAGCATGGCGCATGGTGACTTTCTGTGGTTCAGCCACAACGGCAAATCGTATGTCGTGGATGATCCCCAGACGATTGCCCGGATCCAGGCGATGTACAAGCCGATGGAGGACTTGGGCAGGCAGCAGGAAGAACTGGGAAAACAGCAGGAGGCGCTTGGCCAACAACAGGAAGAGCTGGGCAGGAAACAGGAACAGGCAAGCGTTCCGACGCCAGATATCGTCAAGGAAATGGCTGACCTGAACGCTGCCGCCGCCAGCCTGCAGGCGAAGAAAAATGCCACCATCACGGTGGATGAACTGGCTGACTTGCAAGGCAAGATCGGCGAACTGCAGGGCAAGCTCGGTGAATTGCAGGGAGAGGTAGGAGCCAAGCAAGGGGAACTCGGCCGGGAACAAGGCCGGCTTGGTTCACAACAGGGTCGATTGGGCGCACAACAGGGCCGGCTTGGAGCCGAGCAGGGACGCCTGGCTCGCGACGCCGATGTCAAGATCAAGTCGATCATTGGCGAGAGCCTGAAGGACGGCAAAGCCAAGCCAGTGCAATAGTAAAGCCGCATCTTGAACGGCGTGGGTCTGCCTGACTGCAGCTGTCAGGGTTCAGGTGGTCGAAACGGGCCGGAGATTCTCCGGCTCGTCTTGTTTTTGCGCGCTTCGCGACCGGGGTTGATTTGACCAGTGGCAACGATGCAGCTTCCGCGTTCGAGAAAGCGTGTGTAGGATAGCCGGTGTTCCAGTTTTCACTTCGATTGGACCCTGAGGAGAATACCCATGCCGGTCCCGCAGCAGATCGCCAATGCCGCCATATCGTTTCGACAAAACAAGAGCATCGTGGACAAGAGCTGCAAAGACCTCACCGCCGAGGAATGGCTCAGGAGTCCAAGCGAGAGCTCCAACCACATATTGTGGATTGCGGGACACGTGGTGTCGGCGCGGGCCGCGGTACTGAAATTTCTGGACAGGCCGGAGTGGTCCCGGCCCTGGCTGAAACAGTTCGCGCGTGGAAAAAAGCGGGATGACACAAGCCAGTACCCCAGTCCAGAGGAAGTGCTGAGTGCATTCGAGGACTTGACGCAACACGTCACCAAGGGACTCGAAAATGCATCGGAAGAGACGGTGCAATCGCCCGCTCCACCGAATTCCCCGCCAGGCGATGGTACCAGGGGCGGAGTTATCAATTTCCTCGCCTTTCACGAGACGTATCACGTGGGCCAGTTAGCGTATCTGCGCTGCTGGCTGGGACACGCGGGACCGCAGGGCTGAGCGCTCGACTGCCCTTAGCGGCGCAGCAGGTTCCTGGCGAGGAAGAATACGTTGGCGGGGCGCTCCGCCAGCCGGCGCATGAAATAGGGGTACCACTCGCGCCCGAAGGGAATATAGACGCGGACGTTATATCCCTCGTTAATCAGCTGGCGCTGCAGATCCCGGCGCACGCCAAATAGCATCTGGAACTCATACCGGCTTGAGTCGATACTGTGCTGCCGGGCAAACTCCCGGGCAGCCGCAATCATTTTTTCATCGTGCGTCGCCAGTCCGTGATAAATGGGGCTGTCGAGCAGCATGCCGGTCAGGCGGATGTAGTTGGTATCCACGTCCGCTTTTTTGGGGAAAGCAACTTCGTGCGGTTCTTTGTATGCGCCTTTGCATAGCCGGATGCGAATCCCATCGGCCACCAGTTGCTCAACGTCCGCCTGGGAGCGATAGAGATACGACTGGATGACGATGCCAATGGCGCCGCGCAGGCCGGGCCGTGCGTGCAGGCGTCGCACGATGTCGAGAGTGACCTGGGTCAGCAACGAGTCCTCCATATCAATGCGGACGAAGTTGCCCGTCGATCGGGCGTGCTGCACCAGGCTTTCGGCGATACCTTCCGCCATTTCGCGCGAGAGGCTGAGGCCCATCTGGGTCAGCTTCACGCTTACGTTGGCATTCAGCTTGCGCTCCCCAATTGCATCCAGGAGGCGATGATAGATTTCGGCTGCACTGTGGGCTTCCGCCTCGGTCTTGACGCTTTCGCCCAGCGAGTCCAGGCTCACCGACATGCCTTGCCGGTTCACTGCTTCAGCCACACGGAGGGCATCTTCGACTTCCATGCCGGCGACAAAACGTGAGCTGAATTTGACTCCGACGCTGGACCGCTCACCGAAGCGGCGCAAAAGACGGTTGCGAGACAAGCCAATGAAAGCGGAGCGAAGAAGCGGCATTGTGCGGGCCTGGCGGTTTTGGCGCAAAAAGCAATCCTACCGTCGGCATCCCTAGTTTCGCACACCCGCGCCGCCACCTTGCAGTGAGCGACAACACTGCGCCGGAACAACCGGACCCGAAATTGCGTTACCAGAGTCATGCGAGTTCCCTGCCCCGCGGGATGCGAGCGGTTGTTGATGGAGGCCGAATGGCGGTGAGGAATCTGGTTCTGGGATGGGCGATCCTTGGCGCTGCAACAATGGCGGGCGTCAACGGGTTCAGCCAGGATATGCCCAATACGGTGGGCGAGACCCTGAGCGGCAAGCGGATCGTGCTCGCAGACCAGATTCGTGGCCACGCGGTCGTGCTGGTGGCCGGTTTCAGCCATCAGGCTGGCAACGGGACCGGGTCCTGGGTCAAGGCGATTCACGCCGACCCGGCGCTGGCCAGCGTAGTTGTCTACGAGATCGCAGAGATCGCGGGCGCTCCCAGCCTGATACGAGGCATGATCAAAAGCGGCATGAAGAAGGGCGTTCCACCTGCAGAACAGGATTACTTTGTCGTCCTCACTGAAGATGCAAAGCCCTGGCGGAGCTTCTTCGAAGTGGTCGACGATCAGCTTCCGTATGTCATGCTCCTTGACCCTTCCGGCAAGATTCTCTGGCGTGGCCACGGTTCCGCTTCGGACCTCGAAGCGCAGCTCAAAGGTGCCGTGCACTAGGTCGGGAAGGCGTCGCTATTCGACACGATAGATCGCGCTGGCGTGGGCCGGCAGCGTAAGGATCACCGGCTTCCAGGCCGCGACCTTGGCCCCGGTGAACAAATCGTGCGACTGCTTTCTTGCAGTAAATCCTATTTCGTCCCAGGTGAAGTGAACGGTCAGCGGTTGGTCGTCCAGATTAAAGATTGCGCAGAACGCAGGAGAATTGTCGTACCCGTTCCTTGACGCTACCCACACACGGACGCTTGCCAGACCTGGAGGCAGATTCGTCAGGGGGTGGCTGTCCGACGCGGTCTGGTTAACACCTAACACTTCCTTGTTTGTCAGCAGCGACCGCGTAAAGTCATCAAGTTTGGTCAGGTTGCCGCCATAGATCAGGGGGGAGCGGGAAATGGCCCACAGCGTGAACTCGGTGCGCTGTTCATCCCGGGTGTAGCGCGACTGGCGCGACTGGGCAGAGCCTGGATGGGGCGTGAGAGAGCCTTCGGGCAGCATATCGGGATCGGGCCAGTTGCCGGGCTTGGCATACGGCGCCCATTTCGCGATGCGATCGAACTCATCCTTCAGCCCGAAAGGATATTCGCCGCTTTCTTTCTTAGGCTCCCAGTAGTCCCAGTGGTCATCCGTAATCCGCCACATCTGCGCTTGCTTTGCCACTTCACCAGCATGCTCGATCGAAGTGGGCCCGGGCGAGAGGCTGAGCAGAATGGGACGCCCGGTCTTGCGAATGGCTTCGGCGATCTGGTGAATTTCGGTGGGGCGGTAGGGGTGGTCACTGATGCAATCGACCTTGATGAAATCGAGACCCCATCCCGCGTAGAGCTTGAGCATGCCATCGTAGTAGGCCTGGCCGGCGGGCGTGTCACTGACACCGTAATTGCCTTCATCCCACGGACAGGTGGCCGCGATGTCGGCCGCGTCCTTGGCATGAAAGCTGGTGCCGGCGATGGGCAGGTTGTCTTTCACCACCTGGCGCGGAATGCCGCGGACGATATGAATGCCGAACTTGAGCCCCTGCCCGTGGACCCAGTCAGCCAGCGGCTTGAAGCCGGTGCCGTTCGCGGAGGAAGGAAAGCGAGCGACAACGGGAATGAGATTGCCGTTCGCGTCCCACACATACTCTTTGGTTTCGACTTTGTCGGCGAAGGGGTCCTGCATGTACCAGCCTTCGTCGATGACGGCGTACTGCCAGCCGAGCTTCTTGAGACCCGCAAGGACCTTCACGTTAGAACGAAAATCGGCTTCGTTAATGGTCAGGCCGTAGGCATCCCAGCTATTCCAGCCCATGGGGGGCGTAGGCGCCAAAGCCTGCGGTGGCGCGGCATACGAAAGAGATGTGACCACGGAAAAGACGGCGCACAACAAGCGGAGTCGAGGCATGACGAAACGTATAGCACATCGACCGCACGGGCGGCGGTGAGAGAAACCAGATCGGGATTCGTTCCTCTCCGCGGCCGCATCGCCGCTGCGGACGAGACCTGGGACACCCACTTAAGGCTTGGATGCCTTTGTTGTGCTCAGTTCGTCTTTGTAGACTTTGCCGCCCTTCATCACGAGGGAGACGTGCTCCAGCACTTCGATGCGTTCGAGAGGATTGGCTGTGACCGCGATCAGGTCCGCGTACTTCCCCGACTCCAGCGTGCCGACATCTTTTGATCGGTCGATGAGGTCGGCTGCAGAAGATGTGGCCGCGCGGATGGCACCGGCGGGGGTCATGCCGAACTTCACCATGTAATGAAACTGCTTGGCGTTATCACCATGCGGATACACGCCGGCATCGGTGCCATAGGCGATCTTCACGCCGGCAGCAACGGCCTTGGCGAAGTTCTCGCGTTGCAGGCGGCCGACAATCTTCTCTTTTTCGACATTCTCCTTGGGCAGGCCGAATTCGACCGCTTTGCCGAGAATGTAATCGTCGTTATAGATGTCGGCCACAAGGTAGGTACCGTGCGCTTTCATCATTTCAATACCTTCGGCGTCGATCAAGCTTCCATGCTCGATAGAGTCAACGCCGGCGCGGACCGCATCCTTGATTCCTTCCGTACCGTGGGCGTGCGCGGCCACTTTGCGGCCGGTGCGGTGCGCCTCGTCGACGGCAGCCTTCATCTCGTCGTACGTCAGCTGCTCGGCCCCCGGTTTGTCGCCCTGGGAAAGCACGCCGCCCGTGGCCAGAAGCTTGATGACATCGACTCCGTACTTGATCTGGGCGCGCACAGCGTGGCGGGCTTCATCGGGGCTGTCGACTATGGAGAAATCGCGCTCCGCAGGGTACATCATGTTGGAAACGGCTGGCGCAAAGCCATTCATATCGCCATGCCCACCGGTAATGGTGAGCGCCGGACCGCTGGCTACGATACGGGGGCCAGGGATGAAGCCCTCGTCGATGGTGCGGCGGAGATCGACGGCCAGAAAGGGCGGCGAGCTTACATCGCGCACGCTGGTGAAACCGGCAAGTAAGGTGCGATCTGCGTTGACGACCGCGTAGAACCCAAAGTCAAACGGAGTCAATTTAACCTGGTTGATCGGATCGTATTGATCCGACCGGAAGGAGAGATGGGTATGGCAGTCAATGAGTCCGGGCAACACCCAGGCGTGGGAAAGATCGATGACCTCGGCGCCGGCAGGAATCGCGACTTGCGCCGCAGATTCAATCCTGGCGATGCGCTCGCCCTCAATGACGAGGACTACGTTGTCGCGAACATGGTCGCTGGTGGCATCGAAGAGATGTCCGGCTTTGACATAGACGACCGGCCGAGGAGCCGCTGGTTCCGGCTCCGCGGTGACAACGCTCTGCACGAAGAGGAAAAGTACTGTAGCAAGAACGGCGCGAGACACCCTCGGAACAAGACATGCCATTGTGGCTCCTCAATTCAAAGGAATAATCGCAACCACCTGAATCGACGGCGGCGCAAGGCGGGGTGGCACACGCTGAAACTGAGTTTACTTCTGGCTGGTACGGGAAGATTTCCTGGGGCCGCGATTGCGAAACAGTTCCTCTCGCTTGCAACGGGTACATTCCCAGGGATAGTAGCCAAATATCGGAAAGACCTTCTCTTGCAGGAATCCGGATCTGCCGATTCTGCGCATGCTGAGAGTATTGCACCTGGAACAGCGCAGGCGGTGCGTGGAACTTGCCGGTAGTAGATGGGCGTCGGATGCCATGCGCATTCCTTCCGGGCCCTGCATGGAGTTCGCTGCACGAAAAAGATCAACCCGGTCCAGCTTGAATCGCGCGCTTTCACTCATGTCGCAGAGGGAACGATCGCGAAGTTCGCAGGGAATCAATGAACAATAGTAACTGAATGAACCCGCATTCGTAACCGATGTGGTCACAAAAATCTCGCGGGATCCGGCTCAGGTCGCGGAAGGCACCGGGTCGGACTGGGGCTCAAGCCGACTTAGACCACTCCGGGCCAGATCGGCAACAGCCTTCGCCAGGATGAGAGAGCCATTGAGCGACTCCGGCCGTTCGAGCCGGATGCCCAGTTTGCCCGCATATTCACGAAAGGCAATATCCACGTCATAGAGGATCTCGACGTGATCACACAGGAAACCGATCGGCTGAAGGATCACCCCTTTGATCCCTTCGCCGGCGATTGAATCAAGCGTCTCCTCCACCGTCGGGCCGATCCACGGACCTCCGCTGGCGCCCTGGCTTTGAAAGGCGAACCACCATTTCGGGATGCCGGGAACGCGGGCAGCGACCAATTCAGCAGTGCGCCTGGCATCGTCGACGTAGGGGTCGGCTCCCTCGCCGGGCCAGAGCCGCGGCTGGTTGGCGACCTCGGAAGCAGGCGGAGGCTGGATGGTGCGCGTGGGCACGCTGTGCGCGGTAAACAGGACCGGAACCGCCGCGCCGTTTTCTGACTTGAGCCTTGCCTCAGTGGCGCAGAGACGCTCGGCGAATGCGTCGGCCAGCAGCGGATGCGAGGCCCAGCTCTCGGTGAAGTCGATACGAAGCAAACCCGCTTCTGCCTGGACCGCGCGCCGATAGAGGCCAACGCTGGTGCGGGAGTTTTGCGGAGCCAGGCAGATGACCGCCGCTTCCTCGATGCCGTCGGCGCGCATTTGGCGCACCACATCGGGAATGTAGGGACGCCAATTCCTCATGCCGACGTATACCGGAACGGCGCTCCCGTTGGCAGCCAGTTCGGCTTCAGCTAAACGGCCCTGGTGGATCGTAATGTCGGTAAGCGGGCTGCGGCCGATCAGCGAATAGCGGTGCTGAATCTCCTCGACCACATGCGCAGGCATGGGACGGCCACTGACCACGTTACGAAGGTACTCGGGAATCTGATCCACGGTCTCCGGGGTTCCATGGGCGAGGAGCAAGACGGCCTGTTTACGCACGGACGGCCTCCGCGCGGAATTCACGAACGATGCGCGCGACGGCCTGCACGTTTTCGACCGGCGTGCCGGGTACGATGCCGTGGCCAAGATTGAAAATGTGTCCGGGACGGCCGGCGGCGGCACGCAAAATCTCCTTGACCCGCCGTTCCAGGATTTCCGAAGGCGCAAACAACGTGATCGGATCCAGATTGCCCTGGACAGCGTGGGCATGGCCCACCGCGCGCCATCCTTCGTCGAGCGGCTGGCGCCAATCGAGGCCGATGACATCGGCGCCGGTGGACGCCATTTCTGACAGCAAGCCCGCGGTCTCGACGCCAAAATAGATCACCGGAACGCCCATGGCCTGCACCGCGCGCACCAGGCGTTTCGAAGCGTCGAATGCATAGTCGCGATAGTCGGCCAGCGAGAGTGAGCCGACCCAGCTATCGAAGATTTGAATGGCGTCCGCGCCCGCCTGTACCTGCTGACGGCAGTACTGCTCCAGAACCGTCACAATCTTGTCCAGCAGGAGCCGCCATGAGTCGGGATTGCGATACATCATTTGCTTGGTATGGATGTAATTGCGCGAGCTGCCGCCTTCGATCATGTAGCTGGCCAGCGTATAGGGCGCGCCGCAAAAGCCGATGATGCCAAGACGATCGCGGAAATGCGTTGCTACTTTCTGAATGGCGCGGGCCACATAGCCGAGGTCCTCGGCGCGATCAATGCGCAGCAGGCGGACATCTTCGGTAGTGCGCAAGGGATGGTGGACAACAGGGCCTTCTCCGGCCTGGAATTCAAAATCGAGGCCCATGGGCTCAAGAGGTAGCAACAGATCGGCGAAGATGATCGCCGCATCAACACCGAGTTTCTCGGCGGCCGTGATTGTGACTTCCGCGGCGAGTTCCGGATGTTTGCAGATCTCCACCAGCGTGTGGTGCTTGCGGACGTCGCGGTACTCCTGCATGTAGCGGCCGGCCTGGCGCAAGAACCATACAGGGGTGCGATCGACGGGCCGGCGCAGGCAGGCGCGGATAAATCGACTGCCGTCAAGGATAGTCTCGACGGCGGCAGGGTTCTCGTTCATTTTCTCCATACTGGGTTTGATTTTAACGGGCTGGGACGCAAATTCTACGGTGCCTTTTCAACTCCATCTTCGTTTGACCGCGTTTTCAGCAACGCATCTTCGCCATGGCACACCCGAACGGCGCCTTTGATCACTGGGGGAAGTCCGGACTGCTGCCGTTGCCAAACGAACCAATTTGGTTGCGTGGAAAAGTACGCTTGCGGATGCCCCTTTCGTGGGATAGCCGGGTCGATATCCCGGACGCCAATATTCTGCCAGTAGAAAAAAAACGGCCCCCGTTTTCGGCGGGGGCCAAGTTGCCTTGGTTCTCTCTGTTACGAGAGCTTGATTGGCGGCCAGACGGCGGGGTGGCCGTCGGCGCGGAAAGAGCCTCGGGGGAGTGGCTGCGCGGTCTTAGGGCCGCTCCGCACCGGTCGTGGATGCTGCACCCTGGGGTGATGCGGCATCCCGGGCCGCCAAACTGTTTTCCATCAACCGGACGTGCACGCTGCTGTCCTTTATAGGCGCTGCGTCATCGCCAGCACCCGCAGGCGGGGCGTTACCCAAGCCCACTGCGTGCACCCGGTAGACGGGAATGTCGTGTGCAACCAGGTAACGCTTGACCGCGGCGGCCAGACGTTCCGAGTTCTCAATACCTGTCACGCCCTTTGCGGGGGAGCGAGCTTCGATTTCTACTACGTAACCTTTGCGATCCTTGACGCTGGCAGCGAGCTGGTCAAGTTGCGCCTTGGCGTCGTCCGACAACGTGGTCGATCCGCGTTTGAAGGGCACATCTAGTTCATTGGTGGCCTTGTAAGTGTCGATGCCGCCTACGATCTGGCCTTCCTTATCCTCGCGTCCGGAAACGCTCGTTGCGATCTGTTTGGCATTCTCTGCCTGGGTGGTCGCGGCCGTAGCCGTCTGGTTGGCCGCATCAGCGGTGCTCTGGGCCTGCTTGATGCCTGCCTGCGCCCTCGCATCTACGTCTTTAATATCTTTTGTGTTCTTGGCGTTGACTTCATCGAGTTCGGTGAGACGGTCGTTAATGGGATCGGTCTGCCGCTTCACCCACTTCTTGCGGGCCATCGGGTTCATATGACCCCAAAAACCCTCCTTCGACGAGTTGCTTAACGGCTGTGCCGCTGGGGAGGGCTGCTGTTGCGTCGCCGATGGAGGGTTATCTTGTGAACCGGACGTCGAGTTACCGCTTGATCCCAGGGCACCGGCGGGTATCGCGAGTGCGCACGCCAGCGCCACCACGGTCAGCTGACCAGAGAACAAGTTTCGAACTGCGTTGGATCTCATTTAAAAGAAGCCTCTTCTGATTGAACCGGATTTCCGCTGACAAATGCGGGAGGAACGGTGCATGTCCTCGCCACTTGAGTAAGCAATGTGCCTGCCAAAGTCCCGGTGGGGAATGGGAAATGTTTAAGTCCTTTAGTTACAGGAGATAGTGTTCGTGGATGGGAAAGACAATTTGCTGAAGTGCAAACGGCTGGCGACTATGCCTACGTACTTTTTACCGCAAACGGTAGTTTCTACCCTGTAAGAGAGTGAAGTTGCTATTGAGTCTGGACTTGAAGGATCCGGAGCTGTGGATAGACACCGTCCCAATTGGGGGTGACGGCATCGAAAATCAGTCGGAAGTCGCGTTGGTCTCCCGGCTTGAGCGGCGCAACAGAAACCGGCTCCACGTCAATATACGGATCGCGCATGCGAATGATCTTGAGTTGCTGCGTCTCGTTCTGAGCCACTTCCTTAGCGGCATTGCGAAAGAGCACCTGGACGGAGATTGCGGTGACGGTCTTAGTCCCCTGGTTGGCAATCTGCCCGTCGAGGTAGGTGACCTTGCCCCCGGCGAGGTTCGCCGATTCGCTCATCTGCAGCCCGGAAATGGACAGATTGGAGGCATAGGGATCGGAGGCGGCTGAAACCGGAGCCACGGTCGGGGTCCGTTTGCCATGTTCAAGCACCACCACAACCAATGCCGCAACCAGTAACACGGCGACGGCGGCGATCACCAGGGGCAGCCAGTTGCGTTCGCGCGTGTCGCTCGCGGAGATCAGTTCAGGACCATTGCTCACGAGCGGATTTTACACCCGTTACTTTAGGAACCACGGGATGGTTCAATCTGGGCACACAATCAGATCAGATCTGATCTTTTATCGCTTATTAGACTCAACGGCTGTGTTTTGCCCCGGATGTGTCACCGAATGTTCATCAAACGCTCTTGCATCCACTCGAAAACCAGAGCGTCTAATTTTTGTAATCGCAGGAAATAAACAACGCAACTAATGGCATGGCGACCCGTAACGATCGAACACTTGCCGTCACTATCGGATTGACGCTCACATTCTCTCTGTTGCCGCCCGGCGAAGAAAGGCTGGCGTAAGATGCAGCCCACACCACAGATCGCATCGCAGCCCCTGCCGAGAACACGCGACGGATTCTCGCGCAATCGTCCAATGGAGGACGTCGTATACCAGATTGTTACCGTCGCGGCGATTCTGCTCGTTATGGGAAGCCTTTGGGTCTTCTGAAGCCCCCCGCTCTACCGATTTGATTGCGCCCCGAAAATAACTGCAGCTCAGATCGCGCCTGCGGCGTGGGATTTGTCTTCGTCTTAAGCGCGACCAACGCGGCGCATCGCGATGATGTGCCATGCGATGGTACCGAATATCGTCGCCAGCACAATTGGGAGAAACGCAGGTGACAGTTCTCCGCTCCCTTGGCGAGCGTACTGAATCGCCTGGAACTGTATCCAGAAGAACAACCCCAGGACTTCGACCTTCAGCCAGGAGACCAGATTCAGCGCGATCGACTCCAGCCTGGGGCGGGCAGAGGGCATGAAACGCATTGGGAAATTGAAAGCGGAAGGATACCTGGCCACCATCGTCATCAGGCTGTAAATCAACGCGGCCACCAGGGGAATCAGCCATAGCATCTGTGGCGCGCCCCAGCGGTCGGGCCGGCCGGCAAGGTCAAAGTGGACCGGGATTTGGGCGGGCATAGGATCGGAGCCGAAGAGCGCGTGGACCGTTCGTCCCCAGGTGAGGCAAAGCAGCACCAGGGCGGCTGCTTCTAGACTCTTGCGCATCGCTAAGTCTCGACCACCTGGGCGCCCCGGACGCGGCGGCGAAAATCCGCTCCAATCATCTCGATCGGGGTACACATTTCCGCCAGCCGCGAGAGCATCCGATCGCCGATGCGATCGCCGAGCGTAAGCTCGCGGGCGGCTTTTTCGGCTTCATTTTTTTCCCCGCCGCCAGCCGGCTTGTTGGGGTAATTGGTAGTGATGATCGTCCTCTGCTTGTCGTTGTAACGGGTATTCAGAATCAGGGCTACGGTGTCCCAGTGCCATTCGCTCGGTTTTTGGGCGCCGAGGTCGTCCAGAATCAGAAGCTCCGCCGCGAATACGGGCCTAAGCAATTCGAGTTCAGTCGTTTGCACCTGGGGGTTATAACTGTTCTGGATGTTCTTGAGGAGCTCGCGGTAATCGCAGAAAAGGCCTTTTATCCCGAACTCCTGCACCAGTCGGCTGAGCACCCCCACCGCCAGATGGGTTTTGCCCACCCCAATGGTGCCGGAAATAAGCAGGCCCTTGCGTCCGTCGTCGTTGAAGTACTCGCTGACGTACGATCGCGCGATCCTTAGGGCATTCGTCAACACGGGGTCAGCATTGGGCTTCTCGGCGGTGTGCCGGTTCTTGAAGGCGGAGGGTCCGTATTGCCGGCTGAAGGCGGTTTCGAAATTGTCCAGGGAACAGTGCCGATAGCGTTCCGGGATGTGGGCGGTGGCGAGGCGCATGCCTTCCCTCTGCGCTTTCTGACACTCGCAGGGGCGCGAAACCCACAGGCCGGCGGACGACATCACCCGCACCAGTCCTATCCCATCGCAGATCGTACATTCGCCCATGGCTCCATCCAGCCTAGCGTATCGGGAGCCGGCGGCTGTGCGGGTCCTGGGGTTCTGTGTGGAAAAGCGCGCTTCTTTCCAGAGAGCTTGCACTGCCGCTTTGGTGAGACCCACCACATCAGAGCGGTCCGCGGCCTGAATTGCTTACAATCAAAGCCCATAAGGCCGATAGTCTTCCGGGGTTAACGCGAAACGCCGGTCAGTCAAGGAGAAGATTCTAGTGAAGCGAACCACTTTTCGTGTCGCAGCGGCGGGCATTGCGGTATTGGCGGGACTTGCCGGATCGGCGCTCCTCTTCACGCAGGCGCCGGCCAGTAAGCCGGAGACCACCGCGCCGCCTCCGGTCAAGACCCAGAACGCGACTCCCACTCCGATGTCGGCCTGGGAGCAGGCGCACCAGGAGCAATTGAAAAACGACTGGCCATGGCTGGCGCGATTCAAGGAGGCCGATTTGAAGCTTGCGGCACCGGCGCCGGGCGAAAACCGGGTGGTGTTCATGGGAGATTCGATTACCGAGGGGTGGCACTTCGAGGGTCCGGATGGATCGTTTCCCGGCAAGCCCTACATCAATCGCGGCATCAGCGGGCAGACCTCCCCGCAGATGGTGTTGCGCTTTCGCCAGGACGTGATCGAGCTGCGACCAAAGGTGGTGGTGATTCTGGCCGGCACCAATGACATTGCCGGGAATACCGGTCCGATGACCCTTGAACAGACCGAGGACAACCTGGCGTCGATGGCTGATCTGGCGACGGCGAATCACATCCGGGTCGTGCTTTGCTCGGTCTTGCCCGCGTACGACTTTGGGTGGCATCCAGGCCTGGAACCGGCGCCGAAGATTGTTGCGCTGAATGCCTGGATCAAGTCCTATGCCGCGGAGAAGGGGTATGTCTATGTGGACTACCACTCGGCCATGAAGGATCAGCGGGACGGGTTACCCCCCAATCTGAGCAAAGATGGAGTTCACCCTCTGCCCGCCGGGTACGCGGCGATGGCGCCCCTGGTGGAGGCGGGGATCAAGAGCGCCCTGTCCCAGTGAAGAACCGGCGAGCAATCCCGCCGGTTCCTCGATGACTTACCACCGGTCGTTCGGTCGACCGGCTCGCACTACCCTGAACCTAATTCGTTCCCGGCGTCGATGAAGACGCGGAGGGAGCAGGCGGATTGGCCGGGGCAGCAGCTGGAGCGGCCGCGGGCTGGTCCTTTGACATGTTGCGAAGATATTGAATGATCGACTTGACCTCGTCATTCTTGGCGCGCGCAGCGTCCTCGCCCGGCATCTTGTCCTTTCCCTTGCGAATCAGGTCAAACAGCTGGTCGTCGGATTTCCCGGTCAGCGTCTTCGGATCGGTGAAGTCACTGAGCGACAACTGCATATCCTTGGCAAGGTCGGTCTTGCCGTCTCCATTGGCGCCATGGCACAGGGCGCAATCGATGTCGTAAATCTTCTTGCCACGCGCCAGTGCGTCATTGGCGGCTTTGGATGATTTGGGGGCGGTACCTTCCTGAGACGGGGAGCCCGGGTTATACGCGGCGCCTAAGGCTAAAAAAACCACCGCGGGAAGGAGGAGCAAGGGTTTCTGCATGACAGTCTCCTCAGTTGCAGGTGTCGGGAATGGCATCTTGCAGCTGGTTGAATTTTTCTGCAACACATTATAGGCGCAATTAACACGTAGTCCAGTGATTGCTTCAATTGCAATGTGTTCCAAATCCCCCTACAATAGAAGGATTGCAGGAAAGGTCCTACATCAGAGATGCCCAAGGAAAAGATCCATCCGAATTACGCCGCTGTGCGTGTGCTTTGCGCCTGCGGAAACAATTTTGAGACCCGTTCGACCCACAAGGGCGACATCCACGTAGAAATCTGCTCGGTTTGCCACCCGTTCTTTACCGGCAAACAGAGGCTGGTGGACACGGCAGGCCGCGTGGAGCGGTTCCGCCGCAAGTATGCCAAGGCAACAGAGACCGCACCGGCCAAGTAAGCAGGCCAGCGCCGGGTTGTGGCACCATCGGGCCTCCGCCATGGCGGAGGCCTCCGTATGTCTGGGAGAAGCAGCTTTTCCCGGCAACGCCGTTTGCATGGGCGCGAAAAAAGCTGGAACCTGAAAGCTAAGGGCTGCCTTTATGCCGCGCAGAGGATTCACGGTGAAAAAGGCTTGGGACAATCCCAGGGAGCACGCAATGCCCGAGGTAGTGCGGGTGCCGGCCGAGGTGCGCCTGGGGTCGGTGGCTGTCCGACCGGCTACGGTGCTGGCACCCATGGCCGGGGTCACCGACACGGTCTTCCGCCGCTTTATCCGGCATGCCAGCCTGTTTTCGAGCCAGAGATCCGAGACCAGGGATCAGGGATCGGAGATCGACGCGGTCGAGGCGGAAGTCAGCAACCAGCAGTCTGGCTGCGGGCTGCTGATGACTGAGTTCACCTCCGCCGACGGGCTGTCGCGGATGCGCGAATCCAAGCGCCGCCGCTATCTGACGTTCTACGACGACGAACATCCCATTGCGGCACAGCTCTTCGGGTCGAACCCCGAGACCCTTGCAGAAGCGGCGCGCATCGTCGAAGACACCGGGTTCGACACCGTGGACCTGAACCTTGGTTGCCCGGCAAAACGCGTCGTCGGCTGCAATGGAGGGTCCGGCCTGTTGCGCGACCTGCCTCGCATCGGCGAGATCTTTCAGACGGTGCGGAAGGCGGTGACGATCCCCTTCACCGTCAAATTTCGCCTGGGCTGGAATGACGCCCAGATCGTGTGCGTGGACCTGGCGAAAATGGCGGAGGCCGAGGGCCTGAATGCCGTTGCGCTGCACGCCCGAACCCGCGAACAGGCCTACACTGGCCAGGCGCGCTGGGAGTGGATCGCTGCCGTGAAGCAGGCCGTGAGGATTCCGGTCATTGGAAACGGGGACATTCGTAGTCCCGAGGACGCCGCGGCCATGGTGGCCCAGACTGGCTGCGATGCAGTCATGATCGGGCGCGCGGCGCCGGCCAATCCGTGGATCTTCAGGCAAATCGCTCAGTACACAGCGACCGGGTCTTACGAACAACCGACCGTGCAGGATCGTTATGCAATGATCCGGGCCTATTTTCAGATGCTGCTGGATGAACAAGAGGCCTGCAAGGATCTTCCCCGCGATGGGCGCATTGGAGAGACGGCGGGCAAGATGAAGCAATTCGCGTCCTGGTTCACGCATGGCGTGCCGGGAGGAGCGAAGCTTCGGGCGTCGATTTACCACGCGAAAACTGGTGCGGGGGTGCTGGAACAGGTGGACGCATTCTTTGCGGCGCAGTTGGCAGGCGGGGCGGAATCGGGTGACGCTCCGGAAAGCATCGAGCCGCTGGACTTTTCGAATGCCGCCATGGCGTGCGACTGATCTTCGGGTCTTCCCTTCGAGCTGAATTCGCAGTACGCTGATTGCAGTTCCCCGGAAAGGCTGTTTCATGAACCTCATGCCTCCGCGGGAATTTCTTCTTTTGGCCGCGATCCTTAGTTCTCTGGCTGTTCCTGCCGTTGCCGCCCATCCCAAGAGCTGCGTGACCGCCGACGAAGCCACGAAAATGGTCAACAAGGACATCTGCGTTTCAGCGCACGTTTACGATGTCGTGGAGCTCTCGGACGGCACCCGCTTTCTCGACATCTGCACGCCCGACACCCCCGACGATCATTGCCGCTTCACTTTCATGAGCCTTTGGGAAGATCGCGGCGAGGTTGGCGAACTGCGCAAATACAGGGACATGGATGTGCAGGTGCGGGGAATCGTGCGTCCCATGCACGGGCGTGCCGGTATGGTCGTGAACCATTCACGGCAGTTCTCCGGCGGTCCGCCGAAATTCAAAGCCAACCCGAAGCTCGTCCACGGCTTTAGCGGGGAGCAGGAGCGCCCTCCTCTGGGCGACCCCAACCTTCGTTCGCAAGGCGGCCGCCGCGCCTTCATGAATTCCAAGGACCGCGAGGCGCTTCCGCCCAACTAGCTTTTACCGACCCCACATCGAAGTTGATCCCGTTATCGTCTAGCGAGCCTCTCGGTTCCCCTCAAGCTGCGGCGCAAATCTCGCTCCCGCCAGCAGAATCACGCACGAAACCACCAGTGAAATCAGCGTCACTCCCAGTCCGAAACGAAGGTTCCCGGTATGATCCGAAATCGCGCCAATGATCTGCGGCGAAAATGTGTCGCCAAAAAAGTGAATGCAGAACAGGTTGAAGGAGACCGCGGTGGCGCGCACCGGAGCCGAAACCGAGTTCACGATGGCTGCGTTCAGCGGCCCGGTGTTCAGAAACAGGAAAAACTCCGCAGCGAACAAGGAAGGGATCGCCCATTTTGGCGGCCCGAAAAACACCAGCGCTCCACAGGGTAGAGTCAGCGCCACGCTCCAGAACGAAAGCAGGTAAAGGGCGCGATGGTTGGTGCGCAGCCAGCGTTGCGCCAGCCACCCACCCACCAGGGTTCCCGCGATGCCATCCAGCACCGTAATGGCACTCACTGTCTGGCTGGCCATGCCCACCGAGAGCCCGGCGAAGCGGTGCAGGAACGTCGGAACCCAGGTGGAAATCCCGCCCATTGCGAACGTCAGCGCGGCGAGCCCGAAAGTAGCGGTCAAAAAGGCGGGATTGCGGAAGAGGCCGCTCACGGTCGCCCGCTTCTCCGTCTGCTCTACGTGATCGCTCGACCCGCGCACCGGTTCGCGGCCCAGCCATCCATACATCGCTGCAATCACGAGCCCCGGAAATGCACACAGAAAGAACGGCGCCCGCCAGCCCCACACCGACCCCAGTTGCCCTCCGGCGAGATAGCCCAAGGCCGCGCCCACGGGGATCGCGAGGTAGAAGATGGAGAGGATCCGGTTGCGATCGCGTTCCGGGTAGAAGTCCGCCAGCACCGTCGGCGCGAAGATTCCAAAGGTCGCTTCGCCCACGCCCACCAGCGCGTGGCGAACATACATCGTCCAGTAGTCGTGGACCCACGCCGTCGACAGTGTCGCGACGCTCCAGAGCACCGCCCCGCCGATGATCAGCGGTTTGCGGGGAAACCGGTCGCCGAGCCACCCGGTGAGCGGCGCCACCAGCATATACACCATGAATAAAGCGGTGGTGAGCCCGCCCATCTGCTGATCGCTCCATCCAAATTCCTTCTGGATGAGCGGCTGCGCTCCGGGAAGAATGTAGCGGTCGATGTAGTTGAGCAGATTCAGGCCGATCAAGAGCAGCAGGGTCAACACGGCCGCCCTGGTGCTGCTGCGCGATGTTTGAACGGAACTACTCAAGTGGCTTTGTCCTGAAGTTGCTGGTGCGGACCCATGAATATCACAAGCTGCCGCGGCCTTCATGTTGGCAATCGTGCCGGCTCACAGTTTCTGCGAGAGTATGCGACGGAAATCATTGCTGTGGTGTGAGTTACGGATGGCTCCACAGTTGCACAGTTGCACAGAATCTGTGCCAGCGTGGGAATCTCGACTGCAAAGCATTGATTCGTTGATAGTTAATGCGTCTTTCACAGTTACACCGGGAAATTGGGGGGGGACAGAGGGTTTTTTCTCTCGGCTCGGACGAGTAACTACAAAAGACAGAACGATTTGCAGCCGCCATCCCGGGAAACTTTATGGTTCTAAAGCACGGTTTTTTGCCTCCAGAATGGTCATTTACGACGCCGGCGTTTGCGCTTTGGGTCATTGTCTCTCCCGGTTTCCAGGATTGCAGGATTGATCCTGGATTCATTGTGCCATTTTTGGGGGTAATTTCCGGCAGCGCAGAGGAACGGTTGGGTTCGTGGTTTCCCACCCATTCGCCAGGAAAAAGCGAATGGATGGGGCACGGAGAGTGTTTCTTCCAGTGGACAGAGAATGTTTATTCCCAGGGGACGGAAAATGCTTATTCCTAGAGGGCTGTGAAGTCTCTGGTTTCTTCGGGATGGTGTTTTCCGCAGCCTGTCAAGGCCGGGGCCAGCGGGCTTCCACGGTGGTGCCGATGCCGCCGCGGGGGCGAAACTCGCCTTTGACAACAGCCCAGACAGGATCGGTGGCCTTCACGATGTCTTCCAGGACCTGGTTGACGATGTTCTCCTGGAAAATTCCGAGATTCCGGTAGCAAAACAGGTACTCCTTCAGCGACTTCAACTCGAGGCAGCGCTCGCGCGGCATGTAGCGGATGGTGAGCACTCCGAAATCGGGCAGGCCGGTCTTGGGGCAGACCGAGGTCAGCTCCGGATCATCGATGGTGATTTCGTAGCCCGGAAACTGGTTTTTCCAGGTTTCGATGGGGGGAAAGGCAAAGTCCAATCCGGCTTTGGCGTGGTCGTCTGTATAGCGCGGTTGAGGAGCCATGTCTCCATTCTAAAACCGGTCAAATGGGCGTTCGACCGGAGCGAATTCATCGGGCACTCTTCGGCGTATAGTTTGGATTTCGAGCCTAATCGCGCCTCTCGAAAATAACGATATGCTGCAGGGGCAGCGTCTCGACTGTACTCACGCGCACTAACCCGACCGCGTTCATTTCCTTCTCCAACTGCTTCACCGACATCTTGTGCACTTCCTTGATGCGGACCGCAGGATCTTCCTTGCGATACTCGACGAAGACCACACGACCCCGCGGCTTCAGGGCTTCACGAACTTTTGTCATCACCTCAAACGGATAAGCCAGCTCGTGATAAACATCCACGACCAGGACAAGGTTTACACCGCTTACGGGCAAGTGAGGATCTGTCTCGCTGCCCTGCACTACTTCCACGTTCGTCGCTTTCAACGTGGCCGCACGTGCCCGGAGGGTATTCAGCATCGACTCCTGGATTTCGACGGCCAACACCTTGCCGGTTTGGCCAACTTTTGGCGAGATGCGAAAGGTGAAATATCCCGAGCCCGCGCCCAGGTCCGCGACGACCTCTCCAGGATGGAGATCCAACGAGTCAAGGACCTTGGCCGGGTGTTCCTCTTCTTCACGCTCAGGCCGGTCGAGCCACTCTATGCCGCCTGGACCCATCACCTGCGCGATTTCCCGTCCCATATAGAACTTGCCCGTACCGTTTGGGTCATGGTTCGCACGCGTCTCATATAGGGGCCGTGCTGGGGAATCGGGAGCCTGGCTTTGCGCAAAAAAGGGGTGGACCGACACGCCGTGTAAACCCGCGTGATGCTGGGAAAATGAATCATGCGTGCCGGCCACGACAAATGCGGCCACGAGCGTGGAAGCAAGAATGCATCGCTTGAGATAGACAATCACGAATATCTCCAGACTGTGGGCGTTACCGCAGACCCTGTGGGATGCAATGGATTGGCCTGGCCGGGTCAGGATTTGTTCACGGTGGCAAATCGTGCAAGCAGGTCGGCAGGGTGCACCGGTTTGGTCAGGATTTCGAATCCGTGCTTGATCGTGCGTGCAACCTCCGGCTCGTGGAAAGAATGTCCTGACACGAGAATTACCCGACATTCTGGATAATGCTCAGCAAGGTAGATGGCCAGATCAAAGCCGCTCATCGCGCTCATAACAATATCCGACATGACGATGTGGGGATCAAAGGCCGGCAAGATCGCCACCGCCTCCTCCGCACTGTAGACGGCCCGCGCCTCGTAGTTCTCGAGCTGCAGAATCATGGAGTAGCTGTCCGCGACGATCTTCTCATCGTCCACGACCAGAACGCGGAGCTTGGACCCTTCGGTATCCATTTGCAAAGCAGTATAAAGGCGGTGGCCACGCATTGCGGCGTCGTGTGGCGAACATTGGCCGGCATTGCGCCAGCAGGCGGCATACTACGTGTCCTCGGTCCGCGTGCTTTGTTGGCGCATCCGGATCCATCTCGCAGGGGAGGACATTCCGGGAATTGACTCAGGTCAAGCGCTGCGATTGGATAGTAGATGTGCGCCGACAATCTCCGCTTCCCGTGGATGCCCTCATCCCGGATGTGATTGCTTCTCTTAAGCAGACTCCGAATCTCGTCATCGAGGCCGAGCCAGGCGCTGGAAAGACAACTCGTATTCCGGCAGCATTACTGAGCGCAGTTGGCGGCCAGATCCTGGTGCTGGAGCCGAGGCGAATTGCGGCGCGTCTCGCGGCCAGGCGGGTTGCGTGGGAATTGAATGAAGACGTGGGCCAGACGGTTGGCTACCAGGTCCGGTTCGAGCGGGTGGCCGGGCCGAGAACCCGGCTGCATTTCCTGACGGAAGGCGTACTGACGCGCCGCCTGCTCTCCGATCCCGAGTTGGATGGTGTGGACGCCGTAGTCCTCGATGAGTTTCACGAGCGCCACCTGGAGAGTGATCTCGCCCTGGCATTGCTGAAGCGGTTGCAACGCCGGCGGCCCGATCTGCGCATGATTGTCATGTCGGCTACCCTGGATGCCGCGCCAGTGGCGCACTTCCTGAACGCCTGTCCGGTGCTGCGCTCGGCGGGAAGGCGGTTTGATTTATCGGTTGAGCATACGGCCTATTCCTCTGCGCCGCTTCACGAGCAGGCAAGGGATGCACTGGAACGGGTGTTGAGCGACGAGCAGCCGGGTGAGGTTCTCGGTGAGGTTCTCGTCTTCCTGCCGGGTGCAGCCGAGATTCGTCGCGCTGCCAGAGCCTGCGCACCGCTGGCGAGTCGATCGAATCGGATCCTTTTGCCCCTGCATGGCGATCTGTCCGCAGCAGAACAGGATCGTGCCGTGGCGCCTGCCTTGCAACCAAAAGTGATCCTCTCCACGAACGTTGCCGAGAGTTCGATCACCATCGATGGAGTAACTGCCGTAATTGACAGCGGCCTGGCGCGAATCGCCACCTACTCTCCATGGACCGGATTGCCTACGCTGCGATTGGGGCGGATCAGCAAGGCATCCGCCAGCCAGAGAGCCGGTCGCGCGGCCCGGACAGCGCCGGGCCGCGTCATTCGACTCTATCCGCAGATGGACTTTCAGACTCGCAGAGACTACGAGGTGCCGGAGATTCTGCGCAGCGATCTGGCTCAGCTCTGCCTTGCGTTACGTGCCATGGACATTCAAGATCCAGGCCTGATCGAGTGGCTCGATGTCCCACCGGAAATGGCGGTCAAGAATGCTGAAGATCTGCTTGAGCTATTGGTTGCCACGGATGAAGATGCCCGAAAGTTGATGCGTCTCCCGTTGCATCCACGCTTGTCGCGCATGATTGTGGCCGCGGCGGAACGCGGTGTGGGCCGCGCAGCCTGCATTACCGCGGCACTGCTTAGTTCCGGCGAACGCTTAGCGCACAACGATCTACTAGCAGCTATCGACGAACCCCTGGGCGATTCAGCGCAGCAGCAGTTACGCCATCTGCTCCGGCTGGTCCATCCGTCGAAGCCGCAAAAGGATGACGATACTGCATTGCTTCAATCCGTACTGATGGGATTTCCCGATCGGGTGGCGCAGCGCAAGGCCGGCAACCAGCTTATGCTTTCGAATGGCACTGCGGCGGAGATCGCGGGCGAACCGCCGTCTTTTCCTCTCTTCGTGGCCCTTGATGCGGAGGATCGAACCGACAAGCCCCTGCCGCAGGTTCGTCTTGTCGCTCGGGTGGAGCCGGAGTGGCTGCTGGATCTGTTTCCGGAGCGTGTGCGGGAAGAGAAGGTGGTGATCTGGAATCGGCAGGCGGAGCGCGTAGATTTGGTGAGCCGCCTGCTTTATGAGAAGTTGATTCTGCAGGAATCAAGCGGCACCGATGCTGATCCGGATGCGGCCGCGGAACTGCTCGCAGAAAAGGCACTCGAATCCGGGATCGAACGCTTTATAGACAGCGAGTTGCTGGGCGACCTTGTGGGCCGCCTGGAATTCGCCGGGATTGAAGCGCCAGACGTAACGAGTTCTTTCAAGGAATTCTGCCGGGGACGGCGCAGCTTCGCGGAACTGAAGAGCGCGGCCAACGGCTTTGTCCCATGGCTCGAACAGAAACTCGATGCTCACCGCCTTCGGGAGAATGCGCCGCGGACTCTGCGGCTCAAAGGCGGCCGCCAGGTGAAAGTACATTACCAGCACGGCAAGGTTCCATGGATTGCCTCCCGACTGCAGGACTTTTTCGGTATGGAGGAGACGCCTCGAATTGGCCCGCAACGCATACCGGTTGTGCTTCATCTTCTTGCGCCCAATCAGCAGCCGGTGCAGACCACGATCGATCTTGCCGGATTCTGGGCGAGGCTCTATCCGCAGGTGCGTCGCGGCCTGATGCGCCGCTATCCACGTCATCCCTGGCCTGAAGACCACTGTTAGGAAACCACTATCGAGAGCCTATATACTGACTCAGGTTTGGTTGAATGGTACAGGAAAGAAAGCAGTTGAGTTGGCGCTGGGCATGGATCGGCGCAGCTATCATTCTCGTTCTTGTTTTTATGTCGGTTCGTTCTCTCACCCGGGAGCGGTTGCAGGTGCGCGCTGTCCAGGCCGCCCATAGATCCCTGGAAAGCACCATCAGCACCAATGGGCGCGTAGAACCGTTTCCGAATTACGAAGTGCCCAGTCCGATCTCGACCACGGTCAAGGCGGTGTATGTGCAGCCGGGCGACATGGTTCCTGCCGGAAAGCTGGTCGTGTTGCTGGATGACATGCAGGCGCGGGCCAAGGTGGCGTCGGCCCAGAGCGCCGTCAAAGCCGCCGAGGCGGTGGTCGAAGCCGCCACCCACAACGGGACCCGGGAGCAGCAACAGGCCACCACCGCGGAACTGAACCGGGCCCGCATCGACCGCGACCAGGCGCAGCACGACCTGGACGCCCTGATCAAACTCAGTGCCACAGGCGCCGCCTCACCCAGCGAAGTGTCCGCGGCCCGGGGACGGCTGGACACGGCCAACGCCGCACTCGAGGCTTCGCAGACCAGCTCCCAGGGACGCTACTCTTCGGCTGAGGTGGCCCGGGCGAAGTCGGGGTTGGAGGATGCGCAGGCCAATCTTGCGGCGGCAATGCAGGTGGAAGAAGAAACCAAAGCGTATGCCCCGGCGGCCGGCACCGTGTATGACCTCGAAGTGAAGCCGACCCAGTTCATCGAGGAGGGCAAGCTCTTGTTCCAGCTTGCCGACCTGCACAAGGTTCGTGTCCGGGCCTATTTTGACGAGCCGGAAATCGGCAGCCTATCGGTTGGCCAACCCATCGAAATCAAGTGGGACGGGAGGCCGGGCCGCATCTGGCATGGACACATTGAGCGCGTGCCAGTCACCGTGATTCACCTCGAAACCCGCACTGTCGGGGAAGTCCTTGTCAAGCTCGAGGACCACGAGGACGGTGACCTGCTGCCCGATACCAACGTGACGGTCACGGTGACTACTTCGAGCCAGGCCAATGCGCTGAGCGTCCCGCGCGAGGCCCTGCACATGGAGAACGGCAAGCCCTACGTCTTCCGGATCATGAAGGACGAACTGAAGAGGACGCCGGTGGTGACGGGAGCCATCAACCTGACCCAGGTGGCCATTCTTTCCGGACTGAACGATGGAGACTGGGTAGCCACCGGCACAACCACCGGACAGCCTCTTGAGGAAGGCGTTCCGATAAAGGAAATTCGGTGAGACCTCTGTTCGCCATGCTGCTGGCGGTGACCACGGGAGCCTCGGTCGGGGGACAATCGGCCCGGGAGGGGCTGTCGCAGGTGAACGCCGCGTTGCAGGCGGGGGAGGCGGATAAGGCGTTGACGCTGCTTGGTTCCCTTCCTGCGCCGGCGGGCAATTCGGCGGAAGCGCACAATCTGCATTGCCGCGTGCTTTTCACGCTGGAGCAGTATGAAGCCGCCAACGCGGAGTGCGCCCAGGCGGTGAAAATGGAGCCTCAAAATTCCAACTACCATCTCTGGTACGGCAGAACCCTGGGGGAGACAGCGGGCCACGCTACCTTCATGAGCGCCTACGGGCTGGCGAAGCGCGCGCGCGCCGAATTTGAGCAGGCAGTGCAGCTCGATCCGCGCAACGCCGACGCATTGGCCGATCTGGGCGAGTTCTACAGCGAAGCGCCGGGGGTGGTGGGCGGCGGCACGGACAAGGCGGCCGGGGTGGCGGCGCAGCTGGACCACGTGGATCCGGCGGGGGCGCACGAGTTGCGCAGCGCGATCGCAAGCCAGAACAAGGATCTGGGGACCGCGGAGCGAGAGCTCAAGGAGGCCATCGCGGCCAGCGCCCATCCCGCCTTTCAATGGATGCGGCTGGCCAGCTTCTACCGCAAATTGAAACGCTGGCCGGAGATGGAGACTGCGGTGGACAGCGGGTTCGCAGCCGCGCAGCGCGACCCCCATGCCGGGGTGGCGCTGTTCAATGGCGCCTCGGTGTTGATCAAGGCCAATCGCAATCCCGCCCTGGCGATGAAAATGCTCGAAACCTATCTCGCCGCACCGGGAGCCACCGAAGAAGCACCGGCGTTTGCAGCCCGTGTGTGGCTCGCGCGGCTGCTGGCGCAAAGCGGAAACCAGGAGGAGGCCCGCCGCGAGCGGGCAGCCGCCCTCGCGCTGGCACAGGAATACAAGCCAGCCCAGGATCTGAAGCTTTGAGTGGACCATTGGATCTGAAGACCGCCCGGAGGTGGCGCTGCCGCCGTGGCACGGCGCTGTTCATTGCCGGTGTTCTTGCGGCCGTGCCCACTCTGCTTCGGGCGCAGGTTTCGCTGGCCACGGTGGTTGACCTGGCGGAGCGCAACAGCAGTGCGGTCAAACTGGCCGTGGCCGACATCAGCAAGGCCAATGCAGTGCTGTCGGAGACGAAGGATGCGATTATCCCCACGGTGGCGTTTTCTACCGGACTGCCGGTATTCCCGGAAGTGGGGTTCACGGGCACCCCCCCGTCGATATGGACGACGACGGTGGAGTCGCTTATCTTCGGCGTTCCACAAAAGCACTACATCAACGCGGCGAGCCTTGGTGTGCAAGCCGCCACGGCTCGATGGAGGGACGCCCGCGAACAGGTTGCGCTCGACGCCTCAACTACGTATATCGAGTTGGATACGGTGAACCAGGAAGTGGCGGTCGCGCTGCAACAGGAGAACTTTGCCAGGCGGCTTGTGGAGATTGAGCAGCAGCGAACCGAGGCCGGCGTGGACGCGTTGAGCGAACTGCTGCAGGCACGGCTGGCATCGGCCGAAACCAGGCTGAAGCGACAGCACCTGGAAGGCCGCGCCGCAACATTGGCCAACACTTTGTCGACCCTCACCGGGCTGCCGACGGGATCGATCACTCCGGATCACGGAAGCATCCCGGAGATTCCGCAGATCCGGGCCGAGGATCCGGTGCATACCCTGGCGGGAATTGAATCGGCACGGTTGCAGGCCAGCTCAAAAAAAATGGCGGCGAGGGCTGACCGGGAGATCAACTACCTGCCCCAGTTGAGCTTCGGCGCGCAGTACAACCGCAATACCACGCTGCTGAACGACGTCAATTCATTCTTCGCGAAGCCGCTGCCTCCCAACAACTTCAGTTCCGGGATTGCGATCCAGGTGCCGATCCTGGATATGGGCCACTGGGCCAGGGCCCGGGAATCAGCAGCGGACGCTTTGCGCGCGACCATAGAAGCCGAGCAGGCCCAACGCCAGAACGACGTTCAAATATCAGAACTTACGGGCACTATCCACGAACTGGATACGCTGGCGGAAATCGCGAGTCTCAAGCAACAGATTGCCGGCGAGCAGCTGAAAACGGTGCTCACGGAACTGGAGGTCGGCAACGGAGGCGGAGGGAACCCCGGGGCCCCCTCGCAGCTCTCGCCCAAGGCCGAGCAGCTGGCCCGCATCGACGAGCGGCAAAAATTCCAAGATTCGCTTGATGCGGGATTCGACCTGGCCAAGGCGCGGCTGGGGTTGCTCCGGGCACTCGGTCACATGGAAGACTGGCTGCACGAACTTCGCGCCAAGCCCTAGGAACTCTGAGCGGTGATCTGTTTTCCGTCAGGGGCTAAAGAGGTTGCGGAAAAACAGAGAATGGGCGGCGAAGTCGAGAAGTACGTCCCTCAGGGGCTGAAGCCCCATTGATTCTGCTGCTCTTACGGCACGGCTAAAGCCGTGCCCTTTCAAAACCGCGAGTTTTTCCGCAGCCTGTAGAGCCCGCTATCCTCCTGGCGGCTTTCGGCACGGCTAAAGCCGTGCCCTGTTACAAGACCTCCGGCGAAGAACGAGCTTTCGGCACGGCTAAAGTCGTGCTGTTACAAGACCTACGGTGAAAAATTGCGTCGCTTATGCCGGGGATAAATCCCCGGCCTACCGCTCGAACGACTTTTTTCAGAGAGCTGCTCGTGCTGGAATCGCGGGAACTCCTTTAGGCGGAACAACCGGCGCCGTACCCCGGCAGGCGGCCATGCTCTTCAAGGTGCGGGGCGAGGTTAAATCCAGCGTCCAAAAGCCTTTCAAAGGTATCTAAATGTTAAGATAGTAAGGATGTCTATGCCCCTGAAAACACTCTTCCTGAACCCGCCTTCCTTTGAAAACTTCGACGGTGGCGCCAGCTCCCGCTGGCCCGCTACCCGCGAGATCGAGTCCTACTGGTACCCGGTCTGGCTCGCCTATCCCGCCGGCATGCTGGAGGGTTCGCGGCTGCTCGACGCGCCGCCGCACCACGTCTCCGCCGACGAGACCATCAAGATCTGCAAGGACTACGAGTTCCTGGTGCTGTTCACCTCCACCGTGGGCTGGGAGGGCGACCAGCGGCTGGCCGAAGCCATCAAGGCGCGCCAACCCGTCGATCAAGATCGCCTTCGTCGGCCCGCCGGTCACCACCGACCCCGGACCGCGCGCTGAACGAGTGCGCGGTGCATCGACTTCATCTGCCGCCGCGAGTTCGACTTCTCCGTCGTCGAGTTCGCCAACGGCAAGCCGCTGAACGAGATCCTCGGCATCAGCTACAAGAAGGACGGCAAGGTCATCCACAACCCCGACCGCCCGCAGGTCGAAGACCTGGACGCGATGCCCTGGGCCACCAAGATCTACAAGCGCGACATGGACGTGACGCGGTACAACGTGCCCTTCCTGCTGCACCCGTACATCGCGCTCTACTCCACGCGCGGCTGCCCGGCGCAGTGCACCTTCTGCCTCTGGCCGCAGACCCTCAGCGGCCACGCATGGCGCAAGCGCTCGACCGATGACGTCGCCGCCGAGATGAAGTGGGCCAAGGAGAACTTCCCCGACGTCAAGGAGTTCTTCTTCGACGACGACACCTTCAACATCCAGAAGGTCCGCACCATCGAGCTCTGCGAAAAGCTGAAGCCGCTGGGCCTCACCTGGTCCTGCACCTCGCGCGTCACCACCGATCGCGAGACACTGAAGGCCATGAAGGAAGCCGGCTGCCGCCTGCTCATCGTCGGCTTCGAGTCCGGCGATCCGCAGATCCTCAAGAACATCAAGAAGGGCGCCACCGTCGAGCGCGCGCGCGACTTCGCCAAGGACTGCCACGACCTCGGCCTCGTCATCCACGGCGACTTCATCCTCGGCCTGCCCGGCGAGACCAAGGAGTCGATCCGCAACACCATCAACTTCGCCAAGACGCTGGACTGCGAGACCATCCAGGTTTCGATCGCGCACGCCTACCCGGGCACCGAGTTCTACGACTTCGCCAAGGCGCAACGGCTTCATCACCAACGAGAAGATGGAAGACGGCGGCGGCCACCAGATGGCGCACATCGAGTATCCCGGCCTGCCCACCGACTACGTGATGGAGATGGTGCACCGCTTCTACGACGAGTACTACTTCCGGCCCAAGGCGGCTTTCCGCGTGGTCTGGAAGGCCATCGTCAATCGCGACGTGCCGCGTCTCTATGTCGAGGCCAAAGCTTTCCTGAAGCTGCGCGCGCAGCGCAACAAGATGGTGAAGGCGGCGCGCAGTGGACGGCCGTCCGATCCGCCGGCCACGGTCGGCGCCGGCGCGTAGTCGAAAACTAACCTGCGAATCCGAAAGGGCGGCTCAACTGAGGCCGCCCTTCTGGCGTCCGCTCAAGGAATCACGAACTACCGAATGTCTCATCACACGCTGTCGCCGCGGCAATACCTGATCCTGGGACTCGTCTCTATCTGCGCGCCGCTGGGGGATACCTTCCTGTCGCGCGGCATGACGCAGCTGCCGCCGGTGACTCTGGCTCATCCAGCCTCTCTCATTACAGCCGTTTTTACGCCGTGGATCGCCGCCGGCATCGCCCTGCTGATCGGTTTCTTCGCCAGCTATCTCACCGCACTCTCGTGGGCCGATCTGACGTTCGTACTGCCGGCCACCGCACTCGGAAACGTGATTGTGGCGCTGTTGTCGAAGTTCTGGCTGCATGAGCCGATCTCGCTGGAACGCTGGGCGGGCATCGTGCTCATCACGATCGGCGTGGGCTTCGTCGCCCAGGGACCGGCGCTGACGGAGCGGCCGGCGAAGCCGGAGCCTGCAGCGGAATTCGAGGAACAGACGCCATGATGCTGACCGCGACCTACGCCCAACCTGGACCCTGGACCGCCGCCGCGATGATCGCAGCCGTTGTCTTGTTGTCCACCGTGGGCGAAGTTCTCACCGCCGCGGCCATGAAGTCCATTGGCGATCTCGACGACATTCGCGCGAAGTCCGGCTTGAAGGGGGCGATCCGAGCCGTCGTCACCTGCCCGTTGTTTTTCGCAGGGGTCGGGTTCCTGGCGCTGGCATTTTTTGCGCTGCTGTTCGCGTTGAACCATCTCGACCTGAGCCTGGTGGCGCCGGCGTCGGCTTCGCTCACGCTGGTCACCAACGCCATCGCGGCCAAACTCTTTCTGCATGAAAATGTGGATCGGCGGCGATGGACGGCGGCGGTGTGCGTCTGCATCGGGGTGTATCTGCTGGCGCATTGATACCGTGGCGGCAGCCTTCTTCGGTAGAATGCCTCTGGACACCGCTTGTGAATCTTCCTGTCAATCCCACCATCCTTCCCATGCTGGCCAAGCGTGTGGACGACGTCCCCGAGACGGGCGACTGGATCTTTGAGCCCAAGTGGGACGGCTTTCGCGTCCTTATTTTTCGAGACGGCGACGAAGTCCTGATCCAGAGCCGCGACGAAAAGTCGCTGAACCGATACTTCCCTGACATGCTCGACCCGTTGCGGGCCCAACTCCCCGAGCGCTGCGTGCTCGATGGCGAACTGGTGATTGCGCTCCAGGGCCGTCTCGAGTTCGACGCTCTGCAACTGCGCATCCACCCGGCGGCCTCGCGGGTGAAGATGCTGGCCGGCCAGACGCCCGCGTCGGTGGTGTTCTTCGATCTGCTTTGCGTCGGGGACCGCGATCTTCGCCCCGAGCCTTTCGCGGCCCGGCGTGCGGAGCTGGAATCGCTGCTTGCGGACGCCGCGCCTCCGATTCACATCACGCCTGCGACGCGAGACCGCGACACGGCGCGCGACTGGTTTCACCGCTTCGAAGGCGCGGGACTCGACGGGGTGGTCGCCAAGCCTGTCGATGGCGGATACCAGCCGGACAAGCGGGTCATGCTCAAGATCAAGCACGAGCGCGATTGCGACTGCGTGGTCGCGGGCTTTCGCTGGTACAAAGAGTCCGCCGGCAGGGAGATCGGCTCGCTGCTGCTCGGCCTTTTTAACGATGCCGGGGCCCTGCAGCACGTCGGAGTGTGCGCCAGCTTCACGAAGCAGAAGCGCGGCGAACTGCTCGAATTCCTGACGCCGTATCGCGAGAATGCGCTTGCCGCTCATCCCTGGAAGGATTGGGCCGAAGCGAGCGCCGATGGCGAAGCCGCGCAGCGCATGCCCGGCGCGCAGAGCCGATGGAGCCAGGGCAAAGACCTTTCCTGGGAGCCGGTTCGTCCGGAACTGGTGGTTGAAGTCGCCTATGAGCACATGCAGGCGGGACGCTTCCGCCACATGGCACAATTCCGCCGGTGGCGGACGGACAAGGCGCCGGCGCAATGTACGTATGCCCAACTGGAGGTCGTTCCGCCGGAAGAGTTGAAGTCCATTTTTGCGCTGGGGCGATAGAGTCCTCAGTCAGACGTTTGTATAAGAAAGACGAAAGCAACCGCAGGTCCTTCGACTCCGCTTGACGCAAAGAACGCGTCAAACTCCGCTCAGAATGACAGTGATTATCAGGACGACAGTGGTTATTGATTAGGCGGACGACCTTACAACAGGTCGCCGCCGCTGTTGTCGGAACTGCCGCCATCGTCGAAGCCGGCTCCTCCATCGTCCTGGCTGCTGTCATCGAAGCCGGAGCCATTGTCGCCGCTGTCATCCTGCGACAAATCGTCGCCGGAGGTGTTGTAGCTTGCGTCATTAAACTGGGCTCCGCCCTGGTCGCCGGTCTCGTGGAAACGATGCTCTCCGCCGCCTGGTTCGAAGCGGCGCTCGCCGCCCTGGCCCGGCTCATCGTAGTAGTTGTTGATCACGGTTTCTTCGACGGGGCGCTCGAAACCGCCGCCCATGCCCAGGCCGGACCCCATGCCCATGCCGCCCATGCCGTAGCCGCCGCCGTGGCCGAAGCCGTGCAGGATGGACTCGACACCCTCGAAGGCAAGCGCTCCGGCGGCTACCCCGGCAGCCGTCTGGGCGGCGCTGCGGAGGAAGCTTGGCGCACCGCTCTGCGCCGGGACATACTGCGGCTGCTGCACATATTGCGGCTGCTGATATTGCGGTGGAGGAGCGTACGGCGGCGGCGCGGGCTGCGTGTACTGCGGAACGGGCTGGTAGGGTGGCGCCTGAGGCGGAGCCGGCGCGGGCTGGGGGTCCCGGTCGCCGAGAAGCCGCCCGAGAAAGCTGGTGGCGTGGGCGGGCTGCTGCGGGCGGGATTGCTGCAACTGCTGGAACTGTTGTTGAAGCTGCGCGACCTGCGCTTTGGCCTGCTCGAGGGCAATATTCTGCACCAGCACGGTCTGGGCGAGGATGTACAGCGCGTCGGGGTTGGCCCCGAGTTCGCGGCCCAGCAGATTTTCGGCGTCGGGGTCCTTTTCCTGCAACTCGGTCTGGTTGATTTTCTGGGTCAGGTTGATCAGAAGCTGTTGTTCCTGGGGAGTCACGAAAATTCCTCCGGCAGCGCCAGCTAAACGCGTGGGCCGCCTCTGGGGATTGAGACGCGGGCCCGGTCGCAAAGTTGCACTGCCGGTGATCTGTACGCAAGAGACGGTCCAGAGGTTCCTGCGGCCGTTGCGGAAATTTAATGGTATGGGCTCGTGGTATCCCACCTTTGCGACAGAAAAAAGTCGCAAAGATGGGCACGGAGAGTTGGTTTATTTTCAGCAGCGAGAAACGCCGCCGGGATGGAACAGCTCACGCCATGGCGAAGGTGCGGATGGTTTCCTTGCGGACGGTGAGTTGATCGACGAGGTCGGTGCGGACTTCGTAGCCGCGGCCGGGAGTGTCGGGGATCAGGATTTCACCCTGGCGCGAAATCGTCACTTCGGGCTCGATGATGTCTTCTACCCAGTAGCGTGCCGAGGCCGACACATCGCCGGGCAGGGAGAAGTTCTCGAGAGTGGAGAGCGCGATGTTGTGGGCGCGGCCAATACCCGATTCGAGCATGCCTCCGCACCATACGGGAACCCCGCGTTCCTGGGCCGCATTGTGGACGGCAATGGCTTCGGAGAAGCCGCCCACGCGTCCCAGCTTGAGGTTGATGATCCGGCAGGATTCCATTTCGATGGCGGCCAGCGCATCGCGGCGGTTGCGGATGGATTCGTCGAGGCAGATGGCGGTGTTCATGCGCTTCTGCAGCATCGAGTGGTAGTAAAAGTCGTCGTGCCAGAGGGGTTGCTCGATCATGAGCAGATCGAAAGCTTCGAATGAAACCAGATGGTCCGCGTCTTTGAGGCGGTAGGCGGAGTTGGCGTCGCAGCTGAGCGTGATTCCGGGCCAGCGCGAGCGAACGCGATCGAAGACCTCGATGTCCCAGCCGGGCTTGCATTTCAGCTTGATGCGCTGATAGCCGGCGGCCAATTCTCTCTCGATGGTGTCCATCAGCGCCGGGATCGACGACTGGATGCCGATCGACACGCCGCAGACAATGATGTCGCGGACCCCGCCGAGGAGCTGAGAAAGGGACATTCCTTCTCTCTGCGCTTCCAGGTCCCAGATGGCGTTCTCAAGAGCGGCCTTGGCCATGGGATTGCCGCGGACTACGTGGAAAAGGTCGGGGCAATCGCCACCATGCTCAACCGAGTCGGCAGAAGCCAGCATGGGCCCGAGCTCGTTGAGGATGACTTGCCAGGCGGTGTCGGTCGATTCTCCGGAGAAGAAGGGGTGTTCGCCGGCGGTGCATTCGCCCCAGCCGGTGAGGCCTTCGGATTGAATTTCGACCAGCAGGATGCGGCGATCGCGAGTGATGCCGAAGCTGGTTTCAAACGGACGCACCAAGGGGATGTGCAGTTCGCGCAGGACGATATTATCAATTCTCATAGATTTGAGCGTTCCTTAGTTGTACGATGCCTCACTCCGGTTGGGCGATTCGGCCCAATTCGAAGATTCCATTTCCTTGTGCATCCCGGACAAAACCCACTACGGCCAAGCCACGGGAAAACGCGTTCTGAAACTTCCGGCGATTCTCCAACTGAACGGCGAGAGCGCGTTCCCGGTCTCTCTCTGACGCCTTCCATTCGTAAATGGAGGCGGGGACCTGAATCCGCTCCTCGATGTGGTTTGCAACAGGATGCCCCCCCGCAAGAATTGACTGCACGCGAGGAGAATCGAGGCGCCACTCGGCCAACAATCGGTCAGTGGGCAGCCCACCCTGCAATCGACTAGAGGATACACCATAGAAATTCACACGGTAGCCACAAACGATGGCACCCAGCTTGTGGATATTCAAAAAGGCGTTTTTGATTTCCAGCGGATCGAATGTCCATTCCATGTAGCGGATGCCGCGCGCCAGGGCCTCACGCCGTTGTTCCAGCTTGAGTTGCGCACCAAGGCCGCGATTGCGCCAGGCTTCGCGGACGGCCAGCATGTGGGAATGAAGGTACGGCCGTGGTTCGGCTTCGTTTTTTTCCGGCGGCTTTACGCCGGGCAAAGACATGGCAAAACCAACCAGCGATGCGGGCTCTCCCTGGGGCGAAGTGCCGGGCAGGCTGGTGTCGAATGCCCCGATGATCTGGCCGCCGATCTTCTGCATGACCAGGAAAGCCTTGCGCGGAATCACGTCGGACTGGTCGTAACCCCAGGTCTCGACCTGCATCTGGACACATGCTTCGAGCTCGTCGAAGCCGGAGCATTCACGGATAAGAATCACGGCCGGGGCTCCGCGGCGGACAGAGCCAGCTTGCGCTTGGCGGCGGTCCAAAGGTCTTCCAGTTCGGCGGGGCCGAGCTCTTCGAGGGGGCGGGGGGCGGCGAGTTCCATTTCCCGGAAGCGCTGCCGGAAGCGCAGATTGCACCCACGCAAGGCCATTTCGGCGTCGACGCCAAGGTGCCGGCCCAAGTTCACAGCTGTGAAGAGCAGATCGCCCAACTCCGCTTCGACGGCGGCTTTGCGGGCTGGATCGCCGGAGGAAGCTTCAGTCTCAAGTTCGGCTGTCTCCTCGGCAAGCTTGGGAAGTAGGTCGCGCCAGTGGGTCCAGTCGAAGCCGGCTTTGGCGGTTTTCGAGCCCAGCTTGGCCGCTTCGGCGAGGGCGGGCATGGCGCGCTGCACGGAATCGAGACGGGAGGCGGGAGCGCCGGTGGCGGAGGCGCCCGGTCCCTTTTCGGCGGCCTTGATTTGTTCCCAGTTGCGCAGGACGCGGTCTGCCGAACCGTCGACCGCGGCGTCAACGTCGGCCTGGTTGCCGGCGGCGCGGGAGGCTTCTTCGCCGAAGACATGGGGATGGCGGCGAATCAGCTTGCGATTGAGGTGGTCGAGTACATCGGTGATGGTGAAGTGGCCTTCGTTGGCGGCCATCTCGGCATAAAAGAGAACCTGGAGAAGGAGGTCGCCCAGTTCTTCAGAAAGATGGGGGAAGTCGCGGCGCTCGATGGCATCGAAGACTTCATAGGCTTCTTCAAGGGTGTACTTGCGGATGGTATCGAATGTCTGCTCACGGTCCCAGGGGCAGCCGCCGGGCGCACGAAGACGAGCCATGATGGCAACCGACTGCTCAAAAAGAGAAGCGGCCCGGGCCGGATCGGACGCGGGAAATGGAGGAAATGCCTTGATTGCGGGGCTTTCAGGCGACTCGGCCATCTGGTTTCCATTTTACCCTGAACGGAAACAGGAAGCAGGTGATGGACGTCTAACCGACAATCGGCTAAGTTTGGATGGTCCGGCACGTACACACAGAGCCGGATCAAGGCCTTGAACTTCCCTGTTGCGTCGCTCTCCGCTGCGCGGGCTCTTGAAGGAGAATTCCCATGGTTCGCAGGCTGGGGTTGATTCTCATGATGCTGCGGTTGATTCTCATGGTGCTGGCCAGCGCGGGGCCGGCCGTGGGCCAGGTGGCGATCGCCAACACGCCGGCGGGGCAGGCGCTGACGGCGTGGCTGGATGCCTTCAACAGCGGCGACCGCGCGAAGATTGATACTTTTGTCAAAAACTACTCTCCAAAGTTTGCTGAAGCCGCGCTTACGTCACCTCAGTTTCGAGGCCGGTCGGGAGGTGTCGACCTGGTCGCGATCACGCGCAGCGAGCGGCTCTCGATCGCGTTTCGCGTCCGGGAGAAGACCCAGCCCACGGTGCTCCTGGTCGGGAAGCTGGAATTGACAACTCAAGAACCGCTGACCATCTCCAATTTCACTCTCCACCCCATTCCGACGGGAGCAGTGCTGGAAGACATCCCACTCGACGCGGCGCAACGGAAACTGGCCATTGAGAACGTCATCGAGAATCTGAATCAGTTCTACGTGTATCCGGCCACGGCGCAAAAGATGGCCGACAGCCTGCACGCGCATGAGCAAAAGGGAGACTACAGCGCGATTACCGATGGAGAGGAATTTGCGGCGCGGCTCAGCGCGGACCTGATCGATGTGAGCCACGACAAGCATTTGAGGGTCTTCTATTACCCTTACAAACTGGGCACGGATGCTCCGCCTCTCACCTTCGACCAGCTCGCCGAGTATCGCAAAGACCTGGCGCGCGACTGTGGCTTTCACAAGCTGGAGATTCTTCCCAACAACATCGGCTACCTGAAACTCGACTTTTTCGCCAGCCCGCAGGCCTGCGCGAAGACGGCCGCTGCGGCCATTTACTTTCTTGCCAACACCGACGCCGTGATCATCGACTTGCGGGAAAACACGGGCGGCGAACCCAGCATGGTGGCCATAATGTGCACCTACCTGTTCGATCAGCCCACACTGCTGAACGATTTCTACGATCGAAGAGGAAACACAACCACCGAGTACTGGACGCTGCGCTACGTTCCAGGGATCAGGCTCGGCGCCAGTAAACCCGTCTTCGTCCTCACTTCAAAGCAGACATTTTCGGGGGGCGAGGAATTCGCGTACGACCTGAAGAATCTCAAGCGCGTTACGGTTGTGGGTGAGACCACGGCGGGAGGCTCTCACCCGGTTGGTCCCCATCGCGCCGGCGATCACTTTGTCGTTTTTGTTCCCAGCACCCTGATTCTCGATCCCGTCACGAGGACGGATTGGGAAAGAGTGGGAGTGACGCCCGATGTTCCGGTCAAGGCCGAGGAGGCGCTGGATACGGCGGAAAGACTGGCGGCGCAGAGGATTCAACAGGACGCCAGCCATGACACGGGGGGCGCTCGAATCCCTTGAGGGCGCAAATGGAAAGCTAGTGCGGTGTCTCCTGGTTAATCTTCTTCCGTGGCAGGCTCCTGGTTGTGGCCGGCGGGAACTGGAAAGACTTCCCTCAGCGGCTAAAGCCGCATTCATTTCACCACCCTTTCGGCACGACTGAAGTCGTGCCCTTTCAAGACGGCATTTTGGGCAGCCTGTCGAGTCGTGCCCTTTCAAGACGGCGTTTTCCGCAGCCTGTCGAGTCGTGCCCTTTCAAGACGCTGTGGCCGGCTCTTACGAGGGACAGGACATTAGTACATCCAGCTGCAGTTGCGGGTGAAGTCGGTGGTGTCGGCGCGGCGCCAGGTGGCGCCGGCTTTCTCGACTTCAAAGATGCCGCCGTTCCCGCAGTAGGGTCCGCACATTCGGACGACCGAGACCAGGGCCCGGGTGTGGTTTTGATTGATGCCGGGAATTCCCAGAAAACGCACGTGGCGGATTTGTTTGTACCGGTCGCAGCTGGCCGGATGCGGGGCGTGATTGTCCAGACAGGCCTTGGCGTCCACTGTTTCGCTCGGCGATAGCAATTGGTATCCGGCGGGAATCGTGAACCTGCTTTCCCAGCGATGACTCTGGCGATTGGCGGCTTCGAAAGCAGCGGTCAGTTCGCGTTCGTCCGGCGTGGAGGGCTTCAGACAACTGCCATCAACTTGCGGGATATCGGTGACGGAGTCTTCGGCGAAGGCCAGTGGTTCGCCGGCCGGCGCCTCATAGAGCGCGGAGTAGATGGCGTAAGCCTCTTCGGGCGCGGTTCCTCCGCCGGGCCGGTTGAGGGGGCTGGTGAGGGAACGGTCGGGAATCGCATGGGACGACGGGCTGTCGCGGCGATGCCAGCCGAAGCGGACCCAGAGCAACAAGACACCTGCGGCAATGGCCGTTACCCGCACCCACGTGCTACGTGAAATGTGCATTTACAACCTGGCGCTCAAAACGTGCCCAACCGAAGGAGTGGAGCGCCTCGGCCGGGATCGATCAATGGTATTGCAAGCGGGCGGCACGGTCGGTGTAGGCTACACCCCATGCCTGCACGCGATCCAACAGATCGGTTGATACGCCTGCGGCGCGGAATTCCCCAGCTGCTTCCCACAATTTGCCGCCAGTGATATCGGCATATTCGTTGGGCGCAGTATAGTCGCGTTGGAGTGATGGAAGCGGCAGGTACTTCGCGATGGGATACTGCTGAGTTTTATCCAACCACGCAGTGACCAATGATTCGGCAAGGGCGCGCCGGACCTCGGCGGAAAATGGTGTGAATTGAGATGACCAATCAGGGCTGACCAGTATGCGAGGATCGACACTCCGGTCGGGTCTCCATCCGTGGCTCAGGTCGTCCGGCCCGAGACGCGGATCGGTGGATTGCATCGCCTTAGTCACCGCGACAAGAAGGCGCACCGGCTCGGGGTAGCGGGTAAGCGAATAGAGGTTGCGAAACTGGCCGATCAGATACACCCAATCGACTGGAGTGCGATCGCGGTGGCGATGATTCCCGCTGTTCAGGATGATCTGCAACTCGTACCAGGAGGCCGATAAATATTCGTTTGTCAAAGCACTTCCACCAATCCCAGCCGGCCCGCTGGGGATGTGGGATGCGGCGGGAGCGGTCTCCGCGGGGACGCTGTTCGACCAGGTTCGTGTGTCGGCATGAGCCCCCAAAAGGTCGCGCCCGCGCGCTTCAAGGCCAAACTCCTGGGTCATCTCCCAGGTCTTGACGAGCTGCCAGAGTTGAGTGGAGTAAACCCTGTCACTGAGTTCCGGAGACCACTCCGCTTTTGTTTTCACACGCCGCCCGAGGAAGGTGCGTCTTGCCTGTAGCCATTGGGTGAAAGCAGGAACAACCGGGCGCATATCGGCGTCTGAGTTCTGGACGGATTCCAGGAGCGTGCGCAGCGAGGGCTTGGTCCGAGGCCCAAACGTGGTATGGATGCCGCCGTCGTACATTGCGGCAAAGTCACTCCTGGCGAAGGCCGGCCCCCAGGCATCCTTGGGATGAATCCGGGGAAGCCACTGGTTCCAATCCGGCAACTGCAGTGCGATCGGAATCTCACGAGGGTTGAGGTCGCCGTCCGGACGAAAAACATCCGGGGTAATCTGGGCCGCAAGCTGTCGGGGATCGGACCGAATCATTGCCGAAGCCGGATCAGTGCCCGGCTTGGCGATCAGGTACGGCAAAGCGTCAGAATCTCTGTCCAGGACCCATCCAAGTCCCGCTCCGGCCGCCCAACTCGATATCGGCTGTTTGTCCAGTCCGGGCCCGGGCTGATAGGGAGGATTCCAGGGCCGGCCGGGATTGGGCAGCGGCAAGCTGCGGATGTAGCTGGCGATCTCCTCGCCCTGTTCCGTTGTCAGCCCATGGAATCGTGACCGGGCAATGATGCTGACATTGGAGAAGTTGAAGTATTTCAAATCGCGCCCATCGCGCGCATGACAGTCCGCGCAATGGGCCTGAATCCGCGGGCTGGCACTCCTGCTGTCGGATACGAGGGGCGCCGTCAGCCAGAGTTCCCTTCCCGCGTGAATGGAAGCGGCGTCGGGCCGAGGGGGCGACCAGCTTTCAGGCGCATCCTCCACGAAATCTTCCGGAGGAAGGACCTTGTTTCCGTCGGCCGTCAGGAAGTTCAAGGCAAGAACCCTGTACCCGCTCGACAGCCCATCCGATTGATTGAACCGGAAGCGGAGGGTATTGGAGCCGGAGACGACCGTGCCGCTGGGGAGAGACAGCGTCAGCGCAAGCGAAGAAAAGCCGCCTCCGATTCCGCCAAACGCTCGGCCGGGCTCGGCGACTGCGGCGGTGTCGTTGTTGAGGGGAATCCACGGACCATCGTTGACTTGAATGCTGGCCTGCTTCGCATAGCTCACACCATGCACCCGGAGCCAGAGGGATTTGACGGAACTGCTTTGATCCGGCGCAAGGGTCAGAGTCCGACTCACGATCATCCCGTCGGCGCCCAGGATTTCGATCGGCACTCGCATGGGAGCGGACGGAGGGCCGGCAGATCCAAGGCGAATCGTCAGGGCGGCAATCAACAGAACCAACGGTTGCCACATAAGAGTCTTCCGTGTTGTCAATGATGCCACAGAGGCAATGGCGCGTGAAGGTTCCAGGCGATCAAGTTGGCGAATCGCAGACCCGCCCGGCGGAGCGATCGCCTATGGGTCGTATACTCGATTTCTCCGATGATTCGTGACCAGATTCGTATCTGGGGGACGGTGTTTGCCGCGCTGCTGGGGTTGGCCTTTGGCAGCTTTCTGAACGTGTGCCTGAGCCGCTGGCCGGTGGGCGAAAGCATGGTCAGGCCACGATCACATTGCCGAAGCTGCGGGCGCGTACTGGCGTGGTGGGAAAATGTGCCGCTGGTGAGCTGGGTGGCGCTGCGGGGGCGGTGCCGGGGGTGCGGGGCGCGGATCGCGTGGCGGTATGTGGCCGTGGAAACGGTGGTGGGAGCGCTATGGGCTCTTGTCGCATGGCGAGCAATCGGCGAGTCTCTGCCTGTTCCTTCGATGATGCCGGCAGAAGGGGCGGCACTGGCGGTGTTTCTGTGGCTGCTGGTGGCTTTGGCAGTGCTCGATGCGGAGAATTTGTGGATACCGGATTTCCTTACGCTGCCGGGAATAGGTGCCGGGCTGCTGGTCACCGTGCTGTTTGAGGCAAAGGGGAATTCGCTTGGGCGGACCCTGTTGTACCGGATCATCGGATTGCTCGCGGCCGCAGGCGTGGTTCTGGTGATCCGCTGGGCCTATTGGCTCCTGCGACGCCGTGAAGGGATCGGGCTGGGGGATGCGAAGCTCATGGCGCTGCTGGCAGCCTGGCTTGGATGGCAAGGTGCGTTGCTGGCCTTCGGTCTCGGCGTGGTGCTCGGCGCTGTAGTTGCCGTCATGGTCCTGCTGCTGCCCAAAAAACAGAACGGCGAAAGCCGCGCCCTGCTCAAGCTCCCACTGGGGACGTTTCTCTGTATTGGCGGGATTGTGAGCACGCTGTGGGGGCAGCGGATCATTGCGGCTTATTTGGGGTGGGCGGGGTTCTGATTGGGCCTTCGTGGTCTTCCACCCTTTCCGCAAACTGCGCGGAAAGGATGGGGCGCGGTGAGTTCGCAGCCGGAAACGCAGGTCCTTCACTTCGCTTCGCTGCGTTCAGGATGACAACCCGTTCTTTTCAGGCGAATTTTTTGGGGCGCGGAAAGATTACGGCTTGGCTTTGGCGGCGGTGGGGGCGTTGGCGAGCTCGGGGTCTTTGAGGAGCTTGCGGGCTTCTTTGCCGTGCTTGCTGTCGGGGTCGTATTCGACCAGCTTCTCGTAGCTCGCCCTGGCCTCGGTGAACTTGCCCAGGTGGCGTTGCGCTTCGCCAAGTCCCCAGTAGACTTCGGGGTTTTCGGGATCGAGGACCACGGCGGATTCAAACCGGGACAGCGCCGCCTTCCAGTTTTTCTGGTCGAGGTAATAGCTGCCGACGCTCTCGTCTTCCGCGGCCGTTTCCTGGTGCTCGGGCACCGGGTGGTTTTTGTTATTCCTTCCAGTCGAATCGGTATCGGGCGGGGGCAGAACGCGGTCCATCCCCGTGGTACTGGAACTGAATCCCTGGGCGTCGGTGGACGAATCGGGCATCGGGTCGTCGGGACTGCGGACCGGGTCGGCGTCGGCCCTGGGAAGCTCCGAGGGAGCGGGGCCGCGCGAGGGCTCATCCGCCGTGACCGGCGCGTTGCCATTGGGCATCAGCGGGACGGTGGTGGTGTCTTCCGGAAAGGGGTTGGATTGCGACGGGGGCTGCGGAGGTGTCTTCTGCTTGTCGGATGGTTTGCTTTGCGATTGCGAGGACGAAGACGACTGGGCAGGAGACTGGGCAGCAGGCTGGGCAGTACCTGGCAGACCCGCGACCAGGCCACAGGCAACCAGAACTGCAATGGAAATCGCTAGTTTCATCTCGACGCCGACCGCCTCTTCAATGGTACGATGCGGTCCATAGGAAGGGAAAGCTCGCACAACCGCATGGGATTGATGATCCGCTCGTCCGCCATACACGCCGCCGGCTGTTACACCACCACGCGCATCCCCAAGGGGAAGCGTCTTGCCGAATACACAGGTCCCCGGCTCAGCAAGGACGAAGCCGATGTCCTGTACGAAGCCTCGCCGATCACCTACCTGTTTGGACTGGGGGATGGCTCGATCGTGATCGACGGACACTGCATGGCGATGTTCATCAACCACAGCTGCGACCCGAATTGCGAGACCGACGAAGAGGGCGGGCGGGTGTGGATCCGGGCCATCAAGAACATCGCCGCGGGTTCGGAAATCACGTATGACTACTGTCTCTACGACGGCGGAGACGAACCGGCCACCTGCAACTGCGGGACGAAGAACTGCCGGGGCACGATGTACTCCGTCGAAGAGGTGAGGCGGCGCAAGAAGCGGGCGCGGGCGGAAGCGGCCATCAGGCGTCGAAAGCCGGCGCGGCCAAAACCCGAATCGAGAGCGAAGCGATGAAAGCGGGCCTGGCTTGACGGACGAACGCGACCTTCCGCCTCTCACGCCGGACCAGATGGACGTCCTTCGGCGGTTCGCTTCATTCGAGATTGGCGAAGAAGAGTTGCAACGAAGGCTCGCCGGGGTCTTCGAGATTCGTTTCGAGGCGCTGCACGCGGGAGCGGACGGGCGTACCCAGCGGCGAACGGCGTCGGGTAACTTTCGCATGCCGGAACCGGGGATTGTGATTTCGCGGGAGCACATCGCCCATGCCCTGGAAGAGAAGCGGCTGGGACGGATCACGGAGCGCGACCTGGTTCACTGGGCGACGATTCTTTTGCTGAACGATGCCTATGTCCTCGACCCGGGAGATGAGGATCTGATCGCCGAGTGGCTGAACGACATAAGCGTGAATCTCGACGCGGAATAATGCCCGTGGCCAACGGCTCCCGTATGCGGTCAAATGCCAGGATTAGACCAGCAAGCATTCGTTAAATTTATTGATCCGCGACAATTGTCCGTCAGATGACATTCGTGTCGTATTCGTATTTTTTGATTTAGTTGCCAACTTGCGATTCCGCAAGGAGTTTCGCCACTTTGGCTACCCTAATAGCAGCAGCGCGGATTCCCTCCCCATGCCGGCCAGCGGCTGGGAACGATACAATCGCCCTAGTCCGCGCGTGTAAGGGCATACGGCAAATCAGAAACTGAATCGTTCTCGAGTTCCCACGCGAGGTTGACGCTTCTTCCAGGGCGGCATCAATTTCGCGGTTACGTCATCGTATAGGTAACTCCAGTTTTGCGAAGGAGCGGGTCAAAGCAATGGGTTACCAGGTCCTGGCAAGGAAGTATCGTCCCCAGAGGTTCGCCGACGTGGCGGGCCAGGATCATGTAACGCGGACCCTGCTCAATGCGTTGATTAAAGGGCGGATAGCCCACGGATACATCTTCTCTGGGCATCGTGGGATCGGCAAGACGACGATTGCCCGCATCCTGGCCCAGGCTTTGAATTGTCGTCGGGAAGTGGGCAGCGCCGACCGTCCGACACCGGAACCGTGCGGAGTTTGCGACTCGTGCCAGGAAGTGCGCCAAGGATCGGCCGTGGATGTGATCGAGATCGATGCGGCCACTAATCGCGGCATCGACGAGATCAGGGAATTGCGCGACGCGGCTCGTTATGCACCGGCGCGGGACCGCTACAAGATTTACATCCTGGATGAAGCGCACCAGATCACGGAAGCGGCGTTCAATGCGCTGCTGAAGACGCTGGAAGAGCCGCCGTCGCATGTCATCTTCATGATGGCGACGACGGAACCGGAAAACATTCCGCAGACGATCCGGTCGCGCTGCCAGCATTTCAGCTTTCACGCGGTCAAGTTCGACGACATTCTGGCGCAGTTGAAGATGATTGCCGGACAGGAGCAGGTGGAGGCCGAAGAGGCTGCGCTGGCACTGCTGGCCGAGGCCGGCGATGGCTCTATGCGCGACGCGCTCTCCATCATGGACCAGGCCATTGCTTCTGCTCCGACTGAGAATGGCCGTCCGGTGCTGTCGGCGCTGCAGATTCGGGAACTCACCGGATCGGTCCCGAATGCGGTGTTTGAACGCCTGCTGGAAGCGGTGGCGGCGGGCCAGAGCGCCGAGTTGATGGAACAGCTGAACACGCTGCTGAACGCGGGCCACAGCCCCGCTGGGCTGGCGCGGCAGATGGTTCGCTATCTGCGCAATGCGCTGATGGCCAAGCTGGGAGGCGAGAAAACCGAGCTGTTGCAGGTCTCCGCCGATGAGCGGGCCCGCGCGGCCCGAACAGCGCAGTTGTTCGGCGAAGAGGAGCTCACGCGCAATCTGCAAATTGTGCTGAGCATGTTCGATGATCTGAATGAGACCCAGGAGCACCGCTTCCACCTGGAGCTGGGGCTGCTCAAACTGGTGCATGCGCAGCGGCTGTTGCCGCTGGAAGAATTGTTGAGCGGGATTTCCGGCGGCGGCCCAGTCCGCAGCGTTGCGAAAACTGCCGGCCCAAGAGCGACAACTGCGCTGGGACGATCGTTGTCCGCTACAGGAGCAGGGGGCGGAAGTGCGGTGACGCAAGGTTCGGTGCCCATTTCGCCGTTCGGGGGATGGAATCCCGGACCGGTTGTGAAACAGAGCGCGGAGCCAGCATCGGTGGCGGAAATGGAGCGCCCGGTGGTGATGGAAATGATTCCGGCGGTTGCGGAGATTTTGTCCACACCCGTGCTGACGGAAACGATCCCTGCGGCAGCCGCGATGCCCACCCCGGTCTTTTCTGAAGCTGCCCGCGAGGAGATGCCAATCCGGAAGCCTGCCGGTGCGGTCGAGATTCACGAGGCTCTGACGGTGGAGACTCTGAGGCTGGCGGTGATCTCGGCCCTGGCGGATGCGGGGCATGCATCGGCGGCACAGCTGCTTGGCGCGGGCGCCTGGGCCCTCGATGGGTCAGGCCTGCGCATCGAGGTGGCAAGCATCGGCAAAAAGATGCTGAGCCTGACGGTGAATGCCGCGGCTGAGAAACTCATGCGCCAGGAAATGCAGCGGCTGGGCGCGCCAGCCCGTTTTTTGATCGTGCCCGGTGAGGGCGGGGGAGCAGTGTCCGCAGGGATCGCCACGCCAATCGCCGGGAGCATACAGGAATCAGCCCTTGGCCATCCGCTGGTACAACGGGCCAGGGAAATCTTTAAGGCCGAAGTACGAAGTGTAGTCGACCTTCGCACCAAGTAGTTGCGGTGATCCCCCAGGAGGCAAGACATGATCAACCCGCTGAAGATCTCAGAGATGCTCACCCAGGCCAGTCTCATGCAGGAGGAAGTCCAGCGCAAGCTGGAGGTGACCGTGGTGGAGGGATCGAGCGGCGGAGGGGCGGTCACGGCAACCCTGAACGGCAAGAAGCAGCTCTTGAAGATCAAGATCGACCCGTCCGCGGTAGCGGGGCTGATCGGCCAGCAGCAGCCCGACGTGGAGATGTTGCAGGACCTGATCGTGGCCGCCGTGAATGAAGCCGGACGCAAGGCTGAAGAAGTGATCCAATCCAGTCTCCAGGGCATGCTGGGCGGCCTCAAGATGCCTGGCCTGGGCTGAACTGCCCGCGATAAAAGCTGGACGATAGCCCGGCGCGACAACCGAGGGCGTTCGCCGGAGGCGTGGTGCGCACGCTATAAAGAATGCTGAGGAGACCTCTGCGGTGTCACGCTATGCCGAGCCGATGGCGCGGCTCATTGAAGAACTCAAGAAACTTCCGGGAGTCGGAACCAAGAGCGCGCAGCGGTTCGCCTTTCACATCCTGCGGTCGAGCGATGAGGATGCCGCCGCCCTCGCGGAGGCAGTGCAGGGCCTGAAAGCCAGTCTGCGGCTCTGCTCGGTGTGCAACAACGTCACCGACGTGGATCCCTGCGCCTACTGCGCGAGCCCGGTGCGCAACCAGCGCCTGGTGTGCGTGGTGGAAGAACCGACCAGCATTGGCGCGATCGAACGGACGCGGGGCTATACGGGCGTCTACCACGTGCTCCATGGCACACTGTCGCCGTTGCACGGGGTGGGGCCGGATCAGCTGCGCGCGCGGACCCTGCTGGCAAGGGTGGAAAAGGGCGAGGTGGACGAGGTCATCCTGGCCACAAGTCCGACGCTGGAAGGGGAAGCCACCGCCGACTGGCTGGCATCAGCGATGCGCGGTGCGCCGGTGCGGATTACGCGGATCGCAACGGGAGTTCCGGCGGGAAGCGATATCGAATATGCCGATGAGGTGACCATGGCGCGGGCGCTCGAAGGACGGCGGGTGGTTTGAGGGACGAAGCGCCATTCAAAAACAGCCGCAGGTCCTTCGACTGCGTCCGCCACGGCGGACTCCGCTCAGGATGACAGACCTGAGTGGTGCTCAGGATGAAAGCGACGGCGGGGCCGATGGGGCCGGTTTTGCCTTCATGCTGTCTTGGAGCTTGCGGATGAGGTCTCCGGGGTGAAGGGGCTTGGCGAGAACTTCGAATCCATAGCCGTCAGCGTCTTCCTTTTCGAGCATTTCGGCGGTCGCGGTCTGGCCGGAGAGCAGGAAGACACGAATATCGGGCAGCAGGGCCTTCATTCGGATGGCTGCTTCGATCCCATTCAGTTCCGACATGATGACGTCAGAGATGAGCAGGTCGGGTTTGAAAGCGGGCGCCATTTCCAGGGCCTTCACGCAGGAGTAGACGGCCTGTGCTTCAAAGCCGCCCAAATTCAGGATCATGGCAAGGGTGTCGGCGATGATCCGTTCATCGTCGGCGATCAGGACCTTTGGTTTGGAGGCCGCATCCGGCATGGTGGCACCCACAAGAAAGAGGCATCGGAAATGTGCCTGCGGGAAAAATAATTGGATCAGCCCGCTTAGTTCGCGCCCCGGAGCTTAGTCAACAAGTCCTGCGGGTGAACCGGCTTGGCCAGGATTTCGAAATCGTATCCCTGGGCGTGGGCCTTTTCCAGCAAATCAGCGGTGGCGGCCTGTCCTGAGAACAAGAGAATCTTGATGGCCGGCAGAAGCTCGCGAATGCGAATGGCTGCATCAATGCCATTCAAGTCGGCCATGATCACGTCGGAAATGAGCATATCGGGCTGGAAGGTCGGAGCCATTTCGAGAGCCTTCTCGCCTGAATACACGGCACGGGCCTGAAAGCCGCTCTGGTTCAGGATCATGGCCAGGGTATCAGCGATGACCCTCTCGTCGTCGGCCACGAGGACCTTTGGTTTCGTTGAATTTTCGGACATACTCTCCTGGGGACCTGAAAGGCGTCCGGCTGCATCGTGCATGACAGCCTGCGATAGTCTAAAGGCAAATGCACTTGCCTGTGTAGAGATCTTTCCTGATGATACGCTCTCGATGAAGGGTTCTCGGGTGCCCTCTCCATGCCGTTCTCCAACTCGAGACAGCCACAGCCGGCGTTGGCCTGGCTCCGGCGAATTCTGATTTTATCCGATTGCAACGGTGCAATTCTACTATCGTAGGAACTTACTGCGAGTACGTCGCCCAACGGACATAATGGAGAACTGGCATGCCGGAAACTGCAGTTCAGAGTGAAATCCAACAGTCGGCGGTTGAAGCGATCATCCAGGCCGAGAAGATCGAAAAGTACTATGCTCAGCCGAGTGAAAACCGCATCCAGGTTATCGCTCCCACCGACCTGAAAGTGATTCCCAACGAGATTCTGGCATTGCTGGGGCCTTCCGGATCGGGCAAATCCACAATGCTGCGGATGTTGACAGGGCTGTCGCGGCCTTCGGCAGGACAGGTGTACTGGCATGGCAAGCCGATCGCCGAAACGGAAATCAATGTCTCCATTGTTTTTCAGAGCTTCGCGCTTTTTCCCTGGCTGACGGTGCTGGAGAACGTGGAGGCGCCGCTGCAGGCGCGCGGCGTGGTTCCCGATGAGCGGCGGGAACGCAGCATGCAAATGCTCGACACAGTGGGCCTGAGCGGATTTGAAGGGGCGTTTCCAAAGGAACTCTCGGGGGGCATGCGGCAGCGGGTGGGTTTTGCGCGCGCGCTGGTGGTGGAGCCGGAAGTGCTGTTCATGGACGAGCCCTTCTCCGCGCTGGACGTTCTGACCGCGGAGAACCTGCGCAGCGAGCTTCTGGAGCTGTGGGGCAACAAGACCATGCCGACGCGAGCGGTTTTCATCGTGACACATAACATCGAGGAGGCGGTGCTGCTGGCGGATCGGATCATCGTACTGGGGCGCAATCCCGGTCACATCCGGACCGATTTCCGGGTGCAGCTCAAGCAGCCGCGGGACAGGAAATCAGAACCCTTCACGCAACTGGTGGACTACATCTACAAAGTGCTGACCAGGCCTGACGTGGCTCCGGACCAGGTTCCCGATCAACAGGCGGGCAAGAAAGTGCGCGACCAGCGGCAAATGAAATATCAGATGCTTCCGCACGCGCGGCCGGGCGGGATCGCGGGCCTGCTCGAACTGCTGATCGACAAGAGCGGGCGCGACGACATCTATCGCCTGGCCGATGACCTGGCGTTTGAAATCGACGACCTGCTGCCTATCGTGGACGCCGCACAATTGCTGGGTTTCCTGAAGATCGAGGAAGGCGACGCGGTGATCACGAAGAGCGGGGAGGAGTTTGCGAATTCGGAAATTCTCCGCCAGAAGGAGCTGTTCCGCGAAGCGGCGCTCGAGAACGTGCTGCTGCTGCGCCAGATCCGGAGGGCTCTCGAAACCAAGAGCGATCACACGGTGGCGGAGGACTTCTTCCTGGACATGATCGATGAGCAGTTCAGCGCCGAGGAAAGCGAGCGGCAGATGGAAACCGCCATCACCTGGGGCCGTTATGCGGAGTTGTTTGACTTCGACGCCGCGCGGCGCCGATTCGTGCTCCCCGAGGCGGAAGAAGAAGAGGCCGCGGCGAGCGAGGACGAAGAGTGAGACTTCAGCACCCGTTCGCGCGCTCGCTGATCACGGTTCGCACCTGGCCATTCTTCATCGACATGGGTGTGGCCCTGTGCGGGCTGGCGGTTTTTTTCGGCATCATCTACATGGCCCGATACTGGATGGGAACCCCGGTGCCGGTGGTGCCTATTTCGCATTCGGTGCGGGCCCTGCCGCTCTATGCTTTCTACTCCACGGTGCGCATCACGCTGGCCTATGTACTGAGCCTGATCTTCGCCATCAGCTACGGCTACATAGCGGCCTATCATCCGCGGATCGAAACCTGGATGGTGGCGGTGCTGGACATCCTGCAATCGATCCCGGTGCTGAGCTTTTTGCCACCGGTGGTGCTGGCCATGGTGGCGCTGGTGCCGGGACATCAACTCGGGATTGAGCTGGGTGTCATCCTGCTGATCTTCACCGGGCAGGTATGGAACCTGGCCTTCAGCTTCTATACTTCGCTGAAAACGATTCCGCGAGAAATGCTGGAGGCATCGCGGATCTATCGGTATTCCGCGTGGCAACGGTTCTGGCAGCTCGAGATGCCGTACGCGACCATCGGGCTGGTGTGGAACTCGATCGTATCGGTGGCGGGCGGATGGTTCGCTTTGATGCTGTGCGAAATGTTCACCATGGGCAATCGGAGTTTCCAGTTGCCGGGGCTGGGCAGCTACATGCAGTCGGCCGCGGACTCGGGCGATGTGCGCGCGCTGTTGAGCGGGATCGCGGTTGTGATCCTGATCGTGGTGGCAACCGACCAGCTGGTTTGGCGACCACTGATTGCCTGGAGCGACAAGTTCAAATTCGAGCAGGTGGAATCCGCCGATCGGGTGACGTCGCCCATTCTTACCCTGTTGCAGCGGTCTACGTTGCTCACTTCCCTTTCCGGAAGGATCCAGGCTCGAATCGAAGAGCCCATTTACCGCCGGATGGCACGGGCGCGGGAACACATCGTCGTGCAGCCTCTCGACGAAGAAGAGGACACGAAAAAAGGAACGATCGGATATTGGACGCTCGCGGGAGTAATTGCGATTGCGGCCGTGTGGGCCCTGACGCAGGCAGCGCTTATGCTGCGCACGGTGACATGGCCGGAGTTGCGGGTGCTTCTGGAGGGCGCGGGGGCAACATTCTTGCGCGTCAATTCGGCGTTGTTGATCTCCGCGCTGTGGACGATTCCGGTGGGAGTTGCGATCGGTTTCAATCCGCGGCTGGCGCGCGTTGTGCAGCCGCTGGCGCAGGTGATGGCCTCGGTGCCGGCTTCGGCGTTTTATCCGGTGCTGCTGATGGGGCTGATCCGGATCGGCGGGGGGCTGGGCATCGGCTCGATCGCGTTGATGCTGCTTGGCACCCAGTGGTACATCCTGTTCAATGTGATCGCGGGCGCCATGTCGATTCCGTCCGATCTGCGGGAGGTCAGCACGCTGTACCGGTTTACCCGGTTTCAGCGCTGGACCCGCCTGATCCTGCCAGGAATTTTTCCGTACCTGATCACCGGGATGGTAACGGCTTCAGGCGGGGCATGGAACGCGTCGGTGATGGCGGAATACGCGCATGTGAAGGATCGCACCATCGAGACGATCGGTATTGGCGCGCAGATCAGCTCCGCCACCGACCAGGGGCGTTTCCCGATCATTCTGCTGGCGACGATTCTGATTGCGCTGATGGTGGTGACGATGAACCGGCTGGTTTGGCGGCGCCTCTACCGGCTGGCAGAGACGCGCTATAAGCTGGAGGGCTAGAATAGCCTACTCGGACACCTCAGTTCACGGAGCCGTTTATGCTGCGAGTGGGTCTGGTGGGATTCGGAATGGCGGGCCGCGTGTTTCACGCGCCGCTGATCTCTTCAGTGGATGGATTGGAATTGGCCGCGGTGGTGGAGCGTCACACCGACCAGGCTGCGCAACGCTATCCCGGAATTAAAACGTATCGCGGCCTGGACGAGTTGCTTGCCGACGCGTCGATCGACCTGGTGGTAGTGGCCACGCCCAGCGGCACCCATTGCGACGTGGCCCGGCAGGCGCTGGCAGCGGGCAAGAACGTTGTGGTGGACAAGCCGGTATGCGTGACATCGCGCGAAATCGGCGAGCTGATGGCGTTGGCCAAAGCACGAGGGCGGCTTTTGATTCCCTTTCACAACCGGCGCTGGGATGGCGATTTCCAGACGGTACGGCGTTTGCTCCACGAGCATCAGCTGGGGCGGATCGTGCATATGGAATCGCGCTTCGACCGGTGGAATCCGGGCGCGACGCGGCGTCCGTGGAAGGACGATCCCGGCCTGGGCGGCGGCGTGCTGCTGGACCTGGGTACCCACCTGGCGGACCAGGCGCTGGTGCTGTTTGGGAAACCGCTCGGCGTGGGGGCGGAGGTGTTGCGCGAGCGAGATGGACAGGGATCGGAAGATGCGTTGACGGTGCGATTGCGGTACGCGGGATGCTTCGTTACGCTAGGCGCCAACAATCTCTCCGCGCCGGCAGGGGCGCGTTTTCACGTGCGCGGGACGCGGGGAAATTTCCGCAAAAAAGGCGTTGATCCGCAGGAAGCCGCGCTGAACAAGATCACGCGCATTCCCGCCGGCAATTGGGGACAGGAACCCTCGACCGAGTGGGGTCTGCTCTACGTGGACGTCGAAGGTGGCATGGTGTCGCGCCCGGTCGCGACCATGCCGGGAGATTATCGGGCTTACTACGAGGGCGTGCGCGATGCGTTGCTGGAACAGGCTGCGCCTCCGGTAAGCGCGGTCGAGGCGTGGCGCGTGGCACGGGTGCTGGAATGGGCCAGGGAGAGCTCGAATCAGCGGCGCGAAGTTGAGTGCGACTGGAGCGAGGAGCCGGAGTGATGGTTCCAGCCAGGACTCGCCCTCATGTCGGATGATTCAGCGCGCCGGTGCTGGTGATGGAGTAACGGTGACAGGCGCGACGTTCCAGCCCTCGACTTGAATGACGGGAGCATCCGAAATGCCGTCCGGGAGTTTGGCCGTAAGTTCGGTCGATTCGCCGGGCGTCAGCTCGATCCAGTTGTCGGACCAGAATACGGGGGCGATCAGGCCTCCGGACGTGGTCCGCGCGGCGGCACGGATCTGAAACGCGAGCGCGCTCGATGCATTTTTAAGGCGCAGGCAAATAGTATGGCCTTCGATTTCGGCATGCGCTTCCACCTGCGCTTGGGGCAGGCGCGTGAGGGCCGTCAGATCTTCATGGCGGGCTGCCGGGGTGCGGTTGTATTCGGTCTTGTTCCAGTCAAATGTGGTCAGCGTTCCTGGAACCCAGTAGAAGTTTCGGCTCAGACGCTTGCCGGCGGCATCGGAGAGAGTCAGATCGACGAAAAAGATGCGCTCGGGTCCCGAGTAGAGGTTCTCGGGAATGGTGAACACGCGCTGGCTGCTGTCGGCCGTGGCGTTTACAACGGCCCTGGCGCTGTAGAGGTCATTCCATTCCAGTCCGTGGACCTGCACGCTGGCCTGAAGACCATCCACCGGCGCGTAGGTGCTGTTGACGATCACTATGGAACGGTCATCGTACGAATACTGAATGTGCACCGGCTCGCAAGCTTTCTTGGCGGCGAAGTAGCCGGCGTCCGCATCGAGATAGTAGTCGTAGAGATGCCAGATCATCGAGGGCCAGGCGTTATTCAGCATCCACTGAATGACGCCGGTGGCGAAGTACTTGTTTTTGCCATAAGCCTCGAACATGGCGCGCTCGGAGTCATACGCCATGGTTTGCGCCATGCGTTCGTAGTCGGCCGCCGACTTCGGCTTGGCGTAGACGGCTTCCATGGCTTCGTCGAGCGCTTTCAGGTTGGCGAATTCCCCGCCGCCATAATGCAGTGACCAGGCGGCACTGGGCGGCCAGGCGTCCGCATCGGGAAGGAACTTTTGCCGGCTGGCGAGAGAAGGAAGGGCCGGACCGGGGCTGGTTTCAGTATTGAAGCCGAAGCCACCCCCGTTGTGCTGGTCGATGTACCAATAGCTGGGTTCGACGTAGTCGTAGGGACCGGTCATCTTGACGCCGCTTTCACCGGTGACCGTGGTGGTTGCACCCGTCGCAGAAGAGAGCACGGGGTTGGGCCAATGGGTCTCGGATTCGATGGCGAGATAGGCACGCTCCACATTGGCCGGCGGGGGATTGTCGCTGCCGTTGAGCCAGACGAGAAGGCTGGCGTGCTGGCGAAGACGCAGCATCTGCGCGCGCAGCGAGGCTGAGGCGATGGAGAGATCTTCTGGCGTCCAGTCCTTCCAATGTTCCCAATGATCGCAACAGCACCAGCCCAGCATCACGAGGATGCCTTGCTCGTCGGCGAGGCGGAAAAATTCCTCGGTCTCCAGCTTGCCTTCAAGGCGAATGGTATTCAGATTCATATCGCGGACCAAATGGAACTGGTCGCGAAGGCGGTTATTGTCGGTGCGCAGCAACATGTCCTGCGACCACCCGGCGCCGCGTATGAGAATCGGCTTGCCATTCACGCGAAAAAGGCGACTGCCGTTCGATGTGAGTTCGGAAGTGATTTCTCGAAACCCGAAGTCGATGCTTTGCTCATCTGTCTTGATTCCCTGCTCTGCAAAGCTGACCGTGAGGCGCTCGAGGTGCGGGTCGCCCATCTGGTAAGGCCACCAGGGCTTGGGGTTCTTGACATGGAGCGCGGGCAGTTGGTCCGGTGTCAGCACCACGGTCTTGTCTTCATGCGCCGCAAGCTGCACCGGCTGCTCAAAACGAATGCCGGCCGCTGTGCCCGCGACCACGCCCTTGATTTCGTGTGACGATGCGTTGTGCAGTTCGGCGTAGATGGTGAGGTCCGCGGTGGCGAGCGAGGCATCGGTGAAATGCGTGACCGCCAGAGGGGAGCGTACCGTGACCGCGCCGGTGGTCACGAGATTGACATCGCCCCACAGGCCCATGTCTTTGTCGGGAGGGCACGGATTCCAATCCACCCAGTTGATGCCAAGGTCTTTCTCTGTAGGCGCGAAGGTCTCGACGGCAAGGACGTTCTGCGCGCCGGGCTTGAGTAAGTCAGTAACATCGAAGTCGTAAGTGCGATAGGCGCCGGCGATGGCGGTCGAGTCGGCAATCTGCCGGCCGTTCAGCCATAAGTTGCCGCGATAGTTGATTCCGCCGAAGTGGAGCCAGAAGCGCTGATCGCGCTCCGCCGCGGGAGGAGCGGAAAACTCGGTGCGGTACCACCAGCCGCAGCGATAGGGGCTGTCCTGGGGCATGGGAAGGTTGGAGAAGTTGTGCCCGATGGGATACCCGGTACCTGGTAAGTTGCGCAGGTTCATTCCGTAATACGGATCGGGAATTACTTGAGCGGCGGCCTGCGCCGCAAGCACTGTATTCGGCACCGATGTTTTCAACCAGTCATTGACAGCAAATGCGGGGCTGGAAATAACTGCGCCGTCGGCCTTCGCGACGCATGCAGACTGCAACCGCCAATTTTCACGAAGCGGATGCACGGTGCCCGCTTCCGCCGCCAAGGGAAGCGCGAAGATTGCCATGAGGCCGACTATCAATCCCGAAGCCTTCAATGTGACCACCCTAAGTCCTCAAGTAGATGAACAATCTGGTTTCAATTGTTTGAATTAACCATAGTATGGCTTGCTTACTGAGTAACAACTGTCAACGCGCGCCCCTTGCGTCGCGGCGGCGCCTCTACGCTTGCAATCGGAGGGCACGCTGTGGACTTGCGGATTACAAGCTCCGGGCTGGGCTTATGCAGGCGGGGCTTTTCTGTTTTGCCGGCACCGCGCTTGATCGCCTGCAGGACGCGCTCGGCGGCCTCCACCCCCATCTCCCTCAAGGGCTGCCGGATCGTGGTCATGGCCGGAGTAGCTACCTCGGCGGGAAGCACATCGTCGAACCCCATCACGGAGCAGTCGGCCGGGACCCGCAGGCCGGCCTCGGTCAAACCGCGCACCACGCCCAGCGCCGTCAAATCGTCGAAGGCAATTACAGCGGTGAAGGGGCGTCCCGCGGCCAGCATCTTTCTTGCCAGGCGCAGGCCGCCCTCAAAACCCGATGCGGGATCGGCAAGTCCAGGGAGTTGAAACACCAGCCGGGGATCGAGTTGCAGGCCGTCGTGCGCCGCCATCTTCTGAATCCCCATCCAGCGCGGCTCGCTGTCGCACATCTCCCGGGGCCCGCGAATCACGGCGATGCGCCGATGGCCGAGTTCTTTCAGGTGCCGCGCCGCGAGCTCGCCGCCGGCCTCGTTATCCACCAGGATGGAGTCGATGCCGAGGGCGATCAAATCCCGGCCCACGATCACGATCGGCACATTGTTCTTCTTCACGTCGGCGAGCAGGTTGGTCTCTTCAAACACCCAGCTTGCGATCACGATCACGCCGTCGGCGCGGCGCTCGAGGATCATGTGCAGCGAGCTGTCGAAAAGCTTGCGCTGGGCCTGCGCATCGACCATGAGAGGAAGGTACCCGGCAGAGCGCAGAGCGGCCTGGATGCCGCGCATGATGGGGATGCAGAAAGGATCGGAGAGATCGAATCCCAGTACCCCGATGGACTGCGTGCTGCGGCGGCGCAAGGAGCGGGCATAGGCATCGGGATGATAGCCAAGCTGCTGGGCAATGGTCCGAATATGTTCGCGCGTGGTGGCGGCTACGTTCTGAGACAGCGGCGCGGAGCTGAGGACGATGGAGACGGTCGAGACAGAGAAACCGCTGGCTCGCGCGATATCGAGCAGCGTTACGTGACCTGACTTGCGTTGGCTCACTTGGTTCCCTTTTCTGTTGGCCCGCGCCGGAGCTTACTGCGGCGTTCGCCGGCCTTTTTTTCTTGACACGGTTTTGAGCCCGCCCTATATTCAGTCAACGCTTTGTTCAAACGTTTGAATCAATATAGAACAGGGGGTTCGGAAATGGGAATCAAAAAAACAAGGTACGCTCTCTTTTCTCAAGTCATCCTCGGCGCTCTTTTCATCTGCACGACCCCTCTACTCACGGCCCAGGCAGGCCGCGGCGCAATCAGCGGACTGGTAACGGATACAAGCGGGGCGATCATCCCGGGAGCCGTGGTAACGGCTACGGGGGAAGGCAACCGGGACAAAGCTGACCGCGGTTACCAGCGGCCGCGGGCATTTATTCCTTTGTCTCGCTCTCTCCCGGCAAATACAACGTCAGCGTAACCCAAAAGGGTTTTGAAACGACCATTCGCAAAGGAGTCGTCGTCACGTCGACCAGGCGACGACGGTGAACATCGCGCTGAAGGTCGGCTCGGTGAGCGAGGTGGTGACAGTAACCGGGAGCAACTCTCTGGTGGACACGACGAACTCCACGGTGGGCCAGCTGATTTCGTCAGAGACCATCGAGCGGGTTCCGCTGCTGACGCGCAACGTTTACGACCTGGTGCAATTGAGCGCCGGAGTTACACCCGCGAACGGCGCACCTAACTCATCCAGTTCTTTCGCGATTCAGAACATTTCAAGCGGCAGGCCGGGCGTCGATGTGTCGTCGTACACGATCAACGGCGCGATTGTGGGATCGGTCTACTACATGGTGGACGGCAGTCCGCTGGGCATCGCCGAAAACAACGCCGCCGCCATCATTCCGGCGCTCGACATTCCCGAGGATGGCGTGGAGGAGACGCGCGTTGAAACGCAGAACACGCCGGCTTCGTATCAGAGCGGCGGGGCCGGGGTGATCAGCCTGGTTACGAAGTCAGGGACCAACCAATTTCACGGCGATGTGTTCGGTGTTTTCCGGCCCGATGTGCTGGCCGCGAACGAGTACTTCAATAAGCAGAGCCAGGTGGGCGGGGGCACGTCCAACACGCCGCCGTCGTTCCATCGTTACCAGGAAGGCGGTGCGATCGGCGGGCCGATTCTGCACAACAAGCTGTTCTTCTTTGGCGACTACGAGGCTACGCAGCAGCAGCAGTTCGATGGTTCGAACACATTCACGGTGCCTACCAGCGCGGAACGCACCGGCGACTTTTCGGCCGACAGCTTTACTATTTACAATCCGCTGGTTCCCGACAACCCGGACGGAACCCGGCAGGCATTTCCAAACAATGTGATCCCCAATCCCAATCCGACCGCGGCAGATGTTTCTTTCCAAGATGCCCAAGTGCAATGTGAACCCGAGCACCTGCGATTCGGATCCGAACGGCACGATCAACAATTTCTATCAGCCGGGACTTGACCCGACGACAGCGCAGAGATTTGACATTCGGGTGGACTGGACGCAGAGCGAGAAGCAGCGCATCTTCGGCCGCTTCTCTTTCGACCGGCTATTCACTTCCACTTACAACGCGTTCGGCAACGAGTGGGATCTGAACTACGCGCAGAATGTCACCAACGGACGCAATATCCTGCTGGCCGACGACTTGACGCTCGGGCAGACTACGGTGCTGTCGTTGCGCTACTCCTTCACCCGCCACTACGAGGACCAGGGAGGCGATCCCCGGCAGGTTGGATACGACATCACCACGCTGGGATTTCCGGCTTCGCTGGCGGCGGAGGAGGTTTACAAGCTTCTGCCCTTCGTGATTTTCAACGACGTGGGAGGCGGCGTAGGTGGCACGGCAAACTACAACACGTTTCAATATGCCAGCGAGAACAGCGACGCGAGCGCTTCCATTACCAAGGTGAAGGGCAAGCACGAGATATCGACGGGCTTCGAGTATATGAAGCGGTTCCTGAATGTGGGCCAGCCGCCTGCGCCTTCGGGCTCGTATACCTTTGACATCTCGGCCACCGATCAAACCGTGAATTCCGCGATGGGCGGCAGCGACTTCGCTTCATTGTTGATTGGGATGGGGACAACGCCAGGGAGCGAGTCGGATAACTACCCCAATTTCACGAAGGATCTTTTTGCCGCGGAAGCCAATCCGTACTATGCGGCCTTTGTCGAGGATACGTATCGTCCGGTGAAGAGCTTCACGATTACGGCGGGACTGCGGTGGGACATTTTCGGCGGCAAGACGGAGCGGCATAACCGGCTGGAATACTTCGATCCGAAAGTTACGAACTCGGTGGCCGGGGTGTCCTACACGGGCGCCGAGATTTATGCCAGGAGTGGGCACCGGTCACCGTTCGATACCAATCTCGCCGACTTCGGGCCGCGGCTTGGATTTTCATGGCAGCCTGTCCACAACCTGGTTGTGAGGGGTGGCGGGGGCTTCTACTACGGCCCCAGCCCGCACATGGTGGGCGGCACGGGGCTGAACAGCGACGGCTTTTCAGCCAACACTACCTGGAACGCGACGAACTGGAATCAGGACCCGAACACGATCGCCTACGACTGCCCCGATCCGACGGTTCCATGCAGCAGCCAGGGAAACACCGAGATGGTAAGTCCACTCAACGATCCGTTTCCGAATGGCGTGGTGCCGCAGTTGACTTCGCCGCCGACGGGTCTCGACGCCAATCTCGGCACTGGCCTCAATACGATGCTCCATTCGCAGAGTACCCCGACGACTTACAACTTCAATTTTGGTTTGGAGTACGAACTGCCGCACCAGGTTGTGATCAGCGCCGGTTATGTGGGCAGCCGCGGACTGTATCTGCCCCTGGGGTCGGCGGATCTGAACACGCTCGACCTGGGCACCATTGGCCAGTACCAGTCGGCATTGCTCAACAACAGCGTACCGAACGAGTGGGCGGCGATCCAGCCGGGCACGAATGCCAATTCCGGCCTGGATGAGGTTCCGCTCTGGGTTTCGCTGCAGGAGTATCCGCAGTTTGGCAGCGGCAACTACGGCGACGGCAACGGCGTCGTTGTGCATGGATATCCGGGCGGCGATTCCGAATACAGTTCGCTGCAGACCAAGGTGCAGAAGAGGCTGACGAATCACTTCACTGCCCTGGCCAGCTTTACGTGGGGCAAGCTGATGACCGACAACGGCAATCCCCCGCTGGGATTTGTTGGCTCCCATCTTGGCGGCGCCCAGGACTGGAAAAATCTAAGCCTCGAACACTCGATCAGCCCGCAGGATGTGAAATACCAATTCACGGGAAGCGTCTCGTACGACCTGCCGTTCGGCAGAGGACGGGCCGTGGACATGAATGGGGTGGGCAATGCCATCGCTGGAGGATGGACATCCAATCTCATCGCCTATTTGAGCACCGGCGTCCCCATCGCCTCACCGGGAGTTGGAGCGGGCACTTCGTATTTCAATCAGCGACCGGATCAAACCTGCAATCCGGGCAGCGGAGCGCCTCATTCGGCAGCCACGTGGTTCAATTACGACTGCTTTGCAATTCCCAGCATCCCGTTTATCGCGGGCAATGCCCCGGCGTACCTGGACCATGTTCGAACCATGGGGGCGAACAATTTCGATATGTCGCTGTACAAACACATCGCCGTGGGTAAGGAGAAGGACGTGCGCCTCGAGATCTCCTGTTTCAACATTGCCAACCGGGCTCAGCTTGGGATGCCCGGGACACCGAGCATCACCGATGTCCAGACGCAGCCGTCAGTGGCCGCCACGTTTGGGCAGATCACGGCAACGGTGAATTCGCCGCGTCAATTCCAGTTTGGGGGGCGGTTCACGTTTTAATCGGCAGCCAGGGACGGTTGAGATTTCCTTGGCCTGACGATCAGTTGCGGATCCCCGAGAGAAGCGCTTCGATTTCCGCACGCTGTGCGGCGGTGAGAGGGATCAGGGGCGCTCGCGCGCGGCCACCATAGTAGCCATTGAAATCGCAGGCCGCTTTGACCCCGTTGATGCCGAGAGCGCCTACGATTTTTTGACTTGGACCAGCGATGCGCGCCTGCTTTTCGCGGGCAAGACTGGGGTCATGATCCTTCCACGCAAGATAGACTTCCTGGCAAGCCTGGGGAGCGCAGGCGGCGAACGCGAGAATGGCTCCGGCGGCTCCGGCTTCCAGGGACTCAAACATGGTTCCCGCCGACCCGCCCAGCACCTGGAATCCAACTTGCTTGGTGCGCGTCTTGATGGGGGCAACCGGCGGCGGTGCGGCGACGGCGACTCCGGACCCAAGTTCCGACAACGCGACGAAGGTGGCCTCAGTCTGGGTTCTGGACGCGAGCATGCGGGCGGTCACGGGCTCGAAAACCGGTGTGACGGTTGTCGTGCGCCGCGGCGCGTTTTGCGTCGCCTGAACGACGGCACGGATGCGCGCCACGTCGCCGCTCGAGTCCTTGATGCCGATGATGTTGGGGTGCTGCGCCAACTCGGCCACGACCTCGATGGGAAAGTCATAGGGCACGAACTTCGGGATGTGGTAGAGCAGCACCGGCAGCGGCGACCGGTCGGCGACACTCCGAAAATGATGCAGCACAGCCGCGGTGGTCATCTGCGGGGAGTAGTACATGGGCGTCCGGACGAGGACCGCGTCGAAGCGCAGCTTCGCTGCTACTTCGGCCAGTTCCACCGTCGACTTGACGCTCTCACGGCCAACTCCCGCGATCAGGACTTTGTCGGGCGCGGCAGATTCAGCGACGGTCCGAAGCACATCCTGCGATTCCGCATCGTTCAGGGCCACAGCTTCGCCGGTCGAGCCCAACACGACCATCCCGGCCAGCAGGCTGCGCGAATAGCGGGCAACGTTGGCTTCAAGCTTGCGGAAATAGATCCGCTCGTCGGAGTAAAACGGGGTGGGAACAGCGGCAAAAACGCCCTCGATCAACATAGGTCCATTCTAGCTCCGGCCAGTTTGAACGCCTCCCGAAAATACGGGCGAGGACGGCCGTGAGCGGTGTAACCCGATCCGGTGATTGTCCTTTACGGTTGAGGCGTATACCCTGTTCACAAGACCACCGCTCAATCAGGACCGTGCGATTCACGGGCGATTCCAGGAGTAGTAGAAATGCCGATTTTGGTAACAGATGAGGATGACGGGACAGATAGGCTGTCGCAGCAAGCCGTGTCCTTTGCGCTGCACACGATCCTGGCCGTGGGATCGTGGCTTCTCCTCATGCTGGCCGGCTACGCTCTCAATCCAGCTTCAGTTTCGCAGATGATTGTTTTGCTGCTGTCGATTCTGGTTCCGATGCTTGCCGGTAACGTTGTGGCCCGCTTTCGGCGCGATGAGATGGCGACCCATGTGTGGCTTGTGGGATTGATCTGGCTGCTCATTGTGAGCCTGTGGGTTCTGGATATGCCGACTGGCCCGAATGCCTGCTACCAATGCAGCGCGACGGAGAAGCTGACGCGGACGTTCTTCAGCCTGCCGCGGCCCAGCGGACTGGTCGACGACAACGGACCGTTCTTCGGCACCTGGCCGGCGGCGGCGCTGCTGGGCTACTCCATCGGTGCACGCCTGGCGCTTCGGCGGCGGCGGGTAACGGCGTAGGGATTCTCAACCCGAATTTGGATCACACGGCGGTCAGGCGTGCGTCTCGGCGTGCAGATGCTGCAGCGCATGAATGGATATCTGCCGCCTCTGAGTCGCCGCGATTCCTTCCACAGCGGCCTGAGCCGCCGCAATCGTGGTAATGGTGGGCACGCGCGCCAGGACCGCCGCGCGGCGAATGGCCTTCTCGTCGAAGATCGTGTCCGGGCCGCGCGGAGTATTGATGATGAGTTGAATGCGGTCTCCCTTGATGAGATCCACGACGTTGGGCCGGCCCTCTTTTACCTTGAATACTGTGTCGATGGCGAACCCAAGCCCGGCTTCCAGCACTCCGGCCGTACCCTCCGTAGCCACGATCTTGAAACCGAGATCGACATAGCGCCTGGCCAGATCTACCACCGCAGGCTTGTCGTGGTCGTTGACGCTGAAGAAGACCGTGCCGCCTGTTGGGAGTACCTGCCCTGCGGCTAGTTGCGCCTTGGCGAAGGCCTCGCCAAACGTGAGCGCCACTCCCATCACCTCGCCGGTGGATTTCATCTCCGGTCCCAGAACCGTGTCGACTCCGGCGAACTTGTTCCAGGGAAAGACCGGTGATTTGACATAGAAATGGGTTCCAACTTCGAGATCCTTGCCGCCGGCTAACTGTTCGGGCAACAATTCGCGCAGCGTCCGACCTGTCATCAGCCGCGCGGCCACCTTGGCCAGGGGAATGCCGGTTGCTTTCGAAACATAAGGAACGGTGCGCGAGGCGCGCGGATTGACTTCGATCACGTAGACGCGATCTTCGCCATCGCCGTTGCGCTGGATGGCAAACTGAAGATTGACCAAGCCGACGACCTTGAGCGCCAGCGCGAGCTTGCGAGTGTAGTTGCGCAGCATATTCAGCGTTTCTTCGCCGATGCCCACGGGCGGCAGCACGCAGGACGAATCGCCGGAATGGATTCCGGCTTCTTCGATGTGCTGCATGATTCCTGCGATGATCACGTCCTTCGAATCGCAGAGGGCATCGACGTCCACTTCGATGGCGCTTTCGAGGAAATGATCGACGAGCACCGGGCGCTCCTGCGAGTACTCGACAGCCTCGCGCATGTAGCGGGCTACAGCCTCAGCATCGTAAGCGATCACCATGGCACGGCCGCCGAGCACATAGCTGGGCCGCACCAGCACAGGGTAGCCAACGCGCTCGGCCACGGCCAGCGCCTCATCCACGCTGGTGGCGGTGCCTCCCGCCGGCTGAGGAATCTGGAGGTCGTCGAGCAGCTTGCCGAATTGCTTGCGGTCTTCGGCAAGGTCGATCGACTCGGGCGACGTGCCGATGATAGGCACACCGGCAGCACGCAACCGCTGGGCCAGGTTCAGAGGCGTCTGGCCGCCATACTGCACAATCATGCCGATCTGCGCGCCCGATTGTGCTTCATGGTTGTAGACGGCGAGCACGTCTTCAAGCACCAGCGGCTCGAAGTAAAGGCGGTCGCTGGTGTCGTAGTCGGTGGAAACCGTTTCGGGATTGCAGTTGACCATGATGGTTTCGTAACCATCTTCTTTGAGCGCGAAAGAGGCATGGCAGCAGCAGTAGTCGAATTCGATGCCCTGACCGATGCGATTGGGACCTGAACCGAGAATGATGATCTTGGGCCTGTCGGTTGGAGGCGCTTCGTCCTCCTCGTCGTAGGTGGAGTAGAGGTAGGGCGTCATCGACTCGAATTCGGCGGCGCAGGTGTCAACGAGTTTGAAGACCGGCTTGATGCCTTTGCTCTCGCGCAGTTCCCTCACCTGCTTCACGCCTTCGTTGCCCTCGAGCTTCCACTCGGTTGCGATGCGTTCGTCGCTGAGGCCGAAGCGCTTGAGCTGGCGCAGGTGCCTCGGTCTCAATCTCGGCGGGAGTGGTGCGCGCGATAGTCTGCTGGGCCAGCGTCACTTCGCGGACCTGGTGCAGGAACCACGGATCCATGCCGGTGAGCCGGGCGACCTCGCGCACGCTCATGCCGCGTTCGAAGGCGAAACGGATGTAGCCGAGGCGTTCGGGGCGCGGCGTGACCAGCATCTGCGTAAGTCGTCGCGGCTCCAGAATTTCGGCGCCGGTTTTCTTGCCGGTTTCGAGGGCGCGCCACGCCTTCATGAGAGCTTCTTTAAATGTGCGGCCCATGGCCATGACTTCGCCAACGGATTTCATCTGCGGGCCGAGTGTGTCGTCCGCACCGGGAAATTTCTCGAACTGCCACTTGGGGATTTTTACGACGACATAGTCGATGGTGGGCTCGAAGCAGGCCGGTGTCTTGCGCGTAATGTCGTTGGGAATTTCGTCGAGGGTATAGCCTACCGCGAGCTTGGCGGCAATTTTGGCGATGGGAAAGCCGGTGGCCTTCGACGCCAGGGCCGACGAACGCGACACGCGCGGGTTCATCTCGATCACGGTCATGCGGCCGTTGGCGGGATTGACGGCGAACTGCACGTTGGAGCCGCCGGTCTCGACGCCGATTTCGCGCATGACGGCGATGGCGGCGTCGCGCATCTTCTGGTATTCGCGATCGGTGAGCGTCTGTGCCGGAGCAACGGTGATGGAGTCGCCGGTGTGCACGCCCATGGGATCGAAGTTCTCGATGGAGCAAATGATGATGACGTTGTCGGCGAGGTCGCGCATCACTTCGAGCTCGTATTCCTTCCAGCCCAGATACGCTCTCTTCGAGAAGGCATTCGTGCACGGGGGAAAGGTCGAGGCCGCGAGCGAGAATCTCCATCAGCTCTTCGCGGTTGTAGGCAATGCCGCCGCCGGAACCGCCGAGCGTGAAGCTGGGACGGATGAGCACCGGGAAGCCGAGCTTGGCGGCAAAGTCGAGGCCGTCGCGAAGATTGTTGATGAGCGCCGACTTCGAGACCTCGAGGCCGATGCGGATCATGGCGTCTTTGAAGAGCAGCCGGTCTTCAGCCTTCTTGATGGCTTCGAGCTTGGCGCCGATCAGTTCCACGTTGTAGCGATCAAGAATGCCGGCGTCAGCGAGATCGACAGCGAGATTAAGCGCGGTCTGTCCGCCGACCGTGGGCAGCAGCGCGAACTTGCCCGGGTTGCGCTGGGCGTTGAGCATCTCGGCTTCGACGCGGATGATCTCTTCAACGTAGTCGCGCGTGAGCGGTTCGATGTAGGTGCGGTCGGCCAACTCCGGATCGGTCATGATGGTGGCCGGGTTGGAGTTCACCAGCACCACCTCGTAGCCCTCCTGCCTGAGAGCCTTGCAGGCCTGCGTTCCGGAGTAGTCAAACTCGGCCGACTGGCCGATCACAATCGGTCCGGAGCCGATCACCAGGATCTTTTGAATATCATTTCTGCGTGGCATTTTTCTGATCTTTACCTTTACGTTGGGGGACAAAAGTCGACTGGGTTGTCGGTACCGTGAAATGCGACAACATGAGAGCCAGAGCTGAGGGCGGGCAAATGAAACCTCCCGGCGAGGAAGCAAACAACACTCCTCATCGTTTATCTCCCTCAGGGGCTAAAACCCTCTTTTCCGAAAATCGCATTACGGACGGGCTTAAGCCCGTCCCCTTCATCTGTTGCGTGGAGCTGAGATGATCGGTCTGCGTTTGAAGGGTACGGGCTTCAGCCCGTACAGCCACAGGACTGCTGAGGGGCTTTAGCCCCTGAGGAAAAGTTGCACTCGGGAAATCCAGGTACGGGTAGAGCACGGATTCTTCGACTAAATGCGCGCGAACCGGATTCTCGCGAATGTAGTCGAGATGGCGGCTCCAATCCTCTTCATCGCGAATGCGATGGTCAGTGAATCCGTGTTGCCAGATTTCACCTTTCCAATCGAGTTCGCGCTTTGCTCGAAACGAAAAGCCACCTTTGACCAACTGAACCGCCTTCTCGACGGACTCGGGAGGAGTGATCAGCAGATGCAAATGATCAGGCATGATGACAAATGCGTGCAGAATGAAATCTGTCTTCGCATAATGAGTGATCGTCGCCGTCACCAATCTCGCCCAGCGCTCGTGGCGGAAGAAAGGTTTGCGTCCGTCTGTCTGAGTAGAGACAAAGTATGCGTATGCGTTTGTTCGAATTGCTTCACGCTTTGGTCGCATCCTCTTCCCCTCAGGGGCTAAAGCCCCCATCTTTGCTAATCAAGATGTACGGGCTGAAGCCCGTACCCTTCAATTTTGTTTCCTCAGGGGCTAAAGCCCCCATCTTTGCTAATCAAGATGTACGGGCTAAAGCCCGTACCCTTCAATTTTGTTTCCTCAGGGGCTAAAGCCCCCATCTTTGCTAATCAAGATGTACGGGCTGAAGCCCGTACCCTTCAATGATGTTGCCTCAGGGGCTAAAGCCCCCATCTTTGCTAATCAAGATGTACGGGCTGAAGTCCGTACCCTTCAATTTTGTTTCCTCAGGGGCTAAAGCCCCCATCTTTGCTAATCAAGATGTACGGGCTGAAGCCCGTACCCTTCAATGATGTTGCCCGGTTTTTCGGCGTATGGTCTGCTCGAATTCATGCTTGCTTGTGACCACCGCGGAGCACTCATCCATGCACGCGCCAGGACCCACAATCACGTACAGCTTCTTGTGTTCGACGCGCGTAACGATCTCGTCGGTGACCACAATCTCGCGAGCTGCAGGGGCATATTCCGAACGAGCGACTCGAAACATGTACCGGCCTGAGACATGCTCAAAGTGGAACTCTCCCGAGTTGTTCGTCCTGGTCTGAAACGCAACCTTATCGTCCTTGACGAGCGTGACCTCGAGGTCTGCCATCGCATGTCCGGAAGTATTTACCACCAGTACCTCAACATGAGTCAGATGTTCCGGCCCGGGGATATCGATCGGTGAGCTAAAGCCGAGGGGAGCGGCCAAAATCAAAGTTGTCCAAATCGCTCCGTCCAAAAAACAGCGGAGCCAAAAGCCCCGCTGCGGTTGAACGCCCTTAATTATGCCCATCATGTTACTCATCCCTTCCACTCCTCCATCATCTTGCGGAAGTCGCGGAAAAGGTAGTGCGAATCGTGGGGGCCGGGGGCGGCTTCGGGGTGGTATTGCACGCTGAAGAGCGGCAGCGTCTTGTGGCGCAGGCCTTCGAGCGTCTGATCGTTGAGGTCGACGTGGGTTAGCTCCACTTCGTTGGCGTTGATGGAGTCAGGATCGACGGCGAAGTTGTGATTGTGGGCCGTGATCTCCACCTTGCCGGTGACGTTGTTCTTCACCGGATGATTGCCGCCGTGATGGCCAAATTTGAGCTTGTAGGTGCGGCCGCCGAGAGCCAGGCCGCAGAGCTGATGGCCGAGGCAGATGCCGAACACCGGCACGCGGCCCATCATGTCGCGGATGGCGCGCACGGCGTAGTCAACCGGTTCGGGATCGCCGGGACCGTTGGACAGAAACACGCCGTCCGGATTCATGGCGAGCACGTCCGCAGCGGAAGTTTCCGCCGGAACCACGGTGACGTTGCAGCCCTCACGCGCGAGCATGCGCAGGATGTTCTGCTTGATGCCGAAGTCATACGCCACTACGTGCAGATCGCGCTGTCTTGCGTTTTGGATAAGAGTCGCGGGAAGAAGGGGATCCCCCGCCTGATAGAGCGGATCGGACTTGTCAAAGGTGTAGAACAGCTTGGTCGACACCACTTTCGCCAGATCGGTGCCGTCCATCCTGCGGATGTTTCTGGCTCGTTGGACGAGGGCGTCCGGGTCTGAGACTTGAGTCGAAATGACGCCGCGCATTACGCCGTGCGTGCGCAGGTGGCGCACCAGGGCACGGGTGTCGATCTCGGCCAGCACCGGAACCCCGTACCGTTCCATGTACTCGTCGGTGACCTGTTCGGAGCGCCAGTTGGAGCTGACCTGGGAGAACTCGCGGACGATCAGGCCCTCGATATAGGGCTTTCCCGCTTCGTTGTCTGCCTGGTTGGTGCCGTAGTTTCCGATTTGAGGATTGGTAAGAACGACGATTTGCCCGGCGTAGGAAGGATCGGTAGCGATCTCCTGGTAACCGGTTAGGGAAGTATTAAAAACGACCTCGCCCTGGCATTCGCCCGGATGTCCATAGCCGAGGCCCTTGAAGATGCGCCCGTCTTCGAGCGCGAGAATTGCATGCATCGCCTCTCCGAGATTCAATAGATTTTAGCAGGTTTTGTGATTGAGGTTCGGCCCGGATCCGATGCAGGCGGGATGAGGCTGTGGGAAACCGCAGGGCCTATTCAACCACGCCGGCGTCCCGGGTGGGCCAGTAGACAAAAACCGCTTTGCCGTAAATGAGATCGCGGTCGACGGGACCGAACTCGCGGCTGTCGGAGGAGATCGAACGATGGTCGCCCATCATGAAGTAACTGTCTTCAGGGACGATCATTTCGGCCATGGAGCGCGTGTCGCGATACTGTTCGGGCACATAGCCTTCCCGGAGAGCCTTGCCATTCAGAAAGACACGGCCGCGGTCGATCACAATGCGATCGCCGGGCAGAGCGATCACCCTCTTGATATAGCTTTTCTCCGGGTCGCGCGGATAGTGGAACACAACCACGTCGCCGCGATGAATGGCGGAGATCCGGTACACGAACTTGTTGATGAAGAGCCGGTCGTGGTCCTCGAGGCGGGGAAGCATGCTGGTGCCTTCCACGCGGACGGGCTGATAGAGGAAGGTGATGATGAGGACGGAAACCGCGGCGGAAATAACGATATCGCGCAGCCAGAGACCGATCCCGTTTCCCCGGGCGGCTTCGGAGGGCACGACGACCTGTGCGCCGGGGGGCGCGATCGGCGTGTCCGGGCCGGCTTCCACGGTTGGGGGGGATTGCAGGTCAACGGGTTCCTGAGGCGTAATTTCCATCTTTCTTTTAATTTACTCGCAACCAAGCCCTCCCGGAGGGCACATTACATGGGCGCGATTGGGTTTTTCAAGGGGCCTGGGCTGATTGGCAGAAGGAACGAGTTCGGAGGGAGGCCCGACACCGGCCAGGTTGGCTTCTTCGAGGATCAGCGGCCGCTGCAAAATCATCTCGATCTGGGTTCCGGATTCAATATTGACGTCGGCGCCGCGGGTGAAGAGCGACACAATCCCGGCCGTGGCGAGTCCCGCCCCGATGCCGTAGAGGCCCCCGGCAACCCCGTGGCCCGACTCCAGGCCTCCGATGGAGCCGACGGTGGCGCCGGTCGGAATCGCGACCGCTGCCACTTTACCCATGTTGCGGGTCTTGTCGCTGTCCTGCTCGATGGTTCCTTCGCCGTCGTCCTTCACGGTTTGTTTCTTGGCCCCGGGGACGCTGTCGACCAGGCCGGGAATCTCGACCACCGTTCCATTGGGAAAAATGATGGAAGTGAAGTGCATGTCGAGCTGTGCGTGTCCTTTGACGTGACCGGCGCGCTCCACGCGATCGACAACTCCCTGGACATAGACGCCGGAGGGGATCATCACCCGGTTGCCCACGACGACCGGAAACGACGATGCCAGGTAGACACCGTCTCCGGGCTTGGCGCTATGGGTATTCACCGCACTGCGTAGTTGGAGCAGCACCTTGGTGCCTGCCGGCACGGTGTAGGTCTTCCTGGCTGGGGCGGCCGGGGACGAGCTTGAAGGGCTGGGCTCCGTAGCAGGAGCAGCTGCCTGGGCGGGTTGCGAAGAGGCTGCGGGATCAGCCGGTGCGGCAGCCGGCGCCGGGGTCTGGGCCGTGGCCGCCGGATTTGCGGACGGTCCAGACGACTGGGCCAGGGCGATGTCCGAAACCGCCGCCATTAGCCCGACCATGGATACTGCCGCAAGCGCGCGTTGAGTCCACCGCATAAGTCTCCTCCCGGCTGTACTTATAGATAGACGAAAGGTACAAAGGCAAGGATAGCCTGATTGTGAGATTGCGCGGCTCCAAAATATGAGTCATCACACGCATTGGGGCCTGATTCGCGGTAGGATGCAACCAAAGCTATGGCTATCGACCCCGCCATGATCTCCGTTCGCCCGACCGATCCTCACGATCGATTCGCGGCTGCCTATCGCGTGCTGGAAACGGCCATCGGGGAGCGGGCATTCCCGGGCTGCGCCTTCGGCGTGCTGGCCGGCGGAGAGGTGCTGCTCCAGGACGGCCTGGGGCGATTTACCTATGACGAACAGGCTTCCGCTGTGCAGGCGGAAACAAAGTACGATGTGGCCAGCCTGACCAAGGTGGCGGCGACTACGGCGGCGGCCATGCTGCTGAATCAGCGTGGATTGCTCGATCTGGAGACGCCGGTGGGAGAGTTGCTGCCCGGTTTCGTGATAGGGCGGCCGCCGGGCACCTGGGCGCGCCATGTAACCGTGCGGCATCTGCTGGCGCATAACTCCGGCCTGCCTGGGTACGTCGAGTTCTTCCGCAACGCGACTACGCCGGTGGAGCTGTTCCGCTCCTGCCTGGAATTGTCTTTTGAAGCGCATCCGGGCGAACGCGCCGAGTATTCCGACCCCGGTTTCATCCTCCTGGGCAAAGCGCTGGAAGTGGTCATGCGGGAATCGCTTCCCGACTGGGTGCGGCGGGAGATTTATCATCCCCTCGAACTGGCGGCCACGGGGTTTAATCCCGGCCGGTACCTCTTTGCCAGCATCCCGCCAACTGAGGAAGACCTGACGTTTCGCCGGCGGGTCATCCAGGGTGAAGTCCAGGACGAGAATGCGTGGGTTCTGCATGGTGTGGCCGGTCATGCGGGGCTATTTTCCAACGTACCGGACCTGCTGCGCTTCGCCAACGAGATCCTTGGCGCTCTACGGGCGCCACCGGGCGCGGAAGAGGCTCGGCCGAGGCTGTTCACCGCTGCCGTGGTCGAACGCTTTGCCGAGCGGCAGGGGCCGGCGGGCAGTTCGCGGGCGCTGGGGTGGGATACGCCTTCAGAGGACTCTTCATCCGGCCGTCATTTTTCTTCACGATCCATCGGCCATCTTGGATTCAGCGGCTGCTCGTTGTGGATCGATCTGGAGGCCGATTTGGCGGTGGTTTTGCTCACAAATCGCACCTGGCCGGACCGGAAAAATCAGGCTATCCGGGCGGTTCGCCCGGCCTTTCACGATGCCGTTCGCAGAGCTTTGAGCGGCTCTTAAAATAGCACTTTCGGTAGGACCCCGGCGTCATAAAATTTTCTTCATTGCGTGGTTCCCAGATACAATGAGAATCTGGGGACAGGTGCGAATGTTAACCAGCATGACGACGCAAGAGACCGCCGCAAATCAGGGAAAAGAGGATTCAAAGAAAGACCAGGCATCCTTGCTTCAAGAGCTGATGACAGAGAGCCAGAACGAGGCTTCTCAGGGATTTGATACCAAGTCCGCACTTGAAATCGCCCGCATCATCAACCATGAAGACGCCAAGGTTGCAGCGGCCGTCAAGAAGGCCATTCCCGAGGTCGCGCAAGTAATCGACCAGGTGGCACGCTGCCTTCGCGACGGCGGCCGCCTCATCTATGTGGGCGCGGGATCGAGCGGCCGCATCGCCGCCCTTGACGCCTCGGAATGCCCTCCAACCTATTCCACAGCTCCCGGACAGGTGCAGTACATTATGGCCGGCGGGCCGAAAGCGCTGGCCTCGGCGGTTGAGGTGAACGAGGACTCGGAAGAGCTGGGTCAGCGGGACATCGCACGCCGGCGTCCCACGCGCAAGGACGTGGTGATTGGTGTTTCAGCCTCGGGCCGCACCCCGTACGTGGTGGCTGCCGTGGCCTACGCCCGCGCCCGCGGAGCTCATACGGCGGGCGTAACGTGCAACCATGGCACCCCGCTGGCGGAGGCGGCCGAGATAGCAATTGTTGCCGAGGTCGGTCCCGAGGTGGTGTCGGGCTCGACGCGCATGAAAGCCGGCAGCGCCCAGAAGATGATCCTGAACATGATCACCACCGGCGCGATGACCCGCCTGGGCTACGTGTACGAGAACCTGATGGTCAACGTGCACATGCAGAATTCGAAGCTGGTGGAGCGCGGGATCCGGATCCTGATGTGCGCCTGCAAGATCGATCGAGCCACGGCGGTGGAAACGATCAAGAGCGCGGGGAGAAGCGTGCCCGTGGCGTTGGTGATGCTCAAGGCGAAAGTCGACAAGCCGGAAGCGGTGCGCCGCCTGGCGAAGTCAGACGGCAATGTCAGGCTGGCGATCGAAGATAACGTGCTGGAACTCTGATTCCTTCGGGATCCCTGAACGGCCCGCGCCCTTCCCCGGTCACTCGCCCTGTTTCGGCGGAGCAACGCGTGTCAACGGAATGTCTTTTCCGCTGATGTGAATCGTTACGCGATCGACAGTTCCCTTCTCATCCGGAGAAAACAGGACCGAAGCCGGCATGTCGTTGCAATAGAATTCCGTGTCGGTCGCGGCGATGAGCCCGTAAGGCGCAGGCTGGCCGGTACCCAGGACATACAGCTTGCCATTGCGTTCCGTGACCTGCAGTGTCAGCGGACCGACCTGGTAGTTGCCCACATAACGCGCCAGTGTTTCGGGTGTTGGATGCACAATGGGGCGCACGGTAGGAACTTCGTACTTTTGCCCGAACAGGATCGCGGCCAGATCCTGGCTGACGGCGATATTGTTGGAGGTTTCGAAGTTCCACAGAACGATCAACACCGCGTCATCGTCGGGATAGCGCGTGAACTGCGATACGAATCCGTTCACCCAGCCGCCGTGTCCGACATAGCGATGGCCCTGGTCCTGGCCGATCATCCAGCCGTAGCCGTATTCGGCTTCCAGAGGAAACGGCGGCGGCGCCGTCCAGTGCCCGTAAGCCGTCCACGCCTTCGCTGTAATGGCCGCGCTGAAGAGCTTGCCTGATTTCAGGGCGCGATCAAAGCGATACATGTCGTCCACCGTGGAGCGCAGGGCGCCGGCGGAATATGTGTAGGCAGGATCGCCGTAGGTCGCGTTAATGACGGTTTCGCCGTCGAACCTGTAGCCGCTGGCGCGCTGGCGTACTACCTCTGCGGCGTGATCGACCGAGGTGTGAGTCATTCCGGCCGGGCGAAGAATATTCTCGGTGAGATAGTCCTCATACGACTGGCCGCTCACCTTCTCGATCACACGGCCGAGAAGAATGTATCCGGCATTGCTGTAGCGCAGGACTTCTCCGGGCTTGCTCAGGAGCGGTTTGCCGGCATATTCCTTGAGAGCGTTCTCGATGTGGCGAGGATTATCGAAGTCGCCATAGGCCTTCGCGCCGGTGAAATCCGGGATCCCGGATTTGTGGCAGAGGAGCAGGTGAAGGGTGATGCCGTCCCAGTCTGCCGGAATCTCGGGAATGTACTTTGAAACCGGGTCAGTGACCTTGAGCAGGCCCTTTTCTTCCAGTTGCAGAATGCTGAGGGCCGTGAATACCTTGGTGATCGAACCGATGCGAAAAACGGTCTCGGGTGTGTTGGCCACGTTTAGTTCAAAATTGGCCATTCCATAACCCTTGCGCAGAAGGATCTTGTCTCCTTTGGCGAGCAGCACGGCTCCGGAAAAGCGCCCCTGCTTCGCCCAGGCAGAAAGGTATTGGTCGGCATTGGCACCGATATTCCGGGCCTGAACATCCTGCCCCTGAACCACAGACACAGTCGCCACCAGGACAGCCACACTCGCGATGAGACGAAGGCTTGTACGCATTGGGATCTCCTTGCTCGAGGGCCCGGCGCACCGCTCGGTGAGCCCACCCATCAGGTGATACTACGGAGGAGATCCACTGACGGTGCGACTTATCACGTTGGAGTGTGATTTCGAACGCGCGCCTGCCTTTGAATGCTTGATGAGGCAGGCGCGCGCAGGCTAAGCCGACCAATTTGGCTCGAGCAGACTTGTTTCAAAGACCCTGGGGCTGGGCGTGGTGATGAGCACGCCGCTCCTGCAGCATCTGTTCGAACTGCTGCTTCTGGGTATCGTTCGACACCTTGCATTTCGACGCAGGACAAATACTCCCTCAAAATACCGAATGGCCTGGCGTTCTCTGAGTTCAGGGGATACGAAGGCTGGCCGGTGATCGCCATCAGTCATAACGGGGATAAGCTCGCGGCAATCCTCGGGAATCCTGTGATGATCGACGCCTACAAGGCGGGCATTCCCGGTAATGGCAAGCCCTTTCCGGATGGCGCCAAGATGGTGAAGGTGCATTGGAACGCGAAGGTGGATCCGGGTGAACCCGGTGCGCCGGCGGTGCCAGGTACCCAGCACGACGTTGATCTCATGGTGAAGGACAGCAAGAGGTTCGCGGACAGCGGCGGATGGGGTTACGGCGCGTTCGAGTATGACGCGGCGTCCAATACATTCACGCCTGCGACCTTGAAAGACAAGCCGCCCCAGGGGCATGACGCCAAGTGCGGGTTCGCATGCCACACGGCTGTGAAGACAAAAGATTATGTCTTCACAGATTACGGGCGCAGGTGAAGCCTTCAGAAGCATCGCACCTGCGCGTCATTCTTTAACGCAGGTGCGATTCAGTTACCAGGTACTTCTCCACCATTTCCAGGTAAGGCGGTGTTACCGTGCCTGCGGCTGCGAGTTATGGTGAGCGCGCCGCTCCTGCAGCATCTGTTCAAACTGCTGCTTCTGGGTATCGTTCAGCACGGCTTCGATCTTGTTCTTGCTGTCCTGCATGATCTCCTGCGCCTTGGCGCGGCGATCCTGCGGGGCGAGCGAGTTGTCGGAGCGGAGGCCCTGTATCTGCTGCTGGCGCGTTTCGAGAATGGGCTTGATCTGCGCCACCTGATCGCCGGTCAAACCGAGCTTCTTGCCGAGATGACTGGCCTGGCGGTCGGGGTTGAATTCGTGATGCGGCCGGGCCTGCTGGTCCGCAGCAGCCTGGGGCGCGCTGGATTGCGGCGATTGCTCCGGCGCCTGGGCCAGAACCACACCTGTGGACAGCAGCGCGCCGAGCAACATAGATATTGTCTTTGTATGCATAAGTGTTTTCTCCCGCGGGGCCAGGTCCTTCCACCCTGCCCCGCTGTCTTTAGAGACACAGTCTCTCCCATCTAGTTGCTGGCAAGTGGAACCTGGTTCGTATGGGGGAGCGCGGCCTTTGCGCCGCAATGGCGCGGCTTGGATTTAAACTCTGAGATCAGGAGCAATTGCGAAAGAGTGGACAAATTTCTCATCACCGGCGGATCTCCCCTTGAAGGAACCATACGGGTTTCGGGCGCCAAGAATTCGGCCCTGCCGTGCATGGCCGCGGCCATCCTGACCGACGAAGAAGTGGTGCTCGAAAATATTCCCCAGGTGCGGGATATCGAAACCGAGCGCAAGCTGCTGGCATCGATGGGAGCAGAAGTGGAACTGAGCACCGAGGCAAGCTGCTGGTGCACGAAGATCCGCTGCGCCTCGCTCTCCGACCCGGTTGCGAAGTACGAAATTGTGAAGACCATGCGGGCCAGTTCCCTGGTGCTCGGCCCGCTGATCGCGCGTGCGGGAATGGCGCGTGTGGCGATGCCGGGCGGCTGCGCCATCGGGGGACGGCCCATCGACCTGCACATCAAGGGACTGGAAAAGATGGGCGCTCAAATCGTCCAGGAGCACGGTTACCTGGAGGCTCGCGCGGACCGTCTCCACGGCACGCACCTGGTCTTCGACAAGATCACGGTCACCGGCACTGAGGATCTGCTCATGGCCGCGGTGCTGGCCGAGGGCGAGACTCTGATGGAGAACTGCGCGCGCGAGCCCGAAGTATCCGACCTGGCTGCGCTGTTGACCGCGATGGGAGCCAGGATTGAAGGAGCAGGCACGGCCACCATCCGTGTGCAGGGTGTAAGCCGGCTGCACGGCGCGCGGTATGCCATCAATCCCGACCGTATCGAAGCGGGCACGTTCCTGGTGGCAGGGGCGATCACGGGCGGGGACCTAACCGTCGCCGGCTGCAACCCGGCGCATCTGGGTGCGGTGATCGAGAAGCTTGAAGAAGTGGGGGTACGAGTCGAAATTGTCGGCACGGACGCGGTGCGCGTTCAAAAGAATGGAATGCTGCGTGCAGCCGACATCTCGACCGAGGAGTATCCCGGCTTCCCTACCGACATGCAGGCGCAGTACATGGCACTCGCGACCCAGGCGGAAGGCGTCAGCATCGTGACGGAGAATATTTTTGAGAACCGGTTCATGCACGTTCATGAGCTGGTTCGCATGGGCGCGAACATCAAAGTCGATGGCAGGGCAGCCACAGTGCGCGGAGCCGCCAGGCTTTCGGCGGCGTCGGTGATGTGCTCGGATCTGCGGGCTTCAGCGTCGCTGGTGCTGGCCGCCCTGGTGGCCGACGGGCAGTCGGTACTGGATCGCGTTTACCACATGGACCGCGGCTATGAGCGCATTGAAGAAAAGCTGCGCGGCGTGGGCGCGCGCATCGAGCGTGTGGGCAATGTGCAGGCACCAGTCCCCGAAGAGGTCATCGCGGGATGAGTTTCAAGAGCGGAAAGCCCATTTCCAGCTTGGCGTCAACGCCAGCTTACGGCAAGATGCCAGCGCAATCCGTGCTGAGCTGTCTTGCGCAAAACCCGGTCATATTCGCGCAATTCAGACACGACAGCGCTGGTTTCAGAACCGAGGGCGGTGGGCGATGTGCAAAGAAAATCGAGCAGCGCGCTCACTGTAGCCAGGCCCTGGTCGGGCGTGAACCACTGCGGCTGGGGCAGGTGACTCGCCCATTCGGGGTTGCCGGCGCCTTGTTCGAGCAGCAGGGCCATCGAATTTTCGTCGGCGGAAAAGAATTCGAGCAGCGGATTCACCTTGAGGCGTTGGGCCAGCCGATCGAGAGCGTCTTCGTTACGGGCCAGGGCTCGGCCGTTGACGAAGATATCGAATCCCGGGTCGTCCCCTTCGACCACGATATACAGGCTGGCTGCCATTGGAGCTAGTCTAGCCACGTTTCGGATGCGAATCCAACCGAAAAAGCAGGGGGCGGACGCTTGATCGACAACCAATTCCTGAATCCGGATTGGAATTACGCAAGTTTACCCCGACGTTCCAGCATCGAATTTGAAAGCGCCGTAAAATGCATGCATACGTACGGGCCAATTCAAACACCATGGTTTTTGTGCAGAAGCGTTGCGATTTTGCATCTTACGAAAATGCTGAAAGGTATGAGCTCGTTGTGCGAATCGCCGCGCGGCTGTTCAACAAGAGGGTCGCGGCCAGACCTGGTCCCAGGCGGGGCAGATGGCGGGATTTGAGTCTGGCGGCAGGCGTCTTTCAGAAACCCAAAGGGGTGGGTAAGTGGATTGGAGTAAGCTCCCGGACATCGTTGCCGTCGGTTTCCTGGCTTCGGCGTTTGCTTCAGTGGCGCGGCGTAATCATACCCGGGTCTCGAGCATCTGGCTGACGGGATGGGTTCTGATCGTTGTTCATTTCACGGCGCTCGTGTTTCTTCCGACGCCGGGATTTTGGGGAGGGGCGGCGGAGTTAATTGCCTTACTTTCCCTCGCCTCGGCCGGCGTGCTCTTCATGTGGGCATCCGTCCCCTACCGCGAGGAACCCTCCAGCCGCTGGATGCTTGGGCTCCTGCTTGCGTTCAACACTCTCTACATTTGTGTTCTTGACAACGAGGGACCTGCGTGGCTGTTGAACGGCGCCGCCATTCTGCTGGGGGCGGGGCCCCTGGCCCTCGCGCTGGCGGTGCTCCGCCGGTTCAATCATCGACTGCGATGGATGACCGTCGTGCTTTACTTTGCGCTTGGGATCTTCCTGCTCTCGGTGCAGAACCGCCCGGGCAATGGACCCGACCTGGCATTGAATGGCGTGCTTTTCACGGTTTACCTCGATTGCTGTTTCCATTTCTGGTACAAGTACCGGCGGGCTACCACAGGTGCGTTTATCACCATCTGCGGATTCTTTGCGTGGTCTTGCGTGTTCCTCGTTTCGCCCTTGAGGGATGCGTATTTTCCGGCAATTCACATCGAGAGCGAGGTGTGGAACCTTCCCAAATATGTCGTAGCCCTGGGAATGATTCTTTTGCTGCTGGAAGAACAGATCGAACACAACAAGCACATGGCGCTGCACGATGTTCTGACCGGGCTGCCAAACCGCCGACTCTTCCAGGACAGGTTGTCGATCGCCCTGGAACGGGCGCGGCGCACGGGAACCAAGGCTGCCCTGCTGGTGCTGGACCTGGACCGGTTCAAGCAAGTGAACGACACGCTCGGACACCACGTTGGCGATTTGCTCCTGCAGGGCGTCGCCAGGGTTTTCAATGGACGCATCCGGCGGTCCGACACGGTGGCGCGCACGGGGGGCGATGAATTCTCGATTATTCTCGAGGGCCCGACCAATGCCGCCGAGGCGCTGCTCGTGGGACGGTCGCTGCAGGAACTGCTCAAGGAGCCGATGGAGCTTGAGGACCGGACGGTAAAGACCGGCGCCAGCTTTGGAGTTGCGATATTCCCGGATGACGCCGACGATATCGAGACGATGTGTATTGCGGCCGACGAGCGCATGTACGAAAACAAACGGGCAAACCAGGTCTTCGACGATCGTTACCCGAAAACCAAGCCACCGGCGAGCCAGTCCGCCAAGCCGAAAGGTGGAAGCCGCCTCGGCCTGCACCTGTAGCGGGCGCACGCTCTGATCGGCATTTACTGGGCCAGAGCGAAGACTTCAACCCCACCGTCATAGTTGGGCAGGTAGATCCTTCCGTTCCAAATGGTCGGCGGCATGAACTTGTTGTAGATATAGGGCAGGCCCCAGCGCTGCGAGTCCCACAACACCTTGAGCGAACCATCCGCCGCCAGGTGAAATGGATCGTAGACAAGCAGCCTTCCGCTGACGATCCGGGCATTGGCGTCCCCGTATGGGATCGAACACACCAGGAGCGCCGAGGTCTCCGCTCCCTGATTGCTCGAACCGGAGCAGAACCCGCCGGGCATTCCCCCCGGACTGTTGCCGCGCACGTCGGCGCTCGCGTATTCGTGGCTCTGGGCCACGTACGTAAGTTTGCCCGTCGTTCCCACCTGCCATTTGTGCAACTGGCCGTTCTCGCCCCAGACAAAAATGACCCACGAGTTGAGCAGCGGATCGAACATCTGCACCGGCGTCATGTGGAGGTGAGCCGTATCGCCCCAGGGCAAGAAGTTCAGCGTGCGCGGATCAGCGGGAGCGCACGGTACCGGTCCGGGGTCAAGCGTGATCCATGCGCATGGCGCGGCCAGCTTGGCATAATTTGCGGCCGTTCCGGCGCTTTTCAGTGTCGTTCCGCCGAGACTGGTGGTGCGGATCGGATAGGCGATGCCGTCCTTGCCAGTGGCAATGCACACCTTGATCGCGAACAGGCATCCCGGCCCCGCTGAACCCCAGTCTTCATCGCTCCAGGCTCCCTGGGCCATCGCCGGATAGACGAGAGCGACCGCCTGGCCCTGGGCATTCATATAGCCCACGACCTTGCCGTCTTTGAGGGCCATGCTCATGCCGGAGCCCACCGGTTTCAGTTCCTCGGTGGGAGCGCTGTCGCCGGCAAGCTTCTCGGCCGGGCGGGGCTGCTGCCCGGTCCGCTGCATGTCGGTCCACGGAGACCACAAGTCCACGACTTTCAGAGACGCTGGCGACGGAGTGTATTGCACCTTGATGAAGCTCTCTCCATGAAAGCCCTTCGAAGGATCAAAATCGCCGTTGCCGGTGATGGCAAAAAGCTGACCGGAATCATCGGCAACCAAACCCTGGCCCGCCATCCAAATACCGGAACTCAAAGGCAGGTTTGTGGTGACCTGGTTCGTCGCCACGTCGAACGCGGTGATTCCGCCGGTAAATCCGGCAGCCGTCTCAAAGATCGAGCCGTGGGCGAAGAAGATGGTTTTGGCCCCCGCGATGCTGGTCATCACCAGCGACGAGCGCTGCTTCCACATCCGCGTATCCGTGCCCTGAACCGGAACCGGAGGCACCACCTGGGCTCCGTCCTTCATGTTCAACACGAACATGAAGTAGCGGCCGGACTCAGGCGTCCCGCTGTTATCGGTCGACACCGCGCAAACCTGGTAGAGGCGCTGCGTATCCGGATCGATGATGCCGGTGCTGAGACATCCCCAATGCTGGTTGATGGTATGGAAATCGATACGGGCGGAACTGGTAAGGGGAGTGCCGAGATTCACCTGCCACAATCCGGCGCCTGTTTCCGCATCGACGCCTCGAACCACATTGGCCATCGAAGGCAGCACGAGGACGTCGTGGACGGATCCGTCGGCCATCTTTACCTTCGGCAGGATCAGGGGTTGGGCTTCCATACCGCGCGCGTCGCCAATGACGGGAATGGTGGTCTGGCGAACGACGCCCTTGTTCATCACCGACTGTTGCGACAGGATTGTTTCGTTCGGATTCACGCCCGAGCGGGCATTATCGAATGCCTTGGTGTAGACGCCTGTTTGCGCGCAGACCGCCGCCGAAAAGGCACATGCAACCAAACAAAGAATTCGTCTCATGTTATGCCAATCCTGTGTATGTGACGGAGAGTGAGAAGGCGGCGCCATCGGCAGGAATGCCGTGCCCGGTCAAGCCCAGCGCGTGCCATCCGGCTTCGCGGATTTTGCCGGAGACGGTGACGTGAGAATCGCTGCTTGTGGTTCCGGAGGCAAGCAATGTTCCGTCCGGTTCCTGAATGGAGAGTTCAGCGGAGCTGCTTTCGCTTAACTGACCGCGATCGATTTTCAACGCCGCTTTGACAGTCGATCCGGCCGCACAGCGAATCCGTTGCGGTAATGTGTGCGCACCCTCGGTCAACGGCGGAACATCCTCGCCATGTGCGCCCTCGTATACCTGCGTCGTCGAAATGGGTGGATTTGGAACCGGATGTTTGACGCCGCCGGGAGCGAACAAGCCGAAAGAGACTCCGGCGGAAAAAGCATTCGAAGGCAGGGTGATGGTTACATACCCATCTGCGCCTACCGTGGCATCGGCGCAATGGCCGGAGTAATCGTGGATCCATGTTCCCGGAGCCCACGTGGTCTGCACCGTGATGGTTCGCGAGTACAGGGTGTTGAAGTTGGCGGCCACCAGGCAACCTCCGCTCCAGCCGATCGCGCCGCCATTCCCGTCGCGGGTGTAGGCATAGACATCCTTGTCGACCCAGCGTCGTTCCCAGTTGCCGAAAGCGAATGTCCGGGCGAACCATGCGATGTTGTCCACAATCGGCTGCAAGCCATAAGCGCCGGGCCACACGGAAGACGGGAAATAATCCTTGCCGTAAACGAGTGCCAGGCGGCAGGGGAGATTGAGCATCAAGGCATAGGCGATGCCCTTGTTGAAAATGATCTGCTGGCCGGGCGACGTGTCGGTGTCAGGGTTGTCGACAAAGAGCACGGATAGATCTGGGCGCTGCTGCCAATACCCTGCCCCGTTCTGGTCGAATTGCCGCGCATCGAACTCGTTGCAGGCGGCCTGCAGGCGCCAGTGCAGCGCGAAGTCCTCGACCGCGCTGCGGCCATTCATCGGCGCCGACGTTGCCCACCAATTCAGATTGGCCGGGTTTCCATCGAAGTACTCCGAATAAAAAGAGCAGTTCGGCAACGAGTTCATAATGCGGGCAACGGATCGCGCATATTGACCCTTGGTGTCGTCGTAGCGAAAGTCATAGATCGCTGCGCGATTTGAAAACCATTTCAGGTAATCCCTGGCATCCGCTTCCGTCACGCCGGGTGGATTGCAATGCTGATAACTAATCTCCGCGCCGAAAGCGAAATCATCGGAAGGCACCGGGACATCGTCCTCCTTACAATACGGAGGGATGGGATCGTTCCAGCCGACAAACCTGCCGTTCTCCATTTTCGGGCTTTGGTGACCGCGGAACCACCCTTCGGTCTGGCCGCCCTTGGCCCCATTCGGATATTGCCGCGTCCAGCTGGCAAACTGATGCAAAACCACATCGCCGTAAACCCGGATGCCGTGGGCACGCAAACCGGCCGCGCAGGCCATGAGGCTTTCGGTGTTTCCATAGCGGGTTCCGTCGAGCATGCGCCGCCAGGTGATTCCATAACCGTCGCCGGTTGCCGCGGTGCCGCTCTGCGTGAGGGAAGCCGGCGGAAGCTGCACGCAATCGAAGAAGGGTGACAGTTGGGGCGCTTCGGCGCGAAGAAAGTCCCAAAGCCACGGCTTGCCGTTGCCATCGGGCGGAGCCGGGACAGTGATCTTTCCAATGTGGGGGTCGAAGAATCTACCCCAACCGATCAGGCCAATGGCCATAGGTATCCCCTTAATGTGTGGACTGTCAGGGTCTCCCTGCCTTCGGTGAAGCGGGAAAGTCGCGGAGACAAAACCGGCGCTGACCGCAAAATTAAAAAGGTGTGGATCTCATTGAGTGAGTTTGCGAGGTTGCCGCTATGTGAAGGTCGCGTTAATTCCGGGCTGACGGCTTGGCTATCTGACGATGGTTCGCCCGGTTGAATGAATGGTTGCTCACAATGGCCGCGGCGTCAAGCTACATCGGAAGTGTTCACGCCGCTTTTCTCTCGAATCGTGAGGAAGAAGCGGGGATCGTTTCACTCCATCTAAGTCTCACCCTGAAATTCCTTGTCGAGGCGTGCATGCAGTCGTTCGCTGAAACCCGCAGGCAATTCGAACACGCGTTCGTCGGCTACGAGAACGATGACGTTGCGGGTGGAGTCAAGCACAGCGGAACAGATCTCGCACGTCTCGAGATGGCGCTCGATGCTGGCGCGCAACTCGGCATCGATCTCGCCGTCGATGTAGGGAGAGATGTATTCCCAGACGTGTTTGCAATCGATTCTCATGCGCCCCACCCAAACAGGCCTTTGCGTTTGGGCGCAAATCCTTTCAACTCCGGAGCCAGCTTTTTCTGCAAAAGAGCACGGGCCCGGTGCAGCCGAACTTTGACTGCTCCTTCGGTTATCCCCAGCGCCGCGCTGGTCTCGCGAACATCCATTTCTTCGATGTCTCTGAGCAGTATAACGTTACGGTAAATCTCGGGAAGACCGGCGATAGCCGCGCGGAGCAGCTCTCCAAGTTCCTTGCGTTCCAGAGCCTCAGTAGGTATCTCACGCCAGCTGGTGAGAATGGCGGGGGTGTAATCTCCAGTCTGCTCATCGGTGCCCGCATCGAGCGAGTCCTCACGTCGATTGCGCAGCTTGCGCAGGCGGCCAAGACCCTCGTTGCGGGCGATCGAAAGAACCCAGGTGCGAAACTGCGACTCTCCACGGAATAAGTGAAGATTGCGATACACCTTGATAACGGTTTCCTGAGCAGCGTCTTCCGCATCCGCTTCGTTGCCAAGCAAGGACAGGAGCAGAAAGTAAATTGCGCGCTCGCAAGGCCGGATCAAATCATGGAAGAGCTGCTTCTCTCCAGCCTGAATCTTCCGAATGCATTCGGCCTCGAATTCCGGGTTGGGAGCGATGGTCACAATCCGACGGATAAGCAGGAAAGCATATCTATTCTATTGATTTGCCCTGTAAGCGAAAGTATTACCGAGACCGGGTGGAACGCAAACATTCGCAGTCCGCAGGATTCGCCGGGGGCCTGGAAAGATTCACTATTGAACTAAGTGCGGTAAATAAACCAGGAAAATCATTATGAGAAAAATGGTACAGTGGGCTGTACAATCTGCACGAGGAGACCCATGGCCGGAGATATTCAATTAACTTGCAGCGATTGTGGACAGGACTTTACCTTCACCGCTGCTGATCAGGCGTTCTTCCAGGAACGCGGTTACTCTACGCCTAAGCGTTGCAAGCCTTGCCGAGTGGCAAAGAAAAACGACCAAGGCAGTGGAGGAGGTTCCGGCTACCGTTCGGCTCCGGCACAGGGAACACCCGTGATCTGTTCCGGCTGCGGTCAGCCAACAACAGTGCCCTTCGAACCACGCGGCGACCGTCCGGTATTTTGCCGGGACTGCTACCAGGCACGTAAAGGGAGCAGCCCCGCCGGCGCAGGCGCGCGCGGCGGACGTGGCCGTTATTAACCACTTCCCCCCAGGTCCAGTGAGCCTCCCCGGACATCGGACCTGAGTTCTTCCCCTACAAGGCTCAAGCTGGAATCCAGAAAGCTGTTTGGCGCAATTGCCACTGGTGAATCTTGGGGAAATATTTTTGCGCGTTGGTTTGCGCTCCGTTGCCAGAAATGAGATTGCAGAAGAAAGCGTCTGTGGTCGCAGGCGCTGATTCTTCTGTCGGCATGGTGAATGTCACGGGCCATTCGGACATTCACTGTGCGACGCCAGGCGTGTGTCCGGGCTAACTGTCTGTGAATTCACCCCGTCCTAAACATGTGGCGATTCGGCGAGCGCTGGCTCAAGCTTCTGCTTTCCTTCTCACGCTTGCATGCAGTCATGTCCCTGCGATTGATGCGGCCCAGGACGGCACGTCAAATAGCGGAGACGGCTGCACGCTGCGCATTCATGTGGACGGCCTGCGGAATTCAACCGGCGTGGTCGGCTCGGTAATCTTCAAGTCCGCGGACGGTTGGCCGGAAGACCCGCGGAAGGCGTTTCGACGCGGACCTACTCCGATTCTTCCCGGAGATCGCGTGGCCACGGTGTTGTGGGAGAACCTGCCCCCGGGCGACTACGGAGTGGCCGCGATTCACGATGAGAATCGCAATGCGAAGCTGGATCGCAACCTGATCGGGATACCGAAAGAGGGCTTCGGTTTTGGGAACAACCCGCACGTGGGGCTCTCCGCTCCGCCATTCCAGTCGGCGATCGTGCACGTCGGCTGTCCGGTGACGGAAACGACGATTCATCTTCAATACCGATAAGGGCGCGGCAAGGGACCGCTGAACACGTGTTCAAGGGAAGCCGGCATTCCCTCAGGGGCTGAAGCCCCGCTCTCTGCCTGGCTAGATGTACGGGCTGAAGCCCGTACTCTTCAATACAGTCATTTATTCAGAGGCGCGCTAATTCTTTTGCCCGGCGGTGAATTTAGTCCACGGACCGGAAGGCATGTCCTTGAGAACGGGCTTGAGATAGCCGTATTCGGGGTGGGCGGCCAGGAACGGGGCGGCGATAAAGTCTTCGCCGCAAGGATGACCGGCGTGAGCAATCAATGAAAGAGATCCGGCCAGGTCGGAGTCAGTGACTTTTCCGGTCACGGCGCCGCCGGGATAGTAGGGCGCCCAATCCCACTCCGGCGTACCCTCACTCGCAGTGTCGACATGCCCGCAGAGTGAGCGCTGGCTGGCCTTCACTTTTCCCGTGAAACTGTCGTCGTGATCGCCCAGGAACTGCTCGGCCAGCGTGACGTCGATCTGTCCCCTGGCGCCGGCCATCTTCTTTTCCCAGGTGACGCGGCGCGCGTTCTCAGATGCGGAAAGATTGGCGGGATCGAATTCCGGGGTCTCGGTCTTCATCAGTTCCGGGTCGCGCGCGAAATTCGAACTGATGAAGTATCCATCTTTGGATCGCCACAGGGGCGTGTTCTTGAGGCCCAGTTCGAGATAGGCAATCTCGCCGGTCTTGCGATCGCCGATGAGCCAGTCGTTGGCGTAGCCGCCGTTGTTGCCGTCCTTGATGATGGCGACATACTCGTCGATCGAGCCGCCGTATTGCAGAGCCTTGCGGGAGCGCACGAACTCCGGCTTGCCGTTGGGATCCCAGCCTTCGAACTGGGTGATGGTCGTCTCGGTGATCAGCAAGCCGGCATCGTTGACGCCAAAGTCGTCCTGGCTGGTGATGACGCCGGGGAGGCCATCCATCAGGACGCGATGGCCATGCGCGGGCTGGATGTCGAACACCACCGTCCAGCGGGCGCCTTCGGCGTAGCTCGACCAGTTATTGTGGGCGATGACAATCTTGCTGCCTTTGGTGTAGCTTCCGGTAGCGATGAATGCGGAGCAGCGACCTTCAGGCCGGATCTCCGGCGCGTTCAGTGCGTGCTCTTTCTTGTTGAGCCACGGCACGTAATACTCCGGCAGTTCGATTCCGGCGTTGACGGCCACGATGTCCCACACATCGAGCTTGATTCCGGCGGACTGCACGCCTTTGGCGATCCCACGCAGCTCCTGTTGATACTCGGCATCAATATGCGGCCAGAGTTGCTCGCGGCTGACGTCGCGGTAGAAATTCCAGTCGCGCCGGGTGGAGTGTTCGCTCTCGAGTTTGAGGACCTCGACTACGTCGGCGATTTCCGACGCCAGCAGCCGGCCGTGCTGGTATCCGATCTGCGACGGACTGCCCTCGAGATGAACGTAAGTCCAGCCGCCGCTCTGGAAGCGATAGCCGGGAGAGGCCTTGGCATCCTGTGCGGCCGGGCGGCCGCCGGCATGAACGAGCACCGTGGTGGTTGAAAACAGCAAGGCAAGAGTTCCAAGGCAGAGAACGCGCGTCAAGTGTCGCACCAGCGGAAGGACCTCCAGGTTTTCTCGAAGATACCACGGACAAGAGTAAGGCTGGCAGAAGCCGGCGAGCGGGTGCGCGGGACGAGCGGCCCGGCGCCGGGCTAGTGCTTTTTCGCGGAAGACTTTCCGGGAGCCGGCTTGGCGGGCTTGTGGGGCTTGGAAGCGGCCGGGTGCCTGGGAGGGCTGTGGTGGGATGCGTGCGATTTCGCCGGCGCATGCCTGGGGGCCGGTTTGGACGATTTTGCGGCCGATTTTTTCGGCTCCGGCTTCGCCGCCGGCTTGGCCTTGTGTGTGTCCTTTGCGGGCGCAGACTTGCTCTTGGCCGGAGCGGGCGACTTTCCATGGCCGTGTGTTGCGGAAGTCTTCACTGCCGGTTTCGGGGCGGGTGCCGGGGTCTTCGCCGCGGCGCCCTTCGCTCCACCAGCGGGTTCGGCCGGGTGCGCCGGCGATGGGTGCGGCTTTCCGGATTTGCCGCTCACGGCGGGTGCCGGTTCTAGTTTTTTGGCTGGAGGCGGCGTATTCTTCCCCGCCTTTGCGACCGAAGCAGGCGACTCCGATGCAGCTCCCTTGGCGCCTTTACTGGAACGCTTCGCGGGTACCGGCTCTTCGTCCCCTTCTTCTTCTTCGGATTCATCGTCCGCATCGTCGGGTTCACCCTCATCGGCCGGATCGGGCTCAAGATCAACCTTCGGGATGCCCATGCCGAGGCCGATCTCATCTTCGTCGCCACCCATGTCGTCGAGGTCTTCCTCTGCCTCGAGGCCGTCTTCGGATTCCTCTTCGTCCTCGTAGTCCTTGACTTTGGCTTCGCCCCGCTTGCCGCGGGTTCTCTTGATGGTGATCTGGGGGGGCGGCGCAGGAGGCGAAAACGGCTCGAGGAAAGCGCGCATCTCCTCGGGAGTGGCCAGCTTGCCATCGATGAGTTCCAAAAAGACGGACTGCACGATCTCGGCGTAGTTGGGCAACTCGGGCTTGATGCGCATCTCCTGCATCAAGGCATAGGGGATGCGCTGGCGGGTTTCGGGCCAGACTTTAAGGAACTGGTGGAAGCGATCTTTTACGGCCGCGTCTTTACTTGTAAATCCAAGCCAGAGAACAGCTTCTGGATCATAGCTCGTAAAAAGCCTGAAGCCTGCCGAGGGCGTCTGGTTGTCTTTGGCCAGCAGCGCCTTGGCGAAGCCCGAGGCCTGGGCATCGAGGCTATTCCATTCCTCGACAAATCCCGGCCGAAGCAGCTGCTTCTTGAGAGCGGCCAGTTCCTTGGGCGGCATTTTGGCGGTGAGCAACTGGATCTGGGCCGCCGAGACGTCGGCATGAACGCCCTGCACGAGAAGTTCAACCGCCAGGGTGTGCAGAGCCGCCAACTTTTCTTCATCGGCCTTGGCCGGCGTCCATGAGGCGAACAGAACCCTCATCCAGCCTTCGTTTTCCAGGGCGTGCAGGACCTTCAGCCCGTCGTCCTCATGGGCGATCTGCTCCAATTCCCGGCTGCGCTCATGGGCGGAAAGGGACTCGATGATTCCTTCAGCCTTGGCGTTTTCATAGCGCACCTGGGTTTTAGGGTCCAGTTCCCAGCCGAGGCGCGCCCGGTAGCGGGTGGCACGGATCATCAAGGCGGGCTCTTCGAGGAACCCATAGTTTGAGACCAGGCGCAGGGTGCGGGCTTCGATGTCGGCAGCGCCATTGAGGGGGTCCATCAACAGGCCAAAGGACCCTTCGTTGAGTGAAAGGGCCATGGCGTTGGCAGTGAAATCGCGCCGGCGCAGGTCTTCGTGGATGGAGGCGGGATGGAATACGGGCTGGCCCGGCTTGGGGTATTCGGTCCGGTGGGTGCTGACCACATCCACCCGAACCGTACCGGGGAAACAAAGATAGAGCGACCGTGAGGCCTCGTCTTCGCCCCAGATCTGGACCGGAGTGTGGTTGAGAATTTTCTTCAGGTCGAGCGCATTTCCATGCACAGCAACCTCAATGTCGCGCACGGCATGACCGCTGGTCAGGTCGCGGACGGCGTCCCCGGTGAGGAACAGGATCATTTCGGCCTGGCGAGCGGCGTCGCGGAGCTGGCGCAGTGCGCTTCGCTGATCTGCCGAAAGCCGGTTTTCCAGAAGGTAGATGTAGTCAGGCATTCCGTTCCCGTTTAACCCCGACGCTGGCTCTGCCAAGTATCTGATGCCGTTACGCTTAGCCGCAACCGGCAGAAGTTTGCAAAGCTGTACCTTATCACAACTCGTTCCGGTTGGCTAGAGTCGCATCAGACTTGATCGCGGGTCGCGGGTGTCGAACTTGAGTCGACTTTTCAACGATGGGAATTCCGCCGCCGGTTGCGGTGCAGTGTTCTCGGGCGGTCTGTTTTCGGGAAATCTCCGAATCGGGTTCCCGGAGAGTGACATGTAATCGCGTTTAGGCCTATTCCCAGTTCAAGGCACGGCGCGGTCCGTGCGACAATCCAGAACGATGGCATCGGCTCGCAAGCCCGTGATAGTGCGCAAGTTTTCCCGCGACTGGCTGGCGGGGTATACCCGGGCGACCTTCGGCCAGGATGCGGCCGAACTGGAGATTCTGGACCTGGCCGGCAAGGTTCTCCAGATTCCATGGGGGGCGGTGAAGTGGGTTTGCTATGTTCGGGACCTCCCGGCTTCTTCAACCGACCAGACAAATCCCGAGCGGCTGATGCACAAGCGCTTTGCGGTGCGGCCGCGGGCGACTGGGCTTTGGCTGCGCATGACGCTGGCTGACGGGGATGAACTGGAGGGGTTAGCCGCCAATGACCGCTCGCTGGTGGACGGAGCAGGGCTACTGCTGACTCCACCGGACATGCGGTCGAACACCCAAAGGATCTACGTGCCTCGGCTGGCGATCCAGACGCTGGAAGTGGTCAGCTTGATCGGCGCTCCCGCACGCAAGCGCGGAACCGGTGAGGGCAGGCCCGAAGAACAGCCGCAGTTGTTTCCTGAAGAGCAGGGCTAGGCTTGTGCCGCAGGGCTTCCATTACAATCTCATCGATGAAGCTTGGAGAATTGGCGACGCGGCTGGGGGCCGAACTTCGTGGCGACCCTGAGCTGGAAGTGACGGGTGTGAAAGGGATTGAGGAGGCGGGGCCTTCCGAGATCACCTTCGTGGCCAATCCCCGCTACGCGGGCCTGGCCCGCAACACGCAAGCCGCCGCGGTGCTGGTCGAGCCGGGATTTGCGGAGATTTCGGCGGCAACGCTGCGGGTGAAAAACCCCTATCTGGCCTTTTCAAGGGCGCTGGGGCTTTTCTACCAGCCGCCCACGTATCCACCCGGGATCCATCCCACCGCGGTGATCGACCCAACCGCCGAGATCGGGGAGGGAGCCCACATCGGCGCCTATGTCGTGGTGGATCGAGATGTGCGGGTGGGGCCGCACGCCACGCTGCTGCCGCACGTCGTGCTGTATCCGGGAGTGCGGGCGGGGAGCCATCTTTTTGCCCATGCTCACGCCGTGGTGCGAGAGGGCTGCTCACTCGGCGACTACGTCACGCTCGAAAACGGGGTCGTGATCGGCGGCGACGGGTTCGGATTCGCTAAAAACGAGGCCGGCCAATGGGAAAAGATCCCGCAGTCGGGCCCGGTTCGGTTGGGCAACCGGGTGGATGTGCAGGCCAACGCGTGCATCGACCGCGCGACGGTAGGGGCGACGGAGATTGGCGACGGCAGCAAGGTCGACAACCTGGTGCAGGTGGGACACGGGTCGCGGGTGGGGGAGAATACGCTGCTCTGCGCCCAGGCGGGCCTGGCTGGGTCCTCGGTGATCGGGAACAACGCCATTCTGGCTGGGCAGGCGGGCGTGGCCGGCCACTGCAGCCTCGGGGATGGAGTGATTCTGACCGCCCAGTCGGGAGTTTCGCACGATGTGCCGGCGGGGAAGATGATCTCCGGATCGCCGGGATTCGACAACCGGGTCTGGTTACGCGCGGTGAGCATCTTTCAGCGCCTGCCGGAACTGCTGAAACGACTGGATCGGGTGGAAAAGCGGCTCGCCGCGGCCCCGGAAAGGGCCGAAGAGGCGACCAAACCATGAGACGTTTAGCCCGGCTGGTTCTCGTGCCCGGAATTTCATTGTTGGCGGGGTTTCTTGCGGGGTGCCACTCGGCCCACGTCGAAGTGGCGGTCGAGAACCGGACGGGAGCGCCGGTCCGGCTGCTCGAAGTGGATTACCCCAGCGCAAGCTTTGGATCGGACGAACTGGCCACCGGCGCGACCATGCATTACAGGATCCAGGTTCAGGGCAGCGGTCCGGTCAAGGTGCAGTACACGGCAGCCAATGGGCGCCAGGTGCAAGTGGATGGCCCGGCGCTCGCGGAACGGCAGGAAGGGACCCTGGAAGTGGTGTTGCAGCCGGGGGGGAAAGGGGAGTTTCATCCCCACTTGACGACGGCGCAGTGAACAGGAAAGCCGCTTAAAGGACGCTCAGGGGCTAAAGCGGTTGCGGAAAAACGGAGAGAATGGGCGGCGAAGTCGAGAAGTACGTCCCTCAGGGGCTGAAGCCCCATTGATTCTGCTGCTCTTACGGCACGGCTAAAGCCGTGCCCTTTCAAAACCGCGAGTTTTTCCGCAGCCTGTAAAGCGCATATTGAGTGTGCGGGAGTTGATGTACGGGCTGAAGCCCGTACCCTTCACTGCGTTCCTTTTACCGCACCATGCTCTGGAACAGCTGGGACTTGAGGAGGCTGTTGAAGTCGTTGTCGGAAGCGGCGAAGTGGATGGCGAGCTTGCCGGCGCTGGAGCTGATGTCGGTCCCGGCGAGGGCGGCTTTCTCGGAGTCCGATCCGCTCATCTTGCGGTAAAGCACCGCGGCATTCAGGAGAGACGACACGGTGGCGGCAGCAAAGGCATCGCCGGTGGCGATGGTGAGATCAAATTTGACGCCGTGCTGAAAATCCATGGTGTACCAGGAGACGAGGAGCCGCTTGCGCACGGATTCGAAATCGGCGACCGAACCGGCCTCGCCGAGCACCTGCTTCATCATGGTCTGGGTACCCTTCTGATCGAGGATGCTCCAGAGCGCCTCGGAGTCAACCGCCCGCATGGCGTCCATGAAGGTGGAGTTGGTTAACAGGCTCTGTGAGTTTCCGTCGCGTGCATCAAGCGCGGCCTTCACCGCGTCGTTTCCGCCGAAGACCATCGTGGACGGATCGACAAAGCAGAGCACCATGCCGGTCTTGCCCATCGGATAGATCTTGTTGGTACGGACGACGGAGGGCTTGACTCCCCGCTTCTTGAAGCTGGCAAGAATATCCTGCACGTCGAACTGGCCCTGGGCAATGCCGAGGGTGACGACTTCGTCGTTGGCTTCATTGGGACGGAACAGGGCAAAGGCCAGCTCGTCGACATCGTGGTTTTCATTGAGTCCGGAACGCTTGAGCGCTTCATCGAATTGCTTCAAATCGGGAGGCATCACCCGATCGCGCAGCTCCATGGCGGCGCTCGAGTTCTGCATGGCCCGGTAATCGATAACCACCAATTGCTGCACGTCGTGCGGAATGGCGGTGCGTGCGTCGGAGGAAAGCTGCGCAGCCTGCGCAGCAGCGGCCCCCGTCATGAGCACGACTAATGTCAAAACCGTGTTTCTAAACAAGTAACTTCCTCCAGTGACGGCATCGATCTGGTTGTTACGCAGACGGCCGGCATCCTTTCGACTTTTGGTCCATTTCAAAAGCGGCAATTTTTCGATACCCAGGATCATTTTAACTGCAGATCAATTCGAACTGAATACCGCTCCCGGGTCACTCAACCCCTCTCTGGCCACGCCAGGGGCGATGCCAGGCGGTTTTCGAGGATTTTGGCTGCGGGATCGAACTCTATTAATTGACGCATCCATTCGCTTTCCCGCTCACAGGCGGCGTCGGGAATCAGGCCGATTACCTCGCCTTCGACGGGCGCCGTCTTGTGCCGGACGGCCAGTCTGGAGACGGCCTTGAATACCTCGGAGATGGGGGTGGCCTGAAAATCGGAGATGTTCAGGGAAAGCTGGGCGCGGCCGTGAGCAATCAAGCCCAGGGCCTTTACGCCTTTCAACCCCAGTGCCGCAGTCCGGATCTCTCGAGCGACGGCGCGGGCGATGGCCACGTCGGTCGAATCGAGATAGATGTTGTAGGTGACGAGGAACTTGCGGGCGCCCACGGCACAGGCGCCGGCGGTGGGATGGAGCCCGGGGCCGCCCACATCGGGGCGCCGCGCGGCATCCTTGCGGGCCGCATCGCGCAGCTCTTCAAACTGGCCCCGGCGGACATCTTCGAGGTTGGCGCGATCGGGCCGCGACGCAGCGGCTTCATAGAAGTAGACGGGGATGCCGAAGCGACGCCAGATTTCGAGACCCGCCTGCCGCGCCAGCATAACGCACTGCTCCAGCTTGATGCCGGAAACGGGCACGAAGGGGATGACGTCGGCGGCGCCGATGCGGGGATACGCTCCCTGCTGGCGGGTGAGATCGATCAACTCCGCGGCCTTCCCTGTCCCGCGGACGGCAGCTTCGACCACAGCGGCGGGCTCACCGGCGATGGTGACTACGGAGCGGTTGTGGTCGGTGTCCATCGCCCAGTCGAGCAGGCGTACTCCATCGACGCGCATCGCGGCCACGATGGTCTCGATACGGCGCGGATCTGAGCCCTCGGAGAAGTTAGGTACGCACTCGACAACCGGACCGTTCATGTCATTGGTTCACTTCCACCATGTATAACCGACCTGCACCTGCAGGCTGGCGTTTACTCCAGGATTGCGGTCTCCCAGCGAAGCCGACGAAATGTGGACACCGTTCACGCCAAGGTCGATCGATCGTTTACTGCCGGTGAACCAGTGCATACCGATTCCGCCCTGGGGAGAAAAATTCCATACCGATGTGCCTCCCGGATCCCCGTGCGGTACCAGCACGTCAGGCGGGAACTTATGCGTTGTATAGATGAGCCCGCCTGCGCCCTGGAACCACGGCTGAATGTGTTTCGAGCGGGTAAGGAAGTTCCAGCGAAAGATGACCGGGGTAATGCTGACTCCGGTGAAGGTGCCGCCCCCGATCGGCTCGGTGTAGGTCACACCCTGATAGACGAAAGTCTGCACGTGGGGGGCGGGGGTGTAGGCCTGCCAGAGGGGCATGATATTCCCAGCCAGTTCGAATTGCCCGCTCAGGATGCCGGCGTGCAGGACGCGCGAAACCGGCTTGCCCAGTTGAAAGCCAAGGGAAAAGAACTTGAAATCGGAACGCTCGCGACAGCCCAGTGCCCCAGTTGACGAAGGGGCCCACCTCCCAGGACCGGGCGTCGCGGACCTGCTGTGCGGGATTGTCTTCCGAGGAAACTGGACCGGCGGCCGGATCTTTTTTTCCGTCGACCGACGTCGAGGCGCCCGGCACCTGCGCAGAAGCCGTGAGGGTGGCGCAGAGAACCAAAAGAAAAAGCTTCAAAATTCGAGTCAACGTTCTTCTTGTCTCCGGATACAAATTTCTGAGTCTCACAAGAAAGGCCGCCTCGCACGGGGCGGCCTTTCAAAACATTCGCCTGCTGCAGGAGCGGTCTGTAACCTCGAATCAGCCGGCAACCTGCTCCATCTGCTCGGCGGTCATTTCGAAGTTCGAATACACATTCTGGGTATCGTCGAAGTCTTCGAGGGCTTCCAGGAGGCGCATCATCTGGTTGGCAGCCGGGCCTTCGAGCTTGGTGTAGGTCGATGCGACCATCGTTACTTCGCTCATCGCAACCTGAATGCCCGCGGCCTTGACCGCCGTCAGCACGGCTTCGTACGAGCCGGGGTCGGTGATGATCTCCCAGGTGTCGCCTTCGTCGCTCAGGTCTTCGCCGCCGTGCTCAAGAACGATGTCCATCAGCTTCTCTTCCGAGGCTGCGGATTTCTCGACGGCGATGATGCCCTTTTTCGAGAACATGAAGCAGAACCGAACCGGTTCAGCCGAGGTTGCCGCCATTCTTTGAGAAGGTGTGGCGGATTTCGCTTACGGTGCGATTGCGATTGTCGGTCGTTACTTCGACGATGATGGCGACCCCGCCGGGGCCGTAGCCCTCAAAGGTGATTTCTTCGTAGTTGACGCCTTCGAGCTCGCCCGTGCCGCGCTGGATGGCCCGCTTGATGTTTTCGGCCGGCATGTTTTCCGCCTTGGCCGCCAGGACAGCGGTGCGCAGCCGCGGGTTGCCGTCGGGATCACCTCCGCCGCCTTTGGCGGCAATGGTGATTTCCTTGATCAGGCGAGTGAAAGTCTTGCCGCGCTTGGCGTCGAGCGCGCCCTTCTTGTGCTTGATTGTGGCCCATTTGGAATGGCCGGACATGGGAACCTCAGTGTAGTCTGAAATCGGGCGTCTGCACGCGCCCGCCCTTGCGAGTATACCACCGGTGATAATGGGTTTGAGTGCGGTTCAGCAGCTGGAAACGGCGTCTATTCGACGGATGAGGCCGTTCAATGAAGGAAACAGGCCGCCGGCCTGAAATTCCCGGATTCCTACCGTCGATGGAGCTCGCTTGAGGGCAATCGTCATTCTCCTGATCCTGGCAGCCGCGGGCGCATGCGCGGCACGGGCGCAGGGCAACTACGAGATCCAGGTGTACGGGTCGGAAACGGTTGCTCCTCGCACCACCATGGTTGAGGTGCATTCGAATTTCACGGCCCAGGGGCAGCGGGAAACCATCGACGGTGTTGTTCCCACCTATCACGCCCAGCACGAGACACTCGAAATCACCCAGGGTCTCAACGAGTGGTCCGAACTGGGTTTTTATGTGTTTACGACCATCCAGAGCCAACTGGGGTGGGAATGGGTGGGAGACCATATCCGGCCGCGCGTCCGCGTCCCGCCCGAATGGCACTGGCCGGTGGGAGCGAGCCTGTCGATGGAGATCGGCTACCAGCGGGGGCTGTTCTCGCAGGACACGTGGACGTGGGAGATCCGGCCCATCGTGGACAAGCAGAAGGGGCGCTTCTACTGGGCAGTTAACCCGGCTTTTGAGCGGACGCTGCACGGACCGGAAGTGGATCTCGGGCTGGACTTTGCGCCGGCGGTGAAGGTGAGCTGGGATTTCACCAAGGTGGTGTCGGGAGGAGTTGAGTATTACGCCGATTATGGAAGCATCCGCGATATTTATCCTGTGCACTCGCAGCAGCAGCAGATCTTTCCAGCCATCGACCTGAACGTTTCGCCCAAGTGGGAGATCAACTTCGGGGTGGGCGTGGGCGCGACCGCGTCAACAGATCATTGGATCGCCAAGGTGATCATTGGAAGACGGTTCAGCTGGGGCAAGACGAAGCAGACGCCGTAGCCTACCGCAGACAGGGTTATTACAGATGAGCGCACATGGACTGAAGAAGGGGCTTACCTCAGGGGCTAAAGAGGTTGCGGAAAAACAGAGAATGGGCGGCGAAATCGAGAAGTACGTCCCTCAGGGGCTGAAGCCGAATTGATTCCGCTGCTCTTACGGCACGGCTAAAGGCGTGCCCTTTCAAAACCGCGAGTTTTTCCGCAGCCTGTAAAGCCCGGCTCGTTTTAAGCCGTTTATGGCACGACTGAAGTCGTGCCCTTTCCAAACTTAAAACGACCATCGGTGTGCCGGACACCCCTAGGATTGGGCACCCGGCTTGTCGGCAGACGCTTCGGTGTCCAGGCCGTGCTCTTCGCGATAGTGATCGAGAGGCATCTTGCCGTCCCGCCAGGCCCAGTTCATGGGGTACACATCGGGATCGAAGAAGACCTGGTAGAAGTGCCACACGACGATGGCCAGCGTGGCGAGGATCGCTTCGTAGTAGTGAATTGCAGTGGCCACGTCGACCCACCAGCGCGCCAGCAGGTTGCCGACCCACACCTTGGCCCAAATGCATGACGCCGGTGAGCGCCCATCAGCGCCGTGCCCCAGACCAGCGCCCAGTACTCGGCTTTCTCGGCGTAGTTGAAGCGCCCGAACTTCGGGCTTTTCGGAGCTCAGGCCAAGGTAGTAGCGCATGGCCTTCAGCGCGTCGAAGCCATCGGCCGGCCGGGGAGCGATATCGCGAATCAGGCGGCGGCCCTTCGCGCGACTGGATCACGTAAAAGACGTGATAGATCCCAGCGGCACATCAGGACCACGCCCGCAATGCGATGAATGATGCCGCGCAGATGCTCGCCCATCCCGAAGACGTGAGCAAACCACGTATTCGGGGAACTTGAGCGCAAAGCCGGTGATGACCAGGATGATGAAGCTTGTGAACAGCACGATGTGCTGCCAGCGCTGGTTCACGGTCATGCGCAGCACCATGGCCGGATGCGCTCTGCGCCGGGCCGCCAGCTTGCTGCGCCAGATGATCAGCGTTGTGCAGGAACATTGCGCCGATGACGATGACGATGAGCGGCACATAGATCAACCGCACCCAGCGCGGTGATTACCGAATCAATGTCCCGGTTCTGGGTGCCGTCGCCGAGATGGACGCGGGTGAGCGTGAACTTCTGAGTCACGCCTTTGTGGCACTGGCCGCATGTGGCGTCGAGATTGGCATGGTTGATGGTGGAGCGCGGATCGCTCGAGGGCAGGATGTTGTGCACGCCGTGGCAGCTCGAACAGTTGGCGGCGACCACCGAACCGCCCTTGGAGGCCAGGCCGTGATAGCTGTCCATGTAGGTGGAGACGCGATTGCCGGGCAGGCCGAACTCCTGCGAGAGCCGCACGCCCTCATGGCAGCGCGCGCACGTGTCCTGCGAGAGATTCTTTCCGGCGACGGGGGAGTTGGGATCCTCATGCTTCTTGATGGAGTGGATGCCGTGGCAGTCCGTGCACACCGGCGCCAGGCCATTTCCGCGCGCAATGCCCTGCCCGTGGATGCTGGCCATGAAGGTCTGCGTGATGTCGGCGTGGCACTTGCCGCAGGTGGCCGGCACGTTGAATTTGTAAATGGGCGAATGGTCTTCGTTGGCGGCGAGAATCTCGTGCGCGCCGTGGCAGTCGGTGCAGACGGCGGCCTTCTGCGAGCCATTCTCGATCGCGCGCCCGTGCACGCTTTCCTGGTAGGAGACGAAGGCTTGCGCGCTGTCGCCGTTCGATGAGGTGATGAACTTCTGCCCGTGGCACCGGCCGCAGGTTACAGGAATGTTGGCATGATTGACCGGCGAGGCGGGATTGCCGGGCGTCAGAGTTTCATGCGCGCTGCCGTGGCAGTCAACGCACGTGGCTCCCAAAGCTGCTCCGGCTTTGACGGGCTTGGCATGCATGGAGCGGGCATAAGCCTGCTGGGCAGCCTCGTGGCATCCGGCGCAGGTGATTTTCTTTGGAGGCGCGTCATGGACAAGGCTTTTGACATCGGTGTGGCAATCGACGCAGCCGAACAGCCGGCCATGGAACGAATGCTTCAGCTTGTCTTTGTCGACATAGAGGCTGACCTGCTTGCCGTTTTCATCCGTGGTCAGCGTGGAGTCGCCGTGACAGGTCAGGCAGTCAATGTCTTTGAGCTTCTGCGCGGCCCAAGAGGACGGCGCCCCGATCAGCAGCGTCATCAGCGCGAGTTGCCGCGCCCAGATCCAAAAGGACAACCGCAGGTCCTTCGACTCAGCGCCGCGGCGCGGCGCTTCGCTCAGGATGACAGACGCGCGAGTTTTGCGATCGCTAACATCACTGCGGGAAAAGGCAGAGCTTTCTCTTGCCATTGGCTTGCCCCACTACTCTCCGAAATACGCGGTCAACGTGAGGACCAGAAGAATCAGTCCGATTGCAATCGCGATGGCTCCCACGCCGCGGCTGAAATTCACCAGCCAGGTCGCCGGCTTTGCACCGAGGCGTCCCTCGAGCTTTCCTTGCTGTTCCAGCCGCTTGTACTCTACTGCGCGTTTGGTCTTGAACTCTTCTTCGCTCTCCACGCCGGTGAAGATCACCATGTCCATCGGAAAGCTGCCCGGACGCAGATGGGTGTTGACGAAGTGAATGGAGAAGATGAACAGGATGGCGAGCAAGCCTTCTTCGCTGTGAATCACCAGCACGGCATTCAGCGCCCAGCCGGGCAGGAAGTGGGCAAAGAACGGGGCGAACCACATGGCATAGCCCGAGAACCCGATGACCATCATGCCCCAGAAAACCGCCCAGTAATCGAACTTCTCCCAATAGGCGTAGCGCTCAAATGCCGGCTTGGGCCCGAGTCCGAGGAACCAGCGGAAGTGGGCGAAGAGATCCTTCACGTCCTTCCAGTTCCCCACCATCGAAGTGGCGCCCCAGAAGATGCCCTTCTCGCGATTCATGATGCCGCGGGTGAAGATGTCCTTCACGTGAATCAGCAAAGGCGATGGTCAGGACGATGGCGCAGAGCTTGTGGAAGAAGAGAATGGCGCCGAATCCGCCCACTTCAGTGGCCAGCCGCCGCGCCCAGATGCTCTCGCTGAAACGCAGAGGAAGACCTGTGGCCGCGAGGCCAAGGAAGGTGCTGAACAAGACGGCGTGCATGGTGCGCTGCGCACGCGTGAAGCGAACGAAAAAGCGTCCGGCTTTCGTACCGGTGTCCGGACTTGTGACGGGCGCTTCCTGAACCTCAGGCATGGGGTCCTCCTTCAGCAGCCTTTCTTCACCTGCTCGTAGCGGGAACGGATGAGCCAAAGCGCCGTGTGAATCACGAAGAATGTAAGTACGCTGACCAGCAGAAGATTCATGAAGAGGCGCACGAAATAGAGCGCCGGGTTGAGCTTGCGGACCCGCGCGTTGGCGTGGGGCTGGTACTGCACGAAGCTGAGGTTGGCCCCGGCGTGGCACTTGCCGCATGTGGTAACGAGGTTGGTACTTGTGCACGGGCGAGTGGGGATCGGAAGCAGGACGGACGTCATGCGCTTCGTGGCAGTCCCAGCATCGCGCGGTTTCCACGTAGCCGCCCAAGCGCGCCAAGCTGCGAGTGGAAGGTATCGCGGTAGGTGCTGAACTTGTCCTTGTGGCAGGAGCCGCAGATGGGCGTCGACTGCATGCGGAAACCGGCCGCGGTGGGTTGCTCAATGGCGTGGGCGGTGTGGCAGTCAGAACAGACCGGCGCATTCATTTTGCCGGCCGCTACCGCCTTGCCGTGTACCCCGTCGTAGTAGTTGGCTGTGATTCCCGCGTGGCAGGTGCCGCACGTATTGGGAATGTTGGCTTTGAACGTGGGACTCTTCGGATCTTTGCGGCTGAGAATGTGGTGCGAGCCGTGGCAACTCTGGCAGTTGGCGGCCACCAGCAGCCCTTCCTTGCTCAGCGCCGATCCGTGGATCGAATCGATGTACGACGGAAAGACGGTGGCCAGCCCGTGCTTCTGAGCCATGCCATCGTTTCCATGGCATGTGCCGCAGGTCTTGGGAACGTTGAGCGGGTACACCGCCGACCGCTTGTCGTCCTTGGGAAAGATGGCGTGCGCATCGCCATGGCAGCTGGTGCAGGGATGGTCGGCCGCCGTCGGAGTGGACGCTGCCCGCGAGTTCCGTCGCCTGGCCGGCGTGGCAGGTATCGCACTTGACCTTAGCGATCTTCTCCGGGTGCGGATATTCCTTGATGTCGGCGTGGCATTCACTGCATTTCAGGCTGCCGTGAATGCTTTTGGCGAAGGTGTCGCCATCCACGCTGATGTTATGGCCGGCGGCATCCTGCAGACCCTTGTCGGCGTGACAGGCAAGACAGTCGGCCTGCGCCAAGGCCCTTCCTGGAGCAAACACAACCAACAGAAACGCAACCAAGGCCATCCCAAAAATATTCCGCTTCGTCATTCCGCAATGCCCGAACGCCCACGAAGCGGTTGAGGAGCCTTGCAAGTTCCCAGCTCTGCTCATCCTGACGTCTTCCTTTATTTGTATCGCCGTTCCTGAAGAGGTGATTGAAGCCGGTCTCTCCGGACGGACGAGTGCGATACCGCTGCAGTGATTCACGTCATGCGAGGTTCGCTGTTCTGAGGAAATGCTTTACTGGAAAATCTTGCCGTGACCGGGGTCACGTTCGGCTGGCAGACGATCGGGGGAATTCTTTGCCTTCCCGTTGCGCTCAATCACAACCTGGCTCGCGAAGCGCCCGATTCCGCGCCGATTTGCGACGCAGAGCATAGGACCTGGTGTGCAGTTCGATCGGGCAAAGGGAGCAAGACCCCCAACAGAACGTGACACGAATCACAAGCGAGTGTGACCTGACTACGGGACAATGTTGCCGCTGATTGAGGTTTTTTATGAGCACAGCCGCCCTTCCCGAAATCCAGCACATGCTCACCCTTCCCACCGACGCGATTCGCCAGATTCAATGGCGGTTCGCCGATCGATTTGACCTGCAGATGCTGGTGCAGTCGGCGCGCGGCGTGGCGCGCGGCCCGGTGGCGCGCCTGGTGGCGGCGGGCGAGCGCAACACCCACGAATGGACCCCGGGCAAGGAAGAGATGCTGGAGGCCTTCGACCGCTCCGGCATCACCGCCGTCTTCATGGAGCCGGAAGAGGGCGGATTCATCGCCGGGCCGAAGAACCTGGCGCTGTCGCTGGCGGCATTCGAGCTGGCCTGGGTGGATGGCGGGGCAGCAACCGCGAGCCTGGCGGGGTTTCTGGCCCTGGCGCCCATCCACGAGCGCGGCACGCCGGAGCAGGTCGCGGCACTACAAGATCGCTCGCCGCTCCGCCTCAGCCGGGTGAAGATCGCAAGCCCTGGCGCGGCGCCTTTGCCTGACCGAGCCGATCCCGTACGTCGGCGTCGATACCGGCATGCTGGGCGGCAAGGTGCGGGTCGCCGAATGGAAGGACGGCGAAGAGCCGTGGCTGCAGGTGGACAAGCGCGGCCGCTTCATCACCAACATCGCGTTCGCCAACTTTGTTACCGCCGCAGTGAACTCCGACGATCCGCGCATCAAGGGCAGTTGCATCGTGATTCTCGAAGAGGGAGACGAAGGCATCTTCGACCACGGCACGCCGACCAGGAAGCTGGTCCATCAGCTCTCTTCGACGGGCGACCCGATCTTCAATCTCAAGGTTCCGGCCAGCCGCATCGTCGGCGGCTACACCGTCAAGGACGGCGTGATCGTTCCGAACTACAGCCACGGCGAAATGATCGAAGCGGTGTTCCGCCGCACCCGCGTGACCGTGGGGCTGATGACCGCGGCCAAGCTGCTTTCCGCGGTCGAGCCGGTGATTCGCTATCAGCGCAGCCGGTTCCGCGGAGCCGACGGCGCCAGGCCGGGCACGGTCCGCTACGAGCAAGGGATCCAGCAGCGCGAAGACGCGCTGCACCGCCTGGTGGACGTGTGGGCGTGCGGCGAAGCGGCGGCATCGCTGGGATTCGCGGCGGCGCGCCTCTTCGACGAACTCGATCCCCTCGAGAAGCAGAAGACCGCGATCCTCGAAGAGCGTGGGATCCAGGGCGGCCGCGCCGAGATGAAGGCGCTGCGCGAGAGCCAGAGCACGGGCGATCGCTCTGCTGGAAATGCGACCCGACCAGCCGGCCCGGCGCTGGGACTCGAGCAGGACCCGCTGGTGCAATTCGTGCTCAAGGACGCCGAGGCCAACGTGCTGTGCCCCGCGACCAAGCTGTGGAACACCGGCCACGGCGCGAACATGATGCGCGAAGCCGTCAGCCTGATGGGCGGCTACGGCATCACCGAGGATTGCCCCGGCTTCCTGGCCAGCAAGTGGATGGACGCGCAGCTCGAAGCCACCTACGAAGGGCCCGAGGCGGTGCAGCGGCGCCAGCTGACGCGTCACCATGACCAGCGAAGTATTCCTGGCCCAGTTCCGCGCCTGGACCGCGGAGATGCGCCGCATCGCTTCAACCAACCCGGGCACCGGCGCCTGCACGCTGGCTTCGGCGATGCAGATGTGGCACTGGACTCTGAATCATCTGCAGAAGGCCACCGATGCCGACGGCAACAAGCTCTACCACGGGCAGCGCCAGGGCGTGACCTTCCCCCTGGCCGATGCGCTGTGCTGGCTGCTGGCGTCGCGCTGCCAGATCCTCGACGTGCTTGAGCTCGAGCAGCGGGGCGCTGGCGATCCCGTCGTCGCCGAAGGCCTGCCGGGGACGGTGCAGTTCCTCAGCGACCTGTGCCACGTGCAGGCGGCGCAGGCGGCCGGCGAAGTCGGGCGCATCTGCGCTGAGCTGGTGTTCGGCTACAACCGCCATCCCGCGTGGGATGACGAGGGAACCAGTTGCTGCTTTTCTGCCTGCGAGCTGGAGGAGTACGAAGAGACGATGCCCGGCATCTCAGCATTCGCCATCGATGTGTTGAGCGACGACGGCAGCCATCCGCAGAAGGCCGGCCCCTGCGCGGGCTGCGCGGGCGCGGAGGGTTTCTTGCAATTGCAGAACAAACTGTCCCGGTGCCTGAGCGGCTCGCGCCTGGCCAAGGACCGCGCCGCCGAAACGGTTAGCAAGGTCATGATTCCTGAAGCCCTGGATTACCCGGTATGAGCGTCGACGAATTGAACGAAGTCGCGGTGAAACGGCAGACGATGGAAGTCGATATCGCCTGCGCGGGATTTGGTCCTGCAATGGGCGGCTTTCTCACCACGCTCACCCAGGCGTGGATCGAGAATCCCGCTGACCCGGCGTTTGAAAGCAAGGTTGCGCCAGGAATGCCGCTGCAGGTGGTCTGCTACGAGCGCGCCGACGACATCGCTTCAGGGGTGAGCGGGGTGGTCACGCGCGCCAAAGGGATTCGCGCTACTTTCCCTGATCTCAATCCAGAAGAAGTGCCAATGGCGGCCGAGGTAAAGCAGGAACGCGTGCTTTATCTTCTCGACCCCCTCGGGGCCAGCCGGCGTTCGCGATCTTTGCGGTGCGGCGATGCCTTGCTGCGGACCGCCGGGCGGCTGCTCGGCGTGAAGGACTTCGCTTTCGAATTTCCCTGGACGCCGGCGTTCCTGCACAAGAAGGACGGCCTGGTGCTTTCGATCGGGCAGTTCAACCAGTGGGTGGGCTCGCAACTGATGTCGAGCGGCCTGGTGCAGATCTGGCCCGGCACTCCCATCCGCGAACCACTGTTCGCCAATCGCACGGTCACCGGCCTGCGCCTCGCCGACCAGGGCGTAGACAAGCACGGCACGCCCGCCGACGGATACCTGGCCGGAATGGATGTGCGCGCGCGACTGACGGTGGTCGGCGATGGCTCTGTCGGAGCAGTGGGCCAGGCGATCGATCAACGCTTCGGCATGCCCGAAGGCCATGCCCGCCGCGACTGGGCGATGGGAATGAAGTTTGTGATCGAGCTGCCGCCGGAGCCATCCAATCCTGATGATCTTGAGCCCGGCACGGTCTGGCACACGTTCGGCTATCCCGAGCCGGAGATCTTCGGCTTCCTCTATGTGCATCCGGACCGGCTCGTCTCGGTGGGCATCTTCGTGCCTTCGTGGATGGGCGACCCTTCCCGCACAGCATACCGCTATCTGCAGCACTACATTCAGCATCCTGCGCTGTGGCGCTACTTGAAGGACGGCACCCTGCGTTCCTGGGGCGCCAAGTCGCTGGAGGAATCGGGCCGGCGCGGCGAGCCATTTCTGGCCGGCAATGGTTATGCGCGCATCGGCGAAGGCTCCGGCAGCACCAACATGCTCACCGGCTCGGGCGTCGATGAGGCATGGACCACAGGCGTCCAGCTTGCCGAATCGGTGATCGAGCTGCTGCATGCCGGCAAAGAGTTTACGAACCAGAATCTCAGGGATACTTACGTAGCGCGGCGGCGCGAAAGCTGGGTTGAGATTGCGGCACGCGAGGCTGAAGATGCGCGCAACGGGTTTCATGGCGGCATCGTTCGCGGTCTCATCGGGATGGCGCTGGCGGGGCTCACGGGAGGCAATCTGCATCTCAAGCCGAAGCTCCAGCCCTCCCATCGGCAGATTGCGCGCGCCCAATTGGAGATCGAAGATATCGAACGCAAACGCGCTGCGGACCTTGTTGTTGAGGATGGGCGTCCATTCCACGATGCGTTGCTTACGGCGCGTGGCTGGCCGGAGATTCCTTTCGACGGCCGCTTGCTGGTGACGCAGCAGGATGCGCTGCTGATGGGAGGCAAAGTTCAGGCCCTTCCCGGCTTTGCCGACCATGTCGTCTTCCGCGACCTGCGCCTCTGCGCCGCCTGCGACGAGAAGACCTGTATCGCCATGTGCTCCGGCCAGGCCATCACGCTGGGCGCGAACAACCTGCCGGTGTTCGAACGGGAGAAGTGCATTCACTGCGGGGGCTGCTTGTGGAACTGCGCCAAGTCTGCCGACGGGGAAAAGACCAATCTCGAGTTCAGGGCGGGAGCAGGTGGATTGCATTCCGTGGAGAACTGAAAGACAGCTGCTAGCTGCTAGCTCCTAGCTAAAGCGCGACGTGATCTTGCGAGAATTCGGACAGGAATTGAAAAAACCATGGCACAGGATTACCGGGATTTGCTCGTTTGGAAGAAGGCAATTGTGTTGACGGTGTGTATTTATAAACTGACGCGAACATTCCCACAAGATGAGCTATATGGCCTCAGTTCCCAGATGCGTCGAGCGAGTGTGTCGATTGCCAGCAACATCGCGGAGGGCCGTGGAAGGCTCAATCCGACAGAATTTCGACAATTCCTCGGCGTGGCGCAAGGATCGACCTACGAACTACAAACACAACTGGTGGTCGCGAAGAGCCTTGGGCTTGGTCTTCCTGAAACCATAAAAGAAGCCGAGACTCTCGGCAACGAAGTCTCGAAGATGCTTGGCTCTTTCATACAAACCCTCACCGCTGGAATCAGCAGGAAGAAGCTAGCAGCTCGAAGCTAGGAGCTAGAAGCTATGTCTTTACATATCGTCGTCTGCGCCGGGATTGTGCCTGATCCGCTGCAGACTTTGGAGCCTGTCGCGGGTGCGAACGGGCCGGGGTTAAAGAACGAAATGGTCCTCCCCGCGGTGCTCGATCCGTGGGCGGCGAGCGCGCTTTATGAAGCGGCTCACCTTGCCGCAAAAAGTCCTGGAAGCAAAGTGTGGCTGGTTTCGCTGGGCCCCAAGGCCAAGCTTCAACAAGTGATGATGACTATCGCCCAGAAAGTTGCGTTCGAACTTATTCCGGTGGACGGGCCGATCGGAGGATTCAGCGACGCGCACGCAACTGCGGCGGTTCTCGCCAATGTGATCAACGCGATTCCAGGGCTAGAAACGGCGAAGTTTCTCCTGTTCGGCGGGTGGGAGTCGGCTACGCGCGGGGCGGGCGTCACGCTGCAATTAATAGGAGAGCGGCTCGGCATCATGGACCAATTCCAGGGTGTCGATCAGATCGAAGTGCGCGACGATGGATCGTTTGAAGTGCTAGAGCGCGTCGAAGGCGGCCGGCACCAGGTTTCGGTGTGCGCTGGGGCTCCCGCGGTGTTGGGATGGGCCACGGGCAATCTCCCCGAGCCGCGCAACAATCCCCAGATGGGCATGGCCAACATGCGCACCCTGATGCCCGCTCTGCAAAAAGCAAAGCCGGCGGCGCTCGATTTGAACGGGCTCCACTATGCATCCGTAAGCCTGCCCAAGCAGCAGCGCTCCACGCGCGTGGTCAAAGACATGACGCCGGATCAAATTGCCGCGGAGCTCGTGGAATGGATGGGAACGAAATGACGATGGAATCTGTACTCGTGCTCACCCATGCTGATGAATCCGGCCTGGCTCTCACGCGGGGATCGCTCGAAACTGTAACGGCTGGGCAAGAACTTGCGGCCCGCCTTTCGGCTTCGCTCACGATTGGCATTGTGGCTGAAGACTCGACTGCGGCAGCCCCGGTTCTAGCTGGAGCTAATGCGCGCCTGCTCGGGGTGAGTGGCGAAGCATTCGCACAGGCCCGCTATGCCACCGATGCCGCGGCATGTGAGGCTCTTTGCCGGACTGCGCAAGCCACCATCGTGCTCGCTCCCTCCAGTTCAAGGTTCGCTCGCGTGGCTGCGGGAGTATCCCACCGGCTGGGCGGCGTGATCGATACACACATCACCGCGATCGTTGGCGGAGACTCCGTCCAGGTCGCGCGGTGGTTTTATCGCCAGCGCGTGGAAGCCGTTCTCAGCCGTGAGCTGCGGCCATGGTTCTTGCTGCTTGATGGAGGTGCGTGCGCGGCGTATGCGAGTTCGCCCGGCCCGGTGATTGTCGAGCAGATCCCCGTCGAGCTTTCGCCGGTGCGCACCACGGTGACCGGCTTGCGCACGCCCGCGCAGGACGAGGAGACGATTCGTCCCGATGCGAAATTGCTGTTCGTGGCCGGTGCGGGCTGGACCAAGAAGCAAACCGACGGGCTTGCCCACTCGGATGAGGCGGGGCAACTTATCCTCAGATTTCTTCATGCCTGCGGCGCTTCGCTGGGGAGCAGCAAGTCTCTGGTCGACCAGGGAAGCGACGGACAATCCGTGCTTCCCTTCCTTACTCACATGAATCAAATCGGCCAGACAGGCGCAACGCCTCGGCACCCCAAGGGCCTTTCCACCTGCTGTCATGGCGAAGAGCCGCATGTCGTGGGGTGGAGATTTATCGGCGAGCGCCGCGCCATTTCGCTGGACCCGAACTGCGGCTGGACGCGCGGGAAAGCCGACGTGGTGTACGTCGCCGATGCATTCAAGGTGATGGACAGGGTCAACGCGATTCTTGAAGAGAAGCCGTAGCCTGGCTCCGCGCGCCGGTTGAAGCACATCCATTTCGACTAACCGAAGCGCATTCATTCTCCGCTGAATCTCATGTGGTACTTTAATAAATTGGAGAAAGTGCCTTATTTTATTATATCTATATGTAAATAAACAAGTTAGTTAAACTCTCACCAAGTTGGCCGAGGTAAAGTCCATCCGGTAATCCCTTTAAAACCGTTGAAATTAGCTATGGTTTTCCGCAAATTTTCCGCAAAATTCAGCGGCCCAAGCAGAGGTTCACGGCCACCATCCCCACCCTGCTCAGACTTGCCGGAACCGCTGCCACGGTCGCCACGCTCCGCCGCACGGTTTCTGGGGGCAAATTAAATTCTGGGAGCGATGGTGGTCGGGCAGGTCCGCGCTACCCGCCGCGCCCCGGTCGCTGGTTCCGGGGCCGCGACAGGACACGCCCCGGATCGGTCAGATTCAGCGTTTGGGGTCGATCTCCCGGCGTTCGCGACACAACGGTTGGTATTATTCGCGTTAAGCTTCGCAGGCATGTGAGGCAGATTTAATCTGCGGCCAGCGGCTCGCCTCTCGGCGGGCCGTCGCCGTCTGCGGTGTCGGCATCACGTCGCGTTCTCTTGGTTCCTGAGTCGCCACTCGCTCACCTCGCTTTCAGCACAGTTCTGGTTTCCTCTTCGGCCTCGTGGGCCAGTTTCAGCAACTCCTGCTCGATCTGGTTGAGGCGCTCGCGCTGCTCGGGTGTCAACAGTTGCGGATAGATGGTAATGTCGCGGCTGAGTTGGGGTGACTTTCTTTCCCACCAGATGTGTTCAGCGTCCATCAACTTACTTCGCTCGATGTGGTCCTTGAGTTCCTGCACGCCCTCGGGTGTGTCTGGCCTGTGTTTCATGCGGTCTCCCCCTTTTGAGCCTTGAGGATGGTCTTGGTTTTGGTCTCCTCGGTGGCTTCGTCGGCCAGCGCCACCAGTTCCTTTTCGATTTCGTTCAGGCGCTGTTGCTGCTCCGTCGTCAGCGTTTCGGGATAGATGGTTATCTCGCGCCGGAGTTGCGGTGACCGTCTCACCCACTCAATGCGTTCTCCCTCGATCATCATTGAGAGCCTCTTTAGGTTGTCGTCTAGCTTCAGGTTGATCGGCTCCAGCTTCTGTAACTTATCCACTTGTCTCCCCCTCCCGTAAACCTGTTTCTGGCTGATGCTGGCCGTCGGTGCCCTCGACCTTTTTGCGTAGCTCCGCGACCTCGGCCTTCAGTGTGTCAAGCTCATCTTCTACGAGCGGCTTGCGCGGCTTTTCTTTGAGGGTGGCGTTGGTCTTCTCCCTGACCTCGGTGGCCAGCCGGAACAGGATCGCCTCGGTCTCATCGAGCAGTTGCCGCTCTTCGCTGGTCATCTCTTCAATGTCGAAGCTGAACGATTTTTCGTTCCCGCTCCGGCTTCGGCTGTACCACGCTCGTTCGCTGTCAAAAATGCTCTTCGTCACTGGCTGTGCCTCTTTCAGTGTTGAGTTATGAAATGCATGTCGCAGCATTGCGCCCCTGCGGGAGCGCTGGACCCCGCGCTGTCGGGGGACGGGATAGTGGCCCAGCAACGCGCCCTCAGGCAATCCCATCTGGTCTTCGTAGCTGCGGCGGTTGTTGCAAAGTCGGCAGGCGCTCACCAAATTACTCTCGTGGTTGGTGCCGCCCTTGTAGCGGGGGATGACGTGGTCGATGGTGGCCGTGTCCCACGCGTTGTCCGTGGCATAGAGCGTGGGCTTCTGGCACCAGTGACAAACCCGGCCATCGCGATGCCACAGGACTTCACGCTTGCTGGGAATAAGTTTGCCGCTGTAGGGACTGGGCATGTTATTTGGTCTGTTCCAGCAGCTTGCGGATTTCCTCGAATTCAAAATGCATCGGGTCACCATCGAAGCGGCCACCGTAGAAGCGCCACCTTTCGCTCAGACTGCCTGTTGTGTACTCAAAGAAGATGCTGCAATCATGATCGACAAGCCAGACCTCAATGCCTTGGGAGACATAGTCGTCCAGCCGGATGATTAGCGAGGCTAGATCGAGGATGCCGAACAGGTGGGGACGAAACACTTCAAAGACGGCATCCGGGACGGCGTCCGGCCAGTGCTCAAAATATGGCTCGTCACCTTCGGGGGCGGCGGGCAGGACAGCGACATCCGGCACATGCCAGCGACCATTCACCTCGATGCGAAAGTCAGTAGAGCAACGGATTTTAAATTGCTCCCGGTGCTGATCGAACCAGTTGTAGATGGCCTGCTTCGTGCGGGCGTGTTCGTTTTCGTGGCGCTCTTTCTCTTGGGCCATTTGGCGGTGAAAGTCTTCAAGGATTTCGGTCGTCATTTTGCTGCTCCCTCGGGAATTCCCACGATCACGTTGGTGTAGCTCTGTTTGCTGGCGCGACGCACGTTCCTTTCGTTGAACTCGTCGCCGAACTTGGCCTTGAGAACTTGTATCGCTTCGGGCAGGTCGTTGCCCAAGACGGTGGAAGACACTTCTTCGGGACGTTTCTCCGTGGCCTCGGAAACCTTGACCCAGCTTATGTCCCACAGCGGCCCAGTAATCGTTCTCACGTTCTCTTCCTCCTTGGGGATATTCAAGCTTCGTCTCCGCCACCAGCGGCGTAGCTGTTTGCCGCACAGCATCCAGCCCATAAGAGCAAAGAGCGGAAGATACGCGGCGGTCAGGATCGCAACGAATTGGGAATTGGGCATCCCTTGTTGTGTGTCGATGATCATCGTTCTTTCCTCGTTCCAATCCTTAGCGGTTAGTTAGTTGACAAGCGGAACATGCAACAAAGCTGGAACGGCAACCGAGTTCCGATCTTGACTTTGCTTGTTCCCCTACCTATTCCATTGTTGGTGACCTACACTAGTGAACTTTAATGGACCCGTATTACTTACCGGAATAGTGTTTTTGTCCAGATACTGTTCAATCACCGTCATTCGAATCTTTTTCATTCGCCCTACAACAGTGGTTTCAATCTCTCGCGCTGCTACTATACGCGAGAGTGTTTTCCTACTGATGCTTAGTAATGCTGCTGCTTCGGTAAAACAAACCACTAATGGTTGAGTTAGTTTATGCTTACTGGAGTTGAATGGCTTGGGTGTTGTTGGTGGTGTTGCAGTTGGTGTTGCAGGTTGTTGATTGGGTTGCTGCGCCCTTTTTAGTCTAGGCCACCCATCGGGGCCTGTTTCGTACTTCTCTGGATCGTACACCATTTGTCTTACCCTCCCGGTTAGTTGAATTGAAACCGACGTTTTATAACTTCACGGCGGCATCTAGTTAAGGACCTCTGCTATATCTCCTACTTAGCTTTCTTGTAGCATAGCCAGAGAGATAATCAAGGGAAAAAGCTGCACACTGTGACTTATTTCGTGTAACTCTTGACAGCACATCTGATGCGGCATCAGATCATCTCTACCCCGTTATGCCAATAGATTCAACGCTGTCTTAAAGGAAAAACACATTGAGGGTGTTCTTGAGGGGAGTCCCCTCCCCAAATCCCTACTCGTCCGGTGGATGACCGATTAGTCCAGCAGGCGGAACATGCGGCGGAACTGGAACCGCAGGTACGCGTCGTAGAGTTCCGGTTCGTCCAGCTTGAGTTGCTTGCGGTCGAACCATGAGTGTGGCTTCTCATTGGTTTTCCAACTCACAAGGTTCCTGATCCCACGGCAGACTCCGATGATGGTTTTCAATTGAGCCTCAAGCTCGTACTGCCTGTTTTCGAAGCGCTTGCTTTCGCACTTCACGTCCCGCAGTTCCGCCACGATTCGCCGGTACTCTTCATTAGGGTCCAGCAGGATTCCGTTGTCCTGTTTGGTTTTCAGGGAGAAGATACTTGTCTCCATCGACAGGCTGGCTTCCGCGTCACGGACGATCTGGTCGATGCGGCCCAGATCGTCAGAGTCGAGAGCAAAGAAGTCTAGCCTTGTTCGCTTCCGCGCAAAAGCAAACATCAGCTTCCGCTCCAGACCAAAAGGATCGTCGGTTTTGAATTCGCGGTGTCGCTCCAGATAGGGATTGCCTGTCCGCAACTGGTTTTGGCGGACCCCAACGTCGTCGTTGGCAGTCGCGCCAATCTTGAATTGGCGATTGGAAGTGTCGAGAAAAAGGTAGACAAAGCCCACTGCGTGCCCTCCCGGAACGTTCATCCTTTTAATGCGTATCTTATCGGCGCTCAGGCTGTCAATCCCGATGTCATAAGTCTGAGTCAGGCACAATGATCATTTTGCAGCCCCTGCAATTTAATTCGCAATCCCCGCATAAACAAAGGGGGATGATATCATCTGATATCACCTGACCTGATATCACTGATATCTATCATATAGGCGTGACATATATCTCTTGTATGTATGACATATACAGCGTCATTACTCGGATAAGTATTAACACTATGTCGCGACTGTCGCGGTATGACAAGTGCCCAGAAGTTCCGTGGTCACCGGTTTTCTCCGTTACTCCTTCGTGGCTAAATTTATTTCCGGCGTGTCGTCTTGAACTCGAACCGTGTTCTTGATGTGCTGGTGTTTGTAGACAAACGTTTGCAGCCGTGTTTCATCGGCTGGGTCATAGCGCTGGACAATGAAGAATGCGTTGTCGCTGCTCCAGCGGGAGTAGGTGACGTTGACGTGGGTGATCTCGGTGCCGTCTTCGAACCAGATGGTGGCGGTGGCCGTGCTCTTCACTTGTCCCCTTTCTGTGACACTTCTTTCGGTAAGAGTCTGTTGCACGCCTCTTCCAGTCGCTCCGCGCCGAACACCCTCTTACAGCCGTCTGGCGGATGCTGACACGGTCGGGTGTATAGTGGCTGTGTTGCTCCCTTCGCACGGAGTGGCAGATTTAATCTAGCGATTCGGCCCTACCCTATCCGGTGTGGGCCGTTTCGTTTTGTGGGCAGGAATTGCTTTCTGTCGTAATATTGGCATCAGCCGCTCTGACGCACAGTGTGGCCAGTTAATTCTGCATCGTGGCCCGTCTCCCGGCGGGCCGCTGTGCGTCTGGGCTGCGGAACAGGATTTAGTTGTATAGTGGAGCGCAGTTGGTTCCCAGCCAACAGATTTAAATCTGCGATGCGGCCTGCTTCCCCTATCCGGCGGGCCGTTTCGTTTGGGGACGCAGCGCAGATAGCTCTCTCTCAACGTAGGACATCAATTCGAGCACCCGAAGTAGCTGGTCCATAGGTTTACCGCCGCTGGTGGCAATCTTGGCTTTGCGGCGAATGATTTCCTGAAGCAGATCGTCCAGCACGCTCCGGCGCACGGACTTGATCATGTTGTGTCGCAGGCGATAAGCCCGTGCCCGCTCAGCATCGGTTTTCGGCTTACGCTTCATGGGGAGATCATAACAAGCGTGATGCTTAGCGTCACGCTCTCCCAACAGGCTCTTATACGTGTTATGCAATTACTTTAACGGAAGTTACGAAAGCGAAAAGAACAGGACATGTCGTCTTTTCCAGCTAGTCCCAGTGAGTGGGGAGCTTCCTCTTCGATTGCCGGTGCGCCCGCTCCAGCACTTCAAAGCGGTTCCAACTGCGGGGATGCAGCCTGACTCGGCAACGCTCAACCTTGCTCACCTGCTGGCGGCACAGGCCGATGAATTCGCCCAGATGTTTCTGGGTCAGGCGTATCTTTTTGCGCAGCCGTCGGAAGCGCTGCCCGATGATCCACCTGTGCTGTGGCCGGGTGTCGATCACCCTGCCGCGATTGAGTCTGCGCCAATCGGTCATCGTTCACCCCGGTAGAAGTGCTTGAACTGATGATCCCGGAACTCGGCATCGCGATCCGCTCCAGCCTTGACAACGGGACAACGAGACATGGTGTCGGCTTCTTGTTCCAGAGCCTTACGCGCCGCCCTGATCTCCGCATGAGTCGGCCAACTGCGGATCGTCTTGATGTCGAACAAAGTTAGCTGAATCATGCTTCACCACTCTCGTCGTCGCGCTCCAGACTCTTCACAAACCAATGGATGAATTGTTCATGCCGTAGTCGGCGCGACCGCTCGAACTTCTGTACCTTGCGCTGGTGCTGTGCTCGCCGCGCTTTATCCGCAGCCAGAAGGGCGTTCAACTCTGCGATCCATGCGGGCACGGTACTGGGTACGAGCTTGGGCTGGTACGCCATAACCAATGTTGTGCCAAATTTGGGGCTTTTTGCAACTGGGAACAGGAGTCGGCAGGCGAGTAATAATCATTACCCGGTCTTCGCGGCGGTCCAGAGTATGGGCCAGTATCCTAACCCCACCGCCGCCGTCACCAAGTGCGGTCACACAAAACACTTGGGGAGCGAAACCACAAATCGAGGTCTCGATGAACATTGCACTAGCCGTTTTCACATCCTTCGTTGTCAACCCTTCGAGTTGGAGCGGCGACTGGGCATGGGGTTTGCCGCTGATCGTGGTGAACGTGGTCATCCATGTCATTGGCCTCGGACTCATAGGCCAGAGAATGGATCGCATTACCGGCGGCGGGGTTGTGCGCCGTCATCCAACCGCCGGATTCGTGGTTGTCATGGGTGCCACGACCTTGTTGGTCACCATGATGCACGCGATAGAGACGGCGATTTGGGCCGTTGCTTACCGCATTCTCAACGCTCTGCCTGACAACAGGACTGCGATGCTTTATTCGCTGAACGCGATCACTAGCTACGGGCACGAGAGTCTGGGGCTGGAAGAGCACTGGCAACTCATGGGAGCGATAGAGGCGCTGAACGGTTGGCTGCTCTTCGGTCTGACTACTGCTTTTCTGTTTGGCGTACTTGAGAAAACCCGCTCGTCAGCCGGCAGTGGAAGACACCGGTAGCCTTCGGCGTGGATGAAACTTCGCATCCCCGAAACCACCCCGGCCCCCGGCTTCACATGGTGGCCCCAGATTGCGCCCAGATGCCTCAGGTGCGGCGCTGTGACTCCGGGCTGGGATCATCGCCCGGATCGATCCACGCTATGATACTGACGCCACACCACAGGTGCCCTTCTCCTCCGAACAGCCGTCTGAGATGGCCGCTTTTTCTGGTCTTCAGCACTGACCTTCCATTTAGAGTAGGCCACGATGTACAGCACAATGAGGCCCAGAAGGGGTCCAACTAAGGGAACAAACCAGAGCAATAGAAGACAAGGTGAAAACCCAGCCTTCCTGTAAATTTTCCATAGCGGGATGACGCAGAGAAGAACGACGATCATCCACGCCACAATTGGAATGATTGTCGTTGAGTCTATGAATGGTGCTGAATACACTATTCCCTTTCAGGAGAATTCGCGTGGTTGGATCATTCCAGTGCCGGTTCCAGCGATTCGCGGTCCAAGGCTAAGACTTGGAACCGTCCAAGGTAACTAGTAGTTTTTGCATTACCTGCCTACCGAAGGTCTAGCAACCAAAGTGCCGTAGCGCGACTGGCCGGACACGAGAACAATCGGGGCCATATAAGATAGACAACCAAGGCGCTTAGAGCCGGAGTGAATGAGCCTCCGGCTCTTTTTTTGAAATAGATGGAAGTTTCCAAATCTGCCGATGTTGCAACCGGGGCGGCAGGTCGGCAGGCGAGTAAGAATCGTTACCCGGTCTTATGAGAATTAAACGTTCGTATAGCATTAGCGTTATGCGACGCGGCAGACGCATCGATCCGAAGAGCTTCGATCTGAGCACTGAATGTCCGGAGTGCCGCTACAAGGTTCAGCCGCACGAGCTACTGCGAGTTGATGGCGAACGAATGCGCTGCCCGAACTGCAAACGCGACGTGCTGTTACCGAATAAATGCGGCAGCGGTACAGCCGTACCGATGGAGAGCGAAGAATAGCGACTGTAGGTTCGCGGCTACCCTTGGCGGCTACCTTGCGACGCCCCGCGACTTCCGTTGCAACCGCTTGGCCCCCTTCACGATCTTCTCGGGGACCGCCTTCCGGCCCTTCTTCCCCCGCGCCTTCGGTAACGGGATTGCGTTATTCTGCGACGGCGGCAGTATCCCGTCCAGCCGGTCCTCGATCCAGTCCAGCAGGCGGACCGCTTCGATGGCTTGGGTTATCGACGGGTGCCATTGCGACTCATTGCCTGCGGCTTCGGTCACCTCGCGCCTGTGGACGATCCCTTTGCGCAGCGCCGCCAGCGTCTGGTCCTTGGCGTGATGGGGCGCGGCCAGTTCGGCCTCGATGTCGTCGAGCAGCTTCTTCAGCTTTTCAAGGTTGAAAAACTGCGGATTCGCTTTGTTGTCGTGGCGGCGGGCGTTGGCCTCGATGCGGCGGCGGGTGATCATCTCGCGCAGCTTCCGTAACGCAGGATAGTTACGGTTGGGGTCGGGCGGCAGAGCGACATCCTCCGGTAGCGGGGCGGTTAACCGGTCCAGTCCGGTCCTGATATTAAGCACAAGGCCGGAGAGTTCCTCCCGCGTGGGTTCCGCGTCTCCTCCGGTCACCCAGTCGATTCGGTTGATCAGGGCGGCGATCTCCCGGCGCACCGCCGCCAGTTGATAGGCAGGTCCACGAGGTCCGCCCCGCAGGCGTTTGCGGTAGGCCGCTTGCTTCTCAGCATTGGAGTAGTACTTCCGTTCGGACATGGCTCTTCACCATAACTGTTTTCCGTTACCAGCGTACCACCGGGACAGGACCGCCCGGTCGCAGGATTCAAGACTGGCTGCGAACCAGTCAACCAACCGTTCACGATCCGCCGTTCGCCGGGTTGCGCCGGAGCGGTGCTGGGCTGTTTCTTCGCCTGATGCATATCGCTCCTCCCTGAAAACAGGTTTATGGAAAGCGGCGCGGACTTGGAGCCATACATCCCTCTTGACGACCACGGGGTGAGCCATCCGTTCGGGTATCTCTGCCCCGTTCGTGTCATTTTCCACCGTAGGAATCGTTGGTAATCTTGTTTTTTGTAGGCAATGCGATTAGCGCTTGCCGCTGAAACGTTCCATCGAAATAAGCTTCAAAGAGGGGCTAGCGAAGGGGCTAGCCCTTTTTGCTGTTCAAAACGGGAAACAGGAGAAATAAATCCTAAGTGAAGGAATCGCGGCACACCAGCCCTAGACCAGCAAGTGTCCACGCTCTCCAACACGGGGTAACAGGATTCACCCGGCACGCCGGGTGAACGGAAGTCGCGGCTGTTCTGGGGAGGGCAGTCGCGACATCCAGAAACGGAAGAGGCAATCAAAGCGTTTCAACTCTACACCACCAGCGTAGCCGCCCAAGTCGGCATGACAAATCGCGCCATCATCACCGATGGCGGCGATTCGGTAAACATCGAGTGGGAGTTCGGCAAGGGCATCGTCTTCCCTGCCCCGTCCTAGTCCGCAACTTGTAACACCCATGAAGGAGTAAGAATGAAGACCGTAAAAGCCGTATCTCTGCTGTTCCTGCTGTCTGCCAGTTGCCTAGCCTACGCCGAGTGCGTTTGCAAGTGCGTCAACGGTGAAGTCAGGCCGCTCTGTAGCTCCAGCCTAGAAATCACGCCCATCTGCGCCCCGCGTATCTGTCCCATCGTACCGCCGCGCATTGAACCCATTCAGCGTCCTGTCGTGCCTCCTATCGGCACCACGGAGTGCAAGCCCAAGCTGGTCTACGACGAGCAGACCCACCGCTACGAGTGGAAGACCATCTGCCAGTAGCAATACCCACACCAAAACCGCTTTCCGGGAGGGGAGCGTTATGAAAACTCTTATTTGCATTCTTGCCTTGTCGTCCTCACTGCTCGTAGCCGAGACGCCCAAGACCGCTGTCAAGATCGTCAACCGTCAGTACAGCGATACGGCCTACAGCGCCGTGATACCGGGACACTCTAGTTCGACGTCGAACTCCAACGTTGACTGCTCTGTCGGCTCAAGCACCGCAAACTGTTACGGGTCATCACACACCAACGGCTGGAGCACTTCGCCCCGAGAGGTATCGTATTCGGTAACTGGTTCGACCCTGTCACTCCAGCTTCCGGATGGAAAAGTGGCCGTCGTTAACTGCGTGAGCAAATATAGGCCGCGAGGAGATTACATCAACCGGCGTAGTTGCCGCGTCCCGCTGACGGATGACATTCAGGCCGAATTTCACAGCGACAACGCAAAGCTGTTCTGGTCGGTCAGCCTCGACGGAAAGAAGATTCAGTCGGAGACGTACAAGATTCTGGCCGTGCAGTAAGACGGGAGAAAAGGAATGAACGATTACTCCACGGCATCATCACGTTCTTCTTCCATCAGTTCTTCTCACCGCTTGCACAAAAATCGAGGCAAATCGGCAATCGAAGTCTGCGCCTAATCCTCAAGACACACGCGGCTCCCTCGGCATATACGGGCCTTTCCCGTATGACTCTGCTATTTGGAATGGCATCATCAGGTCTTGATTGACGACTGGTCAGCTTTTGTTCAGCTATCGCTATGCCATGGGACCGGGACGTTGCCGCTTTCGTCGCCAGAGCGGTCTTTCGTGCCTGAACGCCGAAGTGAGAATCCACTACTCACCCGTTGCCCGGATTAAAGCTGTATCGCCACCATGCGGTTTTATGTCCGCTACCCGCCTTGCTCAAGCGATCCGTTGTTTGTGGGAAGAGTATCGCGAACTCCCCGAGACGCGGCACAATCGGCCCACGTCTCCGCCATTCCACACGGAGCCGGGGCCAGAGCCTATTCCGTCAGCGAGCGCCTCACGGCGGTACGACGGGAGCTTGCGTCCTCGGTGTTGCTGTCAGGAGCGTCTGGGGGAGTTGCGCGGATCGTTGTTCTACGAGGGCAACGCCATCGAACTTCCTGAACGCCAATATCGAAACACCGAATCGGTTCGGCTGTCTACTGTTTTTTTGGCTTCCATTGAAAAAGTCGCTGCGTTGTGCGAGCATGGTTGGCGTGTAGGGGTGCTTCCTGCCCCACCGGCAACTCCGAGTCGCTTCCTGAACAGTTCGACCCGGCACTCCTACACTTCTCTCCCGTCCCGCCTCCGATCCCAACCAGCCTCTCGGGAACAGGACCGGAGAGTCTCCTCTTCCATCCCAGTACCGAATCATGGCGGCGGCGGCGTCCGCGTACAGAGTTACGCTGGTTCTTTAAAAAGTCATGAGTAAGATACTTACTCGGCGGGTAATTAATTTACCGCAGATTAATTAAGCTACTTGGAATCAGGATCGACGCCCGTCTTGATGCCAGCGAGTTCGTTTTCTTCGGCCAGCGTCTCTGGGGTGAGGCTGTCAAAGTGTGCGGCGGTCGCTTGTTCGAGACGGGAACGTTCCGGGATGGCGAATTGGTTGACGCTTATGTGGCACACGCCGCGCCTGAATGGCGGGTGCTCCGGCTGCTGCGGTCTTACTTCTCTAGTGATTCTGCCCATGTCTTATGATGACAGGAATCTGCGCCCGGTCCCGCGACTAGGACTCCGGGTAATGTCCTAATTTGAAATTCACAGGCTTATCCTCTGATTGCGGTTGTTCGATAAAATCATGGAATCATGCTGAAACGAATGGCGATTGTCTGTTTTCTGTTCCTACTGACAACGGCATGGGCTATGGCCGGTCAAGGCACGCCAACAAACGCGCCAGCCAGTTCAACTTCCGTGCCCGTCAATGTACAAGCAACCTCCGCTAGCGATCAGCGCGAAACCGAAGCCGAAAAGGAAAACCTCGACATACAGCGGAAACTCGAATGGTTTACTGGTGGGCTTGTAATAGTTGGTCTTATGCAAGCTGGAACGATGATCTGGCAGGCATCGCTCTTGAAAGGAACTTTGACCCAGATTCAGACCCAAGCTCGGCATATGGAGAGCCAAACCCAGATTCTGGGGGACTCCGTTGCCGCCGCCCAAAGAGCTGCCGACGCCGCTGAGACCTCTGCCAAAACTGCTATGGGAGTCTCTGTCCCGACCTTGGCGATCTACAAATTCGCCTTCATTAACGAAGGCAAAGAAAACCCAGTAGCGTTTTATCAGTGCCCGAGGATCAGACTGGAATTGAAGAACTATGGGCAGAGTCCGGCTTTTTTGCGCAAGTACGCCATTGGCTTTTCGTGGGGCAGCGATAAGACCGAGAAGTTTACGGTCTACCCTTTCGATGAGGAACAGGTTGTTGACGCTGGAGGCATTTACATCTTTAACGATGTTGATCTCGGCGTAATGGATAGCCCCCCAGCGGTAGTAATTGAAGACCTTGTCAAAGGCAAGAAGCACCTCACGTTTGCCGGATGGGTCAGCTATGAAGATGTGTTTGGTTCCCCAATTCGTCGTTTGACCGTCTTCAAGGCATTGATCGAATATGACCCCGATCCTGCCAAGATGGTCATTTTGGACCCCTCCCCGCTCAATATAGCCCTTGATCCCGATGACCAATAAACAAACCGCGAGCAGCGCCTCAAACCAAATTAGGACACTACCCCTCTTCCGGGGCCGAAACAGGACTTTGTCCGCTCTCATTTCCGATGACAGGAATCTGCGCACGGCCTCCGCGATAGGACTGGGTTCTCATCCGGTAGTAATCGGCGGTCCCGCCCGCCCTGCCTTCAGTCTGGTATCAAGGAACAGGACACCGCAGTGATGATCATGGAATCCAATCTGCCTGCAATGATGGCTGACCGGGGAACCCGGCGCTGGTGCGCCGCGACTCGCAACGCTAACGCGATTACGTTACGGTTCCGCATCCCGGTCGCTGCGCGGAATTAAATTGCGCCGTTCGCACCAGAACCGCTTCGGCGTTCGCGGCAGGACTCATTCACGGTTCGGAGGAGAATTCCAGATCATCCCCGATACGGAACAGCGCGGTCCCGGCCCCGGACTTCTTGGGCCTGCCCCTGCCACGCACGGCGGGCAGCTTAATCTCGTTGACGCGGTAGGCTCGCTTGGGACCATCCCACTCCCACGACCGGCAACGATGAGCGCTACAGCGCTTCGGCTTGCGTTTGGCGAGTGTGACCCACGAGTTACCGCACTTTTGGCACACTGCCCGATGCGCTGTTACCGGAATCTCTTCGTACAAAGCAGTTCCCTCCTTCATCCGGCAGTTTAGCTCCGATTTCGGTCGGCGCGACAGGATCACACTGTTCTGTCTGTTCTTCTACTCCACATAGACCTCATAAATGTTGGCGGTGAGCCTCGGGCGGACGCCCGCCCCGCGCACTGCGCCCTTCGGTGCCACCTTGGCTCGTCAGCGCCACCCTGCGCCCGGAAGCCGCGACAGGACCATCGTGTTCTCGTCTTTCCTCTACATTGCCTGCAAACGTCGGCGGTGTGCCGCCGGTCGGGCGCGTGCCGCCCGCTGCGGATCGGAGGCGGCAACAGGAGCCGCCGCTCGCCACTGAGCTTTGGGCCTAGTCGCGGATTTAAATCGCTCGCGCAAGGCAGTTTTGCGCAAATCTCCATTGTTTGCCGCATTTAATCCCCGTCACACCAATAGCAGTTCTCGGGAGATGGCCTGATTTTAATTCCCAGCAGCGTGAAAGCGGTTTAGGGGCGTGCTGTGTCCGCTGCATCTGCTGCGCAAATCTGCTGCGCTTACTGCTGAATGCATCTCTACTGCATCTGCATTTTTGGTAGTGTTTGCAGCATGGCAGTGCTGAGCGTGCGGAACATGTCGGAAGAATTGGCGCGGCAGATTAAATCGACGGCGGCGCTGGACGGAGTAACTCTTCGGGAATTTGTGCTGGAGACATTGGAACAGCGTGTGAAGCGTGGGGAGCGGACGGCGGCACCGGAGAAACGGAAGGACGTGAAAGCCGATTTGCAGGTGACGGTCCCGGAGCAGGTGGTTGCGAAAGCGATACCTGTGGTTTTGGAGAAGCCGCAGCCAGCCATGGCGGAGGCAACGCCTGAGCAGTGTCGGCTTGCGGGTCACAAAGTGGTGAACAACCGGGGCGTGTTGTTGTGCCTGACGTGCCGGAAAGGATAGCGGATGGATCGGGATCAGAATTGGGCGGAGCTTGAGAAGATTCTTAGGGAGGAAGTTCAGGTCGGCGGCGATCTGGTTGATCTTCCTTGTCCGGTTTGCGGTCTGCCGCGCTGCTCGCGCTCGGACTATATCAGGTGCAGCCGTTGCGCCATTAACTGGATGGATGGCGACGAATTGACTAAGAACCCCACCATGGAGCGTTACCAGAAGATGGTTCGGGCCGCGCCCAAGAAGGCGGCGCAGAAGGCCGAGGCCAAGCCGGAGCCTGTGCCGCCGCTTCCCGTCTCTTCTCCTTTGGCGGTGCCTCTTTCCAGCCCTGACCGGCCTCGTTGCGTGGCCTGCGGAACGCCGCTGCGGATTGTGAAGGGTCGGCTGGAGTGTTGCTTACTGAAGTGCTCCCGGCTGGGGCTGGGGCTGGAAGAACCGGGAGTGGAGAAGAAGCAGCCGCAATCCGTGCCTGCTGGCGGGCGGGACGATTCCGGGAAGGCTTTCCCCGTCAGAGCCTAGCCGATGCGCCCAGCGGTCTCTGGCGGCGATCTACGGGCACTGTAGCGAGCAAGCAAAACCCCGCCACGGGGACGGGGTCGGAGTCTTCCTGAAACTAGTTTTACTGTGCGGCTTTCAACACACGCTGTACTTGCACGGCGGTCCATTCACCGCCGCGTGGCGCTGGTGCGCCCTCGGCATTGAGCGCGTCGGCGATCAGGCGCAGGGACGTGGCCCCTTGCCGCTGCTTCTCTTCGATCATGGGCAGGATGTCGGCGATGAACCGTTCCCGGCGCTGCCGCCGCACCTTGAGTCCTTCCATGTGCCCCTCTGCCGCCACGCTGGCCAAGTGATCCCAGCGTGTTCCACCCAGTCGTGTTCCCCGCGCCTTGGCCGCAGCCAAAGCGACCTTGGTGCGATCCGAGATGGCCTTGGCTTCACCTTGGGCAACAGAGGCCAGAATATGCACGACCATCTCGTTCACGTCGGGCATGTCAACCGCCGTGAACTTCACGCCTGCGTCCATCAACGCGCTGATGAATGCGACGTTACGCGCCAACCGGTCGATTTTAGCTACAAGCAAAGTGGCGCGATGCACGCGGCACAAGCGCAATGCGTTGGCCAATTGTGGCCGGTTGTCGCTACGCTTGCCCGACTCGACCTCCACGACCTCCTGTAGCAGCTTCCACTTGCCGCCGTTGAGATAGCCCTCCACCGCGCTGCGCTGCGCTTCCAGACCCAGACCGCTCTGACCTTGCCGTTGTGTGCTCACGCGCAAATAACTGATGAACTTGCCTGTCATTTCTTCCCCTCCCGGTGCCCGTTTCGTTTTCGCTTTCGGACGTATGCCTAAATGTAACATGGGGTCCATAGGTTGTCAATGGGTCTTCTAAGTCCTCTTTATAGGTGGTTGGCATAGTTACCTGCCGGTTACTTGTCCCCTTGTCCACTTATTCGCGGCACTGTTCATAGTTCCACGCATTTTGGCTTGAAGTGCTCGTCAATACTGGCGAAAGCAGACGGCGAGTGGTCCCATTCGTCCCCCGCATTGTCCACGTAATTGTCCAGTTTTCGGTTGTCTCCCTAAAAGCAATTCTGGTGAGAGCCGCGACACCCTTGCCTGCGATCCGATGGCGGCGGTCGGCACCCCGGACCCCCTGCGGCCTGTACCCCGGCTGGCACCCGGTTCCGGACCCCGGCGCGGCCCGCTGCGGCCCCAGTAACATACGTGCCCAGCAGTTGTCCTACACCCCCCGGTGTGGCTATAGCAGTAACGCATTGTCGCCTCTCGCTCTTGCCAGCACGGGGTGAAACATGCATTCCAAATGCAGCGTCGTTGGTTTAGCATTTGCGCCTTCTTGGTTCCGACTCCCATGGGCTATTGGGAGAAGGGGTTGCGATGGTGAGCGATCAAATTGTGATTTTGCGTGTTGGAGAAAATCGCTGGCGCAAAAGCGGCGGGCGGCTGGCCGGGAGGTTCCCGGCGAGATCGGTGGCACGGGGGATCATCTCATTGGATAGGGATGAGAACGGTATACGTGTCCTGTCGCTGGCGCTGGAGGCGGCTGAGGTTTTTGGCGGGAGCGAAAAATTGGGGATTTTGCGAGCGGCGGGAGCAAGGAGCGCAGGCAAAGAACGCCAAGAACCCGCCGGGGGTGTCCCCCGGCAGTATCTGTAGCGGATTGAATTTCACTGTCATGGCTACAGACGAGCACTCATACATCCTGTTCCCGGAGGCGGAGCGGGGCAACGGCTGGTCTGGGTTGTGGCCGGAGATCGCCTTCGTGCCTCTCTGCTGTCGTCAGCACGGGGGTGAACATGCAGTTTGGGTGCAGTTTTTGCGCAATCTGTGCTATCGCGAGTTGAACTGGTCACGGAGGTAATAGCGCCTATCGTTTTCAAACCTGATCACCCGACGGCGCGTCCAGAGGATCATCCCGACCCAGAACACGATGAGTGCTGATAGGACCAAAGCCATCAAGACTAAGAACGATAAGCCTATGCCCCAGTGCGAATGCAGGTACTTCAGATGCTCGGGGCTTATGGGCGGCACGGCTGGTGTTATGTGATTTCTGTCCAAAAACAAATTGATCGGGACCGTGATGAATGACCCGGCTAGAATTGCGTAGAATCTTACCTTCGCCAGTTGCGCTGAAGGATTCGGTGCCTTGTACAGAAGAAATGCGCGGCGATACCAAGGAAGACTCGCTCGATAGCGCTGGAATCCGGCATAGTCGAGTTTGAATTCCCAGTGCGGGCGAAATTCGTCAATCCGATATATCAGCACTGCTGCCTTGCCTGCTTCAGCCAAAGCAAATCGGGCATGGTAAGTCGTCACTTCAATGATCTTCTCTGTCTTCAGGTCGTAATTCTCGGCTGTGGGCGAGGTCGAAGAGACGATCTTCAACCAGTTCTCCCAGAAGGCAACGATCTTACTCTGTTCGTCCAGTCGCCTTACCCTTCGCGCCGTTGCATCCAAGTCCCGCGCCCAAGTTAAAATCGCAGGGACCGCGATTGACGCAAGCGGGATTCCGATGAGCACCAGCAATGTTCGTGTGAAGTCGGAGATAGTCCACCCCTCCCACGAGGATTATATGGGGGTAGGCATCTCCGCCCGACGCATCCCCCCAGTCTCTCCGTCCTGTTGCGAGGCAGGTGGTGCAAGGTGCATTCCGGGCGCTGTCGGTGTGGGGGCACAAGTTGGCGTAGCCGCATCTCTGTCATCTGGGCCTTCGTCGCCTTGCGCGTCTAACACCACGGGGTGTGACATGCATTTCTGACGCAGCGGACATTTCTGTTGCCTTTCCGCCTCGGTCTGTTCCCGGCACGGGTATGCGATGCGTTTTTGGTGCGGTTGCGGCTTACTGTTTGGCGAATCGCAGTCACCGCCAGCACGGGTACGAGGCGCAGTCTGGGCGCAGTTGTGCTAGTGTCGGGCGGGGAGGGGTGCCGTGGAAGTGAAGGTTGAGATGTCGGATGCGGACCTGCTGGCACGTTTGCGCGACGAAGAAGACCATTTCGTCGAAAGGAAAACGGTCAGCGACCTGAACGATTGCGTCAAGACGGTGGTAGCGTTTGCAAATTCTGCTCCGGTCGGATGGCCCTGTGTGTTGTACGTGGGGGTGAGGGACGACGGTCGATTCGAGGAAAAGGAAATTGACTTTGACTTGACACAAAAAAGCATTAACAAGAAGCTCGGCGGCATTTACCCGAGAGTTGCCTACTTCCCCAAGATCATCAGCGACGGCACAAACAGAGCGCTCGCCATCATCGTTCCGGGGAGTGAGCTAAGGCCGCATTTTGCGGGTCCGTCATATATTCGCGTCGGGTCGGAATCTAAAGCGGCATCCGAGCAGCAGTATGACAACCTGATTGCCCAACGGAACAGTAAGGTCTATCGGATATCGAAGTACATGGGCGAACGGGCGACGCTTGAGACCAAATTCGAGCACGGGAATCGCACGTTTACGCGTAGTCGTCGGCTGGTGACGGTAACGGACTGCAACGAGTCTTGGGTGACGCTAACATCGGCTGATGGCATGACGAAAGACTCGTTCCCGTTGAATAATGTCGAATTGAGCGTTGATCACGATCACGATCTAAATCGTCTGAAGATACATGTCACGATGCTCAGTGATTAAGGACTGTAGATCAGATGCGCCCGCCATCTAATGCTTATGGATCGACACCACCAGCGCGATGATCGACATGATCAGCGACAGGATCGGAAAAATCAGTTTTGCCCAGAACTCGATTCGCTGCTGGCCATATCGGCGAAGTTCGACTCGCGCCCAATGTTTACCGGCATCGGTCAAGACGTTGCGGCCCATGAATTCAGTGGGCAATAAAAGCCGCTCGGGAATCTCGATTCCTGCGCGTTCGAGGCGGTCATGCAAAAATACTTGGGAGACATATTCACGATACTCGCGAATGGGCTTGGTTTCTTCGGATGCTGCGCGAAGGCGATCAACCAATCGCCCCTCTTCCGAGGCGAGAATCTGATTTTTAATCTTGTCGATTGAGTCGTCGAGACGCTTGAGCAGCATCTCTATTTCGGACGTTGCGAATTTTCTGGCCCGTCGTCCCGCAATAATTTCCCGAATCCGTTTGAACATGATCGATCTCAGTCTGTGACGATTGGCCCACATGATACCTGAGAGCGCCCGCGCTGAGCGATCCCAACGTGTAGTGAATGCCTAAATACTTGTTCTCGTGCCACGAGTGCGCTGTTGTTCTGGCCACCCGGCTGATCGAGGATCAAAGTAGTATTCCCCTATCTCGGCTCACGGCATCCTTGCTCTAGAGCAACTACTGGGTTGCCATGGAGCAACGACAAATAGCTTCTTCCATGTGAAACTCAGACTTGAGTTCTCTTCGGAAAACTTCTTTCCGGTCCTCGCCGTGCATGACTAGTCAGAGTCTCGTCCGGTTACTCCGCCCGTCTCGTGCCCTCCCAAGGTGCGGTCGTGCGTGTACGAGGCTGCGGAAGACATAGCCCGCGCCGTCCATGTCAGGCTGGAAGACACCAACCGACAAGGCCGAGAAAGCCCTGATCGCCGCGCACAATGCGTACCGGAAGCTTGTGCCTTTTTCGCAGGCCGCTGACGAGCGGGGTTATTTGGCCCGGCCTGAACGAGGTTCTTTCCCGGAACCCGTTGGTCGCGGCTGTCCTTTTCTTCTCCTTGGGGGACAGTCCCGGCTGCGGTTCAATGCCCGGCTTTGGCAACATGCAGTAACAGATTCTCACGTGAGGAATTAGGTAATGCGCAGCATCCAGAAGGTTGTTATCGAGCGAGCTGAGGGTCTGACCGGCGACTACACCATGAAGAAAGTGGAGTTCACCGGAGACACCGCCGAGATAGAGAGCAACTGCTGGCTCCACGAGATTGCCAAGACCGCGCCCAAGGCAGGCGGCTACGACAAGACCGACGTGTCAGTGACGTTATCCAACGGGCAGGAGCATTCCTTCCGCTTTGACATGATGCACACTTCCCTGTCCGACAACTACACCAACATCCGCCAGCACATGCGAAGGTGGTTCCTGTTCATCGCCCGGCCCGAGACCCTGCCCCACATCGCATCCAATCCGCGCCGTCTCCAGCGGGTGCAGACGATGTTTAGTCCGGAACAAAAAGCAGCCGCCGCGTCCGCGCTCGACTTGATGGACGCCGACCGGGTCTAGCAAACAGGCTTCGCCCGGTTTTCCTTTCCTTGCCGGGCGAATGGGTCGCGACTGTTCTGGGGAGGGCGGTCGCGACATCCATAAACAGGTTCAGGAGCAGCGAAAGGAATCAGAAGTGAAAGCGGTAAAAGCAATTGTCATGTTATTGGGTATGTGCTCGGGTCTGGCGGCTTCCGCCAGCGCACAGATGACGCCCGTCTCTCTTGACTGTACGACAGAGAACGGCGACACCATTGGGATGCGGGTCTGCACACAATTGCGCGATGAGATTGCCAGAAGCCCCCGCTACCGGGAAATCAGCAGCCACACCGAAGATACCCATTGGGGGTTGCATATCGTCAGCACAACTACGGATGAAAGCAAGCTCGTCAGCGCTGAGTCTGTGACTATAACTGAAGGCGCATCCCTTCAATACTTCGTTGAGGACTACGTCTTGGTTACTGGTCAAGATCGGGTGAACCACCAAGCACAGACCATCCTCGCAGCCCTTGACGAGCAAGTGACTACGTTTGCCAACAGGCAGTAACAGATTCACTCGGCAAATGCCGGGTGAACGGAAGTCGCGGCTGCTCTGGGGGAGAGCAGTCGCGACGGCCATAAACAGGTTTTAGCAACAACGATTTAACCCACGCAGGCATTGTCGTTGCGGGAGGGAAACAACCTTGTACGTTCCTTGTGTGCGTGAGCGAGTACAAATCGTCGGTCGATCCGGAGTGTTTCTCGTCCTTCGGGTCGATGAAGAGCAGCAAGCCGCTGATTTGTTTCCGCTCCACTTTGCGATCTACATCGAGGAGGCCGTCCCCTTCTCCGACCTTGAGCCTTATCGGGGAGACCTTCGTCCTGATCAGGCCGAGCACACCTAACGGCCAACGAAGTCTCATTTGTTGCCCTCAGGACATGAAATTTAGCGCGACGACTCGTATTCGCTGCGCCCGCGCTGACCTGAAAACGGCTTTCTCGATACTCAAGGAATGATGACCAAGAGCCTCGCGCCGCAAGATGCGACACCTGACACCTTCGATTCGTCCGCCTGTTAGCTGGTCGCTCGATACCCCTTAATTTGATTGATTTTGGACGGGAACTTGACGACACCCGATCTGAATTTCGTTAGTGTGGCTTGCAAGGAGTTGAATTCCATGCATTCCATACATCATCGTCTCGCGTTAGCGCCCATCATGATCATGGCTGCTCTTTTGGCATCAAACCCTGCGGTAGCGGAAACAACCACTGTCAAGGTTCCCTTTAGCTTCAAGGTCGCCGGCGAGACCTTTCCTGCTGGTGATTACTTGATTCGTCATGATGATAGGGGCAACTTCGTGACGCTGGCTCCACGGGGTTTGTCTCAGAGCTTCACCAGCATCGTCGGTCCCGGCACGCCCAGCCCATGGGAGCATAAGATCGCGTTGAAATTTGATCTAGTGGGGCAAACACATCTTTTGCAGTCAATTCAATATGGCACGATGATCACAAGCAAGCTGGACAAGGAAGCCTTGGAGAGGGAACGTAGCTCTGAAGAGTATTCCAGTGGCCGCTAGAAGATGGTGGGGGATATTAAGGAGTGGGACCGAGGTTGGGGCGGCTCGTTTTATCCCATTGATATTGCGATAGTGGAGTGCGATGAGGCGGGCCGGAGTACTCCCCGGCAATATGCCCGAGCGTGTCGGCGGCAGGTGGCTCTCATGCCTGTGCAGTGATCACTCGCCGCCAGATTTGTCGCCATCGGGCAGCAGACGCTGGCGAATGGGGACCAGCCGTTCCTGCATTTTATTCGGCGCAGGAAAAATTTTGTCCAGATCGTAATCCGCCGGATCGGTCTGGTCGTCCGCATCCACTTCGTCATCCTTGCCCCCTTGGCCTATGGACCGCTGTTCATTCATCGCGGTCGCGCCGCTGCCGAATATCGCCTTGTTGTTGATGAATATGCCTCCTCCCGCCTTGCTGGGCTGGGGCAAAGTCCCGTTGGCGTATTCAATCGCATCGCGATCCCGATAGCCGCCGGGGGTCTGGGCGTGCTTGATTCTGGACCGCGTGATTCTAGGCTGGTTTGTGGTGAGAAGTATTTTTACGGAGTTGCCCGCGTGTGCCGTGAGGGCCAGCGTGATCGATCCGAGTAACTGATGCAGGTTCAGTCCCGCCGCCAAGGCGATGGCTTCGATGGGCAGTGTCTTGCGCTCGGTCGGCGGAAGGGAGTCGTACTTATCTAGAAACGCAACGATGATTTCATCTTGCGAGAAGCGCATGGCGCTGAACACTCGCGGCATTCCACCATCGGCGGTTTTTTTCAGGGTAGTCGTAATATCCGGTGCCCGGTCGAGTTGCTCCTGAGTTACGTGCAGGCGGGCCAAGGCGAGAGCGCGGGGGGTGACGGGAACGCTGTGCGCGGCGTTCTTGGCCCGTGTACTTTGCTTGGCAGTCCTTGGCGTTCTTTGCCCTCGTGTCGTCGCCGCTTTGGCTGAGCCATTCGCCGCCGGGGCTGATCGCTTCCCGCTCCGGGCGCTGCTTTTGGTGTTCCTCTTGGTGGGTTTCATGGAGACCTTCCAGCGCTGCCGCTGATGCGGCCAGTCTGCCGCGATGATACGCCCGAGAAGGGTTGATTCACAGCAGGGGGCGGATTCGTGTACGGGACTGTCCGCGCTATTGACTGCGAGTTGTGGCGCATTCATGTTTATTGGCTCAGAGTCAATCGTGTGGTTCCCACTTGCTCCAGCCCCGGTTCGGCAAGACGCCGTTCTCTCCTTTTCTTTTCGGGAAGAGGGAGCCACCCTTCTTGTGTTGGCCGAACTCGAAGTGTGCCCCGCAAGCGACGCACTGGAGTTCAAAGTATCCATTGTCATCCACGGCCCTCACCCGGAACCTGATCTGGGTGCTCTTGCAGATTCCGCATTCCGATTCCGCTTCAAAGGTCTCCTGAGCACGCGCTAATTCCCGGAAGATGTCCTTCTGGGTCTCTCCCTCGACCTTGATGATCAGGCTCCCGTTCCGGGGTTTTGTACTGGGCTTCCATTTCTGTTCCACCTGCCTGTTCATAACTCACCCACCCGCCTGCGCACCATCCGGCCTCGCACCAACCTTAGTCCTGCCTGACCGGTCTCCAGATCGTATTCCCGCACTTCGATATTCATCGCCAAATCCGACTCCGGGTCTCTGGCGCAGTCGTATCCACGCACCATGGTTGGCTCCTGTCCCCGCCCCGGAATCACATACACCGTCCCGATCCCGTCCGTGGACTCCAGCGTCACCTCGAACGGATACTTCAACCCCTGCCGCTCCGCATCCGCCACCGCGCCCGCCTGACCATCAAACTGTGCATTCCAGAATTGGTTGTAGGTTCGTTCTTCCATGCCGCTGTCTCCCCCACAATTCACCACATATAAATTCGCGTCCCGGTTATCGAGGGTGTTCCCATTGCGGTGAAATACCGTCTCATTGTCGCGCAACGCCCGTCCAAGGCGCAGTTCCATGATCATGTCTTCGAGGTACACCCCATCCTCGTTGACCGCATGGGTGCCTTCCTCGCGCAGTTTCTCTCGCATTTTCATATTCCCTTCAGAACCTCGTCTTTGCTAACTCCCTTGTGCGCTGCTACCGAAGCCACAATTCAGTGTTCCGACCCGCGAGAAGGGATGCAGGGGAACGGTATGTCGCTTCTCTCCTGACTCTTTCTTTTGCCTCGATGAATCGAGCAGTACTCAACTCACTTTCTTTATCGCCGCAGACAGTGCCGCTGCCATCGCCGTGTTCAGGGGACCGGGTGGCGGCGCAGGACTTGGTTGTTTCTTATTGCGTTTGTGCTCCCAGCCTTTGCCTACCTCGACCTCCGGCATGTTCTCTGCGAATTGAGGGTATGTCTCATCGACGAGCTTATCTACGCGAGTGCGCAGCGTGTTGTACGCAGTGATCCCCGGCGCACCGGGGTTGAGCTTCCACCACAATTCTTCATAATTCGTCAAACAATGGCGGACAGTGTTGCGGGCAACACGATTGTTCCAGTGGAAAGCGCCGTGGGCGTCGAACTCCTGCCGCGAATCCTGCGCCAGATGGTAGATGTCGGAATCGGGGACACCGCGCTGGACGGTTAGCTTCGCTGTTTGCATCTCCCGCCGGAACACGAGAGTTTCATTCGGAGGCCAAAAGCCCAATGATTTTAATTTGCCCATAGACTGGTTTACCTCGCGTCCTTTTTGAGGATGTTAGTAAGTCCCTCGCTGACGCATCATCCTTGTACGCTCTCATGGGATCGCCTTTAGCGCCTTTCGGCGTTTGGGCTTATACGCTTTCATCAGTGCAGCCGCCAAGTCCTCATCCCGCTTCCGCCACTCAGGGTGCTCGGCGTATGTGCGTTCGCGCCACCCGGCATACAGGATTGCCGTCGCTTCTTCTCCGGGAATGGTTCGCCTTTCCATCAGTGCAGCCGCCAATCGTTCGACCGCCCGCCAGATGTCTGGATCGGCGAACAGGGTCTCGGTACGGATGCGCAACAGCTTCTCCCACGCGTCCATTTCCGGGTTGTGATCGACGAATCGCTTATCGATGAATCGGTAGAAAAGATCATTCATCTCGTGCCGGTCGCCCGCCGCATGGTAGCGCCGCACGCTGCGGGGGTTGTAGCGCCGCTGCGCGATCTCCCCGGCCAGCAGAGCTTGTACATCAATCTCCGCTCGAAGGCGGTTCCGGGCGGATGGATCGTACTCAGCATCTCTGCCCACGACTCGCTTTGAGGAACAGGAACCGCCGGTCCCCGCCTTTTCGTCGGGTACGATGGTGACGCCCTCTTTACGCAGCCCCCGGCCCAGATGCCAACCCACAACAGCATGGCCCGCCTCATGGTAGGCGACTGGCCACAGCGCTTCCGTATCCTTCTCAGCCATCAGTCCCTCCCGGTCACAGTGCGCTGGAATTTAATTTCACTACTTGTGGATAGAACCTAGTTCATAGCTGGCACATCTTGTCGAGTCCATCCTCGATATGGTCCACCAAAAGCTGTAGTTCGGCGGAGCGGACTTTTAGCGGGTTCCATTTACTGGCGTCGCGGGTGGCTCTGGCTTCTTCGCGCTCGCGGTCGATCATCTTGCGCAGATTGCCAAGGGCAGTGAGTACGTCTTTCAGTTTGGCGGTGACCTTGGGGCCGCGTCCTTCGCAAACCGCCCTCAGATACGGGTCTTCTTCGAACATAAGTTCGTCCTTGGTATAGGGCGTGATCTTGGCCCAAGGACAGAGCGCCCAGTACTGCTCGATAGAGTTGTTCTCGATGTTGTGTGCGGACAAGCCGGTGAGGGCGGCGATTTCCTTGATGCTGATCGGCCCTTTCTTTTTGGCGCACGCTCTGATGCAGATGTCGATATTGCCGATATGTTTATCCAGAAAGCGCTTTTGCACGCGGGCGGCGTTGATCGCGTCCAACTCCTTATCCACGCGGCGGGCGCGGACGTTGCCCTCGGCTCGCTGTTGTTCCCTGCGTTTCTGTATAGCCTTGGCGATGGTGGTTTTACCGGTGCGCAGTTGTTCAAAGTCCTCCGGGGCTTTCTCCTTCAGCTTCTTGGCATCTGCCACGTACTGGCGATTCGCGCCTGTCATCTTGGCCGCTTCCGCCGCCGCCTCGCCTGCGTGACGATCTAAACTCTCCCCAACTTTTTGGGTAGAGTTTTTCTTGTGTCCGCGCCCGCCTTCTTTCTGGCCCTGCGCCATCCGCTCCGCCGCCTCCTCTTCCAGTATCGGCAGCATCAGGACCGCCGCCGCCGCCCTTTGGCTGGGGGTCAGGTCGCGGCGTTCGCCATTGAGCGACCATGCGAATTTGACCAGCGACCCTTGGCCATCCCACTCTTGGAAGCGCGGCTGCACCCCCGCCCGTTTGCAGGCGATGAGGCGATTACGTCCATCGATCAGGGTTCCCTTATAGGTCCACAGGGGAACCCGCAGCCCGTTCCCGCGGATGTCGTCCACCAGCCGCGTCAAGGCTACCTCGTCCATCAGGGGAACGATTTCGCAAACCGGATGAACCGGCATCCCGGATTCAATCGTCGCGCTACTCATCTCAACGCTTCCCTCTCCCGGTCGCGGTTATCCTTTGCTTCACCTGCGGGGCGGAAATGCCTTCACGGACGTGCGTGGCAACGTGCGTGGCGTAGCGATCTTCGAGGTCTTCGATGCCGTTCTCGATCAGTTCGCGAAGATAAAAGGATAAGGTGCGTCCGGTACGCTTCGCCAGCGCGTCCAAACGAGTTTCGAGCGGGCTTCCGAGTCGAATCGTAATTGCCATGCTGCCCCCATGTCATACGACTAAGTGGCGTGTTCAAAAGCCTACGCCGATTTCAACTTTCACCTGAACCCTGCCACTTAGTCAAGCGAGACCTTCCCGCCTAACTCGCACTTACAGTACAGTTACAGGCACTTTTTTATTGAAACGGATCGACTTAGGCTCGTATAACATTTTTGTTAACAATCAGTCTTCGGCATCTCCGCGAGTTGCTGCCACTGGGAGTGCAGTTGGCCTACTTTAAGGTTCGACTTTAATTTCGTGACAACACGTGAAAACGCGTTTACAGGTGATTGGGCAGGCGGAGTTCATTCCGGGGTGGGGTCGGACTCGTAACTACCGGGGCGATCTGGCCAGACTGCCCAGTGCTATGGCGATCATGTCTTCCATCGGCTGAGGCCGCGCAGCCATCCACTCTTCATGCTTAATATTCTCCATCGCCAGTTCGAGCAGTCGCAGCGGCTGGTATCCAATCCGTAGCTCAGCAGCCCGTACCGGCTTCGATACCGCCGCCGCGACCAGTCTGCGATGTAGCTTGCGATACCCCCTTGACTCAGACTGCAAGCCGGATGCATTGTTGTTGTACGAGATACAGGCTCTTCCGGTCCGGGAATTAAATTCCGCCACCGGAAAACAAGCTTTGGCTCAGCCGAGAGGCTGGGCCTTTTCCATTTGTGGAGAGAAGCACGATGATCAACACACCCAGCAAGCGATTCGCGGCTGCATCCCTCACGCCCGACGAGAAAAGGAAGGTTCGCCAGCGGGCCGCTGAGTGGAAGCGGTTCCGCCGCGACTACTTGTTCACCCAAAAGACGTTGGCAGACGCTTTGCATTGCAGCATCAGGACCGTGGCCAGCGTTGAATGTGGCTACGAAGTTATAACACCCAGCCTCGACCTGCTGCGCCGATTCCGAGACCTGCGCCGGGAGCAAGAGATGAAACGGAAGAAGTATGAAAGGGCGGTGGCCTGAGAATGGGAACTTTTGTAAACGAAGTGATCAGCGTACCCGGCAGGATTTCAGGCACGGCTATCATCGCCGACCTCTGCCGCCGCATCTCGGAGCGGTTGTCGCGTCAGGACAGCCTGAGGGGGATCGACTCCTATAGCTCATATACTTGTCGGATCAGTTTTGACCTCACGCTCGTCGATGTTGATGAAGTGACCATGCAGCAGCAGTTGGTCATCGGCACCAGCCCCGCGCAGCCAGTGCCAGCCGAACCGGTCCCGCCGCCGGGACACATCGCCATGGAAGTTCGGGGTTATGCCGATGAGTTAGGCGCAGCGGAAAGTCTCGAAGTCAATGTGGATGGGTCGCCAATCGAAGGGGCAGCGCCGCCGCCGCCCGTGGACGAGAAGGTAACGCGGACTCGTCCGTACACATCTCCCCACAGCAAGCCGCCCATGTCGTATCGCCACCCGACCGAGTAACGAGGAGTAAATATCATGCCCACAGTAGAAGAGATTCTGAAACAGAGTGGATTCACAGAAGAGCAGATCAAGGGTCTTGAGCCGCGTGCGATCACCGCCTTCAGCAGCGTGCTGTCCCAAGCCGAAGCGGAAAGAGCAGCCAATGCCCGATTCTACGATGAGTCGATTGTGCCATCGCTAACCGCGTGGGACGAGGAAAAGTCACGCTATGACGCGAACAACGCCCGGAAGGATGCGGAACTGGCCTTCTACCGCACCCAAGCTGAAGCGCAGGGCATCGTTCTATCCGATCCTCCCGGCCATCAAGGCAGAGATGGACAGGGCCGCTATGTTGCAGGCGGGGGCGGAACTCCGGGCAGTCCGACTTACGTGGCTGGCAATGGTAACGGAGGTGTGAGCATGAATGACATCGATCAGCGGCTGGGAACCGGAATCTCAAACGCCAGTTGGGCCATGATGGAGTACCAGCGCCTGAACCCCGGACAGTTCTTACCCGACAGCTTTGATCGCTTGGCGCAGGAAGCCACCGTCGCTCGTCTTCCCTTCCGCGATTTCGTTGAACGCAAGTATCAGTTTGCCGAGAAGCGTGCGGAGGCGGAGAAGAAGCGGCAGGAAGCCCACGACGACAAGATCAGGAAGGATGCGGAGGCGGCTCGGGATCGGGTCTGGGCGGAGAAAGTCGGCAGTAATCCTGACATAAAGGCGGGCCAGCCCAGCAGGTGGAGCGACATTAGTCGGGCGAGAGCCGCTAACCTGATTCCCGATCCGCTCAGCATGAACGAAGAACAAAGAAGGCAAAGCACAAGGCAGATGATTCGCGAAGATATCAGCAAGAGCAGCGACAGTTAACCATGGGGTCGAGAGCACCAAGACACGCGAGTGAGCCAGTCATCGTGAGAGTGCCAAGATCGGAGAGCGTCTCCAGCTATTGATTAAAATCTGAGTCTCTTCCGGGATGGGTTGACCGACAAAGTCAGCATCGCGGAGGTGCGCGTTATGGGGTTCTTCTCCTCTTTATTTGGTGGCTCAAATCCGACCCTGAATGCCGGGATGAAGCAGGCTGGTGATGTCTCCCAATTCACAACTGGCCTCGGCAAAACTCTCACCGGCCAAGCTGGCAATTACTTTTCGACCCTCCTGTCCGGCGACCCCCGAGCCACAGCCAAGCTACTCGCGCCCCAATTCGGAACCCTTCAAAAACAAGGGCAAGAACAGAAGAGCACAATGGCTCAATTCAATACGAGGTCTGGGGGCACCGCGTCCAAAGGACAAAGTATCGACGACGCCACAAGGGCTTCGATGTCTGACCTTGTTTCCAAATTGACAAGCGGTGCAGCCGGGACAGCGGCGACCATGGGGAGCAACTTGATCGATCAGGGTCTCACAGCACTCGGCCAACAAACTGCGATGAGTCAGCAACAGCTTGATAACTGGTCCAATTCCATCCTTGGGAAGGGGATCACGCAGGCATCTTCAGCCGCCCTTACTTATGGATTAGGCGGTTAGAAACGATGACGCAAAGAGTTCCCATCATCGACGGAAAGACGCGGTGCTCACGCTGCAAAGAGATGAAGGCGCTAGGAGAGTTTTGTGCCGATAAGTCGCGCTGGTGCGGAATTCAACGGTGGTGTAAAGAGTGCGACAAGAAGCGAAATGCCAAACAAAGAAGAACATCCGTGCGCAGGCTTAAACTCCGACCAGTGATACAACAGCCCGACGACTCAACGATCAGACTCATTGCGCTCACGCGGGGACAAGTCATGATCGTTGACACTGATCGCTACGAGTGGACTGTGCAGTGGCACTGGTTCGCCAAAGATGACCCTAACACTGGGGGTTACTATGCAGCCCGACGCGGGCGCGACGGAGAACCAAAGACCGTGTTTTTCCACCGGCAACTTATGGGCGAGCCTGACGCCGAGGTCGATCACATTAACGGCAACGCTCTCGATTGTCGGGTACAAAATCTTCGCGCCTGTACAAGCCAGCAGAACTGCGCGAATCGTGGTCCTATTCAGGGACTTAAGCGCAAAAACACATCGGGGGTTGCTGGAGTTTATCGATCACAAACACAAAACAAATGGATGGCTCGCATTCGAGTCGGTAATAAGAGATTTAATCTTGGCACATTCGAGAATAGGGAAGATGCCATCGCGGCCAGAGTATACGCCGAATTGACGCACCTCGGAGAGTTTGCCCCTGCGGCACGCGATTTGTTGGTTCTTCCTCCCAACCTCTAAGCGGTATTACGAAAAGGAGCGGTTATGGCTTCAAACTCAGACGCATGGCAAGCCGGGGTCGATATCGCCAGCGGACGCAAGAACAAGAAGAAGAATGGCGATTCAACAGCGGATGACGCGAGTTCTTCCAAACCAACCGGCGGCTTGCTGGGCTTGGCGTCCAAGGGTATACAGAAGCTGCGCGGAAAGAAGCAGGCTTCTGGCGGCGGAGGCTCTACCACCTCGGCGCTGATACCGGGAGAGAACATTCCTGTCTTCAAGCGCGGCGGACGGGTCAAAAGGACGGGGCTGATCTACGCGCACCGTGGCGAGCATGTTATTCCCGCCAAACATCGAAAGGTATCGCGCAAGCACACCGTCGTGAAGCGCTAGGAGTAGACCATGCCTGCACGCAAGTTAAGGGTTGCCAGCCATGATCCCAACGCCAAGCGGCGCGGGCTTCTGGCGGGTGCGCGGATCGCCGTGAAGTCGGGAGCGGGTAGGAAGACGACGCGCAGGCGAACCACAACTAAGTTCAGAGAGGGGTAGCCCCATGGCCAATGAAACCGCAGCCCCACAGGACATAGCCAAAAGGTGGTCATCGCTCAGCAACGCGAATCGTAGCCGTCTGCTGCAAACGATGACGGCTGATCAGAAGAAGAGCCTGCGCGACGCCATTCAGCGCAGCAAACTGCACTAGGAGTTACACATGGCCTCCGATACTGCTTGGGAGTTAGGGTCGCAAATCGCTAGCAAGAATATTACCGCCCGCCGCGAGCGCAAGGACAAGCTCGAAGATGAAGCGCGGCAGCAGAAAGTAACCGACCTTTACGGCAGAGGGAAGAATCTGGCGCTGTCGATTAAATCGATGGCGCAGGATGACCCTGCACGCCAGAAGGCCATGGACGATCTGACCAGTGTTGAGCAGGACATTGCGTCGATCTACCATCCGGATAACGGTGGAGCTTCCGCGCTGCAAAAAGATTGGCACCTCTTGGCTGGGCTTATTCACAAACATCGTCCCGCTGCGACGACAAGTGCCAGCCTCACCGCGACTCCCGGTGCCACGGTCACGCCTGATGCGCAGACGGTGACGCTGGCCGACACCCCCGATGCACCGATAGGAGCAGTGTTGAAGCCGGGAGGCGATCTCAGCGCCAGTCTCAGCGCCGTGAGAGCGGGAACCAAGCTCGCGCCCGGCACGGGAACCGCAACACAATCCGTTACGTTGCCCAGTGCGCCGGTTACGATTCCGGGGACTACATACAGGCCGGTAACAACGGCCATGACCCCACAACAGCGCCAGCAGATAGCACGGCAGAATGCGGCACGCGCAACGGCGGAACAGGATGTGGCGGCGGCGGGACTAAGCCCGGAGCAGACAGCGCAGGCAGAGAGTGCGCAGAGGCTGGCTTTCGTCCGACAGGCCATGAAGGACTACGAAAAGGTCAATCCCAACGCGACCTCTCAGGAGAAAGCTTCCTTCCTCGCCGACATCGTGCAGGCGCAGTATGGCATCACACAGAAACCAGTCTGGAAGGAATACATCGGACCCAACGGCGAGAAGCAATATCTTGACGCATCGCGGCCAGAGTCAATTCCGCCGGGTTGGAATGCGACCGGTGGAGAGACCACGGACACACGGAAACGTGCCGACTATGCCGCTTACCTCAAGGATCATCCTGATTACAAGGGAACCTTCGAACAGTGGGGTGTGGAACAGGGTCAGTTAGCCCGTCGTGCCGTTCCGACTAATCGTGACGATCAATACATCGCTATCGAGCAGAAGCGGCTGCTGGGACAGCCTGTGACCAAGGACGATCAGGCCCATCTCGATGCCTACGATCTGTATATCAACAAGAGAGTCCTCGATCCCATACGGGCGCGGGCCGCAGCCATGGCCGATGACCGCTACGTGCAGGTCATGGACCTGAACGATCCCGAGAAAGTTACTTTCATGCGGGCAGGGGATGCGGCGCGGTCGGGCGCGGGATCGCCTCAGAGCATAGGGTTCCAGACCGACAAGGCCATGACCAAGTACATGACCTCCGGCAAGGGTGGCGAAAACATTGCCTACTTCAACACCGCCACCGATCACCTGAAGTTACTAGGTGAGGCGGCGGATGCCCTGAACAATGGCGACATACAGCGACTCAACCAGTTTGGCAATGCCTACGCACGCGAGACCGGCCTTGCCGCGCCCACCAACTTTGAGACCGTCAAGACCGCCGTGTCGGGCGAGTTAGGCAAGACATTTACTGGCAAGGGCGCGACCGTGGAAGAGATCGCCCAGATCAATCAGACCATCAACGCAGCAGAGTCCCCCGAGCAACTTCACGGTGTTATCCAGTATTACACCGACTTGATGGAAGGCAAGCTGAGTGCCCTGAAGTATCAATCTGAAATGGGCAAGCAGGGCCTGCCCGCCTTCGCACCGCCCAAACCAGCGGCGGGCGGCGGCGCGACCGACATGATCACGATGCGGTTTAGGGATGCGACGGGAACCCACACGGGGCCGATTCATCGCAGCCAGAAGGCAAAATTCATACAGGATCACAAGGGTGCTGTCGAGGTGACCAGTGGCGCAAAGTAACGATGACCCGTTTGCCGCTTACCAGAAACCACTTGTTCCCGATAAGAAGTCTAAGGGTGGTGACGATCCCTTCGCGGCCTATCAGACGCCTCTCGCGGCGACGAGTGCGCCCGACTTAACCAAGAACCTGTACAAAGACGTAATCGTGGTCGGCAAGAACTCGGCGGGCCAGCCGATCCTAGCGCCCGCCAGCGACATACCGGGCTATCACGGTGGTGCGGCCAGCCGGTTCCTGTCGAGCGCCGTTAAAGCTCTTGTGGACCCATTCAAGGGGGCGTACCACGGAGTCATCGAAGGCCCGCAGGACTCAAGAGAAGCAGAGATTGAAGCGGCGAATCCTTATGCTGGCCGAGGCGATCTGATCCTGCACCGGTTTTTAATTGATCCAACGAAAGCCGAGGCGAATAAGACGGCGGCAGAGTTCAAGCAATCGGACCCATGGTCCTTGCATCCGTCACAGGAAGCGATCTGGCACCGACAACTGGCGCTGGGTCACGGGCTGGCCACCATTCTTCCCGGAATCGGACCCGCTGTCGCGCAGACGGGAGAACAAGTTGGAACCCAGATTGGCACTGGAGATGTGGCTGGAGGGTTGGGGACGCTGGGCGGCAACGTGGCCATGTATGCGGCCCCGGAAGCGACAGGGAGACTGGGCAAATGGTCGCTCGGGTATGCGCGGGAAAAGTACGGCCCCGCTACCGTGGAACTGGCTGGAGTCAAAGTTCCCGTTTCGGTCGGCGAGGCTTACCCACAAGGTATGCCGGGGCGTACCCATGCCATGCTGAAACGCTCCGGAGTGGGTTCGGAGAGATTTGGGGCGTTCGAAGCCGCGCAGCAGGAATCCGCAAAAGATGTTATTCGCAAAACAGCGGAGCAGACATCCGGATATACGCCATCAGTGGTCAGCAATCCCGTAAGAGGCTCTGCCCATCCGTTCGTACCTTTCGTAGAAGAGCCAGCAGTGACCATGAAGGGTGCGGCGCAGACCACGCTCAACCAAGCCAAAACGCTCTATCAGACGTTGGACGCAAGCGCCGCCACGGTGCCATCCACGTTTGATGCCGCTTCCAAGGTTACGCGGCAAGCTATCGCCCGCGCCGAGAAGCTGGGCATAACAGTTGACATGACCGGGACAACGTCGGTTCTGGAGGATGCGAACGGGCAACCCGTGAGCGCTTCAGCGATCAACGCCGCCGACCGGCTCAACGGCATCCGGACAGGCCGGTATGTAAACCAGCGTGTGGGAAATACAGTGGAGGTGTTGGATGCACAGATGGGCCAGCCCGTGGACCCTAATGCGGGCGTCAATGCCGCCATTAAGGCACAAACTCATCGCTATGTGGCTAAGGCTCCCGATGATATTCCGATTACCACCTTCATAAAAGTGCGCTCCGAACTTTTGAAGATACAGCGCAGCACTCCCGACCCCGCGCTGCGTTACACCATCGGCAATGAAGTGGGAGCCATGGACACCGCCATGGAGAATGCGTTGGGAAAAAATTCGGCGCTTCATCAAACATGGCAGACCGCCAACAGCCTATGGAAAAAGGGGCGTGCGCTGGAACGGGTCGGAGAGGCGGTCCGGCTTTCGGTGAAAGGAACACCGCAAGCAGCACAGGCCGGTGGACTGGTTCCCGTGCCCACCGAGATACAAGGTGCATCGCTGGTCAAAAGGTTAAACAAATTGGCTGAGGGCAACACCCTGAAGGATGCGTTCACGGCCCCCGAGATCGCCAACCTGCGCGAGTCGGCAGACATTTTGGATCGCGTGCAGCGTGTTCGCGTGGGCAAGAGTGAGCCGAGAGGGGCGCGGATGTTAGGACGCGTTGCCCATGGTGCCATAGGGCCGGTCGGCGGAGCCATTGTCGGGAGTTTGTTTCACGGGCTGGGGGGCGCGGAAGCAGGAGCTATGCTGGGCGCAGTTCTCCAGAACATCCCGGAGCAGTTCCTCGTCCGCGCTATGACCAAGCTGGACGGCGTGCAAGCGCTCCGAGCGGTGCAAGCAGCCCAGACGCCCATTCAGTTACAGGTTGCCCTCAACCGTCTGGCTCTGGCGGCGGGGACAGGAAGTGCCGCCCAGCAATCGAGCCGAGAGCGACTCAGGCAACTGCAACAGGAAGCGGCACGGCTGAACCCTTCCAAGCCCGTGAAGATGAGAGCGCCGGACGGGAGTATCGAAGAAGTTCCATATGATCAGGTCGATCACTACAAGAGCGAAGGCGCAACCGAAGTGAAGAGTGAGTGATGCCGCAAAACTGGTTTGAAGCCCATGCGCCCCATGCACTCAAAGCGGCTGGCACCCCGCAGGCCGGTGGGGGCTGGTTTGCACACCACGCTCCCGGTGCGAAACCCTCCTCGTCGGCGGCGGCACCAGCACAGCCCGACTTCACCACCAATCGCGAGGGTGAAGGCACTTACAGAATGGGAACTTACGATTACTCCGGAGGCAGAGTCAGCAAGCCGGAGATTTTAATTCCTTTCAGCCGCGTGCGGGATGCACTAAGTAGCGGTTATAAATTACACCCCGACGAGATTCGGCGCTACGCCAAGGATGTCTCGCACAAAGGCAAAGGGCCGTCGTTGTTGGAAAGGGCCGGGAATCTGGCCACCCGCATGACCGAACCGATAGCGGATCGACCGCTGGAGTGGAACACGGGCCAGCGCACTGTGGGCAGCTTCGTCCGCTCCGCTCCTGCCGCGCTCAGCAACGTGGGCGCGTTGCCCATCAACGTGGCGACAAGGACTTATCGCGGTCTGGCTGGCCTACCCGGTCAGACGATCCAGACGGCGAAGGGCATCGCACACGGTGATCCGGAAGCGCTGGAGTCGCTTAACCCCGTCACCATGGCCGAGAGCGAAGGGAGAGGTTATCAAGCCGATGTTGAGACCCTCGGACCCATGGCCGCTCTGGGCAACATCGGCGGCGACGCGGGCACCGCATACATCGCGGGCAGGCTCACGGAAGCGCCCAAGAGACTGCCTATGTCTCTGGCTGAAATTAAAAAGATAGTGCAGGAACGGATCGCGCCGACCGTCAAGTACGCTCCGCAAAAGATAACTGTGGCCGGGGTTGATATCCCCGTGAGAAAGGGCGAGGCCGAGCCGCCCAGTAAGGTGGAGGGCGAACCAGCGTCTGTTGATATACTTAAGAAGGATGCAGGAACAGAAGACTCAACCCGAGACCCCCGTGAAGTCCAGCGAGCCAACGCCGACCGCGCCAGCGCGGCCCTACTATCTCCAAAAAGAGATGGAGGCGTGCATGAAAAGGAATCCTACACTTACGGAAGAAGAGTTCAAGGCGCTGGCGGAGTTTCACGGGTTCTAGGTGCCAAGGTCCACGAAACATGGTCCCTTAACCCCGCCAAGATTGATGAGTTAGCCGCTGACGGCCTTAAATCTCCAGACCTTCACGAATTAGACTTCAACGATCCCCAGTCTGCCGAAGCTTTCCATACCTCCATCTCCGCCCTGAAAACAGACAATCCCTTCGCCGCATCCGTCCATGTTTACGACAAGGCGGATTATGCAGGCTGGCGGATGTTCCTTACTAACGACGGCAAGGCAGGATTCGCCCTTAAACCCGACGGCGACATCGTCTCCGTATTCTCGAAGGGGCCGGAGGTAAAGGGCGCTGCCAACACAATGCTTGAAATCGCCAAGCAAGCTGGCGGCGTAAAACTCGATTGTTTCGATACGATCCTGCCGGAGATATATGGCAAGCATGGATTCAAGGCCGTGGCCCGCGTACCGTGGAACGATGAGTACGCGCCCGAAGGGTGGGATAAGGCTACTTTTGCAAAATTCAACGGCGGCGAACCAGATGTGGTGTTCATGGTCTACACGCTGGCTGGGGCCGGGCCATACAGGCCGGGAGACGGGAAGACGGTCACCGACTACAGCGAGGCTGTGCGCCTGCAAAATGACTTTCTTGGGAAACTCCGGTCACTGTACGACGACTGGAAAAGAGCCAACAGGCTGACTGCGGGCGTATTCCAGAAAACCGCAAAGATGACGACGCCGACCCCAAGGCAGGCTGCTGTGAACAGGATGCTGAGGGCGGTAGCGACCGCTCCCCGGCAGCAGTCGTCCCGCGAGCGGCTCCGGCAGCTTCAGGCCGAAGCGGCCCGACGGAACCCACACAACCAGCCCGCCTACACACCGTAAGCCTGCGCCTTTTTGCGCGGCAAGGAGGAACAATGCCGGGATACGCAGGAACTGGACAAGCAACACTCATCCGCGATAACCAGCAGAAGTTTTTATTTCAGCAGGAGACGAACGTCACCGGCAAGGCGAGCATTGCGCTGCAACTTGAAAGGGTCAATCGCTCTTTCTATCCATGGGGAGTGTCCTTTCAGGTCGCGTTTACCGATGTGAACGGGAACCCAGCTAATCCCGGAGCGGTTGAGGTGGACATTCAAACATCGGACATCGATCAGGACACGCAATACTGCACGATCAATTCGCTGACCAGCGGCCTGAATGCCAATTTCGTGGGGCGCATCGAGCTTCCCAGTTTCTACGCCAAATACATCCGCGCATTCATCAAGGTTCTTACGAATAACGTTTTTGTGACTGTGCAGGCAACGCACTGACTTACTTCGGTTCAGGCGAGCCAAGGTGTAATTAGCGGAGGTGCCGCGTTGGATCAAGGTTATATTTTTATTACCTTGATTTTTAACATTCTCCGACTTGTGGTCGCCGCCATGCTCACCCAGTAAGCGCACGTCTGACGGAACCGATCACCTTTCCGCTGTAAGTTCATGCACCATGGCGCATTCTTCCGGCGTCAGCTTCGGGATCAACCTGCGAATCTGCTCCAGCGCCGATGGCCGTTTGCGAAACCCGGCTTGAATAGCGGCAGCGTTGGCTGATAACTCACCCCTAGTAACACGCTTGAATAGCGCTGGCTCCTGCTGCTTCAGGCGCTGAAGAGTGTAGGCACGGTCAGTCCCGCGCCTTGGAGGCAAAGTGGTGATATTATCACTACTTTCTGCTGGTCTATGGTTGGGTGCCGTAGTCGCCTCTCGCCATTCGGCTAGTATTCCCGGATCATCCCGCAGCAGCGCCTCTACCTTCTCCGGGGGCCAGCCGCAGCCCTGCATGGGCTTGGTGGTGATGAAGGCAAGGAAGCTCTCGTTGCGGTAAGTCTTGCCGCGATGGATGCGATCCCGCAATGGTCGCCGCCAGATGCTGTACTGCGATCTCCGCTGCGGGACTGACGTGGATTCCGTCCCGGCTGGGAGCCACGACCAGAGCCGAATGCACCTGCCCGATAGTTAGACAGCAAACGGAGACGATTCCGGGATACGACCTGCCCAGATCGTTGAGTGCGGTCAGTTCGGTGAGAAAGGCTCCCATCTCGCAGATGGCGTTTTCCGGATCGCGCATCATGATCCGCTGCTGTACCTCGACCACCTCTGGCAAACGTTCATCTTTGTTTATGGAAATTAAATTCGTAGTCATGGCTCCACCCTCCGTGGCGCTAACGAGAGTTCCAGTTCACTGCACAACTCCGAAAGCCATCTCGGCATACTCTGCTGCCCACGCCGCTTCTTGGAACCGGATCAGGCGAGCGCTCTCCTGTCTATCTATCCACTCGTAACCAGTCCAGCCTAGTCCATTGTCGCGACCGTTCAAGATGATCCAGCCCCCTTCCGGAGCATCGTTCCGCACGACGCAAAATCGTGGCCCGGTAGTCATTGCACCCTCCCTGAAACATCTTCCCCTGTGTGTGCTTGGTTGCGAACGAACTGCTACTGATTCATGATTGATCTCTCCTCTCACGGCTTTAATTTGTTATCGGCGTCAATGCGTTTCAGCATTCTTACGTAAGGGTTGGTTACCTTGGGCGCATCAGGAATTGAATCCACCTCCGCAGGCTGCACCGGCTGCTTACTCTCCGGTTTAACTTTCTTACTCGCGGCGGTAAGCTCACTGATTCGGCGTGCTCTTTCCGCAGCCGCTTGTTCGAACCGCCCGGAACGTTTATTTCGCATCGTCGTTCTCCTCTTCCTTTTCTTCGTCTGTGTCGTCCGGTTCTGCGGCCAGGACCAATGTGCCGGGGAAATGGTTACCCAAACAATCCAAATCCGGCCAGAACACGATCACCCTTTTCCGTTTCATCCCGCGCACAATGCCGTGCGGCCCCGGACAGTTTCGCAAATAAACGCTTGCGCCAACCGGAAAGGGCGGCTCCGGGGCGGGCGGGCCGATGCGGGGAATAGGAAGAGTGGTGTAGTGGCCCTTAGGTGTCATCAATTCCCTCCTACTTGAAAACCTCTTCGGCGAACTCGGTAGCCACGCTAACGTCAACGAACCGGACCAGCCTCGCGGCCTTCGACCGGTTACACCAGAAGCCCGCCGAGGCCCATGCCAGTTCGCTGTCTCTGGCGTTCACGATGATCCAGCAACCGTTGTCAGGTTCCCGTTGAAGTGCGTAGCGTAACGACTTCTGCTGTAAGGGCGTTTCCCTGTGCTCCATGATTGCGTCCTGTTTCATTTCCTCCTCCTTGGCTCGTTGTCAAAAAGCTGCGCCCTCTTGGGGCTAGGACGCCCGAGGCGGGGCTTTCGGGAACTAGTGGGCCGATCCATCCTCCCCGGCCTTCGCGGCGGCGCGGTCGGGCTTCTGGCCCCGGTCTCCCATGATCTCCAGAAAGTCTTGGATGTAGCTGGCGTACAAATCCCGCTGCGCACGCTGCCGGTCACGCATCGGCTGCGCATCGTAAACAATCTGACGTATGCGCTCGCGGCTCAGGTGGTACTTGTCGCCGACTTGCTGCAACGTGCTTCCGCCGTCGTACTCGTGAATAATCGCCCGCTTGCGGTCCACGCGGGTCATTGGTCTTTGGCCATTGGCGCTCGCGCTCTGCTTGGTCGATGGCGGGTCCACGGCTGGGGCCGGTTTTGGCTCCCGTGCGCGGACAAGAATAAAAATCTCCTGCTTGTGCTCGATCAGTCTGTCCCGTACCGGGAGAGCGGCGGCACTGGGAGTTATGACCACCTTCTCGCCGTCCACCAGAAAGTGTCCCCCGCTGGATTCGATCATCTGAACTAACTCGACGGCATTCATATGCGCCCCCTTCACATCACGGGCAGGGTGCTGTTGTGGTCATCATCGCCATCCGGATCGCAGCACCGGCTGACGACATTCATCAGCACTTCGCAGTCGCAGTAGCCGCCGTTATCCTCCAGCCACTCGATGACTTCGCTTTCGTTTAAACCGTTGGCGCGGCAGAACTCGCGGGCATAACGGAGACGGTTGTCACATCGTTCGGTGAGACGGGCAGCGACAAAGTCGAACAGGTCGTGCAGCACATGCACCGGCACCGGGGTTGAACTATGGGACGTAGACATAAACGATTCTCCTTTCACGCTGGTTAGTTAGTTAGTTATGTTTCATTGACGGGAATTGCCTCCGCGCCTTACGCCGCAGGAAACCGAGCGGCAGGGGCTTGTCCTTCCCGTAGGAGCACAGGTTTTGTTGGGGATTGAACAGTTGATTTAAAGCGCGAACGAGGTTCGCCACTACTGGTTCTGTGGCCCAAATCTTGTTGTCGATATGGAAAATCCAGTCCTGCATCTTAGCGTTGGTGTCGATCTTTTCCAGTTCAATCCAGTATTCGTAGCCACCGGCAGTGGTCGCCAGCACGCGGTCATGCGCGTAGTAGTGCCAGACCCCGAAGTCATGATCGGTGTCCAGATCGAGCTGCCCATAGGCAGGCAGATCAGTGGGGTGAACGAGACCGGGATGTTGGTTAGCCATCACTTCTCCTCTCCATGTTCCTGTGCTTCAGTTACCTGCCGTATCAGCCACGCTCGCGCCGCGAGCGCTTGTTTGATGGCATCAGTCGATTCGCCATGTAACTTCACCAGCGAATTTAACCCGGCGTCGATCAATTCCTTCGTTATACCGGCGTGCCTTGTAAGCCGTCCTGTTCGACGAAGCTGGTGTTCAGGACACATGCGGCCATTTCGTTGTTCATCTCTGTCTCCCTCACTTGCGATAACTTGCCCAGTTGAAAACGCACAACTGCCCGCCGTGATCGGCCAACCGATCCACAGCCCGTTCGCCCAGCACTTTGTTCAGTCCCTCGCGGTCGCAGTTAGTGATGACGATGGTGGGGCGAAGCTCTTGGTAGCGTAAATCAATTAATTCGAATATCTGGGCGCGTTCAGCATCAGTCCCCGCCTGTGCGCCCATCTCATCGAGGATTAATAAATGAACTCTGACAAAGTCTTCAATCACGCTCGTGGTGCTGGTTTTCGTGTGCCACGTGTCTCTTACTTTGCGGACGACTTCGCTGGCGGTTGTGTACTGAGGGCGGTAGATGATCCCCGGACGTTCTTCGCTCCCCGGCAGAAACGCGGTCGTTATCAAGCTCTGTGCAATGCAACATGCGAGGGTGCTTTTCCCCGTACCTATGTTTCCGCAGAAGATTAGGCAGCGCCCGTGGGAATAGTTATCAGCGAAGTTGCGGGCATAACTCCGAGCCACAGTCAGCACCTTTGCTTGTGCGGGGGTGGTCGCCTTGAGACCATCCAGAAAGAATTCCTGAAACCGGCGCGGAATACCGCTTGCCGCCAGTCGCGATTCCGCGTTTCCGATGGCTCTTTCGCGCTCCCGTTCCCTGTCCCTGTCCTCCTCACACTTCAGGCAAATATTCTTCCAAGAGGTAACGATGGCGGGCACTCCGTGAATCGGGCACAGGATGTCGCAGGCGGGGATTACCGTTTCGCTGGTCATCGGATCGGCCCCACGTTTTCGCCGGGGGCCAGCCCGAAGCTGGCCGCGTGATCGAGGTCGGAGATTTTCTGACTGGATGCGCCGGTCATCGGCTTGCCGAAACGGTCAAGGGGTCCGTGAGCATAGTTCGTGAGCTTGCGAATCCAGCCCGGAGGCTGTTCGCCGTGGTTCACACTTTCCGAGTCGGCGCGGTTGCGCAGGAATTGGCGAAATTGCTCGACGGTCGCTTGTGGGGAATCGCTGAGCCAGCGTTGGAGATTCTTGACCGTCGCACCCCATGCCATGTCGAGGTTTGGGTTCTGGGTCTGCCAGTATTCGGCAATGGCTTGGCAGCAAGGGGCGTGTCTGGGGTCCCGTGGTTTTGAAGGCTGGTCCGGTTCCCCCGGCGAAGGCTTGCCCTTCGCAGAAAGGGCGGCTTTCCGGCCATGACTTTTGTGGAGGGCACTGCGGTTCGCAGCGACAGGTTCATCGTCCGGGAAAAGGGAAGCTTCCTTGCCATTGATCTCTTTTTCGTCACGACCGTTCACAGGGGTATTTGTTTTTGCTTTTGTATTTGCTTTTGTATTTGCTTTAGTACTTGCTTCGGTGCTGACCGTCAACACACTACGATCCCCTCCGCAACACACTACGGACTCTTGTGTATCGACGGTCAACACACTGGCCAACTCTTGCTGGGGTTCTTGCGTGCTGACCGTCAGCACACTACGCGACTCTGGCTGGGACTCTTGTGTATCGACGGTCAACACATTACGGTCCTCTTGTGTATCGACAGCCGAGACACTACGGTGCGCCCATAGGTCGGGCAGCATCGGAATCGCGCCAAGGTCGAGGTCGTATTTATTTACCCCCCTGCCGACGCCGGACCGCAGCTTGAACCACGGCTTTTCCTTCAGCGACTTCAGGGTAAAGTTCACGGTGAAGGTACTGATCCCCGCCATGCGTGCGATCCGCCGCACGCTGGGGAAGCTTCCGCTGCCGTTCGTGCCTCGCCCATGGCGGGCGATCACCATGAGCACCAGCTTTTCGTAACCGGTGCAGTCGGCGTCGAGGATCACTTCCATGGCGGAGCGGCTCATTGTCGCCCCCTATCAGCCATGGCTCGCCTCTGCGCTTCCGCCAAATCTTGCCGCAAACGATTGACGGTGGCACGAGGGTTCTCCGGCTCGGCCTCTTGGATTCTGCCCCAGTAGATGAAATAACGATTTGCGCTGGTTACTCTCAGGACTCCCTGTTTCGCCAGCCGGTGGAGAGCCTCTATTACCTTGGTGAGGCTTAGGCCGGTGTGTTGCACAATGCAAATGATCGATGGCGACATCTCTGGCCAGTGCCACGCAATCTCTGTGAGAACCATCCGCTCGACGTGCGGCAAAGTTGACTCGCGGAGCAGGTTGGCGGCGTCGGGACCGCTGGTGGGTTCGCGCATCAGCGCACCGCCTTCGCGTGCTTGGCCCGGTGCAGCCGGTCGCACACCTCGTCGTAGAGTGCGGCTACAGCGTCACGGTCACCGTTACGGTCGGGGTGGCGGGCAAGGAGTCGGGAAAGCTCCGACGCGATCCGGCGCAGGCGCTGGGAAGGGGAGTTGCGCTGAAGGCAATCAGCCGCGATGGACTGGTAGTTTCGGGGGAGGGATAATGGTATATTTTGCATAAGCGTAGTGGGGGTCTCCATGGCCCCATGGCGTCTCCACAAACTCATCCCTCCCGGATAGATTGCGTGGATCGAAGGCTCACCGCCGTTGCGGGCTGTGGGCCTTCACCTCGTTCTGATTCCCTTTTCTCTAGTTTCCCTAAAAGTTCAAGATCGTCTCCGCACCAGTGCGGGCGCGGGTTATACGCAACTACGCTGCTGAAACTGCCGGAGCGTTCATCCGGACCTCGATCCATTGATCCAGATCGACCTTGCGATATCGAATGAGCCTTCCTGCCCTGTAGTACCTCGGGCCAACGCCTTTCTTCCGCCAGTCGCGCATGGTTGAGAGCCTTGCGCCTACATAACGCGCCGCCCTTGGCTCAATCAGTGGCTCGTCGAAGCCGAGCGCCGTGTCCGTCTTAGCCCCGGTCGCCGGTCTTTTGCTACGCGCTATGCGTGCCGTCTGCGGCGTGAATACCATCTATCGTCCTCCCTGCGGTGCGGCGTTACTACATACAACTCGCTAAGACAAGATTTACGCATAACTTCGCTTCGTTGCACAAGTGCATAAGCGCCGTATCGATCCTTTGCCTGATGCCGCATCGGTAAGTGGAAAATAACCGAGATAAGCGCGTTTGATGGCAAAATAATTAAATCTTCAGCAACATGATGTAGTTACGCAAAATAAGTTCCATACATGAATTGATGGCATTTGTCATAGCTTGCGCAAACCCTGCGGTCCACCATGCCCAAAAATAAATCGCTCGCCGTTGCTCCACGGGGGCTTATGACGGCTGTCGGCTGCGATCTCACTGCCACTGGCACGGTGGAAGCCGACTAGCTTGATGGTTTCGAGCCAGCCTGCCGACAAGGCTTCGGCATGAGTACCGCTGAAAATAAATCTGTGCATAATTCCAAGTCTGCCGCACAAGCAGCGCCTGCTTGTCTACAACCTATTTGTTCGACTGGGTATAGGTGGCGTGGAGTAACTGCGAAAACCATATATGAATATCATCATAATATATGATTTTAAGTGTTAAGTGATTGGTTATGAGTTACATCTCAATTTTGAAGTGTGTCAGGTAAATCACTTTACGTGGCATGTTGGGAAGGGAGCCACTTATGCCGGAAGTGTGCGTTGCTCTCTTGACAATAAGTGAGTACGGCGGTAGCTCTTGGGATACGGATAGACTCTGTGCTACGGTTTTCTACCGGCGCGATCCTTGAGGGGCGCAATCAGGACTACAAAGGGAGGTAGGACGGTGATATCGAACGCAGTCGAAATCAAGATCAATCCGGAGCTTCAGAAGTTCCTGCCTTCGCTTACGGCAGAGGAATTCGAGCAACTGGAAAAGAATATACTGGCCAACCCCGGAAGGGTTGCGCTCGTAGTGTGGGAGGAAAAAGGTCTCTTGCTGGATGGGCATAACCGGTACAGCATCTGCCGGAAGCACAAGCTCGCTTACCGGGTTGATCTGGTTTCGCTGCGCGATATGGATGCGGCAAAGTTGTGGATCGTTCGTGAGCATCTGGGTCGGCGGCATTTTACTCGCGAGGAAAAAAGCTATTGGAGAGGCAAGGAGTACGAATATGCGAAGAAACCAGAGGGACGACCACTGAGTGGAAACGGCGTCAAAGTGACGCCATTACGAACGAGAGAGTCCCTTGCAACACAACACCACGTTGGAACCAAAACCATTGAACGTGACGGACAGTTTGCTCGCGCAATGGATGCTATTGCTGCTGCCGCTGGCGAGGATGCGAAGAACGCAATTCTTGCGCACGACGTAAAAGTCACGCAGCAGGAAGTGCAGCAACTGGGTAAGATCGCAACGGCGCAGCCAAAAGCAGCCAAGAACGTTCTCGCTCAGATCAAAGCCGCCATGAAGCCACAGGAGACGAAGCGGATTGTGCGGGAGGCTTCCCGTCAGTTGCCGAAGCCCGCGCCGAAACCATCCGACAACGGCATGTTGTTTCCGATTATCACGGAAACTATCGCACCGGAGGGTACGACGGAATGGGAAAATATTGAATCAATAAAACCTGCACTTGGCAAGGAGCAACTAGAGCGCGTCAAAATCCTTCAGGAGCGGTGCCGTATCCTCCAAGACTGCGCTGAACTGGGCAAGCCTCCGTGGACGAACGACCTGCGGCTGGCTTCGCACTGGAGGGGGTTTACGGGATATCCGAACTCGACGCCGATCCCGACTTGGGACGATGAAAGAAAGCTGAAATATTGGCGAAAAATGCAGACTCTCGCGAACGCGAAGCTGCGAAGCGCTCTAAACGGACGTGTGCAAGGCATTGAGCCGGTGCAGTTGAAGCGCGGCAATGGCAGCGGCACGGGCTACATTGTCCGCAACCCGGATTCGGAGCCGGTATTCAACAAGACCAACGAGATGGTGGACTGGGCGTCGTGGACGTGGAACCCGGTGACCGGCTGTTGGCACAACTGCGACTACTGCTACGCACGCGCCATCGCCAACGGCGCAAAGATGGCGGATGTCTATCCCAAGCAGTTTGAACCCACATTTCACGTGGCTCGGCTGAAGGCACCCGCGAATACGCCGTTTCCCAAGACCATCGAACGACCTGCGGATCGTAACGTGTTTACCTGCTCGATGGCTGACCTGTTCGGCAAGTGGGTGCCCGACGACTGGATTGCCCAAGTGTTCGAGCAGGTGCGGCTCTACCCACAGTGGAACTTCCTGTTTCTCACTAAGTTCCCGCAGCGGCTCCGCTCCGTCTGTGACGACCTGCTAAAGGGCTTCCCCGACAATGCGGCGGTGGGCTGCACGGTGGACGGGCAGGCGCGGGTGAAGACCGCGCAGGAGGCATTCAAGGGGCTGCGTGCGAAGGTGCGTTGGTTGTCGGTCGAGCCAATGCAGGAGCGGCTGACATTCACCGATATGTCCATGTTCGATTGGGTCGTGATGGGCGGGAAATCGGCGAGCTACTACAACGGTACTCTCGCGTTTCAGCCGGAGTGGGAGTGGGTCGATCACCTGTACAGCCAAGCTAAAGCGGCTGGGCTGAAGATTTATTTCAAGGAGAACCTGACAGTAAAACCCAAAGAAACGCCGTGGGACAAGGAGGAGAAAGACATCAATCTGGCGCGAGCAATCGAATATCGGCAGGCGTGCGACGAGGGGCGTCGATTGATTTCCCAACCCACACCGGGAGTGACGGTGAACTGATTGGGAAGAGGGGTGCAGTGATGACCGAAAATACCAAGAAGAAAGCGGTCGTTGCGGAGACGCCGCAGGGGAAAACCATTGTGGAGCAGATCGCCGGCAAGCGCAACGCCTTCCCCCTGACAGAGTTTGCGGAGCTTACCGGCATCAGCTACAAAACCGCTTTTACCATGGCGACCGACGGACGGCTCCCGGTGATGCGAATCGGGTCGTCGATCCGCTGCGATCCAAAGGTTGTTTCCGACTGGCTGCGTGAGCGCATGTCGGCATAAGGAATCCGACCGGGAAGTGAGCGATGACAAGCGAGGCGACGAAGAAGGAAAAACAAATGCTGGAGCAACACTACACGCCCGTCGAGCTTGCCAAGCGCTGGGGGTTCTCGGACGATTTCGTGCGCGAATTGTTCCGGGGCGAGGAGGGCGTGATCGTGATCGACAGGCCGGAAAAGATGCACAAGCGAGGATACGCTACCCTGCGCATCCCCGAGTCGGTGGCCGAGCGGGTGTACTCGCGGCTGGTGTCGAAGCGTCGCCCTACATCAGTCGCTGTGGTGCGGTCGGCAGAGGCACAGAAGCTGGCGTGAAGACCGCGCCCATGCGCTCCATGGCGGCGACCATGTTGTTGTGCAGCTTCTCGCGGCGCTTATTGATCCACGGGGCATAATACTTCTCAGTCACAAGGATGGAATCATGAGTAAGCAGTTCGCTGACTTCGTGGATGTCCACATCCTTGAGCAATAGTTCGACGGCGAAGGTGTCCCGCAGCATGTGGGAGTGGAAGACCAGAGGCTTGCCTTCCTCGTCGGTCAATGACAGGTATGGCCTGATGTCGTTGCGGATACGTTCGGTCCATTGCACGGTGAGGTTTCTAACGTCCGTGCCTTCGGACCAGAAGTAGTAGCCGGGGCGGACGTGCGGCTGGCGGCGGGGAATGGCGCTGAGAGCCTCGACCACCTCGGTGGGCAGGGGGCGATCCTTGATCAGCTTGCCGGTCTTCTTGGTGATGAGCGTCATCAGGGTTCTGCCCGTCAGCGGGCAGCGGCGGATAGCGCTTTGCTCAAGAGCGCAAGCATCGACAAGGCGCAGCCCGGTCCAGCGTTGGAGGAGAAAGATGGCGCGAAGATCGCGGCCATATTCCGGCGTGTATTGGGGCTTATAGCGGTTGGCGTCCATCTGGTAGGTGGCCGAGAGAATCTCCCGGAACTGGGCGTCGGAGTGGAGGACGCGGGTCTGGGTACGCTCGAACTTTTGCTTCTTGACAATGAGCGACGGGTCTTTCACGAGGTAATCAACCAAAACCGCCCACTTGAAGAAGTTGTGCAGGTCGGCAACGAAGATGCTCTGGCTAGATGGGGCCAGCCGGTCGCGGCGGTTCTCGGCCTTCTTCGACATCTGCCCGTGCCACGCGTAGAGCATGGCGGGCTGGACTTCGTCGAGGAGGGTGAGCTTTTTTTCCTGCGCCCAGTTATTCAATTTGTTGGCGAAGGTCTGGAGTTGGACGGCGCGAGAGCGGGATTTAGGCTTGCGTCCGGCCAGCCAATCGGCGAGGGCGGTTACGATGGGAACTCTCTGGGCTTGGGCCTCGGCCCGCTTCTGTTCCTCGACGGCCAGCAGACGCGCCCGCTCCTGTTCGAGCAGGCGGGCCTGAATCCTGACCGGATCATATTCGCCCATCACTTCCCGCGCCCGCCGCTCGGCCTCGGCCCACGATCTGGTTTTTGCGCTTTCGGTGCGGTGCCTGCCGTTTTCGTAAATATACAATTGTTTCCGGCAGTTGCATTTCTTGGAGTACAGGTTTTCCCGGTGTGGGCACTCTTTCTGGTGCCGGGTCTGGACTTTGATGGTCAGGGTGGAAGGAGCGGGCATGTCGGACAAGGCGGCTTCGGGCATGAGTCCATTTTACGCTTTTTATGCAAATTTTCTGCAAAATGGCAATTAGGAAAACGCCATTGTTGATTTTAAATGGGTTAACAACGTCCTTGAACTAATTGGAGTAAGCGAGAGAATGTCTTCAATTACATCGTTTATCAAGCATCATTATCGCCATTTCAACGCTGCGGCGCTGGTGGATGCGGCCCAGGGCTACGTGGATCACCTGGCTTCGGGCGGCAAGATGTTCGTGACCATTGCGGGCGCGATGAGTACGGCCGAGATCGGGCTTTCGCTCGCGGAAATGATTCGCCAGGACAAGATTCACGGCATCTGCTGCACGGGGGCAAATCTCGAAGAGGATGTATTCAATCTGGTCGCCCACGACTTCTACGAGCGCGTTCCGCATTATCGCGATCTTACGCCCGCCGATGAAGCGAAGCTGCTGAGCCGCCACATGAACCGCGTTACCGACACGTGCATTCCCGAGATGGAAGCGATGCGGCGCATAGAGAACGTGGTGCTCAAGGAATGGGTCCGCGCCGACCAGGCCGGCGAGCGCTGGTTCCCGCACCAGTTCATGTACAAGATTCTGCTCTCGGGCGAGCTCGAGAAGTCGTACCAGATCGATCCCAAGAACAGCTGGCTGCTAGCGGCGGCCGAGAAGAACCTGCCCATGTTTGTGCCGGGGTGGGAAGACGCGACCCTGGGCAACATGTTTGCGGGGCACTGCATTTCGGGCGACGTAAAAAAGGTGCACACGGTGCGCACTGGCATCGAGTACATGATGGAGCTTGCCGAGTGGTACACCGAGACGACCGCGAACACTCCGCTTGGGTTCTTTCAGATCGGGGGCGGCATCGCCGGCGACTTTCCGATTTGCGTGGTGCCCATGCTTCACCAGGATCTGCAGCGCGAGAACGTTCCCCTGTGGGCGTACTTCTGCCAGATCAGCGATTCGACGACCAGCTACGGATCGTACTCGGGTGCGGTGCCTAACGAAAAGATCACGTGGGGCAAGCTGGGCGAGAAGACGCCCAAATACATCATCGAGTCGGACGCGTCGATTGTGGCGCCGCTGGTGTTCGCCTACGTGCTGGGTTGGTAGAAGGCGGGACCGGACCGCTGAACCGTAGTTGTTCAGAACTTCTTCAGGGCATCAGGGACAGGAACGCAACGCCATAACCGTTCAGCTGAACCGCGAGCCTCGGGGCCGGCGCCATACCGTCCGCGGTGGGCCCATTGGTCACGTCGGTGGAGCCATCGATGGTGAGCAGGCTGGCCGCCATGAAGTTCCCCAGGCTGGACGTATCGACAATCACCGTGCGCGGATCGCCCGCGCCGTTGTTATCCGTGGGAGCGTCCACAGCCCTGTCCACGATCATCACCCGAACCACGCCGTTGCTTGCACGCGTGGCGAGGGTCTCGATCGAAGACGTGTCGGTCGATGTCGCGGTGAGTATGTCGGGGCCGGGAGCGGCCGCGGTGGAAGGATAAAAAGTGGCCAGCGCGCGGTCGACCCAGTAACTCAGATAGGGATTGCCGTTCGCGTCCACCTCGCCATATTGCTTGTCGCCTGAGTAGTCCCACTGATAGAGAGCCTGGTTCCCTGCCTTTCCAAACTGCGAAAACACGTACGGCCGCCAGGCGGCGAAATAGGCGCTGGTGCCGCGGGGGTCGACCACAAACATTTGGCCGGCGTTGCAGGAGCTCGTTCCGTTGTTGCCCGCGAAATCGGCGTTGACGTTGTTTTCGGTCATCCATACTGGGGTTCCGGCGAGGTCGGCGCGGGTAGCGATCTGCTGGTCGATGAATTTCTTGACGGCCACATATTGGTCCACGGCGCCGAAGAGCGACGTATCGGTATCCATCTGGTTGCAGGTTGTATAGACATGCATCGCCACGACGTCGATGTGCGCGTTAACGCCGCCAGCGCTGGCGGGGGCGAAGAAGGGCGGCAGCCAGATTTCAGGATCGGTGGGCCAGCCGGTGCCGAGCGTGGAGCCTGCAAATTCCAGCGCAACAAACTTGATGGTGGGATCGACGGCCAGCATGGCCGGGACCACCGCGTTATAAACGGTCACGTACTGCGCCGCGTCGAGGCCGTTGTAAGCGGGCTCGTTGAAGATGCCCCACCAGGTGATGGGCTGGGTGGCCGGCGATCGGAAATGCACACCGGCCACGTCGAACCCTCCCTTGTTGTAATAGCGAACGAGATTTGCGGCATAGGTAGCGAAATCGTTGACGTGATTGGTTACGTCGAGTGAGCCGGTGGCGGCATTCAACATCCATGCGGGGGCCGCGGCGATCTGGAATTCGGGGCTGTGGTCGGCCAAAGCTAGAACGGGCTGTACTGTCTGGTCGAGCAAGGTGAAGTCCCAGTCGGTGGCGGCGCCGGTGTGAGCCTTCATGGGGATGGCCTGCGACAGCGCCTGCAAACGAATGTGCTGAGGTCCCAAGTTGTTCAGGGTCGCTTCCCGGGCGGAAGTGTTGGTCCCGAAGAAGTCTCCTGTCCACTCGGCAATCTGAAAGGAGGTAGACATGAACTGCTGCAGCTTTCCCTTGACGCCGAGAGTGGTGTCTACCGTGCTGCTCAGGGTGGTTACAGGCGCCACGACGAGTGTGAACTGGGTGCTTGCGGTCTGTCCGGCGGAATTCACGACGACCGTCGAAGCATAGGTGCCGGCAGGAGCCGATGTGGTCGCGACGAAGGTCACGGGGCCGGAGGGATTAGTGTCGGAGGCTGCATAGGTCGCCTGAACGCCGCCCGGCAACCCATTGAAGCTGACCAGTGCGGTCTCGCTGGTGGAGTTGATTGTGATCTGGACGTTGGCGGGCTTGCCATCCTGGGGGACGACCACGGTCGAGGAACTGAGGGAAACCGAGATGGGATTGACCGGATTGCCGCCGCTGCCGCTTCCGGTTGCCCCTCCGCCCCCGCATCCGATAGCGGCCCAGGACAGAACGAGAGTGGTGAATGCGGTCGTCAATCGAAACCAGATACGCATGAACGCTCCAGCGGAGTTTGGAGCGATTAGAGCATAGGGATTGAGGAGAGTCCATGCGACTTTCGGGCGGGTTCTTGGGAGCTGTTTGGCTATTAGGCATTGGCTTCGGGCCGGGCCCCCTGAGCCAGGTTGGTCTGGGACACCGAATTCCGGTTTGTTGGTTGGCGCAAAACTTCATATCCTTGGTTGCATGGGTGAATATGAAGGCGAACTGACACGACTGGTCGATGAACTGAACCGTTCGGCGACGCGGGCGAGGTCGGAAGAAAAGACCGGGCTCGATCAGTTTCTGGCGACGGCGGTTCAGCGCGGCGCTTCGGACCTTCTTCTGGTGGCCGGGTCCGCGGCAGTGCTGCGCGTGAACGGCGCTTTGACGACTGGGGTGGGGCGGGTGCTGTCGGACTCCGACCTGCGCGGGCTGTTGCTGCCGATCCTGACCGGCGAACAGCAAAAGGAATTGCAGACACGAAGGTCGATCGATTTCTCGTTTGTACGCAAGTCCATCGGCAGGTTCCGGGCCAACTTCCATTACCAGCGGGGCACGCTCGCGGCCGCGATCCGGATCCTGCCGGAACAGATACCAACGCTGGAAAGCCTTCACCTTCCTCCCGGACTGGCGCATCTGGCAGAACGCCGCCAGGGGCTGGTGCTGTTGACGGGGCCGACCGGCTGCGGCAAGAGTTCGACGCTGGCAGCGCTGATCGAGCTGGTCAACACGCGGCGCCGCGACCACATCATCACCATCGAGGACCCGATCGAATTCGAGCACACGAATCGCACCTCGGTTGTGGAGCAGATCGAGCTTGGCCCCGATACGCCCAGCTTTGCCGAGGCCGTGCGTGCGGCGATGCGGCAAATACCAAATGTGATCCTGGTCGGCGAAATGCGCGATGCCGATACCATGGCGGCAGCGCTGACAGCCGCCGAGACCGGGCACCTGGTGTTCAGTTCCCTGCACACCAACGATGCGGCGCAAACGGTGTTGCGGATCCTCGATATTTTTCCCACTGGATTCCAGTCGCAGATACGGCAGCAACTCTCGATGGCGCTGCTGGCGGTGATTTCGCAACGGCTGGTGCCGGCGGCCAACGGGATCGGGCGGCATCCGGCGGTGGAGATCATGCTGGCCACCAGCGGGATACGCAACCTGATCCGGCAGGGACACGACCACCAGATTCGGGCGCACATCGAAACCAGCCGGAATGACGGCATGATGACCATGGAGCAATCACTGGCCGAACTGGTTCGGACGGAGCGGATCTCGCGTGAGATTGCCTTCGAACATTCGCATCACCCGGAGGATGTGCGGCGGTACCTGGGGGGATAGCCCGCGAAGGCGTGGTGTCCGCTTCTGAACGAAGGTAGCCGCCAGCGGACATGCGAACGAGCTGGGCCCAAGCCAATCGTTTTTGTATCTGTCTGGGAGGGTTTGCCTTAGCGCGACTCGGGATTGGTCTTGTGCATGCACTTCCCATTCAGCCGATGACCGATCGGAGGAGTTGAGATGCACGTTCTCTTGCAGGATATTCGTTATGCACTGCGCCAGTTGAACCGGAGCCGCGGCTTCGCGGTGGTGGCGGTTCTGACCCTGGCGCTGGGCATCGGGGCCAATACGGCGATCTTCAGCGTCATCGACTCCATCCTGCTTGAGCCGCTGCCTTTCCCGCACCAGGACCGGCTGATGCAACTGGCGGCGGGGACCGATTACTACAACTATCCCAAAGGCTGGATCCGGGAATATCAGCGCCGTTCGCAAAGCTTTGCGAGTATCTCGGGCTATTCGTTGAATGCCGAGTACAACGTGACCGGCGGAGGAACGGCGGGCCGCGCCTTCGGCAGCACGGTCAGCACCAACCTGTTTGAGACCCTGGGAGTGCGACCGGCGCTGGGACGCTTCTTCTCGTCGGCGGAAGAGACGTCTGGACAGGATCGGGTCGATCGTTCTGAGCAACGGCTTCTGGAAGGAACAGTTCGGGGGTGACCCGAGGCGTCGTGGGCCGCACCATGATGCTGGACGGGGTGAATCGCGAAATCGTCGGTGTGGCTCCGGCGCAGATTCGTTTTCCGGACTCCGAAACGCAGTTCTGGATTCCCATCGCGTTCAAGGCGGGCGATGCTGTGGATCCGTGGGCGATCTTCGGGTACCAGGCGATCGGGCGCCTGCGCGACGGCGTGACGCCGGGCCGGGCGCAGGCTGAGCTGCGGTCGCTGCATCGCGAGATGCTGACGCTGTTTCCGTGGCGGATGCCGGATAACTGGGCGGCAGATGTGACGGTGGCTCCGCTGCTGAAGTCGATCGTCGGCGATGTGCGGCCGCGCCTGCTGCTGCTCTCGGGCGCGGTGGGACTGGTGCTGCTGATCGCCTGCGCCAACGTGGCCAACCTGATGCTGGCGCGCGCAGCCGTGCGCCAGCGCGAGATCAGCGTGCGCTCGGCGCTGGGTGCCGATACTGGCCGGCTGATCCGGCAGATGCTGACCGAGAGTGCCGTACTGGCGGCGATCTCGGGATTCCTGGGCGTGCTGCTCGCGGCCATGAGCCTCAACGCTCTCAAGCTGCTTCTTCCGCTGGACACGCCGCGCCTTGCGAACCTCGGTTTGCATGGCGGCGTGTTCCTGTTCGCAATCGGAGCGTCGCTGTTGACTGGAGTTCTTTCCGGTCTTGTTCCCGCGCTGCAGGCCGGGAGGAAAGACCTGCAGGGTAGCCTGCGCCTGAATGCCGGAAATGTGTTCGGCAACGCGCGGCGGTTCCGAGTTTCGCAACTCCTGGTGGTGGGCCAGATCGCGCTTGCGGTAGTGGTGATCACGGCGGCCGGGGTGATGCTGCGCAGCCTCTATCGGCTGGCAAATACCGACCCGGGATTTCACGCCGAGCAGACTCTGACGGCGCAGATCTCGCTCGACCGCAGTGCGTGCGCGAAGAGGGGATCGTGCCTGGCTTTCTTCAATACCCTGCTGACACGCGCTGAAGGGCTGCCGGGCGTGGATTCGGCGGCGCTGGTGGACGCCCTGCCCATGACCGGGTACGACACGTGGTACGTGTTCGACGCCGAGGGGCATCCGCGCGACCCGCGCCAACTGGCGCTCGAAGCATCGAGCCGGACGGTCTCGTCCGGATATTTTCCGTTGATGGGGCTTCGACTGCTGCGCGGGCGCTTGCTCAACAGCGACGATCAGTCGGGGACCAGCCGCGCGATCCTGGTGAACGCTGCGGAAGCCAACCAGCTGTGGCCAAATCAGGATCCGATCGGGAAGCATGTCGCCGATGTGGGCAAGCAGGAGACTACGCCCGCAGTGATGGACATGAACACTGCGTCCGTCGTGGTGGGCGTGGTAAGCGGCACGCGCCACGAGAGTCTCGACAAAGACTCAGGCTGGGAGACGTATCTGCCCATTACGCCGCAAACCGAAAAGCCGGTGATGAACATCCTGCTGCGCTCGCGCATCGGTGCCGCGGCGCTGGCCACGAATCTGCGCGACCTGGTGCAGCAGCTGAATCCGGCGGTTCCCGTGACCAAGGTGCGGACCCTGCGGAGCGTGGTTGTGTCATCCACGGCGGCGCCGCGTTCCCTCACTTTGCTGCTGACGGCATTCGGGGCGCTGGCGCTCGTGGTCGGCGGGATCGGCGTTTACAGCCTCATTTCATATACGGTGAGCTGGAGAACGCGGGAGATCGGGCTGCGGCTGGCGCTGGGCGCGAACCGCCTGCAGATTGCGAAGCTGGTGCTGCGGCAAAGCCTGGGGCTGGCGGTGTTGGGATCATTGCTTGGCCTTGCGGGAGCGGTCGCTGTGACGCGCCTGATGGGCCGGTTCCTGTTTGAGACCAGCCCGCTCGATCCGCTTACCTATGCGCTGGTGCCGGTGCTTTTCTGCGTGCTGGCGCTGATGGCGGCGTGGTCGCCGGCCAGACGCGCGGCCAATGTGGATCCGATGGTGGCGCTGCGCAACGACTAGACACGGGGAGTCAGGCCAACGCGTCGACCAGGGCTTCCCATTCGGCCTCGAGCGTGGGCCGATGGAATTGGCGGCCGGCACGCGCGTACCAGTAATCGGCATTCGAGGCTGCGCCTTCCTTGCGATGGAGGTAGGCGTGAACGGCCATGCCGTCGCGGGTTTCGAGCTCGTCCACCAGGGCGTGGGCGCGAGCCCAATCGCCTTTCGCGTCCCACCACAGAGCGGCAACAGTCGTCGGCAGGTTGGCTGCCGGCGCGTCGGCGGCGAGAGTCGCGCGGAAAGCGTTTGCGTCCATGCACATTCTTTTATCACTATCGAACGGAGCCGTCGTGCTGTTTTCGTTGCGAAGAGCCCGGGCCTCGCTTCCGCGCCTCCGGCCCACGAAGGATCAAAAGAATGGATCGGGTTCGTGGTTTCCCACCCTTGCGACAGAAAAAATTGCAAGGATGGGGCACGGAGGGTTTGTTTCGCATCGGCACCGGCATTGACGCTACTTTTTGCGACACCAGTTACTGATTAAGCTCGGCTGGAGATCCGAGCCCCGCAGGTACCTACCGCAGACGACATTGATAATGGAGAGTACTGTCGCAGTTCTCACTGTAACTGGGTCGATTGTGTGCAAGAGGAAGGGCATTTGGAAACCTATCGGTGCAGCATCATCGTGCCTTGCTTCAATGAAGAGAGCCGTCTTCGTCTCGATGTGTTTTCCGATTTCCTGCGGTCGGAAGAGACGATTCACTTTCTGTTTGTGAACGACGGAAGTTCAGATGGCACGCTCGAGCTTCTTCGGCGGTTTGAATCAGAACACCCGGACCGGGTGTCGGTTCTCGATAAGCCTGTGAATGGCGGCAAGGCCGAGGCAGTGCGGGACGGGATGCGGCAGGCGATACTTGCCGGCAAGCCGGATTACGTGGGGTTCTGGGATGCTGACCTGGCGACGCCATTAACTGCGATTCCGGAGCTGCTGCACCAGTTCGCCGCCAACCCCGCCATCGAAATGGTTTTTGGCGCACGCATTCGACTGCTCGGGCGGAAAGTGAATCGCAATCCACTGCGGCATTATTTAGGACGCGTCTTTGCGAGCGCCGTGTCGATCATGCTTCGTCTGCCGATCTACGATACGCAGTGCGGAGCCAAGATATTCCGCGTGACTCCCGAACTATCGGAGGTCCTTTCGGCTCCCTTTCACTCGCGATGGATTTTCGATGTGGAGATCCTGGCGCGGTTCGAGGCACTTAGAAAAGGGGATGCCTCCTATCTTGAAAACACCGTGTACGAATACCCCCTCTCGGAATGGAATGACGTACGTGGGTCAAAGGTTACTTCGGGGGCGTTTCTGCGAGCATTCTTCGAACTGTTCGGGATCTGGCGGCGATACCTGGCGCGAAAGTTTTGAGCTTGCCTGTGTCGGTTAGAGTTCGTGGTTTCCCACCCTTTCCGCAGAACAAAGCGTGATTTAAGTCACATACGTACTGAATTCCCACTGATAAAAATGGGTCCAGCTTCCGATGGTTGGGTCAAGTGGGGTCCGCAAGGGAAATGGCAGGCTGGCGCGGTAGAGAGCCGGCCTCCCCCCTGCGGGAGGTCAAACAGATGAATTTTGCTCGTATTTGCAACTCAGACCGAAATGGTCGTATACTGAAGTCCGACTATTCTGGTCGTAGTTTAAGGGTGCTGCCGTTCCGGCGGGCCCGCGGAGTCCGGCAGGTGCGCGTGCTAAGCGAGTTGAACGTCGGCGAGAGCGGGATTCTGGTGGCGCTGGACTTGCCCGAATCGGTGCAGAACCATCTGATGCACATGGGTTTCTGTGCCCGATGCACTGGTGACGGCGCTGCGCCGGGCACCCGCCGGCGATCCTACCGTGTATGCCATTGACGGGATGGAGATCGCCCTGCGCCATGAGACCGCCGAAGCCATTCGCGTTCGCTACGCCGACCCCAAGAGCCAGGAGATGGAAGAGCTTGCCGAGGCCGCGCGATGAGCAGCAGTTGCTGCGCACCTCCGACCTTTCAGGGCCCCGGACCACAGGCGGAGGGCAAGCTGCGCACCGTCGTCCTGATTGGCCCGCCCAACTCCGGCAAATCGACGCTTTTCAATCGCCTGACCGGCCTGCGCCAGAAGGTGGCAAACTATCCCGGTGTGACCGTGGAACAGCGCATGGGCCTGATGGCCGGCGTGGGCCGCGACGACCTGACCCTCATCGACCTCCCCGGTGTCTACAGCCTGACGCCCTACTCCGAGGATGCGCGGGTCGCCGTCGATGTGCTCAAGGGCAAGATGCCCGGCACGCCAAAGCCCGACGCGGTTCTGCTGGTCCTGGACTCGCTGCATCTCACCCGGCAACTGATGCTGGCCGCGCCGGTTCTGGCGCTGGGCCTGCCGACGCTGGTGCTGCTGAACATGACCGACCTGATGGAGTCGCGGGGCGGCGAAATCGATCCGCTGAAGCTGGCCCGCGAACTGGGCGCGCCGGTGGCGCAGGTCAGCGCGGTACGCGGGACGGGCCTGGAAGCGGTTGCCGCTGTTTCTCAATCAGCATTCCAATGGCAAGCGCCCGACGCAGCCAGTCTGACGCTTCCCGTGGTTGGCAATGCGGCCAGCACGCACAGCTGGGCGGCGCAGGTAAGCCGCCGCACCGGTTATCGTGCGCCTCTTTCGGCTGAAAACAGCCGCAAGCTCGACAACGTGCTGCTGCACCGCGTCTGGGGACCGCTGCTGTTCCTGGTGGTGGTGGTGGCGGTCTTCGAAGTGGTGTTCTCGATCGGCCAGCCGCTATCGGACGGATTTGGCGAGGTGCTGGCACGGGCCGGCGCACTGGTGCGGCCGCTGCTGCCTGCGGGGTGGCTGCAATCGCTGGTGCTCGACGGCGCATGGAAGGGCATCTCGTCGGTGCTGGTCTTTCTGCCGCAGATTCTGCTGCTGTTCCTGTTTATCGGGATTCTGGAAGACTCAGGGTACCTGGCCCGCGCCGCGCTGATCGCCGATCGCGTGATGCGGACCACTGGGCCTCAATGGCAAGGCATTTATCCCGTTGCTTTCGGCCTACGCGTGCGCGGTGCCCGCCATCATGGCGACGCGCACCATCGAGAACAAGCGCGACCGCTTGGCCACGATCCTGGTTACGCCGTTCATGACTTGCTCGGCGCGGCTGCCGGTCTACATGCTGCTGATCGCCGCCTTTATTCCCAACATTACCTACCTGCACGGCTTTCTCGGCCTGCGGACGCTGGTGATGCTGGGGCTTTATGTGGCGGGCTTCGTGGCGGCCATGACTACGGCGTTTCTGCTGAAGAGCTCCATTCTCAAGTCGAGCGACACGCCGTTCATTCTTGAGCTGCCGCAATACCGCATGCCCACGGTGCGCGTCGCTGGCGATGCGGCTGGTGGATCGCGCCCGCGTGTTTCTGCGCCAGGCGGGCACCGTGATTCTGGCCGTGACGCTGGTGCTGTGGGTGCTTGCGCACCTGCCGGTGGTTCACACGCAGACCGGCTCCTGGACCATTCCGGACCTGGCCGACAGCCTGATCGGACGCCTGGGCCACCTCATCGAGCCGGTGATTGCGCCGCTGGGCTTCAACTGGAAGATCGGCATCGGGCTGATCTCGAGCGTGCTGGCTCGCGAAGTGATGGTGAGCACCATGGGCACGCTCTACGGCGCGGACCCGGGCACGCAGGCACTGAACCTGCAGACCGCGCTGCACACGACATGACGCTCGGCGGCGCGCTGGCGCTGATGATCTTCTTCGCCTTTGCCATGCAGTGCACGTCGACGATGGCCGTGGTTCGGCGCGAGACCAACAGCTGGAAGTGGCCGGCGTTCCAGTTCGGCTACATGCTGGTGCTGGCGTACGGCGCGGCGTTTGTGGTGAATCACGTGGTGACGGCGATCTTCGGCTAGGCTAGCCTCATCCATGCTCAGACTCTCCCACCTGTGAGAAACTAGAAGAGCAGCAATTCTCCGGGGCTGCCCACGTGAGTGCGCCCCAAACCTCGATTAACCCCGGCTTGATCCGGCCCCGCGGAGCCGATACCCGACTGCGGCCCGCGCTATAGGAATCAAAACCGAATGCTCAGTGTCAGCAATGTAACCATGCGCTACGGCGCGAAGATGCTCTTCGAAGACGTACCGTCAGCCTTTGTCGCCGGCCGCCGCTACGGACTCACCGGCCCCAACGGCTCCGGCAAGTCCACCTTCATGAAGGTCCTCACCGGCGAGCTCGATGCGCAGAAGGGCAACGTGGTGCGCCCGCGCAAGATCGGCGTCCTGCGCCAGGACCAGTTCGCCTTCGACGCCTATCGCGTCATCGACACCGTCATCATGGGCAACAAGCCGCTCTGGGCCGCACTCGAAGAGCGCGACCGCATCTACGAGAAGCCCGAAATGACCGACGAAGACGGCATGCGCCTCGGCGAGCTCGAAGGCGTCATCGGCGACGAAGACGGCTACACCGCCGAGGCCGACGCCGCCATCCTGCTCGATGGCCTCGACATTCCCGAGGAGCTCCACGAGCGCAAGATGGGCGAGCTGCAGGGCGGCCAGAAGGTGCGCGTGCTGCTGGCGCAGGCGCTCTTCGGCAAGCCCGAAGCGCTGCTGCTCGACGAGCCGACCAACTATCTCGATCTCGACTCCATCCACTGGCTGCAGGATTTTCTCAACGACTACGACGGCACGCTGATCGCCATCTCGCACGACCGGCACTTTCTCAACAGCGTCACCACCCACACCGCCGACATCGACTACCAGACCATCATCACCTACACCGGCGGCTACGACGAGATGGTGATGGCCAAGACGCAGATCCGCTCCACGCTGGAATCGCAGAACGCGCAGCGCGAAAAGAAGATCGCGCAGCTCAACGAATTCATCGCCCGTTTTGCCGCCGGCACGCGCTCCTCGCCAGGTGACCAGCCGCCGCAAGGAAGTGGAGCGCCTGCAGACCAACGAACTCGCGCGCTCCAATATCCAGCGCCCCTACATCAGGTTCGACCAGGTGCGGCCCAGCGGCAAGCACGTCCTCGAGTTCAAGCACCTGACCAAGTTCTACGGCGACCTGCAAGGTCATCGACGGCTTCACCGCCAACGTGCTGCGCGGCGAAAAGATCTGCCTCATGGGCCGCAACGGCGCGGGCAAAACCACGCTGCTCAAGAGCCTGCTGGCCAACTATCCCGGCCTCGCCGAAAAGGAATTCACGCTCGACTACGGCACCGTGTTCTGGGGCCACGAGGCGCAGATCGGCTACTTCCCGCAGGACGTGGGCTCGACCATCGAGCACGGACCTCACCGTCGCCGAGTGGCTGCATCGCTGGAACCCCGCCGCGCACGTCGAAGACATTCGCGGCATCCTCGGCCAGATGCTCTTCAGCGGCGAAGAGGGCGAAAAGCCGACCAAGGCGCTCTCCGGCGGCGAGCAGGCGCGGCTGGTCTTCTGCAAGCTGATCCTCACCAAGCCCAACATCCTCATCTTCGACGAGCCGACCAACCACCTCGATCTCGAAGCCATCAACGCGCTCAACATCGCGCTGCAGCGCTACGAGGGCACAGTCCTGCTGGTGACCCACGATCACGACCTGATCGACGAAGTGGCGACGCGGCTATGGATCTTCAAGGACGAGGCGATCGAGGACTTCCAGGGACCGTACGCGGAGTGGAAGGGCAAGCACAACTGACGGCGCGGAAGCATAAATCGCAAACCGCATGCGGAGCGTACATGCGCGCTAGAGCGCAAAATCACGTCACCATTGCACTCCTGGATAAAGGCTGGGAATTCGATACGCACGGTAGAAATTAACATTAGGTGAAACCATCATCCAGACCGTCTGAGGATTCGTCTCCTGGGTGACTTCGTAGACGTATGATCCCGAGTTCGTCCCGCAAAGGTCATATTCGACATTCGTGTTTTCCAGTTGTTCTGCGTTGCCGCCCCACGCGTTATATTGCGCCGTTGGAGCTATCTGGTGAAACGTCAATGTGGCGGTCATCGCCGTCTCGTCCAACTTATATACAGGAACAGTCGAGTATTGGCATGGCGGATTGCCCGTCGTCCCGCAGGTTACCGCAGCCGGGAAGATTCGATCATCTCCGTTATCCATCAAGCCCAGCGAAAAAATGCCGGTCGTGTTGGGGCTGAAGAACGAAGGAAAATGCTGGGCATATGGCCAGTCGGTGGGATCTGTTCCTCCCTGCAGCGTAAAATCGCCGCCCTCGCCCAGATGCCACATGATTTTCCCCGTGCCGTTGCCATTGGAGTAATCCACCTTCACCACCCAATTTTGATGACGCATCGAAACCAGGAGGTTTCCGTCGTCAGGTGAATAGAGGACGGTATTGGTGTGTGTCCAGTCCGGAAACAACATCGGATGGCGGTTGGGATCGAGGTGATTGAATTCATTCCAAGCCCACACGGGGTGCAAATTCTCATCGAGGTCCACGATCACATCGCCGAGTACCGTCTGCGGCGGCGCATTGGTCAGCGGTGGTTGAGTGGTGCTGGACAGGTCCATCAGCGCGTTGGCCAACACCAGCCAATGCCCATTCGGTAAAGCGGTGATTTCGTGATGAAACATCTGCAGCGTTACATGGCATTCGGCACAGGTTGCGCTCGCGAGTTCCGCATTCAGATCATTGACCGAAATCTCCCTAACCGTGTCCCCGGCCAGATTCACTTCACGAATCTCCTGGATGGCGTTCGCCGGCGCCGGCGATGTGAGCGGGTCAGAAGAATTCAAACCGATCACCATGAGGATGTCCCCGTTAGCCAGAAACTGAACACCATCGATCGTCTCGGGAGTGGTTCCCGCCGCAGGGGTCGCATAGGCCCAAAGAATGTTTCCGGAGAGATCACTGATGGCCAGCGTCGAAAGGGCGTTAATCAGTTCTACTCCTGGCTGGGGAGTCATACCAGTACTCGTCGCCGCGGTCAGGGGAAAAGTCGCCGCCGACGGAACCGCACCCGTGGTAAACGTGTGATCTCCGTCCGTGGCGGTGATTCCGTTTGAGAAGCTCACCGAGGCAGACATGTGATACGTTGTGTTTGCCTTCATGCCGGCGACCAGAATCTTGACCTGGCCCCCTGCGGTCTCTGTCGACTGAGTCCAGGTATTGAGGCCGTAATCCGTCGTCGTGCCGAACCTTACCGTTACGCCGCCCGGCATCGGGAGAGTCATGGTGTACAGGGCGACTTGCGGATTATTCGTCGTGTTGACCTCACCCGCGGGCAAACCCGCCGCGGTTCCGCTGATGGCAACCGTATGCGGGGTGCTCGTCGATACCCCCACGAAACCCATGTCCAGCACCGCATTCTGAGTGGCAGGCGCCGACGGAACCGTGGGAGTGTAGCTCACAACAACGTCACATGCGCTTCCCGGGGCCAGTGTCAGGCCGCAGGACGTGCTGGTGGTCACGATAGAGTAACTCGAATCCCCCGAAAGCGAGGGACTCATGGAAAGAAGCGTCGTCCCAGTATTCGTAGCCACGACGACCGTGTGAGCCAGCTTGTTATTCACCAGGTTATCGCCGAAGTCAAATGAGCCTGCGCTCAGCGATGCGCTGGGCAGGATGGGCCCCCATCCCTCGGCTTGCCTGGAACCAGAGCATCCTGCGAGGCAGTAAGCCACAACAAACAGAACCACCACTCTGACCACGGCACTCATGTCGGAAGTCGAATGGCAACTACGGAAACTAACCAGGTCGGGGAAATGACCTGAACCTACGAATATCTGCTTCATGTGCCTTCCTCATGTTTGGGAGTCTTTCCCACTTTTCGTTGACTCATCTCTTTGAACAGGACGAAGCGCCACCTCGACCCTGCGCAGACACGTCAATCGACGCAACTAAAACAGTAAGTGAAGTGATGTCAATACATGATCGAAGAGTGAAACAGCCGTGTCAATTAAAAAGCTGCAGGGCTACTTCGAACCGAAGAGGTGAACAATCGCCCGGCGACCCGGCCCGGAGATTGACACCTGCGCTGACTCAAGTTGTAATGGAAGCAGTGGTGATGGAGTTCACCCTTAACCGCTGTCCTTCCCCATCCGGGGCCCCCTGCGACAGGTCCTAGCCGCTGGGGTGGCAATAGCCCGGACAGATGATGACTCCTGACAGGGATGCCTGTCGGGGAGTCATGTCCCGGCCCGAATTCCCTGCACATGATGAATAGCGTGAAGCGCACATCGCGTTGCTGCGTCTTCTCGCCTTGAAGCTGATGAAAGGAGAACAGCTTTGCAGAAATATCTGCTCATTGCCTTGGGGGGCGGGCTGGGTTCGATGGCGCGGTACTGGGTGGGCTCCACGATTGGCAGCCGCATGGGCGTTCGACTCCCGTATGGAACGCTGGTGGTCAATATGACGGCCTGCGTGATCATTGGGTTTGCGCTCACCTGGTTCGGCCAGCGCATGGAAATAAACCCCGCGTGGCGCTACCTGTTCGCGTTCGGATTTATCGGAGCCTACAGCACGTTCTCAACCTATGAGTGGGAGACGCTCTCGACGCTGCGTTCGGGGGCATTCGTGCTGGCATCGATCTATGCGGTGGGCAGTGTGGTGCTTGGCCTGGCCGCGGTCTGGTGTGGCGCGGCGCTGGCGGAGGCGATTTAGACTCACGCCCGGCGCGGCCGACTTTGAAAGAATGCGATGGCGGCCTTTGTGGTTTCCCACCCTTGCGCCAAGAAAAAGGCGCAAGGATGGGGCACGGAACTGTTGTAGTGAGTCGGCATCAAACGACGGGTTCTAGACCTTGGCTTCGAGGCCGGCGATGACATCGAAGAAGCGCTGATCGAGGCGGCGGTTGGTGGCGATGGCTTCCTTGATGGTGATGTCGGTGATGTCGGTGCCCTGGAGCACGGCGATGCGGCCCCACTTCTTCTCGTGGACCATGTCGATGGCGTGGAGGCCGTAGCGCTGGCCGAGAAGGCGATCGAAGGCGGTAGGCACGCCGCCGCGCTGGGTGTGGCCGAGGTTGACGGAGCGGGTCTCAAAGCCGGTCTTCTTCTCGATCATCTCGGCGAGGGCTTCGCCGATGCCGGAGAGGCGGGCGTGACCGAACGAGTCCACTTCCTTGGAGCCAATGACCTGGCCGCCTTCAGGAAGGTGGCAGCCTTCGGCGACGACAACAACGCCGTAGTGCTTGCCGTGGTCGTAGTTGTACTTGAGCAAAGCGCACACGTGGTCGATGTCGACGGGCTTTTCGGGGACCAGGATCACATGGGCGCCGCCGGCCACGCCGGACGCATAGGCGATCCAGCCTGCGTCGCGTCCCATCACTTCGACGACGATCACGCGATTGTGAGAGTCAGCGGTGGTGTGGATGCGGTCGATGGCTTCAGTAGCGATCATGACCGCGGTGTCGAATCCAAAGGTCTGGTCGGTGCCGCTGATGTCGTTGTCGATGGTCTTGGGCACGCCCACGCTGGGAACGCCGTTCTCGCTCAGGAACAGCGTCACCGACTGGGTGTCGTCGCCGCCCAGCGCGATCAGCGCGTCAACCTTGTTGGCCGTCAGCACTTCGCGGACCTTGTCGATGCCGCCGGGGATCTTTTTGACGTTGGTGCGCGATGAGTGGAGGATGGTGCCGCCCCTCAGTTGAATGCCGTCGGTGCTTTCGAGGGTGAGCGGGATCCAATTGTTGTCGAGCACGCCGCGCCACCCGTTCAGGAAGCCGATAAACTCATCGCCATACGTGTTGATTCCCTTCTTCACAGCCGCGTAGATCACGGCATTCAATCCGGGGCAGTCGCCGCCGCCGGTCAATAGAGCCACTCGCATCGAAATCTCTCCTGACAAAATTTGGCGCGGCTCAAGAGCCGCAATAGGGTGGTTCCCCGGAACTGTGCTTTACCGGGCCGGCAACCGCCGGTCTTAATGCCGTAAACAGTGTACCGTGCGCCTGTAAAGTGGAATCGTGATCGTGCGCACGAAACGAAGAGCCCACGCGGTTTAGCAACAGGATTCTTCATGGGGCTTTTAAGGTGGGCACGGCCACGTGGTTGAATGGCTTATGCCTGGGACGGGAACCTTTTTGTTGCTGGCCTTCGCCAGCCTGGTGGTGATCGTACTGCTGGTGCTGCTGCAGTTGACGCGCCTGGGGTTCGTGGTCCGAAGCACAATCCAGGATCGGCCGCGGCGGCGCATGTTCATTGCTTCTGTCTCGTTCCTGGTCACATTTTTGGGGGTGCGCATCCTGGTGCACCTCATCAGCCGCCACGTGGGGCCGTTCCAGTGGGTGATGGTGCGCGGGCACCATATCCATCACCTGGTGTGGGGGATTCTCATCCTTCTGCTGGTGGGCTATGGATGGCTGCTCGACCTGGGCCGTTCGCACTCGCCCCTTTCCATCTTCTTCAGCCGCCTCATGTCGGTCGGCTACGGCGTGGGAGCGGCGCTGACGCTCGATGAGTTTGCGCTGTGGCTCAACCTGGAGCCGGACGCCTACTGGTCGCGCGAAGGGCGCCTCAGCATTGATGCGGTGATTCTTTTCGGCAGCGTGCTGGCCGTGGGCGCCTGGGGAGCACCGTTCTTCCGGGGCCTGAGCCGGATGTGGGGCAAGGGGGCGGTGTTCGGTAAAGGAGTGGGATCCGGAGTGAAGACGGCTATTCGCCGCGTGCGGTTGCTTCGTCCGCGTAAAGTTCGACGACCACCTCCGCGTATCGCTCCGTGATCACGCGCCGCTTGAGCTTCATTGAAGGGGTCAACTCGCCCGTATCCTGAGACCATTCTTCGGCGACAATGCGGAACCGTTTGATGGTTTCGAAGTTGGCCAGACCGGTGTTGACCTCGCGGACGAACTCACCGTAGAGGGCGACGATCCGATGATGGGTCACCAGTTCGGCGCGCGTCCGAGCGCGGATTTCGTGGTGCCGCGCCCATTCCTCGAGGGCGGCGAAATTGGGTGAAATCAAGGCGGAGATGAACTTGTGCTTGTCGCCCACCAGAGCGGCCTGCGCCACCAGAAGACTGGTCTTCAGCTTGTTCTCGATGGGCTGCGGCGCGACCAGTTTGCCGCCCGAGGTTTTCAGCAGTTCCTTCTTGCGATCGGTGATGTAGAGGAAGCCGTCCTGATCGAGGTGTGCGATATCGCCGGTTTTGAACCAGCCTTCGGCGTCGAAGCATTCTTGATTCATGTCGGGCTTGCGCCAGTAGCCACTAAAGACCGACGGCCCGCGAGCCAGCAGTTCTCCATCCTCTGCAAATTTCAATTCAACGTTGGGGAGCGGCTTGCCTACTGCGCCCATGCGGTGATTAGGCAGCGAGTTCAGGGCGATGACGGGCGAGGTCTCGGTGAGGCCGTAGCCTTCCCATACCGGGATGCCCGCGGAGGCGAACCATTGCGCGGTGTCGATGCCGAGCGGGGCACCGCCGGAGACAAACACCCGGACGCGGCCTCCGAAAGCCTCGCGGACTTTGGAGTAGACGAGTTTGTTGGCCAGTTTCCACAACCGGGAAGAGGGCTGCCCCCCGCCATAGACGATATCGCCATGCTTTGCACCCATGCGAATCGCGAAGCGAAGAAGACGTTTCTTGACCCGAGATTCAGCGGCACGCCGTTCCACTTCCTGGCGAATCTTTTCGTAGACGCGGGGCACGCCGACGAACACGGTGGGCTTGATCTCCCGCATGGCCTGGGGCAGCATGTCGAATTTTGCGCAGTAGACGACCTGCGCGCCGCTGCCGTACATCACGTAATCGAGGGCACGGGCGGTGATGTGGGACAGAGGCAGAAACGAAATGCAAACGTCGCTCGAATCGAAGGAGTATTCGTAGCCCGCATAGTTTTGATTAGCGGCGATGTTGCCGTGGGTGAGCATCACTCCCTTGGGCTCGCCGGTGGTGCCGGACGTGTAGATGAGGGTTGCCAGATCCTTGGGCTCGACCGAGTTAGCCAGCGCATCGAAGACGGGGTCGCGCTCGGTGCCGCGTTGGTCGGCGCCGGCGACCAGGTCACTGAAGGGGATCGCGCCCGGGGGCGGGGCAATCGAATCCATGATGACGACGCGTTCGAGATGGGTTTTTGAACGCACCGCGTCGAGCTTGTCGAACTGCTGGCGGGTAGAGACGATCGCGACGCGGCAGCCGGCATCTTCGAGCAGGACCGCGATCTGATCGCCGGTCAGCGTGGGATAGATGGGGACGTTGGCGGCGCCGATGGCAAGGGTGGCGAAATCGGTGACGGCCCATTCCCAACGATTTTCTCCGACGAGGGCCACACGGTCGCCTTTTTGCACGCCCCACTCAAGCAAAGCTTTCCCGAGGGCGCGCACGCGCTGGTAGAGCTGGTCGGAAGAGATGGGGCGCCAGCGGCCGAGCTCATCCTGCCACAACACCGCTTTGGGGTTGGCCCGCGCTACCAGGCGGTTGAAAAGGTCATTGATGGTGGAGATATGGGTGATGGGTGTCATTTGGCCTGTGAAGCGCGGCGCGAAATTCACGGGCCGCGAACAATCGAGAGTGTAACAGCGGAGGGTGGGAGTCTGCGTGAAGAGCTGGCTTGGAGTCGGGCGGGATTTGTGGTCTCCCACTCAGGACTGTTCTTCCGGATCAGGCCTGGGGTTTGGGGGTCATGCGCACGAACTTCGGGCATTCGCGTTCCCAGTGCGCCAGCAACCACTCCGCGCGCTTGCTTCGGGTTTTGGTGAAGTGGAGTTCAACCAGTTCGCGAATCGATTGGCGGGCGGTGCGATCGAGCTCATCCCAGGTCTCGGGTTGCAGAAACCCCTGGTGGTACCGGCCCTTGCCGAGGAAGGCGCCGGCTTCGTCGTAGATCCAGGCCAGTCCGCCGGTCATGCCGGCGCCGAAGTTGATGCCGGTTGAGCCCAGCACGACGGCGAGACCGCCGGTCATGTATTCGCAGCCATGGTCACCCACGCCTTCAACGATGGCGAGGACGCCGGAATTGCGCACCGCGAATCGCTCGCCGGCGCGACCGGCGGCGAAGAGCCAGCCGCTGGTGGCGCCATAGAGAGCCACATTGCCCAGCAGGGTATGCCGGGCGCTGTCCTGGGCGGCGCGGCCCACGGCGCGCAGCACTAGTTCCCCGCCGCACAGGCCCTTGCCCACAAAATCGTTGGCCAGCCCGGCGAGTTGAAGCGTCATGCCGGAGACGGCGAAAGCGCCAAACGATTGTCCCGCAGTCCCGTGCAGGTTGAACGTCAGGCTGGACCCCGTGGCGGTGGGGTTTTGAGTCTTGAAGAGTGCCAGTTCTCCGGCCAGGCGGGCACCGAGCGTTCGATCCTCATTGGTGACGCGGGTTTCGACGGAGTAGGGACGGCCGGCTTTGTAGGCCTCCAACCCGGGTGCAACCCAGGCATCGTCGATCGGGTCGTGCTCCTCGGGACGATCATTGCGGCCGCCTTCCCAGCGGATTGCGCCGCCGGTTTCGGCAGCAATTGCGGTGGCTGAGAGCACCGGCTTCAAGTCAAGGCCGGCGTCCCATCGGACCTGTTCCAACAGGTCGGTGCGGCCGGTGGCGGCCTGAAGCGAGGGCAGGCCGAGCTTCGCGAGCAACTGCCGGACTTCAGCGGAGAGCTCGTCGAAGAGGCGGACGACGTGTTCGGGTTTGCCGCGGAACTTGGCGCGCAATTCGGGACGCTGGGTGGCAATGCCGGTGGGGCAGGTGTTGAGGTGACACTGGCGCGCCATATCGCAGCCGAGAGCGACCAGAACGGCGGTGCCGAACGCAAATTCGTCTGCCCCGAGCAGGGCTGCAATGACGATGTCGCGCGCCGTGCGCAAACCGCCGTCCGTTCGCAGTCGGACGCGGCCGCGCAATCCATTGTGGATGAGAACCTGCTGGGCTTCGGCGAGGCCCAGTTCCCAGGGATTTCCTGCGTACTTGATGCTCGAGAGCGGCGAGGCCCCGGTGCCTCCGGAGTGGCCGGCGATCACGATGTAGTCGGCATAAGCCTTGGCCACGCCGGCGGCGATCGTACCTACGCCGCAACCAGAAACCAGCTTGACGCCGACCGTAGCACGGGGGTTAACGCGCTTCAGGTCCCAGATGAGCTGGGCCAAATCTTCGATGGAGTAGATGTCGTGGTGGGGCGGAGGAGAAATGAGCTGCATGCCTGGCTGCGCATGGCGCAGGCGGGCAATGAGTTCGGAGACCTTGTGGCCTGGAAGCTGGCCGCCCTCACCGGGCTTGGCTCCCTGGGCGATCTTGATTTCGAGTTCGTCGGCGTGAATCAGGTATTCCGCGGTAACGCCGAAGCGGGCGCTGGCGACTTGCTTGATCTTGTTGTTCAAGAGCGACGGCGCGCCGTCGACCGGAGCATAAACGGCCGGATCCTCGCCGCCTTCGCCGGTGTTGGAGCGTGCCCCCAGAAGGTTCATCGCCTGGGTAATGGTCTGGTGAGCTTCCGGCGACAGCGATCCAAAGGACATGGCGCTGGCAATAAACCGATGGTTGATGGCCTCTCCGGGTTCCACCTGGTCGAGGGCAAGTTCGGGACCGGCGGGGCGAATCTCGAGGAGGTCGCGGAGGTGCGTGGGAGTGGAGTCAACGGTCTGAGCGGCGAAGCTGGCAAAAGGAGTGAGAGCAAGAGCGGCTCCCTGCTTGGTGGAACCGACAACAGTCTGCAGAGCGCGCACGATCTGGGGCTGCCAACCGTGCGACTCCGCCTCTTCGGCCTTGCGGAAACGCACGAAGCCATAGTCAGGAAGATCGCGCACCTGGGTGGCGGAGACAACGGCGCCGACCCCTTCCGCCGGCTCCTCGGGAGGTGGGTCGACGGCCCAGAGCAGGCGCACCTGGGCGTCGATCTGTTCAAAACCGTGACCGCCGATTGGCGCCGGAACGCCGGGGAAGCACTTGTCGACCACGTCTTGCGAAAGGCCGATGGCGTCGAAGAGATGGGCGCTGCGATAGCTGTCCACGACGCTGATGCCCATCTTGGACATGACCTTGGCGAGCCCGAGTTCGAGCGCGCGGAGGAGGTTTTCTTCGCCTCGCTCCGATTGCAGATCGCGTGCAGTTTCGAGAGCCAGCCACGGGCAGACGGCGCCCGCCCCCATGCCGAGCAGCACCGCGACATGATGAATCTCGCGGCAGTCGCCCGCCTCGACAGCGAGCCCAACCTCGGCCCGGACGCCGGCCTTGGTCAGAGCATTGTGCACTGCTCCGGTGGCCATGGCCATGGGAACCGGAAGCGTGTCGGTCGAGGCGCCGCGATCGGTGAGCAGCAGCAAAGAAGCGCCGTTGGCAACCAGTTCGACGGCGCGAGCCGCGAGGATGTCGACGGCCACTTCGAGGGCCGTGTCGGGGGAGTAGACGCAATTAAGCACCGCGTGGGGCATGGTGGCCGCCTGCGCGTGTTCCCCGTGTTTGAGGGCGTGCATCTGGGCTAGCGTGATCAAAGGCGAACGCAGCGACAGGCCAGGCAGGCGGCCGCGCAATTCAAAGATGTGCGGCCAGGGGCCGAGGCGGGTGTGCATTTTCAGCACTACGGCTTCGCGCAACGGATCGATAGGCGGATTGGTGACCTGGGCAAAGCGCTGACGGAAAAACGCGTAGAGCGGACGTGGCGCGCGAGCCAGGGGCGCAATGGCGGTGTCGTCGCCCATCGACCAGACAGCATCTTTCCCTTCGGCGGCCATGGGGGCCAGGATCATGCGCACGTCTTCGCGGGTAAAGCCAAAGCGGTGCTGGAGGCGGTTCAGTTCGGCAACTCCGAGCGGATGCAGCGGATCGGGCGAGTCTTCCAGCGGAACATCGAACTGGATCAGATCCTGATAGTGGCGTTTCTGATCGAAGATGCGGAGAACTTCATCGTTTTCAAAGAAACGATGGAAGTCGAGGTCGGCCACGATCATCTGCCCCGGTCCGAGGCGGCCGCTGTGCACGATGTGCTCGGGATCCATGTCGACGAGACCAGCCTCCGAACCCGCGACCACCAGCCCGTCGTCGTTCACCGCAAAGCGGCAGGGACGGAGCCCATTGCGATCGAGGATGGCGCCGACCTGGTGGCCATCGGTGAAGGCCAGGGCCGCGGGGCCGTCCCATGGCTCCATGCAGTCGCCGCTGTATTGCAGGAAGGCCGAGGTGTTGCCGGGATTGGCGGGGGGAACGAGCATGCGCACTGACTCGGCGACGGTGCGGCCGTTGTTGGCCAAGAGCTCGACGATTTCGTCCAGCGAAGTTGAATCGGATCCGCCTTCGCTCAATATCGGGTAGAGGTCGAGGGGCAGGGTGGCGGCGCGGGCTTCCATGCGCGCGCGATTGCCCCAGATGGTGTTGATCTCGCCGTTGTGGGCCAGGGTGCGCAAGGGTTGCGCACGGCTCCAGGATGGGAGCACGTTGGTTGCGTAACGCTGATGAAAGAGCGCAAAAGGCGTCTTGAAAGCCGGATCGGCAAGGTCGGGGTAGAAATCGGCGAGCAGGCGCCCGGCGCAGAGGGCCTTATAGATGATGGTGGTGGAAGAAATACTTACAACGTATCCAGGAGATTGGGAGCGCTCGAATTGCTTGCGGGCGAGATAGAGGCGCCGCTCAAAGTCGCGGTCGTCTTCGGCGGTGATCAACACCTGCCAGATAGCGGGACGCGAGGAGTTGGCGATTTCACCGAGGACCTCGGGGCGCACCGGAACCGCGCGCCACTTGAGAACTTCGAGATTTTGATCGGCGAGAGCGGATTCAATCTCCGCCCGCGGTTCTGCGTCTTCCTCCGGCAGGAAGAGCACGCCCACGCCGAGCGGGTCGTCCGAGGCGAGGCCGAGGCGGGTTTCTCTCAACAGCCAGGCGCGGGGAATGGCGGTGGTCACGCCGACACCGTCGCTGGATTTGCCGTCAGCCGCAACAGCGCCGCGATGGGCGAGACGGGCCAGGGCCGTGAGTGCATGCCCGAGTATTTCGTGCGAAGGCTGAGCCGAAAGCTGCGCAACAAACCCGACGCCGCAACTGTCGGAATCGAATCGGGAATCCAGCAGCGTGTCGTCCAGATAGGACGGACAACGCATCGGAAGACCGTTCACTGCCCTCGTCGGGGAGGACGTACACGATGGGCGCGATGAAAAAGGACGAAATGACCCCATACGTAAATATAACGATTATTGTTGGTGAAATTCAGCGGCGAGATTGTGGAGTGCTTCGAGGGCGCGGAAGGGCCGGACGGACGGGCGGCGGAATGCGGGGTGAGCGATGGCGTCTATACTGACGCCAAGCCTATGAGGAATTGTGTTCGAATTGCCCTGCTGCTTGTTGCCGCTTCGATTGTGACATGCGGCGAGATCTCAGCCCAGGTTCCCCAGCCCAAGCCTTCCCCAAAGATGACCGCGAAACTGACGCCCGAAGCCGTACACCGCTCTGCACTCGTGATCGATACGCACGCCGACACGCCGCAGCGGTTCGTCGATCAGAACTACGATCTCGGCAGCCCGCTCGATGGAGGCAACCTCAACCTGGAGTCGGCGCGCAAGGGAAACCTGGGCGCGGAGTTCTTTTCCATCTGGGTCGAGCCCAAGCTCTACAAGGGACAGTATGTCAAGCGCACGCTGGTGCTGATCGACGCGGTGAAGCAACAGGTTGCCAAGCATCCGGACCAGATGATGTTTGTGGCCACCCCGGAGGGCATCGAGTTCGCCCACCGCCAGCACAAGCTGGCCGCGCTGATGGGCATCGAGGGTGGGCACTCGATCGAGGACTCGCTGGCTCTGCTGCGACAGTACTACGCGCTGGGCGTGCGGTATATGACGCTGACCTGGTCGAATTCGACTAGCTGGGCCGACAGCTCGGGAGACATTGACGACACCTCGGTGCCCCACACCAAGGAGGGGCTGACCGAGTTCGGCAAAGACGTGGTGTACGAGATGAACCGGCTGGGAATGATGGTGGACATCTCGCACGTGTCCGACAAGACGTTCTTTCGCACCCTGGTGATTACGCGGGCTCCGGTGATTGCTTCGCACTCGTCGGCGCGGGCGCTGTGTACGGCGCCACGAAATATGACCGACGACATGCTGCGGGCGGTGGCGAATTCGGGCGGGCCGGGATCGAAGGGCGGCGTGGTGCAGGTGAACTTCTACTCCGCGTTTATTTCGCAGGCGTACTACGACGCGGCGAAGGCGCAGAAGCCCGAAGTGGATAAGGCGGTGCAGGCGCTGAAGGACAAGGACAAGGCCGAGGGCAAGGAGACCACGTACGAGGAAATCTCGAAAGTGGAGCGACAGTTTGCGGACCGCATTCCGCGGCCGCCGCTGTCGGCGCTCATCGACCATATCGATCACATCGCAAAGGTGGCCGGCGTGGACCACGTGGGCCTGGGGTCGGATTTCGACGGCGTGGACGGGCAGTTGCCGGAGGGGATCGATTCCGTAGCTGATCTGCCCAAGATCACGGCGGCGCTGATGGAGCGTGGCTACTCAGCCGAGGATTGCCGCAAAATCCTGGGCGGCAACCTGCTGCGGGTGTTTCGCGAGGTACAGGCGGTGGCGAAGGAACTGCAGGCGGAGAACCGGCCGCGGATTTCGGAGAAGCAGCCGTTCGCCAAGTAGAGGCGCAGGGACCAGGGACAAGGGCTGGCGATTGTGCTGGAACGCGACGTTCCTGTGACGAACGGCATGGTTTAGCATCGCCCGTGCTGACCACGCCCACTATACTGAAGGTTCGCTCCCCTGTTTCCACACCGATTTGAATTTGAGGAGATTTCCGGATGCATCTTTCTGTTCGTGTATTTGCCGCGTTGGTGGCTGCTTCTTTCTTGCTGCCGGCTGCGGCCGTTCGTGCTGATGACGAAGAAAAGCCGGCCGCCAAGTCGGACAAGCCCGCGGAAAAGGCGCCGCCCACCGAGGTAACGACGCCGGGCAGCGTGAACGGCATCGCATACAACGCCGTAGTGGGGACACTGACGGTGGGCGCCACCGATGCGCAGGATGCGCAGCTGGGAGCGGACGGGAAGCCGCTCGCGGGAAGCCAGCTGGCGAACTCCGAAGCCAAGGAGCCAAAAGACGCATCGCCTACGGCGAGAATGTCGTACGTGGCTTATTTCAAGAAGGAAGCGAAGCCCGAGGACCGGCCGATTACGTTTTTCTATAACGGAGGCCCGGGAAGTTCCACGGTGTGGCTGCACATGGGTTCGCTTGGCCCCAAGCATGTGGTCACGAGCGGCGACCAGCACGTGCCGGCAGCGCCCTACAGGCTGGTGGACAATGCGTATTCCCTGCTCGATGTGAGCGACCTGGTGTTCATTGACATGCCGGGCACCGGTTTTGGGCGGCTGATGGGCAAGGATGCGGAGAAGGCCTTCTGGGGTGTCGACGAGGATGCCAACGCGTTTGCGCGCTTCATTCAGCGATTCGTCACCAAGTACAACCGCTGGAATTCGCCGAAATATATTTTCGGCGAAAGCTATGGCACTACGCGGTCGGCGGTTCTGGCGGACATTCTCGAAAACAACAAGAGCATCGACATCAACGGCGTGATTCTGCTTTCGCAGATCTTCAACTTCACGACCGATATCGATGCGGCCAATAACAACCCCGGCGTCGACCTGCCCTACGAACTGGCGCTGCCTACGTTCGCGGCTACCGCGTGGTACCACAAAAAGGTTTCTCCGCAGCCGCCGGCGCTGGAGCCATTTCTCAAAGAGGTCGAAGATTTTGCCACGGGACCGTATGCACACGCGCTGGCGCTGGGCACCGATATCACTGACGATGAGAAGCAGTCGGTTGCGGAAAAGCTGCATGGATACATCGGATTGCCGGTGGCGTATCTTGTGAAAGCCAACCTGCGAGTGAACGGCGGTGAATTTGAGAAGATGCTGCTGGACGACCAGAACCTGACGACCGGCCGGCTGGATACGCGCTACTCGGGGCCGCACATGGATCCGCTCAGCCAGGCTGCCGATTACGATCCGCAGAGCTCGGCTATTTCGTCGGCGTATGTGTCGCTGTTCAACGATTATGTGCGCAAGGACCTGAAGTATGGTGAGGGTCAGACCTATCTGCCGCAGGCGCTGTTCGGGAGTTTCCAATGGGACCTGGTCCACAAGGGCAACCCCATCAGCCTGAACGTGGCCGGCGATCTGGCCGAGGCGATGAAGACCAATCCGCGCCTGAAGGTGATGGTGAACGGTGGTTATTATGACCTGGCAACTCCGTTTTTCACCGCCCAATACGAGCAGAAGCACCTGCCCATTCCGCAATCGCTGGCCAAAAACATTGAGTTTGACTGGTACGAGTCGGGACACATGGTGTATGTGCGCGACGAGAGCCTGAAGCAGCTCCACGATCGCGTGGCGGCGTTTATTACTCGGACGCAGGCGGAAGACAAGCAGGCTCTGGCGAAGTAAAACGCGATCAAAAAAGAAAATGCCGGTCCTTCGACTGCGGTCGCCGCGGCGGGCTCCGCTCGGGATGACCAGCGTTCGTGGTTTCCCACCCATTCGCCAGGAAAAAGCGAATGGATGGGGCACGGAGTCGCGTGGTCTGTTCGCAGTCGTACCCGGTTGTGACTACTCACAAACAAGTCGGTCCGCTCGGGATGTCAGTGCTTTGGAATGATCGAAGCCCCTTAACTGGCGAGGGCGGGAGTATTGCCGTCTTGCACTTCCCGGGCGCGGTCCAGCGCGGCCTGGATATTGGGCATGATGTTTTCGCGGCCAACATGATCGAGAAAGCGCGGCTGGAGCAGAAGCCTTGAGGGCTGCTGCATGGCGCCGCACAGAAGCAGGGTCCGACCCGAGGCGCGGAGCCGCTTGGCAAAAGTCTCGATGGCGTGGATACCGGTAGCATCGATCGCGGTCATGTTGCGCAGGCGCAGAATCACAATGGGCGAAAAGGCTTCGAGGTTCGCTGAGGCTTCCACGAGTTTTTCTGTCGTTCCGAAGAGGAATGGCCCGTGGATGCGCAGGAGCGTGACGTAGGGAGGGATGATGCGACCCTGCAGCACATGGGGCAGACCGTCGCGGATATAGTCGTCGCTCACCGGCGCAACCGTAGTTGTTTCGGCAACGCGATAGATGTAGAGCAAGGCGGCCAGAGTCAGGCCGACGGCTACAGCCACGGTGAGATCGGCAAACACGGTGAGGCCGAAGGTGATGAGCCAGACCGAGATCGCGGCAAAGTCCAACTGAAGCACGGCGCCGATTTCGTGCCACTCCCCCATGTTGTACGCCACGACGAACAGCACCGCGGCCAGAGTGGCGAGAGGAATGTAGCTGGCCAGGGGCGCGGCGACGAGCAGGATGGCGAGGAGGGTCAGGGCGTGCACCATGCCCGAGACTGGGGTACGCGCTCCGGCGCGGATGTTTGTCGCCGTGCGTGCGATGGCTCCGGTGGCAGGGATGCCGCCGAAGACCGGAGAGGCGATATTGGCGATGCCTTGCGCGACGAGTTCGACATTGGGGTTGTGTCGATCGCCGGTCATGCCGTCGGCAACCACGGCGGAAAGCATGCTCTCGAGAGCCGCCAGCATGGCCACGGTAAATGCGGATGGAATCAGGGGAAGAATGTGCTCGGAATGGAAGTCCGGGATGGCAAATGGCGGCAGTCCGCCGGGAATCCCGCCGAACTTGGATCCGATGGTCTCGACAGGGAGATGAAACAGTTCGACGGCGACTGTGCAGACGATTACGGCCACGATTGATCCGGGTACGCGCTTCGTGAACCTGGGCAGGAACAACAGAATCGCGAGGCTGAGCAGCCCGAGGCCGAGGGCGGCGCCATTCACGCTGGCGAAGTGAGCCACGAGCAATCGCATGCGGGGTATAAACTCACTGGGCACAGGGCCCGTGCGGAGGCCGAAGAAGTCCTTGATCTGTGTGGATGCGATGAGGATGGCGATGCCGTTGGTGAATCCGATGATCACTCCGCGGGGAATGAAGCGGACTGCCGATCCCAGCCCGGTGAGGCCCATGCCGACCAGCACGATTCCGGCCATCACCGTGACCAGGGCCAGTCCGCTCATCCCGAAGCGCGCCACGATTCCGGCAACGATCACGACGAAGGCGCCTGTGGGGCCGCCGATCTGGGTGCGCGATCCACCCAATGCTGAAATCAGGAAACCCGCGACCACGGCCGTGTACAGACCAGCCTGCGGCTTTACGCCGGAGGCGATGCCGAAGGCCATGGCCAGCGGCAGAGCGACGAGTCCCACGGTGATGCCCGCCAGCAGATCGTGGAGAAAGGCGTTCGCCGTATAAGTCCGCAACGCCAGGAAGGACTTTGGCAGATTGGGATTGCTTAAAGACATGGGGACAGGATCGATTCTACGCGTCGGGAAATCGAAAAGAAACGGCTTTGTTCTGCTTATGCCTTAAGTTGCAGGGGTTTCACATAAACGTCGGCGGCACGACCGCGGTAGTAGTAATGCTCCTGGCGGCCCTGGTGCCGATAGCCGCGCGCTTGATAAAGATGAATGGCCGCTTCGTTCGCTGCGTCCACATGGAGCCACATTACGGTTGCTCCGGCGGCCCGGGCCGAGTCTTCCATGCGGCGCAGCAGTTCCGCTCCGATGCCTTGATTGCGGTGCGCGGGAGCGACCTCGATGGTCTGGATATAGGCGAACGTGCGGTCGAATTCGTTGGTGAAGTCAGCGACCGAGAAGCCGGCGACAGTGCCATCCTGTTCCGCGACCCACGTTGCGCTGTTGCCGCTCTCTATGACTTGGCGCAGATAACGACGGCTGAAGCGAACGGGCGGTTGAAAGCATATCTCCTCGATGGCATAGAACTGGGCAAAGTCGTCGGGACGGTAAGGGCGATAATGCACAGGTCCACTCTCAGCGATGATTCTTGAACGGGAGTTGCAATTAGTCCGTCAATGGTGTTTCAATCCGACGTTGCCCGGATGTTTGCCTGTGCGCTTCGCCGGCCCGGCAAACCCGAAAGGACATGCCATGCTGACCACGGGCAAAGCTGTGAAAGTGACAGTGTACCTGAGCGATACCGTCAAGCATCACGGGGTTCCGGTCTATACCGCGGTTCTTGATTTCCTCTTCCGCCAGGGGATTGCGGGGGCCACGGCGATCAAGGGGGTTGCCGGTTTTGGTTCCACGCACCGCATGCACTCCGCCCACGTCCTCGAGCTCTCCGATCACCTGCCGATTCGCATCGAGTTCATCGACACGCGCGAGAAAGTTGACGCGATCCTGGTGGAGTTGCAGGCCCGATGCGGATGCGGGCTGATCGAAGTGCAGGAAACCAGCATTATCGTTCCGGCGAAAAGCTGAAGGGCCAGGCTGCCCGGCCTGCAGTCTGCTTTGGGAGAAGTGTGAAATCCTCTGGCAAGCTGCAGAGCCGCGGCCTGCGTTTGTGGGTCTTCCAGCTGGCCTCTGCTCTGCGGCCAGAATCAGTGGCAGAGTGGTATTATCCGGCCCGTGGTTCTCCTGGACGAACGCTGAGCCGCGATCGGGAGGCGACCTAATGATGCGAATCTTGATCAGAAACTCGTGGCTGCAGGCTTTGTGCGGCGTCTTCTACGCGATGTTTTCCTTCGTCATCCTCTTTTGGCTGAGCCCGGATGGATCGCTAGCGCTGCGATCGTTTATCAGCCCCAGAGGCATGGTTCCCCTGCTCAGTATTGTGGCGCTGGCAGCCGGCGTTTGTACGATCGCGGCCGCCATTTGGAGTTCAAGCAAGGGAATCTCCTGGTTTCTCGCCCTGAATGGTCTTGCCTGCATCGTGCTCGGCATGTCAATCAATCTCGGAGCAACCCGGCCAGTCGGCTTTCGGACTGTTGCGCTTTTGGTCGCCGCAATGGCAGCCAGTATTGGGGTTCACGAACTGTTGATTGCGCGAACTTTGCGGAGGCACCCTGGAGGCGAATGGCTGCTGGCTGGGGCGGGAGTAGTTGCGATTGGTTTCGCGGGAGTATTTCTTGGTTTCGGGCTTGGCTGGATCAGACTGGAACCGAGTCCGTCGGGCCAGACGTTCTACTGGCTGGGTTCTTATTTTGCCTTTAGCGCGGTGTGCATGCTGGGATTAGCGCTGCGCCACCTAAGGCCGCCGGCGGCGAACTACAAGATGAGCGACAGCGCATTGCCTGCCTGCTAAGTCTGCTCGCACGTCTCAATGAAAAGAATGGTCTGGATTCGTGCTTTCCCACCCTTCCGACCGGAAAATGCCGGAAGGATGGAGAAGTGCTTCCTTTTCAGACTAAGGAACCGACGTGAACGGAGACCCGGGCAAGCCCTCTCCGTTGAAAAGGTTGCACTGCGGGCTGTTGGCCCAGCCATAGCGCACGTAGACCGGAGCGGGGACGTCGGAACTTGAGGCGATGATGGTTTCACCTTCGATCCGGGCTGAGGCGGGGAAGAACTTCTCATCCACGCCAGCAACCTCGAAGCCAGTTAATTCCCCGCCCTTCGCGATCATTCCTCGAGCATGATCGAACCAGACGCGAATTGCCGTTCCTTCGGGCGTAGCCTGGCGGAACATCGGCCCCCAGTACTCGACCGGTTCGCCATAGCTGAGATGGCGTGCGGCCAGCGCAAGCCGGTGTCCCACATCGATTTTGTCGGTGGGGTGCACATCGTCCGGGTTGCCGATGTCGACGGTCACGGCCATGGCGGTATTGCTCAGTCCGAGGGTCTCGATCTGCTGCTGGCGGAGGCTGGCCCAATCCTCGCGGGGGCTGGACTTGAAGTTCGAAATCTGCACATAGAGGAACGGAAATGCTCCCACGCCCCACTGTCGCCGCCAATCCTCAATCAGGGTGCGCATGATGCGGTTGTAGAGAGGAAAACGCTCCAGCGCGCTGTTGCTCTCGCCCTGGTACCAGATGGCCCCCCGAATGGGAAACGGAGTTAACGGCGCAATCATGCCGTTGTAGAGCAGGCCCGGTCCCCAACTAGCCAACGGCGGATGCCAGGGAAAATCGGGAGCCGGTTTGCCCTGGGCTTTGGCCTCATCGCGCTGGCGCTGTTCTTCCTTGATCTGGTACTCGGTATCGGGCGCCAGGTCGAGCATTTTGCCCCGGGAGGCAAACAAAGGATTCAGCGAAGCGTCTTCGCCGAGGGCTGTGAGCCGCACCCACGACTCCGCCACCGTTCCGCCCCAGGTTGAATCGATCACGCCAACCGGCACGTGTTCGCGCTGCTCGATTTCGCGCGCAAAGTACCAGGCGACAGCGGAGAAATCCTTCGCCGAATCGGGCGACGAAACCGCCCAGCCGTTGGTGTCGGCGTCGTCCTGGGGATAGTCGGAGGCGCGCTTATTCACCATCAGCAGACGGATGTGGGGATTGCCGGCATGAGGCAGATCTGCCGCGGCGGTTGCGGCACGGCTCATGGGGAATTCCATGTTGGATTGCCCCGAAGCCACCCACACATCGCCGACAAGGATGTCGTGAACCACGGTGGGCGATGCGGTTCCGGGGTCGACCGCGGTCCCTTCGGGCGCGATTCCCTTCACCGTCATTTCGAATGGGCCGCCGGCCGAGCCCGGCTTCAAATAGAGGCTCCAACGCCCCAGCCGACTGGTAGTGACCGTCCTGGTCTCGTCGCGGAACGTGATGCTGACCGATTCTCCCGGCGCGGCTCTTCCCCAAACATGGACCGGCAGGTCTCTCTGGAGGACCATGTGATCGGAAAGTACTTTGGGCAGAGTGACTTGGGCGGAGGCGGCTGCCGCAGGCAGCAAGGCAAACAGAAGCAGGGATCGCCAGTTCAAGGAAAACTCCCAGGGAAACTCAAGTTTTGGAGAAGTTCTCCCACGGCGGGTTACGAGAGAAATTCTCCGGAATGAGAAAGTTATCAGAGGATACGAAAGCTCGTCAGCTGCGAGCTGTATGGTGCTTCGAACGGGCGCCCGGATCCATTCGCGACATTTCTCTCTCCTGGGGGTTCTTCTCGCTGTGAGCGTATCCGGGAAGAAGAGTTCCGCAGCGGGAATGACGGTGCCTTTGACGGTGCCTTTCTAGTGAGAAACTGCGGATTTTCCCAGTTGCGGAACTGAGCCCGTGTTCTGATGATGAGACGACGGTTGTGGCCCCTAACGGGAATTGAGTCATACTGTAGACACGACCAACCGCAAGTTCGAGCAAGCCCAACCTACCGAGAGGAGATATGTGTCGAACGCGACCAAGCGCACAGCAGCAGTTGTCCTGATTCTAATGGGACTTCTTGCCTTCGGCGCGCCGCGCGCTAGTGCGCAGGTTACTCTGCTGATGGAAGAGCCGTATGGCTTTTTCGGCACTATCAATCCCACTGGGCATACGGCTATCTATTTTGCGCGAATCTGTGCCGAGACGCCGGTGCAATTGCGTCGCTGCCGCTCGGATGAACAAGGCTCGGTCATTGCCCGCTACCAGGGTATCGATGGGTATGACTGGGTGGCGATGCCGCTCATTCCGTACCTTTATTCCGTTGACGACGTCTCCGAGGTTCCGAAGCGGGCAGATAAGGCAACGGTACAGCGCCTGAGAACTCGTTATCACGAGAATCACCTGGAAAACCTGGGCGGGAGTGTCATCGAGGGCAACCTGCTGCACGGCGGGTGGGGTCAATTAGCGGGGTCATCATACGAGCGCAAGATATATGCATTGCGCTTTGATACAACGGAGGAGCAGGACGATGCCGTGATCCTTCGTCTCAACGAGCGGGCCAATCGATCGAAGTTCAACCTGCTCTATGGCAACTGCGCCGATTTCGCACGAGATATCCTGAATGTTTATTTTCCGCACACGTTTCACCGCTACGTCTTCCCCGATGTGTTCATGACGACGCCCAAGCAGCTCACTTATACCCTGATCCACTACGCTCGAAAGCATCCTGAACTACAACTGTCAATGTTCACGCTTCCACAGATTCCGGGAAGCCGGCACAACAGCCACGCCAACAAGACCGTGGCGGGTTCGTTGATGACGACTGCATACGTCGTTCCGATCGCGGTGTTCAACCCTTATCTTGCGGCTGGACTATTTGTGGATTACCTGGTGCGGGGCCGTTACCCGTCGGGTCTGGGAAAGCCGCCCACTTTGCACCCCGATGGTCTTTGGGCGTTGAGCTCTTGCGGCTCGGGGGTTGAAAATGCCGACGCCACGAAAGGCGTGGATGCCGGCGACTGGGCGCACGCTTCACCGCCGATACCTGTCACCGCAAAATTCAATTCCTGCCTGAAAGAGAACGTGTCGACACATGAGTAACGGAAGCACCCAAAGCCTCAAGAACCACGCCCGGCTCGATCCTCCCTACCATGTCGTCCTCGGGGCGATCATGATTGCCAACCTGATCATTGCCATTGTGTACGTGGTTCGTCACTTTGGCTTCCACAGCGTATGGGTGCTGGTCCTTTCGTTGGGATTGGTCGTTCTTATCCTGAAAGTCCGGACATATCCGCTGAAGGTACAGGATCGAGTGATTCGGCTGGAGGAGCGGCTCCGCCTGCAGTCGCTGGCGCCGGCAGAATGGCATACGCAGATTTACCGGCTGAACGAGGGTCAACTGATCGCCCTGCGCTTTGCCGGAGATGATGAGGTTGTGGCACTCGCCAAAATGGCTCTCGAAGAGAACCTGACTCGTAAACAGATCAAGGAGCGCATCCGGAACTGGCGCGCCGATGATTGGCGGGTCTGAGGCCTGGCTGAATCCGTGATCTTTCTTACCGCGGCGCCCGTTGATCGCCGGTGGAACCAGGAATGCGATCCGAAAGCGCTACCGCTTCGCGCGCAGCCCTTCGAGGAATGACCAAAAATCCTTATCATTGCTGTAGGGCGTAAAGGAATCGTCTGTCGTCGGATCGGGCATACTCTCTCCGGGCAGCGTGTTTGCTTTTCGATCGAACGCCTGCTGCAAATGCTTTCGCGCGTCGGCCAGATTTTTCTCCTGTGCGTCGGCGCATGCAAGGTTGTAGTAATACATCGGATAGTCCGGGTCTTTCGCGATCGCCGCTTCAAAGATCGTCCGCGCCTTGTTTGCATCGCCGGACATCCCATACGACATTCCTGCCTGATCGGTCGCCATCCGTCTCCACAATTTCGTGTCGACTCGCTTAGCATCCGCGGCTAGAGTCAGCGCCCTTTCGAAAAGGGGGCCGGCGGCGGCAAACTGCTGCGAATTAAAGAGAACCTGCGCATAAAAGAAGACGTCGTTGAATACCGGCTGGTAGTGCTCATCCAGCTGCAAGCTCTGGAATATCTGCAGCACTTCGGGATCCTCGGAGCGGATTGCCTCGTTGCTGTAAACCTCGAGATCGCCGCAAAGATCGCCCGACGCAATAAACCCGCGCACACTATAGGCCGGGCTGCCGCCCTTTCCTTGAACGGAGTAGTCGACGACCGAAACCGGAACCCGATCCGTTCCGGCGACCTCAGAACTTCGGGTTTGCTTAAAGGTCGGATCGTTGGCCTTTTCCTCATCCAGGGATGCATCCCTGCATTTCGCACTTGTCACGGGCGCCTGCTCGGGCACCTGGAACAGAAACCCCAGAAAGCTCAGCCGACCGGATGCATCCTGTGCTCGAATCCCGATCTCACGGCCATCCGGCTTGGCGGATGTTTCGGTGATCTTGAATCCCGCGGCTTTCCACTGGATTTGTCCATTGTGATTGGCGAGGGCAAGCTTGAAGTCAGCGTTGCCCGGTAACTGTCCAGCCGACTTAGCCTGTCCCGACGCGGCCAGGCTTCCGCAAGCCATCGCAAGCCACACAACTCCCCGAACATTCATCCCGCCAGCCTACTTTCCGCCGAGACCACCCACATTGACCGGCGCCAAGGTCTAAATCGGCTTGCCCCGAAATGCATAGAAGAGCTCGATCAGCAGGATCAATACCACAGCCACTTCAAGAAAGAAGGCGCGGCTCTGGTTGAACTGGTCGATCATATAGTCGTAGAGATCTTCGGCGGTCTTGAGCTTCTGCGCCACCAGGTTTCGATAATCGGGAACCCCGACTTTACCCGCCGCAAGGCGGTAGAGCCGGGCAGCGAACATGTCGCTCAGGAACTTGATGGCGTTATCGGCGTGCTCGGTGAGTTCCGACACTTCGAGCAGGACGGCGTGCAGGCTGGTTGCCGACCGGGCCAGCCGCCATCGCGCCAGGCGGCTTCGCTTTTTCCCCAGCGTGTCGTACACGCCATCGAGGATTCCGGTCAACAGTTCATCGTAGTGGCGAAATTCAAGCAACTGCGAATTAGCGTATTCCAGGAGCTGAATCGCGGTTTCGGCGCCCGCCGAGCTGTCATAAAGGAAGGCCGCATTCCAGCCAATCACCGCCAGGTCGTGGGCATAGTAGGAAATCTGCGAATGCAGCACCTCGGCGCACTCGCCTTCAGAGAGGCGTGTCCGGTCGCCGCGAACTACCTGGGCGATGTGTTGCCCGTGGTCGCGGGCCAGTTCGACGGCTGTAGGCCCACCGGCTGCCTCGCGTACATGAAAGATGAAATAGTCCTCGCTGAGCCAGCGGTCGTAGGGTTTGACCATGGCGGCAGAGGCGCGCTCGAGGCGATGGCGAATGACCGGTTCGACGCGCGAGGTAAAGTCCACGTCCCAGACCCACCGGCTGGCCAACTTTACCAGGTCGTCCCAGCTACCCGAAAAGGGTAACTGGTAGATCACGCTGACAACTCCGTAGTCGTAATACTTGATTTCGCCTTCCAGACGCTCGCCGCTCTCGAGGACCAGGGCGTCGAGCGCTTCGACGAGCGGGGGCCGCTGGTAGCGAACATAGGCGGGCGCCGCATGCTTCATGCTCGGTTTCTGCAGGGTGCGCGCGCTGACGGTCGGCAGATGATCCAGTTTCAGCTCTTCGCACACGTCAAACTGGATCAGGACCAGGACAAAGCCGCCGAGTGCGGCAGCTGTATTCGCGATAGAAGTTGGAGTGGACACGATCTTCCCGCATGGTAGAGCATCCGACAGGCTGCTCCACATTTAAGCTGCATCCGAAAACCGGTTAGACTACGTCAAAGCGTATAGCAGGGTTGCGCGAATCAGTCCCGGGAGGCCGGGTTGATTTCTGAGGCTCGGGGGAAGAGAGTGGTGCTCGTCAGCGTCATTTTTCCGTGCTAGGATTATGGCCACAATGCTCTGGCTTGGGGCCAGTTCCATCCCAGTGCTCCTCCCGCGGTCTTACGGCTCGCCAAATAAAGGAGGCGGACATGAGAAATGGATCCGCACTCGTCGCAACAGCCGCAGCGTCGGTTCTGTTGCTCGCCACCACGCTTCTTGCCCAGGACTCGGATGCAACTTCTTCCTCGTCTCCCGGAGTTTCCAAGGTACGGATCGTGCGCCTGAGCGAAGTCAAGGGCCACGTCCAAATGGATCGCAATATCGATCGGGGTTTCGAGCCCGCGATCGCAAACATGCCGATTGTCGAGAAGAGCCGGTTGCAGACCGGCGACGGCGTGGCTGAGATCGAATTTGAAGACAACAGCACCTTGCGCGTGGCTCCCGATTCGATCGTCGAGTTCCCGCGGTTGGAGCGGCTCGCCGATGGTGGCACGGTGTCCACCGTTCACCTGATTCAGGGCATGGCTTACGTGACTCTGATCAAGGGACGCGGCAACGAATTCCACCTTCTTTTCGGCGAACAGAACCTGATGCTTCCCACCCCGAGCCACGTGCGGCTGCAGTTGAACGGGACGGAAGCCAACCTGGCGGTGCTCGACGGCACGGTGCGGATCGAAGGAACGTCCGGGATGATGGACATTCCCAAAAAGAAGACCGTGACGTTCGACATGATGGAACATCAGCAGCCGAAGCTGGCAAAGGACGTGCTGCCGGAGCCCTACGACTCATGGGATGAGAGCTCGACGGGATACCACGCCAAGGTGGCCAATGCCAGCGCATTCAACGGCTCGCCTTACAGCTACGGCTTGAACGACATGCAATATTACGGCAACTTCGTTGACGCCGGTTCGTGCGGTGGAGGGGTGGGGGGGATGATGTGGCGTCCCTACTTCGCCAGCGCCGCCTGGGATCCTTACGCCAACGGCGCCTGGGCGTATTACCAGAACGCGGGCTACAGCTGGGTATCACCCTACCCGTGGGGATGGACCCCCTATCACTCCGGCAACTGGAACTACTGTCCCGGCACGGGCTGGGGCTGGCAGCCCGGCAACACCTGGAACGGGCTGAACAACATGGCATCGGTGATTCACTACCAGACTCTCGGCGGCAGCGGAACCCGGGTCCCAACCCCGATTCACCCCCCGCGCACCGGCGAACCGACGCTCGTCCCGATCAATACGAAGCCTCTGGTCCGATCCGGGGTGGCGTCGTCGGAATCCTTCGTGTTCCGGAAGGATTCGGCAGGTCTGGGCGTTCCCCGCGATGGTTTCGGCAAGCTGGAGAAGGTCTCGCAGCATGCGGAAACCAAGGGCGTGGTCAACCAGCACATCTACATGAGCGCTCCGGCTTCGGCCATGCCAAACGGCCGGGTGACCAATACCGCGATCATGGCAGGTTCGATCCACCGCGGATCGGCTCCATCGGCATCGTCGCCCACCTATCAAAATCAAGGGCCGTCGATGATGGGCGGTTCTTCATCGGGCAGGAATAATGGCCCGTCCGCACCGTCGATGCCGAGCGCTTCGGCGCCGAGTCACAGCAGCGCACCGCCCAGTGGCTCCTCGGGAGCGGCGCGCGCGCATTAGGGCATTTTCGCAACTCTGCAAGACCAGAAGCTGGGTATGACTCCGTGACAGGAGTCATACCCAGCTTCCTTCTTTTTTACAGGTTTACAGGGACTGTAAAGCCTGTGGGGGTGCGGCCGGAAAGCTATGATTGTGAACAGTTTACGATACGCTTCACAGTTTCACAGCCCAAAACCGGGGGGGAGGGGGTCGTTCTTTCCGTTCGGGCGCGATGCAAACCACAGAAAATGAAGACGATCTTTACCCCATACCGCGAAACAAATCGGTTCAGAACCTGGCGGTTTGGGCTCTTAAACGGTGTTTAAGCGCGCAACTGCCGCTGTCTTCTGAACTGCTGGAAGCGAAGTGTGCGATCTGCTTCTATCTTCCCATTTTTTGATCGAATACTCTGCAAGCCGGCGCACGCCGGGAAAGACCGAGCATCTCCCTCAGGTATTCCGTGCCGTTCAGCTTTTCTTTTCCGAAGCGGCTTGTTGCTGGGTGGCCAGCCACTTGGAATTCTCCCCGGACATGATCGCGTCGCAGCGATCGATGTAGAGCCCATCCTTGTTGTCGGCGCCGGTGTAGGGCCCAGCCCCGGCGCTATACAAGAACTCTTCCCGCTTGAGCGCTTCACGGGTGGCGCGGTACAGGAGCCAGTTCTGCTGATACTGGCCGAGCTGGAGAAAGCCCTCGACAATGCCGATCAATGCGCCCAGGCCGGCGCTGGTCCAACGCTGGGGATTGCTGGCGGCGGCTACAGAGACCACCGGGATGGCCGCGGCGAGTATAAGCTGAGTGCTTTTCAGGCGGACATACGTGGTGCGGTTTTTCTGCGACTTGTCGCCGTACCACTTGCTCTGTTGGTTGATCCGGTCAAACGGCGTGGCCGACTTTGAGGGCGGAGGCGTCGATGGGGGCAGGGGCGCGGGATCAGCCAAGTCGAACTCCTCGTGGAAAGCGTCAGTTCTCGAAGGGTCCCACCATCATCGCCCATGGCGTTCCGTTTGCGCCAGAAAAAGCGACGGCACGGACATTGAGCCTGGAATCTTAGCCGCAGGAGAAAGATCTGCCGCTGTCGGGCGGATGCCTCAAAGCTTAACTTCCGAGCAGGCGGTTATTCGACCGCCTGGAACTCGACGGTTTTGATCTCCCTGGTCACCCAGAAGCCTTCAGCCGCGACTTACCGTTTTGGTGAGTCGGGAACCCGCTTGACCCTGGACCATCTCTACCTTCTGGACTTTGAGCGCCTACTGACAACGAACAGAATTACAACCAGAAGCACGGCCAAACCGACCCAAAGGAGGTAGTTTGACTTTTTCGGAGCCGGTTCGGCGGGAGCAGCAGGTGTTTCCGCCTCCACCGGGGCAGGAGCGGGCTCTCCTTCGGCAACGAGCAACGGAGCATCGAGTGCCGGAGAGGGAGGGACCGTGCCAGTCACAGGCTGTGGCTTCGTCGCGACCTCCTTCGGAGCCGCAGCGGGCGCCTCAGCCTGTTGCGGCGCTGGGGGTGCTTGCGGCGCTGGGGCTGCTTGCGGAGTTGGGGCTGCTTGAGGCGTCGTGCCAGTCACACTCTGTTGCTCCGATGAGACGACCGACGGAACCTCCACGATCTTCGTCGCGGAGACCTTCATACCCTTCCTCAAGGCAAAAGCGTCGACCATTTGGCCGTCGACGTTGAATTTCTGGTCCTTGGGGATCTTGAACTCCTGGTTTGTGTTGTCTTCGAGTGTGAGGATTACCGAAATTGGCGGATTGACATGCCAGACCTTGCCTGTCACGGTCTGGATTGTGGTGACGATCATAGGAGTGGTTGTCGTAGTGATGGTGCGTTGGAGCTTCATGCCCGGCTTCAAGTCGTGGATGCCAAGCTGTTTCCCATCAACCGTGGCTCTGGCAGACTCGGGAACATTTGGAAAATGCCGGAAGGTGCCATCTTCCATCTTCACGATCAAATCATTACCGTCCACCGCGTAAACTTCGCCGCGGTTGACCGTAACTTTGTAGCTGCTCTGGCCCGCCGTTGTCGTTTTTGTCGTCTGGACCTGCGCGCTGGTTTGAACAGCAAATGCAAGACCGAGTGTTCCGGTAACGAGCAAGAGTCCCGTCTTAATCCATCTGGCACCACGCTTCATGGTTTATCCTCCGTGAACTGAATTTCCCCGCCCAACCTCGAATATGTACATAACACCACCCAGTGCATGTATGTCGACTGGAAAAATACTCAGTCAGTCCTAACGAAACGTTGTTGATGGGGGTCGAGGGATCTGGACAAGGGGGTCGGTGCCTCCCGCCCAAAGACACGAAAATCGCCCGACACTTGAAAATGGGGTTGTCATTAAGTCAGCCGAGTTGCGCGTAACACTCTCAGGTGAACTGATCGGCCGCGTGCGGTTGGCGATCGTGCCCAGGCTGCGTACCTCGCCATCCGGCTCGGCTACCGCAACAGCTATCGTTTCGGCGTGGACATCCAAACCCAAAAATCGTAACTTCTCTCTCATGACCGGTTCCCTCCGCTTGTGGCTCTGGACTGTAGTTCGTCAAACAAACTCAGCCTAACCCACGACCAGCGCATCGAACCGGTCACACCATAATGACTAAACACGGGTCCGCAATTCCCAAAAGCAACCGCAGGTCCTTCGACTCCGCTGCGCTACGCTCAGGATGACAAATTGTTGGTTAGGGCAATACTGTTCTCCACGGCAGAACCGGGCGGATTGTCGACGACTCGGAAGTGTCGCCGCTGTGCAGTGCATAGAAGCAACCGCAGATCCTTCCCCTTCGCTACGCTCAGGGACGGGCGAACCGAATTCAATCGTCGAATGGTCGCGAAGTTTACTCGACTGAATGTCGGGCGGAGGCAGTCGGCCCACTCGACCTTCTGGTCAGAAAACGGGGTTGCATGGCAGCGTGCAACCCCTTGCTTATATGGAAAGGCGCATCCGGCCCAAACCGGTCATCGCCCTGGAAAATGCATGGGCGGTGGGTTCATTGGTCTTATCCCAGGATCCAAATTCTCCAGAGGGACCTTGTATTTTCGCTTGTTGCCCCTGTCCGGCACATCCTGATCCGAGAGCATCAAATAGTCTTTCCATCGGTTTGCCACCGTTTCGGCGTCTTGGGTTACCACCTGCAGCCCCGGCTTCAGCATCCGGGCCCGAGTTTTGAATTCCTTCCAGGTTATTGTTCCATTCGATGCCTCGGAGACCGGCCCCATGAGCAGGCTATCCAGTTCCCGCTTCGCCTCCGCCGCCCTGCCCTGGATATTGTTGAGTGCGATTTCGCAAGCCCGAAGCTCGCCGAAGATGAGTTGAATCCTCTGTGCCACCCTGGGATCCATGTCGAAACCTCCCTTGATTGGTTCAAGATCGCTGGTAGTCGGAGTATTCCCCCGGGGAGCAGTCAGAAGATTTGTTTTTTGGAGTAGTATCCGCGACGAACCCAGCCTTTGGATTCTATATCCTTCGCGCATCAAAGAAATGCACAGTGAACGTCAGGAGTGCGATTGGATGTGCTGATTATTCCCGGGTTCTCGCGCCTTTTCGTGATAGTTCCCGAGGGGTGGGCTACTCGGAAGTGATGTCGCTTTTGCCAATCTCAAAGGCAACCGCAGGTCCTTCGCTGCGCTCAGAATGAAAGCGCGTTGGAGTTGCGGAATGAGTCGCAGACCGCGATTTGTGGGAGAATTGTGGGCTATGGGACATTACCCCGAGGTGATGTCCGGACTAGCCGAAATTCCGGCGCGATCAACGCGCCTGTCACTTCTCCAGTTCTTAGTCGTAGGATTGGCGTGTCAGGTCAAACCGCTTACAAGGAGCTCACATGGTTGCATTGAAGACTCGGAATCGACTCACGAAATCAAACTGGCTGTACGGCTTTATGGTCGTTACCCTATGCTCGGCACCTCTTCTCGCGCGAGCCGATGAACCCAGTGAAAGAGTGACCAGAGCCGGTGAGGTGTTCAAGGAACTCGCAAACGCCGAGAATGGCCTCCCCATCAACGTGCTGAACAAGGCCGATTGCGTCGTTATTCTGCCTTCGGTGAAGAAGGCCGGGTTCATCGTCGGAGCCCAATATGGCAAGGGAGTGATGGTCTGTCGAAGCGGTCATAACTTCAATGGTCCCTGGGGAGCGCCAATCATGATGCAATCCAGCGGCGGAAGCTTCGGCCTCCAGGCAGGCGGACAGGCAACCGACTTTGTGATTCTGGTAATGAATGACGATGGTGCACGCTCGGTGATGAAGGGGAGGGCCAAGCTGGGTGCTGAAACGAGCATCGCAGCCGGTCCTGAGGGCCGGAATGCGGAAGCCTCCACGACTGGCACCATGCAAGCCCAGATGCTTTCCTACTCCCGTGCGCAAGGCGTTTTCGCCGGATTCTCGCTCTCCGGCACCTCGTTGGGCCCCGATGACGGCGACAACGAGAAGCTCTACGGTAAGAAAATCACCGGGCCAGAGATCTTTTCGGGAAGCGTCACGGCACCTCCATCGGCTGCAGCTCTGCATTCAGAACTGCATAAAGTGTCGCCAAAGAACCTCGCCAAAGGAAAATAATTCTCCGGGGCGAACTTCGTCGCCAGAGCTTTTGAGGTTCTGCTTGATTTCGTCAGGATCGAGTGCCGCTTCGTCTTTAAGGCGGCGTGGCACTCGGTGCTGAATGAGTCGCCGCATCGACATGCGGAAAGCCGGCTGCAACAGTATTGCTTGTTACATTTACGACTCTATGGCTCTTCGCCTACCCAATAGTTGGCGCGGGCCACGATACGGGCTCCATAATCCTGCGCCAGGCGGACCCGCAGCGTATGCAGTCCCGGAGTCGGATTGGTGGGGCGGAACGTGAGCAGGTAGCGGTTCCGCGCGTGCTTGGCTTCTTCGACCACCCGCTGCTCGAATTTCTTGTCGCCGGTGAACGTGGTGTATTCTCCGCCGCTCATCAACGCAATTTCCCTGGTCACGTTTTTGCGGAACGCCTGCACCAGCGCTGCCAGCGCCGACACCATGTTCATGGTCCGGTTCTCGCCTGAGTCCTTGATGTCGTGGGCAAACTCCGCCTGCACCGGCGAAAACGACACCGTCAGCACCAGCACATCGGACTGTCCGATTTTCTGGATCACCTGCTCCACTTTCGCGTGCTTGCTGCCGTGATCGCGTTCCTCGCTGATCAGGAGCAGCACCCGCCGGAACTCCTTGGGCTGCGACTCGAGCAGGTCCACCGCGTAGCTGATCGTATCCAGAATCGCGGCGCCGCCATCGCCCGGCTCCATGGTTTTCAGCGCCTGGTTCAGGTCCTCGCCTGAATTGGTGTAGTCGTGGATCAGTTGCGGTTGCGAATCAAAACCTACCAGCGCGGCCTGGCTACGCGGATCGGACAGGAACAGGTCGAGAAGCGGCCCCAGCTTGGCCACCTTGTCGAACTCGAGCACGCTCATCCCGCCCTGCTCGACCGCAACCACCAGCGACACCGGCGCCGTATCCATCTCTTCCTGCACGTGCACTTTTTGCGGAACTCCGTTGTCTTCGAGCACAAAATCGTCGCCTTTGAGCCCGTAGACAATCCCGCCTCCGCGCTTCTCCACCAGGGTCGGCACCAGCACTTCCTGGGTGGTGATGCGCAGAGTGGGCGTGTCCGGATGCGACCCCGGCATGGGCTGCGGCGGCTCCGCCGGCGGCATCTGCTGCGCGGACACGATCTGCGTGCCGAGCAATATCGTCGTCAAAAAAATCAAAAAGAACTTCGCCATCCTACGACGGTCCCTTCGGTGGCGGTGCGGGAATCGCCGGATGAGTGGTAAACGGCGGTGGCGGAGGAACCGGTGTTGCCGGCTCACTGCCTGGACTTCCCCGCACCGGGAACGGCTTGTACAAGCTGTTCGGATCGACCGCCGGAGTCGCGCGCGGCGGCGCCGCGGCAGGTCGGGGCGTATCGATCGCCTCGCGAATGGCCGCGAAGGCCGGCGTGGGTTGCAGGTCGTCATCGAACGGCAAGGGCCGCTGCCGTGCTCCGTCGGGCCGCTTCGCCCATGGCTGCTTTGACTCGTTCAGCCAGCTATGCGCGCTGGTGATGCCCCAGGTCAGCGCGACGGGAACGTTCGGCTCCGCAAGCATCATGCCCAGGTAATTCCGATAGACCTGCGCTACCGCGGCATCCTGGGTTTCCGGACCGCCGTCCACCCCGCGCGTGTTCACATCCATCTCGGTCACGAACACTTCGAGGCCCATCTTGCCCGCCTGGCGCACAAATTCGACCAGGCCCGCGCCCGGCTGCGGTCCATCCGCCTGCAGATGGCTCTGCACTCCCACTGCATGAATCGGAATTCCTCGCGCCTTGAGACGCCGCAGCAGCACCATTACCTGGCCCCGCTTCTCGGTTTGATCCGGCGTGTCCAGTTCGATGCCGTATTCGTTGTATGTCAACCTGGCTCCGGGATCGGCCAACGCCGCGGTCTGGAAAGCCACCTCGATGTAGTCCGGCCCCACCAGCTCGAGCCATGGCGAGTTGCGCAGCCCATCCGCCCGCCCATCCCTGGGATTGACAGCCTCGTTTACTACATCCCAGCTGTGGACCTGGCCCCGGTACCGCCCCGCCACCGTCTGAATATGCTCGACCAGCAGCTTCCGCGCATTGTCCTTGTTGGTGGTAGCCGCAAACCATGCCGGCAGCGCCTCGTGCCAGCACAGGTTGTGGCCCCGCACGCGATCGCCCGTGAGCGCCGCAAAGCGCATCAGCCGGTCGGCCAGGGCAAAGTCGAAGCTCTGCGCGGTTGGCCGCAGAGCCGCCCATTTCATTGCATTCTCGGCAACCAGGATGTTGGTCTGCCCCTGGATTAGCTGCGTGTACCCGTCGGTCGTGTTGCCCGCCCCCACCCCGTCCACATCGAGCAGCCCCGGATTGACCGCCGCGCCGTACAGCAAACCCCGGGCCGTGGCATGCGCGCGCAGAGAATCTGGTCCACTTATCCCCTGCCGGGCACGCGCATCGATTTGCGCCGCCCTCGCCCATTCCGGCAGCGACGCGGCGGCTCCCGCCGTCAACGCGAACCTGCCCAATTGCCGCCGCGTCCAGCGCCCCATCCCTCTGCTCCTGTTCAACGAACCGTCTACCCAGGCCTGAGCACGAGCATGGCTATGCTCCTCAGGGCCGCTTCCGTGCCTCGCGATCCACGCGGCCTGTCCAGGCAAGAAAGCTCAACAGCTCCCAGCGCGACGCCCACATGAAGCTGAGCACGTCCCGCATCTTCATTTTCTCCGCCCACTGTCCCGAATAGGTTTCCATGCGCCAGCGAAGATATTCGCTGCGCCAGGGCGTCAGGCGATTGCCTCTCGTTGCGTTCCAGAGAAAACGAAGCGGTGCAAACACAATATTTCAAGTATAAGAGGCGACGCCCACGGCTGCATGAGCCCATGGTTCAGGCTCGCTGGCCCTCGCTCGTCGTGAGCCTCAAACCCGATCAAACCCTACAGTTTGTCAAACAGGCTCCCCGCGCCTAATTGGGAGATCACGTCTTCAAGCGCGGTCTGCTGCGTCTCCGCCATCGATAGCTGCGTCGATATCTTGGCCACGTCGGCCTGCATGAGGTTCGTTTGCGCCGCCGTCAGCTGCGTCTGCTCGCTGCTTGCCGCGTCGGTAGCCGCGGTCAGCCGGGTCAGCGAATTGTCCACGACACCCGCTGCTGCGAAACGAAATTGAGCGCCGTGCTCAGGGCCGTGGTGTCGGACACCGACGTGCCTGCGGGGATCCCGGAGGCAAAATCCGCCACCAGCTGGTTCAGAACGCCCAGCACGCTGGTCGTTCCGCCGGCCATGAAAATCTGGTCGCCCGGCACGTTCAACTGAATCCTCTGCCCGTTGGGGGTCTCGAGATAATTCACATTCGCGTCGCCGCTGTAGGTGGCCGTGGCCGGCGTGGTCGCATTGGAGATGCTGAAAGGAGCGGCGGCTGTCTGGCTCCCCCCAAAAATGTACTGGCCCTGGTAGCTGGTGTTGGCCAGCGACACCACTTCATCGCGAATCCCCGCAATCTGATTCGAGATCGACTTCAGATCGCTCGCGTTCATCGTGCCGTTGTTGGCGCTGGTCGCCAGCGAGATCGCCTGGGTCAACTGGGACACCACGCCTCCCAGCGCGGAGTCCGCCACCTGCAGCTGCCCCTGCACCAGGCTGGAGGTCTGGGTGAAGGAATCGTCCCGCTGCATCTGGTTCAGCAGCAGCACATTTTCGCCCGCGGCCAGCGGATCGTCGCTCAGCGAGTTTACCCGCACGCCGCTCGACAACTCGGCTGTCAACTGCTGCTCGCTCGCCTGGGTCTGATTCAGCGGAATGGCCAGGTTCGAAACATAAAACGGATTGACGCGCATGCGTTCACACTCCTGCGTGGATCTCCCGGATCACTACCCCTTCTGAATTGGCTTGAGCCGGGCCAGGCGGGGGATTCACTGACCATGCTTGTCCTGTCCGCCAGCGCCTGGCTACGACACAGCCGTCTGCACGCCCAGGTTCAACGCGGAAGTCATGATCGTGTTCAGAATCGCGAACACCTGCGAGGCCGCCTGATAGCTCCGCTCCAACTGCTGCATCGCCGCGGCTTCGTCGTTGAGGTTCACAGCCGACAGAGCATTGTTCTGATTCTGGAGTTGCGTCACGGAGGCGTTCTGAGCGGTATTGTCCGTCTGCACCTCGGCTACAGCCGCCCCCAGCATGGTGACGAAGTTGGAATAGAAATCTGTGGGACTTTTTCCGCTCACGCTTGCGGAGTTCGCCAGGCCGGCCAGGGCCACGGCGTTCGAGTTATCCCCGGCTCCCCCCGCCGGTCCCGCCGCCGCAATCTGGTTGGGGTCGGTCATCGTCACCGTCATCGCCACCGCGCTCCCCGCCACGGCTGCCGGCTGATTAAAGATGTTCAGAGGCGGATTCGCGGGATTTACCCCGGTGCCGCCGATCCCGTTGAGATCGATGCCGGCATTGTTCTGCGCATTGACAGCGGTCGCAATTCCATACGCCAGCTGATCGAGCGAAGCCACCACGCCGGGAATGTCCTGGTCGCGCGCCGTCAGAGTATCCGCCCAGTGAGCCGCCCCCGGATGCCAGCTGGGACGTGATGTCCGTCGTCCCCACAAAGAAATGCGTCACCCCGTTCACCATGCCGGAGGTGATGGGAAGGTTTGATCCCTCCGAAACCAGCGTCTGGCCCGAGGTCGTGGTGATGGAGAGCCCATTGTTCTCGGTCGTGATCTGGTTGATGCCGATCAGTTGCGACAACTGGCTCAGGTCCTGCTGCCGCTGGTCCTCCAGAACGCCCGCATCGGCGTTCGGCGAAGTGGACTGAATCTGCGCGTTGAGTTGCGCGATGGCCCCGGTCAGGGCGTTCACCTGCGGGATCACCGCCGCCGCTTCCTGATCCAGCGACCTCTGCTGCGAGTTCAGGCCGTCGGCCGCATTTGAAATGTCGCCCGCAAGGGTTGTGGCGGTCGAGAGCACCTGTTGACGCAGCGCGTTGTTGGTGGGGTTGGCCTCGAGGGATGAGAACGAGGTGAAGAAGCTGGTGATGTCGCTGCCGATATCGCCGGCCCTCGCGCTCGATGAACCCGAGTCCGGCAAAAACAACGCCTGAATTGTGTTCAGCGCCGACAGCCGCGACGTGGAAGCAGCCGCCAGCTGTTGCTGCTGGTCCAGCCGCTCGAGCAGGACCCGGTCCCGCACCGAGGTTGCGCCCGTCTCCGTGACGCCCGTGCCGTAGTTCACCCCATTGATGCTGACCGGCGAATTCTCCTGCCAGCTCGGCTTCTCTTCGCGTATAGCCGGTGGTGTTGGCATTGGCCACATTGTTGGCCACGATGCTCAGGGCTGCCTGGTCGGCATTGAGCGCGCCTGAAATCAAATGAAACGCCGAGCTAATCGTTCCCATCGCCGTCTCCCGTCAGCCTCCAGTGCCCTTTTCCGGACGAGCGACGCCTGAAGCTGCCGCCGTAATCCCGCTGTCCTTCGTGCAATTCGCGAAGCCGGCTCATCACGTCAAGGTTGGATCGCGTGGCCTCGAGCACCCGCCCGAATACCGCCATCTCTCCCGTCAGTTCCCGGCTCCCCCGCGCCATCTCCGTTCGTTCCTGCCCGCTCCAGGCGGACAGGTCGCGATTCAGCGCCTGGCATGAGAGCGCCAGTTCTTCCAGCCGGTCGGCGTCCAGGCGGGCCAGTGCCAGCGATGCTTCGACCACCAGGGCCTTCAGCTCCGGATTGAATCGGCCGTCTCCCAACTGCAGCATTTCTGTTTCCTTCCTGTTCCTTCCCGGATCGGGCCTACTGTCCGTGTCCGAGCATTGAGTCGATGATCTTGGACGCCACGGCCGATGCCGGTACTTCGTAGGTCCCCGCCGCCAATGCCGCCTGCACCGCCGCCACCTTGTCAGCGCGCACGCCTCCTTCCGCTGCGGCCATGCGCAACCTGGCTGGCGGCGCTGCTCACAGTGGCGCTGTCATTGGTCAACGAACTTGTTTCGGCTGTTTGCTCGCCCCTGTTCCGCTCCGGAGATGCCGGCGCCGCCGGTGTCACTCCAAGTAGTGTCTTCAATCCGTCCAGACTGCTGCGAATGTCCATACACCCTTCTCCTTGGCTCGTCTATCGGCAGTTCTCTTAATCACTCTAGTCATTTGTGCGCGCTTATCCCGGTATCGATGTTGTACATTCCGGTTACCGGAGAAACATTGGAACTGTTACCGGAACGGGAAACTTCTCCGAGAATCCGGTTCGCAATTCCGAACCCGCCGCTTGCGCTCAGGGCTCCGGCGAGGGACTCGGAAGCAAACTCGCCCAGCGTTCCTGCTCCGCCCATGTCGGCCTCGTCATCGCCCGCCAGGCTGCCGCTTTCGGTCATGGGCCGGAGCAGTTCCTTCATCAACTGGGCTTCAAACTCGTGGGCCGCCCGCACCAGCCGCGGGGGCGGCGTCGCATGGGTCGCGATGGCTCCCTGGCCCGCCGCAACGCTCCCGGTTACGCTCATCGTCAAAGGACCTCCAGGTCGGCTTCGAGCGCGCCCGCTTCTTTCATCGCCTGCAGGATCGAGATCACGTCGCGCGCCCCCGCCCCGGTACGTTGCAATTCCTGGACCAGATCCTCGACCGTCGCGCCTTCCTTCAGTTCGATGCGGTTGACCGGCTTGTCCTGGGCCTGCACCGATGATCTGCTGCACCACCTCGGTCCTGCCCAGCGAATAGGGGCCAGGCTGCGAAACCAGCGGCTGCGAAATCACATTCACCGACAGCCCGCCATGCAGGATCGATACCGGCTGCAGCCGCACCGTTCCGCCGATCACCACTGTTCCCGTGCGCTCGTTCACCACCACCCGCGCCCGCGGAAAAACTTCGACCTCGACCGCTTCCACCGCATCCAGCAGAGCCGCCCGGTCTTCGTTGGTCCCCGGCACGATCTCCACCCGCCGGCTGTCAACCGCGTGCGCGCGAGCCGACCCGAGCGCGTGATTGATCGCCTCCGCCATGCGCTCGGCGGTGTGAAAATCGGCATCGTTCAGCAGCACGTTCACGGTCTGCATCTGACTTCAGATCGAAGGGCACCGCCCGCTCCACGATGGCTCCGCCGGGAATCCTCGCCGTGGTCGGATGATTCATCATGCTGTCGCGTTGCCGGCAGCCGCGGCGAGATATCCGCCCAGCACCAGCGATCCCTGGGCCTGGGCATAGATCTGCCCGTCCGGTCCGTACAGCGGCGTCATCAGCAGGATCCCGCCTTCGAGCGAACGCGCGTCGCCCGCCGACGAAACCGTAATGTCCATCTCGTATCCCGGGCGGCTGAACGGCGGCAGCGTGGCCGCCACGAACACCGCAGCCATGTTCTTCACCTGCATGTTGCTGGCCGAGTTCGATCCGGTCTGCGGAACCGTGATGCCCATCCGCTCGCAGCGCCGAGATCAGCGTCTGCGCCGGAAATACCGTCTGCGAGCTGTCGCCCGTTCCTCGCAGTCCCACCACCAGCCCATAGCCCACCAGCTGGTTGTCGCGGATGCCCTCGATGGTGGCCACATCCTTGACCCGCGAGCTTGCGGCGCCGGGCCGTTCTGTGCGGCCAGGCTGAAAGACAAGAATGCCCCGGCCAGTACCAACCCTGGCCACAAGTAGATCTCCGAGCGGCGGGAAGTCACCGACCCGCCCTCTCCCACGTCTCGCCTTGTAACCAGCAATCGCATCGCTCCGTCTCGTTTCGATTTCCTGTTCCCTGGTCCCCGGTCCGTGTGTCTAAAAGACCAGCAGCCGCTCCAGCAACCGCACCAGCGGGTTCTGCCGGTAGGTCGAGTCGTTCACGATGCCCTTGCCCGTCACTTCCAGTTCCAGATCGGTCATCGCCGTCGACAGCACCTGGTTCTGCGCGCTCACATCTTCGGGCCGCACCAGCCCGCGCAGCTTGATCAGTTGCGTCTGCTGCGAGAACGTCAGTTGCCGCGTGGCCTGCACCACCAGCATGCCGTTGGGCAGCACATCCACCACCTCGGCTCCGAAGGTCGTCGACCAGGCTGGAATTGGTTGTGCTCTGTCCCTGCGCCGTAAGCCCCGAGCCGAAGTCTGCCCCACCAGGTTCTGCAGCGCGTTGCTCGGCCTTCAGCGCGCCAAACAGGGCGGTGACGTTCGAACTCGCATTGGAAGCGCGCGAATTCTTTACCTGGCCGTCGGTCGATGCCGCCAGGCTCTCCGTCACCACTACCGAAACCACGTCGTGAAGCCGCACCGCCTTGACATCTGTCCCCAGGCGCACCAGCCGGCCCTCGGAACTCCAGATCGATCCCGGCGTCCGTATCTCGGCGGCCTGCTGGGCCCGCACTCTTTCAACATAGGAATGAAGCGCGGCCTCGGGCGGAGTGTTCGCCGCATCGGGCGGCTTGAGTTTTTTCCATCCCCCATGGGACGGCGCCGCGGCAAGCACCAGGACCAGCGCCGGCCAGACCGCATGTTTTGCTTGCAATCTCATCGCTCTACTCCTTGGAGCGTGGCCCGTCCAGGCGCCGTCGCCACGGCCCGCACCACCTTGTGCCCGATCGACAGGCGGACATTCAAAGCCGAGCCCGGCCACGCCGGCCCCAGGGCTACCCCCTCGAGATAGGCGTCGGCTGTTGGCGAGTGTTCTTCGACGAGCAGCTTGTCCCCCGGCCGGATGATCGCTCCGGGCCTGCTCTGGGCAACCCCCGGGCCTTGAGCCTGCCTTGCGAACGCGCCCTGATCCCTTCCCGGCGATGCAAGTTCCAGGCGTCCGGGGCCCCCAGGATTGGATTTGTCGCTGACCAACAGCCAGCATGCGCCCGAGTTTGGATCGTCGATCTCCCGCAGCAGCCGCGTGAACCGGGCGGCGCCATCCAATGAGGCTGCGATCCGCACGTCGCGGGTTGAGATTTCGTGACTCCGCGCAGGGGCGGGAAGGCCGCCCACCAACAGCGTCGCCAGGGTCAGGACTACGAATTTCGATGCTGCGTCGCCTGAATGTCTCGCCGAAGCCTTTGAAAATCTCATGGCACACCGCCGCTTTACCTGGTCATGTTGTTGACTTGCGAATACATGTCGTCGGCGGCCTTGATCACTTTCGAATTCGATTCGTAGGCCCTTTGCGCCAGCACCATCTGCACAAACTCGGTGACCACGTCGACATTCGAGTTCTCGAGATACCCCTGCTGGAGTGTCCCCAGCCCTTCGGTTCCGCCCGGGATTGCCCAGCACCGGATCCCCCGAACTCAACGTCGCCTGGAGGAGATTCGATCCCATGCTTTCGAGACCCCCGGGATTGGGAAATGTGGCCAGCTGCAGCTGCCCGAGCTGGGATGGATTCTGCTGCCCGGCCAGGGTTGCATTGACCACTCCGTACTGCGTGATCGTCACCGCGGTTGCGTTGGGAGGAATCGTAATGGTGGGGATCAGCGGATCGCCGTCGGTGGTGACAATGGTTCCCTGGTTGTTGAGGTGAAACTGTCCGGCGCGGGTGTAGGCGATGGTTCCGTCGGGACGCTGCACCTGAAAGAACCCGCTTCCTTCAATGGCGACATCGAGCGGGTTCGACGTCTGGTTCAGCGATCCCTGGGTCATGATCACCTCGGTGGCCGCCGACTTGGTGCCCAGCCCGATCTGCAGACCGGCGCCCACGGTCGACTGGCTCTGCGCCGCGCCCGGCGTCACCAGGTTCTGGTACACCATGTCCTGAAACTGCAGCCGCAGCTGCCGGAACCCCGTGGTCGACGAGTTGGCCAGGTTGTTGGCAATCGTGTCTAGGTTCATCTGCTGCGCGCTCATCCCGCTCGCCGCCGTGTACAACGCCCTTATCATTTTTTCCTCGCTTTGGACTAGACCCGTGGCAGATCTTCGGTCGCAAACTTGTTGAACTCGGTGTGGAAGACCGTGAGCGCCTTCTGCATCATCTCCGCCTGGCGCTGCATCACGATCAGGTCGAGCGTTCCCTGCACTGCGTCTTCATTGGCTGACTCGATGGCTCCCTGGTGCACGGTCGCATCCTTCGAAAGGGTTGCGGTCACACTGGCCGGAGCCACGTAGCGATTGGCACCCTCGGGAACCAGTTGCACACCGGCGGGGAAGGTGAAGACGCCGACGGTATCCGCCGCGCCGCCGGCTACGGAAAGGACCCCGTTGGCGCCCACGGAAACATCTCCGGGCGGAACTTGAATAGGCTTGCCTGCCGACGAAAGCACCGGCTCGGACGCGCTGGTCACGAGGAGCCCTGCCTGCGAGCGATGAAAGCTGCCGTCGCGGGTGTAGCGGACGCCCTGCGCGGTCTGGACGGCAAAAAACCCCTGCCCTTCGATAGCCAGATCCAGGGGGTTGCCGGTTTGTTCTAAAGCGCCCTGGCCGAGGTTCAGCCGGTCGCCGCCCAGGAGCCCGTAATTGTTGACCGTCTGGCCGAGCTGGGAGTCGAGAGCATCGGGACCGAGCAGCGCCGAACGAAAGTACTCGCGTTCCGCCCGGTATCCGGGAGTCTGCGCATTGGCAAGATTGGCGGCCGCCGTGTCCAGCGCCTGGGTACGCGCCATCAATCCCGTCATCGCTGCGTAATAGCCACTGTCCATGTAGCGGAATGGAGCAGAAAGAGGACCGAATGAGGAGCGGGAAGATTAGAAAAATCTGGGAGAAGAATTTCGGAGCAGTTTGCGAAGAGCAAAACCGAATGAAATCGGATGGCCCTGGTAAGCCACAAGGATGGGGCACGGGGCATTTGTTTCTTTTCAGCGAAGCCCGTCGCAGACGATGGTGACGTCAAAACGGCGGTCTTCGAAGCGGTACGCATGCTGCAGCTGGAACTCCGGCGCCTGCACGTGCAGCCGGTAGTCCCGCCCGGTGATTACGGCCGGCACCGACAGTCCGCACTGGGCCGCCAGCCCGGGTACCTTGCCCTTCCACGCACCGGCGAGCATATTGCAGATCTCGCCGATCCCGTCCTTCACCGTGTCGTCAACTTCATGAAACTCCATGCCCGTCATGCGCGCTGCAACCTGCATGGCCGCCCCGTTGCCGCAACGGAACACGCACGCTCCGCTCAAGGCGCCCCCGAATCCCACCACGGCGGTTACCGATTCCGGTTCCACCTCTCCGCCGGCCTGGGTGCGCTCGCATTCCACTCCCAGCATCAGCTGAAAGACCTCCATCACGCTCGCATCCAGGTTGCCGGGATCGGATATCTTGTCCACGGACTCACGCAACGACACTGCCATCGCCCTCTCCATGCCTGGCCTCCACGCCGGCCAGGCCGGCTCCCACGTCATGCTGCGTGCAGGAGCGGCAACACCCGCTCCTTCACCTGTTCAGCCGTGAACGGCTTGCGAATGTAACCGCGCGCCCCGGCCTGGATTGCCTGTTTCACGTGCTCTTCGCTCGATTCGGTAGTGATCATGACGACCGGCACATCCGGGGCCAGGTCCTGCGCCCGGATCTGGCGCACAAGCTCCAGGCCATCCATCGACGGCATGTTGATATCGGTAAGGATCAGGTCAACCTTTGCCGTTCGCAGCAGCGCCAGCGCTTCCACACCGTTGCCAGCCTCGAGTACCACCAGGGCATCCAGGCCCGCCTGACGCAGGCATCGCTCCACGATCTTGCGCATCACCGAGGAATCGTCCACGATCAGGGCTCTCACTTCGCTCATGCCCGGCTCCTTTGCTGCCGTCCTTATCGGCCGCAATCGGCGGTTCATGAGCCGCCCCACACGGGTCGGGTCCTGGCCCGATTCAGAAAGTGCAACCGCAGGTCCTTCGACTGCACGCCTCCGGCGCTCCGCTCAGAAAGGATGACAAAAGCGGAGGGACTTGCGGAGACCTTCGGACCTTGGAACGACGCCGGAGTTCGTTGCCGCCTGATCAGGCGAGCCTCCGCCATTGCTATCCGCCCACGGTCGCGATCACGTCGTGAACCAATCCGGGATCCGCAGGGATGCCGGTATATGCCTTGTCCCACATCCGCAGCCACAGGCAGTCATGCACTCCCACCAGCCGGGACTCGACCGGCCGGGTGCGCTCGAGCACGCGGGTCAGGGCCCGAACCAGGACCGGTTCCGACGCTGTCTCGAGCAATTCCGCCGCGGGGAAGGTCGCGCTCAGCATGCGCTGGTGGGCCGGCCGGAATTGGGATTCCGATACCAGTCCGCACTCCACCCTCAGCCCGGTCATGCGTTCAACGGCCAGCGCAAGCACCGGGTCAAGCCGCTCTTCGAATCCCACGTACAGCAGTTTTCCAGCCGCCAGTCGCAGAGGCAGCGCTCCGAACGCATCGACAAAGACACGCGGCACTAGCGGTGCAAGCGCCTCAGAGTCGTGGAATTCGAGAGGCTGAACGGGGCAGCTCCACTGCAGGCTCAGCGCCCGGGTCACCAGGCTTTCGCTGACCCCCTCCCGGCGCACCAGCCATTGGCCCAGCCGGCCGCCCGAGGTTCGCTGCGCGTCAAGAGCCGAGCGCAGTTGCCCGGCGGTGATCCATCCCTGTTCCAGCATGAGGAGCCCGAGCGGCACGCGGTGCCGATGCTGCCCGGCCCCTGACCCGGTCCCTGACCCGGTCCCAAATGCGGACGCACTTCCACGTCCCTCCCGCTCTCTCCGAACGGCTGCCTGGATCCGCTCTGCGGTGCAGTCGGCCGAACAGCTCCAGCCGCCTTCAAAAACTCCCGCCGAACGACTGCGCCACAGGTGCAGCCACCCGGAAGTGCAGCCGGGATTGGAGCAGGCGTCGAGAAACCCCTGGCGCATTCCTGAGCGTCGTTTCGGCCCAGCGGACGGCCCGGTCGATTCTCTATTGGCAACCGTGAGATTTTCCCGGCCCCAAGAAGTTCCATCACTCAAAACAGGCATCGAATGCTCTCCAGACGCTTGCGCGGCGCCGCCACCTCGGTCACCCGCAGGCCAAAGTTTCCGTTCACCAGCACTACCTCCCCGCGGGCCACGATCTTGTCTCCAACAATCAGATCGACAGGATCGCTTACCCCGCGGTCGAGTTGCACCACGTCCCCCGGTCCCAGCTCGAGTAGTTCGAGCAGCGGCATCTCCCGGCACCCGAATCGAAGGGTGGCTTCGAGCTCCACATCGAGCAGGAGTTCGACTCCCGAGCCCTGGCCCGGCTCATCGGGGACCCGCGCAGGAACTGTTTCGGTTCCCCCCGCAGGGTCGGGCAAAGCGGAAGGTTTCGCGGGGCGCACTTCATCGCGCACCAGAATCGTCCACGCCCGCTCGCCGGACCGCAGCTGAAACGCCCGCGAAACCTGGCTCGCGGCCTCTGCCGCCTCGAACCGCGCAATCCTGCACGTCCGGCCCGTCCGGGTCAGCCACTCGCCGGCGGCGGCCTCGCACACCTCGCGCAGCAATTCAGCCCAGGCCGACTTCTGGTCCGCGCCCTCGCCGAGCAGCGGCGCGTCCAGGATCGCCGCGTCCACAAAGATGGAAAACTGCCCCGCCTCTTCCCCTTCGAGAGCGGCGCCAAAACCAAACGAGCCGGCCTCCATGGGCCGGGGCAGCGAATCCACCAGTTCCGGCTCGCCGGTGAGGGCCTGGGCGAAAAGACTCTTGGCGACCACGGCCCAACATTCCAGATATGTCATCACGACTCTGTCCTCTCCATCCTGCTTTCGATACGGGCCGCCCGATGCAACCCCTGCCGGACCGCTTCGGCGCGCAATAACACCTGTCCTCCGACGCGCCATTCAGGCAGCGTGTTGGCCGGCATGCCAAGGGGAATGACCATGCCGGGCTCGAGATCCCTGAGCGCGGCCGCCGGCAGGCGCACCGGGGGCAGCTGGAGCGCGCCGCCAAAGCGGATATGGCCGGCCGAGGCTTCCATCCGGGCCCGGGTCTCGGGAGCATGGCGGCGCCTCCGCCCCCAGTCCGAGGTCAGGCGGCGCAGAATGGTGTTGGCCACGACCGCCGGAAACGCCAGGTTGAGCAGCCCCGAGCTGTGCGGCATGCGGATTTCAAAACTGAGGCAGAGGGTCTTTTCATTGACCGACATGATGCGCGCCACCTGGGTCTGCATCTGGCGACGCTCAAAGTTGAAGCTCAGTCCGACGGGTTGCCACGCCGCAGTCAGTTCCCTGCAGACGATCTCCACCACCGAGCCGAGGATGGCTTCTTCGATGTCGGTCAACTCCCGCAGCGGACCTTCCCGGCCGTCGCCTCCGAGGAGCAGGTCAACGATCGGCGGCGCCAGGGCCAGATCGAGTTGCAGCACGGACAGCGCTCCCAACGGCTCCAGCCGCACCGAGGCCACATAGCTGATCTCGGGTATGCGCAGGAAGAATTCATTGAATGGGATCTGTTCGGCGGAAACCAGGTTGACCTGGAACCGGGTGCGCAGCCAGGCGGCCAGGTTGTGGGTGAGGTTGCGCGCGAAGAGGTCGTTCAGCAGGCTGATGGCCCGCAACTGGTCGGTCGAGATCTGACCGGCCGAGGAGAAGTTGTAGGGCACCACCCGCTTCCCGGTCTTGCCGGCCGCAGTCTCGGGAGCCGAAGTGCGCGCCGCCGCAAAGAGCGCGTCGATCTCGTCCTGTTTGAGCGTCTTTTCCATACGTTCCTTTCGCTGCATACGGCCAGCCGGTCGCCGGTCTTATGCCTGGATCGCGGGGTTTGACGATCCCCGGCCCTTGGCCTTGGCCTTCCGCGCGCCGTCGAATGCGCCCCGTGCGGCCAGATCCTGGAGCGCGGCCCTCAGGTGTACGACCGCCGAAGCGTGCACCTGGGAGACTCGCGATTCGACCACGCCCAGGGCCAGCCCTATTTCCCGCATGGTCATCTCCTCGTAGTAGTAGAGGGTCATCACCAGGCGCTCGCGGTCGGGCAGATCCTGGATGGCATCCGTCAGCCGCTCTTCGAGCTCACCCCGGAGGCAGCGAAAGAGCGGATCCTCATCGGGACGGGCGGGCACATAGGCCAGCTCCTCTTCGCCCGAGTCCTCGTTGCGCTCCATGTGCAGGGTGCCAATCTCCAGCCCTTTCAGATCACCGAGCAGCTGCTGGTACTCCTCCAGGCTCAGCGCCATCTCCGCCGCCACCTCGCCCTCGCCCGGCGGCCGTCCCAGCCGGGCCGTCAAAACCCGGATGGCCTCTTCGACCGCGCGGCCCTTGCGCCGCAGTTCCCGGGGACTCCAGTCCAGGGTCCGCAGGCTGTCCAGAATGGCCCCCCGGATGCGGAACTGGGCATAGCTGCGGAACTGCACCTTTTTCTCCGGATCGAATTTCGTGAAGGCGTCCATCAGACCCACCACTCCGGCCGATACGAGGTCTTCGATGTCCACATGCTGCGGCAAACGCTCATGGATCCGGCGGGCCAGAAAACGCACCACCGGCAAATGCTCCAGGAGAACCCGCTCCTGCTCGACCGTCAACATGGGGCCTCCTCCCGTAACCAGCGGATACCCAATGCCGGCTCCGCATTCCGATCCGTAGCCCGGCACGCATGCCGGTCCGCCCCGCTGTCTGCCCGAGTTTGCCGTCGTTACCGCTGCTAGCATCTTTCGCACCCCGTTCTCTCCGCTCCCACTCATTTCCCCGGTCATTTCAAGCGCCCGTTCCAGAAGAAGGAAGGGGCCCACCTATCGAATCGTGCCCACCGGACGCAGCCGCACCACAGGCGGAATCTCGCTCGCCGATATCACCGTCAGCCGGGGCAGAAACGGCTCCAGCCACCGCTTGACGTGATAGCGCGCCGGACTGGCTACAAGAAGCACGGGGGTGACCGCGGCGGAGGACGAGCCGATAAGACGATTCAAAGAGTCGATCAGGCGGCGCACCAGGGGCGTTCCCGGAGCCGCAGCCGCGGTCAGCAGGCGCTGGCTGGTTTCGGGGGAAACCACGGCCAGAATTTCCTCTTCGAGAACCGGGTCGAGAAGCATGACCGGCAGCTGGCCGTCCGGGTCCAGGAGCGGCTGCACCAGCCGCCGGCCCATGGCCCTCCGTGCCGCCTCCACCAGGCCCTCCAGGCTCTTGTCTCGAGGAGCGGTTTCAAGCAGGGCTTCCAAAACGGCTCCCAGGTCCCGGATCGAGACCCGCTCCCGCAGCAATTGCTCGAGCACTCGTCCGACTTCGCCCAGGGTGAGGAGCTTGGGAACCAGCTCTTCGAGGAGCTTGGGGTGGGAGTCATTGAGCGAATCGAGCAGCCGCTTGATCTCGGCACGCCCCAGCAGTTCCCAGCTATGGCGGCGAATCAGCTCGCCCAGGTGGGTGGTCATGACCGTGGCGGCATCGACGACTGAATAACCGGCGGCGATGGCCTGATCCTCCAGGCCGGGCGCGATCCAGACCGCGGGCACTCCGAAGGCGGGCTCGCGCGTTTCCTTTCCGGCCAGCGGACGCCGTCCCGGCTCACCGGAAACGGCCAGCAAGCTGGGTTCCCTCGGTCTGCCAGCGCCCGATCTCCATTCCGCGCAGCGAAAACAGGTATTCGCGCGGGCGTGAGACGAAGATTGTCTGAAATGTGGACCGGCGGAATCAGAAAGCCCAGCTCCGCCGATAGGTGGCGGCGCAGGGAGCGCACCCGGTTCAGCAGTTGTCCGCCCTGTTTCTCGTCCACCAGCGGAATGAGCTGAAATCCGATTTCGAGGGTCAGGTCTTCCAGGCGCAGCAATTGCGCCAGGTCCGAAGTCTGCGCCTGCTCCGCTTTCTTCTTGTCTCCCGGACCCGCCTCTCCAGGAAGTGCCGCCGGCACCGCGGCCGCCACCCGGCGCGCGCCCCAGAACAAGGCCCCGGAAACCAGCAGGAACGCCACCTTGGGAAGCCCCGGTATCAGGCACATGGCCCCCATTACAAGGCTGCGCCAGGTAGAGCGTGGCCGGCCGCGCCAACAGCTGTTGCTTGATCTCGCCGCCCAGCATCCCCGCCGAGTTGGCCCGGGTCAGGGTAATGCCGCCTGCCACCGAGACCAGCAGGGACGGGATCATCGTCACCAGCCCGTCGCCCACGGTCAGGATGGTGTAGGTACGCACCGCTTCGCCGAGGTCGATTCCCTGCTGCAGCGTCCCGATCAGCAGTCCGGCAACAATATTGATCGCGGTGATGAGAATCGTGGCCAGGGAGTCGCGCTGGTTGAACCGCGCCGCACCATCCATGGCGCCATAGAACTCGGCCTCGCGCGCGATGGCCTGGCGCCGGCGCCGCGCCTCCGCCTCGTCGATCAGGCCGGCGTTCATGTCCGCGTCGATGGCCATCTGCTTGCCCGGCAGCGCATCGAGGGTGAACCGGGCCGTCACTTCGGCGGTTCGAACCGCGCCATGTGAAACCACCAGGAACTGGATTGCGATCAGGGCCAGGAAGAGCACGAAGCCGACCACGTAATTGCCGCCCACCACGAACTGCCCGAAAGCTTCGATCACCTTGCCGGCGGCGGCTGTGCCTTCCGGACCATGGAGCAGGATGCGGCGGCTGGAGGCGATGTTCAGCGACAGGCGGAACAGGGTCAGCAACAGGAGCAGGGTGGGAAAGACGCTCAAGCTCGACCGCCCGGCGAATCTGCACCGCGGACAGGAAAACGATGATCGACGCCGCCATCGACAAGGCCAGGAGCAGGTCGAGCGCCGCGGCGGGAAGCGGCACCATCATCACGAAGATCACGCTGATGGCGCCCAGGGGCAGCGCGTATTCCTGCAGCCGTTCCAGAATCGATGCCGCCGGAATCGGGTTAACGGTTATCGCCGTGGTGCTCATGGATTTCCTCTCTGCCGTTGATCGTTCCGGTCCTGCACATCCGCAGCCTTGCCCGCATGCGGCGCCACCCGGCTCCGCACCGCGCTCCGAGCCTGGGCCGCGGCTTCTCTCGCACGGCGCTCGCGAATCTCGGTTTCCACACGCTGGCGATAGAGGTAGGCGAGAACGGCCGCCACTGCGGCGTACAAATCCACCGGAATCGCCTGGCCCACTTCGAGCGAGCGATACAGCGAACGGGCCAGGGGCGGATTCTCGACAATGGGAACCCCCGCCCATCGTGCCTCCGCCTTGATCTCTTCGGCCAGCAGGTTGCGTCCCTTGGCCAGCAGGCGGGGCGCGTCCATAAGCGCGAAATCAAATCCCAGGGCAACGGCGTAGTGGGTGGGGTTGACCAGCACCACCGCGGCTTTCGAGACATCGGCCTTGACCTTGCGCCGGCGCATCTGGCGCTGCAGCCCGCGAATGCGGCTGCGGATCTGCGGCGAGCCCTCGGTCTCCTTCATCTCTTCGCGCAGGTCCTGCTTCGACATCTTCAGGCGGGATTCGCGGCTTTGCCACTCCAGCGCGTAATCGACCACCGCCCAGCCGAACAGCAGCCACGCGGCGGCCTGCAGCAGCCCGAACACATCCGAGCCCAGCAGTTCCAGACGCGTCATCGAAAACGGAGGAATGGTCATTTGGCGGGCGATCCGCTGCACCGCGAACACGGCCAGCAGCGCCACCGGCAGCATGGACTTGCCCAGCCGCGACGCCGCCCGCAGCGAGAACAGGTTTTTGGCATTGGTCAGGGGATTGATCCGGTCCCCCTTGAATCCCACTGAACCGGCATGAAAACTGAGTCCTCCGGTTTGCACCATGGCGGTTCCCAGGGCGGCCGCGGCCACCGCCGCCATCACGATCCCCACCGGCAGGGTCACCGCCAGCGAGAGCCGCCGCAAGCCTGCGATCGTCGGCCCTAACTCCCCCGGCTCCCAGCGCCCGGCCGCGCCCAGGGCCAGAAACCCCGCAAACGCGCCGCGCCATGATTCCACGATCCGACCGCCCAGCATGCCCAGCGCGAGCACCCCCGCGAGGGTTGCCGCGGCCGCGGTCAATTCCCTGCTGTGCAGGATGTCGCCGTCCTTGCGCGCCTTGTCGCGGCGGTGCTGAGTGGCCTGCTCGGTGCGTTCTCCCGGCATGCGCTAGCCTCCCAGTCCCGCGGTTGGGGCTGCGATCAGACGTTCAGCCAGATCGAGCAGCCCGGCGAAGCGGGCTTCGATAAAGCGCGGCCACAGCGCCAGAGATCCGGCCAGGATGGCAAACCCGGTCAGCGTCTTGATGGGCACGGTCAGAGACATGACGGGAAGCTGGGGGCTGAGCTTGCCCATCAGCGCCACCGCGATTTCCACCAGCATTGTGGCCGCCAGCACCGGTGCGGCCAGCTCCACGCCGGCCAGAAAGATCCCGCCCGCCGCGCGCACAATGGCCAGCCCGGTTACGGGCGCCAGCGCGTAGCTCCCCAGGGGCACGGCCCGGAAGCTGCGCACCAGCGACGCAAGAAGGATGCGGTCCAGGCCCGCGGCTACGACCACCAGCGTTCCCATGAGCTGGAAGAGATCGCCGAGCAGCGGGGTTTCAATCTGCGTCGATGGATCCATCAGGTTGACCAGCGAGAAGCTGAACTGCACTCCGGCAATCTGTCCGGCAAAGAGCAGCATCTCGTTCAGCAGGGCCAGGGTGAGACCGTATACCAGGCCCACGCCGACTTCACCGAGCAGGGCTCGAAACCCGATTTCCGCATGCGCGTTGGGCAGGGTCGCCACCAGCGGCGCGAGGAGAAAGGCCACACATAGAACCAGGACCGCCTTGGCGCGCATCGGAAGAGCGGCCGAGGAAAAGAACGGAGCGAAGACGATCATGCCGCTTACCCGCACCAGGGCCAGGGTCATGGCGCTTAGAAATGTGGTCCAGTCCGTCACTACAGCTCCTAGCTGCTTTACCCCAGGTAGTGCCGCAGATCGCCCAGCAGCATCCTCGTGTAATCCGCCATTCTGCTCAGAAACCACGGCATCCCGACCAGCAGGATCACCCCGATCGTCAAGAGCCGCGGCACCGAGGTCAGCGACTGGTCCTGCAGGCTGGTCAGCGTCTGCAGCAGGCTGAGAAGAAAGCTCAGGAGCGCGGCCGCGATCAGCAGCGGCGCGGCCAGCAGCATCGCTTCCTTCAGCAACTGGCGCAATAGTTCGGCCACCATATCCGGATTCATTTTTTCCCTCGCAAGCCGTCTTTCGATCCCAGTGTTCTTCCCATGGCCCAGGTTTCCTCAAAAGCTTTTCAGCAGCGAACTGGCCAGCAGGTTCCAGCCGTCCACCATCACAAACAGCAGGATCTTGAGCGGCGTTGACACCACCACCGGCGGCAACTGGAACATGCCGATCGAGGTGGTGATCGAAGCCGTGACCATATCGATCAGCAGAAAGGGCAGAAACAGCACCGCGCCTATCGCAAAACCGGCCTTCAGCTCGGAGAGAATGTAGGCCGGAACCACTACCCGCATGGGCAGGTCGTCAGGGGTGTTGGGGCGGGCGATCTGTCCCGCCGCCGTAAACAGCGCCAGGTCCTTCTCGCGCGCGTACTTCAGCATGAAGTGCTTGACCGGCTGTGCTCCACGGTCGATCGCGTCGAGGCCGGTGATCTGTCCTGTCCGGTAGGGCTCGACGGCCTGCTGGTCTACCTGGGTCAACACCGGGGTCATCAGGAACCAGGTCATCATCAGCGCCAAACCCAGCAAGGTAGGATTCGAGGGCGCGGTCTGCGTGCCCAGCGCCTGGCGCAGGAAGTGGAACACGACCATCAGGCGCACCAGGGGCGTCATGGCCATCAGGATCGCGGGAAGAACGGTGATCAGGGTCAGGACAAACAGAATTGTCCAGGGCGTGGAGTTCGAGGATTGCAGCCGGGCGTTCAAATCGGGCAGCAGCGGCACCGATCCAGCCGATGCGGTCCGCGCCGCCAGAAGCAGCGCTACCATGAAACCCTCGTCCGAGCTGGAATACGATGGCGAGACCGGGCTCCCGCACTTTCATCCAGCGCCTGGAACGTCGGCGACCCCTCGGCCGACGTGGCAACCAGGAATCTGCGTCCCTCGGCTTCGACCAGGGCCAGCGACTGGCGCGGCGCAAGCGTGATCCGTCCCAGCAAGGCAAGACTCGGGCGGATCTGCGCCGGTCCGCGCAGTCTTCCCAGTAACCATGCCGCCAGGCCCTTTTCTCCTGGGATTGCTGACCGCGTATTGGATGTCATCGTCATCTCTGGTTCTTTCCTGGTTCAATATCCGGCTGTCCTATACCAACCGGGTAAGCCGCACCGCCAACTGCGTATCGATCACTTCGAATTCGCTCCAGGCCAATTGCACATCGCCCGCAGCCAGGGGCATGTCGTCTCCCTGACCCCACTCGGACTCAACCACCGCTCCAGCCGCCAGCGCGAGCAGATTTCGCACCCGGAAACCCTTGACGGGAATGCCAACCTCGACCTCGACCGGCAGACGCGCCGCCAGGCTGTGGGGAGGAATCAGCATTTCGGTTTCGATTGCCGGAGGCGAGGGAACCAGCGCCTGTTCCGCCGCTTCATTCGGCCCGCTGCGGCGTTTCTCTTCTAGTTGGGTCGGCGATGTCGGCGCTGTGTCCATGCCCGGGGGACTTGCAGCAGGCTGACCAATAAGCGGACACAAATGATTGGAATGGTCTAAGAATTGCGCTTCGGCGCTCCAACGTTTGAAGCAGGCGAACGGATTTCTTCGCCCTGTCCGGCAAATCTGTATCACTGTTACACTGGAGTCACCGGCAAACTGCTCCGCTGGGGATCCCACACACCCCGCCGATGCCGCTGAGTCGAGGTTGAGGAAATGTCAGAACATAATGGAAACAAGGGCTTTTCGGGCACCAGCCTGCGCCTGAAGGTGGGCCTGGCCGAGATGCTCAAGGGCGGCGTCATCATGGACGTCATGAACGTCGAGCAGGCGCGCATCGCCGAAGAGGCCGGCGCCATCTCGGTCATGGCGCTCGAGCGCGTTCCGGCCATGATCCGCGCCGAAGGCGGCGTGGCCCGCATGGCCAATCCGAAGCTCATCAAGAGATCATCGACGCCGTCTCCATCCCGGTCATGGCCAAGGCCCGCATCGGCCACTTCGCCGAAGCGCAGATCCTGCAGGAGCTCGGCGTCGACTTCATCGACGAGAGCGAAGTCCTGACCCCCGCCGATGAGGCTCACCACATCGACAAGCACGCCTTCACCACGCCCTTCGTCTGCGGCGCCCGCAACCTCGGCGAGGCGCTTCGCCGCATCGCCGAAGGCGCGGCCATGATCCGCACCAAGGGCGAAGCCGGCACCGGCGACGTCGTCCACGCCGTCCAGCACATGCGCCAGATCGTCAAGCGAGATGAAGGCCCTCACCGTCCTCAGCGAGCAGGAACTCTACGCCGCCGCCAAGGAACACCAGGCGCCCTACGAACTGGTCCGCATGGTCGCGCAAAGCCGGCAAGCTCCCCGTACCCAACTTCTCCGCCGGCGGCATCGCCACCCCCGCCGACGCGGCGCTGATGATGCAGCTCGGCGCCGAAGCGATCTTCGTCGGCTCCGGAATCTTCATGAAGGAGCGCGCCACTCCGCTCGATGTCGAAAACGACCCCAAGGAGCGCGAAGAAGCCGTCTCCCGCGCCAAGGCCATCGTCATCGCCACCACTCACTTCAACGATCCCAAGATCCTGGCCGAAGTCAGCGAACAGGTCACCGGCACCATGAAGGGCCTGGCCGCAGCGGCCATCGAAGAGTCGCAGCTTCTCCAGACCCGCGGCTGGTAGCCACAATCAGGGGACCGGAATTGGAAAGAGAACGACTGCGCCCTCGCATCGGCGTCCTCGCCATCCAGGGCGACTATGCCGCGCACGCCGAGGCCCTCATCGAATCCGGCGCTATTCCGTCTCTCGTAAAAGCTCCTGGGGACCTCAGCCAGGATGGCCAGCCCCTGGATGGACTCATCCTGCCCGGCGGCGAATCCACCACCATCCTCAAGTTCCTGGAACGCAGCGGCCTCTTCGAGTCACTCAAAGACTTTGCCGCCACGCGCCCCGTCTTTGGCACCTGCGCCGGCGCGATTCTGCTGGCGCGCGAAGTGCGCCATCCGGCGCAGCGCAGCCTGGGACTCCTCGACGCAACCGTCGAGCGCAACGCCTATGGCCGCCAGATCGACTCCACCATCCTTACCGAGCCGACTGCTCTGCCGGGCGGCCCGCTGGAGATGGTCTTTATTCGTGCCCCTCGCATTACCGCGACCGGCCCGGACGTCGAGGTCCTGGCCCGCCGTGAAGAATTTCCTGTGCTGGTGCGCCAGGGGCATCTGCTGGCCGCCACGTTTCATCCCGAACTCTCGCATGACCGCCGCGTGCATCGGCTCTTCGTCGACATCGTGGTCGCCTCCGGTAAAGGGCCCCGGGGACCCCATCCCGAGTGACCGACTCCAATTTTTTTGCGCCAGATCAATTCCCCTGTGTATAAATCGGCCATCTTTGACATTTCCTCGTGCGTCCAAAGGAGGGTGGGAGTAATCTCTCTCTACAGGCACAGAGGCCCCGAATGCCCGTCACCTTCACGCGCGCCCCAGCGGAAATTGAACGGAAAGAGCCAGGAATTGGCGGAAAACCCCCTGTTGACCGCCGACCCACCGGAGGCGGAGGCGGGGGAGGCGACGACGATTGGCAAAGCCAACATCGCGGGCCCCGCGAGCGCCTGCACCGGATTCGTTTTTTTGTTTTCTTCGGACTGGCTGGCGACATGATGTTCTTCGCGGCCCTGGTGGTGCTGTTTTTTGCCCGCCAGGCCGGCATCCACATGGATCCTCGCAGCCACGAGATGATTGGGGACTGGCATCCCATCATGCTGCCTCCGATCGTCTATCTCAATACCGCGATCCTATTGCTGAGCAGCCTGGCGATGGAGTTCGGCCGGCGCAATATCTTCCGCGAAATCGACGTGCTCGAGGAGTGGCTTGGACTGGGCCGGCCGGCTCTGCGGCGCACCTTGCCGTGGGTTGCAACCACTCTCGTATTAGGGGTGATGTTTCTCACTGGGCAAGCGATCGCGTGGAGGCAACTGACGGCTGAAGGTTTCGCGTTCGACCACTGGTCAACTCCGGCCAGTTACTTCTTCTACCTGGTCACCGGGCTGCATGCCGCCCACCTCGTCCTCGGTGTGCTCGCGCTCACGGTTTGCCTGTGCGCTTTGGGCTGGCTCAGAAAAGTGGAATTCCGACAGATCGCGGTGGATGCCACCGCATGGTACTGGCACACGCTGGGACTGGCGTGGATCCTGCTTCTGGCGGTTTTAGCCGTCGGTCAATAGGAACTCGACCTCATCGTCTCGGCGGATTTCCCGGGCGGTTTCAATTACCGCGGAAGATGGATCACTTCCTCTTCACAGCCTCGGCATTCGCCTGTGCGGCTGCCCGGATCGTAAACTCATCCTTCTGCTCCACCGAAAGCGTGTCTGCGTCGGGATCTTTCACCTTCCACATCACCGCGTGAAGTCGGTGGTTGCTGACTTCAAGAGTCAGGTAGTGGTAGACCGGAAATCCAGCGTCCTGGTAAAGATCGGCGTGGCCCCGAAACAAAAGCGGGTAGGGTTGCGCACCGCCTCCTCCAGTGATGACATACTCGACGCCACGCCGTTCGAAGCGCTCGTAATTGTGAATGTGACCGTTGAAGACCACGATCTTCGCACGGATTCTGGCCAGCCTGGCTTCGAGGATATCTCGCAATGCGATCGATTCCGGGTCGGGGATGCCCACAAAGATCTGCGACTGCCTGTCGGCCACCCAGGGAATATGGAACAGGATAAAAAGAAACTCAATTTGCTTCGGCACATTGTTCAATTGCGCGGCGAACCACTTGCCCTGGGGAGACGAGGCGGCTGTAGGCAGGGTGCAATCCAGCGAGATAACCTCCACACTGCCTAGGATCGCCGAATAATATCGATGGTTCGCAATCGCGGGGAAATTGGCCAGGTAGTTGGCAATTCCCACATTTTTGTCCCCTCTGATTTCATGGTTTCCGGTGGCCGGCAGTTGCAGGATTTGTTCCTCGCGCCACCGTGCTGTCTCGGTCTGAAATACCTGCCAGTCCCCAGTGTTTGAACCTGTAAACGGCATATCTCCGGTAAGCAGAAGCGCCTCTGGATGTTCGTCCGCGATGCGGTCAGCCAGCCACTTGCGCACGCGCGGATTGGTTCCCGAAGTCACGGCGGGATCGGTGAACCGCATGTCTCCATAAGCAACCAGCCTGATGGGCCGGCCGGGAACGAATTGAGGAAATACCAGGGTGGGATTGTGGTCGGGCGCATTCGCGCTTGCCGGCTCGGCTTGAATGGCCGCTGCGATGCATCCCAGAAGCGCGCAAATCATGGTGGAGCGAAGGCGGGTCATCGCTCGCCGTTGAGAACAGCAACTGGGTGATTCCACAGCGACAGACTACCATCCGGTCGCGCGGCGCACGCTTCTGGCGCTTCATCGAGATTCCGAAGAACCACAAATCGCAGTTGTGCTTTCCGGGACCTGCGCCTCAGCGTTTGGGTGGGACGGTGCCGGCAAATATCGGCCAATGAAAATGGGCGCGGAAGAATGTGCGCCACTGTTCCCCGAGGCTGGGAGTCTCGGGACAGGAAAAGTAGATGGTGCGATTACGGGCCATCAGAAGCCCAATTGCCTCCAGCTGCCCGTTATGAGCCGAGAGCCGGCCGCCCTCATAGACGAGCTCATCGGTAAGATAGTCGATGGCATGGCCCAGCAGTTCCAGCGCATGGCCCGCCTCGGGACTTATCCGTCGTTTGTGATTCCCTCGCACCTCACTATTTGAGATGAAAGGTGCACGACTTGGGGATACCACATTGGTGGATTCTGACGTATCGAACGGCTCATGCATATTTTGCTCTTCGGAAGCAGTCCTACTTTTCTTGAGGTAACGCAGGTAACGATCGCGAGAAGGATGGATCAAGTTTGGCCTTCCGCCCAGGAATGTGCAGTGACATTGCGCACACTCCCGTCTTGTCGTCTCACAAAAGAAACTGGTCCTTTTTGCCGCCCTTCGCCTTGACGCATCGAGGTCGAAAACCTAAGCTCAAACCAGCGGCCGGTCGCAGGGTTCGGCTTCATTCCGATGCATCTGCCGCCAACTTTTCATGACTTCCGGACAGGAAACGATGATTCCGTATCACTGGCAATACCTGCCGCTGCTTTTGCAGGTCCTGGTCGCGTTTGGCCTTGGCCTGGGAATGGTCGTGGCTTCGTGGTTCGTTGGCCGGCATCGGAATACAGCGGTCAAACTCGCGGCCTACGAATGCGGCATCCTTCCGGTCGGCGATGCCCGCGGGCGCTTCAGTGTCCGCTTCTACATGGTGGCCATGCTGTTTATCCTTTTCGACGTGGAAGCGGTCTTCATGATGCCGTGGGCGGTCATCTATCGCAAACTCCCGGCCATCACCGGTCATCGCCTGTTCGGCTTCTGGGAGATGGTCGTTTACCTCGGTTTTGTGGCTGTGGGGCTGTACTATATCGTGCGCAAGGGCATCCTTGACTGGAGCATGGACAAGGCGGACCTCTAGCATGGCCGACACGCAGACCCCATCCTCAACCGCCCCGATTTTCTCCGGCCCGACTTTGTCGGGAAAGACCGCCGTTCTCGAGAAGCTTCCGGACCATCCCGCCCTCAAGGCCATCCTCGCGTGGAACCCCGACGCCCTGACCGACGCAAAAGTCGACCGCGGCGAACTCACCCTCGCCGTCGGCAAAGATTTCATCCGTGGCGCCTGCGAGACACTGCGCTCCGCCGGTTACAACTTCTTCGAAGACATGACGGCAGTCGACTGGTATCCGTCTGATCCGCGCTTCCAGTTGAGCTACCACCTCCTTTCCCACGCATATAAGGAGCGTATCCGGCTCCGCGCCATGGTTGAGGAAGAAGATCCGTCAGTCGAATCGATCACCAGCATCTGGCCGGGCGCCAATTACTACGAGCGCGAAGTCTTCGATCTCTTCGGAATTCGCTTCGAAGGCCATCCCAATCTTCGCCGCATACTGATGCCCGATGACTGGCAGGGCCATCCCTTGCGCAAGGACTATCCCGTGGAGGGCTATCGCTGATGCCAGACATTGTCGGCACCCCGATCCTTGAAGCTCCGCTGGCTGAAGGCTCCAAAGACCAGCACATGGTCCTCAACATGGGACCGCAGCACCCTTCCACCCACGGCGTGCTGCGCCTGGTGCTCGAAATCGACGGCGAAATCGTCGTCCGCCTGTATCCCGAAATCGGCTACCTTCACACCGGCATTGAAAAGACCTGCGAAGCGAAGTTCTACCAGCAGGTCGTTCCCCTGACCGACCGCGTCGACTATCTCGGCCCCATGGCCAACAACCTCTGTTACTGCCTGGCCGTCGAAAAGCTCCTCCAACTCGAAATCCCGGAGCGCGCCCAGTGGATTCGCGTCCTGCTTACTGAGGTCACGCGCCTCAATTCGCACCTCATCTGGCTGGGTACGCATGCCATGGACATCGGCGCCCTCACCGTGTTCCTCTACACCTTCCGCGAGCGCGAAGAAATTCTCCGCATCTTCGAAATGGTGTCGGGGCAGCGGATGATGACCAGCTACTTCCGCATCGGCGGGCTCGCGATGGAGCCGCCTCTCGGTCTGCTGGAACGCATTCAGGCCTTCATCAAGACTTTCCCTGAAAAGATCGACGAGTATTCCAACCTGCTCACCGGCAATCCCATCTTCTACAGGCGGCTCAAGGGTGTTGGCCACCTCTCGAAAGAAGACGCGATCGCGCTCGGCGTCACCGGCCCCGTTATGCGTGCGTCCGGCATCGATTTCGACCTGCGCCGCGACATGCCTTATTGCAGCTACGAGAAGTTTCAGTTTCGCGTGCCCGTTTCGAATGATTGCGACGTGTGGGCCCGCTACCTGCTCCGCCTCGATGAAATGCGCGAAAGCGTGAAGATCATCCAGCAGGCGCTGGATGGAATGCCCGGAGGGCCGGTGAAGGCCAACGCGCCGAAGATCGTGCTGCCCGACCGCGAGGCAATGAAAACCCAGATGGAGTCGCTGATCCATCATTTCAAGATTGTTACTGAAGGCTTTGCCGTGCCCGCCGGCGAGGTCTATCAGGGCATCGAATCCGGACACGGACAGATGGGCTATTACGTAGTATCGGACGGCACCGCCAAGCCTTACCGCGTCCACATGCGCTACCCCGGGTTCGCAACTCTGCAGGCGCTCGAAGTCATGTGCAAAGGCCGCATGCTCGCCGACGTTGTGGCCGTTATTGGCTCCATCGATATTGTTCTCGGGGAGATCGACCGATAATTATGCTGCTGATTGCTTGCGGTCGCTCTAGCCGGGCACGCCTTTAAAAGCCGCCGCTGGAAAGGGCTTCAGCCCCTGGGGGAAACACAATTTTGGTACCAGCACCAGCGACTCAGCAATCCGACGAGCAACTCTACGTCGAGCTGTGGGTTTCGCTCGCGTCTCTTCTCCGAAGCTACACCGCTGCCCACGGGCTGAACGGCGATCACCAGGCCACCGTCGAATTAGGCGAAGAACGAATCACCGTTCGCCATGCCAACGCCTGGCTCGACCTCCGACGCAACGGTTCTAAGATAAACTGGCTCCGCGAGGATGAACGGGCCGGGTCGCTCGAATTCACACCAGCCGGACGGCTCCACTCCGGCGATAATGAGGAAGAAATGGATATGGCGGCAGAAGCCTGGGCGCGGGAGTTGATGCATGAACAGTGAGACAATGTCGATCTTTTCGCCCGGTCTTGCCGCCCGCTTTGACGCGCTCGTGACTAAATATCCGGTCAAGCGTTCGGCCCTGATCCCCATGCTCCTCTACGCCCAGGATGAGGTCGGCTATCTCTCCGACGCAGTGATCGGTGAAGTCGCCGAGCGGCTCTCCATTACTCCTCTCGAAGTGCGAAATGTCGCCACGTACTACTCCATGCTGCGCTTCAAGCCCGCGGGCAAATTCAATGTGCAGGTCTGCACCAATATCAGCTGCATGCTGCGCGGCGGCTACGAACTTCTCGAACGCTTTCAGGACGAGCTCGGTATTGGCCACAAGGGCGTCACGCCCGACGGCGTGTTCTCTCTCGAAGAAGTGGAATGTATCGGCGTCTGCTGCTGGGCGCCCGCCATCCAGGTCAACTACGTCTTCCACGATGAACTGACTCCCGACGATGTTCCCGGCATCCTTGCCCAATATCGCAACCAGAACAAGGAGAAAGATGCCTAGGCTGGTCTCTCATCCCGATGAAGTCAAGATCGTGACCCGTCGCTTCGGCCAGGGCGCGGCCAATATTGACAAGTACATCGAGCTCGGCGGATACGAAGCCGCCAAAAAATGTCTTGCGCAGGGCCCCGACTGGATCATCACCGAGATGAAGGCCTCCAATCTACGCGGCCGCGGCGGTGCGGGCTTCCCCGCCGGCCTCAAGTGGTCCTTCGTCCCCAAGCAGTCAACCAAGCCCAAATACGTTCTCGTCAACGGCGACGAAAGCGAGCCTGGCACCTGCAAAGACCATCTCATCTTCCTGCACGATCCGCATGCCGTCATTGAAGGAACCATCATCGCCGGCCTCGCCATCGGCGCCAAGGTTGGCTTCATCTATCTGCGCGGCGAATACCGCTACCTCCTCGAGATCGTGGAAAAGGCCGTCGCCGATGCCTATGCGAAGGGTTTCCTCGGCAAAAACATTTTCGGGTCCGAAACCGAATTCCAGGTCATCACCCAGACCGGCGCCGGCGCCTATGAAGTGGGCGAAGAATCCGCGCTGATGGAATCGCTCGAAGGCAAGCGCGGGGTCCCGCGCATCAAACCGCCTTTCCCCGCGGTCGTCGGCCTCTACGGCGGACCCACCGTCATCAACAATGCCGAAACCATTGCCACCGTCCCCCACGTCATCACCATGGGCGCCGCGGCCTACGCGGCCGTCGGTTCCGAACGCAACGGGGGCACCCGTCTCTTCGGCCTCAGCGGCCACATCGAGCGCCCCGGCGTCTACGAACTGCCCATGGGCTACAACCTCAAGAAGATGATCTACGAGGTCGGCGGCGGCATTCGCGGCGGCCGCAAGTTAAAGGCGGTTGTCCCCGGAGGCTCCTCCACGCCTGTCCTCCTGCCCGAAGAAATCGAAAACCTCGGCATGGACTTCGACCAGGTGGGCAAAGCTGGTTCCATGCTCGGCTCCGGCGGCGTCGTGGTCATCGACGACCAGACATGCATCGTTGAATTCGCCCTCCGGACCATCAGCTTCTATCAGCACGAGAGCTGCGGCTGGTGCATCCCCTGCCGCGAAGGCACCGACTGGCTCAAGAAGACCCTCACCCGCTTTCACGCCGGTTTCGGCGTCACCAAAGACATCGACAACATTCGCTACCTCGCCGAAAACATGATGGGCCGCACCTTCTGCCCCCTCGGCGACGCGGCCGCCATGCCCACGCTGGGCTTCGTCAAGAAGTTCCGCAAGGAATTCGAAGACCACCTCGACGGCAAACCCTGCCCCTTCGCCAAACATGTTGAAATGGCCGTGGTTTAGGGGCCTCGGAGAAAAATGCCAGACGTAACCTTCACAGTCGATGGAAAGAAGCTGACGGCCCCGGCCGGGACGCTGCTCATCGAAGCCTGTCGCAAGGCCGGCATCGAGATCCCCGCTTTCTGCTACTACCCCGGCCTCTCCCTCCAGGCCGCCTGCCGCATGTGCGTTGTGCGCCAGGAAAAAGTTCCCAAGCTGCAGACCGCCTGCACCACACCGGTCGCTGAAGGAAATGTCTTTGTCACCGAGTCGCCTGAAATCACGCAGGCCCGCAAAGCCACCATCGAGTTGCTTCTCGGCAACCATCCCCTTGATTGCCCTGTCTGCGATGCCGGCGGTGAATGCGAATTGCAGGACATGACGTTCAAGTACGGCGCCGGCGAGAGCCTCTACACCGAGGCCAAGCAGCACCGCGAAGAACAGCAGTGGTCTCCGGCAGTGTTCTTTGACCGTCCTCGCTGCATTCTCTGCTACCGCTGCGTGCGCATGTGCGGCGAAGGCATGGACGTCTGGGCGCTCGGCATCCAGAACCGCGGCGTCAGCGCCGTGATCGCGCCCAATGGCGGCGACCATCTGGACTGCGAAGAGTGCGGCATGTGCATCGACGTCTGTCCCGTGGGCGCGCTCACCAGCGGCAGCTACCGTTACAAGACCCGCCCATGGGAGATGAAGCACGTCACCACCGTCTGCACTCACTGCGCCGACGGTTGCAAGGTCACGCTCGGCATCCGCCAGTCCAATGAGGGTTCAGAAATCGTCCGCGCCGACAATCGCGACAAGAGCGGCATCAATGGCGACTTCCTGTGCGCCAAGGGCCGCTTCGGATTCGACTTCGTCGAAAACCCCGAGCGCCTCACCCGGCCCCTCGTCCGCAACGCAGCAGGCCATCTCGAGCCGGCAACCTGGGAGCATGCATTTCGTTTTGCCGGGGCAAAACTCAAGGAGGTCATTGCTGCAAAGGGCGGCAACGCCATCGCCGTCCTGGGCTCCAACCGCACCACCAACGAAGAAAACTACCTTCTGCAGAAATTTGCTCGCACCATTCTGGGCACCAATAACATCGACCACGAACGCACCGCGGACTACGCCGCATTTGTCGCCGCTGTCGCCGGCCACGAGGGAAAAGTAGCCAGCCTGCGCGACACTGCGACGGCGCCTGCCATCCTGCTCATCGGCGGTGATCCCACCAACGAGCATCCGCTGCTGGCCTGGAACCTCCGCACCAATGTTCGCCTCAACCGCGCCCGTCTCTACATCGCCAATCACCGCTCCATCAAGCTGGAGCGGCAGGCCAAGGCCGTTCAGGGCCTTCCGCCCGCCGGCTACCGCGACCTGACCACTATCCTCGATCGCAACGATTCTGATTTCGCCAAAGCCGTCATGGCGGAACCGTCGCTGCTCATCGTCTTCGGCCAGGACTTCGGTGGCAACCACATCGCAGCCCTCGTTGCCTGGGGCATTGCCCGAGGCAACGTGCGCTTCGCCTTCCTCGGCGATCACGTCAACTCCCGCGGCGCCGCTGACATGGGTCTGCTTCCCGATCTTCTTCCCGGCTACGTCCCTGTCGCTACCCCGGGTGCCTTTGCGGACGAATATCCCGGCCTGTCCACGACTGCCGGCCTCACCCAGCCGGAACTCTTGGCCGCAGCCAGCCGCGGCGCCCTCGGCGCGCTGCTTGTGGTTGGCGCCGATCCCGTCGAGAAGTCCGGCATCGATCCTGCGTCCCTCAGAGACACCTTCGTGATCGTGCAGGACATGTTCCTCACCGCTACCGCTGCGCTCGCCGACGTGGTCTTCCCGGCTGCCAGTCTTTACGAAAAAACAGGCACCATCACCAACACCTTCGGCGATGTTCAGCTGGCCCGCAAAGCCGCCGACAAGGCCGGGGTGAAGCCGGACTTCGAAATCCTCGTTCGCCTCGCCGCCTCCATGGGCGCGGACGTCAAGACGCTTGTTCCTTTTGGCAAAGCCGGCGTTACCGCTGACCTCGGCCAGTCGCGCGGAGCCCAGTCGGGCGAAGCCGATCGCCACGCTGTCTGGCTGGCAGCGAACGGACTCGAGCCAAAACTAAGTCCCTTTGACCCGCTCGCGGTGCTCGACGAGATCGAGCGCCTCGTCCCTTCGTACAAACTCGACCGCATGAATCTTTTCAGCGGCAACGATGTGCCCACTGAGCCGGGCTTAGTTCCGGTCTCTTCACTCACCGAGCCGCACCCAGACTTGATTCATTCCGCGCACGACGGCCTGTTTACCTCGGGCACCTTGAGCCGCTATAGTCCGGCGTTGCGCGAGTTGGAGCTTCATCAATCGCAACAATTGGCAGAGACTGGCGCAGACTAAATACGACCTTGTCATCCTGAGCGCAGCAAGGATCTGCGGTTAGGCATTCGGTTCATGTAAGAGAGGCTGAAGCCCCGTGACACTTTTTTGGTTCTTTCTCTGGAGCTTGCTGAAGACCATCGTGGTAACGGTGATCTTCCTGATGGGCGTGGCCTACACGGTGCTGCTCGAACGCAAGCTGGTGGCCCGCATCCAGAACCGCTGGGGCCCAAGCCGCGTTGGTCCCTTCGGTCTTCTGCAGCCGCTCGTCGATGGCGCCAAGTCCTTCCTCAAGGAAGACATGATTCCGACGTCCGTCTACAAGCCTCTCTACCTGCTTGCTCCCATGATTTCGCTTGGCTGTGCGCTGATCTCCATCGGCGTAGTTCCTTTCGGCAATCCCAATATCAACTACCACGGCTTCCGCTTCTTCCAGATTTCCGATGTCAATGTCGGCCTGCTCGTGATCCTCGGCGTTACATCGGTCGGCGTATACGGCATCGCCCTTTCCGGCTGGTCCTCGAACAACAAGTATTCTCTGCTCGGATCTCTTCGCTCTTCTGCGCAACTCGTCAGCTATGAGCTTGCCCTCGGACTGTCGCTGGTCGGCGTGGTGCTTCGCGCCGGCTCCCTCAATCTTCGCGTGATTGTGGAAAATCAATCCCGGCTCGGCATTCTCAGTTGGAACATTTTCGGTGGCCTCCAATTTGTCGCGTTCTTCATCTACCTCATGGCCGCCTATGCCGAGACCAACCGTTCCCCTTTCGATCTTCCCGAAGCCGAGAGCGAACTCACCGGCGGCTATCACACCGAGTACAGCTCCATGAAATTCGCCATGTTCTTCATGGCCGAATACGGCAACATGATCACCGTGGGCTGCGTGGCGACTCTCCTCTTTCTGGGCGGCTGGACCAGCCCCTTCGGCAACCTGATCCCCACGCCGCAGAACGCTTTCATCCAGGCCATCCTTCCGCTCTTCTGGTTTGTCTTCAAGGTCTTCAGTTTCCTGTTTCTCTATGTTTGGGTGCGCGGCACACTGCCCCGCTTCCGCTACGACCAACTCATGAATTATGGCTGGCGGTTTCTGCTTCCGCTCGCCATCCTGAATATCGTCGGCACAAGCCTCTGGCTCGCGTATAAGCCATAGCGCGCACTTTTTATCGGGCGCGCTCATTTACAATCGGAGAGGATTTTCCGTAGACACTCGATCCTCTTCTCAATCGGCGGGAATTCTCCGCCGCCTACGCAAGCGATGGAACGATGCACCTGATTCTGTTTATCGTCTTTGCCGGACTCTGCCTCGCGGGAGCGATCAATCTCCTGCTGCAGACGCATCCCATCAACAGCGCCCTCTCGCTGGTCGTAGTGATGACTTCGCTGGCGGTGTTGTATCTGCTGCTCGGTGCGGAATTCCTTGCCATCGCGCAGATCATCGTCTACGCCGGCGCCATCATGGTGCTCTTCACCTTCGTGGTCATGCTCCTCAACGCCGGCCGCGAAGAACGCACTCTCGGCAGCCGCGCCGGCAAGATGATCGGCTTCCCGGCGGTCCTCGTATTTCTGGGCGTCATTGCTACCGTCATCCTCAAAGCGCAGAACCTCGGTTCAGTCGCGCTCAGCGACCCTATAACCACCACGGAAGATTTGAGCCGCGTTCTCTTCCACGAGCTTCTGCTCCCGTTTGAAGTCACTTCCGTGCTCATTCTCATTGCCATACTCGGCGCCGTGGCCCTGGCCCGCGCCGGCAGTGGAGAACGGAGGGTCAGCAAGTGATTCCCATCTCCTGGTATCTGCTTTTGAGCGCGGCTCTGTTTTGTCTCGGAGTCGTCGGTTTCCTCATCAAGCGAAATCTCATCACTGTCTTCATGTCCATCGAGCTCATGCTCAACGGCGTCAATCTTTCCTTCGTCGCCTTCGCCCATGAATGGCACCTGGTGAAGGGACAGATCTTCGTGTTCTTTGTGATGGTGGTCGCCGCGGCTGAAGCCGCCGTCGGCCTTGCGATCATCATTGCCGTCTTTCGCGCCCGCTCCACTCTGGCCGTCGACCGGATCGACCTGATGAAACTATGAACGAATCGCTCCATCTCTGGCTGATTCCGCTGCTGCCATTTGCGGGATTCCTCATCAACGGAATCTTCGGGCGAAGGCTGCCGAAAGCGTTGGTCACGACGGTCGCGTTGCTCGCGCCTCTCGCTTCGTTCGGCGTTGTCGTGAATGCAGCGATGGCCGTAAACGCCGCGGCCTTGCCTCACATCGAAACTCTTGGCCACAGCTGGATCAACGCCGGCGCCCTCCACATCGATTACAGCTTTGTCCTCGATCAGCTTTCGCTGGTCATGCTTCTGGTCGTCACCGGCGTCGGATTCCTCATCCACGTCTACTCGGCCGGCTACATGGCTCATGAAGAAGGCTATGCGCGCTACTTCAGCTACCTGAACCTCTTCCTCTTCTTCATGACCGTTCTGGTGCTGGCCGGCAACGCCCTTCTGATGTTTGTCGGGTGGGAAGGCGTCGGTCTCGCCTCCTATCTCCTCATCGGCTTCTGGTTCCAGAAACCCTCCGCGGCAAGCGCCGGCATGAAGGCCTTCGTCGTCAACCGCATCGGCGACTTTGGATTCCTCATCGGCATGTTCCTGCTGCTGGGAAACTTCAATTCCCTCTCCTTTAATGTGATCGCCGCTGAGCTGGCCGTAAAGCCCGCGTGGACCGGAGGCGTCCTCACCGCCATCGCCCTTTGCCTGCTCGTAGGCGCAACCGGTAAGAGCGCGCAGCTTCCCTTATATGTCTGGCTTCCTGACGCCATGGAAGGTCCAACGCCCGTTTCGGCGCTCATCCACGCCGCTACAATGGTCACCGCCGGCGTCTACATGATTGCCCGGACCCACTTCCTCTTCGACCGCTCGCCCTTCGCACTGCTGATCGTCGCCATCGTTGGAGCCGCTACGGCGATCTTCGCCGCCACCATCGCCCTGGTCCAGACCGACATCAAGCGCGTCCTTGCTTACTCCACAGTCTCGCAGCTGGGATACATGTTCCTGGGCTGCGGTGTTGCCGCCTACTCAGCCGGCATCTTCCACCTCATGACCCACGCCTTCTTCAAGGCGCTGCTGTTCCTTGGCGCGGGCTCGGTCATCCACGGACTCGGCGGAGAACAGGACCTGCGCAAGATGGGCGGCCTCCGTCATCACATGCCCATCACCTTCTGGACCATGACAGTGGCCGTTTTCACCATTGCGGGATTTCCTCCACTTGCCGCTTTCTTCTCCAAAGACGCGATCCTGTATTCGGCATTCCTGCAAGGCACCAGCGGAAAGATCTTCTGGTTCATCGGCCTGGTCACGGCGCTGCTCACGTCGTTCTACATGTTCCGCCTCTGGTACCTGACCTTTCTCGGCGAATCCCGCAGTGGCGTCGAAGATCACGGTGCTGCGGTGCACGCCCGTTCCGACACTAAGCTCGTACTCGAAGCCGGACATACGGCTCACGAAAGTCCATGGTCGATGCTCGGGCCGCTTGTTATCCTCGCTATCCTTTCAATCGCCGGCGGCTGGATCGGAATCGAGCGTTTTGCCGCATACCTCGCCCCATCTGTCGGTGCGACGTCCGGCGAGGGCGGCAGCGCCGGTCTCGAATGGACCCTCGCCGGCATTGCAGTCATAGCTGCGGTCATTGGCTGGTTTATCGCTCACCGCCTGTACAAGACCCGCCCGGACACTCCCGCGCAACTCGCCGCTTCAATGTCGGGCCCCTACAACCTTCTGCTCCACAAATACTGGGTCGACGAACTCTACGGTGCGGTTATTGTCAAGCCGATCCTCGCCACCTCGCGCTACGTCCTGGAATGGGTCGTCGATGGAGCCATTCTGGGTGGGGCGGCCTGGCTCCTCGGCGGCATTGCCACGCTGGGCGGAGCCATCCTGCAGCGCTGGCAGTCGGGCAACCTGCGATCGTATGCCGCCTGGCTCGCAGCCGCCGCCACCCTGCTTGTGCTGTACGTGCTGTGGGCATACTCACCGGACGGCTTTTCAGCCTTCATTAACCACGGAGCGGGGCACTGAGCATGAACGATCTCAACCAATCCATCCTCACGCTCATCCTTCTCGTTCCCATTGCGGGCGCGGTCCTCATCGCCGTCTTGCCCGACCGCGGCAAGCTCTCCGCATGGCTAGCCCTGCTCACAGCGCTGGTCAGCTTTGGCCTCACACTTCACCTGCCTGCGCACTTCGGCCTCGGCCAGCCTGGATATCAGTTCGAATTCAATCGTCTGTGGATTGATCTCAATCCGAACAGCGGCCACCAGGGCATCTTCTACCACGTCGGCGTCGATGGCCTCAGCCTCTGGCTGGTCGTCCTCACCGGCCTGCTCGCGCCCGTCGGCGTACTCGCCAGTTGGAACGCCATCAAAGAGCGGAGCAAAATCTACTACTCGCTCTTCCTGGTTCAGCAAACCGCCATGTTCGGCGTCTTTGTCTCTCTCGACCTGATGGTGTATTACGGCTTCTGGGAACTGTCGCTGGTTCCCATGGCCATCCTCATCGCCATGTACGGCCGCAAGGATGGCCCCCACGCGGCAGGGCGCTTCTTCCTGTTTACGTTCATTCCGTCCGCGCCCCTGCTGGTCGCGATCCTTTATCTCTACGCGCGGACCGGCACCTTCAACTTTTCCGAACTTCAGCTCTACGTCGCTGCCGGAGCCATCCCCTCCGCAGCGCTCTTCTGGTGCGCGCTCGCATTCCTGTTTGCCTTCGCCGTCAAGGTGCCCGTCTTTCCCCTCCACGGCTGGCTGGCCGAAACTTTCTCAGAAGCCCCGGTGGCTCTCGCCATGGTGGTCGCCGGCAAACTCGGCCTCTATTCCATGCTTCGTTTCCATGTCGGACTCTTCCCCATCCAGGCGCGTGCCATCGCGCCCCTGCTCATCGGCCTCGCGGTCATCGGCATTCTCTACGGCGCTTGCCTGGCCCTCGTGCAACGCGACTTCTGGCGCCTCATCGCCTTCGCGACACTGGGCCACTTCAGCGTCACTACCCTCGGCATTTACGGCCTCAACCTCACCGGCCGCGATGGCGCGATCTACCTCATGGTCAGCCAGGGCGTGATCGAAGGAGCCCTCTTCGTCCTCCTCGGCGTGCTTGATACCCGCTACGCCACCAGCCAGATCGCGAGCTACGGTGGAGTCGCCGCCCGGCTCCCGCGTACCGCCACCTTCTTCGTCATCACCGCTCTCGCCATGATCGGCCTCCCCATGCTCAATGGCTTCGTGGGCGAGTTCCTTATCTTCTCCAGCACGTTTACCGACGTGAGCCGCAATTGGGCCATCGCAGGCACCGTGAGCGTCATCCTCAGCGCCGCCTACATGCTCTGGCTCGTGCAGCGTCTCTTCTACGGTCCTCAGAGCGAAATGATCGCCGGGCGCCCCGTCAACGATCTCGGCTTAGGCGAGATTCTCGTGCTCGTGCCGCTCGCTGTCCTGATGCTGATCATGGGAATCGTGCCCAATTATTGGCTGCGTACCATCCAGAGGAATTCCCCTGGTTCCACCGCGGCGCATGAGGTGCGATCGATCCCGAATGCGCTCCCGCCTGATCCCGTTCGCACTGTTGCGGAGGCCCGTCCATGAACTCGTCCGACAGCCTCCGCATCCTTCCCGAAATCATCCTTACGCTAACGGGCATTGTTGTCATGCTGATCGATGCGTCGATGCCCGTCGGCTGGCTCCGTCGTCCCCTTGGCTGGGTAGCCGCGCTCGGCACCACGGCCGCCTTGTGGTCGAGCCTCTGGCAACTCAACCTTCCCACCGGCACCGGCTTCTTCGGCACCGTCGAAACCAGTCCCTTCACCGTCTTTTTCCATGTCCTTATCTGCGCCATCGTGCTGGTCGCGCTTCTGCTTGCGCTGGACACTCTGCCCGAAGACAGCCACCACCAGGGCGAATACTATGCGCTGGTTGTTTTTGGCGCCGTCGGCATGTGCCTGCTCACCAGCGCTGTCGAACTCCTCGTGGTCTTCATCGCACTTGAGATTTCGTCCATTTCCACCTACGTGCTTGCCGGCTACCGCAAGCACACCGGCCAGGGCCCCGAAGCCGCCATCAAGTATTTCCTGCTCGGTTCTTTTGCCACCGCATTTCTCCTCTACGGCATTGCCCTGATCTTCGGCGCCACGGGGACGACGCAGATTTACGAGGTCGCCGCGCGTGTTCCCGCGGCCCAGAATCAAACCTTCATCGTTGCGGCCCTGGCTCTGATGCTGGTCGGAATACTCTTCAAGGTGTCTGCCGCGCCGTTCCATCTCTGGACGCCCGATGTCTACGAAGGTGCGCCCTCGCCGGTCGTCGCCTTGATGTCCACCGCACCCAAGGCCGCTGCCTTCGCGCTGCTGCTGCGCGTCGTCTACGAAATGCTGCCCACCCTTCGACCCATCTGGTCTCCGCTGCTCTGGGGAGTCGCCGTCGTCTCCATGACTGTTGGCAATCTGGCCGCGCTGCGCCAGGAGAACGTCAAGCGCATGCTGGCCTACTCCTCGATCGCCCACGCGGGATACCTGCTGGCCGCTTTCGCGGGGTTGGGCTCAACCGGAATCGCCGCAGCCAGCTTCTACACCGCTGCCTATGCGGCCATGAACGTCGGCATCTTTGCGGTCGTGACCCTCGCCAGCGGGTACGATGAGAAGCTACCCATGATTCGCGACTTTCGCGGCCTGCTCTATCGTTCTCCGTTCCTCGGCATCCTGCTCATCTTTTTCCTGATCTCGCTCATCGGAATTCCCTTCACCGGCGGGTTTTTCGGCAAGTTCTACTCCTTCTCCGCTGCGGTCGGCGGAGGAGCCGTGATCCTCGCCGTGATCGGCTTGCTGAACTCCGGTGTGGCCTCGGCGTACTACCTTCGCCTGGCGCTGGCGGCCGCGCAGAGGCCTAATGAGGAAAACGGAGAGTATGCATCTTCGTTACCGCAGGTGGGTGTCGCTGTCGGTGCTGCTCTTTTGTTCACGGTAGGCGCAACCCTCGCGCTCGGGATTGTGCCGGGAAAGGCCCTGCATGCGGCAGAAACCGCAGCTCACACGTTGCAGGTTCCGCACGCCGAAGAGTCCGTGCCGGAAATCAGTCTCCAGCCGCAGCCGTAGCCAAAGGGTTCAGGTCTTCGGCCCCGGATGCTTCCAGGAGTTTCTCGTAGAAACCAACCGTCAGTCCCAACACACGGCCATTCACAAACTCGTCGATCACCCAGGCCCGCGCTGCCGCTCCCATGCGCTGCCGCTCGCCCGGATGGCGAATCAGTCGCAGCACCGCCTCGGCGATGGCTTCGGGATAGCCGGCAGGAATCAAGACACCCGTAATCTCCGCGAGGACCGCATCCCGCGAGCCGGTCGAAAACGTCGTGATCACCGGGATTCCTGTCGCCGCCGCCTCCAACACGACGTTGGGAAATCCCTCCCGCCACGTCGGCAAAACCATCATGTCCATGGCCCGGTAGTACGGCGCCGTATCCGCTACAAACCCGGTACGGACGATCGATGGATGGTGGTCAATTCTGGTGCGCAGTTCTTCGCTGAGCGAATCCTCCGACTCGTCGAACCAGCCCACCAGCAGCAGTCGCGCCAGCGGAGCCGCCGCCACGACCTGGTCGAACGCATCGATCAGCTCCGGAACTCCCTTGTCGCGCGTCAGCCGCCCGACAAAACCGATCACCGGCGCATTCTGTGGAATCCCTAATCTTTCCCGAACCTCTTCGGGTCCGGGCGAAAACCGGTCCACATCGACGCCATTGCTGCTGCCGCTTCCGATCAAGTGCAACTTCGATTCGTCTGCGATTTGCAAAGCTATCGCCTGAGCGCGCAGGCTTTCACTGTTGCATACGACCAGGTGAGCGCAGGCTGCCGCAATCCGCTCCGCCGCCAGGAGTATGTGGCGCCTTAACCCTGTCAAGGTCTCCAGGCGCAGTCCCCGCAGTATGTAGATGCGTACCGGAACCCGGCACCATTTCGCCGCCAGGTTTCCGAGGAGGCCGGCTTTCGGGGTGCTGAATTCCGTCAGATCCGGCTGCAAACGGCGCAGTGCGCGAAACAGGCGCCACAATGACACCATGTCGCGCAGCGGAGCAATCTCGCGGCGGATCGGAATGGCCAGGGTCGCGATCCCTTCCTCGTTCGCGATGCGATCCAGAAGCGGGCCGGGACTGGCAATGAGCACTACCCGAAAACCCGCGGACCGTATGGCGTGCAGCCGCGCCTTTAGAACCAGGCACGTCTCGGCGCAGGTAACGCCCACCACGATCAGGGGCTGTGATGCGCTTCCCGCGGTCGAGCCAGGAACGGCGGTACATCCTTCGCGAAATTGCACGCGGCGCTCCTGCTGCTCCCGCCCGGCCGGAAGAATTCTTAATAGAAACTAAAAACTGTATCAGTTCTGGACATTTTGTCCGTGTGCGCGCCATCACGGGGCTATTCGCTCGTACCCTGTACCCTCATTTCTTAATTACTCTTAATTACGACTGTGACCCCTCAACGCCCTACCGTTCTGTTACTGATTCCCCACCTCGGTGGTGGCGGCGCGGAGCGCGTAACCGAGCTCCTTACACGGGGTCTATCTCCGCAGAAATATGAGATTCACCTCGGCCTGATGACACAGTCTGCCCGCCCGTCGGAGTGCCTGCCTGCTTTTGCAACCGTCCATTCACTCGGCGGGTCCCGGGTGCGATCCGTGGCCTTCCCACTGCTTCGCCTGGTGCGCAGTCTGAAGCCGGACGTGATTCTTTCCGGCATGGCGCATCTCAATTTCCTCGTGCTGCTCCTGAGGCCTTTTTTCCCGCGGAAAACGCGCGTCCTTGTTCGTCAGAACACCACCGTTTCGTCGTCGTTGCATCAGTTACCCTGGTACGCTGGATTCCTGTATCGCCTCCTCTACCCCTCGGCCGACCGAATCGTCTGCCAGACCGAAGCCATGGCTGCCGACCTTGCTCGGCAATCCGGCATTAAGCCATCCCACATGCAGGTCCTTGCCAATCCCGTCGATGCTGAGGCCATCCATGCCGTCAGCAACGCTGTACCGATTCGATGGTTCGGCCACGGACCTCACCTACTCGCCATCGGCAGACTCTCGCGGGAAAAAGGATTCGATCTGTTACTCGAGGCGTTCTCTTCCCTGCGTCTCAGGTTTCCATCCGCCGATCTGACCATCGTCGGCGAAGGTCCCGAAGAAGCGGCTCTGAAAGCGATGCGCCGCACCCTTCGCCTCGAAACGTCGGTTCATTTCCCGGGTTATGTCCTTCACCCGGAGTTCTACTTCCCCGGCGCCACCCTGTTTGTCCTCTCGTCACGCCATGAAGGACTGCCCAACGCCCTTCTCGAGGCCGCCGCCGGCGGACTTCCCATCGCTGCGCTGCCATCCTCGGACGGCGTTGCTCGCCTTCTCGACGGGAAACGCGGCGCGTGGATCGCGAATCAGGTTTCGTCCAAGGCGCTCGTCCACGTGCTTCTCGATGCATTGCGGTCGATCAATTTTGGCCAACGCTTCAATCATCCCTGGGTTGAACCCTTCGGCATGGATCGCGCACTTAAGGGCTACGAGAGCCTGATCGACGAAACTCTCTGCGAGGTCCGTCGATAACCTCCATCGTCTCCCTGGGATCAACAGGCACGAAAAGAGGATGACTCGCTCAGAGTTCCTCTTGTCCAATTCGCATTTCACGGCAACCCAATCTCACCGTCTTCCCTGCGCGTGCCGTCTTCGCCGCGCCTGGACCCGCCACAGCGCCAGTCCTTCATAGATCCGTTCACGGGGCCCGAGCGCCAGTCCTTCGAACTCCTTGACCACGCGATCGAAGGAAGTAAATTGCGGCCAGTAACTCTTCAAAAACCACCGCAGCCGCTTAGCATCCAGATCCTTTGCGGTGTGCGGATGAATGCAAATCGTCCATAGCCCTTTCGATTTCGCGACCGGGGACCACAGTTGCTGGGGTATCCACATCACACCATGTCGCCGATGCGGAACCCGCGCGAACCCGTCCGAAATGTATTCCACTCGCTCGGCCTGCAGTGCCCTCAGCGTGTTCCGGTCGAAGCCATGGCGGGGGGCGACCCACAACCGGGGATGCAGTCCCTTATCACGCAAAATCTCGAATCCCGCCCGGATCCATGCCCGCTGCGTATCGGGGTCAACACCATCAAACTCCGAACGCCTGTCCAGCCCCAGCAGGCTTTCGCCTAACGCATGGCACCGGTGCTGGTAGCCATGGACCGCAATCGCCGCGCCTGCTGATTCCATCTCCCGCATCTGATCCCAGAATCGGGGATCGTACGGCGAGCCGTTCAATTGCGGATCGCGGTTGTCGGGAATCACCGCAAGGATCGGACGAATGCCGAACTCCTCGATCACTTTGCGGAACTGTTCCCACCGCGCCGCCGAATGTGTCGGACAAAGATCATCGAGCCGCAGGAGGTATTGCGCCGGTTTCGGAATCATGCCCACGCCCGCACCTCTCCATGAGCCGCCTGTCCCAACAGCCGATAAGCCCAGTACCACAGGAACCCAAGCGTGCTCACGGTCCATAGAGAAGTCGCCAGGGCGATCCCGGCCACTCCAAACCACCGCATCAACAGAAGATTCAGCAACACATCGAGGACCAGGTTCAGACTGCCGCACCAGAGAACCAGGTCAGTGCGCCGCATCGCGACCACGAATCGATAAAACACCCGGCTTACGACGAAAAACGGAATCTGAATGGCATACATTGCCAGCACCGATGCCACCACCGCCGTGTCTTTGGCCTCGAATGCGCCGTGTTGGAGAGTGAGCCGTACCAGCGGCTGCGCTCCCACGATGAGCAGTCCTGCAATCGGAAGCGAAGTCACGGCCATGATCCGTGACCAGGTGCGCAGCGTGCGCCGGCACCCCTGCCAATCGCGATCGGCGATCATGCTCGAGAAGTAAGGCACGACCGCCGACGACACCGCTCCCGCCATCAGCGTCACCGCTACGCTCACAAACCGGTTGGCGAATACCAGTGCGGAGACGCTCCCCGCGGGCAACATCGCTGCCATCGCCTGGTCTACCAGCAGGCCGCCCGATGCAACGACCGAACTCAGCAACACCGGTCCATACTGGCGTGACACCTCGCGAGTCGCTTCGTTCTTGCCGTGCCAGCGGAGGCGAAACCGGTAACCGCGAGCCTCCATCATCCAGCCCGTCAGACCCGCATGGGCGACGGCGCCGAACAGGGTTCCCCAGACCAGCGCCCAGATTCCCAACGGTCGGTGAAGCATAAGTCCCGCTGCGACAATCGACAGCGGCATCACCAACGCCGAGAGCGCCGGCATCGCGAACCGCTCAAACGCGTTCAGCACCGCGGTGCAGGTGGCGGCGATGCCGCTCAGCAACACCACCGGCAACAGAGCGTAGAACAATCGCACCGAGAGGTCGAGTTTGAGTGACGGAAACCCCGATCCGATCAAGGGAAAAAAGGCACGCGCCAGCAGGGCCATCAAAACTGCCGCTCCCGTCAACAACCCGCACAGCCAGAGCATGGAGCTCGAAAGCAGTTCCTGGGCGCGCACCCAGCCATCGCGCATGCGCACCTTGATCAATGTCGGCACCAATGCCTGGTTCATTGATTCGGCGATCAGGTTGATGAGCAGATTAGGAATCAGGAACGCCGCGAGAAACGCATCCATCGCATCGGAGCGCCCAAACACGCCCGCGACGACAAACTCCTTGCCCATCGCCGCGATTTTCACCACGGCACCCGCGGCAAAAACGGATGCCACGGCGCGAAGGATGCGGCCATCGATGCTGCTGCGTTCTTGAAGGGCCCCGATCGCCGTCATGTCGCCACACCCGCTTCAATTTCAGTCGCCGAACTTCGGATGGTTTGCGGGAAGTAATGGTCCAGTTCGCGTGGGCTTTCCGCCTCCATTCGTTCAACTACCGAAATCAATGCCAGCAGCAGCCACGTCGAACGGCTCACTTCGACGGTGGCCACAAATGAAATCACGAGCCACGCCAGAAAGGCAGCCGCCAGGGCCACGCGCACCGGCCCTCGCACCTTCGCCACGGATCGCGCACATACGACTACGATTGCCGCCGCCAGCATCACGGCTATGATTCCGCCCTCCACGCCGATCGAGAGCAGGGTATTGTGGGCCGTATCCTCCGGCGCCAAACGCGCCGCGTGCACAAACGTTCCTGCCCCGCTGCCAAAGAATGGAGCCTGCACAAACGCCTGCCACCCGGCTTGCCAGATGTTCAAGCGATAGTTGAGGTCTCCACCCTGAAGCTGCTCTGGAATTGTGATAATTCGCTGGAGCGTCTCGTGTGGCACCAGAAACCAGAAGCCCGCGGCGATAGCCGGCAGTGCGAATACTCCTGCCAGCCAGCCTCGAACATGGCTGCGAGCCAGCAGGACTCCGCAACCCGCGAGTGCTATGAGGGCCGCGAGAAATCCACTCCGGGAAGCCGTCAGCAAGACTCCCGCCAGACCCACCGGAAGATAGCCAAAGGAAAAGAGCTTTCCAACCGCGGTCGACTCGCTGTCCAGAAGCAGGGCCGCCATGGGAAATCCAAGATCGAGGAAGCGGGCCACATCGTTCGGGTCCTGCCCTTCGGCCACAAATCGAATCTGTCCGGCCGCCTCCGGCGAAGCCAGGTTCGCGATCGTCAGAATCGCCAGAACCCATGAGCCAGCTACATACGCGCGGAGCAGGTCGCGCAAATCCTCCACTGTCTCGGCAAACTCCCAGACCAGCCAGACCGCCATCATCACCTGGAAGTAACCCCGCAGCCGTGCCAGCGTTGCCGCGTTTTCGAGGGTCCAGAAGCAGGTACAGCAGAACCAGAGAAACAGCGCCAGCACCAGCCACTGCAGCGCGCCCGGCCTGCGCATCCGACCCGTCAGCAACATGGCTGGAACAGCCGCCGCCAGCACCAGCAGGCCGAGGACACGCGCGATGTTTCCCACCGGTTCGCCCAGGTCGAGCGAGTACTCCCACGGAACCGCGAACGCGAACAGAAGCAGCAGAATTCGTACCAGCGGCCGCATCGCTAAAACCTCTGCGAGTAAACCAGGCCCGCGTAGATGCTCACGCCCACCGCCGACTGCACTGCCGCTTCAATGGTCCGGTTGTACAGGTTCTTCACTGCCGAGTTGGGCACAAACAGGATGTCGTGATCCTCTATGGGCTGATCCGGATCCTGGCCGTGCAGCATGCGCGACAGGTCCAGCGTAGTCACCGTCCGGCCGCTCTTCTGTTCACGAATCAAGAGCGCCTTGCTGAGTGCCGCGTTCTGCGACGGGCCCCATGCCAGCGAAAGCGCCCTCAATACGGTGACGTCCTCACTCGGATCGACAGTGAATCCGCCCGGTCGAATCACATCCCCAACGACATACACCAATCCCGCGCGGCTCACTTGAACAATGTCGCCCGGCGCCAGTTCGGGATTCCCATCGACCCTGCCCTCGGCTCCGTTCCGATCGAGAGCAACGGGATGCGGCGTGGCCGGATCGCTGCGGTGGTAGATGTTCACTACCCCACCTGCGGTCGGGCTCAATCCGGAGGCGGCGGAGATCATGTCGAACAACCGGTGATGCACCGTATACGGATACACGCCGGGCCGCGTTACCTCTCCAAGCACGCTCACATCCTGGCCCACATAGGCCAGGATCAGCACCGAGACCTGCGGATGGTTCAGCAGGCCGCGCTCCACCAAGGCCGCCGCAATGGCGCGGGCGGCCTCGAGTTCATCCATCCCCTCGACCCGCACCTCGTCCACCATCGGCAACTTCACCGTGCCGCCCGCCGTCACCCGTACGGTCGAGTGAAACTCAGGGGTGTGATACTCGCCGATGTCGAGCAGATCTCCCGGCACGATCGGGGCCGGCATCGCTTCGGTTGAGAGGTTGGTGGCACCGGCGGGCAACCCGGCAGCGTTCGCGCCCGTCCCGTTCCAGACCTCCGGAGCCTCCTTTGGGTTCGGAGTGCTCTTGTTATCTTTGGTGACCGGGATTTTTGCCACCCCGGTGGGAATTCCCTGCGTGCTCGGTGTGGGAGCTTGCGCGTATACCACGGCACCGCTCGCAAAGATGGCGAGCAGTCCTAGAAGCACGCGAGCCGCCGATGGCCAGAGCGATTCCAGCAGCAAAGCCGTTCCCACCGCAATCCAAAGACCTACAAACAGCGTGATGGCGAGGTACAAAGGCATATCCGGAGCAACTGGTTTTGCGGGCGTCCTGGCCTCATCCACAACCCAGATATCCGCATCGTGCACGCCCACCGCCAGTCCCGCTTCTTCGACCTTGTCCTGCATATGCAAATACAGATCGCGCGTGGAGTCGGCTTCGCGCCGCATCCCTTCATACGCGGTAGCTGCCTCGTCCACTCTGAGGCCTTCGCGCGTGCGCTGGGAGAGGTTCTTCTGAATGAGTCGTTCGTGATCCTCCGCCGCAGTCCAGGCGTTCCTGAACTTTTCCCGCAACTGCGCGTTCTCGGTCTCCAGTTGGCGGTCGAGGTCCTTCAGCTGCTGGCGAATCTCCAGCACGCGGGGGAAGTTCGGGCCCCGCTCAATGGTGATTTGCGCCAGTTCCTGTTCCAGGTCGCTGCGCCGCGCATGGATCGATCGAAAAGTGTTGGCGAGATTGGTCCCGTCGGTTTGGACTCGCGGATCGAAGGCCAGCACGACTTCCGGATCGCCCTGCGCCGCGGCCCGATATTCGGCCTCGCGGAGAATCCGCTCCGAATTGGCGGCCGCCAGCGCCCGTCCCAGCTCATCGACTTCCACCAGCGCGGGCAAATGTTCTTCCCCTCCCGGTTTTCCGTTGGTCAGAGTCTGGGGAGTGATGAGAATGCCGTGCTTCGCCTGGTAGACAGACAGCCTCCGGTCGTCTTCCCCTGCCCGCGCCTTCAAGGCCGCGAGCTGGCTCCGCAACCTTGTGGTCGCCTCGTCTGTGGCCTGCTCACGCAGTTCGTTCTGCTGATGGCCGTAGGCGGCAATCAGCGCATTCACCACGTCGGCGGACAATCGCGCATCCCGTGTCCGGAAGCGAATCTCGACCAGCAGCGTGCGCGGAAGCGTCCCGACGTGCAGTCGGTCCTGAAACCGTTCCAGCAAATAGCTCTGGGCGTCGGGTTGCGGCGCCTCGGGCTGAAAACCGGGATACCGCAGGGCGAACCGTCCCCGGAACGCAGGGGCGGCATAGAGCTTCTCCTCACGAATCACCCTCCACGCCAGCCGATCGCTGCGCAGGATTCCGGCCACTGTCTCGAGTTGCATGGGGGCCGGCAATGCCGACGCCGAAACCGAGGGTGGCGGCTCCTGCAGGCCTAGCGACGTCGCAGACACCGTGCGCAGGGCCACTCTTGCCCTTGCTTCGTATTCCCTGGGGGCCACAATGCAATAAAAAAGGCACGCCAGCAACAGACCGCCCAAAATCGCCCCGACAGTTCGGCGGCGCAGCGCTATTTGCAGGAACAACGCCCGCAGGGACGTAGCCGAGGCGCCTCGCATGTCGGCGCGGGTATCGCGTCCATCGAATGTGCGCCGCGCCGCGAGTTCCGCTGAAGGAGCTTCCTGCAAGGCCCGGGACCCTCATTCCAAAGGCTCTCCGGCACCGCGATTCCACCGCAAGTTTCCTCAAAAACCGCTGTGACGAAGTCCCCAGCAGTGTTAATCATGGCTGCATGGAATGTTAGTGAGCGGTGTCACATGATTCCTCGAAAACCGCAAGTCGCCTGGCTGGCTTAGAAAACAACTCGGCAGACGACCATCCGGACCGCGAACCATTGCGTAATGTCAATGACATCCACCGCGATCACGGTCAAACTTTCTCCAAAGTGAAAAATAAAGGGATGGCAGTGCAGGACAGTCATTTTTCGTTCCTGACCGAAGCACCTGCTATCGAGCGGCAACCCATGGTCAGACGCAGGATCACGCCCGAGGCGGGCCAAGGTCTTGAAAAGCTGGCTCATGCACTCGAGTACCTGATCGACGAATACATCCACGAGGGATGCGGGGTCGATAGAGACCATGGACGGCTGCAGGCAATTCAGCTGTTGGCCGCGCTCAACCGCCAGATATACTTCGCCTGCGGTGTTCGGCCGACGATGGGCGAACGGGTTCAATCCCTCTTTCGCCGGATCCGGTTCCGTCAGACCTGACTTCCGCGGTACCACTCCACCGTTCGCCTCATTCCCTCCCGGAAATCCACGATGGGCTCATACCCCAGCAACTTGCGGGCAAGTCCGATGTCCGCCAGTGAGTCGCGAATATCTCCCGTTCGCGGCGGCGCATAGGCCGGCGAGCCCTTATAGCCGGTCAGTTCCTGCAGCATCGCGAACGTCTGATTCAGAGTCACCCGGGTGGCTGTGGCCGTGTTCATCATCCGCCCTGAGACCTTCTCCGCGGGAGCTGCGGCAGCCAGCAGATTGGCGTGAACCACATTGTCGATGTAAGTGAAGTCGCGGCTCTGCTCGCCGTCGCCGTAAATCGTGGGCTGTTCTGCGGCCAGCATGCGCCGGCAAAAAATCGCCAGTACCCCCGAATAGTGCGAAGTCGGATCCTGATACGGGCCAAAGACGTTGAAGTAGCGGAGGGTCACCGTCTCCAGGCCATACACCCGGGTAAAGGCGCTCATGTAGTGTTCCCCCGCGAGCTTTGCCACGGCGTAGGGAGAGATGGGATTGGGCAACATGTCTTCGCGCTTGGGCATGGTGGGGGTATCTCCATAGGCGGAAGACGAGCCTGCGTACACCACCCGTCGTACTCCCGCGGCCTTCGCCGCAACCAGAACGTTCAGCGTCGCGTCCACGCAGTTCACGTTTGTTCCCACGGGATCGGCCACCGATCGAGGAACCGAGGCCAGCGCCGCCTCATGAAACACGACTTCGATCCCCTCACACGCCTGCGCGCACGCATTCGGATCGGCCAGGTCGCCCTCAACGAATTCCAGTCCGTTCAGCCCGATCAGGTTTTCCCTCTTGCCGGTGATGAAGCTGTCGATGCCGCGCACGCTCTCGCCGCGCTCCAGAAGCGCCGCCGCGATCGAACGTCCGATAAATCCGGCCACTCCGGTTACCAGAAATCGAGCCAAGGTCTTTCCTTTCCGCGCCCGGCTGAACCCCGGGCCGCCCAGCCCAGCATACTATTACGCCCTGCGCCCAGCGCCGGTTGCCGAGGTCAGTATCCTGGATCTATCCCTTCCCGGCCCCGTTCCCGGCCGCGTCCCGGAGCGCCTGTGACTGGCACGCTAACGCGAAGCTTTAGAATCTATCACATGACTATCTCACTCAACAGCACACTCGCAGACTTCAGAGAGCGGGTCGCATCGCGGCAAGCCCGCATCGGCATCGTGGGCATGGGATACGTCGGCTTGCCCCTGGCACTGCTGTTCAGCGAAGAAAAATTCCGCGTCACCGGGTTCGATATCGCACCCGACAAGGTCAGCAAGCTCAATGCCGGCGACTCCTATATCGTCCGCATTCTTCCGGAGGACATCCAAAAGGCGCAGGAGTCCGGCTTCTCCGCTACCGCCGATTACTCTCAGATCGCCGCGATGGACGCCGTCATCATCTGCGTTCCCACTCCGCTCGACGAGTATCACGAGCCCGATCTCAGCTACGTCACCGGTACTGTCAAGTCAATCGCCCCCCATGTCCACGACGGCCAGCTCATTGTGCTCGAGAGCACGACCTATCCCGGCACCACTGAAGACGTCGTCGTGCCGCTGCTCGAAAATGGCAATCCGCACGGCCTCAGAGTCTCGCGGGAGCCCGATCAACCCGGGTTCCATGTGGCCTTTTCTCCCGAACGGGAAGACCCGGGCAACGACACCGTGGCCCGCCACGATATTCCCAAGGTCATCGGCGCGTGCGGCCCCGCCGCCGTTGAAATGGCCGCGGCCATCTACGGCACCATCTTCCGCCGCACCATTCCGGTCAGCAGTCCCGCCGTGGCTGAAATGACCAAGCTGCTCGAGAACATCTATCGCTGCGTCAACATCGCGCTCGTCAATGAGCTCAAGCAGCTCTGCATGCGCATGGGCATCGATATTCACGAAGTGATCGACGCCGCCCGTACCAAGCCGTTTGGCTTTCATGCTTTCTATCCAGGCCCCGGACTGGGCGGCCACTGCATTCCCATCGACCCCTTCTACCTCTCCTGGAAGGCGAAGGAATACGATTTCCGCACCCGCTTCATCGAGCTTGCCGGCGAAGTCAATATCAAGATGCCCTACTTTGTCATCGAGCATACCGCCGCCGCACTCAACGAACATTGCAAGTCCATCAAGGGCTCGAAGGTCCTGGTTCTCGGCCTGGCCTACAAGCGCGACATCGACGACCTGCGCGAATCGCCTTCCCTCACCATTATCGAGTTGCTCCGCGAGAAAGGGGCCATCGTGTTCTACAACGATCCCTATTTCGCAAAAGTGGGCCGCGGCCGCCACTACGACCTCAACATGACCAACACTCCGCTCGAGAATCTCGGGCAATACGACGCGGTCCTCATCGTCACAGACCACACTTCGTACGATTACCAGGCCATCGTCGAGCAGTCGCAAATCGTTGTCGATACCCGAAACGCCACCAAGGGCATTGCCTCACCCAAAATCGTGCGCTGTTGAGGGCCCTCCTCATAGCGCCGCCCCGCTGGAGGTCCGGCCTGCCCCGTGCATTGTGGGCATGCAGGCCAGATCTTTGGGGATCTTAGGATCTATTGCTCCAAATCAGGCCCATGGTTCCAAAAGTAACCAATACTCGTGTGATTTACATCACACTTTAGTCTTTTGTGTGCGATTCTCGTTGCAAGCAATCAACAAACTCAGTTCAACGTAAACCTTGTTAACCAACATGAGGCCGGCACCTATGTCGTGCTCTTCGCCGGCACTCACGATCAACGCAGATCAGAACATATCCCAAAGGGCAGTCCATCCACGGCAACCGCAGGAACAGTAGAAAGATTTTTATACATATTTATATCCAGAGCTTCTGAGCGGACCGGAGCATAATCAGGTCCATAGATTAAAACAACTGCAAAAAGAGCTTGCCGGGACCAACCCTCGCAAGCTCTTCTTTTTTGTGCCCGACCCGTGCTGAAGGCAACGTTGCCGCCACGGGCGCGATTGGCGATTCTCCGCCGCCATTTCAGTCCCATTCCGACGGCCTGAATTATCTTGTTTCATACACGATGAGTGATATCATCAGCCTCTGAATCGAGGACCCATGCAGATCCTTTTAGCGTTCGCGCCTTTTATCGTTTTCGCGATTGTTGACAGACTTGCTGGATCGGCGGCCGGTCTTATCGGGGGAGCGATTGTATCGTTGTTGCTTTTGGGTCGCGAGTGGCTGATCCAGAAGCGCTCACCCAAGATCCTTGATATTGGGACAGCCATCCTGTTTTGCGGATTGGCTGCGTATGTCTTCGTGGCAAAACCTGCGTGGACGGTGATCGGTGTAAGACTTTGCGTTGACAGCGGGCTTCTTTTCATTGTTCTGATCTCGATCGCTGTCGGAAAACCGTTCACTTTGCAGTACGCTCAGGAACAGGTAGGCCGTGAGTTCTGGGACAGCCCGGAGTTCCGGCGAACAAACTACGTCATCAGTGGAGCATGGGCACTGGCTTTCGCCGTGATGATCGTGGCTGAGCTGGCGATCCTCTTCGCGCCGCAATTATCCCGACGTGTGGGAATCGTTGTGATCATTCTTGCGCTAGTCGGCGCCGTGAAGTTCACCGGCTGGTATCCCGAACGTGTCAGGCAGCAAGGTCTCACCCGCGCTTAGCGTTCTTCTTCGTGGTCTACGTTTTCGCTCAACCGCTGAATTATCGTATCTCCACCACGATCGGCGTGTGGTCTGAAGGCCTGTCCTGCGCTCGCGGACCTTTGTCGATCTCGCATGATTCGAGCCGCGCCGCGGCTGCGGACGACAACAGAAAGTGGTCGATGCGAATGCCGCGATTGTGTTCGAATGCGTTGCGGAAGTAATCCCAGAATGTGAAGGCGCCCGCCAGGTCCGGGTGCAGCGATCGGAACGCATCGACGTAACCCCGCTCCAGCATGGCCCGATACCGTGCCCGGGGTTCAGGCTGGAACAGCGCGTCCCTGATCCAGGATGCCGGCTTGTGGCAATCGATATCTTCTGGAATCACGTTGAAGTCGCCCCCAATCACGGTTGGCCGGTCGTCGCGGAGCCAACGGATCATCTGATCCATCATCCGGTCCATCCAGGCCAGTTTGTAAATGAACTTGTCGGTCCCTATCGGATTGCCATTGGGCATGTAGACGTTCACGATGCGGATGCCGCCAATCATGGTCTCAAGAAATCGCGCGTGGCTGTCTTTATCGTCGCCCGCAAGCGTCGTATTGATGGTTTCGATCGGCTCGCGCGACAACACGGCAACCCCGTTGTAGGTCTTCTGGGTCACGGCCACACTCTCGTAGCCCATCTCCTTGAACACTTCGGCCGGAAATATTTCTCCCTTCAACTCCTGAAGCAGCAGAACGTCGGGCTCGCGGGTACGCAGCCATTCCGTCACGTGCCCGACCCGCGCCCGAATCGAATTTACATTCCAGCTTGCAATCTTCAATGTCGCCCCGCCAATCCGATTTCAACATGCATGGTGTGCTCTTTTCCAGGATCCAGCGAAATTGCGCCGCCTAGAATATTGGCGGCTTCGACGCAGATCATCTGCTGCCATTCTTCGTCTCCGAGGTCAGCCAGTTTTGCCGCTCCCTGCCGCCAAGGATTCCACACAATCGTTGTCGAAGAGTTTTCCTTTGCGGTTCGTACCGTGCGCCCCAGAACCGGATCAGAAAACTCGATCGCGCTCCGAGTGTCGATATAGGCATTGTCCACCGGGCCGGTCAGCCTGAGGGCGGCCACCTGCACCTTCTGCCGGTTCCCGTCCACGTTGTCCAGAAACGTGACCCCTTCCAGGCCGCGCACTTCCACCTGTTCCACATCGCCAACTTTGAAGTAGGTATGGAGAGCCTCTTCAAACCGAAAAGCCGTGCTTCCGGTATTCGTCACCGTCAAGTCCATGCCCAGCGTGTTCCCAACCGTGATTCGATGGGTGAGCCGGAAGTAGTGCGGCCACCATCGCCGCGAGCCCTCGTCGCTCCGGGTGGCACACACGACCGTAACGGCGCCGCCTTCTCCCGCGTGTATCGACTCAAGATCCCATTCCTTCGTTCGCACAAATCCATGGGCGGGCGCGTTGGGGTCGTCGGCCTTGGCGCGGAACCACGGAAAGCACACGGGGATCCCGCCGCGGATCGCCCGCCCGTCCTCCCACTTCGAGTGCGCACTGAGAAAAAGAACTTCCTCCTCCCCGGCCGGCCGCCACGCCGTGAGCTGCGCGCCATGAAGGTAGAGCTCCGCCTTCGCCAGGGGTCCAATAACGTTCAGCTTTGCCAGCCCGCCATTCCCGGCGGTCACCTGCAGCGTTCCGGTGATCCCGAATCGCTCATTCAGCTCATCAATACGCGACAGTTTTTCCATACCTACCGGATTCTATCCGCAGCCACCCCGTATCGACCCGTGTTCCGGTATCGCTAAAATATCCTCATGATTCTCGAGACGTTCGCCGTCGGCCCCCTGCAATGCAATTGCACCCTGCTCGGCGACGAGGATGCCGCCGAAGCCATCGTTATCGATCCCGGCGATGAAGTCGGCCGGATTTACCGCCGCCTCGCCGACCTTGGCTTGAAGCTCAAGCAGATCCTGGTCACGCACGGCCACATCGATCATGTCGGCGGCGCACTCAAGCTGAAGCATCTCACCGGCGCTCCCATCTTTCTCAACGAGAATGATCTCCCGCTTCTCAAAATGATGGAGGAGCAGGCGGCGTGGGTCGGCGTTCCAACACCCGATGTGTCCGCTCCCGACGTAAGCCTCACCGATGGGCTGCGTGTCGGTCTCGATCGCTACCCCGCCGAAGTGTTGCACACGCCGGGTCACACCCAGGGTTCGGTTTGTCTTCATTTCGAGCCGCTCAAGATGGTCATTGCCGGAGATACTCTGTTTGCGGGCAGCATCGGCCGCACCGATCTGCCCGGCGGCAACCCACGCCAGATCATCGAGTCCATCGAGACCCGGCTCCTGCCGCTTGCCGACGACACCAGGGTCCTGCCGGGCCACGGCCCCGCCACCACGATCGGCGCCGAACGGCACCATAACCCATTCCTGATCATGCGATAAATGTTAAGCTACTTAATTGGTTAGCTTTATAAGCGATAGTTAAACTTTAACTTTATGGACTCTCTTGTACTGTTACTTGCGCGCTCGATGGCATCCAAGAATTTCGGTTACGCCTTGAGCGAATTCTGCTGCCTGGCCCAGGAGGCTTAACACCAACCACCCCGATTCCGGCATCCCAAAAAAATGCCCCGGGTGAACCCAGACTCCCCGGTCCAGCAACTCACGGACAGTCAATTCATCCGGCCGCAGCGCCGCGATCCGCAGCACCGCATACCATCCGCCCTCGACTTTCAGCCGCTGCACCGTCTCCTGCAGTCCAAGTTGTCGATCCAGTTCGGCGAGGTTGGCCGTTACCCGCTCTCGGATCTGGCGCTGGATCGCGTTTCGCTGTGTGAGCCATGCCGGGAGAGCCCATTGCACCGGCGCGTTCATGGAAAGAAATGTATCGGCAATCACTTCCAGCCGTTCCATCGCAGCTCCCGCCTGGGGGCCGGTTGCCAGGATCCAGGCCGCCTTCATTTGCGGAAGCCCCGCGATCTTGCTCAACCCGCTGACCACATACACCGGAACGCCTTCGAATCCCGCCGCAAAACTCGGCGACCGCTCCGTATCTGCGAACCGATAGTCCAGAAAAACCTCGTCCACGATCAGCGACAGGTCAAACTCCCGGCACAAGCGCGCCAGTTCGTCCGCCTCCCATGGCTTGGTGAAATGCCCGGTCGGATTGTTGGGATGTACCAGGACGATGGCCCGCGTGGCGGGCGTGATTGCCCGCCGGAATCCTTCTGGATCGATTTGCCAGCCGTGGTCATAGACGAACGGTGCGAACTTCAGCCGCACATCGTCAAGACCAGCCAGAAAATCGAACAGGGGATAGCCCGGCTGCGGCACGACGATCTCGTCGCCCGGATCGCAGAGCAGCCGAAACAGGTAGCTGTACGCCTCGCTCGTGCTTGTGGTGAGCACGACCTTCTCCGGAGCCACGGCTACTCCGTGTTCGGCGTAATACGCGCACACCGCCTCGCGCGCACGCAGCAGGCCTCGCGGCTGTGGATCGTAATCCAGTGCCCGTGCATCGGTGAGTGCCTGCAGCAGATGGGAGGAATACTCAAACCCGCAACGCGTCGGATTCGACGCCGTAAGATCGGCAATCGGCAACCCTGCTTCCATCCTCAGCCGATGTGCCTCCGCCAGCGCGCTCTCCCCCGTATTCCAGTTCGTCCTCTGCGAAAATCGCATCGCGTGGTGCTCGTTTCCTAGCGTCCCTTGCGCATCGACAACACTTCTCGTAAATTGCTAACCACTGCTCACTGAACACTGAAACGGATCGTGCACAATAAGGAAGACGCCCTTCCACCATACACGGGCAAACATCAAGGAGAATCATTGGCCCTGCGCGCGGTTGTTTTTGATTATGGAATGGTCCTGACCGGCACCCCCGATGTCGCGGCCCACGACGCCATGGTGCACGTCAGCGGCGTGCCCCCCGACCAGTTCGAGAAGCTCTATTGGGCCGATCGTCACGCGTACGACGAAGGCACACTCACCGGCGTAGCGTTCTGGCAGAAGTTCGGGAGCGACTCCGGCCTGTCGCTGAGCGCGTCCGACATTGCCGAGCTCAACCGTCTGGATGCGGTCATGTGGACCACCCAGAATCCGACCATGATCGCCTGGCAGCGGAGGCTTAAGGCCCAGAACGTGCGCACGGCCATTCTCTCCAATATGGGCGATTCTGTCCTCGAAAAGATCAAGCGCGAATTCCGGTGGATCGATGACTTCGATGTCCTAGTGTGGAGTTTCCAGTTGCGCCTGGCCAAGCCGGATCCGGCCATCTATCGGTACGTCCTCAAAGAACTCGACACCCTGCCCGAAGAAACCCTCTTCATCGATGACAAGCTCATCAACGTTGAGGCAGCTCAGGCGCTGGGTATGAAAGCTATCGAGTTCACCACCGTGGAACGCCTTCGCGAGGATCTCGTCGCCGCCGGCTTTGACTCCCAGCTACCCCTTCCCTGAAGCATTGGAGGGGCCTAGCGCCCTGGCGGAACACCGAGGTGGTAGCTGATTCCCATGCTCGCATTCATGACGTCGAGACCGGGATTTACGGGAACAGCGAAGCCGTTCGAGAAATGGAAATCGCCAAAAAGGCCAAGGCGCAGATCGATGCGCGGATTCAGCTTGATCTGAAGACCCGTCGACGACTGCAGGCTGAAACTCTGGTAAGTCGCTTGCGTGGAGATGACTTTCTCCGTAAAAAACAGCATCCCGCCCTTCGCCAACAGGTACGGCTTCACGGCCTTGCCATCGCGCCAGATCCACCGGGCGCCAATGGGCGAAATACCCACACCCGGAACGATGTGATGGGATGTGGACATCGGGTTACCCCAGACGTCGGCCTTGTCCGGCTCCCATAGAAGAACAACGGGCAGAATTTCGCCCACGTAATCCACACGCGCTTTCAGCATGTAGCCCCAGGAATGGCGGTCATATTCCACGCCGGCGGTGTACAGCTTGCAATCGGTTCCGCCCGCAAAAATCTTGTAATTTCCGTACGACACCAACCCCCCAAAAATCACTTCCTGTGCCGGTTCCTTTTTGGAGGACTCTTGCACCACCGACGCTTTGTGCGCGCCGTCGAAGGGCATCTCTTCAGAGCGAAGCCGCAAAGGCACCGCGATCAGCAGCCCCATTGCAAGAGAGAACCAGAGGGTCGTGTCGCAAAAAAATCGGCCTGGGCGCCTAGACTGCTCGCGCCGGGACCGACGAATCGAAATCGCCTGCAATGGATAGGTCTCCAGTAGGTCGAACAAATAGTTAATTGGCCTTTCAATCGGGAGAGAAAATTCGTCGGAAAACACTCACCGAAGTGTCCGACTGGACCACTCCTATCAGGCTCCGAACCCCAAATTGCCAATGTAACATGCACGCCTTGCCCGGACATACGCTTCTCTCCCCACGATCCGCCCGCCGGCGACCGGCTCGGCGCGCGTACCTCATTGGGGCGGTCTTCGTCGCATACAGAATCCGCCCTTGTGTACTAAACTGCTTCCCGGCGAATCCGGACTTGCTCAACCGTTTTCTATAGGGTGCCCAAAAAGACCGTTCCTGGATTTAATGCGATGGAGTACACATCCGTCGATTCGACCTTTCGGGGAGGCAGTAATGCATTTGTTCGAACAATCCACGCTCAGCCCGATCCGAGGTGCGCTGTTTGCAATCACGCTCCTTGCGACAGCAACGGCCGCGGGGGCCCAGTCTGTACCTGTGGTCACCGGCGACGCCCGCGTCGACAAGCTGCTGAGCCAGATGACGCTTCAGGAAAAGCTGACCCTGATCCACGGCACCCAGGAAGATCCCAAGGTCTACCAGGGCCAGGCCGGCTATCTTGCCGGAGTGCCCCGTCTCGGCATTCCAGGTCTGCGCTTCGCCGATGGGCCTCCTGGCGTGCTTACCCGCCATCCATCGCAGGGTGAAACCGCCACGATGGGGGTCGCTGCCACCTTCAGCAACAAGGATGCCGAAGACAACGGCGTCGTCATCGGCCGCGAAGCCCGGGCGCTTGGCATCGACGTTGCTCTGCAGCCCTTCGTCAACATCGACCGCGATCTGGAATTCGGCCGAGGGTACAACACTTTCGGCGAGGATCCCTTCCTCACTTCAATGATCAGTGCAGCCGAAATCAAGGGCATCCAGTCGCAACACGTCATGGCCCAGGTCAAGCACTTCGTTGGGTATGACTCCGACAACGAGAACACCTTCATCGACGACCAGACGTTGCACGAGGTTTATGTCGCGCCCTTCGATGCCGCTGTCAAAGCCGACGTTTCTTCGATCATGTGCTCCTACAATCGCCTCAACGGCACCTACGCCTGCGGCAACGAGACAACGCTGACGAAGATTCTGCGCGACGAAATTGGCTTCAAGGGCTTCGTCACGTCCGACTGGGGCGCGGTGCACGCGGTCAACTTCATCAACGCCGGACTGGACATGGAAATGCCCGGCGAGCCCGCTCCCGGCGCCGTTTTCACCATTCCGTCTTTCTTCGATTCCAGGCCCGTCCCGCCGCCCCCGCCGGCCTCCATGGGTGACACCATGGCCGATATGTTCGGCGGCCACATTCCCGAGGAGCCCACACCGGCGCCACCCGATTTCAGTGGATTCGGTGTAAAACTCGATCCGAAAAAAATGCCGGAAGCTCTAAAGGACGGCACGGTCAACGAAACTGCCGTCACTCGCGCCGCCGGACGCGTCCTGTACGAGATCGTTCACTTCGGCTACATGGACGGGCAACAGAAGCATGAAGTCACCAAGCAGTCCATTGAACAAAACGCCAAGATCATCGAGAAGACCGGCGAGGACGCCGCTGTCCTGCTGAAGAACGAGGGGAGCGCGTTGCCCCTGAAATCCACCGACCTCGATTCAGTTGTCCTCATCGGCCCTACGGCTGGCCAGGTCGATTCGATTGGCATCAACGGTGAGCGCTCGGTCGGTCTCCCTCAGCGTCAGATCGGTCCGCTTGCCGCCATGCGCCAGATCTCCGGCAACTCCGACATCGGATTCGCCGTCGCCGACGACATGACAGGCAACACCATTCCCGCCGGAGCACTGAGTCATGACGGGAAACCAGGGCTCGTCCGCTCCGGCGCTGGAGCAGACAAGATCGACGAGCTGATCAACTTCACAACCAAATCCGGAAACGCCCTTCCGCCCAATGCCGTGGTCACCTGGAAAGGCACTCTGACCATCCCGAATGCCGGAGAATATTGGATCTGTCTTCAGGCTCTGGGTACCAATGCGACCATGTTGCTCGACGGCAAGCGCTTCGCCGCTACCGGCGCATTTCAGGGCGGCGTCCACGGCGACATCCTGCAGGCGAATCAGGACAACGTCGTTCCCACACCCGACGGGCTCGACAACGTTCGCCGCTCCATCCAGCTGACCGCCGGCCCCCACGCCATTGAGATCAAGACCGGTCCCGATACCTCCAGCGCTCCGGTGCAGATTCGCCTCAACTGGTATACGCCTGAGCAACGCGCCGCCGATCACGATCACGCCATCGCCGCCGCGAAATCCGCCAAGGTTGCCGTGGTCTTTCTCTGGACCCGCCTCGCGCCCGTCTTTGGCCTTCCCGGCGATCAGGACAAGCTCGTTGACGAAGTGGCCGCGGTCAATTCCAACACCATCGTCGTGCTCAACACGAGCCAGCCCGTGGCTCTTCCCTGGATCGACAAAGTAAAAGCCGTTCTCCAGATGTGGTGGCCGGGCGACGAAGGCGGCTGGTCCACCGCCAACCTGCTTCTCGGCAAGGTCAGTCCTGCCGGCCGCCTTCCTGTCACCTGGGGCAAGAACCTCACCGACTATCCCGCCACCGATCCCAAATACCCGGAACGTTCCAAAAAAGGTGTCGACAAGAAAACCACCTACAGCGAGGGCGTCAATGTGGGTTATCGCTGGTTCGACAAGCAGAACATCGAACCCCTGTTTGCGTTCGGACATGGCCTCAGCTACACCACCTTCGCCTACTCCGGCCTGGGAGTGCTGAAGGATTCCGATGGCGGCCTGGAAGTCGACCTGAACATCAAGAACACAGGCAATGTGGCCTCGGACGAAGTACCGCAGGTCTACCTCGGCGCACCCAGCGAGATTCCTGACGGAGTCCAATTCCCTGTCCGCGCCCTGGTAGCCTTTGACCGCATCCACCTTGCCGCGGGTGAATCGAGGACCCTGGCCCTCCACGTGGCCCAGCGCCAGCTTCAATACTGGTCCACCAAAGAGCGCAAGTGGGTTACTCCGTCCGGTCAACGCACAGTCAGCGTCGGCCGCTCGTCCCGTGACCTCCGCCTCAACCAGACCATCGACTGATCCGGCCGCCGCTCCGCCGTTGAACGCTAGAAAATCGACGGACCGGCGGCCTTTTTGATCGACGTGATCCACACCCTGAAGTCTCCGTCCGAACCGAGCGTCTGGCCCAGATCCTTGCGGATGTTGGCGAACATGATCGCAAAAAGACTCAGCTCATCCAGGTTCAGATCCTTGCTGGCGCCGTGAGGGTTGGTCTTGGCCTGCATGTCCAGCGTGGCGCGGTCGTTGGGCAACAGCGTCTCCGGCGGTTGCGGACCATCGGTGCGGTTGATGCCGGTCGTCTGCCCATAGTCCGCCCGCGACGGATTCATGCTGTACAGGTAGGTGGGCTGAAGCTCGCTCATATACATGTCGTGCTCGATGCACCATTGAAATTCGTCCGTCGGTTTGGAGCGATTGGCGTCGAGCCACACCACTGCTTTCAACTTGAAACAGCTCTGTATCAGCGGCGACTGCTTCCGGAGCACCTCGCGATAATCTTCGGTCCAGCCCTGAGGCGCATAGAGTACGGTGATGGCGATGTGAGGATATTGCTCGCTCACCCTGCGATTTGGATCCCACTGCGGAAGTATGTTGCGCATGCTGAGCTTGTCGATCACGGATTTGCCTCGCAGGGCATTGGTCGTCTGATGCCCGATGCTGCCCATGAAGCTTTCCTTGGGGAGCTTGCCCATGTTGGGGTTCTCCGCGACGGGGTTGGGCGCGGCGGTGCCGGAAGTCGGCGCGGCCGCGGGTCCTGACGGAGCAGCTGCGGCAGCGGGACTCGCCGCCGGAGGTGCGACTGCGGTCATCATGGCCTTGATCACCGCGTCGCTCGCCTTCGCCTGCTTCAGGCGCACCATCTCGTCCGTGCTCAGGTCGAATGCCTGCCCGCTCTTCTGAATCTTGGCGATGATGAGATCGTCGGAAAGGCCGGCCTTGACAAGCGAAATCACGCCATCCACGGTCAAGCCCGAACCCTGGGTTGCACCCGTGGCTCCGGGCGATGCACCGCCGCCCGCACCCGAGGGCGTGCCCGCCTTGTAAGCCTTCGCCGCTTCTTCCGCCGCCGCAACGGCATTGGCGTCCTGGCCGATGGGATGCGCCGTCCCTCGCGAGTACATCACCACGGGAAGACTGTCCTTTGAGACCATCATCAGTTCGCCCTTGTAGAGCCGGATCTCGTAGTTCTGGCCTTTGTAGGCATACGGAACCACAGTGATATCGGCCGGCGATACGCCGGGTTTCGCCTGCGCCGCTGCTCGAGAGGGCGAACACGAAACACAGAGACCCAGGACCAAAGCGATGACACAGACGGAGACAGTTCTACAAGTGATCGTCACGACTGCACTCTCCAGCATTCAATTTTTTGAGATAGAGGAGAGCCGGGCAAGCTGATTCTGACCGTTCGGGAAACGGCAGTCTGCCCGGCAGAACTTGCGCAGGAGTATAGCAGAGCATTACTACGGAGTTCTGATCAAAAGCGCAATGACTGCTTGCTGGCCGCCGGCCCTCGACAGGCAGCCGGCGAGCCAGGGACTCAACAATACCAACGGGGAGACGATACCTTCAATTGCAAGTGGCTCATCTGGGTTACGACGCCAGGCCCAGCCCCACCAGGTTGGCCGCCGCAATGATCACCAGGATGCCGATCCAAAGCAGCCGGACCGGACGGCTCGTTACACCGGCCCATTCGCCCAGGGCCAGACCCACGATCCCGCCGAACAGCACATACCCGCTCATGTGCAGCATCCAGTTGACGTAACTGAGCCGCTCCGGAATGTTCGCCTGGCCCCATGCATAGAAAAAGAACTGCAGGTACCACATGATCCCGCCGGTCGCCGCCAGAAGCGCGTTTTTCGCGATCCTGTCCCGCGGCTGCTCGAGGTCGCGCTTCAGAGAGATCTTGGGCACCGTGGCCAGCCGGACGAAACAGTAGGTCAGGTTCACGATCGCTCCGCCTCCCATGATGAAAACATAGGCGGGCAGAGCGGAGTAGAGGTGGTTGACGCCCAGGCTCTCGGCCGCCTGCTTGATGGGCTGCGCCGCATCCATGGCAAACGACATCCCCGATGAGAAAATACCGCACATCACCGCCAGCCCGAGGCCCAGCATCACGTTGAACTCGCCAGGCTCGCCGGTCTTCAACTGCTCCTCTTTCTGATGCCCGGCATACGACACGATGGCCACGCCAATCAGCGCCACCAGCACACCCGCCATGTTGAAAAGCCCGCCGCGGGTCTGGAAGAGCGTCGCCGCCTGCCCATGAATCAGCGGTGGCACCAGCGTCCCCACCACCAGCGTGACGCCGATAGCTACACCAATTCCGAGCGACATACCCAGGTGTCGCATGGTGAGCCCATAGCTCACATTGCCCACGCCCCACATGGCTCCGAACAGCGCTATCTTCCACAACACCGCGGTCGGGATCGATCCATAAAACGCGCCGAAGCTCGGCAGCAGCAGGTAGCTGACCCCGATCGGCAGCAGAATCCACGAGAACAGACCGGCCACTGCCCAGGTGGTCTCCCACGACCATTGCTTCACCTTCTCAATCGGCGCATAGAACGAGGCAGCAGATGCCGCGCCCACCATGTGCCATCCAATCCCCGCAATGATTGACATTATCCGTTCTCCTCGCCGTTCTATCGTCGTCGTTCCAGCTGTTGTCCTGAGGCGGAGGTCGCCGCTGCGACTCGCAGGCCCTGTCAGGTTCGTGGTCTCCCACCCATTCGCAAGGAAAAGCGAATGGATGGGGCACGGGAATTGTCGGGCCGCACCAGGCTGCGAAAATGCAGGTGCTTCGGCTTCAGTCAATCGGGAACCAACCATTGTGCCCGTTGACCGCCGGTTTTGGAAAGCCTTCATTCGCCGATACACTCAATCCATGGGTCTTCGCCTCTATGCAGCGACCACCAGCGCCGGCAAATTGCGCGATTTTCGCACTGCGGCAGCCGCGCATTCCGTCGCCATCGATCCTCTACCTGCTCTCTCGACCATCCCGGCTCCCGAAGAGACCGGCGACACATTCTCAGCCAATGCGACCCTCAAGGCTGTTTACTATTCCCGCTTCGCGTCCGGCCAACTAGTCCTCGCCGACGACTCCGGACTGGAGGTCGATGCCTTGAACGGCGCTCCCGGCGTGCGTTCCGCGCGCTTCGCCTCCGATGCCGGCCTGGTCGACTCGCCCGATGCCAACGACAACACCGATGTGTGGAACAACATGGTCCTGCTGCAGCGGCTCGCCGGCGTTCCAGCCTCCCGGCGCACGGGCCGCTATCATTGCGTCCTGGTCGCCGCGCGCGACGGCCTGCCCTTTCACACCGCGCACGGCACCGTCGAGGGCGTCATCCTTGAGGCGCCGCGCGGCACTGGCGGCTTCGGCTATGATCCCCTCTTTTACCTGCCGGAACTCGATCGCACCATGGCTGAACTCGACCTCGAAACCAAGCTTTCGCTCAGTCATCGAGGCCGCGCTTTGCAGAAAATGTTGACCATGTTGCGGCCCGAAGAGCCTTTGCCGGCTTAAGACAATTTGGAGAGTCAGTGTCGAATACAGCGCGCGCCTTGACGACCCCTGCATGCGTTCCCAATAATGCAGTGGTAACAAGCACAGAAACCACGTCCCGTAATACGAAATGGACCGCTCCGGGACTCCGGACTTGCAGCTTGAGGAGCCGACACGCTCATGGCCACTGCCCAACATCCCGCCGCGCCTAAATCCCACAGCGGCGTACCGCCGCTCCGCGCCGCTCAGGGATACTCCTTTGTCTGGCGCAAGCTGCATTCCCTGATGGGCATCATCCCCATCGGCGCGTTTCTGCTTGAACATCTCCTCTCCAACTTTGAAGCGCTGCACGGTCCGGCCGCGTATGGCGCGCAGGTCAAGTTCCTCAATTCCCTGCCCCTGGTGCGCGTGTTGGAGTGGACCTTCATCTTTTTGCCCATCCTCTATCACGGAATCTATGGCGTCTACATCTGGCTTCGAGGGCAGTCGAACGTTGTCTACTACCCCTGGGCCGGCAACTGGCTATACGTCTCGCAGCGCTGGACGGGCATCATCGCGTTCCTGTACATCGGGCAGCACGTCCTGCGCCAGCGCTTCCTCGGCGTGAGCCTTCCTGAAAATCCCGGTGCCGCCTTCTGGAAAGTCCAGCATGAATTGTCCAATCCCATCATGGTTGCGATCTATGCCATCGCCATGATCGCCGTCTGCTGGCATTTCGCATACGGAGTCTGGCTCTTCGCCGCCAAGTGGGGCATCACTCCCGGCGCAACTGCCCGCCGCCGTTTCGGCTGGGTCTGCCTGGCACTCGGCGTTGTTCTCGCCGCCATGGGCCTGGCCAGCATCTGGGCTTTCATTGGGCCCAAGTATCAGAACGCACCTGAAAATGTGCCCGTCTCAACCTTGATCGCTCCGGTCCAATACGGCGGCTCCGATCTGAATACTTTCCCTCTTTAGCCAGGAGCTGGAAGCTAGCAGCTAGAAGCTAGTTTTTGAAAGGACAGTTCGTTCAATGGCATCACCCAGAATCATCGTGGTTGGCGGAGGCCTCGCCGGACTCGCGGCGGTCATCAAGATCGCCGAAGCAGGAGGCAGCGTAGACCTGTTCTCGATCGTGCCCGTCAAGCGCTCCCACTCGGTGTGCGCGCAGGGCGGCATCAATGCCGCCAAGAACCTCAAGGGCGAAGGCGACACCACCGCCCAGCACTTCGACGACACGATCTACGGCGGCGACTTCCTCGCCAACCAGACGCCTGTCAAAGCCATGTGCGAAGCCGCTCCCGGTATCATCGATCTCCTCGACCGCATGGGCGTCCCCTTCAATCGCACGCCCGAAGGCCTGCTGGACTTCCGCCGCTTCGGCGGTACACTCTATCACCGCACAGCGTTCGCGGGAGCCACCACCGGCCAGCAGTTGCTCTACGCTCTCGACGAGCAGGTCCGCCGTCACGAAGCCGAAGGCAAGGTAAAAAAATACGAAGGCTGGGAATTTCTCTCCGCCGTCCTCGATTCGAAAGGCGTCTGCCGCGGCATTACCGCCCTCGACCTGCGCACCATGGAACTCCGCTCATTCCCCGCTGATGCCGTGATCCTCGCCACCGGTGGCATCGGCGCCATCTTCGGCAAGAGCACCAACTCCGTTGTCTGCACCGGCTCCGCCCAATCCGCCGTGTTCCAGCAGGGCGCTTACTACGCCAACGGCGAATTCATCCAGGTCCACCCCACTTCGATTCCCGGCGAAGACAAGCTGCGCCTGATGTCGGAGTCGGCCCGCGGCGAAGGCGGACGCGTCTGGGTGCCGCGCAAGGCCGGCGACAATCGCCCCTTCAAGCAGATCCCCGAGTCCGAGCGCTTTTACTTCCTCGAAGAGTGGTATCCCAAGTACGGCAACCTCGTCCCCCGCGATGTGGCCACGCGCGCCATTCACAAGGTCGTCTACGAGCTCGGCCTGGGCCTCGAGGGCCAGCCCATGGTCTACCTCGACCTCACCCACATCGACCGCGAGACCCTCAACCGCAAGCTCGAGGGCATCCTCGAAATCTACGAGAAATTCGTCGGCGACGATCCGCGCGAAGTACCCATGAAGATCTTCCCCGGCATGCACTACACCATGGGAGGCCTGTGGGTCGACTTCAACCAGATGACCAACATTCCCGGCCTGTTTGCGGCCGGCGAAGCCGAGTACCAGTACCACGGCGCCAATCGCCTGGGGGCAAACTCGCTCGTCAGTTGCATCTTCGGCGGATTTGTTTCCGGCCCCATTGCGCTGAAGTACGCCAAGAACCTCGCCGCTGCCGAAGGCGATGGCGGCCACGCAGCCGAACTCGCCCGCCAGGCCGAAATCAACAAGGAACTTCTCAGCAACGAAGGCACCGAGAATCCTTTCAAACTATGGCGCGAGTTGGGACAGACCATGACCGAGCACGCCACCGTCATCCGCTACAACAAGGGCCTCAAGAAAGCCGATGAAAAAATCGTCGAACTGCTGGAGCGCTACAACCGCGTAAACCTGAGCGACAAGAGCCAGTGGGCGAACACCAGCTTCGCCTTCGCGCGCCAGCTATATAACATGCTCGAACTATCGCGGGTGGTGGTGCAGGGCGCGATCCTGCGCGACGAATCGCGTGGCGCCCACTACAAGCCCGACTTTCCTGAACGCAACGACGAAAAGTTCCTGAAGACAACCAAGGCAAAGTACACCGGGTCCGCTGAAGGGCCAAAGTTCGAATTCGAAGAAGTCGATACGCAGTACATCAAGCCGCGCCCGCGCCGCTACGACGCGACGAAATAAAAACCGGGTGCCCCAGGTATCGCTTTTGAAGCCTGGAGACCGCGAAAGGCATCATGGCAACAAAGACCGTAGCATTCGAAATCAAGCGCCAGGCCAACCCCGAGGCGCCCGCGGTGTGGGAAAAATTCGAACTGGAATGGCGTCCCGGCATGAACGTCATCTCCGCCATGATGGAGATCGCCGCCAACCCCGTCACCGCCGACGGACGGCCCACTACGCCTATCACCTACGATTCCAATTGTCTCGAAGAGATCTGCGGGTCTTGTGCCATGAGAATTAACGGCAAGGCTCGGATGGCCTGCTCCGCACTGGTCGATAATCTCGAACAGCCCATCAAGGTCGAGCCGCTGTCGAAGTTTCCGCTGGTCCGCGATCTGCAGGTCGACCGCTCCGTGCTTTTCGAAAACCTCATGCTGGTCAAGGCCTGGGTTCCCGTCGACGGCACCTACGATCTCGGCTCCGGCCCGCGCGTGTTTCCCCAGCAGCAGGAAGCCAATTACCCGCTCTCCAACTGCATCTCCTGCACTTGCTGCATGGAAGTCTGCCCGCAGTTCAACGAGGCCACGGGCTTCGTGGGCGCGGCGACGATCGCGCAGGTCAAGCTCTTCAACAATCACCCCACCGGCAAGGTATTCAAGGAAGAACGCCTGCGTGCTCTGGCCGGCGATGGCGGAATCCAGGAGTGCGGCTTTGCTCAGAACTGCGTCGAAGTCTGCCCCAAAGGCATCCCTCTCACCGACGCCATCTCGGATGTGAGCCGCGACGTCCTGGTCCAGAAAGCCAAGGACTGGCTGCGAAGCTAGCCCTTTTCTTGCGGCATTGATTGGGTGCCCCAGGTCCCGTTTTTGGGACCTGGGATGGCTCTCTACGAAACCGGATAGAATCCCGCGATCCACCCCTGCAGCAGCGCCGGAAAGCACCCCATGACAACCACAGCGGCCGCAATCGCCAACAGCACAATCATGGTCACCGGAGGCACGCTGATCTTTTCAACCTTGCCCGTGGAGTCATCCACCGCGGGCAGCACGAATGCGCGCTTCAGCACTTGAAGATAGTAGTAGAGCGACACCGCGCTCAAGGCGACTGCCAGCGCGACGAGTGCGAACGCAATCGGCCCTGCCCCAACGCCCAGCGCTGCGGCAAACAGGTTGAACTTGGCCCAGAACCCGACCAGCGGCGGAATCCCCGCCAATGAAAGGAACAAGACCAACAGCACCGCCGCCAGCAGTGGACTGCGCTTGTACAGCCCCAGAAACGCATCCATGCGATCGCTGCCCGTGGCCCGCTCCACCACGCCGACCACTCCGAACGCGCCAATGGTCGTTAGCCCGTAGGTGAGAATGTAGTAGAGGATCGCAGCCGCGCTCGCATTGGAGCGGGAAAAGAACGCCAGCCCCAGCAGAATGTATCCCGCGTGAGCGATGGCTGAGTACGCCAGCAGCCGCCGCACACTGATCTGCGCCAGTGCGGCCAGGTTCCCGGCCAGCATCGAGGCCAGCGACAGAACCGTCACCACCAGGGCCCACGGCCCGTGGAAACCTTCGTTAGGCGCATTTGAATTCTGCACTGTATACGCGCCGGCCGTACCAATTGAAATCAGCAGGGCAAAGCTGGCCACCTTCGAGACGGAAGCAATAAACGCCGCGCCCGGAGCAGGCGCGCCTTCGTAGGCATCCGGCGCCCAGAAGTGGAACGGCGCTGCCGCGACCTTGAAGCCCAGCCCTGCCGCAATCATTACCAGGCTCACGAGCAGCAAGGGATCCGCACTCGGGCCCTTCGCGAAGTGAATTGCCTGCATCACTGGTAACAGATTCGTCGATCCAGTAAGCCCGTAGAGATAACTGAAACCAAACAGCAGAAAGGCCGCGGACATACCGCCAAACAGGTAATACTTCAGCGCCCCTTCCGCGCTGCGTCCCGACTGCTTCGCAAAGGCGGTGAGGATGTAGAGTCCGAGGCTCAGCAGTTCCAGCCCGATGAAGATCACCAGCAGATCCTGCGCGGCGGCAATCAGCAATCCGCCCGTCGCCGCCATCAGCACCACCGCCACGAATTCCCCCACGTGGCGCGTAAACGCTGAATCGATCAACAGCAGCAGGGTGAGCGCGGTCAGTGCCAGAATTCCGTATTGCGCTGCGGCGGCACTTCCTCCGCCGGCCAGAAGCAGTTCGTCTCCGGCGTGCAATGAGGCGCCGCCTGTGGCCGACAAAGCCCAGGCCGCCGCCGCACACCCGGCCACACCCAGCAGCGCCGCCGCAGCCGCGCGAACACGCAGTCCGGCCTTGCGCAGGAACGCCAGATCGACGACAAGCACGAGCAGCGCCGCGATTTCGAGCACCGTCTCCGGCAGCGTCACGCGAAAGAGGTCTGCGTAATTCATTGGCCCCCTCCCGCAAGCAGCGTCTTCACCGCCGGCTCAATCGCATCGAGCAGAATCCTTGGATACAGCCCCACCCATAAACTGGCAAGGCACAGCAGCGAGAATCCGGCCACTTCGGGCCAAGTGATGGCGCCAAGATCGTGCCAGCCTGTGCTGGGATGGTCCTCCGCTGTGGGCCTCACATCGGAGAAGAAGGCTTTCTGCAGCGCGCGCCACGTGTACGCAACGCCGACCACGATGCCTACGCCGGCCGCCGCGGTCCACCACGGATTCGCCTTCCACGCGCCCGCCAATACCTGCAGTTCCGCGACAAAGCCCGAGAATCCAGGCAAGCCCATCGACGCCATGCCGGCGATCACAAAAGCTCCCGCGACGAAGCGGCATGCGCCTCGACAGATGCATGCGTTCGAGCTCCGCGAGTTGCCGCGTATGCGTGCGGTCATACACGATGCGGCCCACGATCGCAAACAAAAGCCCGGCAAGCACGCCGTGCGAGAACATCTGCAGCACCGCGCCGGTCACGCCGATCTGGTTGAGGGTCATCAGCCCCAGCAGCACGAAACCCATGTGGCTCACGCTGGAGTAGCCGATGACGAATTTGAAATCGCTCTGCACGAGTGCCACGAGCGCGCCGTAGACGATGCCGATTACGGCGAGCAGGGCAAACACATCGCGCCACGATCCAATGCCGGCGAACGAAAATCCCCACGGATCCATGCCGTGCGGGAAGAGCGCCCATGGCCACGCGCAGGCAGCCGTAGGCGCCCAGTTTCATGACGACGCCGGCCAGCAGCATGGACGCGGCGGTGGGCGCGGCCACGTGGCCGGTGGGCGCCCAGGTATGGAGCGGCCACATGCCGGCAAGAATCGCGAAGCCGACAAACACCAGCGGGAAGGCCCACATCTGGAAGTGCACCGGAAGGCCAGCCTGGCCCAGTTGCACCAAACCCGTCGAGTGGCTGCCCGCGGTCGCATAGGCGGCCAGCAGCCCGATCAGCACCATCGCGGAGCCGGCGAACGAGTAGAGCGCCAGCTTCATCGCCGCGTATTCGCGCCGCGTCGATCCCCAGATGGCGATCAGGAAGTACTTGGGCACGATGGCGATTTCGTAGAACACAAACAGCAGGAAGAGATCGAAGCTGAGGAAGACGCCGTACACGCCGCCGATGAGCGCCAGGAAGAATGCAAAGAACTCGTTGGTGCGCAGTTCGATGTTCCAGCTGAAGAGCACGCCGGCGACTGCGGCCAGGCCGGTGAGCAAGCACCAGCACCAGGCTGATGCCGTCGGCGGCCAGCGTATAGTGAATGCCCATCGACGGCACCCAGGGCACATCGACAATGGTCACGCGACCGTGCCCTGCGCCGGCCGCAAATCCGAGCGACAGCGATCACCAGGCCGGCCGCTGCCACGACAAGCGCAAGTCCGCGCGCGAGTCCCGCCCTGCCCTTGGGCAGCAGCGCCTCAACGAGTGCGCCGGCAAACGAGAGATAGATCGTCCACGCCAACATCTCTAAAATCTCCAGTGCGCCAGCAGGTTCATCGACGGTTGGGTTCACGCTGTCCACAATCAGTTGCGGCAGCAGGCCGATCAGCAGCATCAGTCCGATGACCGGCGCCATCGCCATGCGCTCGCCGGTATGCATGTCAGGGAAGTTCGCCCAGCGCTCCGGCACCGGCCCGGTAAAGACTTTCTGAATCACGGTCAGAATCACGACCGCGGTAACCAGCAGGCCGAGCACGGATACGGTTGCGGCGACCCATGCGAGCGGAAACACGCCGCGGAAGATGAGGAACTCGCCGACGAATCCGTTGAGGCCGGGCAGGCCCAGCGACGAGAAGAGCGCGATGCCCATCAGGCCAGCAAACACCGGCGCAGGCTTGCGCAGCCCGCCGAAATCGTCGATGCCGCGAATGCCGCCGCTGCGCTCCTGCATCATGGCGATAAACCAGAACAGCGCCGCCGCGGTGATGCCGTGGTTGAACATCTGCAGGATGACGCCGTTCAGCGCCGCGGCCTGGCTGGTCTGCATTGCCGCGCCGGTTGCCGGCACGGCGAGCGCGAAGATGCCGAGCTGGCAATAGCCCAGGTGATTCACCGAGGAGTAGGCGAAGACGCGCTTCAGGTCCTTCTGCGCTGCCGCGGCCCAGGCGCCCATCACCACGGTGATCACCGCCAGCACCAGCAGCGGCGTGCGCATGCGCGCGATCTCGTGGCCGAACATCGGCAGCGCGATGCGCAGCAGGCCGTAGACGCCCATCTTCGACATGGTGCCGGTCAGCATCATCGTCACCGGCGAGGGCGCTTCGCTATACGCCGCGGGCAGCCAGGTGTGAAACGGCATCAGCGGCGACTTTCACCGCGAAGCCTGCGAGGACGCCGATGGCGAGCCACATCATGACGTGTGGTGAGGCAAATGTTGCGGTGACGGCCTGCTCGAGTTCGCCGGTCGAGGCGAGCAGGCTGAGATGGGTGAAGTCCATGCTGCCGGTGGAAAGAAAGACGGCCAGGAACGCGAGCAGCAGGCCCACCGATCCGGCCATGGTGTAGACGAAGAACTGCGTCGCCGCCGGTCCGCGCTTCGCTCCACCCCAGAGCTTGATCAGGAAGAACGCGGGGATGAGGCTCAGTTCCCAGAACAGGAACCAGTGGAAGAAATTGAGCGCGGTGAAGGTGCCGAAGAGGCCGGCCTCGAGCAGCAGCACCAGCGCGAAGTAGAGGTTGGGCTGGTGATGCACGCGATTCGCGGCGTCGATCGACATCAGCGTCACCATCGCCGAAAGCACCAGCATCAGCGCGCCCAGCCCGTCCACTCCAAGGTGATATTCGATGCCCAGCGACGGCGACCCAGGAGTGTTGCTCCACCAGGCCGATGGTCCCGTTGGAAGGCAGGTCTGTCCAGACTACGAGAGCAACCGCGGTAGCGGCCAGCGCCGTAATCATCGCCACCGCCCGTGCATGCTTGCCTGAGAGGAGCACAATCACTGCGCCTACCACGGGCAGCAGCGGTCAGCAAGGTCAGTATCGGAATTCCATTTGGCATTCCGCTCATCGTGCACTGCTCCAGATCAGGATCGCGGCCAGCATCACCACCGCGACCGCGAGCAGGCGCAGGTAGGTCTGCACACGGCCGTTCTGGACTCGCGCCAGAAGGCCTCCGCCGCTATAAAGTTCTTCGCAGCCTTTGTCAAAGGTGCCATCAACAAACTGCGTATCGAAGAAACGATCGAAGTGCGCCAGCGCGCGGAAGGCCAGCCGTCACAGAGGCCACTGCTCCGCCCCAAACGCGGCGGTCCAGCCAGTCCGCCACACGCGCCCACAAGGTATAGAAGGCAATTACTGTCACACCGTAAAGCTCGTCGATGTAGAGCCGATCGCGCAGCCAGCCCCATACCGGAGGCGCAACCTTCTCCAGCGCGTCCGGCTCTTCGGCTCGAGGCGACTTGCTGTCGTAAAGCCACCAGCCGAGAAACAGACCGAGAAAGACGACCGTCGCCGAAATGGCCAGCAGCGACCAGAATTCCGGCTCGCCGAACTTGCCTACCTCAAGCGCCGCCGCATGGCCTTCGAGGAAATGCGCGGAACCACGGCCACGCCGGAGTTCCAATTATGCCCAGCGCGATGGCAAAGAATGCCAGGATCGCGAGAGGCATGGTCATGACGCGCGGGCTTTCATGCGCGTGCCCATGGCCGCGATACTTTCCGAAGAATACGTAGCAGACCTGGCGCGTCATGTAGAAGGCGGTCAGCATCGCACCGAACACCAGCAGATAAAACGGCCCGCTGCTCGGGTGCCAGTGCATGCGCCGACTCGAGAATCGCATCCTTGCTCCAGAAGCCGGAGAAGAACAGCGGAAACCCGCTCAGCGCCAGCATGCCGATCGCGTAGGTCGCAAAGGTGACCGGCATCTCCTTGCGCAGGCCGCCCATGCGGCGGATGTCCTGCTCTTCGTGGCAACCGTGGATCACCGAGCCCGCGCCCATAAAGAGAAGCGCCTTGAAGAACGCGTGCGTGATGAGGTGGAACATGCCCACGGCCACGCCGCCCATGCCCAGGCCCGCCATCATGTAGCCAAGCTGCGAAACCGTGGAATAAGCGAGGATGCGCTTGATGTCGTTCTGCGCGACAGCGATCAGTGCCGCAAACACGGCGGTCGCCGCGCCCACCCAGGTCACGACGGTCAGTGCAGTCGTCGTGCTCCCGCCCTGCGAGAAGCGTGCCACCCGCCGCCATCAGCGGATACACGCGCGCGACAAGGTAAACACCGGCCGCCACCATGGTCGCTGCATGAATCAGCGCGGATACCGGCGTGGGGCCTTCCATCGCATCGGGCAGCCATACATGCAGCGGAAACTGGCCGCTCTTGCCCGCCGCGCCCGCAAAGATGAGCAGGCTGATTGCCGTCGCTGCGGACAATCCCCATCCCGCGTGCGCCGCCAGCAATCCGATCAGCGCGTCAGGCTCGATCGATCCTGCGCCATTGTTGTAGAAGAGCAGCGTCCCCGTTTGTGCGAACAACCAGACGATTCCAAGAAGAAAGAAAATATCGCCGACGCGGGTGGTGAGAAATGCTTTCTTCGCGGCCGCGGCAGCCGAGGGCTTCTGATACCAGAAGCCGATCAGCAGATATGACGTGAGTCCGACCAGTTCCCAGCACATGAACAGCAGCAGAAGGCTGTTGGAGATCACCACGCCCAGCATCGCCCCGGCGAACAGCGACAGGAAGCAGAAGAAGCGCGTGTAGTTCTCGTCGTGGGCCATGTAGCCGGTGGAGTAGATGAAGATCAGCAGGCCGACGAACGTGACCATCACCAGCATGACGGCCGACAGAGGATCGAGGACCCAGCCCAGGTCTACCGTCGCCGGTGCCCATCTGCAGCCACGTGAAGTTGACCGTCTCGCGGACCGAGAATCCCTGCGACCAGCCGGTGAGTACATGGCCGAATGCAAACAAGGCCAGCAGCAGCGAAAATCCCAGCGACCCGATGGCGAGCGTCGACGCCAGCCTTTTCGCGCGGCTGCTTCAGCAGCGCGATCACTCCGGAAGCGACCATCGGCACCGCCGGAATCAGCCAGAGGAGCTGCGCGATGGGGGACGCAGTGAGTTGTGGAGTGAACCCCATTCCTTCTTGCATCACCGGCTCACCCTTTCATCCTGTTCATCTCATCGAGATCGGTTGTGCGGGTGTGTCGATAAATCGAGATCACCAGTCCCAGTCCCACGGCTGCTTCGGCGGCCGCGACGGCAATGGAAAACACCGCAAACATCATGCCCGTCAGCGCCTCGGGGTGCGGCCCGTAACGCCAGAACGCGATCAGGTTGAGGTTGGCCGCGTTGAGCATCAGCTCGATCCCGATCAGCACCAGGATGGCGTTGCGCCGGGTCAGTGCTCCGCCCAGTCCGATGGCGAATACCAGCGCGGCCACCAGACAGATATCCCGCGAGCGGCGTCACTTGTTCTCCCCTTTTTCGTGCATGGCCACGATCACTGCGCCCACCAGTGCGGCGGTCAGCAGCAGCGCCACGATCTCCAGCGGCAAAACGTAGCGGCCCAGCAGCGCGTTGCCAATCTGATTCACGGTCACCGCCGGCGCAGCCGTCTCATGCGGCAGCGCGTGAACGCTCTGGATCACCGCCCAGCCCAGCACTGCGAAAACCGCCGCGGCGATCGTCGTCCCGGCAAACCAGGTGCGGCTGAAGACGCCGTCTTTCGGAGTATCGGACCCCCGCGTAAGCAGAATGGCAAACACCACCAGGATGGCCACCGCGCCGATATAGATCAGGATTTGCGCAAAGCCGGCGAATTGCGCGTCGAGTTGAAGGTACAGCAGCGCCAGACCGGCGAAGGCCACGGTGACCGCAAGCGCGCAATGTACCGTGTTTCTTGAGCGTCACCGCGGCCAGCCCGCCGAGAACCGTGAGGGCAGGACAATATCCAGAACACGATGCTCATGGGCGCACCGGCTTTTCAGCGTTCCCGTGGTGAGCGGAAAAGGCAACCGCAGATCCTTCGGCTCGCTCCGCTCGCTCAGGATGACAGCGTGAGTTGTGGTGGTCGGGATTAGTCCGCATAGCGATAACTCCTGGGCCCAATTTTCTTCCCCATCCCGACGCGGCCCATGGCCACGTACGCGATCACCAAGATCGCGGAACATACGATCCAGCGAAGCCATCCCTCGCCCATGAAACGCCACACGACCACGTCCACGAGGATGAGCAGAGTAAACGGAAGCACGAACTTCCACGCAAAATTCATCAACTGGTCCTGGCGCAGGCGGGGCAGCGTGCCGCGCATCCAGATCATGACGCAAATCGAAAGCATAACCTTGGAGAAAAACCAGATCCACGAAGGCACAAATCCGAGCAACGTCCAGCGGCGCCGACCACCCGCCCAGAAACAGCGTCGTCCCCAGTCCCGAGATCGACAGCATGCCTACGTACTCGCCTAGAAAGAACTCGCGCAAACTTGAAACCCGAATACTCGGTAAAGTAGCCGGCCACCAGTTCCGACTCGCCCTCCGGTAAATCGAACGGCGAGCGGTTGGTTTCAGCCGTAGCAGCGATGGCAAACATCAAAAACGCCGCACAGACCCCACGGCGTAAAGATGTACCAGTGCGGAAGGCCCCAGGTGTACTGGTTCTGCGCCTCGACAATCTTGTCCAGCGAGAGCGAGCCCGTGATCATGACCACGGACACGCTCGACAGCAGCAGCGGCACTTCGTAACTAATCATCTGCGCCACCGCCCGCATCGCTCCCAGCAGCGAATACTTGTTGCGGCTCGACCAGCCCGCCATAAACACCGAAAGCTCCGTCGAAGCGCCCATGGCGAAATAAAACAGCAGCGCCGCGTCCATGTTGACCAGCGTCATGTTGCGCCCCATCGGCAACACCGCATAGCCCATGAACACCACCACCACGAGAAACACCGGCGCCAGAAAATGCACCACTGCATCGGCATTCGTGGGGACAATGTCTTCCTTCGTCAGCGATTTGATCCCGTCGGCCACCGGCTGGAGGATTCCCAGCGGGCCCACGCGGTTAGGACCGATGCGATTCTGCATCCGCCCCAAGCCCTTGCGCTCGAGAAGCACCGAAATCGCAAACAGCGCGGGGAAGACACAGATGATCGCTACCACGCTGAGCACCACGCCGGTCACCGGCTGCAGCACCGCGGGCAGCAGGCTCACAATCCAGTGTTTGAGGAGAACGAAAATCTGGTCCAGCGTGCTGACCATCGACTAGTTCCCTCCCTCAGGCTTTGGCTCCGCTTTGATTACAGGCGCGGCCGACGATACTGCGGCTGGCGCAGCAGCCTTGGCAGCGGCATCCGCGGCCGCCTTCGCCTTCGCCGCGACATCGGCCTTCGCCTTGGCCTCGGCCTTGACCTTCTCTTCGGCCAGCTTCGCATCCACGTGCGTCGCTTCGGTGGGATGAATCTTGTGGTAGTACTCGTTTGGCTTCGCCAGCTGCTTCCGATCGAGCAGCAGGCCGCCAAATCGATCATCGGTCGCCAGCTCGTACTCGACATCCATCTTGATCGCTTCGAAGGGGCACACCTCGACGCAGATCTGGCAGCTCATGCAAACCGAGATGTCAATGTCGAACTTTGCCGGGTAGATTTGCATCTTGCCCACGAAGTCCGGCTTCTTGTCCTTGCTCTTCTCGATGTAGATGCACTTGGGCGGGCACTCCTTTTCGCAGATCTGGCAGGCCACACAGCGCATTCCCTTCTCCCAGTCCGCCCCGTCGTACACCAGAAAGGGAAAATTCCGCGACGCCTCGGGCAAGGGCAGGCGCTCCTCCGGATATTCCACCGTGGTCAGCCGCTCCTTCGACACGAAGCTGCCGGCAAAATTCTTCGCCGTCTCCGCAAGACCCTTCAGTATGCCTTCACCCAGCATTAAAAACAGCTCCTAGCTTCTAGCTACTAGCCTCTAGCTTTGTCGTGCCAAACCGACGCTTCTTGGCTCTTACACCGCATTCTTCGTGTCGTCTACCGCAAAACAAGCTAGTAGCCAGAGGCTGGAAGCTAGTAGCTTGCAAACATCGCTATCTGTCAACTTCGCCCAACACAATATCCACACTTCCAAAAATCAGCACCACATCGGCGACGTTGTGGCCCAGGCACATATCTTCAAGCACCGTCAGGTTGATCAGGCTCGGCGGCCGCACGCGATACCGATATGGATTCGGACCTCCGTCACTGATCAGATAAAATCCCAGTTCGCCCTTGGGCGCTTCGATCCTTCCATACGCCTCGCCGGGCTTGGGCCTGAATCCGCGAATCTTGGCCTTGGGATCCATGACAGGGCCGCCAGGAACATCCTTCGAGCGCCTGCTCCAGGATCCGGATCGACTCGCGCATCTCCAGCACGCGCACCATGTAGCGGTCGAAGATATCGCCATGGTCGCCCAGCGGCACGCGGAACTTGAACCGGTCGTAGATGCCGTAGTGATCGACCTTGCGAATGTCGTAATTCACGCCCGAGCCGCGCAGCATCGGTCCCGTCACGCCGGCATTCACGGCCAGCTCCGGCCGCAGCACGCCCACGCCCTGGGTGCGCGCCATCAGAATTTCGTTGCCGCTCAGCAGGGCTTCGAACTCATCGACGAATCCCGGCAGCCCCGCCACTACTTTGCGCGTCGCATCCAGCCACGCCGCCGACAGATCCACGCGGCAGCCGCCGAAGCGCATGTAGTTGCACATCATGCGCGATCCGGTCAGGCTCTCGAACAAATCGAGAATCTTTTCGCGCTCCCGGAACGCATACATCAGCGGCGTGCCGCTGGCGCCCATTTCCTGGATCAGGAATCCGATGGCCGATGCGTGATTCTGCACCCGCGTCAGCTCCGCCAGGATGACGCGAATATATTCGGCGCGCTCCGGCACCGCCTGGCCGACCAGCTTTTCAACTGCCAGCGCGTACGCCCAGTTATTGGTCAGCGAGCAGAAATAATCCAGCCGATCGGTATAAGGCATCGAAGCCAGGTAGCTGGCGCTCTGGCCGATCTGTTCGTGGTTGCGGTGCAGGTAACCGAACACCGGCTTCAGCTGGATCACGCGCTCGCCGTCGAGCGCGACATCCATGCGGAAAACGCCGTGGGTGGACGGGTGATGCGGGCCCATGGACACTTCGAGCAATTCGCCTTCGCCATCGGTCTCAACACACCGGCGGACGATTCCAGTCTTGCGGGCGTTTCGTATCCTGTAGCTCGAACTCATTGCCCGGCACCTTCCTGCCCGGTCACCGCCTGGTGCGCTTTCGCTCGCGCCAGAACCTCATCGTGCGCGGTTGGCTCATATTCAAAGTCATCCGGCTCGACGTAATCGCGCCGCATGGGGTGATCCTTGAAGCCGTCCCACATCAGAAGGCGCCGCAGGTCGGGATGACCTGTGAAGACGACTCCGAACAAGATCGAAAACTTCGCGCTCCTGAAACTCGGCGGACCGCCAGATCGGCGTAAACGATGGAAGCTCGACCTGGTCGGTACGGTTCCCCGTCCGCATCCGCAACACCACCGGCCCGTGCTTTTTGGCCATCGAGTACAGGTGATAGACCACCTCGAGATATCCCGGCTCGGTGTGCTTGCGCGTCTCCTCGACGGTTTCCTCAGTGGTTTGCTCCACACCTTCGACCGACTTCGTGACCGGGCGCGTGACCTTGACCTTTTCAGTGATCTCCTTGTCCAGGTAGTCCACGCCGGTCAGGTTGGAAAGAAAGTCGAGCGCCAGCTCCGCGTCGTCGCGAAGAAATCGCGCCACCTCCAGAGCCTGGCCGGGGTTCAAAAGCAGCGAGTGCTGGCCGGATGGGCTTGCGTTGGGAATGATCTTCACCCCCGCGCCCGGAACCGCCGCCTCGATCGCCGCCTTGATTTCTTCAACCGTCTTCAATGCTTCTCCCTAGTTCCCTTCGTTCCCAGTCCCTAGTGCCTACGCCCCTTGGTCCCTGCTTCACCTGATCACTATTGGTACCGGCCACACTCCGGCGTTCGACGTCGGCTCCAGGTCGTGCTCGCCCTGTTCCGGTACCGGAAACTCTCCCTGGGCCTCGGTATCCAAATGCCGCGGCCGGCCTTCGCCGGTCAGGTGCTGCTTGTCGATTTTCTCCTGCAATGTCATGAATGCCTGCAGCAGGGCTTCCGGCCTTGGCGGGCATCCGGGAATATGCACATCCACCGGAATATACCGGTCGATCCCCTTCAGCACGTTGTACCCCTGCTTGAACGGCCCTCCGGAGATCGCGCAGGCGCCCATCGCGATGACATACCTCGGTTCGGCCATCTGGTTGTACAACCGCACTACCTGGGGCGCCATCTTCTTGGTTACCGTCCCGGAGATGATCATCAGGTCGGCCTGCCGCGGCGATGGCCGGAACACCTCCGCGCCAAAGCGCGCAATGTCGTAGCGGGCCATGGTTGTGGCAATCATTTCGATTGCGCAACAAGCCAAGCCGAACTGCATCGGCCACACCGAGCTCCGCCGCCCCCAGTTATAGAGGTCCTCAATGGTCGTGACGAAGACGCCCTGCTTGCCCAGCTCGATGTTCAGGTTTTGGTCAACAGCCATTTGAATCCTCAAAAATCAGCCGCTAGCTTCTAGCTGCTAGCTACTAGCTTTTTTTCACCCAGACGCCACTCGCGGCCAAACTCTGATCGCTTTGTTCCGTTCTTGACGAGGCTCCTTGGGCACGACCAGCTAGAAGCTAGAGGCTGCCTTTCACTGCCACGTCAACACTCCCTTGGCCCACGCCCACGCCAGGCCCTCGATCAGCAGCAGAACAAACACCAGCATGGCCAGGCAGGCTGCCACGCCCAGCCCCGTAAACGACACCGCAAACGGGAGCAGGAACACCGCCTCCACGTCGAAAATCAGGAACATGATCGCGTACAGGTAATACGAAGACCGGAACTGAACCCAGGCGTCGCCCTTCGATTCCAGGCCGCATTCGTAGATCGCATTCTTCACCAGGTTCGGCTTGGGGGGTGAAAACACGCGTCCCCACAGCCACGCCAGCCCCAGCGGGGCCAGGCCAAACCCCAGCGCCGCGAAGAACAGAACCGCCAATGAAAAATAAGGATTTGCCGCCATGATGCGAGTCGAAGTCTTACCTACCAAACGTACCAGTTTGAGGTGCGCTTTGGCTAAATGGATGTGAGGCTGCTCACACCATTGAACCGCATTTTCTAGCCATTCATCCCACCCTGTGAACCGCTGGCTGTAAACACCCTGAAAGGCGGCTTGGGGGCGACGGCTGGCCCTCCCAACACAGTGCCCCGCTTTCCTCCATCTTTCGATGGAGACAGGTCCTGCCCCCCGGCTGTTACCTTTTTAATGTCTGCGGCCCAAGACCCCGGCCGCCGAATCCGATCGAATCCCCGAGGGGTCTGTCGCCCATGCCCGAAGCTTCATCCAGAATCGCGCTGCGCCGCTGGCTGCTGGCCGCCGTCGCCATCGGCCTCAGCTTTGCAGCCGGATTCGGCGCGTTGGCGGCCAACGGTCCGGACACCGACACTCCCCCGGCGGCCCCCGCCGCGACAGCCGGCGCATCTTACACCGCCGCCATCAAGCTCACCGGCCCGACCACGCCCTTCCACGACTCCGTGGCCTCCCGCTACAACTACGCCTTCGGCAAGGATTCTCCCTTCCTGCCTTCGAATGCCATGTCGGTCAACGGCCAATTCCTCAGCCCGAAGAGCTTTTACACCGCGCAGTATTGCGGCCACTGCCACAAGGAGGCCTACCACCAGTGGCGCCAGACCGCGCACGCCAACAGCTTCCGCGCGCCCTGGTATCTCAAAAACGTCAACATGCTCATCGACGAGAAAGGTGTCCAGTTCTCGCGCCACTGCGAGGGCTGCCACAATCCCGTGGCCCTGCTCTCCGGCGATCTGACCCAGGGCATGCCGAAAAAGCGCCCCTTCGAGGACGAGGGCGTCACCTGCTCCACCTGTCACTCCATACAATCGAGCGACGCGACCGGCACCGGCAGCTACGTGATGGGCATCCCCGCCGTGATGGTGGATGAGAACGGGGCTCCCATGACCCGCCCCGTCACTGACGCCGAAATCCTCGCCCACCTCGACCGCCATTCCAAGGCGGTAATGCGCCCCCTGCTTCAGACGGCCGAATTTTGCGGCGCCTGTCACAAGGCGGCCATTCCGCAGTCGCTTGACGATTACAAGTTCCTCCGCGCCATCTCCCTGTACGACGAGTGGCAGGCGGCCAGCTTTACCAAGCAGTCGCCGTTGCCCTTCTACCGCAAGGACTCCGTTTCCACCTGCCAGACCTGTCATATGCCGCGCGAGGCCCTGGCCGCCGGCGCCGACGATCCCGGCGCCAAGGACGGCAAATTCACCTCCCACCGCTGGCTGGGCGGCAACACGCTGATTCCCGTGTATTACAAGTACGACGAGCAGGCCGAAAAGCTGGCCGCATTCCTGAAGAACGGCGCCCAGGGCACCGGCGTCTTCAACGTCGATATCTTCGCCCTTCAAAAGGAGAACGCCGCAGCCTCCGATCCGGCCCTCGTGGCGCCACTCGGCCTGTGCAATTTCTCGATTGCCCCGGGTGACACTCTGATCGCCGACGTCGTCATCCAGAACAAGGGCATCGCCCATTCGCATGTCCCCGAGCAGCGCGACTTCTACGAATCCTGGGTCGATTTCACGGTCAAGGATTCCAGCGGCAAGACACTGGCCGAGAGCGGCTTCATCCAGCCCGACGGCAACCTCGATCCCTCTGCCCACTCCTTCACCAATCGCCTGGTGAACATCAAGGGGGAATTGAACGACATCCACCAGATCTGGCATAACCGGGTGCTGGCCTACAACAACACCATCCAGTCGGGCCGTTCGCAGCTGGTCCGCTACCGTTTCCGGCTGCCCAAAGAGATCAAGGGCCAATTCACGCTCACGGCTACGGTAAGGTACCGCCGTTTCAACCAGCACTTCATCGACTTTGCGATGGACCAGAAGCACTACCCCATGCCGGTCATCGACATGGCCTCGCAGACCCGCACGCTGGTCATCGGCGACAACGCTCCCGTAGCCCCGGGCCCCGACGAGAACAAGCCCTGGATGCGCTGGAACAATTACGGGATCGCCCTTCTCGACGCGCAGCAGTACCAGGCCTCCGTCGATGCATTTCAGCATGTCGCCCAGCTTCGCCCCGATTACGCCGACGCCTTCACCAACATGGCCATCGTCGAAATCTCGTGGGAACGCTACGACGACGCCAAGCCGCACCTCGCCCAGGCGCTGAGCCTGCTTCCCGGCGATCCGCGCGCGCTCTACTACCGCGCTCTTGTCGAACGCAACGCCGGCCAGGTAAAAGAAGCGGTCGCCGACCTCGAGGCTGTTGTGGCCAAATATCCGCGCTCCCGGGACGCCCTCCGCGAACTGGGCTTCAGCTATTACCAGCAGCACGACTACCCTCAAGCCCGCGACACCTACGAAAAACTGCAAGGCGTCGATCCCGACGACCTGGCCGCCCATTACCAGTTGGCGATTCTCTATCGCCGCCTGGGCGAAAAGGAAAAGGCCGCCATCGAGTCGGCCAAGTTCGCCGATCAGAAAGACGACCCCACGGCCTCGACCTACGCCCTTGAATTCCTGGGCAAGCACCCTGAAGTGGCGGCGGAAAGCGTGGTGTGGCACACCCACGACCTCACCGGCGACCCCATCAAGCGCCCCACCGAGATTCAGTACAAGTACATTCCCGGGGCCGGCCTTTAGATTCGGGTGCCCCGTCCTAACTTGTTAGGGCGGGATAATCAACAAGCAAACCCCCTCCACATGGCCCGTCCGGACGAAGCAATCCGCCTATACAGTGGATAGGCGCGTGTGTATACTCCCGGTTTACATTGCAAATGGGATGAAGCCCTCCTGAAGTAGTGCGATTACTTTTGTGGAGCGAACCACATGGATTTTGTCATCCCGATCGTCTTTCCCGAGTACTTGATCGTCGTTAACGAGCGGCCCTTTGAAGTTCACCTTCCTGACCTGATCCCCGGGCGGGAACTGTTTCCCCATCTCGTGCGTGTCCCGGTCACTCGGCTTCCTGAACTCGGTCATGCCGGCGTCCTGTTTATTGAAGGTCGGACCGGAACGACAAAGTATTACGAGTACGGACGCTACCAGACCGCCCTTGGCTGGGTGATGCGCCGTCCTATTCCCGATGTAGAAACCGGTTCCGACGATTGGCCGACCATCTCGTCTCTGAAGGCGGTTCTGCATTCGATTTCGCAACAGGCGGGTCAGAAGGGTCCGATTCAAGGAGCCTTCATCGCCCTTCCCGATGGAAGCTACGCGGCCATGTACGCCTACGCCCGCAAGCGCATGCTTGAGAACAATGATCCCAACCGGCCGCCCTACAGCCTCCTGACCCACAGCTGTCTGCAGTTTATGAAGCAGGTGGCCGAAGAAGGGGGGGCCGATATGCCCATCGTTCTGGACCCGCGGCCCGACGGGTACATCCAAAGGGTTCGCGAGAGATTTCCCCATCTGGATTACTCCCCGAGGACCGAAACGCTTTCGATTCCGTCCATCGAGAACAAGGATGATCGCCTCTCCAAGGCCGGCAGCAAACGCACCATCTGAATGTCCGGCAGCCGCAAGATGGGCATCCGGGGACTCCTTCCTTCTGCCAGGGCCGCTTCCTACAGCATTAATCCTGTGCGCTTTGGCGCCATTCCCGCACCTCCAATTGCGCACTCCTAGTAAACTGGAAGGGAGGTTGTTATGCCCGAGATTCAGCGCAGGAAGACACCCACGGTCAAGATCGGCCAGGTCCGTGTGGGTTGGGAAGTCCCCGTCGTCGTGCAATCGATGACCAACACCGACACCGCGGACGTCGCAGGCACCATCGAGCAGGTCGAAGCCCTCGCCCTCGCCGGCTCTGAAATCGTGCGCGTCACCGTGAATAACGAGGAAGCTGCTGCTGCTGTTCCCGCCATCGTGGAGGGACTCGACAAGCGCGGCATTCGTGTCCCTATTGTCGGTGACTTCCACTACAACGGCCACCTGCTGCTGAAGAAGTTTCCCGCTACCGCCCGGGCCCTCGCCAAGTACCGCATCAACCCCGGCAACGCGTCGATCGGCAAGAAAGACAATGACAATTTCCAAGTCATGGTGGAGTGCGCGGTCGAAAATCAGAAGCCGGTCCGCATTGGCGTCAACTGGGGTTCCCTCGACCAGGCTCTGCTCACTCGCATGATGGACCAGAATGCCCGCTCGGCGCAGCCTCTGCCTGCCCGGGAAGTCATGATGGAAGCCATGGTGGTCAGCGCGCTCGATTCCGCCGCCGCTGCCGAACGCTACGGCCTGCGCAAGGATCAGATCATTCTTTCCGCCAAGGTCAGCGGCGTGCGCGATCTCATCGACGTCTATACCAATCTCGCCGCCCGCTGCGATTACGCCCTGCACCTCGGCCTCACCGAGGCGGGCATGGGCGCCAAGGGCCTTATTGCTTCGACAGCCGGGCTGGCTCCGCTGCTGCTGGCCGGCATCGGCGACACCATCCGTGTCTCCCTCACCCCCAAACCGGGAGGCGACCGGACCGAGGAGGTCCAAGCCGCCCAGCAGATCCTCCAGTCCCTTTCCATCCGCAGCTTCATGCCCCAGGTCACCAGCTGCCCCGGCTGTGGCCGTACGACCAGCACCTACTTCCAGGAACTCGCGGAGCAGATCCAGGGCTACCTGCGAACCTCCATGCCCGAGTGGCGCAAGCGCTACCCCGGTGTCGAAGAACTCAAACTGGCCGTGATGGGTTGTGTTGTGAACGGCCCCGGCGAGTCAAAGCATGCCAATCTCGGAATCAGCCTTCCGGGCACGTTCGAAGAGCCCAAGGCCCCCGTCTATGTCGACGGCAAGCTGTATACCACGCTGCGTGGCGACACCATCGTCGCCGAGTTCAAGCAGATCCTGGACAAATACGTGGAGAGCCACTACGGGCAGAATGCGAAGCAACAGGAACTCGCAGGCGTGCGGTAAAGCCCAGACTCCCTGGTTGAATGAGGTCACGTCGTGCTGCGTTGGACGGCACTCTTACTCGCTCTGTCCCTGTGGGGAATGCCTCTCGTTGCCGCTGCCCAATCGGCACCCGCGCCGACCTGCGCTCTGCACGCCCAGATCACCGACGAGGACGGTGGCGTCATCACGCGCGCATTTGTTTTAATTCATTCGGATTACGGGACAAAGCTCAACCAACAGGTGAACCTTGACCCCACCGGAAAATTCAAAATCAGTCTGCGCCGGGGACTCTACTCTCTGTTCGTCTCCTCACCCGGATTTGTCCCGGTCGCGCAGATCCTCGATTTTCGGTCCTGCAAGCCATTGAACCTGAACCTGATGCTGACGATCGACTCCGATCACATGGAAACCGACGAGCATTAGTGGGAAACTCACCTGCGGGGATTGCATTCTTGCGACCTTGGCAGATGGCGCAGGCGGTCAACTATGGCAGAGGCAGGCGGATGGTGGCGCGGGCGCCGGCGCCGTCTTCGCGATTCAGCAGGCGAATTTCCCCGCCGTGGGCCCGGGCGATCTGCTGCGCGAGGGCCAGGCCGACGCCGCTGCCCTTGGGCTTGGTTGTATAGAACGGCACGAAGAGATTCTCGGTGTTGGCAATTCCCAGGCCGCTGTCGTCAATCGTGACCGACGCGGATGAGTCGGCAACCCGCCAGGAGACGACCACGGCCTTGGCGCTGTTGGCCAAGGTGGCGTCGACTGCGTTGGCCAGCAAATTGATGAACATCTGCTCCAGTTGATCGGGGTCGGCGTTCAACGAGACCGAGGGACCGGGATCGAGGCGCACCGCGAGACGCTGTTCGAGCAGGACTACCTGCTCCAGGAGCCGGCCGAGGCCGACCATTTTCAAGTGCGGCGGCGGCAACTGAGCGAGCAGCCGATACGACTGCACAAAGCGATGCAAGGCGTCTGCCCGGCTTTCCACCACTCCCAGACCGCGCCGGAAATCGCGAACCGTGTCGGGTTCTCCCTCCATGTGATCCACCCGGGCCAACAGGCTGCCCGCGATCGATTTAATGGGCGCCAGCGAATTAGAGAGCTCGTGTCCCAGAACCCGGATGAGACGCTTCCATGCGGCCTGCTCTTCTTCCTGTAGCGGCAGGCTAACGTCTGCGAGAAGCAGCAGCGTATGAGGCACTCCGTCCTGGCGGAAAACGGCTTTGCGCAGCAGCCAGCGCGCCGGTTTTAGGCCGAAGGAGTGAATGGACTGGTCAGGCGAAGCGAGCAAAGCGTCGAGACCCAATTCGCGGGCCGAGTGTCCAAAACAGCGCGCGTAGGGCCGTTGGAGCAACTGTGTTCCTGCGTTGTTGACGAGCTGCAGTACGCTCTCGCGGTCGAATGCAAACAGGGGCGCGTGCATGACTTCGAGAATGCGTGCCAGCAGGGCCGTAGCTTCGAGCGAGCGCACGCGCTGCTTCTGCAGCAGGTCGGCGAGAGCATTGATTTCTCCGGCCAGTTCGCCCATGGGGTCGCGTGCGTTGGCGCCGCGAGCACGGAAGGAGTAGTCTCCCTCGCGCAGGGATGCCACGACGTTCGAGAGCGTCTGCATGGGGCGGATCAGGCTTTCGATCAGGGCGCCGGCGATCAGGGCAAGATAGAGCAGCAGGCAGCAGGCGATCAGGATCCCGGGCGCGAGGCTGATGCGAGCCCGGTAGATGAGAATCGCCGCAAACAAGAAGGTGGGCAGCGCCAGAAACAGGCAATAGAGCCACGCCCGGCGCACGGCCGAGCGCTGGCGCCGCCGCACAGTTCTCTCATAGGCCATATTTTTCGATACGGCGGTAGAGCGCGGCACGGCTCAACCCCAGGGCCTCGGCTGCCTGCGAGATATTGCCGTCGCAGCGGCGCAGCACTTTGCGAATGAGCAGAGCCTCGACCTCGTCGATGCTCATGTTCTCAAACGACTGCATCGAGGAACGCGATGTAGTGATAGCCAGATTGGCGGGCTCGATCTCTTCGCTGCGGCAGAGCAGCACCGCGCGTTCCACGGTGTGCTCCAGCTCGCGCACATTGCCGGGCCAGGGATACTGCATGATTTGCTGCATGGCCGAGGGGGAAAAGCCGCTCACCTGCTTGCGATAGCGGGCGCGGCTGCGGCCGAGGAAGTGCGCGGCCAGCAATGGAATGTCTTCGCGCCGGTCGCGCAAAGCGGGTAGATTGATTTCCACGGTGTTGAGGCGGAAGAGCAGGTCTTCGCGGAAGTTGCCGGCCGCTGCCTCTTCATGAAGACGGGAGTTGGTAGCGGACAGAACCCGCACATCGACGCGGCGCGTTTGCGATGAGCCTACCCGTTCCAGTTCTCCGGTCTCGAGCACACGCAAAAGTTTAGCCTGCTGGCGCATGGGGACGTTGGCGATCTCGTCGAGGAAGAGGGTGCCGTTGTTGGCCAGTTCAAAGCGGCCGATGCGGTCCGTGCGGGCATCGGTGAAGGCGCCTTTCACGTGACCGAAGATTTCGCTCTCGAATGTGCCCTCCGGCAAGCCGCCGGCGTTGACGGCCACGAGGGCCATGCGCGATCGCGGCGAAGCGGCATGCAACAGCTTGGCGACAATTTCCTTGCCGGTGCCGTGTTCGCCGGTAATGAGGACGTTGGCATCGGAGGGGCCGACCTGGGCGATGAGTTCCAGCACCGGCTGCATGGAAGGCGCCCCGGCGACAAACTCCGGCATGCCGTCGGCGCGCAACAGGCGGTTCTCCATTTCCAGCTGGCGGGCGCGCCGCAGGGCCTGGTGCAGCTCGGCGTGCACGCGAATGAGGCTGAGCAGGCGTTCATTTTCCCACGGCTTTTGAATGAAATCGCGGGCGCCGCGCTTGATGCTTTCGACGGCAAGATCGATGTTGCCCCACGCGGTCATCACAATGACCGGCAGGCGCGCATCCATCTCGTGAATGCGCGCGAGCAGGTCGAGGCCCTCCTGTCCGGAGGTCGTGTCGCGGGTGTAGTTCAAGTCAATGAGCAATACATCGTATTCGCTTTGCCCCAGGGCTTCGAGCACCAACTGCGGCGACCGCACGCACTCGGTCTGCATGCCCTGCGGCCGCAACAGGAGTTCTACCGCCTCGAGGATGTGGGGTTGATCGTCGGCGACCAGTACCCGGATCTTTTCTTTCTGACTAGGGATGACTCGCCTCCACAACGCCGGTTTTTGCATCGGCAATCGAAATGCCGTATTCCTCGAGAATGGAACCAGTGGCGCGCCGCATCTCGATGCGTGACTTCTCAGACGCGGTTTCGGCAGTCGCGAGCGCGGACTCGGCCACCGCCAGGCCGTGTTCAGTGCGCAGCGCCTGTTGATTGGATCCCGAGCGCAATTGCTGTTCTTTCTGCATCATATCCAACGCCCTCCGCTTCCGACGCCTCACGAGACCGCAACCATCGCCATTCCCGTGCTGCGCCAGTCGTGGATGCTCCCAGTGATTCTACGGCCCGCGCGTGACTACTCCCGTTTTCGCGTCATCGACGGAGACACCGGTCTGCTGCAGGGTTGTGCCGGTAGCGCGATCGATTTCCACCTTCGCTTTTTCAAACGCTGTCTGCGCGGCCACCAGAGCGGACTCGGAAACGCCCAGATCGTGCTGCGCGGCCAGCGTATCGGTGGTGGACTTGACTCCGAGCTTCTGTTCCTGCGCAACAACATCAAACGTGTGCTGCGCCAGGTCACGCGCCTTCTGCGCAGTGACCACTCGCGCCTGCGCCTGCTGCAGCGCGAACAGCGCGTTGCGGACGTCGAAACGGATGGTCTTCTTCTGCTCCTCGAACGCGATCTGTTTCTGCCGGTACTCCAGCACGGTCCGAAACTGATCTGCCTTGGCTTGCCGGTTGCGCAGGTTGATAGACAGAGTCACTCCGAACTGATATTCCGGCGCTGTGTAGTTGAAAGTGTTCCTGAACATGTCGCCAAAGCCAGGGGGGACATCGGAAGCGCATTGATCCGGACCCAGAATGCAGTCGGGATTCTGCTTTCCGGCCGTGCCGGATCCGGCATAGACCCCATAGACATCCAAGGTGGGCAGCAGCTCGCTTTTGATCGATTTGAGGTTTGCCTGCGCCTTTTGCATATCGAGCTCGTCCTCGGCGACGTCCGGGCGGTTCTTTTCAGATTGTGCGATGAGATCGGCAATCGATTTGGTCGCGTTGGGATCTTCCGGACCCTTAGTGTCGAGAGGAACAACCGGCATCTCCGCGATGGTGGCATCGTCGGTCTTGGTGATGGCGTTCTTCATCAGCAACTCATTCAGGCGCAGGGTGGCGCGGGAAACGGTCAGGTCGCCCTCGCTGGTAGCGACGTCCGACTCGTCCTTGGTGACCTGCATGGCCGGAATTGCATTGAGCTCAAGTTGTTTCTGATCATCGGAAAGGGTCTTCTGCGCGAAAGCGAGCAGGTGCTCCTTGATCTGCTCATCCTGGTAGGCATTCACAAGGTCCCAATAGATGTTCTCAACCTGCGTAACAGTGGCAATGACTTGAGCGCGAAAGGCAAGATCGGTGATCTGGATATTCTGCTTTGCGATCACCATGAAGCGCCGGTTGGTCGAAAATCCGAACCCGGCCAGTAAATGTTGCGAAATTACCAACTGGAAATTGGAAAATAGCTCCGGGTTGATAGCAAAGTATGGGCTGTTGTTTGCGAGGCGCTCGCCCTGGTAATTGATGTTCACATTCGTTCCCAATGGAAACGATTGGTTGTAATACACCAAACCTTCGATCGTGTTCTCTTTAAACAAAGGAACACCCACCTGGGACTGGTTGGCCTCCTGGGTGACGTTGTGATCCACAAAGCCCTTGAAATTAATGAAGGGATCGAAAGAAGGGACCTGGGTTCCGGCGCCCAGTGTCGAGGTCACGATGCCGCCCGCGCCCGCTGCGGACGACCCGGAACTGCCGCCGCCACCGCTGGTCCCTCCCCCGAAGCCACCCTGAGTCGATGACTGGACGATTCCAGTGTTGACGCCGTTTGCAAGGCCGCCAGCTTTGGTGCGTGCGTAGTCGGTTTGGGCGATGGGGAAGTTATACCGGAAGTAGGACAGATCGAGGTTGTTCTCGATGGCGAGTGCGATGGCATCTTGCAGCGAGATGTAGAGTTTTCCATCGCGCATGAGATTTACGAGGCGCGGCGAGTTGGCGAGATCCAGGGGCGGCGCGTCGCTGCCTTTATAAGGTGAAAACGGCTTATGCGAATGCGGCAACTCCACATAGAAAGGTTTCTGCGGGGCGACGGGCTGCTGCTGTTGCGCCGCCTGCATCTGCTGCGCCAGCGTCGGAGACGGCGCGGCGGTACCATTCGCGGCGGGCGCTGGAGCCTCTGGCGCCGGCTGCGCCGATTGCGAGTCAGCCGGTGGAGCTTGCGATTGCGCCGGCTCGACGGCCACAGCAAGGTTGACCTGGAGCAGGAATACGGCAGCGCATGCCTGGATGCGCATACGAAGAGAACGGGCAGGAGGAACGTGCTTGGCGAAATTCACGCCTTGACCTCCGTGGTAGCAGCGACGACGGCGTCGTCGCGCGTGAGCCAGCCATCGTGCAATTCAAGAATGCGCGAGCCGTAGCCGGCATTCACTTCAGAGTGGGTTACCTGCACGATTGTCGTTCCCGCCTTGTTCAATTCGCGGAAGAGTTCCATGATTTCGCGGGCCTGGGTGGAGTGCAGATTGCCGGTGGGCTCGTCTGCCAGAAGCAGCGCAGGCGCGTGGACCACGGCACGGGCGATTCCGACCAGCTGCTGCTGTCCGCCGGAAAGCTGGTTCGGGAACAGGTCCTTCTTGGCTACGATCTGGAAGCGGTCGAGAATGTCGGCCACCATGCCTGCCCGTTCCCTGGAGGGCAGGTTTTTGTATGAAAGCGGCAAGTCGATATTCTCGGCGACGGTAAGATCGTCGAGCAGGTGATAGCTCTGGAAGACCATCCCGATGCGCTGGCGCGCCAGGTCGGCGCGCTGCTTGCGGTTGAGGGCATGGACGGGCGTTTCACCGAACCAGTATTCGCCCAGCCAGCTATCGTCAAGCAGGGCGAGCACGTTCAGAAGCGACGACTTCCCTGCCCCCGATGGGCCCATGACCGTAACGAACTCCCCCTCGCGAATTGTGAGCGAGATGCGCCGCAACACCCAGGTTTCGGTGTGGCCCGTTTTGTAACTGCGTTCAACATTTTTCAGTTCAATCATGATGTTTTGTTTACTCCGATCTCAACTTTCAAACCTTTGTGCTGCTATTCGGTGCGCAATGCGCGCATGGGTTCAACTCCCGCGGCGCGACGTGCGGGAATCCAACTGGCAAGAAGCGACGCCCCCAGGAGAACCAGCGCCACCACTGCAATTGCACCGAAGTCGAGTGAACCCACTCCATACAATGTGCTTTTCATGGCGCGGCCAACGAAGTAGGCGCCGACCAGACCTATTCCCAATCCCAGAAGCGCCAATACCAGTGCCTCTTTCAGGACCAGGTTCACAACGTTGTTACGGCTCGCTCCAAGAGCCATGCGCAAGCCGAGTTCGTGTTCGCGCTGCGCCACGGTGAAAGCCATGACGCCGTAGATACCCACCGCCGCCAGAAGGAGCGCAACGATGGCGAACGCGACAAACAACCTCATGGTGAAGCGGTCGTCTGCAAGCATCAAGCTCTTGACTTCATCCAATGTGCGCGGCTCCGCCAGGGCAATCTGCGGATCTACGGCATGCACGGCGGCAGCAATGACCTTGGTCATGGTCTCAGGGGCGACAGCGGTGCGTACGCCGATATTCGCCGAGGGCCAAGGGCTCTGCGAGAAAGGAACGACAATCACCGGGAAGTCCCGCCGGAAACCGCCGGCACGTACGTTGTGAAAGACGCCAACGATTTGCCACGAGATGTACGGTCCAAGCTTGGTTACGCCGGGAATCAATTCCTCTACATTCACGCGCTGCTGGAGCGGATCTTTGCCTTTGAAGAACTTGTTCACAAACTCTTCGTCGACCATTGCCACTTTCACACTGGCGGCGCTGTCCTGGTCAGTGAAAGACCGGCCTCGCGTGACCTCAATCCCGTACGTTTTGAAAAAGTCGGGAAAGACCATGTCGAATCCGGCGCCCGGGCGTTGCGAAGGATCAGCAAAGTCGGGCGCGCCAGCGATGGTAAACGGCATTCCAAAGTTCGTCCCCTCAAGCGGAAGACCGACGGATACAGCAACGTCAAGGACTCCGGGAACAGATTTCAGGCTTTGCGACATCTGCTGGTAGTAGGCATTGATTCTCGCGGGGTCTTTAGGCCGCGCATCGGGCACAGGGAGAAAGAACGTCTGGACGTGGACGGTGTTTACGCCGAGATCGACCCTGGTGAGATTCCAGAAGCTGTGAATGGCAAGCCCTGCGCCGGTCAGCAGCGCCAGAGCCAGAGCGAATTCACCAATGACGAGGACCTTGCGCAGGCGATGACTGCCGGCCCCGGTTCCGGATCTTCCGCCTTCCTTGAGTGCATCGGCCGGATCGATTCGGGTTGCAAACCACGCCGGGGCGCAGCCGAACAACAGACCAGCCAAGGTAGAGGCCGCAAATGTGAACAGAAGAATGGGCAGGTTAAGACTGAGATCCGCCTCCGATGGCAACGTACCACGTGGCATCGATGCAATGAGCCAGCGCAACGACGCCGCGCCCACTCCAACACCGAGAAGTCCTCCAACCAGAGCAAGCAGCAAGTTCTCGGTCAGGACCTGCGCGAAGATGTCTTTACGCGACGCGCCAAGAGAAGTACGAATCGCCACTTCCTTCTGCCGCGTCATTCCCTTGGCCAACACCAGGTTGGCCACATTGACACAGGCGATCAGCAGGACAAAGCCTACCGCACCCAACAGCGTCCAAAGCGTCTGGATTCGTTCTTTCGGCAGGAAGTCATTCTTGAGCGGGTGGACGATGGCGCCCCAGCCCTTGTTGCTTTTCGGATAGGCCTTGGCAATGTTATCAGTGACCATATCCATGTTGGCCTGGGCCTGCTTGATGGTCACTCCGGGCTTGAGCCTGCCCATCGCCAGGAGCCAATGGAAGTCGTGATTCAACTGCTCGGGTTTGAAAACCAGAGGCGCGATTAACCACTGATCGAGCCGGTCGGTCATGCCCGGAGCCAGGACGCCGACGACGGTGTATGCGGTTCCATCAATCCTGATCTGCTTGCCAATGATATTGGGATCTGAACCGAGACGCACCCACAGCTTGTTCAGCAAAATTACTACGTGTTCTTTTCCAGCCGTACCTTCCTCGGGAAGAAAGTCGCGCCCGTACCGGAACTTGACTCCCTGCATCTTGTACATGCCGGGAGTGGTGAACTGGCCCTCAACATATTCAGGCTGATCCTTGGTGGCCAGGTTGAAACTGCCTCCGGTCCACGCATTCAGATCCTGGAAGACGGTGTTCTGGTTTTTCCAGTCTGTAAAATCTCCGGCGGAAATGCCGTTGCGCTCGCCCTGAATCTTCGACCAGACCATGACCAGCTGGTCCGGTTCCGGATACGGCATGGGGGCCAGAAGGGTGGCGTACACCACGGTGAAGATGGCGGTATTCGCGCCAATGCCGAGAGCCAGCGTCAGCGCGGCCGTGAGGGTGAAGACCGGCGACTTGATCAACTGGCGGACTGCGTATTGCAGATTCCGAAGCACCGTTTGCATCCCAATCTCCCGATCTTTGGAATTACTCCGTGCGCAAGGCGTTCATGGGTTCGACAGCGGCGGCGCGGCGCGCGGGCAGAGCCGCGGCCAGAGCTACCATCACGGCGGTGAATCCGACCGCGTAAACGAGTGTCAGTGGATCGGCAAAGGTGACGCCGTAAAGCTGGCTGCGAAACAGCCGCGCCAGCGCGATAGTGGATGGCAAAGCGACGACCGTAGCGATTCCGGCGACGAGCAGCATCTCACGCAGCACCAGGCCGACTACGCTGGAACGTTGCGCGCCCAGGGCCAGGCGCACACCGATTTCGCGGGTGCGCTGCTCGGTGGAGTAAGCCAGCACTCCATAAAGACCGACTGCCGCCAGCAACAGGGCCAATGCAGAGAAGCCAATGGCGAGGAAGGCCAGGGCGCGCTCTTCGGAGGCGCTGCGGTCGACCTGGGCTTCCATGGTACGCAGACCATCGACGACCAGTGTGGGGTCGAGTTGATGGATGGCCTGTCGAATCGACGGCTCTACTGTTTCCGGCGGCTGCACCGTGCGCAGGTACATCACCACTCCACCGGGATGCTTCTGCTGGAGGTAGGGCTGGTAGACGGCAGGGCCTAATAGAGTGCGCAGATCGGTATGGCGAATGTCTCCAACGACGCCGACGATGGTTGTGTCGTACTTGATGTCGTTGCCTCCGCCCTCCGCAATCTGGCGGCCGATTGCATTTTGTGCGGAGGCGAAGAATTTTTTGGCGAACGCGGCGTTGACGACGGCTACGTTGGGCTGGCCCTTGGCGTCGGCAGGCGTGAATTCCCTTCCCGCCAGCAAGGGCTGGTGGAGGGTAGCGAAGTAGCCGGGTGTGATGCGGGCCTGTTCGAAATTCGTGTTCTCTTCTTCGCTGGCTTTGTAGCCCTGGACCGAGAAATTGGAAGTCTCGGTGTCGCCGGAGAGTTCGGGGTCGTTGGTCGCAGCGGCCTGCAGTACGCCCGGAAGCCGACCCAGCGTATCGACGGCGCTGTTGACGATCTGCGGCGTGCGGTCCTCGCCATAACCGGAGCTGGTGGGGTCAAGCCCGAAGGTCACGAGATGGCCGATCTCAAAACCCACGTTCTGCCGGCGCAGGTTGTCCAGGGTCCTGACAAAGAGCCCGGCCCCTCCGAGCAGCATCACGCTGAGCGCAATCTGGACGCCGACGGCCACTTTTCGAAAGCGCTGCGAGGTTTTCGATGCGGTGCCGGCGTTCTGACGAAGTGCTCCGGCGAGGTCGGGGTGGAGGAAGTGGAAGACCGGGGCGAAGCTGAACAACAGGCTGGCCAGCACCGAAACACCCAGCGTGAAAAACAGAACGCGCGCGTCGATGGAGGCCGAGTAGGGTTCAGCTCCCGGATCGGCGCTGGTCATGAGGCGCACCAGGATGCGGGCGACGACAGGGGCTAGCGCGAGTCCGGCTGCCGCGCCGGCCAGGCCGAGCATTCCGCCTTCGACCAAAAGCTGGGCGATGATTCGGCCGCGCCGGGCGCCGAGAGCATAGCGCATCGACATTTCGCGGGCGCGCGCCGTTGCACGCAGCAGCAACAGCGTGGCCACATTGATGGCGCACATAGTCACCAGCAGGCCGGCCATGCCCATGAGGATGACGAGCGGCCTCTGGAGATCGGCCCGATTAGGATTGAAGCCTTTGGAATCGTCCAGAACCTGGAGATGCGAGTTGTCAATGAAGTTCTTTCTGAACCGTTCCGATTTCGATTTATAGAGCGCGAATTCGGAGGTGCGGAGCGAATGCCACAGCGGCCCTAGACTGGCCTGGGCTTGCGCATAGCTCACGCCGGGCTTGAGGCGCGCCACCACGGCGAGCCAGACGGACTGGTGGTTGTTCAGGTCGTCGCGCGGCGCCATCCACGGCATCGCGATCTCGACCATGCTCACGGGAATGAAGACGCCGGGCTTGTATCCACCGATGGCGGAGTCGAAGTGCTGAGGCGAAACCCCGATGACGGTGAAGGAATGGCCGTTGATGAGAATCGTCTGGCCGATGATCTCCTGGGATGCGCCAAAGTGCGTTCTCCAGTAGTCATAGCTGAGGACAACAACGGCGTTGGCGTTTTTGGCAGCGTCATCCTGTGTTGTGAAAAGCCGTCCCGCAGCTGGATTCAGGCCCAGCAACTGAAAGTAATTTCCGGTCACGACTTCGGCGCTCTTGCTCTCTGCCTGGTTGTGCCAGGAGATGCCAACCTGAGTTTCGTCGGAGGCGAGAATGCTTTGAAAGACCTGATTCTGGTCGCGCAGGTCTTTGTACATGGGGTAGGAAAAATAGCCGATGTGGCCCGGAGACATTCCGCCAAAACTGCTCATCGAGCCCGAGAACCCTCCGCTCCACTCAAGGCGTACGAGCTCTTTTGGCCTGGCTACGGGCAGCATGCGCAGCAGCACCTGGTCAAAGAGCGTGAAGATGGCGGCGTTGGCACCGATGCCGAGCGCCAAGGTGAGCACGACCGTGATCGTGAAGCCGGGTGACTTGCGCAACTGGCGCAGTGCGTAACGAATATCTTGAAGCAGCGAATTCATCATTTTCTCCGGTTTTATTCGGTGCGCAGAGCCTGCAACGGGTCGATGGAAGCGGCGCGGCGCGCAGGCAGCCAGCTGGCCGCGGCAATGGCGGTGGCGAGAATTCCAAATGCGCCGGCCAGGGAGAGCGCGTCCAATGGGCTGACGCCAAATACCAATGAGGACTCGAGCCGCGCGGCGCCCGCTGCCAACACGAGGCCGAGTACGAGGCCAATGATCCCCATGCCGGCGGTATCGCGAAGAACGAGCAAAGAAGTGGCCTCGCGAGAGGCACCAAGGGCCATGCGGATGCCGATCTCACGGCGGCGCTGGGTAACGCGGAAGGCCAGGAATCCGTAGAGTCCGACCACCGTGAGAGCGAGGCCGATCAAACCCAGAGCACTTACCAACTCGGCCATCATCCGGTATTCGCCGGATGAATAGCGAATCAGCTCAGGCAGTGAGGTGACCATCATCGGATCGAGCAATGGGTGGATGTGAATCAGTGCCTGGCGCACCGGCTGCGCCAGGCTCATGGCAGTGGTTCCGGTCTGGAGCGCAAAGGTGACTTCACCCATGTCGGAAAAATGGAACGGCAGATACAGATAGGGCTCTGGCAGTTCGCCGATCTGGTTGATGGGTGCGTTCTCGGCCACGCCTACGATACGAGCCTCGCCGGTTCCATGGACGGAGCCGGTCAGGTTGACGATCTGGTCGATGGGATTTCGATCGGGCCAGTATTTCTGCGCCATGGCCTGGTTGATCACGATGACGGGGGGGCCATTTTGATCGTCGGTTTGCGCAAACCCGCGTCCCCGCACGATGTGCGTGCCGATTACATCGAGAAAATCCGGGCTCACTGCATTGAATTTGATTTCGACGGGATCGCGGAGCTCGGGATGGCTGGGCAGAAGTGCCTTGACGGCAATGCCACCCTCAGAAAGGCTCAAAGGCGCGCGGATGGCGTAAGCGACGCGCTCCACTTCGGGGAGGGCTTTCAGACGGGTGACGATCGTATCGCGCATTTCGGCATCAGGGTCCTGGGTCCAGGCGAGGAGTACCTGGTTACGCGTGAGGCCGATGGACCGAGTGCGCGTGTTGAGAAAACTGCGCACGAGTGTGCCCGTCGAAACAAGCAGAGCGAACGAGATGGCAATCTGCAGCCAGATAGCTGCCCGGCGGGCCACGGGCGCCCGGCCCTCGGTGCGCGTTACAGCACCGGCCTGTACCTGAGGCAACAGATCGGGCCGAGATACCTGGCGGAGCGGAACGAATGCCAGGAGCAACATGGTGGCGATCGTCACCGCGGACGCGAACAGAAAAACGCGCCAGTCCACCTCGAAACCGGCCGCCGGCGATCCCACTTGCACCAGCATGACCGGTTCGCGGACTAGCAGCCTCGGCAGCACGGCAGCGATGCCGGAAGCAATGGCGAGGCCGGTCGAAAGGCTAAGCAGGCAGAGGAGGAGATTTTCGATGAGAAGTTGACGCGCCAATGTTGCTCGCCGCGCTCCGAGCGCCATACGCAGGGCGATCTCAGGGCTGCGGCCAAGAGCCCTCGCCAGAAGCAGATGGGCCACGTTCACCGCGGCCAGAAGCACGACCGAGCCCACAATCGCGAATAAGACCAGGCCGCTGGTGCCGGCATTTGCCATGCGATAACGGAAATCGCTCACCGCACGGGCGCCCCGGCCCTTATTGAAGGCAGGATCGGCAAGTGCCCAGGCTTTCGCCGTCGTTGCAACCTGGTCATGCACCTGCGCGACCGAAGAGCCCGTGGCGCGGCGGCCCAGCACATTGAACCAGCGAAACTCGCTCGACGTGAGGTCGCCTGGCTTAGCAACAGCAGCCCAGGCCTCTGCCGGCATCCAGAGGTCGCGATCGATATCGTTGTCTATTTCGCGAAATTCGGAAGGCAACACACCCCATACGTCGACCTTGTTGCGGTCGTGCTCGCCGCGCAGCAGCGTAATCTGGCGGCCGACGATATTGGGGTCGCCAGAAAATTCGCGTTTCCAGAAGTTGTAACCGAGAAGCACTCCCGGATGGGTGCGCAGTGTAGACGCATCGGCGCTGGTGAAGCTGCGGCCGAGAATCGGCTTCACTGCGAGCGCGTCAAAGAAGTTGCTGGAAACCACGTTGGTGAGAAGCAGGGCCGAAGTGCCGTCGGAGCGGGGCATGAGGCTGCCGCGCCGGCCCAGGGCCACGACGCTCTTGAGCGCACTGGTGCGCTGCGCGAGCGCCTGATATTCGGAATAGGTAAACAGGCCGGAAGGGTTCTGTGGAGTCGTAGCGAAGATGCGCACCAGTTCGCCGGGATGCGGAACCCGCATGGGATGGAGCCAATGAGCATCCATGAGGCAGAAGATGGCCGAACTTGCGCCGATGCCCAACGCCAGCGTCAACACCGCCGTCAGCGTAAAGCTGGGGGCGCGACGAAGCTGGCGCAGCGCAAATCGAACGTCCTGGTACAGCCTGTTCATCGACCTCTCTCCTCCTCAAGAATTTCTGAAAGCGTTAGTCCATGCGCAGGGCCTGCATGGGTTCGACCGAGGCCGCGCGGCGCGCTGGAATGATCGAAGCCGTGAGGGCCAGGGCAAAAATCGCTAACGCGGAAAGCACAAGAACAAACGGGTCCAGCGGGTCAACCTGGAACAGCAGTGACCGCAACAGCCTGGTGGCGAAGGTTGCCGTGACGCCTCCAATCACGCATCCGACCAGGCCGAGTTTCGCGGCCGAGGTGAGAATGAGTCCCACGACGCTGGAACGCTGGGAGCCGAGGGCGAGGCGAATGGCCATCTCGTGCGTGCGCAGCGCTGCCGAGAATGCGATCACGCTGTAGATGCCGAGCACCGCCAGCAACGCCGCGGCGGCGGCGAAACTGGAGATGAGGGCAGCATTGAAGCGGCGCGGCGCCTGGCCCTCCGCCACAACGCGGTCCATCGACTCGATCTGGATGAGTGGCAGCTGCGGATCGATGGAGCGGACCGCGGAGCGCAATGCATCGGTCATTGTCTCCGGCGGCAGCGCACTGCGGAGCACGATGGAGCCGTAATTGCCGGTTAGCATTTCGGGCGGGGCAAACATGCCAATGGCGCGCTTCCACTGGCTTGCCGGCTGGTAAATCTGCGGCCGTGTGTCTGTGTCTGCAGTGCCCTGCTTGATATCCCCGATTTCGCCCACGATGGTCATCCAGGGGAGGGGTGTGTCTTTGACGCCGATGTGGATGCGCTTGCCGATGGGGTCCTGGCCGGGCCAGTAGCGCTCGGCCAGAGTGCGATTCACGATGAGGACCATGGGCGAGTCGGCGCGGTCGGCTTCGGTGAATCCGCGACCGCGAAGGATCGGGATTCCGGCAGCCGGGAGGTAGTCTCCGAGGATCTGCGAGGGCCAGGCGGCGGTCAGTTCCGAACCCTTGGGCGGAGCATAACCCTCGGCATAGAAACCGGTGCTGTTGTCGCTGCCGCTTCCCGGAAGGGCGGTGGTGATACCGACGGTCTGGACGCCCGGTAGCTGCCGGAGCCTGGAAAGGAGTGCTGAATTGAATGCGTCCACGGCAGCCTGCGAGGAGTACTGCTCGTGGGGCAAGCCATAGCCGGCAGTGAGAACGTGATCGGCGCGGAAGCCGAGGTCGACAGCGCGGAGTCTTTCGAAACTACGCAACAAAAGGCCGGCGCAGGTGAGCAGCACCAGGGCCACGGCAAGCTCGGCGATGACAAGGGCTGAACGCAGACGTGCGTGACCGCCACCGGCGGTGCCCGTACGGCCGGCGTCTTTCAGGGCGTCGTTGACCGCGATGCGGGAAGCTGCAAAGGCCGGAATGAGACCGCAGAAGAGACCCGTGAGGACGGCCAGCAGGAGGGAGAAACCCACCACCGCCCAGTCGAGACTGATGGAGTTGATGCGGGGCAGCGTTTCGGGCAGAAAGCTGACGCCGGCACGCACAGCCACGAAGGCAAGAATGAGACCGAGCACGCCGCCGGTGACACTGAGGGTGAGGGTCTCGGTGAGGCTTTGACGCACCACAGCGCTGCCGGAGGCGCCGAGGGCGAGGCGGACCGCGATCTCGCGACGGCGGCGGATGACGCGAACGAGCAGGAGTCCGGCAAGGTTGGCGCAGGCGATGAAGAGTACGACCGTTACGGCGAGGAACAAGGTGCGCACCAATGGGCGTGCCTGGGCAACTGTGCTTTCGTCGAGTCGCTGGACAGCGGGAGCAATGCGCACGCCCGACATTGCGGCCGGGAAGGCCTGCATGATGGCTCGGGTGATGGGCTGCATCTCCTGCTCGGCCCGGGCCGCCGTCACGCCAGGCTTTAGGCGGCCGACCATTTGGAAGTTCCAGCTGGCCGCGCCCTGGACCAATTCGCCCTGGGAGAAGCTGATGGGCACCCAGAGTTCGCTGCGATTCAGCTGGCCGGGAACGAGCGGGAACTCGAAGTCGCGGGGCATGACGCCGATGACTTCATAAGGCTTGCGATCGAGAAGGAGCTTGGCGCCGATGACCTGGGGATTTCCTTGGAAGCGACTGCGCCAGGTCTGATAGCTGAGGACAGCGAGCTGGGCCTTTCCGTCGTCTTCCGGCTGGGTGAAGACGCGTCCCATGAGGGGTGAGACGCCGAGCGCGGTGAAGACGCCCGCGTTCAGCCGGGAAGCGTTGATCTGCGCGGGATCGCCGATGCCGGACAGCTCATAGCCGGTCTGCTGGTAGGCGCCCATGCTGGAGAAGCTGCGGGTGTCGCGAGTGTACTGGGCGGCCTCGGGAGCGGGGACGGAGGGACTGGTCATTCCCAAGCTGTCGAGAGTGTCGCCCAGGATGACGAGGCTTTGAGGGTCGGCGAAGGGCAGTGGCCGCAGCAGGACACCCTCGACGATGGAAAAGATCGCCGTGGTCGCGCCGATTCCAAAAGCCAGAGTCAGCACAGCTGTCGCCGTGAACCCAGGCGACTTGAGCAACTGGCGCAGCGCGTAGCGAATGTCCCGGCCCATGTTATTCATCGTGTTTCTCCTCGCCCTCTCCGAGATATTGCTTATTCAGTTCTCAGCGCCTGCATGGGGTCAATGGAAGCCGCGCGGCGCGCGGGAATCAGGCTGGCCAAAGCCGCACAGAGAGCCAGCACCAGACCGGCGCCAACAAAAGCCCAGGGGTCGTAGGAGCCGACGCCATAAAGCTGGCTGGCCATCAGATGGCCGGCAAACAACGCTGCCGGAATTCCAACGACGAGCCCAAAAGCAATCTGCAGCAGTGCACCGCGAAGGACATTGCCCAGTACGCTCGCCCGGGTTGCGCCAAGAGCCATGCGGATGCCGATTTCGCCGGTGCGCCTGGCAACAAAGTAGGACATCACTCCGTAGAGGCCGACGGAAGCCAGAATCAAGGCGAGAATTCCGAACAGCGTTGTGAGACGGGCGATCAGGCGATCCTGCGTGAAGTTTCCGGCGACCTGAGCATCGAATGTACGGATATCAACGACGGTAAGATTGGGGTCGATGGAAGCCAGGGTGCGTCGCAGTAATTCCTCTGCGTTCTGCTGGGGAGCGCGGAAGTTAATGATGATGGCATCGATGAACATCGATTGTGTCTCGCCGCCTACGATGGCGTCCATGAACGACGGCGCTGGACCGCCGCCCGTCCATGTTTTGTATCCGTTGTAGTACTGCGCGAGCGGTCGCAAAAACACCGGGCGGGGTTCACTGCGCGGATTATTCATCTTGAAATCGTGGAAGACGCCCACAATTTCGAACGCGCCGGAATACTGCGGGAGGTCGATGCCGAAATGTTTGCCGATGGGGTCATCTTTGGGATAAAAGCGCTTGACGAACTCCTGGTTGACCACTGCGACCGGTTGGGTATTCTGCGTGTCCTGATCCGACAAGTCGCGACCATGAACGATGGGCACGCCGACGGCGGCGAGGAAATGCGGGCTCACGCGATCCCACGTCGAGCCGCATTTGTCGTTGGGCCCGGGCGCGGGGTGTCCCTGCTGAATGACGCATTCGCCCCAGTTGTCGCCTTCCAGCGGACTGTAGAGCGCCATGCCGATATTGGCGACGCCGGGGAGGGATGAGAACTTATCTTCGATCTGGCGATACAGTGCGGGAAGGCGCTCCGCGGTGTATCCTGCGCCGGCGGGATCGACGTGCATCACGTAGCGGTTGGCGGTGGTGATGCCGAAATTCTGATGCTCCAGGTTATTGAGCGACTTGGTCATCAGGATGGCTCCGGCCAGAAGCACCAGCGACAACGCGGTCTGGAAGACCACCAGCGCACGCTGCGGAAAAGAAGACCGGTCACGCGTGGAACGACCCGTTCCCCGCAGCACTTCGGCGGGCTGTGCGTGCGCCGAAAACCAGGCGGGCGCAAATCCAAACAGAACTCCGGTCGCGAGCGAAACCAGGAAGGCGAATCCCAAAACGCCGAGGGAGGGAGTGGGATCGATGGGCAAATTGCGGGCGTCTGGAAATGCAAGGGCAAGAATTGTCCGCGATCCCGCGTATGCGACGGCCAGGCCTGCCAATCCCCCGATAGAACTCAGCAGCACGCTCTCGGTAATGATCTGGCGAATGACCCGGGCGCGGCTTGCGCCGAGCGCCATGCGGACCGCTACATCTCCGCGGCGGGTGGTGCTGCGCGCGAGCACCAGGTTGGCGATGTTGGCGCAGGCGATCACCAGCACGACCGAGGAAAGAATCATCAACATGCGGAGACCCGTGCCCGTCTCCTGCTGCATGCTCTGAATGCCGCCGCCTCCGGGCACCACGGTTACATGCTGCTTGGGGATAATGGCCGCGCCGCCATGTTCGGTGTACGCGGGGCGTGTCGCGAGCCAATTGCGCAGCGCGGCGGAGAGCTTTGCCTGCAGCGCGGGAATGCTTGTTCCGGGCCGGACTCGTCCCAGGGGATAGAGCCAGTTTGACTCGGCGTGGTGAAGAATGGTGCTTTCTCCGCGCGCGTAGGGCTCCTGGTTGACGGCCATCCAGAAATCCGGCGGACTGTCGGAGACGCGGTCTCCAAAGAAGGAGGGCGGCGCAACTCCGATGACGGTAAACGGATGGGCCTGGATGGAAATCACCGAGCCAATGATGGACGAATCACCGCCGAACTCGCTCTGCCACGAGCGGAAGCTGAGCACCACGACGGGGGCTGATGCTGGCTGGTCATCAGACTCGCTCAGCACCCTCCCCTCATATGAGTTAACGCCAAGGGTGGAGAAATAATTTCCTGTGACGAACTCGGCCCGAAGCTCTTTGGGCTGTCCATTGCCCCGACGCATGCTCCACTGCCACTGCCCTGCCTGCACCGCGGCCAGCGATTCAAACTCCGGCGCCGAGTCCTTCAAGTGACGGTAAAGATCGTAGGAGAAGATGTCGAAATCGCCGTTCTCGCCGACGAAGCCGCCGTTGACACAGCAGTTGTCGGTGTCGCCGATACGATAAAGCCGGGAAGGATCCGCCACCGGCAGCGAACGCAGCAGGATTCCCTGCACCAGAGTAAAGATGGCGGTGTTCGCTCCGATGCCGAGAGCCAGCGTGATGATCGCCGTCATCGTAAATCCCGGCGATTTGCGCAACTGGCGCACCGCGTAGCGAAGATCCTGGAGAAGTGTCTGCATGTCCTCGAAACTCCAAATCGATAAGTTCTATTCCGTTCGCAGGGCCTGCATTGGTTCAATCGAAGCGGCCCGGGCAGCGGGAAACAACGCCGCCGCCAAACCGACCGTCACCAGCAAGAGAGCGGTCAGCAACAGACCGCCCGCCTCTTGCCGGGCTTCGAAGTAAATGACGGTGGCGATCATTTTGCGCGCGAAGAGGGTGAGAATGAGGCCGGCAATCGTTCCCGCCGCCAGCATCCAGGCCACGCGCCGCATCACCATGGCCAGGATGCGACTCCGGGACGCGCCGAGGGCCATGCGCACACCGATGTCGCGGGTGGACTGCTCGACTTCATGGCTGACCAGGCCATAGAGCCCGACCATGGCCAACAAAAGCGCAAGACCGGCGAAGATGGCGAAGAGCCAGCTCTCCATGCGCTCGAAGACCAGCGTCTCCGAGACCACTTCCGTCATGGTGGTGGCGTCCTTGAAGGGAATGGTGGGATCCACCTCGTGGATCGCATTGCGCAGCGCGGGGATGATGGAGGCGGCATCGCCGTCGAAGCGGAGCAGCAAGTACATGCCGTTCAACACCTCGGCTCGATCCTTCACGGGCACGGCGTCGATCAGATAATCCATCTCGGCCAGGGGGGGCTCGTAGATGTTCTGGCGCACGCTGCCCACCACGCCAACGATCCGCGTCCAGTGATCCTGATTATCGTTGTCGTCGATGCGCTGGGCGGCCGGGTCAAGTGCTGCAGGGATGAACTTCTTCACGAACGCGTCGTTCACCACGACGGGCGATGAAGGGTTGTCGGGCCGGTCGACGCTGGGCGACAGCAAGCGCCCACGATGCAACGGAATTTCGAATACGTCGAAATAGCCGGTGCTCACCAGGCGCTGTTCGGCGAGCATTTCCTGCTGGGGCGGATTGGGCGGCTGGCCGGCGATGTGAATGTCGGAGTTGGAGCCCCAGTTCCGGATGGGCAGGATGGTGATCATGCCTACAGCGTGCACCCCGGGAATTTGCTTAACCCGGTTTGCGAGCGGCTGATAGAGGTCGGCGATCGCGTCACGGCCTACGTAGCGCGACGGAGTCAAATTGATGGGGGTGGTGAGGATGTGGGCCGGGTCGAAGCCGAGATCGGCGTGACGATAACGTGTGACCACGCGAATGAGCAGGCTCGACACAACCAGCAGCAGCATGGTCAACGCGATCTGGGTGATGACGAATCCGGAACGGAGATGATGCTGGCTGCGATCCACACCCCCGCTGCCGCCGGCCTTGAGCGCGCGGTTGGGATCGATGCCGGAAAGACGGAGGGCCGGATAAAGCGACGCGGCCAGGCTGACCAGAACCGAAACCGCGACAGCCGCGCCGAGCACGGCCCAATTCATCTGGATGTCCGCTCCGCGGGCCAGGGCCTTGATGAGGAAGAGGCGCATCAGATCGAGAAGGCCCGAAGCGAGCAGCGCGCCCGCAGCCGCGCCAAGAAGGGCGAGAAGGACGCCTTCGGTAAGTAACTGGGCGAGCAGTCGGGAACGTCCTGCGCCGATCGCGGTGCGCATGGCCATTTCGCGCTCGCGCTTGACGCCGCGGGCCAGCAGAAGTCCCGCGACATTGACGCAGCCGATGGCGAGCACCGCCAGCACCGCGGCCAGGAGCGTCCACAGTGGCCCCTTGCTCGTACCGACGACGGTTTGCGCCAGCAGTTGCAGGTGGACGGTACGCCCTCCGTCGGTCTTCTCGTACGCGCGTCCGATGTCGGCAAAGACGTGCTGCAGGTCGGTCTGGGCCTGCTCGATGGTGACGCCATCTTTCAAACGCGCCACGGTGCGCATCCAGTGGCTGCCGCGATTTTGCATCCACTGCTTGTCAACGAGCCGCGGCGTGTAGATCACGCTGCGCGCGCCCAGCGGAAACCGGAACCCCGCGGGCATGACCCCGATGATGGTGTAAGCGATGCCGTCCATTTTGACGGACCGGTTGAGAACGTTGCGGTCGCCGCCAAAGTATGATTGCCAGACTTCATAGCTCAGGACTGCGAGCTGGTTCTTGCCGTCCTGCTCCTCGCCGGGAATATACGTGCGGCCCAGCAGCGGTTGGACACCGAATACCTGGAAGAAGTTGTCGCTGGAGTGGATGGTATCAAGCAGCACCGGGCCGCTCGCGGGCGTCTCCACGGTGGCTTTGAAGAAGTCATTGTATCCGGCAAGCGCGGCAAACGCATGCGCCTGCGCGCGCTCATCGCGAAAGCTGGGCCACGACGCCGGCTGGGTGTAGCCGCTGCGGCTGATGGATTGAATACTGACAATGCGCTCAGGATGCGTATAGGGGAGCGGACGCAGAATCACGGTGTGGATCACGCAGAACACGGCGGTGGCCACTCCAACGCTCAAGGCCAGCGTCAGCACCACCGTGGACGCAAAGCCCGGGGACTTGCGCAACTGGCGGAGCGCGTAGCGAAGATCCTGGAGTAGTGTCTGCATGGCTATCCGGTCCTCCTATTCGGTTCGCAGAGCTTGGATGGGGTCGATGGCTGCTGCGCGCCGCGCGGGAAGATAGCAGGCAAACAACGCGACCACACACAGCACGACGGCCACGGTGGCGAAGGTCAACAGGTCTGAGCTTCCAACGCCAAACAGCATGGTGCGCAGGAAGCGGGTAAGAAAGAGAGAAGCAACCACGCCTACCGACAGACCGGCGATGGTCAGGATCAATCCCTGTTGAAGCACCTGGCGAAAGATCGCTGCCTTGCCCGCGCCAAGCGCGATGCGAATTCCGATTTCATGAGTTTTCTGACGCGTTGTGTAGGACACCACGCCGTAAATTCCAACGGCAGCAAGAACGAGAGCCAGGAGGCCAAATGAACCTGCGAACGTGACCGCGATCCGCTCGAAGACACTGCCTGCCTGCATGTTCTCTTTCAGCGTGGTGACGTTGTACAGCGGCATGTCTGCATTGAGGCTGTGGATGGCCTGCTCCACCGCGGCTGCCATGGCCAGCGGCTCGCCCCTGGTGCGCACGTGGAGGATGACTTCGTTTTCGTAACGCTGAGTGAGAGGCATGAGGATCAGCGGCGTGGGATCGTAAATGAGGCGGCGGTACTTTCCGTTGGCCACCACGCCCACAACAGTTCTCCACCGGCCGTCCTGAATTCGCTTGCCGATGGCATTCTGTCCGGGCCAATAACGATCCACCAGCGCCTGGTTGACGATCGCGACCGGCAGCGTATCAGCCGTGTCCTGATCAGTGAAGTCACGTCCCGCCAGGAGAGGGGTTCGCATGGTCTCGAGGTAGGCAGGTCCGACCACGCCGCGGTCGGCTTCCATGTCCTCATGCACCCGCGGCACGTAGCCTTCCGGCAGGATTCCATCGGAGTGAATGGTAAAGCTGAGCGGTGAAAAGTCCGCCAGCGTTGCCGACTGAACGCCCGGTAATTGCTTTACGCGAACGAGGAGTTGGCGTTGAAACTCAATGCCGGTTTTATCGGTGTAACCCATCGGGTGCAGATCGAATGTGGTCAGCAGCACACTGTTGGAGTCAAATCCGGGATCGGCCTCCTGCGCCTTGTTGAGACTGCGCACAAACAAACCGGCGCACGCCAGCAGCAGCAGCGACAAGGCAATTTGACCAACAACGAGCCCGGAAGTCAGCCGCGACTTGTGCAGTCCACCCGAAGTATTGAGCGCTTCGTCTTTGAGGATCGCGCTGGGAGAGAGCTTGGAAGCACGCAACGCCGGCACGGCTCCGGAAATAAGCGCGGTGAAGAGCGACACCAGGACCGTCGCCAGCATCACTCGCCCGTCGACGCTGCCATTGATCGCCAGAGGCAGCGTCCTGCCGGGCATAAAGCCGCCCAGAGTCCTTGCCGTCCAAAGGGTTGCGGCAAGCGCAACGGCACCGCCCGCCAGCGCGATGATCGCGTCCTCCAGCATGAGCTGCCTTACCAGAGTCCAGCGGCTGGCTCCCATGGACAGGCGAATCGCGAATTCCCGGCGCCGTGATACCGAACGCACGAGCAGCAGGTTGGCGACATTGGCACATGCCAGCAACAGAAGTACCGCGGCCAGCGCCAGCAGGATGGGCAGCGTGCCGGAAAGATAGACATTGGCGCCGAAGGGAGAGCGCCAAAGCGGATCGCTTGAGATCTGATTCGCCCCCTGGTGCGGCTCGGGATACTGGCTGACAATCCTCTGCATCAGGAGGTTGAGCTCGTTGTCCGCCTGGCGATGATCGACGCCCGGGCGCATCACGCCCAGCACGTTGAGCCACGAGGTGCCGCGGCGATCGATGCGACCACCTCCCCATATCTGGTCGTCCATTCCCAGGGGAAGGAAGATGTCGGTATGTAATCCGCTCTTGCAACCGCGAAAGCCTTGCGGTGCGACGCCGACGATCGTATAAGGATGCAGGTTGATCTGGATGGTCTTGCCGATGATGCCTGGGTCGCCCGCGAAGTGGTTCTGCCAGAGGCTATAGCCGAGAACCGCCTCGGGCGCGCCGGCGCGCTCGTTGGCACGGGTCGAGATCAGGCTTCGGCCCAGGACAGGACGCACGCCCAGCACCTCGAAGTAATCCGCCGTGGTCAGGGCGCCGTAAATGCGCTCCGGCTTGCCCGATCCGGTGATGGACATAAAGTCGTCGTGGTAGCCGATCAGACCGGAGAGGGTTTTGGCGTTGTCGCGCAGGTCGACAAAGTCCGGATAGGAGAACGGCGGGGAAGGATGCTCGCTCCGCTCGCCGCGCTGGATGGTAATCATGTTCCCGATGTGGCTGGCACCGGGAATCGGGTTGAACAGGGTGGCGCTGATCCAACTCAGGATTGTGCTATTGGCGCCAATTCCCAGGGCCAGCGTGATCACCGCCGTGAGCGCAAAGCCCGGAGCGCGGCGCAGCTGCCGCAACGCGTACCGGATGTCTGCCAGCAGTTGTTTCATCGCGTCTTCCTCTCTTTCAGGATCGGCCTCGCTTGAATGCCCGGGGAAGGGGTTGATGCCAGAATCATGCCGACTATTCGGTCCTCAGAGCCTGCATGGGTTGAATCGATGCAGCGCGCGTCGCCGGCGCCAGGCCGGCAAGAAGAACCGTCAGAACCAGCACGGTGGCGGCACCGATAAAACTGAGGGGATCGAAGGGAGCCACGCCGAACAGCAGGGACCGCAGCAAACGGATCAAGAAGAAGGAGAGGAGACCCCCGATCAGCAATCCGGCCGCAACGGTCTCCAGGCCTCCATTTACCACCAGGCGGACGATCTGCACACGGGTCGCGCCCACCGCCATGCGCAGGGCGAATTCGCGGCTGCGCTCGGTCACCGCATATGCCATCACCGCGTAAAGGCCCAGCGTTGCCACCAGCAGGCTGGCCAGCGCAAACACCCCAAGCAGCTCCAAAGGAATCCGGGCGAGCTGATAGCGCACATCACTCACATCTTTGAGGGTCTTCACGTTCTCGATCGGCAACGCCCCATCGAGCCTGGCCACTGCTTGCCGCAGCACAGGCGCCACCGCGTCGGCCGTGGTGCGCGAACGGACCGCCACAAAGACGCCGTCTTGATAGTGCTGCGCGATGGGCAGGTACACGACCGGCTCAGGATCGGTGTCCTGAGGGCTGTAGTAGGCATAGTTTTTCACAATGCCGATGATCTGGCAGGCCTGTTTCTCCGGCCCCATAATCACGGTGTTTCCCAGAGCATTTCCCTTGGGAAAATAGCGGTGCGCCATGTCTTCATTGATCATGGCCACCAGCGGCGCGCCTTCGCGGTCCTGCGCGGTGAAGTTGCGGCCCTGCACCAACGCGATGCCCATGGTGTGGAAGAAGGCCGGCCCTTCGAGATCGGTCACCACGTTCATGCCCTCGTTTTTGGCCGGAGTGTATCCGGGAACAGCAAGATCCCACGTATTTCCCGATCCGTCATCGCCCATGGGCAGATGGGTCGTGAGAGTGGCTTCACGGACAACCGGCGAATTCCGCAACTCATCGAGCAGCGCCGCTTCGAAAGCAAGGCCCTTCTCTTTCGTGTAGCCGGAACGCGACAGGGAAAGCTGCGCAGTCATAGTGTTCTCGCGGTCGAATCCGCGAGCACGGTGGAGAATGTTCAGGAGCGTGCGCATCAATAAAGCCGAGCCGACCAGCACCACGAAACAGAGGCCCAGTTGCATTCCCACCGAACCGATCTTGACCCAGCGATTACGGCTGGAGCCCAGGATTCCCTGGCTGCCTTCGTACAGTGCGTCTCGCTGCGAAGAGCGCAGCGCCTGGCGAACAGGCATCATTCCGCACAGCAGCGCCACGAGCATCACTAAAACCGCCACCAGCCCGAGAATCCTCCAGTCGGTGCTCAAGTTGAAGGCCGGAGTGTATCCAAAGCCCGGCAGCACCATGTAGAGCGACTTGGCCAGCACCAGGCTCGCAGCCCAGCCCACCACGCCGCCCATCAACGCAAGCAGTAACGCCTCGGTAAAGAACTGCGAAGCGATACGGCGCGATGTGGCTCCCAGGGAAGTGCGGATCGCGATCTCCCGCCGCCGCCGGGCCGCGCGCTGCCCCAGCAGCGAAGCGGTATTGATACAAACCAGGATCAGCAGAAGCATTGCCGCTCCCAGAAGCGCCGGCCACTGTTCGCCGATCACGCCGAACAGGCCGCGCTCGAAATGCGCCGAGTCCCTCAGGTTCAGGTCCCAGCCGGCCATATTCGCGCCCTTTGCTTCCTGTTGCTGCGCGAAGATGCGCGCCGCGTATGCAGTTCTGCCGCCGCCTGCTCATGCGAGAACTCGGGCCGCAGCCGCGCCGTCAGCATCAGCCCCATGTGCTTGAGGGGATCAGCGTTGGGATCGGGCTGCAGCGAACGCGAAGCCGAAAGGGGCATCCACAGCAGCTCTGCCAAGCCACCGTAGATCCCAGCAAAATCGCGCGGGGCCACGCCGACCACCGTGAATGGATGGCGGTTGACGTAAATGGCCTGCCCCACGATCTGCGGATCGGCGTTGAAGCGCGCGCGCCATTCGCGATCGCTCAGGACCACTTCATCATGCGAACCATAAACGCGGTCATTGGCGACTACCGTAAGAAAGCGCCCCAGTTGCGGCTGCAGTCCCAGGAGCTGAAAGTAATTGCTGGAGACGAGACCGCCGGCCAAGGCCTCAGGCGGAGCACCCGGAGAGGCCAGGTCGAATTCCGTGATCGTAAATACGGCCGGATTCGCAAGGCTCTGGTCCCGCTCGCGCAGGAATTCGAACTGGTCGTAATGAACGGAATAACCCTGCGATCCGCGCACCGTCGCGTCGACAAAGCGAAGAGAGCGCGGATCGCTGTACATGCGGAAAAGGGTCGAAAAGTACAGCCTTGATCCAGGTAAAGACGGTAGTCAGCGAGGCGATCCCCAGGGCCAGGGTAAGGACAGCGGCCAGGGTAAACCCCGGCGCACGACGCAACTGTCGCATTGCGTATTGCAGATCTTTCAACATCATTGCCTCCCTTCCCCCAAATTCCGATTCCCGGTTTGGCTGCCGGTGCTCCCTTTTTTGCTTTACTCGCTTCGCAGAGCTCGCGTGGGATCAACCGAGGTCGCCCTCTTCGCCGGGATGACCGCGGCGACGAATGCCGCCAGCCCCAGCAGCAGCGTGGCCACCGCCAGGATGCCCGGATCGTACGGCTTCACCGAATAGAGCTGGCTGGCAATGGCCCGCCCCGTCCCGATGGCTACCGGTATTCCGATCGCCAGCCCCAGGGCAACCTGCACGAATGCGTTGCGAAGCACCATAGTCAGCACCGAAGCCCGGTTGGCTCCGAGCGCCATGCGAACGCCGATCTCGTTGGTTCGCTGCTCCACGGTGTAGGCTGTCACGCCATACAGGCCGATGGCTGCCAGTCCCAGTGCAAGCGCACCGAAGATCAAGGTCAGCTTCGCAACCATGTCCTGCTGGCCAAAATCGCGGCTCAGGGTTTCGTGGTAGCTGCCGAAATCGAGGAGCGCCAGGTTCGGATCTATCTCAGAGAGTGCCTTGCGCACCTGCATCTCGAATCCCTCCGGTTTGCCCGGAGCCCACAGGATCAGGTTCTCGAGGTAATGCGCGCCCTGTTCTCCTTCGATTTCGTTCGGCTTGGTGTACTTGGTATGCTGCGCAGCGGGCAAGAAGTACATCGGCCGGTCCGGCTCTTTGAAGCCGTAGTTCAGATAGCGCATATCGGCGGCAATCCCGACGATTTCGAAATCGCCGGCGTGGATCATTTCGTCGGCGCCGAAACGCTTGCCGATCGGATTCTCGCCCTTCAGGAATTTCTGCGCAAAGGCCTCATTCACGACCGCTACCAGCGGCGTATCCTTGGTGTCGCGCTCGTCGATTGCGCGGCCCATGGCAATGCGGTTGCCCAAAGTGGAGAAGAAGCGGGGCGTCACGCGTGTCCAGGTCGCTCCGTCGTCTTCACCGGAGTGCGGCTCGGGCTTGCCCTGGATGCGAACGCCATCGTTCCAGCTATCTCCGCTCATCGGAGCATAGGTTGCGCCGGCCACGTCCTTTACGCCGGGAATCTGCTGAAGGCGATCGAAGACTCGGCGATAGAGGAGGTCCAACTGCGCAGGCGTGTAACCCGCCTGGTGGGCGTCGATCGACGCCATGTACCGGCCTTCGACTTCGAAGCCGAAGTTTTGATGCTTGAGGTTGCGCAGGCTTTGGGTCAACATGGCCGCGGCACTGATCAGCACCAGCGAAACCGCGGCCTGCCCGATCACCAGGACCTTCTGCGGCCACCGGGCTCCGTTTCCTGTCGTGCGGTTGGCGCCCCGCAATGCTTCCACCGGCTCGGCATGAGACGTGATCCACGACGGAGCGATGCCGAAGAGGACACCGGTCAGCAAGGAAACGCCCAGCGCGAAGAGAAGTACCGGGGTCGAAGGAGACGCCTCAATTGGAACCCAGAAGTTAGGACCCGTGAAGGCAAGATGAAGCACGAGCGAGGTCCCGAGATAGGCCACGGACAATCCGGCCGCGCCACCGACTAGACCGAGCGTCAGGCTTTCAACCAACCCCGTGCGCACCAGTCTGCCGCGTGAGGCGCCGAGCGCGATGCGCAACGAAGTCTGTTGCCGGTTTTTGAGGCCGCGAGCCAGAAGAAGGTTGGCAAGGTTGGCGCAGGCGATCAGCAGAACACAGGCAGCGGCAATAAGAAGTACGCGGAGCGCGTCTTCGTACTGTTCGCGCATATCGGTTACACCCGCGCCACCCGGCGTAAGAAACAGCTGCTGCTTGGGCAGATACTCCTTGTCCTGCATGGTCAGGTCGGAGTAGTGGCTCATTTGCCACTGGCGCAGTTCGGTTCTCAACTGCGTCTCCAACGCCTTTGGGTCTGTCCCGGGCTTGACCCGGCCGATGATGTCGAGCCAGTTCTGGCTGGGGTTTGTAAGACGCGCGGGTTTGCTGTCGATAAGCGGCTCGGTGGAGAGCGGCATCCACAAATCGGGCATCCCCCAGCCGCGCATGTCGGCGCCAAAGAACCCCGGAGCGGCCACGCCCACAATGGTGAAGGGACTATTGTCGAACTGAAAGACCGATCCCACAACCGAGGGGTCGGAGTTGAATTTCTCTTTCCACGCGTGATAGCTCATGACTGCCACCGGCGACGCGCCGTCGCGGTCATCGGCAGGAAGGAGTAGGCGGCCCATCCACGGCCCTACACCGAATGTCGAAAAGAAATTGCCGGAGACAAATTGACCGTTGCGTGTCTCCGCCTGCTGCGTGGAGCCGGTCCGGCGTACGCCCACGCCGGCGGAGCCGCCCTGAAACGCTGCGAGTTCCTCGAAGGCCGGCGTATGGTCTTTGAATCTGCGATAAAGCTCGTCGTTGAACAGCGAGAACTCTTCCCACTGCGTGTAGCCGCCCCAATTGCAGCAATGGACCTTTTTGCCGATCCGCCAGAGCTCTGCCGGCCGCGTGACAGGCAGCGACTTGAGCATCACGGCATGCACCAGGGTGAAGATCGAGGTGGTTGCCCCGATGCCCAGCGCCAGCGTCACCACCGCCGTCAGCGTGAATGCCGGCGATTTGAGAAACTGGCGCACCGCATAGCGCAGGTCCTGGACGAACATGACTACGCCTCTACTTCCTGGGTGAGCTTCCGCAGTTCGTCTTCGGATACCACTTTTCCGTCGAACAGGTGCACTTCGCGATCGGCATGCTTGGCAAAACGCGGATCGTGGGTGACCATGCAGATGGTCGAGCCCTCGCGATGCAGATCGGAAAGCAGGTGCATCACGGCTTCGCCGTTCTTCGAGTCCAGGTTTCCGGTAGGCTCGTCGGCCAGCAGGATCGATGGCGAACCGGCCAGGGCGCGCGCCACGGCCACACGCTGCTGCTGACCGCCGGAGAGTTGCGCGGGATAATGCCGCATGCGATGCGCCATGTTGACCCGTTCGAGGGCTTCCTTCACCCGCTTTTTGCGTTCCGCCGACGGCATGCCGGCACGATAGGTGAGGGGCAGCTCGACGTTCTCTTCCACGGTGAGATCGCCAATCAGGTTAAAACTCTGGAAGATGAAGCCGATTTCCTGATTGCGAATCCGGGAACGGTCGCCGAAGCTCAGATTCTCGACGGGCTTGTTGTTGAGCAGATACTTGCCCCCCGTGGGCGTATCGAGCAGGCCCAGGATGGACAGCAGCGTGGACTTGCCGCAGCCCGACGGCCCGGACATGGCCACATATTCCCCGCGCGCAATGGTGAGGTGGATGCCGGAGAGCGCGTGGGTCTCCACTTCGTCGGTGTAGAAGACCTTGGTCAGATCCTCAATGTCAATCAGATTGTCATTCATTTGCGATCCCTTTCGTCAGTGGTCTTTGGTCAGAGATCAGTGATCAGAGACCACTGACGCCTGTTCGCTGTTTCCTACGTCTCGAGTCGGTTCGTTATTCCAACCGGATGCGGTCCACGTTGTCGTAGCGCGACATATCGGAAAGGATCACCGTGTCGCCTTCTTTCAAGCCGTCAAGCACCTGGATGCTGTTCACCGACGCCCGCCCTACCTTCACGGGCACGCGCACGGCGTCTTTCCCATTGGGATCAATCTTGAACAGGCTCAGCGTCGAGTTCTCATTACCCAGCGCCGGCCGGCCAACATACAGCACGTCGTGCAGTTTTTCGAGGTCAATCGTGCCGTCGACGCTCAGTCCTTTGACTGCGCCCGGCGGCACAGGCCCATCGAGTACTACGTCGACGGTGCGCGTTCCGTTCAGAACTGCCGGATCGATTCTGATCACGTGGCCGGGAATGACGCCATTATGGGTGTCGATGGAAGCCGGCAACCCGATCTGGATGTCGCGTGCCTGCGTCTCAGCGATCTGCAGGGCAGCCTTCAATTTGCCTAACTGAACCACCTCGGCCAGCGAAGTCCCCGCGGTGACATGCGTACCGACCTGCATGGGAACGGGCAGCGGATCGACCTCTCCGCCAATCCCGGCCCGCACCTCGAGCGCCGCGGTTTGCTTCTCATAGAGAGCCAGCAGCGTCTTGGCCTGGTCGATCTTGGCCTGCGAGGATGCGAGCTGGACCCCGATGTTCTTTTCGTTCACTTCCAGCTGTTCGAGGCTGAGCTTGTGCTGCGCCTCCAGCTGATCGGCGGTGCTTTTGGACTTGTTGGCGGCCATGCCGGAGAGCGTGCCCAGCTTGAAAAGCTGCTCGTCGGTCTGGGACTGCAACTTGTCCTGGGTATAGTCGGCGTTGACCTGCGCCGCCAGGATCTTTTTGTCCATCAGGGTGCTTTGCAGCGATGCCTGAAGGCTCTTGTAGTCGGCTTCCGCGGCTTTGACGGCCAGCCTGGCGTCGAGCAGTTTCTGCTCCACTTCCGGGGCGGCCAAATCCATCAGAATGGTGTCGGGCTTGACGATGGTTCCGGGCAAAACCCGGATGCGGACGACGGTGGCGTCGGTCAGGGCCGGGATCAACTCGATGGAGTCTTCCCGGGGTATCAGGGTGCCGGTCGAGCCCCGCACCTGGCGAATCATGTCTCCGCGCTTGACCGTATCCGGCCAGATCGCCGAGCGGTCCTGCGAGGGCGCCGCCGGTTTGAGCCGGGACACACCGTAGGCTGCGCCAGCCAGAACCACCAGTGCGACGCCAGCCCATACAACCATCTGGCGCCTCTTCTTGAGCTTTATATCAGGGCGTGCGATATCCATTGCGTGCCGGGAGTTGCACTTGGGATGCCAAAACGTGGGGGACCGCTGATGACTGAGAGGGAAGGATTTATCAATATTAAGGAACAGATGCAGTGAGACTTACACTGACCGATCGCAGGGGCGGTTGTCCGATATCGGACAGTCCGGACTGTGACATGCCCGAGCCGGATCGCAGCAGTTTAAACCCGTTCTATTGCCAGCCCGACGGCGTTGCCGCCGCCGAGGCAGAGAGCTGCGATGCCTCGTTTTTTGTCCCGCTGGGCCATGGCATAAAGCAGTTTCACCAGCACCGCCGCGCCGCTGGCCCCGATCGGATGGCCGAGCGCCACGGCACCGCCGTGGACATTCACCTTTTCCGCATCGAGGCCAAGTTCACGATTCACGGCGAGTGCCTGCACGCTGAATGCCTCGTTCAACTCGAAGAGGTCTACACTGTCAAGCGGCCAACCCGCCTTGCCTGCCACCTTGCGCACTGCTTCGATCGGAGCCAGGCCGAACCACTCGGGCTCCCGGCCCGCGGTGGCCTGGGCGCGAATGAGAGCGAGAGGCTTGAGGCCGCGTTGCCGAGCCAACTCTGTGCTGGTCACAACGACCGCTGCGGCTCCGTCGCTGACCCCGGGGGCGTTGCCGGCTGTGACGGTGCCTCCTTCTTTGAAGGCCGGCTTCAGGCGGGCAAGGACTTCAACCGTCGTGTCCGGCCGGATTGCTTCATCCTTATCGAAGACGCGCGGCGCCTCGCCCTTTTTCGCTGACGGAATTTCCACGGGCACGATTCCCTCCCGGAACCAGCCCTTTTCCGTGGCTGCGGCGGCCCGCCGGTGGGACTCTGCCGCAAAGGCGTCCTGCTCCTCGCGGCTGATCCCGTACTTCTCGGCAATCATCTCCGCGGCAACCCCCATGTGGTAGCCCCGATACGCCTCCCACAGACCGTCCTGGATCATCGCGTCGATCAGCGATCCGTTACCCATGCGATACCCCGCCCGGGCCTGCTGCAAGAGGTAGGGAGCATTGGTCATTGATTCCATGCCGCCGGCTACGATGAAATCCGCATCTCCGGTTTGGATCGCCTGCGCCGCGAGAGATACGGCCCTCAGGCCCGATCCGCAGACCTGGTTCACGGTGAGCGCGGCCGATTCCGGGGGCATGCCGCCGTAAAGCGATGCTTGACGAGCCGGATTTTGCCCCAACCCGGCCTGGATTACGCAGCCCATGATGCATTCGTCGACCTGTCCGGCCTCAATTCCCGCCCGCCGGATCGCTTCCCGCACCACCAACGCACCCAGTCTGGGCGCTGCGAACGATTGAAGCGCTCCTTGAAACCTGCCGATGGGCGTTCGCGCCGCAGCGACAATCACCGCTTCCTTCATGGCAACATCTCTCCATCGATTCAGCAGCAGAATAACCGCGCCGGCCCAGGTTTGTCCGAGCACGCGCTTCATGTGTAGAGTTCAGCATGCGGATGGTCAGCGCCTGCAGCGGATTTCTAACCGGCAAAAGCGATTTTCTTCAGTAGTGTTGTCGGCTTTTGGGTTGGGACGTTCGTCTCACGTATTGGGCGATCCGACAAAGGCGGGGTGGTTCCCAAAATGCGCAAGGCGATGCTGCTCACGCTGACGGCGATGATGGTTTTCCCTGCGGGCGCGGCCCGGCGCGTCACCGTGGCACAGCTGGCCGAAACGCTGGCCGCGGCCATGGCCGAGCATCGGGGCGACGAGGATATCGCCCGCCAGGCGGGCGGCCTGGAGCTTTCCCAGCGCCTGACGGGCCCAACCCTGGATCGATTCGCTGCCCGGATGCCGCTCCAGCCGCATACTGCCTTCGCTCTCCAGATGCTTGCGGATCAATCCGCATTTCTTGATCCGCCCCCGGACGAGTTGCCTGCCACCGCTCCTCCCGACGACGCGATCCAGCAACTCATGCTGGAGGCGGCCCGAGCCTATGCGGTGCAGACCTGGAGCCGCATGCCCAATTTCTTCGTTACCAGGGTTACGAACCGGTTCGACGATAGCCCGCATGCGCTCGAAAAAGGAGCGTGGCCGATTCGCGCGGGGCTGCATTTGGCGGGTACGTCGAGCCAGCAGATAGCTTTTCGTGACGGCAAAGAAGTATTGGATGCGACCCCGGCGCCGGGCTCGGGAAAAGCTCCGGCGGAACTGGGGCTTCGAAGCTGGGGGGAATTCGGGCCGGCTCTCACCGTCGTATTGGCGGACATGGCTCATCAAAAGGTCGCCTTCACCCACTGGGAGCAGACTCCGACCGGCCTGACCGCGGTCTATCATTACCAGGTTCCTCAAGAAGCATCGCATTACGCGGTCGCCTACAAAGCCAAAAATGAGACGGTCCTGGGCCGCACGCAATTTGGCTATGGCGGCCGTAGTCGCTCGCCGCAACAGGTAGCCAACATCCCCAAGGAAAGTGAGCTGAAGGAATACGGCGAGACACCCGGGTACCACGGCACGATCGCGATCGATCCGGCAACTGGGGCGGTATTGCGCATCACCATCGAGGCGGAGTTGAGCAGCAGCAGTCCGTTGCGGCGGGCGGCAAGCATGATCGAATACGGGCCGGTCAGCATCGGCGACCGGGAGTTCATCTGCCCCGTGCGCAGCCTCGCCCTGTCCGAGGAGCCAATGTGGATGGCCGTTTCGCAGAATTCACAAATGGTGATGAACGGCGTGAATGACGAATCACTTTGGCAAAGCCCCTCGGGCAGGACGGTCAACTCGACTGTCCTGCTGATCAATGAAACGAGCTTTACCAACTATCATCGGCTGGGTTCGACGTCGCGGATCATCACGAACGGCGCGGTGGCGGGCACGGCGAGTCCTGACGGCGCCACGCCGGCGCCGCCAGACCATATCGACCAGCCCGAACCGGCCCCGCCAACCGCCGCTGCCTTGGCTCCCGTCGCGCCGGCTCCGAGCGGCGCACAAGCTGGGGCACAAGTTGCGACTGCCGCTCCTCCCGCCCCAGCCCCTTCTGAGACGCATGCGTCACCCCCGCCTGCTCCCGCCGAGCCTGTCATTCCGGAAATCAGCATGGACCCGGTCAAAGGCGTACCCGATAGCTCCGCGACCGAGCCCGCGTCCACTGGCGGGTTCTCGATCAAGGTGGTTTCGCGACTGGTCGATGTGGGCGTGGTGGCCTACGACAAGAAGGGCGCCCCGGTAACAGATCTGAAGGCCGACGACTTCGAGATTTACGACAACGGCCGGAAACAGGAGGTCCGGTTCTTCAGCCAGGCGCCAGCCGCTGCCACGCCCCCGCCTCCACCGGTAGCAACACAAACGACGCCCTTCGTTACTTTCTCCAATCGCGTATCGGACCCTGCCGCGCCGGCCGCTCCCGCGCAGTCATCGGAGACCGGCGCCACCATCCTGCTGATCGATGAAAGCCACATTGCCTGGGCCGATTTGAATGACGCGCGCAGCCAGATGCTGCAGTTTCTCGGCAAGCTGGCTCCCACGGAACGAGTCGGCCTCTACTCGATGACCGGGCTTGGTTTCCGTGTCCTGGTCGAGGCCACCACCGACCATACGGCCTTGATGGCGAGCCTCAAATCTTTCATGCCCACAGCGCAATCCGTAAGCAATGCCCAGGACGAAGAGACGCGCAATCGGCAGCAATTCAACGAAGTTCACAACACGGCCGACCTGAATTCGGTCAACGGCAATCACGCCGACGTTGCCGACGCCGATCAACCGGTCGATCCGCAGCTTATGACCATGGGCAGCAATCCGGCGCGCGCGTCAATGATCATTCTGACCCATGTCGCGCGGCATCTCTCCGCGATGGCGGGACACAAGAACCTGGTTTGGGTCTCGAGCGACAACGTCTTTGCCGATTGGCAGGACCAGCAGGTCGGCATCGACAAGAGCCCCAAGGAAGTCCAGGCATTCGCGGTGCACGTACAGGAAGCCATGAACGACGCGCATACGGCGGTGTATCCGCTCGACGTATCGCAGCTCGAAGGCGGCGCAATCAATGCCGACATCCAGCACCGCAATGTCGAGCTGACGCAGGCCGCCGCGGACAACGCCGCAACTGCCGCCGCAGCAGGCGGCCCCGCGCAGTCCAGCGGCGGGCATGACATGCAACCGGGGCGCGCCATCGCGGAGATGAGCCAGGATCTGCACCCGATTCAAGGGCCGATCCGTGAAGTAGCCGCGGCCACCGGAGGGCGGGCCATTCGGCGCTCGGGCGATCTCGCCGCGGCTCTCCACGGCATCGTCGAAGACGGCCACGCGACCTATCAATTGAGTTTCTCCCCACAGGGTCAGGCGGACGATCAATACCACACCATCGTTGTCAAACTCGCGGGACGGCGCGGCCTCAGTCTCCGCTACCGTACCGGGTACCTGTTCCAAAAGGAACCGGCTACTCTCAAGGACCGTTTTCATCAGGCCATATGGCGGCCACTCGACGTGGGCGAAATCGCCGTCAGCGCGGACGTTGAGCCGAGCGGCAGCGGCGCCTCGGTGAGGGTGAACATCGCGGCGGGCGACCTCGAGATGGAACAGCTTGGGGGCCGCTGGACCGATAAACTCGACATCTTCTTTATTCAACGCGACGACGCCGGCCTGCACGCCCACCTGGAGGGGCAAACCCTCGGATTAAAGCTGAAATCTTCGACGTATCAGAACATTTTGCCCAAGGGAGTGCCCTTCGAGCGAGCGGTGGAACTGCGGCCCGGGATGGCCTCGCTGCGGGTCCTCGTTGTGGATGAAAACTCGGGCCGCATGGGCTCGGTCACGATACCATCGGTGGCCATGCGAGTGAGCCCATGAGACACGGGACAAAGCACGTTTTCTGGTCAGGCGCAACCGGCGAGCGATACAATTCTGGCGCCATTCCACTCTGGAGGATGATGTGATGAAACGGTTGGGATGCATTCTTGTGTTCATTTTGGTGGCGCTTCCGGCGTGGCCGGCGAAGAAGATCACCGTTGCCGAGTTGACCGACATGTTGAATTCGATGCAGAAGGAGAAGAAGGTTGACCAGGACGTAGCCAACGCCCTCAAGCAGGTGGTTCTGAGCGAAGAGTTGACTCGAAGCGCGATGAACCGCCTTGCCGAATCTGCTCCCGGGCCGCTGACCACGGAGCAGATCTACGTACTGGAGGCGCGCAGCGCCGTGCTCGCCCCGCCAGCGGCGGACATTCCAACTACGCCCGCTCCGGATCCTGCCGCCCAAAAAGCCATTCTGGATAAAGCATCCGACTATGCGTCCAAGACATACAGCCAGCTGCCGGCCATCACTGCGACCAAGACCACTCTCCGCTTCCAGGACAACATCGAGGCCGTTGCGCCGAGTTCCGGAATGCACAGCAGCGCCACCGATGTCTCGGTCGGAGCCGGCGGCGTGAGCCCCTACCAGTTTGTTCACTACATCAATTCCACTGAGAGCACGTACAGCAGCGATCATGGCGTAGAAAAGCTGCCCCCGGACAAGACCCCATGGGGCGCCAACAGGATGATCGCCCTCCAGGAGCCCGACCCCAGCCTCGGAGCCGTTTTCCAGGACGCACAAACCAACGGCACCATCAACTGGCTTCGGTGGGAGACAATCAACGGCAAGCCCGCGGCGGTGTTTGCATTCCAGGTACCGAAAAAGAAATCGCATTTCGCGGTGAATGTGTGCTGCTTCCCAAATCTCGACCAGACGGGAGATGCGCGCTTTTCAGGGCAGAATGGCGTCGGCCTTCCGGGCGGCTCGCAGGGCGCTGGCGGCGGTGCCAAGGGAAACTTCCAGACCAATACCGAGTGGCACAACTTCAAAGCCAATGGTGTACCGTATCACGGATTGTTCTTCGTCGATCCCGATACCGGAATCGTGGTGCGCATGGTCACGCAGGCCGAGTTGAAGTCCAATGACCTCGTCCACCAGCAGGACACGCGGATCGACTACGGCCCGGTCACCGTGGGCGGCAAATCGCTGGTTCTTCCGGTCAAAACGGTGATCAATACCGAAGTCGTCCCCAACGGGGACTCTGGCCAGGGCAAATATGTAACCCGGAACACGCTGTTCACCATTGAGTACAAGGATTACCAGATCGCCGGAGCTACGGCGCACAAGTAGCCCTCGAATCGACCGGGCGCGGCGACCGCAGAAATGCGACCGCCGCTCTCGCCGATCAGGCCTTCGGGAATCCGGCGCGTGCGGTTGCCCACTGCACGTTGTTTATGTCGGAATACTCGGGATATCAGGCGGGCGCCGGCAAGTGAACCTTGTTCGATCTGCCGGAAACGACCGCGATCCACTATTCTCGTTTCCATGCTGCACGATATTTTGAGCCACATGTTTCACCTGCCGCTTCCCCTCCTCGAGAAGCTGCTTCGCCCTGTGATTGTCTACGTGGTCTTGATTCTCCTCCTTCGCCTGTTCGGCAAACGGGAACTGGCGCAGCTCAACCCATTTGACCTCGTGGTCTTATTGTCGCTGTCCAACACGGTGCAGAACGCCATTATCGGCGACGACAACTCCGTCACGGGCGGGGTCATAGGCGCGTTCGGACTATTGGCCATCAACTGGCTTGTAGTCAGGACGTTGTACAGCTCTCCGCGGCTGACGCGAGCTCTTGAGGGCAGGTCGACTGTGCTCATCTCCGACGGGAAAATCGACACGAAAGCAGTGAAACGCGAATCGCTGACCCACGAGGAGCTGATCGAGGTCATCCATCGCCAGGGGTTTGAACACCTGAACCAGGTTCGGCGCTGCGAACTGGAACCAAACGGCAGCTTCTATATCGAAGCGATGGAACCTTCGCCGACCGAGAGACAGCATGACGAACTGATCGGGAAGATTGACGCTCTCACCCGCGAGGTGGCTGCCCTGCGGGCGGCTGCGTCGGGTGGGTAGTGACGAATTGCCGGCCCAGTCGTTTTGCCTCGAAGGCGAGTCTTACTCCCACTCGATGGTGCCGGGCGGCTTGGAAGTAATGTCGTAGACCACGCGGTTGATTCCCCGCACTTCGTTCACAATACGGTTTGAAATGCGCTTCAGTACCTCATACGGCAACGGCGTCCAGTCCGCAGTCATGCCGTCTTCCGAGTGCACCGCGCGCACGGCGGCGGTATAGGCGTAAGTGCGCTGGTCGCCCATCACTCCTACGCTCATGACCGGGAGCAGCACCGCGAAGCTTTGCCAGATCTTGGTGTAGAGGCCGGCGGCCTTGATTTCGGCGACCACGATGTCGTCGGCTTCCTGGAGAAGGGCGACCCGTTCGGGCGTTACTTCGCCGAGGATGCGCACCGCCAGACCCGGGCCGGGAAACGGCTGGCGGCCCAGGATGTCTTCGGGCATGCCCATGTCGCGGCCGATACGCCGCACTTCGTCTTTGAACAGATCGCGCAACGGCTCGATGAGCTTGAGCTTCATCAATTCGGGCAGGCCGCCAACGTTGTGATGGCTCTTGATGGTCTGGCTGGGGCCCTTCACGCTGCTGGACTCAATCACGTCGGGATATAGAGTGCCCTGCACCAGCCAATTGACGCCGCCGGTCTGCTCGGCGATACGCGCGGCCTCGTCGTCGAACACGGCGATGAATTCAGCGCCGATGCGCTTGCGTTTGATTTCGGGATCGATTACACCGGCGAGCTTGTTGAGGAACCGCTCGGTGGCATCAACGGCAACAAGGTTCAACCCGAGTTTGTCGCGAAGATTCTTCTGGACGTTCTGGAATTCATTCTTGCGTAGCACACCGTTGTTGACGAATACGCATGTGAGCTGGCTGCCGATCGCCTTGTGCACCAGCATGGCCGCAACCGATGAATCGACGCCTCCCGAAAGAGCGCAGATGACGTGATCCTTGCCTACCTTCTGACGGATCGAAGCCACGGTGCTCTCGACGAAGTGCGCCGGCGTCCAGTCGCCACGGGCACCGCAAATGGAAAAGACAAAGTTCCTGAGAAGTTGCGGCCCCAGCGGGGTGTGGTGTACCTCAGGATGAAATTGCACCGCCCAGATCCGGCGTTCCTCATCGGCGATTCCGGCTAGCGCGTTGGAAGTTGCAGCGGTGCGATGGAAACCGGGGGGAAGTTCGAGGGCTTCGTCGCCATGGCTCATCCACACCTGAATCGTCGGCGGCAACCCGGAAAAAAGGGGCGTCTCAGCGACTGAGATGTTGACGTCCGCATGGCCATATTCGCGCCGTGGCGCCGAACGGACCTTACCGCCCAGATGATGCACGATGAAGTGCAGGCCGTAGCAGATGCCGAGGATTGGCGGGCCAAGATTGAGCAGTTCGGGATCGGCCACCGGTGCATCGGCGTCGTAAACCGAAGAGGGGCCTCCGGAGAGGATGATACCGAGGGGTTTGTACGCCTGGATTTCAGTAAGCGGCGCCGTGCACGGGAGCACGACGGAGAAGACGTTCAGCTCGCGAATGCGCCGCGCGATGAGCTGCGTATACTGCGAGCCAAAATCGAGGATTACGATTGTCTGGGTGTCCACTCCCTAGTTTGGCAGGGCGTGCGGCGGGATGTAAAGAACCGGATCGAGTCACAGCTCATCCGCCTACGCATAGTGATACCGCGCCTGAAGGAATTCGATCCGATCCTCTGTGACTCGATAGACCAGGCGATGCTCCTGGGTGATCCGGCGGCTCCAACACCCGGCGAGCACAAATCTGAGCGGCTCGGGCTTGCCAATCCCCGCAAACGGATCGGTGAGAATCGCGTCTACAAGATCGAGTACCCGAATAGCGGTCTTTCGGTCGGCCTCAACCCAGAACTTCAGATCCTCCCGAAACTCAGGGAAGAACACCGCGATGCGCTCATTCCGCTTGCTCATTCGATGGACATGAACTTCATGATTCCAAGCCCACGGCGCGACGCAAACTCTCCACTGTCTCGGCGGTTCCCTCCCCGCGCGTCGCCCGGCGTAATGCCCGCAGCAGCCGTTCGGCATTCTTCGGCGAGCGCAACAGGTGCGCAGTTTCCATCAATCCGGCAAGCTCCTCGGCGGGAATCAGCGCCACGTCTCGTGCCCCACGGCGGCGAACAATAACTACCTCGCGATCATCGGTCACCTGATCGAGATAAGAAGCCAGCCTTTCACGGAGCGCGGAGTATGTGGTCTCGACAGGCATGGTCTGTTCCCTTTAATTAAAGGTACAACTTTGTTGTACAAGTGTCAAGCGCCCGGGATGAACTCTGTGACGCTCATTTCGTCTCATTCTTGTAAATCGTCCCCGCCTTCATCACGAACTTGACATCCTGCAACACGCGCACATCGTCGATGGGATTCCTCTCGACGGCAATGATGTCGGCCCATTTACCGGGTTCGAGCGTGCCGGTCTTCGCGGACCAGCCCATCAGGTCGGCGGCGTTGATCGTGGCCGTCTGCAGGGCCGTAAGCGGAGCCATGCCCAACTGATTTACATAGACATCGAGTTCATGGGCGTTGAGTCCGTGCGGGTAAACGGCGGCATCCGTTCCGAGCGCGATCTTGACTCCGGCCTGCATGGCGCGCTTGATGTTCCCCTTGGCCACGGCGCTCACGTCCACCATTTTCTGGTGATAGAACGGCGGAAGGCTTCCCTTCTCCAGCATCCAGTCCTCGAGATAGAGCGTGGGTACCAGGTAAGTACCGTTCTTCTTCATCTCCGCGATGGCTTCGTCGTTGATGTAGCTGCCATGCTCGATGGAATCGACACCTGCCTCGCTGGCCCACAGGATGCCCTGCGATCCGTGCGCGTGCGCGGCTACCTTGCGGCCGAGCCGGTGGGCGTCGGCCACAATGGCCTTCATCTCCTCCAGTGTGTACTGGGAAGCTTGCGGATCATCGCCTTTGGAAAGCACGCCGCCCGTAGCGCATATCTTGATCAGGTCCGCGCCATACTTGATGTTCTGGCGCACCTTCTGTTGTACGGCAGCGATGCCGTCGGCAACACCATCACCGACGGAGTGATAGCTGATGGGGAGAAGGTTGTTGTCGCAGTGGCCGCCCGTGATGCCCAGGGCCGGGCCGCTCACGAGCATGTGCGGCCCGGGAACCTGTCCGGCGTTGACGGCGTCGCGCAGGTCAACGTCGGTGTAGTCGCCCGCGCCCACGTTGCGAACCGAAGTAAACCCGGCCAGCAGGGTGGTCCGCGCATTAACGACGCCATTGATGGCTTCCTTCGCATCGGTGCTCGTCAGCTCGCGATAGGGGTCGAAATCGGTATTCATGGTCAGGTGCGTGTGGACATCGATCAGTCCCGGCAACACTGTCATGCGGCTCAAGTCGACGATCGTGTCTCCTGGCTGTCCGGCAACGGAAGCGGTAGGCGCGATGGACTGAATCGTGTCGCCGACCACCACGATCGTCTGCCCGTCCGCCAGCTTGCCGGTCTTCACATCGAGTAGATGGCCGGCCTTGATCAGGGTTCGCTTTCCGCCCGCGGCTGCGCTTTTCTGGGCTGATGCGGACAACGTAAAACCGGCCACGCATATCGATAGAGACAGGGCAATCCCCAGCTTCTGCTTCAGAAACATTTGTAATCTCCCGTTGCTTCGAGTTCAGGACTCAGAAAAGGAAAGTCGCAACCGAGTGTAACAAACCGCAGGGTCGATGGCCCCGGTTGTTTCACTGACCAGGAAACGCTCTTCCCATTCACGCGGCTCCAGAAGGGCGACCGAGGGACTTGTGGATCGCGTTTCGCCTCACTTCGCGCACACCGGGACTCACCCGTTACAATTCATTGCTGATGACACCCAAAGACTCCGCCACGACTGCTAGCGACAAGAAAACCTCGACCACCTCAACCACCCGCGGTTCCCGGGGTCCCATCACCCTTGCCATTGACATCGGTGGCTCTGGCCTCAAAGCCATGCTGCTCGACGCCGAAGGCAAGCCCGTCAGCGAGAGGCAACGCGTCGTCACACCGGCGGTGCCAGCCCCCAAACAGATGCTTGAGGCGCTCGACTCCCTGCGTTCGCTGGTAGGGGATTTCGATCGCGTCTCAGTCGGGTTTCCCGGTGTGATCAAGCACGGGACCACCTATACGGCGGCGAACCTCCATCCGGGCTGGGTCGGCTTTCCGCTGCAGATCGAACTGGAAAAGCGTTGGAAGAAGCCTGCTCGCGTAGCCAACGATGCCGCGGTGCAGGGCTACGGGGCCATCAAGGGCCAAGGCGTTGAAATGATCCTCACGCTGGGCACGGGCATGGGCGGGTCGCTGTTCACCGACGGGCGCCTGTGTCCGGGTCTGGAACTCGGCCATCACCCCTGGAAGAAGCACACCTACGAGGATTACCTCGGCCGCCGCGGGCTCGATAAGTACGGCAAGGAGAAATGGAACGAGTATCTGCAGGAAGCCATCGCCCAGACCGCATCCACTTTCAACTGGGACCAACTCTACCTAGGCGGCGGCAACACCAAGAAGATTAACTTCAAGCCCGGCAAGAACATCGAGATCGTTTCCAACGAAGCCGGCCTGCTGGGCGGCGTGGCGCTGTGGAAAGACGATGTACTGATGGCGAGACGCAAGTAAGACTCGACCGCAATTTCTCCTAAGTTGTAAAGAGTGTATTGCGTGAATTCCCATGATGCAAAAGGCGGATTCACCGATCCGACACGGCGGCTATCCCCGCATGCGCGGATTCACCCAGCGATACACCACGTCGGTCAGCAGGTTCACCAGCACGTAAGTCAACCCGATCGAGAGCAGGCATCCCTGCACCAGGGCGTAATCGCGATTTGAAATTGCATCCACGACCAGGCGCCCCAGGCCTGGCCAGCTGAAGATCTTTTCGGTGACGATCGCCCCCGCCAGCAAGGCCCCAAACTGCAAACCCACTACCGTAACAATGGGCACCAGTGCATTCGGCAGCGCATGGCGCCAGAGCACTGCACGCTCGTTCAATCCCTTCGCGCGCGCGGTCCGAATGTAGTCTTGGCCCAGTTCTTCGAGCATCGCCGTGCGCACCATCCGGGTGAGGATCGCCGCCAGCGATGCGCCCATCGCAATCGAGGGCAGCACAAGGAAATGCCAGTCGATCGATCTGCTGCCACCGGCATTCGCGCCTGAGACCGGCAGCCATCCAAGCAGGATTGAGAACACCAGGATCAGCAACGGCCCCAGCGCCAACCCCGGCACCGACAAGCCAAAGAGGCTCACCACCGAAAGCGCCTGGTCGAGCCATCGCCCTCGCCGGACTGCAGCGGCAATCCCCGCGGGCAGCGCCAAAACCAGCCCGATGCCCAGCGCGGCCACCGTCAACGCCAGCGTGTATGGGTAACGCTGCGCCACCAGGTGCGCCACGGTGTCGTGCAAACGGATCGAGTCGCCGAGGTTGCCATGCAGAACACCATTCCAGTAATGCAGATACTGCTTCCACAGGGGCTGATCGAGCCCGTACTGATGCCGCAAGGCATCGATGTCCGCCGGGGTCGCGCCCTCCCCGAGCATCTCCAGAACGGGATCTCCGGGCACCAGGTGGATGAGCAGAAACACGAGTGAAACGACCAGCCATACGACCGGGATGGTAAGAACCAGGCGGGTAAGAATCTGCTTCATGCTCGCCTCTCACCATAAATCAGCGGGCAGCGAAACGTCTTACCTCGGCACCACCGGCAACAGCAGCGCGCTGGGATGCTCGCGGTCGTGGTAGATCGTGTTGTCAGCCTTGTCGAACGCGGAGTTGGCGCCCGCGTCCTTGCCATTGTTCAAATTGCGATCGAAGCGCGGAAAATTGCTGCTCGAAACCTCGAGCCGGATCTTGTGCCCTTTTAAGAACACGTTGCTCGTCGACCATAGATCGATCTTGTATTCATAAACTTTGCCGGGAACGATCGGTTCGGCCTTGGCGGAGCTGTTGCGAAAGCGCGCCCGCAAAATCCCCTCTGTAAGATTCTGCGCAAAGCCGTTTGGCCACACGTCCACCAACTTCGCCGTAAAGTCTGTATCTACGGCCGATGATTTCGCATACAGCTCAAGCGTCACCGGTCCGGTCACTTCCGTGTCCTTATCCAGCGCCGCCGTGGAGTAGACAATCACGTCCTTTCGCTTCTCCACCTCGCGCTGATCACGCGGTCCGGCCGGAAGATGTTCCCCATCGCAGCACAACGGGCCGCCCACCGTCGGCACCGGATCGGCCGGATCGTAGGTGAAGCTGTCGGCTTTGTCGGGCCCGGCAGCATCCGTCGAAAGCGAGCCGTTGCCCGCGCTGGTGTTGGCCTGCCCCGATGAATGCAGAAAGTAGTGGGCCTCTCTCGCGCGGGCCAACGGCCAGTCGTCCTCGGAGCGCCATTTGTTCTCGCCCATGACGAACAGCTTCACCGGCTTCCCGGTGGCGAAGTCATTCTGTAGTCCCTTGAGCAAGTAGTCGTACCACTCCAGCGTGACCGCGTTCTCATCAAAATGAGAGTCGGGCCCGAAATCGACATCGCCAATCTTCGGCCCGTTTCCGGCATGACCGCCGACGATCACCGTCAGCCGCTGCCCAGTTCGCGCTGCCGCGTTGCCCGCCCCGCCCTTCAATCCCACATAGTTCTTTAGCGAGCCACCCTGAAAAATGTCGTACCACGCGGCCACTGTCAGCGCCGGCACCTGGATCGACGGGTATTGTTCCTCGATCGCCCACGGCTTCCAGTAACTGTCATAAGACGGATGATCGAGCCAATCGAGAAAGTAGGGAGCGAATTTCGCCGTCCAACTTGCCGGATCGGGACTTAATTGCAAGTTGAATAGCGGATATTGGTTGAGGGGCAGTACCGTGCTGCCCACCATGGCGTTGGTCCCGGCACGCACGGCCCGGTTGAAGGTGTCCTGCGCCAGTCCCGAAGTCCACGACTCGTTGAACCACTGCTCGAATGCTCCGCCCTGGTAGGTCCAGTTCTCGTGGTAGTTGCTGGCTGTCACCACCGGGCAGATCCCGGCCAGGTGCGGAGGGTGTCCAACAGCCGCCAGCATCTGGGTCGCTCCTACATAGGAGCCCCCAAACATGCCAACTTTACCGTTTGAATGCGGAAGGGCAGCCGCCCACTCCACCGTGTCAAAGCCGTCGTCGGTCTCATGCTTGAATGGGTACCACTCGCCCTCGGATTCGTACCGTCCGCGCACGTCCTGAACCACCACCAAGTAGCCTCGAGCAGCGGCCATGTGCCCGAAGTCCGCGGCATTCTGCCGGTTGTAGGGAGTCCGCTGAAGCAGGACCGGATAATTGCCTTCTCCGGCCGGACGATAGATGTCGGCATACAGCGAAACTCCGTCGCGCGTCTTCATCGCAACGTGGTGCTCCACCGTAACGCCGGCGACCGGCTGGCTGACAGCAGAAGTGTATGGAAACAGAATTCCGGCAGCGGCAAGCGTGCAAAGTAGTTTCTTCAACATGAGCGGGCATCCTGTGAGGCGAAAAATCCTCTCGCGATTATAGGACCCCGCGCCCGAATGGCAAGCACCGGACTCGAGGACTTCGCCAGGTGCTTGTCGCTCGTTCGCAGGCGACGAAGAACGCGCTCAACGCCGTAATGAACGTCAGAAGACTTTTCAGAACTCCATTAGCCGACTCGAGTGCAGGACGCAACGCCCATTCGAAACGAACCATCTGGCGCGGTGGATTGTGCGCGATAAGACGCCATCCATCGCAGGCGAGCTAAAGAAGGGCGAGTTGGATTCAATGGACATCCCCATCACGAAAGGCGCTCGCGACATGGATTCCACCCCGCCGGCGATGACGGATCCGAATTACCAGTCCGGCATTGCCGGTTCCTTCTCCGCCTCGAACTCAAGAAGAGCGGATTTGAACGCTCGCACATCGCTTTCTGTGACCACAAAGGGGACACATCCGCTCCGGAGTCGATCAATCTCCACGCCGCCGGTCTGTGCATCTGAGTTCAGCGATGTGTGCACCTCACGAATGCCGGTATGAAGGGCGATACTGCGCACGTTGGATGCGCGAATTCCTCCTCCGGCCATGATCCGGATCCGCTGCCCTGCTTGCTGCTGCAATGTCGCAAGCGCGATCATGCCGCTCACCGCGTCGGATTTTCCGCCGGAGGTCAGGATCCGGTCTGCGCCGCTGGCAATCACGTCTTCGAGGGCGCGATTCATGTCCCGGCAAACGTCAAACGCACGATGAAATGTAACCTGCAGCGGACGAGCCAACTGAATCAATTCCCGAGTACGCGGCTCATCTACTTCGTCGTCGCGGGTTAAAGCGCCAAGCACCACTCCGTCGACCCCCAAGGCTTTCACCGCCCGGACGTCCTTCCGCATTACTTCCAGTTCAGAATCGGAATAAACGAAGTTGCCTCCCCGTGGCCGAATAATGACGAACAACTGAATGGCCACGGCCGCTCGAACCTCGCAAATCAGGCCAGAGCTGGGAGTTATACCGCCTTCGCTCAGAGCACTGCAGAGTTCGACACGTTCGGCGCCGCCGCGGGCTGAGGCAATCGCAGACTCAACCGAATCGACACAAATTTCAACGTCCATTCTGACTGCATCCATTCGTGATTTCGGATTCGATTGAAGCGGACACACAATCTTCCCGGTCTCTTGGGGTCGAGAAGACCAACAGGGCATCCTCTGCTTCCTAATACCTTTACATGATATTGCCCGCATGCTGTCAATGCCGGGGGGGCAAGGGGGGACATCGAATCCATCAATCGGCCGCGGATTCTCAGAATCGTGCGCCTGTGGGACGCTCGGGTCGCCCCGACTCCATTTGCCGGCGAAGCCCGAGTTCGTACGCAACCAGTCTCTCCTCATCCGGCATGTTATCCAATGTCTTCTCCAGAACCGACATGGCCTCGATCGGCGAGTGCACAAACAATTCGTCCACCTCGGCAATTACAAGGTCGACAACCTGCCGGACGTCGTACCTGCGCTCCTCCGCCTCCACATCAGCCTTCAGACGATGCAGGAGCACTTCATCGGGAAAACTATCAAGGGCGCGGTTCACCAGTCCCGATGCCTCATCGTAAGCGTCCTTCTTGAAAAGATCCTGGACACGCTGCTGGATGTCTTCGAGAAAAGCCTGGCGCTGTTGCAATCCGCGAGCTTTCGCCAATTCCCGGCGCAGTTTATCCGCGTTCGGATTCAGCGGGTCGATGACAGCCACGTCGTTGAGAGAATTGCTTACAGCATCGTAATTTCCCGCGGCCAGGTCCCGCTCCGCTAGCTCAACAAGCTCTATGAGCCTGCCCCGCTGCACTTCCATCTCCATCTGCCTGGCGAGCGCGGCGTTCAAGCCAAGGAGTTCCTGGTTCGTCGGATCTTCCTGTAGTGCCTTAGTTGTGAAACGCCGAGCGCCGGCAAAATCACCGAGCGCTTTTGCGCGTTCGGCCTCCTCCAGTGCTCGTGCGCCGTTAACGAAACGTCTCTTTTCGTCTTCAACGGAGTGGATTTTTGCCTTGATGTCTTCGGAGTCCGGATCGAGATTCCTGGCGTCTTTCAAACGAGCGAGCGATTCATCGAAGTTGCGCGAGAGGAGCGCCGCATCACTGCAGCGCAGGCATTCACGGATTCGTTCCGCGCGCCGGATCTGCTCGTGGTGCTCGCGGACCGATTTGCGGCGCTTTTTCATCGCCGCGTTGGACGGGGCAAGCCGGATGGCCTCATCGAATAGTTCCAATGCCGGTTCAAAGCGTCCCTCCGCCATCAGCCGTTCAGCATCTTTCAGGAGTTCCGTGACCCGGGCATCGGTAAGGTCCTTTATTACTTTGCGGAGCGCTTCAGCAAACTGCTCGCCTGTCTGATAGCGGCTGTCCGGGTCTTTCGCCAGCGACTTCCTCACGATCGCGTCGAGGCCGGTGGGAAGGTCATGGAGACCAGCGCGACGCGAACTGTAACCGTCAGAAACGGTCCTGAACGAGTCCGACACTTCTCCTGCCGTATCCGGGTCATTACCGGTCAGGATCTTCAATAGCGCGACACCAGCAGTGAGCAGGTCGACGCGCGCATCAATCCCTCCAGCATGGGCGACATCATCCTCGACTCCGGCAAGGCCGAAATCGATGATCTTCACTACCCGGTTGGCCTGCACGATGATGCTTTCCGGCGTCAGGTCACCATAGACGATTCCATTCTTATGAGCGTAGCCGAGCGCAGTACAAACCTGCTCGATGATTTTCAGCTTCGTAACGAGTTCAAGTTCTCTTTTCGACCGGATGATTGCTTCAAGCGTGTCGCCTTCAACGAACTCCATGGCAATGAAAGGAAGATCGTCATGCATTCCCATTTCGTAAACGATGGGCATGTTGGGATGACGGAAGGCGGCGGCTTTGACTTTCATCTGGAAGCGGGTCAGATCTCTGGCAACGGACCGCCTGATGAGCCGTTTGATGATTACCTTGCGTCGCAAGGTCTCGTCTTCGGCGAGAACCATCTCGCCGACTCCCCCGCGGCTGAGAACGCGGATGATCTCGTACCGGCCGATTTTTCCCAACGAGATTTTGCCCATGATTGCGACCCGCCCTTCGGAGCAAATCGACGGAATGTGAGCGTTGGATCGATCAAATATATGAATCAGTGCAGGCCGGATCTAACTTAAACATATCGTGAAATGGACGCAACCGGCCATGGCGAAACTAAGGGGAACCCCTTGGATGGGGCAGTGGCTTGATTTTAGCAAAGTCCCCAGAACCTGGCTTCTGGCCGGCACTGGTCCTGACCATGATACTGTGGTACACGCCGTCGCAGTATCGTCGTCATAACTCGGAATGAGATTGGAATTCAGCTTGAAATTTGATGGACCCCTGAGTGCATCCCGCAGAGTCTTCCCATGAAGATGATCCGGCCTATCGGCATTGCTGTCATCTGCGCTTTTGCCGCTACGATTCATGCGCAGAGTTACAAGGTGCTGGTTAACTTTATTGAGAAACCCTCGGAGCCGATCGAGCCGGGAATCATCGCTCAGAGCCGGGGCGGGTACTTACTCACCACGTCACCCGACTACCAAGCCTACGATAATGGAACGGCCTTCAGAGTCGAAACGTCGGGAGCCCTGACGGTCCTTCATGAATTTGACAAGAGTGATGGTTCCTTGCCCGCGGGTGGTCTCACGCTGGGCCGGGATGGGCGGTTCTATGGGACCACTGTGTTCGGCGGCACCAATAATAGCGGAACCATCTTCCAGATGACCCCGGATGGAATCGTCAAAACTCTGCACGAGTTTGTGGGCGCTGCCGACGGTTATCCCGAGGCTGCGCCGATTCAGAGCCTGTACGGCGATTTCTACGGAACCACAACAGGGAACGACGCGAATCCGGGAACCATCTACAAGATCGACACCAACGGCAGTTTCACCAGCCTTCACACCTTTACAGGCGCCGATGGATCGAATCCCCTTGAGCCGTTGGTGCAGGCGACAAACTTCTGGTTCTATGGAACCACAGAGCACGGTGGCCCTAACCAGGTGGGTACGATCTTCCGGATCAACTCCAGCGGCGACTTTGAACTCTTATTCAACTTTGACTATGCGCATGGCGCGTACCCGGTGGCGCTGATCCAGGCAATCGATGGCAACTTCTATGGCGCGACCTACCTGGGAGGGCAGGGCGACCAGGGAGTCGTCTTCAAGATGACTCCCACGCGTCAGGTTACGGTACTTCACGAGTTCACCGGCGGAAGCGATGGGTTTCATCCACTCGGAAATCTAATCCAGGCAACCGATGGTTATCTATACGGCACCGCTGCCGAGGGAGGCGCGTCTGGAGGCGGAGTGCTCTTCCGAATCAGTACGAGTGGAGAGTTCACGGTGCTTCACAGCTTTGAACCGTCAAGCGGTTCGGCTCCGATGGCCTTGATCCAACACACGGACGGTTTTCTCTATGGAGATACGAATACGGGCGGCACTGGAAACGGCGGGGTATTCTATCGCTTCAATCTGGGCCTTCGTCCGTTCGTGAAGTTTCTGGACAGTTATGGCAGAGTAGGCATGACAGTGCAGATTCTGGGGGAAGGCTTCACAGCGGACAGTCAAGTCTTCTTCAACGGGATGCCGGCGCAGGTAACCCAAGTCCAACCGACCTACATGAAAGTCGTGGTACCCGACGGCGCCACCAGCGGTTCGATTACAGTAACCACAACCAAAGGACCACTCACCAGCAACAAGGAATTTCTAGTTCGGCCGTAGGCAGGCTTTGCGCAGGCAGGCTCGGGATCCATCTCGTTCGACCGCGTCGTTCCTTTAGACTATAGCGAGCAGTCGCACGAGCGAGCAGTCGCACGCCGTCCGCCGGGGTGCGAAGCAATGAACGGCCTGGAGGAATTGGCATGAGAATCAGCGCCAGGAATGTACTCGCAGGCACAGTCAAGAGCGTCACTAAAGGCGCGGTCAACGCCGAGGTCACGCTTGCCCTCGAAGGCGGGGAGGCTGTGGTCGCAGTCATTACCAATTCCAGCGTTGACTCACTCGGTCTCGAACCAGGCAAGTCTGCCTATGCCGTCATTAAGGCATCGGAAGTCATGATCGGAGTGGGAGTGGCTGCTTCAACCATCAGTGCTCGCAACGTGCTCCCGGGAGAAGTTGCCAATGTCCAGGAGGGCGCTGTGAACAGTGAAGTTGAAATTCAACTCGCCGGCGGGACCAAGGTTGTGGCATCCATCACCAAAGCCAGCGTCGAACGTCTCCAGTTACGTGCGGGAGTCAAAGTGAGCGCGATTGTAAAGGCGTCCAACGTTCTGATCGGCATCTAACAAGGATTGCTTCAGTTGGATGATCCATTTCAACCGGCTACGGCTTCACCTCGATCACTGAGATTTCAGTCAGATTTCGAACCCAGCGTGCCGGCCGGCGCTCCTCGGTGGAGACCATTTTGAAAGCTCCATCCTTTCCCAGCTTCTGTCCATCAACAGAGTCAGCCACGATTACGTCTCCGGTGTGGATCGACGGGTCGACTTCTGCCAGCGCGTAAAGGACGCTGTACTTATCCGTCCCTCCCGCAATAACTGCCGTCATGAACACCTTGCCTTTGACCTCTTCACCATGGGGCACGCCGATCCTGGCAAGCAGGTCCGCAAGGGCAACTCCCGAATAGTTTTCGTTCATCTTCGTATGCGAATTGAACACGGAGATCGTTTTATGCGGAAGCGCCGCAACCTCCTCGGGAGTGAGGGTAACAGTCTTTCCATCAAGCCCGCGGAGCGTCAGTTGCGTGGAAGGTTCGGACCCCTGGTGGTGATCCATCCCCTGGGCAAACACCGGGGATGGCCCGCCCATGGCGATCAGGAGCGACAGAGCGACTGGGATGGCAACTGCCCGGAAACGACGGCGGAGTTCGTTCTTCATGGTGACATTCTAGCGTGGACAATTGCGAGTGCAGGGTTGATTATTGGAGCCACCTGGCAGTGAAATCCATTTTTGAGATGTCCGAATGCGGGAGACAGGAGACGCATGGGAGCTCGCGACAATTTGATGACGCCTCGCGAAGCATCAAGGATGATGGGGATCAGCTATCCCACCATCAAGAAATGGATCCTGGATGGAAAGCTGAAGACGGTTCGCACTCCGGGCGGCCACCATCGCCTCTCCGAAGCCAGTCTGCGGCCATTTATAGCGGCGGATGCATTGAAGCCTTCCGCCGAATCCCGAGAACGGTATCGCCGGGTCAGCGGCAGAAACCAGCTGGCCGGCAAGGTGGTAAGCGTGCGGATCGAGGGCCTTCTCGCAGAGGTCATTCTTTCTGTTGGTGAAGCGCGCATCACAGCGATCATTACCGCAAGCGCAGTTCGGGAACTACGACTGAAGAAGGGCGAAACCGCAGCGGCTCTCATCAAGTCTACCGACGTGATGATCGAGCGCCTGGACGATGAGTCCGACTGAGTCATCCTTCCTGCGACCCAATGTGGCTTGTCTTGACGATACGATTTCAGTCGTATAAAGTCGTTATACCTCGGCAGCTGTAGACTTTACCGACCCGTTCCCTTCCCTGCCTGCCGACCCGTTTTGGAGCATCACCGCCGGCGGAAACTGAAATCTATCTGTGCCCCGGGAGAACCACCCATGAAGCAGTGTCTGATCGTGTGTGCTGTCGTATTCCTTCTCCTCAGTGGTTCAAGTGCACCAGCACAAATTGCCGCAGATCTTCGCGGTCGCGTACTTGATGCATCCGGCGCGGTCGTCGCCAATGCGACCGTGGAATTAACAAATTCCGATACCAATACGCACCTGATCACCAGGAGTTCAGCTTTTGGAGACTACGTCTTTACGAATTTGAATCCGGGCTCTTACCAGCTGGATGTGATCGCGACCGGTTTCGAACACCTGACTCGAAGCGGCGTTACCGCCATAGTCGGACAGACCGTGGCTGCCGACCTGACATTGACTGTCGGCGGCAACCAGCAGACCGTGAAGGTCAACGGCGATGCCCCATTGTTGCAGTCAGAAACCAGCAATGTGGAAACAAACATTGCCGGACCGACCGTGGTTGCAATGCCGCTCAACACTCGTAACTTTGTTCAACTCGCGACACTCGCACCTGGGGTCGAATTGCCTCCGGGCACTCTCCTGCCACGGATCAACGGAGGACGCCCGAGGACCAACGAATACCTTTACGACGGGATCTCCGCGCTACAGCCGGAGCCTGGCCAGGTCGTCTTCTTTCCGATTCTCGATGACATCCAGGAGTTTACGGTCGAAACCAACAATGTTCCGGCCGAGTTTGGCCGCTTCAATGGCGGGGTGGTGAATGTGGCCACGCGATCCGGCTCCAATGCATTTCATGGGAGTCTATTCGAATTCTTTCGCAATGAAGATCTGAACGCGCGAAACTACTTTGCTCCGCCTACGGCGCCGAAGCCGGAGTACAGAAGGAATTTGTATGGAGGGACCATCGGCGGTCCCATTGTTCCCAATCACCTGTTCTTCTTCGGAGACTACCAGGGTGTGAAGCAGCTCATTGGCGTGACCAGGATCTCGACCATTCCCACAGTTGCAGAGCGGCAGGGGATCTTCACCGGGGTGTCGCATATCTTCGACCCGACGACGACAACGGTGGTCAACGGTGTGACGGTTCGCCAGGAATTTCCGCATGACGTCATCAATATTCCGTTTGACCCGGCCGCCGAGGAACTATTGGCACGCTTTCCAACCCCAACCAACCTGACTGCGAAAGCAAATAACTACACTCGTACCGCAAACGATTCCGACCACCAGAATCAATTCGACTTCCGGGTGGATGGCGCAAAAGGAACGCATGACCTGGCGTTCGGCAGGTATTCCTATTTCAGCGACGTGGAATCACCAGTCACCCCTTTGCCCGACGGCAGCGGGGCCATCACGGGATCAGTCCTCGGCACAGGCGGAGTGGCGGGGCTCTCGAATGTGCTGGGCCAGCAGGCTGTAGCCAATGAAACGCATGTCTTCTCGTCCCGCCTTCTGAATGACCTGCGATTGGGCTACACGCGCAGGGGAAACACCATCGAAGGCGCGACTCTGAGCGATACAGCATCAGCCGCTCTCGGAATCCCCGGCATTCCGACGAATGCGGCATTCAACAACGCGCTGCCATTGTTCACGTTCACCGGGTTTCAACAACTGGGGCCGTCGGCAAGCACCTTCTCCCAATACCAGACTGCCGTCTGGCAGGGGGTCGATACTGTGGTCTACACGCGAGGGCGCCACGCTTTCAAAGCAGGTCTGGACTTTCGCTGGTATCAGCTCAACACCGTCGCACCGCCGAATCCAACTGGCTCATTTGCATTTACAACCACCGGCACAAATCAGCAGGGCGTCACAAACAGCGGAAACTCGATTGCCAGCTTCCTGATTGGCCAGGTGGACACCTTTCAGATCGACCTGCAGCAGAGCAAGATCCGCCCGCGGGACCACATCGAAGAGTGTTTCGCGCAGGATGACTGGAAGGCGACCAGTCGGCTGACGCTCAACATCGGGGCGCGCTGGACGCTTCACTTCCCTTCCACGGAGGAGAACGATCAGGGGGCTGTATTCAATCTTGCGACGCAGCAACTCGATTACCTGGGAAAGAACGGCTTCCCGCGAAGCGCTCGCGAGCTGCACTACGGCAACCTGGCTCCGCGATTCGGCCTCGCATATCTGATGACACCGAAGACGGTGGTTCGGTCTGGGTTCGGAATTGTGTTCTTCGACCAATCGGGGATCACGACTCCCTTTACGACTCCACAATTCCCGTTCATCCAGAATGTTCAACAAAAGACGCAGGACAGCCTGCGGCCAGCATTCGTGTTGTCGCACGGGCCGTCCGTCGCGCCGATTCCGCTGACCCCCGATGCCGGTCTCGGACAAAGCGTGTACACGGTCAACCGGACGGCTGGATCTGGATATGTTGAACAGTGGAATCTGGCTGTACAGCGAGCCATCACCGGAAATCTTTCCGCGGAGATCGCCTACGTAGGCTCGCATGTTGTCCACGTCGGCATACCCGATTCGAATTTGAATCAGCTTACGTCGGAGGAACTCGCGGAAGGAGCGCCGCTTCTCAAAACGGTGCCTAATCCTTACTACGGACAGATTCCGCCGTCCAGTTCAATCGGCGGCAAAACCATCACGCAAGCGCAACTCATGAAGCCGTACCCACGGTTTCTGAATGTGGCAACCTACCGAAACAACAGCGGAACGACGAACTACAACGCGGTTGAGGCCGATGTGCAGGAAAGACTGGCCCACGGACTTTCGTTCCTGTTCGCCTATACCCATTCGAAGCTGATCGATGATGCGTCCTCCGTGTTTTCAACCACAGTCCTGTCGTCGCCGAATTCGAGCAGCCTGATCGCGGCCGACACGTATCGGCCTTACCTTGAACGTGATTCGTCGAGCGGCGACATGCCCAATGTGACCTCCTTCAGCGGCACATATGACCTTCCGGCGGGACACGGCCACCGCTTCGCGTCGAGCGGCGTTTGGGACTATGTGCTGGGAGGCTGGTCGCTCAACGCCATCGTTTTGCTGCAGTCTGGAATGCCTGTCACCGTGACCCAGGCAACAAATTTCAACTCGTTCGCCGGCTTTGTTCTTCAGCGTCCAAATGTAGTCGGCAAGCCGGCCCTTTCACCCGGAGAGAGGAATCCGGCGCGGTTCTTCAATACAGATGCATTTGCGACCGCTCCTCAATTTACCATCGGCACCGCTTCGAGAAATCCTGTGCGTGGACCTGCGTATCGTGATTGGGACCTCGCTTTGGCCAAACACACCACTTTGTCTCGCGAGACCGGGCTGGAGTTCAGAGCAGAATTATTCAACGTTACGAACACGCCAGCCTTTGGCCAGCCCAATGGAAGCTTCGGCTCCGCCGCGTTCGGCAGCATTACAAGCACGGCTACTGATCCGCGCGTGCTGCAGTTAGCCGTCCGAATCAGCCGGTGACGAGCATGCCAGCCGCCACGTCACAGCAGCGGAAGACCTGCAAGAGACGGCAGGTCAGGTGTTAGACTTTTGGGTTGTGGCTCAATTCGTGATCGAACGCGAGATACCTGGTGCCGGATCCCTTTCAGAGGGTCAAATCCGGGAGGTTTCCCTGCGCTCATTGCAGGCGCTGAAGGAGATGGGTCCGCAGATTCAATGGCTTCACAGTTACGTCACCGAGGACAAGGTGTACTGCGTTTACCTTGCGCCCGATGAGGACAACATCCGGGAGCACGCCCGCAAGGCCGGCCTTCCGGCAGACCGGATCTCCGCGGTCCGGCGCCTTATCGACCCAGAGCACCTTAGCTGACCGAGCCGGGCTCCTCGCGCGAATATTGCGTAGCGCTCTCAAGGCTCATCGCAGAGCCCCTTTCCCAAGCGTCCTTGCCTTCCGAATCAGTAAGCAGCCGCCATGCGGGAGCCAACATTCGATCGAGGCTGGATTGCTCCGCTTGCGACAGGTGAGATCCGATCTGGCGGCGTAATTGGCGAGCGGCAGCGGCCAGGGTCAATGCCCGAGCGGCGTGTCCTTCAGCGAGAGCCAGGCAAGCGCAACCCTCCAGCGTGCGGGCGATCCCGCGCCGATGTCCCAACTCTGCGAAGGTATCCATGGCTTCGCGGAACGCCGCGCGTCCAGACAAATGGTTCGCCTGTTCAAGGTCGATATAGCCTAAATCGGTCAGGGAACGCGCCGAACCCCATGGGTCTCCGGCTTCCCGGAACGCGGCGAGCGCGCGCCAGTATAGTGCGCGAGCCGCGCCGATGTCGCCCATGGCGCGCGCGATGTCGCCCTGCTGGTTGATCGACCAGGCGGCTCCGCTGCGATCGCCCACTTCTTCAAAAATGTCGGCAGCTTCACTCAACGCCCGGCGTGCGCGTGGATAGTCGCCCCGAACCTTGACTACATTGGCGAGATTGTGAAGACAACGCGCGATCGCCAGCCGGTCCGACAGTGAACGCCAGCATGCCAAGCTGCGTTCGAAGTAGCTCTGAGCCGAGGCGTAGTCAGCACGATCGCGCGCTGCGATCGCCAAAGCGTTTAATGACGCGGAAATACCCGGCGCATGGTCCAATTCTTCATACAGAGTGAGGCCCTGCTTTAGAAATTGTTCCGCGGCCATGTAATCGCCCTGAGCAGCCGCCAGGGCCCCCGCAAAATGCGCGATCCTGGCTCGGTCCGGGGTGCGTTCCGCACCAGCCAGGCGTAGAACCGTCTCGAGCCGGACGCGACCCTCACTCAGGTGTTCCCGCATATCCCAGAATCGAAACAAAGCGACGCTGAGACGCAAAGCCCAGTCCAGATCGACCGTTTCAGAAAGCCAATCCAAAGCAGCCCGGAGGTTATCGATTTCAGCATCGCAGTTCATAAGCCAGCGTGCCCGATCCGCCGGACCCAGCTCCGGATTGCCTTCCTCCGCCAGGACCAGGCAGTAGGCCGCGTGTGCGCGCCGCGTCACAGGCTCCTCGCCACTTTCCGCAAGCCGGTCGAGTGCAAATTCGCGAATCGTTTCCAGCATCGCGAAGCGCGACTCGGCCTGGGCATGTTCCGCACGTTGAATCAGGCTCTTATCCACCAGAGAGGATAAGCCTTCAAAAAGATCCATAGCCAGATCGTGCCGCGTGTTGCATACCGCCTCCGCGGCTTCCAACGTACATCCCCCGACAAACACTGAGAGGCGGCGGAATAGTTTCTGCTCGGCGTCATTCAACAGGCTATGACTCCAGTCGATCGCGTTGTGGAGCGTTTGTTGCCGTTCGGGCAGGTCGAGCGGGCCGCCCGTGAGCAATTGCAGCGGCCTTTTCAGCCGATCAAGGATAGCGCTAGGAGGGAGCACCCTGGTTCGGGCGGCCGCCAATTCAATGGCCAGGGGCAAACCATCTACACGGGCGCAGATCTCCTCGACGGCCGGAGCGTTTTCTGGAGAAATGGCAAAATCGGGCCAAACGGCTGCGGCACGCTGCGCAAACAGTTCCATGGCGGAACTCTGTGCCAATGGCATTACATGAAATTCCTGCTCTCCGTAAATATGCAGGCGCGATCGGCTGGTCACCAGTATTTTGAGCGATGGGCACGCTTCCAGGATTTCGGCCACCACGATGGCGGCCGGAAGGACTTGTTCGAAGTTGTCCAACAGGAGGAGGAAGGGGCCGGAGTTCTTCAGTTGATCGCCGATCAGTTGGGGGATGGTACGGGTGCTCACCTGCTGGATTTCGAATGCATCGGCCAGAGCCGTTGCCACCAGGTCGGGCTGAGTAATCGACGCCAGGCTGACAAATTGAATGCCCGCGGTGAATCGGTCTGCAATTGCGGCGCCCACAGCAATGGAAAGGCGCGTCTTTCCAGAACCACCGGGACCAGTGAGGCTCAACAGCCGGACGTCCCGCCTCAGCAGCAATGTCGTGGCTTCGGTAACCTGTTGTTCTCGTCCAACCAGCGAAGTGCGCGGCACCGGCAGATCGCGTCGCTTCGCGGTGACCTTCGCCGAGGATAGCTCTCGACCCTCGGACAAGTCAAAGATGGAGGGTGCAACGTGATGATCAGGTGGGTACCGGATCACCGCGCCAATGAACACATACCCGCGTCGAGGTACCGTCTTGAGTAACTGCTGAGTGCCATCATCCAGAGCGCGACGCAACTCGAGCGTGCACTGCACAAGCGAATCATCGGTAACGAAACTGTCAGGCCATACCGCCTGCATCAATTCCTTCTTGCCGATCAGCCGTCCGGCATGTTCCACCAGGTACTTGAGAGTCTCAAAGACCTTGGGACGAAGCTTGATTTCCGATCCCGCCTTGAACACACTTCCCCTGCCGGTGTCCAAAGTGAACTCGCCGAATCGATAGCTAAGGGGATTGGCTTCCACGGGTGCTCCGGGTGACGAAGAAGGCAGGCGGCAGTAAGCTGGATTTTGGCGTTTCTTCGGCGTTGTTTCGTTACTTCTTGTTCTGATGAACGTTAGCTTGAACTTAATCGGAGAGGCTCAAATCCCTGCAGCACGCAGTCCTCGAGAACCACCCCGGACAAGATGCGCTCCACAGCGGATTCTAGCAAAAGGCGACTTCTTTGGATTTCGCAAAGAGCTGCAGCGGGACCTGAGCACCGAACAGCCTAAGGAGATTCAATGAATACATCATGCTTTCCCGCTTTTGTCACGAAAGCCGGACAGATCGCAAGGCAATCACTGATCGGTCTGGCTCTTCTGGGTGCTTGTGTGCTGTGCGCCGTGGCCCAGGATGGCCATTCGCAAATGCCGGCATTACAAAAAGATCAAACGGCTGAACAAAAGAGCCAGGCAAGCGCACTCATCAAGATTGTCAGGGAATCCACCGAGCGCTTCAAGGATGTGTCGGTAGCTGAGGCGGAGGGCTATGCTCTTCAATTCGGTTGCGTGAGTGGGCCCGACTCGGGGGCGATGGGTCTCCACTATGTTAACGGGGCACTCGTTAGCCGCGGCGAAATCGACCCCACGCATCCCCAAATCGTGATTTACGAGCCGACAGCAAACGGAGGCCTGAAATTGATCGGCGCAGACTTTCTGCTCTTCGCCGATGCCTGGGACAAGAAGAACCAAGGGCCGCCCGAGCTCATGGGACAGCTCTTTCATTACTTCGAGAGCCCCAATCGCTTCGGTCTCCCTGCGTTCTACACGCTGCATGTGTGGGCATGGAAGGAAAATCCGAATGGCGCTTTCGTAAACTGGCACCCCAATGTCAATTGCCAGCAATTCTCGGGCCAGGCCCGCTAAATACGTGCGCCGATATTGTGCGGCTTCCCGGTGTGCTTGCCGGACCGAAGAAGCCGCGCCGGCGGCGCGCGGCACGAGAACGACGACCAATCGACTAAAAAGGAGATCGACAAAATGAGCACGACACTGGTTCCTGCACTGGACATGAACAAATTGAACGCGTTCATCGGTCAATTCGTGACGGATCTCGGCGCCGCGGTTCACACCGGCATGGTGGTTATTGGGGAGAAACTGGGGCTCTACAAAGCCCTGGCCGGCGAGTCGCTGAACTCGACAGAACTTGCTGCCAAAACGAAGACCGATGAGCGCTACCTCCGCGAGTGGCTGGCATCACAGGCTGCCGGGGGGTACATTAACTACGACGAAAAGACCGGCAAGTTCAGCCTGAGCAGTGAACAAGCGTTTGCGCTCGCAGAGGACGACAGTCCCGCATATCTGCCTGGAGCATTTGAACTGGCCTTGGGTTCTCTTGCGGCAGTTCCAAGGATCGCAGAATCCTTCCGCACCGGGGCCGGTATGGGTTGGCATGAACATGTTGACGGCGTCTTCCATGGGTGCGAAAACTTCTTTCGTCCCGGCTACGCCGCGAGTCTGGTGAGTTCATGGATTCCCGCTTTGCACGACGTGAATGCAAAGCTGGAGGCGGGAGCGCGTGTGGCCGACGTCGGTTGCGGTAAGGGAGCTTCCACAATTCTCATGGCGAAAGCGTTTCCTAAGTCGCGCTTCTTCGGATTCGACTATCATGCCAAGTCGATCGAAGCAGCCCGTGAATCCGCCCGGCGTAATGGCGTCGCCGACCGGGTTACCTTCGCCGTCTCGAGCGCCAAATCGTTCCCCGGCAATGGGTATGACCTAGTGGCTGTCTTCGATAGCTTGCATGACATGGGCGACCCGATCGGTGCAGCTGCACACGTACGGCGGTCCCTTGCCAAGGATGGCACATGGATGATCGTTGAGCCCTTTGCCAATGATCAGTTACAGGACAATCTGAATCCTGTCGGCCGAGTCTATTACTCGTTTTCGACCTTGCTGTGCACGCCCTGCTCACGATCGCAGGAGGTCGGACTCTGCCTGGGCGCCCAAGCCGGCGAGAGGCGCATTCGCGAGGTTGTAACCGCGGCAGGTTTCGATCGGTTTCGCCGGGCCACGGAAACACCTTTCAACATTGTTTACGAAGCGCGGCCTTGACTTGCCGCAGATGGAGGAACCAATGCAACAGCAAGATGTCATCGAATTCAAGGGTCGACTCCGGGGGGATCTGATCGAGCCTACAGATGCGCGTTACGACAAAGAGCGCGAAGTCTATAACGCCATGATCGATCGCAAACCGCGTTTGATTGCCAAGTGCGCCGATGTCGCCGACGTGGTCGCGGCGGTCCAGTTCGGCCGCAAACACGATCTGCGGGTTTCAATTCGAGGGGGAGGCCATAACGCCGGTGGGTTGGGAGTGTGCGACGACTGCCTGGTCATCGATCTGTCCCCGATCAAGTACGTTCATGTCGACCCAACCGCGCGGACGGTGCGCGTGGGCGGCGGCTGCACCTGGGGCGATGTCGATCACGCGATGCACACATTCGGGCTCGCCGTGCCGTCCGGCATCATCTCCACTACAGGAGTTGGAGGCTTGACCCTCGGTGGAGGCATGGGATACCTGACAAGAAAGTATGGCTTGACCATCGATAATTTGCTGGCGGCCGACGTGGTCCTTGCCGATGGAACATTCGCAGTCGCAAGCGCCAACCAGAATACTGACCTATTCTGGGCCATCCGCGGAGGCGGAGGGAACTTCGGCGTCGTGACGTCGTTCCTGTTCCAGGCGCACCCGGTTCAAATCGTGTGCGCCGGGCCGATGTTGTGGCCTTTGGAGCAGGCCGCCGACATTATGAAGTGGTATCGGGAGTTCATCGTCCAAGTGCCGGAAGAGATGAGCGGTTTCTTCGCATTTCTTACTGTCCCGCCGGGACCGCCCTTCCCAGAAGATCTGCACTTCAAGAAAATGTGTGGAATCGTGTGGTGCCACACCGGGACGATGGAAGAGGCGAATAAGATTCTCGAACCACTGCGGATCTTTCGGCCCCCGGCCTTTGAGTTCTTCGTGCCCATGCCGTTTCCCATGTTGCAAGGCATGTTCGACGGGCTCTATCCGAAGGGTTTGCAGTGGTATTGGAAGGCCGACTTCGTCAACGAGCTGAGCGACGAAGCGATCGCGCTCCACATCAAGCATGGTTCGGAGCTGCCCTCTTTGCACTCCACGATGCATCTTTACCCTATAAATGGCGCTGCCCACAGGGTGAAGAACGAGGACACGCCCTGGAGCTATCGCGATGCTACCTGGAGCGAAGTCATCGTTGGGGTTGACCCGGATCCGGCCAATACCGATCATATTACCGCCTGGGCTCGAAACTACTGGGAGGCGCTGCATCCTTACGGAGCTGGAGGAGCGTACGTGAACTTCATGATGGAAGGAGAAGGGGATGACCGCATTCGCGCAACCTACCGCGATAACTACGATAGGCTGGCACGGATTAAGGCGAAGTATGATCCGGATAACTTCTTCCGAGTAAATCAGAATATCCGGCCATACGCGGGCTAGTCCTCTTTTCATACAAAGTCACTCGATTCAGGATCAACATCGGATCGTTCTTTTTCTCAGACACGTAAGTTCCTCCACAGCCAGGAAGACAGAGACCGGTTCAGCTCAGCAGGCAGGCACGCGAAGGACACTCATTCTCGCCTTCGCGTGCATAACCCAGGCCTTCGTCCACAGGTAGCGAACTATTATTGCTCCAGATGGTAGAAGTAGTAGTCGGCTGTGTAAGGGACGAGCTGCGTCTGGCCTGCCGAGCAGTTGGAGGTGGGCGCAGCTCCGCCGTTAGTGTTGAGCCGTTGGACGAAGGTGGTATCGGCCAGCAATCGACCGCCAGCCGGACCCTTTTCGTTTCCGATGGATTCCAACAGAAGACACGGAATCGACCCGCTGTTGGGGCAGCTGTCGCGGTCCGTGCCAGCGACCACAGTTCCGGTCGCTTTTGCCCACACCCTGCTGCTATCGAGGGAACTCTGCCACGTTGCGTTCCCACTCACCGGGGGCACAATGCCCTCCTTGGGGTTCTCATTGATGCTGGCGAAGTGGGTAATGATCTCGAGCGGCTGCCCGAAGATCTTCGTAAACAGCGTAGCTTCGGGACGAGCGGGGTTGATGGTCCAGGGAGTGCCTCCGGTGCCCGAGGGCAGACAGGTATACCCTTGAGAACCGAGGGCGTGGCCGACCAGAAACGCGACGTTTCCTTCAGGCGGTGTGATATCGGTCGGGGTGGTTGGGGGAGTGACTGTTTGGGCCGAGGCAACGGTAATGGTGCCGAAGGCGGACGCAAGCACAAGGCCGGCCATAAACAGGCTCCGTCCGCGTGCAAGGTTAGTTGCCAACTGGAATAACGTGTTGCTCATATTGCAAGATTCTCCGATTCATTGTAGTAAGTTCACGTGTTACGCATGGTCCCGACTGTGCACGCCTTTCCGGGAGTCACGATCACCGCCGGAAGAGAGTCGGTTCTACTGGATATAACGATATTGGCTGCGACTTTGCTTTTGTTGTTAATTAGAAATCTGTTGTACGTATAAGCATTACTTACTCATTGCACGTTCGGTTCGACAACATCAGTATCTTGCCTTAGTGGGGTCGGCGTGTGACTCAGATCGCGGTCGTGCATCGCCGAATGGCACACCATGCATGATCGTTGCGTATTATTCCCTTCCTCAGAAACAAGAGCATATGTAAGACCGTGCACGGACCACGTAACAACTTTGTAGCCGTCGACGGTTGCATAGTGAAAACTCACTTTTGTAAATCGAGCCATGATTCCTCCAGACGCTTCCGCCACTGAGGCAGGAATAACCATCAGGCTTGCAACCGAAGATCGCGATGGGGTCATCGCCAATTCGGAAACTTTCATCTGATAAGCAATGAAATCAGCTGATTGGGCACAGACTCGCACCAATCGCGCACCTTCGGGCCGGTAGGACCTTTTTTCTTCAGGGACTGCCGGAGACGCCGGCAACACCAGGGAAAACGGCGACGTCTTCCTAAGCCAATCATTGATCTCCTGCTGCGACTCCGAACGAATGTCGAGAGTTAGGTTTCCTTGAACGTGCTGCCGGTGCGTATGGACGGCCAGTTGTGCAAACTGCGCACCAGAAATGGAAGTCCGTCGTGACGATTGCCTTATACTCAACAAACCAACAAGCACTAGAGCTACAGCAATGGGAGCCCGCCACGTCAGGGATTGCCAAAGAGGTTGATGCCAACTCCGGGGTTGGTTGCAATGAGGGTGCGAGGACGGCTTCAATTCCGCCCTGAACTCTTCTGCCTGAGATCCCCTTTCGCAGGCCCTTTGAGCGGCCGCGCGAAGCGAAGGACCGCAGTGCTCGCAGAGCGCAGCGTGCATCATCGCTTGCTTCGCCCTCCATTCTGGCCAAAGCCCGGCTGCCACTTCATCCCAGTCGACATGCTGAGGACAATCGGCCTCCGCGGGCGCCGGTTTCATCAGCGTCATTGGAAGTCGATTCACGAGCAGAGAGTACTTCTGGATCTTGCTTCTGCAATCCAAGCATGATGCAACATGACTCCGAGTCTCGATCACGTCGAGTGACAGATCCGCTTCAAGATCGCTCCCCGCCTCAAGACGGGAGGGCACGAGGGCGTTCAGCTCTCTGTTGTTGATATGCTGATCTGTTGAACGGGCCAAGTTGTTCGCTCCCATTATGGTTGATACGACTTCTGGAGGGGTTTTGCTTTTGGGATCGCTAACCACTCACGAACCGTTCGCCAGAATTTGCTCCCGGATGGCACGCTTCAGGCGTTCAATGACACTCCCAACTCCCTTGGTGCCCAATCCGATTCCAGGCAAGCAGGCAATTTCCCTGGTGCTCATCCCTTGCCGGAAGTAGAGCCAAAAGATCATGCGATCTCTCTCCTGATCCGGCCCGATAAGGCAGTGTGTCAAATGCTCATCGATCTCTCTTAGAAAGATTCCTAGCGCTAGACTGTCCGGACCGCCATCAGCACCATCCCCAGCCTCGGGATCGATATCGACGGTGGACACGTGCCAGCTCTCCCCTCCCGCTGATTGGCTGTGGCTATGCTTGAAATAATCATGAGTGGCATTGGCAGCGATTCTCTTCAGATATCCCAACACGGCTTCCGGGCGTTTGATCGCGAACTCCCGCAAAGGGGTCCGGCCACGTTGCCAGAGTTTGAGATAGATTGCCTGCGTCAGGTCTTCCACCAAGACCCACGAAGGCGTTCCCCACAGCGACGCCGTGCGTAGAATAATGAGGCTGAGCGGCTTGCCAACGCGGGATACGAATTCGATCCATGCTTCTTCGTCACAGGGGCCGGCGCAAAGACATACCACGTCCTTCAGCGACAAAGATGCGTATCGCGTCGATCTGGGGTTGGTAAGCATTCGATGAAGCCTGGTTAGAGTTGCAGGAGTGATTTTGGAACTTGTTGATGTATCGCCTTGATTAGATCACCGGGAATACTTTCTACTTGTTAGAACCTTGTCATTGCTCTGTCACTATGCCTACAGCGGTCAAGCACACGTCTGCCGCGGTGGGATCTCAGACTCCCAACTCGCTGACCTATGGCGCCATTCGGGCATTTTGTAAGTGGGGCCCGCGGACTGGTACCGGATAGAATCACCCTGACGTTTGAACTTACAGAACCAGTGCTCAATTGTGCGGTGGGCCTAATCGACGTGGGATAGCTCTTGTCTGAAGCACCAATGGCGATATGGCAGTCGCGATCGTGTCTCACACCATCGCAGACGTGCTTTGACAGCTATCGTTCAATCCATCGCTAGGAGACTTCCCGGTGCAGTCAGATGAACCCGCGGCCAAACCCAAGCCGCAAGCTACGGCGCGCCGTTTCCTGTTCACTGTCGTCGCTTCACTTGCCATTCATGCCAGAGTGTAGCCTGGGTCGAAAGGCGGTTCATGGGCGTCCGTTGTGTCGAGCCATCGCAGGGAAAGAATGTCTACCGGGTCCGTCAGCCCGTGAGTCAACAGATTCGGCAGGACCTCTAGCACTCCGTGATCGAGAAGCTCTTTATATAGGTCCATATCAGGCTCGAACAAGACGCATTCGAGGCCATCGATTGTCTTCAAATCCGTGGCATTCTGGTGAAACGTGAGCTGAACATTGGAATAGTCATACTCGGTCTGCTTATAGCTGAGGGTAGCGCCGGGATGAAAGGCCCCGGGGTTCTTTTCCTCCGCAAATCCACCATCCAGAGCGGTCGCCTCGACCGCCGCTATCATCGCCGGATCGATATAGCCGAAAAATCGATCCTGGGCAAACGTGTCGTCCCACTTAATCTCTTTTAGATAATCGAGCGGGGTCTTCCCCGCCCCGATTCCAATACCATCCATGGCCGTAATCAGGTTCATGAAGCACGCCAGAGACGCCGGTTTGGTGGCCTGCAAGTATGCATACCGTTGCTGTACCGCCGCATCGTCTACCAGGCCCAGCCCGAGGAACTCGGCCGCTTTTGGATACTTCGCTTTCAACTCTACCCACGGCCGAAATGTAATTTTGGTGGGAACAGGAATGAGCATGAACTTCAAAACCTGATGAATCTTTGGGTCTGCCTTGACGAAATCTCCAGTCCCGCGGTTCCCCTTGACCCAAACGGTCACCGTGTATTCGTCACCCGGGCCATCGAAGAACTGCAGGTTGAGTTGAACAACCGGGCCTTTAACCCAGTTGGTCTGATTTACTCCAAAATTGTTCCTGACTTCAAGGAGGACGTCCACTTCCTCGGCTACCGGCTGTTCGGCGCCGTCATAGAGGACGATCGTCGCGCGCGCCACTGTCTCCTTTGCCATAGAATCCCCACCTCACAGAGTTGCAGATCGACTCATCATCTCACTAAACTTACCGTTGAAACAGCCTGACTCGGCCTTACCCAGAGAATGTTGCGCGCAGAGTTTTTCAAACGACGCAGCGGCCTGCTTTTTGTTGCCGTCTTTAGGTCGCACGAGATCCTTGGAACCGAAGTCTCCGCTTCGCGCTTACAGGGACCGGAGCGGGAGGGGCGAGAATCGAGGCTAGCACAATTCATGTTGCGGATGCATCGGTGGAAAGGGCCTGATCGGCCTCGGGCCGAGGACGCACCAACCAATAGAATGCAACGAAGTGCGTGATCATCAGTAGGGGCACGTAGATGATCGGGATAGCGTAGGTGGAGCCCAACTCCCCGGGCATCGCCGGAAGGCCGACCCGGATAGCATGGTAATAATCGATGATGATATCGGCCGCCCCCGCGAGATTGAACGCGACGACGAACAACCAGAATAGTGGACGAAACCTTACTGTGAGAAGCGCAAGCATGGCCAGCACTCCAGTCGCAAAGTCGCCGTAGGCGGCGAAGACGGCAAAACCAGAGGGCAAATGAGGGCTTACGACGCCTGGGACAAGAAAGACGAGCCCGAAAAAGCGGAAGCTGTGGAGGGTCGCGATGACGCGATGCGCTTCGAACCGGCCCATTGACCGGAGTCTGGGCAGGATGTATGCACCGAAGCAAAGCAGCCATGCGACATAACCTAAAACGAGGTGTATTTGGAAGAGAGTTCCTGGCGACATATGACCTCCTGTCAACGTAGGATTATACGCATCATCCAAAGGACTCAGAATTTCTCCCGCCAAGGGACGGATGGGCCGCGCGATGATCTCGAGGCTCCTATATTGAGACCTGCGATACTGGCCCGGGAACAAAGGCGAAATCCATCCGAAGATTTTGATGGACGCTTCGCGGCGCGTTCGCGCCCGAAGGACTCATCAGCGCCGCGGTCTCAACCATTATGAGGGACACCGGCCTGAACCACGTTTACGATCTGAATCGGACGAACTCCGGACGGCGCCGTCGACGGCGTGACTATCTGTGAGGACCTATCATCTATTTGGTGCGGCAACGTCGTTTCCGTTGCGCACAATATGTACCCCCATTCAAGGCGATGGGAATGGCGAATCCGCAAGTCGTCACACGCGGCGCCCGGAAATGTGATTGACTGGATAGGATTCTTGCGAGGAAAACCACGTGGAGCACAGCAGAAGGGATTTTCTAAAAGCGTCCGGCTTGGCGGCATTGGGAACAACCGTTGTGAATGGAGAATTGAAGGGTCAGACCGCCGAATCGTCAGGCAGGACCGCGGATGCAGCCAACCCGGATTCGACGGATCTTGTGGCGCTCGTCAACATTTTGCAGGGGACGGATTCGAATTACTATTTCTCGCGCGGCAATGCGCTACCCATCGCAGCCATGCCCTTTGGCATGGCTCATTGGACGCTTCAATCGCGCAGCGGCACTCCATGGATGTTCCAACCAGACGATCGGCGCATCCAAGGCTTCCGCTGCACGCATCAGCTCAGTCCGTGGCTGTCTGACTACGGACACGCGATATTTCTGCCTTTTTCGGGGGAAGCGAAACTCGAGCCGGATGCGCGCTCATCGTCCTACCGGCCGGAGGAGGCCGAGCTTCACCCATATGCGCTCCGGCTGAACCTGCTTCGCTACCGTGCTGACGTGGAGCTTGTGGCAACGGGACGATGCTGCGTGCTTACTGCGAGATTCGCGGATAGCGGTCCGCGCGGGCTCCTGTTTGAGGTCCCGGGCAAAAGCGGGACGATTGAGCCGGACGCTTCGCGCAGGGCCGTGCGGTTTGTGTCCACCGCCAATGACGGTGGAGTCCCAGATAATTTCGGAACTTACTACGTGTTGCAGCTTTCCGAGCCATGGCAGAACTTCGAAGTGCGCGAGGTGGGCGGAAATCGTATTGGCGTACTCCGGTTTGAAGCAGGTGCGAACCGGCCAATCGAGGCGAGGATCGGGACTTCGTTTATTTCCTTCGAACAAGCCTCTCGGAATCTGCAACAGGAAGCCGGAAATCGGCCGGCGGCAGAACTGCTGGCGCGCGGCAAGGAAGTGTGGAACACCGCGCTGGCGCGGATCGAGATCGAAGGCGCGACGGACCAGCAGCGGCGCACGTTTTACTCCTGCCTGTACAGGGCGCTTCTGTTCCCACGCACATGGCACGAGCCGGATGAAGCCGGCAATCCACGGCACTTCAGCGCTTTCAATGGAAAGGTAATGCCCGGGGTCATGTACGCCGACCACGGCTACTGGGATGTTTATCGGGCATGGTATCCCTTCATGTCGCTGGTCTTTCCTGAACGGTTGGGTGAGATTCTTGCAGCTTGGGTGAATGCCTACAGCGAGGGCGGGTGGATGCCCCAGTTTCCAGCGCCTGGTTATCGCGCTTGCATGTCGGGGAGCCTGATCGACTCGTTGTTCGCAGACGCGATTGTGAAGGATATCTCCGGCTTCGATCGCCAACATGCTTATGAGGGACTGCGCAAGCACGCCATGGAACCAGGCGATCCAAGCCGCGGTTACGGTCGCCAGGGTATCGAGCATTACCTGAAGCTCGGCTACCTCCCGGCGAATCTCGTCGATCAATCGGTGGCCGAAACGGCGGATGCGGCGTATGGCGACTTCTGCATCGGGCAAATCGCTGCCGCCCTTGGCAAGCACGACGATGCGGAGCTGTTTCGAAAGCGGTCAGAAAACTGGCGCAAGATCTTCGACCCCCAGACCAGGTTTTTTCGCGGCAAAAACGAGAATGGCTCGTGGCTTGAACCCTTCGATCCGTTCACCTGGGGCAGTCCTTACGAGGAGGGCGCGGCATGGCAACATCGATGGAACGTTCCTCACGATGTACCAGGGCTGATCGCTGCCATGGGCGGCGAGCAGGCAACGGTGGCTGCGCTCGAGGAGATGTGCACTCTGCCTCCCCGATTCAACGTGGGCGTGTACGGGCAGGAGATCCATGAAATGTCGGAGATGGCCGCGCTTCCGTTCGGGCAATACATGCATAACAACCAGCCCGTTCACAATGTGCTGTATCTGTTTGCCGCTGCCGGGCGGCGCGATCGAACGCAATACTGGGTCCGTCGCGTCCTGAACGAAGCCTACTCTGCGAAAGATTTCTGCGGCGATGAAGATACCGGGTCGATGGCGGCATGGTACATCCTGAGTGCGCTGGGATTCTATCCTCTCTGCCCGGGCAAGCAGGAATACACTCTGGGCGCTCCTCTCTTTCCGCGCGCAGTGGTTGACCCCGGTGGTGGAAAGAAGATTGTCATCGAAGCACCCCGGAACGGCCCCGCGACCCCATACGCTTCCCGTGTGATGGTGAATGAAGCTGAGTGGCGGTCGAGCATCATCGAGCACAAAACGCTCACCAGCGGCGCCCGGATCCAGTTCGATATGCAGCAGTCTTCGCCGCGGGGCTGAGGGCGGCGCAAGCAACAATCTCGGGAAGTCTCCGATCTACTGGTGGTCAGAAATTCTCCCGCGGAGACGGCATGAACCGCCTCCGCGGCGAAGAACTACTTTTCGGCGCGTCCGGTCACCGGTTCCAGGCGGTAACTGTAACTATACGGCACGGCCGGCAGCATGAACTCCTTGTGCACCGGCGCGCCCCAGCTATCGTCGCCGCCCACGCCCATCTGCCCGTAGTCGAGATTGAGCGTGATGTCATCCGAGTACTCCACCTCGGCCGAATGCTTGTGCCCCAGGTTCACCGGCCACTTCTCATGTTCCAACTCAGAGGCGCGGAAGGGCCACGCACTGAAGTTGATCAGCGGCAGTCCCGTGGCCTTTAGTCCGAAGCCCTTGTCGTCGGTCAACGTTACCCAGCGCACATCGCTGCGGTTGCCGGTCTCCTGCGGCTCCACGTAGCCGAACCACAGGTTGTTCACAGTGTCAGAGTAAAGCCCGACGGCTGAGCCCAGCTTGCGGTCTGAGTAGTTCTCCTGTGGCCCGCGGCCAAACCACGCAACGTTGCGCAGCGCGCCGCTCACGCGTGCCTGCATGCCGTAGCGCGGCAGATCCGGCAGCGCTGCTGTGCCGGGATCGAAGTTCGCCTCCACTTCGATTGATCCATCACCACGGATCGTGTACACGTATTCCTGAGTAGCCTGGCCGGCGGCCAGCTTTGCCTTCGCAGTCACCTTCACCATACCGGCCGAGACCTGCTCCGCTTTAACCGAGCTGGCCCAGCGATGTAGCGAAGCCGTCTCCCACACTCCCTGTCGTTGCTGCATTTGGTTGCCACGGTCGTTGTCAGTGATTGCGCGCCAGTAGTTCGGCTCAATCGGCGCCGTCAGCAGCTCGCGGCCGCTCACGTTGTACGACGAGATCGAGCCCCACTCTGCGTCAATCGCCACGGAGAACGACGCATTCGAAACCACCCACGCGCCGGGAATCTCGGCCAACGTCACAGTGGGCAGCTTGCTCGCATCCGTCGCGGGCGCGACCGGCGCTTTGTACGGCATCTCGAACTGATCCCACGCCACCACATGGCCTTTCTTCGCCCAGGGCTGGTCGTCGGCCAGCGAGAATTGCACCGTCAGGAAGTAATCGGCGCCGCTCTTTAGTTCCGGCGTCTTCACTCCCAGTTCGATCTCCTTCGCGGTGCCCGGCGCCATATCGCCCACCGGAACTTCGCCTTGCTCGATCGCCTTGCCGTTTTCTTCCAACACCCATTCGCCACGCACAAATCCGAGCGTGGCAAAGTTGTACTTGTTGCGCACGCGCACCTTGCCCGCGACCACATCCACCGCTTCCGTTTTGATGCTCGCGTAGGACTTTTTAACCTCGGTCAGTCCGGGATGCGGAGTGCGGTCCGGCAGCACCAGTCCGTTGGTGTTGAAGTTGTCGTCGTTCGGCTTGTCGCCGTAGTCGCCGCCGTAGGCCCACAGGTCTCTGCCGAACGGTCCCTTGCGCCGCACGCCCTGGTCCACCCAGTCCCAGATGAAGCCGCCGTGCGCCCACGGCTCAGCTTCGAACAGATCCCAGTACTGCTGGAAGTTGCCCGTACTGTTGCCCATCGCGTGCGCATACTCGATCTCGAAGAACGGCCTGCCATTGCCGTACTTGTTGTAGTAGTCCACAATGTTCTGCGGCTTGGCATACATCGGAGAGAGCGCGTCGCCGTGGATACTGTTGCCCGGCTCGTAGGTGATGTAGAACTCCGGATGGTGGTCCCTGGCCCATTGCTTCGCGGCTACAAAGTTGGCACCGTAGCCGGCTTCGTTGCCCATCGAGAAGCCAATGATCGAGGCGTGATTCTTGTCGCGCTCAATTGTGCGGCGCAGCCGATCCACAATCGCGTCACGGTACTCCTCGCCGTTTGAGATGGGCTGAATTTCGTTCGATCCGTAGCCGTGCGACTCTACGTTGGCTTCATCGAGTATGTAGAGCCCGTACTCGTCGGCCAGGTCGTACCACTCCGTCACGTTCGGATAGTGGCAGGTCCTTACCGCATTGATGTTGTTCTGCTTCATCAGCTTAATGTCCGCAATCATCGATGACCGCGTCATAACCTGACCGAGGTCCGGATCGAACTCGTGCCGGTTGACGCCCTTGATCATCAGCTTCTTGCCGTTAAACAGCATCTGGTTGCCCTTGATCTCTGACTGCTTGAAGCCCACACGCCAGGGAATTGTCTCGAGAACCTTGCCCTTGGCGTCCTTCACCGTCAGCAGCAGCTTGTAGAGATCAGGCGTCTCAGCCGACCATTTCCTCGGCGATTTCACCAGCTGATCAATCTCGATCTCCGCATCCTTGCCCGGCGCCACACTCACGCTACGCTTGGTCTCAAATACTGTGGCCCCAGCCGCATCCAGCAGCCTGGCCTCGGTCGTCGTGACCGCACCCCGCGCTCCCACGTTCGCGATTGACGCATGCAGCTTGAATGTGGCGTTCTCGTAGGCCGCGTCGAAGGGCGTCTGCACCTGGAAGTCGCGCAGATGCACCGGCGTGCGCGCCATCAGCGTCACGTCGCGGAAGATGCCGCTCATGCGCCAGAAGTCCTGGTCTTCGATGTAGCTGCCGTCGGACCAGCGGTAGACTTCCACCGCGATCACGTTTTTCCCAGGATTCAAATAGCGCGTGACGTCGAACTCCGCCGTCATGCGCGCGTCCTGGCTGTAGCCAACCTTCTGCCCGTTGATCCACACGTAGTAAGCGGAGTTCACGCCGTGGAACAGCAGGTACACCTGGCGTCCGCTCCACTCCCCCGGCACAGTGAACTCGCGCCGGTATGAGCCCACGGGGTCGCGCTCATCGTATGCCGTCCACGAGTGATCGTCCGGCGTCGATGTCACACGCGGAAAATCCCGCTTGAACGGATAAGTGATGTTCGTGTAGATGGGCGTGCCGTATCCCTGCATCTCCCAGTTCGAAGGCACGGGGATTTCCTTCCACCCGCTGACATCGTACTCGGGCTTGTAGAAGGCCACGGGACGCAACTCGGGCCGCTTCGACCAGTTGAACTTCCATGCCCCGTCGAGCGATTGGGTCAAGCTTGAGGGCTCCCCGTGCAGCGCCGCGCTCTCGTCCGCATAGGGAGTGTAGCTGGAGCGCGCCGGCTCCTTGTTGATCCCGAAAATGTGCGGGTTCTCCCAATCGGAAACGCTTGGAACCAAGGTCTGCGCTGCCAGATTGAGCGTCAGGCCGGACAGGATTGCAGTGGAAAAGAGTTGGACGGGATTCATGGTGCCCAAATGTAATCGATTACATTGGGTCCGCACAAGCGACTTCTCCCAGCATTAACATGAATGACTTACTTGATACCCGGAGGGGGACTTGAACCCCCACCCTCTTGCGGGCCGCGGATTTTAAGTCCTACTTTTCGCGACCAAGCACTTTCCCGCACCAGAATGCAGATCGCGGAATAAGCGCTTCATAATGAGCTACATGTACCTGTTTTTAACATTGCACAAGATCGCACAAAAATGCACAAAATCACGGTACAAAGTGGCACCGGATGCGGCACCACATTAAGCACCGAAACGCGGCGGATTAGCCTATTTGTCTATCTCGCTGGTCCCGATCAAGTGTATGGCCCGCGAGGCATTTGGAAGTGCTTTTCTTCCCCGCGTTACACGTGCTCAGCATCCGTGATGGGGAGCACATCAGAGAACTGCGGCGATGGCGCATTTCTAATGAAGTCTTGACTCGTAAGGGAACGCTTAGATGGAGATGCCACTTTGACAATCAAACTAAACCGGAGATCGATAGCGGTCGCCGTTTTCGTGACATTCCTCCTTCTTTCTCGCAGTCCAAAAATGAGAGCGCAGTATGCAGGCGCATCGATCACGCCCGGGAGCACACTCACAATTCCAGTTGCTCAGGTCCTTCAGCCGGGAGCGCTGCGCCATTTGTTGCAAACCGCCAGCGGCGAGAAACCCCTTATCCTCCAAGTCGGCTCACACATGCTATATGCAGAGGGTCACATCCCAGGATCGGAATACGTGGGTCCTGGTTCCCAGTCGGCTGGAATTCGGGAATTGCAAAATCGAGTGAGCTCTCTCCCGCGAAAAAGGTTCATTGTGCTTTATTGCGGTTGCTGCCCTTGGAGCCGCTGTCCCAATCTTGGTCCTGCCTTCGACAAATTGCATGAGATGGGTTTTAACAACGTGAAGGTCCTTTATTTGGCTGATAATTTTGGCACGGATTGGGCCAGCAAGGGATATCCGGTTGAACAAGGGCGCTGACGTGGACCGGTGGCACGAAACGCCTCCAGGGGTCCCCATCCAGATTCCGCCGCGCGTGTTTCACCGCTCAACTGCGGTAAAACTGCTATTTTGCCTGTCGTTCACAACGAGTGCTGCACAGATGTCGACCGCTCCGGTTCCCATGCTTCACAAGACCGCCCCTGAGTTCGTGCGCATTTCCTTGGATGACAGGAAACTGGATCTCCGTGCCTACCACGGTAAGGTTGTGCTGCTGAACTTCTGGGCAACTTGGTGCGCATCATGCCAGCTTGAGATGCCACGCTTCTCTGCCTGGCAAAGTCAATACGGCACACGCGGCCTTCAGATCATCGGCGTCTCAATGGATGACGATCCTGCATTGGCTCGTCGACTGGTAAAGAGACTCAAGCTGAATTACCCGGTGGCAATGGGCGATGAGAAACTGGGGCAAATGTATGGGGGGGTCATGGGGCTTCCACTGACCTATCTGATCGACAGGCATGGAACAATCGCAGCTCAATTTCAGGGCGAGGTCAATGTCGATTCGATCGAAGCGCAGTTTAAACCGCTTCTCCAGCCTTAAGTTGGGAACCGCGCTCCATGCATCGATAATCGAGAGTGTCGCTTGACTAGAAATACTCCCCAGGAATGAGCTCTTTCCTGGCCGTCTGCCGATGTGAGACTGGCTTCAGCCAATATCTTCCTCTTCTCGACGCTCACTACCCATCCACTTACAAATACAGAATCTCCAACGCAGATCTTGTTGCGGAAGCGAACTCTCAGATGGGCGGTAAATGCCTCGCCGCCCCCCGAAAGAATAGCCTTCGACATAGCCTCATCCAAGACGCCCGATATGATTCCGCGTGAATGATTCCCTCAAAACTCTCCCATCCCGAGGTCGGTGTCCACTTGGAAAATGCGCCTCGGCCATCCGCCTGGAACGCAGGCTCCTCGATGAATCCCAATGCAATCCTTTGTGTCTCCAAGGCATCTACGATCTGTTCCGCGTTGCCGCTGATTAACGTGGGGTGAAGACGTGGATGGTGCTTTCCACATAACTCAACATAGTTTTCCCTTTCTTCTTCTCCGCCAAGGTTCTGCGGGTGCTAGTGGGGCGTTGTCCGGCGCGCGCCAAGGACTTTGGCGAATGGCGCGAATCATGGCGGATAGCGATGCGCGTCGCAGATCGTCCGTTTTGGTGAGGCCATCTATCACCCGGCGCAATAATGGGGGATGGGGATGCGACCTGTACCCATGTAAATCAGTTAGTAATTCGCTCCGACGGTCATGGCCGCTGGAGCAGCGCCTCGCCCACGGCCAACTCGATCTCGATCTCCGGAGGCGCCAACAGCGTATTGTGCACCAGACAGTGGTGGACAGAACGCATAAGTCCCTCCGTCTGATCCTCCGTCAAAGAAATCGGACACACCACATGAATTCGAAAGTTGCCGAGCCGGGAAGGCTGCTTCAGCTTGTCGGCCGTAACCGTAACCTCCACGCCGAGGTCGCTGAGATTGCGGGTCTTGAGATACCGGACAGCGTAAAAAGCAGCGCAAGAACCCAATGACGCGAGCAAGAGTTCCGGGGGCGTCATCCCGCTGTCCTCCCCTCCGTTTTCCGTCGGCTGGTCACAAAGAATGGAATGAGACCGAGAATGAATGGCGAATTTAACCTGCTCAAGATGCGTAATCTTTACTTCCATTGTGTTTTTCCTCTTTATTAGAAGAAAGACACAAAGCGAGTATTGCGTTACAAGTTCGCACTATTTATTTTGCTGCCGGCATCACTAGCATGCGCAGATACTCGCGTGTGAGGATGGAGCGTAATCGAGGTGCGAGAGCGGAGTCACATGAAATAGTCAGAGAGCGGCAGCGATCAATTGCGGCGCGCAAGTCACGAAGAAATATGACGCAGGACGGGCATGCCTCGATATGTCCACGCATCTGTTCGCACGTAACAGGGTCTACTCTGCCATCCAGATACTCAGAGATGTTGGCAAACAATTCGCGACAGTCATCCGGACGCCGCTTGCCTCTCGATCCAACTCTCTTGGACCTTGCCTGCGTCTGATCCGTGGTCAGGGCAGCTCCCCGAAGGAGATCATTCATCTCCTTGCGAACACTCAGACGCGCCCGATGAAGGCGGATTCTGATCGTGCCCTGCTGCAATTCGAGAATCTGAGCAACTTGCTCGGTCGTCAACTCCTCCATATCGTGCAGCACGAGAACAATGCGCAATAGCGCGGGAATGCGGAGGATCGCCTGATGTAGCAGATGGCTCTGCTCGGTCTCAAGCAGGCTCAATTCCGGGCTTTTGCCGGCATCTTGGAGTAATAATCCCAACTCTTCATCGCTCGGCATCAACTCGTCGAGTGAGAGCATGCTTGCCGGAGCATGGGCAGGCTTACGGCGCATACGCCAGCAGCGGTTTCGGGTGACGGTGTAGAGCCAGACGGCCAATTGCTGAGGATCTTCGATCTTGGCCAAGTGTTCAACAGAACGAGAGAGCACCTCCTGCATAGTGTCTTCCGCATCTTCAGGATGCCCACAGACTTTCATGCTGAAGGAATAGACCGTACTCTGAAGCAGCCCGATCGCCTCTTCAACGGCTTCAGGGGTTTTGAGGCGCAGCAAATCTGTGGCTTGTATCAGTTCGGGTCGCATCGCATGAGGCTAATACCAGTATATCCCCGTGTCGTATGCGGTTGCCGATCCTCCCAACAGTCCAGAACTTCGCCGCGCAAGGCATTCCCAGATAAACTCACTGCACAGAAGGCGGCGAAGCGCTGCTCACTCGCAGCGCTACCTCGATCATTTCCAGGCAAATTGGGGATACTTTCCTCAGCCAATTTTTTTCTTCGTCGCTTGCTGCTTTCGAGTCAGCGGCCAGCCATGCACGCAGCAACGCCAAAGCGAGTCCTATCTCTGCACCAGATCGGCGTTCTTCGAGACGGAACATTTGCCGGTACACCTCATCCTTGAGACGCTCGCCGCGAAGCTGCCGCGGACGTGCCGGCCGGTGAATTCCCTTTCTGACCGTCATTACACTATTTCCCCTTGAACCAAAAAGGAGTATTGTCCGATCTCTGCGGACGTAAGTCGTTCGAAACCAGCGAGCCGCAACTCGCCAAGCGCGACGGAGGGCGCTATTCGATGTGCCAGCGGCGGCCCGGCGGGGGATTCGACATCAGTGCGCCAATCAAGGATTATAATTCGCCCACCACTCTTAAGAACTCGACGGGCTTCCAATAGCACGCCTGCTCGATCCTCGATCTCATGCCATAGATTTGCTAGAAAGAAGAGGTGGCAGCTGAAAGCAGCCAGGCCGCTCTTCTCAGCTTCAGCGTGAATCAACTCGACGTTATTGAACTCGGCCTTGTGCAGCTTTCCCGTCAGCCACGTAAGCATCTCCCGCTGCCCGTCGACAGCGTAAACTTTTCCCGCCGCGCCAACAGCACTTGAAAGGGGCGATGAAAAGTAACCCGTCCCCGCGCCGACGTCGGCCACGGTCTCACCGGTGTGCACTGCCAGGCGGCCGATCACGTCTGCAGGAGGAAGCCAAAGCATGCGCTCAGGATTCTCGAGGCGCTCAGCATGGGACGCTGGAAATCGCTTCTCATACACCATCTCTCAACTCCGCGGACTGCAGGTAGCGTCCTTTAAACCGGCGGCGCGCAATATAAGCATCGCGGGGCACCAGTTGGTAAAAGCTGATTGCAGCAGATTGAGCCCCACAAAGGCGGTCAACCATAGCCAATAAAGCGACACAAAATGCGCGAGCAGCAGCGAGATCAGCACCATTACGCCCCCCATCAGGCGCACCCCACGTTCGACTGTCATAGAGAAACTCCTTCTTCTATTTCTGTTACAGCTTCAACATCCTTGCCAGCTTCATGCCCACGGTGAACCATGTAATAGAGCACCGGAATCGTGGGCCACGAGAGAAAAGTTGAGGCAACTGCTCCCGCGATCAGAGACAATGCAAGCCCCTGAAAGATCGGGTCGGTAAGAATCACGCAGGCTCCAACGACAACTGCTGCCGCCGTTAGAAGCATGGGACGGAAGCGGGTTGCGCCTGCATCAATTACCGCTTCTGCCAAGGGCATTCCCTCGCGAATTCTAAGTTCTATGAAGTCGACAAGAATGATCGAATTTCGGACGATGATGCCAGCTCCGGCAATGAACCCGATCATTGAGGTCGCAGTGAAAAAAGCGCCCATGATTGCATGTGCCGGCATAATGCCAACGAGAGTCAGAGGAATCGGCGCCATGATGATCAGCGGCACGATGAACGAGCGGAACCAGCCCACCACAAGCACGTAAATCAGCACCAACACCGCGGCAAACGCCAGGCCCATGTCGCGGAAGACCTCGATGGTGATATGCCACTCGCCGTCCCACTTCATCGAGTAGTGATCTGTCGACTCCGGCATCGAGGCGTTATAACGGGTTAACGTGTAGCCGGCCGGAAGTGTCAGGTGATCGAGTTCCTTGTTCATCTTGAGGATTGCGTAGACCGGACTTTCTACCGCTCCAGCCACGTCTCCGGTGACATAAACCACGCGGCGAAGATTCTTGTGATAAATGCTTGGCTCGATCGTCTTGTGTTCAACGGCGATCAACTCGCGCAATGACACCATGCCACCGTCCGCGCCGGGCAGGCGAATATTGTCGAGCGCCTGTTCTGAAGAACGCTCCCCGCGATCGAGCTCGACAATTGCAGGGAGAGGCTCCCGTGCAGCCTGATCGTGAACCAGGCCCACCTGGGTTCCCGAAACTGCGAGTGCCAAGGCATGAGCCACGTCTGAAACCGCAATGCCATGCTGCGCCGCTTTCGCTTCATCCACGTGCATGGCAAGCCTTGGCTGTGGGTCTTCGACGTACCAGTCGGTGTCCACAACCCCCGGGGAGTTTTGGAAGATGGCCTTGATCTGCTGTGCCACCTTTGTCTGACCTGCCATGTCTGGGCCGTAAACCTCGGCAACCAACGTCTGGATCACGGGCGGTCCCGGTGGCACTTCGCTGACTTGAATGCGCGCGCCGTATGCGTTGCCGATAGCATCGAGCAGCGGACGAAGCCGCTTAGCGATTGCATGACTCTGTACGCTGCGCTGCGTGGCCGGCAGCAGGTTCACCTGGATATCAGCTTGGTTTGACTGGCGGCGCATGTAGTAGTGGCGCACCAGCCCATTGAAGTTGTAGGGTCCCGATGTGCCCGCGTATGTCTGGTAGTTCAACACGTCCGGCTGACGCGCGAGCTCATCGCCAAGCGCCTGCGCAACACGGGCCGTCTGTTCCAGCGGGGTGCCGTCGGGCATATTGATAACCACCTGCAGTTCACTTTTGTTGTCGAACGGCAGCATTTTTACTTTCACCAGCCCAAGCGGCACGAGTGCGACCGACACCAGAAGCAGTATTGCAACTCCAATGAAGAACAGAACGCGATTGCGGGGCGACTGGATGAGCGGCGTCATGATGCGGCGATAAAGCCTGGTCCGCCAGTTCTCCGTCTCCGGTTCCAGCAGCTTGGCGCCCTCAAGGTGTTTTCCCAAGAGGCGAAGCGCAGCCCACGGAGAAACCACAAAGGCAACCATGAGCGAAAAGAGCATCGCCGCCGAAGCGCCGACCGGGATAGGCCGCATGTAAGGCCCCATCAGCCCGCGCACAAAGGCCATCGGAAGCACCGCGGCAATCACCGCGAAGGTGGCAAGAATAGTAGGGTTGCCCACCTCGGCCACCGCCTCAATAGCAACCGTACTCATCGGCCGGCCGTGATTTTCCGGCAGTCGGAAATGCCGCACCATGTTCTCGACTACAACAATGGCATCGTCCACGAGAATGCCAATCGAGAAGATCAAAGCGAAGAGTGTGACGCGATTGATGGTGTAGCCAAGAAAGTAGAACACCGACATCGTTAGGGCAAGAGTCACAGGAATGGCTAACAAAACAACACCCGACTCACGCCAGCCCAGAAAGAGCGCGACCAGCAGAGTCACAGACAACGTCGCCAGTAGTAGATGTTCGAGCAGTTCGTCCGACTTGTTCTTTGCCGTCTCCCCATAATTTCGCGTGGTTGTTACGCTCACATCGTTCGGAATCGTGAAGCCCTGCATCTCATGTACCCGCTTGAGCACGGCATTCGAGATGTCGGTCGCGTTCGTTCCCTTTCGCTTGGCCACGGTAATAGTCACGGCCGGATACTGGTGATCCCCTTGCTGTGCTCCTGATCCCGCGTTTGTCGTGCCGTAGACCACGTAATCCGACGGCTCCGCGGCACCATCCACGATCTTGCCGGCTACATCCCGCAGATACACAGGATGCCCGCGAACCACGCCCACAACAACCGACTCCAGATCCTCACTGCGCGTAAAAAGATTTCCGGCATCGACGCGGACTTCCTGGTTGTTCTCAGAAAACGTACCCGCCTGTACGCTGGCATTGGCGGCCTGCACATGTCCGACGATGGCCATGGGCGACAGACCATATGCACTCAGTTTTTCCGTGCTTAGTACAACACGCATTGTGCGCGGTAGGCCGCCGATTATCGTCGTTTCCGAAACATCGGCAATCTGCGCTATGTTGTGCTGCATCTCGTCGGCTATCGCGCGCAATTGATAGCCGTTGTAATGCGCACCCCACAGCGTCATGGCCAGAATTGGAACGTCATCGATCGAGCGAGCCTTGATAAGCGGCTGAGAGACTCCGGGCGGAAAGCGGTCGAAGTTCGAATAGAGCTTGCTATAGACTCTGATCAAAGCATCTTCCTGAGGCGTCCCTACAAGAAAACGCACGATCACCAGGCTCTGTCCTGGCGCCGACGTCGAGTACACATATTCAACGCCTGAGATCTGATGCACCAGGTTCTCGATGGGCAGCGTAACGCGCTCTTCCACCTCGGCCGGGGATGCGCCGGGCATGGCGGTCGCAATGTCCAGCATCGGGACTAGAATCTGCGGCTCTTCCTCACGGGGAATGATGGCGACCGCGAAGATCCCGACGCCGAGCGACGCAGCAATGAAGAGCAGAGTCAGTTTGGAATTGATGAATGCGTGCGCCAGTCGCCCGGCAATTCCAAGGTCTTGCTTCATAGCCGGCTCCCGTTGCTGCTGTCAATGCGCTTCCCGGCGAGGTCCCGGTCGGAGGGAAGGTCGACGAGTTTCTCCCCGGCGGAAACACCCGACAGTACTTCGACGAAATTGCCCTGAGCCGAGCCTAGTGTGATGTAGCGAAGTTGCGCAATGCCCTGGCCGTCGAGAACATACACACAGTTGAGTGATCCGCGCGCTACGACAGCAGAGCGCGGAATGATGATTGCCTGTCTGGCGCCGTTGGCGAAATCAGCGGTCCCATACATGCCTGCACGCATCTGACTTGAGGCCGGTAGGTCAATCTTGACAAGAAAGCTGTGGCTCGATGGATCCGCCGCCGGAACAATTTCGGCAACCGTACCGGCCGCGTTTCCGGATGACACCCCATCTATTACCACTTCTACTTTCATCCCTTTGTGAATCACACCGATCACGGACTGATCTACCGTGGCTTGAAGTTGTAAGTTGGTGGTTTGGTCGACCTGCAGCAAGGGCACGCCCGGTGCGGCCATCGTTCCCGGATCAGCCATCCGTGCCGTTACCACTCCCGCAAATGGAGCAACAAGATGCGTGTACCCGAGCATTGTGCGCGCGCTGCTCTCCTGTGCTCGCGCGGCGTCGGTCTGCGCACGCACGGCTTCAACGCCCGACGCCGCTGCTTCAGCGCGCCGGGATACTTCGTCCATCTCCTGGGGACTTACGCTCTTTTGCGACTCGAGTTGCTTGTACCGAGCCAGCGTGCTCGCTGCCAGCGCAGCATTCGTTTGCGCGCCGGCTTGAGCGTTCTGCGAAGCCTTGACGCCAGCTTCTGCCTGCTCTAATTGCGCGCGCAGCGCCGCATCGTCGAGCACCACCAGGGTCTGCCCAGCCCGAACGTTGTCTCCCTCGCGTACCGTCACCTGCTGGATGCGTCCCATCACTTGAGCCGACACCACAGATGTTTCTCGTGCATGAACCGTGCCCGTGGATCGCAGACTCACCGGAACTTGCTGCTGCTGGCTTTCGACAACTCGCGCCTGCGTGGTCTGTGCGCTCCCTGGGGTTGTGGCGGGTTCGTCGCCCTGGCAACCGGCTACCATCGCCGCAGAAACAGCAAGCAAACTTGCCCAAATGACATTCTTCATTGCAGGTCCTCCGCAGCATCGGGAGTAAGAGTCCCGGTCGCGTACAAAAGTTCGCTGTAGGCCATGACGTTTCCATACACGGCATGCCAGTAATTGAATTGGCTCTGGCGCTCGGCATCTTCGGCCCGCAGCAGATCGGTGATAGTGGCAAGGCCGGCGTTGTAGCGGTTCTTCAGAATGCGCAGACTCTCCATAGATTGGTCCATCGCCGCTCGCGCCGTCTCCAGTTGCAGTGTTGCGGTACGCCGGTGAATGTGCGCCTGGCTCACTTCGAGTCGCAGATGCTGCTCTGTGGCTGCCACCTGTGCGTCAATCTTCTGTCTCGCCGCGCTTTCGCGTGCCAGTTGAGTGCGCTTGGTGAGCGGCAGAATATCGATGCTGATTTGAACGCCAGCCACCCAGCTGTTCCCGCCGGAACCGGCAAAAGACGGTCGATCTTCCTGCCAGTTTCCGTACGCACTCACTCGCGGGCCGAAATCGGACTTCGCCGCTCCCACCGCGGAGGCCTGTGCGGATTGAGCCTGTCCCAGCGCGATCAGATCGGGGCGCATTTTTTGCGCGGTCGCTATCTCTTCTTCCAGCACACCTTGCGGAAAGGTGTGCGGCTCAATCGGCTTCAACTCAGTTGGTTTCAGGTTCGGTGCGCCCATCCCATCACGCAAAGCAGCCCACGCCAGTTCGAGGTCTCCTTGCGCCGCGATCAACTCCTCCTTGCGCGCGGCTACATTAACCTGGGCAGACATCCGGTCCGACTCAACTGCAAGCCCTGCCTTCACATGTTCATCTACCGAACTCAGCAGCGCCGCTGCCGTCTCTTGCTCGTGCTCGGCGACTTCAATCTCCCGCTGAGCGTACAGAACCTGCTGGTAGGCCGCTACGACGCGGGACACGATCTGCTGGTCGGCAGCCCTCGCAGTTGAGGTGGCGCTCTCCCTGAAGAGATCCGCGCGGTGAATCTCTTTCTGTGTCTTGAAAGAATCAAATGCTACCCACTGCCCGGAAAAACGGGTAGAGAAATTGCCGACGGGCGGTGGGAAGTTCAAAGAGTCGAGCGCAAAATCAGCTTGCGTGAACTGGCGCTGGCGGAGACGCGTGCCGAAAACATAGACCGGATCGTTACCCCGCGAGATATCCTCGGTGAAATTAAGCTGAGGCAAAAACATGGTGCGGGCCTGGCTTGCCCCCGCTTTCGCGTCCAGAGCGCCGGCGCGCGCGATCGCTGCCTCTGGGCTCTGCCTCAGAGCCACATTTATGGCTTGATGAAGCGTCAGCGGTCCTTGCCCACTGGCGGCCCGTCTCCCCAACGAGAGCAGGAGAAATAGGCTCAGAAATCGTAAAAGACGTGAACTCATCGGGTCAGATGTCCTTGTATGGTGCTTTCATAGGAATAAAGTCACGAAAAGGCCAATCCGTTACCAAACGCGTCAGTTTTATCTCTTCAGGCTGAAATCAGGCTGACCCAACACAGGTTTCGGAGGAAGAATCGAGCGATCAACGGGGGAAGAACTGGCCTACCTGATCACAAATACACCTGCTGTCCCGCAGTTCTCCAAACCGGCGCTAAAGGACCGATTTCAATGGAGTTTGGGTTTGGGCCGAATTGGACAGCGGTCTTGCGATTCTCAGTCAAAGCGCTTTAAAGCTTAGCGAGTCACCTCGCGATTTGTGATACGGTGCACTTTCTCGGCTTTTTTCTTCTCCTAGAGTAGATTGGCGTGTGGTTTGCCTAAAGATTCGAGGCGAGCCTACAAAGTGCGGGAGCGTGCGACATCGCCCTTATTACAACGAACCTCGATGAACCGAGTCCGACCCGTCCATTGGTCCCCTGACCCAAGCTGCCCTGCATGGAATCACACGCGCGCTGGCTTCTGTCGGACGGCAAATGCAGACTTTTCCAATCCATCCTCACTCCGCAGGCTCCCAACGGCTTCGGATTCGTGCGAATCCGGTCCAACTACATGCTGATCACCGTTCCGGTAGGTTTCTCTCGGCAAATGACTGAGCGGCTTTCGGCAGGTGTTTCAGTGGTTCCAGCGTTCTCGATGCTGCAGATAATCCCAGCACCCTTCAGCGCTCCTGTGTCCGGCGGCAGTACGATGCCGTATTACCTCTCGGCCGGCAACCAGGCTCCCGCATTGGGTGCCAGCGTGAACGCTGGATTGCAGTATGCCTTCAAAGCGATAAGCGTCGGAGTCTCCTATCACTCGCCTGTGTGGTTTCAACAGTTCAACCGCAAAGATCTGAGCGGCGCTTCACACGCGCTGAACTTCCGGATGAATCTACCTCAACTGATCTCCATGGGCGCCGGAATTGCGGTTACGAAAAGCACTCGTATTGGCGTCGATGCCCGTTGGTACGACTATGCCAACACGGCCGGCTTCAGCAAGGTGGGATATAACCCTGACGGCTCAGTTGCCGGTTTTGGTTGGCACAACATCTGGTCAGTCGGAGGCGGCGTGCAGCAGATCGTCACCAAGTCGACCAGGCTCATGGCCGGTTACAACTACTCTGGGAAACCGGTGCCAGCGCAATACACCTTCTTCAACACGCCTGCACCGGCCATCGTGCAGCATCACGTTTCCGGCGGCATAGCTCAGACCGTTCACAACTTGGACGTAAATGTCACGTACTACCACGGATTCCAGAACTCGATCACGGGTCCATGGATTTCGGGCCGAGGTCCAATTCCAGGCACCGGCGTGACCAGCAAAGTGTCAGAGAACTCACTAACGATCGGATTTGCGGAGAGTTTCTAGCGTCATCCAGACAAGGCGGCAGATTGGACGCACGGATTATCTGCTGCCATTCGCATGCTCTGCGTCCCCAGCGTGTACAGATTTGGCTTTTGGACGTTGATTTCACGCATGGGCGTGACTGCCGTCACAGAGAAGACGATGTCGCCGACGTACGCTACTCTCGTAGTTGCGAACTTACGCAAGTACGCAGGCATTGGTAAAGGAAACGTCGGAATGAATCACCCCATGAAAGAAGCATCGTGCGAACTTTTAGGCGACTTCTTTGCCACGCTCTCACACGCTACGCGGATGCGGATCTTCTGTGCGTTGCAGCGCGAGGCGAAGACGGTCACTGAGATCGCCGATGAGGCCGGAATAGCCATCACGAATGCCTCGCAGCATCTTCGCCTGATGCGGGACCGTGGCGCAGTGATCGCAGAGAAGCGCGCCCAGAGCGTCTATTACAGGATTGCCGATCCGAGATTTGTGCAGGCCGCGATTCTAATACGCGACGCGCTGTCACAACGTTTCCGCGAGAGTGCAGTGCAGGCCTCGGCGAGCGCGCCGCGGCGAAAACAATAAAGGTTGTTCAACCCGCGTAATCGTGCGATTCACGGACGCGCACACATTCAGGAGTCATTTCATGAGCGAAGCAGTTGAAACAGTAACAGCCGACAAAGTGATTGACGCACGAGGAACCGCCTGCCCCGGTCCACTGCTCGAAGCAAAAAAAAGTATGGGCCAAATCAAGGTTGGCCAGGTCCTCGAGGTTAAGTCGAACGACAAGGGCTCGCGTAAGGATATCGCCGCCTGGTCAACAAAGATGGGGCACGAGTTTCTAGGCATCATCGAAGCCGAGGGACACGATCGCATTCTGGTGCGCCGCAAGAAGTAGCTCCTTCGCGAATGGTGAACAAGAATGTGCTGGCTGATCCGGGCCGGCAGGAATCCCATTGCCCGGTGCGAGAGTGACGGTCTTTTGAGGTGCAATATGAGTGAGCCGTTCGTTCCAAAGATCCTGGTTTTGGCGACCGAGAAATGCGCATACCCGGGAGCTGACGCAGTTGGCAAGGCGCACCAGGAGTATCCCTCCAATGTGTACATCCTTCGCGTGCTTTCGCCGGTGCTCTTTCCGGAAGATTTCTATCTACGCACCTACAGTCGCGGAATCGATGGAATCCTGATCGCCGCGTGCGGATCCGATTGCCCCTACCACGGCGCTTATGACCGTCTGGCTGCGCGCATCGATCAGCTCACTTCTCGCATAAACGCCGGTGGATTGGGCATCGAACGCATACGCCTCACCGCCATCTGCACTGTCTGCGTCAAGGCTTTCCTGAAAGAGATCGCGCTGATCAGTGACCATCTTCAACGGCTTGGCCCAGTGAGACGCCGGTCGCGGTCGGTGGGGCCACTTGAGCTGACTCCGAGATGACCCATGGGGTTTGTGAACTGACTTGCCCGACACATATCACAACGGAATCCGTCTTCTCAACTACCGGTCCCCATAGAGCGGAAAGGGTATTGGTTTCCGTGGGTGTACGAAGCGCGACTCGCCCCAAAAGTGCGGCGCCCACACAAGCCGCGGTCAGAATCAGCAGGTAAATCGAGGTTCGGCGATTGAGAAGTCTTCCACCTTGAGATTCGCCTTTCTTCGATACGCCCTCCGTCCCGGACGCCAATCCTGATTCGAGAGCTCGCAAGCCATTATCTGCATGGACCGTCGTTGCGCCAGAAGCGTGGTGCGTGCCCAACCGAAATTCGGGTGTGTAGGAGCCCGAGGGCAGTCCGATTCTCAATTCATGGTCATGGCCTGGTGTGTCGTAATACTGCGCTATTCTCTTCCGAACCTCCGAGGCGGCTACCCGAACAATGGAATCAGAATATGTGTCGTAGTCCAGGGGGCGGTCGAACACAGCGATGCCGAGCGAGCGTTCCTTGATTCCGTCCGAATTGCCGCTTAGGGCTTCCTCGACAATGAAACGCAGAAAGCGCGTATATCGCTTGCTTCCCTTAAAATGCGGATCCTCCAAGATCCTCTCAAGCTGCCTTCGGACTTTTCTGCCACCCCTGCGCCGAATGAAGGTCGAGAATGACATAGAGACCATGTTTTTCGCAGTGGCTCAGCACTTTATCGAGCCGGGCAAAACCCGCCTCCTTGTATTTGAAAGGAGCGGCATCGTCCTCGAAGTGTCGATAGTTAAGAGGTATCCTGACGACGCTGGCGCCGGCCTTTCTGAGAAAGATCACATCGTCTTCGTTGAAGAAGTAGTCGAGCAGGCGCTCGAAGAAAAACTGTGCTCTGTCTGGACCAACCACTTCTGCCATCTGCGCCCGGAGAGTATGCTCCGCGCCTGGATGCCCATTGATGAAATCCTCCATGTTCATCCAGCCGCCGGGACAGGTTCCCCTGAGGCGAACCTGTTTCCCTTTCGCATTGACGATGTGACGGCCGCTGACATGAAGGAACTCCATCTTGTCGTCGCTCTGATGACTGTCCGCTGCTTGTGGACCAGCATTTTGTTCCGCTGCGGCTGCCACTCGATTTCCCGTGAGCGCTGCCGCACCGGTAAACGCGGCCAGCTTGAGAAATTCACGCCGTGGCTTTAGATTGCTTGCTTTCCTTGTCTTAAAACCTCTTCCGAGAATTTGGTTTGGCGGTTAACGATCGCGGAGGGTTGGCCGTATTTCAATTCGCATTCTAAGCGCCATTTGCGGCTTGAGCGCAAAACCCCACCGAAAAACACCTTAAAGAGCGGCACGTTTGGAGGGGCTTTCGCGTGCGCAGTGAGCGAGTGGGAATCCTAATGATTTGCGCTCACATCTGGATCACTCCCTCGAAGTCGGCCAGGGTTGGCAAATCCAATCCACCTGGACGTAAAACAGGCTTCAACAAGTGATCTTTGCCAATCGATTCACCACGACTCTCTCGACAGGTGGTAAATGCGTTCATTGACAGGCACGAGCGGATTGAAAGTCTGGCTGAAGCGACGTGATTTACCCGCGCGCTGCCGCCGCAAAGCAGCAATCTAATCAATGGCTGACGCTCAATTTCCTTCCCCCTTGTATTTCGGAGACAATATCTCCTCCTGCAGCCGCGGGCGGAGGTCATCATGCAAAACGGAAGCGTAGTACAAAGAGCTCGCAAGATGCATTCGGATATTTGTCAGTTTCGCTGGCGGGAGAAGACAGCCAAGGGAAAGAAAATCTATCGGCGCCGACAAATCGGAACGATCGATCAGATTCCAGATATTGAAGCTGCACGTAAAGTAGCAAGTCTTCTGGTGCCGGAGTTGAATGCACGAACGGCCAAATCGAAACCTGTTTCGATGACCATCGCCCAGCTGTGCAGCCATTTTGAACAAAGCGAATTGAGTCTCTCGAACACCTGGCGGAGCTATTCAACCAAGACAATCTATAAGGTCTACTTGAAACGAATACATGTCCGCCTTGCGAATCTTGTAGAGCTTGATTGCGTCGCCGCGGCGGCCCCACCTTTCCCGATGCTCGACACCAGCGTCTTTGAAACGTATCCACCAGATGTCTGAGTCTGGCACCTTCTCGAAGACTCCGCGTTTTTTGGGAACCACCTTCCTCGGCATGGGATCTGCCCCCTGAATGCGATCCTAGCAAAGTCGGAACAAAGTGGCACCAGCGCTATAATCTGGGGTTGCCCGTCTCCGAGATAATTTCTATAAACTATTGATTGAATTGGTGCCCGGAGGGGGACTTGAACCCCCACACCCTTGCGGGCCGCGGATTTTAAGTCCCATTTTTCGCGATCAAGCACTTCACTGCACCACATCGCACAGTGCAGAATAAAAACTTTCATAATGAATTAGATGGACCTGTTATTCACATCGCACACCGCCGCATAAAAAAGCACAAAATCACGGTACAAAGTGGCACCAAAAGCGGCACCAGACCTCTTCAGCCGAACGGACGAACGACTGCGGAGTCAGCGCAGCCGTTCAGGATCTGTCGTTCCTAGGGCCGCGAAGGAAGTTTCGGCGCGGGCGGAGGAGCGGAGCTTGTCACATACGCCGCCGTGACGTCCAGTCTTGCTTTCAACGGATCTTTTTCGGCTACCGGACCGTTCTCCGTGAAGTTCATCAGCATATCCGTTTCGGGCGTGTACCGCGGCCAAGCCGGCGTGTTGCCTGTGCTCGGATCACCCGTCTTGGCAAATGCCACCCAATAACTGAGCATCGCCTGCGCGATCTTCTCGTCTTCGGGGGCAAGGTCCTTCCCATACTTTGCTTGAACCGTATCGAAGACAAAGGGGATCTCGGTCGCATGCGGCGCCCCCGGCCACTTGCTGCGCATCGATTTCGCAACGTACGAGAACCTGTATTCGTATGCAGGCAGACCTTCCGAAGCGAAAACGCTGGCAACGAAGCGAGCGGGCTCTACCATAAACCGGTCCATCGAGACCTGGTACTGCACAGCTCGTAGGTCTCCATTGCCGGTGGGATCGTAGGCCGCGATCGCTTTTTCGCGATTCGCACCGAAGGGTGCAAACAGCGCTTCCTTGTTCGGAGCGAAGCCGAAGCCAATGTCCATGCTGTTGGTGCCGATCATGATAGGCACATGCCACCCGGCGCCCGCCAGGTACACGGATTGCGGGTCCGAAACCACCACGCGTCCGTCGATCGTCGGCCCAGCGTATCCGGGCTGATTCATGGTTGCCATGTTGAGATTACCGAGTACCTTTTCGGCGGAAAGATGCCGCAACTGATCAAGTGCATCCTTGCCGGTTCCATCGACTCCTACGCTATGAGCGAACTCGATGCCGACAGATTCGGCCGACGGGGGCCCGTTCGGTAGCGCGGTGTCGAGATAACGAGGACCGCCCAGGTTGGTGCGGCCTCCTCCAGACTCGATGATCGCTCTTGAGAACAAGCCTTGCGTTAAAGGAGACGTGAGCAACATGCTCACAGAAAACCCGCCCGCAGACTCGCCGAAGACGGTAACATTCGATGGGTCTCCACCGAATGCACTGATGTTCTTCTGGACCCACCTCAAGGCAGCAATCTGGTCCATAAAGCCATAATTGCCGACCATGCCATCGGCGTTCTCTCTGGTGAGCTCAGGGAAAGCAAAGAACCCAAAGTGGCCTAGGCGATAGTTGGCGCTGACAAAGACCACGCCTTTTTCAGCGAACTTGCTGCCGTCGTAAACCGCGGGCGAACTGCCTCCATTGACGAAGCCGCCGCCGTAGATCCAGAACATCACGGGCAGCTTCGCGTCAGCTTTTGTGCTCGCAGGACGCCACACGTTGAGGTAGAGGCAGTCCTCTGCCGGCTTGGTGCCGAGTGGAGCGGCGTCACTGGGGAATGGGACCTGCATGCAGTCCGCCGAGTAGGCGTTGGCCTGACGCACATCGGACCAGGGCTGCACGGGCTGAGGAGCGCGCCACCGCAGATCTCCCACAGGAGGCGCGGCAAACGGCACCCCTTTGAATGATTCGACCGGCCCCTGGGTCACGCCTTGCAGCTTGCCTGCTTCGGTGCCGACCACGCTGGCCTGCGAGAACAATTGGGGCACAGCCAGTACAGCCATTGCGGCCAGGGCGAGCTTCTTCAAACCATCCATACGGCCTCCGGAAAGTGCATGTGTGGGCAATGCACGCGACTATAGCAGCGCGTGGAAGCATGTGTACAATTCATTGATTCGAACGGATTGATCGCATTTCGCGATGACCGCTTCAACCTTTTCGTGCGCGAGCGGATCCTGCGCCGTGGCTGTCATGCTTTCTGACATAGAACTTATGCAGGAGATGGCGAACAAGGCTCTCGGCGGCAGGGGACAGAGTTGCGTCTCTTCTCTGAAGCAACTCGATCTGGCGGTTAGAAAACTTGTTGTTGAGCGGAATTCTCGAGAAGGCCGAAGTCTCAGCGCCCGCCGCAGTCTCTGGCAGGATGGCAACGCCCAGGTTGGCACGTACGAAGGCCAGCGCGGTGGGCATGAAATTTGTTTCATGGCGAATGTCCAGGAGCAACCGTTCGCGATGTGCGATGGCCTCCACGGCCTCTCGCACGCTGCTTTCCCGTCTTGGCAGGATCAACCCATGGGTGGATGCCTCGCGAAGCGTGATGGTGTGCTTCGTGGAGAGCGGGTGGCCCGAGGGAGCAAAGACAACCAGGCGATCCTGAAACAGGGGAGTTGAGCGAAGGTCTGCATCGCGCCCGAGTAGCGTTCCGATACCGAAATCGACCTCTCGTTTGAGCACAGCTTCACGAACGCGTTCCGCAACTACGTCCGAGATCTGCACGCGAATGCCAGGGTAGGTCTCGCTGAAGCTTCGCACCAACTCTGGAAGTGCGCCCGCGCAGACGGTGGGAAGAGCCGCGATAGTAACAAATCCAGTAGAGGCGGAACTCAAGTCGCGCGCATGTTCAACGATGGTCTGTGCGTCATTGAACAATCGTTGCAGCGGGCCGAACACGTCCTTGCCGGCAGCCGTAAGCGTCACTCCTCGCTTGTTCCTGTCGAAGAGCCTAACACCCAGGCTCTCTTCGAGCTGTTGCACCTGAACGGTCAGCGCGGACTGCGAAAGATGCATGTCGTTGGCGGCACGTGTGAAGTTGCGCGTCTCTGCGATTTTGAGAAAGGCACGGATGTGACGGAGCTCATGAATCATCGGAATTCGAGATTATAGGCTTCTGATTTATGCAATGTACATATTGAGAGGCACCTCTCTATACTCGCATTTGTTCGCGAAAGGGCGGCATCACCGGGTGCTGAGCATGCTTGCTATCTGGGGTCTGATCACTATCCTCGGCATGATCGTCGCGATCGCCAGCCGACGCGTCTCACCGCTGATTGCGCTCTTTCTGTTCCCAGTCACCGCGTGCTTAGCGGCGGGTTTCGGATTAAAGACCGCACAGTTTGCTCTCTCTGGACTCGTATCGATTGCGCCGGTGGTGGCGATGTTCCTGTTTGCCATTCTTTTCTTTGGAGTGCTGACGGACTCAGGAACGATCGAGCCATTCGTCAAGATCCTGCTCCGCGGGATCGGCAAAAACCCGGTGCTCATTGTTCCCGGGACGTCCCTGCTCGCGCTGCTTCTGCATCTGGACGGATCCGGGGCAGTCGTGTTCCTGCTTGCGGTTCCTACACTTCTGCCGTTGTACCAGGAACTCGGGATGGATCGCAGGATTTTGGCGTGCGCTGTATCGCTGGCCGCGGGCGTGAACTTTCTGCCTTGGACGGGCCCGACGATTCGCGCTGCCAGCGCGCTGCACACCACTCCCATCGCGCTGTTCAAGCCCCTGATTCCTGTTCAGATCGTTGGCCTGGTTTATGTCTTCGCTGTAGCCACCTACCTCGGTCACCGGGAGAGGCGGCGCATCGGGCTGACGGATACGACGCTCTTGCCGGCAAGCACAACACCGGTGGCTGGGGGTGCGGTTGCGCGGGTTCGCTTCGCCGGCAATCTGGTGCTCGCTGTGGTGGTGCTTGGCTTGGTGATCAGCGGCAAGGTTGAGCCGGCAATCGCGTTCATGGTGGGCACCACGCTTGCCCTGCTGCTCAACTTTAGAACCGTGCGCGAACAGGGGGCTGCCATCGACCGTCATGCGAAGGCGGCGTTATCAATGTGCGCCATTCTCTGCTCGGCCGGCGTCTTCACTGGAATCCTAAAAGGCAGCGGAATGCTCGACGCTATGGCGAGAGTCTCAATCGCCCAGATTCCACCGGGATTCGCGCCGCACATTCCCGTGGTGCTCGCCCTGGTGGCCATGCCGTTGAGTCTGCTGTTTGACCCTGACTCGTTTTACTTCGGCATCCTCCCTGTGCTCGCCGCCGCCGTTCAGGGATGTGGACTGCCTGCGACGAGCGTTGCTGAAGCCGCGCTGCTGGGGCAGATGACCACGGGTTTCCCTGTAAGTCCGCTCACGCCGGCCACGTTTCTGGTAACCGGACTTAGTGAAATCGAATTGAGCACACATCAGCGTTTTGCTGGTCCGTTTCTGTTCGGAGCATCGATCGTGATGACGATCGCTGCCGTTCTGTTTCATGTAATTCCGCTGTAAGGCGGAAAAGAGTAAGAATGATCGATCGCGACGTACGAAGACTTCGCCGGCGGTTTATGCAAGATACAAATGCAGAGGTCGTATCGATACTCCAGGCGAAGCCGAGCATTGTGGTTTGTTGGGGAGAGCGCAGATGAAGAAGATCAGAATCGGCGCGGGAGCCGGATTCTCCGGCGATCGCATTGACCCCGCAGTCGAACTCGCCGAACAGGGCCAACTCGACTTCCTTGTCTTCGAGTGCCTGGCCGAGCGAACGATCGCGTTGAGTCAGCTGCGCAAGCGCGAAGATCCCAGCGCCGGATACGATCCGCTTCTCGCCGAACGCATGCGTGCAATCATGCCGGCATGCCGCCGCAACGGAGTTCGCGTGATCAGCAATATGGGCGCGGCGAATCCGAGGGCTGCCGCGCTACAAACGATCGAAATCGCCCGAACTCTGGGACTTCACGGATTGCGTGTTGCGTGCATGGAGGGCGATGACGTTCTCTTACTCAAGGATGCGTTCAAGGCTTTCGACGATCAGGCCCTTCCAGCTCACGCGATGATAATCTCCGCGAATGCATACTTGGGCGCCGACGCATTGGCTGAAGTCCTTGATCACGGCGCAGATGTGGTTCTGACGGGAAGAGTGGCTGACCCTTCGCTATTTCTCGGAGCTCTCATACATTCGTTCGGCTGGAACGCAGCATCGTGGGATCTGCTGGGACAGGGCACCGCGGTAGGCCATCTGCTGGAATGCGCTGGGCAGCTCACGGGGGGCTACTTCGCAGATCCCGGATACAAGGATGTTCCGGATCTCGATCGGCTTGGATTTCCGCTGGCAGAGGTGATTGAAGATGGTTCGGCAATGCTGACCAAGGTTGAGGGTTCCGGCGGACTCATCAGCCTGCAGACCTGCCGTGAACAAATACTGTACGAGGTTTTGAACCCATCGGCATACATAACGCCTGACGTGATCGCCGACTTCACAGGGATTCGCTTCGAGCAGCAGGCTCGTGGTGCAATGCATGTTTCTGGTGCAAAGGGACAGGCGCGGCCGCAGAATTACAAGGTTTCCATCGGCATCGACGACGGAGTCATTGCTGAAGGGCAAATCTCATATGCGGGACCGGGTGCGCTGCCGCGCGCGGAGCTTGCACGCCAGATACTTGACAAGCGTCTGGCTCACATCGGAGCCGACGATCTGAGGATCGACCTCATCGGACTCAGCTCGATGCACGGCCCTCCCGGCGATTGGCCCACTCCCTACGAAGTGCGGCTGCGAGCTGCGGGGCGATTCACGCGCGAGGTCGATGCGGAGCGTCTAACACGCGAAGTGGAGAGCCTCTACCTGAATGGGCCTGCCGCAGGGGCAGGGGTGACATTCTCGGTGCGGGAGAACATTGCCATCGTACCCGCGCTCATCGCACGCGAACTCGTCACGCCAACCTTCTCGATGGAGGTAGCCTGATGAAGCTGCAGGCAATTGCACATGCGCGTGCCGGCGACAAGGGAAACCTTGTAAACATTGCCGTGTTCGCCTATCGCGACGAGGACTATCCGACACTGGTCGAGCGCGTGACAGTGGAGCGAGTGAGCGAACTGTTCAATGAACACATCACGAAGCCGGTCATACGATACTGCGTTCCAAATCTGTGCGCGCTGAACTTCGTCCTGCAGCGCCAGCCGGCCGACAGCGTTACGCGTTCACTGCATCTCGATGCGCACGGAAAGAGTCTGAGCTCGCTCATGCTTTTGCTGGAGATATGATCACCCGGCGGGAAACTGCTGTTCGAACACCCGTATGTCGCTTTTCGCGATCCCCGAAGTGGGATGGCAAGAATGATCTCCAGCGCCATTGAAGAGGGTTGCGGCAGGATTGGATTGCCAGGCGTACCGCACTTGCGTGGGGCTGGGCACGAACGGCGACGAGACGACGACGGTGTTGCCTTCGATGCGTGCGTCGGCCCAGAACCATTTGTGGCAATCGCCCGCAAAAGAGAATTCTTCGAGCTTGTCGCCTTTGACAGCGAGACCCCCGTCAGCATGCGCAAAGTGCAAGCGAATCGAACCGGCCACGCTCGACTGACTCAAGAGTGGGTCCCGAGTAGACCGTGTTTTTGCCATAGTATCTTGCGAGTGCACAAAGAGCGAGGCGATCGCCGACTGGCCGCTTGTCCTTGGCGTGAATATTGTCGGGATCGCCGGTGTCGATTGTGATAGCCAGGCACGAGTTTGGTACGGCGGCCGCAGCAAGGGCTTGAGACTCGCGCGTCTCAGCCCAGTCGTCGCCATCAGCGGGAACTGGGCTGCGCTTTGCGAAGGCGGGCAGGCTGACGATGTAGAACGGGAAATTGCCCTGGCCGAAAAGCGCACGCCAATCGGCAATCATCGCAGGGAGAATCTTGCGGTACTGGTAGCCACGTGGTGAGTTTTGTTCTCCTTGATACCAGATGGCGCCGGTGATGGAGAGCGGAGCGATGGGGGCGAGCATGCCTTCGTAAAGAACAGTGGGCATAACGGGCCAGTTCTCGTAGGCAATTGGCAACGGTTGCGGCGGATGCGCGTCGACGCTGAGCTTGGCTTTCCACTGGCCCGCGAGCGGGATGTGGGTCTGATCGCCAAGAGTGAGATTCAGGTCTTCTGGCTTGGAGAGAAATCCGCCATCGAGTTTGGTTTTGAGGACACGGATTGCGATTACGTTATGACCGGGCTTCAAAATGCCCTCGCGAATGAAATACCTGCGTGGATTCTCGACCCAGGCGCTGCCGCCGACTTCGGTCCCATTGATATAGACGGTGTCCATGCGCTCAATGCCGCCAAGGGAGATCATGTTGCCGCCACGAGCGAATTGGCCTGGGGTTGGAGTCGATGCCGGGGCTACCGGCCCGGGTAACGGATCAGGCAGAGTAATGTCTTTGCGGAACCAGACGAGGGCCGGGGTATCGGGCACTCCGAGTTCGGCGAAGCCGCCGGGAACCGGGACGGTTTTCCAGGTCGAATCGTCGAAATCGGGAGAGGCCCAGTTGTTCTTTTGACCGATGTCGTATCGGTCGTACCAATGAGCGACGTAGTTGCCATATTCTGGCGCGTATTCGGCTTTCAGCCGGTCGAGTTCGGCAAGCGGGACATCGAAGTCATGAAGAGGACGCAGCACAGCTTCGCTGGTCCACGATTCCGCAGGGGTTCCACCAACGGCATCGATGACGAGGCCAATGGGGACATGGATGTCTTGGTGGATTTTGCGCGCGAAGTAGTAGCCAACCGCGGAGATCGAGCCTGCGGTTTCGAGTGACACGACACGCCATTCGCCTTCAATGACATCGACACGGTGATAGGCGGGATGACCGCCAACGGTGAAGAAGCGGATCTCGGGGTAGTTGGCGGTCTTGATTTCTTCGTCTGCGTTTTTCGCGAAACGAAGTGGCAGGCCCATATTCGATTGGCCACCGCAGAGCCAGACATCTCCAACCAGGACGTTGTGCAATTCCACCGATTGATGACCGGTGATGGCGACGGTATAAGGCCCTCCAGTCGCCGGAGGCTGAATTTTGACGACCCAGCGGCGATCGCCGCCGGCAGTGCCTGTTGCTGTGTTTATCCTATCTGCACGCGAACATTGTCACCGGGCTCGGACCAGCCCCAGATGGTATTGAGCTTGCCGCGCTGCAGAACCATGTTGTCGCCAAAGATGGGGCTGACAAAAGGGAGCGCTTTAGCAGTTGCGACCGCGGCGGCCTGGCCGGGTGTAGGCTGCGCAAATACAGCGATGCTCGCGGCAAACAAAAGACCTGCAGCAAGCGATGCGCTTTGGATGCGTCTGAAACTCATAACTCGAAACCTCTCCCATCAGCGTGCGGGGTCCTGGCACTGGAAGTTGCGGGCATCCTGAATGTCTCCGGTTCCGGTGTACTGCGCGTGTTTTGGATAAGCGCACAGCGGTCGGCTGCGATCTGGGAATGCCTGACCTGTAGCGATCACCGCGTCGGGCGCAGTGCCTTTTTCGACCCAACTGACGACCGCAGTGAGCATGTCGAAGTGATCGAGCGAGGGACCGCCACCGCAGTGGGCCATGCCGGGAACGAGGAAGATACGGCTCCATTCGGAAACTTTCTCGGCACCGCCGTTGGTTGCGGCAAGTGATTGGTAATAGCCGAGCGTGTCGAGCGGCGAGAACCAGGGATCGCTGTCACCGTGGAAGAAGATGAGTTTGCCCCCGCTGAGCGAAAACGTGGAGAGATTGCTGGATGCAGGCTCGACGAGGGGATCCGAGGCATGCAGCGCCGCCTTATCAACGTCGAGTTCGGTGGCGGTGGTATATGGTCCAAAGAGGCCGCGGTTCCCAAGGGCGAGCAGGCCCGGCACCATTCCTCTTGCTGCGATACCCGCATCGTAAAGGAAGCCAGGATAAACCTGAGTACCGTATGCATTCTTCGGTCCGGCGAAGGCTTTCTTGATAGCGTTGATTTTCTCGGAGACGATGCAGGCATCGGCCTCGCCGGGTTTACAAGCGAGGACCGTGGGGTCGAAGTCGCAGCCAAGAGGATCGGAAATCATGCCGTCGGCTACGCCGTCTTTCGCGTCGCATTGCTTCATCAGCGCACCCATAAAGAGCTTTCGATCGTCGTCGGTGAGGAACTTATCGATCTCGGGCTTGCCGGAGGCGTCTTTGGGAGAGGCCTGGTTGTAAGCAACGGGGATCCATTGAGCGATGGCAAGGTTAGACAGGCCGGTGCGCATGGCCGGATCACCGGAGACGATCCCGTTGAATGCGGTGGGATAGCGCTGCGAGAGGATCATGCCTTCGCGCCCGCCTGTGGAACAGCCTACGAAGTAGGAGAACGCCGCAGATTTTGCATAGTAATGAGTGATGATCTGCTTGGCTACTCCGGCGACTTCAGCGTTCGCGAGGAAGGCGAAATCGAGATAGGCCTGCTGGTCGCGCATGAAAGTGAAATCGAAGGCGCCCGTTTTTGCCTTGTGCCCTGTATCGGTGCTGGCCACCGCGAATCCGCGGGAGAGCGCTGGCTTGTCGCCTGCGTAGTTCGCTCCAGCGGGATACGCGATAATGCCATTGCCGCCTCCGCCGCCCTGCATCATGAAGTCACCGTTCCATGCCGCATGTTCGGGCAGTGCGAGAGCAAAGCCGATGCCGAACTCCTGCCCGTCTACGCCCTTGCGGCGATTGATAATGCCGTCGACGCGGCAATGCGCTGGAAGTGGGCCAATGGAAGGAGCGCCGGGATACGGCGGCGGGACAGTGGTTCCGATGGGAACGAGCGCGGCTTTGGTGATTTCCACGGCGTCGATCTTTAGGCCTGCGAGAGCAGCGCAGTTTTCAGCCGATTGCGACTGTGCAGACAAAGGCGCACACAGCGCACTCACCAAGAGAAGCGAGAGTTTGCATTTCGTCATCGCCGACCTTCTTTTCCGTGAACAGATATTAGCGTTGCGTGGACTATTTGTCTTGCGAAGCCCGGCGCCGAATCACTTGATGGTTGCGTGAACTTCGTTGCCTTCGTAACTGATCTCCGCGTTTGCCGTGCTGGTTACATCTACGCCTGTTCCATGTCCGCCTGCGACCAGGACGACGCGGAATTTGCGGTGTTCGATCATTCCGGGGAAAGAGCCTTGCCGCGAGCCGATGGTGAGGGACGAGTTGTGGTCGTTCCATTGGATTGGGATGACGGAATGCTGGCCCTTTTCGTACTCGTAACCATCGCCAGCGTCTTCATAAAGGTCAAATTTCCCATCGGCGCCGCGATAAATGCGAAGCTCGATGGGCCCTGCGGGATCCTGCGTGGCGTATTCGATCTGCGGGCCCATGGGGAGGATAGAACCAGCGCGCACGAAGAGCGGGATGCGATCGAGGGGCGCATCTGCTTCGATCTCCTGCCCGCCTGTGAGCGATTTACCGGTCCAGAAGTCGTACCACGCAGCGGCTTCGGGCAGGTAGACACTTCGTTTGGCCGCGTCGGCTTTGAGCACCGGGTTGACCAGGATGGCGGGGCCGAACATGAATTCGTCGCCGAGGTTCCATGTGTTGGAGTCGCCGCGCCAGTCCATCACGAGCGGGCGCTGGATAGTGTAGTCCTCGCTCGTTACTTTCCAGCCGAGCGAATAGATATAAGGCATGAGGCGGTAGCGAAGCTTGTCGTAGTTCACCAGGATGGGCTCGACTTTGTCGAAGCTCCACAACTCATTGTGAGGCCGGTGACCGTGGGTGCGGAAGATGGGGCAGAACGTGCCGTATTCAAACCAGCGTGCGTAGAGTTCCTGGAACGCGGGATCGGCGATTGGGTCTTCGTGCGGAGGCCAATAGCCGCCGATGTCGGTTGTCCAATAGGGAGCCCCGGACAGCGCGAAATTAAGACCGGCGGGGACCTGATGATTCAGTCCCCAGTAGGTGCCGTAGACATCTCCCGACCAGACGGTGGCACCAACGCGTTGCTGGCCCAAGAATGCGGAACGCGTGAGCAGAAAGACGCGCTTGCTCGGATTCTGCGCTTTCCAGTGATCCTGCACACCGAGGGTGTGCGCAAGTGGAAAGACGTTTGTGAATTCGGCTCCGTTGCCGATGGCGATCTGGCGGCTGCTGAGGATGGCGTCGCCCATGTGCGGCCAATACTCTTCAGGCTCGGCGCTGTCGAGCCAGAAGGCATCCCATCCCTGTGCCAGCAGCTTGCCGGGTAAATGTTCCCAGTAGATAGCGCGCGCCGCCGGGTTTGTGGCGTCATAGACGTGCGCGTCGGACACAAGCTCCTGCTTTGCGTCGAGGATCTTATACGTTTCGGAGTTGGGATCGAGCAGGCCCCAGACAGAAATCATGGCGTGCACGTTTTCCTTGTGCAGCGCATCGAGATCCTGAGCTACGTCGTGATAGTTGGAATTGAAGACGGGATCGCCCTCGGTCTTCCACCAGAACCAATCCTGCACCATGGCGTCGAGCGGGATATGTTCCCGGCGATAACGTTGCGCGATTTCGCGAATCTCGTCGAGCGAGACGTAGCGGTCCTTCGATTGAAAAAATCCATAGGCCCACTTGGGCAGCATGGGCGTGTGGCCGGTCATGGTGCGGTACTCGTGAAGAACGGCGTCGATCTCCGGGCCGTAGAGGAAGTAGTAATCGATCGACTTGCCGGCGATGGAAGTCAGCTTCATGTCGAGCGGGAAGCGATTGTCAAAGTACGAAAGGGCCGCCGTGTTCCACATGAGCCCGTACCCCTTGTTCGAAATCAGCAGGGGAATCGCAACATCGGTATTGTTTTGTCCCAACTCAACGGTGGCGCCGCGATAATTGAACATGCCGTTCTGGTGCTGGCCCAAGCCATAGACGGCTTCGTTGATGGTCGGAGAAAAGCGATCGGTGACTCGGTAGGTGTGATCGCCATTGATCTCGACAGGCTCGTAGGTGCGCGGAATGCTGTTGCCTTCGTTCAGCAGTGAGTTCCCATTGACGGCGCGAAATGAGAGATTGCCGCGTTCGATGTTGACGATCACCTCAAGCTGAGCAGTCTTCAAACTGGCGGCTTTCGCATCCTGAGCAAACGTGAATGGCGCTCCAGGGCAGGATTGCTTTGCATCGAGCATCCACGGACGAGGCGACGCGGGCGCGGAAGGTACAGGAGTAGCAGCGACGTGAATCACCGACTCAGAACACACGGTGACCTCGAGTACTTCACTGCCCGCGGTGGCGCGGATGCCGCGGCTTGTCTGTTCAACTTGCGCGGGAGGGGGACCTGGGGCCTTCTGTCCGGGCATTTGTGCATTTGCCATCGATGAGATAGCAAGGAAGAGAAACAGGATGGGCATGACTTCCCAACCATCACGCCCTGTGCGGAGACTTTCTGCTTTCAAAGGCATCTTTGATCTCGACTTTCTTTCTGCCGGCATCCTGCCAATCAACGGCAATCTGCTGTAAAGCAGAGATTCTTACTGAAGAACGGCAGCACATGATTCTGGAAACGATCGGCGACTGCACTGACATGCGTGCCGGAATAAATCTCAAAGCTGTTTGCGATTCCGTAGCTATCAAGAATGGTGTGCAGCTTGGTAGCATCAAAGCGCAGTCCGTCCTGATCGCCCACGTCCATAGCAATGGCTCGGTACTGTTTTAGATTTCCGATGTATTGATCGACAGATGCCAGGGGTGAGTTGGCCGTGTATTTCGCTACGATCTCCGGTTGCAGAACTCCGTCTTTGGTCGGCAGATCGAAGTAGAGCGGCGGGTTTTTGGGATTAGGCGCCCACGCTGCTGCCGTTGCATATTGCGCGGAGGCGAAGCCCGGCGACTGTGCTGCGAGGTCAGCCGGAGACTTGGCTGCAGCGACCTTCTTCTCGCTGGCGATCGCCCGTTCCTTGATCTGATCGGCGGCGCCCGGTCCGCCCCCGACCATCGAAGACATGCAGCAGGGACTCATGATGTAGAGAGCGCCGAAGACATCAGGATGCTTCATGCCGATACGCGACGCGCCATAGCCGCCCATGGAGTGCCCGACAAGGCCGCGACTGGTGCGGTCGGGGATGGTGCGGTAGTGCGCGTCTATGTAAGAGACAACATCGTGCCAGATGAACTTCTCGAAGTCGCCGGTGGTGGCGGAACTTGAGTACATCGATCCGTTGTAGATGGTTTTGGAATCGGGAAGGACGACGATCATTTCGTGTGAGCCTAGAGCGAACGCACCTTCGACGGTCTGCGGAACGTGGATTTCGTGCGTCCATTGCTCGGCGCCAATGGAGTACCCGTGCAACGCGTAGACCACGGGATAGCGGCGCTTCTTGTCTTTCTGGTAGCTGGGCGGCAGAAAGACGATGACGTCACGATCGACAGCGTCGCCTTCAAGATTGCCTTCAAGTGCCGTGCCGTGGATCTTGATGTGCTCGACCGTGGCCGGCTTTGCGCCGGGGACCACGTCGGGGACGATAGTTTGCACCTGGGCCGTCAGACATGACCCGGACGAGACGGCCATTGTGATTGCGCATGCGACAAGCAGCTTCTTTGATCTCATTAAGACCCTCTCTCGAAAGACCTGACTACTGCACCCGGTAGGAATAAATGTTCACGCTGAAGGGGCGCACCGTGATGGTGGCGGGCAGCGCACCGAGCGTCTGTTCTTCGACCTGAACCTCTGGTTTCTTGTCCACTTGAACAGTTGCGTCGATGGAGTCAGGAGCCATGCGCCACACCTTTCCTTCACTCGCAAGCTTCGTTCCGCTGATCGCAATCTTGATGCTCTGTTCGGAGTCAGATGGATTGAGTACAGCAATGGCGAGAGTCTTGCGATCTTCACTTAACGCGGCACTCACATCCAGCGGATACGTGTCGCTTCCGGGGTTCACCGCGGGTTGATCGCCGCCAGCCGGAAACGTCGGCTTCGGCTGCGGAGAGTCTCCGGTCACGTCGACGGGGATAGTGCCGAAGTGATCGCGGTACATCTTGAACAGTATTCCTGTGGGATTGAGGATGGCTTCAGTTCGGTTCTGGCTCATCATCGCGGTTGCGAAGGTAAATGCCCCCATCTGAAAGATGTCGGAGTGGCGGAACATTTCGTGGAAGGCCCACGCGTATGCCGGAACGACCTTATATCCGTCGCGATTGCCGCCGAAGTACGCCCACTCATCGATGGCGATGGGAACGGGTTTGGCGCGGAGAGCTGGGATGCGCTTCAGGTACTCCTGGTAGTGTTCATATTTCGCGCGAACTTGGACAGCGGGTGCGCGTTCCCATTCGAGCAGCGACAGAGGAGGCTCGATGGGCACCTTCTTTTGCAGCTTGATGTCTGTATGTTGCGTGCCCGATGCGTAGTAATGCTCGCTGACCATGTCGATGTTCTCGAGACAGTTGAGGAGCATCTGGCCGGTCCAGTCGGCTGGTGAAAGGTAATCGGGCACATACTGGCCGTTTATACGCCTCGCTTGGTCGGCTCCTTCCATCACGTCGGGCATGGCTCCTCCCGCGATGAGCTTGATCGACGGGTCCGACTTCTTCATCTCTTTCGCGAATAAATTATGCTTCAACTCAAATTGCGGAAGCGACATCGAGCCCATCTGATAGTCGCCCCAGGGTTCGTTGCCAACTCCCCACCACTGCACGTGATAAGGAGCAGGATGGCCATTTGCGGCTCGCCATTTTCCCATCGGCGTTGTTGCGACGCCGTTGGTGTACTCGACCAGCTCGCGCGCGGACCATGCGTCGCCGAAGCCCGCGTTGACGGTGATGTAAGGATCGACGCTGAGGAGACGGCATAGCGTGAGGAACTCATCGGTACCAACATCATTGGGCTGCACGGCGTGCCAGACAGGATCGAAGATGGGCGGCCGCTTATCGATGTCACCGACGCCGTAACGCCATTCATATGCGGAGACAAAGTTGCCTCCCGGAAAGCGGAGGACGCCGAAGCGCAGTTGCTTCAGCGCTGCTACGACCTCCGGACGGAAGCCTTCAATATTGTCCGCGGGCATGAGCGAGACCGCACCGACATGAAAGGAGCCCGAACCTGTGCCCGTGATCTCAGGAGTGGCTTCTTCAGTGTCGATTCTGACGGTATACCGCAATGGGAACTTGCGGTACCCAACACCGAGCGAGCCGATGGTGACTGTCTGACGATCAGTGGGTTCCTTGCCCCAGATGAGCGTCACTTTAACTACCGCGCCAGATGAGCCGGAGAGTACGACGCGACCCGTGTAGCCGTTGCCTTTGCGAACTGCGATTCCGGATTGGCTCACACCATGCGGATCTTTGGCATCAAGTCTGACCAACGGCGAATGATAACCAGTGTAGGCATCGCTGGTGTCCATGGTGACCACGTCGCCACCGCCGATTGGAGACCACCAGCGCGTGGGAACGCGGCGAAAGCGCGGATTGCCGCCGGCACCGCCTATCACCGGAGGAGGCGTAGGCGCGCTGGCGGCAACCGGGTAGAAAAACTTGCGATCGGCCAGCATCTCAGACCAAATGCCAGTGTTGACGATGTCGCCGCCGTGCTCAAGAAACTGGCCGTAGATATTTTTCGAAACGGGAGCGCCAGTCTTCGTTGTATCGATGGTTGCGGTGACAATGCGAGTCTGGGATGAAAGGGCGGAGGGCAGCGAAAGCAGCAGCAGGAGGCACACTGCCGGTTTTTGAGTAAGCGTTTTCGCAACGATCTTCAGGAGCAGATGCATGGTCCGTTTCCCCCAGATACTGGATGGAACAAAATGTGCGTACAACCGGCCCGTCGTTAAATTTCGAATCGAGTGCCAGTAGCGTCCGTGGGCTCTCAATCGAGCGCAGTTCTCGATTACGACTCAATCGAGATGACGGTCACTGATCGAGACGCTACCGTCAGCGAAACCTTGCCGTTCTCAACCTTCACTGCTGTCGGCTTCGGCACAACAGTACTAGGTGAATCAAAGGTGTTGATACTGTCGACCGAAACGCCCCTTAACGTCTCTGCCTTTGCCGACTTTGCCACGATGCCGGCAACATCTACATCGATCCTTGCGGGGCTTTCCGCATCGAGGTTAGTGATCTCAAGCAACAGCTTCCCGTCCGCCCCCTTTGCCGCAATCGCGTCGACGTGCGGCAGGATTACGCTTCCATGGGTGTAGGTGCCCGCATCGAAGGCGACAGGAATGAACGTGGCATCTTGAAACGGAACGTACATTTTGAAGACGTAATAGGTGGGTGGTCAGGACCATTTTCTCTTTGTCGGTGAGGATCATCGCCTGAAGCACGTTGATCATCTGCGCGATGTTGGCCATGCGGACGCGATCGGCGTGGCGGGCAAAGATGTTCAAGCTAAGCGACGCGAGAATGGCATCGCGAACGCTGTTCTGCTGGACGAGGAAGGCCGGATTGGAACCGGACAACGGCGCATGCCAGGCACCCCACTCATCCACAGACAAGTTCACTTTCTTCTCCGGGTCGTACCTGTCCATCACCGCTTCCTGCTTGCGCAGGAACTCATCCATAAAGAGGGCGGATTTAATGGTTTTGACGTAGTCGTCCCGCCCGAACTTCTCCGAGGGGGTCGACGGTGGCCAGCCATTGGGAACCGTGTACCAGTGCAACGAGACGCCGTTGATGTCCCAGGCCCAGGTGTGCTTCTTCCACGCCTGCATCACGTCTTCGGTCCACACGATGTCCGGCATGCCCGGACCAACTGCAATCTTCAGCATCTGATCCTTGCCGCGTTGCGCGGGATTCATGTTAAGCACGAAGCGGCTGTACACCTTCATCAGGCTGACGTAGTAGTCAGGCGTCATCGCGCCGCCGCAGTCCCAGCTTTCGTTGCCGATGCCGAGGAATCCGACTTTGTACGGTTCGGAATGGCCGTTGGCAACTCGCTCTTTGGCGAGAGCCGTGGGCGCAGCGGCCGTCATGTATTCAAGCCACTCGGCCGCTTCTTGCGTCGTGCCGGAACCGACATTGACGGATACGTAAGGTGTGCTGCCGATCTGTTGGATGAAATCCACGAACTCATCGGTGCCGAAGGCATTGGGATCGATCACATCGCCCCATGCCGAGTTCACTGTTGCCGGGCGCTTATCCCGTGGGCCGATTCCCTTGCGCCAGTGGTACTGGTCAGCGAAGCAGCCGCCGGGCCAACGGACATTCGGCACCTTCAGTTCCTTGAGAGCGGCCACTACGTCGTTGCGGATTCCGCGCGTATTGGGGATGGATGAATCGGGGCCAACCCAAATGCCTTCGTAAAGACCATGGCCGAGGTTCTCAGCGAACTGGCCGAAGATGTTTCGATCGATTTTCGCTCCGGGTTTCGACGCGTCAACGGCGAGATGAATGGTGTCCGCAGCCATCAAGGGTGCGGACGAATAAAGGGCCAGCAAGCAAAAAACCGCAAGGACGCGACGTGCCACACAAGCCTCCGTTCAACCGGAACGCGATGGAGCGCTGGGACCGGCGCGCCGCCTTGGAACTGGCTCGCAAATTTCGGCCATCGTTCTCGCATGCCGTTCCGGAACCCTCGAATATACACAGAGAAAGCCAACGTGAACAAGTCCAATAAATCGCTTTATTTCTGAGCAGTAATCGTTTACTATGCGCATGGCTCGAGAGAGCTGAACTGTCCCGCGCCAAGCCGGCTCTCGCTCTCAAACCTGTCCGCTCGGAGGTGCATTTTGAAAGTGATTGCATTTGCAATGCTGCTGGCAGCGAACTTCTGTTTAGCGCAGGATCAGGGCGATTTCAAGCCCGCAACCTCGAACGTTCTGGATGCGCAGTATCCGAAGGTCGACGGCAACTCGCGCGTGCAGATTCGGTTTAAGGCGTCTGACGCCACAAAGGTGAAGCTCAATTTCTGGAGCGGTCCCAAGGTAGACATGGAGAAGCAGACCGATGGCTTCTGGACCTTCACAACCCCTCCGATGACTCCCGGGCTGCATTACTACACGATCATCGTGGATGGCGCTGAGGTGAGTGATCCCGGCAGCACTGCGTACTTTGGTGGAAGCAAATGGGCCAGCGCGGTCGAAGTGCCTGAAGCCGGAGCGAATTACTACTTGCCCCAGGGTGTTCCGCACGGGCAGGTACGTGAGGTCTGGTATCACTCCAGCGTCACGGGGACGTGGCGGCATGCGCTCGTGTACCTGCCACCGGACTATGACACCACGAAGACTCGCTACCCGGTGCTCTATTTGCAGCACGGCGGCGGTGAGGACGAATCAGGCTGGATTCGGCAAGGCAAAGCAAATTTCATACTCGACAACCTGATCGCCAGCGGAAGCACGAAGCCGATGATCGTCGTCATGGCCAATGGCTATGCGACTCGCGTCGGGTATGTGGTGCCTGACCTCACAGGCAAGCCGTTTCTTGGGCCTGACTTCATCAAAGTTATGCAGGAGCGGATGGGCGCTTTCGAAGACGACATGACCCAGGCGCTGATTCCTTTTGTCGATAAGACATTTCGCACCATTGCCGATCGCGATCACCGCGCCATGGCCGGACTGTCCATGGGCGGAATGGAGACGTTCCAGGTGACCTTCAATCATCTCGATCTGTTCTCCTACATCGGTGGGTTCAGCGGCGCGGGAAATCCTTTTCTGACGGGTACCAAATTCGACGTCAAGACCGCGTACAACGGAGCCCTGGCCGACCCATCCGAATTCGCAAAGCGCGTTCATCTGCTGTGGATTGGCGTAGGCACGAATGAACCCGAACGCATGAAGTCTGGATTGGAGAGCCTACACACTTCGCTTGACGCGGGAGGTGTGAAGCACGTCTTTTATGAGTCACCCGGCACTGATCACGAATGGCAGACCTGGCGTCGCGACTTGAAAGATTTCGCACCGCGGCTGTTCCAGACATCGGCGGCGGACAGCCGTAGATAGGAGTGCCCCTAGTCACCGCAAAGTTCCGTATCGAAGGCCAAATCGCGTTACCGGAATAAAGCAACATGTCTGGTTGGCGTCCGGCCATAAAGGAAGACTCATGCGCAGACGAGACTTCTGCAAATTACTCGCGATCGCCGCAGCATCGAGAGCTGTGCCGGCCTCGGCACAGGCCGCGCAGCAGATTCAGCCAGTATTGCCGAATGCCTTCAACCGATACACGCAGGACTATGCTCAGTTTTGCGCGTTGCCGCCTGAGAAGAGAGTGTTCTGCAAGGTGAGCGACGGCAAGATCGTCGAAGAACAGCTCGATGAGGCCGCGTGGGAACCTTCAGCGTGGAACTACAACCCCGCTGCACAGTCGATTGCGGGCGGACTTTGGGATGATGTGCCCCTGAATTCGCCAGTCCCCAATCTTGCCGGCGACGGTCCGTTCAAACCCACATGGGATTCGTTGCTTGAGTACGAAGCCCCGGATTGGTACCAGGATGCCAAGTTCGGCATCTGGGCTCACTGGAGTCCACAGTGCGTTGCTGAAGCCGGAGAGTGGTACGCACGCAATATGTATGTCGAGGACCAGCGGCAATACAAATATCAACTTGAACACTACGGTCCACCGTCGCAGTTCGGGTACAAGGAACTGTGCGCACAGTGGACGATGTTGAACTGGGAACCGGACGAGTTGATAACGCGCTACAAAAATGCCGGCGCAAAGATATTCGTCGCTTTGGCCAATCACCACGATAGCTTTGACGCGTGGAACTCGAAGCATCAGCCGTGGAATTCGGCTGCCGTCGGTCCGCATCGTGATGTGACCGGCATATGGGCTGCGGCGGCGCGAAAGCAGGGGTTGCGGTTCGGTGTAACGGTGCATCAGGCGCGCAACTGGTGGTGGTTCCAGCCTTCGCACAGTGCCGACAAGTCCGGCCCAAACGCTGGTATCCTCTATGATGGACGTCTGACGCAGGCAGATGGAAAAGATCAGTGGTGGCAGAGGCTCGATCCTCAGCGACTCTATGGCGTAAAGCACCCGGCCGATGCATTGCCCGACACATCGTATGTGAAGAATTTCTACGATCGGACGCGCGATCTCATAGACCAGCACAACCCTGACTTGCTTTACTTTGACGATTCGCTTCTGCCGCTAGGCTGGGCAGGAATGAACATCGGCGCCTACTTCTACAACAACAGTCTTCGGCAACACGGCGGCAAGTTGGAAGGCGTTCTGAACGTCAAAGATGTTCCCGACCGGCTGGCCAAAGCTGTTGTCGCAGACTATGAGAGTGGGCTTACCGCCGAGATCATGAGGCATCCCTGGCAATCGGAGACTTGCCTTGGTACCTGGCACTATCTCCGCTCGCTGTACGAGAAACCGGGACAGTACGGCGGGTACCTGCCTCCGCGCGACGTGATCCACTGGCTGATTGACACCGTGAGCAAGAACGGCACGTTCATTCTCAATGTCCCGGGCAGACCGGACGGAACCATTGACAGTAAGGAAATCGCGGTGCTCGACGGCATCACAGCATGGATGCAGACCAATCGTGAGGCGATCTACGAAACTCGGCCATGGAAGGTTTACGGTGAAGGACCCGATAGCGTGAGGGCAGGTTCCTTCCAGGGCGGAAGCGCGAAGAAACTGGGAGAGAAAGATATCCGGTTCACGCGCAATAAAGCAAATACTGTGGTCTACGCACTGGTGCTAGGGTGGCCCACGGGATCGTTCACCGTTCAGTCTCTGGGACTTTCAGCGCCAACAAAACCGGGAAGAATTGGCAAGCTCGAACTCTTGGGAACCGACCAGAGGGTTAGTTGGAAACAGCAGACTGACGCCCTGATGGTGGAGCTTCCGAAACTATATAAACCGGCAGTGGATTACGCGATAGTGCTCAAGGTGACACTCGCGTGAACAGGTATAGCGATTTCTGGGCGCTTTAGCCCCTGTCAAGAACCAATCGACACAGGCGACCTGGTCAGAGGCGGTGCTACGATCACATCGACTCTCGTAATCTCAAGTTGTTCTCCAAGGAAGTAAAACTTCATGCGGCATTCTTTGTTGCGGCAATTCTTGATTTTCGCCCTCGGTGCTCTCGCAGTATCATCCATCCCGCATGTTTCTGCACAACAACAGAGTCAAGCGCGCGAGATCGTCGTCAACGTGAAAGATGCGCGCGGTCCCGTTGATCGCTTTTTCGACCTTTCGGTTGGCTCTGATTATCCCGGAACGTTGATTCGCGATGACAGCCAGGCGCAGCTCAAACTCGTAACCGACGAGCTTGGTTTTCGCTACATTCGATTCCACGCCATCTTCCATGATGTTCTGGGAACGGTGCGCAGCGAAAACGGCAAGACCGTGTATGACTGGACGAAGATTGACCAGCTCTACGACGATCTGCTGGCGCGCCGCATCAAGCCATTTGTCGAGCTTGGCTTTACTCCAAAAGTCCTGGCGACGTCCGAGAACAGCATCTTCTATTGACATGCGAACACATCGCATCCAAAGCCGGATGGCTGGCGCAACCTGGTTGATGTCTTTGTCCGGCACATTGAAGAGCGCTACGGAAAGGACGAAGTTCGCGCCTGGTACTTCGAGGTGTGGAACGAGCCGAACCTGGCCGGCTTCTGGAAGGGCGGCGACCAGAAGGCATATTTCGAACTCTACGATTTTACCGCGAAGACGATTAAAAACGTCGACCCCAAGTTGCGCGTCGGCGGACCCAGCACGGCCGGTGCAGCATGGGTGCCGGAATTCCTCGCGCACGTGAAGCAGAGCGGTGCTCCAGTCGATTTCGTGACCACTCATACTTACGGCGTGCAGGGCGGATTTCTGGATGAGAACGGGAAGAGCGACACCAAGCTCGATCCTTCTACAGACGCAATCATCGGCGACATACGGCACGTGCGCGAGCAAATATCCGCGTCAGCTTTTCCTGCTCTTCCGCTCTATTTCACTGAGTGGAGCACCAGCTATGCCACCACCCTCCGAGGTCTGAATACGCACAAATGCCGCCACTCAATTCAGCTTTAAGGCGCCGGCGGCTACCACGTTATCCCACCAGCTTGAAGTACATCCGGCATTTCAACAAGGTCTCGAAGCCGATTCGGTGGACCTACGCGAACCCGACGCGGCGTATTGCCCACCTTGATGATCACCGACCGACTGCCGCTACCGGATCCCCGGCTCCACGATGCCTGGTACGTGTTGGGGATTGTTACACTGGTGTACCCGTTCTCGTTCCTCAATCGCCGGATTGAATTCCCGATCAGAGAAGCGGTCCATAGGAGAATGTCGGATGCCTGGGAGCGTTCTGGTGTCAGGAGCCGGGGTGGCTGGCTCTTGTCTGGCCTGGTGGCTCGATCGATACGGATATGCGGTGACCCTGGTGGAACAGGCGCCCGAACCGCGCACAGGCGGCTACGTGATCGACTTTTGGGGCCTGGGCTACGACGTGGCCGAAAAGATGGGCGTGCTGGACGAACTCCGCCGGCATGACCTCAAGGTTCAGGAATTCCGGATCGTCAATCGCGTGGGCCGGCGGATCAGCGGCTTCAACCAGGGTGCGGTGCAAAAGCTCATCAAGGGCCGGGGCATGAGCCTTCCGCGTTCGGCGCTGGCTTCTGCGCTCTACGAAGCGGTCAAGGACCGAGTCGACGTGCGGTTCGGGAACAGCGTGACCAGCCTCGAAGACAGCCCACGCGGAGTGGAGGTGACGCTTCGCGAAGGTGAGGCTCAGACGTTCGACCTGGTCATCGGTGCCGACGGCCTCCACTCCGCCGTGCGACGACTCTGCTTTGGTGAAGAAACGCGATTCGAACACTTTCTCGGATACTACGTTGCCGCGTTCACCGCCCAAGGCTACCGGTTCCGTGATCCGGACGCATACGTGACTTACGGCGAACCTGGCCGGCAGATTTGGCGAATCACTGTCGACGAAGACACGACGGTGTTCATGCTGGTGTTCGCCGACTCCGATGCCCACGCAGCTCCCGTCCACGATGCCTCGCGTCAGAAAGAGGTCCTGACCCGCCTCTACGCTGGCGGTGGCTGGGAAACTGACGAGATGCTCCACGCGCTTCAGGCAAGCACCGATCTCTATTTCGATCGGGTCAGTCAGATCGTCATGCCGAGTTGGACCAAGGGCCGCGTCGCCTTGATCGGTGACGCGTGCGCGTGTCCGAGCCTGCTCGCCGGCGAAGGGTCAGCGATGGCGATGGCCGAAGCCTACACGCTCGCTGGGGAATTGGTTGTCGCGCAGGGAGGCCACGCGTCCGCATTCGAAATCTATGAACAGCGCCTGCGGCCCTATGTGGAGCGCAAGCAGAAGGGGGCGCGCGATTTCGCGGCGAGCTTCGTCCCCAGGAGTGCTTGCGGGCTGTGGCTGCGAAACGCGACCATCAACGCCGCGAACCGCCTTGGGCTCATTCAGCTGCTGTTCAGAGCGCAAATGCGCACTGGCATCGAACTGCAGGACTATCGGTAAGACTTCACCGGGCCTACCCATCCCTGGGCTTTGCTCCAAGCGTTACGCACTCGCCCCCGCGCGTGTGTCTCGGACTGCATTCTCCTGCCGCAGTGACAGGATCAGCATCCTAAGCCGGGCGGCCAATTTGATCCTCAGGCGTTCGCCCCTTCGGCGCGGATGACATCTCCTTACTGGTGGCCTAACGTTGTAAACCATGGGGGGCATAACTCTGTACAGAGTGGGGGCATTTCGTTGTATTCGGTGGGAGAATCGACTGTAATCAGTACCAACCGCTTAAGCTGCCGTCGAATCGAGCTTTTCAATGGCGGCCTGATTGTGCTCCGGAGCTAAATGGGCGTAGCGAGTCGTCATTGAGATTGTCTTATGACCTGCAAGTTCCTGCACAGTTCGTAGGTTTACGTCCTTCATCACCAACCGGCTGATGAAGGTATGGCGTAGGTCGTGCCAGCGGAAGTTCTTTACCTTGGCCTCTTCAAGGGCTAGTTCAAACCAAGCCCTAGGGTTGTTGAGATCTCGTCCGTACTTTGAAAGAAACGCGCGGCCATTGTGCGGCCGGGTGGCATGTAACGCTTCGAGAACGCTGAGGCAGGTTTTGTTCAGCGGAATCTCTCGATCACTTCCATTCTTGGTCTTCTCCAATCTGATACGCTTCCGAGTCAGCGAGACTTGGGACCATTCCAGACTGAACTGCTCACTCTTTCGCATCCCAGTGTTCAGAGCTACGTCGAATTCCGGCATGTGCTTCGCAAATTTTTTCTTGATTGCTGCACGCAATCTCGCTTCCTCGTCTGCTGACAGGAACCGAATACGGGCATTGTTCTCCGCCCGTTGCTCAACCAGCCGCGCAGGATTGCTCGTGACCTTGCCGTCTGCCAGCGCAATCTTGAACGTCTTTCCAAACACATTTTTATAACAATTCTTCGTCGCGGCTGACCATTTGTGTGAACTGATCCAGGTATCAATGTCAGAAGGTTTAATCTCTTCAGCGGCCCGGTCGGCGAACGCCTCCAGAATGAGCTTCATCCTGCCTTTGAAATTCCGAATATCTCTGCGGTCGTGGTTGACGTACCAGTCGATGGCTTCCTGGGCGAGCACGGAGAACTTGATGCCCTTGTCTTTCATGTTCGCTGGCATCTTTACGCCACGACGAATGTCCGCCTTGCGAATCTTGTAGAGCTTGATTGCGTCGCCGCGGCGGCCCCACCTTTCCCGATGCTCGACACCAGCGTCTTTGAAACGTATCCACCAGATGTCTGAGTCTGGCACCTTCTCGAAGACTCCGCGTTTTTTGGGAACCACCTTCCTCGGCATGGGATCTGCCCCCTGAATGCGATCCTAGCAAAGTCGGAACAAAGTGGCACCAGCGCTATAATCTGGGGTTGCCCGTCTCCGAGATAATTTCTATAAACTATTGATTGAATTGGTGCCCGGAGGGGGACTTGAAATTACGCATTATATCTAATTGAAAATAAATAGTTTAACCGACTTACCCTCCCCGCCAAGGTCTGGCTTCTGAAACCTGACGCGGGAGTTGGACCATCACCTCATTTGCAGACCATCATCTTAGTTTGTGGTGAGACCAGTTTGGTCGAGCAGTGATTGCACTCTGCCCCTAATGTCATCTCTGATGGCGCGGACTTCCTCCATCGGGCGGCCTTTGGGATCACTGAGCGGCCAGTCATCGCGACGAAGCCCGGGCACGTACGGGCAGTTGTCGCCGCAGCCCATGGTAATGAGCAGTTGTGCGTCGCGCGCCAATTCGTCGGTCAACTTCTGGGGCTTGGCGGCGCTGAGGTCAATTCCAATTTCCTGCATTGCCGCCAGTACTTCGGGATGAACGCGCTGGCCCGGTTCTGTTCCGGCAGAAAAGGCCTGAGCCTGTTGCCGGTCGGCAAGTTGATTGAAGAAAGCAGCTGCCATTTGCGATCGGCCGGCATTATGAACACAGGCAAAGATGACTTTATACACTCTGTTTCTCCCGTATGAACGTATTGACGCTTGCACTCCAAGCCTGGCTCGCCATTTGGACGGGGTCCCATGGACTGCTCAGGGGCGGGGTATAGCTTAGATCGAGGTCCGAGACCTGGTCGACCGTCATTTCATGAAAAATTGCCGTTGCTAATACATCGAGACGCTTCGAAACCTCGGCACCCCAGCTTCCAATAAGCTGAGCGCCAAGCAAACGGCCATTGTTAATGTCTCCGGTCACTCGTACGCGGATCGGGTTGTGCCGGGATAATACGCCTTGTGGTCGTTTATCGTGCTTTCTGTTGAGAAAGCGTTAAATCCTTCGCGCAACGCCTCATCGTGCCGAAGACCAGTGCGTGCAATTACAAGATTGAATACCTTGACCACCTGCGTTCCGAGCGAGCCCGCGAACTGGCGATTGCCTCCCAATGCATTCTCAGCCGCAACCCGACCTTGCTTGTGAGCGGTTGTACCGAGAGGCAGATATGTATTTCGGTTCAGGAGCCGATGGAATGTTTCGCCACAGTCGCCCGCAACATAGATGTCTCGAAGCTTGCTCTCCATTTTCCTGTTCACTTTGAGAGCGCCCTTCACCCCAGTCTCGAGGCCAGTTTCGGCCCCGAGGGTCGCGTTCGGCTTCACACCGACTGCGATCAAAGCCATTTCGCAGTCTTCTTCGAAGTCGCTGGTACCTGAGACATGGAGATGGTTCGGTGCCCGGGCAATCCGGTTTACTTCAACACTGGTACGGACTTTTACGCCATGACGTTCGAGCTCCCCTTCTACAGCCGTCCCAAACTCCGCGTCGACAGTGGGCAGAACGGTAGGTGTGCGGCTTGCAACAGCTACCTCGATGCCGCGATGTGTAAGGGCATCTGCCATTTCAAGCCCGATGTATCCAGCCCCCACAATCACTGCGCGCCGCGGTTTGGCTGTTTCGAGAAAACGATGAACAGCGAAACTATCGTGCATGGTGTGAAGGGGAAATACACCCGGAGACTGCCAACCGTGGATGGGCGGCTCGACAGGGCCGGCCCCGGTTCCAATGACAAGCCTGTCATAGGGCAGCGTGAGGAAATCTTCACTTACAGTACGGACATCGACGGTATTGGAATCGGGGTTGATGCGGGTCGCCAGATGACCACGGCGTATTTCAATGCCCTCAAATTCGGTTCGATGCGCGAGGCTTCGCCAATCGGGGGTTTCGCCGCTAAGAAAGAACGGCAATCCACAGATGCTGTAGTTAGGGAAATCATCCGCCAACAACACCGTGATTTCTGCCCCTGGATCCAGTTCTCGCGCACGAAGAGACGCACTGATGCCCGCATCGCTGCCACCGATGATCAGCAATCTCATTTTGTGGACCTATTGCTTTCCGATACTGTCGATTTCCCGCTGCAAGGCAAAGGTGTCGAGAGAAGAAAGGGGAAGGCAAAGAAACAGGCTGATTCTGCGGTCGAGTGTAGCGAAAGCCTCTTTGAAAGCGCGCTCGATCTCCTCCGGCGTTCCGGTAACAGCGGCTGGATCGGGAACACCCCAATGCGCCGTCATTGGTTGGCCCGGCCATAAGGGACACACCTCTTTTGCCGCGTTGTCGCACACAGTGAAAACAAAATGCAGCGGCGGCGCACCTGGCTCCGCGAACTCATCCCAGGATTTGCTGCGCAAATCCTCCGTGCTTAGACGGGCCGCCTCGATCTGCCGAAGGGCTTCCGGCCGCACGAATCCTGCAGGATGGCTTCCAGCACTGTGGGCAGTGAAATTCGGGATGCCCTTCCTTCTCATGATCGCCTCAGCCATGATGGAGCGAGCTGAATTCCCGGTGCAGAGAAACAGTACGTTGTAGCGCGACATAAACGAACTTCCTTCTGAGATGCGGTCGGTGGTAGGTTGGACCTGCTGGCGCACTCGTTTACGAACAGCATGCAGGGGCGCAGCAGGATTTTGCAGAACTCACAGCCGGCTTGATGGCATAGACCTTCACGCTGGCGGCCGCCGAATTCACGTCATATTGGGAGAGAAGAGTCTTCAGTTCGTCATGCAGTGAGGTTGAAATCTCGGCTGACGGCGAACAACAAGCCTCTTCAATGACCTGGAAGGGATTGGACGTGTCCATCTTGGGTGAGCAGCAACCGGACTGGTTCTCCACCTTGGCATACGAATTCAAGTCTGTCCCGCTGTCCACGATCTCGACGTGTTCAAATCCCGCATCAAGGAGTCCGGTGCGGTAGTCTTCGACCAGAATCGCCCCGGCAATACAACCAACGTAAGCTGCAATACTGTTCGCGATGGACTCGGGAAGTTCCTTCTTCAACGCAATGTCGCTCACAGCTACCCGTCCGCCAGGCTTAAGGACGCGGGCTATCTCGCGGAAGACCGCTGTCTTGTCGGGCGCCAGATTGATGACGCAGTTAGAGATGACGCAATCGACCGACGCATCCGGCAGCGGAATCCGATCAATGGTTGATTCATGGAATTCGACATTTGTATAGTTGCCTGCCTCGGCGTTGGCGCGTGCCCGCTCGATCATGGCCGGAGTCATATCAATGCCGATGGCCCGGCCTTCCGGTCCAACCAACTTCGACGCGAGAAAAACGTCGAGGCCTCCGCCCGAGCCAAGATCGACCACGACTTCACCAGGTCGAATGTGAGCCGTCGCGGTCGGATTGCCGCATGACAAGCCCATGTTGGCTTCCGCAGGGATTGAGGTAAGCTCTTCGGGTGAATAGCCGAACGCCTCCGCAACAGCCTTCACGCCTGCATTTTCAGTCGAAAGCGAACTCTCGGCCACCGCGCCGTACTTCGATCGTACCGATTCAAGAATCTGTTCCGTCATGATTGCTCCTGAACATATCTGCAAAAGCGACTATATGCCTTGCCAATATATTCGTCAAGGCGTATAAACGGATCATGAGGACAAAATCGGCTCAGTTCAATATGGAGCGCTTCTTCCAAGCATTGGGGGACAATACCCGGCTCCGCCTGCTCAACCTGATGGGAGACCAGGAGATGTGCGTCTGTTATTTTGTCGAGATTCTGGAGCAGTCCCAGCCGAAAATTTCCAGGCACTTGGCCTATCTTCGCCGCGCGGGCATCGTTGAAGCCAGGCGAGATGGCAAGTGGATGCACTATCGCATCGTCATGCCGCCCAATATCGGCGCCTCCCAGGTATTGCGCCAAACCCTTTCGTGGCTAAAAGAGGAGCGCAACATGCAGGCTGACCGAGCGCGGCTTTCCAAAGCCTGCTGCAGTCCGGCAAAGTTCGCGGCTCTTCAGGGCGCGCCTCTACCCGCTCCCGTTGATTGTCTGGTTGCACCTGAAATGAGATAAGCATGTCAAGCACCCCATATACGCAGGGCCAAATCTGCGCTCCGTTACAGCGCAAAAAGCTTTCTTTCCTCGACCGCTTCCTCACCCTCTGGATCTTCCTTGCGATGGCGATCGGAGTTGCGGCCGGCCACTTCGCCCCGGGCATTGCAGGATTTGTAAACCGGTTTCAATCCGGGACGACGAATATCCCGATCGCCATCGGGCTGATCATCATGATGTTCCCACCATTGGCGAAGGTTCGGTACGAAAAACTTGGCGAAGTCTTCCGGAAAAAGCGAATCCTGGGTTTGTCGCTCGTTCAGAACTGGCTCATCGGGCCGACGCTTATGTTCCTGCTCGCGATTGTGTTTCTGCGCGGAGAACCCGCCTACATGCGCGGCCTCATCCTGATTGGAATTGCGCGCTGCATCGCCATGGTGCTTGTGTGGAATGAGCTGGCGAGCGGCGACACGGACTATGCTGCCGGACTGGTCGCCATCAACAGCGTGTTCCAGGTGCTGTTCTACAGCGTCTACGCTTGGGTGTTCATCACGGTGCTCCCGAAGTGGTTCGGTCTTCAGGGCAGCATTGTGCAGGTAGGTATCGCTCAGATTGCGCAAAGTGTGGCCATCTACCTCGGCATTCCCTTTGCCGCCGGGTTGATAACCCGCTTCACCCTTATTCGAATCAAGGGCGAGGAGTGGTATCGTACGCGCTTCATTCCCCGGATCAGCCCCCTTACGCTCGTTGCCCTGCTCTTCACCATCCTGGTGATGTTCTCTTTGAAGGGCGATCTCATCGTGCGCCTGCCGCTCGACGTAGTCCGGATTGCCATCCCGCTGGTCATCTACTTCCTGATCATGTTTCTGGTAAGTTTCTGGATGGGCAAGCGGCTGGGTGCAAACTACGCACAATCAGCTACTCTCTCGTTCACAGCCGCGGGGAACAACTTTGAGCTCGCGATCGCCGTTGCCGTAGCAGTCTTTGGTCTCAACTCCGGCGAGGCGTTCGTAGGCGTTGTTGGGCCGCTGATCGAGGTTCCGGCCCTCATCAGCCTTGTGAATGTCGCATTCTGGATGCGCCGGCGCTATTTCGCTTCTGACAATCGTGACTTCAGGGTGCATCCTGTCGAGGACGCTCCTTGAGCTCCCCGTGGCGGTCTTCTGGAGTCGCCTCGCCGCGTTCTTTGACGTCGGATTGAACTCCTCAAACAGTGGCTCTGTGGGGGCGGCCCTTTTCGAGGGCAGAGAATGGTTTCCACTCACTCAGCGTGCAGGATCCGCTGGCGATGGCTTCTTTCAGCCGTTCAGTGTCCTGCCTCAACTGTTTTTCAGCTTCGAATAGTACCCGCAGGAAGTCGAAGAGCCGCCTTTTATCAGCGGTCTTCGCATTGGCAAGGCGATAGAAGACCCTGTAGCCGTCGCGGCGGTCCAGCACCATCTCGCATCTCTTCAGGTACGCCAGGTGTCTGGAAATATTCGGTTGCGAATTCTCCAAAACGTACTGGATGTCGCAGACGCAAAGTTCGCCGTGCAGCAACAGATTTACGATCCGTAGCCGATTCGCATCCCCAAGCGCTTTGAAAACCGTTTCGACTTGCAACATGGGCGAATCGCCTCTCCCGTAACTCTTGTATAGGGGCACTCAAGAACGACCAGGGACCGTCCTGCGAGAGTACCTGAAGATTACCATTGCCTTCCGATTGACGGTTAGAAATTGGAGAGGGAACTTCAATTCACGCCATTTTCACAATCAAAGTCGTATTGTGTTTATCTGCATAGGCGCATAGACAATTGCGATCCGTTCGCGGCCCTTGCAGAAGATCGGGCCAGGACCCCAATTCGCGTTCAAGTTGCCTTTGCCGCGAATCGGGTCGTAGCAGGCAGACCTCAAAAATCCAAGGATGGTGAGCGAAATGAATCTGCGACGTTCGGCTGCGCTGATACTTGCAACTTGCTTTGCTTTTCTTGCAACAGGTTGTAATGGCAAGCATTATGGTGAAGACGGCAAGCCGGACGAGGTCAAGTGGGAATCAAACTCAAACACACGCTGGCTCGCTGCCGCCGGAAGCACTTTCATTGAGCCGCTCATCGATCGGTGGGACAACGACTACGCGAAGGCTCATCAGCTGCACATCAACTACCTTCCAGTGGGCAGCGGCGGCGGAATCGACCGACTGCGAAAAGGCTATGGCGCATTTTCTGTGAGCGATGCGCCGCTCGGCGACGATCAACTTAAGGATCTACCTCCAATTGTGCAGTTCCCTGTCACTGCTGGGCCGGTCTGCATGGTCTACAACCTTCCCGGTCTGAAGGCGCCACTTCGACTCAGCGGCAAAACGCTGGCCGGAATCTATGCAGGCGAAATCCTAAATTGGGCGGATGCCGCCATTGCGCATGACAACCCTGGCGCCGCGCTGCCTCATACACCAATAATTGCCGTGCATCGCCAGGATGGCAGCGGAACGACGAGCATTTTCACAAATTATCTCTCGGCGGCTAGCCCAACTTGGAAGACCAAGGTTGGCCAGGGTCTCTCGGTGCATTGGCCGAAAGGGACCGGTGCCGACGGCAGCAATGGCGTTCTCAGCATGGTGCAGGGAAATCCTGGAGCAATTGGATATGCCGAACTGTCATACGCGAAGCTGGCTAAAATGCCGGTGGCATCGATCGAAAATCGTGCGGGAGAGTTTGTGGAACCCACCCCTGCGAGTGCGTCTTTGACGGTGAATGCTGCTATCGACGTCCTTGCCAAGGATCTCAGGACCCCCATCGTCGATCCTCCAGCCATCGCCAAAGGCGCATATCCTATCACCGGCTTGTCCTTCATTCTGATCCCAAAGGATAGCAAGGGCCTCGCAGGAGACCAGAAAGCACTGCGGGATTACATCGCCTATGCGCTAACCACCGGACAGGACGTGGCGGAAGAACTCTCGTATGCGAAGTTGCCGGCTCCGGTTCAACATCAGGGCCGGGCGCTTCTTTCTCAACTGACACAAGACGGTCAGCCTATTCCATAACTGAGCGAAGAGAGGGTGGCTTGCCGATGCCGGCACCTCAGGCCGGGGGGCCGCTCTCTTTGCAGGTTGATCAGGGGGGACGATGGCAAAACCGCGAGTCCACTTCGAGGCGGCGCTTGACGGCCTGCGAGAACAGTTCCTGGACATCGGCCGCAACATAGAGGAAATTATCGACCTGGCCGTGCGCTGCTACTTTTTGCAAGTGCCGGCTCTGAGTTCGGATGCCTTATCTCTGTCAACAGAGATCAATCGCTCCATTCGCGACATTGACGAAATTCTACTTCAGTTGTTGTCGAGTAAACAGTTGAACGCGCCAGATACGCGTCATCTCATGGCGTACATCAAGGTCAATGTCCTCCTATCAGAGGTCAGCGCGTTGGCGGTGCGCACGGCAGACTCGAGCCTCTCATTCAATTGCGGCAGAATAGATTGGCCAGACAACATCCCTAAGCTGGGTGTCGCAGCGTGCGGACAAATACGCACAGCGATACAGGCGCTCTTGGATGCGGATGGCAGCCTGGCAGCAACAGTCATAGACGGTGCTGACGTCATTTCTCTGTTGGAGAACGATGCATGGATACATCTGGTCGAGAAGATGAAGTCTTCGCCGTCAATGATCGACAAGGCGGTCTCAGCCTTGATGATTGTCAGAAATCTGGAAAAAATTGCAGATCACGCAAAGTTTATTGCAGCATGCGTTCTCTTTTGGGTGGATGGAACCGAGATCTTCGAAGGATATCCACTGAACGTTGTCATTCTTGACGTGCCCCAGGAAAATTGGTCCCGGAAGCGCTCCCGCTGATATGCCTTTAGCATATCGGGACTTCACGGCTTGAAGCGCTAACTTATCACTTCATGGCAAATGGGCCGGCCGTGGCGAGAATGACGCTGGTCTGCCATGCAGGATCGATGACGAAAAGCGGGCTCGTTGGAAGCCATGACCACTCAAGCCTCATTCACTTTGGCGATTGTGAATCATTCTGACGACGGCGGTCTCCGTCTTGAGGATTTGGGCACATTTTGGGCACAAACGAAAATAATGTCTGTATATCATTGATTCTAAACGTATATATCTGGTGCCCGGAGGGGGACTTGAACCCCCACACCCTTGCGGGCCGCGGATTTTAAGTCCGCTGCGTCTGCCGATTTCGCCATCCGGGCACTTCACTGCTTCTTCCTTTATTTCGTACTTTCCAAGTAACTTATGTCAAATTTAGCATCTTTCCTGTTGAGCATATTCCGTCCGGTTGCCGCGATGTTTCGCCAGGGTCTCGGTGGTCCGTTCGAGTAGAGAAGTTAGCAGGAGCGTGCTGGAGGTTGGTTCAGCCTCAGAGGTCTCATCCTGCTCACTGTCCACTGTTCGCCGGCTTGTCTACTCCCCGCCGCTGAGCCATCCGATACTGACCCACGACCCAGTCTTGGCCGGCCGGCCCGAGACGCCTCGCTTCGGCGAAGTTCGCCGCAATTTGATCAGCGAGGCTGAGATGCAGGTGGCGGCTCGCGGCTGCTTCGCGCAGTGAGCGTAGATCTTTCGCGCCCAGCTCGATAGTTGCCGCAATATGTTCGGGCGGAAGCAGCATGATGCCGGCATACGAGGCGTACAAGGGCGACTGGAACAGGGCGTTGTTTACGGCTTCGAAGAATTTCTCAGGCTCGACTCCCTGCCAGGTTGCATAGACAAAGGCCTCGCTCAGTGAATGAATCATGGCGCTGATGAGAAAATCGCCACCCAGCTTGACGGCATGGGCCTGCCTCGGCTCTTCACCAACCACGGTGATCCCTCGCGAAAATGCCTCAAGCAAGGGACGCGCACGGTTCACGGCTCTATCGGTACCGGCCGCCACGACCCATAGCGTCCCCTCCTCGGCCCCGCTTGGACGGCCGAACACCGGCGCTCCCACAAAATCGATGCCACTGTTCGCGTGCTCCAGGGTGAGCCGCTCGCTTAGCGCAACGCTGATGGTGCCGCACGAGATGTGAAGCCCGCCCGGTGAGAGAGCTTCAACCAGTCCGTTGGGGCCGAAAAGCACGTCCTGATATGCTGCATCGTCGAAGAGCATGGTAATCACCGCGTCAGCGCCCAGTTCGGCCTCCGCTGGGGTCGCTGCGGCGACCGCACCCTCGTGAATCAGTGGCTTAGTGCGCCCTTCGCTACGGTTCCACACCGACAATTCGTGGCCTGCAGCCAGCAACCGCAGCGCCATCGGCGTTCCCATGTTGCCTAATCCCAAAAAACCAACCTTCATGGTAATTCTCATGATCCGTCATTGAGCCAACCCCAGAACTTCAATTTGACCTAAGGCGAGTGTGCATTCGTGCCTGTTGAAGCCGGACTGGACGCCGCATTGCCCTCAATCAACCTGAAGCTCTTTCTTTCATTCTCTCGCTGCAAGGACTGGCGATGCAGAACAGATATCTGCTTGGAAAGGGCGGGAAGATCCTGGGTTTGCCCGCTGTGTTTCAACGAGATCAAGAGATGATACGTAGCTGCTTCATCCGAAGGGTCGTAATGCAAAGCGAGATGACACTCATCGATAGCCTGAGAATATTGGCCCGCCTGCATATAAATACTGGCCAGAAGATCATGAACAGGAACATAGTCCGGCTTGAGCTTCGCCGTTTTCAGGGCCGCACTCATGGCTTCTTTGAACTCTTTGCTCCCCTGATCGGGAGACTGATTCATTAATAGCTGAGCAAGGAAGTAGTTCAGTAGAGGATCGTCGGGATGGGTCTTCAGCTGCGAGCGGACCCTGGCGAGTGCCTGTTCAGGATTGTTCCTTTGCACTTCGTTCATGTCGAGCGCATAAGAACCCAGGCTCTGGAAAGACGATAAATGCTCGACTCTGCTGAAGTCCTTTTCTGCCTTGTCGAAGTCCGCGAGTTCAACGTACAGAAGTCCCCGCGAAAGATAGATTGAGGGATCGTCATGAATGTATCTAAGCCCAACGCTCATCATGTCGACGCCGACCTGGAAGGAGTCATGCTCGAGACAGAGAGCTGCGAACTCCGCGTAATAGCTGGGCGTGGTGGGACTCAGTACAATCGCCTGGCGCAAAAGCGCCACCGCCCTCGGTGTGTTCTTCGTGGCTTCGTACGCCTGCGAAGCGAGACTGAGGATATCGGGATCCTTTTGGTCCTCCGTAAGCAGAGGCTCAAGGGTCTTGATAGCTTTCTCATATTGTTTGGCTGATACCAATACGAGGGCGAGATCGTATTTCGGGTAGGTGCGGTCAGGCAGTAAGGATACAAGCTTCTCGAATACAGGAACCGCTTTATCGAACTGCTTCATTTCGAACAGGCAGTATCCATAAGCCTCGAGCGACTCGGGATGCGTACCGATCGCGTCCGCGGCTAACTCAAAATGCTCAACCGCGGCCACACAATCGCCGTCTTTACTCTTAAGCGTCGCAAGCATTTCGTTCGCCGTGAGATCATTCGGGGTCGCTTTCAGAATCCTTTCGAGAAGCGGCACGGCACGCTTGTCGCCTGACCGGAACAGGATCTCGACTTCGCCCTTCAGCGCCGGCTCGTAAGTCGGGGACAAGTGGAGCGCTTTGTCGAACGAAGTTAGCGCCCCCTCTGTGTCGTCCTTGAGAGAGAGTGCGATGCCCTGGAGCGTCCAAAGGCGGAAATCGGCCGGTGTCTTTTCGAGATCGGCGCCAGTGAGGGCCAGCGCCTGATCATATTGCCTTGACCGGATCAGCGTCTGAACCTCTGCAATTGTTGAGCCTTGCTTCGATCCGGAGGCGGTATCTTGTGCACCACAGTAAACAGACAGCAGAATCGACAATGCTAAACCAGCGAATTTGGCTCGTCGAAAACCCAACTGGTCCTCCAGGCTTGCCGGTCGCACGACATTCTCAACCCGTGCGACCCGCAAGCCCGACTCAAAGCCGCGCACTAGAAGCTGGCGCGGACGTGGATAGTGATCGTACGGGCAGGCTGCGAGTTGGTCGCCTGTCCAAAGCTTCCGCTAGTCATATCCGAACTGACAAATTGCAAGTTGGCACGGTTGAAGAGATTCAGCATCTCCCCCTTCACCTCGATCTTCATCCTCTCGCCGAAGAACCATGGAACAGAGAAGAACTTGGATATGTTGAGGTCGACATTATTGTATCCGGGCTGGTCATAGGTGTTGCGGCCCAGGTTGCCTTCGGTTCCCAGGGCTGGTGTTGGGAACAGACCAGCGGCGGACGAGGGCGGCCCGAATATTCCGCTCAGGAACTGCTCCTTGCTTCTGCCTGAGAGATGCCGGCCGAACGTCGGCACATTTGGAACATCGTAGTTGGAACCGTCGGCGTTGTAATCGCCGCCGGTATTCCCGACGACATTGCCACTTGCATCGAAGACCGGGTGGAACGGTGCGCTGGTGACAACCGTGAATGGCAATCCGGTTTGCATGAGCCACACTCCCCCGATCTGCCAGCCGCCAAGAATATTTTTTAAAGCAGCCGAGTCATAGTGCGAAGGGATGATCCAGATGCCGTCTGCCGAGAACTGCTGGCGGATGTCGTAGTCCGCACGGCCCCGTTGTGCTTTGAAGTCATCGGGCTGAATGATGTTGGTGTTTGCGGTGGCCCCCCCGCCGGAGATGGATTGGGCTGTGCTGTACACATCCAATGCTTTCGCGTAGGAGTAGATGCCACGCAAAGACAACCCACGAGACAACCGGCGTGTAACGACCACCGATCCGACGTTGCCGCTGGAATTGCCGTTCGATGTACCGTACTCGATGGCGCCGAAACTCGGGTTGAGGTACTGCGGATTGCCTTTGTTGATGATCAGATCGCCGGCAAATCGGTTGGTGTTCTGATAGATCGGCAGGTGGTGCGCCTCGGTGCCGGAATAGTTGACTTCGACGATCAGATTATCGGGCAGTTGCTGTTGAATGCTCAGAGTCCAGGCTTCCGCCTGGGTCATCTTGTAGTTCGGATCGAACCCGCCGAGACCCGAGCGCTGAGGAACGCCGTTGAGCAGGATGCCGCCGTGTGCGTCGAAGGTGACGTTCGATGTGTCGACGATCGGGCAAACCTGATAGTAGCCCGTAGGGGGATCACACATCTGGAATGTGGGGGTGGGATTACCCTGCCGCACGTTGATGTAGGGCGAATAGAAGTAGGGCAGGTTGCCAGAGGTCGCATCCGTAATGTGCAGGTACGGAGGTTGATCGGCGAACATGCCAAATCCTCCCCGCAACGACGTTCTCCCCTTGCCGAATACATCCCAGGCAAATCCGAGTCGCGGCGTGAGGCCATACACGATGTGGTCGAGGACATTGGACCGGCCATTGGGTGCCGCAATCGCTATTGCTCCCGCAATCTGCTGTTGGCGATCGCCCTCCGCGAGTTGCAACAGCGTCAGTTTGGGACTAAGGATGGCAAACAGGTTCCCCATCGAGTCGTATCGAACACCCGCGTTTAACGTGAATCGGGACGTGACCTTCCAGTCATCCTGGATAAAGAACCCCGTGTACAACTCGCGGTAGCGGCGCACGTAAGGCGCCTGCCCATGGGTGGTGAGGTCCACGTGGGTGCCGTTCTCCGACGTGGCCTTGTCCTGTACGAAGTCGAGGATACTGTCGAAGTTGTAGGTCGGGCGCGTGAATGCGCTGTCTTGCACATCGTTCTCGCGGATGTTGTAGCCGTCGTATCCGAATTTGAGCGTGTGCGACTTGATGGTTGCGGTCATTACATCGCGCCAGCCCACAGTTGTCTGGATGAAGTTGCCGGCGCCCCAGGTTCCGAAGCCCTGCAGGCCGGTGACGTTGATGTAGGGAATCGCTTCCGATGGAACAGAACCATTCGCGCCCTGCGGACGGATCATGTTGATGCTCAAGTCGTTCAATATTCGCGGAGAAAACGTATGCGTCCAGTCCACGTTGCCAAAATCGGATACGTCGTAGTATGGGATGTTCGTCGCCGGGCGCGCCTGAATACCCTCGGATGTGCGCGAGGTCCGAATCGCATCTCCATAAATGCGATCGTTCGGGCCCACATAGTAGTCGCCGCGGACGCTCCACTGGTATCCATTGTTGGGCGTTGTGATGCTGATGTTCGCGGTGCCAACCGCGTTCAAATCGGCCGGAATTCCGGCAGGTGGCGCGTAGTACCCCGGCGTTGAACTCGCAACCTGGGCCACGGTCTGGAAATTCGTTTTCGGGAAGGATTGAGGCGGCGCCGCCTTCAGGATGGAAGCCGCTAAGGTAGTGGGCAAGTTTGCCTCAACCCAGTTATCGAAGTCCTCAGTTTCCGCTGTAACGGTATAGGCTTGCGCGGAACTGGAGCGGAGCACGTCTATGGCGCCGTACAGGAATAGCTTGTTCTTGATCGCGGGCCCGCCAAAGGTGCCGCTTATTTCGTTGCGGCTGAACGTCGGAACTCCTGTGGTCTCGAATACGGTAGGCCAGGCGGTGTCGTTGTTGCGGAAGTAGTAGTCGATGGTGCCGTGGAAATCGTTGGTTCCGGAGTTGGTAAAGACCTCAACCGTTGCGCCCGCATTTCTTCCCTTCTGGGCGTCGAAATTATTGGTCTTTACGTTCATCGATTGCACGATTTCCGGATTGGGCGAGATCGAAGTGCCGCCCCCGCGGGAGGGTGTATTGGTGTAGGCGCCATCGATCATGTAGCCGTTCTGCTCCTGGCGAAGTCCGGCGGCGTTAATGTTGATGGCGTACTCGTTGGTGTAATTGTCGCCCGAGGTGACAGCGCTCCCCGTCATCCCGGGAGTCAGGGCAGTCAGACCGTAGATATTCTGGTCAGGAAGCGGAGTTTGCTGCAATGTCACGTCGGCGATTACTGATCCGGTCGTCGGAGTGACCAGGTCGACGGCGGTCTCCGAGGCAGAGACCTCGATGTTGACGGAGGCAGCCCCCACCTTCAACGCCGGGGTAAGGGTTCGGACTTCCCCCACCTGAAGAGCGAGACCATCCTGTTTCCAGGTCTGAAAGCCCGCCATCTGCACCTCGACTGTATAGGTGGAAGCGGCAATACTTTCGATGCGGAAGTAACCGGCGTCATTGGTCGTAGTGGCCTTGGAGACGCCGATCCGGCTATCGGTGATGATGACTCTGGCTCCTGCGAGTGCGGCCCCCGAAGTATCGCGAGCGGTTCCCTCGATACCGCTCGAGAACTGGGCAAAGACCGGGACTCCTTTGAGCACCAACAGGAACAGGAACAACGGGAAGAACCTTTTTAGGTTTCTTGCACTGGCCATGATGTGTCTCCTTGCCGCGAACGTTCAAATTGTGATCATCGACTTATCTGAAGTTGTGACTGGCTCCGCGAAATCTCGAGCGTCGAAGCAATCAAGACCCGCCGGCGCGCGACCCGACGTCGTACTCACCGTTTCCGACCGATTCGTTTTAAACGCCGTAAAACGTTTTCTTTTGCGATCCCATTCGGTTCTTGCCTATCCCTTGGTATTGCAAGCTGTTTGCCAGTTCGATTCGAGCCCTAAGACCTGGAGTGGAAATTGCGCGCTCCCTCGCAGTGCAAGAGTTTGGCGGGTATCGGCGCCCGAAATCGAGTTCAGACGCTTGAGCCTTCTCATCCCTGAATGGCACTTCACCAGTCCTGCCAAACGATCGAAGGAAGAGCGTTGTAAAAAAAGCCCGAAAAGAAGGCTCATCGCATAGCTATGAAGGGCTGCAAGCTATTCAGGCAACTTGGCTGAGTCCGAGACGGATCCTTTCACTTCCAGCATTCAGTCGGGGAAAAAGTCACATCCTAACCGCGGTAAATCAATACTGGCCACGCCGTTTCCGCGGGGCTCCGCCTCTTGCTGAAGCAATGTGTTTTCAACTGTGGTGGCCTACGCCGGAAGTAAATATCAGCAACCGCGTCCATGTCAATCGGATGAATTCACTCCCGTCGTTCCGTTAAGCAGTTGGATTCAATTAAAGGAACTCAAGCATTTTGTAATCAGTACTATACGGAAACTACCCGGGCAAAGAAAACGTTATATGAATCTTCACCGCTATGCAGATAGGCCCGACAGCATTAACATCGAGCAGGCTGTGATCCAAAACGCGAATTGTGAACCGGCAACAAGCAATACCTGGGAGAAACAACATGCGACATCGGCAAAAGAGCCATCTCCTTTCCCGCACCCACCAGAAGTTCCGGAAGAAGTCCGACACCATGGTGGACGTGGTCGCCCCAATCGCAATTGCGTTCATGTTTTGGCTCTCAGCGGTCGGAAGCGTGGCTGCTCTCGCCCAGAACGCCCACTTCGTCCTTGACCGTGAAGGCAGAACAATTGTGCTTGAGCCATACGCGCCGAACATCCTGCGGATTACGTTCAGCAAGGCCAAGGCCTCGGCGGAGGCAGTCGCTGGATATGGGCTTGTCGGAACACCATCGATGGCGGACTGGACCCATGAGCGGGACGCTGATGGGAACGATGTCTTTCACTCCCCTCTGCTGGTCGTCGATGTCTCCGCCGATCAGATACCGCCGTCGCGTTTACCGCATCCCATGCCGCTCGATGAGCTCAATCAATCCCTGCGAGACCACTATTTCGGCGGCGGTTCCGGGAGCCGACGAAACGACGACACAGTTTCCGTGAAGACGTCTTCGGGCAAGGTTCTCCTGACCATGCGGAACTGGTTTATGGTTCCGAACAGTTCTGATGCCGCGGGACCGAATGGGACCAAGCCGAACGACGCCGGCTCCCGCGTCTCCGCAATCTTTGACTCGCCGGCAGACGAACATTACTACGGGCTTGGTCAACAGCAACAGGGCGCCCTCGACCTCCGGGATCATCGCATTAATTGCTGGCATGATTATTCGGCCATCGGCGGCCAGAACGTTTGTGTTCCATTCATGATCTCCAGCCGCGGATATGGTCTGGTCTGGGATAATCCTTCAAAAACCACCGTCGATCTCGGCTTCAATCAGCGCAACGTCTGGTCGTCAGAAGTCGGGGATCGTGTTTCCTTCTTTGTGATCCAAGGCGACAACATTGACGATATCTACAAAGGCTATCGTCAGCTTACCGGCATCACCCATATGTTGCCGAGAGCGAGCTACGGATATATCCAGAGCAAGGCGATCTACCCGACGCAGGATCAGATCATGGCGATTGCAAAGGGATATCGTGACCGCCAGCTTCCGCTTGATGTTGTGGTCGTGGATTTTCTCAACATGACCAGGCAGGGCGAGTTGGATCTCGATCCCGCCCGCTGGCCTGATCCCGCCGCCATGAACCAGCAGCTCCATTCCATGGGCATTGGAACCTTGCTCAGCGTCTGGCCGCACTTCGCTCCGGGCACCCGGTACTACGACATGCTGCGGGAAAAGGGATGGCTTATCCATGCCGCCGATGGAACTCCAGACCCGGGCGAGTTCAAGGATGTTATCGGCCCCAATATCGATACGACAAATCCTGAGGCTGCCAAGTGGTGGTGGGAGGCCATACGAGATCGTTATATCAAGCCGTATAACTTCGATTACCTCTGGCTCGATGAAACGGAACCAGATATCGATCCGGCGAAAGACTTCTTTTTTGTAGGCTCGGGAACTCGCTTTTACAACGTCTATCCGTTGTTCCACACCGCGTCGGTTTACGACGGATTCAGGCGCGATTTCGGAGATAGCAAGCGAGTGATGATTCTTGCCCGCGCGGCATACCTCGGGGCGCAGCGGAACGGGACCATCTTCTGGTCGAGCGACGTCCTCTCGACCTGGGATATGCTAAAGCGGTCCATCCCCGCCGGATTGAACTTTACGGCCACCGGGATGCCCTATTGGGATACGGACATCGCCGGCTTTTTCTCGCCACAGATACCGGCGAACTACAAAGCGGCGCACACCCCCTTGGTCGATCCGTCGGATGCACGCGATACAGTCGATAACTATGAGGACTATCCCGAGTTATTTGTGCGCTGGTTTGAATGGGGAGCTTTTCAACCCGTGATGCGGGCGCACGGAGAGAGGAAACATAACGAGGTCTGGGCGTATGGCAAACAAGCCGAGACCATCCTTGAAAAATATCTGCGCCTGCGATATCAATTGTTACCGTACACGTACTCCCTCGCCTTCGGGAGTTACCAGACCGGCGCTCCCTTCACGCGCGCGCTGTTCATGGATTTTCCAAACGATCCCAACGTCGCCAACATCCCGGACGAATACATGTTTGGTCCCGCTCTGCTGGTAGCTCCCGTGTCTGAACAGGGAGCCACACACCGTTCGGTTTACTTGCCCGCGGGGTGTGATTGGTATAACTACTGGACAAATGAACGACTCAAAGGCGGTAACACCATTACGGCTGACTCTCCGATCGATACGATACCGCTGTTTGTCCGCGCAGGCAGCATCATTCCATTTGGATCTGCTGTCTTGAGTGCACAACAGAAGCAAGACATTGCGTCGGTGCGCGTCTATCCGGGAGCAGACGCCACCTTCACGCTGTTCTCAGATGACGGCAATACGTACGCGTATGAAAAGGGAGTCAGTTCGATCACAACGCTTCACTGGAGCGAAGCGACCCAGCAGTTTAAACACGAAGGCGCTGCAGCCTGGAGTACACCCGACAAGTCCATAGTGGAGATCATGGGGCACTAAGAACAGCGGGAATTGCATGGCGCGAACACGCTCTCGATTGAATCGCGAGCCGACTGACTGATGAAGATACTGTAATTCGACGCGGAGACCGGGAAACGCTTTCTGGCGTTCTGTTACGGAGCAGGAAAAGCCCGGGATCGTTCGACGGTTTGAACAGACAGCGAGGTATTCAGACATGAGTAAGACTCGGCGAGACTTCCTGAAGAGTAGTGCAGCGGTGGCGGCAGGAATGGCGGTCCCGCGAAATAGTTTGCCGGCGATCGGTGCAGATGCGACCAGTCCTGCACAAACAAAGCTTTCGTTGTTTGAGTACGGCGATGTGCAACTGCTGGATGGACCGATGCTCGAACAGTTCCGCAACAACGCCTCGCTGTTTTTGAGTTTGCCGGATGACGATCTGCTGAAACCGTTCCGCCAACTGGCGGGGCTGCCGGCGCCCGGTGAGGATATGGGCGGCTGGTATACGCCGTCGAATGACTTCGACCCCCCGAAGAACATGACCGGCTATATTCCCGGGCATAGTTTTGGGCAGTATTTGTCAGGGCTTGCGCGGGCCTACGCAATCACCGGGGACAAGGCGACGCAGGCCAAGGTGCACGGGCTCGTAAAGGCGTTCGCACCCACCGTGACGACGAAGTTCTATGCAGGCTATTGCATTCCGGCATACACATTCGACAAGACGAACTGCGGACTGATCGACGCCCACCAGTTTGCTGGGGATCCGAACGCGCTTGCTGTGCTGAACAAGGCAACGGACGCGGTGTTGCCATGGCTTCCGGAGAAAGCCTTGAGCCGCGATGAGATGATGGCGCGGCCGCACAAGAACATTTCGTTTACCTGGGACGAAACCTATACACTGCCGGAGAATTTCTACCTGGCGTATCACCGCGGGGCAGGCGATCGGTACCGCCAACTGGCGAAGCGATTTCTGCAGGACGGTTCGTACTTCGGACCGCTCGCTGAGAACCGAAACGTGCTGCCGGGTCAGCATGCGTACAGCCACGTAAATGCCCTGAGTTCGGCGATGCAGGCCTATTTGACTGACGGAAGCGAGATACACCTGCGGGCCGCGAAGAACGGATTCAGGTTTGTGCAGGAGCAGAGCTATGCAACCGGCGGCTGGGGACCGCAGGAAGGATTCACGAAGCCCGGGACCGACGAACTTGTGAACTCGCTGCACTCTACCCATGCGAGCTTCGAAACACCATGCGGCGCCTATGGACACTTCAAGATCGTCCGGTACCTGATGCGTGTAACCGGGGAGAGCACACATGGCGACAGCATGGAGGCGGTGCTGTACAACACGATTCTGGGAGCTCGTCCAATTCGGCCAGACGGGGTGAGTTTCTATTATTCCGATTACAACATGGACGGCCAGAAGGTCGACTACGGCGACAAGTGGCCATGCTGCTCTGGCACCTTCCCGCAGCTCACTGCGGATTACGGGGTCAGCTCGTACTTCCGCTCGCCGCGGGGCGTATATGTGAATCTCTTCGTGCCATCGCGGGTGACCTGGAAGCAGGGCGGCGCGCAGGTTTCAATGACGCAGCAGACGAGCTATCCGAATTCGAACGAAGTGTCCCTGCGGTTGAAACTGGACCGACCGGAGAGATTCCTGGTTGCTCTACGCGTACCCGCATGGGCGGGAGCGGCAACGACGATTCGCGTGAATGGGAAAGCCGCGAATGCGACGGTGCGGCCGGGAAGCTGGGCAGAGATCGAACACGATTGGAAGGATGGGGATCGGATCGAATTCTCGCTTGATATGCCGCTGCGGCTGATGCCGATCGACCCGCAACATCAAAACACGGTTGCTTTGCTTCACGGCCCAGTGGCGCTCTTTGCGGTCGAACCGGGAGCGAAGACACTGACGAAGGCGCAGTTGACGGCCGCGCAGCAGGCCGGATTGGGGTCCAGTAACTGGGAAGTGGCATCCGACGCCGGCAAACTCCGCCTCAAGCCGTTCCCGGCGATTACGACTGAACACTACCGGATTTACCACGAGGTATAGTCCCCAAACGCGATGGCACTCGTGACTAACTGGCGAATTTCGCTTGTTCTCTCTTGACAGGCGTGCCCGCATGTCCCGAAAATCCGCCCTGCATAAGAAGGAGGCTTTTATGTCGAGCAGGATTCTTTCTGCCTCTTCATTTCATGGCTTCGGCCGTTCGGTCCTGGCCGTTGGGATAGCTGCCACCCTCCTCGCATCGTTCAGCCTATCCCCTTTGAGAGCGGAGGGGCCGCAGTCCGGTCCGTACCGGTTCAATAACGTCGTCATTGGCGGGGGCGGCGGCTTCATTCCCGGGATCGCTTTCAGCACAAAGGAACCTGGGCTGGTGTACGCCCGAACGGATATCGGCGGCGCATATCGGTTTGATCCGGAATCAGGCCGCTGGGTTCCATTGCTCGACTGGATCGGCTTCCCCGACTGGAACCTCAGCGGCGTGGAGAGCATTGCCATCGATCCGCAGAACCCGCAACGCGTTTACCTCGCGGTGGGAACGTACACAAATGAATGGGCGAGCCAGAACGGCGCGATCCTCCGTTCCTCCAACCAGGGCCGTTCGTTCCAGCGGATTGACTTGCCCTTCAAAGTCGGAAGCAACATGCCTGGGCGCGGCATGGGCGAGCGGCTGGCCATCGACCCAAACAACAATCGCATTCTTTACCTGGGCACCAGGAGCGGAAACGGGCTTTGGCGAAGCACGGATTCTGGCGAGACGTGGTCGCAGGTCGCGAGTTTCCCCGACACCGGCCCTTACCATGAGCCCTCAAGCGGTCCATCGGATACGTACGATAACGACCCGATCGGGGTTGTCTGGGAAACCTTTGATCCTCGCACCACCATCAGCGTCGGCCACATGAAGGTCTCGCAGAACATTTATGTCGGCGTGGCCGACCCTGCGAACAGCCTGTGGCACAGCTCGGATGGCGGGCAAACGTGGTCCGCGGTCGTTGGGCAGCCGACCGGAGTCATGCCTCACCATGGCAAACTCGCGTCCACCGGCGTTCTCTATCTCAGCTACAACAACAACGCCGGCCCCTACGACGGATCGGCTGGCGGTGTGTGGAAATACGACACGAGCTCGGCGGCCTGGACGGATATCACCCCGCCTCCGTCGCCCCTTAACGGAGGTTACGGGTTCGGCGGGTTGAGCTTGGACGGGTCAAACCCCAACGCGATTGTTGTGGCCACGCTCAATCAATGGTGGCCGGACACGCAATTTTTCCGCAGCCTCGATGGCGGAAATACCTGGAACCTGATCTGGAACGCAAACTTTGCTAATCCATGGCCGAATGTCATGGTCCCGACCTACGCACTCAGCTACGCGTCCGTCGCCCCCTGGCTCACGTTCGGCGCGACACCCGCAACATGCACTGAAACTGGCCCCAGCAATTCATTGTGCCCGCAGCCAACGCCCAAGTTGGGTTGGATGGTTGAATCGCTTGAGATCGATCCTTTCGATTCCAACCGTATGCTCTACGGGACAGGCGCAACGATGTACGGCGCGAACAACCTCACGGCCTGGGATAGTGGCGGTCCGGTCAACATTTCCGTGGCCGCGGTGGGGATTGAGGAAACCGCTGTTCAAGACCTTATCAGTCCTCCCTCGGGTGCCGCTCATCTGATCAGCGCGGTCGCCGACAACGGCGGCTACACTCACAACAACCTTGCGGTTCCCAGCGTGATGGACGCGAACCCGGTTTTCACGACGGGCACCAGCCTCGATTATGCGGAACTCAATCCGAGCTTCATCGTTCGGGTGGGAACCGGCGGCACAAACGGAATGAACATCGGCTTCTCCGCAGATGGTGGGCAGACGTGGGTTCCCGGCGCTACCCAGCCGTCGGGCGCGTCGGGCGGGACCGTGGCAGCCGCGGCCGATGGCAGCCGCGTGGTTTGGAGTTCTGGCGCCGGCGTGTTCGTTTCTGCAGACATGGGAACGAGCTGGACAGCATCCACCGGTGCACCGGCCGGCGCGAGCGTGCGTTCCGACCGCGTGAATCCGTTGAAGTTCTACGCCTTCGCGAATGGCACGTTTTATGGCAGCGTCGATGGTGGACAGACGTTCGCCGCTACCGGCGCCGGCAACCTCCCCTCTGCGGGTACATCGGCACAGTTCAAGGCAACGCCGGGGCGCCAGGGAGACATCTGGCTCGCGGGTGGAAGCACAACCACCATCTACGGCATCTGGCATTCGGTGGATAGCGGCAACTCCTTCTTCAAGCTGTCAGACGTCGACGCCGCCAGCACGATTGGCTTCGGCAAGCCCGCGCCCTTCCACAAATACCCGACCCTGTACAGCAGCGCAGAGGTCTGTGGTGTCTGGGGAATTTATCGATCCGACGATGCGGGATTTACCTGGAGGCGGATCAACGACAATCAGCACCAATACGCACTTACTAACTCAACCATCACCGGCGACCCGCGCATTTACGGACGCGTTTACTTCGGTACCAACGGCCGTGGAATCATCTATGGGGACCCTGCAAACTCCGATCATTAAGCAGGGGGTTCCGACGATGACTTGTTTTTTGAGGTTCGACGTGTCCCGAATCGTCGTCGCCATCATCTTGAGTTTATCGCTCCAACTGGCTGCACAGACAGCTTCCACCTCAACCGCGGCCTCCAATCCAAAGGTCAGAGCCATTACCGGATTCGTGCGTCTCGACAGAACAACATCCGGGAAGCAGATTGCGGACGCGCTCGTTGTCCTGAAGAAAGTGAAAAGCGAATTCGAAGCCGCCGGCTACCAGGTGGAAACCCTTCGTCTGACCACCCAACCGCTCGCCGAACTTGTCGCTGGAATGACCGAGGAACAGGCACTCGCCTTCCTCGCCGGACTTGACCAGCTTTCCGTCAAAGAGGACTTCATCCCCAATGTAGGGCCGGCAATGATGCATGACGGCGACGATTTCGCTACCATGCACCTGCTGGAGCGCGCACTCTCCACGCTGCCGAACATCGAGGCCAGCACTATCATTGCCGACGAGACGGGTATTCACTGGAAGACAATCCATCGTACGTCAGAACTGGTGAAGTATGTCAGCGAGCATAGCCCGCGGAGCCAGGGAACTTTCAACTTCACCGCGACAGCGATGCTCAAGCCGATGTCACCCTTCTTCCCCGGCTCATATCACACGGGTGCAGGACGACAATTTGCCGTTGGTTTTGAAGGCGCGAATGTGGTTGCGGATGTCTTCACACGAGACAAGGGGAACGCTGACGCGGCGACAGCGGACCTCACCGCGGCACTCACGAAACATGCCATCGTTGCGGACAAGATCGGAAACAAGGTGAGCGCAGAAACCGGATGGAGTTACGTCGGAGTCGATCCGACCCCTGCGCCCCTCGGCGATGTTTCCATCGGCGCCGCGATCGAAAACTTCACAGGCGCCAGGTTTGGTTCCAGCGGAACGCTTACTGCGGCGCGCATCATCACGGCCGCCGTAAAGGCTGTGCCGGTAAAACAAATCGGCTACTCCGGTTTGATGGTGCCCGTGATGGAAGACAAGTTATTGGCGCAGCGATGGGCTGAGTCCACTTACAATATCGATTCTCTGCTCGCCTACTCTGCGGTCTGCGGTACCGGACTCGACACCGTTCCTCTTCCCGGCGATGTAAGTCTCGAGCAAATGGACCGTATGTACGCCGATGTCGCATCTCTCGCAACGAAATGGAATAAGCCTCTCTCGGCGCGTCTGCAACCAATTCCGAACAAGAAGTCCGGCGACCAGACCGACTTTCAGGATCCTTACTTGTTTAACACCACACTGCATGCCTTGCCGTGATCTGGTTTTCATCGGCCATCTCAGTAGCGCAGTCCGAGCCTGATCGGAAATTCCTCTTCACCTTCCTCCAGCTCAATTTGGCTGCAATCGAGCCGCACTACGTCCTGATGCCTCTTGCGAAACCACAAATGCGCGACAACAATCGATATTGCGGCGATACCGAAATGTGCTGCGCTGTTCTCAATCCAGTATTCTGAGGCGATCGAAAGCGCCGTTACCACCGGGAAGAAAGTAAAGTATCGCAGCATGGTGAATGCCAGGTTGGGCTGTTCTCTTGCCGGATCTCCAGTAAATGGCACAATCGTCACGTTAAGGAAGAAAGCATCGGTCAGCAGCACGCACATCCCGGCTGCAACCAGCAACTGCGCAACGGTTGCGGACCGGCCCAGCAGTTCCGCCGGCGCCACCAGACGAAATGCGCCAATCGCAGCCATTGTTACCACCGCTCCGCATAACATGGCCCACACTTTGGCGGCGAGCAGCTGCTCCATCGCAGCCACGAAGTGCGGCGGCTTTCCATGAACAATCCGCAAGGCCCAACTCCCGCGCTGATTGCCCGACGAAACAAACGCTGTCCGCAATCCGGCAATCACCCAGAATGCCACAATCCCGATTGCCACGCGGATTCCATCTGCCGAGACTTCCGCATGCAGGTGTTGCCCGTGAACCGTGAATCGCAGGACCGTCGCCATCACCACCGATAGCCCCACACCGCCGTACAGCACGAGGTAAATCCGATAGCGCGGAACTCGTAACAGCGTCTGGCCGATAAAGTGAAATATGGCTCGACGGGTCGTCGGCCGCACCAACGTGGCGTGAAGCACTCCGTACAGCGGGGCCGCCATGCGATTGCGTGTCGACCGCGTGCTTGCCCCTTCCACCAGTTGCCGAACCCTGCGCAGATAAGCCAGCGGATAGAATGCCAGCGCAGCCGCTCCAACCGCCAGCGTCGCAACCCATCCTATCTTCGCCAACGCCGCGAAAACCGGCAGAACCGATGGGCCCTCCAGCAGCCTCTGATACATGCCCAAAAACCAGTACGGAGGAAACCATCGCGCTACAGCCCCGTCAGCCCGGAACAGTCCTGCCGTAACGCCCGACAGAACCGGAAAGAGCAAGAACAGGACCACCAGGACCGTCACTGCCAGCCCCTGGAGTGCTAACGAAATTCGTCGAAACAGCCGCTCGCCAAGAGTCGACAGAAGCAAGCCTTGCAATGCCAGGATGAATGCCGCCGCAAACAGGCCGCTCCCCGAAACGGCCACGATATGCCCGGCGACAAATCTCGCCAGGTTTGGAGGATCCGTCGCCGCGGGCAGCACCATCGGAGCCAAAAAATTGGCATCGAACAGGAATCCCAAGATCAGCACCGCAATGGCTCCTACCCGAGCCACAAATACTCTGTGACTCGCCAATGGCAATGTGCCCAGAACAAATATGTCCAGTAGATCGGGAAAGAAAAGATCCCACTCAAACACTGTGACAATGCCCATCGCAACAAACGAATACAGCACAAAGAAGAAGTGATGGTTCACCTGTACCCAGTAAGGCACTGGAACATCGGTGAGGGGATGGTCTTGCCGGAGTACGATCACGTGATGGTACACCGGCCACAAGTAGATCGCCACTATGAAGGGAGGCAGGCCGGTCGCAAACGCGACCAGAATCAGCCGCGCTTTTGCGTCCCCATCCGGTGAAGCAGTCTCATGATTGAAGAATCGCTCCAAAAAATGCCGGATCAGGAGCGAAACCTGGCTTCTCTCCGGCTGTCGCACGGGACCCAGCTCTGCCTGTTCGCTCAGCGACAACGGTCGCGTGTCGGACATCGTGATCAGGCGCTGGAATGAATCAGACATGGGCAATCTGCATGATCTCGACAATTTTCTCTGCCGCCGACCGGGTATCCTGCTGTTGCACCAGTTGCGCGAACACGCTTTCCAGATTTGGCAGGCTCATGAGTGTAGTCAGTTCTGAAGGCGGTGCATCGGCGAGCACCTTGCCCCCGGCAATCACGATTACCCGGTTGCAGACCTGCTCCACCGTCTCCAGCACATGCGAGATATACAACACGGCTTTTCCCTGCCCTGCCAGCATCTCTAACAGATCTTTGAAGAGGCGCCCCGACGCTACATCCAGCCCCGACAATGGCTCGTCGAAGATCAGCAGCTTTGGATCGTGCAAAAGAGCCGCCGCAATGAGAACCCTCTGCCGCATCCCCTTCGAGTATGAAGAAATCGGCGTGTGTTGCCAGGATTTGAGATGAAGCAGTTCGAGTAGCGCGGTCGCCTTGACCTCGATCAGGCGCTCGCCAAGCCCTCGCAATCGTCCGATGAGTTGTAAATATTCCAGCCCCGACAGGTACGAGTAGAGATGGGCCTCTTCCGGAACATATCCGAGTACCTTGCGAAACGCCACCATGTCGTCGCGAATGTCGTGTCCTTCGAACAGGACTTTCCCCTCATTCGCGCGCAGCAGGCCGGTAATGATTTTTACCGTGGTCGACTTTCCGGCTCCGTTCGGGCCGAGGAAACCAACTATCTCGCCAGGCCCAATCCTGAAGCTCACATCCTCTACTGCGGGAATCCCACGAAAACTGCGGAAGAGATGCCGGACTTCAAGCATTGGTCTCCGGTCCTCCACGACCGCCTACCCTATGTAGCATTCAGCATACTGGATAATTTGGGATTGTCAAGTAGATTGCTACATAGCTACAATAAGGCATGGCCCCAGACGCCAAACTCTCGCACACCGCCGCCATGATTCTTCAGGCCATCAGCGCCGGCGTCGGTTACGGGTTTAGCATCATGGAGATGACCGGCCTTCCCAGCGGAACCGTGTATCCGGCCATGCGGCGCCTCGAGCGCGACCAGTTGATCCGCTCACAATGGGAGCGGCAGTCGATCGCAGACGCGGAGCAACGACCGCCGCGCAAATACTACAAGCTCACCGCCCAGGGAAAATCCACCCTTGAAGCCTCTCGCAAACGTTATCCCCTGCTCGAACGTCTGATCTCCACCGAGGAGGCTAACTCCCGATGAAGCCTTCGGCCGATCGACTTTTCTGCGTACTGGATGGGGCCATTCTGCGCTCGGCGGCTTGGCTCATTCCTGTGGATCAGCGAATCGAGTGGCATCGCGAGTGGCATGCCGAGCTCTGGCACGTGCGCCGCTCCTGCTGCACTACCCGTCTATTCTCCTGGCCGGCGCAGCGGAAAATCACCGCCTTCTGCCTCGGTTCTTTTTCGGATGCGTTCTGCGTGCTCCGCCAATCCTGGCTGGCCGGTTCCACGCTCGTGCGGACGCCCGTCATCCCACGCCCCAGACTGGACGGCTCGGCGGCAAAGGTCTTTTTCTGTCTCCTTGCGGTGCTCGCGGTCTGCGCAATGGTCGCGCGCCTTGTGCCAGGCGTGCACGCTGAGGCCGACTCATCCCGCTATCAGGTCAGCCCCGGCCTGATCCTTATCCAGTCTGCGCGGTCAGTCGATAGCCTGGCGCCATCGATTTCCACTGATCTGTTCCGCAATTGGAAGGGCACGCACCAGCGCTATTTTGATCAATTCGCCTTCTACCGCACCGCCCTGGAAAATGCATCCGTCTCGTCCACACGCGTCGCTCGCTGGAGGGTGACCCATGCCAGCCTCAATCTCTTCTTGCTGCTCGGCCTGCAGGTCCAGTTCACCTCCGCAGACACCGAAGATGATCGCAATGTTCCGTCCGCGATCCTTAGCTACGAAACATGGACGAAGGACTTCGGCGCCAATCCGCACATCGCTGGCAGTCTGATTCGTTTCGGTCATCGAACGGCGAAAATTGCCGGAGTCCTGCCGTATGGTTCCTGGCGCTTGCCCGGACGGCCCAATGTCTGGATCCTCGAGCCCGATGCGCAGCTGGCCAATGACGCGACTGGGACCAGCCGCCTGGGATATCTCCTGGCTCATTTGACCCCCCAGGGCGAATCCGAAATGCTGGGTGACCGCGTTCCTATTGCAGCGCACGACGACGACGCCGACGATCTGGAACTCTGCGGCGTCTCCTTCGCCAGCCGTCTTCAGGGTCCATGGGGTATCTACCAATTCGCGCTCATCCTAGCTCTGCTGGCATTACCGGCTGTCACCTCGGTGACCCTGGGCGAGTCAAACTACAGCGCTCACCGTCCCTCGCGGAAAATAACCCTGATTCGCTGGGCTTTTCTGGGCTCAAAGTTTGCCCTAATCGCATCCATCGCATATTTCGCGTCGCTCGATCTTTCCTATTGGCACGCCTCCACCTATTCGCCTCTCGCCGAATTCTTTCAGCTGGCCTGGTGCTTCTCCATTTGCCTGTTCGGTTTCCGCTGGGCATTATCCGATCAGCGGCAGCGGTGCCCGGTCTGTCTCCGCCGCGTCACACATCCCGCACAAGTCGGCCTCGCCTCTCGTACCTTTCTGGGCTGGAACGGAACCGAGATGATGTGTATGGGCGGGCACACTCTTCTTCACGTCCCCAGCCTTCCCACCAGCTGGTTCAGCGGTCAACGCTGGCTCTATCTCGACACTTCGTGGGACTTCCTGTTCGCCGATTAAGGCCTTTTGTGAGCAAGGCGGGCAAGCGGAGTCACTCCACTCGACTCCCCACTCCGAAATCGAAGAACCCGAGACTCGGGACGTGCCGCGGTATCCTTGAGGCGGTCACACTTGTGTTGACTTTCGACCACCCGATTTCTAGAGTCTAGTAATCTAGCGCAGTGCAGTCGATGCAAGAGCCACCTCAGCCGATTTTGTCGAAAGGGGCCTGACTATGAAATGCACGATGGTAGGCGCAAAGTGTCAAAGATTTGTAAAAGATCCCGCCGACACAATACCCCTCAAAGTATTACTTCTCGCGGTCCTCTGCGTTCTTGCACTTGTGCTCTGCCCCGCCGTGCATGGCCAAGCCACTGGGAGTTTCTCCGGCAATGTCCTCGATAAATCAGGAGCGGGTATCCCTGGCGCCGCCGTCATGGCTACGTCGCAGGGAACCGGCCAAGTTCGAGGCGGGAAGACGGACAATGCCGGGCACTTTCTGATCCCGTTGCTCCCAGTCGGGACCTACACCGTACGCGTCGATGCGACGGGCTTTCAAAGCGCTGAAACCAGGGATCTGCGTCTTCAGATTGATGAAGCCCGCGAACTCGATTTTTCGCTCGTACCCGCGACCGTGGTCACTTCGGTGGCCGTTACTGGTGAAGTCGTCGCTGTCGAGACCACCAATCCATCTCTCGGCCAGGTCATCACCTCGCAGGAGGTGTCGCAATTGCCCTTGAATGGCCGCGATTTTGTTCAGCTAGCGACGCTCACCGCCGGCGCTACGGCCGAGACCAACCCCAACAGCTTTTTCACCGCCGGCTCTGACAGCGAAGTGGCGGCACGCGGTTCCTTCTCGCTATCCGTCGGTGGCTCGCGTCCCAACAGCACGGACTGGCTGCTGGACGGCGTCGACAACAACGAACTGACCGCCGGCGGCATCGGCATCTTCTCATCGATTGATGACATTCAGGAATTCAAGGTTTTGACCTACACCTACTCCGCCGAATACGGCACACGAGCCGGACCCACCGTGATGGTCACCACAAAATCCGGGTCCAACGAAATCCATGGGTCTCTCTTCGAATTTGTGCGCAATACTGCGCTTGATGCCAAGAGCTACTTTGCCACCTCCGCGGAAAAGTTCAACCTCAACCAGTTTGGAGGCTCCGTCGGCGGACCCATTCGCAAGAACAAGATCTTTCTGTTTGTCGATGGCGAACAAAAATATCAGCGCCACGGCATTGCGTTTACCGGTCTTCTGCCTTCGATGGCCATGCGCACAGGAGACTTCTCCAACGACGCTTTTGGCAACGCAGTTTCCGGTCTCGCCATCATTAATCCGAACATGATCGGCGCGTCCACAAGCCCGACCGATTTCCCGAATGTCTATTTCCAATGCGATAGCCTGGGGAACCCGATTCCTTCAAACCCCGACGGAAGCCAGGCGCAGGGCATCCCCTGCAATAAAATTCCATCGGGCCTGATCAATAACATCGGGCAGGCCATGATGAACCTGTACCCGACTCCCAACGCCAGCAACTCCACGGCCGGCTACAACTATGTCAATCAGCCCGTGCGCACCCTGGACGATACCAAGTTCGATGGACGCCTGGACTATACGGTTTCCGCCAGCGACAATCTCTTCGGGCGCTTCAGTTACGACCAGGCCTTTTCGTACGTGCCCGGCGGCTCACCCGGATTTGCGGAAGCGAACGCCTTCGGCAGCAATCAGCACATCATCAACCACGCCCGCAACGTTGCTCTTGGGGAAACCCATGTATTCTCTGCCACGATGATCAACCAGGCCAGCTTCGGTTACAACCGCATCTTCAACTACATCACTTCGCAGGGCACGGGAACCTGCGCCTCCGCTACTCTCGTGCCCGGCGGCATTCCCAACGCCAACCTTGGATGCCCCACGACCACCTGCCTTCCCGGCGCCTACAGTTGCGGACTGGTTTCCACGATCGTCGCCGGCGGCTATTGGGCCATCGGCGATCGCGGCTACTCTCCGTTTCAGGGGGGGACAAATATCTATTCTTTCAAAGACTCCCTCGATCTGATTCGCCACAAGCATGAATTCAGGTTTGGACTGGACTTCCGCGCCAATCAGATGAACGTGGGCACTGAGGCTTTCCAGGATGGCTTCTGGATCATCGGCAACGGCGGTAACTTCAGCGGCCTGAGCAGCGCCAACATCGGTGGCAACGCGGAAGCCGATTATTTGCTCGGCATCACAGGTCTGGCCATTCACGACCAGACGTTCAATGGCCCCGTCAGCGGCCGCCGTTGGAAAATCTACCGTCCTTTCATCGAGGATGACTGGAGAGTCACATCCGCTCTCGTCCTCAATCTCGGCCTGGCGTGGGATATGACCACTCCCATCACCGAAGCCGACGGACGCATGGCGAACTACGTTCCCGCAACCGGAGAGCTTCTGATCGCCAATCAAAACGGCGTGAGTGCGTCGGCGGGTGTCAAGATGGATTGGACAGCCCTCGAGCCCCGCATCGGCGCCGCCTGGAAGGTCATGGGAAGCGAGAAAACCGTGCTCCGTGCCGGTTACGCCTTCTATCACGACTCTGCCTGGAGCCAGGGAGCGCAGGGTCTGTGGCAGAATCCTCCCTTCCTCGGCGAGTCCGACGCCTTCACCTCTGCCGGCTGCGCTTTTGCCACCTCGTACTGCGCCACCGTTCTCGGCCAAACACCGTCCGGCATCAGTCTCTCCAGTGGCTTTCTGCCCATTCCCTCGCCACCTGACGCCTCCACATTCACCGGCTCGTTCTATACCCAGCCTACCGACTTCAAGCTGGGCCGCGTCCAGCAATACAACGTGAACGTCGAGCGCCAACTGATCGGCAATCTTGTACTGACCGCCGGCTATGCCGGTTCCCGCGGCTCGCATATTCTCGTGGCCGGCAATAACCTCAACACGGCCAGTCCATCTGCGTGCGGCACGGTCGCGTCTTATACGATCGGCTGCAACCCCGACGGTTCACCCTACGTGCCGCCCTATGGCACGTTCGACACCATTTCCCTGTTCGGCGATGTGGGCAAGGCAAACTATGACTCGCTTCAAGTTAAGGCAGAGACCAAGACCCCGAAATACGGCCTCTACGCTCTCTTTGCCTACACCTATTCTCATACCTATGACAACGGGTTATCCGACGGCTTGGGTTCCTTGCTAAGCGCTCCCTTTTTCCCTCTTCCCAACTGGCAGCAACTGGATTGGGGCTTGTCCCAGATCAATCTTGATCACAGCTTCACGGGCAGTGTCATTTACGACTTGCCCTTCGGCCGCGGAAAGCAGTTCGGCAGCAGTTGGAATGGCCTGACCAACTTGCTTCTTGGCAACTTCCAGGTAACTCTGATCGAAAGAATCTCTTCGGGATTTCCAGTTCCCTTGATTGACAGCAATAACCAGTCCGGCTCCTTCTTCCAGAACGGTGGCAACGGAAACAATTGGAACCGGCCTGACCGGGTCGCCGGTTGTAACCAATCCCACGCCGACCACAGCAAGCTGGAGTGGATCAACTCATCCTGTTATGTTGCGCCCCCCGTCGGCCAGTTAGGGAATGCATCGCGGGTCCCCGCCGTCGGGCCCGATTTCGTCAACACCGACTTCTCCGTCATTAAGCAGTTCGCGCTGCCTCGCGAAGGGATGGGCTTGAATTTCCGCGCCGAGTTCTTCAACCTCTTCAATCACGCGCAGTTCGGTTCGCCGGTGAACGATGTCAGCGCCCTTGGCTTCGGATCTGTGAACTCCACCGTGAACAATCCTCGCTTGGTTCAATTTGCCCTCAAGTTATCGTTCTGAGGCCTATGCGATGCGGAATCCGCGCGGTTATTCATCGCGCAAGTAGCGCTTTACGCCATTCAACCAAATTCCTTGCCGCGTCAGCGCGCGCCCCGGCGGCCGGACAAGTATCGCCCGGTCAAGGTATTTCTGTTCTTCGCGAGATCGGCCGGCACGCCCTCGAACTGCACCGTGCCGCCCTCGTGCCCCGCGCCTGGCCCCAGGTCGACAACCCAGTCCGCCCGTGCGATCACGTCCAGGTTATGCTCGATGACGATGACCGTGGAGCCCGAGTCCACGAGCCGGTCGAACAGCCCGATCAGCGTGTCCACATCGTTCATGTGCAGGCTCGTCGTGGGCTCGTCAAGCACATAGATATTGCCCTTTTTACCCAGCTCGGCCGCCAGCTTGAGCCGCTGGCGTTCGCCCCCCGACAGAGTAGAGAGCGGCTGGCCCAGGGTCAGATAGCCCAGGCCTACATCGTCGAGACCTTGCAGGATTTTGGCGATGGCCGGCTCGGTGAAAAAATCAACCGCATCCGCGATGCTCATCTCATACACGTCGGCGATCGATTTGCCGCGCAGCCGGTGCTCCAGTACTTCGGGCAGGAAGCGCTTGCCCCCGCAGGTCTCGCACGTGGTGGCCATGGGGTCGAGATGGCCGAGGTCGGTATAGATGACGCCCAGCCCGCTGCAGTCCGGGCAAGCCCCTTTGGAATTGGCCGAGAACAGCGCCGCATCGACTCCGTTAGCCTTCGCGAAGGCCTTGCGCACATTGTCGAGAACGCCCGTATAAGTCGCCGTGTTCGACCGCCGCGAGCCGCGCGCCAGGTTCTGATCAATGACGATGGTTTCAGGATAGGCCTCAGGCAGGCAACCCACGATCAGCGAGGTCTTGCCCGAGCCAGCCACGCCCGAAACCGCAGTCAGCACGCCCCTGGGAAGGTTGACCGACACGTCCCTGAGATTGTTGAGCCTGGCATGCCTGATCTTGAGTTCGCCATTCGGCTTACGCACCTTGTCCTTGATCGGCTGGTGCTTTTTCATGTGGTTGCCCGTGAGCGTCCCGGAAGTCAAGAGCCCTGCGAAATCGCCCTCGTAGACCACTTCCCCGCCCATGCTGCCGGCAAGCGGACCCATGTCGACCACATGGTCGGCGATGGCGATCATGTCCGGCTTGTGCTCGACGATCAGCACCGTGTTGCCTTTGTCGCGCAACTGCTGCATCAACCCGGCCATCCGCCCCACATCATGGGAATGGAGCCCCACCGAGGGCTCGTCGAATACGTACGTGATGTCAGTGAGCGACGAGCCGAGATGGCGCACCATCTTCACGCGCTGGCTCTCCCCGCCCGACAGGCTCGAGCTCTCCCGGTCAAGGCTGAGATAGCCCAGCCCTATGGTGACGAGGTTTTCGAGGCGCGCCGCCAACGCCGCCAGCATCGGCCCTGCCTCGGGCGCCTTCAGGCTCCGCGCCAGCGTGGCCAGATCGCTTACCTGCATTGCCGACAATTCAGCGATATTCCTGCCGGAGATTTTGCTCGCCAGTGCCTCCGTCTTGATGCGCGCGCCCTTGCAAGCCGGGCAGATCTTGCGCGTGAAGATGCGGTCATATTCGGCCCGAACGTGAGGTTGCAGCGTCTCAGGGTCCTTGTCGCCCATCATCTGCCTGAGCTTGGGAACCACACCCAGATAGGTGAGGTTGATCTTGTCGACCTTGACCTTGCGCCCGTCATCGAGATCGAACAGGTTGGCGCGTTCCTCCTTCGAATATTTGCGGATGGGTCTGTCGAGATCGAACATGCCGGACCGGGCGTAGATGTCCCACCACCAGCCTTTGACTTCGAAAACTTTCGGAATCAGGGCCCCCTGGTTGAGCGACTTGCTCTCGTCCACCACCGCGGCCATATTGATGGCCCCCGCCTGGCCCACGCCTTCGCACTCCGGACACATGCCGCGCGGGTCGTTGTAGGAGTAATAGCCTGGTGCGGGCAGACGCGGCTGGGCAAGCCTTGAAAAGAGTACGCGCAGCATCTGTGCCGTGTCCGTCACTGTAGCCACAGTCGAGCGCAGATTGCCGCCAAGCCTTTGCTGATCGACGATGATGGCCGCCGAAATGTTCTTGAGTTCGTCGGCCTCAGGCTGGCCGTAATGCGGCATGAATTGTTGCACGAAGGCCGGATAGGTTTCGTTAATCAGCCTTTGGCTTTCGGCGGCGATGGTGTTGAACACCAGCGAAGACTTGCCCGAGCCCGACACCCCGGTAAACACGGTGATGCGGCGCTTGGGAATATCGAGCGAGACGTCCTTGAGATTGTTCTCCCGCGCGCCGCGGACGATGATCGCACCGTAATCGGGATAGGCCATCTGCTTGTCCTTGCTTATCTCATTTTGAACTCTGGCGTGAAAGCTTTGCAGACTTGCCCACGTCGTCCCCCACTTCTGGTGAATTTCAGGTGGCTGATCCGCCTCAACACTGCGGGTCCCGGGTCTCTTCTTCCCGTTTCCGCTTTGTCAATTCAAACCCGCAAGCTACACAGCCGGGTTCTGGTCGTCAGTCGATTCGCGCGGCTATTCCTCTGCCCCTAGCCAATGTTCGCTGCTCTCGCATTCATGTCAGCCTGCCGTTTTTCGTTGGCTGGAAACAACACGCCGACCTTGCGGCTTTCCGGCCGCAGCGCCCACGATGCCACGGCAAAACAAGTGATGATAAGCGGGGCGATAACGTGAAAGCCATATGCGCCATAGCCACCCACTGCCGCGCAGGATGCAGCCGCACCTGTCAGGTCGAAGAAGATGCCGGCGTACGCCCACTCCTTGAGTCGCGGAAAACGCGGCACCAGGATCGCAATCGCGCCCAGCGCTTTCCAGACTCCCAGGATCCCAAAGAAGTACATCGGGTAGCCAAGCACGGGCACAATGCCATGCGGGTTGCCCAGATATTGCATCACCTGCGAGATGCCGCCACTTCCGATAGGAAACGCAACGAGTATGGTCGTCGCCCAATAAACGACAGATTTAGTTTTCATGGTCAGTTCAACCTCCCAACGAGACGTTCCAGGTTGTCGATGAAATTCCGCCAGCCGTATTTTGCACCCTTGAAGTTGGCGCCCTCTTCCGACGGGAAGCCGGATTGCTCCATGCGGACATTCGTGCCGCCCGCGGTCGGCGTCAACGTCCAGGCGACGACAGTTTCCAGACCCATGGAACCCCAGCCATAAGAGAGCCGTGACGTGGGTTCGACTTCCAGGACTTCACAGTCGATGATTCCGTTCCAATTCGGCATGGGCGTCCGGCGGAACTGGAACCGGTGGCCCACCACCGGCTTGAAATCATTCTTCAACAGCCACTCCTCGATCAACTGGCCTTCTGTGAGGGCTCGCCAGATCTTCTCCGGGGGATGCGGCATTTCCCGTTCAATGACGAGAGTATGTGTCGTGGCGGTCCCGGTCATTTGTCCATCCTTTTCAGCAAGTTTTCGAGTTGATCAAATCGGTCGCGCCAGAACGCGCCGTAGATGCTCATCCAGTCGACCAGGGGCGCCAGGGCTTGCGGCTGTGCACTGTAGTGGGTTTCGCGTCCCTCGCGGCGGTGGCGCACGAGCTTTGCCCGCTTCAGCACCGTCAGGTGCTTGGAGACGGCCGGTTGTGAAACGCCGGCGTGGCCCGTCAACGCGTGAACCGTCTGTTCCCCGTCGCGGGCCAGGCGCTCGAAGATCGACCGACGCGTTGGGTCGGCGAGGGCTCTGAAGACGTTGTCGGTTACAGCTTGCATGCAGAGCACCCTCAATCGCTGCTCATGTTACCAATCCAGATGTGTGATCTGAATAAGATTTCCGCACGTATCGTCAAGCACTGCGATAGTCGATCCCGTAGTCTTGGTTGGCTCCTTGGTGAACGTCACGCCATGTTGCTTTAGCCTCTCGTACTCCTTCTGGACGTCCCCTACGAAGAAATTAGCCGCGGGTATCTTTTGCCGGAAAATGTCTTGTTGATAGGTATTCGCGGCCGGGTTGTCGTTGGGCTCCAGAACCAGTTGCACGCCTTCCGGTTCTTCGGGGGAAACCACCGTGAGCCATTTGTATTTCCCTGCCGTGAATTCGTGTTTCTTAACGAAGCCCAGAGCTTCGGTGTAGAACTTCAGGGCCTTGTCCTGATCTTCCACGAAGACGCTCGTTAATTTGATTTGCATGATTTATCCTCCCTGATCCGCCTTCCAGGATTTTGGAATGGTTCGTGATCCATTGCGCTGCCGGCGGACCAGTCCTCGAAACCGCCATGCGGGTCGATCGGCATGGGCCCTGAAGACGTGGTCTGCTCCGACCGCCATGCGAGAAACCATAACCAATTGGCTATTGATTGTCAAGTCCCAAATGGGAAGGTTCACCTGCGGTAATTTCCAGGTTGCTTAGCCGCAGAACAAGTTGCCGGCTTAAGGCATAAGCGCACTCCCCGAGCCGTCAAGTTCGAAAGGCGCACTTGGGCGATCATGCGTGAATTCGGCAGTGTCGCTATGATGGCGTGTAACGTTCCGGCGTGGAACGGAGATCTCGCGGGACGTTCACTCCGACATGAAACAAGTCTTCGCTTTGTGGCTATTCATCCTTCTACTTGTCGCTGCAGCGTTGCCGACGATCTGCCCTGCGCAGAATCCGGCGGAAGCAAACCCCGCCGGCCTGACCGACGAGCAATTAGCTGCGCAAGGTATTCAGCAACTTCAATCCTGGTATGACCAAAAAACGGGCCTCTACCGGACCACGGGCTGGTGGAATTCTGCCAATGCGATCACAACGCTCGCGGATTATGCGCTGGCTACCGGATCACGTCAGTTTGACCCGGTTTTTCAGAACACCTTTACCGCGGCGCAGAAAACCAGCGCTGGATTTCTCAATCGCTTTTATGACGACGAGGGATGGTGGGCACTGGCATGGATCGATGTCTACGATCTAACCGGCCAGAAGCAATACCTGTCCATGGCGGAATCCATCTTCGCCAACATGGCCAAAGGATGGGACGACACATGCTCGGGAGGAATCTGGTGGAGTAAGGATCGTAAATACAAGAATGCCATTGCCAATGAACTCTTTCTCTCCGTCGCCGCACACCTTACTTCACGCGCAATCGGTGAAGCGGCGCGCGCGAATTACCTCCGTTGGGCTCAGCGAGAATGGCATTGGTTCTCCCGGTCGGGAATGATCAATTCCGATCATCTGATCAATGACGGGCTCGATCAGGGCTGTGCCAACAACCGCAAAAGCACATGGACCTACAATCAGGGGGTCATCCTTGGCGGCCTTTCGGAACTATACCGGGAAGCACACGATCCATCCCTGCTTGCGGCAGCCGGTTCCATTGCTGCCGCGACCCTTTCCAGCCCCATTCTCGTCGATGGACAAGGAGTCCTTCATGACGTCTGCGAACCAAACTGCGGCGCCGACGGTACTCAGTTCAAGGGAATCTTCGTGCGAAATCTTCGTCTGCTCGACGAGGTCGCTCCGTCGTCACGATTCGGAGACTTCGTCGAAACGAATGTCCTGAGCATATCGAAAGGTATGCACCCGCCCCAGTATGGAATCGGTGAAGGTTGGTCCGCACCGTACGGACCGGCGAACGCGAGCACTCAAAGTTCTGGCGACGATGCTCTGATCGCGGCGATCTCTATGCGCAAGACTCGCCAGGCAGGTAAGATGGCGGCAAGCTTCCCTGAGGAGTTCTGTAGTGTCGCCTTTTTTCAAAGCCGCTTTTACCCGTCGCAGTTTTCTTAATCGGCTCGGACTCTTGGGCCTGGCAACGTCATTTCCTAACGGCCGGTTTCTCCTGTCCGATCCGCGAGTTCTTGCATCGGACGGCGATTCGGACAAGACCTCCCAGGTCAGGAACCGCGCGCCGCTGGCGCCGAATGCATTCTACTTTCTTCCGTTAGGTTCCGTTCGCCCCCAGGGATGGCTGAAGGAGCAGCTCGCGATCCAGGTCTCTGGACTGAGCGGACATCTCGAAGAGACCTGGGCCGATGTCGGCCCCAATAGCGGCTGGCAAGGCGGAAAGGGCGAGTCCTGGGAGAGGGGCCCTTATTTCCTTGACGGACTCATTCCACTTGCCTACCTGGTTGACGATTCACGCCTCAAGTCCAAAGCGCAAAAGTACCTCGATTGGACCCTCGAGCATCAGGCCCCCAGCGGCATGATCGGACCCACATCAAATGATGATTGGTGGCCTCGGATTGTGATACTGAAGGCTCTAACGCAATACTACGAATTCACCGGCGACAACCGTGTTATCCCCGTAATGGATCGCTACTTCCGTTATCAATTGGAAGAGCTTTCCCGCAGGCCCCTGCGCGACTGGGGCAAGTTCCGCTGGCAGGATGAACTGCTCAGTGTCATCTGGCTCCACAATCGGACCGGCTCCGCGTATCTGCTGGATCTGGCTCACCTGTTGCATAAGCAGGGCTACGACTGGATGGCGCAATATGCCAACTTCCAATACACGCAGCGCATCACTGCCGAATACATCAAGCTGGAAAAAGGCGAAGGACTTAAGGACCTCGCGCTGGCCACCCACGGAGTCAACAATGGACAGGCAGTCAAGACGGGCCCGGTATGGTCCCAGGTCTCCGCTTCCGCGGCGGACCGCGGTGCAGCCTCCGTGATGATCTCCGCACTGAACAAGTACCACGGACTTCCCAACGGCATGTTCTCCTGTGACGAACACCTTGCGGGCCCGGATCCTTCCCAGGGGTCCGAGTTGTGCACGGTGGTTGAATACATGTTTTCACTCGAGCAATCGCTCGCCATCACCGGAAACCCCTCACTGGGTGACCGGCTTGAACAACTCGCATTCAACGCACTCCCCGGAGCCTTCACCGTTGACATGTGGGCCCATCAATACAATCAGGAACCCAACCAGGTGGAGTGCAGCCTGCACCACAAGCCCTGGACGACCGATGGACCCGAATCAAACCTGTATGGTCTGGAGCCAAACTTCGGCTGCTGCACGGCCAACTTCCATCAAGGCTGGCCCAAACTCGTCAGTAGCCTGTTCATGTTGTCCGGAACGCAGGAATCAAGTTCCCAGGATGGGCTTGTCGCTGCCGTATACGCTCCATGCGAAGTAAAAACGATCCTTCGTGGCACCCCAGTTCACGTCGTCGAGGAGACAAATTATCCCTTCGACGGTTCCGTGCGGATCACGCTGAGTCCGTCCTCGCCTGTTGTCTTTCCTTTGCAGCTTCGGATACCGGGATGGGCCGCTGGCACCACGATCCTTGTCAACGGCAAACCTGAACCTGAACCTTCTCCAGCCTCATTTGCACGTATCGACCGGACCTGGAAGCCCGGTGACCGAGTCGAAATCAAACTTCCGATGGTGCCGCGCGTCTCCAAATGGTTTAACAACTCGGTCGCAATCGAACGTGGGCCGATCGTCTTCTCCTACGGTATCGGTGAAGATTGGGTAAAGCTCCGCGACCGCGGAATGACGGCAGACTGGCAGGTGTTCCCGACCACGCCTTGGAACTATGCGCTGGTGCTCGATACCGATTCGCCAGCCACCAGCATCACCGTTACCGAATCCAAACCTTCCGGGAATCCCTTCACGCGCGATGGCACCCCGATTCGCCTCAGCGTCAAGGCGAAGAGAGTCAACGAATGGCGCGCAGAAGATGGGGCTGCAGACCCCCCGCCGCGAAGCCCCATGGTCAGCGATCAGGTAGAGGAATCCATCACACTCATCCCATATGCGGCCGCGAAGCTTCGCATCACGGCGTTCCCGCAATGCAAATCCTGAGCGAGCAGCGCCTACCCTGTTTCGCAACTCCGGGAAGACTTAACCCAGCACTCATCAAACCGTACCAGCCCGACGACGCAGCAAAAAAAGCCTCGCCCTGCGAAAACTTTCGCAGGGCGAGGCTGGTTGCCGCTTCTGATCACTGAGTCAGATAATGTATTCAATAAAGTCAGGTAATGTATGTAAGTTGAGTACGATAATAACGTCACGACAGTTACCCGCACGTGACAGTCGTCACAGAAGACGATCGCCGCCGATATTGGGGTCCGAGCTGCCGTCTGCAGTACGAAAGATCGTTTGCAGTTCCCCGCGCAAGTTGATTTGACTGCCCTACCGCCGAACCAGCCACCGGCCCCTGTTGTCGCTTGCGCGCTTCCTCTAACTCAACGGCCTTCCCCGTCGCAGTTCGCGCCGCTTCATCAGCAGGAAGAAGACTGGCACGAGGATCAACACGTGGATTGTTGACGTGATCATCCCGCCGATGATGGGCGCGGCGATGGGCTTCATTACGTCCGAGCCGATTCCCGACTCCCACAGAATGGGGGCGAGGCTGAGAATCACCGCTGTCACAGTCATGAGTTTGGGCCGCAGGCGCTGAACAGCCCCGTCAATCGTGGCCTGCATCAGGTCGGCCTCACTCAGGAGCTGGCCCGCTGCGAGACGCGTCTCAAACGCTTCGTGCAGGTAGACGACCATGACCACGCCTGTTTCGACTGCAATTCCAAACAGCGCAATGTAACCTACCCAAACTGCAACGCTGAAGTTATAACCGAGCATCCATTGCAATAACAGTCCCCCCGACATGGCGTAAAACGTGGGAACGATCAACACCGCAGCTTCCGTCGCGGACTTGAAGACCAGGTAGAGAAGCAGGAATATCACAAAGAAGACCACTGGAACGATGATGCGCAGGCGCTCCTTCGCGCGCAGTTCAAACTCGTATTCGCCGGCCCAATGCCAGGTATAGCCGGGCGGCAAAGCGACCTTCTGCCGGAGTAACTGGTCGGCGCGGCTCACGTATCCGCCGTAGTCGCTCGTGGCTAAATCAAGATAGACATACCCGGTGAGGGAGCCGTCTTCATCGCGAATCATCGCGGGACCGCGCGAAAACGAGACGCGTGCAACTTGGGCGATGGGAATCTGCTCGCCCGACGGTGTGGGGATGAGGGCCTGCGCGATTGACTCCGAGCTGCTGCGGAAGTCGCGCTGGTAGCGCACCGCGATGGGAAAGCGCTCGCGGCCCTCAACGTTCTGCGCGATGTTCGCCCCTCCGATCTCCGAAGTGATCACTCGCTGCACATCGCCAACCGTCAGGCCATAGCGCGCGGCCGCCGGGCGATTGACCTCGACGTTCAGGTAGAAGCCCTGCGAAACCCGCTCCGCAAACACAGAACTTGTATCGGACATACCGGAGAGCACGTGCTGAACTTGCGCGCCAATGTCCTGAATCTGCGCAAGGTCAGTGCCCTGGATCTTGATGCCCACCGCCGTCTTGATGCCCGTAAGCTCCATGTCGAGCCGATTCTGGACAGGCATGGTCCACGTATTCGTCAGGCCGGGGAATTGCAGCTTCTCATCCATGTCGTGAATGAGCTTTTCGTACGTCATGCCGGGCCGCCATTGAGCGCGCGGTTTCAGCATGATGGTGGTGTCGTACATATCGAGCGGCGCGTTGTCGGTCGCGCTATCCGATCGCCCTACCGTGCCAAACACCGTCGCGACTTCAGGAAACGTGTGAATGATTCGATCCTGTTCTTGCATGAGCGACACCGCCTGCGTGACCGAAATACCCGGCATGGCGCTCGGCATATAAAGTGCTGAGCCCTCATAAAGAGCCGGCATGAACTGGCTGCCGAGTCGGAAGTACAGCGGAATGGTGGCGGCCAGAAACGCAAGATTCAGGGCGATGACCAGCTTCCAGTGGCGAAGACACCAGCGCAGGATGGGCAGGTAGATGCCCTGAGTAATCGCGCGCGGCGGGGTTGGCCGACTCGGGGCGAAGCTTGCCGCGCAGGCAAAGCGGCATGAGTGCAGGAACCAGCGTGATGGAGAGCAGCGACGAGAAGACCGAGCGCCAGAGTCTTGGTCCATGCCAGAGGCCGGAACATGCGCCCTTCCTGAGCTTCGAGAAGGAACACAGGAAGAAACGAGACCACGATGATGATGAGCGAATAGAACAGGGCCGGCCCCACCTGTTGGGCCGCCCCTACAAGGATGCGGCGGCGCTCCTCGCCGATGGGTTGGTCGGTGCGCTCAGCCAGATGGCGGTAGCCATTTTCCACCATCACAATGGCGGCGTCGATCAGGACGCCGATGGCCAGCGCCAGGCCGCCGAGCGACATGATGTTCGAGCTGACCTGCAGGTAGTACATGGGAATGAATGCCGCCAGCACCGCGATGGGCAGCGTAAGAATGGGCACCAGCGCGGATCGGAAGTGAAAAAGAAATACAATGCTGACGAAGCTCACGATGATCGCTTCGATCAGCAGATCGCGCTTCAGGGTGCGGATCGATTCGTCGATAAGCCACGAACGATCGTAGGCGGTAACGATCTCCACGCCCGACGGAAGGGACGGCGCAAGCTCGTGAAATCGCTGCTTCACGCCGTTGATGACGTTGAGCGCGTTCATTCCGTAGCGCATCACCACGATGCCGCCGACAGTCTCGCCCTTGCCCTGCCAGTCAGCCGCACCGCGCCGCACATCAGGACCAAACGAGACCGTGCCCAGGTCGCGCACCTGACCGGCGTGCCGTTCTTGGCGGCTACCGAAACGTTTTCAAGGTCGGATAGCGATCGCAGATATCCAACGCCCCGGATCATGTACTCGGCCCCGCTCATTTCAAGCACATCGCCGCCAACTTCGTTTGTACTTTGGCGAACGCGATCAATGACCATCGTGGCGGAGACGCCGTACGAGAACAGCTTCTTCGGATCGAGGTTTACCTGGTACTGCCGAGTGAATCCCCCAATGCTGGCAACCTCCGCCACCCCGGGAACGGTTTCAAGTTGATAGCGCAGGTACCAGTCCTGCAGTGCGCGAAGATCCGCGAGGCTCTTGCTGTGGCTGCGATCTACAATGGCATACTCATACACCCATCCCGCACCCGTCGCATCGGGCCCGATCGCTGGATGGACGTCGGCCGGCAGCTTGCCGGCAATCTGCTGCAGGTATTCGGTCACGCGGGAGCGCGCCCAGTAGAGGTCCGTGCCATCCTGAAAGACCACAAACACGTATGAATCACCGAACATAGTTTGCGCGCGCACATTCTTGACCCGCGGCGCAGAGAGCAGCGCCGAGACGATGGGATAGGAGACCTGATCCTCAATCAAATTGGGTGGTTCGCCGGCCCATTCCGTGTGGATGATGACCTGCACGTCGCTGATGTCGGGCAGCGCATCGAGGGGTACATGCTGCAGCGACCACGCTCCCGCCACCGTGAGCAAAATCGCCGCGGTGAACACGATAAACAGATTCCGCGAACACCACTCAATGGTTCGGGAGATCATCACATGCCTCCGGCAGCGTTCATGCTGAGCTTTTTGTCAGCCACAGCTTGCCCGTTCCTGGTCGCCGTGACGGTGACATCCCAGGTGCCTTCTGCTCCGAGTTGGACCGACCCTTCATACACGCCCTGCCCCTTGTCCGTCAGGGTCGATACCGCGCGCATCGAACTCATTCCCATCGCAGGCATCGCCGGCATAAAGAACGTCACGCTGACTTCGGCGCCGGCGACGGGCTTTCCATCGGCGGAGGTCAGGTTCACGCGCAGAGTGTTCTCGCCCTTGCGGGGAGGCGACGGCTGGGTTGCCAACTCGATATGAAACTGATCCGCCGATTTCTGTTCGGCGCCGGACGGGGTTGGCAGCTGCGCAAATCCGCCCATCGATCCCTGTAGCTGCGCTTCCGAATCGATCAGGAAGTTGGCCGAGCTTACGATGCGGTCACCCGCTTTCAAGCCCTTTAGCACAACAATGGAGTCGTCCAGCGTCGGCCCGGTCTCGATCTCTCGCGGTTCCAGTGAGCCCTGCCCATGATCGATAAATGCGATCTGGCGGTTGCCGGCCTGCAGCACGCCCGAAGAGGGGATGACGAGGCGCCTCCCCAACGGCGCGCTGATGTCCACATCGACATACATGCCGGGCTTGAGCATGATACCCGGGTTATTGAAGATCAGCCGGACGCGCACGGTGCGTGTCGCCTGGTCCACGTCGGGAAGAATCTGGTCGATCCGCCCGTTGAATTTGCGGCCCGGGTATGCGTCGACGGTCACCTGGGCGCGATCGCCGGGTTTCAAGCGGCCCACATCGGTCTGGAATACATTCGCGTATACCCACACGGTGGAGAGGTCGGCGATGGTGTAGAGCTTCGTATCCGGCTGCACGTAGACGTTGGGCAGAGCGTTGCGTTCGATGATGTAGCCGGTGGCCGGCGACTCGATTGCAACTTCGCGTTCAACAGAACCACTCTGCTCGATGCGTGCGATCTCCGCTTCCGGCACGTCGAATCGGCGTAGCCGCTCTTCCGCGGCCTGCAGAAGCCAATTTCCTTCGTTCGCCGGGGTGCCGTGCATGTGTTCAGACGATGTCACCTGGTTCTGCTTGGCCAGGAGAACCTCCTGCTCCGTGCTCACCAGGTCGGGACTGTAGATGGTGAACAGGCTTTGCCCCTTCTTCACATATTGATAAGTCGCATTGGCAAACACGGTGCGGATCCAGCCCGGAAAGCGCGTCTGCACAGAGGAGAGCCGCTGCTCATCGATCGCGACGCTGCCTGGCGCCTGCACTTCGCTGTTGGTCTCCTTCATCTCCACAAGGGCGGTGGTGACGCCTATTTCCTGGAGATGCCGGGGTGACAACTGAATGGGAGACAACGTTGGCTCGTCCGTGCTTGCGGGCGGGAGAGCTTTCGTCCCCGGTTTAGCATCAGCCGGACCGCTTGCCACCACGGGATCGGAGTCGTCTTGCGCGTGAACGCGGCCGTCCCGATGGGATACCGTGTACGCCAGCGCCGCGGCCAGCAGGGTGCACAATCCAATCGCCACCAAGAGCGCGCGCTTCAAACTTTTATTGTTCATGGCCGTCCCTCCTTCGCGCCGGTTTGGTTCTCTTCGATAGGCGCGCCAGCGGCCAACTCCAGGTCGGCCATGCGTGTGTTGAATTCACCTAGAGCATCAATCCATGCCAGATCGACATCGACCACCGTCATCTGGCTGTCGAGCAGGTCAAGAAACGAAGTCTGATCATTCTCGTAGGCGACGACCGCGGAATGAAGAGCCGCTTCGGATTGCTGCCGCAACGAATCCTGGTAGACGCGAGCCAGCCTCTGGGCTCCTTTCGCCTCTGCGAGCGCCTCCTGAATCTGGCCCCGCGCGGCATTCCGCATCGCATTGAGTTCCGCATCCTTCTCCGTGGTTTCTGCCGCCGCCCCGGCCATCTCGGCTTCATGCTTGGCGCGGTTGAGCCAGGGCAGGCTGACCGATCCCTCGACCATGTAGTTGTTGCGCACGGTCGACCCCGCGGGCATGAGCATGTAGCCGGCGGCTACAGTGAAGTCCGGGACGTATGTCTTCTTCGCAACAGCCTGTTCGCGGCGGCTCTTCTCCGCCGCAGCTTCGGCCTCCACCAGATCAGGCCTGCTGTCCATCGCCATCTTTTCCAGCACATCGACCGCCGGCAGCGGATTTTCCAACCCATACTCGCCCTGCACTTGCAGCGACGCGACCGCATCTCGGCCCAGAAGCGTATTCAGGCGTGCACGGGCTACCTCGGCGTCGCGCTCGAATCGGATCATGTGCTCGGCCAGACGAGTCAGGGCGAGTTGTGCTTTCAGAATTTCGACCTGGGGTATTTTGCCGACCGTATATTTGATCCGCGCCGCTCCAATGGCCTGCTGCGCGATTCCCACGTGCTGGTCGTGGATACGAATCTCATCCTGGGCCCGCAGCAAGTCGTAGAAGGCCTTCCGCACCTCAACCTGCACCCGCAGCCGGGTTGCGGCCAATTCGGTCTTGGCCACGTCCACGTCCGACTGCGCAACCGCGGTATGCAGACTGCGCTTCCCGCGCCCAGGCAGTGCCTGCCCGACCATCAGCATGTTCTGCGCCGCGTTGTAGTTCCACGGCTGGTTCAGAGGAACACCCCAGCCGCGATACATGAACTGCGGATCATCGAGTGTTCCCGCGGCCTGTACGTGCGATTCGGCCGATGCAACGCGCCGGACCGCGACGTGGATCTCCGGATTTTCAGTCAGCGCTATCCGCTCCACCTCATCGAGGCTGAGAGCGGGACTCGCCTCCCCGGCATCGAGCCGGCCGGCGATTAAGGCACTCAGGCTTTCCAGCCCCGCACTCGAATTCGGCGCTTGGGCGTGTGCGGCCGGCATCGGCAGAACGCAGGCTAGTGCCCAAACCAAAACAGAAATGGCTTTCATGATTCCCTCAATTGCGATTGCAATGCATGGCGGTCGCATGCTCGCGTGCGCCAGACGCACGAAAACACACGAAAGCAGGACCTTCGTTTGAGGGCTTTCTAGATGCGGAGAACTGAACTACCGGGCCGTGGGATGGGGGAACTGGCTTCAATTGTTTGACAAGACGAGACGCCGCAAGCCGCTGGAACCGGCAAAGCCCGCCCGGCATCCAAGTGCACCATAGGAACCAGCCGTTCCACAGAGGTAGCCCGGCCGAGAGGAACGCTCGTGTCGGGTGCATGAACCTCGCAGCAGGTTTGGCTCGCGCCCATGTCGCATGAGCCGCACCCCTGCGTCATCTGTCGGCAGCAGGCATCCGCCTGGGCAGGCTTCAAGTACGCAAGCGCCGGCATGGAGGCCCAGAAGGCCACCACAACCACCATCAGCCACGCACTCTTCTTGGTCACATGCACAGTGTAAACCGAAAGCCTCCGTCCTCAGAATGGACCTGTCTACCCTGGCTCGCGGTGATTGGGATCACATGCTGTCCCACGGTGCCTGATGATCCGCCCGCCACGAAAGCCGACGCTTTTCTGGTGACGAGAGTCCAGTCGCGCTCAAGGATTAATTCCCGGAGCCGCCAATCCTGCGCCGCAGTGAACCAAAGACGATTGAATGAGCGAGGCAATGGGGAACAGCATTCTTTTGAATCGTACCGAGGCGGGTTTAGTCTTTAGATTCAGGGGGGACCTTCCATGCCGTCACCCATCGTCGGACTGCACCACGTCACCGCGATTGCGTCAGACCCTCAGCGGAATTTGGACTTTTACACGGGAGTGATGGGACTGCGGTTTGTAAAGCGCACGGTCAACTTTGACGATCCGGGCAGCTACCACTTTTACTTTGGGGATGATGGCGGCTCTCCCGGCACAATACTGACCTTCTTTCCGTGGCCTGGCGCTTCCCGCGGCCACTCTGGCGTCGGCGAGGTCTCGCGCACAAGTTTCAGCGTTCCCGTGGGCTCGATCGATTTCTGGGAACAACACCTGCTCGAGAACAGCGTGCTGGTGGAACGATCCGGAAGCAGAATCACGCACGACGTCCTTACTTTTCCAGATCCGGATGGCATGAAGATCGAGATTGTCGGTCATCCCGACGCCGGACCCGTGAATGCGCCCCGCTTTGCTTCGATTCCACCCGAGCACGCTATTCGCGGCTTTTACGGAGTCACGCTCCTTGAACATCGTGCGGCGCCAACGGCCGCAATTCTTGATCTCATGGGATTCCATAAAGTGGGGGAAGAGAACGGACGGATTTGTTTTGCCGCGGAGGGAAATGCGCTCGGCAATCACATCGATCTGCTGATCGATGCCAATGCGCATTATGGAATGTCGGGCGCCGGCACGGTGCATCACATAGCATTTCGTGCCGCGGATGACGCCTCTCAGCTTGAGTGGCGAGGCGAAATCGCCCAGCATCTCAACGTGACTCCGGTTCTGGACAGAACCTACTTCCATTCCATCTACTTCCGGGAGCCTGGTGGCGTGCTGTTCGAACTGGCGACCGATCCTCCGGGATTCTCATTGGATGAGCCGCGAGAATCGTTGGGAGAGGAACTCAAGCTTCCGGCCTGGCTCGAGCCCAGGCGCACCCTTGTGGAGAAAAGACTTCCCGCGATCGAGCTTCATAAATCACTCCCTCCGATCGAATTGCAGACCGCGCAAGGGGGTTCGATTTGAAGGTTGACCCGCATCGCAATCAGCCGCTCCTACAGCTGGGCGCACCCTTGAACGAAGCCGGCCGGGCGATGATCCTCCTCCACGGCCGGGGTGGCTCGGCCGAGGACATCCTCTCCCTGAGTCAAGCTTTGGGCGGGCCGGAATTTGCCTACCTCGCTCCGCAGGCGGCAAACCACACCTGGTATCCGTATTCGTTTCTCGCGCCGCTGGAACAGAACGAGCCCTACCTCTCCTCAGCACTGGACCGAGTTGAATCCATCGTGCAACTCGCCCAAGGCGCGGGGATTGCGCCGGAGAATATCGTGGTCGCCGGCTTCTCTCAGGGTGCATGCCTGGCGACTGAGTTCGTTGCGAGGCGCCCTCGCAGATATGCGGGCCTCATTGCATTTACAGGCGGGCTGATTGGTCCTCCGGGTTCCGATCTTACTTACCCGGGAAACCTTGCTGGGACGCCGGCCTTCTTTGGTTCGGGCGATCCCGATCCGCACGTCCCGTGGCTGCGCGTCCAGCTGTCTGCGGAAGTCCTGAAACAGATGGGCGCGGATGTGGCTGCACACCGTTATCCGGGGATGCCTCATACCGTCACTCCCAGCGAAATCGAAACGGCTCGTCAGCACGTTGGGATCCTCTCCATCCACAAAGGACAATGAGTTCCAGTTGCACGAGCCGCACTCTTGAAAGGCAGGAGCTCCATGAATATCAGCTTTGCTGGATGCATTGTCATAATCGCCGGTGGTACCGGGGGTCTTGGGCAGGCGATCAGCCTTGCATTTCTCGAGGAGGGTGCAAAGGTGATTGTCACGTATCGCAACGATGAGGAATTCCGCGCGCTGAAAGACTCGGCCGGTCAAAATGCGTCTTCTCTGGAAGGACATCCTGTGGATGTCACTGACGAAGCTGCCACGGCTGAATTAATCAATGGGGTTCTGGCAAAGTACGGCGCCCTCGACGTAGTCGTGAATACTGTGGGAGCCTATGCCGGCGGTGTCAAGCTCTGGGATATGACGACGAGAGTTTTCGACCAGATGCTGGCTCTTAATCTGCGTTCAGGCTACGTGCTGGCGCGCGCAGTGATGCCCAGCATGTTAAAGGCGCGGCGTGGTTCCATCGTCAACGTGGCGGCGAAAGCAGCCCTCGATCACGGAGCGGGCGCAGCGGCCTATGCCGCGTCCAAAGCCGCTGCGGTAGCGCTCATGGATTCGCTCGCAGCCGATGCCAGGGGAACCGGTGTGCGGGTCAACTCGATTCTTCCCAGCATCATCGATACCGCCGCAAACAGGATGGCAATGCCGGACGCTGATTTTGCAACCTGGCCAAAACCCCAGAACATCGCGCAGGTGGTCTTGTTTTTATCCAGTGACCTCGCCAAAACGGTCCACGGCGCATCCGTGCCGGTCTATGGCAATAACTGATGCCTTATGCCGACTGGCGGTAGCGGACCAGCGCCGCGCTGAAGTCTCGGTTCCCGACGCCTAATCCGCCGTCAACCGAAAGCCGGAGTACGCTCCAGCCGTTGGCGGAAGTACTCCTTCCAGCTCTCAGGTAATGCCGCAACTTGCAGGGCCCGCTTCACCTCAGCCACGTCGGCGTCACTATACCTCTTCGCGGCATACAAGCGAGTAATTTCCGATACCGGAACGCCGTCTTCATCGCGGCTGATGACTCTCATGTCATCACCTGCGCCGACTTCGCCTTCCTTTGCAACGGCGAGGTAGAAACCGGTGCGCCCGCTCAAGAAAAACCGCTTCACCATGTCGTCGGCTCCGAATCTCACCCCAAGTTTGTAGCAAGGGAGGCGAGGTTGAGTCACGACCACTTCCGCTGAACCGACCGAAAACCTGTCGCCAAGATGGACCGACTCTTCCAACAAGCTCTCGAGCGTGAAGTTCTCCCCAAAGATGCCCGTCGGCAGCTCTCGCGGCGACAGTTCCCTTTTCCAGTAGTCGTAGTGTACGAAGGGATAGCAGTAGACAGCCTTGTATTCTCCACCGTGAACACTGAGGTCCGCTTGACCGTCGCCATCCAGGTTAAGCTTGCGCAAAGCCACCCGACCACGGACCGGTTCCTTGAAGATTCCCGTAGTCACGCTTCTCCCGTGCCAAGTCACTTCGCGGGGAAGCCCGATGTTTACCGACAGTATCTTCATCCGACGCTGGTCCTCATCTTGCGCGCAAGCCCCGAATTGATTCGGGGTCTACCTCAGATCGCTGTATTTCGATTCCCGCGCTCAGATTCCGCTCATCCGAATCAGTGTAGCGCGTCCGGTATTTGCAAATTGAAGTCCAAGGATCGTAAGGAGCGCCGGGGTACGCTTCGCAAGCTCGCAGATTCTCCCAGCAGACCTGAGCGATGACTGGAATCAGCGATTAGAAAAGAGGACAAGGCAACGAGGACGGGGCACAATTCATGGGAACTGCCAGGCGGCCGAAGACGTATTTGAGTTAAAAGGCAGCCAAAATGACGACAGACCTGAGAATTGCGCTTCGGCAATTGAGGAAGGCTCCAGGATTTACGATCACGGCGATCCTGACCCTCGCGCTGGGAATCGGGGCCAATGCGGTAGTGTTCAGCGTGCTCAATGCGGTGGTGCTCCGGCCGGTGAATGTGCCAAATGCACAGAATCTCTACATGGTGCAGCGTGCTCACTTTCCGTCCCAGTCTTATCCCGATTATCTGGATCTTCGCGATCGGAACCGCACCTTTGACGGCTTGGCAATCTACAGCATTATGGGCCCGGTTGGGGTGGATACCGGAGGGAATCCATCGACGGCCTGGCCGTACCTGACGAGCGGAAACTACTTCGACACGCTGGGCATTCAACCCCACTTGGGTCGGTTCTTTCACGGCGCCGATGAGAATGGGGCGAATAGCGCTCCGTACGTGGTGCTGAGCTACGCGTATTGGCACAGCCATTTTCATGACGATGCCGCGGTCCTGGGGCGGATGGTGCTCATCAACAAGCACCAGCTCACGATCATTGGGGTGGCGCCGCCGGCGTTTCGCGGGTCGGAGCTGTTCTTTGCGCCGGCGATGTGGATTCCTATGGTCGAGCAGCCCGCGGTTCAGGGCTACGACGAATTGAAGGTTCGCGGCGATCACTCCGAGTTCGTGATTGGACGGCTGAAGCAGGGGGTGACGCCGGCACAGGCGACCGAGGACCTGAACCTTCTCGGAACATGGCTGTCGAAAACCTATCCGGTAGACGATGAGGGGGTGACCTTCACGCTGGCTCGTCCTGGGCTGATCGGAGACGTGCTGGGTGGACCGGCGCGGGCGTTTATGGCTGGCCTGATGCTGCTGGCGGGGCTGATTCTGCTGGCCGCATGCGCGAACCTGGGTAGCTTGTTTGCAGCGCGGGCGGCGGATCGCGCCAGGGAAACGGCGCTCCGGATGGCTCTGGGCTCGGGGCGCGGGCTGATCCTCCGCCAGATGCTGACAGAGGCGGTGCTGCTTTCGCTGGCCGGGGGAACGCTGGGGCTGGCGGGAGGTGTCGTGGTTCTGCGCTTCCTGAGTGCGTGGCAGCCGATTCCGGATACTCCCATCAATGTGCCGGTGAATCCTGATGCGGGCACGTACTTTGTGGCGCTGGTGCTGGCCCTGGCAAGCGGCCTGCTGTTCGGGATGTTACCTGTGCGCCAGGTGATGCGCGCGGATCCGTGGCAAGTGATTCGTACCGGAGCGGCCAGTGTCGGGCTGCGGCGATTCACGTTAAGGGATATCCTGCTGGCCCTGCAAATTGCGATTTGCGCGGTGCTGGTAACCTCTTCGCTGGTGGCGGTGCGCGGGCTGGCGAGAGCGATGCATGCCAATTTCGGTTTTGTGCCCCAGAACGTAATGATCGTGGGCACCGAACTGCATATGGCGGGTTATACCGATGAGCGCGTGCCGCAGATGCAGCGGCGCATGCTGGATGCAATAGGGGCCATTCCCGGCGTGACGGCTGTTGGCTATGCGGACCACCTGCCGCTAGGCCTGGGCGGCGGCGACTCCTTCGTCTACTCCGACAGCACCACTGATTACCGGCCCAACAACATGGCCGCCGACGCCATGAACTACCATCTTTCGCCTGGCTACCTTGAAGCTGCTGGCACCAGGCTGCTGGCGGGGAGAGACCTCACCTTCCAGGACGACAATAAGGCGCCCAGAGTCGCCCTCGTGAATCGGCAATTTGCAGTCAAGGTTTTCGGCTCGGTGCAGAACGCGATCGGCCGCCATTTCAAGTACTGGAATGGAATCCGGGCAGAAGTGGTGGGCGTGGTCGAAGACGGAAAATACCGCACCATGACAGAGGATCCGCAGCCGGCGATGTTCTTCTCGTTTCAGCAGCAGCAATCGAGCGGTACGTGGCTTTTGGTCAAGTCGAAACGAAGCCCGGAAGAGATTTCGCGGGCGCTCGGGACCACGATACACGGGCTGGACGGTAGCCTGCCCATCTCAGTGAAGACGTGGAACCAGGAATTGAGCTCCGCGTTATTCGCCGCACGCGTGGCCACCGTGGCACTGGGCGTGCTGGGGTTGCTGGGCGCGATGCTGGCGGTGACGGGAATCTTCGGCATGGCCTCATACACCGTGAGCAAACGGCTCCGCGAACTTGGGATTCGCATGGCGCTGGGGGCGCGGTCGAAGGAAGTGCTGTGGGCCGCCCTGGGACGGGCATTCGTGCTCCTGTCGGTGGGCTCGGCGGTGGGAATGGCACTCGGCATTCTTGCGACCAAGGTGATGTCGTACATCGTGTACCAGGCGGCGCCCAAAGACCCCCTGGTGTTGGGCGGAGTGGTGCTGACGATGATGGTGCTCGGACTGATTGCCGCATGGATTCCGGCTCAAAAAGCGCTGGCGGTAAATCCGATGATCTTGATGCGCGAAGAGTAACAAGGCTGCCCGGGATTTCAGATGCCATTCCTCATCGTGCAATGCCGATCCCAACAACTCGGGTTGCGACCCGGGTCGGCCCGGCTGGATGGAACGCTCGATTGGACGTTTGTATTCCCGGCAAGGCAAACTTGTCTCCAGAGGTCGTTCCTATGCGCACCACCATCCCAGCGGAACAGGCGAATCAGGGCCCTGCTCCGTTAGCGATCGAGATCCGCCCATTGATGAGGGGTGAGGATGCGACCGCATTCCGCACATTGAACGAAGAGTGGATCACCCGTTATTTCACGCTGGAGGAGAAAGATATTGAGACGCTCGGGGACCCGGAGAACGCGATTCTTCGCAAGGGCGGTCATATCTTCATGGTCCACCTCAACTCGAAACCCGTAGGATGTGTGGCGCTGATTCCCATCGGCGGCGGCGTCTTTGAACTATCGAAGATGGCCATCGCTCCGGAGTGTCGAGGCCAAGGTATCGGCCGTCGCTTGATCGAGTACACCATCCATCAAGCCAGGACGCTTGGGGCCAGTTCTTTGTTCCTGGGCAGCAGTACCAAACTACCTAGCGCCATACACCTGTATGAATCAGTAGGCTTTTGTCATGTGCATCCGGAATCGCTCCCACCCGTGCCCTATACCCGAGCCAACATCTTCATGCGACTGCCGCTTGATACCGGGAAGTGAAACGGTTTCATTCCGCGGATCAGCACGCGAATGGTACAGATCGATCGGCCCCTTCGTCGTTCAATCCTTCCTCTCCCCTTACGTTCCGCAGAACGTCTGAGTGACACGCTCCTCGGGACGGGCCGGGTTTACATATCGCTCACGGTCCGGCCTGTCCTCGTATGGATTTGATATGACGTCCAGCAATTCCTCGAACGGCCGAAAGTCCTGCTCGCGGACGGCGGCATTGAGCGCTGCCTCCACGAGGTGGTTTCGCGGAATGAATACGGGATTAGTCCTCCGCATTGCGGCAGCGCGCTCCTCCCTCGAAACCTGTTCCTCATCAAGGCGGCGCCGCCATCCGGCAGCCCACGCGTCATAGGCGCCCGGGTCGGCGAAGAGCGCGCGCACTCCCCTGTCCCCCTCCGGACTGGCTGTGGCATCGCATAACCGGCGGAAGGTCAACGAGAAGTCAGCGTGGTTGGCGGCCATACGTTCCAACAGGTCTTCAACCAAAGCCGCATCGCCCGCGTGTTCGGTGAAGAGCCCCAGCTTCCGATTGAAACCAACGCCGCGAGCGGTTGCGAACTGCGGCTCGAAAGCTCCCAGGGCTTCCTGAGCCGAGGCAAGCGCGGCCTCTTCGCTTCCCGTCTCCTGCACCAGAACGGGCAGCAGAGCCTCGGCGAGTCGTGCCAGGTTCCATAGTGCGGCGCGAGGCTGGTTCGCATAAGCGTAGCGACCATGGCGGTCGATGGAGCTGAATACTGTAGCCGGATCGTATGTTTCCATGAAAGCGTACGGGCCGTAGTCGATGGTTTCTCCGGAGATGGAAATGTTGTCGGTATTCATCACGCCGTGAATGAAGCCGAGGAGCGTCCATTGCGCGATCATGCGCGCCTGCCGGGCTATCATGCCATCGAGCAGCGCCCGATACGGCTGCTTTGCATTGGCCGCCTCAGGATAATGCCGGGCAATCGCAAAGTCGGCTAGCATGCGAATCGCTTCGTTGTCGCGCCGGGCAGCGAAGTACTCGAATGTGCCCACGCGGAGATGACTCGCCGCTACCCGGGTCAGTACGGCTCCAGGCAAGGGCGCTTCGCGGAATACGTACTCCCCTGTGGTCACCGCGGCCAGCGCGCGGGTGGTGGGCACGCCCAACGCTTCCATGGCCTCGCTCACGATGTACTCGCGCAAGACGGGACCGAGCGCCGCCCTGCCATCGCCGCCGCGCGAGAACGGGGTCGGACCGGAGCCTTTGAGCTGTATATCGTAGCGCACCCCGTCGCGCCCTCTCACTTCGCCCAACAGGATGGCGCGGCCATCGCCGAGTTGAGGCACGAAATGGCCGAACTGGTGGCCGGCATACGCCTGCGCCAGAGGCTCGCTGCCTTCGGCCACGCGGTTTCCCGCCAGGATATCCACGCCTTCCGGACTCGCAAGCGCGTCTGCATCCAGTCCCAGCGTCCGGGCCAATTCACGATTCACCCTGACCAGCCGCGGCCCCGCTACCGGTGTCGGATTGAGTCGGACGTAGAAGCGCTCCGGCAACCTCGCATAGGTGTTATCGAAGGCAAAACGGACAAATTGCCGGTCTGGTCTGGAGTCGGCGGGCGACGCGATCACGGTAACATCGGGTGAACTCATAATCCATTAGATGGGGGGTTGGCGTTCTCTGTCCAGACTCCTGCCGAGAGGGCCCCTTTGGCCATCTTCGGCCACGCCATCAAAATGCCACGAGTGCTTCTTCGAAAAGGCGGGCGAGTTCCTGAGCTCCGGCCGGGCGCGGCGAGAGCTTGGTAACGCGGTGCTGCGGCAGAGTGCCTTCGACCAGCGCGGGAATATCGGATGAACTATAGCCCAGCGCGCGCAATCCATTGGGCAGTTTCAACCGCTCAATGAACCAGGTGATCCGGTCTGAGAGCACCTTGCCTGCGTCGGCTGCAACGACGCCTGATATGTCGGCGCCGAGAGCCTCCGCGGCTTCCAGGTGCCGCTGTGGATTCGCGCTGGCCGTGAAACGGAACACCGCGGGAGCGTTCAGGACGACGGAATATCCATGCGGCACCATTGCGTGATCGCCGGGATATCCGGTCGCGCAGTACCCTTTCACCATGCCCGACACGGGATACGACATTCCGTGCGGCAAGTGCACCCCGGCGTTGCCGAATCCGATGCCGGCGTACGACGAAGCCAGGATCATGTTGGCGCGGGCTTCGTCGTCGGAAGGATCCTCCACCGCACGCACCAGGTAGCGCGCGACCATCCGCATTGCCTGGAGCGACCACACGTCGCTGATGGGATTCGATCCCTGGTACGCGGGCCTAAGCAAAGGGCGATCCGGCAAGGGGCGATTCGAATACGGCAATGCGGTATAGGATTCGACGGCGTGGCTTAGCACATCGAGACCGGTTGCCGCGGCCACTTGTGCGGGCATCGTGCGAGTGTTCTCCGGATCGAGCAATCCGAGTGTTGGCTTGAGCCGCCGGCTGGCGATGCCGGTCTTGGCGCGCATCCTGCTCAAATCGAAAATGGAAACACCGGTGGTCTCGCTGCCCGTGCCGGCCGTGGTGGGAATCGCGATCAACGGTTTCAGTGGGCCTGGCACCGGCAAGCCCCTGCCGATGGGCGGATTCACGTAGTCGAGAAAATCCGCAGGCGGATAGCAGGTGTAAAGATTCACGGCCTTGGCTGTATCAATGGTGGAGCCGCCGCCTACCGCAACAATCGCGCCATAGTCGGTTTGCCCAGCAAACGCGATCGCATCCCGGAACGATTCGTCGTTGGGCTCGACCCGCACTCGGTCATAAATTGTAGATGCGATGCCCTCTGTTTCAAGCGATTCAAGCACCGTCTGGAAAGGACGCATGCGCCGAAGGGTCGGATCCGTGATTATGAGCGCGTTTCGGATTCCGAGGTCCACGAGGTCCATCCCCACTTCGCGCGTGACACCGGCGCCGAACCGTACGTTGGACGCGACCATTTCAAAGGCGATTTCATGAGTCATCGAGGGATTCATTTCCTCTCCGGGCTCCACGGCACAGACGAGTATACCTGCGTCATTCGAGCCAGGGCACCTGTCGATTCTGAGGATTCAAATCGATCGCAGTCGCGAAGAAATCTCAGCCTTGTAATTCGCGTGCGCTGGACGCGTCACGGATTCGAAAACGTGGCGATCAACGGACGCTGGGCAAACGCACGAAAGCCCGGCTCATGGAGCCGGGCTCGCGTGCCTCTATGTTGAATCTACCGCGATGAAGACCCTGGCATCGGAGCCGCAGTATCCTTGGCCGGAGTCAGCCCCGGGATCGCCGGGGACGCGCCTACCGTTCCGGCCGCGGCGCCGCTCAGGTTGATGCCGTAGTGCTGTAGCGTTGTGGCCAGGACCTGGTAGAGTCCCGCCCGGTCGCGAGCATACGCGGCTTCAGCCGAAATCAGCGTATCGTCCGCTGTGGCAAGATTCTTCTGTTGCAGCAGGACGTTGTAGGCGGTGGAAGCACCCAGGCTCAGCTTTTTCTTTTCCGAATCGAGGCTCTGCTGCGCGTAGTTTTGCGAAGCGCGCGCGGCGATCACCTGCGCACGGTCGTTGGTCAAGGCAAACTGCGCGTTCACCACTTGCATCCGAATCTGCGTGTAGAGCTGCTCCAGCCTCAGCTCCGCCTGGCGATATTCAAGCAGGGACCGTGCCTGATCGGCTTGCGCGGGGCGGTTGCGGATGGGGATATTCAACGTGAACCCTACACCCTTGTCTGGCCCGGTGCTGTTGACCGTCTGTTGCAGAACGTCGCCATAGGCCACTGTCGGGAAGCTGTTCGGAGCGCACGGACCGCCGCTGAAGAAGTCGAGGCATGTCGGGCTCTGCGCTCCACCCAGGCCGCTTCCACCATAAAAGGCGTACGCATCCAGCGTGGGCAGCAGTGCGTTACGCGCACCCTTCAGTGAGATCTGCTGGTTCTTGAGCACCAGCACAGCCTGTTCCAGTTCCGGGCGCTGTTGAAACGCGGTCTGTACCAGCTCTTCGACAGGCTGCCGCTCCTCACTCAGTTCCTCGATACTGACGCGATCGGTGGGGATGATCGGTGCCGCCACCAGGGCGGGGTCGTTCAGGTTGCGAGCGATGGCCTGCTTCATGACCAGCTGCTGATACTGCAGGGTGCTCTGCGAACTGATCAATGCCTGCTTGTCTGAAGCGACAGTCGACTGCGCCTGCACCACATCCAGCGGCGCCATGGTGCCGATTTCCAGTTGCTTCCTGGTATCGCTCTCCAACTGCGTGCTCTGCTCCAGCGTCCGCTCCCTGGCCTGCACGTCCTCGAAGGCGCTCACCAGTCCCCAATAGATGCTCTCCACCTGGTTGACGGTGTAGAGAATCTGCTGGCGGAAGCTGGAATCCGTGATGCGGCGGTTGTTCATCGCCTGGTAATAGAAGCGCTCATTGATGAACACGCCAAAGCCCTGCAACAGATGCTGCGTGACCGTGGCTTTGAATGAAGACGTCAGACTCGGACTGTAGTTCGCGAACGGGTTGTCGGTCGTGACGCGGCTGTTGTTGAAACCCAACTGAAGCGCGGTACCCGAGACAAAGCCCTGATTATAGGTGAAGTTGTACACATTGGTATTGGTGGTCAGAGCCGACTTGCCCCCGGAGAACAACGTGTTCGACTGGGGCGCCTTGGCCCTTTCCAACTGAATGGTGCCCCCCACCGCAGGATCTCGGTTTTCCGGCAGGGGGCCTGCGCTGCCGGTAGAGAACACCTGGCCGCCAAGTCCCGAAGCCGCGCCACCTTGTCCGACGGACGTGCCTCCCGGGCCGCCGCCCGCGGTCAGACTCGATGAAGTTCCTCCGATCGTGTTCGCTACAACGCCGGAGTTCACGCCGCGCAGCGTAGCACCCGCTTTCGAACGCAGCACATCGGTGTCGGCAATATCCAGGTTGTAGCGGGCGATGGCAATGTCGTAGTTGTTTTCGATCGCCAGCGCAATTGCGTCCGAGAGGCTGAGATAGATTTTGCCGTCCTTGACCAGATCGTCAAGCCTTGCCGAATTGCTAAAACTGGCTACCGGAACGCTTGTACCCCGGTACATGTTGATCGGGTTGCCAAGCAGGCCGCCCGAGGGACGGCTGAAATCCCGTTCCGTCTGCCGCAAAGATATCGGCTCCGTTGTTACGGGCGTGGGTGCGGGAGGCAGGTGGGATGCATCTTTGTTTTGGTCTTGAGAGGCCACGTTATCTTGCGAGCCTGTCGCCGGCTGCTGAGCAAAAGCCGCCGGCATCCCCGACATCAGGCCGAGCATCAGCGCCGCAAATGCGCGCAACTTCGCTCCGCCGCCCGTGCCATGGGCAGCCTGCCCGCGTACTGTGCGCGCCGCAAACGATTGGCGCTCAAACACACGTGTACCGTACAAATGCATGATTCCTCTCCACGATAGGTTGAGGCATGTGGGGTGCCAGTCATCAAGACGCCCGGAAACGGGTTTCGGACGCAAAATTTGCGCAGAACCAAAGACCTATGTCCCTCTGCCGTAACACCCGGACGTCACTGCAACCCGGAAAAAAAGAAGCAGCCTCGGTGTGCGTTAAGCAGGACGCAGTTATTTCCCCTGGCTTTGCCGTTGTCACTCCCCGGCGATCACCGCGTTCGGTTCAGAGTGCGTTTATCGCTCATCCGACCATACGTGTTCAGCAGCCAAAACGTTCCCGCCATCCGCGGTTTCGCAAGCCGTTCGAGTCGTATTGATCAAGAAACCTGAGTATATCCCACTCCGGGCTCAATCCTCTCCCGACGGCCTGGCAGGTACCCCGCTCGAAAATGCGTCAGAACGCCCCGGAAACATGACGTGCAACCCCGGAAAAACCGAGGAGGATACCGTCTCTGTTTTGCGGCTAGGATTCTTTGTTACATTCACCCCTGTGGCTCGCAGTCTCAGAATGTGAAAGTGTGTGATGGCGACGAACTCCCAACCCGGCCATACGCAGAACTGGAAGGTCACGCTTTCCTATGACGGCACCGACTTTCGCGGTTGGCAGATTCAGCCGGGCCAGCCGACCATCCAGGGAGAACTGCAGGCAGCCCTCGGCCGGGTTACTGGAGAGGCCCCGTTGCCACAAGGGTCGGGGCGCACCGATGCGGGGGTTCACGCCCTGGCCCAGGTGGCCAGCTTTGCCCTCCAGGCTGCCATTCCGGCTGAAAATCTCCGCCGGGCCCTGAACCGGACACTGCCTGCATCAATTCGCATTCTGGAAGCGCATACCGTGCCCAGCACCTTTCACGCGCGCCATTCCACGGCGGCCAAGACCTATGAGTACCGCGTCTTCCTGGAGAGGCCGGAGGGTGCCGCAGAACAAAACGTGATATGTCCTCCTTTTCTGGCCCGCTATGTCTTTGCTTATCCTTGGCCGCTCAATGTCGAAGCTTTGCTGGCTTCAGCCCGGGCCTTCTTGGGGACCCACGATTTTCTGAGCTTCGCGGCCACCGACCCGGATTCCGCAGCGCTCGCGGGCAAATCCGACCCCGCAGCCGCCGTTGACGTTGATGAAGAGGCGGACTCACCAACTGCCATTCGCACTATCTTTGGTTCGGACTGGCTGCAACAGACCATCCCGGATGGCGCCCTTGTCGTTTACCGTGTCCGCGGCAGCGGTTTTCTTCATCACATGGTCCGCAACCTCGTGGGAACCATGCTGGACGTGGGGCGCGGTTATCGTCGCGTTGCGGAAATTCCCGCCATGATCGCGGCTCGCTCGCGGGCTGCCGCAGGGCCCACCGCGCCTGCCCGGGGTCTGTTTCTGCACTCGGTGGAGTACCCGCCGGAAAGTGAGCGATGAAGCAAATTCTGGTAGGTACTCCGATCCGCCGTTTTTCACACGCCACGTACCTGTTCGCAACCCCTGCTACCCTGAAGACATCGGTATGCCTCTCTCCTCACGCACGTCTGCATTTACCCGGGTAACCGCCCTGGCCGGCAAGCGGCCTACCCACGCGGCGTTCGCGTGGCTTCATGGCAATCCCAAAACCATCATGGACTGGCAGGAGGAAATGGTCGCGATCCCGGCGCCGCCATTTGGAGAGCAGGCGCGGGGCCAATGGCTCGCGCGCCGTTTTGTCGAGGCCGGGCTGTCCGGCGTTGAAATCGATGGCGTTGGTAACGTTCTGGGATTCCTCAACCCGACCGGCCTGGATCCCGAAAGCACCGGCCCCATTGTCGTTTTGTCGGCTCATCTCGATACGGTCTTCCCCGCCGGAACACCCCTCCATCCGACCCGGGTACAAAACGACGGAGTGGACCGGCTGGAGGCCCCGGGCGCCTCTGATAACGGCGCGGGGGTAGCCGGCATGCTTGCGATTTTGCATGCCCTGGTCCATGCCATGGTGGATGTTCCGGTGCCGCTTTTGTTCCTGGGTAATGTCGGTGAGGAGGGGGAAGGCGACCTGCGCGGAGTTCGCCACCTCTATGGTCAGGGTGCCCTCGCCGGCCGCATCGCAGCCCACATTGTTCTCGACGGTGCGGGATCAGACTCGGCTGTGGCTCAGGCCCTCGGAAGCCGGCGCTTCCGGGTCACCGTCTCGGGTCCCGGAGGACACAGCTTCACTGATGCGGGCACGCCCAACCCGATCGCCGCCATGGCCGCGGCCCTGGCCACACTGGCGAGAACTCCGCTGCCCGTGGAACCGCGGACAACTTTAAACCTGGGCACGATTCACGGCGGCACGAGCGTGAATTCGATCCCTGAGAGCGCCGTGGCTGCGGTCGATTTCCGCTCCACCAGCGCCGACGAGCTTCTGCGGCTTGAAGTTGCCCTTCACCGGGCCGTGGAAGACGCCGTGGAGTTTTCGAACGCCCAGGCAAAGAGTGCAAATGGCGCCAGGCGCGGCCGTCTGGATTTCATGATCAGCAAAATTGGCGATCGCCCCGCTGCGCAGTTGCCCCCGGATTCCCCAATTCTCGAAGCCCTGCAAGCGGTGGACCGCCGGCTGAACATCAAGACCATGGTGCGGCTCGGTTCGACCGACGCCAACATCCCGATCTCGCTGCAAGTCCCGGCGCTGTCGCTGGGCGCGGGCGGAGACGGCGGAGGCGCGCATACCCAGGCCGAATGGTATTCATCCAAGGACCGTGAACTGGGCCTCAAGCGCGTCCTGCTGCTGACCCTGGCTATGCTGGATTGGGCCGTCGAGCAATAGGCATTCGGCTGCTAAAATCCGCCCATGATCAAGTTTCCCGCCCTGCTGGTCGCCGGTCTGGCGTTGTCCTCTTTGTGCAGCGCTCAAACGGCTTCCCAACATCCGACCCCTCACTCGGCCCATAGCAGGGCTCCCGACGCGATCTTTTTCAACGGCACCATCTACACCGGCGTTGGTCTCTCCGAAGACAAGCCTCAGATCGTCGCAGCCATGGCCGTCGGGGGCGGCAAAGTTCTTGCTGTGGGGTCAAGCAACGAGATTACGAGGCTGGCGGGACCGAACACCCGCCTGCGCGACCTGAGTTCCGGCGACACCTTCATCTTCCCGGGATTCAACGATGCCCACACGCATCTCGGCGGGGCCGGGCAGACCAAGCTCAATCTCGACCTTATGGGCGTGAAGTCTCTGGCCGAGATGATGGCGAAAATCGAGAGCTTTGCAGCGAAATCGCCCGAGGGTCACTGGATCACCGGCGGGCGCTGGGACCATACTCTCTGGCAAGAAAAAGTCCTGCCTGCCCGCCAGGATCTAGACAGGGTTACCGGAGGCCATCCGGCATTTCTCGATCGCGTCGACGGACACATCGCCATCGCCAACTCGGCCGCGCTGGCCGCCGCCGGCATCACCGGCAAGACCGTGCCGCCCCAGGGCGGAGCGATCGATCTCGACGCCCAGGGCGAACCAACCGGCATCCTGCGCGAATCGGCCATGGACCTGGTCTATAAGGTCATTCCCCCGCCCAGCCCCGAGGAACGCCGCAGTGGCGCTGAACTGGCCATCAACGACGCGCTGGCGCACGGCGTCACCAGCGTGCAGGACTTCAGTGATTGGGAATTCTTCCTGGTTTTGGAGCAGATGGAAAAACAGGGAAAGCTGAACCTGCGCATCTGCGAATGGCTCCCGTTTAAGGCGCCACTCGCCGAGTTGAAGAAGATGCGTGCTCACCACGATCTGAACGACCCGATGTTGCATACCGGAATGCTCAAAGGCTTCATGGATGGTTCCCTGGGCTCACGAACGGCGGCGATGAAGGCACCTTTTGCCGACGATCCAGGCAATTCCGGACTGCCGCAGTACACACAGGACGAGTTGAACAAGATGTCAGTCGCGCGAGCCCAGGCGGGCTTTCAGCTTGGGTTTCACGCCATCGGCGACAAAGCCACGGAAATGGCGCTCGATGCCTATGCGCAGCCGGGCGTCTCGCCCAAGGCACGTAACCGCATCGAACACGCCCAGGTGGTTGACCCGGCCGATATTTCGCGCTTTGCCAAGCTCGGCGTCATCGCCTCCATGCAGCCCAACCACCTTCTGACCGACATGAACTGGGCTGAAGAGCGCCTCGGCCCGCAACGCGCGACTTATTCTTACGCGTGGAAAGCGTTCCTCGACGCCGGCGTGCCCCTGGCCTTCGGCACCGACTACCCGGTCGAGCCCATCACGCCCTTCCGAGGCTTGTATGCGGCAGTGACGCGCAAGAACGAGACCGGCACAAAAGAGTATTTCCCGGCCGACAAGCTGACTCGCGGTCAAGCTCTCGACGCCTATACGCAGGGCTCGGCCTATGCCGAATTCGCGGAGAAGCGGAAGGGCAAACTCGTCCCCGGCTATGATGCAGACTTCATCCTCGTCGACCGCGATCTCTACAAGGTCGCCGCGCCGGCAATTCTCGGTACGGCGGTGAGATCGACATACGTCAGCGGAAAGGAAGTATTCCCAACCGCTGACTCCAGCGATTCAACGCAATAAAGCTGGCTCACCAGCGATACACGGTGAGATTGTCCAGATAGACGATTGCCGAACCGGATCCGCCGATTCCGTCCACCTGAAAGTTGGTCAGAAGTGCCGGTCCCCACCCGAGCGCAAAGGCCGATGGAACCGTCGCATTGATGTCCTGTTCCGCTGCATCAAACCAGACCGAGCGGTAGGTAACATTGCCCTGGCTGTCTCGTGAGAACTGGATCTGAACGTGATGCCAGGTATTGGCAGTCCACGCGCGCGGGTTGCAGCTGGAAGTGGAGTGAAGCCACAGATCCTTGGGACTCTGGGGAGTTCCCGCATTGGTCGTGTAATCCCATGTGCCGGACCACCCGTCGCATTGAAACCCGAAGATCACTGTCTGTCCGTTCGCCATTACCTGGTTCAGATCCATCTCGATGTTGGCGACATCGTTCATGGGGCCGGCGGGATAAATCCAGGTGTCGTAGAGGAAGTTGGTGGCGGTGGGGTCCGTTCCAAACACAACGGAGTATCGTTCGCCGCCGTAATTCGTATAGGTGGTCAGGAATTCCCGCGCCGTGCCGCTCACAGAAGGCGATCCGACCTGGCTCATCGTTCCGGTGGCGCTTCCACTGCCGGTGCCGCTATCGAACGTCGCCTGCCAGGTCTTCAATGTTTGAATCCCCGTAACCACGATCGGATTCGACGCGGTGATCGCGCCAGGCGATGGCTGGATGGTGATGGCAACGTCAGCCACGCACGATGCTCCTTGATTGCCCCACGATTTGACGTGCAGGATGTGTGCGCCGACCGCGCCGGTCACGTGGGCATTCACGGATGTAGCATTCACGATCGTGGTGTTAGTGCTGTTGTCGAACGAGTAGCCCATTGCGGAAGTCGGCTGGGCGGAACATGGCGATGCGGTCGCGACGAGAGTGAACGGCGAAACCACGAGGGCGCCGTTGACGGGGCTGGATACGGTTACGTTAGCAAGGGCAGGCGCCGCACAGACGACCAGCGCAGGAGCAACCAGGCAGAGAGCTTTCATGTAAATATGCCTTAATGTTCTTCCGAATACATGAGTACGGCATGCAAGATCCTCGCTTGCTCGAGCCTGTCAGACACACCGCAAGGAACGGGTTTGCCAAGGCAACCTCGCCATTGATCTATTCGATCCGGAGTCTCAGGATTATTTGAATGGAAGAGTAAGCGGAATCCCGCGCGAGGTCAACGCCCAAAGGTAATGAAAAGCTCTATGGCGTGATAGTGATCACACAGTGTTGTGAGGTATGCCGCAATTTGAAATTTGAGTGCCATGTTTTCCCGCGACTGCTTTGTTCAATGCGGACCGGGAGATTCTTGACGCCCTGGAACCCCCTCGAAGCCAGGCATCGGGACAGTGACCAGGCAGCTGCCATAATTGCCACTACATGAAGCTGCGCGCCTATGTGCTGATGCTGTTCGTGGTGGCCGTGTGGGGTTCCACCTTTGTGCTCATCAAGGGCGCCCTCGCCCATGCCACCCCGGCCGCCTTCAACCTGGCCCGCATGACGCTCGCGTTTGTCGTGATGACGGTGGCGTATCACCGGTACTGGCGCGGGATCCGCGCGTGGCAGTTGGGGGCCGGGGCGGTGGTCGGGCTGTGCCTGGCCATCGGGTATCAGTTCCAGACCATCGGGCTGGTGCGAACCACGCCGTCGAAGTCGGCGTTCATTACGGGACTGGTTGTGGTGCTGGTCCCGCTGTTCTCTTCGATTCCGAGGCTGCGGCCGGCGGGAGCGCGTGCTCCACGCTGGAATGCGTTCGTGGGCGCGGCCCTGGCCTTTGCCGGAATCATTCTGCTGACGACTCCGGCTGTATCGAGCGGCACGGTTTCGACTGCGTTCACCGGATGGTTCCCGGATCTCAGTTCGATCAACATCGGCGACGTGCTGACGCTTGGCTGCGCGGTCGCGTTCGCGTTTCACTGCCTGGCGCTTGGCCATGTTTCCCCGCGCATCGGGTTTCAGACGCTGGCGCTGCTGCAAGTGGGGTTCTGCGCGGTCTTCATGGCCGTGAGCCTGCCCTTCATCGAACATCCCCATATCGAGTGGACGTCGGGCATGATCACCGCGTTAAGTGTCGCGGCCGTGCTGGCGACGGCGGCGGCGTTTTCGATTCAGAGCTGGGCGCAGTCGATCCTGCCGACCACGCATACGGCGCTCATCCTGACCATGGAGCCGGTGTTCGCATGGATCACCTCGTTCCTGGTGATGGGCGAACGGCTGGGGCTGCGGCCGGCGTGCGGCGCCCTGATTATTCTGGCGGGAATCGCGATCACGGAGCTCGTCCCACAACCGCACTTGCCGACCGCGCATGAAGCGTGATTCACCGAGCAGGTGGACCTAAGATCTGCGCGTGGTTAGCCCGCGGCTATACTGGCATACAGTTTTACTGGGGCTGTATATCTGTGCCGGGAATGGCTGCATGTATCTGATTTAAATATACTTAGTACCATCTCCACAGTTACACCGCGATTTTCTGCCCCCCCCGGGGCCATGTTTTTTTGCGTGGATGGCAGTGTAAAGCAATGAAAATGCGATAGATACAGCCAAAATTCTGCGAAATGAAACGGTTCATAACCCCCCTTTTGGCGGTCCAGAAGTGCTTTTTAGCGCATCCCTTTTTTTCTGAGAGGGTTGGTCGCGGGTGGGGCTGTCACTGGACTCTGCGCAAGACCTTAGTTCTCCCACCTTTGATTCTGGCATTTCGCGGCGTAATGATCTGCAAACCGAGCCGGGCTGGTTCATCGCCCGACTGAGAGAACAGCCGGGCTCGGCAAAGACTATGGAGGGGCCGCCGCCGAGTGAGGATACATTCCTGCCACAGCGAGTAAAACAAGACCGAGCCGGATTTCTGGTATGGTTCAATTCTGTTTTGGCTGAGGCCATAATTCAGACTATGGATCGCATTGAGAAAACCGTCTTTCTCAGTTATCGCCGGACGAATATTCCGTGGGCGCTGGCCATTTTTCAGAATCTTACCCAGTACGGCTACGACGTCTTTTTCGATTACAACGGGATTGCTGCCGGCGATTTCGAGCGAATCATTCTTGGGAACATCGCCGCGCGTGCGCACTTCCTGGTTTTGCTTACGCCGTCAGCTCTGGAGCGCTGCGGCGATCCGGAGGACTGGCTGCGACGGGAGATCGAGGCTGCCCTGGCGAGCCAACGAAACATCGTGCCTATTATGCTGGAGAGCTTCGATTTTTCTGCGCCCGGCATTGTCAATCAGCTCACTGGCACTCTGGCGGAACTTCGAAACTATAACGGGTTGCGCGTTCCGCCGGACTACTTCGACGCGGGAATGGAACGCCTTCGAACGAAGTTCCTGAATGTGCCTTTGACAGCAGTCATTCACCCCGCTTCCGGGCCGGCGCAACAGGTTGCCGATGAACAGAAGGCCGCGGCCAGTGCGGCTCCCGCCGTGCAGGAAGCCGAGCTGACGGCGCAGCAGTGGTTTGAGCGCGGAATGTCCGTCACAGATGGCAAAGACAAGATACGCGCTTACAGCGAGGCCATTCGGCTCTTTCCGGATTATGCGGAAGCCTTTCGCAATCGAGGGATTGTGCGCCACGGCCTCGGCGACCTGCAAGGGGCGCTCCGGGATTACAACGACGCGATCTGGCTCAAGGCGGATGACTTCCACGCGTACCACAATCGCGGCGTGATTCGCGACAAGATAGGAGACCGAGAGGGAGCGCAAGAGGACTACAACCAGGCCATCTGGCTCAAGCAGGACCAGGCGAAGCCGCTTGTGAAGAAAGGGATCGAGTCGCGGCGAGCCGGTCAGTTTGAGAAAGCCCTGCGGGAATTCAATGAGGCGATCCGGCTGAACCCCGATGATGCCGAAGCCTACTTCCAGCGGGGCGAGACGCGCCGGGAACAAGGGGAAGTCGAGCGAGCGCTTCGCGATTACAACGCGTCGATCCGGCTCAAGCCGGACTTTTTAGATGCCTACTACCGCCGGGCAGGCGTTCTGGAGGAGAAATCGCTGTTGAGAGCGGCGATCGCCGACTATCAGAAATATCTTGATCTCGGAGGCGGCTCGGCCAGCGGCAATCGGGAAAGAGTAGAAGACAAGATTCGCTACCTTCGCCAGGATTTTTAACCGCGAGAACCTCACCTCGGAGCGGGCTCCGCCGAATCCGCAAGGGCATACGCCAGCACCGCCATCACCGCCGCGTTCTCGCTGAGGTGTTTGGGGTCGACTTTGTCGAAAGTATCTGCCGCGGTGTGGTGGTAGTTGAAGTAGAAGCGGTTGTCCTGCACGGGCGCAAAACTTGGGACTCCCTTCTGCGTCAGGCCGGCGATGTCTTCGCCGGTTTCGGGTGCGGAGATCAGGGTTTCGGCGCCGATGGCGTCGAGCACCTCGCCCACGGGTCGAAGCCATGGGCCCAGGGCAGGCTTGCCGGCGAAATAGATGCCGGTGGGGTGGTCCGCGCCTAAATCGCTTTCGATGGCCCCGATGTGATTGGCAAAGTCGTCTTTATGGTCGGCCATGTAGGCCGCCGCGCCTTCCGAGCCTTCTTCCTCGCTCATCCAGGCGATCATGCGCACGGTGCGGCGTGGACGGATGCCGAGATCGTGGAGCAGGTGAATGGCCTGCATCGACACAACCACGCCCGCTCCGTCGTCGATGGCGCCGGTGCCGAGGTCCCACGAATCGAGATGGCCGGAAACGATGACGAACTGCTCTGGGTGTTCGGTGCCTTTCCAGTCGGCAATGACGTTGTAGCTCTGCGTGTCGGGCAAGGTCTGCGGGGTCAGCGTGAGGTGGAGGGTGACGGGGCCCTGGCCGGCCAGGTCCTTAAGCAGGTCGGCGTCTTCGGCGGTGACGGCGGCGGCGGGGATTTTGGGCACGTTGGGGGCGTAGTCGGTCTGGCCGGTGTGGGGAAGGCGGTAGTCGGCGCCGCCGACGGAGCGCACCAGCACCGCGACTGCCCCGGCGGCGGCGGCAGCGGGCGGCCCGACCGCGCGATAGACAACGCCGCCGCCGTAGGCGAACAGGCCTCCGCCCTGGGCGGCCAACTCTTTATCGAATCTGTGATTGAAGAGCAGGATTTTGCCCTTGGCTGCGCCTTCAGGCAGGGCGTGAAGCTGGCGCCAGTTGTCGACGACAATCACGGGCGCGGTGAGTCCTTCGGGCGGGGTGGCGACGCTGCCTCCGAGGGCGGTGAGTACGATCTTGTGGCTCGTACCGGGCGCCTGGCCAGGCCAGGTCAACAACTCCGCCGTCTCGACTCCGCGCACCCAGTGGGGCACGGTGGCTTTTTCGAGGGTCACCTCGGCGCCCAGGGCGCGCATTTCGGCGGCCACGTATTCGACCGCCGCCTGCGCCTGGGGCGAACCGCTGAGGCGAGGGCCGATGTTGTCGGTCAGATGGCGCAGCTCGTTCAACGCATACGGATCGGTCATGGCAGCATCGCGCAGGCGATTCATCACCGCGAGCTGATCCGGGGTCCAGGCGGACTTTCCGCCGGAAATCATGGCTTTGAGGCGGTCAGACGGACTGGGGGGCGCCGCAGCCGCATTCTGGGCGTTGAGGCCGGGGGCTGACGCCAGCGGCGATACCAGGAGCGCAAAGGCAAGCAATCGCAGGGTCTTACGCACGAGATCCATGCCGGATCGTACCATGCGTCCGTGGAACTCTTTCTCCGCATCTACGTCTATAGGAAAGATGAGGGGAAAATGCGCGGCGCGGGTGTATACCCCGCTCGTGCCGCATGGGAATATGCCCGGACCGGTTCCTCCACACCGGGTTATTCGACTGGCTATACACTGAGGATTGGGACACAGAACCTTCCAGCCGCGAGGCTGGTCATCTGACGAGGTCTACAAAAACATGAAATTGCTTTTCGAACGGCTACGCACGCGCCGTCTCGCTTCGATCTTCATTCTTCTTGCTACGCTCTCGGCCGGTATTGTGGCCGGCTCGTTTATCGCGCACGGAGTTCGCGGCCAGGAAAAACAGAACGACAGCGCCGACGCCACGCCCCTCAAAGTAGTCAATTCCCCCGTACCGCCCAACGAGTTTGTGAAGATTGCCAAGGCGGTGGGCCCGGCGGTGGTGAACATCAATACGCAGACGCTGCCCAAGCAGTCGTCGAACAAGGGCGCCCGGCCCAACCCTCACGGCCACGCACAGCCCAATCCGCATAATCCCGACGACGAGGACCAGGGCGGCGGCGGCGACGACCAGGGCCAGGGAAACTTCCAGGACTTCTTCAACCGCTTCTTCGGCGGGCAGGGCGGCGACCAGGGAGACGGCGACGATAACGGCGGCGGCGTGCGGGAGTCGCTGGGCTCGGGCTTTATCGTCGATCCCAAGGGCTACATCATCACCAACAATCACGTGGTCGATAAGGCGGACAAGATCTACGTCAAGCTTTCGACCGATCCCGATACCCAGGATTTGGGCCGCCCGGCGCGCGTGATCGGCACCGACAAGGCCACCGACCTGGCGGTAATCAAGATCGACACCAACACGGCGCTGCCGACGGTGAAGCTGGGCAACTCCGACACGGCCAGCGTGGGCGATTGGGTAGAAGCCATCGGCAGTCCGTTCACGCTGTCGCAGACCGTGACCGCGGGCATCATCTCGGCCAAAAACCGCACCATTGAACCGGGCGTGGCGGGGCAGTTCCAGCATTTCATTCAGACCGATGCGGCGATCAATCCGGGCAACTCCGGCGGCCCGCTGCTGAACATGAATGGCGAAGTGATCGGAGTGAATACCGCGATCTTCACGCAATCGGCGGGGTACCAGGGCATCGGTTTTGCGATGCCGTCGAATACCGTGGCGGATATTTATAACGACCTGATCAGCCCCGGTCACAAAGTGATTCGCGGCTCGATCGGCATTCAGTTCCGGCAAGGGCTTTCAGGTGCTGTGAACCGCGTGTACGGGTTCAAGAACGGGGTGCTGGTGCAGCAGGTGCAGCCCAGCGGTCCGGCGGACAAGGCGGGCCTGAAGCCGGGCGACATTATCACCACCATTGACGGCCGCCCCATCAAGGACGGCGACGACCTGGTCAACGAAATTGCCAGCCGGCGGCCGGGGTCGACCATTCGCCTTGGGTTCATGCGCGACGGCAAACCGCAAGACGCCACGGTCACGATCGGGGATCGCGACAAGGTGTTTGCCGATATAGGTCCGCAGCAGTCCAACGCGGCGCCGGATAATACCGTGCAGCCGGGCGAAGCCAAGCTGGGCATCGTGGTCCATGACGTTTCGCCGCAAACGGCGGCCAAGCTGCACAACCAGGGCGTGGTCATCCAGTCGGTGCGATCGGGCTCATTTGCCGACCTGCAAGGACTTGAGCCGGGGCTGGTTATCATCCGGATCAACAAGCAGGCCACGGGCACCAAGGAGCAGTTCGACGGGGTGGTCAGCAAGCTCAAACCAGGCGACGACGTGGTGTTCGAGATTCTCGATCCGCGCCGTCCCAACGACGGAATCAATTACATCGGCGGTACTTTGCAGTAGAATGATTGTGGTTCCAGGCGCGGTCGTCCGCGTCTGGAACTTTTCCCCAATCCGGGTAGAGCGCGCGAATCCCGGCTGTTTTCGATTGGTACGACCCAGGGTTTCAGGTACACTCAAGGACGATCCCTACAAATTGTTTGATTTATGGAGGGACAATCGGCGTGCTTTCATTTAAAGCAGGAATAGCTATTTTGTTTTCGGCGGCGCTGGCGGCCGTACCCGCACTAGCGACGACATCGAGCACCAGCCACAAGACAACCAGTGGCCATGGGCATTCGTCCCACAAGTCGGCGTCGAAGTCCAAGTCGCACAAACTGCACGGCCAACAGACGATTGACTCCACCCGCGCAACGGAGATTCAGGAAGCGCTGATTCGGGAGCACTACCTGAGCGGCGCGGCCAGCGGGAGTTGGGACCTGACGACTCAGGCCGCGATGCAGAAGTATCAGAGCGACCAGGGCTGGCAGACGAAGCTGACACCCGACTCGCGGGCGCTGAAAAAGCTGGGACTCGGCCCTGATTACTCGACCGCGATCAACGCCAAGGATTCTTCGTTCGCGGGGCCGGCTCCGGCCAGCAGCATCCCGCCGACTCAGGCGGCCGGGTTTGCGGCGGCTGCGGGCGTGAACCAGTAGCGGAGTGAACTGACCAGGATTGTTTCAAGAAGGGCCGCCAAATGGCGGCCCTTTTCTCGTGCGCGATCGGCGGCAATCCAGCCTAGGCCTGCTTCCTTGGCCCCTTCTGGGGAAGCATGTGAGACGGGATCTCACGACTCACCAGCGGAATCGGATCGTGGATCGGAATGGGGAGGGGCCTCCTGACCGGAAACGCAGGCATGCCAAAGGCCGGAAACAGGTCCGTCTTTCCCCAGTTCTGAGCCCTGGCCGCGGTGATCAGATCCTGGTACATGCCATTTTGGTCGAACCACACCGGGCCTACCGGGGTGGCGCCATTCCAGCAGATCACGGTTGAGATGCCGTTGATTTCGAAGTGCACCCCGTTCTGACTGGTGGAAAGACTTCCACCCTTCTCTCCGAAGAACTGCTTCGTCGTGGCATCCACGTGCACGCTGTCGAAGCCGTGAAAGCCCCATGGAAACGGTCCCGACAACGTGGCCGTTGCATTTTGCGCGTTTTGCATCCAGGTCTGGATCATGGCGTTGCTCATCATGGGATTTTTGAAAGTGGCGCTGAGCGCGGCTGCGACCCGCGCAACATCGGTCGCAGCGGCGGACAGCCCGCCTCCTCCGCCGAGGTTCTCGATGTTGTAGTCGCCATACCCCAGGGTGCACATGGGCTGGCCGGTGACCATGACCGACCGCCAGGTCTGCAGGGGACGCGGATGATACCGCGCCTCGTCGCCGGGCTGCGCCGTGGCCAGGGATACCGCTGAGCGCACGCGCGTGATGCTGAGCCGGTTCAGAAAAGTCGACAGCCCGCTCAGATAGTCCGGCGCTCCCCGCATGCGGGCAACGATGAGCCCGAGCAACATGAATCCGGCATTGCTGTAGTTGGCCTGCGTGGGGTCGCCGGGCGTATTCGACAGGCCCTGACGGTAGAGAAATTCCGCCATCTGCAGCGCTGTTATCGGGAGCGTTGACGAAACGCTGGGATCGGTCCCGATAATTGAATATGTAACTCCGCTGGTCATCTCCAGCAGGTTGCGGACCGTGATGCTGTTCCAGTTCGGGTCTGGAGTTCCATTGGCAATGTTGGGGAGAGCATCCTTGAGCAATGTATCGACCGTGAGGAGCGTGCTTGTTCCGGGGAGCATGGCGCCGTCATCGATCAGCTGATAGAGCGCCCCGGCGGTAAACATCTTGGAAACGCTCGCCTGCCGGAAAAAAGTCGTGGGCTGCACATCCGCATACGCCGGCTCGGCAAAGGTGTATCCGCGCACGTAGACAAGCCGCGTTCCGGCCACGACCGCCACCGATGCGCCGCGGATCATGTTCGCGCTCATCACCGCTTCCATCGCGGTATCGATCCCGGGAACCGCAGTGCCTGGGCCGCTGGTCCTGAAGCTCCTCGGACCGGCGTCTTCCTGTTGAGAAAAAATCACGCTGAAGCGGGCATTGGTGCCCGTGCCCTTGGCGCTCACCCGGATCGGCGGAAGTCCCTGCGGATAGAGCGTATTGAATTTCGCCTGGTAGTCCGCGCTGGTCATGCCGACCCACTGCTGCCAGAACGGCATCTGGCTGTCGTCGTAGGCCACCAGCTCGGCAACATCGGGAGTGGCGGAGATGACGACCGGACGCGCCCCTCCCGTGACCAGCGCATTGAACCGCTCCTGCGTCGTCGCATAGTTATCGTCGACGCCGTCGCAATTCCACGCGCGGTTATCGGGGTTCCTCACCCAGATCGCGTTGTAGCGCAGATTGCCGGGATCGCCATAGGCGTCCGCCCAGCGCAGAATCAGATTCGAAGTCATGTTCGACGCGTTCAGCGAAACAAGGTCCGACGCGGTGAGCCCGAAGCGCGTAAACGGAATCTCCGGGACCGGGATAAAGATGGCCGCGAAGAGCGGATTGTTGGTTGAACCGGTCCCCGAAATAATGAGCGGTCCCCATCCCGCCGCGGCCATGTTGTTGAACTCGGTCTGCAGGCCGGCTCCATTCAGGGCGAAGAACGGCTGTTCGGCGGTTTGCCCGGGACGCCGGACCATGGCGGCGGCGAAGCGCGGATCGTTCGAGTCTCCGTAAATGCAAAGCGAGACGGTGCTGTATCCAGGGATCCGTGCATTGTTGTATTGGGTTAGATGATCCGCAGCGGTGCGGTCATGCCAGGCGACGATATCCAGAGCCATGGGACGCAGTCCTTCTTATTGCCAGGATTTTTTGTGGAGGGCCCACCCGCGCAGATGACGCTCAATCGTAGCCCCGCTTCACCGCACGGCGTCAAGCAGAATTTGGGAGGGAGTTTCGCGACCGAGCTGAATGCGCGTCAACGATTTTCATTTTGTGAACCAACGAGGGACTCTGTCTTTGTACTGGAGATAGGCATCACCAAATGCCGATTCCAGGCCCCTTTCCTCGAGCGGAACGAGGACGAAGTACACCGTTGCGAGCAACACACCAAACCCGATCAACACGCCGATGCTTCCGAAAAAGAGTGCCCAGCCCAGCCATAGTGCCAGCTCAGCGACATACATGGGATTTCGCGTAAACCGGTACGGGCCGCGCGTCAACAGGACAGAAGAAGTCACGCCAAGCCTGGCGCGCCTGGGAGCCTGCGCGATGCCGAGGAGCAAGAGCCATAGAAGAAGAATGGTCGCGGCTCCCACTGGTATCAGGCCCAGCCAATTCCAGAATCCAGGTTCAGCCGCGGTCCATCCCCAACGATGCATCCGTGTCGAGATGAACCATGGAACTCCTCCGTGGGCAAGAGGAATCACGATGAGACACACGATCAACGCGAGGACGATTACGCCCCAACGCGGCAAAGTGATTCCGTCCGGAGTGCCGCCCGCGGAAATTGGTGAGGTTCTCACGCGAAAGCATGCCTCGATCGCGAGTATATTCGCCGGCCTCATCAAGGCGAATACGATTCGCAGGATCGATTTCGAGCGGTCTAGCCACGTGACCCCAAAAAGCACCGGGGCCGCTCGAAGCGGCCCCGGATTGCTCGCAACGGCCGATGCATCAGAAATGCATTGGCGGCATTCCCTGCTCCAGGAACTCGTAGCGCGGACGCAGAAGGTCGGGACCTGACGTAATTTCGACATTGAGGTGAATGAGCGGATAGCTGTCGTCGTTGTACTTTGGCCACGCCGGTAGTCCGGCTCCGTTGGGATCGCCGGTCTTGGCGAAGTTGGTCCAGTAAGTCATCATCTGATCGCTGAGCTTGCGATCTTCGGGGCGCACGTTCCATCCCGGACGCGTGTCAAGGGTGCCAAAGACATACTCGATGTCGTCGGAGTGAAACGCGAAGGTGCCGGGATGGTATTTGCTGGGCGTCGCCGCGAGTTCGAAATGATAGCGGTAGACGGGCGATTCGCCGGTCTTGCGGTGCGCCTCAAGCCAGCGCCAGGTGCCGAGAGCGATGAACTGGTCGCTGCCGAAATCAATGGCGGAGCGCAAAGCCTGAGCATCATCGGCGCCGGGATAGAGTTTGAGGAACTCGTCGGCGCGATCCTTGAACAGCTTGCTTGCATTCTCTTTCCATTGATCGGCGGTCATGCCGCGCATGGCGAAGAAGTTGCCCTCATCGGCGTTCCAGCCCGCCAGCAGCGGCACATGGGCCTGTTTGCCGGCGGCGTAGGTAGCGTCCACGGGCTCGACCAGCAGCTTGCCGTCGATGTCGGGCGGGAAGCTCGCGCCCTGCTTGTTTTTCACCGCATCGAGAATGGCCTGGGTGGGCATGGCGCGTAATTGCGCCAGCGAAGTAGCGCTGGTAGATGCGACCCACTCCGCGTCCTTGGTTTCGCGTTCCGCGAGGGTGTCGTAGTTGAGAGCACCGCGGCCGATTGCGCCGCCGCTCTCGCCAATCGCCTTGTGGAACAGCCCTTTCGCCATGGGCGAAGCCATGAGCGTGCTCACCGCAAACGAGCCCGCACTTTCGCCAAAGATCGTCACGTTGTCAGGATCGCCGCCGAAGCCCTTGATGTTGGCCTTGACCCATTGCAGGGCGGAGACCATGTCCATCAGGCCGTAGTTCCCTGCTGCCCCGCTGGCTTCCTTGGCGAGATCGGAGGTGGCCAGAAAGCCGAACACACCGAGCCGGTAGTTGATGGTGACGAGGACTACGCCTTTGAGGGGCAGGAAGTCTCCGTTGTGACGCGGCTCACTGCTGCCGCCTCCCGAATAGCCTCCGCCGTGGATCCAGAACATGACTGCGAGCTTGCTCTTCTCGGTTGCGTCAGCGGGCGCATAGACGTTCAGGAAAAGGCAATCCTCGCTGGGACCGGCGTCCTGGAACACCATGTCGTCGAAGACGCGGCCCTGGGCGCAGTGCGCGCCGTACTTGGTGGCGTCCCGTTCGCCCTTCCATTTGGCCGCGGACTGCGGGGCTTTCCAGCGCAGGTCGCCCACCGGCGGAGCTGCATAGGGCAAGCCGAGAAACGCTTTCACTTTGCCGTCATTGATGGTCTTGCCGCGGACTTTGCCCTGTTCAGTCTTGATGGTCAACGGGTCGGCCTGAGCGAAGTGTGCAAGTCCGAACACAAGTCCCGCTGCCAGGGCGCAAACTCCCTGAACTCTTAACATCAATAATTCCTCCGGAGATACGTTATCAGGACGAGGTGGGGGCGGAAGGAGTTTCAGATGTCACGGGCACTGTGAAGTTAATGCGGTCGCAGAACGAGGACAGCCTTTTCTGGGTCTTTCTCGAATTCCGTGATTCGGATGGCTTCACTCCGAATCAATCCTTCTGCGGTCTCGGCAGGATAATCACAGCCCTTCAGCCACACGACCTTGGGAGGGGGTCCCAAGGAAATTGCCAATTCGTAGAAGTCCGCGTCAGCCGAAACGATCACGAACCCATTCGCGCGCGCGTAATTCCAGATTTCCGCGTCGGACGCCTGGACCAATCCCTCTGAAGCGACATGCCGGGATCCTGGAAATAAATCTTCAATCCGGCGGACAAGCCGTCGGGATAGATTCTCGTCGAGCAGGAGTTTCACAACGCGACACGGCGCCCGACACGGGATGCGTAGTCAAACACCGCGCGAAAATCCGCTGGCTCCAACTCGGGATAGTCGGCGAGAATCTGTTCCTCATTCATACCCGCAGCAAGCCACCCAAGAACGTCCCAGACGGTGATGCGCAGGCCCCTGATGCAGGGTTGGCCTGACCGCTTTCCCGGTTCAACGGTGATCCGCTCGTCCATAAGGCCTCACTTGAGATGATACCGCCATCCCCGCTGCAGACGCAGCCTTACACCATCTCCACTGCCAGCAGATCGGCCACAGTTTCGCGGCGGCGGATCAGGCGCGCATGGGTGCCTTCGACCAGCACTTCGGCGGCGCGGGGGCGGGTGTTGTAGTTGGAACTCTGGGCCATGCCGTAGGCGCCGGCATCGAGCAGCGCCACCAGGTCGCCCGGCTCGACCGGCGCAAGCTTGCGGTCGCGGGCGAAGAAGTCGCCGGTTTCGCAGACCGGCCCCACTACGTCCACCGTTCGGGCGCGGCCCACTCTCAGCCGGACGGGCACGATTTCGTGGTAGGCCTGATAGAGCGCGGGGCGAATCAGGTCGTTCATGGCGGCATCGGTGATGACGAAGGTCTTGCTGCCATTCCGCTTGACCTGAAGTACGCGTGCGACGAGGGCCCCGGCCTGCGCAACCAGAAAACGGCCGGGCTCGATCAGCAGGCGTCCGTGGAAGCCGTCGAGCGCCGCATCCACTGCCGCCGCATAGGCGCGGACGTGCGCCGCGGGGTCGAATTTGCCGCCGTGATAATCGATGCCGAGGCCGCCACCCGCATCAACGGCCTTCAACTCGATGCCTTCGCGGCCCAGTTGGCGGACCAGCTTGTTGAGGCGCTCGAGCGCGGCCCCAAACGGATCGGCCGAGCGGATCTGGGATCCAATGTGAACGCTGACCCCGTGGGGTTCCAGCCAGCGATTCCCTGCCACGCTGCGATAGATGCCCAGCGCGCGGCGGATATCGATGCCAAACTTGTGCTCGCGCAGGCCGGTGGAGATGTAGGGATGGGTCTCGGCGAACACATCCGGATTGACGCGCAGCGCGAATCGCGTTTTGCGTTTCAGCTTTTTGGCGCGGGCGGCGAGTAACTCGAGCTCCGCTTCGCTTTCCACGTTGAATTCGAGGATTCCCGCAGTCAGGGCGCTGTCGATTTCCGCGGCGGTCTTGCCCACGCCGGAAAAAACAACGCGGTCGACAGCCTCGGGTGCGGCGGCCAGCACGCGTTCGAGTTCGCCGCCTGATACGATATCGAAACCCGCGCCGCGGTCCGCGAGGAGCTTCAGAATTGCAAGCGCGGAGTTTGCCTTGACCGCGTAGCAGACCAGATGATCGCGGCCGGCTAGGGCTTCTTGAAACATGCGCAGCCGCTCGACGACCTGGTCGGCGGAATCGACATAGAGCGGCGTACCGAATTGACGGGCCAGCGCCTCAAGCGAAACCTTGCCGCAGGAGAGCGCGGCGCCCGGATGAGGATAAAGAAAAGGACGAGACAATTGGGTGGGATGTGAAGTCAAGACGCGATTCCATTCGACGAAGACTTTTCTGATCGTAAAGCATCGGCCCGCGTCTCGATGCCGCGAAGTGCCTGGCAGTTCGCGGAAAAACAGAGGATGAATGACGTTCGAAAAGAAATACATCCCTCGGGGGCTAAAGCCCATTGATTTTACTGTCTTTACGGCACGACTGAAGTCGTGCCCTTTCAAGACTGCGAGTTCTTCCGCAGCCTGTAAAGCCCCATTGATCCTGCTTCCTTACGGCACGGCTAAAAGCCGTGCCCTTTCAAAACTGCGAGGTTTCCGCAGCCTGCTAACGGATGAGGCGCGCCGCGATCGGTCCGAAAATGGCCATGATGAGAACATATGCGGCGGAGAGCGGGCCGAGACGCGGCTCAAGCGCGACGCCCAGCCCGGCGATCACGATGGAGAACTCGCCGTGGGCCACCAGCATGAATCCGGCGCGCAGTCGCGGCCGCTGCGTGAGGCCGGCGCCCCACGTCGACAAATACCCGGTAAGTATCTTGGCAAGGGTGGTAACGGCCGCGAGAGCCAGGGCGACGAGCAGCACCGGCGGCAGGCTGCGCGGATCAATCTCCAGTCCGAAAAAGAAGAAGAAGACGGCGGCCGAGAGGTCGCGCAGCGGGGCAAGCAGGCGATGCGACTGCTCGGCGATGGGCCCGGAGACCGCGATTCCCACCAGGAATGCTCCAATGGCGGCGGAGACCTGGACCTTCTGGGCGAGGCCGGCCACGAGCAGAACGCAGCCGAACGTCGTGAGCAGGATGATCTCGTCCGAGGGGTGCGCGAGGACGCGGCTGAACCACTCGCCGAAGCGGATGGCCGCGAACAGCACGACCAGAACAGCGGCGACGGCGATGGCAACCGAGATCAAGATTCTTTGCAGGTCCCCGCCCGCGATAAGCACCGCGGCCAGGGGCAGATAGATGGCCATCACCAGGTCTTCGATCACCAGGATAGAGAGCACGGTCGAGGTCTCCGGGCAACCGGTCCGGTTGAGTTCCGAGAGGACCTTGGCGATGATGCCGGAGGAGGAGATGTAGGTGACGCCTCCCAGCAGAAATGAAGGCAGCGGCTTCCATCCCATCAGGAGTCCGGCAGCAAAGCCGGGCGGAAAATTGAGGAGAAAGTCGATGGCCCCGCCCCCCAGGCCGCTGCGCAGATTCTGTTTCAGCTCGTCGCCGGAGTATTCCATCCCCAGCATGAAAAGCAGGAGCAGCACACCGATCTCGGCTCCGATCTCGATGAACTCCTTGGAGATGTTGAGCGGCGAGATTCCGCCATTGCCGAAAGCCAGGCCGGCGAGCAGGTAAAGGGGAATGGAGGAAAAGCTCAGGCGGCTCGCGACGCGTGCCAGTACCGCTAACCCGATGGTGGCGGCACCCACTTCGATGAAGATCTGGGCGATATCGTGAACCGGCTCCGTCAGAGAGTCCCCCTTGTCAGGAACAGGATGGCGAAAAGCGAGGTTTCAAATACGGCCAGAGTCAGGCAATGGCCCTGGGATGGACGTTAGGAAAATCTCAGAACAAGTGTCCGAGGAACGCCTGCATTCCCTCAGGGGCTAAACGGGCTGCGGAAGAAATCAATTCGGTGGACGGAATTTCCCTCGGGGGCTAAAGCCCTTTAATTTTACTGCTCTTACGGCACGGCTAAAGCCGTGCCCCTTCAAAACCGCGCGTTTTTCCGCAGGCCTGTAAAGCCCACCTCGCTCTGATTGGCTAGATGTACGGGCTGAAGCCCGTACCCTTCAACACAGTGACTTGTTCAGAGGCTCCTTAGAAACCATCGAACTCAAGAATGGCCTATGGATGCCGGTTACGCAACCATTGCGAAAGCAGCGCCGCGACCTTTCCGGGTTGCTCATAGGCCGCGAAGTGGCCGGCATCGGGGAGCAAGTGAAAATCGCATCCCCCCGGGGCGGCGCGGAAGGCTTCCATGTCAGCCGGGTTCACCGCGGTGTCTTCCCCGCCGGCGAGCGCCAGCACCGGCTTGTCAATCGAGGCCACGGTGGCGATGGAATCAGGCCGCGCCGCCAGGCCCGCCTGCACCGCAATGAAGGTTTCGGTGGTGATGGTCATGCGGGAACGGCACTCGGCAACAATCTCGGGCCTGCGCTGGCGGGAGGTTTCGCCCAGCAGCAACTGAACCATGCCGTCAAAGATTTTTTGAACACCGGATTGGCGGGCGAGCGCGATGTTGGCGGCGCGTTTGACCAGGGCCGGCTCGGCATCGGACTGGGGCTTGGAACAGACAAAGGCCAATCCGCGCATGCGGTGCGGAGCCCCCCGCCACAGCTCGAGCATCACGTAGCCACCGATGGAGCAGCCGACAAACAGGGCTTCGCTCACGTCGAGTTTATCGAGAAGAACGAGCGTGTCCGCGGCCATCTGGGCCATGGTCAGGACCGGAGCGTCGGGGACACGAGCAAATCCTCCCGGGGGCAGAGAGGTACCCAGTTCCGAGGCACCATGTCCGCGCAGGTCGGGAACGATGGCGCGCATCGGCGGAGCGGTCGCCGGCGATCCGGCGAGGTTGTCGAGCAGCGGACGCCAGTAATCGTGATCGAGCGGAGTGGGATGCAGAAAGACGACCGGGATGCCCTTGCCGGTGTCACGACATCTCAGTTGGGCGCCGTCCGACTGGTAGGTCCCGTTCATACATTCGGAGGGTAGGTTCCGGGGATGTTCATGGGCTCTTCGGGAATGCCGATCCAGCAGGCCAGATAGGCAACGCCGACCATCCCTCCGGAGAAGATGAGGCCGAGGACGGCGACAATGCGGACCACCGCGACATCCCAGCCATACGCCTGTGCGAGGCCGGCGCAGACGCCGGCGATCACGCGGCCAAAATGGGGACGAACCAGGGGCCTGCCCGAGCTGGGCGGCGCCACCGTAACCACGGTGCCGCAGTTAGAACAGAATCGCGCGCTCGCGGGCAGTCCGGACCCACAGCGATGACAAAAGACGGGCATGACGACCCTCCGAATTCATCCTACACATACGCAGGGTGGAGGGTGATGGTTCCGTCCAGCTTTTTAGCTATTAGCTCTTGACGTTAATTCGAACGTTTACCGAGCCAGGTGTCGATGTGCGGCCATGTGCGCTTGTGTGCGCCGCTTCCTGCCATGATGCCGATGTGTCCGCCGGGGACACGGAAGACTTCCTTGTCGCGGCTTCCCACTTTGGCAAGTACAGCCTCTGACTGGCAGGGCGGAGTGATGTGATCCCCCTCGGCGATGACCGTAAGGAGATTGGCGCGTAACCGACTCAGGTCAACTCGCTGACCACGAATCATCAACTCACCCTTCATCAGGCGATCGTTGCGATAGAGGTCCACAATCAGTTGTCGAAATGCGCCCCCGGCAAGAGGAATATTGTCAGTAACCCAGGTGTTCATGGAATGCCACGCCTCGACGACCTGGGGATTGTCGAGGTTGTCCCAAAGCTTGAGGTAGTTGCCGATGTAGTTTTCCACCGGCTTGAGTGCCTTCGCGCCATAGTCGATCATTTCGCCCGGCATGTTTCCAAACGTCGCCAGAACCTTTTCGACATCGAAGTACTTCTCATCGGTCCAGCGCGCAAAGGTGAGTTGCTGCTTGTTGGAGAAATCCAGGGGGGCAGTCAGCAGGAGGAGGTTGCGCAGGCCATCGTCGGGCCGCATCGCGGCATAAATTGTGGTGAGAATGGCGCCGATGCACCAGCCGAGCAAGCTGAATTCCTCAACGCCCGTGATGGCTTTGAGCTTGCGGATGGCGCGCGGCATGTAGTCCATGGTGTAGTCGTCGAACTTCAGATTCTTGTCTTCGGGGCCGGGGACTCCCCAATCCAGGAGGAATATGTCATAGCCGCGGCTCACCATGAACTCAATGAAGCTGTGGCCAGGACGCAGGTCGAGAATGTAGGGCCGGTTCATTAACGCGAAAACCAGCAGCAACGGAACCGGATGCCGCTTTTCCAGCGGGACAACGGGAATGTAGCGGTAGAGCCTGGCCTTGTTGAGGGACCATACGAGTTCTTTGGGCGTCTGGGCGATTCCGGCCCTTGTTGTCAACACTTTGTTGATGGTCCGAAGCCGTTGTTCAAGAAGCGAAAACTGGTCTGTCATCACTGGAGTAGGAGTCATCACTTCCGCGTCTCTTTTCTGGGATTCGGCTCGTGCGGCTGTGCCTTCTTGACGGAACGCTTCGGAGCGGCAGCCTTTCTGGCTCCCGCGCGTTTCCCCACCACTGCTTTGTGCTCCGTCTCGGATCGCATGGCTGGCTCGCGCTGCGCAACCGCCGGCGCTGCATGGATCCGCTTGTCGATGCGATCCAACTTGGCATCCATGTCGTCGAGACGCAACTCGAGGTTCGTAAATCGATCCGCCAATGTCGCAAAGTCCTGGGCAGAGGGCAATGACAGCTGCTGCAACATTTGCAGCATGGACTTCTCCGTCGCCTCTTTGAAGGGAGCGGAAACCGCCAGGGAACTGTCGAGCATAGTTCCGGTTGCCTTGGCATAAGCTTCGGTGTTGACTGCCTCAACCATGGCCTTGGCCATGGCATCGAGGTAGGCATCTCGCATGCCTCGAAACGACTCGAGAGGATCGAACTGCTTCGAGCTTCCGCCTTGATCTTCGCCCATCAGCGGCTCCATTTCTGCCGGTCACACAAAGCTTATACCCCAAGAACGCCGAGGGCTACCGGCGCTCCCGGGTTCTTCACATCCAGGTCATGTGGTTCGCTCAGTGCACCGATGTAAATGGCTTGGCGGCAATGTCGAGCAGTTCTTTCTGGGCTTCGACCAGGCTGTCGACGCCACGCTGGAATGACTCGGCTGCGGCTTCGGCCGGTGTTCCCTTCAGACCGAACTGCTGCCTGGCTGTATCGAATGCCGCTTTGGTCTGCGCAAGGGATTGGTCCAGGGCTTTCTTCTGCGCTGCGACAGCCTGTCCCACCGTCTGCTCAACCATCTCGGTTGCACCTTTGGTTGACTCGACGGCCGAAGTTGCGCGCTCTTTCACGAGGCTGGCCAAGGCGTGGCTCTGCTCGAGAACCAGATCAATTGCTCCCTTTTGCGTGTCCGCATAGCGCTCAAATGCATTCGAGGCCAGATCGAGCATGACGAGGCCAGGCGCGCCGGGAATCACCTTGGCCATCTTCTTCCATGCATCGAGTACTTCAGCGTTCTGCTTCACGGCCAGATCGATGCCCTTCTTCTGCACCTCCGCGAGGCGCTCCACGCCCTTGGTATAGAGGGTAGCGATCGTTTCCACGACTTCGGTCTTCTCAGCTGCGGCAGCCGAGACCGGCTCATTGGCAGGCTTCCTGGTTGTACTCATTTTGCCCTCCTAAGGACTTATTTGTGCTGCCTTGTTTGCTGCACTGCAGCATCTTCTGATGGTACTCCTTCCCTGAAGGTTGTCAAGGGGTATGATGAAGACCTGGTATGAAAACAAAGTCCATACTCATCAAAAAATACGAAAACCGGCGCCTCTACGATGCCACCAACAGCCGCTATGTAAATCTGGACGAAGTGGCGAAGATGCTGCAAAATGGCGACAATGTCCGGGTTGTGGACGCGAACACCGGGGAAGATATCACGCGGCTCATCCTGACGCAGATCATCGTCGAGGACGCCAAGGGTCCGGATTCCATCTTTCCGCTGGACGTATTGCGCCAGATGGTGATTGCCTCGGGACGGGCAAGCCAGGAAAGTGCTCTCCAGTACATGAAGGCCGTCCTGGATATTTCCCAGAGCTCGTACCGGGCGATGGTTCCGCCTTTCAATCCGTTCGAATTCATCCAGCAAAAGGATTCTACTCCCGCCCGCGGGCCGGTTCCGCCGCAGGATGCGAAGGCGGGAGAGAGTAGCGCACAGCAAGATAAGAAACCGGAGGCGCTCGAAGTCGACGAGCTGAAACACCGACTGGCGGAATTGGAGACTCTCGTCTCCAGGCTGTCGCCCAGGAAGGCCGCGCGGAAGAAGAAAGCGGCTTCAAGCCGTGTGGCTGCCGCTCCGCGGAAACGGCCATAGCTATCTCCATCCCGCCGTCGATGCCGAAACTGGCAACGCCATGCTTCTTTGCGCTTCACCGCAGAGCATGAATCAACGTGCGCCCGGAATATGCAAACTTTGGATCAGATTTCATGCTGCATATGATGACGCAGCGCAGCAATTGGGTCTAATCTAACAGGGTGCGCCATTCGGAAGAACGGAAACAGGTTCGGCCGAGAAATCGTTGGCATGGCCCATTCGAAAAAGGTTCGGCGATTAAAGGAGTTCGGAAAGATGGAAGATCAGAATCACTCAGGCAAAATCGTAGTCGTCACGGGTGCAGCAGCGGGCATCGGGCGTGCCACGGCCATTCGCTTTGCACGAAGTGGAGCACGCATCGCAGGGTGGGACGTTTCGGATAAAGCGGCGGCGGCATTTGAGACGGACATCTCTCAAGCGGGCGGGCAGGGGCAATTTCAGGTCGTGAACGTGACGGATTCAGACGCCGTTGAGGTTGCCGTAAATGCGGTAGTGGAGCAATGGGGTGGGGTCGATGTGCTCGTCAACAACGCCGGGATCGTGCGCGATGCACAGCTTGTGAAGAAGAACGGGGTCGGGCCGATCAAGGCGATGCTCGAAGAGTCATGGGATGCGGTAATCGACGTCAACCTCAAGGGCGTATTCCTGGTGACGCGGGCCGTCGTTCCCCACATGATCCGTCGCGGCGGAGGTGTGATTCTCAGTGCTGCTTCGGTGGTGGCACTGAATGGAAACTTCGGGCAGACTAACTACGTTGCTTCGAAAGCGGGCGTGATCGGCATGACGCGTACCTGGGCCCGCGAATTGGGCAAACACAACATTCGCGTCAATGCCGTCGCTCCGGGATTCATTGCTACGGATATGCTGAAAGGCATGCCTCCGGACATTCTTGACAACATGGTGTCGCATACACCTGTGGGCCGAGTTGGAACGCCGGAGGACGTTGCCAACGCCTACTTCTGGCTGGCATCCGATCAAGCCAGCTTTGTGCATGGTACGGTGCTCTCCGTCGACGGCGGAATCGTGATCGGAACCTAGAGGTGAAGTTTGCGAGTGGGATTCAGCCGGCCGGCTGGGAAGCGCCCAGAGTGATCAGTACATGTGCTGGCCGCCATTGATCGACAGCGTAGAGCCGGTAACGAAATCGCTGTCATCGCTGGTGAGAAAGACGACGCCTCGGGCTATATCCCTGGGCGTGCCGAGCCGGCCCACAGGTATTCGGGCTATGATCTTCTGCAACACGTCGGGCGGCACGGCACGGACCATTTCGGTATCGACGTAGCCCGGCGCGATGGCATTGACCGTAATGCCGAATTTCGCGCCCTCCTGAGCCAGTGCCTTGGTGAAACCGTGAATGCCGGACTTTGCCGCGGCATAGTTCACCTGGCCGTACTGTCCGGCTTGCCCGTTCACGCTGCCGATGTTTACGATCCGGCCGAATTTTCTCTCGCGCATCTCCGGAAACACCAGCTTGCACAGGTTGAAGCAGGAACCCAGGTTTGTATCGATCACCGCGTCCCACATGTCTCGGTCCATCTTCTGCATGGTTCCATCCCGGGTGATGCCGGCATTGTTCACCAGGATTTCGATGGGACCCACTTCCGCCGTAATTTTCTTCAGACCCTCTTTGCAATCCTCAAACTTTCCCACGTCGAAACTTTGGACCTTGATTCCGGTCTCGATCGAAAATGCTTCGGCAGCTTTGTGATTGCCCATGTATGTGGCAACTACAATCCGCCCCGCCTCTTTCAACGCCCGGCTTATTTCGGCTCCGATACCTCGAGTTCCCCCCGTCACAAGTGCTACTCGTGCCATTGAAATCCCCTCCGCGCCATGGGGCGTTGGCCACTCATCCTATACGCGTGTTTTCAATGAAGTAAAGTACAATCCGTGCGCGCAATGGACTCATGTTATTGAGAATCGGCGTCCTCTTGTGTTGGCTGCGTGTGGGAGGCAGGATTCGCAACCAGGGTGCCCGTTCGCGATTGCTCGCTGACCTGCTTTGCGAATGTACCTACGCCAGGTCGATCGCAGGTTTCGCAAGCACAACCCCCAGGGCACAGCTTGCCATCCGCGCCAGTTCCCCGTCGGCGCGGCTGGTGAGAACGATCGGAACCCTGGCTCCCACCACGACTCCCGCGGCGAGCGCCCCGGCCAGGTATTGAAGCTGCTTAAACAAAATATTGCCTGCTTCCAAATTGGGAACCAGAAGAAGATCCACGTCTCCCGCGACCGGCGACTTGATCTTCTTGATACGTGCCGCATCGCTGGAGATGGCGTTATCGAATGCCAGCGGACCATCGACGATTGCTCCGGTAATTTGTCCGCGATCCACCATCTTGCAAAGGGCGGCGGCATCGAGCGTAGAGGGGATGGCGGCGTTCACTGACTCGACCGCCGACAGGATTGCCACCTTGGGATCCACCATTTCAAGCTTGAGCATCAGGTCGATCGCGTTCTGCAGAATATCGATTTTGGTCTCGAGGTCGGGTTGGATATTGATGGCCGCGTCGGAGACGAAAAGCGGCTTGTGATAGGACGGCACATCGAGAGCAAATACATGGCTGATGCGGCGCCCGGTGCGCATGCCGCCTTCGCGCGACACCACGGCGCTCATGAGCTCGTCGGTATGCAAGGAACCCTTCATGAGCATCTGGACTTCGGATTTGCGGGCCATCTCGACGGCCCGTATGGCTGCCGATCGGCTATCGCCGACATCCACAATGTGGAATGCTCCCAGGTCAAGCTGCAGGGTTTTCGCGACACTGCGAATCTTCTCTTCTGACCCCACCAGGGTGGGGACAATCAACTTGTCTTTGAATGCCTGAATGGCGCCGCCGAGAGATACTTCGTCGCAGGGCCACACAATCGCGGTCTTCACCGCCGGCTTGGACGTGGCACGCGCAATCAACCCGAGATAATGACGATATGGATTGTTCACAATGAGCTGAGGCACGGGAAGAGTGGACCAGCGCAGTTTCTTCAGGGGCGCGATGAGTTGCGCTGTACCCGTGAAAATTGAAATACCGGCGGCGTTGTTGGCCTCGCATGCAAACGTAATCTTTTTCGTGGCATCGTCCTTGCTCGTAACTCGCACCTGGACCAGAATTCGATCTCCGACATGGATGCGAGCATGGAATGAAAGCGAAACGTCTGTCAGTGTGACGCCAGGCCCCGGTATATTCATGCTGAAAAGACCGGATATGAGCGACGCGCACCACATGTTCGGGCCCATCGGAGGAACTCCTCCGGCGCGATCGATGAGCTCTTCGTGATTCAGAACAGAGTGGAATCCGGAGATCGAGGCAAAGGCCATCGCGTCATCCGTGGTAAGCACGTGCTCCGTGTTGGCAGTATCGCCGACTGAAATCTCGTCGTAAGTCTTGCTCTCGATGAACCCCAGATTCATAGGTATCCTTTCGACCGATATCCAAACTGCCCAGATTTGAAAGGGACGTGGTCCCGGTGGTTCGGACAGTTTCTTGCTTTTTCCTTAAGTGGAAGTTCTTGTTTTTGTTTTCAGGCTGCCAGGGGTACCAGCAGGCGGTTGAAGTATACCTGATCTGGCGTGTGCGCTTTCAGGCTGGAGTGAGGCCGGATCAACCTTCGTTCAAGACCATCCGGGCCCCGCAAAGAAGGCCCGCATGAAGATCGGTCGGATCACACCACAAGGGTTGGGGAGCGGCAATTAGACGATGGTATCGCCAATACTTTTGGATGGTGAAATCACGACCTTGATACCAAGGTCGAATTGAATTCGACTCAGCCGCCGACCTCCGGCTACAGGATAAGTTCCGGCGCCAGGTGCGTTTGTACCTCGTGGCTGCCGACTCCGTTGGTGCAAATCGACCCGCTCAAGATCGAAGGCGCCATCGTGGAGGATTCAAAGTGTATACTTGGAGCGCTCCGGAAAAATGACGACTTCCCCTCGTCGTGGAGCATGCACCGGGCTCAATGTGGGCGTCGCGATCGTCAATTCCGTTGATGCATTCCTTTGTCGCCTTACCCTTCATCCTCTAGCATCTGACTGCATGCATGACATCCTTACAGGAGGAAATGGCCATGAAGAGCGCCACAGCACCTATTTCCATTGCTGGCTCCTACCTCGCAGAAACGCGTCATGTCTGCGCGTTCTTTAACAATGACGAGGAAGAATATCGAATTCTGCTTCCCTTCATAAAGGACGGCATGAAATGCGGCGATAAGGCCGTTCATGTCCTGAACCCGGAGCAACATCAGGACCATTTGCAACGGTTGACTGAAGCAGGCATAGACCCAGCAGCAGCACAGCAGAGTGGGCAGCTCGAGCTTCGCACCAACACTGAAGTCTACCTTCCCGATGGCCGTTTCGATCAAGATCGCATGCTGGGGGTTTTTGAACGACTGGCCAGTGGAAACACGACAGGCGGATTTCCAATGAGCCGGATTTGTTGTCGTATGGACTGGGCGATGAAAGATCAATCGCATGTCGATGACGTGATTGAATTCGAGTCGCGCGTAAACGACGTATGGCTGCATCACGACGACGCGGTGATCTGTACTTACCATCTCGGGCAATTTGGTGGTGACGCAGTAATTGACATCATGCGGACACATCCGATGGTCATCATCGGCGGCCTTCTTCAGCGGAATCCTTTCTTCGTGCCTCCTGATGAATTCCTGCAAGAGTTTCGCCAACGCCGGGCCGGTCGGAGTAGCTCACCTGGGACGGCTTGAGAGATGAGTGCGCAATCCGGAGAAGTTGCAGAGGAAATCAAGAGTCTTCAACGCTGCATGAGTGATCTGGTCAGCGTTCTCGCACTCCCTGCCATGTGGAGCGGCGGCGAGCCATCCCGGATTGCTCATACCTTAGTCGACGCGCTCCTGAGCATGCTCCAGCTAGATCTTGTCTTCATACGCCTAAAGGACGCAGGCGGTCGCGGGCCAATCGAGTTGGTTCGGTTCGCTGAGTCGCAGTTGCAGGGAGCCTATTCGCATGAGAGCGGCGAAGCGCTTAAACAATGGTTAGGGACCGAACCTCAGCAAAGGCCTCCGCAATCGCGGATCTTATTGGGAGACCGAAACATCTCGATCGTGCCTTTGGGGCTGGGACTGCAGAGTGAGATCGGCGTAATCGTGGCGGGATCAGAGCGGGTGGATTTTCCGCGGCAGACTGAGCGCCTGATTCTGAATGTAGCAGCGAATCAGGCGTCCATCGGGTTACAAGAAGCCCGGCTCCGGGCTGAGCAGAAGCGGATCGCAAGTGAACTCGATCGACGTGTCGCGCAGCGAACTATGGAACTTGCCGCGGCCAACGAAGAGCTCCTGAAAGAGATTGCCGACCGCAAGCACGTCGAGGAGGATTTGAGAAGTAGCGAAGAGAAACATCGGGTGATTGTGGAAGCAGCCAACGACGCCGTAGTCGGCATGGATGAGAGAGGCAATATCCTCTTTGCGAATCCCGCAACGAAGCGTATTTTCGGCCATGATCCGGTTGAGATTGTCGGCAAGCCCTTGACAATGCTTATGCCGGAAATGATGCGGAACCTGCATGAGAGCGGGTTCAAAAGATACCTGGCGACCGGTAAGCGGCATCTGAATTGGCAAGGCGTCGAAGTTACCGCTCAACGTAAGGATGGCCAGGCGTTCCCTGTGGAAGTATCGTTCGGAGAGATGACGAACGACGGGCACAAGGTCTTTACAGGTTTCATTCGGGATATCAGCGAAAAGAAAAGAGCTGAGGAGGCGCTGCGCAGCAACGAGATGCGATTGTCGCGAGCAACCCGGGCGGCTACGGTGGGAGAATTTGCCGGCTCAATTGCTCATGAAATCAACCAGCCCCTGGCAGCTGTGGTAACGAATGGTCATGCCTGCCTGCGCTGGCTCACGAATCAACCCCCTGACCTGGATAAAGCATACGAGGCAGCCCAGAGAATTGTTCGCGACGGCAAGGAGGCCGGAGAAGTGGTACGACGAATCCGGGCTCTCTTTAAACATGTTTCCCTGGAGACAATCGACCTGAACCTGAACGAAGTGATTGCCGAGGTGCTCCACTTATTGGGTGGTGAGACCACGCGAAGAAGCGTTGCCGTAAAGACGGAGCTCGCCGATGACCTTCCGGCTGTTACAGGCGACCGCGTGCAATTGCAGCAACTAGTTTTCAACTTGTTCTTGAACGGGATCGAGGCGATGGATCTGGTCCTCGATCGTCCGAAGAAGCTTTGCATCCGATCGAAACGACAGAGTCAGGAAGCTGTTCTGGTGGAGATAGAGGATAGCGGGGTGGGTATGGACGATCCCGAGAAAGCCTTCGAGGCTTTCTTCACAACCAAAGAAAATGGAATGGGTATGGGGCTGGCGATCTGTCGTTCCATTATCGAGGCACATCACGGCCGGTTGTGGGCGGAATCCGGCAATGGGGCGGGTACGACCTTCTCATTTACTCTTCCCGCTCAAGCGAGTGTGCGGCGATGAAGTCCGAGAGCCCCCTCGTCTTCGTGGTGGATGACGACTATCGCGTGCGGGAGGCGCTGACGAGCCTGATCTCATCGGCGGGACTTCGAGTGGCCGTTTTCAGTTCAGCCACGGAATTCCTGCAATTCGAAAAGCCAGATGCTCCGGGGTGCCTGATACTGGACCTGAAACTTCCGGGCACGAGCGGCCTGGAACTTCAGCAGCAATTGGCAGTTGGAGATGCACCGCCTATTATCTTCATCTCGGGTCATGGAGATGTGTCCTCTTCAGTGCGCGCAATGAAGCATGGGGCAACAGAGTTCCTTTCAAAGCCGTTCGGAGACGAAGAGCTGCTCCAGGCAATTGACTCGGCTATTTCTCTTGATCGAACTGCGCGGGAGAAAAGGTCGGAGCTTGCTGAGTTGCAAAGGCATTACAACCTTCTTACTCCTCGCGAGCGGGAAGTTCTGCCGTTTGTCGTCGCGGGATTTGCCAATAAGGTAACCGCCGCGGATCTGGGGACCAGTGAGATCACCATTGGGGTTCACCGTGGCCAGATCATGCGAAAGATGGGCGCCAAATCGCTCGCAGAGCTTGTCAGAATGGCTGATAAACTCGGGATCACCCGCATCACCGAGCCGCCTAAATAAACCTATAATTGCCTGCTTCCGGCTTCGCAGCTACTCTCAAAACGTATTCGGGAGATGCGTTCGTGTCGACAAGCATTACAAGACGCATGGTGGTAGTGGTAGCCGTGGACGACGATTTCCGAGTCCGGGAGTCCATTGAGAGCCTGGTCGAGTCGGCAGGATACTCACCCCAGCTATTCTCTTCTGGGGAGGAGTTTTTGGACTCGGGAAAACTTGCCGTCGCAGATTGTGTGATCACGGACGTTCGGATGCCAGGAATAGATGGTCTTGAGTTGCAGCGTCGCATCAGACGCGAACGACCGACGTTGCCGGTGATATTTATCTCCGCTCACAATGCTCCTGAATCTCGACAAACAGCACTCAACGAAGGCGCCGTGGATTTTCTCTATAAACCGTTCGATGCCGGAGCCCTGCTCGACAAGATCCGTGCCGCAATAACGATCGACCAGAAGTAGTCAATACGCGGAGCTTCCTCAAGTGTCCCCGCGTGGAGGTGAGCTGTGTCTGATTTGGATTTGATTGGTCGCGCCGCTGAATTCGTGTCATCAGCCGAATCGCTTAATGGGATGGCACTGCCAGGATCTGCCGTTCACATCGCGCGGGAAAATCGACACCGGCAAATCGGCGGTGCATCGGTAATGGAACAAACTTACGCCGAAGGTGGATTTAGACAGATCGCAGGCAACAGCGCTGCTCTGAAATCGGCCTTGGCAGATGTAGAACGTGTGGCACCCACCAATGCCACCGTGCTCTTGCTTGGAGAGACGGGTACCGGCAAGGAGTTGTTCGCTCGCGCCATTCACAATCTCAGTCCACGCAGCGAGCGCCCCTTTGTGAAATTGGATTGCGCGGCAATCCCCTTCGACTTACTGGACAGCGAACTATTTGGGCATGAAAAGGGTGCCTTTCCCTGGGCTTTGGCGCACAGAATCGGCCGTTTCGAAATGGCTGATGCAGGAACATTGTTCCTTGATGAGATCGGCGATCTTCCCCTGGCGTTGCAGCCTAAATTGCTGAGGGTCTTGCAAGAACATGAATTCGAGCGCCCGGGGAGCAGCCGGACGCATCGTGTCAACGTCCGTCTGATTGCTGCGACACATCGAGATCTAGTGGGCATGATCAGGCAGGGAGAATTCCGCAGCGATCTCTACTATCGACTGAACGGATTTCCAATCAAGCTGCCTCCGTTGCGCGAGCGCCGCGAAGACATACCATTGCTGGTCTCGCACTTCGTAGAAATGTTCTCGCGGCGCATCGGAAAACAAATTCACCATATACCGGCAGAGACGTTGAGTGCGTTCACCGCGCATTCCTGGCCCGGTAACGTGCGAGAGCTTCAAAATTTGATCGAACGCGCGCTAATCCTGTCGAACGACGGAGTTCTTCCGAATCCCTTATCTGCGATGGCCAGGAATTCAACCAGGGTGGCCGCACTACAGAGTACATCCAATAGTTCCGGAAGAGCCGTGATCGACTTAAATACCGACGCGCTTCAGAGTTCCTTACCCCTAACGGGCGACCGTTCGGATACAACCGTGCATTTGCCTAATCATAAGTCCGAATCTTCAGGCACATCCCCTGATCTCCCCATCGTGTTCGTTGTCGATGATGACGTTTCAGCGCGTAAATCCATGGACCAGGTCATTAGCCGCGAAGGGTGGCAACCAGAGACATTTGCCCTCGCTCGAGAGTTCTTCGACCGGCCCCGGCCACATGTTCCAAACTGCCTGGTGGTTAATATCTCTCCTCGAGACCTCAGCGGTCTTGAAGTGCAAAAGCGGATCGTCGTCGAACGAGCCGAAACGCCGATCATATTCATCACTGACCACGGAGATGTACCCACATCGGTTCAAGCCATGAAGGCTGGAGCCGTGGAATTCCTGATAAAGCCATTCACGGATAAAGCTCTTTTCGATGCAATCCGGGAAGCCCTCAAACGCAGCTCTATCGCGCTTGGCCGCGAAGCTGAGATGCGGATGGTCCGCGACTCTTATTCGTCCCTTAGCCACCGTGAACGGCAGGTCATGGCATTAGTGCTGTCTGGGCTCTTGAACAAACAGATCGGTTCAGAACTCGGCATCAGCGAGATTACGGTGAAGGCTCATCGAGGCCGGGTTATGCAAAAGATGGGAGCCAAGTCTGTTGTGGACCTGGTAAGAATGGCCACGAGACTGCGTTCAGAGCGCGCCCTCGTCGGGTCAGGTCACCCCAGGTCCCCGTCACCTTCTCCAATCTCAGGCTCGCCCGATCGCAGGATGAACAAGCCAGCTTCCTCTAGTGGACCTACGCTCATAGCGGCAAGCGGAAGGTCATAACCGCTCATACCAAGGTATTGGCGACACCATTGTCTAATAGATTCGCCCTCTCGTTTCTGGCTTAATGACAACGATGAGCAGTCCCGGCACTTCCGAGACGAAATCACGCGCATTCAATAAATACGGCGCAAGGCTGCGACCTCAAGTGGCGCCTTCAATCAACCGGTTTCCGAGAACAAACTTCAGAGGAGAATCCATGGCAACTACGACCGCACCTAAGAAACCCGCCCAGACGAATGAACCGACAAAAGCTGCACAGCTTCGCATCACCCGGCGGTCGCCTGCCTATTGGCGTATCACAATCGATAACCCGCCCATCAACGTCATGGGCCCGGAGATGGTCCGCGAGTTCCAGGAAGTCATCGACGCTATCGAGACCGACGGCGATGTCAGAGTCGTGGTCTTTGACAGCGCAGTCGACGGTTACTTTTTGAATCACTCCGATTTCGAAGCCAAGCTCGAGGATCTGACCTCAATGGCAAGCGGCCCCTCGGGCTTGCCGCCCTGGCCCGACTTTCTCGTGCGCCTGACTCGCGCGCCAGTCGTATCTATCGCCCTCATCCGCGGTCGTGCGACGGGAAACGGCAGCGAGATCACGCTCGCGTGCGACATGAGTTTCGCCAGCCGCGAGAAAACCATCATCTCGCAATGGGAGGTGGGCGTGGGGATGGTCGCCGGCGGCGGTCCCATGGCCCGGCTACCGCAACTCATTGGCCGAAACCGCGCGCTTGAGGTACTCCTGAGCTCGGAAGACATCAGAGGAGACCAGGCGGAGGCCTACGGCTATGTGAACCGTGCCTTGCCCGATGCCGATCTGGAGGCATTCGTAGAAGCGCTCGCGACCCGGATCGCCAAGTTCGACAAATGGGCGATCGCCAACACCAAGCGCCTGGTCAACACGAGCCTGCCGCCGGACGTTGAGCTCGGCGCGGGGTGGGATGCATGCATCGCTTCGCTAGGACGACCCGCCGCGCAGAATGGAATCAAAGCGCTGATGGCGCGCGGCTTCCACAAACCTGGAGATGTCGAGAATCGGCTCGGATACTACCTCGGTGAAATCCCGCGCTAGTTCGAAGGCCCGACTTCGACTGAGCGACTTGGGACATCGTTGCAGCACTTCCGTTCGATGGAGGAACAGCTGATGGATTGGAAACGGTTGGCGCAGTTCGCGCTGCTCGGTAGCAGTGGTTCGGAGCAATACGCCATTTTGCTCATACGCGTTTCGATCGGGCTGTTCTTCGCCATCTCCGGGGCAAGAAAATTGTTTGTGGCTGGCAGCAGGCAAACCATGTACGAAACCCTCGCGGCGGCCAAAGTCCCGTTTCCCTACCTCATGACTTATTTCGTGTCGAGCGTCGAGTTCATTGGGGGATCCCTTGTGGCTGTGGGGCTTCTGTCGAGCCTGGCCAGCCTGGCTTTGTCGGTCGATATGGCTGTCGCCATTCTGACCACGAAGCTTTCCGCCATGCCTAAAGACGTTTCGCCCCTCGAGTGGTTCGACAATCTGCTTTACCTTCCGGAGGTCCTGTACGTGCTCATCTTTGTTTGGATGATTTGCTCTGGTCCGGGAAAACTCAGTGTGGATTACTGGCTCGCTGGCCGGTTATTGAATTGATCGGTCGGGTCACATAGACACCTTCTTAACGTTTCGGAGGAAATGTATGTCAAGCAGCAAATCGGGAATCATAGAAACAGGGGCGGTGCCGTCGAATCCTCTTGACGTCATCCCAAACGAAATTCCATTCGATGTGCCCTATGGGCTCTCGATAACACTGGAACGAGCGGAGGCGGTTATTCACGCCGCCATTGCGGAGGCGGCGAAGCGACACTGGAAGATGAACGTGGCAGTGGCAGATTCCGGTGGCAACCTGGTGGCCTTCGAACGAATGGACGGTGCGATGCTTGCCTCCATCCAGATTGCCCAACACAAGGCGCGAGCGGCTGCTACCTTCCGGCGTCCAACCAAGGTCTTCGAGGACGGCATCCAGCTCATGCACCTGAACTATCTGCTCGCCTTCGACGGAATTATTGCGTCCCGAGGCGGTATCCCACTCATCGATAACGGAGTGATCATCGGCGCAATTGGCAGCTCGGGGGGTACGGACTCTCAGGACGAAATCGTAAGCGAGGCGGGCGCGGCAGTCATTCACCCGCGCCCGGCGGAAGGAAATCGGCGCCTCTAGTCTCCCTTTGAACGTTCCCATTGAATTGGAGGTCATCTTCCAGCTTAAGGAACAATAAGGAGGACGCATGCGGAAGATGAAGCTTGTGATCATTCTGATAACCTTCGTGTTTCCCTTCGCGATCGTGTCAGCATTGAACTCTCAGACAGAGGATAGGGCGATGAACAATCAGGTGTTTTATCGGACAGCGAAGGTCGGTGGGTTAACGATTTTCTATCGCGAGGCCGGTCCAAAGAATGCCCCACCCATACTTCTGCTTCATGGATTACCCTCGTCCTCGCGCATGTTTGAACCTTTATTGGCGCGGCTCGCCGACAAGTACCACTTGATCGCGCCCGACTATCCCGGCTTTGGCCACAGCGATTGGCCAGACCCGAAGCAGTTTGACTACACCTTCGACCACATCGCTCGGGTCATCGATGATTTCTCGCAGGTACTTGGCCTGAGCCGTTACACACTCTACATGCAGGACTATGGGGGGCCGGTAGGCTTCCGCATGGCGCTGGCACGTCCGGAGCGCGTCGAGGCCCTCATCGTGCAGGATGCGGTGGCTCACAATGAAGGGCTTGGAGCGAACTGGTCAACTCGGCGTGCATTCTGGGCGGATCGTGCAGCGCATGAAGAGGAATTGCGAAAGAATCTGCTTTCGATGGCTGCCACGAAAACACGCCACGTTGGGGACGATCCGAATGTGGAACTCTATGATCCCGATCTCTGGACCGACGAATTCGCGTTTCTGAATAGCCCCGGCCAGGCGCAGATCCAAAGCGAATTGTTCTACGACTATCGCACGAACGTCGACTCCTATCCGAAATGGCAAGCGTGGATGCGGAACACTCAACCGAAGCTTCTCGTGTTGTGGGGAAAGCACGATCCGTCATTTGATGCCGGCGAACCTGAACGCTATCGAAAAGACGTGCCGAACGCGGAAGTACACGTACTGGAGGCGGGTCACTTTGCCCTCGATACCAAGGCGGATGAGATAGCTGAACTTGTCCGCGGATTCATGAGTACAAAGAAATGATCGGTCGCTCACGTGGCCGTGAAAGCAAAGGACTACATCTTCCACCCTTACCAGATACGTTAAACCGGCACGAGAGTTGAGCACGTCTCGCGGAGAGCATTCCGGGGAGGGCGTATCTTTGAATTCATGAGCCAGGAAATACGTCACTATCGAAGGAGATAGAAGATGAAAGCAATTGTGGTCCACGAATATGGCGGGCCTGAGGTACTCAAGTGGGAAGAATACCCGGACCCTGTTCCGGGTCAAGGCGAGGTGCTGGTACGGGTTGCGGCCGCGAGCGTGAATCCGATCGACGACAAGCGCCGTGCTGGATTGACGCAGGATTTTTATCCGATCCAGTTCCCTGGCCTGATAGGAGTCGATATGTCGGGCACCGTGGTGAAGGTCGGATCGGGAGTTGAAACCTTTACTGAGGGAAACCGGGTGTTCGCAATGGCCGACAACACCTATGCTGAACTCTGCGTGGTGAAAGCGGACGTTCTAGCGGATGTTCCCGAGGGTCTCGATTTGATCCAGGCAGCGGCGCTGCCGTTGGTGACGACGACCGGCAACCAGCTCATGTCAGCTACGGGAGTTACAGCGGGCCAAACTGTATTCGTCATCGGTGCTGCCGGGAATGTCGGGCGTTCGGCGGTATTCACCGCGAAATCACGCGGGGCAACCGTGATCGCGGGGGTGCTGAAAAGGCAGATCGATGACGCGAAGACTGTCGGCGCCGATCAGTACGTCGCGACCGATGACGACGCTGCGATTGCGAATCTTCCACTGGTCGATGCGGTGGCGGATACGGTTGGCAGAAGAACCGCCGAGACACTGTTGGCCAAAGTCAAGCCGGGAGGAGTCTTCGCATCGGTAGTCGGAACACCGAAGAATGCTGCGGACTACACTGCTGTAAAAGCGGTGTTCGTATTCTCGAAGTTCGACAGGGAGACGCTCGAGTTCATGGCCGAAGCAGTGCGAGATGGCAAGCTGGTAATCCCAATTAGCATGAAACTGCCACTGGCTGAAGCAGCCAAGGCTCAAGCAATCGTGGAAAAGGGCGGCGTCGGGAAGATCTTGCTGGTCGCTTGATATTCTTTTGCGAACAAGGGTCACGGAAGGCAATCGGAAATGAAAAGAAGTCGGCGCGGAATTAACCCCGATTCAAAGCCAACTGGAAATGGGTGTGTCGAATGTCTGGCTGCGACGGAAGGTTGGTGGTTTCATCTCCGCCGGTGTGCGCAGTGTGGGCACATCGGTTGCTGTGATAGCTCTCCGAGCCAGCATGCGTCCAAGCACGCAGCTGCAACCGGGCATCCAATCATTACAAGCTTCGAGCCAGGCGAACATTGGTTCTTCGATTTCGGGACGGGCGGGGAGGTCAAGGGCATGGAACTGCCTCCGCCGCACGCGCATCCGGAGGATCAACCGGCGCCTGGCCCGGCAGGGAAAGTTCCAGCCTATTGGGAATCACTGCTTCACTAGTTGATCGCCCCGCGGATAACTCTGCGCCAGATATCCGACCGGCACCTTGGTGTCTTCGATACGTTCGTCCAATAGATTTGTCGTCGCGCTTCTGGCAGTCTCGTCTTGGGCAGTCATTCGCACTGAATCGAAAGGAGGACCAAGTGGACAAAACAAATGGACTGAAAGAGGCCATGCCCGTGAGCCGCCCGGTCGCGCCGAACACGCTTAGTATGAATGTTTTTACGGCTCCGGGAAAGGCGATGGTCGGCGAGCGCCCAAAACCGTTTGGCGAACCGCTTGGCTTTGACCCGATCACGTCGACTTTAATCTTTGGCGAGTACGACGCGGTGCTGGTAGACGCGATGATGACGGTGGCTGAGGCCGAGGCTCTCGCGGATTGGATTGCTCTGCACAACCGCAACCTGGAGACGATCTATATAACGCACGCCCACTTCGATCATTTCTACGGTCTGAGCATTCTGCTGGACCGTTTTCCAGGCGCTCGAGCGATTGCAACCGCCAACACCTTGAGCGCCATGCAGATGTCATTCACTCCGCCGGTGGAGCGGTTGGCCCGTCGATTCTTTCCGGGGCAAATACCCACTAAGTTGGTGGCGCCTGAACCCTATGAGCACGACACGTTCACTCTCGAGGGACACGAACTACGCATCATCGAGCACGGCCGCACCGATAGTCCCGATACGACGTCTCTTTACGTTCCATCGATCGGCCTGATCGTCGCCGGCGACGTTGTGTACAACCAATGCCGCATCTACGTCGGCGACACCACCCCCGAGAGCCGAAAGAATTGGATCGCTGCGCTGGACCGGTTAGCGGCGCTGAATCCGGCCATCGTTGTCGCGGGTCACAAGAAGCCTGGGGCTCCCGACTCCCCCGCGGCAATCCAAGAGACGAAGCGCTACCTCGAGGACTTCGATCGCGCACAGAAAACCGCGACGTCCGACCAGGAGTTGTTCGATCGGATGACGGAGCTATACCCGCATTGGGTAGCCAATCAGTCGTGGCTGATGTTCGGGTTCCCGCAGTCATGACTCACATCCGGCTGCTGACGCGAATCTTCGAGAGCAGTAACGAAGTCGAAATAACCAGAATCAACGGACGAGCAAAGTGAATCGAAAGGAGTCATCAATGGACGCCGTGCAAATCGACCAAAAGAGCTATGAGATGCCCCCGCGCGAGGGGATGAGCATCGCGCATTTTCTCACCGTCGCCGACATCGGGCGATCGGCTCACTATTACGAGAAGGTCTTCGGCGCTCAGATCTTGAGCATGGGCGACGGCAATGCGCCCGCGTATCTACTACTCGCGAATATCTGGATGATCCTGAACGTAGGAGGCGGCCCGACCCAGGACAAGCCCACGGTAACGCTCAGCACCCCCGACCCGAATCACATCAACAGTTTCTTGAATTTCCGCGTTGCGGATATTCAGGCGTGCTACGAATTATGGAAAAGTCGAGGAGCGGAGTTCATCACGGAACCGATCCCCAAGTACGGCGAGATCCGGTGTTACATCCGCGATCCCGACGGCTACATTATCGAAGTCGGCCAGAGCACCGACCTCACGTACGGCTGAAGGCTCGGCCGGGTTGGATCCGGACTTAAATGCTTATGGTTGTCCGCTCAGCGCTAGCCCACGGATACCGATCGAAGGAGTCAAATCATGCGTTCCGACATTGCGCCCGGAGGCTATTTCCCCGACTACAAACTGCCGGACCACCTGGGCAATCAGCGCAAGCTCAGCGAGTTGCAAGGCGACGACCCACTGGTACTTACGCTCGCTCGCGGCCATTACTGTCCGAAAGAGCACCAGCAGCATTTGGAACTCGCCGCGTTTTACCCTAAGGTCGCCGTGGGGTACACGCAGATCGCCACGATCTCAACGGATGACCACCACACCCTCCAGGAGTTTCGGGCATCGGTCGGAGCCCAATGGACCTTTCTTTCCGACCCTGATCGAATCGTTCAGAAAGACCTCGACATCCAGGAGTACACCGACCCTGAGCACAATCCGATGATTCCGCACACACTCGTGCTCAAGCCGGGCCTGGTGATTCACAGGATTTATAACGGCTATTGGTTTTGGGGCCGCCCGTCGATCGCAGAGCTGTGGCAAGACCTGCGTACCGTCACCAGTGAAATTCGGCCGGACTGGGATCTGGGCAAACCCGGACTTCGTGAGGCCTGGAACTCCGGCGATTTCTCAAGCTTCCACGGGTGGAATAAACGCGCCGGATTGTGAGCGGCTCCGTACCTGGAGAAGGAGTAGAAGATGCCGCTTTGTCCTTCTGATGGTTAACAACGGCGCGCATTAGGATGCGGGCGGTTTGCTCGGTGGGTCGAAGGCTACGGCAGATTCCGACGTCAGATAGAGGAAGGTAAAGGTCTCCTGCAAGTAGAGTCGAACACTGGTGTCAGTGTGACTCAAGTAGCCGATGGAGATGTTCTGCCCGAGGTGAAGATCGAAGTCGCCTCCTCGAGTGGTGACGACGAAGGCGCCGCTGATGGCGGGAGCCCAGATGATTTGGCCTTCGACGAGGCGTTTGACATGCTCGAGAACCGGATATCCGTAATCACTCGTCTCGGCAAGTTCGGTATAAGCATCGGCGCCGAGCAGGATCGAGTAGGGGCCGTTGACGCCCACGAGGCGCAACTGGCTCAAGGCCTGCGCAAAGGCTTCTGGATACTTGCGAACGTCGGCAGGAAGAGGTGTTTTGGGATTACTCGTGCCCTGCCGAATCCCGACGATTCCAGCGGCGGCATAGCCTTCGAAGATGGCGCGGTCTTCGGCAAAGGCGAGTTTGCGCGCAGCGTCTTTTGCGGGTTGCCAATCAGAGTCATTGGCGCCGCGCTCCACGTCGTCAACCATCTGCCGATCGAGATCGAATGGAACGCGGACCTCGACAAGGGATCTTGCGTCGCGCTGTTGAGCGGTGACACCGTCTCCGGGCGCCTCGATCGCGCGCTGATGGCCTGTGGCCACTGCAGCCAACGCGGTGCCCGCAGGGCCGTGAACATCCGCAACGCGGCGACCGGCAAGATATCGCTTAATGGTGCGTGAAGTTTCTTCTTCAATCTGAGCCCACGCCGCCGCAGAAATCGGTGCCAGCTCGCGATGCAGGTTATTCATGGGAATCTTCTCCTTTGAGGGAACCTATTCCGAGAGAACCATCCTTCGTTCCCACGGAGTTTGCGCCAGTTTCACTCGGTGCCGAGATCGGTGCGAAATCCTGAGAAGCGTACACGGACGGTGCGGGCTGATCAGGGGAAATATTGTCGAGAAATGTGGACGTGGGTATGAAGAACAGATTTCCTGTGACCGGGGTGCTGAAGTCGAGGATGCGATCATAATTGCCGGGCGGGCGCCCGATGAACATGTTTTCGAGCATTTCTTCGATCGTGCGAGGCGAGCGGCTGTACCCGATGAAATACGTCCCGAACTCGCCGCGGCCGGGGCTCCCGAAGGGCATATTATCGCGCAGGATTTTTACTTCTTTGCCGTTCTTCTCGATCACGGTGAGGGCATTGTGTGCAGACAATGGCTTGACGGAATCGTCCAGTTCAATATCAGAGACTTTTGAGCGCCCGATGATTTTCTCCTGAGCTTCGGTAGAGAGATTATTCCAGGCTTCGAGATTGTGAAGGTACTTCTGGACGATGACGTAACTTCCGCCGGCGAAGGCCGGATCTTCGCCGCCAATGAAGACTGCGTCTGCGGCCGCGTTGCCTGTGGGGTTCTCGGTGCCGTCCACGAATCCGAGGACATCCCGTTCGTCGAAGTAGCGAAAGCCCTGTACTTCATCGGCGGTGCTAACGGCGCCTTTGAGGCGGGCCATGATCTGCATTGCAAGCTCAAAACACAGATCCATACGCTTGGCGCGAATGTGAAAGATCAAGTCACCCGGTGTAGAAACAGCATGTCGCGGTCCCGAGAGAATCTCCTGGAAAGGATGAAGTTCCGCAGGACGTGGCAAGCCGAAGAGGCGGTCCCAGGCATCGGAACCGATCCCCATAATGCAGGACAAGGCGCCGTCGAGATTGCGAAAACCAACACCTCGAAGAAGCGCGGACAGATCCGCACAAAGGGAAAGAACAGTTGCACGACGATCGTCTCCGGGATTGATTGTGACCACAAGAAAAATGGCGACCTTCGTGAGCGGAGACGAAACGAGCTGCGGAAGAGTCAAGGCTGCCAAAGCCTGCGCTGTTTGCGAGTCCGATGCCATTCAGTTCGCTACCTGTCAGAGAGAATTGCCGTCATGAAAACTATATCCTGACCGCTAAAGAAGCCATAACACTCCGTCGACAAATATTCTCAGTTCGGCTGAGGAGGCCGATACGAAGGTATCGTTGATACCATTGTCCGATTGTTTCGCTTGCACGATTCGAGCCTAATCGGAACAGTGCAAGGGATGTAAATGATCGCGCTGAAGTCGACTCTTTTCAAGGGGGAGCTATCATGAGCGAAGTGATCTTCGAGCAAGGAGCAGTCCGACGAGGAAAGAAAATCAAAGACGAAGCGCCGGAAGGTGTGGCTCGGCCGCACCAGCCCGGCGAATCGGTCTTCAGATCTACCCTGCCTGAAGAAATTGACTGGCAGCCGTTCCCGGCTTTTCCGCCTTCGGTTCGTCTGGCAGTTGTGGTCGGCAAGCCTTCAGAGCGCGGCCCGTATACGATCAGGGTCAAGGTCCCGCGTGGCGTCAAGTTGATGCCGCACAGGCACCCGGAGGATCGAGTCTACACGGTGTTATCGGGGGTTTTCTATATCGGGTTAGGGGACCAATTCGATGCCGATAAGTTGGAGGCTTACCCACCTGGCAGCGTTATTGTGCTACCGGGCAACACGCCGCACTTCCACTGGGCAAGAACCAGTGAATACATTACCCAAATCACTGCGATCGGGCCCCTCGGTATTGATTACCTCACGCCGAAGGACGATCCGCGGAACCAAAGCGCTTGAAATTTCGGACTATTACCCTCTGCGAAGAGTTGTGAAAATGTGCGCTTCATTCGAGTCTGGACTAAAGCGATCCCGCTCGGTGCTCCGCTGCCTGGTGGACTGACTGCCTGAGCCCAGTACAACACGCCTGCTACACTGGCGCCGTACAACTCGATTGCTTTGGCCGAAGTGACAGCGGCAGCGCACGAAGCCGTTCAAGGCCGCCAGCACAGATCTCCCGCTTATTGTGGGCCGTCCATCGCTCGGGAGAGACGGTAAAATGTAAGGCCCATGGATCAGATCCCGGGAGGTTGCCACAGTGGAAAATGCGCGCGAAGAACTTGATCAAAATCAGGCTGCTCGGTTCAGAGAGGTACAGGTCGTCGACTGGTCGGGGACGGATTTTCGTCCAGACCTGGCGTTCCCAAAACTCACCGAAGAGTTGGTAGAGCGGCTCAAGCCCTACGGTCATGAAGAGACGTTTCCTGCAGATGAAACGCTTTACACCTATGGTGATCGCTACATCGACATGTTCGTCGTCCTCGAAGGTGGGGTGGATATTTTCCTGCCTACGTCTGACCCCGGGGTGAAGATCTACAGGCAGCATCGCGCGTTTGACTTTACAGGGGAGCTCAATCTCCTTAACTCGCAGCGGGTTGTTGTCGAGGCGCGCACCGCAAGTGAAAGCCGACTGCTGCGGATTGATCACAGCCAGCTGCGGCAGTTGATGCGCGCAGAGGGCGACATCGCAAACCTCATTGTGCAAGCGGCCGTCTGGCGTCGCATCGGCATCATGAGGGATGCTTCGAGCGGCGTAATGCTGATGGGCCAACCGAATGATGCACAGATGACGCTGCTGCAACGCTTCTTTGTACGCAACAGTTATCCATATCGAATCGAGGAGGTGGGTCCGGAAACCAGGGGTGGGACTGTCAGCGGTGTCAACGGGCTGCCCGCAGTGCGGCTTTCGGATGGGCGAGTGATGCATCAGCCGACCATCCCCGAGCTTGCGGATGAGCTGGGCATCACCGAGTTACCGGACCCGGGACTGATCTATGACGTAGCGGTCGTGGGCGCCGGCCCGTCGGGCCTGGCGGCAGCTGTTTATGCGGCTTCGGAAGGGCTCAGCACTATCGTCATCGAGGGCCTGGCTCCAGGAGGTCAAGCGGGGACCAGCTCCAAGATCGAAAACTATCTCGGATTTCCGACCGGCATCGGGGGACAGCAACTCGCGAGCCGAGCGCAACTGCAGGCGTTGAAATTTGGCGTTCAATTCGCGATCTCGCGAGAGACGGTGACGGTCGAGCAGGCGGATGGAATCCATAAGCTGCTTCTCGCTGGCGGCATTCCGGTATGCGCTCGCGCTGTGGTCGTGGCCACCGGAGCGCAATATCGCAAACTGACGGTCGAAAACTACGAGAACTATGAGAACCGCGGCCTCTACTATGCCGCGACCCCGATGGAGTCGATTCTTTGCCGGGAGAAAGATGTGATCGTCGTCGGCGGAGGCAACTCTGCCGGTCAGGCTGCCATGTTCCTCTCGGGCATCGCCAGGCACGTCTACCATGTTGTCCGCGGGCCGTCACTTGCGGCAACAATGTCGCAGTACCTGGTGTCACGGATCGAGAGCTCCGCGCGCATTACTCTGTGCACAGGCTGCGAAATTGTCGCGCTTGAGGGCGAGCCTGACCTGCAGTCCGTCACCTGGGTGAACCGCAGTACGGGTGAACGCACCCAAAGGGCGATTGAAGACGTCTTCGTGATGATTGGAGCAGAGCCGAATACCGGCTGGCTCTATGGGACAGTTCGGCTTGACAAGAAGGGGTTCATCCTCACCGGAGAGGCCGGCGGCTTTGAGAACAGTCCATACGCGACCAGCGTCCCCGGCATCTACGCTGTGGGAGACGTCCGCGCGAACTCCGTCAAGCGCGTGGCTTCGGCTGTCGGTGAAGGCTCCGTGGTGATCTCCGATGTTCACCGCTATCTCGCCAATGAGCGTCACCAGGTGCCGGCGGAGCCAGACTCCGCCCTGGCAGCCCTCCGCGCAGCGGGCAATGCGGTCGAAGAGAAAGCTTAGAGTTTCACATAAGCGAGATCAGTTCCATTGCAGATCGACAGACGGACGAATGGAATGGATCTTTGCGCCGACGGGCCACTTTGGCTGAGCACTGCGGTACGGTAGACCGGGTACATTGGCCCGGACCAGGAGCCCTCTCGATGATATGAGAAGTCGTTGTGTCTAACGCGATTCGACGTGAGTTCGGTTGGAGGCGGTCCGAAGATCTCGATATGCGGATACGAGTTCAGCGAGGCCGAATGCCCGATTCAATCCACTTGGATTAGGCAAGACGCAGACTTCAGCACCACCAAACCTCATGAACTGTTGTCCCCAGTTGACGCTTCCCTTTCGAAAAATAGCTGCAAAGGCTGGTTTACCTAGAAACGCCAGATAGCGAGCGCGATAACGCCGAAGCTTTCGTTCGAGTTCCGCGGCGGATTCCCGGAATTCATGACTTGTAAGCTCGCTGGCTCTTACAGTAGGTCGCTCCACTGCAGCCGTCAGGCCGCATCCGTATTGAAGGATCGTGCTGTCGTTTTCAGGCTCAATCAAGTGTGGGGTAAATCCTGCCAAGTGAAGGACGCGCCAAAATCGGTTATTCGGGCTCGAGAAATGGTGCCCCGCCCGGGCTGCGCTCAGCGCCGGATTAATCCCACAAAACACCACATCAAGGTCTTTGCGGAGTAAGTCGGGAAGTCGGAGTGTTGGCCTCCGGGTGCTGTTTGGCCTCATGTGGCTCTAACTCGTGGAATGAAGCCAGGACTGCCGGTATTCACTACGTCATTGAGTCTCTGCCTGGTCTGAATGCGGTTGATTTCATTAAACGCGTCTTCTGGAAGAAGGCAGATGTTAAAGTTCTCCGCCGCACGGGCAGCGCTTCTCGGCGTGGTGAGAAAAGCAGAGCCGCGTTGCACCGCCCACGCCAGCAGCACCTGCGCCGGCGTCTTTCCAACTCGCGCGGCGATTGCCGTAATGACTGGATCTTCAAGCGGCCCCGGCCTGGCCCCATGGCCCAATGGCGCGAAAGCCAAAAAGACAATGCCGTTCTCCGTGCAGAATTCCAAAAGCTGCGTTTCGGGCAGATATGGATGTGATTCAACCTGGATCACTGCCGGCTTGATTCTCGCTGATTCGTAGATGGGCAACAGCTCCTTCAAGCTGATGTCTGACAGCCCAATGGCTCGGCATCTGCCATGATCCACCAGGCTCTCCATTGCCTTCCAGGTATCGAGCAAAGTTACTCCGTGGTCGTAAATGACGCTTCCGTTCTGATCGCGCGGATCCTGTTCCTCTCCGGGCTGAAATGCAAAAGGGGTGTGAATGAGGTAGAGATCCAGATAGCTGAGCCGGAGTCTGTTCAGGCTCGCCTCGAATGCCGGTTCCACGCGCTCAGGTCGATGATTCGCGTTCCATAATTTTGTGGTAACAAAGATGTCCTCGCGCGCGATTCCCTCAGCGGCAAGTCCCGCCTGCAACGCTTCGCCCACTTCACACTCGTTGCGGTATCTTTCCGCACAGTTAAAATGTCGAAACCCTGCCGTCAGTGCGTTTCTGGTTGCGCTTACGGTTTCGGACGTGTCGGCGATCAGGGTGCCAAATCCGAGTGCCAGCATAAGGCCCGCACCGTGGCTGAGCGGTAGTTTTGTAGCCCGAAAATCAGAAGCGGCAATCATTGGCGCTCCTCGACATTAACTCGCATCAAATATCACTTTCAATCGCACTGATCCTGATTGAGGCGCCGGCTGAGTGTGACTGCGTACCAATTGCGCTCATCTTTCCAGGTGCTCTCGATCTTGAAGCCCGAGTCTAAATGGAGTGTGTCAAGAGAGTTATCGGTAAACTTGTAACTGTTCTCCGTATGAATCGTTTCACCATTTCTGAAGTGAAGCTCCATTTCAGCACTCGCAATCTGAACGTACTGGTCATGGGTGCTTCCTCCTTGGGCTGTTGCACTGGCCATTGCCCTTAAATCGGGCGGCGGCGTGTACATACATGCCGAACGCCTCCTGGCGAAGGCGGGGGGTCCTGTGCATGCTGCAGTGAGCGTGAAGTCTCAGCTCCGTCAGGAAGGAATGGTCTTGCGGGCTCGTAGTAGGTCCTGTGGGCTTTGACAGAAAGGATTTCGCGTTCCGGATAGCGCAGTGCCGTGAGCCCTCCGCCGAAGACGCAGCCGGTATCAATATTGACTGTGTTGTTGAGGAACAGCGGTTCCGGAACTGGCGTGTGTCCGTAAACGACAAGAGCCTTGCCACGATAGTCCGCAGCCCAGTTGTAGCGAACAGGCAAGCCGAAATCATCCGTCTCGCCGGTGGTCTCACCGAAGAGAGCAAACTCGCGTACTGCCCCGGAGCCACGGCCGTGCATGGACTCCTTCAGTCCGGCATGAGCGACTACGAGCTTTCCGTCGTCAAACACGAGGTGACTGACCAAATCGTCCAGAAACTTGGCCACTTCGACGCGGAAAGCCTCTGACTCCTGGCCAAGTTGTTCCATCGTCTCAGCGAGGCCATAGGTCCGCTTCACATCTCGACCGCGCAACGCCCTTACGAGCTTCATATCGTGGTTGCCGGGAACACAGAAAGCTTGTCCCGATTGAACCAAGTGTGAGACGAGGCGAAGAACCTGCACAGTGCCGGGACCGCGATCAACCAGATCTCCCACGAAGACGAGCTTGCGTCCTTCAGGTGAAGAGGCAGTGTAGTGACCATCCTGCTGGTTGATCGTGTAGCCAAGCTGTCCCAGCAGTTCGACCAGTTCATCGAAGCAACCGTGTACGTCGCCAACGATGTCGAAAGGACCGTGCTCGGCCTCCCATGTCGGTAAACTCTGGCGTTTCCGCGCATCTGACCTGAACGCTTGGTTGGAACGGCAGGAGCGAGCGAGCTGACGTTGGATCACTCAAGATGGTCCTTCCTGCGCACCCCCAACGAATCGGCATGCGGCCGATCGAGGCTTCGCGCGCACCCACTGACGCCAGGTTCGCAGAACATCTCAACGGAGAAGAAAATGCTCGACCTCTGCCGCGCACTTCGGTACGCTAAAAGCAGCCATCCGTGGCGCCTATCCAGGAGAGAACATGCCTAGGCGAACACGGTATCAGCAAGGAAGCGTGCAACGCGAAAAGCGGCAGAGTGGGGCCGACGTTTGGGTCTTCCGCTGGTGGGAATCCACCTTTGACGGGACGAACAAACGCCGGAAGGCAATAGTCGGTACCGTTGAGGCATTTCCGACTGAAGCATCCGCACTCAGAGCTGCCAAAGCGTTGCGCATTGACGCCAACCAACAAACCCCCGCATTCAGAAGGCGGGCCGGAGACTATTGCAGAACTGGTCGCTCATTACCGACTCAAGGAGTTGGTTGGTGAGAATCAGGGACGCAAGTCGTTTTCGACGCGAGCCGGGTACGAAAGCTACCTCAACGGCTGGATTCTCCCTCGCTGGGGGGATCACAGACTTGATCACGTAAAGTCGGTGGCCGTTGAAGAATGGCTGGACAGCATCAAGCGGGCAAAGGGCACGAGAGCGAAGATTCGGAATATCATGAGCGCAATCTTTCATCACGCAATGAGGTACGAGTGGGTTGAACGCAACCCAATCAAGCTCGTGCGCCAGAGCGCGAAGCGAGAGAGAACGCCCGACATTCTTGAACTAGCGGAGTTGCAACTTCTTCTCAGCAAGTTGTCCGTCCGAGAGCGCACGCTCGCTCTTCTCGACGCGGCAACAGGACTTCGGGTCAGCGAACTACTCGCGCTTCGCTGGTGCGATGTCGATTTTGAGAACCTGGAACTTTGTGTGACGCGGTCGATCTGGCATCAAGTTCAAGGCAACTGCAAGACGGAAGCCTCAGCCAAGCCTGTCCCCATGGACAGTTATATGGCCGAGGACCTTTTGCGCTGGCGTCGCCAGAGCGTTTATGCGTCGACGATCACTACGTCTTCGCTAGCGAGACCATGAAGGGGAAACAACCCTATTGGCCGGACAACCTCATGAAGCGGCACATTCAGCCAGTCGCAAAGTCGATTGGCATTCACAAGAAAATCGGATGGCACACTTTCCGGCACTCCTTCGGCACATTGCTGAAGGCAAACGGAGAGGATGTCAAAACCGTTCAGGAGCTCTTGCGACACGCAAACAGCCGGATCACGCTGGATGTTTACACACAGGCGGTGAACTCGAACAAGAGCGCAGCACAGAGCAAGGTTGTAAGAATGATTGTGTCAAACGTGGGTCAGAAGGAAGAAGAAAAATACCCGCAAACAAGGCAGTAGCGGGCTTATTGGACCTTTATCGGACCCTGATTTGGTTGTCACTGTAGGTCGCCAATTGATCCTAAGAACTTTGGAATCAATGGCGGGGACGACGGGGCTCGAACCCGCGACCTCTGCCGTGACAGGGCAGCGCTCTGACCAACTGAGCTACGTCCCCTCTAATTTCAATCGCTTTAGCGCAAATCGTAGCCCGCCGAAGGCGAAAGCAAAACGCGAAGTTGTCACCACTCCGTTGTTCAAATTGTACCAAACAAATGAGCCTAGTGACCTTTGCCCGCGCAAAACGTAGCCCTGAGCGAGCGGCTTAAATCGCGGAAGGCGAGCCATGGATGAGAATCCGGGAAACGGGGCTGGTACAAGGTGGAATTCAAACAGGTAACGGCACGGCTGTTTGAGTAATTTCACCGCAAAGCCCCGGAACGGGTCTTGACGGGCCCGTTCCGGAGGTTGAAGGGTTACTTCTTCTTCGGCGCCGACTTCTTGCCGTGAGCCACAGTCTTCTGGTCGAGAAGAGTTGCAGAATCGGCAGCATTGAACGGATAATGCAGTGCGGATTCCTGGCCCGTTCCGTTCAGTCGGATGTCGACGCGGCGATTCTGAGCCAGAACAATCGTGTTCAATTCGCTCAGTACCTTCTTCTTCTGTTCGTCGGTCAGGTCAGGATTGGTCTGGATCAAATTCTTGACTTCATCCTTGCTGAGCTGATGCTCTTCGCCGATTGCTTCCGTATCAATGCTGGCCTCGGGAATACCCTGTTCAACGAGGAACGCCTTGGCGCGAGCAACACGACGTTCGGAAAGCTTCTGGTTAGATTCCGGAGTACCACGCGGATCCGAGTGACCTGTCAAGGTTAGTCGCCCATCCGGCTTTAACGTGAGGTAGCTCTTGAAATCCGTCGCCAGCGAGGTAAGAGTCGCCTGCTGGCTCTCAACCAACCCGCCCTCAGGATTCCGCTCTCGCGGCTGAGCGGTTGGGAAGAACACGCTGTGCAATCTCAGCCGTGCTACGAGCTCAGGCGATGGTGCCGGTGGCGGCGGAGGCGGAGGCGCCTGGATCGTGACACTCGTGGTGCACGAAGCCGTGTGGCCCTTGTCATCGGTCACGATACTCGTGATCTGCACCGGACCGGCCGAAGCGCCAGCGGAGGAGTAAGTTGCTCCGGCTCCGCTGCCGTTGATGGTGCCACCGGAGGCCTGATAGCTATAAGTCAACGGACGGTTCTGAGGGCTTACAGTCTGGACCGTAATCGTTGATGAATCACCAGGATTGAGAGAGGCCGGGCTCGCAGAGCAGCTAGCGGTTGGTGGCTCGAACTCCTTAACCGTGTAACTGGCCGAGCAACTGGCAATCTGCCAGGGCTTCTCCCCTTCTTTACCCGGCTTTCCCTCCTTCAGGCTGCCCCTGACAGTGTAGGTTCCAGGATTAAAAGCACTCGTCTTGATGTTCGCCGTCGCTCCATTGCCGGTTACGCCGTCGCCGCTCCACGTATACAACGTGTTCAACTTCGGATTCAGACCCTGGGCGGTCGCAGTGGCAGTGACCTGATCGCCCGGGAACACTTCCCTGGGCGAAACCGAGCACGCGACTGTCGGTGGCAGCGGCGGCTTACCGCCAAAGTTGAAGTTGAAGCCTGCGATCGCGCCGCTGATCGTTGGATTAAAGACGAACTGGTGATCGTCCGGTCTGTAGTCCTCATACATATAGCGCCAGCCCAGGGCCATTCCAATCTTGGGGTTGAAGTTGTAGTTCAGCAGGCCCAGGGCCTGATAGTCGAGGATGGACCCCCCTGCGCCGGCGTCCCCGGCCACCGTGAAAGCCGCCTTCTCGCCGAAGGGCAGTATGAACCTGCCCCCGCCCAGGCCATCAACCCAGTTGGCCGACCGCGAATTGCCGAGGCCGGAGGGCACCACAGTGTTGTCCACGCCTACATGCCAATAGCGAATTCCGCCCAGGGCGTCAACCTTCATGTGGTCGCCGTCATAAATCCTGAACCCCACCTTCGGCGTGAGCATTGACTGCGTAAGGTCAGTCTTGATCGATGTCTGTCCCAGGTCGTTGATGGGGATGCCGTTATCGATGCCGAATTTCATAAGCAAGAAATCTACAGGCATGAGGAAGCGGCCCTTATCGACCTCGACTGCGACCGGTATCTCCCAATTCAAGGCACGAAAGAGATCGGAGAAAGGGACATGGATGCCAGCATTGTGGCCCAGTGCTCCAACGTACCCGTGCAATCCGGGAAACCAACCGTAAAGCGAGATCCCGACGCGCCAATCACCGGCGGTGCCCCCTGTCGGATAGGGTGACACCGGACCTGGTCCTTGGGCGGGCATCGGATCTGGCGCTGGCGCGGGCGCGTCTGGAATCGCGGGTGTGGGCATTGGTGCGGCCGATTCCGCGACCGTCATGTCCGCCGGCCGCTGGGCGAATACGGACGTGCAAGGTTGCAGGGTCAGACTAAGAGCGATCACCTGACAGAATCTATTGCAGTGCAAATTCATAACCATTCCTCTCATTGCGACAACCCGATGGCACGCCGGTGCAGCTCGCTTGCGTTCTCTTTCTTGTCCGCCTCCCAGGCACTCTGCGATGCCTCGCCGAGCCGCACCACTAGCTTGTTGAGTGTCGCGGTGGTTAAGGCATGAGAAGGCCCTTGCCCGCAAGGTGTGTCTGACACATGTCGGTGTCGGCGCCGCTCGCGGCCTTTTTGCTCATCCGGGCTGAACATTGAAAACAGGAAATTCCAGGCCGGGACGAGCAAGGCAGAATTCGTCGGCAGATCTCTGAACCTTCAGAGTTGTGAATCGAACCGATGTCCACTCATCCTAACCAAAAGGGAGGTTGAGTCGGAAACGAAGATCGAGACCCCAAGCGGAATCACGGTGCCCTCGACAATATTTGCCGTCCCGGCCTGGTCCCAATGAGATTTCAAATTCGACAACATCAGACAGTTCATCGTCCTGGGGCCTCTCTCGATCAAAGTCGCTCCTTAGATTAATTTCCTCGACCGCCGCAACGTGAGCCTCAAACGATAGAGACGTGGGAGTCGACATAGATATAGGTGAAGATAAAGTCACGATTCGGTCACGGCTACTAGCAGAAGTAATAGCCTTCACCAGGGGCCGCATTCCAGGTAAATGATTTGTAGTCTCGTCGAAATTGCAGAGCTACTCGCAAACGCGAATTCGCGTGTGATTCGCCGCTAAATTTTGCGGTCTCTGGCTCCCGCCCGAGACACATTGCATTAAGGTTGTCGGCGACCGTCGTACAATGTTCACAACGTTTATGCCTTCTTCTCCGCAAAAGCCAAAGAGTACCGTCTCCCTGGTCGTTGCCATTTCCGGTCATCGCGATCTTGATCCGGCTGATTTCGATGCAATTCAGCAGAAAATTGAATATATTCTTCGGGATCCCAGGAGGAGTTTTGACAACGAGACCTACGCCAAACACCCATATGAACACACGGACGTGCTGTTACTGACAGGGCTTGCTGAAGGGGCAGACCGAATTGGAGCGCGTGCTGCACAAAGAGCCGGAGTTCCATATGTGGCAGTCCTGCCAATGAAGAGCCATCTCTATAGACTCGATTTCGAGACAGAGGAGAGTGACCGCGAATACGAGGATCTACTTAGAAGTGCGCAGTACACAGTGGAGTTACCGAATTGCCCGGGTACGACAGACGAAGAATTGGCCCAACGAAACCATCCGAAACGCGTATTTCAATATGAGGCCCTGGCTCGCTTTATAACGCAGAATAGCCAGATCCTGATCGCGGTCTGGGACGGCAGCCCGGAGATCAAGCGCGGAGGAACCGCGCACGCGATAAAGTTGAAACTCGGAGAAGTAACTGAATTCGAAACTCACGAAGCGTTGGTGATGCAGCGCGTGGGCATCGGACCGGTTTATATACTTTTTTCGCGTCGCCTCAGATCCAATGCTCCAGGCGAACCGGGACTCGATACCGAGCTGGTTTCACCGAATGATGTGAACCGGAGGAGTTTTTTTGAAGGTTATCGGCTGATGGATCGCTTCAACGCGGACATCGTTCGCGGTGGCAAGAGACTCTCCCGTCGGGCGGTTGAGAGCCGCGAGAGGTTGTTCTCAGAGCATACGGTCAGGAATTTGACTGAAGGAATGCAGTGGGTAGCTGGAGTCTATTCATATGCGGATGCCTTGGCCGACCGATTCAATGCGGCGAGCTGGCATCGGTGGCAGGCAGTGTTTGTGCTTTTAGCCGTTTCGGGCGCATTGCTGGCGTTCGCTCATTCAGCTATCTTCGGCGTTGCGCCACTGCTCACCTATTACGTTTGTCTTGTCATGCTGGCAATATTGATGGCGTATGAAAAGCTGGGAGAGAGCCGCGAACGCCATGAGGATTATCGAGCGCTGGCAGAGGCTCTCCGCGTTCAGTTCTTCTGGATGGCGGCAGGCTTGTCAGATCTCGCGGCGGACCACTACCAGACGCAGCAAGTTGGTGAGATGGTGTGGATTCGTGACGCTATCAGTGAGTGCGCCTTATTCGACGTTGGAAAAATTTCGAGGAACGAGCATTATTCGGAAATCGAACAGACCTACAAGCTCGCAGGCATTTGGATCAAAAGCCAAAAAGACTATTTCCAGGAGAAGAGCCTGTCTTTAAGCCGGCGAAGGCGAGTCTATCACCGGATTTCATTCGCAGCAGCGACGTTGGGCCTGGTGGTACCGCTGGCGGGATTTGCTGTGCTCCGCCAACGGCTGCCCGAGTGGATCGAACCGTGGTCTTCAGTTGCCGGAGCAACGCTGATGTGGTGGGCGGCGCTTGGCTGGAGTTATGTGGAACGGCGAGGTTTGGGACAGCTTGCGCGCCAATACGCGCGGATGTATCGCGTCTTCGCAAGTGCCGAGGAGCGTCTGGAGACGTTCCGGGAACAGAGAAGATTCGAGTTTTGCCGCCAGACCATATTTGAGCTTGGACGTAACTCGCTGGCGGAGAGCGGCGACTGGCTGGCCTTGCACCGAGAACGCAAACTTTCACTCACGATGATCGCCGGTTGATGCGCGATCCCGCAGTCCGCGCTATCCGTGCGTCTCGTGACTGATTTCGCCTCGGCTTGGCGGAAAACATATTGGCGATTAGAAATCTTTGCCGCGAGCGGGCCGCTTGACCAGGCGAAAACCTGCCGCTGCAGGCTCTTCGTTTATTTTTGAGAGCCGAGGTGGGGGCATCGAAGCAGACGTTGGCGGCGGCGATGACGTAGGTGGGAGGAACTCTGCCCCATGGCGATTTCCGTAAAGTTGAGCAAGTGAGTGCCAGCGGTACGAGGAAAGTAGTTGCGCATAGATAGGCCCAAGCCAATCGCGCCTGCGCCACTCGATGAGGGCGCTGTCCGGCAATGCGTCGAACCGTTGGGGAGATATCGTTAACATGCCCGCAAGCTGCACGCTGGCCCCAGTTGAAAACGGGAGCTGCACATCTACCATCTCCAGCAAATCAAACTGCTGCAGTGCGCGTACAAACGAGTCGGTCTCAACCCCTGACCGGCGGAGCTGGGCACAGAAGTCCAGTGCCTTGGTGAGAAATTCCGATGCCTGGCCGTCTTCGAAGAGAGCCTCTCCTTCTTCTTCGTTCAGGAACTCCGAGGCGGCATCGATGCACAGAACGAATTGCTTTTCTTCTGTATCGTCCATCAGGATAAATGGGTAACGGCGCACATAGGCTGGCAGATAGCCGTTATTCAGCCATTTCCCATCTTCGTCTACGAAGAGATTGTGGTTGGTCTCGAGCCCCACCACGGCGGCTAATATTGGAGGCTGGCCAGCCGCGAAAACAATCGGATAAGATGCCGCCGCAATGGACAGTTCCTCGATCAGCAGGGGGATGGCGTTGGTTTTGCGCGCAAATCCGAAGCCGATCGGGCGAACACGTATGCTCGCGTCCTTCGCGCGGTCGATCGGGCGCGGCTCTTGGTAGAACATGGGAAAGGGGGAAGCCTCAGCGGCGTGGTCCGTCATACACCGGTCCTTGGTTGAGAATCGAAAATGTCTTCATCCGAACAACCCGGGGGGCCCAGGCACATGTACTGGAAGGTTTTCTTCGAGTAATTTCTCGTTGCGTAGCTCTCCCTGCCCGATTGAAAATGTCGTGGGTTTTGGTTCGGCATCCTCATGTCCATCCGGAAATGAGAGAGTACAAGCGCGGAGACTGAAAATGGCATCTGTCTGAAACAAAGCGTTCTTGAACACTACTAACGCATTCAAGCGGACAAAATCAGCAGTGCGCTCGATTACCTGGACAGGCTTGAGGTAAGGCGCTATGCGAACACGGTCGGTATCGGTTGCATCCCCGGTCCACTCGAAATCGTCGACCTGCTCGACGAAAAGGAAACGGCCAAGCTTGCCGCGCACAAAGCAGAAGAAGAAGCATGCATAGACAATGGCGACCTCGTCGCTGGCGAGATCGATGCTATAACGCTCATTCCAGTCGTAAATCGGCTCGTTCGTCCAATCCAATACGCTGGATGAGGTTTGACCCTCGGGATTATTTACGAGTACAAACCGCTCACGCATACCGCGGCGTTGTGGATCCTCGACCGCAACGAGAATGGTATCCGAATAGAAGGGCAACGCTGCGGCGCGGAGAATCGCCCGATCGAGGGGCACGAAAAGATTGTCGAGCCCCGCAAAGTGATCGAGGAGACGAGAGCGCAAGCCGCCATTCACGGGGTCGAAGCGAACAAAGCGAATTGTATCGGTGAGCTTCGGCCGCACAATCGCACTCGCGCCCCTGGATTGCAAGAGTCGAACGATTTCGCTCTGCCCGTATTCGTCTGCGAGCTCGAGCGGCGTCAGGCCGTCGCGATTGCGCGCATTGATAGGCGCCTCATGGTTCATCAGCCAATCTGCCATTCCCGCAAGCCCGAGGCGCGCGGCATGGTGCAGTGGCGTTTCTCCGAGCGCGTCGACTTGAGATGGATGACCGCCTGCCTCGAAGATCGCGGCGACGATCTCAAGTTCGCCAGTCGATGCGGCAAGACTCAGATGGTCGGGGGTGAGAAATGGCGGGGTAGGCTCATGGGTAATCATCGCTGCCATGGATTCCCCGCCTTCTATGCCGTGACTACCTACAGGCTCATCAGTCACAATTCCTCGCTTGTTCTAAGTTGCGGCAATGACTTGGAGAGGGGCGCAAAGAATTCGCGCACCGTCGCGGCGGAGAGCGACTTAATCGCCATCGCAAGCGCGTCGCGCCCATCGCGCAACAACAACTGCCGGTCTGCTCCCTGGTCAATCAGGCTCCGAACGATCGCGGCGTGACCTTGCCCCGACGCGAGCATGAGTGCGGTCCACCCATCCCGTGCCCGACGGTTGATAATTTCGCCAGTTGGCGGATGGTTGAGTAACTCGCGCAGTGTCGTCTGATCGCCGTCGGCGGCTGCGTAGTGCAGAGCCGTCCAGCCGTTCTGCTCCGCCTTGGCTACATCGCCGCCACCACGCAGCAGTTCCCAGACGACTTCGGCGTAGCCAGAATTGGCTGCCACGTGTAGCGGGGTTTGATTGCTGTTATTGACTGGATCCCGCTCGACACCGCAGTCCAGTAGCTCTCTGACGAGAAGCGCTCTTCCAAAAGCCGCAGCCAAGTGCAGCGGAGTGTCCCCATCGTTATCCTTGGCGTTTCGATCTACCCCATTCGTGATCAGAAGCCGGATGATCGCGGGTTCTTCCCTTTCCTGATATGTGGCCATGTGCAGGGCGGTCAGTCCGCCTATCGTCTTCAATGCAGAGTCGGCATTCTTGGAGAGTAGAAAGCGCACAATATCCTGGCGACTAGCACGTGCCGCAACCATGAGCGCCGTCTGACCATCTTTGGTCTGCCCATCGATCGCGAACCCATTATCGAGTGCCGCGCGAACCTCATCGCCATCTCCCGATGAAGCCGCCTCGGTGAGGGTGTTGAACCCTTGTTGGGTCATCACCTCAGAGCGTGCACCGCGTTCCCTCAGATAGGCTAGTACTTTCTTATGCGCCTTTTGTACCGCCCAAATGATTGGCCGACCTTGTTCATCGTCCTCTTCGTCGAAAGGGAGCTTCAGGTCGTCCACTAAGTACTTTACGGTGCGAAGATCACCGCCGATAGCGGCTGACACGACAAGATCGCTGCCTCCTTCAGTCTTGGATTTCGTCACTTCCGGGTTCAATGCAACGAGGCGTTTGAGCAAGTCTAACTGCCCGGATGCGGCCGCGATGTGCGCTACACTCATCCCGCGAGTAGCCGCAGACAACACCAGTCTCCTGTCTTTGACAAAGAGAGACTGCACCTCGGGCGCGGGGCATTGCTGAGTCTTCCATTTGCGCGGATCAGGGGCGTCATAGTCGTTTCCCGTAACAGCAGCCCAGAATTGCGGCCGCAGTTGGTGCAATTCGCCGCCTCTATCCTCCAGTTCCAGCGCGCCCCCCTCGCGGAGAATGTCTACCAGGGCTCCCAACCATCCGCCATTGACGGCAGCGACCAAACGTTCGCGGAGCTCGACTTTCCAGGCGGCAGCGAAATAGCTCTCTGTCACATCCCGGTCAGGTCCGTCGAACAGGTCCGGCATGGCCTGGAGACGCGCCATCATCTGATGATATGATTCGCCCCGCAGCTTCAGGTCACGGCTGCGTTGCCCGTTCTTATGCCACTGTCTCGCGTCGTCGATTACTGCGACGCGCTCACTTTCGAGTAAGTGTGCTTCCTTCGTGTATTCAACCAGCGCAGGCCATGCGGTAAATAGAATTTCGTGCGCCAGGTGAACGATAGCTTCCCCGCGTGCGTCGGTACCGATATGCAGCAAACGTACCCTATCGCCGGCCAGTTTCTCGATCAAGGTCGCATCAACACCCGCAGCAACCAAAGTTTCCTTGCGCGCGACCTGATTCGTCCAGCGACCACCCCGTAAAGTGGAGAGCGGCTTAAATAAGCGTTTCAGCTGCACTGGATCGGCCTTTTGCTCCTCAGCTACCTTGCTGATGACCCCTTCCAACCGCCCAAGCGCTTCATAAGCGGTGCGTGTCATTTTTTCGCGGTATTGGTTGTGCAGCACAAAAAGCGTTTGACTGATCAGTGGTAAAGCAGCCTCGCCGGCTTTCAATGCGTCGCTGAGGATCTCCTCGACAAGATCGAGAAACTCGGCGTCAGGCTCGCCGTAAATAAGCCGCCACGGCTCGAGGATCATTTCCCGCAGTTGTCGCGGTAAGGGAGGGCGCAACGTGTAGCTCCCGCGTTGTCCCTCGCCGAGCGTTGCGTTTACGTGCTGCTCCTCCTGCACCAGTCGGTCATACGCATCCTGACGAATGGAACCGATGAGCCGGAGATTCTGAAAATAAGGCGCGCAGGCAATGAAGTTGAAGAATGGAGCTCGCTCCGCTTCCGCAACATCGTATATCTTCTCGAGCTGGTTGATAACAATCGGTATGAACGCTTGTCGCGAAGTCCGACTCAGCCGACTAGAAATTCGCGCCTCAAACCGAGCAGCCGCTTCGATGCGTTGCCCAATAGCGCTTTCGTCCCGGGGTAGTCCGACAAAGATCTGTCGCAGCTCCGAGCCCAACTCTTCTTCGTCTGCTTTAATCTTGTCCTTAACGATTTTCTTTATTGCCTTTGCCAGTTCTATGAATGGCTTGCGGGAATGACCTGCAGGCTCAAAAACCAAAAAGGTCAAGTTGAAGTCCGGCTCGTCGGGTGGTTCGAAAGCCTTAAGAAGTCCCGCTTGAATGAGCGATGACTTACCCACCCCAGACGCACCATGCACAAGCAGCAGTCGAACACCGTTCCGGCCGTCGAACTTCTCGACCAAATCCGATACCTCCGCGGCGCGACCGAAATAAGCGTCGCGGTGGTCGAACGTAAACTCATAAAGTCCGCAATAAGGCGCCCCTTCGAAGTCGAGGTAAGGGTTACGCCTACGAACCGAAGTCGCCTGGGGTTTGAGAAGTCGTCTTACGAAATCACCAGCGGCTTGCGGCGCATTACTTTTCAAGTCGGGAACGACACTTATATTTCGACCACGCCCCACCCATTTGTCGCAAAACTCCGTAATATATTTTTCCAGTTCGGCAAATTTTCTTCTTCCTTCCGCCCATTCCTCATACCGCTCATTATGGGCTCTATGCGCATTTGCGGAATATGTCGAAGGCGGCGCCTGTGGCTGCGGATCATCAAGATGCAACTGAACAATCCCGATTGCTCGTGCTCGCCCCGCCTCTGCGGCCTGCTCAAGCTCCCAAGCGGAAGCAGACGGAGCGTCAGACCCTGCCACCTTGGCGCTACCGAGCGAACCACGAAAGAGCATCAGCACGATATCGGCGTGCCGCACGTCAAAGCGCTCATTGATCGAGCCCTGCTGATCATCAATCCCCAGGAAGATTGGATTATGCTCGTCTTTCCAATTGTTGACGACTATCGAGAAATCACTACCCAATTCAGTCTGAAGTTTGCTTCGAATACTCTCGACGACCCTTTGTCCGTCTTCGTTGGCGTCGTTGGGGCCGCCGACGAAAACCCGGATCACTTCAGCTTTCTGCTGCATTGCAATCTCCAAGCTCGAGGATTTTAGAATCATACAATCGCCCGTCGTCAAAACGTCCGTCGTCCACCCCCAAAGCTCACTCTAAGTGCGCCGTCGGAACCCAACGTCAGAAATGGAACTTGAGGCGGCAACGCAGGTGATTCGGGCAAGAACAACCGGTACGAGTCGGCGGCGATTTGGCCACAGCCCCGGAATTTGCCTCCCGGACGCTCGATTCGATACTGGACGATTTTGGGTCATTTGACAATCCTCGGAAGAGCGGGAGAATTCAGGCTATTCAGGACAGAGAGCTATGGGCATTCTCTGATGCCCCCTAGTCCAAGGAAATGGGCGTTCACCACAAGACCTGTCAACCTCACCGGTGGTAGCAGCGAGATGCCACACTGGTTACCCTTTATCCGCCCTTGACATGAGACTCCTCCGTACACAAAAATCTCCCCGGAGATGAAGCCGAACATGGGGAATGACGCTGCGGAATGTGTCGTTCAACCGAATTGGGTGCAGCATTTCTCAGCTTCGACGGAATGGTCTCCTCCATCGCCAACTCCGATTCTTATTCCCGAAGAACCACAATATTCAGCCGGAATCGGCCATCGCCTGGAGAGCAAGGAGGTACTAGATGAAGGCATAGATCTTTCGCAAGACCGGTGAACCGAAGAGCGTATTGGAACTGGCAGAGATCCCTACTCCGCCTTTGGCCCCCGGCGATGCGCTTGTCCGAGTACTGCTGAGTCCGATCAACGCATCCGACCTGCACATGGTGCGCGGGCGCTATGGCTATCAGCCGGAGTTGCCGGCCAGCCCCGGCATCGAAGCGGTGGGGACTGTGGAGGCTGTAGGTCCGGGCGTGCAAGGTCTGATGGTTGGAACGCGCGTAGTTTTTGTTAACACATGGAACACCTGGCGCGAACAGATCGTATGCCCAACGGACAAACTCGTGCCCGTTCCAGACGGCCTGGACGATTCGGCCGCCGCCGCTTCCTACATCAATCCTTTGACGCCATGGGCATTGACCATATCAACTCACAACCTCAAGGAGGGCGACTGGCTTTTGCAGACGGCGGCTGCATCCAGCGTGGGGAAATTCGCTTCAACTGGCGCAGCAGTATCGATTCAAGACAATCAACGTCATCCGGCGGCGCGAACAGGAGTCAATCATACGCAACCTCGGAGGCGATGAGCTCATCTGTACCGCCGACGAGGATCTCAGGTCACGCCTGCAGGAATTAACCGCGGGCAAGGGCGTTGAACGAGCGATTGACTGCGTTGCCGGCGAACTTGGCGCTGAGGTTGCCCGCAACCTCGCTCCCGGTGGAACGATGCTTGTGTATGGAGCCCTTTCCAGCCATCGGCAGACAGATCCCGCGAAATTCAGCATGCCGCTCTTTGCTCCGCGGTTGATTTATTCCACAGCAACCGTTCGCGGCTGGTGGCTTCCGCGTTGGGTGCCTTCCCAGCCGCTCGCCGAAGTGCGGGCAGCGACGAGCGATCTTCTCGCCATGTTGTCGAAGGGAGCACTTACGCCGCCAGCGAGTGTGCGGTATTCAGTTAAAGACTTCCAGGAGGCAGTAAGCCTCGCCGATGGTGAGGCAGGACAGGAAAAGGTCTTGCTGGATTTCTCCGATTAATCTGTTGGGACTCACCTGGGTTCGGCCAATGTCCAGCGATTATCCGAGGTCGAATCTCATCTCCTGACAACAGTTCAACCCTTGATTCCAAGGTGTATCGATCGGGACCGAAGCTCAGACGATTTCGCGATGGTTGAGATACCAGGGCGGCCAGACCCCAACGGGCCAACCCTCCGTGGCTTAAACTAAGTCGCGGAAGATAAGGCAGAGGCCCGATGAAAACACCAATAGCAATCCTTCTCCTGCTCGGAGTGTCAACGAGCTGGTCTCCAGTGGGCGGCGGAGCCCCCCTCAATGGACCCCAGCCGGGTCGAGGCGACGGGATTCTGGAGTCAATCCAAAATGCCAGCGTGACTCAAGCCGGAGAAGACCTTGTGGTCACGCGAAAGGATGCGCGCTCCCCGATTGAACTGGTGTTCGTCCGTTGCCAGGGGCTCGGAGTTCAATACCAAGACAACCAGTGGTGGGTTCTTCCGGTGAGGACGAGCGGCGCACAGGTGGATGCAAACAATGCATTCTGGGTTCTGCCTGTCGATGCGACTTCCAACGATCATTCCTGGTATATCCCGCTCCATGGCGGCAACATCCATGGGAAGAAGACGAAAGCAGGATTGACGGTTACCCTTGACGCGGAGAGTATGACTCTCTCCAGAGCGATGGCCCGGCCGCATAGCGACGCCTTCGGTCATCGATTTTCTCTTGAGATGCCTGACGGCGCCGAGCTGGAAGAAGCACTGGCCGGCTTCTACTGGGGAACAATGTTGCCTTCCGTTGTGGAGAAGACCATGGCGGTCAACTTTCCTTACAGCAGTGGTTATGTTCTTAGCACCCTGAATGTGAACTCCTATGCGGGCTCGTATCCCGCGGTCGATCACGAATTTCAAATCAAGGGACGGCTGGCGATGGGTTCGGAGGTCGATCTCGATGTGGTGAAGCGAATGATTGAGCTCCAGTTCAAGCTCATCAACGACGACCCGGAGCGTCTTTTTCGCGCGCCGACTTCGGTACAGCCGAATGGAACACGTGAGTATCACGTGCGCAGAAACAGCCTAGACAATCGTCAGAACGCGGCCATGTTTCCTCTAACCGGGAATATCGAGGTGATCGAAGAGGCGTGGGGTTATTTCGAAGCCAGAAAAGACGCAGCGTGGCTGCGGTCGAATATCGAGAACCTCGAGCACGCGGCGGGCTGGATTTTGGCGAATACCGATCAGTACGGCCGTGTGTGGTCGGATGTCTACTACGAGGACCAAGTGATGAAGGACGGACGTGAGACGGAAGCACAAGCGTTCGCCGCGCACGCGTTCCAACTCTTAGCCGGTATGGAGAGGCTGTTGGGACGGCAAGAAAAAGCAGCAGGCTTCAACGCGAATGCGAAACTTATGGCCGACATGCTGATCGCATCGCTGCCGATGGGGTACTGGGACTCGAAGACTCAGCGATTCATTGATTGGGTGGATCGCAACGGACAGGTTCACGATCACATTCATCTTCTTGCCAATCAACTGCCCGTGACCTTTGGATATGCCACGGCGGATCAGGTAGCGGCGGTGCGACGCCTGATCGACGCGAATGCTGCAGAATTCGAACGATTCCCAAGTTTTCTATCGGCTAAGATCGCCGACTACGATAAGTCTGAAATTGGGGATGGTGGCCCATATGACCTTTGCGCGGCCGGCAGATATTGGTATTGGGATGCCGCGTTTTATGGGTCACAAGGGCAGAGCGGTATCTTGTTGGATCAGCTCAAGACCGTGGCGGCAGAGGCGGCAAAAGACAACTACTTCATGGGCGAACGGTACGACATGGACCATGTCTACTACATCGACGGCAAGAATGCACACGGAGCCGAAAAGTACTACGAGTATCCCAATGTTTTCACGGCTGTTCTCATCGAGAAATTTCTGGGCCTGAGTGTTCCCGCGGATGCGGATGTATCCGTTGCCCCTCATCTCAAAAACTATGGCAGCGTGGAGTTCCAAGTTCCCCAGTATGCATTGCGCTACACCTTCAGCAAAGATGGTTTCGTGCTGAAGAATCTGTCAGATAAGCCGCGGCGATACAACGTGGATTTATCGGCGCTCGGTTTTGTCGCCATGCGTTATCGGTTGAGGAGCAGGTCCGGAGACGGAATCGTAGATGCGCGTTCCATGCTGACCTTGCCTGCGCGGGAAGAGGCGCGCTGGACTCCGATGCAATAAAAGACGAGCGGCTTAGCCGCGGCAAAAGGTCCTGGGACAAACCGCCCTTGTCGCTCCGGGGCAGTCCCGATAGGGATCTAACGTTTGACGGTACTGATTGGAACCGGGGCAGACTTTCATGATTTGCTCACCATCGTCAACTGCCCAAGAAATACTCCTGGGAGATTTGTCGCCAACTTACGACAACGTTGGCCCCCAGCTTTTCACCGCCTCGGGCAGGTCCAGGCTAATCCAGTCTCAAGGCCCTCACAGGGTCTATGGATGCCGCACGGCGTGCGGGAATAATTCCAGCAACGAATGCCGCCAAAGCCAAGGTCCCAATTGCCGCTGCCATTACGTTGAAGTCTGCGCTAGTGATCTCATAAAGCTGAGACTTCACAAACCGCACGCAGATGAGTGCAACGGGAATTCCGATTGCCAGCCCAAGCACGGCTTGAATCATTGCTCCCCGCATCACCATCGCAATCACACTTCCGCGCTCGGCACCGAGCGCCATGCGGATACCAATCTCCGAAGTCCTCCGCACAACGGAATAGGCGGTGACGCCATATAAGCCAATGATCGCCAGCAGCAGCGCCAATGCGCCAAAAAGCGTCGACAATCGCGATATCATGCGCTCCTCGGTAAACTGATCGGAGATTTGCTCGTCGAACGTCTGAAATTGCTCCACTGTGAGGTTCGGATTGATGTCGGCAAGCGTGGCCCGGACAAGTTTTTCCATGTCGTTCATCGGATGATCGGTTGCAAGTACGATTGATCCCAAATAGAGCGCATCGTCTTTTTCAATCGGCAGTTTCGTGCTCTTCGGCCGCTGCATCATCGGAACGAAATACATCAGGTGATCCTTCTTTCGCACGCTGGTGTAGACCGTATCCTCCACCACTCCGACGATCTCAAAATCTCCAGTCGAATCTGGCCCCGGCGATCCGAAATGACGTCCGATTGGGTTCTCGCCAGGCTTGAACAAGTCTTTGACAAATGTTTGGTTCACCACGGCGACCGTGGTAGCGGCGGCTGTATCACGCGTGTCGATCCCGCGGCCCATTACAACCCGTGTTCCGACCGAGTCGAAATACTCCGCATTCGCTCGAATGACTGAAGCTCCAACATCCAGGTAGGGCTGCCCCTGCACCTGGACGCCCCAGCCATTGTTGTTGTCTTCCATCGGCGTGTACGAGGCGATGCCCACTTTCATCACGCCCGGCAGCGCATGAAGCCGCTCCTCCATGGCCCGGTAGAGTGCCTCCAGCTGGGTTTGCGTATATCCCGCGGTTTGAGGATTGATGTGCACGATATAGCGGTTCCTCGCGTCGAGCTTGAGGTCTGTGCCCTCGAGTTTTTTCAGGCTCTGCAAGAACAATCCCGCGACAACCAGGAGCACCAGCGAAAGTCCGACCTGGACCACCACCAGTCCTCGCTGCAAAATCGAAGCTCCCATCGACGTCGTTCGCGTGCTGTTCCGCACTGCGTCGATCGGACCCGCATGGGCAGCAATCCAGGCTGGCGCCACGCCGAAGAGAACCCCCGTGAGCAGCGACAGACCACACGCGAATTCCAGAACTGAGAGGGACGGGCCGATGTGGATCGGTATGCTTTCCGCTCCGGGGAAAGCCAACATGAGCAGCATGCGCGCTCCCGCGTAGGCGACGCCGAGTGCGACGATACCCCCCATTCCGGCCAGCACGATACTTTCGGTAAGCAATTGACGAATGATTCTTCCGCGCATGGCGCCCAGTGCGGCGCGCATCGACATCTCCGCGCGCCGGGCCATCCCACGCACCAGCAGGAGATTTGCTATGTTTGCGCAGGCAATCAACAGCACGAGGCCCGCAATCCACATCAAAAGATGCAGTTTTGACCCATACCACTCCTGCATTGCCTGGATGCCGGCGCCGCCCGGCGTCAGCACGACACGGACCTTCTTCAGCCCTGTCTTGCCCTGCTCCGATGAAAACTCCTCGTCCGTTGCGAGTGCCTGGCGCAGCAGAGCCGTCACCTTTTCTTGCAGCGGAGCGATCGCCACCCCTGGCTTGATGCGCCCAATAATGTAGAGCCAATCCTGTTCGGGATCGTGAACGTAGGGGGAATTCGCCAGAACCGGCATCGACTCGATCGGTAGGTAGAATTCTGCTGGAGTGACCGACATGCGGTCGCCATAGAAGCCTTCAGGAGCAATGCCAACAACCGTAACCGGCTTTGTATTTATCCAGAAAGTGCTTCCAACCACTGAGGCATCGCCCGCGTAATTGCGCTTCCAGGCCTCATAGTCCATCACAGCCGTCATGGGCGCGCCTTGCTTATCGTCTGCATCCATCAGCAGGCGGCCTGCCCGGGGCTGGAGGCCAAACGTACGGAAGTAGTTGCCGGAGACAAATTCGGCCGCCACTGAGCGCGCGGCCCCCTGCGTGCCGTCGCGTCGGGCAATAACAGGCCGCCCCCAGAAGCCGGCCTGCATCGCAGCCAGCTCTTCAAATTCCGGCAGATTCCTCTTCAGTTGTTCATACGTGTCTGTAGAGAACATTGCAAAGTCGCCATTCTGCCGATTCCCGGAACCCACACAGCAATCGTTGTTATCGCCCAGGCGCACCAAAGAGCCAGGATCGGCGACAGGCAGCTTTTTCAAGAGCACCGCATTCACGAGCGTGAAGATCGCGGCATTTGCCCCGATTCCCAATGCCAACGTCAGCAGCACGGTAATTGTGAATGCCGGCGCCCTGCTTAGCTGACGTAGTGCATAGCGAATATCCCGGGCTGTCGTTTCGAGAAATGTAATGCCCCGCGATTCTCGACAATCCTCCTTGACATGATCCATGGCGCCGAATTCCAGGCGCGCTTGCCGGAAGGCGTCCTGCCGAGTGAGGCCTGATCGAATGAGCTTCTCCACCTGCCGCTCAAGATGAAATTGGAGTTCGTCGTCGAGTTCATTCTCAACGGCGCTCCGCCGAAACAGAGATCGAAATCGGAAAATCAAATCGCTGAGCATGTCGATTCTCCTAAACCGTTCCCAGCACCTGGGCCACAGCGGCCGTCAGTTTTGCCCATGCGTCCTTCTCTACCTCGAGTTGCTGACACCCGTTCTTCGAGAGCTCGTAGTATTTGGCACGGCGATTGTTCTCCGACGTTCCCCAGTGAGCCTTGATCAAGCCGCGACGCTCCAGTCGGTGAAGTGCCGGGTACAGGGAGCCCTGCTGAATCCGAAGCACGTCACTCGACATCTGCTGCAGACGCTCAGAGATGGCCCATCCATGTTGTCGACCGAGCGCAAGCGTGCGGAGAATGAGGAGATCCAGGGTTCCTTGAGGAAGATCAATATTCTGAGCCGTCATATCTCCCCTTTCACTTCTACATGAGGGTACGATATTTCCTGTAGAAGTGCAAGGGGAACGGACGATATTCTCGAAAGCAATTCGTGAGCGAACAGGCCAAAGCGTGCGCTCCCGCAAATTGAAAGGCAGCGCCGACCGACTCAACGGTTCTTATCCTGGGGGAGAGTGGAGCTGGAAAAGAATTGGTCGTGGCCGCAATAAATAACCGAAGCCCACCGGCTCCTTGAAGAGAGAGCGACCTCTGGCGCAATCGCGTTGGCTCCGAGAGGTTAACTCCGGACCGCTCCACTCTCATCGCCACCGATCGCAATGGCAATTAACTCATACGTCTACGCTCTCCGCCAATGTGATAAATAGGAGTTGAACATACTGCCTACGGGCAACCGCTTTCTTGGATCGGTCGCTGGATAAAGTCATCATTCCGTTAAGACTTCAGGAGGCGGTCGATGGCGAGGTCCTTTGCCTGGAGACGAACGAGGGAATGAAAGGGATTCGCCGCCTGGCACAAATCGATTGGTTCAAAACCTGCCATTATTACCAGTGGCGACGGTTCTGCGGCCAGGTCTAGCATCACTCCGGGTGGTACCGTGGATCGCAATGCCCGGAAAAATGCGCAGCCGAGCGAGCAGCTCTTCCGCTCGATCTTTGAGAATGCCCAGATCGGGATCGCCTATTTCAGGATTGACACCCAGGAGCACTTCTCGAACCGTGCACTCCACGAGATGTTGGGTTACAGCGGAGAAGAGCTAAGCCGCCTCGAGCAATGGGATGAGATAGTTGCTCCCGAGGAACGTGCTTCAGGCGCGGAGCGATATGCCGAACTCATCGAGGGGAAACGGGACACAGACGAATATGAGCAACGCCTCATTCGACGCGACGGCGACATTATCGTTGCCAACGAAAAATTTCAGTTGATCAGGGATGCCAACGGCAAACCGCAGTACATCGTTGGTTTAACGGCAGATATCACAGAAACCAAGCGGGCCCAAGAGGCTTTGCAGCAGAGCGAACAGCTCTTCCGTTCGATCTTTGAGAATGCCCAGATTGGGATCAGCATCTTTGGAATAGAAACTCAAGAGCATCTCACCAATCGTGCATTGCAAGAGATGTTGGGCTACTCCGCAGACCAACTCAAGGGGCTGAAGCAATGGGACGAGATTGTTCATCCGGATGAACGGGAATCCGGGGCGAAACGGTATGGGGAAATCATTGAGGGTAAGCGAGATGCGGATGAGTTTGAGCACCGCTTCGTCCGCAGTGACGGCCGCGTCGTGGCTGCGAATGGCAGGTTTCAATTGCTCCGGGACGCCTCCGGCACGCCACAATACCTGATCGCCCTGACCGAGGACATCACCGAACGCAGGCGTGCACAGGAGGCTCTACAGCAGAGCGAGAAGCTTTTCCGTTCCATCTTCGAAGATGCCCCCGTTGGTATTGCCCTCTACAACGTTGCCAAATCTCAATATTTCACCAATCGTGCCTTACACGAAATATTCGGCTGCACTCATGAAGACCTGAACTCCGTGGAGAAATGGGACCAGATCGTGCACCCGGACGATCGCGAGTCGGGTGCCAGGCGTTATGGGGAGCTCTTCGCAGGCAGGCGCGACCATGACGATTGGGAGCAACGGTTCGTTCGACGCGATGGCCGCATGGTCATCGCCGATCTCAGTTTTTCGGTCATCAGAGACCCCGCGGGGAATCCGCAGTACTTGCTAAACATGACCAAAGACGTCACGGATCGCAAGCAGGCTGAAACAGACCTTATCGCGGCCAAAGAACAGGCCATGGCCGCAACCATTGCCAAGTCCGAATTTCTCGCCAACATGAGCCACGAGATCCGCACTCCCATGAACGCAATTCTGGGAATGACCCATCTGGCCTTGAAGACCGAGTTGACAGCGAGGCAGCGTGACTATCTGACAAAAACAAAGGGGGCCGCCCAGGCCCTCCTGGGCATCATCAACGACATCCTAGACTTCTCCAAGATCGAGGCTGGCAAGCTGGAGGTCGAGGACACTGAGTTCCGCCTTGATAAGGTGCTCGAAGATCTCTCCTCCGTCGTCAGCCAGAAGGCTCATGACAAGAACCTGGAATTCTTGATCGCCTCGCCCAGCAACTTGCCGCCAAGTCTGATCGGCGACCCCTTGCGTCTTGGTCAAATCCTGATCAACCTCGTCAACAACGCGATCAAATTCACGGAGCGTGGCGAGGTAGTCTTGAGTGTCACGCTGGAAGAGAGAACCGAGGAGCGAGTCAAGATAAAGGTCTCCATCCGCGACAGTGGCATCGGGATGACGCCGCAGCAGGCGGCGCGCTTGTTTCAAGCATTCAGCCAGGCCGACAGTTCCACGAGTCGGAAATATGGCGGCACCGGGCTTGGCCTTTCGATTTCGAAACGGCTCGTAGAGATCATGGGAGGCGACATCTGGGTTGAGAGCACTTCCGGCGTGGGCAGCACCTTCTTCTTCACTGTATGGCTTGGGATCGGGAAGACTAAGCTCGAGGAAAGACGCTTCGTGCCGGACCTCTCCGGCATCCGGGCGCTGGTAGTCGATGACAACCCCCTGGCGTGCGAGATTCTCACCGAAGTCCTGAAGTCGTTCGCACTCAGAGTGGATTCAGCTGCCTCAGGCGAACAAGCCATCCGCGAACTTTCCTCTGCCGACACTCATGCCCCCTATCAGGTGGTTCTGATCGACTGGCAAATGCCCGGCATGGACGGCCTCGAAGCCGGCCGTATCATCAAGCACGGCGGTTTATTGAAGCACATTCCCAAAGTGGTCATGGTTACTGGCTTCGGGAAAGAGGATATTCGCGCGCAGGCCGAGGCCCTCGGTATCGAAGGCTTCCTGCTCAAGCCCGTGAGCCCATCGACGCTCTTTGACACGATGATCGATTTGTTCGGAAGCAACGAGAGCAAGGAAGACCGTGCACGGCCTGTCGGAGACGCGGAGCACTCGCAGCCTGCAAATGGCATCCGAATTCTTCTGGTCGAAGATAACGAAGTAAACCAGCAGGTTGCGACTGAGCTTCTAGAGAGCGCAGGCGCCAGCGTGAGAATCGCCAATCACGGTGGCGAAGCAGTAAGTATCCTGACGGAAGGCGATGGGCCTCCGCCATTCGACGTTGTTTTCATGGATCTGCAGATGCCGGAGATGGATGGCTTCACGGCTACAAAGCTGATTCGGGCGCAGTCCCGCCTGCATGGCCTGCCGATCATTGCGATGACAGCGCATGCATTGGTCGAGGAGCGGCAACACTGCTTCGACGCGGGAATGAACGATCACGTCTCGAAGCCCATCGATCCCGATGTTCTTCTTGCCACCTTGCTGCGCTGGGCCAAACCACGCCAGCTGCCGGCAACCGGAGGAGAAGCCGTCACGGCAACGAGGGTTGAAGAGCTCACTCTGCCTCGGATTGAAGGTGTTGACCTCGAAGATGGACTGAGGCGGGTAGTCGGGAACAAGCGACTCTACCGAGACCTACTCCTGCAATTTGCGTCAAAGCAGGCTGACGCCCCCGGGCAGGTCTCGACCGCAATCGAAGGCCGAGACCGGAAACTGGCCGAACGCATCGCACATACAGTAAAGGGCGTCGCTGGGAATCTGGGAGTCGCGCAGGTCGCAGCAGTCGCGGAGAAGCTCGAAAAGGCAATCCGCCATGGAAGCGCAGTCGAACCTATGCTGTTCGAAGAATTTGCAGAAGTTCTTGGCCGTCAGGTTCAAGCCATTCGACAGGCACTGCAAGCGATCATGCCTGATCCGCCGTCAATCGACGAAAGCCATCAGGATTTCAACCCCGAAGCGGTGTCAGCGGCGATCGGGCGTTTACGAGTTCTCCTCGAGTCCAGTGATGGCGACGCCGCCGAAGCATTTCTGGCCGTCGAAAGGATGTTAGCCGGTACCATCGCGAGGTCACGCCTCGATGCCCTCAGGACAACAATCGGCGAATTCGATTTTGAAACCGCGCGGAGGAGTCTAGAGGGAATCGCAGGGGACGTGTACGAGAAGCAAGCGCGGGGGTAAACTCGTCAACCCATCGATGTGGGTCGATCATCCCTTGCCATTGCACCGAAGCAGCGGGGACAATGTTCGCACGGATTCGACTAGTTTACTCAGCACTATTCTGCCCCCAATTCTTAGCGAGTATGGAGCGCGCTATCCGGGGATCGAACTGTCGATCTTCGAGGGGACAGACGACGAAGTTCAGGCGTGGATCAAGTCCGGAGTTGCGCATGTCGGTTTCGCAGCCCTCCCGGTAGAAGGCGTTGAAGCAGAGGAAGTCGTGCGAGATGAATGGCTGGCGCTCATACCTGCCAGCGGGTTTCAGGACAGGACCTCGATCACCCCCAGGGATCTTGCCAAAAGCAAGTTCCTGATGTCCGGAGGTGGCTGCGAGCGCCACATTCAGCGAATTTTCGCCTTGGGAAATGTCGCGATTCACGAAACGATGACGGTGAAGGAAATGTCGACCATTCACGCCATGGTCGCCGAAAGCCTTGGCGTCAGCCTGATTCCCCGACTATCGTTCGTAAATTCTGGTGCCTGCCGGAGTTTGTCCTTGAGACCTCGCCTCTATCGGTCGATCGGCATGATTTGGTCGACAAATCACCTGGATACGCCGCCGATTGCGGCCTGGGAAAAGTTGGTTCGCGCAAGGCTGAAGGCATCAAAGAATACTCTGTCCGCGGCTTCGGGCAAGTGAACTTCCAACAACTGCCGCCTTCGCCTGCTCCAGATCCGGAAGACCGAGTTTGGTTTTTGGACGAACGAATTTCCGCCTGTTGCTGCGCTTCATGGGCAACCGCCTCCTTGACAGTTAACCAGGAGCTTATGTGCGCTAATGCACCGTCAGCGAGCATGGGCTTGACCCTTAATGAATGCGTAGCCCGTTTTGCAGCAACTTGATCCGAGTGATCTTAACAGCGAAACAATCCATCGCATCAACGTCTCTTGCGATATTGGTTAGGCGCGCCGGGCGTGGAAGCATAATCGGCAAGCTGCGCCCCGCCGACATGCGCCCGAGTCAATGGAGTGGTGAGGTCGATGCCCGTGCCGGAGACCTCGGCGCCGGCAGCATGCGCATGAGCGAGCGGCGCGGCGATGGTGATCAAGCCGCCGCCGAATCTCCTGACGGACGCGATAACCGCCGTCTCGGCGTTCGCTCCTGTGTCAATCGTGATGGTCTCACCCGTGCGAAAGCCGATCGCGGCGGCGACAGGGATGATGGTCGCACCCGCGGCAGTGGCGGCCACTGCCGTGGTTGCACCGGCCGTGCCCACCGTGGCGATAGCCGCGGTCTCGCTGGCAGCGCCCGTATCGATCGTGATCGTCTGGCCGGGTGTGAATCCTTCCACGCTATCGACTTTGATATTGGTTGCGCCGGCAGCCGTGGCGACCGAGAGGGTGGCGGCGGCCTGCGTGAAGAAGTCGCTGCAGTTGCTGTCGGTGTCGGCGCCATCGGGAAAGCGGCCGGCGCTGGTATTGGTTCGCACGGCTGCAATGCTGCGCCCGAAGTTCGTGGCCGCGCCAGGAGCAGGCGCATGACAGCCACTTTGCTCGGATCCGGAAACTGCCTGGTAACCCTCGGCAAACCACGGATCGACCAGGCCACCGTAATTGAGGCTGTCGACGACCAGGCCGGAGCCGTCGCGCAGCACCATGCTGCCCTCTCTGAGGGGAATGATGCGTTCAAAGAAAGGAACGTTCGCGGTGAGCTCGGGGCCGCCGAACCACTGGTTGGGTTCCGGCGTCCCCTGATATCCAGCGGTCTTGACGGCGGCGTCCCGCACCACCGCGTCGATCGGGTGCTCATTCGCCAGTGGGCTGTCGAGCGTGATTCCGGCGCCCAGCGCCTGGACAGGCTCATTGCTCGAGTGGGCAAAGGCAGTTGGCGGCTGGAAGGTGATTCCCGTGCCGCGAACGCTGAAGGGCAAATTTGCAGCATGGTTGAACTTGAGCGGGGAGGCCAGCTCGAGACCGGTGCCCGGAGCTACCACCCCCTCGGCGTCACCATGCGCTTTATCGAAGGCCGGCGTAAAGTCGATGCCGGCGCCGGCTGGACCGGACCCGCCGATGGCGGTGATGGTAACCGTCTGATGGTTCACAGGCGTGCCGACGCTGATCCTGTCGCCCACGGCGAAGCCGCTCGCGTTGCGGACATTGATATGGGTGGCGCCAGCGGAAGCGTTCGCGGAGAGATTGGTATGGTGCGCTGCAGTACCGAGGCGCGAGACCGTGACGGTCTCGATGCCATGGCCGGCGCTGTCGATGTCCATCCGGATCTTGTCACCGACGGAGATGTCGGCGACGGAGGTCACCTGGATATTGGTGGCACCGGCGGGTGCGTCCGCCGCCAGGTAGGCTTGCGTGCCCGACTTCCCGACCGCGGTAACGGTGGCCACCTCATATTGTTCCTGGGTTCTAGCGACGGCGGGGTAGGTGGCGCCGTAGCCGATGGCGATCTTCTCGCCCACCACGAAGCCGGACGCGCCCGTGACCGGCACATTGGTCGAGCCGGCGGGGATGGTGATGACCGGGCCATCCGGGAGCGGCTGCCAGAGCGTCGTAGTGTCGCTGGCCGCCGTTCCCACCTTCACGATCTTGCGGGTCTCCACGCCGGTGCCGGTGTCGATGGTGACTGTATCGCCGGCCGACATGCCGGTCGCCCTCCGGACATGGATGGTCGTATCGCCAGCCCGTGCCGGGACAGCCAGTCCGGAGTTGGAGAGGCCGAGCAGGTAAAAGCCGCGAGCCGCAAGATTTGTCCCGGCCGGGATCTTCACAGTGGAGAAGATGGCCTGCTGAGCGGTGTGCTCCGTGAGCGTCCAGTTGGAGATGTCGACTTGTTCGGCGCCAGCGTTGTAGAGCTCGATGAACGAGTCGGTGGAGTTGGAACCGGAGCCGATGCGGAATTCGTTGATCTTGACCGGACTGACGCTGCGCACTTTTCCGGCGATTGTCTCGGATTGCGTGCTGTCGCTCGCCTGGTTTGTCCAGGAGGCGTTCGCGAGCAGGTCGCCGTTGAAGGCCGCCGGTCCCGAAGTCACCTTGAAAGCCGCGCTGACGCTGGTACCCGGCGCGACCGGCTCTGCAAACGTCTTCGACGTCTCGGTGCTGCCCGAAACCAAGGAGGTCCAGTGGCCGGGGGGCACCGAGATGCTCAGCTTGACGTTCGCGGCGGGCGCGGCGACGGTATTGGTGAAGGTCACAGTGATGTCCTGCGAGGATCCCGGAGAGAACGTCTGCAGCCCGGGCGGCTCGGCGGTTGTCGAGGCCGGCGCCAGGCTCAGCCGCGGCGCGTCGTATCGTGCGGCCACGATGTTAGCCTGCACCAGCTGGTCGGTCGCGTCGTTCGGAAAAGTACCCGCGGCCGTCATCGCGCCTTCATAGAATGTGCCCTGCGAAGCGTTGCTGTTGTCGCCGCCGTTGCCGAGGAGGATGGCTCCTTGTTTGCGCATTGGGTCATAGGTGGAGTTGACGCGCGGCCCATCGAACATCACCGATAGTGGACCCTGCTGCGCATCACCGCCCAGAGAGGTCCATCGATGTGGTTGGCCCTTGGCCATCGCAGTCACGAATCTCCAGGGGATGCTCGGCAGGTTCGGGCAGCCTTTCGAGCCATCCCGGTTCACGCAGCCGACAAGATTGTTCTCCTGGTCGGTCATGATCCATGGGCCGTGGCCGCTCCCGCTAAACCAGGGTGTGGCGTTGCCGAAGTAAGCGGTTTCCATCGTACCGTTGTCGTCGTCGCGGCTGTCGATCTCGGCATTGCCGTAGTCGAAGCAGCACCCGTCGTTGAAGTGGCGTCCGTTGACGACCCAATACTGGCCCTCGGCCTGGTCGTCGACCGCGGTGCCCCTGGGGTCGTCGGTGCGGAGGCCCATTCCTGGCTCGATGAAGACACCGTAGGCCTTGTGACCCATGATCGTTATCGGCGCCATGTCGGCCAGCGGGAGGTTGTTGAACCCACCCAGTGCCGGTCCGCTGAATCCGCCGCGGGGGGCCTGGGTGAGGTCGTTGTGCTTCGGGGATTGGTCGTAGATCGTGGCGATCCAGCAGTAGGTGTTGGCGCAGAACGCATCCTGCGCGGCAGCATCGGCGTATCCTCCGACATCTGGGACCGGCGACGCGACGGGCTGAACCACGCCAATATCCAGGGTCTTGCCGTCGGACTGACGCAGGACCTGGTAGAGCGGGCCGTTGTAGGAGGCGTACAGAGCGCGCGTGGTGCTGTGAGCGGCCGCGCAGGGGGCGCCGGAAGCAGCGTAAATGTCGCACGGTCCTTTCGGCCTGGGCGGAGCAACATTCGCCCCGTTCCCGGCCTGTTGCGCCGTCGCCGATGTAGCACTAACCACAGCGAAGGCCAGCGCGGCCACGATCATTGCGATATTGATCCTGATTTTCATGCGTTCCTGTCCCGTCGGCGAAGTGCGGATTTTCGAGGTGGGCGAACTCTTCCCTCCGACACATGCCGTTATACCCCTTCGAACCGTCCTTCTGGAATACGTTTACCGTAGTTTTAGCAAAATCGGGCCGGCCCTGAAAGCGAAGTTGGCTGGGCCGGAGGCCGTGCAGGCTGCTATGTTGGAAAGCGACAAGAGGATGTCCGCTTCGAACCAGTCGCATGTTATCGTGTGCGTCCGTATGATCGCCCCGTCGTTGTCGACGGTTTGACCGAATGATTACCATGAACAATCGCAAGGTTATTGTTACGTGCGCGGTGACCGGGTCGGTGCATACTCCCACGATGTCGGAGTATCTTCCCATCACTCCCTCTCAGATCGTCGACAGTGCCATTGAGGCGGCTGAGGCTGGAGCCGCGGTTCTCCATCTTCACGCCCGAGATCCCGAGAACGGCAAGCCCTCAGGCGATCCAAAGCATTTCCGCCAGATTTGCCCGGTTCTGGCAGAACGTACGAACGCCATCATCAACATCACGACGGGCGGAAGTACGCAGATGACCATCGAGGAACGGCTCGCATATCCGCTGCAGGTGAAGCCGGAGATGTGTTCGCTGAACCTGGGATCGATGAACTTTTCAATTCATCCCGTGGCCGAGCGCATTACCAAGTGGCGTTATGGGTGGGAGAAAGAGAAGGTCGAGGGCATGAAGGACCTCGTCTTCAAGAATACCTTCGCGGACATTGAATATATCCTTCGCAATCTTGGGGAAGCGGGTACTCGTTTTGAACTCGAATGCTATGACGTCGGCCATCTTTATAACCTCGCCTATTTCGTCGATCGCAAGATAATCCAGCCGCCGATCTTTATCCAGGCCATTTTCGGAATTCTTGGCGGGCTCGGTCCAGACCCGGAAAATGTTCTCGTGATGCGATCGACGGCGGATCGACTGTTCGGACGAAATAACTATCACTTCTCGGTACTGGGTGCGGGACGTCACCAGATGTCCCTTCTAACCATGGGAATTATCCTGGGTGCGAACGTGCGTGTCGGGCTCGAGGACAATCTCTACCTCGGCCCCGGCGTCAAGGCGAGGAGTAACGCCGAACAGGTGAGGAAAATACGCCGCATTCTGGAAGAGCTTTCCTTTGAGATTGCCACACCCGCAGAAGCCAGGGAGACATTGCACCTGAAAGGTGCGGAGAATGTCCGTTTCTCCTGATGGCCTCAAGGCGGGATCGCGTCACGAAGTTAAGGGCAGTGGGAAGTGAGACAAGGATGAACTTCAAAGATCAACTCTACCCTCCTTCGGGACTTCGCGTACTAGTGACTGCCGGAGCCTCTGGAATTGGAGCCGTGATTGCATCCGCTTTCGCGGAAACCGGCGCAAGCATCCACATATGCGATATCGATGACGTAGCCTTGGCCGCATTCCAGAAAAGCTTTCCATCCTGTCAGGCGACCACGGCCGATGTGGGCGATGAAACACAGGTCAGAGCAATGTTCGAGACACAGCGCGCGCGATTCGCCGGCCTCGATGTTTTGATCAATTGCGCCGGCATCGCCGGCCCGACTGGCGGGATCGAAGCCATTCGTGAAGAGGATTGGAACCGCACCATCAACGTAAACCTGAATGGCCAGTACCGCTGCCTGCACCACGCTGTACCGATGCTGCGCGAGTCCAGGTTTGCCAATGTGGTGTGCATTTCGTCGGTGGCCGGCCGTCTAGGCTATCCATGGCGCACGCCATATGCGGCGTCAAAATGGGCGATCGTTGGAATGGTTAAATCGCTGGCCATCGAACTCGGCCCCGACAACATCAGGATTAACGCGGTGCTGCCGGGTATCGTCGAAGGACCAAGGATGGATGCAGTCATTCGTGCTCGCGCAAAGCTGGACGGTGTCGACGAGACGGCAACGCGGGAGGAATATCTCAAGAAGATCTCATTGCACCGCATGGTGACCGCAGACGACGTGGCACTTACATGTCTCTTCCTGTGTTCGCCGGCTGGTCAGAATATTTCCGGGCAGGCGATCGGCGTAGATGGCAATGTCGAGTATCTGTAAACCAGAGTCCGCGGTTCCCGGAAATCGTGCCTGGACCACCCTGGGCATGCTCTGCTTTGTGTATGTGCTGAACTTCCTGTCCCGGCAGCTACCGGCGATCCTTGCGAAGCCAATTCAGGACAATCTGCAGGTTTCAGACAGTAAGCTTGGCCTGATCGGCGGTCTCTACTTCGCGCTCTTTTACTGTTGCATTTCCGTTCCGGTCGGGTGGGTGGCCGACAAGACGAACAGGTCAAGGGTGCTTGCAGTTGCATGTGCGATCTGGAGCGCGGCAACGATGTGCTGCGGCCTCGCCGCCACTTACCCGCAATTTGTCGCCGCATACATGGCGGTCGGCTTTGGCGAAGCGGGCGGCGTTCCTCCCTCCTACTCGATCATCACCGACTATTTTCCACCTGGCCGCCGGGGAACCGCACTTGGTCTGTTCAACCTCGGGCCGCCGATCGGCATAACGCTGGCCATCGCTTTCGGCGCTTCCATCGCAGCCGCTTTCAGTTGGCGTCTTGCGTTTTTTGTCCTTGGTGCATCGGGTATCTTTGCAGCGATTGCGGTCCTTATATTTGTGCGCGAACCCCGGCGCGGCGGCTTGGATCGCGCTTCGGACCAGGTGACCTCCGGCAAGACCGGATTCTGGCAGGCGTTGGCGATGTTCTTCTCGCGGCCTTCTCTCCTGCTCGCCGCTCTTGCGGCCGGCGCCACGCAGTTCGTCACCTATGGTCTCACCAACTTCACCGTCCTCTTTCTCATGCGGGAGAAAGGAATGGCGCTAAAACAGGTGGCCGTCTACTACGCGTTGGTCGTTCTGATCGGAATGGGTGGGGGAATGTTCGTCTCTGGGCGCCTGATCGATCGCTTCGCGAAGATCTCGAAGCAGGCCTATGCCCTGGTTCCCGCGGCGTCGCTTACTCTTGCCGTTCCCTTCTATCTCGCTTTTGTCTGGGCGCCGTCCTGGCATCTTGCCCTGCCCTTCCTGGCCGGCACATTGTTTCTGAACTACTTCTATCTCTCATCGATGGTCACGCTGGTTCAGGAGGAGGTACGGCCGGACCAGCGTGTCATGTCGGGCGCGCTGCTGTTGCTGGTGATGAATTTAATCGGTCTTGGCCTCGGTCCCACTTATGTGGGCGCGGCCAGCGACTTTTTCCGTGCACGCCACCCTCATCACTCGTTGCAGATCGCACTGTATCTGCTGGCGGCGCTCTACGCTGTAGCTGTGATACTGTTCCTGGCATTGGCGCGCACGCTTCGCAACGAACACCGTGCAGTTGGGGAAACCGTCCAATGATCTTCATTCCTCGCTTGCTTGTCTGGTCCGCGGCAGCCTCCTGCGCGATTCTGGCGCCTTTAAATTTCGCTCAACAGCCTACCCCTGTATCGGCGCCATCCCGTCACGAACCTGGCCCGATCGTAAAGGCTCCCGCCGGCGCAGTCGAGGGGCGGATGGAAGGCGAGCTGCGCGTTTTCAAGGGCATTCCTTATGCGTTGCCTCCGGTGGGCTCGGCGCGCTGGAGACCGCCCAGTCCGATGCCGCGGTGGACGGAGGTTAAGAGAGCGACCAAGTTCGGACCTGCCTGCTTCCAGCCCAGGAGCAAGCTCTCAAGTATCTACACCGCCAATCCAATGCCGATGAGCGAGGATTGCCTGACGCTAAATATCTGGGCGCCGACCGGAGCACGCGATGCGCCGGTCTTTTTCTGGATACACGGAGGCGCTCTCACCGGCGGTTCGAGCAGGGAGGCGGTCTATGACGGCGCACGTCTCGCGGGCCGGGGCATTCTCGTAGTCTCCATCAACTATCGGCTGGGTGTCTTCGGCTACCTCGCGCATCCCGAACTTAGCAGCGAGTCGCCGCTCGGCATTTCCGGCAACTATGGCTTGCTCGATCAGATCCAGGCTCTCGAATGGGTCAGGCACAATATCGACGCTTTCGGCGGCGACCCGGCAAACGTCACTATCGCCGGTGAATCGGCGGGTGCGCTCAGCGTCATGTACCTGATGGCGGCGCCACCCGCTCGCGGTCTCTTCGCGAAAGCGATTGCAGAAAGCGCGTACATGATCTCTACGCCCGAGCTGAAACTCCGCAGTTTCGGGTCCCCTTCCGCCGAGGAAAGGGGCACGAAACTCGCTGCAGCGCTTCACACGCCGAATATCGCGGCGATGCGGGCGATGGATGCGGCCGCATTAACCGAGGCGGCGCCGGCGGCCGGATTCGCGCCCTGGGGTGCCATCGACGGACACGTATTGCCGCGCCAGCTCATCGACGTGTTCGACAAGGGAGAACAGGCGCCGGTGCCGCTCCTCGCCGGATTCAACAGCGGCGAAATCCGGTCGCTGCGGGTCCTCGCACCACAAGCTCCCGCGAATTCAGCCGAATACGAATCCAGCATTCGCGACCGCTATCTCGACCTCGCCGATGAATTCCTGCGGCTCTATCCCAGCGCCAACGTGGAGGAGAGTATATTGGCCACAACGCGAGACGCCCTGTACGGCTGGACGGCGATGCGCCTCGTCAAGAAACAAACCGCAGCGGGACAGCCGAGTTTCCTCTACTTTTTCGATCATGGCTACCCGGCCGCCGATGCCGCCGGTCTCCACGGCTTCCACGCCAGCGAATTGCCATTTGTGTTCGGGACATTCGATGGCACGCCGCCCCTCTGGCCAAAAGTTCCGGCAACGGCGCTGGAGACGAAGCTTTCCGACGCGATGATCGGCTATTGGAGTTCCTTTGCGCGCACGGGCCGGCCGCAGGCGGCGAATGAGCCGAATTGGCCCGCATTCGGATCGACAGGGTCCTATATGGCATTCAAGGAGGGTCCGCAGCCATCGGATCATCTTTTGCCCGGGATGTACGAGTTCAACGAAGAGGTCGTTTGCCGGCGCCGAGCCAGCGGGGACGTCGCCTGGAATTGGAACGCCGGCTTAGCCTCGCCGAAGCTTCCAGCTAAGCCGGCGCAGTGTAAACAGCCATCAGATCCTCCTGGGACGTCCCGATGAAAGGAGCCCCTGGCGCTGTTTCGATGATGAGGTATGGTCCCTAAATGGTGGTTAAGCGTCTGCCCCCTGGTCCAAGCCTGCGGAGATTCGCTAAGCAGGCACTTACTACGGGTCGATACATTATGTTCGTCGTACAAATGCTTTAATGGTCGCCCACTCCGTCTGGTTCGCTTGTCCGGACATCAATGGGCGAATTGTGTAGGGCCCAACGGCGGCAGGAATGATGAAGGTTTCTGCATAGTGCACCTCAAACGGCTCGAATGCGCCGGTCGGGCTTTCCACGATGGCCTGCTCTCCTTCTACAAGGTTCAGCACATTCACAGTTCCGTTTGTATCGTGAGGAACGGTACCTGAGAACCAGTGGCGACGGGTTTCGATAAACTCCATCTCGTGCAGACCTGTTCGTTCTTCGCGCCAACCTTCAGCACTCGCAATTATGTCGACGCGGTTGATAAGGGAGCGTTTTACCCATTCCGTTCTGCGAGCCCAACAGATGTTCGCAGCGCCGTGATTGAGATGAATTGGCCTCGGCTTGCCATCGAGTCCTGGGCGGCCCCAGTCCCATAGTTTGAACGTAAAGATGAAGGGCGTGGCGCTTATTTCCAGTACCATGCTGTTGCGCCCCGAGCAATGCACGGTGCCTGCTGGAATCAGAAAGTGATCGTGCTTCCTGGCCGGAAATTTGTTCACATAATGTTCGGCATCGAAACCTGGCGGGTCCAATACCTCAGCCGCTCTTAGATCGCTCAACATCGAATCCGCATCCGTACCTTCCCGAAGTCCCAGATAAACGCGCGCGTCCTCTTTCGCGTCGAGAATGTAATAGCTCTCATCCTGCGTGTACGTCATGCCGAAGGCTTCGCGGATATACAGCGGGCGAGGGTGCACTTGAAGGGATAGATTGCCACCTCCCATCGTATCCAGGAAGTCAAAGCGAATCGGGAACTCCGCTCCAAATCGGGATTCAATTGCTTCACCCAGCAATGCGCGGGGGCGCATCAAGACAAGATCAAGTGCGGGAATTTCGACGCGCTGATCCCCAAACCCGAGCAGGAGGCTGTTCTCCTCAGGAACGCAATCGAAACACCATGCATGGTTCGGCACGTCCCTGGGCAGATCACAGACTTCTTCCATCCAGTGCCCACCCCATGGGCCGGGGTCGAAAAACGGCACGACGCGAAAGGGGCGTCGCACGGCCTCATCAAGACCATCGCGGAGACTGAGTCCCGTTATGAGCTTAGGCGTTTCAGATTTGTGCGTATCGAGGAGGAAATCGATCTTGGGCAACAACGTGCGCTTGAGCCGGTCCGCGGCACGCCAGTCAAGAAAGTAGCCTCGCTTGTATTTGAGCGATGGGCTTTGGTTGAGATTGTCGATGCCGAGATTCCCAATTATGCCGCGACGCTGTCGTTGCTGGATCTCCCAGCGTGCCAAATCGGCGTAGATGAGCACGTCCCATCGTGGAGCTATCAGGGTCGCGCCCGTGCCGACTATCAACATCCTTTCGCCGTGCGCGCCGTCGATCTCTCGCATCGTTCGGCTGACCTTTTCCATGTCTAGAAAGTCAGCGATATCGAAGTCATTCATACGGCCAAAAACCGGATCGTCAGTCAGGAGCGGATGAACTTTGTGTTCCAACTCGTGTTCGGCCAGATAACAGTCCTCGGCGCGAACAATGCGGCACGGAGAAAGCTCCGTGCCAAGGCCCGTGCAGAGACTATCGAGCAAGACTCCGGGATAGCATTCCACGCAGATTACGCCTGTGCCGTCGGGACACCGGTTTCGAAGCGTCGCGGAAATGTCGGTCCAGCCAATACGGCAGTCTTCACTCGTGTTGGATACTCGGACGAAAGGAGCCTTATCGTACATTCGATCGATCCACTCGGACACAGTTGTTGAGAGACGAAACCGCGGAAGCATTTGCACCTTTCCGATGATGCGCATGCGCGAAATTGCTCTGAATACGCGAGAATGCGACCACCGCCAACACCAGCAGAAGCATTCCCGTTAGCTGCAGAAGAACGGGCGCCCTTCCGGAATGCCTCCACTCGCCGGTAAGGATGCCAAGGATGCTGGCGGTGATCACGATCAATGACATGAAGACCGGCCAGCCGACAACCACACCGAGGTCGCCAAGCCATTGAGTCGCGATACCGTACAACGCAGTGCTGAAGAACCAGAGAACCGCCATGATCAGTGCGAGCCCCGCATATGCAGGTGAACGTTGGCTGTGAAAGTTGATCCAGGTGTGTTTGCGGCCCAGAAGATAAACACAATAAAGAAGATTGGGCACCGCTCCGGCACATAGCAGCGGTAACCAGACGGAATAGACCACCTGCTGCGAAGTTGCACCATGGGCCGCCGCGATCCTGAGCAGGGGCGCGCCCAAAGCCACGCCGAAGTTCATAAAGGCCGCGCAAAAACCACTGCAAATTGCCATCGCCAGGCCGGCGCCGAAAGACTTGCTTCTCACCAGGTCCTTGCCCACTGCTTTTTCACGCCATCGGCCCGCCACGGCACACGCAATCACGCCGGCAAGAACAAAGGCGAGTCCCAGCGACACGTTTCCCGTCACTCGTGAAGCGGATTGCTGCAGTTTCACGAGCGGCAGGAGAGTCCCTACCGCGGCCGAGATACCGAGCACGATGGAAAACGCCAGCCCAATGCCAATGGTATCGACCGAAAGACCAAAGAGCACTTGGGCCAGTCCCCAACCTGCGCCGCAGAGCGCGATCGCCGCCAAGGTGCCGAGACCGGCTCCCCGGTATACGGACTGAAGCGATGGGATGGAGATAACGGCTGCGCTAACAGGCAGCGCGACGAGCGCGAGCACGCTCCACACAAACCAGATATTCTCCCACGCCCATCGCCGCGCAAATTTCATAGGAAGCGTGAACGTTGCATTGGCTACACCTGCCACTGCCGCCAGCATTAACCCCGTCACGGCATTGGCCATCGCTCATCCTCTTCGTTGACTGTTGCTACCTCAATATAGATCGCGACGGAGCGTTACCGTTCACCACGATCAACGCGGAGCGTCACAAGATCCCACGCGGCAACGTCCACTTCCTGCCCGACAAGCGCGAGAGCCTGCTCACTGAGATTGCTGCTCCACACGCGCGGCGCATTGCTCCCTTCCCAGGTCAACCTGGCTCGCCGATTTTCTCCTGAGGCGCCGAAAAGCCGCACGATCCAGGCTTTCCCATCCACGCTGGGTTTGCATTCTAACGCCAGAACATCAGCGGGCTCGATGCGAAGCAGCGAAAGCGCGGACGCCTTTATGCCGGCGGACGAGGCAAGCAGAGGCTGTGAAAGGCCGATTGCCAAACGCGCGGCCGCCGCGGGATCATAGCCGGAGTGAGGGCGCAGTGCATAGCGAAACTCAACCACTCCTTGCTGATACGCACGGTAGTTGGTTCCCCAGTGATTATTCATCACCCAGGAGTAAAACCGCTGCGTCGGCTCGATGTGCTTCCGCCAGATGCCCGGATTGGTCTGCGATCCGAGCATGGTTGCCGTTATATCTCCGATTTCGACCAGCGGCGCATCGAGCGTCACCCACGTTACGCCGCGCTCCGCATTCGCCACATCGATCCACCGGCCCACAGGCAGCCAGTTCTTGCAGGATCCCGGAAGCTGATCCAATTCCGGCCGCATCACCGCCAGGGGAATGTCCATGCGCATCTGCCCGCCTGGAACTGCAAATGGAAAGGCGAACTGCAGGCTCTCCTTGGCCTGATGCTGCGCAAAGTCCCCGCCTTGGTCGCCCCCGCCGGGATGCGGATTGAGAGGTGCCCGCTCTTTGTCTACAGTGTTGGTCAGCTCAATCCAGTCAGCACCCGCCTTGAGGCGAATCCTTTGCACCAGGCTTGCGCTACCCGGCGCAGTGGATTCGACACGGACCGATGCGATCAGCGGGCCTTGCTCTTCGACGAAGATCCTCACTGGACCGCTTCTCTGTATCTTGGAGAGGTCTTTTCCTTCCAGAAACAGGTATTCATTCACCGCCTCGCCCCGACTACTGTCGACCAGGTTGTCATGGCTTCCGTGCAGTGCCAGCTCGACGATGTTCCCGCTTGTCGCATCAACTCTCGCGCGAACAATGCCATTCTCCAGTACTCCATCCTTGAAGGAGACATGTGTCTGCGGCGTATGCGGTTTGCCCGGGGAGAGGCGGAAGCGGGCGCTTCCAAACGCGGGAACATCCTGCGCCAGGAAGGCCAACTCCCCGTTGGACAGGCGCTGCGAAGGAACGGACGTTCCGCGCTGGTCCTTTACATGGTCGCCGGCAGATGACATCTCTTTCGAGAGCACCACCGCTTCCGTTCGAGACCATGAACAGGAATTGTGTACGTCGACCATCGAACTATCATTCCCGGTCGTATGCGAGCGCAGCACCTCATCGATAAGTGCCTTGGACCTCTTTTCGGCATCCACCGCAAAGGTGCGCTTGAAGTCCCACTGTTTCGTAACGAAGGGATTTTCTGAATCCGACACACTGTTCCATGCGCCCCAGGTATGCTCCGAATAAAGCAGCACATCCCTCCATGCCTCGTTGAAGTCCGAGGCTCGATAGGCGCCCGGCGCCAACATCGCCGTCAGGGTTTCAGCCTGCGTCAGCCGATCGGCGGCTCCGCGGTTCATGCCGGTTTCCAGAGCCGACGACCCGGCTCCATCCTCCCAGTAAGGGGTAAGGTCGCCTTTGAATTCCGGCAGCTCCTTGCCGTATCGCTGCTCAAACGCCGCGAATGCATGGCTGGTGGTAGAGATCGTGAACCGTGGCCACTCGAATTCTTCATTCCACTTTTGAATGAACTCGGGTAACTGCGGATCCGGCTCGGCGTTGTCTCCATGCCCTGACCAGCGGATGCAGGAGATCTCATATGGAAACTTCACCTCATCCAACCGACCCTGGTACTTGCCCACCCAGTCCGAACTCAACTTCATTACATGGGACATGGCATAACCTGTCCATGGAACCCATACCAGAAGTTTCTCTTTACCCGAAGGAGAAACCCACCAGAAAGGCTTGTCCTGCCACTCCACCATGAAGGTACCAATTCGATCGAAGAAGTTAGGCGCGGCGGAAAAGTAGCGAATCCCCGCCTGCGCCATCGCCGTCACTGTACCCCAGGTAAAACCTGGGACGTCGCTTAACATAGCGGAATCGACGTGCACACCGCACGCACTGCCCAACTCACCTGAGTAGCGAAATAGCTGCAGAAGTTCTTCGGGACGGCACAGTCCGGTCAGCTCATTGGCATACATCCCGTTCAATCCGATCCATCCCTTTTTCACCGCGTCGATGAATTCGTCCTTTTCCGCTTGTGACTTGCGACGCATGAACAGGTCGGCCCCCCACAGCACCTCCAGATTCCATACAAAGCGCGCGCCCTCCGGGTAGTTTGCAGTGCGGCGCGCAAGATCCATTCCTTTTGAAATATTCAGCATCTGCTTTTCTTCCACGTTGGCTTGGAGATCGGTATAGCCAAGATCGTGGTGGGAGTGCGGCAGGATATACACCTGAACCTTGCGCACTGGATACAAATCGACCTTGGCGATGCTTGACTTTCCCGCCACTTCGACTTCGACATCCGCCTGCCTCACGGAAGTCACCGGAGCCGTATACACATCGAAGCTTTCCGCGTCGGAAGACGTAATCCGGCGATCCACTTCCTGGCCATCCAACCGGGTAACTACTGTCGCCGCTTGCCCCGCGTGCTGAACCGTCACCTTGATCGGCTGCAGCAACCTTCCATCCTTCCGCACCAGCCCTCGAATCGGCGCCGCCAAGGCAGCATTCTTCGCTTTCTCCTCATCCCCGCCCAGAATCGCCCATCCAGGCCGCGCACAAAGCGCGCTGCCAGCCACAGCAGTCAATCTCTTCATCAATTCGCGTCTTTTCATCCTTGGTCTCTCCTGTCCGGTGCATACGACAACTATAAGAAGCGCGTGGAGAAGTCTTCAAAAGAGACCTGGATCCCATGCTCATCTGCGGCCTTTAGAGCGACAAGCAATCTTCTCACCATGTTGTCGAACGGGGCACGTAATCCGCCGGCGATTGTGCGGTATTCACTGAAGGACTTCCAAGAGGCAGTACGCCTGGTCGATGGTGAGGCAGGACAGCAAAAAGTCTTGCCGGACTTCTCCGAAAGGGCACCATAACCAGTGGAACCTCATGGCGGCGCTGCTGGTCAAGAGGGCAAGGCACGATTTGATGGATGTGTTCGAGTCCGTGAAAGCGGGACGTGAATACACCGATGGGAACAATTACATACTCCGCATCTTCGGATCAAGGCGAAGCAAGACTTTTGGCTTGACATCGGCGGACATTTAGGCGTTAGATATCGGGTGCTGTAGTACCTGCTTCTCCCTGAGCCGCGCAAGAAAATCGTTTCAGTTCCCCGTTCCAACACAAGTAGAGGATTCACATCGGCATTTCCGATGCGTTTGCAAGACCCAATTCTGATTCACTTCGGAGGCATTTGTGATGCTGCGGAAGTTGGTGTGTCCTGCGATATTCCTGGGCGCGCTTCTGGTCGGTGCCTATCCATCTCTTGCGCAAGGAATCTTTGGAACTCTCACGGGAGTTGTCTCCGACCCCTCGGGCGGAGTGGTCCCGAATGCGAAGATTACGCTCCGAGATTCGACCTCGGGTTCCACTCGAGATACAACCACAAACGGGGCGGGGTACTACACCTTTGCCTCTGTGCCGGTCGGCACATACGACCTCACGGCGGAAGCGCCTAATTTTCGCCAGTACAAGGCCGTTGCCATCAGTCTCGGGGGCGGCGAAAGCCGCAATGTGAGCGTGCAACTTCAGGTGGGTGCGGCGGGCGAGACAGTTACGGTTAGCGCCGAAAATGCATCCCTTGCCGTGACCGACTCGGGTGAGAAGTCGTTCTCCCTGGAAACCGAACAACTGGAGAACTTCACGCAGGTCGGAAGCAACGCCGCGGAATACATCAAGATCGTTCCCGGATTCGGTATTCAGAATGGAACCTCGAACAAGTCAAATTACAACGGACAGACCATCGGGATTAATGCCAACGGCGATTCAGGGAGTCAGAGCCCGTTGAATGCTGCCTACAGCTACAATGGGCTTCCGACAAATTCTCTCGACATCACGGCCGACGGCGCGCACGTCTCCGATCCTGGCTGTAACTGCGATACGCCGGTAAATCCAAACTCGGACTTCGTACAGGAATTCAAAGTCCTGACCTCGAATTTCAGCGCCGAGGAACAGAAAGGCCCCATTGTCATCACCTCGGTGACCAAGGCAGGCGGGTCGGACTTTCACGGCAGCGGTTTCTTCTCCGCACGCAACCACAGCCTGAATGCCAACGACTGGCTCAACAACAACAGCGGCGTTCAGCAGCCGGCGAACTCGTATTACTATCCCGGCGGCGCCATCGGGGGCCCGGTGCTGATTCCCGGCACTGGATTCAACAAAAACCGCGACAAGCTTTTCTTCTTTACGGGATTCGAGTATTACCACCAGACGCTGGACACGGGACTGCTGCGAGCCACGGTCCCAACCGCGGAGCTACTGTCGGGCGACTTTTCGCCCGAATCCATAGCCGCGGAAGGAAACATAACCGCATCGGGCAAGGCCCCGGGCCAGCTCAATTCCGCCGGTATGGCAGCGTTCGGAGGTACTCAGATTCCGATGTGCAGCGGTACTCCAAACGGCAAGTGCATTGACCCGAGCATGCTCGCCCTGGCGAAGCTGTATCCGGCGCCGAACAAGGATCCGAACGCCACCGGTGGTTATAACTACGTGCAGTCAGAGATCTTCAACCAGAACAATCGCCAATGGGTAGTTCGCAGTGACTGGAATGTCAGCGATGCCACCAAGGTGTTCGTGCGTTACAACTACCAGCGAGAGGTTCAGCTGTTCCCGGTTGGTCTTTGGTGGCGGAACGGCGACCAAGTCCCGTATCCGTCTCCGATCGAGGGCCGTAACCGCTCGGACTCTGTATCCGGTACCATCACTCACGTCTTCAACGCCAGTATGACCAACGAGACGGTAGTGGCGTACACGTTTGTTGGATTCCCCAACGTGTTCAGCGATCCCTCCAAGGTGGACCGGGGCAAGGTAGGCTACGACTACCAGGGTCTCTTCAAGAATGGCGTTGCGCAGATTCCGTCGTTTGGACAATACGGGCCCAGTGAAGCGGCCTTCGTCTTCAACCCTGGCGGATTCGAGGCGGGCGGCGCTTCGTCGGGCTTGTATGCGAACAAATACATGCCCAGCGGCAGCGACACGCTCACCAAAGTACTGAAGAGTCACACCCTGAAGGGGGGCTTCTTCTACGAGTGGATCAAGAATGCTCAGCCGGCCAACAACAATACCAACGGCCTGATCCAGGTCTCCGCCGGTAATAGCTTCAGCTATGGAAACGAGTACGCCGACCTGCTGACTGGCAACCTGTCGAATTACGGCGAGACCAACTTTAACCGTATCAACTCCATTAACTACACCACTTGGGAATTTTTCGCGCAGGATTCATGGAAGGCTACCCGGAAGTTGACCCTGGAACTCGGGATGCGCTTCAGCCATTTCACCCCATGGATTGACGGCCTGGGCTTCGGGTACTCAATCTTCGACCAGACGCAATACAATCCAGGTTGCGCCAGCTCGCCCACATTCTGCGGATTTGAATGGCACGCCAGAAACGCGGCGGTTCCGGTGGGAGGCTTCCCGACCCGGGCGCTGTTCTATCAGCCACGCATCGGGGCGGCCTATGACGTGTTCGGCGTGGGGAAGACTGTTCTCCGCGGCGGGTGGGGACGTTTCTACTATCACTCCGGGCAGTTCACCAGCGGGCTGGACGCATCGGCGGGCGTGGCCAGCGCTAACTTGTCGCCCACCAATTGGGTGGGAGGCACGGGTTGCCCGACGAACCCCGCTGATGGAGCGCCGCTGTTCGCGGCCAACCTTTCCTGCATCAATCTGGCTTCGACTCCCTCATCGCCAGCCGCCGTCGATAGCAAAGATGACATGCAGCCGTACACGGATAGCTGGAGCGCAACTATCGACCAGGCAACTCCCTGGCAGGGCTTGTTGGAGATGGCGTACGTAGGCAATCGCAGCCGCGATTTGCAGAACACTTTCGGCGGCGCGGGAGGCAACATCAACCTGGTGCCGGCAGGTGCGCTGTTCACCGCCAGCAATCCGGGAACTGCCAACGCCGACAAGTACCGTCCCCTGCAGGGATATGGCGATCTGAACCTTGCAACCAATAACCTCTACAGCAACTACAACGCGCTGCAAGTCAGCTGGGCGCGCCACGCCGGGCTCTACTCAATTCAGACCAACTACACGTGGCAGAAGGCCCTGGGCATTGTCGCGCCCACGATCAACCCCTTCGATCTCCACGCCAATTATGGCATCCTGCCCTCTGATCGCCGCCACCTGTTCAACATCGCGTACTCCATCGATCTCGGCAACCGTGTGCATGTAAATCCATTCGTGAACGGAGCCCTGAACGGATGGCAGTTCTCCGGGATCACACAAGCCCAGAGCGGCGCCAATATCACGTATGGCGGCAATTACAACCCGAATAATCCCGCCAACACAAACTACAATATGTCGCTGAGTTGCGTCCCGACGGCGGTAGAAACGGCTGCGGGTATTACGTGCGCGCAATCAGCGGCCATCATCCCGGGGTCGAAAAGCGTCACCAATCCCAACGGGATCCCGATCAACAATCAATCGATCCTGGGAACCAACGGGGCGCAGTTGAATCCCCTTGTGACGTGCAATCCAACCTCGAAGAACGGATCGCATGTATACGCGAACTCCAGTTGCTTCGCGGCGCCCACCAGCCCGGGACAGAACGGTCCCGCGATGCTACCCGTCTCCTATGGCCCGACATTCGTGAATTCGGACCTGGCGGTGTTCAAGAACTTCGACATGGCGGAGAAAAGGAAACTCCAGTTCCGCGTGCAGGCTTACAACTTCCTCAACCACCCGTTATACTCGTTCCCAACCGGAAGTAACCTGACCCTGCAGTTTACACAGGACCCGGTTACGGAAAAGATCACGCAATCCAACGCGAACTTCGCCACCACGACCCAGAAGCAGGGCCAGCGCATTATGGAGTTTGCCGTCAAGTTCTACTTCTAGGTTCGAGCGCACGTCAAACAAAGGCGAACGGCGGGGTCAGCGTACCCCGTCGTTCGTGTCTTCGGGATAAAGCGAAATCATGCGGACGTTGCTATTCATTCTTCTCCTCATCCTGCCTCTCGTGGCAATCGCGCAGTCGGCGCAAGAATTGGTGCAGGATGCACAGCAAAAGCAGCGGTCCGGCGATCTTGCGGGCGCGGCCGCGGAGTACAGGCAATTTCTTCAGATGCACCCCGAGGCAACTGCCATCCATTCGAACCTGGGCGCCGCCCTTGCCGGTCTGGGCCGTTTTGAAGAGGCCCTCGCCGAATACAAGATCGCCCTCGAACAGTCCCCTGCCCTCGTCGAGGCCCGGCTCAATCTCGCGCTTTGCTACTATAAGATGGGCAAAATCGAGGATGCCGCGAAGGAACTCGAGAAGGTCCATACACAGAAGCCGGATAACCGGCAGGCTCTGCTGCTGCTCGCCGACTGTTATATGCAACTGGGTCGAGAGAGCGATGTCATCCGCATTCTCGAGCCTGAAGCACCGAAATCTCCCGACGATCTCGCAGTCGCTTATCTCCTCGGAACAGCTTTGATCCGGCAGAAGCGCGTGGCTGAAGGTCAAGTCCTGGTCGATCGGATTCTGCGCAACGGGGACTCGGCCGAGGCGCACCTGATGTTGGGCACCGCGAGAATGGGCGTGCAGGATTACGCCGGCGCACGCGATGAATTCGCCAAAGCGATTGCTTTGAATCCGAATCTTCCGGAAGTGCACGTTCTCTATGCCAATGCGCTGATGTTTACCGGCGACTCCGATCTCTCGGCAAAGGAGTTCAAGGCGGGTCTGCAGCAGGATCCTTACAACTTCGAGGCCAACCTGCAACTGGGAGCCCTGGCGAAGCAGGAACAGAATTACGCGCTGGCGCGGAAGTACTTTGAACGCGCTGGCGAAACAAGGCCAGGAGATCCGGGAGTGCAGTACCAGCTGGCACTGCTGGCGGTGGAAGATGGCACGCTTGACAAGGCGCGAGACATGCTCGAAGCGCTAGTGAAGGAGTCGCCGCAGTTTCTTGAAGCGCACGTCTCCCTCGCCCAGGTCTATTTCCGTCTCAAGCAGACGGATGACGGCAAACGGGAGCGCGCCATCGTGCTGAGATTGACGGCAGAAGCGCAGGCCAGGCAGCCCGGTGTCAAGCAGAACGAGGACAAGGTGCAGTGATCCTTGTCCGATATTTCACCACGATACTCATTCGGGAACTCGCGGTCTTCGGTTTGGGGGTTATGTTCGTTGCGCCGCTCCTGTATGGAGCTGCATTGATGGCTGGAGATCAAGGACAGGCTTCCTGCGCGAAGTGCCACGCAGAAGCCCGATCGCAGCCGTCCACGAACATGGCGCGTGCGCTGGAAGCTGTCGAGGAATGCCGTATCCTCATCAACCATCCTCTGCTTACCGGATCATTCGGAAAGTACTCCTATCGTATCGAACGTAACGGCGTCCAAAGCACCTATTCCGTCACCGACGGGGCGGCCACAATCATCATGCCCATTCGCTGGGGAATGGGCGCCAGCTCCGCCATGGGACAGACTTACATCCTGGAGAAGGATGGGCAGTTGTACGAGAGTCGCATGAGCTGGTTTCGCGAATTGAATGGCCTTGGTCCAACGCTGGGCGGGGGCAACTCTCTTCCTGCCGACCTGGGCGAAGCCGCCGGAAGATTGATGAGTCACGACGACAAGTTAAGCTGTTTTGGTTGTCACGCGACGAATGCGGCGGCAGGGAGAGATCTCACGCTGGACAGAATGACACCCGGAGTGCAATGCGAACATTGTCATCAGGCCACGGCGGCCCATCTCGCTGCAATGGCGCGTAAGGGCGCCCAGCCCGCCGTCCCGCCCGGCTTAACCAGCCTGCAAAATCTGTCCGCCGAGCAGGTGTCCAACTTTTGCGGCCAGTGTCACCGTACCTGGGCCGAAATCGCCATGCAGGCGAGGCCAGGAATTGCCAATGTCCGGTTCCAGCCGTATCGTCTCACGGAGAGCAAATGCTACGACCCGGACGATGCGCGCATCAGTTGTCTCGCCTGCCACGACCCGCATACGGAGGCAAGTGCCAAACCGGTGGACTACGATACCAAGTGCCAGGCGTGCCACGCAGGCGGAAAAGTGAATGCAAGGGCTTGCCCCGTGTCAAAGAACCAATGCGTCTCCTGTCATATGCCTAAAATTGATTTACCCGGTGCGCACTACAGGTTCTCAGACCATCGCATCCGGATCGTGAAACCCAATGAACCCTACCCCGGTTAGACGAAGCTGCAAGGTTGCAAAGAAGGAATCTCGGCGCAGCGAAAATCGGCTGCATCGGCCAAAATGGCGGGATCGCGCATGAATCATTCCAGACGTCGCTTTATGCGACTCGGCATGGCTGGGGCGGCGGCAAAGCTCCTGAACATTCCGGCATGGCCCCAGACGTCGCAACTCGACCCGCTTTTCAGTGAAGTGCCGCCGTCCGCCTCCGGCATTCATTGGGTTCATGAAAACGCAGTGTCAGAGAGCCACTTCCTGCCGGAAGCGCTTGGGCCGGGCTGCGCTTTTCTCGATTACGACAACGACGGCTGGATGGATATTTTTCTTGTCAACAGCGGTCCCAGCGATTTTTGGAAGCCGTCCAAACCGGTTCGCAACGCTCTATACAAGAACAATCGCGATGGATCGTTCACCGACGTCACCGAGAAGGCCGGCGTCTGCGGGTCGCAGTTCGGAATGGGGGTGGCGGTTGGAGATTACGACAGTGACGGCTGGCCCGATCTGTTCGTCACGGCGTATGGCCGCTGCACTCTGTACAAGAACAACCACGACGGCACGTTCACGGATGTGACGGATCATGCAGGCGTGGCGACTCCGGGGTGGACGACCAGCGCAGTCTGGTTCGATTACGACAATGACGGACGGCTCGACTTATTTGTTTGCAGTTTCGTGGACTACTCGGGAGTACGCAAGCTGCAATGCGGGAACAATCAGCTCGGAAAGAACTACTACTGTGTCCCGCGGGTTTTCAGCCCTTCGGCAAGTTTTCTGTACCACAATAACGGCGACGGCACGTTTACCGAAGTGAGCAAGGGTACCGATATTGCATCCGCTCTGGGCAAAGGACTTGGCGTGGTGGCTACCGACATCAACAACGACGGTCGCATGGACCTGTTTGTCGCCAATGACACGGTGCAGAATTTCCTCTTTGTGAATCGCGGCCCCGGACCCGACGGCCGTTGGAAATGGGATGAGATTGCGTTGCAGGCCGGGGTGGGCTTCAGCGCCAACGGACGTACACGCTCAGGCATGGGTGTGGATGCAGCCGACCTCGATGGAGACGGATGGCAGGATTTGTTCGTATCCAATGTGGATCACGAGATGTATTCGACCTACATCAACAACAAGGACGAATCGTTTCACGATGCGTCAGAAAAACTGGGCGTAGCACGCGATACAAGGTTGATGAGCGGCTGGGGAGTGAAGTATTTCGATTACGATAACGATGGCGTCGTGGATCTGCTGCTTGCAAATGGACATCCTGACGACATGATCGATGCCTACTCCATGCAGGTAAAGTACAGGGAACCGTTTCTGCTCTACCGCCAGGATGAAACCGGCAAGTTGCATAACGTGAGCCAGGCGGCCGGCCCCGCATTTCAGAAGGATTTCTCGGCTCGAGGGCTTGCGGTGGGCGATTACAACAATGACGGGTCGCTGGATGTGATCATCGGCATTAACGGCGGTCCTCCCGTTCTTCTCAGAAACAACGCCGCACGCGGGAACAACTGGCTGGGATTGAAACTTGAGGGTGTCACCTGCAATCGCGATGCGATCGGCGCGCGCATGGTTTGGAAAGCCGGGGGCAGAACGAGATCGCGTTTAAAAAACAATGGCGGGAGTTACCTGTCATCCCATGACCCGCGCGAAATTATCGGCATCGGATCATCGCCGCGCATCGACGAACTCGAGATTCACTGGCCCGCGCCCAGCAAGCACATCGAAAAGCTCACCAACCTCGCTCCCAATCGCTATGTTCGCATCGTCGAGGGCAAGGGTTTGATTTGATTTCTTCCTCTCATTTGTCGTTGCGCACGTCCAGATAGGGCTCTTGCTTGGTCGGCGCCTTCACCCGTCCAGACTTACTCTGGAACTTCGCTTGCAGAAACGAGCTCGGCTCATGGTGCGGAAGCCGATACGCGCGGCCGGATTCCATCGCCGATCGGTCCGCTATGGTTCAGCGTTGCATTGAGCCATTCGGTCATCTGGCGCTCCCAGTCCGGCACGTTGGGCAGCTTGTTCCATCCGCCGGTGCCGTGCTTGCCGCCGGGGATGACGATAATGTCGCAGCGCACTCGAGCCGCATGCAGCGCGGCTTGCAGGTTAGTCGCTTCCGACATGGGGATGTATTCATCCTGGGTGCCGAGAATCTCGAGAAATGGCGGGGCGTCCTTCGAGACGTACGTGATGGGCGAGGCTTCGCGGATTGCTTCCTTCTCGCCCTTCTGCTCGATGAAAGGATCGAGGAAGCGATGCACGTCCGCATTGAGCGGAACGAACTCAAAACTGCTCTGCGCGTAGAGGCTTACCACGGCCTGCGCCTTTGCACTGACGCGGTCGACCGGATCGGCAGCATGCCGGTTGCCGGGCGCATTGAGCAGGCCGACCATATTGCTGAGGTAGCCGCCGGCCGACCCGCCGACGAGGGCGATCTTGTCGGGATCGGCGCTCCAGTCACGGGCGTGATAGCGAATGTAGCGGACGGCGCGCTGCACGTCATACACCATGTACGGGTAGGGGTATTTGGGCGCGAGGCGATAGTTGACGGAGAAGACCGCGTAGCCCGCCGGAGCGAGAAAATCCGCCACGTAGGCTTCGCTGCCGTTCTTGCTGTCGCCGCCGTGGTACCCTCCGCCGTGAATGATAATCGCAATCGGATGAATTCCAGTGCCCTTCGGTGCGTAGTAGTCCATGGTCAGAGATTGGCCGTCGGCGGTTCCGTACACAATGCCGTCCTGCGTCGGCGTGCGTGTTTCGGCGGCATACGCGGAAACACAGGCGAAGGAAAGCGCGATCAACGCGAGTTGCTGTAAGCGATGAAAACCCATCGGGAGTCGAACTCCTCAGAGAAATGGAGACTTCTTCGCGAAGTCATCAGAGCATCAAACCATGCTAGACGAGCCGCGGCGGCTGCGTAACCTGTCTTCGGGTGAGAATGGCTGTCGCCATGGGCGTTTGAACTAAGTCGCTGGCGCGACGGGCGCTGCGGCGTAGGCCTCCGAGTGGTCTGCTTGCCGGTATAGGGTGTGGGTCACAAGGAGGTTCACTGTGACCCATCTTCGGCAGTTGATGCTGGATGAACTCCAGCGTCGCAACTACTCCCCAAGCACTGTCCGCTGCTACATCCACGCGGTGGAGGATTTTTCGAAGCACTTCCATCGCTCGCCCGAACGCCTCGGTCCAGGGCATATTCGCGAGTACCAGGTGCACCTGTTTCGGGATCGGAAGTTGTCGGCTGGCACGATCCAGAGCCGTTGTGCTGCTCTGCGGTTTCTCTTCGTCAAGACTCTTCGGCGCCCGTACCTGCTCGATGAGATTCCTTTTCCCAAGCGGCCCAGGAAGCTGCCGACCGTACTCAGTCCGGAAGAGGTGGCGCGGCTGATTGATTCGGCTCGGAACCTGATGCATCGCGCGATGCTGATGACGCTCTACGCGACCGGGCTGCGGAGAGCTGAGTTGTGTCACCTGAAGGTCACCGACATCGACAGTGAACGCATGGTTATTCATGTCCATCAAGGCAAGGGCAGCCGCGATCGTGATGTTCTGTTGACCTCGAAGCTTCTGGAGACTCTGCGAGAGTACTGGCGCTGGATGAAGCCGAAGACCTATCTGTTCCCAGGTATGGTGAACAACTGGCGGGCAGATGTGCCCATCACGGAGAAGATCGTCTGGGACGCTGTTGCCCACGCAGCCAGGCAGGCCGGCATCAAGAAGCATGTATCTCCCCATACGCTCCGGCACAGTTTCGCCACTCACATGCTGGAAGCCGGAGCCGATCTGCGCACCATCCAGGTGCTTCTCGGACACTCCAAGCTCGAACACTCGACCGTCTATCTGCACCTGTCACGACGCCACCTGCAGGCGATTCCCAGTCCGCTTGAAGCGATCGAAGTGTCACGTCCCGATGAGATAAAACGCTCCAGGAGACGGATGAAGCGATGAGCCGGCCCACCCTCGAGGTGGCCGACATCGTCCGTAGAACGGGCAA